>CP181432.1:4437500-7492500 GCA_051717205.1 Sorangium sp. So ce1128
CAGGTCGAACAGGTGCGAAAGCAGGCGTTAGTGATCCGGTGGTTCTGTATGGAAGGGCCATCGCTCATCGGATAAAAGGTACTCTGGGGATAACAGGCTGATCGCGCCTGAGAGTTCATATCGGCGGCGCGGTTTGGCACCTCGATGTCGGCCCATCGCATCCTGGGGCTGGAGCAGGTCCCAAGGGTTCGGCTGTTCGCCGATTAAAGCGGTACGCGAGCTGGGTTTAAAACGTCGTGAGACAGTTTGGTCCCTATCTGCCGTGGGCGTAGGACACTTGAGAGGAGCTGCCCATAGTACGAGAGGACCTGGGTGGACGTACCTCTGGTGCTCCGGTTGTCCTGCCAAGGGCATAGCCGGGTAGCCATGTACGGAACGGATAACCGCTGAAAGCATCTAAGCGGGAAGCCGGCCTCAAGACTAGGTGTCCCGGGCCGCAAGGCCCCTAAAGACCCCTCGTAGACCACGAGGTTGATAGGCCGGGTGTGGAAGCCGAGCAATCGGAGGAGCTAACCGGTACTAATAGGTCGTGCGGCTTGACCATACTTCTAAGGCAAACATCGAAGCGTCGCGCCCGGAGTTCGGGTGACGAGCAGCGTGACACAGCTGGCCCAGCGTAGAGCGCCCGCGAGAAGCGGGCTCCGCGGGTTCCGATTGGACGCACCCACAAGTTTCCGGTGGTGATATCGAGAAGGTCACACCCGATCCCATACCGAACTCGGAAGTTAAGCTTCTTGGAGCCGATGGTACTGCCAGGGCAACCTGGTGGGAGAGTAGGACGCCGCCGGGATTTTCTTTGAACCTGCGCACAGGCATCGCCGTGCGCAGGTTTTTTTTTGCCCTGCGATCGCCGTTCGCTGACGACCTGAACGCAGGCCTCGCTGGGCTCTTAGGTTCAGCGGCTGGGCATTACGTGGTGCGCTTTAACGGGATTTGCATCCGGGCACCGCAAGCGCGCTCGTCACCGGCGTCTGGGCCTGCGGGCGTTATCGGCTGCAGGTGGCAAGGGGGAGCGGGTACGGCAAGCGAGTCCGGGCCTGAGGCGGCTCGGGGCGGCCGCGGGGCAACTGAGCGAGGCGGTCGCGAGGTAGCTCAGCGAGGCAGCTGGGCGAGATGATTCTGCGAGTTTCTCCCGGCGGCCAGGCGTTGCTACCCTAGGGGAACCTTGGGATCCAAGCGCTGGAAACTTGCCGCGGGCGTCGGTGGTGCCCTCGGTTGCGGGCTCATCATCGGGTTTGCGCCTTTTGTGCGCTACCGGGCCGAGCAGGCAGCTGATGGATACGGGGCGTCGCTGGAGATCGAGCAGGTTCGGCCCACCTGGGGCGGCGTCTCGCTGAAGGGCGTGGACGTCCGGCTGCGGGGCGCTCCGAGCGTCGCCATCCGGCTGGATGAGGTCGACGTGGCGCTCGGCTTCTCGGGGCGCCGGGTGGCGATGCACGGGGGGACGGTCGCTGCCGTCGGCCCGCGAGAGGTGATCCTCCACGAGCTGGAGACATGGCGAGCCGCGCAGCCTCCAGGTCGCCCGAGCACTGGCACAACAAGTGGGGGCGGGAGTACGGAGCTGGAGGGGCTGAGGCTGGTCTGGAACGACCGGGCCGACTCGCCCAGCGAGAGCCTGTCCGCAGCCGGGGTACGCCTGTCGCGCGCCGAGGGCCGGACGGCCATCTCCGCTCGGGAGGCGATGCTGTCCCTGGGACGCGCCGCCTTCTCCGTACGAGAGGGCCGGCTGGTGCTCGTCCGGGAGCAGGCGCGGTACCAGGTGAGCGAGCTCTCGGCTGCGGCCATCGACGCTGAGGTGGCGCTCCCGGAGGCCGAGCCGGAGCCCCAGCGAGCGCCCGAGCGAGGCGGCAGCACCCGACCGGCACAGGTCAAGACAGCAGCGGAAAGCCTCGCCGGGGACGACGTGGGCCAGAACCGCGGGGCCGCGATTCGAGAAGCCTTCTTGCGGATGGCACGGGGGATCGATCTAGCGCTCGGCGAGGGCGCAAAGGTCGACGTGGCAGGGGTGACCGCGCGGCTGAAGCGAGAGGCCGACATGCTCAACCTGGGACCCGGGAGCCTGGCCGTGTGGCGGGAGGCGGGTTCCCTCGTGGTGGAGCTCTCGCCGGGAGAAGCGGGCATCGCGGCCGTGGGCGCTGCTGATGCCCAGCAGGCGCTCACATTCCGGCTGCGTGTGCCGATCAGCGACGCTAACGGTACCCCGCAGGAGATCGTCGCCGACGTGCAGGGCGGGCCCATCTGGCTCTCGACCCTCGGCGTCCACGAGGGCGACATGGGGCTGTTCGACGTGGCGCGCACCTCGATCGTCAGCCGCGCGCGGGTCGTCCTGTCGGCGGACGGCCAGGCGCTGGGCATCGACGGCGAGGGCAGGCTGAAGAACCTCTCCCTGCGGAGCGCGGCGCTGGCAGACGAGCCCATCGCCGGCCTGGATCTGGCGTGGCGCGCGAAAGCGAACGGCAAGCTCGACGGGTCCAAGGTCATCGCAGAGGACGCCGAGGTCGATCTCGGCGCGCTGAGGCTGATCGCGCGCGGTGAGTACGAGCACGCCGGGACCTCGCATCGGGTCCGCGGCACCTTCGAGGTGCCTCTCACGGCGTGCCAGTCGATGCTGGACTCGGTGCCCAGAGGGGTCGTGGCGAAGCTCCATGGCATGCGGCTCGCCGGCTCGTTCGGGATCGAAGGGAAGCTCCGCTTCGACACCGCCAACCTGGATCGGACGTTCTTGCTCGACTGGGGCGTCTCCAACACCTGCCGCGTGGCGGAGATGCCGTCGGAGCTGAGCGTCGACCGCTTCAAGCGCGCGTTCAGGCGCCTGGTCTACGGGCCAGGTGGTCAGCGCGTCGAGATCGAGTCCGGGCCAGGGACCCCCGAGTGGGTCCCCTATGAAGACATCTCCCGCTTCATGGAGATTGCCGTGCTGACCACGGAGGACGGCGGCTTCCATCGGCACCACGGGTTCGACGAGGAAGCCATCAAGAACTCGATCCGCGAGAACCTCCGCAAGAGGAGGTTCGTGCGAGGGGCGAGCACCGTCAGCATGCAGCTCGCCAAGAACCTCTACCTCGAGCGGACCAAGAGCGTCGCGCGCAAGCTCCAGGAGACGCTGCTCACGATGTACCTCGAGCAGGAGCTCACCAAGGAGCAGATCATGGAGCTCTACCTGAACGTGGTGGAGTTCGGGCCGCTGGTCTACGGCATCGGCGCCGCTGCGCGGCACTACTTCAACGCGTCAGCGGCGCAGCTCTCGCTCGGACAGGCGCTCTACATCGCGTCGATCCTGCCCAACCCGAGCGTGCAGCACTTCGATGCCAACGGCGAGGTGACGCCCGCATGGAGCGGGTACCTGCGCAAGCTCATGCAGATCGCGCACAGGCGCCAGCGGATCTCCGACGAGGAGCTCGAGAAGGGGCTTCAGGAGACGGTCGTGCGAGGCTCCCCAGCGCCTCACCTGGCGCCGCGGCAGCCCGCCGAGGAAGGCGGCGAGGACAGACCGGAGGAGGAGCAGGGCGACGGGTGGACCGCGCCGTGACCCCGCCATGCGCGGACCTGGCCGGGTCCGATCCCGCTCCACGCGCGCGACCCACGACTGACGACGCGCGCGAGCGGCCCGGGCCGTCAGCGCTTGAGCGCCGCGGTCCGCAGCTTCGCGAAGAACGCGCGAAGCAGGGCGGCGCACTCGTCCGCGAGCACTCCCGACGTGACCGCGAAGCGATGGTTGAGCCGGTTGTCGCGCCCGATCGTGAAGAGCGTATCGACCGCTCCCGCCTTCGGATCCGGGCAGCCGTAGACAAGCCGCGCTATCCGCGCATTCACGAGCGCGCCCGCGCACATGGGGCACGGCTCCAGCGTCGCATAGACGGTTACCCCCTCGAGCCGCCACCGGCCAAGCTGCCTGGCCGCCGCTCGCAGCGCGTCCACCTCGGCGTGCCCGGTCGGATCCTGATCGACCTCGCGCCGATTGCGACCTCGCGCCAGCACAGACCCATTCGCGTCGACGATGAGCGCCCCCACGGGCACATCACCGGAGGCTGACGCAGCCTCGGCCTCCGCGAGCGCCTCGCGCATCCGCAGCACGTCAGCGTCATCTTCCGCCTGTGCCGCGGCGGAGAGGAGCACATCTGCTCCGTCATCCATGAGGGTCTCAGGAACTGTCACACTACCGATCAGGCGCGCCCAGGAAGATTCGAACTTCCGACCCCCGGCTTCGTAGGCCGATGCTCTATCCAGCTGAGCTATGGGCGCTCTGGTGAAGACAAGCAGCAAGACGTGGCTACGCCACCGCACTCTCGTGTCGCGCTCGTTTGCGCGAAGTGAGTGCCGGCGTTTATACGCCCCGGAGCGGGCTGTCAAAGAAAAAGTGATTGGCCCTGTGCGCGCCCGCTCAGACGCACGGCGCTTGGGCTCGAACGCCGCTCGATTTCGTCCGCTGCGGCCGGGCGCCCCGCCCTTCTGTAAGATGAGCCTGCTGGCTCGCTGGAGCGTATCGGCCATGCCCGACGAGCGAGCCGCGCAGTCCCAGGGGCGGCGATGCCAGCAGAGCCGGCCGCCGCGGCGGTTGCTGCTGGACGAAAACATGGCGCGCGGCGATTCCCTCGAGGAATGGCCGCGCGCTTTCACACGCTCTCGATCCGCAAGGTGAAGCTCAGGCCAAGCAGAATTAACAGAAGAAATCGTAAGCCAAGCAGCTGCTGAGCTATGGACGAGGCGAAGTAAGCGTCAGCCGAACGACCAAGCGCAAGCGAATGAGGCGCATCAGGAGGGAGGAGCCGCGAGATGCTGAAGCCCACAGCAAAAAGCGCGGTCAATTCCGCCTTGAGCAGCCTCCATGCCATCCCGTGGCGTCGTCTGCGGCGAACTCTCGTCGCGCGACCTCCAGCGGAATAATCACGTTTCGTGACGGTTTCTCCGCGGGTTCCGAGCTCCTGAACGACGATGCCTCGGGCGACGCTGTCGCGCCGGAAGCCGTGCGTCGCAATCTTTGCGGACCAAGGTCGCTGACCAGCAGGAGCCTGTGACGCTCTGCGCTACCGAGGCCCGCCGAAGAGATGATCGTTCGGGGCGTCAGCGTGGCAGCGCTTGCAGAGAGGCAGGGCGCCGCGGTGGGTGGATGTGCCCTGGGGCGTGAGGACAACGTACTCCCAGTCGCCGCCGTCAGGGTCATAGCCGGCCGGCCGCTTCACCATGGCCAGAAGCGTCACCGGTTCCGAAGAGCTCGCCGGATAGTGGAACTCGACCAGGGCCGCGCCAGGGGGGAGGACACGCTCCGGGCCGAGCAGCGGGTAGGGAGCGGCGGCCGCATTGATCCGCACCTCCGCCTCCATATCACCGGTGAAGTGCTGGGAGCGAGCTCGCCCCGTGGCGGGCTTGAAGCTCGCGAGCTGCGCGGAGAGCTCCCACGTGACGGGCTCCGCGGCCGCGGGGGCGGCGGTCGGCGCGCCGGCGGGCGCGCGCGGCTCCGGGACGGCGATGGAGTCGCCCTCGAGCCACTCCGATGCAGCAGCCGCGGCAGGAGCTCGCGGGCGAGAGGGCGCGCAGCCGAGCGGAAGGGGCGCCCACCCCGACGGAGTCCGCGCCGCCGCCCCGAGCATCGCGGAGGCCAGAGACAACGCGGCGAGCGCGCACCGCGCAGAGAGGCGGGGTCGGGACCAGGACCGCACCGGGCGAGATGCTACACTGCCCGGGATGCACCTGGCCTCTTCCAGGCGAGGCCGCGCGTGGCGCGCCCTCTTCGCTGCAACGCTGGTCGCGCTGTCGGGCGGCGGGCTGATGGGAGGCGCCTCGCATGCGGCAGCCGAGGAAGCGTCACGCCGCGCCTGGCTGGGCGTGGAGCTGGAGCCCGGCCCGGCCGGAGGCGTGGTCGCGAGGCACGTCATCACGAGCTCACCGGCGGCCAAGGCGGGCATCGTCGACGGCGACCATGTCGTCGCGGCGGATGGCGTCCCGCTCGAGGATCCGAAGCAGCTGGTCGCCCGCGTCGCGCTCGCTGGACCGGGAAACGTGGTGAACCTCCGGATCCGGCGCGGCGGCCGAGAGCGCGACGTCGCGCCGACGCTCGTGCCGTTTCCCGGGCACGATCAGATCCTGCGCCTCGACAAGATCGGCACCTTCGCGCCAGCCTGGAAGTCGCTCGCCACCGTCGCGGGGACCGTTCCAGCGAACGTCGGGGCCCTGCGTGGAAACGTGGTCCTGCTCGATTTCTGGGCCACCTGGTGCGCGCCGTGCCGGTTGATGGCCCCGCAGCTATCGAAGTGGCACGCGACGTACGCCGCGCAGGGGCTGCGGGTCGTCGGCGTGACGAGCGACAGCGTCGGCGCTGCGACGAAGACCGCGCAGGCCCTCTCGATGCGCTACGCGGTCGCGTCGGACGCCTCGGAGTCGACCTCCGGAGCGTACGGCGTCAAGGCGCTCCCCACGATGTTCGTGATCGACAAGAAGGGCGTCATCCGCGATGTGCTGGTCGGGTACGACCCCACCCGCCACGCCGAGGTCGAGAAGCTCCTCCAGGCATTGCTCGCAGAGCCGGCGCCGTCGCCGTGACGGCCGCGGGGCCGCGCAGGCCCGCCGTGTAGCCTCCATGCTGCTCTCCATCGACGAGTTCCTCTGGGCGCTGCGGCGCGACGGCTTCGCCGTGTCGACAGCGCAGGCGATCGACGTCGCGCGCGCCTGCGCCCTGGTCGGGTTCGAGCGCCGCGCGGCGCTGCGGGACGCCATCGGCGCGGTGGTCGTCGACCGCGCGGTCGACGTCCGACGGTATCATGCCGCCTTCGACCGCTTCTTCGCGCCCGAGGGCGCGCACGTCGGGGATCTCTGGGGGCGGCTGCGGGAGCGCGGGTTCTCGGAGGGCGAGCTCTCCGCCCTCCGCGATCTGCTGACCGCCGCAGCGGAGCGGAGCGGCGTCTCCGGGGACGCGATCGGGTTCGAGGCGCTCGCCGGGACCGCGGGGGAGCTCGACCGAGCGCTCCAGTCGGCGGGGATCGCGCGCGTGCTCGCGCCGATGACGAGCTCGCTCCAGGTCGGGTTCTTCGCGCAGCGGGTGATGGATCAGCTCGGGGTGCCGGCGGTCGCGAGCGCGCTCCGGCGGATCCGAAGCGCGCTCGAGGAGGCGCTCGGCGAGGACCGGGGGAGGGCCCTCGCCGAGGCGCTCGGCGCGGAGCTGGAGCGGATGCGGCACCGCGTGCGCGAGCACGTGACGCTGTCGCTGCGGCGCCTGGAGGGCGAAGCGCCCGCGGTCCCCGGCCGCATGGATGTGCCGTTCGCGTCGCTCGGGGAAGGAGAGATGGAGGAGGTGCGCCGCGCCGTGAGGGCGCTGTCCGAGCGGCTCCGCGGCGCCGAGCGGGTCCGCAGGCGCCGCGCGCGGCGCGGCAGGATCGACCCCCACCGGACCCTGAGGCGCAGCCTCCAGACCGGCGGGGTGCCGTTCCACCCCGCGAGGCGGGCGCGCCGGCGCGACAGGCCGCGGCTCATGGTGCTGTGCGACGTGTCGGACTCGGTCCGCATCGCCGCCAGGTTTATGCTCGAGTTCGTCTGCGCGGCGCAGGAGCTCTTCGACCGGACACGTTCGTTCGTCTTCGTGAGCGAGCTCGCCGAGACGACCGAGCTCTTCGCTTCCATGCCGACGGGCTCAGCGCTTGAGCGCATCCAGCGCGGCGAGGTGGTGAGCCGCGCCCACAACTCGAACTACGGGCGTGTCCTCAGCGCCTTCGAGCAGCGCCACGGGCGCGACGTCGACAGGCGCGTGACCCTCGTGATCCTGGGCGACGGACGCACGAACTACTTCGCGGACCAGGCGGAGGTCGTCAGGAGGCTCCGAGACCGGGCGCGGGCGCTGCTCTGGCTCTGCCCCGAGGGGCCCGGCGCCTGGGGGACGGGCGACAGCGCGATGCTGCGCTACGCGGCGGCGTCGACCAAGGTGCTGGTAGCCCGGACGGCGCGGGAGCTCGAAACGGCGGCGCGGGAGGTGGTCGCCCGGCGCGCTTAGGGCTATGGGTCGCGCCATGTCGCTCGATCAGAAGCTGAGGGAGCTCACGGCGCGCATCGAGAAGGGGGGCGCGCAGAAGTACCACGACAAGAACGCGGAGCAGGGCAAGCTGTTCGCGCGGCAGCGCGTCGCGCTGCTCCTCGACGAAGGGAGCTTCATCGAGGATGCGGCGCTCGCCAATGCGCTGGATCCCGAGCTGCCGGCCGACGGCGTCATCACGGGCACCGGGACGATGGCCGGGCGCCCCGTGTGCGTGATGGCGAACGACTCGACGGTGAAGGCCGGCTCGTGGGGCCGGCGCACCGTCGAGAAGATCCTGCGCGTACAGGAGACCGCGCGGCGCCTCAGGTGCCCGCTGCTCTACCTCGTCGACTCCGCGGGCGCGCGGATCACCGACCAGATCGAGATGTTCCCCGGGCGGCGCGGCGCGGGCCGGATTTTCTACAACCAGGTCGAGCTGAGCGGCCTGGTGCCGCAGATCTGCCTGCTGTTCGGCCCGTCGGCGGCGGGCGGCGCGTACATCCCGGCGTTCTGCGACGTCGTGTGCATGGTCGAGAGCAACGCGAGCATGTACCTGGGGTCGCCGCGGATGGCGGAGATGGTGATCGGCGAGAAGGTCACGCTCGAGGAGCTCGGCGGCGCGCGCATGCACTGCTCGGTCTCGGGGTGCGGGGACGTGCTCGTGAAGACCGAGGAGGAGGCGATCGCCTTCGCGAAGCGCTACGTCGCGTTCATGCCCCAGAGCTCCGCGGAGGCCCCGCCCCGCGTCGAGCCGAGGCCGGAGAAGCCGGGGCAGCGGCCGCTCGAGGACGTGATCCCCGCCGACGAGAACAAGCCGTTCGACATCATGGCCGTGATCGACGCGATCATCGACGAGGGCAGCTTCGTCGAGATCAAGAAGCTCTACGCGAGGGAGATCATCACGGGGCTCGCGCGCGTCGAGGGGCGCGCTGTCGGGATCGTCGCGAACCAGCCGAAGTACAAGGGCGGCGTGCTCTTCGTGGACTCGGCCGACAAGGCGGCGCGGTTCATCTGGCTCTGCGACGCCTTCAACATCCCGCTCCTGTACCTCGCGGACGTGCCCGGCTTCATGATCGGGACCGTCGTCGAGCGGCAGGGGATCATTCGCGCCGGCGCGAAGATGATCGCCGCGGTTAGCGAGGCGAGCGTGCCGAAGCTGTCCGTCATCGTGCGCAAGGCGTACGGCGCCGGGCTCTACGCGATGTGCGGCCCCGCGTTCGCGCCGGACGAGTGCATCGCCCTGCCCTCGGCGTCGATCGCGGTGATGGGGCCGAGCGCCGCGGTGAACGCCGTGTACTACAACAAGATCCAGGCGATCCCGGCGGGGCCCGAGCGCGAGGCGCTCGTCCAGAAGCTGCGCGACGAGTACCGGGCCGACGTCGATCTGGAGAAGCTCGCGAGCGAGCTCGTGATCGACGCGATCGTCCCGACCGGGAACCTCCGTCGTGAGGTGGCGCGCCGCTTCGAGCGGTATGCCGGCAAGGTCGAAGAGCGGCCGCGCAAGAAGCACCTCGTGCCGCCGGTGTGAGCGGCGCGCGGCGCGCCCCCACGCCGCGCGCGCACGCGGTCGGCGAGAGCGCGGGGGGGCGGCGAGGGCGGCGTGCTCCGCCGGACCTGCCGCGCGTGAAGGTGGTGTAGACTCGTCGCGTGCTAGCCCGCAGGCTTCCGCTCTCGCTCGCGCTGCTCGGCCTCGCTCTCGCGACGGGGGAAGCGCGCGCCGACGCCCCCGCCCCGGCGGTGGTGCGCCTGCTCGGCTCGCGCGTGGGCCGACACCCGCTCGCCGATCCGCGCGGGCGCATCCCCGTGCTGGTGCCGCTGCCCGCCGGCGCCGATGCGCGGTCGCTCGGGCTGCTCCCTGTCGCGCCGGGCTTCGGGGCCGTTCGGCTCGCGCCCGGCGACGTCGGCGCGTTCTCCGCCGCGCATCCGGAGCTGTCGCTGCTCACAGGACCGCCGCGGCAGCCGCTCCTGGATCGGTCCAAGGTGTGGATCCGGGTCGAACCGTACCGGAAGGCCACCGGCGCGGACGGCAGGGGGGTGATCGTCGGCGTCGTCGACACCGGCGTCGACGTGACCCATCCGGATTTCCGGGACGAGAACGGCAAGACGCGCATCAAGTGGATGCTGCAGGCCGGAAGCCCCAGAGGGCTGCACGCCTCGTTCGAGCACAAATACGGGTGCGATGACCCGGACCAGTCCTCGTGCGCGGTCTTCTCGGACGTCGACATCGACGCGATGCTCGCGAAGGGCGAGCCGAGCATCCTCCGCGACATCACGGGGCATGGTACCCACGTGGCCTCCATCGCGGCGGGCAACGGCGGGCCGATGGTCTCGGAGCGGCCTCGGTATGTCGGGGTAGCGCCCGCGGCGACGCTGATCGTTGCCGCTCCCTCGCGGCCCGGCGAGGGCTTCGAGGATCCGGACATCCTCAAGGCGGTGCAGTTCATCTTCGACCGCGCCGAGGAGCTGAACATGCCGGCGGTCGTCAACCTGAGCGTCGGGAGCGACTTCGGGCCCCACGACGGGACGAGCCCGCTCGAGGCAGGGCTCGCCGCGATGGTTGGCGGCGATCACCGGGGGCGCGCGATCGTCGTCGCCGCCGGCAACAGCGGCGCGCTGTACGAGATCGACGGCGAAGGGCCGATGGGGATCCACACCGAGGCGCACGTCTCGCTGCACGCCGAGACACGCGTGCCCATCCGCACGCCGAGCGCGTCGAGAGGGCAGGGATATGTCTGGATCACTTTCCGGCCCGGGGACGAGGTGTCGGTCGGCCTCGAGGGGCCGGGCGGCGAGGAGTGGATCGGCCTGGTCGAGCCCGGAAGCGACGCGGGCTACACCGGCGACGACGACGAGACGACCGGTGCCGTGATCAACCGGCTCGCGAACGGGAAGTCGCCCCTCACCGCGGACACGAACAGCGCGGTCGTGGCGTTCAGCGGGGCGTGGAAAGCAGGCGAGTTCGCCATCCGCCTGCAAGGCCGCGGCGACGCGCAGCTCTGGGTGACGGGGCTCGGCGACGTCTCGCCGTCGCACGACCTCGGGCTCCTGTTCACGCGCGGCATCAAGCAGGGCACGATCAACGTGCCCGCGAGCCACCCTGAGCTGCTCGCCGTGGGCTGCACGATCAACCGCGTCCGCTGGAAGCCGCAGGGGAGCACCGTGAGCGTGCGCCTCATGAACCTCGACGGCGAGGACATCCAGGAGGACAGCGCCTGCTACTTCAGCGCGGCCGGTCCCACGCCGTTCGGAGTGGCCAAGCCCGAGATCAGCGCGCCAGGCGGCCTCGTCGCGGCGGCCATGGGGCGCGGGGTGGACCCGCGCGACGGGCACGGAGGGCTGTTCGACATGCCGGGGTGCCCCGACGACAAGCCCTGCTTCGTCGTCGACGATTACCACGCGATCGCCTCGGGCTCTTCGATGTCCGCGCCGCAGGTCGCGGGCGCGATCGCGCTCCTCTTCCAGATCAACCCGAACCTGAGCCAGGCGGAGGTCACCGAGGTTCTCCAGGCTGGCGCGCGGTACCCGAAGGGCGAGGTGCCGCTGGACGCGCAGCTCGGCGCCGGCGTGCTCGATCTCGAGGGCGCGCGGCTCGCGCTCGATGCGGTCGAGGCCGGGGGCGACGTGCCGGCGCTCGACCGGAGCTGGTACGTGCTGTCGAGCGCCTACGCCAGACCCGACCCGTCGTGGCCAGTCTGGGGGACGATCGAGATGCGCCGCCCGGACGGCTCCCCGCTGGGAGGCCTCGATGACAAGCTCACTGTGGCGCTCCGCGGCGGGGTGATGCACACGCCGCTCAGGCAGGTGCGCCGCGGGCTGTGGCAGTTCGCGGTCGCCGCGCCGCGCGGCTCCGGCGGCTCCACGCTGACCGTTGACGTGCTCTACGACGGCACCTCGCTCGGCGCGCGCGAGCTCCCGGTCGGGAGCGATGTGTGGATGGCGAGCGGGGAGATCGAGGCCGCGAGCGGCGCGTGCACCTGCGCTGCGGCTGGCTCGGATGAGGGGCCTCCGTCAGGCCGCGCCGCCTGCGGGCTGGCGAGCGTCGTCGCGGCGGCCCTCGCCGGGCGCCGGCGCCGGCGAGGCTGAGCGCGGCCGCGGCGAGCGCCGCTGAGGTAAGGCGCTCGACCTCGGCGCCAGCGTGGGGCTCGCGTCCGGCTGCCATCCGGCGCCGTCCATGTCACCGTGGCCGAGCGGCAGGTCGGGAGAGGCCACGACCGCGGCAGATCAGGGACGCGATGAAGAGACAGGTGAGCGCAGATCGACCTCCCATTGCAGAGACGGATGCGGGGCGCACGGCTGCGGCGAGGCCGCTGCGGTTCGCGGCGCGCACCGGCTGGGATCTCTCGGAGAACCGGCTCGCGTCCGTCCTCGCGGAGGCCCGCCGCGCCGGACGCGCGCTCGTCGACTTCACGGAGTCGAACCCGACGCGCTGCAGGATCATCGAGACAGCGCCCCTCGTTGCGCGGCTGGGCGAGCCGCGCGGCTCCAGGTATGCGCCGCTGCCGCTCGGCGATCCCGCCGCGCGCGCCGCGGTATCACATTACTACCAGGAGCGCGGCCTCGACGTGGATCCGGCGGGCGTCGTGCTGACGGCGAGCACCAGCGAGGCGTACGGCTGGCTGCTCAAGCTGCTCGTCGAGCGTGGCGATGACGTGCTCGTCCCCGTGCCGTCCTACCCGCTGCTCGAGTACCTCGCCTGCCTGGAAGACGTCGCGCTCACGCCGTACCCGCTCGTCAAGGAAGAAGGGTGGCGCATCGACCTCGGCGCGCTGGACCGCGCCGCCGGCGAACGGACGCGCGCGGTGGTGCTCGTGCACCCGAACAACCCAACCGGCTCGTTCGTCCGCCGCGACGACGCCGCGGCGCTCGAGGCGCGCGCACAGGAGCGCGGCCTCGCCCTGATCGTCGACGAGGTCTTCGGCGACTACGCGCACGGAGAGCTCCCCCCGGACCGCCTGCCGAGCTTCGCGGGCCGGCGGCAGGCGCTGACCTTCGTCCTGAGCGGGCTCTCCAAGGTGATGGCGCTGCCGCAGCTCAAGCTCGGCTGGATCGCGGTCTCGGGACCGCCGGAGCTCGCGTCCGAGGCCGTGGAGCGGCTGGAGATGATCGCCGATACCTACCTCTCGGTTGGCACCCCGGTGCAGCTCGCGCTGCCCGAGATCCTCGCCGCGCGCGCGCCTGTGCAGCGCGCGATCCTGTCGCGCGTGCAGGCGAACCTCACGGCCCTGGACGCAGCGATCGCGGCGCGCGCCGGGGGCGCGGTCCGGCGGCTCCCGGTCGACGGCGGCTGGTACGCGACGCTGGAGGTGCCGCGCGTGCACGACGAGGACGGCTGGGTCGAGCTCCTCGTCCGCGACGAGGGCATCATCGTCCACCCCGGCTATTTCTTCGACATGCCGCGCGACGGCTTCCTCGTGGTCAGCCTGCTGCTCGATCCGGGTGTGTTCGAGGAGGCCGCGCTGCGGCTCATCGACCGGATGGCGCGCGCGATCAACGGTGGATGAGGACCACTGTGGAGCGGCCGGCGTCGCGAGAGGCCCGCAGGCCGTGCCACCCCCCCGGCACCGGCGGGTCGGTCCAGGCAAACATCTGCTTCGCGTCGATGGGAGAGAGGTTCACGCAGCCGCCGCTCTTCAGCTCGCCCCAGGCGTCGTGCCAGTACGCGCCGTGCAGCGCGTGCGGGCCATGGAAGTTCTGCACGAACTGCACCTCGGAATGGACGATGTTGTCGTTCGAGCTCGATACCATCGTCGCCGTCACGAACTTCCCGTCGATGCGGAAGCGCCCGGTCGGCGTGGCCGCGGTCTCGATCGCGGGGATGTCCTTTTGCGGGACGCCGCCGCGCCCCGGCGAGATGAGCGTGGCGAAGACCGGCGTGAGCTCCTCGTAGGCGACAAACCAGCCGCCGAGCACGCTCACCTCGATCCACTTGCGCGGCGGCGAGGAGGGATCGTTCTCGCCCTCGAGCGGCGAGCGCTTCGCCGCCTCGATCACCACCGCGTCGTCCGCGAGCACGTAGATCCCGGGCTCCTGCGTCTCGAGGAACCGCTCGCCGTCGTCGACCTCGGCGCGACCCGTGAGCCCGACCGAGGCGAGCCGGGCGAACGACGCGCCGGTCGGCTCGAAGCGGCCGCCGGCGCCCCGCTGGTACTTCGGTCGATCGGTCTTGCGGAAGAACGCGAGCGGGAGCGAGCGCCCGTCCTTCAGCCACACGCCCTGGAAGCTCGAGCGCGGGTAGGGCTTCAGCCGATCCTTCGGCATGAACGTCTGGTCCGAGGTCACCACCCAGGTCCGATCCTGCGCGTCGAACACCTGGGTGAACGCCACCGTCGAGCCGTTCACGATCCTGTCGCGCCCCTCGCGCACGAGATCGCCGAAGGGGAACAGCGCCGGGGCCGCGACGCCCGCCAGCTTCAGGTCGACGCCCACGAGGGACTCGTCGATCTCCCGGATGGCCTCCTCGCTCGCACCGCCTTCGGCGCGCACCTTCGCGACGCTCGCGAGGTGCTCCTCGAGATCCCACTCGGCGCGCCGCTGCTCCTTCGCGCTCGGGAGCGCGCGGTAGCGCGGCGCGCCGGTCGACTCCGCGTAGTTGTAGGGCCACGGGGAGTCGGTCCGGGGCGCGTGCGGCCGCAGCGCGACGACGACCGGGTCGTTCGGGTCGACCGTGGCGCTGGCGCCGGCGCAGATGTAGCCCCGCGGCTCGATGGCGTACCACGCGTCGCAGCCCTCGCCCGGCGTCCGCGCGGCCTCGAGGCTGCCGCCGCGCAGCGCGACGGAGCCGCCGAGCCCCAGGTAGCCGCTCCAGCCACGCGTCGGGTACGGGCCAGGGTTGATCCAGGCGAACCGCGCCTTCGAATAGATGCGCGCGCCCTCCTTCGCCGCGCTCGCGGGCGGCGCCGCCTCGGCCTCCGCCGGGGCCGGCGCCTTCTCGACGACCGCTGCCTCGACGACCGCCGGGCGCGGAGCGTCCGCTTCCAATGGGGCGCCCGGCGCGCTTGCCTCGGGAGGCGCCCGGGGGGCGTCCGCCTCGACGGGCGCCGGCGACCCCACCGAGGGGCTCTCTTCGGAGCAAGCGGCGGTGCCCCCCGACGCGATCGCGCACGCCAAGGCGGCGAGGAGCAAGGAGGACGGTGAGCTAGCCATGCAAGCGTGGGAGACTACTTGCCGGGCACCGTCGCGGACAAGCGAACGGCGCCGGCGCGGGCTGCCCAGGCTCGCTTTACAGCCTGCCGAGCACGGCCACCACGAGCAGGATGACCCCGACGAGCGCCGCGGTGATCATCACGAGCTTCGCCAGCCGCGCCTTCAGCCACCGCCACAGGACGAGGCGAACCACCTTCCACAAGAGCGCCAGGATCTGCCAGAGGACCTTACCCACGACGAGAGCGTAGCGCAGTCCCGTGGCGCGCGCCCCCAGCAAGGACGTTGGATTCGACGCCCGCCGGAGGGGCCCTACACAGCCTCCACGCCGGACGGGCCCGGGGCGCAGGAGCGCACGGGCACCCGCCACCCCCGCCAGCGCTGGACCGGCGCACGGGCGACCGGCAGCGTGCGGCGAGCGGTCGTCAGTCGATATCCACGCTCACCTTCGAGGCGTAGCTGCCGGGGGAGGGGAAGGTGATCTCGCGGAGCGCGCCGGCGACGCACTCGGCCGCTTCCTCGCCCCGTTCGTCTGCGCTGGACACGCCCACGCTGAGCGGCTTGCCGTCGGTGGCGATGTAGAGCGTCGCCTTGAGCTGGCTGGCGCCCGCCTGGCTGCGGCAGGACTCGAGCGCCGGCAGCGCTTTCTTGTACGGCGTCCCGAGCTGGTCGGGCGTCCACGGCACGGGCGGGCGCTCGTCGCTGCTCGGCTCGAACGTGAAGCTGTTTTCCGCCAGGCCCTCGCCTCCGACCGGCTTCGGCCATCGCGTCGCCTTCAGGACCTTGAGCATGCACGCCTCGGTGTCGCGATCGCCCAGGGTCGAGTCCTTCACGAACGCCCAGCGCGCCGTGCCGTCCTCGGTCACCCGGACCTTGAAGCGGATCTCGCCGCCGAGATAGGGGATGCGCTGGACGCCCTTCTCGTAACAGCGCGAGAGCCGCGGCGAGGCGCGCTCGAACGCCGCTTGCACCTTCTCCTCGTTCATCCCGCCGATCTCGGACCGCGAGCTCATCGACGGGCGCGACGTCTGGACTGGCTCGGCGTCGAGCATCTCCGGCGCCGCGGGCGTGGGCCCGGCGCCACCACAGCCCAGAACGGGCGCGAGCGACGAGACAGCAACGAGGGTGATGGAGCCCCTGAGCAAGCGAATGAATTTCATGATCCGACGGCGACTCTATACGAGCCACGTCTTCGGCGAAAAGAGGGCGCTGAGGGGCGCGCGCCGCTCCAGTGCCTGTGAGAGATTCTACGCCATCGCCAGCGCCGACGCGCCGCTCCAGACGCTCGCCCGCTCCGAGAGCACTCGCCCATGGCGCACGCGGTAGAGGCGCAGCGGGGATGGCCCATCCACGAGCGCCTGCGCGCAGAAGATGCGAGGGGGCGCGCCAGCGCGCACGGGCGCGTCATTTTCGCGGTGTGTGTGGCCGTGGATCACGTGGAGGTGGTCGTGCTCGTGGAGCAGCGCCATGAGCTCGGCGCTGTTGATGAGCCCGTCCAGCCATTGCATCGCGCCGATCGGGTGCCGGAGCGGCGGATGATGCTGCGCGAGCACGAGCGCGTCGCCCGAGCGCCGCGTCCCGGCGGCGAGCGAGGCGACGCGCGAGAGCTCGTGCGCCGCGATCGCGCCCGCCGAGCGGGTCACCGGCTGCGCCATGGCCGTGGACAGCGCGGTCACGACGGCCCCGGGGAGGGCGACGGTCGCCCCTCGACCGCTCGTCGCCGCGAAGGGGCGGAGGCAGCCGAGGAGGGCGCGCTCCCACGCGTCTCCATCGGTATACGCGTCGTGATTGCCAGGTACCAGGGTGACGCGCGCCGGGTCCCAATCGCTCTCCGCCAGCACGGCGGCGAGCACCTCGAACTGGGCGGGAGTCCCATCCTCCGTGAGGTCGCCGGTGAGCACGAGGTGGTCCGCCCCGCTCCGCCGCGCCTCGATGAGCGCGGCCAGCGCGCGACGGCGGCGCGGCGCTGCGTCGATCGGGCGGCCGAAGCTCAGGTAACGAAGCCGCCACCGTGCGGCGCCGCGGCGCCGGTCGTGATCCGCCTCGAGGAGATGAAAGTCCGTGAGGTGCGCGATCGTCGTCATCAACATCATCGTGACATCTGACCCACGTCGATCCCGCGACATCGACGCAAGCTCTCGGCGACGCAATCCGCCCCTCCGAGAGGCGCCCCGATGCGCGGCAGTCCACCGGCAATTTCGACCGGACACCCGTCCTCCCTGAGCAGCGAGGAGGCGCGATGTGACGCCCAGCGGCCGCGCTCGCGACGAGGTTGTGACAGGGGCAGCCGGCGCCGTACCATCGGCCGCCATGCGGGGTGCCGCTCACATCACGGACGTTCTCGTGCGCATCGCTTCGTCGGGCGCCATCGGCATCGGCATCGCCGTGGCGCTGCTCATCGCGGTGCGGATGCTGGCGCCGCCAGCCCAGCGCGGGAAGCTGCGCCTGCCGGTCGTGCTGCTCTGCTTCCACGTGGCAGCGCTGCTCGCCCGGCTGCCGCTCGCTCCGACGTCGTCGCTCCACCGGACGCTCTCGGTCGTTTCGCTCTTCTTTCTGCTGACCGCGCTCGGTCGCGCCGCCTTCCTCCTCGTCGTCGACCTGATCCTCGGCGTGCGCCTCGGACGGCCGCTGCCCGGATCATTCACGATATCATCCAGGGGCTCGTCTACGCGGGCGTCGTGCTCATCACCCTCCGCGCCGCAGGGGTCGAGCCGGGATCGCTGCTCACCACCTCCGCGCTGCTCACCGCGGTGATCGGTCTGTCGCTCCAGGAGACGCTCGGCAACCTCTTCGCCGGCCTCGCGATCCAGGCGCAGCGGCCGTTCGAGGTGGGGGACTGGATCCAGATCGAGCCGGATCCGAGGCTCATCGGGCAGATCATCGAGATCAACTGGCGTGCGACCAAGGTGCTCACGAACGACCAGATCGAGCTCACGATCCCGAACGGCACGCTCGCGAAGAGCACGATCCGGAACTTCACGAAGCCGACCGTTACCGCGCGGCGGACGATCGAGGTGCAGGGCCCCTACGAGGCGCCGCCGCCGGTCGTCGAGCAGGCGCTGCTCGGCGCCGTCGCGTCCGTGCCAGGGGTGCTGCTCGCGCCGCCGCCCTTCGTGCTCACCGCGAGGTTCGACGACAGCGGCATCACCTACCAGCTCTGCTTCTTCATCGACGACTTCGCCCGCCGCGACCGCGTCGACTCGGCCGTGCGCCAGCGGATCTGGTTCGCGTTCCACCGCGCGGGCATCTCCATCCCGTTCCCCATGCGCACCGTCCGGATGGCCGAGGTGTCGCCCGAGTCCCGGGAGCGCAGCGAGGCCGACGAGCGGCAGCGCCGCCTGCAGTCGCTGCGCGTCGTCGACTTCCTCGCCGCGCTGCCGCCGCCGCTCCTCGACCGGCTCGCGGCGCTGTCGAAGACCTGCCTCTACATGGTCGGCGAGGTCGTGATCCGGCAGGGGGCCGCGGGGCACGAGCTCTTCATCGTGCAGTCGGGCGAGGTGTCGGTCATCGTCGGGCGCGAGGGCGGCAGCACGGCCGAGGTCGCGCGGCTCGGCCCCGGCAAGTTCTTCGGCGAGATGTCGCTGATGACCGGGGAGCCGCGCAGCGCGACCATCCAGGCGGTGAGCGATTGCGAGCTCGTGAAGGTCGACAAGGAGGCGTTCCAGGAGATCCTGGCGGCGGCGCCGGGCATCGCCGAGAAGATCACGGAGGTCCTGGTGGCGCGCCAGTCGGCGCTCGACGAGAACGTCTCCGTGCGCCGCGCCCGCGCCGGCACGGAGGAGGCCAAGACGACCGCGCTGCTCGGAAAGATCCGGCAGTTCTTCTCGCTTTAGTCACACGGCGGGGGCACGCGCCCCCGCCGCCCCACCGAGCAAAGCTCGGCGGGGCCCCACCACCCCGCGATCCGCAAGCGCGTTGCAGGGCGTTGTGCCGCTTCGGGCCTGGCGTCTGTCGTCCGAGGAGCCTGGCGTCTGTCGTCCGAGGAGCCTGGCGTCTGTCGTCCGAGAGGCCTGGCGTCTGTCGTCCGAGGGGCCTGGCGTCTGTCGTCCGAGGGGCCTGGCGTCTGTCGTCCGAGGGGCCTGGCGTCTGTCGTCCGAGAGGCCTGGCGTCCGTCGTCCGAGAGGCCTGGCGTCCGTCGTCCGAGGGGCCTGGCGTCTGTCGTCCGAGGGGCCTGGCGTCTGTCGTCCGAGGGGCCTGGCGTCCGTCGTCCGAGAGGCCTGGCGTCCGTCGTCCGAGAGGCCTGGCGTCTGTCGTCCGAGGGGCCTGGCGTCTGTCGTCCGAGGGGCCTGGCGTCTGTCGTCCGAGGGGCCTGGCGTCTGCCGTGTGACAACCGGGCGTTTCTTTTGCTCGGCGTGGGCTCGCTACGGCGCGGGCGTGGCGCTTTCCGGGATGGGGAGGTCGCCCGCGGTCACGCGATCGCTCTCCTCGTTGTCGTCGAAGAGGTTGTCCTGCGCCACCGTCGGCGCGTGGGCGCCCTGCACGACCAGGCCGAAACGGTTGCCGGTGGAGCGAGAGCGCGCGAGCGCGCCGTCGCTGTCGCTGAAGAGCAGCCCGGCGCGCGCGCAGCCCTCCACCTGCACCGAGCTCACCTGCGCCGTCGAATCGATGACGAGGAGGCCGTCGCCCAGGTCCGGCAACGATTGCACCTGCCCCTCGTCGCTCAGCGCGGCGAACATTCCACCATCGACGCCCCGGAGGAGCGTGTCCTCCACCGTGCTCGGCGAGGACAGCAGCAGCAGGCCCGCCACGCGGCTCTCCAGCACCGCCGACCGCCGGACGACGACGCCCGACGCCCCGCCGCTCAGCAGGCCAACGCCGCCCGTGCCGTCTCGCTCCTCCGGTCGCGTGCGCTCGACGAGGCTGCCCGTGAGCTCGAGGTCCGCGCCCGGGAAGGCGGCCACGCCGGCGACGTGGGCCTCCAGGACATAGGTCGACGCCAGCGCGGCGCGCGCGCCCTGCACGAGCACGCCGGCGGCACGATCCCGGTGGAGCGGGCTCGCGCGCGTGCCCTGGACGACCACGCCCCTCGACGAGAACTCCCCTCCCGACACGAGCAGCCCGACGTCGCCGGCCTCGTGCACGAGGCTCGACGACAGCGAGAGCGTGCCGCCCCGCTGCTCGACCGCAACCCCGAGGCGATCGTGCGCCGCGGCGGCCCCGCCCTGGAAGAGGTTGCCGGAGGCCTCGACCTCCGTGCCGGCGTCCGCGACAACGAGCTGCGCGTCGCACGCGCCGGACAGCACGCTGGACTCGAGCGTCGCGCGGGCGCCCTGCTCGACGGTCACGTCGCCCGCCCCCGGCACCCCCTCGGCCGGGGCCGCGACGAGGCTGCGCGCCGCCACGAGCGCCGCGCCGGCGCCCGTCACCAGCACGCCCGCGCGGTGATGGACGAGGGCGCTCGCGCCGAGCCGGAGCGTGCCGGCGTCGAGGTGCACGCCGACGCTCTCGCCCGCCTCCGCCTGCGGGGCCGTGTCCTCCAGCAGATTGCCCTCCGCGACCACCTCCTGCGCGTCGGAGCTGATCCGCAGGTTGACCGTGCCGTCGACAAGCGCGTTCTCGGTGAGCTGCGCCCGCGCCCCCGAGACGACGAGCACATTCGTCCAGACGTCGCCGGTGGCCTCGCCCGCCCGCGCGACGAGGCTGCGGGACATCTCGAGGCTCGCGCCCGGGAGCGCCACCACGACGCCGCTGCCGCTCGCGCCCGTAACGCGGACGTCGCGCACGGACACCGTCGCCGCCTGGATGAACAGCCCGATGGCGGGGCTGGTCACGCTCACGCCGCGAATGCCGGCGCCCTCGACGTCGTGGAACCAGACCGCGCTGACGTTGCCGCTCGGATCGCTCTGCTCGCCCCGCAGGGTGACCCTCGAGGCGCACCGCCCGACGATCTCCATGGGCCTCGTGATCTCGAGCGGCTCGTCGTACTCGCCCTCGGCCAGGATGACCCGCCCGCCCGCCTGCACCGTCGCCAGCGCCGCCGCGAGCGTCGTGAACGGCCGCTCCCGCGAACCGGCGCCGTCCTCACCGCCGTACGCCGGATCGACATGAACATCGCCGGGCACCTCGACGACTTCGCCCCAGGGCTCCGAGCCGCAGCCGTCCGGCCCATCGATGGATACACACCCTCGCTGCGGGACCGCGAACGTCCCTTCCGGGCACCTGGCCATCGTGGGATGACAGGCGCCGCCCTCAACGAACTCCATCGCACAGCCAGGGATCCCGACTTCAATGCAACCCTCGTCGTGCTTCGGCACTGTCCCGGGCGAGCACCTGTCGAGCGCGGGACGGCAAAGGCCGTCCTCGTCGATGAAATCGTCGGCGCAGCCCTGGATTCCCACCGGCACACAGCCGCTCGAGCTGTCGAGTTGCCCCGGCGCACACTCCGGTCCGCCACCCTCGCCCGGAGGGGTGCTGTACGGCGGGAGCTCGGTGCTCTCGCAGCCGAGGAGCGAGGCCGCGCACAGGCTCGTCGTCAAAGACAAGAGGTACTGGAGCGTCGTGAGTCCAAGCTTCGCGCGGAACACCCCCACAACGTAGCAGATGCGCTCCTTGCGCACGCCGGCGATGCGCGCTTTTCCGCGCCGTTCCGCGCCGCTCGAGACCGGACATTCAGGGGCGTGACCCGGACAGCTGTACGTCGGCTCGAGCCCAGGCGCGCTCGAAGCGCTCCTGTGCGGCGTCTGCCTCCTCTTCCCTGCCCTGTGCGCGCAGGCTCTGCTCGAGCCCGCGGAGAGACCAGCCATTCTGCGGGTTCCGTTGCAGATCCTCCCGGTAGACGGCCTCCGCGTCGCGCGCGCGACCGGCCTTGAGGAGCGCCGCGCCGAGCGTGTGGCGGACGGGCTCGGGCCAGTCCGGCGGCTCGAAATAGCGCAGTGTGTCCTCGACACGCGCGGCCGCCTCCAGCATGCGGACCGAGGCGCCCGTCTCGCCGCGCTCCGACGCGATCTGGCTCTCCAGTACGAGCGAGGCGATCTCGAGCAGGTCCTTCGCGCGGTTCATGCCGATCTTCGCGTCGCCGGGGACCTCGGACGACATCGCCCGGAGCGCCGCCGCCTCACGCGCGGCGCCGTCGGGGCGCCCCTTCGACGCGAGCGCGCGGCCGCGCGCATAGCGCCATATCCCCGTCGTGTAGCGCTGCTCGGGCGGCGGCGCCGGCTCCGCGAGGACGTCATCCCACCGGCAGAACCGGACGAGCGCAAACAGCGGCGCTGGCCGGAACATCTCGAGCATCGGCATGTGCCGCACGTCGTGGTCGGGCACCGCGGCGACGGCCTCGCGGGCGGCGCGCAGGGCGACGGCGCCGCGGCCCTCCATGCTCGCGGAGACCGAGAGGAAGTGGAGGTTGTGAGGGAAGTACATCATCGGATAGATGCCCTCCGGTCGCCGCTCGCGGATGTACCGGCGATCGACCTCGACTGCGCGCTCGTTCGCGTCGGAGGCGTCTGCATAGCGACCGACGCGCAAGAAGATGTGCGACGGCATGTGCACGAGGTGCCCGGCGCCCGGAGCCAGGCCGCCGAGCCGCTCGGCGCTCGGCAGCGCCCGCTCCGGCGCGCGCGACGCCTCGACCGCGTCGATGTAATAGTGGTTCGCGCCCACGTGCCCGGGATCGCGCCGCAGGACGCCCTCCAGCGTGGCGACGATCTCCTCGGTCCCGGGCTGCGGCCGCCCGTCCAGCGTCCAGAGGTCCCACGGGCGCAGGTCCATGAGCGCCTCGGCGAAGAGGACGCTCGCGTCGAGGTCGTCGGGGAAGCGGCGGGCGAGCTCGCGCATCGCGCCTGTATAGGCGCGGTCGAGGGCGGCCCTATCGCCGCCCGGCGCGGCCGCGTGGCGGCTCGCGAGCGCCTCGATGTACGCGCGCTCGGGCTCGCTCGCGGCCGCGGCGAGCGAGCGCGCCTCCTCGATGGCCTCGAGGGCGGCCTGCTCCCGCGCCGGATCGGCCGGCTGGTTGATGTTGGGGCCGAGCGCGAGCGCGACGCCCCAGCGCGCCATGGCGAGGCCGGGATCGAGGCGCGCGGCCTCCTGAAACGCCCTCCTCGCCTCGTCGTGGTTGAAGGCGTAGATGAGCCTCAGCCCCTGATCGAAATAGCGTTGCGCGAGCTGCGATGAGGTCGTCACGGGGTGATGAAGAGAGCCGATATCCGCGAACAGCGGGACGACCTCGGCGTCGGGCGAGTCCGCGGCCCCCGGCTCCGCTCCGGGCGAGGCGAGGCGCGGCTCCGCGCCGCACGCCGCGAGCGCGGCGCAGGACCAGAGGAGGGGCAGGCTGAAGAGCGTGCTTCGAGCTGTCATGGGCACCTCGCTGGAGCTCCGATCCGCGGGCTCCGACGGTTCAACATCCCCTCGCGGGGTCGCTTTGCCTTGGGCACCGCCGTCCGGCGTGAGCGCGGACGTCGAGCCGGGCGAGGGCCATGCACGCGCGGTTCCCGACGCGCGGGAAGGCAGCGCACAGAAGACGCGGGTGCGCCCAGGCTGATTGCCGCGCCCGGGCAGCCAGCGCGATGCTGGATGGACGGACGGCGCGACTTGCGGCAACCTCGAGGCATGACGACGTGCAGGGATGAAGCTCTCCGCTGGGTTCACCGCTACGCCATCGGCGGGGCCGCTTTCGCCGCCCTTCCGCTCCCGATCTCCACCTCGGCCGGGCTCGTCGCGATCGAGACCCACATGATGTCGATGGTCGGCGAGATCTACGGCGAGAACGTCGGATCCGTGGTGACGACCGCCGCCGGCGGGAGCTTCGCGATCCTCGGGCAAGGCTTGAAATTCCTCGCCACCCGGGCTGTCGGCTTCGTCCCCGTGATCGGGCCGGCCATCAAGATGACCATCGCGGGGCTGACCATCGAGGCGATCGGCCACGGCATCGTGGGGCACTTCGAGCGGAAGTACCCGGGCAAGACCTTCCAGAAGGCGTGAGCCGTGCGCGCGCACGAGGCGGTCCGGCGCGGCGTGTGCGCGCGACACGCCGCGCGCGGTGCGCGGTAGGCGGCGAGGCGTGTGCGCGATGAGCGGCGCAGCGCGCTGAAAGGCCCGCGCAGCGCGCAATGCGCCGACGCGCGGTGCCCTCGGTCAGTCCGGGCGCGCCGCGCGTCGCCGCTCCGCTATCGATGTCCGTCAGCCGTCAGTTCTCGCAGCCGCTGCAGGCCACGGGGCAGGTGCCGTTCACCGGGTCCTGACAGAGCAAGACAGGCATCTCGGCGCTGGTGCCGTAGTCGCAGCAGAGCGTGCCGTCGGTGCAGCACGCCTCGCCGCAGCAGACGCCCTCTTCGCACCCGAAGTCGGGAGCGCAGGGATCCTTGCACTCGCCCTGGATGCACGCCTGCTCCGGAGCACAGGTGGTGCCGCACGTGCCGCAGTTGTGCGGATCGTTGGCCAGGTTCACGCAGGTCGGGCCACAGCACGAGAGCCCTTCCTCGCACGTGCACGCCACGCCGCCCGCGCCTCCCTCGCCGCCGGCGCTGGTCGTGGTGACGCTGGTGGTCGTCCCGACGTCCCCGCCCTCGCCGCCGCCGGAGGAGCTCGATACGGTGATGTAGTTCGGCAGAAGGCTCACGGTGCCCGGGTCAGCTTCACATCCAGCAACGGCGAACAATGCAGCCAACGACGCCAACGCGATCACCCGATGACAGGGCATGAGCACCTCCAAACCAAGCATGACACTACCACGGAGGGTCACGTTCCTACGAGGGGCATGGCCCACGACGCGGCGCGTGCTGCCGCGTCATCCCGCTGCGCACATCATCGCGCTGGCATCGCGCTCGGGCCGTCATCGCGCTGTCGCGCTCGGCGCGCTGTCGCGCTGTCGCACGGGGCCGCAGCGCGCCGACGCACCCGCAGCGCGATGAAGTATCCCTCGATGGTCGCGGCGCGCCTGCGACATCAGGGTGTGATGAGCTTGCAGTCCGACAGGAGCCCCGTGTACCAGTCATCGGTCCTGTCGAGCCACGCGCCCTCGCTGGACCACCGGATGCCGGGCCTCTTCATCCTGCCTTCGACGGTGTAGGTGCACTTCACCGCGAACCGTGCGGACGGGAGCTTGCCAGTGAGGACGGGCTCGCTCCAGAGACCGGCCGCGAGGAACTGGACGCGATCGGTGGTGGTGTATGGACGGAGTAGCTTCTTGTCGTCCGCATCGCCCTTCGACCACCCCTTGCTGGGCGACTCGAACGCACAATGCCGTCCGTTGATCTCCTCGGCCGACCAGCAGGCGAGATCCTTGATGTCCGTGGACACGAGGGTGACCTCGACCTGGGCCTTGTCCCCGGTCTTCCACTTGGGGCCGGCGGTGCCGGCCGCAGGCTCACGCCCGAAATAGGCGAACGCCGCGGCCAGGCCGCCAATGATGATGAGGAACAGGATCATGCTCTTGCCGAGCGACCCGCCTTGCGGCTGGGCGGCCGCGCGAGGCCGCGCGCCGGGCTTCTTGCCCGCGGGGCGCCGGGCGGCACCCGCCTGCTTCGCAGGCCGCGAAGCCCTCGCGGGCGCCGCGGCTTCTGCACGGGGAGAGGCCCGGCTCCCGCCGTCCTCCTCCGTCATGGTGTCCTTCGCGCCGGCCTCTTCGGAAGGCGCGTCCTCATCGGGGCGGTCTTTGTCTTCGGAGCTCGTAGCCATCGCGGCGCTTTATGTACCGGAGCGCGCCCCCGACTCAAGCATTCCGTGGACCGACCAGCCGCGCGCGATCGCCCGTCTCAACGCGCAGCCCATGATGTAGGCTGCGCGCCCAATGACGTCCGACGCCAGAAATCCTCGCGCGCGCATCCTCGGCACAGGCCGCTCCCTGCCCGCCGCCCCGGAGAGCGCGGCGCCGGCCGACGCGCCGCCGGCGGACGGCGCCCCGGGCGACGCGAGCGCGGGCAACGAGCGGCGCCGCGCCGCGCCCGGCGAGACGACGAGCGACCTGGCGGCGCGCGCGGGCAGGGCGGCCCTCGACGCGGCCGGCATCGGGCCGCGCAACCTGGAGATGATCATCCTCGCCACCTCGAGCGGCGACGCGCCGATGCCGGCGACGGCCGTGTACGTGCAGCAGAAGCTCGGCGCAGAGCTCATCCCGTCGTTCGACCTCTCCGCCTCGCTCACCGGGTTCCTCTACGGGCTCTCGGTGGCGAACCAGTTCGTCACGGCGGGGACCATGAAGCACGTCCTCGTGATCGGCGCGGACCTGCTCTCGCACCGCGTGGATCCGCGCGACCGCGCCTCGGCCGCCCTCTTCGGCGACGGCGCCGGCGCGGTCGTGGTCGGGCCCGCCGACGGCGAGGGGCGCGGGATCCTGAGCGTCAGCCTCCGCGCCGACGGGAGGAAGGCCGACGTGCTCCAGGTGCCCGGCGGCGGCTCCGCGGAGCCGCTCACCCAGGAGCGGCTCGCCGACCGGCGACACTACCTGCGCGTGAACCAGCTCGAGCTCCGGCAGGCCGCGGAGGAGCGCCTCGCCGCGCAGGCCCTCGCGGCGCTCGTGGCAGCAGGGCTCGCGCCCACCGATCTCGACTGGGTGATCCCGCACCACGCCGACGCCCAGCTCACCGCGCTCCTCACCGAGCGCCTCGGGTGCCCGAGGCAGCGCGTCCTCGGCGCGTTCGACGACGGGGGCAACCCGGCGGGCGCGAGCGCCGGCTCGGTCGCCATGGCGCTCGACGAGGCGCTCCGCGACGGCCGGATCCGGCCCGGGCAGCACGTGCTGCTGTGCGCGCTCGGCGGCGGCCTCACGTGGGGGAGCGCGGTGCTCCGCGCGTGATCCGACGAGGGCGGGCCGTCAGAGCGGCCCGTCCGGCATGGTGCTCAACGCATCACGCGGGATGGAGCGCCGAGGAGCGCGCGATCGCGGCGTCGCGCCGTCCCCCTGCGCCGCGTGTGCGCGCCGTCATCACACGTGCGCCGCGACCTCCGAGATGACGCCGCGGAGCCAGGCGTGCCCCGGATCGGCGTCGAGCCGCTCGTGCCAGACCATCCCGACGCGCGCCGCGGGCAGCTCGATCGGCGGCGGGAAGATGCGCAGGCCGAACGGGGCCGCGAAGGGCTCGGCGACCCTGCGGCTGAGCGCCGCCACGAGGTCGGTCTTCGCGACGAGCGAGGGCACGAGGAGGAAGTGCGAGACGCGGACGCCGATGGTCCGGCGGCCATCGTTGTCTATTGCTCGGGGCCGACCTGCCGGAACTCCCACACGGCCGCGGCGCGGCTCGCCGCGCTCGGCTACGGCGCGGTCCGGGTGTTCGCGGGCGGCAAGGCGGCGTGGCGCGACGCCGGGCTCGCGCTCGAGCGGTCGGCGGCGGTGGCGGTGGAGGCGCAGCGATGAGCGCGATCGCGATCGCCTCCGGGCAGCGGCAGCGGGAGAGGGCGGGCGCGGCGGCCGCGATGGTCGCGCGGATCGCGCGGACCGAGGACGACCGCGTGGCGCTCGCGCTGCGGGTCGTGCTCGCGGCGGTGATGTTCCCGCACGGGCGCAGCACCTGCTCGGCTGGTTCGGCGGCTTCGGCTACGCCGGGACCCACGGCTGGATGGTGTCGATCGGGATCCCCGGCCCGCTCGCGACCCTCGCGATCGTCACGGAGCTCCTCGCGCCGCTCGCGCTGCTCGCCGGCGCCTTCGGGCGGCTCGCGGCGGCCGGGCTCGGCGCGCTCCTGCTCGTCGCGGCGACGACCCACCTCCAGAACGGGTTCTTCATGAACTGGCTCGGGAACCAGGCGGGGGAGGGGTGGGAGTACCACGCGCTCGCCATCGCCATCGCGGCGGCGGTCGCGGTGCGCGGGAGCGGCGCGTGGTCGATCGATCGGCGGCTCGGCTGACAGGCGCACGCCCGCGGGGCGGTCTCTCCTGCTGACCGCCCGGCCGCGCCTGCCCATCGCCGGGGTCCCGCGCGCCACCCGGGACCGCCTCGCCGCTCCCCGCCGCGCCGCGCTCCCGGGCGGCGCGCGGGACGCCGCGCGGGGTGCGCTCATCCAACGGCCTCATGGCAGGACCAGAGCCAGCGAAGCCGTTCAGGGGCGCCATCCGGACGTCGGTGTCGACATCGACGGACGGGCTGGTCGCAGGACAGGACTTCTCCCTCTTCGTCACCGTGCAGAACCCGTTCGAGGCGCCGCTCTCGTTGCGCCGGGTGAGCACGACCCTGCCCGCCGAGCTCATCGACGTCGATCGCCGATGGACCGAGCAGCGGATCCGGAAGCTCGAGAACCGGCTCGCCCGGATCGACGGCGCCTCGCGGGCGCTCGCGCCGGTCGGCGACTCCCCCGGCCGCCGCCTGCGCCGCTTCGTCCGGCGGCTGCTCGGGCCGCGCCTCCCGGGCGGCGGCGCGGCGCCGGGAGCGCCGACGATCGCGCGCGATCTGCGCGGCGCAGGCGGCGAGGCCGCCTCCGCGGCGCTCGAGCTGCCCTTCGACGCGGACCTCCGCGGCGAGGAGCATGCGGCGGGCGCGCGGCGCGCGGGCGGCGAGCGCAGCGCGTCGCCGAGCGCGGCGGCCGAGGGGAGCTCCGGCGACGACGCCGGGGCCTTTCGCAGAGCCATCGCGTCGCTGCGCTCCCCGGATCCTCCCGCGGTGCTCCAGGCCGGGAACTCGACGGCGCGCGGCTTCACCGTGCGATCGCGGCGCACGCTGTGGTTCCGCACGGCCTCGTACCGGCTGCTCATCGAGGTCGAGTACGAGATCGACGGCGCGATCAACCTCGACACCATCGAGCACATCCTCAAGGTGAGCGCGTCGCTGGCGAGCGTGATCTGCGGCGCCCTCGCCGGCGGCGTCGCGGGCTGGTTCGCCGCGCGGGGCGGCGCCGCACGGCTCGACGCGGAGGCCGTCCTCAGCCTGGCCGTGTCGCTCGTCCTTGTGGCGATGGCGGCCGTCCTGCTCGCGCGGAAGCGGGACGTGCAGCCCATCCTCGCGATCGAGGACTTCTGGGGCGGCGTCGCGGTCGGGTTCCTGATCGCCTACTCGGGGCCGAGCCTCTTCGCGGGCCTCTTCGGCCTGCCCGAGCGAGCGCCGGCCGCGTCGAGCGCCCTCATCCAGGCCGCGGCGCTGCCGGGCTCGCGCGAGCTCGCGAGAGGGGCAGCGCCGGCTTTACATCGGGCCCTGCGCCGTTAAGCAGAGCGGGAGAGGAGGGGGGTCGTGTCCACTGTGCGTGCCAGGGCGACCGCCGAGCTCCAGCGCCGGATCGACGTGCTCCCGCGCGACGTCGAGCGGTTCGAGGCGGACGCCACGGCGAACGCGCGCGGCTTCGGGATCCACGCGAGCCAGGTGCTGGCGCTGAAGATCCTCATGGACGAGCTGATCCAGCGCCAGCGAGGGATCTTCGATCGGCTCGGGGAGGACCTGTCCGACGCGGATTTTGCGGACGGCTTCGGCAGGCTCCTCATCGAGATCGCGGGCGCCCACGGGGTGTGGAACATCTTCTCTCAGTCGCTCGCGCAGCGCGCGCAGCCGACGCTCGCCCCCCCGCTCGACGCGGCCGATCTCTTGGCCGCCGACTGCTACCAGGCGTGCATGAACAGGGCGCGCAACTGGGGGCTCATCCCGAAGGACGGGATGCGCGAGCCGCCGCTGGTCTGCCTCGAGGCGCACTACGGGCCGGTCGCCGTGAGCCGCCAGAACCCGCTCCGCGTCCTCCGCAGCTCGCTCCGGAGCTACCGCGATCTCCGGCTGCCGATCCCGATCGTGCTCCTGCCGGCCGATCATACCGAGTGCGCCTGGCTCCTGCCCATGCTCTGCCACGAGGTCGGCCACAACGTCGATCAGGACCTCACGCTCTCGAGCGAGCTGACCAGGGCGCTGCTCCTCGGCACGGATGGCGTGATCCCGTCCGAGCGACAGGAGATCTGGTTCGGCTGGACCCGGGAGATCCTCGCCGACGCGATCGGCGTCCTGCTCGGCAACGCCGGCTTCGCGCTGGCGCTCGCGTCGTTCCTCCTCGTGGTCGCGCCCGGGAACCAGCAAGCGGAGCTCGACAGGCACGATCCCCACCCGCACCCGATGGTCCGCGTCCCGCTGCTCGGCGCGATGCTGCGGCGGCTCGGGGTCGCGCCGCTCGCCGACGCGGCCGACCGGATCGAGCAGGACTGGCGTGCGCTGTGCGCGCCGGCGTGGGTCGCGCCGTTCCTGGACGACCTCGGCGCGATCGCCGGGACGTTCCTGGAGACGAGGCTGGACGCGCTCGGCGGCCATGCGCTCGTGGAGCTCCACCCGGAGGTCGCCGCCGACGTGCGGCGGGCGGGGCCGCTCGCGCGCTTCCTCGAGAGCGGTGAGCTCCGCCCGGCGCCGGACCGGCCCTCGTACTTCCCGTACCGCCTCGTGCCGGTCGCGGCGCAGCTCGCGGTCGCCTCGGCGCCGCCGTCGGTCGATCTCGGCGCCGTCCAGCGGCGATCGATGGATTTCTTCGCGGCGATCCCGCGGCCGCCGCTGCTCGCAGGCGCGGCGTCCCTGTCTCCGCAGCGCGCCTCGTCGCTCGCCCGGATCGCGCGGTCGGTCGACTTCGCCGGAGCGGGCGGATGAGCACGGAGCCGAGCGCGCAGCGCCCTCGCGATCCCGAGATCCTCGTCCGCATCGCCCCGCTCTGCGGGGAGACGAGGGGGGCGGCGCGCGCGACCGGCGGCCGCGTGTGCCGCTATCACGCGTGGATCTACACGAAGCTCGCGCTCTCCTGGCTGACGCTCGGGGACCGCGGCGCGGCCGGGACGAGCGGCGCGCCGCCGCCGGAGATCGGGGGGCTGCCGCTCCTCGGGCACGAGGAGCTCTCCGTCACGTGGCTCGGCTACGCCGAGTACCTGAGCATCTTCTACGGGGGCGAGGGCGCCCTCCTCGAGCTGCGGCACCGCCTCGGCGGCTCGATGTCCCGCGGCCTCCGGGCGATCTTGCGGCTCCGGCCGCGCGCGCCCCAGCGGCTGCGCATCTGGTGGTCGACCGAGACACCCGAGCTCGAGGACCTCCCCTGGGAGATCCTCTTCCTCGGGGCGCGCCGCACGCCTCGCCTCTCGCTCGTGCGGGGCAGCCCGGGGCGGGTCATCCCGCCGCTCGTGTTGCCGGACGGGCAGCCGCTGCGCGTCGCCGTGGTCGACCCGACCGGCGGCGCGCCCGCCGCGCTCGCCGAGGCGCTGCACGACCTCGGCCCCGGCGTGGAGGTCGTCTGGATCGAGGAGGACGATCCGCGCCGGGCGCTCTCCGCCGCGATCCGCGCCGGCGTGGAGGCGCTCCACGTGGTGGCCGACGGCGTGGTGCCGCTCGGCCTGGAGGGCCTCCTCGAGTTCTCGGGGGACGAGGAGGACACCCTCTCGGCCCTCGAGGTCGCCGCCATGCTGCGGGGATCGAGCGTCACGATCGTCTCGCTCACCCCGCCGGAGATCCCCCGCGTGGGCCACGCCGGCATGCCCACGGTGTACCACGCGTTCGCGCGCTTCGGCCACGACAGCGGCGGCGCCCCCACGATCGCCGCCCAGCTCGGTCCCATGCACCCCCGCGTGTCCCGCGAGTTCTGGCGCGCGTACTACCAGCGGCTCGCGGCGGCGCTCGACGTGGAGGACGCGATGATGAGCGCGTCGCAGCGCCCCCTCGTGACGCCCGTCGTGCTGTTCCTCCGGCATCGCCTCGGCCGGCAGTTCGCCCGGGAAGGCGAGGAGACGCGGCGCTCTCCCTCGTGGCCGACGCTCGGCACGGGGCAGACCCCGTCGGACGGCGTGCCGCTCACGCCTGCGCAGGTGACCGCCGATCTCGCGTGCTCCCGCGACCTGCTCGACGCGGCGAGGGAGCTGGAGGCCCGCTACGCGTCGCTCGGGCTCGAGTTCCCGGGCAAGGGCCTCATCGAGCGGGAGACCCGGCGGCAGGCCAGCCTCGACGAGGCGATCGACCAGTCCCTGATCGAGGACACGGAGCCATGAGGAGCCCCGAGTTCGTGGTCGACATAGAGCCTGGCGCAGGATCGCGCCTGCGGCTGTGCATCCACGCCCGCAACCTCGCCCCCATCGAGGACGAGCTCGATCGGCCCTTTCCGAGCCTCCCGCCCGCGGATCTCGACGAGCTGCGGAGCGGCTACGGGTCGGAGCAGATGACAGAGGCGCTGGCCGATCAGGTCACCGGCTGGCTCCTCCAGAACGACCTCCGCGGCCACCTGGGCACGGCCGTGCACGCGGCGACCCAGCCCTTCCGGATCGTCATCCGGCCGCACCCGGAGGTGTTCCCCTACCTGTACGACGTCCCCTACGAGCTGCTCAAGCTCGGCGCCGACCGGCTGGCGCTGCACCCCTGGGTGCGGGGGATCGTCCACTCGCAGAAGCGCCACCGCCCGGCGTCCTCGCCGTCGAGGCTGCGCTGGGGGTGGCCGTTCCGCGTGCTGCTCGTCCGCACGAACCCGAAGGACCTCGGCGGCAGCGTGCCGCCCGTGCTGCCGATCCGCGATCGCGTCCTCTCGATCGCGCGCGCGTGCGGGCTCGCCGACGTGGTGGAGGTCTCTGTGCTGAGCAGCGAGGCGGGCGCAGGCGGGCCGGTCACCTACGACGCCCTCCGCGCCGAGCTGCGCAACGCGAGCTATAACCTCCTCGTCTACCTCGGCCACGGCGACCTCCAGGACGTCGGCTTCGAGGGGTTCCCGCCGATCGGCGTCCTCCTGTTCGAGCTCGACGGCAGCGCGTTCGCCAACCCGATCCGCGCCGACCAGCTCCGGAGCGAGCTCCTGAACCGGCCCGTGCCGGTCGTGGTGCTCGCGGGCTGCCTGACGGCAGCGGGCGAGGTGCTGCGCGAGCGGCTGCCGCAGTGGATGCGCGGCAGCCAGAGCGTGGCGCACGCGCTGATCCACGGGGAGTCCGGCGTCCAGTGCGCGATCGGGATGCGCCAGCGACTGGAGACGGCGGACGCCGAGCGCTTCCTCCAGGCGTTCGTCCTCAGCCTGCTCAAGCAGAGCCCGGGCGACATCGAGCGCGCGGTGCGGGCGGGGCGCGAGGAGATGTTCGCGCAAAAGCCGTATCCCCCCAGCTGGTCGGCGCCCGTCCTCTTCCGCGCGGCGAACACGGAGCCGCTGTTCGACTTCCTGTGCACCGCGCCGACCACGTTCGATCCGCTCGACGAGCACGACCAGGAGCTGCGGGAGAAGGTGTGGAAGGCGCGGAGCGAGCTGCCGGCCGCGGTGCCCCCGGAGACCCGCCATTTCTCGAGCATCCTGCTCGACACGGTGGAGTCGGGGTTCCTCGATCGCCGCAGGCAGCGGGGCGCCTCCCTTGTGTGGCCCGAGCGGGTCGAGGCGCGGCCCGGCCAGCCCGTGCAGGTGACCGTACACCACCTGGGGTCGCTCTCCGTTTCGCGCCTGGAAGGCCGCCTGTCGTTCGCCGAGGCGATCCGGGTGCAGGCGGCGCGGCCGGGGTCGGCGCTCAAGGACGCTGGGCTGCGCGCGTTCTTCGCGCTCGATCAGCCGGGCGAGGTGCGCTTCGTCGCGTCCGGGCCTCGCGGAGAGCCGGTGACGCTCGCCGCTGGCCCCCTGTTCGAGGTCGATCTGACGCTGCCCGGCATATTTCCCGCGGTCTACGAGCTACGGGTTGACGCCCTCGCTTCCGAACCGAAATTGTTCTTGTGCGGCTGGAATAATGCGATCGTGGTGCCGCTGCCGTGAGGCCGCGCAGAGGTCGATATGGAAGCAATCGGGCCGGAGGAGCCGCGGCCCGCGCTGCTGGAGGCTCACCCGGAGCTGCTGGCGTTGCTCGACCGGTCGGAGACCTTCCGCCGCGTCGAGGAGCGATATCGCATCGAGATCGGCGGTCGAACGCTCTACCTCGTGCGGGGAGACACGCTCGGCTCGCGCGAGGATCTGCTCGTCGACGCGCTCGTCCGCGGCTCCGTGCCCGAGGGCGCCGACCCGCTCAGCCGCGCGCTCTTCCTTGAGCTGCCCGGGCACCTCCGGGAGGTGATCCGCGGCGGCTCTCGGTCTGACTCAGAATAACCCACCAACCGCCCGGGCGCCCCGGGCAAAGGAGAAATGCCATGGCCATCACCGATCCGGTCATCGAGCGGAAGGTCGAGGAGCTGAAGACGAAGCTCCCGACATTCGAGCTCGACGGAAAGCTGATGTATGTCGCCGAGGGCGACCTCTTGCTCGAAGAGGAGCAGCTCGCCGACTATGTGCCTCACGCGGCGAACGCCGAGCCGCCGAACCTCCCTGCCGGCCCTGGCGGAGAGGGGTTGGTCGGCATCCTGCAGAACGGCAAGCTGGTGCGCTGGCCGCCAGGTTTCGTGATCGGCTACTGCGTGCTCAGGGCGACCTTCCGGAGCGAGAGTGAGTACGCGACGGCGCGCGCCAACATGATGGCGGCGACGCGCGCGTGGGAGGAGACCTGCGGCGTGTCGTTCCGCCACGTCGCCGAGCTCGACGGGAGCAGGACCCGCCCCGCAGAGGTCGTGTTCCCGGTGCAGATGTTCAACTCCGGCGGGCGGTTCATCGCGGCGGCCTTCTTCCCGCAAGAGCCGGTCTCGAGGCGGCAGGTCCTGATCGACCCCTCCTATTTCTCGCCCTCGCTCGGGTTCGACCCCGTCGGCGTGCTCCGTCACGAGCTGGGTCACGTCCTCGGCTTCCGCCACGAGCACATCAGGAGCGGCGCTGCGCCCAGGTGCCCCGCGGAGGACACGTCGCAGACCATCGACCTCACGGCCTACGATCCCAGGTCGGTGATGCACTATTTCTGCGGCGGCGTGGGGAGCCGCGATCTCAAGATCACCGAGCTCGACGTGCAGGGCTCGCAGCGGGTGTACGGCATGCCGCTCTCCAGCTTCCGCCTGGTGGCCTGATGCCCCGCGGCGCACGCCGGCGCCCGGCGCGGCGCCGGCGCCGCCCCTCGGCTGTGAAGGTGCGGGCGTGTGCGCGGCGACACGCCGCCTCGCGCCGGCGTGAGCGTCAGTCTCGATCTCCCAACCACGCACGGTAGAAGCCCCGCTCTTGCCCCGCGGGGCGGACCTGTTATCGTGCGCCCCCCACCCCGATTCAGGAGAATTCATGAACGACGCTCCCCTCTACAAAGATGCCAGACAACCCGTGGGCAAGCGGGTGGAAGACCTCCTGAGTCGGATGACCCTGGACGAGAAGGTCGGGCAGCTCATGCAGCTGGATGCCCAGGGAGATCTCGAAGACGCGATCGGGCGCATGAAGGTCGGCAGCCTCCTGCACTGCAACGGGAAGGACGCGGACGCGGCGATCCGGCGCGCGCTGGGCACCCGCCTCGGCATTCCGGTCCTGATGGCGGACGACGGCATCCACGGCCATTCCTTCTGGGCGGGCGCCACGATCTTCCCCACGCAGCTCGGCATGGCGTGCAGCTGGGAGCCAGGGCTCCTCGAGAAGGTGGCGCGGGTCACCGCCGCCGAGATGCGGGCCACAGGGCTCAAGTGGACGTTCTCTCCCGTCCTGTGCCTCACGCGCGATCTTCGCTGGGGGAGGGTGGGGGAGACGTTCGGCGAGGATCCCTATCTGATCGGCGAGCTCGCCTGCGCGATGGTGAAGGGCTATCAGGGCAAGGGCCTCGACGATCCGGACGCGGTGCTGGCGACGGCCAAGCATTACGCGGGGTACTCGGAGACGCTGGGCGGGCGCGACGCGTCGGAGGCGAACATCTCGCGGCGCTATCTGCGCTCGTATTTCTTGCCGCCCTTCGAGAGGGCCGCGCAGAGCGGTTGCATGGCCTTCATGACAGGATATCAGTCGATGGACGGGATCCCGGCCACCGCCAATCGCTGGCTCCTGACGGAGGTCCTCAAGGAGGAGTGGGGGTTCCAGGGGATCGTCGTGACCGACTGGAACAACGTCGGTAACCTCGTGCTCGATCAGAAGGTCTGCAAGGACATGGCCGAGGCGGCCACGCTCGCGATCCGCAGCGGCAACGATCTCATGATGGCGACGCCGCAGTTCTACGAGGGCGCCCAGGAGGCGGTGCGCCGCGGGCTCCTCGCAGAGGCCGAGATCGACGCGGTGGTGCGGCGCGTCCTTGCGCTCAAGTTCTCCCTGGGGCTCTTCGAGGACCCCGGGTACAGCAGCGAGCAGCGCATCAAGGAGGTCATCGGGTGCGCGGCCCACCGGGACCTCAACCTGGAGGTCGCGCGGGCGTCCTTGGTGCTGCTGAAGAACGACGGCCTGCTGCCGCTCGCCGCCGGGCCGGCGCCGCTGCGGCGGATCGCGGTGGTCGGCCCCAACGCGGACGACCCGATCGCCCAGCTGGGCGACTGGTCGCTCGGGTCGGGCCAGATGAGCGGCGGCAACGGTCCTCAGCACCCGCGCTCGAGCCTCGTCACGATCGTGGACGGGATACGGGAGCTCGCGCCGCCGGGGTGCGAGGTGGTCCACGCCGCGGGCTGCTCTGTGGTGAGCGAGGACGAGTCGGGCATCGCCGCGGCGGTCGAGCTGGCCCGGGGCGCCGACGTGGTGGTCCTTGTCGTCGGGGATCGGATCGAGTTCATCGGGGAGACGAAGAGCACGGCGACCCTCGAGTTGATGGGCGGGCAGAGGGCGCTGGCCGACGCGATCGCCCGGACCGGCGTGCCCACGGTCGTGGTCCTCGTCAACAGCAAGCCGCTGGTGCTGCCGCGATCGGTGCTCGGCGCGGCCGCCATCGTCGAGGCGTTCAACCCGGGGATGATGGGCGGGCGGGCGGTCGCCGAGGCGATCTTCGGGCGGATCAACCCCTCTGGCAAGCTGACGATCTCGTTTCCGTACCACGTGGGCCAGCAGCCGGTGTTCTACAACCAGGCCCGCGGCCAGCACGGGGCCCGTTACGCCGATCTCACGCAGGAGCCCGCGTTCGCCTTCGGCTTTGGCCTGAGCTACACGCGCTTTGCCTATGCCGATCTGAAGGTCCTGACACCCAGCGTGGGCAGAGAGGGCACGGCCTCCTTCGAGGTGACGGTCACCAACGCTGGCGGGCGCGACGGCGTGGAGATCGTCCAGCTGTACATCGAGGATCTGGTGACGTCGTCCACGTGGGCGCTGAAGGAGCTCAAGGCGTTCCGCCGCCTGAGCCTCGCGGCCGGCGAGGCGCGCACGGTGCGCTTCGACGTTCCCGCCTCGGAGCTCTCCATGCTCGACGCCGAGGGGCGCCGCGTGGTGGAGCCGGGAGAGTTCCGCGTCCACGTCGGCGCCTCGTCCCGGCCGCAGGACCTGTTGAGCGCCGGTTTTGCGGTGGCATAGCGCGTGAGGGCAGCGGCCGGCAACGACAGCGGCCCGCGACGAGAAAGCCCCGAGGACGCCAGGAGAACCTCAAAAGCTCTCTCCCTGGCGTCCTCGGCGTCTTGGCGTCTTTGCATCTTGGCGGTTTATCATTCTCGTCTCATCACCGCCCCACGCTGCCGACAGGCTGATCACTGCGTGCCCTCGCATGTGACGGGGACGGGGGGGAGATCGACGAAGGTCTCGCTGTCGATGGTCCACTTTTGCATGAAATAGTGCTTGCTCGCCCCGTATCGGTCGAACTCGTACTCTGCGGCTGCCCCGGCGTATCGGAGGGGGATCCCCGCGCGCAGGCTGGCCATCGCCGATCTCAGATCCCGCCATGATGCCACGTCGTGGTCAGGGTTGTTGAGCTCGCGGATGATCGTCTGCAGCGCATGTCCGGACGAAGGGATCGACCCGCTCGTCGCCTGGGCGTACACGAGGCCCATCGCGATGAGGACGACACCGTCGTAATAGAAGTGCGCCGCGGGGAACGGCGCTTCGCCGTTCCACCGGCTGGAGAAGCGCCGGACGAAGGCCGCGGCGTTCTCGGTACCGCAGCTGACCGTCTCCTGGGCTTCGTCCACGATCTGGCACTCGCTCCGCAGGCTGAGCGAAGGCGAGACCCCGAAGTATCCATCGAGGGAGCCCGCGGGGATGTTGGCGAGGAGCGCGTCGGCGCGCAGCGCGGGGCCGAGGAGCCAGGTGCCCGGACGTCCGGAGACGGTCCACTCGGTCACGATGGTCGAGGCGGTGGCGGGATAGGCGGCCAGGAGCGTCCGGCCGGCGTTCGGTTCGAAGGCGGAATCGATCTTGCTCGTGTACGTCTGCTCGCCCGACGTGAACGTCACCGAGGGGAGGACTCTGCCCCCGAGCGCCACGAAATTGCTCGTGAACTCGCTGCTGACGCCGGCGTTGTAGTCGTCCCGCGCGGCGAGGGTGTTCACGGTATGGATGTTCCCGTGAATGGCGTATTTGGCGAGCGCGCAACCGACGGCGAACGGGGAGGGGGCGAGCCGCATCCAGCCTCCCTTCGCCTCGCTGCGCGCGGCGGCGGGCGCGGCATAGCCCGGCAACATCTGGAACCGATCGAGCGACTTCACGTCCGGCGAGATCTCACGGGCGAGATCGTTCTCCTCGGGCCCGATCAGGTAGTCGACCTCATCCACATAAAGCAGCTCGAGCAGCCCATGTAACCCACGGTCCGAGCTCGAGTGACTGTCTCGGCTCAGGATGTCGAACGGTCTCCCGTCAAGCCCGCCTGCAGCGTTCAGGTCCTCGACCGCGAGCAACATCGCCTGCTCGAGGTTGCGGCCGATCGCCGACTCGCTCCCGGAGAACGGGAGGACGGCCCCGAGGACTACCGCATTCTCGGGGGGACCGGGCGCTGTCGGCGAGCAGGATACCGAGGGTAGGGACGCGAGTCCCACGAGCAGCCCAATCTCCCTACAGTGCATGTTTCGTCTACGATAAACCAACCACACTTCGGTCCCATCCGCAAGGAAACATGACGTGAGTAATGATGCCTGGTACGGCATTTTGCGGCACTGGTGCAATGCAAGACACAGTTCACCCGCGCACGAGGTCCGTTGCGACGATCTGGCGCGTCGCGGCGCCACCTCCCGGCGCCGCGCTCCTTGTGGCTGTCGCCGGCGCGCCGTCGCCGCGCGGGACATCGCCGGGAATCACCCTCCGCAGCGCTGACGCCGGAGCGCACGGGCGGCGGGGGTTCCCGACGGATGGGCAGCCACGCTGGCAGTCGGCGAGCGTCGGCTCCGCGGTGGCCGAGGCGGCGCCGCCGCGTCCGGCGCCGCTCGGGGGCCTGGAGCACGGCTTCGAGCGCGCGCGCGCCGCCATCCGGGGTCGGGACGCGGTACAAGAGCTCCGAGCCGCGCGACAAGCCACGGGGACGCTGCGAGCCCCGCGCGTTCGCCCGACCCCACGGACCCGTTATGCTGAACCTCCTTCTCCGTCTTTCCCCGCTCCGCCCCGCCGTCCGTCTCGAGGTCCTCCGGCGGCGCGACTTCACCGAGCCGCGCCTGCGCGAGCTCCACGCCCTCTCGACCGCGCTCATGGCCGAGGATTTCGAGCACTTCCGCGTCCACGCCGCGACCAACGATGTCGTCCACGTCTTCCGCCGCGCCGACACGGGCGCGATCGTCGGCTTTCAGTTCTGGAAGACCGCGCCCCTCACCTTGCCGCGCAGCCTGGCCATCGTGGGCGGGAAGCTGAGGATCGCGCCCGCCTTCCGGACGCGCGGACTGCACCTCGTCTCTGGCCTCCTGTTCCTGCTCGACACGAAGCGCCGCGCGCCGCGTACCCGCCTGTACCGGCTCTCCATCGCCAGCCTCTTCGGCTTCGTCTCCATCACCGAGGCGCTCGCGCATTACCAGCTCTTCGACCCGGGACGCCGCGGCGGGGAGGAGGAGGAGGCCGTGCGCGCGGCGTTCCTCGCGCTCGCCGGGGAGAGCGACTTTCGCGTGGACGAAGAGACCGGCCTCTTCTTCGTCAACATCTTCATGACCGAGGAGACGCGGAGCCGCTATCCGCCGCGCTACTTCGACCGCCCGGCCGCGCGGCGCTACGCCGCGGTGAACCCCGGCTTCCGCACGAACGGATGCTACGTCGGCTTCTGGTTCCGCTTCACGCGCGATAACGTCCTCGCCATGACGCGCGCGATAGCGACCAGGCTCTTTCGCCCGGCCGCCCCCCGTTGATCCACCGCCTGGAACTCGATAGCTTGTGAGGATGGACGACAAGAAGCCTCTCTCCATCCTCGACTTCTCGGACGCTCAGCCGCATCCGATGTGGGCCAGGGCCAGGGCGGAGACCCCTGTCCGCCGTTACGACGCCTCGTCGATCAGCCCCGATCCCAGCTTCGTCGTCTTCCGTCATGAAGACGCCGAGCGCGTGCTGCGTGACGCCGAGACGTTCTCGAGCTCGATCAACAACGCCGTCGTCGGCAGGTACATGGGCGAGACCATGCTGGGCATGGACGGCAAGGAGCACCGCCAGTACCGCAACCTGGTGGCGCACGCGTTCCGGGCGTCCGTGCTCGAGCGGTGGGACGACGCGCTGGTGCGGCCCACGATCGCCCGGCTCCTCGCCGGCATCGCGCCCGCCGGGCGCGCCGACTTCCAGGCGCGTCGAACGATGTGGAATGGGAGAGAAAACCGCCAAGACGCCAGGAGCGCCAGGGGGAGAGAAAGAGAATCTCTCTCGCCTGGGCGTCGGCGCCCTGGCGGTTCAAGCGCGGGGCGCTCCCGGGGGAGCTTTCCTACTGGGTCTCGAAGACGCGATAAAGGTACGTCGTGTTCAGCGCCTGGAGGAACGCGTAGGTCTCGGGATTTGCGGAGCCCGCGTGTCCACCCTTCTCACCCTCGTAGAAGTAGAAGGGGATGTTCATCTCCTTCAGGCGCGCGGCCATCTTGCGCGCGTGCGCGGGGTGGACGCGATCGTCGGTGGTGGTCGTCGTGAACAGGATCGGCGGGTACTCCACGCCGGCCTCGATGTTGTGGTACGGCGAGTAGGCCCGGATGATCTCGGCCATCTCGGGGTCCTCGGGATCGCCGTACTCGCCCATCCAGCTCGCGCCTGCGCCGATTTCGTGATAGCGCAGCATGTCGAGCAGGGGGACCTGGCAGGAGACGGCGCCGAAGAGATCGGGCCGCTGCATGGTGACGGCGCCGACCAGGAGGCCGCCGTTGCTCCCGCCCTGGATCGCCAGGTGAGCGGGGGAGGTGATGCCCTTCGCGATCAGGTCCTCGGCGATGGCGATGAAGTCGTCGTACGACCTCTGCTTGTTCTCCAGGATCGCAGCCTGGTGCCACGCCGGCCCGAACTCTCCGCCGCCGCGGATGTTGGCGAGCACGTAGACGCCGCCCTTCTCGAGCCAGTGCTTGCCGGTGAGCCCCAGGTAAAATGGCGGCAGCGCGTACTCGAACCCGCCGTAGCCGTAGAGGAGCGTCGGGCTCTTGCCGTCCGCGGCCGTCCCCGCGCGCTTGACGACGAAATAAGGCACCTTGGTGCCGTCCTTGCTCGTCGCGGTGTCCTGCGAGACCTCGAACGGCGAAGCGTCGAACAGCGCGGGAGAAGCGCTGAGCTCCGTCACCTCGTAGGTGTCGCCCTCGGGCCGCACCTGGTACACCGTGGTGGGCTGAAGGAAGCTCCTGAACGTGACATACGCGTCATCCATGCGCGGATCCGCGGTGACGTCGGCGTCCCCGAGCGGCGGGATCGGGACCGCCTTCGAGGTCCACCCGCTGTCCGTGGAGGTGAAGGAGAGGACCTCGGCGGCGACGTCGTGGAGCTGCGTGACGAGGATCCCTTCCTTTGACTTCGTGAGCCCGACGAAGGCGCTCCGCTCGTCGGGCGCGTACACGAGCTCCGCGGTCGCCGCCGCGTCGGCCGGCGAGACGGCGGCCAGCGAGCCGGACTTCAGCGTCGTGCCGGAGACGCTCCAGTCCGAGGCGAGCCGGACCAACAGCTTGCCCTGGAAGAGATCCCAGATCGTGGCGTCCTGGGGCACCTCGATCTTCACCGGCACATCGTCGCTCCCGAGCACGTAGTTGTCCGCGTGATAGAAGTCGACGTAGCTCGTGATGAGCCTGAGGCTCGACCCGTCGACATCATGGACGGTCGCGCCGGCAGAGAGGACTGTGTCCTTCTCGGCCTCGAAGACGAGCTTCGCCTCGGAGAGCGGGGTGCCGCGGCGCCAGACCTTCACCTGCCGCGGGTAGCCCGAGGTCGTGAGCGAATCCTCGTCCGCGCCGTACGCGAGGAGCAAGGTGTCCTTGTCGCTCCACGCGACATAGGACTTCGCCTCGGGGAGGGTGAAGCCGTCGGCGACGAACGAGCGCGTCGTCTTGTCGAACTCCCGGACGACGATGGCGTCCTTGCCTCCCCGCGAGAGCGAGATGAGGCACATGTCGGTGTCGTTGTAGTAGCAGTCCGACCCCGCGTAGACCCAGTCCTCGTCCTCCTCGGTCGCGAGCTGGTCGACGTCGAGCAGGACATTCCACGCGGGCGCCTCGGCCAGGCAGGCCTCCGCCGGCGTCCGGCGCCACACCCCGCGCGGGTTGGTCGCGTCCTGCTTGAACTGGTAGACGAAGCCGTCCGGCTCGGGGATGCACCGGAGCGGCGGCTCCTTCGTCCTCTCGCGGTAGTGATCGTCGTAGAGCGACGTGAACGGCTCACCCTCGGTGAGGGCATCGAGCGTCGCCTGGTTCGTCTCCTGCACCCACTCGAGCGACTCCGGGGAGGTCGCGTCCTCCAGCCACGTATACGGGTCTTCCCCGCCCGCGCCCGTGGATGCCCCCGAGCCCCCGGTGCCGCTCGCGGCCCCGCTGCCGCCGTCTCCGCCGCTGCCGCCGTCTCCGCCGCTGCCGCCGCTGCCGCCGTCTCCGCCGCTGCCGCCGTCTCCGCCGCCGTCGCCCCCTGTGCCCGTCGCGGTCGATGTCTGCTCACCGCCGGAGTCGCACCCGATCAGCACGCCGCTCGCGACCGCTGACACGATGATCCAGGCAGCGATACCCGCCCTCGGTGTCCGTGTGTACATAGATAGATGATCTCCCTGTCGAGAAGGTAAATATTCTGCCACACGCGCACGTACAACATCGGGAAGAGCAACTTCCTGACGTCCTATGATGTCAGGAGAGCGGCGGATCGGGCCTGCGAACGCGGCCTGATCCGGACGACATGGCGAATCGATGCATCCTGTGATCGGCGCCGCGGGACGGCGGGGAGCGCCATCTCAGGAGAGCATCCGTCCCACCGCCTCCCTGTCAGCTCTGCGGTGGGAATGAACACCTGATGAGGGGATCTCCCGGATCCTTGCCCGCCGGGGCACGCGCGGTGCCCGGTGCTGACGCTGGCGCGATCGCCATCGCCGCCATGCGCATGGCCGACGGCCGCACGGCGGGCGCCGCGGGCTGGCTGTCGCGCTGCCGGCGCGCGCCCTGCGTAGCCGGCAGCACCGCCGCAGCAGGTTGCTGCGGGCGCAGCAGGCGAGCCGCCCGGCGCGCCGGCGCTGCGCGACGCCGCCGGAGGCCCGGCCGCTGGGCGAATGACCGGTCGCCGCCGCGCCCGGCGCGCGCCATCCAGGAGCAGCGTGCGGTGGGGGCGGACTGGAACGGAACGTGCTGTGCGACGTGCCGCAGCGCGGTTCGCCGTCCGGTTCCGCTCATCGGCGCGGGGGGCGACCATGTCCGCTCTCCTCGCCGGACTTGCCGCGCGCGGCCGCGGCAAGGAGCGCTTTCTGGCGTCATCGATCGCGCCTTCACCGCGCCTCGGCGCAGGCAATCCAGACCTCGTGTCTACCCTGGAAGGGAGCCGCTCTTGGATCTCGAACTCACCGGAAAACGCGCCATCGTCACGGGCGGCAGCCGCGGCATCGGCAAGGCCATCGCTCGGGAGCTCGCGCGCGAGGGCGCCGATGTAGTGATCGCCGCACCGCGGAGCGTCGCCATCAACGGCGACGCCGTCGTCGCCGGCGGTGGCAGCGTCGGGCCGATCTACTACTGATCCGGCGTACCTCGTACAGAACCCAACGGAAGACCATGACCATCCCCACCACCCGCCTCGGCCGTACCGGCCTCACCGTTTCCCGCCTGTGCCTTGGCACGATGACGTTCGGCTTCCAGACGGACGAGGAGACGTCCCGCGTCATCCTCGACAAGGCCGCGGCTGCTGGCGTCAACTTCCTCGACACGGCGGATGTCTATCCGCTCGGCGGCGGCCTGCCGACCGCCGGCCGCACCGAGGAGATCGTCGGCCGCTGGCTCAAGGGCAAGCGCGACCGGTTCATCGTCGCCACGAAGTGCGTCGGCCGCGTCGGCCCGAACACCTGGGATCAGGGCGCCTCGCGCAAGCACATCCTGGACGCCATCGACGCCTCGCTGCGCCGGCTCGGCACCGACTACGTGGATCTCTATCAGCTGCACTCCGACGATCGCGACACGCCGCTCGACGAGACGCTGGAAGCGCTCGACGTCGTGGTGCGCTCTGGCAAGGCGCGGTACATCGGCGTCTCCAACTACCTTGCCTATCGCCTGGCGCGCGCGCTCGGCCGCGCCGAGGTGCGCAACCTCACGCGCTTCGTCTCCGTGCAGCCGCGCTATGCGCTGCTGTTCCGCGAGGTCGAGCGCGAGCTGCTGCCGCTGGCGCAGGAGGAGGGGCTCGGGGTCATCCCGTACAACCCGCTCGCGGGCGGCTTCCTCACGGGCAAGCACCGCCGCGGCGAGCCCACGCCGGGCACGCGCTTCACGCTCGGCACGGCGGCGTCCAACTACCAGCAGCGCTACTGGAACGAGCGCGCTTTCGCGACCGTGGAGAAGCTGCAGGGCCTCGTCGCCGAAGGAGGCCAGTCCCTCACGACGGTCGCCGTCGCGTGGGTGCTCGCCAACCCGGCGATCACGTCGGCGATCATCGGCGCCAGCCGGCCGGATCAGCTGGACGCCACGCTCGCCGCGGGCGAGCTCGCGCTCGACCCCGAGCTCAAGGCCCGGCTCGACGAGGCGACCGCGGAGTACCGCCGCGGCGACTCGCCGCGCTGAGCGCGCCGGCGCGCGACAGGCCGCGCTGAGCGCGCGACAGGCCACGCTGAGCGCGCGATAGGCCGCTCGCCGGCCATCGCCGCGCGGCCCTGGCGCGCGCGGGCCGCTCGCCGGCCATCGCCGCGCGGCCCTGGCGCGCGCGGGCCGCTCGCCGGTCCTCGCCGCGCCCTGCGCGGATCACACGGCCACGAACACCTTCATTTGCGACGGCGCCACGTGCGCGCCTGCAGGCATGTTCGCGTTCGAGCCGTTATGGGCCGACATGGCCGTGTGATAGACGATCTTCTTGCCCTTGGCGTAGACCTTCGAGCTCGCGCGCTTGAAGGTCACCTGCCCGCGGTTCACGTTCGAGACCATCCCGCCGAGCGTGCCGGCCTCATCGCCCTTGCTGCTCGGCATCTTCGACGCTTCGGTCACGGTCTCCTTCTTCTGGACGAGCACCTTGGAGACCGTCGACTCGCAGCTGTTCAGCGTGCCGATGTTCGGGAACGGCGTCGGGACGGGGGGCGCCGGCGGGGCCGGCACCTTGCACACGTCCGGCATGGCGAAGCACATGCCACCGGCCTTCGTCGCTGCGGGCATCTTCATCTCGAGGACCCTCCGCTCCGTGTCATCCGAGCAGCACGCGCTCGCCGTCGATGGATGTCTCCTTCTTCGAGACCATCGATGTCCGCTCGCTGACGAGCTGATAGGCCTCGCGGATGAGCGAGCGCGCGCGCCGCGCCCGGGTCTGGAGCAGCCCGTGGACGTCGCGGTAGGCGTCCTTCGCCCGCTCGATCAGCCGCTCGGCCTGGATCTCCATGCGACCGGCGGTGGCGGCGATCTGCGCGGCGGTGGTCGCGATCCGCTCGGCGAGCACGGTCGCCTCGGTGGTGTGGAGCGACGCCCGCTCCGAGGTGACGTCGACCGCGGCCGCGGCCACGCGCACGGCCGCCCGCTCGACGACGAGCCCCGGCTCGCCGCCCTCGCCGGCCTCGCACGCGACACGTCGCGCCGCGCGGTGCCGGACATCGCGCCTGGCGCGGAGCTCGACATCCCCGCGCGCGCGCGGTCAGGGTCGGTGTTCTCGGCCCGGAGCACCGCGATGCGCTCGCCCTCGTCGGGCGTCTTGAAGTGCGCGCCGTACTCGACGATGTCGCCGCCGGACGACTCCGAGACCGTGGCCGCCGCCATCAGGGGCACGTGCGGCGTGCGGTAGTTGTAGTCCTTCACCACGTACCGGCTCGGGACCGTGTGGGTGGTGCCCTCCAGCCGGTGGACGCCGATGCGGTCGCCGCGCGGGTAGAACTGCGCGCGCCCGTCGTCTGTGACCGGCTGAAAGCCGCTGTTCGCGTCGGAGAAGACGAGGACGTCGCGGCCGTCCCGGTGCTCGAAGAAGAACGAGATGCCGAGGTGCTCGGCCAGGCGCGAGACGAACTGCAGATCCGTCTCCTTGTACTGCACCACGTACTCGCGCGGCGGATACGTCGCCACAAGGCGGAGCTCGAAGTCGTCGCCCTCGTGCAGGCCCGCCCGCTCGAGCTTCTTCTTGAAGATCTCCGGGACCGAGAGATCCATGAAGATCTCCGACGTCTCGGTGAGCGTCAGCCGGAACGCGCGCGGCACGAACGTGAGCGTGTACGCCATGTGCAGCGTCTCGGTGTGGAGCGCGTCGCGCACCACGGAGATCACCCCGAAGAGCCGCCGCTCCTCGCGCTCGCCCCGCAGGAACACGAGCGCGGCGGGCTCGGCGAGGAGCGCCTCCTCGTCGAGCCCCTCGGGGCTCTTGCTCACGACGTGGAGCAGGAACTCGAACGGCTGCGAGATGACCTCGCGCCCGGTCAGCTCGTGGAGCTCGACCGCGTCGGCCGAGAAAGCGCGTGATTCCAGGCGAGCAGAGAGGATGCCCTTCATGAGCGTCCCTCGGGTGATGAGCCGCTACCATCACCCGCAGGCGAGCCCTCGTTCAAGGTGCTCGTGCAGCGGAGCACGAGTCGCGCCAGCGCTCACGCGAGCGCCCGGTGCGCGCCGCGCCGCGCGCTGGCCTCAGCCCTCCAGCGGCGTCTCGAGCGCCCGCCTGCGCGACAGCGTCCGGAGCTTGCTCAGCGCGTTCTCCTCGATCTGCCGGACGCGCTCGCGGCTCACCGAGAACATGCCCCCGATCTCGGCGAGCGTGTGCGTCTGCTCGCCGTCGAGCCCGAACCGGAGGCGGAGCACCTCGCGCTCGCGCGGCGTCAGCGACTCGAGCAGCGAGCGCACCTGCGTGTGCATCCGGCGATGGACCAGGAGCTCGTCCGGCGCCGCCTCCTCGCTCGTGAAGAAATCGCCATGGCGAGCGCCCTCGTCATCACCTACCGGCGCGTCGAGGTACACAGGCGGGAGCGCCATCTCCCGCAAGGTCTGGATCTTCTCCAGCGAGAGCCCGCTCCGCTCCGCGACCTCCTCCGGCGTCGCCTCGCGCGCGTTCTCCTGCTCCAGCTCCTTGCGGGCCTGCAGCGCGCGGCGCCGCGTCTCGGCGAGGTGGACCGGCACCTTGATGACCTGGCCCTGGTACAGCAGCGCGCGCGCCAGCGCCTGCTTGATCCACCACGTGGCGTACGTGCTGAACCGGTAGCCGCGCCGGTAATCGAACTTCTCCGCCGCGCGGATCAGCCCGAGGTTGCCCTCCTGGATGAGGTCGAGCAGCGGCACGCCCCGGTGCTTCAGCTGCCGGGCGGCCGAGGCCACGAGCCGCAGGTTCGCCCGGACGATCTCGGCCCGCGCCTCCGCCGCCTCGCGGCGGGCGCCGCGCATCGCCGCCAGCGTCCGCTCGATCGCCCGCCGCTCCGGCCCGGCAGACTCGGCCCGAGCTTCGCCCAGCGCCCGCTCGATCCGCTGCTCGACCACGGGCCCCAGCCGCACGTCGGTGAGCCCGGCGGAGAGGTCGGTCCGGGCGCGCAGCGCGCTCGACCCGGTCTGCCCGGCGGCCAGCATCGGCCGCGCGAGCCCGAGCAGCCGCGCGAGCCGGACGGACGCCGCTTCGCGCGCCACGTCGTCCGCGTCCGCGTTCAGCAGCAGATCGCCGATGTCGACCCGACCCGCCTGCAGATCCTCCGCGATCGCCGCGAGCTCCCGCAGCGCCACAGGCGACGCCGCCCAGGCCTCGATCGCCGCGCGCTCCGCTGCCTCGATCCGCTGGCCGAGCTCCACCTCGAGATCGCGGCTCAACGGCGCGTTGCGCGAGATCTCGTGGAGATAGATCTCGGTCACGTCCTCGTTCGGCCGCGCCGAAGGCGCAGCCCGCCCGCCAGCAGGCGTGTCCTGCCGAGACAGCGCGACATGGCTGAGGTCGATGTCGAGCCGCTCCTCGGCGCGAGCGTCCCCCACCTCGATGAATGTTCTTTCGGTCTCGCCCGCCAGGAGCGAGCTCGTGCGCTTCTCCTTCATTTCGCTTGCTCCACCATGGTGCCGCGTCGCCGGATGGCCGCCCGGGTGCTCACCGGGACACGAGCCCCTGGGGACAGCCCCCAGGCACGGACCACCAGCCGCTGCGGTCACGCCACGGCAGAGCAAAGGGGCTCCGCCGGTCCCTGCACCGTAATCACTCGTGGCGCTCAGGAAAGGGGCGCGGGTCAGGGCGCCCCCGATCTGCTGTCAGAGCAGCACCGCCAGGGGGAGCACGGCGGGGCGACGCGAGGCTTCGCGGTGGAACACCCGCCGCACGCCGCGGCTGAGCGCGTCCTCCAGCGCCGGGCCCAGCGTGCGCGCCGCCGGCGACAGCGCCGCGAGCGCGTCGCGCGCGCTCGCGAGCGCGGCCGCGAACAGCGGGCCGCCCTCCTCGAAGTGCGCCACGCCGCGCCCGAGCAGCTCGGGGCCGCGCAGGATCTCGCCCGTCTTGCGGTCGGCCACGACGAGCGCCATCACGAGGCCCTGATCCGAGATCTGCTCGCGCTCACGCAGCACGATCTCGGAGACGTCGAGCCCGCCGCGCGCGTCGAGCCACACCCGCCCGCTCTTCACCGGATCGCCGAGGCGCATCTGGCCGTTCTCGACGACCAGCGAGTCGCCGTCCTCGACCACGAACACCCCCGACGCCGGCACGCCCATCCGGAGCGCCGTGCGCGCGTGGGCGAGCAGCATCCGGTACTCGCCGTGGATGGGGACAAAGTGCTCCGGCCGCACCGCGTCGAGGAGGATCTTCTGCTCCTCGGCCTGCGCGTGGCCGCTCGCGTGGATCGGGTCGAGGCCGCGGTCGAGCACCACGGCGCCGCGCTTCGCGAGGCGGTTCGCGAGCTGGCTCACGGCGATCTCGTTGCCGGGGATCGCGCGCGACGAGAAGATCACCGTGTCGCCCGGGTCGACCCGGAGCCGGTGGTGGTCGCCCATCGCCATGCGCGCGAGCGCGCTGTTCGGCTCGCCCTGCGCGCCCGAGGCGAGCACGATGAGGCGCCCGGGCGGGAGCGAGGCCGCCGTGGCGTCGTCGACGATCACCCCGGGGGGGATGGTCAGGATGCCGATCTCCTCGGCGATCCGCGTGTTGGTCGCCAGGCTGCGCCCCGCGAGCACCACCTTGCGGCCGAGCTGGGCGGCGATGTTGAGGACGCTCTGGACCCGGTGAACATTGGAGGCGAAGAGCGCGACGAGGATGCGCCCCCTCGCCTCGCGGAAGGGCCGGAGGAACCCCTCGGCCACCGCGGTCTCGCTGACCGACCAGCCGTCGCGCTCGGAGTTCGTCGAGTCCGACAGGAGCGCCGCCACGCCGGCGCGGCCGTACTCGGCGAAGCGGCCGAGGTCGAGCCGCTCGCCGCCCACGGGGGTGAGGTCGATCTTGTAGTCGCCGGTGTGGATCAGGATGCCTTCGCCCGTCTCGATCGCGAAGCCGACCGCATCGGGGATGGAGTGGGTCACGCGGAGCGGCTCGGCGCGGAACGGGCCCGCCTGGAAGTGCTGCTGCGGCAGGACCTCGCGCAGCGGCACGTCGATGCCGTGCTCGGCGAGGCGCTCGCGCACGAGCCGGAGGGTGAAGCGCGTGCCGTACACGGGGACGGGGAACTCGCGCAGGAGCGAGGGCAGCCCGCCGATGTGGTCCTCGTGGCCGTGCGTCACCAGCACGGCGTCGACCCCGCCCGCCTCGCGCACATAGCTGAGGTCGGGGATCGCTACCTCGACGCCGAGCACCTGGTCGTTGGGGAACATGACGCCGCAGTCCACGAGCACGCGGCGGCCTTCCTCCTCGACGAGCAACGCGTTCATCCCGACCTCGCCGAGGCCGCCGAGAGGAATGATCCTGACTCCCATGCGCGCGCAGCCTAGCATCGCTGATCGCGCGGACAGGGCCTGGCGTCGCGTCCATCTGCGCATGCGGGGGCCACGGGCGGCGTGGACAGCGGCCACGGTGGCGCGGAGGACGACCGCCGCGGCGGTCACGAGCAGCGCGGAGGACCACCGCCGCGGCGGCCAGCGTCGGGGCTCCTGGGCTGTCTGGCTCACGCGGGCGGCTGTCTGGCTCACGCGGGCGGCTGCCTGGCTCACGCGGGCGGCTGCCTGGCTCACGCGGGCGGCATGCCGCTCGAGCGCCCGTGCTCCGGCCCGGTCTGCAGATTGCCTCTGCAGGGGAGCGGGAGGTACTCATGACACAGTCCGACATCTCGGTGGGCGCAGACGACCTGCCCGGGACCTTCATGCCGGCGGCAGAGCGGGCCCGGCCCGGCGCGATCGCGCAGGCGACGCAGCAGCGGGCGACGATCCCCGCGCGACCGCTCCTCGGCGCCCTGCCCATCGCGCGCGTCGTCCCGCAGGACGTCCACTCCGTCCTCGATTACTCGAACGGCCTCATCGTCGCCCTCGCGGGCCTCTCCGCGCGCAAGAGCTCGGCGAAGCTCGCCGGCGTCGTCCTCGGCGCTTCGGTCGTGTCCGTCTCCCTGCTCACCGACTACCGGCTGAGCCTGGCGAAGCTGATTCCGATCGAGGTGCACGAGGCCATCGACTACGCGTGGAGCGCGTCGGCGATCGCGGCGCCATTCGTGTTCGGCTACGCGAAGCGCTCGCCGCTCGCCGCGCTCATCCACGTCGCCACCGGGGCGGCCACGATCCTCGGATCGATGCTGACCGACTACCGCGCGGTGAGGGGGGTCGGCCGCCGGGAGCGGATCGCATAGCGACGGGGGCGCCGCGGAGCACACGGCGGTCCGGGGCAGCTCTTCCCTGTAAAACCGAGTCGGGCTCTCCTCTTGCTCGGCATTCCTCCGCAGTCGCGTCTCTGAGCTCACTCCGCCGCTCACCACGAGCGGCGGAGATCTGGAGTCTCCGCGGCCCCGTCACTGGCGCATTTCGAGTGCTGTTGAGAGCCCGGCTCCCAAGATGGACGACATCGACGCCGCTCGATCGCACAGCGACCCATCGACCTTCGTTCCGCGCACCCGCGCGCTTCCACGGCGCCGTGAGACCGAGACGCGCAGGACCGCACCGCAACGTACATCACCCACCGTGCCGCTTCGCGTTCAGGGCTTGCCCTAGGTATTCGCCCTATGCAACCATCGACGAACCATGCGCAAGACCAGGATCGGAGATCTCCCTTTCACACTGGTTGAGCTGATGTACGAGACCGCGGATACCCTCCTCTATCGCGCACAGCGCGATGGCGATGGTACCCCGGTGACGATCAAGGTCCTGAAGGGGGAGCATCTCGATCAGCGGCACGTCGCGCAGCTCCGGCATGAGCTCGAGACCACACGCCACCTCCAGATCGACGGCGTGATCCGGGCCTACGGCATGGAGAAGATCCCGGGCGGCGCGGCGCTCGTGATGGAGGACTTCGGAGGGGTCACGCTGGACGCGCTCGCCCGCTCCACGAGGCTCGATCTCAAGGCGAAGCTGCGTATCGCCTCGTCGCTGGCGGGGACGATCGCGGCGGTGCACGGCAAGCACGTCATCCACAAGGACGTGAAGCCGCAAAATATCCTCGTCAACCCGGAGACGAGGCAGGTCAAGCTGACGGATTTCGGGAGCTCGACGCGGCTCTCGGAGGAGACGCTCGCTCTGGACAGCCCCGAGCGCCTGGAAGGGACGCTCGCGTACATGTCTCCGGAGCAGACCGGCAGGATGAACCGCGTCATCGATTACCGGACCGATCTCTACTCGCTGGGTGTGACGCTGTACGAGCTCTTCTCCGGGGTGCTCCCGTTCCAGGCGACCGACCCGGTGGACCTCATGCACAGCCACATCGCGCGGACCGCGACGCCGCTCTGCGAGCGATCGCCGGAGGTCCCGAGGGTGGTGTCCGACATCGTGCAAAAGCTGATGTCGAAGGTCGCCGAGGAGCGATACCAGAGCGGGACCGGGCTCAAGGCCGATCTGGATGCATGCCTGTCGGCGCTCGAGTCGACCGGCCTGATCGCGCCGTTCGAGCTGGGCTCGCACGACGTCCCGAGCGAGCTCAGGATCCCGCAGAAGCTGTATGGACGCGACAAGCAGATGGCGGAGCTGCTCGCCGCCTTCGAGCGGGCGCGCGGGGGCAAGTGTGAGCTCTTCCTCATCGCGGGCGGCGCGGGGATCGGCAAGTCGGCGCTCGTGAACGAGATCCACAAGGAGGTCGCGCACCGGCGCGGGCACTTCATCGAGGGGAAGTTCGATCAGCTGAGCCGGAGCATGCCGTACGCCCCCGTGGCAGGCGCGCTGCGCCAGCGCGTCCGGCAGATCCTCACCGAGCCGGTGGAGTCGCTCGAGCAGTGGAAGGACAAGCTCCTCCGCGCCGCGGGGAAGAACGCGCAGATCCTCGTGGACCTCATCCCGGAGATCGAGCTCATCATCGGGCCGCAGCCCGCGCTGCCAGAGCTCGGGCCGAGCGAGTCGCAGAACCGGTTCAACCTGGTGTTCCAGGACTTCCTGCGCGTCATCACGACGGCCGAGCACCCGGTGGTGCTCTTCCTCGACGATCTCCAGTGGGCCGATCCCGCCTCGCTCAGGCTGCTGCACCTCGTGCTGACCGATCCGAGCGGGGCCTACCTGCTCATCGTCGGCGCGTACCGGGACCAGGAGGCGATCGCCGGGCAGCCGCTCACGATCTGGCTCGGCGAGCTGCGGACGGCGGGCGTCGAGCGGCGCGAGATCCTGCTCCCGCCGCTCTCGATGGAGGACGTGCGCCAGCTCATCGCTGACGCGCTGAGCGCGCGCGGAGAGCAGGTGCAGGCGCTCGCCGAGGTGCTCTACACGACGAGCCAGGGCAACCCGTTCTTCCTCGGCCAGCTGCTCAAGGAGCTGTACGCGGCGGGCCTCGTCTCCTTCGACCCAACGGCTGGTCGGTGGACGTGGGACCTCGCGCAGATCAGGCAGCGATGGGGCGCCGTCAACGTCCACGACCTGCTCGTGGACAAGATGCAGCGGCTCTCGCCGGAAGCGCAGCGCGTGCTGCAGCTCGCCGCGTGCATCGGCCACCAGTTCGACCTGAAGACGCTGTCGACCGTGCGCGAGAAGCCGCCGGCGCACATCGCGGCGGATCTCTGGGAGGCGCTGCGTGAGGGCATCATCCTGCCGCTCGACCCCGACTACCGGCTGCTCCACACGGCCGGCGGCACGACGGCGGAGCAGCCCCTCGAGGTGAGATACAGGTTCCTGCACGATCGGGGGCAGCAGGCGGCCTACAGCCTCATCGAGGACGCGCAGCGGCAGGAGGTGCACCTCCGGATCGGCCGGCTCATCCGGGCGCAGCTCAACGGGGAGCCGCGCGATGAAGATCTGTTCAAGGTCGTGAGCCACAGCAATATCGGCGTGGCGCTGATCAAGGACCGCCCGGAGCAAGTGGAGCTCGCGCGGCTCAACCTGAGCGTCGGGAAGAGGGCCAAGGCATCCATGGCCCACGGGACGGCGGCCGAGCACTTCAGCGTCGCCATGTCGCTGCTCGGGCCGAGGGGGTGGCAGGAGGACTACGAGCTCTGCTTCGCGCTGCACCGGGAGCGGGCGGAGTGCGAGTGGCTGAGCGGGAACGAGGGGCAGGCGGAGGCCTTGATCCGGGAGCTCCTCGGGCACGCGCGATCGCGGCTGGAGCGCGCGGAGGTGTACAACCTCCGGATCCTCGTGCACACGATGCGCGGGGAGTTCGCGGAGGTGCTGCGCGTCGGCCGCGAGGGCGTGGCGCTCTTCGGGATCGAGCTGCCGGAGGGGCAGGAGGCGATCGGCGCGGCGTTCGGGGCCGCGCTCGCGGAGGTGCCGGCCAACCTGGCCGGGCGCCGGATCGAGCAGCTCGCGGACGCGCCGTGGGTCGGCAACGCGGAGCAGCTCGCCGCCCTGCGACTCCTGGCGGCGATGATCCCGGGCGCGTACACGCTCGACCCGACGCTGCTCGCGCTCATCGCCGTCACGCAGGTGAACCTCTCGCTGAAGTACGGCAACTCGCCCGCGGCGGCGTGCGCGTACGGCATCTACTGCCTGCTGCTCGCGGGGGGGATGGGGCGGTACGAGGAGGCGCGGCAGTTCCAGAAGGTCTCGCTGGAGCTCTGCGAGCAGCCCGAGGGCGTGGAGCTGCAGTGCAAGGCGTACGTGGTGTGCGGCGCCCCGTCGCACTTCTTCGAGCCGACCCGCGACTCGGTCGCGTGCCTCTCGAAGGCGTACCAGGCCGGGCTGAGCTCGGGGGACTTCAGCTTCGGGGCGTACGCCTGCCTGAACATCGCGACGATCATGCTCTCGTCGGGCCACGAGCTCGGTCCGCTCCGGGAGGAGCTCGCCGGCTTCATGCGGTTCTTGCAGCGGACCAAGGACCCGCTCGGCACGCCGGTGATCGCGGTCGCGCAGCAGATGGTCGCGTGCCTGGAGGGGAGGACGAAGGGGCGCCAGAGCCTGAGCGACGCGACGTTCGACGAGGGCGACTTCCTCGCGGGGCTCGTGCCGGCGCAGGAGCTGCCGAGGTGCTGGTACTTCGTGTGCAGGCTCGTGCTCGCGGTGCTGTACGGGGACCACGAGGCCGCGCTGCTGATGGCGGCGCGGGCGGAGCGGCACAGCGCGAGCGCGCTGAGCCTGTTCCTCCTCAACGACATCCCGTTCTACACGAGCCTCGCGCTGGTCGCGCTGAGCGGGACGGCGACGGGAGAGGAGCGGGAGCGGCACCTCGCGGCCGCGGCGGAGCACCGGGCGAAGCTCGCGGGCTGGGCGCAGCACGCCCCGGAGAACTACGCGCACAAGGATCGGCTCATCGGGGCCGAGATGGCGCGCGTCCTCGGCAAGGAAGCGGAGGCGGCGGAGCTCTACGATCAGGCGATCGAGGGGGCGCGGGAGAGCCAGTTCACGCACCACGAGGCGCTCGCCAACGAGCTGTGCGGGCGGTTCTACCTGCAGCGCGGGCGGGACAGGATCGCGCGGTGGCACCTGGCCGACGCGTACCGGGCGTACATACGGTGGGGGGCGACGGCCAAGGCAGAGCAGCTCGCACAGGAGCACGAGCGGCTGCTCGACGCGATCGCCATCGGCGAGACGCAGCGGAGCAGGGTGCTGGGCACGACGAGCACGCGCCGGGGGACCACCGAGTCGTTCGATGTAGCGACGGTCGTCCGGGCCATGCAGGCGGTCGCGAGCGAGAACGTGCTCGACCGGCTCCTCGATCGGCTGATGCGGAGCGTCGTGACGAACGCGGGGGCGCAGCGGGGCTCCCTCATCCTGGAGCGCGACGGGAAGCTCGCGATCGTGGCGTCCATGCGCGTCGATCCGGACGTTGTCGAGACGGGGCTGTCGATCCCGGCGCTCGAGAGCAAGGACATCGCGACGAGCGTCATTCAGCTCGTCGCGCGGACGCGGGAGCCGGTCGTGCTGAACGACGCGCGGCAGGACAGCCGCTTCGCGGGCGATCCATACATCGTCGAGCACCAGCCGCGCTCGATCCTGTGCCTCGCCATGACGCACCAGGGGCGCTCGGCGGGCATCCTCTACCTGGAGAACAACGCGGCGCCGCGGGCGTTCACGCCGGGGCGGGTCGAGGTCTGCGGGCTGCTCGCTTCGCAGGCGGCCATCGCGCTGGAGAACGCGCTCCTCATCGCGGACATCCGCGGCGGCACCGAGGCGCTGCAGCGCTCGAACGAGCAGCTGCAGCGGGAGCTCGAGCTGCGCGTGGCGTCCGAGGCGGAGCGGGAGCTGCTCCAGCAGGAGATGCTGCGCCGGCAGACGCCGCTGATCCCGATCACCGACGACGTGCTGGTCATGCCGATCGTCGGGGCGATGGACGGGGCGCGGGCGCAACAGGTGCTGGAGACGGCGCTGGCCGGGTCCCAGGCGCGGCAGGCCAAGGTGGTGATCCTGGATATCACGGGCGTGGCGCAGGTCGACAGCGCGGTGGCCGAGGCGCTGATCAAGACGGCCAAGGCGCTGCAGCTGCTCGGGGCGAAGGCGGTCCTCTCGGGGATGCGGCCGGAGGTGGCCCGCGCGCTCGTGGAGCAGAACGTCTATCTCGGGTCCATCGTGACGATGGGGACGCTGCAGAGCAGCATCGCCTATGCGCTGGGGCCGAACGGCCTCTCGGGGTCGTTCGGGCGGCGGCCGGGCTCGGCGCGTCCCGCCTGAAGCGCGCCGCGCTGCTGCGTGGGGAGCGCAGCAGCGCGGGCGCGGTCCGGGTCAGGGCGTGCTGCTCGGATCGGCGGGATCGCTGCCGGAGTCCCGCTCATCCCCATCGAGGAAGCCGTCGCTGTCGCGATCGATGCCGGCGCGCGCGCCCGAGCCGGGCGGCGTGCACGTGTACGTCAGATCGTGGTGTGTCTGGGTGGCCAGCAGCCGGAGCACCCCGTCGCTGATGGGCGGGAGGATCTGCCGGTCGGTGAGGAACTGGCCGCCGCCGACATAGAGGAACCCTACCTCGTGCAAGAAGCCCTGGGTCTTCGCCACGAGATCGCACTCCCCGAGGTCGGCGCGATCCATGAGCAGGTCGATGCGCGGCGCGACGACCGTCCCGTTGGAATGGTTGAGCGTCACCTGCTGGCCGACGATGGGCGCCATGTTGCTCTCGATGGCGAGCACGTAGGCCTCGAGCTGCCGGCGGATCACGTCGCCCGCCGGGGTGAAAGGGATAGCGTCCTCGTTGTTCGGGAACTGGTCGGAGAACCCGAACGCGGAGAAGAACCGGTACATCGTGTCGACGGTGCCGTTGTTCAGGATACCGAATCCGCGGATCTGGTCGCCCATGTGGTCGTTGTCGCGCGCGAGGAAGACGAACGGGATATCCGGGAGGCCGAAGGCGCCGACCTTGGTGTACACGTTGCGGAGCTGGGGTATCTTGAAGAGCTGCGTCTGGAAGTCGAAGACGGAGCCGCCGTTCGTCCCGAAGAAGCCGGGGAAGTCGTCGCCCGGGTTCGCGTCGGGGTCGACCACGTGACAGCCGCCGCAGCTCGCGATCGAGTTGACCACTTCGCCGTTGAAGAAGTCCTTCCCTGCCTGCTGATCGGGCGTGAGCGAGTTGTCCAGGTTCCTGATCGGGTTCGGCGGGTAGGTGACCTGGAGCATGAAATCGGTGAACGCCTCCATGTCCTCTTCGTCGAGGAACGCGCTGCGCCCGAGCAGATCGGTGAACCCGGCCTGGAACTGCTTGAACGCGGCCCGCTCGTCGAACGACCCATCGTCCGGCTGGGCGCTCGGCTCGCTATAGCCCCCGGTGCGGTCGCCGCGCCAGTGCATCGGGCCGTGGTTGGCGAGGCCGCGCAGGCTCTGCGTCATCATCGGGCCCTTCATCGGGTGGAAGATCGGGTTCGTGATGGGCTGGTTGAAGATCACGTCGTAGAGGCCGAACGGGAAGGGCCCCGGGTCCGCCACGACGGAGCCGTCCGGATTGCCGAGGTTCCAGGCCAGGTCGTCTTGATCGCCGAAGACGTGGCAGCTCGCGCAGGCCGAGTCTCCGTGGCTCGACGTGAGGGAGGCGTCGTAGAGGAAGCGGCGGCCGTTCACGATGCTGGCCGGCTCGGGGTTGTACATGGGGACGTGTCCCACCTCGGTCTTCGTTGTGGTGTTGATGATCGAGATGGAGTTGTCGAAGCGCGTCAGCACGTAGAGGCGACTCTTGGCCTCGTCGAGGACGAGCCCGGTCGGTCCGCCGCCGCTCACCGGGATCTGGTTCGTGGTGCTCGGCACGAACGTGTCGTTCTCGAGCGCGGCGGTGCTGAACACGCCGATCTTGCTCGACCCGAGCGCGGCGACGTACAGCGTGGCGCCGTTGCTCGTGACGACCATCTCCTGCGGGAAGGCGAGGCTCTTCGCGTTCTCCGCGTTGGGGACCGGAGCGCAGCAGGTGCTGTAGTCGATGTGCTTGTTGAGGTGCCGCGGCGCGACGCCCCCCGGGCCGAGGACGGTGATCCGGCTCTCGTGCAGGTGGCCGCGCGCGGTCTCGCCGGCGAAGAGGCCGGGCCCCTCGAAGCTCTGCTGGCTCAAGGCCTCGGTGTTCGCGACGTAGACGTTCCCGTTCACCGGGTTGACGGTCATGTTGAAGAGGATCGTCCCGACGTCGGAGAAGAAGCCCTGGGCGCCGCTTATCCACGCCGGGGGGTTCGCCGTGGCGTCGATGACGAAGACGTCCTTGTCGGGCAGCGAGAACCTCATCTTGTCGTCCCAGAGCCCGCCCCGCTCGTCGTACCAGTGTCCGCCGTCGTACTTCACGATGATGGCGGTCTCGGGCGCCGGCGCTCCTTCGAAGTTGGTGCTGGGGCCGGGCACGCCGTCCGGCCCGAAGCCGTCGGGGACCAGCGCCTCGTTGACCGTGGCCGTGCGGTTGCCGGAGTGGAACGCCGCGGCGTAAACGCGGCTGCCGTCCGGGGTCACGGCCAGAGCGCGGGGGGTGTCGCTGAAGAGGGTGATGATGTTGAGCGGATCACCCTCGAGGGACGAGCCGAGGTTGTTCGCGTCAAAGACCCAGACGTCGGCGCGGCCGACGCCGGGGGTCGTGAGCTGGGGGTCGATCGGGCTGTTCTGGCCGCGGTGTGCCGTCGTGATGAAGGCGCGGCCCCGTCCCGGGCCGGCGAACACGATATCGCGCGGCTCATCGCCCACGAGGAGCGTGCGCACGACGCGCCCGGTGTTCCCGCCCAGGCCGAGCTGGACGACGCTCACGCTGTCCGACAGGTGGTTCACGACCCAGACTTCGTTATTGCTGCGCGCGGCGACGGCCACCGGCTCCAGGCCGACCGATATCGACGCGCGGTGCTCCAGGCCGCTCGTGTCGATGCGGAACACCTCGAGGCGGTTGTCGGGCGTGTTGACGGCGAAGAGCAGCTTCTTGTCGGGTGAGATGGCCAGCGGGCGGACCTGCCCGCTCTCGAAGGCCGTGAACGAGGGGGCCGCCAGCGCCGGAGCGCTGGAGACCGATATTGCAGTCAGGGATGCGACGAGTGCGCCCATCGTCGCCCACCGTGAACCGGGCAATCGAATCATAGATGCCTCCGTAGGCGTCGCGCAGCTCCCCGGCCACACAACGCACAAACCAGAACTGTAAGGCCAGGTCGAATGATTGTTCAAGCATGCAACGAGGCAGGACATTATTTTTTCTAAAGGCACGATTCCGCGGCTGCGTCGCCGATGTAGGCTCGACAGCGATGGTGCTCGGTACGGCGCGTCATCGTGGGTTTGCACGCGCGGGCGGGAGGCGTCTCGGGTCATCACGCCCGCGCCAGCGCTCGTTCTGAAGGCCGAAGGCCGATGGCCAATGGCAGTCGCGGTTGGCTCGCTGACACATGAGGTCGACCGCTTCGCGGAGGACCGGAGTCGACACGTGGAGGGATGTGCGCGCCGAGGCGGAGACGAGGTGAGGCCGCCCGTCGGCGCGCTCCTATGAGCCCAGGGGCGATGGTGGCCCGCGGCCGCGCGCCCGCACTGGAGCTGTCACGGCGCCGCCCGTCTGGGCCATGGCAGTGTAATTTTGAGCCAGGTGTGCACTTCCTGACGCTCTCCTGACCCGGAGAGAGGCCTCTCTCTCGGTCCTGCTCGGCGAGGCATGTCGAGAGTCCGGTTCCTGCTCACCCACATGAGCGCCGGGCGCGCGAGCGGCGTGCACGAAGGCATTGGATCCCGCCGGAGGAGGCCGTAGCCTGGAGGGCTCGTATCGACCACCGGACCAGCCATCGACCCCTGCATCGAGGGGGGCGATCGGGCGACCATCGCACGGGCCGATAGAGATGGAGGAGTGATGAATAGCTTGAGCGTTGACTCTGTCGTCACCGACAGCTTCTGGATCGAGCCTGCCTTGAAGGACGGCACCCTGAGCGTCAAGCTCACCGGGAAGGGCGACATGGCGGCGGCCGCGCCGCTCAAGGAGTATGTGAAGGCGCTGGAGGCCGAGGTGACGCGGCTCTCGGTCGGCACCGTCGAGTTCGACGTGCGCGGCCTGTGCTTCCTGAGCTCGAGCTGCCTCAAGGCGTTCATCGGCTTCATCTGCGGGCTCGTCGGCCACGGCCTGAGGTGCAGGATACGGTTCGTCACCGACGCGCGCCTGACGTGGCAGCGGCGGAGCCTGAAGCCCCTGGATCGGATGTGCCCGGAGCTGGTGTCGATCGCTGATGGATGATGTGACAGGCTGCTGCCAATGACGATGAAGCGCCGGACGATCGCGTTTCTGATCGACAACGTCGTCGGCGACTACCAGTCCGAGCTGCGCGCCGGGGTCGAGCGGGCCGCCGAGGCGCACGACGTCAACCTCCTGACCGCCTTCGGCGAGCCGATCACCGCGCGCGGGCCGGGCGAGGTGGACCGGAGCAGCTTCTATCACCTCGTCGGCGCGGGCAGGGTCGACGGCCTCATCGTCGCCTCGTCGACCCTCTGTTACATCGCCGGCGTCGAGGGCATGCAGGCGTTCTGCGCGTCGTTCGCGCCGCTGCCGGTGTGCAGCATCGGGATGGCGATCGAGGGCGTGCCGAGCTTCATGATCGACAACGCCCTCGGGAGCGAGATCTCGGTCGCGCACATGGTCGACGACCACGGGTGCCGGCGTATCGCGTACATCGGCGGGCCGGCTGGTCACGAGGAGGCAGAGCTGCGCGCCGGAGGGTACCGGAGCGCGCTCGCGGCGCGGTCCATGCCGTATGACGAGCGCCTCTTCGCGCGCGGCGCGTTCACGATCCCGACCGGGCGCGAGGCGATGCGGGCGATCCTGGATCGGGGGGTCGACTTCGACGCGGTCGTTTCCGCGAACGATCGGATGGCGCTCGGGGCGATCGAGGTGCTCAGGGAGGAGGGGCGCCGCATCCCGGAGGACGTCATCGTGTGTGGCTTCGACGACGCCGGCATCGCGCGGTTCACCAAGCCGTCGCTGACCACCGTTCGCCAGCCCGTCAAGCGGCTCGGCGGGCTCGCCGTGAACGCGATCCTGCGCATGATGGACGGCGAGGCGGCGCCCGCGCTGCAGCTCGTGCGGGTGGAGCTCACGCGCCGCGAGTCGTGCGGCTGCGGTTACCACTCGGGCGAGTCGCTCGCGCCGCCGCCTCCGTCGGCGCGGGGTCGTCCGCTCCCGGTCGCTGATCAGCGGGTGTTCCTGGAGCGCGCGCTCATGAGGGCGGTGGTGATCCCGGCCGGCGCGCTCGACGGCTGGGCGGGCGATCTGCTCGCCGCGCTCGAGGCGGAGCTCGCCGGCGTGAAGGGCCGCTTCCTGCGCTCGCTCCAGGCTCTGCTCGACGGGGCGAGGCGCGAGGGCGTGCTGCTCGACCAGTTCCAGGGCGTGATCTCGCTGCTGCGCGCGCGCGTCCGCCCGTCGCCGGAGGACGGCGACGATGCGGCCATGGCGGACGCGCTGGAGCAGCTCTGGCACGCGTCGCGCATCCTGATCGGGAGCGCGTCCGTGCACGTCGAGGGGCAGCAGCGGCTGAACGTGGAGCTCGCCGCGATCGACGTGACCTACGGCGCGAGGGGCTTCGCGGCGTGCTTGAGCTTGCCGGTGCTCAAGGGCCTGCTGGCGTCGGAGCTGCCGCGGATGCAGTTCTCGCGGGTCGCCGTGTCGCTCTACGACGACGCCCGGCGCGCCACGATGAGGCCTCTGTTCCTGATGGAGGACGGCCGCGAGGTGGAGGTGCCGCCGGTGAGCTTCCCGTCCCAGCGCCTCGCGCCTCCTGGGTTCCTGGACGCCGCGGAGCGGAGGAGTGTTGTCGTGCTCCCGGTCGCGTTCGGCGACGTGGAGAAGTTCGGGGTCGCGGTGCTCGACGCGCAGGCCAACGAGATGATCTACGAGGTCTTGCGCCTCCACCTCGGCTCTGCGGTCAAGGCCGCGTCGCTTCACCGGCAGGTCGTGCGGGAGGTGGAGCTGCGCGAGCGGCTGGAGCAGGAGAGGGTCCGCCAGGAGAGCCGCGTCGCGGCGCGCATCCAGACGACGCTCGTGCCGAAGCAGCTCTCGATCGAGGGGCTCGAGCTCTCCGCGATCATGAAGCCGGCCGCCGAGGTCGGCGGCGACTACTACGATGTCATCCCGACGCCCGGCGGGGGCGGGTGGCTCGGGATCGGAGATGTCGCCGGGCACGGCCTCGCGGCGGGCCTCATCATGCTGATGATCCAGAGCATGGTGTCGGCGCTGACGTGCAATGACCCGGCCGCGAGCCCGGGGAGGGTCATCGCCGCGCTGAACAGGGCGATCTACAAGAACGTCCGCGACCGCCTGGATCGCGACGAGCACGCGACGCTCCTGTTGCTCCGGTACGAGCGTGGCGGGCGCGTGACGTTCGCCGGCGCGCACGATGACGTCATCGTGTGCTCCGCGCGAACGCGGCGCTGCGCGTGCATCCCGAGCACCGGCGTCTGGATAGGGGCGCTGCCCGAGATCGGCGGGATGACGCGAGATGCCGAGTTCGTCCTGGAGGACGGGGACGTGCTCGTGCTCTACAGCGATGGGGTGACGGAGGCGCGCAACGCGCAACACGAGCAGTTCGGGCTGGAGCGGCTCTGCGCCGTCATCGAGGCTGTCCAGGGGTCGCCGGCCAGCGCGATCCGCGACCGGATCCTGGAGGAGGTCGAGGGCTGGTGTCCGAGCCCGGACGATGACATCACGATCGTGGTGGCGAGGTACCGGGCGCCCGGGTAACCGCGCGGGCGCGGTGGGCGCGGTGGGAGTTGAGTGAGGATATCCCGCCGCGGAAGACGGCGATCTGGGCGGCGTTGCGGGTCGCGTGGTCGCGATCCCGCCGCCCCCCTGGCGGCCGCCACCCCTTTTGTCGCATCCGCCACCCCTGCGGCCCGCCAGTTCGCTGAATTTGCCGCGCTATCCGCCTGGCACGCCGTTCGCGAAGAGGCTCCGGCATGCAGGCCACGGCGCTCACGTTCTCTCTGCTCGGGCTCGACGCGCACCCCATCCGCGTGGAGGTCGACTCGGGCCGCGGCCCGTCGTTCTTCCAGATGGTGGGCCTCGCCGAGGCGAGCGTCCGCGAGAGCCGCGTGCGCGTTCGCGCCGCGCTCCAGCAACTCGGTGTCGAGCTCGACGAATACGTGATCACGGTGAACCTCGCCCCTGCAGACCTCAAGAAGAGCGGCGGCGCCTACGACCTTCGTCCGCACGCTCACCTCCAGATACCCATCGGTCGGCGGTGACCTTGCGGACACCGAGTTCCGTGGCGATCTCGGTCGGCGTCGCCCCCGCCCGGCAGCGCTCCTTGGCGTACGCCTCCGCCCGTTCTCGCAGCTCGCTCGGATACTTCCCACGCCTCTGCTGCTCTCGATGCGTCGACAGCGCTGCACGCAGCTGCACCAAATCCCTACTTCCTGGCATCGCTCGCTCCTGTACGCCGGGATGGAACCGCTCCCTTCCGGCGCCGCGTAGCGTGCGGCCGAAACTGGCCATGTCAAAAATGCGCTCCGCGGAGCGGCTACTGAAGCACTGCCCGTCGCACCCACGCGCTGTGCAGGTAGTGCCCCGTCTTGCGCCACGCGATGCCGTACAGCCACGCGCGGAGCGCCTTGCGGGCGTCCTGTGCGGGCGCCCGCAAGGCGCTCCGGAAGTGGCTGCACGGCATCGCCTGGAGGCAGGCCGCGAAGTACATGGACACGGCGTACGTGAGACGCTTCATCCTCGACCCGCAGCCGCTCGGCAGGCTCCGCGGGGTCGTCGGTCCGAGCCTTGACGCGCAGGTGGAGGGCACGCGACCTGCTCAGGGCGATCGAACGGCTGGAGCCGCGCCATCAGGAGATCCTCCTGGCCGTCGACGCCCCGGAGACGCTCTCCGCGTACGCCGCGCAGCGCGGGACGAGCCCGTTCACCGCGGCGTCCAGGCTCCGCATCGCCCGCGCCATGCTGGCCCTCAAGATCCGGAGGTGTCGCCGATGAAGCAGCGACGTCCCGATCAACGTGTCCGCGTGACGCTGCCGGCCACGAACATCATGCGCACCATCACGCCCGCGCAGGTCGATCGCTACCTCGACGCCATGAAGTGGCCGAGGGCCGACGACGGCCCGCTCCCGTCGCCCGAGAACGGGACCGCCTCCCTCACCCGCATCATCACCATGATCGCCATGCATGAGGGGCGCTCCCCCGGCGAAGCCCTCGCCGACATCGCAGACGGCAAGGGCTTGGAGCGCTGGCTCCGGTCGCGGAAGACCTGGCCGACCTGATAGCAGGCCGAGCGCCGCCGCAGCCGTCAGCCCGCCTCTTACCGCCTTCATCGCGCCCTCCTCTCGCTCATCCAGCCACAGCCACATTCTGAACGTCTGCCGCTGGACGGCCGGCGCGCTACACTGCCATGCAGTGCGATGACACCATGCCGGCTATCTCCACCACGAGCAGAAGATCATTGAGGTGGGCCAAGGGGGGACAATAGGAATCGCCACATGGGGCCTCGGGTCGCTCGGGTCAGTAAGCTGCCGAACCATTATTGCAGAGTTCGCTGAAGAACTCCATGCGAAGCCGTTGGAATCCATGGCAGAGATTGCAGCGGCTTGGTCACGGAAGTGGTGGCCACGCTATGACAGGGGTGTCATCAACGGAACGGCCGCGGCAGACCTGGCGATCATTGATGATCCAGCCTCGGATGAGGCGGATGTTGGCAGGTCCACGACAACGTCACCCGCAACCATCGGTGCGCGAGCATCGACCAGCTCGTCAAGGAGGTGGATGACTGCCTGGAGGCCCTCTCCCCGTACCCGGGGTTGCCCGCGAGCTTGCGGCCCGTGCTCAGCTCGCACGTTGCCGATTCGGGATCGGCTATTTAGCGCGCAGCTGCCTGCGCGGCGCCAGCGCTCGTCGACCTGCTGGCACCAGCTGCCTGTCCACGCCGCCGCGAGAGCGCGCTACCGGCCACACGCCTCGGCCTGCACGATGTCGGCTGCAAGCCCGACCCAGCGCGGCGCCGTGCGCAGACAGCGCTGACCGCGCGCTGTGACGGCCACGCGGGTGGCGCCGCACGACGTCGCCCGCGTGGCCGCGCCGCCCGCGAGCGCGGCGCCCGACGGTGGCCTGCGCGGTCAGCGACGACGACGCGCAGGCGCTCCACGCGCCTGGAGCCGCACGACGTCGCTCGCGCGTCCGCGCCGCCCGCGAGCGCCACACGTCGCGGCGACATCGGCGGGGAGCCACGAGACCGGCTAAGGATGGATCGAGGGGCTCCACAGGCACCGCAGCCCGGACGATCCCGAAGCCCCGAGCCGCTGCTCGAGGGCGTCCCCGCTGTTGCCCCGGCGGGCCTCTCGGCGTCGTCGAGCTGCTGAGCCGCGCCTACGCCGATCCACACCGCTTCTGTCGCCTTCGGCCTTGTCATGCACATCATCATGAACTGGACAGCGCGGCCGGGGTGAGGCGGCGCTTCACGCAGCGCTTACGATCCATGGACACCTCCAGGCATCACACCCTTGTCTTGGCACCCAGCGGGAAGAGTTGCTGCCCGACGCCTGGCGCGGGCGCCGCTGGCGGCTTCGGCCGCTGACGATGCCGACGCGTCCTGAACGGCGCGGACCTCGAGCGTCGCCGCCGGACGGGCAGAACACCTCGCCGGCCCCCTCTTGTGCCTCCCCGGGTGCGACCGGACCGTGGGTCGGCGCCGCCCCGCGCCGAGGATCGTCGACCCCGGCGAGAGCCGCAAGAGGTCGCACCCATGACGATGGTTGAGCGCTTGCGATACAGGCAACAAAAACATAATGATTTCGAACCTTAGACCGGTCCATCGCGTGCGAAGCACGCCTCAATCGCAGACCTGGCGGCTCGGCGATGACGGCCCCACCGCTGACAGCAGAACTCCGAGACGTTCAACTGTGTCGAACTCGTAGGTTGCGTTGGGGACGGTCAACACGGGCTGTCTTTTTTTGGTCGAACTCTCTTGACCGCCTCAACAACATCTGGATAGCATACTCATCGGCCTTACACCCCGTGGTGAAGAAAGGAGGCCTTAGAAATGTCGACTGACGAAAGACAAACACGACGTGCCAAGGTGAACGATGAGGCCAACGCGTTATTTGACCGCATCGGATCTCTTGTTCAGAAGCAGCTGAACGCGAACGCCAAGGAGATCGACGTGGTCGCGCTGCTCGACGAGGCGGGGCTGCGCGTCAGCACAGGGACGCTCGAAGAACTGGGCGTGCCTGCCATGCTGCTCCCGCACACGTTCCTGCCGTGGCACGATTGGTTCCCGTGGAAGCCGCTGTGGTCATACTTCTTCAGCCTCCACTTCCCTGGCAGCGTTGCCGCGCGCGCGTACATCCCAGGCCAGGTTGCGGGGGCTGCTACCCGCGCGGCCGTCGGGGGCACGGTGGGCTTCAACGGCCTGCTCCCTCCGATGCCGTGAACGTTAATGAATCCCCAGCGCCCGTGCTTGGCGTGCGCTGGGGATGCACTGTTTGAAGGCGCGGGCCGGTTCACTCAGGGTGTTGCAGGCATCACCGCTGATACGCTAAGCCACCGGGCGATCTACGAATGACTATATCAGTCTCGTACGACATCATCATCGTCGGCGCGCGCGTCGCCGGCTCGACGCTGGCCGCGCTCCTCGCCCGCAAAGGCTATAGGATCCTCGTCGTCGATCGGGCGAGGTTCCCCAGCGACACCATATCCACGCACATGATCTGGCCTCCGGGCGTCGCGGCCTTGCGGCGCTTCGGGTTCTGGCCGCGCATCGAAGCTGCCGGGGCTGCGCGCTGCCACGTCTCGGCGACGCACGGCGTCGGCGGCACCATTCGCGGCCCGTGGCACATCGTCGAGGGGGCCGACTACTCGGCGAACCTGCGCCGGTTCAAGTTCGACGCCATCCTCGTGGACGAGGCGCGCCGGGCCGGCGCCGAGGTGCTGGAGAGCGTCGCCGTCACTGGCCTCGTGTGGAACAGAGATCAAGTGGTGGGGGTCAAGGCCGAGCATACAAAGACGAGGCGGCCCTTCGCCGAGCGAGCCCGCCTGGTCGTGGGGGCGGACGGGCTGCGTTCCTCCGTCGCCAAATGGGTCGAAGCGCCGAGCTACAAATGTTTCCCCTCGATGACGGCCAGCTACTATGGTTATTTTACCGACGTGATTGCTGATCGAGACGTTAATGAGATGCACCGGTGGCCGCCATACGAATACCTATTCGTCCCTACAGACGACGGGCTCGTGCTCGTCAACCTCGTCTTGCACCGCTCGCGCTTGCCCGAGTTCCGCTCCAACGTCCGTAGGAACTTCTTCGCAGCATTCGAGGCTGTCGATGACCTGTGGGAGCGGCTCCAACCGGGCCGTCTGATCGGCAAGATCCGTGGAGCCATCCACCTGCCGAATTACTATCGTCGACCGTTCGGTCCGGGCTGGGTACTCGCCGGGGACGCCGGCTATCATCGGGATCCTATTCGAGCGCAAGGGATGCACGACGCCTTGCTCGACGCAGAGTCGCTCGCCGGCGCGCTGGACGATGGCCTGTCCGGGCGCCGGGCGCTCGAGGATGCGCTCCGCGTGCATGAGGAGGCACGGAACCTGCGGACCAGGATCCCTTACCGGAACTCCGTCGACGCCGCGAAGATGGAACTCCCCACACCGTCTATGCTCCGGCTCATGAATGCGGTTCGTGACAATCCCTTGGCCATCCAGGCGATGAGGGGCCTCATGGCTGGCTCACTAATGCCCGAGCAGCTTGCCGAGCAGCCGTGGTATAAAGCGTTCGTCGAGAACGAGCGCGAACTCGCCACCACACGAGATAGATGGTAGCTAAAGCCGGCACGGCAGTTTACGGTGGCGACGCCTGCGTCGCGCGCCGTACACCTCCTCGCTCGATGATTCCCGTGAGGCAGCCGAGGGCGCCCGCGCCCCGCAGATAATGACGCACGTCGAGCTCGTAGCAGATGACACCGGCACCGGTGAGCCGCTCGCGCGTGACGGGGCACCCCGCCGGCATCACGATGCAACGGGGGGCAAGCGTGACGAAATTCATGGCACGAGAGTCATCGACCTCCGTGCCCGCTGGCAAATTGATACACTGGACGCCTCGATCCTGGAGCACTCGGCGCAGCGCCGCCGACGCATGCTTCTCATGCAGAACGGCAAGGTCGTCATCTACGAAGTTCAGCATGCCGAGGAGGTGCTGTACGCCCGCCGGCACCTGAATGGCGATTGTCTTCACGCCCATCGACGCCAGCAGCCGAGACAGCTGGTCGTAACCCGCCTGATTCGTGCGCCGACCCACGCCGACGAGGACGTTGTCCATGTCCAGCCAGAGCGCATCCGCTCCCTCGAAGGTCGCTCGCTCGCGCGGCGTCATCAGGATCGGCACGCCCATCTCGGCGAGCGCGGCGGCGGCATGCCCCTCCTCCCCAGCGCGCTGCTCCGACGCAGGGCGCGCGAGTACCGCGCCTTCGGGGGTCATGAAAAAAAGGTCGCGCATGTAAATGAAGTTCGGTGACGGTCGCCTGCTCGGGCGACAGAGGTGCACGGCGATGTCCTGCGATTCGTAAAACGCTTTGATCGCGGCGGTCTCGCGCCGCAACGGTTCGACCTCCATGCGCTCGAGCATGAGGTGCTGATTGGGCTCGCCATCGACTTCGACCTCATCGCCGGGCCAGGCGAGCAATACGCGGCGCAGAGGCTCTACCTCGGATTGGAGGCCTGAGCGGAGCCATGTCGTGCCGGCACGCACCTCTTCGCGATGAGAGAGCACGCGTGGGCGAAAGCCGTCGCCACCGAGGGTGGCTTGGAGGAGCATTTCTTCTTCGTGCATGGTCACGGTTTCCACCTCTCAGGACTTGCGTGATGCGTCCTTAATCCCATGCCGGGATGATATCAAAATCAACAAAAACGCGAGTAGTAATTTAACAGCTTCCAAGACGTACCCTCATGCGTGCCCCCCGTCGCGCATGGGTATGGGAGACAGGGAGGACGGACGGCGCCACTTCTTCAGCGTGGCCCTGATCCGCCCACCGCGTCGCGCGTCGCAGAGTCTTAGCAGCGCATAGGGTGACAACGCAGCTTCGGCTTGATAACCTAATGTACCTCAGGTCTCATTTGAGCGGATGATGGAACCTGGTGCACAGAGAGGACCACTGCCAGGGGCAGAGCGCCGCGTCAAATCTTTCGGTGTGCACACGGACAGTCCATTATTCGACAGGAGTGAACGTGATACACGATCCAATCTTCATCATTGGCACCGAGCGTTCCGGGTCAAATTTGCTCCGCCTCGTCCTCAACAGCCACTCCCGCATTGCCGTGCCGCACCCACCTCATATCGTCCGTTACTTCGCGTCGCTGGAGAAGGGGTATGGCGACTTGAGCAAGGACGGTGAATTCCGTGCCTTCGTGAGCGATGTGATGAAATTGCTCGAAACCCACATCTATCCGTGGGAGATATCCGTCGACGTCGAGCGCGTACTGCGCACGGCTCCGTCACGGACCACGTTCGGTGTTTATGCGGCGCTCTACGAACAGTATCGAGCTCACTACGACAAGGCGCGCTGGGCGTGCAAGAGCACGTTCATGATCGAGCATACAGAAACCATAATCAAGCATTTTCCTGATGCACGACTCATCTTTCTGGTGAGGGATCCGCGTGATGTCGCAGCCTCTTCCAAGCGTTCAGTATTCAGTAATTATCACCCATATTTCACCGCTCGTCTTTGGCTCGATCAGCAGACGGCGGGGGTGCGTCTCATCGACACGTTATCCGAAGCGAGCATCTTGCTGGTTCGTTACGAGGAACTCGTGCGAAACCCGCGCCCGCAGATCGAGCGGATCTGCGCTTTCCTCGGTGAAACGTTCGAGCCGGCGATGTTGCGCTATTTCGAGACGAGAGAGGCGCGGCGGTCGGCGTCGCTCTCAATGTCATGGCGCAACACCGACAGGCCGATAATCTCGGACAACATCGGCAAGCATAGAGACGAGCTGAGCGCGGAGGAGGTGCTCCTAGTGGAGGCAGTGGCTCGAGTGCCTATGGAACGCCTCGGGTACGCTTGCACCTACGACCCAGGCTTGCTCGACGCGGTGCGTGTCGACGTACACCGCCTCGCCCAGTTCTGGCTCCACGAGCAGATGCTTCGTCTCGGGGTCGAATTGCGCTCCCTTCGGGAAGACCGCAACGTCGGCAGGCGGTGGCGCCGAGGAGTACTGATGACTTACCTCAATCTGAGGCGCGGCCTGTTAGCTCCCGAGCGTAGGGCCTTCCGCAAAGCGATGGGACGCTGAACATGATACCGGAGTCCACAGTAGCGCGCCGCGCGGCGTGTGCGCGTACTCGAGCTAGAATTCGAGCGCTATATGCGAGGGAGGGCTGCTCGCTGGAGGGCTCCCGCGCTCGCCATCGCGTGCGCCGGGTGGTGCTCATCGGGAGCTCTTCCCGGGGAGGCTCCAGCCTGCTCGCCGAGATCCTGCGGCATTCCGCGAAGTTCGTGCACCTGCGCGCGGAGATCAATCCATTTCTAGCGTTGAACGCACACGTTTTCCCTACAAGTGGCACCGACTCGGATGCGCTCGAAGGCGGTGCCAGCACGGCAGAGCTCGATTCCGTTGGAGCAGACCTGGCGCTCGACTGGGGCGAGCGGACCGACTTCATCGAATCCGAGGTAGGAATCTGGCGTTTCGCGGTCGATTTGACCTGTCGATTGAGCCTGCAATGGCCGGAGCACAACTTGGAGCTGGAACCGGATCGGATCGCCTCCTGCATACACGACTGCCTCCGCACCCTCCAGCACACCTGCGGCTGGCGCGTCGGCCGCTTCGAAGACGCCGCGACGTTTCACGCGCTCTTTCTGAACCGAGCGCGACAGATCTACCCCTGGATCATCCCCCATCACTACGATATTGATCGCAGGTTGATCGATCGGTTCGGTCCGGCCCCCATGCCCGCCCCCGGGCCACCAGGCGACGTGCTCATCGAGGAGCCGCCGTTCGTCATCATCCAGCCTTGGCGGCTGGCCGATGAGGCATCGCTGGAATCTCGTGCGCTTGTGATCAAGACGCCCAGCAACGCCTATCGGCTCCCCTATTTCCGGGCGCTCTTCCCCAACGCGACCGTTCAGATCGTCCACCTCGTCCGGAACCCAGCAGCGGCGATCAACGGCCTGTACGATGGCTGGCTGCACAACGGATTTTTTTCGCACCGCTTGCCTTTCGATCTCCAGATCGAGGGATACTCGGACGTCTTTCCTGGGTGGGGGCGAGCGTGGTGGAAGTTCGATCTCCCACCCGGCTGGCGGGAGTGGACCGCACGCCGGCTCGAGGAAGTCTGCGCATTCCAGTGGATCTCCGCGCACCAGGCGCTGATCCAGCACCTCGACACGTACCCTCCTGAGTCCGGCTTCCGACTTCGGTTCGAGGACCTGGTGGGTCCTCCGGCGAGCAGACTTCAAGCGCTCGATCGACTTCTGCGATGGCTGGGCGTGGCGCCGGAAAGTGCGCTGACCGACCTCGTGGCTAGACCGCTGCCCGTGGTAATGGCGACGCAGCAGCCGACCCGAGGTCGCTGGCGTCGCAGGGCCAATCTCATTGCGCCGCTGCTCGAGCGCGAGCCGCTCCGCTCCTTGGCGGCGCGGCTCGGCTATGGATCGGACGCTGCCGGGTGGGATTGAGCAGGCGCCACGGTGTACGGCCTGCGTACGGGCAAGCGGCGTTCAGCAGATGAACACGTCCCTGTCCGCCAAGCCGTTCGGCGCGATCCCCTTGACCCGCAGACGGGAGCGGCCTTCCGCGAGGGCTTGACCTAGCATCGGCGAGGCCTGCACGAGCCGCGTCCGTAGCGAGCGCTCGAACGACTGCCACTCCTCGAAAAACAGGTTCGGATCCGCCTTCATCTCAATATCGAGCTGGATTGTCGGGGTGGTCTCGCCCTCTGTCGGATGGATGCGCCACTTGGGGAACCCGTCGTCTTCGGTGGCCGTGATACCAGAGAAGCGAGCGTCGTTCACTCGGCCGACGCGGGGATCGAGATCGAGCAGCTCTTGCACCTGGCTCGGGAAGAGCACCCATTCCCTCGCACCACCGGCGCCTGGTATCCAGAACGACTGATTGATGCGGCCTACAGGGCGGAGGCCGCGCTCGCCGGTCGTGACGCAGTCCGGACCGAGCTCGACGAGGTCGCCAGGCATGTAGCGAAACAGGACGAGATCGCGTATGAACGGCAGTAGGGTGGTGACCAGGAGCTTGCCGACTCCCTTGTCGATGCGTCGCTCCGACCAGGCGTCGACGACCTCCCATAGAACCTCGGGGCCGTAGTGATAATAGCCGCAGTCGAGGCACTCACGCGCGACGGCGCCGGGGGTCTCCGTGAACCCATAGTGGTCGATGACAGTCGCGGAGAACACCGTCTGAATCAGCCGACGCCAAGGTTTGGAGAGATGCCAGGCCAGCGTCCCCACTACGGAGAGAGCCAGTTGGGATGTGTCAAGGCCGTTCTCAAGGACGAAATAGGCGAGCTTCTTCACCGCGGGTGTGGGGAGCAGGGCACAGCTGATCTTCGGCTCGTGCCCCTCGAAGGCGTGCTCCGCAGTCAGCAGATGCCATGCCCACGCGTAGTTCTTTCGGTTTCGCAGCGGCACCTGGATGCAGCCGACGCTGCCGGGGACCTGCGGGACGGTGCCATGATGTCCACTGTCCGTGGAGAGAGTTAGCGGGCGGAGCCGCCCTTCCGGAAAATCGGCGCCGCTGATGCGCGCCTCGAGGTCGCGCGTATCACCGTAGACCACTAGCGGCAGGCCTGTGCTCCCTCCGGTGAACATCACGAACGACGGCAGACCGCGCTGGCATCGCAGCTCATGGTGCAGGCGCGCCACGTCCTCACGCGTGCAGACGGGGACGTCGCGCAGCCGGTCCCAAATCCTCTCATCCACGCGCACGTCATCCACGCGCACGTCGGGGAGCACGGCCGCGTAATAGCGCGACCGCTCCCGAGCATAGTGCCAGGTCTCACGCAGCGCCGAAAGGCGCCGCGCCATGATCGATGTCCCTGTCGGTTGCGAGCTGGAAGGCATACGATCTCCACGAAACGGTTGGGTCGGGCACCATTGCACGGGTGCGTGCGCGCTGATGAGCAGCCTGTCAGATCCTGTAACCCATGCTCTGAAGCTGCCGGCGTACGTCCTCGTTCACATCGCGTTGCTCCACGTCAGGACAGAGGGTGTTGTAGTCGTCGAGTTGAGCGGAGAGGCGCTCCTCGACGGCGGCGTCCTGGCACGGCTCGAAGCCTTCGGGGCCCCGCGCACGCTCTAGCGTGATGCGAGGCTGACAGGGGCGGAGCCCCCAGATTCCGCCATCTTCGGTGAACTGGAAGTTTTGTCGAATGAGTTTGTAAGCACCCTCGTATACGGCCTCCTTGTACCGGACGTGGTGCAGGTTGCCCGTCTTCTTGTTCGCGGCCAGCATGCGGCGCTGAAACTCGACATATTCCCGGGTCTCCGCGGCGTACGTCTGGGAGTAGGCGACACGGACTGGATAGGGCGCTTTCGTGAGCAGCGTCGGCGCGAGCGAGGTGCCATCGCACCTGAGCTGCTCCTCGGGCGCGACGCCCAGGAGATCCATGACGGTCGGGACGACGTCGATGGCGCGGATGCGATCTCCGAAGAGCCCCGGCTCCACCCCAGCGCCGCGGAGAAGGACCGGTACCCGGATGACCCCTTCGGCGAGGCTATTGTGATGCCCGTAGGACCCTTCGCTGTACTCTTCACCGTGATCACCGAAGAGCACGAGGAGCCACTTCGACCCCGCGAGCCGACCCGAGAGCATCTCCAGGAAGGGCCGGAAGCGAGCCTCGAGGAAGTGCTCCACGCCCTCGAGGTAGAGGCCGAACAGCTTCTCGTACCGACCGCGCGAGTAGTAGTATTGGACGATCCGCTTGTACCGGAGCAACAGCTCGAGATCGTCATCGTCGCGGTACGTCTCGACGAGTCGATCGGCGCTCAGCGGGCCGGCGTCCGGGATCTCTGCTTCGAGTTGCTCGACGCGACGAACGTACGCGGGGCCGCCGTATTTGAGGTTGTGGAAGCCGTAGGGAACGTGAACACCCCCGAAGTGCGCGAAGCTGATCGATGGTCGGGCCGGATCGAGCGCGGCGAGGAAGGCCGCGTCATCCTCGACGATGTATTCATCAACATCCCGATCGAAGCCCAGGAAAGAGCCCAGGATGATGGGGAAGTCAACCTTGAACAGCGTCCGAGCGCCCAGGCGTTTGGCCAGGGTGAAGATCGTAGGAGCGTCCAGACCCCGGTTGAAGAACTCAAACACGCCGTGGCGGAGCGGCCAGAGTCCTGTGAAGAACGAAGCGTGCGACGCCGCGGTGTAGGGGGCCGCGGCGATGCAGTTGGGGAAGAACGCGCTCTCGGCCGCGAGAGCGTCGAGCACGGGGGTCACCGGTGCGCGGAGCCCTGGGTAGAGCGACGGCCAGAGCTTGTATGGGTTGGCGCCGATGCAATCGCTCCGGAGCGTGTCGAGCGAGATGAACACCACGTGATCGTACATAATCCCCTCCCCATACTCCCGGCGCAAGCAACGGGACAGCAGTCATCCTTGGTTTATGTGCTCGAAGCGAGAAGCATTGGCTCAAGGTCGGTGAGGCTCGCGATCGCCAGGTAGTCGGTGGCCATGGGGCCCCGGCGGGCGAGAAGTACCGCACGCATGCCCGCCGCAGCTGCAGGGATGACGTCGTGCGCCAGCGAGTCGCCGACGTGGAGCGTCCGTGAGGGCAGGACGCCAGCTCGCTGCACCGCCCGATGATAGATTTCCGGATCGGGCTTCGCGACGCCCTCGCGGGTCGAGATCACGAGTAGCTCGAAGTAGCCGGCTATGCCGAGCCGCTCGAGCACATCGACGAGCCAGGGCTCGAAATTCGAGATCACCCCCATGCGCACGCCTAGCTCCCGAACCCTGGCGAGCGCCTGCGGCACGTCGGTGAAGAGCTCGTACGACCGGGGGCTCGACAGTGAGAGCAGGAGCTCTGTAACCAGGCAATCGTCGCTCACGCCAAGATGCTCGAGCATGTCCTGGTACAGCCGCGCCCAGAAGCGGCGCGCACGCTCCGCCGAGGTAAATGGCGTGCCGGACAGGAGGCTCTCGCCGCGCTGGTGGAGAACGCTCGCAGCCGCCTGGTATGCTGCAGCCGCGTCCGCGGCCGTTATAGACAAGCCGGAACGGCCGCAACGCTCGGCAAAGAGCTCGGCGAACGACGGCGCGAAGCGAAAGAGGGTGCCGGCGGCATCGAAGAAGACCACGTCTGGCATGCTCTCATCCGCCTGGCCGGCAGCCGTCGACGCGCCGACCGATGAGGTGTAAGTCGTCAAGCCACGCATGCACGGGCAGTAGCGCACTCACCGGCGGAGGCATGAAATCCGCGGCAGGGACGTCGATGCAATCCAGTATCGTGACGTGCGGCACGTAGCCATTGCCCGCGTAAGGCGTCTGGGGAGGCCAAGCGTGCGCCCTGCATATGTCGAGCGCTCGCCAGTGCAGCTCCCGGATCGCGGCGCACTCCTCCACCCGCAGATGAACATTCGTGATCCTCCCCGCGGCGGCGAAGGTACCGATCCCCCCAAGGTTCACGTCGAGCCCTACCGGTCGCAGCGCAAGTAAGCTGCGGCGGAGCAGCTCGAGCTGCGGCGACGGCATGATACCGAGATAGAGTACTGTGAGGTGCGGATCGAGCTGATGCTCGGGCGGCGCCTGGATCGGTATCGTCCTCCGCAGCGATTGGACCAGCTCCGCCACGGCGACGGGCATCCCCAGGACCAATGCGCTCACGTAGACGCCCTCGTCGATGAGGCGATCGCCTAACCTGCCTGCGCGTACCCCGTCCATTCTTCAGCTCAACCGAAAGGGAGCGCCCGGCGCTCCCTTTCGATGATGCGCATCATTCCGTCGAGGTCTGCACAGCGCTGGTCCTCGCCGATGACGGTCCGCAGGCGCGGCTCGAGGCTATGAAACATCCGCGCGAGCTCGTCGAGCGCGCGAAAGATCTCGTCACGCTGGTCGCGGGCGGCGGGAAACGTGCGGAGCAGCGCCGCAAGCTCGGCCGGCGGGAGGCGCTTCTCGATGAAACGATAGCCCTCCAGCGGGAGATCGTTTACCCGCTGCAGGCAGGGCAAGAGCGCACGAACGCGCATCACGTCAATGGAGTCCGCCGCCTCGATCAACTCGCCCCGCGCGGCCTTGGTGAACGTGTACCACAGCCAGCCGCAGAACCGCTGGTGTAGACCGGCGAAATCGGGCTCCTGCATAGGCGGCGATGCCACCGCCAGCCCGCCGTCGGCAGGGGCGATGAGGACCAGGGCCCCGGGGCCCGCCACGATACGATCCCGCGCGACGACCTCGACGTCGACTTTGACGAGCGCCTGGCCTCGCTCGAGGAAGAAGATGAGCAGGTTTGGCAAGTCCAGGTGCGTCGCCGGGAAGTGGGCGAGCACACGACCGGTCGCCGACACCGTCCGGACCACAAAATCGCGCGCCTCGTTAAAGCGAGCCATATCGAACGGTGCTACCGCCAGATCGATATCCGAATAGCGGTCAGTGGAGCCCTTCGCTATCGAGCCCTTCACGACCACCGCGAGCTCGCCGTGTGCATCAAATGCGCGCAAGCATTCTTCGAACACCGCGCGAAGCTCGGGATTTCCACGTAGCTGCACACCCAGCCGTGCCACCGTGTCGACATCGAGTCCACCGCTCATCGCTGCCTCGCATTCCAGATACGAGCAGCCCTCGACCGAGGAACCAGCCAGATCCATTCGATTTCCATGTCCCTTGACCTCAAGACGACCACCCCCGCTGAGGTGATCCCGTTGTGAATCTGCAGTCGTCCTAACGTAGCCCTCGTTGTTCGCCGTCGTCAAGCGGGCCGTTGCCCCGTACCAAGCGCAAGCCATCCGGCTGGAAGCCATCGACCATGATCGCGCCAACGGGGCCGCTCGCCGGGTCGTCATTTATCCACGAAGTCCAGGCTCTTGCCGAATGTCTCGGGAAGCTTGAGCAGCGCCAGCAACGCCAGCAGCCAGATGATCGCAGCGACCACCCCGGTGCTGGCGACCACGCCGATCCGGGCGTCGAGCACCCAGAACGCCAGCGTCACCGGCACGACGGCCGCGCGCACGAAATTAGGCACGCTCGTCGTCGCCGTCGCCCGCAAGTTCGTGCCAAAGAGCTCCGCAATGAAGATCATGTAAACGGCCCAGTAGCCGACGGCGCAGCCGACTATGGCGCAGGAGGCGTAGAAGACCTCGATGGACGAGCCCGCAGCCATGAAGTACCCGGCCATCGATACGGCGGTGAGCGCGAGGAAGCCGAGGAGCACATTCCTTCGCGAGCGGAGTATCTGGCTAAGGAGACCGCTCGCGAGGTCGCCGACAGCGAGCCCGATGTAACAGAACATGATCGCGCGGCCCGCGCGCGGCGTCTCTCTCATCCCCATTGCCTTCCCGATCTCTGGGGAAAAGCTGGCTAAGATGCCCGTCGTGTACCAGACCGGCACGCCGAACATGATCAGTCGCAGGTAGCGCCCCCGGAGTGCCCTGCAGGAGAGGAGCTGGAAGAAGTTGCCGCGCACGACGGGACGCTTCTTGACCTCCGCGAACACCGCCGATTCGTACACGCCAAAGCGGAGCGCGAGTAGCAGCAGGCCGAGGCCGCCCCCGATGAAATACGAGGTCCGCCAGGGAAAGTAGTCGCCCACGAGCGCCGCCGCCACTGCCCCGAAGAGGCCAACGGCGGCGACCACCGTCGTCCCGTAGCCTCGGGACTCCTTGGTCATCAGCTCGCTCACTAGGGTGATGCCAGCACCGAGCTCGCCTGCCAGCCCGACGCCGGCGACGAACCGCATTGCGCCGTAGAACGTCAGCGTGTCCGCGAAGCCATTGGCGATGTTCGCGAACGAATAGAGCAATATGGATCCAAAGAGTACCGATATTCTTCCACGCTTGTCCCCGAGCACCCCCCAGAATACACCTCCGCACAGCATGCCGATCATCTGGAGGTTGACGAGGAGCAGCCCCTGCTCGCGCAGCGCCTCCTCCGGGATCCCGATCGCCCTCAGACTCTCCACGCGGAGGATGTTGAACAGCAGGAGGTCGTAGACGTCGACGAAGTATCCAAGCGCCGCCACGACGACGGCCCAGTGGACGCGCTTGCTCTTTTCGAGGCTTGTCATCATCGATGAACCATTGCCACTCCGGGAATGCGCTTCGAGGTGACCCTGTCATCCGACAAAGTTCGACTCCTCGTGTTGCCTCCGTTCGTCCGCGTCTCGAGCGCCGGTGGCAGCAGCGCCAACCAAAGCTATCCGCACCCTACGGTTGCCGTCAAGCACATGGCGGTGCCGCGCTCGACGAGCGCATCTGACGCGCCCGCTACGTATGGACCATTGTGTCCCTGCTGCACTCGGAGTAAATATACACGTATTTCCGTCCTGACGCGCCCCGTTAAGCACCAGCATACCGCAGGGATCTCAATAGGTTGGCAGCATAGTGCTGGGCACGCGGCCTGGGGCCGCCAGGTCGCAGTCAACCGCCGCGCGTCCTGCTCCAGTCCGAGTTGCGTTCCCGGGCGAACTAGTCTAATGTGCCGAGCCAGGGCCAAGGAGTCGGTTTCGGGGGGGTCCTCTGGCCAACTATGGGGTGAGCAATGTCGACCAAGCTATCGTTGGCACCGGAGCTCTATACGTCGGCAACAACGAAAGTAGACGAGCATTATCAGAACATGATGCGCGAACAAGATCGTACGCCTGTTCCGACCGATCATTCGTTGCCGCGTGTCACGCTCGTCGTGGGTCCGTCCCCCTTCACCATGCCTCGCGGATGGGAGTTCTTCCTGACTTCGCCGTACGAGGGCGTCAGCTATATTGCGACGGTGCTCCACAACGCGGGCTACCCTGTGCGCATTGTCGACGTCCGATACTCGCCGGATCCCGTCGACGAGGCGTGCCGGCGTATCGCTGAAGGCGCGGATGTGGTCGGCATCGCGACCTTCGAGGACAACTTCCCGTTCGTGCGGAACTTGATCGCGCGTGTAAAAGCGGATCTCCCCGGTGTGCCCGTGATCATCGGCGGCTCGCTGGTCACCTCCGCACCGCACGTATTCATGAAGAATACGAGCTGTGACGTCGCCGTTATCAGCGAGGGCGAGATTACCATTCTCGAGTTGATGGATAGCTATGCCAAAGGGATGTGGGGCGTCGACCTGCCCCGGATTCACGGCATCTGGTATCGAGACAGCGAAGGCGCGATCAAACGGACGCCGCCGCGCGGCCAGATGATGGATCTCGACAGCTTGCCGCGGATGCGGCTTGATCTGTGGCCGCAGGCCAAGAGCCCCATGGGGATGCAACGTCAGATCATCACCTCTTACAGCCGCGGCTGCAAGATGGACTGTTCGTTTTGCTATCGCACGACGCCGCAAGTGAGGACCAAGTCCCCGCAGAAATTTCGCGAAGATCTCACCTGGTTGAAGGAGCAATATAGCATCGATTTCGCCTTCTTCGTCGACCTCACCTTTACGTCCCACAAGCGGCAGACGCTCGAGATGGTCGACGTCATCAAGGAGCATGAGCTGCGCTGGACCTGCCTCACCCGCTGCGCGGACGTCGATCCGGAGCGCCTCTCTGCGATGCGCGAATCCGGGGCAGACATCATCCTCTACGGCGTCGAATCGCTGGGCGCTGACATACTCAAGGAGGCCCGGAAAGGCAACAGCGAGAACCTGTCGATCCGCGCGATGCGGCAGACGTGGGACGCGGGGGTCCGGTTCGGCGCCCTGTTGATCGTCGGCCTCCCTGGCGAAGTTGATGAATCGCTCGAGCACACAGCGCAATGGGCCGAGGAGCACAACCACGTCACGCGGGTGAAGTACCTTTCGGCTATGCCAGGGACATCCGTGTACACAAGCGCCATCGAGTCGGGGAAGATCCGCAGCGAGGTTGATCACTTCAACTGGCTCTCCATCGAGCAGGCGCTTCACGAGGACGAGTTCCTCAATTATAATGGTCTCCCCGAGAAGACATTGCGGCAAGCGTACAAGCGCATCTACGACGCCTACCAACCCGGCCCAGTGATGGACTTCGTCTACTGGCCGGAGCACTTCGAGTACTACCATCCGAACCACGACAGCGGACAGCCGCGTTCGACCGGGTACGCGGGGGAGGGCTGGCGCCGCAAGTTCAGCTCCGCCGGGGCGAGCCTCGCTCCCGGCTCCGAGGCTTTCACGCTCGATCAGGTCGGAGCGCCGGGCGCCGCCAAGGAGGGCGCCTCGATGATCCCGTGCGGAGCCAAGCGCCTCGCGCGTTAGCAATATAGTCAGAGGCTCCGCGAGCGCGTGAAGCCGGGAGCGGTGGCGCAGAAGTATTACAGCGTTCCGCGAAGCCCGACCGACGATCCGCAGCATGTAGCGAGTGTGTCAACGTCCTGCTATCCTGCTCCACGAAGAAACCTCAACCGCACTTCCCTTCAACGCAATGCCCGTCGCACGCAACATTCCCACCACCAGCGCAGATCTGCAACAGGAACGCAGCTCGAAACTCCGCGGTACCCTAACACATGCTCACCTCAAAGCTTCACTCGCGAGCGATGCGCAGACAGCGCGCATCTACGCTTACGTCGCGCGCGTCGCGGAGATCGAGGGTTACCCCGACGTGGCCCGGACTTTGCGTGAGCTGGTCGAACTGCAGGTGCTGCTCGCGGACGGCCATGTCGATTTCCTCAAGCGGGCGGGCGAGCCCCGGAGCGGCCTTGAGCTCGGGGAGACAGCTACGAACCTGCGCGCCATTATCGCCGCGGAGCAGCAAGACGCCACCGAGACGCTCCTGGCCATGGCTCGGACGGCCGACGCCGAGGGCTTCGCCGACATCGCCAGCTGGTTCGAGACGCTCGTCAAGGCCAAATGCGCGCATGTCGTCCTTCTGCGCGAGGCTCTGGAGCGGATGCCGAAGCGGTCCGATGAGTACTCGCGTCCCGCTGATTCGAACAGACCGAGAGGAGAATGAGCGTCCATATGTGGCGCGGGGGCTATGAAGACGGTGCGAGATCGAGCTGCGGATCAGTACAACGCTTCGAGCATCCTCGTGCTGAGCGGGCTTTCCGCGGTGCGGCAGCGGCCGGCGATGTACATTGGCAGCACCGGGGCGCGCGGCGTGCTGCACCTCGTCGAGGAGCTGGTGCAGAACGCCGTAGACGAGGCGATGGCCGGGTTCTGCATGAAGATCGTGGTCACGCAGGAAGAGGACGGCTCGTTCTCCGTCGAGGACGACGGGCGCGGCATTCCGGTGGATCGGCACCCCGAAACCGGCCGCCCTGCGTGCGAAACGGTGCTCACGACCCTGCATGCTGGCGCAAAGTTCAAGGAGGGAGCCTATGCCGTTGCCGGTGGGCTCCACGGGGTCGGGCTTGCGTGCGTGAACGCGCTCTCCGAGTGGCTCGTGCTCGACGTCTGGCGGGATGGCCGTCACCATACGCAGCGGTTCGCGCGCGGCGATGTCGTGGAGGAGCTCATGGATCGTGGACCGGCCTCAAGACGCGGTACGCGCGTGTACTTCCGACCGGACCGCGAGATCTTCGGCGGCGCAGCTCCGCCGGTGGCCGAGCTGGCGCGCCGACTCAAGGAACACGCCTTTCTCGAGCCCGGTCTCACGATTGAGTTCGAACACCGCCCTGCCGAACGCGAAGTGTACCACTACGACACGGGCGTCGTTGGATTCGTCGAGCACCTCAATAAGGAGCGCCACCCGATACACGCGCCGGTGCGGTTGTGCGGCGCGCACGACGGGGTCGCAGTCGACGTCGCGCTACAATGGACCTCGGACTACACGGAGGACATCTCGTCGTACGTGAACCGAGTGGCGACGTCGCGTGGTGGAACCCACGTCGATGGCCTCAATGCAGCGTTGACGCGCGTCATTAACGGCTACGCCGTCGCCAACGGGCTCCTCGACGCCGAGCTGGAGGAGATCGCAGGCTTCGATATCCGCGAGGGGCTCACCTGCGTGCTGTCGATAGAGCTGCGGGAGCCCCGGTTCGATGGGCAGACCAAGTCGGTGCTGACCTCGCCGGAGGCGACCGAGGCCGTAGCCCGCGTCGCGACGCGTGAGCTCTCCGCCGCACTCGACCGCAACGCCGACCTGGCCGTGACGTTGGTCGGCAGGGCTATCGAGTCCGCTCGCGCGCGGGCTGCCGCCCGCCGCGCTGGGGAGCGAGCCCGCTACCAGAGCGTCGAAGCGATGCGGTCCAAGGAGATCTACAAGGCACAGTTCGGTATACGTTCTCGCAACTGGCACCAGTCCGCGCGGTGGATCACTGACAGCGGGTTGCTCGACGCACACACCGCCGCCTGCCGGGTCGACAAGAATGCTCGTGTCCTGGACGTGTGCTGCGGCAGCGGCGTGGTTGGTGCCTCGTTCCGGGATCGCGTCGGCGCCATCGTCGGCCTCGATCTGACCCCCGAAATGGTGAAGCTCGCCCAGACTCGCCTCGACGAGGTGCACCAGGGCGACGTTTACGACATACCGTTCCCGAGCGCGTCCTTCGACCTGGTTGTGAATCGTGAGGTGCTGCACCTCCTCCCGCGACCAGATCGCCCGGTCGCTGAAATTTTCCGGGTCCTGAAGCCCGGGGGGCAGTTCATTGTCGGCCAGCTCGTACCCTTCTGCGACATTGATGCCCCCTGGATGTTCAGGGTGTTGAAGAAGAAGCAGCCGCTCTTCTTCAACAACTTCACCGAGCAGGACTTCCGCGCGCTGCTGGAGCGTGCCGGCTTTCGCGATATCCAGGTGACCGAGTACCTGCAGTGGGAGGACATCGATCTCTGGATCGAGACCCACGAGACACCGATCATCAACCGTCACGAAATCCGTGATTTGTATTATGGTGCACCCAGGGCCGTGCGAGCGGTGCACCCGTTCGAGGTCACCCCTTCCGGTGCCATCCACGACTGCTGGCGCTGGTGCATCTTCGCCGCAAGCAAGCCTTAGACGGCACTGCTGGAGGACCATGAGCTCGAGTCTAGCTACGAACGTTATCGATCACTTCACCGCCCGGGCCCCCACTTATGACACCTCCAGCCGGTGGTGCCGCGATTCAAGGCTGGGCGCGCTTGTGCTTGATGCGACCGCGCCGCGCGGGACGGACCGCGTGCTCGATGTCGCGTGCGGGACGGGGCTCGTGTCCCAGCTTTTCCAAGGCCGCGTGGCGATCGTCACGGGCGTAGACATTACCCCGGCCATGTTCGAGCAGGCCCGCGACCACGTGGACGAACTGGTAGAGGCCGCGGCCGAGTGCCTGCCGTTTGCGGACAACAGCTTCGACATCGTGGTGACGAGACAGGGCCTGCAGTTCATGGACCACCGCCGCGCGGTGGGCGAGATGGTCCGCGTGGCCAGACCGGGCGGGCGCGTCTGTCTTATCCAGCTCTGCGCCTACGGCGAGGAGGACAGAGACGAATACTTCGAGATACTCAGCTTGCGCAATCCGGCGCGGCGCAATTTCTATCTCCGCGAGGATCTGCTCCGCCTCCTCGCGGACGCGGGCTGTCGGGAGACGTCGCTGCGCGAGCACGTATCCGTGGAGGACGTCGAGGCCTGGGCGGACAATGGGGCCATCGACGAGGAGCAACGGCGGAAGATCGGGAGCTTCTACGACGAGGCCTCAGAGGCATTCCGCCGCCTGCATGCCATCGAGCGGACGGCGGACGGGCGGCTCGTGGATCACATGCTCTTCGGGATTGCTGTCGGAACGAAATGACGCGCACCAGGAGGCGGGCTTGCTACCTAATATTATCTTGATATCGCTCGACACGCTCCGCGCGGACGTCGCCTACTCCGGGCGGTTCCCGACCATGGCGCGCTTAGGACGGGAGAGCACGACCTTTCGGCGCACGATCGCGTCTGCACCGTTCACGCCTACAAGCCACGGCACCATCCTGACTGGTCTGCAACCAGCCAATCACGGGATTCGTCACCTGCTCCGCGAGAAGCTGAACAGCAACGCTCCGACGCTCGCCATGCTTCTGCGCGCGCAGGGCTACGCAACGGGGGCCATCGTCTCCTGCCCGGGTCTCAACCGCTGGTACGGCCTTTTCCGTGGCTTCTCCCACTACGATGACGAGATCCCCAAGCTGCCGGACGGGCGGGATCCAGTCGAGGTGGCTGACGTCAAGCTTCGCGGCACCGCGCTGAAACGGGCACCATTGGTTGTCGAGCGCGCACTAGGCTGGCTCGCCGCGCGCCCGCGCGAGCCGTTCTTTCTCTTCGTCCATTTCTTCGACGCCCACTGGCCATATGAGGCACCGGTTCAGATGGACGTCCCGATCGCGAATCCTTACGAGGGCGAGGTCGCTTATATGGATCATTACCTCGGCATGCTGCTGGACGGTGTGGCCAGCCTCGGGTACGCGCTCGACGACGCCATCCTCGTAGCGCTCTCGGATCACGGTGAGGACCTGGCCGGCTGGTACTCGAACGACCATGCCGGGGGTCAGGGGCACCCCGAGGAGGAGGGGCACGGCTGCCTCCTCTTCGACACCACCCAGCTCGTCCCCTTGTGGCTGCGCGCGCCGGGACGACTGCCGGCAGGGCTCGCGATCAACTCGCAGGTCCGGCTCGTCGATGTCGTTCCGACCCTCCTAGATATGCTGAGCTTGCCCGGTCCTCGGTTGGACGGCGATTCGCTGCTGCCTATCGTGCGTGGTGAGGAGCTCAGCCACCGTCTGGCATATTGCGAAACATTCTTCCCCGAAGAGCTCGGAGCCATCAATCCGCAGTTTCGACACCTGCGGCCGCTGCGCGGGCTTAGGGTCGCCGATCGGTACAAGCTCATCTGGCAGGTCGGCAGCGAGGGTGTCGAAGCATACGACTTGCACGAAGATCCCGACGAAAAGCGGCCCTTGCGTCTTCCGGGCCTGTCGCCGCTGGAGCTCATGCTCTGACTCGTCGTTTGCGGCGTGGAATGACCGGCCTCGGGGATGAATGTAATGGCCACGGCGCATGTGGGTTCCTCCCAGATCAGCATCATTGTCGCGAGTTGCGCGGAACTCTGCTCGCCATTCCGCTGCTCCAGTGCTCTGATACGATTCTGTTAAACCAGTCGGACCCGAAGATTCGCTCGGCGTTGCGGACGGTGAACTTCCAGTTGATCTTGCGGCGAGCCCGGTCCGCGGCTGCATTCCACTGCCGGACGCGACCCCGGAACTCAGCCAACGTCGGGATGCGGTTGCGGCCGAGGCACTCCCTGGACACGAGACTGGCTTCGATCTCCGCGCCGTTGAGCCAGCTCGCGTGCTTAGGCGTGTGGTGAAACGCGAAACGCGAGGCAAGCGCGTGGCCTTGCTCGGCTCCGAAGGCCTTGATGAGCGATGCAGGGGTGAATATATGAGGTTGTCCAGCACCAGGTGAATCCGGCTCGCCCGCGGGTAGGCACGGGCAACGCGCTCGGCGGCGAGTACGAAGGAGGGACGCGTCCGATCCTCGGTCGCGTGGGTGAATTGGCGCCCGGTCTTTGACTCCACGATGCAGAAGATGTTGGCCGTCCCCCGACGCACGTACTCGTGATCGATACGCCGCGGCTTCCCTCGGCGCATCGGCCTATCCGGCCTTGCATTGTCGTGCCGGACGACGGGGCGCTCATCGAGGGCTACGACCGGTTCGCTCGGGTCGTGGGGCCGGGCGTACAGTTCCAGCACGTCCTTCATCCGGTCGACGAACGGCTCGTCGATCTTCGGAACGCACCACATTTTTCCCGCCAGGGCTTAATGTCCTGGTCGGCGAGGATCCTTCGTATGATCTCTCGGCTGACCGAGCGAACGATCTTTCTCCGCTCGGCTTCGTCGGCGACCAGGGCGACGGTCCATCGCGCCCGCCCCTCGGGCGGCGGACCGCAGACCATAGCGATGAGCGCAGCAGTCTGCACACTGTCGAGGAGCTTGGAACGGCGCCGCCGGGGCTCCTCGCTCAGCGCATGCTCTACCCCGCCCTCCAGGAAACGGGTAGCTACGCGTCGCACCTCGCGGCGGTACGTTCCCGTCGCCTTCACCGCTTGGGTGATCGTCCAGCCATTATCATGCAGACGTAGCGCCTGGATCCGCCGCTCGACCACCATGCCCAGCAGGCCCTCCCGCTCGCGTCGGCGCAGAGCCTGCTGGTCCTCCTGGCTGAGCTGGAGCCCCTGAACCTTGGCTTCCGCTGTTTTCGTTCTCCGCTCACGCCCGCCAGACGCACGAGCCGAGCGAAACGGATCGTCAAATCTGAGGGGCGGCACTAGTAGCACCAAACGCCACGGGGCCCCTCTGAGCGTTCACGGACGACTTCCGCCCCAGAGACCGGGCCACCTCAGCGGTCGGCTGCATCGCGGACCTGCACGCCGCAGCGCCGGTGGGATGCTTGCGCGTCAGGAGGGGACGATGACCATCAAGAGCATCAGCGCACAGCAGAGCGAGCCGCCTGAGGACGCGTGGGCCTGCTGGAGCCTAGAGCACGCCGGCCTGCTGCAACGGGCGACGGGGGCGCAGCGCGTGTTGCTCGAAGCCGCGGTGCGCTTCGTGGCCGCCACCGGCGGCCAGCCGATCGTGCTTCGCGCCGCGGCCTTCTTCCTGCTGCACGCGGGCATGGGCCTGACCCCGGCGCAAGTCGGCGCGGCCGTCGGGCGCACCGACCGGGCCATGCGCTTGGTCCAGGCGCTCTCGGCGCAGGAGCTGCTCGAATCGGTCTGGGCTGAGCTTGGACGGCATCGTCAGCCGAAGCTGCACGCCGAGCATGCCGGTCCGATCGCCAAGTACCTGGTGGACCACCCGCGCTGCAAGCAGGCCGAGGTGGTCGAGTTTATCGAGCGCGAGTTCGGGATCCAGGTCGATCCGCTGACGTTGCGGCGCTTCTTCAAGGCGTATGGCCTGGGCGCGCTGCATCCTGAGCGCGGCCACGCCCAGCAGCAAAGCGGACAGCTCCCTTTTCCCTCGGACGCACCCACGTTGGAGGCGCCTTCCTCCTGCTCCCCTGCGCGCTCGCGTTGAGCCAGGTCTCCGAGCGCACGCTGGCCAAGGTGCTCGGCGACGCGGACAAGGCACGGCGGCTTGTGCTGTCGCTGTTCTTTCGCGCAGCGCTTGGAATCGAGCGCATCTTTCACTTCGAGACGATCGAGGACATGGGCTTTGCGATCTTGACCGGTGGCCGGCGCGTCTTGTCTCGTTCGCGCCTTGGCGGTCTTGTGCGCGCGGTGACGACCCGGGCGGTGCAGTCGTTCTCGCGGGCGACCGAGCGATTCGGAAAGCTGCGGGGTCATGCGGTCACCCTCAGCCTGGATGAGCACGCGATCGCGCGCTTCACGCGCAAGTTTCGCATCGCCAAGGGATTTCACACGATTCGCAACAAGAAGATGCGCATCGAGAAGCTCTTTTTCTTGCACTGGCCGGCCAGCCGATGCTTCCTCCACCTCGTCGTCACCCGCGGCAATGCCGCGCTCGACGCGCTGGTCGGTGGTATGATTCGCGCGGTGCGGGCCCGTGTTCGCCCACGCCAGGTGCGCATGCTGCTCGACGCGGGAGCTGCCAAAAAGCATGCCGCGTTGCGCGACTTTGACCGCTATCGGAAGACCGTATTCTTGATTCGTGTGCCCCGGCGGCCGGCGTACGTCGCTGCCTGGAAGCGATTGCCGAAGGAGGCGTTCACTCGCATCGAAGAGCCCGGTCGTTATGTCGGCGCCAAGCCCAAGGCGATCGAGATCGCAGAGACGACGATCTCGATCCGGGACATCGCTCGCCCGGTTCGTACCCTCGTCGTGCGTGAGCGTGCGATGAGGGGCAAGGATCGCTGGCACGCCCTCTTCATTCTTCACGATGAGGCGACCCCCGCGCTCGAGCTGCTGCACGAGTTCAGAAGCCGTCAGCATCACGAGCAGGGCTACCGCATCGGGGTTCACGACCTGGCGCTGGACACGGTGCCGAGCGGTTACCCCAAGACGGGCCGGCCGGACCGCCCTGGCTTCCGCCGAGGGCCCCTCACGCTCTGCGCCTGGCTGGCCGCGTGCGCCTGGGACGCGCTGCGCGAGCTCGGCCTCGCCTTGCCGAAGAGGTTTCACCTCGCGCACCCGCGCACGCTCCGCCGCTGGGTGCTCGTGCGCGACGCCGAGCTGCTCGTCACCTCGTCGCCCCTGCTCGTCGTGCTCGAAGCGATGCGGCGACGCGCCCTGCTTCGCCCGCTGATCCGGCAGTTCAACGCGGTGCAGCTCTCGTTGCCCTGGCTCGACGGCAGACGGATCGCGATGGGCTTCGCTGCCGGCTCGCAGCGACTGCCAGACGCTCGGCCTGTGCTTCCAGACATGCCGGAAATCGGTTCTGATTGTGCGAGGCGCTGCCGGGGCGTTCGGTGCTAGCACCGCACGCTGGAATCTGTGCGGAGGGCGATCCGAGTCGGCCAGCACGGCGACTAAGGACCGTCCCTACCGCAACTCCCTAAAATGCTTGCCACGCGCGTTGCGTTCGAGATAGAGTGGCTGCGACGTAATCTGGGAGTGCAGCATATAACACTGGTTAGCGGGTGGCCCGACATGCAGAGCCTCGGCAGCTCCTTCATTCCTGCTGATCCTCTCGTTGCAGCCGACATGCCTGCACCGGTCGTTGCCGTGCTCGGCTCTGCATTTCTCGATTACGTCTTCGACGCAACCAGCGGCACGCCCATCGGTCCGCCTCGCTATGGCGGCGTCGGCCGCAACGTCGCCGAGAATCTCGGCTGGCTCGGGGTGGGGGTGATTTTGTTCACCCTGTTAAGTTCCGACGACCTCGGGCGCAACATGGCGGCCCACCTGTGCCGTGCCGGAGTGTGCGTCGCGGCCATTGATGCAGCCGGAGGAGTCGGGCGCTTCATAGGAGAGATCGGCGTGAATGGCGAGGTACGTCGGCGCGAAATCGTCCAGCCACCCCTCGACCTGTTCGATTGGTCCTTCATTGAGCCGCGCCTTGCGAACGACATTCACTACCTTGTCACCGAGACGGGGCTGCCCACCGACACGGTCGAGCACGCGCTGGATTACGCCGCGCAGCATGATATCATCTCCGTTGCACTCCTCACCCGCTTCGATCAGGTCGGCCCACGCTGGGAGCTCTTACGTCGATTTCGATGCGTCATCCTCAACGCAGGAGAAGCTGCGCGTCTCCTTGGAGTGCCGGTTGACAGCATGGCGGCGGCATTGGACACAGCGTGCCACCTGAACGCAGCGGGCATCCGCTGGGCCGTCGTGACCTGCGGTGCTGAGGGTGTCGCCCTCGGTGTTGACGGCGTGGCGCGCTTCTATCCAGCGCCGCAGACGCGCGTGGTCACGACCATTGGCGCCGGCGATGCGTTCGCTGCAGGGTTCGTTGCGGGTATAGCGGTGCACGGCACGCTGGACGGGGCGATACGCGTTGGCCTTGCGATGGCCCGGCGGACGGTGGAAGTGGCGGAGGCCGTCAGAGGCGGGGCATGCCGCGATCTCCTGATGCCGCACCAGGCGAACCTGCCGGCGGAACCGCGGTGAGGCTAGCAATGATCAGGACCATTGGATTCGATGCAGATGATACCCTCTGGCATAACGAGAATCTGTTCTCCGTGGCTCAGGAGAAATTCCGGAGCGTGCTATCACACTATCACTCGTCGGAGTGGATTGATCGGAAGCTCCTCGAGACAGAGAGGCGGAACCTCGAGCATTTCGGCTATGGCGCAAAAGGCTTCGCGCTCTCGATGCTGGAGACAGCGATCGAGCTCTCAGAGGAGAGAATAACAGGCTCCGACGTCCGCATCATCATCCAGGCGGTCAAGGAGATCCTCACCGAGCCGGTGCAACCCATCGAAGGTGTCGAGGAGACCCTCCTGCTCCTGTCCCGCGAATTTCAGCTCTTTTTGATCACTAAAGGCGACCTTTTCGAACAGGAAACCAAGATCGCCCGTTCCGGCCTGGCGGAGTACTTCACGTCCATAGAGATCGTCACCGAAAAGAGCCCTGCGACCTACCGCCGTATCCTGGAAAAACGAGGTATCTTCCCTGCCGAGTTTCTAATGGTCGGCAACTCGGTGAGGTCGGATGCCCTGCCCGTCCTCGATATCGGCGGCTCGGCGGTGCACATCCCCTACACGCTTACCTGGGAGCACGAGCGCGTGGAACCTCCTTCCCAAGTGGCGGGCTTCACAGTCCTTGACGATATCCGGCGACTGCCGGCGCATGTGGCGGAGCTGTCGGGGCGGAGCCGACCATGAAGCCCGTCCTGACGACGCTGGTTTACTGCGTGAGGGGCAACGAGGTGCTGCTCGCACGGCGCCGTCGGCCGCCGTTCGTGGGAATGTGGGTGGCCCCCGGCGGGAAGATCGAGCCGCACGAGGCGCCTTGGGAGTGCGCGGTGCGCGAGGTTAAGGAGGAGGCGACCTTGGGCATCGAGGCCATGTCGCTGCGTGGCATCATAGCTGAGGTCTCGCCGCTCCCGACATGGCAATGGCTGATTTTCATCTACGTGGCGACCACCGTGACGGGCGAAGTGGTCTCCGACGGGCGCGAAGGCGTGCTTCGCTGGTGGCCGATCGCGAAGGTCCCCTTCCTTGAGATCCCCGAGTCGGACAAGATCTTCTTCCCTCACATCATCGATCCAAACGCACCGATCTACGAAGCTCGATACGTCTACGACGAAGCTCTCCGTTTAGTCGGGGTGATTGACCGGACCGTGCGAGATTCGGGGTCTCGGGGTTCTGCTATATGAGTGAGATTATCACGATGTCATGGCAGGAGGTGGATCAGCTCGCCGAGCTGCTCCGCAGGGCTCTGAGTGGCGTCGAGGTGGATGTCGTGCTCGGCATATCGCGTTCCGGCCTCGTGCCGGCCGTCATGCTCTCGCACCGCCTCGGCGTCCGCGATTTTGCGGTCCTTGATATCCGGCGAACAGAGAGCGACGACATCGAGTCGTCGAAGAGCCTCCCGACTGTTTGCGGACTCCTCGACACTGCGCGGCTTCAGGGCCGGCGTGTCCTCCTCGTCGACGACATCGTGGGCGAGGGCCTGACCATGATGCGGGCACGCGAGGTGCTCACGCCCCTCTGCGACCGCCTCGTATCGGTCACATTGGTGGTGAACCAGCGCAATCTCGGCATGCGCTCTCCGTGCGACGTTGTCGATTACCATGCATGCATCGTCCACGGGTGGGTGACTTTCCCGTGGGAGAGGTATTGACAGACACAGATTCGGGGGGGGTCTATGCGATCGGCCATGCAACTGGCGAAGCTATTTGTGGTAAGTGAGGAGCTCGATCCAGATCTCGGGATTACTCGCTTCATTAGCGAGTGGGTCGCGCGCTACGGCGCGTATCCAACGTTCGTCTTCTCGCGTATACGCGACACGCCACGTTTCAAGGTGGTGATGAACCTGCTTAAGCGCGAGATCCTCCTGGGCGCGATGCGCTGCCCCGAGCGCGGCTACCTCGCCGAACTCGCCGAGCGCTTCGCGTCGCGTAGGGGAGAGGTGAGGACCGCGCGCAGCCTCGCGACGGAGCCACTTGAGGACATGTCGCAGCTCCCTATCCTGCGACACCAGCCCGGTGACGCCGGCAAGTACCTGACGTCCGCGATCGGCTGTCTCTACAATGCCGAGTACAGCGTCTTCAACCTCGGCTTTTACCGCGTGCACGTGAAGGATCCCCGCCGCGGGGCGATCTTCATGGACCCGCGCACGGACGCGTTTCGAATCGTGCAGGCGGCGCGACAGGCGGGGCGGCGAGAGGTGCCCATCACGCTCTTCCTCGGTGGACCGCTTTCGACCTATGTCGCCGGCGCGTTTCGCGTTCCCTATGAACGGGACAGCTACGAAGCCGCCGCCAGCCTTGGAGGGGCGCCGCTAAGCCTGAGCGAGGACGCCGGTGACTATCCGCCCGCTCCTTCCACCGCGGAGATCGTAATCCACGGCCGCATCCAGACCGAACTCGATGACGAGGCGCCCTTTGGGGAATTCAAGGGCTACTACTGCGCCCCGACCAGAAGCCCCGTGCTTTTGATCGACGCCGTCCGTTGCCGCCCCGACCCGCACTACCTCGGCATCTTCTGCGGAAAGGAGAGCGGCCTTACGCTGATGTCACTAGGCAACGAGGTGTTCATGCTGGCGCACCTCCGCGACCTCGGTCACCAGGTCGAGGACGTGCGCTACCCACTAGATACCTTCGGTGAGTTCGTGGCGCTCATCCAGACGCGCTCCCCGTCACAAGAGGTGCTCGACGCTGCGTTCGCCGCCGATCGCCGCGTCAAGGCCGTGGTCGTCGCGGAGGACATTCATCGTGTCCTCGGCGAGCTCTCCATCTTCGACTTCCACGTGCACACGCAGTCCTACGAGAAGCGTGGCCAGCGTCGAGGGGATCGGGTCGGCGTCGTGGTGAAGCGCAACGAGGAGTACCAATGGGTGGAGTACTGAGCGGCCGTTCGCCCAAGTGTCGTGCGACCGCCGAGGCCAACCAGGGACCGCCGCGCTGCGGAGGGGCCGCTCGCGCGCTCGGGGTCAAGGCGACGGCGCCGCGCCGGCCGGGAGCGTTATGACCGCTATCCACGTTGCTAGGAGGCTCCAGTTCTGTGCGGGGCATCGCGTGCACCAGCACGAGTCGAAATGTCGAAACCTCCACGGACACAACTACGTCGCGTTCTTCCACGCATTCTCACCGACCGGGCTCGACGTCATCGGCCGTGTCATCGATTTCGGCGTTCTGAAGCAGAGGCTCGGTGCTTGGATCGAGGAGAACTGGGATCACGGCGTCATCCTCTGGAAGGAGGACACCGACGCCATAAAGGCGGTCAAGCAGCTCACGGGACAGAAGCTTTACGTAACACAGGCAAATCCCACCGCCGAGAACCTCGCGCGCGAGCTCCTGACCGAGGTGGCGCCACGCGTTCTCGAGGATACGTCCGTGACGGTGACAAGGGTCGTCCTTTGGGAGACCGAGAACTGCTGTGCTGAGGTAGCGATCGATGCTCGGTAAAAACGCAATTCGCCCGCAGGAGCTGGACGATGGAGAAGTTCTCTGGATCCAGGAAGTATTCTTTACCCTGCAAGGCGAGGGCCCGTTCGCCGGGCAGCCTGCGATCTTCATCCGTTTCGCCGGCTGCAACCTGCGCTGTTTTTGGTGCGACACCGACTTCGAATCGTCGACCGATCACCCCACGCTCGACGAACTCGTGGGCCGTGTCTCTGCGATGCGCCCCCCAAGCTGCGACCTCGCGGTCCTGACGGGGGGGGAGCCGTTCCGGCAAAACATCGTACCGCTGCTGCAGCGCCTGCTCGCCGATGGGCTCCGGGTGCAGATTGAGACGAGCGGCTCGCTGTGGCTCGACCTCCCCGAGCATCCACGGCTCTCCGTGGTGTGCAGCCCGAAGACCACCAAGCTCCACCCAGCCATCATCCCACGCATAACAGCGTACAAATATGTCATCGCTGCAGGCGAGACGGACCCGGAGGACGGCCTCCCGACGCTGTCCACGCAGCGCCCGGGCCACCGCGCGCGGATCGCGAGGCCCTCCTCCGACGTACGGGTCTACGTCATGCCACGCGACGACGGCGACCCTCGGGCCAACATCGTCAACCAGCAGGCCTGCGTCGAAGTGGCCAAGTGTTTCGGCTATACTTTCACCCTACAGATGCATAAAATTCTGAGTATACGTTGATGAAACCCAAGCACGCCATATCCTCGCAGGAAAACCTTGATTCTCCGGGCGACGCTGACGGAGACGAGCGGCTTGAGCAAAACATCCGTGACTTGCTCTCCCTACTGGGCGAGAATCCAAGTCGCGACGGGCTGCAGGAGACGCCGAGCCGCGCCGCCCGGGCGTGGCGGGAATGGACGCGCGGCTACCGCGTCGATCCTGAGCGTGTACTGAAGACCTTTCCCATCGAGGGGAGCTCGCGGAGCGATCTCATCGTTGTTCGCGACATCCCGGTCTACTCTCATTGTGAGCACCATCTGGCGCCATTCTTCGGCATGGCGCATGTCTGCTATGTGCCCAACCGGGGCATCGTCGGGCTCTCGAAGCTGACGCGTCTCGTCGATGTCTTCGCGCGGCGCTTACAGGTACAGGAGCGGCTCACACAAGAAATCGTCGAGGCAATCAGCGACGGATTGGCGCCGCGAGGGGCGGGGGTGATCCTGGAGTGCCGTCATCTTTGCATGGAGTCACGCGGGGTTCGGCGCCAAGGCTCGACTACCATAACGAGCAGTTTCCGCGGTATCCTGGAAAGCGAGCCCAGTATCCGGGCCGAATTTATCGAGCGCACGCGCTGAGAAGGAGACGGGCCAACCATGATCACCAAAGGTAAGCCGATCGCTACCGGCCTGACGTTCGACGACGTCCTCCTCGTCCCAAAGCGGACAACGATGCGGAGCCGATCGCACGTCGACGTCTCGTCCATGCTGACCCAGCGCATCCCGCTCCGCGTGCCGATGGTGTCCGCGAACACGCCGTGGTGCACTGGCGCCCGCATGGCGATCGCCATGGCCAAGGTGGGGGGCATCGGCTTCGTGCATCGGATGTGCTCGCCCGAAGACGAGGCGGACGCTGTCGAAGAAGTGAAGTCCGCTGCATTTTCACGGGAGGAGTTTCCGAACGCCTCGGTTGATCGCGACGGACGCCTCCGCGTCGGTGCGGCGGTCGGCGTCCGCTCCGACTACCTGCGCCGCGCAGATCTGGTGGTCGAACGCGGCGCCGATCTGCTCGTGGTCGACATCGCACATGGGCACGCAGACTACGCGCTGGAGGTGATCGCCCATTTCAAGGCGCGCTACGCCGGAGTCGACATCGTCGCGGGGAACGTCGCCACGTCCGAGGGTGCGCGTGATCTCATCGGGGCCGGCGCGGATGCAGTGAAGGTTGGTGTCGGCCCTGGCGCCGTCTGCACGACACGGTTGGTCACAGGATGCGGCGTACCACAGATCACTGCCATTATCGACTGCGTCGATGAGGCGCGCCGATGCGGTATCCCGGTAATCGCCGACGGCGGCATCCGAACGTCCGGAGACATCACCAAGGCAATTTCCGCTGGCGCATCGACCGTGATGCTTGGCAGATTGCTTGCAGGCAGCGATGAGAGTGAGGCACGGCTCATCGAGGTCGGCGGCACCAAATACAAAATCACTACCGGCTTCGTCACGCTCGGCGTCGAGCTCACACTCCGCAAGCTCGCCAACAAGAAGATCTCGAGAGAGGAATTCGAGAATTACGTCCCCGAGGGTGTGGAAGCCACATTCCCCTATGCCGGTCCGCTGGATCGGCTCGTCCGGCAGTATCTCGGGGGGCTTCGTTCCGGGATGAGCTACTCGGGGGCGGAGAACGTCGCAGATCTGTGGGAAAAAGCCGAGTTCATCCAAGTGACGAACGCGGGGTGGGCCGAAGGAACCCCTCACGTGACCAGGGGCGCGCCGCAAGTTCATCCGGACTACGAGAAGGCTCTCGTCGGCTGAAGGTGTGACCTGAAAGGCGTGGAGAGCCGCGCCTCATCGGTTGGCCCGCTCGTGCTTTGAGTTGTTCGATTGCTCCCGTTGCCTCAGCATCCGGCCCCGCTCGCCCCTAGCCAGCGCGTGTTAAGCGTGTGAGGCACACCGAGGAGGTCCAGGATCCGCCCTGCCATGAAATCGACGAGGTCCTCTATGGTCTTCGGCAGCATATAGAAGCCCGGCGAGAGGGGCGTGATGATCGCGCCAGCCTCGGTCAGGCGTTGCATATTGGCGAGATCTATGAGGCTCAGCGGTGACTCGCGGTGCGCAATGATCAGGCGCCTACGCTCCTTCAGTGTCACGCTCGCGGCGCGCTGGGCCAAGGTCGTCGTGACGCCGCTTGCCAGCGCGCCGAGCGTGTTGCTCGAGCAGGGCACGATGACCATTCCCTGATGCACGAACGAGCCGGAGGCAATGCGTGCGCCCATGTCCTGGGAACTATAAAGCGTCATGAGATGGCCTCGACCTCCGCTGAGCGCACCAACATCGACGCCCGTCATGCCGAGTTCATCATGGAGCAGCCTCCGACCGAGCCCGGAGAGGGTAAGGTGGACGTGAACGCCGGCCAAGGTCAATAGCTCGATAACGCGGGCAGCATAGACAGCGCCGCTGGCGCCGGTGATTCCCACGACGATGTGCTCGACCATGCTCTCGTTTCTCCCGCAGGGAGGACGCGGCCTCCCGTCGATTGACGCGACGACTCTACCAAACTGAACCGCTGGTTGCGGGAAATAGTCAGGCCAGGCCCATCCGAGCGACGGTCAGCGCCGGCGCGCCGGACGATCGACGGAGCCGCACCGAAAGCGCGTTCAGCGTCGATTTCGCGCCTACGATGCCGATCCGAGGCGTGAGAAATCCGGCGTAAACGGAACGCCTTAGAGCGCCTAACAAAAGCCAGTCTAGACGTAACTGAGGCAGATCAGGCAGACGGAAAGCTTGAGGAACCCACGGTGAATGTCGGCCCGCCGCTCGTAGCGTACGGTCAGGCGCCGGAAGCGCCGCAGCCACGCGATCGTCCGTTCGACGACCCATCGGTAACGGCCGAGCTTCTCCGACGACTCGATGCCCTTGCGAGCGATGCGGGGTACGATGTGGCGCAGATGGCAGGCCAAGCGCAGGGCCGGGTCGTCGTAGGCCTTATCGGCGTGCAGCTTCTTGGGGCGGCGCCGCGGTCGGCCGCAAGGACGCGCGATCGGTGGCACTGCATCCACCATGGGGGTGAACATCTTCGAGTCATGGACGTTCGCCGGCGTCATCTCGACAGCGAGCGGGATACCATTCTGATCGACCAGGACGTGATACTTCGTGCCCGCCCGGCCGCGATCTGTGGGGTTCGGGCCAGTCTCTTCGCCCCCCTTTTTGCCGGAACCAACGAGGCATCCAGCGCAGCACGCTCCCAGTGCGGCGCGCGCTCGCGGGCGCGTGGTGGGCCTGGCATGCTCTGCCTCGACCAGGTGCGCCTCGTCGTCGCGCTCGCGGTGCGCGGCGGCGGCTCGACGGGCTCGCCAGCCCCCGACGACCCCGCGGCGAGCTCGGCGCCCGTGGGGTCGGCGGCGCGCTGGGAACGGGTGCGGGTTCGCGGCGGCGCGCTCGCCGGGGTCGAGGAGCGCGGCACGCGGCACGGGGTCGAGGGCGGCGGTGGTCGAGGCGCCCGCGCCGCAGCGGGGTGGCGCGGAGCGGGGTCTTCATGGCGCGGCGGACGCGGAGCGCGCTCGAGGAGCTCGGCAGGACCGCGAGCACAAGAGCCCTGCGGCGCGCGCTCGCGGGCGCGTGGTGGGCCTGGCGTGCTCTGCCTCGACCAGGTGCGCCTCGTCGTCGCGCTCGCGGTGCGCGGCGGCGGCTCGACGGGCTCGCCAGCCCCCGACGACCCCGCGGCGAGCTCGGCGCCCGTGGGGTCGGCGGCGCGCTGGGAACGGGTGCGGCCATGAGGACTGCCCACGCGTTCTGAACAGCCAGTTGAAGCTCTGCTGGAAGATACTTTGGCGTGGGAGAACGACCCATATCCTGAGGACGGCTGCGGCGACCCTGTGGCCATGGGAGACCCCACGGCCGCCGCGCTGGCGTGTCCTTCGTGCGGTCGCGTGGTCGCGATCCCGCCGCCCCCCTGGCGGCCGCCACCCCTTTTGTCGCATCCGCCACCCCTGCGGCCCGCCAGTTCGCTGAATTTGCCGCGCTATCCGCCTGGCACGCCGTTCGCGAAGAGGCTCCGGCATGCAGGCCACGGCGCTCACGTTCTCTCTGCTCGGGCTCGACGCGCACCCCATCCGCGTGGAGGTCGACTCGGGCCGCGGCCCGTCGTTCTTCCAGATGGTGGGCCTCGCCGAGGCGAGCGTCCGCGAGAGCCGCGTGCGCGTTCGCGCCGCGCTCCAGCAACTCGGTGTCGAGCTCGACGAATACGTGATCACGGTGAACCTCGCCCCTGCAGACCTCAAGAAGAGCGGCGGCGCCTACGACCTCGCGATCGCGATCGCCGCGCTCGCGGCGCTCGGCAAGGTCCCCTCCGAGGGCCTCGACCGGATCGGCCTGCTCGGCGAGCTCTCCCTGAGCGGCGCCGTGCGCCCGGTGCGCGGCGTCCTGCCGGCGCTGCGCGGCGCGGCGGAGCAGGGGATCGTGCGCGCGATCGTGCCGCAGGGCAACGCGCGCGAGGCCGCGAGCGTGGCCGGCGTCGACGTCTTCATCGCGGAGCACCTGAGCCATGTCGTCGCGCACCTCCGTGGCAACAGGCCTCTTCCTGGCGCCGGATCAATCGCCACCGCCGCCGCCGAGCCGAGCGGCGCGTCGGTGGACCTCGCCGACGTCCGCGGCCAGCACGGGGCGCGACGCGCCCTCGAGATCGCTGCTGCCGGCGGGCATAACCTCATCATGATCGGCCCCCCGGGCAGCGGAAAGACCATGCTCGCCCGGCGGCTGCCCACGGTGTTGCCGCCGATGTCCCATGAGGAGGCGCTGGATATCACCGCGATTCACTCGGTCGCCGGCCTGCTCTCGCCGGACGGGGGCCTTGTCGCGACTCGCCCCTTCCGCGCCCCGCACCACACGGTGAGCGCCGCGGGGCTCGTGGGCGGCGGCGATCCGATCCGCCCTGGCGAGGTCTCGCTGGCCCACCATGGCTGCCTGTTCCTCGACGAGCTCCTCGAGTTCCGACGCGGCGTCCTCGAGGCCCTCCGCGAGCCCCTCGAAGAGGGCACGGTGGCCCTCTGCCGCGCCCGCGCCCGCGTCGTCTTCCCCGCGCGCCCGATCCTGGTCGCCGCCATCAACCCCTGTCCGTGCGGCTTCCACGGCGACCGCGGGAATCGCTGCGTCTGCTCCCTCGATCGCGTCCGCGCCTACCGCGCCCGGCTGAGCGGACCGCTGCTCGATCGCATCGATCTGCACATCGCCTTGCCCCCCGTGGACGTCGCGCACCTGTGCGCGCCGCTCCGCGCGGCCGAGGGCGACGGACGGCCGTCGCTCCACGCCGCCGAGAGCTCCGCGGCGGTGCGGGCGCGCGTGGTCGAGGCGCGGGCCGCGCAGCGCGCGCGCTTCGAGGCGGGTGAGGTCGTCGCGACGTACAACGCCGGCCTCGGCCCGCGCGATCTTGCGCGGGTGGCCATGCCGGACGCCTCGGGCGCGCGCACGCTCGCGTCGGCCGTGGAGCGGCTCGGCCTCTCGGCGCGGGCGTACGCCAAGGTGCTGCGGGTCGCCCGGACCCTCGCCGATATGGACAGGAGCGGCGCCGTGCGGGCGGCGCACGTGGCCGAGGCGATCGGCGCGCGGCTCTTCGACCGCGAGGCCGCCTCCGGGCCGCCGCCCGCCGCCGCGGCAGCGGGCGCCTGAGCCCGCCGCGCGACCAGCGCGACCAAGGACCATTGCGCCGCAGCGATGCGGGCGCGATCGCGGCCGCCCCGACGGCCGCACCGTATCGGCAGTTCGCGCGCTCGGGGGCGCGCACGCAAGACAGACACGTCACGCAAGACAGACACGTTCGACAAGGGAGAAACCAAGATGATGACCGAGATCGCCGAGAAGCTCCGCACCGTGAAGACCGTTGTTGGCACCATCGAGAAGCAGTTCGGGAAAGGGGCGATCATGGCCTTGAACGACGAGAGTGAGACGAGGGACATCGGCCTGATCCGGACCGGCTCGCTGTCGCTCGACGCGGCGCTCGGGATCGGCGGCTACCCGCGCGGGCGCATCGTGGAGATCTACGGGCCGGAGTCGTCGGGCAAGACGACCCTGACGCTCCACGCGATGCGGGAGGCGCAGCGCGCCGGCGGCGTCGCCGCGTTCATCGACGCCGAGCACGCGTTCGACGTCACGTACGCGCGCTCGATCGGCGTCGACATCGACCGGCTGCTCGTCTCGCAGCCGGACAACGGCGAGCAGGCGCTCGAGATCGTCGAGATGCTCGCGCGCTCGAGCGCCGTCGACGTGATCGTCGTCGACTCGGTGGCCGCGCTGACCCCCAAGGCCGAGATCGAGGGGGACATGGGCGAGTCGCACATGGGGCTCCAGGCGCGGCTGATGAGCCAGGCGCTCCGCAAGCTCACGGGCATATGCCACCGCACGGACACGACGCTCATCTTCATCAACCAGCTGCGGCAGAAGATCGGCGTCGTCTTCGGCAACCCCGAGGTGACCACCGGTGGCAACGCGCTCAAGTTCTACGCGAGCGTGCGGCTCGACGTGCGGCGGGTGGGCCCGGTGAAGGTGAGCGACGAGGCCATAGGATCGAGGACACGCGTTAAAGTGGTGAAGAACAAGCTCGCGCCGCCATTCCGAGAAGCCGAGTTCGACATCCGCTGGGGCTCGGGCATCGACGGCGCGGCGGATCTCATCGACTTCGCGTGCCAGCTCGGCGTGGTGGAGAAGAGCGGCGCACACCTGTCGTTCGGTGGCGAGCACATCGGGCAGGGGAGGGAGCGCGCCCGCGAGGCGCTGGTAGGGAAACCGACCCTGGCGACGTCGCTCCGCGCCGCCGTCGACGCGGCGGCGCCGGCGCGGCCCGGGGGCAATGCGGCGATGGATTCCTGAGCGAGACCCGCAGAGGGCGAGTCCGGCGACAGGGCGCCGCCGGACCCGCTCCTCGTCATCCACGACGACATGGCGCCTCACGAGGAGCGACGCACAACGGCAGGCAAACATAGAGAAGAACACGAACGACAGCAGACGGTACAGACGACAGAGACGACAGCAAACGACGACAGATGACGACACTCGATCAAAGGGAGCACATCATGAACGAAGGGCTGAACAAGGTGATTCTCATGGGCAATCTCGGCTCGGATCCGGAGCTGCGCTACACCGGCAACGGCACGCCGGTGCTCCAGCTGCGCATGGCCACGAACGAGTCGTTCGTCGACAAGAACAAGGAGCCCAAGGAGCGCACCGAGTGGCACAACATCGTGTTCTGGGGCCCGCGCGCCGAGGCGCTCGCGAAGGTCCTGACCAAGGGAGACGGCGTGCTGATCGAGGGCGGGCTGCGCACGTCGAGCTATGAGAAGGACGGGGGCAGGCGCTACCGCACCGAGGTGATCGCGCGGGACCTCCGCTTCACCGGGCGGCGGTCCCTGGCGCAGCCGCTGCCGGGGCTGGACGACGACGGCGAGCCGACGCAGCCCGGCGCGGGGGTGCCGAACACGGCGCGGCTCGGGAAGAACGGCGCGCGCGGGCGGCCCCCGGAGGCGCCTGTGCTGGATGAGCTGCCGTACTGAGGGAGGAGGAGAGACGAGCGAGGCGGACGCCTGAAGCCGCCTCGCATCGCTCCGTGGTGCCGTCATCTGAAGGTGAAGGCGGGGAGGCGGGAAGGAATCTCCAGAACTCTTCCCACCTTCCCGCCTTCATGTGACATCTCTCTGGCCCAGTGCCGCGGCCCACCCGCTGACGACGCAGAAGGGGGCCTGTCAACCCCGAGCCGTTCTGCGTGCGCGGTGCTCCTCAGGAGGCCGACGTTCTCCGGTTCAGCGCGATGTGGACGAGAAAGCCGCACAGGAGCGCGTTGATGGCCGGAATGCCGGCGCGGATGAGGTATCCCGCCGCTATCCCGCCCGCCCAGGCGAGGAGCGGGCGAAGGCTCAGGGACTCCACCTGCGGGGGCAGCGAGCCGGCGGACCGGGCGCGCTCGAGCACCGCGCGATGTCGGCGCACGACGTAGTAGTCGGCGATCATGATGCCGGCGATGGGCGGGAAAGCGACCCCGAGCAGCGTGAGAAATCCGACGAGGTGCTCCAGGATCCCGGCGACCGAGAGCGCCGTCCCCGCCGCGCCCACCGCGAGCGTCATCGCGCTCCGCCCGACCTGTCGGCCCGTCGTCTGATAGACCGTGTTCACCAGGCCGAGGGAAGCCGAGTACAGGTTCCAGTCGTTGATCTTCAACGTGGCCGTCACGAGGATCGCCGCCCCGGCGACCCCGACCTCCGTCGTCACGATATGGACGACATCCGCGCTCTGGACGGCGTGCGCCAGGAGCACGCCGGTGAGGCCGATCGTGTACTCGCCGAGGGTCACCCCGACGAGGGTCTGCTTGACCACGTCGGCCACCGAACGGTTGTAGCGGGTCATGTCCGGGGTGATGACCGCACCCACGATGAACCCGCCGGCAACCAGGGTTGCGCCTGCCGCGACGCTCATGGGCTCTCCTGGCGGAGGCATCGATACGAGATCGGCTAGCTCGTGCCGGACGAGGGCGTTCCGGACCGCCCACGCGCTCAGGACCAGGAAGAGCGGAACCGTGATGTACGAGGTCCAGGCCATTGAGCTGAACCCGTAGATCACGATCAGCGTGACGGCGGCGCCGGTGACGATGCAATAGACCCACAGCGGCACCTCCGTGCCGGCGAGCGCCGCGAGGCCCTTGGCGAAGATGGCGTTCTGGACACCGAACCATCCGACCAGGCTCAACGCCGTCAACAGGCCGAACAGAGAGGAGCCGTGGCGTCCCAGGCCGGTCCACTGGGCGAGGACATACGTGGACAGGCCCTCTCGCTGGCCGGCGACTCCGGTGAGCACCGCGACGATCTCCAGGAGGACGACACCCAGCGTCAGCGCCCAGAAGGCGCCCCAGAAGGTCATGTGGAAGCCGAGCGTGGCGCCGAGGAGGAGCTGAGACAGCGCGGAGAGCTCGCCGAACCGCTGGACGGCGACGCTCCACCATGGGTAGCGCTCGGCCTCGGGAACCCGGGCCAGGGGGAAGTCGTCGCGCCCGATCGCGGCCCGGCGCCGCGCCTTCGCTGTGGTCCCGCGGCCGTGGTGCTGGCCCGCGCGCGGCGTCTCGCGTGTCTCGCGTCCATCGCGCGCGCTCACGGCTCGCTCTCCTCGAGGGGGACGAAATCGAGATCGATGCCGAAGGCGCGGGGCCCGAAGACCTCCAGCGCCTCGGGTGTGCGCAGGAGCGGCGGCGCCGCCACGCCGATGACCTTCACCTGCTGCCCGTAGCGCAGCGCCTCCGTGGTGATCGGCTCCGCGGTCTCGCGATCCAGGATGCATACGAGATCAGGCACGCTGCACAGGACGCGCGTCCCGACGCGGGCGACCAGATTCTCGTTCTGGATCAGCACCTCCAGCGTCTCCCCGGAGCCCTCGGTGTCCCGGATATGCACCCAGCCCCTGGCGAAGCCCTCCGTGGTGCGGCGGTAGACCTCGATCACCTTGCCAGTCCAGAGGACGCGGCCGTGACGGTAGGGCGTCTCTCGGAGGGCACCGACGAGGCGATCGAACGGATCTCTGTGCTGCTCGTTCGCCTCCCGGATCGCCTTCCCGAGCGCCAGGCAGACGCCCAGGGTGCCGCCGATGGCCGCTCGCCGCACCGTCGGCCCATCCATGGGGTACTCGGCGGTGTGCGCGCAGCCTCCCATGCGGATCGTGATGCCGCGGGAGATCCACTCCATCTTGAAGTTGTCGCAGGCCGTGAGGATCACCGTGTCGCCGTGCTCGTCCGTGATGGCCATCGGCGTTCCGGGGACGCCGTGGACATGAAATGTCACCTGGTACATGTTGGGAAAGGCGCGGCCCATTCCGTCGGCGTCCACGACCGGCAGCCCGAGCTGCGCTCCCACGATGAGCGGCACGGTCGAGTTCATCCCGCCCGCCTCGGCGGGCATGGTGCATGTCGCCCGGACACCGAGGAATGCCTCCAGCCGGCGCAGCGAGAGCGCGTTCTCGTCGCCGCGCGGTATCTTCTCGATGAGGCAGGTCGGAGCGCCCATCATCCCCGTAGGGATCACGTAATCTCCGTCTCCCACCTCCGCGAGGTGGACGATCTCCACGCGGCGCCCTTCCTCCATCACGCGCTCGAGCATCAGCCGGCCGATATAGGTATCTCCGCCGCCACCCGTGCCCAGGAAGGCGGCGCCGAGGGACAGGTCGGGCAGGTCCTTGCGCTCCAGCACGAATCCCATCCCAGCCTCCTCACCCGTTCCGCAGATCGCCGATCGCCTTGACCCGGATCCGGGTCGCGTTGGACGGCAGGTAGGCGAGCGGCACCTCCTCGATGTCGAGGAGGTGGATGCTGGCCGGGTCAGCGCCTGCGGCCGAGGCCTTCGCGATCGCCTCCGCCTGCGCCTCTGCCAGCGCGTCGTCCCGGGATCGGCTCTCCAGGTTGACGACCCGGTCCACCTCGCCGGACACCTGCGCGATGGCGGCGCCGACTGCGTTGGCGACCTCGGCATGCCGAGGCCTGACGATCTCGGAGGTCCCCTGGAGCGGCCTGCAAATCAGCAAGGAGCCCCCGCCCACCAGGACGACCGGAATGTCCGCCGCCGCGGGCTTGCCCCGATCGATGGCGGCCTCGACCATCTCGTGGATCCGCAGCGCCGCGCGCGCGACGAGCTCGTCTGGGAGGTGCGCGACTTTCGCGCGGTCGCCAATGACAGCGCACCCTGCGGCCACGGCGATATCCGTGGCGGTCAGCGTGTCGCCCCCGAACACCAGCGCTCGCTGTGTCAGCTCGTGGCCGGTGCTTCGCGGCCCGATCCGGAGAGGTCCGTCGAGCACATGGCTTCCGCCGCCGAGCCCGATGGACAGGACGTCGGGCATGCGGAAGTTGCAGCGCACGCCAGCCACCCGCAGCGTCATCGACGCCTCGCGCGGCAGCCCGCGGCGCAGCGCGCCCACGTCGGTTGTGGTGCCGCCGATATCGACCACCATCGCGTCCATGAGGCCCGTGAGGAAAGCGGCGCCGCGCATCGAGTTCGTGGGGCCCGAGCACAAGGTGAAGGCCGGATAGCGCTCCGCCCGGTCGGAGCTCATCAGGGTACCGTCGTTCTGGGTGAGATAGAGCGGCGCCAAGACGCCGGCCTGCGCCAAGGCGTCGTGGAACGCTCGGATCGTCGTCGTCGAAACGTCCTTGAGGCAGGCGTTCAAGATGGCGGCGTTCTCCCGCTCGAGGAGCCCCATCCGGCCGATCTCGTGCGACAGGCTGAGGGAGGCGTCCGGCAGCACCTCCCGCAGGATCGCCGCGGCCTCGAGCTCAGCCTCGGGGTTGACGGGTGAAAAGACGCTGGCGATCGCGACGGAGCGGAGGCCTCTCCGGCCGATCTCCCGGGCGATGCGGCGCAGCTCGCCGGCCTCGACGGGCGACAGCCGGCGACCGTCGAACTCGTGACCTCCATGGGCCAGAAACCCGTGGTCGCCAAGCGCCCTGCGCAGATCGCAAGGCCAGTCCACCATCGGCGGCAGCGCCGCGGTCGCCGGCAGCCCGAGCCGCACCGCCGCGACCTCCTGCAGCCGGCGGCGCTCCACGAGCGCATTCGTGAAATGGGTGGTGCCGAGCATGACGCCGCGGATCTGGCCGACCGGCACCCGCGCTCGTTCCAAGAGGCGGCTCACAGCCTCGAGGACACCGCCGCTCACGTCGGCCGTGGTCGGCACCTTGACCTTCGCCACGACCTCCGCGCCGTCCATCATGACGGCGTCGGTGTTGGTCCCGCCGACGTCGATCCCCATGCGCATGAGCAGTCACCTCCACCTGAAGCCGCGGGTTCATGCCTTGTCGGATCGGAGGGGCGAAGGCGCCGGCTCCTCTGCGTCGCGCAGGCCGTAATCGCGCCTGGCCTGCTCCTCGGTGATGTAGCCGCAGCGCAGATCGTCGAGCACGCGCGCGCGGCTCCGTCGCGCGGGATCGCCGTACCCGCCGCCCGTGCCCGTATGGAGCCGGCAGAGCTCACCCCGCTTGAGGAGGTGACGGGCGCACTTGCCCATCGCTGTCCGGCCGCCGTCCTCGTGCACGAACTCCAGGTAATTGGGCGAGCCCTGCTGGCCGCCGTTCAGCCCCCACGGCGGGAATCGATGCCGACCGAAGGTCGCTGTGACCGTCGCCCATGCCGACGTGATGCGGTAATCGCGCACGAGGCCACGCCCGCCGCGGCGCTCGCCCGCCCCGCCGTCGACGATATCCAGCGCGTATTGCTCGACGCGGAGCCCATAACGCGCCTCGCAGATCTCGACGGGGATCATGTAGGTCTCGCCGTCGCCGGCGCAGACGAGGCCGTTCTCGCCGTCCTTGTCCGCGCCCGCCCCCCAGCCGCCTGCCTGCGGCTCGACGAGGAGGTAGGGAGTCCCATCGTCGGGGTGGATGCCATGGATGATCGTGCCGCAGACGGAGAGGAAATGTCCGGCGGTCAGGCGACGCGGCGCGAGGTGCGCCAGGGCCTTCCAGACGAGGTCCGTCGCGTACTGCATGGTCTCCCAGTAGGTGGAGACGGGGGCCGGCCTGTCCGCCGTGAAGATCGTCCCGGGAGGGCAGACGACCTGGACCGGTCGGAACACGCCTTCATTGGTCGGGAGCAGGGGATCGGTGATCGCCTTCCAGGCCTGGCGTACCGCCGAATGCAGGCTGGTGCGGCCGCAGTTGATCGGCCCGGGCACCTGCGCGCTCGTCCCTGTGAAGTCGCAGAGGAAGCTGTCGTCGATCGTCACCTTCACCCGCACCTCGAACGGGCCGTTCCCGATGCCGTCGTCGTCGATGAAGTCGGTCGCCTCGTAGGTCCCCCGGGGGAGCCTCTGCAGCTCCAGGCGAGCCCTGCGCTCGCCCTCGCCGAGGAGCTCCTTCATGGCGCAGAGGACGGTGCCCTTGCCGAACTTGCGAAGGATGCCGTGCAGCGCACGCTCGCCCACGCGCAGCGCGCCCACGCAGGCGTACAGGTCGCCGAGCGTCGCGTCCGGCGTGCGCACGTTGGCCCGGATGAGCTCGATGAGCCCCTCGTCGGGCTTGCCGGCCTCGAAGAGCTTGATGCCCGGGAACTGGAGCCCTTCCTGGAACACGTCGGTCGCGTCGGTCGTCCAGGAGCCCGGATCTTTGCCGCCGACCTCGGTCCAGTGCGCCTTGTCCACGGCGAACGCGACGAGCTCTCCCTCGTGGAAGATCGGCATGATCAGCGCGACGTCGGAGAGGTGCGTGCCGCCGCCCGCGTAGGGATCGTTCAGGATGACGATATCGCCGCTCGCGAGGCGCTCTCTCCCGAACCTATCGAGGACGTGGGCGACGGCGAAGCTCAGCGCGCCGATGAAGTCGGCGACCCCGTTGCCCTGCGTGAGGAGGTCTCCGCGCGCGTCCGTGAGCCCGGCGGCATAGTCGAGGACCTCGTAGATGATGGGGCTCATGGCGGTCCGCTGCAGCGCGTGGAACATCTCGTCGCCCGCGGCGATGAGCTCGTTCTTGATGATCTCGAGCGTGAAGGGATCGGTCGTGGTTCCTGTGCTCATGGCGGATCCGTCGGCTCAAGGGGTCAGGGGGCGTTTCACCTGCCGGTGGGAGCGTCGATGTCGATGAGGAGGCTGCCCTGCTCGTGCACCGTGAGGCGATCGCCTGGAAACAGCACCGTCGAGGCGGCCGGCTCCTCGACGATGGCCGGTCCCTCGACGCGCATGCCGGGCCGGAGGAGAGCGCGCTCGTAAAGGGGGCTCTGGAGGATCCCGAGATCGTCGAAATCGACGACCCGAGAGCCTTTGCGCGCGGGCGCGGGATCCGGCGGTGAGCGCTCGAGCCGCGCTGGATGCGGCCTGTCCACGGCGCCGAGGGCTGCGACGTGGAGGCTCACGATCTCCACGGCGGTCTCCAGGCGGAACGTGTACCGCTGCTCGTGGAGCGCGTGGAAGCGCTGGAGAGCTTGCTCCAGCGCAGCGCTGTCCGGCGGGCCGGCGGGGAGGGGGACCTTGACGGTGTGCTCCTGGCCGACATAACGCAGCTCGGCGAAGCGACGCGTCGAGACGCGGCCGGGGTCGAGCCCTCCCCGGCAGACGCGGGCGATGACCTCGGGCTCGATGTCCCGGAGGAGCGCGGCGAGCGTCGATGTCTGCGACGGCTCGGCCCGCACCATGGCGGTCCGGACGAGGTCGGCCCGCAGATCGGCCATGAGCATGCCCCAGGCCGAGAAATGCGCCGGCGCGACAGGGACGATGACCCGCCGGATCCCGAGGCTGCGCGCCAGGGCCGAGGCGTGCATCGAGCCGCCGCCGCCGAAGGCGATGAGCGCGAACTCCCGCGGATCGTACCCGCGGCGGAGGGTCACGCGCCTGAGCAGGTTCTCCATGGTCGCGTTCGCGAGGCGGAGGATGCCGCGGGCGGCTTCGGCCTCGGTGACGCGGCACGGCGCGGCGATCCGACGGATCGCCCTGCCGGCGGCCTGCACGTCGAGCGGGATGCTGCCGCCGAGGAAGTACGCGGGGTTGATGCGGCCGCACAGGAGGTTCGCGTCGGTGGTGGTCGGCTCCTCTCCTCCTCGGCCGTAGCAGGCCGGCCCGGGCACAGCGCCTGCCGACCGCGGGCCGACCTCCAGCCGTCCGGCTTCGTCGATGCGAGCGATCGAGCCGCCGCCGGCGCCGATCTCTGCGATGTCGACCACCGGGATCATGAGGGGGTAACCCGGGGACGTCGGCGTCCACTCCACCTTGTACTCGGTGGTGATGCGCGCGTCTCCGCCCTGGAGGACGGCGCACTTCGCCGTCGTGCCCCCGATATCGAGGGAGATGATGTCGCGCTCCCCGAGGAGCTGCCCGAGGGCGACGGCGCCGAGCACGCTGCCCGCCGGCCCGGACTCGACGAGGCGGATGGGCGCGGCGCGCGCCTCGGGGAACGTGGTGATGCCGCCGCTCGATTGCATGACATGCAGCGATGGACCCGCCGCCCCGCGCCCGGTCAGGCGGCTCTCCAGGCTGCTCAGGTACGAGGCGGCGAGCGGCTGGACGTATGCGTTCAGCACCGCGGTGCTCGTGCGCTCGTACTCGCGCCACTCCCGCGTGATCTCGGAGGACACGCTCACCGGCGTGGCGGGGGCCTCTGCGCGGGCGATCTCGGCGGCGCGGCGCTCGTGGGCCGGGTTCCGGTAGGCGTGCAGGAAGCAGATGGCGATGGCGCGGGCGCCCCGGTCGAGGAGCGCGCGGACGCCGCGCCGCGCGCCGTCCTCGTCGAGCGGCGTGAGCACCTCGCCCTTGTGGTTCATCCGCTCCGTGACCTCGAGGCGGAGATCCCGCGGGACGAAGGGCTCGGGTTTGCGGAAGGAGAAGTTGTAGATGTCCGGCCGGTTGGCCCGGCCGATCTCCAGCACATCGCGAAAGCCCCGCGTCGTGAGCAGCCCGGTGCGCGCGCCGTTGCGCTCGGTGAGGGCGTTGATGATCAGGGTCGTGCCGTGGATGAAACACCCTATCCGGGCGGCCGCCATCCGCGCTCGATCGAGGGTCTCCAGGACACCTCGCGTGAGATCGTCCGGTGTGGTGGGGACCTTGGCCAGCGAGAGCTCTCCTGTCTCCTCATCGAAGGCGACGAGGTCGGTGAACGTTCCGCCGATGTCGCTGGCAACACGCATGAACACGTCTTCCTGGACGGGCCGGGCGGCCAGGGCCGGGCGGCCAGGGCCGGGCGGCCAGGGGCCGGGCGGCCAGGGGCAGCGCCGGCTCGTCGGATCGCCTCGGCCGGGGCGCCGTGGCGACGCAGTTGTTCCGGCTCGGAGCGATCCCTGTGCTCCCGCGCGCCCATGTCAATGGTGGTGGTCGCGCGAGCCCGCCAGGCGCGACGGGGGAAGCTCCGGGCAGAGGTTTTCTCCGATGGGTCAACCGTGCAGAGCGTGGGAGGGTTCCGAGCGCATCGGGTCCTGTCCCTGACTGCATCGGGCCCTGTCCCTGACCGTTGGTTCCCGAGCGCACCCGCACCGGCGCCGACTCACGGTCGCTCTCGGTAGTGACGCCGGTCGTGGTGATGCCGGTCGATGCACTGGGTGCTCGGCGCGACCAGGCCGGCTCGTGGCGCGGGTGGTGCGGGTGGTGCGGTCGACCCGGTGGATCACAGCGCGCTGGTGGCCCGGGACAAGCGAAGCGGGGCGGTGCTGTGGTCCAGCTCGCGGCGATGGCGGCCGAGGGAGCCGAGGTGCGGCTCTATCGCTGCGACACCGCGACCGGCGCGGCGCAAGGGTGGTCGCCGCTCGGGTCGGGCTGGCCGGCGCCGCCGACCGCGGCGTCATCGACTTCGCCTGCCAGCTCGGCGTGGTGGAGAAGAGCGGCGCGCACCTGTCGTTCGATGGCGAGCACATCGGGCAGGGGAGGGAGCGCGCCCGCGCGGCGCTGATAGGGAAGCCGACCCTCGCCACGTCGCTCCGCGCCGCCGTCGACGCCGCGGCGCCGGCGCGGCCCGGGGGCAGCGCGGAGATGGATTCCTGAGCTCGGTCTGCCAGCGGGCGAGTCTGGCGACGCGACAGGGCGCCGCCGGACCCGCTCCTCGTCATCCACGACGACATGGCGCCTCACGAGGAGCGACGCACCACGGCAGGCAAACATAGAGGGCGTGCTCTTCCCCGCGCTCCCTCGCCAGGCACGCCCTGAACCGGTTCCCATATCTCCGCACGATTGTAGCGTGGTTGATAAAATTCATGGAGCAGCGCTGGAATCCAGCAAAGACAGTCTCTATCGCCGCTCTTCCTCCGAGGCGCGCGACGTGCTCGCGGCGCGTTTTGCAGCGGCGTCCGCGCGAGGCGCCTGCCGCATGGACGCTCAAATTAATGGAGTGTGGCATTTATGCATTGGTCGACAGTATCCGGCAATGCGGCCGGGGAGCTGATATGTACTACATGAACCCAGAAAAACGATGCGTGGACTGAGTATCGGGGTCGGAGCGGGTTGACGGTGGCCTGGTATAGGCAGTAGATGTTGGATGCTAGGCTCGACCCGACCAGGTGCCACTTTCTGGCTGTGACCGATCGACCTCCTGGACCGAATCTGTTCGACCTGCGGAACGGCAACGCTTAACCGTCAACCGAGGTAACTGATGCTCAGCAATGCGGCTCGTTTTCTGATGGTCTCTGCTGCTGCTTCTCTCGTGGCGCTCGGCCCCGCTCCGGCCGAGGCGTGCAGCGATGTCGCGGACGCGGCGCTCGACCTCATCGCGGCTGGAACACCGGTCTCCAACGGTGCTCCGTTCTTCACGCGCGCCATGAGGGATCAGTCGGGGTACACGGGCACAGACATCGCGGTGCTCTGGGGCTCGACCAGCCCGAACTCTCATATCTACTACGACAACATCGTCGCAGAGCACTATTTCACGCGTGTCACGAACGTCGCCGATATCGCCGCTGGCGACCTCCTGGCCATCAACCATGTGGTCAACGCGTCGGGCACCGTCACGTACAGCGGCCACGCCGCGGTCATCTTGGAGCCGGCGACGCAGCTCCCGACGGCCCTGAGCCCGATCTATGCCGGCACGAAGCAGTATGCCGTGCGGATCGCGGACGCGACTTCCTCATCCCACGGCTGCAGCCTCAGCTACCCGGACAGCCGCTGGTCGGGGGCGTGCAACGGAGGCACGTTCGCGGCGGGGCCGGGTACGGCTTTTATGCGCCTCTACACGGACCTCTCAGGAAACCTGCTGGGCTACACCTGGAGCGTCACCTCGGGCGCTACCTACTATTCGCCCTCCACGCGTCCCTACGCCATCGGCAAGCTGACGTCCTGCTTGCCGTTCTCGGAGTGAACCCCTTTCCACCACCACACCGGCGCCCGGTCCCCCGCGCGTCGGCGCGTCCGCCGACCCGGGGCGCTCTCGATAGCTCACACATCCAGGTCCAGCGGCCGCAGCCGGGGCGGACGACGACGCGAGCCGAAGCAGCCCGGGGCGGGGTGCCGACCGGCGCGCGACCCGGGAAGAACGGCGCGCGAGGGCGGCCGCCGGAGGTTCCCGTGCTGGATGAGCTGCCGTGATGAACGCGAGGCAAGCGGAGCGAGGCGGCCGCCTGAAGCCGCCTCGCGTCGCGCAGCAGTGCCGTCATCCGAGCGCGAAGGTGGGGAGCCGGGAAGAGACCACCGAAGCTCCCGCCGCTTCCCCGCGGTCCTGTGAAATCTCTCCGGGCCAGTGAGAGCCGTCGCGCGCTCTGCGCCCGTCCCGGCGGCTCGCGCAGGCGCGCCCGTCGCCCGCTGCCGCTCACCCGGAACGCGCCGATGATCGGGAGCGCGTGCCGCGCCTGGGCGTACTCGTGGTCGCCGCGCTCTTCCTTGGCGCGCTCTTGGTGGCCGCGCTCGTTGGGGGCGCGCTCCTCGCGGCCACGCTCTTCTTTGGCGCGCCCTTGGTGGCCGCGCCTTTCCTGGACGCGCCCCTTGGTGGCCGCGCCTTTCCTGGACGCGCCCCTTGGTGGCCGCGCCTTTCCTGGACGCGCCCCTTGGTGGCCGCGCCTTTCCTGGACGCGCCCCTTGGTGGCCGCGCCTTTCCTGGGCGCACTCCTCGCGGCCGCACCTTTCCTCGGCGTGCTCCTGGTGGCAGCGTCCTTCGTGCGCGCCGTCGCGCTGCCCGCGCGCCCTGCCGCCCGCCGTCCCACGGCGCGCCCCTCGGGTGAGCTGCTCTTCTTCTTGATGGCGGCTCGCTGCTCCGGGCTCCGGGCCGCCTGCTCGGCCTTGCGCCGGGCCTCCTCTCGGTCGACCTCGACCCCTCCGTTCCTGCTCGCGGGTTTCTTGCGGCAGCTTCCCTGCTCGTGTGGTTGCTTGCCGGGGACCGGCTCGTAGCCGGGCCAGCAGCGTGAATCCTTTTCGTAAGGGCGGCTCGGTCGCTTCGTCATCGTGAACCTCCGGTCGATCGCACCGTCACCTGGAGCCCTGCGCGCCACCGTCAACCGCGCCAGGTCGCTCGGACGTCCTGGCCGCCACCCCCACGGCCGCGCAACTCCGCTCCGGCCTTCAGTGTGTGGAGTGCTGCTGGATTCCAGCAGAACCAATCTCCGGGATCGCCCGATCGATGAGCAGCTCCCTCTCGGAGATGTTGGCGCACGGCGTCAGCTGCGTGATGGCGGAGTTGGTGAGTCGAGGCCTCCATCAAACGGTGGACACTGTCCGGCGGTGCCATCCGAAGAGCTCTTGTGTCCCACATGAGCCCATCAAAATGAGTCTTTGACTCGAGTCGTGCTAGAAGTGTGTTGACGGAAGCCGTGCATAGGAAGTAAACGTTGGATGCTAGGCTCGACCCGACCAGGTGCGATTCTCTGGCTACGACCGATCGACCACCTCTACCGAATCTGCTCGGCCTGCGGAACTGCAACGTAGTAACCGTCAACCGAGGTAATTCATGCTCAGCAATGTGGCTCGTCTCCTGATGGCGTCTGCTGCTGCTTCTCTCGTTGCGTTCGGCTCCGCCCCTGCGGATGCGTGCTCCGATGTCTCCGACAGCGCGCTAGATTTCGTCGCTGATACGGTTACTCCGTCGGTGGGGAGCGGCGCTGTGTTCTTCACGGCGGCCCAGAAGGCGGCGTTCGGGTACACGAGCACGGATATCGCCGTCCTCTGGGGCTCGACCAGCCCGAACTCGGCGCAGTACTACGCGAACTTTGTCTCCCTCAATCACGTCTCGCTGATCACGAGCGCAAACGACATCGCGGCGGGCGACGTTCTCGTCATCGGCCCGGCGGGGACGTACACCGGGCACACCGCGATCGTCACGGGCGCGGCGGCCGAGCTCCCGACGGCGTTGAATCCGATCTTCGCGAACACGAAGCAGTGGGCGTTGCCGATCGCCGACTCTACCACCACGACCCATGGCTGCAGCGTCAGCTATGCCGACAGCCGGTGCGTCGGCGGTATGTTCACCGCGGGGGAGGGGACGGCCTATATGCGCCTCTACAGCGATCTCGCGGGCAACCTGCAGGGCTACTCCTGGAGCGTCACCTCGGGCGCCACGTATTACTCGCCCTCGACGCGGCCCTACGTGATCGGCAGGCTGACGCCCTGCCCTCCGCTCTGAACTGAGCGTTTCCTCATGCGCTGAGCCGCCGCGCCCACCGGCGCGGCGGCTTGATCTCCGGGCGATCCTGGAGGCGCGCCTTCAGGAACGCCCTCTCCCGCCTCCCGCGACTACCGCATACCCTGCTTCTGATCTGGCGCGGGCACGCGGCAGAGCTGGGCGATGCCCTTTCCGCTCAGCTTCTCGCGCGTCAGCTCGAACTGCGGCACATACATGCAGAAGCGGCCGCTCTTCTCGGTCGCGATGCTCGCGCGCCGCGAGATCATCTCCTCGAGCTCCGAGCGGGACACGGCGGTGTCGGTCTTCAGCGTGTCCGTGACGCGCAGAGCGGGCGCGTTCGGGCAGCTCATCGAGGCGGAGACCGTGAGGTTGGGCTTCACCTTCTCCTGGTCGCCGGTGCCTGCCCCGGCCTGGCTGCCGCCCTGAGCGGCGCCGGCTTGCGCCTGGCTGCCACCCTGAGCACCGCCGGCGTGCGCCTGGCTGCCGCCGGTGTCGTGGCCGCGATCCTGGGCGCCGCCGGCCCGGGCCTGGCTGCCGCCGGCGGCCCCCTGCGCTGCGCCGCCGGTCTGGCCCTGCGCGCCGGTGCCGCCTCGCCCCTGGCTGCCGCCGCCAGGCTGGCCGCCCGGAGGCGGCTGCGACTTGCTCGCCGCAGCCTGCTCGATCCGGCCGTTCACGGATGCCGTGTACGTGCACCCGTCCTCGACCTGAAACGAGATCTCCTCCTGGAGTTTCATGGCCTGCTTCTTCTGGCCCTGCCCCTGCTGCTGCGCGCGCTGCCCGCCGCTCGAGCCAGGCGGGTTGCCCTGCTGCTGCGCGCTGCCGCCCTGCTGCGCGCTGCCGTGCTGCGCCCCGCCGCCCTGAGCGCCGCCGCCTTGCGCCGCGCCCGGGGTGCCCGATTCGCGTTGCTGCGGCGGGCTCGTGCTGCCCGTCTGAGCGGCCGCGAGCGCTGGCACGGCCGCGAGCGCGCCCATGGCGAGCGCGAGATGGATGGACCGATTCAACTTCATACTACCCCCACCGTAGAACCTGCTTCAGGTCGTGTTCTCCGCCGTCCCGGGCCGAGCGCCCGACTAGGCGGCCTGCTCCCAGAGTTTCCGCGACAGCGCGTCCTTGATCCACGCGAGGTGCCGCTGCTCATCGTCGTAATTGCGCTCCACGAGGACCCGCGCCTCGGTCGTGAGGCCCTCGTTCAGCGCCGCCTGGTACAGCCGGTTCGAGAGCTCCTCGTTGCCGCGCATCGCGACGAGCGCGCTCTGGTCTCCCATGCTCGTGATCGCCGTGAACCCCTCGATGAGCTTGCCCTTGAGGTCGCGGGTCTGCGCCGGGATGCCGCCGAGCGATGTCACCTGGCCGCTCAGATCCACCACGTGACGCGCGTGGTCATCCCTGAACCTCGCGAGCATCTCCCTGATACGAGCGTGCTCGCACGCCTCGATGGCCTGATCGTACGCGGCGATCGCGTCGCGATCGAGCTGGATGAGGTCGTTGAGCACCTCGATGACGTCCCTCGCCATATCGACACTCCTTCCGGGGTCGCGCTCCGCGCAGATCCCCCCGCGCACCACCTTGGGCAGCGCCGCGTGGACGCAAGCCACGCGCGGCGCTTCAGGCCGAGCTTGCAGCCGCCCTCGCCGCGCTCGGCTCGGCCGCCTCGAGAGGCCGAGGTCGGCGGCGGCGAGGGGCGGTCCGGCAGCATGGACGGCCCAGCAACCTCGGCCTGGCACGGACCGTGAACCCCGTCGGGAAACCCTGACGACTTCCGTGCACCGGCGCCACCAGCGCCGGCGCCACGGGGAGATGGGATGTGCCATGAAACGATCTCTTTGCCCCTCGATCCGCTCCGCGTTTGCGCTGCTCCTCGTCGCCGCCTCCACGGCGTGCGCCGAGGGCCTCGCGAACGCGCCCAGCATCAACCGCGAATGGACGCCGGAGGACCGCGAGCAGGACGCCATCGCCAACGGCCCGAGCTCGTGCCCGAGGGAAGGCCAGGACCCGCTCGCGCCCCCCGGGGAGCAACGCGCCATCTGCCCGCAACCTGCCGCGCCGACGCTCCCCAACCTCGCCGCCTCGCCCTGACGGCGCGGCTCGCCACACGACCGCCGGACACGCGCGCAGACAGGGGCCCATGAAGCCACACGAGCAGGGCAGTCCAGAGAGGCCCTCCTCGACCGCCGCCGGCCTGTGCGCGGATGTGGCTTCACGAGAACGGCAGAATGTCCCGACATGAGGCGATCTGCCTCATGTGGCAGGCGCCCTCTCCCTGGTGCTCCCGGCCGCGCGCGCCACGGCGGGCGCTTCCGGCCGCGCGCGCCACGGCGGGCGCTTCCGGCCGCGCGCGCCACGGCGGGCGCTTCCGGCCGCGCGCGCCACGGCGGGCGCTTCCGGCCGCGCGCGCCACGGCGGGCGCTCCCGGCTGCGTGCGCCACGGGCCGGCGCTCCCGTGTGGCAGCGCTCCGCCCGCTCCGCTCCCTATGGATCGATCGCGCCGGCCTCCAACGTCGTGCCGGCTCCGGAGGGGCGGCTCCGCGGCTCGCGCGGCTCGTTGACGGCGCGCTCGCAGAGCCCTGCGGTCGCCGCGTCGGTCGCGAGCAGGCCGCTCCGGCGATGCTGCGGCGCGATCGCGATCGTGATCGGCTCCTCGATGAGCTCCGGCGCGAGCGCGCCGCGGGCGGGGGCGAAGTACGGCTCGCCGGGCCCGCGACCCTCGGCCACCTTCCACGCGCGCGGCACCCTCCTCAGCCCGACGGGGTAGAAGGTGAGCCCGCCGGGGTGGACGTGGATGCGCAGGAAGTTCTTGTAGTCCTCGATGCGAAGCGCCGAGAACGCCTCGTTGCCGTGCCGCCGCGCGACGTTGAGCGAGATCAGGAGATAGATCCCCATGAGCGTCGAGCCGATCAAGGCGCCGGTCAGGCCGACGAAGAGCGTCACGCCGAGGAGGCTCCACAGAGAATGGAGGTTCCGGACGTCGACGCGGAGCAGCGCGCCGCCGAGGTAGGTGAGCCCCAGCGCGGCCCCGAGGTGCGCGCAGGCGTGGAGCGAGCCGGCGAGCCGGCGATACCAGACCCGGTACGTGTCGGTGAAGACGATGAACAGGAGCAGGACGATGAGGACCCACGCCACGGCGCCCGGCCCGGGGCGCGGCAGCGTGAGGGAAGAGAGCATGTAGACGAAGGCGGCGGCGGGCCAGAAGCCGAGGTTGTAGCGAGCGAACAGGAGGTTGCGCCAGGTGAGCCGGCGCGACTCCGACTCCGATGGAAACGAGGCCTTCAGGGTATAGGGGCGCTGGTCCGCGCCCGCGCCGGAGCGGACCTCGGTGACCGGCTCGCCGTGGGTCGGGTGGAGGAACGCGCCGCCGCCCCCGGCGGTGATGTTCTGCCGGCCGTCCGCGGACTCGTGGCGACGGTAGTGGTGCAGATCGCCGGCGATGCGGGCGACGACCTCGACCCCGGGCCGCGCGTCGGCGAGCTGCTTCTCGAAGAACGCGAGGTTGCTCTGGAGATCGGGGTTGTAGATGGCGCCCTTCACCCAGTCCGGCTCGGCGGTGCAGAGGACCACGCGGTCTCCGTCGCGCATCTCGTGCCTCGCCAGACGGCAGAAATACTCGATCTGCGGCTGGTCGATGTCGGCATCGAGCTGGATGTCGACGCCGAGCAGCCAGAAGCCGTGCGGGAGCTTCAGCGCGAAGTAGCTCCGCGACTGGAGCGTCTTCCACGCGCCGAGCGTGCGCTTCTGGCCGAAGAGGCGCATGAAGCTCATCAGCCCGTCGTACCAGTCGTGGTTGCCCGGGATCGCGAACAGGTGCGGCGGCTCCTTGATGTCGGCCTTCGGGAGCGCGGCCGCGTAGGGCTCGACGAGGCGCGTCCAGTACGCCTGCCGCGTGGCCGAGGGGTACACCTGGTCCCCGCCCATGATCAGCACCTCTCCGCGCCTCGTCTCCCGCCCGCCGAGCGAGAGCGACGGCCGGGCGAGCAGGCTCGCGATCGCGTACGTGGCGTTGAAGCCATCGCCCGTGTCCGCCACGTAGTCGAGCCAGAGCTCGTCGCGCATGACGCCGTTTCGGACGGCATAGTCGAAGGGCGGCTGGGGCCCCGCGATCGCCTCGAGAAGCCGGAAGTCGCCGCGCGCGCCCATCAGGCGGGAGACGATCATGTCGAGCGCGGAGCGGGCAAGCTGGAACGGGCTGTACCAGCTCGTCATGACGCTCCGCTGGAGCGCCGCGAGCCGTTCGCGATCCGGGCGATCGGTCATCCATTCCCTCCCGTCACGGGAGATTATCACCTGAGGAGCGCCGCGTCGCCTTCGCGCCGAGCGCTTCCAGCGTGCGCGGCGCCGTAGTAGGCACTGTCGCCATGCAATTCCACGTGGGTAGGCTGATCGACCATGTTCATCTCAGCGTCGCCGACCTGGAGCAGAGCAAGCGCTTCTACCGTGCGGTGCTGCAGGCGCTCGGGCGCGATCCGATCCAGGAGGGGCCGGGCTATTTCGCCGCGGACGAGCTGTACGTCTCGCCGAGCGACGGCGGGCCGGTGTCGCGCGTGCACGTCGCCTTCCAGACGGCGGACCGGGAGCAGGTGCACCGCTTCCACGAGGCGGCGCTCGCCGCGGGGGGCCGCGACAACGGCGCTCCCGGGGAGCGGCATTACCACCCGGGGTATTACGGGGCCTTCGTGCTGGATCCGGACGGGAACAACATCGAGGCGGTCCACCACGGGCCGTCGCAGCGGTCGGCGGCGTCGGTGGTGATCAAGGCTGGAACCTGAGGAGGGCCGCTGCCGGGCCGGTGCGCCCCGGGAGCCGGGGGGGCTGGCGGGCTGAACCACGGTGGCGGGCTGGGCTGGCGGGCTGAACCACGGTGGCGGGCTGGGCTGGCGGGCTGAACCACGGTGCGGCGGGCCCGGGGGGCCGCGGCAGACTGAACCACGGTGCGGTCGCGGGGGACCGAACCACGGTGCGGGGTCGCGGCGGACCGAACCAGGGTGCCGGCGGACCGAACCAGGGTGCGGCGGACCGAACCAGGGTGCGGCGGACCGAACCAGGGTGCCGGTGGACCGAACCAGGGTGCCGGTGGACCGAACCCGGTGGACCGAACCAGGGTGCCGGTGGACCGAACCAGGGTGCCGGCGGACCGAACCAGGGTGCCGGCGGACCGAACCAGGGTACCGGCGGACCGAACCAGGGTACCGGCGGACCGAACCAGGGTGCGGCGGACCGAACCAGGGTGCGGCCAGGCGATACGGTGGTTGCCGTCGCGCGCCGAGGGCGCAGGGGACGGATGTCGCAGGCCGGCGCGCCTGCGGGAGGCGCGCTCAGGCGCCGTCCTTGAGGCAGCCAGCGAGCTCGCTGAGGAGCTTGTCGGCCGCCTCCAGCCCGCTCGTGAAGACCTCGCCGTCCTTGGCGCGACGGGACAGCCTCATGTCGGGCGAGAGCCGATAAGGCGAGCCCTTCGGCTGGACCAGCCTGAGCACCTTGGCGTGATCGAGCGGCGTGTCCTCGCGCAGGTGCAGCGTGACCCCCTTCGCGCTTGCCTCGCAAGCGAGCGCCTTCAGCCGCCGCAGCTCGGTCTTGAGCCGCATGAGGTGGACGAACCGGCGCGCCTCGATCGGCGGCGAGCCGAAGCGATCCTCCATCTCGACGGCAAGGTCCTGCACGTCCTCGGCCCCGCCAGCGCCAGCGAACCGCTTGTAGAGGGAGAGGCGTACGCCAACATCGGAAATATACTCCTCTGGCAGAAGCGCGTCAGCGTCGAACGAGAGCTCGGTGTCGACGTCGTGAACCACGGGCTCGCCGCGCAGCTCGTGCACGGCCTCATCGAGCATCTGACAGAAGAGCTCGAAGCCAACCTGGGCGACGGTGCCGCTCTGCTCGGCGCCGAGGAGGTCGCCGGAGCCGCGCAGCTCCAGGTCGAGCGAGGCGATCTGGAAGCCGGAGCCGAGCTCGGTGTGGCGCTCGAGGGCCTCGATGCGGGCGCGGGCCTCGTCGGTCATGGCGTTCGGGGGCGGGACGATGAGGTAGCAGTAGGCCCGCTCCTTGGAGCGGCCGACGCGGCCGCGCAGCTGGTAGAGCTGCGAGAGGCCGAACATGTCGGCGCGGTCGATGAGGATGGTGTTGGCGCGGGGGATGTCGAGGCCGCTCTCGATGATGGCGGTGGCGCAGAGGACGTCGTAACGCCCCTCGACGAAGTCGAGCATGGCCTGCTCGAGGTTCTGCTCGCTCATCTGGCCGTGGGCGACGCAGATGCGGGCGCTCGGGACGAGCTCGGCGAGGCGGGCGGCGCGCTCGTAGAGGCCCTCGACGCGGTTGTAGACGTAGAAGACCTGGCCGCCGCGGCCGAGCTCGCGGAGGACCGCCTCGCGGAGGACCGCCTCGTCGTGGCGCGTGACCACGGTGCGGATGGCGCGGCGGTCGATCGGGGGGGTGCTGATGATCGACATGTCGCGGAGGCCGGAGACCGCCATCTGGAGGGTGCGGGGGATGGGGGTGGCCGACAGCGTGAGGATGTCGACGTTGGTCTTGAGGGCCTTGATGCGCTCCTTGTGGGTGACGCCGAAGCGCTGCTCCTCGTCGACGACGAGCAGGCCGAGCCGCTTGAAGTGGACGTCCTTGGAGAGGAGGCGGTGCGTGCCGATCACGACGTCGACGCTGCCGTCCCGGAGGCCGCGGGAGACCTCGTCCTGCTCCTGCTTGGTCTGGAAGCGGGACAGGGCGCGGACCTCGATGGGGTAGGAGGCCATGCGGGACTTGAAGCTGAGGTAGTGCTGCTGCGCGAGCACCGTGGTTGGGCAGAGCACGGCGACCTGCCTGCCGGCGTTGGCGGCGCGGAAGGCTGCGCGGATGGCAACCTCGGTCTTTCCGAACCCGACGTCGCCGCAGACGAGGCGGTCCATGGGCCGGCCGGACTCCAGGTCGGCCGCGACCTCGGCGATCGCCCGGGCCTGGTCGGGCGTCTCGTCGAACGGGAAGGTCGCCTCGAAGGCGCGGTAGTCATCGTCCGGCGGCGAGACGGGCTCGGCGGTGGCCGCGCGGCGCTCGGCGTAGAGGCGCAGGAGCTCGTCGGCCATCTTGCGGACGCTCTTCTCGACCCGCGCCTTGGTCTTGGCGAACGTCTGCCCGCCGAGCCGGTCGAGCTTGGGGGCGCCCTCGCCTCCGCTGAATTTCTGGATCTGGTTCAGGCGGTAGACCGGCAGGTAGAGCTTGTCGCCCCCGGCGTACTCCACGGCGATGAGATCGACCGTGGTTGAGCCGACCTGCTTGTGGACGAGGCCGAGATACCGGCCGATGCCGTGATCGACGTGGACGACGTAATCCCCGACGCCGAGGTTCCGGAGGTCCTCGAGAAACGCCTGCGACGGCTTCGTGGACGACGCAGCCGCGCGGGCGGCGCGGCGGTGGGCGCGAGCACCGAAGATCTCCTCCTCGGTGACAAGCGCGATCCCCTCTGCGGGAGCGATGACGCCCCGCGCGAGGAAGCCTGTCACAACGAGGGCCGTGTCGCGCGCCGCCGCCGAGCTGCTGCCGTCGAGGAAGGCGGGGTCGAACGGACCCAGGTTGGCCTTCACGCGCACATCTCGGTGGCGGAGCAGGGTGACCAATCGCTCAACCTGGGTCTGTGCGCGCGCCGCGATGAGCACTCGCAGGCCCGCCTCTTGCCAGGCTATAACGCGGCGGACGAGAGGATCGAGGGCGCCGTGCTTGCCGCGTGAGGCACGGGCCGCCTTGATGGCGCGCTCCAGATCCGACTGGTCGCGTGTGGCGAGCGAGGGGGCATCCTCGGGGACGACCTCGAAGCGCTCCAGCGAGCCCGGGTTCTCCGTGGCGCCCTCAACCCCGGTGCGGTGCAGCGCAACCACGGTGCGCGCGCCGAGCCAGGAGGCAACGTGCGCCTCGTCCTCGTAAAAAGCGCCGATCGGGAAGTGCGGCTCGCGATCCTTGTGGCTCCGGTCGGCGGCGGCGCGACCAAGCTCGTCGCGCAGGGCGGCGGTGAGGGAGGCCGGGTCCTCGAGGACGACGAGCGCGTCGCCGGGCAGGTACGAGGCGAAGGAGGCGAGGTCGACGTAGGCGGGCAGGTAGCCCTCGGCCCCGAAGAAGGCGCGGCCGCTGGCAACGTCGTCAACCAGGGCGCGCGCCTTCGTCGAGGGGAAGTCGATGGCGTCGCAGGCGGCGCGGACGCGCTGGCGGGCGCGCTCGACGTTTTCAGGGGTGAGGATCGCCTCGCGCGTCGGCGGGAGCCAGACCTCCTTCACGTCGGCGACCGTGCGCTGGTCGTCGGGGTTGAAGGTCTTGATCGACGCGATGATGTCTCCGTAGAAGTCGATGCGCACCGGCAGCTCGGCGGACGGAGCCCAGACGTCGAGTAGGGCGCCGCGCACGGCGAACGAGCCGGGGTCTTCCACGAGCGGGCTGCGGACGTAGCCGGAGGCACCGAGGCGGGCGGAGAGCGCGTCGCGATCCATCTCCTGCTCGGCGATGACGAGCTCGGCGTGCTCGGTGATCTCGTCCTTGGGGACGACCTTGCGGGCGAGCGCGGCGATGGGGCAGACGAGGACCAACCACGGTAGGTCCATCCCGAGATGGAAGAGCGTGGCCAGGCGAGTCTGGGCGCCGCGACGATCCGGGTTGACGTCCGCGTACGGGCTGGCCTCGTTCGGCAAGTAGAGAAGGACGCGGCCGAGGGCGCTCGCGCCGGCGGCCTCGGCCGCGTCGGCGTCCCGATCGGCGAGCAGGAACGAGGCGTCCGCCGCGAGCGCGCGGGCGCTGTCGACGTCGGGGGTGAAGGCGACGACGCGGCGGCCGGGGGCGGCAGCGAGAAGGCGACGGATGACGAGGGCGCCGGCCGAGCCGGCGGCGCCCGTCACGTGGAGCGTGCCAGGCGGCGCGGCGGCGAGCTCTGCGGCGATGTCACGGGGCGTGACGACGCGGCGATCCGCGGGGAGGTCGAACGACGGGAGCGGCTCGTGGTCGGCGGGTGCGGACGCGGGGGCGCCGCTCGCGCCGGTGTCGTTGGAGGCGAGCTCGTCGGAGGCGAGCTCGTCGAGGTTGCGTGCGAGCTCGCCCATGGTGGCGGTCAGCGGGGGGCTCGAGGCGGCGAGGAGGGGGCGCTCGGGGGGCATCGGCGCAGCGCGGTTTAGCATGGGGAGGGTGGGCCGTGAGGCGCGAGCCGACCGTGCTGAGGCGCGAGCCGACCGTGCTGGGCGCGTGAAGGTGGGAGACCGCCGGACCGGTGCCGAGGGACGTCGACCCCGACTCCGAGCCAGCCCGCCGACCGGCCTGCCCGGTGCGGCGCGCTCCTTGAAGCGACCGAGGCTGCGACCCGGCCACCAGGCCCCGAACCGACCTAGACCGAGGTTGCGACCCGGCCCGGGCCCGCACCGGCCACCAGGCCCCGAACCGACCAAGACCGAGGTTGCGACCCGGCCTCGAACCGACCGAGGTTGCGAGCCGACCCGCCCGGCGCGCGGGGCGCGGGTCACGAGGAGGTTGGTCTACGAGCTTGGGACCCAGTTGCCGTGGAACCCCGCAGGGACGCGGACGGGGAGGTGGACCTCGGCTATCGGGTCGGCCTCGAGGTTGGCGGCGTCGAGGATCGCGAGGTAGCTCGTGCCGCGACCTCGATCGTGCGCGAACGTCATCAGATAACCGTCGTCCCCGGTTTCGGCCGTGCCGCAGCGAGATCGGGGAACGAAGACCGGCTCGCCGCAGGTGTGTCCCGCCGGGAAGCGGTGGACGGTCCGAGCTGCTCCGTGGCGCAGGTCGTACTTGTAGATCTCACCCTGGTCCGCCTCTCGCTCCCACGAGACGCTGGTGGCGTAGCCATAGCGGTTCGGTCGCCCGACCTCGGCGTCGGCGACGCGCGGGTACTCGCTCGGCAGATCATCCAGGCGCATCTCGGTGACGGTGCCGGTCGGCAGGTGGAGGTTCCACCGGTGCAGGGTTGGGAGCCCGCCGCTCACGTCGTCCGGGCCCTGCCGCCACAGGCTCGGAAGCCGACATCCCGTGACGATGATGGAATCGCTGGCCTCGAAGGCGTTCATGGTGTGGAACACGTAGCACGGCTCGATCTCGAACCATCGCACCGCGGCGTCGGTGCCCGATCGCGCCATGACCCCGAAGCGCGCGCCGTGCGCCTCATCCCATCGCCACGGGAGCCCACTCGTGACGGCCATCTGGCGGTCGAAGACGACCGGCAGGTCCATGAAGATCACATGTTTCTCGGTGATCGCGAAGTCGTGCATCATCGTCGCCCGACGCACGGCCACGACCTGGGATTGGATGAGGAGCCCGTCCGGGGCAGCGCGGTGATACGTGAGATGTGGCGGTCTGACGGACGATCCGAAGAACAGCAGCTCTCTCGTGATCGGACAGATCTTTGGGTGAGCGGTCATCGGGGTCTCCAGCGCACCGCCGAACGTGAACGGTCCGATGGTGTCGAGATCGAGGGTCAACTCGTACGCGAAGCCGCCCTCCTCCAGGGCGAGCAACCGGCCTCCATGCGCGATCACGTGCGTGTTCGCCGTCGAGACCCGATGGTCGATCCTCGACGTCACCGGATCGAACGCGAGGACGAAGCGCGTCACGCCCGGGTTCTCGTAAAGTGGAGTTCGGATATATCGATTCCGATATGAGCGGGCCTGGCCGCCCTCGAGCACGACGCTATGGACCATCCCGTCGCCGGCGAACGCATGGGGCGACCATCCGGTGCGCGGGTTGGGGCCATTGCGGACGTAGCGGCCGAAGAGCTCGACCGGGACTTTTCCGAGCACCTCGCGCGGCTCCACGGTCACTTCCTCCGAGACCGGAGCATTGTTTCCAACCAGGTGAATGGGCAAATCGACGCCTGATGCGGTGTTCATGTGCTCTCTCCTGTCTTGCTGCGAGCGACCGAGATGTAGCCGCAACGTTTTTGCTTGACAGGCTTGTTCTTTCGGCCCGCGTCAGCCGCTCGCGGGAAGTGTCTCGCGACCCCGCGCTTCCCGCTACAGGCCGGACCGCACCGTGGTTGCGCCGATCCGACAGGCCGGACCGCACCGTGGTTGCGCCGATCCGACAGGCCGGACCGCACCGTGGTTGCGCCGATCCGACAGGCCGGACCGCACCGTGGTTGCGCCGATCCGACAGGCCGGACCACACCGGGCCGGACCGCACCGTGGTGCGCCGATCCGACAGGCCGGACCGCACCGGGCCGGACCGCACCGGGCCGGACCGCACCGTGGTTGCGCCGATCCGACCGACCGCCGCGCCGCCGTCCCGTCCAGCCCGGCCGCCGCGTCACGGCCCTCCGCTCCGGCCCCGACCGTGGTTATTCCAAGCATTCAACCTGGCGTCAGCCTGGCCTGGCTCGTGTACCTCATCGCCTCATGGGAACTGGTGCTCGCGACGCGTCTACGCTGCTGCGAGCTCCCCGTCGTTGACGACAGCTCCGTGAAACACACGCATCCACCATGTCCCTGCAGGAAAGACCGCGCTACGTACGCCGTCTCGCCAATGCTCCAGAGCTTGCCGATAGGCGGTACGAAAGGCACGCATGGCAGCAATAGCTGCCTTTCGTGCATCCGTGCGCCCTTTACCCACCGCAAACGTTGGATTGAGCTTGCGAAGCGGCTCGATGCTCGTCGCGCGTTCGTAGGGTGAAATTTCACATGCGCGAGCGGGGCCGAGGAAGTCAAGTCTATCCTGTTGTGCGATCGCACCAGCCTGCTGTTCATACTGCTCGATTTTGTCCATTACCTCGTGACGAAAATCGTCGGCGTCGGCAGCTTGGACAGACGGCGGACGCGTGATTGGAAGTGCGGCATCGTCAGGCCATTGGGGGTTCTTCGGGTCGAAATATATCTCAGGGCGTTTCGCGTGAAGCGCGCCGCTGTCGAGGTCGTTTGCGAGCGTCTTCGCTCCCGGCCATTCGTGCGCATGCTGTACGAGGCCAGCGGTTACTGGATTCGCAAGGGTATAAGCTATCTTTTCCACCAGAGCATCTCGTGTTCTCAGGTGCACCACGCTCGTTGCCCCGGGGGCCCATACCGGGCCCTCCCACGCGCGCAGAACCTTGGCTCCGAGCGCGACAAGGCGATGAAACTGCTGAAGAAAGCGTGGAAGATGGCCTTGGGTATCAGTAACGACGAGATGAAGGTGTGTGGACATCACGCAGAGCGCGTGCACGAGAATACCATGGCGGCGAGCTGATACAGCCAGGGTGTAGATGACGAGCTGTGTTATGGCTGAATCGGGACGCAAGAGGAAATGTCTTCGCAAGACGCGGCGCGTGAGGAGATAGGTAGCGCCGGGGACGATTGCGCGGGGCTGGCTCATGATCAGACGCGAAAATCCAAGCGCCGTGCCAGACTAAAAAAAGCTGATTTCCGCGGATCTTGGGGTCTGCACAGCGTCCGCGCCGGTGGCGGCCGCCACCCTCTCCGCCACCTTCGCCACCTTCGCCGATCAAGGTTTGTTGCACCGCGCAGATCGGGCGGTCCATCGCGCCGCCGCTGTTGATCGTTAGTTGTCGGCCGCGCAACGTGTGTCGGTCGCGCAACGTGCTGCTGCTGCTGCTGCTGCCCAACCAGTGCTGCTGCCCAACCAGGGACAGGTTGCTGCCGTTGCCAGCGCCGACCTGGGTCACGTTGCTGCTGCCGTGGCCGTGACGTAGCGTGGGTGGGTTGCTGCTGGCGTAGGTGGGGTGCTGCTGGTGTTGCCGCGGTGGCCGTGACGTGGGTCGCGTTGCTGGGTTGCCGCTGCTCCCCTACAGGCGGACTCCGCCCCCCAGCGATGCCCCCCAGACGGTCGCACCGCGTTGTCCTCCGAGGCCGAACGGCGCATCCAGGTTGACGGTAACCTGGGAGCGAACGAACGCCGACGCGAAGTCCGCATTCGCGTACAAGATCGCCACCCATTGCGAGAAGTCTCTCCCGGCGAGCGGCGCCGATTGCGCGAACAACTGCAGCCGGAGCCCGGGCGTCAGCGGCCCCATCCTGACGCCAGCGTGTGCGGCGGCCATGACCGCCAGCCGCGACGGATTGGAGTTCACGGAAACGAGCACGGCGGGATCCAGCTCGGCGCCGACGACCACAGGCTTCCACAACTCCGTCCTGCTGCGGAGCAACAGCACGATCGGGATCGCGTTCGGCGCCCACATCCAGTAATCCGCAAACCCGCGCGCGGCCGTTGAGACCGCATAATTGTACTCGACTCCATGTTCTCCGGGATCGTGCCAGGAAACGTCGTCACCGGCGGCGCAACCCCGAGCCCGGCGTAGATCGAGCGCTTTCGCTCCTCGAGCAGCGCCGCCTGTAGGGTCACGAACGGATTCCCGAAGCGAACTGACGAGCGCCGCGCCTCGCCCTCCACTTGAAACGTGGTCCAGGCCAAGGTCACGTCCGTGGTTGCGCTCAGCCAACGGGTCAGGCGAAGGCCCGCGGCGACCTGCGGGGCGACATGGATCGTCGCCAGCTCCCTGTCCTGCGGCGAGGCTGAAAAGATGCCATATAGCGCAACATAACCCCGGTCCGCGGGCCGCATCGGCATGTCGCCTGTCCCCTGCGCCCAGGTCGGCGCTGGCGCGAGCGCTCCACCGGCGGCGATCGCGGCGAACGCGAGTGCGCGCGCCCTTCCGCTCACTTCGTCCTCCGGAACTTCTGCACGCCGCGGCCCCTCAGGCTGGTCACGTACACGCTTCCGTCCTGCCCCACCGCGATCCCGTGCCCCCAATCGATCTTCCCGGGGCCGTCGCCGGACGTGCTCCAGCGGTCCACGATCTCCCCATCGAGATTGAGCCGCAGCACATGCCCTCGCGGCCGCTCCGGATCCTGGTCCCCCCGTCAACCACGTACACATGCCGGTCGGGCCCGAACGTGATGACCCATGGCCGCCCCAGCGCGGCGCTCTTCCACTGCGAAAGGTAGCGGCCATCCGCGTCGAAGACCTGAACGCGCGCGTTCTCCCGGTCCGCCACGTAAACCCGTCCCTCGTCGTCCGTGACGACGCCGTGGGGCGTGTCGAATTGCCCTCGCCCGAAGCCCTTCTCGCCCCACTCCATCAGGAACTCGCCGCTCTCGGAGAAGCGCGCGATGCGCGCGTGGTTGTAGCCGTCCGCCACGTAGACGTCTCCGTCCAGGCCGAAGGCCACGTTCGTGGGTCGGTCGAGCTGCTCCGGGCTCGTCGCGCACCCGATCCCCACGAGCAGCACGAGGAGCCACGCGCCCCCTCGCATCATGGCGCCTCTCCGAGGGTCATGACCACGTTCCCCTCCGCGGTCAGCTTGAACACCCGGTTCTGCTCGGAGTCCGTCACCCACACGAAGTCGTTTCGATCGACCTCGATTCCATGGGGGTACATGAACAGCCCCTCTCCCCACGCGTCGAGCAGCTCCCCGGTCTCCGGATCGAACACCAGGATGGTCGGCTCGGTGATCGGCGCATCATTTCCTGACGTGCGCCCGGCCGCGTGGCTGACCAGCACGCGACCACGCGCGTCGACCGCGACGTCGAGCGCCGGGCCAAACACCATCCCCTCCGGGATGCGTGGCCAGCCGTTCACCACCTCGTAGGAGCCCGCGGGCGCGTCGTCCGTTGCAGGTGGCCGCGACGTGCACGCTCCCGCGAGCGCGCCCGCGGCGAGCGCCAGGCGCAGCAACCGGCCGCGCCCTCCGCGTTCGGCTCCGAGCTGCGCCGGATCGTTGCGAAACAATCACATACCGGACCAGGATAACAGTGTTATATATGCGACGTCAACAGGGGAGCCGTGGACGTGAGAGGATTGTGGGCATGGGTGTGACGGACGCCGATGAACCGGTGGCGCGCGTGTTCCAGGCGCTCTGCGAGGGCCGGCTGACGCGCGATGACCTGACCGCGCGCAAGATCGCCGCGTTCCTCGGCCAGACGACGATGGTGCTGTACCACCACTTCGGCTCGCTCGATGGATTCCTCATCCGCGTCGACGGCGCCGGGTGGCGGCGGCTCGCGGAGCTTCTGGAGGCGCGGGCGCGCGCCGGCGCCGACGTGCGATCGCTCGCGGTGGGCTACGTCGAGTTCGCGCTGCGCCATCCGGATCTGTACTGGCTCATGGCCGAGCGCCGCTTTGACCGGGCTCGCCTGCGCGAGCAGGGACGCCTGCAGCTCGCGCGCCCTCTCTGGAGCGCCTTCGTGGAACTATTGCGCCGTTACGGCAGTACGCGACCGGCGGAGGACACCCACGTTCTCTTCGCGGGCCTCCATGGCATCGCGACGCTCACCCTGAGCGGGCGCGCCAACCTGGGTGAGGATCCCGCCACCCCAGACGAGGAGGTGGCCTTCGCCGCCGCGCGCCGCCTCGCCGAGCTCGTCCTCCCCGCCCGTCCCCCAGCGCCTCCCGCCCCGCAGGCCAGCCACGACAACCTCGGTCCGCGGCGCAGCACCTGAGCCGGGCCGCCGCCCGCTCAGGCAACCCCGGCGCCATCGGCTCGCGCGACCGTCCGCGCGCGACGCGCAGGGCGCCCGGTCCGCCCGCCGGGAGGAACGGGAAAGCCTGTCGAGGCGATCCCCCAGGCCGGGCGCACCTCTCGCGCCACCGCGCGGCGTGCGTCGGCGTCGCCCGAAACGACCGCAGCACACCGCGCATCGCTGCTGGACCGGCCGGTGCATGTGGGGGCAATCGGCACGTCCTGCGAGCTCGCGGCATCTATCTCTGTTCGGAGGTGCTTATGCGCGCGCGACGCAGGATCGCTTGGTTGCTCAGCGGGGAGCTGCTCACCGCCGGCGCGGGGTGTGGCAGCGACGAACCCGAGGTGCTCGGCGCAGCTCGGCTCGCGGTGGCCGCGGGCGCCGACCGCGCCGTGCACTCCCCCGAGGCGCTCGGGGCCCAGAACGACGCCGCCATCGCCGCGAACGCGGACGCGAGCATCCTCGTCGCCACGTACACCGATCCGCGCGGCGCGCTCGCGAACCCGGTCAGCCTGTCCGGCATCGCGCGCTCCGTCGACGGGGGCAGGACCTTCGCCGAGGTGCTCGGACCCGGCGGCGAGCCAGCGCTGCCCTCGGCCGCTGGCGGCCAGGTGCTCGGCGCGCCCCGCGTCGTCCACGACCCGCGGCGCGACGCCTTCGTCAGCTCCTCCACCTATGTTCGCCCCGCCGACGGCGTGCAGGGCGTCTGTATCCACGGCTCGAACCACGGCAGCGCGGCCGGGACCTCCTGGTCCGCGCCAGTGGAGGTGGCCCCGGCGTTCGTTGCGGGGGAGAGCGCCGAGCAGGCGTCCATCGACGTCAACGCGGCGACCGGGCGGCTCTCCGTCACCTGGGTCCAGCGCGGCGGGGCATCTCCGAAGATCCTCTACAGCCACTCCGATGACCTCGGGCAGACCTGGTCGGCAGCGGAGGTGATCGCACAGGCGCCGGCCGGCGGAGACCTCGACGGGCCGAGCGCGCGCATCCTCCCCGGGACGACCGACCGGGATTCGGTCGTCTACGCCGTCTTCCGCTCCATCGAGCCGGGGACCCTCGTGCGCAACATCGGCTGCCGCCGGTCGACCGACGGGGGCGTCACCTGGGGACCGCTCGTCCTCCTCGACGACACCGGCTACCCGCCGGAAGATCATGTCCCCGGCGTGGACCACGCCAGGCTCTCTCCGTCGATCGACATCGACCACGCCACGCGGCAGGTCTACGTCGTCTACCAGCGGAGCGGCGACCGAGGGACGGGGGATATCGCCCTGCGCTCCTTCACGGAGCAATGCGCCTCCGGCCAAGCCGTCCTCCTCAACAGCGACCCGGGGCGCGATCGAGCCCAGTTCTTCCCCTTCGTCGCCGTCGACCGATCGACCGGCACCGCGCACGTCGTCTACTACGACCAGGATGTCGCGAGCTCGGGCGACATGACCGAGGTCGTGCACACCTCGTCGATCGACCAGGGCGCCACCTGGAGCGCGCCCGTGCCCATCTCGGATCGCCCGTTCCACGCCGGCCACGGCAACGACACCTCCCGGCAGAACCTCGGCGAGCGCATCGGCGGCGTGGCGCTCGCCGGCGAGCTCTACAGCGCCTTCAGCGTGACGGGCCCCGCACCCAGGTTCGACGAAGGGCAGCCGGCGTCGACCTCCATGATCGCACCGAACGTCCAGCTCGACGTCCTCGACGAGTTCGTGCGCGTCCCCCCGCTGCGCGCCGCGGGCACCCGGATCGCGGACCCGGCGTGCGGCGACCTCGCGAACGAGCACATCGATCCAGGGGAGCTCGTCGAGGTCGGCGTGTACCTCGAGAACTACCTCGCCAACCCGGTCTCCGGCAGGACGACGGTGTCGGGGATCACGGCCACGCTCGCCACGGAGACGCCCTCGGTGACCATCGCGAGGTCGAGCGCGACCTACCCGGAGCTCGATCCGCTCCGCACCGCCGCGAGCGATGCGCCGTTCCTCCTCAGCACGGCCCGGGACTTCAACCCGGGAGCGCCGATCGACCTGACGCTCACGGTGAGCTCCGACCAGGGCACCATCGAGCTGCCCATCCAGCTCGAGACCGGCGCCCCAGGCACCGCCGCCGTCCTCCTGCGCGAGGATTTCGACGCCGCGAGCGCCCCCGCGCTGCCCGCCGGCTGGCAGTCGGTGCAGGCCGGCGGACCGGCCTCCGCCTCAACCTGGGTCGCCGCGCAGACGCTGACGCCCGGCAACAACGCCGCGTTTCACGACGAGCAGGCAACCACGGCGCACGTCGCGCTGGTGTCGCCCGCTGTGACGATTCCAGAGAGCTCAGAAAAATCCCATGTCACGCTAGATTTCGATCTCACCTACGCTCTGGAGGACGACCCGCAGAAGCTCGTCCAGGCGTTCGACGGCCTGACCTTGCGCGTCGAGGACCTCACGGCCGGCGTCGCGCCGCGAGCGGTCCTCGCGGAGGCGTTCGCCGAGCGGATCCTGACCGGCGCGCTCCACCATTTTCCAAAGCACCTCCCGGCCCTGGACGATCCGGATTACCTCGGAGACCAGTCGGTGTGGTCCGGCAGCTCCGGCGGCACCAAGCGCGTGTCGATCCGCTTTCCTGGCGAGGGGCTGCGCGGCCGGACCGTCCAGGTCCGCTTCGACTACACGCAGGACAACGGCCAGACATGCACGGACGCCGGGCGCTCCGGGCCGTGCGGCGTCGCGATCGACAACGTCGTGCTCGCGGCGGTGCCGGTCGTGTCTGGATCCTGCGGGGCGGATCTGGCCATCACCCTGGCGGACGCGCCAGATCCCGTGGCGCCCGGCGCGCAGCTCACCACGACGATCAGCGTCGCCAACGAGGGGCCGGGCGACGCCAACGACGTCGTGGTGACGTCCGTCCTGCCGGCCGGGGCGAGCCTCGTCAGCGCCTCCGGGGCCGACTGGACGTGCAACCTGGGTGCCGAGGGGCTCGTGTGCCGGCGCGCGTCGCTCGCCGCCGGGGCGAGCTCGTCGATCGCGGTCACCCAGGTTGCGCCCGCGCTCGCCCCGTCCGAGGTTGCCGCGGCCGTCGAGAGCAAGGCCGAGGTCACCGCGGCCGAGCACGATCCGGACCCGGAGGACAACGAGAGCACGGAGCGCACCTCCGTCTCGATTCCGGCCCGCCTGATCGGGTTCATGACGGTCCTGAGCGAGCGCGAGGCCGGCGACAACGCGGTATATTCGGTGCTCATCAACAACCTGGGCGGGCGCGAGCAGCCCGACAACGCGGGGTTCGAGTTCGTGGACGTGCTCCCGCCGGAGCTCGCGCTGAACGGCGCCTTCGTGGAGAAGGGCGTGGTCTCGTCCGACCCCACGACCAACACGATCGGCTGGGACGGGGTGATCGAGCCCGGGGAATGGGTGCTCATCACGATCGACGCGCGGATCGCGCCGTTCACCGAGGGGCTGGTCCTGTCGAACCAGGGCACGGTCTCCTTCGACGCCGACTCGGACGGCGTCAACGAGTCGAGCGTGCCCACGGATGAGCCGGTGCTCGGCGGCGCAGCCGATCCGACGGTGTTCACGGTGCGGCCTCCGATCTGCGGAGACGGCGTGATCGGGCGAGGCGAGGAGTGCGACGACGGCAACCTGTTCAACGGGGACTGCTGCTCCGACCTGTGCGCCGCCGAGCCGACGACGGTGCTCTGCCGTCCGGGCTCGCTCTGCGATCCAGGGGAGTACTGTGACGGCGCAGGGAGATGCGCGGACAACGTGATCCTGCCGGACGGCGCCCTCTGTGGCGACCTCGACATCTGCAATGGCGTGGAGCGCTGCTTCGAGGCGAATTGCGTGAGCGGCATCCCCCTCGACTGCGATGATGTGGATCCGACGACCACGGATGAGTGCCACCCTCTCTTCGGCTGCCGTAACACGCCGAACGCGACTCCCGCGGAAGGGGCCGGAGGCAGCACGGGCATCGGCGGCGGAGGCGGGTCGGCGGGAGACCCGGGTGCTGGCGGTGCAGGTGACGGCGGCGCCGGAGGGGGCCGCGACCTGGGCGGCGGGGGGGGCGGCGGCGCAGGTGACGGCGGCGCCGGAGGGGGCCGCGACCTGGGCGGCGGAGGAGGTGGCCGAGACGCGGGCAGCAGCGGCAGCGGCGCCGGCAGCGGCGGTGGTGCGGGCGGCAGCGGCGCCGGCAGCGGCGGTGGCGCGGGCGGCAGCGGCGCCGGCAGCGGCGGTGGCGCGGGCGGCAGCGGCGCTGGCAGCGGCGGTGGCGCGGGCAGCGGTGGCGCCGGCAGCGGTGGCGCCGGCGCGGCCGGAGCCGGCGGCGACGGCGCCGGCGGCCAGTGCGGCACCGAGGCCAGCGGAGCGGGCGGCGGAGGTGCCGGCGGCGGCCGACACGCGGCGGGCGGGGAAGGGGCCCACGCCGGGGAAGGCGCGCCGCCGGAGCCGTGCTGCTGCTTCAGCTTCAGCTGCACGCACGCCGCGGCGGGAGGCGGGGCCGGCCGCGTGCCGGGCGCGGCCCGCGCGCTCGCGGCGATCGGCGTCCTCCTCGCGGCGCTCGACCGCGCGCGCCGCGCCCGCCGCCGTCGCCGCTGACGGCGGCGTCGGCGCGCCGCGCGCACCCCCCGGAGATCACTCGTAGAGGAAAACCCCCTTCAGGTCCTCGGTCTGCGAGATGGGCGTGCTGTCCTTCTTCGAGGTGGCCCGGAACTGGTAGATCATCCCCGAGACCAGCGCGGGACCGTCGTACTCGACCGTGACGTTCTCGCTCCCCGACACCCTGGGCACCTCCAGGTCCTCCCAGATCTTCGCCCCGAGCGCGTCGAACAGCGTCACCTCGTAGAGATCCTCGCTGGAGTCGTCCGCGAAGACGAACGTCGGCGTCCCGCTCACCTCGTCCATCATGCTCGCGCCGGGCGAGACGACGGCGAGCGCGCCCGTCACCTTGAACGACTCGTCGACGGGCTGATCGGCGCCGGAGACCGTGATGCGCACGATCTCGGTCCCGCCGATCGACGTGTCCGGATCCCGCACGAGCGCGTCGTTCTCGAACGCGGCGAGGATCACGTACTCGCCGTCAGGCACCCCGGCGATCGAGAACTCGCCGCTGACGTTGCCCTGACGGAGCCCCAGCGGGGTCTCGCCGCGCGCGGTCGCCTCGTTGAAGGTGTCGGCCACGACGAGGATGACCGACGTCGCGCTCCCACCGGACGCATTCACGATCTCGACCTTGCCGCTCACGACCGCCGTGGCGTCCCCGGTCGCATGAAGATCCACGCCCGTCGTCTCCTTGCCCGCGCTGACGGTCGCGCTCGCCGTGTCGAGCGCGAGGCCGGCGGCATAGCCTTTCACCGTGACCTCGCCCGCAGCCACGTTGAAGATCGTGTAGCTGCCGTCGAGATCGGCCGCCCCCGTGGCGCCGCCCGCGACCAGCAGCGTCCCGCCCGGCTGGTCGGCGTGCACCACGCCAGAGACGGAGCCCAGCCCCTCGCTGTCCGAGAACGGAAGCAGCGCGATCTCGGTTGCTGCCGAGGCGATGGAGAGCGGCTTGCCCGCCGCGGTCGAGAGGTCGATGGGCAGCGCGACCCGCGGCGCCCTGGGGAACGTCTCGTACGCGAGCGCGTCGGCGCGCAGCGTGACATCGGCCTTGACCGGGACGCCGTTCGCGTCGCGCCGGGCAGGCACGGCGAGCTCGTAGGTCCCGTCCTCCTTCGTGACCGCCACCCGGGAGATCACGGCGTCGTTCGCGTCGCGGGCGAGCACCCGGGCGCCCGCGATCGCCTTGTCGTCAAGCGAGTTGTAGACGCGACCCTTCAGCGTCACCGGCTCGAAGCAAGCGGGCTCGGCGCCTTCCACCTCCTCGCACACCTGCGGCGCGGCGCACCCGGTCTGCTCGGTCACCGAGCAGCTCTTCGGCTGATCCTCGTCGTCGCCGCCACACCCAGTCCCCACCAGGGCGCAGATCACCCCAACAGCCATCGAGCGCATCACCATGGACTCGTCTCCTTTCAAACCCTGTTTCGTCGCCGCAGGCACAGCCTCTCGGCTCGCGTGCGGCCCGTGCTGCGTCCGCCGAGCTCGTCGCCGGCTCGAGCGAAGGCAATACACCACGGACCGCAGCGGATACAGAGGAGCGTTGAAACGAAACCTCTGTGTCTTCTGCGTTTTTCGTGGTTCACGCCCTGTCTTTGAATCCAGGGAGAACCAGCGCCAACGCGGTGCTAGTTCACAATGGGCTGGCAGCAGCCGGTGATACAATAGTGGTCAGCGGCACAGGGCTCCTGGCCGGCGAGCCCGCACGGCTGGACCCCCGGCACGCACTGGCCTCCGGAGTCGCCGCCGGTGCCGCTGCTGCTGGTGCCGCTGCCGCCGGTCCCGGTCTCGCCGCCGCCGGTGCTGCTACCGCCGCCGTCGCCCGCCCCGCCGCCGGTGCCGGTGCCGTTCTCGAAGCAGTCGGCAGGGAGCGTCTCCTTGCCGAGGCACAGCTCACAGTGGCCGCAGTCGTTGAGGCAGGCGTCGACGGGGGTGCAGGGCTCGCAGCGGCTCGGGTCGGAGATGCCGTCGCGCGAGCAGGAGCCTTCGCCGGTGCCGTCCGCGTCGGAGCCCAGCCAGACATAGAGGCCGCTGCCCGCGGGCAGCTCGCAGCAGCCGAAGCAGTCGCAGCCGTTCGGCGTGAGCGGACCGCAGACGCTGTGGCAGACATCGGACTGCTCGTCGTTGAGCTCGCTGCAGCTCCGGTCCTGGGCGCCCGGCGTCGAGGCGCCACGGTCGTAGGCGCACATCGTCCCGTTGATGGACTCGGGGTGATACCCGGGCGCGACCTCGTGCGGATCGCACTGGTGGTTCCAGTGGCAATCGTCGTTGCCGGACCCGGAGTCCTGGTCGAAGTAGCAATCCACGGTACACGCCGGCCCTGCCTGGCCGGGGATCCCGCCGTAGTAGCTGTCCTCGGTGTTGTCGCACGCGCCGAGGCAGTCCGGATCCTGGGAGTCGAGGAGCCCGTCGTCGTCGTTGTCGACGAGATCCCCGCACTGGTACGTCTTGCCCTGGCACCTGACGATGGTCGTCGGGGTCGCGATCCCCCCGCCGCCCGCGGTGCCGGTGCCAGCGCCGGCTCCTCCGCCGCCGCTCGCGCTGCCGCCGCCGCTCGCGCTGCCGCCGCCGCTGTCCCCGGCGCCCGCGCCGCTGTCGCCAGCGCCCGCGCCGCCGGACGGGGCGGCGCCGTCCACGCCGCGGTCGCTGCAGCCGGCGCCCAGGGTGATTCCGAACACAGTGGTCAGCAACGAGAGAGAGAGCGGCAGAGCGAGGCGCATGGTGTCTCCCAAGGTGGCGCCAGCGCTCCCGCCCGCAGCGCGGCTGCAGAGCGGTGTCCCCCGGCGCGTTCAGGGAGAGCAGTTACACCAGCGCAAGGTCACGGCTCATGAAAATGCACGGTCCGCGAAACCTGGCAGAGCCCGCCCGGGCGCGGCGTGCGGTAGTGGGGCAACAACCCACCCTGTGCCTGCGGCGACCTCCAGGAGCGACCGAGCGGGCGCTCGCGTCGTCGTCCTCGCGCGACCTGGCGCACCCGCGGAAGCTCAGGCGGCGGTCGGCCGCGTCGGGTGAAGCGACCGGATGAAAAGAGCGGGGAAAACCGCCAAGAACGCCAAGAACGCCAAGAAGAGAGAAGAAGATGTAAGAAGAGATCGTGTAGTTTCTTTTGGCGTCTCTTGGCGCTCTTGGCGGTTCAATTCTGTCTCGTTCGAGCACCGATCTGGACACAGACGGGGAGACCACCGATCTGGAGAGACAGACGGTTCAGAGCACGCGGACCCCAGGAGCTTCACGCGTGTCCTGGTGTCGTTCGCCCCACCCGGCGTCCTCGCGCGTCACTCTTCGACGCGACCGACGCCCGTGCCGCGCGCCGTGAACGGGCGCTGACGGGCGCTCGCCGCGACGATCACCCCGCGCGCCGGCGTCGGCGCCGGCGGCGGGACCCCAGGCCCAGCGCGCCCGCGAGGAGCGCCACGAGGCCGACGCGCGCGCCGCTGCCTTCGCCTCGCTGCACCGCGCAGACCAGCCCGGACGAGACCTCCGGCTCCGTGGTCTCAGCGCCGCCCGCGCCGCTCCCGTCGCAGGCGTCCCCGATCCCGTCGGCGTCGCCGTCGCCCTGATCCGCGTTGGCCACGCGCGGGCAGTTGTCGTCGTCGTCCAGGACGCCGTCGCCGTCGTCGTCCTCGTCATCGACGTCGCACGCGTCGCCCTGATCGTCGGCGTCGCTGTCGGCCTGATCGGGGTTGGCGACCGCGTCGCAGTTGTCGTCGTCGTCCAGCACGCCGTCGCCGTCGTCGTCGTCCTCGCACGCGTCGCCCTGCCCGTCGCCGTCGCTGTCGGCCTGATCGGGGTTGGGCTCCTCGTCGCAGTTGTCCGCCGCGTCGGTCAGGCCGTCGCCGTCGGCGTCGTCGCACGCGTTGCCCGCGCCGTTCTCGTTGGAGTCCGTCTGATCGGGGTTCGGCACGTCAGGGCAGTTGTCGCTCTCGTTCGAGATGCCGTCGCCATCGCGGTCGACCTCGGCGTCGAGATCGCACGCGTCGCCGCGACCGTCGCCGTCGCTGTCGGCCTGATCCTGATCCGACACGTGCGGGCAGTTGTCGCTCGCGTCCGGGATGCCGTCGTTGTCGTCGTCATCCTCGCAGGCGTCACCTACACCGTCGCGGTCCGTGTCTTCCTGGAAGAGGTTCGACACGACGGGGCAGTTGTCTTCCTCGTCGACCAGCCCGTCGTCGTCGCTGTCCGGATCGCAGGCGTCCCCGAGGTCGTCCCCGTCCGTGTTCGCCTGGTCCGGGTTCTCGTCTGCCGGGCAGTTGTCCTCTGCGTTGGTGAGCCCGTCACCGTCAGCGTCGATGTCCGGCTCGCAGAAGTCGCCGATGCCGTCTGCGTCGCTGTCCTCCTGGTTCCGATTGCGCGTCGTGGGGCAGTTGTCGCAGACGTCACCGAGCTTGTCGTCGTCCGCGTCCTGCTGGAGCGGGTTCGCCACCTCGGGACAGTTGTCGGTGTCGTCGGCGATACCATCGTCGTCGGTGTCAGGAACGGGGGTGTTGTCGTCACAAGGATCTCCGACGCCATCTCCATCGGAGTCCGCCTGATCCGGGTTGCTCAGGCTCTCGCAGTTGTCGGCGTCGTTGTCGATGCCGTCGCCGTCGAAGTCGACATCGCAGGCGTCCCCGATCGCGTCGCCGTCGAGGTCCACCTGGTCCGGGTTGGAGACGTCCGGGCAGTTGTCGCAGGCGTCGCCAATTCCGTCTCCGTCGGCGTCGTGCTGGTCCGGATTCTGTACAAGCTGGCAGTTGTCGTTCGGATCTGTGATTCCGTCCTCATCTGTATCCGGCTCCTCCGCCCACACCGCGGCCGGCAAGATCAGCCCGACCAGGCCCGCCGTGAGCCCCGCCGTCCACCGTCGCCCGCGCGACCGCACGCCCCTTGTTCCCGCACGTTTCATCGCGCCTCCACCTTCATGGCGACAGCTTCGTCACGAACACGTCCGTGCCCTCGCCGCCCTCGAGCTGCTTCTCTCCGAACTGCACGTCTCCGGTGAACGCCCCGGTCACGAACGCCTGCCTGTCCCGATCGACGGCCACGCCGGTCGCCCGGTCCGGGCCCGCTCCGCCGAAGCGGTGGCTCCACCGATAGCCGCCGTCCGGATCGAGCTTGGCCACGAAAACATCCTCTTCCCCCGCGCTCGTCACCGGCTCGCCCGCGAGCGCGGCCTGCCCGCGGAACCCGCCGACCACGAGCACGTCGCCCGTCCCATCGACGAGGAGCTGACCCAGCGACGCGCCGTGCTCGCCGATGACCCGGCTGTAGCGGTGCTCGCCCTTCGGATCGAGCTTCGCCACGAACACCGCCTCTCGCTCCCCGGCCGTCCGGGGACCCCCGCCGAGATCGACCGTCCCGGCGAACTCCCCGCCCACGATGACGTTGTCCGCCCCGTCGACCGCCACGGCCCTGGCCCGCTGCAGCCCCGCATCGCCGAAGCGCTTGCTCCAGCGGTGCTCGCCGAGCGCGTCGAGGCTCGCCACGAACACGTCGAGATCCCCGGCGCTCTGCAGCGGGTCGCCGCCGAGGTCGATCGTCCCCGCGAAGTCGCCGACAACGACCGCATTGCCGCGCTCGTCCATCGCCACCGCGCGGGGCTGCTGGTCGAAGCCGTCGCCGAAGCGCTTGCTCCAGAGCGGCGTCCCGTCGGCGTCGAAGCTCGCCACGAACACGTCGCTGCCCCCGGCGCTCTCGAGCCGGTTCTTGCCGATCACGAGCGCGCCCGAGAAGCGGCCCGCCACGACGATGCGCCCGGTCGCGCTCGCGGCCACGCTCGTCGCGGCCTGGAAGCCGAGGCCGCCGAGCGGCTGCAGCCACAGCTCGCGCCCCTCGGCGTTGAGGCGCGCGATGTAGCCGTCCCGCCCGCCGGCGCTCGTCCGCGGCTCGCCGCCGAACTCCAGCGTCCCGGAGAACTCCCCCGCGACCAGGAGGCCCTCGTTCCCGTCCGTCGCGAGCGCGTTCACGATCTGCGGATCGAACGCGCCGAAGCGCTTCAGATCGAGCCCCGCCCCGTCGTTGGCCGCGAGCCGCGCCCAGAACACGTTCTCCGCGCCGATCGGGGACACGCTCTTGCCATCGAGGGCCACGCTCTCCGCCTCCGTGAGCCTGCCGAGGAGCGCCGCGGTGCGGTCGTCGGCCACGGCCACGCTCGCCCCCGCCTGCTCCCCGTCGCCGTCGAGCGCGCGCGCCCACTGCACCTCGCCGCCCGACTGCGGCGCGCGGCCTCCCTCGCCCCCGGCGCCGGAACCCGCCGGGTCCGACAGGCTGAGATCCGGCGCGCAGCCGACCGCCGCGCCGCCGAGCGCCGCCAGGCCGAGCACCACGCCGCAGCGGGCCAGGCCGAGGGCCGCGCCGAGCGCCAGGCCCCCGAGCGCCCCCCTGCCGACCGCGGTGCCGCGGCGGGTCAGGCCGAGGGCCGCGCCGAGCGCCAGGCCCCCGAGCGCCCCCCTGCCGGGCGCCGCGTCCGTTGTACCAATGCAGGAATATTGCGTTCTCATCAGAACATCCCCTGCCACACAACACCCTGCGCCGTGGGCGTCACGAGCGGCACCAGCGCCGCCCGCTCGGTGCCCGTCCTGGGCCGCAGCAGGATGCCGCCCACCGCCGCGCCGACGCCGGCGAGCCCCACCGCGCCGAGGGTCACCGACAGGCCGAGGCTTCGGTTCCACCGCGCCCGGAGCGCCTCCATGCTCTCGAAATCGTGGGTGCGCCGGTCGCACACCGAACCGGGGCAATCCTTCTCGACCTGATCGCGCGCGGCCGCGTGGTCGATCGCGAAGGCCATGCTGCCCGCGAGCGCCGCGAGCCCCACCCCGCCCGCCGCCCACGCCCACAGCGGCACCGGCGCGCGCGGCTCCGGCGGCACGTCCCCGGGCGGCGGCGGTCCGCCGCCAGCGTCCGCCTCGGGCTCCGTCGAGACCCCCGGGACGAGGGTGATGCGGACCTCGACCGGCGCGTGCTCCGCCTCCTTCAGCGTCACCTCGCGCCGCTCCGTCTGGAAGCCGGGCGCCTTCACGGCCACCTCGTGGCGACCCGGGTTGAGCTTGCGCGGGTAGGGGAGCGCCGCGCGGGGGATCGGCTGACCGTCCACCCTCGCCTCGATCTGGTCCAGCGCGGCGCCCTCGACGCGCAGCATCAGCGACGGAATGCGCGCCTCGAGCTGCTCGACCATCGCCGCGGCCGCCGCCCGCGCCTGCGTGAACGCCGGGGGCTCGTCCTTCCCGAGGGGCAGATGGACGACCTCGTACGCCGTCTCCCGGGCCTCGATGAGGCGACCGAGCGCCTCGTCGGCGCGCGCGAGGTCGAGCCCCGTCGTGGGGGCGCGCACGAGCGCGTGGGCTGCCTGGAAATCTTCACGGGCGCCCGCGACGTCCCCCGCGTCGCGCTTCTTGCGCCCCTCGATGAGGAGCGTCCGCGCTGTCTGACGATCGGCCGCCGAGGGCTCAGCCTGCGCCGGGAGAGCTCCGGCCATCGTGAGGACGGCCAGGGCTATGCCTGCGGCGCGGGAGGCACGGGGGCGCAGCAAACTCATGTCATCACCAAGCTGCCGGGACCTTCCCGGACTACCTGGCCATGATCGCACGCCGCTTGCGCAGGGGTCAACTACGCCATCGCCCGCGCATCGCGCGGATGGCCCATCGCGCCCGCAGCGCTGGTCCCGCTCACCGCGCTCACTGCGTTCGCCGCGCTCACTGCGTTCGCCGCGCTCACTGCGTTCGCCGCGCTCACTGCGTTCGCCGCGCTCACTGCGGCCGCGTAGCTCGCCGCGCTCGCCGCGCAGTTCGCGCTCAGCGCATCGTGCGCTCGCGATTCGCGCCGATCAGGTGGCCGGGCGACTCTGGGGCACGGCGACCGCCGACACAGGGACGGGGACGACCTCCGGCGCGCCCGGCTGCGGCGCGGGCTCTCCGGCGCCCGCGGGCGCCTCGACCGGCGCGGCCGGCGCGAGATCGCTCGTCGCCGGCCCGCGGAGGACGCGGCCCATGGCGTCGTAGCGGGCGCCGTGACAGCGGCAGTCCCAGCTGCGCTCCGCGGGGTTCCAGGACACGATGCCGCCGAGATGAGAGCACATGGCCGACATCGCGTGGAGCTGCCCCTGCGGATCGCGGTAGACGGCCAGCTTCTTCAGGCCCCTGCGCACGACCGCGCCGGAGCCCGGCGCGATCCGCGCCGCGTCGTCGACGTCGCCCTTGCCGAGCCATGAGGCGTACTGGCACGCCACATCGAGGTTCTCCTTCACGTACTCGGAGACGGCGGCCACGCTCAGGTTCACCCGGGTGGGATCGAAGAGCGACGCCATCCGGTTCTCGCGGCCCTGCACGAGATCCGAGATCACGAGCCCGGCGATCGTCCCGTGGGTCATCCCGTTGCCGCAGTCGCCCGTGGAGATCAGGATTCGCGAGTCCCTCTTGACGCGGCCTATGTACGCGAGCCCGTCGACCGTCTCCATCACCTCGCCGGACCAGCGGTGCAGCACCTCGCCGGCCTGCGTGAAGCGCTCCCTCGCCCACGCCTCCAGCCGCGCGTGGCGCTGGTCAGCGTCGCTGGCCTGGCCCGTCTTGTGGTCCTCGCCGCCCACGATGAGCACCTCGTCGGGGCCGTCCGCGCCGTCGACGTTGGCCACGCGCACGTAATGGAACGGGTCGGCCGTGTCCCAGTAGAGGCCCGGCGGCACGGCGCCCCGCGGGATGCGCAGGCCGATGACGTAGGTCCGGTAGCCGGCCTGCTTCATGTGCACGCTGATGCGGGGGATGAAGGGGGAGTTCGTGGCGAGCACGGCCTCGCTCGCGACGACCTGGTGCCCCCGGGCCGTCTTGACCACGACCTTGTGAGACACCGAGTCCTCGTCGACGTCGATCACGTGCGCCAGCGTGTAGAGCTTGCCGCCGTCGCGCTCGATGGCCCGCGAGAGGCCCGCGAGGTACCGGCGGATATGGAACTGCGCCTGATCGGGGAAGCGGACCGCGGGCCCCGTGTCGAAATCGAGGAGCGGCGCCCGGTCGACGTAATGGACCGAGCCGAGCCCGGCGCGGTGCGCGGCCTCGATCTCGTCCCGGAGGGTGCTCGGGTGCGACCCCGGGGCGGTGAAGAGATAGCCGTGGACGCGCCGGAAGTCGCAGTCGATCTCCTCTTCCTTGACGATCCGCTCGATGGTCTCGATCGCCACCGTGTGGCTCTTCGCTGCGAGGCGGAGGTGCTCCGCGCTGTGGAGCTTCGTGAGCGAGGCCCAGCGCCGGTCGAGCGCGTGGGTGATGTGCGCGGTGGTGAACCCCGACTCGCCCCCGCCGACGGCCCCGTTGTCGAGGACGATGACGCTCTTGCCGGCCTTCGCGAGCAGATACGCTGTCGTCAGCCCCGCGATCCCGGCGCCCACCACGCACACGTCCGCCCCGTGGTCGGTCGCGAAGGGAGCCATGGGAGGGATAACGGCGTGGGTCCAGGCGGTGTTCTTGTCGTAAGCTCGCTCCGTCATAACTCTCTCCGCGGGTGGACGCCAAGGCTGCATCCCGGCGCTCGGTGATCGATCGTGTCAGTCGCGTCAGTTACGTCAGTCGCGTCAGTCGCGTCAGTTACGTCAGTCGCGTCAGTCGCGTCAGTTACGTCAGTCGCGTCAGTCGCGTCAGTCGCGTCAGTCGCGTCAGTCGCGTCAGTTACGTCAGTTGCGTCAGTCGCGTCAGCCGTGTCCGTCGTGTCTGTTCGTCGCGTCGATTACTTCTACTTCAGTCAACGTCGGTCGCCTCCGGAGAGGCGTGGTGAAGAGGAGACCAGCGCGGTGCGCCGGGCGCGTCATGAGTCGCGCCTCGACAGGGTGACGAGCAACCCGTAATGATCGGAGAAGCCGCTCTTCACCTTCTTCTTGCCCGCCTCGAAAGTGAGGTTGGAGCGCATGATCTGGGCGCCGGACGCGTCGCCCTCGAAGCCGCGCAGGAGCACGTGATCGATGAGGAGACCGCGGGTGCCCTTGCCCCCGTCGAGGGGGTTGTCGAAGCAGTACGTGCACTTCGCGTCCTCCTGGGACGCGTAGGGGTTCACGAAACCGCGCGCGAGCAGCCGGTTGTAGTGGGCGGGAAGGCGCGCCGAGATCGAGGGCGCGATCGCAGGGCCGGTGTTCAGATCGCCGAGGAGGAGGGTCGCGCCGCGGCCGCCCGTCTTCTGGTCCACGTAGGCGAGGAGCGCGTCGATCTGCGCCGACTGGTCCTTTTGCCACGACGTGTTGCGGGGGTGCGGGACGCCCTCCATGTTCGCCGTGAGGTGGGTGCAGAAGACGTGGAGCTCGCCGAGCGAAGGCGGCGAGAGCCTTGTGTAGAGCACCGCGCGCCGGTCGATGGCGGACGGGAGGATCAGCGAATCCCGCTCGAGGATCTCGGCGTTCGTCAGGACGGCCGTGCCGGAGGCCCCGGAGTAGACCTCCACGGCCGCCGCGCCGCCGGCGCGCGCGGGGGGACGCGCGCCGGCGGCGCCCTTCGTTTGCGTGCGATGGCACGCTCGGGCAAGCTCGTCAGGCCCCTTCCGCGGGTTCGCAGAGAGGCAGTTGAAGCAATCGGGCGACAGGCTGGTGAGCTTCGATGCGCAGCTCTGGAGGAGACATGGGAGCAAGGCGTGCTGGGTCAAGCCCGCGCAGCTCTGCGCCGCGCACGCCACGAGGGGATCGGTCTCCTGCCTCGTGCACCCGCCGTCCTCGTGACCAGGCGGCAGCCGGAACGTGTTGGGCAAGGTGCTGGACGTGGCGGCGACGAGCTTCTGCCAGTGCTCCTCGAGCCAGAACTCCTGTACGCAGAGCAGGTCCACGGGCTGCTCGGCGAGCGCGTTGATGAGCGGCTCCGCCCGCTCGTCCACGTATTTCAGCACGCCCATCGCGAGCCCGCCGTTGTAGGTGGCCACGCGAAATGGCGATGTCGGCTTCGGCCCGGCGCTCTCGCGCGCCGCGTCCACCGGCGTTGCGGCCTGCGGCGCGACGCCGCCCTCCGGCGCGCTGGTGCTCTCCCGTGCGCGGCGCTTGTCGCCGCTGCACGCGAGGAGCGCGAGCGCGCAGAGGATCTTTGCGCTCCGGAGCCAGGCCGTCCGCATCAGGCTGCTGGACCATGCAGGTGGCGTACCGCGGCCAACCGCCGCGCGGCGCGGCCCGGACGGCCGAAGTCACCGCGCGCCAGGCGCTCGGGGTGAGGCATTCCGCCCCATTGAGACAAACGTGTACCGGGCGGAGCACGGCGCCGGGGCGCGACGCGCGGCCGGGCCGCCGCGCAGCGGGCGCGAGGCGCTGTCAGGGGCGGAGGCGAGCGCGAAGGACGTGAAGGTAGCAGGATGTCGTCCCCCATTTCGCCAGGGCAGCTTCTTGATTCGATCCGCGCACACGCGTACTCCAGCTCCACGGCACGGCGAATGAGGACGTTGGATAACCCACAACGACGGGTACCGGGCCCTCCTTGCCTCCACCGAACACCCGGCGGCGCGGGCTCTTCGTCGATACATGGAGGAACAATGAAAGAGCACTTCATCACGAAAGTGGCCCATATCGCTCTTCTGACGAGCATGGGGCTGCCCCTGGGCTGCGGCGGCTGCGACTCGGAGCCAGGGGGCGGCACATCTTCTTCGAGCAGCGCCGGAGGCGCCGGTGGGCAGGGCGGCGCGGGGGGCGCGGGCGGACTCGGCGGTGAAGGCGGCGCCGGCGGGCAGGGAGGCGCCGGGGGCGCTGGCGGTCAAGGCGGAGTCGGGGGCACCGGCGGTCAAGGCGGAGTCGGGGGCACCGGCGGTCAAGGCGGAGTCGGAGGCGCCGGCGGTCAAGGCGGAGTCGGAGGCGCCGGCGGTGGAGTTGGGGGCGCTGGCGGTCAAGGCGGAGTTGGGGGCGCCGGCGGTGGAGTCGGGGGCGCCGGCGGTGGAGTCGGAGGCGCCGGCGGCGGTGGAGTCGGAGGCGCCGGCGGCGGTGGAGTCGGAGGCGCCGGCGGCGGTGGAGTCGGAGGCGCCGGCGGCAGTGGAGGCGCCGGCGGCAGCGGTGGCGGCGAGCCGCCCGCGTTCCTGGGAGACGCCCTCTGGGGGCGCGGCGCTGGCGATGAGAAGAGCGACCGCATCGAGGCGATCGCGGCGGATCAGGACGAGAACATCCTCCTGGTCGGCGGCTTCGAGGCGGCGATCAACTTCGGCGGCGAGGCCGATGAGCTGGTGAGCGAGGGCGGTCACGACATCTTCGTGGTGAAGCTCGACGCGGCGGGTGGCCACGTCTGGAGCAGGCGATTCGGCGACGCCGCTGAGCAGTACCCGTTCGCTGTCGCGACGGACTCGAGCGGCAACGTGGTCATCGCCGGCGAGTTCGAGGGAACCCTCAACTTCGGCGCGGACCCGAGCACGGCGCTCGTGAGCGCCGGCGGGAAGGACCTCTTCGTCGCCAAGCTCGACGCCGACGGCAATCACCTCTTCAGCGAGCGCTTCGGCGACGCGCTCGACCAGTACGCCACGGCCGTCGCCGTCACCGGAGAGGACGAGATCGTGGTCCTCGGCGTCGCCAACGGCGCCATCAACTTCAGCGAGGATCCCGGGACAGCGCTCACGGGCACCGGCGATGCAAACGTCGTCGTCGCCAAGCTCGACGCCGCCGGCGCTCATCTCTGGAGCAAGCGCTTCGGATCCGTGGACAGCTGGCAGCGCTTCCGCAGCATCGCTGTCAGCGAGTCGGCTCTCTACGCCACCGGCGCGTTTGGCGGCATCCTGGAGATCGATGGCCACGTCGTGGAGAGCTCCATCGAGGGCGAGACCTCCGGCGCGGGGGGCTCCGGCGGCGACGGCGGCGGCGGCGGGGAGCCGATCTATGGCATCGACGGGCTCGTCGTCAGGTTCGATCTCGCCTCGGGCAGCCTTGTCTGGGCGCGCCCGCTGGGGGCCGCCGGCGAGCAGTTCGCGAAGCTCGTGAGCCTCGGCATCGACGGCAATCCCGTCGTCCTCGGCAACTACGGGGCGGGGTTCCAGGTCGGGTCCACCGAGATCGAGCACCCCGTGGCGGGGGAGTACGACCTCTACCTCGCCCGGCTCGACGCCGAGGCGGGCGAGCCGCTCGCCGCGCGCGGGTTCCCTTCCGCGGGCGACGAGTTCATCTGGGGGCTCTCCCAGGACCCCTGGGGCAACCACGTGCTGAGCGGCTACTTCACCGGGTCGCTGGCGCTCGGCGGGGCGCCCATCGCGGTCGGGGCGCCGGCGTCGGGCGACGCGTTCGTCGCGAAGCTCAGCCCGGACTTCTCCGAGGAGCTCTGGTCCGACATCTACCGGGATCAGTTCTACTCGTTCATCACGGCCCAGGCGGTCACCGCCAGCGGCAACACCGTCGCCGCGGGCCTCTTCTTCGGCGACCGGATCGAGCTCGGCGGCGGCCTCCCCCCGCTCGAGCACACCGCGCCTGCGCGCGACTTCGACAACGGCGACGTCTTCGTCGTGACCCTCTCTCCGTGACCCGCTAGCCAGCGCGGCGCTCGTCCGCGCCTGGCTCGGCGAGCCCGAACGACAAAACGCCGAGGACGCCAGGGGAACCCGGGATCTGGTCCTTCCTGGCGTTCCTCGCGTCCCTGGCCGTCCACCTCGTCCTCGCGCGCGCCCTGGAGAGGGCGCACGCGCGAGGCGCGAGGACCTGGCCGCGCGCGGCAGGCCGGAGGGCGAGAGGGCCTGCGCTCCGGCTTGCGGTGCGCGTCCTCGCGGTCGCTCCGGCGCATCTGCTGCGCTCGGCGCACGGCGCCGCGGGGTGCCCGATGGCGGCAGCCCCGTGGCTCCCGTATTTCACGGTCCCCCGGGCGGGGGACGCTTACAGCAGCGCGGCACCGGCGGGTCAGTGGCTCTGCTGGCCAGCGCTGGCGTGCTGCTCGTGGCTGCCGCCGCGCTCCATGTGCTCCTCCTCGCGGCCGCTGTCGCCCTGCGCGCCGTTCGGGCCGTCGCCCCGGGCCTCGCCGCCCTTGCGGCCGATCTGGGCCATGTGGCTGCGGTTCTGGCTCACGGCCGCGCCGCCCTTGCGGCCGATCGCGGCCATGTGCTCGCGGTTCTGGCTCACGGTCGCGCCGCCCTTGCGGCCGGCCGCGCGGGCCTCCTCGGAGCTGAACTCGTGGGCCGTGCCCTTCTGGTGCGCGGCTTTCCCGCCCATGCTCGCGATCGCGCGTTGCTGCTTCTGGTCCATCGCCGCGAACCCACGACTGCTGCTCTGATTTTGTTGCTGTGCCATGAGGTGTCTCCTTGGTGGTGTCTGGGCGCATCGCTCAACATACGCACGGGGCAACCCAGGTGCAGCGCCACGTGGCTTTTCGTTGAACGATGTCGGCATCGAGGGAGACTGCAACGTGGATGCCATGGAGGAGAGATCATGGATACCGGCCCTCACCAGCGCGGATCCGGCGCGAGATCCGTGGCTCTCGGCGGTGTTCCGAGCGTCCCGGACGCGTCGCGTGCGGGTCGATCAGCGAGCCCCGCCGCGCGCGCGGGCGTGCCCCGGCGAACAGGATCGCGCGATGATGCAGCTGCGGTGCGCTGTTCAGCCTGGTTGATACAGATTTTCCAGCCCGGGATCCGCGCGGCAGACTGCCCCACCACGCATGAGCGCACGGGCCATCGCGCCCCGTCCGCTTGAATGAGGAGCCGTGATCCGCGGCGAGCGGATGCGCTCGAGCCCGGGACATCAACGCTCTTTCGTCTGACCTTCAGCGCTGATGACGTCGCTGACGGGCTTGCGGGGCGCTCGCTGCACGAAGTTGCGTCAAGGCCCTTGACGGGCTGAACCATGATCGTTGTCTGTCGCTTTCCATCGTGAGCTGCGCAGCGCGCGCCGGTGGCATCGGCTCGGGTGCGGATCGGCAGGCCCTCGGGCGACAGGGCCGCCGACACCGCCGTGCGCCATCTGGGTCCGCCGACACCGCCGCGCGCCATCTGGGTCCGCCGACACCGCCGCGCGCCATCTGGGTCCGCCGATGGCGGTCGGGATCGAGCAGGCCGCGCAGCGACGTCGGCCCGGGCGTGCTGCTCGCGGCGGGCGCGAGGGGCGGTCCGCTGGCGACGCGCGGCAGGCGAAGAGGCCCGCAGGTCGCCCGGGGCGCCGGGATGAGCCCGCGTGCGATGAGGTGGTTCAGCGAGGGCGGCTGGCCGGGCGCCTGAGCGTGCCCGGCGGTAGGCGGCGCCCCTGCGGTCGGCGCAGGTCGAAGACCGCAGAAGTGCGCCGGTACGCGGAACGCCCCGGCCGCGTCACTGCCGAGATCGAGCGGCTTCCTCCGGGCCGACAGCGCGGCGGCGCAGGGCCCTGCTGGCGACCGGTTCGAGGCAAGCGCAGCGGCAGGGGGCCTCGGCGACTCCGGTGCGCGCGGTCAAGAGGCGACATCGGTCAAGAGGCGACTTCGTGAATCGATATGCCGCTCGCCCATGCGCTCCGTTCCGCGCCGCCGCGCCGTGTCCGCGCAGCGATGGTGTCGAGCGCGAATACCCAAGCTCCCGTGTCATCGCGCTTGACGACAGGCTGTTCGCGTTCTCCACCCCTCCAGCTGCCGGCGGGGCGCGGTGGATACAGCGAGCACGCAGAAATTGCGACGGCGGCGAGCGCGCAGATTCTGCGCATCCAGCAGCTCCGCGGCCAGGTCGCTGCGATGCTCGGTCGTCACGATGCAGAGGCGAGGGGGACGCGTAGCGCCTGCGCCGCTGCGTCGCCACGTTCGCAGGCGCGCGAAGCGACGTTGCGCGCGCGTCGCCTCGCGCGCGCGGCGGCGCATGGCCGGGGTGAGGCGTCTCGGGGGAGGTCGATCGCGCCGACCTCGGTCGCGGGCGGCGCCTGCTGCGATCGAGCATGGCGGAGCAGCCCGTCAAAAAGTCGACGTCCCCGTGGCCTCCGGGTTGCTGGGATGTGACGGCGGCCGTGTCACGACGACGCCACACGTGGTACAGAGCGGCCAGGCTCGAGCTGCCCACGCGCGCACCACGCCATCCCTGGAACAACCCCACATGCACGAGAGGCTCACAACGGACTGTGGTAAGGTGGCCGGCTCCCGCGGCTTGGTCGACGTCGAGCGCGCCGGAGCGCTCTGGAGGGACGCGCTGCGCGGCCTGGTCGCCGTGTTCGCCCTGCAGGACGTGATCCTCATCGGCTACCTCGTGGCGACGACGATCGGCCTGCTCTTCGCGCCCGCGAGCGAGGTGCGAGCCCAGTGCGTGCAGCGCAATCTGGTCGGCATCGCGGCCCTGGTGTCCCTGTGCGTGTTCGTGCGCCGCGCGACCTTCGTGGCTCCCCTGCTCCGGAGCGTGGTTTACCGGCTCTCGCTCGTCGGGGCCTTCCTCCTCAACTACCTGTCGCTGCGGACCGTCCTGCCGACGGTGCGCAGCGACAGCCTCGACGCGGAGCTCCTGCACCTCGATCTCCTCCTCTTCCGGGTGGAGCCGGCGCTCTGGATGGAGCGGTTCAACACGCGCCCCATCGTGGAGTGGTTCTCGTTCTTCTATTTCAGCTACTTCCTCATCTGCTTCATGTCGATGGTGCTGGCGGTCTGGGTGGCCCGCCCCGGCCGCGGCACGACCGAGTACGCGGTCGGCACCTCGCTCGTCTACTGTCTTGGCCAGCTCGGCTACATGGCGGTCCCCGCGTACGGTCCGATCCAGGCGCTGCGCCACCTCTACGAGGGGCCGCTCGACGGCGGCTTCTTCTGGGGCGCCGTGAGCAGCGTGGTGCAGGCCGGCGGCGCGATGAAGGACGTCTTTCCCTCCCTGCACACGGCGGCCCCGCTCTGGTTCGCGCTGTTCACGTTCCACCGCGCCCGCACCGACAGGCGCCTCTTCTGGCTGGCCGTGGTGGCCGCGTTCTTCTCGATGAACATCATCATCTCCACCATGCTCCTCCGCTGGCACTACGCGGTGGACGTGGTCGCCGGCGTCGCGCTGGCCTCGGGCGCGGCGTGGCTCACGCCGCGGCTCGTCCGCTGGGAAGAAGACTTCCGCGCCCGCATGGGCCAGCCGCACCCGTGGAGCTTCCGGTGAGCGTGCGTCTCCGGTGCTGGCGCGCGCTATCCCCGCGCCCTTGAGCCGCGGAGGACCGGCCTGACGAGCCGGCCTCCACTTGCTCTCGTCGAGCACGAGCCGGCAATCCGTCGGGCCTGTCGACAGCGGATCCTCGTTGTTGGGCTCCACCGGAACAGCGACCATCCTTTCGGATGGGCTCCGGCACGAACGGCTGGTGGCCGAAGCCGGCGACGCCAGGAACGAAGGGACGCTGGAGCACGAGCTCCACCGCTCAGGCGAGCGGCGCCCAGGCCTTCAGCGGCGTGGCCAGCGGGCGCCCGTCGGCGCCGTCGGCCGCCGGCTGCGGCCGCGGCGCTTCGAGAACGCGGACCGGCGGCGCCTCGATCGCCGGCTCCGTGGGGGCGCTGTCCGCCAGGAAGCCGTCGGACTGCTTGCTCCAGAGCCGCTGGTACGCCCCGCCCCGGGCGAGCAGCTCGGCGTGGGTGCCGTCCTCGATGATCCGGCCCTTGTCGAACACAAGGATGCGGTCGAGGTGGACGACCGTCGAGAGGCGGTGGGCCACGACGAGCACCGTCTTGCCCTTCATGACCCCGTCCAGCGTGTCCTGGATCGCCTTCTCGGTGATCGAGTCGAGGCTCGAGGTCGCCTCGTCGAGGATCAGGATCGGCGCGTCCTTCAGGATGACCCGCGCGATGGCGATGCGCTGGCGCTGGCCGCCGGAGAGCTTGACCCCGCGCTCGCCGACCATGGAGCGATACCCGTCCTTCATCTGCGCGACGAACTCGTGCGCGTGCGCCTTGCGCGCGGCCTCGACGACCTCCTCGTCGGTCGCGTCCAGGCGGCCGTAGCGGATGTTCTCGAGGAGCGTCCGGTGGAACAGGCTGGGATCCTGCGGGATCAGGCTGAGCTGCGCGTGCAGCGCGTCCTGCGTCATGTCGCGGATGTCCACGCCGTCGATCAGGATCTGGCCGGCGTTGATGTCGTAGAGCCGGAGGATGAGGCTGACGAAGGTGGACTTGCCCGAGCCGGAGAAGCCGACCAGCCCGACGCGCTGGCCGCGCGGGATCGTCAGGTTGAGCCGCTCGAAGATCGGCTGATCGGGCGTGTAGCCGAAGGACACGTTCCGGAGCTCTATCTGGCCGCGCTCGAGGCGCGGCGCGACGGCGGCGGGCCGGTCGACGAGCTCGTGGGAGCGAATGATGGTGTTCACGCCGTTCGCGACGTTGCCGACGAACTCGAAGAACTCGAGGAAGCGGCGGCTGAGGTTGCGCGCCTCGTTGATGATGAGGAGTGACAGGCTCGTCGCCATGACGAAGTCGGCGACGCCGATGGCGCCGCGCTGCCAGAGCGTGAGCGCCTGGTAGAGCGTCCCCACCTTGAGCAGCGCGGCCGACGCGAACTGGAACCAGCGGACGCGCTCTGAGTACCAGTTCGACCTGCGCACCGCCCGGAGCTCCCTCGCGAGCTGCTCGTCCAGGTACTCGCGCTCGAAGCCGAACCGGGCGAAGAGCCGCGCGCTCGTGAGGTTCGAGACCGAGTCGACGAGCTTGCCCGTTGTCTCGCTCCGCGCGGAAGCGGCGCGCACCGCGTGCGGCTGACAGCGGGTCGCGAGCCAGTAGGAGATGCCGACGAAAAGGACGGCCCAGGCCGAGACGAACGCCGCGAGCTCCGGGTGAGCGCGGTAGAGCAGGCCGATCGAGACAGAGAAAACGATGGCGATGGGCCAGAAGTCGAACAGGACGGCCCACAGCGTCTGCGAGACGCCCATCGACGTCTCGCTGATCCGGTGGGCGAGCGCACCGGCGAAGTTGTTGCTGAGGTAACGATGGGAGTGGTGCTGGAGGTACGCGTAGAGATTGCGGGTCACGTTCTGGCGCTGCCACGGCCCGACAAGGATCTGGCAGAGGCCGGCGATGCGGCTGAACACGAACTCGCCCGCGATGAGCACGACGAACAGCGTCAGCGCGCCGCGGAGCTCGCCCGTCAGCGCGGCGCGGCCGGCGCTCGACTCGCGCGTCACCCCCTTGATGACCTGCCCGACGGCGTACGGGATCATGATCCCGAACGAGGCGTGGGCCGACTCGAACACGAACATCGCCAGATACCACGCGCGGTAACGGGCGACGAAGTGGACGATGAAGCGGAGCGGCGTGTCCGGGAGCAACGGAGCGCCAGGGGCGCGCTGCAGAGAGGTCTTGGATTCCACCGAAATGTCCTGGGCGCCGTGCGCGCCCTCATGAGATGGCGATCGTGCTCTCCAGCGGCCTTCGCCCCGCGCAGGGGAGAGCGCCGGCGCAGGGGGCGTCACGCGGCGCGCGTTACCCGGCCGTCACGGCGCGGAACCGGAACGTGGGGTCGCGGTCCGTGCCGCCTGGCCTGGCGGCGTGCCAGCCGAGGTGGTGCGCGTAGCTCCCCAGGCGGCCGTCTTCTGGCGTCCAGGTCGCGTCGAGCACGCGCGCCATCCACTCGCGGTGGGCGAGCCCGCCGCTCCGCGCGAACCTCGCCTCGATCGCGCGCTCGCGCGCGGCGCCCTCGGGCGTCACGTACCAGGCGCCGGTGCTCGCGGGGGCCGTGGCGCCCGAGGTGCCGCAGTACCCCTTGTCGACGAGCACCACGCTGCGCGCCCCGCTCGCCGTGGCGCCGAGCGCGGCCCACGCGCCGGCGGGGCCGCCGCCGATCACCAGCACGTCGGCGACGTCGTCGGTCTCGGAGGCGAGGGAAGGCGCCAGCGTTGCAGGGGTGCTCATCGGGGATCCACCGCGGCGGGCCCAAGCACCAATCGGGCCAGGGAGGTCGTCAGCGTGGACGAGCGGTGGGTAGCTCCGCTGCTGCCTCAGCAGCAGCCGGGTGGTGATCGGCTGCTGCGGCGCGCGCAGGCTCGCTGTCGGAGCCCCGGGGGCGGCGGGGGCTATCCCCGGCTCGGAAGGCGAGCGCCCCGCGGGGGATGAGCGAGTCCGGGCGCGGCGAGGTCTGTTTGCCTCGCCGGCTCATCGGAGGTCAGGGGCGTCAGCCGCAGTGTCTGGTGAAGTGGAGGGCCGGGCGAGGCTCCAGGTCCTGGCAAGGCTCGAGCGGCAGGGAGAGGAGGGGTCAGGTCATCGCGCTGAGGGCCCGCGAGCGCCGTCCAGCGACGCGGGCCGCCGTCGCCGCGCGGGGCGAGGCCGCGCTCGGCTGGTCAAGGGAGCTCGCCGCCCTCGACCCACTTGGTGAGCGTCTCCTGCTCGTCCGCGGTCAGGCACTTGGCGTTGCCGGCGTCCTGCTCCGGGTCGCCGGTGCACCCGGCCATGCCCGCCGGCATGGAGCCGTCGAGGACGCGCAGGAGGGCGCACGCGCCCTTCGAGAGACCCTCTGCCTTGCACGCCCTGAACTCTGCGTCCAGCTGCGAGGACTCGTAGTTGATCTTGAAAGCGCCGGCGGGCATCGGAGCTGTGGTGTGGCAGGGAGCGCAGCGCGCCGTGAGGATGGGCTCCACGTCCGCCCACGCGGCGGCGTCCGAGGGCGCGCCGCCCGCGCCGCCGCTGCCGCCGTCACCGCCGCCGGTGCCACCCGCGCCGCCGTCGCTGCCGCCGGTGCCGCCCGCGCCGCCGTCGCTGCCGCCGGTGCCGCCGGTGCCGCCCGCGCCGCCGTCGCTGCCGCCGGTGCCGCCCGCGCCGCCGTCACCGCCGCCCGTGCCCGTGCCGCTGGTCGTGGTGCTGGTGCTGGTGCTGGTGCTCGCCGAGCTCGAGTTTGAGTCGTCGTCGCCGCACGCAGCGAGCGCGAGGAGCAGCGCGCCGGTGGTCGCGAGGAAACGGATCTGGGTATTTCTGGTAAAGAGCATTTACAATATATATGCGACCCTGGCGCCGCTGGCAATTCCCGTGGCTTCGAGCGCGAGAAATTATGCCTGTCACCCTGATCGTTTATGCTTTGATTGAATCGCAGAGCGCTCCCTATCGGGCTCGGCGCGTGGCTTTTCGACGCCGCCCCGTTTCCTCGGACCGCCGGCGCGCCGGCATGGCGCCGCAGGCGCCGGCCACCACCACATCCTTCGCATGAGGCGAGAGGAGCTCGTGGAGTCAAGCGCTCTGGGTGCCCTCCTTACAACTGGCGTCGCTTTTCCAGGGGGCTGTCGGAACGCGTAGGGGGTCTCCGTGACAGCCAGCGCGTGCAGCATGGCTGCACCACAGGACGGCGGTTACCAGGAGCTTGACTTTTCGGATAGCGTTTGGATTTCATGGCATGTCCGACCAACCGGTGGGCGAGCCACTCTTTCCACGGACGCGACGGAGCCCGCTGGCGTGCCGAACACGATGGCCCCGCACCACCTACATCACCGAGCCACGACCGATCGTCCAGATCGAGCGCGCTGCTCGCTGCGCCACCTGGCGGTCGTGCGGTGAACGCGCCCGGCCGGGCATGTCGCTGCCCGCCGAGGGCTCTGGCCACACGTGGGCCAGCGGCTCCTCTCTGGCCTGCTCACGAGATGCGCGGTACCCTCGTTGCTGAGGGCGCTGGCGCGACTGGATGACCGACGAACCCAGGGTCAAGGGAGTGGCGTTTCGCTCCGTGTACGTGAGCTTTGGCAAGCTGCGCGGAGAGCCCCTCCAGAAGCTCAGCCTGGACGAGATGGGCGAGCCGCTGCGCGACGGCATCCGCTACGGCAGCATCGTCTCCACCGGCTGGTACCCGATCGCCTGGTACAAAGACCTCTTCCAGGCCATCCGGCGCACCAGCGGTGAAGGCAAGGACCTCATCCACCAGATTGGCCGCCAGTGCACCCGCGACGACATGAGCGGCATCTACAAGGTCATCGCGGCCCTCATCTCCCCTTCCACCCTCTTCTCCCTCGGCCAGCGCGTCTTCGCCAACTACTACTCTGTCGGCCGCGTCCAGGTCCTCCAGTCCCGCCGCGGCTTCACCCGCGCTCGCTGGAGCGGCTGCTCCGGCTTCGACGAGAACATGTGGACCGAGGTCATCGGATCCTGCGAACAACTCCTCGAGATCGGCGGCGCCAACCACGTCCGCCAACGCATCATCGCCGGGGGCGGCGACCACGACGAGCACCTCGAGTTGACCGCGCACTGGAGCTGAGAACCCGCCGTGATCAGCAGCCGCAAGCCAGGGGAGCCGCTCGAGCAGCGCGCGCCGGCACCCGACCCAGAAGGACCGGAGCGTCGGGCACGCGGGCGCTGCCGCTCCTCAGGGCGCCGGCCAGGGGATCACGAAGTGGTCGAGGGCGGCGGCCTCGCTGCCGCCCTTGGGCAGCCCGTGGACCTCGACGGCGAGGCCCTCCGGGGCGGGCGCGAGCACCAGCACCGCGCGCGCTGAAGGATCGGCGTCGAGGCGGCGGAGCGCGCCCTCGTACCAGCGGATCTGGGCGTCCCACGCCGCGGGGGTGAGCTCGTCGATGTTGCTGTCGAGGACCACGACGCGGATGGGGCCATGGGCGACCTCGTACCAGTGGCGCCCGCCGAGGTGCGGGAAGCGCGCGAAGAGGTGGCGCTCGCCGCCGCGGCAGCCCCAGTACTCGTGGTTGCCGAACGCCGCGAACGCCGGGATCCCGGCGTCGCGCACCGGCGCCATCAGTGCGTCGAGCTCGGCCCAGTGCCGCGCCGAGCCGCCGTCGAACACCAGGTCGCCGACCACGAACACGGCGTCGGGGCGAGCGGCGGCGAGCGCCTGGACCAGCGCGGCGCGCTCGGGATCGTTCGACTCGCGCCAGAACTCCAGGTACGAGGTGCGCTGCAGATCGGCGATGACGGCGATGCGGCCGCTCGTGGGCGGCAGCGGCACATCGAGGCTCCCCGCGAAGAGGCGGGGCGCGGGCAGCGGCGCGCACGCGGCGAGCAGCGCGCTCGCTGCAGCGCGGAGCGCGGCCGAGCAGCCGAGTCGCGCGCGGCTGTTGATACAGCGTCGCCGTTCCAGGGGGGTATCGGATCGCATAGAAGGATGCTGTTCAACCCAGGGCATGTCCCGTAGCTGGGGGCTCGACGGCTCCGAAGCGTCCGGCCTCACGCGCGCAAACGTGGCCGTGCTTCTCGTGAGCTCAGAGAAGCCCAGGCGCGACCTCGCGCTTCCACGCATCGTGCCGGCGGCGCCATTCCGCCGCGTGGACCCCGAGGGCGCGCACCTGCCGCGGATGGGCCAGCGGGAGCACCTGATACGGACGGCCGCGGAGCACGACCGGATGGAGCCGGCCGTAGGCGTCGCCGAAGTCGGCGAGTTTCCGGAAGCGGCGCTCGTGGTGGGCGAGGAGGTGGTAGATCGGCTGGTCCCCGAGCAGCACGATCACCTCGGGCTTCGCCTCCTCGATCTCGTCGAGCACCTCGGCCCGCCGCCTGTCATCGGCAAAGGCACTCGGCACCTGCGGGAGATCCACCCGCGGGAGCCCGAGCGCGCCTCGCCGGGGCTCGTACTCGCGGCGAATTGCGGCCTCCTGCCGGGGGTTGAGGCACGTGTAAGGCACGAGATCGCAGAGCCAAGCATCCTTTCTCGCCGCGCCGAGCGGGCCGAGGAAGTCGTCGTCGACGCTGCGCCCGGACGGGCCATTGAACATCGCCGCGGCGGGCTCGAGGCGACCGGCCGGCGCGGGCACCTCGATGCGCGCGATGATCTCGCCCGCGCCGGAGCCGTCCCAGAAGATGACCGGCTCGCTCGCCACCGCGAGGGCGCGGACGAGGAGTCGCCCATCCGGCGCGAGCCACCTGGCGTGGACCGCGCTGGCGTAAACCCCGAGCACAAAGAGCCGCCTCGGAGAGCGGTCCTCCTGGGTCAGCGGCATCAGCTTCGATCCGAACGGGTATGTTCCGGTCGGGCACATCGAGGTCATCGTGCTCGCGGAGCCTACCCGCTTTCGCATTCCCCGTGAACCGCGACGCCATCGAGGTTGCCGCCGCCTCGCGTCGAATTCCTCATGTGCGCTCCAACTGCCGGCGCGTCCTCCGGTCGTCGCAGCAACACACCCGAGCCGCTCATCCTCTCGGGTACGTCGGTCGGTGAGCGGTGAAGAGCGCCAGTCCATGGCATAGAAGAATGCTCTGTCAACCCCGGGCAGGTCCCGAACCCCGGGGTAGGTCCCTCAGTGGGGACTTGACGTTTCCGAAACATTTGGATTTGCTTCTCGCCCGGGTGCGGGAATGCCTGGCAGCCCAGGCCAACCCCGCGCCGCCCGGGGTGGTTCACACTGGCGGTTCCAACAACAAGAGATCCCGCATGACCGACCTGTCTGCCTTCCCTGTCACGCGCAAGTGGCCCGCACTGCATCCCGACCGCATCCAGCTCTACTCGCTGCCCACGCCCAACGGCGTGAAGGTGTCGATCGCGCTGGAGGAGACGGGCCTGCCCTACGAGGCCCACCGTGTCGCCTTCGACACCAACGACCAGTTCTCGCCCGAGTTCCTCTCGCTCAACCCGAACAACAAGATCCCGGCGATCCTCGACCCGCAGGGGCCGGGCGGCAAGCCGCTCGCGCTGTTCGAGTCCGGCGCGATCCTCCTCTACCTGGCGGAGAAGAGCGGGCAGCTGCTGCCGCAGGATGCGGCGCGCCGCCACCAGACGATCCAGTGGGTGATGTTCCAGATGGGCGGCATCGGCCCCATGTTCGGCCAGCTCGGCTTCTTCCACAAGTTCGCCGGCAAGGACTACGAAGACAAGCGGCCGCGCGACCGCTACGTGGCGGAGTCGAAGCGCTTGCTGGGCGTCCTCGACGGCCACCTGCGCGGGCGCGCGTGGATGATGGGCGATGACTACACCATTGCCGACATCGCGATCTTTCCGTGGGTGCGCAACCTCGTAGGCTTCTACGGCGCGGGGGAGCTGGTGGGGTTCGACGACTATAACGAGGTAAAGCGCGTGCTCGACGCCTTCGTCGCGCGGCCGGCGGTGGTGCGCGGGCTGGGCATTCCGCCGCTCAACGCCTGACCGCCAGCCTGCGGGAGGCCGCGTGCCCGCGCGCGTGCAGCGCTGCTCCACCCAGGAGCGGCGCGCGCGCAGGCGCGATCGACGGCTGTTCAATTTCCCCGCTGAAAAGGGCTGCAAATGAGGGGATTCGTCAGGTAGCGCTCGCCTGGGCCCCGCGGCGCCTCGCAGGGGGCGCACGCGGAGCCGGCCCAGGGCAGAGCACCGGACGTCGGAATGCCGGCATGTGCCAATCGCATGCCGGTATGTGCCAGAGGGCTCGATCGGGTGGAGCGCCGACGTGGCACTTTTCGTCATGATCCCGGGTGCATTCGTGGTTGTGACGGCGAGGGCACGCGAATTGCCAAGGGCGGGAGCGAGGTGCCAGCCTCGACGCGAAAGGATTTATCATGCCCGTACCCTTTCCCACGCTCATCCCTTGTAGCTCCTGCGGTTGCCACGCGCGCCCCAGCGAAAGCGAGTGCCCGCACTGCGGCGCGGCCATGCGCACGGCGGACGGCGCTGTCCCGCGCACGAAAGTCGCCGTGCTCATGGGCCTGACGGCCGCCTTGCTCCAGCCGCTTGCCTGTTCCGTCGAAGTCACCGATCAGCGAGACCAAGGCAGCTCCAGCAGCTCCAGCAGCTCCGGTTGGGGCGGCGACATCAACGTCGGTGGGGCGTACGGAGGCGGCCCCTCGGTCAGCACGACCGGGACAGGGGGCTTCGGCGGCGACATCAACGTCACATCGGCATACGGAGGCGGCCCCTCGGTCAGCGCGACCGGGACAGGGGGCTTCGGCGGCGACATCAACGTCACATCGGCATACGGAGGCGGCCCCACGGTCAGCGCGACCGGGACAGGGGGCTTCGGGGGCGACGGCAACGCAGGCGGAGCTGGCGGCGAGGGCCCGTCTGTCGGTGGCGCCGGCGGCGCAGGCGGGGCTGGCGGCGGCCCCGCTGTCGGCGGGGGAAGCGCGGGGGAGTGAGCCGATGATCGAGCCGACCGAGGTCCCCGTCCGCGCGCTCATGCCCGCGGACCTCATGGAGGCGAAGCCGATCTACGCGGTCTGGGAGCTCACGATGAGGTGCGACCAGCCGTGCCAGCACTGCGGGTCGCGCGCCGGCGCCGCGCGCGACGCGGAGCTCTCGACCGAGGAGGTGCTCGAGGTCGCCGCGAGCCTCGTGCGGCTGGGCTGCCGCGAGATAGCGCTCATCGGCGGCGAGGCGTACCTGCGCGACGATCTCCCCGAGATCATCTCGTGCTTCGCGCGGAGCGGCGTCCGCGTGATCATGCAGACGGGCGGGCGAGCCTTCACACCCGAGCGGGCGAACGCGCTCCGCGCCGCGGGGCTCACCGGGCTCGGGGTCTCCGTCGACGGGCCGGCGCACGTCCATGACGAGCTGCGCGGCAACGTCGGCAGCCACGCGGCCGCCATCCGCGCGCTCGACAACGGCCGCGCCGCCGGGCTGATCACGACCGCCAACACCCAGATCAACCGCCTCAACGCGCACCTCTTGCGCGAGACGTGCGCCGAGCTGCGCGCGCACGGCATCCAGACCTGGCAGGTGCAGCTCACCGTGCCGATGGGGCGCGCGGCCGACCACCCAGAATGGATCCTCGAGCCGTGGCGCGTCGTCGAGGTCATCGACACGCTCGCCGCCATCCAGCGCGAGGCGATCGAGACGCACGTGTCGGGCGTGCCGTTCAATGTGTTCGCGAACAACAACATCGGCTACTTCGGGCCGCACGAGCAGCTCCTGCGCTCGAGGCCCGGCGGCGGGGACGCCCACTGGCGCGGCTGTCGCGGCGGCATCAATGCGATCGGCATCGAGTCCGACGGCACCGTGAAGGCGTGCCCCTCGCTGCCGACCGCGCCGTATGCCGGCGGTAACGTGCGCGAGCTCGGTATCGAGCACATCTGGGAGCGCTCGGAGGCGGTCCGGTTCGCGCGCGATCGCGACGCGAGCGAGCTCTGGGGTCATTGCGCCACGTGCTACTACGCGGACGCATGCCGCGCGGGGTGCTCGTGGACGGCGCACTGCACGCTCGGCAAGCGCGGCAACAACCCCTTCTGCTACCACCGCGTGACGCAGCTCAAGCGGCGGGGCATCCGCGAGCGGCTCGTCATGAGGCAGCGCGCGCCGAACGTGCCGTACGACCACGGCGTCTTCGAGCTCGTCGAGGAGGCCTGGGACGCGCCGCCCCTGCCGCCGCCCGATCCGGTGGTGCCGAGGAACGCGCGCCGGCGACTGGCGATCATCCCTGCTGAAGAAGCAGAACCCGTCGGCCTGGCCTGCTTGCCTGACGCTGCACAAGCGGACCCATGAGGCGCCGCCGCCCCGCGCCGCCATCCGCCGGCCGCGCGATGAGCAGGTCCCGGTCAGCGCCCCTCTCGCTCCGGTTCCCTGAGCCTCCCGTACCTTCTCATCACCTCGCGCAGTCGATCGAGCGGGATGGCATGGGCGACGTGGTCGTCCTGCCCGAATGTCGTCGTCGCCATCGTCATCGCGTTGAGGATGGCCTCTTCCACCGCCTCTTCGGCCGCCTGGAACAGCGGGTTCAGGCGCCCGTCGTCGACCTCGCGGAGCGTCCGGGTCAGCTCCCTGGCCTCGGCCGGGATCCGGTTCCCTGTCGCGAAGGCCAGGAACAGGTCCCCGCTCCCGTCGCGGGATACCGTGCCTGTCCGCCCCACCGCGAGCGAGATACGCCGCGCCACCCTCCCGAGCTGCCGTGCGGACAGGGGCGCGTCGGTCGCGACAACGGCGAGCAGCGAGCCCTCGCTGTGGTAGTCCGGTACGGGCAAGAGGTCGCGGATCTCCTGGCCGACCGGCACCCCGTCGACCCGCAGCTCGCCCCGCGCCCCGAGATTGGCCTGCACGATGGCGCCCACGATGAATCCGCCCGCGCCTTCCGGCAGCGCGCGCGAGGCCGTGCCGATTCCGCACTTGAAATCGTAGCAGATCATCCCCGTCCCGCCGCCGACCGCGCCTTCCTGGACAGGCCCTTCCGCCGCCTGCGCCGCGGCCGTGAGCACGTCCTCGGCCGACACGTGCAGGCCTCGGATGTCGTTCAGCGCGCTGTCGTCGCACTCGCCGACGATCGGCGCCACCGTGGGCTCGTCCACGCCGATGGCCGGATAGCGCCGGAGCATGTACTGGGTCGCCCCGTCGAGCGCGCGGCCCACGGCGAGCGTGTTGGTGAAGACGATGGGCGTCTCGAGGACCCCGAACTCGTTGACGTAGTGAAGGCCGGTCATCTCCCCGTTGCCGTTGAGGGTGAAGCTCGCGGCGGGGACCTTGCTGTGCCAGAAGTCATCCGACGTCGGCAGGATGACGGTCACGCCCGTGCGCACCGGCCCCTTGCCCGGGTCGAGCCGGCCGGCGCCGCGGACGTGGGTCACGTGGCCGATCCGCACGCCGGGGACATCGGTGATGGCGTTCAGCCTTCCTGTCGGCAGGCGGCCGATGACGATGCCGAGCTCTCGCGCGCGGCGGCGCGTCTCCCCGCCCGGCGGGGGCGCCGCGGGGCGCGCGGGAGGGAACGGGCGCGCCACGGGAGGCGAAGGCTGGGAGGGCTGGGACCTGGGTCCGGCGCACGACAGCAGCGAGGGCGAGGAGAGGAGCGCGGCGGCGAGCGCAGCGACGCGGGGGAGGCGGAGGCGGCGGAGGCGGCGAGCCATCGGGACGAGGATAGCCGACGCCGAGCGCGGTGCTGACGCCGCGCGTCGTGGGTGGCGGGCGGCTGGCGCGAGGAGCTGGCCGGCGGGCGGGCTTCACATGGCACGTCCCAACCTGGGTCGGCTCGGGGCTACCCCAACCTGGGTCGGCTCGGGGCTACCCCAACCTGGGTCGGCTCGGGCTACCCCCGGGGCTACCCCAACCTGGGTGGGATCGACGGGCTACCCCAACCTGGGTGGGATCGACGGGCTACCCCAAGCTGGGTCGGATCGGAGGAGTCGGGTCGGATCGGGGCGCGGCGTGATAAATCGTCGTCGCTGGGCGTAATGAGAATCGCCGTCGCTTGGCGTGATGAGCGAGGCGGCAGGAGACAGCGAGCATGGCTCCGCTCGGCTATCCCAACCTGGGTCGGGTCGCCGGTCGCCGGCTCGGCTCGTGAGGGCAACGGTCGAGGCGACAATCCTCGATATTTCAAAGCGCTCCGTGCTCCGTGTAGAATTCGTGCATGAAGGTACTCAAGCGCGTCGGCCTCGGGCTCCTGGCCGTCGTTCTCCTGTTCGTGATCGTGGTGATGACGCGACCTTCCACGTTTCGCGTCGAGCGTTCAGCGACCGTGGCCGCGCCTGCCGAGGCCGTATACGCCCACGTCGTCGACTTTCACGCCTGGCAGGGGTGGTCGCCGTGGGAGAGGCGCGACCCGTCCATGCAGAAGACCTACGGCGGGCCCGCGTCCGGCACCGGCGCGTCGTACGCGTGGTCGGGCAACGATGAGGTGGGCGAGGGCAAGATGACCATCACGGATGCAAAGCAGCCGTCGAACGTCACCATCCGGCTCGAGTTCATCAAGCCGTTCGAGTCGACGAACACCACGACATTCACGTTCGTTCCGGCGCCCGGCGGCACGAAGGTGACGTGGGCCATGGAGGGGGAAAACTCCTTCCTCGGCAAGGCGTTCGGGATGTTCATGGACATGGACAAGATGGTCGGTGCTGACTTCGAGAAGGGGCTCGGCGCGATGAAGCAGATCGTGGCGTCGAAGGCAGCGCCGCCGAGCTGACCGCCGGCGGGGGTAGGCTCATCCCAGGAGGGCCCGCTCGTGGCGCAGCAGGTCCTCGCGGCTCGCGAGCCGGTGCTTCGGCGCCCGCTGGGCGCAGGTGACGCGCGCCGCGATCTGGCCGCGGCGGATGGCGTCCTCGAGCGGCAGCCCTTCCAGCACATGGCTCACCAGGAACCCGACCGCCAGGCCGTCGCCCGCGCCGTTGGTGTCGACGACCGGCAGGTCGAGCGCGACCGGCGGGAAATAGCGCACCCCGTCCCGCGTCGCGAGCGCGCACCCCCTGGCCCCCATCCCCACCACGACGAGGAGGTCGGGCCGCTCGCGCAGGAACGCGGCGCACACCGGCTCCGGCGACGCGTGGTTGGCCGCGGAAAAGAAGAGAATATCGGCGGCAGCGATGAAGTCCCGCCGGTACGGATCGAGCGGGTCGATCACGTCCTGAAGATCGCAGGCCATGGTGGCGCCGAGCTCCCTCGCGACCGGCAGGAGCCGCCGCGCCCAGCTGGGGAGGTTGAAATGGCAGAGCCGCGCGCCGGCCATCGCCGCGCGGCAGGCGTCGAGATCGGGCGCGAGCTCCATGTGGCCCTTGCCGTCGTAGAAGTTCCGGCGGCGCCCGTCGGGGTACATGATGTTCGCGCTGCGGCACGTGCCCGCCGGATCGATGAACAGCCCCCGCGCGTCGATGCCCTCGGCCGCGAGCGTCTCGCGGATGAGGCGGCCGAGGACGTCGTCGCCGACCGCGCCAACGAAGGCCGTGCGCCGCCCGAGGCCCGCGTAGCCGCGGCTCGCGTACCCGCCGGCCTGCCCGACAGCGTCTGTGTTGTGGGTGAAATTGCCCTCGACGCTCCAGTCGATGGAGTCGCCGTGAAGATAGATGTTCGTGTCGATGCCGATGTTGCCGACGACGATGACCTCGGGGGGCGCGCTCATGGTTCGATGGCGGGCGAGCTTACCAGAGACCGCGGCGCCGCGTCCGCCGGCCCGGCGTGCGCGCGTCGGGCGTGCGCGCGTCGACGGACAGCCGAGCTCCGGCCCCGCACAAGCCCGCCTGCGCCCGCGCCGCCGCCCTCCACAAAGCCTCGCTCGACAGGGGCGTGCCGATCAGAGCTTGCACGATCAACGATCTTCACTAAGCGTTTCAAGATGAGCTGTCCCCTGCGTCGAGCGGAGCCGCGAGCGTGATGGGCGAACGGATGGAACAGCGGTCGAGCGAGGAACGGTCAGAAGGACGCGACTTTATCGAAGGTCTGGAAGACCTCACAGTCGTGAGGCCCGTGGACGACTCCGAGGACCACCTCCTCCGGGACATGGAGCTCCTGAAGCAGGAGATCTCGCGCGCCAGCCCTGGCCGCGAGTCGGGGCTCATGCGGCTCCTCGCGTCGCGCGTCGCGATGAACAGCGCCTTCCAGTTCTGGGGCCTGCTCGACGCCGACGGCACGAGCTGGGAGTCGAACGATACATCGGTCCGCGGCGCGGGCGTGTCGCGGAGAGACGTGCACGGAGTCCCATTCTGGGACTGCCGCTGGTGGCAGGGCTCGCCGGCGGCCCAGGCGCGGCTGAAGGACGCCGTGGGGCGCGCGGCGCGCGGCGAGTTCGTCCGGTATGACGTGGAGATCATCGGGGGCAAAGAAGGCCACGAGATCATCACCATCGATTTCAACATCAACCCCGTCAAGGACCGCCAAGGCAACGTCGTCTTCCTGATCGCCGAGGGGCGGGACGTCACCGAGCAGCGGCGGCTCGAGCGGGAGGTCGCGCGGCACCGGGACGAGCTGGCGACGCTCGACCGGCTCAAGACGGAGTTCGTCGCCAACGTGAGCCACGAGTTCCGCACGCCGCTCACCCTCATCCTCGGGCACGTCGAGGACGCGCTGTCCCGCCCGGCGCGGTCGCTCGGCGGGGACGGCCTCGCGGCGGTGCAGCGGAGCACCCTGCGGCTGCTCCGGCTCGTGAACTCGCTGCTCGACTTCTCCCGCATCGAGGCGGGGCGCCTCCAGACCTCGTTCGAGCCCACCGATCTCGCGCAGCTCACCGCGGAGCTCGCGAGCTCCTTCCGCTCCCTGGTGGAGAACGCGGGCCTGTCGCTCGTCGTCGACTGCCCGCCGCTGCCGGAGCCCGTCTACATCGACAGGGCGCAGTGGGAGAAGATCGTCCTGAACCTGCTCTCGAACGCCTTCAAGTTCACGCTCGAGGGGGAGATCGCTGTCTCGGTGCGCGCCCACCCGGATCGCGTCGAGCTGTCCGTGCGCGACACCGGCGCCGGGATCCCGGCGGACGAGCTCCCGCGCATCTTCGAGCGGTTCCACCGGGTGCCGGGCGCGCGCTGCCGGAGCATCGAGGGCACCGGGATCGGGCTCGCGCTGGTCCAGGAGCTCGTCAAGGTGCACGGCGGCTCCCTGCGGGCGTCGAGCGAGCCGGGGCAGGGGAGCACGTTCGTCGCCTCGATCCCGAGGGGCCGCGCGCACCTGCCCCCGGAGCGCATCGCCCCGCCCGGAGGTCGCGCGCCCTCGCCGGCGAGCGCGCGCCTCCATCTCATCGAGGCGTCCCAGTGGCCGCGCAGGCGCGACGGAGACGCGGCGCTCCCGGGCTTGGACGCGCGCGCCGAGGCCGCGCCGCGGCCGCACCCCCGCGAGGGCGAGGGGCGGATCCTCGTCGCCGACGACAACGTGGACATGCGCGACTACCTCGTCCACCTGCTCGAGCAGCGCTGGAGCGTGGAGGCGGTCTCGGACGGCATGTCGGCGCTCGCGTCCGCGCGCGCGCGCCCGCCGGACCTCGTGGTGAGCGACGTGATGATGCCCGGGCTCGACGGCGTCGCGCTCCTGCGAGAGCTCCGGGCGGATCCGCGGACGAGCATGGTCCCCGTGGTGCTCCTGTCCGCGCGCGCGGGGGAGGAGGCGGTCGTCGAGGCGCTCGAGACGGGGGCCGACGATTACCTGGTGAAGCCCTTCTCGGCGCGCGAGCTCCTCGCCCGCGCCCGGACGCAGATCGAGATGGCGCGGATGCGGCGGGCGGCGGCCGAGGCGGCGGAGCGGGAGCGCGCGCAGGCGCTGCCCCGCTTGCTCGACGCGGCGAGCGTGACGCTCGCCGAGTCGCTGGATTACACGACGACGCTCGCGCGGGTGGCGCAGCTCGCGGTGCCCTTGCTCGGCGACTTCTGCCTCGTCGACCTGAACGATGACGAGGAGGGCGGCGGCTTCCGGCGCGTAGGCGTGGGCTGCTCGGACCCCGAGCTGGCAGCCCTGGCCGAGGAGGCGAAGCGCTTCGCGCCCGTGCTCGAGGGCGCGCACGGGAACGCGCAGGGCAGGGTGATGACCGAGTTGAAGCCGGTGCTCATCGAGCATCTCACCGACGATCACATGCGCGCCATCGCGCAGGACGAGGAGCACCTCCGGGTGATGCGCGCCATCGGGGGGCGCTCGTTCATGTGCGTCCCGCTCGCGACGCGCGGGCGGGCCTTCGGCACACTCACGTTCATCGCCGCGCGGTCCGGGCGCCGGTACAGCCGGACGGAGCTCTCGGCCGCGGAGGAGCTGGCGCGCCGCTGCGCGCTCGCCGTGGACAACGCGCGCCTCTACAACGACGCCCAGCGCGCGATCGCCCTGCGGGACGAGTTCCTCTCGATCGCCTCGCACGAGCTGAAGACGCCGCTCACCCCGCTTTCCCTGCAGATCCAGATCCTGACGCGCCGCGCGTCGGAGCTCTGCTGCGACAGGGAGCGCTTCACGTGGCTCACGAACCGGCTCGGGCTCGTCCGCCGTCAGTGCGAGCGGCTGAGGCGGCTCGTCGACAACCTGCTCGACGTCTCCCGCATCTCGGCGGGGCGCCTCGCCCTCGATCTGGAGCCGGTGCGGCTATCGGAGATCGTCCGGCAGGTGGTGTCCCGCTGCCAGGAGGGCGGCGAGATCGCGGAGTCAGGCTCCCGGATCACGGTGCGCGCCGAGGACGACGCCGCCGGGCACTGGGATCGGATGCGGCTCGAGCAGGTCATCGACAACCTCGTCTCGAACGCGCTCAAGTACGGTCAGGGAAACCCCATCGAGATCACCGTCACGTCGACGGGCTCGACAGCCACGCTGACGATCACGGACCACGGTATCGGGATCGCGCCGGAGCACATCGGGCGGATCTTCGGGCGGTTCGAGCGCGCCGTGTCGGCGCGGAACTATGGAGGCCTCGGCATGGGGCTCTACATCTCCAGGCAGGTGGTCGAGGCGCTGGAGGGCACTATCGAGGCGAGCTCCGTGCTGGGCGAGGGCTCGACCTTCAAGATCACCCTGCCGCTCGCCGGCCCTGGCGCCCCGCGCCGGCCCGCCCTGCCGGGCTCGGAGATGGCCTGAGGCGCTCAGGGAGCGGGGGGCGCGGCGGCACCGGCCCGGGGCCGTGTCGTCCGGTCCCCGCCTCGGGAATGAAGCGAGTGCGCATGACGATGAGCCACCCCAGCAAGCGCATCCTGATCGTCGACGACGACGTCGCGATCCGGCGGACGCTGAGCGAGCTGCTGGAAGAGGAAGGGTACTCGGTGGACTCGGTCGGGAACGGGCTCGAGGCCCTGGCCTACCTGCGGGACGACCCGTCTTCCATCGCGCTGGTCCTGCTCGACCTGATGATGCCGGTCATGGATGGGTTCCAGTTCCGGGCCGAGCAGAAGCGCGACCCGGCGCTCGCCGCCACGCCCATCGTGGTGATGACCGCGCGCGGCGCGACGGAGCGCGCCGGCATCGACGCGGACGCGATCATCAGCAAGCCATTCGATCTCCCGAAGCTGATCGACACCATCGAGCGGAGCTGCCGGAAGGCGTGAGCGCCGAGCCCGTGGCGCCGGGGGCCTGGAGCTCGGCGCAAGCGAGCGAGAGCTGAACCGCAGCGGGTGCAGAGGTGAAGAGAAGGTAGTCTCTTTCGTTCGCCGGGAGTCGTCTTTTCTGTCCGGAGCGGAGGTTGTCTGGAGCGGAGAAGGGTTGATGAGGAGGGGAGAGAGTTGAAGCGCCAAGACGCCAAGGAGAGAGAGTTTCTGGGGGCTCTTGGTGCGCCTGGCGCGCTTCTCGGTCTTGCGTTCTCTCGTTCCGGCTGGTCGTGCCGGGAAGGTCGCGCGCGGCGCTACGTGTCGCCTTTCGCTCCGGAGATGTTCGCGAGCACGGCGAGCAGCTCTGCCTGCTCGATGGGCTTGGGGACATGGGTGTTGAACCCGGCGCGCAGCGCGCGCGTGCGATCCTCCGTGCGCGCGTAGGCGGTGAGCGCGACCGCCGGCGTCCGCCCGCCGCTCTTCGCCGGGAGCGCGCGGACCTTGCGGATGAGCGTATAGCCGTCCTCCCCGGGCATCGCGATGTCGGACACGAGCACGTCGGGGCGCAGCGCCTCCAGCGCGAACAGCGCCTCGGCTGTGGACGCCACGGCCGTCACGCGCGCGCCGTACTGCTCGAGCATCGTGACGAGCAGCTCGCGCGTGTCGTCCTCGTCGTCCACCACGAGCACGTTCAGCTCCTTCAGCTCCGGAGGACGGTCGGTGTCGAGGGGCGACACCCCGAGCGCCGACCTCCGGCGCCCCTCGGTGTGGTCCGGCTGCACCGCGAGCGGTAGCCGGATGATGAACGTCGCGCCCCGGCCCTCCCCGTCGCTCAGCGCCTGGGCCGTGCCGCCGTGCATCTCCACCAGGCTCTTGACGATCGCTAGCCCGAGGCCGAGCCCCCCGTGCTTGCGCGTCGTGCCGCTCTCCGCCTGCCGGAACTGCTCGAACACGTAGGGCAAGAACGAAGGGCCGATGCCCTGACCGGAGTCGGACACGATGATCTCGGCCGACGCGTCGGCGCGCTCGAGGCGGATGCGCACGAGCCCGCCCCGCGACGTGAACTTCACCGCGTTGCTGAGGAGGTTCCAGACGACCTGCTGCAGCCGGCCCGCGTCGCCCGTCACGGGGCCCACGCCGGGGTCGAGGCCCGGCTCCAGCCGCACGCCCTTGGCGTCGGCGGCCGGCCGCACCACCTCGAGCGCGGCGTCGATCACGGCCATGAGCTCGATCGGCTGGACGTCGAGCCGGAGCTTCCCCGCCATGATCCGCGAGATATCGAGCAGATCGTCGACGAGCTGCGCCTGCGCCTGCGCGTTGCGCTCCACCGTCTCCAGCGCCTTCTCGCGCCGATCCCCGGTGAGCTTGCCCGTGCGCAGCATCCGGGTCCAGCCGAGGACGGCCGTGAGCGGCGTGCGGAGCTCGTGGCTCATCGTCGCCAGGAACTCGTCCTTCAGCTGGCTCGCGGTCTCGGCCTCGCGGCGGGCCGCCTGCGCCGCGGCGAGCAGGCGCTGCCGCTCCTCCTCTGCCTGCTTCCGCGCGGTGATGTCGAAGAACGAGGAGACGACGCCGGCGATCGAGCCGTCCGGGCGGCGCAGCGGCTGCGCGTTGACCGAGAGCCAGAGGACCGACCCGTCCGGCCGCTCGATGCCGAGCAGGACGCCGGACTGGGGCTCGCCGGTCCGGAGCGCGACCCCAAGGGGGTACATGTCCCCGGGGAACGGCGAGCCGTCCTCGCGGACGACCCTGCACGAGGGGTCGAGCGTCGTCGATCCGATGATCTGCGCAGCGGACAGCCCGAGGATCCGCTCGGCGCTGGCGTTCGTGGTGCGGATGATCCCCCGCTCGTCCTGGAGCGTGATGCCCTCCTCGAGCGCGCTGATGATCACGCGGTAGCGCTCCTCGCTGTCCCGCAGCGCCCGCTCCGCCTCGATCGCGTCGGTCTGGTCGCGCGTGATCAGCACGGCGCCGGCGGGCGACCCGTCCGGGTGCCGCAGCGGCGACGCCGTCCCGGCGAGCGCGCGGAGCGAGCCGTCGGGGCGCGTCACGAGCCAGCGCGCGTTCTCGACCTTCTCGCCTCGCACCGCGCGGTACAGCGGGTGCTCCTCGAGGCGCAGCGGCTGGCCGTCCAGCGCCAGCAGCCCGAGCGACCGGAGCGACTCCATGTCTCCGGTGACCTCGCGCTCGGCCAGGCCGTGCTGCCGCTGGGCCTCCCGGTTGCAGATTCGGATCACCCCGCGCTCGTCCATGGCCATGATGCCGTCGCCGCTCTGCTCGATGAGCGCGCGCAGCAGATCGCGCTCCACCGCCGCGATCCGCTCGGCCCGCTCGGCGCGCTCGCGGAGCCGCTTCGAGCGGACGAGCGCCCCGACGCGCGCCGAGAGGGCGGCCGCGGGACAGGGCTTGACCACGTAATCGTCGGCGCCCGCGGTGAGCCCCTCGACCAGGTCCTGCTCCTGCCCGGCCACGGTCAGGATGAGGATCGGGAGCCCGACCGTGGCCGCGCACGATCGGAGGAGGCTGCAGATCTCGGTGCCGGACATGACCGGCATCACTTGGTCGAGCACGAGCACGTCGGGCTGCTCTCGCGACGTCATGTGCTCGAGCATCACCGCGGCGTCGGTGAAGACCTGGACCTCGTACCGGGCAGCGAGCGAGTGCGCCGCCATCTCGGCCTCCAGCGGCGAGTCATCGACGATCCACACGACCGCGCGCGCCGCGCGCTCGCTCGGCGGAGGCTCCGAGCCCCCCTGGCGGGCGCCTCGCCCCGCCGCGAGCGTGGAGCGCCGCGGGGCGCTCGCGTCCCGCGTCGCGTCGGCGAGCAGGAAGTCCATCGTTGTGGGCCGATTCATGGTTCTCCAGGAGCAGCGTGGGCCGTGAGACTCCTCTACCCGGAGGATCGCTCTCGGGGAGGGACCGGGCGCGGAGAGACGTTGAGTCCGCAAGCATCATTACCGCCCAGTCTCATCTGATCGAGGGCGCGCAGCGACGCAAGCCCGGCGCGCTGAAAAGAGCGCTGTCGGCCTCGTGCGCCCCGTCGGCCCGTCAGCTCCGTTGGCCTCCTTCAGACGTGGCGTCCCGGCGAGATCGCTGGCCGCGCCCGTCGGGTCCTTCGCGCTCGCCGACGTCCAGCGCCCAGCGCCGCGCGCTTCACGCGGGGAGGCGTCCGCCGGGCTCGTCGCGCCTGGCGAGCCTTGAAGTGGGCTTCGGGACGTGTCCGACGGGAGAACCCTGATCTTTCCAGGACGCTTCGGGGGTGAATTGACACCTCGCACCCATGCCGGCTATTCCCTCGGTCGAGCACCGCTGTGGCAGAGATCCTCGTCGTCGACGACAGCAGAGTGATGCGCGAGATGGTGGTGGCCTGCCTGCGAGCCGATCAGTACGGGTTCGCGCACGCAGCGAGCGGGCTCGAGGCGATCGAGACGCTCTCGCTCCGTCCGTTCGATCTCGTGGTGCTCGACCTGAACATGCCGGACATCGGCGGCATCGAGGTCATCGAGTTCATCCGGGGCCAGGACAAGCTGCGGAACCTGCCGATTCTGGTGGTGACCACCCGGGGTGATGAGGAGTCCCGAGCCCGGGCGCTGGGCGCCGGGGCGTCCGAGTTCATGACGAAGCCGTTCACTCCCGACGCCATCCTGGCCAGCGTGAGGTCGCTGCTGGGGAACGGCGTCGCGAGCTCAGGATGAGCGACGCGCTCGACGTCAACGAGTTCGTTGCCGGCTACCTCGTCGAGGTGGAAGAGCACCTCTCCGCGTCGACCGCGAACCTCCTCGCCGCCGAGGCGGCCCTCCGCGCCGGGGACTCGAACCCGAAGGCGACCCGGGAGCTCTTCCGCTCTCTGCACACGATCAAGGGCCTCTCCGCGATGGTCGGCGTGGAGCCGGTCGTGGACATCGCCCACGCGATGGAGACCGTGCTCCGGGCGGCGGACCGGGCGTCGGGGCGGCTCTCCGCCGCGTCGATCGAGGTGCTGCTCCGCGGGCTCAGGGCCATCGAGGAGCGGATCCGGGCCCTCGCCAACAAGCAGCCCGTGCCGCCCGCCGCGCCCTCGCTCCTCGACGCGCTCGTCGCGCTCGATGTCGCCGCCGCGCCGTCGCCGCCCGCGGCGACGATCAGCGCCGAGCCCGAGATCCTCGCGAAGCTCGGGTCGAGCGAGCGCGTGCAGCTCGCGCAGGGGGTGGCGGGCGGGCGGCGCGCGCTGCGGGTCGACTTCGTCCCGTCGCCGGCGCGCACGGCCGAGGGGCTCAACATCACGAGCGTCCGCGAGCGCGTCGGCAAGCTCGCGGAGATCGTCAAGGTCATCCCGCTCTCGGTCCCGGCGACCGACAGGGCGCCGGGCGGCATCGCTTTCGCGCTCCTCGTCCTGACGAGCGCGTCGGACGAGGAGCTCGCGCGGGCGGCGGCGGCGGACGTCGTCCGCCCGCTCACCGTGACGCCCCCCGCCCCGCTGGCCGCCGCCGAGCTGCCCGAGCAGGAGCTGGACGAGCCGGCGGATCGGGAGCCGCAGCTCCGCGGCGTCGTGCGCGTCGAGGTGGCGCGCCTCGACGACGCCCTCGACAAGCTGTCGGCGCTCGTCGTCGCGCGGTTCCGGCTCGCCCGGGCGGCCGCGGACCTGCGCGCCCGCGGCGTGGACGTCCGCGACCTCGCGGAGATCCTCCGCGAGCACGACCGCCAGCTGCGCGACCTCCGCGGCGCCATCATGCGCGCGCGCATGATCTCCGTGACCGAGCTCCTCGAGCGCGTGCCGCTCGTCGTGCGCGGCCTGGGCCGCGCCACGGGCAAGGAGGTCCGGATCGAGATCGACGCCGGCAAGGCGGAGCTCGACAAGGCGGTCGCGGAGCGCATCTTCCCGGCGATCGTGCACCTGCTCCGCAACGCGGTCGATCACGCGATCGAGCCGCCCGCCGAGCGGCGCCGGCTGGGCAAGCCCGAGGAGGGCGTCATCCGGGTCTCCTGCTTCGAGCGCTCGAACAACCAGCTCGAGCTCAGCGTCGCCGACGACGGCCGCGGCATCGACCGCGCGCAGGTGGCGAGGCGCGCCGGCCGCCCCGCGCCCGAGACCGACGCGGCGCTGCTCGACCTCATCACCCTGCCCGGGCTGTCGACGCTCGATCAGGCGACCAAGACCAGCGGCCGCGGGCTCGGGATGGACATCGTGCGGCGCATCGCCGTGGAGCAGCTCGGCGGCGAGCTCTCCGTGAGCACGGCGCGCGGCGCCGGCACCACCTTCACCCTGAGGATCCCGCTCACGCTCACCATCGTCGACGCCTTCTCGTTCCTGTGCGGTGACCAGGCTTTCGTGACGCCCGTGGCGGGCGTGGAGGAGGTCATGGAGGTCGATCCGGCCCGGACCTTCCGCGGCCCGGCCCCGGGTCGCGGCCGGGGCGTCGCGGAGCTGCCGGCCCTGGGCCGCGCCCGGGGCGGGACCGAATTGATCGAGCGCCGCGGCGAGGTCGTGCCGATCGTCAACCTCGGCGTCCTCTTCGAGCTCGGGGACGCCGGCGCGAGCAGGGCGCTCGTCGTGCGGCGCAACGGCGCGCCCTTCGCGTTCGGCGTGACCCGCGTGCTCGGCCAGCAGGAGGTGGTCGTCCGGCCGCTCGAGGACCCGCTCGTCAAGGTGCCGGGCGTGAGCGGCTCGACCGATCTCGGCGACGGGCGCCCCACGCTCGTCCTCGACCTCGTGACGCTCAGCGGCCGCCTCTCTTCTGGCAGCGGCGGAAGCGGCGGCCAGCCGGGCCTCGTGCGGGTGGCCTCTTGAGCGGCCTGCACGTCGTTCTGAAGGTGGCGGACACCGAGTACGTCATCTCCGCGGCCGAGGTGCTCCACATGGAGTCGTTCACCGGGGCGACGCGGGTGCCGGGGACGCGCCCCTATGTTGGCGGACTCATCCAGATCCGGGGCCGCGTCGTGCCCGTCATCGACCTGCGCGCGCGCTTCGGGCTGCCGACGATCGAGCCCACGCTGGACTCGCGCGTCATCGTCGTCCAGAGCGGAGGGCGCACCGTGGGCCTCCTGGTCGACAGCGCGCGAGAGGTCGTCAACATCGCCGCCGAGGAGCTCCGTCCGCCCCCCGAGGTCATGGCGGAGGAGAGCGCCGGCTTCGTGAGATCGGTCGCGAAGCTCGGGAAGCGGCTCGTCATGCTCGTCGACGTCGGCAGGATCATCGGTGAGGAGCAAGATCATGGCAGCTGATGCAATCGCGGACATCGACGGGGCGCTCGCGCAGGCAGAGCAGGCCGAGCGCTCGCTGCGGCAGGTGATCGCGACCGCGGCGGGCGTCGAGCAGGCGGCCGCGCGGATCGCCGCCCTGGGCGCCGAGCACGCCGCCACCGGCAAGGAGCAGGGGGCCGCGGTGGGGGCGCTCGCGGGCGAGCTCGAGGAGGCGGGGGCGGCGGCGCAGGCGCTCGCCCGGTCGGGGCAGCGGATCAGCGGCGCCCTCGGTGAGGTAGCGCAGGGCCTCGACGCGACCACGAGCGGGCTCGGCGTCCTCTCCCCCGCGCTCGCCGCTGTGAAGGGCGACGCGGACACGCTCGCCGAGTCCGCGGAGACCACCGCGGCGGCGCTCGAGGAGATCGCCCGCTCGGTGAAGGCGGTGAGCACCAGCGCGGAGGAGCTCGCGTCCTCCAGCGAGGAGCTCCTCGGTTCGGTCTCGGTCATGAGCGCGGCCGCGGACGAGGCAGCGAACCGCGGCGCGAGCAGCGCCTCGGCGCTCGAGCAGATCGCGGCCACCATCGAGGAGATGTCGAAGGGCATCGGCCGCCTCTCGGTCGACGCCCGGGAGGTCGGGGGGCAGATCACGACCATCGCCGGGGCCGCCACGGGCGTGACGGGCTCCCTCAACCGCGTCGCGAAGGACACCACCGAGATGGCGAGCGCGGTCGAGGAGACCGCCGCGACCGCCGAGCAGATGGCGCGGTCGATCCGCGGGGTGGCGGAGAGCGCGAGGGCCCTCGACTCGAGCGCCTCGGCGACCGCGAACACGATCACGGAGATAGCGAGCTCGGTCGAGGAGGTCGCGGCCACGGCCGAGAAGAACGCGGCGACGATCGAGGCGAACGCCGTCGCCGCCGAGCAGCTCGCGCGGACCGCGCAGCAGGTCGCGCAGGGCGCCGAGCAGATCAACACCCTGGCCGCCAGCAACGCCGCCGCCTCGTCGCAGGTCGAGACCTCCACGCGGCGGATCGTCGCCATCGTCGAGACGGCGCGCACGACCGCGGAGCAGGGCGTCGCGACCGCCCGCCAGGGCGCGTCGACGGTGGGCAGGTCCATCGCCGGCCTCGGGAGCATCCGGCAGGCGATGGTCGACTCCGCGTCGGTCATGAAGGAGATGGGGAAGCGCGCCGAGGAGATCGGCGACATCGTCCAGACGATCAACCTGATCGCCGATCGCACGAACCTCCTGTCGCTGAACGCCAGCATCGAGGCCGCGCGGGCAGGGGAGCACGGCCGGGGCTTCGCCGTCGTCGCCGAGGAGATCCGTAACCTGGCGGACCGGGCCGCCGTCTCGAGCGCCGAGATCGCGAAGATCGTCCGCGCGCTCCAGGCGAGCGCCCGGGAGGCGGTCGCCGCCTCGACCGAGGGCGTGAAGGTCGCCGACGAGGGCACCCGGCTCGCGGGCGACGCCGAGCAGGCGCTCGGCAGCATCCTGCAGGGGGTCGAGGAGCTCGGCCGCTCGATCCGCGAGATCGACCGGGCGAACGCCGATCAGGTGCAGGCGGTGGGCTCGCTGGCGCAGACAGCGGCGCGCATGAGCGACGAGGGCAAGGCGATCGCGCGCTCCGCGGCCGAGCAGACGAGGGCGGTCCAGGCGCTCGCGCAGGGCAGCGCCGAGATGCGCCGCATGGCCCGGCAGACCAAGGAGGCGACCGCCGAGCAGGCGCACGCGCTGCGCGACGCCGTGAAGGTCAACGCGCAGCTCACCCAGAGCGCCGAGCGGGTGTCGCGGGCGATGGACGAGCAGGCGACAGGGGCGTCCCAGCTCGCGAAGGTCGCGGCGCAGATGCGCTCGCTGACCAGCCAGACCAGCAGCGTGATGGCCGAGCAGACGCGCTCCCTGGCCAGCATCACGGCGCTCACGCAGGACGTCGCGGGCGCGGCGCAGCGGATGGTCGCGGGGCTCGCGGAGCAGGCGGGCGGCGCGGCCGAGGTGTCGCGCACGATGGATGACATCCGGAAGCTGTCCGCCCAGTCCGCGCGGGGGACCGGCGATCAGGCGCGGGCCGCGAAGCAGCTGGAGACCTCGGCCCGCCAGGTAGCGCGGCTCGCGGCCCAGGTGACCGCCGCGGCGGCGGACCAGAGCAAGGCGACGTCGGCCCTCGTCAAGGAGGGGGAGGCCGTGCGCCGCATCGCCCGGCAGACGGCGCGGGCGGTGACCGATCACGTCGGGACCGTCACCGCGCTCGCCTCGGGCACGAGCCGCCACGCGACGGCGCTCCAGGCCGTCACCAGGTCGGCCTCGGAGCACGCGACCCGGAGCGAGCAGCACGCCGCCTCGCTCGCGCGGCTGCGCGATCCGCTGCGCGATCTGCTCGCCGCCCTGGCCAAGCAGGCCAGGGACTCCGGGGCGGTCGCGACCGACGCCGGCCACGTGCTGGAGCAGGTCGGCAAGATCCGGCACGCGAGCGCAGAGCACGTGGACACGATCGCCGGCGTCTCCGCCGCCGTCGTGCACCTCAGGGCGAACGGGAAGCAGCCCCACGCGCCGCCGGAGCCCGCGTGAGCTCACGGCGGCCCGCGCTCGCCCTCTCGGAGCCTGAGCGGCAGCGCGTCGAGCAAGTCGATCGGCTCGCCGCCTCCGGGAGCCCGGGGGTGCCCGGGCTCATCGAGATGCTCGCCGATCCGAGCTGGACCGTGCGGCGGGCCGTCGTCGCCTCGCTCGCCGCGCTCGGCGGCGCCGCGGTCCCGGCGCTCTGCGATTGCCTCAGCGCGCGGCGCGACAGCGAGGCGCGCATCGCGGCCGCGGTCGACGCGCTCGTCGCGTCCCTCGCCGACGTCGACGGGCCCGTGCTCGCGCTGACCCGGGAGCCCCGCGCGGCGATCGTGGCCGACGCGGCGCAGATCCTCGGCCGCCGCGGCAGCACGGGGGCCGTGTCCCGGCTCGCGGAGCTCACGTCGCACGCCGACGACAACGTGGCGGTCGCCGCGATCGAGGCGCTCGGCCGCGTCGGCGGCAGGGCGGCGGTCGACTCGCTCGTCGAGGCCGTCACGAGCGGGAATTTCTTCCGTGTCTTCCCGGCGATCGACGTCCTGGGCCGCAGCGGCGATCCGCGCGCGATCGGCCCGCTGGCGGCCCTCCTCGACGATCCGCGGTACCTCCTCGAGGCGGCGCGGGCGCTCGGCCGCACCGGCAGCCGGAGCGCGGTGGCGCCGCTGGTGCGCCTGCTCGGGCGCCCGAGCGATGCTGTCGCGCGCGTCGCCGCGGTGGCGCTCGTGGAGCTGCGCGAGCGCTACCGCGATCGCTACGGGACCGTCGAGCCGATCGACGACGCGCTCCGGAGCGAGGCGCTCGCGCCGGGCGCGGCGCGGCGGCTCTCCCACAGCCTCGCGGGGTCGGATCCCGGCGAGCAGGCCATGATCTGCAGCGTGCTCGGCGCGATCGGGGGCGAGGACGTCCTGCTCGATCTGACCCGCCTGCTCGACGCCGAGCCCCCGGTGGCGAGCGCCGCGGCCGACGCGCTCTGCCGGCTGTCCCGGAGCGCGGACACAAGGGTGCTCGCGGCGCTGCGCGACGGCGACAGCGCGCGGAGGCTCCTGCTCCTGCCGCTCGTGCGGGGCGCCGCAGCCGCGGCCGACGTCGAGGTCTGCCTCGCCGACCCGGACCCGGAGGTCCGCGCGGCGGCGTGCGACGCGCTCGGGCGCATCGCGGAGCCCCGCTCGGCGCGCGCGCTGTTCCCGCTGCTCGACGACCCGAACCCCCGCGTGGTCCACGCCGCGATGACGGCGATCCAGTGCCTGGGCGGCGAGGAGGTCGAGGCGCTCGCGCTCGCGGCGGCGCGCGGGGGGACGCCGGCCGCGCGGCGGACGGCGCTCCGGATCCTCGCCTACTTCGCGCCCCCCTCGGCGTTGCCGATCTTCATCGAGGGCCTCCGCGACCCCGATCTGCGGGTGCGCGAGCGGGCGATCCACGGGCTCGCGAGCTGCGCGGAGCCCGGGGCGATCGAGGCGCTTGTCGCCGTGGCGGCCGACCCCTCCGGGCGGGTCCGCGCCGTGGCGATGCGGGCGCTCGGGCAGTCGCAGCGGGATCCGCGCGTGATCGAGGCGCTCCTCGCCGGGCTCCGCGACGAGGACGCCTGGGTCCGCTACTACGCCTGCCAGTCGCTGGGGAAGCTCGGGTGGGAGTCGGCGGCCGGGGCCATCGCCGAGCGGCTCCGCGACGAGAGCGGCCAGGTGCGCGTGGCGGCCGTCGAGGCGCTGTCGGGCATCAAGGGCGACCTGGCGCTCGCGGCGCTCGAGGAGGCCGCGCGCGAGAGCGACACCGACATGCGGCGCTCGGCGCTGATCGGGCTCGGCATCGCCGGGCGGGACGAGTCGCTGCCGACGCTGCTCGGCGCGCTCACGTCCGCGGACGTGGCGACCCGGCTGGTCGGCGTCTCGGCCATCTCGGGCTTCTCGTCGCCCGAGGTCCTGCCCGCGCTCGTGCGCGCGGCGGGCGACGCGGACGAGAGCGTGCGCGCCGCGGCGACCAGCTTCATCGCGGGCCGGCCCGGGGTCGAGGCGACGCGGAGCCTCATCGCGCTGCTCGTCGCCTCGCGGTCGCCGGCCCCGCTGCTCGCCGCGCTGGCCACGCCGGTGCCCGGGCGCATCGACGGGATCCTCGAGGCGCTGGCGACGGCGGACGACGAGCTCTCGCCGCTCCTGACCGCGGCGCTCGCGCGGATGCGGCTGCCCGAGGCGCACGCCGCGCTCCTCGAGGCGCTCCGGCTGCCGCGCGCGCCGGCGCGCAAGGCGGCGGCCACGACGCTCGCCGCGGTGGCCACGCGGGAGGCCTTCGCGGCGGTCGAGCACGCCTCGCGGACCGATCCAGACCCGGAGGTGCGGCGCGTGTCCGCCTCCGTCCTCTCGCAGTGGGCATGAGGACGTGGTCATGACGAGCCGTCTCCCCGTCTCCCCGCAGGTCTTCGCGATCTTCAGCGCGCTCATCGCCGAGAAGATCGGGATCCACTACGGCGCGGGGGATCGCGAGCTGCTCGGCGACAAGCTCTCCGTGCGCGCCCTCGAGGTCGGCTTCGACTCGCTGCTCGATTACTACTACTTCCTCCGCTACGACCCGGCGGGCGCGGCCGAGATCGACGCGCTGACTGACGCGCTCGTCGTGAGCGAGACGTATTTCTTCCGCGAGCTCACGCAGCTCGAGGTCACGATCGCGGAGTTCATCGCGCCGCGTGTGGCCGCGGGGGGGCGGCCGCGGATCTGGTCGGCGGCCTGCGCGAGCGGGGAGGAGCCGTTCACGATCGCGATGCTCCTGGCCGAGCGGGGCCTGCTCGACAAGGTCCAGCTCATCGCCAGCGACATCAGCGCGCGGGCGCTCGCGCGGGCGCGTGCCGGCGTGTTCGGACCGCGCTCGCTCCGGAGCAACGCCCCGCCGCCGGCGTTCGCCGGCCGCTGGCTCCAGGTGGCGCCCGACCGTGTCACCGTGAGCGCGGAGCTCCAGCGGGCGATCGACTGGCGGCGGATCAACCTGCTCGACGCGACGGAGGTCGCCGCGCTCGGGCAGTTCGACGTCATCGTCTGCCGCAACGTGCTCATCTACTTCCACGACAACACGGCGCGGTGGGTGGTCAGCAACCTCTCGGGGGCGCTCGTCGCGGGCGGGGTCCTCCTGGTCGGGGTCTCCGAGTCACTCCTGCGCCTCGGCACCGCGCTCTCCTGCGAGGAGCGGGGTGGCGTGTTCGTGTACCGGAAGGCAGAGCGATGACGGTGTCTCCCATCCGCGTGCTGGTGATCGATGACTCCGCCTTCGTGCGCAAGGTCTTGCGACAGGTCCTCGGCTCGAACTCCTCGATCGAGGTCGTCGACACGGCCATGGACGGCCTGGACGCGCTGGAGAAGATCGCGCGCTACAAGCCGGACGTCATCACGCTGGATCTCGTTATGCCGAACCTCGACGGCATCGGCGTGCTCGCGTCGCTGCCGCGCGAGGGCGCGCCGCGGGTGATCGTGGTCAGCAACGCCGAGGCGGACAGCGAGCTCGGCGTCAAGGCGCTCCAGCAGGGCGCGATCGACCTCGTCGAGAAGCCGACGTCGCTCGCGACCGATCGCCTGTTCGAGCTCTCGGGCGAGCTGGTCCGCAAGGTGATCGCCGCGGCCGGGGCGAAGGGCCCGTCTCCGGAGCCTCGCCCGCTGCCGCCGCCCCCTCCGCCTGCCGTGATCCGCGCGCCTGCGCGCACGCAAGTCGTCGTGATCGGCACGTCGACCGGCGGCCCTCAGGCGTTGACGCGGCTGCTCACGGCGCTGCCCGGCGGTCTCCCGGTCCCGGTCGTCGTCGCGCTGCACATCCCCCCTGGCTACACGGAATCGCTGGCGCGCCGTCTGGACGAGGCGAGCGCGATCTCGGTCACCGAGGCCTCGGACGACCTCCAGCTCCGGCCGGGGCTCGCTGTCATCGCGCGCGGGGGGAGGCACCTCGAGGTCCGGCGGCAGCTGGAGCGCGCCAGCGTGCGCTTCGCGCAGGCATCCAGCATGTCGCTGCATTGCCCGTCGGTGGATCTGCTCTTCTCGAGCGCCGCCGCCGAGTTCGGATCGGGCGTCCTCGCGGTCGTGCTGACGGGCATGGGGGACGACGGCCTCGAGGGCTCCCGCGCGATCCACAAGGCGGGCGGGCGGATCCTCGCAGAGGCCGAGTCGTCCTGCGTCGTTTATGGCATGCCCCGCCGCGTCATGGAGGCCGGGATCGTCGCGGCCGAGGCGCCCATCGACGAGATGGCGGCGGCGATCCTGCGCCACCTCTGAGCTGCGCCGCGCGCCGGACCGGCTGCACCCTCGCCCCGTGGCACCGCGCTGCGCGCCTCCGAGCTCATGGATAACCTGCTCGGCGAGGTGAGCCGCTCGGGGGTCGCAGTATGCCATCATCGATCTCACCGGCGTCGACATCGTGGACACGCAGACCGCGGCCTACCTCATCGATCTCGTCCGGGCCATCCGCCTGCTCGGCGCCGAGGCCGTCATCACCGGTATCCGCGCGACCGTCGCCCAGACCATCATCTCGCTCGGCGTGGATCTCTCCGGCATCCCGGTGCACACGAACCTCCGCTCGGGCCTCCAGCACTGCATCCAGCAGATGGCGCGGGAGGGGCGCCCCGCGCGGGAGCGCGCGGCCCTGGCGCCCCGTCAGAGCGGCCAGTAAACGACCTTCCCCTCGATCTCCTGGAACGTGGCCGCGAGGCCGTCCTGGGAGACGATGAAGGCGAGCCGCTCCGGATACCCCGCCACGAACGCCGCCGCCGCGCGGTGACGGGTGCCTCGCGCGTCGAGGCACCAGCTCGTATCCATCCGCTGATCGGGGGTCGCCGCGAAGATCTCGGAGATGATCGTCTTCGCCGGGGGCAGCTTCGTGCCGAACGCGAGCACGTCGAGGGCGTGGCTCATCACCACCGCGCCGTCGACGGTCGTCAGCCGGACGATCAGATCGAGCAGCCGGTGGACGCGATCGGGGCTCGTCCGCGCGCGCTCCGCGTCGCGCGCCTCGCCCGGCGCCGGGGTCTTTCCGGGTGCATGCCGCGGCTCGCTCGCCAGCTGGACCGCGTGCGCCTCGGCGATGTCCAGGATGGCCGAGCCGAGGCACAGGGCGGGATCCAGCCGCTTGACCTCGGTGTCGAACGGACTCCCCTCCTCGCCAAAGAGCTGGGGCAAGCCCTCGCCTGGCCCGAGGATGGCGAGGAGCCCTCCGCGCCCGAGCTCGACCATCCCCTCGACGACGCGCAGGAGGTAATTGCGCACGTGGCGGACGAGCGGCCTGGCCTGGTCCCCGCAGACGGTCCTCTCGATGGAGTCGAGCTGGGGGCGGTGCTTGGGCATCCACGTGCGCAGGGCGCCGCGCTCGTAGCGGACGATCTCCCACTCGCCGCGGTACACGGCCACGACGCCCGGCTTCGGGACGACGACGCGCACGAGCTGATCGATATCGAAGGAATGCCGGCTGTGCGGCGTCGCGATACCGGCGATCACGAGAGAGCCCTCGCACGGCACCACGGAGAGGAACGAGCGCGGCCACGCGCACGCCGAGGCCAGGTTGGCCACGTGCTCCACGTCGAACGGCACCGTGGACCCGAAGCGCACGAGATCCCAGGCGGGCCCGCCGGACTCGAAGTCGGCGGGGGCCCCTGCGAAGACGATGCCGACCGGGTTGAGGCGCCCCTCCTCGGTCGCCATGGACGCGAAGAACATCGTCTCGATCAGCTGGGTGAGGACGTCCGCGGAGAGGGCCGACGCCCCGTGAGCGCCCCTGGTCGTGAGCGCCAGCTTGTGCGCCGTGAGCTGGGACTGCCCCTCCAGCTCGAGGAACGCTGCTGTGACGTCCGAAGGATACTTGGGGCGCATGAGCTCGATATACCATCCTGGGCGCCCCGGTCAGCCCGGCCGGCCGCCTGAACCCGGAGATCCGCGCGCGACGCGAGACAGCAGAGAGGTCGATTCCTCTCTGTCTCTGCCCCTCGCGCCGCGCGCGTCCTCGTACCTGGCGCCCGGAGCGCTAGGCGGCCCGGCGAGAGCCGCTCTTCCGCTTCGGGGTGTCTGTCTTGCGCACCTTCGGGCTGCCTTCGCTGGGCTCCTTGTCGTCGTTCGCGGCCTTCCCACCCTTCTGGCCGAGGCTCTTCTTGAGCAGCGCGATGAGGTCGACCGTGCCCGTATCGCGGCGGTGGTCTTCCTCCTCGGCGGGCTCCGCGGGCGTCGTGGTCTGGCCGGATTTCACCTTCTTCTCGATGAGCTTCATCACGTCGTCGCGGTACTCATCCTTGTATTTCTCCGGCTTCCACTCCGTGGCCATCTCGGCCACGAGCCGCTCCGCCATCTCGAGCTCCCGCTTGCCGAGCCCTTTTCCCTCGGCATCCATCTCGGGCAGATCGAGCTCCTCGTCGGTGCGGAGCTCGTGCGCGAACCGGAGCAGGTTCAGCACGAGCGCCCGGCCGCGCGGCCGCACCGCGGCGATGTGCTCGCGCGTCCGGATCACGACCTTCGCGATCCCGACCTTGCCTGTCTTCCGCAGCGCCTCGCGCAGGAGCACGTACGCCGTCACCGGGGACTTCTTCTTGCTGTTCTGCGACGCGGGGGCGAGGTAATAAGGCTTGTCGTAGTACATCGGGTCGATCTCGGACTCGTCCACGAAATCGAGGATGTCCACGGTCTGCGTCGCCTCTACGTTCGCGCGGCGCAGGTCCTCGTCGGACATCACGACATACTCGCCCTTCTCGTACGGATAGCCACGGACGATATCGTCCCAGCTCACCGGCTCCCCCGTCTCCCGGTTCACTCGCTCGTAGCGGATCGGCGTCATGTTCCGCTTGTCGAGCTGCGTGAAGTGGAGCTCGTTGGGCTCCTCTGCAGGGTAGAGGGCCACCGGGATCTGCACGAGCCCGAAGCTGATACTCCCTTTCCAGATGCTGCGCGGCATGCGCTCTCCTTCCTACCCAGAGTTCCTACCCAGAGGTCCATTCGCGGGGTGTCACCGGGAGCAATGCAAGCCAGCGGCCGACGGCCCGAACCGGCCATTCCGGCGCCTCGCGCCCGCGGCGGCCGCCGCGCCCGGGGGCCGACGTCGCGTTTCGCCACAGCGGGCTGCGCGGCGTGACGATTGCTGCCCCGCTCGCCTGATGATCGCTGTATAACGAACAGCCAACATGCCGCGGCGGACCCACGATCTGCACGGAGCTGCGCCGGACAACTGCCGGACGGCGCTGCTCCTCATCGACGTCATCAACGACCTGGACTTCCCGGAAGGCGACCGGCTGCTCGCCCATGCGATTCCGATGGCGCACCGCATCCGGGCGCTGAAGCAGCGGTGTCGCGACGCCGGCATACCCGCCGTCTACGTGAACGACAATTTCGGTCGCTGGCAGTCCAACTTCCACCGGCAGATCGAGCACTGCCTGGAGGACGGCGTGCGCGGCCGGGAGATCGCGGCGCTGCTGCGGCCTGGAGAGGACGATTACTTCGTGCTCAAGCCCAAGCACTCGGGTTTTTACGGCACCACGCTGGAGATCCTGCTCGAATCCCTCGGCGTGCAGACGCTCATCCTCACCGGCATGGCGGGGAACATCTGCGTCCTGTTCACGGCGAACGACGCCTACATGCGCGATTACCGGCTGCTCGTCCCCTCGGACTGCATCGCGTCGGAGGGGGAGGAGGACAACGCCTATGCGCTGCGCCAGATGCAGCGCTTCCTCAAGGCCGACATCACGCCATCAGACGAGATCGACCTCGAGCAGCTGCCCGCCTGACGTCGCTGGGGGGTGCAGCGTCGGGCGGGCAGCTCCGCGAGGTCGACCCAGAGCAACTGCCCGCCTGACGCCGTAAGGGGGGGCCGGGCGCCAGACGGGCAGCCGCTCTCGGTCAGATCTTCGTCAACGGTCAGGCCAGGGGCGTCGCGCTCAGGCGAGCGCCCTGTCCTTCGTCGAGAGGCCCTCCTCGGTGAGGACGGCGATGTCGGTCGCGCCGCCGCGCTCCAGGACCTGCTTGGCCAGCGCGCGCTCGTTGCTGTTCTCCACGTGGACGGAGATCAGGATGTTGCCGCCCTTGATCTTGCCCTCGTACTGCTTGGCCTCCACCTCGGGGATGCCGAGCCCGATCAGGGCGCCGGTCACGCCGCCGAGCGCGGCGCCGGCCGCGGCGCCGCTCAGCGCGGCCATGATCGGCCCGGCCGCGATGAACGGCCCGAGCCCGGGGATGGCGATCGCGCCGATGCCGGCGAGCAGGCCGATGGTCCCGCCGAGCGCGCCGCCCGCGCTGGCGCCGGCCGTCGCGCCCTCGGGCGCCTTCGTGTTCTTCTCGTGCGCGAAGTCCCGCGTCCCGTGCTTGTCCGGGAACAGCGCCGAGATGTCGCTGGTCAGGAACCCGGCGCGCTGTAGCTCGCCGACGATGATGTCTGCCTGAGCGAGCGTGCTCACGAGGCCCAGGACCGCTTTCTTCGTTGCCATGGTGTCTTCCTTTCGGACTGGTTCAGTCAGCTCGAGTTCTTTCAGTCGACGTCGACTTCGAGCTGGTTATCGACCTTCTGCACGCCCGGGATCCCTTGTGCGATCGCGGCGATATCGGCCTTCTCCTTGTCGCTCTTCACCGGGCCGCGCAGCGTGACGACCTGCCCGTTGGTGATGATCTTGACGTTCTTGGCGTTCATCGACAGCGTGTCGTTCGCCACGACCGCCTGCCGGATCTTCTGGGTGATCGTGCGGTCGGTCTCGTTCTCGCCCTGATCCCCGGGGGTGAGCGCGGCGGGATCGCGATCGCGATCGTTCTTGTCCGTGTTGTCAGCCGCCGCCGGGGTGGGGTTGTTCGCCCGCTGGGCGACCTCGCCCGGCACCGTCGCGGTGTTGTTGCTGTCCGAGCGAGGCGTGCCTTCCGCTCTGTCGCAGCCCGCCGCGGCGGCGATCGAGAGAGACATCATGAGGAAGAGTTTCGCTGTGTTCATGCCCGGGCGCCCTCGCAAGGTGCGGGCCACCACGAGCAGAGAGCGCCTGTCGGCTCATTGCGCGCGGCCAGGACGGACGATGAAGGCGCTCTCGCGCGCGGATCTTTGAGATGTCTTTATTCCGCGCTGCATCGTGGAAGGCTCATCCGTGAAATTGACCTCGACGCAGAGCGGCAACCGGGCTCATGGTGGAGTTCATGGCGGACCGCCCCAGGTGGGGCGAACTGCCCCGTGCAGCCGCCGTCGAGATCAGGAGAATCGGTCATCTCGGACGAAACGGCGCCACGCGCGTGTGCGCCTTTGACGGATTCGCGAAGAGCGCGCGTCGCTGGCGCCGGCCCTGGCCTGCTCGATGGCGGCGCGATCGCGCGGAGGAGGTCAGTCCTCGCGGGCGCCCGTCGGGCGCTCGATCCCGAGCCGCCGCAGCTTCCGGTAGAACGTCGCCCTGGACATCCCCGCCTCGCGCGCGGCCTGCACCGCGTTCCATCCGGTCCGCTCGAGCGCGCCGAGCAGCGCGGCGCGCTCGTCGCGCGGGGACCTCGGCGCGCCGCGGCCGCCGCCGTCCCGGGCCCGGGGCAGGTCGACGTCGTCGGGGCCGATCTTGCGGCCGTCACAGAGCACGACGGCCTTCGTGATCACGTTCTCCAGCTCGCGCACGTTGCCGGGCCAGCCGTGCTGGCCGAGCCGCCGCAGCGCCTCACGCGAGAGCAGCGGGGCGGGGCGGCCGAGCTGCTCGGCGGCGCGGCGCACGAAGTGGAGCGCGAGCTCGGGTAGATCCTCCAGCCGGTCGCGCAGCGGCGGCAGCCGGATCTGGACCACCGCGACGCGGTAGTAGAGATCCTCGCGGAAGCGACCGCGCGCTGTCTCGGCGAGCAGATCGCGGTTCGTCGCGCACACGAGGCGGAAGTCGACGCGCACGGCCTCGGCGCTCCCGACCGGGCGCACCTCCCTCTCCTGGAGCACACGGAGCAGCTTCGCCTGCACCTCGAGCGGCATCTCGCCCAGCTCGTCGAGGAACAGCGTCCCGCCGCGCGCCGCGACCACGAGGCCGGTCCGGTCCCTGTCGGCCCCCGTGAACGCGCCGCGGACGTGCCCGAAGAGCTCCGACTCGAGCAGCGCCGCGGGGAGCGCGGCGCAGTTGATCCCCATGAACGGCCCGCCCTTGCGCGGGCCGGCGAAGTGGATGGCGCGCGCGACGAGCTCCTTGCCGGTGCCGCTCTCGCCGGTCACGAGCACGCTGACCGGCGTGTCGACGACGCGGTCGAGCGTCGCGAACACCGCGCGGAGCGCGGGGCCGCGCCCCACGATGGCGCCATAGTCGTAGCGGTGCTCCAGGGCCTGCTGGCGCACGAGGACCTCCTCCTGGAGGCGGTCGATCTCGGCGGCCTGCCCGCGCAGCAGCTCCTCGACGCGGCGCCGCTCGGCCTCGAGCTCCACGGTGCGGCGGCGCAGGTCCTCGACGAGCCGCGCGTTGCGCAGCGCGAGCGCGACCTGGTCGGCGAAGGCGAGGAGCAGGTCGACGTCCTCGGGGGCGAAGCGGGCGCGCCGGAAGCGGTTGTCGAGGTAGAGGGCGCCGAGCACGCCGTCCGGCGAGCGGATCGGCACGGCGATCACGGACCTGAGCCGCATCGCGTGCACCGACGCGTGCTCGCGGAAGCGCTCGTCCTCCTGCGCGTCCACGGTGACCACGGGCTCCTGCGTCGCGATCGCGCGCTCGGCGATGCTGTAGCTGAACTTGAGGTGGCTCCTGCCGACCTTCTCCCGGTCGACGTTGCGCGCGACCGCCACGCGCAGCTCGCCGCCCGGCTGTTCGAGCAGCAGGAACCCGCGCTCCGCGGCCGTGAGGTCGATCGCGGCGTCCATGGCCATCGCCAGGATGTCGGCGATCTCGACGGAGGAGTTGAGCTTGCGGAACACCTCGAGCAGCCGCTCGAGCTTGGCCGCGCGCCCCGCCGAGGGCTGCGCTTGCGCCTCGGCGCCCCCTGGCGGCGCCGCGGCGTCGGCCGGCGCAGGCCGCGCGGCGCGGCGGCGGAGGTGCGTCCAGAAGGCGTGCTGCAGCGCTTCCGGCAGCGAGCGCGCCATGGCGGTCCAGGCGGCGGCGGCGCGCGCCCGCTGCGCTGCCGCGGCCTCGGGCTCGCCGGCGAGCTCCTCGGCATCGGCGAGCGCCAGGCGTACGTCCGCGACCAGATCCGGCTGCGCCGCGCGCTCGGCGAGCCCGAGGGCGCGCTCGAGGACCTCCCGGGCCGCGGCGAGGTCCCGGCCGAGGTTGAGGTCGGCCCGACCGAGGTTGGGGTCGGCCCGACCGAGGTTGGGGTCGGCCCGACCGAGGCTGCCGCCGCCCTCAACCAGGTTGAGCTCGCCCTCGCCGAGGTTGGCGTCGACCCGACCGAGGTTGCCGCCGCCCTCAACCAGGTTGAGCTCGCCCTCGCCGACGTTGCCGTCGGCTCGACCGAGGTTGGGGTCGGCCCGACCGAGGTTGCCGGCGCCCCCAACCAGGTTGAGCTCGCCCTCGCCGACGTTGCCCTCTGCATCGCCGCCGCCCTGGAGCAGCGCGAGCCGCCCTTCGAGCAACGCGGCGCGCGCCCCGAGGTCCGGCGCCTCCCGGACGGCCCCGTGCTCGTGCGCCCGGGCCAGCGCGGCGCGGGCGTCGCCCAGCGCGCCCCGCGCCAGGTGCGCCCGGCACAGCTCGAGCTCCTCCTCCACGACCTCCCGCTGCGCGCCCTGCGCCTCGAACCCCCGCCGCGACCGCTCGAAGCAGCGCGCGGCCTCCTCGGCGTCTCCGGCTGCGAGCGCGCAATCGCCCAGTACGGACGCCGCCGCCGCCGCGAAGAACGGTGCCCCCCGCCGCGCCGCCTCCGTCTCCACGCGCGAGGCGACGCGGGCGGCGCGCTCGAACGCCCCCACGTCGGCCCAGAGCTTCGCCAGGTCGAAGTCGAGGACGAGCACCAGGTCGGCCTGGCCCAGCGCCGAGGCGAGCCGGGCGCCGCGCTCGTAGGCCGCGAGCGCCTCGCCCAGCTCGCCCGACTGGTGGCACGCCGTACCCACGTTGAGGCTGCAGCGCGCGACAAGGTCCCCGAGGCCGTGCTCCTCCGCCGTGGCCAGCGCCTGCCGGTAACCGACGAGCGCCGCCTCGACCTCCCCGGCGCGGAAGGCGTCGATGGCCTGGTACGACAGCGCGCGCACGAGCGCCCGCGGCGCGCGCCGGTCGCGGTGCAGCCCGGCCGCGAGCCCGAGGTGCAGGCCGGCGAGCCGGCGCTCGCCGAGGTAGCTCGCCGCCACGCCCACGTCCTCGTGCAGGCTCGCGAGCACCTCCGGATCGTCGCACCAGGCGAGCGCCGGCTCGGCGCGGGCGCGCGCCTCCGCGTGGGACCCGAGCCGCAGCAGCGCCCGGCTCGCGAGATCGGCCAGGCCCGCGCGCTCGCGCGGCGTGAACCACGGCGACCCGGCCGCCCTCAGCGCCTCCCCCGCCTCCCGCTCGGCCCCCTCGGCCTCCTCGAGCCGCGCCAGCGCCCCGGTCGGGTCGCCCAGCTCGAGCAGGCACGCGCCCAGCCGGGCGAGCGCCTGCCCGCGCTGCGCCCCCGGCCCTGCGGCCTGCCCCGCCGCGAGCAGCTGCTCCAGCACCTCGCGCGCCCGCGCCGCGCGGCCCCCGCGCTGGAGCGTGGACGCGATCTCGAGCCGCGTCTCCGCCGCCGTCGCCGCCTCGAGCAGCGCTTCCGCGGCCGCGGCCCACCGCCGCGGGTCCGCGTCGCGCTCGGCGCGGCGCGCCAGGAACAGGCGCTCGGCGGCCCCCGCGTCGCCCGAGAGCGCCAGGTGCAGCACCTGCTGCTCGACCCGCGCCGGGTACGCCCCCGCGACGCGCGCGTGCGCCGCGCGCACCGCCGCGCCCCCGAGCGCCTCCAGCAGGGCCGCGATCGGCCCGGCGCGCGTCAGCGTCCAGCCTCCCGCGGTGCGCGCGGCCACGCCGCGGGCCGCGAGCTCGGCCAGGTGCGCCACCGGCAGCCCGAGCGACGGCAGCTCCTCGTCGGCGACCGCGCCGCCCTGCACGGCCAGCGTGGCCACGGCGTCGCGCAGCGTCCCCCGCAGCCCCCGCAGCCGCAGCGCGTAGCGCGCGCTCGCCCCGGGCGTTGTCGCGTCGAGCCCCGCGACGTCCCCGCTCTCCGCCACCCGCCCCGCGGTGACCACGAGGTCCGCGGGCCACCCCGCGCTCGCGCGCAGCACGGCCTCGGTCGCGTCGCCCAGGCCGATGTCGTCCATCCAGCGCTGCACCGCCTCGCGCCCGAGCGGCGGCAGCGCTACCTCGCACGCGCTCTGCCCTGCCTCGGCGGCCACGGCGGCGAGCGGCGCCCGGCCGCCCCCGTGCGGGATGCGCTCGGCCGCGAGGAGCAGCACCGGATCCTCGGGGCCCAGCAGGCGGACCAGCGCCTCGAGCATCTCCCGGTCCGCGCCGCACACCTCGTCGGCGTCGTCGAGCACGAGCACCAGCGGCTCTGCCTGCGCCCCCGACCGCCCGCGCGTCAGGCGCTCGTGCGCGCGCAGGGCGCCGAGCGCCCCGGCGGGGAGCGCCTCCTCGCCCGTCGCACGGCGGAGCATCGAGGCGACCGGCGCGCCGGCCCTGGCGAACCCCTCGACGGCCTCCATCCGGAGCTCGGCGCTCCACTTCGCCTCGCGGAGCAGGCGGCTCTTCCCGCAGCCGGGCTCCCCGGCGATCACGCAGAGGCGCGGCCCGCGCTCGCCCCGCTCGAGCGCCGCGAGCGCCTCGGCCACGGCGCGCATCTCCGCGTCGCGGCCGACGAGGTGGGGCGGCTCCGGCGGCGGCGGGGCCAGCGCGCGCGGCGAAGCGCCCACCCAGTCGAGCACCTCGCCCGCGTCGGCGGGCCTGTCGCGCGGCTCGGGCCGGACGAGCCGCTCGGCCAGCGCGCCGATCGCCTCCGGCAGCGGCTCCGCCAGCAGCGGCGCGATGGCGCCGAGCGTGCGGCCGAGCGAGAAGAGGTCCGCGCGGCCGTCGGCCGGCTCGCCGCGGATCACCTCCGGCGCGAGGTAGCCCCGGGTGCCCGAGACGCCGCCGTCGGGCCGCGCGCCGACCCGCGCCGCGCACGACAGATCGATCAGGACCGCGCGCCCCGAGGCGCCGACGAGGATGTTGGCCGGCTTCACGTCGCCGTGCCGGATGCGCGCGCGGTGGAGGAAGCGCAGGGCGTCGAGCACGTCCACGAGCGCGGCCCGCACCTCCTCGAAGCGCCTGCCTGTCACGTACTCGTCGAGGGGCGCCCCGAGCACCGCCTCGGAGGTGAAGTAGAAGCGCGGCTCTCCGGTCTCCCGGAGCATGCCGAAGTCGTGCACCCGGACGAGGTGAGGGTGGAAGAGGCCCGCCAGCATCCTGAACTCGCCGCGGAACGCCGCCCGCTCCGCGGTGCGCGCGCGCCCGAGCAGCTTGAGACAGATGTCGCGCCCCAGCGCCTCGTCGCGCGCGAGCCACGCCGTGGCGAGGCCGCCCCGCCCCAGCGGGCGGATCAGCCGGTAGCGGCGGGCGACAAGGGTTCCCTCGGCGGGGATCACGTGCACGGTGTATCACCGATGTGCCATCTGAGACAGTGAGACACTAAATGAGACACCTGTGCCTTCGATTTCTCGATGATTTCCGCATCTTTTCTTTCGGCATTACCCTTGCTGAAGGGGAGGGCATGGCGACGGCGACGCGGACGACAGCCAGACAAGGAGACCGGCGGGGCGCGGTCGTGGCGCTCCTCGCGGTGCTCCTCGGCGGCTGCGTCGTGAGCCCGCAACCGAGCCCGCCGGTCCACGATCCCATCCTGAACGGCGGGCTTGTCGGGGTGACCGGGGATCCCAGCATCCTGCGGGACCAGATCTCCCTCGAGGGCGGGCCGGGCGCGGTCGACCCGGCGGAAGGCGTGATCGTGGTGACGAACCTCGACACGACGGACGCGCCGGTGCTCGGGGAGGTGAACGAGGACGGAAGCTTCCTCGTCACCGTGACCGCCTCGACGGAGAACGTCCTGCGGGTCCAGGCGAAGCAGGGCGAACGCCGCTCGACGCCGATGGACCTGCAGCTCGCGGGGTCGCCCGCCGGGTCCACGGAGCGGGTGCTCGATCTCCTGCCGTGCCTCGAGATCGAGCCCCAGGCGTGGGTCGTGCTCGAGGGCGGCGCCCGCGACATTGTCGTCCGCAACACGTGCGCCGACGACGTCGCCATCGAGGCGCCGCGCCTGCGCCGCGGCGGCGGGCCGTTCAGCGTCAGCCCGGCGGCGGCCTTCGTGGTGCCGTCGGGCGAGTCCACCCTCGTCACCGTCCGCGCGGACGGCGGCGGGGTGGAGCGCGAGGACGTGCTGTTTCTCGACGTCACGGCGCCCGAGCCCGCGCGCCGCGCGCTGACGCTCACGCTCCCTGACTAGACAGGTCGGGGAGGCGACATCGGATCACGCGCCGCGCTCGCGCTCGGCGCCCAGGGCCCCTCCTCGGGAGGGGAGGGGCTCGCTCGTGTCTTTCGCCTCGCCGGCAGCGGCGGGGCCTTTTGGAGGAACATCATGAACGTTCAGAATCGTATCAAGAACAGCCGTATCGGTTCCGTCCTCTGGCTCGCGCTCTCGATGATCCCGCTCACCGTGGGCTGTCAGGTGGACGTGAGCGACGGGAGCACCGACACAGACTCCGGCTCGGAGGAGGTGAAGGGCGGCGGCGGGCACGAGGGTCGCGCCTGCGGCGGCCTCCTCGGCCTCAGCTGCAAGCGTGGCTTCTTCTGCGACTACGAGCTCGAGGCCATGTGCGGCGCGTTCGACCAGACGGGCACCTGCGAGCGCATCCCCACGGCGTGCACGAGGGAGTACAACCCGGTCTGCGGCTGTGACGGCGAGACGTACGGCAACGAGTGCGAGGCGAACGCGGCGGGCGTGTCGATCTCGTCGCTCGGCGAGTGCGCGCCTCCCCCCGAGCAGCTCTGCGGCGGGATCGCGGGCCTCGCGTGCGACCGCGGGTTCTTCTGCGACTACGCGCCCGACGCCCTGTGCGGCGCGGCCGACCAGACGGGCGTCTGCGTGCCCACGCCCGAGGTGTGCACCGAGGAGTACAACCCGGTCTGCGGCTGCGACGGCAAGACGTACGGCAATGCGTGCGCCGCGAACCAGGCGGGCGTGTCGGTCGCGTCGCGCGGCGAGTGCGCGCCTCCCGCCGGGGGCGCGTGCGGCTCCCGCGGCGGCGCCGCGTGCGAGCCTGGGTTCTTCTGCAACTTCGCGCCCGAGGACCAGTGCGGCACGTTCGACGCGCCGGGCGCCTGCGCGCCGATCCCGGAGGCTTGCACGTTCGAGTACAACCCTGTCTGCGGCTGCGACGGCGAGACGTACGGCAACGCGTGCGCCGCGAACGCGGCGGGCGTGTCGGTCGCGTCGCGCGGCGAGTGCGCGCCTGCCCCTGGACAGATCTGCGGCGGCCTCGCCGGCTTCGCGTGCGAGCCCGGGTCCTTCTGCAACTACAGCCTGGATGCGATCTGCGGCGCGGCCGACCAGACGGGCACCTGCGAGGTCATCCCGGAGGCGTGCACCGAGGAGTACAACCCGGTCTGCGGCTGCGACGACCGGACGTACGGCAACGCGTGCGCCGCGCACCAGTCGGGCGTCTCGGTGGCGCTGCTCGGCGAGTGCCCCCGCGGGTGAGGTGCGCCGCGGGAGCCGGCCGCGCCGCGTCCCTCGCGACGCGACTCGATAGCTCCCGCGCCTCTCCCTTCCTGATCAGGGGAAGCCGGACAGGCTTGTGCGATTGATGCGGGAGGGCACGCGGCGTATGCCTGCGCTGCCCTCCTTCTCCCATGCAGACCTCCTCCATGTCCTCGCCCGGGTCGCTGCGCGTCGGGCTGGTCTGGCTGATGGCGGCGGCCGCGGGCGCCACCGTGGCCAACCTTTATTACAACCAGCCGCTGCTCGCCGACATCGGCCGCGCCTTCGGCGCCCCTCGGGGCGGCTTGCTCGGGCTCGTGCCCACGATGACGCAGGTGGGGTACGCGGCGGCGATGCTCTTCCTCGTGCCGCTCGGCGACAGCCACGAGCGGCGGCGGCTCATCGTCGTGATGTCGGCGCTGGCGAGCGCCTCTCTCGTCGGCGCGGCGCTCGCGCCGGGGCTACCGTGGCTGGTCGCCGCGAGCTTCGCGGTGGGCATCACGAGCGTGGTGCCGCAGCTGCTCTTGCCGTTCGCGGCGCAGCTCGCGCCGGACGCGCAGCGCGGGCGCGTCGTGGGCATGGTGATGAGCGGGCTCCTCATCGGCATCCTGCTGTCGCGCACGGTGGCCGGCTTCGTCGGCACGCACCTCGGCTGGCGGGCCGTGTTCTGGCTCGCGGCCGGGGTGATGCTCGCGCTCGGCCCGGTGCTGCGCCTGGCGCTCCCGGCGCAGCCGCCCGTCACGCGGATGCGTTACCTCGATCTCCTTCGCTCGCTGGGGCGCCTCGCCCGCGCCGAGCCTGTGCTGCGGCTGCACTCCGTGCTCGGCGCGCTCACGTTCGGCGCGTTCAGCGCGTTCTGGGCGACGCTCGCGCTGTACCTCGAGAGCCTGCCCGAGCACCACGGCCCGCAGACGGCCGGCCTCTTCGGGCTTGTCGGCGTGGCCGGGGCCGCCGCGGCGCCGCTCGTGGGCCGGTACGCGGACGTGCGCGGCGACCGGCGGATCAACGCGCTCGCGATCGCGGTGCTGCTCGCTTCCTTCGGGGTGCTGTGGCTGCTCGGGCGGTCGCTGTGGGGCGTCGCGCTCGGCGTGGTGCTGCTCGATCTCGGGGCGCAGGCCAACCAGATCTCGAATCAGGCGCGCGTGTACTCGCTCCGGCCCGAGGCGCGCAGCCGGATGAACACGATCTACATGACGACCTATTTCGTGGGCGGCGCGGCCGGGGCGTGGCTCGGCACCGCGGCCTGGACGCGCTGGGGATGGGGCGGCGTGTGCGCGGCGGGCGGGGGGATGTCGGCGACGGCGCTGGCGCTGCTGTGGATCTGGGCGGCGCGGGGGGCCCGCGGACCACGCCGCGCCATCGCGCCGGACCACGCATGACCAGCCGTGGCGCGACGTGGCCGGGTGTTGCCGGCCGCACCGCGACCCCGCCGAGGTGTTACCGATCGTAACGCGGCCTCGCCCAACGCGGCCACCCGCGCGTCTTCCGGCGGTGAAACGTGTAGGCCCTCGAATCCTCGTGTGGTACAGCAGCGTGCGCGTGTGAGGAGCAATGGCATCGACTCGCGCTCTCGCGCGCGCCGCCCGGCACCGACGGCGGGCAACGCTGCCATCTGATTGAACTCTTTGACCGGCCCGGTTGCCGCATCACGCAGGGCGGAGATCCGTCTGGATCTGCCGATCTTGCGCCGGAGGGGCTGAAGGGGCAGAGGGCTGGGGCGCTGCGCCGCGGGGGAACTCGGGCGATCACGAACGAAGCAACCTTTCGAGGGTTGATGACCATGCGGAAAATTCTCTGGGCTCTTCTGTTTCTATCGGTCGCCGCCTGCGGCGATGATTCCACCGGATCCTCGGCTTCGACCACCGGCTCCGGCTCGACGGCCGCGTCCGGATCCTCCGGCGCGCCGACGACCTCCAGCGGCGCCGGCGCTTCGGGCAGCACCGGGCAAGGTGGCGCCGGCGGGGAAGGCGGCGGCGAAGGCGGCGGCGGCAACGGGGCCGGCGCGGGCGGAGCGACCGGCACCGGCGGGTCGACGGGCGAGGGCGGCGGCGGCGGCAGCGCCGGTGAGCAGCGCTGGGTCGGCACCTGGACGACCGGCCTGCAGCTGACCGAGACCAACAACAATCCGCCGGCGCCGGGCCTCGCCAACAACACCCTGCGTCAGGTCGTGTATACCTCGATCGGCGGCAGCAACGTGCGGCTGCTGCTCTCGAACGAGTTCGGCGACGGGCCGGTGACCATGCAGTCCGTGCACATCGCGGACTCGACCACCGACGACGGCATCGATACGGGCACCGATCACGCCCTGACCTTCTCGGGCGCCGAGTCGGTGACCATCCCGGTGGGCGAGGCTGTCTTCTCCGATCCGATCGATCACAACCTCAAGCCCATCAGCAAGCTCGCGGTGACCATCCGGTTCGGCAACGTCCCGAGCGGGATCACCGGGCACCCGGGCTCGCGGACCACCTCGTACATTCAGACCGGCGATGGGGTCTCGTCGGCGGCGCTGTCATCTCCGGTGAAGACCGATCACTGGTACTACATCACCGGGCTCGACGTCATGGCCGATCCCACGGCTGCGGCGATCGTCATCCTGGGCGACTCGATCACGGACGGCCGCGGATCGGTCACGAACGGGAACACGCGCTGGCCGGACTTCCTGTCGCGCCGGCTGCGGGCCAATCCCGGGACCGAGAAGGTGGCCGTGCTGAACGTCGGGATCGGCGGGGGCGCCGTGCTGTCCGGCGGGCTCGGGCCGACCGCCAAGGCTCGCTTCCAGCGCGACGTCCTGGAGCAGCGCGGGGCGCGCTGGCTGATCATCCTCGAGGGCGTGAACGACATCGGCAACGCCCCCGCCGGCTCCGGCCCGAGCGTCGCGGATGGCTTGATCTCGGCCTACGGCGAGTTCATCGACAAGGCCCACGACAAAGGGATGCTCGTTTACGGCGTGCCCATCCTGCCGTTCGCCGGCTCGCAGTACGACAGCGCCGAGCACGAGGCCGCCCGTCAGGAGGTCAACGAGTGGATCCGCACGAGCGGCGAGTTCGACGACGTCATCGATCTGGATGCGGCGGTCCGCGACCCCAGCGATCCTTCCAGGCTGCAAGATAGCCTGGACTTCGACGATTGGCTGCACTTGAACCCGACTGGCCTCGAGACGATGGCGAATGCCGTCGACCTCTCGCTGTTCACCAATTGACGTCGAGGTGGGCTCCGGGGGAGCACGGCCGGGCGCGTGGAGCTCGTGCGCGCCCGGCGAGGACCACCCGCTCCCCCGGCGGGGAGCGGGTGGTGACCCCGACCATCGCGTGGCGCTACGCGCGGTGAAAGCCGGTGTCCCGGCGCCGCGATCGCTCATGTCGGCGCCCGATCTGCTTCATGTTAGCGCGTCGCGTTGTGCGTCCCTGCGTATTCAGCCGTTGCGGTCCTGAGTAGCCTTGGCCGGAGGCGGAGGCATGAGCCGGATCCTGCTGGTGGAGGACGAGGTCATCATCCGGACGGAGCTCCGGCGGCTGCTCGCCCGCCACGGACACGACGTGGTCGAGGCGGGGTCGATCGCCGAGGCCGAGGCGGACCGCGATCTCCGCGCGTTCGATCTGGTGCTGGCCGACGTGCGCCTGCCCGGCGCGCCGGGCACGGAGCTCGTCGGTCGGTGCGGCGGCGCGCCGGTCGTGCTCATGACGAGCTACGCCACGGTGAAGGCGGCGGTCGACGCGGTGAAGCGCGGCGCCGCGGATTACCTCTCGAAGCCGTTCGACCACGACGAGCTCCTCGCCCTGGTCGAGCACCACCTCGCCGGCGCGCGGTCCGGGCAGAGCGCCCCCGGCGAGATCGCGCCGGGCGCCGCGCCGTCCACGCCGCCAGCGCCGCCCACGCGGTCCACGCCGCCAGCGCCGCCCACGCGGTCCACGCCGCCAGCGTCGCCCACGCGGTCCACGCCGCCCGCGCCGTCCGCGCCGCCTGCGCCAGCTGACGATGAGCTCGATGGCATGGTCGGCGGCTCGGCGGCCATGCGGGAGGTGTTCGCGCAGGCGCGCAAGGTAGCGTCGAGCGAGGCGACGCTGCTCGTGCTCGGCGAGAGCGGCACCGGCAAGGAGACGCTCGCCCGCGCCGTTCACCGGCTGAGCCCGCGGCGGCAGCTCCCGTTCGTCCCGGTCTACTGCGCGGCCATCCCCGAGGGGCTGATCGAGGCCGAGCTGTTCGGGTACGAGCGCGGCGCCTTCCCCGGCGCGCACTCGGCGCGCGCGGGGCTCTGTGAGGCCGCGGAAGGCGGCACGCTCCTGCTCGACGACATCGGCGAGCTGCCGGCGCGGGTCCAGGCGCGGCTCCTCCGCTTCTTCCAGACCGGTGAGGTGCGGCGCGTGGGCGCGGCGCGGGCCCGGCGCGTCGACGTGCGCCTCATCGCCACCACGCACCGGGATCTCGCGGCGATGGTGCGCGAGGGGTCGTTCTTGAGCGATCTCTACTTCCGGCTGCGGGTCCTCGAGATCCGCCTCCCGCCGCTGCGCGAGCGCCCCGGCGACGCCGTGCGCCTCGCGGAGTCGCTGCTCAAGCGACGCGCGTGGACGACGGGCCAGGCGCCGCTCACGCTGTCGCCGGAGGCGCGCGCCGCCATCGCGGCGGCCCCCTGGCCGGGCAACGTCCGGGAGCTGGAGAACACCGTTCACCGCGCCATGGTCCTCGCCGAGGGCAGCGAGATCGAGCTCGCCCAGCTCGGGCTCGACGCCCCCCCGCCGCCGCCCGCTCCGCCGGCGCCGGCGCCCGTGCACGTGCACGTGCACGTGCACGAGGGCGTGCCCCCGACCGACTCGCTAGAACACCGATCACGTTGAAACCTGGAGAATTTTCACAGGGAGGCGGGGAGGCGGGGAGGAAGAAAAAAAATGAATTTCTCCCTCTTGCCGTCTCTCGCTCCCCGCCTCCCCGCCTCCCTGTGAAATTCCTGCTTTTTCTCGTGGTTTCAACCCGTTTGTCGCTCTAGAGGGCTATTTCCGCCGCTTCGTCCTCGAGCATCAGCACGAGCTGACCGAGACCGAGATCGCCCGTCGTCTCGGCATCAGCCGTAAGGCCCTCTGGGAGCGCCGGCAGCGGCTCGGGATCCCCCGGCCGCGCTCCTGAGCAGCCGGTCGACCGCGGCGCGCTCGGTACCACCTGCTTTACGCTACCCGCGACACTGCAAGATGCGCCGCGTCTCCATCAAGATCTTCCCGAGCATGTTCTTGCCGACGCCCTCCGCACCACAACCCCAGTAGTAGTCTGCTGGCGAGGTCTCGACGAGCTCCTCGTCCCCCGTCGCCAGCAATATCCCTCGAATGTCGGCGTGCGTCTCGAACTTGCGCAGGACCGCGCGCCTCATCACGTCATCCTTGACGCTCTCCCAGTCCGCGCGGAGCGGGAGCCCCCGATCGCGGCCCATCTCCCTCGCGCGCTCGGGCGTGGGCGCGAGACGAACGCCCTCCTCGTGCTCGGTGCCGGCGAACTTCTGGGCCTGGAAGTAGTGCTCGACGGTGCTCCAGTGCCGGCCATCCAGCTCGAAGCCGTGGAGAGAGAAGCTCGAGAAACAACCGTAGTCGCCCTGTGGAAAGCGGAAGCCGATGGCCATGATCGCTCCTCTCTCATCGAGCCCGAGGCGGGCACCGCCGTGGCCCGCATGCGCCGTTCCCACCCGTGCCGAAGGGACGATCTACGGGTGAGCAGCCCGCGAGCGCCGCGAGCGGACCAAGCTGCAAGGCGACCAGCTGCAGAGCGCTGGCCCATCGGTCGAGACGAGCCGCGGCGGCGAGCGAGGATGCCATGCGGAACACTCTAACGCCTCCGACCTGAGCGGTGGCGATCGAGATCGCTCTTGCAAAGCCTCTGCCAGGGCCCCCCCAGAAATCAGTTGCATAGCTAATCATATGGCGCTAGAGTCTCTGCGTGTTCGATCACTGCCTGTACTTCAACACGACGTCGCTCGCCCGGCTGCTCGAGCGCGCGTGGAGCGCGGCTTTCGCGCCGTTCGGGCTCACGCCGCCGCAGGGCTTCCTGCTGCGCGTCGTCCTCCGGCGCCCGGGCCTGTCGCAGGGCGAGCTCGCCGAGATCATGACGATCTCGCGGCCCACCGCCACGCGCATCCTCGACGGGCTCGTCGGCCGCGGGCTGGTCGAGCGCCGGACCGGCGAGGCCGACGCGCGCGAGCAGCACATCCACCCGACCCGCGCCGCCGAGCAGATCGCGGAGGCGCTCGACGCCGCCAGCGCCGAGGTCACCAGGAAGCTCAAGCAGGCGCTCGGCAAGCAGGTCTTCGAGCAGGCCGTCGGGCAGCTGCGCGGCATCCGCGCCGCGATCGGATAGCCGCCGCCAGCCCCGCGCCCGGCGCCTCGGCCTGATAGTTAGCTTGCTAATCAATCGTCACCAGGTAACGAAGGTAACGAAAGGAGCCGCCATGCCCATCCTCAATGTCAAGATCAGCGCTGAGCCCAGCCCGGAGCTCGTCCATCAGGCGACCGAGACCTTGCTCGATCTCACCACACGGATCCTGCACAAGAAGCGCGAGCTCACCGCGATCACCTTCGACTTCGTGCGCCCCGAGCACTGGGTTGTGGGCGGCAGGACCCTCGCCGAGCAGGGCAAGCGAAGCTTCTACTTCGATATCAAGATCGTCGACGGCACCAACACGAAGGACGAGAAGGCGGCCTACATCGCCGCGGCCTTCGAGGCGTTCGCGGGGCTGCTCGGCGACCTGCACGACGAGAGTTACATCCATGTGCAGGACGTCCGCGCAGAGGCCTATGGTTACGGCGGGCTCACCCAGGAGTACCGCTACGTGCGCAGCCGGCTCCTGCCCGGATGAGCCGGTGGGGTCCTGACCGGCGAGCTGAGCTACACGATGCGCTTCGAGGAGGGCGGGCTGCCGCCCGCCAAGGCGTTCTGGTCGCTGTCGATGTACGACCAGAGCACGATGGGCTTCGTCCCCAACCCGATCGGTCGCTACTCCCTCGGATCGGACTCCGATCTGGCCCAGGCGGAGGACGGCTCCGTGACCGGCGGCGCGCCCAGCGTGGGTCGGGTCGCATCACGGACAGCCAGACGTCTGGCCACGGACAGCCAGACGTCTGGCCACGGACAGCCAGATGTCTGGCCACGGACAGCCAGACGTCTGGCCACGGACAGCCAGACGTCTGGCCACGGACAGGTCCCGCGGTTGGGGCTTGACGTCTCCGAAGAGTTTGGATTTCCTTCTCTCCCCCAACGAGAGCGCGCCCCATGCCTGACACCAGCGGGAGAACCATGAGGAGCTTCGCTCGGTTGCTCCGCGAGCCGGTCATTCATTTCCTCTTCATCGGCGCGCTGTTGTTTCTCGCCCACCGGGTCATCATTGGCGACCCGAGGGTGGTCGTCGTCAGCGAGGGGCTGAAGGCGGACCTGGAACGGCAGTTCCGCGATCAGACGGGGCGGGCGCCGACGGAGGCGGAGCTGAAGGCGGCGCTCGACGGGTGGAAGCGGGACGAGGTGCTCTATCGTGAGGCGCTGCGGGAGGGGCTCGAACAGCAGGATGCGACGGTGCGGACCGTGCTGGCGGACAAGCTGCGGGCACGGGCGGCTCAGCAAATGGCCGCGCGGAAGCCGACGGATGCAGAGCTGGACGCGTGGCTGGCCTCTCACCGGAGCCAGTACGAGGCGCCGCTGCGGTACGATTTCCAGGTCGTAGCTTTTCCCAGGAGCGACCCGGCTGCAGAGCAGCAGCGATCGAAATATCAACTTGCGCTGGCCGACGGCGCAGACCCAAGAACGCTCGATCGTCCGATAGTGGGTGGCAACCTCACCCGCAATGACCTCGCAACCAGGTTCGGACCTGCTGTCTCCGAGAGCATTTGCAACTCGCCGCTCGCAACGTGGCAGGCCCTGGAGACCGAGGAAAGCCTGCTGCTCGTGCGGGTCAACCGGATAGGTGGGGGGGTGCCCAGCCGCGAGGAATTACGCCCGATCCTCACCGCTGATTGGGTCGCCGCGATGAAGAAGCAAGCCGCCGACGAGTTCGTCGAGAGCGTCCTCGCGCGGTACAGATTCGAGAAGAAGCCTTGACCCGTTTGTGTCTGCACCGGCTGGCGTGGTCCCTGCCGCTCTTGCTGGCCGTATTCCTGGCGCCCGCCCCCGCAGCTGGCCACGAGCTCAATTCAGCGTCTCTTTCGCTGACGGAGGTGGAAGGGCACGATGGGCGCTTCCTCTTGCGCTGGGAGGTGAGCTCGTCCACGCTCAGGTCCGAGCTCGCAACGCCCGCCGTGTTCCCCGCGCCCTGCAAGCTCGACACCGCATTCCTCGACTGCGGTGACGCCGGCCTGGTCGGCACCATCGAGCTTCCCTGGCTCGAGGGGACCGAGACCAACGTGATGGTGGTGATCGAGTGGCGGAGTGGAAGCCGACTTCTTCGGGTGCTGACCGGCAGCGACCCGAGCCTTGTGGTGTACGGCATTCCTGCTTCCGCCGGGCTTCTCGCGCTGAGGCCGATCGTGGTCGATTACACGCGGCTCGGCATCGAGCACATCCTGACCGGGTTCGACCACCTTCTCTTCGTCGTTGCGCTCACGCTCCTCGTGCGCGGCGGCAGGAGGCTGGTCGGCGCCGTCACAGCCTTCACGGTTGCGCACAGCCTGACTCTGGCCTGTGCCGTGTTCGGCTGGTTGACGTTGCCGGCCCCGCCGCTCGAAGCGGCCATCGCGCTCTCGATCGTACTGGTCTGCGGCGAGTGCATACGGCCGACCGACTCGCTCGCTCGCCGGGCCCCATGGGCCGTCACGTTCGCCTTCGGGCTCCTTCACGGGCTCGGATTCGCGTCGTCGCTGCTCGACATAGGACTGCCGGAAAAGCATGTGCCGACTGCGCTCTTGTTCTTCAACGTGGGCGTTGAGATCGGTCAGCTCGGCGTGATTGCGCTGGTGGTTGCGCTGCACCTGTTTGCCGAGCGGGTCTCGATGCGACCGGCGACGGTGCGGCGCGGTCTGGTGTATGCAATGGGCGGAGTGGCAGGCTACTGGTCGATCGAGCGCATCGTGGCGGCGCTGACGGGCCCCAGCTTGTAGCGAATCCCGCAGGCTGCGAGGCACGGGCCTGCCGCCGCGGATCCGCCGTCTACCGGGACCATGGAGGCGCGGGCCTGCCGCCGCGGATCCCGCCGTCTACCGGGACCATGCCGCGACGGGCGCAGGCACCCATGGGCGCGCCATCCTGGCACGGACGGGCGTGGGGCGGCTCCGCCCGAAGCCGCGCCGGGATGGCGCGGGGCTTCGGGCGGCTCGCGTCAGGGCGACAGCGTGACGGACTCCGGATCGAGCGCCACTTCGTAGTAGCCGTGCGGATTCCAGGGGAGCGCGACGCCGTTCTGCTTGAGCGTGCCGCCGGTGACCGTCACGCGCACATACTTGCCCGGCGGGAAGTTGTCGGGGAGCTGCCAGGTGTAGGTCGTTTCGCTGCCGGACATCGTGTTGGTGCCGGAGGTGATCGCCTTCTGGCCGCGCCAGTAGGAGCCGATGTTCTCCATGGTGCCGATCCACACGTCGCCGAAGTCCTTGACGTGCTTGACGTGATCGACGAAGGCCTGGAGCGGTATGGGCTGATACGCGCCGTCGCTGCCGCCGGTGAAGCCGTGGATGCAGAAGGTGCGCCACTTCTTGGCCGTCCGCGCGCTCGTGACCTGCTCGTCCATCACCGCCGTGGAGGCGCCGGTCGGGGGAATGAAGCTGGGCAGGGTGAACGGATCGGTCGAGTCGTTCGGGCTGATCAGGTTGTTGGCCACGCCGCGATTGATCATGAAGCGCGTCCGGGCGATGCCCGTGTACACCCCCGAGCCGTTCGGAGCCGCCATCGTCCACGGCGTGAGGCTGAACTTGTCCTTGATCCATTGCGTTGCGGCGTCCGTATCGGCGCCGTTGTCGTTGCTCGAGTGGCTCTTCGTGTGGTTGGCGAGCTCGTGCCCGTCCGCCAGCGCCCTCGGCCACACCGGATCGTTCGCTTCGGCCTTGCCGGTCCAGACGTAGAAGGTGAACGGCACGCCGAGCCCGTTCAACGTGTCGTAGTTCTGGATCTGGGTCGAGTTCACGTCGTCGAACGAGTACGTCACGGCCCCCGTGAAGCCGGCCCAGTCGATGACCTTGAACCCGCCGGGCGCGCCGGACGGCTTCGCCACGTCGCCGGCGCCGGGGGGCGTCGGAAGGCCGGAATCGACCGGCGGTGCTTCACCGCCCGTGCCTCCACCGCCCGTGCCTCCACCGCCCGTTCCGGCGTCGCCGCCGCCGCTGCTGCTGGTGCTCGGACCGCTGGTGACTCCGGTCGACGTCGAGGTAGCGCCGCCCTCACCGCTGGATGTGACGCTGCCAGTCGTGCTGCTGCTGCCGTCCGTCGTCGGCTGGCCACCGCTACCGCCGGTGCCACCCCCACCGTCATCGCCGCAGCCGCTGATATGTAGCGTGCCTAACAAGAGCAGCGCGCTGAACGCTGGTGACAAGGATGTAAGATTTCCGAGGTGGCGCAATCGTGAGAGCTTCGACATGATCGTAAAGATTCCCACAAGTCGTTCGGATGATCACGCCCCAAGCGGCTCGACGCAGCGCGCTGGCCGCTCGCCGGTGGCAGCAAGGAGCGAGGGCCGCGTGACGGAGCGCTCCATCGAATTTTTCTAGCGACACGGCGATCGCTGGAGCATCCCGAGCTTCGCGTCGGCCTCGTGTGCAGCGCCGTGCTCGGTCTCGCTACCTCGTTCGCCGTCCCGCTCGCTTGGCCGCGCGCTACTTCCCCGGCGCGAAAGGCCCCATCGACGACCTACGGGCCCACGTCCCGCCTTCTCTCACCACGCGATGGACGTGGATTCGATAGCTGACGTCGCCGCCCACGCCGTCGCGCGCGATCTCGATCTCGTTGTAGCCGTTGTGCTCCTGCACCTCGCGGCTCGAGAGCGACGGCGCCGCGGCGATCCGGATCGTCCAGTCCTCGTGCCGCTCCGGCCATTGCTCCTTGCCGAACCAGCCAGTGTGGCTGTGGCCGTGGAGCACCAGGCAGAACTCCTTGTGGACGAGCGCGTCCTTCACCTCGCCGGCGTTGATCAGGCCGCCGAAGCGGGCGAGCTCGGTGGACGGGAGCGGGGACACCGGGTGGTGCAGCACCGCGATCCGGATCGGCGCGTGCCACTGCGCCCTGCGCACGCGCTGGAGATCCGCGTCGTGGACCAGGCCGGGGTCGATGCGCGCCACGTTGTCGCGCAGGACCGCGGCCCGCTCGGCGTCCGGCTCCTCCATCGCGCCCTTGCGCAGGCGGCCGAGCAGCGACAGGAGCTCGTCCCGCACCGGATCCGCCTCCTCCTGGCCGCCGAACTCCGCCGACCCGAGCAGCGCGAACTCGACGCCGAGATCCGCGTACCGCGCCACCGCGAGCGCCCGCGTCTCCGGTGGATCGTCGAGCCTCGGCTGCGCGCAGCGCGGGTGGTCGTCGAACGCCCTCGCGAAAGGCACATGGCGCGCCTGCGTCCCGGCCTGCGCCGGCCTCGCCGCCTGCCGCCAGTCGACGTCGTGATTGCCGCCCACGAGGAGCACGTTGGGCTCGTCCGGCGGCAAGCGGGGGTGATCCGCGAGGTGCCTGCAGAGCTTCTGGAGCCAGACCCGCGCCTCGGCGTACTGCGCGTCGTCGGCCCACTCGGCTATATCGCCGGAGATGACGAGCAGGTGGGGCGCGCGCCCGGCGGCGGCGAGCTCGGCGACGTGCTCGACGTAATGGTCGCACACGCGCGGGGGCCCCAGGGCCGGAGCCATCGTGTCGCCGTGCTTGCCCTTCTCCTTCACGTCGACGCGCTCGGCGGATTTCGGGCCGAAATGGATGTCGGAGACGTGGTGGATCCGCAGCGGGCACAGGTTCGCCTCGAGGATCGGATCGGCGAGCACAGAGCGCCCGCCGCGCCGCTGGACGAGGCCGCAGCGCTCGAGCAGATCGACGTTCTCGTCGCGGGGCGCCGCGCCGCGCGCTACCTCGCGGAGCACGGCCCGCTGGGCGTCGGTCAGGCCGTCCTCGAACACGGCCCGGTGGTAGGCGAACTCCCGGAGCTCGGAGCGCACGCGCGCCGTCCACAGCAGCGTCCATGGCTCCTCGACCAGATCGGGCGACTGCTCCGCGATCTCGAAGACGAACTCGAGCAGGAAGGGGTTCCGGCGCCAGATCGCGGGCAGCACGGGAAGGAGCGCCCTCGACGCGTCGGTGCGGGCGAGCTTGAGCGCCTCGGCTGGCGTGAGGGGATCGAGGAAGCGCATGTCCCGCGAGGAGAGGAGCCCCGCGTCCCCGCCGGCCGCGCGCTCCAGCGCGACCCACTCGGCGGGGCTCATCGCCAGGAGGACTCTTGTATTCGCGCGGTAGAGATCGTCGCACCACCGCAGGAAGGCGGTCGCGTCGCGCGGGCTGCCGCCCTTGCCGGCGAGCTGCGGCTCATCGAGGAGGAGCGTGATCCCTGAAGGCACTACCGGCAGCGCGGGCCCGGCCTTGCGGAGATCGATGTAGCGCACGGCCATCCCACCAGCGCTGCCGAGGTGATGCTCGAGGGCCTTGAGCGTCCACGTCTTTCCGGCCCTGCGCGCGCCGACGAGCGGCCAGACGACGCCGTTCGCGGGCAGCGACAGCAGCAGATCGAGGAGGTGGCCGTGATCGCGGACGTCGCGCTCCGGTGAATAGGGTCTCCTCACGTCGAACGCGCGCATCACGAATCCTTCCCTGGCGCCCTGGCGACGCGCCTTATCCAGTCGAAGAACGGCGGATCCGCGAGCCACGCCCCGAGCGCATCGCAGAGCCCTGCATCGCAGAGGACGGCGACGTCCTCGGAGGGCAGCCTGCGCACCTCGGGCAGCGCCGCGTCGGGCGAGCCGCGGAGCCCGCCGAGCACGGCCCGCGCGCGCCGCGGCAGCTCGGCCCAGCGCGGCCGGAAGAAGGCGGCGTCGCGGTCGAGGAGCAGGCGCTGCTCGTAGAGCTCGCGCACGCCGGCGCGCTCGACGAGGGCGCGGCGCTGGCCGGCGCGGACGGCCTGGACGAGGGCGTAGCCCATGACCTGGAGATAGAACGGCCAGGGGCCGCAGAGCTCGACGATCCAGCGGGCGGTGCGCTCGGCCTCGACGGGGACGTCGGGAGGGGCTGTGTCGACCAGGAAGCGGATCGCGTCGGCCTCGGCGAGGGGACCGAGGCTGACCGGGGTGACGTCGTTGCCGAACGACGAGCCCGGGGCCGTGGCGAAGGCGTGCTCGACGACGGTGACCCAGTCCCAGTGCGAGCCGACGAGGACCACGCTGGTCTGCTCCTGGCCCACGGCGCGCAACCAGGCGAAAACGGTGGCGTCGGCCTGGTGGAGGTTGGCGACTTCGTCGAGGAGCAGGACGGCGTTGCCGGCGCTGGAGAGGCGGTTGCGGAGGGTGAGCGCGGGGGCGGCGTCGGCGTGGAGGGAGGGGTCGAGGAAGAGGGCGAGATCGTCGGCGGTGCGGAGGGGGGTGGCGCGGCCCTCGAGCGTGCGGTGGTGGACGGCGCGGACAGAGGAGAGGCGCGCGGCGAGGTGGTGGAGGATGGAGGTCTTGCCGGCGCGGCGCGGGCCGCGGAGGATCGCGGGGCTGCGGCTCTCGATGAGGGCGAAGAGCTCGGCGAGGACGGGGGCGCGGCCGGGGAGAAGAGAGGAAGCGTCGGTGAGGGCGGGGCCGGGGCGGAAGGGGTTCGGGAGGGGGGCTGCGGGCGGGGAGGGGGACGCGAGGACGAGCGCGCGGCTGGCGGGCGCACGCGCGGGGGTGGACGCGGCGGGCGCGGGCGGGGCGGCGCTGGTTGCGGGCGCGGGAGGAGCGGCGGCGAAGGCAGCAGCGGTGAGGGCTGGGGCCGGGGGGACAGCGGCAATGAAGTGCTCTTCGCCGTCCCAGGGTACGCCGCCCGCGTAGCCATGCTTGGCGAGCTCCTCTTCGAGGCTGTCACCGCTGAGGTCTCCGGCGAGCGCCGCCTTCACCTTGTCCGGGCGGTGTAGTACATCGCGGAAGCTAGCAAGAGGAAGGTAAAGCGTCGTCGACGAATCTGGGCGGCAAAGGGCGAGGCGGGCGCGGTTCGGCTGGGCGTCATCGAACAAGCAGAAGCCACCGGCGGTGCGGGTGAGGTTGGCAGGGCCTGCGGACTCGAGCGAGGCGAGGAGCTTGCGCTGCCTGGCGCTCCAGATCCGCACCGAGCCGTCAGAACTGGCGCTTGCCAGTAGCTTGCCGTCAGGGTGCCACGCAACCGCCATGATCGCGTTTGAATGGCCATAAAGGCGAGCGAGCTCGTCGCCCGTGCGCGCGTCCCAGAGGTGCACGGTCTCGTCGAAGCCAGCGCTGGCGAGTAGTCTGCCGTCGGGGTGCCAGGCCACGGCCCTGACCTTGTTTGAATGGCCATGGAGGCGATCCACCTCCTTGCCCGTGTGCGCGTCCCAGAGTCGCACCGTCTGGTCGTCTCCGGCGCTCGCCAGTAGTCTGCCGTCGGGGTGCCACGCGACGGCCCTGACCCCGTCTGAGTGTCCCCTGAGGCGATCGAGCTCGTTGCCCGTGCCGGCGTCCCAGATACGCACGGATTTATCGTATCCGGCGCTGGCCAGTAGTTTGCCGTCGGGGTGCCAGGCCACGGTCATGACACCGTTTGAATGGCCCCTGAGACGATCGAGCTCGTTGCCCGTGCCGGCATCCCAGATGCGCACGGTCTGGTCGTCTCCGGCGCTGGCGAGGAGCTTGCCGTCCGGGTGCCAAGCCACGGCGCTGACCCAATTCAGATGGCCCTCGATGCGAGCGAGCTCGTTGCCCGTCTTGGCGTCCCAGATACGCACGGATTTGTCGTATCCGGCGCTGGCGAGGAGCTTGCCGTCGGGGTGCCAGGCCACGGCCATGACTCGGCTCGAATGACCCTCGATGCGAGCGAACTCCTTGCCTTTGCGCGCACTCCAGAGACGTACCGTCCTGTCGTATCCGGCGCTGGCGAGGACCTTGCCGTCTGGGTGCCAGGCCACGGCCATGACCCCATTCGAATAGTTATCGATACGAGCGAGCTCCTTGCATGTGCCCGCGTCCCATATGCGCGTGGCCTGGTCAAATCCGGCGCTGGCGAGAAGTTTGCTGTCGGGATGCCAGGCGACGGCCCTGACCCCGTTTGAATGACCCTCAAGGCAAGCGATCTCCTTGCCCGTACCGGGGTCCCAGATGCGCACGGTCTGGTCGTCTCCGGCGCTGGCCAGGAGCTTGCCGTCCGGGTGCCAGGCCACAGCCATGATCCCGTTTAGATGTCCCTTGAGGCGAGCGAGCTCGTTGCCCGTGCCGGCGTCCCAGATGCGCACGGTCTGGTCGTCTCCGGCGCTGGCCAGGAGCTTGCCGTCCGGGTGCCATGTCACAACCCTGACCCAGTCCGAATGTCCCTTGAGGCGGGCGAGCTCGTTGCCCGTGCCGGCGTCCCAGATGCGCACGATCTGGTCGTCTCCGGCGCTGGCCAGGCGCTTGCCACCCGGGTGCCAGGTCACAGCCCTGACGCCGTTCAGATGCCCCTTGAGGCAAGCGATCTCCTTGCCCGTGCCGACATCCCAGAGACGCACGGCTTGGTCCTTGCCGGCGCTGGTCAGGAGCGTGCCGTCGGGGTGCCATACCACGGCCATGACCCAATCCGAATGTCCCTTGAGGCGGGCGATCTCCTTGCCTGTGCCAGCGTCCCAGATGCGCACGGTCTGGTCGTCTCCGGCGCTCGCCAGGTGCTTGCCATCGGGGTGCCAGGTCACGGCCCTGACTGCGTTCGAATGGCCCCTAAAGCGGGCGAGCTCGTTGCGTGTGCTGGTGTCCCAGATGCGCACGGTCTGGTCGTCTCCAGCGCTCGCCAGACGCTTGCCGTCTGGAGCCCATGCGAGCGCGTTGATCGGGCCGCTATGTCCCGAGACGAGCTCCGCTCGTACCTGCGGCGGAATCACAGCCAGGGTGCGCCGACGCTCGAGAAGCTCGCCTTGCCCTGCTGCCGCCCACGCGCTCACGTCGGCGCCTTCGGCCAGCGCGCCGTTCCAGACGCACCCGGTCCAGGTCGATTGCCGTAAGACCGCGCCCGCGAGCTCCGCTGCCTCGACCACAGCACCATGGGCCTCGGCCTGCGTGAAGTCTGCTCTAGGCGCGAACACGCTCCGGAGCGTCGTTCCATTGAGCTTCGTACCCGGCAGCATCGCTCCGCTCAACACAGCCCCCGTCAGGTCCGCTCCGGAGAGATCGGCGCCGGCCAGGTTCGCGCCTTCCAGGTTCACACCGATGAGGGGCGCTCCTCGCAGCACCTCGCCGGCGAGCTGCGCACCACGGAGGACCGCCCTCTCCGGAATCCATCCGTCCGATTCGTTGTCCCATCGTGAGAGCCCGAGCAGCAGCCGGAGGGCGTTCTCGGCCGATTCTCTTGTCGAGTCGGTCAGCAACCGATCCGTCTCGAGAAAGCCCTGGACTGCACGCACTGCTGCCGAGCGCCTCGGTTCGCCCCGCATCCTCAGGGTCTCGCCCACGAACGCCGCGACCTCGTCGGTGATCGGCTTCGTCAGCAACGCTTCAAACGGCCGTTCGGGCAGCGTCGCGACCAGCGCGCGGGCCAGGAAATACTCGAGGAACGACTTGTGCGCGAAGCGATACATCTCCTCGCCCTCGCGCACGAAGAACGCGCCGCCCTGGATCTCCAGGAATGCCGCGTCCGGCGGCATGCCCTCGGGCAGGAGGTGGAAGAGTCGAGCACGCACGGAGCTCTGGAGCTCCTGCCATGTACAGGTCGGCTTCCCGGACCGCCAGAGCTGCTCGGCGAGCGCCTCGGCGAACTCCTTCTTCTGCTCGTCCGTGAAGCACTCAGGGTCGTCCTTCCGCGTGTTGTCGAGCCATCGCTTCAGGTACACCTCGTACAGGTCTGCGCGCCCCACCTTCGCCCCGGACGAGAGGTCGTCCAGCGTGGCCAGCACCATGCCGAGCAGGAGCGGCCGGTGCACCAGGTCCTTGAGGTCGTAGATCCCGGCGATGCGCGCCAGCGCGCTCGCGGCGCCCTCCTCCCCGCGGATCTGCTGTACGAGATGGCGCACCTGCTCGTCGGTGAACGGCTGGATGACGAAGCGCCGGATCCCCGCCGACGCGCCGAGCGCCTGGGAAAGCGCGCTCTCGGTCGTCGTGTTGAGGTGGGCCTCACTGGAGAAGTAGTTGTCTCGCGAGGTGACGATCACCTTTCCGCCGCCCTCCGCGATCTCGAGCAGGCCGGAGAGCCGGCCCGCGAGCTCCGCGGCCTCGAAGCGGGTCGCCATCTCGTCGAAGCCGTCAAAGCAGGGGACGACCAGCCGATGCCGGACGAGGAGGCGCAAGGCGGCGCGGCTCTCGGGAATGTCATCGAGCCTGGCCGCCTGCAGCAAGAGCTGCTCTGCGCCCGCTGACGGGGACGCTCCGGCGAGGTTCACGAGGAGCGGCAGCGGTCTCTGGCCCAGCTCCCAGCGCCTGTCGGCCCACGCGGCGAGCGCGGTCGACTTGCCCAGGCCGAACTCGCCGAGCACGAGGGCGGTCTGCTCGCTCGACGACAGCCACGCATCGAGGGCGCCGAGCATGGGTGTAGGCTCGCCCCCGTCGACCCGCGCGTCGGGCTCCACGAACCTGCCGTCGACCTCAACTAACCGCTGATCGCGGAGCGCCGCGACGGTCTGTCGAGCGCCGACGAACCGGGACAACAGCTCCGCGATCCGGGCCATCTGGGCGTCCGGTGGGATGATTTCACATGCGGCGCCTGTCAGCCCGGTCTCGGCGAAGGCGGCGAGTATCGCGTCCGAGCAGCTCTCTACCCAGCTTTCGCCGCCGTCGGTCCACAGGGCCCATCCATCGCCCCGGGACGATATCACCACGATCGTGGATGGCGCCGGGTGAGCCTCTGACGAGATGCTCACGGCCGCGGTGTGCTGTCTCCCCTCCGCCGTCGCGAGCAGGAACAGCCTCTCCGCCGCGCGGATCTGATGCTCCGAGATCGCGGTGAGGCGACGGTCATCATCCAGCATCTCTCCGAGTCGGTGCGTCCCGGCAGTGCCGGGCGCGCGCCGGACGGACTCCCTCACGACAGCGCTCAGGTCGACCGGGTGCCTGCCGAACGAGAGTACCCACCCCCGAACCCTCCTCGTTCCGAGCGCCGCCGGATCCAGCCCTCCCCGTAGCGCGCCCTGCACGGCCGGCGCCCCTTCTTCCCGCCTGCTGTCGTCGATCTCTGGCGCGCCGCGCACGGCCTGCGCCACCGCCCCGAGCGCCGCCAGCCCCTCGCTCGTCCACTCGCCGGCCCCTCGCTTCGCGTCCACCGCCTTCCGCAGCCTGGCCTCGACCTCCGCGAACCCGGCCTCCCGCGCTTCCCGCTCCGTCATCCACGCGAACACCACGTCGGCGGCCGCCCCCGCCGCGGCTGCTCGCAGCGCCTCGAGCGGCAGCACCTCGGGCGGGACGACGATCTCCCGAGTGAACTGCCGTATCTCCTCCACGCTCGTCACCCGGTCGAGCTCGCCGTAAAGCCGCCTGAGCCGCCTCCCTCGCGCCGCGCCCCCGGACAGCGCTCCCGCGTTCAGCAGGACGTCGCGCGCTCCCTCGATCCGCGCGACGAGCGCCTCCAGCGCCTCGTCGTCGTCCCGCGCGAGCAGCTCCCGCGCCCCGTCGAGCCACCGCGCATAGGCCTCCCCGGCGGGATGCCCCCGGTACACGAGCGTCGCCTCCGCGATCGGCACCACCGGCCGCTGTGCCGCATGGCCCGCCGACCCTCCGGCCCGCTCGTATCCGAGGTCGACGTCCGCGACGATCACCCCTTCATCGCCCGCCTCGAGATACCCCGCGCGATCCGGGAACCGCCGCAGCTCATGCTCCTGGTCCTCGTCGACGTACACCGACGTGCCGCCGCCCTCCGCGCCGTCGCAATACAGCACCGGCCGCCCGTACAGGCGCGCCTCCTCCCACGCCCACAACTTGCCCGCGAGCTCCGTCAGCGTGTGGTGCGGCGTCAGGCTTGGCACCGCGAGAAAGCGGCAAGCCCCGAGCCGCTCCGCGACGAGATGGCGGTGCGGTTCGCCCTCTCGAAGCAGAAAATCGAGATAGACCATCACGCCCATGGGCCCCGGGATGCCCTCCGGCATCTCGACGGGCGTCCAGGTCTCGCCCGGCCGCATCGAGCTCCGCTCCGAGATCGATGGGCTCAGCTTCGCTTGCAGGGCGATCAACTTGCCGCCGTGGAGCACCGGGCACACCGATTGTCCGATCGCCGGGAGCGCGGCCGCGCCGAGCCGCTCGTACACACCGGACCGCCGCGCCGCGCGATCGACGGTGTGCGACCCCGCCACGACGACCATGTCCGCTGCGGCCTCGGCGACGTCCCCGAGGATCTCCCACGGAACGCTGTACTCGGGAAAGACGACGATCCTCGCCCCGTACTCCCGGCAAGCCGCCAGGACCGCCCTGATCCGCGCGAGCAGCTGCGTACCGTACGCCTCCCGGATGCGCCGCCGGAGCGCGTCGAGCTTCGGCTTGATCGCCTCCGGCACCTCGCCCCGCGACGGGAGCAGCGAGTCCGACGCCGTCCTCGGATCGAAGAGCGGATCCTCGAGCGGTGATCTCCGATCCAGGACGATCGCCGGGTGATAGGCGAGCTGCACGACGGCAACCCGCGTGTACGCCGACCCCTCTGCCGCCTTCTGCACTCGCTCGCTCCCCGCTGCCCGGCGCGCCCGCTACTCGCCGAGGAGCGCGGCGGCAGCCTCCAGGGGCACCTCGACGCGCAGCCAGAAGCCGCCCTTCGCGCGGTGCGCCTCGACGGTCGCCCCCCTGGCCCCGCGCTTCCGCAGCGCCGCCTGCGCCGCCCGTGCCGCCGACCTGGCGCGTTGCTCCTCGGGGTCTCGCCGCTTCGGCCCAGCGGCCTGCGCGCGCGCCTTGCCGGTCTCCGCGGTCAGCTCGCGCACCGAGATCTCCTCGAGGCTCTTCCCCGCGACCGTGGTCCCCTGATCGAGGAGCCACGCCGGCGTGTCGACCTCCGGCGTCGCCGCCGTGTACCGCGTGAGCGCGTAGGCCTTCTCCGGCCCGAGCGCCAGGGCCTTGTCGCGCGGGAGCGCGGCGACCACGCCGATGAGCTTCTTGGCCTGGCTAAGCCCCATGAGGTCGCGCGCCTTGAGCATCTCTCCGAACGAGGCGTGCCCGAGCGCGAGATACAGCTTCTTGCGCTGGAGCTCCCGCAGCGCCTCGCCGATCTCGTAGAAATCCTCCGCGATGCGCGCCTTGCGCCGCTCGATGAGCTCCAGCAGCGCCTGCGCCCGCCGCTCGGCCGCGGCGCCTCCCTTCGTCGCCTCCGCGCGGACCCGCGCGAGCGCGCCGCTCGCGGGCGCCGCGCCCTCGCTCGCAGGCCGCCGCTTGCCCGCAGCGCCCGAGCTTTTCCCCGTCTTCCCCGCCATCCGGTGCTCCTTGTCTGCGCCCCGAGGCCGCGAGGCTATCGCGCGGGCGCGGCGCGTGGAAGCGAAAGCGGAGCGTCGGCTGTCGGTGGCCAGACGTCTGGCTGTCGGTGGCCAGACGTCTGGCTGTCGGTGGCCAGACGTCTGGCTGTCGGTGGCCAGACGTCTGGCTGTCGGTGGCCAGACGTCTGGCTGTCGGTGGCCAGACGTCTGGCCACGCCGACAGGCGCCACGCCGTCGGCCGTTCCGGTGGTGCTTCTGGCTACAGCGGGGCGGCATTCGACTCTGGCATGCTTGCTCTTGAGCGACATCCAATGTCGAGCCACGGCAGACGTCTGGCCACGATCTGGCCAGAGCAGCAATGGCGCGCCGCGCGCAGAAAGCGAGATCATTGCGCCGCGATCCACGTAAGCGTGAACGCGCGTTGAGCGGCGCGCTTGTCGTCTCGCCGGAGCGTGCTTTGGCCTTGGATGTCGTCTGCGCACATGCGAGCCTGCGCCCGCCATGCGAAACCGGTTCGATCGACTGGCAAAGGACGTTGCCCAGGAGGGGCTCACACCGGTTGGCAAGGTCGTGACGAACGCGGAGGTCCCCGGAGAGGCGCAGCACGCGGACGTGTGGTACGAGCCCGATCAGGCGCGCGCTTCGGGGCGAGAGCGGCTTGGGATCCTCGGCCGGATCGCCGTCACGGCGTGCACCATCGAGGCGTACAGCGACACGCCGAGCGCGGACGAGGCGCGTGCGTGCTTGCAGAAGCACCTCGGCGCGTGGCGGAGCCTCGCGGGCCGGGAGCGCGCGGCCGAAGCGCCGTTCCTGTGGATCATGTCGACCGGCCGCCCAGCGGCCGTGCTCGACGGACTGCGCGTGACGCCGATGGCCGGCTGGCCCGCGGGCGTGTACGAAGGCCCAGGCTTGCTGCGGACCGTGGTCGTCGTGCTCGGCGAGCTGCCGCGCGAGCGCTCGACCCTCCTCATCCGCCTGATGGGCGGCGGGCGCGTGCTCCGCGAGGCGATCGAGGAGCTCCGTCGGCTCCCGGACGATGCGCCGGAGCGCGCCATCGCGCTCGGTCCTCTGCTACGCTTCCGGGCGGCGATCGCCGGACCCGGGCCTACGACGCCGGAAGAAGAGGAGTTCGTGATGACCACCCAGGAGCTCGTCGAGCAGTTCATCGAGCAGGGGCGCAAGCAGGGGCTCGTCCAGGGGATCGCGCAAAGCACCATCGCGCTGTACGAAGCGCGGTTCGGGTCGATGCCGCCGGCGCTGCGGTCCGCCGTGGAAGCCATGCGCGATCTGCCGACGCTTCAGAAGTGGCACCTGCTCGCCGGCACCGGCCAGCGCGAAGAGGTGGACGACGCCCTCTCCGCGGGCACTGCCGGACGCTCATCCTGACCTTCGCCCCCCTGCGCCAGCGGGCGCACGCGCACACGCGAGCTCGGCGCTGCACCAGCAGCAGCGGCCGCCACGAGCGGGGGTGGCATAGCGGAACAACCTGCCGAGGGGCACGTGCGGATCCGCGAACGATGCGAACAACAACCATCTGCGGGCGGCGCTCCGGGAGGTCGACTCGATCGAGTCGACGCAGGACGATGGCGGGGCGCGCAATGCGTGCCCGAACTGCGGCGTGCTGATCCGCAACCTCCAGAACCAGGCGAACCAGGGGCGCCCCGAGGGCGAGCCGCCGGTCGACCTCGTGAACCGCGTCCGCCCGGGCATCGACGCGCCCAGCCAGCGATACCAGGACGCCGTGGCCGCGGGCAACCCGCAGCGCACGGCCGTGGAGGCGATGCAGAACCCGAACGCGCCCGGCAACATGGCCGTCCGGCCGCCGCCGAACTGGCGTCCGAGGGGGACGCGCCGGTGAGGCACGGCGGGACGCTGCGGCGCGCGGGCCGGGCGCGCTCGTCCACGGCGCGCGCGCGCCGTGGACGAGCGCGCCGTGGACGCGGCGGCGCTGGTGCGCCAGGGGGCTTTCTGACCGCGGATCGAGCGAAGGAGGGTCGGGTGTGAGCAGCGGAAAGGATGGGCGCCCCGCGAGCCACGAGGAGGACCGCGAGGGCCGCGCCCTCGCGGCGGGCGAGCCGGGGGAAAGCGCGGTGGAGCGGCGGGAGGCCGGCGGTGGGGCGGAGCCGCTGGCGGGCGTTCTCTCGCCGCGCGCGACGGCGTGGCTCAGGCAGCGCGGCGCCGTGCGCGATCCCGGACGCGCGATGGCGCCGGAGGCCCTCCGCGAGCAGCTCGCGCGCTGGGGGCTGACCGACGTGGGCGCCATGCTGCGGTTCGAGGAGGTCTTCGGCGGCACCTGCGTCCCGTCGGCCGAGGGGGAGGCGCTCTGGTTCGGGATCGGGCTGGCGCTCGAGCGCGGCGCGCGCCCGCGGAAATCCCGGGCGGTGATGGGCGACTACCCGCACGGGAACTACTGGATGGACGCGCGCGGTCAGGTCGTCGTCGACGACGGGGTGGTCGAGCCGTTCGTTCTCGCCGAGGATGCGCGGCGCCTGTTCGAGCGGTTCGCGATCGGCCAGGAGTACCCGGTGGCCGCGTTCAGCTGGTCTGGTCGCATGGCCGTGGAGATGACGGCGAACATCGCAGCCGAGCTCGCGGCGGCGCTGGGCGCCGAGCGCGTGGACGAGCTGAGCGACGCCTGTCAGGCGGTGTTCCAGAGGGGCGATCTGGCGATCTGGTCTCCGCCTGCGTTCGCGGAGATGAGCGTGGCGCCGTGCACCGCGGTGGCGAGCGAGATCGCGGGCGTGCGCGCGCTGCTCGCGGCGGTGCGCGAGGGCTTCCCCGACGTCGGCGTGAGCGTGCGCGTCGCGGGGGCGCAGGGCGAGGAGCGCAGCGGCGAGCCGCCGCCCGAGATGCCCGCCGGCGTCCTGTACGAGCGATGGGACGACGGCGATCCGACGGGCGCGATCGCGCTCTCGGACGACGGGGCGATCGTGCAATGGATCGCATCGGGCGACGAGGTCCTCGTGGAGCAGATCTCCCACGACGGCCTCCGTAGGGTCCGTTTCCGGCGCGCTGGCGCGTGATCGGCGCCGCCGGCGCCGGGCTGGCTGCGGGGCGAAGGCGGCTCGCTCCGTGCATGGACAAGTGATTGATATACCGACGCATTTTTAGAGGGCGCACGGGCCGCGTAGGAGCATGTCCTGTCAGGCCAGGGCGCGTCGCACAGTTGGGGCTTGACGTCTTCCAGGCATTTCGATTTCCTTCTCTCCTGGCAAGGGGTGGCAGGCGCACCCTTCGTCACCGAAGCGTCCGCGAGCCCTCGCTCCTCGCGGCAACGCAACGTGCCCTCGGCGGGAAACGCCCGCAGGCATCCGCCCGGGTTGTCCTGTCCTCGATCTAGAGCTCGACATGATCGGAAGAGCTGAGCTCTTCGAGCGCGCCACGAGGTCTCCGCGCGATCGCAGCGCTCACAGCCGATTTTCTATCCCGAGGCGACGAGCGCGTACCGAATCAATCCACGCTGCAAGGAGGGATCCAGACCATGAGAAAAGCCCCTTTGTATTCTCTGCTGTCCGACCACCGCGTCCTCGACGACTTGCGGCACGGCGAGCTGGAGGCCGCCGTCCCCCACGACCAGAGAGCGCAGCTCGATCTGCTGGTGCATGGAACGGAGGGCGCGATCACGCCCGGCGCCTACACCGACACGGAGGCCATCATCCTGACCAGGGGACGACCTTCGCTGCTCGTCCAGGACGGCAAGTGGGAGAAGCCCCGATCCGCCGAGATCACCAGGCGACTCGATCCCGCCATGAAGGTGCTGGAGCAGGCGGTCCCTCGCGTGGGCCGTGTCGAGATCCTCGGCTATAGCCTCGACTACATCGGCACGGGTTGGATGCTCGACGAGGATGTGATGGTGACCAACCGTCACGTCGCGGAGATGTTCGCCCTCGCGCGGGGGAACGGGTTCGCCTTCCGCACGGACGCAGATGGCCGGGTCCTCAAGTCTCGCGTGGACTTCCTCCGGGAGCACCAGCGAACGGAGATGCGACAGGCCAACATCGCGGAGGTGCTCTTCGTGGAGATCTTCGGCGATGCGCGGCCGGACATGGCGCTCGTGCGCCTGGAGCGCGGAGCGACGGGGCTGCCCGAGCCGATCTCGCTCGACGACGGCATCATCGGCTTCAGGGACCACGTGGCCGTGATCGGCTACCCCGCGGAGGATCCACGGAACGATGCCTTCGTCCTGCGTGAGATCTTCCGCAACGTCTTCGGCGTGAAGCGGCTCAGCCCTGGTTGGATCAGCGGCGTCCGGCAAGACGGCAAGGTGCTCATGCACGACTGCACCACGCTCGGCGGCAGCTCCGGTTCCGTCATCATCAACCTGGCCACCGGCAAGGCGTGCGGCCTCCACTTCTCAGGATCGTACCTGGAGAGCAACTATGCCGTGACGAGCGCCGCGCTCAAGCAGCGGCTCGCGCAGCTCGGCCCCAGGGTCGTCGCCGTTCCGGCGCGCGCTCCCGCTGCTGCTTCGCCCGAGGGCGCCGCGTCGGAGGAGAGCGAAGAAGCGCGACGCAGGAGGACGAAGACGCCGGCGGAGCCGTCGCGGCGGGAGCTGGCGAGCCGGAAGGGGTATGATCCCGAGTTCCTGGGCACGGGCGACCTCGCCGTGCCCATGCCGGAAGTGCCCGAGGAGCTCGTCGCTCCCGTGCATGACGACCCCAACGGGGAGCTGAAGTACACGCACTTCTCGCTCAAGATGCGGGCCGATCGTCGGGTGGCGCTCCACACCGCGTGCAACATCGACGGCAACCTGCTCTTCAACTTCCCGCGCGCGAAGGACCAGTGGTTCGCGGACACGCGGCTCGTCGACGTGAGCCACCAGACCGATGAAACGCTTTATGCGAAGAATCAGCTGGATCGGGGGCATCTCGTTCGAAGGCTCGACCCGGGCTGGGGCGAGACGCGCGCCGAAGGGCTGCAGGGCATCGAGGACACCTTCTTCTTCACCAACTGCTCGCCGCAGCACGCCATGCTGAACCAGAAGACCTGGCTCAGCCTGGAGGACTACGTTCTCCAGAACGCGGCCACCCACGCCCTCAAGGTCACCGTCTTCACGGGTCCGGTGTTCCGCGACAACGACCGGCTGTACCGGGGGGTTCAGATCCCCGAAGAGTTCTGGAAGGTCGTGGTCATCGTCAACGAGTTCACCAATCGCCTCTCCGCGACCGGCTACCTGCTGAGCCAGGCAGACCAGCTCGGCGATCTCGAGTTCGTCTTCGGAGAGTTCCGGACCTACCAGATCCCCGTGGCCGAGATCGAAGCGAAGACGGGCCTCACCTTCGGTGATCTGACGAGGTATGATCCGCTCGGAAGCATCGAGTCGAGCCCGAAGCGTGAGATCCGCGGGATCGACGATCTAGTGCTCTAGCCCGGCCGTGACGAGGGGGAGGGCGGCTTCCGCCCTCCAGCGCCTCGGTCCTGGCGTCCCACGCTGGCTCGCAAGCGACCCCTAGGATTCGTGACCTCATGCTCCGCTATCCTCGGAATGTCATCTGGTACGTAGAGGTCCGGGATTCGCAGTGGCCTCAGTCGGCCCCCCAGATGGGGAGCGCCGTCGCCGTGTGGCTCCGACGACAGGGCGATCCGTCGTCGCGGCGAAAGTTGCTGCTCACATGCTCTCACGTGATTCGCGCGGCCGACGCGAGCGGGATTCCCGGATACGGCCCGCCGCGCGGCGAGATCTTGTGCTGGCAGCCGGGGCTCGGATACGCGAGTCCATCTGCGTTCGTGAATCGGCAGAGCGGCGCGTGCCCCGGGGCTTTCGTCGCCAAGGTCTCCTCGGTCACCCCCCTCTCGGCGGGAGACGTCCCCGATGACCAGCGCCGCCCGGCGCGCGACTGGGTTCTCCTCGACGTCACACAGCTCGCGTTTCAGGACGTGGAGGCGGTGTTCGGAGTGTCCGACGTGCAGGACGACGAGCGCCTGGATGTCCTTGGCTATCCCGGTGGAGCGAGCAACTGGCAGGACAATCACGTGGTGGAGTGCGTGACGTCGGAGGACTTCCGTCAACAGCGGCTGGCCGTCGCAGGCACGCTGAGGCTGGACGGCGCGGCCCCGACCGGACCCGGCATGAGCGGAGGAGGCGTCTTCAACAAGCAAGGCAAGCTCGTCGGCGTACACCGCTCGCAGACCGCGACGGATCTCGAGTTCGGCGCCGTGCGGGCGGAGACGATCCGCGCCGAGCTGGAGGCGTCGGGCTGGGAGTTCGTGGAGCGGACAGCCCCGCAGCCAGACGCGGGCGGCGCGACCAACGACGCGCAGGGCGCGCACCCGTTCTTCAGCCCGCGGCCTTACCCCTGGCATCGCGCGGACGCGCTCGCGTTCTACATGGCCCTTCATCGCACCATCGCGGAGACGAGCCGCATCCAGGAGATCTACAGACAGTGCGGCGCCGGCCTCCCTCCCCTCACCGTCCCGGCGGCGGAGGACGTGATGTGGAGCGAAGCCCTCGGAAACCTCGCGAGCGCTGGTGCGCTGGAGAGGCTCGTCAGCCTCATCCTGACCAACAACGCGGCAGGGCCCGTCCATCCCAGCGCCCAGAACGTGCGGTCGGCGTTCGCCCTGCCGAAGGCGCAAGCGGCGGCCCCGGAGATGGTGTTCGTGGACCGCGCGGTCTTGCACGAGAGGCTCGACGAGGTCGACGCTGCGCTCGGCACGCAGCGCGTGCTGCTCATCCGCGGCGGTCGTACGGGCGGAAAGAGCTGGAGCAAGCGCCTCGTGGAGAAGATCGCGAGCGAGCGCGGCGCTTGCAGCATCTATTTCGACGAGAACGTCATCGCGACAGTCGAGGAGATGATCGGACAGCTCTTCGATTACCTGGGTGACCCCGGGGCCGCACCCCCGATCGACACGACCCCGGACGCCTGGTACCGAAAGGTGTGCTCGAAGCTCCTGAGCCTGGGGCAGAGGTCCGGCAAGCGATGGTGGATCATCGTCGACGACCTCAGCCTGCTCGACGCCCCCATCTGCGACTTCGTCAAGCAGCTCGGCTCGTTCATGTCCAACGAGACCTACCGGAAGATCTTTCGGCTGGTGCTCATTGATTACCCGATCGGTAAATTGCCGACGAAATGGCGCCAGATCGACGTCATCGAAGACACGCCTTCAGAGGCCGACGTCACCGAGGGGAAGGTCGCGGAGTTTCTCAGGATCTGCGCCTTGCGGCGCTCGCTGACCCTCCCCGAGGCCGAAGCGTCGACCCTCGCCGGCGACATCTTCGCCGATCTCGCGGGCAACCAGGAAGACGCCGAGCTGCCGAGGCTCCAGCGCATCCACGATCGCGTGAAGCGCGCAACGACGAAGCTCGCCGGGAGAGGGCGATGATCATCCGCCAGCAGGATCAGACCCAGGGCGTGTTCGAGCTCATCGCCGGCCTCCGGGCCGTGGCGAGGGGGGTCGCGCGCGTCCTCGTCGGTGCGGAGTCGGAGACGAGGTTTCGCACGACCGGCTTCTGGATCACGGACACCCTGGTCGTCATTCCCGCGTTTGCGCTCGACAGGGGGGGTATCTGGGTCGAGTCGTGGACGGAGGAGGGCGACGTCGTTCGGCGAGAGGCCACCCGTGAGGGGCCGAGCCTCCGTTTATCTTACGGAGACCACGGCGTGAGCCTCCTCCGCGCCACGACGGGATCCCCGGGAGGGGCGCTGCGATTCGCGACAGCTCCGTGCCGGCGAGACGACCCGGTCTTCGTCATCCATTGCATACCGGATTTTCCGGAGCCCGCTGTCAGCGTCGGTCGCGTCCGCGAACCGAATGAAACGGGTAATCTGGACGTCGCGAAGTACCTCTTCCACGACGCCAACACGGCGAGCGGCTCGTCGGGTGGCCCCGTGTTGAGCCAGCGCCTGCATCTCGTCGGCGTCCACGTCGGAGGGATGGAGGCGGGGAACTTCGCGCTCCCCGGCGCCGCTCTGCTCGAAGCGCTTCGCGGCTCGCAGCACTGGGAGGAGATCGCGCGCCATCACCGCTTTGCGGACGTGGACGCCGCGCGCAAGGCCATGCTCGAGCCAGCACCACGCGTCGCCGCGGGATTCGCGGAGCTCGCCGCCGCGGTGTGCTGGAACTTCGACCCGTCCGCGTTCTCGCCGGACGAGCGCGCGCGTCTCCGCGACCTCGTGATCGATCCATCCGAAGCGCAGTGGTGCCTGCGCCCGCGCGAGCGACGCCGGCTCCTCGAGGCGGCGCCCTCGCTCGCGGCGCTCCGCGACGCCCGCAGAGGTGCGAACGCAGCCGTCGACGACAAGCGGCAGCTCGCCGTTGACCGCGTGCTGCGAGGGCCGCCGTTCACGCTCCCGGAGATCGAGGACGAGACGCTGAGCTACATGCTGCAGCTCACCCGCTGGTTCGCGGACCTCATCCCGGACCTCCCGAGCAACGACGAGGTCGCGCGCGCGCTCGCGACGCGCCGGGTGCGCGGCCGTCTGGACGCCATCGCCGGGCCTTCGTTTCGCGGGCGCGAGCGAGAGCTCGCCGATCTCGAGCGCTGGTACCACGACCTCGAGGCGGGGCCCCGCGTCGTCACCGCGGTGGGCGGGATGGGCAAGTCCGCCTTGATCGCGAGGTTCGCGAGCAAGCTGCTCCCCGAGACGCTGCTGCTCTGGTTCGATTTCGATCGCGTCGACCTCGCCCCCGACGATGCCGTGTCGATCCTGGAGACGGCTCGCGATCAGGCGAACGCCCAGATCGAGGGGTTCGAGGCCCCGGATCTCTCTGCCGGCGACTGGTTGTCCGCCGCGCACGAGATGGGGGCTCGCCTGGCAGCGGCCGCGGCGCCGGGCCGCCCGCCGCTCGTCGTCCTCGACAGCTTCGAGGTCGCGCAATACTCGGCGCAGTACCGCGAGATCTGGCCGGTGCTCGATGCGCTCGCCGCGGGCGCGCCCACGCTTCGGGTCCTCGTGACGGGACGTGGCACGGTGCAGCCCTTCAAGCTCGCCGGGCGGGACGCCACGACGATGAAGCTCGATGGACTCGATCGGGCGGATGCCGAGATGTGGCTCCGGGACCAGGGGATCGTCGAGAACTCCGAGCTGAAGCAGATCGTCGATGTCTCGAAGCGCATGCCGCTCATCCTCGGGCTCGCGGCGAGGCTCGTGGGGACTGGCGGGAGCACGAAGGGTCTCAGCGACAAGCTGTCCCCGAAGGTCGTGCAGGCGCTCCTGTACGAGCGCATCCTCGACCGCGTGCAGGCCGGGCTGCGCGACGTGGCGAAGGGCGCGCTCGTCCTCCGCAGGCTCACGGCGGAGATGCTCCAGCCCGTGCTCGGCGCAATCGTCGACGTCAGGCGCTCGGGGCTGTTCGAGAGCCTGGGGCGAGAGATGGCCTTTGTCGAGCCCGGCCCCGAGCTTCGCCTCCGCGCCGACCTTCGAGAGGCGACCCTCGAGCTGCTCGCGCGCGACGAGCCCGACTTCGTCGAGGCGATCGATCGGAGCGCGGCGACGTGGTACGCGAGGCAGGACACGAGCGATCCATCGAACGCGGCGGAGCTCGTCTATCACCGGCTGCGCCTCGGCGACGTCCCGGGGGCAGAAGCGGCCTGGCGAGACGGCTGCGCCGATCGCCTGCGCGGTGCGGAGGTCGATCTCGAGGGGGAGGCGCTGCGCTGGCTGCGCCGCCGCCTCGGCGCGGCGTCGGCAGATGAGGTCCCGCTCGAAGCATGGGAGAGCGAAGCCGCGGAGCGCATTCGCGGCTCGATTTCCCGCGGGCTCGAGCGCGTGGTGCCGCATATCCTCGACGAGCGGCGAGAGCGCAGCTCCGCGAGCCCGCTCGTCTTTTACGACGCGCTGTGGCGCTGGAGAGACGGTGATCACGAGGTTGCGAAGTCCCTCGTGGAGAGCGCGGCGCCCCGGCGCGAGCTGAGCGTGCTGCGCGCCTTCTTCGCCGAGGAGCAGCGGGAGCCGGCCGTCGCCGATCAGCATCTCGCGCGCGTTGACGGGCGCGAACACTGGGCCGATCGACGCTCCGGGACGCTCGAGGCGGCAGCCGTCCACGCCGCGCGCGTGCGGTCGACGGTTCGACTGGACGAGGAGCGCCGGCTCGCGGAAGCGCTGCGCCGGAAGGAGAGCGACGCCGTGCCCAGGCTGCTTCGCCCGTTCTTTCAGCTCCTTTCGCCCTTCGCGGTGCGCCCGAGCCTCCGGAGAGCGTTTGGAACCATGGAGTCGGAGCCGTACTCGAACGGCGACGCGTCTGCGTTCACCGAGCGCCTTCGGCCCTTCATCGAACAGCTGGTGTTCATCGCAGCGCTCCTGCGGGGCAGCCGCTCTGACCCGGCGATGGGACGCCTGAACGCATGGGGCTCCGAGTTGATCGGCGCCGCCGAACGAGCTCCTTCACCTGCGCTCGAGGTGATCGACCTCAGCATCACCCTCGGCGAGGCAGCGGCGGCCCGGGCAACGCTGACCACGGCCGAGTTCATCGGGGCCGCACCTTTCCTCGCGATGCGCAAGGAGAACGACCTTGTGCTCCGCCTCGCGGTCGGCACCGGCGCCGTGATCGCAAGGCCAGCCGACACGGGTCGCCTGGCCCGCAGCCTGCCGTTCGAGGGGCTCGCCGCGGACCGCCTGCCCCTTCTCATCGAGCTCTTCGAGTCCGAGCCCGATCTTCGCGGCTTGGAGGAGGCGATGCTGGCCCGCGCTGTCGGGAGAGCACAAGTAGACTGGGCCGACATCATGCACGACAAGCGGATGCGAGACGAGCTCTTCCCGCTCGTCCTTCACATCCTGGTTCCGACCGGCGTGCTCCGGCTCGTCGAGCATTTGTCGGGGTTGAATGCTTGATTCCTGGCGGTCGCAAACGCTTCATGGAATCAAGGCTCCCGTGTCGTCACCGTGCCCTCCCAGAAGTGAAGTTCACCCCGATCTCGATCCCTGTTCATGGGGTCGGCGCCGCCTGCGCCGGTCGGGCCGTCCGTGGCCAGACGTCTGGCTGTGCGTGGCCAGACGTCTGGCTGTGCGTGGCCAGACGCTCCTCGTACCGGCCGGTCGCGCCGCCGGGGGGCGCCACGCTGCGAGGTGACGGGGGGCCCCTGTGCGGGTAAGCTCTCGCCGTGCCGAGCCCCCGGAAAACCAACCCCCTGCGCCGCCTGCCGGCGCTCGCGCTCGCAGCGCTGACCGCGATCGCCGGTCCCGCCTGCGTCAGCAAGCCGACGATGCAGCTCGACCACGCCGAGATCACCGGCATCCGCATCGCCTTCCCGCCGAGCCTGGGCGTCCTGATGACCGTGGTCGTCAACGTCCACAACCCGAACTCGTACGACGTCGCCGTGCGCGCGGTCCGCGGCCAGGCCGTGCTCGCCGGCCGCTACACGCTGCCGGTCGACTTCCGCGCCGACGGCGAGGGCGTCTGGCTCGCTTCCGACCGCACGACCCAGGTCCGCGTCCCCGTCAGCATCCCCGTCGACCTCGGCTTCCAGCTGCTGCGCGAGTCGTTCTCGTCACCCGTCATCCCGTACCGCTTCAGCGGCCGCGCGGACGTCACGGCGACGCGCACGTTCCGGCTCGAGGCGGACGATTACTCGGTCGACGATCACGGCGTCATCTTCCGCCACCAGATCGAGGCCGCGCTCGGCGTCATGCGGTAGGCTCGGCGGCGCGCGGCGCCAGCTGCCGTGGGCAGGTGGTCGACCGCGCGCCCGCCGCGGTGATAAGGTGGTAGATCATGAGCGGCTTGATCAGGGCGACGACCCTCGGGCGTTACGGCAGGCTGCAGAACGGCAACGCCTACTGCGACGACCCGCACGAGCCAGACCACGTGAGGGCGGATGGGGAGTGGACGATGACCGGCTCCGCGGCGGCGGACGGCATCGTGATGTGGTTCTGGGAGTGGAAGAGCCTGGCAGGTGACGGCAACCGCAGGACGTGATCCCCCGCATCTGATGGCCAGTCTCGCCCATGCTATCTGCGCTGGCCGGCCGGCCGGCCGGCCACATAGGCACTGATCTCGTCGTCGTCACACGGGTCGCCCTCTCTCCATCCGTTCCACAGCTTCTCCAACCATCCCGCTGGTGGTGGTGTCCGCCCTCAGGTGGAGGCTCCGGCCTCCAGCCCGTGAACACGCCTCGACGCGCGACCCCGCGTGGGACATCCCACGGGAACCACGCGCGCCCCCTCGGCGGTGCTCCGCGCAACCACGCGGAGCCGAAGCACCGGCCCGATCCCGGTCTGTCCAGACCCCGGTGCAGCGGTCTCCGGCGCCGCACGGATTGTGCGGCTTTGGTCCAGGTTGCGCCGGTTCTGCAGAGATCGTCGCGCAGACCTGACCCGAGGCCCCGCCGGTTCCGCGGCGGACAGCACGCCGCCGGCGGGCTGAGGCGTTGGCCACCGACTTGCTTGGACACGCCTCCGACCCCTTTCGCCGGCGCGGCGACCGAGCGCCGCGCGCGGCCCGCGCGGAGGCTCCGGCGACGCCGCGGCAAGAGGCCCCTCGCAGCATCGGAGGATGGCCAACAGCACGCGTGTGGTCTCCAGCGGAGTCGCCCGCCGTGGCGCTGGACTCCGCGCGGCCCGCCGGCGCCGGCGACATCGTCGAAACGATGAAACCATTCTCGGTCTGTCAGCGTACGAGGGGAGAGATCTGTATCAGAGGGTTTCGCCTCGCCCTGCCGAGGGGTGATGCGCCGCGGGGTGGCCGCAAGGCGATGGCCGCGGCGTTACGTGGGAGACGTGAATCACGCATTTCGTGTGATGGGGAGCGTTCATGGTGGATGACTGCAACAACGGTTTTCTTGCGCTCGATCCGGAGATGCGGCGCCTGCGAGACGCGCTCGAGACAGTGGCACCCACGCCGCTTCCGGTCCTGATCCTCGGCGAGACAGGGACGGGGAAAGAGGTCGTGGCGGAGTGGATCGCCGGCATGTCGCGGCACACGCGCGATCGGTTCGTGAAGGTCAACTGCGCGAGCCTGTCGGAGTCGCTCGTCGAGAGCGAGCTCTTCGGGCACGAGCGCGGCGCGTTCACCGGGGCCGTGGCGCCCCGCGAAGGGCTCTTCGAGGCCGCGCACGAGGGCACGCTCTTCCTTGACGAGGTCGGGGAGCTGTCCCCGCGCACGCAGGCGAAGCTCCTCCGTACGCTGGAGTACGGCGAGATCGTCCGCGTGGGGAGCACGCGCCCGCGGCGGGTGGACGTGCGCGTGATCGCGGCGACCCACCGCGATCTCGAGCAGATGGTGAGGGACGGGGACTTCCGTCAGGACCTCTATTTCCGCCTCAACGCGGTCACGCTGCGGATCCCGCCGCTCCGGGCCCGCACCACCGAGATCCTCCCGCTCGCGGAGCTCTTCGCGGCGCGCCTCTCGCGGCGGCTCGAGCGCCCGGCGCCGCGGCTCGCGCCGGAGGCGACGGCCGCGCTGCTCGCCCACACCTGGCCCGGGAACATCCGGGAGCTGCGCCACGTGATCGAGCGCGCGGTGGTCATGTCCAAGGGGGGGCCAATCCTCGCGGACCACCTGATGCTCGAGGCGCCGCGCGCGCAGGTCGAGGTCGCCGGGATCAGGGGCGACGTGCGCTCGTTCGAGAGAGACCGCATTCTCGCCGCGCTCGACCGGACCCGCCAGAACCAGACGCGCGCCGCCGAGCTGCTCGGCGTGTCGCGGCGCACGCTCACCAACAAGCTCAACGCCTACGGCATCGCGCGACCCCGGAAGAAGGTCGCGCTGGAGGAGTGCTGACGTGGCCTCGCCGTTTCTCCGCACCATGCGCTCGCTCGAGATCGAGCGCGGGACGAGGACCTGGATGCGCCTCGCGGTGATCCTCGCCGTGCTCGGCGCCTGGGCGGCCTGGATGCACGCGGCGCGCGTCTCGGTCTACGCCACGACAGCGAAGGCGCGCCTGGAGGTCAGCCGCATGGCCCACCGCGTGGCCGCCGCCGAGCCAGGGCGCGTGTCGGTCGTCCGGGTGGAGCTCGGGCGAGCGGTCGAGCAAGGCGAGGTCCTCGTCGAGCTGGACGCCGCCGTCGAGGAGAAGCGCCTGGAGGAGGAGCGCACCAAGGTGGCCGTGCTCGCGCCGAAGCTCGAGGCGCTGCGGCGCCAGATCGCTGTCGAGGAGGAGGTGCGCGCGTGGCAGGATAGGCTTTCCGACGCCTCGATCGCGCGCGCCAGGATCGACCTGCGCCAGCGGGACCTGGCCGCCGCGCAGGGCGAGGAGCTCCGCGCCATCTCCGAGCGGCTGCACGACGAGCAGCTCGCCTCGAAGGCCGATCACCTGCAGGCGAAGACGCGCGCCGCCGACGAGCTCCTCAAGGCCGAGGGGGCGCGCGCCGATCTGCACCGGCTGTCGGTGGCGGGGCGCCACGACGAGCGGCAGGCGGCGGCCCACGTCGCCGAGCTCGAGCGCTCGCTCGGCGACCTCGTGGCCGAGCAGAAGGCGGCCGAGGCCGCGGTGCACACGGCGCTCGCGCAGATCGAGCGGCGCAAGATCCGAGCGCCCATCGCGGGCAAGCTCGGGAACATCGCCGCGCTCCAGGTGGGCGACGTGCTGAAGCCCGGCGACGTCGTGGCGACGGTGGTGCCGGGCGAGGACGTGCACGCGGTGGCGCTCTTCGCGCCTTCCGACGCTGTCGGGCGCATCGTCCCCGGCCAGAAGGCGCGGATGCGCCTCGACGGGTTCGCGTGGACGCAGTTCGGGATGCTCGAGGGGGAGGTGTCCCACGTGGCGAGCGAGCCGTTCGACGGCGCGATCCGCGTCGAGCTCCTCGTGCGGCCGGACAGCGCGGCGTCGATCCCGGTGCAGCACGGCATGCCGGGGACGACCGAGGTCGAGGTGGAGCGCGTCTCGCCCTGGACGCTGCTCTTGCGGGCGGTGGCGCCGGGAGGCCCGCGATGAAGCGCGCGTTCCTCGTCCCCGAGGTGCTGCAGACGTCGCTCATGGACTGCGGTCCGGCGGCGCTCAAGGCCGTGCTCCAGGGGTTCGGCGTCGACGTGCACTACGAGTGGCTCCGCGACCGGTGCCAGACGGACGTCGACGGGACGTCGATCGACGCGCTCGCCGCGCTCGGGCAGGAGCTCGGGCTCGCGACCGCCGAGATGGTGGTCCCGCACGACAGCTTCCTCCTGCCCGAGGCCGACTGCCTCCCCGCGATCGTGGTCAAGCGCGGCGCGGGCGACACGCTCCACTTCGTGGTCGTCTGGCGCAGGCTCGGGCCGTTCGTCCAGATCCTCGACCCCGGCAGCGGGCGCCGCTGGGTGCACGGCGAGCGCTTCATGGAGGACATGCCGCACTTCCCGATCCCGATCTCGATCGAGAGGTGGCGGCGGTGGGTGTCGTCCGAGGACTCGCTCGGGCCGCTCCGCGCGAAGCTGCGCGCGCTGGGCGTGTCGGGCGCGGGCGGGGAGGCGCTCATCCGCCGGGCCGACGCCGACCCGGGGTGGCGGCCGTTCGCGGCGCTCGACGCCGCGGTGCGGATGGCGGCGCGCCTCGTCCGCGGCGGCGCGATCTCGCGCGGCGGCGAGGCGCAGCGCGTGCTCGAGGGCGTCTTCGACCGGGCGCTCGCCGGGGAGCCGGGCGCGATCCCGAAGGGGTTCTTCTGGGCGACGGAGGGCAAGGGGCCGGGGAAGCTCCTCGTGCATGGGGCCGTCATCGTGCACTTCGCCCGGCGCGAGGGCGGCGCGGTCGGGGCGGGCGCGGCCACGCGCGCGGCTGGGGCCGACGCCGCCGCGCGCGCGGCCGCGCCGGAGCGCACGCCGCCGCCGCCGAGCTACCGCGGCAGCGCGACGCCCCCGCCGCTGCCGGCGGAGCAGGCGCCGCGCGCTGTAGCGACAGCGGTGCTCCCGGCGCCCGTTCGCCGCGAGCTCGAGCTCCCGACGCCGTCGCCCTCGCGCCTCTTCTTCTGGATGCTGCGCGCCGACGCGGGCCGGGCGCTCGCGCTCGTCTTCGTGGCGCTCGCGGCGAGCGCGGCCATCGCCGCGATCGATGTTGTCGTCCTGCGCGGGCTGTTTGACGCCGTGAAGCACATCACCGTCGACTACCAGCGCGCGCTCGGGCTGCTCGCGCTCGTCGCGTTCGCCGCCGGGGGCCTCCTGCTCGAGCTCTTCGCGGCCCACGCCGTCTCGCGCCTCGGCCGCGCCCTCGAGGTGCGCTTCCGCGCGGCCTTCCTGGAGAAGCTGCCGCGCCTCGAGGACCGCTACCTGCGCAGCCGGCCCACCTCGGACATGACAGCGCGGGGCCACGCGATGCACCTGATGCGCGAGGCCCCGGCGCTCTTCTCGCGCATCGCGCGCGCGGGGCTGTCGTTCGCGGCGACGCTGCTCGGCGTCCTCTGGCTCTACCCGGGCGGGACGCGGCTCTCGCTCGTGGCGGCGGCGGTCGCGCTCGTCGCCCCGTACCTCGCGCGGAGGCCGCTCGTCGAGAGCCTCATGCGCCTGCGCACGCACGCGGCGTCGCTGGAGCGGTTCTACCTCGACGCGCTGCTCGGCGTGGTGCCGATCCGCGTCCACGGCGCGGAGCGGGCGGTGCGGCGCGAGCACGAGGCGCTGCTCGTCGAGTGGGCGCGGACGGGCCGGCTCGTGCACGCGCAGTCGACCGCCATGCAGGCCGTCCAGGGGCTCGCGAGCACGGCGGTGGCGGTCGCGATCGTCGGCGGTTACGTCGTCTCCGGGGGGCCGCCGGCGGCGCTGCTCCTGCTCGTCTTCTGGTCGCTGCGCCTGCCCGTGGTGGCGCAGGAGCTCGTCGCGGCGCTCCTCGGCTGGAAGAACGTGCGCAACGCTTCCGTGCGCCTCTTCGCGCCGCTCGCGGCGCCGGAGATGGACATTCCCCGCGAGGCCGTCGAGGACGCCGCGCCGGGCGGCGCAGGCGGCGCGGGCGGCGCGGGCGGCGCGGCCGGCGCGTCGATCGACCTGCGGGGCGTCAGCGTGCAGGCTGGCGGGCACACGCTCCTTTCCGACGTCTCGCTGAGCGTCCCGGCCGGGGCGCACGTCGCGATCGTGGGGAGCTCGGGCGCGGGGAAGTCGTCGCTGCTCTCGCTGCTCCTCGGGTGGCTCCGGGCGGCGCGGGGAGAGGTCCTCGTCGATGGGCGGCCCTTCGACGACGCGGCTGTCGCGCGCCTTCGCCGCTGGACCGCGTGGGTGGATCCGGCCATCCAGCTCTGGAACCGCACGCTCCTCGAGAACATCACCTTCGGCCACGCCGGCGACGCCCTCGCGCGCGTGCCGCTCTCCATGGGCCAGGCCGAGCTCACCGACGTCCTCGAGAGCCTGCCCGACGGGCTGCAGGCGGCGATCGGCGAGGGCGGTGCGCGCCTTTCCGGAGGACAGGGGCAGCGCGTGCGCCTCGCGCGGGCGCTGATGAAGGGCGACGCGCGCCTCGTGCTCCTCGACGAGCCGTTCCGCGGGCTGGAGCGCGAGCGGCGCCGGGCGCTCCTCGCCCGCGCGCGCGAGCACTGGCGGCGCGCGACGCTTGTCTTCGTCAGCCACGACATCATGGACACGCTCGGCTTCGATCGCGTGCTCGTGATCGAGGGGGGCAAGGTGGTGGAGGAAGGCGCGCCGCGCGAGCTCATGGAGGACCCGCGCAGCCGCTACCGCGCGCTGGCCGACGCGGACGCGCGGGCGCGCGACGAGGTCTGGTCGAAGGGGCGCTTCCGGAGCGCGACGATGGAGAGCGGGCGGCTGCTCGAGGAGGCTGTATGAAGGCGGACGAGACCGAGCGCGCGGCGGCGCTGGCCGCGGTAGCGTGGGAGCCCGCTGCGCTCGGGCAGGCGATGAGCGCGCTCACGGCGGCGTGCCGGCTCTCGAGCGGCGCGGCGGCGTCGCCCGGCGCGCCGCCGGACAGCGACCCCACCGCGTGGATCGAGGCGTACGCGGGCTGCATGGGCGTCGAGGCGGAGGCGGTCGAGTCGAGCTTCGCCGACCTGCCGCGCGCGATCGCATCGCTCGGCCCCTCGATCGTCCGCGTCGAGCAGGGCTACCTGGCGGTGACGTCCTCGAGCGGTCGGGGCCTCTCGGTCCTGACGCCAGCGCTCACGCGGGCGCAGGTCCCGCTGGAGGTCGTGCGCCGGGCGCTCTCCGCCCACCTCGAGGACCGCCCCGCGTCGCACGTGGATAAATGGCTCGCGGCCGCGCGCGTCTCCCCGCGGCGCGCGGCGCGAGCGCGCGCCGAGCTGCTCGCCCAGCTCGTCGCGGATCGGCCGATCAGCGGCATGTGGCTGCTCCGCCCCGACCCCGGATCGAGCTTCCGGCGCCTGCTGTCGATGCGCGGCGTGCTCCGCCGCGGCGCGCTCTTCCTCGGCGCCGCCGCGCTGCAGATCGCCCTCGGGCTCTTCGCCTGGTGGCTGATCGGCGCGGGCGCGCTCGACGGCGACGTGCAGCCGGGGTGGCTCGTCGCGTGGGTGCTCCTGTCGCTCTCGGCCATCTTCGTGCAGCTCTTCGCGTCGTGGACCGGCGGGCTGCTCACGATCGAAGTCGCCGCGCTCCTCAAGCAGCGCCTGCTCTGCGGCGCGCTCCGCCTGGATCCGGCCGCGATCCGGACGCGCGGGTCGGGCGAGCTGCTCGCGATGGTCTCCGAGTCCGAGGCGGTCGAGACGGCGGGGCTCGGCGGCGCGCTCGGGGCGATCGTCGGCGTGGTGCAGCTCGCGAGCGCCGCGGCGGTCCTCGCCGCGGGCGCGGGCGGCGGGCTCCATGTCGCGCTGCTTTTCGGGTGGGCGTTCGCTGTGGCGCTGCTCGCCCGCCGCTTCGTGCGGCAGCGGGCGGCGTGGACGCGCGAGCGGTTCGCGATCACGAGCGGCTTCGTGGAGAACGTCGTCGGGCACCGGACGCGCGTCGCGCAGGAGCTCCCGCAGCTGCACCACGTCGAGGAGGACGCGGTGCTCGAGCGGTACCACGTCGCCTCGCGCGCGATGGACCGGGTGGGCGATCTGCTCTCGTCGCTGCCGGCGCGCGGGTGGCTCGCGCTCGGGCTGCTCGGCCTCGTGCCCGCGGTCCTCGGCGGGGTGAGCGTCGGTCCGCTCGTCGTGGCGACGGGCGGCATCCTGCAGGCGCAGGCGGCTTTCGCGACGCTGGCGACGAGCCTCGGCGCGCTGCTCTCCGCGGCGGTCTCGTGGCGCTCGATCGCGCGGCTCTTCACGGCGGCCGCCGATCGCGAGCCGCCCGGGATCCCGCAGGCCGTGCTCGGACGCCCCGCGACGTCGGACGTGGTCCTGGAGGCGCGGGGTGTGTCGTTCCGCTACGGGGAAGGGGGCGAGCCTGTCCTCCGCGACTGCGGCCTGGTCCTGTCGAAGGGCGACCGGCTGCTGCTCGAGGGGCGCTCGGGCGGCGGCAAGTCGACGCTCGCGGCCGTGCTCAGCGGCCTCCACGCGCCGGCGTCGGGGCTCGTGCTCCTCCGCGGCCTCGATCGGCGGACGCTGGGCGGTGCGGCGTGGCGCAGCCGCGTCGCGAGCGCGCCGCAGTTCCACGACAACCACGTGCTCTCGGGGACGCTCGCGTTCAACCTGCTCATGGGGCGCGCGTGGCCCGCGTCGCCCGAGGACCGGCGGGAGGCGGAGAGCGTCTGCCGGAAGCTCGGCCTGGGGCCGCTGCTCGACCGGATGCCTTCGGGGCTCGATCAGGTCGTGGGCGAGACGGGGTGGCAGCTCTCGCACGGCGAGCGGAGCCGGCTGTTCCTGGCGCGCGCGCTGCTGCAGCGCGCGGACGCGGTGATCCTCGACGAGAGCTTCGGCGCGCTGGATCCGCTCACGGCCCGCGAGTGCGTGGGGGCCGTGCTCGAGCGGGCGCCGGCGCTCGTCGTCATCGCGCACCCCTGAGCGCGGGGCCGTCTCGACCTCGGCTCACGGTTGCACCAGCGGTATCTGACTGATCTCCGCGGGGGCGTGCGGCTCGACGCCGATGAGCGGACGCTTGCCTTCAGGGAGCATCCAGAGGATCTGCTCGACCATCACCCGCGGGTTCGAGAGGCAAGGGCAACCAGCCCACTGCTGGTGGGCGACGTTGCCGTACAGGACCACGCCAATATGCGACGATCTGTCGGCGTCGACCTCCGGGTCGGGGTCGACGAAGCCGAACTTCCGTCGCAGGAGCGCGAGATCGGCCGGGCTCCCCGTCAGGAAGAGCCAACCAGGCCCGACGTCGTGGGCCTCCGCGTACGCGCGCAGCGCCTCGGGCGTGTCCTCCTCCGGCTTGAGCGTGAACGAGTACATGAACACGTCTCTTCCGACGGCGTCGCCGAGCTCACGCTGGACCTTGCGCAGATTGGCCGTGGTGCCAGGGCAGATGCCCTCGCAGCGCGCATACATGAAGTTGATGACGACCGCTTTGTCCTTCAGGAGATCGTCGTAGAGGCGGACCTCTCTACCTTCGTGGGTGCGCAGCGGTACGTTCGGGAAGTAGCTCGCGCCGAACCCCCCCGGGGCAGGCGCGACGCGGGGGGTCGCCCGCGGCTCCGACAGGAGCCCCTCGCTCGCCACGACGTAGGTCGCGGGGGCGAGCGCGCAGAGCGCATAGAGCCCCCACCGCAAGAGCTGAATCGAAACGAGCATGCTCAGGACCCCTTTCTCTCCGTCAAGGGACGACATCCCAGCGGAGCATCATGGCGTGGTCTTCGTGAACCGTGTTGTGGCAGTGCATCGGGTAGCGCCCGACGAAGTCGCGAAAGCGCATGAAGATTTGCACTTCCCTCCCGTTGGCGCGGCCTAGCTCGATGACGTCCTTGCGCCCGGCGAGCCGCGCCGGCGGCGGCTCGCCGTCGATGCTGAGGATCCGGAACTCTTCGAGGTGGATGTGCACCGGGTGCGACCAGCCGCCCGAGTCGTTGCGCAAGATCCAGACAGGAGAGCGCGATGAGACACGTCGCTCGAGGCGAAGGCGACGGCGCAGGATGCCTTGGACTTCATGATGAGTGTTGCGTACGCGAGCGCGTGTGCACACGCCACACAGCCCGTGAACACGAGAAAGGCGGGAGACATGCGGGCATGACCCCGACGTTCGATTCGCCTTCAGCGGCGCCGGAGCCGAGCACGCGGCGATCTTCCAGGGTGGCGCGTGGACACCGGCGCACCCCGGCAGCGACGGGCACCTCGCCCCGGGGGCCGCGCCCCCTCGGTCGGGTACGAGGGCTCCGCTCCGTACCCGCCGCCTCCCGTTCCGCTTCCTGCACCGGCTCGGCTTCCTTCCGGAGGGGCTCCACCTGGAGCGCTACCTGCCCGGAGCGCCGGACCGTTACGTGCTCATGATGGCTGTCCGGCGCATCCAGCCAGCCGCAGCGGCCAGCGGCCGAGGACCGAGGCGGGTGATCGCAATCGCCCGGCGAGCGGATCGGTGATCGCGGAAGGCCGCTCTCGCCGGCGTTCCGCGCGGCCGAAACGCGAAAGGCCCGACGCTGCTCCTCGCAGCGCGGGCCTTCGCGGTCGTGTCGTGTCGTCAGGATCGAGGAGCCATTCGCCGCGGGCAGCGGCCCTCGGCCCCTCGCGGGCGTGTCAGCAGCAGCAGCCGGGCGGACAGGTACAGACGACGTTGGCGCCGGCCTGGAGATCGGTGGGGACCTCGACCGTCAGGCGCGCAGGGCGCTCCTCGACGTTCTCCTGCTTCTGCTCGATCTCGCCCTCGACCTGGATCTTGATCTGCTCGTTCATGGTGATTGCTCCGTAGGTGGATTGGTTATTTCCAGTTGCGAACTCGACGTCGCGCGATGAGGGCTAGTGCAGCCGTCGTGCCACCTCGGTTTTCGCGCCGCAGCGGCCTCCTTCGGGCAACATGCGGTCTTCCTTGGGCAACGCCTTTCCCAATCTGGGAAGCGGCTCGGGAATCGACCTTCCCTGGCTTGCTGCTCGGACGTGCTTCAGCCGTGCTCCGCGGCCGCGCCCGGCCCGGCGCGCGAACGCGGTCACTGCCCGCCGGCGAGCGCGCCGGCCCGCCGCTGCACGGCGGGAGAGAGGACGGCGATCAAGGCGCTCGCGAGGACGACCCACACGAGCGCGCCGCGCAGCGACACGTAAGACGCGGTGAGGCCGATGAGCGGCGGGCCCATCAGGAAGCCGAGGAAGCCTGCAGTCGAGACCGCCGCCATGGCCGCATCGGACCCGGGGCCGCCGTCGCGGCTCGCGGCGCGCAGCGCGATCGGGAACACCACCGACGACCCCGCGCCGACGCCGGCGAAGCCGATGAGCACCGTCCAGAAGCCCGGGGCCGCGAGCGCCAGGCCGAGCCCGAGCGCCGAGGCGAGGCCGCCGAGGTACACGAGCCGGCGCGGCCCGAGCGCGGCGTCGAGCCGGTCGCCCACGAGCCGGCCGCTCGTCATCGCGATCGAGAACACCGCATAGCCGGCCGCGGCCGCCGCGGGCGAGGTGCCGACGACGTCGCGCAGGTAGACGGCGCTCCAGTCGGCGACGGCGCCCTCGCCGACGAGCACGCAGAACGCGATGATGCCGACCGGCGCGAGCGCGCGGAGGCCGGGCCGGCTGCCGGCGGCGGCGGGCCCGGCCTCCGGCGCGGGAGCCGCGGAGAGCGCGTGCCGCGTCGCCCACCACGCGAGCGCGGCGATCGCCGCGCCGGTCGCCGCGAGGTGGGCCAGGGTCGGGACGCCCCGCCCGATGAGCGCGCCGCCGAGCGCCGCGCCGGCGAGCCCGCCGAGGCTGTACAGCCCGTGGAACGAGGCGGATCTCGCCCGCCGCCCGGCCCGGGCGCGCTGAGCCGGTGACCGCGCGCCGGCCTCGCGGCGGGCTCACGCGGCGTCGAGGCGGAGCGCCGCCCGAGCCACGCCTTGACCTCCTCCTTCGAGCGGAGGACATCCACGTCGTCGCCCGCGTTGACGATCAGGATATGCCGCGGGCAGATCTTCAGGCACTCGCCCAGCATGAAGCCCTCGGTCGAGGAGTTTGCTGGATGCGCCCGCTACGAGATCGCCTCAGCGCGCCCGGGCGCTGCGAGGTGCCGCGGCCCGGGATCGTGGACAGGCGAGACCCGGGCCAGCGTCCCGCGGGCGAAGCCGGCGGTGGGCGAGACGGGACATGGTTATGTCTCGGCCCGGGGAGGGCAACTGAGGTAGTGTTGATGGTCGCCGTGACGAGCTCCAAGCCCATGTCTGCCACGGAGGGGGATCATGGATCGTTCCGTCTACATCACCAGCACTGGCGCTTTCTTGCCTGGCAAGCCGGTCCCCAACGAGGAGATGGAGCAGTACATCGGCAAGATCAACGACAGACGCTCCAGGCTCGGGCGCTTCGTCCTCCGGCAGAACGGCATCAAGACACGTCATTATGCGCTGACGCCGGACGGCGTGCACCTTCATAGCAGCGCAGACATGGCGGCTCGCGCGATCCGGGACGCGTTTTCCCGCAGCGAGATCGCCGCGGAGAGGCTCTCCTTCCTGGCGGCGGCCACCACGCAGGGGGACCTCCTTGTCCCCGGTTTTGCCAGCGCGGTCCATGGCGAGCTCGGCCTGCGGCCCATGGAGATCGCGAGCTTCCAGAGCGTATGTGCCAGCAGCATGATGGCGCTCAAGTCCGTCTACCTCCAGCTCAAGGCGGGCGAGCACGACTGCGGCGTGGCCTGCGCCGCCGAGCTCTCCAGCCGCTTCTTCCGACCTGGCTTCTATGCCGGTCGGGAGCAGGAAGGCGAGGACTCCTCCGCCTTGATGGAGACCGAGTTCCTCCGCTGGACCCTCTCCGACGGGGCCGGTGCCTGGCTCCTGGAGACCCGGCCGAACGAGGGGCGCCGCTCCCTGAGGGTGGAATGGATCGATCTCTGCTCCTACGCTGACCGCTTCGACCCCTGCATGTACGCGGGCACCGCCAGGAACCGGGCGGGTGAGAGGAAGCCCTGGAGTCACTACGACAGCCCTGCGCTCGCAGCGCAGCAGGGCGCCGTCGTCCTCAAGCAGGACTTCGATCTGCTTTACCGCATGTTCCCCGTGTGGGCGAAGCACTACCTTGAGCTCGTGGATCGGCGACAGCTGAGGCCCGGAGCGATCGACCACTTCCTCGCGCACTACTCGTCCCACTCTCTCCGCGGAGAGATGGTCAAGCTGCTCGAGAAGACCGGGGCGATGGTGCCCGAAGGTCGCTGGTTCACGAACCTCTATTCCCAGGGGAACACGGGGGCCGCATCCATTCTCCTCATGCTGCACCAGCTGATCGAGGAGCGGGATCTGCAGCCGGGCCAGCAGGTCCTCGGTTTCATCCCGGAGAGCGGCCGCTGCGTGATCGCCTTCATGCTGCTCACGGTCGTCTGACTCGCCGTCATCACCAGGGAGGTTCAGGATGCTTTCGGAACGCACATCGCCTCGAGACGAAGATTCACCGCAGGCCGTCCTGCGCGGGCTGTCGTCCATCTGGCTGGATTTCGAGTCCCAGGTGCATCACATCCCGATCGTGCGGCGCGTGATCGAGCGTCGCATTCGCCTGGCCGATTACCACGAGCTCCTGCTGAACCACAGGGCGCAGGTCATGAACGGGGCGCTCTGGATCGCGCGCGCCGCCTCCAACGTCAGCCACGAGTTCGCCGAGCTGCGCTCGCGCTTCATCCGCCACGCGGCCGCGGAGCACCGCGATTACCTGATGCTGGAGCAGGACTACCTGAAGAGCGGCGGCGACCCGGCCGGGCTCGCGCGGTACGAGCTGAACATCGGCAGCGAGGCCCTGTCTGCCTGGATCTTCCATCGAGCCGATCAGCCGAACCCCTTCGATCTCCTCGGCGCCATGTACATCATCGAAGGCCTCGGCAAGCGGGTCGCGGCCCGGTGGGCCGAGCATGTGCAGTCCGCCCTTCGCCTGGAGGCGCAGGCCGTCAGCTTCTATCTCTATCACGCGACGGCCGACGAAGATCACCTGGGCGAGCTGGAAGAGGCGCTCCGCGGTGGTATCTTGAATCTCCCGCGGATGGCGCCGAGAATCCTCAAGACCGCCCGCGTCACCGCGCGGCTCTACCGCCTCCAGCTCGAGGAGATCGGGAGCTATTGAAATGGACTTTCGGGACTTTTTCAGGAAGATGAAGCGCGACCCCAGGGATCCCGATCCGTGGCTGGCCTTGTACCTGGACCGGTCCTTGCCGATCGACGAGAGGGCCAAGGCCGCCCTCCTGAAGAGCCAGCGCAGCTACACGCGCAGGGTCGTGATGCCGATCGTCAGGCCGTTCGCCCGACTGTCGATCTCCGGCATCAAGCTCATGAAGATCCTTTTTCCGGCGAGCTGGCAATCTCCATGGTTGTTGCATCGGTCCATTTACTGGGGTCTGAGGTTGTTCGTCGCCCCGGAGGCCAATTACCTCATCCTGCGCCACTTCACCATCGGCACGGAGATCTTGAAGTTCATCGAGGACAACGTCCCGGGCATCGATATCGAGACGACCACGCCGCTGAGGACCAGGAGGCTGGAGGACCTCTTGGACAACACGTTCACGGTCCACGATCTGACCTTCTACAACTTCATCATCGAGCTGAACGAGAAGCTTCGCGCAGAGGGGCGTGAGATCGAGCCCCGGAAAGCGATCGACTTCTCTGCCATCACCGATGACGACGCGAGCATCGACGACCTCCCGAACACCTGGCTCAACGTCGTCGATCTGCAGACCGCCATCGAGATCTACACGCCGCTCTATGCGCTGTTCCTGTCTGACCACCATTTCTGGCGGGCGAGCAATTCGCTGCAGCTGGACGAGATCATCGCGCTCTACGTCGGCAAGATCCTGAACGACCCGCTGCCTGTAGCCCTGGTGCACAACCATCATCCCATGGTGCCCAGATCGACGCTCGAGGCCGGCTTCCGGTTGACGCTGCATGGCCTCGACTCCGAGACCCTGCACGGACACCTGAAGAAGCTGAAGGCAGAAGCGGAGAGAACGGCGGCCCGGGGAGCCCTCGCGCCGTGACGATCTCCTGAACCCTCGCCTCGGCGCTATCCCGTAAGGCGCCGTCTCGGGGCGACGCTGCCGCCGCCGTGGTGGCAGGCCGGTCTCGCCGGCGTTCCGCGCGGCCCAGACGCGAAAGGCCCGACGCTGCTGATCGCAGCGCGGGCCTTCGCGGTCGTGTCGTCAGGATCGAGGTGCCGTTCGCCGCGGGCAGCGGTCCTCGGCCCCTCGCGGGCGTGTCAGCAGCAGCAGCCGGGCGGACAGGTACAGACGACGTTGGTGCCGGCCTGGAGGTCCGTGGGGACCTCGACCGTCAGGCGCGCAGGGCGCTCCTCGACGTTCTCCTGCTTCTGCTCGATCTCGCCCTCGACCTGGATCTTGATCTGCTCGTTCATGGTGATCGCTCCGTGCTGGGTTGGTTATTTCAGTTGCGGACTCGACGTCGCGCGATGAGGGCTAGTGCAGCCGTCGTGCCACCGCGGTTTTGGGCGCCGGATCGGCCTCTCTCGGGCGACTTGGGCAACCCCTTTCCCAATTGGGGAAGCGGCTAGGGAATCGACCTTCCCAGGCGCCGCGCTCGGACGAGGAGCGCAGCGCTCGCGCGCGCGGCACGGACTTCGCAGCGAGCTCCCGGTGATGGAAACGTCGATGATCCCCGAGCTGCTCTCCTTCCGTGCGCCGTGGCTTGAAGAGAAGCTCGTCAAGGACCGCATGGCCTCCTCCCGCGAGGAGGCGGCGCGGCTCTTCGACGAGGTGAAGAAGTACATCTTCGTCTGCCGGGCGGACCGGAGCCGTCAGGTCCCCATGTTCTCCCGGAGGATCGACGAGGTCTGGCACCAGTTCGTCCTCTTCACCGAGGAGTACGCGGCCTTCGGCCACCGCTTCTTCGGCGAGTTCGTCCACCACACAGCCAACACAGCCCCTCGCGGCGAGCTCGGAGCGCGTCCCGAGATGACGTTCGCCCAGTACCGCGCCGAGTACGAGGCGCTGTTCGGGCCCATCCCGGAGGCGTGGCGAGACGAGCTCGCCGTGACGCTCGACACGCGCCTCATCCGCGTCAAGTTCGGCCGCCCCATCTTCGTGCGGGTCGAGCAGGGGATGGCAGAGCTCGTGTGGTCGCTCGAGCCGCCGCGCGTCCTCCTGCGCATCGACGCGTGGGCCAGGGAAGCGCTGCAGTCCATCGTCGACTGCGACCACTTCTATGTCCGCGAGCTCCCCGGCCTCGAGGACGGCGACCGCGTGGCGCTCTGCCGTCCGCTCGTGAAGGGCGACATCCTCCGGATCGCGCCATGAGGCTCGCCGAGCTCACCGCCCTCTTCGGGCAGCTCGACTTCCCGCGCGCCGCGGACCGCACCCGGCCGCCGCGCGATCACGTCCGCGCGGTCGAGGGCGCGGTCCGGGCCGGGCTCTCGGACGACGAGCTCCCGCTCGAGCTCCTCGCGCTCGAGATCGAGCGGCGGGACGGCGCGCCGGACCTCGCGCCGTTCCACGTGATCCCCGAGCTCGGCGTCCGCATGGCGTTCGCGTACTGGCGTCCGGGGCGCGCGGCCGGCGCGCACGAGCACTCGGACTGGACGGTCACGGCGGTGCTCCACAACGCGCTCGACGTGGCGACCTTCGACCTGGACGAGACAGTGCGCGCGCGGCGGCTCGTGCCGAAGCGCGTGTTCTCCGCGGAGGCCGGGCGGGTCGGCCACATCCACGGGCCGTGCATCCACGACCCGCGGAACCCGACCCGGAGCTGGTCGATCTCGCTGCACCTGTTCGGCCCTCACGACGGTCCCGTGCTCGAGGAGCAGGTGGGTCCCATCGAGGGGCTGAGCTCCCCGGCGCCGCGGTCGGCCGCGGAAGATGCGCTGTCGGCGGCGCTCCTGTCGCACGAGCGGGAGTGCGTGCGCCGGGCGCAGATCGACGCCCTCGCGCGGCGGGGCCCGCCGGCCGCCGCGCTCCTCGCGCGCCTCCACGCCCGCGGCGACGCGGGGACCCGGCGGCGCGCCGCCCGCGCGCTCGGCCGGACAGAGGACCTCGACGCGCAGACCGTCCTCGCGCGCAGGTGGCCTGGCGTGGACCTCGACGTGGCGCCGGGCGCGGGCCGCGCCGAGCTCCTCGCCCGCTGCGGCGGCCGCGCGCAGCCCCTGCTCCGCGTCGAGGCGTGGGCCGCGCCCGCGCTCCGCGCGCTGTCCGTCGCCGGCGAGCTCCGCCCCCGCGACATCCCCGGTCTCGCCGAGGCGGAGCAGCTCGCGCTCGCCCGCGCGCTCGTCGACTGGGGGACGTTTCAGCCCCTCGAAGCCCAGGAGAACTGACCCATGGAACTCATGCAGACGGAACCCTCCACGTTGAGCACATCGAACGCGCGCAGGCGGCCCGATCTCTTCGCCTACCGGGCGCCCTTCGTGATCTCCAAGCTGCTCATGAACAAGACCGTGGCCACCGAGCACGAGGCAGAGGTGCTGTTCCGGGAGCTCGCGCGCTATCTATGGCTCGTCGAGTCGGACCGCACCCGCGCCTATCCGATGTTCTCGTTGCGCGTCGACGAGGCCTGGCACCAGTTCGTCCTGTTCACGATCGAGTATGCCGATTTCTGCCAGCGCTTCTTCGGCCGCTTCCTGCACCACGCGCCGGGCAACGCGCCGGCCACGCACGCGGTCCGCGAGGCGACGTGGGACGAGTTCGTGGCCGCGTACAGCGCCCTTTACGGAGAGCCGCCGCCCGAGGCGTGGAACGACGCGGCGTCGGTCTGCGGACCGCGGCGCGTGATCCGGGATCGCGAGGTGTCGATCCGGCTGACGGACGGCAAGGCGGAGCTCGTCGACGGCGACGCGGTGCTCGTCCGCGTCGACGCCTGGGGGGAAGCCGCGCTGCGCTTCATTGCCCGGCACGGCATCTTCTACGTGCGCGAGCTCCCCGGGCTCGACCTGGACGACCGGATCGCCCTCTGCCGGGCGCTCGTCGCGTCGCGCACGCTCCGCGTCGCCCCGTAGCCTGCGCTGTCGCACCGCGGGCAGCGCAGGCCGTCTGTCACGGGCAGAAGGTGACCTCGAAGCTCGTCTCCGACGAGCAGGCGTGGAGGCCGGCGGCGTCGTCGTAAGCGTAGCTGTAGGCGGTGGGACACATCTCGTGCATTCGCAGCACGTAGTCCGTGTGCTCCACGCTGCGCGGGTCCGCGGTGTTCCGGCACGCGTCCGACGTCATGCACGCATTGGCGGCGGTGCACTGGCCCGTGGCGGGATCGATGGGCGTCGGACAGCAGAGGTGGAGCCCTGGATCGGCGCTCTCCGGCTGGCCCAGGCCCCAGGGCGCCGGGTAATTCCACTTCTTGCAGGGCGCCATGCAGCCGACCACGACGCCGTTCCGGTCGCGCACCCGGAGATCCTGGTGCGCGTACGCGGGGAACTGGCCGTTGCCGAGGTCCTCGTCGCCGGGGCAACGCGCCAGCGACAGCCCGGAGCAGTCCGAGGTGATACAGCTGCCCTGCTCGGCGCCAACGCCCCTGGGGACGACCTTGAAGGGCAGGGTATAGCCGTCCACCTGGCTGAGGTTGTACCAGGTCTGGGCCGCGCTCCCCTTCGCCGCGAACGTGGCCTCGAACTTCGACTCGAAGGGCGGCTGGCAGCCGCCGGCCGGACACGGAGCGACGCTGTCGCCCGTGGTGCAGTTGCGGCCGCTCTCGTCACAGCCGGTCTTCGGCCAGAAGCGCGTCGCGCTGATGCCGCCCTCGGGAACGTTGTAGGTGTACGCGGCGCCGCGGGTGAGCTTGACGTTCTGCGCGCCCTCCACGTTGGTGGAGTGGGCGACCCAGATCGGCGCCGCGCAGTTGTTGATGATCTTGAGCGTGCGAGGGCCGCCGGGGGCGGGGCCGCTGGGGGATGAACCGCCGCTCACCCTGTCGAGCGTCCAGCGCTGGTTGGTGGTGCCGCCGTAGGGGTACTGGAGGATGTCCGTCCCGTCCGCGGCGTTGCCCCACGCCAGGTCGACGACCTGGTCGCTGTGGCGCGCGTGGATGCTGAACTCGGTTCCCCCGCGGCTCACGAGCTTCCACTGCTGGTTGGCGCCGCCGCCATAACTCCACTGCTGGATGACCGCGTTCGCCGCGGTGCTCACGTCGCGCACGTCGAGCGCCTTGTTGCTGTTGACGTTGACGATCTTCCAGTAACCGTCGCTGGCCGGGGAGATGTGGAACTTCTGCGCGTTCGTGCCATTGCAGGTCCACTGCTGCATCCGTGTCCCGTCGGCGGTGCTCGACGAGGGCACGTCGAGGCACTTGTTGGTGGCCACCGAGCGGATGACGTAGTCCCCCTCGGTGATGCTGGAGACGATGACCGCGTCCGAGTCGTCGACGTTGTCCTCGGTCGACGCCATCTCGTTGTCGGCGACCAGACATCCCCCCAGCAGCAGGGTCCACCCCAGCGCCAGCGTCAGACCACCCACGTAGATCTTGCGAGCCATGAGCCCTCCTCGTCGTTGCGGTGCGCCCTGGATCTCGGGGCACCTCTCGCGGAGGCGACATTGCACGTGGCGTTCCGGGTGGGCCGCACAGGGCGCACGATCGGGTCGCGCAGATTTTGCTGTGATTTCAAGGAGATCCAGGAGGAGCCAGGGGCGATCCAGCAGATCGCCCCTGCCTGGCGAGGGGCGATCTGCTGGATCGCCCGCCGCCATGCAGGGGCGATCCCGGAGAGCGCTCCCGGGGTCGACCTGCCTATCGCTTCTTCTTCGTCATCGCCTTCACGATCGCGTCGGTCGCCGCGATCAGCGAGCGCCGGAAGGCATGTAGCCGCTGCTGCGCCGCCGGTCCCGTCGCGGCCTGCTGGCCAGGAGCGCTCGTGAACCACGCCATCGACAACCCGAGGAGGATCGTGAACAGGTCCTCGGCACACTGCCTCGGCGGCACACCCAGCTCGTAGGCCGCGGCGAGCGCCTGCACCTTGGCGGCCACCGCGTCGTGCTCCGCCTCGTCGGGGAGCTCGAGCTGCCGCCACAGCATCATCCGCACGCTCTTCGGGTTCTCGACCAGGTAGTCGAAGATGCCGGCGACGAAGGCCGGGAGGTCCGACGCGTCGAGAGGTACGGCGTCGAGCGCGCTCTCGCATCGCGCCTGGAGCACGCACCGGAACAGGTCTTCCTTCGAGCCGAAGTAGGCGTAAATGGCCTGCTTGTTCGCCGAGGCCTTCTCGGCGATGCGGTCCACACGCGCGCCGGCCAACCCGCGCTCCGCGAACTCGTCGAGCGCCGCGTCGAGGAGCCTCTTCTTGGTCGCCGCCGAATCGTAGGGCCCTCGGTGAGCTCGTGCGCCGCTTCGAGCGCGGAGATTTCGATCTCGTCGCGGTAGGGCGATCCCTCCTCGACGACCCTGCCTGGGTGGAGAAGATCAGGACCGGGCGCACCTCGGAGCTGAAGCGCTTCACCAAGGAGAGCCTCGGTCAATACTTCTGACAGGGCAAGCTTGTCCCTGAATTCAGGAGAATAATTGAACCACAGAGGCACAGCGGGCACAGAGGAGAGAAGAATAAGATTCTGTGCCTCTGTGCCTCTGTGGTTCGAATTCTCTCCCCCGTCACGGAATCGCGAACGAACCCGGGGGAACGCGGTGCTACCGCGCGCCGGCGCCCAGGTTGGCGACCATCGAGAGGCGCTGAGGGCCGTCGCCAAACCGCGCGCGCAGCCTGGCGAGGATCGCCTGGCCGAGCTCGTCCCAGCGCTCGCCGCCCAGCTTGTCCCGCAGCAGCACCAGCGGCGCGTTGCTCCGGCGCATCGTGCCCCAGAGCGCATCGGTCGAGGCGGCCTCCATCGCGTACTCGACCTCGCGCACCGAGACGTCTCGAAACCCCGCAGCCTCCATCTCGGCGCGGAACTCGTCCGGGTCGCCGAGCGGCGCCTTGCCCTCTCCGAACGGGAGCCCGGGCATCTCGGCGCGGATGGCCGAGAAGAGCTCCGCCATGATCGGTTCCCTGTCCATCGGCGCCCAGCTCCCGACGACGGCCCGGCCGCCTGGGCGCAGCACCCGGAAGAGCTCGCGGAAGCCGCGGTCGCGGTCGGGGAAGAACATCAGCCCGAACATCGAGAAGGCGGCGTCGAACGAGCCGTCCTCGAAGGGCAGCGCCATGCCGTCGCCGACGCGGGCGTCCACCGTGAGCCCCGCGCGCGCGGCGCGCTCGCGCAGCCGCTCGACCATCGCGGGGGCGAAATCGATGGCGGTGACGCGCGCCTCGCCGGCGGCGAGCAGCGACAGCGTGCCCGGCCCGGCCGCCACGTCGAGCACGCGGGCGCCCGGCTCGACGTCCGCGAGCCGGAGCGCGTCAGCGGCGTATTTCTCGAAGTGCGGGACGATGTCGACCGCGTAGGCGTCGGCGACCATGTCCCATGCGACGGGGGTGGCGAGGGGGCTCGGGGGCTGCGTCATCCGCAGGGGTGCTATCACGGACGCGCCGAGCGGATCCAGCCGCTGAGCTCCCTGGCAGGACGACGTCAACCATCGGCGCGGGCGCTCCCGCCCAGGCCAGCAGCGGCAAGCGACGCGCCGTCGAGCGGCGCCCACGGCCGATGTGTGTGGCTCTGCGCGATGCCTGCGGCAGTCGCACGATGCTCAGGGAAGGAGGAGAAACCTACAGCAGGGGAATCGTGGGAGAGCGCCGCCCGCGTGTCGGGTGGGTCTCCCTGGAACTCTCGCTCTCGCGCGCGGGGTGGGTGCGTGATGCGACGATCACCGCGCGACCGCGCTCTCGCGGCGATTCGCCAGGCGCATCTGCGCGAGCGCCTTCGTCCCCGCCTTGGAGCCGGCGGCGCCGGCCGCCGCCTCGGGCGAGCTCGAGTCAGCGCCCGACTCCTCGTCCTGCTCCTGATTCGCCTTGTCGGCGCCCGTGTCTGTCGCGTCGTGAGGCGGCAGCAAGGCCTTCGCGGTCGACACAAGGAGCACGCTCGCCAGCGCGACGACGCTCGCCGACCCGAGGACGAACAGGGCGATATGCAGCATGGTGCGCTGGAGGAGGCTGCCTTCGTTCAACTTCCGGAGAGTCTGCATCATGTGCTACCTGCCTCGTCGTCCAGCGCCCGCTCGCCGCGCGCGTCCGGTGATGTCCGGCGCTGCCAGCGTCTTCGCGACCTGTTCAGTGAATGCGAGCCTCATGCCAGCAGCCGGCTGCTGGTCGTATAGGCGTCACATCGCATGGATCGCGGGGGTTCTGGTGCCGCTCTGCCAAAGTGGACACGCCGGCCGCATGTAGAATGACGCATCCTGCCAGAATGACAATCCGTCCGGAGGCAGCGACGCGATTCCGGTATGCCGGGAGACGAGGGTGTGCGGGGCGCGGCGCGTCCGGCGTGGCTCGCGCGCCTCAGGCGCTGTCCGTTCGGCCCCCTTCATGTCGTCGTGGTCCACACCGACGCGAGGTCCGTCCCTGCCCGGGCAACGCCTCCTTCACGGTGAATACGGCGGCTCTTCGGGCGCCGCGGGCGCGGTGGGGGAGGCGCCGGCGAACGTCTTCCGGGTCTCCGGGTGCTCCGCGACGAGGCGAAGCGCGCGTCGCAGGAGCGAGATCCCCGGCTCGGTCTTGTGCCAGCTCGACGCGCCGCTCGGGTGCGGCAGGCAGATGATGTCGGCGTCCACGCCGTGGTAGCGCGCCCGGCGCACCTCGCCGATCACGCTCGCGAGCGGCCCTCTGTGGCCGAGCACCTGCTCCACCGCCAGGCCGCCCACCGGCAGGATCAGCCGCGGCTCGAGGATCCCGACCTCCCGCTCGAGGTGCGTCCGGCAGCGCAGGATCTCCTCGGGATCCGGCTTCCGGTCCCCGCCGCCCCTGGCCTTTCCCGGGAAGCAGCGCGCGACGGCCGACATGTAGACGCGCCGCCTGAAGTCCGCCTCTCCGACGCCGAGCGCCCCCTCGAACCAGCGGAACAGCGTGCGGCCCGCCGTCCACGCGAACGGACGGCCGAGGCTGCCCTCGCGAGGGCCGGGCGCCTGGCCGATGAGCAGGATCCGGCTGGGGACCGCCGGGCCGTGGACGACGGGGCCGATCATCTTCGGGCACGCGCGGCACGCCTCGAGCTCGCGATGCAGCGCAGCGAGCCGCTCCTCCGCGCCGATGACAGAAAGGCGAACCGCAGGGCTCCTCATTGAACCAGCGTGGGATGAGGCGCCGAACGTCGCCGCGCAAGCGCGCTCATCGCCTATCTGCGCCGCGCAGGCGCGCTCATCCGCGCTGCGCGGCCGCGCCCCTTCGCGCCGCGCAGGCGCTCATCCGCGCAGCCGGCGCCCCGCGAGCGGCCGCGCTCCGGCGCGGGCGGCCTGCGCGCGCAAGCGGCCGCCGAGCAGGCGCGCCGCGAGGGCGCCGCCGAGGAAGCCGAACAGATGGCCCTCCCAGGAGATTCCCATCCGCGTGGGGAGCACGCCCCAGATCATCCCGCCGTAGACGAGGCCGACAACGAGCGACAGCGCGATCGAGAGGGCGCTTCGCTCGAACCAGCCGCGGAGGAGCAGGAAGCCGAAATAGCCGAAGATCACGCCGCTCGCGCCGATGTGCACCGACGAGGGCGACCCGAGGAGCCAGACGCCGAGGCCGCCCACGAGGGCCGCGACGAGCGTCACGAGGAAGAGATCGCTCTTCTTGCGCAGCATGATCAGCCAGCCGAGCCCGAGGAAGGGCAACGTGTTCGCCGCGAGGTGGGCGAAGCCGCCGTGGAGCAGCGGCGCGAGCGCGATGCCGACGAGCCCCGGGACCGTGCGCGGGCGGATCCCGAGCGCATCGAGCGACCCACGGAAGACGACGAGATCGAGGATCTCGATGCTCCAGAGGAGCGCGACGAAGCCTCCGAGCAGCGCCGCATGGAGCTTGAGCTCACGGGTGATCGACCTGGTTTCGATGGTGCTCATCCTGATCCCTCGCGAGCCCCGTGCAGAGGAGCCCACGACCGAAGCCTAGCTCGTGCAACGGCCACGCGCGCGCGCTCTTCCCGCGATCGTGAAGCCGAGCGTGTCGAGCTCGCCGCCCGCGCGCGTGGCCGGGGCGTCGTCGCGCCGGCGCGCATCGCGGGGCGGGGGAGCCGCGCGCCGCCGGTGACCTCGCCCGCGCCGGCGGACCAGGCGCCCGGACGCGGCCTCGGCGTCGATAGCTGCCCGTCCTCGCGGGCTGCGGGGTAGAAGTTGAGCCCATGCTGCTCACCCGCGCCGAAGCCACCGGATTCCGTGAGACCTCCCTGCACGCGGACGTGATGCGGTTCGTGCGCGCGCTCGCGGCCCGCGACGACCCGCGCCTGCACGTGACGACCTTCGGCGCCAGCCCCGGCGGACGCGAGCTGCCGCTGCTCGTGCTGTCGAAGGACGGCGTGCGCTCCCCGGCCGAGGCGCGCCGCGCCGGGCGCCCCGTGGTGCTGATGCTCGACGGGATCCATCCCGGGGAGGTGGAGGGCAAGGAGGCGAGCCTCGCGCTCGTCCGCGACCTGCTCGACGGCAGGCACCCCGACTGGCTCGACACGCTCGTGCTCCTCGTCGTGCCGCTCTTCAACCCGGACGGCAACGACGCGCTCGACCCGCAGAACCGCCGCCTCGACCTGAAGAAGCTCGCCGGGCAGCCAGGTCCCGTCGTCGGCACCCGCACCCAGAGCCAGGGCATCAACCTGAACCGCGACTACCTCCGCCAGGCCGCGCCCGAGATGCGCCTGCTCCAGCAGCACGTGTGCATCCCGTGGGCGCCCGACCTCACGATCGACAACCACGCGACGAACGGCTCGGTGCACCGGTTCCACATGACCGTCGACGTGCCGCACACCGTCGAGTCCGGCCGCGCCGAGCCGATCGCGATGATGCGCGACCGCCTCGTGCCCGACGTGATCGCCGCGGTCAAGAAGCGCGGCTTCGAGAGCTGCTGGTACGGCAACTTCGTCGAGGACGAGCGCGTGCTCGACGCAAACGGCGAGGTCGACCCCGCAGCGCCGGTCGGGCTCGGCTGGATGACCTACCCGCACCATCCGCGCTTCGGGTCCAACTACCGCGGGCTCACGGGCCGGCTCGACCTCCTGCTCGAGTGCTACAGCTACCTGCCGTTCGAGGAGCGCGTACAGACCGCCTCGGCCTGGCAGATCGAGACCCTCTCCTGGGCCGCCGCGCACGCCGACGCCGTCCGCGAGGTGGTCGCCGCGAGCGCCCGGCCGCCGGATCGCGTCGCGGTCCGGTACCGGCTCGAGCCGACCGCGACCCCGATCGACATCCTCACGCGCAGCCCGCGGACGTTCGATGGTGCGCCCGTCACGCTGCGGATCCCGCACCACGCGCGGTTCGTCGGGACCACCGTGGTGGACCGGCCGCGGGCCTACCTCGTGCCGCCGGCCATCGCCGAGGCCCTGCGCCGGCACGGGCTCCGCGCAGCGCCGGCCGAGGGCGTCCACGACGTCGAGGTCGCCCGGGTGGCGTCGCTGGGCGCCGAGGGCGGCCGCGCGATCCTCGAGGCGGCCCGGGTCGGCGAGGTGGCCGTGCGGTGGCGTGAGGAGGCGCGGCGGGCCCCCGAGGGGTGGTCCCGGATCGACACAGATCAGCCGCTCGGCGCGATAGCCGTGTACCTGTGCGAGCCCGAGAGCGACGACGGGGCGGTCGAGAACGGCCTCGTCGAGGTGCCCGCGATCGGGGACGAGCACCCGGCGTGGCGGGTCCGGTGAGCAAGATCCATCATCTGCAGCGGCCGAGCGCTGCACTAGAACCTCTCTGTTGGACCGAGGAGAGCGCATGAAGGACCAGATTCCCGGTTTTCTGTTCATCGACCACCTCGCCATCGCCGTGCCTGCCGGGCAGCTCGAGGCGCAGGTGAACGCGTACGAGATGCTCGGCTTCCGCGAGGTGCACCGGGAGGAGGTCCGGGGCACGGATCAGGTCCGCGAGGTGCTGCTCCGCATCGGCGACAGCGACAACCTCATCCAGCTCCTCGAGCCCCTCTCGCCCGAGTCTCCCGTCCAGAAGCTCATCGACAAGAACGGCGGCCGCGGGGGCTTCGCCCACGTCGCCTACCGGGTCCGCGACGTGCAGGTCGCCTTCGACGAGCTCAAGGCGAGGGGCTTTCGCATCATCGACGCGGCGCCCCGGCCCGGCTCCCGGGGGACGACGATCTTCTTCCTGCACCCGAAGTCGCGCGACGACGCGCCGTTCGGCCATCTCATCGAGGTCGTGCAGTCTCATGAATCCCATGAATGAAAAGCTCTTCGCGGAGTTCGCGCCGGTCGCGCTCGGGACCTGGAAGCAGGCGCTGGAGCGGGATCTCAAGGGGAAGACCGCCGACGCTCTCGCCTGGGCGAGCGCCGAGGGGCTCCTCGTGCCGCCGCTCTTCGCGGCGGACAGCCCCGCGCTCCCGCCGGCGGAAGGCGGCCCGCTCGTGGCCTCGCTCGTGGCCGAGCTCCAGGGCGGCGCGCCGGAGCTGCGCTTCATGATGGGGTGCAGCTACTTCCTCGAGATAGCCCGCCTCCGCGCCGCGCGCCTCCTGGCCGAGCGCCTGCGGCCGGGCGCCACCATCACCGCCGTCGTCCCCTCGGCGGCCGTGCCCGGCGACGAGCCGCACAAGAACCTCCTCCGCGGGATCGTGGCCATGATGGCGGCCCTCGCCGGCGGCGCGGACGACCTCGTGATCGCTCCGCCCGAGCGCCTGCTCGGCAACGCCCGGGTCATCCTCCGCGAGGAGGCCCACTTCAACGCCGCCGAGAGCCCTGCGGCCGGCTCCTGGTACATCGAGCAGCTCACGCGCAGCCTCGCGCGCTCGGCCCTGCGGCAGATCGACGACGCGGCGGAGCTCCCCGAGCCGGGCGCGGCGCCTTCCGACGACACAGCGCCTCCCGAGCACGTCGGGTTCTCGGCCGGCATTCCGCCGTTCCTGCGCGGGCCGTATACAAGCATGTACGTGGTCCGCCCGTGGACCATCCGCCAGTACGCCGGGTACTCCACGGCCGAGGAGTCGAACGCGTTCTACCGGCGCAACCTGGCCGCCGGGCAGACCGGCCTCTCGGTCGCCTTCGACCTGGCGACCCATCGCGGCTACGACTCGGACCACCCGCGTGTCGTTGGCGACGTCGGGAAGGCCGGTGTGGCGATCGACACCGTGGAGGACATGAAGATCCTCTTCGACCAGATCCCGCTCGACAGGATGAGCGTGTCGATGACGATGAACGGCGCCGTGCTGCCCATCATGGCGTTCTACATCGTCGCTGCCGAGGAGCAGGGCGTCAGGCCCGAGCTCCTCTCCGGGACCATCCAGAACGACATCCTCAAGGAGTTCATGGTCCGGAACACCTATATCTACCCGCCGGCGCCCTCGATGAGGATCGTCGCCGACATCTTCCGCTATACCGCCGAGAAGACGCCCAGGTTCAACTCGATCAGCATCAGCGGCTATCACATGCAGGAGGCCGGCGCGACAGCCGAGCTGGAGCTCGCTTACACGCTCGCCGACGGCCTCGAGTACCTGCGCACCGGGATCGCGTCGGGCATGGACATCGACGATTTCGCCGGGCGGTTCTCGTTCTTCTTCGGGATCGGCATGGACCATTTCACCGAGATCGCCAAGCTGCGCGCGGCGCGGCTCCTCTGGGCGAAGATCGTGAAGGGCTTCCACCCGAAGAACCCGAGGACCATGGCGCTGCGCACCCACTGCCAGACCTCGGGCTGGAGCCTCACCGAGCAGGACCCGTTCAACAACATCACGCGCACGGCCATCGAGGCGCTCGCGGCGGTGCTCGGCGGCACCCAGTCGCTGCACACGAACGCCCTCGACGAGGCGCTGGCGCTCCCCTCGGATTTCTCGGCCAAGGTCGCGCGGGACACGCAGCTCCTGCTGCAGGGTGAGACCGACATCTGCCGGGTCATCGACCCGTGGGGCGGCTCCCACCACGTCGAGCGCCTCACGGACCGGCTGGCGCGACAAGCGTGGCAGTTCATCGAGGAGGTGGAGTCGCTCGGCGGGATGGTCAAGGCCATCGAGAACGGCTTGCCCAAGATGCGCATCGAGGAGGCGGCGGCCCGCAAGCAGGCCCGCATCGACGCGGGCCGCGACGTCATCGTCGGCGTGAATGCGTACAGGCTGGAGCGAGAGGCGCCCATCGAGCTGCGCGAGGTCGACAACACAGCGGTTCGCGAGACGCAGGTCGCCCGGCTCCGCGCGGTGAAGGCCGCCCGCGCCAAGGCCGCCGTGGGCGAGTCGCTCGCCGCGCTCATCCGCTGCGCCGAGACGGGCGAGGGGAACCTGCTCGAGCTCGCCGTGGAGGCCGCGCGCCGCCGCGCGACGCTCGGCGAGATCTCCGACGCGCTCGAGCGCGTCTTCGGCCGCTACGAGGCCCCGGTGCGCACTGTCAGCGGCGTTTACGGCGCGGAGATCCGCGAGGCGGGGGCCGCCCGCGACGTGGAGGCGCTCGTCCGCGAGTTCGCCGCGCTCGAGGGCCGCCGCCCGCGCATCCTGGTCGCCAAGATGGGCCAGGACGGCCACGACAGGGGCATGAAGGTGATCGCCACCGCCTTTGCCGATCTCGGGTTCGACGTCGATATAGGTCCGCTCTTCCAGACCCCGGAGGAGGTGGCCCGCCACGCCGTCGAGAACGACGTTCACGTGGTCGGCATCTCGTCGCTCGCGGGGGGCCACAAGACCCTGGTGCCGCAGCTGATCGAGGCGCTCGGGGAGGCCGGCCGCGGGGACATCCTCGTTGTGGCGGGCGGCGTGATCCCCCCGCAGGACTACCGCTATCTCGAGGAGCGCGGCGTCGCCGGCGTCTTCGGCCCGGGGACGGTCATCCCGGACGCCGCGGCGCGGATCGTCCGCACGCTCATCGAGCGGCTGTCCGCGCAGGAGGCTCGCTAGGTTGAAGCCGAGCCCGAGGCAGCTCGTCGACGGTCTCCTCGCGGGCGACCGCGCGGCGCTCGCCCGCGCCATCACGCTGGCCGAGAGCTCGCTCCCCCGCCACCAGGCGCTCGCCGAGGAGGTCCTGGAGCTCTGCTTGCCTCACAGCGGCGGCGCCGCGCGGCTCGGCATCACCGGTGTCCCCGGCGTCGGCAAGAGCACGTTCGTCGACGCCCTCGGCGTTCACCTCGTGCGCGAGCGGGCGGAGACCGCCGCCGTGCTCGCTGTAGATCCCAGCAGCCCTGTTCACGGCGGGAGCATCCTCGGCGACAAGACCCGGATGCCGCGGCTGGCCAGCGATCCGCGCGCCTTCATCCGCCCCTCGCCGTCGGGCGGCTCGCTCGGCGGCGTGGCGCGGGCCACGCGCCAGGCCGTCCTGCTCTGCGAGGCAGCGGGGTACCGCAACATCCTTGTCGAGACCGTCGGTGTGGGCCAGTCCGAGGTCGCGGTCGCCGACATGACGGACTGCTTCCTGCTCCTGATGCTCCCGGGGGCAGGGGACGAGCTGCAAGGCGTGAAGCGGGGGATCATGGAGCTCGTCGACCTCGTGATCATCAACAAGGCCGACGGCGGCAACGCCGACCGGGCCGCGCGATCGCGCCGCGATTATGAAAACGCGCTGCACCTGTTCCCGCCGGCGCCGCACGGCTGGACGCCCATCGTCGGCGTCTGCTCGGCCCAGGAGAACCGCGGCGTCCGGGAAGCGTGGGAGATCGTGCTGCGCCACCGCGCGCACATGCAGGCCGGCGGCTGGCTAGAGCGCCGCCGGGCCGCGCAGTCGCGCCGCTGGCTGTTCGAGCTCATCGAGGGGCAGCTGCGCGAGACGTTCCTGCGCAGCGCCGCCGTGCGCGAGCGGATGCCCGCGATGGAGGGCCTCGTCGAGGCCGGCTCCCTCAGCCCGCTGCGCGCCGCGCGAGAGCTGCTCGACGCCTGGGATCCGGCGGCGAAGGGGTAGACTTCGCGCCATCTGGCGCAGAAGGGTGATTGCATAAGATGAAGAAGATCGATCTCGCTCAGGCCCCGGTCCGTGTTGGCACCGCGTATCCACCGCCGTACGACGCCCACTGCCGCGAGCGAAAGCGCGTGCGGCTCGGCATCGCGGCGGGGTTGACGCAGCTGGGCGTCAACCTGCTGCGCCTGCCCCCCGGCCAGTGGTCGAGCCAGCGGCACTGGCATCATGGGAGCGAGGAGTTCGTCATGGTGCTGGAAGGCGAGGTGGTGCTGGTCACGGACGCGGGCGAAGAGGTGCTGCGCGCGGGGGACTGCGCCGGGTTTCGCGCGGGGGAGCCCGACGGTCACCACCTGCAGAACCGCTCGGATCGAGAGGCCGTCGTGCTCGAGGTGGGGACGAACCCCCCGGACGATGTGGCCGACTACCCCGACATCGACCTGCGAGCCCTGCCCGAGGGCTACGTCCACAGGGACGGGACACCCTACAGCGCCAGGTGAGGCGCTGCCCACGTGGATCTCCCGGCCAGCGCGGCCTAGGGTTCGCCCATGCGCGACGTCTGCTGGCGCTGCCGGCGCCCCCGTCCGGTCTGCTATTGCGCGCTCCTGCCCTCGCTGCCGACGCGGACCCGGGTCGTGCTCCTCCAGCACCCGCGCGAGCGGCGCGTGGGCATCGGCACCGCGCGCATGACGCACCTGTCGCTGCCCAACTCCGAGCTGCATGAGGGGGTGATCTTCGAGGAGGACGCGCGGATCGTCGCGCTCGCCAGCGATCCGACGACCGCCGTGCTCTTCCCCGGGGGCGACGCCGACCCGGCGGGCGGCCCGCCGGTGCGGTCGCTCATCGTGGTCGACGGCACGTGGTGGCAGGCGAGGAAGATGCTCGCGCTGAACCCGCGCCTGGCCTCGGTGCGCCGCATCGGCGTGACGCCGCGGGCGCCGGGCAACTACCGTATCCGCAAGGAGCCGCGGCCCGAGTGCCTCGCCACGGTCGAGGCGGTGGCCAGCGCGCTGGCCGCGCTCGAGGACGAGCCCGCGCGCTTCGACGCGATGCTGCGGGCCTTCGAGTTCATGGTCGACCGGCAGATCGCGTGCCAGGCGACGAGCGACGCCCCGCGACGGCGGCGCGCGCAGGCCGTCTCGCCGCTGTCGCCGCTGCGCCCCTACCTCGCTGCGCCGTCGAGGGTGGTGCTCGTCGACGGCGGGGCCAACTCCGGGTGGCCGACGGGAGCCGGCGCCGGGGTGCCACCGGGAGCCAGCGTGGCCGGGCCCCGCTCCGAGCTCGTGCACCTCGTCGCCTGCCGCGCGTCGGGCGAGCGCTTCGAGGCGTTCCTCCGCCCGCGGCGGCCGCTGGGGCCCAGCGTCGCGCACCAGCTCGAGGTGCCCGAGCGGCGCTTGCTCGACGGCGAGGAAGCGGGGGCGGTCCTGGCCCGGTTCCGCGCGTTCGTGGGCCACGACGGCGTGCTCGGCGCCTGGGGCTCGTTCACGGCGGACCTGCTCGCGCAGGAGGGCCTCGGGCGGCCGCCGTTCCTCGACCTGCGCGACCTCTGCGCGCGGCGCCTGCGGCGGCGGCCCGGCGGCATCGCCAACGGGGCGCGGGCGCTCCTGGCCGGGGACCCGGCGCCGCGCGGGGGGGACCCGGCGCCGCATGGGAGCGGGCGGGCCGGGCGCACGCTGGGCTGGCTCGAGGTAGTCCTCGCGCGCCTCCTCGACCTCGCGGGCGAAGAGGAGGTTGCGGCGCGAGGCGCTGCATGAGACCCTCCGGCCGTGGAGTCCATCCGGTTCCGCTGAGCTCGGCATCCTCGCCCTCCCTGTAGTCCCCGGCCCGGCCGGAGATTGAGCGGTGAGCGCGCGGGTGCCTGTCCGTGCTCCGTCTTCCCTCGTTCTCTCGAGTTCCCTCGAAACGTGGAAGACCGGGGTGCGTTGACTCACGCCCGGCAGCCTGGAGGGAGCACGCCACGCACGTCGGGTCGGTCGTGAGCTCGCGCCGCGAGTCTTCCCCCAGCCACGCGCGCTGCCCTGCCGGCGGCACGCGAAGAGGCTCGCATCATGACCGAACGCAACGAAATCTCGTCCATGGGTTCTTCTTCCTTCGCGCCGATCGAGTCCGCCGGCGCGCTCCTCGATGCGGCGCGCCGCGCGGGGCTCCGGCTCACGACGTCCCACGCCGACTTCGACCAGACCGGGCTCGCCTTCCTCGTCGTGCACGCCCATGACGAGGAAGGCGTGCCGTGGGTCGTGCGCACGCCGCGCCGGCGCGCGGAGGTCGAGTCGGCCCGCGTGGAGGCGCGCGTGCTGGCCCTGGTGCGCAAGCACCTGCCGGTGGCCGTGCCCGACTGGCGCGTGCACACCGACCACGTGATCGCCTATCCGCGGCTCGGCGACGTGCCCGCGGTGACCATCGATCCCGAGGCGGGGGTGCGCTGGAACCGCGTCGATCCGGCGGCGCCGTCGGCGGTGTTCATCGCGTCGATGGCGGAGGCCCTGGCGGCGCTGCAGCGCGTGGACGCGGCCGAGATCGAGGCCGCGGGCGTCCCTGTGAAGTCGATCGACGACGCGCGCCAGCTCCACGCGCGGGCCATGGACGAGACGCGCGCCGCGCTCGGGCCGCCGGATGCCCTGTGGGCGCGGTGGCAGCGCTGGCTCGCGAACGACGCCATCTGGCCGCGCCACCTCGCCCTGGTGCACGGCGATCTCCACCCCGGGCACATGCTCCTCGACGAGAGCGGCCGGCTCACGGGGATCCTCGACTGGACCGAGGCCCACCTCGGCGATCCCTCGAACGACTTCGCGCTCTTCGTCGGCGCCTTCGGCAAGACGGCGCTCGACGCGTGCATCGCGCGCTTCGAGGCGGCCGGCGGCAGGACGTGGCCTGGTCTCGCGGTACACGCCGCCGAGCGCTGGGCGGCGTTCCCCGCGATCGCGGCGAAGTGGGCGGTCGAGTCGGGCAACGAGGGCGTGATCGCGCACGCACGCAGCATGCTCGCCGGGATCGCGGCCGAGGGCGGATGACCGGGCGCGCGCGCGACTCCCACCCCGTCTCGCGCGCCGAGGGCACAGACGCGGGCGTCGGGATCGCTCCCGCCCGCTGACCCGGCGCCCCAGATCGCGATCGCCAGCCTCTGATGACGTGATGCGTTATACGTCCACGCGTATTCAGCCGCTGCGGCCCTGAGTAGCCTTCTGTCATGAGCGGAGGACACGGCGCGGACGTCGGCGCGGCGGATCGCGCGCTCGTGCTCATGCTGCTGGGCACGGTCCTCCTCGTGTCGCCGGCGCGCCTGCTCTGGGCCCGCGGCCTGCTCGCGGTCGCGGCCGTCTTCGCGGTGTGGATCGCGCTGATCGTGTTCGCCGCGCTCGCGACGCGCTCCGACCGCGCCGACGTCGATCGCGCCGCGGCCGATCGCGGCGACGCCGTCCGCGGCGACGCCACCCGCGGCGACGCTGTCCCCGGCGCGACCACCCGCGCCGATCGAGAGCTCCCGCCGTGATCGACGTCGGCGTCCTCCTGTTCGCCACGGTAGCCTGGCTGGGCGTGCTCGCCGCGCTCGCGCTCGCCGCGCAGCGCGCGTGGATCCCCCGCGCCCTCGCGCGGCACCCGCTCGTGCTCGCCCTCTCCCTCGGCGTCTACGCCTCGTCGTGGACGTACTACGGCGGCGTCGGCTTCGCGCAGCGCCACGGGCTCGTCTTCCTCGCTGTCTACCTGGGCCCGACGCTCGCGTGCATCGCCACGCCGCTCCTCTGGTCGCGCGTCCTCCACATCACGCGCGAGCAGCGCCTCTCCTCGCTCGCCGACCTGCTCGCGTTCCGCTTCCAGAGCCCCGCCGCGGGGGCGCTCGCCGCCGCCTTCTCCCTGGTCGCCAGCGTGCCCTACATCGCGCAGCAGTTCCGCGCGACCGAGCAGTCGGTCCGCGTGCTCTCGGGGCCGGGGCACGAGGAGGCCGTCGGCGCCATCTTCTGCGTGCTGCTCGCGCTCTTTACGGCCTTCTTCGGAGCCCGCCCCTCCGCCGGGCAAAGGCGAGAGGACGGCCTCGCGGCGGCGGTCGCGTTCGAGTCGGCCGCGAAGCTCGCCGTGCTCGCGGCCGTGGGCCTGCTCGCCGTGATCGGGGCGTTCGGCGGGATGGGCGGGCTCGCGGGCTGGCTCAGCGATCACGCCGCCGACGTCGAGGCGCTCGGCCGCCCCGTGCGCGAGGACAGCGGCTGGACCTCGATGCTCGTCATCAGCTTCGCCGCGGCCTTCCTGCTGCCGCGGCAGTGGCACATGGCCTTCGCCAGCGGCGCCGGGGACCGCGCCCTCGCCAGGGCGGCCTGGGCCTTCCCGCTGTTCCTGCTCGCGCTCAACCTGCCCGTCCTGCCCGTCCTCTGGGCCGGGACCCGCCTCGCCCCGGCGGAGCCGGCCGACAGCTACGTGCTGCTCGTGCCGCAGCTGCTCGGCCAGCGCTGGCTCGCGCTCGCCGCCTTCATCGGCGGCATCTCCGCGGCGAGCGCCATGGCCATGGTCACGGCCGTCGCCCTCGCGAGCGACAGCGCGACGCACCTGCTCCTGCCGCTCGCCCGCAGGACCCTGCGCCGCAACGTCTACGCGCGCGTGCTGTGGCTCCGGCGCGGCCTCCTGACCGCCATCCTCGTCGGCGGGTGGCTCTTCCACCGCGCGCAGCAGCACCGTGGGCTGCTCGTCGAGAGCGGCATCGTGTCGTTCGTCGCGTTCGCGCAGTTCCTGCCGGGGCTCTTCGCCGCGCTCTTCTGGGAGCGCGCGACGCGCGCGGGGTTCATCGCCGGGCTCGCGGCCGGCATCGCGACCTGGACGGCCACGTGCCTCGCGCCGCTCCTGCCCGAGATGACCGGGCTCGATCCGGCGTGGCTCGAGCTCCTGCGCGCGGGCCTGGACCCCGCGGCGCACGCGATGAGCGCGACGCGCGCAATGCCGATAGACACCTGGTCGCTGCCGACGTTCGCGTCGCTCGCCGTCAACGGCGCGACGCTCGGGCTCGTCTCGCTCCTGCGTCCGCCGGCCAAGGAGGAGCGCGAGGCGGCGCGCCTTTGCACGCGCCGCGAGATCGGCCCGTCGGTGGAGCGCGCGACAGTGCCCGCGAGCGTGGGCGCGCTGGAGGAGCGGCTCGCCCGCCTGCTCGGCCGCGAGGCGGCCGGCATCGAGGTAACGCGCGCGCGGATCGAGCTCGACATCCCGCGCGACGAGACGCGGCCGACGGAGCTCCACGCGCTGCAGGAGCGCCTGCACCGCAACCTGTCGCCGCTTGTCGGCCCGGTGCTCGCGAGGACGGCCGCGGAGGAGGCGCACGCCCCCGCCGCGGCGCCGCGTCGAGAGGCGAGCGGCGCGCTCACCGAGGAGCTCCGGTGGCTGGAGCGGCGCCTCGCGCGGGGGGAGACGACGCTCGTCGGGGCGGCGAGGGAGCTCGACCTCCTGCGGCGGTGGCTCCGCTCGGTGCTCGCGCAGCTCCCGCTCGGGGTCTGCGCCGTGGGGGCCGACGGCGCGATAAGCCTCGTGAACCGGCGCTTCGAGGCGCTCGTCGGCGCCGAGGAGCGCGACCTCGTCGGGGCGCCGCTCGACCGGCTGCCGGCCCCTTTCGCGGAGCTGTTCGCCCGCGCCGCCAGCGCGGCCTCCGCCGGCGAGGGCGGCGCGGGCGCCGAGGAGATCGAGGCGCGCGTGGCGGGGCGCACGCGCGCGCTGCGCGTGCACCGCGCCGCGCTCGACCCGCTCGACGCGCGGGCCGCCTCGGGGGGCGTGGTCCTGCTCGTGGAGGACCGCACCGAGCAGCGCGCGCTCGAGCGGCAGCTCGCCCACCGCGATCGCCTCGCGCAGCTCGGCCGCCTCGCCGCGGGCGTGGCGCACGAGGTAGGCAACCCGCTCACCGGCATCGCCTGCCTCGCGCAGAACCTCCGGGCCGAGGCCGAGAGCGACGAGCTCCGCGCGCGGGCGGGCCTCATCCTCGGCGAGGCGGCCCGCATCGAGGCCATCCTGCGATCGCTGCTCGACCACAGCCGCACCGGCGCGGTGCCGTCGCCCGGCGAGATCCCGCGGGCGCGGGTCGGGCGCGTGTCGCTCGCCGAGGTGATCGCCGAGGCCGAGCGGCTGATCCGGTTCGACCGCGCGGCGCCGCGCGTCCACGTGGAGCAGGCCTGCCCGGAGTCGCTCGTCGTCATCGGCGACCGGCGAGAGCTCGTGCAGGTCTTCGTCAACCTGCTCGCGAACGCCCGCGACGCCTCCGAGGCCGGCGCGACGATCGCCGTGCGCGGGCGGCTCGAGGCGGGGCAGATCGTGGTGGAGGTCGAGGACCACGGCAGCGGCATCCCGGAGGAGCTCCTCGCCGAGGTGCTCGAGCCGTTCGTGACGACGAAGCGCGACCCGAGCGGCACGGGGCTCGGCCTGCCGCTGTCGCGCTCGATCGTGCAGGATCACGGCGGGACGCTCTCGCTGCGGAGCGCGGTGGGGCAGGGGACGACGGTCATCGTCCGGCTCCCGCTCGCCGGCGCGGCCGGGGCGCGGCGCGGGGCCGAGGCGGAGCCATGAGCCGGATCCTGCTTGTCGAGGACGAGGTCGTCATCCGGGCGGAGCTCCGGCGGCTGCTCGAGCGCCACGGGCACGCCGTCGTCGAGGTGGGATCGATCGCCGAGGCCGAGGCGGACCGCGATCTCCGCGCGTTCGATCTGGTGCTGGCCGACGTGCGGCTGCCCGGCGCGCCGGGCACGGAGCTCGTCGGCCGGTGCGGCGACGCGCCGGTCGTGCTGATGACGAGCTACGCCACGGTGAAGGCGGCGGTCGACGCGGTGAAACGCGGCGCCGCGGATTACCTCTCGAAGCCGTTCGACCACGACGAGCTCCTCGCCCTCGTCGACCACCACCTCGCCGGCGCGCGGCCCGGTCGGCGCGCGCCCGCGGACACCGCGCCGGAGGCCGCGCCGCGCGCGGCGGCCCTTGCGCCGCCCGCGCCGCCTGCGCCGCCTGCGCCAGCGGGCGACGAGCTGGAGGGTATGATCGGCGGCTCGGCGGCCATGCGGGAGGTGTTCGCGCGGGTGCGCAAGGTCGCGCCGAGCGAGGCGACGCTGCTCGTGCTCGGCGAGAGCGGCACCGGCAAGGAGACGCTCGCCCGCGCCGTTCACCGGCTGAGCCCGCGGCGGCAGCTCCCGTTCGTCCCGGCCCACTGCGCGGCCATCCCGGAGGGGCTGATCGAGGCCGAGCTGTTCGGGTACGAGCGCGGCGCCTTCCCCGGCGCGCTCTCGGCGCGCGCGGGGCTCTGCGAGGCCGCGGAGGGCGGGACGCTCCTGCTCGACGAGATCGGCGGGCTGCCGGCGGCGGTCCAGGCGCGGCTCCTCCGCTTCCTCCAGACCGGCGAGGTGCGGCGTGTGGGCGCGGTGCGGGCCCGGCGCGTCGACGTGCGCCTCATCGCCACGACGAACCGTGATCTCGCGGCGATGGTGCGCGAGCGGTCGTTCCGGAGCGATCTCCACCTCCGGCTGCGGGTCCTCGAGATCCACCTCCCGCCGCTGCGCGAGCGCCCCGGCGACGCCGTGCGCCTCGCGGAGTCGCTGCTCGAGCGGCGCGCGATGGCGACGGGCCGGGCGCCGTTCACGCTGTCGCCGGAGGCGCGCGCCGCCATCGCGGCGGCCCCCTGGCCGGGCAACGTCCGGGAGCTGGAGAACACCGTTCACCGCGCCATGGTCCTCGCCGAGGGCAGCGAGATCGGCTTGGCCCAGCTCGGGCTCGACGCCCCTCTGCCGCCGCCAGCGCCCGCTCCGCCCGCGGCCGCGCTCGACGGAGTCCCCTCGTCGGACTCGCTAGAGGGCTATTTCCGCCGCTTCGTCCTCGAGCACCAGCACGAGCTGACGGAGACCGAGCTCGCTCGTCGCCTCGGCATCAGCCGCAAGGCCCTCTGGGAGCGCCGGCAGCGGCTCGGGATCCCCCGGCCGCGCTCCTGAGCAGCCGGTCGACCGCGGCGCGGTGAGGCGCGCGCCCTGGCCGGGACGGCACGACGAGGTGGTCTACCGCTCAAGGGGTGCCCGCAACTCGCCGCCTGGTGTTACCGATCGTAACGCGGCATCACCGGAAGAGGCCGCCCACGTGCTACCCTGGTGACGGAACGGGTATTCTCTCGGCTCCTCGCGTGGTATTCGGATGATGGAGTTCAGCACGCGGCGAGCCGGGGGACTTGGCATCACTGGGTGTCAGCGCGCGCTCGCGCGCTGCCCGGCTCCTCGCTCCTGGCGCGCCGCGGCTGCGACGCCGCCGCTCGGGAGGGAGGAGGGACCATGAAAGACACCGTAGCTCCCTCGCCACGGTTCCACGCCGGCCAGAGGCCTGCCTCGAGCCGCTCGACAAGCGCTGCAACTCCTTACATCGAGGAATCGCTCCCATGGCACAGTCGTCTCCCGAAAGCGTTGCCGTGACCCCCGGCATCCGCGCCCACGACAGCGAGGGCGCGCGCGAGGTCGTCAGCAGCTCCACTCTCTGGAAGGTCATCTTCGCGTCCGCGGGCGGCACGATGATCGAGTGGTACGATTTCTATATCTTCGGGAGCCTCGCCAAGGACATCTCCACCCATTTCTTCCCGAAGGACAACCCGACAGCGGGCTTCCTGCTGACGCTGGGCACCTTCGCCACCGGCTTCGTCGTCCGCCCCTTCGGCGCGCTCGTGTTCGGGCGCGTCGGCGACGTCGTCGGCCGGAAGTACGCGTTCCTCGTGACGCTCCTGCTCATGGGCGGCGCGACGGCGCTCATCGGCTTGCTGCCCACGTACGAGAGCATCGGGATCCTCGCCCCGATCGCGCTCGTCCTGATCCGCCTCGTGCAGGGGCTCGCGCTCGGCGGCGAGTACGGCGGCGCGGCGGTGTACGTCGCCGAGCACGCGCCCGACGAGAAGCGCGGCTTCTACACCTCGTTCATCCAGATCACGGCGACGCTCGGCCTGTTCGTCTCGCTGGCGGTGATCCTCGGGACCCGCCTCTTCGTCGGCGAGAACGACTTCAAGGCGTGGGGCTGGCGCGTCCCGTTCCTCCTGTCGATCCTGCTCGTCGCGGTGTCCTTCTACGTCCGCACGCGGCTCAAGGAGTCGCCCATCTTCGCGAAGCTCAAGGCCTCCGGGAAGACGTCGAACGCTCCCGTCAAGGACAGCTTCAAGCGGAACTGGAAGGTCATCCTGATCGCCCTCTTCGGCGCGACGGCCGGCCAGGGCGTGGTCTGGTACACGGGGCAGTTCTACGCGCTGTTTTTCCTCCAGAACACGCTGAAGGTCCCCGTCGTCACGACCAACATCGTGGTCGCCGCCGCGCTCGCCCTCGGCATGCCGTTCTTCGTGTTCTTCGGCGCGCTCTCCGACCGCATCGGCCGGAAGAAGATCATGCTCGCGGGCAACCTCTGCGGCGCCATCGGCTTCTACCCGGTGTTCTGGGCCATGAAGCAGAACGCAGACAGCCCGGCCGCGCTCACCGCGCTCGTGTTTGTGCTCGTGCTCTTCGTCACGATGGTCTATGGCCCGATCGCGGCCTACCTCGTCGAGGCCTTCCCCGCGAAGGTGCGCTACACGTCGCTCTCGATTCCGTACCACATCGGCAACGGCGTGTTCGGCGGCATGCTGCCGCTCATCGCCTCGTCGGTGACGGTCGCGACCGGCAACATCTACGCGGGTCTGCTCTACCCCATCACGGTGGCGCTCATCACCGTGGTCGTCGGCGGCATCTTCCTGAAGGAGCGCAGCGACGTGCGCCTCTGGGACGAGATCGATCGCGGCGCTTGACGGCCGGGGGGGACGACCCCTCTCGACCGCGGCGGCGGCGGCGACGCCGCTGCGCGCCGCCGCTCCTGGACAGCTGGATCGGACCGCGCTCCCCGGAACTGCCGAGGGAGCGCGTCGGCGCATACGGCAGCAAGAACGCGAGCGGCTCACTTCGCGCTGAGCGCATTGCACGGCGCACCACTGCCACGCCAACATCCCCGAATGCGCGGGCGCTCGGTCACCCCGTCAGCGTAGCTAGCGCACGTCCGCTCGGCACCCCACGCCGGCTCGCACACGGTCGTTCAGATGCTCGCTCCGGGATCATCGGCACGGGTCAGAGCCTGTCGGTCGGAGCGCAGGCCACGCCGGTCAGGGCGACCACCCAGCGCTATCACAACCTCAAGCTCTCGCTGGGCAGCGCCAGCGTGCCCCCCTGGGATCCGAACAACAGGTCGCTCTCGATGGTGCCGCTGGTCGAGCCCATCCGCTCGATGGCCACCGGCTACCCGAGCGCGTATCCGCGCAACATCTATGGCGAATCGCCGCACACGGCCATGGGCGACCAGATCACGACGCTGGCGCAGGCCGCGACAGGCAGCGATCTCATCAGCGTGCACACGGTCGTCGGCGAGAGCGGACAGGCCATGTCGGTCATCAAGAAGGGCGCCACCGACACCGGCACCACGGGTCGGGCCTACGCGGCGTCGCTGTTCGAGGCCGGCGCGATCGCCCGCCTCGCCAGCGCGCAGGGCAAGACGTACGGCATCGGGGCAATCGTGATCACCCACGGAGAGTCCGACGCCGGGAGCTCGACCTACAAGAACGACCTCATCCAGCTCTGGCGCGACTACAATAGCGATCTCAAGCCGCTGACCGGGCAGACCCAGTCGATCCCGATGTTCGTGTCGCAGCAGCACGCGTATCCGACCGGCTCGAACCAGCGGTCGGCCTCGACGCTCGCGCAGTGGCAGGTCGGCGTCGACCGCCCGGGCGAGATCATCTGCTCCGGGCCGAAGTACCAGTATCCGTACGCGAGCGACAACATCCACATGACGACGGATGGTTACGAGCGGCTCGGCGAGAAGCTCGGGCAGATCTATCACGAGAAGGTCGTGCAAGGCCGCGACTGGCGGCCGCTGGAGCCGACCCGCGTCGAGCGCCGCGGCCGCGTGATCACGGTGCGCTTCCACGTGCCCGTGCCGCCGCTCGCCTGGGACAGCTCGCTGCCCGCGCCCCACCAGGGCGCGCTCACCGAGTGGGCGTAGGGACGCGGCTTCGAGGTCCGCACCGGGAGCTCCCGGATCCGGATCAACTCGGTCGAGATCTCCGGCGACACGGTGCGCATCACGGTCGGCAGCGATCTCCCCGCGACGGGCGTCTATGTCGGCTACGCCATGACCAGCGACGGAACGGCGTTCGCCGGCCGCACGTGGCGCTCGGGCCAGCTCCGCGACTCGGACCCCTTCGTGGGGTCGATGACGCGGGTCGCGCAGCCGAACTACGCGGTCGCGTTCGAGATGCCGGTTCCCTGAGGCGCGCCGGACGCGGCGCGTGCGGCCAGCGCCTCGCTGCGGAGCTCGACTCCAGAGGGACGATCGCTCTCACGATGGCGAGGAGACGGGCGTCCGCGTTCGGTCTGGCCTTGTCTGCTGCACCCGTTGGGGTGCCGCGACCAGGGCCGATCGAACGCGGACGGCGCTCCACGACTTGATAGAAGTCGCTGCCGTGGTGTACGAGCCTCCGGGCAGGGAATCCAGAGATCAGCTTCACGCGGAGGAGCAGATCGCGAACCGTGAGCCGCACCCGGCACGCTTGGTGAGCGGGCGCTACACCCGGTAGATCCACCAGACCCGCATCACGCCGTCCCACGGGTCGAACGTGGCGCGGACGCGGTAGGAGCCGACGGCGAGCCGCACGGTCGTGGTAGTGTCGCCGGGAAGCCGGTAGGCGTCGCCCTCTCCGGTCGTAGCGAAGCGCTGGACGGCCGCGTCGATGCGCTCACCATCCTGCCATGGGACCCGCTGAAGAGAGACGATGCCCTGCGGCATCCACTCGATCCGCCACGTCATCGAGGACGGGATGGGGTGCGCCCGCGGCCCCGCATGATCTCCTCGTACTCCGCCAAGGCGCCCTCGGCTTCCGCCCGCTTCCGGATCTCAGCCGTCACCACTTCGCCAGGGATCCCCGGAGCATTCGCGTCAGCCGCTACCGCCGCGCGCTCCTCGTCGCTGATCTCCTCGTCATAGCGGGTCGGCGCTCGCAGTACGGCCTGCCACACCGGATCGTCCTCGGGGATCACGGGTTTCCTGGCGGGCGCGGCGCTGTCTCGTCGGGGGCTCATGCCTGCAGGGTACTACGGCACCCTCGCCGGATCGACGGCGCCCGGCATGGAAAATGCGCCCGGCAAGCCGGAATGCACCGCGTCAGCGAAGCCGCTCCTGCTCCCAGCGCTCCTGCTCGGCGGCTCTGACGCCTCGGACGAAGAACTGCGCGGCCTCGGGTTCGTCCAGGTCCAGGCCGAACCAAAGCATGACGGCGCGCTTGTGCGGCGGGACCGAGCGGAGGATCCCGACGGCGGAGCGGCGGCTGGGCGCGGGCCTACCACACCGAGATGGCCCCGGCGCCCAGCCCTCGAGGCGTACTTCGGTGCTGTCGGCGAGCGCCGGAGGCGAGGCGGGCGGCTACCCTGTCCTCGCCGCCATCACCGCGGCATCCAGGTGCTTCCGTACGACAGTCGGGGCACTGAGTACCTCCTGCGGGGGCACGGCGGACCCGATGACCTTGAAGTAGTGCTTCTGGTCATCCTTCCGCCATCCAAGCATGCAGAGAGGGCTCGGTTGGTCGACCAAGAGAAGCGCGAACTCGGTCTTGGATTTCCTGGTAACGATGGTGATCGTCGCCGCTGCGGTACTCTGGAACCCCTTCCAGGTGTCCGGTTCTATCACCCGAACAGGGCTTGGTACCTCTAGTACAGAAGCCGACACGCGTTCGGCCTTGAGTTCGAGGCGAAACGCCTCGAACTCGCTCCTGTATGCCATCTTCGCGGCTTCGAATAGCTCGACCATCGCATCGAGCTTCGCCTTCTCGGCGTCAACTTCAAGTTGACGCTTCTCGTTTTCCTCTTTCCCTTGCCTGTCTTCGTCGGCGAAATGCTTCGAGCGGTCTGACATGACTATGCTCCTTATATGTTGCTTCGCGGCCGCAGCATCGCTGTTATGGCGTGAGTCGGCCGGAGGACACGAACATAGCGCTGGACGGCTCGCGCGCCAGAGGCGGCGCGGTCAGAACAGTTTGCGGTAAATGGTTTGTGTTGCCCGCCGCGACGCTGTCGAGATCGCCGTCAAGCTCCGACGCGCCCGCGCGACCCGGTCGCGGTCGATATCGAGGCGCACCCCGCGCAGAGCAGCGCGAGCGCGGCGGCGCCGGCGAGCCAGACCGGCTGCTTTGGCTTGTGATTCCGCGGGTTCACGGCGCCTCCCGGGGCGAGAGGTCGACAACCCCGCCTCGCGGTTCATCTGGGCGAGCGCCACGACGCAGACGCGGAGCTCCTTCGCCAGGTTCTTGAGGCCGCGCGGGATATCCCCGAGCTCCTGCTGCCGGCTCATCCCGGGCTTGCGCAGTTGCCCGGGCGCAGACCGAGCGTCTGCGGTCGTACTCGATGTACCCCGTCCGGATGCCCTCGCCCGCGTCAACGCCGGGTTCTCCTGCTTCTCGCGGGGAAGTCGTCGGTGAGCGCTCTGCAGGGCTCGGGGGCGTTTGGTGCTAGCGGGGCGCGCTCCGCGGAGCCGCCGCTCGTTCGAGCACGGTTTCTTCCCCGGCGTTCGCCAGCGCTCCCCGGTTCGTACCATGGCCAGACGTCTGGCCAGCGCGTGCGGCCACGGCCTCGCCGCGGAGCGCGACGGCCAGACGTCTGGCCACGGACAGCCAGACGTCTGGCCAGACAGCCAGACGTCTGGCCACCGCGATCTCAGCGCTGGTGGCGACTGGGGACGCGATCCGGGCGACGAGGTAGCGCATGCGCGCACCTGCTCGTCGGGATCGCAACCGAGAGAGGATTCCCGCTCAGCCGTTCACCGCTCCGGAGGCTCGCCGAAAGCATCGGCGAGCAGCGCGCGGCACGCCTCGGCGTTCTGGCGCAGCTCGCCCTCACGGAAGTGCGCTTCGAACGAGGCCCCCAGAGCCGCCGCCGCGCCCAGGGCGGCCGCGCGCAGCGTCGCGTCCGCCGACGGCGCCGCCTGCACGGTCGCCCGCGTCAGCGTGTTCGCGACATCGCCGAGGTAGATCTGCCCGTGCGTCTCTGCGATCACGAGCGCCCTCTGGCCCGCCGCGAGCGCCGCGCCGAGATCGCCGGTCCCGAGCTCCGCCTCGGCCAGGTTCCGGTACATCTCGGCCAGATCCGAGCCGGCGCGGCTCTGCTCCCCGATCCGCACCGCGCGCCAGGCGTGATCGCGCGCTGCGGCGATCTCCTTCATTTCGAGCTCGGTCTCGGCCAGGTTGCTGTACCCGATCGCGATCTGGTGCAGATCACCCGAGCGCTCCTTGAGTCGGATGGCGCGGAGGAACGTCTCGCGCGCCCCCGGGAGATCCCCCGCGCGGAGGCGCATCACGGCGACGCCGTTCAACGCCAGGCTGACGAGGTGGGGATGGGACGCGTCCGAGACCACGCGCGTGACCTGGCGGTATGTCCGCTCCGCGCTGACCCGCCGGCCACGCGCGGCGAGCGCGAGCGCCACGCCGAGCAGGCTCGCCGCGACGTCCTCCCGCCACCGCTCGTCGCTCCGGTGGAGCGTCCGGCAGATCCGCAGTCCCGTCCGAGCAGCCTTCCAGCTATCGTCGCGCCGCCCTTCGCGGCGGTGCAGGAACGTGAGCAATGCGTACATCGCCAGCGTCTCGCGGATCTCCCCCGCCTCCGTGGCGCGGGCGATCGCCCGCTCGGCGAGCGCCCGCGCCTTCGGGAGCGCGCCGCGCACCTTCGAGATCAGCGCGAGTCGCGCGTCGATGCGAGCGTCCCAGCTGAGCGCTTCGGCCCGATCGCTCATCGCTCCCACGCGGAGCTCCACCCCGAGGATCAGCGCTCGGGCCTCGTCGTACACCCGCTCGGCGTCGTCGAGCCGACCCACGCGGCGCAGCGCATCGCCGAGGTCGAAGCGTACGCGGAGGCGCTCCCGAGCGGCGGCACTCCGCCGCTGCTGCTCGTCATCGACGCCGCGCTCGCCGCCGCTGGCCTCCTCGTCCCGGTCCTGCAGGTCGCGCGCCCGCTCGAGGTGTCGGATCGCCTCGGCGTTCTCGCCGAAGGACATGGCGCGCGACGCCGCCCGCGCATACGCCGAGGCAGCGCGCGCCGCGTCGCCGGCCCGGTCGTACTGCACCGCCAGGAGCGCCACGGCGACCCCTGTCTCCGCCCGCCGCTCGAGCCAGGCGGCCGCGTCGAGGTGCAACGCGCGGCGGAGCTTCGCGCTCAGCATCTCGTACGCGACCTCGTGGGTCGCTGCGTCGGCAAAGGCCATCTCGCGCTCGCCCTGCAGCGTAGACGGCTCGCGCAGGCGGACGAGCCGCCGTTGCCGGAGCTTTCCGAGCATCGCCTCCACCGATGCGCCGGTCCTGGCGGTCGTGCTCGCCTGCCGCAGGTGATCGACTGCCCCTTGCCAGAATGTCCGCCCGATGACGGCTGCGTACATGAGCACCTCGCGGATCTCGGGCTCGATCCGGTCGAGCCGCGCTTGCACGATGCCCTGGACCGTGGCGGGCAGCCGCAGCGCCCCGAGCCGCTCCTCGTGCAGCACCCACGCCTCTCCCCCGCGCGCCTCGATCGCGCCGGCATCCACGAGCAGGTGGAGCAACTCCTCGACGATGAGCGGGCTCCCCTCGGCGCGCTCGGCGAGCGTCCGCACGACGTCTGCGGACAGGGCCGGGACGCGGCGGAGCCAGTTCCTGATGATGTCCTCGATGTGACGGCGCGCGAGCAGCGCGACCTCTTGGCGGTGATGCGCCTCGGCGTCGGCGCCGAAGCCGGGGCGGCGCTCGATCAGCTCGGCCCGCGCGCTGCACACGAGCAGCAGCGGCAGGTCCGCAACACCCGGGACGAGGCTCTCCAGCAGGTCGAGGCTGGCGTCGTCGGCCCACTGGAGGTCGTCGCAGATCACCACGATCGGCAGCTGCCGGGCGGCGACGCGGGCGAGGCGCGTCAAGGCGGCGGCGATCCGCTGCTTCAGGAGCGCCCCGGACTCCTCGGGACCGAGCGCGGCGACGGTGCCGCTCATCCCGGCCGTCTCGCCGACAATCCCCTCGACCTGGACCAGCGCGGCGTCGATGTCCGCGACGTCGACCTCCTCTCCGGTCGCGTGGCCCATCCAGCGGTCGTCGTCCTGCGATGGCGCCTGGCTGGCGTGGCGTGCCCGGAGCCAGTGCAGGCCGAAACGCAGCTTCCGGCGGATCCCGCGCTGGCCGTCGCGCGGGTGGATCCGGAAGCGCTGGCGCAGGAGCGCCGCGGCGAGGCTGTAGCTGATGTCGGCGGTGAGCGGCGAGCACTGCGCGGTCAGCACCAGGACTTCGCCGGGCCGGCCGGCGAGGCTCGCGAAGAGCTCCGCGAGCAACCGGCTGCGCCCGGCGCCGGGCGGCCCGACGAGCGTCAGGAGCTGGGCCCGCCTCTCGGAGAGCACCGTCTCCAGCGCGTCGAGCATGCGCTGGGTCTCGGCGCCGCGCCCCACGAGCTTCGTCGGGAGGCCGAGGAAATCGGTCCGAGCGAACGCAACGTAGCCGGTGATCTCGCCCGTGACCCGGTAGCAGGGCAGCGGCTCGGACCGGCCAGGCACGGCGACAGGGGCGAGCGGCACCACATTAAATCGGCCCGCGATCTGCCGGTGCGTGTCGCGCGTGACGGCGATGACCCCGGCGGGCGCGGCCACCTGGAGCGCGGCGGCGAGCCGCACGGCCTCTCCGGTCACGAGGAGCTCCGGGCGCTGCAGGTCGCCGCTCGCCCTCGCGAACACCCGCCCGGTGGCGATCCCGAACGACGCAGCGAGGAGCGCAGGGGTCGGGGGACGCCGAGGCGTGGGGCTCACGCGCACGGCGGCGATGCGGAGCGCGGCGACGACGGCGCGCTCCGCGTCGTTATCGGTCGCGCGCGGGACGCCGAAGGCGGCGATCACGCGCTCGTCGCCGGAGCGCGTGATCACGCCCCCCATGCGCGCGATCTCCTTGACGACGATCTCGCGGCTGCGGTCGTTGAGCTCGGCGAGTTCCTCGTCGTCGAGGTGCGAGCAGCGCGTGGCAACGCTGGACAAGTCGACGCACAGGACGGTGCAGACGCGGTTCTCTCCCGATCCAGGGAGAGACGCGCTCGCCAGCGCGGAGGGCGGATAATGCAAATTCCGTACCGCATTCGCACGTCCGGCGGCGCACCGCTCTTCGGACATGGAGGCCGTCGGCGCGAGGCATTCGTTCATGTCCGACTCACGGCCCGTCGCGGCAAGCGACGCCTCCGCCGGGGTGGAGCGCGCCTGCAGCAGGCTCGACCAGAGCTCTTTCATGTTACGAAAGCGGGCGCCAGGCTCGACGGTCAGCGCGCGGCGAAGGACCGAGGCCACGCCGGGGTGATCCAAGGCGATGCCGGAGAGCAGGTCCGGACGCCGCCACGCGTCGATTGCGGACATGAGGAGCTCAAGGAGGGACTCGCCCCGGAGCACGCGCCGGCCCGACGCGGCCTCGATGAGGATGAGCGCCATGGCGAAGACGTCCGTCCATGGCCCGGTGGCGCCGTATTCGCGGACGAACTGCTCCGGGGCCGCGTAGACGGGAGTGAACGCGCGCTGGGTCCCGTCTGTCCCGGTGCGGGCGGCAGCGAACGGCGTTGTCTGCTCGAAGACCTTGGCAATGCCGAAATCGAGCACCTTGAGCCCGTTGCCGCGACGCAAACGCACACAGAACAGGTTGGCGGGCTTCAGGTCCCGATGCGATACGCGGTTCTCGTGGGCGATCGCGATCGCCTCGGCGGCCGGGGAGAGGAGCGTTATCGCCGCGTCGAGGCCCATGGGCTCGGGCTCCGCGGCCCGGCGCGCCTCGAGCGCCGAGGCGAGCGTCTCCCCCTCGAGCCATTCCATGACGAGATAGGGTGTCCATATGCCACACGGAGAGGTGGTAGCGCCGATGTCGAGGGCCTGGACGATGCTGGCTGCCTGCCGCGAGAGCTGATGGAGGAGCTTGCCTTCGGCACGGAGCTTTGCGAGGAAGCCGTCCCGCCCGGCGGGGGACATACCGGGCTGCATCTGGAGGCATTTGATCGCGACAGGGATGTCGAGCCCGAGGTGCAGGCCGCGGTAGACGACGCCGAACCCGCCCTCGCCGACGACCGCCTCGACGGCGAACTGGCCGTCGAGCGTCGCGCCCACCCAGCCGAAGGGGTCCGTCAACGCCATCTAAGCGAGAGCACAGGCTGTCGGATGCCGTGAGAAGGGGTCGCCTTGTCCACGGATCCGTCGCGCTCCCGTTGCTGTCGCCGCTTGCAAAGGCTGGGTCGATCGCGGGGGTTCGCCTCGATCGGGAGGTGGCCGCATGGCCTGGCGATGGCCGTCACGGTGGCCGGCCAGGCCAGCAGCGACACGACGACGTTCGGGTCGTCCTCGGGGCATGAAGCGCGGGAACGCGCGCGGTTCCGACGCGCTGATAGCTGCGGTGGGCGGGGTCCGCAGCCCACCTCCCCGCGACGTCGATCCCCGTGGGCAGGCTCGGTTCCGTCGGTGCGCCCATTCTTGCATACTTGCGCCGCGCGCCGGCGAGCTACGGTTTGCGGCGAGTTCGGGAGGCGAAACCATGGTGAATCGGTTCTGGATTGAGCTTTCGGCGGGAATTCTGTGCGGTGCCGCATGCGCGACCGTCGCTGGGTGCGGCGGTGACGAGCCAGCGCCCGCGACATGCCCCGAGGACAACATGGTCCGGGGCGTCTGCGCGGGCGTTCCGGCCGGGGACGTCTGCGGCGGTGAGAGGTGCATTGAGGGGGTCGCGTGCGCCTCAGTGGTCGACGTCGCGAATGACGAGGAACTCGGGGACGCAGTCGCGGCCGCGTCGGCAGGAAGCTGCATCGCGCTCCGGTCGGGCCGTTACGGCGCGGTCAACCTCCGCGGCGGCGTCAGCCTCCTCGGGCGCTCGGCGGCTGAGGTGAAGATCGCGGGGATCACGCTGGAGGCGGGCGACGGTGCCGTGCTGCGTGGGCTCACGATCGAATCAGAGGGCGTGAGCGTGCGCGGGGCGACCCGCGTGCGCATCGAGTCGCTCCGTGCTGTCGGCGAAAGCGGCCGTGTGCGCCATGGCGTCGCGCTCTATCCGGGCTCCTCGGTCAGGATCGTGGACTCGGAGATTACCGATTCGGGACAGGTTGGCATCTTCGCCGAGAACGCCGACGTGACCCTGGAGCGGAGCGTCATCTCGGGCGCCCAGGGCGGCGGGGTGGTGATCCTGGGGCTCCCGGAGAACGGTTGCGATTCGGACTGCACCTGCAAGAGCCGCCCTGCGCTCGTGGCGAAGAGCAGTGTCATCCACCGGAACCACATCATCGGCATCTCGCTAGGGTGTAGCTCTCATACTGACATCGGGATTACCGCCGATAGTCGCTCAGCGCGATAACGTTTTCGAAGAGCGTCACCTCAGCTTTATATGTGGCTGCGAGCAACGCCCAGGCGCCGTCGAAGCGCTCGCTCTGAATCAGGCCGCGGAAGGTCAGGATCGCCTGGCCACCCTCATGCCTCCAGCGCATTCCGCTCCGTTTCATGCGCTGCGCCGCCAGCGTCTTGCAAGCCGCCTCGACTACACCTGAGCCGATGGGAAGGCACGCGGCCCGCCAGGTTGCATACCGCATGCGACGGCGGTGCTTGCGAAAGTAAGCCAGCTCGGTGCCGATGCGGCCGCTGCCTGGGTGCTGCTTTGTGAGATGGACAAGCGCCCGAATAATTTTCTCGACGCCGTCGGGGTCTTCGAGCAGCACGAGGCGCAGCTTGTCGAACTGCGCACGGCACTTCACGGTTCCTTCGCCATACGCGGCGCTCAAGGCGACGTTCAGGTGCTCGGCGGCATGGTAGAAGTCGATTACTTCTACGCTCGGCGGCAGCGCGCCATGAAGGAAATCCCAGTTGTCGTTCGCTCCATCCGCGACCGTCACCAGCTTCAGCTCCGGCCGCTGTCCGAGTGCTGCTCCAAGCTCCTCGGTGAGGATCTTCTTCAGCGTGGACTTCTTGAATTCCGGCATCCGCCCGATCTTGACGGTGCTCAAGCGGTCACCTGCTGCATCGTAGAACGATACGGTTCCACACCCGACTTCCTGATACCCCGCCGGTCCACTCGCCGGCCTGCCTTCGGCCGCTGTTCGTGCCCGCTTCTCTTCGCGAGCACCGTCGCGCATCGGTACGAGCACTCCGTCGAGCGAGACGGCTACCGTGACGGCCTCAACGGGCACGATGTCGCCGGCGCGCACTGCCTTCTCGAACGACTCGCGTTGCGCTTCCCACTCACCGCTGAGTTGCTTCGGGAGTCGGTCAAGACTGCTCTTCGACGGTTGCATGTGGCCAAGCTTCGCGCACAGCGCCTCGCTCTCCTGAGGCGTCATGTGGGCGATCATGAAAAGCGCCTGCTCAGCCGCCAGGGGCGTCCAGTACTTCTCCACGATGCCGGCGCGAAGCTCCAGCGCACTGACCGCTCGCTGGCCATCCCGCCTCGTCGAGTACAGCGTGCGCTCGACCCGAACCGGTCCAGCCGCCGACAGGTACGTCTCCTCGCAGCGCAGCACCCTGCGATGCGGTACGCCGTCGATCAGAACGACGGGCGCGTCGACGTCCAGCCGCTCCAGCTCCTCGGCGACGAGATCTCGCTCGATCTCCGCCATCTTGCTGCGCAGGTCGCGCTCAAACGCGCCGAAGTCACCGGCGGGCGGCTTGCCCTCGCGCTCCTGGATGAAGGTCTTCAGCACGTCGAGCGCTTTTCCCTTTGTACTCGTAGCTCTCTCCGGTGCTCCCGCCGCCGCCGATCGCTTCGCCATACCAAGAACAATTCCGACCGGCGGCGACAAATTCTCACGCGTCCGCCACTTCTGTCACCGGGGGCGCCTCGGGGTGTCGAAAAACTGAATAGAATCCAGTCAGTGTGAGACCTACACCCATCTCGCTACGCGGTGCCACCGCCAGTCTGGAGGACGTGGACGTAATTGATACGGAAAGTGGCGACGCCATCCAGCCGGGCAGCTTGGGAGGCGGCATCTCGGCGGCGGAGTGCTCAAGCATCTCAAGCGCCCGAAATGTGCGGGTGCTCGGCAGCAGGTCCTTTGGCATCCTCGTCGACCGATCGACAGCCGCACTGGGGGATAAGGGGGAGGAAGATTCTATCGATATTAGCCGAAACACGCGGGGGCTGTGGATCCGGGACGTCTGCATGGGCGGCGGCGCGGGTTGCGTCACGTTGCACAACGGGAAGCTGGACGGCAACTTCGGCGTTGGCATCGGGATCGCGGGCCAGTCGCGTGGCATCATCCTGTGCAGGTCGGCGGTTACGGCGACCGAGGTCGAGCGGCTGCCAGTCATTGACGGGACGGGTAATCCAGCGAGCGATAACGTTGGCGACGGCATCGACTGGCTCGACGGCTCCCAAGTGATGATCGAAGATATGATCCTGAGCGGTAATGTGCGGAAGAGCCTATTGATCGATGGTCCTGCGGAAGGCCGCATCAAGGCGCTCCTTTTCAGGGGTGGCGCGGACACCGCCCCTGTGCAGCAGAACTTCACGGAGGGAAATGAGCAGCCCGAAGTCGAAGAGACGACGCTACCGACCATCCCTGAGCGCGCGTTCACGATCCCGCGTGCCTCGCTCTAGCTAACCGGAGTGAGCACGGCGGCAGCAGCAGGTTGGCAGCAGCGCAGCGGACCATGGCTGTGGGGCTCGCCGTGGAGAGCGAAAGCGTTGCAATAAACGTCTCAGCGACGACTGTTGCAGTGGCATCGATGCTGAAGCTTGCGACCTCTCTGCGTCGTGACCGCCTGCTGCACGTGGTGGACGGACCCACCCGGAACGCCCGGCCGACAACAGCCGCGTGAAAGAGCACCTCGCGCAGATCCGGCTCGAACCGGTCAAGGCGCGTCTTCACGATCCGGAACCGTCGCGGGCAGACATAACGCTCCGAGCGGCTTGCTCCTCGGCAGCACCCACGCCTCTCCCCCCCGCGCCTTGATCGTGCCGGCGTCCACGAGCAGGTGGAGCATCTCCGCGACGATGTGGGTCAGCGCGTGCGCTGCCGGAGTGAGCACAGCGGTGCGCCGTAGGGTCAAGGCTGCGGCAGTGGCGGAAGCGGCTCCACCGGGGGCGGGGGTTCCAGATTGCTGCTTTCAACATGGCAGCGATCGTCGGTCTCGGTGCAGTCCTCGGCGCCGCGGCGGGTGCATTGCCAGCCGCTGCTGCCATCGAAGGAAGCGCGGGTTCCGTTGCTGGTCTCACCATTGAGATCGAAGGCGTTGCAGGTGAGGATCGTGGCGAGGATCTTGACCTCGCCGCCGAAGTTTGCGATCCCAGCGCGGGCGTTGTCGGTGATTGTGGAGGCTTGGATCGTAGCCGTGCCGTTGTCTACGAGAATCCCATCACCAAAGGTGCCGTTGTCGCTTGCCTTCGTCGTGCGCACGATCGCGGCTTCTATCGTCGCGTCCGAGCCACTGACAAGCACGCCCACCATGTGGTTCTGCTCAACGACGCAGGCGCGGATGAACACGCTTGCGCGCTCGCCTGTGTCTGGGTTATGTTGGACGACGATACCTCCTCCGTAGGTCCCATCTGTGCTGGGGTGCGTGGCGCGGACGACGGTGTCTTCGATCGTCGCGTCGGAGCCAACGACGAGCACGCCCGCATCGTGGTTCTGTTCAACGAGGCAGGCGCGGACGGTCACGCGTGCGCGCTCGCCTGTGTTCGCGTTAAGTTGGACGATGACACCCGTTCCTTCCGTCCCATCTGCTCTGGTGTGTGTGGCGCGGACGACGGTGTCTTCGATCGTCGCGTCGGACCCAACGACGAGCACGCCCGCATCGTGGTTCTGTTCAACGAGGCAGGCGCGGACGGTCACGCTTGTGCGCTCGTCTGTATCCGGGTTGTATTGGACGACGATGCCCGTTCCTTCCGTCCCATCTGCTCTGGGGTGTGTGGCGCGGACGACGGTGTCTTCGATCGTCGCGTCGGAGCCAACGACGAGCACGCCCGCATCGTGGTTCTGTTCAACTCAACGAGGCAGGCGCGGACGGCCACGCTTGCGCGCTCGCCTGTGTCCGGATCATAGTGGACGACGATACCTCCTCCGTAGGTCCCCCCTGAGCTGGGGTGTGTGGCGCGGACGACGGTGTCTTCGATCGTTGCGTCGGAGCCAACGACGAGCACGCCCGCATCGTGGTTCTGTTCAACGAGGCAGGCGCGGACGGTCACGCGTGCGCGCTCGTCTGTGTCCAAGTTATATCGAACGAGGATACCCGTCCCTTCCGTCCCATCTGAGCTGGGCTGGGTGGCGCGAACGACGGTGGCCTCGATCGTCGCGTCAGAGCCGGCGACGAACACGCCCACATCGTGATTCTGCTCAATCAGGGAGCCCCTCAGGGCAACGCTCGTCGGGCCATACGCATCCTCGACATCGATCCCTAGATCCACCACATCGTGCACCCACACCTGCTCGATCGTGACGTCGCGTGCGCCCCTAATAATCATGCCGACCTGCGCCCCAGTGATGGCGAGGCTCCGGATCTCGATCCCCGCCGTGGCGCTTCTGTGCACCTCAACAGCCCCTCTCTGTTGCCCCGTCCCTCGGATTTCCACCAACCCAGGACATCGACCCCACAGCCGTACCGCCTTGCCCGCGATCACCACATCTTCGACGTACGAGCCTGCTGCTACCGCGACGATCGCGCCGCCCTCGGCTGCGTCGATCCCCCGCTGGATCGTCGTCCATGGCCTCGCTGAGGTCCCATCACTCTCGCCGCCCGCATAGGCCTGGTCGACGTACTGGGTGTTCGGCTTGACGAGGATGTCGCCCCATGGCCCATTGCCGCAGGGGGCGACCTCCCGACAACTCGTGTCCCCAGGGATGGCCATCCGTCCCTTGGGACATTCCTCGTCCGGTAGGATCGCCGCGCAGCCGCCGTCGCCATCGGCGACGAAGCCCGCCCCACACGCCTCGGGCGGCACCCCGGCCGGCTGGCAGTGGCCGTCTTCCAGCGCCAACTGGCCAGGCGGGCACGGCATGTCCGGCGGCAGCCCCACCGGCTGGCACACGCCCGGCTCGAGGATCACCTCGTCCGGGCCGCACGGCTTCGGCTCGCACAACGCATCTTCGGGTGCCACCTCGCCGGGCGCGCATGCGTTCGCGGCGTCGACCGGATCACCACAGCCGAGCAGCATGAGCGCGGTGACGAGCGCCCACACAACGGCCGCCACGAGGCGCCATCGGATGCTCCGTTCCCTCATGTTCACCATTGAAGCACGCTCCTCAGGATTCGCCGCTCGCTACATGGCGGCCACGGCCGATCTCGGACACGAGCACGTCTTGTTCTTGCGCTGAGCTCGACCCGCGAGCGATCGTCGCTGGCAGACCGCGCTCAACCGCTGAAGGTACCAGGCTCGCTAGACCCCCGGGTCTTTGCAAAGCCTCGCGCACAAAGCCCCGCACTGGCGCGGTTCCGTCCCGGACGTCCCATGCCGGAGGCGGTCACGGCCGGCCCGTGGTCGCTATAGTCGTGGCGCTGGTCGACTGCGCGCGTACGGTCGACCCGCGGTCGCCACGGCCAGACGTCTGGCTGGCCGTGGTCCGAAATCTGACCACCGACGGCCAACCCGCCTTCAGGGATGGTAGCTCGCAGAGACCTTGTTGCTCGTGCCGCCGCCGTTGCGCACGCGGATGCACCCGGGACCGAGTCCGCTCGGGACCTGCACGGTGATGCTCGGGGCGCTGATGCTGGTCGGGCTGGCGACGGCGGTGTGCGTGGCGTCCACGAACTCGACCTCGACCTGCGCGCCGGGCTCGACGCCCGAGCTGGTGAGGTTTCACCGTCGTGTTCCAGTGCATGACGTCAGCGTTGTTGAAGTCGAGCCCGAGCCCGCCGCGCACGAGCACGCCGGACGAGGGCATCGGGCTCTCCTGGAGGATCATCTGCTCGTGATCGAGGAAATCGGTTGCCGGGTAGTCGCCATGCCATGCCATGAGCCAAGTGCCGGCGTAGCCGCCGGGTGATGCAGGCCGAACGAGTGCCCGAGCTCATGGGCGACGGTCCGCTTCGGCACGCCGCAGCTGCACTGCCACGTGGCATATCCGCAGTGGATGGCCAGCGGCTCACACACGCCGGAGAGGGGCTCCAGACCCAGTCGCCCACGAGGGGCGAATCCGGTGTAGTCATCCTGGAGGTTGGCGCCGGCCCAGCTGCCGCCGCCCTGCGTGAAGACCAGCGTGGACTGCCGCGCCGGGAAACCGACGACGGCCTGAGACACCGCGTTCAGCCAGTTCGCGAGATCCTGCGGGTTGCTCCGGCAGGCGCTCGTCGGCGTCGAGCCGCGCTCAGGGCCCGCTGGTACAGGCGGACGTCGTCGACCAGACCATCGTAGGCGTTCCAGGTGGGGTGTCCTCCGATGGCGATCGGCTGCGTCGATTGCTGCAGCGTGCGTGACGCGGGCTCCGACGCGCGGAGCTCGCCGCCCACGTAGAGCTTGAGCGCCGCGCCGTCGTACACGCCGGCGACGTGCGCCTAGGCATTGACGACGCCCGGGGCCTCGACGCTCACGTGCCGGCCCGCGCCTCCGTCGGCGAAGGCCACGGAGAAGAAGTACTTGCTGTCGTGGATGCCGACCAGGAACGAGTCTGCGGCGTACCGTTGGTCCACGATGGTGCGGCTCCCGTCACGCTGCTCGGGTGGACTCAGGCCGTTGCCGTGATCCGTTCCTGGAAGTGAAGGGAGGTCCGCCATCTGCCGTTGATCTCCACCCGATCTCCGACCCCGTCGAAGTCGCTGGCCGACAGGAACCGTCCCGGGCTGCAGGAGCGGGGGCCGGACGTCACCCCGAACGCCCCCTGGCCCGAATTCCCTCGGACCCGCGCAATCGTCCCGTTCGCGAAGGTGTCGAAGCTCCAGTAGGCTGCCGGCGTCGGCAGGCTGGCCCAGTCCGCGAGGAGCGCGCCGGACGCCGCGTCTTGAGGCTCCTCCGTAGGGCCAGGCGCGACGCAGCCCGCGAGGCTCGTCCAAAGGGCGAGGGCTATCCACCGAGATACCGCGAGCACGGGAGTGAATGCCTTTCTTGCCTGGCGCGCGCGCCCATGAGAGCGTGCTGTGCCGGTGGGCCAGTGCCGTGGAATGAGGCAGCTCCCCGGGGTATGTCCCGGGCTGTCCGCCTGCCTGTTCCTTCGCTGCGCCGTTCGGGCGTCTGACATCCACCACGAAAGAAAACGCAGGTGCCGCGCTGGCTGCGAACCGCCGGCCGTCGGGGGGCGGTCAACCTGGGTCGCACATGGTCAAGGTTGGCTTCAGGATGGACCACCAGCAGCTGGCCACGGCGATATCACCGCCCGATCCGGCTCATCGCATACGCGATCCCGCCCTCGAGCGTGCTCCGCGTGACGAGCCCGCGGAGCCCCTCGCCCATCTCGACAAGCGCCTGCGCCATGCGGGGCTGGATCCCGGTCAGCACCACCTCCGCGCCGAGGAGGCCCACGGCCCTCGCCACCCGCACGAGCCCGTCGGCCACCTCGGGGTCGACGCTCGGCACCCCCGTGACGTCGAGGATCGCGACGCGGGCGCTGCTCGAGGCGACGCCGTTCAGGAGCGCCTCGAGGACCTGCGCCGCGCGGCGCCCGTCGACGTCGCCGATGAGCGGCATGACGAGCACGCCGCGGGCGATGGGGATGAGCGGCGTCGAGAGGACCCGAAGCATCGACTCCTGCATGCGGAGCATCTCCTGCTGGAGCCGCTGGTTCTCCTGCTCCGCTCTCCGCTGCTCGGTGACATCGGTGCTGATCCCGCAGACCCCGGCGACGCGCCCCTCCGCATCCAGCAGCGGGAACTTGACCGAGTGCACGTAAAGCGTCCCGGCGCCGGTCGGGACCACCTCCTCGACGCTCATCGGCTTGCCCGTCGCGAGCACCTCGCGATCAGCCTGGGAATACGCATCCGCGACGTCGCGCGGGTTCAGCTCGTGATCCGACTTCCCCCGGACGTCCTCGAACGAGCACCCCCGCGATCTCCTGGCAGCGACGGTTGAAGAGGAGGTATCGCCCCTCACGATCCTTCGCGTAGATGTACATCGGCGCGTTGTCGAGGATGGCGCTCAGCATCCCTCCGCCGTCGAGCTCCGCCTGGCCGCTCGCCCGCTCCGGCCCGCCGCCGCCCGGGCCCGGGCTCACCGGCGCGATCACCGGCCCGGCGGAGCGCCCGCCCGCCTGGACTCCCGCCGCCGGAGACGTCGCCTCGCGCGCGGCGAGACGCCGCTCCATCTCGGCGAGACGCCGGCGCAGATCGTCGTTCTCCCTCCGCAGCGAGCTGACCGTCGCATCGTCGAGCTGCATGGCCGCGGGACCATACCAGAAGCCCCGAGATCGACAGCCAGCATCGTCTCGGACCGGAGAACCTATGTGACGCCGCAGACAGCAGATACGCTTGCTCGGAACCCCGACCCTGAAGAGGTGGTCCGCCTGGCAGGGGAGCTTTCAGCGACACCACCTCTTCGCTCGCTCTCCCGCTCTCCCGCGCTCGGTCACAGCCGCGGATCGATGGGCTCGCTCTCCAGCGCGAGCACGCCGAACACGCACTCGTGCACGCGATAGAGCGGCTCGCCCTCGACGAAGCGGTGGAGCGCCTCCAGGCCGAGCGCGTACTCCCGGAGCGCGAGCGCGCGCTTCGACGAGACGCTGCGATTGCGCAACCGCGCGAGGTGCTGCGGCATCAGGTACTCCGGGCCGTAGATGATGCGCAGATACTCCGGCCCGCGGCACTTGATCGCCGGCTGGACGAGCCCGCGCGGGCCGCGGACGACCCACTCCCACGACTTGACCACCATCCCCTCGCCGCCGCGCTCGACAAGCTCCGTCCAGAAGTCCACGGCCGCGGCCTCGCTCTGCGGGTCCGAGAGGTCGACAACGCGGTGCGGGGTCGGGACGAAGAGCGCCGGATCGACCTCGCAGAGGCGCGCGAGCTGCCGCAGGTGGTAGCCGTGATCCCGCGCCGCGTGCACCGCGCCCTCGCTCGCGAGCAGGTGGAACGGCGCGAGCCGGATGTCGGCCAGCGAGCGCACCGGCCAGCAGTAGCGCCGGTAGGCCGCCACGTACCCGTCCATCGCCGCCTTCCGCGCCGCGTGGCGCTCGAGCAGCGGCCGCGCGCTCTCGTCGCGCGCGGCCGCCATCCCGAGCGCCCGCACCGCCGCGTCGAGCGACGCGCGGCCGGAAGCGCCCACGGCCGCGTACTGCCCGCGCAGCAGATCCTGCGCCTTCGCCGACCAGGGCAGGAGCTCCGCGTCGAGGCAGACCCAGTCCGAGCGGAGCTCGGTCCACAGGTCCGCGCGGTCCAGGGCCGCGCGCACGCGATCGATGAGCTCGCGGCTGCGCGCCTCGTCCGCGAAGAACGGCCTGCCCGTGCGCGTGACGCACACGCCGAGCGGCCCCTCGTCGAGGCGGAACCGCCGCTGCCGCGCGGCCTCGTCGCGGCACACGACAAGCACCGCGCGCGACCCCATGTGCTTCTCCTCGCACACGACGCGGCCCACGCCGTTCTGCCGGAAGTACGCGAACGCCTCGCGCGGGTGCTCGAGCAGGCCCCCTTCCTTCGCCGTCTCGCTCGGCGACATCGTCGGCGGCAGGTAGATGAGCCACCGCGGGTCCACGGCGAAGCGGCTCATCGCCTCGAGCGCCGCCGCCGCGTTCTCCTCGCGGATCGTCACCATGCCGTGCACCCGCGTCCGGATCGCGCGCCTGCCCCGGATGTCGTCGATGTCGAGCACGTCGCCGGCCTGCCCGCGCGGCTCGGCCCTCGGCTCGCCCGCGCGCGGCGCGAGCGGCTTCTGCGGCTCGTAGTACACGCGGCGCGCCTTGACCTCGACGAGCTCGCGCTCCGGGTAGCGCAGCGCCGTGAGCGCGCCGCCGAACACGCACCCCGTGTCGATGCAGATCGTGCGGTTCTCCCACTCGGCCACCGTTGTCGGCGTGTGGCCGTAGACCACCATCGCCTTGCCGCGGTACTCCGAGGCCCAGTTGTACCGCACGGGCAGGCCGTACTCGTCGGTCTCGCCCGTCGTCTCGCCGTACAGGCAGAACTCGCGCACCGCCCCCGAGCCGCGGCCCTGGAACGCCTGCTTCACCCCCGCGTGCGCGACAGCGAGGTTGCCGTCGTCGAGCACGTAGTGGCTGACGAGCCCGTCGATGAAGTCCGCCGCCTTCGCCTTGAACTCGTCCGTCTCCACCTCGAGCTGCGCGAGCGTCAGCTCCAGGCCGTGGGTCGGCCGCACGTCGCGGCCGCGCAGCTTCTTCAGGAGCTTCACGTCGTGGTTGCCCGGCACGCACAGCGCCGTCCCCGCCTCGACCATCGCCATCGCGAGGCGCAGCACGTCGGGCGAGCGCGGCCCGCGGTCCACGAGGTCGCCGAGGAAGAGCGCGCGGCGGCCCTCGGGGTGCGACGCGCGCGGCGCGTCCGGCAGGCCCTCCAGGCGGTAGCCGAGCGCCTCGAGCAGCTCGACGAGCTCGTCGAAGCAGCCGTGGACGTCGCCGATGATGTCGAACGGCCCGTGGTCGTCGCGGCGGTCGGTCCACAGGCGCTGCCGCTCGATCGTGGCCGCCGCGACCTCCTCGGGCGAGGAGAGCACGTGGACGTAGCGGAAGCCCTCGCGCCGGAGATCCCGCAGCGAGCGGCGCAGCTCGCGGCTCTGGCCCCGCACCACGTGGGGGCCGAACTGCCGGTCCGGCCGGCCGGCGTTGCGCGCGTGGCAGAGCTTCTCGGGCAGGTCGAGCACGATGGCCACCGGCAGCACGTGGTGCTCGCGCGCGAGCGCGACGAGCGGCCTGCGCGCGTCCGCCTGCACGTTGGTCGCGTCGACGACGGTGAGCCGCCCGGCCGCGAGCCGCTTGCCCGCGATGAAGCGCAGGACCTCGAACGCGTCCGCGCTCGCGGCCTGGTCGTTCTCGTCGTCGGACACGACCCCGCGGTAGTGGTCGGACGAGAGGATCTCGGTCGGCTTGAAGTGCGCCCTCGCGAACGTGCTCTTGCCGGAGCCGGACGCGCCGACGAGCACGACCAGCGAGAGGGTGGGGACGACGAGGGGCTTCTGCTCGCTCACGCCGACACCTCCTCGCCCTGCGTCCCGGCGCCGCCCGCGCCGGCAGCTCCGCGCGCGCCGCCTGTGCCGCCAGCGCCGCTCGCGCCATCCGCGCCGTCTGTGCCGCCAGCGCCGCTCGCGCCATCCGCGCCGTCTGTGCCGCCAGCGCCGCTCGCGACGCCCTCGCCGCCTGCGCGCACGAAGACCGCCATCTGCGTCGGCGCGCCGAGCGACGGATCCATCGGGCCGATGGGCAGGTGCTCGACCGTGTAGCCGTGCGCGCCCGCGACCTGCTCGCAGAAGGCGTGGAACTCGGCGCGCGTCCACTCGAAGCGGTGGTCGCCGTGGCGGAGCGCGCCGCGCGGGAGCCCCTCGAACCGCTCGTTGTACTCGGCGTTCGGCGTGGTCACGACGACGACGCGCGGCCGCGCGTGCTCGAAGACGCTGCGCGTGAGCGCGCCGAGCCGCGAGAGGTCCACGTGCTCGATGACCTCGACCAGGGTCACGGCGTCGTGGCCCGAGAAGCGCGCGTCGCGGTAGGTGACCGACGCCTGGAAGAGCTGGATGCGCCGCTTCTGCTTGTCGGGCAGGTCGTCGAGGCGGAGCCGGTTCTTCGCGATCTCGAGGCTGCGCATCGAGACGTCCGCCCCGGCGACGCGCTCGAAGACGCGCTCGTCGACGAGGCGCTTCAGCAGCTTGCCCTCGCCGCAGCCGAGGTCGAGCACGCTCCTCGCCTCGGCCCGGCGGAGCGCCGCGACGACGGCCGAGCGGCGCTCCTCGTCGAGGCTCATCCGCGCCTCGGCGCGGTCCTCGGGCGCGGCCTTCTCGTCCTCGGTCTCCTCGGGGCTCGCGTCCTCGTCGGCCACGAGCCGCGCGAGCGCGGCGCGGAAGAGGGGGCGGCTGTGCTTGAGGTAGCGGAGCGCGATCGCCTCGCGCTCGGGGTGCTGCGCGAGCCAGCCCTCGCCCTTGGCGAGGAGGTTGTCTACCTCGGCGTCGCCCACGTAGTAGTGCTTCTTGTCGTCCAGCACGGGCACGAGCACGTAGAGGTGCGCGAGCAGCTCCCTGAGCCGGCAGGTCCTCGCGAGCGAGACGCGCAGGTAGGCGCTCTGGCCCCACTCCGGGAACGCCTCGTCGAGCGGGAGGCGCTCGGCCGCTACCTCGTAGCCGAGCGGCTCGAAGAGCCGCCGGAGCAGCCCCTCGCCGCCGCGGCACGGCAGCGCCTCGATGGTGGCCGAGAGGGGGAGCGGCGCGTCGGCGAGCTCCGGCCGGTCGCGGCACTTGCCGCCGAGCGCCGAGCCGAAGACCTGCGCGATCGCCACGGAGAGGAACGACGAGGCGACGTAGGGCCGGTCGTTGACGTACTGCGCGAGCGTGCCCGGCTCGCCCGCGCCGCGCCCGCGCACGAGGTCCACGGGGTCGACGTCGAGCAGGAGCGCGGCGGTGCACCGCTCCTCGGTGGCCTCGGGATAGAACACGTGCGCCTTGCCGAACGAGAGCGAGAACGACTGCGTGTGCGCCGGGTTCTTGACGAGCAGGTAGCCGAGGTCGGTCGCAGGCCGGTGCGTGGTGGTGAGCGTGAGGAGCATCGGGCCCGCAGTCTACGGGAGCCGGGCAATCGGCGACAATCTCGGCTGCTCGGCGGGCGCGCACCGCGCCCGTGAGCGAGGCAGAGCGCGAGTCACTCGTCGTGTGTGGAGCGGCGATGGGGTGAGATCGCGGGCGAGCGGCGCGCCGGCGCGGAGGGCGCCCCCGCGCCGGCGCGCGCCCCGACGAGGGCTCTTGACAGCGAGGGAAAAAGGCGAGCTGACGTTGGCTGATATCGAGTGTTCGAGGGGGAGCTGCGGTGGTGATGTGGGCGCTCGTGGGGCTCGATGTGGGCAATATGCGCCTGCGTGAGTGCTTTCGTTCGAGGTGAAATGTTCGACGGATTCGAAGGTTTTCTTCACTGAGGAGGGATCATTTCAGAATGCTTGTTTATCAAAATGAGCTGTTGTGCATTCGATAGATGGCGAGCTGCGGAATCTGCATTATTGAAGAGGCCGTCGGTCGCGCCCTCTCGGCGCCCCCGCGACGTGGAGAATACGATGCGATCCTTGGCTTATCGATCCGCTGTTGCATTATCTTTTCTTGGCTTGCTTGTCGCGGGGTGCACCGCCGCGGCGCCGGGCGAGGAGGCTTCGGACGACCTCACCAGCGCCGTGGTGACCACCGACGGGCTCGGGGTCGCGGCGCTGACGAGGTCGGCCGACTGGGGCAGCGGCTATTGCGCGAGCGTGAACGTCGCGAACCAGGGGAGCACGCCGGTGACGTCGTGGACCGTGGTGATCGATCTCAGGCAGTCCTCCGTGAGCAGCCTGTGGAACGCCGCGTCCAGCCGGAGCGGCTCGCTGCTGACGGCGACCTCGCAGCCGGGTAGCGCGGCGATCCCGGTGGGCGGCGCGGCGAGCTTCGGGTTCTGCGCGAACGCGACCGGGAGCGACTACCAGCCGGTGATGGTGTCCATGACGCAGACGGGAAGCGGCAGCTCGGGTCAGACGACCGGCTCCGGCGCGACGGCCGGCGCGGGCGGCTCGGGCGGGGCAGGGGGGAGCGGCTCGGGCGCGACGGCTGGCGCCGGCGGCTCGACCGGCAGCGCGAGCGGCGGCGGCGGCAGCTCCGACGGCGAGGGCGTGACGAGCGGCGGCGGGAGCGGCGGCACCTGCTCGATCCCGCTGCCGAGCTACGAGGAAGGCGACGGCTCGGTGACATGGTACACGCTCGGCCAGGGCTCCTCTGGCGCGGTGAACTGTAGCTTCCCGGTCCTCGGGGACCGGGTCGCGCACGTCGCGACCGGCGAGGGGCGGTACTTCGCGGCCATGAACACGGCGGACTACAACAGCGCGGCCGCGTGCGGGGCCTGCGTGGAGGTGAGCCGCGACGACGGGCGCAAGGTCGTGGCGACGGTCGTCGATCAGTGCCCGACGGACGGCAACCCGAAGTGCACGGCCGGGCACATCGATCTGAGCCGGGAGGCGTTTCAGCAGATCGGTTCGGTCGAAGAGGGGTATCTCGGGACCGGCAACGGCGGGGCCAGGGGCAAGATCTCCTGGAAGTACGTCCCCTGTCCGGTCGAGGGGAACATCTCTCTCGTGCTGAAAGAGCAGAACGCCTGGTGGAACGAGTTCCGCGTGCAGGGCCACCGCACCCCGATCGCGAGGCTCGCGGTGTACCTCAACGGGAGCTGGAAGGAGGCCACGCGGCAATCGTACAACTACTGGCGCGTGGGTGACGGCAACATGGCGCCGGGGCCGTGGCGCGTGCGCGTGACCGACGTCCTCGGCGAGGCGATCGAGACAACGGTCCAGGTCAGCACGGCCGAGCAGCCCGCTTCAGCCCAGTTCTCGACGTGCGAGTGATCCGGCTGCGCGGCGCGCTCGTCAAGAGGGTCTCGTGATGGGGTGATGCCGGCGGCCGGACGTGCGCTCGGCGCCGCGCCGCCGGTGAGCGAGGGCCCGGCACCTCCCCGCGCGATGCCAGAAGTCCGCGATCAGCGCGCTGGAGCGCGCCCTGCGAAGTAACGTTAAATCGTTGCCAACGCGGTAGGGTGCGGTAAGGCAAGCGGGCGGGGGGACGCTGTCACCCCGAAGGAGATGGTGTCATGAGGTTCATGCATATCGTTCTTTCTTCGCTCATGCTCTCGCTCGGCATCGGCTGTATGGTCGCGGCCGACCCCTCCGGCGAGTCGGATCCTGCTGGGGAGGTGGCCGCGGAGAGCGCCGCCGGCGAGGAGAGCGTCGCCGAGAGCAGCGACGCTATCGTGATCGGCCAGCCGTGCGGGGCCAACGTCTGTGGGGCAGGGACGTTCTGCTGCAACTCGAGCTGCGGGATCTGCGCTCCCAAGGGCGGCGCCTGCACGCAGCAGGTCTGCGAGCCGCTGGAGTAGGGACCCGCCGTATCATCCCGGGCGGCGCTCGGCCGCGAGCGGTAGCGACGCGGACTGGGAGAGAACTGATCTTGGCGTCTTGGCGTCTTGGCGGTTGTATTCTTGTATCGAGTGCGGCGCTCGGCTGCGAGCGGTAGCGACGCAGACTGGGAGGGAAAGAACCGCCAAGAGCGCCAAGAGCGCCAAGAGCGCCAAGAGCGCCAAGAAGACCTGGAATTTCTGAGCTTGGCGTCTTGGCGGTTTGTATTCTTGTAGCCTGAGCAACGCTCGCTGGTTTTGGTCAGGCGCCGCCGCCCGTGCCGGCCGCGCCGCCGGAGCCGCCCGTGCCGGCCGCGCCGCCGGAGCCGCTCGTGCCGGCCGCGCCGCCGGTACCACCGGCGCCGCCGCCCGTGCCGCCCGTGCCAGCCGCGCCACCGGCGCCGCCGCCCGTGCCGCCCGTGCCAGCCGCCGGTGCCAGCCGCGCCGCCGGTGCCAGCCGCGCCGCCGGAGCCGCCCGTGCCAGCCGCGCCGCCGGAGCCGCCGGTGCCAGCCTCGCCGCCCGCGCCGCCGGTGCCAGCCTCGCCGCCCGCGCCGCCGGTGCCAGCCTCGCCGCCCGCGCCGCCGGTGCCAGCCTCGCCGCCCGCGCCGCCCGCGCCGCCGGCACCACCAGCGCCCGAGTCCCCCAGCGGGTATCTCTCGTCGAGGCACAACGCGCCGTCAGGCGTCTCGGTGCAGACCTCGTCCGCCGTGCAGTCCCGCTGGCCGCGCGGACACGGCGTCACCCCGACGAGACAGAATCCGTTGGTCTCGAGCCCCGCAAATACGCACGAGGCGTGCGGCAACGCGCAGTCGCTGTGGCGCGTGCACGCCGTGGCGCACGCACCGACGTCGCCAGCGCCGCCCTCTTCCACGAGGCTGTAGACGCAGAGTCCGCTCTCCAGACCTCCGCAGTCCATGTTGGCGGCGTCGCCGCCGAGCACGCACAGCCCGCTGCACACGCCGAAGTCCGCACCGAAACCGATACACCACGACGCGCAGGGATCCGTGCCGTCGCGGTCGACCTCGCACAGGGAGCCGTCAGGCAGCCCTGTCGTCGGCTCCTCGACGCACAGGTTCCACCGGGGGTCGCACTTGCGGCCGCCGGTGCACTCGCTGTCCGAGCCGCAGCTCGGCAAGCAGATCGATGCGTCGTCGAGCGCGTCACAGCGCAGATCCTCGCGACCCTGGCACTTCCCCGGATCGAGCTCGCTCACGACGCTCTCGAGCGGAGGCTCTCCCAGAGTGCAGCCGAGGAGACACGTGCCGCTGACGCACACGCTGCCCTCGCCGGCACAGTCGCTGTCCGCGTCGCACGCTGTCGTGCAGTACCCGCCCGCCGGGCCCCCGCCGAAGAAGTCGAAGTCCGACTCCGGGATGCAGAGGCCGCCAGGGCCGCAGTCAGCGTCAGCCTCACACCGCGCGGCGAGGCCCTCCCCGCCGCTGGAGCCGCCGTCGCCACCCCCACCAGAGCCGCCCCCGGATCCGCCGTCGCCGGCGCCGCCGCCCCCGGAGCCACCGTCGGCGCTGGACCCGCCGTCGCCACCGCCAGAGCCGCCATTGCTGGAGCCGCCGCCGTCGCTGGAGCCGCCGTCGCCACGCCCACCAGCGCCGCCCTCGCCGCCCGCGCCGGCGCTGCCGGAGGCGGAGCTCGTCCCCGTCGCGCTCCCTCCGGTGCCGTCGCTCGAGTCGTCGGAGCAACCAAGGAATCCTGTCGAGAAAGCGAACGTGGCGAGCAACGTCGCCGAGAATCTTCGCATGGTCATCGATGCCTCCCGAGCCAGGAGCCCCTGCCCACACCGGGCGCGCCCTGTCCGTTTTCCTGACATTAACGGAATCGGCGCTACTCCAGCATGTCCAAACGCGCTCGCGCGCGCAGGCGTCCTCCCCTGCACCTGAGGAATCCCCTCATTTGCAGCCATTTTCAGCGGAGAAATTGAACAGGGAGGCGTGAAGACAGGGAGTAGTTGAAGATTTTCCTCCCCGCCTCCCCGCCTCCCTGTGAATTTTCCGAAGAATTTTGAGGGGATGCCTCAGCCCCTGCACCCCAAGGGCCCTGAGCCCGCGGCACGGCCGGGCGAGCAGCCCCGGAGAGACCCCGCAGGACGTCGGCCAGGCCGCGTCAGAGCCGCACGAGCAGCCCCAGGAACCCCGCGAGGGTCGGCCGCCCCGCGGAGCCGAGCCGCTCGCCGCCCAGCGTCACGACGGCGCGCGGCTCGGCGAAGATCGCGTGCGCGTCCAGCAGGAGCGCCGCGCGCTCGGTGACGCGCAGCCCCGCGCCCGCGCCAAAGGCCGCGGCCACCGACCAGACCTCGCCGGTGGCGCTCCGGAGCGGGGGCAGGGGGTCGCCGCTGATGAAGAGGTGGAACCCGCCCACGCCCGCCGAGAGCACGGGCGAGACCGCGCCGCCCGTCTCCAGCGCCCACACCGCCTCCAGCAACGCCATCTCCTGCCGGACCGACACAGTGCCGAGCGCGCCCTCGAGCGCCGGCGCCAGCGTCGGCCCCGCGAACGTCAGGCGCGCCGCGAGCCCCGCGGGCAGCACGCCGCCGCCGGCCGCGCCGCCCCCGTAGGAAAGCCGCAGCGCGGGCCCGAGCGCCGGGCCGATTCCGCCCGTGCTCTGGAGCGCCGTGAGGCCGGCCTCCACGCCGATGCCCGCGAGCATGCCGGGCCGCTCCGCCGCCGGATCCGCCGCGGCCTGCCGCCGGACGGGCGCCATCCACCGCCGCACGTCGTCGGGGACCGCGACGCTGTCGGCCGCCGCGCCCCCGGGCAGCGGGCGCGACGCCAGCAGGTTCGCCTCGAGCAGGCTCGCCTGCAGGAGCTCGACCGCGCGCACCGCCATGACCGAGGGCGCCGCCGCGCCGGCCACCTCCACCGTGCGCACCACCGTCTTCTGCGTCACCCGGTCGACGATCCAGAGGTCCGCCGTGGCGCCGGCCCGGGAGCGGAAGATCGCCGCGGCCGCGAACGCGCCCGCGTCCTGCGCGGCGCGCTCCAGCGCCGCGCGCACGTCGCGCGCGTCTCCGTCGCGCGCCCGCGGGACGGAGACCACCTCGAACCCCGCCGCACCGAGCTCGGCCCGGAGCCGCGTGGCGGCCTCGTGGACCAGCGGGTCGTCCGCGTCGGCCTCGACGATCGCGACCCGCGAGGCGGCCGCCGCGGCCTCCTGCGGGGGCGCAGGGGGGGCCGCCGCGGCCCGCGCCGGGGCGAGCGCGGCGGCGAGCAGGAGCCAGGCCAGAAGGGTGACGGAGCGCACGCGCCACGGATTATCAGATCGCGGGCGGCAGGCGGGGGCGCATCGCGGCCGCACGACGCCGATGCCAAGGACGGATTGTCTCTGGATCTCCGCGGTTACCCTTCGATTCCGTGCTTGCGCATCAGCCGGTACAGCACATAGCGGCTCGATAGACCCAGCGCCTGCGCCGTGCGCACGACGTTACCGCGGTGCTCCGCGAGGCACGCTCGGATCTCGGCCTCCGACGGCTCCCGCGCCTCCTCCGGCATCGCCGCCGCCATGTCCGCCGGAGGCTCGTCCGGGGGCGGTGGAGGGGAGCTCCGGCCGGTCGCCGGCGAGCCGCCGTTCCATTCGATCGAATCGCCCGTGCTCGTCGACATCGCGCGCCAGAGGAGCGCCCCGAGCTCCCGGACGTTCGTCGTGTACCTGGTCCGCAGGAGGTGCTCGATGAGGCTCGCCTTGACCCGGGGCTCTCCGGCGCTCGGCGAGGAAAGGAATGGCCTCGTGGCCTCGGGGCTCTTCTCGGCGGCGCGCCGGAGCAGGTGGCGCGCGAGGAAGGGGACGTCATCGCGCCGCTCGTCGAGGCCGGGGACGTCGAGGCGCAGCACCAGGCGAGCGGCGAGGTCGTGCTTCAACGCCGCGGGGTCCCGGTTCGTCGCGCCGAGCAGGCGGAAGCGGGACCGCCTCGCGGCGGACCCGCCCAGACAGTGGTATTCACCCCCTTCGTCGAGCACGCGGAGGAGGTTCGCCTGGAGGCCCTGGGGCAGCTCGCCGATCTCGTCGAGGAAGAGCGTGCCGCCGTCCGCTGCCCCGATGAGGCCCGGCCGCTCCGGCATCCCGGGGTTGGGATAGCCCTTCACGTTCCCGAACAGCTCGGCGTCGATGAGGCCTTGCGGGATGGTCGCCGCGTTCCTCGCGATGAACGGCCCGCGCGCGCGGGCCGAGAGCGCGTGGACGGCGCGCGCGCAGAGCTCCTTGCCAGAGCCGCTCCCGCCGAGGACGAGCGTGTGCTCGTCCGCCTTGGCGATCCAGGAGAGCTGATCGCGGAGGCGCCAGACCGCGGGGCTCTCGCCCACGATGCCATGCACGTCGGGTGCGCCGAACGCGGGCGCGTCGGCGAGCGAGGCGCTGCGGAGCGGCTCGAGCCGCCGCGGGCGTCGCGTGCAGAAGAGCAGGAGCTGGCCCCTGAGCAGCAGCGTGTCGCCGGGCTCGAGGACGCACCGATCGACGCGCTCGCCGCGGATCTCCATGGCGCACTTGCCGACGCGCTCGATGCGCAGGCCGCTCCCCTCCAGCCGGACGCGCAGCTGCTCGCGCGACAGGCCGGGGCTGCCGAGCGGCGCTGTCCGATCGAGGACGCCGGGGCGCTGCCGGTGGAACACCGCCCGCGCGCCGCCCGCGCCGCCCGCGGGCTCGCCGCGGCCCAGGATCCGCGCGCCCCCGTCCGGCTCGAACAGCGCCACCTCGCCCACGCGCTCCGGCTCGGCGGCGGACCACGCGATCATCAGCGCGGGGGGCTCGTCTCCTCGCCTCCCGGCGAGAGGGGCGATGGAGCTCCCGAGCTCGAGGGTGGAAGCGTCGTCGGCCATGCCCGCGCGAGGTCATTGTACCCGAACAGGCGCGCGCGGATAGCCGCGGCCCGGCGCCGCTGTTAGGCTGCGCGCCGCGCAGGGGACGGTCATGGAGCCCGACGACGACGCCACGCAGCTCGGCTCCACCGCGTGCGACTCGGCGTCTCCGGCGCTCGGCAGCGGCGTCGCGGTGCGCGACCCGTCCCGCCGGCCGGATCTGCCGGCGCGGTACGAGGACCTCGGCCCCATCGCCAGCGGCTCGTTCGGCGAGGTGCGGCGCGTGCGCGACACGCTGCTCGATCGCGTCGTCGCCATGAAGCTGCTCCGCGCCGAGCACGCCGACGCGCCGCACGTGCGCCGCCGCTTCCTCGTCGAGGCGCAGGTCACCGCGCAGCTCCAGCACCCTGGCATCGTCGCCCTCTACGATCGCGGCGAGCTCGCGGACGGCCGGTGCTGGTTCACGATGAAGGAGGTCCGCGGCCGGACGCTGCGCGACGTCATCGACGAGCTGCACGCCGCGAAGGGCCCCGACGGCTTCCGCGCCGCGCCCTCCGGGTGGACCTTCCGGCGCCTCCTCGACGCCTTCGCGCGCATCGCCCAGGCGATCGCCTACGCGCACAGCCGCGGGGTCGTGCACCGCGATCTCAAGCCCGACAACCTCATGGTCGGCGAGTTCGGCGAGGTCCTGGTCATGGACTGGGGCCTCGCGCGCCGGGTCGGCGTCGCGGACGCGCCCGACGGGGACGCCGAGGGCGCTCCAGCGCGCTCCCCCGGGTCGACCCACCAGGGAGACATCCTGGGCACGCCCGCGTACATGTCGCCGGAGCAAGCCCGCGGGGACACGGCCCTCCACGGCCCGCCGGCCGACATCTACGCGCTCGGCGCCGTGCTCCACGATCTCCTGACCGGCCGCGCCCCGTACCGGGGCAGCGTCCTCCAGGTGCTCACCGCGCTCCTCTTCGGGCCGCCCGTCTCGGTGGCGGACGCGGCGCGCGGCGGGCCGCCGCTGCCGGTGGAGCTGGTCGCGGCCTGCGAGCGCGCGATGAGCCGGCAGATCGAGGAGCGCTACGAGAGCGCCGACGCGCTGGCGAGCGACGTGCTGGCCTTTCTCGACGGCGTGCGGCGGCGCGAGCAGGCGCTCGCCGCGCTGGATCAGGCGCGCGCGCTCGAGCCGGAGATCGCCCGGCTGCGCGCGCAGGCCCGGGAGGCCGAGGCGCGGGCGGGCGCCCTCCAGGCCGCGCTCCAGCCCTTCGATCCGGTCGAGAAGAAGCGGCCGGCGTGGTCGCTCGAGGACGCCGCCGCGCGCTTCGACCGCGCCGCAGCGCTCGTCGAGGCCAGGTGGCTCGAGGCCGCGCACGGCGCGCTGAGCCTCGATCCGGACCTGCCCGAGGCGCACGCGGTGCTCGCCGATCACCACCGGGCGCGCCTCGTCGAGGCAGGGCTCGCGCGCCGCGAGGAGGACGCGGCGCGCGCCGAGGAGATGCTGCGCATCCATGCGCGAGGCCGGCACGCGGCGTTCCTGCGCGGCGAGGGCGCGCTCACGCTGATCACGGAGCCGCGGGGGGCGGAGGTCCAGGTCGAGCGGTTCGTGCTGCAGGATCGGCGGCTCGTGCCGGTGCCGGAGCGGGCGCTGGGGCCGACGCCGCTCTTCGAGGTCCCGATCCAGCACGGCAGTTACCTGCTCCGGATCCGCAAGCCAGGGCGAGCGGAGGTGCGGTATCCGGTGCTGATCGAGCGCGACGGCCACTGGGACGGTCGGGCGCCGGGGGAGGATGCGCCGCGCCCGATCGTCCTGCCGCGCGAGGGCGATCTCGGGCCCGATGACGTTCACGTGCCGGCGGGTCCTTGCTGGATCGGCGGCGACCCGGCCGCCGGCCAGAGCCTGCCGCGCCGGCGGATCTGGATCGACGGCTTCATCCTCCGCCGCTTTCCGGTGACCGGGGGCGAGTACCTGGAGTTCTTGAACGATCTCGTCCAGAACGGGCGCGAAGCCGAGGCGCTGGCGGCCTGCCCGCGCGCGCAGCTGGGCCTCGCGGAGCGCGGCGAGGAGCTCGCCCTGCACCGCGACCCGAGCGGTCTATTCCGGCTGCCTCCGGACCGCGAGGGGCTGCGCTGGCGGCCCGACTGGCCGGTCGTCCTGGTCGACTGGCACGCGTCGATGGCCTATGCGCGATGGCTCGCCGAGCGGACGGGGCAGCCGTGGCGGCTCCCCAACGAGCTGGAGCGCGAGAAGGCCGCGCGCGGCGTGGATGGGCGGCTGTTGCCCTGGGGCGATCACCTCGAGCCGACGCTGGCCTGCGTCGCCGAAGCGAGCTCGGCGGAGCCTTCCCGCGAGAGCGTGGAGGGCCACCCGTTCGACGAGAGCCCTTACGGCGTGCGAGGTCTGGCCGGGAACACGCGGGACTGGTGCATCAACGCCTGGAATCACGAAGGGCCGCTCGTCGAGGGGGGCCGGCTCCGGCTGGACGCGGCCGCGCCGGACGACCCGAGCTTCCGGGTGATCAAGGGCGGCGCCTGGCCCAGCGCGATGAGCTACAGCCGCGCAGCGACGCGCTTCGGCGCCAGGCCCGAGGACCGCCGGCCCGTGGTCGGCCTCCGGGTCGCGAGAGCTATTGTAGCGTGATGATCCAGTCGATGTTCTTCCCGGCCTTGGAATCGTCCGCAGTCCGGACGGCCAGGCGGTTGTCGGACTCGCGACAGAGGTACACCGGCGTGCCTGCGCTCTTGTTATCCCATGCCTCTTTGCTCTGCTGCACGCTCTCGAGTCGGAGGGTGTCCTTCGGGTGAATCATCTCCCCCTGCGCGCGACCCGGGCAGCGGACGATCCAGTACTCCTTGTCCGTGTTGCCCGCGCTGTACGACAGGTTCTTCCAGTCTCCAGCGTTCACGTACCTGGAAGAGCCGCTCCGCGTCTCCGTCGTCACGACGCGCACCGTGTCCCCGACCGCGATCTTGTTCTGGTATTCGGGGCTGGTGTTCGGGCTGCGCTGGACCTTCCGTACCATCTCGAGCTGATGCAACCTGCGCTTGCTCTGGGAAGCATTCCAGTTCACGTACCAGTACTGGCTGCCCCACTCCATATCGGAGAGGTACCCGTCGGGGTGGCCGAGGCAGATGCTCACGGACGGATCGATCTGCCCCGAAGGCCGCAGCTCGTTGGGATCCTCGCTCGTCTCGAGCTCGTGTGCTTCGCACCCGCGGTGAAACGCCGGCAGATCGCCGATCCGGTCCTCGTCGAGCAGCGCCGGTCGCTGCGGGAACGACAGCGCCTCGAGGAGCTTCCGCGCGCGTGATAGCAGCTCGCCGTACGAGATGGTGCTCGCCTTCGAGTGCCCCTCCCGCGCGATCTTCCATTGCTCGAGCGTGACCGTCAGCGCCCACGTGAATGCGCTGTACCAGTACCCGCCGAGCGTCGCCTGGTACGACTGGCCATCCCTCGCGGAGCCGCAGAGCACGCGGGCCGCGATCTCCTGCGGCGCGCCGCCGGCCTCTCGCGGCGAAGGTCCGCTCGCGAGCGTGGCTACCCGGTGCCCCGCGCGGGACGGGTCGCTCGCCTGCGCGAAGCAACAATCGAGCACGACGGTCAGGTTGTCGTCCACGGGCGCGAGCCGATCGCGCAGCTCCGCGAACGAGACGGCTGCCGCGAGATCGGGGCCGACATCGCGCGGGCAGAGGGCGAGGACGCCGTCGGGCCGCCGCGCCCCATGACCCGAATAGGCGAAGAAGCCCTGCGGGACATCCAGATCGGGCGCCGTCGCGCTCTCCGCCTTCTTCAACTGTTGTAAGCGATCGGCCAGCCAGGCGACGCCGTCCCTGAGCGACGACGCCGTGGCCTCGTCGCGGACGAGGAGCGGCGCTCTCCCCGAGAGCCACCCCGCGACCCTCGCCCTCACCGTCGCCTCGCCGTCCTCCGGATGGAGCTCCATCTCCGCCCAGATCAGGTCTTGCTCCGTGAGGACGGGGCTCGTGAGAACGCGGATGTTCTGGGGCATGAAGTCGAGCTTGCGGCAGACCTTCCAGTACGCGAGGACGTCGTTGCGACCGGCGTGCAGCTGCTTGTCGGCGTCGAGCCCGTCGTAGGTCTCGACGCCGACGAGCAACGCGGCGCCGCTGAACACGAGGGGCGTGAGAGGCTTGATGTCGGTCATGGCTCCATCCGTGGTGATCGTGGATTGGTGGAGGGTGGGTTGGGCGCGAGGGAGCTCCGGCCTTCGAGACCTCGCACGTCGGGACGGCAGCGAGAAGCGCGGGTTTTCCCTGCGCCACCTGAGGAATCCCCTCATTTTGCAGCCCTTTTCAGCGGGGAAATTGAACAGGGAGGCGGGGAGACAGGGAGTATTTTGAAGATTTCCCTCCCCGCCTCCCCGCCTCCCTGTGAATTTTCCGAAGAATTTGAGGGGATGCCTCAGCTGCGCCACGCCAGCCGCCGTCGATTCCGGTGAATCGCAACGGGCGTGCCGAGCCGTCGTGACGCGCGCGCACGCGCGGATCCCCGGGTGGATCCCCCGGGCCCGAAGCTCGGACCCGGGTCGGGACGGGCATCGGAGGGCCGGGCGAGGGTGTTCGGCGCTGTGCGCGCCCATGTGCGGCCACGGGGCGCACAGCGAACGAACACCCTCCCTGGGGGCCATCGTGGGCGCGCAACCGGAGACGAGCCTGGGCGACGTCGCGCTGGCCTCCGGCGAGCTTGCCGTCGCTGCCGAAGACGTGGAGCGGCAGCCCCGGCCGCACATGGGCGCACGGCGGCACGGGCCCCGCCGCACATGGGCGCACGGCGGCCGGCCGCGGCCCGTATCCACGACGACCGCGGCGCCCACCGCTCCTCCGTTCTTCATCGCCCCACGGCCGCTGCGATCGAGGGGCTGGTATGGCCGATGCACAGGAGGGAGATGCGATGCCGACGCGGCTGAGAGCAACGGCGCTCCCGGGACACGGCCTATCGCAAACGCATCTGAACCAGGAGGACGCTATGAAGATCAAGCTCGATCCCCAGATCACGCTGTACGTCACCGGTCACAAAGGCGAGGTCACCGAGCTGTGGGCGAACAACAAGCCTCTCCCGGTGGGCGAGTGGACCGATGTCGCCTCCCTCATCGACACGGGCGGCACGCACCACCTCTGGGGGTGGGTCTACCTCGGCAGCGCGCCCGGGCGCTTCGAGTACCAGATCTATCACGAGCGGCAGTCGTTCGGCGGCAACTACGCCTTCTTCGGGTGGTACGATCCCAACTCCACCCAGAGCAACGCGAACCCGAGCCCGTTCCCGTCGGGGGTCGCCGCCGCGGACCTGGACGGCAGCTACGTGCTGCTCCGCGTGCCGCCCAGGTGAGCGGCCCACGGCGCGAGGCGCACCGCTCCCGGTCCAGCTGAGGCGACGTATCCGCTGGGACGGAGCGCCCCGCCGCCCCGGCCGCCTCCGGCGTCGCCCGCCGCGGTCACGGCTTCACGAGATCGCGCGCCACGGGCGCGTGCGCGCCGCGCGGGTGGCGCTTCAGGTAGAGCTCGGCGAGCGGCCGCGCCGCCGCCCGGCCGCTCGTGCGCTCGACCGCGACCATCTTGCGGCCGAGCGCCTCGGCCGCGAACGGGCCGCCCGGCGACTCGGCCAGGTACGCGTCGTACCAGGCCACGGCGGCGCCGGGCGAGCCGCCGTCATCGACCATGCGCCCGAGCAGGAAGGCCGCCGCCTTCCCGTGGCTCGTCCCGGGGAACCGCTTGCGCGTCGCGGTGAGCGCGCGCTGCGCGACGTCGCCGCGCCGCGCGTACCGCGCCGCGTCCGCCAGCGCGACGAGGTCGTCGAGCGAGCCGCGCTCGAGCACCCCGCCGAGGCCGCGCTGCTCCGCCTCGGCCAGGACCGAGCCGAAATCGCCCGCCGCCACGCGCTTCGCCCAGCTCGGCGCCGCGGCCGCGCCATCCGCCGCCGCCCCCGCGCCGTCCGGCGGCGCGCCCCCAGGCGGCCCCTCCGCCCGCGAGCCCTCCGGCCGCGCGGCCCCGGCGTCTCCCTCCGCTCCCGGCTCCGCCTCATCACCGCGGTCCGCCGCCCTGTCGTCTCCTCCGGGCTGCGCCGCTCCGGGCTGCGCCGCCTGCGCAGACGACGGTCCGCCCTGCGCCGGCCCCGCCGCGCTCGCGGCGTCGGCGCTCGAGATCTGCACGTCGCCCTCGTGCATCCGCGCCACGAGCCGCTGCCCCGCGCGGAGCGGCAGCCCGTCGGGCGCGAGCGGACCGCGCACGGTCACGCTCCCCTCGTGCAGATCGACGCGCAAGGTGCCGTCGCCGCGCGTCCAGGACACGTCGAACGCCGTCCCGGTGACCAGCACCGCGAACGGCCCCGCCTCGACGGACCAGCGCGCCTTCGGCCGCGGCGTGACGCGCAGCGACGCGCGGCCGTGCTCGAGCAGCATGCGCGCCCCGGTCGCCTCGACCTCCGTCACGCGCAGCGCGCTGCCCGGCGAGAGCGCGACGGTGGTGCCGTCCGTGAAGCGCAGCCGGGCCTCGTCGCCCGCCGCCGCGGAGATGTACCCGCCGGCGGCGACGGGCGCGCCCTCGACCGCGTAGTCGAGCCGCCGCGCCGGCCAGAGCACGACGAGCGCGACAGCGAGCGCCGCCGCGCCCGCGAGCGCGAACCCCCACCGCGGCCGCTCCGCCAGCGCGGGCCAGACCCCGAGCGAGCGCAGCCACGCGTCAACCCGGCTCAGGGCTGTGACGCGACCCCAGGCTCCCCCGCGGCGCAGGGCTGCCCCACGGCTCACCGCCTCCACGAAGCGGGCGCGCTCGGCGGCGTCATGCGCCGCGTCGACGTCGGCGCGGATGCCCTCCCGCGCGATGTCAGCGAGACGGCTCAACTTCTCCGCTTCATTCATCATGCTCTCCTCCGCAGGCAAGGAGGCTCCCGGGCTGATCGAGCGCTTGCGGGGCCTTCGTGAGGTAGGCCGAGAGCGCGGGATCGCGCTGCGCGGCGGTGAGGATCCGGTGCGACGCGCGCGCGAGGTGGCGCTTCGTCGTGGCCAGGGAGCACCCGAGCGCGTCGGCGATCTCGGTGAGCTCGAGCCCCTCGATGAACCGGAGGACGAAGAGCGTCCGGGACCTGTCGTCCACCTGGTCGAGGATGCCGTAGAGCCGCGTCAGCGCCGCGCGCCCCTGCGGATCCTGCTGCGCGCCGCCGACGTCCGGGAGCTCGCCCGAGGGCGACAGCTGGAGCCAGCGGCGCAGGCGCCGGCGCCTGAGCTCGGCGCGCGCGACGCGCACCGCGATGCCGACGATGAAGCTCGAGAGCAGCGACGGGTCCCGCAGGTCCTTGGCCACGCGGAAGAAGCGCAGGAACGTGTCCTGAACGTGATCGTCGACCTCGTCGCCGGGGCCGAGCGTGCGCTTCAGGATCCGGCGCACGAGCGGCGCGAACCGCTGCCACACGACCGGCGCGGCGCCCGGGTGCCCCTGCGCCGCGGCGCGCGCGAGCGTCTCGTCATCCGTGGCCGACAGCGGCAGCGCTTGCACGCTCCCCCTGTGCGTGGAGGGCGCGACCGCTGTCAAGGGCGGGACGGTCGACCGGCGCGTTCGGAGCACGCCCAGCAGTGTTCCGCGGGGGGCCTCCGCGGCTCAAGAATCGACGCGCGGACGGAGAGGCCCCTCCGCTCGCCCCCGGAGCCGCTCCGGCAGAGGCGAGGAGTCGACGCGGAGGCGATGGGGCGCAAGGAGGGCAGGGGAGCAGCTCCGGCACAGGCCCGGGTGAGCCGATGTGATCTCCCGTGAGCGATCCTTCCTGTCGAGGGAACCGCGGGAGTTCATCTCCAGCAGCGTCGCTGTTGCCTGCGCCACCAGCTGTGAGCCGAGGTGGCCGCCCGCGTGACGCGACGCCAGAGCTCGCCGGCCGACTCGGATCATCGCTGAGTATACGTGCAGAATGATGAAGAGTGCGGCCGAAAGCGCCGGCCGCAGAGGAACGGTATCAGTGCGCGGAGGGGCTGACAGCGCGTGCTCACCGGCGTCGCCTGCGCGACGTGGCGCCCGCGCCGGGGGCATGGCGCGGCTGCGCCGGGTTCAGTTGGAGAGCTTGCTCTCCTCGCGCCGGCCGAAGATCGCCTCCCAGTTCGAGCGGTAGGTGTCGGTCGCGACCTGCGCGGGGCCGGAGCGCTGCGCTTCGGGCGCGCGCTGCGCCGGGAGGAGCACCTCCACGTCGAAGAGCCGGGCGTGCTCGGACCGCTGGGTCAGCTTCACGAGCTCTCCGGTCAGCGGGCGCCCGTGCTCGGTGGGCCGCAGCTCGCCGATCTCGATCCGGTCCTCGCGGCTCCGGATCACCCGGAAGCCCTCGCCCTGCTCGACGGGGCTGTGGATGAAGACGACATCCTGGTTCGCGGCCGGCGCGGGCTTGTCGTGTTTCTCCGGCGGCTCGTCCTTGCCCATCCCCGAGAGCTTCCCACGTTTGGCCCCCCACGCGCCAGGCGAAGCGGGCGGTTGATCGACGCCCCGTACGCGTCCCGGAGGGCCGCGCGTCCACGCTCCGCGCGCGTCCCGAAGGGCCGCGCGTCCACGCTCCGCGCGCGTCCCGAAGGGCCGCGCGTCCACGCTCCGCGCGCGTCCCGGAGGGCCGCGCGGCCCACGCTCCGCGCGCGTCCCGAAGCGCCGCGCGGCCTCCAAAATTTGGCCAGCCCGGGGCTTACGCCGTACTGCCGGCCAGAGGGCCCTCTGCACCGCGGAGGTCCCGCGATCGCGGACGCGTCTTCGCGGCGAAGTCGGAGGAATGGGCGTATGAACGTTCGAGGCGCAGAGGGAGATGGCGTTCGCAAGGCGCCGGAATCCTTGGAAAGAGATCGCGAGGGCGGCGGGGAGCGGCGCGCTGGCGCCGGGCAGCGGGTCCGCATCGAGGCGCTCGTCGCGGTCGGCGAGACGTCGGGCGGCGGCTTCGAGGCCGAGTCGATCGACATGTCCCCGGAGGGGATGCGCCTGCGCACGGCGTACCTGCCGCGGGTCGGCGACGCGCTGCTCTGCCGCTTCGACGGGCTCGGCAAGGAGCTGGTCGTCGAGGGCGAGGTCTGCTGGCGCGCCGAGCAGGCGCGCGGCGGCGAGTTCGGCCTCCGCTTCACCGGCCTCGACGCCGAGGCAGAGGAGGCGGTGCGCGCGATGTGCTCGTCGATGGACGCGGGCGCCGCGGGCTCCGCGCCGGCGCTCACCGTCCCCTCGGGCCCCGCGCCGGCGGCGGCGGAGACGGCGCAGCGGGGCGCGCGCGTGCGGCTCCACATCGACGGCCTGGGCTCGCCCATGAAGGCGCGCGTGCGCACGGGCGGCCCCGACGACCTCGAGGTCGGCTCCAACCTGGAGTTCCTCAAGGTCGGCCGCTCCCTCGAGCTGGAGGAGGTCGAGCAGGGCACGCGCCGCGAGGCGTACATCGACCACGTGAAGGTCGAGGTCGACCCGGCGACGAGCGTGCCGCAGCTCGTGGTGACGCTGCGCTACGAGGCGCCCCGCGCGGCCAGGGCGCCGCGGCCGCGGTCCGCGTCGTCCGAGAGCCTGCCCCCGGCGAGACCGGCGGCGGCCACGCTGGAGTCCGTCGCGCCGGCGCGGGCCTCGTTGGCGCCGCCGCAGGGCGAGGGCGCGCCGGCGCGGGCGTCGTCGGCGCCGCCGCAGGGCGAGCGCGCGGCCGCGCGGGCGTCGTCGGCGCCGCCGCAGGGCGAGGGCGCGCCGGCGCGGGCGTCGTCGGCGCCGCCGCAGGGCGAGCGCGCGGCCGCGCGGGCGTCGTCGGCGCCGCCGCAGGGCGAGCGCGCGTCGGCGCGGCCGTCGGTGGCGCCGGCGGGCGCGGCGGCCGAGGTGGATGACGATCACGACGGCGACGTGTCGCCGGCGCCGTCGGCGCGGGAGGCGCGCGCGGCAGACGCGGCGCCGCCCTCCGCGCAGGACGCGGCGCCGTCCTCCGCGCCGGAAGGGTCGGATGAGGCAGGCGCCGAGCCGGCCGCCGGCGCCGGGCCGAGCCGGCTGCGCGACGTCGGCGAGAAGGCCGCTCAGGCCGGCAAGGCGGTGGCGGGGAAGATCGCGCCCGCGCTCGCCGGGGCCGGGGCGCGCGCGGCCACGGCGATGGCCGGCATGGTGGCGAGGATCAAGGCGCGGCGCGCGGCGCGCGCGGCAGGCGACGAGGACGGGGCGGCGAAGGACGGCGGCCCGCGCCGCAAGACGGCGCCGCCGCCGGCCGGGGCGCTGAAGACGGGCCGGCGCCGGGTGGTGCGCGAGGAGGCCGACGAGGCGGCGGGCGAGGCGGCGGAGCCGCCGCGCTTCAACAAGAAGGCCGCCGCGGTCGGCAGCTTCCTCGGGCTGACGGCGGTGCTCGTGGTGTTCGGCGCGGCGCGCCTGCTCGGCCTGCACGGCGGCGACGCGCCGCCCGCCGGGCCTGGCGAGACAGCCGAGGGCGCGCCGGCGCTGCCGGCGGCCTCGGGCGCGCCCGCCCTGGCGGCTGCCGCCGCGGCGACCGCGCCGGGGGGTGCAGCTGCCGCGCCGGGGGGTGCACTGACGGCGAACGTCCCGCTGTTCGGCGCGACCCCGCTGTCGACGACGGAACCGGTGCCGCCGACGCCGCCCGCCGAGCCGAGCGCGCTGGCCGGCGACCCGCTCGCGCAGGGCGCGGCGGTCCCGGGCGGCCCCGGCGACGAGGAAGCGGCGGAGGCGGACGACGACGAGCAGGAGAGCCCGCGGGAGTGGGGCCAGGGCGTCGTGCGGAACCCCATCGTGCTGAAGCTGAAGATGGACGGCCCGGTCGAGGAGCTGAACGGCGCCGCCGGCGCCATGGGCTTCACTGTGTCGCTGCCCGACCGGCGCGCGCTTTCCTCGGGCAGCGGCCTCGCCCGCAAGGACAAGCGCATCGCGTCGGTGCGCGTGGTCAACACGCCCCACGGCGCGGAGATCACCTTGCAGTTCAAGGACGGCGTGCCCGCCTACAAGGCGAAGGCGCGCGGCGATCGCCTGGAGATCTCGCTCGGCCGCGACGAGCCCAAGAAGGTGGCGTCGAAGTCGAAGAAGGAAAAGGCGAAGGCCACCGACGAGAAGAAGAAGAAGAAGGGCGAGAAGGAGAGCGGTAAGAAGGAGAGCGGCAACAAGGACAGGGAGCGCTGAGGGCGCTCGGCTGGAGCCCCGGGGCGAGGACCGCGCGAGCCGCTGGAGCTCCGGGCGAGCGTCGGCGGCTGGACGACGCGGACATTGCTTCCGCCGTATCCCAGGTTCACGTGGTCGTCAGCCGCTCGGCGCCGTCCTCGTCGACGCGCTCGCCGCGCGCGTCGTACGCGATGTCTTGCATCAAGCACCGTCGGGGAAGGTACTGGATGCCGCGACGGGGGGCGACGTCCTCAGCCGGGGCACGGCCCAGCGCATCCCTCGCCGCCGCAGTCGACGCCGGCCTCGTCGCCGTTCTTCACGCCGTCGCTGCAGGTGGGCGCCTCGCAGGCGCCGCTCCAGCAGACGCCGCTCGTGCAGTCCGCGCCGGTCCTGCAGCCCCGGCCCTGCGGGCAGCGCGGGCACGACGTCGTGCCGCAGTCGACGCCGGTCTCATCGCCGTTCTTCACGCCGTCGCTGCACGTCGGGATCATGCAGCTGCCGTTCGTGCACACGCGGCTAACGCAGTCGGTGGCGGCGCCGCAGCGGTCGCTCGGCTGGCACGGCCGGCACGGGCCGCCGCAGTTGAAACCGGTCTCCCCGAGCCCGGCGTCTCGCGCACCGTTCACGCAGTGCCCCGGCACGCACCAGACGCCATCGCACGCGAGCCCGCCGGGACACAGCAGCGTCGGGTCTTCGTCAAAGCACTGCACGCACGCGCCTTCATGGCATCGCCCCGCGCTGGAGGCTGGACAGGTGACCTCCTCGAGCGTGAGATGTCGCGGCTCATCGACCTCGCAGACGTCGAGGGTGCACTGGTTGCCGTCGTCGTAGACGTCATAGGCCGGCACGCTGACCACGCGCCCTTCGGCCGTGCACTCCTCGTCCTTGCAATCGCCGCGGAGCTGCGACTCGATCGGGCCTTCCCGTATCTCCACCTCGCACGCGCCGTCCACGCACCGCCCCACGCCGCACCGCGGGTCGGGCGGGCCGGCGCACTCCGCGTCGCTCTCGCAGCCCCCGGGCGGCACGGGCACCCCAGAGCACTCCGCCGTGTTCTCCGCGCACTCTTCGCAGAGGCGGCACGCGAGGAAGCAGTCCGGCTCCTCCTCGCCGGGCGGGCAGCAGATGACCTTCCCCGGCTCGCCGCACTCGCAGTGTCCGTCGAGACAGATGGTCCCCGGCACGTACTGGTCGTCCGACTGACAGTGGTCCGTGGTCGCGCAGGACCCACCCTGATACGTGCCCTCACCACAGGCAAAGAAAGATGCTGAGCTGATGAGAAAAATGGAAGCTACGGCGTAATGCGCGATGGGCCTACCCATGCGTCCAGTCCTCCGGCACGAGGCTGCGGCGCTGACATCCAGGCGGCCCCAATCCGCCGGGGTGTCGTCTGCCAGGTCGTCTCAGATGCGCACTATGCCGCGCTCGACCCGCGGACGTCACGCAAGTTTTCGTCAGATCGTCGCGCGGGCGCGGCGGCCTTCGGTCGGATCATCGGGCGCGCCGCCGAGGGGAAGATCGGATCGGGCGCGCCGCCGAGGGGAAGATCCAATCAAAAGGTGCTGGTCAGCGTGAGTCCCCCCGCGGTGACCGAGATCTCGGCCGGGCCGCGCGGGTAGAAGGTGTAGCCAAGCGTGGCGGCCAGCACGGCGCCGCCCGTGATGAGGCCGGCGATCCCCACGTCCCGGTAGGTGCGCGCGTCGTCGTAGGCCGAGGCCGACCCCTGGCACATCGGCCGGGTCAGCCGGAAGCAACGGTTTGGACCCGCGGCGCGCGCGGCGGCGTGGCCCGCCTCGTCTTTCTTCTCCGCGCCGACGAGCATCACGCCGCCGATCGCCGCCAGCGTGGCGGAGAGCCCGAAGCCGCCGGCGACGAGCTCCGGCCGCGGCCTGGGTCGAGGAGGGGCGGGGCTCACGGGCGCGGCGCGTGCGCCTGCAGGCTGGGCAGGGAGGGCCGCGGGCGGGGCGGGAGGGGTGGTGGGTCGGGCGGGGAGGGTGAGCACCACTTCCCGCGCCTCGCCGCGCGGCACGTCGACCTCGGCCGCCGCGATGCTGCCGTTCAGCACGGCGCGCACCAGGTGGCGCCCGGGGGCCACGGGGACGGGCTTGCCGCCGTCGACGTCGGCGGGCGCGCCGTCGATCGTGATCCGCACGCCCGCGGGCGCGATCACGTGGAGCTCGCCGGTGAGCTGGCGCGCGCGGGCGAGGTCGCTGAGCCGGGATTCGTAGAGCGCGCGCTCCTCGCGGGTCCTCGGGGCGCGCATGATCTCCATGCAGATCGACAGCCAGCGCACGGCGGCCGGCGCGTCGCCGAGGCGGAGCGACAGCGCCCCGATGTTGCAGGCGGCGACCTGGGAGCGATCGAGCCGAAAGACCGCCATCCACAGGTCGCGCGAGTCGGCGAGACGGTCCTCGCGGGCGGCGGCGTTCGCCTGCGCCATGAGCCGGGCGACCGCTTCCCGCGGCGCCTCGGCGCGGCCCTCCGCAGCGCCGGACAGCAGGGCGATGCACAGCGGGAGAGCGATGCCGCGACGGGTGTTCCTGCGCACGGGTGCGGATCTCCTTGGACGAGCCTCAGACCGGACGGAGCACGCCCGAGCGAGGCCTACGGGCGACGGCCGCACGTACCAGAACAGGGCTGTCGGTGGAAGCCCTGGTAGCCACCGGGAGGCCAGGGTGACGATGCTGGCCAGGCGTGTGTTTCGGCGCATTCCTGCGGCGCTAGGAGATTTCTCAGCCACCGAAGGACGTATCCTGACGATTTCGTCAGCGCCTGTCTCGAGGCTTGGTGCGGGGCGGGATGTCGATGGCGCTTCGATGGCGCTTGGGGTCCGCAGGCGCGGCGAGCGTTCAGATCGGCTCGGGCTCTGCCTGCGCCTTTCTCTTGGCGCTGGCCGTGCGGGCGCGCTGCTCGGCGCGGCGCACTTCATCGGCCGCGTCCTCGTACGGCGAGAGCAGCCGGTCGCGGAGGAGCGCGTGCGTCTCGTCCCTGTCGTCGTCATATTCGGCGTGTACCTGGACCATGAGCGTGCCGTAGGCCTCGTGCCACGCTTCCACCGACTTGATGGCGGGATCCGCGCTCTTCGCCTCGGTGACGCCGAGCTTCTGGCCGTACAGATCGGTCCAGCGCCGGAGGCGATTGGCCTCGGTCGCGAGCCCGAGCCGCTCCACCGCCGCCTTCACGTCCTTGCGATCGAGCGCCTTGATCATCGCGCTCATGCGCACCCATTGCTGGGAGTAGACAAGCCGGACGAAATCGATGCCCGATGAAAGCACCTCGGAGCGCACCAGCAGGGCATCGCTGCGGCGTGCCGCCTCGTCCTCGGTCAGCGGCAGGATGCCATCGTGATCAAACGCGCGCTCGATGCCATCGAGCAGGCTGTTGAATGCGCCGATGCACCGGTCGGTGCCGCGGTCGATCTCGATCATCGTGGCGTCGGTGCTTCCGAGCGCCTCGATGGCCTCGGTGGCCGCGATGACGGAGTGAACCGCCGCGTCGACCTTGGCAGACAGTTTGATCTTCTTCGACTTCAACGCCTCCCGGTGAGCGGCGAGCTTGGTTCCTGCAATGATGCACCCGCTCGGCGTGAGCCGGCGGGCGAGAAATGCGGATTTAGCCATCGGGCCGGGGTACCGCGGTCTCTATGCCTCGACAAGCGCCCAGCAGGATTCGGCGCGGCGCTGCGAGTCGAGGCGCGTCCCCCCCATGCGGCGCTGCAAGTCGGGGCGCGTCCCCCCACGCGGCGCTGCAAGTCGGGGCGCGTCCCCCCACGCGGCGCTGCAAGTCGGGGCGCGTCCCCCCACGCGGCGCTGCAAGTCGGGGCGCGTCCCCCCACGCGGCGCTGCAAGTCGGGGCGCGTCCCCCCACGCGGCGCTGCAAGTCGGGGCGCGTCCCCCCACGCGGCGCTGCAAGTCGGGGCGCGTCCCCCCACGCGGGCGTGGTCAGGGTTGCTCGTACAGCCGGACTGGATGAATCTTGCCCGCGCGCGGCTGAGGCCCTGCGACGGTGCCAGCCAGGCATGGCCTCCCCGAGGCGCCGGGACTCCGCCGGGCCGCTCGTCATCGCGCCGCACGAGGCGGCTGGGCGCCGGCTCGCCGTGCGAGAGGCGGGGGGCTTCGTCCGTGGCTACGGCGGTTCCCTGATGAAATTGACGGTGATCGGCGGCGTCCAGCTAGCGGCGCGGGCTGCCCCACACCGGGTTCCTGCGCTGGCCGAAGGGATCGTAGCTCCTGCGCTCGATCACCTCGCCGTCCTCGTCGGTGAGCGCATCGACCGAGCCGAGATGGTCGACGTGCACGTAGCGCGTGCCTGGCTCGGCGCCTCCTCGGGTCACGATGGCCACCAGCCGCTCCGGGGAGTGGACGTGGTACCGGTGCTCCACCCTCCCCGACGCCGCTGCGCCGGGTGACGAGGCTCTCCAGCCGCTGCTTGTCCGCGTAGTAGCTCCGCTCTGTGACGACGCCGTTGCCGAGACGACGCCGTTGCCGAACGCTTCCTCACGGAAGCGCCCTGCGTCGTCCACGTCGGTCAGGCGCCAGTAGGCAGACCGCGTCGCAGCGTCGCGTACGGCGAGCACGTGGCCATGCGCGTCGTGGTCGTGGGCCACCACGAACGGCGCCCCGCCGGCCGGCATGGGGTACGTGATCGTCGCGACGCGGCCGAGCTCGTCGTAGTCCAGCCTGCTCGTCAGGGCCGCGCGCTCTCCGTCGATGCGGAGCGTCGCCGTCTCAAGCTTGCTCTCCCCGGTGTAGGCGTACGTCTTCTGCCCATCCGGGCTCGCGAGCACCTCGAGCTTGCCGATGCCGTTCGCTGCCGTATCCCAGGTCCACGTCGTCGTCAGCTGCTCGGTGAGGTCCTTGTCCACGCGCGAGGTGGTACGCGCGAGCGTGTCGACATCGAGCGTCGTCACCCGCCCGAGCGCGTCGGTCGATGAACCGCTGCATATGAGCCCGAGGCGACCCACCAGGCAATGCATCAATCAAACTTGACGCGCTTGTATGGAGCGCCAATGGCCCCAGCCGGGGTCCTTACCATCATCAGCTGCCTCGTAAATGGATTGATCATCGTGTGCTCGTGAAATATGAACATCTTCCCGAATAATTTTCCTCCTCTGACCCACTCGGCTAGCCATGTATGCAAGCACCATGGTGTCTCCGTAAGGCCGCTCTCGTCCAGTGTGAGCACGGCTCCTGTTTTCTCGTCAATGCAAGACCAAATAGAGTCGCCCCAGTCGCACAAAGCGAGCACTTCTTCTGGTAGTCCGGCCCTCTTTGGACCACTCCACAGAACATGCCGAAGCTCTACGAGAGACCGACCATCGTCATCCAAGCGTCCGCCGGGAAGACCAATCAGACCATCACCAGGGCCAAAGCCACCATTGCCAACGTCCGTCAGTAACCGCCTATGGAGTGGATGCAGCGGGAAGCCCAGCACGGACTCAGCCTGGGTTACGGCGTATGGCGTTGCTGGGGGCGCTAGCTCAGGACAGTCCCGGTCCGCGTAGTCCGTGCGCATCGTCACGTCCATGGCACGCTGTTTTACGGCATGGATAAGTTCGTCTTGGCTCATCGAGATATCGACATCAGAACTCATATGTATACTTTCCGACTTTAGCGCCCAAACCACGGAGGAAATCGGTGCATCCTCCCGGACCACTGCAGATGATGGTCGATGTGGCTCCCCTCGTCGGGGTCAGGCCCAGCTCTCCAGCACCAGCGAACGCCGTCTTCTCAGCGTGAAAGCCCGGCATCGGAGGCGCGGGGAGCAGCCCTAACCTTTGGGCCTCCGCAATCTGAGCGGCTGACAGATCACTTGCTCCCCCTGCGACGAGTGTTGGGCCTTCTGCGGTTTCTAGAACAGTGACTGTCCGGTTGAAGTTCATCGGCGCGCGCTCGACGTTTGCAATTTGCTGCGCCAGCGCGCGCGTCGCCGCTGGTCCCCTGACGACTCCAGCTGCCGTCGACTCCGCCGCCGCCCCCAGCCCCCTTCCCGCGCCGAAGACGGTGGCCGCCGCGAGGATCATCGTCTTGGTCCCCGCCGCGCCGGCTTCCCGGTAGTCGCCTCCGTCGATTGCGAGCGCCGTGTCCGCGGCGCCTTGCCCGATGTGGTAGAGCGGGTTCACGGCGTTGAGCGCGCCGAGGATCCCGCCCTCCTCGTATCCCTCCACGATCGCGCCACCGAGCTCGTAGCCGCTGTAGATCCCGAACGTCAGCGCATTGAGCACCAGCGACCGTGCGATGCCGAAGCCGAGGTCGCGCGTGCCCTCCGCGGCGCCCAGCAAGGCCTGGCTGACGACGGTGCCGGGGCCGCCTGCGCCGGCGTGCTCCGGCGAGACGGTCACCGGCTGCGGCACATACCCCGACGCGGTTCCGGTCGTTCCTACGTCGACAGGCGCCGTCGTCGCTCCGACCTCCGCGGCTTCGGCCTCGCGCGTGCGCCACGGGGGCGGAGGCCCTCTGACAGTGACCTGAAGGTGGTTCGGGGATGGAGTGACTCCGTCATCCTCGAGCAATCCTGGAGCTTGCGACCCTTCAGGCCCTTCGGGCTCTGCCTGAAACCCGCTCGGATCCACGTGATTGAGTGGGTCGTTGCCCACGTAGCTGTACGGGTTCCAGCTCTGACCCGAGAGCGGCGCTTGCACGATCGGATCGGTCGTCAAGAACCGGCCGATCTTGGGGTCGTACATCCTGCCCCGCATGTTCACGAGCCCGAGCTCGCCATCGTCCTCGTGCCCGGTGAACCCCCGCGCCGTCCCGCTGGAGAACGACGCCGGCGCGGGCTGCCCCCACACCGGGTTCCTGCGCTGGCCGAACGGGTCGTAGCTCCGCCGCTCGATCACCTCGCCGTCCTCGTCGGTGAGCGCGTCGACCGAGCCGAGGTGGTCGACGTGCACGTAGCGCGTCCCCGGCTCGGCGCCTCCGCGGGTCACGACGGCCACCACCCGCTCCGGCGAGTGGACGTTGTAGCGATGCTCGACAGCTCCCGTCGACATGTCGGTGACCCGCTCGTAGAGATCGCCGAAGTAGAGCGTCTCCTCGTCCGGCGTCGTCTTGCGGATCCGCTGCTGGTCGCCGTCGTAGGCGAACGAGACGGTGCTCGCGCCCTGCGTGATCGTCGCCGGCAGGTCGAACGGCGTGTAGCTCACCCGCACGCCGCCGGGTCGCGCTACCTGGTTGCCGACCGCGTCGTAGCCGAAGCTGTCGGCGCCTGCGCCGGTGACGGCGTGCGGGTGCAGCGGGTCGTCGTACGAGAGCGTGCCGGCGTCCGACGTGAAGGTGAGGTTCCCGTTCGGGTCGTGGTCGTAGCGGAGCGCGCACGGCGCCGTCGCGCTCTCGACGTCGCTGAAGTACGCGCACGTCAGCCGCTCGAGCGGATCGTAGCGGAAGCGCTCGTTCCGGTGCTGCGGCTGCAGCGCGTCGGTGCGCCGCGTGAGGCTGAGCCGCGCGTCATAGCCGTAGTCCAGGTCCTGTACCGCCGCCGCGCCGCTCCGGGTGACGACGCTCTTCAGCCGCTGCCTGTCCGCGTAGTAGTCCCGCTCCGTGATGGCGCCGTTGCCGAACGCCTCCTCGCGGAAGCGGCCGGCGCTGTCCACATCGGTCAGCCGCCAGTAGGCAAGGCGGGTCGCGCTGTCGCGCACGGCGAGCACGTGGCCGTGGGCGTCGTGGTCGTGGGCCACCACGAGCGGCGCGGCGCCGGCCGGGGTGGGATACGTGATGGTCTCGATGCGACCCAGGTCGTCATAGTCGAGCCTGCTCCTCAGATCCGCGCGCTCCCCGTCGATGCGGAGCGTCACCGTCTCGAGCTTGCCGTCCTCCGTGTACGTATACGTCTTCTGCCCATCGGGGCTCTCGAGCGCCTCGAGCTTGCCGATGCCGTGGGCCGCCGTATCCCAGATCCACGTGGTCGTCCGCCGCTCTGCGCCGTGCTCGTCCAGGCGCGATCGGGGGCGCCCGAGCGCATCGTACTCCCACGTGATCACCCGCCCGAGCGCGTCCGTCGAAGTGACGAGCTCCCCGAAACCATCGTTCGTGGAGACCGTCGTGCCCCGATCCGGATCCTCGCGCCGCCGGACGCGGCCGAACGCGTCGCGCGTCGTGCCCGTGACCGCGCCGCCCGGATCGGTGACGGCGTGCAGCGCGCCGAACGGACCGTAGCCATAACGCGTGACGCCCACCGCCGCATCGGTGACGGCCACCGGCCGTCCCAGCGGGTCCTTCTCGACCACGGTCACGTGACCGAGCGCATCGGTGACCTCGACGCGCAAGGCGTCGTAGTTGGTCTCCACGACCGCGTTCCACGGCGTCGTGTGCCGCACCTCGCGCCCCGCCGCGTCGTGCTCGTAGGCGTCGACCAGGAGCTCGTCTTCCGGCGTCCCCTCGCGAGCCGGCACCGAGCGCCGCGCGATGTGCTCACCGCGCGCGTCGTACGCGATCTGCTGCATGAGGCGCGGCGGCTCCTCCCTGGCGCCCTCCACGGAAGGTCCGTGCCACAACCACCGGATCGGGCGGCCGAGGCTGTCGTATTCGACCGTATCGTCGGCGCCGCCGGTCGTAGTCCTCCGCTGCACCAAGCGCCAGGCGTCCCGGTGCGGGCCGCCGTCTTTGGCGCGCGACAGCTCGATCGCCGTCTGCGTCCCGTCGGGCCGGAGCTCGAGCCCGAGGCGGCCGAAGCCGTCGTGCCTCCACTCCGTCACGAGCCCGTTCGGATCCATCCGCTTGACGAGCACGCCGAGCCCGTCGTCGAACTCCACGCCCGTGGTGTGTCCGGCCGGGTTGACGTGCGTCTCGGGGAAGATCCCCTCGGCGTCGTACGTCGTGCTCCACGACCGGTGGTGGCCGAACGCGTCGTCCGCCGTCACCCCCGTGACGTTCCCGAAGTCGTCCCGCGTGTACACGACATCGAGCTTCGTGTCCGGGATGCCTTCGTCGCTGTCCGTCGACTCGGTGTCAATCTCGCCATAGTCCGTCGTCGTGCGCGTGAGCAGGCGACACTGCGAGCGCCCCGCGGCAGCGCTGCACTCCTTCTCCGTCGCCAGCTGGCCGAGCACCCAGCGCTCTGTGTCGTTCTTGTAGGTGCGCGTGATGTCGAGCGTCAGGTCGACGCCGCGGGTCGAGACCTCCTCGGTGCGCACGTTGCCGAACGCATCGAAGTCCGTCACCTCCGCCAGCGTGTCGCGCAGGATCGTCGCCCCGTCCCCGCCGCCCGACGCGACCTGCTCGACGTACGCCTCCACCGTGGGCGCCTCGCCGCTCTCCGGCGGATAGACCCCTTGCGCTCGCCGGGTCCGGCGCTCGGTCGGGAGCGTGAAGTAGCTCGCGCCGTCGCTCGTCGGAACGAGCGTCCGCTTGACGTCGAGGAACGAGAGCTCGATCTGGTCCGGCCTCGGCTGGCCCGGCAGCCCCGGAGCCCAGCGCCATTGCTGCTTCACCTGCCCCGCGAACGGAAAGACCTCGAGATCCTCGTCGAACGTGACGTTGTCGTAGCGCTCGGCCGTCCCGGCGCCGGTGTCGACCTCGACGACCACGCGCTCCCCGAACCCGAGAAACCCGCGCCCGAGCCGGTGGTAGCGCCCGTCGCGGTAACGCACCTCGAAGCGCCGCGGCCGGTCCGCGCCGTTGTTGATGGCGTACGCGCGGACGACCCGCCGAGGCCCCACCGCGCAGCGGCGCGGATAGACGCAGTCGTCCGCCGCGTCGTCACGCGAGAGGTAGAGCATGCTCTCCCGCTCCGGAGCTCCCGCGGCGGTGTCGTTCGTGATCGAGGCATCGGTGAGATGGCCGTACGCGACGCTCACGTTCGGCACGAAGCCCGGCTCGCCCGGCTCGTGCGTGTTCATCCCATCGGAGACCGCGACGAGGAGATCCCGATCGGCCGCGCGGTTCTGGAAGATCGTGAACACGCCGCCGATCGGCAGAACCACATCCTGGGCCCCGTCGCCGTTGATGTCCCCGACCCGCGGCCCGTGCGGCTCGGCGAGCGTGACGGCCTCCCCGACCGCCGCCTCGAACGGGATCTCCGGGTCGACGAGCGCGAACGTCGGCCCGTCGCGCGCGCCCGTGGCCTCCAGGACGGCCCAGGAGGGCAGCGCGAGGGATGAGCCCGGCAGCATGCCCGGCGGCACCGGCATGAGCAGATCCTGCAAGCCGTCGCCGTTGTAGTCCAGCGGCGTCGCCAGCCTGAAGAACGTGTCCTGATCGCCGAGACCGACCGGGCCGAGGCTGTCGGCCGGCGCTCCCTCGAAGGTCGGCCCCGTGTTGAGGTACGTGCGCAGCCCGCGGTGGCTGAAGCCCGCTTGCACGGCGTCTGGCAGGCCATCGCCGCTCACGTCGAGGAACACGGTACGACCGCCGGGAGGCGGCTGAGGGAGCTCGGTGTCGAACACCTCCCAGCTCCCGTCGTGCCGGCGCGTGAGCGCGGCGTAGGTCGACGCAGGGAGCATCGCGCCATCGCTGAACGTCAGCACGGTCGCCACGACGAGGTCGACCTTGCCGTCGGCGTTCACGTCGAGCGTCTGGATCTCCATCTCGCAGGGAAACCCGTTGAGGGGCTCGAGCGACTCCCCCTCGCGGTCGAACCCTGCCGGCGTCCCATCGCGCTCGGGCCTCCAGCGGTGGACGACCCACGTTGCCTCGAGCGGGTTCAGGGTCAGCGCGCGGCTGTGATCGTCGCACTGGATCAGGTCGGGCACGCCGTCGCCGTCGACATCGGCGAGGTGCATGGCGCCCTCGGGCATGCTCAACCCAGGCGGCGGGACGCGGAGCGGGAACGGCCGGCGGATGCCGGTGTCGTGGACCTCGAAGGTTTGATCGGGCCGGGCCAGCAGCACAAGCCAGGTGTCGCTGGCGTCATGGACGTCATGGAGCAAGACGTCCGTCCGGCCATCCTGGTCGAAATCCAAGGCCGTCCCGAGCTCCGGCTGAAGGAGCACCGGATCGGCGGGCTCGGGCGGATCGGCGACCACCGGCCAGTCCTCGAACAGCGCCAGGGTCGCAGGCGCGAGGTGCGCCTCCGACCCGCTCGACCCTTGATTGCGCGCGACGAGCCAGCTTGTCACGGGATTCCGAGGCGTGCTGAGCGCCGGGTGCGTGTCCGGCAGCACGAGGTCGTCGAGCCCGTCGCCATCGATGTCGAAGAGCATCGGGCTGGCCTTCCTGGAAGTCGGCTTAGAGACGCTCGTCGCGATCCTCCGGAACCCGGTCTCGCCGTGGCTGTACTGAAATCGCGTAGGCGGCTTGCAGACGCTGTCGCTCGCGCACTCCTCGACTTCTGTCAGGAGCATTCGCCGCGTCGACGCGCTGACCTCGTAAGTGAACCCATAGCGCCGCACCAGCGTATCGTCCGCGCCGAGCATCTGGATCTCGGCGAGACGCAGCGCGCTCTGGAGCGCCATGCCGCCGGCATAATGTGTCCGGACGTCGGTCGGCTCCTTTGTCTCATACACGAACCGCACCGCCCGCGAGGGATCGAGCGCCGGCTTGCCCTCGAAGCTCGTGTACCGGATCTCGTCGACCGCGTACTCCGCCGTGAAGCCCTCCTCGGCCCCGGCGAAGCAATAATCATAGGTCATGGCGTTGCCGCGGCCGTCTCGCGCCCTGGTCGCGAGCCACGCCCGCGGGGCGCCGCCCAGCGCGAGCGGCTTGCCGCTGTCGTTGCCGCCGTACTCGATGACGAACCCGGACGGCATCATCGCCTCGAAGAAGAGTGCTTCTGCGGGCATGCCCCCTCCCGGCGCGTGGTGCCCGACCACCTTGACCATCGCATCAGGGAACGTCCTGTACTCGATGAGCCCCGGCGCTCGCCCCACGGCGACAAGGCGCTTGCCGTCGAGGCACAGCCCGTCGTCCCCGTCGTACTCCACGCCCCGGATCTGCCCGTCCTGGGCCAGGTTCTTTGGACATCGCGCGATCGCGGACAGCCCGGCGATGGAGAAGCCCGCCCCGAGGACGCTTTCGCCGGCGCTGCTATCGAATTGAAGCGCGAGCCGCGGCTCCACACCCGCCCGTCCCGGGACGGCGGTCAAAGGCATCACGTACACGGCCTCTCCGCTGCTCGTCACCGAGAACGTCCCGGCCATCGTGCCGGCGGCGACGGTCTTCACCCCCGGCGCGCGGCCTGCCCTCGGCGGGTCACGCGGATCGCGCGTCCGGCAGGCGATGGTGCCGTGAGGACGAGTTGGCGGGAACTCGGGTGTGCATGAGCACCCCGCCTGCGCCAGCACGCACACCATGAACATCGCCAGCGGGATCAGCGCCCGCACAACACCTCGCAGAAACGGCGCCATCGCGGCCTCCCCTCGCGGACAGGAGCGCATGGAGCCGCCGCGCATGCAAGCGCCGTGGGGACACAAGGCCTCGGCGGAGATGCGGTTTCTCTGGAGTGGGATGCTTCGATCTCGTCGTTGGCCTGCGCCACATGGGCCCTCGCGACGCTCTCCGCAGAACGAAGAGGACGCCCTGCGCGCCGCGGCGGCCTGACGGCAGTCCAGCAATGCTGCCCTGCCGCGGAGCGGAGCTCGCCGGCTGGTCGGAGCCGCTTCCCCGCACCCCCGGGGCGCTCACCAGCAAGCCCAGGACGCTCACCAGCAAGCCCAGGGCGCTCACCAGCATCCCCGGGGTGCTCGCCGGTAGGTCCGGGGCCCTCGCCAGCACCCGCTGGTACGGCTCCTCGGACCCGCTGGTACAGCTTCCCGGCGCTGCTGGTACGGCTCCCCGGCGCTGCTGGTACGGCTCCCCGGCGCTGCTGCCACGACTACTCGCCGTCTCACCGGTGCCGGCCACGTTCCCCGGCCCCGCGGACCGCGGCCCGGATGCGCGCCGGTGCAGCTCCCGGGCGTCCATCGCCTGTGCCCGCTGCTGGCTGCGAGTTCAGGGACAGGCCCTAGAGCGACAAACGGGTTGAAACCACGAGAAAAAGCAGGAATTTTCACAGGGAGGCGGGGAGGCGGGGAGCGAGAGACGGCAAGAGGGAGAAATTCATTTTTTTTCTTCCTCCCCGCCTCCCCGCCTCCCTGTGAAAATTCTCCGGGTTTCAACGTGATTGGTGTTCTAGATGGACCCCCCCGGCCCCACCGGCGGCGGGATCGACCACTCCGCGCTGTCCGAGAGGGTCGGCTCCGCCTCCTCCGCCGCGCTCCCGAAGAAATCCGCGACGTCGTGCCGCCTCGCCTCCGCGTCCGCCCGCCCGAGCTCGATCAGCTTCTTCGTGAACGACCCGTCGAACAGGAGGTAGCTCGCGAGATCCGCGTCGTTCTCCGCCCCGACGTCGACCAGCGAGAGCAGCCGCCGCATCATCGCCGGCCCGCCCTGCATCTTCCCCGCCTTCACGTGCTCCGCGGCGAGGCGCCCGAGATCGACGCTCGGCCGCACCACCAGCGTCTCCACCCGCCGGTACGGCAGCGCCCCGCGCTGCGCCGCGGCCCCGTTGATCGAGTGCAGGAAGTCCGGGCCGAACGCTCGCTCGCCGTCCTCGATCATGTGGTTCACCCGCGTCAGCACCTCGAAATCGGTCTGGATGTGGTCGAGCAGGAACGCGTTCAGCACCTTGCCGAGCACGAGCGCCATCCCCGGCGGCTTGCCGCTGTCGCCCGCGTCGATGCTGCGCACCTCCCGCGACAGGCCGATCGCCAGCACGTGCGTCGCCCCCAGCCGCAGCGCCGGCGCGATCGGCGTGTTCTGCCGCACGCCGCCGTCCATGTACAGGTCGCGCCCGATGCGCACCGGCGGGAACAGGATCGGGATCGCCGCCGACGCGAGCGCGTGCGGCGGCCCGATCAGCGCGCCGCGGATGATCGTCCGCGGAGGCGCCGTCGTGGGCAGCGCGCCGTCCGGGCCCGTCTGCATGAAGATCACCGTGCGGCCTGTCGCGATCTCCGTCGTCGAGACGCTGACCGCCGAGAGGTAGCCGTGGCGCAGCGTGCGCGCGATCGCGCGCCACGGGATCTCGCGCTCGACGAGCCTCTGCATCGGCGAGACGTCGAACAGGCCCACGCCCTCCGACCCGCCGCCGAACACGAGCTTCGGCAGCGAGATCGCCTGCCGGACCCCGAAGCCGAGCACCGTCTCGAGCTTCAGCTGCGTCCAGAGGTTGACGAGCCGCCGGATACCCAGCGTCGCGTCGTCGAGGTGCGCCGCGAGGTAGCACGCGTTCACCGCGCCGACCGACGTCCCGCACAGGATGTCGATGCGCGGCGGCGCCCCGCGGAGGCGGGCGAACGCGTCGAGCACGTACGACATCACGCCGACCTCGTAGGCGCCCCGCGCGCCGCCGCCCGAGAGGATCACCGCGACCTTGCGCCGCGGCTTCGTCGCTGCCCTTGAACCCGTACCGCTCATGCCATCTCCCCGCGGCGGAGCGGGTCCTGCCCCGCCGCCGGACCCTCCGCCTCCGCGGCGAGGATGCGCCGCACCACGGTGCGCTCCAGAAACAGCGCCTTGAGCCGCGCGTCGCGGATGTAGCCCGCCACCTGGCGCACGTGCATCCCGGCGCGGTGGTGGGCGTCCCCCGCGCTCGCAGGCGCGCCCTTCTCCAGCGCCTCGCAGCAGAGGTCGCGCACCTCGATGCCGTACTCGGAGCTGCTCGCCTCGACCGCCCCGAGCGCCGTCCGCGCGAGCAGCACCCCGGAGTGCACCTCGCCCGCGTCCACCCGCGACGCCGCCTCGATCGCCGTCGCGTAGGCGTGGTAGCTCATCAGCCCCTGCGACTCGGCGAGCTGCCGCGCCTCCGAGGCGTTCGCGATCGCCTCCTGGACGTCGCCCCGCGCCCTCGCGAGGAGGCCGCGCACGTTGCGCTCGTGGATCATGTCGTAGACGCTGCCGGTCACCGCGATGAGCGCGCCCGCGTCGGCGCAGAGCGCGTGCGCGGCGTCGACGTCGCCCGCCTCGAGGAGGATCCCCGCCGAGCAGAGGAGCGTGTCGGCCCGCGCGTCCTGATCGTCATAGCGCTCGTGCGCCTCCCGCGCCCGCTTCATGTACGCGAGGCTCCGCGGCACGTCGCCGAGCTTGGCGTACGCATGGCCGATGTTGCTCAGCGTCTTCGCGATCTGGAACCGCCCGCCGATCGCGAGATCGATGGAGATCGACGAGAGCCCGACCGCGATGGCGTCCTCGAAGCGCTCGAGCACGAACATCGCCACCGCGAGCGAGTTCTTCGCGCGCGCCTCGCTGCGGCGCGCCCCCACCGCGCGGAACACCGCGATGGCCTCGGCGTAGGCCTCCACCGCCTCCTGCACGCGGCCGACCCGGCGCAGCAGCACCCCCTTCGTGCGCAGCACCTCCGCGCGCGCCCGCGGCGTCAGCCCGCCCGCGTGCGACACCCGCAGGGCCCGGTCGGCCGCGCTGATCGCGCCCTGGACGTCGCCGAGCTCGCGCAGCACCTCCGAGAGGATCGTGAGCGCCTCGACCTCGAGCGCGGGGCGGCGCGCGATGCGCGCGATCTCGGCGGCGCGCTGGGCCACCGGCAGGCCGCGGGCGAGGTGGCCGTCGTCGAGGTCGAGCCGCGCGGTGCGCACGAGCGCGAGCGCCGCCCAGCGCGCCTGCCCGCTCTCCTTCGCGAGCTGGCGCAGCGCCGCGAGGTGCTTCCTCCGCTCGCGCCGGCGGCCGAGGTGGCGGAAGATCGCCTCCAGCGCCTCGTGCGCGATCATCCGGCGGGTGTCGCCGGTCGGCAAGAGCGACAGGGCGCGCTCGTAGTAGCGGCGCGACAGCTGCGCCTGGTGCCCGGCGCGCGCGGCCCGCGCCGCGTCCAGGTAGAGCTCCGCCGCCGGCCCCGGCGCCTCGCCGCGCGCGAGGTGCTGCGCCACGATCGCGGCCGAGAGCCCCTGCGCCAGCGGCGTCGTCGACAGGTGCTCGCCGAGCCGCCGGTGCATGCGCACGCGGCTCGCGCTGTCGAGCGCGAGGTAGGCGACGTCGCGCACGAGCGGGTGCCGGAAGTCCACCGCCCCGGCGCGGCGATCGCAGAGGCCGCGCGCGCAGAGGCGCGTCACCGCCTCGTCGTCCGCGAGGCGCGTCAGGTTCAGGATGTCGTCCTTGAGCAGCGGGCCCCCGGCGACCGCGAGCCAGTTCACGACGTCGTGCTCCGCCGGCGGCAGCTCGCGCAGGCGGTCGCCGATGAGCTGCTCCAGCGTCGACGGGAGCGGCTCGCCGCGGTCGCCGGTCCGGTCGTTGCGGACGAGCTCGTGCCGCCCGCCCGGGTGCTCGACGATCTCGAGCGTGCCCCGCTCGAGGAGCGCGTCGACCATCTCGAGCAGGAAGAACGGGTTGCCGGCGACGCGCGGCACGAGCTCGCCGCACACGGCGGCCACGCCCTCGCGCACGCCGAGGCGCGCCTCCACGAGGCGCATCTGCTCCTCGGCGCCGAGCCCGCGGAGCTCGATCCGCACGAACCCCTCGATGAACGGGGTCACGCGCTCCTCGGGGCGCGTGAGGAGCAGCACGAGCACCGGGAGCCGCTCGGAGCGCTGCTTCAGGAGCTCCGAGATGAGCTCCAGGCTCGGGCGATCGGCCCACTGGAGGCCGTCGATGACCACGACGAGCGGCTGGTGGCGCGCCAGCGAGCCGAGCAGGTACTTCACGCCGCGCGCCACCACGTCGCGGCCGTAGGCCGCCGCGTCCTCCTCGGGGTGCTCGATCTGCTTGCCCGTGACGAGCTCTGCCAGGCGCGTGACCACGCGCGCCCCGAGGGGCGAGCGCGCGATCGGCCCGAGCAGCGCGCGGATGACGTGCGCCGCGTCGTCGATCGCGTGGTCGAGCCCCATCCCGGTGACGTCGCGGAGCACGTCGCAGATCGTGGCGAGCGGCAGCTCGCTCTTCACCGGCGAGCACTCGACGTGCAGCACGCGCGCCTCGCCCGGGAGCTCCGAGAGGAAGGTCGAGATGAGCGCGCTCTTGCCGATGCCCATCTCGCCGACGAGGACGCGCGCCACGGACTGGCCCCGGAGCGCGCCGCCCGGCGGGCTCGGCGGCTTGCTCGGCCGGCTCGGCGGTGGCGGCGGCTCGCTCTCGCCGAAGCGCGGCGGGGGCTCGACGGTGCCCTTCACGGGCGGCGAGACAGCGCGGTGGTAGGCCGCGTGCAGGTCGGCCCGCTCCGCGTCGCGCCCGACGAGGTCGTTCGGCGAGAGCGCGATCTCCGCCATCCGCTCCTCGCGCGTCAGCGGGCGCTGCAGCGCGTAGAGCCGCATCTGGTGCGGGACCTGGTAGCCGCGCGCGTCGTCGAGGTCGAGCGACGGCGCGTCGCCCCAGCGGAAGTCGCGCCGGACGAGGCGGTAGACGCCGCCGGCGACCCAGGTCTTGCCGAACGGCGTGCGGCTGCCGAGGCGCTCGGCGAGGAAGTTCGCGGGCTCCTTGAGCGCGTGGTTGATGAGGTGCCCCTGCTCGTCGCGCTCGCCGTACGCGATGCCTCGGACGATGCCGATCGCGGCGCGGAGCTCGACCGGCAGGTCCTCCGACGCGCCCGCGAGCGCCTCGTGCACGTCGACCGCCAGCGAGGCGGCGTCGGCCGCGGCGCGCGACGGGTTCGCGAGCAGCCCCACGACGGCGCGCGCGCTCGCGTGCGACTCCCACGACCAGATCGCCCCGTGCTTGAAGGCGATCGCGTCGAGCGTCGTGCGGATCGAGCGCCCGCTGCGCTTGCCGGCGAGCCGCCCCTGCACCCCGAGCAGCGCGTCGACGCCCTCGATGCGCATCGTCACCACGGCCACGTGGCGCACCTCGCGGACGACGCGCGGCGCGCCGGTGCCCTCGGCGTCGCCGCCCGTGCGCGCGGCCGGCACCGCCGCGAGCGTCTGCGGCTGCGCCACCGAGCCCTCGTCCCGCTCCTCTTCCTTCGCGCCCTCGACGGCGGCGCTCGCGCGCGCGTCCTGCTCGCGCTCGCGGCCGAGCAGGTTGGCCACGGTCTGCTCGACCGAGGCGTTGTCGACGAGCTCCTGCTTCGCGAGCAGCACGCGCGCGATCGCCCCGGCCAGATCGCGCGCGGTCTGGAAGCGGTCCTCGGGCGCGTGCGCCATGGCGCGCATCACGATCGCCTCGAGCTCCGCGGGGATGTCGGGCGCGTGCGCCGACGGGGGGTCGAAGAGGCCCTCCTTGACGGCCTGGAGGAGCGCCTCGTCGTCGAGCTTGCCGTACGGCGAGCGCATGGCGAGCAGCTCGTAGAGCACGACGCCGAGGGCGTAGATGTCGCTCCGCCGGTCGACGCGCTCGCCGCGCGCCTGCTCGGGCGACATGTACCCGAACTTGCCCTTGAGCACGCCGGGCTCCTCGCGGAAGAGGTTCGCGCTGGCGATGCCGAAGTCGGCGATCTTCACGACGCCCTCGAACGAGAGCAGGATGTTCTGCGGCGAGACGTCCCGGTGGACGATCGCGAGCGGCATCCCGCCCTCGTCCTTGCGCTCGTGCGCGTAGTGCAGCCCCTTCGCCGCCTCGGAGACGATGAACGCCGACACGAGCGGCGGGATACGCGACTCCTTCTGCTGGGCGGCCCGCATCAGCTTGCCGAGGTCGAAGCCCTCGACGTACTCCATCGAGAGGAGCAGCCCGTCCTCGCCGTGGTCGGAGAACTCGTAGACCTGGACGATGTTCGGGTGGTTCAGGCGCGTCGCGAGGTGCGCCTCCTCCACGAACATCGCGCGGAAGCGCCGCGAGGACCCGTGCGCCGGGAGGATCCGCTTGACGACGAGGAGCTTGTACGTGCCCTCGGCGCCGCGCTTCTTGGCGAGGAAGACCTCCGCCATGCCGCCAGCGCCGAGGCGGCGCTGGATCTCTAGGTCGGCGAGCTGGGACGGGTGCTTGGCCATGCAGCGAAGCGGCGCGCTCGCGCCGTGGCTGGGAGGCGCCGGGCGCGGCGGATCAGGGTGACCGATGAGAAGAAGGACCGCGCGCGGTTCCCCCGATCCATGGGAGGACTACGGGTTGCCCCGCATGGTAGCGTCCCGCCCGCGCCTTCGGGGGGACAACCATGGTGGAAAGGCGAATCTTTCTGGGCGGGTCGGGGATCCGCACGGGCGGTGAGCCTGCCTGCGCGCCGCGGCTCCGCGGTCGCGCCGCCGTCCACCGTCGGCCCTGAGTTTTCGCTTGCAAGGCACCCCGGGGCTGCGCTTGACCCCGGCCGGCTGCCGCTGTCCGAGAGGCACGGCTGCTGCTTGTGAGAGTCACGGCAGCCCGCCGAGAGCCACCGGCTGCTGCTCCAGAGCCACCGGCTGCTGCTCCAGAGCCACCGGCTGCTGCTCCAGAGCCACCGGCTGCTGCCCGAGAACCACAGACTGCTGCCCGGGCGACACAAAGCGATTGCCCAGGAAGTCCGCGTCTGTTAAAACGGATGGCGCGTCTGCGATAGGAGACGCCGGGCGTCCGACCCGGGGCCACTGGAACCTTCCGTGGCGGGGTCGTCTGCGTGCGCGCGCGCCTGAATACCTGAGGACTTGCAATGGACATTCGCGTGACAGAGGCGGACGTCGTCGTCGTCGGCGGCGGAAGCGCAGGCTCCACTGCAGCGGTGGAGGCACAGCAGCGGCTCCCGCGCGGGAGGGTGGTTCTCCTCGAGAAGGCGCATATCAAGCGGAGCGGCGCGATAGCGATCGGAATGGACGGGCTGAACAACGCGATCATCCCCGGGCACTCCACTCCCGAGCAATACGTGAAGGAGATCACGGTAGCCAACGATGGAATCGTGAACCAGCGCGCCATCTATGAATACGCGCGGAACAGCTTCGCGATGATCCAGGAGCTCGACTCCTGGGGCGTCAAGTTCCAGAAGACGCGCTCGGGCGATTTCGACGTCAAGAAGGTCCACCACAACGGGAGCTATGTCCTCCCGATGCCCGAGGGCTACGATCTCAAGAAGATCCTCACGCGCATGGTCAAGCGCGCCGGGGTGCGCGTCGTCAACCGCGTCATGGCTACGCGGATCCTCGTGGCAGACGGGCAGGTCGCCGGGGTGATGGGCTTCGACACCCGGGAGGGCCATATCGAGGTCATCAAGGCGAGGGCGGTCATCCTCTGCTGCGGCGCCTCCGGGCGGCTCGGGCTGCCGGCGTCGGGCTATCTCCACGGGACGTACGAGAACCCCTCGAACGCCGGAGACGGCTACTCGATGGCGTACCACGCGGGCGCCGAGCTCTCTGGCATCGAGTGCTTCCAGATCAATCCGCTCATCAAGGACTACAACGGTCCGGCGTGCGCCTACGTGACCGGCCCGCTCGGCGGACACACGGTCAACGCGAAGGGTCACCGCTTCATCGAGAGCGATTACTGGAGCGGGCAGATGATGCTCGAGTTCTACCGGGAGCTCCACTCCGCGAACGGCCCTGTCTACCTGAAGCTCACGCACCTCGCCCCGGAGACGATCACGGAGGTCGAGCGGGTCCTGCACCAGACGGAGCGCCCGAGCCGCGGGCGCTTCCACGAGGGGAGGGGGCACAGCTACGCGAGCGACCTCGTCGAGATGCACATCTCCGAGATCGGCCTGTGCAGCGGGCACAGCGCGTCGGGGGTGTGGGTCAACGAGAAGGGCGAGACCACCGTGCCCGGGCTCTACGCGGCCGGCGACATGGCGTGCGTGCCGCACAACTACCTGCTCGGCGCGCTCACCTACGGGAAGATCTGCGCCCAGAGCGCGCTCGACTACCTCGATCGCGCGCCGGCGGTCGAGCCGCTCGCCTCCGCGGTCGACGCCGAGCGCGAGCGCATCCTCGCCCCGCTGTCCCGCAAGACCGGCGTGGCCCCTCACCAGTACGAATACAAGGTGCGGCGCCTCGTGAACGACTACCTGCAGCCGCCCAAGACAGGGAACCGGATGACGCTCGGGCTCGAGTACTTCATGCGCGCGCGCGACGAGCTCGAGGAGGTCACCGCGTCGAGCCCCCACGAGCTCATGCGGGTGATGGAGTGCCACTTCATCCGCGACTGCGCGGAGATGGCCGCGCGCGCGTCGCTGTTCCGGACCGAGAGCCGCTGGGGCCTCTACCATTACCGGCTCGACTTCCCCGAGATGGATGACCGCCGCTGGTTCGCGCACGTCAACCTGAAGAAGGGCGATGACGGCGAGATGGTCGCCTTCAAGCGGCCGGTGGAGCCGTATCTCTTCCCGATCGACGACGGCGAGCTCAGGACCTACCACCGGCTGCGCATCCCGTCCGAGGAGCAAAGCGCGTCGCTCTGACGCGCACGAGGTCAATCCATGGGTCACCTGCTTGATAGAGAGTCCGTCAAGGCCAAGCGCGCCAGGACGGCGGGCCACGCCGAGGCCGTCGTCCGGTTCGACCTGCCGGTCGTGGTCGACGAGGCGTCCTGCATCAAGGGCTGCCGCATCTGCATCGACTCCTGCCCTGTCGACTGCCTCGCGGTCAACCCCGACACGGGCAAGGCGCACATGGCCTACGACGAGTGCTGGTATTGCCTCGCGTGCGAGATCGACTGCCCCAAAGAGGCCATCACCGTGAAGATCCCTTTTCTCATCCGGTAACGGCCCGGAGGCGGAGACGACATGACACAGCCTTCGCTCGCGCAGGAGCTCGAGAGCTCCCTGCGGGATCCGGACCCCGGCGCGCGCCAGCTCGCGCTGACGCAGCTCGAGGACCTCTCGGATCCTGAGATCATCCACCCCCTCATCGCGGCCGTCCGCGACGAGGACCCGACCGTGCGGGCGCTCGCGCTCGGGCACCTCGAGGACCTCGGCGACCCCCGCGCGGTGCCGGCCGTCATCGGGGCGCTCGAGGACGAGGAGACCCACGTGCGCGAGGCGGCCGCCGCCACGCTCCGCGAGATCCGCGCACCCGAGGCCGTCCCGCACCTGGTTGACGCTGTGCGTCATGGTAGGCCATTCGTGCGCACCTCGGTGATCGTGGCGCTCCGCGAGCTCCGCGACCCGCGCGCGCTCGCGCACCTCGAGGGCGCCCTCGAGGACCCCGCGCCCGAGGTGCGGCGCGAGGCGGTCCTCTCCCTGGCCTACCTGCGGCGGCCCGAGTCGGCGCCTGCCCTGCGCGCCCGCCTGCGGGATGCCGACGCGCAGGTACGGCAGGTCGCGATCGGCGCGCTCGACGCGCTCCACGCGTCCGGCGGCGCGCTCGACGCGCTCCACGCGTCCGGCGCCCCCGCGCTCGTCGAGGACTTCGTCGCGCTGCTGTCCGACCCCGACTGGCGGGTCCGCGTCGAGGCCGCCATCGTGCTCGGCCGCTCGGCGCACAGCCTCGCCGCGCCGCACCTCCGGAGCGCGCTCGACGACGGCGCCTGGCAGGTCCGGAAGGAGTCCGCGCTCGCGCTCGGGCGGCTCCGGGCCGCCTCGGCCGCGCCGGACCTGATCCGGCTGCTCGGGAGCGACCTCCCGGATCTGCGCAAGGCTGCCGCCCAGGCGCTCGGCGAGCTCAGGGCCGCCTCCGCCGAGGCGCCGCTGCACCGGCTGCTCGGCGACGCCGACGTCGAGGTGCGGAAGGCGGCGTCCCGCGCGCTCGACGCCATCCGCACCGGAGCCGGACGACATGAGACCTTCGCGAGGGATTGAGTCGATGATGCATGGTATCCGCGCGCTCCTGCTCCTCGCGGCGGTCCTCGTGGGCCTGTCGTGCAAGCCGGACGCGAAGCAGACGATCCGCATCGCCATCGGGACGCAGGACACGACCATCAACTGCGCCACAGGCGGGCTCCTGATCCGGGAGCTCAAGCTGCTCGAGAAGCACCTGCCGAGGGACGGCAAGTACAAGGACGTCACCTACGAGATCGAGTGGAAGGACTTCACCTCCGGGCCGCCGCTGACGACCGAGATGGTGGCCGAGAAGCTCGATATCGGCGCGATGGCCGACTTCCCCGGCGTGCTGAACGGGGTCGCGTTCCAGAAGCAGGGGAGCCGCAGCCTCTTCATCTCGACCCTCTCCGGCAGCGCGCTGGGGAGCGGCAACGGCGTCGTCGTGCCTGTCGACTCGCCGGCCCAGGGCCTGAAGGACCTCAAGGGCAAGCAGATCTCGGTGCCGTTCGGCTCGTCGGCCCACGGCATGCTGCTCCGGGCGATCCGCGACCTCGGCTGGGACCCGGAGAAGGACGTGACGCTCGTCTCCCAGTCGCCGGAGGTCGGCGGCTCCTCGCTCAAGGCCGTCAAGATCGACGCGCACGCCGACTTCGTCCCGTTCGCCGAGCTGTTCCCCTTCCGCGGCTTCGCCCGGAAGATCTACGACGGGTCCAGCGTCAAGGTGCCGACGGCGCACGGCGTGCTCGTGCGCGCGGCGTATGCGGAGAAGTACCCGGAGATCGTCGTGGCGTTCCTCAAGGCGGCGCTCGAGGCGGATCGCCTGTTCGCGGAGGAGCCCGAGAAGTACAGCGAGCTCATCGAGAAGGTGACCGGCGTGGACGCCGAGGTGGCCTACATGTTCCACGGCCCGCTCGGCATCCAGACGCGCGACTTCACGATCAAGCCCGAGGTCCGCCGCGCCCTCCAGGTGGCCGTGGACACGCTCACGCTGCTCAAGCGCACGGACACGAGCCTCGACGTGGGCTCGTTCGTGGACGATCGCTTCATCCGGCGCGCGGCCGAGGAGCTCGGGCTCGACTACGAGGCGCGGCTCGCGAGCCACGCGAAGCTCCCGCTCTCCGGCAGCGACGCGCTGTCCGGCGAGCCGATCTCCGAGCCGACCCTGGCCGCGCAGATCTGGGTCGGGGGCGAGCCGAAGGTGCGCGCGTACAGGAGCCCGGTGTCGGCGCTCTCCGCGCTGCGGCAGCTGACCGCCGAGGGCAAGGAGATCCGCGTCGTCTTCGTGCACGACCGCAACAGCGGGGTGAAGCTCCTCGCCGACCGCGCGTGGTACGCGAGGCGCCCCGACGGCAGCGCCTCGGCGTTCCTGGCGAAGGAGGACGCCGAGCGGTGGGCCGCGGAGAACGCCGCCGTGGTCGTCGATTTCGCTACCTTGCGGGGCGACGCCGCGAAGCTCACGGCGGTGGCGCCATGACGATGGCGTCCGAGCCCACCGCGCCGGCCGGGGCCGCGCTCGGCAGCCGCGTGCGCCGCGCGACCCTCGCGCCCGCGCCCGGGAGCACCGCGGGCGCTGCCGGTCGCCGCGCGTCCCCCGCGCCCGGCGGCGCGGTTCGCGAGAGGCGCCCGGGGCGCGACCTGCGCCGCGCCGGGCTGCGCGCCCTTTCCGCGGCCGCGTGCGTCGCCCTCTGGCAGTGGGCCGCGGTGTCGCGCGCGGACCTCGGGGTCGTCTCGTTCGTCAACGTGCCGCCGCCGACCGACGTCCTCGTCGCGGCCCGCGAGCTCTTCGCCTCGCCGAAGCTCTGGCTGCACCTCCAGAACAGCCTCCTGCGCGCGCTCGCGGGCTTCGCGGCCGCGGGCGTCACGGGCGTCGTGCTCGGGCTCATCATCGGCAGGTCGCGGCTCGCCGAGGACACCCTCCTGCCGCCGCTCGAGCTCCTGCGCCCGATCCCCGGCGTCGCCTGGATCCCGCTCGCGATCCTGATGTTCCCGTCGGCCGAGATGAGCATGATCTTCATCACGTACATGGGGGCGCTGTTCCCGATCCTCCTCGCGACGATCCACGGCGTCGGCGCCGTCGACCCGCGGCTCATCGCGAGCTCCCGCAGCCTCGGCGCCCGCCCGTTCCGCCTCTTCCTCGAGGTCGTCCTGCCGGGCGCGCTGCCCAGCATCATCACGGGGATGAGCATCGGCATGGGCACGTCCTGGTTCTGCCTCGTGACCGCCGAGATGATCGGCGGGCAGTACGGCATCGGCTACTTCACGTGGGAGTCGTACAACCTGCAGCGCTACCCGGACATCGTCCTCGGGATGCTGCTCATCGGCCTGCTCGGCATGCTCAGCAGCGCGCTCGTCCAGCGGATCGGCGCCTGGCTCACGCCCTGGCACAGGCCAGAGGAGAAGAGCCGATGAGGCCCGGCGCGAGCTCGGGGGGCAGGGTCGAGATCCAGGGCCTGTCGGTCGTGCTGGGGTCGGGCGCGCGCCGGACGGAGGCGGTGCGGGACCTCGATCTCACCGTGGAGGGCGGCGAGCTCGTGAGCCTGCTCGGCCCCTCCGGGTGCGGCAAGTCGACGATCCTGAACGCCGTCGCCGGGTACGTCGCGCCGGAGCGCGGCAGCATCCTTGTCGGCGGCGAGCGCGTCGACGCGCCCGGGCCGGAGCGCGGCATGGTCTTCCAGCAGTGCTCGTTGCTCCCCTGGAAGACGGTGCTGAACAACGTCGGCTTCGGCCTCAAGATGCGCGGCGTCCCGGCGCGCGAGCGCGCGGAGGCGTCGCGGCGCCTGCTCGGCCTCGTGGGGCTCTCGGGGTTCGAGGACGCCTATCCCGCGCACCTCTCCGGCGGCATGCAGCAGCGGGTCGAGATCGCGCGCGTCCTGATCAACGAGCCGAAGGTCGTGCTGATGGACGAGCCGTTCAGCGCGCTCGACGCCCAGACCAGGCTCTCGATGCACGAGCTGCTCCTCGACGTCTTCCGCCAGGTGCGCACGACGGTGCTGTTCGTCACGCACGACATCGACGAGGCGATCTTCCTCTCCGACCGCATCGCCCTGATGACCCGCCGCCCCTGCCGCGTCGGCGCCGAGATCGTGGTCCCCTTCGAGCGGCCGAGGAGCGCCGCGATCGTGGGCTCGAGCGAGTTCGCGTCGATCAAGCGGCGGTGCCTCGAGGCCCTGAGCGACGAGCGCGCGGCCGCCGCGGCCGCCGCGGCCCCCGCGAGCGCCGCGCGCGCCCACGACCAGCTGCCGAGCGCCTAGAGCGCCGCGCCGGCTCGCCGGGTCCGTCCCGCGGCGACGGGGGCGCGCCGCCTCGCGTCCCGGCGCGCCGGATCGCGGCGTACGCGCTTGATGTTCCATGAGGTTTTCCTTACTACCGAGCGGAGAGGAGTGATCCCTGATGCTCAAGAGATTCCTGCGGGTGACCGACTTGCCGTCCTCGGCCTCGGCCGCGCTGCTCGTGCTTCGCGTCGTCACCGGCATTGCGTTCATCTTTCACGGCTGGGGGAAGATCCAGGCCCCCTTCAGCTGGATGGGGCCCACCGCGCCCGTTCCGGGGTTCTTGCAGGCGCTGGCCGCGCTCTCGGAGGTCGGCGGCGGCCTCGCCTGGGTCCTCGGCCTCCTGACGCCGCTCGCGTCGCTGGGCATCGCCGCCACCATGGCCGTCGCGGTAGCGACGCACATGATGAGCGGTGATCCATTCTTCGCGATGGGCGGCTCCTCCTACGAGGTGGCGGCTGTCTACTTCAGCATCTCCCTCGTGCTGCTGCTCGTCGGGCCGGGGAGGTTCTCCGCCGACGCGGCGATCTTCGGGACGAAGGAGCCGAGCCTCGTCGCGCGCCCCCGCGCTGTCTGATCTCGGTGTGATCGGGGCGCGCGCCTTCCTCGCGCCGCGTCCGCGGGGTCGGCCTCGGCCTCTAGCCTCTACATCACGCGGGGCCTCGTGGAGGCTCACGGAGGGAGCATCTCCGTCGAGAGCACCCCCGGGGCCACGACGACATTCCACTTCTCGATACCGTTCGCGAGAGCGGCCGCGGGCGCCGCCGCAACGTAGCCGTCCCGCAGGCCTCTCCCGCGGAGAGGTCGATCGCGGACAGCAGATCGGTTGGCGAGCTCGGCAGTCGACTGTCGAGCTCGGTAATCCATGGCGAGCTCGACAGCCAATTCGCGAGTTTCGTTACACGCCTGTCGGTTCTCCGTGTTCTCGTTTTCGGTACCACCATCCTTTCGCAGTATTCTGCGTTCAGGCCGCTCAGAATGATCGCAGAAGGAACTTCCTGAGGTCCGTATCCTTGCTACACCTGAGATCCGCTCCGGCCCGACGTCGGGGTAGTGAGGTGGCGCAGCAGTGAATTCCTGGTTCTTGCACGTGGGTAAGCGGCTGGGGCCCTCGGGTCGCCGGCTTTGGGTACTCGGGATCATGGGGGTGGTGCTCGCGGTGACTCTCGGGCTCGCGCTCCGCGCGGCGCCCAGGGAGCGCGCGGCGACGTACACCGAGCTGCTCCAGATCGCGCAGTCGGGGCAGGCGACCGCGGTCGAGGTGAGCGGCGATCGCTTCTTCGTGCGCCAGGCGGGCGGCGTCGCCGTGACCGCTGTCGTCGACGAGCCGACGCTCCGACAGGAGCTCGTCTCCCGGTTCGCGGGCGCCGGCGCCTCGGTTGACTTCGCCTCCCGGGAGGAGCGGTCGCGCGCCGCGGCCGCCGTGCTCCCGGTGATCGTCCTCGCCGCGGTGGGCTTCGCGCTCTTCACGGTGAGCCGGCGCCGCAGCCCGAAGAACTTCTCCGACGCCAAGGCCGGGGTCGCGCGGTCGCCGGTGCGCTTCGCCGACGTCGCGGGGATGCACGAGGTGAAGCAGGAGCTCGCCGAGACGGTCGAGTTCCTGAAGAGCCCCGAGCGCTTCGCGCGCCTCGGCGGCCGCCCCCCGCGCGGCGTGCTGCTCACGGGCGAACCCGGGACGGGCAAGACGCTGCTGGCGCGCGCGGTCGCGTGCGAGGCGGGCGTGCGGTTCCTCTCGGCGTCGGGGTCGAGCTTCCAGGAGATGTTCGTCGGCGTCGGCGCCTCCCGCGTGCGCGCGCTCTTCGCCGAGGCGCGCAAGGCCGCCCCGTGCATCGTGTTCATCGACGAGATCGACGCCGTGGGGCGGGCCCGCGCGAAGGGCCACGGCGACTCCGCCTCCGCGGAGCACGACCAGACGCTGAACCAGCTGCTCGTCGAGATGGACGGGTTCGACCACGCGACGGGCATCGTGGTGATCGCCTCGACGAACCGCGTCGACATGCTCGATCCCGCGCTGCTCCGGCCGGGGCGCTTCGATCGCAAGGTCACCGTGCCGCTCCCCGACGTGCGCGGCCGCGAGGAGATCCTCAACGTCCACGCCGGGCCCATCCCGCTCCAGGGCGAGGTAGATCTCGGCTACATCGCCCGCAGCACGCCCGGCTTCTCGGGCGCCGATCTGGCGAACCTGCTGAACGAGGCGGCCATCCTCGCGGCCCGCGAGGGCGCCGAGGCGGTCGACCCCTCGCACATCGACCGCGCGCGCGACCGGGTGCTCATGGGCCTCGAGCGCAAGGGCGTGCTCGTCGACGAGGAGGAGCGCTACGCGACCGCCGTCCACGAGGCCGGGCACGTCGCGGTCGGGCTCCTCGCCCGGAACTGCGATCCGGTGCACAAGGTGTCGATCCTCCCGCGCGGCCGCGCGCTCGGCGTCACCCAGGCGCTGCCCGAGAAGGATCGGCTGATGTACCGGAAGGAGTACCTCGAAGATCAGATCTGCATGCTGATGGGCGGCCGCGCCGCCGAGATGGTCATCCTCGGGACGATGACGGCCGGCGCCTCGGACGATATCCAGCGCGCCTCGACGATCGCCTGGAAGATGGTCGCGGAGCTCGGCATGAGCCACCTCGGCCCGATCTGCGTCGGCGACGGGCACCCCGCGCGCAGCCCCGCCCTGCTCGACCGCGTCGACGAGACGGCGCGGGCGCTCACGGACGCCCAGCTCGGGCGCGCCATCGATATAGTGAAGTCCCGGCGCGCGGAGATCGAGGCGCTGGTCAGCGCGCTCCTCCAGAAGGAGACGCTCGGGAGCGACGAGATCGAGGCCTGCTTCCCGGCCGATCGACGGCAGCGCGCCACCCACGAAGCCGCCGCCTGAGCCGCTGAGCCAGCGAGGACGTCAGGAGGCAGAGCTCTCTCCTGGCGTTCGCGCTGCTGGCGGACTGAGCCGCCGAGACCGCAAGGACGCCAGGAAGGGAAAGCTCCTTCCTGGCGTTCGCGCTTCCGGCGGCTTTTCCTTGTCCGGTGGCAAGCTCAGCGCCGGTCCCGGAAGGGGCTTTGCAGACGCGACCTCGGCCTCAACCCTGAAAGAAAAACACTTGCACGAGATCGCACAGTTCGCGTAGGGTCGCCGCCCAGGTGACGTCTGTCCTGACGAAAAGCACGGGAACGGGTTAGGGGCAGAGCGCTTCGCGACCTGCGCAGCGGGTCGAGCGAGCGCTTTACGCGACGGGCCATGAGAGCGGCCTTGCGCGCTATCCCCGAGCGCACCGTGAGCCGGCCAGCGTGGGATAGAGCCAGTCATCGAGAGATGCCCGACCCGTCGACCCTCGTCCCGCTCATGCTCCTCGTCGAGGAGCTCTCGACGCATCGCTTCCGGCAGGGAGCGCCTTTCTTCGTCGACAGCGGAGCCCTCCTCGGCAGCGTCCGCCATCGCGGCATCATCCCGTGGGACGACGGCGCCGACGTCGGCATGCTCGGGACGCGCATCTCCGCGCCATGTCGCTGATAGGTCGCCGCGGGTTCTTCGAGCACATCCTCGGTTGTGCGTTCAAACGCACGTCGGGTCGGTGACGAGACGAACGATGAGACTCTGCGTGTTTCTGACTTCCTACACCCCGGGCTCCTCCGTCATCGGGGATCTCGACCCCCTGCGCGATCTCACCGCCCTGCTCCCGGAGCACGAGGTCGAGCACGTCCTGCTGCGCAAGGGAGAGGGCTCGCGGGCGCTGCGGCGCCACCCGGCGGACGTGTACATCAACCTCTGCGACGGCGCCTGGGACGACGAGACGCCGGGGATCGACGTGGTCGAGGCGCTGGAGCGCGGCGGGCGCGCGTTCACCGGGGCCGGCTCGGCGTTCTACGACCCCACGCGGCTGGCCATGAAGATGGCGTGCAGCGGGGCCGGCGTCGACTCTCCTCCTTACGTGATCGCGAGGACCGCTGCGATGGTCGAGGAGGCCATCCGCGCCCTGCGCTTGCCCTGCTTCGTCAAGCCCGAGCAGGGGTACAGCAGCGTCGGTATCGACGCGGGGGCCCGCGTGGAGACCCGGGACGCGCTGCGGGCCCGGGCGTCGAAGACCATCGAGGAGTTCGGCGGCGCGCTCATCGAGGAGTACATCGATGGCCGCGAGTACTCGGTGCTTGTCGCGAGCAATCCGGCCGACGAGTCGGCGCCGCTCACCTACCTCCCGGTGGAGGTCCTGCTCCCGGAAGCGACGCCGTTCAAGACGTTCGATTACAAGTGGCGTGACACGCAGAACCACTGGGTCCCTTGCGCGGATCAGCGGCTCGGGGCGCGGCTCATCGAGATGACCCGCGACGTCTTCGTGTCCCTGCGCGGCACCGGCTATGCGCGGAGCGACATCCGCGTCGACCGCGAAGGGCGGCCCTGGTTCCTGGAGATCAACCCGAACTGCTCCGCCTTCTACCCCGAGGACAACGGGGCGACGGCGGACCTCATCCTCCTCTACGACGGGACGCGGCAAGCCGCCTTCCTGAGGACCCTCATCGACTACGCCCTCCACCGCAGGAGGAGGTCCACGCCGGCGTATACGATCCGCCACGACGCCTCGCGCGGACATGGGCTGTTTGCCGCGCGCCGCATCGCCCAGGGAGAGGTCATTTACTCGCTCGAGGAGGAGCCGCACGTCCTCGTCACGAGGGCGCACGTGGAGCGGACCTGGGGCGCGCGCGCCCGGGCGATGTTCCAGCGGTGCGCCTATCCGCTGACCGACGAGACCTGGGTCATCCCGAGCAAGGACCCGGAGGAGTGGCGCCCTCTCAACCACTCGTGCGACCCCAACAGCTGGATGGATGGCCTCGCCGTCACCGCGCGCCGCCCGATCCGCGCCGGGGAAGAGATCACGTTCGACCACGCGACGATGTACACTGCGAAGGAGGCGCAGCTCCGCTGCTCCTGCGGCGCGGCGCTGTGCAGGGGCACGTGGGAGGGGGACGACCACCTGAAGCCGTGGTTCCTGGAGCGCTACGGCGATCACATCACCGAGTACGTACGCGCGAGCCAGCAGCGCGCTGGGCTGCGCGGGGGCGGGGCACCGCTCCGGGAGCACCGCACATGACCGTCCTTTCTCGAGCCGACCTCGCCTTGCCTTTCCCTGTCTCGCCCGGTGACCCTGTCCAGCAGGGCAGCGGCTCGACCGCGGAGGACCCCCGGTTCGAGCGGGACGCCAGCGATCGGTTTGGCCAGCGCTGCGTTCGCTGCCTCGTGGCGTTCGCTGCGGGCGACGTGCTCGTGGCCTTCGGCGCCGCTGCCGTGCACGACCGGCCGTCCCGGATGACGCTCCAGCTCTCCGAGCACCAGCACATCGAGCTCACGCCGGGGTTCCTGGCGTTCACCAACCACAGCTGCGACCCGAACGCCTGCTTCGATGTCGAGCGGCGCGCGCTCGTCGCGCTGCGGCCGATCGCTCCCGGCGACGAGGTCACGTTCTTCTATCCCTCCACGGAGTGGACCATGGCGTCGCCGTTCGAGTGCCACTGCGGGACTGCCCGGTGCCTCCGCCGGATCGCGGGCGCCTCGCAGCTGCCGCCCGGCGCGCTCTCGGAGTACCGCGTCGCGCCGCACATCGCGCGCCAGCTCGCGCAGCGCGTCGCGCCATCGAGCGGCGCCCGCTGAGCGAGCCCCGCGGGGCCGCCGGCGGCGCGCGGCGCCGCGGTCCCTCAGTTCAGGTCCCAGAAGTACTTGCCCCCGCTCGGCGGCGCCGCCTCCTCCTGGCCCCCGCCGGGTCCGCCGGCATCGCCAGTGCGCGTGAGTTGGATCACTTCCTCGAGCGAGCTCGCCTCGTCGCGCCAGTACGCTTCCGTGCCGAAGTGCGGGAAAGTCCTCGGGAAAATGGGATCGTGCCACCGCCGCGCGATCCAGGCGGCGTAGTGGATCAGGCGGAGCCCGCGCAGCGGCTCGATCAGGCCGAGGGTCGAGCGATCGAAGCGGCGCAGCTCCTCGTAGGCGTCGAGGAACAGCTCGCGCTGTCGCCGGGCGGTCGCGTCGCGGCCGGGGAGGAGGAGCCAGAGGTCCTGCACGGCGGGGCCGACCACCATGTCGTCGAAGTCGAGCACGCGGAGCGCGCCGTCGCGGAGGAGCAGGTTGCCCGGGTGAAGATCGCCGTGGATGCGGTGCACGTCGACGCCGCGCAGGCGCTCCTCGGCCGCGTCGGCGACGGCGCGCGCGGCCGCGAGGTACCGCCGCTCGACGGCCGCGGGGATGACCTTGCGCTCGGCGAGCCAGCCGAGGTCCTCGCGCGCGTAGGAGTCGGCGGAGAGCCGCACGCGGTGCTCGGCGCTCCGCCCCGCGCCCACGTTGTGGATGCGGGCGGCGAGCCGGCCGAGGCGCGTGAAGAGCTCGTCTCCGAGCTCGTCGGGCGCGCGGCCGCCCATGCGCTCGAAGAGGCAATACTGGATGTGGTCGATCTGCTTGAGCGTCTCGCCGTCCGGGAACGGGCGCGTCGGGCAGACGGGGATCTCGGCGTCCGCGAGCTCGGCGAGGAACCGGTGCTCTTCGAGGATCTGCTCGCGCGTCCAGCGACCGGGGCGGTAGAACTTGGCGATGATGCGGGTGCGGTCCTCGAGCTCGACCTCGTAGACGCGGTTCTCGAACGAGTTCAGCGGGTAGCAGACGCGGTTGCAGAGGACGCCGGCGGCTTCGACGGCCTCGATCACCTTGTGCGGGGTCAGCGACAGGAAGAGGTCGGTCGGGGTGGTGGCGCTCATGGTGGGAGGAGTTGAGCACCAACCGGCGCCGCGCTCGATGAGAAGTTTCGCCGCGCGCGCCGCGCGCTGCCGGACGCGGTCGCCGCGCGGCGGGCGCGCGACACGTGGCGCCGGCCCTGGAGAACGGGCTGGGCCTCGCGGGCGTGATCCCTGCGGTGCCGCGCGACCCCGCGCGATCTCCCCCGGGAGCTCGACGCGCCGGGCGAGCGCGGGGGCGCCGTGCCCCGCGCGGTCGTGATACGGTACCCCGAGGACCTCATGATGGAAGAAACACAGCTCTCCTTTCCTCACCTCGAGCTCACGAAGCTGGAGGCGATGGTCGAGATCATGTTCCTCGCCGCCTATGCTGACGGATCCATCAACGAGGCTGAGCGCGCCGAGCTCGCTGGGCACGCGGCGGCGATGAGCGAGGGCCGCCTCGGGGCCGACGTCGTCGAGTCGCTGATCGCCGTCGTCCATCGCTCGGTGCGCGAGGAGGGCAAGAGCGGCCGCTTCGCGTCGCTCCGCGCGCGCCTGCCCGACGTGCGGATGCGCGAGGCAGCGATCGATCTGGCGGTCCGGCTCGTCGCCGCCGACGGCGTGATCCACGAGAGCGAGTACGCGCTGCTCGTCGAGGCGGCCGCGGCGCTGGAGGTGCCGATCGCGTTCAAGGGGCGTGTCGCGCCCGGCTCGAAGCGCTGAGCGGCGAGCGGGCCGCGCCGCGGCGACGTTGGCGCGGGACAGCCTGCGCCCGGGCGCTAGCATCCGCGGCACCGTGAGCATCGTGATCATCGCCAATCCCGCCGCCGGCGGCTTCAGCGGCCAGGTGGACGAGGCGTTGACCGACGAGATGAAGGCCGCCTGGGGGCCGCTCGCCTACGTGCGCGGCGCCATGAAGGTGCTGCCGGATCTCACCGGCTACGAGACCTCCATCGCCTGGGATGATCAGGAGTTCGAGCGCGTCGAGGCGCTCAACGTGATCGTCGCCAACGGCAGGACCTGCGCGGGCGGGATGAAGGTGGCCTCCGGGGGCGAGGGCAAGGGCGAGGGGGCTGACACCGGCCCCTGATGTGTCTGGCTGTGTGCCACGCGCAGGGAATGCGCCGCTGTTCAGCCCTTGCGTCGCCGGGGTCAGCCGCGCGCTGTCCTGGGCCGCTCCGGTGGGCACCACGCCTGGCCTGAGGGGAGATGGCGGCGCAAGGCGCCGGAACTGAGGCCTCGGCCCCGCACCCTGGCGCCGCGGCGGGCGCATAAGGAGCGCATTTGCGGCGCTTTCTATCGGCCTGCTCCTTGCTAATACTCCTTGCACAAGGTCATGGACAGCCAACGAACTGACAGCTCCACGACGCCACATGGCGCATCGATGGATCCCGCGTCGAATCGATCCCGTCCTGCCAGCGGCGGCAGATCGTCGCCGCGCGCGTACCGTTCTCCGCGATCTCCGCGCTGGTCGGTGGCTCACCGCCCTCCTTTCGAGCCTGTCGATATCCGGACCTCCGGCCCGCTGTCGAGGCCGTCTGGCTCGGTCTGGCGTCCTGGCGGCGATGTCGCGCCCCTGGACCCTGCGGGCGACACGCTGGCGAGCGCGCCGCCGGCCACGCTGCGGGCCGGCCTCGCCGGCCTGTCGCTGGCGGCCGTCCTGCCGGCCGCTCCCGCCCAGCCGGAAGCCGCCAGCGCGCCGGCGGTCGCGCTGCGGCGCTACGCCCCAGGCGACGTCCTTGCGGGGCGCTATCGCCTCACGGAGGTCATCGGCGAGGGGAGCATGGGCGCCGTCTGGAAGGCGCGGAATCTCGCCCTGAACCTCGACGTAGCGCTCAAGCTCATCCGTCGCGACTGTGCCGTCCCGGAGGCCGCCTCGCGGCTGCTCCGGGAGGCGCAGGCGACGGCGCGGGTCTCTCACCGCGCGGCGGTGCGGATCTTCGACCTCAGCGTCACGGAGGAGGGCGAGCCGTTCGTCGTGATGGAGCTCCTCCAGGGCCGGTCGCTCTCCCAGCTGCTCGCCGAGTCTGGCCCGATGTCGCCCGTCTCTGGCGTCCAGCTGCTCCTGCCGGTGATCGGGGCGCTGAGCGCCGCGCACGGCGCCGGGGTCGTGCACCGGGACGTGAAGCCTGCGAACATCGTCCTCGTTCGCGACGGCCGCAGGACGGTCCCGAAGCTGATCGACTTCGGGATCGCCTTCACCGCGACCCGCGTGATCGGGGAGCAGCGGGACGCGCTGGTCGGGAGCCCGGCCTACATGGCGCCCGAGCAGGTGCGCGGCGGACAGGAGTCCGACGCGCGCTCCGACGTGTGGAGCGTGTGCGTCGTGCTGTACGAGCTCGTGAGCGGCCGGCGCCCGTTCGGCGGTCCTGGCAGCATCTCCATCGTGCACGACGTGCTGCGCGTCGACCCGCCGCGCCCGGAGGCCCTCGAGGCGCACCCGCGGCTCTGGGGAGTCATCGAGCGGGGCCTGGCCAAGGCCCCTGACGAGCGTTTCCCCACGATGGCGGCGCTGGGCCGCGCGCTGGCCCAGTGGGCGATCGCGAGCGGCGTCGCCCACGACGTGACCGGCGCGTCCCTCGTCGACTACTGGCTTCCATAAAGCGGCGCTCGCACGAGAAGGATTGAACCGCCAAGAGCGCGAAGACGAGAAAGAGAATAAACATTCATTCTTCTCGCTCGTCTTGGCGTCCTTGCCGCCTTGGCGGTTTTTCCCCTCTCTCGCTCCTGTCTGCTGCGGAGGTGCGAGGGCTCGGGCCGGCGGCTCAGTACTGCACGTCGCAGCCCTTCTCGTCGGCGAAGGCCTTCATCTGCTCGAGCTCCGTCGTGGTCGCGTCGCTGTAAGACCAGCTGATCGCGCCGGCGTATCCCTGGCTGTACCAGCTCTCCAGGAGCATCGGCAAGCTGGCCGTGGCCAGGCCGGCGACGGGGAAATCGCCCATCACCACCGGCTTGTCCGTGATGCCGTAGTCCGCGGGCGACTGGTTGTAAGGCCAGTACCGGTTGACGCGGTCGTTCATGTGGAACGTGTAAAAATCGATGTCGGTCGTCGACCACGCCAGCGACCACTTCATCGACGCCGAGCCGATCGTGATGAGCGCGCTGCTTTCCGCGCGAAGCGTCCTGATCGTGTCGCGGAGGAACGCCTCCATCTGCTCGTGGGAGATCGCGTCCACCTGGGGGTCCGGGTCGTAGTCGGGATCGCCGTACGGGCTTGAGCCGGTCATGGCCAGCTCGGGCTCGTTGATCACGTCCCAGGCGATCATCCGGTGCCGGTAAGGGCTCTCTTCGACCGCCTGGGCGAGCGGCTTGACCACGTTCGCGATCAGCTTCGCGCGGCGCTCCGCGTCGGTCACGATGGGCGTGATGCCCACGGTCTTCACGGCCATGTCGACCCGGCTCGGGTGGAAGTTGTCGAAGGAGAACAGGCAGAAGATGACGTTGACGTCCGCCTCGTGGGCGAGCTCGAGCGCCCTCTGGACGTCGCCGCGCGTCGTCGCGCCGAGGCCGGTCGGGTCGTCGTTCGCGTCGAAGGCGACGCTCTCGCCCCGGAGCTCCGGCAGCACCCACCACCGCACGACGGTCGCGCCGTGGGCGCGTACGCCGGCGAGGTTCCCTGCGTGCGTGTCCGCCTCGGCCGTGACACCGCGCTTGCCCCACCCGGCGATGCCGCCGAAATCACCGGCGAAGTTGTGCCACGCATAGTTCATCCCGAACATGAAGCGTGTCTCGCAACCGACCGTGATACCCCCCTTCTCCGCGGGGCACTCGTCGACACAAGCGGGGACGCCGCCGTCGCCGCCCTGGCCGCCGCCCTCTCCGCCGTGGCCGCCCGCGGGCGGCGCGCCCCCGCCGACGCCCCGATCGCCGGCCGCCTTGCCGTCCGGCGCGGGGACCACAGCGCAGGCGGTGAGCGCCAGGACGGCTGCTGTGAGGAGCGCGCGGAGGCCGAGTGGGCAATGAGGGGTGTGCATAAGAGTAACGGGGCGATGGTACGCTCGCTGATGAACGAGCGCCATCTCATTCCCTGCCGCGCTGGTCGAGAACACCTTTCCGCGACGCTGTACTGGCCAGTTTCGAACCGCTCGCCAATGCGCCTGCGCCATGGAGGTCATCTGCCCCACGACCAGCGCTCGTCGCCTGTGTGGTGGAGTGGGAGTGGACCGCTCACGGCGGCGCCGGCACGCACGCGCCCGTAGCGCGCGGCGAGCGCGCTGCGCCGTCGGTCGCCGTCGGTCGCCGTCGGTCGCCGCCGCGCGGGCAAGCCGGGCGGCGGCATCGGCCGGAGCCGCCCGGGTTCCCCTTGAAACCTGCTTCCCCGGCCAGCTATTGGAGGGGCTCGGGCGCCGCTCGGGCCCCCGAACGCCCGCTAGCGGGAGGAGAACCACCGATCATGAAAGCGCGCGCAGCCGTGGCCCACAAGGCCGGCGAGAAGCTCACGGTCGAGGACGTCCAGGTGGAGGGCCCTCGCGAAGGCGAGGTCCTCATCGAGATCAAGGCCACGGGCGTCTGTCACACCGACGCTTACACCCTCTCGGGCAAGGATCCGGAGGGCCTCTTCCCCGCGATCCTCGGGCACGAGGGCGCCGGCGTCGTCGTCGACGTCGGGCCATCCGTGAAGAGCCTCAAGAAGGGCGATCACGTCATCCCCCTCTACACGCCCGAGTGCCGGCAGTGCTCGTATTGCACGAGCGGAAAGACCAATCTCTGCCAGGCCATCCGCGCAACGCAGGGCCGGGGGCTGATGCCGGACGGAACGAGCCGCTTCTCGATCGGCAACGAGCGGATTCATCATTACATGGGCACCTCGACGTTCTCGAGCTTCACCGTCCTGCCCGAGATCGCCGTCGCGAAGATCCGCGAGGACGCCCCGTTCGACAAGGTCTGCTATATCGGCTGCGGCGTGACGACGGGTATCGGCGCCGTCATCAACAACGCCCAGGTGAGGCCGGGCGACAACGTGGTCGTCTTCGGGCTCGGCGGCATCGGGCTGAACGTGATCCAGGGCGCGCGGATGGCCGGCGCCGATCTCATCGTCGGCGTCGACATCAACCCGAAGCGCCGTGAGCTCGCCGAGAAGTTCGGGATGACCCACTTCGTCAACCCGGACGAGGTGGCGGGGGATCTCGTGCCGTACCTCGTCGACCTGACGCGCGGCGGCGCCGATTACAGCTTCGAGTGCATCGGCAACGTCAAGGTGATGCGCCAGGCGCTCGAGTGCTGCCACAAGGGCTGGGGGACCAGCATCATCATCGGCGTCGCCGGGGCCGGCGAGGAGATCTCCACGCGCCCCTTCCAGCTCGTCACCGGGCGCGTGTGGAAGGGCACCGCGTTCGGCGGCGCCAGGGGCCGCACCGACGTCCCGAGGATCGTCGACTGGTACATGGAGGGCAAGATCAAGATCGACGAGCTCATCACCCACACGATGCCGCTCGACGACATCAACCGTTCCTTCGATCTCATGCACGAAGGCGAGTCGATCCGCAGCGTCGTGCTCTTCTCCTGAAGCCCCCGCCCCCGACTAGCTCCTCGCGCACCTTGAGCCGCGCGCGCTCCCCCTCTCGCGCGCGGCTCAAGGTGCGCGAGCCAGCGCGCGGGAAGTGCGCCGGGAGACCTGCTGGCGAGCGGCGTGGCCCTGTCCGGCCGCCGCGGGCGTGACCACCGGGGCGGACGCGCGCGGGTGTGCCTGCGGGCCCATGTGCCCACGTCGACAGCCGCGATGCGCGGAAGCGCGGCGTCCTGCGCGCCTGTCGCGCGCGCAGGCGGCGATGTCGGTGCCCAGTCGGCGGCGACTGGTGCTGCAAAAATGCTGCCCTCTGTGACATCATCGGCCGCCATGGTTCATGTCACCTCCCTGGCGGGGCTGCCCGCCAACGCACTCGCCGAGGCGACCGCGGCGACCGCGGCCTGCGATGCTGTCGTCCTCGTCGCGCCCTCGCCGATCGCGAAGCACGCGGGGGGGCTCGGGCCCGCCGTGGGCGCGCTGATCGAGGCGGCCGTGCGGGCTGACTGCGCGCTGGAGGGCAAGTGTGCTCCGCTCGTCCTGCCCGCGCCCGGGGTGCCTGGCGGGCGCCTGGTGCTCGCGCCGACGGGGGCGCTGTCCGAGGAGGTCGACGACGTGCGCTCCGTCGCGGAGGCGGCGGCGGCCGGCTTCGCGCGCGCGGTGGAGGCGGGGGCGAGCCGGCCGCTCCTCGTCGTGCGCGCGCCCCCCGCGCCGCGGTTCGCGCGGGCGATCGAGGTGGGGGCGCTCGCCGCGCTCGGGAGCCAGTGGACGCCGCTCGAGGCGCGCGAGGCGGAGATGGCCCCGCGGTCGGCCGAGTCGGTCGCGGTGCTCGGGCTGCCGGAGGCGCGCGCCCGCGAGCTCGCGGCCATCGAGGTAGGCCGCGCGCTCTGCCGCGACATCACCGGCACCGAGCCGGAGCGGATGGCGCCCCGCCGCGTGGCCGAGATGTGCGAGGCGGCGTTCGCCAGGACGGGCGTGCTCGTCAAGATCGAGCGCAACGTCGATGATTACCCGCTCATCAGCGCGGTCTCGCGGGCGTCGCGGGTCGTCGAGCGTCACCGGCCGTGCGTCGTGAGGCTCGATTACCGGCCTCGCGGGGAGATCCGGCGCACGGTGCTGCTCGCGGGCAAGGGCGTCACCTACGACACCGGCGGCGTCGACCTGAAGACGGACGGGAACATGGCCGGGATGTCGCGCGACAAGGGCGGCGCCGGCGCGGTCGCCGGGCTCGTGCGCGCGGCCGCGGCGCTCGGCCTGGACGGCGTGCGCATCGTCGGGCTGCTCGGGCTCGTGCGCAACAGCATCGGCGAGGAGTCCTACGTCAGCGACGAGATCATCCGCAGCCGCGCCGGCGTGCGCGTGCGGATCGGCAACACCGACGCCGAGGGGCGCCTCATCCAGGCCGACCTCCTCGCGCTCGCGCGGGAGCTCGCCATGAGCGGCGCCGCCGACCCGATCCTGTTCTCTGTCGCGACGCTGACGGGGCACGTCTACCGCGCCCACGGGCCCTACACGGGCGCGATCTGCAACTCCGCCGCGCGGCCCGAGCTCGACCGGCTGGACGTCCTCGCGGAGCGCTGGGGCGAGCCGATGGAGCGCGTGCGGCCGCGGCGCGAGGACTACGCGTTCGTCGCGCCCCGGTCGAGCGCCGAGGACGTTGTCTCCTCGAACCGCCTCGCCTCGGTGAACACGCCGCGCGGGCACCAGTTCCCGTTCGCGTTCCTCGACATCGCCTCCGGGCTCAAGGGGGGCACGCTGCCGTTCATCCACCTCGACATCGGCGGCGTCGGGGTCGACTCGATCGACTGGCAGTTTGGCCGCCCGACCGGCGTCCCGATCCCCAGCTTGACAGCCTATCTGTCCGGAGAGTCTTAGTCTTAGGGGCTCACCCGCTTCGGATACGGGCCCATCTCGACGTTTTCGGTGCTCGGCGTACAGAAGTACGCCTCCGCGCCGAAAACGCCGATCTGGGCCCGTCTCCTGTGCGGGTGAGCCCCGGCAAACGTCGTCGGGGAATCAGGCGAAGAGAAGGGGACGCGGCGGGGGAACCGGCTTCCTGTTCTCAAGGAATCTCGTGATTTCATGCGCTCTGGTGATCGGGCGAGAGAAGAGAGAGTCTGGGTTCTCCTGGCGTTGGGCCGCAGGGGACGCGGAGAGGCATCGTTCTTCTGCGCGCGTACGCGCGGGGCGGAGCGTTGGATCCGTCCTTGGTGACGTGGTGGGGTGGGGCCTGAGCGGGGATGTGTTGCGCGGTATCAGGGCGCCGCGGTTGCGGACGGCACGTGGCTGGCAAGCTCGGCGGTCATGGGGAGAAGTCGCTCGATCGCCACCGTCCATCGCGCCCTGATCCGGCCTGTGCTCTCCGGATGGCTCGCCCTCGCGGCCACCGCGTGCGGCGCGGGCGATGGGGGGAATAACCTGGATTCACCGCGCCTGCGGGCGCCGCAGCGCGACAGCCGCGGTGTCCTGCCGGCCGCCGCGGGAGACGACCTGAGGGCGGAGCGCGCGCAGCCGGCGCCCGACAGGGCAGGGGTCACGAGCGTCGCGATCCCGATCGGCAGCACCGGCTTCACGCGCGGGCGGTCGACGGCGGTGGTCAAGGCCTCCATGGATCGCGTGCGCGCCACGGTGCTCTCGTTCGATCGCTATCCGGAGTTCATGCCGCACTACAAGAAGTGCCGCTTGCTCGGCCGCACGCCCTCGGGCGGATGGGACGTCTACATGGAAGTCTCGGCGCTGCAAGGCGCGGTCACCATGTGGGCGCGCGTCGAGATCCAGAAGCCGGTCCTCGCGGACGGCGTCGAGACCTACTCGTCCCGCTTCGTCTCCGGCAACGTGCGAGATCTCCAGGCCACCTGGCGGCTGGAGAAGATCGACGCCCGGACGACGCGCCTGTCCCTCGACATCTTCCTGCGACCGAAGCTGCCGCTGCCGAAGAGCCTCCTCAACGCGGAGAACCTGGAGGGCTCGGCGCGCGCCATCGCCGCCATCCGGGATCGCATCGAGCAAGCGCAGGACGCGAACCGCTGACGCGCGCGGCGGCCAGCGATCCCGTCAGGGCAGCCGGACGCTGAGGTTGTCGATCCGCTCCGAGGCGCACTGGAGGGGAGGGGAGCCGAGCGTCCATTTGCGGACCGGCGTCCCGGGGGGCAGGCCAACGTAGTTGTGGCGATGGCGCGTCCCGTTCAGGTGCGCCCGGTTGCCCGTGAACGCGCTCAGCCCCGCGGGGTCCTCGTTCTGGATCCCGTAAAGCGTGTTCCTCGAGAGGATGTTCCCCTCGACGAGCGCGCGCGCGCAGGCCCTCAGCCAGATGCCTTTTCCTTCGTTGCCGGCGGCCTGGCACCCGATGATCCGCGCGTCCTTCTGGCCGTCGAGCATGAACCCGGCGCCCTTCTGCGGATCGCCGCGCGACAGGCCGGCGTCGACCGGAGGCGCCGGCGCCTGCACGAACAAGGGGATACGGTGGACCGTGTTGCCGTCGGCGATGCAGTCGATGAAGGCGTTGTCCTCCCCGCCCACGAAGCCGCCCTCCGGATCGGGGAGCGGCGCCGACGCGATGAACCCGGCCGCGAGCCCGTCGTTCTCGGCCGTCCCGCTCGCGTTCCTGTTCCCCAGGGCCGTACAGCGCCGCAGCACCACCTGGCGGGTCGAGTGGAGCGCGAAGCCGCCCGCGGGCGCGTTCACGCCCACGCTGTGGTTGCCGATCGCGCGGCAGCCCTCGATCGATGCGCGGTACACCGCCCTGCCGATGCGGAAGCCGAGCGCGGAGAAGTCCTTCACCGGATCGGCGGACGCGCCCGGGTTCGCGTTGTAGTTCCCGTCCGCCTCGCAGTCGACCATCTCCAGGTTGCTCGTGGTCGAGATGTTGAATCCGCACGCCCGGTTGCCGGTGAGCGTGAAGTTCCGGTTCGCCCGGCAGCGCAGGAACTTGTAGTTCTCCCCCCACGCGAAGAAGCCGGCCGGCTCGCCGCCTGACGTGTTGTCGTGCGCCTCGCAGTCCTCCACGAGCACGTTGCGGCAGATGACGAAGTCGACGCCGACGACGTTGAACTGCACGCCGCTCGGCCGAGCGCTGGTGTTCGCCGTGTGGTTGAACACGCACCGCTTCACCTCCACGTTGTCGCAGAACAGGACGAGCGCCCCCAGCGTCACGACGTCATCGAGCCGGCTCGTGTTCTCCGAGCACACGCAGTCGCGCATCCGGATGTCGGAAGCAAACGTGATGTTGTTGCTCGCGTCCTGGGTCCCCATCACGAAGATCCCGCCGTTGCGGCAGAGGAAGCTCGTGTCGATCACCCCGTCGCCGCCGCACCGCCTGACCGAGAGCTCGAGCAGGTCCACCTGACGGCAGTCCTTGGCCACGATCCCTACCCCCTGGACCCCGACCACGCTGCCGTTCCTGATGACGAGCCGCCTCCGCCCCTCGGCGAAGATGCCGACGTTCCCGGAGACCACCTCGCCCCGGCAGGGCCTCGAGGCCGGGTCGGGGACGGCCCAAGGCGCCGGATGGTTGACCTGCCGCAGCGTCCTCCCGCACAGGTCAAGCGTCACGTCGTCGCTCGCGATCGTGATCGCCCGTGCGTCCGCGTCCGCCGCCATCCAGTCGACGTCCTCCGCCAGGGCGTACTGACCGGGCGCCGTGATGACGAAGGGGACACGGCGGTCCGGGTCCGGTCCGCCGTTGATGTCCTGCGCCGTGATCGGCGTCCTGCGGCAGCAAGCTGCGCCGTGGGTGAGCTCGCTCATGGTTCCTCGTCGCGAGTCTACGCCACGGGCCCGGCGCGATCGTCACTGGATCGGCGCCGCGCGCAGCGACTCGGCGAGCTTCGCGTAAAGCGCGCTCCGCGGGTCGTCGCGCCGGTAGACCAGGCGGAAGTCGTCGCGCGCGAGGACCGCGGACCGGAGGAGCCGCCTCAGCTTGCCGGCGCGGAGCTCCGCGGCGACCATGTGCAGCGGCAGCACGGCCACGCCCTCGCCGGCGAGCACCAGCGTCTTCATGGCGGCGCCGAGCCCCACCCAGCGGTGGCGCGCGAACGCGAAGCGACCGACGCCGCCCATCTGGTCCGCAAGGTACCGGAACAGCGGCATGGTCGCGTCTATGTCGAGCAGGCAGTGCCGCGAGGCGTGCTCCGGGCGGGTGAACTCCTCGCGCTGGAGCAGCCTGGGAGAGGCCACGAACGCGTAGCGCTCCTCGTGCAGCGTCTCCGCCGCGAGGCTCGCGGCGCTCCAGCGGGCGCTGGTGACGACGCAATCGACGCTGCGGTCGTGGAGGCGCCTCAGCAGATCGTCCGAGGCGCCGAAGTAGAGGTGGAGCGTCACCTCGGGGCGCCGCCGCGTCAGCTTGCCGAGCTGGGGGACGATCCAGGACATCCCGAGCTCGAAGCGCGTGCCGAGCGTGAGCTCGACGGGCGCGGGGGCAGGGCCCATCGCGGTGCGGAGGCAGTCCTCGGCGATCGCCAGGCACTGTCGAGCGCGCGGCAGCATGGCGAGCCCGAGCGGCGTCAGCTGCACCCGGCGGGTGGTGCGCTCGAACAGCGGCGCGCCCACCTGCTCCTCGATCTGCTTGATGCGCTGGCCGAACGCGGCGGGGCTGAGCGCGACGGCGCGCGCCGCGGTCCGGAAATTCAGCGTCCGCGCCGCGGCCTCGAAGCAGGCGAGGTTCTCCAAGGAGGGAAGCAGCATGGCCACATTGTATCGTCCGCCGCTACAATCCTGGCCATGAAACGCGGCGCGCGGACGTCGCTGACGCCGTGGGAGGCCGCGGCGCCGCGCGCGGGAGGCGGCCGCGGCCTCGCGGTATTCGTGTCGCCCTGGCGGATCGCGCGCCGCGGGGAGCTCCGGCGCGGCGCTACCGGGGCTCCTCGCCGTTGAGCGACCGGGGCGGGGCCGGCGTCGCCAGCGCGAGGAAGCACGTCATGGTCGAGGTTCCCTGTCTCCTGCCCCCTGCGGCGGCGGCGCTGGCTCGTCGGGCGGCGTCCCTTGCCGCAGGAGCCGCGCGGTCCACACCGACAGCGCGAGCAGCCCGAGCGCCAGCGCGCTCCCGATCTGCCTGCGGTGGCGCTCGGTGAACGGGAGATCGGGCGCGACCCGGGCGGCGCCGAGGTCAGGGTTGGCCTGCGGGGCGCCGAGCCTCGCCGCGACCGGCGGCTGCTCGCGCTCGCCCCGGTCGAGGACGTCGGCCAGGTCGTAGCGGGGCCGCTCGCCGAGGGCGTCGCCGATGTACAGCCGGTGCGGGCCCGGCCGGACGGCGCGGAACACGATCTCTCGGGCCCGCACCTCGCCTTGCGCGCCCGAGAGGGAGAGCGGCGCCGAGTCGCCGTCGTGGATCGTGAGGCGGAGGAAGCGCTTCCGGGTCGGGCTCAGCGGGATCCGCGTCAGCGCGAGCGCCACCCCGGATCCGCCCTGGGGCCGGATTCGATGGATGAGACCGCTCCCCACGGCGGGCCAGACCGCGCGGTAGGTGGTGGAGGCGACCTCGACGCGGCGGCTGAACTCCGGCGTGGCGACGTCGAGCAGGACGGCCTCTAGCGGCGCGCCCTCGGCGCCGGCGTCGAGCGTGACGAGGGTTGTCTTCGCCTCGCTGTTCCGCTCCGTCTCGACGATCGCGAGCGGCAGCAGCGCCGACTTCCTGGCGTCGGCCGGCGGCTCGCACGAGACAGCGCCGCCGGTGATCCGGACGTCGGCGGACGTGTCGCGCGCCGCGTCGCGCGCGCGGGCGCCCTCGGGGAGGAGGCGGACGCGGACCAGGGCGGCGCGCGAGAGGGGATAGGAGACCGAGAGGTGCTCGACCGTCTCCGAGCCCTGGGGGATCCGGTACACATAGGCGCCGCGCGCCACCTCCCTGAGCGACCGCGGGTCCGCGCCGGTGTCGACCCGCGCCTCGCGCAGGAAGGTGCGGCCGAGCACGGTGAGCTCGATCCGGCAGTGGCGCGTGCCGGGCGCGTCGAGCGCCCAGGTCGCGTGCGTCGCGCCGGCGGTGTCGACGCCCGGGTCGAGCATCGTGGCGGCGATCTGCCCGGCGCCGGGCGAGGCGCCTGCCTCGCGGAGCACGTACGGCACCTCGACGCCGTCGGGGCCGGCGATGCGGACATCGGCGAGCAGCTCCTCGGCGCGGCTCTCGCGGTAGAGGTCGAGATCGACGTCAACGCGGTGGTCGCCGGCGGCGTCCACGCCCTCGATGGGCCGGAAGAGGGCGTGCTTGCCGGTCGGCAGCGCCGCGCTTGTCTGCGCCTCGGAGGGCCGCGCGAGGCCCGTCGCCGCGAGCAGGGCGAGCAGCCCGGCCGCGCCCCTCGGGCCGGCGCGCAGCAGCGTCACGAGGCGCCGGCCGAACCGCGCGTAGAGGAAGCCCCCGCCGACGAGCAGCGCGCCGACGCCCGTGAAGAGCGCGATCTGGTAGATGCGCTCGACGTGCCAGACGTCCCAGACAACGAGCTTCGCGATCGTGATGGCGAACAGGCACAGCCCGGCGTAGCGATGGAAGGCGTCGCGCGCCGCGAACCCCGCCGTGAGCAGCGCGATCGCCGCGACGGCGAGCACGAGCGTTGTCGCCATCGCGAGGCTCCCTTCCTGGGCCTCGACGGCGGTCCGGTGCTGCACGAGGAGCTCGGTGAACTCCGCCTCGTCGAGCGGGGCGGGGGGCGCGGCGGGGAGCGAGGTGATCGCGCTCCGCACCTCGAGGACCACGGTGGCGATGAGCAGGGCGTAGCCGGCGCCGAGCGCGGCGAGCGCCGCGGCGCGCAGCTCGGCGCGCGCGGGGCCCTCGGCGCGCGCTGTCGCGCCGCGCGACAAGAGCCGCCCCGCGGCGAGCAGCGCCGCGCTCACGCCCGCGAACGCGTAGGCCCTCGCGTTGAGCAGGACGGGGACAGCCATCGCCCCGTCGCGGCCGCTCGTCTCGAGCCAGGTCGTCACGAGCCCCGCGGCCTCGGCCTGATCGACAACGAGCGCCCGCGCGAGGGCGGCGACGAACAGCAGCAGGGTGACGGCGAGCCAGGCGCGCTCGCCGGTGCGCGCCGCGATCGCGGCCGCGACCGCCGCGAGGATGCCCCAGACCACGGTGACCGTCGCCCCGCCGAGCCCGAACGCGACGGCCGCGGCGAAGAGGGCGAGCGCCTGCCCGAGGAGCAGGGCGATGCGGTCCGCGGGGGGCGCCACGGCCGCGCGGCCGGCGCCGTCGCGCAGGAGCGCCGGTCCGGCGCGCAGGAGCGCCGCCCCGAGCGCGAGGTCCAGGGCGCCGGCGCCGGCGGTGAGCAGCGCGCGGAGGGTCGGCGTGTCGTCCGGCGTCGCGCCCAGCGCGGCCGCGACGAACCCGAGCGTCGCGATGCTGGCCGCGAGCGCGGCGGACCACGGGAGCGCCGGCGCGCCGGGCTCGCGCCGGCGCCGGGCCGAGGCGCCCACGGCGCCGAGGAACACCAGCATGACCAGCGCGGCGGCGCCGAGGAAGCCCGCGTCCACGGCCGCGGGCGCGTCCCCGGCGGCCCCGGCCGGCGCGAGCGCGCCGGGCGCCGCGGCCGCGAGCGCGCCGGCCGAGGCCGTCGCCGCGGCGAGGAGCAGGGCCGGGAGCTCGGCGCGCGCGGCCATCCATGCCACGAAGGCGGCGGCGGCCGCGATCGCGAGCGCGAAGAGGCCCGCGTCGGTCCCGAGCAGCAGCATGCCCGCGGTGCAGGCGAAGAGCGCCGCGCCGGCGGAGCACGCGATGGCGATCCCCCGGTCGAGGCGCGCGAGCCCGGCGCCGCGGAGCCAGCCCGCGAGGTAGACGAGCGTCCAGACCGCGACGAGCGCGACGAGCGCTGTCCGGTGCGGCGCCGGCGCGTCCGCGATCGTCGCGGCGAAGGCGAGGAAAGCGGAGCCCATCGGCGCCAGGAGCCAGAGGCTCGCGCCGAGCGCGCGCAGCGCGGCGGTCGCTGCGACAGCGAGCGCGATCGCGGCGACGCCGAGCGCGCGCGGGGAGTCGAGGAGGAGCGCGCCCGCGCCGGCGTGCGCGAGCACGAGCGCGGCGACGCCGAGCGCGATGGCGTCCGCGGGCGCGGCGGCGGCGCCGGCCGGCGCGGTGACGACGGCCTCTCCGGCCGGCGCGGTGGCGTGGATGTCGCCAGCCAGCGCGGGGCCGCCGCGCGGGGCCGCCCCGGCGGCGGCCGCGGCGCTCCGGGCGTGCGCGCGGCGCGCCCACAGCGCGCGCAGGACGCCCTGCGCGGCCGCGAGCGCGACGAACGCGAGCGGCACGGCGCGCGCGGCGAGCGGGAGGTAGGGCCCCGCGAGCGCCTCGCCCGGCTGGTCGAGCCAGGGCACCGCGTCCGGGCCTGCGCCGGCGACCGGCGGGGCGCTCGCGTCGAAGTACCGATCGTACCAGCCCGAGAACAGCGCTGTGTGTCCGGCGAGCGCGAGCCAGGGCGCGACGCGGAAGCCGAGCTTCGCTGCGACTGCGTGGACGACGCTCGTCATGAGCAGGAGGTAGCCGAACAGGACGAGCGGCCGGTCGTGCCCGGTGGACAGCACGACAGGGTTGAGGAACCCGGCGACCAGGGAGAGGAGCAGGATCGCCTCGCCGCGGTGGCGGAGCGCGAGCGCGGCGCCGAGGAGGAGGAGCGCCGTCTCCACCGCGAACGCGGTGGAGATCGGGATGAGCTCGTACAGGACCGCGCCCGCCCACACCGACGCGATCAGGACCGCGAGCCCGAGCCCGATGAGCGCGTGGACGAAGCGGCGCTGCGTTCGCCCGCGGATCGCCTCGGCGATCCCGAGGAGCGCGGCGCCTGTCGCGGCGCCGATCGCGACGCGCCCGGTGGGCCCGATCCAGGCATTGTCCGAGGCGTACTTGAAGAAGAAGAGCGCGCCGAGCAGGAAGGTGGCCGCTCCTGCGCGGGTGAGCCACGTGAGGCCGAGCCGCTCCTCGATGGAGGGCCTCTCCGGGGCTCCGCGGTGCGCGAGCGCGCCGGCGCCGAAGGGGCTCTCGTGGATCGCCGCAGAGGGGCGAGGCTCCGCCGGGGCGGCGACTTCCGGCGGCGCGACCGCTGGCGGAGCGCCGGCCTCGCCGGCGGCGAGCGCCGGGGGAGCGGCCGTCGACAGCGCAACGGCGGCGCTGGCGGCCGCTGGCTGCGCGACCGCTGGCGGCGCGCCGGCACCGCCGTCGACCGCGGGGAGCGCGCTTGCCGCGCTGACGTCGACCGCTGGCGGCGTGTTTGCCGCGCTGACGTCGACCGCGGTAAGCGCGCCGGCTTCTTCGGCTATGATCGAGGGAGGCACGCCAGCCGCGCTGACGTCGACCGTGGGGAACGCGCCAGCCGCGCTGACATGGACCGCAGGGAACGCGCCTGCTGTACCTGCGTCGACCGCGGGCGGCGCGACCGCCAGGGGCGTGACGGTGGCCTGGGCTGCCTGCTCCGGCCCGAGGGCGCTCGCGCCGCGCAGGCGCAGCGCCGTCGCGGCCAGCCCGGCGCGGCCGCGCTGCCCGGAGAGCTCGGCCACGCGGTGCTCGAGGGCGTGGATCCGCAGCAGGAGATCCTCATTGCGCCGGTTGGCCCGGACGGCGAACACGAACGCCACGAGCGGGGCAACCAGGAGATAAGCGACGAGCGCGAGCCCGAAAAAGACGAGGATCCCTGCCCCCATCCAGACTTCGTAGCATGGGGACCACGCCGACGGCGTCGCCCGTCCGCGCGATGACGCCTGTGCTGTTCACGCGGTTCTCGCCGACGGCCCAGCGGGACGGCGAGGACCTTTCGGCGCGCGCCGGGACTGGAGTAAGGTGCATCCTCATGAGGAACACACGCCTGCCTGATCGTCGCGCGCCAGGCGCCTGCTACCTTCCCCGTGTTCCCGGACGGCGGCGTTGCTCGGGGGGGGAGCGCGGCCGTTCGGGAACAGTTCTTTTGTCGTCGCGGCCCGCTGAACAGGAGATCTCGCGATGCTGAAGCACCCGACCATCTCCGCATGGCAGCGAGATCACGAGGAGGGCGGCTATCAGGCCGAGATGCGCGGCTGGACGTTGCGGGTCCGCTGGATACCCGAGCGCCCGGGCGAGCAGCGCGGCTTCGTGTGGGAGGCCGTCGATCCGTCGGGAAACAAGATCACCTCGCCCGAGGTCCACGAGGAGATCGAGGTCGCGATGGCGCACGCCGAGGAGCGCGTGGCCCCCGATCCGGAGAAGCACGAGTCGAAGACCATCGACTGACGGGCACGCCCCGCCACGGCGCGGGGCTCAGCCCGGCTTGTCCGCCTGCGCCGCCCTGCGGCCTCGCTTGCTCCCGTAATTCCGGATCACGATCTCTCCCACGCGGCCCCTGGCGTCGCTCTTCGCGTTGATGCTCCGGAGCGCCGCGACGCGGTCGATCCTGAACCGCTTGTAGAGCGGCGGGATCTCGGGAACATCGGAGTTCGAGAGCATCACCTGCGCCCCTCGCTCGTCGAGCGCGGCGAACAGCGCCGCGAGGCGCTCCTGGTCGCGGAAGCTGAAGCCGCCCGCGCTGTAGGACGTGAAGTTCGCTGTCGACGAGACGGGCGAGTACGGCGGGTCCAGGTAGACGAAGTCGCCCTCCGCGGCGTGGTCGAGCACGCGCTCGAAGTCGCGGACCTCGAGCTCGACGCCCTGCAGCGCCGCCGAGCAGGCCCGCAGCTGGGGCGGATTGCAGATGGACGGGTTCACGTAGCGGCCAAAAGGCACGTTGAAGCGGCCGGCGCTGTTGACCCGGTAGAGCCCGTTGAAGCCGGTCCGGTTCAGGAAGATGGTCCGGGCGGCCCGCTCGGGCAGCGAGAGCGCGGCGGGGTCGAGATCGCGCACGCTGTAATAATGCGCCTCCTCGTAGGCGTGGCTGCCCAGTGCGGCGATCACCTCCTCGACCCTGTCGCGCACCGCCCGGTAGCAGTCGATGAGCTCGGCGTTGACGTCCGTCAGGGCCGCGCGCTTCGGCTGCAGGCAGAAGAACAGCGCTGCTCCCCCCACGAACGGCTCGAAGTAGCGCCCGTACGACGCGGGCAGGAGCGGCTGGAACTGCCGGAGGAGCTGGCCCTTGCCGCCGGCCCACTTGAGGAATGGGCGTGCCAGCTGGGGCGCGGCGCTGTCGGGTTCGGTGACAAGTGCGGTGGTCATCGCGCAATACTGGACGGCAACCTACCAGGGCGCGCGATCGTCCTCAACCGCCGAGGCTCACCGCGAGCGACCTCCCCGTCCACGGCGCCTCGCCGGCCGCCCCCGGCGCCCGCGACCCCCGGCGCGACGGGCCGCTCCACGCGTCGCTCCAGGCTAGGTCGTTCTATGTCCACATCCAGAGCTCCACGGGCGGTGAGGTGCCTTGTGGAGGAGCGCGGTTATCGGACGGATAGTTGAATGGTTCTGGATAGTTGTAAGTGCGCGTGAGCGCGCGTGGCCGGCTCTTGTCGCTGCCCGGATCATGGCATGTCGTCGCTTGCGCGGCGGCGGAGCAGGGATAAGTTGAAGTCTCGTCACGCGGGCCGAGCAGCCGCTGGTTGAGCGACGTTCTCCCGCATTCACGCACCGCCGCCTCGGGCCATCTCGCGGTGGACCTGGGCGGCGCGGCAGGGGCTCGCCCGCGCACAGCGCTCGGGCGCCCCGCGCCGGGGGCGGCTTTTGTCCAGGCCGCCGTTCCCTCTCGACAGGAGGAATGCCGCCATGATGCTTGCCTTCGACCTCGATCGCGACGACGCCCCGCAGCGGCACGCCCCCGCGCCGGCGGGCGGACCGGGCTGCTTCGGTGAGGCTGCCGACTACCGTGCTCAGCGGATCCTCTACGCCGCGCGCGGCTGGATCGCGGAGCAGGACGGGATCACCACCGATGGACGCTCGCTCCTCTTGCTGCACGCCCAGAGGACGCCCCCGGAGCGGCGCGAGACGCTCGTGCGCTGCTTCGAGCGCGTGCTCCTGCACGCCCCCCGGCCGGAGCTGCCGGCGCTCGCCGCGTCGCTGCGCCAGGCGGGGCTCTCCGTGGACGAGGGGCTCTCGGTGATGGGCGCCCCGGCCGGCGAGGTGCGCGCCGCCGTGCAGGGCCTCGGCCGGTTTCGCTCTTTCCCGGCGGGCCTCCGCCTGTCCAGGGTGTCGCCGGACGACGACGACGACGCGATCCGCTCGATCCAGGAGCTCCAGGCCGAGAGCGGCCACGCGCCGCTCCCGGGCTGGTACCTGCGCGGCGGGGAGGGGCGCTCGCTGACGCTCGCGCTGCGCGACGGCAAGGGCGCGCTCGTCGGGTGCACCACCCTGTGCGTCGTGACGCGCCCGCAGTCGGTCGAGACCGGCGGGCGCGAGGCGCTCTCGCGGCTCGGGCTGCTGGGCGCCCCGCCGCTCTGGATCTCCGACGTGGGCGAGGCGCCCTCGTGGACGGGGATGCCGATCTGCACCTGCCTGCGCGAGGAGTACCGCGGCCGCGGGCTCGGGGCGCCGCTCCAGGCCGCGGCGCTCCGGGAGGGGCACGAGCGCTTCGGGATCCGGTGGTTCTACGCGCTCGTCAGGGCCGGCGACGAGATCGCGAAGCGCATGAACGCGCGCTGCGGCCTCGCGCCGCACCGGGCCGAGGGGTTCCTCCTCGCCACGGTGGGTCCCTCCGAGCGGCCCCGTCGGCCGGCCGAGGGGCGCCGCGGCTCAGGCTGAGAGCACGGGCGCAAGGATCTTCCCGAGCTCCGCGGCGACCTTCTTCTGCTGCGGGACGCGCGCGCCGATCGAGGCGAGGTAGACGGTCCGGTCGCACACAGTGAGCCGCGTCGCGTAGAAGTCCTCCCCGCCGGCGACGGCATCCACGAGCTCGTCGAGCTCGGCGTAGCCGGCGACCTTGTCGGCGCAGCCGGCGCCCAGCGCCGCGAGCAGCGCGAGATCGTCGTCGCCCTCCACGCCGCCCGCGCCCCCGAGCAGCGACCCCTCCTCGCCGGCGAGGGCCACGGCGCGCGCGCCGCTTCCCTGCATGGCCTCCGCCAGGTAACGGCCCACCGCATCTCGAGGGACATCGCTCGGCGTCCTCTGTTGCTTCATCGCTGTGCCTCCGGCCGCGACTCTGCCCCGCCCGGCGCGGATGCCCAAGAAATCGGCGACCCGCGCTCTACGCTCCAGGCTCTAGTTCTACTGCGGGAAGTCGGGCTGGGAGGCGAACCGCCATGACGCCAAGGGCGCCAAAAAACCAGGGAAATAGGAGGGGAAAATGCGGGGACGGCCCTTCCCCTCTCCTCTTGGCGGCCTTGGTGCCTTGGCGGTTTTTCTGCTGATCCGGGGCGACTTCCCGCAGTAGTGCTAGCCGAGCGACCACAGCGACGGCGTCTCGCCCGCGAAGCGGCGGCGGATGCTCTCGAGCGCGCGCTCGTAGTAGCCGTCGCGCGCGACGACGAACTCGTCGAGCCGCACGTCGCGGGGCGCGATCTTCACGGCGCCCGCGGCGTCCGGCGCCTGCATCTGCAGGCCGCTCACGCTCTCTGCCTCGCCGCGGACGAGGCGCAGCGCCGCGCCAAGCGGGAGCGACAGCAGCGCCGTGACCTCTTCCGGGTGTGGACGGAACGCCGCGAGCGGGCGGCGGGTCGTCGCGAGCAGCACGTCCTGCAGCTCGCGGTCGACGATGCCCGGCGCGTGATCGTCGACGCTGCGGCGCACGCCGAGCCGGATCACGTCGGCCGGCGCGAGCGGCAGGCCGATCTCCTCCTCCGCCTCGCGCAGCGCCTCCGCGAGATCCTCGCCCGCGCGGTAGTGCCCCGACACGGCGACCTCGAACGCGCCGGGCCAGGTGTCCTTGTCCGGGCTGCGCTGCTGGAAGAGCACCCAGGGCTCTGCGTCGCTGCGCCGGGCGTCGGTCTCTCGCTCGAGGACCACCCACACATGGACGCTCCGGTGCCAGTCGCCGTCCCGGTGGACGAGCCTGCGCGCCTTGCGCACGCCGAGCGGCTTGCCGCTGCGATCGAAGACATCGAAGGGCTCGTCCCCGTCCTGCGCCGCCATGCGATCGAGCGTAGCGCAAGTCGAACGGAGGGGCGCCTTCGCTACTCCGTCGGTTCCGTGGGTTCCGTCGGCTCCTCGACGAAGCCGTACTTCATCAGGAAGAGCGCGTGCCGGGCGACGACATCCCGCGCCGCGGGCTCGCTCGTGCCCCGCGTCAGCACCGCCATGATCTTCCCGAGGCTGAGCGGCGCGCCCGTCGCGTCGGCGCGCGCGAGCCCCTGGAGCACGCGCTTCAGGAGGCCGATCTCCAGGTGCTTCCACTCGGCCGCGTAGTGCGTCGGCAGGCTGGCGGCGCCGCGCACGAGCTCGCGCCCGAGCGGCGAGAGCCGGAGGAGGGCGCCCTCGTCGAGCGCGCGCGACGCGTAGTGCCCGAAGCACCGGCCGTAGTCCGGCGTCGCGTACGACGTGCCGCTCCGCTGCGGCTCCGGGGCGCGCCGCGCCTCCTCGGCGAGCTCGCTCCACAGCGCCTCGTAGCGCGCGATCACGGCCGGCCACGCGTAGAGCTCCTCGGCGCGGCGGCGCGAGCGCCGCGCCATCTCGTCGCGGAGCGCCGGCGCGTCGATGAGCCGCTGGACGGACGCCACGAGCGCGCGCATGTCCACGACGACCGACTGGGCGAGCGCGAGGTGGTCGTACGGCGACTCGCTGAACAGCGCCCCCGCGCTGATCTCGCCCTGGCAGGGGGCCCAGAGGGTGGGCACGAGGAAGCCGGTCTCGCCGTGGACCACGGTGTCGCGGTAGCCGTCCCAGTCGGACACGACCTGCGGCACCCCGGAGGCCATCGCCTCGATCGGCGTGAGGCCGAAGGTCTCCTGGATGTTGTCGACCGGCGACACGAACACGTCGGCCGCCCTGTAGAGCTGCTCCTTCCAGGGCATGAAGCGCGCGGCGTCGGTGATCACGCGGACCTCGTCGCCCACGCCCACGTGCCTCGCGTAGTCGGCGACGGCGGCGCCGAAGCGCTCTCCGGCGCGCTCCGTCCCGGCGCAGACGAGGCGCAGCGTGCGGCCCGCGTACCCGGCCTTGAGCGCGGCGAACGCCTGCACGAGCGGGAGCAGATCGGCCTTGTCGATCAGGCTCAGGCGGCCGATCCAGAGCAGCACGAAGGCGTCTTCCTCGAGGTCGAACCGCGCGCGCGCCTCGGCGCGGTCGTCCGCCGGGCGGTAGCGGTCGGTGTCGACGGCGAGCGGGATGAGCTCGTACCGGCCGCGGTAGCCGAGCTGCGTCCCGTGCTCGTCGTTGAAGCGCCCGGCGACGTGCTCGATCAGCTGCTCCAGCGCCCGCTGCGCCGCGCGGGACGTGCAGACGAGGGCGTCGTAGCGGTGCGGCTTCGCGAGCAGCAGCCGCAGGACGTCGTGGAGCAGCTCCCGGTAGCTCAGCGTGTGGTGGACGAGGGTGACGGGGTAGGGCGCCTGCGCGCGCGCGCGCAGGGCGAACGGCGCGAACGTGTCGAACTGCGCGTCGTGCCAGGCAGCGAGCTGGAGGTCATCGACCTTCGCGAGCTCCCGCCGGCCGTGGAGGCTCGCGCGCGCCCCGCCGTCCGGGAGCAGCCCCTCGGCCCCGGCGCGCCCCCGTTCGGGGTGGAACAGCGCGTACCGGTGCCGCCGGCCGTGGCGGAGCAGGCCCTCGACGAACCCGTCGACGGCCACCTGCCGGCCCACCACGACATCGTCCTGCACCGGCGCGTGGTGGAACATCCCGACGACAGAGGCGGGCGACTCGTCCTGGGGGCTCGACACCGCGCGAGTGTAGTCCTGGCCCCGAGCGTCCAGGGGTGTTCATTGCGCCGCGCGCGCAGCTCCAGGCGCCCCGACCCCGAGGACGCGCCGACACCTGAGGGCGACGCCGGCGAGAGAGGCGCCGCGCCGTCGCGCTGTCGCTCGGGAGCATCCAGCGCGGCAACCGGCGCGAAGGGGCGACACGGTGCGCTGCTGGTGCAGCTAGGCCAGCACAGGTGCGGCCATCCGAGAGGGACAGCGCAGGTGCTGGCGAGAGAAGCTGATGCCTGTGTGGCGATCCCAGCGGGAATCGAACCCGCGTTACCGGCGTGAGAGGCCGATGTCCTAACCGCTAGACGATGGGACCTTGTTCTGTCGAGAAGGCCGGCAGCAGAGCTGATCGGCCTGGCTGGGGGACAAGGATTCGAACCTTGATAGCAAGAGCCAGAATCTTGCGTCCTGCCGTTAGACGATCCCCCAAGGGGTGAGCGCTCTGCATCAGCGCCACGGGCCGCGGAATCTACTCGGGCTGCCCGGTATGTCAAGCGATCAAAATCGTGCCCGGCGAAGAAAACTCCTCGGGGCCGAAATCCCGTGCGTTTCGCGCCGCTCCCGTCGGTAGACTGCGCCGCGCCGGTCCGCGTCTCCGCGTCGGGCGTCCGGTCCCGCCGTCGCACCCACATTGCGGATGTCGCGACCTGGCCGCCGCCGCATCTCCAGATATTTCCGTCTCGCCGCACGGAGAGCTGTGACGGCCGAAAAGTCGCGACTGCCTGCTGCGCGCCCTTGACGCGCCGGGAGCCTGATTTACTTTCGCCGCGGTTTTAGCCACCGGCCTAGGAGAGTGCCAAGCAACTGTGATCCCGGGCACTTAGCTCTCGTCGTGTGGGCGGAAGGCCCCTGCGGCGGGGGCGAGCGGGACCTCCGGCGAGCCGATGGTCAGTCAACCAGCCGAGGACGAGGGAGCCACCATGAAAATCAGGCCGCTGCAGGATCGGATTGTCGTCAAGCGTGTCGAGAGCGAGACGAAGACCAAGGGGGGTATCATCATCCCCGACGCCGCGAAGGAGAAGCCGATCGAGGGGCGCGTCGTCGCCGTGGGCAACGGCAAGGTCCTGAAGGACGGCAAGGTTCGCCCGCTCGAGGTGAAGGTCGGCGACAAGGTGCTGTTCGGCAAGTACAGCGGCACCGAGGTGAAGCTCGACGGCGAGGAGCACGTGCTCATCCGTGAGGACGACGTGCTCGCCGTGACCGAGGCCGCCTCCGCCGCGACGTGAACCGGATCCAGGCAACCGAACGCAAGCGTTGCAATGCGGCCGCGCGGCCGCGAGGGGATTGAGAGATGGCTGCGAAGCAGATCGTTTATAGCCGCGGCGCCCGTGCCGCGATCCTGAAGGGCGTCAACACGCTCGCCGATGCGGTCAAGGTGACCCTCGGGCCCAAGGGGCGGAACGTCGTCATCGAGAAGAGCTGGGGCGCGCCGGTCGTCACGAAGGACGGCGTCACGGTCGCCAAGGAAGTCGAGCTCGCCGGCAAGCTCGAGAACATGGGCGCCCAGATGGTGCGCGAGGTCGCCTCCAAGACCAGCGACAAGGCGGGCGACGGCACGACGACGGCGACGGTGCTGGCGCAGGCGCTCTTCGGCGAGGGCCTCAAGCTCGTCGAGGCCGGCCACAACCCGATGGACCTGAAGCGCGGCATCGACGCGGCGGTCGCGAAGGTCATCGAGGCGGTCCAGCAGTCCGCCAAGCCGACCAAGGACAAGGACCAGATCGCCCAGGTCGCCACGGTCAGCGCCAACGGCGACAAGGAGATCGGCCAGATCCTCGCCGACGCCATGGAGAAGGTCGGCAAGGAGGGCGTGATCACGGTCGAGGAGAACAAGCGCATGACGACGGAGCTCGAGACCGTCGACGGCATGCAGTTCGATCGCGGCTACCTCTCGCCCTACTTCGTGACCGATCCCGAGAAGATGACCGCGGTGCTCACGAACCCGCTCATCCTCGTGCACGAGAAGAAGATCTCCGCCATGGCCGACCTCCTGCCGCTGCTCGAGCAGGTCGTGAAGCAGGGGCGCGAGCTGCTCATCCTCTCCGAGGACGTCGAGGGCGAGGCGCTCGCCACGCTCGTCGTGAACAAGCTGCGCGGCACCATCAAGGTCGCCGCCGTCAAGGCGCCCGGCTTCGGCGACCGCCGCAAGGAAATGCTGAAGGACATCGCCATCCTCACGGGGGCGACGGCGTTCATGGAGGACCTCGGGCAGAAGCTCGAGAGCGCCACCGTGCGCGACCTCGGGACCGCCAAGCGCGTCGAGATCGACAAGGACAACACCGTCATCGTCGACGGCCAGGGCGACAAGACCGCGATCAAGGGCCGCATCGAGGCCATCCGCAAGCAGATCGCGGACACGACGAGCGACTACGATCGCGAGAAGCTCCAGGAGCGGCTCGCGAAGCTCGCCGGCGGCGTCGCGGTGGTGAAGGTCGGCGCGGCGACCGAGACCGAGATGAAGGAGAAGAAGGCGCGCGTCGAGGACGCGCTGCACGCGACCCGCGCCGCCGTCGAGGAGGGCATCGTGGTCGGCGGCGGCGTGGCCCTGCTCCGGGCGGCCTCCGCGCTCGACTCGCTCAAGTTCAACGACGAGCGCGACGTCGGCGTGCGGCTCGTGCGCCGCGCCCTCGAGGCGCCGCTCCGCCAGATCGCCCAGAACGCGGGCGTCGACGGGACGGTGGTCGCGGAGAAGGTCCGGTCGGGCGCGCCCACGTTCGGCTACAACGCCGCGACCGACTCGTACGAGGATCTGCTCGCGGGCGGCGTCATCGACCCGGCCAAGGTCGTGCGCCACGCGCTCCTGAACGCATCCAGCGTCTCGGGGCTGATGCTCACGACCGAGGCCCTCGTCGCCGAGAAGCCCAAGAAGGAGAAGGCCGCGGCCGGCGGGGCCCCCGGCGGCATGGGCGGCATGGGGGGTATGGGCGGCATGGGCGGCATGGGCGGCATGGGCGGCATGGGCGGCATGGGCGACTTCGACATGGGTTGATCGCCTGTCGTCCGCGCCGCGCGGGCGGCCGCCTCCGGGCGTCGCCGGCCGCGTGAGCGCGCCGCTGCCGAGCAGCGGGGCGAGGGGTCCTCCAAAGCATGTTGGCTTGGAGGGCCCCTCGCGCTTTGTGAGGTCCAGAGCTTTTGCCTGGGTTTTTGACCCGCGGTCGCGCAGGGCGCTAGACTCTCGGGCAATGTCGGAGTCGTCGTTCGCCCGCAATGGCCGCGAGTCCCTGCCGGGTGACGTGCTCTCCTCTGGCCGCCTCGCGATCGGGGCGCGGAGGCTCCAGGCCATGCTGCTGCGCGACGCCGAGATCGCGTTCGGCGGAGAGAGCTGAGCCGGTGGAGCTGCGCGTCATCGGCTGCCACGGCGGGGAGACTCCCAGGCATCGCACGTGCGCGTTCATCGTGGACGAGATCCTCGCGATCGACGCCGGCTCGCTGACGAGCGGGCTCGAGGTGAAGGAGCAGGCGCGGCTCGAGGCGTGCCTCGTGAGCCACGCGCACCTCGATCACATCCGCGATCTGGCCACGATCGCCGACAACCGCTGCCAGCTCGGGTGCCCGCCGCTCGTGATCGCGGGCACGCGCGAGACGCTGCGGACGCTCAAGAAGCACTTCTTCAACGGCGTGCTGTGGCCCGATTTCGCGGTGATCCCCACCCCCGCGCAGCCGACCATCCAGTACCTCGAGCTCAAGCCGGAGCGCCCCACGATGGTCGCCGGGCGGCTCGTGCGCGCGGTCCACGTGACGCACACGATCGACGCGTCGGCGTTCGTGATCGAGGGGAGCGGCGGCGCCATCGCGTACAGCGGCGACACAGGGCCGACCGACCGGCTGTGGGAGGTGCTGAACCAGCAGCAGGATCTCCGCGCGCTGCTCATGGAGGTCAGCTTCCCGGATCGGGAGCAGCGGCTCGCCACGGTGAGCGGCCACCACACGCCGCAGACGCTCGCGGTCGAGCTCCAGAAGTACCGCGCGCCGAAGGACCTGCCGACGATGCTCTACCACATCAAGCCGGTCTTCCAGGCCGAGGTGGAGCGGGAGTGCGCCGCGCTGAAGGGGCTGAACCTGGAGGTCCTTCAGCTCATGGACCACTTCGTCCTGTAGTCACGCCCCGCTCGAGAGAGCGCCCACCGCGCCGCGTGCCCCGTCCGAGAGCGCGCGCCGCGGCGCTGCATGCTCCGCCCGAGGGCGTGCGCCCGCGCGTTGCTCGCCCCCGCCCGAGAGCGCGCGCTCGAGGCGCTGACGTTCGCCCTGACAAGGCCACGGCCGCCCGCGCGGAGCCGCCGCGGCGGACGCAGGAGCCCGCGCCCGTCCGTGGCCGCGCTCGCGGGGGCCGGGCCTAGCGGCTCTCCTGGGTGGGCTCGTCGTTGAAGGTGCGCTTGCCGTCGGGGACCTCTTCGACGCGGGCGAGGACGACCGTGATGTTGTCGGTGCCGCCGAAGTAGTTCGCCCGATCGATGAGCGCCTTGCACGCCGCGTCCAGCGAGCCGCTGGACATCACGAGCTCGAGGATCTGATCGTCGCTCACCATCCCGGACAGGCCGTCCGAGCAGAGGAGGTACACGTCACCGTGGCGCGTCTCGTCCGTCACGAGATCGACGAGGACGTCCTCGCGGATGCCGAGCGCGCGCGTGATGACGTTCGCCGGCAGCTGCCGGACCTCCTCCTCGGTCATCCACGGCGCCATGTGCGCCGCGTCGCTGACGAGCGAGTGGTCGCGCGTGAGCTGCGTGATCTGGCTGTCGCGCAGGCGATAGCAGCGGCTGTCCCCCACGTGGCCCACCGTCACGTGCTCGGCGTCCTTGGAGAACATCGCCGCCACGATCGTCGTGCCCATGCCGAAGTCGGCGAGCGTCTTCAGCGAGCGATCGAAGATGCGCCGGTTGGCCAGCCTGAGGCCGGTGACGACGTAGTTCTCCTCCTCCGTGAGGTTCGGATCGGCGGGGAACGGCCACGTCGCGTCCCTCCCGACCGTCACGGACAGGAAGTCCGAGAGCGTGCTCACAGCAAGCTGGCTCGCGACGTCGCCCGAGCGGTGTCCGCCCATGCCATCCGCCACGGCCACGACACGGTACTCCTCGCTGACGAGGAGGTTGTCCTCATTGTGGTCCCGGAGGAGCCCGGTATCCGTCATCCCGGCAAACCGGGTCCGCAACATGGGCAGAGAGTAGACGCGGAGCAGGGGGGCAGCGCAAGTTCAAGGCGAGGGCAAAGCTGAAATCCTGGGCCGGATCTCCCACAGGAGCCGCTTCGCGCCCGCAAGAAGCGGCCGGTCGGGGGGCTACAGACCAGCCCGGAGGCGCCCGCTCGCCGCGCGCACTTTGCTCTTGAAAGATGAGAGGGGACGTGGGTTTCCCCGCCGCGCGCGCCCGGATGAGGCCGCGCCGCGCTCTTCGGCCGCGTTGGCCCGCAGGACGCGCGGCGCGGCGCCCGCGGCCGCGCTCTGTCGGGCGAGCGCGCGTGCGTCGCGCGGCGCGATCGGGCGAGCGCGCGCGGCGCGATCAGGGGAGCGCGCGCGGCGCGATCAGGGGAGCGCGCGCTCAGAGCCAGCTCTCGCCGATCGCGACCCCGAGCGCGGCCGCGATCGTCTCGGCGGCGCGCACGCCGCACGCCTGCGCCTCCTCGAAGAGCGCCATCCCCGGCTGATCGACGTGGGCCCACGCGACGCGCTCGGCGAGCGCGCAGGGCGGCTCGAACGGCCGCGCGCCGAGGAAGCCGGGGCGCGGGCGCGGCATCGCGTGGCCCCAGATCATCACGTCCATCCGCTCGACGTCGTCGCGCAGGTGCGGGTGCGCCGGCGTGAGATCGCGCAGCACGCCGTCGGCGAGCGACGCCCACGGCGCGCCGAGCAGCGCCGCGCGCGCGGCGGCCACGTCGGACCCGCCGAAGGCGCGGTAGTAGGTCAGCACCGTGCGCTGCACCGGCGTCGCGAGGCGCGACCGCTGCGTCGTCGCCGCCGCGAGATCCGTGAGCTGGTGGCGCGCGTCCACGTAGCCGAGCCCTTCGGCGCCGTAGAGGACGGAATCCCACGCGTGATTGGGGTCGATGGGCCGCTCGACGTGCAGGTTCGCCACGAGCCACGCCGACGCGGTCCGCTCGGGCAGCTCGCCGGACGCGCCGCCCGCGAGGATCCGGCGCACGACGAACGCCGGCGCCGCGAGGATCGCCGCGCGCGCCTCGATGCGGCGCGCCTCGCCGCGCTGCACGTCGATGTAGCCGACCTCGACGCCGCCCTCCGGCCGCGGGCGCACCGACGTGACGAGCGCGCCAAGCGACACGCGCGGCGCCGCGCGCTCGAGCAGCGCCTTCACGAGCCGGCCGTTGCCCTCGGGCCAGATGAGATAATGGCTGCCCGCGAGCTCCGGGGTGCGCACCTTGCGCCCCGCGAAGTAGTGCAGCCCCGCCCAGGCCGAGATCTCCTCGGGCTCGCCGCCGAAGTCGTCGAGCATCGCGTAGCGCACGTACCAGCGCAGGAACGGCGTGCTGTACCCCTCGCGGTCGAGCCACGCCGCCATGCTCATCCGGTCGAGCTCGAGGAGCTCTGGATCGCGCGACGAGCGAGCAAGCGGGATCTGGAACGCCGCGCGCCCGTCCCTGCCGGTGAGCTCGGTGAGCTCCTCCTCGAGCGCGTGGAACCGCTCGAGCTCCTCCAGCGCGTCGGCCGGGAGCGCGTCGACCGGCGCGAGGCCGGCGTGCCACGCTCCCTCGTAGAACAGCCGTTCGCCCGGCGCGTGGCAGAGCCTGCGTGGATCGAACGTGGGGCGCCCGGCCGCGTCCCAGCCGGTGACGACGCCCATCTGCTCGAGCAGCCGCAGCGTCGCGCGCGCCTCCACGTTCGGCGCGGCGAGGTAGTGCGCGCCCCACGGGTACGGCACGACGCCGTCCTCGCCCCACGCGCTCGTGCCGCCGGGCCGCGGCTCGAGCTCGAGCACCCGCAGATCGAGCCCGGCGCCGGCGAGCCGCCACGCGGCCGACAGCCCGCTCACCCCGCCGCCGACGATGACGACGTCCGCGCGCTCCGCGGGGCCGGACGCCGGGGCGCGCGGCGCGCGCGGTGCGTCACCGCGGAGCAGGTGGCCCGCGCCGTGCGCCGCGCCGACGACCCCGCCGGCGAGCGGCGCCCGTCCCGGGGCGGCCGTGTGCACGAGCCAGCCCGCGGCGACGGAGCTCAGGAAGCCGCGGCGGTTCACGGGATCACCGCGACCACTCCGCCCACTCGCGCGTGTACACGGAGACGAGCTTCTGGTCGTTCAGCCGGTTTACCGGCGCCTCGACGCGGCCGAGGTCGCGCGGGAACCGGAAGAGCTCCGGCAGGCCGCTCGAGTCGAGGTAGCGGAGCCACGACGGATCGATCCGGAGGACGCCGGGCGCGGAGAGCCCCTCGCCGCCGGCCAGGATGAAGCCCCACTCGCCGAAGCTCGGCACGTAGACGTGCAGCGGCGCGGTCCTGAAGCCGGCCGCCTCGAGCGTGGTCACGACGCACCAGTACGACTCGCGCGCGTAGTGCGGCGACGTCGCCTGGACGACGGCGAGCCCGCGCACGGAGATCCGCTGCCGGAGCAGGTGGTAAAAGGCGTCCGTGTACAGCTTGCCGACGGCGTAGTTGCCCGGGTCCGGGAAGTCGACGATCGCGAGGTCGAACGACTCGGTCGACTCCTCGAGGTACTTGAACGCGTCCTCGTTGCGGACGACGACGCGCGGATCGCGGAGCGAGCCCCCGTTCAGGTCGGCGGCGAGCGGCAGATCGCGGAAGGCGCTGGTGACCGCGGCGTCGAGGTCGACGAGCAGGATCTGCTCCACCGACGGGTAGCGGAGCAGCTCGCGCGCGGCGAGCCCGTCGCCGCCGCCGAGGATCAGCGCGCGCCGCGGATCGCGCCCCAGCGCGGCGACGGCCGGGTGCACGAGCACCTCGTGGTAGCGGTGCTCGTCGTCCGACGAGAACTGGAGGTTGCCGTTCAGGAAGAGGCGCGTCGTGCGCGGGCTCCTCGTGACGACGATGCGCTGGTACGGCGACTGCGCTGCGTAGACGATGGGCGCCCCGAAGTAGAGCGCCTCCGAGCGCTCGACGAAGCGCGAGACGAGCGCGAAGGCGACCCCGAGCCCCGCGATCACCACCACGCAGAGCGCCCGCAGCCGGACGACGACGGCGCGCTCGAGCGGGAAGAGGAACGTGCTCGTGAGCGCGACCGCCGCGTTCAGCAGGCCGAAGAAGAGGCTCGTCTGGTGGATCCCGAGGCGCGGCAGGAGGAGCGAGGGGAAGAGCAGGCTCGCGGCGAGGGCGCCGATGTAGTCGAGCGTGAGCACCCGCGCCACGAGCCGCTTGAGATCCAGGGAGAAGTTGAGCAGCCGGATGAGCAGCGGGATCTCGAGCCCCACGAGCACGCCGATGAGCAGCACGAGCGAGTAGAGGAGCGCGCGGAACGCCCCGAGCGCGGTGTAGACGCGGAAGAGCATCGGCGCCGAGAGCCCGCCGACGAGCGCCAGACCGAGCTCGATCTCGACGAAGCGCTCGAGGAGGCGGCTCTCGATGTACTGGGAGAGGTACGAGCCGATCCCCATCGCGAACAGGTAGAGCCCGATGACGAAGCTGAACTGCGTCACCGAGTCGCCGAGGACGTAGCTCGCGAGCGTGCCGGTGATGAGCTCGTAGATGAGCCCCGACGTGGCGATGACGAACACGCTCGCGAGGAGCGCCGGGTGCACGAGCCGGGGCAGCGGCTGCGCCGCGGGGGCGTCTCCGCGAGGGGCGCCGTCGGCTGTCGGCGAGCTCTCCGTGGTGGCCGGCATCGGCGCGGTCCTAGCACCGCTCGTGCTGGACCACAGCCTCCTCGGACGCGCCTCCGCACTGCGCTCGGCGCGCGGGGAGGCCGCGCGCCGAGCGCGGGAACACCGAGCGCGAGGGCGCGGGAAGCCGCGGGAGAACGCGGGAAGACACAGGAAGACATAGGAAGACGACGCGGCGGCAGAGGCCCAACCAGCGGTCGAAACGCTTTTTCTTCCCTGGCCTTCGCTTCTAGTATGGTGCTCGCGTGAGCACGCCCTTCGACCGAGCAGCCGCGTGCCCCTCGTGCGGCGCGCCGATCACGTTTCGCTTCGCGGGCGCGATGGCGCAGGTGTGCAAGCACTGCAAGTTCGTCGTCGCCCGCACCGACCGGGACCTCCGCGCCATCGGGCGCGTCGCTGACCTTGTCGAGATCCCGACGCCCCTGCAGGTCGGGGTCACCGGGCGCTGGGGCAACGAGCCGTTCGTCGTCGACGGCCGCGTGCAGCTCGATCGCGCCGGCGCGCCCGGCGCGCCCTGGCAGGAGATCTTCATCGCGTTCCCGAGCAGCGGCCGCTGGACGTGGGTCGCCTTCGCCCAGGGGCGCTGGTACGCGACGAGCGAGGCGCCGCTCCCGCTGAACGGGCTGCCGCCGTGGACCTCCCTCCAGCCCGGCGGCCGCGTCCACCTCGAGGGGCACGGGATGTTCACCGTCGTCGAGGTCGGCCGCCGCCGCGTCATCTCGGCCGAAGGTGAGATGCCCTACGTCGCCCCGCCGGGCGTGGTGACCGGGTTTGTCGACATAGCGGGGCCGCGGGGCGAGTTCGGGACGATCGATTACGGCGACGGCCGGGGCATCCCGCCGAAGCTCTACCTGGGACGGCAGATCGATCCGGCCGAGCTGCGGCTCGACTCCGGCGCGCCCGTGGACCTGCCCGCGGCGCAGGTGACCGCCGTGGCGTGCCCGAACTGCGGCGGCAACCTGCCGCTCGCCGCCCCCGGCACCGCGGAGCGCATCGTCTGCCGGTACTGCGGCACCGCGAGCGACCTCACGAAGGGCGCCCTCGTCGCGCTCGGCCAGGTCCCCCGGCCGCCCGTCGAGCCGTACATCCCCCTCGGCGCCGAGGGCCAGCTCCGCGGCATGCGCGTGCTCTGCATCGGCTTCGTCATCCGCGGCTGCACGGTGGAGGGCGAGCGCTACCGCTGGCGGGAGTACCTGCTCTATGGCGGACCGAGCGTCGGCTACCTGTGGCTCATGGAGGAGGACGGCGCGTGGCAGCTCGTGGCGCCGCTCTCGCCCGGCGAGGTCCAGCCGATGGGCGGGACCGCGACCTACAAGGGGCAGACGTACTCGTTCAAGCAGCGCGTCAGCGCCGAGGTGGAGTACGTCATCGGCGAGTTCTACTGGAAGGTCGAGATCGGCGAGGCGGTCCAGGCCACGGAGTTCCAGGGGTCCGACGGCAAGATCAGCATCGAGCAGGCCCCGACCGAGGTCAGCGTGTCGTTCTGCTCGCCGCTGCCGGGCAAGGAGCTCGCCGCCGCCTTCAGCCTGTCACCGCCGCCGCGCGCCGCGCCGGGTGGCGGGGGTGGCTCGAGCGGAGGCTCGGTCCTCCTCATCATCGTCATCGTGATCATCGTCCTCATCCTCCTCATCGCGTTCAGCGACTGCGGCGGGGGCGGCGGCTCCGGCGGCATCATCTTCGTCCCGAGCGGTGGCAGTCCGAGCTTCGGCGGCGGGAAATGATCCAGCCTCACTGCCCAATTCGGCTGGATGTGAATCGAGCAACGTCGCTCCGGCGCTCGTGACGCGATCCGGCTGATGTCGAGTCGGCCGGTGACGGGGTTGGACATGTTCATGTCCACCTCCGCGGCGGGCGCGACCTCGCGCCGGGCGGAACGGTCGGATTCGGGCAACCGATGGTCGGTTTCGGGTACCGCGCACCGCCGGCCGGCCATAGCGGTCGAATGATTTCAACGGTTTACGCGCTGGTCGACGGCGGCCCGTGACGTGCAATGTGGCGACCGAAGCCGGCACGGACCGGTGACGGAGGTCCATGCAAACCGTGAATTCGATCGACCCGCACGCACAGCTGCGGGCGCTCTACATCTCCCTGCTCCGGAACCAGGAGCACTTCGACGAGTTCAAGCAGCTGCTTGCGCTCTACATCGTCGCGCCCGAGGCCGACGAGGAGCCGGCGGATGCGGCCAGTGTCCGCGCGCTGCTCAATTGCCGCATCCGCTCATGGATCGGCGGCTTCTTCGACGGGCTGAGCGCCGCCCAGGTGCTCCAGTGGCGCGCGATCGTGGTCGAGGAGCGCATCAACGTGTGCCTGTCGCCCTGGAAGGAGTCGAACATTTATTGATGCTGCGGCGCAGGCGACAGGCGGGGTTGCACCGCCATCGGCGTACGTCTCACCGGCGCGGCTCCGCCCCGGTGCCATCTACCGGCGCCCAGAGCCCGCGGGCCACGCGCGGCGCCGCGGCGCGCCCGGCGCGCCCGGCGCGCCCGGCGAAGGAGGCGCCCGCGCATGGATGAGGCGCTCTGGGTCGACGAGCTCTACAAGGCGTTCTGGCGGACGCTCCCCGGGATGCTGCACGCCGAGGCGCAGGGGCTGGCCCACACGCTCGGCCTGTCGCCGTCGCGCGACGTGCCCTGGAGCGCCGTGTTCAGCAACGAGATCACCCTGGCCGCGCCCGCGCTGCTCGCGGAGGCCATGCCGGGGGTCCGGGGGGCCACGGTGCAGGACGCCCTCCTCGCGCACCTCCTGGCCGTCATCGAGGCGTTCGGCACCGACCGCATCCAGGACGCGCAGGTCCGCCCGACCTGGCAGCTCGAGGCCATCCTGGCCCACGCGCGGCGGGCGCGCGACGAGGCCCTCCGCCGCGTCGCGCCCGGCGTCGACGACCCGGCCATCGACTTCGCCCGCGCGGACGACGCCACGCTGCTCGCCATCGAGACCGAGCGCAGGCTGCTCACGAGCGGCGAGCCCGCCGGCTTCAGCCGCTACTATGCGCTCTCCCTCGCCAAGCAGAGCGTCGGCTTCCCGGCGTCGATCGCCCTGGCGCACGCCGCCGGCTGGACGGCCGCCCAGCGCGAGGTGCTGGCGCGGCTGCTCTCGTCGGTGTGGCTCGGGCTGCAGCTCCACGACGACGTGATGGACTGGCAGGACGATTACCAGCGAGGCGGCGCCTGGGCCGTCGTCCTGGCGTCGGAGCTCCGATCGCGCGCGCACGGCGAGCCGGACGAGCCGCACGCCGACGGGCGGGACCGCGCCCCCGGGGCGCAGCACCGCCGCGCGGCCGCTTACGGGCCGCTCGGCACGCCGCCCTGGGGTATCGCCGCGACCCCGAAGGGGCAGAGCGAGCCGCCGGCGTCCAGCGCGCCGTCGTCCCTGATCCCCGTCCGCCGCATGGTCCTCGACTCCGGCGTGCTCGGGGCGATGCTCGATGGCGAGCGCCGGTGCTTCCGCGCCGCCCGCCGGCGCGCCACCGCCCTCGGCGCCCGCCGCGTCGCCGCCTGGGCCGAGGGGAAGGAGACGCAGGCGCAGGAGCTCGCGCGGTGCGAGGCCGAGAGCCCCGGCTTCGCCAACCGCGCCCACGCGCTCAACGCCTGGGCCAGGGCCGTGCTGGCATGAGCCGGGGCCGCGGGGCGGCCACCCGGGGGAAAGCGGGCCCGCCGGAAGAGACACCGGCGAGCGCTCGATCAACAACGCGCGCGCGGGGCCGCCCGAGCGCTCCGCCCCCGGCGCCGGCCGCCCCGCGCGGCGAGCGCCCGCCGTGGGACTTCGGCTATGCCCCGGTCCCCACCGCCGCGTGCGACGACGACGGCGGTCCGCTCGACGTCGTCGTCGCCTCGCGGTGCGCCGTGGCGCCCGACGCCGTGGCCGCGGCGCTCGCGGCGCGCTGGTCCCGGGTCGAGGTGGAGCGGGTCGTCGAGCGGGCGCCGATCTTCTGGCTCCGCGTCCGCTCGCCCGACAGCGGGCGGCGCGCCGAGGTAGCCGCGGCGCTCGCGGCCGCGGCGCTCCCGGTGCGCTACGTCGCTTCCGCGCGCCGCCCGAGCGCCGCCGTCGCCCCGCGCTTCGACGTCGCGCCGGCCGCCGCGGCGCGGCCGGAGCGCGGGTGGACGGCGCGCCGCGCGTCGGGCGGGGACGATCCCGCGACGCCAGGCCGCTGGTTCCTGCGCGCGGGGGAGGGCGGGGTCGGCGTCGATCGCCGCCGCTGCGGGAGCGGCGCCGGGATGCGCCTCGGGGTGATCGACGACGATGCCTGGGCGGCCGAGGAGCTCGGCCTCGATCGCGAGGTGCTGGTCATGCTCGAGCACCCGCCGCGCAGCCAGGCGCACGGCGCGCTCATGGTCGCGTGGGCCGTCGGGGTCCGCCGCCCCGGCGGGTTCCGCGGCGTCGCGCCGGACGCCTCACCGCGGCTCTACCTGATCCCGAAGCCGGGCGGGTGCGTCCTGGCCCTCCCGGTCGCGATCGTCCAGGCGGTCAGCGACGGCGCGGACGTCGTTGTCTGCGCCGCGTACGTCGAGGGGTCGACCACGCCGATGCTGGACGACGCGCTCGAGTTCGCCGCCCGCCTCGGCCGCCGTGGGCGCGGCTGCCCCGTCGTGTTCCCCACCGGCCGCGAGGCGTCGAGCCCGCCCGAGTCGCTGCACGCGAGCTTCTCGCTCGGGCTCGGCGAGCCCGCGAGCGACCCGCGGGTGTTCTGCGTCGGCCCGGGCGCCCGCGGGGAGGGCTGGTTCCTCTGGCGGGACCGCCGGGGGCGCAGCCGCCCCTTCGCGAACCGCGGCCCGGCGGTGCGTTGGCTCGCGCCCGGCGACGACCTCACGTGCCCGCTCCCGACCGCTTCCGGCGCGGATCCGGCGGCCGAGCGGCTCTGCCACGCCGAGTCGAGCGGGGCGTCGGCCCTCGCCGCGGGCGTGCTGCTCCTCGTCCTGTCCCGGAACCCGGCGCTCCGCCTGCCCGAGCTCGACGCCCTCGTCCTGCGCACGCTCGAGCCGGTGCCCCCCGCGGCGCCCGCCTCGGCCGAGCCGGTGGCCGACCGGTGGGACCTCCTCCCCGACGAGCGCGATCGCGACGGCCACAACGCCAAGCACGGCTACGGGCGCATCGACGCGGGCCGGGCCTGCCTCGCCGCCGGCGATCCGATAGCGCTCGCGCTGCTGCTCATCGGCGAGGACGGCGCCGCGCGCGCCTGGCACGACGCCCGCGCGGCGCGCTCGCTCGCTCGCGGCCTGTACTCGCGCCGCCTCGCGCGCTGGGCCGTCCGCGCGCTGCTCGCCGACCCGATCCTCTGCCACGGCGTCTGCGCGCTCGCGCGCCACGCCCGCCTCACCGCGGGAGACACCCGGCGCCAGCGCTTCCACGGCGCGGGCGCCGTGCTGCGGCAGCTCTCGGTCCTCGTCCGCGCGCTCGCCGCGAGCCGCCCTGCGCCCGCGCGCTCGCGGCGCGTCCGGGACGAGATCGCCGCGCAGCTCGACCGGATCGAGCGGACGGCGGCCGACGCCGCCGCCGTCCAGGCCGCCGAGGCGCGCTTCGGCGAGCTGGCCGCCGCCGTGTTCGCGGTCGCCGACGAGCGCGGCGCGCCCGAGAGCGCTGGCCGGGCGCGCTCCGCCGCTCCGCCCGCGGAGTGATTCCCCTCGCATCTCCGCAGTGGAACGTAATGAAAATTGCGTAACGCCGCCGACGGACCCGCGCGGATCGCGGGGGACAGAGGCGTCGCGCCGCCTCCGGGGCGCGAGCCCCGTTGGTTCACTCGGGGTTCCAGCGTATCGTGGGTGGCTCGTGGCGCAATTTACGCGCTGTCGAGTCTCCCGATGCCATCTATCGAGAATCGGCGTTGGCTCCTTGCGGCGGTCGTCATCGCGGCGCTCGTTCTGGGCGGCTTCGGGATCAGGAACGCCCTGAGCTGGTACGAGCGGCCGTTCCCTGGCGTGCTCGTCGACCCGGACGGCGTTGTCTCGAGCATCGGCCTGCCCTCCTGGGAGGGCTTCCAGAAGGGTCTCCGGTATCCCGACCGCGTGATCGAGGTGAACGGCTGGCGCCTCGAGAGCGCCGCGGGGCGTTACCGCGCCAGCATCTGGGACGCCGCGGTCGAGCATGCCGCGCGCGAGGGCCAGCGCGCGGTGCGCGCCCGCGTCGAGACGGCGGAGGGGCTGCGCGACGTCGAGCTCACCCTCGTCCCGCTCGATCCGCTCGCCTGGTGGTTCTACGCCGGCGGGCTGATGGTCGTCGGCTCGCTCTACGTGGGCGCCGCGCTCATCGCGATGAGCGCGAGCCCGCGCGGCAAGCTCGCCCGCGCCTTCGCGGCCGCCGCGCTGTTCACGGCGCTCTTCCAGTTCACGCTGTTCGACTACCACAGCTCGCGCGACCTGGTTCCGTTCTTCCACGTCGCCTACGCGCTCGTGCCGATGTCCTTTTTCACCCTGGCGCTGCGGCTGCCGGACGACGTCCCGCTCATCGCGCGCTACCCCGCCTGCGGCCGGATCGCGGACGCGCTCGGCGGCCTGCTCGCCGCCGGCCTGCTCGCCTCGCACGCCATGGGCTGGACCACCGTCCCGCTCCGGAGCGTCTGCGCGACGCTGATGGTCGCGTCGTTCTTCTTCTTCGCGGCCACCCTGATCCTCCGCTTCGCCATGGCCGAGGGGGATCGCCGCCGCACGCTGCGCGCGCTCCTGCTCGCGATGGCGCCGCCGCACGTCGTGATGGCCCTCGGCTTCATGCTGGCCATGCTCGGCGTCTCGGCGTCGCGGCTCGCGTGGTTCGCGATCCCGACGCTCGCGCTCACGCCCGTCTCGAGCGTCGTCGCGTTCATCCGCTACGACCTCTGGGGGAGCCGCGCGCTCCTCTCGCGCCCGCTCACGCGGATCCTCATCACCGGCATGATGGTCGCGCTCACGGTGATCGTCTGCTCCGCCTGCGCGGGGTACGCCGGCCTGCCGCTGCTCGGCGCGCTCAAGGTCGCCGCGCCCGCCGCCGTCGTCAGCGCGGTGCTCGTCGTGCTCGCGCTCGGCGCCGGCGACCGGACGCTCTTCCCGGCGCGCGCGGAGTACAAGCCCACCGTGGAGCAGCTCAGCGAGGAGCTGACGCTCGTCTCCGACCCCGAGCAGGTCGCGGACGCGGTAGAGCGCACCGTGGCGCGCTGGCTGCCGTGCGAGCGGGTCACCTTCCGCGCCATCGCGATCGACGCGGTCGACGCCGGCGCCGGCCAGCACGGCGGCGAGCCCGAGGCGGTCGGCGAGCAGAGCGGCGAGCGGATCATCGGGCTCGGCCCGCCCGAGGTGAGCGCGAGCGAGCTGTCGCTGACGGTCATGTTCCGCGGCCGGCTGCTCGGCGTCCTCGAGGTGGGCAAGAAGCGCGGCGGCGCCCTGTTCACGAGCGAGGACCTCGACCTGCTCCGCACCATCGGCAACCAGGCCGCGCTCGCCCTGGCGCACGCCCATAGCTACGCCGAGCTGGAGCGGCGGCGGCGCGAGCAGGCCGCCGCGTGGCGCGACGAGCGCGCGGCGCTCATCGAGACGCTCGCGGCCGAGATCACCCACGAGGTGCGGTACCCGATCAACTTCTTCCGCTCCGTGTTCCAGCGCGGGCCGAGCAACCACAGCCTCGACGCCGAGGAGGTCGAGATCGGCTGCGAGGAGGTCGAGCGCCTCGAGCGCCTCGTGATGGGGCTGCGCCGGGTGACGCACCGGAAGCTCGAGCGCCGCCGCCTCTCGGTCGAGGAGCTTGTGAGCCGGGCGGAGATGCTCCTGCGCGATCAGCTCGGCGAGCGGCGGATCGAGGCGCGGGTGAGCGCGACCCCGAAGCTCCGCTGCGACCCCGATCAGGCGACGCAGGTGCTCGTCAACCTGCTCTCGAACGGCCTCGACGCGGCCGGCGACAAGGGCACCATCGGCGTCATCTGGGCGCCGAAGGAGAGCGGCGCCGAGCTCATCGTGTGGGACACGGGGCCGGGCATCGCGGGCGACGCGTCGCGGATCTTCGCCCCGTGGTACACGACGAAGCCGCGCGGTACCGGGCTCGGGCTCGCCATCACGCACCGCATCGTCCGCGCGCACGGGTGGACCATCGACGCGGAGCGGCGCGACGGCGCGACGCGGTTCGTGATCTCGATCCCGGCCGCCGATGTCTCCAAGACTGCAGAGGACGAGGTCGCGTGAAGATCCTGGTCGTCGATGATCAGCGGAGCGGCCGCCGCACGCTGCGGCAGATCCTGGCCGCGCTCGACGAGGTCGAGGTGCTGGAGGCGGTCGGCCTGGACGACGCGATCGCGTCCGTGGAGCGGAGCTCGCCGGACCTCCTGCTGCTCGACGTGCGCCTCTCGGATGACCCGCGCGACCGCGGCGGCCTGGAGATCCTGCGGCGGGTGCGGGCCTCGGGGCGCAGCACGCCGGCGGTGATGGTCACCTCGGTGAGCGAGCTCTCCGAGATCCGGGAGGCCATGCGGCTCGGCGCCCAGGACTACGTGCTGAAGGACGAGCTCTGCCCGGAGATGCTGCTGCCGATCGTCGAGGGGCAGCGCGAGCGGCTGCTCCTCAAGGGCGAGGTGGTGCGGCTCCGCGAGCGGGTCGACCGCACCTTCGGCACGAAGGCGCTGCTCGGCTCGTCCGCGGCGATGGAGCGCGTGCGCCGGATTATCGAGCGCGTCGCGGAGTCGAGCAAGACGGTGCTCATCCGGGGCGAGACAGGCAGCGGCAAGGAGATGGTCGCCCGCGCGCTGCACGAGATGAGCTCGCGGCGCGGCGAGCCGTTTGTGGCGGTCAACTGCTCGGCGCTGCCGGGGACGCTCATCGAGTCGCTCATCTTCGGCCACGAGCGCGGCGCCTTCACCGGCGCCGAGAAGCGCATGCGCGGCCAGCTCGAGCTCGCGGGCGCGGGCACCATCCTGCTCGACGAGATCGCCGAGATGCCCGGCGAGCTCCAGGCGAAGCTCCTCCGCGTCCTCGAGGATCGCCGCTTCCGCCCGCTCGGCGCCGAGTCGGAGATCCCGCTCCGCGCCCGCGTCCTCGCCGCGACCCACGTCGACCTCGAGAAGCGCATCCACGAGGGGCGCTTCCGGGAGGACCTCTTCTACCGGCTCAACGTCGTCACGGTGCACGTCCCGTCGCTGGCCGAGCGCGACGCCGATCTCATCGAGCTCCTGCTCGCGTTCACCGCGGACCTCCCGCGCAAGCTCCGCTACACAGACGACGCGATCGCGTGGCTGGTCCGGCGGCCCTGGCCCGGCAACGTGCGGGAGCTCCGGAACGTCGTCGAGCGGCTGGCGCTGCTCGCGGACGACGATCTCATCGACGTCCCCACGCTCGAGGAGCTCGCGCGCGAGCGGCCGGTCGTCGACGCCACCGCGGAGATCGACCGGCTGGCCCGCGCGCTGCTCGCGCTGCCCGAGCGGCTCGGGTCGAAGCTGCGCGTGATCGAGCGCGCGGTGCTGCACCACGCGATCGAGAGCTGCGGCGGCAACAAGGCGGCCGCGGCGCGGCTCATCGGGGTCGACCGGAAGATGCTCGAGCGGCGCTGGGACCGGCACACAGGCGAGGAGCCGCCGAGCAGCCGGCGGCTGACGCCCGCGAACGCGCCGCGTTACCTCGGCGAGGAGCCGCCGAGCAGCCGGCGGCTGACGCCGGCGAACGCGCCGCGCTACCTCGGCGAAGAGCCGCCGAGCAGCCGGCGCTTCACGCTGCCGTCGGATCCGGGCGACACCTGAGCGGCGGCGCGCGGCCGGGGCGCGCGCCGCCCGGCCCCCGGAGAGGGTGTCCGTCGCGCGGGGTGGGCACGGACAGAACTCGCGTGGGACGCCCTGCGCCCGACGTGCTGCGCACGCCGGACACAGGACGTCAATTGCGCTCAAACATCAGCCCGTGCCCACCCCGCGCGACGGACACCCTCTCCGGGGGCCTACGGGGGGCGGTGCGCGCGCCGGCCGCGCGCTACTTCCTGCCGATGCCCGTGTAGGTGAAGCCCATGCCGCGGAGCTCGTCGGGCTCCCAGACGTTGCGCCCGTCGAAGAGCGCCGGGGAGCTCAGGATGCGCTTCAGCCGGTGGAAGTCGGGCCGCCGGTACTCGTGCCACTCGGTGACGACGACCAGCGCGTCCGCGCCCTCGGCAGCGCCGTACATGTTGTCGCTCAGGAGGATGCGGTTGCCGTAGATCGCGCGCACGTTCGGCATCGCCTGCGGGTCGTGCGCCTGCACCGTCGCGCCCGCCTCGAGCAGCGCGTCGATGAGCGTGAGCGCGGGCGCCTCGCGGATGTCGTCGGTCTGCGGCTTGAACGCGAGCCCCCAGACCGCGATCGTCTTGCCCTTCAGCGCCCCGTCGAAGTGGGCGCTCACCTTGCTCGCGAGCAGCCGCTTCTGCCGCGCGTTGATCCGCTCCGTCGCGCGGACGATCTCCAGGTCGTGGCCCACCGTGCTCGCTGTGTGGAGGATGGCCGAGAGGTCCTTGGGGAAGCACGACCCGCCGAACCCCGGGCCGGCGAAGAGGAACTTCGTGCCGATGCGGGGGTCGGACCCGACGCCCTTGCGCACGAGCTCGATGTCCGCGCCGACCTTCTCCGCGAGCACGGCCAGGTCGTTCATGAACGAGATGCGCGACGCGAGCAGGGCGTTGGCCGCGTACTTGGTGAGCTCGGCCGAGCGGGCGTCCATGAGCTGGATGCGGTCGCTCGCCCGGACGAACGGATTGTACAGGTGGCGCAGGATCTCGCGCGCCTTCGGGTCGTCCGAGCCGATGATCACGCGGTCCGGCTTCATGAAGTCGTTCACCGCGTCGCCTTCCTTGAGGAACTCCGGGTTCGACGCGACGGCGAACGACTGGGATGTGTGCGCGCTGATGATCTGCCGGAGCCGGTCCGCCGTCCCGACAGGGACCGTGCTCTTCGTGGCGATCACCTTGAAGTTGTTCAGGTTCTTGCCGATCGTCTCGCCGACCGCCTCGACGGCGGAGAGGTCGGCGGAGCCGTCGTCGGCCTGCGGCGTCCCGACGGCGATGAACACGATCTCCGCGTCGCGGATGGCGCCGGCGACGTCCGTGGAGAACCGGAGCCTGCCGTCGCGCGTGTTCTTCGCGATCAGCACGTCGAGGCCGGGCTCGTAGATCGGCATCTCTCCGCGCTTCAGCATCTCGATCTTTGCAGCGGACACGTCGACGCACGCCACGTCGTTCCCGAAATCCGCGAAACCTGCGCCGGCCACCAGGCCGACATACCCTGTTCCAACGACGGCAAGCTGCATGGGCGGGACGCTACCACGACTCCGCTGCTGTTCGAGCCGGCAGTCGCGCGAAGTGTGGCCTGCGATCGATCTGTCCCGCCCCTGCAGCGTGCGCGTCAAGCGCCCGGCGGCCGCGCCCAGGGCCGGGCCGCCGGGCGCTTGACGCGCCGGGGGGCCGCGTCGATCAGGGGTGTACGAATACCACCGTTCCGGTGAGCGAGCGCGCCGCGCCGTGCCAGCCCGGCGGGACGGCGGGCTCGGTCCAGAAGAAGAGGCGGCGCGCGTCCTCCGGAGACAGGTTGATGCAGCCGTGGCTCTTCGGGCGGCCGAACTTGTCGTGCCAGTAGGCGCCGTGCAGCGCATACCCGTCCTCGAAGTACTGCACGTAGGGGACGTCGCGCAGCTCGAACTCCTCGCCGACGGCGTCCGAGTCCATGGTGATGGAGATGTACTTCGTGTGGATCCGGAAGATCCCGCGCTTGGTCGCGGTGGACGACTCGTGGTCCTCGAGCCCGGCCTCGCCGCTCGATATGAGCGTGGCGTAGACGGGCTTCGTGCCCTCGTAGGCGACGAGCACCTGCTTCGTGAGGTTGACGTCGAGCCACTTCTCGCCGTTCTTGCCCCAGGCCGGCATCTTCTTCGCGGGGTCGACGCGGCCCGCGTGGCGGTCGTCGATCCAGTCGCCTTCCTTCGTCTCGTAGTGGAGTTTTCCACCGAAGAACTGCTGCTTCCCGGTCAGGGGCACGGCCGCGCGCCACTCGAGCTCACCTTCCTCGACGAGCTTCTTGCCCTCGACGCGCCACCGCTTGCCGCCGGCGCGGCGCACGAGCGCGAAGGGAAAGTCGATGTCCTTGCCGATCTCGACGCCGTGGAAGTCCGACCCGCGGATGGGGCGGAAGCGATCGGCGGGGACGACCCGCAGGTCGGTGGTGACGTTGTAGCGCCGGCCCTCGTGGAGGAAGGACTCGATGAAGGCCATGCCGTTGCGCCGCGAGACCTCGTCGATCTTCACGGCTTCCTCGGTCTTGATCAGGCCGGAGAGGTTGGGGGCGCGCCGGCCGTCGCGCAGGAACCAGGGGATGTCGCGGTCGGTGATGCGCTGCGCGAGCGCGTCGAGCGCGGGCGGCGCGGGCTCGGTGCGCCACTTGAGCCACACGTCGAGGCCGTAGGTGGCGCCGCTCTGCTCGTCCCTGGCCCAGCGGTCGAGGTGCTTCTTGAGGCTGGGCTCGTACCGCGCGAGGTCGTCCTCGGTGGGGATGCGCGCGTAGGCGGGGCCGCCGCGCGTCACGGTGCCGTACATGTACGGGAGCTTCTGGGTGACGTCGGGGCGGCGGGTCGTGGCGCGGACGATCTCGTGGTCGAGGTCGAGGGTCGCGTCGGGGCCGAGGCACACGTAGCCGAACGGCTTGATCTTGCGGAAGCCCCCGGGGCAGCCGGCCGTGCCGGCGGGCTCGGGATCCATCTCCACGACCGCCCCGGCGCGCAGGAAGCCGACGCGCTTGGCGTCGGTGCTGGGCCGGGCATAGACGCGCGTGAGCATCGCGATGCTGGCGAGCCGCGGGCTGCCCTCCGGGGGCGGCGTGGGCGCGGTGGCGACGCCCGAGAGCGAGACGATCGGCGGGCCCGCGGGCTGGCCGGGCGGGGGCTCGTCCTCGGCCGCGGCGGGGGCGGCGGGGGACGCGGACGCGGCGGCGGAGGGAGAGGCGCCCGCGGGGGGCTGGCCATCGCCGGCGCGCTGGTGCTCGGCCGGCGAGTCGGGCGTGCTGCCGCCCTCGCCGCAGCCCGGGAGGAGCGCGGCGAGGGCGAGGAGCGCGAGGGCATGGCGGCTCGCCGCGAGCGGGGCTGCGGCGCGCGTTCGGGGTGGCGTGTCCATGGCCGGGCGACCGTAATGCACAGGAGGGGGAGGCAGGCCAGTTTTCGGCGGGCCTTCGGCCCTGTAACCGAGCACCTCCGAGGCCGCCAGGAGTCGCCACCATGCCGTCGATCGAACACCGCACCTGCCCCGCCGTGAGCAATGACGATCTCAACGCGCTTTTCTCTGTCTCCTGGCCCGCTCATGAGCCGACCGATTTCGCGCGGAAGCACGCGCACAGCCTTGCCTTCGTGTGCGCGTTCGCTGACGAGCGTCTGATCGGCTACGTCAACCTGGCGTGGGACGGCGGTGTCCACGCCTTCGTGCTGGACACGACGGTGCACCCGGCGCACCGGCGCCGCGGCGTCGGGCGCGAGCTCGTGTCGCGCGCGGCCGCCGTGGCGCGCGAGCGCGGCATGCAGTGGCTGCACGTGGATTTCGAGCCGCACCTCGCCAGCTTCTACCGGGGCTGCGGCTTCGCGCCGACCGAGGCCGGTCTGATGAAGCTCGGGGGATGATCGATCGCGAGCGCCCGAGGCGCTTCCCTGCGGGCGAGCTTCGGGGGCGCTCGGGCTGAGCCTGAGATCGACACACCCCCCTCGCGAGGGGGTGCGGGCAGGTCGCGACCTGTCCGTGCGGGCTCCGGAGGCCCTCCGGCAGGGGCTCGGATCGGCCGTATGCCCCTCGCGAGGGGGCGCAGGCAGGTCGCGACGTGCCGGCGCGGGCTTTGAGGGCCCTCCGGCAGGGTCTCGGATCGGCCGCACGCCCCCCGCGAGGGGGCGCGGGCAGGTCGTGACGTGTCCGCGCGGGCTCCGGAGCCCTCCCGGTTCGGTCTCGGATCGACCAGACCTCCTCGCGAGGGGGAGCCGAGCCGGCTGCACCGCCGAGCCTCCTGGCAACAGCCACGCTGCGTCGTGGAGCGACATCCAGCGCGGCATCGAAGGAGCGCGTGGTGGTCAGTTACTGTCCTGTCCTCGACGGCGCAGCGACGTCGCCCGCCCGCGCGGCCTCTCGCCGGCTCGCTCCCGCGGCGCGAACATCGCGCCTCTCGGCGTGCTCTCGATCGAGCACCGCACCAGACGCTCTCGCACGCGGCTAGGCCCGCCCGAACCTGAGCAGCAGCCCGAGCCACCCCCTCGCCAGGTAGAGGCCGTTGATCAGCACGTAGATCCAGAAGAACACGTCGAGCCGGCCCGCGAGCGCGAACGCCCAGATGTGGCTCGGGTAGTGGTTCAGGAAGCGCAGGAACGTCGTCACGAGCGCCGCCGCCCGGGCGGCGGGCGACCGGGGGCGCTGCTCGGCGACGGTCTCGTAGTACGCGGAGACCGACGTCTCCTTGCCGCTGATCTCCGGGCGGCGGACGAAGTTCGTCAGCGAGATCGCCGAGGCGATCACCGCGACGCCGACGACGCCGGCGAGGAGGAAGCGCGGGTCGCCGGCGGGCCAGAGCGCCCCGTCGAGCCCGAGCCCGCCGCCGCGGAAGAAGCGCACCGAGAGGGCGCCCGAGAGGAGCACCGCCTTGAGCTCGTCCGTGAAGAAGTCGAAGAGGTGGCCCTCCTTCGAGGCGAGCTGCTTGTGGCGCGCGAGCATCCCGTCGGCGCAGTCGAGGAGATAGCTCAGCTCGAGCACGGCGATCGCGGCGAGGCCCCCGGCCATCGTGGGCAGGGCGACGAGCAGCGCCGCCGCCACCACGAACACGGCGAGGTTGAGCAGCGTCACCTGGTTCGGCGTGATGGCGGTGCGCGCGAGCAGCGCGACAACGCCGCCGGCGAGCGGGCGCATCACGTACGTGTTGAAGAGCTGATCGTGCTTCTTCCGCGTGGCCAGGTAGATCTGCTTCGCTTCGCCGAGCATGTCCGGCGCATCCTAGTGCCGCGCGCGAGAAATCCCGCCGGATTTCTGGCCGCCGCCCCGGGGCGGCGACGCGCGGTCCGAGCCCTGTTCCCCGGAGCCCCGCGTCCACTTCGCCGCCCTGCGGCGGAGGCGCGCGGCCCGAGCGCTGCCTCCTCCGGGCTTCGCGGCGCTCCGCCCCGCCTCGAGCGCCGCGCCGCCTCACGGCGGGATGTGCGCAGCACAGGCCCTGTTTCCTCCGCGCTTCGCGCCGATGGCGCAGCGCTCGTCCGCCTCTATCGCCCGCTGCCGTCGTGACCGCCAGAGAGCGGGCAAAACCCCCGGCGCGAGCCGCCGAGCGGCTTCCCTCGTGCGTCGGGAACGTATATCAAGGTTCTTCATTCATTAGGCCTGTTCCCCCGAGCGGGAACGAAGCAATCCGGCGGCATGACCGCTGTTCAGTCGCGCACGGAGAAGATCGGATGAAGCGTTCCATTCGCGGTCTCACGCTCTCGCTGGCGCTCTTCGCAGGCTCGCTCGCGCACGCGCAGCCCGGCAAGCGGCCCGACGTCAACGCCTACCGGCTCGCGCCGAAGGCGGCGAGCGCCCTTTCGGACGCGCGCGCCTCTGCCAGCGCTCGCGCCGCGCGCGCGGGCGGGATCGTCACGGCCATCGACGAGCAACGCGGCGTCCCGAACTTCCTCTGGGCGGCGCGCGGCGCCGCGCCGGCCGTCGCCGTGGGCATCACCCCGGAGACGGCGGCCCGGCTCCACCTGGGCCGGTTCGCCGCGGCCTACGGCCTGAACCGGGCCGCGCTGGAGACGGCGCGCGTGGTCCACGTGCACGACCTCGGGCAGGGGCCCGTCATCGTCACCCTGCGCCAGCGCGTGGACGGCGCCGACGTCTTCCAGACGGACGTGAAGGTGCTCATGCGGCAGGGCCTCGACCTCGTCGCCATCTCCGGCAACCTGCACCCGGCCGCCGTGCCCGCGAAGACGAGCTCGAGCCGCCGCGCGTTCCGGCTCTCGCCAGGACAGGCGCTCGCCACCGCGCTCGCGGACCTCTACGGGATCCACCCGGGGCCGAGCGGCGTCGTCGACCTCCAGCGCCCCGCGGGCGACTACCAGGCCTTCGACCTCGCGCCGAGCAGCGCGCTCCGGGCCGCGAACCTCCACCTGGTCGAGCCGGCCCGCGTGAAGAAGGTCCAGTTCCCGATGCCGGACAAGCTGGTGCCGGCGTACTTCGTCGAGTTCATCTCGGGAGAGGTCAAATCCGTCTCCTCGGACGCCTACGACTACGTGATCGCGGCCGACGACGGCCGCGTCCTCTACCGTCGCAACCTGGTCGAGAACGACTCGTTCAACTACCGCGTCTGGGCCGAGACCACGGGGAACGGGCGGCCTCTCGACGGGCCCCAGGCCGACTTCGTGCCGCACCCGACCGGCTCGCCGGACGGGTCCCAGCCGGCGTTCATCCCGGCGCCGCTCGTCTCGATGGAGGGGTTCAACAAGAGCCCGGACAGCGGCGCCGACCCGTGGCTGCCGCCGAGCGCGGTCCAGACCCGCGGCAACAACGTGGACGCCTACGCGGACCACAAGGACCCCGACGGCTACTCGAACGGCGACATCCGGGCGATCACCTCCGCGGACAAGACGTTCGACTACGTCTACGACCCGCTGGCCGAGCCCCTGTCGAGCGAGGCGCAGACCATGGCCGCCGTGACCCAGCTGTTCTACGTGAACAACTGGCTGCACGACTGGTACTACGACTCCGGCTTCAACGAGGCCGCCGGCAACGGCCAGCAGGACAACAAGGGGCGCGGCGGCCTCGGCGGCGATCCGATGCTCGCCGAGGCGCAGGACGGCGCCCTCACGCCGGAGGGGCCGCGCAACAACGCGAACATGAACGCGATGTCCGACGGCACCTCGCCGCGGATGCAGATGTACCTCTGGAACAGCCAGGATGTCCGGCGCACGCTGACGCTCGACCCGGGCGGGACGAGCGTGAGCACCGCCACGGCCGCGTTCGGGGCCACCAACTTCAACCTCTCGGCCCAGATCGCGCTGGTCGACGACGGCGTGGACGCGACCCCCGACGACCCGGTGGATGGAACGCGGGACGGGTGCGAGGCGTCGCTCTACAACGTCGCGGGCAAGATCCTGCTCGTCGATCGGGGCGGCTGCACCTTCAAGCAGAAGGCCGTGAACGCCGAGGCCGCCGGCGCGGTCGCCCTCCTCATCGCGAACAACGCGCCCGGCGTGCCCGCTCCGGCCATGTCGAACGGCGCGCCCACCGACGTGGTGGTGAACATCCCGGTGCTCTCCACGACCTTCGAGGAGGGGAGCAGCCTCAAGACGGCGCTCCTCGAAGGGCCGGTCACGGCCGCGATGGAGCGCATCCTCGGGATCGTGCGCGACGGGACGATCGACAACACCGTCGCCGCCCACGAGTGGGGGCATTTCATCCACCGGCGCCTGACCCAGTGCGGCACCGAGCAGTGCAGCGCGCAGAGCGAGGGCTGGGGCGACTTCCTCGCCCTGCACTTGATCGTCCGCGAGGGCGACGACCTCGGCGGCACCTTCGCCACCTCGATCTACGCGTCGGAGGAGAGCGGCGACAGCGGCTACTTCGGCGGCCGTCGGTCTCCCTACACGGTCGATCTCACCAAGAACGGGTTCACGTTCAAGCACATCTCCGATGGCGAGGAGCTCCCGGAGCAGCCGACGATCAAGGGCGCCGGGCCGGAGAACTCCGAGGTCCACAACGCCGGCGAGATCTGGGCGCTCATGCTGTTCGAGGGCTACGTCGGGCTGCTCACGCGGGAGGAGGACGGCAGCCGCGTCTACACGTACGAGGAGGCGCGGCGGCTCATGTCGGACATCATGGTGGCGGGGATGAAGCTCGCGCCGGTGGACGCGACCTACACCGAGCAGCGCGACGCCTTGCTCGCGGCGGCGTACGCGCGCAGCGAGGCCGACATGCTCGCGCTCGCGGCCGGCTTCGCGAAGCGCGGGGCGGGGACGTGCGCCGCGTCCCCGCCGCGCGACTCGGACGACTTCGTCGGCGTGGTCGAGGGCTTCGACCTGAAGCCGTGGAGCGCCCTCTCGGTGGGCGAGCCCAAGGACGGCGTGCGCTCGTGCGACGAGGACGGCTTCCTCGACGCGGGCGAGCGCGGCACCGTGGCCCTCGAGGTGCAGAACTCGGGGCCCGTGCCGCTCGTCGGGGCCGAGGCGACGGTGTCCTCGACGAACGCCCACGTGTCGTTCCCGGGCGGGACCACGTTCGAGCTGCCCGAGATCCCCCCGTTCGGGTCGAAGACGGTCGAGGTCGAGGTCAGCGTGGACGAGGCGCTCGCGGCGGTGGAGACGCTCGAGCTCCGCGTGGAGGTGGCGGCCCCCGAGGCGTGCGAGCCGACGGTCGTCGGCGTCGCCGGGGCGCGCCTCAACATCGACGACGTGCCGGGCTCGTCGACCGTCGAGTCGGTCGAGAGCGAGGTGCCCGTGTGGGCGAAGGACGGCGAGGAGGCGGACGCCATCTGGTCGCGCGAGAAGACGGACCTGACGAACCACGCGTGGCGCGGCATCGATTTCCCGAGCCTGTCCGACACGCAGCTCGTCTCGCCCGCGCTCTCGGTAGGGACCACCGAGCCGCTCGTGATCAGCTTCAGCCACCGCCACTCGTTCGAGATCACGCCGGCGACGGAGACCGAGGCGGCGATCCACTGGGACGGCGGGCTCATCGAGATCAGCGACGATGAAGGGGCGACGTGGCAGGACGTCGCGACGTTCGCGGATCCCGGGTACGGCGGCCCGATCGGCAACACGGTCGACGAGCCGTCGGTGAACCCGCTCGCCGGCCGCGAGGGCTTCGTCGGGGCGAACGAGGGCTGGCCGGCGCAGGTGCCGGTGACGCTGGACCTCGGCACGGCGTTCGCGGGGAAGACCGTGAAGGTGCGCTTCCGCATCGGCACCGACGCCTATGCGGGCGATTTCGGCTGGGAGATCGACGACCTCGAGGTCCACGGCATCCAGAACAAGCCGTTCGGCGCGCTCGTCTCCGACCCGCCCGGGTGCGGTGAGCCGCCGGTCGGCGAGGGCGGCGCTGGCGGCGAGGGCGGCGCAGGCGGAAGCGGCGGCGAGGCTTCCGGCGGCGAGGGCGGCGCAGGCGGCGCAGGTGGCGCAGGCGGAAGCGGCGGCGAGGCTTCCGGCGGCGAGGGCGGCGCAGGCGGCAGCGGCGGCGCCGACGTCCCGACCGACAACCCCGCGCCGTACGCCGAGGGCGACGGGTGCGGCTGCGAGGTAGCGGGCAGCTCGACGACGACCAAGACCGCGGGGCCGCTGGCCACGCTGCTGGCCATGGCCCTGGGGGTCGCGCGGCGGCGGCGCCGGCGCGCTGTCTGATAGAGACCGCCGGAGCGCTCAGCGCCGGGCGGGGTGCGAGCCGGGCGCGCACGCGTCCGGCGGCTCCTCGCTCCACTCGACCGCGATCGACTCCTCCTTCGCGCCCTCAGGGCGATGCCATTCAGCGGTGATCGAGTCCGCGTGCGCGGGCGGCTCGTCGCTCCAGTCGACGGCGATGGAGTCGACGACGGTCGGGGCGCTCGCGGGGCTCGCGGGGATGGTGGCGGGCCCGGACTCCTCGTCGGCGCCGGCGGCCGATTGCTGCCCATGCAGCGTGATCGCGTCCGGATCGAGCGCGTACGCGAACCGCGACGCGTACGGGGGCGGCTCGCTGCGCAGGAGGGCGCGCACGTCGTCGAGCATGTGGCGCGCGTCGGGGTAGCGCTGGTCGCGGTCGAAGGCGAGCGCGCGATCGACGACGAGGCACACGTCGCGCGGCGTGCGCGGCGCGCGGTGAGCGAGCGGCGGCGCCGGCTCCTTGCCCATCTTCAGCAGGAGATCGAAGTCGGTGCTCGCCTCGTGCACGTGGCGGCCGGCGATCAGGCGGAACATCGTGGCGCCGACCGCGAACAGGTCGGCGCGGGCGTCGATGTCGCGGCCCTTCGCCTGCTCCGGCGGCATGTAGGGGGTCGTGCCGAGCACGATGCCCATCCGCGTGAGCTCCCCCTGGAGGCTGGAGTCCTGGCGGATCCGCGCGAGCCCGAAATCGAGCACCTTGATGCGCGGGCCGAGGCCGGGCAGGGGCGTGCTGCCAGGGTCCTCGCGGACGACGTACAGGTTGGGCGGCTTGATGTCGCGGTGGATGATCCCCTGCGCGTGCGCCGCGCCGAGCGTGTCGAGCACCTGCGCGGTGAAGCGGAGCACCTCGGCGAGCGGGACGCCGCCGAGGCGGCGCTCGCGCTCGGCGAGCGACTCGCCCTCGAGCAGCTCCATGACCAGGAACGGCGCCCCGTCCTCGGCGACGTCGATGTCGCGGATCTCGACGGCGCCGGGGTGACGGAAGCGGTTTGCGGCCTGCGCCTCGCGCTCGAACCGGTCGCAGATCTCCTTCGATTTCGCCGCCTGCGGGTGCAGGATCTTGAGCGCGTCGCGGCGCCCGATGCGGTGGACGCCGACGTAGACCGCGGCCATGCCGCCCGCGCCGAGCAGCCGCTCCAGCGTCCACTTGTTGTGGATCGTGGTCCCCACGCGTCGTAAGGCCGTGTCGCTGGTCATGGGGTCCTTGCGCTCATGGAAGCGGCGCAGGCGCACGCGGTCAAGCTGGAGACGGGCGACGCGCGTCCCTGTCGCGCGCCGGTTTCAGCCTCGCGCGCCGCAGGCTGGCAAGGATCGCGCGCGTCGCGGCGCGCGCGATCCAGGCGAAGAGCCCGCGACGCGAGCGCTGCGCGCGGTCTCTTCAGGCAGCGCCGCATCGTCGTGTCGGAGGATCGCTCGGATGCCGTGCAGGGATTGCTCGACGGCCGTGCGCGTCGGGAGCGCCCGGGGAGACGCGACGCCACGGACGAGCTCGAGCGCCACCGCGGCTCGAGCACCCGAGTGACCGCCGTACGGCGCGCGCGTCCCTGGTTCCCGGAGCGCGCCGCCTTGCCGCCAGCGTCCGTCCCGCGGCCTCCCGGCGCTGGCCGCCTCCCGCTTTCTCCCCACGGCCGAGCCGGCTACCCTCGGCATGATGTTTCACCCCGTCGTGGATCGGTGGTTCCGCGAGCGCTTCGGCGCCCCCGCCCCAGCGCAGGAGCGCGCCTGGCCGGTCATCGCGGCCGGCCGCGACACCCTGATCAGCGCGCCCACCGGCGCCGGCAAGACGCTCGCCGCCTTCCTGTTCTGCCTCGACCGGCTCGTCCGTGACGCGGCGCGAGGCGCCCTCGAGGACCGGACGGACGTCCTCTACATCTCGCCGCTGAAGGCGCTCTCCCACGACGTCCACCGCAACCTGGAGCAGCCGATCGCGGAGATCTCCGCGGCCATGAGGGAGGCGGGCCTGCCCGCGCCGGGGATCCGCGCCGTGGTGCGGACGGGCGACAGCCCCGCGCAGGAGCGGCGCGCCATGGCGGCCCGGCCGCCGCACGTGCTCGTGACCACGCCGGAGTCGGCGTTCATCCTGCTCACCAGCGAGTCGGGGCGGCGCGCGCTCTCGGGGGTGCGCACCGTGATCCTCGACGAGGTGCACGCCGTCGCCGGCGACAAGCGCGGCGCCCACCTCGCGCTCTCGCTCGAGCGGCTCGAGGACCTCGTGGTCAGCCGCGGCGGCGCCCGGCCGCAGCGCGTGGGCCTGAGCGCCACGATCCGCCCGATCGAGATCGCCGCGCGGCTCGTCGCCGGCGCGCGCGAGCTGCCGCAGATCGTCGATGTAGGGCAGCGGCGGGACCTCGACCTCGCCATCGAGGTGCCCCGCGACGAGCTCGGCGCTGTCTGCACGAACGAGCAGTGGGCCGAGATCTACGATCGCCTCGCGGCGCTCGCGGTCGGGGCGCGGTCGACCCTGGTCTTCGTCAACACGCGCCGCCTCGTCGAGCGGCTCGCGCACGCGCTCGCCGAGCGGCTCGGCGAGGACGTCGTGGCCGCCCACCACGGCAGCCTCTCGAGGGCCCGGCGGCTCTCGGCGGAGCGGCGGCTCAAGGCGGGGGAGCTCCGCGTCGTCGTCGCGACAGCGTCGCTCGAGCTCGGCATCGACGTCGGCGCGGTCGACCTCGCCTGCCTCGTCGGCTCGCCGCGGTCGATCAACGTCGCCCTCCAGCGCATCGGCCGCTCGGGGCACGCGCTCGCCGCGACGCCGCGCGGGCGGCTCTTCCCGCTGACGCGCGACCAGCTCGTCGAGTGCGCGGCGATCGTGCGCGCGGCCCGGCGCGGCGAGCTCGACCGGATGACGTCGCGCGAGGGGCCGCTCGACGTGCTGGCGCAGCAGATCATCGCCGCGTGCGCGTGCGAGGAGCGGGACGAGGAGGGGCTCTACGCGCTCGTGCGCCGCGCCGCGCCGTACGCCGACCTGTCGCGCCGCGAGTTCGACGCTGTCGTGGCCATGGTGTCCGGCGGCGCCGCGAGCGCCGCGGAGGAGGGGGCCTCCGCCGCCCGGGGCGCGCGCCAGCGGGCCGGGTCGCTCGTCTACCGCGACGCGATCGGCGGCCGGCTGCGCGGGCGGCGCGGCGCGCGGCTCGCGGCGCTCACCTCGGGCGGGGCGATCCCGGACATCGCGGCCGTGGACGTGGTGCTCCAGCCCGACGGCACCAAGGTCGGCACGCTCGACGAGGACTTCGCGATCGAGTCGTCCGCGGGCGACGTGTTCCTGCTGGGCAACACGTCGTGGCGCGTGCTCCGGCTGGAGGGCGGGCAGATGTGGGTCGAGGACGCCCACGGCGCCGCGCCGACCGTGCCGTTCTGGCTGGGGGAGGCGCCGGCGCGCACGCCGGAGCTCTCGGCCGAGGTCGCGGCGCTGCGCGCCGAGGTCGCCGCGCGGCTGGAGCAGGAAGAGGAGGAGCGCGCCGCGGACACGCGCGGCGAGCGGCCCGGGGCGACGCGCGGCCAGGGCGGCGGCGAGGAAGCGCGCGCGACCAGGTCGAGGGCCGCGCGCTGGCTCATGGAGGAGTGCGCGCTCGACACGCGCGGCGCGCTGCTCGTGCGCGACTACATCGAGGCGGGGCGCGCGGCGCTCGGCGCGGTGCCGGGCGGCGCGACCGTCGTGGTGGAGCGCTTCTTCGACGAGGCCGGCGGGCAGCAGATCGTCGTCCACACGCCGCTCGGCGGCCGCGTGAACCGGGCGCTCGGGCTCGCGCTCCGCAAGCGGTTCTGCCGCTCGTTCGACTTCGAGCTCCAGGCGGCGGCGACCGACGACGGCGTGCTGCTCTCGCTGTCGGCGGAGCACGGGCTGCCGCTCGAGGAGGTGCTCGAGCTGGTCCGCCCCGAGGGCCTCGAGGAGGTGCTCGTCCAGGCGGCGCTCCAGGGCCCGATGTTCCGCACGCGCTTCCGCTGGGCCGCGTCCCGCGCGCTCGCGCTGCTGCGCTTCCGGGGGGGGCGGCGGGTGCCCCCGGCGCTCCAGCGCATGCGCGCGGACGACCTCCTGCTCTCGATCTTCCCCGAGCAGCAGGGCTGCCAGGACAACCACGGCCTGTTCGCGCACGTCGAGCCCCCGGATCACCCGCTGGTCCGCGAGGCGCTGCGCGACTGCCTGACCGAGCTGATGGACGTCGAGGGGCTGCGCGCGCTGCTCGTGGGCCTGCGGAGCGGGGCGATCCGGGTGGTCACGCTCGACACGCCGGAGCCCAGCGTCTTCTCGCACGAGATCCTGAACGCGAACCCGTACGCCTTCCTCGACGACGCCCCGCTGGAGGAGCGGCGCGCCCGCGCGGTCCGGGTGCGGCGCGGGCTCCCGGTGGAGGTCGCCGAGCGGCTGGGCGGGCTCGATCCGGAGGTCATCGCCGAGGTGGTCGACGAGGCGCGGCCGGACGTGCGCGACGCGGACGAGCTGCACGAGCTGCTGCTCGACCGGGTCGCGGTCCCCGCGGACGAGGGGATCCGGAGCGGCTTCGCGCGGTTCTTCGAGGCGCTCTGCGCCGCCGGGAGGGCGGCGGAGGTGCGCGCGCCGTCCGGGGGTGGCGCGGGCGGCGGCTCGTCAGGCGCGGGCGGCGGCTCGCCGGGCGCGCCGCGCTGGGTGGCGACCGAGCGGCGGCCGCTCGTGGAGGCGATCTGGCCGGAGGCCGTCTTCGCGCCCGACGTCGCCGTGCCGCCCGCCCTGCGCGCGGCCGACGGCGCCGACCGCGGCGCCGCGATCACGGCCCTCGTGCGCGGCTTCCTGAGCGCCGCGGGGCCGGTCTCGACCGAGGAGCTCGCGCGGCGGCTCGACGTGCCCGCGTACGAGGCGCTCTCCGCGCTCGCGCGGATCGAGCTTTCGGGCGGCGCGCTGCGCGGGCGCTTCCGGTCGAGCGCGCCGGCGAGGTCGGCGCAGGCCGGAGCGGGCGAGGCGGGGTCGCCGGGCGCGGCCGGCGCACAGGTCGCATCGGGCGACCTGTCGCTCGAGTGGTGCGACCGCCGCCTCCTCGCCCGCATCCACCGCCGCACCGTCACCGGCCTGCGCAAGGCGATCGAGCCGGCGACAGCGGCGGAGCTCGTCCGGTTCCTCCTCGCGTGGCAGGGCGTGCGGCCGGGGACGCAGGCGCGCGGGCCGGGGGGCCTCGGGCGCGTGATCGAGCAGCTGCAGGGCTTCGAGCTCGCCGCCGGGGCGTGGGAGAGGGAAGTGCTGCCCGCGCGCGTCGCCGGCTACGAGGAGGGGCTGCTCGACGCGCTCTGCCTGTCCGGCGAGGTGGCCTGGGGCCGCGTGGTCCCGCGCGAGGCGGCGGCGCCCACGCGCGCGGCGCCGATCACGCTGGCGCTGCGCCGCGACCTCCCATGGCTCCTCGCGCCGCGGGAGGCCGAGGGGGAGCCGCCGCCGGCGTCGCTCTCCGAGCCGGCCCAGGGCGTGCTGTCGTTCCTTTCACGCGCGGGCGCGTCGTTCTTCGACGACATCGTCGCGGGCGCGGGCCGCTCCCGGGCCGAGGTCGAGGAGGCGCTCTGGGAGCTCGTCGCCGCCGGCCTCGTGACCGGCGATGGCTTCGCGGCCCTGCGCTCGCTGCTTGGCGGCGGCGCGGCCGACGCGCTGGGCGCAGGGCGGCTGCGCGGCGGGACGCGCCGGGCGGGCCCTGTCGCGTCGGGCAGGTGGTCGCTCCTGCGGCCGCGTCCGGAGGCGTTCGCGCCCGCCGCCGGCCCCGCCGGCGAGGGGAGCGACGGCCCCGACGTTGTCGAGGCGCTGGCGCACCAGTACCTCCGCCGCTACGGCGTTGTCTGCCGCGAGCTGCTCGCGCGCGAGCCGCGGCCGCCCGCGTGGCGCGACCTCCTCCGGGTCTACCGCCGGCTCGAGATGGCGGGGCAGCTCCGGGGCGGGCACCTCATCGCCGGCTTCGTGGGCGAGCACTTCGCGCTGCCCGAGGCGCTCGACGCGCTCCGCGCCGTCCGGCGCGAGCCGCCCTCCGGGGAGATCGTCCAGCTGTGCGCGTGCGATCCGCTCAACCTGGTCGGCATCGTCACGCCGGGGCCGCGCGTCCCGGCGGCGCTCGGCAATGTGGTCATCTACCGCGATGGCGTCCCGCTGGCGCCGATCGCCGCCGCGCCGGTGGAGCGGGGGCGGGCGCCCGCCGCGCTCTCGCGAGCGGCGGTGTGAGCTGCGCGCCGCGAGGCCTCCCGACGATGGCGACGAGAATCAGCATGGCTGCGGGACGTTGCTGAGCCTCGCGCGCCACGCCTTCACGGGTGGTGGGGTGAAGGATGAGGCGGATCGAGGAGCCACGGCGCAGCGAGGGGCATGGGGCGCGCGTGCTCGGGAACACGCTCCAGGAAGCGCTGCCGCCGCGTGGGAGTCTGTCGAGACGACAGCAAGCCAGCGCACGTTACTGTGCCTGCGGAACCTGGCCGCTCGCGCTCCGAAGCCTGCCTGCCATCGATCAGACGCAAGCCGGTACCGGTCGAACGAGCATCCGACTCCTGCAGAGAGCCCCGTCGCCTGACAGCGCACTCTGCGCGCAACAGGCTGGTTCCACGGCGGATCTCGCGAGCTCATCCCATCAGTTGCGCAGGGCATCGTGCGCTCTTTGCGAGAACGTCGCGGCCGCGCTCCCCGTATACTCGGACAATGCATTCACTCGACTGCAGTACATACATTCGTGTCCTCGTGGTGCTCTCGGCCGCCGCCCTCGGTACCGCCGCCTGCTCTCCCAAGGTGAGGAACTATGGTGATGGGAGCGGGGGTGTCGGCGGGGGCGGAGGCGGGAGCGGCGATGGCGGCGCCGACCCGGCGGGCCGCTGCCCGAGACCAGCGGCGGGCTCGGGCTCGCCAAGTTCGAGAGCGAGTCCGGCAAGCACGTCTGGAGCAAGGGGTTCGGGGACCAGTACTCGAAGGAGCTGAGCTACGTGGCTGTCGACAGCGCGGGCGCGGTGCTCATCTCCAGCTCGATCGGCGGCACGGCCGACTTCGGCGGCGGGCCCATCGGCGACGAGATCAGCGGCAACGCCGTCTACGTCGCCAAGCTGGACACGGCGGGCAATCACGTCTTCACCAGGTACATCGATGACGCGAGGGCCTGGCTGGGAGCCGGAGGACTGGCCGCGGACGCGCATGGCAACGTCGCTGTCGCGGGCACGTTCGAGCAGAACTTCAACCTCGATCCGGCCTCGCCGCCCCTCGTCTCGCGCGGAGGAAACGATATCTTCTTCGCGATGCTCGCGCCGGACGGCGCGCTGCTGTGGCAAAAGGCGTTCGGCAACAGCCTCTACGACACGGCCTCTCAGGTGGCGTTCGACGCGACAGGCAACGTGTTCCTCGCCGGCGTGTTCCAGGGGAGCGTCGACTTCGGCGGCGGCGCGCTCGTCGCGCTCGGCACGAAGCCGAACTTCTTCGTGGCCAAGTTCGATCCGGCGGGAAACCACCTCTTCAGCCGGGGCTTCGGCGACTCGGAGCGGCAGGACGTCGCGTCGATCGCGATCGACCCCTCGGGCAACGCGGTCATCACGGGGACGTTCCTCGGGCAGATCAATCTCGACGGCGCCGTCCTCACGAGCATGGGTACGGCGACGGATCCCAACGGACAGTCGACAGGCGGCGACATCTTCATCGCCAAGCTCGGGCCCGGCGGCGAGCACCTCTGGAGCCGCCAGATCGGCGATCCAGACATCCAGTCCGCGCGCGGCGTGGCCGTCGGCCCCGCAGGCGGGGTGTTCGCCGTCGGCTCGTTCCGCGGCACCATCGACCTCGGCGGCGGCCCGGTGACCACGCGCGGCGAGAGCGACGGCTACCTGGTGAAGCTCGGCCCCTGAGCACCACATGCCGGCGGGAGCGCTGCCGCGATCCGCGCCCCTCGACCGGAGATCGCCGCCTGGAGCGCGCGCTTGCCAGAGAAGGCCGGAGACCCGCGCGCCGCGCGACGTCCGCGGCCCCTACCTGCCTGAGCGCACATGACGCGGGATTACGAGCTGCGCATCGAGCAGGCGGCAGCTGCACTGGCGCAGAGCCGCGCTCAGCTCGGCTTGCCTCAGGACGGGCCTGACACGGAGCTCGATATAGAGAGCACGGCCATCGTGCGAGAGGCCCTCGCGACGCTGAAGGAAGCGCAGGCCAACCAGGTTCGCGCGCGCAACCTCGCCAAGGAGGGGTTGATGTCGGGCATGGACCTCGACGCGGCCGAGGCGGCGGCGGTCCGCGCGGAGACGGCCGTGCAGTCCGCGCGCGAAGAGGTGCGCATCCGCGAGGCGGCGGTGCGCCAGCGGCGCTCCGAGCTGCGCATGGCGCGGCAGCAGCTCGCCGACGCCGTGGTGCGGTCGCCGATCGATGGCGTCGTTCAGGCGCGCAGGGCGAGCGTGGGCCAGTACCTCGCCGCCGGGGCGCCGATCGTGGAGATCGTCAGGATCGACCCGCTGCGGCTGCGCGTGGCCATCCCGGAGACGGAGGCGGCCGGCGTCCGCGCCGGGCAGCAGGTGCGCGTGACAATCCCGGGGGACAGCGCCGTCTACGCGGGCACTGTCGCGCGCCTCGCGCCCGCGCTCGACCAGCAGAGCCGGACGCTGCTCGTGGAGAGCGACATCAAGAACCCCGGCCACCTGCGGCCGGGCAGCCTCGTCAGCGCGCAGATCGTCGTGAGCTCGAAGCCCGCGCCGTCCGTGCCCGCGAGCGCGATCGTCCGGTTCGCCGGCATCTCGAAGGTCATCACGGTCGAGAACGGCAAGGCGAAGGAGAAGCAGGTCGCCACCGGGCGGGCCGCGGGGGATCGCATCGAGATCGTTTCCGGTCTCGCTGCAGGAGAGTCCGTCGTCGCCAAGCCAGGCTCGCTCCAGCAGGGGCATCCGGTGCGCGTGGTGGAGGGGAGCTAGGATGCAAACGCTCGCCAGGATCTGCATCCAGCGGCCCGTCTTCGCCGCGATGCTCGGGCTCGCGCTCGTTGTCGTCGGCTCCGTCGCGTACTTCAAGCTGGGCGTGGATCGCTTCCCCGCCGTGGACCTGCCGACTGTCTCGGTCCGCACCGCGCTCCCCGGCGGCGCGCCCGAGGACGTCGAGGCGGAGATCACGGAGGAGATCGAGGAGGCGGTCAACACGGTCGAGGGGATCACCGAGCTCCGCTCGATCTCGTCGAGCGGCAACTCCGTCGTCATCGCCACCTTCAACCTCGACCGGGACGTCGACTCGGCGGCTCAGGACGTGCGCGACCGCGTGCAGGCGGCGCTGCGCAGCCTGCCCGCGGGCACCCAGCCGCCCATCATCGCGAAGCAGGACAACGACTCGACCCCGGTGATGTCGATCGCCCTCTCCGCCGATCGATCGATCCGGGAGCTCACCGAGGTCGCGGACAAGCTCGTGCGCGTACAGCTCGAGCGCTCGTCGGGCGTCGGTGAGGTGCGCGTCGTGGGCGGGCAGGAGCGCGCCATCAAGATCTGGCTGAACGCCGATCGGCTCGCCGCCTACGGCCTGTCGGTCACCGCCGTTCGCGACGCCATCGTCCAGCAGAACGCGAACATCCCCGCGGGGAACGTCACCGGCAAGGAGGAAGAGCGGACGCTGCGCACGATGGGCCGCATCGAGAACGCGGGCGACTTCAACAAGCTGGTCGTCGCCAACGTCGACGGGAGGCCGGTCCGGGTGCGCGACATCGGCCGCGCGGAGGACGGCACCTACGAGCAGCGGTCGCTGGCGCGCCTCGACGGGAGACCCACCGTCGTCCTCGACGTCGTGCGGCAGTCGGGCGCGAACACGGTCGCGGTGATCGAGGCCGTGAAGGCCAACGTGGCGAAGCTCTCCGAGCAGCTGCCGGCGGACGTGAAGCTCGAGGTGATCCGCGATCAGTCGGGCTACATCTACACGGCGCTGCACGAGATCAACGTGCACCTCGTCCTCGGCAGCATCCTGGCCTGCGCGGTCGTCCTCCTGTTCATGAGGTCGTGGCGCTCCACGATCATCGCGGGGATCGCCATCCCGACGTCGGTCGTCGCGACGTTCGGCATGATGTGGGCGCTCGACTTCACCCTGAACAGCGTGACGATGCTCGCGCTCGTGCTGATGGTGGGCATCGTCATCGACGACGCCATCGTCGTCCTCGAAGAGCCCGTCGCGCATCGACCGCCTCGACCGGCAGCGGGTCTCGAGCCTGCGCGCCGGCGTCGCGCCCGGCTACGCGCTGGCCGACCGGCTGGAGGCGCTGCGCAGCGCCGCGCGCGAGATGGACATGCCCTCGGCGTACACGACCAGCGTGCGCGGCCGCGGCGCGGAGCTCGAGCGCACGTTCGGCGAGTTCATCTGGGCGTTCCTCCTGTCGATCGTGCTCATGTACATGATCCTCGCCTCGCAGTTCGAGAGCCTCGTGCACCCGGTCACGATCCTGCTCTCGCTCCCGCTATCGGTGCCTTTCGCGCTGCTCAGCCTCTGGGCGACCGGGAACACCCTCAACCTGTACTCGGCGCTCGGCTTCCTCGTGCTGTTCGGCGTGGTGAAGAAGAACTCGATCCTCCAGGTCGATCACATGAACAAGCTCCGCGCCGAGGGCATGCCGCGCGCGGAGGCGATCCTCCAGGCGAACCGCGACCGGCTGCGGCCCATCCTCATGACCACGCTGGCCCTCGTCGCGGGCATGCTCCCGCTCTGGCTGGGCACGGGGCCGGGGGCCGAGGAGCGCCACACGATCGCCGTGGTGGTCATCGGCGGCCAGTCGCTGAGCCTGCTGCTCACGCTGATCGTCACGCCGGTCTCGTACTCGCTGCTCGACGATCTCGCGCACAGCGAGCGCTGGGGGCGCGTCCGGGCGCGCGTGGGCGCGCTCCGCGAGCGGGCGTCAGCGCACGTCGGCCGGCTCGTCGCGCGCGTGCGCGCGCGGCGGACCACGTAGATCGCGCGCGTGCGCGCGCGGCGGACCACGTAGACCGCGCGCGTGCGCGGCGGACCACGTAGGCCGCGCGCGTGCGCGGCGGACCACGTAGACCGCGCGGCGCTTGGCCGGGCCCCTTCAGCCCTTCGCGATGCCGAGCGCGGCCACGGTCACCGCGACCCAGCCCGCGAGCAGCAGCAGCCCGCCGAGCGGGGTGACCGCGCCGAGGGCGCGGGTGCCGGTCAGGGTCATCACGTAGAGGCTGCCGGAGAACAGGACCACGCCGCCCGCGAAGAAGAAGCCGGCGGCGGTCGCCGCCGACCCGCCGGCGCGCGCGGCGAGGTGGGCGGCCAGCGCGAGCGCGAGCGCGTGGATGAGGTGGTACTGCGATCCGGTCTGCCACCAGGAAGCGCGCAGCGCGCCGTCCGGCAGCGCGTCCAGCCTCGCCTTGAGGCCGTGGGCACCGAACGCGCCGAGCGCCACCCCGAGGAACCCGTAGACGCCCGAGAGCACGAAGAAGAGACGTTCCATCGGGCGCGGAGCTTAGCCCATGGCCAGAGCGCGTCACGAGGCGCGCTCGTATCGCGCGCAGCCGCAGCGGGCTCGCGCGCGGCACCTCCCGTCGCTGGCCGTCGCGCGCAACGCGCGGGTTGACGGCCTCCTGGCCGTGCGGTCTCGTAGAGGTGCTCGGGGGAGGAGCGCAGCAGAGCTCCCCGCGGAGGCCTGTGCGCATGGCGAGCCAGCCGGAGGAGAACCAGAGCGCGGAACAGGAGCTCAACGCCCTGCGCGAGACGCTCGCGGCGCGAGAGCGCGAGCTCGCCGTCAAGGACGGGAGCGACATGCAGGGGTTGCGCACGAAGGTGCGGGCCTCGGTGGCGCTCGGCGTCCTCGGCCTGGCCCTGTACGCGGCGCACTTCGGCTCGTGGCAGACCTTCGCCGAGGCGTTCGCCGCGGGCATCCTCGTCACGGGCGCCGCGGCGCTCGTGGGCATCCTCCTCGGGTTTCTGTTCGGGATCCCGCGCACGGTGGTCGACGAAGGCGGCGCGCCTCAGGCGAGGACCGGCCCGGGCGGCAGCGCCGCGGCCGCCGGCCGCGTGGACGGCGTGGTGGCGGTCTACTCGCCGAACACGAACCTCGAGCAGATCTCCGACTGGCTCTCCAAGATCCTCGTCGGCGTCGGGCTCACCCAGCTGAACGACATCCCCTCTGCGCTCGTGCGCTTCTCGGCCTGGCTCGGCTCGGGCATGCCGCAGCACCCGGAGGCGGGGAAGTTCGCGCTCGGCGCCATCGCCTACGCGTCCGTGTTCGGCTTCCTGTACGGCTACATCTGGACGCGCGTGGTCCTGAGCCCGATGTTCCGGCGCGCCGACGAGCACCTGCGCAAGGCGATGGTCCGCCTGGCCATCGCCGAGCGCTCGGCGAGCAAGGCGATCGCCGACGCCGCCGTGGCCGAGCGCTCCGCCACGGAGACCTTCGAGCGCGCGCAGGCCAGGGCAGAGCAGGTCCTGCTGCAGGCGAAGCAGCGCGCCGAGCAGCTCGAGGACGCGCTGAAGCGGATGCTCGACCGGCTCTACGATCCCCCCGAGCGCATGGGGTACGCGGACGCGATCCGCATCGCCGAGGAGTACATCGCGCGCGAGGGAGAGCCGGACAACTTCCTCTTCTGGCTGCGCTACGCGGCGGCGCAAGGCCAGCGCGCGGCGCGCGAGCCCAGGGTGTACGAGGAGGCGAAGCGGTGCGCGCTCGAGGCGGCCCGCAAGGTCCTGAGCCAGAGCCAGGAGATGGGCCGCTATTGGCTGTCGCTCCTGTGGCACCCCGAGCACCCCCAGCGCACACCGGGCGAGGACGACCTGGAGGTGTTCTTCGACGAGCCCGAGTTCAAGGCGCTGATCGGCGACGAGCCCTACATCCCCGTGAAGTGAAGCGCGCCGCGCCTCAGCCACTCAGCCACCTGGGGCTGGTCGCCGAGGGAAGATCGTCCCCCGGATCTCGGCGGCGGGCGCGCCGAACGCCGCCGCGAGGCGGCCGAGGACCAGCCGGTTCAGCCGGCCGTCCGGCGGCGACTTGACCGCGATAACGAACGCGGCGTCGACCGGCGTGCCCGCGTGCCTCGCCGCCCGCTCCGCGAGCGCCGCCGCCTCGCCCTCGGAGAGCGCTGACCGCCGCGCCACGCGGATCTTCACGTAGAGCGCCGCCCGCATCAGCGTGTGGTAGCCGTGCATCCACGCCATCCAGCGCTCCTCCGGGCCCCCGGCGAGGGCCCGAGCGAGCGCCTCGCCGCGCCGGTCGATCTCGTCGGCGGGGAGGTTGTCGAGCTCGTTCAGCGCGCCGGGGAACTCCCCCGCGAGCGCGCGGAACACCTCCTTGCCCGGGATCGGCTCGCCCGCCGCCCGCGCGCGCCGGAGCTCCGCGAGCGTGCGGTACTTGCGGGCGAGCTGCGACAGCGCCTCCGGCGAGAGCCGTGCGTCGCCGCCGGGCGTCGCGCCGGAGGTCACAGCCAGCCGTGGGGGAAGGCGAGCACGTCGCCGATCGACGCGGCGCCGAGGCACAGCGCGACGAGGCGATCGACCCCGAGCGCGTTGCCCGCCGCGGGCGGCATCCCCTCCTCGAGCGCGCCGAGGAAGCGCTCGTCGACGGGGTAGACCGGCTTGCCCTGGGCCGCCCGCGCCGCCTGGTCCGCGAGGAGCCGCGCGCGCTGCTCCACCGGGTCGGTCAGCTCGCCGAAGCCGTTGCAGAGCTCGACGCCCGCGACGTAGAGCTCGAACCGCTCGCACACCCTCGGATCGCCCGGCTTGAGCCGCGCGAGCGACGCGAGCGGCGCGGGGAAATCGACGAGGAACACAGGGCGGGGCAGCGCCGCGATCGCCGGCTCCACCTCGTCCACGAGCAGGCGGAAGAACCGCTCCTCGTCGCGCGACGCGAGCGCGATGGCGTCGTCCGCGGGCACGCCCGCCCAGCGAGCGAACGCGTCGCCGACCGAGATGCGCGGAAACGGCGGCTCCAGGCTCACCGGCTTGCCGGACGCCGAGATCTTGCCGCCCGCGCCGAGCGCGCCCGCGACGCGCTGCACGATCGCCTCCGTGTCGGCCATCACCTCGTCCACGCCCGCGAAAGCGCGGTACCATTCGAGCATCGTGAACTCCGGGTTGTGCCTGTCCCCGAGCTCCCCGCGCCGGAAGCACCGCGCGAGCTGGAAGCAGCGCGGGACGCCGCCCGAGAGCAGCCGCTTCATCTGGTACTCCGGGCTCGTGATCAGGAACGTCGGCCGCGCCGCCTGCACCTCGAACGCGTCGAGGTGCAGGTCGAGCCCGGGGGAGGGGACCATGCTCGGCGTCTCAACCTCGAGGAACCCGCGCTCGGCGAACAGCGCCCGGATCGCCGCGAGCGCCGCCGCGCGCCGCGCGAGCGCCGCGCCGCGCCCGCGGTGGATCGCGCGCTCGGTCTCGCTCGACGGCGGCATCGCGGCGCCCGCGCGCCCGCGCGGCGGCCTCCGCGGCGCGATCCGCTCGACGAGCCGCGCGGAGGCGAGCGCGCCGCCGGCCGGCGCGCCCTCGACCACCGCGAGGTCGCCGATCTCGATCGACGCCGCGCGCGCTCCCGCCAGCGCGACGCGCAGCGCGCCGAACGCGTCGCCGAGGACGACGGCGTCCTCCGCGATCTCGAGCACGCGGCCGCCGACGCGCACCCAGCCCGGCAGGAGCGCGGCGGCGGCGGCGATGTCGCTCGGGGCGAGTGTCTCCGGGAACACGGTCAAGATGTTTGTTTCAGAGAGAGCCACGAGGACCTGCGTCGGATGTCCCGGAGACATACCACGCATGTTCACCAAGGAGGTCGGGCAAGAAGCCAGCGAGGGCCACACGTCCTCACTTTTCCGAGAGAACGCCGCGACGCTCCTCCTTGAACACCCAACGTAACTCGATACGTTGGTCGCGCTCGTCGGTCCGGCCTCGCCGCGCCTCACGCGAGCGCTGCTTGCAGAAACCCAGCCGGAGAGAAGATCCATGAGACGACAGCCGCTCTTGCTTCCGTTGACCGCGCTCGCGACCCTGGTGTCTGCGGGGTCTGCCGCCGCGTCGGACTGGCACACGGTCCGGCCGGGCTCGCCCGCAGCGGCCGTGTCCGCCCGCGGCCCGGCGAGCGCGCGCGAGGCGGCGGAGGTGTATCTGAAGCACGTCGCCTCCGAGCTCCGGCTCCACGGCGTCACGCTGCGTTATCAGAAGGAGCTCCCGGCCGGCGATCACCGCACCGTCCGGTTCGAGCAGCTCCACGCCGGGCTGCCCGTGCTCGGCGCCGCCGCGGCGGTCCACGTCACCCCGGACAACCGCGTGAAGGCCGCGGTGCTCGACGTGGCGCGGGACCTGTGGGTGCCGGCGACGCCGAAGTACCGGGAGGAGGCCGCAAGGAAGGTGGTGGAGGCGACGTACGGGATGACGCTCGCCGAGCGGCCGAGCGCGGCGCTCGCCGTGTTCCCCGAGGCGGAGACGAAGGGCAAGCTCGTCTGGGTCGTCGATGTCCGGTCGGAGCGCGGCGGGGACCGCTACCTCGTCGACGCGCACACCGGGAAGATCATCCACCGGCGGCCGCTCGCCGTGGACGCGCGCGGGCGCGTCTACCCGATCAGCTCCGCGGTCACGCCCGAGCTCGAGGATCGCGAGCTGAGCGATCTCGACGCCGCGGATCCCCAGACCCTGAGCGGCTGGAGCGGCAACCTCAAGGTGACGAACTACGTGGACGGCGACCTCACGGCCGGCATCCCGCTCACCCTGGAGCAGAGCGTCGGGCCGAACTCGGGAGAGGACTTCCTGTACGACCCGCCCGCGAGCGAGCACGACGCGCACGACCAGTTCGCGCAGGTCGGCATCTATTACCACCTCACCCGGATGCGCGATTACTTCGCCTCGACCCATCAGCTCGACATGAGCGCGCCGAGCTGGAGGCTGATCGCGATCGGTAACATGCTGGAGTCGGGGCGCCCGATGGACAACGCGTTCTTCTCGGAGCAGGGCGCGGAGGCGCCGTTCAACGCGCCGAACCTCATCGCGATCGGCCAGGGCTCGTACTTCGACTTCTCGGACGACTCCGACGTGTTCCTCCACGAGTTCACTCATTACATCTCCGCCAACGCGGTCGGCTACAACGATGGTCAGTTCGCGATCAACGAGTATGGCCTCTCCCCCTGGGGCGGCAGCATCGATGAGGGCCTCGCGGACTACTTCGCTTGCTCGGTGAACGGCGACTCCACGCTCGGCGAGGCGTCGCTCGCGCTCTTCGGGATGGAGCGCGAGCTCTCGGACGACGTGAAGACGTGCCCTGACGACCTGATCGGCGAGGTGCACGAGGACGGCGAGATGGTCGGCAGCCTCGCGTGGTCCCTGCGCGACAAGTTCGGCCAGGCGGTGGGCGACAGGCTGGTCTGGACCGCGATGACGATGCTGACCAGCAACGCCTCGTTCGACGACTTCGCCCGGGCGCTCCAGATGGCGGCCGGCGATCTGGTGAGCACCGGCGCGCTCTCGGCGGAGGACGCCGCCGCCGTCGATGCGCTGATCGAGAACCGGGGCCTGGACGACTGCGACGAGGTGCTCGATCTGAGCGGGGGCAAGTCGCGGCGGACGCAGATGTTCGGCATCGACTCGCTGGTCCTGGGCTCCGGCGCATCGTGCACGGAGTTCCGCGGGCAGATCAGCCTCCAGAGCCTCTTCCACTTCAAGAGCACGCCGGATCGGACCGCGAAGGGTATCCGCTTCACGGTGCAGCTCCAGCCCTCCGGCGGCAACGATCTCGAGTGGAGCATCTACGTGAGGGCAGGCCGGCATGTCGGCTTCTCGTCGACGGGCTTCCTGCCGGTAGCCACGAGCTATGACTACAGCGTCGAGAAGATCACGGACACGTACGGTGAGATCGTCATCGACGAGACCTCCGATCCGCCGTTCAACCCCGCGCAGACGTATTACATGGTGATCGGTCACGAGAACTGTCCGGCCACCTACGCGACGGTCGAGAGCGCCGATATAGGGGTCGAGCCGCCGGTGGATCCCGTGGACCCCGTGGACCCCGGCGAGCCGGAGACCGGCTCGTCGGGCGGCGCGACGCCCGAGCCGACCCGCTATCCGCCCGCGGACACGAAGGTGGAGGGGTGCGCGTGCCGCGCCGGCGCGCCGAGCGCGCCCGTCGCCCCCTGGGCGGCGCTCTCGGGGATCGCGCTCGCCGGCGCGGCGGTGCTCAGGCGCCGTGCGCGCCGGGCTCGCGGCTGAGCGCCGCGTCACGCGTCGCGCGCTTCAACCGCGCCGGCCGCATCATCCGCTGCGCGACGAAGGCGAGATGTACGTCGCCCGCCTGAAGGAGGCGGGCGTCCCCGTCCGGCTCAGGCGCTTCGACGGCGCGCTGCAAGGCTCCATCCTCGAGCGCGCCGCGGCGCCCGCGTCCGTCGCGCTAGAACACCGATCACGTTGAAACCTGGAGAATTTTCACAGGGAGGCGGGGAGGCGGGGAGGAAGAAAAAAAATGAATTTCTCCCTCTTGCCGTCTCTCGCTCCCCGCCTCCCCGCCTCCCTGTGAAATTCCTGCTTTTTCTCGTGGTTTCAACCCGTTTGTCGCTCTAGCGGCCGCCGGTTCCGCCGTTGCCGCCCGTGCCGGCGCCGCCGCCCCCGCCCGCGCCGCCTCCGCCGTTGCCACCCGCGCCGCCGCCGCCGGTTCCGCCGGCCCCGCCGGCGCCGCCCGTGCCTCCGCCGGCGCCGCCCGTTCCTCCGCCGGCGCCGCCCGTGCCGCCGCCGGCACTGCCCGTGCCGCCGCCGGCGCCGCCCGTGCCGCCCGTTCCCGTGGTGGTACCGGTACCGCTCGTGCTGGTGGTCGTCGGCTCCTGGGAGGGGTCGCAGACCTGCGTGATCACGCCTGGTCTGCAGCAGCGATGCTGTTGCTGTTGCTGGCCGATCGCCCTGCACTCGAGGCCGTCCGCGCAGTCCTCGCTGCCGTTCGCGATCTCGCAGGGTTCGCCCTCGCGCTGGTCGCTGCAGCTCGCGGCGGAGGCGACGATCGCCGCGGCGAGCGCGGCCAGGAGGAGCGCGGGGCGCAGGGCGTTGCGCGACGTCTTCGAGGCTTTCACGCGCGCTGGTCTAGCAGAACCAGGCGGGCTTGCCTATCGCCCATCTACTGCGGAGGAACAGGCCGGTTCTTCGCGTCGATCGCGTCGATGAACAGGCCCATGTACTGCGCGGCGCTCGTGATCGAGAAGATGAGCGACAGGTAGATAAGCAGCCGCCCGACGTGCACCACGTCCACCTCTCCGAAGTCGACGCCGAGGTGGATGCGGTACGGATAGCCGAGGATCAGGCAGACGATGCCGATCATCTGCAGCGCGGTCTTGATCTTCCCGCCGTCGCCCGCCGCGATGACGAGCCCCTCCGTCGACGCGATCGAGCGGAGCGCCGTGATCGTGATCTCGCGCGAGATGAGCAGCACCACCGCCCACGCCGGGATCCGGCCCATCGGGACCAGCCACACCAGCGTGCTCGCGACGATGAGCTTGTCGGCGAGCGGATCGAGGAACTTGCCGAGCACGCTCACGAGCCCCTGCCGCCGCGCCAGGTAGCCGTCGAGCATGTCCGTGAGCGCCGCGAGCGAGTAGACGCACGCGGCCCAGAAGCAGTCCCGCGGCGCGCCCCTCGACAGGAGCAAGAGGACGGCCGGGATCATGACGATCCGGGCGAACGTGAGCAGGTTCGGGAGGTTCCTTGCGTCCTCCCAGAGCGTCCTCCGCCGCTGCGCCTTGATGCCCCGCAGGGACGTGCCCGCGCTAGCGACCATCGACGAGGACCATCCCCTCTCCACCGAACGTCACGAAGCCCTGCATCCCGCCCGGCGCCTCGGCGGCAGGCAGCGTGCGCGGCAGGAGCCGGCCCATCCACCCGAGCACCGCGGTCGCGCGCATCGACGTCGGCCGCGACGGCGTGATCTCCAGGGCCGCGCCGCGCTCCGGCACCGACAGCACCGCGTGCCCCCGGCCGCGGAGCTGCACCATCGCCACCGCCTCGCCGTCGCCGGCCGGCAGGCGGCCGTTCTCGTAGCCGATCGGCAGCTCGAAGCCGACGAGGACGTCCTCGCGCAGGTAGATCGGCTCGTCCCCGAGCGTCACGGCGTGGAGCCGCCGCCCCTCCGGCGCGCCGAGCACGAGCTCGCAGCGCCCGCCGATCTCGATGAACGGCGTGCTCGGCCCGCCGAGCGGCTCGTCGAAGATGCGGCCGCGCGCCTGCCGCTTCAGCACGTGCGTGGCGGTCCCCGAGTGCGTGCTCACCGTGCGCAGCGCGTCGAGCCGGGCCACGAAGCCCTTCGCTGCCTGCACGAGGACGACGCCTGTCGCGTGCCGCGCGACCGCCACGTCGCGCGGGAAGATGAGCAGCCGCTCGCGCACGACCCCCGGCAAGGTCTCCGGCGGCTGCACTGCGAGCGGCGTCGTGGCTGGCGACGGCGTCGAGGGCGCCGCCGTGGGAGGCGGCAGCGACGACGACCGCGCGGCGACCTTCCTGCTCGCCAGCGACGCGTCGCTTGTCGCGGGCACGGAGACGCTGAAGCGGCCCGTCATCGAGTGCTCCTCGGGCGCCACCGAGACGCGGCGCACGGACGGGTGCGCGCTGCCGCCGGGCGGCGCCTGCACCGCCGGCATCGACGGGACCGTCGGCGCCGCGCCGCCCCTCGGGCCGAGCGCCCTGTTCACGCCCGCCGCGCCCGACGCTGCGCCCGTGCGGCCGTCGGCCCCGAGGCTCCGGACCGACGGCGGCGCCGGGATGGTCGGCATCGTCTCGCGGCCAGGCTCGATCGCCGACCAGGTCCCGGACGGGATGCGCGGCAGATCCGAGTCGTGCCGGAAGCCGGCGCCGGTGCGCTCGAGCGCCTGCACCGCCTCGCCCGCGGCCCGCTGCACCTCGGCCCTCGCCTCGGCCTTGGCCTCGATCGGCGGCTGGTCCTCGGTGTCGGGCGGCTCGATCGGGTACCGTCCCGTGGCGCCGCTCGTCATGTCGAGCAGCCGGCGCGCCATCGCGTCGTGGCCGCCCGCCGCGAACGCGTGGCTCGCGCGCTCGTAGTCGCCCATGCGCTGGAACGCGAGCCCGAGGTAGCCCCAGGCGCGCTGGTGCTTCGGGTTCTGCTCGAGCGCCTTCTCGAGCTCGGACCGCGCCTGCGCCGGCTGCCCTGTCTTGAGGTACGAGAGCGCGAGGTTGATCCGCGGCTCGACCGCGTCCGGGTGGGCCTGGATCAGCCGCTCATAGATCGCGATCGCCCGCGGGTAGAGCCCGAGCCGGAAGTAGACGATGCCGAGGAGGTCCTGCCCCTTCGGATCGCTCGGCTGGAGCGAGAGGGCGCGCTCGAGCTCCGCCTTCGCCGCGTGGACCCGGTTGTCCTGCAGGAGCTCGCTGCCCCGGTGCAGGTGGAACAGGAACTCCTCCGCTGCGACTTCGCGGGTGGAAGGCCGGGGGTCGTCGCGCTCGGGCATCGTCGGGTGGATCGTACACGAAAACGCACACGCGCCGTCAGGCGCTCGCCGCCTCGATCGCTTCGGCGAGCGTGAACGCCCCCTCGTAGAGCGCGCGGCCCACGATCACGCCGCTGACGCCCGGGATCTGCGCGAGCGCGCGGAGGTGGGCGAGCGAGCCGACGCCGCCGGAGGCCAGCACCGGGAACCCGCACGAGCCGGCGAGCTCACGCGTGGCCTCCAGGTTGGGCCCTACCTGCGTCCCGTCCCGGGAGACGTCGGTGTAGAGGAGCGCCGCGATGGGGGAGCCGGCGAGCGCGCGGGCGACGTCGAGCGCCGTGACGGAGGAGACCTGCTCCCAGCCCTGCACGGCCACGCGCCCGTCCTTGGCGTCGACCGCGACCACGACGCGCCCCGGGAAGCGGCCGGCGAGGTCGCGCACGAGCGCGGGGTCGTTCACCGCGGCCGTCCCGAGCACGATGCGGTCGGCGCCGAGCGCGAGGTAGCTCTCGGCTGCGGCGGCGGAGCGGATGCCGCCGCCCACCTGCACGCTGCCGCTGTCCGCGCTGAAGGCCGCGATGACGGCGCGGACCGCGTCGGCCTGCACGGGCATGCCGGCCCGGGCGCCCTCCAGGTCGACCACGTGCAGCCGGTCGCACGCGCGGCGGAGGCGGGCGGCGAGCGCCGCGGGGTCCTGGTCGTAGACGGTGACCTGATCGTAGCGTCCCTGATGGAGGCGCACGGCCTGGCCTCCGAGAAGATCGATGGCGGGGATGAGCTGCACGCGGCGTGTCTAGCGCGCCTTCGCGCGCGCGGGTAGGTAGGTGCAGCGGCGAGGGCGACCGTGGTCGGCCGCGCCGCCGCGCCGCCGCGCCACCGCGTCGCCGTCACCACGCCCCGCTCGCCCCGAGCACCACGCCCTCCGGCCCGGCCGCGAGCACCCCGGCGCGGATCCGCCTTGACGCCGCGCCGGCGGCCGCCTCGCCCTGCTTCGGCTCGGTCAGGAACAGCACCGCCGCCGCCCCGAGCCCGGCCAGCCCCACGCCGAAGCCGATCGTGCTCAGGAGCCCCGTCGTGCTCGCGCTCTCCGAGGCGTCGATCCCGGTCTGGTCGCACGCCGTCTCGTCGCTCGAGCCGATCCCGCTGCCACAGTGCTTCTCGACGATGCTCTTCTTGCCCAGCGTGAGCGCGCCGGTCACCCCGCCGAGCACGAGCCCCGCCACGCCGACGCCGCCCGCCACGAAGGCGGCCGTGCGCCGGCCCGAGACGCCGGACGGTGCCGCCGTCGAGGCGCCGTTCACCTGCAGCTCCACCTGCTTCTTCTCGCCCTCGGCGAGCTGGATCCGCGTCTCCCAGGCCGCCCCTCCCGGCGCCTGGGTGGACACGACGTGCTCCCCCGGGTCCACCGGCACGCCCGCGCCCAGCTGCGCGCGGTCCACCACCTGGCCGTCGCGCTTCACCACCGTCCCTGCGGGGGCTCCCGGCGGGAGCGACAGCGAGAGCTCCGGCACGAGCGGACCCAGCCGATCGCGCTCCTTCCTGGCGACCTTCGCGCGCTCCCCCTGCCGGCTCTTCTGCTCCGGCGTCATCTGCTGGTAGAGCGCCAGGTAGTCCCCGAAGCGCGTGAACGCGGTCGCGACGTGGCCCCACCTCGACTCGCAGATGGCCAGCGTGAAGAGCGCCCCCGGCTTCGGCTCCATCCGATGGCTGTCGGCGATCGCCTTGCAGCCCGTCTCGTACTTGCCCGCCTCCATGTCGGCGAGGCCTCGGTCGAAGAGGGACTCCGCCGTCGCGCTCTCCTGCGCCGCGACGGGCGCCGCGGCGGCGAGGGGGCAGAGGACGAGGGCGAGGGGAGCGATCCGGCGTAGGCGGCGTGTCATGTTCTGGCGCATCCACAGGGCGAGGGGTCAACCGGCGTGGTCGAGGATGGAACCGGCGTCGCGGCGCACATCGGCCTCAATCCCGCCCGAGCAAGGGAACCTTGGGACGAGGCGCGGGGGTCCTCCGCTCGCCCGACGCCGGCCTCGGCGCGGTCCTCGGGGACGCGCTCGCGGACCCGCGCGCGGTCGGGGCCGCGCTGGTGCTCGCGCTGGGCGCGGGCTGGGTGCGCGGAGGCGGAGGCTCGGCGGCCGAGGCGGAGGGCTCTGGCGGCGGCGGCGGCGCGCTCGGCGCCGGGGTGACGGCGGCGCTCGCCGCGGCGGTAACGGCGCTCGCCGCGGCGGTAACGGCGCTCGCCGCGGCGGTAACGGCGCTCGCCGCGCTGGCGTCCGGGGCTGCGTTCTCCGGCGCTGCGGCCGCGGCTGGCTCGGGCTCGGCCCCGGCGCGGAGCACGAGCCAGCCCACCAGGCCCAGCGCCGCGAGCCCGAGGACGGCCGCCGCGGCGAGGAGCGGCGTCCGGCTCGGCCTCACCGGCGCGATCGGCCCCGCCGAGATCGACGTCACCGACGTCTCCATCACGGTCGCCGCGAGGGGCACGCTCGGCGCGCGCGACGGGTGATCCGGGCCCATCGGGGCGATGTTCGTCATCGCGGGCATCATCAGCGCGGGCGCCGCCGTCGGCTGCGTGATCACCGCGGGCGAGGTGATCAGAGGCGTCGCCGTCGCCGGCATGGGCGTCGCGAGCACCGGCGCGGAGGAGCTCGCCAGGGCCCAGGGCGGCGCGCTCGGGCGTGGCGCCGGCCCGCTGCTCGCCGCCGCCACGCCGAGCACCTCGGAGAGCGCGTGCGCCGCCTCGCTCGCGGTGCGAAACCGCGCCGCTGGATCGACCGCCGCGGCCCGGGCAAACCACGTGTCGAAGCCCTGCGGCAGCACCACGCGGTGGGCCATCGCCCGCTGCACCGGGGCCTCCTGCGGCCCGTGGACGACCACCAGCGCGAACGCGATCACGTCACCTGCGCTGATCGCCTCCGGGCTCCAGTACGGCGTCCCCACGAGCAGCGTGTACGCGATCATCCCGAGCGCATAGATGTCCACGGCGCTCGTGAGCTTCGAGTCGACGCGGAACTGCTCGGGCGCCATGTAGATCGGCGTCCCGAGGCTCCGCGTGACGCCGGCCGCGGTCCCGCCCTCGGCGAGCAGCTTGGCCACGCCGAAGTCGAGGATCTTCATGCGCGGCGTCCCGTCGTCCCGCTGGGTCACGAACAGGTTCTCGGGCTTCAGGTCCCGGTGGACGATCGATGCGGCGTGGGTGCGGTCGAGGGCCGAGGCGGTCTGCTGGAGGTACGTCGCGACCTCGCCGGGCGGCAGCCGGCCGAGGCGCTTGAGGCGCTGGCCGAGCTCCTCGCCGCGGAGCAGCTCCATCACGAGGAACGGCATCCCGGTCGCCTCGTCGATGCCGGCGTCGAAGACGTCGACGATGTACTCGCTCTCGATGTTCGCCGTGATCTGCGCCTCGCGCTTGAAGCGGCTGCGCATCTCCTCGCTCTGGAAGAGGTACGCGTGCATCACCTTGAGCGCCCGGCGGCGGTTCGTCTCGATGTGCACCGCCTCGTAGACGGACCCCATCGCGCCGACGGCGAGGAGGCGCACCACACGATAGCGGTGCGCAAAGACCGTTCCGTCCGCGAGCGTGGCCGACACGGCGGGAGGGTCGCGCGCGGCGGCGGTCGCGTCAAGGATCCAGGACCGGCGAAGGGCTGCGCGCGACGCGCGACGCCCAAAGCCTGCGGCGCGCGGCGGTGGGGACATCACCGCGCTCTCGCGCAGCGCAGCCCGGCGCCGGCGTGGTGACCTGTCGGCGAGCGCTCCTGGAAGGCGGAAGTGGGCAAGGTCGAAGGCGGAGGTGAGCAAGGGCGCCTCCTCGCCGCGCCAGCCCCCGCCCCCGATCATGTGGTTCAGGTCGGGGGTGAGGACGGTGCAGTCGTCGCACTCGAGCGGGACACCTGTCAACGCTGCGCGGTCGACTGGCCACTTTTCCTCCCGCGCGGCGCGCCACCCGCTGTCGGGTATCTTCGGCGGGCCTGTCGCGCGGCGCTCGAAGCGTGTCGCTCCGGAAGATGCGGTCTCGCGGCGCGGCGCGTCGACTCCGATGCTCCTGCGCTGCGGACTCCGTCTCGCGGGCTCCGCGCGACACGGCCTCACCTGGATGGCGCCTGACGGCACCGAGCGCGAGAAGAGCGGGCGCGTCCTGCGTACTCGATCTTCGGCAAGACCGATCACGAAGTGTTTCCTCCCGCGCAGGCCGACGCGCTCCGCGCGTTCGACAGGCGGGTGCTGGAGGCCCGGACGCCCCTGCAGGCCGAGGAGCTCATGATGCAGGACGACGGCCTGCACGCGTACATCTCGATCAAGTGCCCGCTGTACGACGCGGCCGGCGCGCCGTGCGGCATCTGCGGCATATCGACCGACATCACCGAGCGCAAGCGGGCGGAGGAGGACCGGGAGGCGCTCCTCGCCCGCGAGCAGGCCGCGCGCGAGCGGGCCGAGTCCGCTGACCGCCTGAAGGACGAGTTCCTCACCACGCTCAGCCACGAGCTGCGCACGCCGCTCACCGCCATCGTCGGCTGGGCGCAGCTCCTGCGCAAGGGCATGCTGGACGCGGCCACCCTGCGGCGCGGCTGCGAGTCCATCGAGCGCAACGGCTGGGCCGAGCTGCAGATCATCGAGGATCTGCTCGACGTCTCGGCCCTCGTCAGCGGCAAGATGACGCTGAAGGCGCGGCCGGTCTGCCTCGCCTCGGTCCTGTGCGCGGCGCTCGACACGCTGAAGCTCGCCGCCGAGGCCAAGGGCGTCAGCGTCTCGATGTCCTCGGGTCCGATGACCGGAAAGGTCTGGGGAGACGGAGGCCGCCTGCAGCAGGTCGTCTGGAACCTGCTGAGCAACGCGGTCAAGTTCACGCCCTCCGGCGGGCGCGTCGCCGTGTCGCTGGAGGAGGTCGGCGGCATGGCGCCGGTGTGAGGTGTGGTGGCAGGAGCTGTGCCGGCGTGACGCGCCTGGCGTCGAGCGGAGTCCCCTCGGCGCAGCCTGCGGTGCCACGCGGGCGGGAGAACGCGGGCCTGGACGGAGCGGCACGTCCCCGCCCGGGGCTTCACGCATATCCGGCATCCGCCCCGCGGTGGCGCAGACGATGACGCAGCTCGGGATGGGCATCGAGAAGGCGCGCACGTTCGGCACCATGCGGAGCGCGCTGAAGTCGGTGATGCGAGAGCGGTTCGCCTGAATGCCGCTTCCGCCGGTCCGCCCTTCGCGTCGGCGGCGCGTCGAGCGAGCTCTTCGCTCGCCCTGCCGGTCTCTGCCGCCTCTGTCCCGGCTCATCGAGGCCGGGCGCTGCCGCGCGCGGCGGACCCGACGGGCCGGGAGGCTTCCAGCCGAGCAGGCGCCGGTTGCGCGATGTCGATGGGTGGATACCATCGCTCGCCGACGATGGCTGTGCTGACGCTCGAGCAAGCGGCGCTCCCGCTTCGGCAGGCGTACCAGGAAGGTCGCCTCATTCCTTTTCTGGGCGCGGGCTTCTCTGCCCCCCTCCAGCTGCCGATGTGGAAGGAGCTGATGGGATGGATGGGCGAGGCCCTCGGCTTCGAGCCTGCGCTCTTCGAGCTGCACGGCCTGCCCCCGCAGCTCGCGGGCTTCTTCGCCCGGGAGTGCACGGGCGGCCTCGACAGCTTCATCGCCGAGATGCGCGCGCGCTTCCACGCGCGCGAGGTCGACGAGCGCCGCAGGAATTCCTGCCAGCACAAGGCGCTGGCGCGCCGCGACTTCTCCACGATCTACACGACGAACTTCGAGCACCATATCGAGGAGGCGCTGCGGGATGCAGGCAAGCCGGTCGTCGCGCTCTCGAAGTTCGACGACTTCGCGCGGTGCCCGGCGCAGGGAGCGTGTCAGGTCATCAAGTTCCATGGCGACCTCGACTGGCCCGAGACGGTGGTGCTGACCGAGGCCCAGTACTTCAGCCGCCTCCGGCTCGAGGCGGCGCCCGATCAGCGCCTGCGGGCCGATCTGCTCAGCAACAGCTTCCTCTTCCTCGGCTACAGCTTCAGCGACGTGGACATCAGGTACATCTGGTATCGCATGGAGCAGATGCGCATCGAGGGCAGCCCTCCTGGCGCGAAGCGCGCGCCGAACCGACGCGGCTACTGGGCGACCTTCGGCGCCGGGCTCGTCCAGCCGGCGCTGCTCGAGGACTGGCACATCGACGTGATCGAGCTCGACCCGAACGACAAGACGAAGAGCGTGGTGAATCTGCTCGACGCGCTCGACGGATGAGGGGCGATGGTCATGGTCTATTTCGTCTCCGCTCACGAGCACTATCTCGAGGACATGGCCCACGAGTGGAAGGACGGCCCGACGCCGCTTCGCCTGCTCCGGCTCGACGTCCCCGAGGTCCTCTCCTCGGATCTCGACACCGTCGTACGGGAGAAGGCCATCGCCGCTTATCGGCTGGCGCTCGTGCCGCTCTTCGTGGAGCACGGCGGGCTCTTCATCGAGCACCTGAACGGCTTTCCGGGCCCGCTCGTGAGGCCGTTCTGGGAGCGGCTGCAGTACCGGATCTGCTCCCTGATCCCCCCGGGGCAGTCGCGCGCTGCGCGCGTCGTCCAGAAGGTATGTTATTGCGACGGCCGGACGCTCCGCGTCTACACGGGCAGCGTCCTCGGCGAGATCGCCTGCGAGCGGCAGGGCGACGAGGGCGTGCACTGGGAGCCCATGTTCATCCCGGCCGGGCACACGCGGACGCTGGGCCAGATGCCCCGTGAGGAGCGGCTCAGCGTCTCCGCGAGCGCGGAGGCCGTGCGAGCGTTCCGGCGCGACGTGGGTCTGTGATCGCGTGATCACGTGGTCGCGCGCCGCGTCTGGCCGGCGCGCCAGAATACGCGCACCGAACGGCGCGTTGAGCCGGGCGTGCTCCCGAAGCCTCGCCCCACCCGGCCTCGCCTCGGCCTGTCGAGCCCTCGACGGCTCGCCCATCGCGCGGTCGTGACCCTGGTGTTGCTGCTGCTCGCCGGGGGTGCGGCCCTGGCCTCCGCGCGCCTCTGGGTCCTCCGGTCGGCGCGCATCTACCGCGAGCTCGACGCGGTACCCCGGGGCGAGGTGGCCATCGTCCCGGGCGCGCTCGTGTGGCGGGACGGAACGCCGTCGGCGATCCTCGAAGATCGGCTCGCCGCGGCCCTCGAGCTGTACCGCGCCGGCAAGGTGCGGCGCGTCCTCGTCTCCGGCGACCACGGGCGCGTTGGCTACGACGAGCCCAACGCCATGCGCGCGTGGCTCGTGAGCCGGGGCGTGCCATCCGAGGACGTGTTCATGGACCATGCGGGCCTGCGCACCCTGGACACGATGCAGCGCGCCGCGCGCGTCTTCGGCGTGCGCGACGCGGTCGTGTGCACCCAGGACTTTCATCTGCCGCGCGCCCTGTACCTGGCGCGCGCGGCGGGCTTCCCCGCGGTGGGCTACGCCGCTGACCGGCGCGTCTACGCGAACGCCGACCGCGACGCGCAGCGCGAGCTCCTCGCCACGGCGCTGACGCTCATCGACACCTGGTCAGGCCGCGGGCCGCGTTTCCTGGGGCCGCCGGTGCCCATCCAGGGCGACTCGAGCGCTTCCCACGACGCATGGACGCGCGGCCTCGTCGTTCGATGAGGCGCGCGCCAGGGCACCCGCAGCGCGCCGTCCAGAAGCTTCCTTGATGACCCGCTGCCCCGTGCCTTCCTGCTCGGTCACGCCACCCCCCGGGTCCCTGCACGTACACTCGCCGACATGGCCGAAACGTGCGGCGCGGATCCTGGGTTTCAATTGTACTGTACTACAGGCGTGCTGCGGCGAGGCGCTTGACATTCAGAACGCGTTGGAGTTCCTACCGCCTTCGACCGCAGCAAGGGAGCAAGAGTCTGAAATCCGGCATTCCTCTCCCCTGCGTTCCGAGGTTACCCCCAGGTTAGCGGAGGAGATCCATGGAGTTCAGGTTGCTCGGCGGGTCAGGGTTCAAGGTTCCGGTGCTGAGCCTCGGGACGGGGACGTTCGGCGGAGGCAACGAGTTCTTCAGAAGCTGGGGCGCGAGCGACGTGGCCGAGGCGACCCGGCTGGTCGACGTCTCGCTCGAGGCCGGGATGAACATGTTCGATAGCGCGGACATCTACTCCGATGGGCTCGCGGAGGAGATCCTCGGCCAGGCGATCAAGGGCCGGCGGGATCAGGTCATCATCTCCACGAAGGCGACCTTCCGGAGCGGCTCCGGGCCGAACGACGTCGGCTCGTCGCGGTATCACCTGGTGAGGTCGGTCGAGAGGAGCCTGCGACGGCTGCAGACGGACCATATCGATCTCTTCCAGCTTCACGGCTTTGACGCGCTCACGCCGCTCGAGGAGACGCTCGGCACGCTCGACGACCTCGTTCGAGCGGGGAAGATTCGCTACCTCGGCTGCTCGAACTTCTCCGGCTGGCACCTGATGAAGTCGCTGGCGGTGTCGGAGAAGTATGGTCTTTCGAAGTACGTGGCGCACCAGGCCTACTACTCGCTGGTGGGGCGCGACTACGAGTGGGAGCTGATGCCGCTGGCGCTCGACCAGAAGGTGGGCGCGGTGGTCTGGAGCCCGCTGGGCTGGGGGCGCCTGACCGGGAAGATCCGGCGCGGGCAGCCGTTGCCGGAGGTCAGCCGGCTCCGGAACAAGCTGGTTGCCGAGGGGGGGCCGCAGACAGACGACGAGTATCTCTATCGCGTGGTCGACGCGCTCGACGAGGTGGCGAAGGAGACGGGCAAGACCGTCCCGCAGGTCGCGATCAACTGGCTGCTACAGCGGCCGAGCGTCGCGAACGTGATCATCGGTGCCCGGAACGAGGAGCAGCTTCGGCAGAACCTTGGGGCCGTCGGGTGGAGCTTGACGCCGGAGCAGGTGGCGAAGCTGGATGCCGCCAGCAAGACGAGGCTGGCGTACCCCTATTTCCACCAGGTCGGGTTCCACGAGCGGAACCCGTTCCCCGTCGCAGTTTGAGCGGTTGATCTGACCGCTGCGCGCCCGCCGCGCGCGGCGGGTCAGACGACGGCGGCCCGCGGCGCCGCGCCGTGATGCCCCGACCGGCTCGCGGTCGGCCGCGGGGCGGCCCCGGGGCGACCTGACCGAGGTTGTGCGGTCGAGAGGGTGCGGGCTCGCGGCCCGTCAGCCCAGGTGCGGTCCGGGGCGCACCTGCCGGGCATCGTGGTCGCCCAGCACCGGTCCGATGCGCGGCTCTGTCGACGCGCGGCAACCGGCCAGGTGGCCGGCGGTGGCGTCCGGTGCGCAGGTGTGCACAATAAGCGATCGTGCTCATCCTCAGCGACTTCGACGGCACCATCACCAGCGACGACCTGACGAACCGGATCTGGGACGCCCACCTCCGCTATGACTGGCGGAAGGTGCTTCTCTCGCCTGCTGTTGGCGGCCAGCTCACGGCGCTCGAGCTCCTCCGGCGCGGCTATGCCGACGTCGATCGCCCCGCAGTCGAGCTGCTGGACGAGCTGCGCCCCCACGCCGCGCTGCGCCCCGGCTTCGAGGAGCTGCTGGCGCTCTGCGCTCGCCGGCGGTGGGTCTTCCACGTGATCAGCCACGGCCTGCCGTTCTACATCCGCGAGTTCCTGCCGCCGGGCACAGCGTTCTCCTGCTTCGATGCCGTCTTCGACGGGCGCTGGCGGGTCACCGTGCCGGAGGCGGTGCCGCTCGGCCCCGGGGACGACTTCAAGATCCGGGTGCTCGATCAGCTCAAGGCGGCGACCGGCGAGACCGCCACGGTCTATATCGGCGACGGTCGGCTGGACTACCCCGCAGCGCGGTGCTGCGACCGCGTGTTCGCGGTGCGGGGCAGCGCGCTCGACGCGCTCTGCGCCCGTGACGGCGTACCGCGCACGCCGTTCGATGACTTCACCGAGATCTGCGCGGCGCTCGACGACGGCGACATGGTCGACGGCGCGCGCGCCCCGAGCTGCCGAGGGGACGACATGCGGACCTGACACGCGCCGGGGGAAGGCAGCTCCGCACACGCTATCTCCGTGCTCGCGCCGCTCTCTGTCTCCTCCACCATGATGGCTCATGGGCCTCGGCCATGAGCAACAGGAAGCCCGATCGGGCGATCGTGGGCTGGTCGTCTCCGTGCTGCCTGGCCCATGCACGCTGGCTCCGAGCTGTATCGACGAGACTTCTCCTGATGCCTCTCATGATGTCTTGGCTGTTGCCCGAAGGCTTCTGACCGGCAAGACGCGCGGTGCCGCGCGAGGGCGGCGCGCAGGAAAACGCCACGGGCGATCGTCTCTCGAGGAGTGATCTCGCGGCCGGACGACGCTTCCTTGCTCCGATGGATGTTGCGGCGCCGGCAACACCACCGTGCACCACGCGCCCCGCTGCTCCGCGGGCCCGCGATGAGCACAGGACGTGCCGAGTGCAGAGTGCCGTGAGCGGTGCGGGCGGCTGTCGGGGTGCGTTCAGGCATGGCATGGGCGTGGCGCGTTTACGAGTCGGTGCTAGGTTGCAGATTTTGCGAGCAGTGCCTGTGCAGCCTGGCACTCTAGATCGCTTTAGATGGTGTCTGTCAGTGGCGATATACAGTGCGGCTGTATCGGAGGCAGACGCGAATACACGATGAGCTTGACTTTCGAATCGTATTGGTTAGTTCCTATCCGCTTATCCGAAATGCGTGAAGCCAACGTAGGAGGCTCGCCCGTTCGTCTTGTCCGCTGCCTCTCGGGGATCGCTTCGACGGCTGTCCGGTTCGTCTAGGGCGGCATATTGCACTTCAGTTGCTCTCCGCGCATGCGCATCGGAGAGGGCCCGGCGGCGCAGGGTGAGCGTGGCGCAGGTGACCTGTGAATTGCGGCCTTGCGAGAAGGCCAGCAGAAGGAGATGGGCATGATCAGGCGAATGACCGGCGTGGCATTCCTGCTGTCGGCTGCTGCGTGCAGCGTCGTCCAGGATGGCGAGGTGGTGGAGGAGCAGACCGCCGTGGCCATCGAGGATCTGGGCGTGACGTACATCCGTGTGGATGACCAAGGGATCTCCCACGTCACCGCATGGGACGAGAAGGCCGGTTACGCCGGCCTGTGCTACGCGATGGCGCGGGACCGGCTCTTTCAAATGGACGTGCTACGCCGCAGCGCTCAGGGGCGCCTCGCGGAGATCTACGGGCCCGGCGAGGGCGACAGCATCCTCGGCCAGGATCTCCTCGCCCGCGCGCAGAACCTGCCGACGTTCGCGGCGGCGCGTTACGCGGCGGCGGCCTCGCGGACGAAGCGCGTCCTGCAGGGCTGCGCCGCCGGCGTGAACCAGTACATCTCCGCGGCCAAGGCTTCGAGCAGCGGCCTGCCTCTCGAGTTCCAGACCCTGGGTTACGAGCCGGATCCGTGGACGCCCGAGGACAGCGTCCTCGCCTACATCTACGTGGGCGTCACCTTCGACACCCTGACGTGGTTCACCAAGCTCGAGCGCGCGGCGGTCGCCTCCATCGCGGGGACCGAGGTCGCGACGACGCTGATCAAGGAGGCCCCGGACGACGTGTCGATGTTCGACGCGCAGGGCCAGCTGAACCCGATCTCGCAGTTCCTCGTGCCGCCCGGCCCGACCGCGCCGTCGGCGAGCATCGTCAACCCGCCGCCGCCGACTTGCCTCGATGGCGCGCGCCGGATCACAGAGCAGGCCCTGCGCATGGCGCCCGCGAGCGGGCGCGCGAGCAACGCGTGGGCGGTCGATGGCCACCTCACCTCCACCGGCAAGCCGCTCCTGGCGACCGACCCGCACTTCCCGCACTCGACCCCGTCCGCCGTCTACGTGGCGCAGCTCAAGATCAGCGGCCAGTACAACGTGGCAGGCTGGATGGTGCCCGGCTTCCCCGGGTTCATCAGCGGCCACACCGATCGCATTGCCTGGGTGCCTACCTACTCGCTCTTCGACAGCGTCGATCTGTACGTGGAGACGCTGCGCGGCGCGAGCGGCGGAGGCGAGGAGGTGCTCGTCAACGGCCAGTGGAAGCCGGTCACCCGGCGCGTGGAGACGATCCGCGTGAAGGGGCAGGCGGACGTGCAGCGGACGTTCCGCGCGACGCCCCACGGGCCGGTCCTCAGCGACGGCCTCGATGGGCTGGAGTCGTTCGGCACCCTCGCGCTCAAGTCGACCGCGGGTCAACCGGAGTGGAAGGTCGACGGCTACTTCGAGATGCCGGCGGCGCTGAACTGGACGCAGTTCAGGACGGCGGCGCTGAAGCAGAGCATCGGCTGGAACTTCATCTTCGCGGACTACGCGGACGAGCACGGCCACATCGGCTATCAGAACTCGGGGCTCGCGCCGCAGCGCGAGAGCCCGCTGAACGCGCTCTATCCGGTGCCCGGGACGGGGGGACACGAGTGGACCGGTTACGCGACCGACGCCGAGCTGCCCTCGGTCTACGATCCTCCTTCGCACATCCTGATGACGGCGAACCACCGGATCGTCCCGCGGAACTACGCGCCGCAGGGGCGGCCGGTCCACCTCGCCAACTACTGGGACATGCCGTGGCGCGCGCAGCGGATCGCGACCCGCCTCACCACGGCGACGGGGCCGATCACGCCCGAGGACATGGCGTCGCTCCAGCTCGACACGCAGACCACCATCGGGCTGCCGCTGCGCGACAGCTACCTGGTCGCGCTCGGGCGCGCCGGGCTGCCGGCGGATGACCCGAGCGCCGCCGCGGCGATGGCGGCCCTGCAGCAGTGGGACGGGAACGCGGCGGCGAGCAGCCAGGGCGCTGCCGTGTACGAGATGCTCACCATGATCCTGCTGCGCAACACGGTGACGGACGTGATCGGGCCCGACGAGTACGCGTACTTCGCGCCCAACGTATTCCTCACGAATCAGCTCAACGGCCTCATCGACGTGCTCGCGAACCCGCGCGCTCCGTACTTCGGTATCGTTCCTGGGGTCGACCCCGGGGCCGCGCGGGACCAGGCCGTCCGCGCCGCCCTCGGTCAGGCGGACGCGATGCTCCGCGACGCCCTCGGCTCGGACGTGAGCACCTGGACCTGGGGCGGGATCCACGAGCTGAGGTACAACCACCCGCTCGCGGGCGAGGACGAGCGCTTCGACATCGGAACCTTCCCCGCGACCGGCGACGTCGAGACGGTGAACATCGGCGGGTGGTTCGCCAAGGTCGGGATCCTGGGCCTGCCGCCGGGTGACTTCGAGGCCAAAGGCGGGGTGCGCGCCGCGCTCGATCAGGACTCGCTCAGCGCGACGCGGCTGATCTGGAACCTCGCTCCGCTCGACGGCTCGCTCGGCGTGATGAGCACCGGCAACAGCGGGGATCCGCGCACGTGCAATTACTCGAATCATGCCGAGGCGTGGAGGGCGGGGCAGCTCTTCCCGATTCCGTTCACGTCCGCAGCGATCCCCTGAATCGACCGACCACCGGCCCGAGACGGTCAATGTGACTGTGGTTCCCCGAACAGCGACGATCCAGTGACCACGACCCGACCTTGGTTGCCCGACCCGTCAGGCCAGCCCGGAGCACCCCCGGGCAGGCCAACCGGGGGCAGGCCACCTCCCGCCGCCGAACCCGGGTCAAGCCGTCGCCTCCGCTGGTCAGGTCGCGCCGCCCTCCTTGACGTAGCCCGCCGCCGCACCAGACGACGTAGCGATGGCGGAGATCTGCGACACGCTCACGGCATACAGAACGCTCCCCGCGGAGCTCGATTGCGATCCACGCAACGATTTCTGCGCTCTCGCCTTATCTGCATCAGGAATTCCACGAAGCTCTGACACACGAGCCTGCCACCCTGCGACGGGTACATCCGCGAGGTGCTTTAGCTCCTTCCTCAGGAGCGAGCCGGGCGCTCGATCCTCTTTCCCGCTCCTCCCACCGCGCAGCGCGCCGCGTGGCAGGTCTCGCTCGCTGCGCTCGCGCCCGCGCGCGCCTTATCTCCTGGCTCGCCCGGGCAGACCGCTCGTGCGTCGTCGCTTGCGCGACAGCGTGATGCGACAGGGGAGTCGAGGCCTGGCCTGTCCGCGGCTGATGCTAAGCAGCGAGCACGTATCGGCGCTCAGTTGCCTGCTGCCCGGTGGGAACGACGGGTTCGTGGGTGAAAGCAAGGAAACAGGAGAGAACACATGACATCGACGACACTGCGAGCTGAGGACATCACGGTGAAGGCCTGCGGTATTACCGACCTCGGGCGCGTTCGTAAAAACAACGAGGATACGCTCCTCATCGCGCATCTCTCGTCGGTCGCCAAGACCGCGCCGCCCGCCCAGGCGGTCGCCTTCGAAGCCTCTTATCCCGTCCTGCTCGCCGTCTCCGACGGCATGGGCGGCGCGGCCGCCGGTGAGGTCGCGAGCGCCCTCGTCGTCGAGGCGCTGCGGCGGGCAATGTCCTCGGCGCGCGGCAACTGGGACGAGGCCACCATCCGCGCCGTGGAGCGAGCGAACCGCGAGGTGTGGCAAGCCTCGCAGCAGCCGGGCCGTCATGGCATGGGCGCGACGCTCACCGCGATCTGCGTGCACGGGACGGAGGCGCATGTCGCCGAGGTGGGCGACTCGCGCGCCTACCTGATTCGTAACGGGCAGATCCTCCAGATCACGCACGACCAGAGCTTCGTCCAGGCGCTCATCGACGCCGGCATGATCCAGCCCGAGGAGGCGGAGCGGCACCCGATGAGGAGCATGCTCTTGCAGGCGATGGGCCTCGACCCCGAGGTCAAGGCCAGCGTCGCGCGGCTCGATCTGCGGCGTGACGACCGCCTGCTGCTGTGCTCCGACGGACTGTCGAACAAGCTCTCCGCGGAGGAGATGCTCGCCGCGATCGAGCAGGCCCCCTCGATCGAGGCCGCGTGCCAGAGGCTCGTCGCGCTCGCCAACGGCCTTGGCGGGGAGGACAACATCACCGCCATCGTCGCCGAGGTACACGGCGACGGGCTCACGCCGCCCAGGCGGGGCGAGAAGGTCGACCAGTCGCTCCACACCATCACCGAGTTCGAGCCGCCCAAGAAGAAGATGTGACGTTCCCCCAGCGTGTCAGTCTGAATCTCTACGCGGGCTTCGACTGGATCGTCCAGGCTGTTGACCCGCGTGTCCGTGTCGAGGCCGACATCATCGGCTTCTCGCCCTCGGTCGACGTCGGGTTCCGCGCGGGAGATGGTCGCAGCCGGCGACGGCGAGAACGATATTCCCATGCTGAAAGCTTGCGGTCTCCCGATCGCGATGGGGCACAGCCCGCAATCGCTCAGGCAGATCGCCGAGCTGGTCGTCGGCAGCAACGACGACGACTCGCTCACGGACGCGCTCGGCCGCATCTTCGGCGCGGCGCTGCCGCGCTGAACCGGCCGGCGCCTGCACTCGGATCTCTCCTCTTCGGCTGCTCCAGCGCACGATGTGCGCTCTCTTCCAGAGCGCGCCCAGGGCTGCCGCTGGCGACACGCTGTACGCCGATGGAGAAGACCGGTCTACTTCATTTCTTGTGATCGGGGCCACGCGACGCTGGAGCTTCTCTTCTGGTAGGATATCTCCTGAGGCTCAGGAGGTAATGGTTCCATGCCTGGACAAGCGCTGAAGGTCCACATCGCCACGTTGCTCGTGGCGCCGCTCTCGCTGCTGCTGCTGCATTGCGGCGACGACGAGTTCACGGCGCCGGTGGGGGGCACCACCAGCTCCGTCACGACGTCCGCTGTCACGACCGGCACCGGCGGCGACGCCGCGTCGACCGCGGGCAGCGGCGGCAGCGGCGGCAGCGGCGCGTTGCCCGACCTCGATCCGACGCTCGAGTGGTACGGCGACAACCGGCAGCGGCTCGATGCCATGATCGACGAGCACGGCGCCTCGAGTCCCGGCTACGACCCCGACCGGAAGCCGGTCGCCGTGTTCGACTGGGACAACACCGTCATCAAGAACGACGTTGGAGATGCAACCATGTTCTGGATGCTCCTGCATGACAAGATCCTCCAGCCGCCGGATGGAAACTGGGCGCGCACGAGTCCCTACCTCACGGCCGCCGCGGTCTCTGCGCTGGGTGAAGCGTGCGGCGCGGCCGCGGATCCTGGCGAGCCGCTGCCCACCAGCGCGGCGGACGCCTGCGCCGACGAGATCCTGAGCGTCTATGTCGATGGCGAGACCAGCGGCGGCGACGCCGCCTTCGCCGGCCACAACCATCGCACCCTCGAGCCTGCGTACGCCTGGTTCGCGCAGCTCGGGGCGGGTCACTCGCCGGACGAGGTTTCGGCCTTCGCCGCCTCGGCGATCGAGGAGAGCTTGGCGGCAGCAGAGGGCTCCGTACAGACGGTCGGGACGCGGACGGGGCTGACCGCCTGGCTGCGGATCTACGACCCCGTCCGGGATCTCATCGATACGCTGCAGAAGAACGGCTTCGACGTGTGGGTGGTGTCGGCCTCTCCGCAATCTGTCGTCGAGCCGTTCGCCGCAAGGGTGAACGTCGCAGCGGACCATGTCATCGGCATCCGGCAGGTGACGACCGAGAGCGGCGCTCTGACGTACGATCTGCAGGGGTGCGGCCCGATCCCCGACGGCACCAACGACGGCGCCGGCGAGTTCACCGGGAACAGCCTGATCACCTACATCGAAGGAAAGCGCTGCTGGATCAACAAGGTGATCTTCGGCGACTCGGGCCCGGGCGCGCTCGAGAAGAACCAGGACGCGCTGAAGCGCCCGGTCTTCGGGGCCGGCGACTCGGACACCGATCTCAGCTTCCTCCAGGACGCCACCGGCCTCAGGCTCGCGATCAACCGCAACAAGAAAGAGCTGATGTGCAACGCGTACCGGAACTACGCCGGCACGTGGCTGGTCAATCCGATGTTCATCCAGCCCAAGGGCCACCTCGCGTCCGGTTACCCCTGCTCGACCACCGCCTGTGTGGATGGGGACGGCGTCGCCGGCCCGTGCCTCGACGAGGCTGGAGCGGTCATCCCCGATCAGGCCGACAACGTCTACTGATACCGACGCTCCAGATCCATCTACCATTGAAGAGGCTGGCCCTGCATGACCTCACGGCGGGGACCTACGAGCTCATGGCACCACCGCGAAAGCTGCAGGGCCTCGACCCAGGCCCGGTGCGCGCTGTGCTACGGTCCATGACACAGGCACGAGGAGCTGCGCGATGACCAAGGTTGCCCTCATTGTCGCTCAGAATCACGCGGAGCTCAGCGCGGCCGCGGCGGAGATCGACGAGGCGGTCGTGCTCCGGGCAGCGTTCGCAGAGCTCGGGGTCGAGCTCTCCGCGCGCACCTTCCACGACCCCTCCGTCGACTGGTCGGCGTTCGACGCCGTGGTCCCCAAGCTCGCCTGGGACTACTTCCACGAGCCTCGACGCTTCGTGGCGTGGCTGGATCGCCTCACGGTCCAGGGAGTCCGGACGATCAACGACGCCGAGCTCGTCAAGTGGAACCACGACAAGACCTATCTGGTCGATCTGCGGGATGCGGGCGTGCGCGTGGCTCCGTTCGTGTTCTTCCCCGCCGGCAGCGACGCGCGGGCTGTCGTCCATCGGCTCAGGGCCGAAGGGTGGCGCCGGTCCGTGATCAAGCCGTCGATCTCCGGCGGGGCCTGGAAGACGCTCTCCGCCGATCTCGATCATGCGCCAGAGATCGAGGCCTTGGCGCGCGACATCCTCGGGCGCTCGGGGCTGCTCGCGCAGCCGTTCTTCGACGAGGTTCCGAGCTCCGGCGAGTGGTCGGTGCTCTTCGTCGCGGGCGAGCCGACACACGTGGTGCTGAAGAAGCCGAGGGACGGGGACTACCGATCACAGAACGTATGGGGCGCGTCCATCGAGGGCAAGGAGCCGCCTGCCGGGCTCGTCGCCTCGGCCAGGAGAGCGCTCGCCGCGGCCCCCATCGCGCCGGTCTACGGGCGGGTGGACGGCTTTCTCCGTGACGGCGAGCTCCACCTCATGGAGCTCGAGCTCATCGAGCCCTACTTCTTCTTCGAACACGCGCCCGCCGGCGTCGTGGCGCGGTTCGCGAAGGCGATCGTGTCCGCGCTGCGCTCCGGGTGAGCGCGCCGGCGCGCCTGCGTCGGCCCTCGCAGATCGCCGAGGTACCCGCCGGGCTGCCACGAGCACCGCCGCCGGAGGCGCCGGCCTCAGCGCGGCGCTCAGATGTGCTTCGGCGGATTCAGCTTCTCGTCCGCCGATCTCCCCTGAACGAGCGCCTTGGCCTTCTCGTACAGGATCCGGAGCCGCCCGCCCTCGGGCTCCCAGTACTCGGCGCGCTCGACGTTCAGCTTCAGGATGGCCGCGTGAGGGTGGTCCGGGCCGTCCGGCAGCCACGCCTTCCACGAGGGCTTCCAGAGACTCCGGATCTTCTCCTCGTTCCTGTCGATCACCGCGCGCGCCGAGATCGAGATGTACGCCCGATCCCGCGGCCTGTAGCAGCAGACAGCGACCTGGTGCTCGCGGGCGATCTCGCCCGTCTTCGGCGTCTCCTCGTGCGTCACGAACCAGAGATCGCAGTCCATCACCTCGGCCGGCTCCTGGATCTCCATCGGCCGCCCGCGCATCAGCCCCTCGGGGGTCATCGTCACGAGCATGGCAGTATCGAACTCCCTGAGCATCGCGTGCAGCTCACTCATGGATCCGCGGGCCTGAGCCCTGGCTCCTGGCCCTCCACTCTGGTGTTGCTCTCCGCTCTGGTGTTGCATGGGCAAGAAGGTGCTCCACGGGACCTGACCCGCAAGCAAGGGTGGACCCGGACCGGGCTGCGCCGCGCCCCTGCGGCGCTCCGGTGCGCCCCGAGGCGGGCGTGGAGCGATCCTGCGGACCAGCTCGCGCGCACCCCCGCCGGCCGATCTCCGCGTCTCCGCGCTCGCGGCGGTGCGCCCGCGTCCCCGCGACCGCGCCGCGCGTCGCGGCGATCTCCGCCCTTCACCGTTGATCACCGACCGTCCATCATCGTCCATCACCGTCCAGACGGCTCACTTCGCGTGGTTCTGCGCAGTCGGCGGCGCGACGCGACGCATTGAAGCGCGTCCGCTCGGCAGAAGCGGCCTTCTCGTGGCGCCGGAAGTGCCAATCTTCAATCGCGGATCGGCGGCACGCGCCATGCTTTGGCGATGGCACACATCAACTCCGCCCAGCAGGCTCCGCCATGACCGCGCTCTGCGACAACCTCGATGATCGCATCTCCGCCGCCCCAGTCCGGGACGACATCGCCCGGCTGCGGGAGGACTTCCTCGTGCTCGCCGCGCACGAGATCAGGACGCCGCTCACCTCGCTCCTCTTGCAGCTCCAGCTGACGAAGCGCATGAGCGAGCAGGAGCCCGACAAGACCCCTACATGGGCGGCGGCGATGCTGGCCGTCTTCGACCGCCAGCTCGGCCGGCTCGCCAGGCTGTGCGACGACATGTTCCAGGCGCGGCGCGCCGAGCCGCTCCAGCGCGCCCCGGCCCGCGAGCGGGTCGACCTCGCCGTGCTCGTCCGCGAGGTGGTCGCGGCCGCCGTCGCGCACCGGCCGTCCGCGCGCGCCGCCATCGCGGTCGCGGCCGAGGGCGCGGTCGTCGGCCTGTGGGACCGGTCCCAGCTCGAGCGCATGGCGTTCCACCTGATCAAGAACGCGATCACCTTCGGCGAGGACAAGCCGATCACGGTCGAGGTGCGCGCGACGCGCCTGTGGGCGCGGCTCATCGTGCGCGATCACGGCATGGGGATCGCGCGGGAGGACCAGGAGCGGATCTTCGCGCGGTTCGAGCGCGCGGTCCCGGTGGAGCGCTTCGGCGGCCTGGGGCTCGGCCTGTACATCGCGCGCGCCGCGGCGCGCGCGCATGGCGGCGCGATCCGCGTGGAGAGCGAGCTCGGCCGCGGCGCGGCGTTCATCGTCGACCTCCCCCTCGGGCCGCGGCCGGCGGAGCGCGATCGCCCGGCGCGCAGGGGGCGCGCGCTCCCGTCGCGGCGCCTGGCCCCGCACGCGCCCGAGCCGCCCCGCGCCGCGGCGCACCTCAAGCTCGCGCACGTCAGGCCCGCGCACCACCGTCCGCCGCGCCACTAGCTCCGCCCCGAACCCCGGCGTCCGCTCCGCGGCCGCCCTGGTCTCGCTCACAACGAGACCCTGGGCACGCCGTCGGTGCCGGGGGCGCCCTTATGTCCTTGAAGTGTGCAGCCTCAGACTTGTCCGAAGCCACCGTCGGCGAAGAGCTCGACGCCTTGGACGTAGCTGGCATCCTCGGTGGCGAGGAAGAGCACGACCTTCGCGATCTCGTCGGGGTCGGCCACGGGACCGCGCTCTCGGACAGCGGCACATACGTGTGATGACCGCCGTCAGATACAGCGGGACCTCGCCGCCCTTCCTCACGGCCCCGCAGGATGTGGAGTGAACGCGAATCCGTAACGCGCAAGCAGAAGGCGAGCGCGGCGCCGGCGATGCTCGCACCCGAGATCAAGACAGTCCGATGTTCCTCGGATGATCAGCTCCTGTCTCTTACGCTCCGCGCGAAGCGTCCTGCCAACGTAAGTCGACGTCCGCGGTAGTGCCGCCTCTCCTGGATCAGCACTGCCCGGACAAACCCGTCAGGGCCAGCCCGACGTCACGTTCCTCCTGTGATCAGGCGGTGTCGACCACGAGCGTGGAGGGAGCACGCAGCAGAGGGCCGCCTCGAACCGCGGCTGGAGGCGGAGGGAGCTCTCATGCGAAAACCATGAATGATCTTCATGATTTTTTACATTACTTCATTGGATAGTTCTTGAAATTCAGTCAATCAAGTAGACGCGTACACCGCATGGCGAACGCACATCCCCCATTGACGATACGAAAGTTCGCACCTAACACCGAGGACGATCGGCTCGGTGAGCTTATCGGCTCATCACGGCATCGCGCAAGCGCGCCGGGTCATTCACGACACTCGCGATGCGATGAATCCGGAAGCCAGACTGGTTCGCGTGTTAACAGCGCTGCGTGGGGCAGGGGTCGCATCGTCGCCCTGCCGAACGAGGCGCGACGATCGGACGCTTCATCACCAACTTGGGTAAGATCTATGCACAACTTCCACAGCAGATGGGACATGAGGGTGGCCGCTGCAGCGCTGGCGCTGCTGCCGGCGTGCAGCGGCGGTTCCACGGAGCCGATCAGCACATCGCAGGCCGCGCTGCAGGGCGCGAACGGGATCAACGCCGATCGCGTGATGGACTCGCAGTGGGACCAGGGTTACTGCGCGCACATCGTCGTGAGCAACCAGCACCCGAGCGCCACGACCGGGACGTGGAGCGTCGAGCTCAACGTCGGCCCAGGCGCCATCTTCTCGTCGTGGGACGGCACGTTCAGCGGCAGCACGGGTCAGATCACGGTCACTCCTCAAGGCAGCAATGCGGCGATCGCTCCGTCGGGAAGCGCCCAGTTCGGCTTCTGCGCCAGCATCCCGAGCCCAGGGATCGAGCCGGCCCTGCTGTCCGTGAGCAGCGACCTGCCGCCGCTGGGCAGCGGCGTGGCGATCGCGGAGTACAAGTTCCCGGCTGCGATCGACGCGATGGTCAGCCCTGATTACGCGACCGAGCTCTGGGCGTCCTTCTACCGCCCGGCGAGCCTCGAGGCCGGCCGGCAATATCCGCTGCTCGTGTTCATGCACGGGAACCACCCCACGTGCGGCACGGGCCAGAATCCTCGAATTGACAACAACAACCAGTATGCCTCGACGGGGACGTGCCCGGCGAACTACGTCGTCGTCCCCAACCACCGCGGCTACGACTACATGGCCTCGGACCTCGCCACGCGCGGCTACTTCGTGGTGTCCATCAACACGAACCGTGGTATCCATGCCGCACCGAGCACGCCCGGCGACGAGTACGTCATCGGGCCGCGCGGACGCCTGCTGCTCCGTCACCTGGAGCGGCTGAGCCGCTGGGACAGCGGGACCGAGCCGACTCCCCCGGAGCTCGGCGTGGACCTGCTCGATCGCATCGACTTCGACCAGGTGGGCTTGATGGGTCACTCGCGCGGCGGCGAGGGCGTGCGGTTCGCCTACAACGAGTACCGCCGGAGCGGCAGCCCCTGGCCTGCGCTGATCGAGAGCCCGGTGAGCATCCGCGGGATCTTCGAGATCGGCCCGACCGATCAGGGCCAGAACGGCCAGTTCCTGAATGCTGACCAGACGGCCTGGAACGTGATCCTGCCGGCCTGCGACTGGGACCTGAGCGATCTGCCCGGTCTGCGTCCGTTCGATCGCATGATGAGCATCCCCGAGCCGGCGCCCTTCTTCAAGTCCTTCTATCATGTGTGGGGCGCCAATCACAATTACTACAACAGCGAGTGGCAGATCGCGGACGGGAACAGCGGCGGGATCCAGGGCTGCATCGATCATGAGGAGCTCTTCGACCCGCTGGAGTACGGCTCGCCGGCGCAGCGCGAGACGGGTCGCTTGGCGGCCGTTCAGTTCTTCACCGCCAACGTGGGCGCGGAGCGCGACGAGGCCGCGAACGCCCTGTTCGACCCCGCCTTCCCCTTCCCGGACGTCCCGTACCGCGTCCGCCGCGGCTATCATCCGGGCGGCGACTCCAGCGACAGCCTGTTGCTCGAGGATTTCATCAATCCGACCGGCACGAGCTCCTACGGCCTGCCGAACACCACCGGCGGCACGATCTCGGTGGAACACACGGAGCTGAGCGGACACGATCCTTCGCTCTCGGGCGCCTGGATCCACGACGTTGTCGCGGGCAGCTCGACGTTCTTCCAGTCGAACTGGTCCCCTGCCGGCACGGGCTTCGATCTCACGGGGTACGATTACCTCGATCTTCGCGCCGACCGCGGCTGGGGCTCCGACCCGACCGAGGCGTCGTTCCTGGTGGAGCTCGTGAACGCCGACGATAGCCGATCGAGCGCCGTCGCCGTCGACGATTTCCTTGAGCTCGGTCCACCGCCGCGCGCCGGCACCACCCTGCCAACCGCGCGCATCCCGCTGTCCTTGTTCAGCGGCGCCACGCTCGCGTCGGTGCGCGGGGTTCGCCTGACCTTCTCCACCCCGCTCGACGGAACCAGCTTGTTCGTGGCGAACATCCGCGCCACCCGCGCCACCACCGAAGCCCTGGCGGCGCTGGATCGGCTCGCCCCCGTCGCGTCGAGCGCGGCGCCGCCCAGCGCCAGCCCGCGCACCGCCGGCACGACCCTCCCTGCGCCGCGACGGATCACGGCCGGCAATGCCATCGAGAGCGTGAAGAGCAGCGGCCCCGACGCTGTCGAGATCACGCTCACCACCGCCGAGTTCTTCGACCTCCGCGCCACCAACCTGGTGCTCACCGTCGGCGGCGAGCGAAGCTCCCAGGCTCGCCATCCGAACGGCGACCTCCACACCGTTCAATTCCTGCTCCCGCGCGCCGCCTTCGACCGCCTCGCCGCGCAGGAGCCGGTGAGGGTCGACTACGGTGCAGGCTCCTCCGTGGTCTGGGACTTCGGTCACCTCGACAAGACGGCGCTCGCTCCGTGAGTTGACGACGGCGCGCTGCGGCCCGCATCGAGGCCGAGCTGCCGCTGGTGCCCGGAGGGGTGAGCAAGCTTGGGCCGAACGTCGAGCCCGCCGCTCGCGTCGACTCGCTGCCGGAGCCTTGCCCCTCGCCAGCGCCCGCACGGTATCGCCGTGGCGCCGATCACCCCGGAGGTCCTCGAGCCGGCGATCCGTCGGGTGGCGGAGGCCGGGATTCCGGTGGTCACGATCGACACGCCGCCCGCCGAGGGCAGCCGCGCTCAGGCCTACATCGGCACCGACAACGTGGCGGCGGGGCGGCTCGCCGCGGAGATGATGGCCCGGCTGCTCCCGGGCGGAGGCAAGGTCGGCGCGCTGACGTTCTGGCTCAGCGCCATCAACAGCCGCGAGCGGATCGAGGCGTTCCGTGCGGCGGTCTCCGGCGCGCCCTTCGACCTGCAGCCGCCCCGTGGCGATCGAGAACGCGCGGCTCGTCCACCGGATCACCGAGCGGACCCATGAGCTCGAGCACGCGAACCGGCACCAGGAGTCGCTTCTCGACACGATCCGCGAGCTCTCGAGCCCGGTCGTGCCCATCGCGCGGAGCATCCTCGTGATGCCGATCGTCGGGACGATGGACGCGCAGCGGTCCGGCCGCTTCATCGAGTCGATGCTGCAAGACATCACCGAGCACCACGCGCGCGTGGTGCTGGTCGACGTCACGGGGATGGCGGTCGTCGACGCCGCGTCGGTGGAGCACCTCCTGCGGGCGGCGCGGGCGGCGCGGCTGCTCGGCGCCGAGGTCGTGCTCGTCGGCATCACGCCGGCGGCGGCGCGGCTGATGGTGGAGCAGGGCGTGGACCTCGGGAGCCTCATCACCCGCTCGACCCTGGAGCTCGGGTTCGCTTACGCGCTGTCGAAGACCGGCGGCCAGATCGTCTATCGCCGCTCACCGCACCTCCAGCCCTTCTGAGCCGAGCCGATACGGGACGGCCAGGAGTCGGACCGTCGAGCCCATCGAACACGGCGTCGAGACGACGTCGCTGAGCCGCGACATCGGTGATGCCCCGGAGCTATGCTGGCGACTCACCTCGCCGATGTCTCGCCTCGTGTGAACGACCCAGGCCGAGCATCGAGGCGACGCGCCGGGTCACCTGTTCCGGCATGGCGCGGGGGTGTGCGAGCCCACCCGACCCCTATCCCGCCCCTCGATTGTTATCCTGTCCATTGACAGCTCGATGCTCGACTCTGTAACCTGAAAGATCGGGCATGGACGCTGGGACGCCTTCTCTGCATCGCTTCCGTGGGACTACATCTGGCTCGCGCATCGCAGACGACGCGTGCGCTGTATGGAAACCGGGCTGCGCGTGGGACCTGCATCTCTGCGCTTGGTGTCGTGCTCGCCGGCAGCGCCCGGTCACCCCCGTATCCGTCACAGACCACGCCTGGGGGGCATCTCGCTGCAGGATGGATTCGCACGGGAGTACCGCGCGCGATGGAGCGAACCACCGACGAGGAGAGGCCTCATGACCACGATTGGACGATGTTGGATGGCGGCCTTCGGGCTCATCATGACGACGGCGGCGTGTGGATCGAGCGATACCCCCGGCGCGGGCACGAAGGCCGCACTCATCGATCGGACGCCAACGCCAGAGAACGAATTCACTCCAGTGGAGCTCGAGACGACGGTCGATAACCTCATTGCCAAGATCAATGAGGGCACTGTCGAGCCGATGCAGATGGTGGTCCTGCTGAAGAACCTCACCCCCTTCTTCGCGTCGATCGCCACGGGTGCGAGCCGAGCGATGGGTGAGCTCGAGGTCACGGGAAACGTGCTCGGGCCCACTGACCAGTCGAGCGATATGACGACGTCACAGGACATCCAGAATAAGCAGATCAAGCAGGCGGTAGCGGACGGCGTTGAAGGGATCGGCATCGCGCCCTACGGTGAGATGAACGGAGCCGCGATCGATAAGGCCGTCGCGAAGGGGGTCCACGTGGTGACGCTCGACGGCGACTTGCCGGGCTCGCAGCGCTCGCTCTACGTCGGAACCCTCAACAAGTCTGCGGGAGCCGTGGCGGGGAAGACCTTGCTCACGATGCTGCCCCCGCCGCCAGGTACCGTGCTTATCCACGGCGTCTCCGGAGCATTCTGGGTGGACGGGTACAATCGAACGCAGGGGGCCCTGGAGGTGATCGAGGCAGCCGGTTACACGCCCCTGGTGAGCCATGCCGGCTTTGAGCTCGACGAGGCCGTCGACGTCGACTCGATGAAATCCCGGATCGAGGCCGCGGACCCGCCCGTCATCGGTATGGTCGGCCTGTTCGACATCTCGTACCGGTGCGTGATGGGCGCCGACGCCGCGGGCATACCGGATGTCCCCATCGTCGCGTTCGACTTCGATCCGAGGACCGTCGACTACATGCGCCAGGGGCGCATCAAGGCCACACACACACAGCGGCAATACTACCAGGGTTACCTCGTGCCCTACATCCTCTACGGCATCAAGACCGTCGGTCTCGACGGGACCAAGGAGATCCTCGCCCCGCTGATGGACGGCGATGGCATGGTCAACACCGGCATCGACACGGTTCCGTCGGGCAAGATCGACGCTTACTACGGTTTCCTCGACACGATCGGCGTATTTCAGTAGCGGCATCGCAGCTCGAGCAGACCTCGCGCGGCGCTGCCGCTGTGTGGATGGCCTCGGAGATCCGCAGGATCTAACCACGAAGAGCCGCGAAAACATGACCTTCGCGTCCGCAGAAGAATGAACGCGGCGCCCGCAACCGTCTGACCCCCGGGCGCCGCGGAAATCGAGACTGGCGCTCCGCTCAGCCGTTGAGGAAGCGGACGAGCAGGCGCAGGCCGGCGTCCTGGCTCTTCTCGGGGTGGAACTGCGTCGCGGTCACGTTGTCCCGCTCGAGCGCCGCGGTGATCCGGTGCGGGCCGTGCTGCGTCGTGGCCGCGACGAGCGTCGGGTCGTCCGGGACGGCGTGGTAGCTGTGGACGAAGTAGACGAACGGGTTATCGCCCGCGAAAGCGCGCAGCGGGCCGTGCACCTCGCGGGTGATCGCGACGCGGTTCCACCCCATGTGAGGGATCTTGATCCCGGCCCAGGGCTCGCCGGCCGGCGCGCTCGCGTCGGGCGCGCCCAGCTCCGGGGTGAGGCGCTTGACGACGCCGGGGAACACGCCGAGCCCGCGCGCGCCTTCGGCCTCCTCGCTCGCGTCGAGGAGCGCCTGCATGCCGAGGCAGATGCCGAGGTAGGGCGTGCCCTTCCGGATCTGCTCGCGCAGCACCTCGCCGAGGCCGTTCGCCAGCGCGGCCGCGCAGTCGCGGAATGCGCCCTGGCCTGGCACCACGACCTTGTCCGCCCGCGCGATGACGTCCGGATCACCCGTGCGCGTCACGGCGCAGGGCGCGCCGGCGTCTCCGGCGGCCTGGAGGAGCGCCCTCTCCACGGAGCGCAGGTTGCCCATCCCGAAGTCGACGAGCGCGATCGCTTGCATGGCTCAGAGGCTCCCCTTGGTGGACGGGATGCCGGCGACGCGCGGCTCGATCCGGGTCGCCTTCATCAGCGCCTTGGCGAAGGACTTGAAGCAGATCTCGACGATGTGGTGCAGGTTGTCCCCCTCGATGAGGCGGACGTGGAGGTTCGCGCCCACGCCGCGCGCGAAGCCCTCGAAGAACACGGGGGCGAGCTCGACGTCCCAGGTGCCGAGCTTCGCCTTGGGCAGCGGCACGCGCCAGACGAAGTACGGCCTGCCGGAGAGGTCGAGCGCGCACTGGGCCATCGCCTCGTCCATGGGGAGCGTCGCCTCGCCGTAGCGCGCGATCCCCGCCTTGTCGCCGAGCGCCTTCTGCACGGCCGTGCCCAGGGTGATGCCGCAGTCCTCGGTCGTGTGGTGGCCGTCGATCTCGATGTCTCCCTCGGCGTGGACGGTGAGATCGAACAGGCCGTGGCGGGCGATCTGATCGAGCATGTGCGTGAGGAAGGGGAGCGGTGTCTTGATCGACGAGCGGCCCTGGCCGTCGAGATCGATCTCGATGCGGATGTCGGTCTCGCGCGTCTTGCGCTCGACGTTGGCGATGCGGGGCATGGCGCGTAGGGTAGTCGCCCGGGGCGTCGATGGGGAGCGCGCAGAGCGCGCAAAACGCGCAAAACGCGACCGACGAGCCGCCCGTCCATCCCGGCGGCCGCCCCGGTCCACTTCCCGGCCCCCGGCCGGCAGGTCTTGGATGCCAGCACCGGATGGAATAAGGTGGCCCCCTGAATAACGTGGCGATGGTGGCGCCTGAAGGCCGCCCCAACGCAGGAGCGTCCGTGAGCGCACCGGTTGCCGAAGGCCAAATTCTGTCGGGGAAATACCGGATCGAGCGCATCCTCGGGCAGGGGGGCATGGGCGTCGTCGTCGCCGCCTTGCACGAGCAGCTCCACCAGCGGGTCGCCATCAAGCTGCTCCATCCCGGCGCCAACGCCGAGATGGTGGAGCGCTTCGTGCGTGAGGCGCGCGCGGCGGTGCGCCTGAAGAGCGAGCACGTCGCGCGCGTGCTCGACGTCGGGACGCTGGAGACCGGCGCGCCGTTCATGGTGATGGAGTACCTGGAGGGGAGCGACCTCCAGCAGACGCTGCGGGAGCGCGGGCCCCTCGAGCTCGAGGAGGCCGTGGGCTACGTGCTCGAGGCGTGCGAGGCGATCGCCGAGGCGCACGCGGCCGGCATCATCCACCGCGATCTCAAGCCGGCGAACCTCTTCCTCGCGCGCGGGGCCGACGGCTCCGGCATGGTGAAGGTGCTCGACTTCGGCATCTCGAAGGCGATCGCGGAGCCGTCGGCGGCCGGGGGCGAGCCGGAGCTCGGGCTGACGAAGACGGCGATGGTGCTCGGCTCGCCGCTCTACATGGCCCCGGAGCAGATGCGCTCGGCGCGCACGGTCGACACGCGCGCGGACATCTGGTCGCTCGGCGCCATCCTCTACCAGCTGCTCACGGCGCGCGTCCCGTTCGACGCGACCTCGCTCTCCGAGCTCATCCTGATGATCAACACCGAGGCGCCGCCGTCGCCGAGCACGTTCCGGCGCGACCTGCCGCCGGGCCTCGAGGCGGCGATCCTGCGCTGCCTCGAGAAGGACGTCGCGAAGCGCTTCAGGTCCGTCGCCGAGCTCGCGGGCGCGATCGTCGACTTCGGCCCTCCGCTCGCGCTCGCGTCGCTCGAGCGGATCGAGCGGACGCTGGGGCTCGTGCCCGCGGTCGCCTGGCGCGACAGGGCGAGCGCCGCGCGCGAGCGGATGAGCGTTCCCTCCTGGCCGACGGCGCAGGAGCGGGCGAGCAGCGTCCCCGGGGGGACGGCGCAGGTGCGGCCCAGCGGCGTGCCGCCAGCGGACGCGACGGCCGGCGTTGCCGCTGGCCACACGGCGGGCGCTGCGGTCGGCCACACGGCCGGTCCGGCGGCCACGGCGCCTGGCTGGGCGGCCGGCGGCTCCGTGTCTCCCGGTCGCAAGCGGACCGGCGTGGTGCTCGCGCTCGCCGGCGTGGGCGTCGCGGCGGTGCTCGGCGGGGTCCTGCGTGTGGTCACGTTCCACGGCGGCACGGGCGACCCCGCCGCCGACCCGTCGGCCACGGCCGCGATCCCCTCCGCCGAGCCATCCGCGCCCGTCGCGGCACCGCTGCCGCCCCTGGTGGCTCCGGAGGTCACCGCGGCGACCGCGGCGCCGCCGGAGCCCGCGACGCCGCCGTCGGCGAGCGCCGCGGCGTCGGCGACGGCGTCCGCGACTGCGTCGGCGAGCGCGGCGCCTGTCCTGGCGACGCCTCGGCCGAGGGCCTCGGCGGTGCCTTCCGCCCGGTCAACCGCGGCGGCTTCGCCGTCGGCGGCCGCGCCGACCACGACCGCTGCGTCGCAGGGGACCGCCAACCCGAGCGCCTTCGACAGACTGAACGAGAGAGGAAAGATCCAATGAGTTGGCCTGGAAGCGAACGGCTCCCGCTGCGGGGCCGCAGGTGCTTCCGTGTCTGCGCCGCGCTCGCGCTCGGCGGCGCCGCGCTGGCGGGGTCCGCCCCGGCGGTTGCCCAGCCCGCGCCTGCCGCACCTCAACCCGCGCGCGCCGGCGCCCAGCCTGCGCCTGCCGCACCTCAACCCGCGCGCGCCGGCGCCCAGCCTGCGCCTGCCGCGCCTCAGCCCGCGCCTGCCGCGCCTCGGCCCGCGCCCGCGGCTGCCCAGCCCGCGCCTGCCGCGGGGGCGCCCGCTCCGAGCGCGCCGGCAGTCCAGCGGCCGCCTTCCGAGACGCTCACGGGCGAAGCCAAGGCCGAGTACGAGGCCGCGCGGATCCTGTTCAACGACGGCGACTACCGCAACGCCATCATCAAGTTCGAGCGCGCCTACGAGCTCTCCCGCGACCCGCGGCTGCTCTGGAACATCGCCCTCTGCCAGAAGAACCTGAAGCGCTACACGCGCCTCTTGGCGACGATCGAGCAGCTCCTCCGCGACGCGGGCCCGCAGCTCACCGAGCAGGACCGCAAGGATGCCGCCGACCTCATCGAGGCGACCCGGGCCTACGTCAGCCGCCTCGACCTCCAGGCGAGCGAGGCGGGCGCCACGGTCCTCGTCGACGGCGAGGAGGTCGGCCAGACCCCGCTGCGCGAGCCCGTGCTGCTCGACATAGGCACCCGCAAGATCCGGGTGACCAAGAAGGGCTTCAAGGACGTCGAGGTGACCGAGCAGGTGGCGGGCGGCGGCGTGGTCACGGTGAAGGCCACGCTGCAGAAGGAGGTCCACCAGGGGCGGCTCATCGTCGCGGCGGGGCCGGATGCGGTCATCTCCCTGGATGGCCGCGTTGTCGGTCGCGGCACCTGGGAAGGCATGGTGGCGAGCGGCGGCCACACGCTCCGCGTCACGGCGTCCGGCATGGAGTCGCACCAGTCCGAGGTCATGATCCTCGACGACCAGACGCGCCGCGTGCAGGTCTCGCTGGTGCCCAGGCCCAAGGAGAGCAACATCGAGCGCTGGATCTGGATCGGCGGCGGCGTGGCCGTGCTCGCGGGCGCGCTCCTGGTCGGCTTCGGGGTCTTCGGGCCGGATCCGCCGGTCGCCGGCAACACGACGCCCGGCTCGGTCCCCCTGTCCGCGCGAGGCGGCGCCTCCTTCGCGATCCCCTTCGGAGGTGGCCGATGAGCCGCGGCCGCCGGACCGCGCTCGCCGCGCTCGCCGCGCTCGCGTGCGGGAGCTGTTCTCCGCCCGACGAGATCGTCGTGGCCATCTCGACGGATCTCTCCCTGCCGAAGGACTTCGACGTCCTCCAGGTCCAGGTGTTCGAGGGCGGCACAGGCAAGTTCGATTCTGCCTACGAGCGGCTCGGCGACTCCGAGCCTGGCGCGCGTTTGCCGGCGACGATCGGCTTTTACTCCTCGAGCGGCGGGGGCGAATCCATCACGATCAAGGTCAGCGCCCGCGTCCAGGATGCGCTCGGCCCGGTGCGCATCCTGCGCGAGGCGGTCACGAAGATCCCGAAGAACCGTATCGCGCTGCTGACCTTGCCGCTCAACTTCCTCTGCGACGACTCGGGGAGCAGCGAGGGGAGCGGCGATGTCGAGAGCACGCTCTGCGAGGAAGGTCAGACCTGCGTCGCCGGGTCGTGCGTGTCGAAGGTGATCGACGCGAGCGCGCTGCCGGACTACTGGCCCAGCAACGTCTACGGTGGCGGCAAGGGCGAAGGGGACGGGGACTGCTTCGACGTGACGGCCTGCTTCCCGGACGCGAAGCCGGTGGAGGTCGACGCGGCGTGCACCATCGCGGGCGATGCCACGACGAACGTGGCGCTGGAGACCACCTCGCACGACGGCATCTGTGACGACGACGACGACCAGGAAAGCAGGTGCCTGGTGGCGCTCGACGCCGGAAGCGCCGACGGCTTCCAGGTCGGGGAAGACGGGCGGATACAGCTGCCGCCGGCGGTATGCGGGCGGATGGCGGACAGGATCGCGGCCGTGGTGACGTCGCCGGTGACGGCGGCGTGCCCCCAGAAGACCGCGGGGCTGCCGACCTGCGGGCCGTGGTCGGCGTCGGGGTCGAAGGAGCCCTGACCGAGGCGACGCCGCCGCTGGCGCGCCCCGCGGAGACGCTCGCCGCCAGGCGACCGCAAAGGTCGCGACCGGCACCCGCGCTCGCCGTCAGGCACCCGCTCAGATCGGGACCGAGGTGAGCGCTCGATTTCGACGCTCGCCCAGGTCGGGACCCGGGTGAGCGCTCGATTTCGACGCTCGGCCCAGGTCGGGACCCGGGTGAGCGCTCGATTTCGACCAACCGTCCGGGTCGGGACCTTCGCGAGCGCCTGATTCCGACGCGGCGCCCAGATCGGGACCCGTTCTGGGCGCCGATCGGAGCGCGCTGCCCAGGTCCGGATCTGGGCTTCACTTCAAAATTATGCTGGGCGCCAGATCCGGACGTGCCCCTCCCGCTCACGGCGCGCGCCGGCCAAGGCCGCCATCCCACCGCACATTTCGGCGTTCCAACCGGAGTGAGCTGGGTCCTGGCGGTAATCGGGTGTCATCGACAGGCGGCTGATCCAGGGCTTTCCTGACCCGACACGCTGTTCCCCCCGGGGAGGAGGCTCTTGCGATGTTGAAGCACCTGATGATCGAAGAGATGGTCGCGCTCGTGGCTCCATGGGTGGAGAATCCCCAGCGAAGGCGGTTGTTCCTGTCGATTCCGGAGATCGCGGGGCTGCACGACAAGGTGGTCGAGGTCCACGCCGCCGTGCTCGCGGTTCGTCCGAGCAAGACGAGCGCGTCGGCCAGGATGATGGCCCTGAACGAGGAGCTCGCGAGGGTCGATGAGCGCCACGATCACCTGGCCAAGGCGGTCTCGTACGGCATCGACGCGCATCGCGAGCACTGCCTCGCGGAGCAGCCGCCGGACACCGGCCGGGCGGCGATCTGTGATCAGGTGGAGGCGAGGCTGTTCCCGAGCGGGCTTGCCATCATCAAGGCATCGCCCACCGCGGAGTCGGGCAACACGGCGCGGATCGCCCGGCTCCTCGACGAGGAACCCTCGATTGCCGAGTTCCTGAAGACCATACCCGCGCCCGGCAAGCGAACGCTGCTCCACACGGCGCAGCGGTGGATCGCGTCGGGCAAGGAGATCTCCGCGATCGAGCACCAGCGGGACGAGCTCGCCGCCAAGGAGAAGACGGCGCCGGTCGTGAACGCGACGATCCTGGCGGCGCGCAACCAGTGGCTTCGGGTGGTGTCCGCGGTGCTCTCCAACCTGGAGATCTCCAACGCGCCCGCCGAGGCCGTCGAGACCATCCGCGGCCCCGTGCTGAAGGGCTCGGACCGGGCTGGCAGGCGCTACGCGGGCAGCGGGACGAGCGGCCCGGGCGTCGAGGAGCCGCGTCAGCCCGTGGCGGCCGGGGACGGGGAAGGCGCCGGCACCACCGTCTTCGAGGGCTGAGGCCGTCCGCGCCGGCGGAGCGCCCGCCGCACGTGGCGCTGCGCTCCGCCGCACCCGGCGCTGCGCTCCCACGTTATCTGATCGCGGCGGTCGCGTGTCCCCGGTCCGCGCTTCAGAAATCCTGCCAGGGATCTGCCTCGCGATCGAAGAGAGAGTTCAACGCAAAGACGCCAAGAGCGCAAAGACGCAAAAATGCATGAAGTTTGTTCTTTTGCGCCTTCGCGACTTTGCGCCTTTGCGTTGAACTCTCTCTTCGGCCATCCCTGGCCGGACAGCTGGCGGACGGAACTAGCGCCGCCGACGCCGGCGGCCGGCGAGGAGCACCGCTGCGAGCAGCCAGACGGACGAGGGCGCCGCTGGCCCTTCGGCGCTCGCCGCCAGCCCGCAGCCGTTGCCGTGCGCCCGCGGCGTGCCGCCACCGGGCCGGGGAGCACCGCCGTCGCCGCCCGCGCCGCCATCGCCGTCGGCGCCAGCGTCACCGCCCGCACCGCCCGCACCGCCGTCGCCGCCGGCGCCGGCGTCACCGCCCGCGCTCGCCATCGATTCAACGCCGCACGCCGCGCGCCGCTGACGAAGGGCTACTTCTTCTCCAGGACGAGGAGCTGCACCCGCCGGTTCTTCTCCCGCCCGGCCGCGCTCTTGTCGTCCGCGATCGGCTGGCTCGCACCGTATCCCTTCGCGACCAGCCGCTCGGCCGCGATCCCCTTCTCGACGAGCCACCTGCGCACCGACTCCGCGCGCGCCGCCGAGAGCGTCTCGTTGAACCGGGCGTTGCCCGCGGTGTCCGTGTGCGCGGAGACCTCGATCTTCACCCACTCCGGGTGCTCTGCGATCACGTCGCGCACCTCGGCGAGCACCGCCTCGCTCTTCGGATCGATCGGCGCCGGGTCGTTCTTCAGCACGCGGAACACGACGGGCTCCAGCAGCACGACCTGATCGCCCTGCACCCGCACCCGCTTCGGGCAGCCGCGCGCGGCCGGGTCGTCGCTCGCCGGGCCCTTCTCGCGCGGGCACGCGTCGGCGTCGTCGAGCAGGCCGTCGCCGTCCTGGTCCGCGGGCTTGCTCGCCGCGGCGGGGCAGCCGGGGCGCGCCGCGCCGCGCGTCGCCTCGCCCGACGCGTCGCCCTTGTCCGCGGGGCACGCGTCGAGCGCGTCGGGCAGGCCGTCGCCGTCCTGGTCCGCGGGACAGCCGCGCCGCGCCGGATCGCCGCCGTCGCTGCCCGCGGCTGCGTCGGGGCACGCGTCGTCCGGATCGGCCACGCCGTCCTCGTCGCGGTCCTCCACGGGACAGCCGCGCCGCCGCGCGTCCGCGCTGGCCTGCCCGTACGCATACGGGCACGCGTCCTCCGGGCCGGAGATGCCGTCCGCGTCCGGATCCGGGCCCTCCGCCCTGGCCGGCGGCGGCGCGGGCGGGGCCCACGCCACCATGCCGATCGCGCGGAACGACGGCGCGCCGATCGCCTCCCCGAACCCTGGGCCGGCGGCCGCCCCGAGCACGAGGCCCGCGAGGGGGCGGAGCCGCGCGCTCAGAAGCAGCTCGGCGCTCGTGGTGCCCTCCACCGCGACCCGCTCGCGCTCGGTGAGCGGCAGCGAGCCGCCCTGCAGCATCGTCTCGGCGTACAGCTCCGGGCCGACCTGCAGCCGGTCGTCCCAGAGGAGCACGGCCGCGCCGCCGCCGTAGGCGAGCGTCGAGGGGTTCTCGGAGCTCCGCATCACGGCGCCGCCCGCGGCGCTCCACACGAAGCGCGAGACCCGCCCGCCGAGCAGGAGCTGCGGCGTGACGCGGACCGCGCCCTCGCCGACGTACGCGTCCGAGCTGCCCGTGGGCAGGTGCAGGGACGCGCTCGTGCCGATCTGGAAGGCGTCGCTGTCGTCGCCGAGCAGCCGGACGCGCACGGCGAGGCGCAGGTCGCCGAACGCGGGGGACGACGGCGCCTCGGGCGCGCCGACGGAGGCCGCCGCGGCCGGGCCGTCGCCGCTCTGGGCCAGCGCCAGCGGCAGCGAGGCCGAGACGAGGAGCCGATCCCACAGCGAGAGCGAGCCGCCGACATGGAGGAGCGACTGGCTGCCGACGATCACCCGGTCGGGCGAGGTGCCGTCCGAGAGCGTGAGCGGGTCCTCCGCGTGATCGAACAGGAGGAAGCCGCGCGGGACCAGGTGCCCGCCGATGAAAGGCGACGGCACGCCGAACAGCGGGTCGCCCGCGGGCGTCGGCTCGAACCGGCTCAGCGCGACGGCGCCTGGCCCCTCCGCGCGCGCGGGCGACGAGCCCAGCGCGATGCCGAGGAGCGCGCTCGCGAGCGCCGCGCTCGCCGTGATCAGGCCTCTCATGGGCGCCGGATGGTATCCTCGCCAGCGCAAGCGGAGCAAAGACGATTGTCCGTGACGTTCCCGTTGTCGCTCGCCCGCCGCGCGCATCGGGTAGCATCGCGATGATCGAAGCCAGGCCTGCGCGGCCTGACTCCGCGAGAGCAAGGAGCATCGATGCGAGGGAAGCATCTGGGCCAGGGGTGGCGCGCCGTCGCGGCCGCGCTCAGCGTGGGGCTCGCGGCGGGCGTCGCGGCGGCCCAGCCGGCGCCCGCCGCGCCGGCGCAGCCGGCCGGAGCGCCGGCAGAGAGGCCGCTCTCCGAGTCGCTGACCGGGATGGCCAAGGCCGAGCACGGGGCGGGCGCCGCGCTGTTCAAGGACGGCGACTACGCGGGCGCGCTGGCGCGCTTCGAGCGCGCCTACGAGCTGTCGCGCGATCACCGCCTGCTCTGGAACGTCGCGCTCTGCCAGAAGAACCTGCGGCGCTACGCGAAGATGCTCGCGACGCTGCGCCGCATGGAGGACGAGGCGGGCGCCGCGCTGTCGGCCCGCGACAAGCAGGACATCGCCGAGCTGATCCAGGCGACGGGGGCGTACGTGTCCCGCCTCGAGATCACGGCCAGCGAGCCGGGGGCGACGGTGTTCGTGGACGACGAGCCGGTCGGGACGACGCCGCTCGCGGCGCCGGTGCCGATCGACATAGGCGAGCGCCGCATCCGCGTGTCGAAGCCGGGCTTCGTCGATTTTGTCCGCCAGGAGAAGGTTGTGGGCGGCGGCAGCGTCGCCCTTCTGGCGCGGCTCGAGCGGGCGGTGCACCGGGGGCGGCTCCTGATCGCCGCGAAGCAGGACGACCTCATCGCGCTCGACGGCAAGGTCGTGGGCAAGGGCCGCTGGGAGGGCTCGGTGCCGAGCGGGACCCACGCGCTGCGCGTGACCGCGCCCGGGATGACGCCGTACGAGGTAGCGGTCCTGGTCCGCGACGAGGAGCACCGCCGCATCGACGTCTCGCTGGAGCGCGCTCCGGAGCGGGGCGGCGCGAGCAGATGGCTGTGGATCGGCGGAGGCGCGGCGATCTTCGCCGGCGCGCTCGTCGCGGGCGCCCTGCTCTTCGAGCCGGGGACGCCGGCGGAGCAGGGCAGCCTCGGCACGGTCCCGCTCGGGTTTGGAGGGAGGCGTTGATGCACATGAAGCGGAAGAGGGCGGCAGCGATCGCGGTGGTGAGCTTCCTCTCCCTCGCGGCGGCGGCGGGGGTCTCGGCCTGCGGCGGCGAGAAGGGGCAGCTCATGGTCGTCTTCCAGACGGACATGTCGTTGCCGAAGGACATCGACACGATCCGGGTGGAGGCGACGCTCGACGGGTCGATCGTCTACGACGAGACGTTCGAGCGGCTCGGGGGCGAGGACTCGATCCGCCTGCCGGCCACGCTCGGCTTCCTCTCCCCCGACGATCCGACGCAGTCGCTCCGGGTGCGCGTCATCGCGAGCCGCGGCGGCAAGGACGGGGTGCGCCTGCTCCGCGAGGTGCTCACGACGGTGCCCGAGGGCCGCACCGCGACGCTCCACATGCCCATCCAGTTCCTGTGCGACGGCTCGGCCGAGGTAGAGCGCGACGCGGACGGCAACGCGCTGCGCGACGCGCAGGGCCACGTGCTCGTCAAGAACAGCTGTCCCGAGGGCCAGAGCTGCGTCGCCGGCTCGTGCGTGCCGCGCGAGATCGACTCGCGCTCCCTGCCCGAGTTCGAGGCGCAGGCCGTGTTCGGCGGCGGCGACGGCGACAGCGACGGGCTCTGCTTCGACACGCTCCAGTGCTTCGCGGCCGCGGAGTCGGCGCCGGTCGATCTCGAGGCGTTCGCCGCGGACGCCACCGTCTGCCGCGCCACCGTGCCGAGCGGCGAGATCAACGTCGCGCTCCTCACGCAGGGCGGCGGCATCTGCGGCGAGAGCGCGTGCTTCGTGCCGCTCGACGCCGAGAGCGACGCGGGCTTCCGGGTCGAGGCCGGCAATGTCCTCCGCCTGCCCGTCGAGGTGTGCCGGAGGGCGCAGCAGGGCAAGCTCGCGGGGCTCGCGATCGCGACAGCGGGCGAGGGGACGTGCCGCAGGAAGGGCACCGACCTGCCGACGTGCGGCCCGTGGTCGGCGTCGGGCGGGGGCCAGTACACCGAGCCCGACGCGGCGGCCCCCGTCCCTGTCGCGGTCGCGCAGGTCCACCCTGTGTCGCTGCGGGTGGCGGCGGGCGGCGTGGCCTGGCTCTCCGGCACCACCTTCGACGAGACAGGGACGGCGAGGCAGGACGGGGAGCTGAAGGTCACCCCGCGCGACGGCGGCGAGCCGCTGATCCTCGGCGCGGCGCAGGCCTCGCCGCGCGACCTCGCGGTCGACGAGGCGCGGGAGGTCGTCTTCTGGACGAACGCGGAGGACGGCACGCTGATGGTGGCCCCGCTCGCGGGCGGCGAGCCGCGCGAGCTGCTCGGAGATCTCAAGCAGCCCGAGGGGCTCGCGCTCTCCGGCGACGTCCTCACCTGGACCGAGCTCTGGGGCGGCGGCGTCTTCCGGGCGGCGGTGAGCGGCAGCGGCGCGGAGGTCGAGCTCGGCGCGCCGGAGGAGCTCGCGCGGCCCGACGCGGTGGTCGAGTCCCCCTACCGGGTGGCCAGCGCCGGGGACACCGTGTGCTGGACCTACCAGGGAACGCTGGGCAGGGCCGACGGCGTGGTGGCTTGCTCCCTCGGAGGGAGCACGCGGACGGTCGCGACCGGGCAGCTCACCCCGCGGGAGATCGCGCTCGACGTGGACGCCCAGGGGAGCGCGGTGGCGGTCTACTGGGCGAGCTTCGAGGGCGGCAGCGTCTTCCGGGCGGCGCTGACCGGGGGGGAGATCGGCGAGGCCACCGCGATCGTGTCGGACCAGGGCCAGCTGAACGGCATCGCGCTGGACGACGAGCACGTCTACTGGACCCGCCGCGACGAGGGCACTGTCGTGCGCATGCCGAAGGATGGCGGGGAGCCCGAGGTGCTGGCCTCGCAGCAAGAGCGGCCCGGCGACATCGCGGTGGACGAGCTCGCCGTCTACTGGATCAACGAGGGCTCGCCGGACCAGGAAGACGGCACGCCGGTGAAGGACGGGGCCATCCTGAAGCTCGCGCGGTGACGCGGGCGGCGGCCTCCGGAGGCGCGCGGCGGCGAGCGCGCATGGGGGTCGACGCCGCGCGCGCCTGCGCGCTCGCCGCCGCGTATGCTATGGCCCGACCCGTGAAGCGAACGGCCCTCCTCCTGGTCTCCCTCGCGCTCCCCGCGTGCGGATCGAGCTACGCCCAGCAGGGCCCGAGCGACACGCTGCGGGCCTACGCGCAGGCGCTCCAGGAGGGGCGCGTCGACGCGGCCTACCGGCTGCTCTCGGACGAGGCCAAGCGGTCCATGTCGCTCGAGGCGTTCCGGCGCGCGGTCCGCGACAATCCGGACGACGCGCTCGAGATCGCCCGCGCCATCGCGCGGCCCGCGGCCGACCCGGTGGTGACGGCGACGGTCACCATGCCGAACGGCGAGGAGCTCCTGCTCGTCTTCGAGGGGGGCCGCTGGCGGCTCGACGCGGCGGCGGTCGATCTGTACGGCCAGGCGACGCCCCGGCAGGCCCTGGTGGGCTTCCTGCGCGCCTTCGAGCGCAGGCGCTACGACGTCATCATGCGCTACGTTCCCGACGCCGAGAAGGAAGGGCTCGTCGAGCCAGCGGGTGGCGCGGGTGGGGAGGCGGACGCGGCGAGCGCGGCGGGTGCGGCGAGCGCGGCCGGTGCGGCGAGCGGGGACGGCGCGGCGCAGCCCGCGGGGCCGGAGGGCGCGGCGGGCAGCGCGGGCGCTGACGCGGCGCAGAAGCCTGGCGGTCGGCCCGGGACGGCCAGGGCCGCGGCAGGTGCGGCGCAGCTCACCCCCGAGAAGCTGAAGGCCGCGTGGGAGGGGCCGCAGCGGGAGCAGATCAACCGGGTCGTCCAGGCGATCAAGGCGGCGCTGCCGACCGCGACCATCGAGGAGACCGGGGACAGCGCGTCGATGGCCTATGGCGCCGGCGGCACGGTCGCTTTCACCCGCGAGCACGGGGTCTGGAAGATCAAGGACTTCTAGTGGCGCGCCCGCGACATGGCTTCGAGAAGAGCGCTGTACTAGGGTTGTCGGTATGCCGACCGGCGATCCTTCCTCGCGAACGCCCCCCTCGCCCGACGCCGACAGCGTCCCGATCCTCCCGCTCCGCAACTCCGTGCTGTTTCCGATGTCGGTCGTGCCGATCAACGTCGGCCGGCCGCGGAGCGTTCGCCTGGTCGAGGACCTCCTCGGCCGCGAGCGCGCGCTCGTCGGGGTGATCAGCCAGCGGTCGCCGGACGTCGACGAGCCGACGTTCAAGGAGCTCTACTCCGTCGGGACCATCGCGCGCGTCGTGAAGGTCATCCGGCTCGGTCCGAACAACTACTCGGTCGTGCTGAACGGGCTCGGCCGCTTCCGCGTGAAGGCGGCGTTCTCGCTGGAGCCGTACATGCGCGCGCGGATCGAGCGCATCCCGGAGTCGCTCGTGCGCGACGTGGAGCTCGAGGCGCTGGGCGCCGGCCTGCGCGAGGCGACGCGCGAGGTGCTCGGCCTGATGCCGAACCTGCCGCGCGACACCGCGGGCATCCTCGACAACGTGCGCGAGCCCGGCGCGCTCGCCGACCTCATCGCCTCGAACTTCCCGCAGGCGCAGGCCTCGGTCGGCGACAAGCAGGAGATCCTCGAGGCGTTCGACGTGAAGGCGCGCGTGCGCCTCGTGCTCGCGATGGTCGGGCGGCAGCTCGAGGTGCTGCGGGTCAAGAAGGAGATCTCCTCGATGGTGCAGGAGGAGATGGGCAAGTCGCAGCGCGAGTACATCCTCCGGCAACAGATGAAGTCGATCAAGGAGGAGCTCGGCGAGGGCGGCGACGACGACGAGATCGAGGAGCTCCGCGAGCGCATCCGGCGCGCCAAGGTGCCGGCGGAGGTCGACAAGGTCGTGCGCAAGCAGCTCAGCCGGCTGCGGTCGATGGCGCAGCAGTCGGCCGAGTTCAACGTGACGAAGACCTACCTCGAGTGGATCGCGGATCTGCCGTGGTCCAAGACGACGGTGGACAAGCTGAGCGTCGAGAGCGTGCGGCGCTGCCTCGACGAGGACCACCTCGGGCTGGAGAAGGTGAAGAAGCGGATCGTCGAGTACTCGGCGATCCGGCAGCTGCGCTCGGACAAGAAGGGGCCGATCCTGCTCTTCATCGGGCCGCCCGGCGTCGGCAAGACGTCGCTCGGCAAGTCGATCGCGCGCAGCATGGGCCGGCGCTACGAGCGCATCGCGCTCGGCGGCGTGCGCGACGAGGCGGAGATCCGCGGTCACCGGCGCACGTACGTGGGCGCGCTGCCCGGGCGCATCCTGCAGGCGCTCAAGAAGGCGGGGACCAGGAACCCGGTGCTCGTGCTCGACGAGGTAGACAAGATGGGCGTCGACCTGCGCGGCGACCCGGCGGCGGCGCTCCTCGAGGTGCTCGATCCCGAGCAGAACTCGACGTTCCAGGACCACTACCTCGACCTGCCGTTCGACCTGTCGCAGGTGATGTTCCTCGCGACGGCGAATAACTGGGACGGCATCCCGGGGCCGCTCGTCGACCGCATGGAGGTCATCGAGGTGCCCGGCTACACGCGGACCGACAAGCTCGGGATCGCGCGGGAGTTCCTGGTGCCGAAGCAGCTGTCGGCGCACGGGCTCACGGACGAGCGCCTGGAGTTCACGCCGCCGGGCATCGAGGCGATCGTCGACCATTACACGCGCGAGGCGGGCGTGCGCGGCCTGGAGCGGCAGATCGCGGCGGTGTGCCGCGCGACGGCCGTGAAGGTCGCCGAGGGCCACGACGTGCGCGAGGTGGCGACGCCCGAGCACGTGGAGCAGGTGCTCGGGCCGCACAAGCACCGCCCCGAGGTCGCGGAGCGGACGCTCCAGCCTGGGGTCGCGACCGGCCTCGCGTGGACGCCGGCGGGCGGCGAGATCCTCTTCATCGAGGCGACGAAGATGCCGGGCAAGGGCAACGTGGTGCTCACCGGCAACATGCGGAACGTGATGCAGGAGTCGGCGAGCACGGCGGTGAGCTTCGTGCGCAGCAAGGCCGACCGCCTGCACCTCGACCCGGAGTGGCTGAAGGAGATCGACCTTCACGTGCACATCCCGCAGCACGGCACGCCGAAGGACGGGCCGAGCGCCGGCGTGACGATGTTCGCCGCGGTCGCGTCGCTGCTGCTGGGCGCGCCGGTGCGGAGCGACGTCGCCATGACGGGGGAGATCTCGCTGCGCGGGCGGGTGATGCCGGTCGGCGGCGTGAAGGAGAAGCTGCTCGCGGCGCACCGCGCCGGCATCCGGCACGTGCTGATCCCCACGAAGAACCGGCGCGACCTCGAGGACATCCCGCAGGACGTCAAGGATCAGGTCCAGATCACGATGGTGTCCTCGATGGAGGAGATCCTGCCGCTCGTGCTCGAGCCCCCGCGCCGCTCCCCGGCGCAGAGCGCGCCTTCGGACGAGATCGAGGAGCAGGCAGGGGTCTGATGGGGATCGCGGAATGACGCGGGTCGCGGTGGTCTCGGGCGGCAACCGGGGGATCGGGCTCGAGATCTGCCGGCAGCTCGCGCGTCGCGCGATCCACGTCGTGCTGGGGAGCAGGGACGAGCGCCGCGGCAGCGCCGCCGCGGCCTCGCTCGCGGAGCAGGGGCTCTCCGTCGAGGCCCGGCGCCTCGACGTGTCCGACGAGGAGAGCGTCAGGGAGCTCGCGCGCGCGCTCGCGGCGGAGCACGGCGGCGTCGACATCGTCGTGAACAACGCGGGCGTCGCGATGGACGGCTTCAACGCCGAGGTCGCGCGCAACACCATCGACGTCAATTTCTTCGGGCCGCTCCGGCTGACGGACGCGCTCCTCCCGCTCGTGAGGCCGGAGGGGAGGGTGGTCATGGTGACGAGCGGGCTCGGAGATCGGCGCAAGGTCGGAAGGTCGCTGCAGGCGCAGCTCGGCAAGGCCGAGCTGACGCGCGAGGAGCTCATCCAGCTCATGCGCAAGTTCGTCGGCGACGTGAGCGCGGGGCGGCACACGGCCGAAGGGTGGCCTTCGTCGGCCTACGCGGTCTCGAAGATCGGGCTCAACGCGCTCACGGGCGTCCTCGCGAGGGAGCTCGCCGGAGACGGGCGCGGGATCCTCTGCAATGCAGCCTGTCCAGGCTGGGTGCGCACGGGCATGGGCGGCGCGCACGCGCCGCGGTCCGTCGAGGAGGGGGCCGAGACGCCGGTGTGGCTCGCGCTGCTGCCGAGCGGTGGGCCGCAGGGCGGCGTGTTCCGCGACAAGGCCCCCGCGAGCTGGTGAGCAGCCCGGCCCGCCTGGCGGGCGGCGCTAGCCGTGGCACGCCCGCACGAACCCGCAGCGCAGGCTGCGGCACGCCTCGACCGGCACCCCGTCGAAGCGCCCCGCGCCCCTCGCCTCGGAGAGGCGCTCGGCGAGACGGGCGAGCTCGCGCTCGAACCGCGCGTGCTCCTCGTCGGCGATCGTGCCCATCGGCCCCGAGGCCCTGAGCCACGCGGGCTCCGCCGCCGCGCCGAGGAAGAGCACGCCGGCGCGGATCGGCCGGTCCGGGTAGCGCTTCCTCAGCGCGAGCGCGCTCGCGCGCAGGCGGAGCTCGTAGGGCGCGAGATCCGCCCGGGGGCGCGCGCGCTTGTACTCGATGACGTCGATGGGTCCGCCCGGGTGCAGCACGGCGAGATCGATCGCGAGCGCCAGCGCGAGCCGCGCGCCGTGCCGCCCGCCGGCGCTCAGCGGCTCGATGTCGAGCACGAACGCTTCCTCCCGGAGGAGCGTCGCCTCCTCGTCCCGCACCTGCCGCGCGTAGGGCCCTCCGAGGAAGCGAGCGATGCCCTCGGCGGTGCGCAGCGCGTCCGGGCTGTGCAGCGTGAGCCCCTCGAAGCCGAGCCGCGCGATGACGTCCGCGGCCTCCGTCGGCTCACCCCAGCGCGCGTGCGACCAGCGCTGGAGCACCCGGTGCGCGGCGCGGCCGGGAGGGCGCGGGTCGGCGCCTTCCTCGAGCTCGACGCGCTCCTCGCCCGGCAGCTCGGGCGGGCCCTCGACGTCGAACAGGCCGAGCTGGCCCTCGCCGGCAGGCTCGGTGATCCCGAGGAGGTGCCGGAGCCGGAAGCGGCGAGAGCACCCCTGGAACGTCGCCAGGGACGCGGTCGCGATCCGCACGGTCTGCGCGCGCGCGGGCTCGGCCGCTGGCGCCGGGCGGGGGACGGGGGCGGCGCGCGCGTAAGCGTCGGTGCCAGGGGCGGGCGGCTTCGCCTCGGCGAGCAGCGAGCGGGCCTCGAGCGTCCCGCTGATCGTGCGGGCGAGCGGCGCGGGGATTTCGGCGTCGGCCGGCGTCAACGTGGGTCGGGGGCCGGCCTCGGCCGGCGTCAACGTGGGTCGGAGGTCGGCCTCGGCCGGCGTCAACGTGGGTCGGGGGCCGGCGTTCTCCGACAACGTGAGCCACGCGGAGCCGCTGCGCGGCCTGGCCGCGGCGCCGACGAGCACGAGCTCGCGGCGGGCGCGGGTGATCGCGACGTAGGTGAGCCGCTGCCGCTCGGCGCGCTCCCGAGCCCGCACCTCGGCGCGCGCCGCCTGGAGCGCAGGCGTGCTTATGGGCAACGACGGACCGTGCGCCGACGACTCGGCGTCCTGGAGCGAGCCAAGCCGCGATGGCCTGTCGACCCGCCGCGCGTAATGGCGCACGAGCAGCGCGGCGGCGCGGTCCCCCGCGGCCGGGATGTAGCTCAGGCCCGGATGGTCCGCGCGGGGCTCGGCGTTGAGGTCCAGGAGCACCACGGCTGGAAAATCGAGCCCCTTGCTGGCGTGGATCGTCGTGAGGCGCACGGCGTCGTCGTCGGGCGAGAACACGGCGGCCTCCGGCTCGTCCGCCTCGTCGCGTATCCGGCGCTCGAGCCAGCGGACGAAGCTCGCGAGCGAGCCCCCCCGGCGGCGGGCAACGGAGACCAGGCGGTCGACGTTGCCGAGCCGGGCCTGGGCGCGCGGGAGCGCGGCGATGACGCGGTCGAGATCGAACGCAGAGACCGCGGCCCGGATCGCCTCTCCGGGCGTCGAGCGGAGCGCCGCGCGGCGCAGCCCGGCGAAGCGGGCGCGGAACGCCTCGAGCCGCTCGCGATCCGCCATGGGCAGCCGCGCGAGCGCGGGCAGGGGACGCGCGTCCGCAGGCTCGGCGTCCTCCGGCCAGGGCGCCCGGCCGCCTTGCGCCGCAGCGGCGCTCGACCAGCGGCCGAGCAGCGGGACCGTGATGCCGCGGCCAGGAGGTGCCAGGATCGCGAGCGCCGTGTCCGAGAGCGCCACCATGGGGCCGCGGAGGACGGTCGCGAGGGCCAGGCGATCGTGCGGGTCGAGCAGCAGGCGGAGGATCGCGGCGACGTCGCGGACCTCCGCCGCGTCGAAGAGCGCGCGGCCCGCGACCACGTACGGGATCTCGAGGCGCGCGAGGGCGAGCTCGACGAGGGGGATCGTGCTCCGGCGCCGCGCGAGCACGGCGACGTCGCGGAAGCGCAGATCGCCGCCCGCTGCGCTCCCCGCGGCGCCGTCGCCGATCGCGCCGCGGACGCGCCGCGCGATGTACGCGGCCGCGATCAGCGCCTCGCGCAGCTGCCCCCGCGCGTCCCGGACCAGGGCGTCGACGCCGTCCGGAGCGCTGCCGTCGTCGTGGACGAGCACGACGTCCGTCGGGCCCTGCGCGGCCACGCCCGGCGCCGCGACGAGGTGCTCGGCCGCGCTGTAGGCGATCTCGAACTCGCGCGGCGAGGGCGCCCGCGCGCTCGCGCCTGCGCCGTCCTCGCGCGCGCGGTCCTGCTCGCTCGCGCGATCCTGGGAGAAATCGCGCGCCGAGAACGCGTTGATGAACGCGAGAAGCTCGGGCGTCGACCGGCGGCTCTCCCGGAGCGCGACGAAGTCGGCGCTCGGGTCGGGCGACCACAGGGACGGCGAGAGCTCGAGCGCGCGGCCGGCGGCAGCGCCCGCGAGCTCCGCGCAGACGCGGCAGAAGATCGAGACGTCGGCCCCGCGGAAGCCGTAGATCGATTGCTTGCGATCGCCGACCAGGAACAGCCCGTGTCCCCAGAGGCTGGCCGCCGTCGGGGCGACGCCGGCCGGGCGCGCCAGGGCGGCGTCGTCGCGCTCGCGCAGGAGGTAAACGAGATCGCGCTGCACGGCGCTCGTGTCCTGGAACTCGTCGACGAGCAGCACGTCGACCGACTCGCGCACCGCGGCGCCGATCGCCGGATCGTCGCGCAGGCCGTCGCGGGCGGCGCGCAGGAGATCCCCGAACCCGAGGCCGCCCTCGGTGCGGCGGATGGCCGAGAGCCGCTCGCGGATCTCCTCCAGCAGGTCGACGATCCCCGCCTCGCGCCGCGACAGCGCGGGCGCCTCGCGCAGGAAGCCGAGCAGCTGCTGCGCCTTGTCGCGGTGGGTCTCCCCCGGCAGCGCCTCGCGGAAGGCGAGGAGCGCCTCGTCGGCCGGCGTGCACTTGCTCTTGTGCGGCTTGCGCTGCGTGAGCAGCTCGATAAGCGCGGCGCTCGCCGCGCCCGCGGGGAAGGGCGCACCGCCGCCCTCGCGGCCGAGCGCCGCGGCGAGCGCGGCCGCCGGCTCGCGGAACGCGGCGCTGCCGAGCGCGGCGCTCTCGGCGGCGAGGCGGTGGAGCTCCCGCGAGAGCGCGCGGGCCTCGGCGGCGTGGTCGGACAGGGCGAGCCGGCGCGGCGTGAGGCCGTCCTCGTCGAGGCGGTCAAGCAGGCGCGTGACCTCGCTCCGCGCGGCCTCCACGCTGCCCGTCGCGGCGACGAGCGCGCGCGCGGCCTCGGCGCGCTCGCCCCCTTCGGCGAGCGCGCGGCTCAGCGCCTCGTCGACCGCGAGGTCGCTGAGCGCCTGCGCCTCCTCCTCGTCGAGGATTCGCGCCGCGGGTGAGAGCCCCATCGCGATCGCGTGCCGGTCCACGATCTGCTTGGCGACGCCGTGGAGCGTGTCGATGCGCGCGGCGGGGAGCCGGGCGAGCGCCTCCTCCGCGCGCTTCCGCAGCTCGGCCACGGGCAGCGCCGCGCCGCTGCCCGCGCCGACGGCCGCCTGCCGCGCGCGCAGGATGTCGGCGAAGGGGATGCTCGCCTCGCCGTCCCAGCGGGCGATCTCCCGCAGCGAGCGCTCGATGCGGTGGGCGATCTCGCGCGCCGCGGCGCGCGAGAACGTCGTCGCGACGATGCGGTCCGGCGGCACGGGCGGCGCGGCGGTCGCGGCGTCGGGCCGGCCGAGCGAGGTGAGGCCGAGCGTGAGCAGCACGTAGAGCGCCGTGAGGCGGTGGGTCTTGCCGGTGCCGGCGCTGGCGGCGACCACGACGTTGCGGCGGAAGGCGTAGATGAGCGCGTCGCCCTCGGCGAGCTCCGCCCCGTGCGGCGCGGCGCTCACGCGACGTCCTCCGTGGCCTCGTCGGTCGGGACGACCGCGGGGCGCCGGCACACGTCGCGCGCGTCGCAGCGCGCGCACAGCGTCGGCAGCGCCGGCCGCGGCGCGGCCCGGCCTTGCCACAGCGCGACGACGGCCGCCCGCGCCGTGCGCGCGGCCTCGGCCCAGCCCTCGGCGAGCGCGCGCTGCTCCTCGGCCGTGCGCGGCCACAGCTCGATGAGCCCGCGCTGGCGGACGCCGATGTAGACGGCGCGCACCTCCTCCGCGCCCAGCGCGCGCGCCGCGATGGCGCTGTAGAGCGGCAGCTGGAGCGCGCGCCGCCGCTCCTTCGCCTCGGGGAGCTTGCCGGTCTTGTAGTCGACGACCCGCACGACGCGCTGGTCGGTCGATCGATCGATGCGGTCGATCTGGCCGTCGACCCACAGGCTCGGCGCGCCGGCCGCGCCCTCCTCGTCGTCGTCCGACGGGGGGAGCTCGAGCGGCTGCCAGGGCGGCGGCTCGCCGGCGCCGAACCGCCGCTCGGCGAGGAAGAAGCGGAGCTCCGGCGACGCGTCCTCCCCGTCGATGGCGCGGACCACGACCTCCACCACGTCGGCGATCGCCTTCTCGACCGCCTCGCGGCGCAGCGGGGCCATGGGCGCCGAGACGCCGAGCGCCGCCTCCGCCGCCGCGCGCGCGGCGGCGAGCTGCTCGGCCGGATCGCGGTCCGGGCCGAGCTCGCGCAGCGCCTCGAACGAGGCCTGCAGGGCGCGGTGGATCAGCGTGCCGCGCTCCCGCGCGTCGGCCGACTCGGCGAGGTCCTCCGCGCGGCGCACGTGCAGCACGCGGCGGGCGAACGCTGCGAAGGCGCAGCCCACGGCGCGCTCGATGTGGGTGACCGCGATCGGCCTGCCGGGGTGCGCCCCGCCGATGGCGGCCCTGAGCTGCGCGACGAGCGCCGGATCCTCGTCGAGGAGGACCCGCCCCGTGTAGAGGTCGATCGGCGCCCGCGGATCGAGGAAGAAGTCCGCGCGGGCGCGCTCGACCTGGACCCGCTCCGCGATGTCCGCCGCCGGCCGGCCGCCGCCCGCGAGGGCGATGAGCTCCGCGTCGCGCGGCCCGAGCGTCGTCGCGTCCGGGGCGACGCGCGAAGCGGGCTCGGTCCGCTGGCGAGCGCCGGCCGCGACGGCCGCCTCGAAGAGCGGGTGAGGCTCGTTCGGCTCGCTGTCGTCCCCGCGCGTGAAGCAGAGGGCGACGCTCCTTGCGCCCGCGAGCGCCCAGCCGAGCTCCGCGCGCTGGGCCGCCTGGCGCTCGCGCCCCGACGCGGGGCGGCTCGGCGCCGGCAGCCTGGCGCGGAGCGGCTCGCCGAGCAGCGTCTCGTCCGCGCCGGGGCTGCCGCCGTAGGCGCGCGCGTCGAGCCCGGTCACCACCACGACGTCGTGCTCGAGCGCCGAGAAGCCGGCGGCGAGGTCGACGCGGACGGCGCCGACGCGGCCCGCGTCGCCGCGCGGCCCCGCGCCCTGCTCGGCCGCGGCCCGCTCGAGCTCCGCGTAGACCTCCGCCGCGGTGGCGGGGCGCTCCTCGCAGCCGAGGTCGCGCGCGGCCCGCGCGAGCGCCTCGGCCTGCTCGCGGATCGCGCGCGCGGCCCGCGCGCCCTGGCCCATCGCCTCGAGCGCGATCGCGCCGCCGCCCCGCCGCTCGCCGCGGAGCGCGGCGCGGAGCTCCTCGACCCCGGGCTCGCCGAAGCCGAGCTTGTCGAGGAGCGACAGGAACCGACGCACGATCTCGGGCCGCGTCGTCGCCTCGCCGATCCAGCGGGCGCTCGCGAGCAGCCGCTCGAGCGCGTGCGGCATCCACGCCTCCTCGTCGTCGCCGTGCGGGTCGCCGGCGCGGTGAAGCGTCTCGATCCCCAGATCGAGCTCCGCGTCGAGCAGCGCCTCGCTCCCGGCGGCCCGCGGCGGCCCGGCGCGGCGGTCCGCGCGGCGGGCAGCCACGACGGAGATGAGGCTCTCGACGAGCAGCCGGCCCGTGCGGTCCACCTCGACCGGGACGTCGCGCAGGCGGTGGGCGAGGTCGACCGATCGCTTCTCGGCCTCGGCGGCGGACGTGCGGTCCATCCAGGCGCCGGCGTGGACCCCGGGCGCGCGGAGGATCTCGATCGCCTGCTCGCGGCGCACCGGGCCCACGGCGAGGCGGAGGATCGCGAGCGCGACGCGCCCATCGGGGCAGCGCGCGGCCGCGCGGCCGCGCGGCTCCGAGAAGCGGACGCCCGCGTCGGTCAGCGCGGCCCGCAGCGGCTCGAGCGCGGCGTCGTCGAGCGCGGGCACGACGACGGCGATCCGCTCGGGGGGGATCCCGCGGCCGAGCGCCGCGGCCACCTCGGCGGCGGCGGCGCGCGCCTCGCCCTCGGCGGTCCTGGCGCTGATCGCGGCGAGCGGCTCCGCGCCTGCGTCGGGCACCCATGCGATCTCTGGCGCGTCCTCGAGCGAGGCCCAGCGCCGCTCCAGGAGATCGGCCACCGGCGCCGCGCCGTCGCCCTGGAGGGCGGGCAGCTCGACCGTGACGCCCGCGCCGTCGCGCGCGCGGACGGCGGCGTGGAGCGCCTCGACCCAGGCGAGGTCGTCGGGCTCCCAGGCGACGGTGCCGCGGATCGTGACCTTGCGCGGGAGCGGGAGCGCGCTGGCCGCGCCGGCCGAGCGGAGCGCCCGGGCGAGCAGGAACCCGGCGCAGCGCGGGTCCACGAGGCGCGCCGCGCGCAGGGCGGCGTCCGCCCGCTCGAGGACCTCTCCGACGGCGATCGCGTACGGCGTGCCGAGCGCCCCCAGGTCCGCCGGGGTGGTGCCGGCGCGCCGGAAGCTTCCGAGGGCGCGGTCCAGGGTGTGCGCGAGCGCGACGCGCGCGGCGGGCTCAGCCGGCTGCCGCAGCCGGCCCTGCGGCAGCGCATCAAGGGCGAGCCGTGTGGCGAGGCGCGTCGCTTGAGGGCTCGCGATCGCGACGTCCGGCGCCAGCAGGCCGAGCGCCTCGGAGACGAAGCTCCACCGTGGACGGACCTCCTGGCCTGCGGCGCGTGCCTCGCGCGCATCCAGCGAGGCGAGCTCGCGCTCGACGTGCCGCTCGGTCGGGACGAGGAGGAGCGATGTCCTGCTCACCGCCACGAGACGGCCGGGTGCCGCTCCGGGGAAGCGCAGGCGCCCCGCACGGCAGGACGCTGAGAGGGCGCCGGTGCGCCTGACTGCTCATCCGGCAAGGGATACCTCACCGCACAGGCTTTACTTCATGCATCCGTCCCCTCGCAACCTCCGTCGGGCGCGTGGCGTGTTGAATAACTCCCGCAGAACATGGGAATTCCTGTGGGAAGATCGGAAAGCGTGTTGAAAACCATGTTGAGAACCACGGACGGTCCTGGCTGCGTTCGCCTGTAAGCCCGCGGAAGTACAAACCATGAGGCGAACCCGGGCACGCCCGGGGCGATTCGCGGTGTTCAACAGGCTCAGCGGGGTCGACTGACGGCTCGGGTCGCCTGGGTCTCACGACGGGAGTCGTGGCCGAGCTCGACAGCGGAGGAGGGAAGGATGGGCTTGGCGCTCCACCGGGAGGCGGGAGGCGCCTGACGGTTCAGAAGGAGCCTAGCGACGCGCCATGTCCTCGTGGCGTCGCACACTGTCGTCATCGGCCGGCGGCAGGGGGGACACGCCGGCGGGCGGCGAGGCGGGCACCGCCGGGGGGCTGCTCTGCTCGCCGCGCTGCGCAGCGGGGCCGGAGCCGCTCGAGGCGGTGGCGGACGCGGCTGCGGCGGCGCTCGGCGACGCGCCGGGTGCGGCGGTGGATGCCGTGGTCGCCCGCGGGCTGGCGGGCGGCCCGGCCTCGGCGCGATCACGCACCGCGGTCACCGCCTTGTCAGCCGCCCTGACGAGCTGCGTCGTGACCACCGAGGGCGGGAACGGGAGCTTGGGGGCGACGAACAGCTCGAGCTTCAGGATCGTGTGGTGCTCATCGACGGCGCGGAGCCGCCAGCGGGCGCGGAAATCGGAGACGTTGCCGCGCTTGTAGCGCCCGGAGATCACCTCGTCAGCGCCGTCCTTGGCGGGCGGCGCCATGTCCGCGACGGTCCAGATGTGCGCTGCGCCGTTGAGGATCGGCACCTGGAGATAGACCTCGCTCGTGCCCTTGCGCTTCGAGAGCACGCGGCTCTGGTCAAAGGAGCTGATGAACGTCTTGTAGCTACCGTAGGAGGTGACGAGCTTCCGGACGGTAGACAGGGGAGCTTTCACGAGGATCGCCGCGCCCCCGGTGTCGATCGCGGAGGTCGGCCCGGTGGTCTTCAGCGTGTACCGGAGCGCCTTGCCGAGCGACGCGAGCTTCTCCGACTCGGCGTCCGCGGCGCGGGCCGGGCGAGGTGACAGCGAGAGCGCGAGCAGGGCGAGGGAGAAAGCGATCAGGGACAGGGACCACCACTTCTTCATGGACTCTCCTGTGCGATCAGCGTCCGTCGTCGTGTGGGCTGCCAACCACGTCGCGGGCGTGCGCCTCGGGCGGCGAGAGCGCAGCCTCTCACTACATGTAACTCGCTGATCGGGCAGCCGCACGCCGGCGCGCTACATAAAATGTGCGATCGTCGGCGGAGGTCGGAATTCAGCGTTCGGTGTCGGAACGCTTCGGTGTCGCACCGCGCTGCGCGACGCCGCCGCTGTCCTCGGCGGTCTTTGCGGCCTGCGCGGCGGCGTCGACGTCCGGCTCGGAGGACGCGCCAGGCGGCCGCAGAGGTCGCTCGCCGGGCTCATCTTCAAGCGGCGCCATCTTGCACGAGCCGTCGAACTGCACGCCGCGATCGATAAAGATGGCGGGCGCGTGCAGGGCGCCGGTCACCTTCGAGGGAGCGTAGAGCTCGATGGCATCGCGGGCGCGGATGCTCGCCTGGACCTCGCCGCCCGTGACGATGCACGTCACCACGTGGATCTCCCCGATCACGAGCGCCCCCTCGCCGATCACGAGCACGTCCTCGCCGCGGATCTCGCCGCGGAAGCTGCCGTCGATGCGCACCCGGCCCTCGAAGAAGAGCTTGCCTTCGAAGTGCGTACCGCGGCCCAGGAGGGCGTTGATCTCGGTGGGCCGGTGGCCGCCCGCGTCGTCGCCGCGAGGGCCTCCAGGGGATCGCGGCGAGAGGGGCGAGTCTCTGTCGCCCGGGAAGGACATCGGCTCCATCGCCCGTTGGCTTACTTCAGGCATCGTCACATTCGCAACGGGGGCGCGCGTCAGCGGCGTAACGCACGCGGGGGTGCAGCTGGATTTCAATAGCTATTTCGAAGACTTGTCGCGAATCTACGGCGAGGTACGATTTCTGCAATAGGCGGGCCGAGCAGGTCTCCCGGCGCGTCGGCGCGCCGGGGTGGCGTGCCAGGCGCGGGCGGGCATCTGGACGAGCGCGCGGTGGAGCGGTGAGGGTCCGAAGCGACCAGGAGAGGGAGTGGAGATGACGTTCCGATCGTTGCTTGTGGCTGCCGGTGTCCTGGGCAGCATCTCGGTGGCGTCCGCGCAGACGCCGCCCGAGCCGCCGAAAGCTCCGCCGGCCGAGCAAGCTCCGCCGGTCGATCCGGCGCCGGCCGCCGCTGAGGCCCCTGTTGATGCTCCCGCCGCCGCTCCTGGCGCTGCTGCCGCCGTCCCGGCCCCGGCCCCGGGTGCTGCTGGGCCCGCCGCTGCTCCGGCCGCCGACGGGCCGCATCCCTCCGCCGAGCCTCCTCCCCCCGCCGAGCCGCCGTCCGACGCGGCGCCCCCGGAGCCGAACGCGAGGTCGGTCACGCCGCCGGCGGTGCGGTGGAACGAGGCCACGGCCGCCGACACGCTGCTGGAGGAGGACGAGGAGACGACCCTGCGCTGGCGCGGCACCACGTTCACCTGGAACCAGAGCGGCAGCACGACCCTCGTCGGCGTTGGCGGCGAGTACATCCCGGCTACGCAGGTCTACGGCTGGGACTTCACGCTCCGTCCGAACTTCTACGTGCTCGATCGCCCCAAGGACAAGCTGTCGGTGTCCGCCGAGATCGGCTGGGTCACCGAGCTCACCAACAGCGACACAACGACGACCTACCGGGAGCCACAGTTCAAGGACATTGCGCTCAACACCCGGTACAGCCGCGAGCTCTGGGAGAGCGGTGGCGCCCAGCGAGGCGAGTACAAGACGGACGCCGCCATGCGGCTGCGCGTCCTCCTGCCGACCTCGCCGACGAGCTGGAACTCTGGCCGGTATTTCACCCTGGGGATCGGCCCGCAGATCACCCAGAAGATCAAGCTGCTCGGCTCGAAGGCGGACGGGCTGAACAACGTCACGGCGACGCTGGGCGTGACCTACGCTCACCTGTTCGCGGAGTCGTACACGCCGGTGAACGGTGACATCCGACGGGTCCGGCAGACCCCGAGCGGTGAGGTATCGGTCGATGACCAGCTGAGCGGGTGGTCCCGCGCCATGGATCGGTTGACCACGAGCGTCGAGGTCGACCTGCCGCTCTACAAGGACCTCGGCATGGCGGCGAGCTTCGGGTTGCTCAGCGACTTCAAGCACGAGTTCGAGGGGGGATGCGTCGACATCAGCACCGGCTGCGCCGAGGTCGATGGCTCCGATGGAACCACCTACCTCCCCCAGACTGCCTTCGACATCAGCGTGAACTATCCAGTGTTCGAGGTCGTCGACCTCACGCTCGGGTACAACAACACCAACCTGCAGCTCGGCCCCGACGGCCGTCGCAGGAACTTCTTCTACAGCCCTGAGGCCCAGTTCTATCTCGACATCACCGCCAACCTGGACGTCATCTACTCGAAGGTGACCGGCCGCGGTGAGAAGGTCGAGAAGACGGCCAGCGCTCCGGGCCGGCAGAAGCTCTAGCGAGGCCGAGCCAGCGTCGGATCGCCAGGCCGGAAGGCGGGCCAGGGGAGATCGTTCCCTGGCGCGCCGGCGGTCATGGCCGCGAGCCGGCCATCGCCTTGAGCCCTCGCCTCCCTGTCCTCGGGATGCTGCCGGGCGCCCGGGGTCACGCGCGGCCGCGGCTCTCGCCCGTGGTCAGCCCGCCGGCGATGAGGTGCGCGGCGCGCAAGGGCTCGGGGAGGTGGCCGTGCACCGAGAGCCGCGAGATCAGCGCGCGCGTGTCTTCCAGCGAGATCCCGGCCCGCTGCACGTACACGCCAGCGACCGGCTCCATCGGGCCGGCGCGCTCGATGAGCGCCCACTTGCGGCGCCCGCCCCGGACGCGCGAGATCAGCGCGTCGCGGATGGCGTCGAGGTTCGGGAGGCGCCGCGCCACCACGACGACCGGCAGGGCGAGGGCGTCGCGGAGGGCCGCGATGTCGACCACGTTGAAGCCCGCGACCGCGATGCCCTGGAGCATGACCACCTGCACCTGGGGATAGAAGCGAGAGCCGGAGATCATCGCGGCGATCGCCGGCGTGGCGTTCCGGCCGTCGCGTCGCACGCGGGCCGAGAGCACCCCCTCGAGGCGCAGGCCCGCGAAGACTGTCCCGACGACCGGCACGTCGCCGCGGTGGTCCCGGGCGAACGGCGCGTCGTCGACGCCGACGACGTGCGACAGGCGAAGGGCTCGGGACGGCGCGCGGGACGGCACGCGGAGAGCTTAACGCGCAGCCGACTTCTCCGGGCCAGGCGGTCGTGCTGTACTGCTAGCGTGCGACCTCCCCGGCATCTCTCCGTGCTCCTCGCGCTGGCCCTCGGCATCGCCCCGTCGCTCGCCCTCGCGCAGAGCTCCCCCGCCGCCACGGCGGCCCCGAAGGCTGCCCCGGCGCCTGCGAAGGCCCCTGCGGCGGGGAAGCCGGCGGTCAGCGCCCCGCGCGCCGGCGCCCCGCAGCGGCCTGCTCGCGCGCGCAAGCCGAAGAAGAAGGACGCGCAGCTGGATGTCGCCGGGCGGCCGATCGCCACGTTCCCGGGCTTCCGCATGCTCCCGACCGGGGGCTCGCGCGTCTTCGTGCAGATCCATGGCGGCAAGGTCGACGTCGCCGAGTCGAAGGCCGCCGGGCGCCTCGTCTACCGGATGAAGGGGGCAGGGGCGATCCAGACGAACCGCTTCCCGCTCGTGACCTCGTTCTTCGCGACCCCGGTGAACCAGGTGCAGCTGGTCGACCAGGGCAACGACCTCGACATGGTGATCGAGCTGCGCACGCAGACCGACGCGACCTACCGGGTGATCGAGACCGAGCAGGGGATCGTGCTCCAGGTCGACTTTCCCCCGTCCGTCCCCGAGCAGCGCGCCGCGGCGCAGGCAGAGGGCACGCAGAAGCGCGCGGTCCGCCGCACGATCTCGCAGGAGCCCCAGGGGAGCGACGAGAGCTCGACGGAGTTCTAGAGCGACAAACGGGTTGAAACCGCCCGCGCAAAGCGGAGGTTCGAACCGCCAAGACGCCAAGGCGCCATGACCTGGTTCTCTTCTTGGCGTCCTTGGCGCGCTTGGCGGTTCATTCCTCGGTGGATCAACGTGATCGGTATCCTAGGTCCGCGCGCAAGTCCGCGCGCAACAGAGCTCGCCGGGGCGGGCCCGCCCCTCAGGTGGCGACCGCCTCCGGCCGCGCCTTCTCCCCGCGCGGGCCCGGATCCGCCGCCGCCGCCGGCTCGCCCAGCGCGGCCGCGGCGAGCGTGACGAGGACCATCCACACGAGATCGGCGAGCAGGAGGTGCACGAGCTGCATCCACACCGGGGCGAGCAGCAGGAAGTTGAGGAGCCCCGCGCCGATCTGCAGCAGCACGAGGCCCCCGAGCGCCGTCGAGAGCCGCTCCACCAGCGGCGACGGGCGACGGGCCGCGACGGCGCCGCGGGCGAAGAGCAGGTAGGCGCTCACGACCGCGGCCGCGACCGGGTGCAGCACGCGCAGCTGCACCAGGAAGTGCGCCGTGGGCGAGAAGTCCTGCGCGATGCCCTCGCGGAGCGAGCCCGCCGCGAAGAGCGTGTCGCCGAGCGCCGCGATGGCCCCGGTCACGCCCACCACGAGGACCCCCGCGAGCGCGGCGGCGAGCAGCGCGCCCGTCACCCCCTGGCCGTGCAAGCGCACGCGCCGGCCCCCGCGCGCCCAGTAGAGCGTGCAGGTCATCGCGCCGACGAGCAGGAACGTGTTGATGAGGTGCACGGCCATCCAGAGCGCGCGGGCTGCGGACGCGTCGTGGGCGACGTACTCGAGCAGGACGAGCCCCGCGCCGACCGCGGCCTCGGTGATCATGAACAGCATCGACACGGCCGCGCCGCGGCGCGCCGGGTGGCCCGCCGGATAGGCGACGAGCGCCCAGACGAGCTGCAGCGCGACGAGCAGGAACGCGATGCCCGAGGTGGCGCGGTGGGTGAACTCGATGAAGGTCGCCGCGCTCGGAGAACGTGGGATGACGTCGCCGTTGCACGTCGGCCAGTGGCTGCCGCAGCCGGCCCCCGAGCCGGTCGCGCGCACGAACGCGCCCCACAGGATCACGCCGAGCGTGACGGAGAGCGCGAGCGCCGCGATCTTCCAGAACCGCGCCTGATTCATGGGAGGTCCTTACCGCGAAACCAGCGCGACGGCAGCACGCGCGCCGGCGGTAACGCGCGCGCAACGCCTGCGGGAGCCGGCGCGGCAGCTGTATGGCAGCTCGCGCGGCAGCGCGAGGCGGCTTTCGCGTTCGTGCGATCTCGTTGCGCCCGGCCCCGGCCGAAGGGAGGATGTGCCCGTGCCGATCAGCGAGGACATCCGGGGCGCTCCGCCCTCTGTGCCGGCCGAGCTCCTGAGCAGCCGTCCGGCCAGGATCGTGGTCGCGGACGATGACCGCCTCGCGCGCCAGATGCTGGTGAGCATCCTTCACAGGGCCGGCTTCCAGGTGGAGGCGGTCGACGACGGCCAGGAGGCGATCGAGCTCATCGGCCGCGGCGGGGTCGATCTCGCGCTGCTCGACATCGTGATGCCCCGGCTCACCGGCCTCGAGGCGTGCAGGCTCCTCAAGAGCATGACCTCCGAGACGTTCCTCCCGGTGGTGCTCGTCACGGTGAAGACCGACACGGCGAGCCGGGTCGAGGGGCTCAAGATCGGCGCCGACGACTACGTCTGCAAGCCGTTCGAGGAGGAGGAGCTCCTCGCGCGCGTCGCGGCGATGCTGCGGATCAAGCGGCTGCACGACCACGTCGCGGCGCAGCGCGCCTACCTGGAGCAGCTCTCCATCCACGACGAGATGACGGGGCTCTACAACTACCGGTACCTCTTCACGCGGCTCAACGAGGAGTTCAAGCGCGCGGAGCGCTACCACGAGCCGTTCGCCTGCGTGCTCGTCGATATAGATCGGCTGAAGGCGATGAACGACGCCGGCGGGCGCACGCTCGGCGACGCCGTGATCCGGCGCGTGGCCGACGGCATCCGCCGCTCGGTCCGGGAGGTGGACGTCGTCGCGCGCTACGGCGGCGAGGAGTTCCTCATCGTCCTGCCGAGCACGCACTTCGCCGGGTCGCTGACCGTGGCCGAGCGGATCTGGCGCGAGGCCTCCGGCAACCCCGTCGAGTTCGGCGGCGAGCCCAGGCCGTGCAGCGTGTCGATCGGCGTCTCGCTCTACCCCTCGCGCGACGTCCGCACCAAGGACGCGCTGATCCGCGCCGCGGAGAGCGCGCTCAACCAGGCGAAGCGCGAGGGCGGCAACCGGATCTGCGTCTTCCAGCAGCACGGCCAGATCTACACGCCGACGGGCAACGCCGAGCAGCCGGCGCCGCCGCCCCCGGCCAAGCTCCGGCGGTCGAGCGACCCCGCCTTCGTCGCGGCCCAGGACGACCAGAAGGAGCCGCAGACGCGCCGGGGCACGGATCTCCCGCCCCTCCCATCCCGCAAGCCGCTCTAGTCCCGCCACCTCGCCTCGTGAACGCCGCTGCTCGCGCCCGTGTCCTCCTCGTCGACGACGAGCCAGCTCAGCGCCGTGGCCTGGCGCGCGCGCTCGTGCGCGACTTCGACGTCCTCACCGCGGAGGACGGCCCCGCCGCGCTCGGGCTGCTCGCGACGACCCGCGTCGAGGCCGTGCTGCTCGACCTCGCCATGCCGCGCATGAGCGGCGCCGAGGTGCTCGAGCACATCAAGGCGAGGTACCCCGACGTCGAGGTCGTGGTGATGGCCGGGCACGGCGAGGTCGACGCCGCGGTCGCGGCCGTGCGCGCGGGCGCGTACGGGTTCGTGATGAAGCCCGTCGACCCGGAGGCGACGGCGTCGACCGCGGTCGAGCGCGCGATCGAGCGCCGGCGGCTCCTCGCCCGCGTGAGGGCCCTCGAGGAGCGGGTCGACGAGCACGAGCAGCTCGGCGAGGTGATCACGAGCTCCGCCGCGATGCAGGACGCCTACCGCAAGGCGCTCGGCGTGGCGGCCGTGAGCGCGCCCATCCTGCTGGTCGGCGAGCGCGGGACGGGCAAGGAGCTCGTCGCGCGCGCGGTCCACCGGCGCGGGCCCCGCGCGACGGAGCGCTTCGTCGCGGTCGACTGCAGCGCGTTGCCGGAGCCGCGCGCCGAAGAGGAGCTCTTCGGCCGGGGGCGCGGGAGCTCGCCCGACGAGCGCGCGGGCGGGGGCCTGATCGAGGCGGCGGACAAGGGCACGCTGTTCCTCGGCGAGGTCTCGGCGCTGCCGCTCGCGGTCCAGGCGAGGCTGCTCCGGGTGCTCGCGCACGGCGAGATCCCGGGGGCAGGGGGCGAGCCGCGGCGCGTCGACGTTCGGGTCGTCGCGTCGACGAGCGCCGACCTCCGGGAGCGCGCCGCCGCCGGCCAGTTTCGCGAGGATCTCGTTTACCGCCTCGGCGTCATCGTCATCGAGCTGCCGCCGCTCCGGCGGCGCAGGGAGGACATCGCGCTGCTCGCGAGCCACTACCTGAACCGGTGCGCGCGCAGGCACCGGCGCGACGTCAAGCGGTTCGGCGCCGAGGCGGCGCGCCTGCTGCGCGAGCACGCCTGGCCGGGGAACGCGCGCGAGCTCGAGAGCGCGGTCGAGCACGCCGTGATCTCGGCGCGCGGCGAGGCGATCCTGCCCGCGGACCTCCCGACCTCGGTGTCGGGGCGCTCCGGCCCGGAGCGGCGCCCCCCCAGGGACGCGCTCGTGCTGCCGGCGGCGCTCGGCGAGCTCCCGTACGCGGAGGCCAAGGAGCGCGCCGTCGACGCGTTCGATCAGATCTACGTCCGGCGCCTGCTGCAGCGCACGGGCAATAACCTGAGCGAGGCGGCGCGGCAGGCGGGCATGGATCGCTCGAATTTCCGGCGCCTCAAGAAAAAGGTCGCGTCGCGAGGAGACGAGGAACCAGACAGGGCGGGGACAGACGCGGAGACGGCGGACGCGGCGAATGACGGGGACGACGCGGGCTGACGCGCGGGGCGGGCCTCACGAAAGTGCGCCGCGCAAGCGCGCGGCCGGCTCGTGCTACGTTGCGCCGAAAATGGCCCGACGCGCTGCACGAGGTGTTCTTGTCGCCGCTGCCGTCTCCCTCGCGGGCCGGCTCGCCCCGTCCCCCGCTGCCGCCGCCGACACCGGCGAGGCCCCCCGGCGGCAGGCGGCGATCGTCCACGATCTCCCCCGCGTCCTCGCGCTCGCCGACCGGAATCACCCGAACGTCGCCGCCGCCCGCGCGCGGCTCAACCAGGTCCGCGCGCAGCTCGACGAGGCCCACTACGCCCCATTCTCGCAGTTCAAGCTGACCGGCGGCGTCGCGCTCGCGCCGACCGTCCGCGGCAACAACGTCTTCAGCCCGAACACCGACGTCTCGCTCACCTCGAGCCTCGGCGTCGCCTGGCGGGCGAACCTCGACGGCGTCGTGCCGCTCTGGACCTTCGGGAAGATCACGAGCCTCTGGGACGCCGCCGAGGCGAACGTCCGCGTGAACCAAGCGAACGTGGAGAAGGAGCGTGACGCGGTGCGGCTCGACGTCCGCAAGGCCTACTTCGGCCTCCAGCTCGCGCGCGACTCGCGGAGCCTGCTCATGGACGTGAGGGCCGAGATGGACAAGGCGCTCCGGCGCCTCGAAGAGCAGGTCGAGCTCGACGAGGGCGATCCCATCGAGCTCCTCAAGCTCCAGACCTTCGGGGCGGAGCTCGAGGCGCGCGGGGCGGAGGTCGACAAGTACATCTCCGTCGCGCTGGCGGGGCTGCGCTTCTACACGGGCGTCCCGGATCTCGACATCCCCGACGTCCCGATCCGCCCGCCGAAGCACCGGCTCGGGCACGTCAGCCGTTACTTGACCGCGGCGCGCCTGTACCGGCCGGAGCTCGCGCAGGCGCGCGCGGGCCTCGACGCGAGGACCGCGCAGGTGCGGCTCGCGCGCGCGCAGCTGTTCCCCGACATCGGCATCGGCCTGCAGGCCGGGGTGAGCGCCGCGCCCGAGGTAGCTGACCAGCTGAACCCGTTCACCAGCGACCCCGGCAACTACTTCCACTACGGCGCCGCGCTGGTGCTGCAGTGGAAGCTCGACCTGCTCCCGCAGTCGGCGCGCATCCGCTTCGCCGAGGCGCAGCTCGAGGAGATGGCCGCGACGCAGCGCTTCGCCATGGGCGGGGTCGCGACCGAGGTCGAGACCGCCTACGCCGAGGTCGTGGAGGCCCAGCGGCGCCTCGACGCCTACACCAAGGCGGCCAGGTACGGGAAGCGCTGGCTCGTGATGGTGCAGCAGGGAATCGACGTCGGGACGACGGCGGAGAAGGACCTCATCGATCCGGCCAAGGCGTACGCGACGAACCGGTTCAACCAGCTGAACGCGACGATGGATCTCGACATGGCGATGTCGCGCCTCGCGAAGGCGACCGGCTGGGACGCGATCGCGCCCGACGGCACCTGAGCGACGGGGCGGCCGCGTCGAGCGAGGGGGACCGTTCCGCGTCCCCCTCGCTCGACGCGGCCGCGCGTCTCCGCGGCTTGAACGCGGCCGTCCTTGGCACTACCGTGCGCGGCAGCATGGGAGCCGACGACGGGCGGGCGCCGCGCAAGGCGGCTTTGGCAGCGGATGCGGTGCGGCGCGGCGGGCGCGGCGCCTCGGGCGGCTCCAGCGTCGCGTTCTCGGTCCTGCTCGCCGCGGCGGCCCTCGCCATCATCGGCACCCTCCACTTCGTCGCCTACGTCGTGCCGACCGAGGCCTCGATGGGGATCGTGCAGAAGATCTTCTACTTCCACGCCCCCGCCGGGTACGCGATGTACCTCGGCGCGACCGCCTGCTTCATCGGCTCCGCCGGTTACCTCGCGCGCGGCACCCAGTGGTGGGACTCGCTGGCGAAGTCCGGCGCCCAGGTCGCCGTCGCGATGGGCCTGATCGTCCTCATCACCGGGCCGCTGTGGGCTGCCAAGGCGTGGGGCGTGTACTGGACGTGGGACCCGCGCCTGACCACCTCGCTGCTCAGCGTTCTTATCTACATCGCCTATGTCGTGCTCCGCGCCTTCACCGGCGACAGCCACGCCGAGCGCAAGTTCGCTGCGGCCCTCGGCGTCCTCGGCGCGGCCAACCTGCCGATCATCCATTATTCGGTAAGGATGTGGGGCGGTAATCACCCCACGGTCATCACGGGCAAAGGCGGCGGCCTCGGGCACCCTGACATGAAGATGGCGCTCGGCTTCGGCTTCCTCGCGTTCACTCTGCTCTCCCTCGCGCTCCTGTGGGCGCGCCTCCGCGTCGATCTCGCGTCCGCGCGGCTCGCGGAGCTCGAGCAAGAGGCCCTTGAAGTCGGCATCGGAGAGGACTGAGAACGTGAATTCCCTTCATTCCTTGTTCGCGCACGCGGCCCTGCAGCAGCCCACGGGCACGACCGCATCGGACGACCGATCACAGGCGTTCCGCCCCGTGCAGGGGGGGAACGACCTCCAGAGCGGGGAGAAGCTGCTCGTCGAGGCCTACGCGGCGATCTGGCTCATCGTCTTCGCGCTGGTCTTCCTCTCCTGGCGCCGGCAGAAGCAGATCGACCGGCGCATCGACGCGCTCGAGGCCGCCTTGCAGCGGGCGCGGGCCGGCTCGGGCCAGGGGACGAGCTGATGCCGAACCTCGGGGAGATGACCCCGCAGCACGCGCTTTATATCCCCGTGGTGCTGATGCTGGGGCTGATCATCGGCTACATCTTGGGCAGCCGCGCCGTGCGCGCCGAACTGGAGCGACGCAGGCGCAGAATGAAGGAGTGACGGGGGCGCGAGCCCTCGTCGCGCGTTGCCGGCGGGCTCGGCGAGCGCCGCGCCCGCCCCACTAGCCGGAGGTCCCAGGTGGTCGATTTCTCTGTGAGCGAAGAGCACAAGGCTCTCACCGATACGGCGCGCCGCTTCACGAAGGAGCGCATCATCCCGATCGCGGCCGAGTGCGATCAGAAATCGCACTTCCCGATGGACGTGTTCGAGGAGGGCTGGAACATCGGCCTCGTCAACCCGACCTGCCCGGCCGAGTACGGCGGCCCGGGCATGGGCGAGTACGAGAACGCCATCCTCGCCGAGGAGCTCTCGTACGGGTGCACCGGGATCCAGACGAGCTTCCTCGCGAACGGGCTCGCGCTCACGCCCATCAAGCTCGCGGGCAACGAGGATCAGAAGAAGAAGTACCTCGGCATGCTCACCGCCGAGCCGATCATGGCGAGCTACTGCACGAGCGAGCCGGACGCGGGCAGCGACGTCGCCGGCCTCAAGACCCGCTTCACGAAGCACGGGGACGACTACGTGCTGAACGGGCAGAAGTGCTGGATCACGAACGCGACCTTCGCGCGCTTCTACGTGATCTTCGCGACCTCGAACCCGGAGCTCCGGCACAAGGGCATCGCGGCGTTCATCGTCGATCGAGACACGCCCGGCCTCCGCGTCGGCAAGAAGGAGGACAAGCTCGGCCAGCGCGCGAGCGACACCGCGCAGGTGTTCCTCGAGGACGTGAAGGTGCCGAAGCAGAACCTCCTCGCGCCGGAGGGGCAGGGCTTCAAGCTCGCCATGGAGACCTTCAACCAGACGCGCCCCGACATCGGCGCGGCCGCGACGGGCCTGATGCGACGCTGCGTCGACGAGTGCGTGGCCTACGCCAAGGAGCGCAAGACATTCGGCCAGCCGATCGGCAACCACCAGCTCGTCCAGTGGATGATCGCGGAGATGGCGATCCGCGTCGAGGGGACGCGCCTGCTCTACCAGAAGGCCGCGTGGAACCTCGATCACGGGGTGCGCGACCCCATCATCTCGAGCTTCGCGAAGGCGTACGGCGCCGACAGCGCGATGCAGACCGCCGTCGACGCCGTCCAGGTGTTCGGCGGCAACGGCTACGTGAAGGAGTACCCCGTCGAGAAGATGATGCGCGACGCGAAGGTCCTCCAGATCTACGAAGGCACGAGCCAGATCCAGCGCATCGTCATCGCGCGGCAGCTGCTTTCCTAGCGCGCCGACCGGCGCAAGGCGGCCGCCGAGGCGCCGGGGGGACCGCTCTCGCCTCGGCGCCCCTCTCGCCTCGCCGCCGCGGCTCGCGACGCGCGTCGAGCCAGCCGTTCGCCGCGCGAGCGGGCGACGTCACGCCTGAGGGTCACGTCTGCGGGTGCCAGATCAGCGTCAGCTCGGGGCCCAGCGTGAGGGCCAGGCCCTCGGCGGGGATCATCACGCGGCGGACCTTCTGGCCCGCGTACCTCGTCCCGTTCGTCGAGCAGAGATCGAGCGCCATGACCTCGGTGCCGTCGCGCAGGAGCAGCAGGTGAGTCCGCGAGATGTGGGTGCTCAGGACGGCGCGCAGCCCGCGGTCAAGGCAGTTGTCGGCGCGCCCGAGCAGCACGCCGTCGTCGAGCGCCTGCTCGGGCAGCTCGACCGCGGCGCTGCGCTCGCTCGACTGCAGCGTGAGCCGCACGTATCCGGTCTTCGCCCGCGGGGCCAGCATGTCCTCGATGTGCGAGACGGGTCGCACCGACGTGATGTGCGAGATCTCCCCGCGCGCGAAGCGGTGGCTGGTCGTGATGCCCTCGGTCGGCGCCGGCGGCGGGGCGCCCTCGACGGCGGCCTTCTCCGAGACGCTCTCGAGGCCGCGCGGCGGCTCGCTCATCCCGCACGAGCTCACCTGCAGCACCCTCGACGAGGCGCGTGGACCGACCGGCAGCCCGCCGACAACGTGCCGGCCGATGCGCACGAGCAGCGGGCCGCTGACCACGATCGATCGCCGCGGTACGTCGTCGTCCACGAAGAACGGTATCGATGTCTGCAGGTCCATGAGCCGCAGGCCGAAGCCGCCGTCGCCGAGGTTGCAGCAGGTGGCGACGAGGTGGCGCACGCACACGTCGTCGCCCGACGCGAACTTCACGTCGCAGCGCGGGTGCGAGCCGAAGACGGCATACGCGCCGGTGTTTGCCGGCATGTCCAGCCACGCGACGTCCCCGCCCGAGACGCGGAACAGCCGGTAGCCCTCGACCATCGGCGATTCGGGAGGGTTCAGCGCCATCACCGCCTCGGCGGTGGACAGGGCGCGCCGCATCGTCGCGACGTCGATCCGCGGCTGCACCGTCATCGCGCGCTCCAGGTTCTGCGCGACGCCGCGTCCGGGGTCGTTCGCCGCGCCGGCCACATCGGCCCGCCGAGCTCGGGCGTGAACGGCGGAATCGCTGTGCGAGCCTGCGGTGAGTCCGCGGCGCGAGCGGGCGTGGTGGATGGCAGACAGCAGCAAGGCCTCATGCGGTCGAGCCGGATCCTACCGGAATTTTTCGTCTGAGGCTCTTTCGCTGCACGCCTCGAATCTGCTGCGGCGGCGGACTCGGGTCGAGACGACGGTGGTGCGGCTCAGCTCACGCCGACGCTGACCTCCGCAACGAGCTCGCCGCCCCAGCGCCAGAAGGCCACCGAGCGGCTGAACAGGAGGATGACCTCCAGCCCGAGCCCACCGCCGAATTCGAGCCGAAAGCGCCCGGAGTCCACCTCGATGAGTTGCATGCCCCCGGAAGACGCGAGAGTCGGGCCAACCGTGGATCCGTGCGCGTTGGACGCTGGTGTGTCCGCCGGGGGCACGGCCGCGCCGCGCCCTGGCCCGAGGGCGCGCCGGGCCCGCGCCGGCGTGTCCCCCCCGGCAACCTCGCGCGGCGCGCGAGGTTGCCGGGGGTCGGCAGGGCGCGCACGCCGGAGGGGGCGAGCGCCAGCGACTGCAGGCGAGCGAGCGTGGAGCGCTCGACCGCAGCCAGCGATTTTGACGCCGCCCGCGCGGTGTCTATCCTGGTCGCGGTGTCCCGGATCCTCCCGCGCTTCGACTACCGCATCGAGTTCGCCGCATCGACCGATGTCGGCCTCGTCCGCTCGAGCAATGAGGACCGGCTCCTCTGCTGCCCCGAGCTCGCCCTCTTCGCCATTGCCGACGGCATGGGCGGCCACGCCGCCGGCGAGGTCGCCGCCCAGATCGCGATCGACACGGTGCGCGACGAGGTGCTCCGCCCGCCCGCGGCCGCGATCCTCGACGCGTACGTGGCCGACCCCAACATCGAGGCGCGCCGCGAGGTGTTCGCGCTGCTCCGCCGCGTGGCCGAGGCCGCGCACGCCGCCATCCTCGAGGCGCGCCGCAAGGAGCCGAGCTACCAGGGGATGGGCACCACGCTCGACTTCGTGGTGCTCGCGCACAGCCGGGCCTTCTTCGCCCACGCCGGCGACAGCCGGGCTTACCTGGTTCGCCCGACGACCACCGTCCAGCTCACCCAGGATCACGCCCTCTACGATACGCTCCGCGCGGCCGGCACCCCGACCCCGGCCAGGAAGCCGCAACGGAACCCGCTGGTGAACGCGATCGGGCTCGCCGGCACCGTCTCCGTCGACACGCTGTTCGTCGATCTCTCGCGCGGCGATCGCATCCTCCTCTGCACCGACGGCGTCCACAACGCGATCGACAGCGAGGCGTCGCTCTCCCGCTTCTGCGCGAAGGGCGGCCCCGAGGACGTCGCGGCCGGCCTGCTCAACCACGCGCGTGAGCGGGGGGGGCTCGACAACGCGAGCGTGATCGTCATCGACATCAAGGAGCGCTTCGTCAAGCGCGCGGACGACGCGGGGCCGTCGTCGCGCGACCTCTCGGTGCTCTCCGCGTGCCCGCTCCTCGCCGGCATGAGCCCGGCCGCGGTGCTCGGCGCGCTCGCGGCGGGCGTCGAGGTGGAGCTCAGCGCGGGCGACCGGGTCCCGCGCGACGTCGCGAGCGATCTCGTCGCTTACCTCGTGCTCGACGGGACGGTGGATCTGCCCGACGGCCGGCGAATCGGCTCGTCCGGCCTGCTCTTCCCCGAGTCGCTCGTGGGCGCGCGGCGCAAGGGGGACCTGCCCGTCGCCGCGGCGCGGACGCGGCTCATCCGGATCCGCAAGGACGACTTCGCCGAGGTCTGCGACCATGACGCGGAGCTCGCGGCCGCCCTGTACCAGCGGCTCGCGCGGTACCTCGCCCTCGGGACCGGCTGAGCGAGCCCCTCGCGATGCAGCTCTCCCTGCTCCACCTGGACGACCGCGTCGCGGCGTTCGCGAAGCCGTCGGGGCTCCTCGTGCACCGCGGCTGGGGCGACGCGCCGGTCGTGTTCGTCGATCTCGCCGAGCGCGCGCTGGGCAGGAAGGTCTTCCCGGTGCACCGCCTCGACCGGGCGACGAGCGGCGTGCTGCTCGTCGCGCTCGACGCCGTCGCCGCGGCGCTGCTCGGGGCGCAGTTCGAGCATGGCCTCGCGCAGAAGCGCTACCTGGCGCTCGTCCGCGGCGTGCCCCCCGAGCGCGGGTGCGTCGATCACCCGATCCCGCGGCGCGAGGGGGGCCCGCGCGTCCCGGCCGTCACCGACTTCGAGCGCCTCCACGCGCTCGAGCGCTACGCCGTGGTCGAGGCGCGCCCGCGGACGGGCCGCCTGCACCAGGTGCGGAGGCACCTCAAGCACATCAGCCACCCGATCATCGGCGATGTGAACTACGGCAAGGGCGAGCACAACCGGCTCTTCCGCGAGCGCTATGCGCTGCACCGCCTCGCGCTGCACGCGGCCGAGCTCGCCGTGACCCACCCCGGGACGGGCGCCCTGCTGCGCATCGCCGCGCCGCTGCCCGAGGACCTGCGCGGCCCGTTCGACCAGCTCGGCGTACCGGCGTGGATCGGCGCGGTGCCCGCGGCCTCTGGCTAGCCGCGCTTCGGGGCGACGCCGTGCCCCGCGCCGATGCCCTCCAGCGAGAGCGCCGGTCCCGCCTGGGTGAAGCCGCCGTCGAAGGGGTTCTCGGCGAGGAACATCGGGGTGTCGAGATCGACGAACGAGAACCCGCCGAGGCCGGCGGCGAAGCACGCCGACGCCGTCATCGCGAGCACGGACTCGACCATCCCGCCGATCATGAGCCGGAGCCCTGCCGCGCGGGCGACCGCCGCGATGTCGAGCGCCTCGGCGATGCCGCCCTTCATCAGCTTGATGTTCACCGTCGTCGCCGCGCGCTCCGCCGCGATGCGGAGGACGTCCGCCGCGCAGGTGACGCTCTCGTCGGCGGCCACGTCGACGCCGGCGCGCCGCGTGACCTCCTTCATGCCCTCCCAGTCGTCGCGCGGGACCGGCTGCTCGAGGAGCGCGACGTCCGCGCCGAGCCGGCGCGCGTGCGCGACGAGCGCGATCGCATCGCCCGCCGTGAGCCCGCCGTTGCCGTCGAGGATCAGCGACGCGCGCGGCGCCGCCGCGTGGATCGCCTCGACGCGCGCCGGATCCGACGCGGCGAGTCGGCCGCCGATTTTCACCTTGAGGACGCCGAAGCCCATGGCCGAGGCGCGCCGCGCGGCCTCCTCCGCGCGCTCCGGCGAGCCCGTGGTGATGGTGATGTCGGTCGTCAGCGCCGTCCCGGAGCCGCCGAAGAAGGCCCAGAGCGGCATGCCCGCGCGCCTCGTGAGCGCGTCGAGGATCGCCGTCTCGATCGCGCAGCGCGCCGCGCCCGCGCCGCCGCCCGCCGCCGCGCGGAGCGCGCCCGCGATCGCACGCCACGCGCGGGCGTCCGCGCCCACCGCGGCGCCGCGCATCGAGAGGGCGGCCGCGCGCGACGCCGCCTGCGTCTCGCCGTTGAAGGCCGGAAGCGGCGCCGCCTCGCCGAAGCCGAGCGTCCCGTCCGCGAGCTCGGCGGTGACGAGGAGGTTCTCCGCGCGCTCCTGCGCGCCGCCGGCGATCCCGAACGGCTCGTGCAGCGGGATATCGAGCGTCTCGACGGTGATGCGTCGGATCAGGGTAGGGGACATGAGCGCGATCGCCGCCTTTGCTCGAGCCTCACGGCGCGGAGCGGCCGCCGCCGTCCGGCTCGGGCGGCGCTGCGGCCGGGGGAGGTGCTGCCGGAGGAGGTGCCTCGGCCGGGAGCGGCGCCGCCGGGGGAGGCGCCGCGGCCGCGGCAGGCGCCGGCTGGCCGAGCAGCGCCTCGATCTCCCGGGAGATCTTCTCCTCCTCGCCGTCCTCGTAGCCCGCGTGGATGTGACGCACGACGCCGCCCCGATCGATCACGAACGCGGTCGGCATCCTCCGGGGGTTATACGTCTTCACCGCGCTCTGGTCCTTGTCCCAGAGGACCCTGAACTTGACCTCGGCCTCGTTCGCGAACGCCACGATCTGCTCCTTCGAGACGTCCTCCGGGGCATCGAGGGCGACGGCGATCACGGCGACGTCGCCGCCGAAGCGATCGACGATCTTCTGGTACTCGGGGAAGGACTTCCTGCAGGGGTGGCAATACGTCGCCCAGAAGTCGACGATCACCACCTTGCCGCTCGCGTCCCGGAGCGTGGCGGGCCCCTCGCCGCTCACGACCTCGGCCGCGAGCTCGGGCGCCGCGGAGCCGATCAGGCCGCCTCCGGTCTCCGGCGTCGGCGGGGCCGGGGGCGCGGCGCCGCCGCAGCCGGCCGCGAGGGACAGGGCAAGCGCGGCGCAGAGGGCCGCGATACGGGCGAACGAAGGCGACAGGCTCCGGCTCATGACGAGATCTCCCTCTCGGATCAGGGCTCGCGATCGACAATGGAAGCGAGCATCTCCCCCTCGGCGCAGAGCGTCCCGTCGACGCTCGCCTCCCCGCGCAGCTTCCAGACGTTTGAGCGGTGGTGCAGCACCTCGACATAGAGATCGAGCCGGTCGCCGGGCGTCACGGTGTGGCGGAACTTCGCCTTGTCGATGCCGAGGAAGAACATGAGGTTCGACGTCGCGTCGAACGGGTCGGACGCATACGCGAGGATGCCGCCGAGCTGCGTGAGCGACTCCAGGATCAGCACCCCGGGCATGATCGGCCGCTGCGGGAAGTGCCCCTGGAACCAGGGCTCGTTGTAAGCGACGCACTTGTAGCCGCGGATGCTCTTGTTGGCGGTGACCTGCGTCACCCGGTCGACCATCACGAGCGGATACCGGTGCGGCAGGATCGACAGGATCTGATGGATGTCGAGCGTGACGGGCTCTTGGGTTCGGTCAGGCAAGGCCGGCTCCTTTCACGGCGTGGAGCGCGCGTGGAGCGCGCTACTTCGCCTCGTCCTTCTTCTCGGCCTTGTCGCCGCCCGCCTCCTCCTCGCCGCCGCCGGTGTTGTAGAGCTGGACCACCTGCTCCGTCAGATCGAGGTCGGCGCGGACGTAGGGGGCCGCTTGCTTGTCGAGGATGACCTCGTAGCCCGACTTCTTCGCGAGCCGGGCGACGATGATCATCATCTTCTTGATGATGGGCCCGGTGAGCTCGCCCTGCTTCTTCTGCAGCTCCTTGTTGTAATCGACGAACACGGTCTGGAGCTCGACCATCTGGCGCTGCCAGTCCTCCATCCGCTTCTGCAGCGACTCGCGCGAGAGCACGCGCGACTGCTTCTCGATGTCCTCGCGCGCCCGCTGGAGCTCGGTCTGCTTCGCGTCGAGCTCCTGCTGGCGCCGATCGAAGAGCTTCTTCAGGGTGGCCTGCGCGCGGATGCCGTCCTCGGTCTGCATCACGGCGTGCTGCACGTCGACGACGGCGAGCCGGGTCTCGGCAGCGGCGACGCCCGGCGCGGCGAGGGCGAGCGACACGACGGCGGCGCGAGCGACTCGGACGAGGAGCGGCGCGGGCCGATGCAGGAAGGAGCGGGCGACCATCCGAGGCGATTACCTGCCGCGTGACGGACGGTCAAGGTGTGCGGGGAAGGGCCGCGGAAGGTGCGGGTGCGCTGGTGGCCGCCCTTCCGCCGTCGAGGAAGGACGGCGGAAGCGGCCTCGGTCGACGACGCAGGTCAGAGGCACTCGCCGGAGATGCAGTCCTTACCGTCGGCGCAGGGCTCGTCGAGCGTGCACTCCGGCGCGATCTCCTCCCGGGTCTTGCAGAAGCCGTCCTCGCACCGGACGAAGCGGCTGTCGATGAGCCTGCAGGCCTGCTCGCTGGCGCACGGGTAGTGGCAGTAACCGTCCTCCATGCACTCCTGGCCCTGAGCCGCGCACGCTGTGCCGCCGCAGCCGGGCTGCGGCGAGGGGTCGGCCATGCACGCGCCGGTCGCCGCATTGCAGACCTCGCCGGGCGCGCAGTCCGCGTGCGTGGTGCAACCGGCAGCGCAGGCGCCGTCGACGCAGAGCGCGCCGCCAGCGCAAGGCGCCGCGTCGCTGCACTCGGGGTTCTCGGGATCGGGGACGCAGACCCCGCGGTCGCAGCGCGTGCCGGGCTCGGCGCAGGGGACGCTGTCGGAGCAGCCCTCGGCGCACTCGCCGTTCACGCACACCCGGCCCGCGCCGCACTCGTAGCTGAACTCGCACGCCGCGATGCAGAGCCCGTCGACGCACCGCGTGCCGTCCTCGCACGCATCGTCGCCGTCGCAGGGACACGTGGTGAGCTCCGCGTCGCAGGCGGCCTCCTCGCCGCCCGCGCCGCCCTGGCCCCCGCCGACGCCGTCGGCGCCGCCCTGGCTCCCACCGACCCCGCCGGTGCCGACGTCGGGCTCCGCGGGGCGGCACCCGTAGCCGTCACAGATGAGACAGTTCTCGCCGTCGCTGTCGCACTGGAGCGTGGCGTCACCGCAGCCGCCACAGCCCGCCGCGGTCGCGGCGATCATCAGGAACAGCGCGCCTCGACCCAGGATCTTCGCAAGGGGGGAATGAAGAAGCATCGAAGTCCTCCAGCGGCGGCCGGCACCGGCGCGGCCCTCCCGCACGACTACCATGCCGCGCGCTAACACGCAGCGTGCCACGGGGCAGCGGTCGAGGATGGCGGCGAAGCCGGACCGGCCCTTCGCGCTGTGAACCTGCGTTCACCTGCTCTCGTCGCGTGGGGTTCACTGGGCCGTGCAGCGCGAGGGACAGCCGCCACGCCGGCCCGCGAGGGGCTCTGCCGGGTGCAGCCGGCGCTTCCGGTCAGGGCGAAGACGTGGGCGCGCTCGCTGCGGGCGGCGCAGCGAAGCGCGCCGCGAGGATCACGAGCGGTAGCCGGCGTTCACGTCGACATAGCCGTGTCCAAGATCGCTCGTCAGGTAGGAGAAGCCGCCGGGGCCGCTGCCGAGCACGAGATCGATCACGTAGGTGTCCCGCGCGAGCACCTCGTTGGCCTTGCGCTCAGCTTCCGCCCCGACCGGCGCGCCGTTCCGCACGATCGGGATGCCGCCGACGAGGATCTCGGCGTGGGACGGGTCGAAGGGGACGCCGGCGCGGCCAGCGGCGGCGAGCAGCCGTCCCCAGTTCGCGTCCTTGCCGAAGAGCGCGGTCTTCACGAGCATCGACGTGGCCACCGTGCGCGCTACGGCGCGCGCCGCGTCGCGCGTCGCGAGCCCGCGGACGCGGATCTCGGCGACGTGCGTGCTGCCCTCGCCGTCGGCCACCATCGAGCGGGCGAGCTCGCCGCAGACCTCGGTGAGGCCCGCCGCGAGATCGTCGCGCGAGACACGGCGCTGCGAGGCGCCGGAGGACAGGAGGAGCACCGTGTCGTTGGTGCTGGTGTCGCCGTCGACGGTGCACGCGTTGAACGTCACGTCGCACGAGGCCGACAGCGCCTCGTTCGCCTCGCCGGGATCGAGCACGGCGTCGGTGAACAGGAAGACGAGCATCGTCGCGTGGGGCGGCCCCACGTCGGGGTGGATCATGCCCGCGCCCTTGCCGATGCCGAGCAGCGTGGCGCCCGCGCCCAGCTTGCGCTGCGAGAGCTTCGTCCAGCGGTCGGTCGTGCAGATCGCCTGGGCGAAATCGAGGTAGCCCTCCGGCGACAGGCGCGCCGACAGCTCGGGGACGCGCTCGATGATCCGGTGCGCAGGCAGGACGGCGCCGATGACGCCGGTCGAGGCGGGGAGGACCTCGTCCTCCGAGGCGCCGATGGCCTCGGCGACCGCGCGCGTTGTGTCGAGAGCCGCCTTCCAGCCGGCCTCGCCCGTGCAGGCGTTGGCGCACCCGCTGTTGGCGACGACAGCGCGGGCGCGCCCCGACCGGACGCGCTGCATGGCGATGTCCACGGGCGCCGCGCGCACCAGGTTCCGCGTGAACGTGCCGGCCACCACGGCCGGCTGATCGGCCACCGCGAGCGCGACATCGATACGTCCATCTTTCCGGATCCCGGCGCTGATGGCGCCGAAGCGAAACCCTGCGACTGGCTCAAAGCTCATGAGGGCGCGAAGTCTATGCACGAACGCGCGCCGGGAGAAAGCGGCATTGGGGCCTCCGCGGCGTCGTCCGCGCGTCGCGTGGCGCCGCGCCGCGACGAGGAGGCGCGCAGGCGTCGTCGAGCGTCGCGCGGCAGCGAGTCAAGCGGCTTGCGCCGCGCGCGAGCTTGACTTTCACGTCGCTTTTGGAAGTCCATGGCTCACGCTCTGGCCCTCTCATCGTCGCCCGAGGAAGACCCCCGATGACGCAGATCGGTTTGCTGCTCTTTCCGAGGTTGACGCAGCTCGACCTCACCGGCCCGTTCGAGGTCTTTGCTCGCATGCGCGGCGTCAGCGTGCATCTCGTCTGGAAGACGGCCGCGCCGGTCACCTGCGATCGCGGGCTGACCATGACACCGACCGTGAGCTTCGCCGGTTGCCCGCAGCTCGACGTCCTCTGCGTGCCCGGAGGGCCGGGGCAGATCGACCGGGTCGCCCGACCACGCCGACCCTGCGGTGCTGGAGCGGGTGCGGCGAGCAACGGCGCCGATGCTGGAGAGGCGGCTTTCGGCGACCCGAAGGGCGGCCGCGCGGCTGGGCTGAGGGCCGCCCGGACGACCGACTGTCCGAGGAGCGCGGCGCTGTCCCGGGTCGCCGTCGAGGCGAAGCTCTTCGTATCTGGGGCTTGCCGGCGAGGCGCTCGACTTCGGCGAACTTTCCGGGCCGCTTCGCTGTCCATCCCCGCTGGCGACGCGGCAGATGAGATGTCCGGAGGCGGCCGGGCTGAGCGCGGTATTTGCAATGCTTCGAACCGATGATCGCCGTCCGGATTGTCGATGTCAAAGGCCTGTATCTCCCGGGCTTTCCGGACAGCTCGGCGCCGGCAGGGGCAACGCGGGCGGCTGGATACAGCCCCGGGTACAAGAGCCTGGATAACCAGGGACGCGTCTACATCAATCGAGATCTCGACGGGGAATGGGCAAGGAATACGCAGCTCATCGAGGTCACCGTCGAGGTGACGAGCCTGGAAGGCGAGCTCCCGGATGACGCGCGCATCCGCTGGAGCGCGCGCGATCCGGACGACCCGTTCAACGAGCGGCCGGAGGTGCACCCGGACTGGGCTCCCACGCTGGACGAGAACGATTACGACGCCTCGGGGAGCTACGTGACGCCGGCCGGGGAGGACAACGAGGGGACGACGGACAGGAGCCCGGGCTGGGAAGAGGTGGAGGGATACGCGCTGTCCGACGCGACGGAGACCGGCGCGAGCACGGCGATCGCGGGAATGAGGAGCAAGATCCGGCGCCGCATGACGGACCTCGCCGGCGACAACCTGATCGTCCGCGCCGACATCGAGGGCGTCGCGGAGGCCGCGGGCGACGAGACGGGGATCATGACGCTCTGGCGCCGGATCGACGTCGAGTACATCCGGATGGAGAGCGCGCCCCCGCTGCCCGTGGAAGAGGTGCCGAAGCACTTCGAGCCGGTCTTCACCCAGCTCGACTTCACCGAGGAGCGGGTGATCCAGGACCGGCAGCACCTCGCGCTCGACGCGAGCACGCTCGGCGAGACGGTCTCCCGCTTCGTGAGCGAGGTCTTCTCCCACGCGGGGGAGCCGGGCTGGTTCTGCCTGATCGCCGCCCTCGAGCCGCACCCGGTGCCCCAGGCGCGGGGCGCGCTGCTGTTCACCGGGATGGTCACGATCCTGGACGGCGGCGAGGGCGAGCGGCGCAGAGAGTACGTGGAGATCCCGGGACATTATCCGGACGCGAGCCACGTCACGTTCCGCTGGGACGGCGAGCAGACGAGCTTCGCGGTCGCGATGGCGGCCGTCCTGGATGACCCGCCGCGGACCCGGCTCTGGCTCGAGCCGCACGACATCCAGAGCCAGTTCACCGCCGGCGACGGGTCCGTGGCCCACGCGTACAGACACCGCCTCTTCTTCTTCCCGCGCGCCCGCCGCAGGGGCGCGGCGTGGGAGCCCCCGGGCTATGGCATTCCGCGGCGCGTCGAGGCCGATGTGCGGGGCCCCGGGGCCGCCTACGTCGCCGGCATGAGCCCCACGATCGACATCGGCCCAGAGAGGTACTTCGCCGGCAGGACCATCGTCTTCACCCAGCACCGGGCGTGGTGGGACCCGGAGCGCGAGCAGCCCCGGCCCGGTTACGAGCAACGCACGCTCCACACCGTCGTCCACGAGCTCACGCACGCTTTCGGGATGCCGCACAAGTGCGGGTATTTCGATTACCTGACGCCGCGTCAGACGACGTGCTGCATGAACTACCGCTCCCACTGGATGATCGACGCCGATCAGCAGCTCATCCCGGGGACCGCCGGCCGGGTCGGCAAAGATCTATGCGGGCGTCACGTCAAGGAGACCCGGCGCGTGCGCCTGGAGGACAACAGGGGACTTCGATGGAGATGAGTCATGTCGGATGACCGCGCGCAGGGCGAGGGAGAGCCGGCCGGTCCGCCTGGTCTGGCGCTGCGCTCGCTCGATCACGATCGCCGCTACGTGCTCGGTTTTCCCCTTCACGTGGCCGTCACGGTGTGCGCCGACCGGCCCGGGACCTACATCCGGCGCTTGCCGCGCGCGAGCTGGGCGGGGAGCGCCGGCGCGATCGGCGTCCACCTCGCGCGGGCAGACACGGGCGAGAAGGTCGTCTGGATCGAACCCTCGGCGATCGTGGTCCGCGAGCTCGGCACGCCGGTGTTCCTCCTCGGTCCGGGCGCGTGCCGGCGCATGCTCGTCGACGTCTCCTCGTATCTACCCGCGGGGATCGAGCCAGGGCACCACGCGCTGGCGGTCGTCTACGCGGGGCCGCCGGATCGCGTGGAGAGCCCGCCGGTGCCGATCGTGCTCGCGGCGCCGGGCCCGGAGCAGCAGCGGGAGCTGCTGCGGCTCGCGCCCGAGATCGCCCGCGCCGGCTCATGGGGCCGCTGGACGAGCCTCCCTCCGGACGGCGCCGAGCCGGTCGAGGGACGCGTCGAGCGGGACGATCCGCTCCGCTTCAACCGGATCTTGCGCTACCTGATGTATGGGCCGGAGTCGCTATGCGATGTGGACCCGGCTCTGCTCGACGTGCTCGACGGCATCTACGAGCCGGATGCCCACGCGCTCCGCGCCGAGCTGCACGCCGCGCGGGGAGACACGGCGCGCTTCGCGGAGCAGGCGGAGCTCATCCGGACCAGGCATCCGGGGCTCGGTTGGTGGATCGACCGCATCGAGGCGGGGCAGAGCGAGCTCGGCTTCGTTCGGGCATGCCGGGCGACATCGCGCGGGTGATCGGCGCCTCCGGCACGAACGGGCGGGAGAGCCCTCGGCTCCTCCGGCGCGCCTGAGCCGGCCACCACGGCGATTTGTGCCGGTTTTTGCCGTGCTCCCGAGCGCGCTCATCGCGCGCTCGGGCGAATGGGCGGGGAGGGACCGATCGCGCGGGTGACCATCGCCGTCGCGCTCTTCCCGAGCGCGCCGCGCCGTGCCCCTTGACCGCGGAGCGCGGGGTTCCGAACATCCTCGATGGTGAGAGCGAAGGTTCGTTCATGATCGACGCGCAGACGCTGGGGAGGGAGCTCGCGGGCCGGTACAGCGTGGAGGGGCTGCTCGGCGTGGGCTCGATGGGCGCCGTCTTCCGCGCCCGCCACCTCGCGCTCGCGCGGGTCGTGGCGATCAAGGTGCTCACCGGGCACGCGGACCCGAACGCGGGGGAGCGGATGCTGCGCGAGGCGCGGATCTCGGCCCTCATCAAGTCGCCGCACGTGGTGAGCTGTTACGACTTCGGCTTCCTCTCGAGCCGGTCGCCGTTCATGGTGATGGAATACGTGGGCGGCCCGTCGCTTGCCGCGCGGCTCCAGAGCGGGCCGCTGCCGCTCGACGATCTGCGGCGCTACATGCTCCACGCGGCGCGGGGGATGGCCGCCGCGACGGAGCTCGGGGTGATGCACCGCGACCTCAAGCCGTCCAACATGCTGATCGCGCCGTCCGGCGAGCTGAAGGTCGCCGACTTCGGCCTCGCGCGCCTGACGGCCACAACAGGGCCCACGGCGCTCCGCGAGCAACCCCTCACGGCGCTGGGGACCGTGCTGGGCACGCCGTTCTACATGGCGCCCGAGCAGGCGTGGAGCCCGCAGGAGAGCGACACGCGGGCGGACATCTACAGCTACGGCGCGTCGTTCTACCACGCGGCCACGGGGCAGCGGCCCTTCGAGGAGCACGAGCTGCTCCCGCTGCTGCTCGCGCACCGGCAGGACATCCCGGCCCGGCCGCGGGCGCTCCGGCCCGAGCTCGACGAGGACGTTCAGGCCGTCCTGGAGCGCTGCCTGGCCAAGGACCCGAAGGATCGGTTCCAGTCCTTCGAGGAGATCGAGGCCGCGCTCGTGGGCGCGCAGAGCACGCGCTGGGGCGATCCGCACGATCTGACGCTGCGCATGTACCTGGAGCAGTACCAGCGCGTCCGCCCCGTGCTCCTGGCGGGCGGGCCTGCCGGGCCGGTCACCGCGCTCCAGTTCCACGGGGACCGGACGCTGGCGATCGTGCGCGCGAACATCGCGGGCGTGTCCGCGGACGCGCTCGTGAGCGCGGACGACGGGCAGCTCACCATGTCGGCCGGCGTGGCGCTCGCCCTGAACCACGCGAGCGGCGGCGTGTGCCACATGGAGACGCGCAAGTACGTGCCCGTGCGCCACGGCGGGGTGGTGGTCACCTCCGCCGGCCGGCTGAACGCGCGGTTCGTGTTCCACGCCATCACGCTCGACTGGGATCACGTGGCGACGTACCGACCGACCCGCGACCTCATCCTGCGGCTCCTCGAAGGGTGCTTCTATCACGCGGACACGATGAAGCTGCGCAGCATGGCGCTGCCCCTGCTCGGGGCGGGGAGGGCGGGCTTCTCACCCGCCGAGTGCCTGGACACGATGATCGAGTTCCTCGTGAAGGCGATGCTCCTCGGCGGGACCGGGCTGTCGCACGTCACCGTCGTGCTCCGCGACGGGCAGCCGTTCTGAGGTGTCTTTGCGCCCGGCGGGGCCGCGCACCGTCGCGCCAGCGCCCGCGCCGAAGGCGAGGAGGGCCATGGGGTGCCACTGCCGGTAGTTCGCGGGAGATGTCATCGGTGACCTCGGATATCTGCTGCGGCGTGCGCGCAGCCCCAGGACGGGGCGCCACGGCGACCGCAGCGATGGGGTGGAGGGATGCGTTCTCCTGCGGGACATTGCACAGAGCCTGCCACGCCGGTCAGCGCGGGCGACGGCGCGTATCGCCGGCGATCCCGCCGTGGAAGGGGCGGAGCCGGCGCTCGGTCGATGCCAGAACGCCGCAGGCGCGATGGGCGGGTGAGTCGAGCAGGCAGCACCGGCGGCAGGCCGCAGGCGCGATGGGCGGGTGAGTCGAGCAGGCAGCACCGGCGGCGCGCCGGCTCCAGCCTGCGCGGGGCTTCAGTGCGCGCTGCGGCCGTTGCCCTGCGCCGCGACGGACACGCGCAGCGCGCCGATCCCCCGCGCCTGCGCGGTGGCGCCCCCGATGTCGATGACGAGCTCGTCGCCGGACACGAGCGGCCCAACGCCCTGCGGCGTCCCGGTCGCGATGACGTCGCCGGGCTCCAGGGTCATCACCCGGCTGATGTAGGAGACCAGCGCGGGCACGCCCCAGATCATCTGCGCCGTCATCCCGTCCTGCCGCACCTGGGTGTTCACGAGGCCGCGCACGCGGAGCGCCGCCGGGTCGAGGTCCGTCTCGATCCACGGCCCCACCGGGCAGAACGTGTCGAACCCCTTGCCCCGCGTGAACTGCACGTCCTTCCGCTGCAGATCCCGCGCGGTGATGTCGCCCAGGCAGGTGTAACCGAACACGTGATCGAGCGCCTCCTCCGGCCGCACGGCCTTGCACCGGCGGCCGATGACCACGCCGAGCTCGGCCTCGTGCTCGACGCGGTGGCTCTCCGGCGGGAGCACGATCGCCTGGCCGGGACCGATGAGCGCCGAGGGCGGCTTGAGGAAGAGCAGCGGCTCGACCGGGACCTCATTCCCGAGCTCCTGCGCATGCGCGGCGTAGTTGCGCCCCACGCAGACGATCTTCGTGGGGAGCACGGGGCAGACGAGGTCAACGTCGGTCCACGCCACGGCCTCCCCCGTGGTCTTGCCGCCGAGCCACGGCGGCTCGTCGTAGACGAGCGCAGCCGCGCTCTCGAGGCGGGCGAAGAAGGCCGGGCGATCCTGATCCGGGGGCGCGATGCGGGCGAAGCGCATGGCGCGAGCAAAGCGCGATCTCCGCGTCGCGGCAAGCCCGCGCCCTGCGGCGCGACGCAGGCGCGCGCCGTCGTGCCGCCCGCGGCCCTCACGCCGCCGGCGACGCCGCGGCGCCAGGCGGCTTCACGCCCGCTTCCGCGCGACGAGGCGCGCCTCGTGGCGGCCTTCCTCCAGCCACCCCTCGTCGTGGCGGATCACCTCGAGCGCCTCGCCCAGCAGCCCGGGGAGCTCGCCGTCGTCGAGCAGCCAGCGCGCGCTCGGGCGCGGGTGCCGCAGCAGGTTCGACCGCGTCGGATGCACGACGACGAGGTGGCCGCCCGGCGCGAGCTCCGCCGCGCAGGCCGCGAGCCGGCGCTCGAGGAAGTAGAAGATCAGGATCAGGTCCCAGGGCCCGCTGGGGAGCGGATCGCGCTCCACGTCGAGCGCGACCGTGCGCAGCGCGAGCCCCTCCCGCGCCGCGGCGCTCCGCGCGATGCCGAGCCCGACCTCGGAGATGTCGGCCAGGGTCACGTCGAGCCCGCGCCGCGCGAGCCACAGGGCGTGCCGCCCCGCGCCGCCCGCCAGATCGAGCGCGCGCCCGCGCCGGGGCAGGAGCGGATCGAGCGCCGTGAGCACCGCCGAGGGCTCGCCCGGATCGGCGCGCCCCTCGCTGTAACGAGCGTCCCACTTGATGCGATCGTCGTCCGACACACTGGCCTCCTGCTCACGTCGGCGGCTCGTCCGCGAGCCGCGCCTCACCCGGCCCGATGATGGCAAAGGACACACGCCCAGCGTAGCCTCTCGCGCCGATCCTCGACGCTTCGCCCCCGGCTCTGCGGACGGGTCGCGGCAAGTCCGGTGGAGCCATGCTGCCGGCGCGGCAGCCGCGCCATCGCCAGCGGAGCGCGTGGCGCGGGCGGCTGGACGCGCGGCACGACCTGGCCTACCAGGCCGGCCGTCCCGCCATGCCCGAGTGCCTGACCCTGGCCCCGACCCCGGATCCCCGCCGCTTCCGCGCGCCCGACGGCGCGCTGCTCTCGCCGCCCGAAGGCTGGGCGTGCCTGCCCCCGGGCGACGCCGGGCTCACCCGGCGGGTGAAGCTCGCGGGCCCGTCCTGGATGGTGGTCGAGAAGCGCGGGCGGAAGACGTTCTCCCGGGGCCTGTGGGCGCCAGCCGCCACCATCGAAGCCGCCCGCGCCGCGCTCGAGGCCGAGCGGAGCACGCCCGCCTACGCGAAGAAGCGGGAGTCGGACGCCCGGCGGCGGGAGCGCGACCAGGCGGAGTACGTGCGCGAGTTCGAGGCCGAGGTGGCGGCGTTTCTCCGGTTCTCGCCGCGCTACGCGGCGCTCGCGCGGACGCTCGCGACCAAGGTGACGCTGCACGCGACCCCGGTGGGCAGCGGCACCGTCGCCCGCACGGAGCGGATCCCTGTCGCGCGGCGCGCCGAGTCGGCCGTGATCGCCTGGATGCGGCACCAGACCACGGCCTACGACTCGATGTCGATCCCGCGCGTGAAGGGGATGCGCCGCGAGGTGCGGCGCGAGCTCGCGCAGATCTCGCGGGCAGTCCTCGATCTGCACCGCAACGACGCGCCGCACGCCAGCGCGTCGTGCCCGCTCTGCGCGGCGCTCTGACGCCCGCGGCGCCGGCGCCTCACGCGTCGAGCAGCCCCTCGCTGACGAGCCGGGCGCGCAGCCCCGCGGCCCCCTCGAACAGGTGCGCGCGCATGCCGACCGCGGCCGCCGCGTCGCAGTTCTCCGCGCGATCGTCGACGAACAGGCAATCGCCCGCGGCGACGCCGGTGCGGCTCACGAGCCGATCGAAGAACTCGCGCGCCGGCTTGCGCACGCGCAGGTGATGGCTCGAATAGACACCCTCGAACAGCCCATCGAGCGCGAACGTCTCGCGCACCTCCTCGACCCACACAGGGTAATTGCTCGCCACGAACCGCAGCGCGCGGCCCTCGAGCGCCTGCACGATCTCCCGCACGCCGGGCAAGAAGCGATATCCCGCGCGGCGCACCCGGTTGAACGCCTCGATGTCGAACGAGACGCCCTCGGCGCCCTCACGAAAGAACCGGCGGACGAACTCGGCCTCGTCGATCTCGCCGATCTCGAACGCTGGCCAGCACGTCGGGTCGCGGTGCCTGGCGACCTCGGCAGGCGCCTCGGCCCGGATCGCCGCGGCGAGCGCCTCGCGGTACGGGTCGTAAAGGACTGTATCCATCAGATCGAAACAGACCGCGCGGACCATGCGCGGCGGAGCCTAGCACCGGCGGCGCGTCCGGGTGAGCGCGCAGGTTACATCGGCGTACAGGCATATTGCGGCCACACGGGCGAGTTGCGGTGTAGGCGCTGCGCGCGTGATGCCGGTACATCGGAGTGTATCTCGCACTGCGCAGCTTTGTGTCGTATAGTCCTCACGGGTCGCGGGGCTTCCGCGAGCCCAGTCCGGCACAACGCGCCGGCTCCTGAGGCCTCGTGTGACCTTGGGATTTCATACCGGCGCACAGCGCTGGCACTTGCTTGAAGAGGAGTCAGGCCATGAGATTGGCGACGATGGCCATTGCCCTGTCAATGGTGGGCGCGGTGGGTGCAGCGTGTGGCGGTGGCTCGGGCATCCAGGACGGAGATAGCTCGCAGAACAGCTCGGGCGCTGGAAATAGCTCGGGTAACGGTAATGGCTCGAGCAATGGAAGCGGGGGCGGCGACAACGGTTTCGGTGCGGGCGGCGGTCTGGACCTGGGCGGTAATTCCAGCGCAGGCAATACCGGCACTGGCAGCTCGACGGGCGCTGGCGACGCATGCGCCACGAAGACGTCCGAAGCCGGGTTTCAACAGGTGCACCTCGCCTTCGCGTTCGACGTCTCGGGCAGCATGGGCGCCAACGACGTGGAATGGCACAGCAAGGAGCTCAAGTGGGATCCCATCGTCGCCGCGACGAAGCAGTTCTTCACGGATCCAGCGTCCGAGGGGTTCAGGGCATCGCTCACGTTCTTCCCGGGCGCGGGGGGGCGGATGCGGATGTGCGTCGCCGACACGTACTCGACCCCGGATGTCCCGATGACGCCGCTGCCCTCGCCAGCGTTCGGCGCGGCGATCGATGCGGTCACGCCCCCGAACGACAACAGCTGGCGTATCGGCACGCCGACGGCCTTTGCGATGGAAGGCACGATCGCCTTCGTCGAGGCGGAGCGGCAGCAGAACTCCGGGAAATACGCGATCGTGCTCGTGACCGACGGCTACCCGGAGCTCTGCAACGGCGGCGCGAACTCGATCGAGGCCGTCGTGGAGCGCGTCGAGGCGGCGCGCGCCAGCGACATAGCGACCTTCGTGGTCGGGGTCGACAATCCGCCGGTGGAAGGCGCACCGGCGAGCCTCGCCAACCTGCACCAGATCGCGGCGGCGGGCGGCACGGGAGAGGCGTTCATCCTCGACACGGGCAATGCTGCTGAGACCTCGGCCGCGTTCAAGGCGGCCATCGAGGAGATCCGCGGCGCCGCGGTCTCGTGCACGATCCCGATCCCGCCGGCCCCCGACGGGAGGTCGTTCGACAAGCAGAAGGTCAACGTGACGTACACGAGCGCCACGACCAGCACCCCGACGACCCTCGGGTACGACCAGAGCTGCGCGGCCGAGAGCGCGTGGCGCTACGACGACCCCGTGAACCCGACCGCGATCGTGCTCTGCGACGGCACCTGCGCCGCGGTGCAAGCCCAGTTCGAGGTGTCTCTGGGCGTCGACTTCACCTGCGAGGACGTGATCGAGGTCCCGCTGTGAGCTGCGGCGTTCACCCGCCGGCGCGCCCTCGACAGGGCCGCGCCGGCGCGGCGGCGCGGCGCCCCACGCTCAGGGCGCGCAGGCGGCGGGCCGGCTGAACAGCGCGGGGGCGAGGCGCCGGTAGTCGTCGTGGCGCAGGCCGCCGCGGAGGTCGCCCCCGAGCTCGTAATAATAGCAACGCGAGGGGGCGATCCCCGCGGCCGTGTAGGTCGCCACGTCGCTCGGCATGTTGCCGAAGCCGAACGAGGGCACGATGCCCGTGCGCGCCTTGAGCCACCCGAGCTCGATGGTCTTGTAGCTGGCCGCCGCGCGGCCGAAGGCGCCGGTGACGCCGATGGTGGTGTGGAGGATGCCCGGCGGGAAGCCCTGCTCTCTCAGCCAGACTCTGGTGCTGCCCACGAGCCACTCGGGGCGCGCGGTCACGTAGAACAGGTAAACACCGCTGCCAGCGAGGGCGTGCATCGCCTCGGCGGCGCCGGGGTGGGCGGCCGGCGGGGCGCCGCCGAGGAGCTCGCCGACCATGGCCATCTCGCCGGAGGTGAGCGTCCCGTCGATGTCGGTGACGGCCACCCGCGCGGCGGGCGGGAGGACCTCGATGAACAGGTCGGCGCTCGTGCCGTCGCCGGCGACGACGAGGTGGACGCGGTGCCGGCCGACCTCGAGGCGCCGCCCCGCGGTGAGATCGAGGTAGACGCGCCCGCCGGTGTCCGGGATGCCCTCCGTGGTCGGGTGCAGGTGCTCGTCGTCGCTCGTCCGGAAGGCGCCAAGCCGCTCCCAGGCGCCGCTGCAGCCGCGGAGGAGGTAGGCCTCGACTTCCTCGTCCTCGAGGTCGTCGTCCTGCGGCCCGTAGGCGAACTTCGCGATGGCCCACTGCGGCCCTTCGGCGCGCACGAAGAGGTCGCGCCCGCGGTGGCGCGGCCACCCGCTCGCGACGTGGCGCGAGCGCGTGTGCCTGAACCCGCGCGGCAAGGCGGCCGGCGGCGGCGCGTCGCAGGCCGGCCGGGCGGGGCAGGCGCCCTCCCGCGGCGGCGTGGGCGCGGGCGCAGCGATAGGGCGCGGGGCGCCGGCGCAAGCGACGAACGACAGGGCGGCGAGGGCCAGCGGGGCGAGCGGAACGGAGCGCAAGGCGGGACCACCTATACCGCGACGGCGCGGCGAGGCGCGACGAGGTCGCGGCGGCGCGGCGAGGCGCGACGAGGTCGCGTGGCGCGGGGCCGCGCGAGCGCTCCGGCGGGGCGTCCCGAGGAGCGTGGGCGAAGGCTCAGGTCCAGAAGCCGGTCGCGTGCCCGAGGAGCGCGGCGCCGGCCTGGCCGAACCACCCCTCCGCGGCAGCGGCGTGCTGCGAGAACGTGTGGATATCCCGGAACCGCCGCTGCACGGGCGACGCGTTGCGGGCGACGCCGCCCCCGCCGGCCTGATAGCAGGTGTCCACGGCTCGGGCCGCCACCTCCGTCACCCAGGCGAGGGCGCCCGAGATCCGCGGCGCCATCGCCGCGGCGGCGCCGGGGTTGTTGACGCACGCGTCCCAGAGCTCGTCCCCCGTGTCGCGCAGCAGGGCGCGGGCGGCGCGTACGCTCATCTCGGCGCGGCCGAGGTGCACCTGGAACACCGGCGAGTCGGCGAGCTCGGCGCGCGCATACAGCCGCTTCTTGCCCGATCGCGCGAGCGTCACGACGTCGTCGAGCGCCCCCTGGGCGATGCCGACCGCCACGGCACCCATGTGGAGCGCGAAGTGCAGCACCGGCGCGACGAAGCCCGGGCCGGCGATCGACGGCTGGCCCTGGAAGATGTCGAAGCTGTTCGCCGCCGGGCAGAACGCCCCTTCGATCATGATATCGTGGCTGCCCGTGCCGCGCAGGCCGAGCACCGACCAGGTGTCGATGATGCGCACCTCGCTCGCGGGGAACAGCATGCTCCGCAGCTCTGGAACGTCGCCCGCCGGGCCCATCCGCGGGCGGCCGCCGTCCATGAGCACGCAGTTGCCGAACAGCCAGCTGGCGTGCTCGCAGCCGCTCGCGAAGCTCCAGCGCCCCGTGACGCGGTAGCCGCCCTCGGCTGCGTGGGCCTCGCCCTGCGCGTTGAAGCCGCCGCCGATGATCACGTCCGGCCCGCCGGAGTACACGGCGTCGAAGCGCTCGCGCGACAGGAGCGCGAAGAGGTGCGGGCTCTCCGACCCGATCATCACCGTCCAGCCTGTGGCCCCGTCCGCGCGGGCGAGCGTCTCCAGCGCGTCCATCCCCGTGCGCAGGTCCACCTCGTGACCGCCATGGCTCCTCGGCAGGAACATCCGGAAGCACCCCGCGGCCTTGAGCTGCCCGAGCAGGTCCGCCGGCAGGCGCCGCGCCTCCTCGATCTCCGCGCTGCGCGAGGAGATCGTGGGGGCAAGATCACGGACGGCTTGCAGCACCTTCGCTGCGTCTTCGTTCCTCATCGCTCGCTCCTTGACGTCGAGGGTTGGCGGAGCCTGTGGAGGCCCGGCAAAACGGCTCATCGTATCTCGGCTGTCCAGCGCCGCGCGGACTTTCAGCCCCGCTCGCGGGAAGGGGATGGGCCTGGAACGGGCGGGTCTCGAAGAGGACAGGCGACCACACCGACACCGATGCATGTCTGCCGAGCTCGTCGAGCCTGGCGCCAGGACAGCGCTCCCGGCCCGGTGAACGCAGGCGCGCGGCCCGCGGCGCCTCGCTCGGAGCAGGCCCCGATCACGGACGACGCGGCGGTGTGGAGCGAGCGTCTCGTGGTAAGGGAGGCATCACCTGTGCGGGGGCGATCGCGCGGTCCAGGGGCCATGACGGCAACGCTGCCGCGGCTAGCCCGGGGGAGGGGGACGTGTTCCGGTTCTTCGGCTACACAGCAGAGGACTTCACCTCGAACTCGTCGTTCTGGGCCGAGCGCGTTCACCCCGACGACATCGATCGTGTCTTCCGCTCGCTGGAGAAGCTCTCCGAGCACGACTACACGAAGCACGAGTATCGGTTCAAGCACAAGGACGGGCGGTGGCGCTGGGTCCACGACGACGTCGCGCAGTCCAGGGACGCATCCGGGAAGGCGGCGCAGCTCATGGGGGCCCGGGTGGTGATCACGGGTATCCGGCCCGAGGTCGCGCAGATGCTCGTCTCGCTCCAGATCGATCTTGCCGGGATCGTGACGTCCGGAACCCTGCAGGCGGGCATCGCGGTCGCCCAGTCGCTGGCCAGGGCGGGCGCCGCGGAGAGCGCCCGCCCGGCCTGACCCCCGATCTCCCCCGGGCTCCAGGGGACGCGCGGGTCACCGCGGATCGGTCACGCGGCCCATGAACAGCACGGCGCCGGTCGCCACATCCCGGATCAGGAACGCGAACGGGTGATCGGCGCGGAACACCGACGGCGGCGCCGGCGCGGCTCGCGTCGTCATGACGACGCCCGTGGCGGCGGCGGCTTCGGTCCCTTCCTCGTTGACCTCCACGAACGCCTTGTGCCGCACCTGGGAGATGAAGAGCGGCTCTGCGCGCGTGATCCCCGAGAAATCGGCCTTCGCCTGGTCGAACGCGAGCGGCATCCCCAGCTCGCTCAGGGCCTTCGAGAGCTCGAACTCGGCGGTCATCTTGAAGCGGGGGAGCGCCACGTCGACCCGCGCCGGCCGGAGCGCCTCCACGTATCCCTTGAGCTGTCCGGCCGACAGGCGCTGCTCCACCTTCGGCAGCCCATCCACCTGCGCGGGCAGGATGACGACCATGGCCAGGGGGCGCTCGGGGTTCTGCGCCTCGTAGGCGAGCTCGAGCACCGAGGCGTCAGCGGCTTGCCCGAGCTTCGCCTGGAGGGTCTTGCGCATCATCGGCACCGCCGGCGCGGCGCCGGGCTTGACCGTGAACGGCTCGTTCCTCGTGGCCTGCTTGTCGAACGGCGTGGCCCACTTCCCCTTGAAGTAGATGGCGTTCGTGAGGACGAGCCGGGTGAGGGGGGTGACGCTGCCGGGCGGCATCAGGTCCTTGATCTTCGCGTTGGTCTGCTGCTCGACCCACTGGTTGATGCTCCCTCGCGCCTGCTCGCTCTTGCCCTTGAAGTCGACGAGCTCGATCCCCGCCCCGTAGTGCTGCTGCGTGGTGCTCTGGAACGCGGGCTCGAGCGTCAGCCCGGCCTGGCCCCACAGCCGGTTGGCGATCCGGAGCTCGGGCGCCCTGGGGCCGGTCGCCTGCGTGAGCTCCTTGACGAGCCCGCCGAACGCGGGGTGCAGCGCCTCGGGCGCGAGGGTGAACTCGAGCGTCTTTGCCATCTGGGTCGCCGTCTCGCCCCGGGCGCCGGCGTAGGTCATGGCCAGCGCGGTCGAGACGCTCGCCGGCGAGAAGAAGAGCTTGCCTGTCGTGGCGGCGAGCTTGCCGTAGAGGCGCTGCGCGAAGGCCGCATTCGCGTCGGCGAAGCCCGCCTGGGCCGGCTGCTGCGCGCCCGGCTGGTGCGCGCCCGGCTGCTGCGCATCTGGCTGCGCGGGCTGGCTCGTCCCGGGGACCGCTGCCCCGGCGGCCGGCTTCGCGCCGGGGCAGACGTGCTCCCAGCGGCACGCCCCGCCCTCGGCGCGCGTGCACTGCGGGTCGCCGGTGGAGCCGTCGTCGCAGATGCGGGCGATCATCGCGAGCGGGCCGCAGTCTGCGGGCTGGCACGCGGACGCGCTCGGGTCCGGCCCGGCCGGCGGGGCGTGATTCTGGGCCTGGCACCCGAGTCCGAGGAGGCTGAACAGCGCGGCGGCGAACAGGAACCGTTGGGCCATGACGCTTCGGTACCAGCGCGCAGGGGCGCTGGGAAGCATCCTGCGACTGCGGGAGGGGAGCGGGCGACGGGCGGGGCCGGGCAGGCGTCACGCGCTCGAGCCCGATCGCCCGGGGCACACCGCGCTGCCGGCGGGTGGCTGGGCCCGACGCGCCTTCACGGGCCGACCGGCACGGCCGACCGGGGCGCGTCCGCGCCTCAGAAGTTATGGACGAACGTGAACCGGCCAGCGAGCTTGCCCGCCTGAGTTCCGGTGGCGATGTTGACGCGGCCCTCCTCCTGCGTCTCGTAGCCGAGGTACATCAAGAGCTTGTTCCCCGTGCCGTAGTTCAGGCCAACGATGCCGCCGATCTGCAGGCTGGAGAGGCCAGTCCCGTCCTTATCCCCGTCCGCAGGGCCCGGGAGCTCGTTGACGTCGACGTTGAGCTCGAGGTGCGGGCCGATGCCGAAGTCGTCGACCGGGTAGAGGAGGAGAAAATGCCGTGAGTAGTAGTAGTTCTGTATCTCCTCGTTGAAGACGCTGTTGAACTGCATCATGTTCCACGACTCGAAGTAGACGGGCTTCGCGTCGATATAGAGGTAGAGCTGAGGCGCGACCAGCGTGGCAGTCAGGTGGTTCACGAAGTCGAACCCGATACCCACCATCGGATTGACGATGACCGGGCCCAGCACGAAGGCAGGGCCAATGTCGAACTCTGCATACCCGCTTGTCGTGAGGTATATATCGCTGGCGAGGTCGATGGGGCCGAGCTTGTGCGAGGCGCCGGCCCACACCTGGAGGCCGTAGTTGTCCGCGTCGAACCGGAACCAGCTCGGTATCTGGCTCTCCTCGGCCTTGGGCTCTCCGACCGGCTCCGTGGTGCCCGGCGCCGGCGTGACGGGCGTCGCCTCACCAGCTGTCGCGGTCGACGCTGCCGCGGGCGCCGTCGCGGTCGGCTCTGCCGGGGGTACCGGCGGTGTCGTGGCCGGACCGGCCGGGTCCGCCGCTGCGCCCGGATCGGCCGGGGGCGGCGCCGGATCCTGGGCCCAGGCGGCCGGCGACGCGAGCAACCCCACGACACAAGCGAGCGCCGAGCAACACTTCCCCACACCGTTCTCCCTCATGGACCTGCCTCCTCTGCACGACATGAAAACTGACGGCAACATGATGACAGCAACACGAAACGTGATGGCAACGTGAAACGTGACGGCAGCGGGGTGACAGTAACGTAATCGGGAGCGGCGAAGCAAAGCCGATGTGCAGGGGCGCGAGAGATGCCGCCGCGCTCGCGGCCAAGGCGCATCGGCGCGCTCGCCCGCCTGACGCGCACGGCGCCCGCGGCCGCGCGGTGACCCTGGCGGGAGCGCCGCCCGGCGGATGTGCTGCGCGTGGCCTGCGTCACGCGCGGGCGCCGTGGCGCGGCACTCCGCGGTGGCGCGGCACTCCGCGGTGGCGCGGCACTCCGCGCGAGAGCGGCGTGCGCGGCGAGGTTCGCTGCCGGCCCGCGCTCGCGAGGGCGCTCTCGGGCTCTCTCCGGGGACGCGCCGGTCCGCCTTCCTGCCGAGCTCGCCGCGCGTCGCGCCGCGGGGAAGGCGCTCGGTGCCGCCGGCGTCGCGTGCTATGGTCGCGCCGCAACAGCTTCGGACGGAGCGCGCGACATGCTCGATGCACGCTGGTGGCAGCGCGGGATTGTATATCAGATCTACCCTCGCTCGTTCATGGACTCGAACGGCGATGGTATCGGCGATCTTCGCGGGATCCGGTCCCGCCTCGACTACCTGGCGTGGCTCGGCGTCGACGCGATCTGGATCTCTCCCATCTACACATCGCCCATGGCCGACTTCGGTTACGATGTGTCGGACTACTGCGGCATCGATCCCCGCTTCGGCACGCTGGACGAGTTCGACGCGCTCGTGCGCGACGCGCACGGCGCCGGTCTCAGGGTCATCCTGGACTTCGTGCCGAACCACACCTCCGATCGGCACCCGTGGTTCCTCGAGTCCCGCGCGTCGCGCGCCAGCGCGAAGCGCGGCTGGTACATCTGGCGCGATCCGGCACCCGACGGCGGCCCGCCCACGAACTGGCTGAGCGAGTTCGGGGGCCCTGCGTGGGAGTGGGACGCCGCGACAGGCCAGTATTACTACCACGCGTACCTGAAGGAGCAGCCGGACCTCGACTGGCGCAACCCCGAGGTGCGCGCCGCGATGCTCGAGGTGCTGCGCTTCTGGCTCGACCGCGGCGTGGATGGCTTCCGCGTGGACACCATTCACCATCTCATCAAGGACAGCGAGCTCCGGGACAACCCGCCGAACCCCCACTGGAAGCCCGGCATGCCGCCGCACCGGAAGCTGCTCCGGCTGTACACGACCGACCGCCCTGAGGTGCACGAGGCCGTGGCCGCGATGCGCCGCGTGCTCGACGCGTACGACGATCGGGTGCTGATCGGCGAGGCCTACCTGCCGTTTGATCGGCTGATGGCCTACTACGGACAGGACCTGTCCGGCATGCACCTGCCCTTCAACTTCCACCTGATCGGCGCGCCGTGGAACGCGCGGGCGATCGCGGAGGTCGTGCGGGAGTACGAGGCGGCGCTGCCGCCGGGCGCGTGGCCGAACTGGGTGCTCGGCAACCACGACAAGCCCCGCATCAGGAGCCGTATCGGCGCCGCCCAGGCGCGCGTCGCCGCGATGCTGCTCCTCACGCTCCGGGGCACCCCGACGCTCTACTACGGCGACGAGATCGGGATGAGCGACGTCCCGATCGCGCCCGACCAGGTGCAGGACCCGTTCGAGAAGAACGTGCCCGGCCTCGGCGTCGGCCGGGATCCGGAGCGCACGCCCATGCAGTGGGACGGCGGCGCGAACAGCGGCTTCACGACCGGGGCGCCGTGGCTGCCGCTCGCGCCGGACGCAGGCCGCACCAACGTCGAGGCGCTGCGTGCCGACCCGCGCTCGATCCTGTCGCTCTACCGCGCCCTCATCGCCCTCCGGCGGGCCGAGCCGGCGCTCGCCATCGGCAGCTACGCCCCGGTCGCCGCGGGCGACGATCTCCTCGCCTACGAGCGAGCGCACGGCGGCCGGCGGCTCGTCGTCGTGCTCAACCTCTCCTCGCACCCGCGCCGGCTGGAGCTCCCGGGCGGCGTCGCCGGTGGGCGCATCCTGCTGGCCACGGGTCTCGATCGGGCAGGAGAGCGGCTGGAGGCGATCGCGGAGCTGGACCCGGACGAGGGGTTGATCGCCGAGGTCGCTGGCGCGCAGGCCTGAGAGGGCCTCCGCCCTCGCTCAGAGCGGGATGTACTGGATGCCTGCGGCCGCGCCGAGCGACGCGAGCGCGGCGGCCCCGACGAGGAGCAGCGTCATCTTCAGCAGCGTCCCCTCGATCTGGTCCGTGACGAGGCCGTCCACGCCCAGCGCGAGCTCGTCCCGCACCTTGAGCAGGTCGATGCCCCCCTTCTGGTGGGCCTCGTCCCGGAAGCGCGCCAGTGTCAGCGTCTCGATGGTCCCGAGCAGCCGCGCCTCGATCTTGCGGCGCAAGAGCCCCCGCAGGCCGCCGCCCCGCGGCGCCGCCTGCACCCGGTGGATCACCGCGAGGCGCAGCCGCTTCACCGCCTCGTTGAGCGGCACGCGCTCCACCGCCTGCGCCACCCGCCCGCCGCGCGCGCCCGCCTCGGCGAGCTCGGAGACGCCGAGCAGCCGCTCGAACACCGCGGTCACGAGCATCCCGCCGACGCGCCTCGCCCGCACGACCTCCAGGATGCCGGTGCCGAGCGCGCGCTTCCACGACAGCGTGAAGCCGATCACGGTGCAGAGCGCGAGCGCCACGACGGCCGCCAGCGCCCCGCGCAGCGCCGAGCCGTCCGCCGCGATCGCGTACGAGGCGGCGGCGAGGCCGACGGCCACGAGCGACATGGTCGCGGCGGTCAGGAAGAACGAGCGGAGCGCGGGGCCCAGCGCCGAGGCGACGCCTTGCATGAACGGTCGAAGATCCATGACCGCTCAGCTCATCACGGCCGCGGCGGGGCGAAAATCCCCATGACGCCCCGGCGTTCGGCACCCGCTCACTGGAGGTGGTCGCGGTAGAACCGGTCCCGGAAGTCGAAGAAGGCGGCGAGATCGGGGTGCTCGGCGATGCTGCGCACGGCCGCGCCCGCGACCTCCGGCTTGCGCTGGCCGGAGAGGCGGTAGATCGCGAGCTGCTCGACGCCGGGCCGGTGCTCCACGATCCGGTACTCAAGCCCCTTGAAGTCGAGCGCGGCCCGGGCCTTCTCGGAGTAGTGACTGAGCGGGAAGCGATGGAGGACGATCGTCCTCGCTCCCCGATACCATGGTCGGCTCGAGGGGCGGAGCCGTCCTGCCGAGCCCGGCCGGCGCCGCCAGCAACTCCCCCATCAGGCACGCGCGTCCCGGAGCGTGGCTCACCCGCTGCGGATACGGGCCCATCTCGGCGTTTTCGGCGCGCAGGCGCACTCCGGTGCGCCGAGCACCGAAAACGTCGAGATGGGCCCGTATCCGCAGCGGGTGAGCCACGCTCAGATGACGCCGAACTTCTTGCCCACCTTCTCGAACGCCTCGAGGGCGTGGTCGAGGTGCTTGCGCTCGTGGGTGGCCATGTAGCTCGTGCGGAGCACCTGCTGCTTGGGCGGGACGCCGGGGGTGATGAACGGGTTCACGTAGAGCGCGTAGTCGTCGAGGAGCGACTTCCACATCATCACGGTCTTGAGGTCGTCGCGGATATAGATGGGGATCACGGCCGTCTCGGTCTTGCCGAGCTCGAAGCCGAGCCGCTGCAGCTCGGTGCGCATGTAGGTGAAGTTCTCGCGGAGCTTCTCCTGCCGCCAGGGCTCCTCCTGCATGACCTCGAGCGCGGCCATGGCGGCGGCGACGCAGGGCGGCGCCGCGCTCGCCGCGAAGAGGAAGCTGTAGGCGAAATGCTGAATGTAATCGAGCACCTTGCGCTCGCCGACGAGCCAGCCGCCGATCGAGGCGAGCGACTTCGAGAAGGTGCCGCCGATGAGGTCGACCTCCTTGCCGAGGCCGAAGTGCGCCGCGGTGCCGCGGCCGCCCGGGCCGATGACGCCGAGGGCGTGCGCGTCGTCGACCAGGAGCCGCGCCTTGTGCTTCTTCACCACCTCGACGATCCCGGGCAGGTTCGCGATCTCGCCCTGGGCGCTGAAGACGCCGTCGGTGATCACGAGGGCGCCCTCGGTGTCGGCGATCTCGGAGAGCGCGCTGTCGAGCGCCGCGGGGTCGCTGTGCTTGTACCGCACCATCCGGGCGCCGGCCGCCTGCGCGAGCCGCACGCCGTCGTAGATCGACGCGTGATCGTCCTTGTCGATCATCGCGACGCTCCGCTTGTTGCTGAGGAGCGCCGAGATGGTGGCGATGTTGACCTGGTAGCCCGTCGTGAAGACGAGCCCCGCCTCCTTGCCGTGGTAGGCGGCGAGCTTCTCCTCGAGCTCGTTGTGGAGGCGCATCGACCCGTTCACGAGCCGCGAGCCGGTCATGCTCGTGCCGTACTTGTCGATGGCGTTCCGCGCGGCTTCCCGCACCTTCGGGTGGGTCGTCAGCCCGAGGTAGTTGTTCGAGCCGAGCATGGTGACGGTCCGGCCCTCGAGCTGCGCCTCGGGGCCGTTGTTGAAGTCGAGCGGCCGGAAGAAGGGGTAGACCCCCATGGCGCGGGCGTTGTCCGCGGTCATGAACTTGTACGCCTTCTCGAACACGTCGCGCCCGCCGATCCGCGCCAGCGACGTCCGCGACGCCATCTGGGTCGCGAGCTGCTGCTCGGCCGCCGCCGCGACGTAGGTGCCCGCGCCGTTGGCGGCGCCGTTCGCCCCCGCGCCGTTCGCGCCGACGCCGTTCGCGCCGACGCCGTTCACGTGCGGGCGGGCGGCGGCCGGCGCCGCCTTGCTGCTGACCGTCTCCTCCACGGTCGACAGCCCCGCGCCGCCCGTGGCGGGCCGGGAGGACGCCGCGCGGGCCGGCGCCGCCCCGTGGACGCCGGCCTCGTCGTCGAGCGCCGGGTCGATGTTCGGGAGCGCGTGCCCGTTCAGCAGGATGTCCCACGCCTCCGCGGCCCGCTCCCGGGCGGCGCGCAGGCGGTTCTTCGCATCCATGACCCCGGTGGCGAGCCGCATCACGCGATCGTTGCTGACGACACGGACGACCCTGCCCGACGAGGCGAGCTTCTTTGCTTGGTCGACCAGACGATCCTTCATGCTCATGCCCTGGCTCCTCACGCGATCGTGTTAAGGGATGCGGTACTGCCTGCGAAAGCCGCGCCGGCGTGTCGCGCCGGGCCGCGCACGGCCCAGCGCGCTCCCGGTGCGCGTCGCCGCTAAAGCAGCCTGCGCGACCTGCGTCAACTGGCACAACCTTGCGGGGCAGACCCCCACGCGATCGCCGCGCAGCGCCGTCGCCGCGCCCGCGCATTCCGCGTCGCGCACCTGGCTTCGCGCGGTGCGCGACCGCCTTCGCAGAGCCCGCCCGCGCGCCGTACGCGGCGCGCCCCCCATGGCGCGCCCCGCGGCGCGCCCGGCACACCCCGCACCCGAGCCCAACTCCCCGCAGATAGGCGCACTGCGGCATCGGTTGAGGCGCAACTCGTTGCGGAGTGGTGTTCGCCGGTGTAGGAAAAGTTTTCAGGGTCTATGCGCCGTGTCCTAGTCGTTGACGACGAAGAAAACCTGCGCCTCGTGGTGCGCACCTTCCTCAAGCGGGACGGTTATGAGGTCGAGGCGGTCTCGAGCGGCGAGGAGGCGCTCGCGATGGTCGAGACGTTCGGGCCCGACGTCATCCTCACCGACGTCCGGATGCCCAGGATGGGCGGGCTCGACCTCCTGGCGACGCTGAAGGCGAAGGGGAACGAGGCCACGGTCATCGTGATGAGCGCGTACGGCAACGTCGACCTCGCGATCGAGGCGATGAAGGCGGGCGCTTACGACTACATCCAGAAGCCGTTCAAGGCCGAGGAGGTGCTGCTCACGCTCCGCAAGGCCGAGGAGCGGGAGGCGCTCCGCCGCGAGAACCGCGCCCTGCGCCAGGAGATCCGGCGGGAGAACTTCTTCGAGGAGATCCTCGCCAAGAGCCCGCCGATGCAGGCGATCTTCAAGACGATCGCGAAGGTGGCCGAGTACAAGACCACGGCGCTCATCACGGGCGAGAGCGGCGTCGGCAAGGAGCTCGTGGCCCGGGCGATCCACCGGCGGTCCAGCCGGCGCGGCGGGCCGTTCGTGGCGGTCAACTGCGGGGCCATCCCGGAGAGCCTCCTGGAGAGCGAGCTCTTCGGGTACAAGCGCGGCGCGTTCACCGACGCGATGAACGACAGGGCGGGGCTGTTCGAGCAGGCGAACCACGGCACGCTGCTGCTCGACGAGATCGGCGAGCTGCCGCTCTCGCTGCAGGTGAAGCTGCTCCGGGTGCTCCAGGAGGAGACGATCCGCCGCCTGGGGGACAACCGGGACATCAAGGTCGACGTCCGCATCCTCGCGGCGACCCACCGCGACCTTTCGGCCGAGACGCAGGCCGGCCGGTTCCGCGAGGACCTGTTTTACCGGATCAACGTGCTGCCGATAGCGATCCCCCCGCTCCGGGAGCGGCGCGAGGACATCCCGATCCTCCTGGACCACTTTCTCGCAAGGAACAACGCGCGCTTCGGCATGAATATCCGCGGCTTCGAGCCCGAGGCGCGCCGGCTGCTCCTGGAGTACCGGTGGCCCGGGAATGTCCGGGAGCTGGAGAACACCGTCGAGCGCGCCATGGTGCTCTGCGAGGGCGAGCGGATCGGCGAGGCAGACCTGCCGGAGCGCATCCGCGAGGCGCGCGACCCGATCCAGATGCAGCTGACGAGCGGCGAGCTGTCGATCAAGAAGACGTCGCGCGTGATCGAGGAGATCCTCATCCGGCGCGCGCTCCAGAAGACCAAGGGCAACCGGACCAAGGCGGCCGAGGTGCTCGAGATCAGCCATCGTGCGCTGCTCTACAAGATCAAGGACTACCGGATCGATCTCTGACCACGGCGGCGTGCCCAGGGCACGACGATCCGGCCGAGTTGAAGGTCGATATTCCTCCGATGTCCGGGATGGCTCCCGCCGATCAACGGGTGACGACATCCTCCGGCGGGCGATACAACAGGTCCCTTGCGCCCGTCGCTTCAGGGGGGTACGTCGTCGCGTTCCCCCATGAAGAAGAATTACGTTCTCGACGCGAACGTCCTGCTCCACGACCCCCACGCGATCTTCAAGTTCGAGGACAACGACGTCATCATCCCGATCTACGCGATCGAGGAGATCGACCAGTTCAAGCGGGAGGGCTCGGAGCGCGGGCGCAACGCGAGGACCATCGCCCGGCTGCTCGACGAGGTCCGCGGCGCCGGGACGCTCGCGACGGGCGTGCTCCTCGAGAGCGGCGGCACGCTGCGGATCGCGATCCCGGAGCGGCGGCCGGAGCTGCTCGTGGGGCTGGAGTCGGGCTCGCAGGACAACGCCATCCTGCAGACGGCGATCGACATCCGCGACCGGCACAAGGATCGGCCGACCATCTTCGTGACGATGGATACGAACCTGCGGATCCGGGCCGACGCGCTCCGGATCCCGGCGGAGACGTACGAGAACCAGCGGGTGCACGACCCGGCCATCGAGCAGTCGGTGGTCGAGCTCGAGGTGCCCGGCGCCGAGGTCGACGCGTTCTTCCAGAACGGCTTCCTCGCCGGCGCCAACCTCGCGGAACTGTTGCCCAATTCGGCGGTGCTCCTCCGCGACGCGGGGGCGCCGAGCCACACGGCGCTCGGCCGCTTCGACGCGGCGCGCGGGCAGATCGTCGCGCTCCGCGTCGGGCGGGAGGGGGTGATGGGGGTCCGGCCGCGGAACAAGGAGCAGGCCTTCGCGCTCGACCTCCTGCTCGACGATTCGGTCCGGCTGATCACGCTGATCGGCAAGGCGGGGACGGGCAAGACGCTCCTGGCGCTCGCGGCGGCGCTCAAGCGCACGACGGAGGACAACGCGTACAGCCGGCTGCTCGTGAGCCGGCCGATCATGCCGCTCGGGCGCGATCTGGGCTTCCTTCCGGGCGACGTGGACGAGAAGCTGAACCCGTGGATGCAGCCGATCTTCGACAACCTCGAGTTCCTTTTCTCGAACGGCGGCACGAAGCCGGGGCGCGACGCGCGCGGCTTCGTGGAGCTCCTGGAGAGCGGGCGGATCCAGGTCGAGCCGCTGACGTACATCCGCGGGCGCAGCCTGCCGCACCAGTACCTCATCGTGGACGAGGCGCAGAACCTCACCCCGCACGAGGTGAAGACGATCATCACGCGGTGCGGCGAGGGGACGAAGATCGTGCTGACCGGCGATCCGCAGCAGATCGACAACCCGTACGTGGACCACGCGTCGAACGGCCTGCTCGTGGTGGCGGAGCGGTTCAGGCGCGAGCGCATCGCGGGGCATGTGGTGCTCGCCAAGGGCGAGCGCAGCGAGCTCGCGGAGCTAGCGGCAAACCTGCTCTGAGGGGGGCGGCGCCGGGCGCGCGGCGCGATCGTGGGGCGAGCGAGGGCGGGGCGAGCGGGGGTGAAGCGCGAGGGAAGGGAGCGGAGGGCCGTGGCGCGGCGTCCTCGGGCTAGATCGGCGGAGCAGGCTGCGCCGCCGGCCTGGGTGCCGGACGCGGATCGGCTCCTCGGCGCCGCGGCGCGGCGCATCCGCGTGGTCGGCGCGAGCACGCCGGTGAACCTGGTCGAGGAGCTCGCGCGGCTCGCCGCCGCGTGGGGGCGAGGGGGCGCCGAGCTCCCGCGCTTCGCCTACGCACCGGCGCAGGATCACAGCGAGCTCCGGAGGGCGATGGAGACGGCCGCCGAGCGGCTCGCCGGGCAGGGGGAGCTCGGCGCAGTGTACGCAGGGCGCGCGCGAGAGCTCGCCGCGGAGGCCGCGATCTGCGAGGCCGCGGGCGGGGCGGGGTGCTGGGCCGCGGCGCGCCGCCGCTACGCCGCGCGCGACGCCTTCGACGAGGAGGCGGACGCGCTCGCCGCGACCTGGGTCGAGGAGACGGCGGGCGCGGCGGTGAGCGAGGAGGCGCGGGTGCGGAGTGATGACGCGCGGTCGCCCGGGTCGCTCGTGTCGCGGATGCGGCGCGAGATCGGGGCGCGGCGCCTGCCGCTCCGGGTGGTGATCGCCGACATAGCGCCGCTCGCCGCGACGGGCGACGGGGTGATCCAGGTCGCGAGGGGGCGCATGCTGACGCGCGATGATGTGGAGCGCACGGTGCTCCACGAGATCGAGGGGCACGCGGCGCCGGGGGTGCGCGCCGCGGGGCTCCCGCTCGGGATCTTCGTGATCGGGACGGCGAACGGCGGCGACGATCAGGAGGGCTGGGCGCTCGCGCGCGAGCGCGCCGCGGGCTACCTGGTCGGCGCGCGTCGGACCGAGCTCGGCCTGCGCCACCTGGCGGCGCGGAGCGTCGAGCGCGGCGCCGGTTTTGTCGAGACCGCGCGGCTGCTCGAGGCGCGCGGGGCGCGCTCCACCGGGGACGCCTTGCGCATCGCGGCGCGCGTTCACCGGGGCGGCGGCCTGGCGCGGGAGGTGGTCTACCTGCCGGCGCTGCTGCGCGTCGAGGCGCTGCTCTTGGCGCAGCCGGCGCTCGGCCAGGTGCTCGCCTCGGGCAGGGTCTCCGTGAGCGCGGCAGCGTCGCTTTCGGCCTGGGCGGGGGTGAGCTGACGAGCTGACCGACCCAGGTTGAGGTGAACAACCGACCCAGGTTGAGGTGAACCGACCCAGGTTGAGGGGAGCGGACCGACCGAGGTGGGGGAGCAGCGGCCGTCCCAGGTTGAGGGGAGCCGACCGTGGTTGCGGCGAGCTGACCGACCCAGGTTGAGGGGAGCGGGCCGACCGAGGTTGGGGGAGCAGCCGTCCCAGGTTGAGCGGAGCCGACCGTGGTTGCCGGGTTCGAGCGGGAGGATGGGAAACCCGGAAGAAAATTCCGGTCATCCCCTGAACTTCATGCCTTCCCGTCGAGACCATCCGGTGAAATGGAGGACCACCGGTTCGTGAGCGGAGGGAAAGGGGGCTGCGTGAAGGGAAGGATCACTTCAGCCGTGCGAGCGCGGCATGGAATGCGCTTGTCGTGTCCGCCGGGAAGCAGGTCGTCCCGCGCGCGGGGGCGCGATCCGGTCGACAGCGCGCCGCGCGGAGCCGGCTCCGGGAGGGCGCGGCGCAGCGGGGTCAACGGGCGGAGGGGGACATGAACTCGAAGAAGGCCATGGAGAGGAGGCCCAGACGGGCGCCCAGGGGCAGTGAGACCCCCACGGTTTTCCTCAAGGACGACCTTCATGTCGTCGACCTGGGCGCCGGCGTGATGCTCGACGTGTTCATCAACGTCGAGGGCCGGCTCACGACGTTCGTCAGCCTGGACGGCCAGCTCATCGCGGAGCTCCGCGTCGCGGGTCACGCCTGAACGAAGGCCACGCCGCGTTGAGCAGGGAGGCGCGGAGACGGGGAGAGCGCCTCGAACGTTCCCCCGCGCCTTCACGCCTCCCGTGGTGTGCCTTCGGATCGAGCCAGCGACCGGCCGCGCCCGCGCGCTCCTCCGGCGCTCACGGGCCCGCGAACTCCCGCACGACACGGAGGATGCCCTCCCCGTAGCTCGAGATCTTCGCCTGCCCCATACCCCGCGCGAGCGCGAGGTCGTCGAGCGACGCGGGCCGGATCCGCGCGATCTCGCGGAGCGTCCGGTCGTGCGCGATGACATAAGCAGGCAGCGATTTCTCCTTGGCGAGCGCCGCCCTGTGGGCGCGGAGCGCCTCGAACAGCGGCACGTCCTGCTCCTCGAGCTCCGCGCCGGGCTCCGCCCGCGCTCCCGACGTGGCTCCCCCTGCGGCCGCCGGGGCGGTGCGCGCCGACGCGGAGGGCGCGGCCGTCGTCCCCGAGGACCGCGCGGCGGCCGAGGGACCCGGCGCCGCGCGGCGCAGCGGCCTCCGGCGCGCGGCGGGGAGCGGGAGCCGCACCCGGGTGGGCACCTCGCCGCGCATCACGCGCCAGCCGGCCGGCGTGACGAGGGGGACGGGGAACTCGCCGGTGGTGAGATCGATCCACGCGTTGGCGAGCAGGACGCGCAGGATCGACATGGCCTCTTCGTGGCTCTTCCCGTCGAGGACGCCGAAGGTGGAGAGCCGGTCGAGCCCCATGCGGCGGACGCGCTCGTTCGACTCGCCGACGAGCATCGACGCGATCGCCTGCATCCCGGCGCCGCCCTTCGCCCGGGCGACGCCGGCCAGCGCGCGGCGCACGAGGTCGTTGTCGCGGGCGAGCGCGGCCGGGTCGCTCGCCTCGAGCGCGTCCACCTCGAGGCAGACGTCGCAGTGGCCGCAGCCGCCGAGCGACTCGGCCTCGTCCCCGAAGTAGCGGAGGATGAAGTCGTGCCGGCACGTCGCGGCGTCGACGTAGCGGAGCAGCTCGCGGAAGAGCCCCCATGCGCGCGCGGCGTCGTCGGCGTTCGCCTCGACGCCCCCCTCGCCGAGCTGGCAGAGCCGGCGGCGCAGCGCGATGTCCGCGGGCGCGAAGAGCAGGAGGCCGCGGGCCGGGTCGCCGTCGCGGCCGGCGCGGCCGACCTCCTGGTAGTAGGCCTCGATCGACGACGGCGGCTGGGCGTGCACGACCAGGCGGACGTCGGGGCGGTCGATGCCCATCCCGAAGGCGTTCGTGGCCACGACAACGGAGAGGCTGCGATCGGCGAAGCCCGCGGACAGGCGGGCGCGCGACTCGGGGGCCAGGCCGGCGTGGTACGCCTCCGCGTTCCAGCCGGCGTCGCGGAGCGCTTCGGCGAGGCGCTCCGCTCCCTTGCGGGTCGCGGCGTAGACGATGCCCGCGCCGCGGGGCCGCCCGGGATCGCCGAGGGCGTCCAGCAGCGCCCGCGCCGTGCGGCGCCCGGCCTCGCGCGGGCCGTCGACCGCCGAGACCTGCAGGTGGAGGTTGGGCCGGGCGAAGCCGCGCAGGATGACCTTGGGCGGCGGTTCTTCGGACCCGCGCCCTTCCTCGACCGCGCCGGCGTCGGCGTTGGACGAGGGCAGCGGCCAGCCGAGCCGGCGGATGATCTCGTCGCGCGCGTCGGGGGTCGCGGTCGCGGTGCAGGCGAGGACCCGGGGCGGGCGGAGCCGCGCGATGGCGGCGCCGATGCGCAGGTAGTCGGGCCGGAAGTCGTGACCCCACTGGACGATGCAGTGCGCCTCGTCGACGGCGACGAGCGCGAGCCGGCTCGCGGCGAGCGCCTCGAGGAAGCCGTCGAGGGCGAGGCGCTCGGGCGCGGCGTAGACGAGCTTGTACTCGCCGCGGCGCAGCGCGGCGAGGCGCCGGCCGTTCTCCTCGCGCGAGAGGCTGGACGCGACGAACGTGGCGGGGATGCCCCGCGCCTCGAGCGCGCGCACCTGATCTTCCATCAGGGAGATGAGCGGGCTCAGGACGAGCGTCGTGCCGGGCAGGGCGACGGCCGGGAGCTGGTAACAGAGCGATTTGCCGCCGCCGGTCGGCGCGACCACGAGGACGCGGCCAGCGCCCCCGAGCAAGGCGTCGATCGCCTCCCGCTGCCACGGCCGGAACGCGGCGATGCCGAATCGATCCGCGAGCACGGCGTCGATCGACGGCGGCGGGCTCTCGGGGGGGCGCAGCAGGGAGGGGGCGAGGCGCTCGGTCAGGATGGACAAGGGGGGCTCCGCGAAGACCATGGCGGCGGCCTCGAGCGAGCGCCGTGCCCGCCGCGAGCCCTAGCATTTCCGAGCGCTTGCGTCGCGCCGGGGGTGGCGGCGCCATGGCGGCGCGGCGATCGCCGGCGCGGGTGCCCGTCGCGGGCCCGTCGCGGCGCGGGGGCCTGCGCGGCCCGGCGGGGGTCCGGCCGGAAGGGGGTCCGGCCCGCGGGCGGCGATCAGGCCTGCACGACGCCGAGGCCCTTGGCGAGCGCTTCCATGTCGTCGAAGTGATAGACGTGGCGACCGGGGCTTCCCTGGAGCGCGGCCGCGACCATCGCCCCGGCGACGGTCTTCGCGTCGATCGGGCGGTACCTGCGCAGGCCGCCCTTCATCGTGAAGCGGAGCGTCTGCGCCGCCGCTACGCCGATGGCCTCACCCCTCCTGGCCTCGCCCCGCTCCCCGAGCAACAGGCTCGGGCGCAGGACGTGGACCGACGCGAAGCTCGCGGCGGAGAGCTCCTGCTCGAGCTCGCCCTTCACGCGCAGGTAGAAGCTGGTCGAGCGCGGATCGGCGCCCACGGACGAGACGAGGACGAACTGCTTCACGCTCGCCTTCTCGGCGAGCCGGGCGACGGTGATCGGGTAGCGATAGTCGATCTGGTAAAAGGCCTCTTCGGAGCCGGCTTTGGCGATCGTCGTCCCGAGGGCACAGAACACGTCGGTCACCCCGGCGAACTCGGCGCCGTCCAGCTTGTCGAAGTCGACGATGCGCTGGGAGAGCCGCGGATCCTCGATCGGGGCGGGGCGGCGCAGCAGGGCGATGACCCGCCCGTACGCGGGCTGCTGCACGAGGAGGCGCAAGCAATGGCCGCCGACGAGGCCTGTTCCTCCCACGATGAGAGCTGTCTTGTCGACCGTCATGAGATCCATGTCCCTGCGGAATCACCCGCGGAGAGCGCCGCCGCGGGGATCCACAGCCGTGCCGCGCAGCGTAACCGAAGCAGCGCGCGATCGATAGCGGCCGTCCGCGCGCGGCGCGAGCGGACGGGCGAAGCCGGACTCCGACGCTTCCTTTCCTCGTGCGTGTGGCCTCTACATTGTCCTTGGTTCACCGCGCGCTGTGCGCGCCGGGAGCGCGCAGCCGGGACGGCAGAGCCATCGTGCGCTAGCGCAGGGGCGGATCGCGCCTGGAGGTGGGCTCGACCGGACACCGCCTGTTCAGGCCTTGCGCTTGAGCCCGCACCGCGCGCGTTCGCTGCGCGCGGCTCACGCGGGCGCGGTGCGGGCCTTCGCTGCGCGCGGCTCACGCGGGCGCGGCGCGGGCCTTCGCTGCGCGCGGCTCACGCGGGCGCGGCGCTGGCTTTCTGCGAGATCTTCGTACGCTGGGCGTGGAACGCCTTGACGGCCATCGGGATGACCTGCTCCCGATGCTTCGGAACCATGTTGTGCGGCAGCTGCTCGACGGGCCACCAGGTGCCCGTGGCCGGGACCTCGGCGAGCTTCGCCTGGTGGACCCGGGACAGCATCCAGCCGCGCGCGGCGGCCGAGAAGTAATCCCCGATGAACGTGAAGTCGGAGATCGCCATCCCGACCCGATCGAGGACGTGCTCGGGCTGCTCGCCCGGCGACAGGACGCTCCCGGGGCAGCCCCACGCTCCGGGCTCCGACTCCGACGCTCCGCGCTGGGTCAGGAGCACCTCGAGGGCGCCGGAGTCCGCGTTCTTCCGGAGGCACACGGCGTCCGCAGCGAGGTGGATCGGGAGCCGGGAAATCGCGTTGATGAGCGAGCTCCCGATCGGCTCCCTGGGGTCCACGTACCCGAGCAGCCAGCCGGCCATGGACTTGATGAGCCTCATCGGTCCACCCTCCCCGCGGGCATGAGGTGAGGCCGCTGGCTCATCGCCGCGCGACGCGCGTTCAGGCGGGGGCGCTGGTGCTGTTCAGGGCTGGACGTCGTGCCAGAGCCGGTCTTCGTGCCGCTCCCCGAGCAGCGCGGTTCGGTCGATGGGATCACGTATCGAGTTGGATCTAGCATAGGGTGTTGCGTTGGGTTCGTTGTGCGTTGTCGCGTCACGTGGAGCAGGCTCAGATCTTCATGTCGCTTCTCCTGGTATGTCGGACCACTCCGACGACGTTGAGGAGCCTACAATAGGCTTTGTTTCTTTGTCGTTTCATTCATGCAGCCCGCACGTGAATCATCAACTTGCGTTGTTGCTTGCGTGTTTCGCGAGCTCCAGACGCAGGTGTTCGGGCATCGTGGGCGAGAGTCGTTGATGTCCCGGAGCGGGCGAGCGCAGATGGGCTCACCGGGCGATCGATGTCATCGGGGTATCAGCCGGGCAGCTGTCGGATCTTCGGCGCCGGCTCGCCGCGCTCGTCGTCCTCGGTCACCTCCGCCTGGACGTCGATGACCTGGCCGGCCGCCGGCTGTCCTCGGGACGCGCCGGCGCGGCCGCCGGGGCGCTCGACGAACGGCCCGCCGCCGAAGTCGATGACCCGCATGCTGAAGAAAGCGCCGGGGCCCGGGCCCTGTCCGCCGAAGCCGGCGGCGCTCGCCGCGACCACCCGCCGCTCGAGCCGCTTCCGCACCACCGCCGCGATCCGGCGGCGCGTTGGCGGGAACAGGAGCAGCAGCCCCGCGACGTCGGTCAGCACGCCCGGCGTGACGAGCAGCGCCGCGCCGAGCAGCACGAGCAGCCCCCCCGTGAGCCCCTCGTCCGGGATGCGGCCCTCGGTCATCGCGCCCCGCCAGGCGGCGAGCACCTTGAGCCCCTCGCGCTTGCCGAGCGCCGCCCCGAGGACGGCCGTTCCGAGCGCGATCGCCACGGTGGGCCAGAAGCCGATGACATCGCCGATCGAGAGAAGCAGCCAGAGCTCCACGATCGGAACCACCGAGAAGAGCAGGATGAGCTTGCCCATGAACCCCGTCTAGCGCCGCCCGCCGCGCGGCGCACGTGGCGCGGGCCGGCCGCCGCCGCGACGCCGCGCCGCCGCCCGCTGCCCTTCTCGCGGTCGGCCGCTCCGCCGCGGTTCCCGCGCCGGAGTACCGGCCGCGGTGAGAGTGCGCTAAGACCGCTTGCCCCGGAGAAATCCATGACGACTGTCCCCGTGGAGCAGGAAAAGGTGGAGGCGTGCCGCGCGTTTGCCGCCGACATCGCCGACGAGGTGCAGCGCTTCATCGACCGCCACACCACGGTGGGGGTCGAGCGCACGGTGGCCCGCGCCTACGGCGTGGTCGGCGCGGACGCCGAGGGGACGCCGCTCGTGAACGCGCTCGTCGATCGCATCCACAAGGCGGGGCAGGCCGGCCGCGGTGTCGCGTACCACCTCGGCCGGGCGCTCTGCGAGGGCGCCGCGTCCGTGCAGGAGGCGGCCGAGATGCTGGCGTTCAGCGAGGCGGCCGAGCTCGGCCCGGGCCCGTCCGTGGGCGAGGCGCGCGGCGCGCTCGAGGTGGCGACGCGGGAGGCGATCGCCCGCATCGACAGGGCCAGGGACGAGCGCGAGGCCAACAAGGCGGCGCACCGGGTCGGCGTCGCGCCGCTCAAGTACGTCATCGTCGCGACCGGCAACATCTATGACGACGCTGTGCAGGCCAAGGCGGCCGGCTTCGCAGGAGCCGACATCGTCGCCGTGATCCGCGCGACAGCGCAGTCCCTCCTCGACTACGTCCCCGAGGGGCCGACCACCGAGGGGTACGGCGGCACGTACGCGACCCAGGAGAACTTCAGGATCATCCGCCGCGCCACCGACGAGGCGACCCGCGACACCGGCACATACCTCGCGCAGACGAACTACTCGTCCGGCCTGTGCATGAGCGAGATCGCCTGGATGGCGGCGGTCGAGCGGCTCGACATGCTGCTCAACGACGCGATGTACGGGATCCTGTTCCGCGACATCAACATGCAGCGGACGTTCATCGATCAGTACTTCTCCCGCAGGATCATCGCGAGGAGCGGGATCGTCATCAACACGGGAGAAGACAACTACCTCACGACCGCCGACGCGGTCGAGAAGGCCCACACGGTGCTCGCGTCGCAGTTCATCAACGAGGCGTTCGCCCGGCGCGCGGGCCTCCGCGAGGAGCAGATGGGCCTCGGCCACGCCTTCGAGATCAACCCCTGGCTCGAGGACAGCCTCCTGTTCGAGCTTGCCCAGGCCCAGCTCGTCCGGCAGATCTTCGATCGGCACCCGATCAAGTGGATGCCGCCCACCAAATTCAAGACAGGCGACATCTTCCACAGCCACGTCCACGACGCGATGTTCAACCTGGTCGGGATCACGACGGGCCAGTCGATCGAGCTGCTCGGGATGTTCAGCGAGGCGGTCCACACACCGCTCCTCATGGATCGGTATCTCTCGCTGAAGAGCGCCCGCTACGTCTTCACGGCGGCGCGGCACCTCGGCGACGAGATCCAGTGGAAGCCGGGCGGCATCGTCGAGTCGCGCGCCCGCGAGGTCCTCGACAAGGCGCACGCGCTCTTGCGCGAGGTAGAGCGGGAGACGCTCTGGGACGCCATCGGGCGCGGCGCCTTCGGCGACGTGAAGCGGACGCGCACGGGCGGGAAGGGGTACTCGGGGGTCGTGGTCCGGCACCCGGAGTACCTGAACCCGATCCTCGAGGTGCTGGAGCGGCCGTAGACGCCCGGCCCTATCCACGCTGACGCGCCAGGCTGGAGCGGCCGTGGACGCCCGGCCCTATCCACGCTGACGCGCCAGATCAGCGCGAACGGAAGGAAACCTGTCGGTTCGCCAGGAGTCGCCAGAAAGCGAGATGTCTGGTGCTCCTGGCGTCCTGGCCGATTGTCTCCTTACTCGTCCGGGCGCCGCGCTGGATGGGCGCTTGTGCCAGCATCGGGCGCGAGCCGCTCTCGAAAGCCAACTCACTGAGGTCGTCGAAAGACATTCTTCCCGGGCTCGTTGGGGAGCGCGCCTCTGCGCGCGCTCTCGATCATGCGATGGCCCTAGCCACGCGAGGCCGCCAGGCGCTACTGTCGATGGGGGTATCGGCGCCTTCCCCTGCTGACAGAGGTGAGCATGACACAGCGAAACATCCTGCGTGCATATGGCGATCGCGAGGGCGACGGGATGGTCCAGATGTCGTTCACGCTCCGCGTCCTGCCGGGCGACCGCGCGCGCGAGGCGGCGAAGCGCTTCGCCGAGGCGCACGGCCTGCGCGAGCCGCTGGTCACGGCCATGGAGCAGGCCAGCCGGGAGCACACCTATTTCGTGGTCTACGGACACTCCCAGCACGGGGTGGACATCTCCGACATCGAGGTTGAGGAGCTCGCCGCCCAGCCGCTCACGCGCGACCAGATCGAGGCGCAGGCGAGGAAGCTCGGCCGCAAGATCGTGGTCGTCGGCGCCTGCACCGGCAGCGACGCGCACACCGTGGGCATCGACGCGATCCTGAACTACAAGGGGTTCGCTGGAGAGAAGGGGCTCGAGAGCTTCAAGTGCTTCGACGCCCACAACCTCGGCGCCCAGGTCGAGAACGCCGAGCTCTGCGAGAAGGCCAAGGCCCTTGGCGCCGACGCCATCCTCGTCTCTCAGGTGATCACGCAGCGGAACTGCCACAAGGAGAACGCGGCGGCGCTCGTCGAGATGGCGACGCGCCAGGGCTTCCGGGACAAGGTGATCCTGCTGCTCGGCGGCCCGCGCATCGATCACAACCTCGCCGTCGAGCTCGGCTTCGACGCCGGCTTCGGCCCGGGCACGAAGCCGATCACCGTGGCGTCGTTCCTTGTCGAGCGGCTCGTGGGCCGGGCGTAGCGGTCAGGCGACGAGCAGGTGGTAGGCGGCCGAGAGCTCGGCGAAGCGCGCGGTGCGCCGGGCGTGCTCGCCGGGCTGGCCGGCGCTGCGGTCGGGGTGCAGGACCGCGGCCATCCGGCGGAAGGCGCGGCGGATCTCGGCCTCGGTCGCGCCCTCGCGCAGGCCGAGCGCCTCGAGGGCGCGGCGGCGCGGCTCGTCCACGCGGGCGGCGCGCGGCGCGCCCGTCGAGGCGCCGCGCGGCGGCGCGCCCGTCGAGGCGCCTCGGGCGGCGCCCGCGCTCGCGACGCGCCGGTGGCGATCCCGCGCGCGCGGGCGGCCGTGGAGGAAATCGCTCGGCGAGAGCGGCCCGGTCTGCCGCAGCGACCCCGCGAGCGGCCTCGCGGTGTGGAAGCAGATGGTCGCCTCCTCGATGGCGAAGAGCGCCTCGAGGCGGGCGCGGAGCTGGATCCGGAGCGCGCGCTCGACCGCGCTCTCCGGGATGAGCCCCGCGGCCACGAGCACCTCGCCGGTCCGGCGCCCCCGGTGCGCCGCGACGAGCGACGCGAGCCGCTGGATCGACGGCCCGGGCGCGGAGCCGTCCTGTTCGAGGATCTCGCCGAGGCGGGGCACCCGCAGCGGCGTCTCGATGGCCGTCACGAGGCCGGAGAAGAGCTGGATCCGGTGCTGGCGTCCGGGCACCGTGGAGCCGCTCGGCGTCCGGAGCTCGCAGAGCTCGAGGAGCCCGGTCGTCTTCTCGCGGTGCAGCGCGCCGAGCAGGTCTCCCAGGGTCGACGTGGAGAGGCGGCTGGGCAGTTGCATCGAACGCGGCGTTAGCATCGCCACCCGCGATCGGGCAAAGAAGCGGCGGCGGGCTCGGCCGCGGACGCGGCGGGCCTGACGCGCGGCGTGGACGGGACTGGCAGGGCCCGCCCGCGCGCACGATCGCGGAATTGCGCGCACGAATGTGCGCCCTGGCCGAGGCCCGGTGTGCGAAGCTCCGCGCGAAAACGGCCCGGCGCACCGCGCCGGTGCGCGGATCAGGAGGAATCTGCGATGGGCTTGCTCGACGGAAAGGTCGCGATCATCACGGGGGCCGGCGGCGGGATCGGACGCGAGGAGGCGCTGCTCTTCGCCCGCGAGGGCGCGAAGGTCGTCGTCAACGATCTGGGCGGCGCGCGCGACGGGTCGGGCTCGAGCGACGCCATGGCGGCGCAGGTAGCGGAGGAGATCCGGGCCGCGGGCGGGCAGGCCGCGCCGAGCTTCGACAGCGTGACGACCCCCGAGGGGGCGGCGAGGATCGTGAAGGCGGCCGTCGACGCGTTTGGCAGGGTCGACATCCTGGTCAACAACGCGGGAATCCTCCGCGACAAGACGCTCCTCAAGATGGATGAGGGGATGTGGGACGCCGTCATCACCGTTCACCTGAAGGGCACGTTCCTGTGCACGCAGGCCGCCGCGAAGCAGATGATCGCGCAGGGCGGGGGAGGGCGGGTCGTCAACACAACGAGCGTCTCGGGGATGCTCGGCAACTTCGGACAGGCCAACTACGCCGCTGCCAAGGCTGGCATCTACGGCCTCACGCGCACCGCCGCGATCGAGCTGCAGAAGCAACGGATCACGGTCAACGCGATCGCGCCCATCGCCAAGACGCGCATGACGGAGGATCTACCCATGTTCCAGTCCGCCGGCGACACGCTCACGCCGGCGCACGTCGCGCCCGCGGCGCTGTTCCTCGCGTCCGACCTGTGCGCCGACCGGACCGGCAACGTCCTCGCCGTCGCCGGCGCGCAGATGTACATTTACAAGGTCGTCCAGAGCCCCGGGAAGTTCAAGGACGAGGGCGGCATCTGGACCGCGCAGGAGATCGCGGACCACTGGGACGCCATCAACAAGCTCTGATGGCAGCGCCGGCGCGCCGGCGGGGCAGCGTCGCCAGGGCGTCGATCGCGTCGCGCGCGGCGGGAGGCGGACGGCGGACGGCAGACGCGACAGATGCGGGGGGCTCCGCGCGCGCCGACCGTTGCTGTGCTGATCCCCGGATGCTAGGTTCGAACCGCTTCCTGGGTGCGATTGGCGCATCGGCGTACTGTTCGAGCAGGTCGTTCACGCGGAGTCTGGAGGTGCCACCGGTGACCGTCGTTCGCTGCTGTTACGGCTGCGCCACATCGCGCGGTGCGGCCTCTGCAGCGCGGGGGCGCTGAGCACCATGTCGCGCGACGCTCACATCCCGCTCGCCCTGTGGATCTGCGCGGCGATCGTGGCGCACATGGCGGGCGGCGGCGGCGCGGTCGAGGTGGCGCAGGTCATCGAGGACCGGGCCCAGCTCCGCCAGATGGTCCACGCGGTGCGGGAGGGCCTGCGACCGGGCGACATGACGTTCGAGGTGCTGACCGACGGCATGACGCCCACGCCGCCGCCGGCCCCGCTCGCGCCGCCGGAGCGACCGTCGGACGCCGCGGACAGCGACCCGGACCAGACCACGCCGTCCGATCCGCAGCAGAAGCCCGAGCCGGCCAAGGTGGCGAAGGCCCCGCCGCCGAAACCGGCGCCGACCCGAGAGAAGGCGCCTCCACCCCCGCCGCCGAAGCCGGAGCCGCCGAAGGAAGAGGTGGTCAAGGTCGTGCCGGTCCAGCCGGCACCCCCGCCGCCGCCGCTGCCGCCGGCGGATCGCCGGATCGCCATCCGCCAGCACGTCCAGAAGGACCAGGAGGACAACGCCGAGGCGAACCGGATCGCGGACGACGCCAACAAGGTCGCCGAGGAGACCATGGCGCAGATCCGGTCGAAGGATCAGGACGATCCCGCGCCGACGCCCGGCACCCCGTCGGGCCCGATGGGGCCGAAGGACAAGGTCGGCGACAGCGACCACGATCACAGCGGCCACAGCGAGGAGCGGGCCGGCAACGAGAAGCACGCGCCCGGCGAGAAGAACCCCGGGAGCGAGAGCGCGGAGCACCACAGCCCGGCGTCTCCGGCGCAGGCCCCCGCTCGGTCGGCGCCGCCCCCGAGCGTGCCGGGAGCGAGCGGCGGCGGTCGCGTCGCGCAGGCGCCGCCCGCCCTGCCGGCGCCGGAGAAGGGCGCCGCGGGCGGCTCGGGCCCGGCGTCCCCCGAGGTCGTCGACAGCGCGCAAGGCGGCTACACGTTGAACCCGGCGAACCCGGGCGGCGACGGCAAGAGCCGCGTCGCCGGCAAGAAGGCCACGCCGCAGCCCTACCAGAGCCCGGTCCGCGTCGGCTCGATCGGCCTCGGCGCGCCGGGGATCCCTGGCGGGCCCAACCTCAACCTGAACATGGCCGGCGTGCAGGCGGCCGTGGGCAACGAGAAGCTCAGGGCGGAGCGGGCCTCGGACGGCGCGTCCCGCAAGAGCGCGCACCGGGGCTCGTGGGAGACGACGGACAAGTGGAAGAAGTGGCGCGCCGCGATCGAGAACTACGACCCCTCGGTCAAGCCCGGCAACCAGACCTCCCTCAACGCCGCGCGGGTGCCGTTCGCGACGTACATCAACATGATCCACAACCGGCTCCACCCGATCTTCGCGGAGGAGTTCCTGGCGTCGCTCGAGAGCCTGCCCGCCGGGCACGCGTTCAACCAGAACCGGGTGACGCACCTCGAGATCGTGCTGAACAAGGACAACGGCAGCATCGTTCGCCTCGGCGTCACGCGGCCGAGCGGGATGACGGCGTTCGACATCGTCGCGCTGAGCTCGGTGCACCGCGCGTCGCCGTTCGGAAAGGCGCCGGACGCGATCGTGTCGCCGGACGGCAACGTGTACCTGCACTGGGAGTTCCACCGGGATCCGTACGACGCGTGCTCCACCCGCAACGCCCGCCCCTTCCTGCTGAAGACGCCGTCCGAAGCCGCACCGGTCGAGCCGGCGCCGGTGCGCAGGGCGCCGCGGCCGGTGCCGGGCGACGAGAAGACCCTGACGCCGTCCGGACCGCTGCTTCCGCTCCGGCGATAGGTGCCGGCTCTGCATCGGGACCGCGGCGATGTATCCTCGGCGTCATGCCGAAGGATTCCGACGCGGCCGTTCAAGTGACCAACGCGCGCATCGAGGCGGCGCTCGCGGATTCCCCGGCGTTCACCCGGGTCGAGCCGCAGTTCTACGTCGTCCGCCAGGGGACGGCTTACGTTTACCTCCATGTCCTTCCGTGGGCGCCGGAGCGCGCGCTCGTGCGGCTCGTCGCGCAGCTCGCCCGCGGCGTCGAGATGACGCCGGATCTCGCGATGAAGCTGCTCCGCCTGAACGCGCGCATCCGCTTCGGCGCGTTCGGCTACGTCGCGCAGGGCTCGTGTGTGGTCATCGTTCACACGCTGCTCGGCGGCGAGACGCTCGACGCCGACGAGCTCCTGGTCGCCCTCCGGGATCTCTCGGTGCTGGCGGACGAGTACGACGATCGCATCGTCGAGGAGGCCGGCGGCCAGCGGATGCAGGACCTGATCGACGCCTCGGCGACAGCCGCTGTGTTCACCGATCTCGACGCTGTCCCCCGCGCCTGGGACAAGGGCTGAGCGACGGGCGCTCTTCTTCAATGCTCCTCAACATCGATCTTCCCCCCGAAGGCCCTCCTCCCCGCGACGGCTCTCCTTCTCCAGAAGGCCCTCTCCCCGAAGGCCGTCCTCCCTCCGCCGCGCCAGACCCCGCTGCCTCGTCCGGCCGCGAGGAGGGGAGCGACGCTCCGCCCGCCGAGCGGCGGTCCTCCGCCGCCGGGCGGCCTCCGCTTACCGGCATGCCCGTGCTCTCGCCGATCCGGCCGCTCGCCGTGCTCGCCCTGCTCGCCATGGTCCTCGGCCGCATGCTCGCGCCCGCGATGGTCGGCCTGGCGGTGGGCATCGAGCGCGCCGCCCACACGGTCGAGCTCGCCGGGGCCGGCGCGTCGCAGCTCTTCGCGATCGGCGCCATCGTGATGGCGATGGCGCTGATCAGCGCGGTCGTGCGCAGCCGCGTCCCGTACGCGCTGCGGATCACCGCGATCGTCGCGGGCAGCTTCGTGATCCTCGTCGTCCTGCACGCGACGGTGCAGCGCGTGCCGGATCTCTCCGCCGCGCTCATCGGCGTGAGCGCGGCGATCCTCGCGCTCGGCAGCGCCTGGGAGGCGCTCCGCGTCCCGTTCATGCGACCGGTCGCGGCCGCGCTCGGGCTCGTCGGCGCCTCCGCGCTCGTGCGGCTCACCGGCGTCCTGCTGGCCGTCTGGGCCAACGAGCGCGGCTCGAAGGCGCTCGCCGGCGCGACGAGCTCGGTCGCGACCGCCGCGTTCGCCCTCGACGCGCTGGCCGTGCTCGTCGGGACCGTCGCGCTCGGCTCGGGCCGCGAGGCGCGGTCGCGCGAAGCCGAGCGGCCGGGGCCGCGCCTCGTGAGCCCGCTCTCGCTCGTGGCGCTCGCCTCGGCGCTGCTCGCCACGCGGGCCGCGCTCGCGGGCGCCGCGGACGACGCGTCGATGGTCGAGACGCTCTTCCGCCGCGCGCTCGACCGGCTGCTCACCCGCCCCGCGCCGGTGGTGCCGCTCTCGATGCAGCTCTTCGCCGCCGCGCTCTCGGTGGTCGTCGTCGCGCTCGCGCTCATCGCCCCGCCCCGGCTGCCGGCGCTGGGCGGCGCGCTGGCGCTGCTGCTCGTCGCGCGCAGCGCCCCCGAGGTGCCGCTCGGCGCGCTCTCGCTGGTGATCGCCGCCCTCTGCGTCGCGCTCGCCTCGCGCGACGAGCGCGGGTTCTGGGCGGCCGTGCTCGCGACCGAGCGCGAGCGCACCTCGGGGGCGCTCCCGGGCGCCGGAAAACCGGACCCCACCGGGGGCGCGTCAGGTTGACGCGAGCGACGACACTCGTTAAGCACGCCCTCGCTGCGCGGAAGATCAGCGCGCGGCGTTCCACCTGCTGCCCGCCGCCGGAATGACGTGGGAGCCGTCCGGTCCCGCCGGTCCTCTCCACGCAGGCCCGGCTGGGGCGCGACCCGGGCTCGCTGTAGCGCGCCTCGGGCCCGGGAGAGTCCTCCATGCACCCTCGCGATCTCGTCTCGCTCTCCGCCCTCGCGCTCGCCGCGTTGACGCTCGGCGTCGGGTGTCCCGAGGAGCCGTCGCGGCCCACGGGCGCCGCGGCCACGACGCCGGCGGCGTCGGCGGCCTCGGCCGAGAAGCCCGGCGCGGCGCCCCAGGCATCTCAGGCGCCGCAGGCCACGGGCCAGGCGGTGCCGGCGGCGCCGGCGCCGCCGGAGGGGAAGGGGACGATCAAGGGGGTGGTCAAGTTCACCGGCAAGCCGGTCGAGATGAAGGTCCCGACCGCGCGCAAGGACGCCCCGTTCTGCCAGGAAAAAGAGGTCGCGTACAACGCTGTCGTCGTCAACGACGGCAAGCTCAAGGACACCTTCGTGCGCATCGCGGTCGGGGGCGTGCAGGGCAGCTGGAAGGCGCCTGACACGCACGCGGTGGTCGACCAGAAGGACTGCATGTATGAGCCGCGCATCCAGGGCGTGGTCTCCGACCAGCAGGTCGACATCAAGAACAGCGACCGGACGCTGCACAACGTCCACACCTACAAGGGCTCTGAGACGCTGTTCAACCAGGCGCAGCCGAGGGGCGCCGATCCGCTCACGAAGACATGGAAGGACGGCATCATCAAGCTCACCTGCGACATCCACCCGTGGATGCGCGGCTTTGTCGTGGTGACGGATCACCCATTCTTCGCCGTGAGCGGCGATGACGGCTCCTTCGCGATCGAGAAGGTCCCGGCCGGCAAATACAAGCTCGAGGCGTGGCACCCGCGCTATGGCCTGAAGACGGCCGAGGTCTCGGTCGCCGACGACAAGCCCGCCCAGGTCACGTTCACGTACGCCGGCACCGAGCCTGAGCCGGCGGAAAACAAGGACGAGCTCAAGGGCCTTTGGTGAGGAGGCACCCGGCGCGCAGGGCGCGAGCGGCGGCGCCCGAGGTCGCTCGGCTGACCGCGCGGAGCGAGCGGGGCAGACGAACGGCCCGCCCCGGATCTCGCCTGCTGCAGGCGCGCGATGGGCGCGCCGCGACCGTTGCCGAAAGCCGTTTCTTCCCCTATCGCAGACAAGCGCGAACAACTGACGATCTCGACTCCCCGAGCCGCGTTGCGCGCGCTAGTCTCCCGGCCCAGATGCTGTCCAACCCTGCCACCCGCGCTCCGGCGATGATGTCGTTTTCCGACCTGGCTACCCCGCGTACAGACGTCTTCGGAGGTGTCGCGCTGGCGCCGGGCGCTCGCGCCGGACACGGCGGCGAGGTGCGCGCGTGACCATGAGCGCCGAACAGGCCGCCGAGCGCGCCCCGGTCCCTTACGTTCGCCAGGCCGAGCCGTCCGCGAGCGACGGCGATGACGACGGCGCGCTCCCCGCGAGCGCGCGCCCGCTGCTCGAGGTGGCGGCCGATCTGGTGAGCCTCACCAAACCGCGCGTCACGCGGATGGTGGTCGCCACGATGCTCGGCGGCATGTGGGTCGCGAGCCGCTATCTACGCTCCGGGCTGGCCGGCGAGGCCGCGGTGGAGCGCGCGGCGGTGCCGGCGACACAGCTCTTCCTGGCGCTGCTCGGGACGGTCCTCGTCGTGTCGGGCGCCAATGTGCTCAACATGTACATCGAGCGCGATACAGATCTCCTGATGGAGCGGACGCGGAGCCGCCCCTTGCCGGCGCGGCGGCTCGCGCCCGAGGTCGCGCTCTGGTTCGGGGTCGCGCTCTCGGCCACCTCGATTCCGCTGCTGTTCGCGTGGGTGAACGCGACCACGGGCGCCCTCGCCGCGCTGGCGCTGCTCAGCTACGTGCTCGTCTACACCCCGCTCAAGCGCCGGACGACGCTCGCGCTCCCGATCGGGGCGATCCCGGGCGCCATCCCCCCGCTGCTCGGGTGGACGAGCATCACCGGGCGGATCGACGCGCCCGGCTTCCTGCTCTTTGCGGTCATGTTTCTCTGGCAGATCCCGCATTTCCTGGCGATCGCGACGTTCCGTCGCGAGGAGTACCAGCGCGCCGGGCTCAAGGTGCTGCCCATCGAGAAGGGAGAGCGCACAACGCGGCTCCACATCGTCGGCTATCTCGCGCTGCTCGTGCTGGCCTCGGTGCTCTTCGTGCCGCTCGGCGTCGGAGGTCCCGTCTACCTCGGCGCCGCGATCGTCCTCGGCGGCGCCTTCTTCGGTCTCGGCGCCCGCGGCCTCCTCGCGGGGGCCGGCGACCGCTGGGCCCGCAAGGTCTTCATCGCCTCCATGGTGTATCTGGTGCTCCTCCTCGCTGCGCTGATGATCGGCGCGTGAGCGGAGCCCGCTGGCTTGACGCGCCGGGGACCGGCTCCTAAGCGACGTCCGATGGCGTCCATCGAGCCGATGCGCCCGGCAAACGGCGCCCTTCCTGCTGCGGAGCCGAACGCCCCGCCGCTCCCGTCCGATCGCAGAAACGCGCAGAGGCCCCGGCGCGGGGCGTTCGTCGGCAGGCCGCTCCTCTGGATCGCGCTCGTCTCGCTCGTCGGGCTCGTCGCGCTCTTCTTCGTGGGCCGCGCGGTCCGCAGCCACGCCGCGGAGCCGCCCGCGATCCGCATCCCTCTGCCGGCCTTCGAGCTGGCCGATCATCGGGGCCAGCGGTTCGGTCTGGAGCAGCTCCGGGGCCGCGTCTGGATCGCAGATTTCATCTTCACGACCTGCCCGACCGTCTGTCCCAAGCTCACGGAGCGCATGAAGGAGATCGAGCTCCGGAGCCGCGAGCTCGGCGGCGCGCTGCACCTCGTGACGTTCACCGTCGACCCGGAGAACGACACGCCGGAGGTGCTCGCGGCCTACGCTGCGTCGCAGAGGCTACCGCTCGAGCGGTGGACGCTCCTGACAGGCCCCCTCGACCAGATAGAGTCGACGATCCTCAAGGGCTTCAAGATCGCGATGGGCAAGAAGGAGTCGAGCCCCGGCATCTTCAGCATCTTCCATGGCGAGCGCCTGGTGCTGGTCGACCAGGAGGGCGTGATCCGCGGTTATTACGAGGCGAACGACGAGGGGATCCCCGCGATCCTGCGCGACGCCGGCGCCCTCGTGAAATAGCAGGATCGCCCGGGATCCCGCACGCGTCGCGCTCAAGCGTCGATCGCGAGCCGCTTGATCATCTTCTGCAGTCCGAACCTGGACAGGCCCAGCAGCTTGGCGGCCTGCGTCTGGTTCCCGCGCGTGCGCTCGAGCGCCTCGCGCACGAGCTCCGTCTCCAGCGCATCGATGCGCGCCCGGACGTTGAGGCCGAGCTCGCCGGGCGCCGCGCCGCCGCCGCCGTGCGCGATGTCAGGCGACAGGTGCTCCCGATCGATGGTTCCGTCGCAGAGCACGAGCGCCCGCCGGATCTCGTTCTCCAGCTGGCGCACGTTGCCCGGCCACCCGTAAGCAGAGAGCCGCTCCATGGCCCCGCGCGTGACGCGGATCGGGCCGCGGCTGTGCTTGGAGATGAGGTGCTGGACGATGAGCGGCACGTCCGTCGCGCGCTCGCGCAGCGGGGGAACCCGGATCGTGATGATGTTCAGCCGGTAGAGCAGGTCCTCGCGGAAGGCGCGGGCGCGGACGAGCGCCTCCAGATCGCGGTGCGTCGCGGCGATGACGCGCACGTCAACCTTGCGCGCCCGCTCCGAGCCGAGCGGCCGCACGAGGCCGTCCTCGAGGACGCGCAGCAGCTTCGTCTGCATGCCGAGGCTCATCTCGCCGATCTCGTCGAGGAACAGCGTGCCCCGATCCGCCACCTCGAAGAGCCCGGCGCGCGGCCGCTCCGCGCCCGTGAACGCGCCGCGCACGTGGCCGAAGAGCGCCGACTCGAGGAGCCCCTCCGGGATGGCGCCGCAGTTCTCCGTCACGAACGGGTGCGCCGCGCGCGGGCCGTTCTGGTGGATGGCCCGCGCCACGAGCTCCTTGCCGCTGCCGGACTCGCCGCTGACGAGCACCGGCACCTCGGAGGCGGTCACGCGATCGACGAGGCGCAGCATCGCGCGGACAGGCTCGCTCTCGCCGACGATGGCGTCGTACCTGTAGCGCGTGTCCCGGCCGCCGCGCGCTCTGGCGAGCTCGAGCGCCGCCGCGTCGAGCTCGGCCTCACGCCGCGAGAGCTCCTCGGCGAGCCGCGATGAGGCGCGCTCCGCGCGGCGGGCGGCGCGGCGCAGCTCGACCTGCGTCCGCGCGTCCGCGATCGCGAGCGCCGCGACCGACGCGATGGCGCGCGCCCACCGGAGCTCCTGCGCGCCGAACGCGCCGCGACGCACGCGGTCGTCGAGGTAGACGACGCCGAGCGCCTCGCCGCGCGCGATGAGCGGGACCGCGAGCACGCTCCGCAGCTTCAGCGCGTGCACGCTGCGGTGCACGCTCGGCAGCTCCCCCGCCGCGTCGACGGCGACGACCGGCTCGCGCGCCTCCAGGGCGCGGCGCGCGAGCGTCTGCGACAGCTCGAGCTGCTCCGCGCCGAGTCGGGAGCGCGCGAGGTTGCGCGCCGCCCGCGGAACGAGGCGCCCGTTCGGCGCGGGCAGGAGCAAGAGCCCCCGCTCGACGCCCGTCCAGAGCACGAGCGCGTCGACGACCCGGTCGAGCAGCGGCGCGAGCCGCTCGCGCTCGCCGAGCGCGCCGACGAGCGCCTCGAGATCGCGCGCCTGCTCGGGCCCGAGGCCGCTCTCCGGCAGCGCCCGCGCGCGCGCGACCCACGGCAGCGACCGGACCGCGCCCGAGAGCTCCGGCGCGGCGGGCGAGGTGGCGGATGCGCCGGCCGAGCCCGCGTCGGCGTTGCGCCTGCAGAGCTCGCGCGCGGCGTCGGCGAGGGCCGCGAGCACCCGGTGCGCGACGTCCGTCTGCCCGATCCTGATCGCGAGCGCGTGCGCCGCGGCGAGCGCCGGGCCGCGCGACGCGATCGGCGCGCGGGCGCCCGCGAGCGCGGCCAGCGCGGTGAGGGCGCGATCGCGGACGCCGCCCTCTTCCGCCGGTCGCGCCGCGCCGCCCGGCCCGTCGCCCGCGGCGATCGCGTCGCCGCCGTGGTCCGCGCCGGTCGCTCCGCCGCCGTCGCCCACCGCGAGCGCGCGCGCCGCGCGCGCGCCCCACCAGTCGAGCCGCGCGGCCGCCGCGATCTCCGGGCTGCTCGCGAGCTCGTCGAGCTCCTCGACGCGGGCGCCATCGAGCTCGCCCGCGCCGTGGCGCAGGAGCCGCGCCGCCGCCCGGAGCGCGTCCTCCGCGGGGCCGCCCGCGAGGAGCGCCGCGGCCCGCGCCGCGGCCGCGCGCGCGCCTTGGTGCGACCCGAGCTCCGCGTTCGCGGCGCTCTCTCCGCGCACGGCGGCCACATCCGCGATCGCCCAGAGCGCGTAGGCCTCTGCCCTCGTATCCCCGGCATCGCGGGCTCGCGCGATGGCGTCCTCGGCCATCCGGCGGGTCTCGTGCGCGAGGCCCGCGGTGGCGTAGGCGGCCGCGCACGCGAGCAGCGCGCGCGCCCCCTGCGCTGGCCGGCCGAGGTGCTCCCAGAGCAGCGCCGCGCGAGTCGAGGTCGCGATCGCGCCGCCGAGATCGCCGAGGTCCACCGCCGCCGCGGCCTCGCCGGTCCGGTAGGTCGCCTCCTCCACCACCGCCCCGGCGCGCACGGCGTAGTCCACCGCGGCGCTGAACGACGCGTGCGCGCGCTCCGGATCGCTCGCGTGCCACGCGTAGCCGCGCACCGCCGCCATCCTAGCGAGCTCCTCGACGGAGCTCGCTAGCGCCTCGCCGCGCGCCACCTCGGTCAGCGCCCGCGCTGCGTCGCCGCGCAGCACCGCGAGCAGCGCCCGCACCTCGCAGAGCGGCGCGGTGACCGCGTCCCCCGCGAGCGCCTCGGCGGCGCCCAGCGCGCCTGCGTCGATCGCGATGCGCGCGAGCACCGCGCGCGCGCGCCCGTCCGGGTCCGCGTCGGCCTCGACGGCGGCTCGCGCGCGCTCCTCGGCGAGGGCGCGGTCCCCGGCGCGCCGCAGCACCTCCGCGGCGAGCGGCGCGGCCTCCTTCGCGTCGCGCACGCACGCGCGCAGCACCAGGCTCCGCGCGCGCCCGAGATCGCCGTGCAGCCGGAGCGCGTTGGCCGCCGCGACGACCAGGCTGACGGGCGCGTCGTCGCGCTGCTCGATCTCCTCGATCGCGAGCGGATCCGGCGGCACCCGCGCGATCGCGAGCGCGAGCTCCGCCGCCTCCGCCACGCCGATGCGCTCCGCCTCGAGGGCACCCGCCGCGGCGCCGTCGTCCCTCGCCGGCGCTGTCCTCCGCCGCCGCGCGCCGTTCCCGAGCGCGGCCGCCTCGACGTCCGCAAACGTCCACGCCCGCGGCGGGATCTGCCGCGCCAGGGCCACGAGCGCGTCCGCGAGCGCGCGCTCCGGCGCCGACGCGATGACGCCCATCGGCCACGCCGCAGCGCTCGTCCCCACGAGCGCGGTGAGCCATCGCGCGACGCGGTCCGGGCCGAGCCGCCCGAGCCGCTGCGCCTCGCCCGGCGGCGAGCCCGCGCGCGCCGCGCCGTCGCCGGCGCGGGCCTCCGCGCCGGCGAGCGCGCGAGCCCGCTGCACCACCGCGAACGTGTCCGCGAGCCACGACGCCACGTCGTCGCGCACGCCGAGCGCGGTCTCGAGCTCGTGCCGGCGCAGGCGCAGGTATGCCGCGCGCACGCGCCGCGCGTCGCGGTCCTGCCGGTCGCGCTCCGCGCCGGGCGCCCCGGGATGGCTGCCGGCGGACGGCTCGCGCGCCTGCTGCGCGCCGGCGAGGGCGGCGCGGGCCGACTCGGTGACCCACGCCGAAGACGGTCGCGCCGCGGGGCTGGGCGACAGCAGGGCTCTGCAGATCGCGTCGAGCGGCGCCCTCGCCGCGCTCTCCGCGGCCACCGCGGCGCGCGCCGCGCCGATGGGGTCGGCCGCGGCCGCCACGGCGGGGAAGGCGATCTCGGCGAGCAGCGTCCCCAGCGCGAGCAGATCCCTGGCCCGCGCGTCCCCGAGCTCTGCGTCGGCGCGCGCGATATACCGGAGCGTCGCCCCTTCCACGGAGGCCTCGTGGATCGAGCAGGCGAGCCCCAGATCGATCATGCCGATCCGCCCTTCCGGCGTCAGGATCAGGTTCTCCGGCTTGAGATCGCCGTGCGCCAGCCCGATGCCGTGGAGGTCGCCAAGCGCCTCGCCGGCGTCGCGCGCGACGGCGAGCGCGAACGCCGCGCGCTCGCCCGGCGGGACCTCGCGCACGGCCTCGGCCACGGCTTGCCCCTCCATCCAGCGCATCGCCACGAACGCGCGCCCTTCCTCGCCGGGGGCGCCCTCCACGCGCGCGGCGCCGGCCCGCGCGTAGAGCCAGCCGACGTCGACGAGCTCTGGCAGCCGCGGCGAGAGCGCGAGGGCGGCGTGCAGCGCTTCGCGGGCCAGGGCCTGCCGCACCGCGGCGCGCTGCTCCCGGGGCGCGCTGCGGTCGCGCCGCTCGATCTTGAGCGCCACCACGCCGCCGCGCTCCTGGTCGGCGGCCTTCCAGACCTCGGCCGACCCGCCGGAGCCTGCGAGCTCCAGCAGCCGGAAGCGATCTGCCAACCGAGGTGTCAGGGTTGACGAACCGAGCATCCCCTGGATGCTCCTGGCCCGCGGGCCACCTGTCAACCCGGTTACGGTCGCGGGGGACCGCCGCCGGCCCCGCCGGCCCCGCCGCCGCCGGCCCCGCCGGCGTCGGGCGCGGCTGGCGCGCCGCCATCCGGCGGCCCGCCCTCGCAGCTCGGCGCGCCGCCGTCGGGTCGATCGACATCGACGGCCCCGGCGTTGCTGCACGTGTCCTCGGGGCCCTGGGCGTAGTGGTCCGCCACGAAGCGCGCGAGCGACGCCTTGTCGAGGCAGGTCGCCGTGTACGTGGCGCCCCAGGCGGCGGCGGCGACCGGGGTGTCCAGCGCGCCGTCGGGCGTGATCACGAGGCGCGCCTCCGGCCCGCCGGGCAGCATGAGGCACCGCGGGTCGGAGGCCGCCTCCGCGCGCACGTCCTCGAGCGTCGCCTTCACCTCCACGCAGCCGGTCGAGGGGCACCGGTAGGCGAGGACGATCGCGCCGTGCTCGAGGTTGTGAACGTAGAGCTCTCGCGGGACCTCCGCCTCGTAACCCTTGTACTCGGCCCACAGCGCCCAGTGATCGCCGCCGCTCGGTGGGTTGGTCGCGTACTGGACGGGCGTGCACGCGGGCACGTGCTGCGCACTGGTCACGCCGATCCCCGTCCGGATGACGACCTTGCACTCGGCTTCCCCCGGGAGCGGCGGGGCGTCCGGGAAGAGGGTGACAGTCTCGGGCGGCGCTGGCGGGGTCGAGGCGTCGTGCTCGTCGATCGGGGGCGCGCTCTGACCACACCCGCACAAGGGCGCGGCGAGCGCGGCGGCCGCCGCCGTGACAGTCCCATACATCCGCGCGAAACCGCCGCGTTTCATGGCCGCAGGCTACCATGTCCGACGCGCGACGCGCGTTGCCCTGGAACGCCGGCTCTGGTGTACTTGGGTCCTCCAGCGTGGCGAAGCAAGAGAACGATCATCGGCAGACGCTCGTCACCTGCACCTCGATCGCGCCGCCCGCGCTCCCGGTGGAGCCTGGCACCGCGTGCCTGGTCGTGATCTACGGCACGGAGCTCGGCCGCCGGATCGCGCTCGGCACCGGGGCGATCGAGTGCGGGCGCGCGATACAGACCGATATCCCGCTCGACGACGAGGCGGTGAGCCGCCGTCATGCGCGCATCTCCTGGACGGGGATGAACTACGTTGTCCGCGATCTCGGCTCGACCAATGGCACCTACGTGAACGACGTCTCCGTCGACGAGCGCGCGCTCAAGGACGGTGATCAGGTCAAGATCGGCCGGACGATCTTCAAGTTCATCCAGGGGGGGAACGTCGAGCTCTCGTACCACGAAGAGATCTACCGCCTGATGACCTTCGACGGGCTGACGCAGGTCCACAACAAGCGCTCCTTCGAGGTCGCGCTCGAGCGAGAGGTGTCGCGGGCCTGCCGCTACCATCGCCACCTCTCGCTCATCATGTTCGACATCGATCATTTCAAGAGCATCAACGACACGCGCGGGCACCTCACGGGCGACGCCGTGCTCCGCCAGATGGCCGCGCTCGCCGCCGCGAACGTCCGCCGCGACGACGTCCTGGCGCGCGTCGGCGGGGAGGAGTTCGCGCTGCTCGTCCCGGAGATCCCTGTCGAGAGCGCGCGCCATGTCGCCGAGAAGCTGCGCACGATCGTGGAGCGCACGCCGTTCCGCTTCGAGGAGGGAGAGATCGCCGTCACCGCGAGCTTCGGCGTCGCCGGCATCACGCCGGACGCGCCGGTCTCGCCGATGGAGCTCTACCGCCGCGCCGACGAGCGGCTCTACCATGCGAAGAAGGGCGGGCGGAATCGCGTGATGTGACGGCGCGCCGGCACCGTCACGGGGCCGGCATGGAGCAGTCGCGCGGCACGGCGCCGTCGAGGATCCACGCGGACAGGATGTCGACCCCGTCCACGTACGCGGTGAGGGACGGATCGTCCGGCGTCTGGGGGAAGAACCTGAACGCGGGGTTCCCCTTCGGGGGCGGCATCGGCATCCCCATCACGAACGCGGCGCGCAGCCGCTCGGTCTCCTCGCGGAGCTGCTCGGCCGCCTCGCCGGTCAACGAGGGGTCGATCGCGCTCTCCCCGACGATGATCTTGTAGAGCAGGTAGCTGTTGCCCGGGTTGTTCGGGTCGATGAGCGGCATGGCCCTGCCGAAGCGCTCCGGGGTCTGATCGGCCACGTACGCGTGCTCGCCCATCTGGGTCTGGTGCGCGGCGCGCCCGATCGCGGTCTCGTAGAGCGGCTCGACCCGGTTGTACAGCGGCGCCCCCACGCTCAGGTTGAGCCCCGCGGCCATGTTCCCGTCGCTGTGGCAGCCGGAGCAGCTGACGAGGAGCATCGCCGCGCCCTTCACGCAGATGCCGCACAAGGGGTCGTCCGGGCACATCTCCGCGACGCACTCGAGGTCTCGCTGGCAGAAGAAGTCGCCGCTCGGCAGCCTGAACTCCGGCGTCGCCTGGGGCGGGTTCGTCGCCGCGACGGTGAACTCGATGCGCGCGTTGTCGCGCAGCGGCGCGCCGTCGAACGCGCGGACGCCGGACGGCGCCGACTCGTCCGCCGGCTTGAGGACCGTGAGCGCATACCGGACGCCCGGGACGAGCCCCTGCATGCCCTCGATCTGGCGGAGGATCACCTCCCGCTGGACGGGGTTGTACGTTGCCGAGAGGGGGATCGGGTTGGCGCAGTCCGCCTGCGTCTTGACCTGCGTGGCCAGGTCGCCCGAGAGGCAAACGAAGTCGGGGCCTGCCGCTGCGGCGTCCACGGAGCCGGGCAGCAGGAAGCGATCGAACTTCAGCACGATGCTCGCGGTCGACAGCACCTGGGTGGTGCCGCTCGGATCGAGCGCGGTTCGGACGGGCTGGTAGTTCTGGTCGAGGCTGGTCGTGGCCCGCGCCTCGATCAGGTGCACCGGAGGGGCGTCGACCGGCTGGTAGGAGGCCTCGCCCACGTCGCAGCCCGCCGTCGGGAGGGCCGCGAGGAGGCAGAAGGGGAGGGGAGCAAGGCGCGCCGCGCGGGCCGGCCTGCTCAGCTTTCGGCGTAGAGTGAGAGCTGCTCGCGGACGACCTTCTCGTTCACCCCGCTCTGGATGTGCTCCTTGAGACAGTCGGCCAGCGTGATCAGCATGTCGTCGACCCCTTTCTCCTCGATGAGCTTCGACAAAAGTTGCCGTGCCTCCCGTCCGTCGTCCTCGCGGAGGAAGCCCCGCACTGTCTCCAGCGTGATTTCCCCCTGGAAATCGAGATAGAGGTTGTCGATCAGGTACTTGATCAGCTCCTTCACGCCCGTTCTCCTTGGCGTTCGCGGCGATCGTTAGGGAAGCCGCGCGCACTTCGCTATACCCGTCGCCGGAAGGCCAGGGCAAGGAATATACTGACCGATTTTGACTTTTCATTGGCAACGCTGCAGGAACGTGTCGCTCGACTGATGGCACACGAGGCAGGGGCGCGGGTTCCGGGAGAACGCAGTCTTGCACTTGCTCTCGAACCCGAGCGGATGCGGGTTCAGCCCCTGCCCGCCTGACATCCCCCGGGTCGCGTGGCAGGTCGCGCAGTCCCGCTCGGTGTGGCAGGAAACGCACGCATTCAGGTTTCGCTCTGCTTCCCAGGCGTGGTGCTTCGCGCTCCGCGGCGCGGTGGTCCACTCCGCCGGCGGCGGATGGAAGCGGCGCCCCGCGGGCCGCGTGGCGCTCGGCGCGTCGCGCGCGACGCCCGTCCGGCGGTGGCAGTCCGCACAGAACGTCTGCTCCTGATGGCAGCTCACGCAGCGCGGATTGTCCTGTCGGGCCGCCTGCGCGTGCATCGAGAGGAAGTCGTTCGGGTGCACGTTGCGTGGACGGACCTTCCCGTCATGGCAGTCGGTGCAGTAGTTCGCGCTGTGGCACGTCCCGCAGAAGGCGCTGTCGTTCGCGGCGATCTGCTTGTGACGCTCGAGCCAGTCGGGGGTGTGCCCCGCGTTGTGCAGCCACCGGGGCGGCAGCAGATCGCCCGTGGCGAATGTCGTCACGAGCCGCCCGTCGGGGCGCGTCAGGTGGCAGACGTCGCAGTCGCTCTTCGCGTCGCCCTGGGCCGCACCGCTCATGTTGTGGCACGTGAAGCAGCCCGCCATGCGCGGCAGCTGCTCGCGGGTGGCGAGCTCGAGCCGATCGACCCGGCCGTGGCACTGGCTGCACTTGATGTTCCGGCCCACGTGCTTCTGGTGCGGGAAGCGGAGGTTGGCGTGCGGCAGGACGAGCGGCGCCACCTTTCCGCCGCTGCCCGCGTTCTCCCCGATGTGGCAGTAGACGCACTGCCCGTTCTCGTTCGTCCCCGCCTTCACCTGGGTGAGATCGGAGTGATCGACGTCGTGGCAGTTGTCGCAGGTCTGGCCGGGCCTCGGCAGCAGCCGGTCCGACACCGCGCCGCTCGTGTAGGCCGCCGCGTGGCACGATTTGCACGTCTGCTTGAGCCCCTTGACGTGCTTCTTGTGGTTGAAGCGGATCGTCAGCGTCTGCGGCGGGTAGATCTCGTCGCTCGGCACCGGCGTGGCGCTCGTCCCGGGCGGCATCCACGCGAGCGGCACCTCGGCGTCGCCGGGCATCGGGTGGAGGCCCGACGAGTACCCGCCGCGCGGCGGCTTCGCGCTCGCCTCGCCCTCGGCGCCCTCCTCCGCGTCGCCCTCCTCCGCGTCGTCCGCAGCCGCCGCGCTGTCGTCCTCGGCCGCCGCCGGCGACTTCGGCTGCGCGGACGCCTCGGGGCCCACGATCGCGAGCGCCAGCGCGCCCAGGCACGCGACGATCGCGACCCACCCGGGCACGAACCTCGCGTCGTCCCGCCGCGCGCCGCGCCGGCTTTCCTGTGTTGCGTCCATGCGATCCTCGCTCACGGCGCCACCCGCAGGTTCACGAGGCCGACGACCCGGAAGCGCTGGCCTACCAGCCGGTTCATGTCGTGCTCCCACTCGAGCTTGAAATCCGCGACCTCGCCCGGCCGGTACCCGGCCCCGAGGACATACCCGAACGACGTCGCGTCCCGGTCAGGTCTCAGAGGATCCTCCCAGTTGTACAGCGACACCCGCGCTCCCAGCGCGTAGCGCTGCCCGTGCAGCCGCTTCTCCCCCGACAGATCGCCGCCGGTCCGGCGCCCGCGCTCCCCGGTCTGCAGCATCCCGCGGAGCTCGACCGTCGACGTGCGCGTGCGGTAACGCCCCGCGAGGTTCGCGAGCACGTCGGTCGTGATCGTCGCGGCGCGGTTCGCCTCGTCGCGCGCGAAGTCCTCGAGATCACCGTCGCTCGGATCGAGCGCGGTCGTCCCCAGGCAATTCCGCGGGAGGTTCGCGATCTCGCACTGATCCGCGCCGAACTCCTCCGGGTTCCCCTCGGAGATCCACATCCGCGTGCCGCCCCAGGCCGCGAGATCCACCTCCCGGGTGATGTCGACCGCCACGCGGCCCGTGATCGTGGTGATCGGAGCGTGGGTGAACCAGTTCCAGATCGAGTCGGCGTCGAACGTGGGAACGAAGTAGTCGACGTCCGCGCCGAGCGTGACGCGGCTGCCCGCGTACACCTCCAGGCCGCCGTAGAACGAGCCGACGAGCTGGTTGTAGAGGTCGTACGTCACGCCGCCCTTGATCCCGCCGAGATCCGCCTTGTTGATGTCGGCGGCGTACCCGAGCCGCTCCTGCGAGATGCGCGACCCGTCGGCCGTCCGGGCGCTTCCGTCCTGATCCGGGAACTGCTGGGTGATCGAGCTCCCGAGGTTGTAGACGCGCCGGTAGGTCAGCCGGCCGTGGAGGAAGCTCGGACCGGCGCTCTCCAGCGCGACGCCGAACGCAGGGGCCAGAGCGGCCTCCTGATACGACGGGAAGTCGGTCGGGCTGTCGGGCTGCGTCCGGTCGCTGCCGAAGCCGCGGCGGCTTCCGCGCCAGACCCCCTGCCGCTCGTAGCGCGACGTCGAGAGCGGCAGACCGCCGCGCTGCTCGAGCCCGCCGTACGCCTCGAGCTGGACGTAGTACGGGGTCGTCACCCGCAAGAGCGCGCCGTCGAACGACCACCACCCGAGCACGTCGCTCACGTACTGCCGGCCGACCCGGAAGCCGAGCCAGCCGCTGGCGACGTTCCGTCCCTCGACATACGCGTACATCAGGTCGAGCGGCGCCTCGTGGAGCCCCGGGATGAAGCGGGAGCCGCCCGCGACGCTGTAGTCGGTCTCGCCGCCCTGCTGCGCGCCATCGAGGTGGCCGTTCAGCCCGAAGTCCGCGTCGAGCCGGAGCCGCAGGGTCGCCGAGTAGTCGGCCTCGCCTGGGGCCGAGTCGCCCTGGAGGTTGTAGACAGCGAGCCCCAGCGTCTGCAGGAGACGCCGTCGCTCGATGTTCGTGTCCCCCCAGGGGCTCGCGACCTCGTAGGCCTGGACGCCGGTGGTCGACTCGACCTCGAAGTCGGCCGCGGCTGCCCCGCGTGGCACGAGCGCGCAGGGCAACAGGCAGGCAGCCCCGAGCGCGCGTGACAGCGACACGCTGCGCGCTCTTCGGTGGGGCGTTCCTGACCGCGTCCTGCCGGAGCAGGAGCGCGGCTTACGGCGTCGTGACGGGAGCTCCGCCATCGACGAGCGGTGCTCAGTCACGGAATCTGCGCTCGCTTTCCTCTTGTGCGGGCCGGTACGCGCGGCCTTCGCTCACAGCAGCCGCGGAGGGCTGAACAAGCATGACGCGGAGTTTCGTCCACGCCCGGCGATGCTGTCAACCTGATCTCAGGACGAGCAGCCCTGTCGCAAAAACGCGCTCTCAGCCGTACCCAGCGCCCTTCCGGAGCTTGCCGTCCGGGCCGACGCTGAAGCCGTTCGAGTCCTGGAGCGCCTGGTTCGCGCTGCTCCGCAGGTCGGCCGGCACCGTCCAGCCCCGGCCCATCAGCCCCTCGGCCACCTTGTTCTTCACCCGGACCGACTCCTCGTCGGGCAGCATCTTCACCAGGGCTGGCGCGCTCGCTTCATCGTCCTGGGAAAAGATGGTCTGCACGGCGTGGAACCGGACCGTCTCGTTGACGTCCTCGAGAAATCGCTCCACCGCGATCCGGACGTCGTCACCCTTGATGTCGCCCAGCGCGACGATGATCTGCTGCTTCGGCTCGACGTTGCGCGTGTACTCCGTGTCGAACCGGTCGAGCAGGCGGACGAGCTCGGTGCGGTAGTCCGCCTCGTCGAGCAGCTCGCGCAGGATCTTGAGCGGCCAGGTGAGCGTCTCGGCCTTGAGGCAGAACTCGACCACGGCCGGCACCGCGTCCCTGCCGGCGTCCACGATCCCCCGGAACGCCAGATCCTTCTCTTCCTGGTCCGTGATCGAGGGGTCGATCGAGAACGTGAAGCGCCGGAGGAGCGCCGCCGCGGCGTCGGCGCTCTTCATCGCGGCGAGCGACTGGACGGCGTCGAGGCGGTCGTACGTCTGCGCCCGCTTGTCCGCGACAACCTTGGCCAGACCGGCCACCTTCTTGTCGGAAGAGGCGCTTCCGGCGGGGGGATTGCTCTTGCGGAGAAAATCGAAAATGCCCAACGCTGACCTCTGGTGGCTGTCCCGCCGCCGCGGTCCGAGCCGACCGGCGATCGCCGCCGCTCTCCACGGCCGGGGGCCGAGCTTGTGGCTCCCGGCAGGTGGTTCGCCTCGCCCGGCTTGCCCCGGACGAGCCGGCTCGGTCACACCGAGCCGGCGCAGCCGTCTACTCCGTCGTCTTGATGGCGGCGGGGAGTTGTATGCTCAAGCTCACGGTGACCATGCTGGTGAAGTGGAACTCGCGGTCCTTGTCGTCCACCTTGTTGTCGGGGAACGCCTCATCCGTGCCGAGCCCGTGGTTGTCGAAGCCCGAAGTATTCCACTCGAACGGCAGGGCGCGCCACTCCGCGCCGAAGCCGATGAAGTCCGACGGGTAGAAGTTCAAGCCGAGGCCGAACGTCGGCGCAAAGGCGACGCGGCTCTCGAGCCCGAAGGTGTTCGCGCAGTTCGTTGTGCACTCCTTGCGCTCCTTCACCCCGACGGCCGCGTACCCCGCGAAGAAGTTCACGTCGGTGTCCACGAAGAGCTCGGCGAACAGCGCCAGCTTGCCGCGGAAGGGCACGAACGTGAGCTGGGGGGCCGCGACCCACTGGATCTGGGCGAGCTGATCCTCCGTGAGGTTGCCCCGCGTCAGGTTGACCCTGGTCAGCTGGCACTCCTTGGTGAACGACCGGTTGGCGCAGTCGCGCGCGCCGATCGCCACGCTCTGGAGCTCGTCCGTCAGCCCGGTGTTGTACTGGAACCCGTAGCCGCCCCAGGCGCCGATGCCTAACCAGTCCGTGAGATGGTAGGTGAGGCGCATCCCCGGCATGATCGTCCGCCGGTACTCGTCCAGCAGCGTGAACGACGCGCCAGGAGCGACCTCGAACCGCCCGTCGCGGTGAAGCCGGAGCTTCCGCACGGCGGGCGCGCCGGCCAGAGGGCCCGTAAGCTGAATCTCCTGCGCCTCAGCGGGCGCAGCCGTCATCAGAAGTGCACAGCCGGTAAGCCCTGCCACCACGGTGCAGAGGCTCTGGACGAATCGACGCATCATGCCTGTCCCCGTCTTTGGCTGAATCATCCCATGTCTCGCGCTCGGCGTCCGCGCGTCCCCACGTCCAAAGGCCTCACTTCGGCAGCCGGTATTCCCAGGAGAACGGCAGGAAGACCGAGAATCCGACCTGCGCCTGCACGTTGTTGGTGAAGCTGTTCCCCTCGGCGAGCCACGTGCCCTTGTCCTGCGGTCTGTCCCTGTTGACGCTGGGGTTCTCGAGCTCGTCGAAGAAGATGTAGTCGCTGACCTCGGCCATCGCCGCGAACCAGCGATTGAAGAAGATGCGGAGGCCACCGCCGACGTGGAAGGAGAGCTTCGGCTTCCAGTCGAACGAGCGGTTGTCCGGATCGACGACGGCGATGGGCCGCGTCGAGATCGCGCCGACGCCGCCGAGCACGTAGAAGTCGTAGTGGAAGATGAAGTCGCTGAACCCCGCGAACTTGCCGTACGCGGGGACGTACGTGAAGTTCGCATTCGCGTTCCACTGATACTCGGTGATCGGCTCGCCGATACGCGCCGCCCTGCTCGTCTGGAAGTTGAAGTCCGACGGCGTGTTGAGGCCGGCGTACCAGTTGCCGTTGACCCCGATCGCGAGGACGTTGGTGAGGTACCAGTTGATCGCGAGCCCGGGACCGTTGTGACCGACGAACTGGTCGTTCATGGTCAGCCCGAAGTACGGGTTCACCTCGAAGCGGTGATAGCGCAGCGCGTAGATCTGCTGCACCGCGTAGGTCTCAGGGTTGAGATCCTTCGCCGCTTCCTTGTTCAAGTCGATCGTGGGACACGCCGAAGGGTCGATCTTACAGATGTCCCCAAGCCCCGCCTCGTCGCCGCCGCCCTCGGCCGGAGCCTCGGGGGCCTCCGCCGGCTCCGTGCCCTCGGCAGGAGTCTCTGGCTCGTCGAGGTTAATTTCCTTGGGTTGCTCCTTTGGCTGAGCCGACGCCGTGAGCGGCACCGCGACCAGCGCAGCCGCAACGAGAAGCCCCACGCGAGCCTGGTTCATCGCCATCCCTTCCGAAGTCCGTGCGATGCGAGCGATCGTTCTCGAACGCCCAGGTAGTACAGCTTCCTAACTACTCGAAATGATTAATTAATTCGGTCAACCGCCAAGCCCGACGGACTATATCACGCCGAAAATCAAAGGATCAACAACCAAATCCTTTTGCCATGGACAACCGGGCGAGCCGCCAGACCGCGCACCTGGCGGGCTCGCGCCACGACCGCGCGCCTGGCGGACTCGCGCGACGGCCGATGGACTGCAGAATCACCGCGGGCCCGGATCCGCCGGTGCGCGTGCGCTGGGGGTGCATGAAGGTGGCGGCTCCTGACGGTTCAGCGGCGCGAGCGCGACGGCGCGCGGGCCGGGATCATCGCCCGTTTCTTTGACCGATGTCGAGGAAAGTGATTGGGAGGTGAAAGTCGAGATCGCTCGTCGCCTGGCTGCGCGCGGGCCGCCTGACGCGCGTGCGTCAGGCGGCAGCGTCCTCGGAGCCGCTGGCGCGGCCGAGCATCGCCTCGACGAACTCGTCAGGCTCGAACTCGCGGAGGTCCTCCGCGCGCTCGCCGATGCCGACGTAGCGGACCGGCAGCCCGTGCTCGGCGCAGATGCCGAGGATGACGCCGCCCTTGGCAGTGCCGTCGAGCTTCGTCAGCACGATGCCGGTGATCGGCAGCGCCTCCTTGAAGAGCGCGGCCTGCTGCATGGCGTTCTGTCCGTTCGTGGCGTCGAGCACGAGCAGCGTCTCGTGGGGCGCCCCCTCGAGCGCCTTGTTCATGGTGCGCGCGACCCGGGCCAGCTCCTCCATGAGGTTCGTCTTCGTGTGCAGCCGGCCCGCGGTGTCGGCGAGCACCACGTCGGCGCCCGTGTCCTTCGCCTTCTGGATCGCGTCGAAGATCACGGCGCCAGGGTTCGCCCCGTCCTTGCCGCGCACGACCTCGCAGCCGACGCGCTTGCCCCAGACGTTGAGCTGCTGCACCGCCGCCGCGCGGAACGTGTCGCCCGCGGCGAGCACCACCGTCTTGCCCTCCGCCTTGAGCTGCGTCGCCAGCTTGCCGATCGTGGTCGTCTTGCCCACGCCGTTGACGCCGACCACCATCACCACGGTCGGCTGCGTCTTCAGCGAGAGCCCGCCGCCGGCGCCGACGCGGAGGATCCGCTTCGCGTGCTCGCGCAGCGCGTCCCAGACCTTGTCCGTGTCGGCGAGCTCGTTCCTGCTGAGCGCCGAGCGGATCTCGTCGAGGAGCAGCTCTGTCGTCTTCACGCCGACGTCCGACGTGAGCAGCACTTCCTCGATCTGCTCGACGACGTTGGGGTCGATCTCCTTCTTGCCGGCGAACAGGGCCTTGAGCCGGCCGAAGAACCCCTCGCTCTCGCGCACCTTCGTGAGGCCCCTGCGGAGGCCCTCGATGTCGCGCTTGCGTGCGCCCGGGGGCGTGGTCTCGCGCGCGGGCCTCGCGGGCGTCGGTCTGACCACCGGCGGCTCGACCACGGGCACGTGGGGAGCTTCCTCGACCACGGGCGCCGCCGTCTCGGCGGCGGGCGGCACGACGGGCACCTCGACGGGGAAGGGCGCCTCCACGGGCGGCTCCTCCCGCGGCGCGGGCTCCTTCGCCTTCGCCGGAGGCTCTTCCTCCGCCAGAGGCTTCTTCTGGGCGCGCGGCTTGTCTGCCGGCTTATCGGCTGGCTTGTCGCTGGGCTGCTTCGCCTTCTCCGGGAGCTTCTTCGGTTCGGGGCGCGCTTCGATCTCGGGTGGCGGCGCCTTCTTCGTGACGAAGTAGACGATCGCCGCCACCACGACGAGGCCGACGATAATTAGGGCGATTTCCACGTTGGCGTTCTCCGGCGAGGGAGCCGACTATATGGGACGCACCCCATACGTCAACGTGCGCTCGCGCGGGCGCCCGATCCGGCCATCGAAACTGCAGGTAGGCGCGGCGGCGGGGCGGCCGCCCCGCGCGCCGCTCGGCTCAGGGGGCGAGCTGCGAGACGCCTGGCTTCGGCTCCGACGCGCCGAGGTCCTGCTCCACCCGCTCGTCAACGGGATCGGGCCCGAAGGCGGCGTGCTCGATGCGGCTCGCCCAGAGCTCCACCTCGTGCTGCTGGGCCCTGCTCGCCGCGCGGCGCACGTGCCCGGGCGTCGGCTCCGGCGGGCCCTCGAACGGGGCGCCCTGCCGCCGCGCCCAGCGGACCAGGCGATCGAGCACGGCGCGGCGGCGCGTGACCAGCGCGATCCCGAGCTTGCTCGGCGCCGGGAGCGCCTGCTCGTAGCTGCTGTGCGTCGGCGCGCGGACCACGAGCTTCGCGTCGCTCCGGTACGGCGCGTCGATCGAGAACTCGCCGGCGTCGTCGGTCAGCGCGCGCGCGACGACGCCGCTGCCCTCGAACGCGGGCACGACGACCGTGAGCTCCGCCTGCGCGATCGGCGTGCCGTCGTGCGCGTCGGAGACCGCGCCGCGCCAGCCGGTCGCGTCCTCGATCGGCCCAATGATCCGCACGCCCGCGCGCCCGGGCGGCGCGGGCGGCTTCTCGTCGCTCGCGCGCTCCACGGCGCGCTTCGGTGCCCGCCGCCAGCCGCCGAGCACCCAGCCCGCGATCGCGAGGACTACCGCGCCGAGCGCGATCTGCCGCCACACCCCGGGGCCCGCGACCGGCACGTCGATCGCGAGCTCCGCGCCGGGGATCCACCACGGGGTGGCGGGCACGTAGCGGAGCGAGATCGGCACGGTCCCCTCGCGCTCCGCCGTGAACGCGGCGATGACGCGCGCCTCGCCGGAGCTCACGGGGGCGGCGCCGACGGGCTCGCCCGCGCGCAGCGCCTCGACCACGCCGCCGTGGACCGGGCCGCGGCTCGATTGCACCGCGACGTCGATCGGCACGCCGTCCTCCGCGCGCGCCGGCTCGACGGCGTGGGCGAGCGCGAGCGTCACCTGCGCGTACCGCACGACGCCCTGGCTGACGCTCGCCTTCGCGAGCTGGTCGTTCCCGTCGAAGCGCGCGCGCAGCACGCCCTGCCCGGCGCCGTCGAGGCTCTCCGTCGCGAGCTCGAACCTCGCCCGACCGTCGCCGCCGGTCGGGGCCTCCGCGAGCTTCGTGCCGCGCTCGTCCTCGAGCACGACCGCGAGCCGCTCGCGCTCGAAAGGCACGCCGCCCGGGAGCGCGCCGCTGCGATCGATCCGGAGCGCGACGGTGACGTTGACGGTCGGTCGATCCAGGTCGATCGCGTCCACCGGCGGATCGAACCGGAGCGTCACCGGCGCGAGCGGCGCGGCGTGCGTCTCGATCGGGATCTTCACCTCGACCGGCTCGTAGAGCTTCCCTCCCGCGAAGCGGATGCGCAGCGTCGCGTCGGCCAGGGGCGCGCGTCCCCGGAGGCAGAACCCACCTCGCTCGTCCGTCGCGATCACGTACCCGCCCTGCGACGCGCGGTGCTCGCGGACGCGGTCCGCGCCGTCGGCGGCGCACGCCTCCGCCGGCGGCAGGTCCACGGGCGCGCCGCTGCGCGTGATCCCCTCGATGGCGAGCGGCGCCTCCGCGACCGCGCTCCGCGCGTCGTCGACGACGCTGCCGCGCACGACGAACCCGTCGGGCTCGGTCCACGCGACGGCGTCGATCTGCGCGCTTCCCCGCACATGGATGCGGAGCGGCGCACCTCGCGTCTGCGCGTGCGCGGAGAGCGCCGTGACGAGCGCGGTCGTCGCGAGGATCGCCCCCGGCCAGCGCCGCCTCACGCCGCGCACCCCGCGAAACCCTCTGGCGAGCCCGTCGTCATGATCGCGCATTATTCGTCACGCGGGCGGAGCCCGGGCAAGGGGAAGCAGCGCCGCCGCGGCGCTGCGCTCGCGCTCGCCCGGCGCACGCGAGGCGCGAGGGCGAGCGCGGACGTATGCGGACGTGAGCGGACGTGCACTCGAGAGCGTCGGCGCGGCGCCGACGTCGACGTCGACGTCGGGTCGATAAGTGGATGATGATGTCGTGTTCGCCCAGGGCCCAACATGCTTCAGGCCTTGAAGCCCCGCGGGCAGGGCGCGTCAAACCGTTCAGTCCGGCGGCAGCGAGGAGCGAGCGAATGCAAGGCAAAAGTGCGAGCGTGTGCGCACCAAATTTTGGATCTGGATCCGATCATCCGATCGCCCCGGCGGCGGGGCCCTCGTGTATCGTCGGAAGTGGAATGCGTCGGCCCTCTCCTGTGCTCGTGTCGCTGGTTGTGACGCTCGTACTCTCGCTGATGCCCATGAGGCTCTACGCGGATCAGCGCACGAGCTACTTCGCCGAGCAGCTCAAGACCAACGAGGACTACCGCGTCCGCACGCAGGCGGCGCTCGCGCTCGGCGCGTCGGGAGACGACGCCGCGACGAAGCCGCTCTGCGACGCGCTCACCGACAGCAACGCGTCCGTCAAGGTAGCGGCGGCCGCGGCGCTCGGCAGGCTCGGCAAGCCCGCGGGGCTCGCGTGCCTGGAGCGGGCCGAGGCCCGCGAGCAGACGCCGGCGGTCAAGTCGCAGATGCAGAAGTCGATCGCGACGCTCTCGTCGGGCGGCGCGGGCGGCGCGGCGACGCCGCCTCCGCCGGGCGCGGACACGAAGTACTACGTGGCGATCGAGGTCACGAACAAGACCGGCCGCCCCGAGGCCGAGATCGAGGCGATCGTCCGCTCCGCGATCCAGTCGAAGATCCTCTCGAAGGCCGGCTACGCGGTCGCCCCCAAGGGCGAGACGGCAGCTCAAGGCAAGAAGATTGTGAGCGGCAAGAAGCTGAAGGGCTTCTACCTCCTCGCCACGGTCGAGCCGGCCTTGTACCAGGGCGGCAACCTCACCCAGGTGGTCCGCGTCAGCATGTGGACCTATCCGTCCAAGTCGCTCCAGGGTGAGTTCGCGCCCAAGCTCACGCAGAGCGGCACCCCGAAGAAAGACGTCCAGAGCGAGAACGTCCTGATGAAGATGTGCGTCGAGAACGCGGTCGATACCTTCCATAAGGTCGTCGCGTCGCTGTGACGCACCATCGGTGCTCGACATTGGCTTTCCCAGTGCGCCACGACCCTTGTCATCTCCAGCCAGCTTCGAGGATCCCATGAGCGACGCTTCCAGCACGGCCCCGCAGACCTCCGCGCCGGAGGTCAGAGCGCGCTACCAGCGGAGCGCGCGGAACTACCTGCTCGACCAGAAATTCCAGCTGAAATACACGGGGTTCCTCGTGGGGATCAGCCTCGCGCTCTCGGTGGCGCTCGGGATCCTCCTCTGGACCGCCAGCTCGAAGATCATCGAGCAGAGCCGCAGCGCCGTGCAGCAGGGGCAAGAGACGGTCCGCCAGGGTCAGGAGACCGTCAAGCGTGGCCAGGAGGTGCTCGTCCAGAGCCGGCGCGTCAGCGAGGTCGTCGCGATGAACATCGCGAAGGAGTACAAGGACGACCCCGAGCTCGCGAAGACGTTCGGCGAGGCGGCGCTGCGCGACGAGAGCAAGCTCAAGGACGAGCAGGCGCGGCTCGAGCGCGACGCGGCGATGCTCCAGCAGCGCGCCGAGGCGCTCGGGCGGCAGGCCGCCGACGTCGCGCACAACCAGCAGATGCTGCTCCGGCTGATCGTCGCGCTCCTGTCGTTGCTCGTCCTCGGCGTCGGCGTCGCGGGCATCGTCTTCACGCACAAGATCGCCGGCCCGATCTTCAAGATGAAGCGGCTGCTCCGCCAGGTCGGCGAGGGCAAGCTTGTCGTGCGCGAGCGGCTGCGGAAGGGCGACGAGCTCCAGCACTTCTTCGAGGCGTTCGAGAAGATGGTGGAGGACCTGAGGGCGCGGCAGCAGTCCAAGATCGTCAAGATGGATGCGATCCTCGAGAAGCTCGAGTCGGACGCGCGCGCCCAGAATGGCTCGCGGGAGATCGATCCCGAGGGCCTCGCGCAGCTCAAGCACCTCCGCAGCGAGATGCAAGAGCAGCTCGACGCATGACCTGCCCCCGCGCGGCCCGGGCGGCTGCGCGCGCCGTCGAGCTGCCGTCGCAGCAGCTCGAAGCCGATCCGAGATCAACCCGAAGATTCAGAGCGAACGCGCCGCTCCTCGCCGCGCGGCTCGCCCCCAGCCGCTGGCGCTAGAAAGCGGCCTTCACGAGCTCGATCTGGGCCTCGCCGGTCGACAGAAACGTCACCGACGCGGCGTCGAAGCGCATCCGCTCCACGCCGCGCACACGCGAGAACCGGGCGCGCCAGAGCTGCTCTCCCGCCCGCCGCACGCGGGCGCGCTTGCTCGCGTCGATGCTGTCGAGGGCGCGAACGTACGAGCCAGCGCCGCGTGTCCGCACCTCGATGATCGCGATGACCGGGCCGTCTCGCGCGATGACGTCGATCTCCAGCCGCCCGACCCGCGCGTTGCGCGCGACGACCTCGATCCCCTGCGCCGCCAGATAGGCGACCACGGCTTCCTCCGCGCGCGCCCCGAGCGTCCTCCGCGCGTCCCCCGCCGCCGCCCTCGCCGGGCGCCCCGCCGCTGTCGCCGCCGTCGCCGACGGAGCGCCGCGCAGCGCGGCGTTCCCGCCGCGCGCGCCTCCGCTGGCCGCGGTGCCGTCGATCGCGTCGGTCGCGTGGACCGGCGAAGCCTCGGTGCGCGCTGCACGCCGGGCGCGCCGGCCTTCGAGTGAGCTTGAGTCGTCGCTGGAGGGGACGGAGCTGCCGGCCTGTTCGGCCGGCGCTCGTCGAGGGCTGCGCGAGGTGCGGCGGCCCGTCACCCGATGCCTACGGGTTGCCTTCGCACTGTTCCGAGTTGTAGCGGCCCTGCACCTTGCCGCAGGCCTGCTCGGTCGTGAACTCCGAGTCCTCCTTGATGCAGTACTTGCCGGTGATGTTCGGGTCGCCGAGCCCGACGTTCGGACGGATCTCCTTGCACTCGAAGCCCTGCGGGCACTTGCAGAAGTTGAAGTTCGGGTCGGGTTCCTCTCCCTCGGCCACGCCGCACCGGCAGGAGCAGTACACCGCCTGCTCCGCGTTCCGCTCCGAGTTGCCGGCGCACTGGCCGCAGACGGGCGACGCGACAGGGTCGTCGGTCCCCGGCACGCAGCACGCCTTGCCCGCGTTCTCGGCTGCAGACTTGGTCGGGTCCTGGCAGCCGGTGATCTTGTCGCGGCAGATGTGCAGCTTGCACACGCCATCGCCCCCGCAGAACCAGCCATCGCCGGGGCAGTCCAGGGCGCTGGTGCACCGGCAGAACGCGCCCGCCGGATCGCACGAGCCGCTGAGGCACTGCCCGTTGCCGCCGTCTGCCGCCGTCGGATCGCAGTCGGGCGCATACGTTCCCGACAGCTCGCACTTCTCGCATGCGCCGGGCTGGTCGGGGTTACAGGTCGGAGGTGCCTCCTGACCGAGCGGGCAGCTCACGCGCCCCTGGAAGTGGTTCACCAGGCAGATCCGCGTCTGGCACTGGAAGGACCGCGATTCGATGTTCTCTTCCGTCACCTTGAAGCCAGCGAACTGCGGATCGTACTCGTCTTCGGGCAGGCACGGGTCGCCCACGCCGCCGCTTTCACACGCGGAGGGCAGGCTCGCCATAGCGACGACGCTGAGCAGGCCGAGCAGGCCGGACAGAATGGAACGGGTCATCAGAACGTGCTCCTTCGGCGGCGGTGCGCGCCATCGCCTCGGCAGAGGCGCGCGGACGGGAGGCAAGAAAACGCTCAAGTCGAGGTGCTCAAAGGCACAACGTCAGCGGTTGGACCCTAGACGAAGGGCGCCTGGAGCGTCAACAGCCGGATGGGGCGCGCCGCCGCCGAGGTGCGTCCGCCGCCGGCGCTGACCGTTCGACCCTGCGCCCGTCACGCCCTTGGCAGTGGTCGGTAACGCGGCCGGCGTGATGCGCCGGCGTGGCGCGCTCGTTACGGAAGCGCCCGCGCATCGGTTCGATAATTCCACCGTCGACTCCTACGCAGTGCGCCACCCCAAGCTCGACGCGCCGCCCGGTGTCTGAGGGCGGGAATGTAGAGCAAGCCGTCGGCTGGCATCGCTTGACAAGCCGCGCGCCACAATCCTACCATCCCCGGCCACACGCAAGTATCCGTTGATTCTCATTGAACTTTTTGGTTCTCGACCGAGTTGCCTCGGGGGTCTACGGCGCGCGCTTCCCGTGTGTGGAGCCGCGAACGGGGCGAAGGGGCCACGATCTTTACGTCGCCGAAAGCGAGGAACGACGATGCGGAACCGGCTGGCGAGTATCTGCCTTGTAGCTTCTGCCCTGTTGCTTTCCCCCGCCGTGGGGCACGCGCAGGCCGGCAAGGGTAAGCCCGGCGCGGCTGAGAAGGCGGACGCCAATGGGGGCAAGAAGCCCATCAACCTCGACGAGGACGCGGGCCCCGTGACCGCGGGCCAGATGACCGAGGAAGCGGCGCAGGGCAAGCGGCTGTTCGACAGCGAGCGGTGGAGCGACGCCGCGCTGCAGCTGAAGCGCGTCGTCGACGGCGACACCGGCGACGATGAGGGCAACCGGCAGATCGCGCAGTACCACCTCGCGATCGCGCTGTACCGCCTGCAGTTCTACCAGGCGAGCTACGCGATCTTCTCGCAGATCGCTGACAAGCCGAACCACCTCAAGTTCAACGAGACGCTCCTCTGGCTGTCCAAGCTCGCGACGCAGCTCCCGGAGCCGGCGGACATCATCGAGCGCGTCGGCAAGTACAAGACCGAGCAGGTCGCGCGGTTCAACAACCCCCAGCAGCGCGACCTCTACTGGCAGCTCAACTACCTGCTCGGCCGCTACAAGTACCGCAACCGGAACTACGAGGAGGCCATCAGCCTCTTCGCCAAGGTCGACCCCAACAGCAAGTACTACGTCCAGGCCCAGTTCTTCAGCGGCATCTCGTACGTGCAGCTGCGCAAGTCGGTGCCGGCGGTCAAATCGTTCCAGCGCATCGTCCAGGCAATCGACGAGGGCGTCGAGGGCGTCGAGGACGAGGCGCGCATGCGCGACCTCGCGTTCCTCTCGATGGCGCGGACCTACTACTCCGCCTCTGTCCGCCTCGACGACAACAACGTCCCGACGATCGACGCCGCGAAGCTCTCGGCCGCCGTCAAGTACTGGAACCGCGTCGACGTCGCGAGCGAGTACTGGCTGGACAGCCTCTTCGAGCAGTCCTGGGCGTACTTCATGGCCGGGCTGTACCCGCAGGCCCTCGGCAACATCCACACGATCGAGTCGCCCTACTTCCCAAACTCGTTCTATCCCGAGGCCGACATCCTGAAGGCTGTCGTCTCGTTCACGATCTGCCAGTACGGCGACGCGACCACGATCGTCGCGAAGATGAAGAAGAAGTACGAGCCGATCAAGAAGGAGCTCGAGGCGATCCTGAACCGCTTCCAGGGTGAGGGGAACGAGGAGCGCTTCTTCCAGTTCCTGAAGGACGTGAGCGCCGGCAAGGCGCAGCTCTCGCCGACTGTCCGCCCGATCGTCGAGAACGCGCTCTCGGACCGCCAGCTCCGCCGCAACATGGAGTACGTGCGCGTGCTCGACGAGGAGACGCAGCGGTTCAAGAAGGCACCCGCGAACTTCCGCAGCTCTCCGGTGGGCAGCGAGGTGACCGACGCCCTCGAGTTCGCGCGGAGCCTCGCGGTCCGGAACGCCGGCACGCTCGGCCGGGAGCGCTACCAGCGCAATCTCGATGAGCTCAACGAGCACCTCCGCGACTCGTCGAAGATCCTCATCGACATCACCGCGGCCGAGCGGAACAAGCTCGATCAGCAGGTCGTCAGCGGCCAGCTGTCGAAGGAAGACGCCCTCACCTACGGCGTCGTCAAGCCCGACGACGAGCACGTGCTCTGGCCGTTCGACGGCGAGTACTGGCGCGATGAGCTGGGCTTCTACCGGCAGGTCGTGACGTCGAAATGCAGCAAGTGAGAGGTTTCCTCATGGTTCGCCCCGCGGTCGAAGTCCGCGGGGCAGGCAGCGCTTCCTCACGGGGGTCCGTGGCGGAGGGACGGAGATGGAGATGAAGCAGTCGAAGTTCAGTGTACTGCATGCGCTCCGCGCGGCGGCAGGCACGTTGGCCGTGGCAGCGTGCGCGGCCACAGCGAGCCCCGCGACCGCGGCCGACGCGTGCATCACGCAGCCGGCGAAGGACGCGATCGCCGCCTGTCCGGGCGGCAAGCTCCAGGTGTCGGCGGGCAAAAAGCCGCAGGTCAGCTTCAAGTCGGCCCCCACCGGGATCCAGCTGAAGAAGCGCGATGACCTCACGAAGCCGGCCAACCCGACCGCTTCACAGGCCACGGCGCAGCGTGACGAGCGGCGGAACCGGCTCGCCCCGAAGGTGCGGAGCCTGCTGATCACGGAGATCCAGGGCCTCGAGGGCCTGTACGCCTCGACGCCGAAGAACGCGCCGGATCGGCCGAAGCTGATGCGGCGGCTCGCCGAGGGGTACGTCGAGCTCGAGTCGGCGGCCTTCCGCGACAAGACCGAGGGGCAGATCAAGGCCGACGAGGCCAAGCGGAAGAACCCGAAGGCGGTCGCCGGCCTCCGGGCAGAGATCGGCAAGGCCGACAAGATCCTCGCCGCTGCGCGGAAGAGCGCGATCAAGTACTACACGCAGCTCAAGACGCAGTACCCCAAGTATTGCCAGAGCACCAACGCTGCCGACCCCGCGAAGAGCACGGGCTGCACGGACGAGGTCCTCTATTACCTCGCCTACGAGTACGAGCAGGCGCAGCAGCTCGAGGACGCGCGCAAGGTCTACTTCGAGCTCATCAAGAACTGGCCCAACTCGAAGTACATCCCGAACGCGTACCTCGCGTTCGGCGAGCTCTTCTTCAATGAGGCGCAGGGCGACCCGTCCAAGTGGGACCTCGCCGAGCAGTCGTACGTCAAGGTCACCCAGTACCCGCCGCCCGAGAACAAGGTCTGGGGCTACGCCCACTACAAGCTCGGGTACGTCTACTGGAACAAGGGCGACTTCGCCCGCGCCATCAGCGAGTTCAAGAAGACGATCGAGTACGGCCAGCAGTACCAGCAGATGCCGAACGCGGCCCAGCTCGCGGTCTCGGCGCGGCGCGACATCATCCCGGTCTACGCGCTCGCCGGCGATCCGCGGAAGTCCCACGACTTCCTCCGGCCGCTCAGCGGCGACGCGAGCGGCAGCTCCGAGAAGACGTTCAAGATGATGGACGACCTCGGGCAGAACTACCTCGATACCGGTCATTACAAGGAGGGCATCGAGCTCTACACCGATCTGATGACCCGCGATCGGGGCCCGAGGTACTGCGTGTACCAGGGTCACATCGCCGAGGCGACGCTCGCCATGAAGTCTGGCAACAAGGACCAGATCATGGGCGAGCTCGGGCGCCAGCTCGACGTCCACAACAAGTTCCAGGGCGAGGGGCACCCGGCGGACGCCAAGCTGAAGTGCTCGAACATCACCGCCGGTCTGCTGACCGAGACGGCGATGGCCTGGCACCTCGAGGCGGTGGGCTCGGGCGGCGTGCGCGGCACCGGCGACAAGAAGACGATGCAGCTCGCCGCGCAGCTCTACGACAAGGTCGTCAACAACTTCAAGCAGGAGCAGTTCGCCAAGTTCGAGTTCCCCCGCATCCTGAAGGAGGACTGGCCGAACATCTTCAAGATCAAGTACGCCATGGCCGACCTTCTGTACTTCCAGAAGGATTGGGCCAAGTGCGGCCCCGCCTTCGACTCGGTCGTGGCGGAGGATCCGAACGGCCCGCAGGCCCCGGAGGCCGCGTACGCGTCGGTGCTCTGCTACCAGAACATCTACACCGAGACGCACAAGGACGGCTCCCACTTGAAGGGGTCCGGCAACCTCCCCGATCCGGGCGCGGGCAAGAAGGGCGACAAGGACAAGAAGGCGGAGAAGGCGAAGTTCCTGCCCAAGGACTTCAACGAGAGCCAGAAGGGCATGATCACCGCCTTCAACCGCTACGTCTGCTACATCAAGCCCGCCGCGAACGACAAGGAGGCGCAGGAGCAGTACGTCGAGGTGAAGTACGCGCGTGGCCGCACGTACTTCGAGGCGCAGCACTGGGAGGAGGCCGCGCTCGCGTTCCGCGACGTGGCGCTGAACCACGCCGACAAGGAAGTCGGCATCTACGCCTCGCAGCTCTACCTCGAGTCGCTCAACGTCCTCGGCGCGAACATGGACCCGCCGCGTCCGTCTTGTTACGACGACATGGCCGCGGACGTGCCCAAGTTCATCGACCTCTACTGCAAGGGCGGCAAGGAGAAGGAGAACGCCGAGCAGTGCGGGATCCTGATCCGCATCCAGCGCGATATCGAGCGCCTGCGCGCCCAGAAGCTCGTCGAGGCGGCCGACGCGGCCGGCGGCGTCGAGGCCCTCAGGAACTACGAAAAGGCCGCCATCGCGTACATGGACATGTGGAAGAAGTACGGCGAGGCCGCCTGCGAGGCCAAGCAGCCCGCCTGCGAGAAGAGCGAGGAGGTCCTCTACAACGCCGCGAAGGCGTTCCAGGCCGCCCGCCTCATCGCCAAGTCGATCGCGGCGCGCAAGATCCTGCTCGACCCGCGGTACAACCTCCACAACACCGAGCTGGCGAAGACGGCGATCTACGAGATCGGCGGCAACTACCAGGCGATCGCGGTCTATGACGAGGCGGCGAACTGGTACGAGCGCTACGCTCGCGAGAACCCGAAGGGGGAGAAGGCCGCGGAGGCGCTCCAGGACTCGGTCGTGCTGCGGCTCGGCCTTGGCCAGGAGGACCAGGCCATCAAGGACGCCGACCTCTTCAACAAGAACTACGGCAGGGCGAAGCCGGCGCAGACCGCGCAGATCGCGTTCGCGATCGGCGCGCACTACATCGACCGCGAGGACTGGGACCAGGCGCGCAGGCGGCTGTCGACGGCGATGCCGCAGATCGACCGCAACGCGACGTTCGACGTCCAGGTGCAGGCGCACGCGATGTACGCGCGCGTGCTGCTCCAGACGAAGAGCGTGACCCCGGCGAACGGCGAGTACAACAAGGTCCGGGGCTACTGGAAGGACCCGGCGGCCGCGCTGAAGAAGATCGACGCGATCGGCGGCGAGGAGCCGGAGAAGCTGCGCCGGCTCGGCAAGGTGCTGACCGCGGTGGGCGAGGCCTACTTCCACTTCGCCGAGCAGAAGCGGAAGGACGTCGATAAGATCAAGTTCCCCGAGTACAAGGGCGCCGGGAACCGCGAGGACGTCCTCAAGCACATCAACACCAAGGTCGCCGATTGGGTGAAGAAGAAGCGCCCGGCGATCGAGGCGGCCGACGCGGAGTACCAGAAGATCCTCAAGCTGGAGCCGACGCCTCCGCCGAGGTGGGTCATCGCCGCCGGCGCGCGCGTCGGTCAGATGTGGGGCAAGTTCGTCGCCGAGTTCCGGGCCGCGCCGATCCCGAAGGAGTGGAAGGGCCACGGAATGGTGCCGGGCACCGACGTCTCGTACGACGAGATCCGGGGCGAGTACTACTCGCGCCTGGACGAGGCGAGCGAGCCGCAGAAGCAGATGGCGAAGGGCGCGTTCAAGACCTGCCTCGACCTGTCCGTGAAGTACCAGTACTTCGACGATTACTCGCGTACCTGCGAGGTGTGGCTCTCGAAGAACTACGGCGCCGAGTACCACCTGATTGACGAATTCCGCGGCGCGCCGTCGCGCGTCAACTCCGGCCTGAGCGATCGCCCGGCGCCGCTGAACCTCGACGGGACCCCCTTCCGCGAAGCGCTGACGGTCACTGACAAGCCGGCTGCCAGCAAGGACAAGGAAGAGGCCGACGACAAGACGAAGGAAACGCCGGCGGCGTCCGGCGGCTCCAAGGAAGGCTCGGCGCTCGATCGGGCCACGACCCGACCCAGGAAGTGATGGAGCGAAACATGAGAAGCATCACCTCAATGGCAGCGGTCGCGGCGCTCCTTCTGGCCGCGACGGGTTGTGGCGGCGGGACCTCCGTCGGCACGGCTCGCGCGGCGAAGGATCCGAAGACCGGTAACCCGATCACCGACAGCAAGGGGAACGCCGTGTCGATCGAGGCGGCCAACAAGTTCAAGACCGCCATGGAGACCATGGTCCAGCACGACAAGGCTGGGGATTGGTCCGAGGCGACTTGCAGTTCGACGGCCCAGCTGTTCCTCGACGCGGCGGATGAGCAAGGGGACGCGACGTTCGCCGAGGCCATCTACAACGCCGGGCTCGCGCACCAGCGCTGCAAGAAGGACTCGGAGGCGAAGAAGTACTTCCAGCAGGCGCTTCAGAAGAACCCGAAGTTCCACCCGGCGCGGGTCCAGGTGGCGCTCTACAACCTGGCCGAGTCGGGCGAGCGGAACATCGACGCGGCGATCAGCGAGATGCGCCAGGCAGCCGTCGTCGACGCCCAGTACAAGAACGTCGAGGCGCTCGTGCACCTCGCGCTCCTGTACATGAAGCGCGGCAACCAGGTCGCCGACAGCGATGGCCCCAACGACTTCCAGCGCGCGAAGCGGTACATCCAGAGCGCGCTGGCCGTCGATGACGCCTTCATGCCGGCGTTCAACCAGCTCGCCATCTACTACCTTGAGACGGCGAAGCAGAAGGCCGGCAGGAAGTCGGGCAAGGCGGTCGCGACCAACGTCAGCAAGCAGAAGAAGGTCGATACGCAGGCGCTGGAGCTCGCCGCGCTGGTCTGCTCCCAGGCCATCCGCAAGAACCCGAACTACGCGCCGATCCACAACACCGCGGGGATGATCCAGGTCGAGCTCGCGAACCTGAACGGCGCCGTGCAGGAGTTCAACACGGCGAGGCGGCTCGACCCGACCTTCTACGAAGCGCAGATGAACTACGCGGCGGTGAATCTGTCGTTCCGCGGGTTCAAGCAGGCGGAGGAGGCGTACCGCGCGGCCCTGAAGATGCGTCCGAACGACTACGACGCTCACCTGGGCCTCGCGCTCGCCCTGCGCGGTCAGATCGACGACTCGAACTTCGACAACCTGGTGGCGGCCGCCAGCGCGGAGCTCGACGCCGCGAAGAAGCTCGCCCCCGAGCGCCCCGAGACCTACTACAACGAGGCGATCCTCACCCAGGAGTACAAGGCGAAGTCGGGCGGCAAGGCCGCCGAGGGCGCCCTCCAGTCGGCGAAGGGTCTGTTCGGCCAGTTCATCCAGAAGGCGGGCTCCACGGCCGAGTTCGCTGACGCGGTGAAGCGGTCGAAGGAGCGCATGGAGGAGATCGACCAGATCATTGCCTTCAACAAGCAGACCGAGGCCGAGCGCAAGGCGTCCGAGGCCGACTTGAAGACCAAGGAAGCCGAGCAGGAGGCCGCTGCCGGGAGCGAGGGCGAAGGGGCAGAAGGGGCGACTCCGGCTCCCTAGGCAGCTGCGGAGCCCGTCCCCTGGCGCTATCGGACGAGCCCCCTTCTCTCGCCACGCGAAGGAGAGGGGGGCTCGTCACTTTCGTCGCATCGCTCTGGGAACCTTGGGTTGTATCTGTTGTCGAGGTGAGCGTGGGTCGTGCTCTCTGTCGCCTCGATGGCATGCGAAGCTGGTTGACCGGCCGCCGCGTAAGGCGGTACAATGACACTGTAACCGCGTCGAAACATTTTGAGGAGGCTGGAATGAGAGGGTTGACCCGATTGGGTGCGGGAGTCGTGGCTGCCGTTCTTATGAGCGTGGTCGCCTCATCGGCGTTCGCGCAGGAGGCGGCTCCGGCCGGCGGCGGCGGCGGGAAGAAGGATGAGGGCTACGGCTACGAGTTCTCCGACGATCCGCTGAACGCCGGTGGGTTCGGCCCCAACGACGCCACCATCCGCGTGCGGCCCGGCCCGGTCCGGACGACGCTGATCCGGCCCCGCACCTCGTTCGTTCCGGAGATGCTCAAGTCGGTCGAGAACCTCTGATGTGCCGGGCAGGTTGGCACCTGCCCTATCGATTTATCCCCCTGTGCTGGGGGCATGCGCCGCGGGGCGCATAGGGAAGGCTGGCGGAGATGGAAGGCAAGCAAAGGGTCGCTCTCACATTTGCGCTCTACCAAAACGAAGCGCTCGTCCGTCGGGAGACGATCACGCAGGATATCGTCAAGGTAGGCAAGGACGCGAAGAGCCATCTGCGTGTCGATGACGAGCTTGCCTCGCGCATGCACGCGGTCATCGAGGTCGCCTCCCCGCAGGACATCACGCTCATCGATCTCGGCAACGAGCCGGGGACGATGGTGAACGGGGCGCGCGTCAACAAGTGCAAGATCAGCCCAGGCGATCAGCTCCAGATCGGCGGCACGAAGATCATGCTGGAGCGCGCCGAGCCGGTGGCCGTGGCCGCGGCGGCGGGCCCTGCGAAGCCGGTGCCCGCGAACCCGTTCGCCGCTGCGCCCGGGAACCCGTTCGCCGCCGCCGCCCCGTCGAATCCGTTTGCCGCCGCCGCCCCGGCGAACCCGTTCGCCGCCACCGCCGCGAGCGGGGCCGACCCGTTTGCCTACAACAACCCGTTCGCGCAGTCGGCGCCCGCCGTCGACGAGGTGCCCCCGGACGCGCCGGAGGGCTCCTACACGTACACGCTCGTGAAGAACGGGCCGGACGTGCCGAGCGAGGAGGTCGAGGTCCCGGCGGCGTCGGTCGAGGTCATGATCCTGTGGGACGCCGCCGTCCTGCACGTCGCGCACCTCACCCCGCCGCGCTCCTTCTACGTTGGCGAGGAGGGGGGCAAGAACTTCAAGTGTGACTACTTCATCCCGTCGGAGAAGCTCGGCACGACGCGGGCGCCGATCGTCCTCGCGGACCGCTCCGGCTCGGTCTCCGTGGTGCTCCTGCCCCGCGCGACCGGGACGATCGAGATCCCGGGGCAGCCGAAGCTGACGGTGCAACAGGCGATCGACCAGGGTCGCGCGCAGCCGTGCTCCGAGCTCTCGGGCGCCTACCAGATGGCGCTGCCTTCCGGCGCCAAGGCGAAGGTCGAGCTCGACGGCATCGTCTTCCAGGTGTCCGCCGTGAACGCGGGCCGCGTCGTGGCCGGCCACTTCCAGGTGGACACGCAGGGCCTGCTGTACACCGGCCTCTCGATGGCGGTGCACCTCGGCCTGCTCGCGGCGATGGCCTTCTTCATGCCGCCGCTCGGCGACACGGGCGAGGACGGGATCTCCGCGGACCAGCAGTTCCTCATCCAGCAGTACCTCGCGGCGGCCGCCGAGAAGGAGATGGAGGAGAAGGAGACCGAGCAGGTCGCCGAGAACGCCGCGGATAACAAGGAGGGCGGCACCGGTACGCGCGCCAAGGGTGAAGAGGGTTCGATGGGTAACCCGAACACCAAGGCGACCGGCAACCGCTATGGCGTCCAGGGTCCGGCCGACAACCCCGATCCGCACATCGCCCGCCAGGCGGCGCTGCGCGACGCCGCGGAGTTCGGCATGATCGGCCTGCTGAACGCCGGCGCCGGCGGCGATCCGAACGCCCCGACCGCGCCGTGGGGACGCGACGATTCGCTCGGCAACGATGCGCTGAGCGCCCGCGGTAACATGTGGGGCGACCAGATCGGCGACTCGTTCGGCGCCGGCGGCCTCGGCCTCTCCGGTATCGGCGAGGGCGGCGGCGGTCGCGGCGAGGGTATCGGCCTCGGCTCGATCGGCACCATCGGGCACGGCGCCGGCACCGGCACGGGCCAGGGCTTCGGCTCCGGCCACGGCCGTCTCGGCGGGTCGCATCGCACCAAGCCGCCGCAGGTGCGCATGGGTGCGACGAGCGTGAGCGGCCGTCTGCCGCCCGAGGTCATCCAGCGTATCGTGCGCCAGAACTTCGGTAGATTCCGGCTCTGCTACGAAAACGGCCTCAGGAACAACCCGAACCTCCAGGGCCGCGTGGCGGTGCGCTTCGTCATCGGGCGCGACGGCGCGGTGTCCAACGTGGGTAACGGCGGCTCGGACCTGCCCGACAACGGCGTGGTCTCCTGCGTGGTGCGGGCCTTCTACGGCCTGTCATTCCCGCAGCCCGAGGGCGGTATCGTCACCGTCGTCTACCCGATCATGCTCAGCCCCGGCGGCTGAGCTCGCCGGACAGCTCGGCTCGACCGAACGCCCCGCACGGACAGTGCGGGGCGTTCGCCGTTTCAGCGCTGGATGCAGCCTGAGCCGCGGGCGCGCCCGGCGTCCGCGGTCATCGCGGGGTCGTGGGCAGCGCGTCGACCAGGTCGGCGCGCGTCGCCGCGGGGGAGGGCGTGGGGCCTCGCCTGAAGGCCGCGCAGACCGGCGCAGGAGCGGGATCTGAAGGCCTGGACTTCCGCGGTTGCCTCCGCCTATTCTCGCGACGCCGCGCGAGGTTGAACGCGCGCCACCTCAGGACGCTTGTGACGGTGCCACACGGAGCGGCGCAGCCGTCTCCGGATTGCTGACGGAGCGGCGCAGCCGTTTCCGGGATTGCGGACGGAGCGGCGCAGCCGTCTCCGGATTGCTGACGGAGCGGCGCAGCCGTCTCCGGGATGCTGGAGAGGGGCGGCGCGACGCCCACGGTCACTTGGGAGCCGGCAGAGCCGAATCCATTCGAAAGGTGAGCTAGATGAAGCTTGGGGCATTCTTGATGGTTGGACTGGTCGCGGCGAGCGCGGCGGGGCTGGGCTGCAGCCGGCACCGCCAGGAGGCCGTCATCCTCGCGAATCAGGCCGACAAAGAGGTCGCCGTCAACCCTGAGGGTGCGGCCAACAAGTACGAGCAAGCGACCAAGCTCGACCCCACGAACCATCGCATCTTCTACAAGCTGGCGATGGCGTACAAGAAGAGGGACGAGTGGGACAAGGTCGCATCGACGCTGGCTCGCGCCACGCAGATCGCTCCGAAGTTCGCCAACTACTGGTTCGAGCGGGGCTGGGCGCTGGAGCAGCAGGCGAAGAAGAAGACGATCTCCTACGAAGAGGCCAAAGAGCCCTACCAGAAGTGTATCGAGAACGACCCCAACTTCGCCGACTGCTACTCCCAGCTCGGGAACGTTTACCTCTGGACGGACGACGAGCAGAAGGCGCTCGAGAACCTCACCAAGGCGATCGAGCACAACCCGAACGAGATCCGTTACTACGCGGCGCTCGCCGACCTCTACAGCCGCCTCGGCTACACGAAGGAGGCCGAGCAGGTGCTCAAGGAGGCGAAGTCGTTCGCGAAGCCGGGGGACAAGTACCTCTTCGGCGTCCACAGCCTGCTCGCGTCGGTCTACCAGGACCGCGGGTCCACGGCGGAGATGGTGGCCGAGCTCGAGGCCGCTCGGGCGGTTGCGCCGTCGGATGGTCCTGAGTCAGTACAGATCCTCTGGAGTCTTGGGAGCACGTACGCGACCCTGGATCCGCCGCGCAAGCAGGAGGCGATCCAGATGCTCAAGGGGTTCACAACGCGCGCCTGCAAGGGATCGAAGGCGGCGAGCTTCAAGACCGAGTGCGAGACGGCGAACACGCTGGTCGCGCGGCTCGGTGGCCAGTAGCCGTGGTGCCGCGCGCGGCGCGGGGCACGTGAGCGTTTCAATCCGTTCGAAGGTCGGGGCCGAGGGTCGATAATCAATGGATCTTGCGCAGCGTCTCAATCATCTCGAGTCGGTTCATGACTGGCAAGGGCTCGTCGAGGAGCTCGAGAAGGGGATTGCGGCCGAAGGGGACGCGACCCGGAAGGCGGCATATCACCTGAAGCTCGGGCGGCTGCTCGAGGAGAAGTTCCTTCAGGCCGTCAAGGCGCTGAAGCACTTCCAGGACGCGTACAAGCTGAATCCAGCGCTGCTCGAGGCGCTGGAGTCGGCTCGTTCCATCTACTGGGACCTCGGCAAGACCAACATGGTCCAGAAGCTCCTGGAGCTCGAGCTGAGGAACGCCCCGGAGGGGACCGCGGCCGCCGAGCTCCTCGTGGAGCTCGGCGACGTGCTCTGCGACGCGGGCGATTTCGAGCGGGCGACGGCGACGTACGCGCGCGCGCTCGGCGTCTCCGGCGGGACGAGCGAGGAGGCGCGCGCCTGCCTCGGCGACATGCAGGTCGATCAGTCGTCGTGGGCCGCGCACATGGCGGAGCTCGTCGACGCGGCCGACGCGGCCGCGACCACGAGCGAGCGCAAGCGGCTGCTGCTTCGCGCGGCGCGCCTCGCGAAGCGCTTCGATCGCGGTCAGCTCGAGGACCTGCTCAGGAGGGCCTACGAGGCGGCGCCGTCCGACAAGCAGGCCGCGGCGATGTTCGAGGGGCTGCTCGCCGAGGAGGAGCGGCCGCAGACCATCGTGGAGACGCAGCGCCGCATCCTCGAGGCGCGCACCGGCGTGGCGCGCGGCGAGGCGGCGTTCAAGTTTGGCGTCCGCTGGGCCACGCGGCACCAGAACGTCGAGATCGGCTCGAAGCTCCTGGAAGAGTCGCTCCGGTACGACCCCTCGAACGAGGCGGCGTTCGCCTACCTGCGCGAGCTCTGGGGGACGAAGGAGGGCAACTGGGAGCGCGTCGCGGCGCTGGCGGAGAGCGCCGCCAACCAGAACGGCAGCTCGCCGTACATGATCGCCCAGGCGGGCGGCATCGCCTGGCGGCAGCTCGGCAATCTGATCCGCGCCAGGAGCTGGTTCGAGCGGCTCTCGGCGGTCGCCCCGACGCACCCGAGCGTGAGCGCGTTCGAGGCACAGATCGGCGAGCGCCTCACGGCCGCAGCGCCGGCCGCGGCGCCCGTGGCCGTCGCGCCCGCGCCCGTCGAGCGGGCTGCGGACGCCACGCCCATTCCCGTGAGCGCGCCGGCGCCGGTCAGCGTGCGGGCGCCGGTCAGCACGCCGGCGCCGGTCAGCACGCCGGCGCCGGTCAGCGCGCCGGCGCCGATGAGCGCGCCGGCGCCCGTGAGCGGCAGGGCGAGCACACCGGCGGACGTTCCGGTCGATGCCTCGTCGGACGACGACGGCAGCGCGAGGACGTCTGTCGTCGCGGCCGAGCCGCCGCCGCGCGCTCCCGCCGAGAGCAGGCCCGCCGATTCGGAGATCGGCCGGCGGCCTACGGCGCCGCCGCCCCCCGCTGCGGAGATGACGGGGCGGGTCGAGGAGCTCAAGGCCAAGGCTCAGAAGCAGGAGCAGGCCAAGCGGTACAACGAGTACGTCAAGACGCTGATCGAGATCGCCGAGGCGGTCCCGGATCCCGCCGAGAAGATCGAGAACTACTCGAAGGCTGCCGAGCTCTACTCGGGCAAGTTCTCGAACGCGGCCGAGGCGGTGAAGTGCTACGAGGCGATCCTCGCGATCGACGGCGAGCACGCGCAGGCGATCGATTTCCTCCGCCAGAGCTACGAGAAGCGGCGCGACTGGGAGAAGCTCATCGGGCTGCTCCGCCGCGAGGCCGCGGCGCTCCCGGAGGGCGGCGAGCGCGCCGCGAAGTACCTCGAGATCGCGAAGCTCGCGTCCGAGCGGGTGAAGAAGGTCGACTTCTGCATCGAGCTCTGGGACGAGGTGCTCGCGAACGACCCGGAGAACCCCGAGGCGCTGAACGCGCTGGCCGGGCTCTACGAGAAGAACAAGGACTACCAGGCGTTCGCGCGGGTGCTGCAGAAGCAGGTCGACACGACCTTCGATAGCACCCAGAAGCTCGCGCTCCTCAGCAAGCTCGCGCAGCTCTACGGCGAGCGCCTCAAGGACGACGAGGCGGCCGTCAGGGCGTGGCAAGAGGTGATCGCGCTGAACCCCCAGGACCGCAAGGCCCAGGAGGCGCTCAAGAAGGCGTACCTCCAGCTCCAGCGCTGGGACGACCTCGAGGTGTTCTACGCCGAGAGCGGCAAGTGGGACGAGTTCATCCGCGTCCTCGAGTCGCAGGAGGCGAAGGAGACCGACGACGCGGCCAAGATCAGCCTGCTGCTCAAGATCGCCGAGCTCTGGATGACCCAGAAGCAGAAGGCCGATCGCGCGGCGCGCGCCTACGAGAAGGTGCTCTCGATCGACGGCGCGCACCTCGCCGCGGCCGAGGCGCTGATCCCGATCTACACGCAGGCGAACAACCCGAAGGGGCTCGCCGGCGCGATCGAGGTGAAGCTCTCGCACGACCAGGACGACGCCTCCCGGCTCGACCTCTACCGGCAGGTCGCCGCGCTCTACGAGACGCGGCTCAAGGAGCCGCAGCGGGCGTTCGAGCGTTACCTCTCCGCGTTCCAGCTCGCCCCGCAGGACGAGCAGTGCATCGACGACGTCGAGCGGGCCGCGCGCTCCACCGAGGGGTGGGACGCGCTCATCCAGGCCTACTCGACGGCGATCTCGCGCGCCGAGAGCGAGGGGGACATCGCCCTCGGGGTCGATCTCCGGCTCCGGCTCGGGCGGGTGCTCCTCGACGAGGTGAAGCGCATCGACGAGGCGCTGGCGCAGTTCCGCGCCGTGTACGAGGCGGACGGCGAGAACGAGGCCGCGATCAGCGCGCTGGAGCGGCTGTACCGCGAGACGGGCCGGTTCGGCGAGCTGCTCGGCATCTACGAGAAGAAGCTCGAGATCATCACCGAGCCCGAAGAGCGCAAGCAGATCCTCTACGCCATCGCGGAGCTCTACGAAGGGGAGCTGCGCGATCCGGTGCGGGCGATCGCGACGTACCGCCAGGTGCTCGACGACGAGCCCACGGACCCGCAGGCGCTCGCGGCGCTCGACAAGCTCTATCGCGAGCAGCAGGACTGGGAGTCCTACGTCGACGTGCTCCGCAAGCGGATCGACTCGCCGCTCGACGAGCAGGCGCTCATCGACCTCAAGTTCCGGCTCGGGAGCACCCTCGAGAAGCACCTGAACGATGCGGCCGGAGCGCTCGAGAACTACAAGGAAATCCTGATCCTCGATCCGGGCAACGACGCGGCCCGGCTCGCGCTGGAGGCGCTGCTCTCGAACGAGTCGTTGCGCGCGGAGGCGGCGGCGATCCTGCAGGAGATCTACGAGGGGCGCGGCGACTGGGAGAAGCTGATCCAGGCGCTCGAGATCCTCGCGGCGGCCGAGGGCGACACGGCGACGCGCGTCTCGCTGCTCCGGAAGGTGGCGCGGACGGCGGCCGAGAGCCTGAACGACCTCGGCCGCGCGTTCGACGCGCAGTCGCGAGCGCTCAAGGACGACCCGTCGCACGCCGGGACGCGGGCGGAGCTCGAGTCGCTCGCCGCGCAGGCGGGCGCCTGGGACCGGCTCGACGTCATCTTCAGCGAGATCGCGGACTCGCTGAGCGACGCCCGGCTGAGCCGCGAGTACTGGATGCGGCTCGCGAGCATCCACGAGCGGCTCGGCAAGGTCGAGGAGGCGGCGAACGGCTACCTCCGCGTGCTCTCGATCGATCCCGCCGACTCGGAGGCGCTGGAGGCGATGGACGCGCTCTACCGGCGCACCGAGCGCTGGAGCGATCTCATCGGCGTCTACCGGCGCCGCATCGAGCTCGTGCACGAGCCCTCCGAGCGCGAGGCCCTCTACGCGCAGATGGCCGAGGTCTACGAGCAGCGGCTCGGGCAGCCCGAGGAGGCCATCGCCGCGTACCGCGAGGTCCTCTCCATCGACAACACGAGCCTTGTCGCGCTGACCGCCCTCGACGGGCTCTTCAGCCGCCAGGGCATGTGGGAGGAGCTGGCGGACAACCTCGAGGCGCAGCTCAGCATCGCTGTGGAGGAGGAGGCGCAGATCCGGCTGATGCTGCGGCTCGCCGCGCTGCGGGAGTCGCGGATGCGGCTCGTCGATTCGGCGATCGACATCTACCGGCAGGTGCTCGAGCGCGAGCCGACGAACGTCGAGGCGCTCGCGGCCCTCGAGCGGCTCGGGAAGCTGCCCGAGCACGAGGTCGCGATCGCGGAGATCCTCGAGCCCCTGTACCGCCAGTCGGGCGACTACCAGAAGCTCATCGGGGTGCACGAGGTGCAGGTGCGCCGCAGCGACGACGTGACCCGTCGCGTCGAGCTGCTCCACCAGATCGCCGTGCTCTACGAGGACGCGGGAAGCGACCTCAGCTCGGCCTTCGACACCTACGCGCGGGCGCTGAGCCAGGACCCGGCCTCGGAGTCGACCCAGGAGGGGCTCGACCGGCTCGCGCGCGCGACCGGCCGCTTCGCCGACCTGGCGCGCGTGTTCGAGACGCTGGCGGCGCAGCAGACCGACGCGGAGCTCGCGAGCACGCTCTACACGATGAGCGCGCGCATCTACGAGAGCGACCTCGGCGACATGGACAGCGCCGTCGGGCACTACCGGCGCGTGCTCGAGATCGATCCGCGGAACCTGCACGCCGCCGAGTCGCTCGAGCGGCTGTTCCGGACCGCGGAGCGCTACAACGAGCTGTCGCAGATCCTCCAGCAGAAGGCGGACATCCTCGACGACCTGAACGAGAAGAAGCTGGCCCTGTTCCAGGCCGCCAGCATCGAGGAGGAGGTGCTCGAGCGGCACGACCAGGCGATCGCCGTCTACGGCAAGGTGCTCGAGCTCGACGCCGAGGACCTGCGGGCGATCGACGCGCTGACCAAGCTCTACCTCAGCCTCTCGCGCTGGCAGGAGCTGCTCTCGGTCTACGCGAAGAAGGCCGATCTCGTCCTCGACTCGGGCGAGAAGAAGCGCATCTACTACCAGATCGGCGCGGTGTACGAGCGCGAGCTCGGCAACGTCGCGAGCGCGATCGACACGTACCAGCGGGTGCTCGAGATCGACCCGGACGACCTCCAGGCGCTCGGGCGGCTCGACGTGCTCTACCAGACCTCGCAGAACTGGCTCGAGCTGCTCAGCGTGCTCCAGCACGAGGCCGAGATCACCTCGGACCCGGCCGAGGGCATCAGCTACCAGTACCGGATCGCCGAGCTCTACGAGAAGCACCTCGACGACGTGACCCGCGCGATCGAGCTCTACCGCGATCTCCTGCAGCAGATGCCCGATCACGAGCCGACGCTCCGCGCGCTCGAGCAGATCAAGGACGGCAGCCGCGACGCGCTCGGCGCCGCGCTGGTGCTCGAGCCGATCTACGACGCGTCCGGCGAGTGGCAGAAGCTGATCAGCGTGCTCGAGGTCCGCGTCAAGGTGGCCGAGGACCCGTACGAGAAGGTCGATCTGCTCCACCGCATCGCGCGGCTCTCGGAGGAGATGCTGAGCGATCACGTCTCGGCCTTCGAGACGTACGCGCGCGCGGTGACGTGCGACATCGGAAACGAGGAGTCGCTCTCGAACCTCGAGCGGCTCGCGATCGTGGTGAACCGCTGGCCGCAGGTCGCCGCGCTCTACGACGCGGAGCTCGGGCGGCTCGGCGAGGAGCCGTCGCGCTTCGTCGAGCTCGGGCTCAGGCTCGCGCAGATCTTCGAGACGCAGCTCGAGGACATCGACAGCGCCGTCGCGCGCTACCGGCGCGTGCTCGAGGTCGATCCGGAGAACCAGACTGCGATCGCGTCGCTCGACCGCCTGTTCACCGCGACCGAGCGATGGGGCGACCTCGTCGAGATCCTCTCGCGCGAGTCGGAGATCGCGCAGTCGCCGGACGAGATCCTCGAGTTCAAGTACCGGCTCGGCGTGGTGCACCAGACGCGGCTCAACGACCTGCCGGCGGCCATCGCGGCGTACCGTGAGGTGCTCACCGCGGCCCCCGAGCACTCGCCGACCCTGGAGGCCCTCGAGGGGCTCTTCGCGGCCGGGATCAAGCAGATCGACATCGGCGCGATCCTGGAGCCGCTCTACCAGGCAGCGGCCGAGTGGGAGAAGCTCGGCGGCGTGCTCGAGGCGGAGCTCGCGCACCTCACCCAGGAGCCGGAGCGGCTGGCGATGTACTACCGGCTGGGCGAGCTCCAGGAGGAGCGGCTCATCTCGCCGGACGGGGCCCTCGGCGTCTACATCCGGGCGCTGAAGGAGTACCCGCGGGACGAGAAGACGCTCGAGGAGGTCGAGCGGCTCTCCGGCTCGGTGGACGGCGGCTGGGAGCTGCTCGCCAACGCGTACGCCGACGTGCTGGGCATCCACGCCGACAAGGACGTGCAGACCAGCATCGGCAAGCGGCTGGCGCGGGTCTTCGAGACCGACCTCAGCGACGTCGCCAAGGCGGAGGAGACCTACCGGTACGTGCTCGGCATCGAGCCGCTCGAGGCCGAGGCGCTCTCGAACCTGGACCGGATCTACACGCAGCTCGAGCAGTACCCCGAGCTCGCGAGCGTGCTCGAGCAGCGGGTGCGCGCCACCGAGGATCGCCCGGAGCTCGTCGACCTGTACCTCCGGCTCGGCCAGACGTACGAGGAGCGGCTCGGGCAGCTCGACGACGCCATCCGCGCCTTCCGGCGCATCTTCGACGAGCTCGAGACGACGAACGAGCAGGCGATCAGCGCCCTCGAGCGCATCTACACGACCAAGGGGGCCTGGACCCAGCTCAAGGTCGTGCTGGAGCGGGAGCTCGAGAACGCGATGGGCGACAGCCAGGAGGCCGACATCCGCGCCAAGATGGCGCACCTCCTGGCCGACCGGCTGAACGACGTCCAGGGTGCGGTCGAGACGTGGAAGCGGGTCCTCGACCTCCGCGGCGAGGATCCGGAGGCGCTCGGGGCGCTGTCGAACCTCTACGAGCGCGTGGGGCAGTGGGCCGAGCTCTGCGACGTCCTCGAGCGGCACTACGACATCGCGACCGACGACGAGTCGCGCGTCGCTGTGCTCCTCCGCCGCGCCAAGCTGTTCCACGAGCAGCTCGGCCGCGACGACTCCGCGCTCGACGACTATCAGCGTGTCCTCGACATCGACTACGCGAACCTCGAGGCGCTCTACGCCATCGCGGCGATCTGGCGGCTGCGCAACGAGCCCGAGCAGATCGTCGGCGCGCTCCACCAGACCGTGGATCGGGCGCGGGACATCCTGCCGGCCGAGAACGTCATCGCGCTCTACCGCGAGCTCGGGACGACCTACCAGCACGTCCTCGGGCAGTCGTACGACGCCATCGACGCCTGGAGGAAGCTGCTCGAGGTCGACCCGAAGGACTTCGAGGCGATGGCCGCCCTGGAGAACCTGCTCCGGGCCGAGGGGCGCTGGGTCGAGGTCATCGACGTGAAGATGGGCCGGGCGGCGGCCTACGAGTCGCCGGCCGACAAGGTGCGCGAGTACCTCGAGGTGGCGCAGATCTGGGAGCACCAGGTCGAGGAGAGGGACCGGGGCACGCTCGCGTACGAGAAGGTCCTGGAGCTCGAGCCGACGCACGACCAGGCCTTCGCCGCGCTCGAGCAGCTCCACGACGCGGCCCGGCGGAGCGAGCCGCTCATCGAGCTCTACCTCGCGCGGCTCGAGTCGCGGGAGGAGGTCCACGAGAAGACCGAGATCCTCCGCAAGGTGGCCCGGGTCTTCGAGGAGCAGCTGGAGGACAAGCCCCAGGCCTTCGACGCGCTGCTCACGGCGTTCGAGATGGACTTCTCCGACATGGACACGGTCCGCTACCTCGAGCGCATGGCCCAGGCGACGAACCGCTGGCCCGAGCTCGTGCAGACCGTGAACGGCTGGCTGCAGCAGCAGACCGCGCCGCTCCAGAAGATCACGCTCTGCCTGCGGCTCGCCAAGTGGTACGCGGAGGACCTCGGCCACCCCGAGTACGCCCAGCCGTACTACCAGCAGATCCTCGCGTACGACCCGAACAACGTCGCGGTGCTTCGCCAGATGGCGAACTACCTCAAGAAGACCGGGCAGTGGCAGCAGCAGGGCCAGATGCTCACGAGCGCCCTGAACGTCGCGGTGACCGACGTCGACCGGAAGGAGATCCTGACCGAGCTCGGCGAGGTCCTCGAGAAGCACATGGGCGAGGTCGAGCAGGGGCTCAGCTTCTACCGGCGTGCCCTCGACGTCGATCCGCTCCACCTCCCGGCCCTCGAGGCGCTGGAGCGGATCTACACGGATCGCGACCAGTCGAACGACCTCGTCGACGTCCTGCTCCGCAAGGCGCGGGCCGTCAGCGAGCCCGACGTCGTCGCGTCCGTGAAGCTGCGCACCGCCGGCCTCTACGAGACCAAGCTCGGCCTGATCGACAAGGCCGGCGCGGTCTACCGCGAGGTGCTGGACATCGACGCCTCGAACCTCCTCGCCATGCGGGGGCTCGAGCGCGTGTACACGACCACGCACCAGTGGCCGGATCTCGTGCGCGTCCTCGAGATGCAGCTCGACGTGGTGACGACGGAGCGCGAGCGCATCGACGTGCTGATGAAGATCGCGACCCTCCAGGAGGAGCAGTTCCTGAAGCCCGATCTATCGGCCGCGCGGCTCGAGCAGGTGGTCGAGATCGACCCGTCGCACGAGCCCGCGCTCGAGGCCCTGGAGCGCTGCTACCGGCGGCTCCGCCAGTGGCACGATCTCATCAACACCTACGATCGCCACATCAACGCGGCGGAGGATCGCCAGAAGAAGATCGAGCTCTGGTCTCAGACGGCGAAGGTCTACGCCGAGGAGATCGAGGACCTCGACCGCGCGATCGACGCCTACCTGAACATCGTCGACATCCAGGACACGCACATCCCGGCCCTGGAGGCGCTGGCCAAGCTCTACGAGAAGCAGGACAACTCGTCGAAGGCCATCGAGTACATGACGCGCGTCGCCGACCTCACGGCCGACGGCAAGCAGCGCGTCGAGATGTACTACCGCATCGGCCGGCAGCTCGACGAGAAGCTGGGCGAGCGGGGCCTGGCGCAGGAGCGGTTCGAGATGGCGCTCGATCTCGACCCGTCCCACGTGCCGACGCTGGCGGCGCTGCGGGTGATCGCGATCGACGCGGCCGACTGGGACCGGGCGGCGCGCTACCTCGAGCAGGAGCAGATGAACACCGAGGCGCCCCGCGCCAAGGCGCGGCTGCTCGTCGAGCTCGGCAAGCTCCGCGACGACATGCTCGGCGAGCACGCGCTCGCGGTGCAGGCGTACGAGATGGCGCTCCAGAGCGACCCGGACAACGAGGACGCCGCGATGCCGCTCCTCAACGAGTACGTCTCCACGGAGCGGTGGGCCCAGGCCGAGCCGCTCGCGGAGATGCTCGTCCGCAAGAGCGGCAAGCGCGACCGGTCGGAGCAGCACCGGCTGCAGCGGACCTTCGGCAGGGTCCTCGAGCGGCTCGGGAAGGACGAGGCGGCGCTCAAGGCCTACACGGCCGCGCACAACCTCGACCTGACCGACCAGGAGACGATCCGGGGCCTCGCGGACGTCAGCTTCAAGCTCGGCGACTGGGCGAGCGCGCTGACGAACTACCAGAAGGTGCTCACCAGCCTGGACGAGGCCGAGACCGAGGAGCGCGCCACGGTCTACTACAAGCTCGGGTGCATCAAGCAGGCGCAGGGGCAGTCGAAGCAGGCGGTCAACAACTTCGAGAAGGCGCTCGGGGCCGAGCCCGCGCACCGGCCGACGCTCGAGGCGATGGTCTCCGTCTACGACGCGCTCAAGGACTACAAGCAGGTCTGCCACTACAAGCGGCTGATCCTCGACAACGTCATGGACGGCCCCGAGCGGTTCAAGATGTTGAACGAGATCGGCGACATCTGGGTCGAGAAGGAGAACAACATCCCGAAGGGCGTCGAGGCCCTGGAGGAGGCGCTCGACCTGGAGCCGCAGAACCACGTGCTGCTCCACAAGCTGCTCCAGCTCTACCAGCGCACCGGGCAGTGGGAGCGGATGGTGGACTGCCTCCAGCGCATCGCGGATCTCGAGCCGCAGCCGGATCGCAAGAGCCGCTACCTCTACACGATGGCGCAGATCTACCGCGACAAGCTGGAGGACCCGGCGCGCGCGGTGGAGCTGTTCAACGAGACGCTGGACCTCAACCCGCACTCCCTCGAGGCCTTCGAGCGCATCAACAAGATCCTCACGGCGCAGAAGGAGTGGAAGCAGCTCGAGCGGGCGTACCGCAAGATGCTGCACCGGGTCGCCGGCAAGGGGAACACGGACCTCGAGTACAGCCTCTGGCACGCGCTCGGGCTCATCTACCGCGACCGGCTCGGCGACAGGACGGCCGCGGTCGAGACGTTCCGCATGGCGTCGCGGCTCAAGCCCGAGGACGCGACGGAGCACCTCATCCTGGCGGAGCTCTACGAGCAGGCGGAGCAGTTCGATCTGGCCACCGGCGAGTTCCAGGCGATGGTCAAGCTCGATCCGATGAAGATCGACCCGTACAAGCGGCTCTACCGCCTGTACGTGGACGGCAAGCAGTACGACCAGGCCTGGTGCGTGGCGGCGGCGCTCGCGTTCCTCCGCAAGGCCGATCCGGACGAGCAGCAGTACTTCGAGGACTACCGCCCGCAGGGGCTCATCCAGGCGAAGAGCCGGCTCGACAACGAGCAGTGGATCAGGAACCTGTTCCACGAGGAGGAGAACCTCTACGTCGGCAAGATCTTCGAGATGATCGCGGGGGCCGCGCTCAGGGCGAAGATCGAGACGCTCAAGCAGCGGCGGGAGCTGCCGGTCCTCGACCCGCGGTTCCTGCAGGATCCGGCGACCTCGACGGTGACGTTCGCCCGGACCTTCGGCTGGGCGGCCAACGTGCTCGGCCTCCCGGCGCCGCGGCTCTACGTGCGGAGCGACGTGCCCGGCGCGCTCGTCGCGGTGGCGAACGAGCAGCCGGCGTCCGTCGCGGGGCAGACCGTCTTGACCGGGTTCTCGCCGCAAGAGCTCACGTTCATCGTGGGCAAGCACCTCGCGATGTACCGCGGCGAGCACTACATCAAGACGCTGTTCCCGACGGTCACCGAGCTGACGGTGCTCCTCTTCGCGGGGATCAAGCTCGTCGCGCCCGACACGCCGGTGCCGCAGGACATCGAGAAGCAGATCATGGCCACCGCGCAGACGCTCCGCGGGTTCATGCAGCCCATGCAGCTCGAGGGGCTCCGCATGGTGGTCAAGAAGTTCCTCGCGGAGGGCGCGAAGGCGAACATCAAGCGGTGGGTCCAGTGCGTCGACATCACCGCGGCGCGCGCCGGCCTGCTCCTCTCGGGCGACCTCGAGATCGCCAAGAAGATCATCGCCGCCGAGCCGCAGCAGCCCGGGGATCTCCCACCCCAGGACAAGCTGAAGGAGCTCATCACCTTCTCGACAAGCGATCAGTATTTCGCGCTGCGTCAGGCGCTCGGGATCGCGATCGGGGAGGGGTGAGGGGGAGGGGTGAGGGGGAGGGGTGAGGGGGAGGGGTGAGAGCGCGCTAGATCGGGCCCTAAGTAGCGGAATTCATCTCATTAATCGGAGCCTCCGGGCCGGGAGCCGTTCGCCCCCGGCCCGGAGGCTCCCCGGTGTCGTCGGGATGCACATCTCCATGAGTCTGCTTGACGAGTTAGCAATCCTTACGAACGATCGGGTGCTGTGACCTCGTCATCGATGATCGTCCGGCTCCCGGTGCAGTCTGCGAGAGGCTTCGGGAGATACAGGCTGATCGCAAAGCTGGGGCAGGGAGGGATGGCCGAGGTCTTCCTCGCTGCGCATCGCGGCCCGCTCGGCTTCGAGAAGCTGGTCGTGATCAAGCGGCTGAAGCCGGGGATCGCGACCGAGCCCGACGTCAACGCGATGTTCCTCGACGAGGCGAGGCTCGCCGCGCGGCTGAACCACCCGAACGTCGTGCAGACGTACGAGTGCGGCCAGATCGACGACCAGTACTACATCGTGATGGAGTACCTGGAGGGGCACTCGCTCGATCGGATCTGCAGGAAGATCGACCCCTCGCGGCACCGCGCGGTCTACCTGGCGATCCTCTCCGACGCGCTCGCCGGGCTGCACTACGCGCACGACCTCATGGACTTCAACGGGCAGCCGCTCCACGTGGTCCACCGCGACATCAGCCCGCACAACATCTTCGTCACCTACGACGGGCAGGCGAAGGTCGTCGACTTCGGCATCGCGAAGTGGGCGACGCGCGACGCCGATACGAGCACCGGCGTCGTCAAGGGGAAGATCCGGTACATGGCGCCGGAGCAGGCCCTCGCGACGATGGTGGATCGCCGCGCGGACGTCTTCTCGATGGGACTGATCTTCTGGGAGCTCGTCGTGGGCGAGCGCTTCTGGGGAGATCTCTCCGACGTGCAGATCTTGCAGCGGCTCACGTTCGGCGAGATCCCGCAGCTGCGCGAGCGGTGGCCCGCGGCGCCCGAGGCGCTCGATCGGATCTGCTCGCGCGCGCTCGCGATGGCGCCCGAGGACCGGTACGCCACCGCGGCCCAGATGCGCGAGGACGTCGAGGCCTACCTCGCCACGATGGGGCGCCGCCCGTCGTCGGCGGAGATCGGCCGCCTCATCGGCGAGACGTTCGCGAACCGCCGCGCCGAGGTGCGCTCGGCTATCAGCGACCAGCTGGGGCGGCTCCACGCGGACACGGCCGAGGGGCCGGAGGAGTTCGAGGTCCTCCCGGTGCTCGAGGATCGCGCCGCCGTGCCGTGGTCCCAGCGGATGCCGATGTCGCAGATGTCCCAGATGTCGCAGCAGTTCGCGGCGCCGGTGCCGGACCACACGCTGGGCGATGACGGATCGCGCGAGGACAGCATCTCGAACCGGCAGACGATCCCCACGATCATGGTCGCCAACACCAAGTCGACCAAGCGCAAGGCGCTGTGGAGCGCCGCGATCGCCGCGTTCTCCGTGCTGCTGATCGCCGGCGCGTGGGCGATCGTCACGATGAAGTGGACGAAGTCGGATCCTCTTCCGGACGTCCCTGAGGTCGACCCGACGAGCACCGTGCCGACGATTCCTCCGACCACTCCTCCGATCAACCCCAACCTGGTCGAGCTCCGGATCATCGCCACGCCGCTCGACGCGAAGATCTACCTCGACGACGTCGAGCTCCCCAGCAACCCGTTCTTCGCGAGGTTCAGCCGGGATGGCACCGGACACCGGATCCGCGTCACGGCCGACGGGTACACGCCGGAGGCGCGCTTCGTGGTGTTCACGCGCGACGAGGTGCTGACCATCAACCTGCGGCCGGTGATGCAGGCGCCGGTCAAGGCGGGCGGCGGTACCTCTCCCCGCAAGTGACGGGCAGGGCCGCGGGCCCTCCGTGGCCTCCCGGGGCCGCCGCGGGCGCGCGGCGCCGGGTGACGCAGTCGCGGGCCGGCGCCGCTCCAGCGCGCGGCGCGGTGAGCCGGCGCCGCTCCAGCGCGCGGCGCGGTGAGCCGGCGCCGCTCCAGCGCGCGGCGCGGTGAGCAGGCGCCGCTCCAGCGCGCGGCGCGGTGAGCAGGCGCCGCTCCAGCGCGCGGCGCGGTGAGCAGGCGCCGCTCCAGCGCGCGGCGCGGTGAGCAGGCGCCGCGCTCCGCTGCCCCGGCGCGCTGCGCGCGGCCCTACGGCCTGCTGTTCAGCATCGCCTCGATCTGCAGCGGCACGCAGCCGTAGGCCTCGGCGGCGGCGAGCATCGCCGAGTTCTGCGGCAGGTTGAGCAGGAACGAGCTCGCGTAGGGCGTCCCCTCGAGGCCCTTCAGCCGGCGCAGGAGCGGGGGCATCGCGCGCTCCATCGCATCCCGGGCGCCCACGAGGTCGCCCATGTCCACGCACGCGTCGTGGAGCGCGAGGTAGATCGGCGCCTCGTTGAGCAGGCTCGGCGCGCCGGCCTCGACCAGGGCCGCCGCCTCCCGCGCGATCTCGCGCGCCTGCTCGGCGTCGCCGAAGCGGCGCTCCGCCTCGGCGCAGAACCCGAGCGCCACGGGCAGGACGTCGCGGTTCTCCGTGACCCGGTAGGCCTCCGTCGCCTTCTTCAGCAGCGAGCGCGCCCGCGCGAGGCCCGACGACTCGAAGCGCAAGAGCTCGCAGCCCCGGTAGAACAGGATGCCGAGCGTCACCCGGTCGCGCACGACCCACATGCTCCCCGCGGCCTCGTCCGCGCTCGCGCGCGGCTCCGCGAGCGCGGCGTCGAGCCGCGGCTCGGGGCCGAACGTCGCCGCCCAGCAGAGCAAGATCATCTGCCCGTGCCGCGCCGCCCCGGAGCTGCCGATCGCCTGCGCCCTGGCGATGCCCCCCTCGATCTCCTGGAGCGCCTCCGCCCGGGCGCCGATGGTCGTGAGCGCGAAGCCGAGGTTCATCGTCAGCATCGCCTCGCGCTCCTGCAGCCCCGCGCGGCGCGCGGCCCGCGCCGCGTTCCGGCGCGCCTCCAGCGCCGCGGCGGGCTCGCCGCGCGTCTGGTGCGCGACAGCGCGCGTCTGCCAGGCGTCGACCGCCGCCCAGACCAGGCCCCGCCGCGCCGCCAGGTCGAGCAGGTGCGTCGCCTCCTGCTCGGCCATCGCGAGCTGCCCGGCGAACGCGTGGACCTGCGCCAGCGTGGCCGAGCACTGCGCCTCCTCCTCGACGAGATCGATGGCCCGGGCGCGGTCGCGCAGCTCCGTCAGGCGCTCCTCCAGGTCCATGCCCGAGCCGCACGCGTGGTCGTAGCGGGCGCGGGCGGTGAGCGTGCGGAGCTCGCTCGCCTCGTCGTAGACGTTCTCCCCCATCGCCCGGATCGCCGAGTCGCGCTCGGGCGAGCGCGCGTCGAGCCGCGAGTACGCGTCCTCCAGGAGGACCGCGCGCGCGAAGGCCGTCGGCTTGTCGGGGGAGAAAACGAGCGCGCGATCGGCCATCGTGACGGCGTCGCGGAGGGAGTTCGTCGCGAGAGCGCGCCGCGCGGCGGCCTCCCAGCGGATCGCCGCCTCCTCGTGCTCGCCGCCGAGGTCAAAGTGCTGCGCCACCGTCGCGCTGTCCTCGCCGAGCCGGTCGAGCCAGCGCGCGGCCGCGGCGTGCAGCGTCTGGCGCAGCTCCTCGCCGGCGGAGGCGTACGCCACGTCCCGGACGAGCGCGTGCTTGAACAGGAACTCGCGCGCGACAGGGAAGCGCGACGCGGGCTGCTCGACGAGGAGCTCCGCGGCGATGAGCTTCTTCAACGCCGTCTTCGGCTCGATCACGCCGACCTCGGCGAGGCCCGCGTCCCAGACCGACAGGCCGAAGACGCTCATGCGCACGACCGCCTCGCGGGTGGACTCGTCGAGCGCGTCGAGGCTCACCTGGATCGCCGCCTCGATGGTCGGTGCCGTGGCTGCGTCCTTGCCGGAGGCGATGACCCGCGCGAGCTCCTCGGCGAAGAGCGGCGAGCCGGCCGCCTGCTGCGCGACGCGGTCGAGCGTCGCGTCGTCGAACGGCCGCGCGGCGGCGGCCATGCTGAAAACGGCCCGCGCGATCTCGCGCGTGGCCCGCCGCGCGATGGGGCGCAGCTCCACGCGCACGTGGTCGCGGCCGGTGAAGCGCTGGCCCTGGTCGCGCCAGAACGCCGGCCGCACCATGAGCATGATGAAGAGCGCCCTGCCCGTGGCCCGCCCGAGCAGGTGATCGAGCCACGCGATGCTCTCCGGGTCGGCCCACTGCGCGTCCTCGACGAGCAGCGCGCACGGCTCGATCGAGGCGGCGCCGACGGCGATGTCGGTCATCGAGAGGTACAGCGCGTCGCGCGCGCCGCGCAGGTCGATGCCGTCGGGGAAGGGCTGGTTCGCGAGCAGGCGCGCGAGGAGCCCGCCGTCGCCGTGGTGCAGCCGCCGCGCTCGCACGGCGTCGTCGGCCTGCTCCAGCGACGCGCCCTTCGGCAGGCCCATGAGGACGCGCAGGGCGTCGGTCGCGACGCCGAGCGCCTGCGCCCGACCGAACGACTCGCAGCGCAGCTGGACGAGCCGCGGCGGATCGGGGCGGTCCGAGATGCGGGCGACGAACTCCCGCGCGAGCCGGCTCTTGCCGATCCCCGGCGGGCCCGAGATGCTGACGACGACCGGCGTCCGGTCCTCCACGCAGCGGTCGAACGCCGCGACGGTGGTGATGAGCTCGGCGTCGCGCCCGACGAACGGCGTCTGCGCGTCGGGCCGCTTCGGCGCGCGCGAGAGCACCCGCACGGCGCCGCCCTCCTGGGGCTCGCACAGGAACCGCCCGCGCGACAGCTCCACCGTGGTCGCGTCCGCGAGCACGCGGCCGAGGCCCGCGTCGCGCGCGAGGGCGACCGCGCGGTCGACGACCTCGCCGGCCGAGCGCGTCCTGTCGACCCGCATGCGGCCGGAGGCGACGCCGACGCGGCCGCCGCGCTCACCGAGCGCGAGCCCGAGCTCGAGGGCGCGGGAGGCCTCGTCGCCGTGGGCCTGGCGCACGCCGAGGTGGGCGGCGATCGAGTCGGTGCCGAGCGGCAGCGCGTCGGCCCCGCGGCGCCGCAGCGCCTCGAGCTCCCGCTGCCGCTCCTCGCCGGTGGCCACGTGCAGCGCCACGATCGTGGTCACGAGCCGCGTGCCCATCACGCCCGGCGGGTTGTCGCTCACGCGCAGCGGCGACGGGGTGGGCAGGTGCGGCTCGTCGACGAGCGCCGCGAGCTTCTCCGCCACCTCGCGCGCCGAGCTCGGCCGGAGCTCCCGGTCCGCGAGCAGCAGGGCGTGGATCAGGTCGTCGAGGGCGGGGACGACGTCGAGCAGGAACTCCGAGAGGCGCGGCGCGGGCGTCGTCGCCAGGCGCACGAGGGTCGCGATCGAGGTCGGCCCCATGTGCGGCGGTCGGCCGGCGACCAGCTCGAACAGCGTCGCGCCGAGCGAGTAGAGATCGCTGCGCGCGTCCACCGTCGCGTCGCCGCGCGCCTGCTCCGGCGAGATGTACGCCGGCGTGCCGACGAGGCCGCCCGCGTCGGTCGTGAGCACGACCTCCTTCGACGCCGCCACCCCGAAGTCGACGAGCTTGATCCGGATCGCCCCGTCCGGCGCCCCGCGCAGGAGGAGGATGTTGGACGGCTTGATGTCGCGGTGGACGACGCCCGCGTCGTGCGCGGCCGCGAGCGCGCTCGCCACCTGCCGCCCTACCTCGATCCCGTCGCGCAGCGAGAGCGGGGAGCGCCGCTGGCGCGTCGCCAGGTCCTCGCCGTCGAGCCACTCCATCGCGATGAAGGTCGCCCCCTCGTCGATGCGGTGCCCCTCCGCGTCCGACGCGCTCGACTCGAGCGTCCCGAACGCCACGACCCGCACGATCCCCGGGTGATCGAGCTCCGAGAGGATCTGCCCCTCGCGGGAGAGCCGGGCCTGGCCCTCGGCGTCGACGCCGACCGCCGTGATGATCTTCAGCGCCACGTACCGCTCGGTCTGCACGTCGAACGCGCGGTGCACGGTGCCAACCCCGCCCCGGCCTACCTCGCGCTCGATGTGGAACCGGCCTGCGATCAGCGGTCTTGCTGGCTCGATGCGCACGGTGTTCACGCGCTAGCCGAGGGGGGGCATGGAATGGGCGCCGACGGTGCTCCGGCGCGGCGGAGAGGCGAGCTCAGGGCGCCGGGCCGGTGGGGCCTGCGGTGTTCCGACTGGGCGCATCGGAGACGAGAGTACGCCGTCATTCATGGCAGTTCCAGTGTCGCGGTCGCGCCGCGCGCTGTCGCGCCGCGCGTCGTCACGCGGCGCCTCGCCGGTCGATCGAGCTCGCCGGGCCTCTCTTGACGGATCCGGCGGCTCCTCTTACGGTCGCGGCTCTGCGCTAACGTCGGGAGCCAATCGATGCTCGATCGCGTCGCCGTTCATCAGACCCGGCTGCGCACGCCCGGCCTCGGGCTCGATGCCAAGGGCGTCGCGCTCGGGGCCAAGGGTCTCGTCCTCCTGCCGTCGATCGATCGGCTCGTCGCCTTTCTCGCGCTCTACACGCGGCAGGGCTCGCTCGGAGACATCCTCCGCTCGCTCGTCGTCGAGATCGTGCGATCGAAGCTGGGCGCCCGGGAGGTCACCCTCCTGTTTGCGGCGGAGAGCAGCGACCGGCTCGACCGGGTCGCCGAGATCGCCCGGCTGGCGGGCGGCTACAGCTTCACCGGCACGAGCCGCCACTTCGTCCAGTACCGCGACGCCGCCGCGCCGTTCGGGTACGACGTCCCGCAGATCCTGCCCAGCGACGCGGCGCTCTCGCTCTACCACAACGCCTTCTCGCAGACGTACGAGGTCGAGCGGCGCCTCGACGTGCGCGGGCTGCTGCTCCGGCTCGAGCCGCACCTCGACCCCGCCGCCGGGCGCGAGCCTGGGCCGCGCTGGCTGCTCGCGGAGTCGGGGCTCGGCCCCGCGCTGATCCGCTACTTCTCCCGGAGCAGCGTCGAGGCCGAGGTGGGGCTCTGCGAGTGGCCGCCCGAGTCGAGCTTCGATGACGCTCCGGTCCTCCGGTACCTCTTCCGCGTGCCGGCCATCCCCGCCCGGATGGTCCCGCTGCTGACGGGCACGCCGGGCCTCGGGTACTTCGTCCCGGTCGCCCCGGGCGCCGCGGTGGAGGTGGGCTTCCGGCATCCGGTCAACCTCCGCGCCTGCCCGGTGTTCAGCGAGGCGGGCCTCGTGCTCTTCCGCGGCAGGGGCCGCGAGGCGCTGGAGATCGCGAAGCTGCCGGCGATGGGCGACGTCTCCGCGTTCGCCCGGGTGGAGCTCGGCCGCGAGCCCGCGGTGGCGAGGGCGACGGCGGACGCCGAGCGCCCGGCGTCGGTCGTGCTGTCGCTCCGCCTCGTTCCGAGCTCCGAGCCGTGGCGCTCGGTCACGGCGTCGTGGATCCGGCCGGAGGAGATGCAGCTGCTCCGGCACGTCGCCTACGCGCTCGGCCCCGACACCCTGCGCCGCGCCCGCATCGCCTTCACCGCCGCCGGCGCGTTCCTCCGGCACCCGACCGGCATCGAGGGCATCCCGGTCGGCGAGTTCTTCCGGGAAGTCCACGCGGGGCTGTACATCCCCGCCGGCTACGACGCGGTCCCGGCCGTCGCGCCCGCCGTGCTGTTCCGCGCGCTCGGCGCCCCCGCCGGGCAGGCGCTCTTCATCGGGCGCGACGGGCGCGCGATCGGCGTGCCCGAGGACGCGTTCGTCCCGCTCGAGGCGGCGCTCCTCGAGGCGCAGCAGTGGTCGCCGGTGGCCGCGCGGTCCACGGGCCTCACGGCCGCGCTGGCCACGGAGCTGCCCGAGGTCGTCCTCGGCGGGGTCGGCATCCGGCCCTTGCGCGACCTTGCCCCGCCCGACGCGGCCGCCGAGCCGAAGGCGCTCCCGCCGGGCGCCGGCCGGGTATGACGCCTCCCGAGGACATCGCCGAGCGCGTCTCCGAACTCCAGGCGAGCGTGCTCGCCCCGCTCGTCCTCGGCGGCCCTCTCCACCCGGTGCGCCCGTTCGGGGTCCGGCTCGCGCTCCTCCTCGGCGACGGCGCGCCGGCGACCGATCGCGATCTCGGCTCCCGCATCGATCTGGTCCGCGTCCGCGTCGCGCGCCTCATCGCCCCGATCGACACGCTCCCGGAGCTCGCCGCCGCCGACTGGGCGCTCCTCGCCGCGCTGAACGACCTGCTCCAGCTCACGAACCACGAGCTCGCCGGCGCCCTGACGCGCAGCCGGTACCCCCGCCTGCTCGCGAGCGTGCGCGACCTCTGCGAGCTCGTGCCCGCGCCGGTGGACGTCGCGACCGCGCTCTCGCGGCACGCGACCTTCGCGCGCGTGCTCGACTGCTTCCGCACGGACGCGCACGTCGCCTGGTGGACGGGCCGCGCGAGCTTCCGCGGCCAGCGCCCGCCCGCGCGGCTGCTCCGGTGGCGGCAGCTGCGCAGCGTCGAGATCGAGACCCGGCGCGTCGCGCTGGCCGACATGGGCCACGGCATCCCCGGGCTCGCGCCGGCGGACTTCGCCGACGCGCTCTCCCTCTGGCTGACGCGCACGCCGCTCACGGATCTCGCGACCGCCACCCGGAAGAGCCCCTCGTTCGCGTGGTCTGCCTCGACGCTCGCGGTCGTCGCCACCCCCCCTGGCCGGAGCCTCGCGTACCGCGTGCTCCTGCGCCAGCCCCACGACCTCGCCGTCGCGGCGCTCGCGCGCGCCGCCAGGGAGGTCCCGCCCCGGTTCGGTCAGGCCCGCACGATCGCCGAGTCGTTCGCCAGCGAGGTCGCCGCGGGGATCAAGCTGCTCGACGAGCGCTCCGGCGCGGCGTGAGCTGCGCGCGCGCCATGCGCCCGCCGCGCGCGCCATGCGCCCGCCGCGCGCCGCGCGCCGCGCGGCTTTGATCGGCGCAAACGGGGCGTGGTACGCTCCGGTCCGCTCGAGCGCGACCGCCGTCTCGCTCATCGTGCCTTCGACTTCACTTCACGAGCACCGCTCTGGAGCGACGAACCGTTTGAACCGGCAAGACGCTGACAACGCCGACACGACCCCCTTTCTCCCCTGGCGCTCGTCGCGTCTCAGCGGTCGCTTCCAGGAGGCCGCCCTGTGCTCCCGGCGCTCCCGGCGCCCCTGCGCGCGCGTCGCCGGCGCCGCGCTGGCGCTCGCGCTGGCGGTGAGCCCTGGCGTCGCGTTCGCCCAGGCGGACGCGCTGCTCGAGCAGGGCAAGCAGCTCATGAAGAAGGGCAAGCTCGCGGAGGCCTGCCCCAAGATCGAGGAGAGCTACCGGCTGAGCGCGAGGTCGGCCACGCTCCTCGCGCTCGCCACCTGCCACGAGAAGCAGGGCAAGCTCGCGACCGCCTGGGCCGAGTACATCGACCTCGGCGCCGCGGCGCGCAAGGAGGGCAACAAGCGCCTCGAGGCCGACGCGAAGGCGAGGGGAGCGAAGCTCGAGCTGCGCCTGCCGCGGCTCACGCTGAACGTGCCCCGGGCCGCCGCGGTCGAGGGGCTCGAGGTGACGCTCGACGGGGCGCCGGTCGACAGCGCGACCTGGGGGCAGGCCAGGCCGATCGACCCCGGCGAGCACAAGGTGAGCGCGAGCGCCCCCGGGAGGAAACGGTGGGAGCACTCGGTGACGATCAAGCGCGGCGACCGGAAGGCCGTGGCGGTCCCGGCGCTCGCCAGGGACGGCTCGGCCGCGCCGGAGCCTGCGCCGGCAGCGGAGGCGCCGGCGAAGGAGGCGGCGTCGCCCGTCGCCGCGACGCCGGACAAGGCCGGTACGGCGCCCGGGAAGGGCGCAGCGGGGGCAGGGAAGGGCGCAGCGGCCGCGGGGCCCGGGAAGGGCGGGGAGGGGCCCCGGAAGGGCGCGGAGGGGCCGGAGAAGGGCGCGGAAGGGTCCGGGGAGGGGGCGGAGAAGGGAGCGGCGTCCGCCGCGCCTGACGCGGCCGAGGAGCCGGAGCCGACCCCGGCGGCAGCGCCGAAGCACTCCGGGACGTTCGTGCTCGAGGCAGGCCTGGCCGGCGGCGCGCTGATCGGGCTGATCGACGCCGGCAGCTTCGGCGATCTGAGCGCGTATTCGTACAGCTACAACGTACGCGAGGGCGAGCTCATCGCGCCCTGCGACGACGAGGTGTGCCACGCCAGCTTCGACCCCGCGATCGGGCCTTTCGCCGGCGGCACGGCCTTCGCCGGGGTCGCGCTCTCCGAGGAGCTGCACCTCGGTGTCCGGGCGCTCGGCGGCTACCGGTTCGGCGGCGGCTACCTCCTCGCTGGCGGCCCCTCCGTCTCGATGCGCTTCGGGCGCCTCTGGCTGGGCCTCTCGGGGCTCGCCGCTGCCGTGGGGCAGAACGCGAAGGTCACCGGCGTGAAGGGGGAGATCCCCTCCGATCTGGTCGGCCTCAACTACGGCCGGACCGAGGTCAACGTGAATGCGCGCGAGGGCAGCCTCCCCGAGACGGCGCTGGTCGAGACGCTCGCGTTCGGCGGCAGCGTCGAGGTGTCGCTCGTGCTCGCGGACTGGCCGAGCTCGAGCTGGACGTCGGGCGCGCTCCTCCTGAGCGCCTGGCCGACGTTCATGAAGGGGATCGACGGCTTCGTGATCGCGGCGCCGGTGAGCCTCGGCTATCGCTTTTACTGAACGGCGCGCGGAGAGCACGCCGGCTCCTGGCTCCGCGACCCGAGCGGAGAACGGATGCGTTCGCTGCGGTGGCGAGACGGTGGAGCTCATGGGACAGCCGAGTAGCTCGTCGCACGTGAGGCGCGCTCCGGCGCAGAGGTGATCACCGTAGCGCCTGCGTCCAGCCGAGCGCGGCGATGTCGAGCGCCAGGACCTCACGCCGATCGTGGCTCACGAGCTCGACCGCGGGCCACGCGGCGAGCTGCGCCTGAACGCGCGTAGGTACGAGGTGCCCTCCGAGGAGGAGCCGCTCGAGGTGAGAGAGGGACGGGCGCAGCGCGAGGAGATCCTCGAACGGAAATCTCCTGGCGTCGTCTGCCGACCAGATCTCGAGCGACCGAAGTCGCCGGACGAGCGGGTGCGCCGCGACCGCACGGAGCCCTTCAGGACGCGTCGGGCGGTACCAGAGCGCGAGGTGTTCGAGCGACGGGAGCTTCTCTGGGGCGAGCGGCGTGAGGGCTCCTCGCAGGTCATCGTCACCACGAAACACGGTCAGGTAGCGCAGCGCCGGAGCGGGTTGGGCGAGCAGCATCGCGAGGGTGCGCTCCGGCGCACCCAGCCCGCGCAGGCTGGGTAGCGCCGCGCCGACCGGCGGACTGGACCCGCGGACGACGAGCGACGTGACCAGCGATGCGCAGCCGCGCGCGTTGAGCAGGTCGACGAACGGACCGAAGGCACCGAAATTCATGAGACGGAGGGAGCGGAGCGTCCGTCCGGCGGCGCTGGCCAGGAGGCGTCGCAACCGATGCAGTCCGACGATACCGAGCGAGACGTCAGGGTCGTCTGGCGAGAAGCCGAGCGTGTCGCGGCCGATGAGCGCGAGCTCCGGCCGGAGCGCGTCCTCGATGGTGGCGGCGTCCTCGTCGTAGGCCCACGCGAGGAGGCCATCGCGACCGTCATCGAGGCACGCGAAAGGCTCGTCGAAGCCGGGGATCGGCCCGAAGGTCACCGCCTTGAGCGCGTCGAGGAGCTCGCGTTCCATGGCGCACGCATCGTCCCCGTCACGTTGCAGCCGCTCGGCCTGAAAGGCGAGCAGGGTGCCCGTCGGGTCGCCCCGCCGCTCGAGCTGTGCGCCGAGCAGGCGGGGCGCGGCGAGCATGTCTTCCTCCGCACGCGCGTCGGCGATGGGTTGGCCTCCAGCGGTAAACCCATCGGCGCGGAGTCGAGCAAGGCGCTGCTCGAAGACGATTTCGGCGATGTGTGTCCTGGGAAAGCTTCGCTCGAAGGGCGCGCGGCGGCTCCTCCCGACCGGGCGCTCCACGACACGGGCGCCGTCGATGCGCAGGTCGATGTGCTCATCGCGGCGGTCGAGCCGCAACGCGAGGCTGGCCGGTGGCTTGATGGTGTCGAGGCCACGGTGAAACGACTTCCCTGAGCTCATCGCTGCCTCACGAAGTTGCCGTTGTCGGTACTCCACGTGCCAAGATTCATGGATCCGTGTGCGTTCGGCCGGCTGAGGTGGCTCGTGGGATGGGATGAATAGTCGCGACTTGCGTTGGTGCCTCCGCCGATCACGCGCCCGTTCGGCGGGGATTGTCCAGCCATCGTCCAGAGTCGCGGGATGAGCTGAGAGCAGTTCGGGCACGCCGGTACGGCATCGTTCGAGCCGGTCTCCGAGCGGATCGTGTCTACTTCGCGGAGCGCCCTCTTGAGATTTCTCCGCCAGTTGCGATCTCCTGGAGCGCAGGATCGACCGGTCCGACGTTCCCAGTCTCTTATATGCTCAGAGAGGGCTTGGGGCTCGGCGCATCCTTCCGGTGGTCTCGGGTCGTCCGGTTGTCGAGCGCTCGTTCGCGGCAGTGCCGCTGCGACCGCGGGGTGGATGGATTCCTCGCTGCCGCCGCTGCTTCGCACGATCTGAGTCCCGTTGCGGCGGGTGATGACGCAGCGAAGGAGTCCATCGGCGTCCACCCACTCCAGCGGGTAATTGTCGACGTATGCGTACGCCTTGAGGCTCCCCTCGAGCCCGATCGGCTCCGGGCTCAGGTACGCGCCCGTCTCCGGGTCGTAGTACCTGTGCCCGTTGTAGTAGAGCCCGGTCTCTACGTCGGCGTACTGGCCTGGAAACCTGAGCGGCGTCAGCGCCGCGTGCTTCGCCGGTACCTCGCCGTAGAGCCCAGCCCCTAGCTCCGCCGCCACGCTGCCATCCCCCTCGACCAGCGCCTCGGGAAGCCCGTTCACCCCGTGGACGAAGTACCTGAGCGCCCCCACCGCGCCGTCCCGCTGCGCGAGCGGCAGCGCGCTCTCCGGCAGCGTGAGGTGGCGCCCACAAGCAGGCCACGGCTGTCGTAGGCGAATCCCACCACGAAGCCCGCGTCGTCATGGACGGCGGTCATATCGCCGCGCGCATCGCGCTCGTAGCGCGCGGCGCCGCCGAGCGCGTCGATCATGGTCGAGACGAACCCGGCCGCGTCGTGCTCGTAGTGCGTCCTGTTCCCCAGGGGGTCGATCTCGGCCAGGAGCCGCCCTTCGGCATCACGCTCCCAGCGGAAGACCTGCCCCAGCGCGTCTTCGTACGCGAGCAGCGCGCCCGCGTCGTCGTAGCGCAGGGTGTGCACGCCGCTGCCGCCCCAGACCATCTTGTCGAGCTTGCCGAAGGCGTTGCCGTCGGCTCCAGCACCCGCAGCCCACGGCGCCCTTCCTCGACCTGCCACGCCAGCGAGTGCGCCCAGCCGAAGCCGAGGCCGCAGTCCTCCTCGACGAGCGCGGAGCTGTAGCTGCGCTTGATGATGAGCGGGATCGTGCCGGGCAGCGCCAGGTCGACGACCGCGACCGTGTAGACGCGCCCGGTGATCGGATCGACCGGATCGCCTGCGTGCGTGCCGCCGCCGCCGTGCGTGGGGTTGGGGCAGCCGCCCCCGCTGCCCGGCCCGCAGCTCCCCGCGTCCTTGCCACCGCCGCGCGCGTCGCTCCCGCCGTTCTTGCCGCTGCCGCCCTTGCCATCGCCGCGGCCGTTGCCCCCGCGGCCATTTCCGCGCCCACCGGCCCCGCCGCCACCCAGGATGAAGACGCCGGGGTTCATGCCGGGGATCACCAGCGCGTTCGGAAAGGGGGCCGTTCGTGCCATGCGGGCATGCTCGGCGACAGAGGCGGGGACGGCAAGCTGGCCGCGGAGCCTGAACGCTGCTCAAATTTCCTCCACCGTGCTCAACGGCAGCGGCTCCGCAGCGCGTCCCCCACCGTGCGCTGCACGCCGGCGGTGGTCCGCCGCCGACGTCGTCTCCTCCAGGCGCGTCGGCGACGCGGCGCCGCCTTGCCAGCCCGCGTCGGCGACGCGGCGCCGCCTTGCCAGCCCGCGTCGGCGACGCGGCGCCGCCTTGCCAGCCCGCGTCGGCGACGCGGCGTGGTCGTGTCCGGCCGCGTCGCCGATCGCGCCCCCACCGTCGCTTGGTGCCCCCGACGGCGCGCGCTACCGTCCCGCCATGGCCAGGACCGAGCGGCGCAAGCACAAGCCCACGCCGCGACATGGAGCCCCGGAGCTGACCCCGAAGAACGTCGCGCGCATGGATGTCGGCGCCGCCGTCTACCGCCTCGTGAAGCTCCTCAGCCGCTTCCCCGACGAGCGCCTCGACGCGAAGGCCCGCGGCGCACTGGAAGCGACGCTGCCCGCCCTCGACGCGCTCCGCGCCAGCCACCCGGACCACCCGCAGGTCGCCTGGGTCGCCGGCATGATCCTCCGCAAGCTCGGCCGGCTGGACGACGCCGCGCAGCTCGCCCGCCGCGCGTTCGAGCTCGAGCCCACGTTCGCCACCGCCGTCAGCCTGGCGTACGCCCTCCGGGAGCAAGGCGACATCGACGCGGCCCGTGACGCGTTCGAGGCCGCCGCCCGCCTCGATCCCGAGGACGTCTCGGCCCGCTGCGACCTCGGCGCCATGCTCTGCGAGGCCGGCCGCGTCGACGAGGGCCTCCTCCACCTCGAGGCCGTCCTCGACAAGCAGCCGGCGCACCCCGTGGCCTTCCCGGCCTATGCATACCACCGCGCGGCGCGCGATGGCGACGCCTCCTGGTACGACAAGCTCGCGGCGTTCGCCAGCGCGCACCCGGAGAGCGAAGGCGCCGCGCGGTCGCTCGAGCGGCTGCGCGCCGAAGGGCTCCATCACCCCGCGCCCATCGCCGTCGTCGACGGCTTCATCGCAGGCGTCGCCGAGGCGCTCGACCACCTCCACCGCGACCACGACCCTTGGCTGAACCGCTTCGGCGCCCGCGAGCACCGCTACCGCCTCCTCCCGCCGCTCGCGCCGGAGGAACTCCGCCGCATCGAGGCGTCCTCGGGCGTCCGCATCCCCGCCGACTACGTGGCGTTCCTCACCCGCGTCAGCAGCGCCGGCGCGGGCCCCTACTACGGGCTGCTGCCGCTCGACGGCCCGGGGCAGATCGAGAGCCTCACGGGCGACTTCCCCCACACGCGGCCCTACCGGCCCCAGCCACGGGCGATGAGCGCGCCCCAGCGCGCCGCGCTCCAGGCCGACGAGACGGTCCGCGGCACGATCGCCCTCGCGCACATGGGCTGCGGTTACTTCTCCGTGCTCGTGGTGCGCGGTCCGCGCGCCGGCAGCGTCTGGGCCGATCTCCGCGCGGCGGGCTCGGGCCTGCTCCCGACCCACGACAGCTTCACCGCGTGGTACCGCGACTGGATCGAGGCGCTCTCGAAGGGAGAGCCGGCCAAGATCCCCGTGGACGCGCGCCGGTGCTCCGCGCCCGCGGCGATCAGCGACTATCTGATGGCGTGGGAGCGCGAGCGAAAGCTCCCGTCCGGGACCGCGGGCGAGGCGAGGGTCCGGCAGGCGCTGCGCGGCATCCCCGACGGCGGGATCGCGATCCAGGCCGAGGCCTCCAGGTACTTCGACGCCGGCGACTGCGTGAGCCCCTGCCCCGGCTGCGTCCACATGTTCGAGCACTTCTTTCAGAAAGACATGCTGCGGCCCGCGCAGCTCCGGACCGGCGTGCCGCCGAGGGCCGCGCGACGGGTCCAGCCGGAGGCATAGCGACCCGCTCGCTCCGGCGGCGGTCCCCCCACGGCGTTCTGCGTGCCGGCGGCGGTCCCCCCACGGCGTTCTGCGTGCCGGCGGCGGTCCCCCCACGGCGTTCTGCGTGCCGGCTGCGGTCCCCCCACGGCGTTCTGCGTGCCGGCGGCGGTCCCCCCACCGCGCTCTGCATGCCGGCGGCCGTCCGGGTTACCCCCTGAGGCATCCCCTCAAATTCTTCGGAAAATTCACAGGGAGGCGGGGAGACGGGGAGGGAAATCTACAAATACTCCCTGCCTCCCCGCCTCCCTGTTCAATTTCTCCGCTGAAAAGGGCTGCAAAATGAGGGGATTCCTCAGGGTTACCCCGCCTTGCCCGCGCGCCGCCGCCGGGCGCGGCGCGCCTCGCTCCGGGCGCCGTCTGCCGGCTCGAACGGCGCCGGCTGCGGGGTGAACCCGATCGCGGAGAGCTCCTTCTCGCCGATCACGTCGCCCTCGGTCACGAGCGCTGCGCGGAGCAGGACCGCGCCCATCTCCGCGTCGTTGCCAGGCCACGGGTGGTCCAGCACGGCCTGCAGCGCGCGCAGATCGAGGCCGAACGGCCGGCCGCGCAGGCGGACACCGATGCGCGCGAGGTGGTCCAGCGCGAGCGCCCGGAGATCCTCGGCGCGCGACGAGAGCGACGGCAGCGCGACGGCCCGATCGCCGAGCCGGTCGGCGAGCCGCTCGCTCATTTGGCCGGTCGCCACCAGCGCGTCGACCGTCTGCGGCACCGCCACGACGAGCCCGACATCGTCCGGCAGCGCCGCGCCGAGGTAGCTCTGCACCTCGGCCGACAGCGCCTGGGCGTCGAGGACGAGCAGGGTGCCGCCCCTCGCCGCCTCGATGGGCGAGCTGTCCGGATCGCGCCAGAGGGCGAGCGCGCGCGGCGTCTCGTCGGAGCCCGCGGCGGGGGCCTCGCCCTCGCGCCCCGACGCGCCGCCCCGGGCCTGCGCGAACGCCTGCGCGAACGCCTCGGGCGCGGGCGCCGCGCCGTCGACGATCGCCAGCGGACCCGCCGACCGCGCGGAGCTCAGGTGGACGACCGCGCCCCACGCCACCGCGTCGATCCCGGGCGCGGTCAGCAGCGTGACCGGAGCGCCGGCCGCGGCGAGCCGCTCGAGCTGCTCGATCGCCGCGCGCGCCGCGGGGCTATAGGCCGCCGCGCGCGCCGGCCGCGCGAGGAGCCCCGCGATCGCGCGGAACCGCCCCGCGCTCTGCGCCAGCGCGCGTTCCAGCCGGCTCACCTCGCGCGCGCGCTCCTCGACCTCGCGGCGAGCGGCGACCTCCCTTCCGCGCGACCCGGACAGCATCGCTGACACCGCGATCACCGCCCCGAGCCGGTCCGCGAGGGCGCGCAGGCCGCTCACCTCCTCCAGCGTCATCGGCGACGCGCGCCGGCCCCGCGGGATCGCGAGGGCCCCGATCGGGCCCTCCGCGTCGTTCACCAGGGCCACCACGCCGATGTCGCGCTCGGCGAGCCAGGCGAGGAGCGGGCGCACCTCCGGCCGCCGGACCTCGACCGCCTCGGCGGCCTCGACGCGCAGGACGCGCTCCGGCTCGACCTGGGCGAGCTCGATGAGGCGCGCCGGCACCTGCGCCGGCTCGGTGTGCGCGTAGCCCGCGCGGTCGACGGTCACCCGCTCGGGCGGCGAGAGCAGGTACAGCGCCGGCGGGGCGTGCCCCGCGGCGCCGGCGTCAGACGCCTCCCGCAGGGCGGAGAGCGCCGTCTCCAGCGCCGCCTCCGGCTCCGGGTTCATGGCCGCGCGCGTCGCGGCGTCGAAGGCGCCGAGCCAGCGCGCCCCCTCCGGCGCGAACCGGCGCGCGAGCGCCGGAGCCAGGAGCCCCGCGAGCGCGCAGATCGCGCACGCGCTGAAAACGGCGACGCCGATGGAGGACTGCGGCGCGCCGCGGAGCCCGAAGTCGCCGCGCGGCGCCTCGTGCACCGCGTAGACAGCGAGGAGCGCCGGAGGGGTCGCGAGCGTCGCGATGGCGAGCGTGAGGCGGAGCGCGCGCGAGACCTGCGCGGCGTCCGCGGCCACGGTGCAGAAGGCGACGCAGACCGCGGCGATCGCGCTCGTGACGGGCAGGAGCGCCTCGGGGCTCGCGACGCCGACGAAGGCCGCCGCGACGCCGACCGCGAGCGCGGTCGCCGAGAGCAGCAGCGCGGCCTCCACCCGGTCGGCGACGCCGAGCTCGAGCCGCCGCGCGATGCGGACGCGCGCGAGCGCGACGAGCGTCACCGTGAGCGAGCCGAGCGACGCGGCGGAGGTCGCGTAGTGCACGAGGAGCGGATCGAGATCCGCCGCGCGCGCCGGCGCCACCGCCGAGACCGCGGGCAGGGCGACCGCCACGGTCCAGAAGAGCGAGGCGAACGCCGCCGCGTCGAGGCGCCGCGTGCTGGGCGGCGCCTCGAGCAGGCCGCCGAGGCCCGCGACGCGCGCGAGGCCGACCAGGGCGGCCATCGCCGCCATCGCCGCGCCGAGGTTGCCGAGCGCGATCAGCGCGAGGCCGGTGGGGCCGCTCCGCGCGGCGGCGAGCATCGCGGCGCCGGTGAGGCAGACGGCGGCCGCGATGCGGGCGGCCGGCTCGATCCGGTCCTCGCCGCGCGGCGGCCGCTCGACCCACCGGAAGCCGAGGGCGAGGAGCGCCGGAAGCCCGAGCAGGGCGAGCCACGCGGGCCCGTGGCCGCCGGAGGCCCGGAGCGCGGCGAAGGCCGTGTAGGCGACGGCGGCCGCGGCGATCCAGAACGAGCGCCGGCGCAGCATCGCGGCGAGCGTAGCGTCTGGCCGCGGGGGCGCCAACGAGGCGGTCTCATCGAGGAGACGACCGCACCGCCCGCGCCGCTGCGGCGGCCAGATGCTCGTTCACTTTCTCAGGGCGCGAGCGCGGCGATGAAGTCGTGGATGCACGCGATCTCGGTGTCGCTGAGCGGCTGGCCGCCGAGCGGCATCCGGTTGTTGCACGTCGGGGTCGGGGTGACCTTCGTGTAGACCGTGCTGGCGTCCGGGTCGCCCGGCACGAGCACCATGGCGCCGCCGCCGCACGTGGACGCCTGGCCCCGGGCCGTGTTCTCCCACCCGGCGGCGAGCGAGAGGCCCGCCTGCTTCGAGTTCGCGTCATGGCAGCCGGCGGTGGCGCACTTCATCGTGACCAGCGCCGGCGCCTCGGCGCACCCGGTCGGCCCGCCGCCGGTCGTCGCGGTGGTGGTGGCGGGGTCGCCGCCGGTGGCCGCGGTGGTGGTCGCGGGGTCGCCGCCGGTGGTCGCGGGGTCGCCGCCGGTGGTCGCCGCGGGCGTGCCGCCGCCGCTGCCGGCCACCGCCGGGGCGGCGCCGGATCCCTGGGTGTCGTCGCCGCCGCCCTGGTCGCCGGGGGGAAACTCGTCGTCGTCGAGGGTCCCAGCGCAGCTCATCAGGAGCGCGCCGCCGGTCAGCAGGGCAGCCGCGGTGAGCGCGGCGCGTCCGTAAAGGGAAGTCATGAACGTCACGTGCTACCTCTCTCTCTCAATAGACGTAGGCTCCGGCGAGCCGCAGTCCCAGGTATTGATCGATGGCCCCGCCCGCGATGTAAGCGTCGCCCTGCTCGGGCTGGAACGACGAGAAGAACCGGGCGTACTCGACGAGCAGGCGCGCCTCGATGCCGGTCGCGACCGGGATCATCACCCCGGCCAGCGCGCCGATGCCCTGCACGCTTGCCCCGGTGAACCGCTCGTAGACCGGGCCTGACGAGAGCGGCAGGATGTACTCGGCGCCCAGCCCGAGCGCGACCGGGCCGACCGGGAAGCGCCCGTCGAGGCCGGCGCGGAACAGGGTGTAGGAGACGTTCGGTATGGTGCTCGCGAGGGCCGCCGGCGCGTCGATCTCGAAGGTAAGGAACCGGAGCCCCGCGGAGATCCCGAGCACGGACTTCTCGCCGAGCGACAGCCGCTCCCGGAGCCCCAGGTTGATGCGCTGGTAGGTGGTGCTGATCGGGTCGCCGCCGCCCACCGCCGAGTTGAGGCCGAGCGCCCGCGCATACCCCGCGGTGATCCCGAGGCCCTTGAGCACCGCGATGTTCGTCGACGCGAGCGGATACAGCTCGCCCGAGACCGACAGCGCGGGCTGCCCGAAGACGCTGTAGGGCCGGAGGTTCTGCGTGCGCGGATCGGAGTAGTCGAACCAGCGGCCGACGAACTCGACGCCGAGCTCGACCGAGAAGAGCGCCGAGCCGACCTCGTTCTTCTTGCGCTTGCCGCCCTTGTCGTCCTTCCCGCCGTCGCCTTCGTCCTTCGCCTCGCCGCCTTCGTCCTTCGCCTCGTCGCCCCCGTCGCCGTCCTCACCTCCGCCGTCGCCGTCGCCTTCCCCGTCGCCCTTCGCCTTGTCGTCGGCGGCGGGCGGCGGCGGCGCGATCTGCGCCAGCGTCGGGCCGAGCAGATCCTCCAGCGCCTTCTTGCGGTCGTCGCGCGAACCACTCAGCGGCACCGCGCTGTCCACGGCGAGGTCGCCGGAGTTCTCGTCGACGTAGACGAGGTGGACCTCTTTCTTCTTCTTCTTGTTGGTCCGCGAGACGCCGTAGATCACCCCTTCTGCCTTCGCGGCCTTGCCTGCCTTGCGGATGCGGTCGATGGCCTTCTTCCGCTGGGCCTTCGACACCAGCGTGTCCCCGACGGGCTTGGCCTGGCCGGCGCTCTTCAGCGACTTCGAGAACGCGCCAGGCTCCACGACCCCCAGCGTCTCCGGCACGATGGAGAGGATGTCCTCGCGGATGTCATCCGCGTTGGGACCCTCGATGTGAACGGCGATCGACTTCGACGCCTTGGGGGCGGCGATCGCGACGGGCGCGAGCGCGAACGTCGCGGCGGTCGCGGCGGAGAGCCCGAGCAGGATCCGCCCGCAGAGGCTCATAGAAAGGAACAGCGTTGTGGTCCTGAAGGGTTTGCGCACGGGCCTCTCGCTAGCGGCAGTGACATCGACCGGGGCTTGCACGCGCGCGAGCCTACAGGCGACCACCCCACAGAATCCAGCGTCTTTTCGATGCCCTGGGCGATCTTTCCCGCGACACGCAGTTTCGCTAGGAGACTCCGTTACAACCAGACTCACGGGGTCTCGCCGCCGCGGTTGCCTTCCGTAACTGCCTTCAGTGGAGTAAGAAAAGTCGTCGCACGATGCGCAGCGCCGCAACGCGACGCATCGTGGACCACCACGTCCCAGGTCGAGGGCAGATGGATCGTTCGAGAGGACGGCACCCCCGCGCCGGGCGCGGGCCTTTCAGGACACCGGGGCTCGCGCTGGTCCTCGCGACGGCGGCCGCTTGCTCCGGCAGGCCCGACGGCGGGGGCGGGGCAAAAGACGAGGCGCTGCGCTGCGCGGAGATCCAGCCGGGCGCCTCGCCGCTCCGGCGGATGACGCGCTTCGAGTACAACAACACGATCCGGGATCTCCTCGGCGACGACAGCGCGCCGGCCGACGCCTTCGTGATCGAGGAGGAGGCGCTCGGGTTCAACAACCAGGCGGCCGCGCTTGGCGTCACGCCGCTCCTCGCCGAGCAGTTCATGAAGGCCTCCGAGGCGATCGCGGCGCGGGCCGCCCAGGATCTCGAGAGGCTCCTCGACGGCTGCGATCCGGCGGTGGAGGGGCCCGAGGTGTGCGCCGCGGAGCTCACCGAGCGCCTCGGCAAGCGCGCGTTCCGCAGGCCCCTCACGGCCACGGAGACCGAGCGCCTCGAGCGGCTCTTCGCCTGGGGGAACGAGGAGCACGGCTTCTCGACCGGCGTCGAGCTCGCAATCCAGGCGATGCTCCAGTCTCCGCACTTCCTCTATCGCGTCGAGCTCGGCATGCCGGATCCCGCCGGAGAGGGCGTGGTGCCGCTCTCCGATCACGAGATCGCCTCGCGGCTGTCGTACCTGCTCTGGAGCTCGATGCCCGACGACGCGCTGTTCGCCGCGGCGGACGCGGGCGAGCTCCGCACCGCCGAGCAGATCGCCGCGCAGGCCCGCCGGCTCCTCGAGGACCCGCGCGCCCGCGCCGCGGTGGCGAACTTCCACGCGCAGTGGCTGCAGCTCACGAACATCGACACCCTCACCAAGGACACGTCGGTCTACCCGCAGTACCACGACGGGCTCCCGTCGCTCTTCCGGGCCGAGACCGAGGCGTTCCTCGATCACGTTGTGTTCGAGGACGAGGCCGGCGACGTGGCGACCCTGCTGACGGCGCCCTACTCGCTGATGAACGCCGAGCTCCGCGCGTTCTACGGCCTGGAAGCCCCGACGGACGGCGCGGCGTCGCCCGGCGAGCTCGAGGTAGTGCCGCTCGATCCGGCGCAGCGCGCCGGCTTCCTCACGCACGCGAGCCTGCTGTCGGTGCTCGCCAAGCCGAACCAGTCCTCGCCCGTCCACCGCGGCAAGTTCGTCCGCGAGCGGCTGCTCTGCCAGACGCTGCCGCCCCCGCCGCCCGACGTGGACATCCAGCCGCCCGCGGTCAGGCCGGGCATCCCGACCCGCCGGCAGTTCGAGCGGCACGCGCAGGACCCGGGCTGCGCGGGCTGCCACCGGCTGATGGATCCGATCGGCTTCGGGTTCGAGCACTACGACGGCATCGGCCTTTACCGCGAGGTCGACCAGGAGGTCCCGGTCGACGCGAGCGGCGAGATCGTCGGGAGCCGCGGCGCGGATGGACGCTTCGACGGGGCGGTGGAGCTCGCGCACCGCCTCGCGGAGAGCGACGAGGTGCGCCAGTGCGTCGCGACGCAGTGGTTCCGCTTCGGCTACGGCCGCGCCGAGCAGGCCGAGGACGAGTGCAGCATGAGCCAGATCCAGCAGGCGTTCGCCGAGAGCGGGTACAACATCAAGGCGCTGCTCGTGGCGCTCACCCAGACGGACGCGTTCCGCTACCGCCGCAGCGGGCCCGGCGCCGGGGGGCAGCCGTGAGCGGCGCCGCGCGCCGGTCGTCGAGGTGGCGCCTCGATCGCCGCACCTTCCTGCGCGGGGCCGGCGGGCTCGCCGTCGCGCTCCCGTTCCTCGACGCCATGTCCGGCTCGGCGAGCGCCGTCGAGTTCCCGAAGCGCTTCGTCGTCTTCTTCACGGGCCTCGGCACGGTCAAGAAGGCCTGGCAGCCCAGCGGGACCGAGGCCGCGTTCGAGCTCGGGGAGATCCTCGCCCCGCTCTCGCCCTACCGGGACAAGCTGCTCGTCATCGAGGGCGTCGACATGGAATCCGCCTACCACGGGCCGGGCGACCCTCACCAGCAGGGCATCGGCCAGGCCCTCACCGGCACGGAGCTCCAGGAGGGGACGCTCTTCCCGTACGCGTGCGACCCCGCCGCGCTGGTCGGGTGGGGCGGCGGCATCTCCGTCGACCAGTTCCTCGCCGCGAGGCTCGGCCAGCGCACGAAGCTCTCGTCGCTCGAGCTCGGCGTCCAGGTCCAGTACGCCAACGTCTCGTCGCGCATCTCGTACCTCGGCCCAGGCCAGCCGGTCCCGCCCGAGGACGACCCGCGCGCGGTGTTCGACCGGCTCTTCAACGATCTCAGCGCCGACCCGGCGGACCTCGAGCGGCGGCGCGCGCTGCGCCGCCGCGTGCTCGGCAGCGTCATGGAGGACTACGGCTCGCTTTCGCGGCAGCTCGGGGGCGAGGACCGGCAGAAGCTGGAGCACCACCTGGAGGCGGTGAGCGAGATCGAGAAGCGGCTCGACGCGCCGGGGCTCCTCGGCGGCGCGTGCGCCGTGCCGGAGCTGGGCGAGCCGCTCGACGTCTACGCGAACGACAACTTCCCCGCGATCGGGCGGCTGCAGATGGATCTCCTGGCGATGGCGCTCGCCTGCGATCTCACGAGGATCGCGTCGATCCAGTGGAGCGCGACGCAGGCGGGGAAGGTGTTCACCTGGCTGGGCCAGTCGGACACGCACCACGCGCTGTCGCACTCGAGCCCGGGCCACGAGGCGAAGCAGAAGCAGCTCATCGACATCGGCCGCTGGCAGGCGGAGCAGCTCGCGTACCTGCTCGGGAAGCTCGACGCCGTCCCGGAGGGGGCGGGCACGCTCCTCGACAACACGATCGTCCTCTGGTGCACCGACATCTCGGCGGGGCAGAGCCACTCGCGGCGCGACATGCCGTACGTGATCGCGGGGCGGGCCGGCGGGGATCTCCGGACCGGACGGTTTCTGCGCTACGCCGGCGACCCGCACAACAACCTGCTCGTCGCGCTGTGCAACGCGATGGGCGTCGACGTCCCGACCTTCGGCAACCCCGCGTACTGTACGGGGCCGCTGCCGGGGCTCCTGGCCTGAGCGGCGCGGCGCCCACGTCCGCGACCGCGCCGCCGCCCGCGCGTGTTTTGGGCTTTTCGTCGCACGCCGATTTTGGCAAGTACGCCCGCATGGGCGGCCTGCTGTCCTCCGGGAAGCCTCGTCGTGCGCTGCGCTCGATGCGCGCAGCGCGCATCTTTCTTCGTCTCGCGCACCTCGCGGCGCTCTCTGCGGCGGCGTGCGGGGCGTGCGCCTGCCAGAAGCCCGCGGGCGCGCCGGCGGACGCCGGGGCCGCGGCGGTCGCCGACGACGCGGGCGGGGCGGCGGTCGCGGCCACCGCGGCGCAGCCGGCGGTCGCGGACGTGGGGGCCGCGGCGGAGGTGCCGAGCGACAGGCCGCTGCTCGGCGTGACCGCCTTCGTGGCGACCGTCTACAAGGAGCCGCGCGACACGTCGAAGAAGCTCGGCTACCTGCGCGTCGGCGCCAGGGTGCCGCGCGCCGCGGAGCCCGCCGGCACCGCCGGCTGCCCGGGCGGCTGGTACGCGATCGAGCCGCGCGGCTTCCTCTGCGTCGGCGAGGACGCGACGCTCGATCTGGACGACCCTATCCTCAAGGCCGCCGGCCCGGGGCCGGACCTGAGGACCGCGCTCCCGTACAGGTACGCCTTCGTCCGCGCCGTGCTGCCGCTCTATCTGCGCGTCCCCACGGCCGAGGAGCAGCGCAAATCGGAGTTCAAGCTAGACGAGCACCTCGCGTGGTTCGAGGAGAACAAGGCGACCGTGCAGCGGGTCGTCCTCGGCGCGAACGACGTCGCGATCGACGAGCGCGGCGTGCCGCTGCCGGGCAAGCAGCTCGGGGAGCTCGGCCTCGGGAAGAACTCGCTCGAGCTCGGCGAGGGCGCCCTGCTCGGCGCGGCAGGGGACAACGACCCCATCCCGTTCTGGCTGGAGGGCGGCAAGCGCCTCATCCGCAACATCAGCGACTTCAAGGTCCCGGATTACTCGGTCTTTGCCGATCGCGCGCGGCGCTTCACCGGCCTGTCGCTGATCGGATCGTTCCCGACCGGGCCGGAGTCGCTGAACCGGCGGTTCGCGATCACGACCGATCTGCGGCTCGCGCCCGCGACGAAGATCAAGCCCGACACGGGCTCTCCCTGGCACGGCGTCGAGCTGAACGACCAGCTCACGCTCCCGCTCGCCTTTGTCCGGGCGCGGGGCGCGCGCGACGTGCAGATCCAGGGGGACAGGGCCGCGCCTGGCAAGGAGCTCCCGTTCCGCGACGTCATCCCGCTGACGGGCCGGATGCGCCGGATCGAGGGCGTGAAGTACTACCGCACCAGGGATCAGCGGTACGTGAGCCAGCTGGACGTCGGGCTCGCGGTGGCCCCGTCCGCCTGGCCCGAGGTCGCCGAGAAGGGCGAGAAGTGGATCGAGGTGTCGATCCAGCACCAGACGCTGGTCCTCTGGGAGGGCAAGCGCCCCGTCTACGCCACGCTTGTCTCGACCGGCCAGGCCGGGGTGGCCGACCCGAAGACGACGACCGCCACGGTGCGGGGCATCTTCCGCATCCGCAACAAGCACATCACGGCGACCATGGATTCGAACGAGTCGTCGAGCGTCGGCGGCCGGGCGGAGACGACGGCGGACGCCCCCTCGGCGTCGCGCGGCGCGAAGCCGGACAAGGGCGGCTCCTCGAAGGAGCGCGCCGCGAAGAAGCCGGGCGCGAGCGCGGCGGCGAAGCCCGCGGAGGGCCAGAATGCGGCCCCCCGCAAGGGCGACGGGGAGTACGGCGTCACGCGGCGCCGCGGGGAGGGGACCTATGCCCTCAAGGACGTGCCGTATATCCAGTACTTCGCGAGCGGCTACGCGCTCCACGCCGCGTACTGGCACGACGTCTTCGGCACGCCGCGCAGCCATGGCTGCATCAACATGTCCCCCATCGACGCCCACCGGGTGTTCCTGTGGACCGAGCCCAGGGTGCCGCCGGGGTGGCACGCCATCAACACGGGCGAGGAGCTGGGCGAAGGGACGACAGTGATCGTCCACGAATGACAGCGGCAGCGGGGGAACGCTTCAGTGCCTGCGTCTCGGCGCGGTGCGGAGGATGTCGTCCACCGCCGCGTCGGCCGCGTCGGCGAGGCCGTCGAGCAGCGCGGCGAGGCGGTCCTGCTGCTCCGGCGTGAACGGGGGCATGCCGAACCGCGACCGCACGCCCGCGAGGCGCAGCGCGAGGCCGGCGCCGTCCTGATAGCCGGCGATCCAGGGGCCGCGGGCGAGCTCGTCGTAGATCCGCCGGAGCCGCGCCTCGAAGGCGGCGCGGTCCGCGAGCGCGCCGGCGGGGGAGGGGGCGTCGGCGGGCGGGCCGGCGGGGGAGGGCGCGCGCCGGAGGAAGTGGTGGATGGAGGCCGCTGTCTCGCCTGGCGCGCCGTCGATGGCCGCGAGGCCGGCGCGGAGGGCCTCGAGGGCGGGCGCGAGGCCGATCCGGCGCAGGAGGGCGCCGTCGAGGCACATCTCCCAGAGCACGTGGGCGAACAGCGCGAGCCGCGGCGCGCCGAGCGAGGCGCCGCGCAGCGCCTCGGCGAGGCGGCGCTCCCCCTGCACGAACACGGGCGCGGCGTGAAACCAGCGATCCAGCGCGACATGGTGATCGATGCCGGCCAGCACCTCGGCGAGGCGGGGCGGCAGGGCGGCGGGGCGTTCGGCTGCTCGCGAGGGCCTGACGCGCCGGTCGGCCATGCGCCAGAGGTCCGGGAGCATCGCCCCTGCGCCGGCGGCGACCGAGCCGAGATCGCGCGCCGCGAGGTGGCGATGGAGCAGGAAATTCATGTGTTCAGGATGGCGCTGCCGCCGATGGCGGTCGACGGTAAACCGATGCGGCGCTCCCTGCCTCGCCTCTCGCTGTTCGAGTGGAACGACTCGCCGTGGGCTCCCGGTCCGCTGCGCGAGCTCATCATCGAGTCGCTGAGCCGGACCATCCGGTGGGGCGGCATGCTGCGCGGGCTGATCGAGCCGTTCCGTGGCTTCCTCGCCGCCTCCGGGGCGACCGAGGTGATCGAGCTCGGCGCGGGCGCGGCCGGGCCGTCGGAGGTGCTGATCGGCGAGCTCCTGCGCGCGGGCGCGGCGCCGCCGCGGTTCGTGCTCACGGACCTCCTGCCGCAGACGGAGGCGTGGGCGGAGGCCGCCGCGCGGCACCCGTCGTTCGTCGCCTTCGAGCCCTCGCCCGTGGACGCGACGCGCATCCCGCCTGCGCTCGCCGCGGGCCGCGCGCGGCTGATGATCAACGCCTTCCACCACTTCTCTCCCGAGCTCGCGCGCGCCATCCTCGCGGACGCGGTGCGCGGCTCGTCCGGCATCTTCCTGTCCGAGGGGTTCGAGCGGAACCCGCTCGGGTTCCTGCCGATGGTCCCGGTCGGCGTCGCCGCGCTCGCCGCGAACCCGCTGCTCACGCGCCGCTCCCGTGCCGCCAAGGCGTGGCTCACGTGGGCGACGCCGATCGCCGCCGCGGCCAGCGCGTGGGACGGCGTGGTGAGCACGCTCCGCGTCTACTCCGAGGCCGAGCTGCGGGAGATGGTCGCCCCGCTCGGCGGCTCGTTCCGCTGGGAGTACGGCACCTACGAATTCCCGCTCTGGGGCAGAGGCTATTACTTCTTCGGCGTCCCAGCGGCGCGAGCGCCGGCGTGAGCTGCGCGACCCCTGGCGCCCGGACGACGCCGGCGCTGGAGCCTTCGGGCCGGCAGCTCGCCGGAGACGGTTGATCCTGCGGCGAGCCTACAGTGTGGTTGCATGACGTACGGTCACCCTGGCGGATCGGCGGACCAGGTTGACCCGGGATCGCTCGTCCTCCTCTGCGTCCGGGCGGCTGGGGCGGCGCGCCGATGTTGGCCGCCGCGGTGCGTGCTGGAACGACGTCCTGCGCGCGGGCCTTCCATCGCCCTGCGCACCCTGGAACATCGATTGCTTGTCGCTCCGCTCGACGCTGCCCCGGCGCACGGGGAGGCTGCTGGCGACGTGGCGTCTCTGACGTCGTTCCAAGCGGATTTGCGGGCTTCGATCGCTTCGGAGAGGGTACAGGCATGATGGCTCATCGACGGACCATGGTGGCGGTATCGGCGCTCGTTGCGATCGTGGCGGCGACCGCGTGTGGAGGGGATGGCGTCGGCAGCACCGGCTCGGAGGGCGCCGGCTCGGAGGGCGCTGGGACGGCGAGCGGCGGCGCGCCTGGCGACGACTTCGGGCGAGATCCGTTCGCCGACGTGGGCGACCCGAGCTCGGGCGGCGACGCGTGCGGCAGCCAGCTCGTCGCGATCGTCCGCGACTTCCAGGAGTCGCACCCTGATTTCGAGAATTTCCTCGGGAGCGACAGGGGCATCGTGGAGGCGCAGCTGGGGGCGGACGGCAAGCCGGTGTATGCCGGCGGCGGGGGCACGTCGTCGACGAGCGGCAAAGAGGCCTTCGATCAGTGGTTCCGCGACGTGGCCGAGGTGAACACCGCCATCCAGGTGTCGATCCCGCTCTCGGACAACGGGAACGGCACGTCCACGTACGACAACCCCGACTTCTTCCCGATCGACGATATGGGGTTTGGAAACGAGGGTCGGCCCCACAACTACCATTTCACCCTCGAGCTGCGCACCACGTTCAAATACAACGGTGGTGAGGTGTTCACCTTCTCGGGCGACGACGACCTCTTCACCTTCATCAACGGCCGGCTGGCGATCGATCTGGGCGGTGTTCACGGCCCGGAGAGCGAGACGGTCGATCTCGACGCGATGGCGCAGGAGCTCGGCATCACGCCCGGCAACACCTACACGCTCGACTTCTTCTTCGCCGAGCGCCACACGTCTGAGTCGAACTTCCGCATCGACACGTCGATCGGCTGCTTCACCTCAGTCATCCCCAAGTGAGCCCCGCACGCCGGCCACACCGCCCTCCATCTCCCCACCATCGCTACCCTGCACGGCGCGTCGCCCCCTCGCCCGTCAGCCGTTTGCACCGGCCGTCTTTCCGTTCCCCCCTTCCTGGAGCCACGGTCGAGGGGATGTGCGTGGCGGGGCGGGCGTGGGGACGGGCCGCTGTCCGAGCACATCTCGCCGCACGCGCCTCCCTCGCCTAGCGAGGGAGGCGCGTGCGGCCCATGCGAGTTCGGCGGGGCCCCACGCCCGCCCCGCCACGCACATCCCCTCGACCGTGGCCGTTGCTACTCTTGCTCGTGGTTCGTCGCAACAGGTAGCCTAGGCAACGATGCAGGCCAGCGACCCGTTCGGCTGGGTAGGGTCGATCATCGACGGCCAGTTCGCCGTCGAGGCGCTGGCTGGCGAGGGCGCTTTCGGCGTCGTCTACCGGGCCCGGCACCTCGGCTTCGACGCCCCGGTCGCCGTCAAATGCCTCAAGATCCCGACGGGCCTGAGCCCTGATCAGCAGGACGCGTTCCTCGCCAAATTCCGCGAGGAGGCGCGCCTGCTCCACCAGCTCTCGCGCCGGACGATGGGCATCGTCCAGGCGCTCGACATCGGCGCCGCCGCCGCGCCGAACGGGCCGTGGACGCCGTACATCGTGATGGAGTGGCTGGAGGGCGAGACGCTGGAGCAGGACCTCAAGCGCCGCCGCACCCAGAACCTCCCGCCGAGGAGCCTCGCCGAGGCGATCAAGCTCCTCGCGCCGGTGGCCTCCGCGCTCGCCGTCGCCCACGACGGCAACGTCTCGCACCGCGATGTCAAGCCGGCCAACCTGTTCCTGCTCGGCGATCGCATGAAGGTGCTCGACTTCGGGCTCGCCAAGGTCTTCGCCGAGACACCGAAGTTCGCCGAGGCGCTCGTGCAGACGGGACGAACGTTCCGCGCCTTCACACCGCAGTACGGCGCGCCGGAGCAGTTCAGCCCGCGGTTCGGCGCCACGGGACCCTGGACGGACGTCTACGCGATGGCCCTCATCCTCATCGAGGTCGCCACTGGCCAGACCGCCCTCTCCGGCAGCGACGTGATCCAGCTCTTCGTCTCGTCGAGCGACGAGGCGCTCCGGCCGAGCCTCCGCGCCCGCGGGGTGAACGCGAGCGTCGACGTCGAGGCGGTCCTCGGCCGCGCGCTCGCGATCCACCCCTCGCAGCGGTTCCACAACCTCGGCGAGATGTGGTCCGCCCTGGAGGCCGCCCAGCGCGCCAGCGTCGTCGTGGTGGCGCGCGACACCCTGCGCGCGCCCGCCTTCAGCTCGGGCGTCGCCGACGACGACGATGAAGGGCTGCTCGATTTCGCCGCCGTCCACCTGCCGCCGCTGCCGCCGCCGCCGTCGCTGTCGGTCCCGCCGCCGTCGCCGCGGCCGGCGTCGCTGCCGTCGCCGTCGCCGCCGCGGTGGGCGCCGGACAGCAGCGGCGTGAGGGGGACCGTGAGCCCCGACCGCAGCGCGCCGAGGGGCCGCGCCGTCGCGCCGTTCGAGGGCGGAGAGCACCGGGTGTGCACCGTCCTGTTCGCCGATCTGTCCGAGGCGACCGCGCTCTCATCGCGGCTCGATCCCGAGGACGTCAAGGACGTCGTCGACCGCTGCTACCAGGTGCTCGCGGAGCACGTCGAGCAGATGCACGGCGTCGTCGAGCGGCCCATCGGCGGGCGCGTCATGGCTGTCTTCGGCGTCCCTCGCTCGACCGATAACGACGCCGAGCGAGCGATCGTCGCGGCGCTCGGCGCGCAGGCCGCGATCCCGCGCCTCGCGCTGCCGCGCGCGGCGCGATCGGTGCACCTCTCGGTGCGGATCGGGATCACGACGGGGAGGGTCTTCGTCGGCGCCGCGGGCTCGTCGCGCCAGGATCTCGCCGTCATCGGCGACGCGGTGGACGGCGCCGCGCGCCTCCAGCAGCTCGCGCCGCGCGGCGCGATCGTGATCGGCCGCGACACGCACCGGCTCGTCCTCGGGCGGTTCCGGGTCGAGCCGTTCGAGGGGGGCGCCGCCGCGAGCAGGGCGGCGCCGGAGTCCTCCGCGCGCGGCGCGGCGCCGCCGAGCTACCGCGTGCTCGGCGAGGGCCCGCTCCACCACGCGCCCGCGCCGCCCGATTTCCACGGGATCGCGACGCGCCTCGTCGGGCGCGGCGCGGAGATGCAGCGCCTGCGCGACCTCGTCGAGACCGCCTTCCACGAGCGGCGGCCGCGGCTCGTCACGCTGGTCGGCGCGCCCGGCGTGGGCCGGACGCGGATGCTCACCGAGCTCTTCGCTGGCCTCCGCGGCGGCGCGCCGGAAGCCGGCGCGCCTGCGTCCGAGCACGGCCCCGCGTCCGCGTCGCCCGGCGAGCCGTTCGTCCTCTCGGCGCAGTGCTCGGCGCTCGCGCGGGAGACGAGCTACGGCCTGGCCGGCGCGCTGCTGCGCCGGTGGTTCGGGATCCACGAGGCCGATCCGGCCCAGGTCATCCTGCGCAAGCTGCGCCGCGGCCTGCGCTGGCTCCGGCTGCGCGCCGCGCGCGCCCGCGCCCGCGCCGAGCGGGAGGCCGCCGGCGCCGGGACCCGGGCCGCGCTCGGCGGCGCGTCACCCGTCGTGACCCGCGCGTCGTCCATCCCCCTGCGCGGGCCGATCAGCTCGACCGTCACCGGGCGCAGGGGGCCAGGCGCCGTGCGGTACGATGACGACGACGAGCTCGATCCTTCCCCGTCGCTGGCGAGGCCGCTCGGCTCGGGCGATCTCGACGACATCCTCGCCCGGCTGGCGGCGATCCTGGGCGCGCGGCCTGCGCCCGCCGGGCTCCTCGACTCCGCGGCGCGCGGCAGCGTCCTGGCGAAGCGCCGGATCGCTTCCGCGCTCGCGCATCTCGTCACGTTCGCGCTCGAGCGGACGCCGATGGTGATCGTCTGCGACGACCTCCAGTGGGCCGACGACGCGACGCTCGATCTCCTCGAGGAGCTCGTGGCGCACGCCGAGGGGCTGCCGCTCTGCGTTGTGTGCGCCGCGCGCCCCGAGCTCTACGAGCGCCGCCCGGACTGGGGCATCGCCAAGGAGGCCTACGTCCGCGTCGACGCGCTCCCGCTCGCGCGGCGGCACGCGGAGGAGATGATCCGGGATCGGCTCCGCTGCGTCCCCGAGCTGAGCCCCGAGCTCGTGCGCGCGCTCGCCGAGCGCGCCGAGGGCAACCCGCGCACCGTCGAGGAGATGCTCCAGCACCTCGTGGACGCCGGCGCCATCGAGGCCGAGGGGGGCGCGTGGCGCGTCCGCGAGGACGCGCTGGGCACGCTGAGCTTGCCGCCGACGGTGCACGGCGTCGTCCAGGCCCGCCTCGATCGGCTGGACGCCGACGCGCGCGGGCTCCTCGCGCAGGCCGCCGTCGTCGGTCGGACCTTCTGGGAGGGCGCGGTCGAGCGGCTCCGGAACGACGCCCCGCAGGCGCGCTCGCCGATGTCGAGCGAGCGCATCCTCGCGGAGCTCCAGGATCTCGATCCGCCGTTCTCGGTGCGCCACGGGGCCGGCGCGTCCACCGCGGAGCTGCTCGCGCGCCTCTGCGAGCGCCAGCTGATCCGGCTCCGCTCGCCGGCGACGTTCCCGGGCGAGCGCGAGTACGTCTTCGCGGAGCAGGCGACGTGCGAGGTCGCCTACGAGACGCTGAGCCTCAAGATCCGGCGGCGGATCCACCTGCTCGTCGCCGACTGGCTCGAGCACCGCGCGCCGGGCGATGAGTGCGCCGCCCTCCTCGCCCACCACTACGAGCGGGGCGGCGATCTGCGGGCCGCGGCGGAGGCGTACGCCCGCGCCTCGACGTACGCGGCCTCGATCGGCGAGGACGCCGAGGCCGCGCGCCACGCGGCGCGGGCCCGGGAGCTCCGCGAGGAGATCGAGGCCGACGAGGCGTAGCGCGCAGCTCCGCCGGGCGCCTCAGCGCTTCCCGCGCGGCAGCCGGGCGCCTGACACGCGCAGCGCGTGGCGCAGGGCGTCCTCGAGCTCACCGAAGGTCTCGAACGTCCGCGCGTCGCTGCCGAGCTCCACGATCGCCTGCGCGACCCTCGGAGAGATGCCGGAGATGAGGCAGCGGCTGCCGAGCAGGCTCGCGGCCCGCGCCACCTGGAGCAGGTGGTCGACCGTCGGCGCGTCCACGTCCTCCACGCCGGTCAGATCGAGCACGGCGAAGTGGGCCTGCGTGCGGACGACCTCCCCGAGCAGCTTCTCCATGATCTGCGTGGCCCGGCCGCTGTCGAGCGCGCCGATGATCGGCAGCACGAGGACGCCCTCCCACGCCTGGATGATCGGCGTCGAGAGCGCGCGGATCGCCTCCTGCTGCTGGCGCAGGACGCTCGCGGTCCGCTCGCGCTCGGCGTTCTCCTCGGCGAGCATCCGGTTCTTGCCTTCCAGCTCCTCGGCGTACGCCTCGAGGCGCTCGATCGACTGGCGCAGCTGGTCCTCGAGCCGCTTGCGATCGGTCGTGTCCCGCATCGTCACGGCCACGCCGCCCTGGATCGGCACGATCTGGTGGTGCACCCAGGTGCCCGGGCGCGACGCCTGGCCGGGCGGCGCGGGCAGGAGGATCTCCTCCTCGAGCGGCGTGCCCTTGCGGATGACGCGCAGGCACTTGTCGAGCAGGACGTCGGCCTCGACCGAGTGCTCGAGCTCCGAGAGGCGCTTGCCGAGGAGCTCCTCGCGCGTCATCGAGAGCATCGCCGCGGCGCGCGCGTTGAGCCCGGTGATCACGAGGTCGGCGATCTCCTCGCTCTCGTCGCGCCGGGAGGTCATCGTGAGGAACGCGTCCATGCTGGCCTCGACGGCCGCGTGGAACCGCGCCTCGGTCTGCCGGCGCTGCTCCTCGGCTTGCCGGCGATCGGTGATGTTCTCCGAAACGATGAGCGCGTTCGCGACCTCGCCGGCGCCCGGGATCGCGCTGACGTGGTTCGCGTACCACGCCCGCCCGCCGTTCGCCCCGACGCCGACGACCTCGTAGTGCGCCCGGCCGCCGGTCTGGAGCACGGTCTCCAGCGCCTGCCTCACCGTGTCGTGGTACTCCGGCGCCGTGAAATCGTAGAGGCTCCGGCCGAGGAGGCTCTCCGTGGAGACCCCGGGGTACGACCGGTTCGCGGAGACGAGCCGCGCGTCCTTGTCGACGACGGTCAGGTAGTGCGGGATGCCCTCGTACAGCGCCCGCAGTTTCTCTTCGGACTCGCGGAGCGCCAGCTCGGCGCTCTTGCGCCGCGTCACGTCGCGGGCGACGAAGTAGACGAGCCCCTCGTCGAGCGCGAGCATCGCGTTCCACTCGAGCCACCGGTACGAGCCGTCCTTGCAGAGGAACCGGTTCTCGTAGGTGAGCGTCTGCGCGCCCGTCGAGAACGTATCGGTCTCCGAGAGGGTTCGCGCCTTGTCTTCGGGGTGGATGAAGTCGAGGTACGGCCGCGCCATCAGCTCCTGGCGGCTGAACCCGAGCGTGCGCTCCCACGACGGGCTGAGCTCCTTGAAGCGCCCGTCGAGCGTCGCGATGCCGAGCATGTCGACGGCGAGCGCGTAGAGCCGCCGCTGCTCCTTGTCCTCCTCATGCACCACGGCGCGCAGGATCGGCGCGGCGCTGTCGGGGAGGGCCAGCCGCGCGAGCTGCGTGTCGGCCTGGATCAGGCCCCCGCCTGGGCGCCGGTAGAGCCAGCGAAACCGCTGCGGCTCGCCGCGGCTCGCGGCGTCGATCCGCTGCTTCAGCCCTTCGGCGGAGGCTTGCCCGTCGGGCTGGAGGAGCGGCGAGAGGTCCGCGAGCGTGCGCCCGAGGAGGCCCTCTGCTGTCCCCGAGAACAGCCGCGTCGCGCTCGGGTTGGCCTCGAGCACGCGTCCGCCCTCGAGGAGGAGGAGCGCGTCCTCGGCGGCCTCGAACGCGGCGCGGTAGAGATCTCGCTGGCTCATGGTTGGCGCCGCCTGCTGCCAGGAGCGCCACGCCGCCGGAGTGTCGTCACGAGCTCGCTTGTCAATCAGCACCTCGAGCGGCCGCCGTCCCCACCGCTCGGTCGCTGCCGCCAGCGGCCCATTGTGCAGGAAGCCTCGGTGGAGGTCCATGCGCCCGCGACGGGCACTCTCCCCGCGGCCGTGCGGCCGCTGGCCGCACGCTGCACGGCTCGGCGCAGGCCGCGCGGCTCGGCGCAGGCCGCGCGGCTCGGCGCAGGCCGCGCGGCTCGGCGTAGGCCGCGCGGCTCGGCGTAGGCCGCGCGGCTCGGCGTAGGCGCACCGCTCGGCGCAGGCCGCCTGCTGGCGCGACGGCTGCCCTGGCCGCTGCTGTCGCGCGCTGTTGTATGCCTATCACCTGCCCCCGACGACCTCTCGCGTGGCGCGCGCGTCGTGGTAGCGTTGATCTGTGTCGCAGAGGTTTCCTTCTGCACGGCCTGCCGCGAGGGGCGCGCGATGATCTCCGAGGCGTGCGGGCTCTGCGCCTGGCCGGCGAGCCTCGTTGTCGAGGACGTGCAGCGGCACAAGAGCGCGCTCATCAGCGTGGCGCTGCAGATGCGCGCCGAGGGCAAGGAGCCGCTTGCGCGCGTGGCCTTCCGGGGCGCGCTCTACTGGCAGCGGTGGCTGCTGACGAAGGAGCCGGGGCTTCACGAGGAGGCCCGCGTCGTCTCCGGGCTCGAGTTCGCCCGCGAGGCTGGCGACTGGAAGGAGGCCGATCTGCTCGTCGCCCACGCGGACAGGTCGGCCGCGCTTGCGGCTCTGCCGTTCGTCGAGCACTGGAAGAAGCTCGTCGCGGAGCACCTGCCGGAGCAGGTCAGCGACGAGCATGAGCTCGAGGAGGCGTTCCAGGAGTTCCGTCGGCACCCCAGCGAGCAGGCCGCGGAGGGCGTGCGGCGTTGCGCGACGGCGATCGCGCCGCTCGGCTCGCCGGTCCCGGTGCACACCATCCTCGCGAAGGTGGCGACGGATCTGGGCCAGACCGAGGAGGCCGAGTTCCACCTCGCGGCGCTCGTCGTCTGCAGGCCGCTCTGGATCCCCTACGTCGTGCAGCTGGCCGAGCACCAGGCGAAGCTCGATCTCCCGCGTGCCCTCCGCACGATCGAGGCCGCGCGCCGCCTCTTCGGCCCCGACTTCTGGCTCCCTCTCTAGTTACACGGCGGGGGCACGCGCCCCCGCCGCCCCGCCGAGCGAAGCTCGTCGGGGCCCCACCACCCCGCGAACCACACGAGCCGTCGGGTAGGTGTTGCCGCTTCGGGCCTGGCGTCCGTCTCATCAGGGACCGCGTGCAACGCCGGGCAACACGCACCCCCTTGGAAAGCTGGCGTGGAGGGGATGGGGCGGGCGCGGGCGCGCGTGGGGACGGGCCGATGTCCGAGCATCCCCAGCCGGAGGCTCGCCCGATCCAGGGCGAGTCTCCGGCCATGCGAGTTCGGCGGGGCCCCACGCGCGCCCGCGCCCGCCCCATCCCCTCCACGCCAGCCCTCGCCGTCGGAGTCAGCGCCCGCCTCGAGCGTACGCCGCCTGCCGCCTCAGGCGACCGCCAGCGTGCGCATCCACCCGCTGATCCGCGTCCCCGCCGGCTTGGGCCACCCCATCCTCGCGAACCGCTCGAGGAGCTGCGGCGTGTGGTCCCCGGTCCGGCTGTCCTTGAAGGACGCCCGCGCCGCGTCGAGCTCCCGCGCCGCCTCGTGGAACCGCCCCTCGTGGTACGCGAGCCACGCGAGCGTCAGGTGCCGGTGCTGCCGGGGCTCGGCCTCGGCGAGCGCCACCGCCTCGCAGGCGCCGAGGTGCTCGCGCGCCTGCTCCGCGTCCCCGCGGTGGAGCGAGATCTGCGCGAAGAGCAGCCGCGCCTCGACGAGGCCCCACGGGTCCGCCAGCGTCTCGTAGAGCCTGCCGGCCGCGAGCGCGTGCTCCTCGGCGAGCTCCGGCGCGCCCGCGTCGAGCGCGACCATCGAGAGGAGCCGCTCGCACCCCGCCTCGCCGCGCGGGTTCGCGAGATCGCGGAAGCTTTGCCGCGCCGCGATCGCGCCGGTGCGGGCCGCATCGAAGCGGCCGAGGCGGTGCTCCACGTGCGCCAGCGTCAGGTCGCACTGCGCGAGCCCGAGCCGGTAGCCGATCGCGTCGAAGTCGGCGCGCGCGGTCGCGAGCAGACCCCGCGCCGCCTCGGCGAGCGCCCCGGCCTGCTCGACCATGCTCTGCAGGAGCAGGCACTGCGCCCGGCCGAGCCGATCGCCGACCTCCAGGAACCGCGCCTCCCCCGACGCGAGCACCGCCCGCGCCCGCGCGTGCTCACCGAGCTGGAAGTCGATCTCCCCGAGCAGCACCTCGCACTGCGCCTGTCCGTGGCGGTGGCCGATCTCGTCGAAGATCGCGTGCGCGCGCGCCACGAGCCGCCGCCCCTGCGCCTCGGCGCCGACGTCCGACGCGATGTGCCCGAGCAGGCGCAGGCAGTGCGCCTGGTTCTCCCGGTCGCCGGCGTGCTCGAAGATGCGGCGCGCGTCCTCCGCGTCGCGCCGCGCCTCCTCGAGCCTGCCCGCCAGCCGCAGCGCCTCGGCCCGGAAACGCAGCTGCGTCCCGAGCCGCGTCCCGGTCAGCACGGGCCGCGTCTCCACGCTGCCCCTGAAGCCCGGGCGCGAGTCGCTGCCCCCGGGCAGCTTGCCGTCGAGCACGGCGAGATCGCGCAGGGTCGCGGCGATGTCGCGCGAGCTCTGCCAGTGCGCCGCCACGTGCGCGTGCATGAGCGCCGCCGCCTCGTCCGTGTCGCCGGCGCGCAGCAGGCTCACCACCCGGTGCCGGAGGATGCGGCGGCTCGACGCGGCCGGGTGGGCGCCGAGCGCGTCGGCGGCGGCGCGGAAGACGCGCGCCGCGTCCGGCTCGAGGAAGAGCTGCGAGAGCAGGTGCTCCTGGAGCAGCGCGTGCGGCCACCGGAGGCGATCACCCACGGCGAGGAGGATCTGCGCGCGCTGCATCGCCGCGATCGCGCGGTCCGCGGGGATATCGAGCGACGTGAGCATCTCGCGCAGGATCTCGCGCCGGATGTCGCCGCCGAGCGCGGCGGCCGCGCGCGCGCCGGCCCGCAGCTCCTCCGGGAGCGCCGCGAGCCGCTCCTCCCAGAGGTCGGCGGTGGTCGCCGCCTGCACGGCCATCGACCCCCTCGGCACGAAGTACTTGCCCGCGCGGAGCTGGAGGTGCCCGCCGCCCGCCCACGCGTGCAGGAGCTGCAGCGCGAAGAGCGGGTTCCCCTTGCTCCGCGCCGTCGCCGCCTCGGCCGCCGCGTCGTCGAGCGGCAGCGTCTCCCGGAGCAGCGCGTGCGTCTGCACCGGGTTCAGCGGGGCGACGTCGAGCCGCTCCCCGCCGTACGCCGCGAGCGCGCCCTCCAGCCGCTTCGCCGCCACCGGGTCGCACTCGACCGCCTCGCTCCGGACGGTCGCCACGACGAGCAGGCCGAGGTTCGGCGCGTCGCGGTGGAGCGTGAGGAGCCCCTCGAACGTCGTCGACGAGGCGTAGTGCAGGTCGTCGAGCCAGAGCAGCACGGGCCGGTCGCGACCGATCCGCTCCAGCGTCTTGCGGATGATCAGCCAGCGGAGCTCCGGGCGATCCAGGCGGAAGCGCTTCCCCGTCGGGCCGACCGCCTCGCTGCCGGGGGGCGACGGCTTGATCCACTCGGCGGTCGCGGCGACCCACGTCTTGCCGACCTCGTCCTCGGGCGGGACCTCCCAGAGGTTCATCAGGACCTTCTCGACGATCTCGCGCTCGGCCCGCTCCAGCCGGTAGTGCTGGGTCACCGCGCCGAGGACGCCGTCGAGCGGCGCCGCGATGCGCCGGTAGCGCGCGCGCAGCGGCACCATGAGCGCGCGCTCGTGGACCTCCTCGCAGAGCCACTCGGCCAGCCGGCTCTTGCCGACGCCGGCCTCGCCCGCGAGCAGGACGAACCGGTGCATCGCCTTCGGCGCGTCGACCATCTCGGCCACGACCTCCATGAGCCGCGCTCGCTCGCCGGTGCGCGCGACGAAAGGGCTCGGCCGGAGGGCGAGCAGGCCGGTGGTCGTCACGGACGGCGGCGGGTCGTCGTCTGGAGGCTCGATCAGCTCGGGCGTCAGCAGCTCCTTGCGGCTCGGGGGCAGCCGCCCGCTCGTCAGCAAGGCGATCGGCAGCGGCGTGGCGGCCACGTTCACGTCGCTGCGCGGCTCGAACCGCTTCCACACCCGCCGCGCGTCGCCCGCGAAGTCGAAGCGGTGCCACGGCCGCTTCGCGAGCAGCCGCTTCGCGAACTTCGCGACGTCGCCGGGCACCTCCGGGGGCAGCGGCAGATCCGGGATCGGCGCGCTCCGGTGCTGCTGGAGGAGCTCGTCGTTCGAGCCGTCGTAGACCTCGCCGCCGGCGAGCAGGGCGTAGAGGATGCAGCCGAGCGAGTAGAGGTCCGTCGCGGGCCCCACGTGGGGCGCCGCGAAGCGGATCTGCTCCGGCGCCATCCAGCCCGGCGTGCCGGCGCCCCAGCGCACGGTGGGCTCGCTCTCCCGGGAGCCGTCGAGCCGGTGATCGACCCGGTCCTGGATGAGCCAGGCGAGCCCGAGATCGAGCACGTGCACGATCGGCGGCTCGCCGCCGTGCTGCAGATCGACGAGGACGTTCGAGGGCTTCAGGTCCCCGTGGATCACGCCGCGCGCGTGCGCGTGCGCCAGCGCGCCGAGGACCTGGTCGATGGCGCTCCAGATGATCGGCCAGGGCAGCGGGTCCTCGATCCGGGCGAGGTAGAGCCACTCGTGGAGCGACCTCCCTGGCACGGCGTCCATCACGAGGTAGGGCGTCCCGTTGGCGAGCGTGCCGAAGTCGCGGGCCTTCACGAGCGCCGGGTGCGACAGCCCGGCGAGCGCCCGGGCCTCTTCCTGGAACCACCAGGCGTCCTCGGGGCGCGCGGCCGCGCCTGGCCGGTCGAGCAGCTTCACGGCGACGCGCTCGTCGATCACGAGATCCCGGCAGAGATAGACGACCCCCATGCCGCCGCGCCCCAGCTCGCGACGGACCTGATAGCGACCGGCCAGGATGGTGCCCGGTAAAAAGCCTTCTTCGGACATGGCGGAGCGGTCCGATGATAGCCGTGCCGGCCGGGCCCGGTAGGCTCATCTCGCCGGGGCGTCACGAGGGCGCTCGGCCCCAGTTCGTCGTGTCGCGGCAGCGCAGCGATGCTAGGTTCCGGCCCATGGATGCCGCTGTTCGCGTGCTCGCATTCGCAGGTGCGAGAGATGTTCTCGGCGCCGGAGAAGTCGCGCTGCCGCTGGCTGGCCCCTGCACGGCGGCGGAGCTCCTAGAGCACGTGTGTGCCCGATATCCTGGGCTCGCCCCCTACAAGGGCTCGATCCGGGTGGCGGTGAACGGCACCTATGCGACGCCGAGCGATCCTGTAGGTTTCGGCGACGAGGTCGCGCTCATCCCGCCTGTGGCGGGCGGCTAGGGGACCCGCGAGGGACAGCATGCCTTCTTCGACTGGCCTCGATCCAGCGCCCATCTCCGTCGACACATCGGCCCTGCGGCGGCGCGCGCTGCCGCTCCTCGGCGGCGGAGGCGCCCCGCGCCGGGCCGCCGCGATCCCGTACCGGGACGTCGATGCGCCCGGCGCGCAGCCGAGGCCCGCGCCGCGGAGCGTGCGCATCTCGGTCACGGACCGGTGCGACTTTGCGTGCACCTACTGCCGCCCGTCCCGCCACGACGGCTACACCGACGGCCGGCTGATGACGTCTGCCTGGCGCACCATGTTCGAGGCGCTGCGCGACGCTGGCGTCCGGCGGGTCCGCCTGACCGGCGGCGAGCCGCTCCTCCACCCCGAGATCGTCTCCATCGTCGCGTGCCTCGCCTCGCTCGGCTTCGAGGATCTGGCCCTCACGACGAACGCGTCGCAGCTCGCGCGGCTCGCCGGGCCGCTGCGCGACGCCGGGCTGCACCGCCTGAACGTCTCGATCGACACCCTCGATCCCCAGCGTTTCCGCGAGGTGACCCGCGGCGGCGAGCTCGCCCGGGTGCTGGATGGCCTCGGCGCCGCGATCGCGGCCGGCTTCTCCGGCATCAAGCTGAACACGGTCGTGCTCCGCGGCGTGAACGACGACGAGATCGAGCGCATCGCGCTGTGGGCCTGGGAGCGGCGGATGATCCCGCGCTTCCTCGAGGTGATGCCGATCGCCGAGGGCGCCAGGCTCGTCGGCGAGCACCTCGTCACGGCGGCCGAGATGCGGGCGCGCCTCGCCGAGCACCTCCTCCCGGGGGAGGCGGTCACCGATCCGGGCCTCGGCCCGGCCAGGTACGTCCGTGCCCGCCACGACCCGTCGCTCCGCGTGGGGTTCATCACGGGCACGAGCGACACGTTCTGCGAAAGCTGCGACCGCCTGCGCGTCTCGTCGACGGGCGTCCTCCGGCCGTGCCTCGCCACGGACGATGGGGTCGACGCTTCGCGCGAGGCGAAGATCGGCGACCACGCGGCGATCCGCCAGCGCCTCGACGAGGCGTGGCGCCTGAAGCCGGACGGCAAGGTCTGGAAGGGCTGCACCGAGGAAACGGCTTCCTCGGTGTCGATCCGCGCCATTGGCGGCTGAGGCGGGGGCGGGCCGGCCGCCCCGGGACGCGGTTCGGCTTCCGGTCCCGCGGGCTGCCGTGTCAGATTCCCGGGGATGTCGCGAACCCCTGATCGCCCCGGCGAGGGCCAAGCGCTCTCGACCCACCTCTCCCCGAGCGGCGAGGCCCGCATGGTGCCTGTCGAAGCCAAGCCCGTCACGCACCGCCGCGCTGTCGCGTCGGGCGCTGTGCTGATGCGCCCCGAGACGATCGCCCGGGTCGCGCGCCGCGACGCGCCGAAGGGCGACGTGCTGGCCGCCGCGCGGATCGCGGGGATCATGGCGGCGAAGCGCACGCCCGAGCTGATCCCGCTCTGCCATGGGATCGCGCTCACGCACGTCGCGGTCGAGCTCGACGTGGACGAGCCTTCGGCGGCGATCCGGGTGACCGCGGCGGCGGAGGCGCTCGATCGCACCGGGGTCGAGATGGAGGCGATGGTGGCGGTGAGCGCCGCGTGCTTGACGATCTACGACATGCTCAAGGGGATCGATCGGGAGATGGTGATCTCGGAGATCAAGCTTCTCGAGAAGAGCGGGGGCCGTTCCGGCCATTTCCAGAGGAGCGCGCCGTGAGCCGGATCCGCACCGAGCCGCTCCGCCTCGACGAGCTCATCGCCGCCGTGTCGCACCCCGGCGCGGGCGGGATCGCCACCTTCCTCGGCGTGGTCCGCGACGTGAACGACGGCCGGTCGGTCACGCTGCTCGAGTACGAGGCTTACGGGACGATGGCCGAGGCCGAGCTCGAGCGGATCCTCGCGGAGCTCGCCGCGGAGATCCCCGGCGTGCGCGTCGCCGCGACGCACCGGGTCGGCGCGCTCCACATCGGCGACGCCGCCGTGGCCTGCGCCGCGAGCGCGCCGCACCGGGGCGAGGCCTTCCGCGCGTGCCGCCTGCTCATCGACCGCATCAAGGCGCGCCTGCCGATCTGGAAGCGCGAGCACGGCCCTGACGGCCCTTACTGGGTCGGATGGGAGGACGCCCGCTGCGGCGGCGAGCACGGGCCCGAGGAGCGACACGGCCACGCGCACGGCCACGGCGGCGCGGCGCCCCCGGGCAGCGCGGGCGCCTGAGCGCTGCCGCTCGGCGGCGCGGCGCCCCCGGGCAGCGCGGGCGCCTGAGCGCTGCCGCTCGGCGGCGCGGCGCCCCCGGGCAGCGCGGGCGCCTGAGCGCTGCCGGACGAGCTGCCCCCTGCGCGACGTCCGCCGGGCAGCGCCTAGCGCAGCCGCAGGCCTGGCGGCGGCGGCGTGGAGAGCGGGTCGTTTTCCTTCAGGCGGTTGTTGTGCCGGATGTCCGTCCCCTTCACGAGGAAGACGACCGACTCGGCGATGTTCATCGCGTGATCGGCGATGCGCTCCAGGTACTTCGCGATCGACTGGATCCGCGTGGCCCTGTACACGGTGCTCGGATCGCGGCTCATCGTGAAGAGCACCTCCTGGAAGATGCGGGCGTAGTGCTCGTCGATCACGTCGTCGCGCGTGAGCAGCTCCTTCGCGCGCTCGCAGTCGCGGGCGACCAGCGCGTCGAGCGCCTCGTGCACCACCTCGATCGCCTCGTCCGAGAGGCCCTGCAGCTCCGACGCCGGCGCGAGCGGCGGCTCCTCGTTGAGCTCCTGCACCCGCTCGCACACGTTCACCATCAGATCGCCGATGCGTTCCAGGTCGGTGACGATCTTGAGCGCCGTGGTGACGAAGCGCAGGTCGGAGGCGACCGGCTGGCGCGTCGCGAGGATGCGCATACAGAGCTCGTCGACCTCGCACTCCAGGCTGTTGATCCGCCGATCGAGCCGGATGGTCGCCTTGGCGAGGCCCGTGTCGCGCGTCGCGAGCGCGGTCGAGCCCTTCTGGATCATCTCCTCGACCAGGCTGCCCATCAGCAGCAGCTTCTCGCGCAGTGTGCGTAGCTCGTGCTCGTAGACCTTGCTCGTGTGCGACGTCGGCATGAATCTCCCCGCTCCCCTCAGCCGAACTTACCGGTGACGTAATCCTCGGTCTTGCTTTCCTTGGGGTTGGTGAAGATTGTCTGAGTCCTGTCGAACTCCACCAGATCCCCCATGTAGAAGAAAGCCGTGTAGTCAGAGCACCGCGCGGCCTGCTGCATGTTGTGCGTGACGAGCACGCAAGTATATCGCTGCTTCAGCTCATCGATGAGCTCCTCGACGCGCGCGGTCGCGATGGGATCGAGCGCTGAGCATGGCTCGTCGAGCAGGATGACCTCGGGCTCGACCGCGAGTACGCGCGCGATGCAGAGCCGCTGCTGCTGGCCGCCGGAGAGCGAGAGGCCGGACTGGTCGAGCTTGTCCTTCACCTCGTCCCAGAGCGCGACCTGGCGCAGGCACTTCTCGACCAGGCCGGTGGCATCCTTCACCGAGATCCCGTTCAGCTTGTGTCCAGCGAGGACGTTCTCGCGGATGGACATGGTGGGGAACGGGTTGGGCTTCTGGAACACCATGCCGACCCGGCGGCGCAATCGCACCGGGTCGACGGCCTTGTCGTAGATGTTCACACCATCGATCATGACGGAGCCCTTGGCCGTGGCCCCGGGCACCTGCTCGTGCATCCGGTTGAGACAGCGCAGGAACGTCGACTTGCCACATCCGGACGGGCCGATCACCGCGGTGACGTGGCCGTCCGGGATGTTCAACGTGATGTCGTGGATCGCGTGGAATTTGTGAAAATGAGCGTTCAGCCGGGTAACGCTGATCTTCGCGGGCGGCTCGTCGGCGTCGGGCTCGACGGAGCGGCGGTCGACGACGTCTGCGGTGAGCCCTCTGCGGCGTTCGCCGGTCTGTCCATTGTGCGGTGAGTCAAACGAGCTCATCGAGTGCCTTTAACGCGCCTTGACGCTGCGAGACGTGGCGATGCGTGCGAGCAAATTCAGGAAAAACACGATGGCGATCAGCACGAGCGCGCCGGTCCAGGCCTCCTGCTGCCACTTAGCGTAGGGCGAGGTCGCGTGCCGCCAGATCTGCACGGGCAGCGAGGCGATGGGGCGGTCGATGGCGACGCTCCAGTACTGCGAGCCCAGTGCGGTGAGGAGCACCGGCGCGGTCTCGCCGGCGATGCGGGCCACGGCGAGCATCACGCCGGTGCCGATGCCGGGAGAGGCCGTCCGGAGCACGACGAGGAGGCTCGTGCGCCACTCCGGGACGCCGAGCGCAAGCGACGCCTCGCGCAGGTGCGCGGGCACGAGCTTGAGCAGCTCCTCCGTCGTGCGGGTCACCGTCGGGAGCATCACGATCGCGAGCGCGATGCCGCCGGCGAGCGCGGAGAAGCGCTTCATCGTGACCACGACGAGCGCGTACACGAACACGCCGATGGTGATCGAGGGGACGCCGCCGAGCACGTCGGCGATGAACCGGATGGCGCTGGCGAGCTTGCCCCGCCCGATCTCGGCCAAGTAGATGCCGGCGAGGATGCCTGTAGGCAGCCCGATGGCGGAGCCGATGGCGATCAGGATGAGCGTGCCGACGACGGCGTTGCCCATGCCGCTCCGCTCGTCGCCGACCGGCTTCGGGAGCTGGGTGAAGAAGTCGAGGGACAGCCCGCTGATGCCCTTGGTGACGACGTAGATGAAGATCAGGAACAGCGGCACCAGGACGACGACGGCGCTCGCGACGCACAGCCCTTCGAAGAAGTAACCGCGGGCGCGGCGCAGGCTTTCGCCCGGCGCGGGCGCGAGCAGCGTGCGCTTGGAGGCGCCGGAAGGTCTCGCCACGGGGGGAGGGGTATCGCTGCTCATGCGCGTCGCTCCAGCTTGCTCTTCGTCGAGCTCACGAGCCACCGGGCGAAGAGGTTGAGGAGAAGGGCGACCGCGAAGAGGAGCAGCGCGACCTTGGAGAGCGCCGACACGTACATGTCGCTGGTCGCCTCCACGAACTCGTTCGCGATGACGCTCGCCATCGAATATCCAGGATGGAAGACCGAGGCGCTCACCTTCGGGACATTGCCGATCATCATGGTGACCGCCATGGTCTCGCCGAGCGCCCGGTTCAGCCCGAGGATGATGGCCCCGATGATGCCCGAGCGCGCGGAAGGCAGGACCGCGTAGCGGATGGTGTCCCAGGCGGACGCGCCGAGGCCGATCGCCGCCTCGCGGTGCAGCTGGGGGACCGCCTGCATCACCTCGCGCGACACCGAGGTGATCGTGGGCACGATCATGATCGCGAGGATGATGCCCGCGGCGAACATGCCGAAGCCGAGCGGCGGGCCCTCGAAGAGGGGCAGGTAGCCGAAGTACTTGATGATGACCGGCTCGACGGTGTCCCTGAGCCAGGGGCGGAGCACGGCGATGCCCCAGAACCCATAGACGACGCTCGGGATGGCCGCGAGCAGCTCGACCATGAAGCCGAGCGGCTTGCGGATCCGGTGGGGCGCGAGGTCCGACAGGAAGATCGCGAGGCCCAGCGAGACGGGGACCGCGAGCAGGATGGCGATCAGCGAGGTGACGACGGTGCCGTAGATGAACGGCAGCGCGCCGAACTGCTCGCGCGCGGGGTCCCACACGGTCCCGGTGAGGAACCCAAGGCCGAACTTGTCGATCGCGAGCCGCGATGACCGGACGAGCTGCAGCACCATCATCGCGGGCACCGCGAGCACCGTCAGGCCGAACACCGTCAGGATCGCGCGGAACGCGCGGTCCGCGCCGCGCGCCCCGCGCGCTGTGTCGCCCCCTTGCGCGGACGAGGCAGCTTGTTGCATCGGAACTTCTACCGTGCTCATGACCTACCTGCACGCACCGCAGCGGCAGCGCACGGCGGAGACCGCCGCTGCCGCCGCTGGCGGGCCTTCCTTCGGGGTTGCTATGGGGCGAGCAGGGGCTTGCCGTCTGGGCCCACCAGCGCGGCGAGCTTCGCGTTGACCTTCTCCACGACGGCCGCGGGCAAGGGCGCATAGTGGAGGTCGTTGGTGAACTTCTGGCCGTCGCGCATCGCCCATTTCATGAAGTCGGCGAGCACCTTCCCTTTCGCGAGATCCTTCTGCTCCTGGTACGCGAGGATGTAGGTGAAGCCGGCGATGGGATACGCGTCCTCCCCCTCGGCGTCCACGAGCGAGATCCGGAGATCGGCCGGCATCTTGGCGGCGGCGCCGGCGCCTGCGGCCGTCGTGCTCTCGAGCGACGGGGCGATGAACTTGCCGCTCTTGTTCCTGAGCGACGCGAACGTGAGCTTGTTCTGCATCGCGTAGGCGAGCTCGATGTAGCCGATCGCGGCGGGCGTGCTGGAGATGAGGGCGGAGACGCCGTCGTTGCCCTTGGCGCCGAGGCCTCCCGGCCAGTTGACGCTGGTCCCGGTTCCGGGGCCGCTCTTCCACTCCGGGCTGACCGCGCTCAGGTAATCGACGAAGATCTTGGTGGTCCCGCTGCCGTCGGAGCGGTGGACCGTCGCGATGTCCTTCTCGGGGAGCTTCACGTCCGGGTTCTCCTTCTGGATGGCCGGGTCGTTCCACTTCTTGATCTTGCCGAGGAAGATGTTCGCGGCCGCCTCCGGCGTGAGCTTCAGGCCCGACGGGACGCCCTCGAGGTTGTAGGTCAGCACGACCGCGCCCAGGCAGGTCGGCAGGTGCAGGATGCCGGCCGCCTTCCCGAGCTGCTCCTCGGTCATCGGGGCGTCGGTGGCGCCGAAATCGACGGTCCGCTCGGTGATCTGCCGGATGCCGCCCCCGGAGCCGATGGATTGATAGTTGATCTTGACCTTGGGGTTGGCCTTCTGGAACTCAGCGATCCACTTGGTATAAAGAGGGTACGGGAACGTCGCACCCGCGCCCGTCAGGGTGACTTCCCCGTCGGCGGCCGGCTGCGGCGCGGCGTTTTTATTCGCGCCGGGCAGCGAGCCGGTGTCCTGCGGGGCATCGGAGCGACCGCATCCAGCGGCCAGGAGGAACATCGCCAGGGTGAGAAGAATTCGAGCCATGCACAGTCAGGCGTAATCGAGTTCTGTGACAGCCGCGTGACAGCAGGGTGGAACGGTGAGTACCGGTTTTCCCTGACTCTGCGGGATCACGCCGCGCGCGCGAGACGTACGGTGAACTGGGTGCCGCGGCCGATGGCGCTCTCGACCTCGATCGATCCGTTCATCAGCTCGACCAGGTGCTTCACGATGGCGAGGCCGAGCCCCGTGCCGCCGAGGTCGCGCGAGCGGCCGGCGTCCACGCGGTAGAACCGCTCGAAGATGCGGCCCAGGTGGTGGGGTGGGATACCGGGGCCGTCGTCGGCGACGGCGATCGTCACCTGCTGGTCGAGCGAGCGCGCCTTGACGGTGACGTGGGCGCCCTCGCCCGCGTACTTGATGGCGTTGTCGAGCAGGTTCATGAGCACCTGCTCGAGCGCGCGGCGGTCGCACCGCGCGCGCGGGAGGGCGGCGGCGTCGACCGTCACCGTGACCCGGCGGCGGCGCGCCGCCTCGCCGAGCAGGTGCGTGACGTGCTCGATCGCGGGGGCGATATCGAGCTCCGCCAGCGAGAGGCGGAAGTTCTTCGCCTCGATCTTCGAGAGGTCGAGCAGGTCGTCGACGAGGTGGCGGAGGCGCTTCGCGTGCCGATCGATCACGTCGACGAACTCGGCGGCTTCGTGGGGGTCCTGGAGCGCGCCGAGCTGGAGCGTCTCGGCGGCCGTGCTGATGGCGGTGACCGGCGTCCGCAGCTCGTGGGACACGTTGGCGACGAAGTCGGTCCGGATCGTCTCCAGCCGGCGAAGATCGGTGACGTCGTGGAACACCGCGATGAGCCCCGGCTCGGCCGAGGCGCCGTCGTGATCCGGGCCGCGCGCGTCGCGTGCGTCACGCCCGAGCCCCGCCGGGCTCTTCCGGCGGGACACGCGCACGAGCAGCCTCCTTGGCAGCGTCCGACCGAGCTCGACCTCGACATCGACGGGCTCGTCGCGCTTGCCGGCGAGCTGGATCGCCTCGGTGAGCCGCGCGTTGCGGATCGCCTCGATGACCGATCGACCGAGCGCGTCCTCGCCGAGCGAGGCCATCGCGCGCAGCGCCCGGTTGGCGAGGAGGATCCGCCCGTCGCGATCGAGCACGAGCACGCCCTCGCTCATGCCGTCGAGGATGCCCGCGAGCAGGTCGCGCTCGCTCCGGACGTCGGCGATGGAGCGGGACAGCTCGCTCGTGAGGTGGTTCAGCGCGCGCGCGAGCTGGCGGAGCTCGCCCGAGCCGCGCAGGGGCGCGCGCGTCGACAGGTCGCCCTCGGACATCGCGAGCGCGAAGCGGGTCAGCCTCCGGATCGGGCGCGTGATGAAGAAGGTGGTGGCGGCGCCGACCGAGATGGCGACGACGATCACGGCGCCCATACCGATCAGCATGGCGCGCCGCGACCGCCAGAGGGCCGCGTCGACGGCGGCGCGCGGGCTGTGCTCCGCGAGCAGCGCCGCTTCCATGTCGCGCGCGGCGAGGCGCTCGACGGGGACGCCTGCGACGAGCAGGACGAGCACCGTCGCCACCACGAGCTTCGCGCCGATGCCCAGCCGCCTCAGCGCGCGCATGAGGGCCCTACGCGACCTCGGGCTCGGCGCGGAACCGGTAGCCGACCCCGCGCACTGTCTCGATGTAGTCGCCGGCCGCCCCGAGCTTCTCGCGGACCCGCTTCACGTGCGTGTCGACGTTGCGCGCGGTGACGTCGACGTGCGACCCCCACACCTCGTCGAGCAGGAGATCGCGCGAGAGCACGCGGCCGCGGCGGTCGTGGAGCATCATGAGCAGGCGGAACTCGAGCGCCGTCAGCGCGATCTCGTTGTCCTGCACCCAGGCCCGGTGCGCGGCCCGATCGACCCGCAGGATCCCGAAGTCGAACTTTTCCGGGGCCGACGTGGGGCTCTCGGAGCGCTTCAGGATCGCCCGGGCGCGCAGGATGAGCTCTCGCACGCTGAACGGCTTGACGACGTAGTCGTCGGCCCCGAGCTCGAAGCCGACGATCCGGTCGATCTCTTCCCCCTTGGCCGTGACCATGATGACGGGGACCGCTGAGGTCTGCGGGTTCTGCTTGAGGCGGCGGCAGATCTCCGTTCCCGACATGTCCGGGAGCATCAGGTCGAGGAGGACAAGATCGAACCGCTCCTCCTTGACCGCGCGGAGCGCCGTCTCTCCGCTCCCGGCGGAGACCACATCAAACCCGGCCTGACGAAAGTTGTACGTGAGGACGCGCTGAAGGTCGCGCTCGTCCTCGACGATGAGCACGTGGCTCGGCATGGCCGATGGATGTAGCAGCGCATTGTGACAGCTTGATGGCGATCTCGCGTGTCGCGCGTCGTCGCCACGAGACGGGATCGCGGTGAGCAGGAGGTGAAGAGAGAGGTCGAGGAAAGCGCAGAGAGGCGCGCGGGACGGCGGACAGGCCGATCCGAGGCGACGCCGAGGTGCCGCAGTGGCGACGCCGAGGTGCCGCAGTGCAGCGCGAGCGCAGCCGGGACGGCCGCGGCGGCAGGCGGACGGGAACGACGGGATCGCGCGAGGGCGCTCGCGGCGCGCACGCAGCGCGTGCCGGCGTGGTGGCGCGGGTCGCCGCCCCCGCGGGCGGCGCGCGTGGCGCTTGCAAATGTCAGAGTTTTCGCCTAACTGGGCCGCCCATGGCCCTCGAGCGAACCCTCTCAATCATCAAGCCTGACGCGATGGAAAAGAACACGGCCGGCGCGATCATCGCCCGCCTGGAGAAGGAGGGCTTCACGGTCAAAGCGATGAAGCGCATCCACCTCACCCGCGCGGAGGCCGAAGGCTTCTACGCCGAGCACAAGGGGCGCGGCTTCTTCGACGAGCTCGTGACGTTCATGTCGCGCAGCCCCATCCTGGTGATGGCCCTCGAGCGCGAGGACGCGGTCGCGAAGTACCGCGAGGTCATCGGCGCGACCGATCCGGCGAAGGCGGCGGAGGGGACGATCCGCAAGCTCTACGGGGCGAACGTGGGCGAGAACGCGGTCCACGGCTCCGACAAGACGGCGACCGCGGCGCGCGAGATCGCCTATTTCTTCGCGGGTTACGAGGTCGCTCCGAGCGCGACGAACTGATGCTCGGCGAGCGGCTCGCGGCTGCGCTCGGCGCGGCGCGGGACGGCGCTGCAGGCATCGAGAGCTTCGCGCACCTGCTCGGCTCACGGCGCGTCGGGCCGCGCGGGGTCGCCCTCGCGCTGCCGGAGGTCTGCGAGGGGTGCGCGGCGCTCGTCTCTGCCCTCGACAGCCTCTCCGCGGCGGTCCGCGACGGCTTCGTCGAGACGGGCGACGCCGCGGCGGCCGACGCCGCGTGCGCCGTGCTCGGCCACGCGGGCGTCGAGGTCGCGCGCCTCACGGACGAGCTGTCGCGCGCCGCGGCTGGCGCCGCGCCGGGGCGCGCCCCGGTCCGCGGCCGCGGGGAGCGCGGCGGCGCCGAGCGCGGCATCGACGCGCGGCAGCGGCTCGCGCTCGAGGCGTCGGTGCGCAGGACGGCCCGGGAGCTGAGCGGCGCCCTGCGCCTGTCCGAGCTCGTGATGGCGACGCTAGAGCTGCGGCCGACGCCGCTCGATCTCATCGACGTGCTCCGCAACTGGAGCGCCACAGCGGCCGAGGGGCGACCTGTCGTCGGCATCTCGGTCGTGTCGTCGGATGGCCGCGCCAACGAGGTGGAGGGCGACGTGCGCGCCGTGAGCGGGCTCATGGAGCTCGCCGTCGGCATGGTCTGCGCCGCCGGCGTCGCGAGCCCTCACCTCACCGTGTCTCGCCTGCCCGACGGGCGCTCGACCGTGCGGATCGCGGAGCGGAGCCCGCGCGAGGGGGCGCCGGCGGTCGCGCTCGACGTGGTGGTGCGCGACGGCGGCGAGCGCGCCGTCGCCGTGGCCCGCGTCGTCGCGCGCCGCGCGCGCATCGAGCTCGCCGAGGGGACCGGCGGCCGCGTCGTCACGATGACGTTCTGACGCCGGTGCCGGTGGTGGCGCGGCCGTGCTAAAGGCGGCGCCATGGCCACCGACGAATCCTTGAAGTCCCTTGTTGAGGCGGCTTTCCGCGACCGCGAGCTCCTGCGCTCGCCCGCGCACGAGGCCGCGGTCCTCCGCACGATCGAGCGCCTCGATCAAGGCGAGCTCCGCGTCGCCGAGCGCGACGACGCCCCGCAGGCGGGCGGCGAGGGCGCGGCGTCTGCGGGCGAGGGCGCCGCGCACCGGTGGGTGACGCACGCGTGGATCAAGGAGGCGATCCTGCTCTACTTCGCGCTCCGCGGCATGAGCTTGATGGAGGTCGGCCCCTTCGAGTTCCACGACAAGATCCCGCTCAAGCGGGGGCTCGACAAGGCGGGCGTGCGCGTCGTCCCGCCGGGGACGGTGCGGTACGGCGCGTTCCTCGAGCAGGGCGCGATCGTCATGCCCGGTTATGTGAACATCGGCGCGTGGGTCGGCTCGGGGTCGATGGTCGACACGTGGGCGACGGTCGGCAGCTGCGCGCAGATCGGGCGCGGGGTCCACCTCGCCGGGGGCGTCGGCATCGGCGGGGTGCTCGAGCCGCCGGGGGCGCGGCCGGTGATCATCGAGGACGGCGTCTTCGTGGGCTCCCGCGTGATCGTTGTCGAGGGCGTCGTGGTCGAGGAGGAGGCGGTGCTCGGCGCCGGCGTGGTGCTCACCGCGTCGACGGCGATCCTCGACGTCACGGGGCCCGAGGTCGTCGAGCACCGCGGCCGGGTGCCGGCGCGCAGCGTGGTGATCCCGGGCACGCGGCCGAAGCGCTTCCCGGCAGGGGAGTTCTCGATCCCCTGCGCGCTCATCATCGGCAAGCGCAGCGAGGCGACCGACCGCAAGGTGTCGCTGAACGCGGCGCTGCGCGACTTCGCGGTGCCGGTGTGAGCGTCCGGCCCGACCGGGACGCGACGGCCGAGGCAGGCCTCGCGGAAACGCTGCTCTGGCTGTGCTCTGTCCCGTCGCCCACGGGGGAAGAACAGGCGCTCTGCGCGGAGGTGGCGGAGCGGCTCGGGCGGGCTCAGCTCGCCGCGCCGGTGCGCCGCCACGGCGACTCGCTGGTGGCGCAGGTGACGCAGGGCACGGGCGGCCCGAAGATCGCGCTGGCCGGGCACCTCGACGTCGTGCGCACCTCGCACGACGGGCCGCCGCGGATCGAGGGGGATCGCCTCTACGGCCCCGGCGCGAGCGACATGAAGTCCGGCCTCGCGCTGATGCTCGACCTCGCGGAAGGCGAGCGGAAGGACATCGCCGGGGTCGATCTGACGCTCGTGTTCTATGCGCGGGAGGAGGGCCCGTACCTGGAGAACGAGCTCGCGCTGGTGATCGAGCGTGAGCCTGCGCTCCGCGCGCTCGATCTCGCGGTGTGCCTCGAGCCGAGCGACAACAAGCTGAGCCTCGGCGCGAGCGGCTCGCTCCACGCGGGGCTGACGTTCCGCGGGCGCACGGCGCACAGCGCGCGGCCGTGGCAGGGCGAGAACGCGATCTACAAGGCGGGCCCGCTCCTGGTCGAGCTCGCCGCGCTCGCGCCGCGCGAGGTCGAGATCGACGGGTTCACGTACCGGGCCGTGACCACGGCGACGATGGCGCAGGGGGGGCGCGGGCGGAACGTCGTGCCCGACGAGTTCACGATGAACCTGAACCACCGCTTCCCGCCAGGAACGTCGATCCAGGAGGCGCAGCGGACGATCGAGGCGCTCGTCGCCGGCCGCGCCGAGATCGCCTGGCGCGACCTCAGCCCCTCGGCGCCGCCGCACGCGTCGCACCCGCTCGTCGTGGCGCTGCGAGAGGCCGGCGTCGCCGCGGTGGAGCCGAAGCAGGCGTGGACCGACGTCGCCCGCTTCGCGGAGCTCGGCGTACCCGCCGTGAACTTCGGCCCCGGCGAGAACGCCCAGGCGCACCAGCGCAACGAGTGGGCGTCGCTGCAGAAGCTGTCGGAGGGGCGCGCCATCCTCCGCCGCTGGCTCTCGGCGCTCCGGCCGGCCTGACGGCGCGCCGCCCCTCCGCTATGCGCGCTCCCTCTCGGGGGCGCGCACCGAGAGCCCGGCCGCGGGGATGGTGAAGAAGAACGTGCTGCCCTGGCCGGGCGAGCTCTCGACCCAGATCGTGCCGCCGTGGGCCTCCACGATGCCCTTCGTGACGAACGCCGCGAGCCCCATCCCCTGTCCCAGGGGGCGGCGCGCGGGCGCGTGGCGGGCGAAGAGCAGCGGCTGCATCTCCGACGCGATGCCCGGGCCGGTGTCGGAGATCGAGAACCGCGCGTCCGTGCCCGAGGGCTCCGCGCGCACCGTGATGCGTCCGCCCTTGGGGGTGAAGCGCATGGCGTTGCCGAGCAGGGTCGCGAGCACCTGGACGATGCGATCCCGGTCGCACGCGATGGGGGGCACGTCGTGCGGCAGCTCCTTCGCGATCTCGAGCGGCTTCAGCGCGACCGTCGGCCCGACGAGCTCGATCGCTTTGTCGAGGATGGGCTCGACCTCGTGCGCGCTCTTGCCGATCTTGAGCGAGCCGCTCTCGATGCTCATGGCGTCGACCAGGTCCTGCGCGAGCTGGTTGATCTCGTCCGCCGCGCGGGTGATCGCCTCGAGCTGCCGCCGCCCCGATCCCTCCTGGGGGACCGAACGCATCAGCATGCGAGCGCTCACCACGATGACGCTCAGCGAGTTCCTGAGGTCGTGAGAGATGGTGGACACCGTCTCGCGGAGCATGCGCTCGGCCGCCTCGGCGCGGAGCTCCAGCCGCTGACACTGCGCCTCGAGCCGCTCGCGCTCTGCCGCATCGGTCCGCGGAGCGTGCCGCTCCGCGTCCGCCTTCGATCGCCTGGGCACCCTGGCGCGCAGGGTAGCCGGTCCTGCGGAGCGAGGCCCGCTCCCCGCGGCGGACGTCGAGCCCCTCTTGGGCGCGCGCAGGGGCACCGCCGAGGGGCGCCCGCGCAGCGTGCGGCCGTGCGCTGAATCCGCGCCCTCTGTCGCGTTTTTTCCAGCTTTTTTTCTGGTCACCCCCGCCATCCTTGTTCCCTCTTGTCTCTCAAGCGATCAGTTAGCCAGAAAGACTGTGGTGGGAATAGTCAGGTGGTGCCTCAGTCAAGTCGAGGCAACCCGGAGCGCCTCTGCGTGTTTCGCGGTGTCGCGGGCCCCGCTCGCGGCGTGAGCGTCGCTGATCTCGTCGGATCCGCGCGCGCCGCGTTGATCTCGCCGGTCGTCCGTGGAGCGGCCCCGCGGTGCGTCAGGTCGTTCTCTCTGGCTGCGACGCTGCTCGCGCCTCGCCTTCGCTGCGCGACAGGAGGCGGCGAATCTCGAGCACGAGCGTGTCCGGCAGACAAGGCTTCGTGAGGAACGCATCGCAGCCCGCGTCCTTCGCCTCGCGCGAGTGCCCCGCGAGCGTGTGACCGGTGAGGGCGACGATGGGGATCCGCTTCGTGCGCGGATCGCTCTTGAGGTGGCGGGTGGCCTCCCAGCCGTCGATCTCCGGAAGCGACAGATCCATCAGGATGAGGTCCGGGATCAGCTCGAAGGCGCGATCGAGCGCCTCCCGCCCGGTCGCCGCCTCGGCGACGCGGAACCCGGAGAAGGACAGGTACTCCGCGAACATCTCCCGGTTGTCCTGGAAGTCATCCACGACCAGGACGAGCGGCGAGAACGCGTTGTCGTCACACTTCACTTCCATCCCAGTGAACCTTTCCATTCCTCAGCACGCCGGCCGATCGGCTGTGAGCGACGCCGACATCGTCCGGCCGGCGTCGACGCAATCCATCTAGGGGAGCGATCCGCTCGGGTCACGCGAGGTTTGTATACCTTATTGCCGGCCTCATGCCGGGCATTTCCCCTCCCGCGCAGGGACCGCCCTGCACTTGCCCTGAGGGGGTCTCAGGCTCCTCCTTACTCACCCTGGGTGGGTCCGTAGGGCCGGCGGAGTCCTACGATCTCGTGGAGCAAACGAGCGGCGCTGTCCCAGTCGACGGGCTTCACGAGCACGCCGTCGAAGGCCGAGGCGTTGAGCGCGGCGCGCGCCTCGAGATCGCGCCGGCCGGTGCACGCGAAGATGGCGACGTGCTGGGTCGCCGGATCAGCGCGGAGCGCCTCGGCGACGACAAAGCCGTCGATGCCGGGCATGCGCAGGTCGCACAGGATCACATCCGGCACGTCCTGCGTCGCGAGGAACACGCCGCGCAGGCCACCCGCCGCCCGCTCCACCAGGAAGCCATGCGCGGCGAGCGCCGCCTCCGCCATGACGAGGAAATCGGGATCATCATCCACGATGAGGACCCGGCGCCGTTTCTCGATCACCAGGCTATCCTCGTCGCCCCGCTCCTCGTGGTGCTCGCTGAACTCTCTGCGCTCTGCCTCGGACATGCTCCCCCGCTCGCGGCTCGGCTGACAGCGCTCCCCGGGTGCTCGGGCCTGGATGTGCGGCAGGCAGGGCAACGGCTCCCCGCCGGCGTTTCTGGAAAGGTCCCCCGCGCTGGTGGAGGTGGAACCTGCACCCCGAGTACACCTTGTGCCCAGGTCGCTTATCCGCAACCATCAACTGTCCAGCGCAGATGGACCCTCTGCGCCGTTTGTCCTCACGGGCCGGCGACCGCTGTTTCGGGGCAGTCCCGACGACAGTTGGCTTGCTCGTCTGATGCTCAAGGTCCGCGCTGCTGCATATTCGGAGCAGGCGTCTATGTGGATGAATGACGAGTTCTTCGCGCGTGTGGGCCACGATCTCCGGGGCGAGCTGGCGACCATGCTCGCGGGGGTCCATTATCTTTTGCGCTACCAGAAAGATCTCGGGGCCGGGCCGCGCGACATGCTGGAGCGCGTGCGCGGCGCAGGCGAGCGGCTGAAGCGGCTGCTCGACGAGTTCGACAACTCCATCTGGCTCCGCGCGGACGCGAGCCGTCCGATGGCGATCGCCCGGTGCGATGCGGTCGAGCTCGCCCGTCGTGCGGCCGTTCACCTCGAGGACGCGGCGGCCGCTCGTGGGGTGCGTATGTTCTTCGAGGGCGAGCCGGACGGGGGCACCACGCTGGAGGGGGATCCGGAGCTGCTCAGGGTGGCGCTCGAGTACGTGCTCGGCTTCGCCGTCCTGCGCTCGCGCGATCGGCCGGTGCGGATCCGCGTCTCCAGCGTCGGCGGTGGGCCGGTGGTGACCGTCATCGATGAGGCGGGCCCTGTCCTGCCGGAGCCGCTCGCCCGCCTGCTCGAGCCGTTCGGGGAGCGGGCGGCGATCCCCGCCGACCCGGTCGCGCCGCGCCGGCGAGAGCGGCTCGGCCTCGGGCTCGCGATCGCGCGCGGCATCCTCGACGCGCACGGGGGCGGGCTGACCGTGGAGGCCTCGTCCGAGCGCCGGGACGGCGGCTCCACGGCATCGGACGCCGGAACCTCCGCGAGCGGGCTACGCTTCACGTGCACCCTCGGCGGCGTTGGGGGGGACGCCCACCCCGGGCTTGCCTGAACCTGAAATGGAAGGTCGCTTCCACGCGGCGCGGCGATGACGGACGGATGTGGTCCTCCGGAGCCTCAACGCGCGGATCGTGTCCGATGAAGACTTCGTCTAGGATGGACTGGGTCGCACGTCGCGAGCGTGCTCCATCTTCCACCGCACACGGATGAATGCGCCTCGATGCCGACGCTGAGCTCTCTCCTCGTGCAGCATGGGGTTACCTCGATGCGAGTGGTCGAGGAGGCGATCGCTCGCCAAGTGCTTCATGGCGGCGATCTCGCCACGAACGTCCTGGAGCTGGGCGCCGTGCGCGAGCGCGAGCTCACGGCGCTGCTCGCGGAGAGCGTCGGGCTGCCGCCGGCCGTGGGCCGGCTGCGGCCCGCGTCGCCCGAGGTGCTCCGGACCATCCCGGTCGATCTCGCGGTGGAGCACCGCGTTTTCCCGCTCGACGTGCGCACCGACCTCGAAGCCGCGGCAATCGGCGCCCCGCAGCCCGAGGCGACGCTGGTCATCGCCACGGCTGAGCCCCTCGCGCCGGCCGCGGTGGAGAAGCTGAGCGTCGCGCTGGGGGTCAACCTGCGGCAGCTCGCGGCGCCGCTGGTGCGCATCCGCCAGGCGCTCGCGGAGCACTACGGGATCGCTCTCGAGCGGCGCCTGTCGCGGCTCGTGAAGCAGCTCGACGCGCGCGCCGAGCCGAGCCCCGCGGAAGCTGTCGAGCCCGGCTCCGCGGCCGCCGCAGCGCCCCCGCCGGGCGCGTCGCCGCTGCCGACCTCGCCCGCCGGTGCCGGGGCCGCGTCGACCGCAGGAACCGCAGGAGACGATGTGACCGCGCCCGGTGAGGTCGAGGTCGCTCCGCCCGCGAGAATCGAGGCGGCGTCGCCCGCGGGAGTGGAGGCCGCTTCGCCAGCTGACGTCGACGCAACCTCGCCTGCGGACATCAGCGCGGCGTCGCCCGCCGGCGCCGACGACCACGAGGAGGCGGTCGAGACGCAGGGGCAGAAGCGACCCAGCATCGATGACGCTCCGACCGTGGAGGCGCGGACCTCGATCTACGACGATGACACGGTCGTCGCGGAGGTCGCGCTCAACGAGGCCGTGCCCACGCCGAGGAAGCCGCCGCTCCACGAGCTGGACGACGAGCCGACCGTCGTCGCCCAATACCCGCTCGATCTGCGGTCGTTCCGCAACCTCGAGGCGCATACGCCGCGGGTCGAGGCGCTCGCTTCGCGCCTCGCCGAGCTCGCGCCGCAGCGCGGCCGAGGTCCCGCCGCTCCGGCCAGGGAGACGACGGCCGCGGCGGGTCCGCACGAGGAGGCCGCGCATCCGGGTCAGACGGCTGCGACGGATGAAGAGCCCGCGATCGAGCCGGCGGAGCCGACGCCGCGGTCCGAGGAGCTCGCGCCGCGCCTGGCGCCGTTCGCCGCGTCGGGAGCCGTGCACGAGGTGCCGCTCGTGACAGTGACGGAGGCGCCGGCGCAGGCGGCGCTGGCGCCGCCCATCAAGGCGTCAGCGCCGCCTGCGCCGGCGCCGTCCAGCCCGCGTCCGCCGGCGGGTAATCACCTGCTGACCGGCTGGCTGAAGCGGGCGTCGGCCGTCCACCGCGCGCAGCAGGACACACTGCCGCAAGCCGCCGCGTCGCCCCAGCACCAGCCCAGCGGAGCTGCATCACCAGCGCCTGCGCCGGTTGCGCTGGCACCCGTGGCGCACGTTGTAGCCGCGCCTGTAGCCTCCGCGCCCGTGGCGCATGCGCCGGTTGCGCCGGCGCCTGTAGCACCGGCACATGGAGCGTCCGCGCCTGCAGCGTCCGCGCCCGCCGCGGAGCGGCGCGAGCGGTCGTCGAGCGCACCGGCGGCGAATGGCGCGATGCGCGCAGCGGGCCGGTCCGCGCCGGCTGCGCAGCGGCGCAAGGGCCCATTCACGCTGGCCATGGCCGAACAGGAGCTCGCCGCCGTCGACGCGAGCGAGGCGGTGCTCGCGGTCCTCTTCGACTTCGCGCAGCAGTACTTCGAGTACACGGTCCTGTTCACCGTCCATGGCGAGCGCGCCGAAGGCCGCAACGCCGCAGGGCCAGGCGCCGAGCGCGAGCGCGTCGCGAAGATCGCGGTGCCCCTCGATCGCCCGTGCGCCCTCGCCAGGGCGCGCACGCTCCGCGCGCCGCTCGTCACCTCGCTCGCAGGCAGCGCCCCCGACGCCGAGCTCCAGCGTGAGCTCGGCAGGGCGGTCCATGCGGCCGCGGTGGCGGTCGTCCCGGTGGTCGTCCGCGGCCGCGTCGTCGCGCTCGTCTATGGCGATGACGGCGCCTCGTCAGTCGAGCTCTCCAGCATCGGAGACCTCATCGCGCTCGCCGGGCTCGCGGCGACGGTGCTCGAGCGGCTCATCCTGCGGAAGAAGCTGAATCGGGGCGGCGCAGCCCAGCAGCGCGACAGCTCGGTGCCTCACGAGATCGCGGTATCACCTCACCAATCCGCCGCGCCGCCGCCCCACGCTGCTGCGCCGTCGCCCGAGGCCGCCGCGCCGCCGCCCCACGCTGCCGCGCCGCCGCCCGAGGCCTCCGCGCCGGGCGACGAGCACGCCAAGGAAGGGCCGCTCTCCCTGCGCACCCGCGCCGCGCTGATGGAGCTGAGGCACATGGTCCGCGCGGAAGCGCACGGCTCGCCCGCTGCTGACGCCGGGACCGCGCCGCCGGCAGGGCACGCGGACCCTGGCGCGGGAGAGCCCCGGCGCGCCGATAGCGCGGACGTCGAGCCGCACGGGATGCGGCCTCAAGGCGGCTGGTCCACGGAGGACGGCGGCTCGGGCATCGACGCCGTCGCGCGGGCCTTCGGGCTCCGCGGCACCGGCGTGGAGACCGAGCCCGTGCAACCGGACGAGGGCGCCGCGCACGCGATGGCGTTCAGCTCGACCATCCCACCCGCCCCGATGCCGCACGCGCCGACCCTGGGGATCGAGCCGCACCTCCGGCTGGGCCTCGAGGCGGGCGCGGACGTCGTGTCGGGCACGGCGGTCACGGCGCCGATGATGCCGGCGGTCACCGAGCCGATGATGCCGGCCATCACGGGGCCGACGCCGGCGGGCGCCATCGACGAGATCCCCGATCTCGAGATCCCCGCGGCGCCGGCCCCCTCTCCCTCGGAGGACCTCGATCTAAGCGAGCCTGAGGAGGGACGGACGAGGCGGTACTCACGACCTCCGTGGATGCTCGACAGCTCGATCACGCCCGGCGCGGATGAGCACCGCGACCTCGGACCGGCGCCGGCCGTGGGGCGCTCCTCCTGGCGCCGCCGCACCCCCGCCGCCGTCGAGAGCGCCGTCCCGCACGTGCGGCCCCCGTCCGAGCGACGCGCGGCGGTCTCGCCCTCTGCGTCCGGCGATCTGCGCGCCGAGTACACCTCGCTCCTGCAGCACGTGCTCGCGGGCGGCGAGGCGGGCGCGAGGGCGTTTGCCGAGCTCGTGCGCCATGGCGAGACGGCGGTCTCGGTCATCGCCGCGCGCTTTCCAGGCCCGCTCCGGGTCGAGCGCCAGCGCTTCCGCGAGCAGCTCGCCGGTCCGGACGGAGCCGCCGGCGTCGCCGCCGCGCCCCCCGCCTCGCAGTGCGGACCGCTGCTCGAGCTGATCGTGGCGATCCGGCGCCCGGCGCTGCCCTTCATGACCGTGCGGAGCGCCTCGCCCGATCCCGAGGTGCGCTTCTGGGCCACGCACGTGCTCGGCGAGCTTCCGTACCCGGAAGCTGCCAACGCGCTGCTTCCCCGGCTCTTCGACGACAACATCGCCGTCCGGCGGATCGCCGTCCGGTCGGCCGCCCAGCTGATCGCGGCGCCGCCCGCGGGCGGTCCGATCCTGCAGGGGCTCGATCACATCGCGCGCGACCGGGAGGAAGCGCCGGCGCGGCGGCTGACCGCCATCGACACCATGGCCGAGATCCGCTCCGGATCGGTCGTGCCTGCGCTCATGAGCGCGCTCACCGACCCTCACGAGGCCATCGTCGACGCTGCAGCGCGGGCGCTGGTCGTCATCACGCGAGACGATCATGGCCGGGACGCGCGCAGGTGGGCGTCGTGGTGGTCGAGGAACGCCGATCGCCATCGCATCGAGTGGATCATCGACGCGCTCACGCACGAGAAGCCTGCCATCCGCCGCGCCGCGATCGACGAGCTGAAGGGCATCACCAAGGAGTACTTCGGCTACTACGAGGACCTCCCGCGGCAGGAGCGGGAGGCCGCCCAGGAGCGCTACCGCGCGTGGTGGAGCTCCGAGGGGCGCTCGCGCTTCCGCACCACGGGCTGACGCTGGCCGCGTGAAGCGCGGGTCGGGCGCCACGTCCCTGCCGCGCGAGGCAGCGCTCTGCGGCCCTGCTGCGTGAGGCAGCGCTCTGCCGCGCGAGGCAGCGCTCTGCGGCCCTGCCGCACGAGGCAGCGCCTGGCAGCCCTGCCGCAGGCAAACGAGCGCGAAGAGGGAGGTCCACCTGACCCTGCGTCGAGCAGGGGGTGGGCGGCTCATCCGGTTCACGGGAGCCGCCCTCCGGGGGGGCTGGTGTGGGGGGGGAAGTCAGACCGCGCGGCGGCGGCTCACTTCGGCGCGGCGGGAGCGGCGGGCTGCACGGCGCCGGCCGGCTTCTTGGGGGCGTCGACCCTCACCGCGGCCGGCGCGGTCTCACCGGCTTCCTTCATGGCCTTGTCGATGAGCTTCTTGAACTTCGAGAACGGCTGCGCGCCGCTGATGAAGTAGCCGTTCACGACGAAGGCCGGCGTCCCGCTGATGCCCGCCTTGTCGGCGACGGAGTTCTCGGCGTCGACGAACGCCTTGTGGGTGTTCGTGTCGAGCGCCTTCTTGAACTTCGTCATGTCGAGGCCCTGCTCCTCGGCGTACTTCTCGAGCGACGCGCGCGAGAAGGCCTCAGGCTGCCCCTGGTTCTTGAAGAGCACCTCGTGGTACGCCCAGAAGCCGGCGTTGCCCTTCTGCGCGTAGGCCTCCTGGGCGGCCTCGGACGCGAGCGGCGCGTTCTTGTGCATCGGCAGCGGCCGGTGGCGCCACACGATCTTCAGCTTGTCGCCGTAGGTCTTCGAGATCTGCGAGACCGTGTCCTCGACGCGCTTGCAGAACGGGCACTCGAAGTCCGAGAAGACCTGCATCACGACCTTCGCCTTCTCGCCGCCCTTCCACGGGCTGTTCGGCGCCGGCGCGGCGACCTCCTTGCGCTCGGGCGGCGGCGGCTCCTTGCCGTCCTTGATGATCTCCGCGTAGAGGTCCTTGGCGGCGACGCCCTTGGCGAGCAGCCCCTCGGACTTCTTGATCTCCTCGTCGATGATCGTCTTGAACTTGTCGATCGGCTGCGCGCCGACGAGCCGGCGGCCGTTGATGAAGAAGTGCGGGGTGCCGGACGCCTGCAGGTCGTCCGCGAGCTCCTGATCGGCGGAGATGGACGCGTTGTGCTTCTTCGTGGCGATCGCGGCCTTCACCTTCTCGACGTCGAGCCCGAGCTCCTTGGCGTAGCCGAGCAGGTCCTCGTCGCTGAGCTTCTGCTGGTTCTTCCAGAGCAGGTCGTAGGCGTCCCAGAAGCCCTTCTCGCCCTTCTGCGCGCGGGCCTCCATGGCGAGCTCCGCCGCGGGCTCGGCGCGCTGGTGGAACGGCAGCGGGTTGTTCTTCCAGACGAACCGGATCTTGTCCCCGTAGGTCTTGACGAGCTCGTCGAGGGTCGGGACGACCTTGCTGCAGAAGGGGCACTGGAAGTCGGACCACTCGACGATGGTGACCAGCGCGGTGGCCGGGCCCTTGGCGGGCGCGTCGCCGACGGGCACCTTCCAGACGGTCTTGTCGTCCTCCTGCGGGCGCTCGCGGTCCTGCTTGGGCGGCGCCTTCGCCTTGTTCTCCGCGGCGAGCTTGGCGTACACCTTGTCGGGCTTGGTGCCGGAGGCGACCGCCGCCTGCGCGGCCTTGAGCTGCTCGTCGATGACGGAGGTGAACTTGTCGATCGGCTGAGCGCCGCTCAGGAACACGCCGTTGATGATCGAGGCAGGCGTGCCGGTGACGCCGGACGACTTGCCGACCGCCATGTCGGCGTCGATCTTGGCCATGTACTCCTGCCGATCGTACGCCGCCTTGAACTTCGCCTTGTCGACGCCGGCCTCGGCGGCCCACGCCTCGAAGTTGGCGGGCGTGAGGGCCTTCTGGTTCTGGAAGGCGAGCTCGTGGAACTTCCAGAACGCCTTCGACCCGCCGAGGCGGAACACGGTCTCGGCCGCGAGCGCCGCCGGGCGCGCGTTCTTGTGGAAGGGGAGCGGGTTGTTCTTCCAGAGGATCCGCAGCTTATCGGGGCCGTACTTCTCCTTGAGCTGGTTGATGGTCGTCTCGACCTTGCTGCAGAACGGACACTCGAAGTCGCTGAAGACGACCATCGTCACGGGTGCCGTGCGCGCGCCCCACATCGGGTCCTTCGACGAGACCGGGATCGCCGCGTCCTCGTCGCTCCACGGCTGCCCGTCTTCGACGAACGTCGCGACCTCATGCCCGCGCGAGCCCGCGCTCCGATCGATGCTCCACATCAGCCCCATCCCTGCGATGAAGCAGAGAAGAAAGCCGACGATGGCTGTTCCCTTGTTCATGAATGATTTCCTCTCTCAACGTTGGTGGAGCTCCGCGAGGCGGGCCCCTCCTTCAACGCGGGCGCGACACCAGGTGGAGCGCCCGCGACAAGACGGCCAATCGTGAACTCCCGGGGCGGCGAGCCACCCTGGGCCGAAGGAGGCGCCGCCGCGTGCGCGCGGCGACAGCCCCCGGCGGAGCGCCGGGGCCGCTCTGGACCCATCATGCCGGCGGCTAGGCCCGGGTCCGGCCGCGAGGGACGCGTCGCCCTCGAGGGGGGCGCGCCTGCGCGACGTGGGCCCGGATGGGCGCCTGGCGGGCTCGGGTCAGACCGGCAACGCTCCGGAACTCACGGCAGCGCTGAGCTCGCGCCTCGATCCGCGGCCTCCGAGAGGCCGCGCGGCGCGGTCGACTGCAGCCTGCCGGCGAACTCGCCTCAGCGAGGCGGGTGATAGACGCCCTGCTCGACGCCGGCGCGCGGTCCCCCGGGCAGCGCGATGAACGAGAACAGCGCCACGGGCGCGCACGGGACAGGGAAGACGAACTCCGGGAGGAGCAGCACCTGCTGCGGCGCGCTGGCGAGCTCGTTCACAGGAACGGGATGATGCGAGCTCGGGCCGACCGTCGGCGAGGGGTCGCTCCCCTCGCACCCGGGGGCTGCGTCGATCCGATCGTCGGCGACCGGCAGGGTGCGGGGCGGCGCGACCGAGGACGCGCCGCGGGGGTCGCAGATGGGCGCGTCCCTCGTCTCGCCCGTCGCGTCGTCGACGCTGGTCAGGACGGTGCACGACGGCTCATCCGGCGGAGCGACGATCGTCATCCGATCGTCGTCGCAGATCGGAACGATCGCGGCCCGCGCGCGCAGCGGAAGGACCAGCGCCAACGCGAACGTCAGCAAGGTCATCATCCGCTGGACAGCGTGCCGCGACATCCGAGGCAAGAAGTAGCTGAGGCCCGCCGCAAGAGCAATGGCCCCGGTTTGCTGGAGATCGCGGCGCCCCGGGGCTTTCCCGGACGGATCTCGGCCGTCGCTCCCGAACCGCGCCCGGACACGACTTGTCGACAGGGTGGGGATAACCCTGTGGATAATCTGGAGAGCCCCTGTGTCGAAATGGTGCGTCGGACCAGCCTCGCCCCCGAGATCGAGCATCTCTGCGTGGTAGAGCGAACCACCCACCCGAATTTGGCCCACCTTGTCCTACATCCGGTAGGTTCGCTCCATGGCGAACTCCTCTGCGACCGTGCCTCGCCCGGTTCTTCCGCCCTCGCACGAGCCCACCAAGAGCGGCTTCGCCGCGGACGATGTTCCCCGGCCGCTCGGCCGCTACGTGCTCCTGCGGCGCATCGCCCGGGGGGGCATGGGCGAGGTGTTCCTCGCCTCCACGACGGGCCTCGAGGGAGCGGAGCGCCCGGTCGTCGTGAAGATCATCCGCCGCGAGCACGCTTCCGACCCGAGCTACATCGCCCGCTTCCTGGACGAGGCGCGCGTGCAGGCGCAGCTCCAGCACTCCGGCGTCGCGCAGGTCATCGAGGCGGACGTCGACCCGGCGACCGGCGAGCCGTACGCCGTGGTCGAGCACGTCGAGGGCCGGAGCCTGGGCGAGGTCCGGGCCCGCGCGGTGCAGCTCGGGCATCGCTTCGACTGGGCGGAGGCGGTCGCGATCGCGACGATGATCGCCGAGGCGCTCGCGCACGTGCATGAGCGCCGGGACCCGTCGGGCGCCGCGCTCGGCATCGTGCACCGCGACCTGTCGCCCCAGAACGTGATGCTCGGGTTCTCGGGCGACGTGAAGATCATCGATTTCGGCACCGCCCGCGGGCAGAACCGGCGCTGCCACACGGTCGCGGGCGTCGTCTTCGCGAAGCCGGGCTACGTCGCGCCGGAGGTCGCCAACGGCGACCCAGGCGACGCGCGGGTCGATCTCTACGCGCTCGGGATCATGCTCTGGGAGCTGTGCGCGGGGCGGCGCTTCCTGCAGGGCGACGCGCAGACGCACATGGCCGCGGTTGCGCGCAACCAGAACGATCCGCCGCCCATCGCCGTGGGGCTCGGGGCCCCGCCGGCGCTCGACGCCGCGATCGCGCGGCTCACGGCGTTCGACAGGGAGGCGCGGTACCCGTCGAGCCGCGCCGCCGCGCGCGATCTCGCCGCGCTCCTCGGGGCGGCGGTCGCCCTGCCGGGCGGCGAGCGCGGCGTGCGGGCGCGCGCCGCGCACCTGATGCAGCGGCTCTTCCCGGGCGAGCCGGGGCGCTCGCGCAGCGAGTTCGCGAGCCTCGTCGCGGCCGCCAAGGCGCACCGGGCCACGGCCGTGACGCCGGTGAGCCCCCGCGCCGAGGCGATGGCCTCCGCCGAGCGCGGGGACGAGGGCATGCTGCCGGGCACGCGGTACCGGCTGCTGCGCGAGATCGGGACGGGCGCGAGCAGCACCGTCTACGAGGCGGAGCACGTCGATCTGGGGCGCCGCGTGGCGCTCAAGGTCGTCTCCGCCGAGCACTCCGCGACCGACGTGGTCGCGAACCGCTTCCGTCGAGAGGCGCGCGTGCTGTCGCGCCTCTCGCACGAGCACCTCGTGAAGGTCCACGACTTCGGCATGGCCGCGGATGGTCGCCTGTTCTGCGGCATGGATCTGCTCGAGGGCGAGACGCTCGACGCCGTGCTCGTCCGCGGATCCGCGATCGACTGGCGGGACGCGCTCGCGATGGCCGTCAAGGTGCTGAGCGCGCTCGAGCTCGCGCACGTGGAGGGCCTCGTGCACCGCGACGTCAAGCCCGAGAACCTGTTCCTGACGCGCCCGAGCGGCGCCGCGGCCTCGTCTTCCCTGAGCGAGGCCGGGCTGAAGCTGCTCGATTTCGGGCTCGCGAAGTGCCTCTCCGAGGACCGCGGCGAGGCCGACGGCGTGGCGGACGCGACCGGCGCGGGGGAAGGCCCCGCCCGGGCCGCGATCGCGATCGTGGGGACACCCGAGTACATGGCCCCCGAGCAGGCGGCGTCCGGGCGCATCGACGGGCGCGCCGATCTCTACGCGCTCGGCTGCGTCCTCTACGAGATGCTCACCGGGCGCCTCCCGTTCGTCGAGCCGAGCCTCGTCGCGCTTCTCGACGCGAAGATCAAGGGCAGCCCCGAGCGCCTCCGCGAGCGCGCGCCGGCCCGGCAGATCCCCTCGTTCGTCGACGAGCTGGTGATGCGCGCGCTGGCCCGTCACCCGAGCGTCCGCTTCCAGAGCGCCACCGAGATGCGCGAGGCTGTCCTGAAGGCGCTGGCGACGCCCGCGCGCGCGCGCGCCCGCCGCCGCGCGGTCGGGTTCGCGGCGGTGGCGGCGGTGATGGCGCTCGCGGGCGTGCTCGTCGTGGGCAAGGGGCGCGAGCTCGCGGCCGGCGTCGCTGCGGGCGCCGCGCTGCTCGACGTCGCGGGTAAGGCGGCCTCTCCGTCAGGCGATGCGGCTCAGGCCGCTGCGCCCGACGACGCGGCTCAGGCCGCTGCGCCCGACGACGCGGCTCAGGCCGCTGCGCCTGGCGCGCGGGCAGCCACGGAGCTACCGGCGACGGCCGCAGAGGCGCCGTCGACGGCCGTGGAGGCGCCGGCGGCAGTCGCGGCAGCTGCGGCGCTCGCCGCGGCCGCCGCGCCCGCGCTGGTAGCCCCCGCGGCTGCCGGCGCGCCCGTGGCCAGCGCGGCGGGGCAGGGGGCTGACGCGCCTTCGGCCCTCGCGGTCGCGCCCGAGGCGGCCGCGCTGCGCGCGCCGGTCGCCCCGCCTGCGCCGGCGGCCGCAGCGAAGAGCGAGGCAGCGAAGCAGCCCGCGAGGGGCGAGGCCTCCCCGCGCGGCCAGGCCGTGGCCGCGCGCGGCTCGGCCCCGAAGACGACCGAGAAGCCTTCGGCGCGCGACGCGGCGGATCGGAGCTCTCGCGAGGTCGCGAAGCGCGAGACGAAGGCGCGCGAGCGATCGTCCTCGTCCCCGGCGCGCGAGTCCGCCGCGCCCGCGCCGACACCTGCGCGTGGCGAGGCTGACACGGGAGAGAAGGACGGGCACGAGGATCGAAGCGAAGCGAAGCGGCGCCGTCACAAGCGGCGGTCCCGGGTCGCCAAGGCCGAGTAAGCTGCGCTCCACGCGGCGCATTTCTCTCGCGCGCACGCTGCGGCGTTGTATACCGCGCAGCCTGCGATGGCTCAAATCGCCCTGTCCGCGCCGGGTTCGAACGCCGTTACATCGGGCCCACCCCATCGCGCCATCCTGCGGCTCGCGCTGCCGACCGTGGCGGCGATGCTCACCCAGAGCATCGTCAACGAGGTCGACATCGTCTTCTTCGCGCACCTGCCGTGCCCGGAGTCGTCGAACGCGCACGCGGCGCTCCTGCCGTCGCTCATCGTCCTCTGGCTCTTCGGCGGCTCGCTCAGCGCGATCTCGGTCGGCACCCAGGCGTTCACCGCGCGCCGCTTCGCCGAGAAGCGCCCCGAGGACGCGGGCGCGGTCCTCGCGAACGCCCTGTTCTTCGCGCTCGTCGCCGGCGTCGTGTTCTCCGCGATCGGCTACCTGACGATGCCCTACATCCTGTCGGTCATCATCAAGGTGCCGGACGCGCGCCAGGCGGCGCTCGATTACCTCGGCTGGCGCCTGCTCGGGGTGACGTCGATGGCGGCGACGTTCGCGCTGAAGGCGTTCTTCGACGGGATCGGCAAGACGCACATCCACCTCGTCTCGGCGCTCGCGATGAACGCGCTGAACATCGTGCTCTGCATCGTGCTCATCTTCGGCAACGCGTCGCTCGGCATCCCGAAGTACGGCATCGCCGGCGCGGGCATGGCGGGCTTCATCTCGACCTACGTCGGCCTCGCGATCATGCTCGCGTACGCGCTCTTGCCGCAGTACCGGCGCGCCTACCGCCCGTTCGCCCCGAGCAAGCTCTCGGCCCCGCTCACCTGGTCCATCCTCAAGCTGTCGATCCCGAGCGCCGTCGCGACCATCGCGATCATGACGGGCTTCGGCCTGTTCTACGCGATCGCGAGCAAGCTCGACCAGGTTGCGCCGGCGGGCGTGATCTCACCGCTCTGCCCGGGCGGCCGCGCCGAGCCGGTCTACGGCGCGGCGACGACCGTGATCGTCGGGATCCTGAAGCTCACGTTCACCGCCTGCCTGGCCTTCGGCACGTCGACGGCGACCCTGGTGGCGCAGTCGCTCGGCGAGAAGGACGGCGACAAGGCCGCGCGCTTCGGCTGGGTCAGCGTCCGGCTGGGGCTCGCGATCTTCGGGGTCGTCGGCCTGCTCGAGGCGATCTTCGCCCCGCAGATCCTCGCGTTCGCCAGCAGCAGCGAGCTCGTCCAGACCGCGGCGCTCCGGCCGCTCCAGGTGATGGGCATCTGCACGCCGCTCGTCGCGGTCGGCATGATCCTCACGCAGGCGCTCTTCGGCGCGGGCAACACGCTGTTCGTGATGGTGGTGGAGCTCATCCTGCACTTCACCTGCCTCGTCCCGCTCGCGTGGCTGCTCGGCATCACGCTCGGCTTCGGCCTGATAGGCATCTGGGCGGCCGGCGTCACCTACGTTGTCCTGCTCGCCGCGGCCATGGTGTGGAAGTTCCGCTCGGGCGACTGGAAGAAGATCCGGCTCGACGCCCAGGATCAGCCCGACCAGGCCGCGCTCGGCGAGGGCGGCGGCGGTCCGAGCGCGCAGGGGCTCTGACCCGGCCTGCTCACCGGGGGAAGGCGGCGGCGTTCCCGCCGTCGACCGTCACGACGCAGCCCGTCGTGGCCTCGGCGGTCGCGAGGTAGAGGAAGCCCTGCGCCACGTCGGTCGCGGTGGTCTCGCGCCGGAGCAGGTTGTCCCGGAAGTAGTCGTCGACCGAGACGTTGCGGGCGCGGGCGCGGGACTCCAGCAGGCCGGCGTCGAACAGCGCGGTGCGGATGCGGTCGGCGTTCACGGCGTTGGCCCGGATACCCTTGGGACCGAGGTCGACGGCGTACTGGCGCATGAGCGCCACGAGCGCCGCCTTGGCGACGGCGTAGGGGCCGAAGTCGGGCCCCTGGTTGAACGCGCTCTTCGACGCGTTGAACAGGAGCGCGCCGCCCGAGTCCTGGGCGAGCAGCACCCGCGCCGCCGCGCGGGCGACGTTCTGGTGGCCGAGCAGGTTCAGCTCGAGCGAAGCGCACAGTGCCTCGTGCCCCTCTGACGTGTGGATGGAGCCCGAGAACGCGCGGCCGGCGTTCGAGACGACGACGTCGACGCCGCCGAAGTGCGCCGCGGCCTGCGCGAACGCCCGGTTCACGCTCGCCTCGCTGCGCACGTCGCAGGCGATCCTGACGCAGCGGCCGCGGTGGCGCCCGCCGAGCTCGGCGGCGGCCTTCTCGAGCGGCTCCTCGTCGCGATCGACCAGCGCCACGTGCGCCCCCGCCGCGAGGAACGCCGCCGCTGTCGCGTGGCCGATCCCCGAGGCGGCGCCCGTGATCAGCGCGATCCGCCGATCGAGCGGGCCTCGCTGGCCCGCCCCGAGCTTCAGCTTCGCCTGCTCGAGGCTCCAGTACTCCATGTCGAAGAGGTCGAGCTCCGGGACCGGCTGGTACCCCCCGAGCGCCTCGGCGGCCTCGATCACGGAGACGGTGTGCTCGTAGACATCCGCGACGATGTCGGCCTCGGCGCGCGAGCCGCCGACGCACAGCGCGCCCACCCCGGGGAACAGCAGCACCCGCGGGAACGGATCGAGCTCGTCGCGCGTGACGCCGCGCGCCGCGCAGGAGCGGCGGAAGTACTCGTGGTACTCGGCCACGTACCTCGCGATGGCCTGCTCTACGGCCGCGCGGAAGCGCGCCGTGTCGTTGACGTTGTAGCCGGAGACGACGAGCGGCCGCGCCTTGGTGCGGATGACGTGATCCGGGGTCGCGCACCCGATCTGTGACACGCGGGAGAGGTCGTCGCGCTCGCAGAACGCGATCAGCTCCAGGCTGGTGCGGAGCGTGCTGATCCACGGGCGGCCCGAGGCGCGGGCGAGCGCGCCCCGTACGACCGGACCGATGGCGGCGCGGATGTCCGGGTCCGGCGCCGCGACCGTGGGGTGCGAGACGATCGCGCTGCGCTGGGCGACGTGGCGCTCGGCGCGCGTCACGGCGTCGATCATGCGCGTGTAGCTCTCCTCCGCGGTGTCTCCCCACGTGAAGACGCCGTGCTTGTCGAGGATCATCAAGGACGGGAGCGCTCCTCGCTCCAGGCGCTCCCGGATGAGCTCGGCGACGCGGCGCGCGAGCAGGAAGCCCGGCATCACGTACGGCACGAAGAGCGCCTGGTCCCCGTAGATCGCCTGGACGACCTCGGCCGAGCCGCTCGTGTCGATGACCGACAGCACGGCGTCGGCGTGCGTGTGATCGACGAACTTCGCCGGGATGATCGCGTGCAGCAGCGCCTCGACCGACGGCGTGGGGCTCGCCGGATCCAGCATCTGGCCGCGCAGCAGCGCGACCATCTGCTCGTCGGTCATCCGCTCGAGCGCGCACGCGCGCTGGAGCGGCGCGAGGCGGCACGCCGGGAAGCCGCGCGGCTCTATGGTCGCGAGATCCCAGCCGCTGCCCTTGATGAAGAGCACGTCGACGCGATCGCCGAGCAGGTCGACGGCCGTGCTCTTGACGCTCGTGTTTCCCCCGCCGTGGAGGACGAGCGACGGGTCGGCGCCGAGCAGGCGGGATGTATAGACGCGGAGGGCGAGATCCTCGCCGCAGGTGGCGGCGTAGATGTCGAGGTAGCGCTGGGCTTCGTCGTTGCTGTGGCGAGAATCCATCGACCGGCCGCCTACCCCAGCGACGGGGGCGCCGGAAGCCCGCCGCTCAGTAGCGGTAGTTCTCGGCCTTGAACGGGCCCTCGGCGGGGACGCCGAGGTACTTCGCCTGCTCCTGCGTCAGCTGCGTCAGCTCGACCCCGAGCTTCGGCAGGTGGAGCGCGGCGACCTTCTCGTCGAGCCTCTTCGGCAGGAGGTGGACGCCGACCGTGTATTTCTCCGTCCACAGGGCGATCTGCGCGAGGACCTGGTTGGAGAACGAGGTCGACATCACGAACGACGGGTGGCCGGTGGCGCAACCGAGGTTCACGAGCCGGCCGCGCGCGAGGACGATCAGCCGCTTGCCGTCCGGGAAGATGAAGTGATCGACCTGCGGCTTGATGTTCTCCTCCTTGATCTCGGGATTCTTCTCGAGCCACGCGATCTGGATCTCGGAGTCGAAGTGGCCGATGTTGCAGAGGATCGCCTCGTCCTTCATCGCGATCATGTGCTCGGCCCGGACCACGTCCTCGCAGCCGGTCGCCGTGACGAAGATGTCGCCGATCGGGGCGACAGTCTCGAGGCGCTTCACCTCGTAGCCCTCCATCGCCGCCTGGAGCGCGCAGATCGGGTCGATCTCGGTGATGATCACGCGCGCCCCGAGGCCGCGCAGCGACTGCGCGCACCCCTTGCCGACGTCGCCGTAGCCGCACACGACCGCGACCTTGCCGGCGAACATAACGTCCGTGGCGCGCTTGATCCCGTCGCCCAGCGACTCGCGGCAGCCGTAGAGGTTGTCGAACTTGCTCTTCGTCACCGAGTCGTTGACGTTGATCGCCGGCACCTTCAGCTTGCCGGCGCGGTGCATCTCGTAGAGCCGGTGCACGCCCGTCGTCGTCTCCTCCGACAGCCCGCGGATCGGGTCGTTGCCGCTGAAGAGCTCCGGGTGCTTCTCGTGGGCGATGATCGTGAGATCGCCGCCGTCATCGAGGATCATGTTCGGCCCCTTGCCGCCCTTGAAGGCGTAGAGCTGCTGCTCGATGCACCAGTCGTACTCCTCGAGCGTCTCGCCCTTCCAGGCGAAGACCGGGACGCCGGCCGCCGCGATCGCCGCCGCCGCGTGGTCCTGGGTCGAGTAAATGTTGCAGCTCGTCCAGGTGACCTCGGCGCCGAGGGCCACCAGCGTCTCGATCAGCACCGCGGTCTGGATCGTCATGTGGAGGCAGCCGGCGATGCGCGCGCCCTTGAGCGGCTGCGTCGGGCCGTACTCGGCCCGGAGCGCCATCAGGCCGGGCATTTCCTTCTCGGCGATGCGGATCTCCTTGCGACCCCAGTCCGCAAGGGTGATGTCGGCGACCTTGTAGGAGAGCTTCTTCTCAGCAGTCATGGTGTCCCTTTGCCTTTTCCGGTGAATGCGCGCGAGCGCGCGCCGCGCCAGCCGACGAGCAGCTGCCAAACCAGGTGTCGATCCGGACCTTCGCCCTGCCAGGCGGACGGCAGCCGCCGGATCTCGACGCCGGAGAGCCCCGCCTCCTCGGCGAGACGCCGGAGGTCGGCCGGCGAGAAGCCGAGCCAGATGTCCGCCTCCTGCTCCCGCAGCGTCTGATCGTGGTGCGCCTCGTAATCGAGCACGCACACCGCGCCGCCGTGGGCGGGCAGGGCATCGTCCGCCGGGCCGGGCGCGGCCGGGCGCGCGAGCTCGACGAGCGCGCGCATCGCCTTCGCCGGCTGCGGCGCGTGGTGCAGCACGCGGGCCGCGAAGACCACGTCGGCGCCCCCGGAGAGGGCCTCGCCGGCCGCCGGCGGCTCGACGCCGAGCGCGCGGGCCACGGCCCGGATCACCTCGGGCCCGTCGATCTCGCCGCACACCAGCTCGACGTTCTCGAGGCTGCGCCGCCGCATGCGCTCCCCCGCGAGCTGCAGCTGGGCGCTCGCGCGATCGAGCGCGACGACGCGGTCGAAGACGGGGGACAGCACCTCGAGCAGCGCCCCGTCGCCCGTGCCCGCGTCGACCGCCAGCCGGCGGTGGGGCAGGAGCGGCGCGAGCGCGGCGAGGTACGCGGCGAGCTCGGACGGCGGCCCCGGGCGCAACGGGCGCCCGCCGCGCGCGAAGAACTCGCGGGTCTCGGCGTCGCGCGCGGCGAGCACCTCCTCGATGCGCGCGAGCGTCCCGTCCGCCGCGCACGCGCGCTGGCCGGCGCGAACGGCGTCGTCGACCACGGGGTCGGTCGTGGCGCGCGGGTCGAGGCGGAGCAGCGTCCACGTGCCCTGGCGCCGCGCGAGCAGGATGCCCGCCTCGCGGAGGGCGGCCGCGTGGCGCGAGATCTTCGGCTGCCCCTCGCGCAGCAGCTCAGCCAGCTCGCCGACGGCGAGCTCCTCCGCCGCTGCCAGGCCGAGCAGCCGCACCCGCACCGTATCGGCCAGCAGCCGGTACAGCTCGCACCGCGCGATCGCCTCCACAGGCTGGGCCGGGGTCTCCGCAACCGTGATCACGCCCCATATATATGCGTCGATGCGCATAGATGCAAATGGAATATCCGTGACCGCACTCACGCTGCATCAGGCCGGCTGGCCGTGCCGCCGGGTGGTGGAGGAGCTACCGAGCAGGGAGCACCGGGGTAGGGGAAGGGGAGCCACCGGGGAGCGGAGCGACGTGCCGACAGGGGGCCGGGCGGCGCTCGCGTGAGCGCTCGGGCGGCTTGGGCGCTCGCCGGGGTTACCTGGCGCGACAGGCCATCAGCAGCCCCGCGGGCCGCATCCTCCGCGGCCGAGTTCGCCGGCGCTCATTCCGCCTTCTCTGCGATCTCGTCTGTGTCCCGGCGCCCACGCGCCGCGGCCCGCGGTGGACGGTGGCTCAGCCGAACGAGCGGACAGCCTTCTCGAGCTTCGCCTCTTCGGAGGAGCGCAGCAGGCCCACGGCGACGACGGTGAGGCGCTCCGGCCGGAACAGCGCGCGCGCGGCGTCGCGCACGTCCTCGATGGTGACGCGGGCGAGCTCCTCGTGCCGCGCCTCCGGGGTGCGGGCGATGTCCGCGAGCGCGGAGAGCCCATAGAAGCCCGCGGTCGCCTCGGGGTCGTCGAGCATCGCCTCCACCGACCAGAGGTGGCGGTCCCGCGCCTTGGCGAGCTCGTCCTCGCGCGGGCCGGTCTCGGCGAGCTCGCGGAGCAGCGCGAAGAGCTCCCGCACCACCACTGTCGCGCGGTCGTGCTGCACGCCCGCGGCGATGTCGACGACGCCGTCGTCCTCGTACGCCTCGAACATCCCCGACACGTCGTAGCAGAGGCCCAGCCGGTCGCAGATCCGCTCGTACAGCCGCGTCGACATGCCGTCGTCGAGGACGCGGAGCAGCATCTCCACCGCGGGCTCGCGCGGGTCGCGCTCGCTCACGCCGCGGAACGCCACCCGCAGCTCGGTCTGGCTCGACTGGTTCTCGATGAAGCGGAACCTCGGCTTCTTCTGCCCGTTCGGCGGCGGCGTGGCGGGCACCTGCTCGCCGCGCGGCAGGGCGCCGAAGTGCCGCTCGGCGACCCGCGCGCACGCCTCGGGATCGAACCGCCCCGCCACGCAGAGCACCGCGTTCGCCGCCGTGTAGTGACGGGCGTGGTGCGCGCGCAGCATCGGCTCGTCGAAGCGGTCGAGCGCGTCGATGCCGCCGGTGATGGTGAAGCCGAGCGGGTGCCGCTCGTACATGAGGGCGCGGGCGTTGTTGTCCGCGTCGATGTCGCGCCCCTCGTCGTCGAGGTCCTCGAGGATCTCCTCGCGCACGATGCCGCGCTCGACCTCGATCGAGGTGAAGCGAGGCGACGCGGCGACCTCGCCGAGCAGGGCGAGCACCGGGTCCAGGTTCGCCGGGGGCACCGAGATGCTCATCACGCCGTGGTCGACGTGGGTCGCCGCGTAGAGCGTCCCCCCGAGGCGCTCGAAGGCGAGCGCCTGCGCGTGCGCCGTCGGCAGCGTCGGCGTCCCCCGGAACACCATGTGCTCCAGGAAATGAGAGATCCCGTTGTTCTGCTGGGTCTCGAACCGCGAGCCGACGCGCAGGTAAAGCGAGGCGACCGCCCGGTGCACGTGCGGTTGCGGGACGAGCACGACCTTGAGGCCGTTCGAGAGGACGACGTCCCGAGCGTCACGCAGCGGCAGCGACGTCATTCCCCCTCGTCTTCGAGCGGCAGCTCCGGCGCGCCGGAGCCGTCCTCGGCCGGCTTGGACTCCTTGAGGAGGTTCTGGTCGTACTTGACCTCGCTGCCGATGGTCGACTTCAGCCGGCGCATGTACCCGACGAGCGCGTCGTTCTGCTTCGCGGCCCGCATCGCCGACGTGTAGAACTCGCGGTCCTTGTCCCACTGCTCCTGGCTCGCGGAGGTCTTCTCCTTGAGCTGGATCACGGCATAGCCGTTCTCCAGCGCCACGACGTCCTTGGGCAGATCGCCCGGCTTGTCGAGCTGGAAGGCGATGCGCGCGGGCTCCGTGCTGTCCTTCGCGTCCGAGATCGGCGAACCCGAGACGTTGAACGGGAGGCTCGCCTCGATCGTGGGCCGGTTCGGGTGGGTCGCGATCGTGTAGGGCGCCCGCGCCTCGCCCGGCTCGGGCTGGCCGTCCTTCTTCGCGTCCGCGCCCTCGCCCTTGGCGCCGTCCTGCTTCGCGTCCTTGTCGCCCGGCTTCGCGGCCGTCGAGGCGGCGCCCGGCGGCGCGGCCGGCGCGCTCTTCGCGGGCGCGAGCTGGGCCATGTAGGCCGCGAGCGCGTCTTCCAGCGACTTGCCGCCGGCTGCGGCGGCGAGCACCTGCTTCGCGGCCTCGGCCGCGAGCCGCTCCGACTCGTGGGCCACGTAGAGGTCCCGCGCCGCCTCCAGGCGGCCGATCCGCTCGGCGTCGGCGTCCTTCGCGATCTGCTCGAGCTTGATCACGTGGAAGCCCTCCTCGGTCTCGATGAGGTCCGACACCTCGCCCGCCTTCATCTCGAAGAGCTTGTCCTCGACAGGCTTGCTGAGCCGGCCCCTGGTCACGCAGCCGAGCTCACCGCCGCGCGCCGCGCTCGGATCGTCGCTCGCGCTGCGCGCCACGTCGGCGAAGCTCTCGCCCTTCTTGAGCCGCTGGACGGCCTGCTCGAGCCGCGCCTTCGCGGCGGCCTTGCCCGCCTCCGGGCCCTGCTCGGCCTCGTCGGACCTCACCTCGACCACGAGATCTCGCGCGACCCGGCACTCGGGCAGATACTGCGCCTTGCGCCCCTCCCAGGTCTTGTCGAGCTCTTCCTTGTTGGCGTCGGCCCAGGCCTGGATCGCCTTCTCCGAGGTGTCCACGATGAGGTCGCTGTAGAAGCGCCGATCGAAGCGCACGTAGCTGAGCGTGCGGGTGGACTTCTCCCGCGAGAACTGCTCGAACGCCTCGTTCTCGCCGACCCGGACCCGCGCGCGGATGAAGTCGCGCATCCGCGCGGCGATGAGCTCCTTCCGCTGGTAATCGCGGAAGTCCGTCGGGCTCATCTTCGTGACGTTCCGGATCTGCCGCTCGTACTGCTTGTTGTCGAACTTCTTGGTCTGGCGGTTGCGGACGTCCAGGTAGCGAATCAGGTCCTCTCGGAGGTTGAGCGCGTAGCCGACCTGGCGGATCTTGTCCGCCGGGAGCGAGACACGCACCCTGCCGGTCCCGAGCTCGGCCGTGAGCTCGTCGTCCGAGACGCTGATCCCGAGGCGCTTCGCGTCCTCGTTGAGCAACCACCGCTCGTAGAGCCCCTCCGCCGTGATTCGCCGGAGCCCCATCGCCCGGAGGCGGTTTTCGTCGACGCTGCGCATCGCGAGCAGGTTCCTCGAGGAGTTGAACTCGACCGAGGAGATGCAGCTGCCTCGGACCTCGACGGCGCACGTGCTCCCGGCCGACTGCACGGGGCCGGTGTTCGGGCGAAACTGGACGATGAAGACGACGGCGATCGCGATGACGATGGCGGCGCCGAAGATTTGGCTCAGTCTGTTCACGAAGGGCTCGCTCCCGGGGCGCGCGCTGCTCGCTCCTCGAGCAGCCTCTCGCCTTGGCCTGGCGCGGCATAGCACGGCGTCGACGGCGTGTCTTTACGGCGGTCGAGAGCGGGGCTAGGGGCTCATGCCATGGCAAGCTCGAAGTCACACCTCCCTGATTGCGGCCTCTACCTGACGACGAAGGCGCTCCCTGGACACGAGGACAAGGTGCCTGCCGGCATCCTCGTCTCCTTCCACAACCACTCGGACAACGGTCTGCCGACGGTCACGACGCCCGATCACAACGTCCACAACCGCTGGCACTTCCACGGCCCCGCCGTCGCGTTCCGGGGCACGACGTGGGCGGACTCGCTGCAGCGCCTCCCCGCCGAGGGGTTCTACACACTCCGCAAGGAGCTCACGTTCGACGGGGGCAACTGGCCGAAGGGCACGCTGGTGCAGCTCGGTTATACGCAGGCGGGCATGCCTATCCTGTTCATCGCCCGCGTGCGCTCGCGGCTGCAGGAGAACGACCTCTTCTTTTCCGACAAGGGCGTGGGCATCAAGCGCGACCAGCTGTCGCTGCTCGAGCCGGTCTCCGTATTCGAGGAGCCGAACGACGGCTCCGGTCACCAGCCTGACCACGCCGACGCCCACTGAGCAGCCCGTCGCTCCCGTCCTCGCTGAACCCCGGCCAGGCGCCCGCGAGCCGTCCCCCCGGGCACGAAGTGTGCTTGTAATTTTCTTTCGTGATTCGACGCAGAACCCTCACTCCTCCGTCGCTCCAGATTCCGCCTCAGCTCCTGGCGAACCGCCGCAGAAGCCCGCGCCGCGAGCTCAGCGAGCGCGTTCGCCTCGAGACAGGGGATCGCGCGGTCTCCGGCTGGACGCTGAACGTCAGCATCGGCGGGCTTCGGGTGGTGATAGAAAATTCACTCGATCCCGGTACGGAGCTAACGGTGTGGCTCGACGGCAGTGCCCCGCGCCCGGGCCGGATCACCTGGGTGCAGGACGAGCCGGACGGATCGATCGTGGGGGTGTGCTTTCTGGACGACGGAAACGACGGAAGCCCGGGCCCCTCACGGTCGAGCTCGTGAGCGGACACAAACGCGCCGGCGCACCAAACCGCCACACGCCCATGTCAGCTCTGTCAGCTTGACGAGCGCCCCGCAATTTTGCGATGGATGTTCCTGCTGGCATGGGGGTAGCCGGGAACCAGCGGAAGATGCCGACACCCGCGGAGATAAAGAAAGCCCTGCTCCAGGCCGGATTCGAGGTTTACCGCACCCGTGGCGACGCTGTGCACGTCGCGGAGCGGGTGCGGGAGAACCTGCTCATGGATTCGGGGATCGTCGTGCGCGCCGAGCCGCTGCGGGTCGGGTTCGTCGTGCGCGCCCAGCGCAACGACTTTCCGGGCGCGGCGGACGAGCAGCTCTTCGAGCGGGCGCGTGGCCTGGCCGAGCCCGCCGTGGCGCGAGGCTACACCGAGGGCGAGGCCGCCCTCCGCGACGTCCGCGACCCGAGCGACGCCGAGCGGACCCTGGATACATGGTGCGAGGTCCAGTTCGAGAAGCCGGTGGCTTCGCTCGAGCTCGCCGTCAGCGAGGTGGGGTTCGCCCTCTCGCTGGAGAAGACTGCCCTGCCGCGGTAAGCGGTAGACGATGCCCTTCGACCGAGCCGCGAGCCTGCTCGGCCCCACCGGCCCGTTCGCGCGCGGGCTCCAGGGGTATGAGGACCGCGAGGGGCAGGTCGCGATGGCGAGCGCCGTCGAGCGGGCGATCGCCGAGGACCGTATCCTACTCTGCGAGGCGGGCACCGGGACCGGCAAGACGCTCGCCTACCTGGTCCCCGCGATCCTGAGCGGCCGCAAGGTCGTCGTGTCGACCGCGACGAAGGCGCTCGAGGACCAGATCTACACGAAGGACCTGCCGCTCGTGGCCGAGCACCTCCGGCTGGATCCGCGCGCGGCGCTGGTGAAGGGGCTCGGCAACTACCTCTGCCTGCGCCGCTTCAACGAGCTCCGCCAGAGCCCCGGCGCGGGCGCCGGGACCGCGGGGCGGTCGCTGCCGCTCCTGGAGGCGTGGGCGCAGGAGACCGAGATGGGCGACGTCGCGGAGCTCGCCTACCTCGCCGAGGGGGATCCCGTCTGGCGAGAGGTGGCGTCGTCCAGCGAGACGCGGCTCGGGGCCTCGTGCGACTACTACGACGAGTGCTTCGTCACGCGGATGAAGCGCGACAGCGAGGCGGCGCGCCTGCTCATCGTCAACCACCACCTCTTCTTCGCGGACCTCGCGCTGAAGATCGCCGGGGCGCGCCGCGGCTTCGCCGGCGCCGGCGCGCTGCCGCCGTACGACGCGGTCATCTTCGACGAGGCGCACCAGCTCGAGGACATCGCGACGGGCTTCTTCGGCGTCCGCGTCTCGCGCGCGCGGGTCGACTCGATGCTCCGCGACGCGGACCGGGCCTTCATCTCGTCCGGCCTCGCCGATCGCATCCTTGGGCGAGGCGAGGGGACGGCGATCACGGCGGTGGTGCGCGAGTCCGCGGACGCCCTCTTCGATCGGCTCGCCTCGCTCGGCGGCGCCGTCGGCAGCGCGGATCGCGGCGAAGCCCGGGTCCCGCTCGCCCGGGATACCTGGTCGGGCGAGCTGCTCGACGCCTACCATCGGCTCGACAACCACCTCGAGGCGCTCTCGGGGTACGCGAGCGCGAACGCGATCAGCGAGGCGGTGCAGCTCGTCGGCAACCGCGCCGCGCAGCTGCGGGACGACGCCGCCCGGATCGTCGACCCGGCGACCAACCAGGTCACCTGGGTCGAGGTGCGCGGCCGCTCCGTCTCGTTCGGCGCGTCGCCGGTCGATCTCGGGGACATGCTGCGCGAGCACGTCTTCGAGCGGATCGGCGCCGTGGTGCTGACGAGCGCCACGCTCACCACGGGCGGCGGCTCCTCCGGGTCCGGGTTCCGCTTCCTCCGGTCGCGGATGGGCCTGGACGAGGACGTGTCGGTGCCCGTCGACGAGCTCGAGGTCCCGTCTCCGTTCGACTACCCAAACACCGCGCTGCTCTACACGCCGCGCGACCTCCCCGAGGCGACCGACGCGGCGTTCGTCGAGCGCGCGGCCGATCGCATGGCCGAGCTCATCGGCATCACGGGCGGTGGCGCTTTTGTCCTCTGCACCTCGATCCGCGCCATGAAGGCGCTCGCTGCGGCCCTGCGCGTCCGGCTCGCCCGCGCGCCCGGCCATCCGTCGCGGCCGGACGGGGGCGCGCCGCGGCAGCAGATGCCGCTGCTCGTGCAGGGAGACGCGCCGAAGGGGGCGCTGCTCCGCCGCTTCCGCGCCGAGCGGCACGCCGTGCTCGTCGCGACGATGAGCTTCTGGGAGGGGGTCGACGTCCCCGGCGAGGCGCTGCGCCTCGTGATCATCGAGAAGCTCCCGTTCGCGGTGCCGACCGATCCGGTCGTCGCGGCCCGGTGCGCGTCGATCGAGCAGGGCGGCGGCAACCCGTTCATCGCCTACAGCGTCCCGCAGGCCGCGATCACCCTGAAGCAGGGCTTCGGCCGGCTGATCCGCACGCGCACAGACCGCGGCATCGTCGCGATCCTGGACCGCAGGGTCCGCACGCGCGGCTACGGACGCGTGCTGCTCGACAGCCTGCCCGATGCGCGCCGGACGGAGCGCATCGACGACGTGCGCGCGTTCTGGGGCACCGCTACGGCGGAGGCATCCGGAGAAGCGCCGGCGCGGAGCGACGAGCCGCCGTGAGGCGCCGAGCGAGCGCGCGGTGAGGCGAGCGCGCGGCGGGCTGGCCGTCAGGGGTACGACTTCTTGCCGTAGATGCACCAGGCGCCGCCCTTCCGCAGCGCGATGGCCTGGCTGAGCTTGTAGTCCTTCTTGAAGCGGGGATCGTTATACGAGGCGCGCGAGGAGGGCACCGTCGGGTTCTTGCAGTCCACGCCGGAGGCGATGAGCAGGAAGTAGCGCGGGTTCTTGGCGAAGAGCGCGTCGGTGTAGCCGGTCCCCACCTTGTGCGTGTACCCGCCTGGCAGGCTCGAGACCTCGGGGCTGAGCAGCCCCAGCATGTCGACGACCGGGAAGCCCGTCCGGTAACCGACGTAGCCGATGTCCGCGATCGCGATGGACCAGGCTCCGCGTTGTCGACGAGCCACGCGGCCGTGCGCCCGGCCGCGTCATCCCAGAACCCCTTGTCGTTGACGAGGATGTTGCGCTGAGCCCGCACCAGCTCCCCGGTGCGGGTCGCGATCGTGATCGCGCCGAACGCCGCGATCGCGAGCGACGCGGCCCGCTCGCGGCGGGCGGCGATCGCGCGGACGGCGTCGTCGACGAGCAGGAACGCGAACGGCTCAGCGGGCGCCAGGAACCGGAAGTACGGCATCCAGTCGCCGCCCACGGTGACGACGTACACGCCGAAGAGGAGCGCGATCGACGCGATCGTGAGGCCGCTCCGGCGCCGGTGGACGATCGACGAGGCGAACCGAGAAGAGCCCGAGCCACAGGAAGGCGCCGGCGTGCTGCGCGTATTTGCGGACGTAGTCGCTCCCGCCCTGGAACTGCTGCGCGAAGTTGCCTGTCTTCGCGGCGAGCGTGTTCGGGAGCCACGCGCCGTAATAGCTGTGCCGCCAGAACAGGTGGACGGCGACCGGGAGCGCGAAGGCGAGCAGGCGGAGCATGTTCCGGCGCGAAAAGGCCTGGTCCACGTGCCAGATGACGAGCAGCCCGAGGAACAGCGGCGCCTCCGGGCGGGTGAGCGCGGCGAGCGCGAACACAACGCCGGACCAGGGGAAGGAGCGCGCGGCCCGAGCCCCGTCGCCGGCCGCGGCGGCGTCCTCCTCGCGGAGGAAGAGCTCGGTCCCCGCGAGCGTGAGCAGGAGGAAGAGCGGCGTCTCCAGCCCGAACACCGCGTAACCGGAGAAGAGAATGCTGGTCGCGAGCAGCCACGTCGCGAGGCAGGGGACGTTCGAGAAGCGGCGCAGCCGCTGCGACAGGAGGTAGGTCGGGACGAGCGCGCCGCAGGCGCAGGCGGCGCCGAGCACCTTCGACGCCGCGGTCGGCGTCGCCCCTACCTTCACCGCCGCGGCGAGCAGCACGGTCCAGAGGAAGTTCGTGTACCCCTCGACGCGTTCGCCCACGTTGTAAACGAGCCCGTTGCCGCGCGCGAGGTTCTCCGCGTACCGGTATTAGATGTAGGCGTCGTCGATCGTGAAGCTCGCGACGCGGAGCGCCGCCACGATCGTGATCAGCATCGGCGCGACCAGCCCGAGCGCGATCTGGAGCCAGGCGGGGAGGGGAGCGCCGGCGAGCCAGGATCGAAGGTCGCGCGCCGGCGACGTGTGGCGCTCCTCATCCGCCGACTCCTCTTCTTCCATCGACTCGTCGGGGCCTGCCTCTTCGCTCATCTCCACGGCGCTTCTGGGCTCGTCGCTCATCGGGCGCCGACCATACCGCGATTGTCACAGCGGTAACCTCGAGCTGCGTAAATCAGGACAGGATGGTGTGCGAACACCCCGACGCAGTGCGAACGAAATTGCGCACTCTGCTCGTCGGACTACGCTGTCGAGGCAGTCATGGCGACGGCTTCGGGCGAGATGAACCGTGTCGCGGACGCGAGGGCGGCGGCCGAGCGGAGCGCCGCCCGGGTCCGCACCGACAAGGAAGGAGTCGAGTGATGAGCGACCTCGTTGCGCACCTGCCCGTGATCTGCCTCGTGGTTGCCCTCGCGGCGCTCACCTTCGCCGCGGTCGGCCTCGCGCGCAGGGCTCCGGCCTCCGGGGCGCCCTCCCGCGCGCTCTCCGTGAGGGAGCGGGCCATCGTGGCCGCCTGCGCGGACGCGCTGTTCCCCGCTGGCGGCCCGATCCCGCTCTCCGGCACCGAGGCCGGGCTGGTCGAGTACATGGATAACTACGTCGCGCGCACGCCGCGGCCTCTTCGGCCGTACATGCGGCTGCTGCTCCACTTCGTCGAGCTCTCGCCCTGGGTCTTCGGGCCGCGCCGCGCGCGTTTCACACGCCTCCCGGAGGCCGATCGCGTCGCGGTGCTCGCGTCGATGGCGCAGAGCTGCATCTATCTCCGGCGGGTGACGTTCCTCTCGCTCCGGACGGTGCTCTCTATGGGCTACCTCGCGAACGAGAAGGTCGCCCGCGCGATCGGCGTCGCCTGCTGCGCCACGCCGTTCGAGCGCCGCGCCGCCGCGAGCGCGGCGCTCGCGGTGAAGCCCTCGTCGCTCGCGCCGGGGGTGACGGCATGAAGCTTCCCGGCCTGGAGAGGTCGCTTCCGCCCGCGAGCCCCGAGCGCGTCGAGCGGCGCTCGCTCTCCGCGGCCGCGCTCCGCTCGAGGGCCGCGGTGGAGCCGCTCGCGCCCAGCGAGCCGCGCCCCCAGGTGAAGGTGTTCGCCGACTACGACGGCGAGGTGCGGGCGTCCTGCGAGGTGCTCGTCGTCGGGTCGGGGCCGGGCGGCTCGGTCGTCGCGAAGGAGCTCGCCGAGGCGGGGCGCGACGTGATCCTCGTGGAGGAAGGCCCGCCGTTCGGGGTGGAGGATTTCCGGCAAGAGGCGGGCGAGTCGATGGCGCGCACGCTGCGCGAGGGCGGGATGCGGGCCTCCCGCGGGCGCATGCTCATCCCGACCATGCAGGCGATCGCGCTCGGGGGCGGCTCGGTCGTCAACTCGGCGATCTGCGCGCGCTCGCCCGCCTGGGTGTTCGACAAGTGGGCGGACCGGACCGGGACCGCATCGATCACCCTGGACGCGCTGTCGCCCCACTACGAGCGCGTCGAGCGCCTGCTCGGCGTCTCGCCCACGCCGATGGAGGTGCAGGGCGAGCGCAACCTGCGTTTCAAGCGAGGCTGCGACGCGCTGGGCCTGTCGAGCGAGCCGACCCACCGCAACGTGCGCGGCTGTCGCGGCTCGGGCGAGTGCTTCACGGGGTGCCGCAACCGCGCGAAGATGTCGACCGACATCTCGTACGTCCCCGCCGCGATCCGGGCGGGCGCGCGCGTGTTCACCAGCGTTCGCGCCGAGCACCTGCTCCTCTCCGGCAAGCGGGCCGTCGGGATGCGCGGCCGCACCGTCGAGCCGTTCACGTGGCGCGAGGGCGCGCCCGTCGAGATCCGGGCCAAGCTCGTCGTGCTCGCGGCGGGCTGCATGGCGACCCCGCTGATCCTGCTCCGCAGCGGCGCCGCCAACTCCAGCGGTTACGTCGGCGACGAGCTGCAGCTGCACCCAGGGCTCGCGATCATGGCGGTCTTCCCCGATCCCATCGATCCCTGGGAGGGCGCCACCCAGGGATATCACTCGCTCCACTTCCTCGAGCAAGGCATCAAGCTCGAGGTCCTCTGGTCGCCCCCCGCCGTGCTCGCCGCGCGGTTCCCCGGCTTCGGGCACGACTACCAGCGTCACCTCCGGACGTACCACCGGATGGCGCCCTTCGATGTGATCATCGCGGCCGAGCAGTCGCGGGGGACGGTCCGTCCCAAGCGCGGTAGCTGGGATCCCGATGTGCGGTTCGACTACGCGCCGCGCGACGTCGAGAAGATCCAGCGCGGCCTGGGCATCCTGTCGGACATCTGCTGGGCGGCGGGGGCTGCATCGATCCTGCCCGGGCTGCACGGGGTCCCCGACGAGCTGACGTCGCCGGAACAGGCCGAGATCCTGAAGAGCAAGCGGCTCGACGGACGCGACACGGTCACCGCGGCGAACCACGCTTTCGGCTCCGCGCGCATGTCGCGCAGGCCGCAGGACGGCGTCGTCAACGAGGAGGGGCGCTGCCACGACCTCGACAACGTTTACGTCGCCGACACGAGCATCTTTCCTGGAAGTCCAGCCGTGAATCCGATGCTTACGTGCATGGCGCTGGCCGATCGCATCGCATGCGGCATCATCGAGCGCTGGTGATGCGCGCGCTGGCGTGTCACCACAGGGGTCAGCGATCGGGGGCGTCGCATCCGTTGCGCATGGACGGCATGTCACGGACGGCATGTGAGGGGGGCCTTGCACCGATAAGGAGGCAACTCCCGAGTTGATGTGAGGCCCCCACGGGGTACACATTTAGCGGCACGTTTCACATCGCACGGGGCCGAGCCGTCCGTCCGCCGAGCTGGGAGGGAAGCTTTGGGACCGAACGCCGTTTCAGCTGCAATGCCGCGTGGACAAGCGCGCTCGCCACATCGGAGCCACAGCCACCACGGCCGGGTGCTGCTGGTCGAGGACGAGCCCGACCAGGCCGCCATTCTCGAGGCGGTGCTGCGCCACGAAGGGCTCGACGTCATCGTCGCCTCGAGCGGCGAGCAAGCGCTCGAGATTCATCAGCGGACGCCGGCTGACGTGCTCGTCACGGACCTCAACCTGCCAGGCATGACGGGGGTCGATCTCATGCGCCGGCTCTCCCCGGGCGAGCTCGAGGGGCCCGAGCCGAAGACGCCGCCGCCCGCCGTGGTCATGGTCACGGGCGCCGCGTCGATCACGAGCGCCGTCGACGCGCTCAAGCTCGGGGCGGCGGACTACCTCCAGAAGCCGCTTGATCCCGCGCGGCTCGTGCTGCTCGTGCGCCAGCTGCTGTCGGACGGCCCGGCCCGCGAGTTCGTCGAGGGCGAGGACGACGATCCGCTCCACGGGCAGCTCGTGTTCGAGGGGATGATCGGCGGCTCGGCGCGGATGCGGGAGGTCTTCACCCGCATCGAGCGCGTCGCCGCGACGATGGCGCCCGTGCTGATCGTCGGCGAGAGCGGCACCGGCAAGGAGCTCGTCGCGCGCGCCATCCACAACCGGAGCCGCCGCCGCGCCGGCCCGTTCGTGCCTGTGCACACGGGCGCGATCCCGCGCGAGCTCATCGGCAGCGAGCTCTTCGGTCACGAGAAGGGCTCGTTCACTGGCGCCTTCGCGGCCGCGGAGGGCAAATTCGAGGCGGCGGCCGGCGGCACCGTCTTCCTCGACGAGGTGGGCACGATGGACGCCGCCGTGCAGGTCAGCCTGCTGCGCGTGCTCGAGACGTACCGGTTCACCCGCGTCGGCGGCCGCAAGGAGATCGAGGCCGACGTGCGCGTCGTCGCCGCCACGAACAAGGATCTGCTCGACCTCGTCGACGACTGCGTCTTCCGTGAGGATCTCTACTATCGGCTCAACGTGTTCACGGTGACGCTGCCGCCGCTGCGCGAGCGCAGGGATGACATCCTGCCCATCGCGGAGCGCTTCCTGCTCAAGTTCGCCAAGCGCTACGGCACCCCGGCTCGCCGCCTCACGGACGCCGCCGTCGAGCGGCTGACGGAGCACGACTGGCCCGGCAACGTCCGCGAGCTGCGCAACGTCATCGAGCAGACCGCGCTCTTCGCGTCGAGCGAGCTGGTCTCGGCGAACGACGTCCAGCTCGGGCAGGGCCGGATCGAGCGGCGGTCCGGCCGGCGTGTCTACGACAGCGTCCCTTCTCAGCGGACTGCGGCGCCGGTGGTCCCGCCCGAGCCCTCCGAGCCGCTGTCGGTGCCGATCGTCCACCCCGCGGACATGGCGGTCCCCTCCGAACCGGCACCTTCGCACGTCGTCGTCGCGCAGCCAGCGCCGCCCTCCGTGGGCCCTGCCTCGCTGCCGCGGCGGCCTCCGGGGGAAGGGGGCATCCACGAGGCGGAGCCGCCGCGGGACGCCGGCGAGGCGGCGGAGCACCCGCTCGTGCTGCGCCTCCCGGTCGGCACGCGCCTGGCCGACGCGGAGCGCAAGCTCATCCTTCTGACCCTCGAGGCCGTGCGCGGCAACAAGCAACGGGCGGCCCGCGTGCTCGGGATCAGCCGCCGCGGCCTGTACTCGAAGCTGCAGGCGTACGGGGAGCACGTGGGGAGCCACGAGGCCCAGGGGCCCAGCGAGAGCGCCGAGCCCCACGACCCGGTCGACGATGTGCCGGTCGTGACCGACGAGCCCAACCTGGACGAGCTCGGTTCCGCGCGCGGCGACGCCTGAGCGGCGCGCCCTCTCGCGTCATCGCCCGCCGCGGGATGTGACCTGCCCCCCAGCTCCGCGGCGGATCGGCGCCGTCGGCGACCCGGCCGGTCGCACCCCAGGCGCCGGCCTGCGCGCTCGTGTGACGCACCCCGACAAGGGTCTCATCTGCGGCTCCGTTCCTTTGTGCTTTACGCAGGGCCGAAGACCTCGGCTATCGTAAAGCGGAGCTGCGAGATCAGACGCGCGACTGGCACGTCAGAGAGCGGGCCACCGGCGCGGTATCAAGGTAAACTTTACGCGACGCCTCGCCGGCATTACCCCCCTGCGGGCCAGCCCCAATGAAGATCACCTGCCAGTCCTGTCAGTCGAAATACACCGTCTCGGACGAGAAGGTCCAAGGCAGAACCGTCAAGATCAAGTGCCGCAAGTGCGGCGCCACGATCCTCGTGAACAGCTCGGGCGTGACGACCAACGGCGGGGTCGCCGATCCGGTCTCCGGCACGAGCGTTCCGAACGACGGGACCACGTACCTGGTCAACGTGGCGGACGGCGATCAACGCTCGATGTCGCTGGCCGAGATCGTCGCCAGCTATCAGGCGGGGGTGATCAACGCCGAGACGTACATCTGGGCGGACGGGATGGCCGACTGGCAGCCGCTCGGCCAGGTCGACACGATCGTCGCGGCGCTGCACGCCGGCAGCGCGCCGGTCTCGATGGCCGCGCAGGAGCCCGCGCCCGTGCAGTCGCAGTCGGTGCCCAGCACGGGCGCGGCCGTGGGTCAGACCGCGCCCGGCATCGAGGCGGTCGCGGCGTCCGCACCTCGCGCAGCTGCCGTGCGCCGCGATCCGGCGCGGCCAACGCAGGATCTCTTCGGCGGGAGCGCGGGACCCGAGGCACATCGGCCCAGCTCCGACGACGTGGCCACGAGCGCTCCGCTCTTCAAGAGCGGCGCCGCCCCTGGCCAGCGCGACGAGAACTCGATGCTGTTCTCGCTGAGCGCCCTCACCGCGAAGGCCGCGCCTGCTCCTGCGCGGCCGACCGCCACCGCCTCGGAGGACTCGGGCCTCATCGATCTGAAGGCCCTCGCCTCGGGCGCCGGCGTCAGGGCGCCGTCGCCGGTCGCGAGCATCGTCGCCAACGATGGCGGCCTGTTCCAGCTCAGCGCGCCGATCGTGACCACGGCGCGCGCGCCGTCCGTCGCGCCGCCGACGAACATCGAGACCGCTCCCAAGAACCGCGCTCCGATCATCATCGGCGCCGGCATCGCGATCGCGGGCATCGCGATCGCGGGCGTCTTCCTCCTGATGAAGGGTGGCGGCGAGCCGCCGCCGCCCGCCGCTGCCGAGAACACGACCACGACGGCGGCCCCCGCCACGACGACGCCGCCTGAGCTCGAGCCGACGCCGACAGCGACGGCCACGGCCACCGCCTCGGCGACGGCCTCGGCGGAGCCGGTCGCGTCCGCGGCGCCGAGCGCCGCCCCCGCGGCCCGCCCTGCGGGGCGGACGTCGCGCCCGGCCAGCGGCGGCGGCGCGGGCAAGGCGCAGCAGCCTGCTGCCGCGTCTCCGGCCGCCCCGGCTGCCCCGGCGCCCAAGCGCGGCGGCTGCGGGTGCGCGGCCGGCGATCTGATGTGCGCGATGCAGTGCTCCGCGAAGGGCAAGTGAACGCGCGAGGGGTGTCGTCCACGCCCGCGCGGTGAACCGAGATCCCCATCGATGGGCCGTGCGCTCCGCGGCTGCGCCTCGTGCCGGCCGCCGCTCCCTCCGTGGAGTGAGCAGCAGCAAGGACGGTGCGGCGCCCAGGGGGGCGCGCTAGCATCCTCCGTCATGAGCGAGCCCGACCGGCGGCCGCACGCGCCGCGCTCTCGGTGGACGCCGGGCGCCCCGCGGCTCCTCGCGATGACGCTGCTCCTCGGCGCGGGCGCCGCAGGGTGTGGCGGACGGGCGCCGGCAGCGCCGTCGGGGGCGCAGGCGTCGCGCGAACGCGGCGGCGTCGCGCCGGCGGCACCCGCGGCTCCGGGCGGGCGATCGGCGCCGGGGGCGCTCGTGACCATGGTCACGCCATCGCTGCTGCTGCCGGACCTCGTCGGAGAGCGCGGCGTGGTGGCCAGCGAGGCGGGGTCCAGGCGGGTGCTCATCGATCGCATGCGGGTCATCGCGCACGACGATGGGTCGCTCGAGCGCGCCGCCGAGCTGTTGCCGTCGGGTCAGGTCACCGCGATGAAGCTCCCGACGCGGCTCGGCGGCGGTTACCTCTTCTACGCCTCGAACCGCGGGAGCGCGCAGCTCTGGCGGGCTCAGGGCTGGCTGTCCCCGCTCGAGCCGCTCGTCCAGCTGTCGTCGGAGGCGAACGAGATCACCGCGGGGTTCGATCGCCTCTATGCCCGGCTCTCGCACAGCCACCGGCTCTTCGCGATCGACGCGCAGACGGGCGCGGCGATGCCGCTCGGCCCGCTCCCGGCGGCGAGCGCGTACGGCCAGCTCGCGTTCGCCGACGGCTGGCGCGCCGTTGTCGAAGCCGATCTGCGCGGGCTGCTCGTCACCTTCGACGCCGGGGCGACGTGGCGTGAGGTCGAGGTCAACGCGCGGCCGACCTCCCTCGCCGTCATCGGCGGCGACCCTGCGGTGATGACGGCGAACGGGTTCTACTCGGTCGATGCCCGCGGCGCCGTGACGTACCGCACCCTGGATGCGCCCGACGACGTGCAGGAGGCGCCGGCGCGGGCCCAGGGGCCTCTCGGGAGGCGCCCGCTGCGCGCCGTGGTCGAGGACGGGTGGCCCGACTCGAGCACGACCGCGGTGGTGGCTCGCGGCGGCGCGCTGGCCCGCATCGCGCTGCGCGACGGCGCCGTCGTCGACGTCGCGCCCGACGCGTACCCCGAGCGCGAGGCGACCTGCCACGCGCTCCGCATGGGCGCGTCGTTCGGCTTCGTCTGCGGCGAGCGCGACGGGCCGACGACGCTCTACGCCTTCCAGCCGCCGCTCGGCATGCGTCGGCTCTTGCGCTTCGACGGGCCGCGCTTCGTATCCGCGAGCGGCAACGGTGCGCTGGTGATCCGCGGCTCCTGCGAGGACGACGGCGCCGCGTCAGCCGGCCGCGCCTACTGCATCGTCGCTGCCGACGGGGCCACCCGTGAGGTCCGCGTCCGCGCGTCCGCGGGAGACGTCGGCGTCGAGCGCGTCGTCGCGCTCTCCGACGGCCGCGTCGCCGTCCTCTCGCCGCCCCGCCCCGGCACCTCGGGGCAGCTCACGCTGATCAAGGGGAGCGACGTCACCAGCGTCCCCTTGGTCCTTCCGGGCAAGCCCCGCAGCACCGTTCGCGATCTGCAGCGCGGCATGTGGATCGAGGGGTTCGAGGAGCGCGAGCCTGGCGTCCTCGGCGGCTGGGTAGAGGCGGGCGGTCCGATCGTGGGCGTCCGGATCGACGTGAAGAGCGGCAACGTGACCGCCGGCGCGCCGCGCCAGGACGGCACGGGCGCGCTCCTGTCCGGACGGTTCGCGCTCTCGCTCGGAGAGGGCGAGCACGCCGCCGAGTCGACGGACGGCGGCATGACCTGGCGCTCGATCGAGCTGCCCGAGCGGGACGACGACGCAGCGGCGCCCCGGACGCGAGCGTGCGGCCCCGTGGGCTGCGTCTTCAAGGGCTGGATACGGGTGGGCTGGGGCAAGACGGCGCTGCCGGACGATCTCGCCGAGGCGAAGCCGCCGCCGTCGCTCCAGACGCCGCTGCGCGCGGGGAGCCCGATCGCGATGCGCTGCGAGGCGCTCGGCTCCACGACCGCGCCGCTGCCGGACAGGCCGTCCGCCGCGCCCGCGGCACGCCCAGCGCCGCCGGCCGCGCGCCCGCAGCAGCCCAAGGAGACGGCGAGCTCCGCGTGGGCCCCTTTCCGCAACACGCTGCCGCCCACGCTCGGAGCGGACGAGATCGGCCTGGATAACGGGGCTCCGTACGACATCGTGACGGTGCGCGCGTACGCATGGGGAAAGCGGGGCGCTGACTGGGCGCGCGCCGGGCGCTGGCTCATCCGTTTCGATGACCGCTTCGATCCGGACGGCGGGGTGCGCTCCAGCGCGGTCAGCGCCTCGCCTTGGTCCGACGAGGCGTCGGCGGCCGAAGCGCTCGGGGTCGTCTCCTACGGGTCTGCGTCCTGGGGCGCATACCTCGATCCCGGCGGTCGCGCAGCGCTCACCCATGTGTGCCGGGGCGCCGGGTGCAGCCTGTTCGCGGTCTCCGAGGGCCTGCCGGTCCTCCCGCTCCGTGACGGCGCCGGCCGCGCCGGCAACTTTCTCCGGCCGTTTCCGAACGGCGCCGTCCGGCTCGGCGAGACCTGGTTCTTCGTGACGCCCGGCGGATCGTACGAGACGGTGACGCTGTGGCGCGCCGACCTCGGGATCGCGCGGCAGCTGGCGACCTACTATCGCCCCGCCCGCACGAGCTATGGCGTCGATCCGCCGCGCCTGGTCCGGCGCGCGCTGGGCGGCGGGGTCGGCCTGCTCATCTCGACGGCCCCGGACCCTGGCGTGCGCGCCGGTTCGTGGCACGTGCTCCCGATCGACCGCGACACCGGCGCGCTCGGTGAGGCGGTGCCGCTCGGTCGCAAGGACCTCATGGACACGCCGCTCGACCGCTGTCATCCGGGGCAGGACGGCTGGCTGCTGGACACCGGCCTGGAGGGCTCGCCGAGCTTCGACCTCGGCGGCAGCTATCCGTCCGTCGACGGCGCCGAGTTCCGGCTTCGCCTGGATCCGGGCGTCGCGTGCGTCGACGCGATGTCGGTGAGGCTGCAAGGCATCTTCTCGAAGGCGCCCGAGAGGCAGCTCGACGATACAGCCAGTGCGATCCCGCTCGCCGCGACCGAGCGGGCAACAGGCCGGAGGTGGCGGCTGCGCTGCGCGCCGAAGGACGCCGCCAGGTGACGCGCCGGCCGTCGACGCGAGATCTTAGTTGGCGATGACGTCCGTGGAAGCCGCGTCCACCTGTCCCTCGACGCTCGCATCCGCGCCGTCACCGTAGCGGATGGTCCCGAGCCAGTCGGCCGTCCAGTCGATCGGCGCCGCGGCGCTGTTGACCCGGGCCCGTCCCGAGGCGTTCACGGCGATCTCGCCGGTCATCCCGGCCGTCTTCGACGCCTCCAGGCCAGCGCGCCAGCGGCTCTTGAGCCCGGCCGCGCACAGCGTCGCCATGCAGTCGCCGGTGCAGCCGGAGTAGCCGGCGAGAAGTTCGCCCAGCCCCGGGCAGTCCGCGGCGGCGGCGAGCGCCGCGGGGACGGACTCGACCGCCATCTCCGCGGCGGCCCCGAGCCCGGCGGCGTCGCCGATGTAACGGCTCGGCACCCAGGGCAGGGCCCCGGCGAGCCGGAGCACGTCTCCGGGATCCGCTGTCCACGACATGAGACGACCTGGGGGTATACCCGCGTTCTCGGCGGTCACGCTGCCGAGCCAGCTCACCTCGAAGCGCGCGTGCCCCGGCATGTCGCTCACGCCGCTCAGCTTGCCGTCGATCGTCGTGAGCGGCGCGGCTGCCAGCCCGGCGCGGGCCCATCCACTGCACCTGTCGCGCAGGGGGATCGGGAGCGCGGCGAGGTGCGCCTGCGCTGCCGCGTCCCATCCGGCCTCGAGCCGCCGCGCTGCGAACGCGGGCGCCTCGTCCTGCGGCGCGGCGCTCTGCATCGCGTCGAGCAGGGCCTCGGCCTCGGCGTCGGCGGGCAGGAACGCATCGACGAGCTGCTCGGTTGCCGCTTCCAGCATCGCGTCCAGACCATCTGCCGACGTGATCGTCAGCTTCGTGTTGAGGCTCGTCGCCGCCAGGTTGATGGGCAGATCCTTGACCGGGACCCTCACGTCGCGCGAGGAGCCGGCCAGCAGCTCCCGCTCGACCGTGCAGCCCCACATGATCCGCCCGCTGTGGAGCGCGACGGTGAGGCTCGGCCCCACAGGGGCGCCGCCGACGACCACCGGCTCGTCCGGGCCGCTGTGCGCCACGAGCGCGCCCGCGGGCGCCTCGGGTGCTGCTGTTGCGATCTCCTCGCAGGTGGCTCCCGCGACGACGCTCGCGGTCCACTCCTTCGCGAGGCGCGTCCCCTGGTAAGCCGGGATGACGCGCAGCGTGCCGAAGCCCTCGGCGCTCACCGACACGCCGAGCTCGGCGGATGGGCCATCCTTCATGGCGGCGCGGAGCCGGAACGTGCTCCCCAGCTTCGAGGCCTGGAGCTGGACCGAGGCCCTGCCGTTGTCGTCCGCGACGACCGTCGTGCGGTTGACCCACGCTCCTGCGGCGTCGCCGAGCAGGGTGAAGCTCACCTCGTAGGGGGCCGGCGGCTGTCCGGTGATCCAGACCGTGTGCAGCTCGCCCGGAACGAGCTGTAGCGTCCCTTCTTCTTCGAACGCCAGCATCACCGGACGAGGGGCCTCGGCCGGGCCCTCGGCCAGCGTCCCCGCCCCGTCGGACAGGTGAATCGAGCAGGACGCTAGCCCGACCATGGCGACCCGCGGCGCCCAGTGCTTCCAAGGCAAGTACACGCCTGGAGTGTAGCCTGCGTCCTCCCTGGCGAGAAGCTGCGGGCCGAGCGCACCACGGCGCTCCTGGTGAGCCGCCGGTCAGCCATGCTGCTGGGAGCAGCGTACTGGGCAATCGGGCTCACGCGAGGACGAGCCTGCTCGCGCTCACCCCCGAGGGAGCTCGCGAGCAGCGCCGCGCGGCCCCGGTGCATGGGGGCCGTGAGGCGCGGGTCGCGGCGCCGCGTGGGCTTGCGACTGCCCGGGAAGCGGCGCCGCGGGGAGGCGACTACTTCACGTAGATCTGGCCGACGGCCATCCCGCTGCCGCGCGCGCGCAGGACCGCTTTCGCGGGACCGCCGATCGGGAGCGGGTTCTTGAAGCACTGCCCCTTGCCGCCAAGCGTGGCGTTCGGACCGGTGGTGCTGTCCTGGGCGAGCACCACGGGCGGCATCGGCGGCGTGTGAGCAACGAGCTGAATGTCGAGCTCCTGGAGCCCGACGCCCACGCCGATGACCGAGTAACACTTGCCCGGCTGGATGTTGAACGGCTGCTCGAGCGTCTGGCCGTCCTGGAACTGCCCGGCGAAGGCGCCGCCCTCGGCTTGCATGCCCTGGACCTCGGAGGCCGCCATGGCGGTGAGCACGGGGGTCGCCGCGGCAACCATGGTGGGCGCGATGGGCGCGGCCTGCCCGCCGCTCGAGCCCGCGGCGGGGGTGGTCGGCGTCGCGGTGGGGGTCGAGCCGGCAGGCGCCGGGTACTGCCCCGTCGGCGCGGGCTGACCGTACTGTCCGGCCGGGGCGGGCTGACCGTACTGCCCGGGGGGGTACTGTCCAGGCGGGTACTGGGTTGACGCCCCGTACTGGTTCTGCATCTGCGACGGGTTGTTCGGCTCCGGTTCGCTGCCTCCGCAGCCGAGGGCCGCGAGGCCGAGCAGTGCCGCAGGGATGAGGACGTACAAGCGCATACGAGGCTCCTTAACAGGGTTGTGCGGGATGAGGCCGCGATACTGGGACGCTCGCCACACCCGCGGCGGCTCACGGCCGCGGTCACGGTCGGTAAGACGGCTGAGGTGGGGACGTGTTCTACAACGACTTGCCGGCGCGAGGCCAGACGCTGAGGTGCCGGGGGCCCGAGGCGCGCAAACGCGCGAAAGTGGCGCTGCTCCTGGAGGCCACGGGCCCTCGAGCACCTGCCGATCCGCGTTCGACAGCTTCACGGAAACGAGCACCGCAACGCGTCGAGTGCCGCGATCCTTCAAGGTCGGGGCCGCCTGTCACACGCCGAGGGGGCGCTGAGCCGGCACCGCGCGGACCCGGTCGCGTCAAATCCGACCCCGTCGCGTCGAAGTCGAAGAGGAGGGCGTGCCTGCTGCAGTACCGCCCGCGGTAACAGGCCCGCTGCCCCCCTGCATCGAATACCTGCGGCGCTCTCGACCAGTTGACGCGGGCGATGGTCGACACCAGAAAGCGTGCTCAGAACTTCGCGCCCGGGGCACGGCGGTCGCGTGATCCGCCTGGCGAGCCAAGCGCTGGCCCCGCCGCGACCTCGCCGCCGGCCGGCTCAGCGTGCGGTCCGGCGATCCCGCGCGGCCTCTGTGTACATTGTAAAGATGGACGATCCCGCTCGCGGCGGGAGATCAGGAACGAGCCATGAGCGACATCCACCAGGCGATCAAGGATACCGTCGAGAGCAACCGCGTCGTCCTCTTCATGAAGGGCACCAAGACCTTCCCGCAATGCGGCTTCTCGGCGCGCGCCGTCGACATCCTCAAGAAGTGCGGCGTGGAGTTCAAGGACGTCAACGTGCTGGCCGACCCCTCGCTGCGGCAGGGGATCAAGGATTACTCGCAATGGCCGACGATCCCGCAGGTCTACGTGGACGGGAAGTTCATCGGCGGCTCCGACATCCTCATGGAGATGTTCCAGTCAGGCGATCTGCAGAAGCTCCTGTCGAAGCAGGACTAGACGCTGCCCGACGAGTGTCGCGAGCGGGTCGATCCGCGGCGCGTGAGCGAGGTGCTCCGCTCGTCCTCACGGGCTCGATGCGACGGGCGGTCCTCAGACGGCGCGCAGCCCTGCTGCGCTCATGGCGCGGCGCAGGACATCGTCGAACATCGCGTCGGTGAGCCGTCCGGTCTGGGTGTTCTGCTGGCTGACGTGGTAGCTGCCGAAGAGCCGCGCCTCGCCGGTGCCGCCGCGCGGATCGGAAATCGTCGCCTCGACGCCGTGCGCGAACGGTGGCAGGCGGGGAGCAACCTCCGCGCGTCGCGGCGCGTGCGTCCCGGCGGCGGACGCGCGCTGCGCGCGGGCGAGCACGCCCACGGCGTCATAGCCGATCCTGCCGAGCGCGAGGTAGACGCGCGCGCGACGCAGGACCTCGAGCTCTCGCTCGATCCAGCTGCGGCACGCCGCGAGCTCGGCGCCCTCGGGCTTGTTGTCCGGGGGAGCACAGCGGCACGGGGCGGTGATGAACACACCCCGGAGCGAGAGCCCGTCGTCGCGCGACGTGCTCGTCGGCTGCGAGGCGAGCCCGGCTCGAAAGAGCGCCGCGTAGAGGAACTCGCCCGATCGATCGCCCGTGAACATCCGGCCGGTGCGGTTCGCGCCGTGCGCCGCCGGCGCCAGCCCGACGATCACGAGCGGCGCATCCGGATCGCCGAAGCCTGGCACCGGGCGGCCCCAGTACGTCTGGTCTCGGTAGGCTCGCCGCTTCTCCCGCGCGATGTCCTCGCGCCACGCCACGAGGCGCGGGCAGCGCCGGCACTCGGCGAGCTCTGCCGCGATCTGCTCGAGCGCGCGCGCCGCGTCGCCGCCGCTCATGCCGCGGGCTCTCCGGCCGGGGGCGCTCCGACCGCGCTCGCCGCGGCGGCGGCTTGCTCGACGTCGCCGCGCTCCGGCGCGAGCGTCTCGATGACCGGGCGCGGCGGCGCTGCTGCCTGCTCCGCCACGCTGCTCTGCTCGCCGGCCACCATCCCGGTCACGATACGATCGAGCACCGCGTCGAAGCGCAGGCGGTTGAAGCGCGCGCCGCTCGCCAGCCAGTCGATGTGGCCACCCTTGCCCGGGAAGTGGCCGACGATGTCCAGGTGGTCGGCCTTGCCAGCCCAGATGAGCTCTCCCCAGACCTGAGACGCGAGCGGGACCACGCCGTCGTTGGCGTCCGGCGGTGGCAGCTCGCCGAGCACGCGCGCGAGCTTCTGCTCGATCGAGCCGTCATGGGAGCGACAGGGGTAGTGCTCGTTCAGGCGAGCCGTGATGTTCGAGAGCGCCGTGAAGATCGCAGCTGACATCGCCCCCCACGGCGACCGGAGCGCTGACACCCAGTCGCGGACGGCGTTGCGCGGCGCGTACGTCGCGACGCTCTGGTAACGGAGACCCGCGCGGTCCTCCAGGCCGGCGTGGAGCAGATCCATCGCCTCGGGCATCAGCTGAACGATGGCGCCCTGGTCGTCGCGCAAGAGCTTCAGCCAGGCGCGCAGCTCGCGGCTCGAGGCGTCGTCGAGCACGCGGATGAAGCTCTCGATCGCGCGGTCGATGAGCTCGATCTCGAGGAAGCCGAGCTGCGCGCGGCCGAACGCGGCGACGAGCGCGGACGCGGCCGCGAGCGGCGGCGCGCCGAGCTTGAGGCCTGCCACCGTGAGCGCCGTGACCGCGTAGAGCAGGCGCTGGCCGCTCACCGTGGCGAAGAAGGCGGCGAGCGGCGTGCCGAAGTGGGGCGTGTTGATCGTGGTGACGGACCGCAGCCGGCTCGTCCAGCCGAGCCGGCGGTGAGCGTTGCCGGGGAGGCGCACCGTGGGCGAGGCGACGAGGCGGGCGTCGAGGCCTCCGGTCGAGTGGCCGATGATGTGGATCGGGCCGTCGTCGTCTCCAGCGCTCTCGTCCACGAGGCGGGCGAGCTTCGCGGCCCGGCGGAGGATGGACGCCGTCGGGTGTACCTCGCAGACGCGGATCTCGACGGCGCGGCCGCGGTCGCGGAAGCGCTCCTCGATGGCTCGGATGAAATGCTCGAAGTACTCGAGGGAGGCGAGGGTGGCGAAGCCGAACATGCCGGGCGATAGGTAGACGCGCGTCTTCTGCACGCGCAGGAATGTGCCATTTTCATCGCCCGCGCACGGCATTTCCCGCGCTTCCCGGGCGCCTCCCGCGCTTGCGCCCAGGAGCTCCGGGCGCAGGCGCGAAGAAGCGGGGCAGGTCGACCGCAATTCCGGTTACCCTGCGATCGTGGACGACCTCAGCGCGCGGGAGATCGAAGCGGCTGTACAGGAGGCCCTGGGCCTGTTCGGAACATCGGGATCGGTGATCGTCCAGGGGCGGCAGATCGCGCTGCACGGGCGCGGAGCGCCGGTCGCCATCGACCTGGAGCAGCTGGTGGAGCAGTGGCCGCTCCTGCCGCAGGACCTGCGCATGCGTAAGGCGTCCGACATCGCGCGACGGCTCGCGCAGGCGCACCGCGCGGTGAGCTCGCTGGCGCCGCCCGCTTCGAGCGCGTCGGCGCGGCCGGCGCGGCACATCGTGATCCCCATCGGCGTGGTCGCGGTCGTGATCGTGGGCGTGCTCGTCGCGGTGCGCATGCTGCGCTCGCGGGAGACGCCGGCTGCCCTGCCGCCCGCGCCGGAGACGACCGCCAGCGAGGACGCGGCGCGGAACGCGCGCACCTGCGAGGCGGCGCGCAAGCGCATCTACTCCGGCGCATCGATGGGGCCGTTTGAGCTCGCGGGCTGGGTCGCCGAGCTCTGGCTGGCGATGCCGCGCGGCGCCGGCGCAGCACAGGCTGCCGCGGCGCAAGAGCCCCCGAACGCCGAGGCCGTGGGCCTGGGCGGGCTCATCGCGCAGGGCAAGCTGACGGCGGGCGCGGACGCCGAGCTCGCCGCGGTGAACGACGGTCTCGTCGAGATCGTCCCTGGGTTCGACCCGGAGGAAGCAGGGCGCTCGCCGTCATGGCGCGCGATCACCGCGCGGTTCTCCGGTGGATACGCGCGCGCGTACTTCGATCCCGCGCTCCGTGCGCGCTTCGTCGCGCTCGCCGACCGGATGGCCGACGGGGCCGGCGCTGAGCTCGGCGCCCTGTACGCGCGCTGCGCGCACCTGCCCTACCACGACGCCGGCGCCTGGTTCCGCGGCTCGGATCCGGCCGCGGCGGCGGCGGCGCTCGTCTATTCCTCCGGCCTCTTCGCCGAGCTGGCGGCGGTGGATCGCGGGGCGCTAGCGGCGATCGGACGAGCGGGGCCGATCGACGCGCTCCGCAACGCCGGCGCCTCGCTCGATGGAGCGGACCTGAGCAAGCTCGTGGGAGCGCACGGCGGCGGCATCGCCAGGGGCGGGGCGGGCGCCGTCGTGATCACGTTCCCCGTCGGCGGGCCGACCCGGGCGACGAGCGCGAGCCGCATCGTCGCGCGCAAGCTGCAGGTCGGCGTCGGACAGGACTGAACGGTCACTCGCCTGCAGCGAAGTGCACGATCGAGTAGACGCGCGCCGCGTCTCCAGCGCGCTCCGCGAGGAGCGCCCGGCCGCCCAGGAAGTCGAGCTCGACGACGAAGGCAAAGCCGACGATCTCGCCGCCTTGCTTGCGCGCGAGCTCCGCCGCCGCCGCCGCCGTGCCGCCGGTCGCGAGCAGATCATCCACCACGAGGACCCTGGCTCCCGGCTTGAGCGAGCCCTTGTGCATCTCGAGCTCCGCCGTGCCGTACTCGAGCGCGTACGCCACGCGATCGGTCGCGGCCGGGAGCTTGCCGGGCTTGCGCACGGGCACGAAGCTCGCGTTGAGCCGGGCGGACAGCGCGCCGCCGAAGATGAACCCCCGCGACTCGACGCCGACCACGACGTCGACGTGCTCGCCGATGTAACGCTGGGCCAGAAGATCCAGCGTGACGTGGAGCGCCCGCGGGTCCGCGAGGAGCGGCGTGATGTCCTTGAAGAGGATGCCCGGCTTCGGAAAATCCGGGACGTTGCGGAGGTGGGCCTTGAGGTAACGGAGCGCGTGCTCGGAGGGCAGGTCGTCGTGGTTGAACATGGCGCCGAGCCTAGGCGAGCCCCCCCGTGCCGGAAAGCGGACCTGGGCGCCCTCGCGTGACCGCCGTCAGAGCGCGCGGCCGTCGTTGAGCTCCGCGGCGATACCGCTCGCGATGCCCTCGTGCTGCGCTGCGAACAGGTCAAGGGTCAGGGGGGTGACGCTGACGGCCCCCTCGTCGTAGGCCTCCGTATCCGAGCCGGGGACGAGGTCGTGGCGCACTCCCGCGCCGCCGATCCAGAGGTACTCGTGCCCGCGTGGATCCTGGCGGAATATCACCTCTTCGGTGTATAGGCGCGCGCCGATGCGCGTGGCGCGCACGGGCCAGCCGCTGCCCGCGGGGATGTTGACGTTGAGCAGCGGCGCAGGCCGGCGCCCTACCTGCCCGGCGGCGCGGTGCAGCGCGAGCGCGAGCTTCACGCCGAGGGCCGCGGCGGCCTCGCGCGACGCGCCTGCGTCGGCGGAGAGCGCGATCGATGGGATGCCGCGCATCGCCCCTTCGCGGGCGGCCGCCACCGTCCCCGAGTAGAAGATGTCGGAGCCCAGGTTGAGCCCGTGGTTCATGCCGGACACGACGAGATCGGGGCGGCGCGGGAGCACGCGCGTGCCGGCGTGCAGGGCCACATAGATGCAGTCGGCGGGCGTCCCGTCGACCGCGAACACCCCGGGCGCAGCTTCCAGCAGCCGGAGGACGCGGTGCAGGCTCAGGGAGTGGCTCGTCGCGCTCTGGTTGACCGCGGGAGCGCACACGACGACGTCGGCGTGCTGGGCGAGCTCGTCTCGCACCGCGATCAGACCTGGGGCCGAGTAACCGTCGTCGTTGGACAGGAGGATCAGAGGGCGCATGCGTTGCTCGACGGGAGCTCCGGATCAGCGGCCGAGCAGGCGCTTCGCGAACGCCGCGACGAGCTCGACCAGGGCGCTGACGCGGCCGAACCATCCGGCGCCGCCTCGCACCCGCGCCATCGCGAAGGCGATGGTCCGGAGCGCTGGAGTATAAGGGTACCACCACAGCTCGCTCTTCGCCCTGCTGCGATCTTCCAGGACGAAGCGTGGCCGCGTCAGCTCCGCGAGCGCGTGCGGGCTGCTCGTGACGCCGGAGCCGCTGTCGCCCGTCCCCGTCCACGGGGCGGCCGGGAGCGCGCCCGTGAAGCCGTGATTGTTGATCGTCACCACCCCCGAGCGCAGCCGCCGCGCGAGCGCATGGGCTCGCTCGTGGCCGCGGGTCCAGAGGCTGGTCGTGAGCGCGAAGCGCGACGCGTTGGTGCGCGCGACCGCCTCCGCGGCGTCCTTCACCACGAGGACAGGTAGGACGGGGCCGAAGGTCTCTTCCCGGAGCAGCGGCGTGTCCTCGCGCTCCACCCGGACGACCGTCGGCGGAAAGGCGAGCGATCCCTGTTCCGGCGCGCCACCGGCGAGGATCTCCGCCCCTGCCTCGACCGCCGCCTCGAGCTGGCGCCGCACGATCTGCGCCTGCCGCGCGGTCGTCATCACCCCGACGTCGACGCCGGCCCGGAGCTGGCCCGTGAGCGCGACGACGCGCTCGATGAATCGGCCTGCGATCGCTCGCTCGACGTAAACGCGTTCGATGGAAGCGCAGTTCTGTCCGGCGTTCGTGAAAGCCCCCCAGACGACGCCGCGCGCGGCGCGCTCCAGATCGCAGTCGCTGAGCACGATGGCGCTGTCCTTCCCGCCGAGCTCGAGGGAAGTCGGGACGAGGCGCTCGGCGCACGCCACCGCGATCTTTTTGCCGGTGGCGACGCTGCCGGTGAAGACGACGAGATCGACGCCGGCCTCGATGAGCGCGGCGCCGACGTCGCTGCCCCCCTGCGCGACGGCGAGGACGCCGTCGGGCAGCAGCCCGTCGAACAGCGAGGCCACGAGCGCGCCGGCGCGCGGCGTGACCTCGCTCGGCTTGAAGACCACGGCGTTGCCCGCGAGCAGCGCCGGCACGATCGTGCGCAGCGGGATCGCGACCGGGTAGTTCCACGGCGTGATGAGCGCGACGACGCCGCGCGGGGCCCTCTGGATCCGCCCGACCTTGCCGGGGTAGGCGAGGGGATCGAGATCCACGGGAGACGCGTCGAGCAACTCCTCGATCGACAGGGTCCAGTAGTCGATGAGATCGGCGTTCGGCAGCACCTCGGCCAGCGCGGCCTCCTCGATCGGCTTGCCGCACTCGAGGTGCAGAAGCGCCGCGATCTCCTCGGCCCGCGCGAGCAGGCGCTTCTTGACCTTCGCGATGACCTCCGCCCGCTCCCGGATCGGGACCTCGGCCCAGGCGCCCTGCGCCACCCGCGCTCGGGCGACGATCTCCCCGACGGCGCTGGGCGCAGTCTCCTCGACGTCGTCGAGGAGCTCGCCCCCTGCTGGGCTGCGCGCCGGAAAGGGCCCAGCGCCCGCCGCCCTGCCAAACGCCGGCGCGGCCGCTGCTTCATCCGGCGCCGCGCCTGCCGCGTGGGGGAGCGCAGTCGTCTTGGATTCCATGGGGCGCGCAGCCTAGCACCGCGCCCCTGGCTCCCTGCAGAAGCGTACGGCCGCCCTGAGGGCAGCTTCACCGGATGAGCGCGGCGGTGGGCTGTTACTGGGCGGGGTCAGCGGTGGGGGCGGGAGGAGTGTCTCCCCCGGCGGGCGCCGGCGCGGCGCCCTCCTGGTCCGGGGCGGCGGCGCCAGACGGGCTGGCTTTCCGCTTCGCGGGCCGCTCGGGCGCCGGGCTTGCCGCCGTGGCCTCGATCGACACCTCGGTCTTCTTGCGGCAGCCCACGATCACGGCCTGGCCGGAGGAGAGCCACGTGGGGGTCGACGCCTTCTCGGTCGTCAGCTTGCCGAGCCGCACGTAACGCGTCCCGCAAGGAACATCGAGCGTCTCTCCCGTCGCCCCGGCGAGCGAACCGTTCACGTATACGGAGGCCTGCTCGGACGACTTGACCAGCAGATGGCCACGATTCGACGGCAGATCCTCCGCGCTGCCCGCGGCAGGCGCAGCGCTCGCAGCGGGCGCTGCGGACGCGGCTGGCGCCGCGGTCTCGACCGCCGATGGCGCTGCGGTCGCGGTCTCGACGGGCGCCGCGGGGGGCGTCGGCGCCGTTTCCGCAGGCTGCGCGGCCGTGGGCTGCGGCGCCGTGACCTCCTGGGTTGCTCCCGGAGCGGTGTCGGGGGCGACGTTGGGCAGGGGCGCCGGCTCGGAGCCGAACAGCCCGAGCCTGTGCGCCACGGCCGCGCCCGCCACGAGGAGCGCCACGACCGCGAGGGCGATGCCCACGCGAGAGCGAGGGCGCGGCGGCGGGAGCTCGGTGACGACGTTGGCCTCCGCAGGCGGCCGCGTCGTCGCGACCTCGGACTGCTTCGGCGCTCGCTCCGCCGGGATGGGCGGATCCTTGGTGATGACCTTCGGGAGCAGGTCGCGGTCGGCGGGCTTCGGCCTGGCCTTGCGCTCCGCTTCTTCGCTCGTCTCCCTGGGCAGCACCCCGGGCGGCGCCTCGACGGTCTCCTGATCCTGGACCGAGCGCGCGAGCGCCTGGGCCTCGGAGCGCGCGGAACGGACCGCAGTCTCCTCGTCTTCCAGGCCCTCGGGCCGCGAGCGGATCACGGTCGGCTCGTCCTCGAGCATGCCGCGAATCACGGTCGGCTCGTCGTCGACCATCTCGCGGCTGAGCTCCCGCTCGACGGGCGTCTCCCCGATCGCGCGCCGCGCAGCGGCGGCCGCCTCCGCCGGTGCCTTGGGGGTCAGCGGCTCGCCGGTCGCGACCATCACGCGCGCCGTGGCCGCCTCCGCGGAGACCTCCTCCTTCGTGACCGGCGTGGTCGTGGCGCGCGCCGCGGCGGGAGCCTCGGCGCGGTCGGGCAACGACCTGCGCTCGGCGCGGGCCTCGGGCGCTGCAGCCTCCGGCGCCGGCCTGCGCTCGGCAGGGAGCTTCAGCGCTGCACCCGGCCTATGCGCGGGCTCCGGCTCGTCGGGAAGGAGCCCTGCGAACGAGAGCTCGCTGTCGCTCTCGGCCACCTTCGGCTTCGCCGCGGCGTCCTCGTGAGGGAAGAAAGGCTTCCCTTCTGCGCGCGGGCTGGAGCCCCGGGCCGGCGGTATCGCCGGACCCCTGGAGAGCGCGTCCTTGCCCTGGCCGGCTGACCTGGTGGCCGGCGCCGTGACCTTGGCCGCCGCCGGTCGGGCCGCCTCTCTCGGCTTGATCTCTGGCTCCGCGGGCGGTCGGTAGGTCTCCTGCGCGCCGGCGGGGGGGCCAGCGTCGCGGGCTTCGGCCCGCGGCAGGTCGAGCGAGGCTGCGGGTCTCGCGGCCGCGGGTGAGCCCGCAGAAGCCGCCGGTGTGCGCGCCGGCGTCGCGGCGGCCGGCTTGCCAGCCGGCGCCTTGGCCTCGGTCGCGACGGAGGCGGCCGCCGCGGGCGTCTTCGCGGGCTGCGGCTGCTGCGGCGTCTTCGCGGGCTGCGGCTGCTGCGGCGCCTTCGCCGCAGGCTGCGGCTGCTGCGGTGCCCTGGCGGCCGCGGCCGGCTGCTTCGGCACCTGAGCGCCCGGCGACGCGGCGACCTGGCGCGCATCGCCGGCTGGACTCGAGCCGTCGATTCCGCCGACGTCGTCCAGGACCGGCTCGGGGGCGCGCGGCGCGACCGCGCCGGCCGCCGCTGCGGTCCGCGCTTCGCCCGCCAGCGACGCCTCCGCCGGGCTCAGCCTGCCGTCCGGCGAGGCCGCGCCTGCGATGTCGTTGGCGATGGCGCCGGGCGCTTCACCGCGGTGCGGGACGAGCTCGGCCGAGACCGGGAGCTGCGTCCGGGTTCGAGGCGCAGCGGCGTTCCGCTGCACCCGCTGGAGGAGCGCTTCGAGGGTGGCGACTTTTTCTGCGACGTTCACGCCGCGCCAGCATATCGCGGCTCGGCGCTCGTTACATCATTCGCGGTGAGGGGGGCGCGATCGGGGCGGGCTCCCCGGCGGAAATCCCGCCCGGGGGGCCGGCGGGACGGGCGTCAGAGGGTCTCGAGGTAGGCGACCAGATCGTCGATCTGCTCCTCCGACAGGTGGGAGGTCTTGCCGTGCTGGTCGCCGCCGCCGCAGGAGGGGTTGACGAAGCGGTCCTTCAGCGTCGCCGCGCATCCGTCGTGCATGAACGGCGCGCGCGTGCCGATGCGGACCAGCGACGGCACCTGGAAGGCCTTGCCCGTGCCGACGTTGAACGAGTCGTTGCTCGTGAACTGGGCGCCCGCGTGGCAGCTCGCGCAGTCCACGGTCTTGTCGTGGAAGAGGGCTTCACCGCGCGCCACGGCCTCGGCGTTGGGCGCCGACGACACCGGCGGCGCGGGGAGGCTGTCGATCCACCGGGCGAAGACCTTCACCCGGCGCGGGCCTTGGTGCATGCCGCCCATGCGCCGCTCGAAGACCTCGCCCATGATGGCCTCGATGCCGGACATGTCGCCGTCCCAGTGGAACGGCGCGGTATTGAGGATCCCGCCGCTCACGTACTGGGTGCGCCGCGGCCCGATGGGGTTGAAGACCCAGGTGTGGCCGTCCTCGCCGCCTTCCGGATGGCACGACGCGCACGCCATCGGGCCTGACGCGTTCTTGTGGAACATCTCGTGGCCGGTGTCCTTCCGGCTCTCCCCGGGGAGCGTGATGACGCGGGGCATGGATCCGTCGAGCGCGAGCACCTGGAGGGTCGCCGGCTCGCGGGTCTGCACGACCACGGCGCTACCGGCGAACGCGACGGCGGTGGGCTCGCCGTCCACCGCGACCCGCTGGTGCGCCTCGACGCAGGGTTCCTGGCCCTCGAACCCGAACTCGCTGTCCACGTTCCGGGACAGGCTCGCAAGGCTGGTCATGAGGATCTCGTTCGTGCCGGCCGCGACGACCGCGTAGGACGCGCCGTCGTCCGAGATCGCCAGATCGACGGGGAGGGTCGCGGACGGGAGGGCAGCCGACACCTTCGTCTGGCTCCCGGAGGTCGGCGTCCCGAGCTCCGACACCGTGCTGTGCACGATGCTCCCGTCGCAGCCGCCGGAGCTGTAGCCGCCCTCGACGATCTCGACGGGCGCGATCAGGGCCCGCTGGTGCACCATCGCGACGCCCCCCGTCGGCAGCTTGAGCGTCCGCCAGGCGACGACCGGGGTGAACTCCTGCCCGAACAGGTTGAACTTCGGCGCCGACTCGCTTGCCACGACGCTGCCGTCCCCGTCGACGGTGAGCAGCTGCGCCGAACGGAACTTGCTGACCAGGAGCCGATCGCCATCCACGACGACGTCGCGCAGGTCGCGCTCGAGCCGCAGGCTGCGCGTCGCTGCCCCGGGGCCGGCCGGCAGCGTCACGAGCTCGCCGCCGAGGCAGGCGACGTGGAGCGCGTCTGTCGTGGCATCGTAGGCGATGCCCCTCGGGGCCGGGCACGCCGCGCGCCGGTCGACGATCTTGCCGCTGTCCGCGTCGATCGTGATGATCGCGCCGCCGCGGCGGAGCGCGACGTGGAACCGCCCCGCGTCGTCCTCGACGACCCGGCCCGGCTCGTCGCCCTTCTCCAGGACGATCTCCGCGGTCAGCTTCTGCGCCTTTAGGTCGACGACCCACACCCGGTCGCGATCCGGATCGGAGGCCACCGCCCTGATGGCGCTCTTGCTCACGGCGAGCGTCCCGCCGCTGATCGCTGGCGGCGGCTCCGCCGCGATCGAGACGCTCCCGGGATCATCGACCTGGGGGGGGTCGTCCTCTGCGAGCTCCCATGGAGCGCAAGCGGCAAAGGATGATGCGGTCGCCACGATGGCGAGCATCGGGGACAAGCTGCGGCGCGATGCAAGCAGTCTATGCATGAGGGCCTCCGGTCCGCCGCCAAGCAAGATGGCGGCCACTTCATTGGATGTTCGGTTATCCGATGGAGCGCCGCAATACGCGTTGTCGTGGAGTGAGCGACGAATTGCTGCCGTCCAGAGCGCGCGAACGGGTACGAGTGCTGCCTTGGACAAGGGCCTCCCTCGAGGAAGCCCGTCCGTCATGTCCCGGCTGTCGTGGCCCACTGCGGCACGGTGTGACGAATACGTCAGACCACGGCGCCAGCGCGGTCTTGGGCGGTGCGGGGCACCCTCACGGGCTCACGTGCGCCTGGGCCGCGACACGCGCCGCGGGTCGAGCGCGGGCTGCCTGGTCACGTTCGCGAGGCGCCGACGCGAGTGATCGCCGAGCCGCGGTGCGCACGTTCGCCTGCGATCTTGACGGGTGCTTTCTCCGCCCATAAGTGACCGACCGGTCATGAAAAGCACCGCACCCTCGTCTCGACGCAGCCTCTCGCTGGCCTCGATGCTCGCCGGGCTGCTCGCCCTCGGGCTCCTCGCACCGGCCGCGGCGGCGCAGCCGGCCGCTCCGCCGCCGGTCGCCCCGCAGCCGGCGCCGGCCCCTCCCGCCCCAGGCCAGCCGCAGGCCCCCCAGGCTCCCGCCGCTGCGGCCCCGCCGCCAGCGAAGGCCGATCCGCTCGCCACCGCGCTCGCCGCGCAGCCAGGAGGGCTGACGCCGGACGAGTTCGCGAAGATTGCCCTGCAGACGCACGCATCGCTTCGCGCCAAGCAGGCAGACCTGCGGGCTGCATCCGCGCGGGTCGACCAGGCGGTGGTCAGCTTCTTTCCGCGCATCACCCTCACAGCCAGCTACATGCGCCTGTCCGAGGTGGAGCAGGACCCGCGGCTTGCGCAGTTCGGCCTGGGCGCGCAGATCCTCAACCAGTACTCGCTGTCAGCTGGCCTGGTGGTGCCCATCTCGGACTACGTGCTCCGCATCTCCCAGGGATACGCGGCGGCATCCCACTCCGAGAGCGCGAAGAAGCTCGAGGTGCAGGCCGAGGCGTTGAAGATCGCGGCCGACGCGAAGATCTCCTTCTTCAACTGGGTCGGGCTGAAGGGGCTGATCGTCGTCCGAGGCGAGGCCGTGTCCCAGGCGAAGACGCACCTCGTCGACGCGCAGCGCACGTTCGAGGTGGGGCTGCTCTCGCGGGCCGACGTGCTCCGTCTCGAGGCGCAGGTGGCGAACGCAGAGCAGCTGCTCAGCGAAGCCGAGGCGACGCTCCTCGTCGCCGACGAGCAGATCCGGATCGCGCTCGGGGCGGCGGCGCAGGGCAGGCCGCTCACGGTGGGGATCGACGTCATGAGCGGCAGTCTCGCCGCGCAGCCGCCTCGCGAGTCGCTCTCCGCATTGCAGCAGGAAGCGCTCGCGAAGCGGCTGGAGATTCGCGCCCTCGACGAGACGCTGTACTCGCTCAAGAATACGGAGCAGCTCACGCGGGCCGGCTACTTCCCGCGCTTGGATGCGGTCGCCGACCTCACGTACGCGAACCCCAACCAGCGCATCTTCCCGACGCGGGAGGAGTTCGACCTGACGTGGGCCGCCGGCGCCCGCGCGACGTGGGTCCTCAACGACATCGCGACGGCCGCGGGGGCCTCCGCCGAGGCGAGCGCCCGGACGGCGCAGGTTGCGGAGCAGAAGGCCTTGCTGCGCGACGGGCTTCGGATGGAAGTGGCCCAGGCCTACACCGACGTGAGCAAGGCCGCGCGCAGCATCGAGACCGCGGAGCGACAGCTCGCGGCGGCCGCGGAGTCGATGCGCGTCAAGTCGGAGCTGTTCCGGGCCGGACGCGCGACGAGCACCGACCTCGTGGACTCGGAGAGAGAGGTCACGACGGCGCGGCTCCTGCAGCTCAACGCGCGCGTGGGGACGCTCGTCGCGAAGACCCGGCTGGACCACGCGGTAGGGCGCGATGCGAACAACGTGAAATGAGCGGGCCGCGCGCGTCGTCTTCGCTTGCGCGGCCCTGCTGGCCGGAGTAGGGAAGGCGTGCGTCGCTGCAGCGCGGGTTCCTGCGGCGCTCCCGCGGGCATCGCCCCGCACCATCCTCACCGGCCGAGGCGGCGCGTCCATGGTGCGCGCCCGGTCCGCCCGTCATGACGGAGCTTGCGCTCATCCTCAGCGGCGGCCTGATCGGGCTCGCCTTTGCGGCCTACCTCGCTCGCTGGATCGTCGCGCGACCCGCGGTCGAGCCCGAGATGCAGCGCGTGGCCGCGCTCATCCAGGGGGTCGCCGAGGCGTATTTTCGCCGCCAGAGCAGCGTGATCGCCGCGGTCTCCGCCATGCTCGGGGGCGCCATCTTCCTCGCGTACGGCCTCCTCCGGCGCGCGGGGGAGAACAACCCGGTGCCGGCGCTGGAGCTCGGGGTGTGGCTCACGCTCTCGTTCGCGGTCGGGGCGGCCAGCGCGGTCGCGACGGGCCGGGTCGCCACCTGGATCGCGCCGCGCACCAGCGTGCGCGCGGCGAGCGGCGCCCGCCGCTCGCTCGACCTCGCCCTGCAGATCGCCCTGCGCGGCGGGGCCGTGTCGGGGCTCTTCGTCGCGAGCACGAGCCTGCTCGGCCTCGGTGGCCTGTTCGCCGCGGTCCTCGCGTTCCGGGGCGGCTTCGGGGCCGAGCCGGCCGAGGCGCTCGCGCTCGCGCCGACCATCCCCTGGGTCATCGCCGGTTACCCCCTCGGCGCCTCCTTCGCCGCCCTGATGGCGCAGCTCGGCGGCGGCACGTTCTCCAAGGCGGCCGACGTCGGCGCGGACCTCGCGGGCGCCGAGGTCGGGCTCGACGAGGACGACCTCCAGAACCCTGCCACGATCGTCGACCTGGCGGGCGACACGGTCGGCGATTGCGCCGGGCGCGCGGCCGGCGTGTTCGCCTCGACCGTCACGGAGAACGCGGGCGCCATGGTGGTCGGCGCCATGCTCTTCCGCAACAACGCCGGGCTCCCGAGCGCCCTCGCGGTCGTGCTCTTTCCGCTGGTCAGCCGCGCCTTCGGCCTCATCGCGACGCTCTTCGGCGTGATGGTCGTCAAGACCGACGACCGGGAGGACGCCTTCAACGCCCTCGTCCGGGGGCTCTACGTCACGGCCATCCTGCACGGCGTCGGGATCGCCGGGGCGGCCAAGTGGCTGCTCGGCGCCCACTGGGTCGTCTTCTTCGCGTGCGGCGTCATCGGCATCGTCACGGGCGTGTGCGTGCTGCACGTCACGCAGTACTACACCGAGCAGCGGCATCGCCCGGTGCGCGAGCTCGCCGAGGCGGCGCGCAGCGGCTCCGCGATGGCCGTGCTGCGCGGGCTCGCCATCGGCCTGGAGAGCTCGGTGCTCCCGCTCCTGGTCGTCGTCGGCGCGACCTTCGGCTCCTACCTGCTCGGCGCCCGCTCCGGGCTCGTCGGGGGAGGCCTGTTCGGCACCGCGGTCGCCACGATGGGGATGCTGGGCACCGCCGGGTACGTCCTGGCCATGGATGCGTTCGGCCCCATCGTGGACAACGCCGGCGGCATCGTCGCCGTGACGGTCGCCCGCGAGCGGCCGGACGTGCGAGGTCGCACCCTCGTGCTGGACGCCGTCGGCAACACGACCAAGGCGCTCACGAAGGCGTACACGGCCGGGGTGGCAGCGCTCGCCTCGCTGCTTCTGGTCGCCGGCTACCTCGACGAGTCCCGGCGGCGCGCGCTGACGTTGAGCGCGCCGAGCAGCGGCGACACCGCTTCCATGGTCGTGCGCCTCGACCGGCCCGAGGTCTACCTCGGCGCGCTGGTCGGGATCCTCCTTGTCTTCTGGCTGGCGGGCCGCTGTATCCGCAACGTGCTCCATGCCGGCCGCCGCGTCCTCGACGAGGTGAGGCGCCAGGCACGGGCTCGCCCGCCGGGTTTCGTCGGCGACCACGAGCCCTGCGTCGAGATGGTCTCTCGGGCCGCGCTACGCCACATGATCGCGCCAGCCCTGGTGTCGGCGGCGGTGCCCGTCGTCGTGGGACTTGCCTTGCGCTTTGCAAGGACGGAAGATAATCCTCTGGTCGCGGCGGATTCAGTCGCGGCCCTGATCATGGCCGGGACGGTCGCAGGCGTCCTCGGGTCGCTCTTCTTGGGGAATACCGGGGCGATCTGGGACAATGCGAGGCAGTACATCGCGACCGGCGCGCACGGCGGGCGCTACCTTGTCGACGAGACAGGGGCGCGGGCGGACAACCCCACCTACGGCGCCGCCGTCGTTGGCGACACGATCGGCGATCCCCTCAAGGATGTGGCCGGTCCCGCGATCCATGTGCTCATCAAGATGCTCCCCGCCGTGACCATCGTGTTCTTGCCGTTCTTCATCTGATGCCGGTTCTTCATCCAGCGGGATCCGCCAGCGGTCCCGTCCACCCGACCCATCCCGGCGAATTGCCGCCGCACCTGTATCCCGAGCCCACGACGTGCCGCCTCCGATCTCCGACGCACTCTCCACCCTCAGCGATCGTGGCCTGCGAAGGCTCCTCGGCGCCCGCACCTTCCTCCGCGGGCTGGAGTACTTCCGTCGCCGCGTCGTCGAGGACATCTCCATCAACGAGACGATGGCGAGCGGCACCGTCCGCGCCGCCGACTCCGAGCCGTATCCGGTCAAGGTGGAGCTCTCGCCCGATGGCATCCAGTCCCAGTGCTCCTGCCCGGCATTCCAGAAGGCCGGACAGCATTGCAAGCACGTCGCGGCGCTGCTCATCAGCATCCGCGACCAGGCTCGCGGCGCGCAGCCCCGGCGCGAGCCGCCGATCCCGGCCCTCGTCCCGCAGACCGCCCACGCCGGCGGTGACGCCCTGAAGCGCGTGCGCCGTCGTGACCGCCGCGGGCGGCTGGCGATCACGCCGCCGGTTCCTGTCCCCACCGTCGTCGGGACCCACGGGCCGCCGGGCTCCGCCGTCGCCGCCCTCACGGCGCCGATCCTGGACGCCACGGCCAAACAGACCGGGATCGGCGCCTGGCTCCCGCCCGAGGGGGTCACCGGCGCCCGCCGCGTCGAGTTCCGCCTCCACGTGCGGCAGGGCGCGCTGACCGTCACCGTGCTCGACGCCGAGGCGCGCGTCCCGGTGCTGCCCTCCGCGGCGCTCGCCTGGCAGGCGCTCTACCCGACGCCCGATCGCGACGCGCTCAGGCTGCTCGCCCGGTTCGAGAGCGGCAACCCGCGCCACCCGGCCGTCGACATCCGCGGCGAGGACGTGGCCGAGCTGCTCCCGCTGCTGGAAGGCCAGCGCGTGCTCCTCGAGCCGGCGCTGATGCAGCTGCGCTTCGGCGAGGACAGCCTGCGGCCGCGCTTCGATCTCGAGACCGTCGGCGGCGACACCATCATCGTGAAGGCGAGCTTCGAGCGGGGGAACGACAAGCGCCGCTTCTCTCTCCTTCAGGGCGGGTGGTTCGAGGGCTGGCCGGGCTGGCACATCGACACGCAGGAGGGGATCGCGCGCCGCATCGACAAGCGAGTCTCCCCCGCGGCGATGCGCCGCCTGCTCCGCTCGCCGACCATCGGCGAGCCGATGAGCGAGCTGCCCCGCATCATCATGCAGGGGCTGCCCAAGATCGCGCTCGAGGTCGGCGCGGAGCTGCCCGATCTGAACCAGATCGCCGAGGTCGTCGACCTCGTGCCCACGTTCCGCATGCGCGCGGGCGGCGCGCTGATCGAGGCGCGCGTCACGCTGTTCGCCGCGTACGGCGACGCGGAGGTCGCCGTGCGCGCCGACGGCATCTCTCCCCCGGTGCTCGTGCAGCCGCCCGAGGAGGGGATGAAGCGCGCCCGCTGTATCCGCGTCGACATCGCCGCGCAGCAGGAGGCGGCGGGCAAGCTGCTCGCCCTCGGGCTCAAGCCCGACGAGACCGGTCAGGGCTTCATCGCGAACGGCGACCAGGCGCTCACCTTCTGGACCGAGGGCCTCGCCGAGCTCCCCGACGACTGGGACCTCTTCGTCCCGGAGGATCTCGTCGACACGCAGGTGCGCAGCAAGCCGATCGGCATGTTCGCGAAGGTCACCTCCGGGATGGACTGGCTGAACGTCAAGGTCAGCTTCGAGAGCGAGGGCGTCGGCGTTGATCGCGACGAGCTGCGCCGCTGTCTCGCCGAGGGCAAGCGCTACGTCCGCCTCGAGGACGGCTCGTTCGCCGCGTTCGACCCCGACGCCGTCCGCGCGATGCTCGACCGCGAGGTCGAGCTGATGACGACCGCCAGCAAGAACGGCCGGCTGCCGCTGGCGCAGGCCGGGCGGGTGCACGAGCTGCTCCAGCACGCGAGCGGCTCGAGCGTGACCGCCTCCGCGCGCGAGCTCTTCCACAAGCTCAGCAACATCGACGACATCGGCAGCACCAAGCGGCCCCGGAACCTGAAGGCGACGCTGCGTCCCTACCAGGAGGCCGGCCTGTCATGGCTCAAGTTCATCCATGACATCGGCTCGGGCGGCGTGCTCGCCGACGACATGGGCCTCGGCAAGACGGTCCAGACGATCGCCCTCCTGCTCGCCGTCAAGCAGGAGGAAAAGCACATGCGCGCTCTGATCGTCGCCCCGACGAGCGTCGTGACGAACTGGGAGCGCGAGCTCGCCCGGTTCTCGCCCTCGCTCTCGGTCGCCCTCTGGCACGGCGCCGACCGCAAGGACCAGATCGACGAGGTGAAGGCCGCCGAGGTGGTCATCACGAGCTATGCGCTCCTCCGACGTGACGAGGACTTCCTCGCGCAGCTCGACCTGTCCTACGCCATCCTCGACGAGGCGCAGCACATCAAGAACCCGATGAGCGCCACCGCCGCCGCCGCCAAGCGGCTCCACGCGAAGCGCCGGCTCGCCCTCACCGGCACGCCCATCGAGAATCGGCTGTCGGAGATCTGGTCGATCTTCGACTTCGTCTCGCCGGGCTTGCTCGGCTCGCTCGACAAGTTCGAGGCCCGCTTCTCGCGGCCGATCGAGGCGGGCGACTACAAGACCGCGCAGCGGCTCCGCGCCGTGATCCACCCGTTCATCCTGCGGCGCACGAAGCAGGAGGTCGCCAAGGACCTGCCGGAGAAGATCGAGATGGACCAGATCTGCGATCTCACCGGCGAGCAGCGGGCGCTCTACATGCAGGTCGCGCGCGAGGTGCGGGCGCAGGTCCTCGGCGAGGTCGAGCGCGTCGGGCTCGCGAAGAGCCAGCTGCAGATCCTCGCCGGCCTTACCCGCCTCCGGCAGGCGGCGTGCGACCCGCGGCTGCTCGGCTTGCCGCGCGAGTTCGGCGACGACGACTCGGGCAAGCTCGTCGCGGTGCGCGAGCTCATCTCGAACGCGGTCGAGGGCGGGCACAAGGTCCTCGTCTTCAGCCAGTTCGTGATGATGCTGCGGCTCATCGAGAAGGCGATGAAGGAGGACGGCGTCACCTACGAGTACCTCGACGGCTCCACCAAGGATCGGGCGGAGCGCGTCGAGCGCTTCCAGAGCGATCCGAGCGTGCCGGTCTTCCTCATCAGCCTCAAGGCGGGCGGCACCGGCCTGAACCTGACGGCGGCCGACACCGTGATCCACTTCGATCCGTGGTGGAACCCCGCCGTCGAGCAGCAGGCCACCGACCGCGCCCATCGCATCGGGCAGACGAAGGTGGTCACCGCCTACCGGCTCATCGCCGCGGGCACGATCGAGGAGAAGATCCTGCTGCTCAAGGACAAGAAGCGCCAGCTCGTCGCCTCCGTCCTCAGTGAGGACGCCGGCGGCGCCAAGAAGCTCACCAAGGCCGACCTGGAAGAGCTGTTCGCGGTGGACTGAAAGACGGCCGACGGCGCGCCCGGGGGAGCGCGCCTGTCGTCGGAGGTCTACGCTGATCGAGCTGAGGTGCGCGCATCGTGCCACCGCGCCGAGCGATGGCGGGCACCGGTGTGCGAGCGCGGTGCAGAGTAGGGTCAGGTGGGCGGCCACGGCAGGTGGCCGCCTGGAGCAGGGCAGGGGGACGGCGAGCGCATGCTCGCCGCCGCAGGGCAGGGGCGGTTACTGCTTGGTGCCGCCGCTCAGGACCATCAGGTGGTACTTGCCGAACTCGCTCTGCCCGAGGGTGAACAGGACCTCGATCAGCAGGCGGTACGGCGTGGTCGCGTCGGCCACGATGATCGCCTCGGACGACGACGGATCGAGCCCCTTCGCGGCGCGGATGGCCTTGTCCGTCTCGCGGGCGTGAGAGAGCGCGTTCGCGAGCGGCACGATGTAGAGGTCGTTGGGCCCGCTGCGCTTGTACTTCGCGTCGACGCCGGACTGGGCGAGCTGCTCGCGGTTGGGCAGCACGACGATCGGGGTCGGATCCTCGCCCACCAGGATCTGCGACTTCGAGACGATGACGACCACGCCCTCCTGGGATGGCTCGGACTGCATCACCGACTTCGGCAGGGTGAGGTCCTTGGACTGCGGGATGGATGCCGCCGACGATCCGACGCTCTTCAGCAAGAAGACGAGGATGATCGTCATCAGGTCGAGCATCGCGGTGATGTTCAGGAAGTCGATCTCGGGCTCTCGCCGGTTCCGGCGGATCGCCTTCCTGAGGGCCGCCTTGTAGCGGACGATGCTCGCCTTCGGCTGCGGCGCGCGGGGCGGATCGGCGCTCATCGGGCCACTCCGAAGTGGACCTCCGGGAACAGCACCTCCCCGTCGTCGCTCCTCAGCGCGTCCATCACGTCGATGATCGTCTTGTAGTCGATGCCCGGGTTCGCCGTGATCGTCACCTGCGTCTCCTCTTTGAACTCGGGGCGGGCGTTCTTGAGGCGCTTCGCGCACGCCGTGAGGGCGGGATAGTCGTAGCTGTCGTTCGCCTTCGGCACCGTGACCCCGCTGCCCACGTCCTGGCAGCCCGTCGCGATGTTGCCGCTCGACGTCTTCAGCGAGATCCCCTGGCTGGTGATGAACGCGGAGAGGTTCAGCGCCTTGCTGGAGAGCTCGCTGCGCACCTTGCCCCCGCCGATGGACGGCGGCGTCGTGTCGATCGACGACACGAATGTCACCGAGACGCTGGCGAGCACGAAGATGAGGATGTTCGTGATGATGTCGAGGTAAGGAACGACGTTGAGCTCGCCGGCCTCCTCCCCGGCTTCGGGCTCCTTGGGCTGCGAGAGGCGCCGGATCTTGGATCGCTGCGCCGAGCTGAGCGGGACGTCTTGCGGGTCCGCCATGAGCTAGTAGCCAGGCTTGCTGCTGATCGTGAGCAGGTTGAAGACGCGCTCCGTGGTCGCCTCAAGATCGTGCTGGATGTTCTTGGAGCGGGTGTGGAGCAGGACGTGCGCGATCATGCACACGACGGCGATCGCGAGGCCGAACGCCGTGTTGTACATCGCCTCCGCGATGCCGTTCGAGAGCATCCGCTGCTTGTCGGCCTGCGAGAGGCCCTGGGCGGCGATGGAGGCGAACGTGTTGATCAGGCCGGAGACCGTCCCGATGAGGCCGATGAGCGTCGCGATGTTCGCGAGCGACCAGAGGGCGCCGATGCGCTTCTCCACGGCGGGCTTGAGCTCCGACAGCTTCTCGCTGAGGGCGGCGTCGATCTCGTCGGCGCCCTTGTTCGCGTGGGTGAGGCCGGCCTTCACGAGCTGCAGGATGGGGTAATCGCTGGCATCGCAGAGCTTGATGGCGCGGTCGATGTTGCCGGCCGCCACCAGCTTCTTGACCTGCGCGAAGAACTCCTTGGAGTTCACGCGGTAGCGTCCCAGCTGGAACGCGGTTCGCTCGATGATGATCGTCACCACGACCGCCGAGACGACCAGGTTCGCGATCAGGAAGGTCGGATTGTGCTTGATGGCCTCCCACATCCCACCTTCGCCACCACCCTCGGCCGCCAACATCAGCAGATGACGCATCCTCGCAGTCCCTTTCTCAGCGTCGTCAGAAGCCCGACAATCTCTAGGCGCGGCGACTATAACTGCCGCCCGATCCCGTGTGCAAGCTCGGCGATGCGGCGACGACCGGCGGCGAGAGGCCAGGATCGCTGAAAATCCCCGCAAAAATCAGCGTGCGCTCCGCGGCGAGCCCGCGCCGACCGCGGCGCGGCGGCGCCGGCCTTCGGCGGCCGAGCGTACGGAGTGCCCTGAATCGGCCGATCCCCGCCCCCCGGGCCCACGCCGTCGTGCTCAACCACCCCCGCGTCCGCTCGCCTGCCGAGTCCGTGAGCTCCCTGGTCGGGTAATGCTCCTCGCACTGCCGCAGTGCGCTGTCGTGTCCGCGCCCCTCACCGCGGCGCCGCGTCCCCGTAGGTCCGCGGGCTCTGCTGCCGGCCCCTGCCGGCCCCCCGCTTCGCTCCCGCCGGAACGTGCCATAACCCTGCGATTGTTGTAAAGTTTTGCCCGCATCAGAGCGCTCAGGTGTGGCCAAATCTCTCTTGACGGCGCCGGGTCTCAATCGCGAAGATGCGCGAGTCCCCCGGGCGCAGCGGCGTAGCTTGCCCACGAAAAGGCGGCGCGCTCTGCGGTAAACGGGGGGAGCCGCGCCCGGAGCCACGAAGTGGCCCTGGCGTGACGACGCGAAGTCAGTCTTGGACGACAGGTGAGAGAGCTGGGGCGGCGCCGGGCGCCGGCACCAGGAGAGACGATCAGGACTCTTGCAGAGGTCAGCGCCGCTCGGTTAGCGTCCCGTGGGCATCTCGCCAGAGAGCGACAGGAGCACGCCGTCCACGGCCAGCGCCGCCAAGCGAAAAAGGCCTCTCATCCGTTGTTACGTGTGAGCGAAAGACTGCCGCCCCTCGGCAACACGAGTCTGACAAAGGGAACCGATCGAGTTGCGCGAAACCTCATCCCGGGGACGCGAGGCGAACTGGAGGACAGAAGCAATGCACGGAGCGTATGAAGCTTTCAAAGAGGGTGGGTGGGGTATGTGGCCCATCCTGTTCTGGTCGATCCTCACGATCGGCATCATTGTCGAGCGCGCCCTCTACCTGTTCGGCTCGTCGATCAACAAGGACGTCTTCCTCGCCACCATGCAGAAGTGCATCCTGGCGGGCGACGTCGCCAAGGCTGTGAAGATGTGTTCCGCGGCGAACGCCCCGCTCGCGCGCATCGTTCAGGCCGGCCTCGTCAAGGTGAACCGCCCCGACGAGGAGGTCCAGGCGGCCATGGACGAGGCGGCTCTCCGCGAGCTGCCGAAGATCTCGGCGCGCACCTCGTACCTCGCGCTGCTCGCGAACCTCGCGATGCTCTCCGGCCTGCTCGGGACCGTGACGGGCCTCATCAAGTCCTTCGGCTCCGTCGCCGGCGAGTCGGTCGACCCGAGCCAGAAGGCTCGCGTGCTCGCCCTCGGCATCTCCGAGGCCATGAACTGCACCGCCTTCGGCCTCGGCGTGGCCATCATCGGCCTCATCGGCTTCGCCGTGCTGAACGGCAAGACGCAGCACATCGAGGACGACATCAACGAGGCATCGGTACAGATCCTCAACCTCGTCGTCGCGAACCGCCAGAAGGTGAATGTCGCAGCAGTAGGTCAGGCGGCGGCCTGATGGTCCTCGGCGGGCCCGGGTCGTCGAGCGCCCCTCGCGTGCGCTTCCACCTGGGCCCGCTCTCTCGCCTCGAAGCCCCGGACGGCGGCTCGCGCCGCCGGGGCCCCGGGAACTTCGGAAGAACGACGAAGTCAGACCCAGCATGGTGCCCCACCGCGAGCTGCGGGCAGGGCGTTCCCCGGAACAACTTGGATAGGTGAGCTCAGGCTCACGTTGGGAAGGCAATATGGGCGGCGTAGACGTCGGCGACGGTGGCGGCAAGAAGCGGTCGACGAACAGCGATATCAACATGATCCCGTTCATCGACCTGCTGATGGTCACGATTGCATTCCTGTTGATCACGGCGGTCTGGGTCACCAATTCGCGCATGAACGCGGACGCCCAGGTCCCTGGCCCTCCGGATCCGAACAAGGAGCTGACGCCGCAGACGCCGGAGAAGGTGCTGAACCTTCACATCGGCGAGAGCGAGTTCGGGCTCGTCTGGAAGCAGGGCGCGACGGTGGTCAACGAGGTCAAGGTGAACAAGTCGCCCGTCGAGATCGGCGACCCGTCCTCGAAGATCATCCGCTACCCCGAGCTGGCGAAGCGGATCGAGGAGGAGTGGAAGACCCACGGCGGCCACCGTGACCCGAGCGACAAGAAGCTCGACCAGGCCATCCTCCACACGGACAACCGCACGCCCTTCAAGGAGATCGTCGCGGTGCTCGACGCGCTCTACGCGCCGAAGCGCGAGATGAGGCTGCCCGACGGGGACAAGCAGGTCCCCGTGTTCAACATGACGTTCTCGGTCCGGTGAGGCAGGAGCGCGCACATGGATAGGTTCAACCCGAAGCATCACAAGAACCCCCACGCTCACGTGATCCACCAGCCGGGCCGCCGGCTGATGAAGGGCGTCCCGCTGCGGTTCGTGTGGAACAAGGTATCCGGGCACGGCGCCCGCAGCCCCAACGCGGCGCTCAACCTCGTGAGCTTCATCGACTTCCTCGTCGTGACCGTGATCTTCCTCCTGATGTCCTTCTCGGCGTCGGGCGAGATCGCGGTCGACAAGAACGTCAAGCTCCCGAAGGCGGAGAACGTCGAAGATGTCATCGACGCGCCGATGGTCGCGGTGAACGGCAACCAGATCCTCGTCGACGGCGCCCTGGCCGGGTCGACCCGCGCGATCGAGGAGCTCGGGCGCATGCAGAAGATCGACGAGCTCTTCAACCTGCTCAAGAACAAGCGCGAGCTGTGGAAGCAGGTGCAGCCGAACAAGCCGTTCCCGGGCGTGTGCATCCTCCAGGTCGATCAGAACGTGCCCGCGCTGGTCGTGAAGAGCGTGTTCCAGACCGCGGCGTTCGCCGGTTACCCGAACGTCAGCTTCATGGTCAGCAAGCTCCCGAAGTCGAATTGACCCTCGCTTCTTGACCTATCGAGCAGAGTAAGGATGGGGCGCGCTGGGCGGTGCCTGGCGGCCCCGGTCACCATCGAACGTGGTGGCTCCGGCGGCGTGCTCGGCGCAGCCGTCCCCTCCGCGCGGCGCGCGCGGAGGCGACTGCGCTGCCGGCGTGCTCGGCTGGGGCCTCCTGCGTGGAGCCTCTCCTATGTCCTCTGAACAGCCGCCTCGCGAACGCGGCTTGCCATCGGTCTACAAGGCGCGGGAGGCGCGCACCAAGATGCGCTGGCCCCCGGCGAAGTTCTGGGGTTACACGGCGCTCGTCCTCGCGGTCTCGGCGATCCTGCACTGGAAATGGTCCCAGGGGCAGATCGAGAGCGCTCGCCAGAAGCTGATGGCGCGCCAGCGCGCCGTCGCCGTGGAGCTCGGCCCGCGCTGGATCCCGATGCGCGAGCGCGTGGAGGGCTGGACTCTCGAGCTGTCGCGGGGCGCGGGGCCCGAGCTCGTGGATCGCGAGGCGCTCAAGGCGTGGAATTTTCGCGAGCTTGCGGGGATTTACCTGCGGCTCCGGGTGGACGAGGCGACGAGCGTCGACGCCGTCCGGAAGAACGCGCAGCAGTCGCTCCGCGACGCGTTCACCGCGTGCCTCTTGCGGGTGCCGAACCCGAACCCGCTGGCGGGCGCGGAGTGCAAGCGCACGCGGGATTGCCCTGCAGGCGAGTACTGCAACGAGGCCGAGCGTTGCTCCCGGCCCGCGCAGCCGTTCAACCTGCGCGTCGCCTACCGGACGATGCACGTCCTCTCGGACGAGTGGGTGCGCGACGCGCAGGATGCCTCGAGCGAGCTCCGCCTGCGGCTTCTGGAGTCCAGCTTCGACGACACGATGCGGGACGACGTGCCGCTCGCGGCGGAGCTCCTCACGCGGGCGCAGTATTACCTCCTCGTGCTCGACGAGCCTGTCGAGGGCGCGGCGAGCACCGAGGCGCTGCTCGGGGTGCCGCACATGGCGCGGGTCGGGGTCTGGCGGCTGTCGGACGGCAAGCCCATCCTGCGGGTGCGCCGGGAAGCGAGCGGCAACCTCATCGGCGGGACGCCCTCCATCGAGGGGGGCGTGCTCGAGGCGCGGCAGCGGCAGGCGAACAGCTGCGCGCTGGCGCTCGCCATCCGCGAGGCGATGGGCGACACGACCGCGTCCGTCGCCGAGCCGCAGTGAGGACGCGCAGCGCCGCGGCGTGATCGTCCCGGGGAAGCGCGCAGCAAGGCGCGATCGCCGCGGGTCACGGGGCAGCGTGCGCCACAAGGCGCGGCGTGATTGACGCGAATCGCGGGGCAGCGCTCTGCAAGATCAGCGCGCGCTGCCCTCGAAGTCCCGCGCGAGGATGTGCACGTCCGTGAGGTTGTGACCGGTCGGCCCCATCTCGACGTGCGTGCCGAGGGCGCGGTGAACGGCGGCGTCGTCGAAGCGCGCGAGCGCCGCGTCGATCGTGCGGTCGTCCATCGCCGCCGCTGCCGCGCTGTCGACCACAGCGCCCGCGGCGCCGGAGCTGCCGTCGACGCCGTCGGAGGCCGCGCAGAGGAGCGCGACGTCCGGCGGCAAGCCGCGCAGGGCGGCGAGCGCGATCCAGCCCGCGCGGCCGCCGGCGCCGCGCTGGACCGGCAGCGCGAGCGTCGGCTCGCACGGGATCACGGCCGCTTCACCTGGGGCGAGGCGGCGCGCGAGCGCGAGGCGGCGCTCCACGATCGCGCGCGCATCGCCGTCCTCGGCCGGGGCGGCGACGGCCCGGAGCCCTGTCCGGGCGGCGAGGGCGGCCGCCACGCGCTCGGCGAGCCGTTCCGGATCCGCGAGCATGCGCGCCTCCAGGAGCGGCGCGTCCGCTTGTTTCAGCGACTCGCTGAGCGCGGGCGCGAGCCGCGAGAGCTGCGGCGCCCAGCGCTCCAGCGCGGCGAGCGCCTCCTCCACGCGCGTCGGATCAGGGACGGTGGGGCCCGAGCTGACGTCGTGCGGGAGCCCGCGCACGACGTCGCTCATGAGCAGCGTCAACACGCGCGCCGGGGCCGCCGCCGCCGCGAGCCGCCCGCCCTTGATCCGCGACAGGTGGCGCCGGACGAGGTTGACCTCCTGGATCGGGGCGCCTCCCTCGAGGAGCGCCGCCACGAGGGCCTGCTTTTCCGCGAGGGACACGCCCGAAGGCGGCGCCGCGAGCAGGGCGGAGGCGCCGCCGGAGATGAGCGCGAGCAGGAGATCGCTGGGCCCGAGCGCTGCGGCGGTGGCGAGCGCGGCCTCGGCCGCGTCCACGCTGCGCGCGTCGGGGATCGGGTGCGCCGCGCGCATCACGCGCAGCGGGCGCAGCGCGGCCGCCTCGGGATCCGTCGGCGCCCTCGGCTGATCGGGGGCGGAGAGCACGGGCATCGCGACGGTGACGGCGATCCCGCCGGCGATCCTGTCCTCCCAGCTGCGGAGCGCGCCCGTCGCCATCCCGAGCGCCGCCTTGCCCGCCGCGACAACGAACACGCGGCCGCCGGGCGCTCCGGCCTCGTCGTCGAGCGCGCGCTCGACGAGCCCTGCAGGATCGAGCTCCGCGAGCCCGTCGCGGAACGCCGTGACGAGCGCCGCGCGCAGCCCGAGCGCCGCGCTCACGGGCCCCTCGCGCCCGCCGCGCTGCCAGTCGCCGCCACGAGCGCGGGGGCACGGCCCCGGGCGAAGGAGCGATCGCCTGCGTCGACGAGGTGCACCCGGAGGATGTGGTGCCAGCTCAGCGTGACCGACAGGAGCGCCCGCTGCGCGTCGCGCGGGCTGTCGGCGCCCGCGAGCTCCGGCCCGCGCCAGCGGAGCGCGCCCCGCAGGCCGAGGAACGGGCCCGTCGCGCGCCCCAGGAGCGGCACGTCGAGCGACAGCGAGAGCTCCAGCCCTGGCTCCGGCGCGATGCCGGCGCCAGGCGGCGCCTCCCAGAACGAGCCGACGCCGAGCGCGACGGAGTCCATGAAGAGGTCGAGCCACGGCGGGCCGCGCTCCAGATCGCTCGCGTACCGGGCGAGGAAGAGCGGCTGGAGGAAGACGCCGCCCGCGATCGAGCGCGCGACGGGCGAGCCCTCCGCGCCGAGCGCGTCGATGTAGTGCGCGTACAGCCCGGCGGTCTCGAGGTAGACCGCGGCGCCGCGCGCGCAGAGCGCCGGGCCGCCCGCCGCGTACGAGGCGCCCGCGCCGGCGCGCAGCTCGAGATCGCCGTCGAGACGACCGTAGGCGCCGTCGCTCTCCGCGCGCCCCGTCGACGTCACCGCGAGCGCCGCGAGCGCTGCGGCGCCGGCGAGCGCCGTGGCGCGGGCGCGGCGCCCGCGCGCGGGCTCGAACGATCCCCGGAGTGCCTTGTTCCAGGTGGTCATCAGCGAATCAGCGCCTCCCGCACCGCGTCCCGCAGCTCGGGCGCGAAGAGGATCCGGGTGCGCGTCATGGTCTCGTTGCGCAGCCGGTCCAGCAAGAAGGACACCTCGGCGGGGCGCCGCGGGCGTCCTCTCGGGTAAACGACCAGGAGCGACTCGTCCTCGGCGTAGGGCGTGTCCTCGGCGACGTCGACGCCGACGTACACATCCGGGTCGAGCCCGGCGCTCTGCGCGATCCCGCGCACGGTGTCCAGCGCTTCCGCGCGCCGCGCGTCGCGCTCGGCGAGCCCCTCTCCGGGCTCGGGGAACAGCTCGAGCGCCTTGAAGAGCGAGCGCACGCGCAGGCGGCGGGCGAGATCGGCCAGCACGGGATCGGGCGCCGCCTCCCACGCGTGGATCGCCCCGAGCAGGACCTGATCGTCGAGCTCGATGTACTGCCCGAGCGTGGGCATCTCGCCGGAGGCCATCGCGGCGACGGCGGCGGGCACCTCGGGGATGCGGTCTCCCACGGCCAGCCGGGCGACGACGCGCCGGAGGATGGCGCCGATCATCCACTCCGCGCTCCGCGTGGTCTTGTGAAAATAGACCTGCTGGAACATGAAGTAGCGCGCGAGCAAGAACGACTCGATCGCGCTCATCCCCTTGGTCCCGTCGATGGCGAGCGAGGGCGCAGGCGGGGCAGACGCGGCGCCGCCGCCGGGCAACTCCACCTGGACGTCGCTGAACCGGAGGCTGCGCAGCAGCCATGGCAGGTCGTACTCGCCGTACCGAACGCCGGTCGCGTGCGCGTCGCGCAGCAGGTAGTCGCAGCGATCGACGTCAAAGGTCCCGCTCACCGCCTTGGCGAGGTAAGGCAGCTCGTGCCGCCCGCCGATGAGGTCGGCGACCCGCTGGGGCAGGTAGGGGTCCTGTCGTACGAGCACTTGGTGCACGTCCGAGGACGGGTCGAGCAGGATGCGCTCGGTCCAGCGCTCGTGGTGGAGCGCGCCCGGCATCGCTTCCTCGAAGAGGTGCGAGAGCGGGCCGTGGCCGAGATCGTGCAGGAACGCTGCGGCGATCGCGTCGCGCGCGCGGTCGCTGGTGACTCTCTGCCAGAACGGGAGGTCGCGGTCGATCTGACGGAGCCTCGCGATCAGGAGGCGCATCACGTGCGCGGCGCCGAGCGCGTGCGCGAAGCGGGTGTGCTCGGCGCCCGGGAAGGCGAGCGACGTCAGCCCGAGCTGACGGATTCGCCGCAGCCGCTGCACCTCGCGGGCGCCGAGCAGGCGCGGAACGATCGCCGCCTCGCCGCTCTCGAACTCGATGAGGCCGTGGACCGGATCGCGCAGGATCAAAACAGGTCTCCGCGCGCTTCCATGGGCGCAGCGGGCGCCGGGTCACTCAGGAGCTGCCTGATGATATCGAGCCACGCGCGTGAGCGCGTGGTGGAGGGCTCGTCGCTTCGGGCGTGCGGTGTAGTGCACAGCATGGGGCGCCTCGAACAGGGGCGGGGAATCAAGGACGGGAAATCGAGGAGGTGTGCGACGTTCCCACGCGAGCGCACGGGAAGGCAAGCTCGGCTCGTCGCGGAGCGTCCCTCGTGAGCGTTCCGGCGACCCGGTCGGCGCTTGCCGGCGAGCACGGCGCGCGCGCGACACGGCAGCGCCGCGGCCGCGGCGCGCGACGGGAGCCCCGCCGCGGGAGCAGGCACGCCGGAGCGGAATCACGCGGTGAACGTCGCGTGGCAAGCGTGGCAAATATCGAACGCCTGACGCAAAGATGCGTCGTCCAGGGGTCGGACGGCCGGCGCGCTGGACGACGCGTCATGCGCGCGTCCCGCGCCGCATCACCGCGAACGTGCCGACGCATGCGAGCCACGGCGAGCCACGCGGACTCACGGCGAGCGCGTGCGTGCGCGTGCGAGCGCCTGCGCGTCGTGTGGCAAAGGGTGGTGCGTGGCGCGTGCCGCGCGCAGCACACGGCGGCGACGTTGAGCGCTCCGAAAGCAGCGCACGCAACCCAATGAAGACACGTCGCGACAGCGAGGCGCAGGGCGGACAGGCGACGGGTCGCGATGGCCGTGAACGAAAATGAGAACGGAGGAGGAAAGTGCTCGATTTCTTGAAGCTGGACGAGCATCCTGGTGTACGTTAGGAGGCTGGCTATTCCGCTGGTTCACGTGGGTCATTGGATATCCGGGAGATAGGTCGAGAACATGACCATGACCAACGGACGACAGTCGGGGCGGGGGCATCCTGCAGATGAGGAGCTAGATCGGGTGACGCGCGAATCCGGAGGCATGGCGAGCAGTGACGAGGCTGAGCTCGACGAGTCGCCGAAGCGGCTCGACGCCATCCTCCGTGCCCTTCCCGAGTCGGAGCTCAAGGGCCTCATCACGCGGATGGGGATCCGCATCGACGCAGCGAAGCGCATCGACGCCCCGTCGCAGGCGGCGCGCGCGCTGGTCGGCCTCCCCGACGTGCGCGATCCGTCGCGGCTCCCGACCGCCAGCCGCGAGCTGCTCCACCGCATCGCCGAGGCGGGCGGCGTGCTCGTGGTCCCCTCGCTCCCGGCCGGGCTCGAGCCGCTCATCGCCCGCGGCGTCGTCTACGCGCGCAAGACCGACGAGGGCATCGAGCTCGTGCTTCCGGCGGCGTTCCTCGTCCAGCTGAAGAGCTGGGAGAGCGAGGATCCCCGGGCGATCCGGGCGCTGCTTGCGCAGGCGCCCTTCGAGACGATGAGCGCGATCGCGACGCACTACCTCGGCCGCCCGGCCACGCCGCCCATCGCGCTGTCGCTCGAGGTAGCGTGGGAGACGCTGAGCGATCCGGAGCGGCTGCGCGAGGAGATCGATCGCCTGGCGCCCGTCGAGCGCCGTCTGCTCGAGGCCATCGAGTCCGTCGGCGGCGAGGTCGACACGCAGGAGCTGCTCGATCTGGAGCGGGAGCCGATGCGGCTCCGCAGCGCGAGCGGCGTGACGGCGAGCCGCCGCGGGGCGGGCTTCGCGCTCGAGCGCCGCGCCTTTCTCATCCCCATCCACCCGAACCGGCACGTCGTGCCGACCGAGGTGGCCGCCATCGTCGGCGCGGATCGCCGCCGGATGCGCGAGAAGCGGCGCGAGCAGATCCGCTCGTTCGTTATCGAGGAGGACCACGCGCCGCGGCGCGCTCGCTTCGCCTCGGATCCGGGGATGCTGTCGCTGGCGCTCGCGTACTGCGTGCGCGAGCCGGGCAGCGACGTGCGCCCCGGCGTCGGGACGCCGCGGTCGCTGCTCGTCCGGCTCGCGCAGCGCTTCGGGCGCGACGTCGAGAGCGTCGCGCTCGTCGCCGCGCTGTCGCGCGCTGTCGGGCTCTGGGACGCCTCGGCCGCCTCGCCGGCCACGCCGCCTGGCTCGCTCCAGGTGCAGGACCTGACGCCGCTCCTGTTCACGACGTGGCGCCGCGGCGGCGCGTGGGACGAGGCGCGGGCCGAGCGGGAGGTGCTCCGCGTCGCCTCGGACAACCGCGACGCGAGCCCGATCAGCGCGCTGCGCGAGATGGTGCTCGACGCGCTGCACGACCTCGGCGAGGGCCGCTGGGTCCCCTGGCAGTCGCTGCAGGGCTACCTCGCCGCCGACGAGCGGATCGCCGGCGTCGAGCGGCTGGTCCGTCGCTGGGCCGAGCGCGCCACGGTCGAGGCGCCGGAGATCCCCGAGATCACGCGGCGGATCGCGCTGGAATCGCTGCCGGCGCTCGGGATCATCGATCTCGGCGGGGCCGAGGACGCGGCCAGCGCAGATCTGGCGCTCCGGTTGACGCCGCGCGGACGGGCGCTGCTCGCTGGCTCCGCGCCGAGCTCGGACAACGGCAAGAGCAAGTTCGTGGAGGCCCACGCGCTGCGCGTCGGCACGGGCGCCAAGGTCTCGGCCGTGCTCGGGCTGTCGGCGTTCGCCGAGATCGGCCGCGTCGGCGATCACGTCGATCTCCTGCTCACGCCGCCGTCGATAGCGCGCGCGCTGTCGGTGGGCCTCGACAGCGACGCCCTGCGCGCGCGCATCGAGGCGGTCGCGCCGCTGCCGGACACGATCTCGCGCATGCTGATCCAGGCGAGCGTCGTGATCGGCAAGGCGAGCTTCGTCGGCGCCTCTGGCTTCCTCTGGATCGAGGATCCCGAGATCCGCGAGCTGCTCCGCACCCGGAGGCCGGCCGCCGAGATGTTCGTCGACCCGTCGCCGCCCTCGGGCCTGCTGATCGAGGCGGGGGTCGACCTGGAGCGCCTCATCCGGCGCTGTCGCGCGCTCGGGGTCGAGATCGAGGCCGATGTCGGTAACCTCAAGGCGACGCGGCAGACTCCGGCGCACGGCACTGAGGGGCCGCACCGGACCTCCTCGACGGCGAACATGCGCCGCTCCAGGACCCCGCCAGCACGCACCCGCTGAGCTCGCTGCTAGCCGGCACCGCGCGACATGAGCGCGGACCGGCACCGCGCGACATGAGCGCGGACCGGCACCGCGCGGGCGCGAGGCCGACGTGTGGGCCTCTCCTGAGGAGCAGGACAGCTGACTGCGGCCCCGGCCGATCGCGGAGGCGCTGCGCCGGCAGTGCACCATGAGCGCAGGCTGGCTTCAAGTGGAGCTCGCTTGCGCCTTTCCCGCGCGTTCATCCCACCCAGGCGGTGTTTTTTCGCAGCTCTTTGCATTCCTGCGACGTGAGGGGAATCGCTTCGGAGAAGCGCGACGTGTATACCTTAGCTCGATGGCGCGCTCCTCTGGTGAGCCGGACTCGACCGAAGGAGAAGAATCGGTCGGCCCGGAGACGGCTGCGTTTCCGCTCGGCGCGGGGGAACCCAGGGCTGACAACGTCTACACGATCGCGCCTGGCACCGTCATTGCGCGCAAGTACCGCGTCGAGCGCACGATCGGCCGTGGGGGCATGGGCCTCGTGGTGGAGGCGCTGCACCTCGATCTCGATACGCGCGTCGCGATCAAGTTCCTGCTGCCGGAGTTCATGTCGTACACCGAGGCGGCGGAGCGCTTCATGCGCGAGGCGCGCACCGTCGCCAAGCTGCAGACGCACCACGTCGTTCGCGTGCTCGACGTCGCCGCCCTGGAGAGCGGCGAGCCGTACATGGTCATGGAGCTGCTCGACGGCGAGGACCTCGCGTGCCACGCCGCCGAGGCGGGCACGATCGCGATCGGCGAGTGCATCGATCACATCGTCCAGGCGTGCGAGGCGCTCGCGGAGGCGCACGCGCTCGGGATCGTCCACCGCGATCTGAAGCCGGCGAACCTGTTCCTGACGAAGCGCCCCGACGGCGCTCCGCTCATCAAGGTGCTCGACTTCGGCGTCTCGAAGATCCTGACCGGCGACACGGGTAACGTCTCGCTCACGCAGACGACCACGATCCTCGGCTCGGCGCTGTACATGTCGCCCGAGCAGATGCGCTCCTCGAAGAGCGTCGATCCCCGCACGGACATCTATGCGCTCGGCGTGTGCCTCTTCGAGATCATCGGCGGCAGGCCGCCGTACGTCGCCGACAGCTTCCCGGAGCTGTGCGCGAAGATCTACACGTCGCCGCCCGAGCCGCTCCAGGACCTCCGTCCCGAGGTGCCCGAGGGCCTCGTCGATGTGATCGAGAAGTCGATCGCGCGCGAGCCCGAGGATCGTTACCAGTCCATCGCGGAGTTCGTGCAGGCGCTCGCGCCGTACGCCGCGCCGGGCACGCGCACGACCATTGCGGGGATCCTCCGCCAGCATGCCGCGGAGCTCGACCTGCCCCCGCCAGCCTCGCGTGCGGCCATGTCGCGGACCACGTCGCGCGCGTCGCGCACGAGCAGCGGCGGCCCCTCGGTGAGCGACAAGGGCGCGCGCACCGCGGGCTCTGCGCCGCCGTCGGAGGAGGCCCCGCGCCGCGGGCGCTCGCTGCTCTATGTGGCCGTGGGGGCTGTCGCTGTCGCCGTGGGCGCGTGGGGTGCGCTCCAGTTCCAGCGCAGCCGGTTCGCCATCGGGGACGGCGAGGCGACCACGCCGCCGGTCGCGTCATCGCCGGGCGAGCCAGCGGCTCCCGTCGAGCAAGCGGCGCCGCCGCCCCAGGCGCCGGACACCGCGGCGGCGATCCCGAAGGTCGTGCCCGCGGGCGACGCGGAGACCGCGGGTGCGACCGCAGCGGACGCGGGCGCAGCGGCTTCGGGCGCCGCGGACGCGGGCGTCAGCTCGAGCGAGTCAGCGGCGGACGGCGGGGCCGGACCGGCTGCAGCGGGGACGGCGGCGGCGAGCGCCGGACCGAGCAAGCCGCCCCGCGGGCGAGGGCGCGGGCGCCAGACAGGGGGGACAGGGGCGTCCCCCGTCGACGATCCGGACCCGCCGCGCACCGTCGCGCCGGCCGCGACAGTGAACAGCGATCTCTCGATGGAGACGTGCTTTGCGACGATGCCGGACGGCACCAAGAAGGTCGTCCCCTGCAAGTGACGCGCGGTGAGGCCGCGCGTCCGCGGCCGGATCACGCTGGCACCGCGGCCGGATCGCCAAGGATGGCGCCGGTGAAGCTGGGGCGCAGGTAGAAGCCGCGCGGCATCGCGGCGATGAGCTCCCCGTCGAGCCCGAACGCGAGCGTCCGTGAGCGCCCGCTCGCGGCCTTCGGTCGCACCTGGAGCCAGCGCCCCGCGTGTGCGGTGAGCGCCTCGACGGCGCCGATGCCGATGAGCCCCATGAGGTCCTCGAAATCGGCGCGCAGGACGCGCTCCTGCGCCTCCGTCGGCCGCCAGATCCGCGGGGCGCCGAGCCGTCGTTCCTCGCTCGGCCGGCCCGGCGCGGCGACGATCGGGACCCAGAGCACGTGCGCGAGCTTCGCGCGAGCGCGCGACGTCTCCCACTCCGCGCGATCGGCGTCCGACAGCGAGATCGAGCAGACGAACGTCGATTCCTGCGGCGCCCCGGCCACATCGACGGGGATCGTCTTGAGCTCGATCCCGAGGTGGGGGAAATCGGGCCTCGACGTCGAGCCGGCCGTCGCGCCGAGGGCGCGCTCGACGAGCGCGCCCGCCGCCCCTTTCGTGCGCACGCCGCCTCGGGGCACCGCGCGCTGGAGCGCGCGCGCGAGATCGGCGAGCGTCATGCCGGTCAGCGCGTCCGCCCTGCAGCGGAGCTCGGCTTCGTCGTGAGGCGGTTTCGGCGCGGAGAGCAACGACGCCGCCCTTAGAACATCGCCCGGCGCGACTCCAGCGCTCCGCCGCGTTCGCCTCACTCGAGATAGGTTGGCCGCCGGGGTGCGCCGGTACGTCGATGGGAATCGAGCAGCGCTGACCCGGGGGCCATGGCGGCCTTGATGCGCGGCCCCCCCGAACGCGCCGCCGAGAAATAGCCTACTGCCTAAATCCCGCCTCGAGCCGAGGGAATTCAGAGGAAAATCGAGTCAGGAATTTCCTGTATGATTCTTCCGCGCTGCAACGGCGTTATGCCGCGCAGCCCGCCCGTCGTCGAGCGGCCATCGCAGATCGGCGAGCTGGCCGGTGATGCGGAGCAGCATCTCGCGCAGCGAGGATGCTGTCGCGCGGTCCCGCGGATTATGTCGTAGACAGGCGTACATGAACGCCGCGATGTCGGCGGTCCTCGGATCGTCGGCCAGGCGCTTGACCGGCGCAGGAAGCCCGTCGTGCGTGACGTGCGCCGTGATGAGCGCGACCTCGGTGGGCGCGTCGAACAGCGTCCTGCCGGTGAGGATCTCGTACGCGAGGCAGCCGAAGCTGTAGATGTCGGCCGTGAGCGGGGTCGCGGCGACCCCGGGCGGAACGACGCCCCAGATCTCCGGGGCGCCGTAGCAGCCGGTGGCGCAGCCGGGGCGGATGTGGCGGCCCGCCAGGCCGAAGTCGACGAGCACGGGCTCGCGACCCCCGCGCAGGATCACGTTGGTGGGCTTGATGTCGAGGTGCCCGACGCCGACGGCGTGCATCGCTTCGAGCCCAGCGAGGATGCCGTCGAGCAGCGCCACGGCGGTGCGCGAGGTGAGGCCTCGAGCGTCGAGCAGCTTGTCGCAGCGGATGCCCTCGATGAGCTCCATCACGAGGATCGGCTTGGGGCGCGCCCCCGCGTCGAAGGTGACGAAGCCGGCGAGGTTCGGGTGATCCGGCAGCGAGAGGAGCGCGCCCGCCTCCTCCCGGAACAGGCGGAGGAAGTCGGCCTCCGAGACGCTCCGGGCCGCGGTGTGATCGTACTCCGGCACCTTGAGCGCGAAGCGCTCCGCCGCTGGATCGTGCCGCTCCTCGGTGCGGGTGACGACGAACACCGTCCCCAGCGAGCCGCCGCCGAGCTGCCGGTGCACGTAGAAGCCGCCGAGCGTGCGCCGGCTCGGCAGCCATGCGGGCAGCGGCTGCTCGGGCAGGGCGACGCTGCCCGGCGCGCTCGGGCGCCGGACGGGGAGCCGCATGGCGCGCGGGACGACGAGGGCGACAACATCGGCGACCGCGGCCGGGATGCTCGCGCGCACGGCCGAGACGAGCGCCTCGATCGGCGCAGCGATGCTCGGTTCCGCGTCCTCCTCCTGTAGCGCGACCTCGATGGCGAGGCGCAGCGGCTCGGTCGCGCCGGAGGGCGCGGAGGCGGGGTGCTCCCCGCAGCGCCGGCGGGCGCCGGCGGTCAGCTGCGCGAGGCGCGCCAGGGCGTCCTCGAGGGCGCTGAGCGGCGAGGCGTTGGCGTCGCCGTCGCCCGCCGCGGTCAGCGCGCTGAGCGCGCCCGCCGTGTTCACCGCCCCGAGCGCGCGCGCGAGGCGCGCGAGCGCGCCGCGCACGATCTCCGTGCGCTGCGACGCGCCCGCGGGGAGCGCTGTGACGAGCGCGTCGAGCGCGGCGATGCGCTCGAGCGCCGCGCGCGCGCGCTCGGCCTCGGCGAGCTCCGCATCGAGGGACCCTTGCCGCGTCGACCGGACCGACACCGCGGCGTCGCTGTCGGGCGCGCGCCCGCCGCGCGCGCCGCCGTCGCGCCCGCCGCGCGCGAACCGCGCGTACGCGCGCAGCAGCTGGGCGACGTCCGGGTGCATGCTGGCCTGGCCGAGCACCTCCAGGTCGTCGGGGTCGCCGCCGCGCATCGCCGCGTGCAGGAAGATGTCGGCGGCGTCGGCCGCCCCTTCGCGCACGAGCGCGTCGAGGCCGCGAGCGACGGACGCGGCGATGGCGCGGCGGAGCGACGAGCCGCGGTCGGCGCGCAGCCGATCGAGCAGCACGCTGATGGCGCCCGTCCAGCGGGCGAGGACGCGCGCCTTGAGCTCGGGCTCGCCGCCGAAATCGGTGCTCTCGCCGTCGATGAGGTGGATGAGCGCGCGGAGGTTGCGCTGGTGCACGGTCACGTGCTGGGGCGGCGATGCGCTCGCCCGCGCGGCCGAGCCCTCGGCGCGGAGCAGCCAGCGGGCGAGCCGCTCGTCGAGATCGTCCAGGGAGGCGACCCCGGTCGAGTCCTCGCTCGGCCGGCGGTTCAGGAGCAGCAGGCTCTTCAGCAGGCCGGAGCCGAGCAGCTCCGCATCGACCTCGCGCACGAGCCCCACCGCGGCCCTCCGCGCGGCGGTGCTCTGCGCATCGTCGAGCTCGGAGAGCTCGATCTCCTCGAGCGCGCCCACGACCTCGGCCGCCAGCGCGTACGCCTCGAGCGCGCGGCCGTGCGCCTCGCGCGGCCCGGTCTCGACGAACGCGGCGACGGCGCCGTCGAGCGCGCCGCGCAGCAGCGCCACGCCGGCGCCATCCATCGAGAGGTCGCGGTGGACGACGCGCGCGAGCGCCGCGAGGCCGTCGTCGCGCACGTGCGCGCTCGGCGGCGCCTCGAGCGCGTCCTCGAGGGCGCGCGCGCACCGCGCCGCCGCGCGGGCGCCGAGCGGCTCGCCGCGGCTCATCGCGCCGCGGAGCTCACGCCGCAGCTCGACGATCGCCTCGGCCGTCGACATCGGCGACGCGCGCGCGATCTCGTCGAGCAGCGCGTCGGCGGCCTCGGGCTCCGCGTCGGCCGCGACGGGCAGCCCCCATGTCATCGCCGTGGCGATGCCCGGGTCCGCCGCGAGCAGCGGGCTCCGCAAGAGCTCGACGGCGCGGGCGAGCGCGCCGTCCGGATCGACGGCGACGCTGGCCGCGAGCGACGCGGCGCCGCGCCGCCACTCGGTGGGGGAGAGATCCTGGGCGAGCAGCGCGCGCACCTCGTCGGCGAAGTCGGGCAGCACCCCCGCGAGCAGGCCGCGCGCCGCGGCGACGTGGCGCCAGACGAGCGGCTCGCGGTCGGCGAGGAGCGTCTGCCACGCGAGCGCGATCCCGTCGACGCTGCGGTCGAGATCGCGCCGGCGCCCCTCGCTGACGTTGCGGAAGAGCCGGAGCGGGAGGTCGTCTCCTTGCATGGCCCTGCGGGTCGCCTCGCGGGCGGCGCGCTCGAGGAGGCGCGCGGCGAGGCGCCGATCCGGGAGCGAGCCGGTCGAGGGCGCCGCGACCCAGTCGCGCGACAGCTCGCGCCGCGACGCGAGCAGGAGCGCGAGCGGATCGACAGGGATGTCGGTGCCGGCGGGGAGCCAGAGCGAGAGCATGACGCGCGCGCGGATCCCCGCCCCGGAGAGGCCGCGGGCCGAGCCGGCGGCCATGCGTGTGGCGAGGGCGACGAACGTCGCCGCGTTGCCGGCGTAGAGCTGACCGAGCACGCGCCGGCCGAGCTCGCGCCGCTCGGGCCCGTGCGGGAGCGCTCCGGCGATCTCGTAGAGCGCCACGCTCGCGGCGGCCGGCGCGAGCCAGCTCAGGTCGTCGAGCAGGCCGTCGGCCATCGCGGTCTGGACGCTCCGCAGCAACCCATCCGGGCTGAGCGAGTCGAGCGGGGTCGAGCCGTCGAGCGCATCGATGAGGGCGATCGACGCGACGGTCTGCCGGAACAGCGCGCGCCGGACGTTCGGGTCGTCGTGCGACGTGAGATCGACGAGCCCTTCGAGGTATTCCGCGCGCGGTCGCATCGGCAGGTCGCGCAGTCTAGCGCGACGGCGCGCTGGCCCACTGCCCACGCCGCAGCAATCCTCGCGCGTCATGGAACCTCCCACCTCCCTCCGCTGCTCGCGCCGCTCCGTCCGGCACCGGGAGAGCTACCTCCCCCTACGATGATCGGAAGCGCCGGGGGCGCGCCTCCCCCGAGCTTTCTCGGGCTTCGTCCGGTGACCACGTTGTGGACAGGGGCGAGGGGCCAGCGCTTTATCGGCCGGTTTCAGGCGCGCTCGACGCGATCGGCGCCGCCGACGCGATCGCCGCTCTCGCGTCCGGCCGCCTGGGCGTCAGCGCGGCGGAGCGCTCCGGTCGCGCTTCGCGCTCGCCGAGGACGCAATCCGGGCACCTCGCGCGCGGAATCTCACGCTTCGACCGGGTGGAAGTGAACCTGGAAGTGGGTTAAGCGGGAGCGCCTCGGCGCCCCCGCCGCCTCGCGCGGACGCCGCGCGGCGCTGGAACCGAAGAGCTGGAATGCAAGGAGACGTGGAACAGGGCTTCTCGTTCGACCTCGACGCGTTTCGCGCGGCGTACTCGCGCTTCCTCGCACCTGCGGGGGCGGCGCCGTCCATCCTGCTCACGGGCCATTCGCACCAGGCCTGGCCCGATGCGGCGCGCGACGCGATCGTCGCATGCTTCGACGACGCCGCGCGCCTCGTCGATGACAAGTGGGACGCCGCGGTGCTGCCCATGCTCTCGGCGGTCGGCGAGGCGATCCTGGAGCGGATGGGCTTCGAGCGCGGTGACTCCATCGCCTTCGGCCAGAACACGCACGAGCTCGTCTACCGGCTGATCACGGCGTTGCCCCGGCGCGATCGGCTGCGGATCGTCACCACCCAGGGCGAGTTCCACTCGCTCAGGCGCCAGCTCGCGCGTCTCGCCGAGGACGGCGTCGAGGTCGAGTGGGTGAGCGTCGAGCCGCGCGCCGCGCTCGCCGATCGGCTGCTCGCCGCGCTCCAGCCCGGCACCTCGATGCTCGCGATCTCGGCCGTGCTCTTCGAGAGCGCGACGGTGGTGCCGCGGCTCGACGCGATCGTCGCGCGCGCGGTCGAGATCGGCGCCGTCCCGCTGGTGGACGCTTACCACGCGTTCAACGTCGTCCCGGTCTCGTGGGGCAGCGCGGCGCCTCAGGTCCTCGCGGTCGCCGGCGGCTACAAGTACGCGGCGATGGGCGAGGGGATCTGCTGGATGCGCGTCCCGCGCGACTGCGAGCTGCGCCCGGTCTTCACCGGGTGGTTCGCCGATTTCGGCTCGCTCGCGGGCAGCCGCGGCGGCGTCGCGTACGCGCCGGGGGGCGCGCGCTTCGCGGGTTCCACGTTCGACCCTTCCGCGCTCTACCGCGCCGCCGCGGTGCTCGATCACTGGGATCGCTTCGGCCTCACCGTCCCGCGGCTGCGCGCGATCTCGCTCCGGCAGACCGGGCGCATCCTCGACCGCCTCGACGCCGCCGGGCGCGGCGCCGACATCGTCTCGCCGCGCGAGCCCGAGCGGCGCGGCGGCTTCGTCGCGGTCCGCTCGGCGCGGGCGGGCGACGTCGTGCAGCGCCTCCGCGCCCGGCGCGTGCTCGTCGACGCGCGGCGCGACGTGCTCCGGATCGGCCCTGCGCCGTACCTCACCGACGCCGAGATCGACCAGGGCGTCGCGGCCCTCCTCGACGAGCTCGATCGCTAGCGTCCACCACCGGGCGGGTCGCTCGTGCTCGGACACATTGGCGCCGCCCTTCGCCTTGATCCCCGCACCCAGTCCACGTAACTTTCTGAATATGACTATCAACTTCACGCGCGGCCAGCGGATGCTCGCTCTCCTCTGCCTGGCTGCCGTGCTGCTGGGCGCCCCGCTCGCCCGCGCGGAGCAGGGCGACCCGCCCGAGATCGAAGCGCAGCGGCTCGTGCACATCCTCGGGTACATCGGCGCCGATTACGGGGGCTCCGTCGCGAACGGGATCGTCACGGTGCCTGACGAGTACGCCGAGCAGCTCTCGCTGGCTGCGGACGGCGCGAAGATCGCGGCGCGCATCCAGCCAGCGATCCCGCCGGATCGTCGGTTCGATCTCTCGGCTCGCCTCGCGAAGCTCCGCGAGCTGCTCGACCAGAAGGCGCCGCCGGCGGACGTGTCCGCCCTGATCACGGGCCTGCGGGCCGAGCTCATCGGCGCCTTCCAGATCGAGGAGGCGCCGCGCGCCGCGCCGAACGCCGAGCGGGGCAAGAGCCTGTACCGGGAGCACTGCGCTACCTGCCACGGTGAGACAGGGCGCGCTGACACCGCGCGGGCTGCCACGTTCACGCCCCGCCCGGTGAACTTCCACGACCCCGAGCGCGGCGAGGCGATCGCCCCGTACCGCGTCGTGAGCACGATCCGCTTCGGCGTCGACGGGACGGCGATGGTCCCGTTCACGTTCCTCTCCGACGCCGACCGCTGGGATCTCGCCTTCTTCGTCACGGGCCTGCGCCACGCGGGCGTCGCGCCGGCGCCGGCCGGCGCCGCGCCGGCCTACACGCTCGCCGAGCTCTCGGCGCGCACGGACGCCGATCTGCGCGGCGAGCTCCGGAGCGCCGGCGTCCAGGCCGACGCCGAGGCCGCGGTGCTTGCCGATCTGCGCCTCCGCGCCCCGTACGAGGATCGGGCCGCCCGCACCCCGCTCGGCCTCGTCCGCGTGAAGCTCGAGCGCGCGCGCCAGGCGATCGCGCGGGGCGATCGCGACGCGGCCCGCGGGCACCTCATCGACGCGTACCTCGAGGGCATCGAGCCGGTCGAGGCCCCGCTCCGCGCCGCCGACGCCTCGCTCGCCGCCGCGCTCGAGGCCCGCAGCATGGAGCTCCGCGGCGACCTCGAGCGAGGCGCGTCCCCCGCCGAGCTGGGCGCCGCGATGGACGCGCTGCTGCGCGACGTCGGCCGCGCCGAGTCGCTCCTCTCGCCCACCTCGGCGCCGAAGGGCTTCGCCTCGACCGCCCTCTCGAGCGCCGGCATCATCCTGCGCGAGGGGGTCGAGGCCGCGCTCCTCATCGCCGCGCTCCTCGGCCTCGCCGCCCAGGCGGGGCTCGCGGACCGGCGGCGCTTCGTGCACCTCGGCTGGATCACGGCGCTCGGGCTCGGCGTCCTCACGTGGATCGCCTCCGCCCGCATCGTCGCGATCTCGGGGGCGCAGCGCGAGCTCATCGAGGGGGTGACGGCGCTCCTCGCGACGGCGGTGCTGTTCTACGTGAGCTACTCGCTGCTCGCGAAGCGCGAGGTCGCCCGCTGGATGAAGTTCCTGAAGGAGCAGATCTCGCCGCGCCGCGCGGCGCTGTCGCTCTTTGCCGTCTCGCTGCTCGCGGCGTACCGTGAGGCGTTCGAGACCGTGCTGTTCTACCAGGCCCTGCTCGCCTCGACCGCCTCCGCCACCGCGGCGCTCGTCGGGGCCGCGGCGGGCGCGGTGGTGCTCGTGGTGGTGGTCGCGGCCTACACGCGCGCGGGCAGGTTCGCTCCCCCGCAGGTCTTCTTCCGCATCTCCAGCTACCTCCTCTATACGCTCGCGGTCATCTTCGCGGGGCAGGGCGTCGCCGCGCTCCAGATGGCCGGCAAGGTGCCTGTCCACGCGCTGCCCTTCCGCGGCGTGCCCGCCCTCGGCATCTTCCCGACCGTGGAGACGCTGGCCGCCCAGCTCCTCCTCGTGATCCTCGCGCTCGTCGGCATCTTCGCGCAGCGCCGCGAGACGAACGCGGCGCCGAAGCCCCCTGCGCCGCCCGCCCAGATCGCGGCCGGTCCTGCGGCGTGAGCGTCGCTCGGGGGTGAGCGTCGCCGCGGAGCGTTCCGCCGCGGCGACGCTCGCCCGACGCGCTCCGCGCGGCGCTCAGGGCCCGCTGTGAACGCGCGACGCCTCGGGATACAGCGACCGGAGCCCGCGCCACGCGACGTCGGCCGCGCTCTCCGCGGGCTCGGCGAGATCCCACTCCAGGTAGAGCTTGTCGCCGTCGTAGCAGCCGAAGCTCGTCGAGAGGCAGAGCAGCGGCTCGCGCTCGGTCGCGTAGCCCGCGCGGGCGACGTCGTGCCCGTAGACGGCCACGCAAGCGTCCGGGTCGAGCGCGCGCAGGAAGGCATAGGCGCGCTCGCTCGAGGTGGTCCGCGCCCACAGCAGCGCGCCGAGCGTCCCCTGCAGGCTCATCTCCGTGAGCGGCACGTCCAGGAACCCGTCGAGCGGGAGCCGGTCCAGATCCTCTCGGCTCTGGATGCGCGCGTGCGGCGCGGCGTGGAGCATGACCATCCGGGCCGTGTGCGCGACCGCGACGAACGGCCACCCGCGGAACCAGCTCCGCATCGCCAGCGTGTCCTCCGGACCGAGGAGCTCCTCGAGCCGCTGAGCCTCGTCCGGGAAGAACTTCGCCACCACAGGGCCGCCCACGTGCGCGTGCTCGTGGTTGCCGAGCAGGTAATGGACCCTGCCAGGGTGCCGATCCGCGAGGGTCCTCGCCTTTTTCAACAAGGTCACGGAGTCGCCCCGGTAGAACGAACCCAGGTAGTCGGGCCATTCGCTCTCGTCGAGCTCCGGGCCGTGGACCAGGTCGCCTGTGATCACGAGCACCGCGCCGTCACGACCGGCCGCCGCCTGCTCGAAGACCTCAGCGATCTGCTCGAAATCCGCGACATTGCCCTGAAAGTCGGTGGCGACGATCAGTCTGCCCCGTTCAGGGAGGTCGACGACACGCTGCACGTCTCCAGCATAGCCGAACGCCCCTGCTTCGCCTCGCGCGAACTGAGCCCGCTCACGGCCGCCGCCTCCGGCGTGCAGATTCCTTTGCAGTCCGCCAGATCGTCCAGGTTTGTTGTATTACTACAACTACACTGTCCCTTGGCGGGCCTTCGGGCCCGGGCTAGGCTCGACAGCTGTATGCAAAACCGGAAACTTTCAGCGTGGGTCGACGAGGTCGCGCAGCAGACGCGGCCCGATCGGGTCGTCTTCTGTGACGGCTCCGAAGCGGAAAACCAGGCGCTGATCCAGGGAATGCTGAGCGATGGCACGCTCATCGCGCTCGACGAGGAGAAGTACCCCAACTGCTATCTTCATCGGAGCGACCCGACCGACGTTGCCCGGACTGAGCACCTCACGTTCATCTGTACTCGCGATAAAGAGGAGACGGGCCCGACGAACAACTGGATGTCGCCGGACGAGGCCTCGCAGCGGGTCGGTCGGCTGTTCGACGGGGCGATGAAGGGACGGACGATGTTCGTCGTTCCCTACCTGATGGGCCCCGTCGGTTCGCCGTCGGCGAAGGTCGGAGTCGAGATCACCGACAGTCCCTATGTCGTGGCGAGCATGCGGATCATGACCCGCATGGGACGGGTCGCGCTCGACGCGCTGGGCGGCTCCGACGACTACTGCAGGGGGCTGCACTCGCTCGGGGATCTGAGCCCGGAGCGCCGCTTCGTCTGCCATTTCCCCGAGGAGCGGCTCATCTGGAGCGTCGGCTCCGGGTACGGGGGCAATGCGCTGCTCGGGAAGAAGTGCTTCGCGCTGCGCATCGCGAGCACGATGGCGCGCGACGAAGGGTGGTTCGCGGAGCACATGCTCATCCTCGGCCTAGAGGACCCGGAGGGCCGGATAACGTACATCTGCGCGGCGTTCCCCAGCGCCTGCGGGAAGACGAACCTCGCCATGCTCGTGCCGCCGGCGTCCCAGGCGGGCTGGAAGGTGTGGACGGTCGGCGACGACATCGCCTGGCTGCGGATCGGGCCGGACGGCCGGCTCTGGGCGATCAACCCCGAGGCCGGCTTCTTCGGCGTGGCCCCCGGGACGAGCTCGAGGACGAACCCGAACGCCCTGGCGACGCTGGCGAGGAACTCGATCTTCACGAACGTCGCGCTCACGCCGGAGGGGACGCCGTGGTGGGAGGGGTTCGACGGCCCGGCGCCGCCGGTGCTCACTGACTGGCGGGGCCAGCGCTGGACGCCGGACAGCAAGGAGCCCGCGGCGCACCCGAACAGCCGGTTCACCGCTCCGGCTCGCCAGTGCCCGTCCATCTCGCCGGCGTTCGACGCCGCGGCGGGCGTGCCGATCTCCGCGATCGTCTTCGGCGGCCGGCGCGCGCGGCTCGCGCCGCTCGTCTGCGAGGCGCGCGACTGGGCTCACGGGGTCTACCTTGGCGCGACGATGGCCTCGGAGACGACCGCGGCGGCCACGGGGAAGGTGGGCGTCGTCCGCCGGGACCCGATGGCGATGCGCCCCTTCTGCGGATACAACATGGGCGACTACTTCCGGCACTGGATCGAGCTCGGCGAGAACCGCGCGGCGTTCCCGAAGATCTTCCACGTGAACTGGTTCCGGCAGGGCGCGTCGGGCAAGCTCCTCTGGCCCGGCTTCGGCGAGAACCTCCGCGTGCTCCGCTGGATCGCCGCGCGCGTCGGCGGGGCGGCCACGGGCCGCGACACGCCGATCGGGATCATGCCCGCCGACGGGGAGCTCGACACGAGCGGCCTCGGCCTGAGCGACAAGGCGGTGCGCGAGCTCTTCGCCGTCGACCGCGACGCATGGCTGGAGGAAGCGCGCGATCGCGAGGCGTTCCTGGAGTCGTTCGGCTCCCGCATGCCCGAGGCGCTGCTCCGACAGAACCGGGATCTCACGGCCCGGATCCAGGCGTGAGCTCGCGCCGGCCGCAGCAGCGCGGCCGGCCTGGCCCGATGCCCAGGCTCCTCTGACGGGCCGGCCGCAGCAGCGCGGCCGGCGCTGGCCTGATCCCCAGGACCTTCCGAACAACGCGCGCCCGCGAGCTCACCACGGGGCGAGCCGAGGTCGCCGCCGGGCGCCGGCGCGCGCACCGGGCACGCAGGGGCGCTTCGCGAGGTCAGGGCTGAGCCCAGCCGCGCTCGTCCGTTTCTTGCTGAGGTCGGTCGGGAATGTCTTGACGCCGCTCTAGGTTGGCCCACACAGTTCCTTCAAAGAATTTTGAAAGTTCAATGAGCCCTTCAAGTGACATCCATCGCCAGGCGGAGCTGCTCGCGGCGGACGCGATCGGCGACGTCATCGAGCACTGGGGCTTCCGCCGGGTGCTCGGGCGGATCTGGACCGTCCTGTTCATCGCGGGCGGCGCCCTGTCCGCCGCAGAGATCGGCGAGCGGCTCCAGGTTTCTTCCGGGGCCATGAGTATGTCGCTGACAGAACTCCAGAGGTGGGGTGTAGTACGACGGGTATGGAAACCGGGCGAGCGGAAGGAGTTCTTCGAGGCCGAGACCGACTTCTGGAAGATGATCTCCAAGGTGTTCGCCGAGCGCGAGCGGCTGATCGCCGACTCCGTGAGGGAACGGCTCGAGCGGGCCTCCGCGCTGCTCGAGGGGCTGCCGCCGACCGACGCGACGCGGTTCAGCCTCGATCGGGTGGAGCGGCTCCTCTCGTTCGTGATCGTCGCGCAGACGGCGCTCGATGGGTTCATCAAGAGCAGGACCGTGGACTTCTCGCGGTTCGGGGATCTGGTCCGGTTCCCGATCCGCGCCGTGCGCTCCCGGCGAGGGGCCTAGCGGGCGCGTGATTTCGGAGTGCTCGATCGCCACGGGGGCCCCGCGCGGTGCGGGGCGCAGCGTGCGCTCGTGCTTCCAGGTGGAGATGGGATGACTGCGACAACAACGTTTACTGGGACGGTCCAGCGGAGCGATGTCGTCTCGAGCCTCGGAGGCATGTGCGCTGGGCGCGGGCTCGACACGCTCGCCGCGCGCCTCGCGGAGCTCCGGCGGCTGCTCGACGGGGACCTCGAGGACGTCGAGCGCGAGCTGGCGAAGGTCGGGCTCGACGGGGACACGCCGGCGCACCAGAGCGCGCGGCACCTGCTCGGGCTGAGCGGCAAGCGGCTGCGGCCCATCTGCGTCGCGCTGGCCTCCCACATCGGCGGCGGCTTCAACGAAGCAGCGCGGACGTTCGCGGTGGCGGTCGAGCTCGTCCACAACGCGACGCTGCTCCACGACGACGTGGTCGACCTCGGCGACCGCCGGCGCGGCGCGGACGCGGCGCGCGTCATCTATGGCAACGCCGCGTCCATCTTCGGCGGCGACTACCTCCTGCTCGACGCGCTCTGCAAGATCCAGGCGGCGGGCATGCCCGACGTGCTCGAGCGCGTGCTCCAGGTGGTCAAGGAGATGGTCATCGCGGAGGCGCTCCAGCTCGCGTCGCGCGGCCGCGTGCGCACGAGCACCAGCGAGTACTTCCAGATCGTCGACGGCAAGACGGCCTCGCTGTTCCGCTGGGCGATGTTCGCGGGCGCGCGCGCGGGCGGCGTGAGCGAGCCGCTCTGCAAGGCGCTCGAGGGCTTCGGCACGAGCCTCGGGGTCGCGTTCCAGCTCGTCGATGACGTCCTCGACTTCGCGGGCGATCCGGACGCGACCGGCAAGGCGCTGCTCACGGATCTGCGCGAGGGCAAGATGACGTACCCGCTGCTCCTCGCCATGGAGCGCGACCGCGAGCTCACGCCCGCCCTCGAGGCGCACTGCGCGTCGGAGGAGGCGGCGGTGGAGCCCGAGCTCGGCCGGCGCATCGCGCAGATCATGGTCGAGAAGCGCGTCGTGGACGATTGCCTGGAGCTCGCGTCCCGCCTCTGCGGGGACGCGATGCGGAGCATCGAGCCGCTCCCGGAGAGCCCGGCGAAGGCGGCGCTGGAGGGGGTCGCGATGTCGACGCCCCGGCGGAGGCGGTGAGCGGCGATGACGATCTCGGTGATGCAGGGCGCGGCGCTCGTGGACGACACCGGCGAGCGCGCCCCCTTGAAGCGAGCGCGGCTGACGCGCGGAGGCGCCCGATGAGCCAGAACGTGTCCAGCCGGATCAGCGGCTTCTACAAGCGGTGCCTCGAGGATCGGCTCCGCGCGATCCAGGCGCTCGGCTTGCTCGACGAGGACGCGCTCGCGCACCTCGCGAGCGGGGGCGGGCTGCCGACGGCGGTGGCCGATCGGATGTGCGAGAACGTCATCGCGACGCACGCGCTCCCGCTCGGCCTGGCGCTGAACTTCCGCGTGAACCAGCGCGACGTGCTGGTGCCCATGGCGGTGGAGGAGCCGAGCGTCATCGCCGCCGCGTCGAACGCGGCGCGCATGGTCCGCCTGTCCGGCGGCTTCTCCGGCGACGCGGACCCGCCGATCATGACCGCCCAGGTCCAGCTCGACGATGTGCCCGACGCGGAGGACGCCGCGGGCCGGCTGGAGGCGGCGCGCGCGAGCCTGCTCGCGGCCGGCGACGCGGCGATCCCGCGGATGGTGGCGCGCGGGGGCGGCTGCCGCGACCTCGAGGTGCGCGTGCTTTCGGCGGAGCTCGGCGTGCTCGTGGTGCACCTCTACGTCGAGGTCGGCGACGCGATGGGCGCGAACCTGGTCGACACCGTGGCGGAGGCGGTAGCGCCGCTCGTGCAGCGCATCGCCGGCGGGACGCTCGGGCTCCGGATCCTCTCGAACTTGACCGTCCGCCGCCTGGTGCGGGTGACGGCCACCGTCGGCGACGACGCGCTCGGCGGCGCGGACGTGGCGAGCGGCATCGCGCGGGCGAGCCGCTTCGCGGAGCTCGATCCCTACCGGGCGGCCACACACAACAAGGGCTTCATGAACGGGCTCGATGCGGCCGCTGTCGCGCTCGGGCAGGACTTCCGCGCCATCGAGGCGGGCGCGCACGCGTACGCGTGCATGAGCGGCCAGTACCGGCCGATCAGCACGTGGGAACGCGTGCCCGGCGGGCTCGTGGGCCGGGCGGAGCTGCCGCTCGCCGTCGGCACGGTGGGCGGCTTGACCGAGGTGCACGCCGGCGTGCGCGCCGCGCTGCAGCTCGTGGGCGCGAAGAGCGCGGGCGAGCTCGCCGTGGTGCTGGCCTCGGTCGGGCTCGCCTCGAACCTGGCGGCGCTGCGCGCGCTCGCGAGCGAGGGCATCCAGCGGGGCCACATGCGGCTGCACGAGCGGAAGCGCGCGCTCGCCGGCGGCCCGGGCGCGGGGGGCGGCGAGGCCGCCGCGCCGCCGTCCGGCGACGGCAAGCGGTTCGCGGCCGAGCGCGCCGAGGCCCACCGCGCGGTGCAGCAGGCGGAGGGCGGGACATGAGCCAGCCTGGACAGGACGAGGCGCCGCGCGACGGGCGTCGCGCCGGCAGCGGCGAGATGTTTGACGGGATCGCCGAGCGGTACGACCTCCTGAACCGGATCATCTCGATGGGGCTCGATCAGGGGTGGCGGCGGCGCGCGGTGCGCTCGCTCGAGCTCACCCCCGGCGCCACGGTGCTCGACCTGGCGACCGGCACCGCCGATCTGGCGATCGCGATCGCGCGGACGCACGACGTGAAGATCATCGGGGTCGATCCGTCGCAGGGGATGCTCGCCGTCGGCCGCCGCAAGGTGGAGGAAGCGGGGCTCGCCGGGCGGGTCGAGCTCGAGGTCGGCGACGCGGAGCGGCTGCGGCTCGGCGACGCGAGCGTCGACGCGATCTCGATGGCGTTCGGCATCCGCAACGTCCCGGATCGCGCGCAGGCGCTCCGCGAGATGGCGCGCGTCACGCGGCCCGGGGGGCGCGTCGCGATCCTCGAGCTCAGCGAGCCGCGCGGGGGCCTCATGAGCAAGCTCGCGCGCTTCCACATCCACACGGTCGTCCCGTACATCGGCGGCGCGATCTCGGGGAGGGACGAGTACCGGTACCTGCAGGACTCGATCGCGAGGTTCCCCCCGCCGGACGAGTTCGCGGAGCTGATGCGCGGCGCGGGGCTGCGCGTGCTGCGCGTGGAGCCGCTCACGATGGGCGTCGTGTGCCTCTTCGTTGCGACGCCCGAGGGAGGCTGAGGTGCGCGCGCGCGAAGGGCTCGGGAGATCCCGGTGAGCGGCTCGAACCTCCACTCTGCCTGGGCTCAGCTCTTCGTCCGCGCGCTGGCGCACGCCGGCGTGCGCGACGTGGTGCTCTGCCCGGGTTCGCGCTCCACGCCGCTCGCGCTGGCGGCGATGGAGCGCGAGGAGGTGCGCTGCCACGCGGTCATCGACGAGCGGGCCGCGGCGTTCTTCGCCCTAGGGCAGGCGCGCGTCACCGGCCGGCCCAGCGTGTTCGTCTGCACCTCGGGCACCGCCGGCGCGCACGCGCTGCCGGCGATCATCGAGGCGCACCAGAGCTTCACGCCCCTCATCGTGGTCACCGCCGACCGCCCCTGGGAGCTCGCCGACGCCGCGGCCCCGCAGACCATCGATCAGAACAAGCTCTTCGGCGACCACGTCCGTCACTTCGCCGAGCTCGGGCTGCCGGATCCGTCGCCGCTCGCGCTGCGGGCCGTGGCGCGCATCGCGTCCCAGGCGGTCTCTCTCTCGCTCTCCCCGACGCCGGGTCCGGTCCACATCAACGCGCGCTTCCGCAAGCCGCTCGAGCCGGTCGACGTGGCCGGGCCCGAGCCGTGGCAGGCCGAGTGGGAGGCGCTGATGCGCCGCGCCGGCCCGCGGGTCGTCTCGGCGCGCGCCGGCGTCGACGCGCGCGCGCTCGACGAGATCGCCGCGCGCTGCGCGCGGGCCGAGCGGGGGCTCATCGTCTGCGGGCCCGCCCCGAGCCGCGAGGACGACGCGCGCGCGCGACGCGCGGTGCTCGCGCTGTCGCGGGCGACAGGCTTCCCGGTGCTCGCCGAGGGCACGAGCCAGATCTACTTCGGCGGGCTCGCGGCGGACATCGTGATGCCGGCCTCGTTCGACGCGTTCCTCCGTGCGCCCGAGTTCCGCGCGGCGAACGCGCCCGATCTCCTTCTCGAGCTCGGCGCGCCGCCGACCTCGGCCGGGTATGCGACCTACATCGCCGAGCACGCGAGCTGCCGCCGGCTCGTCGTGTCCCCGCACGGCTGGAACGACCCGACGAACGCCGCGGCCGCCCTCGTCATGGCCGAGCCGGCGGGCGTGTGCGAGGCGCTCGCGGCGCGCCTCGCCGGGGCGGCGCGCGATCTCGGGCGCGCGCGGCGGGAATGGGCCGCGTCGTTCGCGCGCGCCGGCGAGATCGCCGCGGCGCTGTCCGCGCGCGCGTGCGCCGGGGACGAGCTCACGGAGGGCGCCGTCGCCCGGATGGTGACCACCGCGTGCCCGGAGGGCTCGCTGCTCGCGATCGGCAACAGCATGCCGGTGCGCGACCTCGACACGTACTGCCCGCCGTCGGCGCGCGCGCTGCGCGTCCTGCACCAGCGCGGGGCGAGCGGGATCGACGGCCTCGTGTCGGCGGCGGCGGGCGCCCGCGCGGCCGCGGCCGGGCCGGTCACGCTGCTGCTCGGCGATCTCAGCCTGCTGCACGACCTGACCGGCCTCCTGCTCGCCGGGAAGGCAGCGGCGGACGGCGGCGCGCCGCTCGTCGTCGTGGTGGTCCAGAACGACGGCGGACGCATCTTCGAGCACCTGCCCATCGCCAGGACCGGCGCCGGTCTGCTCGAGCGGGCCTTCACCATGCCGCAGCACCTCGATTTCGCGCCCGCGGCGGCGATGTTCGGGCTCGCCTACGAGCGCGCGGGCACCGCCGAGGGCCTCGCACGCGCCCTCGCCGCCGCGCACCAGCGGCCCGGCGCCACGCTGATCGAGGCGGTGGTGCCGCCCCACGACGGCGCCGCCCGCGTCGCGCGGCTCTGGTCCGATGTCCGCCGCGAGGTCGCTGCCCCGGGCAGCGCGCCTGCGGCCGAGGCGGCGGCTGATCTCCAGCCTTCATGAGCGGCGCGCGCGCCGAGAACCCCGAGCTTGCGGAGAGGGAGCCACGGTCATGAGCCAGGTCAACGCGAACAGGAGTCCCGGAGTCGAGGACCTCACGCGCGAGGCGTCCGGCGAGGGCGTCGCGCCGCGCGGGAGCGATCGTGTCGCCGCGCTCAGCCGCGACGGGCAGGGGAGGCGATCATGAGCGCGACGGCGGCATCTCAGCCGGCCGGGGCAGCGGCCGCGGACGGCGTGCGGCCGGGCTCGTTCCGGGCGTGGCTCCTCGCGTGCCGGCCGGCGACGCTCACCGCGGCGCTCGCGCCGGTGATGGTCGGCACGGCGGTCGCCTACGCGATCGGCGGCATGCGGCTCGGCCCGGCGCTCTCGGCCCTCGCGGGCGCGATGCTCATCCAGATCGCCACGAACTTCGCGAACGACGTGTTCGATCACGAGAAGGGCGCCGACACGCACGAGCGGCTCGGCCCCACCCGCGCCGTGCAGGCGGGGCTGCTCACGCCGCGCCAGGTGCGCGTCGGGCTCCTCGTCACGATCGCGCTCGCGGTGCCGTTCGGGGTGCACCTCGCGCTCGTGGGCGGGTGGCCGATCGTGGTGATCGGCGTCACCTCGATCCTCGCCGGCGTCGCGTACACCGGCGGCCCGTACCCGCTCGGCTACCACGGCCTCGGCGACATCTTCGTGTTCGTCTTCTTCGGCCTCGTCGCCGTGTGCGGGACGGCCTTCGTCCAGCTCGGCTCGGTCCCGCCGCTTTCGTGGGCGGCGGCCGTGCCGGTCGGGGCGATCGCCACCGCCGTGCTCGTCGTGAACAACGTCCGCGATCGCGACACGGACGTCGTCGCCGGCAAGCGCACGCTCGCGGTCCGCTTCGGCCGGCGGGCCGGCGTCCTGGAATACGCGATGCTCCTCGCGGTGGCGTACGCGGTGCCCGTCGCGCTCGCCGTCGGCGAGGGCCGGCGGTGGACGCTGCTCGTGCTCGCGACCTTCCCGCGCGCCGTGCGCCTGCTCCGGGTGCTGGCGACGACCGACGGCCGGCCGCTCAACGACTGCCTGGCCGGGACGGCGAAGCTGCTGCTCGCGTTCTCGCTGCTCTTCTCGCTGGGTCTCGCCGCCCGGATGTAGGGATCATGCGCGTCGTCGCTGCCAGCCTTGAGCATGTCGCTCTCGAGGGCGCGCGCCGGGGCCTCGTGCTGTCGCTCACCGACGAAGAGGGGCGGGTGGGCCTGGGCGAGGCCACGCCGCTGCCCGGCTTCTCGCCCGACGCGGCCGACGACGATCGGCGCGCCCTCGCCGAGCTGCCAGGGGCGCTCGGCCCGATCGATCTGCCCGGCGACGCGGGCACGACGGGCGCGGCGCCGCGGGCGACGGCGTTCGCGATCCTGCGCGCGCTCGCGCCGCTGTCCTCGCGGCTGCGCGGCCTCCCGGCGGCGCGCTTCGCCCTGGAGACGGCGCTGCTCGATCTGCTCGGCCAGCGCCTCGGCACGCCGGTGTCGGCCTGTCTCGGCGGGCACCGGCGCTACGACGAGGTCCGGGTGAACGGGCTGCTCACGACCTCGGTCGCGCTGCCGGACATGCTCGAGCGCGCGCGCGCCCTCGCCGCGCGCGGCGTCCGTGCGATCAAGGTGAAGCTCCGCTCGCGCGGGGAGGAAGGCTTCGCCCGCGACCTCGAGTCGCTGCGCGCGCTCCGGCGGGAGCACGCCACCATCGAGCTCCGGCTCGACGCGAACGCGGCGTGGTCGCTCGAGGAGGCGCCGCGCCGGCTCGGCCTGCTCGCGCCGCTCGACCCGCGCTTCGTCGAGCAGCCGGTCGCGCCGGAGCTGCTCCACCACCTCGGCGCGTGCGACGTCCCGTGGGCGGCCGACGAGTCGCTCGCCGTCGAGGGCATGCCGGAGCGCCTGATCGAAGCGGAGGGCTGCGCCGCGTTCATCCTGAAGCCGGCGGTGCTCGGTCTCCTGCGCGCGCACGAGCTCGGTCGCAGGGCGCAGGGGCGCGGCCTCGACGCCGTGGTGACCCACCTCTTCGACGGCCCCATCGCGCTCGCCGCCGCGTGCGAGCTCGCGCTTTCGTTACCGCGCCCGCCGCTCGCGTGCGGCCTCGACGCGCACGCCGGCCTGGAGGCGTGGCCCGCGGTCCGGATCCCGCAGCTCCGGGAGGGCGGCCTCGTCGCGGCGAGCGGTCAGCCGGGCCTCGGCGTCCGACCATGGACGGCCTGAGCCTCCTCGATGTCGCGCGCGACCCCGCGGTCGCGGCGCGGACGGCGCTCGTGCACGGCGGCGCCGACGCGGACGCGCCGCGCGCGCTCGACGTCCCCGGCCTCCGCGTCAACCCCGGCGGCGCCCTGCGCTTCGGCGACCTGGCCCCCGCTGTCGCCGCCGTGTGCGCGCGGCTCGCCCGCGCGGGCGTGGGGCAGGGGGCGCGCGTGGCGCTCGTCGCCCCCAACGCGCTCGGGGCCGTCGTCGTCCTCCACGCCCTGCTCGCGCTCGGCGCGGTGCTCGTCCCGATCCACCCGCGGCTCACGGCGAGCGAGGCCGGCGTCCTGATCGACGACGCGCGGCCCGACCTCGTGCTGCGCGAGCCCGAGCTCGCCGCCCTGCTCGACGAGGTCGGATCGGAGCACGCCGCGCTGCGCGACAGCGGGCCGCGCGCCGCCGAGGCCGCTTTCGTCCGGTCGCCGGACCCCGCCGGCGATCTCGCGATCGTCTACACCTCGGGCACGACGGGGCGCCCCAAGGGCGCCGTGCTCCCGCGCCGCGCGTTCCTCGCCGCGGCGGAGGGGAGCGCGGCCAACCTTGGCGTGCGCGACAACGATCGCTGGCTGCTCTGTATGCCGCTCTGCCACGTCGGGGGCCTCTCGATCGTGACGCGCTGCCTGCTCGCGCGGCGCGCCGTCATCCTCGCGTCCCGCTTCGATCCCACGTCGGTGCTCGCCTCGATCGTGCGCGACCGCGCGACGCTGCTCTCTGTCGTGCCGACCATGCTGCTCGCGCTCCTGGAGGCCGATCGCGACAACGTCCTCGCCCGGCTCCGCGCGGTGCTCGTCGGCGGCGCGGGCGCTCCGGAGCGAGCGCTCGACGAGTGCGCGCGCCGCGGCGTCCCCGCGCTCACGACCTACGGCCTCACCGAGGCGTGCTCGCAGGTCACCGTCCAGCGCCCGCGCGATCCGCGCACCCGCGAGCCGGGATCCGGCGCGCCGATCTCCGGCGTCGAGCTGCGCGTCGAGGGCGCCGGCAGCGACGGCGTGGGCCGCATCGAGATCCGCGGCCCCGTGCTGTTCCGCGGCTACTACCGCGGGCCGGAGCGCGCGCCGGAGCTCCTCGTCGACGGCGCCGGATGGTTCAGCACCGGGGACCTCGGCGCGATCGACGCCGCCGGGCGGCTACACGTCGCGGCGCGACGGAGCGACCTCATCGTGACCGGCGGCGAGAACGTGTACCCCGCCGAGGTGGAGCACGTCCTCGCGTCGTGCGCGGGCGTCGCGGGCGCGGTGGTGTTCGGCGTGCCGGACGAGCGCTGGGGCCAGATCGTCGCGGCGGCGATCGTCCCCGACCAGACCGCGCCCGCCGCGCCGGGCGGCGCCGCGCTCCCGCCGGCGCTGCTCGACGACCTCGCAGCCGCCGTCGCGGCGCGCCTCGCCCCGCACAAGCGCCCGCGGCGCCTCTGCGCCGCCGCGGCGCTCCCGGTCACCCCGGCGGGCAAGCTCGATCGCGCCGGCGCTGCGGCGCGCTTCGCGGCCGCGCTCGCGCCGTTCCCAGCGCGCTAGCGCGGCGCGCCGTCCGGCGGCCGTCGCCCGGCGCGGCTGGTGCGGCGCGCCGCCCGGCGGCCATCGCTCGCGGCTGTCGCGCGGCTACCCGAGCGCGCTGCGCAGATCGTCCGGGAGCGGGCGCGGGGTGAAGCGCGCGCCGTCGATGCACACGTGCACCGTCTGCCCGATGGCGGCGATCCCGCCCGCGGTAGATACGCGGTAGCCGACCGTGAACGACGTGTCGCCGAGCTTCGGCGCGAGCACCTCGACCTCGAGGACGTCGCCGAACCGGAGCGGCAGCAGGTAGTCGGCCTCGGCGTGGACGAGCGGCAGCTTGATCGCGCCGCCCGCGATGAGGCCGGGGAGATCGATGCCTCGCTCCTTCAGCGCGCCCATGTACGCGTCGCTGAAGTACTCGAGGACCCGCGGGTAGAAGACGATCCCTGCCGCGTCGACGTCCTGGAAGCGCACGGCGCGGCGCTCCACGGCGAGGCGCGGCGCGGTCTGCTTGAGCTCATCGACGCTGAACGCGCGCTTCATCGCGCGGCAGGCTAGCGCAGCCGGGGCCGCGCGCGTCGCGAGGAAAGCGGTGCACCGCCGCTCCCGCATGCCCAGGCTATGGCTCGGCCGGCGACAGGCGCCGGCAGCGCCGACGCCTGATCCGCTCGGGCGCCGTGTGCCTTTCTGCTCGCCGCCGCGCGCTCCGCGGTCCATGCTCGCCCCCGATGGCTGACCGATGTCCCGGCGGCCTCGGGGCCAGGTCCCGCAGGCTGGGCCGCGCCACCGCGGAGGACCGCCCCAGCTGCGCGGCGCGACGCCGCGAGGCCGCGCTGCCGCGTCCTCGCGGCGTGGTCGTGGCGCTCGCTTGCCTCCTGGCAGCCTGCCTCGCGGCCGCGTGCGACGCCGCGCCGACGTCGACCCCGACGCCGACGCCCTCCCAGAGCCCGCCCATCGCGTCGCTCGCGGCGCTGCCGCGGCCCGCGTTCGCAGAGGCCCCTGCGCCGACCGGCGCGGCGCACGCGTCGAACCCGCTCGGCCTCCCCGCGCACTTGGTCAAGCTCGATCCGGGCCGCCGCGTGTTCACCTTCTCGGACCGGATGCTCGCCGGGGCCAGGCTTGGATCGACGCTCGTGCTCTACGCGGCGACCGTCGTCGGCTTCGAGGGCGATGACCTCATCATCGAGGGGCGGGGCGGACCGTCGTACAAGGTCCACCCGGGCTACGTCATCCCCGTGCCGGACGCGCCCCGCCTCCGTCCCCACGATCCGGTGCTCACGGAGTGGAACGGCGTGATGAAGCACGCCGTCATCACCCGCTTCGTGAAGGACAAGATGGAAGTCCGCTACACCGACATGGACCCGCGGACCCCGCTCGCGCAGCTCAAGGGCGTCCGCTTCGTGGTGCAGACCGAGGGGCTCGTCCCCGGCAACTTCGCCGCGTGGAAGGACGGCGAGACCTGGCGGCACGTGCTCCTCGTCTCGCGGCTCGGCGGTCCGCCGGCCGAGCCGGGCGCCGTCCTGACGTCGCTGCCCAAGAGCTCTGCGCGGTGGTTCGCCCTCGGCTACGGCGGCGCCGCCCTGCTCGCCGACGAGTCGGCGCTGCGCCCACTCCCCATCAAACCGCAGCTCAAGATCGGGGCGAGCGTCTGGGCTGAGTGGGTAGGCACGCTGCGCCCCGCGGTCGTGCAGAGCGCCGAAGAGACAGGCCTGTATACCGTCAAGTTCGAGCGCGCCGGGCGGCCCGCCACGGTCGGCTGGGGGCTGCTCACGCCGCCGCTCGGCTCATAGACGAGCGCGCGGCGCAACTGCGCAAGGCGCTACGCGTTTTCGCCACACATGGAGAGTGGTAAGCGTTGTAGTATGGATCTCAAGAGCGCATGGCTGGCGACGCGTCAGTGGGTCCCGTTCGCCGTCAGAACCATGGCCTACGGCACCGTATCTCTGACGCTGGGACCCCTCACGCCGCAGCGCTCGGCGAGCCTCTGGGCGATGCGTCGCTGGTGTCAGTCGAGCGCGCGCGGACTTGATATCGAGATCGAGGTGAGCGGCCTCGAGAACGTCCCTTCTGGGGTGTTCGTCTACTGCTCCAACCACCAGAGCCTGCTCGACATCCTGGCCCTCGGCGCGGTGCTGCCGGGCGACTTCAAGTGGGCGGCGAAGCGCTCGCTCATGAAGATCCCGTTCCTCGGCTGGCACCTCCAGCTCGCGGGCCACGTGCCGGTCGATCGCACGGTCGGCTCCCGCGCCGCGGCCGAGGCGATCGCGCGGTTCGAGCAGGTGCTCCGGGACGGCAAGCCGCTGCTCGTGTTCCCGGAGGGGACGCGCAGCGAGGACGGCGTGCTCCGGCCGTTCAAGAACGGCGGGTTCTATGCCGCCGTCCGCGCGGGCGTGCCCGTTGTGCCGGTCGCGATCGACGGCACGCACCTGCTCATGAAGAAGGGGGCCCTCGACACGGGCGACGGCACCATGCGGCACATCCGCGTCCGCGTCGGCGCGCCGCTCTTCGTGCGCCCGGACGGCCGCGAGGGCGCGCGGGTGAACGATCTGCGCGAGCGCGCCCACGCCGCGGTGAGCGACCTCCTCCGATCGATCGGCGGCCGCGTGGAAGCGCCGGCCAGCGCCGCGGCAGCCTCGGAGCCGCCGGCGAGCGGCGCGCAGACGGATCAGGCGCCCGGCTGACGCGCCAGCGCGCCGCTCCACATCAGTCGCAGAGGCTCGGGAGCGCGTCGATCTCGGTGAGCAGCTCGGCGTAGTCGTCGATGCGCCGGCCGCCGAACAGCGCGTCGTCGAACCGGTAGAACACGCGCCGGGTGAGAGGCATCACGCCGGCGCTCTCGTAGGCCGCGGCGTCGGTCGCGGTGTTGCCGAACGCCCACGCGGGCACGATCTCCCTTCCGCTGAAGAGCTGCAGCAGCTCCGCGATCTTGTACTCGGCGGCGCCGTCGCCGAGCGCGCCGGTCAGGTCGAGCGTGGTGTGCACGATGCCAGGCGGGAAGCCGTAGGCCTCGAGGAAGTCGCGCGTGCGCTGGACGAGCCACTCCGGCCTCGCGGTCAGGTACATCGGGCGGTAGCCCTTCGACGCGAGCCGATGGAACGCCGCTGCGGCGCGCGGGTGCGCGTCGGGCAGCGAGCCGGTGAGGAGGGCGGTGAACTCCTCCGTCTCCGTGCCGGTCAGCGTCCCGTCGACGTCGCTCACGAACATCGGGGCGCCCCGGGGGACGACCTCGATGAAGAGGTCGGTGCTCGACAGATCGCCGCGGACGACCAGGTGGACCCGGTGCCTGCCCGGAGCGAGCCGCTGCGCCGCGGGGATCTCGAAGAAGACGCGGCCGCCGCTGTCGATGACGCCCTCGATCTCGCGGTGCGCGGCGTCGTCTTCCGTCGTGGTCGCAGAGCCGAGGCGCTCCCAGGCGCCGCTGCAGCCGCGGAGCAGGTAGACGTCGACCCGCTCGCCTTTCAGGTCCTTGTCGGTGATCCCGTAGGCGAACTTGCCAATGATCCACTGCGGGTCGTCGGGGGTCAGGTAGAGATCGCGCCCGCGGTGGCTGGGGCGCCCTGCGCCGGCGATGAGGTACGACGACGGGTGGTTCCACGCGAGCTCCTCGCCCGGATCCGGCGCCGCGGCGTCGCATGAAGGAGGCGGGTCGCAGAGGGCGCCCGTTGCCCCGCCGCCGCTCGACGAAGCATCGCCGCCCGCGCCGCTCGACGCGTCGCCGCCCGCGCCGCTCGACGCATCGCCGCCGTCGTCCTCGCCGCTGTCGACCGAGCCGCCGTCACCGCTGCCGCCCTGGCTCGATGAGCCGGCGCCGGTCGGCTCGTTGCTCGGCGCGCCGAGCGTCGCGTCGGCCGAGCCGCAGCCGATCGCGAGCGCTGTTGTGGCCATGACAAGAAGAATCTTGGACTGCATCGCGCCCGAGTGTGGCCGAGTCGCCCCCGATCGGACAACCGCCTTCGGATGCCGGTGACCTCGCGGCGGATCGCCTCGGCCCTTGCGCGCGGGCCGGACTCGGGGCAATCGTAGCTGCCCCAACGATGCCCAAGCCCAGCCCGAAGTTGCTGCTCCGTCAGGCCGGTGAATACCTCAAGGCCCACCCCGAGGAGATCGGGCGGGCGCTGCGCGGCGCGCTCGGCCTCCGCTTCGGCGTCCCGATCGATGCGCTGCGCTATCTCGCGCGGGAGCTCAGCGGCGGCAAGCGCGCCCCGAAGGACATCTTGATCGAGGCCGCGCCCCCGGGCCTGCGCCTCGCGCTCACCGTGAAGGCCATGGGCGCCCCGATCCGGGCGTCGTTCGCCGTCTACGCCGAGGAGCTCGACGTGCGCGCGGACGCCATCCAGGTTGGCCTCCGGATCGCCGACCTCAAGCTTCACGCCATGGGCGATGAGAGCTCGCCGATCGCCGGGCTCATTAATTCGGGAGCGATCGATCTGAACAAGCCGGGCAACTTCGTGTCCTTCATGCCAAAGCGGCCGGCCGCGCTGGTCGACGCGAAGGACGACAGGATCACCCTGGATCTCCTCAAAATTCCAGCGATCGGCGGGAATCCGACGGTCGTCCGGGTGCTGCGCATCTGCGCGCCGGTGCTCGGTGTTCGTGCGCTGAAGACCAAGGATGACCACCTGGACGTCCACCTCAAGGCCACCCCCTCCGGGGTCGCCGCCGCGATCGCCGCGGCGCGCGCGGGCGTCTGAGGCTCTTTCCGGTGGGGGCTGTCGCCCGCTAGACTTCACCGTGCATGTCTCGGCTCCCAGCGCCCGCGCCGGCTGCGCTCTCGCTCCAGTTCCTCGCCGAGATCGCATCCGGAGCGACCACCCGCGTTGATCTCTGCAGGTCGGTAGGTCCGCACCGGCCCGGGGAGCTGCTCGCCGTCAAGCGGCTGCACCCCCACTTCGCCGAAGATACGGCCGTCTCCACCCGGTTCTTCGACGAGGTGCGCACGACCGCGGCGCTCAAGCACCCGAACGTGGTCGAGGTCGCCGGCTGGGGCACCGACGAGCAGGGGTCGTATTTCGCCGTCGAGCTCGTGCAGGGCGTGAGCCTCGCGCGGCTGATGAAGACCGTCTTCGATACGGGCGAGGTCTTCTCCGAGCGGCTCGTCGTCCACATCGGCGCGACGCTCTGCCGCGGGCTCGCCGCCGCGCACGAGCTGCGCTCGCCAGCCGGCGAGCTGCTCAACCTGGTGCACCGCGATCTCACGCCGGGCAACGTGCTCGTCGGCTTCCAGGGCGAGGTGAAGATCGTCGACTTCGGGCTCGCCAAATCCTCGCTCCGCGTGATGACCACGGCCGTCGGGGCGCGGCGGCGCGTGACGACCTACATGGCGCCGGAGCAGGCCCGCGGGGGCCCCGCCGACAAGCGCTCCGACCTGTTCTCGCTCGGCGTCGTGCTGTTCGAGCTCTTCGCGGGCAAGCACCCGTGGTCCTCGTCGAGCGACTACGAGCTCCTCCGGAACCTGACGACGCAGCCGGCCGCCGACCTGCGGGAGCTCCGGCCGAAGATCGACAAGGAGCTCGTGGCGATCGTGACGCGCTGTCTCGAGAAGGAAGCGTCGTCGCGCTTCCAGAGCGCGGACGAGATCCTCGCGCGGCTCGAGGGCTGGCTGCGCAGCCACGGGTACCTGGAGGGGAACGAGGAGGCGCTCGGCCGCTTCGTGCGGCGCAACGCGATGAGGCAGATGCGCTGGTTCGAGCGCGCGGTCTCCGGCGGCTTCGCCGACGTCGCCAAGGCGTCGCGCCCCTCCCTCTCGGCGCAGACGGCGACCCCGCGCCGGCCCGCGGTCGACGCCTCGCACGCCGCGCATGCCGCGCGGGACCGGGGCGCGGGCGCCTCCGACCGGCTCCGGGGCAACGGCGCGGCGCGCGCGCAGGACGAGGAGCCGACCGATCGCGACGCGCGAGGCGGCACCACCACGGCGTCCCCGCTCCCGTCGAGCACCACGTCCCGCGACGTGGACGACGGCCTGCGCCTGCGCGGGCTGCTGTCGTCCGACACGGCCGACGAGAAGACGGTCGTCGTCGGGGGCGCCGGCCGCGGGCGCGGGGACCCCGCGTCCGGCAGCTCGGGCGGCGGACGGCAACGCGGCAGCCAGCCGTCGTACGGCTCGATCACCGCGCAGGACTCCGAGCCGCGCCTTTCGCCCGCGAACGAGCTGCCGCATGCGGAGCCGCCGCGCTCGACAACGGCCGCCGTCGCGTACTCCGCCGAGCGCGACGCCGGCGCCGCTCCCCCGTCGCCCGGTGCGCCGGAGGGTGAGACGCAGCTCCACGCGGAGGTCGACCGCCTCACGACCGAGGCGCTCCGGTTCCGCGAGGAGGCGCGCTTCGCTGTCGCGCACGCCGAGCGCAAGCTGGCGCTGGCCAAGGTGGCGGCCCACCTCTCGTCCATCGCCGCCGAGGCGCTGCGCCTCTCCGCGAGCTCCGGCGCGGAGCGCGCGTCGCGCCGCCTCGATGACGCGCTCGCGCTCGAGCGGGCGATGCGCAAGGTGATGTCCGCGCCGCTCACGCTCGCTCCCGAGACGGCCGCTGGACCTGTCGCGTGGGGCAACGAGCAGCAGGCGGTTCTGGCCCAGCTCGGCCTCGAGCACCTGGCGTCGCACGCGACGCCGCGGCCCCCGGAACTCGGCGCGCCCCCGCAAGGTCCCGCTCCGGCCGCCCGGGGCGCTGCCGCGGCCCCGCGGAGCGCGGCCGCGGCCCCCGCGAGGAGCTGCGCTACTGGCGGCGCAGCCGCGCCGCTCATCATCCAGGGCGGCACCTCCGGCGTCGACATGACAAACAGCCCGCCGAGCTCCGTGGAGTCGATCGCGTTCCAGGCCAGCGTCCGGCCGATGCTCCTCGGGGTGCCGCGCGCGCTTGCCCTCGCCGTCGCGGCGGCTGCGTTCGCCGCGTTCGTCCTGCTGGCCTGGCTCTATTCCTGAAGCGCCGCCTCGCGGCGCGCCGCCCTCGGAGTCGGAGCTCCGCTGCTGCGCCGAGTGGCCAGCGCGGGCGCGGCGCGCCGAGACGTCGCTTGATCCCGGCCGGGCACGGCGGGTACCGTCCTTGATCATGAGCGAGCAAGGCGACTGGGTGCTTATCGGCCTGGACGAGAACACGGCGCGCCGGCAGGGGATCCCCGCGCGCATGCCGGTGCCTCGGGGCGAGTTCGAGGGGTTGGCCGACAAGGGGCTCAGCATCGACGCTGCCCGCAAGTGGATCAAAGACTTCCTCACGAACTCCGAGCCCGGCAAGAGCGGCGTCTGGCGCAAGCAGAACAGCGCGCTCGTCTCGCAATTCGAGGCCTTCCTCGACAAGGCGCCGGTCTGGGAGCGCGCGCAGAAGGCGTTCGGCGAGCGCGATTACGAGAAGGCCATCTCGGCGCTCAAGCGCATCGTCACCATGGACCCCGACGACCACGCCGCGCGGCTGAACCTCGCCTCGGCGCAGGCGAACATGGGTGATTACCCTGCGGCGCTGAAGAGCTTCCAGGCGATCCGGAAGACGTTCCAGGGCGACGCCGACTACCACGTGGCCGTCGGGCAGGTGCACCTGGCCATGCAGAAGAAGGACGCCGCGCTCGACGAGATGGTGCTCGCGCTCGAGGCGAAGCCCGACTGCCAGCCGGCGCTCGACGCGATGGTGCAGCTCGGGGTCCTCGTGCCGATCTACGAGAACCCGCGCGACGCCGCCTCGCTCGTTTATGTGCGCTCCGATTCGGTGCTCGAGTACCTGACGGGCCAGTGGGACGCGGCGCCGCGCGACAGCGCTTTCTACCTGGAGCAGCTCGCCTACCACGAGCGCGAGCTCCGCCACGGCGTCGCGCTGGCGGCCGCCGAGCGCGCCGTCGCCGCCGCGGGCGCGGGCAGCGAGCGGGCCGAGCGCGCGCAGCTCGCGCGGATCGCCGCGCTCCGGTCGCTCGGGCGCGTCGACGAGGCGCTCGCCGCGGCCCAGGCGTTCGTGAAGGAGACGCCGTCCTCGTCGGGCGCCTGGGTCGAGCTCGCGAAGTGCCTCTCCCAGGCAGGCCGTGCCGAGGAGGCGCCCGCCGCGATCGAGAGCGCGCTGGAGCGCGACCCGGGCGACCTCGCCGCGCTCTCGCTCCGGTTCTGGCCGAGCGATCCCGCGGACATCCAGAAGGTCAACGAGGCGATCCCCGCGCTCGCGGCCTTCGCCGCGGCGCACCCCGAGAGCGCCGGCGCGCGCCGCTCGCTCGCCCGCGCCGAGCTCGTCGCGGGCCGCATCGACGACGCGCTCGCCGGCTTCGCGGCGGCCGTCGCGCTCGCGCCCGAGGACGACGACCTCAGGGCCGAGTACTGGAGCGAGCTCGGGAAGCAGCAGCGGTACCCGGAGATCATCGCCGACGCCGCGAAGCTGTCGGACCTCGCGAAGCGCGACTGGAAGCTGCGCTGGAACGAGGCCGAGGCGTACGCCGCCCTCGGCAAGAACATCGAGGCGCGCGCGGCGTTCTCGGCCATCAACTTCGACGAGTCGCTGCACGTCGACGTGCGCCGCAGGGCCAAGCGCGCGGTCAAGACGATGGACGAGACGCCGCCGGTCGTGACGTGAGGTCGCGGCGACGGCGTCCCGCGCTCAGAGCGAGCCGGAGAGGCCGAGCCCGAGCGTGTCGGCCGTGACGATCGGCTTCACCGAGAGGGAGACGTCGTTGCGGACCAGCTTCTGCTCGGGCGCCGCGAGGCCGCCGATGAACATGGCGACGCCGGCGACCTGAGCCAGCCCGTCGACCATGAGGATGAAGACGCCGCCGCCCTTGGCCTCCGCCGTGCCGATGGTGACGAAGGGGCCGGCGAGCGGGATGTAGAGCGGCATGTAGGCCGCTCCGCTGCCGCCGTCCGCACGGTCGCCGGCCTCCGCGACGAGCCCGGTCATCACCGAGAGGAGGTACGTGACGCCGAACGTCACGGCGCCGCCGATGACCAGCCCGCGGCGCGCCCTGGGCTCGACGCGGTAGCCCTCCGGGATGGCCTGCCCTTCCTCGTAGTTCATGATCCTCGGCCCGACGGGGGGCGAGCCGGGCGGCGGAGCGTACCCGGGCGGCGGGGCGTACCCGGGCGGCGGAGCGTACCCCGGAGGCGGGTAGTAGCCGGGCTGCTGCGCGTAGGGGGCGGGCGCGCCGTACGGCGCCGGGGTCCCGTAGGGCGCAGGCTGCGCCTGGGCGGCGGCGCCCGGCGTCGCGGAGGCCGCGGGCGGGGGCGCCTGCGCGAAGGCGGAGGATGCGCTGAGAAGGAGCGCGGCCAGAGGTGCTGCACTGGCGAAGAGAGATCGCGAGAGGTGAGCTGATGCGCCCTGACCGGGATGATTGTCCATGGTCAACGACGCTAACGCAGCTCGCGCGCAAAGATCCAGATGAGCGCAAGACGCCGCTCGGTGGGTGAGCTCCGCTCACTTCATGTGCGCGCGTGCTCCGACGTCGGCTGGCTCCTGGCGGCGCCGTCGTCCTTGCGCGGCTCGAGCTCCGGCGTGCGGCGGTCCTCCTCCTCGAGGAGCCGCGGCGTCTCGCCCGTGATGAGCCGCGAGGCGCGCTCGTAGGTCAGGTACGACACGGCCCACGAGAACAGCACCATGAAGCGGTTGCGGAAGCCGATCAGGAAAAGGACGTGGACGAGGAGCCAGGCGAGCCACGCCAGGAACCCGGAGAGCTTCAGCCTGCCGAAGTCGGCGACGGCCGCGGCGCGCCCGATCGTCGCCATGGAGCCCCTGTTGCGGTAGCGGAACGGCAGCCTCGGCTGCCCCCGCAGGGCGCGCGCGATGTTGCGCGCGGCGTGGCGCCCTTCCTGGATGGCCGCCGGCGCCACGCCCGGCACGGGCGCCCCGTCCTCCTGCTTCAGGGACGCGAGGTCGCCGATGACGTAGATGTCGTCGTGGCCGGGCACCGTCAGGTCCGGCTGCACCAGCACGCGCCCCGCCCGATCGAGCGGCACGCCGAGCGTGCGGGCGATGCCCGACGCCGCCACGCCGGCCCCCCAGAGCACGGTCCTGGCCTCGATCCGCCGGTCCCCGATCGAGACCCCATCCTCGTCGATCCGGGTGACGAGGCAGCTCGTCCGCACATCCACGTTGAGCGCCGCGAGCTGCTTCCGCGCCTTCTCCCCGAGCTCCGGGACGTACGACGGCAGCACCTGCCCTGCCCCCTCCAGCAGGATGATGCGCGCCTTGCACGGGTTGATGTGCCGGAACTCGCGCACCAGCGTGTGCCTGGCGAGCTCCGAGAGCGCCCCGGCGAGCTCGACGCCCGTCGGGCCCGCGCCGACCACCACGAACGTCAACCAGGCGCTGCGCCGCGCGGGATCGGGCTCGCGCTCGGCCGCCTCGAAGGCGAGCAGGACGCGCCGGCGTATCTCCAGCGCGTCCTCGACGGTCTTGAGCCCGGGCGCGAAGGCCGCCCAATCGTCGTGCCCGAAGTAGGAGTGCGACGCCCCGACCGCCAGGATCAGCTTGTCGTAGCCGAGCTCGCCGTCCTCGAAGATCACCTTCTTCTGGACGGGATCGATCGCCGTCGCCTCGGCGAGGAGCACGCTCGTGTTCTTCTGCTTGCGGAGCACCCGGCGGATGGGGGCGGCGATGTCGCTCGCGTTCAGCCCTGCCGTCGCGACCTGATACAGGAGGGGCTGGAACGTGTGATGGTTGCGCCGGTCGACCACGGTCACGCGCACCGGCTCGCGCCGGAGCGCCCGCGCCGCGTAGAGGCCGCCGAAGCCCGCGCCGAGGATGACCACGTGCTCCATGGCCCTGGCCCTGGTCCCCGCGCCCCGCTCCGGCAAGAGTCGAGACCGCTGATCTCTCGCTTTGACCCTGAACGTGCAGCGTCGTGTCCTCGCCCGGACGCGGATGGGCGGCGAGACGGCCGCTCGCCGCCATGTCCGCTTCTGGGGAGCTGCCCAGTCGTCTGTCAGGCGTCGCCTTCGTCGGGCGCCCTGGCGGCGCGCGCGGAGGGGCCTGGTCGGGCGGTCCGCGCCGGCGCGGCTACACCGCTCTGCCCTGGGCGATCCAGCTGTTCATGAAGACCGCGCTCTTCTCCCACCCTTGACGCAGCTCCTTCTCGGCGGTGCTCTCGAGCAGGCCGCCCACGCCGAAGACCTTCGCCTCGACGAAGAGCTCGGCGATCCGACGCGTCTTGTTGTCGCCGAGCGCCTCGGCGCGGACCACGCCCTCGTTGCGCATCTTGTCCGCCAGGGTGCTTGGCGTCAGCTTGAAGGTCCACACCTTCGTCGCCTTGTTGAGCTTGCCCTCTTCGGTATAGCGAAAGCCGGAGCCGAGCAGCTTCTCCACGGGGCCGGGCAAATTCATCTTCGGCTTTCCGGCCGACCTGCGGACGATCTCGCTCTCCGTCTCGAACTGCTCCGTGATGGTGAACTCGGGGAAACCGAGCTCCTTCCTGTAAAGCTCCTCGTTGAAGGTCTTGTCCAGGAACAGCTTCCAGAACGTATCGATGCTGCAGTTGATCTCGTTCGTGATGGTGAACTTGCCCATGGATCGTTCCTTTGCGGTGGCGATGCGGTCTCGCCACGCGTGTACCGCACCCCGTCCGTGGCGTCCATGTCTGGCCTCGGGCCGCCGAACACAGGAGCTGCGATGAAGTGCGTCCGTCTCCGTTGTGCGTGCGTCGCGCCGCGCGCGAGGCGGCGAGGCCAGGCCGAGCGCCGCGGGCTCGCGTCCGCGTGAAGGCGCGCAGCCGGGGCGGAGCTCCCGAGAGCGTCGAGCGCGCAGAGATCAGCGCCGCGACGGACCGCGGCGACGCTCGCCCCGCGTGATGCAGAAACCGGCGCCGGCCTTCCAACGCTTCCGGGTTCGTGCAAACATCGTCATGCTGTGACGTGCATCCTCGTCATCGACGACGACGCCGCGATTCGAGGCCTGTTTGCGCGCGCGCTCCGTTCGCTCGGGGATGTCGAGGAGGCGAACGGCGGGGCGCCGGCGCTGCGCCGGCTCTCCGCCCGCAAGTTCGATCTGGTGGTGCTCGACCTGCACATGCCGCTGGTCGACGGCTTCAGCGTGCTGGACGCGCTCTCGGCCAAGGGGGCGCTGAACCGGGACACGCCGGTCTTCGTCGTGACCGCCGATGAGTCGCAGCAGGCGCGCATCCGCGCGCTGCGACGCCACGCGATCTTCCTGCTCTCGAAGCCGGTGCACCTCGCAACGCTCGTGTCGCTCGCGGAGTCGTCCCTGAAGAAAGCGGCGTCCCGCGCCACCCCGACACCGCCGTCGCCGCTGCCCGACAAGCCTGCGCTCGACCGGCCGAAGAAGGACTGAGCGCGCCTCCTGCGGCGGCGCAGAACGCGCGGGGCTGCGGTGAGGGGAGCGCGCCCGGGGCCTGGCGGTGCCGCCGGTGTGGGCCGGCGGGGTTGCGTTGGCGCGGGTCGGCGGCGCTGGGGAGGGCGGCGGCGCTACCGCGGCGCCAGGTCGAGATCTGGCGGCGGGGCCGGAGCGGGCGCGCGCGGAGGGGCCTGGGCGGGGACGGGCGCGCGCGGCGGGGCGGGCGCGGGGCTCGGCGCGTTCGTCGGCGGCGCGGGCTGCACCGCGGGCCGCGGCGGCGGCGTCCAGGTGACCGTCGGCGTGGGCATCGGCCCCGGGACGCGCGGGGCGGGGGCGACCGGGGGAGCCGGGTAAGGCGTCGCCGGCACGGGCGCAGCGCCCGGTCCGTAGGCCGGCTGCCCGCTCGTGAGCGGCGCGGCGGCATCGGCGGGGACCGCACCGCCGTCCGCCGCGTCGGCGGCGTCGGGGGCCGTCTCGGCCGCGGCGGCGTCGGGGGCCGTCTCGGCCGCGGCGGCGTCGGGGGCCGTCTCGGCCGCGGCGGCGTCGGCCGGGGCCGCAGCGTCAGCGACGGCCGTGGCCGCGGCCGTCGCTGACGCTGCGGCCGCGTCCTGCGTCGGCGCAGGCGCTGCATCGGGCGGAAGCAGAGGCGGCGCGGGCGCGGCAGGGCTCGCGAAGGGCGACATCAGCGAGCCGAACGACAGGCCGGCGGAGCGCCGGGCCAGCAGGAGCGAGACCACCGCGGCCAGGCCCAGGACGGCCAGCGTCAGCAGCGCCGTGCGCACGAACGACCCCTTCGCAGGCGCCGGGCGCCCGCGCCGCTCGGGGAGCGACGCGACAGCGTCCGTGGGGTCGGCCGCGTGCGCCGGAGGACCTGCGTGCGCCGGGGCGCGACCCGGGTGCAGCGGCGGCGGGACCAGCGGCAGCGGCGAGAGCCCCGCCGGGAAATCGAGCGGCGAGACCGTGGCGTCCGGGTGCGATTTGCGGGTTACATCCGGATTCGACTTGCGGGTCGCGTCCGGGTTCGACTTGCGCGTCGGGTCCGGGTTCGACCGCCGCGAGCTCGTCGGGCCCGACATGCGCGAGCTGGCCGGCCCCGACATGCGCGAGCTGGCCGGCCCGGACATGCGCGAGCTCGCGGGCCCGGACATGCGCGAGCTCGTGGGCCCTGCGGCGCTGGACGACGGCGGCGCCGCGTCGGCCGCGTCCTCCGTCGCCTCTTGCCCGTCCTGCAGGATCGGCAGCATGGAGATGCGCCGGAGCATCACCTCGGTCGCGTCCTCGGGGCGCGAGGCCTGCGGCTTGTGCGGGTGGGCGCGCTCCGCGAGGATCCGGTCGAGCTCGTCGATCGCCTGGTCGATCCGCTCCTTGCGCGCCTCGGCGACCCCGGGGAGCAGATCGCGGACGAGCTGGCCCACCTGCTTGTCGGTGTAGCTCTCGCGGACGGCCACGCTCACCTGCTCGAGATCCCGGCGCAGCTCTGCGGCCGTCTGGTACCGCTCGTTCGGGTTCTTGGCGAGCGCGCGCATGATGATGCGGTCGAGCTCCGGGTGGACCTCGGGCATGATCTCGCGCGGCGGCTGCGGGTTGCGGTTCGCGATCTGCTGCATCGCCTCGAGCGGGCCCTTGCCGCGGAACGGCGTGTGGCCCGTCACGAGCAGGTACAGCAGCACGCCCATCGAGAAGAGATCGCTGCGGCGGTCGAGCGCCCCGCCCATGACCTGCTCGGGCGAGAAGTACCCGGTCTTGCCCTTGATCGCGCCGACGCGGCTGATCTGCGCGCGCGCCCGCGTCTTCGCGACGCCGAAGTCGACGACCTTGACCATGCCGTCGAAGGTCACCATCACGTTCTCGGGCGTGACGTCGCGGTGGATCAGGTTGAGCAGCTCGCCCGTGTCGTCGCGGACCTCGTGTGCCGCGTGCAGGCCGGCGCACGCGTCGATCATCACGTGGAGCACCCAGCCGAGCGGCAGGAGCGCGCGCTTCGCCTTCTGGTTCGCGAAGATCTTCGCGATCGGGGCGCCGTCGATCCACTCCATCGCGAGGTACGGCCGGTCCCGGACCTCGCCGTACGCGAGGATGTGCACCACGTTCGGGTGGAGGATGCGCGACGCGGTGCACGCCTCGTCGAGGAACATCGCCCGCGCGTCGTCGTCGCCCCGCATCGCGTCCGACAGCAGCTTGACGGCGACGATCTGGACGGAGCCGTTGGGGCGCCTGAGCCGCGCAGCCCACACGGCGGCCATGCCGCCCACGGCCGCAGGGAACAGCAGCTCGTAGGGGCCGATCGTATCGCCCGGCTGGAAGTTACCGGGGTCGTCGTCGTTCCAATCACTCCACGGATCTTTGGCCACGCGCTCCCCCACCATGTCGGAAGACGTGCAGCGCGACAAGACCTGGCGCTCGGCGCCGTCTTCCCGCTCCGCCGCCCGGCGCCGCCGGTGTCAGGCCCGGCGACGCTCGCCTACCATGCGCTCGAGCCGCCCGAGCGCCCGGACGAGGACCTCCTCGCTCGGGCCGAACGAGAAGCGGACGTGATGGCGGAACCGCGACGGCCGCCCCGCCCGGCGCTTGCCCGGGTTGACGTCGAAGAACTCGCCCGGCACGACGATGATCCGCTCCCCGAGGGCCGCCCGGAAGAACCCGTGCCCGTCGGAGAGCCCGGGCGGCAGGTCGGCGACCGAGCCCCAGACGTAGAACGTGCCCTCGGGCTCCGCGTCGATGGTCACGCCGATCTTGCGCAGCCCCGCGAGCAGGAGCTCGCGCTTGCGCGAGAACGTCCGGTGGATGGCCGTCGTCTCGGCGCGGGTGTGCTCGACGGTGAGCAGCTCTGCCGCGGCGCGCTGCATCGGCTTCGAGCCGCCGCCGTCGAGGAAGCTGCCGGCGCTCGCGACCGCCTCGATGACCTCGCGCGGCCCGAGCGTCCAGGTGACGCGCCACCCAGGGTACCGCCAGTTCTTCGTCAGACCATCGAAGATCACCACCGGATCGCGGTCGACCTCCTCGACGTAGCGCGCGGCGCTCTCCATCGGCGCCACGTCGCCCATCCCGTAGACGTAGTGCGAGTAGAACTCGTCGAGCAAGAGGGCGCAATCGAGCTCCTTCGCCGTGCGGACCCAGGCGGCGAGCTCCTCGCCGCGCACGTGCTTCCCGGTCGGGTTGCAGGGGTTCGAGGCGAGGATCGCGCTCAGCCCGCGCCCCAGGATCTCGCGGCGGAGGTCGCCGACCGAGAACGAGTACCCCCGCTCGCCCTCGAGCAGGATCGGGATCGGCGAGAACAGCCGGAAGACGTCGAGCAGCTCCTCGTACGCGGTGTAGTCGGGCAGGAAGTGGCCGAGGTTGATCTGCCCGAGCGCCGCCGCGGCGCGGGTGAGGGCGATGCGGCCCCCGCCCGACACGGCGACGTTCTCGGCCGTGTAGCGCGACGGCATGCCCCGCCGGTAGACGCGGTTGTACAGCGAGGCGATCGCCTCGCGCAGCTCCCACAGGCCGGCCACCGGCGCGTACTCCTGGTCGTCGCCGGCGATCGGCACCGCGCCGCAGCGCTCGGGCGCGCCCGGCAGCGGACCGGTCTCCGGCTGACCTTGCCCGAGGTTGCACCAGCCGTCCGCCCCCTCGTCAGCGCCCGGATTAAACCCGAGGCGCGCGGCCTCGGTCGTCACGTAGATGACGCCCGTCCGCGGGACCTTCCGGAAGGCGTGGACCGCCCGCTCCTCGCCGCGCCGGAGCGGCCTGTCGTCCCGGTCGGCCGGCGCCCCGGGGTCGCTCGCGCGGGCCCCATCTCCTTGGAGGTCGCCGGGATCTTCAGAATGCTCTCGCACTACGTCCGTCATCGTTCGGTTCCAGGCATCGCGGGGGTGCGCCGTCGAGGTCTCCCGGCGCGGAGGGTCGAGCGCCTCAGGCCTGCTGGGCGGCGGGCTTCCCGCCCTCCGCACTCGCGGGCTCGTCGCGCCGCGCCCACGGCGCCGGCTTCCCCGAGAACAGGCAGAGCAGGTAATAGCAGAAGGCGAGTGAGACCGCGGTCAGCGCCGTGTACTTGTCGTCGTTATAGTAGAACGTGATCCAGATGAACTGGCTCAGCGCGGCCAGGCCGAACAGGGGCACCTCGATCTGCCGTTTCAGCCGGGTGAGCGGCGCGCTCAGGATCATGAACGAGTAGTAATAACAGGTGAGCTGCGAGAGCAGGATGATGAAGATCTGGGCCAGGCACTGCGCCACCCACAGCGAGCGGATCCGCCGGCACACGTAGACGAAGCCGGCCAGGCTGGCGGCGATGATCCCGTAGGCGACCCAGCGGTACCTGGCGTAGCGCTCGTTGCGCAGCCGCTTCCAGACCTCGAACGGGTCGACGAGCTTCGTGTCCTTCGTGTACTTCATCCGGCCGGACTCGACGCCGGTCCCGGGCTTGTGGGCGACGAGCACGCGGAGGCCCATGTGGTTCGTCAGCGGCGTCTGGTCGTGCACCTTGAGCGTGTGCTCGTAGAACTGCACGTACGAGTCCTTGCCGGAGACCTTCATGCTGAGCGGCACGAGCACGGCGGCGGCGAGGACGCCCCCGATCAGCACCTGCACGTGCGACCTCGCCATGCGCTTGTGGCGGACGAGGTGAATGCCCGCGACGGTCAGCCAGCCGATCACGGGCAGGCCCGGGAAGACGCGCAAGAGGCCGGCGTAGACCATGCTCGCGCCGGCGAGCTTGAAGTAGCGCTTGCGGATGAGGCAGGCCGAGAGGACGAGGTAGAAGAGCCAGTCCTGCCGGAGGAACGCGCCGCCGGTCCAGTAGAACGGCGCGGACGACTGGCAGCCCCAGAAGATCGCCGCGACGGCGAAGACCCGCCACCCGAACGCCCAGTAGATGGCGGCGAACATCCCGAGCAGATAGAAAATATCGAAGCTGGCGAGGAACTGGAGGTAGCGCGTGCTGGCCGGCTGGAGGTCCGCCCAGAACTTGCCCATGATGGTCCAGACCGGCGGCGGGTTGTAGCCGTGGTCCTTCTGCATGTCCTCCCAGTAGCCCTTGTCCGAGGACGTCCGGAAGAACTGCACGTCGGCCTTGAACGCCTCCCAGCGCTCCGGGGAGAAGTGCGCCTTGCAGACCTCGGGGCTGCCGAGCACCTCGCTCGCTGGCATGAGGAGGTTGTCGCCGCCGAGGTTCCGGATCTTCTTGTCCGGGTGGCGCACCTCCTTGGACATGTCCAGCTTGACCGGGCGCCCCGTGTCCTCGTTCGTGTACGTGACGAGCCCGAGCTCGTCCTGCGCGATCAGCGCGCACTTGTAGAGCCCGTCGTACCCCATCTCGGGGAAGTACTTGGCCCCCATGTAGTAATGGAACTGATCCCAGCGGTGGTAATACTTGGGATAGCCGAAGCGGAAGCCGTTGAAGTAGGCGATGATGGCGGCGATCCCGAGCGCCACGCCGACAAACCGCTTCCAGCGCTCCGCGACCGGCCGGCGCATCCCCTCGCGCTGCGTCTCGTAGAAGACGCAGAGCGCGGCGCCCATCGCGATCAGCACCTTCGCGAGGTCCACGGCGCGGGCGTGCTCGTCGATGTACCGCTCCAGGCCATAGAAGAACAGCGCGACGCCCGCGGCGACCGAGCCGTACCGCGCCAGCACACGGAAGCGCGGCGGCGCGAACGAGTTGAGCGCGTACGCGACGCCGAAGTAGGCGCAGAACGCGGTGACGATCTCGATGATTTGTTGGGACGTGAGCTTCATGGCCTGCGTGTCGGATCGGGATCGAGGGTGACGCGGAGGGCGAGCCGGCGAGCCTCTGCGCCGGCGTGCCCGACGGCGAGCGCTGCCGCCGCCGCCCCGACCCGCCGCTGCGGGCTGGAGCCTGTCGGGGGCGCCGTGGGTGCAGAGCGCACCCCGTCCCGGACGGGCTCCACGGGGGAGGCGGGCGCCACCTTAGCCGAAATCCAGGGCGTGTGGCGGTCTCGTTGCGGGAACGGTGGGAACGGTGGGAAGCGTGGGAACCATGCGAGGACCTTGCGAACAGCGAGGAACAAGCGGGGAGCGGCGAGCGTACCCAGGTGCCGCATGTGACCAGGGCGGAGCCGTGTCGGTTCGACGTGCTGCGCAATCGAGCGGGCTTCCTCCGCCGAGCAGAGCTCGTGTATCGTCTCCCTTCGTGTCGAACGACAGTTTCTCTTCCGCTTCCTCGGGGGGCTCCGAGCGAGAGGGGGCTCGTGGCCCCTATGGCTTCCTGGTCCGGGTCGACGGCGCGCCGCCGCTGTGGTGCCGCGAGGTACGGGGCTTCCACCGCGCCGCGGTGGCCGCCGCCGATCCCGACGCGATGCCGCCCGCGCAGCTCGTGCTCGTCGGCCTCGACGAGGCAACGCGCGCGTGGCTCGCGTCGTGGGCCGAGGACAGCGAGCGCGTGCGGCGCACGATGACGATCCGCCGGTTGCTCGACGACCGGGAGGCCACCGCGGTCGTGACGCTGGCGTCCTACGGCTACGGCGTCGAGACGGCGCTCGCCGTCGAGTCGGTCGTGGTGCCGGCGGGCGAGGGCCCGGCGGCCATCCTGCGCAGCGGCGTGCACACGAAGGAAGAGATCGACGCGATGCTCGCGGTCCTCGCGAAAGCGCTGCCGGAGAGCGAGGAAGCGAGCTGGTTCGTGCACGTGTAGCGGGCGCGCGGCCCGCGCCGCGGCGTGGTTGACGCGCCGCCCGCGCCGCCCGCGCCGCCCGCCCCGCGGAGCCTCCGGCGGAGCTCGCCCTGCGGCCGTCCTCGCCGCGGTTCCGTCAGAGCGCTCGTCGTGTTGTCCCGTTTGATCGCGCGGCGTCGAGTCCCGTCAAGCCACCCTGCGTGCCCTTCCGTCTGGCCGCTCCGGGAACCGAGAAAAAGGAAGTGAGTCACTTTGCATGTTTCGGTGCGTGAGCCCCTTGCTCGCCTGAACAGCGGTGATAGGCTGGTCCTCGGCCTCGGACGGAGCATCAGCTCCAGGATGGTCCTGCCGCGGAGCACCGTGGTACCGGGGTCGATACCAGATCGGCGGGCTCTCCGCTGATCCGCAATCGAACACCCTTGCCATGCCGGACGATCTCTTTCGATCCGGCGCGGGGTGCCGGCACGCCGGAGGAGGGATGGACACCATGCACAGTACCAGTGGCTCTTCTATACCGGAGGCTGGGAACAGCTGACCCTCGTGGAGCGTGACGCAGGGCCATCGGGGCCTTGCGAGACGCCTCCGCGCTCGGCCAGGTCCGGCGCCTAGCAACCTGTTGAACGCCATCGCGACCTCCGCGAGGCCGGCAGAGAGGGAATCGTGGAAGACTCAGGTCTTCCGGGAACGGTTCTCACCGGTGCTCCGGGGTCAATCGCTCGTCGCGATGGGGCAGGGGAGGCGCCGCACAGGCGGGATCAAGCGGGGTCCAGAAGGCCTCCGGTAGAGGCCCACGGGACGGGTCGGGTGCAAGCGAAGCACCCGGCCCGTTTTTTCTTTCCATGTCCAGCGAGCGCTTTCTTGCCCAGCGCCGCCGTCGTCTGGTAGGCGGCGTCGATGCGGATGCTGCTGCTGCTCGCGCTGCTTCCCGTGCTGCCCGTGCTGACCGCGTGCGCCGACGCCTTCGGCGACCCGGCCGCGCAGGGGCCGGGGACCGCGCTCGGCGAGTTCCACGTGGTCGGGACGCAGACGGCGAACACGTGCGGCGAGGGGGCGCTCGGCGCGACGCGCCTGTGGGAGTTCGACGTCGAGCTCGCGCGCGGCGAGGGCGCCCTGTTCTGGGACAACGGCGCTGGCGTCCTCGAGGGCGTCCTCGACGAGGACCAGGTGGGCTTCTCGATCCAGGGGCGCGTGGTGGTCGACATGCGCAGCGGCGACGTGCCGCCGGGGCCGCCCTGCTCGGTCGAGCGCCGCGACCGAGCGCGCGGGGAGCTCGGCAGCGCGAGCGATGACGTCCGGCGGTTCGAGGCGACGCTGTCCTACGAGTTCGCGCCCACGGCGGGATCGCGCTGCGAGGACCTCGTGGCCGGCGAGCTCAGCGTGGCGCCGGTGTTCGCGGCGCTGCCGTGCGGGATGGCCTACGATCTCGAGGCGAAGCGGAGCGCGCTTCCGCCCGAGTGAGCGGCGGCCGGCGTGGACCTCCGGGCGCGCCCCGCGGTACCGTGCCGCGACCGTGAAGCACGTCATCCATCATCTGGGCGGGCGCGGCGGACAGCGCTCCATCCTGGTCCACGGCGGCGCGGGCAACGTCGCTCCCGAGCGGAGGCCGCTGCACGCGGCGGGGTGCCTCATCGCCGCGCGCGAGGGCGCGCGCGTGCTGGCCGAGGGCGGGAGCGCGCTCGACGCGGTCGAGCGCGCGGTGCGCGTCCTCGAGGACGATCCGCTCTTCAACGCGGGCACGGGGGCGGTCCTCAACGAGGAGGGCCACGTCGAGCTCGACGCGTCAATCATGGAGGGCCGCGGGCTGCGGGCCGGCGCGGTATGCGCGCTCTCGGACTTCGCCGAGCCGATCGCGATCGCGCGCGCGGCGCTCGAGGACGGCCGGCACGTGCTCTACGCCGCGCACGGCGCCGCGAAGTTCGCGCGGATGAAAGGGTTCTCGCCCGTGGGCGAGGCCGCGCTGATCACGGAGGCCGCGCGGGAGGCGCTCGCCGCGGCCCAGCAGGGCGCAGGCCGCGCGACCTCGTGGGCCGGGAGCACGGTCGGGGCAGTGGCGCGCGACGCGAGCGGGCTCACCGCCGCGGCGACGAGCACGGGCGGCACGGTGAACAAGCGGGTAGGGCGGGTAGGGGACTCGCCGATCATCGGGGCGGGCACGTACGCCGACGACGAGGCCGGGGCCGTGTCGACGACCGGCTACGGCGAGGGGATGATCCGGCTCGCGGTGGCGCACTCGGCCGCCGAGCGGATGCGCGCCGGCTGCAGCGCCGTCGACGCCGCGAGGTGGGTCATCGCGCACCTGGCGGAGCGGCTCGACATGACCGGGGGCGTCATCGCGGTCGACCGGGACGGGCGGTTCGGGCTGGCGCGGTCGACGGAGACGATGTCGTGGGCGGCAGCCGGGGACTGGGGCGAGGAGAGCGGCGTGTAAATTGTATTTACAAAGTTCTTTCCGTCCAGCTTGATCCTGGAAGCCCGAGTCCGTGGACTTCCGCTTCGATGCGTGGCGCACCGCGATGAACTGGTCCGTCGACTGCGCGTGGTGGGCGAAGGACGAGCGCGAGCAGGCGCTCAGCGACCGGATCCAGGCGTTCTTCGCGGCGCAGGACGAGGCCTACGCGAACCAGTTCACCCTCGCCGGCGAGCCGCTGAGCCCCGATCACTCCTCGGGGCTCGTCGCCATGAACGCGACCGCCAGCCTCGTGGCCACCGACGACCGCGCCGCCGACTTCGTCAGGGCGTTCTGGGACCTCGATCGCCCGAGCGGGCAGTATCGCTACTACGACGGCATGCTGTACTACATGGCGCTGCTGCACCTGAGCGGCGAGTTCCGCGCGTACACCCCGCGGTGAGCGGCGCCTGGGGCGTGCGGTAGCGACGCCGCGAAGAGGAACAGACACCCGCTCTCGGGCCTTCGCTGCCGCGCGACGAAGCGGCAGCGAAGGGCCGCCGCGCCTGAGGGGGACGGAGCCGACGTCCACGTCGGGGCGCCGGCCGCGGTCACGCCGTCACCTGCGACGCCTGCGCAGCGCCGTGGAGGCGGCGGCGAGCAGCAGCAGGCCGAGCTCCGCGGGCGCGCGCCTCGTGGGCTCCGCGGGCCCCGCGCTGGCGAGGTGGCAGCCGCCCTCGTCGAGGAATCCGCCGCTCGTCGGCGGCAGGACGCAGTCGCCCGCGTCGCAGACGAAGCCGTCGATGCAGTCGTGGACCGACGCGCAAGGCGCCAGTCGCTCGCCGGTCCGGGGCGAGCATGCGAACGGCGCGTAGTCGGGATGGAGCGACGTGCAGACGCCGTCCGCGGAGGCGCCCCGGAGCGCCGAGCACGCTTCGCAGAGATAGACGTCGCAGACCCGCTCGCAGCAGACGCCATCGGTGCAGTGGCCGCTGCTGCACTCGACGTCCGCAGCGCAGGGGCTGCTGTCCGGCATCGGGCGGAAGACGACGACGCTGTCGAGCTCGCCTCCATCGGTGCCGCCGACCACGAGCACCCGGCCATCCCTCAGCAGCGTGGCGGTATGCCAGCTCCGGCCCAGGTGCAGGGGCTCGAGGGGGAGCCACGCGCTGGAGGACGGGTCGAACGCCTCGACCGTGTTGGGCTGCAGGTTCGAGGTCTGCAGATTGGTGCCGCCCACGACGAGCACCAGCCCGTTCGGGAGCAGTGTGGCGACGTGGCCGATACGGGCGGTGTGCATGAACCCGAGAGGCAGCCACCTGCCGGAGTCCGGGACGAACACCTCGGCGCTGTTGAGCGCGCTTGCCGAGTCGAAACCGCCGGCGACGAGCACGCGTCCGTCCTGCAGCATCGTCGCGGTGTGCTGCGCGCGCGCGGCGCTCATGGGCCCGAGACGCAGCCACCTTTCTGACGCCGGATCGAAGACCTCGGCGCCGTCGAGCATTCCGTCAGGACCGTAGCCGCCGGCGACGAGCACCTGCCCGTTCGGCAGCAGTGTCGCCGTGTGCATCTGTCGCCGATCGAGCATGGACCCGACGAGCAGCCACCGGTCTGAAGCCGGGTCGAACAGCTCGGCGCTGTCGAGAAGCTGATTCTCCTGGTGATCGCGGCCGCCGGCGACGAGCACCCGTCCATTCTGCAGGAGCGTCGCGGTATGCGAGTGCCGGGCGGCGTTCATGGGGCTGGCCGGCTGCCAGGTCCCGGAGCCCGGCTCGAACAGCTCGGCGGTTTTCAACGACCGTCTCGCGTTCGATTGAACGTCGATGAACTCAAAACCACCGGCGATGAGCACCCGTCCGTCCTGCAGCAACGTTGCCGTGTGCCCATCCCGGACATTGCCCATGGGGCCGACGACGTGCCATGTGCCGGAGTCCGGATCGAACACCTCGGTGATGTCCACGAGCCCTCCGGGGTGTGGGCCGCCGTTGCCGCCTTTTCCGCCGGCGACGAGCACCCGTCCGTCCTGCAGCAGCGTCGCGGTATGCAGCTGCCGGGGGGTGCGCAGCGGGGCGACGGACCGCCACATGCCCGCGTCCGGGTCGAGCAGCTCGGCGTCGTCGATCGTTCCATGCACGGAGCCGCCGGCGACGAGCACCCGCCCATCCGGCAGCAGCGCCGCCGTGTGCTCAGCCCGGGACCTATGCAATGATTGGAACGATAGCCACCTGCCGGAGCCCGGGTCGAACACCTCGACGCCGTCGAGCGATCCTTCAGGGGCGGCGCCGCCGGCGACGAGCACCCGCCCGTCCGGCAGCAGCGTCGCCGTGTGGTCGGCGCGGGCGGCGGCCATGGGCCTGACGGCGAGCCATGTCCCCGAGCCCGGGTCGAACAGCTCGGCGCTGTTGAGCACGCCGTCAGGACCTTCGCCGCCGGCGACGAGCACCCGTCCATCCAGCAGCAGCATCGCCGTGTGCGTCCTGCGGGCGGCGAGCATGGGAGGCAGCGGGGACCACACGCCGGAGCCCGGGTCGAACAGCTCGGCGCTGTCGAGCACGCCGTCAGGACCTTCGCCGCCGGCGACGAGCACCCGCCCGTCCGGCAGCAGCGTCGCCGTGTGCGCCCTGCGGGCGGTGAGCATGGCCAGCGAGGACCACACGCCGGAGTCCGGGTCGAACAGCTCGGCGCGGTCGAGCATTCCTTCGGGGCCATAGCCGCCGGCGACGAGCAGCCGCCCGTCCGGCAGCAGCGTCGCCGTGTGATCGGCGTGGGCGGCGTTCATGGGAGCTCCGGTGGACCACCCGGTTCCTTGGCCGGCGGCCGGGTCGAACACCTCGACGCTGTCCAGCGCTCCTTCGAGATCGGCGCTGCCGGTATCGCCGCCGACGACGAGCACCCGCCCGTCCGGCAGCAGCGTGGCCGTGTGGTCGGCGCGGGCGGTGGTCATCGAGCCCTGGATCGACCATTCGCCGGAGGCCGGGTCGAACACCTCGGCGCTGTCCTGCGCCTCCTTGCGATGATAGCCGCCGACGACGAGGACCCGCCCGTCCGGCAGCGGCGTGGCCGTGTGCCTGAAGCGGGGGGCGTTCATCTTCCTGGCGAGCCTCCACCGCGGATCCACCAGCACGGTCTCGCCCTCGGCCTCGACCCACAGCTCTAGCCGCTCCCCCTGCGCGACGAGCCGCGCGCTGACCGGTCTCCCTCCCGCGGCGTAGGCCTCGGGCGCGGTCACGCGGAGGTGCGGCGTGCCGCGCGCGTCCGCGACCTCCACGGCCTCGCCGTCCTGGCGCAGCGCGGCCCCGTCGACGTGCCAGGTGGCCACGGGTGCGTCGCGCCGCACCGCGCGCGGATCGAGCAGCAGCCACTCCTCGTAGCCGTCTTGCAGGGCGGTCCAGAACGACGTCCCGCCCGCCCGCGCATAGGCCACCGCGCCCTCCTCGAGCTCGCCGACGCCCGTCGCGCCGGGCTCTCTCACCTGCACCTCGGAGCCGTCCGGCAAGGAAAAGCGGACGGCGCCATCGCCGTCCCGCGGGAACCGGAAGGGCAGCCCGTCCGTGCCGGCTCGGTCGGGGTGCACATCGAGCGGCAGCGGGGCCTCGAAACCATCGTCCGCCGGGGCGAAGGCGAGGGGCCCTTGAAGGATGGCGTCCGCCTGCTCGGGGAACTGCCGCCTGAGCAAGCGCGCGTCGAGCGGATCGGCGGCCTCGCTGCAGCCGAGCAGCAGGGCCAGCATGACAGTCCAGAAGATCGCCAGCGCGCCTCGGCCGAGTGGGCGTGCCGGACCAGCCATGGGCAGATCGAATCCCTTCATCCCTGCTCCCAGTGGCGCTCGAACGAGCGCCCGTTATTCTCAGTAGAACTCGTAACGAGCGCCGATTCCGGGCACGATCGTGACGAGCACGGGGCCAGCGAGACGCTCGACCGGGAACGTGGCACGGCCGTCTTTCCCCGCGAGCACGGCCTGCGTCGCGTCCCACGCGGGCTCCTCGAGGTCGACGAGCACGGGAAAGGCGATGCCCGCGCTCAGCTCGATGTGCCGGCCGGCCGGCAGGCCGATCCGCACCTCGGGGGTCGCGTGAAAGAAGCGCGCCGGGTGCCTCTGGAGGAAGGGCGCGAGCTCGTAGGTCGCGCCGCCGCTCGCCCGGAACGCGCCGCTCGTGCGCTCGTCCAGGAGCGCACCGGCGATGAGCCCCGCGCCGAGGCGGAAGTGCAGCGGCATGCGCTCGTCCAGGGGCAGCGTGAAGCCGATCCACCCGCCGAGAAGCGCGCCGCGCAGCGCCAGCTGATCGTCGACGGTGCCCTGGTTGGGCGGCAGGCCGACCGGGGTGAGCTCGATGGTGCGGCCGTGGAGGCGCTGCGTCGCCGCGAAGTAGCCGGCGGTGACGCCGAGCCCGAGGCCCATGCCGAGCTCGTAACCCGCCTGGAGCACCGCGGAGCCGCCCGTGCCGAGCGACGCATCGCAGCTGCGGATGCACGTGCCCGCGACCCCGCCGCCGAAGCTCGGCGCGAGCACCGCGCCCGTGACGGCCTCGACGACGAAGCGCGCCGGGCGCGCGGGCCTGCGCCAGAAGGGTGAGCGCGGGTCGCGCTCCAGCGTCACGCTCGCGACCTGCGCGTGATCGCGCCCGAGGATCACGCGACGCGACTCTGGCAGGAAGCCGGGCGCGGCGATCTCCACCCGGTGCGCGCCCGCGCGCAGCCGTCCCTCCCAGAGGCCGCGGCCCACGGTCACGCCGTCGATCGCCACGGTGGCGTTGACCGGCACCGGCTCGACCCGCAGCGAAGCGGCGAGGTCCTCGGCCGAGAGCGTCAGCGGCACGGTCCTGTCCGCCTCCACGTCGACCTGCACGGGAGGCGTGCCGAGGCGGCCCTCTCCGCGCAGCGCGACCGTGTGCTCGCCGGGCGCGAGCAGCCCCTCCCAGGGCGCCCTGGCCACGACGTTGCCGTCCACCACGACATCGACCCGCCGCCCCTCTTTCTCCGCGATCCGCAGGCGCCCCATGCGCGCGAGCGGCCGCATACGCGCCCTGACGCGCACGAGCCGGTCGCCCGCGACCTCGATGCGCTGCTCGAGCGGCTCGAAGCCCTCCTTGAACACGCGCACCCAGTGGCTGCCGGACGTGACCCGGAGGGGCGCGGGGAGCGGCGCCTCGCCGCGGTGCCGCCCGTCGACCACGATCGACGCGCCCGGCTCGGCGCCGTCGACCTCGAGGATGCCGACGAGCTGGCGCAGCTCGTCGAGCTGGCGCTGCGCTGCCTCCTTGGCCGGGGCGGGCAGCCGGTCGCCGAAATCGCGCAGCAGCGCCTCGAACATCTCCAGCGCCTCGTCGTGGCGTCCGAGCTGCGTCAGGCAGAGCGCGGCGCCGGAGGTCGCGGCCCAGCTCGCATAGAGCTGCCGCGAGGCGAGGTACTCCGCGAGCGACCTGGACCAGTCGCGGCCCTCGTAGAACGCCCGGGCCTTTGCATAGTGCGCGGCCGCCCGCTCCCGCGCCGTGCCGGCGGCGGGCTGCGCGGGAGCGGCGGCGGGCTGCGCGGGAGCGGCGGCGGGCTGCGCGGGAGCGGCGGCGGGCTGCGCGGGAGCGGCGGCGGCGGTCGTCGTCTGCGCTGCGGCGAGCAGGAGCCCCGTCACGGTAACGGCGAGGCGGCGGCAGCGGCTACCGCGGCGGCGTTCGGGCTGGACCCGGCGAGAAAGCAAGTGGGGCATCGTGGCGAGGGGGTCTAAGCGTGTGGCCTCGTCGAACGAGCCTCGCGCGCGAGCCGACGAGGAGAGAGCTCGCTTGTCGAGGGGTGATGGCGCCGATCCGTGGGTCTCCACGTTCTGGTGCGCGGCGAAGCACCGACGTTCAGGGCAGCGCAGAGGCCAGGCATGCACGGCGGGCGCGCGTGTAACACGACGGTCCTGCTGCCGCACGTAGCCAGCGCTGCCGCGAGGATCTAGTCTCCCGCCCCCATGATCCCCGCTGGTCCTCTGTCCATCATCCCGCTCTCCTCGCCACCCGAGCTGGTGTGGCGCGTCCCCGGATCGAAGAGCATCACGAACCGCGCGCTCGTGCTGGCGGCGCTGGCCGACGGCGAGAGCACGCTGGAGGGGGTGCTCCACAGCGACGACACGAGGCACATGCGGTCCGCCCTGGAAGCGATGGGGATAGGCATCCAGGACGCCGGGCCGCAAACGCTGGTGGTGCAGGGGGGGCGGCACCGGCTGCGCGCGCCGGAGCGCGAGCTGTTCATCGGGAACAGCGGCACCACGGTGCGCTTCCTGGCGGCGCTCGCGTGCCTCGTGCCCGGTGAGGTGGTGCTGGTCGGCGACGAGCACATGACCAAGCGGCCGATCGCCGATCTGGTCGACGGCCTGAGGCAGCTCGGGGCGGACGTGGAGTGCCCGACCGGCTGCCCGCCGCTCCGGATCCGGGGCGGCCGGCTGAAGGGCGGCACCCTGACGATGCGCGGCGATCGCTCCAGCCAGTACTTCTCGGCGGTGATGATGGCCGGCCCCTTCGCCGAGTCCGCCATCGACCTGCGCGTGGCAGGCGAGCTGGTGAGCCGCCCCTACGTCGAGATCACGCGCCGCATGGTCGCGGATTTCGGCGGCCGCATCGACGAGGCGGCCGGCGGCTTCACCGTGCACCCCGCCGCGGGATACCGCCCGCGGGCGTACCCGATCGAGCCCGACGCGTCGTCCGCGAGCTACCCGTTCGCGCTCGCCGCGGCCGCGGGCGGCGCCATCACCGTGCCGGGGCTGGGCGATGGTGCGTTGCAAGGGGACTACCGGTTCGTCGAGCTGCTCGAGCAAGCCGGCGCGCGCGTGAGCAAGCAGGCAGACGTGACCACGGTGCGCGGCGACGGTCGCCTCCGCGGCATCGACGTCGACATGCACCACATCTCGGACACGGTGATGACGCTGGCGGCGATCGCGCCGCTCCTCGACGGGCCGACGACGATCCGGAACGTGGCGAACATCCGGATCAAGGAGACGGACCGGCTCGCCGCGACGGTCGCGGAGCTCCGCCGCCTCGGGCAGGAGGTGACCCACGGCGACGACTGGCTCCGCGTCGAGCCGCGCCCGCTGACGCCCGCGCTGGTGCACAGCTACAGCGACCATCGCATGGCGATGAGCTTCGCCATCCTCGGCCTGTGCCGGCCCGGGATCACGATCGAGAACCCCGCCTGCGTGGCGAAGACGTACCCGGCCTTCTGGGAGGACGTCGAGAGGTGCCGCGCCGCTGCCGGGGCGGCGTCGCCGAACAACGGCGGGCGCTAGCGCGGACAGCGGTCCTCCCCGGTGCGCGGCCGAGGACAGGACCTCACGAGGTGGCGAGGTTGGCCTCCACCTCGATACGTCAGATCAGGGGAGCAGAGCCCGGCGCCGAGCTGCGCCTGGTCGCGAGGTGGTAGCATGACGCCATGGGCTTCCGGAGTCATCTCGCCTCCCGCTGGCTGATGAGCGTCGCGCTCGTCGGCTGCGGTGGCGAGGCCGTCGTGCGCGACGCGGGGACCGGCGCGGGCGGGCAGGGCGGGGCCACGGCCGGCTCGTCCTCGACCGGCTCCTCCTCGAGCGGCTCGTCCTCGACCGGCTCCTCCTCGAGCGGCTCGTCTTCGACCGGATCGAGCGGCCCGTCGTCGGGCGGCGGCCTCGATCCCGCCACCAGCGCGAGCAGCAGCGCTTCCGGCGGGATCGTGGACTGCTCTGTCCTGCTGGACGAGCACGGCTTCGAGATCGGCGTGATCGGCGACGGGCCCCCGCAGCGGCTGCGGAGCGGCTGCGGTGAGGACCCGGTACCGCTGCTCCAGATCGTGGGCGGCGGCGAGTGCGCGTACAGCCTGGCCGCGCGCGCGTGCGCGTCGCCGACCGGCGGCGCGGCCATCGAGCTGTCCGCGCGCGGCCTGCTCGATCCCGGCACGAGCGACGCGGCGCGCGTTCTTTATCGCGCCGGAGACGGCGTGCACTACGAGGCCGCGGATGGGCAGCTGGTGCTCGAGGCGCTCGGCGACGAGGGCGCGGCCGCCAGGGGCCGCTACTCGGCCACGGTGGTGAGCGAGGTCGACGGCGCGACAGCGCTGCCGATCCGCGGCGAATTCACGCTCTGCCGCGTCCCCGACGGGCCGCCGTGCCCATGAGGAGCGCGCGGGCGTGCCCCATCCAGCGCGCGCGGAAGTCGCCGCGGAGCCCTCGCGGAGCGCTCGCGGCGCCTGTCGAGAGCTCGCAGCACCGGCCATGACCACGCTGAGGAGGGATGATGGGTATCGAACCGGTTCACCTCACGAAGGAGCAGGAGACTCTCCTCATCACGCTGTACGGCAAGGCGATGGAGAGCCGCTCGAAGGACCCGATCCTGCGGGACGAGGCGGCGGAAGATGCGGTTATCCGGCTCGATTACGATTTCAGCAAGCTCAAGGTCCGGCGGAGCGACGGGGTGAGCCTCGCGATCCGGGCGAAGCAGCTCGACCTCTGGACGAAGGAGTTCCTCGCGGACAACCCCGGCGCCACCGTGCTGCACCTGGGATGCGGCCTCGACAGCCGCGTCTTCCGCGTGGATCCGCCGGCCGGCGTCCGCTGGTTCGACCTCGATCACGCCGAGGTCATCGAGCTGCGCCGGCGCCTCTACGGGGAGCGCGAGGGCTACCGCATGATCGGCTCGTCGGTCACGGAGCCTGGCTGGCTCGCCGAGATCCCCGCGGATCGGCCGGCCATGATCGTCGCCGAAGGGCTGCTGCCGTACCTGGAGGAGCATGACGCCAGGGCGCTCTTCGTGCGGCTGATCGACCACCTCCCCAGCGGCCAGATGGCGTTCGACGCGTACAGCCGGCTGGGCGCGCGGCTCCTGAGAGCACACCCGTCCATCAGGGCGACGGGCGCGTCGCTGGGCAGCTGGGGGATCGACGATCCCCGGGATATCAAGGCATGGAGCCCGCGGCTCCAGCTCGTCACCGAGCTGACCTCGTACGAGCCGTGGGCGCTCGCCAAGCTGCCCTGGGTGCACCGCGCGGCCTACGCCGTGGCGCGCCGGATCCCGGCCGTGATGCGGATGGGCCGGCTGCTGCGCTACCGATTCTGAGAGGTGCCACGCACATGACCACCTCATCCGACGAGCCGGAGCCGGACATCGACGTCGTGCCTTATGACCCGGCGTGGCCGGGGAGATACGGCGCAGAGCGCGAGGCGCTGCTCGGGGCGACCGGCGCGCTCTTCGTCGCCATCGAGCACATCGGGAGCACGGCCGTCCCCGGGCTGGAGGCCAAGCCGGTGATCGACATCATGGCCGCCGTGCAGCGGCTGGACGAGGCCTCCGCGGCGCACGATCGCCTGCGCGAGCTCGGCTATCAGCTCACGCCGACAGGGATGCGCAACCGGCTCTTCCTGCGCAGGCGCGCGCCAGGGCATGCGTGCGCGTTCCACCTGCACATCGTCGAGCACGCGACCTGGGACGAGCGGAAAGAGCGGCTGTTCCGCGACCACCTGCGGGCGCACCCCGGCGACGCGCGCGCCTACGGCGCGCTGAAGCAGCGGCTCGCCCGCGAGCACCGCCGCGACGGCCTGGCGTACACCAGGGCCAAGACCGAGCTCATCCAGTCGATCGTGGATCGCGCCTGCGACGCGCGCGGGCTGCCGCGGATCGACGTGTGGGAGGACTGAGCCAGAGGCGCCCGGCCCGGGGAGCGCGCGAGCGCCCCGCGCGCGCCGGGCCGCGAATGGCCTAGCTGAGGTCGTCACCCGGCTGGCGAAGTCGCTATGTCTCCACCGGCTGCGCCGGCGGCTCCGGCTCCTTGTGGAACATCCCGGCGAGGATCCGCTCCGCCGCGTCGGCCAGGATGTCGCGCGCGAGCCGGGTCTCCTCGCCGAAGAAGCGCGTGGCCACCCCGGCGTCGAGCGCGTGCGTGGCGAGCAGCGCGAACGCCTCCGCCTCGTCGAACGTCGCCTCGGCGGTCAGCACGCGCTTGCCCGGCCGCAGGTCCTCCTGATCGAAGCGGCCCTGCCACGTCTCTCCCAGCGTCACCGAGAAGTACTGCGCGGCCACGTTCCCGGGGCGGGCCATGTGCGAGACCGCGACCACCGCCCGCAGCCTGTCGCGCTCCTCCGGGGTCATCTGCTGCTTCCAGCCCTCGACCGTGGCGTGCATCGTCTCGATCTGGTCGCGCGCCGCGTCCTCGGCGTTGAGCAGGACGTCCCGGGTCTGCGCGCGGCTGAAGGCGGCCAGCGCCTCGGGCGCGGCGCCGCCCGTGGCGACCGCCTCGTCGAGGAGCGCGAGCGAGGCGTCGAGGATCCGGCGCTGCCGCGCGAGCTGCTCCGAGGTGAAGCCGCGGCCGTCGAGGTCGCCCGCGGCCGCGGTGATGCGCTCCCGCAGCGCCGCGAGCCGGCCGCGCGCGCCGCCGTCGAGCGCGCCCCGCCGGCCCGAGAGCAGCGCGTGGACGGCGAGGGGGACGTGCGCGATCACCTTGAGCTCGTGGTAGCGCCGGGTGCGCGCCGGGCCCTCGAACCGCTGGCCGCCGCGCCGCAGGATGAGCCGGTCGTCGATCTGGGCGACGATCGGCTCGATGCTGGCGAGGACGGCCTCCCGGCGCGCGGCGTAGGCGTCGAGGAAGGCCTGGTTGAGGGCGCCGAGCGGTTCGCCCGGATCCAGCGCGGCGCTCCCGGCCTCGCCCTGCGGCGTGGCGCTCGAGGGAGCCTGTGCGGCGTCCGAAGCCGCCAGCGCGGCGTCCGAAGGCACCTGCGCGGCGCTCGCCTCCCGCGACGCCCCGGAGAATGCGCGCTCGACCATGGGCGCGAGCTCCATAGCACACGCAGGCCGAGCCCCGGCCTGGCTCTCAGCGGCGCGGCAGCGCGTTCGCGTCGAGCCAGTCGAGCGCCTCATCCATGACCCGCTCGGCGTCCGGCATCTCTCCGTGGTGCGCGCCGGGCATCTCCCGATAGACCGCCGGGATCTTCGCCGCCCTGAGGCCGCCAGCGCCCTCCTTCATGCGGTACTTCGCGTCGAACTCGCCGCTGATCATCACCGCTCCCCGGATGCCCCGGAGGCGCGCGGCCGAGGCCGTCGTGGGCGCACCGATGAGCACGAGCCGCGAGTACCGCTCCGGCCACCGCTCCGCGAGCCGCTCCGCGATGTACGCCCCCTGCGAGTAGCCGATGACGACGAGATCTTCCGCCTCGCCGTCGCACACCGCGAGCGCGCTCCGGATGCGACTGTCCTGCTCCTCGGGGTTGGGCGAGTACTTGCTGAACACGCCATCCCCGCCGCAGGGAATGTTGCCCTGGAGCCCGAGCACCCCGCCGTGCTCCCGCGCCGCCCCCTGGATGGACTGCACGTAGCCCAGCCCGTGACCGCACATGCCGTGCAGGAAGATCATCCGCGGACATGCGCCGTCCCGCCCCGTCACGACGAACGCCGGCAGGTCGCCGGGCACAGCCATCTCGGTCGCCACGAGCGGCGGGTCGACCGCCCGCTGCTCGACCACCGCCGGCTGCTGCACCGGGCGCTCCTCCGCGAGCGCTCGTTCCTCCTTGCCACACCCCGTCGTGAGCACGGCGAGGCCAAACCCGGCTAGAGCTACAACGGAAAATTTCATAAGCCTGGCGCAATGCCAGGATCGGGCCACTGCGAGCGAGCCGCCGCGCTCGAGCGGCTTCAGCGCGGGGAATCAGGGGCAGATCAAGCGGAAACCACGGCGAGCGGACTCTTCATCTGCTCTCTTTTTCGCCACATTCGCCACACCACAGCGCAACCCGCGCTCGCGCTGCCCCTTGGCGATGTATTGACATGTCCGTTATGACGGAATAATCATCCGTTATATAGGATGAGCCTGGTTGGCCTCGCCTCCACGGAGCGTCACGCGTCGTGGCCGCGGCACCTGGGCTCGCCGGCAGCACCTCGGGCGCCGAGTCGAGGCTGTGATTCACGTCTCGTGCCCGGTGCGCGCCCGGAGAGATCGACGAACAGGAGGAGCACATCCGATGAGCAACCGCGCCCAGGAGCACTTTGGCGAGCGATACGGCGGCGAGGGAGCCGCGCCCCGCTTCGCGCAGTGGAACGAGGTGATCGAGGCCCTGCTCGGTCACCGCTCGGTGCGCCGTTACACGCAGAAGCCGCTGCCGGAGGGCACGCTCGAGGTCCTCGTGGCCGCCGCGCAGTCGGCGCCGAGCTCCTCGAACCTGCAGCTCTGGAGCGTGCTGGCCGAGCTCGGGCTGCCCCCGCAGGTGTTCGCGACCTTCGGCCTTTGCGTCGGCTGGCCCGACCCGGCGACCCCGGCGAGCATCAAGCCGCGGCTCTCGCAGGAGGTCGTCCTGCACCACGAGCGCTACGGCGCGTTCGAGCGAAGGGTAGGCGCGCTCGACGCCTACGACCGGCTCATGGAGCGCTTCTACGCGAAGGAGCGCATGGGCGTGCAGGGGAGCTGGAGCCGCCACTCGGCCGCGCGCGTCGAGTCGGCCCAGGCGTTGCGTGGGCGCGACCGGCTGCGCGCGGCGCTCTCCTCGATGGGCTTCGGGCTCCGGTGAGCCAGCGCGAGCCCCGCGCTCCGGCGCTCGCGCGCGCCGGACGCGATCGCGCGCGCGAGCGCCGGAGTGCGCGCAGAGCAGCACCCGAGCAGCAAGCCATGGTGCCTCACCAGCAACCAGCGGCGCCGCCCGCGGGCGAAGGCCGATGAACGCGTGATGGCATGTGCGCTGCATTCCATGTCGGCCGGCCTGAGCAAGGGAGTCGTCCAATCATGAGCGAGGTACTGGAGCCTGAGGGAGAGGTCGGACGCGTCCTCGACGGGAGCGACACGCTGACGCTGGAGACCGATGTCCTGGTCCTGGGCGGCGGGCCCGCCGGGACCTGGGCGGCGCTCGCCGCGGCGGCGAAGGGCGCGCGCGTGGTGCTCGCCGACAAGGGCTATTGCGGCAGCAGCGGCGCCACCGCGCCGTCCGGGGTCGGCGTGTGGTACGTGCCCCCGGTCCCCGAGATGCGCGAGGCGGCCAAGGCGAGCCGCGAGGGCCTGGGCGGCTTCCTCGCCGACCGCGGCTGGATGGATCGCGTGCTCGACAGGACGTGGAGCAGCGTGAACGACCTCGGGACCTGGGGTTACCCGTTCCCGACCGACGACAGCGGCCAGCCCGTCCGCCGCAGCCTGCAAGGGCCCGAGTACATGCGCCTCATGCGCAACCGGGTGAAGCTCGCGGGCGTCCGCATCCTCGACCACAGCCCCGCGCTCGAGCTCCTCGTCGACGCGAGCGGCGCGGTCGCCGGCGCGGCCGGCGTCTGCCGGCAGCTCGGGCACCGGTGGGTGGTGAAGGCCGGGGCCGTCGTCATCGCGACAGGGGGCTGCGCGTTCCTGAGCAAGGCGCTCGGCACCAACGTGCTCACCGGCGACGGCGGGCTGATGGCCGCCGAGGTGGGCGCCGAGATGTCAGGCATGGAGTTCTCCAACGCATACGCGATCTCGCCGGCCTTCGCGTCGGTCACCAAGACCCTCTTCTACAACTGGGCGACGTTCTATCACGAGGACGGGCGCGTCATCGAGGGCGCCGGCTCGCAGCGCGGCCGGTCCGTGATCGCGGAGACCCTGCTCACCCAGCCCGTCTACGCCCAGCTCGACAAGGCCGACGAGGCGCTCCAGGCGTGGATGCGCAAGGCCCAGCCGAACTTCTTCCTGCCGTTCGATCGCGCCGGGATCGACCCGTTCCGGCAGCGCTTCCCGGTCACGCTGCGGCTCGAGGGCACGGTGCGCGGCACAGGCGGGATCCGCATCACCAGCCAGGCCTGCGCCACGTCGGCGCCGGGGCTCTACGCGGCGGGCGACGCCGCCACGCGGGAGCTCATCTGCGGCGGGTTCACGGGCGGCGGCAGCCACAACGCCGCGTGGGCCATCTCGTCGGGGCAGTGGGCCGGCGAGGGAGCAGCCCTGTTCGCGCGCGGCGTCGGCGCCCGCGTCGGCCAGCGCAAGGTGGAGGGCGCCGGCCGCGCGGCGCTGCCGGCCGCCGGCGGGACACGGCCGCTCGACGCCGAGGGGGTGATCCGGTCGGTGCAGGACGAGGTGTTCCCGTACGACAAGAACCTCTTCCGCACCGAGCGGGGGCTCGCGATCTCGCTCGACCGGCTCGACGCGCTCTGGCGCGACGTGCGGCAGGCCCGGCCGGCGGCGGAGGTGCGCGAGGCGGTGCGGGCGCGGGAGGGCGCGGCCATGGTCGCCACCGCGCGCTGGATGTTCAACGCGGCGCGCGCGCGCACCGAGACGCGCGGGATGCACAAGCACAAGGACCACCCGGGCCTCGATCCGGCGCAGCAGCGGCGGCTGATCACCGGGGGGCTCGACCAGGTGTGGGTGCGATCCGAGTCGCCCGCGCCGGCGTCCGCCGGCGCGACCGCCGTGGAGGCGCACGCGCCATGATCGAGCTCGTCAGCGACACCCGGTGCATCGGGTGCGATCTCTGCGTCGACGTCTGCCCCACCAACGTGTTCGATCGCGTCCCGGGGGGCGCGCCCTTGATCGCGCGCCAGGGCGACTGCCAGACGTGCTTCATGTGCGAGGCGTATTGCCCGGTGGACGCGCTCTACGTGGCGCCGGAGGCCGAGCGGCCCGTCCCGGTGGACGAGGAGCAGCTGTCTGCGTCCGGGCTCCTCGGGAGCTACCGGGCCGCGGTGGGATGGGGGACCCGGCGCAAGCCGGGCGCCGGCGCCGACCAGACCTTCCGCGTCCTCGAGGCAGCGCGCCGCGGCTGAGCCCGCGCCGCGCGTTCCTCTCCTCCCGCGCCGCGTCGTTTCCGCCTTCACGACGGGAATCTTCCGTCCTCGCGCTATTTTCTCTCGTGGTGAGCCGGTTCGAGGGCGCGCCGCTACTGCCTGACAGACGTGCGCTTGGCTGGCTGGGTCGAAGTACCCACCGGGATCCTTGCGACCTCCGCGGACATCCGTGGTGGTCGCCGTGCTGGGCATCCGGGCAATGCAGCTCGGGAGCGTCCGATGCGATGTTGACTCCACTCAAGGTCATCTGGGGGCCGTTGCCGCAGGCCGGGTGTACAGGGACCTCGCTGCCGGCTGCCTCGCGCGGCTCGCGAGCTCTACCGCGCGAGCCGCCGAACGGCCGCGATCGACGAGATGTGCCCGGCTGACCGCGCCGCGCCGCGCCCTCCTTCCGGCCGGGCGCAGAGGTGCCCCATCGACGGCGCGGCTCCTCCGATGGTGGCGGCGACGATCGCACGACACCTGTACTGGGACCAGGGCAGGTTGCCGGAACGACCTCCCCGGCCGTGCGCGCTGACCGCCTTGCACCGGGAACCTCGGCTCGGTACTGTGATCGCTCATCACGACCGATCTGCGAAAGTCACGAGCCCTCGGAGCGACGACGTTGTGCGTAGAGCCAGCCTTGCCATCGCTCCGTCAGGGCGTGGCGGTACTGACGAAGGTGAGGTGGTTCGCGCGCTCATGGCAGGAGAGCCGTGGGCGGCAGCCGCGGTGTGGAACGCGCATGCGCCCAAGGTGTTCCGGATCGTCGCGCGCGTGCTCGGGCCCGGCGCCGACGCAGAGGACGTCACCCAGGAGGTCTTTGTTCGCGTGTTCTCCAGAGTATCCGGGCTGAGAGACCCCGATGCGCTGGGGAGCTTCGTGTTCTCGGTGACCGTTCGACTCCTGAAGTGGGAGCTCCGCCGCAGGCGCGTGAGGCGCATCCTCCAGCTCGCGGACACTGCCGAGCTCCCGGAGCAGGCGGTCGAGCCGGCGGACAGCGAGGCGCGCGAGGCGCTGGGCCGCCTCTATGCGATCCTCGACACGCTGAGCGCAGACGACCGGACCGCGTTCGTGCTCCGCCACATGGAGGGGATGAGCCTGCCGGAGATCGCGGAGGCAACCGGGATATCGCTGGCCACCGTGAAACGCAGGCTCAGCCGGGCAACGGAGCGCGTGTCGTCCCAGGTCGAGAAGGACATGTCCCTCGCCGCTTACCGCATGAGAGGGGAGGCGCGGGATGACGCTTGACGAGGAGAAGGACCCGGTGCTCAGCCCGCAGGCCGCGCGCGCGGTCGAGCTCGCCCGCCGGTCGCTCGGCATGATGTCTCCCCAGCAGCGTGTCCAGGGGCTGCTCCGCGTGACGGAGCGGACGGCGAGGCGCCCGGGCTTCCGGCTGTCGCCCCTCCGGGGCGGAGCGCTCGCGCTCGCCGTGGCCGCCGCGGTCCTGCTCGGTATCAACGGGTGGCAGCGAGGAACGCGCTCCGATCGGCTCTCCTACGAGGTGGAGGGCGGTGCCGTGCAACAGGACGGCTCCGTCCAGGCGGACACATCGAGCCGTCCGAAGGTCCGGTTCTCCGACGGCACCGAGGTTCAGCTCGCCGAGATGGCGCGCGCGCACATCGTGTCGGTGAACGAGCAGGGCGCCAGGGTCGCCCTCGACCGGGGAGAGGTCCACGCGCGCGTGGTCCATCGGTCGGAGGCGCAGTGGCTGTTCGATGCGGGGCCGTTCCTCGTGACCGTGACCGGGACGGCCTTCGCGCTTTCCTGGGCGCCGGAGGACGAGCGCCTCGATCTGCGGCTCGAGAACGGCGCCGTCGTCGTCAGCGGGCCGCTGTCCGGCGAGCCGATCGCGGTGCGCGCCGGGCAGTGGCTGACCCTGCGGCAGCGCACGGGAGAGGTGCTCCTGCGCGATCTCGATCTTCAGCAGGGCGCGGAGGCGTCGCCGGCACCCGCCCCGTCCACGGGAGAGGTGCTCCTGCGCGATCTCGATCTTCAGCAGGGCGCGGAGGCGTCGCCGGCACCCGCCCCGTCGTCCTCCGACCGCGCCGAGGGGCCCAGCGCAGCGCCGGTTCCGGAACCGCTCGGGACGCCCGCGGGCCCGACCGCGGCGGCGCCCGCGGCCGAGCCGAGGCGCGACTGGGCCGGGAAGCTCGCGGCCGGGAAGCTCGACGTCATCGTCGACGAGGCGCAGCGCCGCGGGCTCGACGCCTCGCTCGCGGAGAGCAGCAACGAGGAGCTCTCGGCCCTCGCGGACGCGGCGCGTTACACGCGGCGGAACGACATCGCGCGGCGCGCGCTCCTCGCCCAGCGCCGGCGCTTTCCGGCGACGCAACGGGGCAAGGAGGCGGCGTTCCTGCTCGGCCGCCTCGCGGAGACCCAGGAGGGAGGCGCCGCGGCGCTCGCCTGGTTCGAGACCTACCTCAAGGAGGCTCCGCAGGGGGCTTACGCCTCCGAAGCGCTCGGGCGCAAGATGGTGATCGTGCAGCGGCTCCACGGCGACGCGCAGGCCGAGACCGTCGCGCGGGCGTACCTGCGCCGGTTCCCTGGCGGAACCTACGCGCAGGCAGCGCGGGCCCTCGCTCGAACGCCGTGAGGTTCGCGCGGGCGCAGGCGCTGGCCGGGGCCCTCGCGCTCCTCCTCTGCGCGGCGAGCCCCGCGGCGTCGGGGGAGCCTGCGCGTGTGGTCCTCGTGCAGCCCGGCCCCGCCGATCCGTCGGTCTCCGAGGCGCTGATCCGCATCCGCGGGGAGCTCGTCGCCGATGGATTCGACGTGGAGCTCCTCGATGCGCAGTCGGCCTCCGCCCCCCGGCCGACGATGGACGACGCCGGGCAGCAGGCCGGCTCCGCGGCCCTGATCGGGCTGTTCCTGGCGCCGGATGGTCAGGCCGCCGAGCTCTGGATGGTCGACCCGCGGACGAACAAGACGCTCGTGCGGCGGATCGACACGCGGGGCGAGGCGCGGGAGCATATCGCCGAGCTGCTCGCGGTGCGCGCCGCCGAGCTGCTCCGCGCGAGCCTGCTCGAGCTCCTGATGTCCTCGCGGCGCTCCGCGGCGCCCGCCGCCGCGCCGCCCCCGAGCAAGGTGAGCGGGCAGGTGTCTCGACGGGCAGAGCGGCCGCTCGACCAGCCGCGCCGATCGATGTGGGGCGTCGAGCTGGGGGGCGGGCTCCTCGCGAGCCCGGGCGGCATCGGCCCGGCGCTGCTCCCGGTCGCGCGTCTGCGCGTCGCGCCGCCCGGTCCGATAGAGGGGCGCCTCTCGCTCGCCGGGCTCGGGACGGCGCCGCGCGTCGCTGGGCCGCAGGGCAGCGCGACCGTGCAGCAGCGGTTCGGGCTCGTCGAGCTCGCGGCGCTCCCCTGGCCCGAGCTGCGCTTGCGCCCGAGGTTCTCGGTGGGCCTCGGGGCGCTCCACGTCGCCGTCGACGGCGAGGCGTCGTGGCCGTACCGGGGGGTCCACAGCGCGCAGTGGGCGTTCGCCGCGGACGCCGGCGCCGGCGTCGAGTTCGGGATCGTGCGGCGGATCGACGTTGTCGTCGAGGCGCACGCGCTCGTCGCGCACCCGTATCCGGTGGTCCGCTTCGTCGAGACCGAGGCGGCGCGCGGCGCGCGCCCGGCGCTGCTCGGCAGCCTCAGCCTCGTGGGGTGGCTGTGATCGGAGGACGAGCGGTGTCGCGCCGCGCGCCCGGCGGGAGATCTTCCAAGGCGTTGTCGCCCGCGCCGGCCGCCGCCGCGCGTACAGGCCTGTCGATGTAGCCGAGCAGGTTCCACGCCTGCGGAGAAGCGCCGGGCGTCACGGCTCCGGGCCGCTGGTGGTGCCCGCGCCGGCGTCGGTGCCGGTTCCGACCGGGTTCAGCCTGAACTGCTGGCTGGTGCCGCCGTTGGAAGCCCTCTGGAAGAGGGCGGTGCCGTTGGCGGGCGGGGAGCCGTAAGCGTCGATGACCTTGCCGCTGAGGCGCGACGTGATGCGGACGGCGCCGCCGCCGACATCGGTGACGGACCATTGCTGGTTCGGGTCGCCGTGGCAGGTGTACTGGATGATCACGGCGCCGTCGGCGGTCGACCTGCCGCGGGCGTCGAGGCACTTGTCACTGCTGACGTTGCGGATCCGGTAATACCCGCCGTCCACCGCCTCGAAGCGGAACTGCTGGTTGGTGCCGCCGTTGCACTTCCAGAGCTGCAGGACGAGATCGTCGGCCGTGGATACGGCGGCGTCGACGTCCACGCAGCGCCCGCTCTGGACGCCGACCAGGGTGTAGGTGGTGCCCGTCGAGATGTCCGCCTCGACCTCCGCCGGGGCGGAGTGCTGGGAGAGCTCGGCGATCTCCGCCGGGACGAGCGCTCGGCTGTAGATCGCGATGTCGTCGACGTCCCCGACGAGGAGCCGACCCTCCTGCGGCCATCGACCGACGTAGAGGCTGGTAGCGCCGGGCGAGATCGTCCTCTCGATGGGCTCGGTGCTGTAGAGGCGCCCGTCGATGTAGAGGCTCATGGCCAGCGCCTCGCCGTCGACGACCCCGGCGGCGTGCGTCCACCGCTGGAGCTCCAGGCAGGGACACAGGATGCGGTGGTAGTCGCTGGTTTCAGGCCCCTTCCAAAAGCCGAAGTGTATGCCCCGCGCCTCGCCGTCGTAGTCGATGTTGAGCTCCCATCCGCCGGTGTTCACCGTGCTGATCACGGTCCTCAGGGTGTCGTCGGCAGGGGGCTCGTCGGTCAGCACGCGAACCCACGCCGAGACGGTCCAGCTCGAGGTGGCGTTCGGGAATGCGCCCACCGTCATGAACTCGCCCTCATCGAAGTGCAGCGCCTGCCCAAAGCGGCCGTCCTCCACCCGCGTGCCGCCGGTGAGCTCGCCGTCGCGCCGGTTGCCGGACCGATCGGTCACGACCGTCCCTTCTCCCTCGTCGAACGTCCAGTAGGCGACCATGCCCTGGGTCAACGTCGTCGGCGTCAGCTCGACGGCGTCGATCGGCCTCTGCTCGCAGGCCGCGAGCCCGAGCGACGCGACCGCGGCCAGGCAGCGGGGCGCCGCGCGTCCGACCGCCATGGCCGTTGCGCTGAGCGTCCTGGTGATGGCGCGGTGCGGCGTGCGCGACTGCTGCATGTCAGGCCTTCTTGCGTACGCCAATTTTATACGGTTCACCATAAAACTGCGCTGGCATGCCAATTGGTCCCGCGGTGTTGCTCGGAGCACAGCCGCGTTCTCGCGAGGGGTGTTCAGATTTCCATCACACCGAGAAAACGCATGACCTGAGCGCTCGAGGTGATCGAGTCTGCGCCGATGTCACAATCTAGGCCAGCAACCAGATCATCATGCCGCTCACGGCCTGGAGGCGAACCGCCGACCGGAGGAGGAGCGGCAACGCGAGGTAACTTATGGGGCGCCCTGTTCTCTTGATCTGTTTCTCGCTCGCTGCCGGGCTCGTGGCATGCGGGTCGAGCGATACCGGCGCCGGCGGCGTCGGCGGCGACGGCACCGGCACGGGCGGCGACAACGCGACCGGCGCGGCGTCCGGAGGCGGCGCGACCGGCGCGGCGTCCGGAGGCGGCGCGACCGGCACGGCGTCGGGCGGCGACGCTGCGTCGGGCAGCGGCGGCGCGGGCGCAGGCCCCGGCACGGGCGGGGGCGCGCCCGCGCCGACGGGGTTCGCGCAGATGGAGGATCTCGACCGCGGCGTCGTGGCCGTTCCCACCGACGGCGGCATCTACGTGGGCTTCCGCCTGTTCGGCTACGATCCCGACGACATCGCATTCAACGTCTACCGGGACGGCACCAAGGTCAACGACGCGCCGATCACGGACTCCACCAACTTCGTGGACCGCGGCGGCTCTCCGGGCTCGGTCTACACGGTGCGGCCGGTCGTCGGTGGCGTCGAGCAAGGCGAGTCGGAGGCCGCGTCCGTGTGGAAGGATGGATCCCTGTCCATCCAGACGATGCCGCCGCCCGCCGGGGACGGCTACACCTACTCGAGCGGCGACGGCAGCGTGGGGGACCTGGACGGCGACGGGCGATACGAGATCGTCGTCAAGTGGGATCCGTCGAACCTCAAGGACAACTCGCAGGCTGGTCGCACGGGCAAAACCTACCTGGACGCCTACACGCTCGACGGCGAGCGGCTCTGGCGCATCGATCTCGGCGTGAACATCCGGGCCGGGGCGCATTACTCGCCGTTCCTCGTCTACGATCTCGACGGCGACGGGAAAGCGGAGGTGGCCGTCAAGACGGCGCCGGGGACGCGTGACGGGACGGGCGAGCTCCTGAGCAAGGGGCCCGCGGCCGGCGACGACGACGCCAAGGACTACCGCAACAACGACAGCTACATCCTGACCGGCCCGGAGTACCTCACCGTGTTCTCCGGGGAGACCGGGGCCGAGCTCGCCACCACCGAGTTCCTGGTGGGGCGCGAGGACCCGTGCGGCTGGGGCAACAACGAGTGTTATGGCAACCGCGTCGACCGGTTCGTCGGCACGATCGCGTTCCTCGACGACACAGGGCGCCCGAGCGCGGTGTTCGGGCGCGGCTACTACGCGCGCACCACGCTCTCGGCCTGGAACTACCGCGACGGCGAGATCTCGAACCTCTGGACGTTCGACTCGAGCTCGAGCCGCGATAACGGGAAGTTCGCCGGCAAGGGCGCCCACTCCATCAGCGTCGCGAACGTGGACGACGACCCGCAGCAGGAGATCATCAACGGCGGCGCCACGTTCGACAACGACGGCACCGGCCTCTGCACCGTGGACTACTATGCTCACGGCGACGCGCTCCACGTCACGGATCACATCCCGTCGCGCCCCGGCCTCGAGGTGTTCATGCCGTACGAGGGCGGGGAGTCGCCCGCGTACGGCATGCGCGACGCGCGCACGTGCGAGGTCCTCTGGCAGGGGCCGAGCAACGGCGGCGAGGAGGGCCCTGGCCGGGGCGTGGCGGCGGACATCGATCCGCGCAACCCGGGGAGCGAGGCGTGGGTCAACAACAGCCAGCTGCTGCGCGGCTCGGACGGCAACGGCGTCGGGAACCGCCCCTCGTCGTCGAATTTCCTCATCTGGTGGGACGCGGATCTCAGCCGGGAGCTCCTCGACGGCAACGGCATCCGCCAGTACGACGGCGAGGGCGGCAACTTCACGGCCGACGGGTGCACCGCGAACAACGGCACAAAGAGCAGCCCGACCCTCAGCGCGGACATCCTGGGCGACTGGCGCGAAGAGGTGATTTTCCGCTGCGGCAACTCGATCCGTATCTTCACGACGAGCCAGGTCGCCAAGAACCGGATCCACACCCTGATGCACGATCCGCAGTACCGCGTCGCCATCTCGTGGCAGAACGGCGCCTACAACCAGCCGCCCCACCCGAGCTTCCACATCGGCGAGGGGATGGCCCCGGTGCCGAAGCCGGACATCCACGTCCGCTGAGGCACCCCGGGCGGCCGGCCCGGACCGGCCATCCGGTCACATCACGTATCGCTCCAAGACGAGCAGGTATCTCGCCAAATTTCGTCACGAAATGAGGGATCCCTCAGGGGCGCGAGGTGATGACCGGCCTTCGCCGGACGCCGGACGCCCTTGCATACCACCGAGCTGTCATGAACAGCCACTTCGATGCACGGATGATTGGTCAATACGGCTCGTTTTGTCGACCAGTCGGTCCCCGGCGGCGTCGCGCTCTACTGCGACGTGGGCGCCGTGCGGAGGCCTGCGCCCGTCCTGCGCAGCTTCCGGCGTCACGGAGCGCGGTCAGGGCTGCGCCATCTCGACGGACTGCACGTCGAGCTGTATGAACTGACCGACATAAGGCTTGGGCGCCGGGGGGACGTCGTCCACGACCAGATGCTTGAAGTTGGCGATCTGTATACCATTCTGGCCATCGCCGAGGAAAGACACGGTGGCTCCACCCCGGACTGAAATGGTCTTCGTATGGTCGATGATGAACGTGTCGTGACCCACGTCGGGGCTGTCGCGTGAGCGCCGGCGTAGAAGCTGGAACTGCCGGACGTCGTCTCGTTCCTATCGCAGCAGCTGGTGTCCCGCCCCCCGGGATGGCTACGTCAGGTTCGTGAGCGGCCCGGTGCAATACTGCGGGTCGCCGAACGTGGCCCGGGTGTCGCCGAACAGATTCAAGATCGAGACGAGCAGATCGTTGTGCGGGCGGTTGGGGTACCGGACCCAGCGCCCGGTGCGCAGGCCGCCGCCGCCGCCGGCCAGCAGGAACGGCATGTTCGCCTTGTTGTGGCTCGGCGGATCCGAGAGCTCGGACCCGAAGAAGACGACGCTCTCGTCGAGCAGCGAGTGTCCACCCATGTCGACCTTCGCCATCTCCTCCAGGAGGTAGAGGTGCTGCTTCGAGTACCAGTTGCAAATGCGCTCGCACTCGTTCGGCTTGAAGCCGCCGTCGTGCTGGTAGAAATGGTGGTGCTCGGTCAAGTCGAGCCAGGGGAAGGTGTGCTTCGCCTCGGTGTCGCTCCACTGCAGCGTGCCGACCGCGGTGATGTCGCAGGCGAGCGACATCACCAGCATGTCCATCATGAGCTTGCCGACCTTGGGGATCGCCGCGTCGGTCGAGGTGTCCTTGACCTTGCCGTCGTTATCCGCGGTGAGCCCCGTGCGCGGGTTGTAGTCGGACGTGTCGACCCTCTCCGGCGCCTTGCACGCGCTCGTCTCGACCGGTACGTTGTTGATGCTCCTCTCGATCTCGCGGATCTTCGTCAGGTGCTGGTCGATCTTCTGCCTGTCGGCGGCGCCGAGCCGCGCGGACAGGGCGGAGTAGCGCCCGTCGAGGAAGTCGAGGATCGATTTCTTTCGCGCGAGGCGACGGGCGGCATCGTTGCCGGCGCTGGGATCCAGCGAGCCGAAGAGCTCGGTGAAGATCTCCATCGGATCGAGGCGCGGCGGGATCGGCTTGAACGGCGCGGCGTTCTCGAAGTTCGCGGCGTTCATCGGCGACAGCAGGCCGTGGGCCTTGCCCGTCGCCCAGCGCACCGCGATCTGGATGCTCGCCTTCGCCTTGATAGTGGCGGAGATCTGGGAGGCGATCACCTGATCGACGGACGGCCCGTTCCCGTAACCGCCGTTCGTGGAGCCCGCCTGAGGGCTGCCGGTGAGCCAGGCGATGATCCCGCTCTGGTGCGCCTCACCGAGCGCGCTCTTCATGTCGAGGCCGTCGACGACGAGCAGCCGGTCCTGCACCGGCGCGAGCGGCGACAGGATGGGGCCCAGGGTGAAGCTCGTCTCGCTGCCGGTCGGCCGCCAGCGATCGATCACGGTCCCGCCCGGCGTGTAGACGGCGAGGAAACGCTTGGCGGGAGAGGGGGCGGCGCGCGCCGTGCGCTCGGGGCCCATGATCTCCAGCCAGGGGAGCGCGATGGCGATGGCGCCAGCACCGCGCAGCACGGCACGTCGGCTCAAACGAAAGTTGGACATGACCATCACTCCTCGCGGGCAACCGAGATGTAGTTGAAAGCATCCGTCTGCGTGAGCTCGATCAGAAGCTGCTTCACGTTGTACCCGGACGCCTCGAAAGCGGTCGTTATCGCGTGTTTGGTGCAGGTGTCCTCGGCGCGCAGGGTGAGACCGTAGCCGTACTCGGCCCAGCGCGTCGCGAAGCAGCCGTGCACCTCTTCGGTCTCGGCGAGCTTCTTCACGAGCTCCGTCGGGCCGCTCACCGTACCCTGCATGTTCGGGAGCGAGCCGCTCGCGTCGATCACGACGTCGTTCTCTGTCGTGCGGAACAGCCCGACCGCGTCGTAGTTCTCGAACGTGAAGCCGACCGGATCCAAGATCTTGTGGCACCCCTGGCAGACCTTATCCTGGCTGTGCTTGCTGAAGCGTTCCCGCGCCGTCTTGCCGGAGTACGGATCCGGCGTCTTCACCCGCTCCAGGATGTCGCCGGTGGGGAGCGGGATCGTCATGCACATCAGCTTCTGGAGCACGAAGGAGCCGCGGAGCACGGGGTTCGTGTGGTTCGAGGGCGTCGTCCCGGCCATCACGCCCCCCTGGGTGAGGAGCCCGAGGCGCTGGGTCGTGTCGAGCTGCACCTCCTGGAACTCGTCGCCCGTCACGCCGGAGACGCCGTAGAACGCCGCGAGAGGTCCGTTCATGAACGTGTACGGGGCCGTCAAGATCGACGCCCAGGTGCCGGTCCCCTCGAAGATCTCGTGCTCGAGGAACCGCTGCGTCTCCTCGCGCATGAGCGCGCCGATCGATCGAGAGAAGGTCGGGAACTCCTCCGCGTTCCGCTCGAGATCCGCGAGGTTGCTGATGGGGAGCAGGTTGTCGAAGAAGAACCGGATGGTGGTCCGAGCCCGAGGGTCTTCCAGCATGCGCTCGGCTTGCGCGCGCACGCCCTCCTTCGTCGAGAGCGCACCTGCCTGCGCCGCGCTGCGCAGCTCGTCGTCCGGCATCGTGCCCCAGAACAGGTACGAGAGCCGCGTCGCCATCTCGTCGCCCGTGGGCCGGCGGAGCTCGGGGTGCTCCGGGTCGGATGTGCCCCACTCGATGCGGTAGAGGAAATCGGGCGACTGGAGGAGCGCCTCGATCACCGTCGCGATGCCGACGTTGAACGTCGCGTCCGTCCGCCCGACGCTGTACAGCGCGAGGAGCTCGTCCGCCTCGCCGGCGGCGAGCGGCCTCCGATAAGCGAGCGGCGCGATTCGCTCGACGATGGTGCGCGCGCACGCTTCCTCGCTCTCCGCGCTCACGTTGCTCGCGCAAGGGGCGAGCTTCGCGAGCGCCTCCTGGGTGGCGGTCGCACGCTGGGCGACGCCCTCCGCGACGGTGCTCAGCTGCTCGGCCAGCAGGCTCGAGACCGACAGCGTGTCCGCGTCGTTGCCAAAGCCGTTTCCGACATCCTCGCTCGGCAGCGAAAAGGCTGGATCGGTCGTGTCACCGAAGAGGTCACGAACAGTCTTGTTGTACTCGAAGCGCGTCAGCCGCCGCAGCGGCGCTCGCCCGGGGTGCACCGCGCCGTCCTCGCAAGCGCGCGGGTCCACCGTGGTGGGATTCCCCGTGGGACCGTCAGTGGAATCGTCGGTGCGAGTGTCGCCCAGGTTTCCCGTGCAACCGCTGGCCACGATCGACGCGATCAGGACAGCTGACCGAAGCCCTCTGAGAGGACGCACCTGCTGATGGTTCAAGGATCTGTACATCGATGTCGCCCTTCGCCCGCTCTGGGCGCGCTGAAGTTTCATCATCGAACAACAGGCTTTCTTTTATGAATATGAACTATCGTGCAGTCCCCCCACCGGAGAGGTCCTGCTACAGTGTAGGACATGTCGAAACTGTTCGGGTTGATCAATGCTCCAGTGAGAAAATCAGGGAATCATCTCGAGGGACGTGCTGTGTTCCGGCGGGCGCGCCATCGCCGATCTGCCCCCAACGAACTGGGACGCGCCGCTCCCTGGCAGCGGACTGATGGGGAGGAATGAGCGAAAGCAAGAGCCAGCGGAGCACTCGTCAGGCAGTAGCGGCTCGCCCTCGGATCGGCTCACCGCGAGAGCGAATACAGCGGAGATGAAGCTTTGCTTTGGGAGCGTAGCCCTGCTCGCCGCGCCGATGATGCTCAGGTTGGAATCTAGTTCGCGGCGTAGCCGATCCACAGGCTTTCGTTCCCGCAGCGAGCAGTCGCTGGTAGTCCTGGTGCCTGGTAGTCCTGGTGCAAGGGCTCGTCCTTGAGGTTGGTGATCACTGTCAGCTCGACCAGCGACTCGCGCGTGACCCCCTGGCGCCCGGGCCGAGCATCAGCGCGTCCCAGCCGAGGACGAGATCGGCGCGGCCGCTCACGGACGCCACGAACCTCGTGGACCGCGACGGCGCTCCCGGCGCGACCTACACGGTGCGGCCCGTGCTCGACGGCGGCGAGCAGGCCGAGTCGAAGGCGGTGCCGGTGTGGCGGGACGGATACCTGTCCATCGAGACGCCGGCGCCGCCCGCGGGAGACGGGTACTCGTACTCGACCGGCGACGGCAGCGTGAGAGACGTGGACGGCGACGGGTAGGGCACCCACTCCATCCGTGTCGCGAACGTGGACGACAATCCGCAGCAGGAGATCATCAACGGCGGCGCCACGTTCGACAACGATGGCACCGGCCTCTGCACCGTGGACTACTACGCTCACGGCGACGCGCCGCGCGTCACGGATCCCAGGTAGGGAGAGCACCTCAGCGCGGCACCTCGGTCGGCGCGCACGTCGAGACGCCCGCGCCGATGACCCCGGTCGGGAGCAGGGGCACGACGAGCTCCGGCGGGGCCTGGGAGTCGGGATCGTAGCGGTAGACCCTGGACACGTCGACGTCGTCGGATACGAAGAACCAGAAGTCGCCCCCCCACGTCGCGAAAGCCCAGCTTGTGCCGATGGTCACGCCGGGCAGCGGTCTCTCCGAGAGCGCGGCGCCGGTGGCCCGGTCGAACTCGCTGATGAGCCCGGCGCCCGACTCCGGGTGCTTGACGAAGCCGAAGAGATGGCCGTCGCCCGTGCCCGTCAGGTCCGCATTCGCGCCGGCGCCCTCGCCGACCGGCAGCACCGTGGACGCCTGCGTGTCGAAGATGCCGAGCGTCCGGACGGGGCTCACCGCGTCCGCCTCGAGGCGCAAGCCGCCCTCGCGAACATAGAGTGTCTCCTGGTCGGGGACGCCGTCGGCGACGAACGCCATCCCGAAGTTCCGGAACGGTTCCCCGTCTCCAACCCTGTACGGTGTGGTCTCGCAAGCGCCGGTGGCGATGTCGAGCCGGAGGACCAACCCTTCCCAGGTCCCGATCCAGGCGACGCCGTTCCGGTCGACCGCCATCGAGAAAGGGGACCCAGCGACGCAACGGAGCCTGCCGATGCGGTGGAGCTCCAGGCTGGCGGGGTGGAAGGAGAAGAACTCGTGAAAAGGCGAGACCAGGTAGATGTGGTGCGTCACGTCAGAGCACGGACCGACGGAGCTGTCCGGCGGAGGGGCCCAGGCGTACGGGTCGCGAGAGGCTCCCCCTCCGCCGGCGGACGCGTCTGCACCCGGCGGATCCGCGCCGCCTGCGCCGCCTGCGCCCGCGCTGCCGTCCTCCCCGGGGCTCGCGCCGGCGGGGAGGTCCAGGGTGGTGCCTTGCGCGCACCCGGCGAGCAGGAGGCTGAGCGTGCCTGTGGACGCGAGGCGCTGGACGATGTGACGCATGGTGATTCCTCCGGATAGGGGTCGCTGCTGCGCGGTGCGTGGCGACGAGGAGAGGGCGCCATTTGAAAAAATGAACCCGCCCAATGATCCGCTCACGCTGTACACCGCATACCGGGAGCGCTCCGGTCCCGGCGTGCGGGGAAGGGCCAGTCGGCCGCGCCGTCGCGCGCTCGCGGCGGGCGAGGTGCGGCGTGCGCAGCACGGGCTGCTGACGGCGTGCTCGTGACGCAGCACCCATCGGGCGAGACCCGGCCGGGAAGCGCGGAAACGCCTGGCACGGCGCGTGCGAAGCGCGAGGGGCGCCGGACGCCGGCGCAGAGAGATGGAGAGGCGCGGACCAGGGCGTCGCCCTGCCGAGAGCGCCCCAGGACAACGCGTTTCCGCGGAGGCCGTCGCATGAGTGGACTCAGTCTCGTCTTCGATACGCCGCAGCTCGCGCAGGACTACGAGGTTCGCAGCGCAGAGCGGCAGTTCCGCCATGGTCAGCGGCTGATCGCCGAGCTCGGCGTGCGCGCCGGCGAGCACGTGCTCGATATCGGCAGCGGCACCGGGCTGCTCGCGGAGCACGTGGCGGGTATCGTCGGGCCGACAGGCAAGGTGCTCGGGATCGACCCGCTGCCGCTGCGCGTGGAGATCGCCCAGCGCAAGGCGAAGGCGAACCTCTCCTTCCGGGTCGGCAACGCCTACGCGCTCGACGAGCTCCCCTCGGGCAGCTTCGATGTCGTGTACCTCAACGCCGTCTTCCACTGGCTCCCGGAGAAGACCGAGCCGCTGCGGCAGATCCATCGCGTGCTCAAGCCGGGCGGCCGGATCGGGCTCACCACGGGCGCGAAGGACCACCCGCACCGGCTGCAGGCCATCAAGAAGCAGGTCCTGTCGCGGGAGCCCTACGCGCGCTACCCGGAGTCCCAGGCCGGCACGCCCCACTGGGTCACGGCCGAGGAGCTCTCCGGCCTGCTCAGCGGCGCGGGCTTCGTCGTGCAGAAGATCGAGGCCCAGGAGAACGTGCAGTATCAACCGGACGGGCGCGCCGCCATCGCCTTCTCGCAGGCGAGCTCGTTTGGCAACTTCCTCGGCCACCTGCCGGAGTCGCTGCGCAGCCAGGCCATCGAGGACATCCAGCGCGAGCTCGAAGCCTTCCGGAGGCCCGAGGGCATCCGGCTCGAGGGGAAGAGGCTCTTCGCCATCGCGCACAGACCCGCGTCGCACTGAGCAGGCCGCCGGCCTGCCGGGAGCCACGTCGCGACGCTATCCCACGATTTCGGAATTCCACGATTCGGACCGGCTGACGTAGCCACCAGGAGAACTCCGCATGAGCGCCACACAGAACCAGAGCAGCAATGTCCTCGAGATCGTGCCGGTCGCCGGCCGGATCGGCGCGGAGGTGCGCGGCGTGCGCCTCTCGGCCGATCTCGACGCCGCCACGGTGCGCGAGATCCGCAAGGCGTGGCTGCGTTACAAGGTGATCTTCTTCCGGAACCAGCACCACCTCGACAACGTCACCCAGGAGTCGCTGACCGCGCTGTTCGACGGCAAGCCCGTCGCGCACCCGACGGTCCCGGTCGTCCAGGGGACCGATTACATCCACGAGCTCGATTCGCGGTACGGCGGCCGCGCGAACTCGTGGCACACCGACGTCACGTTCGTCGACGCATACCCGAAGGCGTCGATCCTGCGGGCGCTCGTGATCCCGCAGTACGGCGGCGACACTGTCTGGGCCAACACGGTCGCCGCGTACCAGGATCTGGCGCCCGCGCTGCGCGAGCTCGCGGACAAGCTGTGGGCGGTCCACAGCAACGAGTACGACTACCAGGCGCGGAGGCCACAGTCCTCACCGGAGGACGAGCGGCGCTACCAGGAGGTGTTCACGTCGACGGTCTACGAGACGGAGCACCCTGTCGTGCGCGTCCACCCCGAGACGGGGGAGCGGTCGCTGGTGCTCGGTCACTTCGTCAAGAGGATCGCCGGCGTCTCATCCCACGACTCCGCGCACCTCTTCCAGGTGCTCCAGGAGCACGTCACGCGCCTGGAGAACACCGTTCGCTGGCGGTGGGCCGTGGGCGACGTGGCCGTCTGGGACAACCGCGCCACCCAGCACTATGCGATCAACGACTACGGCGATCAGCACCGTCTGGTGCGCCGGGTGACGGTGGACGGCGACGTGCCCGTGAGCATCGACGGCCAGCGCAGCGTCACCCGCAAGAAGGCGCCCCGCGCTTCCGCGGCGAGGAGCGAGAACGCGGCGGTGGCGAGCGCTCCCCTGGCCGCTGCCACGGCCTAGGAAGCCGAGCAGGGCGGCGATCCGCGACGCGATGGGTCCTTGACGGCCGCGACCGCCTGCGCTTCATGTGCGGCGGAGGAGCGCCCGTGGGGACGACGAGCAAGCGCGACGATGCGCGAGACGGAGAGCAGAACACGGCCCACGTGGTGGTGATCCTGCTGATCGTGGCGTTCGGCGTGCTCGCGCTGCCCTGGATGGTCCTGCGCAAGCTGGAGGCCCGCGCGCTGCCGCCGCGCGTCGGCGTGGCCGCCGGCGTCACGGCCGATGACCTCGCCCAGGGCGGCAAGATCTATTATCGCTCGTGCACCGGCTGTCACCAGGCGCGTGGGGAAGGGAAGCCTGGTCGTTATCCGCCGCTCGTCGGCTCCTCATGGGTGCTCGACGACACGGAGACTCCGATCCGGATCATGCTGCTCGGCGCCGCCGGCCCGATGGAGGTGAACGGCGCGGTGTACAACGACGTGATGCCCAACCTCGGCGTGACCCTCACGGACGAGGAGATCGCGCTGGTGCTCACCTACGTCCGGTCGAGCTGGGGGAACAGCGCGCCCGCGATCACGAAGGACGAGGTCGCGAAGGTGCGCGCCTCGCTGGGCGACCGGCAGGCGCCGTGGGCGGGCGGCGCGGAGCTCGCGGCGGCCCGGGCGACGCGCGTCCTGCCCTGAGGGGCGGGGGCTGGAAGGCGCCGGGCGCGCGGCGGCGCGGACAAGGCAACCCGGGTGGAGGGCAGCGGGACCACGGCGGCGCGCGGCGGGGGGACCCTGCCGGCCTCACGTGCCCCTCGCTCCTGCGGCTCATTCTGAACCGATCGTTCCAGAATGAGCCGCAGGAATCATTGGACAAGCGCGACGGCGGCCGCGCGCCGCCGCCTGCACGCGGCGCCCAACGCGAGGAGCACCACGCCGAGAGCGCGCGCCGCAGCGGCGGAGGTGGAGGAACCTGCGGCCGCGCTGCAGCCGCCGGCGGCGCCCTGCTCGGACGGGGGCAAGACGCAGTGTCCGCGCAGGTTGCAGACGTAGCCCGGCGCGCAGTCGTCAAGCGCGGCGCAGCTCGTCTTGCAGGCGCCGCTCTCTTCATCACAGCGGTAGGTGACACAGTCGACACGGACCCGTTCCGGGCAGGAGGAGGACGCGATAGCGCACCGCGCCGGGGCCAGGCTGCCCGTCTCGTCGGCGCAGGTGGCCTCCTCGCAGATCGAGCCGACCTTCGCCGGGCTGCCTTCGCGGCCGCAGTGTCCCTCGGCGTCGCAGGCGCCGCAGGGACAGGGCGCGTCGCAGCAGATCCCGTCGGCGCAGACGTCACCGAAGAGGCAGACGGACATCGCCGTGCATACCTCGCCCAGACCAACGCCGAGCCGCTCGGAGCTCGTGGATCCGTGGGCAGTGTTCGTTCCGCCGCCCGCTACAAGGACCTGGCCGCGCGGCAACGGCGTGGCCGTGTGCTCGGCGCGCGCGGTCACCACCGGACGCGTGGGGCTCCAGACGCCTGCGCTCGGGTCGTACAGCTCCGCGCTGTCGAGGAGGAAATAGTTCGATCCGCCCGCCACCAGGACCTCCCCACTCTGAAGCTGGGTCGTGGAATGAAAGCTGCGCGCGGCCCTCATGGATGCCGTGAGAGTCCAGAGGTCGACCTCCGGGTCATACAGCTCCGCGCTGCTGTGGTAGGCACCGAGGCGGCGTCATCGCAGCAAACACCGTCCACGCAGGGGGCGAGCGCACAATCGGCATCGGACCTGCACGTGGCGCCGACGAGCGTATATCGCTCGCTGTACCGGGAAGGACCGACGACGAGCACCTCGCCGGTCGGCAACAACGTCGCTGTATGGATGAGGTGCACGTCATGCATGATCTCCGTGAGCGTCCACGTATCGGCCGCCGGGTCGTACAGCTCCGCACTGTTGTCGGCCAGCTCGCCGATCCCGCCGGCCACCAGGACCTGGCCGTTCGGCAGGAGCGTCGCGGTGTGCCAGAAGCGCGGATAGTTCATGGATGCCGCGGGGGTCCACGTGTCGGCCGCCGGGTCGTACAGCTCCGCGCTGCCGAAAAAGGGGCTGTCGCCGACGCCAACGCCGCCCGTCACCAGCACCCTGCCGCTCGGCAACAGCGTCGCCGTGTGAAGGAGACGCGCGGTGAGCATGGATGCCGCGGGGGTCCACGCGTCGGCCGCCGGGTCGTACAGCTCCGCGCTGTCGAGCGCGGCGCCGTTCTCGCCGCTCTCCACACCCCCTGTCACCAGTACCTTGTCGCCCCGTAACACGGCCATGGCGTGGTCACGGCGCGCATGCGCCATGGATTCCGTGACAGCCCATGTGTCCGACAGGGGGTCGTACAGCTCCGCGCCGCTGTCGGGGCCGCCCGCGACCAGGACCTTGCCGCTCGGCAACAGCGTCGCGTCGCGATGTGACCCGAGCGCGCTGTGCTCATGACTCCCGCGGGGGTCCATGTGTCCGACATGGGGTCGTACAGCTCCGTGTTGGTCTCGATGGCTGGATCAGCCCCGCCCGCGACCAGGACCTTGCCGCTCGGCAACAGCGTGGCGGTGTGGTCGGAGCGCTCTGCGCTCATGAACCCCGCGACGGTCCAGACGTCGGTCTCCGGGTCGTACAGCTCCGTGTCGATCTCGATGACTGGATCAATTCCGCCCCCCACGACCAGGACCTTGCCGCTCGGCAACAGCGTCGCGGTGTGGTCGCTGCGCGGGGCGGCCAACATGCCGGTCAACTCCCAGGCCGGGTCGACCAGCACGGCCTCGCCGCCCGCGTCGCCAGCGTCGACCGAGAGCTCGATGCGCGCCCCCCTCGCCCGGAGCGCCACGGCCACGGGCCGCCCCGACGCCGCGTAGGCGCGCGGCGCCGTGACGCGCAGGATGGCCGCCCCGCGCTCCTCGTCCACGAACTCCACCGCCTCGCCGCGCGCGCGCAGCGCCGCGCCCTCGACCTGCCACGCGGCCACCACCTCGCCGCCGCGCGCGACGCCCTCCTCGAGCAGCAGCCATTCCTCCACGCCCCTGTCGGTCGCGGTCCAGAACGACATCCCGCCTGCGCGCCGGTAGCTCACCGCGCCCTCCGCCATCCGGCCCTCGCCCTCGGCGCCGAGCTCACGCACGCGGATCTCGCCGCCATTCGAGCGACGGAACCGGATCGCGCCGCTCCCATCGCGGGGCAGCGCTACCTCCGGCCGCGCCGCCCGCGCCCACGCCCCGCGCCGCTCGTCCGCGCAAAGCCGGAACCCGTCCGTCGCCGGAACGAACGCCTCGCGCGCCGAGAGCACGGCGTCCGCCTGGGCCGGGAAGTGCGCGCGCAGCGCGGCAGCCGAGGCGAATTCCGGCTCTGCGCCGCAGCCGCCGAGCAGCAGCGCAGCTGCGAGCAGGGGGGACATGAGCGCCGCGAGCCGCGATCGTGAGCAGGGCGAAGGCATGGGAGGAGCTCTCGCCTGCCGAGTAGAGCAGCTCTGCGCCGGCCCGCCTACCCGCTCACGTACCCTTCGTGCCGGTAGGGTTGCTGCGCCGCCGGCATCCGGACAGCTGGCGGCGCGGTCGGGCAGGACCGCGGCGGGTAGCCGGGGGGGAAGGCGGTGTGGCCGCGCGGGCAACACAGCCATGCCCTCCTGTGCACTACCGCCGCCGGCGGAAGGAGCGGTATCGGTCGCGGCCAGGACGAATGGAGGATCTCCCGATGAAGACGATCGGCGTGAAACCCGGAGCGCTGGACGAGGTCCGCCGGATCTTTCCTGCGGATACCCCGGTCTACATGATTAACCTGCTCCGGTACCGCGAGCGCGCCGGCTATCCGGATGGCGCGGCCGACGCCGTGGCCACTGGCACCTTCCTCGGCGAGATCGACCATCTCGTTGCTCGCCCGCAGGTCGAGGTGGATCTCGGGGTGGGCCTCGAGGAACGCGGGAAGCAGCGGCACGATACCGCGTGATCACGGTATGCGCGCGGCGCGCGTTTGCCTTCGAGGTGCCGCGCCGACCCGAGGGATCACCTGTCCGCCAACCCCCATGCCTCCGCAAGCGCAAGGATGCGGGCGTGCTCCGGCACGGCTTCGAGGAAGCTGCGGCGCAGGGCGGGGGACTCGATGGCGTCCGCCTCGGCGCGCAGCTGATCCCGGGCAGCGGCCAGCGCTGCCCGGGCCGCGTCGCCGTCGCCGCAGGCGTGGAGCGCCTCGATCCAGGCGAGGCGCACGAGCGCTTCATCCTCACCGTAACCTCCGAGGCGCTCCAAGATCTCCAACGCTTCGCGTGCCGCCGCAAGCGCCTCCATAGGGCGCCCGTCTCGGAGCACGGCACGGGCGAGCGTGGCCTGCGCGATGGCCTGCAGCGCGGGGGAAGCCTTCAGAAGATCGTCGACCGCGGTCGAAGCCTGTGCGCACGCCTCTGCGAGCTCTCCAAGATCGAGCAGAGCTTGCGCGAGCAGCACCCGGGCGTGGCCCATCTGCCTGCCATTCCCGAACGCACGCGCCTTCTCGACCACCGCAGCCGCCAGCGCCTTGGCCTCGGCGCTCTGCCCCCGCGCCACGCCAATCTGCGCCAGAAGGATGCTGGCCGAGTTCACCACAAAGGGTAGGTCGAGCTGAACCGCGGCCCGCTTCGCCTCGTGCAGCGTCGACTCTGCCGCCTCGTAAGCGCCGAGTCTCATTTGCACCTCGCCGATCCCCGCGCGCCTCAGGCACGCGTCCCGCAGCGCGCCGTCGCGTTCATAGGCATGGAACGCAGCCTCGGTGAGGCGCAGGGCGAGCTCGAGTCGGCGGGGGGGGTAGGCCGCCGCAATGCTCCTCGTCACGAAGATGTGCGCCGCCAGGCCGGGCTCCAGATGCTCCGGCTGCACTTCATCCATGAACCGCTCGAGGGCTTCGGCCGCGGCGTGCTGCCCGAACTCCCGCAGCCATGCGGTGGTGCTGTACCAGGCGAGGAGGAACTCCCGGTCGAGCGCCGTGCCCTTCAGGTCGCGCGGGAGCGACGACGCCACCGCCTCGAGCTGTTCCGCCTTCCCGAGCGCCCCGCTAGCCCAGGCGAGCATCGCCAGCGCGGTGTAGGCATCCTTGCCCCCGACGGGCGCCAGGGCCACCGCCGCCTTCGCCGCGCGCTCCGCTTCGACGAACGTACCCCGCCAGTTGTGCGCTGTCGCCGCGAGCGCGTGGAGCCGTCCCGCGGCGTCCTCTCCCGGCGCGCAGGCGAACGCCCGGTCCACCCGCGCGAGCGCTCCGTCGAGATCGCTCGCCTCCAGCGCCTGCTCCGCCGCGCGCTCGTAGCACCGCGCTGCCGCCGCGAGCGCCTCGCCGTGCTCGAAGTGCTCGGCCAGCACCAGCGCGTCGCGCTCGCCGGCCTCCTCCAGCCACGCGCCGGCGAGGCGGTGGCCGAGCCGCCGGTCCACCTCGGTCAGCATGGTGTAGGCCGCCTCGCGCACGAGCCCGTGCCGGAAGGCAAACTCCGCCTCGCCGGCGAACCGAGGCTCGGGCCGCCGCACGATCCACTCGCGCCGCTCCAGATCCGCGAGCCGCGCGTCGAGCGCCGCACCTCCGTCCTGCTCCAGCCCGAGCAGGCGCGCCGCCGCGCCCTGCCAGAACGCCTCGCCGAGCACGCTGCCGGCGCGCAGCAGCCGCCGCTCCTCGGCGTCGAGATCCTTGAACCGCGCCTGCACCATCGCCAGCACCGTCTCCGGTGCCTCGCGTGCGTCCCGGCCCTCGACGGTCGCGCGCACGAGCTCCTCCACGAAGAATGGATTGCCCGCGGCGCGCCGGACGATCTCCGTCACGTGCTCCGCCGAGGCCCGCTCTCCCAGCGCGGCCTGGACCATCCGCTCGCACGCGCGGCGAGGCAGCTCGCCGAGCCCGAGCTCGATCGTCCCCCGCTCGGCCCAGAGGGCGGGAAAGGTCGCGCGCACCTCCGGCCTCGCCACGGCGAGCACCATGAGCGGGCGCTCTGCCAGCAGGCGCAGCGCCGCGTCGACGCATTGCACGGTCGGGAGGTCTCCCCAGTGCAGGTCCTCCAGCACGAGCAGCAGCGGGCCCGCCCGGCACTCGGCGTCGACGAAGTCCACCCACGCCCGGCGGATCTGGTCGCCCATGAGCAGCGGATCGCGCCGCGCCGCGCGCAGCTGCACCCGCGTCGCGTCCGGGAACGGCGCGCCGACCATCTCGCCCAGGAACTCGGTCACCCGCTCCCGGAGGTCGGGCTCCACGTGCCGGGCCACGCGCGCGGCGAGCTGCTCGCGGCGGCGCTCGAGGGGCTCGCCGTCGACGAGGTGCGCCGCGCGGCGCACCACCTGCCCGAGCAGGCCGAGGGGCGCCCCCACGCGCGCTGGATCCGCCTGCGCGATCCAGATCTCGGCCGGCTCGCCGCGCGCCCTGAGCCGCCGTACGAGCTCCGAGCGCAGGCGCGACTTGCCCATCCCCGCCGCCGCGATGACGAGCCCCGCCCGCGCGCAGGGCTCGCCGGCGCACCCGTCGAAAAGGTCCTCCAGGGCGCGCAGCTCCCGGTCGCGCCCAACGAACGGGGTGGGCTTGCCGAGCAGCGTGCGCGCCTCATCGAACGGATCCCGCTCGCCGACGACCGCGAGCACCTGAGGCCCCCCCGCGATCTCGAACCCCGGTCCGAGGAGGCTGGCCGTGATCGCATCCACGAGCAGCGGGGCCTGCGCTTCCGGCGCGCCGGCGCCGGCGCCGTCGCCAGGCGACCCAGCGTCGCCGCCGACGAGGAGCGCGGAGGCGCGGTCGATGACCGGGCCGACAGGCTGCCCGCCGTCCAGCGCGTCCCAGCCGGTCGCGACCGCCAGGTGGGCGCCGGCCAGGAGCTTCTGCAGCGCCAGGCCGCAGCGCACGGCGCGGGCGGCCAGATCGGTCGGCGTCGCCGCGCCCGTGAGGATCGCGGCGACCCCGCCCTCGTGCAGCGGCTCGAGGCGGCCGCCGTGCTCTGCCGCGGCGCGGCGCAGGTCCGGCAATGTAGGCGCCAGCCCTGTCGGCACCGCGATCTTCCCGCCCACCTCGAGCGTGGCGGCATCGGCGCGCAGCGCAGGGACCGAGGCGGCCAAGGGCGGGGACTCCACCCTGGCCAGGACCACGCTCACGAGCCCTCGCTCGCGGCGCGTGAGCGCGGGCGCAGACAGCTCCGCGGCGGTGTGCTCCGGCGAGCGGGCCGCGAGCGCGCGCGCCGCCGCCGCGGCGTCCTCCGGCCGGACGCCGCGATCCTTCGCCATGAGCCGCTCCGTGAGCAGGTCGATGGCCTCGGGCACCTCGGGGCGCAGCGCGCTCGGCCGCGGCGCGTCCTCGAAGAGCACCTTCACGAGCACCGCGAACGCGTGCTCCGCCCAGAAGGGTGCCTTGCCGGTGAGGCACTCGAACAGGATGCACCCGAGCGCGTACACGTCCGCGCGCGCGTCGATGTCCAGCTCGCCGCGGACCTGCTCCGGCGCCATGTAGGCCGGCGTGCCGATGGCGACGCCGGGCTCGGTCAGCCCGCCTGTCGCGGCTGTGTCGCGCGCGATCCCGAAATCGAGGATCTTCACCTGATCGAGCCGGCCGCCTTGCAGGAACAGGTTTGCCGGCTTGAGATCGCGGTGGACCACGCCGCGCGCGTGCACGAGCGACAGCGCCTCGGCCACGCGGTGGACGAGGGCGAGCCCCTCCTCGACGCCGAGCGGCCCGCGGGCGAGCCTCGCGGCGAGGTCCTCGCCCTCGAGCCACTCCATGGCGAGGTAGTGCTGGCCCTGCTCCGAGACGCCGTGGGCGACGTGGCGCGCGATCGCCGGGTGCCGCAGCTCGGCCAGCAGCCGCGCCTCCCGCTCGAACCGCGCGACGAGCTGCACGTCCGAGCTCCTCAGGAGCTTGAGCGCGACAGGCTCGCCGTCTTGCCGGTCGCGCGCGCGGTAGACGTCGCCCATGCCCCCGCTGCCGGCGATGCGCTCGAGCTCGAACCGACCGGCGAGGACCTTCTCCGGAGCCGCCCTGTGCACGCCCCGATGGTACCGCTGCAAGCGTCCTGCACACACGGTGAGATTTCGAGCGTCTGGTGACGGAGAGGTGCCAGGCTCCCGGACGGGCTGAGCGCGCTCGCCCGACAGGACAGGCGTGAACCGGGCGCTGCTCGAGCGGGTGCGCAGCCGGCGGCGGAATGGGCGCTGATCGAGATCGAGAAGGCGGGCGTCAAACCAGCGTGCCGGATCAGGTGTACACGAGGCCTGTCGCGCGGCAAGGAGGGAGCTCGCGGAGCGTGCGCGCTCCAAGGCATGGCGCGTGCTCTGGCGTGTGATCGCCCGGTATCACTTGATGATGACGGGATCCTCGATCGTGAAACACTCGACCGACGACGCCGCATATTTGATCACGTTGTACCAGAACTGCGAGATCTGAAAGACGTGCGCCGCTGATCTCTCATAGCAGCCGCTGTTCGGGTCCGTGTACAGCCGGGGATCGAGGCACGCCGCCGTCCCGAGCCATTGGCCCGAATAGGTCACCCACTCGTCGCCATACGCGACGACATGGCCCTTGCCGACCTCCTCGTGCACCGCGAAATTCTTGGTGCCGTCGGTGCAATCGACGGTCGCTGTCGTCGATTTGATCGAGCGCGCGATGTACGCGCCCACGCTCTGGATGTCCTTGCCAATCGGTGTGTCCTGGTTCCAGGTGCCCACGCTCCCGGGGAGGGGTCCGCCGAGCGGCAACGACCCGCCCCAGCAGTTGCAGTTCGGGCAGCCGCTCTGCGCAGGATCCAGCGCGCCGTCGGCGTTGAACTGGATGTCGGTGAAGGAAAGGAGCTGGTTGGTCGCCGTGACGTCGTGGATGGTACATCCCTGTCCACTGCACTGATAACCGCTCAGCGCGATGAGGCCACCGCCGTTGTTGACCCAGTCCTTGAGCGCGTTCACCTCGTCAGCCGTGAACTGCCACGGCGCCCCGTCGTCGTTCTGCGCACCCTTCGTCACCATCCACTGAAGGAGTATCACGTCGTATTGGGCGAGAAACTCTGGCGTGAGCGTGGGCTTCTCCGTGTTGTAGTTGTCGACCTGGGCCGTGCTCTGCGTGTTCAACCAGTTCTGAAGCGCCGTGGTGCTGTCGCTGCTGCACGGACCCCAGACACCCTCGTGGCCGATGGAGGCGATGTTGATGCAGGTGCAGTTGCCCGCGTCATCGCAGGTCGTCTGGTGACCGGCGTCGGCCGGCGGGCTGCCCGAAACCGAGCTCGTCAGCCCGATATCGCCGCCAAAATCTTCGCCGCTGCTGCTGTTGTTGATACCGGTGCCGCCAGCGCTCTGGCCGCCATCACCATTCCCCGTGGTGTTGCCCTTCTGGCCATCGCCGCCCCCAGAACAGGCGATGACGGGCAGCCAGAGGGCTGCGAGCACAGCGCAGAAGCGAGTCGCTAATTGAAGTTCTGTCATGACCCACGAGGCTATCACTCCCCGCGCCTGGTTGGAGCTGCAAAATAACGAGGAAGCCATCCTCCCGCAGGCGCTGGAGGCGCCTCGATCCCAGGACCTGCCCGCGCGAGCCGCCCGCGCCGACGTCCCGGTCGGCCCGGTCGATCATGGCGCGATGCGCCGCGCTTCGTAGATGTCGGTCCCGCCGCTCCGCTCCGAGGAGAAGAACACGACGGACCCGTCCGGCGACAGATAAGGATCGTTCTCGCGCGCGTCCGGAGAGTTCAGCTCCTCGAGCGCCTGCGGCGCCTCGAAGGCGTCGTTCGGCCCCGGCCGCCGAGCCCAGAACAGGTCGTCCCCGGATCGGTAGAAGAGCTGCCGCCCTTCATCGAACAGGAAGGGCGCCAGCTGGTCGCTCGCGTCATTCAGCTCGGCGATCGGGACGAACTGCCCCCACTCGTCCTCCGGGCTCTCGCGGGACGCGATCGCGAGATCCCAGCCCTGGGTCTCGGGCCCGTTCAGGCCGACAACTGCGCGGAGCTCGGGCAGATCGACGTGAGCGTTCATCGCCTGCGTGCCGCTCTCGTGGCCGGGGTTGAGCGCCTCGACGAAGAAAGGGTCTCCCCACGGGTCGTCCCGGCTCGCGCGCTCCGACATCCAGATGCCCTGCTGCTGCTCGCCGCCGCGGAAGAACCAGATCCTGAGTCCATCGTTCGAGATGGCAGGGGTGTCCTCGTTGTCCGCGCTGTTGAGCTTCTCCAGGCGCTCGACTGTCGGCGTCTCCCAGGGCGAGCCCAGGTCCGCCCGGCGGGAGACCCAGATATCCTGGCTCGCGCCGCGCTCCGACATGAAGTGGATCTCCAGCAGATCGCCCGTGAGCGTCGGGTCCTCGTCCCTGGCGACATCGTCGTTCAGCGCGGCGACCCTCTCCGGCGCCGTGAACCGCGGCCGCTCCGGCACGAACGCGCCGATCACGACCCGCTGATCCTCACACGCCGCCCCTCCGATCGCGAGCGAAAGCCCCCAGGAAACCCTGATCCAGCGGGCTCGCCGCGCCGGGGAGGCCCATCCGAGCAGGCCGGCGGCGGGGATGAGCCGAGCGGAGCCCGTCAGGCCCGGCGCGCTGCTCCGCCCCGGCCTCGCGCTCGCCCCGTGAGCGCGGCGCCCGACGCGCGTCACTCCCGCACCGGCTCCTGCAGGTCCACCCCGAAATGCTCGCGGTACGCCCGCCGCGCGGCCTCGCGCAGTTCGTCGTCGCCGCGGCTCACCTGCGCCTCGAACGCCTGCGCGTACGTCTCCGGGTCGACCTCGCGCGCCCCGATGCGCAGCTTCTTCCCGGCGAGCGTCTCCAGCAGGATCGTGGCGACCCGGTGCTCGGCGCCGCCGCGCGCCACGACCCCGAAGGGGAAGAGGTGCACGAGCGTGAGCTGCGGCGGCGCGTCCCTGGCTGTCATCTCGGCGATGTACGCGGACAGCTCGCGGCTCGCGCGATCCTGCGCCTCGTCGGAGAAGCCGGCGAGCAGCTCGGCCACCGCGGGAGAGAGGGGCAGGTGAGGGCCGTCGATCTGGTGCTGGAGCTCGTGCCGCTCGGTGCCGGCGAGCACGGCCTGCTCCAGCGCGGCGCCCAGGCGGCCGCGCAGCGCCGCGAGCGCGGCGTCGCACCGCGCCAGGGCGCCGGCGCTCGCGCCGGGCGCGCCCCCGGCCGGCGCGTGGCACGTGCCGCCCTCCTGGCCGGCGCGCTCCGCATAGGACCGGACCTCGGAGCCGAGGACGAGCGCGAACGGGTCCTGATCGCGCGAGAAGCCGAGATGGACGCGGCCCCCCTCCGTCATCGGCTCGACGAGGAGCGTCGCGAAGCGGTCCTCGCCGACCCGGAAGACGTGGACCTCCTTCACGCGGTAGGGGGTCGTGTAGAACCGGCGCGTCGTGCCCTCGGCCGAGACGCCGAGGATGACGGAAGCATCGAGGTAATACGGCAGCCCGGCGCGCCGGGCGGCGTCGTTCGCCTCGGCGACGAGCCGGCCGAAAGCGCGGCCGGAGAGCTCGAGATCGTCCACCTGGCCGGCCAGCGCCGCGAGCGCCGCGGCGAAGTCCTTGCCGTCGGGCTGCGCCCTCGCCGCCGCGAGCATCTCGCGGCCGCGCGACTTCGTGAGCACCTGCGCCTCCGCGCCCGTGCCCCGCGCGTTGCGCGCGTGCGCGTCGCGGGCGAGGCGCGCTCGCTCCCAGCCAGGAACGAGCTCGCCGAAAACCCGGTCCCACTCGGCCGTGGGCGCGCCGAGCTTCCAGTCGACGCCCTTCGGCGCGGGGCGGCCGAGCACGAGCAGCGCGCCGAGCAGCGCGGCCACCACGGCCGCGGCAGCGCCCGCCGCCGCGATCGGCCGCGCGCCGCGCGCGCTGCCGGCGGCGCCGGCGCCGTGGTCTGGCCCGAGCTCGGCGCCGGGCACCATCACGCCGAGCACGAGCACCTCGAGCGCGGAGGCGAGCACCGCCACGACCGAGGCGAGCAGGAGCGCGAAGAAGGCGACCATGCCCGCCTCGACGCCCAGGCCGCCCGAGAGGAACGCGCGGTACACGAAGAGCAGCATCAGGCCGGGCATGGCCCACACCGCCGCGATAGCGAGGCCGGGGTGCTCGCGCGCGGGCACGCGGCGGACGTGGGCGAGGCCCAGCAGCGCGATCGCGAGGGGACCGAGCACGAAGAGCAGGACCATGCCGTACCCGAGCTGTAAGCGGACGTCGGGCAGCGTCGCCACGAGCACGGCCGCGCGCGCGACTGTCTGCGCGGGGATCTCGCCGCGGGACGGCCACAGGTAGAACACGAGCGCAGCGGCGACCGACGCGACGAGCAGCGCGCTGCCGCCCCGGCGCGCCCGCGCGTGGAAGCGCAGCACCACGCCCGCCGCGGTGAGCGCGAAGACGGCCAGGAACGGCGCCGGCCGCGTGATCAGGCTGTCCGGCAGCGGCAGCATGTCCCACGCGGAGCTCCGGCGGCCGATCCACACGGCGAGGTTCACGGCCACGAGCGCGGCGAGCACGGCGATGGCGCGCGACGTCGGCCGCTCGATGAGCAGGCCGGCGCGGTGCCTCGTGCGCGCGCCGAGGAAGAGCAGCCAGAGGCCGGCGGCCGCGGGCGCGAGCGCGGCGAGCCGCGCGGCGGGCGCGAGCTCGGGGAGCACGCTCCACACGAAGATGCCGTGGCCGTAGGCGACCTCGTACGGCACGAGCACCGACAGCGCGAGCGCGAGGCCGCCAGAGAGGCAGCGCGCGCGCAGGCGCTCGGCGGACATGCGGTAGAACATCGCCGTCGCGGCGCTGTCGTCGTGCGAGGGCGCGGTCGCGGCGCTGTCGTCGTGCGAGGGCGCGGTCGCGGCGCTGTCGTCGTGCGAGGGCGCGGTCGCGGCGCTGTCGTCGTGCGAGGGCGCGGTCGCGGCGCTGTCGTCGTGCGAGGGCGCGGTCACGCCGGCGCGTGCAGGGCCGCCGGGCGCGCTCACGGCTCGACCGCCGCGCTCGCGATCCGCGAGATCCACCGCTTGCTCGGGAACACCGGGTCGCGGTACCGCACCTCGAAGAGCACGCGCTTGCCGTCGGCGGAGAACCGCGGCACCCGCTCCTCGCCGGAGCCCTGGGTGATCTTCTTCACCTCGCCCGTGGCGAGCGCCAGCACCGCGATGTCCGTGCCGCCCGCGCCCGGCGCCTCGAACGCGACGCGCGCGCCATCGGGCGAGAACGTGGGCCACCCAGCGCCTCCCGGGGCGGCGTACACCTTCCGGCGCCACGTCGCCGTGTCGACGATCGCGATCCCGGGCTCCTCGCCGCTCACGACGCACGCGATCTTCGCGCCGTCCTTCGACGGGGCCGGGCTGCGCAGGTCCTCCCCGGGGCTCGCGCGGAACGGTCGCTCGATCGTCATCGGCTGCCTGGTCACGTCGACCACCGCGAGGTGCCGCACCTCGTCGGTCGAGGTGTCGGGCGCATAGACGAACACGAGCCGCTTCTCGTCGAGCCACGCGAACCCGCCGAGCGACTCGTTCTCGGTGTGCAGGCCGAAAACCTCCTTGCCGCTGTCCGTGTCGAGCACCATCAGATCGGCCGCCGCGTCGGCCTCCGGGCGATCGTAGACCGCCACGAACCTGCCGCCCGGGGCGAGCTGCGGATCGACGAAGCGGTGCTCGGGGTCGATGCGCACGCGCCGGCTCTGCCCGGACCTGTCGACGACCGTGATCGTCTTCGCCCAGCCGTAGAAGTCCTCCACGAGCGCGACGCGGTCGCCGTCGCGCTGCGACGACGGGTACGAGTACACGTGATAGCCCCGCCACATCGGCCTCGGCGCGCCGGGATCCGTGGCCGGGGGGGCCTGCTGGTCGAGCGGCCGCCACGCGACCGTCTCCAGCGCCGCGCTGCGGACGAGGGTCCTCGATCGCGCCGAGAAGAACGCCGACACGTCGGCGGTCTTCACGAGATAGCCGCCCTCGGCGGTGCCCACGAGCAGGTCCTCCGCCGACGGCGGGGACAGGAACGTCACGCGCCCCTGCTCCTCGGCCTCGGACGCCTTCGCGCGCGCGGCGTACGCCTCGGCGGCCCGGGCGGCCTCCGCGGCGCGCTCCTTCGCGAACCTCCGCGCCGGCGCGAGCCGCTCGAGCAGCTTGATGTCCGTCCCCTCCGTGACCGCGCGCACCGACGGGTGGTCCATGAGCTGCGCGATCACGGCGTCGAGCGCCTGGGAGGCCATGAAGTCGGCGAGCAGCGCCATGGCCCGATCCTTCTTCGTCGCGCCGGAGTAGCCGCTGATGCGCCCCTCGGTCGACGTGCCCTTGTCGAGCGACGTGAGCGTCACCGGCGCGTCGGCCCGGAGCTCGAAGTACCCCTCCTTCACCGGGTGCTCCACGACCTCGGGCGAGAGGTGCGCCTCGATGACGAAGGCGGCGCCGAGGGCCCTCGCGGCCTCCCTCGGGTCGCCGGCGCTCTCCAGCGCCTTCATCACCTTCGGGTCGCCGCCCTTCACCGGATCGAACCCGAGCTCCGCGAGCTGCGCGCCGAGCTCGTCGGCGAGCCTCGCCGCCGGCTGCGACCCTTCCCACCAGTACCCGTCGAGATCGATCGCCACGAGGACGCGCAGCGGATCGGTCGCCGTGAGCGAGCGGAAGGCGACGAGGCCCGCCGCTGCGAGCGCGAGCCCGATGACCGCGAAGACCGGCCAGAGCCTGCGCTTCGGCACGAGCGCCTCGATCGACTCCGGCGACTCCGGCGGATCGGCCTCGGGGGCGGGCGGCTGCGCGTCGGTCGGGGTGCGTGGCTCCTCCATGGAACAGCGACGTGCCCTATCCGCGCCAGCGCGTAAAGCCGCACGGACGAGGCCTGGGCGGGGCGCGTTGCCGTGGGCTCGCGCTGCCTCCGGCGGCCGCGGCGGCCTCGCGCAGGGCAGCGACAGGCGGCGAGCGCCGGTCGATCGACGCGAGGAGCGCGCGCATCCGCGACGAACATGGCTTCTGCGCCGTGGAGATCTCGTGTTCGGCGGTATCAACGTGCCTGTTCGGCTATCCTCACGCGCACCGGACGCAGGAGACTCTGTGCCTGAGGGACGCACGGCGCCGACGATGTGGGTTTACCGAGTCGGACCATCGCTGTTGGTGCTGTCTCGCTCGCGGATCATGTGCGCTGCGATCGCCGCGGGGAAAGCCTCTTGTTCCCCGGAGAGGACCTGGACGGCTGTTCGGTGGCGCGTGCGCGGCTGTGGGCAGACTGCTCCGGAGGACGGCGCGACGCGCGCGGGGCGCCGTCGACAGGGGGCTCTCAGGCGGGGCGTGATCGGTTAAGCTTCGCATGGTGTACTTCCGAGGTCTTGCCGAACGTTGCTTCACGCTTCATCCCGCGCCGCAGGCGCTCCTGCGTCCCGACGGCTCGATCGCCACGGCGAACCCCGCGCTGGCGCGCGCGGCGGGCGTCGGCCGCGAGCGTGTACAGGACGTCCACATCGCGGAGCTGGTGCACCTCGACGATCGGCGGCAGGTCGAGGCGTGCCTCGTGGAGCTCGGGCAGAGCGAGCAGGCGCGCAGGTGGCGCGCGCGCCTCCAGCCGGCGGGCGCCGGGGCGCGCTGGATGGACTGGAGCGCTGCGGCGCCCGCGGGCGAGGGCGTCGTCCACGTGGTTCTGCACGACGTGCACGAGCTCCGCGAGGCCGAGCGCGCGTCGCGCGAGCGGGAGCGCTTCCTCTCGTCGGTGTTCGGCAACCTGGTCGGGATGGTGTACCGGTGCCGGAACGAGCCGGACTGGCCCCTGGATTTCATCACCGCCGGGTGCGAGCACCTCACCGGCTACTCGTCGGAGGAGTACGTCCAGCAGCGGGTGATGTTCGGGCACCTGATTCACCCCGAGGATCAGGGGCGGGTATGGGACGAGGTGCAGGCCGCGCTCGCGGTGCGCCAGCCGTTCACGCTGCGTTACCGGATCAGGACCGCCCGCGGCGAGGAGCGGTGGGTGTACGAGCAGGGGTGCGGCGTCCACGCCGAGGACGGCGCGCTGCTCGCGCTCGAGGGGTACGTGACCGACGTCACCGAGCGCGTGCACGCCGAGCAGCTGCTCGCCGAGAAGCTGCGTGTCATCGAGGCGCAGGCCGAGGCGATCCGCAACCTCTCCACGCCGATCATCGAGGTGTGGGAGGGGGTGCTCACCATGCCGATCGTGGGCTTCATCGACCGGGCGCGCGCCGACCAGATGATGGAGGCGCTGCTCGACGCGGTGGTGAGGAGCGGCTCTAGCCATGTGATCGTCGACCTGACCGGGGTCGACATCATCGACAGCGCGGTCGCGAGCCACCTGATGAAGATGCTCGACGCCGTGCGCATGCTCGGCGCGCAGGGGGTGCTGGCGGGCATCCGGCCCGAGGTGGCGCGGACGATCGTCGCGCTCGGCGTGGATCTCTCGCGCGTGCCCACGCGCAACGGCCTGCGGGACGCGTTGCTCGACTGCATCCGCGCGAAGAGCCGCGCCGCGAAGGCGTGACGGGGAAGGCCCGGCCAGGCGCGCGCGGTCACATGAGCTGCTGATCTGGCGGACCGCGTCGTCGGCGACGTCGAGGCGAATGTGGTTGAACCCGGGGCAACGCGCGCGTCGGTCTCGCGCTGGACCAGGTTGAAGGCGCCAGAGCCGATCGCGGCCTTCGACTCCCGATCTCCGACCGCCGACAGCCGCGCTCCTGGGCACATCATCCGCACGAGATCCGGGATCACCGCGTCGAGCAGCAGGCTCACTGGCAAGCAGTCCGGGAGGACGGCAGGTGGTGGCGGGGGCCTGTCTCCGGGGCGCCCGCGCCGCCCATGACCGCCTGATCATGCCCTCCCGGCGCGCGGGGCTCGAGCCGGCCTGGATGCGAGCGAGGCATCCGTCGTGCATGGGCGAGCGTCACGTCCGACTCCCCATCAACGAGGTCCCCGATGAACACCGCACATGCCTTCCGCCGCACGCTCGCCCATCGCCTCTTCGCCCTGCTCGCGCTCCCCGCCGCAGGCGCCTCCGCCGGCTGCTTGAGCACGAGCAGCTGTCCCGACGATCCCGAGCCCGTCTCCACGGTGGCCTGCTTCGCGTGGCCGCAGGACGACGCGGGCGCCCCCGGGGGCGGCGGCGGCGCCGGCGGCGGTGGAGGCGCCGGCGGGGGCGAGCCGCTGGCGTGCCCCTCGCGGTCGGAAGGGCAGGAGATCCTCAATCAATCGCACTTCGCATCTCACTCCGTCAGGAGCGAGGGGACCTTCGAGGACGGCCAGTGCTGCTATCAGGCCTACGTCATCACGATGTGCCTCGGGCGCCCGTACGTCGTCGACGAGGCGACTCGGACGGCGCCCCCCGTGCGCGCCCGCCGCGACGCCGGGTGGGACGCGGCGGAGGCCATGACCCCGCGGATCGATCACCTGGCCGCCGATCTGCGGGAGAAGCTGGCGGCGGCGTGGACGCGCGACGCGCTCCTCGAGCACGCCTCGGTGGCCTCGTTCGGCCGCTTCGCCCTCGATTTGCTCGCCGCGGGCGCGCCGGCCGGCCTCGTGGAAGAGGCGCACCGCGCGGCGCTCGACGAGGCCCCCCACGCGCGCCTCTGCTTCGCGCTCGCGAGCGCCTATGCGGGCGAGGCGATCGCGCCCGGCGCGTTTCCCTTCGACGGGCGGGTGGAGGTCGAGGCGGACCTCGCGTCGATCGCGGCGCGCGCCGCGAAGGAGGGCTGCATCGGCGAGACCATCGCGGCGGTGGTCGCGGCCGAGGAGCTCGGCGCCGCGGAGGACCCGGCGGTGCGGAGCGCGCTCGCGATCATCGCCGCGGACGAGGCGCGGCACGCGGAGCTCGCGTGGCGCACGGTGGCGTGGGCGATCCGCGCGGGCGGCGAGCGCGTGCGCGCGGCGGTGGCGGAGGTGTTCGCGGGGCTGGAACGCGCGGCCGAGGGGGAGGGCGTGAACGAGGGGGAAAACGACGGCGCGGAGGGCGCAGGGCTCGCGGCGCATGGGCGATCCGGCGCCGCGGCGCGCGCGGAGGCAGCCGCGCGCGCGGTCGATGAGGTGGTGCGGCCGGCGGCGCGGCTGCTCCTCGCGAGGCGCGGGGACGGAGCGGCCCGGAGCGCGATGGCGGTCTGAGCGGAGGGGCCCCTCCGGCTCGCGCCTCCGCGCCGCATTCACGTCGCGTCCGCGTTGTGATGTGACGTGCGCTGCAGCTAGCCTGAGTGCATGTCCGACCTGCTCGTCAACATCGACGTACCGGAGCTCGACCCGGCCATCGCGTTCTACACCCGCGCATTCGGCCTGCGCGTCGGGCGGCGCTTTGGCGCGTCGTTCGTCGAGCTCCTCGGCGCGGCGGCCCCGATTTACCTCCTGGTGAAGCCGGCCGGCAGCGGGCCTGCCGCCGGTGCGTCCCCGCGCGACTACCGGCGCCACTGGACGCCGGTCCACCTCGATTTCGTCGTCGACGATCTCGAGGCCGCCGCGCGCCGCGCGCAAGAGGCGGGCGCGGTCCCTGAAGCCGATATAGAGGTCGCCGCGTGGGGGCGCATGCTCCGCCTGGCCGATCCATTCGGCCACGGCGTCTGTCTTCTCCAGTTCAGCGGGCGCGGCTACGACGAGATCGCCACGCCCGGCTGATCGCACGCCGGGGCTGCAATGACGTCAATTTCGGTCCGCTGCGTCCATGGCTCTATTGTCACGGCATTTGCCAGTGTCAGAACCATGAACACTGCACAAACGGGTCGAACGGGACTGCAGGGCAGCGCCTCCCCCGGTTCCACGCTCCGCAGCGCTCCGCGGACGCCATGAGCTGACCGGCCGCCTGGCCCCGCAGAGAGCGCCGCGGCCCCGAGGCCCGCGTTCTCGCGGCGTGATAGCCTCGGACGATGTTCGTCGTCGCGATATTCGAGCTGGCCAGCTCGGTCGAGGCCGAGGCGGCGGCGCTGGCCGCGGACCTCGGGTCGACCGCATACGAGCAGCGGCTGCACCTCGTCGCCGGCCTGCCGGCCGTCGTGCTCACCACCGCCGATCCGGCGCCGGCGCGCGCGCTGCTCCGCTCGCTCCGCGCCCGCGGCCATGGCGCCCTCGCCGTCGACGCCGCCGCGGTCGTGTCGAGCGGCGACATGGTCCTGCTCCGGCGCGGCCGCCTCGAACCGGGCTGTATCGCCGCCGAGGACCCGGCCGCGACGGGCGTCGCCGTGGCGCCGGCAGACGCGGCGGAGCGGCTGCTGTTCGACGACATCCTCGCGTTGATCCGGGCCACCCAGCGGCAGCGCGTCACGTCGAAGGTCGAGGTCAAGGAGCGCAAGTTCGCGCCGGGGAGCACGATGATGACCGGCGGGCTCATCATGTCGAAGACCGTCACCCGCGAGGAGACCCGCGTCAGCGACGAGCGCTCGGAGGTCCTCTACCTCTTCCGCAAGAGCGGCGAGCGCCCCTGGCTCCTGCGCGAGCGCGGCGCGAGCTACGGCTGGCTCGGCGGGACGATGGCCCCCTCCAGCATCCAGAACTTCACGGCCACGGTCGCGCTGCTCCGCCGCCGCGCTCCGGGCGCCTTCTACGACGAGCGCCTGACCGGCGCGCGGCGGCAGCTCCCGTTCTCGGGCAACGGCTCGCCCTCGCCGGATCCGACCGCCGACCTGCTCGCGCACCTGCTCGCCTGCTGGGCTGCGAGAGCCTCGGCCCCCGGCGGCGGCGCGGCCGCGCCAGAGTCTCATGTCCTGACGCCGACGCCGGCGCGGGCGCGGCGGTGATGCGCCGCGCGCCGGCGAACACGGCGCGCCAAGATCACGTGATCTCGCGCCTCGCACCTGCGCCGGGGCGCGCCTCCTTCTTCGCGAGCAGGTAGCGCTCGAGCAGCAGAACGAGCTCCTCGGCCAGCGCCCCGGAGCGCAGGTCGCCGGGGCGCTCGACGATCGCCTGGTGCACGACCGCGTGCGCGACGGTCTGCATCATCCACCACGCGAGCTCCACGTCCGGCGGGGCGCACCCCCAGTCCGCGAGGAGCTGCCTGGCCTCCTCGAGCATGAACCCCTCGCTCGCCGCGGACCGGAGCTCCTTGATCCGCGGCATCTGCTCCGAGAACACGCGGTGGAGCTCGGGCTCGACGGCGTGGGCGGCGATGCCTGCCTCCACCATCGTCCGCAGCAGCCGGTCGAGCGAGGTCCCCCGGTGCGCGACGAGCACGGCGCGCGCGGCCTCGCGCCCCTGCTCGACGTGCCGGCGTTGGAGCTCGGCGACCAGGGCCTCCTTGCCCGGAAAGAACTGGTACAGCGAGGCGACGTTCACCCCGGCCCGCTGGGCCACGCGGTTGGTCGTCAGCCGCGCGTACCCTTCGCGGACCAGAATGTAAGCGGTCGCCTGGAGGATCGCCTCGACCGTCGCGCGCGATCGGTCCTGGGTGGGCTGTTTCCGAGGCGCGATGGCGGCCCGCTTGCGCATGGAACCATGCTGGCAGAACGCAAGCTGACGAGGCAAGCGAGAGCTTCCATGATCAGGTGACTTCACCTGACAGGAGACAGCCATGAATCAGTCGCTGAGCACGCAAGTCCTCATCGTGGGTGCGGGGCCCACCGGCCTGACCCTCGCTTGCGATCTGGCCCGCCGGGGCGTGGCGTGCCGGATCATCGACAGGACACCTGCCCATTTCGCCGGCTCCCGGGGCAAGGGGCTGCAGCCGCGCACCCTGGAGGTCCTCGACGATCTCGGCGTGCTCGACGCGGTGATGGCCGCCGGCGCGCCCTATCCGCCCATGCGCGCTCACGACGGCGCGACGGTGCTGGGCGATCACGTCATGTTCGAGCGCCGCGAGCCGACGCCCGACGTGCCGTATCCCAACATTCTGCTCCTCGGGCAGTGGCGCGCGGAGGAGATCCTGCGCGACCGGCTCGCCGAGCAAGGCATCCGCGTCGAGCTTGCCGCCGAGCTGATCGGCTTCGAGCAGGACCGCGACGCCGTGACCGCCACGCTGGCGCGCGCGGGCGGGACAGAGCGGCTCCGCGCCGCGTATCTGATCGGCGCGGACGGGGGGCGCAGCTTCGTGCGCCGCGCGCTGGGCGTCGGCTTCGAGGGGGAGACGCTGGAGGCCCACCGGGCGCTCGTGGGGGACGTCCGCGCCGACGGGCTCGACCGCGAGCGGTGGCACGTGTGGCCGAAGGCGAGCGGCGGCCCGGTCGCGCTGTGCCCGCTGCCCGGCACGGACCGCTTCCAGATCATGGCGCCGCTCCCCGGCGAGGAGGCGGTCGAGCTCACGGTGGAGGCCGTCCAGCGGCTGTTCGAGGCGCGCACCGGGCGCTCCGACGTCCGGCTGCGCGACGCGAGCTGGCTCTCGCTGTACCGGCCCAACGTGCGGATGGTGGACCGGTACCGGGTCGGCCGGGTGTTCCTGGCCGGCGACGCCGCGCACGTGCACCCCGCGACGGGCGGGCAGGGCCTCAACACAGGCATCCAGGACGCCTACAACCTCGGCTGGAAGCTCGGCCAGGTGCTGGCCGGAGCCCCCGCGGCGCTGCTCGACACCTACGAGGAAGAGCGGCTGCCCGTCGCCCGGGCGGTGCTCGGGCTGACCGCGAAGCTGCACCACCAGGCAGCGGAAGGGAAGCCAGGGGCGCTGCGGCGCGGCGCGGAGACGCAGCAGCTCGACATCACGTACCGGGGCAGCTCGCTCGCCCGCGGCGAGCACGGGGCGCCGGGGCGTGTCCTCCCGGGAGATCGCGCGCCCGACGCGCCCTGCCAGGACCGCGAGGGCGCCCCGGTCCGCCTGTTCGATGTGTTCCGGGGCCCGCACTTCACGCTGCTGGCCTTCGGCGCGGCCCACGCGGACACTGTCGCCTGGGTGAACGCCCGGTATGGCCCGGCGGTGCGCGCGCGCGCCGTGGTGCGGCCGGGGGAGCCCGCCGCCCAGCGCTCCCTTGTCGACGCCGCGGGGCACGCGCGCGCCGGGTACGACGTCGACGGCGACGCGCTCGTGCTGGTCCGCCCGGACGGCCACATCGGATGGCTCGCCGCGCCGGGAGCGCCCGGCCAGCTCGACGACTACCTCCGCCCGCTGGTCGCGGCGGAGCGGCCGGCCGCGGGGGAAGCGTGACGACGGAGATCGCGCTCGGCCGCCTGGCTCGCCGCGTCCAGCGACGCGCTGAGCAGCCGTCAGGTCTGCAAGCTGAAATCTCAGGATCGAAAGACTCGGGGCGTTCCTGACAGGTAACCCCGCGAAGGCAGTAGAGTAAGTCCCTGGCCCGCGTCCTGCAAAGTCGGATGGCAGAGCGCCCGTGACGGCTTCCCCCCCCGCCGTCGAATGGGCGCTCTGTTTTTTGTGCTCCGGCACGGCGAGTGCCGGGGGCCGCCGCCGGGAAGCCCCCGGCTGGCGCCCGGCATGCGGCCTACGGGTCCGCGGTGACGAGCGCGATGGCGAAGCCGTCGTACCCCTTGCTGCCCACGGTCTGGACCGCCGTGGCGCTCACGCGCGGCTCGGCGGCGAGCAGCTTGTTCAGGCGCTGCACCCCCTGGACGTTGGGATCGGCGCTCTCGGGGTCGGCCACCGCGCCCTTGCGCACCACGTTGTCGACGACGATCACGCTGCCGCGGCGGGAGAGCCTGAGCGCCCACGCGAAGTAGTCGGGGTTGCTCGGCTTGTCGGCGTCGATGAAGATGAAATCGAAAGGCCCGCGGCCCTCGGCGGCGAGCGCGGGCAGCGTGTCCAGCGCTCGCCCCAGCCGCAGCTCGACGACGTCGGCGAGGCCGGCGCGCGCTATGTTCGCGCGGGCGACCTCGGCGTGCTTCGGGTCCAGCTCCAGCGTGACCAGGCGGCCGCCGGCGGGCAGCGCCCGCGCGAGCCAGATCGTGCTGTACCCGCCGAGCGTGCCGATCTCCAGGATGGAGCGCGCCCCCTGGATCCGCGCCAGGAGGTGCAGCAGCTTGCCCTGGTTCGGCGCGACGTTGATCGGCGGCAGGTCGGCCGCGGCGCTGGCCCCGAGCGCCGCGTCCAGCGCGGCGTCGGACGGGACGAGCAGATCGGTGATGTAGCGATCGACGGCGGACCATCGCTCCTGACTCATGAGTCCTCCTGTTCACGAAGGCGACCAGGGCCGCCTCCCACGGTTGAGCTGAGCGTCTTGTGTGGAAGCGAAGCCCCTCCGACAATGGGGCACCCGCGGCGTCTTGTGTGGAAGCGAAGCCCCTCCGACAATGGGGCACCCGCGTCGGGCAGGGAGCCTCGCTGCCAGGTAAACGGTGGATGTTTTTCCGTTATAACAGATGGTCGCGGCCGGGTGCACTGCCGGCCGCCGCGCGGGGTCGCCTTACCGCGGCACGAGGACCCGGACGTCCCAGGGCGCGAGGTCCAGCGCGAGGGCGCCGGGCCGCGCGGACACGCGCGCGGCGGCGCCGCTCAGGGCGTCGCGCAGCCCGCCTCGCGCGTGGCCGGCGAACGGCTCCGGCAGGGTGAGCCTCGTCGTCGCCGGTCGATCGCTGAAGTTCAGGACCACGAGGGCGAAGCGCGACGCGTCGTCGCCGTGCCGGATGTACGCGAAGACCTCGTCGTCTTGCCCGGCGTGCACCGTCAGCAGCCCCGGCGCCCGGAGCGCCGCGGTGGAGCGCCGGAGCCGGATCAGCCGCTGGTAGTGCCGGGCGAGGGGGCCGCGCGCGGGCCGCGGGACCGGAGCCAGCCCGCCGTAGGGCTCGTACTCGGCGCCGAGCTCGTCGAACGAGTAGACGCACGGGATGCCCGGCAGCGTCAGCAGCGCCGCGGCCGCGACGCGCGTCAGCCCGGGCCCGTGGCGGGTGATGAAGCGCGCGCCTGTGTCGTTGTTGTTGATGAACCGGAGCGTGCGATCGGGGCGCGGGGCGCGCGCCGAGGTCGCGGAGAGCGCTGCCCCGAGCCGCGCCGCGATGCCGCGCGGCGCGCTGAAGACGTCCGCCCAGGCCCAGCGCCCGAGCTCCTCCGTCCAGTCGTAGGCCGCGTCGAACCCGTGCTGCAGGTAATAGGGGTCGCGCGCGGACGCCTCGGCGATCAGCAAGAGCTCCGGGTCGACCCGCCGGAGCTCCTCTGCCCAGGCGGACCAGAGCGCGCTCCGCCGGTCCTTGATGCCCCACGCGGCGTCGACGCGGTAGCCGTCGATGTCGAAGCGCCGCACCCAGTGCAGCGACACCTCGAGCATCCACCGCTCTACCTCGGCGTTGTCGTAGTTCAGGTTCGGCAGGTGCTCCCAGTCGAAGTAATGGGTGGGCTCGCCGCCGGGGTCGCGATCGTAGAACGGGAACGTGTGGTACTGGCCGCTCCGCTGCTCGGCCTGCTGGAAATAGGGGTGCTCGGCCGAGGTATGGTTCGGCACGAGATCGAGCAGCACCCGGATGTCGCGCCGGTGCGCCTCGTCGACGAGCTCGCGGAGGTCTCGCTCCGTCCCGTAATCGGGCCGCACGGCGAAGTAGTCCGTGACCGCATACCCGAAGTCGCCCGGGGGCGCGCCGAAGAGCGGGGATAGCCAGATCGCGGTGACGCCGAGCTCCTCGAGCGCGGGGAGGGCGGCGCGGACGCTCCTGAGCGGCGGGTCGCCGAAGAAGGGCGGCACGACCCCGTAGACGACGGCGTCGTCGATCCACGCCCGCGCGCTAGCTACGGGGGGCGCGTCGGGCGGCGGCGCGACCCGCGCGGCGTCGCTGCGGCCGCGCTCGTCGCGCACGCGGAGCTCGTACAGCGCCCGGTCGCCGGCGTCCGGCGCCGGCAGCTCGAGGTGAGGGCCCTGGCCGACCCGCTCCGGCGCCGCGCGGTCGCGCCGCCGGAACCACGCGAAGTCGACGATCTCGGCGCGCGAGCGCTCGCTCGGCTCGCTGCTCGCCGCGTCGAGGACGAGGCTGTCGCCGCTCCGCGCCGCGCGGGCGCGGGCCCGGGGCGCGTCGCGCAGCTTCACGTGGTAGGTGACGGGCGGCGACTCGAGCTCGCCCGAGCTCGCCTCCCGGCATCGCGCGGCGATCTCGTTCTCGCCCTCGCGCAGCGGGACGTCCGCGGAGAACCGCTGCGGATGCTCGATCGCCGCCGGGATCGCTTCGCCGCCCACCCGGACGACGCAGTCCTCCAGCGTGCCCGGCCCGGCGAGGGCGCCCTGGATGCGCGCGCTCCAGGCCCAGACCTCGGCGTCGCCTGCGTGGAGCTCCAGCCGCGTCTGCGCCGCTCCGGAAGGGGGCTGCGCCATGGGGGGCGCGACCGACTCGCAGGAAAGCGTAGCGGCGAGCAGCACGGCAGTCCATCCGAGCCTGGCGAGCGGCCGCAGGCGCCGCGCCGCGCTGCCGGCGCGCTGTCGCCGGACACCTGCGCTCGCGTCGAGCCCGGCGATGGGCGGAGATGGGGGTGGGCAAGGAATGGAGGTGGTCAGTCGATCGACAGGGTGTATCGGCATGGCGGAGGGGGGAGCCCTTCTATTCCAGAACCCCCACCACCGGATCGCCTCAGTGCAGAAAGCCCGGAGTTTTTATGTCGCGATCTCCGCCATCTCCACCGTGTCCGCGCGCTGAATCGGACAGCGCGGCGCGCGGACATGGCGAGTCTCGTCTTGTGTGCGCCGCTGCACAGGAGCTCTCTGTGCGCCGCTGCACAGGAGCTCTCTGTGCGCCGCTGCACAGGAGCTCTCTGTGCGCCGCTGCACAGGCTTTCTGCGCGCCGCTGCACAGATGCTGCTGCCAGCGCTAAGCGGCGCGGAGGGCGCTGCGGGCGCGGGCGCGCAGCGCTACCGGGACGCCGCCCGAGGGGCCCAGCGTGACGTTGCGCCGCACGGGGCGGGGCGGCCTTTGGTCGAGGAGCTGGAACTGCCACGCGGCGAGCGCCACGCCGAGCACGATCTTCATCTCGAACAGGGCGAAGGCGGCGCCGATGCAGCGGCGGCTTCCGCCGCCGAAAGGCAGGTACTCGAACGGAGAGAACCTGCGCTCCAGGAAGCGCTCGGGCCTGAACCGGAGCGGCTCCGGGTAGAGATCGGGGCGGTGGTGCACGAGCAGGATGCACGGCGCCACCCCCGTCCCCGGCTGGAGCTCGTGCTCGCCGAGGCGGAACGGCTGCGCCACGAGGCGCGGGACCTCGGTGGCGATCGGGTAGAGGCGCAGCGCCTCCTTGCACACAGCCTCCAGGTAGGGCAGCGCGGCGAGGCGCTCCGGGTCGGGCTCCGGGCCGAGGGCGTCGATCTCATCGCGCAGCCGGGAGAGGACGGCGGGGTCGCGGTGCGCGTGATCCAGGGCCCACGCCAGGGCGAGCGCCGTCGTCTCGTGCCCGGCGAACAGCAGCGTCCGGAGCTCGTCGAAGATGGCCCGCTCGCTCATGGCCGACCCGTCGTCGTAGCGGGCCGAGACAAGGAGGCTCAGGATGTCGTCCCCCGGCGCCGCGCGCGCCCGCTCGATCTGCTCGCGGAAGAGCGCCTCCAGGTCGCCGACGCGGCGGCGGAAGCGCGCGTAGGGGCCGAAGCCGCCGAGCTCGCGCTGGAGGAGCGGAAGGAAGGCGAGCGCCGGGGTCACCGCGTCGCCCATGGCGACGACCGCGCGGGCGAAAGCGCGCGTGCGATGCGGCTCCTCCACCCCGAAGACGGCGCGGATGATGACGTCGAGCGAGATGGCCTGCGTGATCTCCTGGGCGACGGCGCGGGGCGCGCGCGCCGCCTCGGCGAAGCGGCGCGCGGCGACGTCCGCCATGGCCGCCGCATAGGCGCGCATGCGATCGCCGTGGAACGGCGGCGTCAGCAGCTTGCGCTCGCGCCGGTGTCGCTCGCCGGAGAGCATGAGGAGCGAGTGCTCCCCCAGCAGGGGTGCGATCGACTTGACCGCGTAGGGGACGAACGTCTCCGGCGGCGCGGTCATCACGTCCTGCACTGACGCGGGGCTGCCGGCGATCACGACGTCTCCGTTGTACATCGGCATGTTGAAGACGTCGCCGTAGGTGGCGGCGCAGCGAGACAGGAACTCGAGCGGGCGCGTGAGGAACTGGTAGGTCGTCAGAAGTCGGCCCTGCGGGCCTCGGGGTAGGTGGCTCATGGCGTACCTCGGCAGCAGCTCGATCGCGGCGGGGCGCGGCGCCTCGCCGGGATCGACGCAACGATGGGTCCGGCGCGGCGGCGCGGCAGCGGCGCCGGGCGCCAACGTTGCGACGGATCGCGCCAGGCCGGCGCGAGGCCGGCGCGCGCCGGCCCGCGGCCGGGGCGGCCGGTCGCGAGGCAGACCCCCGTGGGGATAAGGCGAACAAAGGCGTCGCGGTGCATCGAGCGCCCAGGAGCGCGAGAGTTTTGAACGGGACGGTGGCGAATGTCGAGCAAGGCGCGAGACCAGAGTATCACGATGCTAGAGCGTGGCACTGGATTGCCCCAGGTGAGAGGGAATAGCGAAGTCCCAGGCTTCGGCGAGCTGTTGAACGGGTCGGTCCGTGATCGGATCGGCATGGGCCACGAGGATTCGCTGGAGTGGCAGCGCGCGCATCTGCGCAATTGATTCAGCCACCGCCGTGCTCGCACGAGTATGCATCCTGACGTCCGGGGGCGTCCTGACTTTTCCGTAGCGTCCCCAGATGCGTGCTGCAATTCGCCAAGTCCAGTGGTCGTGTGCGCAAGCGGATATGAGTAGATCTGCAGCAATCAGGGAGCCACTGGCCGCGTGGAAGAAGACTGTCTCGTCAAGGAAAGGAACGCCCCTTAGCTGAATAGAGGTCAGCTCAGGGGTAGAGCGGGTATACGCGGGATCGTCCGTGCCCATGGTCAAGCTGACGTGCGGGTTGCGCGACTGGGCAGACTTTGGTCCGACGACAAGTGCGTTTGGGTATCGAGCGGCAGTAGCTGGAGCTTGTAGATGATGGAACCGATTGGGCACCACGATCCAACGCACCTCGCCGAGCGCATCGAGCGCCGCGCATACATCGTCTGTGGGTGTGCAGGGGCTATGAACCCAGAGGGCATCACCCGAGAGTCGAACGATGGTAGTTCTCGCTCGTAGGCGAACACCGCCGAACCATATCGGACGTTCGGTGACCCAGATGGAGTCTGGCACGACGACTTCGAAAACGCTGGGAACTTCCATTAGGGCAGCTTACCCTCCTTTGGGTCTTGCTGCCAGAAATCTGCTCGCAGGGCGGCGCGCGAGGCCGGGCGTGAGAAGCCGGTCAGGCACGTTGTCTCGATGGCACCGAGCGGGCCCTGGGACAACCTCACGCGCTGCCGAAATGCCGGCGTCTCCGTGTCGGTCTAACGACTACCGCGGCCCCCGGCCGCGCGCCGGGCGGGGGCGCAAAAAAAATGTCTCGCGCTGTCGATCCCGCCGGCGGTCGTTCGTCGCCCGAGTGAAGCCAGGGTCGTTCATCCGGTCGATAACCCCCGGGAGCCCGGCTTCGTAAAAGGAGACACGACGATGCAATCCATGACTGCGACCGCGAGCGAGACCCTGGCTGCCCCCACCTCCAAGCGCTTGCGCCCCGCGAACATCGCCCTCTGGGCGCTGCAGATCCTCATTGCGGCGACCTTCGTTTTCGCGGGCGTCAACAAGCTCCTCGGGCTCCAGCAGGAGATGGTCGAGAACTTCGCCAGGATCGGGCTCGGCGTCTGGTTTCAGTACTTCGTGGGCGTCCTCGAGCTCGTCGGCGGGGTAGGCCTCTTGATCCCGCGGGTGTGCAGCCGCGCCGCGCTCTTGCTCGCGGGCGTCATGGGCGGCGCGGTCCTCACGCACCTCTTCGTGCTTCCTCCCTGGTACCTCGCGTCGATCCCGGCCGTGCTCAGCGTCGTGCTCGGGCTCATCGCGTGGGCCCGCCGGGACCGCCGGGTCGCGTAGCGCATGACACGAGCAGGAGCCGTCGACCGACGGTCAATGAGCAGCTTTCCGTGGAGTGAGGTGTGTGATGATCGGATCGAAATTCACCCGTGTGTCGACCGCAGGAGCATTTGTTTTGGCCGTCGCCACCGCCGGCTGCGGCGGTGACGACGAGGCGCCCGTCGCGAGCTGGACGGCCGCGTGGGGGACGACGATGCAGGGGGCGGATTCGCCGTTCCCCGACCTGGCGCCGCGTAGCTTCAGCGACGAGACAGTGCGCCAGCGCATCGTCGTCACCGCCTCCGGCGATCAGGTCCGGCTGCGGCTCTCGAACCTCTTCGGGACCCAGCCGCTGGAGCTCGCCGAGGTCCGCGTGGCGAAAGAGGCCTCGCCGTTCGTCGCGGCGCCGGGCACCGACCGGCGGGTCCAGCTCTCCGGCAAGCCGAGCGCGTCGATCCCGCCGGCCAGCGTGGCGGTGAGCGACGGCGTGGATCTCGCGGTGAGCCCGGGCGACCGCCTCATCGTGAGCATTCACAGCGCGGCGGCGTCGGAGCCGGCGACGTGGCACCCGTTCTCCCTCACGACGCACGTGGTGGCCAAGGGAAACCAGGCGGCGAGCGAGATGTTGACGTCGCCGACCAACATCTCGTCCACGTACTGGCTCGCGGGCGTCGACGTCGAGTCCACGGAGCCCCAGAAGGTCGTCGTCACGTTCGGCGACTCGATCACGGACGGCTCGAGCTCGACGATGGACGCCGAGAAGCGCTACTCGGATCGGCTCTTCGCGCGGCTCCAGGCGGATCCGGAGACGCGGATGTTCGCGGTCGTCAACCAGGGGCTCGGCGGCAACAGGCTGCTCCGGGACAGCGTCGGTCCGAGCGCCGTGTCGCGCTTCGAGCGCGACGTGCTGGGCACGCCGGGGGTGACGCATGTCATTGTCTTGATCGGCATCAACGACATCGGGATGCCGGGATTCTTGGGGCCCGCCGAGAAGGCGACGGCGGATCAGATGATCGACGGGCTCAAGTCGCTCGCCGACAAGGCGAGGGCGAACGGGGTCAAGGCGTTCGTCGGCACGCTGATGCCGTTCGAGGAAGCGTTCCCGCCCTACTACACGCCCGAGGGAGAGGCCATGCGCCAGGAGGTCAACACGTGGATCCGCGGCAACACCGCCTACGACGGGGTCATCGATTTCGAGGCCTCCGTGCGTGACCCGGAGCAGCCTACAAAACTCCTCGCCTCGTTCGACAGCGGCGATCACCTGCACCCCAATGACGCCGGCCACGAGGCGATGGCGAACGCCGTGCCCCTCTCGATCTTCAAGTAACCAGTGGAATTCAGAGCATCGCGCGATCGCGAAGCGCCTCCGTGAAAGACGAGCACGGTCGGCGATCGGGAGGGATCTGTCTTGACACTACGTTCCATAGAAGGAAGTCCAAACGTTTCGGAGACGTCAAGCCCAAAAAACGACGCTATATTAACAACTTATCCATGCATCGAAGGGGCCGCCTGAACGAAGCAGCCTGCAGGCAGCCCGACCCTGGGAGAGGGAGCTCGCGGCGTGGCGATGGCTGGAGGGGACCGAATCCTTGGCCCTGCGGTAGCGCCGCAGGTAGCATGACGGCGATGCCCGACCGTTTTTCACCGAAGCGTCTGCCGCCGCATCCGGCGACGGTGGTGCAGCCGAAGCCGGCGTTCGCGAAAATGGCGAAGCGTCTGCCGCCACACCCGGCGACGGTGGTGCAGCCGAAGCCGGCGTTCGCAAAAATGACGAAGCGTCTCCCGTCACGTCCGGCGACGGTGGCGCAGTCGAAGCCTGCTTTCACGAGGGGCGCCGTGCGTCCCCCGCACCCCGCGGCCGTGGGCGTGTCGAGAGCTCCGGCGGGCATTCGCGCTGCGAGAGGAGCGGTCGCGCAGCGCATGATGGAAGAGGAGCCCACGTTCGACAGGAACGGCTGGAGAGCGATCTTCCTGCAATTCCTCATGCCGGAGGCCCTGTCTTTTATGGGCATGGAGACGCCCCACCTGATTCAAAACCTCCTCGAGGATTACGAACGCGACTGGGATAGAATAGCACAAGAGCATCGGAACGCCGACGGCCTCGTCCTCTTGAAAAACGTAACAGCTTACCTTGCCCGTCAGTATGCCGAGAACGACTGGGCCTTGGCCGACTCGCTCATCGCGTCGCTCGGTCAAGCCCTCGCGAAGGGTACCTACCTCGAGCCCAGCGACGAGTTCGCCGTCGCGGATTTCTGGCTTCAGCTGCGGCGCGAGCTGACCCCAAAAGAGGTCGAGGATCGCAACCAAAGGCTCCGCCGCGAGTACGATCCGCTCTTGGATCTGGAGGCACTGCACGAGGAAGCGACGCACCTGTTTCTCGGCGAGGGCGATTTCACGTTCACGCAATTCCTCGGCAGGATCGGCCTGGGTGAGCACATCCTCGCCTCGACCAACGAGTCGAAGAAAGACGTCAAGAAATACACGAAGGCCGACCCGGCCATAAAAGATCTCGACAGGTTAGGCGCGCGCGTGCATTTCAAGCTGGACGCACGGGACATCAAGGTCGACAAATCCGAGATGATGACGAGGGTCGTCTTCAACTTCCCTTATGTGCCGCAGCCCCAGCGCAGCCAGACGTCGGCCACGAAGGAAATGCTCCAGGGGATGGTGAAGAGCGCCGCTCAGGCGCTGATGGTCGGAGGTGAGCTGCACATCACCATCGTGGACTCTGATTGGTGGGAGTCGCGCCTCGTCACACCTCTCAACGCGGTCCTGTGGCACAACGGATTCGAACTGCGGGAGGTAGTGGCCTTCAACGAGAAGGACTTCGTCGGCTACGAGCACCGGAAGTCCCACAAGGACACTTCGGCAAAATCGACCAAGGGCAGCCTTGGCAAGACCTTCATCTACCTCAAACGCAGGTAGAGGCCGGTGCTCTTCGGGGCTGAGCGCGAGCCCGCCCCGAGCCAGCGCGCCGCGGTGGACAGCGGCAGCGCGGCGGCTGCACGAGAGGATATGGCGAAGCGGAAGCGCGCGGCATGGCTGTGGGCGGCATGGGCTTTCACGGCGGCGGGTGTGCGCGGCTCGCGGGGCTGGACGACAGCTATTGGGAGAAGGAAGTCCAAAGGGGGTAGCAGGAAGTCCAAACGTTTCGGAGACGTCAAGCCCCAACTGCGGGACCTGCCCTGGGTGGACAGAACATTCTTCTATGCGATCCGGCCCTCCTGGAAAAACGACGCTATATCAATAACTTATCCATGCATCGAAGGGGCCGCCTGAACGAAGCAGCCTGCAGGAGCTCGTCCCGAACGGCCCGGCTTCGCCCCCGGCAGGGCGATGCAGAGCCCTCAGCCGCGCGGCGTCCCGGCGCACGTCGTCCTCACAGCGCAACCTGCGCTTTCCGGGTCGACTCGCGGCTCAGGCACGATGCCTCACTCTGCGCACGTGGGCCCGCCGGACCAGGTCATCCCGTCGGTGGGATCGCGCGCTCGGCATTCCAGCGTGCGCGAGGAACGATTCCAGGTTCTCTCGAACCAGCGCATGAAGGACCGTTTCCTCGGGGCGATGGGGTGCGTACGCCGCCGGAGACTTCACCCACGACGCGTTTTACGAGGCGCTGAGACGCGACTACGAATGGACGCGAGGGCGGCCGTCCGAGCCGGCGCCACCGAGCGAATGCGCGCGTCGCGGCGGCTTTGCGTGGTTCGCCGTCGGCGCCGCTCGTGCCGTGATCTTCATGGACGCTCCATCCACCTCACCCATCAAAAGGCGTCCCCTCCAGGACCGCACTGAAGTCGACCGGCTGAAAACCCGTCACGTAGCGACGGCCGTAATCCGAAAGATAATTCCCGGCTGCGGTCTGCGGCTTCCGCTCCACCTCGCGGCAGAGGGCGTCCCGGAGCCTCTTCTTCATATCCAGCCGCGGATGGGCCCGCAGGATCTCCTCGACGGCCCCGCGCGGCAGCTCCTCCAGGCCGAAGCCGCCGTAATCGATAGTGACCCCGAGATGGACGACCGCCACCTCGGGTTCCTTGTGCGACGCGATGCCCAGGCTGGTGTGCAGCGCGATCGCGTCCCACACGAGCGACACCTTTTCCCGGGGCAGGCCGCGGCCCTCGAGGAAGGTCCGGGCGGCGTTGGCGCCGTCGACCTCGAAGCGCTCGGGGCCGGCGAAGCGCTCGGTCAGGCCGAGGTCGTGAAGCACCGCGGAGACGTAGAGCAGCTCGCGGTCGAAGGCGATGCCATGCCGCCGGCCCGCGAGCTCGCCGAAGTAGTACGAGCGCATCACGTGGTGAAACAGGTAAGGCTCCGAGACCTCGCGCGCGAGGTCGGTCGCGTCGCGGGCAAGGCGCGTATCAGGGGCTTGGATTCCGGCGATCTGCGTGGTCATGGCGGGGGCTCCTGTCCGTCGGCCGAGGCCGAGCTGCCGGGAGCGTGCGCGATCGCCCGCCGGGCGCCCTGCCGATCTTCCGTCACTTCCTGCCAGGCGCGCGGGCGCTCCTGGCGAAGCGCTCCCGGTACTCGAGGGGTCCCACGCCGAGCCGTCGCTGGAAGGCGCGGCGCAGGTTCTGCTCGTCGCCGAAGCCGCACCGGTGGGCGATCCGCTTGAGCGGGAGGTCCGTGCCCGCGACGGCCTGGCAGGCGGCTTCGAGGCGCATGGCTGCGACCGTCTTCGCCGGGGTCTGCCCCACCGCGGCCGTGTAGGCGCGCGCGAAGGTGCGCGGGCTCATCCCCACCTGCGCGGCCAGGCGCTCGACGCGCAGATCGCCGGCGAGGCGGTCGGCCATCCAGGCGTGCAGGTCGGCGAACGAGCCGCCCTCGGCCGCCTGCGCCGCGAGCGGCGCGCTGAACTGCGACTGCCCGCCGGGCCGCTTGAGGAACACGACGAGCTGCCGGGCGACCGCCATCGCCGCGCGGTGCCCGAGGTCCTCCTCGACGAGCGCGAGGGCGAGATCGATGCCCGCAGAGATGCCGGCCGAGCTCCAGATCGGTCCGTCGCGCAGGTAGATCGAGTCCGCGTCGACGCGCACGTCCGGGTGGCGCTCCGCGAGGAGCGGCGCGGAGCGCCAGTGGGTCGCCGCGCGGCGGCCGTCGAGCAGGCCCGCGGCGGCGAGGAGGAAGGCGCCCGTGCACACGGCGCAGGTGCGGCGCGCGCGCGGCGCGCGGCGGGCCAGCCAGGCCACGAGATCCGGCGGCGTGGCCGGGTCCTCCGGCGGACCGCTGCCCGGCACGATCAGCGTATCGATGGCGGCGTCGTCGAGCGTCGCGAGCGGCTCGGCAGCGACGCCGAGCCCGGTCGTGGTGCGCACATGCCCGCCGGCCATCGAGGCGACGACCGTGCGGTAGGGCGCGGTCACGCCCGGCGCGCACAAGGTGGCCGCGACGGTGAAGGCCTCGAGAGGCCCGGCCAGATCGAGCAGCGCGACGCCATCAAAGGCGAGCAGGACGACGAGGCGGGTCTCCACGAAGGTCACGGGCATGACGAGCACCCTCGCAGCGCCGCCCGGGGCCCGCCAGAGCGCGGGTGCGATCCGTCGTCACGCTGTCCCAAAATCCCCGGGAAAGCGGCGGATCGCGACGGTTCGGCGCCGCGGAACAGCCCCGCCAGGATCGCCCGGTGCATGCCGAGGCGCAGGATCGTCGCGCTCCCAGAGCTCCTGAACAAGCCTCAGGCGACGTCAACCCAGCGCACGGAAGCAGATGCCGGCGGCCGCGTGCGGCGGGGTCCTCGAAAGCCGTTGGATGCCCCAGATGATTGTCCATGTCCATGGACAATCATGGCAAGAACAATGGCTGTTATTCGTGCATACAGTCGACTAGCATGCCTTCCCGCACTGCACGAATGAGCTTCTGGTTCGAGTGTGCTGCAAGCAATTCACTCGCATCAGCTCGGTGAGTTGCGAAGAACGACCGGTGCTGAACTGAGGACCTCGATGGATAAGCCAGAGTTTTTTGTCACCCCCGGCTATGGGGAGCGCATGCTGAAGGCCTTGCATTACTCGCAAGCGCTGAAAATCGGGAACCGGGTGGAAACCTCGGGCCAGGCCGGCTGCAATGACGAGTTCCAGTTCCCCGAATCGCTCGAAGAGGAGATTGCTCAGGCGTTCCGGAACGTGGAGCGTACCTTGGCCACAGCGGGCGCCAGCTGGGAGAATGTCGTCCACGTCAACTCCTACCATGTTGTGGGATTCCCTCCCGAGGTTAACGAGTCGATGGTCAGACTCTTCCGCCAGTACATGCCGAACCATGCGCCCATCTGGACGCAGGTTGGCGTCGCCGCACTGGGGCTTCCAGAGATGCGTATCGAAATCCGGGTCACCGCCATCCTCGCTTGAGCTTCCAGGAGACCATCGCGAGCTGGCGATGAGCTTCAGGAAGGCGTCATTGGGTTGATCGTCGATCTGAAGCTCAGAGGCGGAGGGGACCCGCGCATTTTCTACTTCGCAGGCGCACCTTCACCGAAGCTATGAATCACCTAATCGATGAACACCTTCAGTCGCGCATTTGGGTGCCGGTTGGGCGGGTAGACGATATGCAGGGGAATGGGCGGGCGCGTCCAGTCTTCCAATAGCGCGACCAGCTCGCCCGAGTCCAGGTAAGGCTGAACGCAACGTCTGAGATGCTGGCCGATACCCAGGCCCGATAAGATCATCTCGAGGAGCCCATTGCCGTCGTTGGTCGAAAAGGCGCAGTCTGCGATCTCGTGACGATGATTCCCCTTCTCGAAGATCATCGGATCCAGCTTGCCCGTAGCAGCAAAGAAGTAGCCGGTGTGGGCGTGGTTCTTCTCGAGATCCGCTGGAGAGGAAGGGGGCCCCATGCGTTCGAGGTATCCGGGCGCCGCACAGGTGACGTATTGAAGCTCAACGAGCCTGCGCCCGATCATTGTCATCTTATTGATGCCTCCGGCCCGAATGGCGCAGTCCACGCCTTCGCCCACGATATTCACCGTTCGGTCGCTGATCCCTAGAGCGATGGTGATGTCGGGGTACTCGCGATGAAAGTCGGCCAGGGCGGGAATCAGCAGACACGTGGCAAGCGACGCTGGCGCGTCGATCCGCAAGTGTCCGCTGGGTTTGACCTTCTTGCCTCGCAGCGCGCGATCCACCGAGTCCACTTCGGCGATCAGGCGCACCGCATGGCTGTAGTACTCGAGCCCGTACGATGTGGCGGCGACCGCACGGGTCGTTCGATTCAACAGCCTGGTGCCGAGGTGCTTTTCCAGGTCGATGATCAGCTTGCTGACCGTCGAGCGCGGAAGGGCCAGATGGTCGGCAGCTCGGCTGAAAGAGCCTGTCTCCACAAGACGGACAAACGCTCGCATTGCCAAGAGTTGGTTCACTGTCACCTACGCTTTTTCATGACTCGCCGTCTGCGCGCTCGAAAGCCTGCCGGTGACAGGGGAAGCCGCCGAGATCTTCACGCTCGCTCCAGCCCTTGCCGAGCGCCACACGGCGTCGAGCTTGGCCTCCAGCGCGGTAAGGATGAGGACATCGACGGGGCGCTCTCCCCGGCGCGCACGACCGCGCTGCCCTGCGGGGCGGGCTCCATTGTGGACGGCGCGACGTCGGGCGTTGTCATGGCGGCGCCATCGTGAGCCAGGTCCGCCGCCGTTCACGGCGTCATGGTGCGCCCCGCTGCCTGTCAGCTCCCGAAGGCCGCGAACCGCCCCGTCCGCGCCTGGATCACCTCGTCGAGCCAGCGCAGCAGACCCGCCAGCGGCGCCTGCTCCTGCGCCTCCCGGCGCCATAGCCGGATCTCGCGGCGCCCGGCAGGCGTCTCGATGTCGAAACAAACCTGCGTCTCCCCGGGCACGCCCATTCGTTTCGACGCCGCGTCCACCGCCGCGGCGCCGCCCAGCAACCTGTCGAGCGCCGCCAGCTCCGACTCCGACAGGGGCTCCGGTCCCCGGTGGATCTCCTCCCCGAGCGCCTGGCCCGCGAGCGTCACGCTCCCCCCGGCGTCGACGCTCACCACCCACGCGCCGAACCGTCCGTTCGGGCCGTACGCCGCGCCGCCTCGGAAGACCATCCTCATGATGACGAGCATTGTGCCCCGTCAAGCTGAAGCTGAACAGCGTAGAAGAGACGCAATGTATTCATGAAGAACGCCTGCGATGCCGTGACTCCCAGGGTCACGGCGTCGTGAGCGGGCTGGCCTCGGAACGTTCACGTGGACTCAGGCGCAGGCTCGCTCTGGCCATGCCGAGCTCGAGGTGCCTGGACGCCTTCGCTCATTCCACGACGACCTTCGCAGTCGTGAACTTGATTGTCCCGCTGTTGGACTGGGCCTCGAGCAACAGCTTGATCTCGTGCAGATTCCCCAGGGGAAGGCCGAGCTCTTCCCACTTGGTGAAGTGTTCGGAAACGGAGATGGTGCCGCACGTGCGAGCCGTCCGCCGGATGCTGAAATACTGATCGAACGTTTCGCTTGGACCCGTGATGGCCGGCTTGTTCACGCGGGTTTTCTTCCACACGTCGTAGGTCTCGCCATCGGCAGTGAGCGTGCCCACCTCGTCCCGCGGCGTCCCGTCGGAAGAAAAACCTCCCGGCTTTTCGCTCCCCCAGTCGTCGAGGATGTAGAACTCGCGCAGCGGGTTGACGGTCCAGCCGTAGATGCCGATGTACGTCAACCCACCGTCCTCCTCCGTCTTGGTATGCGCGAACTCCGCCGAGATGGTGCCGATCTGGGTGTGCTTCTGGGTCTGGTTGAAGTCGAGCCCGACGCGCGCCAGGAAATCTTCGACGTCGTTCCATGCCGCGCTGAACGTGGCGTCGACGCCGTGCACGGTCATGCAGCCCGACCCGCCTCCTTCCGCCCAGAGTTCATAACCGTAACCGTTGCCCGCATTGCCTCGGCTGTTGGAGCAATACTCCATGCCTCCGGTCAGGGGTGTCGCTGGCGGGCAGGTGTTCGCGTCGCCGCCCGCGGACCCGCCGCCGTCGCCGGTGGAGCCACCTCCACCCGTCGCTCCGCCCGCACCAGGGAGCCCACCGCTGCTGCTCGCGCCGCCACTCCCCGTGACGCCTCCGGTAGTGGCGGTGGCGCCCGCGCCCCCGGCGCCCGGTTGACCACCGCTTCCGCTCCCGCCGGTGGATCCTGCGATCGATCCGCCGCTCCCGTCGTCGTCCTTCACCTCCCCGGAGCCGGCACAGCTCGTGAAGGCCGCGGCAGCCAGGCAAGCGGCGAGAGTCCCCAGCGACCAACGGGACGAAACGAGAACCTTCATGGCTGGAGCATGCCCGAGTCTGCACATTTGGGTCAAGCGAGGCGAACCGTTCGAAGGATGGCTCGTCGTCGGGTTGCCGCATCGGGCAGAAGTTTCCAGACCCGCGCGAACATCCACTTCACTTTACTTCTTGCTCATTCCTCGCGGCAGCGTCGTCAGGATAAACTTCGTAGGTTTCGATTCTCCGTCGAGCCGTTCCATCATGAGCCATACGGGTTCCTTGGCCGCAGGCGTCAGCCCATCGTCCTGCGCTGGTTTCACGCGCCGAAAGCAGAGACGCGAGGAGAGTTTGCCGCCGGTGCGCTCCCGCCTCCGACCGACCCAGCCGTACCTCGGAGCTCGGAGAGCGTCTCATCCAGAGGGGTGAAATCGCCCAGACCGAGCTCAGCGGCCTCGCGCGCATCGCTCCCCAGGCCCGGGGCTTGGCAGCTGGGCCCGGGTTGGGGCCATGCCTATGTCGGGTGACACTACGTGGGTCCATCCGCCTACAGCACCGCCTGCGAAATGACACTACGTGTGCCCATCCGCCTACAGCTCTGTCTGCGAAATGACACTACGTGTGTCCATCCGTTTACAGCTCTGCCTGCGAAATGACACTACGTGACCACCGGTAGACACGTTCCGGCCTCCACAGCCGGGGTGCGCACGTCGCGCGGCACCCCACCACCTGAGGCATCCCCTCAAATTCTTCGGAAAATTCACAGGGAGGCGGGGAGACGGGGAGGAAAATCTTCAAAATACTCGCTGTCTCCCCGCCTCCCTGTTCAATTCTTCGCTGAAAATGGCTGCAAATGAGGGGATTCCTCAGCCCCACCACGCTCCGATCGCCCTCAGGCCGCCCTCACCGGGCGCCGGCCGCGCACGCCCGGACGAGCCCCGAAGAATGCGACGGTTCGCGACGGATGGGCGCCGCAAATTCGTTCCGACGGATCGCGACGGTTCGCCACCGCGGAATCGTCCCGCCAGTGATTCCTGACGCGCGAAACCAGGGCGGCCGCGCAGCGGACGCCGGGGTGCGGAGCGGGGCGGATCCCCGAGGAAACAAGACCAGGGCCGCCAGCGCGAAGCCGCCGCGAAGCGGCGTAGAAGTCCGGCCATCCGTGGCCGGACTCCTGGCGGACGGGACTAGCGGGCGCAGGTGCGCCGGTACTCGCCCGGCGTGGTGCCGGTCCAGCGGCGGAAGCTGCGGTAGAAGTGGCGCGTCTCTACATAGCCGAGCAGGAAGGCGATCTCCTGGAGCGCCAGATCGCGCCGGCGGATGAGATCGAGCGCCTTGCCCCGCCGGGCCTCGTCGAGCTGCGCCGTGAACGACGTGCCGAGGTCCTTGAGGGCGCGCTGGAGCGAGCGCGTGCTCATGCCCAGCGAGCGCGCGATCCCCTCCTGGTCCACGTCGCCGCGGTCGAGCCGCTCGTCGATGCGGGCGCGCACGCGCGCGTCGAGAGGCGCGGCGCTGCCGGGGGGCGCGGCGCGCGCGGCAAGGAGCTGCTCGGCGTGGCGCACGAGGTAGTCGCGGACCGAGGGATCCGCGCCCACGACGGGCGCGTCGAGCACGCGCCCGTCGTAGACGAGGCCCGTGGCGGGCGCCTCGAAGCGGGCCGGGGCGCCGAGCACCTCCTCGTAGAGCGCCGGCGGGTGCCGCCGGGCATGGCGGAACACCGCCTCGAGCGGCCGCGCGGCGCCGGCCTCGAGCGGCCGCGCGGCGCCGTCGAGGTAGAGCGCGATGAAGCGCGCGAGCGCCGCGACCATCAGCTCGATCGGCTCGGCCATGGCGACGACGCGCGGCTCGTGCTCGAGCGCGAGATGGGCGGCCCCGCCGCGCTCCTCGACGGCGATGCGGAGGTACGGGTCCATGAGCCGGCAGAAGCGGCCATAGGCGGCGATCCCCTGGCGCAGCGTCTCGCTATGGCGGAGGACGTGCCCGACGATGCCCACGACCGACACCGGGATCCAGCGCGAGTACTGGAGCCCGAGCGGCTCGCCGGGGAGGCGCTGGAGCAGGAGCTCCCACAGCGAGAGGAGCGACGCATACGGCACGAGCTCGTCGGGCGCGGCGAGCGTCTCGGACGCCACGCCGGAGGCGCGGACGAGATCGCCGTGCGGGACGCCGCGCGAGGCCGCGAAGGCGATGAGCGCGGCGGGGATGGATGCAAACACGAGCTCGCCGTCGGGCATGGCGAGCGCGGAGCATAGCGCACGGGCGCGGAGGGCCGGAGGTCTCCGGGGTCCGAGATGCCAGGGCCCGAGACGCCGGGGCCCGAGACGCCGGGCCCGAGACGACTGCGCACGATTCGAGCGTGTCGAGAGGCGTCGCGATCCCGTGAGTCGGACTCGATCGCTCGGGGGACGCGCGGACATGGAGCGCGCCCTCGGTGTGCTCGGGCGCGCGCAGCCCCAGCTGCGCTCCGCGATCAAGGAAACGAGACGCCTGCGCCCGCGCCGAAGAAGCCGCCCACCGCGGGGGTCTGGTACGTCGTGGTCGTCGGGATGAACACGAATGTGTCGCGCACCGTCGGAAACATCGCTCCTCCCTGGATCTCGATACGGAGCCACTCGGCGGGCTCGATGTGGAACCGGCCGAGCAGCCCCGGGGTGGACCAGGGACGGGAGTGCTCGGTGAAGTCGCTCCCTTTGTCGTAGTCGGCCTCGGCGTGCAGCACGCCGAGCTCGAACGTGGCGCAGGGCGTGATGCCTGCGCTGGCGAAGAGCGGCAGGTCCACCGGGCACGCGTCGAGTCGGCCCTTCGTGAGCTGGAAGCTAGCGCGCGCGAAGCCCATGGGGATCGTGCTGCTCCGGGCATGCGAAAACCAGATACGCAGCGAGGGAGAGAAGACCTCGCCGGTGCGGTACCAGACGTCGGCGAACAGCGATATCGCGGGGCTCAGCGTGGGGGACGACGCGCCGTCGGCGGACCCGTGGATACCGAGCGCGAACCGCCATCGCTTCTCCTGCGGCTCGCCGCTGGACTGCGAGGGGAGCAGGACCGAGAGCGGCGGCGCGGCCATGTTCCACGCGCCCGCGACGGCCGTGTGGGGCGCCGGCCCCGCCGGATCGAGCCACGCTGCCGGAGGGGCTTCGACCGGGAGGCCGAGCCGCGCGGCGCCCTCGTCGGCGCGCGCGGCCGAGGAGGTCGCGAGCGCCGCCCAGAGCGCCGCCGCGGCGGCGCCACGGCGCCTCGTTGCCCTGGAGAGCAGGTGAGCGTGGGCGCCTCTCCTGCGCTGCGTGGATCGGTCGTAGGCCATGCAGGGCGCGTAGTCTGCCGGCATCCGGGCCGGCCGCCAATGTGAAACAGAGCGCTGCCCTCGCGCGCATGACGATCGACCGGGACCGGTCTCGATGAACCTTGCCACCCCCGGCGCGCTCCCCGGCGGCGCTGACCCGCGCTTCGCGACGCCCATGGCGATGCACCTCGTCCGTTCCGGCGCGTCCGGCGCGTCCGGCGCGTCCGGCGCATCCGGCGCTGTGGATGCTCGATGGCGCCCGACATGCGCGATCTTGCCGCGCTGCGGCAACGCTGGATACTATCTCGTCATGCCTGGCTTCGTGCGCGCTCCGGGGTCGATCGCTCCTCGTGCAAGGTTCCGCGGCTCCATGGCCGTGCTCCTTCCGCTGCTCGCCGCGCCGGCCTGCTGCGGTGCTCCTGATCCTGCGCATTCACCGGACCAGGGCGCGTCCACGAGCGAGGCGCCGCCGTCAGGTGGCGCTGGCGGCACTGGAGTGGGCGGCACCGGAGCGGGCGGCGCGGGTGCGGGCGGCGGGGGTGCGGGCGGCGGGGGCGCAGGCGGCGCTGGAGCGGGTGGCGCAGGCGGCGCTGGAGCGGGTGGCGCAGGCGGCGCTGGAGCGGGTGGCGCAGGCGGCGCTGGAGCGGGTGGCGCGGACTCGGCCCCGCTCCCCGAGCTCCAGGGCTGCCACGGCGACAAGAGGCCTCTCGTGATCTCCAGCCAGATGCCCTACGCGCTCGCGCGCGTCGGCGCGGCAGAGGGGCAGTTCCTGCTCGATTTCGGCACCACGCTCAGCACCATTGACCCGCAAGGCTTTGCGGACGGGGTGATCCCCGCGCCCATCGATGGCACCGCCGACCAGTTCGCCGATTTCGATTTCTATGGATCCTGGGGCACCGTCCGTCTCATCGTCCAGGACCATTCAGGCATCCGAGGCACCGTGCGCCAGGCCGGCATCATCGGCACGGACTTCCTGTCGCTCAACGCCTTCACGCTCGATTACGAGAACGCTGCCGTCTACCGCGCGGACCCCGGAGCGCTCTGCTCGGATGAGATCCTGCGCGCGGAGGGCATGAAGCCGCTCTGGACCGCGGGGTACTATTCGTCCGATCTCGACGAGGTGCAGGCGGGCTTCCCGAACGTGCCCACGGTCCCCGTGCGGATCGGCGCGGCGCAGGCCGTGGCGCAGCTCGACACGGGATACGACGACGCGGTGTACCGGCACTCGGTGAACATCAACCGCGCCTTCCTCGAGGCGATCGAGGCGGCCGGCGTCGAGCTCGATCCGGTGCCCGAGGCGGCGACGGCGCTGAGCACCTGCGTGCCGGGCCAGCAGGAGCAGGTCTCCGCGTACCGGATCCCTGGAGGCGTGCCGTTCGAGATGGTCAGCACCGACGGCTCCGCCGCCGTCGCCGCGCGTGACGTGACGCTCTTCCTCAAGGACACGCCGCGCGAAGCGAGGCAATGCGGCGGAATCGGCACGTGGTCCATCCCCGCGGCGCAGGTGGCCGCGTCGTTCTACGTGGACGCGAGGCGGATCGTGTTCGACCCGCTGTCGTCGCGGGTCTGGATGGGCACCCCGGAGTAGCGGGCCTCGGCTGACCGACCGCGCCGCGGCGTGCCATCCGCCAGGTCACGCCGGCTGCCAGGTCGGGCCGGCCGGCACCGCCGAGATCGGGCGTCGGGTTCACCGCTCGCGTCTGACGTCGCTCACCGTCCAGGGCTTTTCGCCGGGCCGTGGCATGGCGCCACCCGATCCGCGCCCCCGAAGAACTCGCCCGCGAGCAGCGACCAAGCCCGCGCGTTCTCCGGCGGGCCGCACTTGAACGGCGGTTTCCCGAGCCGCTCGCCGCGGAGCGCCGCCCGCTGCTCCCGGTAGTAGCGGATCGCGAGCTCGGCGGCGTACTCGCCCACGCCGTTGCCCGGCTGGAACGAGTAATACGTCCCGCCCTTCACGATCGTCCCGTTCGGCGAGTACGGCGCGAGGCACGGGATCCTCGTCCCGCAGCGCGCGACGATCCCGTCGAAGATCGGCGAGAGCGCCGCCTGCGACCACGCGCCGTGCGCGCTGTCGTTCAGGTGGAAGATCTCGTGGAAGAGCGTCTCCCGCACCTCGTCCGCGGAGCGGTGGAGCGAGCCGGCCAGGTTGTACGCGACCGTCCAGCCCGAGGCGTAGGCGGAGGGCGTTCGCGCCCGCACGGACCGGAAGTACCGCACCGCGAGGGCGCGGTGGCGGTAGCGCACGGGCGAGCTGGCCGCGGCGGCGAGCTCCGTGGCGAAGGCGTCGAAGTCGGCCAGGGCCGCGGCCGTCCACTCGAGGTGGCGGCGCTCCGCGCGCACCGGCAGCTCCGGGACGAGGTGGAGCGTGCCGCGGTAGCCGCCGTCCATGAGGTGCTCCCGTTCCAGCCCGGCGACGCTGCCGCTCCGGTCGAAGAGCGCTGTCGCGCTCGCGGCGGCCTGCTGGTCGCCCTTGTAGCGGAGCGCGAGCAGGCAGCGGACGCGCTCCGGGCCTGGCGAGGGTGCGCCGGCGGCCCCGGCGAGCCCTCGCCGGCAGGCGTCGATGCCGGCCTGGTGCGCGGCGGCGTCCTCCGGGAACAGGATCGCCTCGGCCTCATCGGCCGCGATGGCGGGCGCCGGCTCGGCCGCGGCCGGGGAGGGGGCATCGCCGCTGGCGCTGTCCGCCGGCGCTGCGCCTGCGGAGGCCGCGCTGGCAGGTCGAGGACCGCCCGAGCCAGGAGGCGCGAGCGGCGCGGTGGCCGCCGCGGGCGGCGGCGAGCCGGGGGGCGCTGCGGCGTTGCCGGCGGGGGCCGCGTTGCCCGGGCTGGAGGGGGCACACGCGGCCGCGAGCGCCGGCAACGCGAGGGTCAACGCGGCGAGGAGCAGCAGCGCGGCGTCCGGGCGCATCCTGCTTGCCAGGATGCCAGAACGCCGGCCGCGCATCACCACAGACGCGACGCGGCCGCCCGGGGGCGGCTGACGCTGCACCCGGTTCGGTGTGCGTTCGTGGCGGGCCTTCTACGGCACAACCACCGTATCGTTCGTCTGCAGCGGCAGGTCCCCGCGGAGGTCGCCTTTCCCGACGACCTGCTCGAACACGAACGGAATCCGGCGCTCGCCGAGCGCGTCGCGCCGGACGATCACCACCTCGTCGGGATCGGCGAAGCGCGTGAAGCCGCCCGCCAGGGCGAGCGCCTGGAGCACGGTGATCTGCGCCGTCGGCGTGAACTCGCCCGGGCGCGACACCTCGCCCATCACGTAGACCCGGTAGCTGTGGAGCTCCGCCACCTCCACGCTGACGACCGGCTTCTCATGATAGAACCTGGCCGCCTGACTCGCGATCTCCTCGGCGATGCCCATGACGGTGCGCCCCGACGCCATGATGTCGCCGACGAGCGGGACCGTGATGAACCCGTCAGGCCGCACCGTGACGCGGTGGCTCAGCGCCTCGTTCTTCCAGGCGCGCACCTCGAGCACGTCGCCAGGGCCGACAGCGTAGGCGCTCGTCGCGCGGCGCTCCGCCTCGAAGTCGACCCGCGGGGCGCTCGCGCCGCAGCCCGAGAGCGCCGCGAGGACCGCGAGCGCAGAGAAGAGCAGGGCAATCCGGATACAGCGGGACCACATGCGGTTTCCAGCCTCCTTGACGTGACCGACCACCAGCAAGCGCCGATCCCGCGGCCGCGCGCCGCGCCTGCTCCTCGCGCGCGCACCGGCGCTCTTCGCGCGTGCCGGTCGAGACCACGGTGCTAGATCCGTCGCGCTGAAGGGGGGAATGCGCGCCGCGCCTCATCGCGCCTGCGCAGGGCGCCTCTCGCGGCCTTAACGGCGAGGCGGCGCGGGCGGCCTGCGCGCGGCGGTCACGGCGCGCCACACCATGGCAGCGTGGGTCGTGTGCGCGCTGTGCGCGCTCGTCATCATCAAACCGCAGGAGTTCGTCCCCGAGCTCTCGGGGATTCCGCTCGTTCACGCGGCGTTCGGGCTCACCCTTCTCTGCGTCGCCCTTGACGTCGTGTGGCGCCGGCTCAAGCCGGCGCTCGCCCCCCAGGTCGTCTATGCGCTCGCGTTCCTCGCCTGGGCGGCCCTGACGACGGCGCTCAAGCGCCCGACCGCGCTCGAGGAGCGCGGCCTGCAGCTCGCGACCGTGGCGGGCGTCTTCCTCGCGGTCGCCTTCGCCGCCGCCTCGCCGCGCGGGCTGCGCGCGCTCGCGGTCACGCTCGTCGGCTGCGCCTTCCTCACCACCGCGGTCGCGATCGTGCAGGCGTTCCAGCCCCACGAGTGCATGCTCGCCGCGCCCGAGGACTGGGAAGGCAAGGGCGAGCTCGAGCCGGATGGACGCCCCTGCGAGACCAACCTCGACTGCCGCAAGGACCCGCCGGTCCCGGACGGCAACTACCGGTGTGAGCGCCCGGGGCCGCTCGGCACGTCGACCATCGATGGCCGCGTCCGCTACCGCGGGTCGCTCGCCGATCCGAACGAGCTCTCCCTGATGGCGGGCATGTCGATCCCCCTCGCGATCGCGCTCGCCGAGCGGCGCGCGGGCCCGCGTCACGGCGGCCGTCCGACGCGGCTTTCGGGCAGGTCCGACGCGGGCCGTCCGCCGCGCCCGCCGCGCCGGTCCGGCGGCGGCCGCCCGTATCCGCCGGACAGCGAGCCGCCGGGCGGCGCCGGCCCGCGCGTGGCCGCGCTGCCCGGCCGGTCGCGCCCGAGGTCCGCGCTGCCCCTCCTGCTCACCGATCGGCTGCTCTCGCGCATCTCCGCCGCGCTGCGCGCGCTCCCTGTCGCGGCCGTCATCGTGGCGATCGGCGCGATGGTCGTCATGTCGCGCTCGCGCTCGGGGCTCATCGTGTACCTCGCGGTCCTCGGCCTCAGCTTCATCCGGCGGAGCGGGGCCGTCGGCGTCATCGCCGCCTGCTTCGTCGGGCCGCCCATGCTCCTGCTCGGCGGCCGGAGCGGCGACGAGGCGACCGAGAGCTCGGAGGAGCGCGCCGCGCTGCTCCGCGAGGCCTTCGAGATGATCCGGCGCACCAAGGGGATCGGCGTCGGCGCAGGGCAGTTCGGCGACGAGTCGTCGTTCGGCCTGACGGCCCACAACTCTTACATGCTGGCCGCGGCCGAGACGGGCCTGCTCGGGATGTGCCTTTTCGCGCTCGTCCTCTACGCGTCGCTCAAGGTGCCGCTCGCGATCTGGCTGGGCGACATCGAGGTGGGCCCCGCGGCGCGGCGGTTCGCGCCGGCGATCTTCGTGAGCCTGTGCGGCGCGCTGATCGGCATCTTCTTCCTGTCGTGGGCGTACAAGGACATCCTCTACATGGTGCTCGGCGCCTCCGCCGCCCTGTACGGCGCCGCGCGGGCCGAGGACGGCCGCGTCTCCGTGCGCGTGTCCGCGCGCGAGGCCGCGCTCGTTTGCGGCGGGATGTTCTCCCTGCTCGTGCTGCTCAATGTCCTTCTGAGGTTCCTCGGGTGAGCGCGCGCCGGGGTGACGCGCCGCGTGCATACTGCCGGCCATCCTCATCTCACGTGTGTCGAGCCTGCGGACGAACACCACACAACAAGGGGCTGTCGACCTTCGACGGGCGTTTGCGGGCGCGCCGGGCCGCCTGCTGCCGCCGCGGGTCATTCGCCGGTCGTATCGACGAGCGCGACATCGGACGGTGGTATGCTGGGCGGCATGTCGGCTCCTGTCCGCAATCCCGGCGATCCAACGGCAGCGCCGAGCCCGACCGAGGCGCCCCGGGCTCCCGCCGAGGCCCAGTGGGCTGCGATGCCGCCCGTCGAGCGCGAGCAGGCGGTCGAGGCGCACCTGGGCTCCGCGCCGGAGGAGCAGCGCGACCCGCGTGAGGCCATGGCCCACGGGGATCCGTACCTCGATGCCAGCGCCGGCGAGCTGGACCGGGTGATGGAGGCCGCCGAGGCCCGGATCGATCGCGAGCAGGCGCGCGTCGAGCAGGAGCAAGCCCGGGCGGAGCGGGCGGTGGGGAACCTTTCCGCGGCGATCCTGGTGATCCTGGGCGTGCGCGGCGTGCCGGCAAGCGAGGAGACGAGGAGCCGGATCCTCGGCGAGACCGACCTCGGCGTGCTGGATCGATGGCTCAAGCGGGCGGCGACCGCGGCGGAAGCGGAGGATCTGTTCCGGGAACCTGCGCCCTAGAGCGACAAACGGGTTGAAACCACGAGAAAAAGCAGGAATTTCACAGGGAGGCGGGGAGGCGGGGAGCGAGAGACGGCAAGAGGGAGAAATTCATTTTTTTTCTTCCTCCCCGCCTCCCCGCCTCCCTGTGAAAATTCTCCGGGTTTCAACGTGATCGGTGTTCTAGCGCGGGCCGGCGCGCCGCGGGCGCCCGCCATGTATCATCACCAGTGATACAGCGCTTCATAACGGATGCGTACCGTGCCGTCCGCGCACGCCGAGGCTACATAGGCCCGGTCCGGGCTCGTGGCCACGCACTCGACGGCGCTGGCGTACCCGCCGAGCACGCGGCCACCGACTCGCACGGTGCCGTCGGATGAGCCCGAGACGACCGTGTCCCCCGCGACATTGAAGGCCACCGACATGACGCGCTTCGTATGCGCCCTGAGCGGGGCCTCCGGCACCAAGGTCCGCGCGTCCCAGAGCCGGATCGTGCCGTCATCGCAGGCCGCCGCCAGGATGCGCGCTCCTCGCGAGAACGCGACACTCCTCACTGCGCCGCCCTCGGACCGCAAGACCCGCATCTGCCGCAGCGACGCATCCCAGAGGCGCACCGTCTCGTCGTGCCCACCCGACGCGAGGACGGTGCTGCCCGCGGCGAACGCCACGCTCCGTACGCGATCGGAGTGTTCCTTACCAACGTACAGGCGCTCCCCCGCGGTCATGCTCCACAAGGTGACGAGCCGGTCGTCGCCGCACGCGGCGAGCGTTTGCCCGTTCCAGTGCATGTCGATGCCTCGAACGGCCGCGTGACCTCGCAAGACCTTCTCGAGCGTGCCGCCCGCGGCGTCCAGCAGGCAGATGTCGCCATCACCACAGCCTACAGCAATCCGCCCCGCACGCGCGGTGACGCAGAGCGCCCGCGAGGAAAGGCGCTGCCACCAGCGCGGGCGCCGCGTCGCGAGGTCCAGGTACAGCACCAAGCCCGTGCCGAAGGCGATGACGAGCACCGCGCCTTGCTCGTCGAAGGCGACGGCTCGAGCCTTCTGTCCGGGCACGCACAACGACAGGGTACTTTTATAGAAGTCGTCACCGATCTCGAGATCGGGCTCGTCCGCGACGCGCGTGGGGTGCCCGTCCTTGGGTCGGTGTCGCCGGAGCGGCGTGCGGCTCGCGTCCTCGCGGCCGGGTGTATCCGCGCCGTGCTTCGCCTTCGGCCTCGCCGCGACGTCCATCCCCTGCGCGGCCTGCTCTGGGGCCCTCTGCGCGGCGGCCTGCTCTGGGGCCCTCTGCGCGGCGGCCTGCTCTGGGGCCCTCTGCGCGGCCTGCTCTGGGGCCCTCTGCGCGGCCTGCTCTGGGGCCCTCTGCGCGGCGGCCTGCTCGTGGGGCATGGGCAACGTGTCGGCGAGGGCCATGCCCTCGCGCGGGCTCCTCGGCGCGGCCGATCTCCGCTCTTGCTCGTGTGCCCGCTGCGCGGCCGCGCCGAGGGCCTCCGCCATATCCATGGCCGCACCAAACCGCGCCTCGATGTCGACCGCGAGCGCCCGCGCCATCCAAGCGTCCATCGCGGCGGGCAGCTCGGGCCGGAGCGCGCTTGGCGGCTGGAAGACGCCTCTCTGCACGGCCATGGCCAGCGCGAACAACGTGGGAGCCGTGAACGGCGTCGTCCCCGTCAGCGCCTCGTACGTGACGACCCCGAGCGCCCAGAGGTCCGTGCGGTGATCGACGCGGTGGATGTCGCCGAACTGCTCCGGGCTCATGTAGAGCGGCGTACCCAGCGTCACCCCGGTCGACGTCATCCGTACGTCCGCATCCACCTGCTTCGCGATCCCGAAATCGAGCACCTTGGTGAAGGGCTCGCCCTCGACGTCGATCACGAACAGGTTGTCTGGCTTGATGTCACGGTGCACGACGCCGAGCCGGTGGGCCGCTCCAAGCGCCCTGGCCGTTTGTCCGACCAGCCGTATCACCTCGTCGATAGGCATCGGCCCGGACCGTTCCATGCGCTGCCTGAGCGTCTCGCCCTCGAGAAGCTCCATCACGATGTACGGCTGCCCTTCGCCCGTGATTCCGTGGTCGAGGACCTGGGTCACATGCGGGCTCTTGAGCCGCGCGGCGGACTGCGCCTCCTGCCGGAAGCGCGCCGCGGATCGTGCGTCCTCTGCGTAGCTCGGCGCCATGAGCTTCACCGCGACCTGCGTGCCCAGCGCGAGGTGCTCCGCGATCCAGACGCAGCCCATGGCGCCCTGGCCCAGGGGGCGCACGAGCTTGATCGTCGGGGTCACATGCTGTCCGGCCTGCATTCCGGTCGCCCGCCTGGATCCTACCGCGACCGGGCGACGGGCGCGCCGTCTATTCGCTACGGGCGCGACGGCCCGCGCGGCGCCGGCCGACCCGGGACCGCCTCGCGGGCGAGCGCCGCCTCGAAGCGCTCGGGATCGTCGTCGATCTGGATCATCTCGCCGGTCCGCGAGGCCTCCTTGCTCAGCGCGACGACGAGCTCCAGGAGCCTCGATCCCACGAGGATCCGGACGCGGGAGATCGTCTCCCGGCTCGCCGCGAAGAATGCGGTCCAGGCGTCGCTGACGCTCGGCGCCGCGACGGTCACCGCGCGGAGGTCGACGAAGAGCGCGAGCGGCCCGGAGCGGGCGATCTCCTAGCGGATCTCGTCGAGCGGGATCTCGCCGAACTCACCGCCGTCGTGCCCGGCGATCGCGAGCAGCACCGCGCCCGGGCGGAGCCGCCGGAACACATACGAGCAACGCTCGTTCGAGATCCGCACCGCGCCGTCCGCCTGCACCTCGCGCCGGATCGCGTCGGATTCGATCCGGATCAGCTCGCCGGTGCGCGAGAAGAGCTTGGCGACGTTCACCACGAGCTCGACGAACGGCGAGCCGACGAGGATCCGGACGCGCTGGAGCCGCTCCCGGTTGGCGCTGAAGAAGCGCGTCCACGCGTCGCTCACGCTCTCCGCGGCGAAGGTGGCGCTCCGCGCGTCGACGTAGAGATCGATCGGCGGATAGCGCAACATCTCCGCGTGGAGCTCGTCGAGCGGCGCGTCTCCGAGGCTGCCTGTGTCCCGCCCCGCGATGGTCACGAGCACGGCTCCGGGGCGGAGCCGGCGGAAGACGAAGCAGCAGCCGTCCTTCGCGAGGCGGACCGAGCCGTCGTCGAGGACCTCACGGTGGCTCACGGCCGTCCCGCCCCCCTCGGCCGACGCTGCGCGCCGATGCTCATGCCTCCTTGTCGCACGGTGGGCGTGCGGGTTCAACGAGGCCATCACCGCCGCGGCCCCGCCCGCCTCCCGTCCGGCGCCAGCACCGCGAGCGCCGTGTCGATGAACGCGCGCAGCTTCGCCTGCGCCTGCGCGCGGGCCGGGAAGTAGAGGAAGAACCCGGGACCGGCCGGCGCGTACTCGTCGAGCGCCGTCGCGAGCGCGCCGCGCGCCAGATCCTCGGCGACGGTCGTATCGGCCATGTACGCGAGCCCGAGCCCCTCGCGCGCGAGGGAGCGCGCCAGCTCGCCGTCGTTCACCGTGATGGCGCCGGGCGCGTCGACGGTGATCTCGCGGCCGTCGCGAACGAACTCCCAGCGGTAGAGCGCGGCGCTCTGGAACCGGTAGCGGATGCACGCGTGCGCGAGCAGGTCCTCGGGCACCTCCGGCCGGCCGTGGGCGGCGAAGTAGGCGGGCGCGCCGACCACGATCCAGCGGATATCGCCCGTGAGGCGCACGGCGATCATGTCCTTGGCGAGGGCCTCGCCGATGCGCACGCCGGCGTCGAAGCCGGTCTCGACGAGATCGACGAAGGTGTTGTCCACCGAGATCTCCACCTCCACGCCCGGGTGCGCGCGGCGGAAGCGCGGGAGCACCGGCTCGATCACGAGGGGCACCGCCGTCCGCGGCACCGTGAGGCGGAGCAGGCCCGCGGGCCGCTCGCGCAGCTCGCCGAGCGCCTCGAGCGCGGCGCCGATCTCGGAGGCCGCGGGCGCGAGGCGCTCGAGGAGCTTCTCGCCGGCCTCGGTGAGGCCGACCCGGCGCGTCGTGCGCGCGAAGAGCGGGAGTCCGACGCGCCGCTCGAGCGCCTGGATCGACTGGCTCACGGCGCCCGCGGTCACGCCGAGCTCCGCGGCGGCGGCGCGGAAGCTCCGCCGCCGCGCCACGGTGAGGAAGACGGTCAGCCCCTCGAAGCGGTCCGTCGCGCGGTTCATGGCCCGATTGTATAGCAGCGCTGATCGGGGCGTTTCGCGCGGCGCGCCTAGCGGCCGCGGCGCGGGAGGCGCATCTCCCCTGTGCGCCGTGGAGCACGCCCGCTCCGCCGCGCGGGGAGAGAACGATCATGCACCTCAAGCTCTTTGGCTCCACCGGCCTGCGCGTCTCGGAGCTGTGCCTCGGCACCATGACCTTCGGCCAGGCGTGGGACTTCGGCGCGCCGCACGCGGAGGCTTCGAGGATGTTCGAGACCTTCGTCGAGGCCGGGGGGAACTTCTTCGACACCGCCTGCAACTACCAGGGCGGCGCCGCCGAGAAGAGCCTCGGCGAGCTGATCGCGCGCGACCGCGATCGCTACGTCGTCGCCACCAAGTACACGCTGAGCGGCGCGCCCGGCGACCCGAACGGCTGGGGCAACCACCGCAAGAACCTGCGCCGCTCCCTCGAGGGCAGCCTGAAGCGGCTCGGCACCGATTACATCGATATCTACCAGGTGCACATCTGGGATCACACGACGCCGGTCCCCGAGGTGATGAGCGCGCTCGACGACGTGGTCCGCTCCGGCAAGGCGCTCCACGTCGCGATCTCCGACGCGCCCGCGTGGGTCGTCGCGCAGGCGAACACCTGGGCGACGGCCCACGGGAAGGCGTCGCTGTCGGCGATCCAGATCGAGTACAGCCTGCTCGAGCGCCGCGTCGAGCACGAGCTCTTGCCGATGGCGCAGGCGTTCGGCCTGCCCGTCCTCGCCTGGTCGCCGCTCGCCTTCGGCGTGCTCGCGGGCAAGTTCCACGACGGCACGCAGGGCTCGAAGCGCGGCGACTGGGCCCAGGGCTACCTCGGCGCGCGCGCCGATGCGGTCGTGCCCGCGGTCCTCGCGGTCGCGAAGGAGCTCGGCGTCTCGGCCGCGCAGGTCGCGCTCGCGTGGGTGCGGCAGCGCGGGCCGCAGGTCTACCCGATCATCGGCGCGCGCACGAACGAGCAGCTCGCCGACAACCTCGCCTCGCTGAAGCTCGTGCTCTCGGCGGCGCACCTCGCCCGCCTCGACGCGGCGAGCGCCATCGAGCCCTCGTTCCCGGGCAAGATGTGGAAGAACGAGGCGCTCGTGAACGGCATCATGTCCGGCGGCACCGCGGCCTCGCTCACCGGCTGGCAACATCCGTGATCGGGGGCGCCCCTCGTGAACGCCGTCCAGATGGACGCTCGCCGGATCTGCTCTACCGGTGCCCGGTCATCGTCGGCAGCGGGTAGAACGTGACCGTATCGTCGAGGAACGCCGGAACCCCGAGCAGCCTCCGCGCCCGATCAAGCCCGATGTCGTTGATGGCCTGGAGCCCGTCGCTCCTGAAATCGTGCACCAGGGTCGAGCTGCTGGCCGTGACGAAGTAGACGAGGGGAGGCTCGTTCTCCGAGACGAGGTATCCATTCCTGTATCGCTCGATGCCGTCCAGCTTGGCCTCGAGCGTCCCGAACTGCCTGAGCACCCTGGTCCTGAGATCGAGCTCCCATAACTTGCCCAGCGAGGAAGGAACCCCGAATGCGCCGAGCGAGGCGATCATCAGCCTGTCGCCGTTCACGAGCAAGCCATTCGGATGATTGAGGATCGCGTCCGAGAAGATGATCTCGCCTCGTCCATCCTTGAAGCGCCAGATGGTATGGGCGAAGCTGTCGCTCACGTACACGCTGCCGTCGCCGGCGATCGCGAGATCGTTGAGGAAGATCGCGCCGGGCGCCGGGATCTTGCTCACGGCCCTGGTGGCGAGGTCGACGATCACGAGCTCATCCATGTCGGGGGTGTAGAGCTTGCCATCCGCGACGCGGATGCCCTTCGGCGCGTTGAGCCCGGACACCCATTGTGCCTCGACGACGTTGCCACATCGGTCGAGCTTGGTGATCCAGCCAACGCCGTCCTTCGCGGTCGGGTTGGCGAGGAACTCGCTGACCTCACCGGCCATGTTGGAGACGTACCACGCGTCCGTCCCCTCATCCCAGTATGCGCTCTCCGGCGTATCGAAGCCGCCCACCGTACGCGGGAAGGACGGGCAATCGTCGTCGCAGCCATCGTCATGATACGCGAGCATCGCAGCGCCCGGCGAGCCTTCGGAGAAGGCAGACGGATCACCGGCAGAGCAGGAAAGAAGCCCGAGCAGGGACAGGAGCGCGAGTGCGCCGAGCGGAGATCGGGTCGAGGACATGGACCACCTTTTTTTGAATGGCGTATCGTTGCGGGCATTCGCAGCGATAGGCTATCCAGCGTCCACCAGTGTAGGCGAATGTGCAATAACGCGCATGTCAGGAAAGACCTCGGTTGATTCTTGGAAAGGCTGCTGTGCGATCGGACGATCGTCCGGCGCGGACATGCCGACGCTCGGTTGCGCCTGTGATACCGCATGAGGCCAGGGAGCCGGGATCGCAGGGCTCGATAGCACCGCCAGAACGTCATTGGCGGTGATTGGCGCGGTCCCGGAAGGACCGGGCCGCAGCTCCTCTGAAGGTGGGACACGACAGCCGGATGATGGAAGAGCTCGCCCCTCTGTGGAACCGGATCTCGGCATCCCCGGATGCTCCTCAGGGATAAACCTACGAGGCGTCCGGCCTGGCCCGGAGCCCGGTCGTGCGCGCCGGGGAGCGACGCCTCTCGCCGGCTCGCTCGTCACGGGAACCGCTGCACTATGTCGTTGCCTCGCGCATCGCACCGTGCTCTGGAAGATACCATGTCTTCCCTCGCCCATCAGATCGCCGCGCTCCCCGCTCCGCTCCTCGCTCGCCTCCGGGCCCGCGGGTTCGACCCCGACCGCGTCGCCCGGTGGGCCGCGTCCATCGGCAAGGACCGGGACGCCCGCAACCGCCTTCCGGGCACGGTCGAGCCACCCGCGCCCGGCGATGTGGTCGACTTGCCCGCCGAGGGTACGCCCGAGCACGCCCGTTGCCGCGAGGCGGGCCTGGCCGCGCTCCGTCGCGGCGAGGTCGCCCTCTGCGTCCTCGCCGGCGGGATGGCCACGCGGATGGGCGGCGTGGTGAAGGCGCTCGTCGAGGTGCTGCCCGGCCGGACGTTCCTCGACCTGCGCCTCGCCGAGAGCGATCACCTCCGGCGCACGACGGGCGTGCCGGTGCCGCTGTGGCTCATGACAAGCGAGGCGACCAACGGTCCGATCCGCGAGGCGCTCGGACCGCGCCTCGACGAGCAGGGCGATCTCTGCACCACCTTCGAGCAGCACGTGTCGCTGCGTCTTACCCCGGAAGGTGGGCTGTTCGTGGACGAGCACGGCGAGCCGAGCGTCTACGCCACTGGCCACGGCGACCTCCCGGATGCCCTCCGGGAGAGCGGCCTCCTCGGCCGCTTCATCGCCCGCGGCGGCAAGACGGTCTGGATCGCCAACCTCGACAACCTCGGCGCGACGGTGGATCCGGTCATCCTCGGCTGGCACCTCGGGCACGGCGGGCCCCTCACGGTCGAGGTGGTGGACAAGGGCGGCGACAAGGGCGGCGGCCCGATGCGATGGAACGGCCGCCCGGTGATCGCGGAGGACTTCCGGCTGCCGACGAGCTTCGATCCGAAGGTCGTGCCCGTCTTCAACACCAACACGTTCCTGGCCAGCGCCGAGGCGCTCAGCGCGCTCGCGATGGACTGGGTCTACGTGGAGGTCGAGAAGAAGGTGGGCGACAGCAAGGCGATCCAGTTCGAGCGCATCCTCAACGAGATCACCTTCGGCCTCCCGGCCAGGTTCCTGCGCGTCCCGCGCGAGGGCCTCGCGGCCCGGTTCCTCCCCGTCAAGGACGTCGAGGAGCTGGAGCGGCGGAGGCCGGCGATCGAGGCGATCGCCCGGGCGCGCGGCTTCCTCGGCTGAGCCGGGGGGCGCGGCGCGCGACCGGGCCGACGGCGCCCTGAGGCGGGCGTGTCGGCGCGATTTCACGGTCAGCCGCTCTCCTCTCCGGAGCGCGGTCGGACCGCCCGGCTATCACAGCTTGATCGCGAGGCGAGCGCACCACGCCTGTACGCCGCTCACGCCGCCGTATCCTCCGCGAAGACGCCGAGCTACATCGTCGGCGTACACGAAAAGTTGACATGACATGACAGATTCTCAGGCGGTCTCTCTCGATGCGGCGACCTCGGCGGACGCGCTGCTGCTGTCCAACCTCCTCGAGCTGTACATCCACGACCTCAGCGACGTGTTCGATGTCGAGCTGGGGGCCGACGGCCGCTTCGGCTATCCCCGGCTTCCTCTCTACTGGTCCGAGCGGGAGCGCCGGTACGCGTTCGTCGTGAGATGCGGCGGGCGTGTCGCGGGGTTCGTTCTGGCGACACGCGGTTCACCGGCGGTGGAGGACCCGGACGTGCTCGACGTCGCCGAGTTCTTCGTCCTCCGTCGATACCGCCGCTCCGGCGTGGGTCGTCGCGCGGCCTTCCTCCTCTGGAGCGCTCTTCCCGGCAGATGGACGGTGCGCGTCTCCGAGGGGAACCGAGGCGCCCTTGCGTTCTGGAGCGGCGTCATCGCGGAGCTCACGAACGGCGCTGCGACAGGATCCAGGCGTCCTGGCCAGCCGGATGCCTGGCGCGTGTTCTCCTTCGAGACCGCACCTGGTCGCGTCGCTATCTGATCAGGTCGAAGACGAGCCCGAGCTCGTCGCCGGCGCGCGCGCCGCTCCGTGCCGCACGGCCAGCCATGAGAGCAGCAGCACGGCGCCTCCATCCAGAAGGTACCTTCCATCGCGATGCAATACGACCAGAGATCGCGCTCAGCTGCCGCAAGCCGCCGCTCGCCTGATGGTGGCCGCGCGAGGTGCGGTGGAGCGCGCGCCGGGGGCCCGCGGGCGGCTCCCGGCCGCGCGGCTCACGGGCGCCGGCCGCCGCGCCTCTCGTCATCCTCGCCGAGCAGCTCCTCGATCTCGGCCGCGGCCTTGTCGAGCACCTTCACGGTGCGCGCGAGCACGGTCGGCGTGAGGCGCCCGCGGCGCATCGCGTGGCGCAGCATCTTCATGAGCGAGCCGACGCGCTTCATGACGTCGCCGATATCCTCGGCGAAGCTCTCCCATGAGCTCTCGGCGAAGCGCTCGTAGAACGCGTCGACGTACTCGCGGTTCACCTTGAGGTCCTCGCGCCCCGCGTCGGTGATCTCGTAGACCTTGCGGCCCTCGACCTCGGTGACGCGCGCGTGGCCGAGCTCCTCGAGCATCTGCAGCGTCGGGTAGATGACGCCGGGGCTCGGCCGGTAGGTATCGCCGCTGCGCTGCTCGATCGCCTGGATGACCTCGTAGCCGTGGCGAGCTCGCTCGGCGAGCGCGTCGAGGACGAGGTAGCGCACGCCGCCGCGGTCGGCGCGGAGCGGAGGCCCTCCGAACCAGTCGCCCCACCAGCCGGGCGGTCCGCCGCCGAAACCGGGCCGACCTCGCCCGAACGGACCCCTCGGCCCTCGCGGACCTGCGTGATGGTGGTGGCCGTGATGATGGTGTTCACATCCCCAGAACATCGATGAGACCCCTCTCTTGCCAGGCGACGGACCGCCACGGCGGCGAGCACTCAGCTGCCGCGCGCGCGTGGGCAGACCTCCCCGGCTCGACGGACCGGGCGGCCTCGTGGCGCCCGGTCCGATATTCTAAAAGATATATCTAGAAGATAGTTCTAGACTGTCGCCAGTCAAGGGACGGGCAGGCCGACGCGTGCCGATCCACGAGGCGACCGGGGTTGCGCCTCGCGCGCCGACCCGGGTTGGGCCCCCACGCGCGCCGACCCAGGTTGCGCCCCCCGCGCGCCGACCCTCGCTGCCCCACCGCTCGGGTTCGTCGACCGACACGCACGCTCTGCCCGATCCAGGCGACTCATGCGCTCACCTCGGATGGTGTCTTCTTGAGGAAGACAGAAGCGCCATTCCTATGTCGGCAGAAATTCACACCCGATCGCGTCGGCCGTCGATCGAGCCGCCTGGCGGCCGCTGGACTGATATCATTGCTCTTCACGAGCCGCGGTGTCGCTGGATCCGCGTGCGGACATGACTCCATCCTTCCTGGAGGACACGATGGCGACGCGATCGAATGCAGGTACCCGCTTGCTGGCCGCGCTGGCCCTCTCCCCGGCGCTCGCCGGCTGCAACGACCCGGCGTCGACCGCTCCGGTCGGCGCGGCGCGCGTCGCCGACGATGGCAGCAGCGCGCTCGCCCTCGGCGTCCTCCCGGGCACGCGCTACGGCCTCGCCAACGGATGCTACGCGCTCAGATCGGTGGCCACGAATGCGTATGTCGCCAGGGGCCTCGCCGGCTACGCCGCGCGCGCTGCGACCCTCGGCGCTGCAGATCCGTTCTTCATGAAGCCAACCGCGCTCGGCAAGTACCTCTTCTACGACAAGCACGCATCTTTCCTCGCCTCCGGCAGCCTCCTCACCCTCGGCGGCCTCCTCGGCGTCGCGACCGTCTCGGCTCCCGGCGAGGCGGCGGACTGGATCGTCGACACCGACGCCGCCGGTCACTTCAAGGTGGTCTCTGCCTCGACGGCGAGGGCGCTCGCCGTCCATCCTGCGAACGGCCAGCTCGTGCTGGTCGACGCCGCGAGCGCCGGCGAGTCGGCGCGGTTCGCCTTCGAGCCCACGGGCGGCTGCGCCGCGTTCCCGGAGATCACGACCAACAGCGTCGGCGCGCCGTTCAGGGGCAACGGCATCACAGCGCCCGTGCTCGGCTTCGCCGACGTGCACGCCCACGTGAGCGCCACGAGCTTCCTCGGCGGCGCGCATCATGGCTTGCCCTTTCACCGCTTCGGCGTCCTCGGCGCGCTCGGCGACTGCGCTGTGTCGCACGGGCCCGGCGGTCTCAAGGATGTCGTCGGCAACTTCCTGAGCGATAACCCCGTGTCGACGCACGACACCCGCGGTTGGCCCAGGTTCGTGGACTGGCCGGCGCCACGATCGCTCACGCACGAGGGGATGTACTACAAGTGGATGGAGCGGGCGTGGCGCGCCGGCCAGCGGCTCATGGTGAACAACCTGGTCGAGAACGAGACGCTGTGCACGCTCCAGCGCGTCGCTTCGGTCAGGCCGCTCCAGAACTGCAACGAGATGGACAGCGCGATGGCGCAGGTGCAGTTCATGCGCGACCTCGAGGCGTATATCGACGCCCAGGAGGGTGGTCCAGGCCGGGGCTGGTACCGGCTTGTGGAGAGCCCCGCCGAGGCGCGGCAGGTGATCAACGACGGCAAGATGGCGGTGGTGCTGGGTATCGAGATCTCGCACCTCTTCAACTGCGACGTCCAGAACGGCGTCGCCGGGTGCGACGAGGCCGACATCGACGAGCAGCTCGATCGGCTCCACGCCGCCGGTGTCCGCCAGATGTTCCCGGTCCACGAGTTCGACAACGCGCTCGGCGGCAACGGCATCTTCGACGGCTTCGCGCTCAACCTCGGCAACAAGGTCGACACAGGGCATTTCTGGCAGACCTACGACTGCCCGGAGCAGGACTACTTCTATGATGCCGGCGCCGTCCTGGTGAGCCTGATCCCCCCGGGCGCGGGCGACGATCCCTTGACCGCGCTGCTGATCGCCCAGGCAGGCGGCGCGCTCCCGCTGTATCCGCCGGGCCGGGAGCAGTGCAACGCGCGCGGGCTGACCGCGCTCGGCCGTTACGCCATCCAGAAGATGATGGAGAAGCGGATGATCATCGAGGTAGATCATCTGGAGCTCTCCAACAAGGGCGAGGTGATCGCGCTCGCCGAGCAGCAGACGCCGGGATATCCGCTGGTCTCGACGCACGGCGGCCACGGGGGCCTCACCATGGACCAGGCGCGCCGCATCATGGCGCTGGGCGGGCTGATCTATCCCTACAAGGGCAATGGTAGGGAGTTCAAGGAGGCGCTCGACAAGCTCACCACGGTCAGGAGCGACGCCTACTTCTTCGGGATGGGCTATGGCGCCGACATGAACGGCCTCGGCCCCCAGGCCGGTCCGCGGGGCGCGGGCGCGACGCCGGTGAGCTATCCTTTCACGCTGTTCCAGGGCCCCGGCTGGGGACCGCAGTTCGCCGGGGTCGCCCCCGTGACCTTCGATCGCCAGGTGAGCGGCGAGCGCGTCTACGACACCGACATCGACGGCATGGCCCACTACGGCATGGTCGCAGACTGGGTGGAAGAGGTCCGCCTCGAGGGCGGCGAAGCGGCGCTGACCGCGCTCTACAGCTCCGCCGAGGCGTATCTACAGATGTGGGAGCGCACCCTCGACCGCTGACCGGCGGGCGCCTCTACCGAGCCGAGACCAGCGAGCCCCGCTTCCCGGAGGCGGACGGCGCGGCCCTGGCGCGCCTCACTGGAGCGCGTACTCCAGGCCCCAGATGTCCACGGAGCTCCGCTGGGGATAGTACACGGTGAGCTCGTCCGAGGTCTCGAGCCGGGCGGCGTCGATCAGGGGATCGGAGAAGAACCGGCCCGAGTCGGCGTCGTCGAGGAGCGTCCAGGTCGCGTACCCGTCGCGCGGCGAGGCGCCGGCGATGCGCAGATCGGGGAGGATCGCGTAGACGTTCTCGGTGGAGGAGATCGCGAGCTTGCCCCGGAAGTTCTGGACCACCCGCAGCCCGAGGCCGTGGCGCGTCCAGGTCCCATCGGTGGCTCTCACGTGATGAAAGAACTCGCTGCGCGTGCGCGCGTTCGTGAAGTTCGCGTTGCTTGCCTCGGCGTCGGGCAGGTGGGAGAGCAGCACATGCACGCGGCCGCTCGCGTCGACCGCCATGTGCTCCTGGTTGATGAGGCCTCGGTTCTGGCCGATCGACCACACGGAGAGGCCTGCCGTGTCCCGGGTCACGAAGGCGGCGCCGCTCGTCGCGACCCTGTCACCCGCGTTGTTGTGCCAGGTGCGCCCGTGATCATCGCTGTAGATGTAGAGCAGGTCGTGGTTCGTCGTCGCGTCGGGCGTGTCCCGCCAGCACCACGCCGCGTGCAGGCGCGCGCCGCCGCGCGTGTATGCGAGGCCGTGCAGGTAGGCGTTCATGCTCGCGTCCGTGCCCTCGATGTACTCGCCGAGCGAGCTCCAGGCGTGCGTCGTCGCGTCGTACTCCCACAGGTGCTCGTCGCCGCTGCCGCTCTCGCCGATCCGGGCGCTCAGGAGGAGCCTGTTCCCGCCGGGCTCGGTGACAAAGCGCGGGTAGGTGACCAGCCGCACGGTGGCCGAGCCGACCAGCGCGCTCGAGACAGCGCTGAAGCTCGCGGCGGACCAGCTCGCGCCCTCCGGGTCCGTCAGCAGACCCGCGACAGAGCGGCGGTAGTGCAGGTTGCTGCCGTGATGATCGAAGGCGAGGTGCAGCGTGCCGTCGCCGGGCGCGATCCCGAGCGAGATCGTGTTGTGGGCGTCGTCCGCGCTCAGCCGGTAGTCCTTGAAGTCGAACTTCTGCCAGGACCCAGCCGCCCCGCCGGGGCTCGTCGGCAGCTGCCGGCGCGCGAGCACGACGTTTCGGTTGGTGTTCCAGAAGGCGGTGTACTGGTAGCCGCCGAAGGACACGATCGCGTCCTGCTGGAAGGATTCGCCGTTAAGGTACCCTCCATAGGAAACAACGGTGAGCCCCGACTCCGCGAGCTTCCCCTCGGAGAGCTTGACGATCCCGGGCGCGACGTCCTCCGCGCCACCGCTGCCGGCGCTCGCGTCACCGGTGCTCGCTCCGCCGCCCCCCGCGCTCCCCGCGCCCCCCGCGGCGACTCCGCCCGTCGTGCCGGTGCCCGCGCCGGTGACTTCCGAGCTCGTCCCGCCCGTGCCCCCGCTGCTCGCTGTCGCGCCGCCCGTCGCGGCGCCCCCGCCAGCGGTCGAGCCGGCGGAGGTCGAGACGCTGTCGTCGTCGCCGCAGCTCGCCAGCCAGCCGACCGATGCAACAGCGAGCAGAAGGGAGAAGGGAAGGCGGATGTTCATGCGTCTGCCGGACGATACTGCCGTCCAGCGACGGAGCCAAGCGCCGCCAGCTCCAGCAGGTCGTCCGTCAGACGGGCGTCAGAGGGGTATCCATCGATCGCCCGGGGACCCTGAGGCATCCCCTCAAATTCTTCGGAAAATTCACAGGGAGGCGGGGAGGCGGGGAGGGAAATCTTCAAAATACTCCCTGTCTCCCCACCTCCCTGTTCAATTTCCCCGCTGAAAACGGCTGCAAAATGAGGGGATTCCTCAGCCGGGGACCCCGATCGGCCGCGGCGTCGTCCTCGGTGGAAATAGATCGAAATGGGCTGCTAAGGCCGCCGAGGAGCGGCGCGGAAGGCTCAGAGTCCGAGCGCCAGCTTCGCGGCAGCGTAGGACCCGGCGTGGGGGATCTCCATCGCGTCGAGCACCGGCACCATGTTGGCGCCGCCCGCGGCCTCCGTGAAATAGACGAGGATGCTGTTGCCCGTCCGCTCCACGTTCTGTGTGCAGCTGTTGAAATCGTACTGGTGCTGCGGATGGAAGATTCCGTGCATGAAGCTCTCGGTGAGCAGCCCGGCGTTCTTCACGTGCCAGAAATAGCAGTTGCCTATGTCGTGCGTCCTCGTGAGCTCGGTGCACCCGGTGTTGAAGTCGATCCCGGTCAAGCCGAGCGGGCCGAAGTCCTCGACCGGCAGGTATCCCGTCAGGAACGCCAGCGCATCGGCGATGCCCTCGTTGAGGCACGAGTCGTCGCCGGAGATGGCGGAGGTGACCTCGTCGTACAGCTCGTGCGCGTTCTCGTGCGCGAACCGCGGCATCGCCGCGTTGGGGATGCCGCCCTTGTGAGCGATGAACAGCGGGTTCCCATAGTTGATCGTGACGGTCCCGTCGCCGTACGACCAGTTTCCTTCCCCCATGACCCCGCCCAGCTCGGAGGGCACGAAGAACGCATGGAGCTTCTCGGAGGTGATGTCGGTCATCTCTCGCTCGATCGAGACGGCGTCCAGCCCCTGCGCGTGCAGATCCGCAGCGGCGGTCCCTGTGTCGTACGAAGGGTGGCGGAAGAAAGCGCTGTCCATCACCGCCGAGCTCGTCAGCGTGCTCTCGAACGTCAGGGGCGTCGTCCCGTTCCAGACCGGCGCCACGTCGTAGTAGCTGAGCAGCACGTCGAGGTCCGAGTGCAGGACGAGGCGCGGCGCATACGAGTACGTCACGAAGTTGGCGTTCACCGTGGCGGAGCCGGAAGCGAGGCGCAGCGTGGCGCCCTCGGGCAGCGTCAAGGGCAGGAAAACGCCGCTGATCGGCGTGCCGTCCACGTTCGGCACGACCGTCGTCTTCCGGACCGGCGTACACAGCGGGTTGCTCGCCGGGCAAACGTAGACGACCACCGGAGCGGCCGTCGCGCAGGGGGCCGCGTCGCAGTACTCGAGCCACGGCGGCAGCGGCGCCGCAGCGACGGGCGGGCCGGCATCGAAGGCGTCCAGGCGGTCCAGGAGGTGCGGCCCGCTGCCGGACGGCACGTTCAGCGTGATGGAGAACGACACGTCGGGCGCTCCGGCGGAAAGGGCTTGCTGGACCGCCGGAGGGACCGTGAACGAGAGCCGGTGGAAGGTGCCCTGCGCGAGGCCGGTCAGCGATCTCGTGCCCAGGCTCTGCGACACGCCCGCGGAGGGCGCCTGCACGGCCAGGGAGATCTCGCCGGCCCACCAGGGGTTCGGCTGCTGATCCGGCACGCGGACGTCGAGGGAGACAGCGCTCTTGATCGGCTCGTCGATCGCGAGCGGCGCGCGCTGGATCACCGTGTAACCAGCGCCCGCGACCGAGAGGGCGTGCTCGCCCTCGCTCCGCGTGGCGCTCAGCGACAGCGAGCCCGCGCTGGCCGTCCAGCCGCTCAGCGACTCGAACCCGAGCGCCGCGGCCGCTCCGGCGCTGAGCGCCGAGGCGGCCTTGCCGCTGTCGTCCCACGTGGCGACCTCCTCTGCCGAGCAAGCGGACAGGAGGAAGCTCACACAGACTGCCGCTGGTGCAATCAGATAACGCATTCGATTTCTCCTCGAACGAAGTGGCCGGATCGCGAGGCTGCATCCGGCAGCCAGCTCGATAGGTGCCGTCCTGTAGACAGTCAAGCTCAAGTATACGAAGCGATCCGACGATCGATCGTGGCGAGTGAATGTTAATTACTCCTAAGTAATGTTGCGCCCCGGTGATCGATGGTGAGCGATGGTGAGCGACGCGCGCGCGCCACGAAGACGAAGACCAGGCCGCGCGGCCGTCCCTGGCCTGCCTGCGCGCACCTACGTCTTTATTTTGCTCCCGGCTGGCTGTACGATGCCGCGCGAGCAGAGCCGAGGCAGCGTCCCTCTGCCCCGGACCTCGCTCGCGCCACCGCCTCTCGCAAGCCGGACACATCGCCCGAGGAGATCGCAACGATGAAGATGACCTTCCGCTGGTACGGCGAGAACGACCCCGTCAAGCTCGAGTACATCCGCCAGATCCCCGGGATCTACGGCATCGTCTCGGCGATATACGACGTGCCGGTCGGGGAGGTGTGGCCGGTCGAGCGGCTGCAGGCGCTCAGGGCGCGCATCGAGGGCGTCGGCCTCAGGTTCGAGGTGGTGGAGAGCGTGCCGGTGCACGAGGACATCAAGCTCGGCAAGCCGACCCGCGATCGGCTGATCGAGAACTTCTGCCAGAACATCCGCAACTGCGCGGCGGTCGGCGTGAAGGTGATCTGCTATAACTTCATGCCGGTCTTCGACTGGACCCGCACCGAGATGGCCAGGGAGCTGCCCGACGGCTCGCTGACGCTGGCCTTCGACGCCGACGCCGTGGCGAAGATCGACCCGGAGCAGGGCATCGCGCTGCCCGGCTGGGACTCGAGCTACAGGCCCGAGCAGCTCCGCGCCATCCTCGACGAGTACAGGAGCGTCCGTGAAGAGGCGCTCTGGGAGCACCTCACGTACTTCCTCGAGCGCATCATCCCGGTCGCCGAGGAGGTCGGCGTCCGCATGGGCATGCACCCGGACGACCCGCCCCGGCCGATCTTCGGCCTGCCGCGCATCGTCAAGAACCGCGACGACCTGATGCGCCTCGTGAAGATCGTCGACTCGCCGGCCAACGGCGTCACGCTGTGCTCCGGCTCGCTGGGCGCCGACCTGTGCAACAACATCGTGTCGCTCGTCCACGAGTTCGGCGGCATGGGCCGCATTCCGTTCGGCCACCTGCGCAACGTGGCGGTCCAGGAGGACGGCACCTTCTTCGAGTCCGCCCACCTGTCCTGTGACGGCTCGCTCGATATGGCCGCCATCGTGAAGGCGTACCACGACGTCGGCTTCGACGGCTACGTGCGCCCGGACCACGGCCGCATGATCTGGGGCGAGACGGGCAAACCGGGCTATGGTCTCTACGACCGCGCGCTGGGCCTCGTCTACCTCAACGGTCTATGGGAGGCGACGCGCAAGCTCGCGCCGAGACCTGCCAGCAAGCCGACCACCCCCGCATGAGCGGGTGAGCGAGGCGAGCGGTCGCCCGCGGTGAGCGCGAGCGGCGACCATGGATCTTTGGCCGTTCGCGAGCTTGATTGTAATGAAAGTCGCACGGGTGTCGTGCAAGCGAATATTCAGCCTCGACTGCGTGCTCTCGAACAGCTCAGGCCGATCGATGCCAGCGCAACGCAGCTCCGGCCCCAGTTTCCCCGAGAGAGCACGGTCGCGCAGGGTCGGCGTTACCCGTGCTCTCTTCGGTTGCTGCGCACCCTGGCTGCCAAGTTGGTGGTGATTGAGCAAGCTGCCTCTGGTTCGGGATATTCACTCGATTTCTACGCAGATGGCATCACCGAGCTGGCGAGAGTCGGTCGCGCGGACGTTGCAATTGTAACCTACGCCGTCAATGGAGCCCCCTCCGCCGATTCTCGCAATCCCCCAGTACCCGACGTGAGTGCATATCTCATCCGAGTAGGCGGAGGCGGTAGCGAAATCCACGTGCTCGAAGCCTTCCAGACACTGCTCTCCGCCTCTCACTACCGCAAAGGTGGTCCCGCCAATGTCAAAGAGTTCGTAGTTGGGTTTGCAGAGGGTATAGTCCAGTTCGCGGGTGTCGTTAGCATGCTGCTGGCAGTTGTTCCACGGGCCATCTATCGAAGCCCCGTCTGCGATGCGAAAGACTCCTGAATAGGGGAGTTCATCGCAGCGGGCGACAAAAGTCCAGAAGGCGTCGGCTGCGGTCAACGGTGTGTATCCTGCGGGGCAAGCTTCTCCTTCGTATACTCCGAACTCCACCGCCTGAGCTTGAGCGGGTGCGCCCAGTGAGAGGCCTCCGGCGACAAGGCCGCAGATCAGGGCGCGCATGGGCGTCATGTGACAGATGTGTTTCATTTGTCCGCCAATATGTTGTTATGGTGGTTTATGTTTCCAAGCCAAGCGCGTGGTCGGGCGCAGGGGTTCATTGGTGCATCTTGGTCACGCAAGATGCGCTGCGGGCTCCGCAGTGGAGAGCCCGTTCCGTGCTTCATCGGCCAGCGCGGAGGCATCATTCTCAAAAGCGGAAACGCTGTCAACGTCTAAACGAGCGTGTCGTTTTTATGGATATCTCTGGTTGAGATGGAAATGGCAATCTGATCCTAATCACCCGGTCAGTAGAACAGGCCTTGCCTTCAGTCGGGCTCTGGAATTCGCTCGTGGGTCCCAGAGCTCGGCGAGGCGCGTGCCGCTCGCGACGTCGTCTCCCTTCACAGCAATGGCCAGCCTCCACTTGAAGATGTGGAAATTGCCGATGCGGCGGGCGAACGGATCCTCGAACACTGCGCCCACTGCGTCGCACCGCGCCGGGCTGCAAAAGAGCCGCAGCGCTGGCGCGCGACCCACGCGCTGGAAGGACGCGCCCGGAGCACCGCGGCGGATCATCGAGGCCAGGTTCCATCTGCCGTGATGCCCTGTGAACCGGCGGGCCACAAGATGGGCCCGCCGCAGAGGGAATTCCCCCACCCCGTCGGAATGATGGAACCGCCAAGGCGCCATAAGACGCCAAGATTTTATGATTTTCTTGGCGCCCTTGGCGCCTTGGCGGTTCAAAAGACCCCACCTTCAGCCGAAGTACCCCACCACCCAAAAAAAAGATGCATGAAATTTATTCTTTTTTGCGCCTTCGCGCCTTTGCGCCTTTGCATTGAAATCTCCCTTCGGCCATCCCTGGCCGGACTGCTGGCGGGCGGAACTGGTCCCGCCCGCCAGCAGTCCCCGCTCGCCACCTGCTCGCGCCCGGTCGCGGTGTCACCAATCCTGTGAGCTGTGGTGTGCTGGCAGCTCCCTGGATACATGACCGATCCCTCTGCACTTCACTTTTTCACCGAGTACGGCGCGCGCGCGGCAGCATCCGTGAGAGAGGATTGTTCCGGTGTCCACGGCACCGTCGGGCAATGGGGCTGAGACAAGCCGCCGGACACATCCGTGATCGAAAGTGGACACAGCCGTGATCAAAAACGTGCTGGCCGGGAATCTGTGGGGATCGAACCACTTGAGCGGCCGAGCTCGCAGGCTCCCCGGATTCACTTATTCATCTCTGGCAGATTTCTGCGGCTCGGCCGGTCGGACCATGGAGGATCTTAATGAGCATCGGACGTTTGCTTGGCTATTTTTCAGCTTCCTTCGCGTGCTGCCTGGCCGCCTGCACCGTCGAGCCTCTCGAGGACGAATACGGCGACTCTCTGGACGCCGCGCTGAGCAGCCCGGACTCCACGATGTCGGCGGAGCTCGCGCTCCAGTCGGAGTGGGGGAGCGGGTACTGCGTGAACGTGACGATCAAGAACACGAGCACCGCCCGGACCACCAGCTGGGGCGTGACCGTCGGGCTCAACGGCTCCACGGTGAGCAACTCGTGGAACGCGCGCCTCGCGTCGTCGGGCGGGCAGTTCACCGCGACCAATGAGTCTTACAACGGCGGGCTGGACGCGGGCGCGTCGACGACGTTTGGCTTCTGTGCGAACGGCAGCGGCAGGCCGGGGCTCGTCTCGGTCAACGGCAGCGGCGGCACGGGCACCGGCGCTTCCTCGAGCAGCAGCAGCGCCAGCTCGAGCAGCAGCTCCAGCTCGAGCAGCAGCTCCAGCTCGAGCAGCAGCGCCAGCTCCTCGTCGAGCAGCGGCGCCGGGGGCGCCGGCGGTGCGGGCGGCTCCGGCGGTGCCGGCGGTACGGGCGGTGCCGGCGGCTCCGGCGGTGGCGGCGGTGGCGGCACCGGCGCGAAGTTCGTGGGCAACATCACCACGACCGGCGCCGTGCGCGACGGCTTCGCGCGCTACTGGAACCAGATCACGCCGGAGAACGAGGGCAAGTGGGACTCCGTCGAGAGGACCCGCGGCTCGAAGAACTGGGCAGCGCTCGACCGGATCTACAACTACGCGAAGTCGAACAACGTCGTCTTCAAGCAGCACGTCTTCGTGTGGGGTGCCCAGCAGCCCAGCTGGCTCGCGAGCCTCTCCGGGGCGGACCAGCAGGCCGCCGTCAAGGACTGGATGCGGTCGTTCTGCGCGCGCTACCCCGACACGAAGTACATCGACGTCGTCAACGAGCCGCCGCCCCACACCACGCCTTCGTACAAGAACGGCATCGGCGGCGACGGCGCCAGCGGCTACGACTGGATCGTCAACTCCTTCAAGTGGGCGCGCGAGTACTGCCCGGGCGCGGTCCTGATCCTCAACGATTACAACAACATCGAGTACGAGGGCGATCACCAGAACTTCATGAAGATCGCGCGGGCGGTGATCAACGCTGGCGCCCCGGTCGACGCGCTCGGCGCGCAGGCCCATGACGCCTACAGGATCAACACAAACACCGTGAAGGGGTACATCGACAAGCTCGCCTCGCTGGGCAAGCCCGTGTACATCACCGAGTACGACATCGGCATCGCCGACGACAACCAGCAGAAGCGGGTGATGGAGGAGCAGTTCACGATGTTCTGGAACCACCCCTCCGTCAAAGGCATCACGCTCTGGGGTTACATCGTCGGCGCCACGTGGCGGGACAACACCGGCATCCAGTACTCGGATGGCAGGATGCGGCCGGCCATGACCTGGCTCATGGACTTCCTCGACCGCGGATAGGCCGCTCCGCCGGCACCGCTCCGCTGGCACCGCCCCTCCGCGCCGCCCTTCAGGCTCCTGCCGCCTCGTACGTCGAGCGCCAGAAGTCCACGAAGGCCGGCGGCGCGGTGGGCGAGTCCATCAGGCGCTGGGTCATCAGCACGCCGATCACGCCTGTCTCCGGATCCCAGTAGCAGGACGTGCCATAGCCGCCGTCCCAGCCGAGGCCGCGCGGCTCGCCCGGCCTCGACCTGGTGACGACGGAGAGCGCATAGCCCCAGCCGCGGCTGTCCCAGAAGCCGGGGCTGAACGGCGAGATGGCCTTCTGCTCCGGGGTGATGTGGTCGGTGGTCATGAGCTCGACCGAGCGCTCGGAGAGGAGCCGTTTGCCTTCGTGCACACCCCTGTTCAGCATCATCCTGGCGAACGCGAGGACGTCGTCGGCCGTCGACGCGAGGCCCCCGGAGGCCGACGGGAACCCGGGCGCGCGGCTGAACCGGCTCCCGGGGCCGGCGGGATCGAAGATCGCGAGCTGCCCTGTCCCGGGGTTCCGCACGTAACAGGCGGGCAGGCGATGGAGCTTGTCCGCCGGCACGCTGAAGCCGGTGTCCTTCATCCCCAGCGGCTCGAAGATCCGGGCGCGCAGGAAGGCCTCCAGCGGCTGGCCCGAGGCCCTGGCGATCAGCACGCCGAGCACGGTCAGGGCCGTGTCGTACATCCACGCTTCGCCCGGGTGGTGCATCAGCGGCAGCGAGCCCAGGCCCTTCATCCAGGCGTCGGGGCTCGGCGCGTCCGGGAGCTGCGGGCCGACCGCCACGCCCTTCTCCCTCATGGCCTGGACGATGGGGTAGTCGCCCGGCGCCATGATCGCGCCGATGCCCATGCGCAGGGTGAGGAGGTCGCCGACGAGGATCGGGCGCCGCGCCGGCTCGGTGTCGTCCACGGGGCCAGCCAGGGCCTTCAGGACCCTGCGGTTCGCGAGCTCCGGTAGCAGGGAGTCCACCGGCTCATCGAGCCGGAGCGTCCCGTCCTCGACCAGCATCATCGTCGCTGCGCCGGCGATCGGCTTGGTGAGCGAGGCGATCCGGAAGATCGTGTCGCGCTGCACCGGCCCGGCGTCGCCGAAGGCCATCTTGCCGATCGCCTCGGCGCGCGTCGCGCCGCCCCGGCTGACCACCGTGACGACGCCGGGTAGATCGCCCCGCTGCACGTGCGCGGCCATCGCCGCGCGCATCCGCTCCAGCCCCGCCTCGGAGAACCCGCTCTCGCCCATCGCCTGCTCCTCCTCTGCTCCGGGGCGACACGCGCCCCCCATCCCTGCGGCCACCAGCGCAGCGATCCCCGCCAGCGCCCGGCGGCGATCGACGCGCAGCAACGTCGCGTCCGCTCCGTCACCCCGCATACCCCTCATGGCCACCTACTGATATTGTTCACGAACCAGTTTCATTTAGCAACCGGTTGCAGGATAGAACCACTGGTGCGAAAGTGCAACCAGTTTTCGGAGAGCCGCTGGATGAGCGCCACGCACCGATCGGGCTGTCCGATCAATCTCTCGCTCGAGGTGTTCGGGGACCGCTGGAGCCTGATCGTCCTGCGGGACATGATGTTCGGCGGTCGCCGCCACTTCCGTGAGCTGCTCACGCGGTCGGAGGAGGGGATCTCCTCGAACATCCTCGCGGATCGCCTGAAGTCGCTGCAGGAGGCGGGGATGATCACGAAGGTCGACGACCCCACGCACAAGCAGAAGGCGGTCTACAGCCTGACGGAGAGGGCGATCGAGCTGGTCCCGATCTTCGCGCACCTGGGCGCGTGGGGTCGCCGGCACCTGCCGGCCAGCGAGGAGCTCAGCATCCGCGCGCAGCTCCTGGAGGAGGGCGGCCCGGCGCTGTGGGACCGGTTCATGGCCGAGCTGCGCGAGGCTCACCTCGGCGTGCCCGCGAACCGCGAGGGGCCGACGGTCGCCGAGCAGCTGCAGGCGGCCTACGAGGAGGTCTGCGCGCGCCGGGCGGCGCTGGCGTCGCGGGCGGCGCGGGCGCCGCGGGGTCGATGAAGGCGCGCGATCGTCCGCCCTCCTGAACGGAACGCAGGGCGCCGGGCACAGAGGGGCATGACAACGACGACCCCTGGAGCCGCCGCGCCGGACTACCTCGGCCTGGGGCTCGGCCCCGGCTTTCATCCGTACGACGACGCGGCGTCAGAGGCGACGGCGTCCGTGGACGCGCTGCGCGCGACGCGGGCCCTCGTCGAGCGGAGCGCGCGGGGGCTCGACGAGCGCGTGCTGATCAGCGGGTTCTCGCAGGGCGGCAACGGGGCGATGGCCCTCGGCCGCGCCCTGCAGCGAGGCGAAGGCGCCGAGATGAGCGTCGGCGCCCTCGCGCCGATCAGCGCGCCCTACCACGTGAGCGGCACGCTCGAGACCGCCGTCACGAGCGGGATCGAGCACGTCGCGCCCTACGTGGCCTATTTGACGATCGCGTGGCACCGGGTCCACCACATCTACGACGCGCCGAGCGACGCGTTCCGCGCCCCCTACGACGAGACCGTGGAGGCGCTCTTCGATGGCCACCACACCGGCGAGCAGATCTTCGATGCGCTGCCCGCGACGCTCGAGGAGCTGTTCACGCCGCAGTTCCTGGAAACCCTGCGGCACCCGACGGGCGCGCTGCTCGAGACGCTCGAGGAGGCCGACAGCACGTGCGACTGGCGCCCCGACGTGCCCGTGCACCTCTACGCGTCGACCGGGGATCGCGACGTCCCGATCGCGAACGCGCACTACTGCAAGGCGCTGCTCGAAGCGCGGGGGGCCGAGACCGAGCTGGTCGACTTCGGCGAGGTGGACCACGGGACGTCCGTCAACCTGAGCTTGCCGCAGGTGATCGAGCAATTCGCCGCGATCACCGACTGATCGGCCAGGTGGCCCTGGAACATGATTGCCACGTAACGTAAGACGACGAGGCGCTGCTCGTAACGAGTCGTGGGGACTGGGCCTCCAGAACTGGTCCCCCATCGAACGGGAGGGCAGCGCTCGGCGGGTTGTCAGATGGACCGGTGCGGGTACCATGACGCTCATGGAGTCGCACATTTCCGCATCTGACGCCGCCCAGATGTTCCCCGACGTCATCGAGCGCGTCCGCTCGCAGGGGGAGGTGTTCGTCGTCGAGCGCGAAGGTGAGCCGATCTGCCGGATCGAGCCCATCGCCCCTGCACGGCGCACGGTCCGGGATCTCGTTCGGTTGCTACAATCCGCGCCGCCTCCGGATGAGGCCTACCTCGATGCCGTCGAGGAGATCGCACAGAACCAGCCGACACTGCCGGAGACGCCATGGGAGCGCTGATCGACTCCAGTGTGCTCATCGCGGCCGAGCGTGGAAAACTCGATCTCGAGCAGGTGCTCCGTGACCACGGGGACGAACCGGTGGCCATCGCGACGATCACCGCGTCGGAGCTCCTGCATGGGGTCCACCGAGCGGTCGAGCCTTCTCAACGCGCCCGACGGGAGGCGTTTGTCGAGCGGCTGCTCGCCCACCTGTCTTTGATTCCGTTCGACCTCGTGGTTGCGCGCGTGCACGCCCGCCTCTCCGCTGAGCTCGCGGCGAAGGGATCGCCTGTCGGCGCGCACGATCTGCTGATTGCGGCGACCGCGCTCGCCGTGGGGTATGACGTGGCGACCCGAGATGACCGCAGCTTTCCGAGAATTCCGGGGCTGACAGTGCTTCACTGGTGATCGAACGTCTGCCTCGACACCGCTGACGCACCGAACCTGCTGCGGAGCCCCCCCGAGGCAAACGTCGGACGGACCCCATTGCTGCTCGGGCGGCCCGACGCCGGGCGGGCTCTCTTCTCATCGTCATCGAACAGCTCTTGCCGAGGCGCTGTCATGACCTGGGCCCGAGGACCGCCGGTATCGACGCGCGTGTCCACGAAGGAAGTGTCTCTCTCGGGGGCGGGACGTCCACGCTTGCCTCGCCCACCGGCGCCGTATCCTCGGCCGAAGTGCGTCCCGGGGTGACGCGCCCGCGAGCACGCCGCTTGCCGTGGAGGCGCGGAGCACCGCCGCGCGCGCCCGTTGCGCCGCGCGGCGAGCGACGCGCTGCCCACGGGGCGAGGAACCTCATGTCCAGCCTGAGCACGGAGAGCACACCCCGGGAGCGCCTGGATCGCGCGATCAGCGTCCTCGGCCGGGTGCGGATGTACTGGCGCGGGGCGGCCGCGATGATCGCGGTCGGGCTCTCGATCTCCCTCGCCCTGGCGCTCGTCACGAAGCGGGTGTGGCGGAGCGAGGCCACCATCCTCTACCGCGAGACAATCCAGACCGGCCGCGACCCGCAGAGCAGCACCGCGCGCGCGGCGCGCCTCGGGCCGAAGCTCAAGGACACGCTCACCGCGCGCGGGACGCTCGCCGGCGTCATCGAGGCGTTCGGGCTGTACCCGGAGAAGACCGCCCGCTCGATGGTCGAGGCCGTCGAGGAGATCAAGAACCACGTGGGCTTCCGCGCGCAGAGCAGCGACACGTACGTGATCTCCTTCACCCACGACGACCCGCGCGTCGCGCAGCAGGTCGCCGCCCGCCTCACGCAGATCCTTGTCGACGATTACCGCCGCGACAGCCTCGGCACGGCCACGATGACCCGCGACTTCCTGCGGCGAGAGCTCGCCGAGGCGAGCGCGAAGGTCGCCGAGGCGAGCCGCGCGCTGGCGACGTTCCTCGCCAGGAACCCGCAGTTCCAGTGGGGGCTCAACGACTCGCCGTACGCGCCCGCGCCCCAGCCGCTCGGCCCGCCCGGCGCCCCCGCGCCCGCGGCCGCCCGGATCGCGCCCGCGTCGCCGGCTCGTCCGGTCGACCCGCAGCTCGCGGCGCTCGAGCGGCAGCTCGCCCGGATCGAGGCGCTGCTCGGGGTCGCGCGGTCGCCCGCGGCGGCGCCGGGGCAGCCGCTGCCCCCGAGCGTCGTCGAGGCGCAGCGGGCCCGCGACGCGGCGGTTGCGGCGGTCGCGGCGGCCGAGGCGGCGCTCGCCGAGAAGCTCACGACCGTGACCCCGATCCACCCGGACGCCATCGCCGCGAAGCGCCGCGCCGAGGCGGCCAGGGGCCAGCTCGCGGCCGCCGAGAGCGCGCTCGGGCTCGTGCGCGCAGGCCTGACCGAGGTGCCGCGCGACGAGGCGCGCGCGCTCACGCCGGCGCGGCGCGCGGCGCTCGAGGCGGAGCGGGGCGCGCTGCTCCGGCAGATCGCGGGCCTGCGCGCGCGCGGTGGCGGCGGCGTCAGGGCGGCGGCGGGCGGCGAGGCGCGGCGCGCTCCGGCGGGGGACGCGGCGGGCGGCGAGGGCGGGCGCGTGCCGGCGGGGGACGACCAGGGCGCCGAGGAGCGCGTCATCGAGCTCGAGACGGAGTGGCACCGGCTCCGCCTCGAGCTCGAGCGAGCGCGCGAGTACCTGAAGACCGTGCAGGCGAACGAGCGCGCCGCGGACCTGTCCGCGGACGCCGCCGAGAACAAGAGCGAGACCGAGCTCGACATCCTCGACCCCGCCTACCTGCCAAGCCGTCCCGATCGCGGCCGGGGGCGCGTCTTCTTCGCGGGCGCCGCGGTGACGTTCTTCTTCGCGCTCGGCGTGGCCGGGACCCGCGTGCTGCTCAACGACACGCTGTACGACGGCGGCGACATCCACGCGCTCGGCGGCCCGTCCCTGCTGGCCGAGATGCCGGAGCTCCCGGCGTGCCCGCCGCTCCGCGAGCGGCCGATCGTGCCGGCGTACGGGGCGGAAGCGGCCGGCGCGCCGGCGTACGGAGCAGGGGCGGCCGGCGAGGCCGCATACGGCGCGGAGGTGGCCAGCGCGCCGGCGTACGGCGCAGAGCCGGCCAGCGCGCCGGCGCATGGCGCAGAGCCGGCCAGCGCGCCGGCGTACGACGCAGAGCCGGCCAGCGCGCCGGCGTACGACGCAGAGCCGGCCAGCGCTCCGACGGAGCCGGACGCCGCGCCGCCCGACCCTGCCCTGGAGGGAGCGCTCCCGGACGACCTGGATCTCGACGACGCCGACGTCCTCCCCGAGGCCTCCTGGAGCGCGCCCGCTGCGTCGCTCGCCTGCGTGGGCGCGCGCCACGCCGCGTACGCGGGCAGCGCGGCGTTTGGCGAGCCCGAGGTGGAGATCCTCGGCGCCGACGTCGACCCCGAGGGGTACGGGGTCTTCGAGCTGCTCAGGGACGCGCCCGCGCCGGCGCTCGCGGCGCTCCGCGTCCTGCGGCACCGGCTCGATCAGCGGCGCGGCGGCGAGCCGCTCGCTGTCGCGGTGGTGAGCCCCGGCCGGGCGGAGGGCAAGACAGCGCTCGCCGTGCGCCTCGCGATGACGCTCGCCGAGGCCGAGCGCGCGCGCGTCCTGCTCGTCGAAGGCCACCTCGCGCGCCCGCGGGTCGCGGCGCTCCTGGGCCTCCGGCTGCCCGCTCACGCGAGCTTCTCGGAGCAGCTCTGGCGGCGGATGGCCGGCCAGGCGCGCCCCCTCGGCGTCATCGCCGTCAGCCCGTCGCTCTCGGTGCTCGCCGAGCCGTCGCTCGAGGCGAGCTACCCCGCGGCGCTCCACTCGGTCCACTTCGAGGCCGCGCTGCGCACGCTCCGGCGCCACTACGACTACGTGGTGATCGACGGCCCGCCGGTCCTCGGCTCGGGCGACGCGAACGTCATCGAGGACGCCTCCGACGGCGTCCTCCTCGTCGCGCGCGCCTCGCTGACCCGCGCTTCGTCGCTCACGAGGGCCGCCGAGCAGCTCGGCGAGCGCCGCATCCTCGGCGTGGTCCTGAACGACGTCTCGCCGAGGCCGGTCGCGAGGAAGCGGATCGCGGCGGAAGAGCGGACGGCGTGAAGGCCCGTGGAGCTCGGCGTCAGGCGCTGGAGCTGCGCAAGCGCTCCCGGCGGGCCATTGCCGGGCGCTTGTAACGCTCCGAACGGCCGGTCTAGACTGGGCGACTACCCGCGCCGCCATGCCGCGGGGCTCCTCTGGCCCCTTTTATGCCCTCGTGGCCGCTGCCCGTCATCCCGCTGAACCCGGTCCGCTGCGGTTCCGTGCTGTGGAAGAGCGGCGATCGGCTGCGGGTCACCGTGGTCGTCAAGGCCGCGCTGGGGCTGTCGCACGAGCGGGTAGCATGGCCGATCGCCCCCGTGGAGATCGCGCACGAGGACAGCTATGCGGGCGACCTGCCCACGAGCTCGCTCGCGGCGGCGAGCGACCTCTCACCGTACCTACCCGGGGCGGGCGTGGTGTTGACGGGGTGCGCCTACGCTCCGGACGCGCGGCCGATCACCAGCATGACGGTGCGACTCGGCCTCTTCCGCGGGAGCGTGCCTGTCATCGACAAGCGGATCCACGTGTTCGGGGACCGCTCGCTCGCGGCGCCGCAGCGCCCGCGCCCGTTCCAGCAGATGCCGCTGGTCTACGAGCGCGCCTGCGCGAGCGCGGCGGAAAACCCCGCAGGCATGCCCGCGGCGGCCGACGCGCCCGCCTTGCCGAACCTGCTCGACCCGGCGCAGCCCGCGCGGCCGATCGGGTTCGGGCCGATCTCGCCCCGCTGGCCGGCGCGACGACGGCTCCTCGGCGGGATCGATCCGCAGTCGCTGTGTCCTCCGGCCACCGAGATCCCGGAGGGCTTCGACTGGCGGTACTTCCATGCGGCGCCGCCCGATCAGCAGGTCGATCTCCTGCGCGGCGACGAGTGGATCGTCCTCGATGGGCTTCACCCCTGGCTGCCGCGCTTGCAAACCCAGCTCCCGTCGGCGCGCGCGCTGGCGCGCCGGTACATCGTGGGCCCGGGCGGCCCCGGGCCGGTGCAGCCGATCGAGCTGCGCGCCGACACGCTCCTCCTCGATGTCGAACGCCAGCTCGGCGCGCTCGTCTGGCGCGGCCACTTCGACCTCGAGCACTTCCGGGAGCTCGCGGAGAGCCGTGTCTTCGCCGGGCTGGAGCTGCCAAGGCGCCCGCTCGCCTGGCCCACGCCCGAGGAGATCGCGTGGCTCCCGAGCGCGCCAGCGGCGCAGGGCGAGCTGCGTCCGCCCTTCCCGGCGAGGGATCCGGCGGCCGCGGCGCGCACTTCATCGCCCTCGTCGTACTCGTCGTCCCTCGCCGTAGCGACGACTCCGCCCGCCCCGCACCCCGCGTCCGGTGCGGTCGATCCGTCCCAGCAGACCTACCGCCTGAGCTCCAGGGAGATCGCGGGGTACGCACAGCGGCCGATCGCGCCCTTCGCGCTCCCCCCGCCCGGCGCGCGCGCGCCGACCGCGGCGCCACCGATCCCGGGCGCGCCGTGGTCTTCGCCCGGCGCTGCCGAGGAGAGCCCGCCGCCTGCGGCACCGGGCGATCCGTTGGCGGAGACGACCGTCGATGCACGTTTCCCCGCGCGCGAAATGACGCAGTCCTCCGCCGAGAACACGCCGGTCTCGCGCTCCACAGAGCCGTCGGTGTCGCGCTCCACGGAGCCCGTGCGTGCGCCGGCGCAGCCACCTGCGCAGCCGCCGGAGCCGGCGCCACCGGACGCGCAGGGCGCCGCTTCTCCGGCGGGAGATCCGCCGGCAGGCGCGCCCGCGACCGCGCTGCGAGCGGCGGTGCTGGCGAGGCTGCGCGCCCGCGAGCCGGTGGATGGCCTGGACCTGGCGGGCGCGGACCTGAGCGGCCTCGACCTGCGCGACGCCTCGCTCGCGCGGCTCAACCTGGAGGGGGCGAGCTTGCGCGGGTGCGCGCTCGCCCACGCGCAGCTCGCGGAGGCGAGGCTCGCGGGCGCCGATCTCAGCGAGGCCGACCTCACGGGGGCCGACCTCACGGGGGCCGACCTCTCGCGGGCCGATCTGTCGCGCGCCGTGCTGGAGGGCGCGCGCCTCGACGACGCGCGCGCGGAGGGCGCGACGTTCGACGGCGCGAGGCTCGCGGGCGCTCGGGCGAAGGGCGCGTCGCTGATCCGGTGCTCGTGCAAGGACGCGGCGGCCCCGGGATCGAGCTGGCAAGGCGCCAGGCTCGACGAGACGAGCTTCGCGGGGGCGAACCTCGAGCGGGCCGACCTGTCGCGCGCGATCTGCCCCCGCGTCGTGCTCGCGGGCGCCAGCGCGGCTGGCATCAACCTGCAGCGCGCCCAGGCCGAGCGCGCTGACCTGCGCGGCGCCCGGCTCGAGGGGGCCGACCTGCGCCACGCGCGGCTCACGGAGGCCCGGCTCGACGGGGCAGTGCTGCGGAGCGCGCTCGCTCACCGCGCAGATCTCGGGCAGTGTCGGCTCGTGCGCGCCGACCTGACCGGCGCGAGCCTGCGCGCCTGCCGGCTGCGCGGGGCGAACCTCTCCTTCGCGTGCCTGGAAGGGGCCGACCTGCGCGATGCGGAGCTGGACGGCGCCAATGTCCACGGCGCGGAGCGGCGCGGCGCGAAGCTGAGCAAGGTGGACGAGCGGCGGCTGGTCGAGATCCCGCCCGACCCGGACGGCGGGCCGGGCGAGGCCTCATGAAGAGGGAGGATCCGGCTCAGGCGACGACGACGCGCCGGTGATCCTTCGGATCGACGCGCACGCCGATGCTCCTGCCCGACGCCACCCTGCCGAGGTCGATGGCGCGGAGGGCGTGCTTCACCTCGGCCTCGTAGGGCTCGCGCCCGGGGAGGGTGACCCGGAGGCGGAGGCGCTGGACCGGCATGTCGTCGATGCTCGCGCGCGTCATGTCGACGCGCAGGATCTCGGCCTGAGCCGCGATGCCGTGGAGGCGCAGGCGCCGCGTGAGGAGGGCGCGGCGGAGGTACGCGCCGCCCACGATCGTGAGCACGCCGCCCATGGGGAGGAGGATCGGCTCGGCGGTGATCCGGTCCGCGCCGCCGGTCGCGAGCACGACGAGCATCACCACGCCCACGGCGAGCAGCGGCACGCCCAGCGCGAGGAAGACGCCGCCGAGGACGAGCAGCGTCGTCTGGGCGGGATCGGCGGCCGCCTTCTGCGCCGACGCGGCGCGCGCCCGGGGGAAGCTCTGCGGGCACAGATCGAGCGCGCCGTTCGCCTCCAGGATGGCCTCGACGCGGCGCGGCGCCTCGAGGCCGGCCCGCAGCTCGGCCGAGAGCTGCTCGGTCGCGACGTCGACCGCGCCCCGCCGCTCGTGGGCGTTGGCCCGCAGAACGGTGCACACGGACGCGGCCGAGGCGGCGAGCGGCACGTCGTGCGGGCGCTCGCCGATGGCGGCCAGGACCTCGTCCCAGCGGCGCTCCGCGGTCGCGAGGTAGGCGCAGGCGAAGCGGAGCTCGGTGTCGCTCGCCAGATCGTCGGATCGCGCGTCGCACGGGGCGAGCCAGGCGCGCGCGGCCTCCAGATCGCCGGCCAGCGCGGCGTTGCGGGCCAGCATGCAGCGCAGGGCCTGCCGGTGGCGAGGCAGCGTCAGGAGGTCGAGCGCGGTCTCGATCAGCGCGCGCTTGCGCGCCGGATCGCGCTCGGCGGAAAAGAGGAGGATCGTCAGGAAGAAGAGGCGCTCGGCCGCCTCGGGGCGCGGCCCCGACGCGAGCTCGGCGCGCGTGCTCTGCCAGAGCGCCGCGGCTTCCTGGTGCTTCCAGGGGGCGAGGGTGCCCTCGTGCAGGAGCTCCGCGACGAGCGGCGGCGGGGCGAGGGGGCGCCCCACCTGAGCGCGCAGCCGCGCGAGGCGCTCGGGCTCGGGCAGCGGGGCGGACGGCGCGGGCTGGAGGGGCCGCTCGTCGCGCGCGGCGATCGCGAGCGCCACGCCGCAGTACCGGCAGGAGATCTGCGCGCCCGCGGCCGGCGCGGAGAGGGGGGCGCCGCAGTGCGGGCAGAGCAGGGCGCGGATCGTGTGGCTGTAGGTGGTGTCCACGGTGTCACGCTGGCGGTCTGTCGTTCGCTGGAGGGGGCGCTCCCGATCCTGGCGCAGGCGCGCGAGGCGCCCCGCGCTTCACGGCCCGAGAGAGAGCACCGTGACCTGGCTCGGGGCGACGCGCATGCCCGGGCAGTTGGTGCTGTTCTGGATGGACATGCTGGTGAGCTTCGTCAGCGGCATCCCGCCCACGAGCACGGTGAACGAGCCAGTGACGTGCCGGCACGGGCCCATGACGGTGCCCGACGCGACGCCGGTCGCGACGCCCGCGTTGTCGCCGTTCGACAGCGGGATGACCGTCCCCAGGTTGTGCGTCGGGGCGCAGCTCGTGAGGACGTTGTACACGGCGGGGGTGCCCATCACGCCCGTGGCGATGTTGGGGTAGGGGATCGGGACCGGCGCTGGCGCCGGCGGGGCCGGGGTCAGGCACACGTCGGGGAACCCGGTGTTGACGCCGCCCATCTGCGTGTTCACGAACATCGTCGCCTCCTGTTCATCCCCGGCGCGCCGCGGCTCATCCGAGGTGCACCTGCGCGCCGTTGACCTTGGCGAGCACCTCGGCCGTGACCAGCGCGTTCTCGCCGTGGAGCCGCGCGTTGCCCTGCGCCTCGTAATCGATCTGGCGCGCGCGCACCTGATCGATCTCCTCGACCGTCCGGTACGACCGCCGCACGCGCTGGCTCAGCCGCTCGATCACCGCGTCGACCGAGCGCGCGAGCGTCTTCACCTTGCCGAGCTCCGCCTTCACCACGGCGCCGAACACGTCGAGGACCTGCACCGCGAGGCGGCCCTCGACGGCGGTGACGTCGACCGCGGGCGCGGCCACCCGGACGGGCGCGCCGGCGGCCACGTCGACGCCGTGCTGCGCGGCCACGGTCACCTTGCCCCGCTGCGCCCGCAGCTCGAGATCCCCGTCGACGGCGAGGATCGTCGGCGCGCCCTCGGGCCGCTCCAGCACCGCGAGCACGAAGGCGTCGCCGCCCTCCTCGGTAGCGAGGAGCACGCGGTCGCCTGCAGCGGGCTCTACCAGGCAGCTCACCGCGCGACGCGCGTCCACCTCGGCGAGCGCCGCGCGCACGCGGACGGCGCCGGGCCGCACCCCGACCACCTCCCCGAACTCCTCGAAGACCGCCCGCGCGCGCAGCCTGGCCGCCACCTCACCCATCGTCGTCACCCTTTCTCGTCGTCGGTTGGTGTCTCTCCCACCAGGTCTCGGCCTCGGCGAGCAGCTCGTCGTCGCCGAGAGCCCCGGCGCGGCCGGACGGGTAGCTCGCCCCGAGGTCGGAGACGCGGTGCAGCCTGGCGCGGAACATGCGGCACCCCGAGAGATCGGCGCCGGTGAGATCCGCGTGGGAGAAGTCGGCGTACGTCAGGTCGCTGCCCCGGAAGCTCGACGCCGCGCAGCGGGCCCGGTGCCAGATGCTCTGCTGCAGGTTCGACCCGCCCGCGCGCGCGCGGGCCGCGCTCGCGTCGCTGAAGAGCGCCTGGAAGAGGTCGGCCCCCTCCATCGCGGCGCCCTCGAGGTCGGCCTCGACGAAGATCGCGTTCCTCGCCTGCGCGCCCGACAGGACCGCCCCCTTGAGCCTCGCCCCCTTGAAGTTCGTCTGGACGAGCTTCGCCTGCTCGAAGTCGCACCCCTCGAGCAGGGCGTCGATGAGCTGCGTCATGCCGAGGTCGACCCCGCGGAACGAGCGCCCGCTGAGGTTCGCCTCCGAGAGCACGGTGCTCGTCAGCCGCGCGCCGTCCAGCGGCGCCTCGCGCAGATCGGCGCGGAACAGGGCCGCGCGGCGGAGCGAGGCGTTCCGCAGATCCACGGCCCGGAGCCCGCAGCGCATGAACGCGGCGCGGTCGAGGTTGGCGCCGGTCAGCCTGGCCTCCGCGAGGCTGGTCTGCGAGAAGCTCGCGAGCGTGCCGTCGATGCCGGACAGATCGGCGGCGTCCGCGTCGCAGTCGGTGATGTTCACGGCCGACATGTCGGCGCCCGCGAGGCGCGCCATGACGAAGCGCGTCCGGGTAGCGGTCAGGTGCCGGAGCCCGGCGCCCTCCAGGATCGCGGCGGCGAGATCGCAGCCCGACAGTGTGGCCTCGCGGAGGTTGGCCCCGGCGAGGTTCGCGCCCCGCAACGAGGTGCCGGTGAAGACCGCGCCGCGCAGATCGGCGCCGGCGAGGTCGAGCCCGCTCAGGTCGGCCTGGTCGAGCACCTCGCCCCCGCGGACGCGCTGCTCAAGCTCTGCCTTGTCCATCGTCGCCCCGGCTCGGCACGTAGCGGAACTGCGTCACATTGGCGCCGCGCAGGCTGGTCCTGCCGTCGCCGACCATCCGCGCGCCGTCCGCGCGGAAGAGGTTCGCTCGCTCGAAGCTCGCGCCGGCGACGCTGGCGCGTCCGAGCATCGCCATCATGAGGTCCGCGGCCTCGAAGCTCGCCTCGCGCAGGTTCGCCCCCTCGAAGCGCGCCTCCACGGCGCGGACGCCGTCGAGCCGCGCGCCCGCGAGATCGGTCTCGCTCAGGTCGGCCGCGGCGAGCACCGCCCCGCGGAGATCGCTGCCCGCGAGGCTGGCGCCGCGCAGGTTGGCGCGGGTGAGGTCGGCCTCGCGGAGATCGGCGCGCGCGAAGCTCGACCCCTTCTCGGCCTTCACGACGCGGAGGTTCACGAGGCTCGCCCCGCGGAAGCTCGCGCCGTCGCCCTCCACGTCGAGGAAGACCGTCTGAGCGAGCCGGGCGCGGGCGAAGCTGGTCCCGGCGCACTTCACCCGGATCAGGTTGCAGCTCACGAGCTCCGCCTCGCTCAGGTCGGCGCCGGAGAGATCGACGCCTGTCACGGTGAGCTCGCGGGCGCGGCAGCGGCGCAGATCGGCGCCGTCGAGCTTCACCTCGCCGAGGTCGGCGCCGGAGAGCGACGCGCCCCCAAGGCGCGCGCGGGAGAGGGTCGCGCGCGCGAGGATGGCGCGCGACAGGTCGGCGCCGCCCTCGAAGCTCGCCTCCGTGAGGTCCGCGCCGCCGAGGTTCGCCCCGGCGAGGCGCGCCCCGCGGAAGCTCGCCCCCGCCGCGCGGGCGTGCGCCAGGACGGCCCGCTCGAGCTGCGCCCCGTCGAACCGGCACCCCGCGAGGCGCGCCGACTCGAGGAAGGCCTCGCGCAGGTCGGCCCCGCTGAAGTCGAGCCCGGCCAGATCCGCGCCCGTAAGGTCCCGCCCCGCGAGGCTCTCCCCCGCGCGCAGCGCGGCCTCGACCTCCTCGCGGACGCGCCGGGCGTCGTCCGGGTGCAGCGGCGGCACCGCCTCGATGAAGTGCACCGTCTGCCGGTAGGCGTCCTTGGCGCTGCGCTCGGCGAGGACGAGCTTCGCCTCGATCTCGGGGTCATCGAGCTTGCGGAGCACCTCCTCCGGCATGCTGACGCCCGTCGCCTCGGCGAGCGCCTTGAGCCCGCGCAGCGTCTCCAGCTCCTTCTGCGCGCTCACCCTGGGCGGCCCCAGCGAGCGGCGCCGCTCACGCTCGATCACCTCGTCGGGATCGAGCCTCAGCGCCGCGCATTGCGCCCGGAAGTCGCTCATCACCCGCGCCCGCTGCTCCTCGGCCTCCTTCAGGAGGGCGGCGACCCGCTCGTCGAGGACGTCGAGGAAGGCCGCCGTGTCGTTGCGGGGCAGCTCCTCGGGCGGGGGCACGCGCCTCGGCAGCGAGGCGTCCGGGTCGAGGCCGGCGGAGCGGATCTGCTCGCGGGCCCGCTCGAGCTCGAGCTCGGCGCGCCGCCGCATGTTGTCGTCGAACGAGCCCTCGCGCTCGAGCAGGATCTCGATGTCGCGGCCGCCGCTCGGCTTCGCCACCTTGACCCCTGGCGGCAGCAGATCCGCGTCGCGCAGATCGTGGAGCGGCCCCCGCTTCCGGTCGAGGCGGCGCGCGCGCACCTCGTCGTAGCGCTCGACGGGCACGGGCGACCCGATCCGCTCGAGCGCGACCAGGAGCTCGGAGACCTCCATCTCGTCGTCGACCGCGATCGGGAACACGCCGCGCCAGACGAGCAGGACGCGCGCGACGCCCGGGAAGAACCACGCCGTATCGCAGTGCATGGGCACGTCGAGCCGGCGGTCGTCCGAGCGGGTCCGCACGAAGGCCCGGGCGACGAGCCCGGGGAGCGCGCCTTCGAGGCGGGGCATCGCCGGGTGCATGTTCTCGATGACGAACGCCTCGTCCCCCGCGATGTACCGCGGGAGCCACTGATCCTCCGGGGCGACGTTGAAGAAGAGCGGATCGAAGTCCTCGGGGTAGTCGGGGTAACGCGTCTTCAGCCATCGATCGCCGTACGTGCCAACGCGGCTGTGGCGGGGCTCCCAGGTCGGGTCGAGCGGACCGAAGCCCGCCGGGGGCACGCCGTCCTGCGGCGACTGGATGAGGCGGCCCGGCCATTCCACGTTCGGCATGGGGTGGATCTTCTTCCCGTCGACCACGGCGGCGGCGCGACCCTTGCCGGCCGGGTTGAGCCTGTCGCCCGCGCCGCCGAGCGCGTTCTCCCACGAGACGCGCAGCTGCTGGAACGGGGCGGGCTCGGAGGGCCCGCCGAACTCCCAGGTGCGATCTCCCACCACGTAGAGGCGCTTGTCGACCGGACCGAACGAGAGGCGGACCTGGGTCGCGATCGAGGGCCGCTCGCAGAAGGCGCACCCCTCGACCAGCACCTCGCCGCGCGCCTTGGGCATGCCGGCGTCGAACGTGGCGGAGCCGTGCTCCGCGATCGTCGCCGCCAGGTCTCCGTCGTGCGCGAGCACGACCTCGCCCCCGGCGTTGATCTGCCACATGGCGGAGACCGAGACGCAGGCGCGGCCGGGCAGCCCGATCGCCTGGGCCCGGACCGCGGGGAGGAGACCCATGGGTTTGATGGTGCGCATGGCGTTCCCGGCGTCGTGCGGCGCTAGTTGATGAGCTGGATGGCGGCGCGGGACATGAACGACACCCCCAGGAAGGCCATCTCCATGGTGTTGATCACGAAGCAACCGGTGGAGTTGAAGACGAAGCCCGCGGTGGCGTTCTGGATCTTCATCGGCGTCGTCCGCAGGTCGATGGTGCTGTTGAACTCCGCCTTCACGCCGGTGGCGAACGTGAAGGTCGCCGAGGCGTTGACGTTGACGAACACGCCGATCTTGAGGTCGAAGGTCCCCGACAGGGCGAAGTTCGCGACCGCCGACATGGTGAAGTTGCGCTCGGTGGCGAGCTTGACGGTGAGGGCGTGGCCGTGGGTGAACTCGGTCTTGTCGCCGTTCACGTCCTTGAACGAGACGCCGAGGATGCGGGTCGTCTCGGTCTGCCCCTGGGTCGTGAGGGGGCCCACGGCGTGGAGCGTCATCGCGCCCTTGGAGCGGATGTCCATGGTCGCGTCCTCGCTCTCGATGAGGGCGGCCGCCTTGCTCTTGATCTGCATCTCCTGGTCGGTGTGCATCACGTATTTGCCGCCGACCACGTCGATCTTGTAATCGGCGCCCTCGGCGCCGGAGAGCGCGTGTCCCGAGCCCACCTTGATGGTCACGCCGCCGTCGACGTTGACGCCCATCCCGCCGTTCACGCCGATCTTCTGGCCGCCGGCCTTGACCAGGAGATCTTGCCCGGTCGCGACCTCGGTGTGCTGGCGCTGGTTGTACGTCTCCGTGACATCGAGGGTCACCGTCTCGTTCTTCGTGTTCTCGTAGATCTCGATGACCGGGCCTTTCACCTTCTCCTGCTTGTGGCCGCCGCCGCTCTGATAGCCGGCCTCGATATCCAGGTTGCCGCCGGCGTCGAGCTTGGTGGGGCCGTCGGTGTGGACGATCATGGTGTGACCCTTGTTGGGCGACCCCATGCGGATGTACGAGTTCGTGTGGGGCGTCGACATCGTGATCCGCTGCTGGCCGTCGAGGTCGTCGAGCTCCAGCCTGTTGCGCCCGCCGGTCTGGATGACGTTCTTCGTGTGGTTGCCGCTGCTCACCGGGCTCGGCGTGTGCGCGTTGGGGACCACGCCCGTGATGACGGGCCGGTCCGGGTCTCCGCCGAGGAAGCTCAGGAGCACCTCGGTCCCCTTGCGCAGCGGGAAGTGGAAGCCCTCCACGCTCCCGCCGTGGGGCTGCATCATCCGCACCCAGGTGGAGGCGGCGCCGTCCTTCAGGCTGCTCTCGTCGAACAGGAACTTCACGTTGTAGCGACCCTGGCCATCGATCTGCGCGTAATCCGTCGTGGCGGGGCCATCGATCACGCCGTTCTCGAATCCATAGATGCGCGGCCAGCCAGTGCGGCACTCGGGGCGAAACTGCGTCTTCGCAGGGATCGCGCGGAGCTCGACGAAGTAGACGTCGTCGTGCTCGAGGCCGAGGAGCTCGCGGAAGCTGCTCATGTCTCCCGCCTGGTTCCCGAAGTGCCGCGCCTCGATGACGAGATAGCGCGCGTTCAGGGGGGCGCGCGGGTGCTCCTCCAGCTGGAAGGCGGTGCCCGCGCGCAGGTGCAGGCGCGTCCCGGCCGCCTGGTAGATCACCTGCCGGGCGAGCAGCTCCTCGGCGCGGAGCTTCGCCAGCCGCTTGCCGGCGTCAGGGCTGAAGAAGCGCTCGCCATAGAGGTTGACCTCCCCGGGCCCGTACTGCCACACGGGCGCAGAGCCGGAGACGTCGAGGTTGGGCCGGGCGTAGTCGTGATCCCGTAGCTTGATGGATGCGGGCAGGCTGTTGTGCTGCGCTGAGAAGGATCGGAAGGAGGCGCCGGCGCTCCGGTCGTGCCCCAGCTGGGGATAGTAGCGCACCGGGACGCCGACGGCCTCATCCGGGTACCACGCGCTGTCGTCGAGGATGAGCTTCTCGCCCTGTTCCGTGTGCTCGAACCAGTAGCGGATTCCCTCACGCTCCATCCAGCGCGAGATGAAATCGAGATCGCTCTCGCGGTACTGGCAGATGTGCTCCTCCGGCTCGTACGCCCCGAGGCGCATCTCGTAGTCCTGCTCCGTGAACCCGTTGTCCGTGAGGATCTCCTCGATGACCTCGGGCACGCTCTTGCCGGTGAAGATGCGGCTATGCCTGGACAGACGGAGCTCCCAGAGCCGGGGGACGAGGAGCCCCCGGACGAGCGCGCGCCCGTCGAACTCGTGCAGCAGATCGACGCGGCCGAGCACGCCGGCAAGGAGGAATGGCGGCAGGTCGTCCTGGCGATCGAGGACGAGCTGGGCCTTGGCGCCCACCGTATCGGCAAGATCGAAGTCGCCGTCCTCGGAGGGGACGGTGACGAAGATCTCGATCTCATAGAGGCGCGAGATCGCCTCGACCCCACGGAAGCCAACGACGCGCGACGCGGCGGGGAACGCGCTCGAAGAGAGGGTGATGAGATCGTCCATGAGCGTGGAGAAAAGGAAGAACAAAACGATCCGTGGATGTCAAGGAGGAAGGGTGCGCCCGCAGGCGCGATGCTCCTCCGCAGCGTTCGCAACGACTGGATCGCTTTTGCGCTCGTCGCCGGGCCCTCCAGCCTCGGTCCGCCGCACGACTCGACAGGAGGCATGCGGGATTCATCGCCTCGAGCGCGGTATCGCTCGAGGTCGATCTCGCGCCTGGGGTGCTGTGCCGGGAAGGGTATCGCGTCGTGGGTGTCGGCGGCCGGTCATGCCGCTGCCCGGGCCTTCAGCTCTTCGCGGGCAGGAACGTCCCGTGGAAGGTCTGCGGCGAGGCATGGGGCAGGTGGACCCGCGCGAGCGGCCCGTCGTCGAGGTGCGCCGCGTCCCAGACGTGGACGGCGCTCTTCCTGGCCTTCACGTCGGTGACCAGGGCGAGCACGTGGCCATCCCCCTCGGGAGCGCCGGGCGAGCGCGGCACGAAGACCGGCTCCGAAGGGAGCTCGTGGCGCTCGAGGTGCGCCCGGGTGATCGCGCCCGTGCCGAGGTCCACGCGCGCGACGGCGTTTCCGTGCGCGCCATCGGCCCACCCCTCCGCGGCGAGGAAGACCACGCCGTGCCGCTCCCCCTCGACCCGCGGGTCGCAGCGCGGGAACTCGCCGCGGACGCCGCCGAGGTCCTCCACGAGGAGCTGCTCGCGCGCGGCGCGCACGCGGTGGCGCACGAGGACGCCGCCCTCGACCGAGGAGAGCTCGGGCCCGTCCGGGTCCTTGCCGATGGCGCCGAGCGTGCCGAGCCCGGGGTAGCGGACGAGGTCGACGACGAGGTCGTCGCCGTCGTCGTGGGCGTTCGCGAAGTGCCACTGGAAGAAGGCGTCGACGCGAAAGCGGCGCACGCGGGAGACGTCGTCGATGTCGACCACGATCACCTCGGTGCCCCGGCGGGGCTCGAAGCGCACCCAGGAGTCGAAGCTTCCCCAGCGCAGGAGCGCGCGCCCCATCCGGATGACGGCGGGCGAGACGAAGAAAACGAGGTGCCGCCGGGTGGCGCAGAAGTCGTGGAGCATCACCGGCGCCGGGAGCGGCACCGCGCCGAGCGCGCGCGCGCGCCCCTCGTCGTCGACCGCATAGAGGTCGAGCTGGGGCGTGCGGCCGTACCGGACGCCGAAGTTGTAGCTGGTCTTCCGCGCAGCGACGCGGTGCGGGTGGGCCGAGAAGGTGGGGCCGAGCACGCCGCCGAGATCGGTCTCGCCCAGGGTGTCGAGGGTCGCTGGATCGAGCTCCGTCGGCCTGGCGGCCTCCACGAGCGCGAAGAGGCGGCCGCCGGCGACGAAGGGGCTCGTGTTCGCGACGTTCTTGCCCTCCTTGCCCTGCAGCGCGCGGAGCACGCGCGTGGGCCAGGGCAGCGTCGAGCCGTAGAGGCGCCGGCCGGCCGCGAGCTCCTCGACGAGGCCGCGGCTGCGCACCAGGCGGTGCGCGCCCTCCGCCCGGCCGCCCGAGAGCCGCACGGCGAGCATGCCCCCGTCCGCCTCGAAGGGGTGCGGCACGCGGACGCCGAAGAGGGTGACGCGGGCCGGGCCCACGCGAAACAGCGTGCCCTCGAGACCTTCGGGCAGCGCTCCCTCGACCGCGAGCGGCGTGAATCCGTACTCGGCCTCGAGGTCGGCCAGGTGGTCGAAGGCGCGCGCGGCCTCCGGGGAAGCGCGGACCGCGCCGGCGAAGGCAGCGTCGAGGGCGGCGTCGGGGACGGGGGCAGACAGGGCGATGGACATGGGACCTCCGGCAGGGCAGATGTAATCGGTGATCACATTGCGCTCGGATGATGTAATCATCGATCACATCGGCGCAAGCTGGATCGTGCGCGGCGGCGTCGCCGGGCGTCCAGGGTCTTCCCGCGCTGCGGCGGAACGCGTCGGAGCAGCGGGCTCCTGCTTGACTCCGCTGTCCGTCCCCGGGAAAGCGCGGCATGCCTCCGGGTCCAAAGCGCGCCGAGGAGCCGCCTGCGAAGAAGAGGGCGACCGCCGCCGCGAAGCCGCCTGCCGGGCGGGCGCCCTCGAAGCGGGCGGCGCGCGGCTATCACCATGGCGACCTCAAGCGGGCCCTCGTGGACGCGGGGCTGGCGCTCCTCGAGGAGAGCGGCGTCGATGCAGTGCGGGTGCGGGAGGCGGCGCGGCGGGTCGGCGTCTCTCCGGCGGCGCCGTTCCGCCATTTCCCGTCGCGGGAGGACTTCCTGCGCGAGGTCGCCCTCGCCGGGATCGAGCGGTTCGAGCTCGCCTCGGCGGCGGAGGTGGCGGCGGCGACCTCCCCGCTGCTGCGCTTCCGCGCGCTCGGGCTCGCGTCGGTGCGCTTCGCCCTGGAGCATCCCGCGCTGTTCGAGCTCCTGAACGGCCCTGCCTTTCGCAGCGACCCGGAGGGCGCGCGCGCGCTTCTGGCCGCCCAGGACGAGGCGCGGTCGCGGCTGCAAAGGATGCTCGAGGAGGCGCGAGCGTACGGCGAGCTGCGTCCCACCGACCCCATCGTCACGGAGGTCGCGGGCCGCGCGATGGCCTACGGGCTCGCGCGCATGTTCCTCGACGGGCACCTGCCGCGCGAGGGCGCGATGGAGCTCACCGAGGCCGTCCTCGACGTGCTCGGCGAGGGGCTGGCGCAGGCGCCGGACGGTTCGAGCCCAACCAGGTTGGGTTAGCGAGCCCAACCTGGTTGGGTTGGAGCTCACCCAGGTTGGGTTGGAGCTCACCCAGGTTGGGTTGGTGGAGCGAGCGGTGGTGACAGAGGCCGTTCGCCCGCGCAGCCTGTTCGCGCGGCGCCCGGCGCCTACGCACAGGTCAGAACGTGCCCGAACGAGGCGACCTCCCGTGCGCGTCCGTTGAACCGGTCGCCGGCGCCCCACAGCGGGCGCCGGCGACGCGCGCGCGGGCCGTCAGCCGAGCTTGAAGTTGATCGACTTCGGCCGCGTCAGGTGGAGGAACCCGAGCGCCGAGAGCGTCGCGCCCTTGCCGCTGTTCTTCGCGCCCGTCCACGGGAGCGCCGGATCCAGCGTGTCGCACTGGTTCATGTAGACCGTGCCCACGTCGAGCTCGGCCGCGAGCCGCGCCGCGCGCTCCCTGTCGCGCGTCCACACCGACGCCGTGAGCCCGAGATCGCTGTCGTTCATCAGCGCGAGCGCCTCCTCGTCGGACGAGACGGGCACGATCGGCAGCACCGGCCCGAACGACTCGATGCGCATCACGTCGAGATCCGGCGCCGTGTCCACGAGGAGCGTCGGCTGGAAGAAGCGCCCGCGGCCGTCGACCTGGATCGCCCGCCCGCCGCAGAGCGCCCGCGCTCCCCGCGAGAGCGCCTGCTTCACCTGCGCCTCCAGGAACGCCGGCGCGTGAGGCTGCGCCATCGGACCCATGTTCGTGCGCTCGTCGGTCGGATCACCGAGGACATACTTCTTCATCAGCTCCAGCGCGGCCTCCACGAACTTCGGATAGAGATCGCGGTGGACATACGCACGCTCGACCGCACAGCAGCTCTGTCCGGCGTTGTAGCAGGCGCCGTCGACGATCCCGTCCACCGCCTTCTCGAGGTCCGCGTCGGCCGCGACATACGCGCCGTCCTTGCCGCCGAGCTCCAGGCCGGCGTCGACGGCCACCTTCTTCGACGTGGCCGCATAGATCCGGCGTCCGCCTTCGACGGAACCGGTGAAGCCCACGAAGTTGACCCGCGGGTCCGAGGCGATGCGCTCGGACGTGGGGTGGTCGCAGTGGAAGGCCTGGACGACGCCGGGCGGCGCGCCGGCCTCGGCGAAGGCCGCGGCGAAGTGCTCCCCGCAGAGCGGCGAGCGCGGCGAGTGCTTCAGCAGCACGACATTGCCCGAGAGCACCGCGGGGATGACCACGTTCACGGCGGTGAGGAGCGGATAGTTCCAGGCGGGGAGGTTGAAGACCACACCGAGCGGGGCGCGGACGATCCGCCGCTCCAGCCCCGGGAGCTCCGGGAGGACCGCGTCGGCGAGCGAGCTCTCCGCGATCGAGATCATGTGCCGGGCCCGCTTCGCCATGCCCGCTACCTCGTTGCGGGACTGGCGCAGCGGCTTGCCCACCATGCGGGTGATGTCGGCGGCGATCGACGCCGCGCTGGCCTCGATGCGCTCGACCGCGCGCTGACACAGGGCGGCGCGCTCGGCGAGGGGGGTGCGCGCGAAGCTCCGCGCGGCGGCGGTCGCGGCGTCGAGGAGCCGGTTGACCTCGGCCTCATCAGCGAGAGGCCGGCGGACGGCTTCGTCGAGGGTATAGGGATTGTCGATCACCAGGTCGGCCATGGCCGGGGAGATTAACTCAGTTCCCTGGAGGGCCAAGCGTCGTCTAGACTCGGGGCGAATGCGCGCCATCGCGGCAGGTCTATCGGACGTCGGCAGGGAGCGGGTCCACAACGAGGACCGATACATCCTCCTCCCCGAGTTCAACGTCTACGTCGTCGCGGATGGCATGGGCGGCCACGAGGCCGGCGAGGTAGCGAGCCGGATCGCCGCGAGCGCCATCGCCGGCTACTTCCGCGAGGCGAACGGCAAGCGCCGCAAGGCGTCCACGGGCGACCGGCTGCGCGCCGCCGTGACGTACGCGAACGCGCGGATCTTCGCGCACGCCGACGACTCCCGGTACTACCGCGGGATGGGGACGACGGTCGTCGCCGCGGCGTTCGCGCCGCGAGAGCGGAAGTTCTACGTCGCGCACGCCGGCGACAGCCGCTGCTACCTGCTGCGCAAGGGCGGCTTCGCGCAGCTGACGCGAGACCACTCGCTCATCGCCGACGCGCTCCTCGAGCGGCCCGACCTCACCGAGAGCGACCTCGCGTACCTGCCCCGCAACGTGATCACGCGCGCGCTCGGCATCGGCCCCAGCGTGGACGTCGACCTGCGCGCCGAGCGCGTCGAGCCCGGCGACGTGTTCCTCCTCTGCTCCGACGGCCTCCACGGGCTCGTCGACGATCGCGAGATCGCGCGCATCATCGAGGACAACGCCGCGCTCGACGACGCGTGCGGCAAGCTCATCGACTGCGCCAACGAGAACGGTGGCCGCGACAACATCACCGCCGTCCTCATCCGGATCGAGGAGACCGCATCGGCGTCGTGGACCCCGCGCCAGGGCGCAAAGAGCCGCAGCGCGCGGTAGCATCCAGAGACGCACGGAGGGGTCGGGGAGCGCGCCGCGTCACGCTCGATCGGCGCGCCGCGTCCTCGCCGTGCGCAGTCGAAGTGAAGAAAACGAGGTCATCGATGCGAACCACGTGGATCGGGATGGGGCTCATGGTCGGCGCGCTGCTCGCCTGGGGCTGCGGCGGCGAGTCGGCGCTCGGCGAGGCGTGCGAGAAGGAGGGCGCGGACGGCGAGTGCGAGGACGGGTCAGTGTGCGGCAAGCCCGACGACACCGCGGCGCTCCAGTGTCTCAAGACGTGCGTCGAGCAGACGGACTGCCCCGCGGGCGAGGAGTGCAACGGCATCTCCGGCTCGGACATCAAGGGCTGCAGGCCGAAGTAGGCGGGCCCGCGCGGTGGAGCGCGGCGGAGCGCGGCGGTGCGGGGCGCGGCGGAGTCGATCCCCGCGCCTCGCGCGCCGCGGTCAGAGCACGCCGGCGAGCGCGCGGTCGAGCAGGCCGTCCATCACCTCGAACAGCTGCTGGTTGCCTTCCTGGGAGTAGCCCGAAAGCTTCTCCTCGCAGGCGGGGATGGCCTTCACGAAGTCGGCGACCACGGCCGGGTCGTCCAGCGAGTCGGCGGCGCGGCCGAACCCCTCGCGCTCGAGGTAGCGGGCGTTGAGCACCTGCTCGAACTGGCGGCCGAGGGGGACGGCGAGCATCGGCTTGCGCAGGTAGACCGCCTCGCCCATGAGCGTGAACCCCCCGCCGGCGATGACGGCGCGGCAGGAGGCGAGGTCGTCGATGAAGCCCTCCTCGCTGAAGGGGCGGTAGCGCAGGTTCCCCTCGACCTGCTCCTCGGCGATGTTCCGGCGCATCCCGTAGATGCGGCACTCGAGCCCGGTCCTGGCGAGCGTCTCCGAGAGCGCGTCGTTCCCCTCGGCGGTCTGGTAGACGAGCAGGTGCTCTCCGGGGCGGCGGTTCGCGGCGATGATCTCCGGGCGGAGGATGGGCGGCACCAGCGTCGTGTCCTGCTTGCGGACCGGGGGCCGGAAGAACGTGGCGATGACGTAATGGTTACAGAACGGCAGCTTGCTCTTCACGAACGCGCGCGTGAGCTGGAAGCCCGCCTCGTGGCCCGCGACGATCTCCGGGTCGTGGGTGCACCGGTTGATGATCTGCATGTTGTCGACCGAGAGGATCGGCAGCCGGTGGATCTTGGCGTAGAGGTACGTCCACGACTCGAAGTCGCTGACGGTGAGCTCGGGGCGAAAGTCCTTGATGAGCTCGAAGTACGCGGCGATGTTCTTCGGCGTGCCCGTCGCGCCGGAGAGCACGTTGGACCAGAGCGTCTTGCCGCGCCTCACCCGGTTCTCCTCGTAGATCATGTGGAGCCCGTGGATGCGGTTCACCCCGGCGAAGCGCTTCGACAGGAAGTCGGTCGCCCGGCCCGACGCCATGATCTCGAGCTCGTGCCCCTGCGCGAGCAGGTGTTCGATCACGACGCGCGAGCGCATGGCGTGCCCCATCCCTTCGCCGACGACGCCGTAGAGGATCTTCATGACGCGCGAGTGTAGCGGGGGCTGCCCGGGGTTCGGAAGGAAACGGCGCCGGCGCCGCGCGTGCGGCGGCCCGCCGTGGTCAGCGCGGACGGCGGCGCGGCGCGGGGGACGGACGTGACGCCGCGCCGGCGGATCTGGAGCGAGCTCTTGCCGCTCGAGGTCGTGCGGGCGCCCGGAACGCTCGCGCTCCTGCGGCGTTACGCGCTGGAGCTCGCGATCGCGGTGCGGCCCGAGACGGCGGCGGGGCTGCCGGATCTCGCGGCCGCGTGCGCGGACGCGGGCGTGGCGGTCGCGGTGTGGCCGATGATCGCGGACGAGGACGGGCGCTGGGCGAGCGCCGGCAACGCGGCGGCGTTCGGCGCGTTCGTCGCGCGGCTGCTCGACGCGCTCGACGGCCGGGGCCTCGCCGCGGCGGAGGTCGTGTTCGATCTCGAGCCGCCGATCCAGGAGGTGCGCCGCGCGCTCGCCGGGGGGCGCGGCGCGCTCGAGCTGCTCGGCGGCAGGCGCGCGGGGGCGCGGGGTGGCGCGCGGTGGCGGGACGCGGAGCGCGCGTACGTCGAGATGGCGGTCGCGCTCCGCGCGCGCGGGATCGCCACCTCGGCCGCGATCGTGCCGCTCGTCCTGGCCGACGGGCCGGCGCGCGGCTGGGAGCGGATCCTCGGGACGCCCGTGTCGGCGCCGCCGTGGGGGCGGGTCAGCGCGATGCTCTACACATCGCTGTTCGAGGGCTACTCGCGCGGCGCGCTCGGCCGGGACGACGCGCTCGCGCTGCTCGCCTGGGCGAGCCGCGCCGCCGCTCGGCGGTTCGGTCCGAGGGCGGGCGTCTCGCTGGGCGCGGTGGGGAAGGGCGCCCTCGGCGACGAGCCGGTCTACCGGTCGGCCGACGAGCTCCGCGAGGACGTCGCGGTCGCGGCGGCGGCCGGGGTCGCGGACCTCGCGCTGTTCGACCTCGGCGGGGTGCTGGCGCGGCCGCCGGCCGAGGCCTGGCTCGAGGCGTTCGTGGCGCCGCCGCTCGAGGCGCGCCTGCCCCGGGCGACGCTTCGGGCGCGCGGCGCGGCGGCGGCCGCCGCGCTGCTTGGGCGGGTGGCGCCGGCGGCGCGGCTCGCCCGCCGGCTCGGTAGCCCTTGAAGGTGTCCTCCACGCAGCCGGCCGGTAGACACGTGTAGTGGTCGATGTCCCGGCTTTCAGGCGAGAAGGTTCATGCGCTCAAACAAACATTCTTTCTTGGCTGAATTACGCGCCCTGAGCTCCGAGATGGAAGAGCTTCGCCAGGAAGCCGGCCGTTGCGGCAATTTCGATCCCTTGGAAAAAAAGCTGGGCTCCGTTCGCCAGTTCGTCATGGATGCGGAGAACGCCTCGTGCTGGCGGCGTTGGGAAGGCGATCTCGAGCTTCTTCACGAGGCCACGATGCTCCGCGATGTTCTGGATCGCGCTCTCTGCGATCTGGAAAAGGACCATTCCCGCAACCTTTGCAAGCGACTGGCAGAGGGAACCTTGCCTTTGGAAGCCTATCTGGATGCTACTTACACGGAGTTTCGGAAGTCGTTCCGGGCGGAGTTGGCGGCTTCCGGGATAGGCCCGAGATCAAGGATTGTCTTCATAGGGGCCGGGGCGCTGCCCGCCACGGCGCTGCTCTTCGCCCGGGAAAGCGAGGCGAATTTGCTGTGTCACGATATCGATCCTGAAGCGACCCGTCTCGCGAAAAAGCTTGTCACGCATCAGGGTCTGGCGGAGCGGATCCGGTGTAGCTGCCGTCCGCTCGAAACGATCCCTTGTGTCACACAGGCGAGCCATTTCATCATCGCCGCACTGGTCAAGGAGAAGGCCGCCATTCTTCGGCAACTAGGCGGTCAGATGCACGGGCAGGCGAAGATCATCCTTCGATACGGCAACGGCATCAAATCGCTCTGCAATTATCCGTTCGAGAGGGAGCTCTCCGGGTCCTGGCACGTCACCCCGCTCATCCATACTGGGGCGGTCTATGACGCCGTGCTTCTTGAGCGACACAATGGAAGCGAGAACGGCGTGGTCGCCGCCGTCGACCAGAGGCAGGGGGTGCCGTGAAGCTGCTACTGGCGACCTGCGCGAAGATCCCTCCCGAGGCAATCGGCTGCGATCTGGCGCTCAAGAAGGCCCTGGAACATCGGGGTGTGGAGACCGTCTTGCGTCCCTGGGACGAGATCAAACCGCAGGAGGAGGCAAAAGGCCGCGCGGCGGGCGTGGTGGTCCGTTCCGTATGGGACTACACGGAACAGAGTGAGAAATTTTTCCGATGGATCCATGGACTGCGGGACGAGGCGATTCCCGTGATCAATGACGTCGCCCTGCTACTATGGAACTCGAACAAGCGGTATCTGCTGGATCTCATCGCCCACGGAGTACCCTGCCCGGTCACGCGCATCGTCGATCAAGATCAAGATATAGAAACCACGGCATCCGAAATTCCTGGAGATCGGCTCGTATTGAAGCCCTGCATCGGGGAAAGCGGCGTGGGCGTGATCCTCGTCGAGCGCCACCAGGTGGCCGCGCAGGCCGAGGCCCTGCGCGCCGAAACGGGCCAGAACGATATCTTGCTCCAGGAATTCATGCCGGAGATCCGCGAAGGCGAATTGTCGCTCGTGTTCATCGACGGACGTTTCGCCCATGGTGTGAGGAAGCGCCCCAATCCTGACGATTTTCGGGTGAACGGGCGTTACCGCCCGCTTGCTCCGGTGTCCGTTGTTCCCGAGAAGGAGCATGTGGCGGCCGCGGAGGAGGTCCTGCGGCATGTCCCTGGTCGTCCCGTTTACGCGCGGATCGACGGCATCCTGCGCGGTGGCCAGTTTGTCCTGATGGAGATCGAGGTCATCGATCCCGCGCTTTATCTCGACATGGCCCCCGCGTCGGCAAATGCGTTGGCGGACGCCATCGTGGCGGCGATACGTCCTAGCTGATCCGCGGCAGGTCCTTGTAGCGCGAATCGATCTCGCCGAGGACTTCGCGGATGACGTCCATGATCATGCGGATGTCCGATTCGACCAGATCGCCCATGACACCGATGCGGAACGTTCCGGCGGCGGTCAGCCGTCCCGGGAAGATGGTGATCCCGCGCCGCTCCAGTGCTTCGTAAAAGGGCCGGAAGTCATGCGCGAACGGCTCCGGAATATGGAAGGTCGCGATGATGGGGATGGCCACCTCGTCGGGGATCAAGGTCCGGAATCCCCATTGGCGGAAGCCGTCGATCAGGATGCGCCAATTGCGCCGGTAACGTGCCCCGCGGGCGGACACGCCGCCTTCCCGCCGGTGTCGTTCGCAGGCCCTGGCCAGGGCCGCGACAACGTGGGTTGGCGGCGTCCAGCGCCAGGTGCCGCTCTTTTCCATCGTGCTCCACTGGGCATGGAGATCGAGCGAAAGCGACATGGACCTGCCCGCCGAGGCGGCCAGGGCGTCTTTGTTGACGAGGACGAGGCCGATGCCCGGAACGCTTTCCAGGCATTTATTGGGAGAGATGATGAGCGCCTCGAGATCGAGCGTGGCCACGTCGATGGGAAAGCCGCCGAAGGAAGCGACGGCATCGATGATGAGGCGCTTGCCCCTGCGCCGGGCCACTTCCGCTACCATCTCGACCGGATTGAGCACGCCGGTGCCGGTCTCCGCGTGGCACATGGCGACGTGCGTGATGGAGGGGTCGGCGTCGAGGGCTTTTTCGAGATCGTCGCGCGTTGGTAACGGCAGCATCGGAAGGTCGAGGGTCGTGACCTTGAGGCGAATGCCCTCGGCGATTTCCCTGAGCCGGATTCCGTAGAAGCCATTCTGCACGATCAGGACCGTGCCGGTATGCGGCACCAGGGTCTGCATGGCCGCTTCGATGGCGTAGCTGGCGCTGCCTTGCAGGGGAACGCAGGCATGCGTCTCCGTGCCGTTGGCGATCTCGAGCAGATAGCGGCGGATCGCGGCGGTCATGTTGACGAAGTCGCCCGCGTAGGGGTTCCGGTCGAGCAGCATCGTCTCACGGATTTCCAGCGGGACCGTAAGGGGCCCCGGCGTGAGCAGGTAGTGGTCGTGTCGGCGATTCATTGTAATTTTGTGGCATCCACACTAAGCAATGAAACAGGGCCGCACGTAGAGAGGGATCGGCCAATGGCCTCGAAAGTCGCCACGCCATTGAGCACGTCATCCATGGGGATGGGATACGGGGCCTCTCCGGAAATGGCATCGGCGAAAGCCTCGATTTCGGCGCGCTCCGTGGAAACAGCCTCAAAGGAAAAGGAACGATCTTTGCCTGCGAGGTCGACAATTTCGAGCGTGTTCGGGTCACGAATCTCCGCGGAACCCTGGGTCCCGAACACCTGAAGGCGAAATGTCGGCGCCGTGGCCATCATCGTCGTCACCGAGGCCGTGGCTCCGGAGGCCAGGGTGAGAAGGGCGGAGACGGTGTCTTCAAGAGGCTCCAGGGCCGGGATGCGCGAGGAGCCCACCGCGAACACGCAGATGACGGGACCGCCGAGATGGATGATCGCGTCGATCATATGAATGCCACCCCCGGCGAAGCCGCCCGCCGGATTTTCCTCCGCTGTCAAACGCCATTGCCCGGGGGAAAATCGCCCGATGAGATTCGCGGTAAAGTTGCTTTCGATGTGACGAAGGGTGCCCAGGCCGCCCTCCTCGACGACGCTTTTTAGTTTGCGCATCGCGGGAAGAAACCGACGGTTGAACCCCGTGGCCACCACAACTCCCGCCGCCGAGGCGGCAGCGGAAGCCTGCACCGCACTGGAGGAAGTGAGCGTGAACGGCTTCTCGACAAAAACGGGGCGCCCCGCGCGGACGCAGGCCTCGATCTGCGCGGCATGGAGGGAATGGGGTGTGGCGAGTACGATGCCCGCGATCGTCGGTTGGGCCAGCGCTTCTTCCAGCGAGGCGAGGACCTTGACTCCCCGCGAGGCGGCCGCCTGTTCGATGCGTCCGGGGGTACGGCTGACCGCGGCGGCAAAACGGACCTTGGGGCTGACGCCCTGCACGGCATCCACGAGGAAGGTGCCCCACCGCCCGAGTCCAACGATTGCCAGGTCGATCATCGACGTCTTTCAGGTAGAGGTTCCGTCACGTGGCCGATGCCTGCGGCGCTTCGCCGTTTTCGGCCGACACGTAGAACCCGTCATGGGTGTGCAAGCGTTGCAAACTGGGATGGAGGGGACGGCGGTCCCCGTGATGCAACTTGAGCCAGAGCCGCAGGAGGAGCCGGCGCCGCTCGACTTCGGGCCAATCCTCGAAGGTGGAGCGCGAATGAAGGACCGTGTAGTTACTCATCAACGACGCTTCTCCTGGTTCCAGCATGAACTTGTAGGCGAACTCGTCGCTGTCGGCGACTTGCTGAAAATAGTCGAGCGCGTCCCGCTGAAGCTGGGTCATTCCCTTGTTCCTCGCGGCCTGCTCAAGGAACGGCTTGACCATGAACACGCTGAGCTGGCCCTCGACTTCGCTGAAGACCGGAACGCGGTAATCGGTTATCAGCGACCGCTCGCCCTTCGCCTCCTCTCCCTGCCAATGGACGTAGTAACCGGCATAGAGCGGGGCGAGATATTCGGGATGGGTCTCGGTGATCTTGTCATGAATGGCGATGGCGCTCGCTATTCCGCTATGGCCGCCCAGCTTGGCCTTGCGGATCGTCAGAAGACCGACCAGCGCGCTGAAGTCGCTGTGCATGTCCAGGGGAATATTGGAGTTGTAGGCGCGCCCGCCCCCGAGATCGATGACCTGGTTCAGCCGATCGCCGTGATGGCTCTGCTCAACCGGCACTCCGAGCTGCTTGCCCACGGCCCAGAACAACAATCCCATTTCCTCCGGCGTATAGGTCTCGACCGGCCAGCCGCGGATGACGATGACGCCGCGCTTGTGGAGAACTTCGTCGGCCATCCGGCGGATATCGTCGTGAATCTCGACGAGGGGAAAATCGCTCTCGGAAGCGGTCCGAAGCGTGAGGTTGCGTTTCCGCGCCTCATCCATGATCTTTTCGAACGCTTTCAGGTGCCGGGGCCCGAGATCGAAGGAAATTTTTTCTTTCGTCAGGTCCGAGGCTCTCCAGGCTCCGGGATGGCCAGTGTACCTTGCAAGGCTGTTGGACATGTCGATTTCCCGCGTGAAGGGTTGCAGGGCAAGTGGGCAAATTGCCGCTAGATCACCTTCGCCGGCGGCGGGGAGAAATTTCCAGCAACTGTGTCGTAAAAACGACGGATGCTCGGATGAACCGGCTGCTTTTCCTGGGAAGTCCTCAGCCACAGCCGCAGGAGAAAGCGGCGGCGTTCCTGTTCCGGCCAGTCCTCAAAGGGAGCGCGGTCGTGCAGAATGGCGTAGTTGTTGACGAACAATGCCTCGCCCGCTTCCAGCATGAAGGTGAATTTCAGCTCATCCCCGACGGCATGAAAGTACTCGAGCGCCTTGCGCTGCAGTTCCGTGAGCGGCTCTTTCCGCTCCGCGACCGCCTGCTCGACGACCCTTCTGTTCATGAAAGAAACGCTGACCTGCCCGTCGAGCTCGCTGAAAACGGGCACGCGGTAGTCGAGGTTTATTGGACGCTCCCCCTTCTTCTCGTTGCCCGTCCAGTAAATATGATATCCTTCGTACAGAGGCGCCAGATATTCCGGATGCGTGGTGGCGATGCGGTTATGAATCTCTATTCCGCTGGCCAGCCCGCTCAATCCCCCCGACTTGGCCCGCCGGATGGCCATCAGCCCCATGATGCCACCGTAATCGGTATGGATCGTCAATGCGTTTTCGGAGGTGAAGCCTTTGCCCCGCGTCCCCGGTGCCAGCTGGGGAACATCGGTCACATAGCCGAGACGGTCCCCTTTCCAGCTTTGAACGATGGGTTGGCCCCATTGCTTGCCTAATGCCCAGTAAAGGAGAGCAATTTCCGCTTCCGTGTAGCGGTCCATCGGCCATCCGCGAACGATGACCACGCCGCGGCCATTCAGGATTCTGTCGGCGAGGAGCTGCACATCGTCCTGGATGTCCTCGAGCTGAAAATCCCCGTTGAAAGCGTTCTCGAGCGTGACGCTGCGTTTCCGGGCTTCCTGGATCACGCGGTCAAAGGCCTCCAGGTGTCTGGGCCCGAGATCGAAGGCAACTTCGTCCTTGGTCAGGTTCTTCCCATCCCAGGCCCGGGGGTGTTTGATTTGTTTCGTTTGGATTTCGGAGGGAGCAAACGATGTTTCCATGATGGCTCATCCTCTCGGGGGCGTGAAGCCGGCAAAGCTGACGAGATCGTGTTTCCCTGCCTGATCTTTTCGATAGTGCTGCACTGTCGCCGCATAGTATACCGATTCCCAGGCAACGTCATCATGGGATCCTGCGGGGGACCGGCGTCAATCGCCTCGGACTGGAGCGCGTCCATGCTGTTGCGGGCCGGTGCATGCAGCCGTCTTGACAAGCTCGGCCCGAGAGCTCCGCGGCGCGCACGTGCTGCCGCTGAGCTCGGGGGCGCGTCCGGCGTGGTCGCGCGTCGTGGTTCGAGAGCGAGCCCACCGCGGGCCGCAGCGTCGAGGCGCACGCCGCCGAGCTCGCGCGCAGGGTCTGCGCTCCCGTTCGCGCTCTGGCTTGCGCCGAGGCCCCACGTCGGCGACGCCCCCGCGCTGAGGAGCTCTTGCTCTTCGGCCTGCTGTCGCTGGAGAGGCCCTCTCCTGGAGAGGGAGTCACCCGAGCGCGCGGCGCGTCATGGCCCTGCCGTCCGGTCATGGCGATTCGCCGGCCGGTCGTGCTCGAGGACTGATGAGTTTCCTTTCGTCTTGATCAGGTTGCTCGAGGGCCTCGGGCTCAATCACCGCTGGCGCGATGCGCGGTCGTTTTGCTGGGTGGCTGAAGATTTGGCGGCGCACGGGAACCGGCGCTCGTCGACGGCGCGCGTGGCGTGGAATGTTGCACCGCACGAGGGTCGGTGCGCATGCGCTATGTGCGTCCTCTCTGCGACCCTGCGCAGCGCAGATGTCTTGAGGTGTGCCAGCGATCAAAGAGGATTCTTCCGGCGAACGCATTGACGATCGTCGCGCAGCGTGTGAGAGGTGGGTGCGCTCAAACAGCTTGGCTTGTGACATTGGCTTGAGTGTACGGAGGTGCCTGTGAATCGAAGCAAGCCGTGGGGCCTTCACGCGACCCTGGGGGTGTCCACGACGGCCGCGTGTGCCCGGAAGGCCATGGTCCTCGGCCTGGCGTTCGCGGCGGCGGCGTGCTCCACCAGGGATACGGGGTCGAGCGCGGATGGCGGCGACAAGGGCGAGGCGCTCGCGGAGAGCGGCGCCTCGGGGACGGGCGGCGCGCTCGCGACCGGGGGCGCCTCGGAGACGACCGGCGCCGGGGCCAGCGGCGCGGGGACCACCGCGGGCGCCGGCGGCGGCGCGCCTGGAGAGGGCGGCGGCGGCGCGCCTGGAGAGGGCGGCGGCGGCGCGCCTGGAGAGGGTGGGGGGCCGGGCAGCGGCGGCTCGGACGGCGCGCCCGACGCTTGCAGCAGGGCCGCCGCGTGCGGCTCGCACAAGTGGGCGTGCTGGCCCATGCCCAACCCGGCGGGCAGCGGGCTGCCCAACGCCGCGAGCACCACCGATGTCGGCGGCGGCGTGGTGCACGACAACGTCACGTGCCTCGACTGGCAGCAGAGCCCTCCTTCCGAGGCGTACACGTGGGAGCAGGCGATCAGCTATTGCGACAACCTGACGCTCGGCGGGCACTCCGACTGGCGCCTGCCAACGCGGATCGAGATGACGTCGATCGTGGACTTCACCCGGAGCCCGGCCATCGACAGCGGCGCGTTCCCGGGGGCGCGGGGGGGCTTCCACAAGACGTCGTCCGACTGGATCCTGACGATCCGGCAGGCCGGCGCCGGCGCCGGGCGCGATTACGCCTGGGCCTTCAACATGAGCGACGGCATCGTCAGCAACGCCTACTCCAAGGCGACGGCGGCGAGCCTGCGCTGCGTGCGCGGCAACGGCGAGGGGGAGGCGCCGAGCAGCCCGGCCGTGGCGCCGCCCGACCAGTACACCGTCGTGTCGCCCGGAGAGGTGATGGACAATTACACCGGGCTGGTCTGGCAGCAGGGCTATTCGCCGACCACGATGAGCTGGGACGACGCGGCGAGCTACTGCGCGACGCTCGACCTCAACGACCACGCCTGGCGCTTGCCGAGCATCCGGGAGCTCGCGACGCTCGTCGATGAAGCCCAGGTGGCGCCGTCGATCAACCGGACGATGTTCCCCGACACGAAGTACGGCGCCCGCAGCAACGACTGGTACTGGGGCTCCCACGAGGCCGTGAGGAACGCGCCGGCGGCCTGGGCGCTCAACTTCGACGATGGCTTCACCGGGTTCAACGCCGGGGCGAGCGGCAAGTGGAACTACTTCACCTCGGCGTGGGTGAAGTGCGTGCGCTGAGCGCACCTCCGCGGCAGCGGCGCGCCGCGAGCGGGCGGGGCGCCCGCGCCTCGTTTCGGTGGCGCGCCGCTGTCCGCGTCGGATAGCGTGCCCTGGTGAGCCCGAACGCGCTGCCGGCGCGCCCTCGCCTCGCCGCGCACGTGCTCGCGCGGCGCCACCTCGTCGGCGACGAGGTGCGCGTCATCCTGCACGACCTCCGCTCCGGACAGCTGCTCCAGCTCGGCCCGCGGGAGTGGGTCCTGCTCTCCGCGGCCGACGGGACGCGCGACGTCGAGGGCATCGTGATCGCCGCCGCCCGCGAGGGCGCGCCCGCGCGCGTCCCCGCGGCGGAGGCGTTCTTCGCGCAGCTGCACGCCGCCGGGCTGCTCGGGGCGGAGGACGCCGGCGAGGAAGCGTCGCCCTGGGCTGCCGCGCAGCCCTCCATTCCCGCCTCGCCCGCGCTCCACCCGGGGGAGGGCGATCCGCGCGAGCGGCCGCTGGAGGTGCTCCCCAATTTCAGCCTGCACTGCGACGGCCGCGGGAGCTGCTGCCGCATCTACGCCTCGATCCTCTTCGATCCGGAGGAGGCCGCGCGGGCGCGGGCGCTGCGGCCCGAGGTGCTGGGCGGCGGCGCGCGCCACGAGCGGGCCTTCACGCCGGAGCGCGGGACGTGGCCGTGCGCCGCCTCCGTGGTGGCGATGCGGGACGGCCGGTGCGCCTACCTGGAGGGCGAGGGGGGCGAGGCGCGCTGCTCGCTCCACGCGATCGGCGGGCCCGAGGCGAAGCCGCTCGGGTGCCGCACCTTCCCGACGAGCTTCATCGACGACGGCGAGTCGATCCGCGTCTCCGTCGCCGTGGAGTGCGCCTGCGTGCTGGCCAGCGTGGGCCGCCCCGGCGGCGCCCCGCTGATCGACCCGCGGCTGCGGGCGCGGGGCGACCTCGACGAGCGCATCGACGTCGCGCGGCTGCCGGACCGCGCGGAGGTGGCGCCCGGCGCGACAGCGGCCCGGGCCGAGCTCATCACGTGGTCGCGGCGCCTCGCCGCCGCGGCGCCGCCGCCCGACGTCGCCGCGGGCCTCTTCTCGCTCGCCGCCGCGGTCGAGGCCGAGGGGCTCACCGGCGAAGCGATCGCGCGCTTCGAGCGGCCCGACCCGCTGGAGCCGGCGGCGCTCGCGCCGTGGCTCGCGGCGCTCCACGCGCGCGCGGCGCGGCGGGCGCGCGAGGACGCCGCCTGGAGGAGCGAGCGGGACCTCGCCCGGAAGGCCGCGCAGTGGATCGCCGCCGCCACCTTCGCGCTGGCCGAGCCCGACCTGCTCGCCGCGCTGCTGCTGTCGCCGGCGCCCGCCCCCGACCGGGAGCGCTTCTATCTCCGCGCGGCGCTGCACGGCCACCGTCTGATCGGGGCGCTGCCGCTCTCGCTCGCGCTGCGCGACCGCGCGGTGCGGCTCGTCGTGGCCCGGGTGCTGCCGGTGATCTGCGCCGAGGCGGGCGCGGACGACCCGGCCTGCGCCGAGCCGATCGCGCTCGTCGAGGCGGCGCTGCGCGGCCACGGCCTCGACGCCTACGCCGCCGACGTGGCGCGGGCGTCGTGATCGCGCCGGCCGGAGAGACATCTCGCCCGATCTTGCCGATAATGCGCCCGCGATGGACCAGCCCCCGCTCGACAACAGGACGGACTTCGCCGCGCACCCGCAGCTCCTCGTCGATCGGGACGGCGAGAAGCTGGTCACCATCGTCAAGGCGAGCTTCGAGCTCCAGGACGACGGCGGCTTCGAGCTCGCGCCGCCCGAGCGCACGCGCGGGGTCCGCCTCGCCGATCTTCCGTGGGAGAAGGAGAAGCCCGAGAGCATCGCCTATCCCGCGGACATCTGCCTGTTCAAGCCGGCCACGGACGTGATCTTCGTGGCGAGGGCGTACGCGCCGAACGGCAAGGCGGTGCCCTCCTTCGACGTGCGCGTCGAGGTCGGCCCGCTCCGGAAGTCGCTCGTTGTGTTCGGCAGGCGGCTCTGGGTGGACAAGGGCGCCGGCCTCACCGCGCCGGGGCCGATCGAGCAGATCGACATGCGCTACGACAACGCCTGGGGCGGCACGGACGACGAGGACCCCGCGGCGCTCCTCGAGGAGCCGCGCAACCCGATCGGCACGGGCGTCACGCGCGCGCCGGCGTCGCTCACCCATCAGCCGGCGCCGAGCATCGAGGACCCCGCGTACCCGATCCGCACCGCGAAGACGGCGCCGCCGCCCGCGGGGATCGGGGCCATCGGCCGGCACTGGGAGCCGCGCCGCAGGTACGCCGGGACCTACGACAAGACGTGGCAGGAGCTCCGCGCGCCGCTCCTGCCCGAGGACTTCGACCACCGCTTCAACCTCTGCGCCTCGCCCGGCCTGATCGCGGATCCGCCGCTCGCGGGCGGCGAGCCGGTGCGGACGCTCAACCTCACGCCCGAGGGGGCGCTCAGCTTCGAGCTCCCGAGGGCGCAGGTGGAGATCGAGTTCCACGTGAAGGACCGCGCGCCGGTCGCGTTCGCGCCCCACCTCGACACGGTGCTCGTCGACCTCTACGCGACCGGCCCAGAGAAGCCGGTGGCCGTCGAGATGGTCTGGCGCGCGCACGTCAAGGCGCCCCGGCGGATGAGGGACGCGCGCGTGATCGTGCGCGAGCGGGGGCTCGCGTGAGGCCCCTCGCCGTCCTGGTGGCCGCGGGCGCTGTCACGCCCGTCGGGCTGCGCTCGATCGACACCGCCTTCTCGCACCGCGCCGCGGCGGCGGCGATGCGCGAGGCGCCGCTCGTGGACGGGGAGGGCGAGCCGGTCACGATGTGCTTCCTCCCCACGCTGGATCCGCTCGTCACCGGCGCCGAGCGCGCCGCCCTGCTCGGGGCCCGCGCGCTCGGCGAGGCGCTCGAGAAGCTCGGCCCCGCGGCGCGGGGGCTGCGGGCGCAGATGGCCCTGTGCCTGGACGAGCACCTCGGGCAACGGCAGCCGGGGGGCGAGGTCCCGGCGCAGCGGCTCGCCGCCGAGCTCACGGCGCGCGCGCAGGCGTACGCGCCGGAGATCGCGGTCAAGGTGGCGACGCGGGGCCCGGCCGGGGCGGGGCTCATGCTGCCGGAGCTGTGCGACGCGCTCGGGCGCGGCGCGATCGACGCGGCGGTGCTCGGCGGCGTGCACACCGACTACGACCCCGCGCGCATCGCCGCGCTCGACGCCGCGGGCCGGATCTTCCGGCCGGACAACCTCGACGCGCTGATCCCCGGCGAGTGCGCGGCCTTCGTGGTGCTGATGCGCCCCGACGTCGCGCGCCGCGCCCAGCTCCGCGAGCAGGGGCAGATCGTCGGCCTCGCCACCGCGCACGAGCGGGCCCGCCCGGACAACGACGAGTCGGCCTTCCAGGCTTCCGGCCTCACCGCCGCGCTCCGCTCCGCGCTCGCGCCGCTGTCCGAGCGCGGGCTGCGCGCCGGGTGGGTGCTCACCGATCTCACCTTCGAGACCTTCCGCCATTTCGAGCTCCAGGCCGCCGCGACGCGCACACAGCACCTCTTCTGCGACCCGCAGCAGGTGGAGAGCCCCGCCCAGCGGATTGGCCACCTCGGCGCGGCGGCCATGCCGCTGCACCTCTGCATCGCGGCGGAGGCGTTCACGCGCGGCTTTGCGCCGCACCCCTGCGCGGTGTCCCTCGCCGGGAGCGACGGCGGGGAGCGCGCGGTGGTGGTGGTCGCGGCGCCGGGGTGAGGGCGAGGGCGGCGGGGCGCGGGCCGGGGGCGACGTGCCATGGAGGGACCAGCTGCGGGCCACCACGGTTCCTCTGGCATGCCGTATCAAAAAATCTGTTCACATTGTGTCTTGTCGAAGGGTCTCGTGGCCACGCCAGGTACGATCCTTGGGTCGGGTGATACGTACGTAGGAAGCCTCGCTCGCAAGAAGCGTGCGTCCCGGCCGCCCTCCAGGCGCATGTGATAGCGTTCTTGAATGGCCCGCACGGCTCCCGTACCGAACATCCCCGCCATTCCAGGCATGAACCCTGGCGTCTTCGTGATGGGGGGTGGCGCCGGCGCGGGAGGGGGCAACGGGAAGAACGGGCAGGCTGGAGCCGGCAGGCAGGGCGGGGGCGGGGAGAACGGCGGGCAGGGGGCGAACGGGGGCGGAAAGGGCGCGGGCGCGTGTGGGCCGGGCAGCGGCGGAGGATGCATGAACCCCGTGCACGGCGGCAACGGCGGGACGCACGCCGGCGATCCCGTCGATCCGGTGAGCGGCCGTGTGTACACCACGCGAGAGACGGACGTACCGCTCGTCGGGCCGCTCGTCTTTGCATTGCAGCGCGCGTACTCCTCGTCAGCCCACGAGCGCGATGTCGGCCTCGGCCGTGGCTGGTCTCATTCGCTCGCGTGGTCTCTGGTTCGACACCGCAGGTCGCTCGAGGTCCATGCGCCTTTTGGCGCCCCCGTCCGGCACCCGCTCGCACCGGACCAGGAGACGTTGACCGTGCGCGGCGTCGGTACGTTCCGCATCGGTCCGGACTTCATCGTCCTCGCGGATGAGGAGGATATCCTCTACCGCTTCGATGCCACGTCGAGCGACCCGGTGAGGAGCTATCGCCTCACCGAGGTCTTCGATCGCGCCCGCAACGTCATCTCGCTCGATTATGATTCGAGCGGCGCGCTCGTGTGGATCGTCGACAGCGCCGGTCGCCGGGTCACCGTCCGTCGCAGCGCGGACGGGCGTATCTCACGCTTCGAGATCCGGACATCGCAGGGGCGCGCTCTCTCGTATCGGTCCTACGAGTATGACGCGCGCGGTGATCTCGTTGCGGTCCTCGACGCCGAGGGACGGCGCGTGCGGTACGCCTACGATCAGGAACATCGGCTCATCGAGCAGCGCTTCCCATCAGGCCGGTGTGTCCACTACCGGTACGACGCGCGCGGCCGCTGCGTAGAATCGTGGGTCGACCACGGTGGCGCCCCAGATCCGGCGCTCGCCGATGCGGTGCCCTCCGTGCTGGCCGACGGCATCACCAAGGCGAAGGGCATGCTCCACGTGCGCCTGGAGTACGAGGAGGGCACCACCACCGTGTTCGACTCGCGGCAGACGCGGCGCTTCGATCACAACGCGCGCGGCACCGTCGATCTCGCCTCGGGCGTGTGGGTCGAGACGATGCGCTACGACGAGCAGGGGCGCATGATCGCGTACGCCGGCCCGAACGGCAACGCGACGCGCTACGAGCGCGGCGAGGACGGGCGCGTCGGCGCGATCGTCGACCCGACCGGCGCCACCAACCAGTTTCGCTACGACGCGGCGGGTTACCTCGTCGAGGCGGTCGATTCGCTCGGTCATGCCATTTCCTACGTGCGCGACGGCGCGGGGAACCTCCTCGAGACGACCGACGCGCTCGGGCTGCTCCTCCGGTGTACGTACGACGCGCGCGGCCTGCGCCTCTCCGCCGAGATGCCCAACGGCGCCCTGACCCGCTTCGAGCACGATGCACAAGGCAACCTCGTGCGCCTCATCGAGCCGAACGGTCGCGCGAAGGCCATCGAGATCGACGATATCGGCCGGATCGTCGGGTTCACGGACGAAGAGGGATACCGGACAGCTTACCACTACGACGCGATGGGCGTGCTCCAGTCGATCACGCTCCCGAACGGCGCGGTGACGTCCGTCGAGCACGACGCGGACGGACACATCGCCGCGTACCACACCCCCGACGGCGCGACATGGCGAATGCACTGGGCGGGGCACCACATGGTGTATCGCCTCGACAAGCCGAACGGTGAGTCGATCCACTACCGGTACGACCGTGAGGGGCAGCTCGTTCAGATCGTGAACGAGCGCGGCGAGATCCACACGTTGAATCGCGACGTCGCGGGTCGTGTCGTCGCAGAGACGTTCTTCGACGGGCGGAGGTACGATTACAAGCTCGACGCTGCGGGGCAGCTCTCGGCGCACAGGAACGGCGCCGGGGAGCGGACCGAGATCGAGCGCGATGCTGCTGGTCGTGTCGTCAAGCGGACGTACGACGACGGCAGCGAGGAGTCGTTCGAGTACGACTCCGAGGGGCGACTCGTCGTCTCGGACACGGGCGACGTGACAACCTCGTTCGCTTATGACGCGCGGGGCCATCTCGTGAAGGAGACGTCGAGCGTGGCGGGGGTGGCGTTGCCGGTCGAGTACGTCGTCGACGTGGTCGGCCAGATCGTCGAGCGGCGCTCTCCGGCCGGGGGGCGCGTGCGGGTGGATCGCGACCTCATGGGCCGCGCGACGCGCATCCACTTGCCCGACGGAGGCGTCATCGAGCGTACGCTGGACGGCCTCGGACGCGAGGTATTGCGAAGCTTGCCGGAAGGCGGCTCGATCGTGTGCCGCTACGACGGCATGGGCGCCCTGCTCGAGCGCCGTGTCATCGGAGCACATGCGGCTCGCCGCGGCTCGCCGGATTGGGTCGGACGGCTACCCGAGGGGACCACGTTCGCAGAGGCGTTCGCGGTGTCGCGTGGGGGCGAGCTGATCGAGCGCACGACGAGTGACGGCGAGCGGGAGATGTACGCCTATGACGCGCTCGGACGCGTCGTCCAGCGAGCCACGCGCGCGGGGGTCGAGCGCTTCGCCTATGACGGCTCGGGCCGCACGCACGAGGTGGATGGCCCGGCCCGGATCTACGGGCCTGGGGGCACGCCGCTGCGGCGCGGAGGGGAGGCGTACCAGTACGACGCCGAGTCGCGCCGCGTCCGCAAGACGGACGGGGCCGACGGGGAGACACGCTACGAGTGGAACGGCCGCGGCCTCCTCTCCGCGGTCCGCCTGCCGGACGGCACGCGCGTTGAGTACACCTACGACACGGATGGGCGCCTCGTGCTCCGGCGGCGCAGCCAGCCGGGAGGGGCGGTGGTCGAGACCCGCTTCGCCTGGTGCCAGGGCCTCCTGTTCCACGAAGCGACCTTCGAGATCGCGGCGCGAGAGCGGCGCCTCGTGCATGAACGGCTCTACGTGCATGACGACATCGGCGCTCCTCTGGCGCACCGCGACACGGTCCATCGCCAGCGTCAGACCGTCCACCAGCCATGGGTCCACTACGTGGCCGGCCCTGCGGATCTGCCGGCCTTGCTCGTCGCAGGCGACGGCACCGTCCTCTCGCGCGTGCGCAGCTCCGTCTGGGGCGCGGCCAGCTTCGAGGGGTCGGCGACGACGCCGCTGCGCTTCCTCGGGCAGTACTTCGACGAGGACACCGGGCTCTCGTACAATCGCCATCGCTACTACGACCCCGCGCTCGGGCTCTTCATCAACGCCGACCCCTCGGGGCTCAGCGGCGGCACGGGGGCGTTCGAGTATGCGCGGAGCCAGCCGTACCGGTATGTCGATCCCCTCGGCCTGCAGCCGGTGACGACCACCGTCACATCGAGCGACGGCACGATCACTCAGACCGGCCACAGCACCCGCCACCCGAATCACTCGTCGCCACAAGGAATTCATCCGATCATCTGGAACGATTTACCGCGCGGGCCGTTCGTCAACCCGGAGACCGGCAGCATCCAGAATACGGGGCCGTCGGGTCGCCCGCCGCACACTTGCGGCGAGCCCCACGCGCTCACCGGCTACATTCGCGCGTGGGAGCAGCAGCACAACGGCGGGCAGCCGCTCGACCCCAACAACCCGCGCGATCGTGCGCAGATCCAGCGATGTCTTGGGTCGATCGGATCCATATCCTCGCAGCACGAGGATGGCACGCCCCGTGCCCCATGTCCGAACTGCTCGCAGCTCATCGCCAACCTCCAAGCGCGATGGGGGGCGCCTGCCACCTCGGCTGTACAGCCCGGCTACATGAACGCGGCGGGCACCGGCCCGATGACGAATTACAGCCCGCCGAAACCAAATTATCTCGGACCGCGCAGGAGATACACGTAGAAAGTCTGCCAACAACATGTCCGAACCCAGACACGATACCGGCGCGCTGAGCGCGCTCGCTCAGGAGCTGCTTCAGCGGCTCGGCATACACCGCTCCGTCGAGTGGACCGTGCCGTCTTCCGAGCTCCAGAGGGAGCTCGCGACGATGCGCTGGCCCTGCTCGAGCGCGGTGCTTCGCGCTGAGGCGCTCATGGGCGGGCTCTGCCGCACGCCGAGCGGCGTCTTCGGCATCCACGCGTCGCTGCGCTACTTGCGCGGCGAGGTGCCGTGGGACCGCGACGATCTGCAAGAATACGGCACGCGCGCCGATCCGCGGGACGCTTCGCAGAACCTCCTCCCCTTGTGGATGCTGGACGACCCTTGGGTGTGGCTCGCGCAGGACGGCTGCGTTTTTTACGGGAGTCATGTCGACGGCCCCGAGTATTTTACGCCCGCCTTCGAGGACGTGTGCCATTACTGGGAAGTGATGGCGCTCCTCGACGCCTATATCGTGGCGTATCATCCCCCCCACATCGTGCCTCGTCCGCGTCTGGAGTCGTCATGCTTCGTCGGTCAAGCGATCGCGGCTGAGCTCGGGATTTCTGCCTTCGCACCCGGCACGCGCGGCAGGACGCGCTCATGGACAGGGCCGGGCGTAAACGCTGTGGAGCTCAACATTCCAGGCTTCAAACAAGGCACAGACGTCGTATCCGATAGCGCCGAAGGGGTCGTGCTCGCGGCAGCGCAGGCGCTCGACGCGGGCGGCGCAGTGCGCATCACGAGTCCGGAGCCGCTGGGCGCCGATCTGCTGCGAGAGCTCCCGGTCTACAGCGGGCAGGAGCGTCCATTCTCGGCCAGCCATGTGTACACGTGGGGTAAGTACTCGTCGTACGAGGACGACCGTTATCGGCGGCGCCATCGCGCGTCTTAGTCCAACGTGGTCGCAGCGCTCGGGCCCCCCGGGACTGCGCCTCGACAGCTCCCAGGAACGGTAGCGCTGCCGCAAGACGATTCGGCTGTGACGCTTCGGCCGAGCTGACGGCGAAGCTCGGCCTCGAGCTCGCGCACCCGCAGCGTCTTCTTGGCGTCGCGGTGAAAGGCCAGAAAGACCTCGGCCGAAGGAGGCGGCTCGTCGGTCTCGATGCGCACCAGCCCGTCGGGCCTCAACGCAAGGTGATCGGCGTCTCGAGCTCGCCCTCGTCAACCAGGAGGATGACGAGCCGCTCCCGTGGCGTGGTCAGCCGGAGCTGGTTCAGCAGATCACGCGCCTAGAGGGGCCCGTGGGAGGACGGCGCATGCTGCTCGGTGGCGACGCGGCTCCTCGACACCGAAACACCGAGCCTGCGCAGCGTGGCGGCCGCGTGGATCTGCTCCCCGATCTGCGCAGCCTCGTCGCCTGGTCCGAGGAGGCGGGCTTCCGCGACGGTGCGACCGCGGGCGGCGTGCTCGAGCGCTGGGAGCGGTCAGCCGAGGGGGCGAGCGCGGTGGAGCCGCGCCGGCGCACCGCCCTGAGCTCCGCAAGATTCCCACGCCCCTCCCCCCGCATCGGTCCCGCGTCGATGCCCAACGCCGGGGCTTGGCGCCGCCCGCCGATCGCCTACCATGCCCCCAATGCCCGCCACCTTCGCCACCTTCTCCCTCGAGGGCGACAACCTCCCCGCGGACATCGTCGTCACCCAGTTCGAGGCCGTCGAGGGCATCTCCACCCCGTACGCGGTCGAGGTGCGCTTCTCGACGTTCGACGCCGCCTTCCGGGTCGAGGACTGCCTGCGCAGCCGCCTGTGCCTGCGGGTCGTCGATACCTCCGGCGCGCAGCGGCTGTTCGACGGCATCGTCGACCGCGCCGGCTTCGCGCGCGTCGCGGGCGAGGCCCGCCAGTTCGACGTCCGCCTGCGGCCCGCGCTCGCGGCCCTCGCGCACCGCGAGGGGTGCCGCATCTTCCAGGAGAAGAGCATCGTCCAGGTGGTGCAGACGGTCTTCGAGGAGGCGGGCTTCGGCGACAAGGTCGAGTGGCGGACCGCGAAGGAATACGAGCCGCGCGAGTTCATCGTCCAGTACCGCGAGTCGCACCTCAACTTCGTCTCACGCCTGCTCGAGGACAACGGCCTCTTCTATTATTTCCGTCACGAGGCCTCCGGGCACACGATGATCATCACCGACGACCCCGCCTCGTTCGAGGTGGAGGAGGGGGCGCCGGTGCTCTTCCGCATGGCGCAGGGCGGCCTCCCCGGGAGCCTGCCGCTCGCCAGCTTCACGAGGACGCGCGCCCTGCGCACGAGCAGCGTAGAGCTGCGGGACTACGATTTCGAGAAGCCCGCCGTGAAGCCCGAGTCCTCGCTGCCCCGCAAGGAGGCCCTCGCGCTGCCCTATTTCGAGTACCCGGCCGGCTTCACCAAGGGGAGCGTGGGCGCGCGCCTCGCCGAGGCCCGCATGCGCGAGCTCGCCGCCGACGCCGACGTGTGCCAGGGCCAGAGCCGCGCGGCGGGCCTCAAGGTAGGCGAGCCGTTCGCCGTCGAGGGCGCGGCCGAGCCGTGCCTGAACGGCGAGTTCGTCGTCACCCACCTTGTCTCGCGCGGCAACCAGACGCTCACCGGGGGAGAGACGAACGTCGACGTCGAGAACCGGTTCCGCGGCATCCCCAAGGGCGCGCCCTTCGCGGCCGAGCGCCGCGCGCGCAGGCCGCGCATCCGCGGCATCCAGACGGCGGTCGTCACCGGGTCGAGCACCCAGGAGCAGGCGCTCCACGTCGACAAGTACGGCCGCATCAAGGTGCGCTTCTTCTGGGACCGGCAGGGCCAGCAGGACCACACCTCGAGCTGCTGGCTGCGCGTCTCGCAGCTCGCGATGGGCGGCTCGATGATCCTCCCCCGCGTCGGCTGGGAGGTCTCCGTCGCCTTCCTCGACGGCGACCCGGACCGGCCGCTCGCCCTCGGGCGCACCTACAACGCCGAGAAGACGCCGCCGCAATCGCTCCCCGCCGCCAAGGCGTCCGGCTCGCTGAAGAGCATGTCGTCGCCGGGCGCGGGCGGCCACAACGAGATCGGGATGTCCGACAGCTCGGGGAGCCAGGGCTTCGGCGTCCACGCCCAGAAGGATCTCAACGTCACCGTCAAGAACGACAAGGTCGACGAGGTCGCGGTCAACGAGGAGAACCACATCAGCGTGAACGGCTCCCGCTCGGTCAAGGTCGATGAGTCGATCACCGTATCGGGCAATCAATCGCTCGACGTCGGCGCGGTGCTCTCGCACAAGATCACGGGCAACCAATCCATCTCGGTCGGCGGCAACGACACGAGCAACGCGATCAGCAACTACGTCGAGAAGATCACCGGCAACCGCTCGTATACGGTGAGCGGGAATCAGATCACTATATCGAACGGGATCGAGCAGTCGATCACCGGGGACATGAGCCGCAAGGTCGGCGCCGTTCACATCGCCGGCAGCCTCGCCAACATCAACGATAACGTCCTCGGCGGGATGACCGAGACCGTGGGCGCCGTGAAGGCGCAGGTCATCAACGGCAGCCACGGGGAGCAGATCACCGCCAACAAGGACCAGACCTCCCTCGCGGCCGAGCTCCACCTGACCAAGGGCTCTATCTCCCAGGTGGCGACCGGCGTCACCAACCTGGTGGGCGGCCTCCATTACCAGAAGCTGAACGGCGATCTCGTCGTGCAGGCGCCGCTCATCACGCTCCTCGGCGCGGTCGGCTCGTTCAAGGGCGGCGGCAGCGAGCTCAAGCTCGGCGGCGGACCCATCGTGATCAAGGGGGCCAAGATCGCGGTCAAGGGCGCGCTGGTGGTCAAGATGGGCGCGTCGATGAAGCTGGGATCGTGAGTCTCACGAGCGCTTGTGAGGTGAAGAGTGGCTGATCATCATATCCTCGCGATCCCCTCCGTCACCGTGGAGGGCAAGGTCTACCGGGTGCTGCGCTTCGAGCTCTCCGAGCAGCTCTCGGAGCTCACCCACCTCGAGTGCGACCTGCTCGACGACGAAGCGGCGCTGCCGAGGCCGAAGGACGTCCTCGACAAGCGCGCTGTGTTCACGCTCTCGCGCAGCGACGACACGCAGACGCGCACCTTCGCGGGCGCCATCGTCCTCGCCGAGCTCCTGCCCGACAGCGACGACGTGCCCACGCTGCGCGTCCAGATCGCGCCGGCCCTCTGGAACCTGGGGCAGCGCGCCGACTGCCGCATCTTCCAGGAGAAGAGCGCGGTCGATATAGTGAAGGAGGTGCTCGAGGGGGCGGGCGTGCCCGCGCGCCAGCAGGACTGGCGCCTGACCGAGCCGCACCCGGCGCGCGTCTACACGGTCCAGTACCGCGAGCGGGATCTCGACTTCGTCCACCGGCTCCTCGCGGAGGAGGGGATCTACTTCGCGATCCACACGAAGGACGAAGAGGACGTGCTCGTCTTCAGCGACTCGCCGACAGGCCTCGAGGACATCGAGGGGACTACCTCGCTGCCGTTCTTCCAGGACTTCGGCGTCGACGGGTTCGCGGATCGCGTCGTCCGCCTCTCCCGCGAGGTCTCGGTGCGGAGCGACAAGGTGTTCGTCCGCGACTATAGCCCCGAGAAGCCCTCGCTCAAGCTGGAGGCGTCGGTCGAGGGGAGCGACCCCGGGGAGCATGCGCTCGAGATCTACGAGTATCCCGCGCGCACCGCCGACGTGAGCGTGGCGGAGCGGCTGGCCAAGGTGCTGCTCGACGCCGTGCAGGCCGAGCGCGACGTCGTGCGCGGCGAGACCGGCTCGCTGGCGCTGCTCCCCGGCCGGCGCTTCTCGGTCGAGGGCCACCCGTACGACCCGCTCAACCAGGAGTACCTCGTGGTCCGCTCGCGCATCGCCGGCAGCCGGCCTCGGAGCTTCGAGCTCTCCGGCCGCGCGGCCGCGGAGGACGGCGCGCGCGACGTGCGCATGAGCTGCGAGTTCTGGAGCGTGCCCACCGGCAGCACGCGCTACCGGCCGCCGCGGCGCGCCCGCGAGCAGGTCATCCCGGGCGCGCAGACGGCGATCACCACGGGGCCCTCGGGGCAGGAGATCCACACGGACGCGGGCGGGCACGTGAAGGTGTCCTTCCACTGGGATCGCTCGGGCAAGAAGGACGACACGTCGAGCCGCTGGATCCGCACGAGCCAGGTGCCTACCGGCGGCTCCATGCTGCTGCCGCGCGTCGGCTGGGAGGTCACGGTGCGCCACATCGAGGGCGACGCCGACCGGCCGTTCGTGATGGGGCGCATGTACAACGCGCTCACGCCGCCGCCCTACGCCCTGCCGAAGGAGGCCGGGAAGAGCTCCCTCCAGACGGCGACGACGCCCGGCGGGGGCAGCTCCAACGAGCTCCGGATGTCGGACGCGAAGGGCGGCGAGGAGATGTTCATCAACGCCTCGAAGGACATGTCCACCGAGGTGAAGAACAACGCGACCGAGTCGATCGGCAACAACCACACGAAGAAGATCGGCGCGGACCAGTCGACGAACGTCACGAACAGCATGACGAGCAGCGTCGGCGCCAACCAGAAGATCTCGGTCTCCGGCAACCAGGCGATGAAGGTCGAGACCTTCCACGTGGACGACATAGGCGGCGACCACACGCTCTCGATCGGCGGCAACCGCGACATGAAGGTCGGCGGGGATCACAAGCGCGACGTCACCGGCGACAGCTCGCTCACGGTCTCCGGCAACCAGATCGACCTCGTGGTCGGCTCGGTCACGGATCAGACCCTGGCCGCCTTCAAGCACGAGGTCAGCGCGGCGCTGGTCGAGCTCTCCCTGGGGCACCGCACGGTGACGGTGCAGGGCGACCGGAGCGAGACGGCCACGGGCGCCAAGGTGATCGCGGTCAAGGCCGGGCGCGGCGTCGAGGTAGGCGGATCGATGAACGTGAAGGTCGGCGGCGCGATCGTCAACGTCGCCAACGGGGACCGGGTGGAGAGCTCGCTCGGCGCTTACACAGAGCTCGCCGGCGGCGCGCACATCGTCAAGGCGAACAACGTCGTCTTCGAGGCGACGGGCGCGCTCACGCTGGTCATGGGCGCGTCGATCGTCTCGCTGACGCCGGCGAGCGTCGCGATCCTCGGCCTGTCCGCGAAGCTCGACGGCGACGTCGCCGACACCGCCGCGCTGGTGCTCGACAACTGAGGAGGAGGCGAACGTGGCACGCGAGACGATAGCGCACTTCACGATCGAGGAGGTCCCCGCGGCCCGGGTGCTTCGCTTCGAGTCGATCCACGAGGCGGGCAGGCCCCTCGTGCTCGACGTCGAGGTGATCCTCTACGCCTTCCAGGAGCTCGACGCGATGATCGGGAAGGGAGCGGTGCTCTCCTTCGGCGCGCCCGGCGAGCCGCCGCGCCTCATCGCGGGGACCGTGGAGGCCGCTACCTCGATCGGCTCGACCGAGCTCGGCGCGCTGGGGCTGGGCGCGCGCTACGCCGTGCGCGTCGTCTCCTCGCTGGCGCTCCTCGCGCGCAGCGTCGACTCGCGCATCTTCCAGGAGATGAGCGCCAAGGAGATCGTCGCGCAGGTGCTGGCGGAGCACGGCGTCGCGCGGGTCGAGTGGCGGCTCAGCGGCGACTGCCCGAAGCGCGAGTACTGCGTGCAGTACCAGGAGAGCGCGCTCGCGTTCGTCTCGCGGCTCATGGAGCACGAGGGGATCTACAGCTTCGTCGAGGTGGACGACGAAGGGGAGATCCTCGTCTTCGACGACGACAGCGCCGCCGCCGGGCCGATCCAGGGCGACCCCGCGCTGCCGTTCCGGCGGCGCACCGGCCTGAGCGCGGCCGACGAGCGCGACGCGATCTACGCGATCCGCGAGCGGGAGCGGGTGCGCTCCGGCAAGTTCGTCCTCCGCGACTTCGACTTCGAGCGGCCGCAGCTCGACCTCACGGCGACCGCGGCGTCGAGCGAGCGCCCGGCGCTCGAGCGGTACGACTACCCGGGCGGCTACTTCGAGCCGAGCGAGGGGTCGCGGCTCGCGCAGATCCGGCTGGAGGAGGAGCAGGTCGAGCGGCGCACGCTCGAGATCGAGGCGGTCTGTCCGCGCCTCGCGGTCGGGCAGAAGCTCACGATCACGGACGCGGGCGAGCTCGACGGCGAGTACTTCCTGTTCTCGGTGACGCACACCTTCGTCCACGAGGAGGACGGCGAGCGCGGCGGCGGCGGCGCGGCGCGCTCCAAGGCGCGGGCGCGGCTCGTGCCTGCGGAAGTGAAGTACCGGCCGCGCCGCATCACGCCGATCCCGGTCATCGAGGGGCCGCAGACAGCGACGGTGGTGGCGCCGGCCGGCTCGCAGCCCGAGGCGATCCACACCGACGAGCACGGCCGGTGCAAGGTCAAGTTCCACTGGGATCGCAGCGACGCTGTCGATGACAAGGCCTCGTGCTGGATGCGGGTCGCGCAGCTCCAGACGTCGGGCTCGATGATGCTCCCGCGCATCGACTGGGAGGTCATCGTCGAGTTCCTCGAGGGGAACCCCGATCGGCCGATCGTCACGGGGCGCCTCTACAACGGCGTCTTCATGCCGCCGTACGCGCTGCCCGAGGGCAAGACGCGCACGGCGATCCGGACCGCGAGCACGCCGGGCGGCGGCGGCGTCAACGAGGTCCGGTTCGAGGACAAGGCGGGCGCCGAGGAGATCATGATGCACGCCCAGCACGACATGAAGACGGCCGCCGCGAACAACGCCAAGAAGAACATCGGCAACAACGAGACCACGGTGGTCGGGAACAACGCGTCGCTCGAGGTAGGCGGCAACCAGACGACGAAGATCACGAAGGGCTCCTCGAACACGGTGGGCGCGGATCAGACGATCAGCGTGGGCGGCAACCGCACGGTCGAGGTGAACGCTGTGTCGGCGCTGACGGCGAAGGGCAACGCGACGACCACGGTGGGCGGGAACCAGTTCGAGATGGACGGCAACCCGCTCGAGGCGATGCTCGCGCTCGCCGCGCAGGCGGCGGTGCAGTTCGCGAGCGTGATGGCGAACAACGCGATCTCGGCGATCCAGGGTCAGGTCGACGGCGCCATCAACCAGGTGATGGCGCCGATCAACGGGCTCACGCAGCAGGTGCAGGGGGTCGCGGGCGCGATGGGGGCCGTCGCCGGGGGTGACATGAGCCGGATGCCCGCGATGATCGCGGGCGCGTCGGGCATCCCCGGCGCGAGCCAGCTCGCGGCCTCGATGGGCGGCGGTGGGGGCGGCGGCGGTGGGGGTGGCGGAGGTGCCGGCGGGGGCGGCGGCGGCGCTGCCGGCGGCGGCGGCCCGCCGAACATGCTCGCGGCGATCGCCTCGAACGCGGCGCACAACGCGCTCGCCGGGGGGATCTTCGTCAAGCCAGAGGCGCTCGCCTCGGCGCTCGGGATGGACTCGGGGGGCGGGGGCGGCGAGTCGATGGGGAACGCCGCGGGGCCGGAGGGCAGCGTCGATGGCGTCGACGCGACCGATCGCGAGAAGGGGCCCGGGCACTCGACGGCGAAGGTGGCGGGCACCCACAAGGAGGACGTGGGGTCGATGAAGGTCCTCGGCGCGATCCGGGACATCGACAACAACGTGACAGGCAAGAAGACGATCGACGTCGGCGCGGCGACGGTGCAGGTCGCCTTCGGCAGCTACTCGGAGAGCGTCACCGGCTCGAAGAACGAGAAGGCGACGGGGCTCGTGGTCCTCAGCAACGCGGGCGAGAGCGAGACGGTCACGGGCTCGCGCACCGCGATGGTCGGCGGCGCGGTGGTCGACAAGCTCAAGGGGTCTCACGTCGTGCAGGCGGTGGGGCCTGCGACGTTCATCGGGGCCTTCCACAAGGTGGAGGCGAAGGGCGCCATCGTCTTCAAGTGCGGCGGCAGCGAGGTGGTGATCGACGGCGGCGGCGTCACGATCAGCTCGCCGCTCGTGGCCTTCCTGGCGCCGAAGATCCAGCTGCCGAAGAAGGTCTCGGAGGTGTGATGGCGGCGTCGTTCCAAGGTGGTTCGCGGGAGGCCGGCGCGCCCCTCGAGACCAAGATCGAGGAGCCGGAGGCCGAGACCCCGGCGGCGGAGGCGGCCGACGCGCCGCGCGTGACCCTGGACGACGTGCTCGCCGAGCAAGCCGCGGCGCCGCTCCCGGTGCGGAAGGCGCAGCCGTTAGGCGCCGCGATGCGGACCGCGCGCGTCGCCTCGATCGCCGGGCGGAGGGCGTCGATCCACCTCCGTGGTGCCGAGGGTCCCGTCGACGCCCAGATCGCGCCGGACGTCGACCCCGAGGTGATCGCCGACGCCCGCGCCCGCGGCGACGCCGTGCTCGTCGAGCTCTGCGACGGCGAGCTGCCGCAGATCGTCGCGGCCCTGACCACGCAGCGGCCGCAGGCGCTCCATCTCAAGGCGAGCACCGTCGCCATCGAGGGCGAGCAGGAGCTGCTCCTCCGCTCCGGCCAAGGCGCGATCCGCATTCGCCAGAACGGCGACATCGAGGTCATCGGCAGCCGCATCAGCGCCGCGTCGCGGGGGCTGTTCCGGATCGTGGGCAGGCTGCTCCGGCTGAATTGACGGCACGCGCAGCGTGTCCGCTGGGAAGCTCCATGGTCATACCTTGCACCGAGGGAGCGTAGGAGCAACGATGCGAACGGCACCTTTCCCCAATATTCCGGCCATCCCGGGGATGAATCCCGGAGTGTTCGTTCTCGGCGGAGGCGGCGACGGCGGCGGGGCCGGCGGCCGCGGAGGAGGCGCAGGCAACGGCAAACAGGGCGCGAACGGCAAGAACGGGGGCGACAGCGCGTCGGGGGGCGGCAAAGGCGCCTGCGGCTCCGGCCAAAACGGCGGTGCGTGCCCCAATCATCATGGCAAGAAAGGGAGCGGCAAAGGCTCCAAGGGGGACCCGGTCGACATCGTCACAGGCCGCGTCTTTACGATTCCCGCCACCGACTTGCACTTGCCGGGCCCGCTGCCGCTGACCCTGACGCGCAGCTACACGAGCGCCGCGCGCGACCGCGACGTTGGGCTCGGGCGCGGCTGGTATCACTCGTATGCGTGGGAGGTGGAGGTACGCCGCGGCCGGACGAGGCTCTGGACCGGGAACGGCATGTACGTCGACTTTTCGCCCATGCGCGTCGGCGAGTCGGCGGTGGGGCCTTCCGGCTGGCTGCTCGTCCGCGGCCAGACCGGCTTCGTGCTTGATCGGGGGGACGGCCGGTGGCTCGTCTTCGAGCACGTCTGGCAAGAGCGGTACCTCCTGTCGGCGGAGACCGACTCTCACGACAACCGCATCTCGTTCTTCTACAAGAACGGCGTACTGGCGCAGATCGTCGACTCGGTCGGGCGCAGGGTCGAGGTCCGCTCCACCAGCGAAGGACGCATCGCGTCGTTCGAAGTGAAGAACGCGGCGCATCGAGGCCAGCTGGTCCCGTTCGCGAGGTATCGTTACGACGGCGCGGGAGACCTGGTGCTCGCCGAAGACGCGATGGGCGAGGCGACCAGGTATACGTACATTGACCATCTCCTGACGTGCCAGGAGCATCCGACAGGCCTTTGCTTCTACTTCCGTTATGACGGGGATGGAAGGTGCGTCGAGACATGGGGCGCGTTCCCGGATCGCGAGGACGAGAGCCTCGCCGCCGATGTTCCGGCGGTGCTTGCCGACGGGATCACGGCCGCCAAGGGCATCTTTCATACGAAGCTCGAGTATGGGCCTGACAACTACGTGGAAGCAGCCGACTCGATCTCGGTCGAGCGCTTCTTCGGAAACGACTTCGGGAGCGTCGACAAGGCGGTCACGGCCGCCGGCGTCTTCAGCCGCACGTACGATTTTTGGGGAAACCTATTGTCGTTCACCGACGCGATGGGAGCGACGACCCGCTGGGAGCGGGACGCCCGCGGGCGGGAACTCCGGATCACGGATTCTCTCGGCCGCGTGACCACCTTCGAGCGTGACGCCGACGGACACATCCGGAGGGCGATCGATCCTGCCGGGGGCGTCATCGAGACCGCGCGCCTCACCGGCGGGCTCGCGTGGCGCGACGCCATCGGCGCCACATTCGAGGTATACTTCGACCGCCGCGGGCTCACCACGCGGACTGTCGCGCCGAACGGCGGGCAGACGCTGTACAGGTACGACGATCACGGAAACCTCGTGGAGAGGACCGACCCCACGGGCGCCGTGACGCAGTACGCCTACGACTACTGGGGCCGGCGCCAGAACGTGCGCGACGCGTCGGGCGCGATGGTCACGTACACCTACGACAACGCCGGCCGCCTTCGATCCGAGCGAACGCCGGACGGCGGCGTGACGCGCTACGAGTACGATTCCTCGGGTAACTGCACGGCGATCCAACATCCGAACGGCCACACCACCATGCACCGCTATGCGGGATACAACCGCATTGTCGAGACGCGAGAGCCCGACGGGCGGATCAGCAAATATCGATACAATCGCGAGGGGCGCCTCGTCGAGGTTCACAACAGTCACGGAGAGGTGCACCGCATTCGGCTGAACGCCGCCCGGCTCGTATCGGAGGAGGTCACCTTCGACGGCCGCACCCTTCGCTACCGTTACGACGCCATGGGACGTGTCGTGCAGTTTGAGAACGGCCTCGGCGAGAAGACCGAGTACGCGTACGATCTCGTCGGTCGCGTCGTAGAGCATCAGTATCCGGACGGCGGCGTCGAGACGTTTGAGTACGATGAGCTGGATTACGTCATCGCGGCGCACGGCCCCTCAGGCGACGTGTATTTCGAGCGCAATCTCCTGGGCTGGGTAACGCGTGAGAGGCAGGTGACAGGCGGCGAGACGTTCTCTATCGAGACGAAACATGATTTGATGGGTAATGCCGTCGAACGAAAGACCTCCCTCGGACACCACCAAGCCTGGGTGCGCGACGTCGCCGGCCGCGCGTTGCGCGTGACGCTCGACGATAAGGAAGAGCTCGGTGTCGTCCGCGACGCGCTCGGGCGAGAGACGACCCGTTATTTGCCCGGCGGCGGGCGCGTGGACGTTGTCTATGACGGGCTCGACCGCATGGTCCAGCGCACCGTGTCCCGCGGGACCGCCGGCCCTCGGGTGGCCCCAGGACAGCCCGACTGGGTCGGGACACTCCCCCATGACCTCACCCTCCGGCAAGCGGTTCACTACACACCTCAAGGCGACGTGGCCGCGGTCGATGACGATCGCGCGGGCATCGAGCGATGGGATCACGACCCGCGCGGGCAGGTGCTGGCTCGTACCGACGTCCACGGGCACGGCGAGCACTTCCGGTACGACGCGGAGGGGAACGTGCGCGAGCTCGGCCCCGGCGCGCCGGAGCGCGAGTATGGGCGCGGCAACGTGCTGCTCCGGCGCGGCCCTGTGTCGTACGTGTGGGACGGCGACGGGAGGCTGATCAAGCGCCGCGTGCTCACGCCGAGCGGTCAGGAAGCCACCACGAGCTACGAATGGAACGGTGCAGGTCTCCTCCGCGCGGTGGTGCGTCCCGACGGCATCCGGGTCGAGCATGTCTACGATCCCTTCGCCAGGCGCCTCGAGAAGCGCGTGCTCAGGAGAGACGAAGGCGGGCGCATGGCCACCGTGTCCACGACGCGGTTCGTATGGGACGGGGATACGCTCGTTCATGAGATCAAATGCGTATGGGGCGCGGAGGGCAATCGGGTCATCCAGGAGAGGACATACTGCACCGACGAGGAGATGTCGGCGCCATGGGCGCAGAAGGACGCCCGGAGCAGCGAAGGCGGCGCCGTGTCGGCCGAGTGGTACTATTACCTGAATGACGCGGTCGGCAGACCGGAACGCTTGCTCGACGCCGCCGGCAATGTCGCTTGCGATATGGACCGTACCGTGTGGGGCGCCGCACGCCCGCGGGAAGGCGCGCGCACGGAGACGCCGCTGCGGTTCCTGGGGCAGTACTACGATGACGAGACGGGCCTCGCGTACAATCGTTACCGCTACTACGACCCCGCGGTAGGACGTTACATCAGCGTCGACCCGATCGGGCTGCTCGGCGGGCAGAACGGGTTCGCCTACGCAGGCAACCGGCCCACGAAGATGGTCGACCCCACGGGGCTGATGTTCTCGACCACGACGGGGCGGAAGGACGCGAACGGCAATCCGCTGCCGGACATCCAAGGGAAGAGCTCGACCGTCCAGAGTGACGACGACCTGGACCCGGCGCTGAAGGACGCAGTCTCGAACGCCCGCGAGAAATTCAAGGATCCTAGCAAGCCCGACAGCGATCCCCGAAACCAGGACGCCGACGGCAAGGTCAAGCCGAACGCGTCCAGCAAGGCGGGCAGATGTGCCGAGATCGACGGGCTGAACCAGCAGGCCAAGGACATCCGGCAACGCCTCAGCAAAGACGCGAATGGTAAAGATTGCGAGAAATGGGCGAAGATGTCCGAAGCTGAGCGGAACGACCGGATCAAGAACGAGCTGCGCGAGGAGTACCGTCGCGGCGCGAAGATCGAGGCGCATTCGAAGAAGGGGAAACCCAAGAATTCATCGGAGAAGCCTTGTCCCTTCTGCGCGCAGGTCTTCCGCGAGCTGGGCATCCATCCGGAAAACATCAATGCTGATCCGAACAAGGACGTGTCCAAGGAGGCGAAGGAGAAAGCTGGGCTCACCACGGGTGACGCGAAGGGCGGCGTCATGTACAAAGGCAAGAAGTGGGATCACAAGAAAGACGGCGTCTACGATCCGGACAGGAACGATCCGGGGAAGAACGTGGCGCTGGAGAATCCATCCGCAACCAACGTCGTCCCCAGGCTGAACTCGGACGGCTCGCAGCAGAAGAACTCGCGCGATCCGGGCGCATTCCAGGATGAGCAGGGCAACTTCAAGCAGCCGGACAAGCCGCTGCCGAAGCCGGATCCGAAGTTCGTGCCGCCCGAGGACGACAGCACCGACCCAACCAAAAAGTAGAGATGACAGACATCGGCGAAGAAGCTGTGATCTCGGGCTTGCTCACCGGGCTGGAACGCGCACCGGGCTCGGTCTGGAACGCCACACGGGCCCTTCTCGCCTCTGCGGCTGTGGCGACCCGGCTCGACGGCGAGCCGCGTCCTCCCGCGCCGCGGGAGCAGAGCTCGTGGTCAGAGCTGGAAGCGCTGTGGGCGAGCTCTCGTCCATGCGAGCGCATCCTGATCAGGGCCTCTGCGTGCTCTGGTACGAGCTCTCTGCTTGGCGCCTTCAGTCTTCATCTCACGCGGCGAGGGCTGGCCCGGGTGGCGTTCATTCCGATCTCGGTCCACCGCGGCATGGCCGATCCCTCGATATGGGTCGCCGCGCTGCATGCGCGGCTCGGAGCATTGACTTCTAGACAGGCGTCCGAGCGTGCGCTCGCTCCGCGTGTGGCGGATGACATCCGACCGATCCTCGACGGCGACGATATCCCCGAGATGCCGTTGCTGATCGTCCTCGACGGTGCCCACGAGAACGATGATCCGGCGGTCTGGTCGCGCATCGGTTGGTCAACGGGGCTGCCCGACAACGTCCGCGTGTGGGTGTCTGTGGACAGTGACGCCGGTGTCACGGCCGCTCGATGGGGTGACGCCCTTCATTGGTTGCATGATTGGTCTGATGTCGTCCTGGGGATGCCGCCGGAGCGCTCCGTCGCAGCGCTGCCTGGTGACGTTGACGCAGATACCGTGTGCGTCTTGAGCGCCGCCAGCGGGCCGATCCCGGAAGCAGAGCTGGTCCAGATCGTGGGAGGCGAACAGGCTCAAGCCCGAGTGGTTGCCACATTGCGGAAGATCGAACCATGGATTTGTCACACAGAGCATGGCATCGCGTTCCATCATCGCGCTCTCGGGAAAGAGCTCGCTCTGCGCTCGAGCAACCTGGGCGACGCCCGTGGCCAGGCGCTCTTGACGGCACATGTTCGGGCAGCTCTTGATGGTTGCTCCGAAGGGAGCATCGCTCCTGTCTCTCGAGCGGATCACGTCGTTCGATACGGGGCGATGCGCTTCTTGCGACACGACGCCACGACGGAAGAGCTCGATCGCGTGATCGTCGAGCCGATGCGCGCCGTCTGGGAACCCTTGGATGGCGGTGCGTTCGGTTTTCGTGCGCTCGTCGTCGCTGCGTGGCGGCGAAGCCACTCGGCGTTCGGCGAAGCGACGTCGGAAGCCGCGCGCGGCCGATGCATGGTGCAGGCGCTGCGGTTGCGAACGATCTTCGAGCAGATCCTCACCTCGCTCGTGCACGCGCTCCCGGCGATGGTCGCCGATGCCATCCGCGAGGGGATCTTTCGACCGGGCGCAGGCATCGAGCTCGCCAAGGCGCTGAGCGAGAAAGACAGGGTGCGGCTGTGGCGGGCGGTCCGGCCCGCCGTGTCCGAGGCGGCTGTAGTATGGCCAACGCCACTGCTGCAGGAAGCCGACCGCGCCGTCGCAGGGCCGGAGGAGGCCGGTGCGACCGCGACCCCTGCGGCGCGCGAGGGAGACCGCAGGCGCTTCGTATTAGGCGAGCTGAAATCACGCCGTATCGTGAGGGCGCCCGTCATCGGCGCGCTCCGGCGGATCGCCGAGCGGCTGCGCTTCCCCGCGCGGGAGGATGTTCTGCTGCTGGCGGCCAGGCGCCTTTCCGAGCTCCCTCCGGAGAGCCGTGCGTCATGGGCTGCCCTGCTCGCGCCGCTCTACCCCGACGAGCGCCGCGCCGAGCGGCTCAGCGAGGTGGACGCGCAGATCTACGCGTTGCCAAAGCTCGACGATCGCCTTGAAGTCTTGACGGAGCGGCTCCTGGCGACCTCGGCGGAGTCGAGCGCGATCGTCCAACGAGCCATGGGATGGCTCTTGTCTGCTGAACGATTTCCACGCACGGCGCATCGCTTTCTTTCTCATGTTCCAGAGAGTGAATGGGACCGGCGGGCTCCCGAGGAGGCGCGTGCGCTCGTCCGTCGCTGGCAAGGTGAATCACGAGCGCTTGAGGATGCGCTCGCGCCGCTCCGTTGCGCGCAGCTGCCTCCGTGGCTCGCGGCCGAGGTGCAGGATGCTCTCCTCGCGGACGTGAGAAGGCGGACGGACGTGTCCGACCGCAACTACGTCGCCTCCGAGCTCGTCTCATTCGTCACGGCGGACGTCCGAGCGGAGCTGTCACGCATGTTCTTCTCGGAGCCGCCGGAGGTCTTTCGCGGCCAGTACCGCGCCATCGAGAACTGGGCGGCATCGGCGACGCTGGAGGAGCTCCGCTACATTCACCAGGAGGTGTTGCCATGCATCGGCCCTCAGATTGACGACGCGCTCGCGGCGCTCTCCCTCCGTGCGGTGGAGCTCGGCGACAGAGACCTTGCGACCAGCTTTTGCGCCGCGATGGAAGGGGACGACGACCGACATCAGACCGAGGTCGAGATCGCGCTCGCTCTGGGCTCGTTTTCCGACGTGGAGCGCCTTGTGCGTCCGGACCTGGAAGACGGGGAAGCATCCGGAATGCTTGAGATGGTAGGGAAGGCGCTGAAGAGCGAGGAGCATGCGGCTCGCTTCGCGGACCTCGTGCGCGGTGCTGCCCGAGCATCGAACAGGCTGTCTGCGTGGGCGGCCGTGTTCCCGTCGCTCTCCCTGGAAGCGAGGGAGAGATTGTCCGCGGCCGTCGCCGACACGGTGAAGGAGGCTCTCCGCGAGGCTCCCGAGGAGTCCGACGACTCGCTCTGCAGCATGTTCCCCTGGATGTCGGACGAGAGCCTGTGCGACGTGTGGCGAGAGCGCGCCTCACCCGAGCGCTGGCGCCCCACGATCGCCGAGATCACGCCTCTTTTCACGTACGATCGAGGGTATAACAACGGCTCGTGCCTGGACACGCTCCTCCTGCGTTTGGGAGGCGAAGCCGCGCTCGTGGCGTGGGCCAGGAACCTCGTCGAGCTCGACGACTGGTTCTCGGGGATCGGACCCGGGCCGGCGTGATCGAGCGCGCCCGCGGCGATGCGGCGCTCTTGAGGTGATCGCCGAGGCGCTTCCGGTCGGCGCGCGGGGCAGCCGCTGCGCTCTGGAAGCCATGTCGGGCGCTCCGGAGGGCCACCCCCCGCGTTCCGAAGGGCATGTCGGCCGCCCTGGAAGGCATGTCGGGCGCTCCGGAGGGCATGTCGGGCGCTCCGGAGGGCCGCCCCCCGCGTTCCGGAGGGCATGTCGGGCGCGAACGAGGCATGTCGGTCGGGCCGACATGGGCAAAAGACGAGAGAAGCGGCTCGGACCTCCGCCGGCGAGGCTCCGAGCCGGCCGAGCAGGCCCTCGTGACGGCCCGACATGCCCTGCAACCCGGGCCCCTGGGCGTTCGAGGGCGGCCGGCATGTCTCCGGACCGGTCGACATGCCGTCGGCGGAGGCCCGGGCGCCTTCTTGCGCGATGCAGCGTCGCCGCGGCGCGCTGGCGCGCGGCCCGGTCAGCGCGCGCCATACCTTCCTCCTCGGCGGCGCGGTGAGCCCTGGCGACCCGCGGCGGCTCCTCCTATTTCCTTCCGATCGACGTACGATCCATCACGAGCCACCGATGCCCGTCCCCGTCGTGACCCCGACGCTCGAGCACGCGCTGCTGGCCGACCGCGACGTCGTCCACTGCGCCACGTTCGCGCTCGCGTGGGCGGAGCTCCAGCGGCTGCTCGGCCCCGAGGAAGTGCTGGTCGAGCCCACCGAGCTCTCTCGCTCGCTGAGCCGCGCCGCTCTCCTCGCCGCCGACGCCGTCGAGCCCCCCTGAGCGGGACAGCGCCGGCCCGCGAGCGTCCGCTCTCGCACGGTGTCCAGGTGAAGGGCGGTGACCTTATCCATGGCAGCTCGATGGCCTCACGCGCGCTGCGGCTCTGGAGGCCGCGCCCCCGTGCCCCTCGCCTCAGCGCCGCGCGCTCTGCTCGACGAGCGCCTGCCACCGCGCCTTGAGCGCCGGATTGGAATGGAACCGCTCGTGCCACATCGCGTGGAGCGCGGCCCAGCCCTGCGGGTCGAGCCCGTAGTGGCTCCGGATCTCCTGGATGTGATTGGGATGGTCTCGCATGTCGGCGCAGATACGCGCGTACTGCGCGAGCGAGATGCGCTCCACGCGCCGCGTGGTCTCCGCGTCCACGCCGGCCCGCGCGGCGGGCTGGGAGGGCGATGCGTTCGCGGGGGGCCCGCCGGTGGAGCTCGGCTGCTGGAACGGCAGGGCCCAGCTCTCGGCGAGGGGCGGCAGCGGCGCTGTCTCGTCCTTGACGGCCCGCGAGGACGCGGCCGGAGGGGCAGGGCGCGAGAAGGGAAGAGCCTTGTCGGCCGGAGGAGAAGGGGTGGGGCGCGAGAAGGGAAGAGCCTTGTCGGCCGGAGGAGAAGGGGTAGGGCGCGAGAAGGGAAGTGCGCTGTCGGCCGGAGGAGAAGGGATAGGGCGAGCGAACGGCAGCGCGTTATCGGCCGGAGGAGAAGGGATAGGGCGAGCGAACGGCAGCGCGTTATCGGCCGGAGGAGAAGGGATAGGGCGAGCGAACGGCAGCGCGTTATCGGCCGGAGGAGAAGGGATAGGGCGAGCGAACGGCAGCGCGTTATCGGCCGGAGGAGAAGGGATAGGGCGAGCGAAGGGCAGTGCGCTGTCGCCCGGAGGCGCATTGGCGGCGCGAGAGAAGGGCAGGGCCCTGTCGGCCGGCAGCGCGCTCACCGCGCCGATGCGCGTGGCGCCGTCTAGCCTCGCTGCGGCCGGCGCCGCGGTCGTCTCGACCGGGGGTGCGTTCGACCCGTCCTGGCTGAAGGGCAGCGCCTCCGGCACCGCCGGGATCTCGGCGGTCCGCCTGTCGACGCGCTTCAGGAGCCCTGGCGGCGCCGTCGCCGGCGGCTCCGGGATCGGCATGGACGTCGGCGCGACCGCTGCCTGCGGCGACGCCGTCGCCGCAGGCAGCGGCGACCGATCCGCGAGGGGGAGCGCCGGCGGTCCCATCGCGCTCGCCCTGGCCCAGGGCGACCGCGCCGCCCTGTCGTCGCTCGCTCCCGCGGCATGCAGCGGCGTCGCCGCCTCCAGGGGGGCCCCCGCCAGCGCCCCCTCCGGGGGGGCCGCCGCCAGCGCCGGGAGGTGCGCCTCGGGCGCCACCGGCATCGGGCCGTCGAGCTTCCTGCGCGCCTCCCGCAGCTTCGCCTGGGCGCGGCGCTTCTGCCCGGCGACGAGCTCCAGGTAACGCTGGCTCGAGCGCAGCTGCCCCCGCGCGGCCTGCGCCGCGAGCTTCACCAGCCAGCGCTCCCGCGCCGCCTCCCACGCCTCGACCGAGAGCCCAGCCCCCGCGAGCGCCTCGTCCTGCGGGACGCCCGCCTCCAGCGCCCCGGCGACCGCGGCGAGCTCCTCGAGCGTGATCGATCCGCTGTTCCCCTCGCTCTCCACCATGCCCCTCCGAGCATACTCCGGAGGCCGCGCCCGCAGCGCGGCTGCAGCGTCGACCGATCTCGCGGCGCGGCCGTCCCTGCTACCTCATCGCCCGCTGAAACCGTGCCATGAGCTCCTCGTCCTCGAGCATCGCCGCGGTCCATCGCTGCTGCGCGCTCAGGTAGTCCTCGAGCGTGAGGTCGAGCCGGCTCAGCACCGTCGCCATGTCGGTCCCCCGCTTCATCGCGCGCGCCGCCTCGAGGAAGCGATCGAACGACAGCTCGCTCCTCGCGCGGGCGCGCTGCACCCTGGCGAACGTCTCGGCATAGGCCGCGAGCAGCGGCGGCACGCCCACGTCCTCGCCATCCTCGTCGTCCGCCTCGGAGAGGCGCGCCTGCCAGGCGTCGTCGAGCGCCTCCCAGCGCTCCTCGTCGAGCCCGTGCGCGGCGAGGAGCGCCGCGCGGTCGGCGCTCGGGTCCGCGAGCTGGGCGGCCAGCGTCGCGTAGACCTCGACGTCGTGCACGTCGTGCACGTCGTGCACGTCGGGCACGTCGGGCACGTCGGGCACGTCTCGCACCTCGCGCGGAGGTTCTTTCATCGCGCGGCCAGGCTACCTCAGCGCGCTGCTTGGGGCCTCCTCCGCGCAGGTGTATCCATGGCGCGTGTCCTTCTCGTACCTGCCCTTCGTCGCGCCCGGCGGTCAGGAGGGGCAGCCCTCCGCGCCCGCCGGGATGGCCCCGCCCGCTCACGACCAGCTCGAGAGGGCGCACGCCGCGCTCCGCCGCGCAGCGCTGGCGCTCGAGCACGACGTCGAGCCCGTGATCGATCTGACCGGGCCCGCGCGCGCCCTGGAGCGGGCCTTCGGCGCGATCTACGACGCCTTCGACGGCCGCGCCGAGCCCCTGGGCGCGGTGCGCGCTGCCATGGCGGAAATTGACAGCGCCGCTGTCCCGATCGGTGAGGCGAAGGGGCTCGACGCGGGCCTCGCGACCGTGGGCGACCTGCTCCGGAGCGCGCGCGGCTGGCTGGAGCGCGCCGAGGCGCGGCTCGCCGCCGTGCCGCCCGCGCCGCCGCTCGCCCCGCCGCCGATCATGGCGAGCCGCGATCGGCCGCGGTTGCACGCGGTGCTGCGCGCGTCGCTCGCGCCGAGGCTCAAGGTCCCGGAGCCGCCCCCGGCCGAGCTCGTCGCGAAGCCGCCGCCGCCGATCGCGCCGCCGAAGACGTTCGAGGAGCTCAAGGCCGCGGTCGAGGCGCTGAAGAAGCGGGCGCCAGCGCCCGGCGTGCTCCCGGCCGCCGCGGAGGCGCGACCGCTCCCGTCGCGCCCGGACGAGCAGGCCGCGCGTCCGGCGCCGCCGCCGGGCTTCGCGCCGGAGATCGGCGCCGCGATCGACGATGTCGCCTTCCTCCGCGCCCGCACCCGCGAGTGCTTCGAGGAGGTCGCGATGGTCGGCATGCAGCGCGCGCCGCTGCTCGGCGATCCCTTCCGGGGGGCGCTGGTCCTGGAGCGGCGCATGCTCGCGTCCATCGACGTGATCGCGGCGATCGGGGCGCCGGCGCTCGAGCACGTGCCGCGCCTCGTGGCGGAGGCCCCCGTGAAGGACCCGAGCGTCGCCTTCGCGAGCGCGATGGTGCTCGGCTGCTTCGCGGGCCGCGACACGCTGGCCGCGGCCGAGCATGCGCTGCTCCGGAGCGAGCGGGACCGGGCGTTCATCGACGCGCTCGGCGCTGCCCTGAAGCTCGCCCCGCACGAGCTCCTGCCGCTCGCGCTGCGCAGCCTGCTCCGCGAGCCCGAGCCGCTGATCCGCGCGATGGCGATCGACGTCCTCGCCTACCGGGGCCTCGCGACCGAGGACGAGCTCGTGGCGGCGGCCTCGGACGACGCCACCGTCGTCGCGGCGCGCGCGCTCCACCACCTCGGCTGCGCGCCGGGCCCGCGCCTGCCCGAGCTGATCCAGCGGGCCCTCGCGGCCGGGGATCCGGAGCTCTGCGAGGCCGCCTGGACGGCCATGGCGCTCTCGGACCACCCGCACGCCTCGATCGCGCTGCGCGCCGCGATGGAGGAGCCCGAGGGCGGGGACGCGGCGGCGCTGCTGCTCGCGCTCGCGGGCGACGAGGCGGACGCGCGGCACCTCGTCGCGCGCGCCTTCGAGGCGCCGCGCCCCGGCCTGATCGCCGCCGTGGGCTGGACCGGCGCGGCCTCCGCCGTGCCCCTGCTCATCGACCTGCTCGAGCGCGACGGGGACAAGGCGGCGAAGCTCACGGCGGCGTACGCGCTCGAGCGGATCACCGGCGCCGGGATGTGGGACGAGGTCGCGGTGGAGGACGAGGAGATCGCCGTCGCCGACCCGCCCGACCCGGACGTGGGCGAGCCCCGCCAGCTCAAGCTCGCGCAGCTGGTCAGCGATCCCCGCGACGTGCCCGCGGCGCCGGCGCCGGAGATGGTCGAGCAGCCCACGGTGGACGCCGCGCGCTGGCGGGCCTTCTGGATCGAGCGCTGCCAGGGCTGGGACGTGGGCGCGCGGTACCGGCGCGGGCTCCCTTACACACCCGAGGTCGTGGTCGACGAGCTCGACACGGGCCGGGTCACCCCGGCCGAGCGCCGGCTGCTCCAGCGCGAGCTCATCGTCCGCACCGGGCACTTCGTGCGCTTCGATCCGCACGCCTTCGTGGTGGACCAGGAGGAGGCGATCGCGGCGTGGCGCCCGATCGCGTCGCGCGCCTCGGGCGCCCCGGGCCGCTGGACGCGGCCGCGCCGGCGCGCCGCGTGAGGGCGGCGGCAGCGGCGACGCGCGGCCCTGGCGCCGCTGCCCGTCGCGGCGAGGCGCATCCGCCGCGCTCCGCGGCCTTGCCGCGCCGCGGCGGCTGGCGCATGGCCTGAGCCGGGCGCTGCGCCCGCCGAGGGGGATCATGGAGCAGGGCGGACTTCGGAAGAGCGGCAGGCACATCATCGCGGCCGCGGCGCTCGGCGCCGCGCAGCTCGCGGCGCCTCCGGCGGGGGCCCAGACGAAGGAGGAGCTCGCGGAGGCGCGGGCGCTCTTCCAGGAGGGCGTCGCGCTCAGCGCGGCGAACAACTGCGCCGCGGCGCTCGCGAAGTTCCAGGCGGTCGCGAACGTGCGGCGCACGCCGCAGGTGCTGTTCAACATCGCCGAGTGCGAGGCGCGGCTCGGCAAGCTCGTCTCGGCGCTCGGCAACTACCGCATCGCCGCGGCCTCGGCCGACGGTGATCCCAGGGCGAGCGACGTCACCGCCAACGTCGGCCCGCGCATCGAGGACCTCGAGCAGCGCATCCCGAAGCTCGCGATCCGCCGCGGCCAGGGGGCGCTCACGGCGACGATCCTGCTCGACGGGTCCGCGCTCGGCGCCGCGGAGATGAACGCCGACATCCCCGTCGATCCCGGGCCGCACGTGGTCTCGGCCAGGATCGGCGATCGCGAGGTGGTGCGGGAGACCGTCACGCTCGAGGAGCGCGACGAGAAGACCGTGGAGGTCGCGATCACCGAGCCGCCGCCGGAGCCGCCGCGCCCGGCCGCGCCGCCGGACGCCCCGCCGGTGGAGGCCCCGACGCCGGCGGGGCGGCCGTCGAAGGTGCCGGGGCTCGTGGTGCTCGGCGCGGGGATCGCGAGCGGCGTCGTGGGCGGCGTCTTCCTCGGCCTCCGCGCCGGCACGCTGAGCGATCTCGACGCGCTGTGCGGCGGCGACAGGAGCTGCCCCCCGTCGGCCAGGCCCACCGCCGATCGGGGCCGGCTCTACACGGGCGTCGCCGAGGTAGGGATCGGGCTCGGCGTCGTCGGCGTGGCCGCGGGGATCGTCCTGCTCGTGACGAGCCGCGGCGGCGCCGCCGCGGCCGAGCCGCGCGCGGGCGCCGCCGCGGCCCGGCGGAGCGCCGGCGGGGGCGCTCCCCGCGCGGCGGTCGTGCCGCACGCGCCCGGCGCCGACCTCGCGGGCCTCGGCGTCGCCGGCAGGTTCTGAGGCGGGGCGCCCGCGGCGCCCGGGAGAGCCCGCGCGCGCTCGGGGCTCGCGAGCCGGTCAGGTCTGGCCCTGGCAGCAGAACGTCCTCGGGGATGCGCCCCGCGCCGCGCCGGTCGCGGCACCGCCGCTCGGGGGGCACGCGCCCCCGGTGGGCGTGCCGGGCGACATCGCCATGCGCCCGACGATCGACGGGTTGCCCGTGAGGTCCTCGCACTCCCCGGTGGACAGCTCGATGAGCGGCGTCTCGCACGTGTCCGTCGGCGTATCGGAGTAGAGGGTGATCCTCGTCGGGCAGGTCCCGTTCGACGGCTCGCCGCACGCGCAGTCGTCCTCGCAGCCGCGCGTGTCCTCGATCTCGGTGAAGAAGACGTGCTTCTCGGTGTACGCGCCCGGCGGGCACGCGCTGTCGCCGTCCTTTGCGATGCAGAGCCCGCCCTCGAAAGGCGCGGCCGGCCTGGGCGCGCAGACCCGGCCGAGGTTGCAGCCCTCACCCGTCCGCTCTGCTGCGGCGCACGCGCGGCCGAGCCCTGTCCAGATGGGGTCCTGCTTCTGCATCTGCACGGGCCTCGGCGCGCAGCTGCCGCCGGTCGCCGCGATCACTTCCACGGTGACCGACGCGACGCACGGGTGCGCCTCGGGCGTCGCGTCGCAGGCGCCGCCCGGCTCGCAGGCCACCCCGCCGCCGAAGACGCCGTCGGGGCCCGCGCACTCGCCGGCCTTCCAGCCGGAGATGGGCGCGAGATCCCAGGCGCAATCCCAGCGCTCCCCGCAAGGCGAGTCGCTGACGCTGATCTGCAGAGGCCCGCACTCCTGCCCCTGCGCCGGGCCGCACGAGCACGTGCAGGTCGCCGGCGGCGCGGAAAGGCCGCGGTTCCCGACGAACGGCTGCCCCGCGGCGAACCCGGCAGGACAGCCCGGGTCCATGGCGGGCGCCCCGTCGAACAGCGCGAAATAGCCGCTCCAGCCCTCCGGGACGGCGGTCGTGCACACGAAGTCGCCGCACGCCGGATCCGCGCAGTCGACCAGGCCATCGCCGTCATCGTCGTCGCCGTTCGCGCAGTCCTCCGCCCCGTCCCCGCTGGAGCTGCTGCCGCCGCCCCCCGAGGGCTCTGGCTCATCGAAGGTGTACTCGGGGTACAAGCACGCTGACGGCGCGGCGAGCGCGCCTGAAGCGCAGAGCCCGAGCCAGGCCGCGAGGTGCGCTCTCCGGCCGACGAGAAAAGAGCTCACCGAATCACCTCCTTGCCAGGCTGCCCGCTGCGCAGATCCCACGCGCTGCGCCCCCTGCGGCAGAGCATGCGCGACCCGCGAGGCGAGCGAGGAGAGCAGCTCGCACGATGGACTCTACGTCTCTCCGGCGTGGGATGGCAATGCACGGGAGCGCCGCCGGACACGAGGATCGGCGCGAGCCGACGGGCGGACACCGCAGCGCGCGACACAGCCTTCCGACGCGATCGTGCCGTGTGGAGTCACCGCCGTGGGGTGTCGGAGATGCGGAGTCACCAGAGCCGCTGAGCGGCGCCGCGCGCAGGCCGCGCGGCGCCGGCGGGGCGTGGAGCCAGCTACTTCTTGGCAGGGGCGGCGGGCGCGGCGGGCCTGGGCGCCGGGCCGGCCGGCTTCGCCGGGGCCGCGGGCGGCGCGCCCTTGGCCGGCGGCGCAGCCTTCCCGGGCGACGCATCGCCTGTCTGCCCGCTGTTGTACAGCTGGATGGCGCGATCGGTGAGCTCGAGATCGGCGCGGTAGTAAGGTGCGGCCGACTTGTCGAGGATGAGGTCGTAGCCCTCCTGCGAGGCGAGGCGGCGGAGCAGGCCGAGCACCTTCTGCAGGATCGGCGTGGTCAGCTCGCTCTCCTTGCGCTGCATCTCGCGCTGGTAGTCGACCATCGTCGCCTGGAGCTCCGCGGCCTGACGCTGCCAGGTCTCGAACCGGCGCTGGAGCGCGTCCTTCGGCGTCTTGCCCGCCTGGGCCTCCTTGTCGAGCTTGTCGCGCTCGTCGGCGAGCGCGCGCTGCTTCGTGTCGAGCTCCACCTGGCGGCTGTCGAACAGCTTCTTGAGCGTCGCCTGGACGCGGAGCCCTTCCTCGGTCTCCAGCATGGCGCGGCGGACGTCGACGACGGCGATCTTCGACTGCGCCGACGCGGGCGCGGACGAGAGCAGCGCTGCCCCGCCCATCGCCGCTGCGGCGAGCAACGGCAGCAAGCGCCCAGCGATCCGCCGGCCCGCGACGGCCGGGCGCGCGGAGCTGGAGGACGTGGAGCTGCGCGCGAAGGACCGCTCAGGAACGTTGTTTTGCATCGCGGATGGCCTTAGCTACCCGGCCACCCAACGTCAAGAACGTGGCGCGTCCTTCTCGCGCGCCGGAGCCGCCGCGCCTTCCGCGTGAGCGTCCTTGCTCTGGGCAGGGCCCGCGCCGCGCTGCGCCGCGGGGTCGCTGCCCTGCGCTTCCGCGCGGTCCTTCCACGCCGAGGGGCCGGCGGTCTTCGTGACCGTGCTCCGCGACGGCGCCGCGGTGGCCGCGGCGGCCCGTCGCGCGGCCGGCTCCGCGCCCGACGCGCGCTGCGGCGCCAGGGACGCGGGCAGCGACCGGCCGAGGCGCTCGCGCGCGAGGGCGATGAGCCGCCCTATGTCGTCGCTCCCGCGCAGGAACGCCTCGCGGTGCCGGGGGTCCCGGAGGGCCTCGACGCGCGCGGCCAGCGCGGTGAACGCGGCGTCGAGCGCGGCGTTCGCGGCCGCCTCGTCCCCGGTCGCGAGGAGGGCCTCCACGAGCGTGAGGCGGATCGCGTCGTTCCACTCCTCGATGGGCCCACCCTCGAGGTGGCGGGAGGCCTCGCGCGCCGCGTCGACCGCGGCCCTGTGCTCGCGCCGAGCCAGCTGGACGCGGGCGAGCGCGAAGCTCGCCATCGCCTGCAGCGAGGTCGCGTGGCGCGCCGTCTCCTCGCAGAGCCAGCGCGCGATGGAGTAGGCGGTCCCGTGATCGCCGGGCGCGCCGCGCCAGACGAGGAACAGCGCCTCGTACAGCCGGCCGACGATCCTGAGGCGCGCGATCTGGCACTCGTCGGCGATGCGGCCGGCCTGTCGCTGGTGCGCGACGCCCTCCTCGATGTTGCCCAGCCGCGCGTACGACATGCCGAGGTTGTGGAGCGCGAAGCCCTCGAGCGCCCGGAGCTTCCGGCCCCGCGCGTCGAGCAGCGCGCGCTCGAGCATCGCCTGCGCGTCCTCGAACAGGCCGAGGTGGTTCAGCACCGAGGCGGTGTTCAGGCGGGCCTTCGTCGCGACGACGGCGTCGCCGGCCTGGTCGGCCGCCGCGACGAGCGCCGCGCCCGCGCTGACCGCGGCGGACAGGGCGCCAACGTTCATCAGCGCCGCCAGGTGGGCCTCGTGGGTGCGGAGGAGCGCTCCGGTCGAGCCGCTCGCGCGCGCGACCTCGATCGCTGCCTCCGCCGCGCGGAGCGCCTCGGCGGGCCGGCTCAGGTCCACGAGGCCGCGGACGCGCGACGCGAGCAGCATGGCCCGGATCGACGGCGAGAGCGCGGCCGCGAACTGCGGCGAGAGCGCGGAGGCGGCGCGCGCGTCGCCCTCGGCGCTCTGCCCCGCCTCGATCATGCACGTCACCGCGAGCACCTGCGCCTCGCCCCACAGATCCGAGCCGGGCAGCGCGAGGCGCGCGGCCTCCTCCGCCGCGTCGAGGCCCTCCGTGACGCGGCCCATCAGCTCGCAGATCTCCCCCCGGTGGACGAGGAGCGTCGCGCGCGTGGTTCCCTCGGCCCCGCAGGCGAGCCCGCGCGTCGCGAGCTCGAGCGCGACGTCGAGCTCCGCGCCGGTCGCCACGGCGCTGCGCGTCGCCCGGGCGTAGAGCAGCGCGGCCCGCGTCTTCTCACCGCCGGCCTCGGCGTGCCGCGCGACGAGCCCCGGGTCGACGTCGCCCGCGGACTCGAGCCAGGCGGCCGCGGCGAGGTGCAGCGCCGCGCGGTCCTCCTCGAGGATCGACGCGTACGCGGCGTCGCGCACGAGCGCCTGGCGGAACGTCCACTGCACCTGCCCCGCGACGCGGGGCTCCAGCTGGCGCGCGATGATCTCGCCCGCCTCGAGCTCGGCGAGCTCGGCGTCCACGGCGCGCTCGAGCAGCGCCTGGACGCCGCCGCTCCAGAACACCTGGCCGAAGACGGACGCGGCGCGCAGCACCTCGCGTACGCCCTTCGACATGCGATCCACGCGCAGCTGCACCAGCGCCTGCACGCTGAGCGGCACGTCGTCGCGCCCGTCGGCGGCGTACCGGATGAGCTCCTCCAGAAAGAGCGCGTAGCCGCCGGCGCGCTGCACGATGGCGCCGCGCGTGGCCGGGTCGGCCTGGGGGAGCGCGGCCGCCACGAGCCGGTCCGCGGCCTGCGGCGACAGCGGGGAGAGCGACAGGCGGGTCACGTTGCGCCCCGCCCACAGCGCCGGGAACCGGCTGGCGATCTCGGGGCGCGCGAAGCCGAAGACGCCGAAGCGGAGATCGGTGCAGCCGAGCAGCCAGTCGACGAGATCGACGGTCGTGCTGTCGGCCCAGTGCATGTCCTCGATGACCAGGATCTGCGGCGTGCTCTCGGACTTCGAGCGGAAGAAAGCCTCGATCGCCATCCGCATGCGCGACTCCATGAGCTGCGAGCTCTCGCGCGCGGCGCGCAGCGGCTCGTTTCCCTCGCCCGGGAACGGCACGCCGGTGAGCTCCCCGATGAAGGCGGCGAGGAAGCGGAGCGGGCGGGCCAGGCGCATCGCCACGTGGGCGCTCACCTTCTGCACCTGGTCCTCGAGGCGCTCGCCGTCGTGGATGCCCATGATCGCGCGCAGGGCGCGGCCGAGCCCCGACAGGCCCGAGCCCTGGCTCATCGGATCGCCGCGGCAGAGCAGGATGACCGGCGCGTGCGGCGCCATGTCGAGGCGCTGGATCAGCTCGGCGCGGACGCGGCTCTTGCCGATGCCGGCGGGGCCGGTCACGAGCACGGCGCGCGGGACGCCGTCCTCGGCGAGCTCGCTGAAGATGCCCTGGAGCTTCGCGATCTCGTGCTCGCGCCCGACGGTCGGCGTGTGGGGGCCGAGCAGCTTCCGCGCGTCGAAGCCGGTCGCGTCCTCGTGGAGGAGCACGCCGCCGCGCGCGTCCTCCTGGACCACGAACCGCCCCTCGAGCGCCGCGGTCGCGTACACGTCGATCCGGATCGCGCCGGGCACGGCGGACTCCAGCTGCTGCGCGGCGCGCTCGAGCGCCTCGCCGGCGAGGTTCGCGCGGCCGCGGACGGCGTGCCCGACCGCGACCGAGACCCGCGCGCCCGGCGTCGACCGCGCGACGGTCAGCGCCGCCCGCGCGGCGCGCATCGCCTCGTCCCCGCGCGACCGCTCCACCCCGAGCACCGCGACCATCTTCCCGCTGAGGAGCGGCTCGAGCCGCGCGTCGTCGCCGAGGACCTCGCGGAGCGCGGCGTCCACGTCGGGGCGGAGCGGGCCCGCGCCCAGCTCGAAGAGCACGCAGGCGACGACGCGCCGCTCGCTCGTCGCGAGCCGCACCTGCGGCCGCTCGTCGCTCGGCCCGGCGGGGCTCGCCGGGCTCGGCTTGATCTCGGGCGCCGCCGCCTGCCGCACCGCCGACGCGGACCTGTCGCTCGCGGGGGGGTCGTTGCTGAGCTCCCCGACCCGCGCGAGCGCGCGCGCGAGCTCGCCGCCGTTCTCGTACCGCTTCTCGCGATCGCGCGCGATCGCGCGCGTGATCACCTCGTCGAGCGCCTCCGGCACGTCAAAGCGGATCTGCTGCGCGTGGGGCGGATCCTCGAGCACGAGGCGCCCGAGCAGCGCGATCGCGTGCTCGGTCTCGAACACGTTCCGGCCGGTGACCAGGCGGAACAGGACGGAGCCCAGCGAGTAGACGTCGGCCCGCGCGTCCACCGGCTCGCCGCGCGCCTGCTCGGGCGCCATGAAGTGCGGGGTGCCGATGATCGTGCCGCGCTCGGTGGGGCAGTCGTCCGGGATCGCGAGCTTCACGACGCCGAAGTCGATCAGCTTGATCGCCGTCCCCTTGCCGCGGACGAGGAAGATGTTGGACAGCTTGAGGTCGCGGTGGACGACGCCGCGGGCGTGGATGGCGGCCATGGCGGCCGCGCTGCGCCGGACGACCTCCACCGAGTCGCGCAGGCCGAGCGGTGCGCGCCGCTGGCGCTGCCCGAGATCCTCGCCGTCGAGCCACTCCATCGCGAAGAACAGGCGCCCATCGAGCCAGGTGCCGTGGGCGATGTACTGGACGATGTTCGGGTGCCGCAGATCGGCGAGGATCGCGATCTCGCGCGCGAAGCGGGCGCGCTCCTGGGCCGTCGCGGCGGCGCGCAGGATCTTGATCGCGACCGGGGCGCCGGTGGACTGATCGGTGCCCTTGAAAATATCGCCCATGCCGCCGCTTCGGCTGCGGGCTTCGATCATGAAGCGGTCGGTCGGATCGGTGAACTCCGGGAGCACCGTCGGGAAAGGCTACGCGAATTTCGCAGCCTCACGCCAGAGAGAAGGCGTTCCGCGCTCTCTCCCGGCGCGCGCCGCGCAGCCCAGGGAGGGGCAGGCTCGGCGCTCGAAAATTCCAGCCACGAACCGGGCCGTCGGGGCGTCCGCGCGCTCGAGCGGCCGTCCGCGCGCCCGAGCGGCCTCCGCGCGCTCAGAACGCCGCGAGGAGCCCCGCGCCGACCGAGGCGGTCAGGTGAGGTGTCCTCAGGGCCCCGATGGTCGGGGCGTCCTCGAGCCTGAACGCCGCGAGGAACTCCGCGTGGGTGTAGAACCAGAGTGTGTCGTCGAGCGCGAGCTCGATCCCGCCGCGCAGCCCGAGCGCCATCATCAGCAGGGTCGTGTCCGGGTTGCTGTCGGGCTGCGCGGAGAACAGCAGCGTGCCGGCCTCCGCGAGGCCGCAGGTGACGAACAGATCGCTCGTGTGGAGGCACGGGGTCAGGGCGCCGGAGATGATCGACCGCGAGTACAGCGTCCGCGCCTTCGAGCTCCCGCCGGGGGCCGAGGTGCCCGGAGCCGATCCACCGCTGGCCTTCCGCGCGCCTGCCGCCGGCGAGAGAAAGACGTTGCGGCTCTCCAGCGACACGGTGAGGCGCCTCGACCAGCGCGCACGCACGATGCAGGAGAGGCCGCCGAGCAGCTCGCCGGTCACCCCGAGCCGCGCGAGCGCACCGACGCCGGCGAGCATCGTGTTCCAGGGCCTGGCGGGCGCGCGCGCGGGCTCCGGGCGCGGCGGCGGCCCTCTCCGCGGCGGCTCCGGCGGCGGTGCCGCGGGGCGCGGCGGCGCCGCCGCGGGGGCGCGCCCGTCGAGCCCGAAAGGCGTCAGCGTGAAGGCGATCGAGAGCGCGACGTAGCTGGTGAGCAGCTCGCACGCAGCGTCGCTGTTCGGGACGTCGAACTCGCGCTGGGTGGAGACCTTCCCGCCCGCGTCCCGGTACTTGACGGTGGCGATGAGGTCATCGCCGCGCGGCCCGATGGCGACGGCCACCTCCTCGGGCGCGTCCTCCCGGAAAGGGTCGTAGCCGGTGCGCATCTGGATCTGCTCGCGCAGCGCGGCCTCTCCAGGGCATGACGCCGCTCGCGCATCCTCGCTGTAGTGCATCCGCAGCGCGCGGCGCGTGGGCTCTGCCGCGAGCGTGGGCGCGCTGAGCAGGATAGAGGCGAAAACAATGTTGCAGAGAAGAGGTCGTTGCATCCCGAGTCAATGGCTCCACTGAGCGAGTCGTTCGTGGCAGCCATTGAGCGCTCTCGAGCCAAAGCGCGTCAAGAGCTCATGGTGCCTCTCTGCGCGCAATCGCGAGCCCGATATGCTGCTTGTGCGTGATAATGGAAGGCTGCGAGACGTAATGAGCGCGCAATTCGATTGCAAGGCGAGCATGCTCGATATTTGTGAACGATTGGCGCGGGTTGTTCGTAATCGCTGCTCCGCGGCCCGGCGCTCGAGCGCGTCGGTATTCGTGGTAATCGAGACACGTTGTCCGTAACCGTGCTCGCGAGCGGACTGCGCGAGCGGACTGCGCGAGCGGACTGCGCGAGCGGACTGCGCGAACGAACGGAGCGCGACGGGCGCGCTCTGCCGGGCACGCGGGCGCCCGGCTGGCGCCGCGCGGGATCGATCTCGATTGAGAGGGGGGAGCGGAGGAGAGACGAGGAGAGCGCGCGCCGCGAGCGGTCAGCCCGCGCTCGCGCCCGCGATGGCGCCTGCGCGCGAGGCGAGCCGCGCGAGGTCCTTGGGGTCGCTGACCCGGACGAGGATGACGGTGATGTTGTCGCGACCGCCGCTCGCGTTCGCCTTCTCGATGAGCGCCTGGGACGCCTTCTCGGGGTCGGGCTCGGCGAGGAGGATGTCGCGGATGGCCTCGTGCGTCGCCATCTTCGAGAGTCCGTCGGAGCAGAGGAGGTAGACGTCGCCGGGGTGGGGGCGCGCGATGATCAGGTCGACCTTGACCGCGGGCGAGATGCCGATCGCCCGGCTCAGGTGGTTCGCCATCGGCCCGGTGATCCCCGCGGCGCCCATCGTGTGATCGGTGGTCAGCTGCGTCAGCTCGTTGTCGCGGAGGCGGTAACACCGGCTGTCGCCCACGTGGCCGATGTAGAGGCGCTGCTTGTTGGGGGAGAAGCGGGCGCTGACCAGGGTCGTGCCCATCCCGGTGAGGCTCCGCTCGGCGTGGGCCCGCTCGTAGATCGCCTGGTTCGCGCGCTGGATGGCGACCGCGAGCTCGCTGCCGCGCCGGGGGACATCGGGGTACGGGCTCTCTGCGTCGCTGTCCACGAACGACTGGTCCTTGAACGCCCGCGCGATCGTGTCGACCGCGAGGCGGCTGGCGACGTCGCCGCCCGCGTGGCCGCCCATGCCGTCCGCGACGGCGAACAGGTAGTGCTCGTCCAGGCAGAGATAGCAGTCCTCGTTCTTCTTGCGCTTCTGGCCGGGGTCCGTCTGTCCGACGGCGCTGATGAGCAGCAGCGGCGACGAGCTGGTGGGCTCGTCGACGGCGGCCTCGTCGTCGTAGATGATCGGGACGGCCGAGGGCTCCTCGCGCTCGTGATCGTCGTCGTCGTCGTCGTCCTCCTCGTCGCCGCCGTACGACGGTGCGCTCGGGCGCTTGATCGCGCTCTGCAGCACCTCCGGCGGCGCCAGCGTGATCAGCGTGAGGTCGTCGTCATCATCGTCGAAGGCGTCATCGTCGTCGTCGCGGCGCGACGCCCCGTTCGGGCGCTTCCACTCGGCGCTCGAGACCCGCTCCGCGTAGCCCTGTCCTCCCGTGGTCTTCGCGTGAGAGACCTCGCTCGCGGGCGCGCGCGCGCCGTCCTGCGAGCCGACTGCGTCCGGACCCGTCGTAGAACCTTCGAGATCTGCCTCCCCCTCGTCGAGGGCCTGGGCTCCTGGGCCACCCTGCGACGGCGCGATCGCCGCGCGGGGCCGGGCCCGGTCGCCGTTGTTTGAACGAAAATACCAATAGATCAGCCCGAGAAGGGCGATTCCCATGACAAGGGCGGCTGCGAGATCGGCCATGTCCCGGCGACCAACGTAGCAAAGGCGCGCCGCGTCTCCGAGATCAACATGCAGGGGGACGGACGACGGCGATCGTTCCTGGATTCGGCCTCGTCCGCTGAGCGCGTACCTGAGGCGCACCTCGGCGCCTGCCAGCGCAGAGATGCGCCTCCGCGTCCCGCCCGCGGGGGCGAGGCCCCGCGGCGAGCGGCCGCCGCAGCGAGCCCCTTGATGAGGTCGGGTCTTCCGGGCTGCGCGCGTGTGCTGCGCCGCGGCAGGCCGCGCAGGAGAGCGCGCTCCTCCGCTTCCCCGGCGGATATCGGCCGCGCGCGGCGAGAGCGCGTGGTCATGCCGCGCACGGCCTGGCTCTCCCTCGCTCTCCTCTAGAGAGGCTCAAGGCGACTCGCGCTCGCGCGGAGGGCGTCCCCGCGCTCCCGGCAGGGCGCTCCCTTCATCCCCGACGCGCGCTGCGCTTCCCTCTGGCCTCTGGCCGCCGGCCTCTCGCGGGCCGACGTGCGCCGGCGTGTTCGTCGAGCGTCCGCCGCAAACGAACTTCTGGAGCGGGTTGCCAGTGCTCGTGGCGCTGACTAGTCTCCGCGCCCGCATGACGCTCGCCTGCACACTTCTCCGGACACCTCGCATTCTTGGTGCGGGCCTCGCGGCCTCGATCTTGGGCGGGCTCGGGGTGGCCGGCTGCTTCGTCGAGGGCGAGGGCCTCCCGCCGCCGGTCGAGGGGTTCTATTACCCGGCAGGCATGGCGGCGTCCCCCGGCGGGCGGGTCCTCTACGTCGCGAACTCGGACTTCGATCTCCAGTACAACGGCGGCACGATCCAGGCGCTGGATCTCCAGCGGTTGCGCCGGAGGGCGCTCGGCCTCCAGGCGTCGCTCAATCCACCCGAGGCGAGCGCCGGCGTGAGCGTCCGCGCGGCGTGCGAGGCGGTGGGCCTGGGCCTCAACGCCGCGCCGCTGCTCTACCCGGGGCCGTGCGCGCCGCTCGACATCTCCGCCCTCAACGGTGACGAGGAGATCGTCCGGAGCTCGGCCGTGATCGGCGCGTTCGCGTCGAACCTCCTGCTCGTGCACAGGCCGCTCCCCGAGCCCGACGCCACGCCCGACGCGACCGCGCAGCAGAACGCGCGGCTGTTCGTGCCCGTCCGCGGCGACCCCTCGGTGACCTACTTCGACGTCGCAGACGACCGCCCCGACGCCCCCGATGGGCAGCGCTGCCAGGGCGACGCCTGCTTCCAGCTCGACTGCGGCGCGACCGCATCGGGCGGGCGCTGCCCGAGGGACCACCGCATCGGCGAGGACCCGGGCCAGGGGCGCCTCAAGGAGAAGCTCCCGCTCGAGCCGTTCGGCATCGCCGCGGGCCCGGACGGGGAGAGCATCGTCGTCTCGCACCAGACGCTGAACTCCGCCAGCGTCATCGCGAACTCGTGGAACGAGGGAGATCGGCCGGAGCTGGCCGGGATCCTCGAGGATCTCGCGTCTGGACCGACGGAGCTCGCGGCCGTGCCGCGCCCTCGCCTGGTCACGCAGCTGAAGCTGGCAAAAACAGCGATCGACTACCAGCCCGCTTTCTTGCTCACGTACGTGGCGTCGTCCCAGCTCGATCTGATCCGGTACCAGGAGCAGGAGACCGAGTCTTCCGCGCCGGCGCTCCTGTACCAGTCGACGACGACCCCGATCACCGCGCTCGCGAGCGGCACCGACTCCCGCGGGATCGCGGTCGACGCGAGCGAGCGGCAGGCGTGCGAGGCGGGCTGCGGCGACGTCGACTACGAGTGCCTCGCGCGGTGCGCGGCGATCCCGCTCCCGGCGTTCGTGGCGCACCGCTTCCCGAACTCGCTGCTCATCGGCGAGGTGATCACGACGCTCATCGAGCAGGACTCGGAGAAGCCCGAGGACAGGTGGCTCGCGGCGTACGAGACGCTCGCGATCCGCGACGCCGTGCCGCTCGCGGCCTACCCCTCCCGCGTCGAGGTGGGCGACGTGATCGGCGTCGACGGCGCGCGCCACCGGCGGGTCTTCGCGGTCGCCTTCGACTCGGGGCTCGCGTTCTCCTACGACCCGGAGGCGCGCCGCATCGACGCCGTCATCCGCACCGGGCGCGGTCCCCAGGCGATCGCGCTCGACACCGGCCACACCTGCAGCGACGACAGGGAGCGCTGCGACTGCGCGCCCGGCAGCGACGGTTGCGAACCCTATTCCCTCATGTACATCGCGCATTTCACCGACTCGTACCTCGGCGTCGTCGATCTCGACATGCGCAAGGCGAACACGTCCGGATCGATGATCCTCACGGTGGGCAAGCCGGTCCCGCCCCGGGAGTCCCAATGAAGCTGCGCGCCGCGCTCCTCGCCCCCACCTCCGTCCTTGTGCTCGCCGGGTGCGCCGAGGAGTCCACGCCGGCCGCCGTCGAAGCGCTGGCGCAGTCCGGCCGGAGCGCCTTCGTCTGCCTCGCCATCGACCGGCCGGATCCGGAGAAGCCGGGCGTGATGCGCTCGCTGCCGATCACGGACTGCTCGTACCGCACCGCGGATTCCCCCAGCGATTTCCAGGTCGACGCGGCCGACGGAGGCGCGGCCAAGCTGCCGCACCTCTACGCGCTCGTGACGCAGACGTCGCGCGGCGAGGTAGCGGTCATCGACATGACCACCGAGCACTCGCCGATCCTCGATCACGACACGGGCACGCCCGGCGCGAGCTTCCTCCCGGTGGGCGCGCAGCCGGTCGACATCGTCGCGACGCCGGGCGGCACCGCGTCGTTCGTCGCCGTCGCCGAGCCGGGGCGCGAGGGGATCTTCGCGCTCCCGTCGGCGAAGGTGCTGCCGCGCGGCGGCTGCCCGGTCCCGTCGCTCAGCTCCTGGCCCTCCTGCTCGCTCGGCTCGGCGCCGGGCGAGATCCTGCTCGTCTCCGATCCGCCGGGGCCTGACGGCAAGCTGCGGAGCTCGTGCTCGGGCGACTACGACGTCGAGCCGACGAGCCCCGGCGAGGCCGCGGCCAGCGGCGACGCGTGCGGCAGCGCGAACGGCGACCTGAGCCAGGAAGGGCTCGGCCGGCAGAAGCTCATCGTGAGCATGCCCGAGCTCGGCGGCTTCGCCGTGATCGACGCGCAGAAGCTCCTCGAGGACGAGCGGTACGCCGAGGGCGGGTTCGCGCCATGCGAGGTGGAGCGGTGGGTCCCCCTCGAGGTCTCGCTCCCGCCGGCCGCGCCGCCCGAGAGCGCGCCGCACGGCCCGGAGTGCGCGGCGCCGGCGGCCGCGGTCACGTCGGCGCAGGCCGTCGAGAAGCCCCGGCCCGCGGGGCTCGCGCTCTCCGGCGACCGGTTGTTCCTCGCCGATCTCGACGCGCCGGTGATCCACGTCGTCGATCTCCCGACGCCTTGCGAGCCGCTCGAGCTGCCCCCGCTCCTGCCCGCGTCGACGCTCGACCCCGAGCGCGTCGTCACGACCAGCCGCGTCGCGGTGAGCCAGGCGTCGCCGCCCGACTTCCGCCGTTACCTCTACGCGGTCGACGCGGGCGACGGCAGCGTGATGGTCTTCGACGTCAGCGACGGCGCCCTCGGCAGGGCGCCGCTCTCGCGCCCTCACGCGGAGTGGAACCCGTTCCAGCCGCCCGACCGGATCCGCTTGCCGGCGCCCGTCCGCGACCTCGCCGTCGTGCAGCGCGAGGCCCCGGCCACGCTCCCGGCGACGGGCGTGGCGCCGCAGGGGATCCGGTGCGACCCCGATCCGGACCTCAGGACGTGCGACAGCAACGTCGTCTCGTGCGACATCGAGACGCTGTACCGTACGTCGGCCGAGCGCGACGCCGGCGCCGGCCCGCTGAAGCTCCGGGGCTCGTTCGCCTACCTGGTGCTCACGAACGGCCAGGTGGCGATCGTCGACGTGGACGACCTCGACGCGGCCTGCCGCGGGCCCGCGGTCGGCAGCGCGCGCGGGGGCTGCGCAGAGGGCGCGCCGGCGGGCGACAAGCCGCTCGTGACGAGCGGCGAGGCCTCGTGCAACGTCGTCATCCCGCACACGCCGCGCTCGGCGAACTACGTCGTGACGAGCGACGGCTCCGGCCAGCTCGAGCCCGGCGTGCAGGGCCTGCCGATCCTCTACGATCGGACCGGCACGGTCGTGCCGCTCTCCGCGGACAGCCCGAAGATGCGCGCCACGTTCCCGTCCGAGGGCACGGCCTCGCCGGCGCTCGCCCTCGCGGTGGGGGCGCAGCGCGAGGCGATCGAGGCGACCGACCGCGGCGAGACCGACGTCGACGACCAGGGGCTCGTGCTCAGGTCCGGCGAGCCGCAGCACGCGCTGACGATGAACCTCGAGGACCCGCGGGTGCACCTCGTCAACGAGACGTGGATCGCGACCTATGAGGGCGTGCTCCCCGGGTTCACGCGGACGTTCGTCCACTTCGACAAGGATGCCGCCGTCGTGAGGAGCGCCGACGCGCGCTTCTGCCGCCGCGGCGTGCAGAGCCGGGCCAGCGTCGAGGAGCAGCTGCTCGCCGCCGGCGTCGAGGCGGGCGAGGCCGCCGCGCGGGCCGCGGAGCTCGCCGACTTCGTGCAGGTAACGTCTGCGCTTCCGGGCGAGGACGCTGACTACTGGGCCAAGTCCGACGCCTCCGGGTGCTCGTTCGAGGTCTGCGACGCGCGGTACGGCAGCGTCATCACGTCGCGCCCGGGGCTGCGCGTGGCCGAGGCGTACGAGGATCACCTCACGCTCGAGTCGCGCGACCCCGCGGTCGACGAGGTGGCGCTCGCAGCGTGCTGCTTCCCCGGCGAGGTGCAGCTCGGCGTCCGCACCGCGGGCCAGTGGCTCGTCCGGAGCAACGCCGTCGGCTTCCTGCACCACGTCGTCGCCGATCCGGAGACGGGCGTGTGCCGCAACGCGTGCGACGAGCGCCTCGCGCGGCTCAACGGGCGCGTCGTGCACACGCCCGAGGACGGGCGGGTCAACGACGGGGAGCTGGGCGCGTTCATCAGCCCGATGTTCCGCTTCGCGATCACGGGCGGCGCGCCCGAGCAGGACATGCAGTTCCGCTTCACCACCCAGGGGGCGTTCACGCCGCTCCTCGTGGAGCTCAGCGACAACGTGGAGCTGCAGCCGCAGGCCATCCGGCTCGTCCCCGCGACGGGGGAGCTCGCCGTGACCGACGGCTCGCTCCAGGGCCTGATCCTGCTGAGCGCGCGCAGCGTCGGCGTCGCGCGCCGGTTCCACTGATCGGCGCGCCGAGCCCGCGCGCCGGAACCGCGTTTCATTCCGGATTCACTCCCGATTTTTCCACGTAAACCGCGGGGCGAACGCGCGAGTCCCGCGTAGACCTCACCGAGCGTCGAGACTAAGACGCCGGCGATGCATCCGTCCGAGCAGCCTGCGGCCAGGAAGAAGCTGACGCCGGTGATGCGCCAGTACGAGGAGGCGAAGGCGCTCCACCCTGACGCGATCCTCTTCTTCCGGATGGGCGATTTCTACGAGATGTTCAACGACGACGCGGTCCTCGTGTCGCGCGCGCTGAACCTGACGCTCACGAGCCGCAACAAGGGGGAGCCCGACGAGGTCCCGATGGCCGGCGTCCCGCACCACGCGGCGCACGGGTACATCGCGCGGCTCCTCGCGCTCGGCCACAAGGTGGCGATCTGCGAGCAGTGCGGGGATCCCTCGAAGATCAAGGGGCTCGTGCCGCGGCAGGTGGTGCGCGTCGTCACGCCGGGGCTCGTGACCGACACCGAGCAGCTCGACGCGCGCGCCAACCACTACCTGGCGGCCGTCGACGGCGGCGGCGTGCCCCGCGGGGACGACGGCGCGGCGGGCGGGCCGTACGGCCTGTCGCTGCTCGATCTCTCCACGGGCGAGCTCTCGGCCACCTCCATCCCGGACGCCGCGACGCTGCTCGCGGAGCTCGCCCGGGCCGATCCGCGCGAGGCGCTGATCGCCCGGGATCTGCCGGACGTCCGCGCCGCGGCGACCTCGCTCGCCTGCCGCGCGGCGCTGCGCGACGACGACGACCTCGACAGCGCGCAGATCGCGTCGATCCTCGACGACGCCGCGCTCGAGCCGATCTCGGCGGCGGCGCTCGCCGAGCACCCGCTCCCGGCGGTGCGCGCGGCGGCGCGGGCGCTGCGCTTCGCGCGCCGCTGCAGCCCCGGCGCGCGCATCCCGGTGCGCCGCATCGCCCCGCACGACACCTCGGGCACGCTGCGCATCGACGAGACGGCCCAGTCGCACCTGGAGCTCGCGCGCGCCGCCGACGGGGGCCGCCGCGGCACGCTGCTCGACGTGATCGACTGCTCGGTCACCCCCGGCGGCGCCCGGCTGCTGCGCCGCCGCCTGCTCACGCCGCTCGCGGACGTGGCGGCCATCCGCCGGCGCCTCGACGAGGTCGAGCTCTTCGTCTCGCACCCGCGCGCACGGGGCGAGCTGCGGGAGGCGCTCGGCGGCGTCGGCGACCTCGAGCGCCTCAGCGTCCGCGCGCTCCTCGGCGAGGCCACGCCGCGCGACCTCGGCTGCCTGCGCGACGGCCTCACGGCGGCCCCGGCGGCCGTCGCCGCGGTCAGGTCGATCCCTGACATGTCGGAGCCGCTGCTCGCCGAGGCGGCGGCGCTGGATGTCGTCGCCGACGTGTGCGCCGAGCTGACCGCCGCGCTGGTCGAGCGGCCGCCGCCGAACGCGCGCGAGGGCGGCATTTTCCGCGAGGGGTACGACAAGGAGCTCGACGAGGCGCGCGCCGTCGAGAAGAACGCGACGGAGCTCATCCTCGCGCTCGAGGCGAAGCTGCGCTCGCAGACGGGCGCGCCGTCGCTCCGGGTGAAGTACACGCGCGTGTTCGGCTGGTACATCGAGGTGACGCGCGCGCACGTCGCCAAGGTCCCGGAGTCCTTCCGCCGCAAGCAGACCGTGGCGACGGGCGAGCGCTACACGAGCGACGAGCTCGACGAGCTGGCCGACAAGATCGAGCACGCCGGGGCGCGCGCGCTGGAGCGGGAGACGGCGCTGTTCGAGCGCCTGCGGACCGCGGTCGCGAAGAGCGAGGGCCGGCTGCGCGCGCTCGCACGCAAGCTCGCGGCGTGGGACGTCGCCGCCGCGCTCGCCGATGTCGCCCACCGCAACGACTACGTGAGGCCGCACGTCACCTCGGGCGAGGCGATCGCGATCCGCGACGGCCGCCACCCCGTGGTCGAGCGCTTCGCCGCCGCCGGGCACTTCGTGCCGAACGACACCCGCCTCGACCTCTCGGGCGAGCGGCTCTGGCTGATCACGGGCCCCAACATGGCGGGCAAGTCGACGCTCATGCGCCAGGTCGCGCTGATCGTGGTCCTCGCGCAGATGGGCAGCTACGTGCCGGCGCGCGAGGCGGAGATCGGCCTCGTCGACCGGATCCTCTCGCGGGTGGGCGCGAGCGACAACGTCGCGCGGGGCGAGAGCACGTTCATGGTGGAGATGCGCGAGACGGCCGAGATCCTCCGCGACGCGACGAGGCGCTCGCTCGTGATCCTCGACGAGATCGGCCGGGGCACGAGCACGTACGACGGCCTCGCGATCGCCTGGGCGGTGGCCGAGCACCTGTTCGACGCGATCGGCTGCCGCGCCCTGTTCGCGACGCACTACCACGAGCTGACGGAGCTCTCGGCGCGCTCGCCGGGCATCGCGAACTACTCGGTCGCCGCGCGCGAGCACGGCGACGACGTGATCTTCCTCCACAAGCTCGAGGCGGGCCCCGCGAGCCGCAGCTACGGCGTCGCTGTCGCGCGCCTCGCGGGCGTCCCCGAGGGCGTGCTCGCGCGCGCCCGCGCCATCCTCGCGACGCTGGAGTCGGGCGCCGCGCTGCCGGGCGGCAAGCACGCGTCGCTGCGCGGCCGCACGCGCGGGGGCGCCGCGCAGCTCGACCTGTTCGCCCCGGCGCAGGCGGCGGTGCCGCCGGAGCAGGCGGCCGTCATCGAGACCCTGCGTTCGGTGGACGTCGACCGGCTCGCGCCCCTCGACGCGCTGAAGCTCGTCGTGAAGCTGAAGGGGCTGCTCGGCGGCGGCGGCGCGCGGTGATAGCAGTGACAGATGACAGCGGCGTGACCCGCGCGCCGGCTCAGTCCGGCGCCGCGATCTCTCGCAGCTCGGTGCCGCCGGCGTAGGCGTAGCTCACGAACGAGTCGAACCCCGTGACGAGCAGCCCCACCGGCGCGGAGGCCGCGAGCCGGTGCACGCCGTCGCGCTGCCTTCCGGGCAGCACGTTGTCCGGCGCCTGCTTCTCCGGATCGATCGCCGCGAAGCTCAGCTGGCACCGGTAGACGACGAACGGCGGCGCGCCGCCCCCGCGCTGCTCGTCCGTGAGCCCGTCCGCGGGCGCGATCTCGCACTCCTCCGGCCCGAGCGTCACGCCGTCGAGCTGCACGACGGCGGCCGGCGGCGCGATCACGGAGATGAAGTCGAACGCGTACTTGTCCGGCGTCAGGAACACGTAGTCCTGCCGGAACTGCTCGACGGGCGGCAGGATGATCAGGCTCGGATCCCCGCCCGGCAGCCCCTGCTTGACCCCGGTCGCGTTCTGGCTCGCCATGATCTGCGACACGACGACCGGCTCGGAGCTCTCGATCAGGAAGTCGCCCCACGCGGTCACCTCGTGGAACTGGCCCAGCGACGCCAGCGTGATCCGGTCGTCCGGCGGCGGCAGGGTCGTCGTGATCTCGGCGCCCTTGCCGCTCACGGCCATGATCCTGACGTACTCCGGCTCGGGCACGACCTCGATCTGCGCGCCGGCCTGCTTCGCCGTCTGCGACCGGTTCGGGGTGTGCGGCACGGCGAACCGCTTGCCGGTCGCCCGGATCGGGTCGAGCTGGTCCTCCAGGTGATCGGCGCAGCAGCGCCGGTCCGCGAGCTTGCTGAAGTGGGGCGCGTCCGACGCCTCGCCGCCGGTGAAGACCGCGATCGGCTGATCGGCCTGCACGACCGAGCCAGTGAAGTCCGCGTTGAACCCGCCGGTCTCCAGGTTGAGCACGTCGAACGCGCCGAGCTTGACCTCGATCGACCCGTCCTCCGGCGTCTCCGCGACCGGCCCGCCGCCGACGACCCTCGCCTTCGTCCGCACCTGCACCGTGGTGTCGTCGCGCGTCCCCACGATCGTCAGGAACGCCCGCAGATCGATCGGGTTCAGCGGATCGAAGTTCGTGTCCGGATCGTCGGTGCTCGCGATGGTCTGCGGCCACCCGGACACGACGTACGCGGTCGACAGGGTGCCCGGGTCATACGTCAGCGCTTCCCGTGGCTTGAGCAGCGAGGCGTCGTTGGAGAACACGTTGACGTTCTCCAGCGGGTTGAACTGGTACGCGACGACGGGAAACCTCGACGTGATCTTGTACGCGTGGCGCGTGAGCGCCGTGTGCGTGCCCGTGTTGTACTCGCCCTCGGGGCTGCCATCGACCTCGCGCGGCCCGAGCTTGAACACCTGGAGGTAGAGCGGCGCGATGAGGGCGCTCGCGATCTCCACGGGGGCGGGCGGATCGCCGGGCGCGCCGTTGTCCTGGAAGATGTGGACCTCGTTCGGCACGTCGGGCTGCGGGTTCGAGATCACGACCGCGAACTGCTGCGCCGCCGCGTTGCTCGTCGCGTCGATCCGCGCGTTGTCCAGATCGACGGCCCAGTACTCGCACCCCACGTTGCTCCGCTCGACCTCGGCGACGGCGCAGAGCGGAAGGCAGCTCCCGCCCCGGCACGCCTCGCCGGCGCCCGTGTCGCACGTGTCGAGCACGCCGCCGAAGCTGCCGTCCGGCTCGCAGGCCACGACGTCCTGCCCGCGGCACGAGGACGTGCCGGGCAGGCACGGCCTGCAGCCGAGCTCCACCGACGCGCACACGAGGCCCTGGGCGGCGCAGTCGTCGATCGTCACCCAGGCGAGCCCCGCCGCGGTCTCCTCGCACCGCGCGAGATCCACGCCGCACCGGGTCTCGCCGGCCGCGCAGGGCGGCTCGGGCGGCGGCTCCTCGGGGATGTCGCCCCACCGGCTGCCGCTGTCGAAGCAGCTCGGCGCGAGCGCGAGCCACGCGGCCGCGGCGGTGAGGGCCGCGGCTGCTGCGGACCGCCGGGCGCGGCGGCCTGACCCGCGAGCGCTGGTCGTTTGCAGCGGCTTGCTCATCACAGGTGCGCGCCGAAGCTGTCGAGGGCGTAGGCCGTCATCCCTTGCGGCTTGAGCTGCCGATAGACGAGCTTGCCGTAATCGAAGCCGTCGATCCGCGCCCCGTACACCCCGATGGTGAGCGGTCCCGGCGGCAGCGCGCCGTGCTCGACACCGAGCTGCCGGATGTCGGGCACCTCGACGGCGTGCGACCCCGCCGGCACGGCCACGGTCCACCGGATGAGGCCGTTCCCGCTCGCGATGTCGTAGACGCTGAGGTCGACGGGCGCGCCCGCGCTGAACGAGGTCGCGAGGTGCGCGCCGTCCCACGCGGTGCTCGGCGCCGGCGCCTCCAGCGTCGGCACCCCGACGAAATCGCCGATGCGCACCGGCTCGCTCGTGGTCGTCGAGAGGACCCGCCCGACGACGGACAGCGGCGCGAGCCCGGCCTGACCGGTGACCGCGCGCGCCGAGGAGTGGTAGCTCGCGCCGAGAAGATCGTGGTTGAGCGGCGGGACGCCCACGAACGTCAGCCGGCCGTCGAACGGGATGAGCGGGCTCTGGGCGCCGACGGGCAGCGTGGCGAACCCGTCGTTGCCGATCATCAGCGACACGTTCGCCTGGATGCGATCCGGCCCCTTCGGCCCCTTGGCGGGCGCGGCGACATCCATCGCCAGGGCGTGGTCGAGCGGCTGGTTCATCCGCACGAACACGTTCCCCGTCGCCTTGCCCGGGAGCAGCGGGATCCCGCGGACGACGCCCATGGCGTACGCCGTGAACCGCGGCGGGCTCGTCGAGCGATCCTCGATGCCCGCCAGCGCGTAGATCGAGCGGTTGCCCGGCGCGAGGTACATCGTGAACCCGTGCCCGAGCTCTCCGGGCGTCTCCGGGGTGATCGCCTGGATCGCGGGCGGCAGCTGGAAGGTCGCGAGCGGGTCGCCCCCCGTCGTGAACACGTACGCCACCCGGTGCTCGGTCTCGCGCTGCGGGTCCGGGACGTTGCCCCACACGGCGGCGCCGGGGTCCAGCGACTGGTCCCAGACGAGCTCGCCGTAGAGCACGCCGGCGGTGCCCACCTTGCCGCCGACCGGGGGAGGCGGATCGCCCGAGGCGCCGCAGGCGGGCGTGAGCACCGGATCCAGGTACACGGTCACGGTGTCGACCGGCACGTCGACGAACGAGATCGGGCTGTGGCACGTCGCAGCGACCGTGACGGTCCGCGGGGCGTCGAGGGAGGCATCCTCGATCACGGCGACGCCGGACGCGTCCACCTCGCCGGTGTGCGCCGAGGTCATGCTGCTGCCCACGACGACGCGCGCCCCCGGGATCGGGTCGCCGGTGAAGTTGTTGTAGACGAGGACCCTGAGCCGGCCGGCGAGGGGAGCGCCGCTGAGCCCGCCCTTGTAGCCGTTCGCGCTGTCCTCGTAGGTGTAGCCGTCCAGCACGAGGATCGTCTCGTCGCCGGTCGTCACCGAGATCGTCTTCGCGCCCGGCGTGCCCTGGGGCACCGTGCAGAGGAGCCGGGTCGGCCCCTCGACCGCGAGCGACGTGCACGGCTTCTGATCGATCCTGGCGACGGTCGTGGCGTCCCACTGCGTGCCCTGTCCGATGAGCTCGACGGTCGTCCCGCCGGAGATCGGCCCGCTCGACGGGGACGCGTAGAGCGCGTCGTAGACGTAGCCGCCGGGCAGCGCCCTGCGGGTCGATGCATCGTCGCCGTTCTGGACCGTGAGCTCGACCGGTCCTGCCGCGCCCGGCGGCGCCACCGCCTGGACCCGGCTGGGATCGATCGGCACGATCGCCGACGGATCGACCTCGACGTCGCCGAACCAGACGCGGACCTTGGAGCTGAAGCCGTTCCCGTGGAGGAGGACGCGCTGGCCTCCGTTGAACGGCCCGTGCGTCGGGTCGGCGCCGAGCAGGGCGTGCGGGTCGGCGCTCGGCAGCCCGGCGCTGGTGGACGACGACGTGGTCTGCGGGTCCACGCCGAAGTCGCCGCCGTCGCCGTTGCCGTCGGTCTGCCGGTGGATGCCCTCGGGCGCCGAGGCGATGCAGGCGGACACGACCGCGAGGCCTGCGCAGATCGGGGCGAAGCGTGCTCTAAGAAAGGCGGTTCGCACGAGCGGAGTGTACGTCATCGCGGGTGCCGGCACACGGCGCGGCCCTGAGCGCGGCGCCGAGCGCGGCGCTCCCGCTGCGCGCGGCGCTCCCGCTGCGCGCGGCGCGTCTCTCCCGGGCGGTCGGAGCGCGTCGAATCCAGGGCGAATCCAGGCGAAATCGCGGGAAACAGCGACCGATGACGCGGCGCCGCGTCCGCTTGACAAGTGAGGCGCACCGGGGTAGCAAACCGCCCCCTTCTTGCGGTCTCGTGACGAGGGGGACAGCGGAGGTTGAATCCTCGCCTTCGCCGTTGCTGCGACCGAATCCACACGCTCTCCTGGCACCCACGGCATTTCGCGGCCCGGTGCCCCATCGACGCGGACGCTCCTGTCCGCGCATGGGGTTGGTCGCGAGAGGGGGAGCGGCGGACCAACCGAAAGGACACTGCCGTGACCGATACAAGCTTCTCCGCATCCGCTCCCGCGGCCGACACCATGCAGGCCGTCGCCCCCCAGCCGGGGGATTTCCCGCTCCCGCTGCGCTCGCTGCTCGATGCAGGCGTGCACTTCGGCCACCAGACGAAGCGCTGGAACCCGAAGATGCGGCCGTTCATCTACGGCGCGCGCAACGGCATCCACATCATCGATCTCGACCAGACGACGCGGCTCTTCAAGCGCGCGTACGACTTCCTGACCGACGCTGTCGGCCGCGGCGGCCACGTGCTTTTCGTCGGCACGAAGCGCCAGGCCCAGGACATCGTGCAGGAGGAGGCCCGGCGGGCGGGCATGTACTTCGTCACGAACCGCTGGCTCGGCGGCACGCTGACGAACTTCCGCACGATCAAGCAGGGCCTCGATCGCCTGCGCACCCTCGAGCGCATGAAGGAGGACGGGACCTACGAGCAGCTGCTCAAGAAGGAGGTCGTCCGCCTCGAGAAGGAGCGCGAGCGTCTCGAGAAGTACCTGGGCGGCCTCAAGGGCATGGGCGGGCTCCCGGCGGCGATCTTCGTGATCGATCCGCACCAGGAGTCGATCGCGATCAGCGAGGCGCGCAAGCTGAACGTCCCGGTCGTGGCCATCACGGACACGAACTGCGATCCGGATCTCGTCGACTTCGTGATCCCGGGCAACGACGACGCCATCCGCTCGATCCGGCTGATCACGGCCCGCGTCGCGGACGCGTGCGTCGAGGGCGCGCAGCGCCGCAAGGATCACAGCGAGGGCGCGCACGGCTCGCAGCCGCCGGCCGGCGGCGGTCGCGGCCAGCGCGACGAGATCAACGTGTACCAGGGCGGCCGCGGCGGCCGCGGCGGTCCGCGCCAGCAGCAGGCGTCGTAGCGGCGGCGCGAGCCGCATCGGAGCGGCCTGGCGCCAGGGCGGCGGGGCGATGAAGTCGCCTCCCGCCCTGGGTCCGGGGACCGCGGGGCGCAGAGGGTGCAGGGACAGAAATGAACATTTCATTTCTCTGCGCCCTTTGTGCCTCTGCGGTTCGAACGGCGCGGCGCCTGGGCCCTCGTGATCACCAGTCTGAAGTGCGATGAAAAGGGGCCGCTCGGCGCGGCCTCTCCTATCTAGGTTGAAGGAGAAAGAGCCATGGCCGGCATCAATGCGCAGGCGATCAAGGAGCTTCGTGAGCGTACCCAGGCGGGGATGAGCGACTGCAAGAGCGCCCTCACGGAGGCCGAGGGCGACATGGAGAAGGCGGTCGAGATCATCCTCAAGAAGGGTCTCGCGAAGAGCGCCAAGCGGGCCGGCGCGTCCGCCACCGAGGGCGAGGTTCGCGCGGCGGTCGCGGCCGATCGGCGGAGCGCGACGATGGTCGAGGTCAACATCCAGACCGACTTCGCGGCCCGCAACGACGCGTTCCGGCAGTTCGTCGGCGACGTGCTCGCCGCGGTCGAGAAGGCGCCCGAGGGCGCGGACGTGAGCCAGCTCTCGCTCGGCGGCAAGTCGGTCGCGGACACCGCGACGGAGCTGACCGCGCGCATCGGCGAGAAGGTCGCGGTGCGCCGCTGGGATCGCGTGTCGATCCCGGAGGGCAAGCACGGGGTCGCGCACGCGTACGTGCACCTGGGCGGCAAGATCGGCGTGCTCGTGGCGGTCGAGGCGTCGAGCCAGGCGGTGGCGGAGCACCCCGAGGTGCAGAAGTTCATCGACGAGACGGCGATGCAGGCCGCCGCGATGAGCCCGCTCGTCCTCCGTCGCGAGGAGGTCACGGCGGAGCTGAAGGCCAAGCAGCAGGAGATCTTCGAGGCGCAGCTGCGCGAGGATCCGAAGCCGAAGCCGGAGTCGGCGTGGCCGAAGATCATCGAGGGCAAGTTCAACAAGTGGTACTCGGAGGTCGCGCTGCTCGAGCAGGAGTCGGTGGAGGCGGCGTCGCGCGGCGTGGCGGGCCAGACGATCGACAAGCTCCGCCAGGCGGCGGCCAAGGCGGCCGGCGGCGAGCTCACGCTCACGCGCTTCGTGCGGTACGAGCGCGGCGAGGGCATCGCCAAGAAAGAGGACGACTTCGCCGCCGAGGTGGCGAAGATGGCCGCGAGCTGACGCGATCCGATGCCGGGGCGCCTCGCCGCCGTCTCGATCGACCTCGACGAGGTCCCGAACTACTTCGCCCTCCACGGGCTCGCCGTCCCGGAGCGCTCCGGGGCGGCGGGCGCGCTGCACGCGGTCTATGAGGCGGCGCTGCCGCGCGTCGCGGGCTTCGCTGCATCCCACGGCATCCCTGTCACGCTGTTCGCGATCGGCCGCGACCTCGCGCGCCCGGCGAGCGCGGCGGCGCTGCGCGCGCTGAGCGACGCGGGCCACGCGGTCGAGAACCACTCGTACGGGCACCGCTACGACCTGTCGCGGCTCCCGCGCGCCGATATAGCGCGCGACGTCTTGCTGGGCGCCGAGGCGATCGCGGAGGCGGTCGGGAGACGTCCGACGGGCTTCCGCGCGCCGGGGTACACGGTGAGCGACGCGCTGTTTGACGCGCTCGACACGATCGGGGTCGAGTTCGACTCCTCGGTGTTCCCGTGCCCGCCATATTACGCCGCGAAGGCGCTCGCGATGGGGGTGCAGCGCGCGCAGGGGAGGGGATCGGCGGCGATCCTGGACACCCCGCGCGTGCTCGCGGCGCCGCGCCGTCCGTACCGGCCAGGTCGACCGTGGTACCGGCGGGGCGGGCGGCGCTTCGTCGAGCTGCCGATCCAGGTGACGCCCGGGCCGCGGCTGCCGGTCATCGGGACGAGCGTGGCGCTCGCCGGCGCGGCTGGGGCGCGCTGGCTTGCGCGCGCCTGCGCCGGGGAGGCGCTCGTCAACCTGGAGCTGCACGGGATGGACTTCCTCGACCGGAGCGACGGGCTCGAGGCGCTCGCGCGGTACCAGCCGGAGCTGCGCGTCCCGCTGGGCAGGCGCCTCGAGGCGCTGGGGGCGTTCGTGGAGGAGACGGCGCGGAGAGGCGCGCGGTTCGTGCGGCTGGACGAGGCGGCGAGGGAGCGCGGGCTCGTCGCGTGACGAGGGGGCGGCGCCGACTGGCGGCGCGAATTCCCTGACGAGCATGGTGTCGTCGGGTACCTTCCCGGCGATGGAGTTCGAGCGCCTCCAGGAGCTCTACAACCGCTGCAACCCGGACGAGCCGCTGGCGCCGGGCGATGAGCGCAACGTGGACATCGACCACCGGGGCGTCCGCGGGGCGCACTGGACGAACAAGCTCGCGCGCCAGATCGAGCTCTCCAGGACGCCGGTATGCCAGCTCTTCACCGGCCTGCGCGGCTCGGGGAAGAGCACCGAGATCCAGCGCCTCGCTGCCCGGCTTTCCGATCCGAAGCGGCGCAACCTCCTCACGGTCCTGATCGATGCGGACGACGTCCTCGATCTCACCGTGGAGATCGACATCTCGGATGTGCTCGCGCTCGTCCTGCTTCATGCCGAACGCGTCGTGCTGGCCGAGGAGGGAGGCGACGCTGCCGACGCCCTGACGGACGGGCCTCACCGGAGGCTCTGGGCGTGGCTCTCGCGGACCGACGTGGAGATCGGCAAGCTGACGGCGGGCGTCGATGCGGGGGCGAAGGCCGGCGTCGAGCTCAACCTGAAGACGAACCCGACGGTACGCCACCGCGTCCGCGAGATCGTCGCCAGGCACCTGTCCACGTTCGTCCGCTTCGTGCACGACGAGCTCCGGGAGCTCGACTGGCGCGCGCGCAAGCTCGGGCGCTCCGGCATCGTGATCCTCTTCGACTCGCTGGAGAAGCTCCGGGGTACGAGCCTCACCTGGAAGCCGGTGCTCGAGAGCGCCGAGCGAATCTTCAGCACCGGCGCGCCCTACCTCCAGCTGCCGGTGCACGTGCTCTACACGATCCCGCCGGCGCTCGCGCGCCGCATGGTCGAGCCGCCGGTGTCGTTCCTGCCGATGATCAAGGTCCGGGATATCGAGGGCAGGCTTCACCCGGAAGGGGTCGAGGTCATCACCGAGCTCGTGAAGAAGCGCATCGACGACGACGCGCTCCGAGAGATCTTCGGCGAATCGGCGCTCCGGGACCGGCTCCGCGCCATCGCGCTGTGGTCGGGCGGCTATCCGCGCGAGATCGTGCGGCTGCTCCAGACGCTGCTCGAGCTCGAGGCGTTCCCCGTCGACGGGAAGGCGCTCGAGCGGGAGCTGCACCGCGCCGGGAACGCCTACCGGAGCATCGTCTATGACAGCGGCGCGATCCCGTGGCTCGCCACGGTGAACCGCAAGAAGCAGCTCATCACCAGCAACGACCAGGAGCGCGAGGCCGCCGACCACCTGCTCCAGAACAACGTCATCCTGCGCTACCTCAACGATGACGAGTGGGTCGACGTCCACCCGTCGGTGGCGGGGATGCAGGAGCTCGCCGGGCCTTTCCCGGATGCGAAGGACGCCGCGGCGGAGAGGGGCGCATGACCGGCACCGCCGGGGGGGAGCGCTCGCGGCTGGTCCGGGCGCTCGCGCTCTCGCGGCGGTTCCACCTGTACCTCGCGCGATGCGCGAGCCCTCGGGCAGCGGACGGGCTGGTCGCGGCGCTCGCCGAGGAGCTCCCGCGGCTCGGGCGCGCCGAGGTCCGCCTCGTGCGCCTGGAGCCGTACCGCGGGCGGCCGGAGGACACGCCGCTCACCGACGGCGAGCTCGCGGATCGCGTCCTCCTCCCGCTCCTCGACCCACCCGAGGAACTCCGCGGCGCGATCCACCTCGTCGACGCGTCGCGCGCGGCATATGCGGACAGCGAGGCGTGGGCGCGGGTCTTCTCGCTCTGGAACGAGAAGCGCAACGTCCTCGGCCCGTCCCGAGGCGAGGTCGTGGTGATGCTGCCGTCCGCGCTTGCGCCGGTGTTCGCGGCCGCGGCGCCGGACGTGTGGTCGATCCGGAGCGGGGAGTACGTCATCGAGGAGGACGCGGGCGCGCGTGGCGCCGGTCTGGAGGCCCACGAGCCGGGATCGATGCCCGTGGTGCTCGGCACACCGGCCTACCTGGCGCCCCAGCAGAGCCTGGAGGTCCACAAGGCGGGATCGCGATCGGTCATGGGCGGCGACCGCGTGGCTCTCCCCTCGCTGACGGCGGCGGCGTTGGCGAGCGTGAGCGGGCGCGTCGGCGACGCGCTGCTGCTCGTGCGTGCCGTCTCGCCGCTCGCGCTCTTCGGCGGTGATCTCGTGGTCCGACCGTGGGTCGACGACCTGCTCTCTGCGCTCGCCTCGCAGGAGATCAGCGACCCGACGACCGGCCCGTGGGACGCCTCGCGGATCGTGCCGCAGCGAAAGCTGCTCTTTGCATGGTGGGAGCTCGCCGACAGGCGATTCGAGGAGGCCGAGGCGCTCTTCTCCGAGCTGATCGAACGCGCCGATGGCGGTGACGTCGCGCTCGCGGCCGGCGCGCGATCCGGCCTCGCCATCGCGCTCGCGGCGCAGGACCGCGCGGCCGAAGCTGCCCACCTCAGCTATGGAGCGCTCTTCGCCGAAGATGGGACGATGCTGGATGCGCCGCTCGACGTGATGGTCCGCGCAACGCGGGCCTACGCGCTCGCGCACTGGTGCCTCGGTCACCTCGAGCACGCGGAGCAGGTCGACCATACCCTCGCGACCGGGATCGAGGCATCGACAGACGTCGCCCGCTCACGGCTTCTCCCGATGGTCGTTCGATCGCGCCTACTCCGGCTCGCCGAGCGCGGCCAGATCGCGGCGGCGCGAGCGCAGGTCTCTGCGTTGCTCGATCCCGGGCCGCACACGAGCTCTCGCCCGCGTGAGCTCATGGACATCGATGCGATCACGCGCATCGTGATCGCGGATCTCGAGTTTCTCTCCGGTGATCTCGATGCCTCGCTCCGAGGGTTCGAACGAGCTCTCGCCGAGGGTACGTCTTGGCCGGAGGAGCACGCGAGCCTCGCTCGCCGCTGCGAAGCGGCCATGGCGCTCGTCGAGATCGCTCGCGGCAACGAGGAGCGGGCCGCGAAGCTCCTCCGGCGTCGGAGCGGCGCGCGCGCTCCCTCCCATGGGGGGCTGGAGCCGGAAGGCGGCTTCCGTGCCGAGGCGTTCGACGCGGTCGCGTCCGGACTCCTCTCCATGGTCACGGGGGATCTTCGAGGCGCCGCGACGTGGTTCGAGAACGCGCGCGGTCGCCTCGCCGATTGGGGTCGCTGCGGTCTGGACCGGCGATCGGGCCTGCGCGCGCAACTCTTTGTCGAGCTGCTGTTGGCCGCGCTCCACCCGGAGGGCGACCTCGCCGTCGCGTCGGCGCGCGATCTCGCCGGCCGAGCCGAGGCGCTCCTCGGCGACACCGCGGAGGACCACATGAGCCGCGTGCTCGCGGTGGCGGCGAACCGCGAGCTCGCGCGGCGGCTCGCGACGGCCGGCAGCGGGGATGCCCAGGCCGCCTCGCAGCGAGCCGCAGCGCTCGCCCAGCCCCTCGCCAACCTCGGCGTACCCGCGTGGAACGAGCTGCTCCGCGCGGCAGGGCGCCTGGTCTGACGTTCCGCCGAGGGCGACAGTCCACGGCCGACCGCTACCGGCCGGGAGCGGACGAGGGTTGGATGTTGATGCGTTGCGTCGTGCGTGCGTTCCCTGCGCGTCGTGCGCGCGTTCCCGATGCGTTGTGCGCACGTTCGGCGCGTCGTGTGCGTTCCCGAGGTCGCTTGTGCGCGGAGTCGAGCGGCTTCCCGCGCGCCACCCCCGCGTCGTGCGCGCGTTCGACCCGCCCGTGCGCGCGTCTGGCCGTGCTGCGCGCGCGCCTCGGCCGGGTGGTGCGCTGGCCTGACCGGGGTTGCGTGCGGCGGCCCGCCGGCCTCGCGCGCGCCGTCCGCCGTCGTGGTGCCGTCCACCCGGCCTCGCGCGCCCCCGCCCCGCCCGTGCGCGCCTCCCTCGCCGGCCTCGTGTCGCCACCCCGGCGCGGTCGGGCGGGTTGGTCGGACCTGCGACGTGATCCTGCCCGGCGGATGTGCCCACTTTCCTTTCATTGACGCTCCCTCGTAGCCTCCCCTCTCATGGCCACTTCCAAGACCAAGAAGCCCGCGCCGGCCGCCAGGCCGGCCGAGGTACCGATCGTTTCATCCACCACCATCACCCTCGACGCGCTCGCGAAGGAGCTCGGCCCTGCCGACGGCGCGTTCGCCGAGCGCACGTTCGCCGGGATCGCCGAGGAGGACCTCGTCGCCGAGGGCACGCGGATCGACTCGCAGAGCCTCATCGATGACGTCCCGTACTTCGTCGCCTCCGCGCGCCGCATCCTGGGCTCGCTGTCGGAGAAGCAGCGCGGCAAGCTGCGCATGCCCGCGGCGCTCCTGCCGTTGCTCGTCGCCGAGGCGGTCAGGCTCCAGGCGATGAAGCGGTCGCACGACGCGTCGGCAGTCGAGGCCGCCGGCGCGCGGGTCGCGCTCGAGGCGCAGGCGCGGAGCGCGATGCGCGACGGCATCGGCGAGCGCGACCTCTGCTACGACGGCCTCCGCAACGCGCTCGGCGCCCGCCGCATGGCGCGGGTCGACGCCATCGTGGGGCGCGCCGACTCCCCCGAGAACCTCGCGAAGGGCCTGGAGGCGCTCGCGTCCTTCATCGAGGAGACCCGCAAGGCCGATCCGGTGCAGGACGCGCAGCTCCTCGAGGACTACGGCGTCGGCGCCGACTGCGCGGCGACGCTCCAGGCCACCGCGCGCAAGGTGCGCGAGACCGCCAGCGTCCAGATCGCGGCGGGACGGCGCGTGACCCAGCGCGCGCTCGATCTCCAGGACGGCAGGGTCGCGCTGCTGATCGAGAAGGTCCTCCGCGCCTTCAGGGCCGCGCGCCGGGTCGATGGGACCATCCTGGTTCCCGAGCTGAACAGGGCCGCGTGGATGTTCGAGGCGCGCTCCGGCAGCTCGGGCAAGAAGGCGCCGCCTGGTGGAGAAAAGCCCCCGGCCGACGGAGGTGGAACGCCGGGCGACATACCCCCGCTGCAGGAAGAGACGACGCCGATCCTCGGCGCCGACGGCTGATCCTCGTCCCCCGGACCAGACGCGGCGCCTGCCGCCCGCGCTACACGGCCTGCCTCCACCGCTTCAGCTCGCGACGAGCCGCCTCGCAACGACGATCCCCAGCACGCCCGCGATCATGCACCCGGCCACGGTGACGAGGACATTCAGCGCGCCCACCCACCACGCCCCGTCCTCGAAGAGCTTGATCGTCTCGTAGTTGAAGCTCGAGTACGTGGTGAACCCGCCCATCACCCCGGTGCTCAACGCGAGGCGAAGCGTCGGCGACAGGAGCTCGGTCGTCGCGGCGACCTGCAGGATGACGCCGAGCAAGAACGATCCGATGACGTTCACGGCGAGCGTTCCGTACGGAAAGCCGGCGCCGAAGCGCTGCTGGCACCACGTCGAGAGACCGTAGCGGGCGAGGGTGCCCGCCGCGCCGCCGAGACCGATCCAGAACCATCGCTCCATTCGTTTCACTCTATCGCGCGCGTCGCGGCCGTTGTGGTCGGCGGCAGCTCGCTTGCTTCTTCCACGCCGCTGGCCCAAGGCTCGCCGGGTGAAGCGCCGCTTCAACACGACGGGCCCTTGCCGCCCTGATCTGCACTACATGATCCCGGCCGACAGCCGGCTGCCCGAGGCCCCGGGCCTCGTCGAGCAGATGGGTTACTTCGTCGTCCACGCCCCACGGCAGACCGGCAAGACAACGGCCCTGCGCGCCGTCGCCGAGCGGCTCACGGCCTCGGGCCGCCACGCCGCCGTCCTCTTCTCCTGCGAGGAAGGCAGCGCCGTCGGCGACGACTACGGCTCCGCCCAGCGCGCCATCCTGCGCGAGCTCACGCGCGCGGCCCAGATCGCGCTGCCGCCCGAGCTCCAGCCGCCGCCGTTCTCGCTCGAGGGCGACGAGGGCCTCCTCTCCGCGGCCCTCACCGCCTGGGCGCGCGCCTGTCCGCGCCCGCTCGCCCTCATCTTCGACGAGATCGACTCCCTGCGCGGCCAGGCCCTCCTCAGCGTCCTCCGCCAGCTCCGCGCCGGCTTCCCCAGCCGCCCCGAGCATTTCCCGGCTTCCGTCATCCTCTGCGGCCTGCGCGACGTGCGCGACTACAAGGCCGCGAGCGGCGGCGACCCCGAGCGCCTCGGCACCGCGAGCCCGTTCAACATCAAGCTCGAGTCCCTCCGGCTCGGCGACTTCTCCGAGGAAGAGCTCCGCGCGCTCTACGCCCAGCACACCGAGGACACCGGCCAGGTCTTCCTCGACGCGGCGCTCGCCCGGGCGTTCGAGGTCACGGCCGGCCAGCCCTGGCTCGTCAACGCGCTCGGCCGCGAGATCGTCGAGAAGATGCCGGTCCCGCCCACCGAGCCCGTCACCCGGGCGCACGTCGAGCAGGCCAAGGAGCGCCTCATCCTCGCCCGCGCCACCCACCTCGACTCGCTCGTCAGCAAGCTCGCCGAGCCCCGCGTCCGCCGCGTGCTCGAGCCCATGCTCGCTGGAACGTACGAGGGCGGCGGGGACACCTACGACGACGACGCCTCCTACGTGCGCGATCTCGGCCTCGTGGCCCAGGACAAGCCGCTCCGCATCGCGAACCCCATCTACCGCGAGGTGATCGCCCGCGTCCTCTCCTCGTCGGCCGAGGAGCGGCTCGACGCCCCGCCCGCGCGCTTCCTCCTGCCCGACGGCCGCCTCGCCTTCCGGCGCCTCCTGCGCGCGTTCGCCGCCTTCTGGCACGAGCACGGCGAGGTGCTCGCCTCCGGGATGCCGTACCCCGAGGTCGCTCCGCAGCTCGTGCTGATGGCCTTCCTCCAGCGCGCCGTCAACGGCGGCGGCTTCATCGATCGCGAGTACGGCGTCGGCCGCGGGCGCATCGACCTGCTCGTCCGCTTCCCGTACCGCAAGCCCGACGGCTCCCGGGCCGTCCAGCGGCGCGCGCTGGAGCTCAAGGTGTGGCGCAAGGGCCAGAAGGACCCGCTCCGCGAAGGCCTCGCCCAGATCGACGACTACCTCGCAGGCCTGCGGCAGCGGCGCGGCACGCTCGTGATCTTCGATGCCCGCGGGCGCCTGGCCCGGAGCGCGCCCCGGTTCGATGAGGCGACGACGCCGCGAGGCCGCCGCGTCGCGGTGCTCCGCCTGTAGCGGTGCCCTGCTCGTGGCGGCGCCGCGCCTGCACCGGCGCCCCGCGTGATGTCGCGGCGCCGCCGCGCCGCGATCCGCCGCGACCTACTCCGCCGCCTTCCTGAACTCGATGACCTGGCCGCCCTCGCCCTTGCTGCGGTCCGAAAGCGCCGGCCGGTTCACCCGGGAGATCTGATCCGGCGCCACCCCGGCCGCCGCGATGAACTGGCGCGCCTGCTCGTTGTCGCCGGACGCCAGCTCGTCCGGCGTCCCCGACGCGACGACCCGCCCCTGGATCACGAGGAACGCCTGGTGCGCGATGCGGAACGTGCTCGCCATGTCGTGCGAGATGACCACGCTCGTCACCTTGTAGCGCGCCCGCGTCTCCTCGATCAGGTCGTCGACCATCCGGCTCGTCAGCGGATCGAGCCCGCTGGTCGGCTCGTCGTAGATGAGGATCTCGGGCTCGAGCATCAGCGCGCGCGCCAGACCCACGCGCTTGCGCTGCCCGCCCGACAGCTCCGACGGCATCCGCTCCTCCTTGTTCTCGAGGCCGAGCGAGTTCAGCATGCCGACGACCTTGTCGCGGATGTCCTTCTTCGACATGTGCTTCCGGTGCTCGCGCAGCGGGAACGCCACGTTGTCGAAGACCGTGAGCGAGTCGAGCAGCGCCGCGTACTGGAACACCATGCCGAACCGCTGGCGCATCCGGTTCATCTCGTAGTCGTCGAGCGCGCCCATATCCACGCTGTCGACCCAGATGTGCCCGCTGGTCGGCCGCTCCAGGCCGATGAGCAGCCGGAGCAGCGTCGTCTTGCCCGCGCCCGACCCGCCGATGATCACCGCCGTCTCGCCCCGCCGGAGGTGCATGGTGATGCCGTGCAGCACCTTCGTCGGCCCGAACGATTTCTTGATGTCGTCGACGAAGAGGTGATCCCCCGCCAGCCACCCCGGCGGCATCTCGCGCGCCTGCTCCGCGCCCTCCGGAGCGGCGGAGGCCCCGTTCTGGAGGGGCTGCCCGTCCTGGGGGGCCTGGCTGGGCGGCCTTCTCGACATCGGCGGGTCACGGTACCACGGAGGGGGCCCCCGCAGGACGCCGATCGCCTTGCATTGCCGTAAGGCTCAGCACGCGCTTGACGCGGCCGGGCGTGGGACGGAAACGTTGCTCATGACCGACGACATACTCAAGGCAGCCCTCGACACGGCCGAGGCCAAGATCGACAAGGATGGCTGGGCCGAGCTCCCCGAAGGGCGGGTGTTCACGCTCTACGCCGCCCACGAAGGCGTGTCGCTCCCGGTGACCAAGATCGAGGCGGTCTCGAGCGCCGGCGGGCTCCTGAAGGCCCGCAGCACCAAGGGCGAGACCTTCGTGCTCGCGCTGAAGGACGTGTTCGCCATCGCCCTCGATGGCGGCGGCAAGGGAGCGCAGGCCAGGAAGGCCGGCTTCCTGGGCTGATCGCGGCGCGTCCATGGCCAGATCGCCGAGAGCGGGAGGAGGTCCTGCGGCGCGTTCCGCCGAGCGGGCCGTCGATCTCGCGCTCGCCGAGCTGGAGCGCCGGTTCGGCCTCGGCCGCAGCCTCGCCGCCCCCGGATGGGTGCGCGAGCGGGTCCTCGCCGTCCTCAGCAGCGTGGCCGCGCGCCACGGCGTGTCCCCGCTCGCGGCCGCCGAGCGGCTGCACGACGACAGGGAGGCCATCGAGGAGGTCGTGAGCGCGCTCCGCGTCGGCGAGACGCGGTTCTACCGCGATCCGATCATCTGGGAGGCCATCGTCTCCTCGGTGCTGCCCAGGCTCCCGCCCGACCTCCCGATCGCCGGCCTCTCGGCCGGCTGCAGCACCGGCGAGGAGGCCTACACCCTGGGGATGATCCTCGCCAGCGCCGGCCGCCGCTTCAGCGTGCTCGGCGTCGACCGAGCCGCCCCGGCGATCGAGGCGGCGCGCGAGGCCGTCTATTCCGCCGAGGCCGCCGACCAGCTCCCCCCGGCCCTGCTTCAGCGCTATTGTGAGCAGAAGGGCGGAGCGCTGCACGTCGCCCAGAAGCTCCGTGACGTCGTATCCTTCGAGGTCTGCGATCTGGTCCACGCCGTGCCGAGCGGCGGCTTCCAGATCATCTTCTTCAAGAACGTGCTCCTGTACCTCGCCGAGCCCGCCGGCGACGCGGTGGCCCGCCGCCTCGCGGCCGAGCTCGGCCCGGGTGGGCTGCTCTTCTCGGCCGCGAGCGAGGCGCCGCGCCTCTGCAGCGCCGGCCTCACCCCGGTCAGGGTCAACGCACAGGTCACCGCCTTCCGCGCCCCGGGCTCCTGAGAGGGAACCACACATCGCATGAGCTTCGACCTCTCCCCCACGTCCAGGCCCAGCGGGCTCGCCGAGCTCCGCGCCGCCTACGCGCGCGAGCGCGCGAACCTCGATCGCACCGTGCCGAGCGGTCCCACCCCGGCCGCGGATCCCTCCGCGCTCGGGGTCGCCCTCGGGCGGCGCCACGCGCGCCTGCTCGACGACCTCCTGGTCCGCCTCTTCCAGCTGCTGCGCGAGTCCGGCACCCCGAGCCGCGCCGCCTGGGACTCGGTCGCGATCGCCGGGGTCGGCGGCTACGGCCGCGGCGCTGTCGCGCTGCGGAGCGACCTCGACGTGCGCATCCTCGCCCGCGACGCCCAGCGCGCCGGCGCCCTCGCGGACGCGCTGCTCTACCCGCTCTGGGACATGGGGGTCACCGTGGGGCACCAGGTCGTCACCATCGACGACCTCGTGGAGGGCGCGCGCGAGGACCTGCCGACCGCGACGAGCCTGCTCGACTGGCGGCACGTCGTCGGCGACGCGTCGCTCTCCGAGTCGCTCTGGCAGCGCGCCGCCATGGGCATCTTCGCGCACTCGGAGCTGCCTCGCTTCATCGAGCGGCTCGGCAAGGAGATCTCGCAGCGCCACGAGCGCTTCGGCGGCTCGGTCTACCTGCTGGAGCCCGACGTGAAGAACGGCGCGGGCGGGCTGCGCGACCTCGACGTCGCCCGCTGGGCGGCGAAGGCGCGCTACGGCGTCGGCGAGTTCGACGCGATGGTCCGCTTCGGCGCGCTCGTCGCCCGCGAGGCGGAGGAGGTCCGCGGCGCCGCGGAGATGCTCTGGCGCATCCGCAACCTCCTCCACGCCCACTCCGGGCGGCGGACCGACCGCCTGACCTTCGACGAGCAGGAGCTGTGCGCGGGCGCGCTCGGCTACAACACGGGCGCCGGGCTCGCCGACAATAGACCGAAGGGCGCGCCGCCTCCTGACGAGCCCTCCATCTCGCCCGAGGCGATCGAGCGGATGATGAGCGACTACTACCGGAGCGCCCGGACCATCTCGCGCGCCCTGGACATGATCGTCTCGCGCGCCACGCCGACGCTCACGCGGCGGCGCCGCCGCGACGAGGACCTCGGCCGCGGCGTCCGCCTCTTCGACGGCTGCATCACGATGAGCGATCCGGATCTCCTCCGGACCGATCCGGCGATCGCGCTGCGGCTCGTCTCCGAGGCCGTCGAGCGCGGCGTCCCGCTCCTGCCCTACGCCCGCGGGGCGATCGTCCGCGTCGCCGGCGATCCGGCGTTCTGCGCGGCGCTCCGTGAGAGCCCCGAGGCCGCCGAGCGGTTCCGGACCCTCGTCGCCACGTGCAAGGAGACGGAGCTCCAGAGCGGCTCGGTCGTGCGCGAACTGCACGACCTCGGGCTCCTGCTCGCCATGATCCCCGAGTTCTTGCCGGTCGTCGGGCGCGTCCACCACGACGTCTACCACGTGTACACCGTCGACGTGCACTCGGTCGCCGCCGTCGATCGGCTCGCGGCGCTCGTGCGGGGCGAGCTCGCGGGAGAGTTCGGCCTCCCGTGCCGGCTCGCCGCCGAGGCGACGCGGCCGACGATGCTGTTCTTCGCGACGCTCCTGCACGACGTGGGCAAGGCGATAGGCGGCACCGATCACAGCCGGCGCGGCGCCGAGATGGCGAGGAAGATCCTGGAGCGGCTCGGCTTCCCGCCGGAGGACGTCGACGAGGCGTGTCACCTCATCCTGAAGCACCTCGTGATGTACCTCGTCGCGACGCGGCGCGATCTCGACGATCCCGCGACGATCTCGGAGTTCTGCCAGGAGGTGCACGGCCGCGAGGGGCTGCGCGACCTGTACCTGCTCACGGTCGCCGATCTGTCGACCACGAGCCCCACGTCGATGACGTCGTGGAAGGCGCGGATGCTCGACGAGCTATACCTCTCCGCGGACGCGGCCCTGCGCGGCGCGCGGGAGGACGGCGGGCCGCTCGGCGTGGACGACCAGCGCATGGCCCGCGCGATCAGCGGCACGGTGGGCGCCCTCGAGGATCTCCCGGCCGCGAACGAGGCGGAGCGGCGCGCGCAGCGGGACTTCCTGGCCCGCTATCTCGCCTCCATGCCCGAGCGCTACCTCCTCGCGAACAGCCCGGCCGCGATCGCCGCGCACGCCGAGCTCGCGCGGCAGCAGCAGTGCGGCGGGAACAGCGTGTCGGTCGCGCTCGTCCCGTCGCGCCACCCGGAGGCCGCGGAGCTCTGCGTTGTCGCGCCGGATCGCCCCGGCCTGCTCGCGGCGATCACGGCGGCGCTCGCCGCCTCGCGCCTCGAGGTCCACGCCGCGCAGATCCACTCGCGCGCGTGCGAGGATGAGGGCGGCGTGATTCGCGGGAGGGCGGGCTCGTCTCCGCCCGCGGGCGTGCGCCTGCAGGCGGTCGACCTGTTCTGGGTACGCGACCGCGGCGAGGGGGTGGGGGGGGTCGCCCGCGCGATCCCGAAGCTCATGACCGACATCGAGGCGGCGCTCTCGGGCCAGATCTCCGGCGCGGAGCTCGCCAAGAAGCGGCGGGGCGGCGCGCTGCGCGAGCGCCCGACGCCGAAGGTCCGGACGCAGATCTCCATCGACGACCGCGCCTCCCACCACACGGTGATCGAGGTCCTCACGCGGGACCGCCCCGGCCTCCTGTTCGCGATCTCGGACGCGCTCTACCAGCTCGGCCTCTCGATCTCGATCGCCAAGATCAACACGGAGGGGACGCGCGTGGCCGACGTGTTCTATGTGAGCGAGGCGGACGGGACGAAGGTCGGGAACGGCAAGCGGATGCAAGAGGTCGAGGAGCGGCTCCATGCGGTGCTCCAGGGCCTGGACGGCGAAGGGAGTGTCGGATGAACGAGAGGTGGTTCTCGCGCGCAGCGTGGGTGAAGCCCGCCGCGCGGCAGGTCATGGCGGTCGTGGCGCTCGCGGCGGGCGTCGCGGCGTGCGGGGGGGCGCAGGAGCCCCCGCGCGAGCAGCTCTTCGCCGATCCCCCTGAAGGCAGCGACGAGGCGACCTCGAAGGGCGCGTCGTCCACGGCGCTGGATCGGGGCATCGCCTACATCAAGAACGAGAAGTACGAGGAGGCGAAGCAGCACCTCCTCCAGGCGATCGAGCACGAGCCGGGCAGCGCCGAGGCGCACTACTACCTCGGGCTCGCGCGCGAGAAGACGAACGACCGCGCCGGCGCCGAGGCGTCGTACAAGAAGGCGCTCGCGAGCGATCCGAAGCTCGAGGCCGCCGCGCTGAACCTGGCGGCGCTCTACCTTGACGAGCCGCCGCGGCCCGACGAGGCGATCGCCGTGCTCTCGAAGGCGATCGAGCAGGCGCCGGGCCGGGCAGCGCTCCACCAGAACCTCGGCTACGCGTACGGCCTGAAGCGCGACGTCCCGAACGCGAGCAAGCACTACGAGGCGGCGCTCAAGGCCGAGGACACGGCCGCCACGCGCTTCGCCTACGGCGCGATGCTGTTCGAGGCGAAGGAGCTCGACCGGGCCGCGGCCGAGCTCAAGAAGGCGCTCGCCGCGACCGGCGACGACGTGGCGACGCTCGCGACGATCGGGCGGATGCTCGGGCCGGCGAAGGCCTACGCCGATTGCGTGGCGGCCTTCGACCGCGCCATCAAGCTGAAGCCGGAGGCCGAGTTCCACGTGCGCCGCGGGACGTGCCGCCACGAGCTCGGCGACGAGCAGGGGGCGCGCGCGGACTACCAGGCGGCGATCAAGGTGGATCCGCGGTTCGCGGCCGCGCACTATTACCTCGGCCTGTCGTTCCTGGCCGAGCGCAAGCCCCAGAGCGCGCTCGCGGCGCTCACGGAGGCCGGGAAGCACGGCGGCGACACCGAGATAGGCAAGCGCGCTCGCGCCAAGGTGAAGGAGCTCAGCGCCAGGTTCAAGTAGGGGAGCTGGTCGCGGGGTGGGCCTCGGCCCGCCCCGCGAAGCCGGCGCCGGGCGGGCCGAGGCCCGTCGCGGCAGTTCACGCGCCGAGCAGCGCGATGATCCTGTCGAGCTCGTCGAGCGAGCCGTAGGTGATGCCGAGCTCGCCGCGGCCGCCCTCGTCGCGCACCTCGACCCGGGTCCCGAGCCGCCGCATGAGGCGGGCCTCGAGGTCCTTGATCGCCGGCGATTTCCCCCCGCGCTTCTTCTCGCCGGGCTCCTCGCCGTCGGTGGCCGCCCGGCTCTCCTTCTCCTTCGCCGCCTTGATCAGCGCCTCGACCTTGCGGACCGGGAGCTTGCCGTGGACGGTCCGCTCGGCGACGTCGGCCATCACCTTGTCGCTCGGCGCCCCGAGCAGCGCGCGCGCGTGGCCCTCGCTGAGCTCGCGCGAGATGACCATGCTGCGGATCCGCTGCGGCAGCCGGAGGAGCCGGAGCGAGTTGACGATCGTCGTGCGGTCCTTGCCGACGCGCTCCGCGAGGGTCTGGTGCGTGTAGCTGTGCTCGCGCAGCAGCCGATCGAACGCCTCGGCGATCTCGATCGGGTTGAGGTCGGCCCGCTGCACGTTCTCGACGAGCGCCAGCTCGAACGCCTCCTTGGGCGAGACGTCCTTGACGACGACGAGCACCTCCCGGAGCCCCGCGCGCTGCGCGGCGCGCCACCGCCGCTCGCCCGCGATGAGCTCGAAGCTGTCGTTGCCGGCCTGCGTCCTGCGCACGATGAGCGGCTCGATGAGCCCGTGCTCGCGGATGCTCCCGGTGAGCTCCTCGAGCTCGGTCTCGTCGAAGTGCTGCCGCGGCTGCCCCTTCTGCGGGACGATCTTCTCGATCGCGCACACGAAGACGCTGCGCCCCTCGGCCGCCGTCGCTGTCGCCGGCGGCGGCGCCGGGAGCAGGGCGTCGAGCCCTCGTCCGAGCGCGCGCCGCGCCCCTTTCTGATCGGCATTCATGATCTGGGTCGCGCGTCCCTCGCGCGCGCTCCGGTGTTGGGCGAGGCCTCGGCCTGTGGCTCCGCCTCGGCGTCGTCCCCGCGCTGCCTCTTCTTCGCGTCCGCCGCGGCGGCGGGAGCGCCGTCCAGGATCTCGCGCGCGAGGCTCAGGTAGCCCTGCGCCCCCTTCGACTGCGCGTCGTAGAGCAGCGCCGGCTTGCCGTGGGACGGCGCCTCGCTGAGCTTCACGTTGCGCGGGATGATCGCGTCGAAGACGCGGAAGTGCGCCTTCACCTCGTCGGCGACCTGGTGGGTGAGCGAGTTGCGCCCGTCGAACATCGTGAGGACGACGCCCTCGACCGTGAGCTCCGGGTTGAAGGCGCTCCGCACCCGGTCGATGGTCGCCATGAGGTGCGTCAGCCCCTCGAGCGCGTAGTACTCGCACTGGAGCGGCACGAGCACCCGGTGCGCCGCGGTGAGCGCGTTGAGCGTCAAGAGGCCGAGCGACGGCGGGCAGTCGAGGACGACGAGGGCGTACCCGTCGATGTGCGGGCGCAGCGCGTGGCGCAGCCGCACCGCGCGATCGTCCGCGTCGACCAGCTCGAGCTCGGCCGCGACGAGGTCCTGGGTCGCGGGCACCACGTCGAGCAGCGGCACCTCGGTGGCGACGACGGCCTCCCTCAGCGCCGCCCGCCCGATCAGGACGTCATAGAGCGACAGCTCGAAGCTCCCGCGCCTCACGCCGACGCCGCTCGACGCGTTCCCCTGCGGATCGCAGTCGACGAGCAGCGTGCGGCGCTCCGCCGCGGCGAAGCTCGCGGCCAGGTTGACCGAGGTCGTGGTCTTGCCGACGCCCCCCTTCTGGTTGGCGACGGCAAAGACGACAGGCGAAGGCTTGGAGGCGGCGCCGGGCTTGCCGGGCGCGCCCCCCTCTTTGGGCGATGGCATCGTGCTGTGTCGCGTCCGACCCGGCTGCTTACACGACCCCTACCGGCACGTCGAGAGAAGCGGGCGTCTCGGCTGCAGGTTCGACCGGACGCGCGGGTCCGGTCGTGCCCAGGAAGCGATCGAGCGACCCGCGGCGACCTTCCCGCTCGCCGCGCTCCCATCGCGCTCCCACCGTCTCTTTGCCCGCGCCCTCGCTGTGGGCTGGCCATCCGCGCGCCGGATTGTTGGCCTGAACGGCAGGGCCGTCTACAGTGACCCACATGTCGCTTGATGTGGTCAAGGGTGAACGAACGACGGGGCCGTCGACCCGCGGGCGCGCCTCGAGGCGGGGCCGCTGCTTCGGCCTCGGGGGGGCGCTGCTGGTTTGCGGCGACGCCGGCCCGATCGATCGCGTCCTTGCCCGCGTGTTCTGGTGCGACGGGCGCGAGCCTGCCTTGCTCGCTCCTGCGCAGGTCCTCGTGCTTTCGCCTTCGCTTCAACGCAGGTCGGCGATCGGCTCCGCTCCGCCGTCTGCCCTCGACGCGCGTCGAGGGCCGGCGCTGACCGCCCTTGATCCACGGACGTGACGCCCAGCTTCGCCGAGCAGACCGACGCCCCGACGTCGCCTCGGCACATGTGAGGAGGACAGATGCCGCTTCCCAGGTCGTATCAGAACTTCGCCGAGTTCGAGCGGGAGATTCTTCGCCCGAGCCGCGTGGGCTTCTCGCTCGAGGACATCGTCGAGGACGAGGGGTCCTTCGACGCTGAGCTCGATTTCGAGAAGGACCCCTTCGACGTCTCGGACGACGACTGAGCGCGACGGCGCGGCGCGGACGACCCGCTTCGGTCCCGCGCGCGCGCCCGGCGCTGCACCGTCGCGCCGCGCGGCGATGCACATCAGCTTGCACGATCCCTCCCGGGATCCCGAGCCCCGGCGGCCGCCTCTCCGCCGGGGCTCTTTTTTTAAAGCAGCGTCCTGTCGGTCGTCTTGACCCCCCCGGCGACGCGTGGCACGAGTGCCGCCCTTCGAAAAGAACGCCATGCAAGTCAACGTCGAAAAGCTTTCTCCCGTGCTGATGGAGTTTCAGGTGGAGGTCCCCGCGGACCGCGTCCGGAGCGAGGTCGACAAGGCCTATACGGCGCTCCAGCGGACGGCCCGGGTCCGGGGCTACCGGCCTGGCAAGGCGCCGCGCCAGGTGCTCGCGCACCTCTACGGCGGCCGCATCCACGCCGATGTCGCCCAGCGGCTCGTCGACGCCACGCTGAACCAGGCGCTCGCCGACAAGCAGGTGCAGCCGCTGTCCCAGCCGGCGATCGCGCCCACCGAGCTCCGTCCGGACGACACGTTCTCCTACAAGGCCCGGTTCGAGGTCCGCCCCGAGATCGCCGAGGTGAAGTGGGAGGGCTTCGAGGTGAAGCGCCCCTCGACCACGCCGACCGAGGAGATGATCGACGCCGAGATCACCGCCCTGCGCCGCGAGCACTCGACGCTGCAGGCGCCGGAGCCGGAGCGCCCCGCCGTGAAGGGGGACATGGCGACGATCTCGTTCACGCTGGAGATCGGCGGCGCCCTGCGCGACACGAAGGCGCAGGAGATCGAGACCGAGCTCGGCAGCGGGCAGATCTTCAAGGAGATCGAGGACGCCCTCCTCGGAATGACGCCCGGGCAGTCGAAGGACGTCCCGGTGACGTTCTCCGAGCAGCACTCGAACGCGGACCTCCGGGGCAAGGAGGCGATCTTCCACATCACCCTGAAGGACGTCCGGGAGCGCATCTTCCCCGAGGTGGACGACGAGTTCGCGAAGGACTGCGGCGAGGAGAGCCTCCCTGCGCTCCGCGAGTCGGTCCGCAAGAAGCTCGAGAAGGAGCTGACGCAGCGGGCGAGCGACGTGGTCGCCGAGCAGCTCGTGGTCGAGCTCTGCAAGGCGAACCCGATCCCGGTCCCGCCGTCGCTGGTCGATCAGCAGGCGCAGCTCGCCGAGCGCGAGCTGCTCGCGACGGCGCGCCGCCAGGGGCAGCGGGTCGATCCGACGCCGGAGTTCCGCGCCCGCGTGCGGCTCGACGCGGAGATGAAGGTGCGCGCGGGCCTGGTCATGGCCGAGATCGCGAAGGCGAAGGCGGTCAGGATCACGGAGGCCGACCTCGAGAAGGGTTACGAGGAGCTCGCCGAGCAATCGGGCAAGAACGTTGCGAAGATCAAGGCCGAGTACCGCGAGCCCCAGAAGCGCGAGCTCTTCGCCGGGATGATCCTCGAGGACAAGATCCTCGACATCATCGAGGCCGCGGCGAAGGTCACGGACGCGGGCTAGCTGCGGCCGAGCGCCGCGCCGCGACCCGCGCTGATCGTCCGGGTCGCGGCGCCCTCATCGAACGCCATCGGGTGCGTCCATCGCTCGACGTGGCGCGCGCCGCGCGTTCCGTGCATCGCCCGACGAGCGACCGAGATTTCCGGTAACCTCGGGCGCGTTCGGTCTTGCGATCGGACGCAGTCTGGCCCAGGAGTAGAGACCCTGCCGCGCGGCAGGAAACCCCCCGGAGCACCGGATGACCCGACGAGTCGAAACCCGCACCCAAGCCATCGAGTTTCTCGAACGCGAGAAGGCCTACATCCTCCCGACGGTCACGGAAGTGACCCACCGCGGCGAGCGGGAGTGGAACATCTTCAGCCGCCTCCTCAAGGATCGCATCGTCTTCATCGGCACGGAGATCGATGACTTCGTTGCGAACGCCGTGATCGCGCAGTTTCTCTTCCTGGAGAGCGAGGATCCCGAGAAGGAGATCCAGGTCTACATCAACAGCCCGGGCGGCGTGGTCACGTCGGGCCTCGCCATGTACGACACCATGCAGTACGTGCGGTGCCCGGTGTCGACGATGTGCATCGGCCAGGCCGCGTCGATGGGCGCCGTGCTGCTCGGCGCGGGCCGCAAGGGCCGCCGCTTCGCGCTGCCCCACGCGAGGATGATGATCCACCAGCCGCTCGGCGGCGCGCGCGGCCAGGCGACGGACATCGAGATCCAGGCGCGCGAGATCAAGAAGATCAAGGAGACGCTGATCGACATCCTCGTCGACGCGACCGGCAAGAACCGGGACGAGCTGGCGAAGGACATCGAGCGCGACTTCTACCTGAGCGCGACGCAGGCCAAGGAGTATGGCCTGATCGACGAGGTCTTCCCGAAGCGGAACAAGTAGGTGCCCGCGCCCCCTCGGCTGGCGGGCGTGCTCGGGCGGAGGGGCGGCGCGGAGCTGCGTCGAGCCGCGGCGCCACGTCGGTCCGCGTGGCGGCGTCGCGCTGCGCTGCAGCGTCGCGGCGTACACAGCGCGCGGGCACGCGGCGCCGCCGAGGCGCGCGGCGCGGGGGCGTGCCGCAGCGGAGCGCGCGGCGCGCGGGTGTGCCGCCGCGGAGGCGACGGCAGCGGCGCGCGGGCGCGCGGCATCGCAGCGCGCGGCGGCCGGCGCGCCGCGATGCGCTCGCTCGATCTGCTGCTCCTCCCCCGGCGCGCGATCTCATCAGGGGCGCGCGCCGGGGCGCCATCGGGCGATTCCCTGACTTCGGCCACAGGCTGGAGACCACCCCCGTTAGCTTGCGACGGTACGGGCACCGGACTAGAATCCGAGCGCGGCGTTTGGCTGCGCATCGCTGAAAATCCAGGGGACGGTGGAAGCCGTTCCCGTCCCAAGTTGGCGGGGCCGCGACGGCGGAACCCCACCTCTCGTTGAAGCGGCAGCGTCGGCAGACCGCACTGAGGGTCGAAGTGGAGCGAAGGCGGGACGATCACTCGAATGGCAATCTAAGCTGCTCTTTCTGCGGGAAGTCGCAGAAAGAGGTGAAGAAGCTCATCGCGGGCCCCACGGTGTACATCTGTGATGAGTGCATCGGGCTCTGCAATGACATCATCGCGGAGGAGGTCGAGAAGGACGAGCCGTACGCGGGGTCGACCCCGGTGCCCAAGCCCGCCGACATCAAAGCGACGTTGGATGAGTACGTCGTCGGCCAGAACCGCGCCAAGAAGATCCTCGCTGTGGCGGTGCACAACCACTACAAGCGCATCGACAGCCGGGTCTCCTCGGACGACGTGGAGCTGTCCAAATCGAACATCCTCCTGCTCGGCCCGACGGGCTCCGGCAAGACGCTCCTCGCGCAGACGCTCGCCAAGATCATCAACGTCCCCTTCGCGATCGCGGACGCGACGACGCTGACCGAGGCCGGCTACGTCGGCGAGGACGTCGAGAACATCATCGTTCAGCTCCTGCAGAACGCGGATCACGATGTCGAGCGCGCGCAGCGCGGCATCGTCTACATCGACGAGATCGACAAGATCAGCCGGAAGAGCGACAACCCCAGCATCACGCGCGACGTCTCCGGCGAGGGCGTGCAGCAGGCGCTGCTCAAGATCATCGAGGGGACGATCGCCAACGTCCCCCCGAAGGGCGGCCGCAAGCACCCGCAGCAGGATTTCCTGCAGGTCGACACGACGAACATCCTGTTCATCTGCGGCGGCGCGTTCGTCGGGCTCGATCAGATCATCCAGCGGCGCATCGGCCAGAACACCCTCGGGTTCGGCGCGGACATCAAGGCGAAGCGGGATTTCAAGCTGGGAGACCTGCTCAGCGTCGTCCAGCCGGAGGACCTCCTCAAGTTCGGGCTCATCCCGGAGTTCATCGGGCGCTTGCCGGTCGTGGCGACGCTCCACGAGCTCAACGAGGAGGCGCTCATCGACATCCTCACGAAGCCGAAGAACAGCCTGGTCAAGCAGTACCAGAAGCTCTTCGAGATGGACGGGGTGAAGGTCAAGTTCACCCGGGGCGCGCTCGTGGCGGTGGCCCGTCAGGCCCTCGAGAGGAACAGCGGCGCCCGCGGCCTGCGCGCCATCCTCGAGTCGGCGATGCTCGACATCATGTACGACGTCCCGTCCCGCACCGGGATCAAGGAGGTCGTCGTCAGCGAGGACGTGATCGTCAAGCACGAGCCTCCGCTCATCGTGTACACGAAGGAGGCGGAGCTCGCGTAGCGCTTGCCCGGGGGGTCGTGGGCCAGGGCGCGCGGCGCGAGCCTGCGCCGCGGTCGCCGCGATGAAGGGCGCGCGCAGCGCGCCTTCGCCTTCGCCCCCCAGACCCTTTCGAGCATGCCGGCACCGCGCGCGTCCCTTGGGGGGCGGGCCGACCCGGTGGCAGTTCAGCAGTAGACCAGGACACTTGTGACAACCGAGGCGGGGCTGCCCCGGCCTCCTGACACTCCCGGAAAGACGGCGGATGTTCTTCAAGAACGACAGTGATCGCGGCAAGAACGCACCCGAGCGCGGGATCGTCCCGTTGCTCCCGCTACGCGACATCATCGTCTTTCCACACATGGTCTCTCAGCTGTTCGTCGGCCGCGAGCGCAGCATCGCCGCGCTCGACGAGGCGATGAACCGCGGCAAGGAGATCTTCCTCGCCGCACAGCGGAACGCGAAGACGAACGATCCGACACCCGATGACATCTTCGGCGTCGGCTCGGTCGGCGCCATCATGCAGCTGCTCCGCCTGCCGGACGGGACGGTCAAGGTCCTCATCGAGGGCAAGCGCCGGGCGTGCATCCGGCGCTACGTCCAGAGCGATGCGTACTTCCTCATCGAGTACGACGAGATCGTCGAGAACTCGGTCGCGAGCGTCGAGGTCGAGGCGCTGATGCGCTCGGTCCAGTCGACGTTCGAGATGTACGTCAAGCTCAACAAGAAGATCCAGCCCGAGGTCCTGATGGCGGTGCAGGCCATCGACGAGGCCTCGCGGCTCGCCGACACCATCATCGCCAACCTGCCGACCATCAAGCTGACGGACCGGCAGGCGCTGCTCGAGATGGAGGAGCCGCAGAAGCGACTCGAGCGTCTCATCGAGCTGATGCAGGCCGAGATCGAGATTCTCCAGGTGGAGAAGAAGATCCGGAGTCGCGTCAAGAAGCAGATGGAGAAGACGCAGAAGGAGTACTACCTCAACGAGCAGATGCAGGCCATCCAGAAGGAGCTGGGCGGCGGCGAGCGCGACGAGTTCAAGAACGAGATCCAGGAGATCGAGGAGGCCCTCAAGACCAAGCGGATGAGCAAGGAGGCCGCCGCGAAGGTCAAGAAGGAGCTCAAGAAGCTCAAGATGATGCACCCCACGAGCGCCGAGGCGACCGTGGTGCGCAATTACATCGACTGGATCCTCGAGCTCCCCTGGTACGACAAGAGCGAGGAGCGTTATGACCTCGTCGAGGCCGAGCGGATCCTCGATGAGGATCATTACGGGCTGAAGAAGATCAAGGAGCGGATCCTCGAGTACCTCGCCGTCCAGGCGCTCACGAAGAAGCTCAAGGGCCCGGTGCTCTGCTTTGTGGGGCCGCCAGGCGTCGGCAAGACGAGCCTGGCGAAGTCGATCGCGCGCGCGACGGGGCGCAAGTTCGTGAGGCTGTCGCTCGGCGGCGTGCGCGACGAGGCGGAGATCCGCGGCCACCGGCGCACGTACATCGGCGCGCTGCCTGGCAAGCTGATCCAGTCGCTCAAGAAGGTCGGGACGAACAACCCTGTCTTCCTGCTCGATGAGGTCGACAAGATGTCGACGGACTTCCGCGGGGATCCGGCGGCGGCGCTGCTCGAGGTGCTCGATCCGGAGCAGAACCACACCTTCAACGATCACTACCTGGACCTCGACTACGACCTCTCCGACGTGATGTTCATCACGACGGCGAACACGCTCTCTGGCATTCCGGTGCCGCTCCAGGACCGCATGGAGGTCATCCAGCTCTCGGGCTACACCGAGTTCGAGAAGCTGAACATCGCGGTGAAGTATCTCGTGCCCCGGCAGCGCAAGGAGTGCGGCCTCGAGGACGTGTCGCTCGACTTCACCGAAGGGGCGCTCCGGACGATCATCCACCACTACACGAAGGAGAGCGGCGTGCGCTCGCTGGAGCGCGAGATCGCGAGCGTGTGCCGCAAGGTGGCCCGGAAGGTTGTGTCGGACGGCAAGGAAAAGCCGATCGAGGTCGTCGCGAAGAGCATCCCGAAGTACCTCGGGGTGCCCAAGTATCGGCTCGGCAGGCGCGAGGAGCGCGACGAGGTGGGGCTCGTGAACGGCCTGGCCGTGACCAACGTCGGCGGCGACCTGCTCCCGGCCGAGGCGACGGTGGTCCCCGGCAAGGGCAAGCTCGTGATCACGGGGCTGCTCGAGAAGGGCATGGAGGAGAGCGGGCACGCGGCGATGAGCTACGTGCGCTCGCGCCTCGATCGGCTCGGGCTCGAGGCAGACGTCTATCAAAAGGTCGACGTCCACATTCACTTCCCCGATTTCGTCCGGAAGGACGGGCCCAGCGCCGGCGTGACCATGGTGACCGCGCTCGTGAGCGCGCTGATGAAGGTGCCCGTCCGGCGAGATCTCGCGATGACGGGCGAGATCACCCTGCGCGGCCGCGTGATGCCGATCGGCGGGCTCAAGGAGAAGCTGCTCGCCGCCCACCGCGGGGGCATCAAGACCGTGATCCTGCCGAAGGAGAACCGGAAGGATCTCCGGGACGTGCCGCGGCGGGTCCTGAAGTCGCTGCGGCTGGTGCTCGTCGAGCACGTCGACGACGTGCTCCGGGAGGCGCTCATGCTGCCCGATCCCAACGCTGTCTTCGGGCCGCCGAAGGGCGTCCTGGAGTACCGGGACGGCGAGCTCGTCACCGAGGAAGCGCCGGTCATGGCGCCGCCGGCCCCGGCGGGCGAGCCGACGCCGGCCGCGCCGCCTGCCGCCTGAGCGCGGCGCGCGGTCGCAGCGCTGGACGGATAGACTGGCGGCGGGCGCCGAGACGCACTAGCTGGCGTCGCGATGATTCGACGCGCACTGATTTCGGTATCCGACAAGACGGGATTGCTCCCGCTGGCCAGGCGGCTCGCGGACAAGGGCGTGGAGCTCCTCTCGACCGGGGGGACGCAGCGGGCGCTCCAGGACGCGAACGTGCCGGTCGTCGGCATGGAGGCCTATACCGGCTCTCCCGAGGTGATGGATGGCCGGGTGAAGACGCTCCACCCCAGGGTGCACGGCGGCATCCTGATGCGCGGCGCGATCGACGACGAGGACCTCGCGCGGCTCGGGGGCGAGCCGATCGATCTCGTGGTCTGCAACCTCTACCCCTTCGAGGCGACGGTCCGGAGGCCGGGCGTCTCGCACGCCGAGATCATCGAGAACATCGACATCGGCGGCCCGTCGATGGTGCGGAGCGCGGCCAAGAACCACGCGCGCGTGGCGGTGGTGGTCGACCCGGCCGACTACGAGGCTGTGCTCGCCGAGATCGATAGCCAAGGTGAGGTGTCGAGCTCCACCCGCCGCCGGCTCGCCACGAAGGCGTTCGCCCACACGGCGGCTTACGACGGGATGGTGGCCGGCTATCTCTCCTCGTTGCCCGAGGACGGCGAGCCGAACGCGGCGGAGCGCGAGACGTATCCGCGCTTCCTGACGCTCGCCCTGGAGCGGGCCTATCCGCTCCGGTACGGCGAGAACCCGCACCAGTCGGGCGCCTTCTACCGCGAGCGGGGCGCAGCCGCGGGGTCGCTCGCGCTTTCGGAGTCGCTGGGCGCGGGCGGCAAGGAGCTCTCGTTCAACAACCTCGTCGACGTGGATGCGGCGTTCGAGGCAGTGCGGGAGTTCAGCGAGCCCGCGGCGGTCGTCGTGAAGCACACGAACCCGTGCGGCGTCGCGACCGGCAACGACCTGGCGACCGCCTACCGGACGGCGCGCAACGCGGACGCCGTGAGCGCCTTTGGCGGGATCGTCGCGCTGAACCGCGAGGTCGACCGCGCGGCCGCCGAGGTGCTGGTCGAGACGTTCCTCGAGTGCGTGATCGCCCCCGCCTACGCGCCCGACGCGCTGGAGGTGCTCCGGACCAAGAAGAACCTGCGGGTGCTCGCGACTGGCGCGCTCCTGCCCGCGGAGCACCGGGAGCTGACGTTCAAGCGCGTCGGCGGGGGGCTCGTGGTCCAGGACCGGGACGCGACCGCGGCCGGCGAGGTGCGCGGCGGCCGGGTCGCGACGAAGCGGGCGCCCACGGAGCGGGAGATCGAGGCGCTCGAGCTCGCCTGGCGCGTCTGCAAGCACGTGAAATCCAACGCGATCGTGCTCGCGGTGCCCGGGAGCACGGTCGGGGTCGGCGCCGGGCAGATGTCGCGGGTCGAGAGCGTGCGCATCGCCTGCAGCAAGGCGGGCGAGCGGGCCCGCGGGAGCGTCCTCGCGTCGGACGCCTACTTCCCGTTCCCGGATGGCCTGATGGTCGCTGCTGAGCACGGGATCACCGCGGTCGCGCAGCCTGGAGGCAGCGTGAAGGACCCGGAGGTCATCGCCGCTGCCGACGCGGCGGGGGTCGCGATGGTCCTCACCGGGACCCGGCACTTCCGTCACTGAGCCGGCCCGGCGCGGCCCTGGCGCCGCGCGCTGGCACGCCCCGCCATGAGGCGGAGGCGCGATGCGCGCTCCCCGCCCGGGGGAAGCGTGTGCACCGCTCGCAGAAAAGTTGACCTTTGGTCCTTGACTGTGATGATGGTCGACGCTGCGCCTGGGCAAAGCGCTGTGCGCGGCGCGAAGGAGCGAGCTGTGGGCGGAATCAGCGAGACGTGCAGCGTGTGCGGGGCAGGATTCGAGGTCCAGTTCCGGTACCAGATGGAGGAGAAGGACGGCGGGTTCTCCTTCTTCTGCTCGCAGAAGTGCCTGGAAAAGAGCCAGCTCGGCGGGGAGACCGGCGCCGCGCTCGCCACGTGCGACGCGTGCGCGAAGCGCTTCACCCCGGATCTCGTGTCGCAGGTGCTCTACGTCGCCGGGCGGCGGCATTACGCGTGCTCGCTGGGGTGCCGGACGCAGCTGATCCGGGAGGCGAAGGGGGCTCGCCTCGGCGATATCGCGGCAGCGGCCGCGGCGCCGGCGCCGGCGCCGGCGGAAGGACTGCCGCCGACCCGCCGCGAGGTGCCGGCGGCAGGCGCCGGCGCCAGCGCCGCCGGGGGGGCGGGCGAGCGGGTGTCCCCGGAGCTGGCCGCCTGGGCGAGCGCGGAGAGGGCGGCCGCGGCGCCGGCTGCGCTGGCCGCGTCTGCGGCGCGCCCGGCGGAGCCTCGCGGGCAGCAGGGCGCGGTCGCGGTGTCCCTGTCGCCGGCCGGGGGCGCGAAGCGGGCGGCGCAGCCGCCGCAGCGCCCGGCCGGCGTGCCGCGGTATCTGGCCGTCTTCAACCACAAGGGCGGCACGGGCAAGACGACCACGGCCGTGAGCGTGGCGGCCGGGCTCGCGGCGCGCGACAAGCGGGTGCTCCTCGTCGACACCGACGCTCAGGGGAACGTCTCCGTCTCGCTCGGCGCCGGCGCGGAGCGGTCGCTCTACCATGTGCTCGTGATGGGGCTCCGGGTCGCGGACGCGATCAAGACGGTGCGCCCGAACCTGGATCTCCTGCCGTCCAACGAGACGCTGGCCGCGGCCGAGCTCTATCTGGCGGGTCGCCAGAACCGGGATCGCGTGCTCTCGGATCGGCTCTCCGCCGCGGCGGTCGACTACGACTACGTGGTGCTCGACTGCTCGCCGAGCCTCTCGCTGATGAACCAGAACGCGCTTGTGTTCGCCGACAGCGTGCTCGTCCCGGTCGCATGCGACTACCTGTCGCTCGTCGGCGTCCGGCAGGTGATCAAGACGGTGAAGAACGTGAACGCGCTGCTGCACCATCCGGTGCAGATCTGGGGCGTGCTTCCGACCTTCTTCGACGGTCGTGCGAAGATCGCGCGCGAGGCGGTGAGCACGATGAAGCAGCACTTCGGGGAGCGCTGCCTCGCGCCGGTCCGCCAGGCGATCAAGGTCAAGGAGGCGCCCGCGCAGGGACAGACGATCTTCGAGTATGCGCCGGGGACTCCGGCGGCGGACGATTACCTCGCCGTGGTCGACCGCATCATCGAGAGCCGCGAGCGCGGCGTGGTCGGCTCCGAGGCAGGGGGGTCGTGGAGCACCGACCGGCCGGGCGCAGCGACGGAGCGGCCGGGCGCCGCGGCGGGTGCATGAAGGGACCCGCGCACGCGGAGTCCCGCAGGGTGAAGGGACCCGCGCACGCGGAGTCCCGCAGGGTGAAGGGGCCCGCAGCGCGGCGTCCCGCAGGGTGAAGGGACCCGCTGACGCGGCGTCCCGCAGGGTGAAGGGACCCGCTGACGCGGCGTCCCGCAGGGTGAAGGGACCCGCTGACGCGGCGTCCCGCAGGGTGAAGGGACCCGCTGACGCGGCGTCCCGCAGGGTGAAGGGACCCGCTGACGCGGCGTCCCGCAGGGTGAAGGGACCCGCTGACGCGGAGTCTCGGCCGGGGTTGGGAGCGGGCAGGGAGCTGGAGGAAGCAATGAAGAGCGAAGGCGATCTCGGGGGCGCCGCGCGGGCGCTGCTCGATCGCGACGAGGTGGAAGGTGTTTTGTCCGGGGCATTCTACACGCCCACGGAAGCGCCCCGTTCGCGCGCGAAGACCCGGCCATCCGGGGCCGGCGCCGCGTCCGAGCCAGGTGCCTCGCCGCCGCCCGAGAGACCGCAGCACTACAAGGTCATCTGTATCTCCATGTACACCGAGGATCTCGAGCGCCTGGACGAGATGGTCAGCGCGCTCAAGGGGCGCGGGATGACGAAGGCCAACCGGAGCGCGCTGATCCGGCACGCGCTGTCCCAGGTGGACCTCGACAAGATCCCGAAGGGGATCTAAGTCAGCTTCTCAGGGGGACCTGCACGAGGTCCCGGACGGATTTACATCAGCCTTTCCATCATCTGCCGCAGGCGCCGCGGGAGTTCCCTGACGGCCTCCAGCGGTATCGGCGGTGGTGGAACCAGCCCGGCTTCTTGCGACCGGCGAGCGCTGGAACAGGCCGCGCACGGACGGGCGCCCGCGCTCACCGTATCGTGGCGCAACGCGTCTTCGCCCGGCAGCTGCGTCGTCGGCATGTGACGTGCTATCGTCGCTGTCGCCAGGGCCGAGGCCTACTACCGACGAGAGGGAACATGGACCAGAACTACGTAGGATACGGGACCCGTTCTTCGGTGATCCGTGCCGGCGCCGATTCGCGCGAGCGCTTCCTCGTGCGAACGTACAATCACCTGTTCGGGGCGATCGCCCTCTTCGCGGGGATCGAGTTCGCGCTCTTCAAGACGGGCGTCGCCTCGGTCATCGCCCGGGCGATGATGGGCACGAGCTGGCTGCTGGTGCTCGGGGCGTTCATGCTCGTGAGCTGGCTGGCCAGCCGCGCGGCGCACACCTCCATGTCGAAGCCGGTGCAGTACGCCGCGCTGTTCGGCTACGTGCTCGCCCAGGCGATCATCTTCGTGCCGCTCCTCTACATCGCGGACATGGTCGCTCCGGGCGCGATCCAGAGCGCCGGGCTCGCCACGATGGCCGGCTTCGCCGGGCTCACCGCGATCGCGTTCGTGACCCGCAAGGACTTCTCCTTCCTTGGCGCTCTGCTCCGCTGGGGTGGCATCTGCGCGATCGTCTACATGGCGGCCGGCGCCCTGTTCGGCTTCCAGCTCGGCACGTTCTTCAGCGTCGCCATGGTCGCGTTCGCCGGCGCCGCGATCCTCTACGACACGTCGAACGTCCTGCACCATTTCCCCGAGGACCGGTACGTCGGCGCCGCGCTCGAGCTCTTCGCGTCCGTCGCCATGCTCTTCTGGTACATCCTCCGCCTCTTCATCAGCTCCAGAGACTGAGCGGGACGCACCCGCTTCGGATACGGGCCCACCTCGACGTTTTCGGTGCTCGGCGTACTGGAGTACGCCTGCGCGCCGAAAACGCCGATCTGGGCCCGTCTCCTGTGCGGGTGCGCCCCGCTCACCGCCGTGGCCCGGACGGGGGCGGGGGAGGGCGCTCGCTGCAGGGGACGGCGCGGCATGCAGGGGGGCGTCAAGGGGGGTGATGGTGGTTCGCCGGCGCGGGATTGGCGGGAAGGCTTGCGCGGCAGCTCACAGCGGGGTCGCATGCGGGCCCGAGGTGGTGGAGCTTTGAGGAAAATGTTGGCGTGGGCGCTGGTGGGGCTCGGAGCCGTGGCTCCGGCGTGCCGGGGTCAGGACACGGAGAAGAAGGCCGATGTGGCCGCTACCGGGACCGCCGCGGTCGCCGTGACCGGCGCTGCCGGCGTCGATCTGCTCGCGCAGCCGCTCTCGCTCCGGGGAATCAGCCTCGCAGGGGCGGAGTTCGCGGTGGACCCCTTCGGCAAAGGCACCCTGCCAGGGACCCCAGGGGTCCACTACGCGTATCCGGATCCCGCGTTCTCCAAGGGCTACACGTCTGCGGATTACTTCCTCGCCAAGGGGATGAACACCTTCCGGGTGCCGTTCCGCTGGGAGCGCCTGCAGCCCGCACGCAACCAGCCGCTCAACGCGGCGGAGCTCAACCGGCTCAAGACCACGGTCAACAACCTGGTCGCGAAGGGCGCCTACGTGGTGCTCGATGTGCACAATTACGGTCGCTACGGAACGGGCGTCGTCGGCGCAGAGATCCCGGTCGCGGATTTCGCCGAGTTCTGGGGGCGGCTGGCCGTCGAGTTCAAGGGTAACGCGCGGGTCGTTTTCGCCCTCATGAACGAGCCGCACGATATGCCGACCGAGCAGTGGATCGAGGCGGCCAACGCCGCGATCGTCTCCATCCGCAGCACCGGGGCGACGAACCTCATCATCGTCCCCGGCAACGGGTGGTCAGGGGCGCACAGCGTCGAGGCGACGTTCTACGGGACGTCGAACGCCGAGGCGCTGCTCAAGATCGCCGACCCGAAGCACCACGTCGCGTTCGAGGTCCACCAGCACCTCGACGACGACTCCTCGGGTAAGTCGCCCGATTGCGTCAGCGAGACCGTCGGGGTGGAGCGCCTGAAGGGGTTCACGGCGTGGCTCAGGAAGCACGGGAACAAGGGGTTCCTCGGCGAGTTCAGCGGCGGCTCAGGCGCTGTGTGCCTGAAGGCCATCGCCAACGTCGTGGTCTACCTCGAGCAGAACAAGGACGTTTACGTGGGCTGGACCTACTGGGCGGCAGGGCCCTCCTGGAAGAACTACTTCACGTCGCTCGAGCCGAGAGACGGGGCCGACGCACCGCAGATGGCCTCGCTCCAGGCTCACCTGTCGGTGTCGGTCCGATAGCGGAGCGTGCCCCTCCAGGGCCGAGCGGCTGCTCCGCTCATGATCCGAGGAGGCCCTGCGCCGCTCGCACAAGCGTGAGGAGCAGCAGGCCCGCCAGCGCGAGGACGCCCGCCAGCGCGAGGAGCAGCCCCGCGTAGAAGCGGGCGTCCGAGGGCCGCGCGCCGCCCTGGCTGCGCGCGGCGAGGTGCGCCCGCAAGAGGTCGAGGTTGCGCGCGTTCGCCTTGTAGGTCGCGTCGAACAGGTCGCCCACGAGGGGGACCGTGCCGATCAGCGTCTCGAGCCCCACGTTGAGCACCATGCGCAGCAACGTCGACGCAGGGAGACGGTAACGCGTCGCCGCGAGCACGATATAAACGGAGAGCCCGAAACCGATGAGATCACCGACGCCCGGGATCAACCCGATCACCGCGTCATAGCCGACCCGGTAGCCCACGCCGGGGATGCGGATGGCATTGTCCAGAAAGTGCCCGAGCGCGTTCAGGCGCTTCAGCCGCTCCTCCTCGAGATCAACGGTCTTCAGCGCGGCGAGGGGTGTCACAGGCATGGCGGACCGTTCTCCGGGATCCGGGTGAGATGGCTCTCGTAGCGTACTCCGCGCTCCCTTCAACCGCGATGCCAGAGGTGCAGCGGGGCCGGCGATCGCCCCGGTCGCCGCAGTTTTGCACCTTTGAATCTTCGGAGCGGCGCGAGGTCGCCGCGCCTGTCAGAGCGGCGCGAGGGAGCGGACGGACGCAGGGGCCCCGCGTCCCGGAGGCCGCGGCGTGGACGCCCGCCGGCAACGGGAGCGCGCCGGCGCGGCGCGGGCGGAGGTCGTCCAGGAGCGCGCCGCATGTCGGACGAAGAGGCGCACCTCAAGCGGGGCATATGCGTTGCTTGTGTCGATCGCCATGGCGACAGCAACGGTGATGGGAGGCGCCCAGCGGCCCCGCTCCTCGGAGATGCTTCTCCTGGGGCAGGCGGCAGGGCTCGGACTTGTGACGGGCATGCGTTCCATGCTGGGCGTGAGGATCCTCGCGTCCAGCGCTGAGCGCGGCGCATTCGACGCGCAGCGCGGGAGCTTCTGGAGCATGCTCCGCTCGCCCGTCGCGCAGCGCGTGATGAGCGTGCTCGCGGGCGGAGAGCTCTTGATGGACAAGCTGCCCTCCGCGCCGAGCCGCCTCGGGAGAGGTCCGCTCGCCGGGCGTCTCGCGATCGGGGCGCTCCTGGGCGCCGCCGTCGGCTCCCAGAGCCCCGAGAAGAACATGCGCGTCGCCGGCGCCGTGGTCGGCGCCGTCGCGGCCGCGGTGGGCGCGGTCGTCGGGAATCGCGCCCGCGTGTGGCTGAACCGCGGGACCCGCGTTCCCGCTCCGGTCGGCGCGATGATCGAGGACGCCATCGCCTTCGGGCTGGGCGCGCTGGCGGCGCGACGTTAGTCAGGGGCATGCGCTCCGCGAGAGCCCCCAGGGAGCTTCCGACGCGCGCGCACGTCGCGTCCTGCCACAGCGGGGCGCTGCTGCCGTTGCGGTCACGGCGCCGCGATCCATGCAGGCGCCTGCCATGTCGCTGAGGCCGCGCGCTCGCCTCCGCCGCTCCGGACGGCGCGGAGCTCTGCTCGGCGTCGCCGGCGCGCTCCTCGGGACGCTGTGCGGCGCCCCCGCGCAGGCCCAGGGAAGGTACGAGTCCGCGCTCCTCGGCGGGCGATCGGCGCTCCTCGGGAGCACAGGGGTCGTGCTGGGTGTCGACGGCGCCGCGCCCTTCCTGAACCCGGCCACGATCGTCCGCATCGAGGACCGGAACATCGCGTTCTCTTCGGCGTTCTTCCGCTACGCGCATCGAACGCTGGCGTCGTGGCACCAGCCAGGCCCGGTCGACACCGCCCGGTATGGCGACCTCCGGCTCGACAAGACGACGGTGAGCGACCAGGGCCTGAGCACCCTGCCTGACGCGACCTGCTACTTCTTCGACCTGAAGAGCGGTGCGCGAGAGGGAGCTTCGACGCGGGTGCCTGTCGGCCGCCACACCCTCGCTGCCTGCCTCGCAAAGACGGAGGAGAACGAGTTCGGGTTCGACGCGCTCGGGTTCTCGGGGGAGTCCGCGTCGCGCCGCGTGAACCAGGCGCAGACGCTGCGGTACGAGTGGGGTCGCTACAGCGCCGGCCCCTCGTGGAGCTACAGCGCCACCGAACGCCTCGCGCTGGGCGTCTCGCTCTCCGTCGTGCGCACCAGCTACACGCGCGAGCTCAGCGTGGCCAGTCTCGTCGAGGACACCGGGACGCGTTCGGCGAGCAGCACGACGTACCAGGCCGCGCTCTCGGGGGACTCCTGGGACGTCCTCGCGCACCTCGGGGTCACGTACCGGCTGAGCCGGGTGCTCTCGGCCGGGATCAGCCTGCGGACGCCCAGCGTGCATGTCTTCGACTCCCTGGACGCGAGCTACCAGGCCACGCTCGCTGCCGAGACGGCGACGGTGCGCTACTGGGCCGGCGAGGGCGAGTTCGTGGCTCCCTCTCCGGCCCGCGTCGCCGTGGGCGCGAGCGCGGAGTGGAGCAGATTGCGGCTGGAGCTGGACGGCTTCCTGTACATGGGCCAGCGCGAGTTCGCGCGGGTCGCCGCCGATCGGGAGGAGATCGCGATCGAGGGGGGGGCGGTGGCGAGCCGGAGGCAGAGCCGGCTCGACATCGTCGAGGCGTCAGCGCCCATCGTCAACGTGGGGCTCGGCGCCGAGGTGTTCCTCACGCGTGACCTCAGCCTCCTGGGCGGCGTCGTCTCCGACTTCAACGCGCTGTCAGGCCTGCGAGGCCCCGTGTCCACCGAATCGAGGCTCTTCCTCGAGCGGATGAGCGGCGTGCACGCGGCGCTCGGCATGGTCTCGTATACCCGCTACGGCGATCTCATCTTCGGCGCGCGCCTCGACTACGCCGCGGGGCAGATGGCGGCGGTCAACGCCTTCACATCACCCGTGCGGCTGGATCCGATCGACTGCCGCGAGTTCGGCGCGACGCTGGTGCTCGCTGGGCGGATCAGCCTGCGCACCGTGGAGAAGGTGGCGCGCGAGATCGGGGACGCCGTGGAGGGCTCGGCCGCCAAGCCCCCGGAGCAAAGCACGCCGAGGGAGCCAATGCGGGCGCCTGCGCAGGAGGATTGAGCCGCGAATCGTCTGCCCGGCTGCGGGCTGACGCTCAGGAGCTGCTGTCGTCTGGCTCGATGCCGAGCGCCCTCAGCTGCGCTGCCAGGCGCTCGGCGCGGGCCTGCTCGCGCTCGGCGCGGGCCTGCTCGCGCTCGGCGCGCTCCGCCCCTGTAGGCACCACACCGCCGTCGGCCGTGTGCCAGCGCAGCCAGCGGTCGTGCCGGCCCTCATAGACGCCTTCCCACGGGCAGAGTCCCAGCCCGGCAGCCTCGAACCAGGCCCGCTCCATCGGCACGTAGGTGTGTCCGCGCATCTCGAAGGCGCGCAGCGCTGGGCCGCTGAGGTGGCCGGCCGGGTCCCAGACGACGTAGTAAGCGACGCGCATCCCACCCTCGACCCACGCGCCGCCGCGATCACGCCGTCCCTGCGTCCCGCGCCGGCGTCCACGCGCGCTCCGCGCTCGCCTCCGCCTCGGCGAGCGCCTCCACTTCTCCCGGGTCGACGACCTTCTCGAACGCCGCGAGCGCCTCCGCCCCGGCGAGCGCCTCGACTTCTCCCGGCTCGCCGACCTTCTCGAACGCCGCGAGCGCCGCCGGCGCGATCGCGACGAGCCAGCGCCGGCTCGCCGCGTCGACGCGCAGCTCCTCGCGGAGCCGCTCCACCTCGCCGGCGCCCGCGGTCCCCGGGCTCGCCGCCGCGCGGCACACGTCGGCGAGCAGCTCGTCGCGCGCGTTGAGCGGCACTTCCGCGTCCCGCTCGGTGAGGCGCGCCGCCCCGGCGATGTCGCCCTCCCGCGCCCGCAGCGCGAGCGCGACCCGCAGCCTCGCCTTTTCGAGGTACGGATACGACGCATACCGCTCGGCGAGCAGCGCCATCTCGGCGCGCGCGTCGGCGCTCCGGTCCATGGCCGCGAAGAGGAACGCGCGCTCGGCCAGGAGCCCCGGCAGCAGCATGTCCGCCGCCATCGCCCGCGCCACGTCCGTGTCGAGCCGCGCGAGCCCCGCCTCGCACGCCGCCACCGCCGGGGTGAGCTCTCCCTCGCGCTCCGACAGCTCGGCCAGCGAGAGGTGGGCCTGCGCCGCGACGACGGCAGCCCTGCTCCCGGCCAGGCCCTCGAGCTCACGTTTCCCGCGCTGCTCCTCGCCCCGGGCGAGGGCGACATGGGCGGCCGCGAAGCGCTGCGAGACCTTCCGCCCGCGCACCACGTTGACGAACACGACGCCGACGAGCATCGCGATCAACGCGAGCGGGGCAACCAGGGCAACGGCGGACGCGTCGAAGAGCGGCTCGGCCCGCAAGCGCTCGACGCGGGGAGCCCCCGGCGCCTGCCCCCGGCTCAGGAACTGCCACACCGCCACGAAACTGATCACAAAGACCGCCCAGAGGAGCAGCCTGCGGCCGGTCGCCTTCACCGCCGGCCGGCGGTTGCTCCTGGCGCGCCCCTCCGCCGCAGCGCGCGCGGACGTGTCTGCCTGCTCGACCGCGGCGCGCGACAGCTCCTCCACCCCGCCCGCGTCAGGCGACGGCGCACGCATGAACGGCGCCGCCTCGGGCGAGACGCGCGCCGCCCAGTCCGCGGCCGAGAGCTCTCCGGTGGGCTCGGGGTCGCGCTTCGCGCCGGTGCGGTACACCGAGCTCGCCTTCGCCTTGAGCATCCGCTGGTAGGCGCGTACGAGGGCGCGCTCGCGCGGGCGCGTGTGCTCGACCAGCAGCCGCCGCTCGCGGAGCAGGTGCGCACGCAGCGCCTCGCGATCGCCCGCCCGCTCCAGGAGGACCGCGGCCGCGAGCTCCGCGCGGGCGAGCACCTCGGGCGGCGCGAAAGCGCTGCGCCGGACGAGCTCGATGTCCGCCGCGGCGCCGTCGCGCTCTCCGGTCGAGGCGCGGATCAGGGCCCTCAGCGCCCGCGCCGCGGCGATCGTCGCCTGCTCCAGGTGCCAGGCGAGCACGTCGGCGCGGCGCGTGACCGCGGCGTCGGCGCGGCGGAGCGCGCCCGCGAGATCGCCGCGCTGCATGGCGGCGAGCGTGCGCTGGACGTCGATGACGCGCCGCATGTAGTTCGAGCGGGCCGTCTCCTCGGCGTAGTCGAGCAGCTCGGAGGCCGCCTCGCGCTGGCCGGCGGCGGCGAGGTTGTAGGCCTTGTTCACTACCTGCGCGGAGACGCCCATGGCGCGGGTGCGGAGCCCGATCGCGAACACGAGCGCGCCGGCCACCCCGAGCGTCACCCCGCCCGCAGCGCTGTGGACGCCGAACGCGCTCACCGCGGCCCCCGCCAGCGTCACCGCGCCGCCCATCAGGATCTGCTGGCGGGCGATGCGGCGCACGGCGTGAGGGGTGATCCCGAACCGAGCAGGCAGCTCTCTCGCCATGCTGCGAGGTTACGTGGTCGCCGGCCGCGCGGGCCATCGGCTTCTCGCGACGCCGTCGTGCCGGCCGGCGCGCGCCGCCCCTGGGCCGCGCGGCGGCGTCACGGGCCGCGCGAGATCACTGCGAAACGTCCCGCGCGCAGCGGACCCCGACGTCGAAGAAGCGGCCCGCCGGATCGATCCACGTGTAGTAATCGGTGGTGACGTTGTACTGGATCGCGTTCCAGGCGCCGCCCCGGATGCGCCGGGCGCCGTCGATCTCGATGAGCGCGCAGTCGTTGCACGGCACCGGGTAGTCGCTGTCGCTGGAGTCGCGCACGAACTCCCAGACGCTGCCCGCCAGGTCCGCTTGCCCCCACTTGCCGTCGCCCTTCGGGGAGCGCGAGCCGACGGGGAGGATGTCGGAGAACTGGCAGTTGTCCGCGGTCGAGCCGTCGCCGATGCAGTTGTAGACGGCGTAGGTCGAGTCGATCTCGTCCTCGTTCGTGCCCCACGGATACACGCGCTGCTCGCTGCCCGCCGCCGCGGCGAGGTTCCACTCCGCCTCCGTCGGGAGCCGGCCCCCGTCCCAGGCGCAGAAAGCGAACGCCTCGAACCACTTGATGCAGTTCATCGGCTTGCGCTCCTGCGCGCCGGGCGCGTCGGTCCAGGTCCTCATCGGCGTCTCGCCGCACGGCTCCGACAGCGAGGCGAGCAGCTCCTCCTGGGTGGCCGGCAGGAGCGTGTTCCAGATCTGCAGCCAGCCGCTGTCCGGGATCTTCGGGTGGGCGCCGTCGCCGACCGCCGGCTTGCTGCCCGGGTAGGCCTCCACGAACTTCCGGAACCTGCCGACGGTGATCTCGAAGCGATCGAGGTGGAACGAGCTCACCGTCGCGACGTAGGCCTCGTCGTCGTTGTGGTTGTCGCGGTGGAAGGTGCCGCCCTCGACGAGCCCCGCCGCGCAGCAGTCCTCGTCGGCGTTCGCTCCGCAGGTCGCCGCGAGCTCCGCGCAGCTCGGCGGGCCCACGTACGGGGCGCTGCCGCCGGAGCCGGAAGCGCCGCCGCCGCCCGTGCCCGCGGCGGCGCCGCTGCCGCTGCCGCCGCTGCCGCCGCTGCCGCCGGAGCCGGTGGCGCCGCCGCCCGTGCCCGTTGCGCTGCTTGTGCCTCCCGCCTCCTGGTACTCGTCCTCGAGGCCGATGATCTTGGCGCACCCCGCGGTCGTCACCGACAAAAGCGCGAGCAAACCTGCTCCGACCGACGTCGTTCTCGTTCTCATCACCACGCTCCTTGGAGCCCGATCATCCCCCCGCCGTCTCCGGTCGACCACGCGCCCACGCTCACCCGCGGCGCGGGCGCCGCGCCCGGCAAGCTCGCGCTCGCGCCGCTGGCCGGAGGCGACGGCGCCGCGAGCAGCAGCACGAGGGCGGCGCCGACCCCCGCCACGCCGACGCCGACGCCGATCGTGCTCACCAGCGCGAATGTCCTGCTGCTGTCCGCGGCGAGCTTGCCCTCGTGATTGCAGCTCGTACCGTTGCAGTTGTCGTCGACCGTCGCCTTCTTGCTCAGCGCGAGCCCGCCCATGACCCCGCCCAGCGCCAGCCCTGCGATCCCGACGCCGCCCACGACGAACGCGGTGGTGGTCTGCCAGCTCCCGCGGCGCGCCGTGTCGGTGGGTGGCGGCGGCGGAGGCACCGGCGGCTGCTGCGCTTCCGGAGGAGCGGCGACCGCCGGGGTCTCCGGCGGCGCGGCCTTCACCTCGAGGGTGACCTGCTTCTTCTCGCCCTTGGCGATGGAGATGCGCGCCTCGGTCAGCGGCCCTCCCGGGGCCTGCGTCGTCACGAGATGCTCGCCCGGATCGGTCGGCAGCGGCACGCCCAGCATCGGCGCCCCCAGCTCGAGCTCGTCGCGCTTCACCACCGTGCCCGGCGGCGCGCCCTCCGGGAGCGACAGCGTGAGCTCGGGGATGTCGGGTGTGAGCGCGGCCTTTCGCTGGGCCGCGATCTTGTTCCGCCCTTTCTGCTTCGCCTGCGCGTCGGGCGTCAGGCGCGCGTAGAGGGCGAGGTAGTCGCCGTACCGGGTGGCCGCGGTCGCGATGCGGCCGCGCCTGGCCTCGCACTCGGCGACCGTGAACAGCGTTCCGGGGCGCGGATCCAGGCGGTAGCTCTCGCTCAGGGCAGGGCAGCCCGACTCGTACCGGCCGGCCTGCATCTCCGCGAGCCCGCGGTTGAAGAGCGCCTCCGCCGCCGCGACGTCCTGGGCCCGCACCGGCGCGGCGCGCGCGACGAGCGTCATGGCGCCCAGGCCGCAGGCGAGCGCGAATCGATAGCGTCTCATCCCGGGTACGGTATCCGTCTCGGCCGCCGCTGCGAACTTTGATGAGCCCGGCGCCGCGCGCCGGCGACCCGGCCGCGCGTCGGCGACCCGGGTCAGTCGCGGGTGTACTCCGGCTCCGGCGCCGGCTCCGGCGGGCGGCGCGCCGCGCCGCTGCCCGGCCGGCGCACCGGCCGCGCGGAGGCGTCGGCGGAAGGCGCGGTCGAGGGCACCGCGGTCGGCTCGGCGGAAGGCACGCCGCCGGTCGGGGCCGGCTCGACCCGCACGGTCGTGTCGAGCTGCGGGGCGCGCTCGCCCGCGCGGGCCTCGCCGCTCCCCGGGGGCGAGGCGACGCCGCGCTCGCCAGCCGCGGAAGGCGTCGCGGGCGTCGCGGCGCCGCCCGGCGCGGCGCCGGGAGGCGCGTGGGCGTCGAGCGCGCGCAGGGTATAGGAGAGCGCCCCGCCGGCCGCGCCGAGCGCCAGGACAAGGGCGGCGCCGCCGAGGACCCTCCGCTTGATCGAGGGCCCCAGCACCGTCGCCCCCAGGGCGAGCTCCTCCTGGCCGGAGGGGTGGCGCTTCTGGGCCGAGGGCTCCGCGGGCGTGACGCCGCGGGTCCCCCGCGGATCGCTCGGCGACCTCGGCGCGTCGGCGTGGGGAGGCGAGCTCTGCACTTCCCGCGAGGGGAGGAGGTGCTTCCCGGCCGCTCCGACCCCGAGCGCCTCGGCCAGCGCCTCGATGGCCGCCGTCGCGGTCCGGAAGCGCGCGGCGGGGTCGCTCGCCGTCGCCTTGAAGAACCAGGCGTCGAAGGGCGGCGGCAGCTCCACGCCGAGCCGCGCGGCGCGCGCCGTCGCGGGCTCCTTCGGCCCGTCGACAGCGATCATCGCGAACGAGATGACGCTCGTGATCTGGCGGCCCTCGCTCACCCAGTAGGGCTCGCCGACGAGGAGGGTGTAGGCGATCATCCCGAGCGCATAGAGGTCGGCCGCCGGCGAGACGGGGCCGGCGCGAAACTGCTCCGGGGCCATGTAGTAAGGGGTCCCGACGCTCAGCGTGGCGTTGGCGTGGGTCGCGTTCTCCGCCATGAACTTCGCGACGCCGAAATCGAGGACCTTGATCTGGGAGATGCCCTGCTCCCGGTGGATGAGGAACAGGTTCTCGGGCTTGAGATCGCGGTGGACGATCGCCGCCCGGTGCGTCTTGTCGAGCGCGAGCGCGGTCTGGTGGAGGCACGCGACGACCTCGTGCGCCGGCAGCCGCCCCAGGCGCGCGAGGCGCCTGCCGAGCTCCTCGCCCCGGAGCAGCTCCATGACGAGGAACGGCATCTCGGTCGCCTCGTCGATGCCGGCGTCGAAGACGTCGACGATGAACTCGCTGTCGACCTGCGCGGCGATGCGAGCCTCGCGCTTGAAGCGCTCGCGCAGCTCGGGGCTGCGGAGCAGGTGAGGGAGCATCACCTTGAGCGCGCGCCGCCGCTGCGTCTCGATGTGGGTGACCTCGTAGACCGCGCCCATGCCGCCCGTGGCGATGCAGCGGACGACCTCGTAGCGCCCGGCGAAGACGGTCCCCTCCTGGAGTGCGATCGACATGGGCTGTGACCTGCCGGCTGCGAGGATACATGCGCCCCGAACCGCGTCCACCGCGCGGGCGGCGGCGCGCCGCGGGCTCACGGCACGGGCGCTTGGCGCTCGTTCTGCGCGAGCGGCTCGACGCGCACCCGCTCCTCGTAGAGCGCGCCGCCCTCGCCGATGTCCGTGGTGCGGGCGCGGATCAGCGCGTTGGCGCAGCGGCCGTCCCGGAGGTGGCCGCCCTTCGGGATGAGCGCCACGTCGCGGCGCTGGGCGGGATCGTGGCGGAGGCGCACCGTCATCGCGCCGACGCGCGACGCGATCCGACAGAGCTCGCCGTCGGCCACGCCGCCGGCCGCGTCGGGGTGGACCGTGACGACCGCCGGGCCTTGCTGGGGCCGCGCCCACTGCGACGACTGCGACTTCTCGGTGGAGAGCGCCATGAGCAGCAGCGGGAACCCGGCCGCTTCCGGATCCTCGCGCTCCGCCGGCGCCTCGGTGATGAGGTTGACCCGGCCGCTCGGGGTGGGGAACTTGCGGTCCGCGAAAAGCACCTTCGGCGCCAGCGGGTTGCGCACCGGCTCGCGCTCCAGCGTCTCGAGGGTGATGCCGAGCGGCGCGAGCTTCGGCTCGGCGACTCGCCGCTTCCAGTCGCGGGCGCTGCCGTCGAGCGCGCTGCCGAGGCCCACGCGCCTGGCGAGCGCCTGCATGATCTCGAGATCGCTTTTCACGCCGTCCGGGGGTGGGATCACGGGCGTGGCGACGCCAAGGTAATGGTGACCGTAGGCGCCGATCACGTCGTCGGCCTCGAGGAGCGTCGTCGTGGGCAGCACGAGGTGGGCGAGCCGCGCCGTGTCCGTGAGGAAGGCGTCGGCGACCACGACGAAGTCGCGCGTCGCGAGCGCCTCCGCGACGGCGCCGGAGTCGGGCAGCATCGCGACCGGGTTGCCGGCGGTGACCCACACGGCGCGGACGGGCGGATCGCTCATCCGGAGCACCTCCTCTCCGAAGAGGGGCTCGCAGACGGTGCGGGGCGCGGGGCGGTCGCCCTGGAACGGCGAGAGGTCGAACGCGCCGCGCCGCTTGAAATAGAACGAGACGCCGCCGCCGGGGACGCCCAGGTTCCCGCTCACGGCCGCGAGCGCGTCGAGCGCGCGCACGATCGCCCCGCCCGAGGTGCGGCGGCCCATGCCCCAGCCCACGAGGATCGCCGTGGGCTTCTCGGGACCGAGGCGGCGCCCGAGGTCCAGGGCGGCGCCCTCGGGCACGTCGGCGTCGCGGCACCACGCCGCCACGGAGCGGCTCCGCGCGAGCGCGCGGAAGGCGTCGAGGTGATCGCAGTAGTCCGCGGCGCGCGGATCGGTCCACCCCTCGTCGAAGAGCACGCGGGCGACGGCCATGGCGAGCGCGAAGTCGCCGCCCGGGCGGGGCTGGTAGAACGCCCCGCACACCGAGGCGGTCCGGTGGTGGACCGGATCGATGAGCACGAGCTCCGCGCCGCGCGCCTTCGCCTCGCGCAGCACCGGGAGGGTGTGCGGGCTCGAGGTGAAGACGTTCTTGCCCCAGAGGAGGATGTGCCGGGCGTTCTTCAGGTCGGCGAGGTCGTGGCTGTCCTCCTCGCCGAAGTCGGTCAGCTGCGCGGCGTCGCCCGCGCCGGAGCAGATGTCGCCGCGCTTGACCGTGACCGGCCCGAACCGCGCGAAGAAGGCGTCGGTGATCCCCGTGAGCATTCCGAGCGAGCCGCCGCTGCGGTAGTGGAAGATCGCGGCGGGACCCGACTCGCTCCGGATGCGGAGCAGCCGCTCGGCCGCCGTGTCGAGCGCTTCCTCCCACGAGACGGGCGTGAGCTCGCCGCCCTTGCGGAGCAGCGGCGCGGTGAGGCGCTCGGGCGAGTACTGCGTCTCCAGGAAGCGCGACGTCCGGTAGCAGAGAAAGCCCCTCGTGATCGGGTGGCCCGGGTCGCCGCCGAGGCGCACGACGCGGCCGTCCTCCACGGTGGCCACGATGCTGCAGGCATCGGGGCAGTCGCGGTTGCAGACGGTCTTGCGGATATCCTGCATGGCGGCAGCCTAGACCGGGCGCGCGCGCGGCGGTACGCCCGCCGCACGCGACGGGGCCAGGTGGCGGCGAGCCGCTCGGGCGCGTGCTCCCGCGCTGGCGGGCGGAGCTCGTCGGCGGCGAGCTGCTCGGGCGCGTGCTCCCGCGCTGGCGGGCGGAGCTAGTCGGCGGCGAGTCGCTCGGGCGCGTACTCCCGCGAGTCGTCGCCCGAGACCTCCTGGGCGATGGCCCGGAGCTGCTCGTAGCGCTCGCGCAAGAGCGACCACAGCCGATCGCGGATGTCCCTCGAGTCGAGGCGCTCGGGCGGGCGGGTGTTGCTGAGCAGCCACTTCGCGGTGCTGTTCACCCGGGTCACCTCTTCCCTGGTGATCGAGATCCGGTTCTGCACGTGGCTCCACCGGTCCAGGATGAGGTTCGTGATCGTGGCCGCCGCGCTCGCGGGGTCGCCGGCGACGAGCGCGCGCCGGACGATGCCGTAGGTCTCCGGGACGATGCCGCGCGGGAAGCACACCTCGGCCGCGGCGAGCGTCGGGCGCAGCGCCTCGTAGATCTGGTCGAGCCGCTCCGCGACCTCGGGCGGCGGCGCGCTCTCGGGCTGCATGCGCGTCACCGCGTGGTCGAGCGCCATCGCGAGCTCCGGCAAGCTGCGGATCGTGTCGAAGCGGGACTTCGGCAGCCGGCGCCGGTGGCGCGCCGGATCGCGCGTCACGGACTGCACCGCGCGCCGCACGATCGCGAGCACCCCGCCCGTGTCCCCGCGGAAGGCCTGCACGTTGACCGCGGGCAGATCGCTCGCCGGCATCGCGTACCGCTCGTAGCGCTCGCGATCCAGGCTCTCGTCGCCCCGGGCGCGCGGATCGGCCTGCGGCGGCTCGCCGCCCGCGGGCGCGGCCGGCTGGGCCGCCTCCGGCCGCTCCGAGCCCGCCTGCTGCGGCTCGTCCGCGCCGGGGCGCTCTGCTTGAGAGGGCGCCTCGGCGGCGCCGCTCGCCTGTTCCGGACCGGGCTCCACCGGCCCGGGTGCCGCGCTCTGGGCGGAGCTCTCGGCCTCGAGCGGTGTGGACCGAAGCGCTGGATCCCGCAGCGCCTCGAGGTCGTCTCGCGCACGCGTCATCCGGGTCATCGTACGTAAGTCGGCGCGGCGGCACAAGATCCGGAGCCGCTGGCAAGAGGCTCTCGCCGTTCCACCATTTCGCCACACGAGCGTCATCCGGCCCGCTGGTGTCAGCTTGCGCGCAGGTGTCATCCGGCGCGCAGGGGCACCCCGCGCGCTGGCGTCGTGGCGCGCAGCCAGCAGGCCTCGTTTGATGCATGGTTGAGGCATGGTCCACGCGTGGATCACGCGTGGAGCGCATCCCAGAAGGTGCGCAGATCGTCCGAAAGCGGCGCCTCGATACGCACGCGCTCGCCTGTCACCGGATGCGTGAGCTCCAGCAGCGCGGCGTGGAGGGCGTGGCGGTCGAGCTCGAGCGCGCGTCGGTCCTCGTCGGTGAGCACGCCATCGGCGCCGCGCGCGAACATGCCCTCGTCCGGCCCGTAGAGCTTGTCGCCCACGAGCGGCAGGCCGTTCGACGCGAGGTGGACCCGGATCTGGTGCTGCCGGCCGGTCTCGAGCGTGCAGCGGATCAGCGCGTAGCGGCGGCCGGTGAGGGGATCGGCGCGGCGGCCCAGCACCTCGCACGCGGTGGCCGAGGCGAGGCCGCGTCCATTCGCCGCCACGCGCATCTTGACCTTGTAGCGGCTCGATGTGTCGAGCTCGAGCGGCAGCTCGACGCGGAAGGTGTCGTGCTCGGGCCAGCCCCAGGCGATCGCGGCGTAGCGCTTGGTGACGGCCGTGCGCTCCTCGAACTGCGCCTTTACCTTCCGGTCAGCCTCGGGCGTGCGGCAGAGGAGGAGCACGCCGCTCGTCTCGCGGTCGATCCGGTGGGCGAGGAACAGCCGCTCGCCGGGGCGCGCGGCCTCCATCATCTTGATGACGGTGCTCTTGTGGTAGCGCGCCGTGGGGTGCACCGGCAGGCCCGGCGGCTTGTTGACCGCGAGCAGCGCCTCGTCCTCGTGGACGACCGGGATCGGCGTATCGGGCGCCTGCTCGTCCCACGGCTCGCGCCAGAGCAGGATGCACTGCTCCGGTCGCACGCGGTCGCTGCCGCGCAGGCGCCGCGCCTCGGGCGAGTAGGCGCCGCGCGCGACGATCTCGGCGGCGCGCGTGCGGCTCGTCCGCTTGAGCTGGCTCTGCACGAACCGGTCGAGCCGCATGCCCGCCGACTCGGGCGGCACGCGCAGCACGGTGACGACCGACCCTTCCGGCACCTCCTCGGGCCGCACCACCGGGGTGCCGCGGCCGAAGGGGCCGCTCGTGCCGGCGAGCTCCCGCGCGCTGATCCTGGTCATGGGTCGAGGTTGCCGTACGCCTTTAGCAAAAGCGCCGGCCGGGCGCGCGGAAAAGGGCACACCGTCGCCGCCGATACCGTCGCCGTCGAGCGCGCCATTCTGGAACGGGCTGTCCAGAATGATCAGCGCGCCGGCGCTGTACCGATGCGCCTGGCCGGCGCTGTACCGGCGCGCCTGGCGGGCGCTGCGCCGGCGCGCCTGCCGTGGGCGCGCCGTCCGCTGCTCACAGCGGGTCGATGATCTCGCAGGGGAAGTTGAACGAGATGCCCTGCGTCGCGCTCTTGAGCTGCTCGCAGGCGCTGCCGGCGAGGACGAGCTGGGTGGAGCTCTCCATGTACCAGCCGTTCTGCTCGTCGTAGGGCACGGGCATCCCGTCGATGAGCACCGTGCCCTCCGACGCGTGCGCGAGATCGACCTCGATCGAGCCCTGGAGGTCGAACGTGCAGCTCTTGGCGCCGGAGATGGCCGCGTTGAGCTCGTTCTCGAGGGCGGTCGCGTTCGTGGGGTCGGGCGTGTAGTACATCGCCGTGCCGCCGGCGTCGGCGTACGTGCCCGCGCCGGTGAAGCAGTCCTGCCCCGTGTTCTGGGGCCGCCGGACCGGCTGGCCGGTGCCGGCGTTCGCCAGGTCCTGCAGGTGCTCGGCGAACGCGCCGTTGCCCAGGCCGAAGACGAACGTCCCGATGCCCTGGTCGTACGCCGACTGCACCGCGCCTACCACGTCGTCGCGCGCGCACTCGGCGGGCCCGTCGTCGCAGCGATCGGGCTCGCCGTCGGTGACGAAGAGGATGTACTTGGGGCCGGGCTCTCCGAAGGCGACGAGATCGGGGATGACCGTCTCGTTGAACGTCACGCCGGTGGGCGTCTCGAGCTTCTGGCCCGGCCTCATCGAGGCCTCCTCGTACGCGGTCGCGATGTCGGCATGGCTGTTGAGGGCGATGACGTCGGTCCCGGTGAGCAGCGGGCACTGATCCGGAGCGATCCCCGTGAACGTGAGAAAGCCGAAGCGCACCTTGGCCTGCAGGGCCTCGACCACGTTGAGCACGGCGGTCTGAAGCGGATCCCAGTAGCCGCTGTCGTACATGCTGCCCGAGCGATCGACGACGATCATGACGGTCGGTGTCTGCGGCTCGAACGTGATGTCGAGCTGCTGACAGCCGCCGCCGGCGCCGCCGCCGCCGCTGGTGCTGACCAGGCCGCCGCCGCTGCCGACGAAGATCGGCTCGGAGCCGCCTGTGTTGGCGCTGCTGCTGCCCGTCGCGCCGCCGCCGCCGTTGCCGTCGGATGCGCCGGAGCCCTGGGACGAGCTGCTGTCGCCGTCGCCCTTGCCGCCGCAGCTCACGGCGATGCCGGTGGCCAGGAGGGCGAGGAGTAGAGAGAGTCTGGGAAAGATAAGCGTGCTTCTCACAAGAAGAAGATACACAGGCCGGGGCGGCGTGTCTCGGCCCGGGCACGGCCCCCGCGCTGAACGCGCCGCGGATCGGAAGTTGCCCGACGTCATCGGGAGCTGGCGCCAGAGCGGCGGAGCTGGTGCAGGATCCGGCGGAGCTGGTGAGCATCTCCTCGGGCCGAGCAGCTCGGCAGTCCCTCCCTCTCCCGCCCCTCCGGCGTCCCGCACCCCTCACGCGACCCGCGGACTCATGATCTGGCTCGTCCGGCCGCGAGAACCCCCCGGACCGCATGTGCGGAACCCGCCCCGTACGCCCCCCGGTTCGTGCTACACACGGCGCCCGCATGGACATCCTCTTCGCTGCTTCCGAGATCGCGCCCATCGTCAAGGTCGGCGGGCTCGCGGACGTCGTGTCGTCGCTCTCGAAGGCGCTCCGGCTGCTCGGCCACAAGGTGACGATCGCGCTGCCGCGCTACCGGGCGCTCGATTCGAGCGGCCTGATGATGGCGCGCCGGCTCACCCCGATGCCGCTCGAGGTCGACCCTCAGGTCGCGCCGGGGCCGATCCCGGTGACGCTCTTCGACGGGCGGCTCAGCACGGGCGTGGAGCTCGTCGTCCTCGATGTGCCAGGCTTCCATGATCGATCCGGCATCTACGGAGAGGACGGGCTCGACTACGAGGACAACGGGCGCCGGTTCTCGCTGTTCTCCCGCGCCGTGGTCGAGCTCGTCCGCCAGCGCGCCCGGTCGGGGTCGCCGTTCGACATCGTGCACGTCCACGACTGGCCCACGGCCATGGTGGCGTACCTGCTGCGCCACCAGCAGTCCATCCCCGGCCGGACCGTGCTGACCCTCCACAACGCCGCGCACCAGGGCCTCTTCCCGAAGGAGACGCTCCCGTACCTCGGCCTCGACGGCGACCACTTCCGGCCGGACCGGCTCGAGTTCTACGGCCAGCTCAACTTCCTGAAGGGCGGCATCCTCGCGGCCGACTCGCTCACCACCGTCTCGACCACCTACGCGAACGAGATCCTCACGCCGAAGCAGGGCGAGCGGCTCGACGGCGTGCTCCGCACCCGGGCGAGCCAGCTGACCGGCATCGTGAACGGCATCGACTACGCCGTCTGGAACCCGATGACCGACCCGGCCATCATCGCGCGCTACGACGCCGAGGACGTGAGCAACAAGGGCCGCTGCAAGAGCGCGCTCCTCCAGGAGATCGGGCTCGAGATCCGGCCGGAGCGCCCGCTGCTGGTGTGCATCGGCAGGGTGGTCGCGCAGAAGGGCAGCGACCTGCTCGCGAGCGCCATGCCGAAGATCCTGAAGAGCGACGTCAGCGTCGTCGTGGCCGGCGAGGGCGACCCCGAGCTCATGGAGAAGCTCACCGCCGCCGCGGCCAAGGCGCCCGAGCGGGCGAAGTTCCTCGGCGGCGTGAGCGAGGCCGTCGTGCACCGGCTCATGGCCGCGGCGGACCTCGTGCTCGTGCCGTCGCGCTTCGAGCCGTGCGGCCTCGTGCAGCTCTACGCGCAGCGCTACGGCGCCGCCCCGATCGCGTGCCGTACCGGAGGCCTCATCGACACGATCGTCGACCTGGACGCCGCCCTGGAGACGGGCACGGGCTTCCTGTTCGACAAGCCCACAGCCACCTCGCTGCTCGGGGGCGTGCAGCGGGCGCTCGGCGCGTGGACGTCGCCCCGCTGGCCTGCGGTCCAGCGCCGCATCATGCGCCTCGACCTCGGCTGGGATCGGCCCGCGCGCCGCTACGTCCAGGTCTACAGGCAGACCCTCGGGGGCTGATCGCAGCGCAGCCTGGACGGCGCGCTTCAAGGGGGACCTGAGGCCGGCTCAGGCGCCTCCAGCGCGACAACATGACGCATTGGCGACGGGCAGCCGCGTCGCCTATAGCAGCGCCGTGCTGCCCAGATCCCTCGCCTGCGCCGCGGTGCTGCTGTCGCTCGCTGTCTCTCCGACGGCGGCGCGCGCGTCGGCTTGCTGCGGGACGGGCCACGGGGCGGCGCAGTGGCTCGCCCCCTCGGAGCGCGCCGCCGCGAGCTTCTCTCTGCGGATCACGGAGCAGATCGGGGCGTGGACGGTGGAGCGGGACTTCGAGCCCTCCGGCGAGGGCATCTACCACCGCGAGCTGCGGGCCGACGTCGGGTGGATGGTGCGGGTCAAGGAGCACGTCCAGCTCGGCATCGCCGTGCCGCTGAGGGTCGCATGGGCCGGCGCCCCCGGCGACGGGAATCCCTCGGGCGGCGGCCTGGGCGATGTCAGCGTCGCGGGCCGGATCACGTTGGTCGGGGACCGCCTGTCCCCGTGGATCCCGTCCGCCGCCTTCACGCTCGGCGTGTCGATCCCGACCGGGCGCATCCAGGACGCCGCGCTCGATCCGCTCGGCGTCGACGCGACGGGCCTCGGCGTGGCCGAGTTCCGGCCCGGGATGCTGTTCGAGAAGTCGTGGGGCTCGTTCCAGGCGCTGCTCTCCGCCTCGGCCAGCGTCCGCACCAGCTACCGCCTCCCGAGCGGCGAGGAGATCGCGCCCGGGGAGCGCGCGCAGATCCTCGCGGCGGCGGGGCCCGTGTGGTCGTCCGGGGTGTCGCTCGCCGCGGGCGCGCTCTACGAGCGCGAGGGGCCGCCGCGCGAGGGCAGGCACCTCGTCCGGGGCAAGGTGCGCGAGCGAACGGCGTTGCTCGCCGTGCTGGCTCACGACCTCAGCGCGCGCTGGACCGCCGTGGGCAACCTCGAGGTGGACGTGCCCATCTCCGCCATCGGCCGCAACGAGGGCGCCTTCGTCGCCCTGTCCGCCGGCCTCCGTCACGTGTGGGGAAGACATGATTGAGCCTCATGAACGGTTGCCCGCGGGATCGTCCCCGGCGCGCCGCGCGGCGCGGGCGCGCGGCGCGGCGCTGGCTCTGCTGGCGATCGGCGCGCTTGGCCTCGCGCAGGGCTGCGGAGCGCCGCACGCGGACCAGGGCGAGGATGCCGGGAGCCGGATGGGCGTCGGCCGGAACGGGCGCGTCGAGTTCGCGGTCGAGCCGACCGAGCCGATCGGCCGAGGCAAGAACACGTTCCATGTGCGGCTCACCTGGACCGACTCGCGGAACCCGGTGAAGCGGATCAGGCTCCGCGCCCTCGCGATGATGCTGGGCATGGCCCACGGGTCGTCGACGCACGAGGGCAAGGAGATCGAGCCCGGGCTCTACGAGGTGACCGACGTCCCTTTCTCGATGGGAGGCCTCTGGGACGTGCAGTTCCGCGCCCTGGCCTCCTCCCTCATCGACGAGGCGGCGTTCGAGTACGAGGTGCCTTGAGCGCGGGGCTCGGGCGCGGCGGTGCGGCGATCCGGGAGGAGAGGGAGAAGACCGCCAAGGACGCCAAGAGAAGAGCGAGTTCTGGGGACTTCTGGCGTCCACGGCGTCCCTGCGGGGTCGCGGCCCTCTCGTCCGATCACTGCTCCGGCTCCACACGCCGGGAATCGGTGGCGGGATCGCTGACCGGTTGAACTACGCTTGCGCGCCGTGCTCATCCCTGCAGAGAAGGACTCCCGCGCGCGCCGTGAGCACGGCGCGCCTCGCGCGTCGCGGCGCCGCGCTCTCTCGGTTGCGGCGCTGCTCTCGGCCGCGGCGGTCGCGGCGCCCGCCTCGGCCAACGGCCGCTTCCCGGCTGCAGGCCAGATCGCGACCCACCCGAGCGACCCGTCGCGCCTGGTCGTGCGCGCCACCTACGGCCTGCTCACGTCGCAGGACGGCGGCGAGCGCTGGCGCTGGATCTGCGAGCCGGTCGTGGGCTTCGGCGACAACGAGGACCCGATGCTCGCCTTCCTCGCCGACGGGACGCTCATCGCCGGCGTCTTCGACGGGCTCAGCGCCTCGAAGAACGGCGGCTGCGACTGGTCGTTCGCCCCGGGCGACCTCCTGGACCGCTATGTGATCGACCTCTCGGCCGACCGCGCGGACCCTTCGCGGGCCGTGCTCGTCGTCAGCACGGGGCTCGGGTCGGGGCGGTTCCTGACGCAGCTCTGGGAGACGAACGACAACGCGGACACCTGGACGAAGGCGGGTGTCGACCTGCCCGAGGACTTCCTCGCGCACACAGTCGACGCAGCCCCGTCGCGCCGCGAGCGCGTCTACGTGAGCGGCCGCTTCGGCGCGCCCGACTACGCCGGAGCGCTCCAGCGCACCGACGATCGCGGCGAGACCTGGGAGCGGCTCGACATCCCGGAGAGCGACGACACGCGCCTGCCCTACCTCGGCGCGATCGATCCCGCCGACCCCGACACCGTCTACGTGCGGCTCGACGGCGAGCCGAGCGACGCGCTGCTTGTCACGCGCGATGGCGGGCAGAGCTTCACCACGATCTTCGAGGGCCAGGGCAACCTCCTCGGCTTCGCGCTGTCGCCGGACGGCGCGAGCGTGATCGTGGGCGGCCCCCAGGACGGGATCTGGCGCGCGCCGACGAGCTCGCTCGAGTTCGAGAAGATCTCGGACGTAGGCGCGCGGTGCTTGACCTGGGCCGCCGAGGGCGTCTTCGCCTGCGGCGACGAGTTCACCGACGGCTTCACCGTGGGCCGGTCGAGCGACGACGGCGAGAGCTTCACCGCCCTCATGCACCTCGACGGGCTCTGCGGCCCGCTCGAGTGCGCGCCCGAGAGCGGCGTGGCGTCGACCTGCACCGACCTCTGGGGCGCGACGGAGCTCACCATCGGCTCGCAGCAGTGCGAAGGCGGCGCCGGGACCGGCGGCAGCGGGGGCAGCGGCGGAGGAGCCGGCCCGTCGCCCGCGGAGGAGCCGGGCGGGTGCGGGTGCAAGATCGACGCGGCAGGCGCCGACGCCGCGGCGCCGTCCGGCAGCCGCGGCGTGATCTGGCTCGCGCTCTCGGCCATCGGCGCGCTCGCGATCGGGCGGCGGCGGCGGGCGCACGCGAGCGCGCGGGCGGGCGCTGCCTGATCGCGAGCGCGGGGACCGGCATGGGGCGTCCCCTGACGCGCGGCGCGCCAACGCTCGGTGCGCCCGCGCACGGCGGTGCGTCGACGCCTTGATGCACCGACGCACCAGAGCGCGCTCGATGAGCGCATCATAACCGCTTATGCAAGCGCGCCCGCGAGCGCTGGCGGGGGACCGGGCCGAGCGCCGGACGGAGCGCGCCGCTACCGCGCCCCGCCGTCCCCGGGAGAGCCGGCGGACGGGACGCGATCTGGTTCGTTTCTGGATCTACCTCATCGCAGGCTGACGTAGACTGAGGGGGCCTCGGCTCCGGCCAGCGCGTGAATGGCCCCTAGAGACCTTCCCAAGTCGCCGCTCGCCGCATTCCTCCGCAACCACAGCGCGGGGATCCTGGAGGCGTGGGAGCGCGCCGAGCGACGCCGCGCGCCGGGCGAGCAGTCCCCGGGCTACCTCGCGCTGCGCGAGGAGCTGCCCGCCGTCTTCGAGCGCATCGCCGAGCGCCTCGACACGGCCGTGTCTGCGGCGGTGGTGCCGCAGGGCGACGAGGCGCGCGACTCGTGGACCGGCGTCGAGTCGCTGTCGGCCGAGTTCCCCGAGCCGCTGCTCGGCTTCCGCGTGCTCGACCGGCTCCGCGACGGGTTCGATCTGGAGGACGTGACCGTGCAGTACTCGGTGCTCCGCCGCTGCGTGCTGCGGGCGATCGAGCGGACCGGCACGCAGCCTTCGTGGCTCGAGATGATCGTCCTGCACGAGGCGCTCGACCAGGTGATCATCGATCCGGCCACGCGGAGCGCGGCGGCGCGCGAGCGCGCGCTCGGCGCGCTCGATCGGGTCTCGGCCGAGGGCATGGGCAACATGCACATCGACCGGCTCCTGCGGCGGCTGCTCGAGGTGCTCCTCGAGTCGGCGCGGTCGGTCGACTGGGCGGTGATGCTGCTCCTCGAGGGCGAGGTGCTGCGCATGCGCGCGGCGATCGGCGTCGACGAGGCGCTGTGGGGCCTGCGCGCCTTCCGGCTGGCCGAGGGCTTCATCGGCCGCGTGGTCCGCGAGCGCCGCCCGGTGGCGCTGCGCTCGGCGGCGCCGGACCCGCTGGCCACCGACGCCGGGGGCGGCGCCGCGGGGCCCGAGTCGGGCGCGCAGGGCGAGCGCCCGAGCGACGCGCTCCACGCGCTCTACGGCGTGCCGATGCTCGCGGAGGGCCGCCTCGTCGGCGTCGCTGTCGTGAGCTCCCGCCGCGTGGGGGAGTTCTCCGAGGGGGACCGGCTGCTCTTCAGGAAGGCGGCCGAGCGCGCGGCCGCGCTCGCGACCCAGGCCCAGCTGCGCGAGCAGCTCGCCTCGGAGCGCAGCCGGTTCGAGACGGCGATCCAGCGGCTCCCGCTCGGCATCGCCGTCGCCGAGGGGGCGGCGGGCACGATCGCGCTCAGCAACCGGCGGTTCGCGGAGATCGTCCGCGGCCCCGAGGAGACCCCGAGCAACGCCCCGCTGCGGACGCTGCTCAGCGAGGCGGACGACGACCAGCGCGCGCGCTGGCTGCTCTTCCGGGCGCTGCACGGCGGCGAGACGGTCGTCCGCGAGGAGCTCGAGTTCATCCGGGGCGACGGGGAGCCCCGGCGGGGGAGCTTCAGCGCCACGCCGGTGCGCGACGGCGAGGGGCGGATCACCGCGGCGGTGATGGTCGTCGAGGACGTGACCGAGCTGCGGAAGGCGGAGCGCGCGCGCGAGCTCCTGGTCGAGGCGAGCGCGCTGATGGCGGAGTCGCTCGACCACGACGGGACGGTCGAGCAGGTGGTGCGGCTCGGCGGCGAGCGCTTCGCGGACCTCTGCGCGCTCGATCTCGACGACGGCGGCGGCCTGCCGCGGCTCGTGGCGTCCGCGCGCCTGCCCGAGGCGCGGGCGCTCCTGCCGAGGCTCCTCAAGCACCCGCCGCTGCTGCTCGGCGAGACCGGCCCGCTGGCCGAGGCGAGGGCCCGCAAGGAGGTCACCCTGGTCCCGCTGGTCACCGACCCGTGGCTCCAGCGCATCGCCCGCGGGCCGGAGCACCTGTCGGCGCTGCGGGAGCTCGGCGCCCGCTCGGCGATCCTCGTGCCGCTCGCGGCGCGCGGCCGCAAGCTCGGCCTCCTGAGCCTCTGGACGGTCGACCGCGAGCTCCGGCAGGACGACACGGACGTCGCCGCCGAGCTCGGGCGCCTCGCGTCGCTGGCGATCGAGACGGCGCGGCTCCACCGCGAGGCGATGCGGTCGAGGTGAGCCGCCTCGGGCGGCCTGGCGCGCGCTCAGCGGGCGTGATGGCGCGCGCGGCGGCTTGCGTCGCGGCGGCGGATGAGGCGAAGCTCCCGGGCTCGTACGCAATTTTATGACCACGATTAACCAGGAACGTCCTCTCGCTGTGCTCGTCGGGGTGCAGCTCCCCGGCGTCGACGATGTCGAGCACGCCGCTGATCTGGCCGAGCTGGGCCGCCTCGTGCACACGCTCGGCTTCGACGTGATCGCGACAGTGTCCCAGCGCCGCAGCGCGCTCGCGGCGGCCGCGGTGCTCGGGGAGGGGAAGCTGAAGGAGCTCGCCGAGCTCACGGGCGGCAGCGGCGTCATCCCCTCGGGCGCGCCGGAGCGGAAGAACAAGGCGCGCGCGCGCCGGGCCGCCGAGAGCGGCGAGGAAGAGGACGACGGCGAGCTCGGCGGAGACGACGCCGACGGCGCAGAGGACGACGGCGACGCGGCGCCGGGCGCGGACGGCGGCGAGCCGAGGGCGGCGCGCCAGGCGACGATCGTGGCGGTCGACCACGACATCTCGCCGAGCCAGGCGCGCAACCTGGAGCGCGCGACGGGCGCGCAGGTGCTCGACCGTGCCGGCGTGATCATCGAGATCTTCCACCGCCACGCGCGGAGCCGCGAGGCGAAGCTCGAGGTGGAGATCGCGCGCCTCAACTACGTCGCGCCGCGGCTGCGCGAGACGGGCGGCGGCGGGGACCGGCAGCGCGGCGGCATCGGTGGCAAGGGCGCCGGCGAGAGCGCGCTCGAGCTCGATCGCCGCAAGATCCGCGATCGCATCGCGGAGCTGAAGCACGAGCTCGCCTCGATCCAGCGCGAGCAGTCGACGCGCCGCGCGCTGCGGCAAGGCCAGCGCCGCGTCGCGCTGGTCGGCTACACGAACGCCGGGAAGTCGTCGCTGATGCGGGCGCTGACGGGCAGCGAGGTGCTCGTCGCCGACAAGCTGTTCGCGACGCTCGACACGACGGTGCGCGCGCTCCACCCGGAGGTGCGGCCGCGCATCCTCATCTCGGACACGGTGGGCTTCATCAAGAAGCTGCCGCACGATCTTGTGGCGAGCTTCCGCTCGACGCTGGACGAGGCGCTCGAGGCGTCGCTCCTGCTCTACGTGGCCGACGCGTCGGACCCGACGTTCCGCGATCAGCTCGGGGTGACGCGCGGCGTGCTCTCCGAGATCGGCGCGAGCGAGGTGCCGAGCCGGCTCTTGCTCAACAAGGTGGACCGGCTGTCGGAGGAGGAGCGGGACGCGCTGCGCCTCGAGTTCCCGGAGGCGACGCTGCTGTCGGCGAAGCTCCCGGCCGACGTGGCGTCGCTGCGCGAGTCGATCATCGCGTTCTTCGAGGGGTCGATGGTGGAGGCCGAGCTGCTCTTGCCGTACGCGAAGCAGAGCCTGATCGGCGAGATCTACGAGAACGCGCGCGTGCTCTCGGAGGAGTACGGCGACGAAGGCGGCCGGCTGTCGGTGCGGGCGCACCCCGCGGCGCTCGATCGGCTGCGCAGCCTGCTCGCGCGCTGAGCGCGGCGCGTCAGCGCGGCGGGCGGCGTCGACGCCTGCGGCGGCGTAGGAACATGCCGATCGCGAACGCCAGCAGGTGGAGCCCAGCGATCACCGCGACGAGGATCCACCGTTGCACGCGCCGAGCCTAGCACCGCCGGGACGGAGCGCGGTGCCCGCGGATCGGCGTGCTAACTTCCCCCGCACCTCCCGCCGCCGCGCGCCATGACATCCGCTGACGCCGAGCTCGAAGCGATCGTCCAGCGCGGGCTCGGAGCCTACCGCGCCGGGCTGTTCTACGAGGCGCATGAGCTGTGGGAGGTGGGATGGCGCGACGAGCCGCACCCGGTGCGGAAGGCTTTCCTCCAGGGGCTCATCCTCGTTGCCGCGGCCATGCACAAGCTCACGAGGATGCGAAGCCCGTCCGGGGCGGTGCGCCTGCTCAGGAAGGCGCACGCGCGGCTGGCGGGCGTGCCGGACCGCATGGGCGGCTTGGCGATCGAGCTGCTCCTGGAGGACATCGCGCGCGCGGCGAGCGCGATCGAGCGGCTCGCGAGCGAAGGGACGACCGAGCTCGACGCCTCGCTTCTGCCCAGGATGGAGGCTCCGGGCGAGGCCGCGTCGTCCGTGCCGTCCACTCCCACAGTCGCGCGTCCACGCTCGTGAGCCTCTGGCCCGAACGGGTTCTGCGGTTGAGATTGCGCTTGTCACGTGCGACGTGGGACGCGGGCGTGACATCGTTTGCCTGGGGTGACGATCGCAGGGGAAGCGCCCGTGTTGGGGGATATCGTGGCAGACGGGTACTGTGGAACCGGGGTGGAGGGGACGGTGAACGACGAGCCCCGAGCCAGGCTGCAAACCGAAAGGAGCCGCGTGAAACGGCGCAAGCAGATCCTGATCGTGGACGACGACCAGGAGATCCGGGAAATGCTCGAGATCACGCTGATGGAGGAGGGCTACGACGTCCTCTCCGCGAGCGACGGCGAGGCCGCGCTCGCGCTGCTCGAGCGCAACAGGCCGAACCTCATCCTGCTCGACATGCGCATGCCGGTGATGGACGGCTGGGGGTTCGCGCGCGCGTACGCGTCGAGCCCCGGTCCGCGCGCGCCGATCCTCGTCATGACGGCGGCGGTGGACGCCGGCAGCTGGGCCCGTGAGGTCGGCGCGTGCGCATCGGTCGCGAAGCCGTTCGACCTGAACCGCCTGCTCGACTCGATCGCCGTACACGCCGGCTCCGCGAACGGATCGAGCCCCGCCTCCGCGTGAACGAGCGGGCGGTCGTCCCGCGGCGGGAGCGCGGTGGAGGACGGCGGGCTGAGCGGTGAGAGCGCGGTGGAGGATGGCGGACTGAGCGGTGAGAGCGCGGTGGAGGGTGGCGGACTGAGCGGTGAGAGCGCGGTGGAGGGTGGCGGGCTGAGCGGTGAGAGCGCGGTGGAGGGCGACGGGCTGAGCGGTGAGAGCGCGGTCGCTCCGCGGCGGCGGTGGAGCCGCCGCGGAGCGACGTGGGATCAGCCGCCTGCTGCGCGGCGCATGGCGCACATGAGGTCGCCGCGGCATGGGTCGGCGGGAGCGCGGCGGTCGGCGGCGTCCAGCGCGGCGGGGCCGCTCTTGCCGTTCTGCGGGGCCGCCGTGCCGGTGACGCGCGCGCGGCTTTCAGGGGTGCGCCGCGCGGCGACGACGGAGTCCGGCTCGTCGCCGGAGACGCTGGCGACCGTGCGCTCGACCTGAGGCGCGATGTGCGCGCGCTCCGCGGCCTCGGCAGCAGACGCCGCGTCGGCAGCTGGCGCCGCGATGCGCGGCAGCCGCGCCTCGGCGTCGCGCGCTGCGGCGGCGAGCCCGGCCGTCGCGGGGGGTCCGGGATCGGCGCCGCGCGTCGCCGCGAGGCCCGCGGTGACGGCCACGACCACGGCGGCAGCCGCGAGCAGGGCGGCGGTCGAGCGGGCGCGCCACGCGCGCCGCGGCCCGCCGTGCGACGGCGTCGCGTGCGCGTGCGTGTGGGCGGACGCGGGCGCGCGGACCGACGGGGGCGGCTCGCCGAACGGGAAGACCGGCAAGAGGTCGAGGACCCGGGGCTGAGCGCTCTGGTCGCTGGCCCTCAGCGCGGTCAGGTCGATGAGCCCCGAGGGCGGGCCGCGATCGTCGTCCGAGGCGGCCGCCGCGGGCGAGGGCGCGGCGACGGCGTTCTCCGTGGCCGGCTGCGCGTCCAGCGCGAACGCGACCGAGGTGTCTTCAGCGGGGCTGGTGACAGCGGATCGATGTTCGTTCCTCCACTCCTTGTGCTGCGTGCTCTTCATGGTTGCTTCTGTTTCAGCCGTATCGGTCGAGCGCTGGAGTCGTGACCCTCAGCCGGCCGGTCGGCGTGTCCTTTCATGGTTTGGACATGCGCACGCGCTGGCGCTTGGGCCAGAGGTGCGCGCGCTCGCGCGGCGCGACGGCGATCACACGTCATTTCGCTCCGCTCCACGCCTGCTGCGCGCGCCGTCGTACGCCGCAACGGATGCGCCCGTAGGCGAGATCGGGGCGCGCCTGAGGCGAGGCCTGTCGGCGGCGTTCGCCGTCTTGCGAGCGGACTCGCGCCGCCCATACTTCGAGCGCTCGGATCGCCGAGGGCGTGCAGTCGGCGGGTATCATGACCGCGTGCGCTCGGGGAAGTTGGTTGCGATCGGGGCGTCCCTCGTCGAACAGAAGTTCCCACGCAAACGCGGATCGGATACTTGAGGTGAGATGAAACCTACACGGCTCTTCACGGTTCTGGGGGCGCTGACGTTCCCCCTCGCGGTGGCTCTGGTCAGCAACGGGTGCAAGAAGGAGGAGGACGAGCTGCCGCCGGTGCCCTCGGCTCCGGCCGCGCCGACGCCGGCGCCGACACCGACCCCCACCACGCAGATCGTGCCCGAGGAGGACGCCGGGGCGGACGCGGCCGACGCCGATGTCGCGGACGCAGACGCCGGGAAGAAGGTGGTCGGAACCGGCGATCCGAGCGGCATCCGCAAGTGCTGCGCGGCGCTGCGCCAGAACGCGAAGTCGGCGCCCCCGGAGCAGCAGGGCGGGTACCTCGCGGCGGCCTCGGCGTGCGATGGTCTGGCGAACTCGCCGCAGGGCCGGCAGGCGCTCTCGACGCTGCGCGGCCTCCTGCTCGGCGCGCAGATGCCGGCCTCCTGTCAGTAACAGCACGGCGAACGGCAAGACAGCAGCGGGAGAGCGGCCGGCTGGCCGCTCCGCCGGACGCACCGGCGGAGCGGGACCGGGCCGGGGAGCCTGGCTCGAGGACGGTCAGCCGTGCACGTAGACGAGCGTGCCGCCGCCCTCGATGTTGACGGCGCCGTGCCACTCGGGCGGGACGGCGGGCTCGGTCCACTCGAAGAGCCAGGCCGCGTCGGCGGGGGCCAGGTTGATGCAGCCGTGGCTGCGCGCCTTGCCGAACTCGTCGTGCCAGTAGGCGCCGTGCAGCGCGTATCCCTCGTGAAAGTACTGCGTGTAGGGCACGTCTCGCAGATCGAACGCCTCGGACGCCTCGTCGTCGCCGTCCATCGTCGTCGAGACGTGCTTGGCGTGGATGTAGAACGAACCGCGCACGGTGGCGTCGGTCTCCTCGGGATCCGCCATGCCGCTGCGCCCGCTGGAGATCAGCGCCGCGAACACCGGGCGCGTGCCCTCGTACGCGACGAGGATCTGGCGGCGGATCGAGACGTCGATCCACTTCTTGCCGTCGCGCGCGAACCCCTGCGGGTCCTTGCGCAGCTCGGCGATGACGAGGTGGTCGCCGGCGAGCCACGAGCCCTCGGTCGTCTCGAGGAGCCCCTTCGCGCCGCCGCGCGTGCGGCCGGTGAGCACCCAGCCCGAGCGGAAGGGCGCGACGCCCGCATCGACGAGCGAGCCGCCCGACGCGGAGGGGCGATGCCTGGTCGTGCCATGGACACGGACGAACGCAGGGGCGCCCTTCAAGGCGGTGTCGATGCGCGGATCGGTGCCCGGCGGCGGGGGCGGCGGAGGTGAGGGAGGCGAGCCGTCGGTCGGCGGCTCGGCGGCGACGACGACGGCGGGCGCGGTGGCGCTGGCGGGGGCGGAGGCGGAGGCGGAGGCGGGGGACGAGGGATCGGCCGGCGGGGCGGCGTCGGAGGGGCTCGAGGGGGCCTCGGCGTCGAGATCCTTGATCACGACGCCGCGCAGCGCGCTGAGGCGCGCCGGGCGGGTGCGATCGAGCGGGATGAGGTCGAGCTCGGTCGTGAGCCCGAAGCGGCGGTTGGTCCACTCGAAGGTGGTGATGAGGCCGAAGGCGGAGCTCTCCTTGGCGCGGCCCGTGTGCACGGAGTAGTGGAGCTTCTCCTCGGCGCCATACGGCTTCGGGAGATCCCGGCCAGCGAGCAGGAAGGCCGGCACCGGGTCGAGCGGCAAGGACGAGGGCGCGACCGCGGCGCGGGCGAGGTGGACGTTGAGCGTGGAGCCCTCGACGCGCCGCTGGTCCTCGACTGTCGGGAGCCGGAAATAGAGGTGGGGCGGAGGCGAGCCCGACATGACGTAGTGGTACGGCACTGGCGCGCCCCGGCGCGGGCCGCGCACCGCGGCGGCGACCACCTGGTGCTCGAGCGCGAGCGAGGCGCCCTTGCCGACGCAGACGTAGCCGCGCGGCGCGATCCGGTACCAGCCGCCAGCGCAGCCCGCAGTGCCCGCCGGACGCTCGGCCCGGTCGACCACCGCGCCAGCGCGCAGGTAGCCGAGCTTCGTCGAGCGCTCGTCGGGGGCGACGTAGATCCAGGTGCGCATCGCGATGCTGGCGATCTTGGCACCCTGGCCGGGGAGGGTGGCCTCCTTGGGTGATGCGGAGGCGGCGGCGAAGGAAGCGAGGGAGGCGGAGCCGGCAGAGGGGGAGCCGGGAGCGGCAGAGGATGGCTGATCGGGCGAGGGGAGCGCCGGGACGGCGAGCGCGGCGGGGGGGGAGAGGGAGGCGGCGGCCGCGGGGGGAGTGGATGGAGCGGGGGTGCGATCGTCGGTCGCCCTGCCGGGCGGATCCTGCGCCGGGGAGCAGGAGGCGGTCAGGACGGCGAGCGTGGAGGCGAAGGCGAGAAGGGACGCGGGGGCGGAGGTACGAGCGAGGGAAGGCATCGACGCGAAGACGGAGGCGAAGGCGGAGAGCGCGAGGCCGTGGTCGCGAGGGCACCGACGCGAGGACGCGAAGGCGCGAGAGCGCGACGAGCGAGCCGTGGGGAGCTGGAGCGAGCCAGAGGAGCCGAGCGGCCGAGGTGTACGCCCAACGGCGGGGGCGATGCAATCTCCTGCCGCGGGACGGGGGACGAGGAAGCGAAGGGGCGCGCGCGAAGGGGCGCGCTTGCCTAGCGCTTGACCTTCTTCGCCAGCAGGTCGCCCAGCGTGCCGAAATTGCGAGGGGCAGGCTTGGCGGCCTTGTCGTTGCCACCGCCGGAGCCGCCGCCGGAGCGCTCGGCCTTGGCGTACGACTCGAACTGCCCGCGCTCCTCGTCGACGCGGAGCGCGGCGATCGACAGGCGGATCTTGCCGGACTCGTCCACGTTGAGGATCTTCGCCTCGACCTCCTGGCCCACGGTGAAGTGCTTCTTCAGGTCGGCCGCGCGAGGCGTCGCCGTCTCGGCCGTCGGGACGAGACCGCGACCCGAGCGGCCCGACGTGCCGGCGATCTGGACGAAGACGCCGTAACGCTCGATGCCCGTCACCTTGCCCTTGACCCGCGCCCCCTCGACGAGCAGCGGCGCACCACCCGCGGCCGGAGCCGAGGCCGCGAGCGGCGACGCGCTGTCGCCGTCGTCGCTCGCGCGCACGACGACCGGGGTGAGGCGCACCTGGCCCGTGCCCGAATCGACGCCCGAGACCACCGCCGAGACGCGCGAGCCGACCGCGACCCGGAGGTTGCCATCGCCGTCGCTCAGGGCCGGCCGCTCGAACATGCCCTCCTGCTTGCCACCGAGATCTGCGAAGACCGCCTCGCGAGCGATCGCAACCACGGTCACCTCGACGGTCTCGCCCGTGTGGTACTGGCGGCGACGCTGCTTGCCAGCCCCCTCGGACTGCTCGAAGAGCGATGCGAACGATTCCTTGGACGAGGCGGAAGGGCGCGGCGGCGACATGGCGGCACCTCATAGCGCGAGGCGAGGGCGTGAGGAAGGCGGGCGTGAGGGGAAGCGAGGGGGGAGGGCGGGAAGCAGGGGCGGAAGGGGAGAGGAGCCGGGGAGGCGAGGGCGGGGGGAGGCGGGGGGAGGGCGAGGTGGGTCAGGACGGGACGGAAGGGGCAGCGTTGTGCCTGGGATTGCACGTCGAGCGCACCCGCCCGCCGCGGCGAGTGCAGGAGGAGCCGGCGGGAAGCAGGCGCCGGGCGGGCGTGGCGGGAAAGGAAAGGTGGAACCTGTCAGGGCCTTCTGCTAGCTTCGCCGGCCGCTGAATCGGGTCGATAGCTCAGTCGGTAGAGCTGCGGACTTTTAATCCGTAGGTCCAGGGTTCGAGTCCCTGTCGACCCACTGAATGATTCCGAGGGGTTAGACGCGAAACCTCAGGCGGAATCGAGGGGGAGGTGGGCAGCAGCGGTGCCCACCCCGGCGTCTGGCGGACGGCGCCCTTGATGGCCGTCTCGCTCAGGTGCGCGTAGCGGTGCGTCGAGGCGATCGACGTGTGGCCGAGGTGCTCGCGGACCTCCTCGAGCGTCCAGCGACGGCCCCACCAGCCGGCGACGAGCGAGCTGGCGCAGCTGTGGCGGAGGTCGTGCCAGCGAACCGGGCGGGTGATGCCGGCGGCGGCGAGGTAGCGGTCGAAGAGGTCGACCTTCTTCTGCTTCCGGCGGCCGGTCGGGAGGGGGACCATCTCGCTGCGGATGAGCGGGGTCTTGCCCTTGGAGACGCGGCCGCCGCGGACGCCGGGGAAGACGAGGGATTCCGGGTTGTGGGGGGCGTAGCTGGGGAGGAGCGCGAGCCAGCGGCGGCAGACGTCGACGGCGTCGGCGGAGAGGTAGACGCGGCGGATCTTGCCGTTCTTGGGGGGCTGGTTCTTCGAGCCGAAGCGGACCACGACGTGCGGGGCGTCGGCGTCGAGGCGGAGGTCGGCGAGCTTCAGGTTGAACTGCTCGCCTTGGCGGAGGCCGGTGAGGAGGGCGAACAGGATGATCAGGCGGTCGGCCTCGGGGATGGCGCTGCTGGTGCGGATGCGGTGCTGCTCGTCCGGCTCCAGGTAGGTCCACGGCTCGACGGTGGCGTCGCGGGCACGGCGCTTGGTGGCCTTCTGGACGCGCTTCTTGAGGGCGGCCACGGGATTGGTGGTGATGTGCTGGGGCATCGCGTCGTCGAGCATTTGCCGGAGCAGCCCGATGACCTGCTTGACCGTGGCGGGGGAGATCGGCTTGGGCGCGCGATAGGGGGTTGCGGTCAGCTTCTTCTGGAGGGCGCATATCCAGGCGTCGACGTCGCCCGCCGTGATCATGACGAGTGCCATGCTGGCAAGTGGGGAGTTCTCGATATGCGTCCGCTATCGGCCACGGTCGGTCGAGATGCTGCGCAGGCCGTCGAGGCGCACCCGACGGTCGAGCCATTGCTCGCCCCAGGGCCGTATGTTGTTTTCTGCCAGCTGAACCCTGTAATCCAGGAGATAGACGCAACCTGCGCTGTCGATCGCAAGAAAGGTCTGTCGGCCTCTCCAGCTTACGGCGCCACTCTGCAACACGTTGCATGTTTGTACGATCTTTACACCATCCGGCAGCCAGTAGACACGCCTCGGTTTGCGCGGACCAATCCGGACACGTGCACATGTCGTCCACCGAACAGCTATACCACGACCTCGATGCCAACAAGGACCCCTCTCACGTCGAAATCGAACAGCACATCCGGCCCATCGTAACTTCCCATGAGATCATGAAGCCGCACAGACTTGGTCGTCTCGGCGATGGACGAGGCTCATTACATGGCGTCGCTCGTGCACAACATCGCGACGGTGGCGCGGCTCGACGCGGCGGAGACCGCGCTCCAGCGGAACGACGTGGATCTCAACGCGCTGGTGCTGCAGGACATCGGCCGCCACCGCCCGATCGCGCGTCAGGCCGGCGTGGCGATCGAGAGCGCTGTGCCCCCCGAGCCGGTCATCGTCCAAGCCGACGTGACGTTGATCGAGCAGGCGGTGAGCAATGTCGCGTACAACGCCGTCCGCTACAACCGGTCGGGCGGGCATGTCACCGTTATCCTGGAGCCGATCCCGCCGGATCGCTTCTCGCTGCGCGTGCTCGACGACGGCCCGGGCATCGATCCCGGCGCGCTGTCGAGGCTCGTGGAGCGGGGCGCGCGCGCGGACTAGGCGCGCACGCGCGCGCCGGACGGGCAGGGGCTCGGGCTGCACATCGCTTACCGCGCGGCGGAGCTCCACGGCTTCCGCCTCACGTTGCGGCCGTCCGAGCTAGGTGGGCTCGAGGTGGAGCTCACGGGCGAGCGGTCCGGCCCGCGCGACGCTTGAACGCCCGAGCGCAGGCGTGCGGGGACGCTGCTGCTCGACCCGCCGACGATGAGATGCGCCGCGCGCCGTGCGCCGGCGCTGCAGTCGCACATAGATCGCGAAATTGCCGCGCGCTCGTCACACAAGAGAGGGTACTCAACATGTGAGGCGATTCATGGTGCCGAGGCGAGCCATGGTCGGGAGCGGTTGTCGGAGAGCATGATCATGAGCGCGCTCCCGCGCGGCGCCGTGACGCCGCTGAAAGGCGCCGCGGCCGCCGCGATCGCCTGGCGCACGCAGGGCCGGCACTACATCACCGTCATCGCCAAGGCGAGCTTCGCCTTTGCGACCGATGCGGTGATGTGGCGGACCGATCCGCAGGAGATCCTCCCCGCCGAGGTCCACCATGGCAAAAACCCGGCGCGGAGCATCCGCTGGAGCGGGGACCTCGCGCCCTACCTCGGTCGCGCCGATGTGGTCTTCACCGGAGACGCGCACGCGCCGCGCGGCACCGAGGTCCAGTCCTTGCCGGTGCGGCTCGCGGTCTACAGCGCGGGCGGCTGGGTGCTCGACAAGCGCCTCCTCGTCCGCGACAAGGGCCCTTTTCGGCAAATACCCCTCGTGTACGAGAGGGCGGTCTGCGGTGCGGACGGGTGGGAGAATCCGTTCGGTAGAGAGCCGATGGACGGCCCGGCCAACATCGTCGACCTCCAGGATCCCGCACGCCCCGCTGGCTTCGCGCCGCTCGCGCGCGCCTCGCCGGTGCGCCGTCGGCTGCTCGGCAGCACGCCTCGCAAGGCGCTCGAGGGGCCGAACGCCGACATCCCCGCGGGCTTCGACTGGTCGTACTTCCAGGCGGCGCCCGCGGACCAGCGGATCGCATTCCTGCAAGGCGATGAGTGGATCGTGCTCGAGCACCTGAATCCGGCGGCTCCACGGCTTCAGATGCGCTTGCCCGGGGCGCGCGGGGTGGCGCGGATCCGGGGGCTCGCCGCCTCCGCCGCGGCAGACGGCGAGCTGCTCGAGCTCAACGCCGACACGCTTCGCATCGACGGCGTCGAGCAGCGCTGCACGGTCGTGTGGCGCCGGATCTTCCCCGTCGCCGACGAGGACGCCCTCGCGGCCGTGCGGATCGTGGCCGGCGTCGAGATCGAAGGCGAGGAGATCGCATGGCCCGACGTGCGCCTCGAGGAGCAGGAGCGCGTGCAGCCGGCGCATCCGCCTTCCCTCCGCCTGGGCTCCCAGGGGACCGCCCGGATCGAGGACGCGCCCGACGGGGCGAGCGAGGCGCGGCTCGCCCCGGAGGAGCTCCCGATCAGCCTCTCAGCCGAGGACGTCGAGCTCGTCGATCCTCCGTTGTCCGCCGCGTCACTCTTTCGCACGCTCGCGCTCCCCGTGGAGCCGGACGAGCCGTCGATCCGCGCGCCGGCGCTCCCCTTCGGGCCCGCAGCCCCTGCGCCGGCGTCGCAGGGCGAGCTTGGGCCGGTCGCAGATCAAATCCCTGTCCTCTTCACCAGCACGACGCTTCTGTCGAGCGAGGACGAGGCGCGGGCCACCGAGCAGCCCGCGACGCCGTTTCCTGCCGCGCCGCCGCTTCCGCCGCGCGTCGCGCCCGAGCTGCCGATCCCTGGCGCGCCCTGGTCCGGCGAGCGCGCTGCGCGGGCGCCTTCGGCGTCCGTGGGACCCGCGACCTCCGCGCTGACGGCGGCGGCGCCGGCGTGCTTCGAGGCTCCCCTCGACTCCACCGGGGTCCCGGGGCTCGTCTCGGAAGCGTCCGAGCAGCCGGCCGCGTCTCGCTTTTTCCACGAGCTCCGACGCGAGGGCGACGAGGTCCCGGGGCCGCTCCCGCCGCTCGGCGAGGGCGACGAGGTCAGCGTCGAGCGGTGCGCGATCGTCGCGGCGGAGCTCGCAGAGCGGCCGGTCCCCCGGGCCGACGTGCTCCGCGCGCACGGCCTCTCCGATGAACGCTGGGAGCAGGCCGAGACGCGATGGCAAGAGGCGATGGCGGAGGAGGCCCGACGCCGCGAGCGACCGCTCCGCGATCGGTTCGATGCAGCCTATATCGCCGCCTGGGAGGCCATCCGTGGCGTTTTGCATCCGACCGATTATGCGCGACTGGTCGTCGCGACCGAGCGCGACGGTGCGGCCGCGGCGCTCGATCCGCTCGCCATTCGACGCACAGTGTGGGCGCAAATGAAGCGGCTCTGGGCCAGGCGGCTCGCCGGCGATCCGCGCCTGAGAGCGCGCGTCGAGGCCGAGATCGCGACGCTGCGCGGAGCGCCGCGGCAGCCCGCGGACAGCAACGCCCCGGCGGCGCAGGCCGGCTGATCCGCGCGATGCGATGTCAGGTGTGCGGATCGCACGACGGCGACGCGCCGTCGTGACATGCAATCATCGCTTTGCTTTCTAGAAATCGCCTCTATAGTCGACGATCTTCCGGCGCCAGGAGCTAACGCGCACCGATAACGGGGAATTACAACCATGCAAGATGCGTTCACCGTCAGCGGCAGGGCGCTCCCTGCCGCCACGCGGGTCGTTGGCTTTCGAGGGACAGAGGGGCTGTCGAAACCGTACGTCTTCGAGATTTATCTCGTGACGACGAACTACGTGGGCCAGGATCTCGACCTCGCCGACGCTGTGGGCACGAAGGCGACGCTCCGCCTCTCCCCGTCGGACGGCGAGGCTCCCTTCCTCGTGAACGGCATCTTCGCGACGGTGGAGCTCGTCCACGCGTTTGGCGAGCGCTCCGTCTTCCGCGCTGTGCTCGTGCCGCAGCTCTGGAAGCTCACCGTCTCCCTGCATAGCCGGGTCTTCACCGACCAGACGGTGCCCGACATCATCAAGACGGTGCTTTCGGGCGCTGGGGTCTCGGATTACGAGCTCAGGCTGATCGGCAGCTACAAGCCGCAGGAACACGTGTGCCAGTACCGCGAGAGCGACTTCGACTTCATCTCGCGGTGGATGGAGCGCGAGGGGCTCTATTATTACTTCGAGCAAGGGGACGGCGGGGAGACGCTCATCATCACGGACGACAAGGGCGTCCACGCCCCGCTCGGCCAGAAGGCGGTCCGGTATGTCCCGCAGTTCGGCGAGCACAGGGCCAAGGGAGAGGTGCTCTGGACCTTCACGTGCCGGCACACGTCGATGCCGACCAGGGTCCGCATGAGCGACTATGATTACAACAATCCCGCCATCGAGATCTCCGGCAGGGCGCCCGTCGCGGCGAACGGGCTCGGCGAGATCAGCGTCCACGGCGCGCGTTTCTTCACGCCGGCCGAGGGCAGCCGCCTCGCGGCCGTGAAGGCGCAGGAGCTGCTCGCGGGCCAGGTCGTCTACCACGGCACCGGGGCGGCGTTCTACATGCGCCCCGGGTACACGTTCGAGCTCGAAGAGCATCCTAGGCCGGCGTTCAATTCGGCTTATCTGGCCACCGAGGTCGAGCACTGGGGCAACCAGACGGGCTGGGCGCCCGAGCTGATGCAGCTCATCGGGCTCACCTGGGACGATGTGTATCGGATGGAGGTCAAGGCCGTCTCCTCGACCGTCCAGTACCGGGCGCCGCAGCGGACGCCGTGGCCTCGTATCTACGGGACCGAGCACGCCGTCGTCGACGGCCCGGCGGACAGCGAGTACGCCCAGATCGACCAGTACGGTCGCTACGCGGTCAAGCTGAGCTTCGATGAGAGCGACCTCCGGGGCGGCAAGGCCTCGACCTGGGTGCGCATGCTCCAGCCGCACGGCGGCGGCACCGAGGGGTTCCACTTCCCCCTCCGCAAGGGTACCGAGGTGATGTGCACCTTCCTCGGCGGGGATCCGGACCGCCCCGTCATCGCCGGCGTCGCCCCCAACGCGCTCACGCCGAGCCCCGTCACCTCGGCCAACAGGACGAGGAACGTCATCCAGACCGGGGGCAGGAACCGCATCGAGCTCGAGGACCAGGCGGGCGCGCAGCGCATCACCGTCAGCACACCGACCGAGAACACGATACTGCGCATGGGCGCGCCCAACGATCACCACAACTTCATCTCCAGGACGGACGGTACCGCCCTGATCAAGACGGGCAAGTCGCTCGAGATCCAGACGGGCACATGGAGGAAAGATAACGTCGTCGATCAAATGGAGACCGAGGTCGGCGGTTACCTGAAAGAGACCGTCACCGGCGCCGTCACCCTCGAGTACAAGGACAAGAAGACCGAGACCGTCACGAAGGCCGTCACGGAGATTTATAAGGACACGAAGAGCGAGACGGTCACCAAGCCCGTCACGGAAACATATCTGGACACCCAGACCACCACGGTCACCAACCTCCGCAAATCCGAGCACGGCACCGAGCAGACGATCGTCCACGGGACGGTCACCGAGATGTACGAGGGCCATCACGAGACGAAGGTGACGGCGGGCGGCCGGTACGAGGAGACCACCGGCCCTCACCACCAGAAGTTCAAGGATGGCTGGAAGGTCGAGATCCCGGGCGGCAACGTCGAGCACATCGCGACGGGTGACTATAATATCGAGGCACAGCACTTCAGAGCGAAGGCCAAATCCGACTACCGCGAGATTCAGGGCGTCAGAATTCAAAACACCTTCGGCGGCCTGATCAACCTCACCTACGGCTTCGGCACCCTGAACGTCGTCGCCCCGCAACGGACGGAGTTGGTCGGGGGATTGAAGCTGGATGTCATCGTCGGGATGAAGATGGAGGCGATTCTCGGCGCCAACATCAAGAACGCAAGATTGGTGGTAAACAGGAACTTCCTCGAGGTCTGGCAGAAGAGCGTCGAGCTGGGTAGCTCAGCGGTGACGCTCACCAGGCATGCTGGGGCGAGGGTGACCTCGACGGGGGCTCACGTCTGGCAATCCTTCATCCACATGTTCCACTAGCGCGGCGCCCAGCAGAAGACCGCGGGAGCCTGCTGCGAACCTCATGAAGACGATCAAGCCGAACCGGCTGGGGCTGCTCACCAAGGTGTTCGAGAACGACGGCGAGCCGTACCTCGTCGTGACGCTCCTCGTCTTCTTCCCGTTCGAGGCGCCGAGGCGCCTGCTCTACGAGCAGAGCCTCTGGAGGTTCGCCGGCGCCGAGCTGGGGAGCGACGCCATCCTCGATGAGTGCATGCCGAAGCTCCGGGGAGAGCTGCTCGTGAACGGCCGCTGCTTCACCGCGGGCGCCGTGCCGCGCACCGCGTGCTCGGTGCGGGTCCAGCTCGGGGCGATCGACAAGACTCTTTATGTCGTCGGAGACCGCCGCTTCGGGCTCCTGGGGATGACCGAGCCAGAGCCGTTCGCCGAGATGCCGATCACATGGCAGAACGCCTTCGGCGGCGAGGGCTACGCGCCGAACCCGCTCGGCAAAGGCTTCGCGCCGGTGCGCAGCGAGAACGGCTCGGTCCATCCGTTGCCCAACATCGAGGATCCGCGCCGCCTCGTCCGGTCGCCCGGCGACCGGCCCCCGCCCGCCGGGTTCGGAAGTTACGATCCGACCTGGCCACAGCGCTTCTCCAAGGTCGGGACGTATGATGAAGCGTGGCTCAAGGAGCGCTTCCCCGAGCTCGCCAAGGACCTCGACTGGAGCTTCTTCAACACCGCGCCGCCGGACCAGCAGATCGAGGGGTATTTCCGGGGCGACGAGGCGTTCGTCATCGAGAACATGCACCCCGGGAAGCCCCGGATCGAAGGGGCGCTGCCGGGGGTGGCGACGCGGTGCTTCATCAAGCAGAAGACCGACGAGGGGGAGTCCTTCCGGGAGATCGCGACCCGCCTCGACACGGTCCGGCTCTTCCCCCACCACGAGCGCGGGATCCTCGTCTATCGCGGGGTGCTCAAGATCCGCGAAGACGACGCGGCCGACGTGCTCCACATCGTCGCGGGCTGCGAGGCGATGGGCGAGCCCAGGCCGGGCGAGCATTACCGAACCGTCATGGCCCAGCGACTCGACAAGGAGAAAGGGCACCTCTTCCTCCTGCGTGACGCGGATCTGATGCCGCCTCCGCCGCCGGGCGCGGGGCCGCTGCCGGACGACCCTCAGGCGGAGATGACCAGGCTGCTGCAGTCGGAACGGCTCTGGCAGAAGCGCGCCCGCGCCAAGATGGAGCGGGACATCGAGGAGCTCAAGGCGAAGATCCGCGCGCAGGGGCTCGATCCGGAGCCGCTCGTCGCCCCGTTGCCGCCGGACGAGGACGTGATCGAGCCCAGCCTGGACGAGCTGCCGGCGTACGTCGAGCGGGCGATGACCGAGGCCGAGAGGGTCAAGGCGGACGCGGAGGCGCGCCGCGCGGCCGAGGAGCAGAGGGCGCGCGCCGAGTGCGCGAAGCACGGATTTGATTATGACGCGATCATGGGCGAGCGACAGAAGGAAGCCGGCGGCCCGCCCCGGTTCTCGGCCAAGAAGGAGATCGAGCGGCTCGAGGACGTGGCCCAGATGGCGCGGAATGGCGGGGTCGAGTGGCCCGAGCTCGAGGCGCAGCTCGGTGATCCGGAGCTCGCGGCGCGCCTCTTCGAGGTCGAGGAGCAGATGCGCTCTGCCTACCGGAAGTTCGCACACCACTACCCGGCGGCCTCCCGGCTGGGCGGCGAGGAGGCCGCTCGCGTACGGGAAGAGGTGATCGCCGGGCACCGGGCCGGGGAGAGCTTCGCGGGGCGCGATCTCACGGGCGCCGATCTCTCGCACCTCGACCTGTCGGGCATCGATCTCGAGGGCGCGCTGCTCGAGGCCGCGGTCCTCACGGGCACCCGGCTGTGCGGCGCGAACATCGCCGGCGCGGTCCTGGCAAGGGCCAATCTCCTCGGCGCAGATCTCACCGGGGCGAACCTTGCCGGCGCGAACTTCGGCGGAGCGAACCTTGCCGACGTGAAGATGGGCGGCGGGCTCGACCTCACCGGCGCCGTGCTGGCCAAGGCCAACCTGTCGGGCGCCGACCTGACCGGCGCGCGCCTGTCGGACGCCGACCTGTCCGAGGCGACCTTCGACGGGGCCGACTTCACCCGCGTGACCGCGCGCAACCTCGTCCTTATCAACGCCGACCTCTCCGGCGCCCAGCTCTCCGGCGCAGACCTCGAGCAGTGCACCTTCATCGAGGCCAACGTGGAGGGCGTCGACTTTCGCGGCGCGAACCTTCGCGCGTCGGTGTTCATCACCGGCAAGGGCGACGGCGCCGTCTTCCGCGGCGCCAAGCTCGACAACATCCGCCTCATCGCAGGCTCGTCGTTCGCCGGCGCCGACTTCCGCGGCGCTTCGCTCGAGCAGGCCAACCTTCGGGGCACCTGCTTCAGAGGGAGCGACTTCACCGAGGCTAACCTGCGGAGCTCCGATCTCAGCGAGTGCGACCTCACGGGCGCTCACCTGGATCGCGCCGTCGCGGTGGGCGCCATGCTCACGCGGGCAGACCTCTCGGGCGCCTCGCTGTCCGGCATCGATCTGATGGAGGCCGTGCTGCAGAAGGCGAAGGTCGACGACGCGAACTTCGAGAGGGCCAACATGTTCCGCGTCGACGCCGCGAAAATGCGCGGAAACGCCGCGACGAGCCTGAAGGGGGCCAATGTAAAGTACGTGCGCTTCGTCGCGCCGCCGGAGAACCATGGACAGAAATGATCTGGTCGAGTTGGTCCAGGGCGGCGAGATCATCTCCGACGTCGACCTCTCGGGCGTCGACCTCTCGGGCGCCGACCTCTCCGGCGCGATATTCGACAAGGTGAGCTTCGCCGGCGCGGACCTCTCGGGCGCTCGGCTGAAGGAGTCGACCGCCAGCGGCTGCAGCTTCAGCGGCGCGCGCCTGTCCGGCGCCAACCTGCACCTTGCGGCGATGGTGGACTGTGATCTCACGGGGGCGAAGCTGGACGGCGCCTCCCTGATCGCAGCGCAGCTCACCGGCGGCGATCTCTCCTGGATCGACCTGAGCGGAGCAGACCTGACCCTCGCGAGCGTGATCAACACGAGCCTCTCGGGCGCCCGGCTCGCGCGCACCAACCTGGACCGCGCCGCCATCCTGGACGCGCGGACCGAGCGGATTGACCTCTCGGGCGCCGTGCTGAAGCAGACGGCGCTCGTGCGCGCCGATCTCTCGACCGCGACCCTCGGCGGCGCCGTCCTGGAGCTCGTCGTGCTCGTGGAGGGGAAGCTCGCGGGCCAGGACCTGCGCGGGATGTCGTTCACGATGACGCAGTTCACGGGCGCCGATCTCAGCGGCTGCGACTTCTCCGGTGCGACGCTGACGCAGTGCGGTTTCAAGGACGCGAACCTCTCCGGCGCCAAGCTCGACGGCGCGCTCGCGGGCCGGGCGCTCTTCGTGAATGCCAACCTCACCCGCGCGAGCCTCGCCGGGGCCGTGCTCAAGGAGTCTGTCTTCGTGGGCGCTCGCCTCATCGAGGCCAACCTCGCCGGCGCCAACCTGGAGATGTGCATCCTGACCCGGGCCGCGTGCGCGGGCGCGCGCTGGAACGGCGCCAACCTGACGTACGCCGACCTCTCACACGCCGACGTCTCGGCCGGCGACTTCTCGAGGGCGACCCTGTTTCGAGCGCGCCTCCATCGGATCAAGGACGAAGGGGCCGTGTGGTCCAGCCGGGCGGCCGCCCTCGGCGACGACGCGGATCTCGCCGAGGCGGAGCAGTGGCAATCACGGGTTTTGAGCAGCAGCCGGGGGAGCTCGGAGCCTCCGGCCGTGGGTGTCGAGACGTCTACGCGTTGACGAGGGAATTATGGGCAGTCTGGCGAGAAAGCAGGAGCCGAGGGCTCTGGTCACTCAGGAGTTCGGCACCGTGGTGCGCGCCGACGGCGCGGCGCTCGTCGTGGAAACCGACGCGGGCGAATTCCGGGCGAAGCGCGCCAAGGGGTGCCTCCTCGAGCCCGAGGCGGGCGACCTCGTGCTCGTTGCCGTGGCGACCGACGGGCGTTGCTACGTGCTCTCCGTGCTGGAGCGGGAGGACGGCGCGCCCGGGAGCATCGTCGTGGACGGCGACCTGAACATCAAGCTGCCTGCCGGTCGCCTCGGCGTCGCCGCGCAGGACGGCATCGGCCTGGTCTCGGCCAAGGAGGTGGCGGTGGTCTCGGCGGGCCTCTCGGTGAACGCCGTCGACGGGAACGTCGCGCTGCAACGCCTCTCGTTCGTTGGGACGCTCCTTCGCGCGGAGATCAGCAAGGTCAAGGTCCTTGCCGGGAGCCTCGACTCCGTGCTGGAGCGGCTCTCGCAGCGGGTGAAGCGCTCCTACCGCACCATCGAGGAGAGCGAGCACCTCCGGGCCGAGCGGGTCGATTACGTCGCGAAGAAGACGATGAGCCTGCGCGGCGAGAACACGCTGGTGACCGCGCAGGAGCTCGTCAAGATCGACGGCGAGCAGATCCACCTGGGTTGAGGAGGTATCATGTTCGCGAACACGCAGATGGGCGGGATGAACCTGGGGTTTCCGGACGTGTGCCTCACCCCGCCGGTGCCTGCCCCGATCCCTTATCCGAACATTTCCTTTGGCCCGGTGAGCGCGCCAGCCGCGTACAACGTGCTGTTCATGTGCGCGCCCGCGCATAACCTGCTGACGACGCAGCTCATCTCCGTCGGCGATCAGCCCGGCATCGCCCTGGGGGTCGCATCCGGCTCGGTCATGGGGCCTTCCCGCCACATCACCGCCGCGTTCACCTGCCTCGTCGGCGGCATGCCGGCCACCCGGCTGACCAGCATGAGCCTCCAGAACTCCACGAACTGCCCCGGAATGCGGATCGTGCCGAGTCAGGTCAAGGTGCTCATCCTATCCCCCTGAGTGATCTCGGCCGCCTGGAGCCGGTCGTCGCTGCACGCCCGTCTCGCCGTGTCGGCGACGGGGTGCCAGACGCCCTCGATCACCTCCTCCGCTCCCGCTGCGCGCGTGAACGCTCCCGGGGCGTGAGGGGCCGATCCTCATGCCCGACCAGGTCCTTTCTTGCTGCATCGCCTTTCATCGTCGTTCCCTTGGGTTCGTGCGCGCGTGGCCATTGGAAGCTGGGATGGGTTGCCCCTTCGCCGCCGGCAGCTCAGAACCCCCTCTTCGCGAATGCAATAACCCGAATCAGAACGCGAGCTTACGCGCGTGCAGAACGCCCGCCGGGGGCGGTCTTGAGGGGCTTAACTCTGTATCTCGGAGCGCGCTAGCGGACGGGCAGCCGGCCGCCCGTCGTCAGGCTCGAAGCGGCTGCGAGAACGGCGTCCAATTGACCGGTCAGCGCCTCACCTTCGGTCTCAGCGCCGTGATCCTGCTCCCCCGACCCCTCTGAGGCATCCCCTCAAATTCTTCGGAAAATTCACAGGGAGGCGGGGAGGCGGGGAGGGAAATCTTCAAAATACTCCCTGTCTCCCCGCCTCCCTGTTCAATTTCCCCGCTGAAAAGGGCTGCAAAATGAGGGGATTCCTCAGCCGACCCCTCGCACGCTCTCGCTCAGGGGAGCGAGTCTTGTAGGCCGGCCAACGTTTTGGGCCGAGGCTACAGGAGGCGGGCCGCGTGGGCGATCCATGCGCCCGTCCGGAATGTCATTGGGTGACATTCCGAGTGGGCTCGGAATTTTATCAATTGAATTTCAATCCCGCGAGTGACCATCTTCCATTCAACCTCGAGTGTCTTCTGCCCCGCCGGTCATACTGAATCCGAGCGGACACTGAGGTAGGATGTGTACGTCATGGCAAATGCGAGTGCTCGAGCCTTGAGGGATCCTGAGCTCCGTCCAAACGCTCCAGAGGCGCGCCGTGTCATGCGAGATTTGATGCACCGCAGGGTCGCCGATCGCGGTTTCGACCGCGATATCCTGGCGATGCGAACCGTCACCCTCTGCGACGAGCCCGCGGCGCCACAGCTCCCGAGCCCCGTGCCTTTCGTGACTGGGGACGCCGTGCCGCTGTCGACCGAGGAGGTAGAGGCGGCCTTCCGCGGTCGCTCCGTCACGAGCTTGCCATGGATCCGACAGGCGGCGGCCGTACTGGATGCACGGCGGACGCCGATGACAGCCGACGAGATCGAGAGCTTGCTCGCCGGGCTCACCACGTACCGAGAGAAGCTCGGGCCCCGCAACGGGCCAGGGAGGAGCGACCTCTTCCTTGCGGGCGAGGACGGGCGGCTCACGCTGAACCCTGTCGCGCCGGGCCTGGCCGCGATGCGGCGGGCGGTCCGCGGGCTCTCGCAGGCGGTGCTCGTCCAGCGGGACCAGCCCACGGCGTGGGAGAAGCGCTGCGTGGTCCGTCGCGTGGAACCGGAACCCGACGCGGAGGCGAGGCCCAACGCGGAGACCGAGGAGATCGCGCGCACGGCCCGCCGCGCCGTCCTTCGCGTGGTGCCTTCCGCAGCGGATCCCCAGGCCGTGGCGGTGCTCGACGTCAGCCGGCGATCGATCCAGACCTTCCTCGGTCGCGACGTCGCCAAGCTCGCCGGACTGCTCGAGCGCTTCGACGTGATCGCGGGCCTCCACATCCGCGATACGCTGCGCGCGCTGGGGTTCGACGCCGACCGCTGCCGGGTCGTGGACCTCGCGCCGCCGCAGAAGTCGAGACGGCTGAACCGTGCGGGGCGCACGCTGCAGATCACGCCGGAGCTCCTCATCGCCGGGACCACCCGCATCCGTCGCCCGCTGGGCGAACCCGAGAGGGTGGCGCGCTACCTCTCCGAAGGAGACCATCGACGGCTTGCGCGCCGGATCGAGAGCGATGTCAAGGCGTTTCACGCGCTCTACCAATACGGGGTTCTCCATGGCGCCGTTCGCCTTCGCTGGGGCTTCGTCGACGAGATGCTGGCCACCGACTGGGCTCTGCCCGGCGACGTGAGCCTCCACCAGCAGCTGAAGAGCGCCTACGAGAAGGACGCAGCCGTCGACCTGGTGGTGGGGATGGCGCCGGGTTGGGCGGATCCTTGGTGGCGAGCGCACCGCGTCCGCATTGTCGACGTTAGATTCCCTGAGGTCGTTACGACCAAGGACGAGCGGGGAGTGAAGCTCCCGGTCCCAACGCATGAGATCCAGGCGATTCGCGTGGCGCCTGATGGTGACGATGATGATGAGCCGTGGGCATGGCACAGGATCCGAGCTCGGAACAAGCTGTAGAAGAACAGGCTCACGGGCGCAAGGAGCTGTCGCGGCTGGACGTGGCTGTACCGAGTGAATCGATGCGGGCGGCCACAGGGGCTGCCACGAGCAGGAGACGCCGAAGCATTGGCCCATCAACCGTTTACACCGGCTCTCGTTGCGAGTCTGTACACCTGCGCGGCCCAGACCAGAACCGCGTGGGCAGCACGGGCGGCGGGGTCCTTGGCGCCCATCGCGTCCAGGACTGTAACTACTCGGTTTTGCTCCACTTCGTCGACATCAGCCCAACGGGTCAGCGCTTCCTCGAGCGGTGAGATGCGACAGATCGGCACCCGGGCTTCAGTAGCTTCAGGATCGTTCCGATGTCCAGGGGTCGCCTCGTCCAGGACCAATCGAGCCAACGTCAGCAGCGCTGTCGCCACCTTGCCCGCTGGAGCGCTGTAGTACGCGTTGAAGCCCTCTTCGATGAGCGCCTGCACATGGCTCTTGCTCAGCGGAACAATGCGCCATTCCATTCGCTGGGTCAACTGCTTGAGGTTCGATCCTTTACTTTCGTCTCCCATTTGCCCTCCGTTGATATGCCGACGGATCTTGACCTCCCGGAGCTCCGATGATCTTCATCTCGGAACAGCATCTGCGCCTCTGTCCTCGACTGATGCCGAGCGGACGCTTGATGCTCCGCATTCATCGGGTTGTTCCTTGCGACCAGTGACGTTCGGACACCGCGCGATCGCGCCAGGCGAGGCGTGTATTTCCCACTCGAACGGCCATTCACGTCGACTGACTGTCGCAGCTAGTCTGCTCCCTGGCTTCCTACGCCCGGCAGGGTCATGCCCAGTGGCGAACGCTCAACATCCTCCCAATCGGCGCCTCGTGCAGGCATGGATCCGCCGTCGTCTTGCTGTACCGGAAAGCTCGTGAGCTCGGCAGCGCGACACGCGAACTCAGCCCCCGACATTGAGCGAGCAGGGAGCGGCGGCCTTAGCCGCGGCCGTGGAGGCGGCGGGAGCTTCGCCCGTGGGCTCTTGGACGCGCCCTCAAGCGGCGGCACCACGGGCGGAGGTACGTCGAGTGCGCGAGCGGGCACGGTGGGCGGCCCGGGCGGTGGCACCGACCTTGGCGCTGGCGCCATCGCGGTACCCGCCGAGCTCTCCCGCCTGGTGATGGGCTCCCCGAGCTTGACCACCACGGTGTCCTCGGCGTCGGTGCGGTAATCATCGTGCAGGCGCCATAGGCGCTCCCAGTACCGAGCAGGCGCGCCCGTGCACGTCTCAAGCTGGCGCGCGAGGCCGGGGGTGATCGGAAGCTCGCTGTTCAGCAGCCGCTCCACGTCCCTTGGTTCTAGCCCTACTTTCGCAACGCGCGTTCCTGACGTTTAGGAAGGCGCTTGCTTTCCAGGTGCTGCGCTTTGTCGTCGTCTAGATGAAGAAAGACCTGGAAGCCAGCGGTCGAGCTCGAAGATGCGCGCAGCGGGGCGTTGTTCTGCATTCAGTTCGGGCGCGAGCGGGATCGTGGGGCGCCGTCCCTGGGCGCCCGTTGCGGTCCGGACCAGCGTGGCGCGGATGTCGCCGAGGCTGTCCATCATGGCGCGGGCGGAGGCGTCGGTACCAAGGGCGATACGCGCGAGGCTGACGAGCATCAGGCCGAGCACCGTCGCGAAGGTGTGAAACCGCAGCGAGCCGTCAGCCCATTGATGTGAGGGACCCCAGGGCACGACGCCTCCCTTCTTCGAGCGACGGAAGAGCTCTTCGACGTTCCACTGGCCGCGAAAAGCATGGACGATGCGTTCGGTGCTCCAGGTGTGGTGGTCGGTGCAGAGCACACGCTTGCCCAGGCGCGTTGCCTCGAGCTCTCGCCGGCGAGCTGCGTCGACCCGCCAGCTCAACGTCGGGGCTTGCTCTTCGCCGTCGATCTCGACCACGACGAAGCTGGCCAAGTGCTCGCGCGCGAGCGCCTTACGTACGCGCTGCTCGAGCGACGCGCGGCGAATGCGGCCGGCTTGCAACAGCGCCTCAAGCCTGCTCAGTTCCTCCTTGGCCTTGGTCAGCCGCGCTCCGATGCCGCGCTTTTGCCCCTCGAGCAGCGTGAGGCTCTCGATGACGACGAGCGTGCGGTCAAGGTCGCCGACCTGGGTCCGGACGCGGGCAGCGCGTACGTCCTGGTACTGTCCGGTCAGGTGCCGCATCGCGCCTTTCTGCGCAGCTTGCTGCAATGCCCATTCGGCAGCGCTGTGTCCCAGAGGCAACGAGATGAGGCTGTAGTAGCCGGTGACTTCCAGATGAAGCTCCAACTGCGGGCTCCAGAAGCCCCCGTCGCGTACGAGTGTCCGCTGACCGGGGCTGGTTCGTTGCTCCCCGGCGTCGAGCGCGCTGTGCAGCTCGCTCAGCCCTTGCAGGCACCCCTCGAGCACGGCTTGATCCGAGCTGTTGCCGCCGAAAGCGCGGTACAAGAGCGGCACGTGCCCGGTCTCACTCACGAGCAGGCCGAGTCCTACTACCCGCAAGTCGCTTCGTTTGCTCTTGGCATGGCCGCGACGCGCCAGCTCGCCGGGGGTCGTTGTCGCGATGTGCGTGTCGAAGTTGGTCGTGTCGAACGCCAGCACGTCGGCTGACAGAGCGAACCGACCGATCGCCGCCCGAGCGATCGCCACCTGCGCGGCCTCCAGCTCCTGATCGGTGACCTGCTGCGCGATGCGGTGGAACGCCTGCCCCGTGAACGCTGACCCGGGCAGGCACGAGACCCGCGGCAATGCGCCGTCGAGGAAGTCCCCCAGATCACACTTCGGGCCCGGCGCGCATGCGCGCTGAAGCGCGACGGCAACAGCCATCTCGCCCACGGACGGCCCGTTCTTCGAGCCGTAGTCACCGCACGCCTCGTTGATCAGCCTCACGAGGTCGAGCTTCTCGGCAACCCAAACGAGCGCGCCGACGTCCCCCACCGCCCTCGTTCCGACTGTCCGAGTTCGCCCGAGGTCGACCGTCGGCGGCGGGTCCGCTGGCCCGAGGACAACCTGCCTCGCGACCGAGCGACCCGCTGCCGCGTCCCACACCGACTGCGCCGCGATCCCGTAGCGGCGACCGTCCACCTCACGCTCGAAGATGTGCATCTTCGTTCATGTAGCGACGACAGGTCGCCGCATCCATAGGGCGTGCACGATTCTCAGTGCGCGCCGTGCGTCTACACAGCCGACCCCTGTCGGCTTCGCGAAAGTAGGGCTAGCTGTTCCGCAGGCACAGGTCACGTAGGTAGCTCCTCGCACCGTCTCCTGAAATGTGCACGTCGCCAATGCCTACACTATCGAAATGTGCCTTTTCGAGCTCGTCTACGCGCCAATGCTTGACACCGTCCAGCTTGGTCCCAACGAACCTCGTCTCGCTCAGGCTCACATTCTCCAGATCGGCGTCCCTCAGGTCAGCATTGATGAGCCACGCGCCATCAAGATTACAGTCACGTAAGATCGTGCCACGGAGATCGGCGTCGGTAAAATCTGCACGAGCAAGGTCACTTCCGGAAAATATGGCACCTGCACAGCGTGCGGATCGCATATCCGCCTTCCTGAAGTCACAATCGAGCAGAGAGGCGCGCTCAAGCACGGCGTCGATCATATTTGCGTATGAAAAATCGCACCTCTTGGCAACAAGCCCTCGAAATATGCACCGCACGACCTCAGCGTCCGAGAGCGTCTCGTCCTCTATCACACATTCAGAAATCTCGTGTTCGTATAGTACCAGTCGAGCTCCTTGTTCTTCCGTCGCACCGGAAGAGACTCCCATGAGCCACTTCCGGTGCATGGCGAGCATGCGCTGTAATGCTGTACATTCAATCCGGGTGTATGACATGTCGGTACCTGCGCAGATTAGCTATTTGTTGTGGGCTGGCGTGGGCTGGCTATCGATTCAGAATCTTTGTTCTTGGGGGTCCGGCGCCGGTTCCTTGAAGATCCATGAGGAACTGCTCTTTCTGCGATGGGGTCAAGTTCTTAAGATCAACGATGACCTCGACGTCTGTGCCGTATCCTTTTACATGACCTGCGATGTCTGATGCCTGCTGCGACAGTGGGCGGTACTTCGGATCGACAGGCGTCTTGATATCCACGTAGACTTTCTTCCCAGTGGTCTCGCCTTCCAAGACAAAGTCGTGATCGGGTTCACCCAGGCGAGCGTCCGTCCGGCGCGCTGTCCCACTGACTAGGCCCTCTTGCTCGGCCTGCAAGATTGAGTCCGCTTCCGCCCGGGTCTTCGATGTGATCTTTCCTCTCTCTACAGAGAGTTCGGCTCGCCTCGCCGCGACTGGATCGCTGGAGGCCTCCCTCGGCGGTTGAGCTTTCGTCGGCTCCGCTCTCGCGGCAGGATCATGATCCGCCGTACGTCCGGCTGGGGTAGCTTTTCCATGTCCTTTGGGTTCTGTAGAATTCCTTGCAGAAGGCTTTGTTGCAGATGTCGCTGGATTGGCAAGAACGTCCGGGTTCGCGGCTTCCGCATACTCTGCCGCCGTCGGCGGCTCTCCAGCATCAGCCGGTCTCACCGGCTCGCTCGTTTCGGCGGGCGCCGTTCTGGTAGTCTCGACTGAGGGGCCTCTGCCGCGGAGCACCAGCTCACCGATGCGCGCCCCGACGAGCCCGCCCGCGATGCCACCCACCGTCCCGCCGACCACCTCGCCGATGCGCGCGCCGAGCTCGCCGCCGTAGTGGTGGCCGACCTTGCCGCCGGCCCAGCCGAGCCCGGCGCCGCCTGCGACCGAGCCGCCAAACCCGGCGAGCGCGGCGCCCCAGCCGACGGCCGCAGCCGCGCCACCCGTGGCGACGATCGCGCCGCCCCACATCACCACGGTGAGCGTTGTCTTCGCCCACGGCGGCACTTCGTCCGCCACCGCCATGCCCGGCGCCAGCGCCGTGTCGCCGCCGATGATCACCGTCGCGATCCCCTCGCGCAGGATCGCGCCGCACTCGGTCTTCTCGGCGCTGCGCGCCAGCGGCTTGCCGTTGACGAACGTCGTCGCGCTGCCCTGCGCGACGCGCACCACGCCGTGGTCGGCGCACGCGACGATGTCGAGCCCGGCGCGCACAGCGCTGCGGCGCTCATTGCCGAAGAACGTATCGGGCGAGCCCGTGGCGACCGTCCCCTTGACGTCGCCAGGAATGAGCTCGCCGATGTACGCGCCCGCGAGCCCGCCGCCCGCGCCCGCCGCCGCGATGCCCGCCCCGATGAACACCGCGGCCACGCCGCCGGTGCCGACGACGGCCACGACCGTCGCCGCCAGCGCCACGCCTGCGACGGCGCCGGTCAACAGACCTGACCACGCGCTGCTATGTCCGATCGAGTCGCCGAGCCGAGCTGCTTCGAGCGCCGTCACCGCGAGCCTCGCCGTCAGCTCCGCTCAGCCTTCGGCCGCGCGCTCAGCGCCTCTCGCCCTGCTCGAACGCCATGGCGTCGGCCTTGACCCCCGGCGCGCCGCTGTGCTCCGCGTCCGCGCCGACGCCGCCCGCGCCGGCCTGGCCTACCGCGAACGTTACGCCGTCTGCCGGCGGCGCCGCGCCTACGTGCGCGATGCCGAGCGCATGCCCGCCCAGCCCGCCGCCTCCGGTGCCGCCACGCCCGCCGGTGCCGCCCGGGCCTCCGGCGCAGCCTGGCTGCAGCGCCGTGGCGCCGTCCGGCACACCGCCACCGGGGCCGCCCGCACCCGGCGTACCGCCGTCCTGACCAGGACCGCCAGCGCCGCCGTCTCCGCCGCTTCCCGTGGCGATCGTCACGTCCTGGAACAGGAGCGTCGCATCAAGGCTCACCAGCGCGATGCTCGACCCGCCCGCGCCGCCGCCCCTTCCGCCCGCGCCACCGCAGCCGCCCGCGCCGCCAGAGCCGCCGCTGGCACCTCCCGCCGACCCGGCCGAGCACTGGCCCGCGGCGACGCCACCCTTGGCGCCGCCACCACCGCCGCCGCCCTGCGCGGTGGTCCCGGGCGCGCCGTCGCTCCCCGCTAGGCCCGTGTAGCCGCTCGCTGCGATCTCACCAGCGCCGCGCGCGCCGGCGCCGGGCTCGCCGTCGATGCCGTTGTCGCCCGCGGTGCCCGGCGTGCACGCCGCAGTAAACTCGCCGGCGCCGCCGTTCATCAAGTCGCCAGGGCCGCCGGGACTTCCTGCTCCGCCGCTGCTCTGCAGTCCCACGCCGCCGACACCGCCGAGCGAATCGTCGCTCGCATCGTCCGGCGTACCGCAGTCGTTCACCGTGACATCGCCGCCGAAGATCATGTTCGCCGAGCACGCCGCGTTCCCCGTGCTCCCGTCGCCCCCTCGCTGCGCCGGCTCCCCGTGCGCCGCGCCGTCTTCCCCCGGCGCCGCATCGCCCGCCTCGAGCGCGCAGCGCACCAGCTCCACCGCCACCGCCTCCGCCACGGCGGCGATCGACGACAGCCCGCGCTTCTCCGGATCGCTCGCGTCGATGCTCCGCGCCACGATCGCCACGTCCTCGAGCCGCGCCATTCCCTCGCCGCCCCGCAGCGCCAGCGGGATCACGCCCTCGATCGCCGTCAGCGTCGTCCTCGCGCTGTCGCTCGCTCCCGAGTAGGCCCAGCCGCCCGCGCAGTCGAGCCCGCCGTACAGCGTCACCCCCGCCGGCATCTCCACCGCCTCCTCGACCTCGAACGTCTCGGCGCACGCATACACCCGCCCCGTCCCGTTCTCCCGCGCCAGAGCGATTGCCGCCCCCAGCGTGCCCAGCGGCGCCGCCTTCGTCCCCTCCGCGCCGTCGTCGCCAGCCGCCGCCACGAACACCCCGCACGCGTCGTCGACCGGCGCTCCGCTCTCGTTCGGCACGCACCTCGACGGCGCGCCGCCGCCCTCGGTCGCACCCGACGCCTCCGGCGGACAGGTTTGCGACCGCTCGCACGGCGAGCTGCATCCCCCCGCCAGGCTGCTCCCCACCGCCGCCATTCCGAGCGCTGCGCTCGCCACCGCGACCTGCCAGCCCTTCGCCTTCGGCCTGCCTCGCATCGGCTCCCTCACTGCGTCCAACGCTTCACCCTGTCGCCGTTCCCACACGTCAGAAGCGCCCCGCCACGCCGACGCCACCGCTTCCTGGCGCAAGCCACGGCGCCGCCATCACCTGCGCCTTGCCCTGGCTGTCTCCCGCGGACCTCGACCACAGCACGTACCCCGCCGTCGCCGCGATCGCCGCGCCCCCCACCACGTACCCGACCACCGCTGTGCTCGTGAACGCATCGAGCTGGTCCACCGCGTCGCCGAGCCTCGCGCACGCTGCGCTCTGGCTCTGGTAACAAGCCGACGGATCGCCGTCTCCGACGCGCAGCGGCCCGTCGATCTCCGTTGCCTTCGCGTTTGCCGCCAGCGTGAACCCCACGCCCACGCCGAGGCCCACCACCCCGAGCGCTCCGCCGAGCACCATCGGCACCACCGGCAGCCGCGCCCCGCCCGCTGGCCGCTCCGGCGCCGCGCTCGCTGGCGGCTGCGGCGCTGCGCTGTGCGGTGGCTCCGCGCGCGGCGGCGTCGTTGACGCGCCCAGGTTCCCCTCCGCAAGCACCACCTCGACGGACGCCGCGCCGCCCTTGTCGACGCGCACCTGGCGCGCCCCGGAGCGGTTGCCTCGCCGCGCCGACACCGTGTGCATCCCGGGCTCCACGAACACCGGAGCCGGCAGCGGCGCGACCCCCACCACCTCGCCGTCGACCAGGATCTCGGCGCCGTTCTCGAGAGTCGCGATTGACAGCGCACCGACCTGCGCGCGCGCCGCCGCGTACAGCGCCTCGGCCGACTGGATCTCGGCCGCTGGCGGCGGCGGTTGCTCCTTGGACGCCTCGCGCAGGTAGTGGGCGAGGTGCTCGGCCGCGTCGCGGAAGCGCCCGAGCTTCATCTCGGCCTCGGCGAGGTTGCCCGCGATTTGCAGGCGCTTCTGCAGCGCCCATGCCGCGAGGTACGCCACGCGCGCCCGTTCGTAGTCGCCGCGCGCGTAGTGCGCGTTGCCCTCCTTGTGCAGCTCGCGCACCTTCTCCGTCATCACGTCGCCCGGCGCGCTACCGGGCGCCGCCAGCGCGACCGTCGGCGCAGCCATAACGAGCGAACTCGCGACCGCGATCCGTGCGATGGACTTTCGAAGCATCGTTCAGTACCTCGGCGCCCCCGCGAAGGGCTCTGGCATCGATGTCGCCGGCGCCGCCGCGGTCGTCCGTGGCGGCGGCATCCTCTGCCCTGAATCGCCGGGTGCCGCAACGGCGTTCGCGCCGCGCGCCGGCGCGCGGCGCGCGAGCGCAGCGCCACTCGAAGCGGGTGCAGCACCACGCGGCGCGGGTGCAGCAGACGGCAGCGCAGACGGCACTCGCGCCGCGGTCGCGAGGCTCGTGGCGCTGCTCTCGGCCGGGGTGCTGGGAGCTTCCGCCACTGGGGGCGGAGCCGGCGCGCTCGACGACGGAAGAGGCGCCACGGGCGCTGGCGCGCTCGACGACAGAAGAGGCGCCACGGGCGCCGACGTGGCGCTGGGTGCGACGGGGCCGGACGGAACGTCACGCGGAACGAACAGCCAGTAGATGAGCAGCGCGGGCGCGCTCACCGCCGCGGCGGCGCCGACGATCGACCCGAGGAGCCGCCATCGACTCGGCCGGCTGGGCTCCTTCTGGAGCGCCTCCGAGCGCGCCCCGGGGCGTACAAGCGCGGCTTGCTCGGCGGGGCCTAGCGGAGCCGCGACGATGGGCGGTGCTTCTTTCACGCGCGAAAGAGCCCGCCGCATGTTCTCGTCCGAGGCGGCCCGATCCGCGACGCGGCGGAACGTCTCCTCGGTCGGCAGGTACTTCTTCAGATCCTCGTCGCTCATTCCGGTCGGACCTTCTCTAGAACGGGCGGCGCGGCGTCGGCGCACGGCGCGGCGCCGCCGGCGCAGGGTGAGGGACGCGCGGCGCCGGCTTGAAATACGGCTTCTCCTTCACGAGCTTCTCCTCTTCTTCCGCCCACGCGTCGCCTGGCTGCGGCGCCCTCGCCGCGGTCGGCGCCTTGATCGGCCTCGCCTTTGATACGGCGCTGCGCGGCGCCGTCCCCGCCTGTGCCGTGGAGGGGGGCGCCGCCGCCGGACCGGCGCCGCGCAGCATCGCCGGTGCAGCCAGCGCCGGCGTGGTGGGGCGAGGCGCCATATCGAGCGCCACCTGCTGCGGCGCGGCGAAATCCGGCGCCGTCATCGGCGGCTGCCGTGCAGGTTCGGGCACTCTGCCGACCGGCGGAGGCGAGACCACTGGCGACGGCGCGCCGGAGGGCGCAGACAAGCCCACCAGCGACGTCGGTGCATCCGCGGTGGCCGACGGGGCGAGCACGGCGCCGCCGCGTGGCGGTTCGACCGACGGGGGCTGTCGAGGGACGAACCACAGGGCGGCGAGCGCACAGGACAATGCGCTCGCGCCCATCACGAGACCGACGCGGCGCTTGCGCCGCATCTCGGCCGCCGCCTGGCTCGGCGCGTCGCCTACTCCGCACTCCCGCGGTGACGAACGCGCGGCGCTCGGCGCTGCCTCGCGCTCGAGTCGCACGGGCAGTGCGGCCGGCGTCGCCTCATTCGCAGGCACCACGCCCTTCAACGGCGTGCCCACGGCCTCGCTCGGCGCCGCTTCGCGCGCGCCCGTCCAGGTGGCGGCTGCCATCGCGCTCGGCGCCGCCGCGCTCTTCTCCGGAGGCAGCGGCGCCGTCACTGGCGGCACCGGCCCCGCTGCGAGCGGCGCCTCGGGCCAGGCACCGGGCGGCTTGCTGGGCGCCGCCGCTGGCGGTGTCGGCGGCGCGGACGGCATTCGCTCGGTCGTCAGCCAGCGCGGGCTCCGCGCCGCCGCGGCATCTGGCGCCGATCCGGTCGCCGCCGTGCCCGCGCCTGCCGTGACCAGCTCCCCGTCCGCGGAGGGCTGGCCCTGCGGCCGGAACGGGAGCACGGCCCCCGGCGGCCGGTACCCCGCGTCGAGCGGTGCCGTCGCGAGGTGGACGGCCTCCGCCGCCGGGAGCAGGCGCAGCGACGGGATCGAGGCGCGCACCTTCGGATCGAGCACGGGGTAGCCCTCGGCCTGCGGGGATTGCGCGGAGCAGCCGTCGAACTCCCGTGTGAGCGCGTCGAACGCCTCGTTCGCACTGGGACGCTCGTCCGGCGACTTCGCCAGCATACGCGCCACGAGATCGCTCAAGCTCCTCGAGGCGCCCTCCGGGATCGCCTCGGCGAGCGGCGCCGGCACGGCGTGCACCTGGTTCGCCCAGACCTCTTGCCGCGGCGGCAGCTCGCCGGTCCTCTCGGCGAACGCGTGCTTGCCGGCGAGCATCTCGTACAGGATCAACCCTGCGGCGTAGATGTCCGCGGGCCGCCCGACCGGCCGCCGGAGCGCCTGCTCCGGCGCCATGTAGTGCACCGTCCCGAGGTCCGAGAAGACGTCGCTCGACGCGAGCCCCCCGATACGCCGCGCGAGGCCGAAGTCGACGACCTTGACCAGGCCGCTCTGCATGACGAGCACGTTCTCCGGCTTGAGGTCGCGGTGCACGATGCCCCCCTCGTGCGCCACCCGGATCGCGTCCAACACCTGGATCGCGATCGAGAGCGCGACGCGCGTGTCGAAGCGGCGCATCGCGTGGAGCATCTGTCGCAGCGAGACGCCATCGACGTGCTCCATCGCGATGTACATGACGCCGTCGCTGGTGACCCCCGCGTCGTAGAGCCGGACGATGTTCGGGTGGTTAAGGTCGGCGAGCACGCGCGCCTCCTTGCGGTGCCCGCGCAGGAAGTCGGCGTCGCTCATCCGCTCGGGCCGGACGACCTTGAGCGCGACGGTCCGGTCGAGGTACTCGTCCACGGCCTCGTAGACGCGCCCCATCCCGCCCTCAGCGATGAGCTTCACCAGGCGGTACTTGTGGCAGCGGCCGTTCTCGCCGAGCCGATCGTCACGGCGCTCCATCCCCGGTTCCCCACGTGCATTGCAGCGCACGAGGCCCGTCCGGGTCAGCACATCGCCCGGCGGGCCAGAGCCCCGCGCCATGCCCCCCGATGACCCTGCGCGTCAAGAGGAGAACCTGTCGGAATCCGGCTCTCCACTGCCGGGTACCGACAGCGCTTCCCGTACTCCCTGCCGGGTACCGGCAACGACTGCCGCACCCGCGCCGGGTGCCGGCAGAGCTTCTCGCTTTCCCTGTCGGCTACCGGCAGCGCTTGCCTCTCCCCCTGCGGCACCCCGACACCCTCGTCTGCGACGCAACCTTCCTGCTAGATCGAGCGGCCATGCCCCCTGGTTCCGGTGATCGCGGCCCTCATCCAGTCGCACAGGTCGCGCAGACGGAGGAGATCGAGCCGGTGAGCTCCGAGCTACTCTCTCAGGCTCCGGCGCTGCCGTGGGCGACGGCGGACCACGGGCCGGACAGCGCTCCGCGCGCGAGCCGCTCGACGCCAGCGCCGCCGTTCCGCGGGCCTATTGCCCCTGGCACCTCCACGGCACCGATCACAGTCATGGCGCCGCTGCTTCTGCCGCTCGTGCCCTCGACAGCGACCTCAGCGGTCTGCTTGACCGAACCGTTGCCTCCGTCTCCATCGCCTTCAACGACGCGCGACGCCATCGCTCCGGCCGCCGAGACGGGCCCGTGGGCCAAACGCGTCACGGTGCCGGCACTCACTGTCGGGCAGCTCGCCGGGTCAGTCGAGCACACGGGCCGTGACGCGACACCGGGCCCGTCCCTCGGCGCGGGGCTCACCGTGCCGGGGCAGCGGTCGCCGGCCCCAGTGCAGGCGTCCTCACCGGCGCGTCCTGCCGAGATCGTCGAGCTTCTCTGGTTCGATGCGAAGGCGCTCCCACGCATCCGCGCCTCGTGGAGCGACTTGATCCTCGATCTCGACTTCGAGGCGCTCGATCCGCGCCTCGACCTGCCACCGAATGACGCGGGCTCCCCCAAGGATCACCACCACCTCTCCGGCGTGCTCACCGATGGCTCACGGATCGATCCGAGCGGCGTGCCGCAGGCCATCCTCGCGTCCATCAGCGAAAAGGGCCGCTTCACGCCGCCGCTCGTGCTCGTGGAGGGCGAGCTCCGGTTCCTCTTCGACGAGATCGCGGCGCTCAAGGCGACCCTCGCCGTGGTCTCTCCGCTTGCAGGCATGGACAGGAGCCTCAAGGAGGCCGTGGACCTGGCCTGTGATCTCTTAAGGTCGCCGTACCCTGAGGGGGCGACCGGCGCCGCTGCCACCTTGACCGAGCAAATCAAGGAGCGACTCCCGCCGCCAGCCCGTTTGCCGGCCGCCGCGCGCATCGAGGCCCAGGCGGAGCGGCTGCTGCTCGAGCAGCGGCGGTATCAGACCCGCACGGTGCTGGGCGATACGTGGATCCGCGCGCTGCTCGGGGCGAGCGGACAGGACGCGCTGCCGGTGTACCTGCCGAAGCGCCTCGCCCCGTGGCTGCCCATGCTGCCCAGGCTACGCGTGCGCCTCGTCGCGGAGGCGCACCTCCGACAGGACCAGGCCGAAAGCAGCCGGTATGCCCTCAAGGCGCTCGCGCTCGGGAGGGTCGCCCCTCTGGACGAGATCCAGGGCGGCAGGCCGTGAGCTGACCTGCGCCTTACCATGGCTCCCTGGATTGCAGCCGCTCCGTGGGCGGTCTCCAGGGAAAGGCGAGAACATCAGCCCTCAGGCGAGCCAGCAACCCTGATGCTCGCAAAGATGCGATCGAATACCGGGGCCAGCCGTGCGGCCTCATCCTTCGGGATCGTCGCCGTGAAGCTCAGCACCACGGGCCGGCGGCCCGCCAGGAACAGGAGCCGCTGCTCGAGCGGCCCGGTGTGGCCACGCCACGCGAACCGAAGCTCCAGCCCCGGTCGGTCGCCGGCCGGGAGATCGTGACGCGCGAGCAACTGGAATCCTTCGAGCCGCTTGGCCAGCTCCAGGAGCTGCCGGTCGGCATACCTGCGGAGATCCTCACCCGCCGCGAGCCTGTCGCGCGTCATCACTACGCTCGCGGCGGCCGCCTGGCCCGGCTCGGGTGGAGCCGCGAATGCGACAACGGAGCGGTCCTCCCAGTCACGCGGCACGTCGAAGGATACTTCGGAGTTCTCGTAACGCGGCATCGTCTCGGGCTCCACGCTGGCGGTACGCGCTCGCTGAACGACCGGCGCTCACGCTCCAACATCGTGCCCGTCCGGCGTCAAGACGCTGGCTCGGTTAGAACCGCGCTACGCTGCGAGGGAGGGTCAGGCGTGGCGCGCGTCATCCCTGTGTGCCGCCGCCCTCGGCCTTGCCGGCCGGCACGTCGCCGCCAGGACCTCCCGGCTTCCTGGCCTCGCCGATCGTGACCACGGAAGGCGCCTTCGCCCCCGTGCTGTTGATGAACACGTTCGGCGTGCCGTCGATCTGCACCTCCTTGCCGGAGAGCTTGAGCACGCCACCCGCCGAGATCTCGAGGTCACCCTGCGCATCGATGTAGATGCCGGAAGGCGTGATCCGGATTGACGCGACGCCGTTCGTGATGTGAACGTTCCGGTCCTTGGTGATCGTGTAGCCCACGCCGCCGCCGACCGTGACGCTCTGGCTATCGCCGGCATCGATCGCATCCGATGTTCCGACGATCGACGTGCGGCTCTTGCCAACGGTGTTCGTCTGGTCCTCGCCGACCGTGTGGATCTGGCTCTTTCCGATGCTCGTGCTCTGGCTGGCCCCGACGGTCACTGCGTCGCCGCCGGTCACGCTCGCCGATCTCTTGCCAACGGTGTTCGTCTGGTCCTCGCCGACCGTGTGGATCTGGCTCTTTCCGATGCTCGTGCTCTGGCTGGCCCCGACGGTCACTGCGTCGCCGCCGGTCACGCTCGCCGATCGGTTCCCGAGCACGGTCGAGCGCTGATCGCGCCGGATCACCTCGGTGTAATCGCGCTGCGCGTGGAGGTGGAGCACCTCGCGCCCCTTGGCGTCATCGAACGAGAGCTCGTTGTACCCATCCACGCCGGGGGATGAGGCGGTCTTCCAGCCGCTCTTCGTCTTCTCGGCGGGTAGCGGGTAGGGCACACGCGCCGTGCTGTTGTAGACGCGGCCCACGATCACCGGCCGATCGGGATCGCCGTGGCAGAACTCGACCAGGACCTCCTGTCCGACGCGGGGGATGGTCATCATCCCATAAGCGCCGCCAGCCCATCCCTGGCTCACGCGGATCCAGCACGAGCTCGCGTCGTCGAATCGGCCCTCCCGGTCCCAGGGGAACTGGACGCGCACGCGGCCGAACTCATCGGTGTGGATCTCGTCGCCCGGAGGACCGACCACGATCGCGCTTTGCACGCCGGCGACGCACGGCTTCGCCGTCAACCGCGCGGGTCGGTAGGGTTCGGCCGTGAACACGGCGTCGCCGCGCGCTGTCCATTCGCCATCGTGGTCGCCCTCGAAGGTGGACGCCACGACGAGCAATCCCCGGTCGGACACGAGGTCTTCGCGTGGATGATGCGTCATCGAGAAGACGGCGCCGGGCGCAAGATCGACCACGTTCGTGCGGAACCGGACCGATCGCCGGCCGCACCGCTCGCGCTCCAGGCTCCGCGTCGCCAGCGCCTTCGCCTCCGCGAGATCGACCCGCGCGATGCCCCGGTCGTCAGCGACCGGTGTCTCGCCGCCCTTGCCCGGCTCGACGACGAACGCCGCTGGAAGGACAGGAAACTGCTCGTAGCGGAGCTCGTCACTGGCGCCCACCTCGGCGTCCGCGAACAGCCGCACGTCTGGCCGGGTCCGGAAGTCGATATCGCGGATGGTGACACGACCAGGCCGAACCTCGTGGCGTACGACCACCTCGGTCACGAACTCGCGCCCGGCGGCCTCGTTGGGGTTGTCAGCGTAGGGGATCGGTGGCCCTCGACGAGATCCGTTGTTCTGTGGCGCATCCCTCAGGACGAGCCGGCTGAGCTCGGCTCCCACGTCCCCGCTCTCCTCGCCGTGCGTGAAGTAGAAAGAGATGCCGGCCTCTTCGAGCAAGCGGCTCAGGAAGGCGAAGTCGGTCTCGCCGTACTGAACGCGGTACTCATACACCGGGTATTTCGCCCCGAGGAGGACCTCCGGCTGGATCTCCCACTCACCAAGGATTCGAAGAACGATGTCCGGGATCGTGAGGTGCTGAAAAATGCGGCTGCTGTTCCGGAGCGTCGTTCGAAACAGCCAGGGCACGATGCGCAGCCGGTAGGTGGAGAGCCCGGTCGGCTCGGCTTTCACCTGCTCCATGTCAGCGCACAGACCGGCCCAGACCCGCGCTGGCGAGAGGGGGTGCGGCGTGCCCGAGTCGACCTTGAAGGCAGCGGGTTTGCCGACGATACCGTCAAGGTCGAGAGCATCACGCTCGGAGGCGGCCAGCACGCAGACCTCGAAGAGCGATGACATCCGCTCCCGGACCGAAAAGCGGCGCACGGAGAGCGACGCTTCCTTCGAGGCGAACGAGAGGGAGAGGTTCGGCATGATCTCGGCGCCAAGGTTAGAGCCCACGGCACAAGCCCGACAAATTGCCGGGATCTGCCGTGCCCGAGCGTCCTGCCGCGGGCGCTGGACTGGGCGTGGCTACGCCCCGAGCTCCGCGAGCGACCGGCAGACGCGGCGGAGCCGGTCGCGCAGCCACCGGTGCGCGGGATCGGCGTCGAAGCGGGGGTGCCACGCCTGCGAAGGTGACGTCGCGTCGCACGATCCAGACGAGGGCGCGCGTGCGGCGGCCGACGGGCGCCCAGCGCTGAGGAGGCGCTCCGCTCGCTCGGCCGGCGCCGGCCGGCATGGCCGGGTGGGGGGAACGCATCCGGGCCGCTCTTTCGGGTGAGAGCGTGTCGTACGGTCAGGGGAGAGCGCCTCGCGGGGCACCTGGCCCGGAGCGCTCCAGAACCCCTCCGGACCCTGCCGCGGCCCCGCTCGATGGACGGGTCTATGATCGCGAACTTTCTCCGGCTTCTGCGCCCGTGGGCCCCCTGTACACGTCATCGTATACAAGAGGCCCAAAACCGGGCCGGCGCGGCCGTACACTCCATCGATGGGATCGAAGCTCGACAAGCTCCTACCGCTCGTTTCTGACGCCGCTCCTGGCGTGGTCGCTGGCGTGACCCTGCTCGTGGACACCCTCCGCGACGGTGCCGAAGAGCAGCAGCGCAGGGCAGCGGAGCTCGAGCGCCGGGAGGCGGAGCTCAGGCGCAGGGAAGCGGCGCTCCGGAGCAGGGAGGCGGAGCTCGAGCGTGTGCGGCGTCAGATGGCCGAGGAGGCATCGCGCACAGCGGCGCGCGCGGCGCCTGCGACGCGCCGCCGATTCGAGCGCCGCGCCGCAGGCGTCGCGCCGCCTCCCTGCCCGTACCCCATCTGGACCACGGACGACGACGGGCCCAAGCTCATCGTTCCCGAGCGCATCACCTACCACTGGTGCGTGCTCTTCAGCCTCGCGCCGAGCCAGGTGCGGGCGCAGGTGTCACGCCAGCGGCGCAGCCAGTACAGGCGGGTTGCTCGCCTGCCGGTGCAGATGGGAGAGCAGCTCGACGCCGCCGGCGTGCCCTTCTACGCGCTCCGCTTCGTTGCGTATGGTGAAGGACAGATCGAGCAAGAGCGGCGGTGCCTGCTGATGCTCCACGGCGAGCGTCCGCCGCGAGAGCTCCAGCCACACGAGCGCCATTCGCGCACACCGGCGATGGGGCCGGAGTTCAAGCGGCTGCGGCGAAACCGGCGCCGCAGACTGCGACGGCGCGCGAGGCTTGATGCGCTCGCCGCTGCCACGCGTGGTGGAGGAGAGTTCAGCGCGCAGCCCGACAGCGAAGCAGCGGCGGAGGTCGAGGCGGACGTTGGCGAGATCGAGATCGAGAGCTGAGCGCCGCTGACGTCCACGACCTCGTCGACGTCTCCGCCGCCACGCCGACGACGAGGTCCTCAAGCGCGAGTACGTGGGTCGACATGTGGAGGACGCGCCAGGATGCATCGTCCGGGTTCATCGCCGACGCGGAGGCGACGGCATCTCCACGACGCCCACATCCTCGTCCTCGATGGCGACTCGTACCGCAACCTTCCGCCGGACCGGCAACGCCGTCAGGGCGAGGCATCCAAGAGAGCAAGACATAAATACGTCGAGAGGACGACAGGATCCGCTTGGTCGACCTCGAGTGCGGCGCACCAGGGTCGTGATCGCGTTGTTCGCGGCGCTCGCGATGACAGGATCCGCTTGGACGAACCAGACGCGATCCCTGGTGCCGAGCCATGACAGGCGAGGCCGCGAGGCGCGCGTTCTGGAGTGGCTATGAAATAGCTTGCCATCGGGCGCTACGTAGAGGCGGGCGCGTCCTCTTCCATAACACTGCGAAGGCGGATGTGGGCATGGGTGGACAAGCATGCGCTCATGGGGGGTCGCACGCCGTGCACCATGAGGGGGCTTGACAGGGCGAAAGCTCTAGCTTCTCTTACCCTTCTCTTGCTGGAGAAGTGCGTAAGGTGATGATGCCTGCGTTCCACATCAACTTCAATCTCGCCAAGATTGAGGATCAGGCCAATAAATGCGGATTCTCAGGGCCGACATGGAAGCAAGACGTACTGGCCGATCTCCTCCACGATGGCAGGCTGCTCGTTGAGAAAGCTAATGATCCACGCGACCCATCGAAGCGGGTATGGTATTGTATCGGCAAGCGCGCCTCTCTGGCGTGCGTCCCTGACCAGCATATGCTCGACACGCTCTTTTGCATCGGCCTGGTACCCGGTCCGCAGGCAAGAGGCACAAACGCAAGAGGGCGCGGTAAAAGATTCGAAGTTCCTGGGCCTTGGGGTATCCATACCTTTGGACGTCGTTTGCCGCCTCCAATTACGATTGAAGACCACCTTCTCAAATGCGGCAATTTTAATACGTATGCTCTCGAAAAGCATGCTGCCGCATCTATAAATAGAGCCGTCTCTCGTGGCCCAGTCCCACGCGAGCAGGAATCTTCCAGAGTGGAGGATCCTGCGAGCCATGCAGCAGCTGCGACTGTCATAACGCCTGCGGCTACTGTCATGCCCGCGGCAACGCTCGCGGTGCCTCCCATCGTTGTCGATCTGGAGCGACCTGTTACGCAGCCTGAATCCGTCTCTTTGCTCTCTGTCCCCGAGCTTATCGAGACTACCGGATCCGCCTATTCAGTGCCCGAAGTCGCTGGATCTGAGCCGCCTGAAGCTGCTTTGACGCACACCAGCGCTGCGCGCCTCGACATCGCTGTGGCTGCTTCCACAGAGGAATCCATGGATGTCGGGACCGCTCGCTCCGAGGGTGACGAGCACACCGTCCCGGCACCAACAGCCATCGAACAGTCGGGTTACACACCCGAAATGGTCGGCGCTTTGAACACCACGACGCCGAGTGAGGTCGCGGCTCACCAGCGCGTGCCGACACCGGTTTCCGTGAATCAACCGGGGCCGGCAGTGGCCATGTTCGCTCCCGACGCTGCGCCGCGAACTTGGGAGGCCGCCGAGCCACAGAGCTTCCAAGGACTTGCAGCCTGGGACGCTCTCGCCATCGCAACGATTGTTCGAGCCGAGCCTGCTCTCGATGGCATCCTCCAGGCGTCAGACCCACATGGCGCTCGGCGCCAACGTATCGCTTGTATCGAGGCCGAGATCGAACGGCTACGCGCTGACCTCGCCGCGGTACCTGACGACAGTCGAATCATCGAAGGCGATGAGCTTCGACGTCGCATTTCCGACCTAGGCGCTCGGGTCGCATCGAATCCGCCCTCCCAGGTACGCGTGCACGGTCCGGTTGCGCTGGAGGAGCTTCTCGCCGCACTAGTTGACGAGGCCGTTCACAACCTGCCATACTGGGCTCTCGAATTCGACATCGATGATGATGCGGGTCGTGCGCACGTTCTCACTGATCCGTCGCTACAGGCTCGTCTCTTAGGGGCGCTGGCATGGGTCCGTCGTCGCTTTGCGGGCGCACCGCCGGATCGTCTGCGGAGCGTATCGATGCCGGACAGTGGTGGACGGATCGAGGACATGCTCGAAGCGGCGTGGACGAACGAGGAGACGCTGAGCGCGGCTGCGGGCACTCTGCCGGCACCGTGCCTTTCGCTCTTGCGAGCTCTGCCCTCGACGCAGATTCCCGAGGTTGTTGAGGCCTTGTATCGGTGGTTCGGTGCGCTTGATCCAATCGCATTTGAAGAACTTGTGGCCACGATCGCTGCAGATCCGGCCGAGCTGCACAGCCTCTTGGACCTCAGGCGGCTCGATACGATCTCGGCGGATGATCGTGAAATCCTCAAGGACCTTCGGACCATCGAAAAGGCGCGCAAGTTCCTTGATCGAGCACGGATTGCGCTGCCACCTGCGCCTGCGCCGCCGCTCAATTCGGCCCGCGCGAAAGAGGCCGGAGCGAAGGTTCTTGATTTCGGTCATGTGCTCACGGACGATCGCGGGAAGATCGTTGCAGCAAGCATCGTTGTTCCGCCACCTGATCAACGGGTTGGCGTCGTTCTGCTCGGGGTTCCTCTCCGCATTATTTCGGATGGAGTAATCTTAAGGGAGCTGAGTATCACCGTGACATCACCGGCGCTGACCGCCGTGAGCCGCGACGCGGTGCTACCGACCAGCGTCCAGATCCGATCGATCCCCAATCCAAATCCGAGCGTCAACACGAAGTTCGAGCTTCAGTGGAAGCTTCCTGCGGACGAGGCGCGCTGGCGTCCCATCGAGCCTGGGCGTTTCTCGCGCGAGGAAGTTCTGCCTATCCCAGTGACGCTTGGGGAGGCGACAAGACTGCGTGATGGTAAGGCCAAAAGAATCTCGCTTACTATCTCTTCGGGAGATGCCAGCGCAACCCTGCATCTTGAGAGCTTCTTGACCCAGATGCCAGAACTGACTGTACGAACAGGCGTTGGAACGGCGTCCGCGACTGATCTCGTTCGGGGGCGTCCTCTCGGTGCGCAGGTTCAGCACGAGAAGCTCGAAGGGGTCATCTCCGAAGGACGCCTCTCGTTCATGGTCGTCGCTCCGAGGCGCTTTGGTAAGACGACACTGTTTCTTCACCTCGCCGAGCACGCGCGTGCAAAGGGGCACGAAGTCGTGCAGATCTCCCTCGAAAGAGACCTTTCCCCGGAACAGGGAGTGCAGAAGGTCTGGGATGGGCTCCGTCGGGCTTTCGAGGAACGATTCGACGCCTCTCCCGCGCTGGGAGATTCGCTGCCCAGAACGCTTACGGACGAGATGGCTTGGACCGCTGTTCGTCGTTTCGTTCGCGAGAAGACGCAGCGCTCCTTGGTCGTGCTCATCGATGAGGCACAAGCTCTGGTTCCACGTTACGGCGGGCAGCGCTGGGGCAACCAATTCAAGAACTTCATCGAACGTTTTCTGTTTGAACCTTCGGATCGGATGGCCTGCGCCCAGCTCGGGCTATTCGGCACAGTGGATTTGGCAGTACGCATCGGGCAGAACTGCCGCGACTTTCTCCTCATGCATGGCACCGAACAATATGCTTTCGATGAAGCATCGCTGGCGCGGTTCCTCCGCACGGTCGGCCAGGGCGCGATTCTTAGTAGCAAGGCGGCGCGCCTCGAGCTCGCTTCTTGGACGAGCAACCTCCGAACGCTCAACTCCGTATTTGATGGAGTCCGGGCCCGCATTGTTCAACAGCAACAGGTCTTCATGCTCGATGTGGACGTGCATGCTAGCATCGCGGATATCCTGTCCGCGGACGCGCATCGGGCCGAGGAAATATGGACGTACGCTCGTGCAGAGCTCAGCCATCGCGATGAGTGGGAGCCTGTTGATTCCTTCCCTCTCGCGGTGGCGTGGTCCCGACCGGAGCTCAGTCAGATGCCCCAGTCGCAGCGCCTTGAGGATTGCGTTCGCTGGTTGAGCGCGGAGCTCACCGCATCAGGCGCCTCCGGTTGGGTTCCCACGGAGCGCGTCGAGTCGAGCTTGCGTGATTTGAAGGCGCGCGGTGTCCTGCGGGATGACGGCGAATTTTATCGACCTCTTTTGCGCGAGCTGCTTCGCCGCCGCCCGCAAGTGTTACGACAGGACCGCGACAGTCAGATGGCGCTCCTGCGCTTGGCGGTCGACGATGTTGAGTGGCCAGAGCAAGCCGAGCAACGTGATGAGGGGGGCGAAGCCAGGATCTTCATTCAAAGCCGGGGAGATCGAACTCTGGCCTATCGGGCCTGCAAACTCGACGGTGACGAGAATCGTCGAAGGTTCGCCAGGACGTGCGCGGCCATCCGCACACTTCGCGATCGTCGAACCAAGATGCCTGGCGACGATCATCTGCCCCGAGTGATCGAGGCTGGATTTCGGCGGGACGACGCGTCCGAGGGGATTATCGTCTACGAGTGGGTGGAGGGTGAGACCTTCGAGGCTTTGTGGCCGAAATTGCCGGTGCAGGGGAGAGCCCATGTGGTCCGGCAGGTTGCCATGGCCGTGGCAGCGCTCCATGCGCGCGACGTGATTCACTGCGATGTTGCCCCCAGGAATATCATCGTCAATGGTCGCCTGGATGCGACGCTGATCGACTTCGGTCTCGCTCGTCGCGCCGATCAATTGACCCACACCCGACTGGCGAGGGATCCTTTCAAAGCACCGGAACAGTGCGAGGATCCTCCTTCAGTCGACAAGGCTAGCGATGTCTACGCGTTGGCTATTTTGTTGAGAGGCCCCGATCCGAAAGTGGAGCTGAAGCCGACCGGCCTATGTGAACTGGTGGCCAAGATGACCAGCGAGCGGATCGAAGACCGCCCGTCGATCGTTGAAGTCGTGAGGCATCTTGATGAATTGGTAGATTTTGAGCCGATTCTCCATCAAATTCAGACCAAGGTTGAAGACGTCGTGAACGACGCTCCAGAATGGTTATGGGAGGATCTTCTGCACTTCGCAGGGAACGCAACGCTTGTGCACGGAGGATATCTCCCATGGGGCACTCAGCGGGCCATGGAATCTGCGTTCCTGCTCAATAATCTATTCGTGAGGATTGTTGCCGAAAAGCGCGGCAGTGTTGCGTCAAAGTTGGCAACGTGTGGGGGAGGAGACGAGCTTTCGCTGGCAGCGCTGCGGGGAAAGATTAAAGCCGCTGGCGACCGCTCTCTTCACGAATGGGAGTGTCGTGAGGTGAAGGCCATCGGGTTGATGCGCATTGCCTGGGCGCATCCTAAAGACCGGAGTACGCGCATAACAGAGGCGATGCGCGTGCTCTCGTCTCGCGAGGCAACCTTTCATGCCGACCTGCGGCGCGCGGTTGTCAAGGTTGCAGGCATGCTAGACAAGCTGACCGACGTTGGTGGATGTCAAGCTATCACGCGGTTTGTCGAGTTCTTCACATGTGACAAGTAGACTTAGATCTCCGTGTCTGCGCGCTCTTGAGTTCGACCGCCTGCGCAGGGTGCGTTCGGGGTAAGCGCCCGGCCAACGCCATCTTGTTCGTCGGCGCGGTGCCGGCTACCTGTCCCATCGCGACTAAGGAGGAAGCGATGGCGACGAGGGCGGAGTGGGTCGAGCGCGTGGAGCGGTGGGAGCGGAGCGGGCTGAGTGCCGAGAAGTTCGCGGGGCGCGAGGGGTACAAGCCGAAGCATCTGTACTGGTGGCGCTGGAGGCTGCGGGCTGACGCGCCTTCGCAGCGCTTGCCGGTGTCGTCGACGGAGGCGCCTCGCTTCCTGTGGGTGCGTTCTGTGGCCCCCAAGCCGGTCGACACCTTCACGCCGCTGGCGCCGTTGTTCGTCGACCCGATGGCGCCGAGGTCCTTTGTGCGCGACCAGTCGATCAGGGCAAGACTCGTCACATCCACCGCCACGCAGACGAGCGGATGAGCCTCGAAGCGGGTGGCTGTCGCGGTCGTAACCGCGGCGGGAGGAACGTCGGTCCGCAGGTGGAGGGTGGCGAGGCAGTAGGCCGCGCCGCATGGGACGCGCGCAATCGGCGGCAAGTCCCGCAGACGGCCACAGCAGGCAGGGCAGCCGGCCGCTCCGGGAGGGCTCGTGGACGCGGACGGTTGCATCGGCAGCGACGGAAGGCGTAGTGTAGTCCTTCGAGAGAGCCGCGACGTGTCCTCCAGCGAACTTCCTGCCGACTATGGCGAGCGCGTACGACAGCTCAGGTTGCGCCTGGGCCTAAGCCAAGGCCGGCTCGGGGAGCTGCTTGGCGCGACCGCGGGCACGGTGAGCCGCTGGGAGAGCGGCCAGCTCTCGCCGTCGAGTGGGGCGTGGCGCCGCATCGTCGAAGCGGAGGAACTGGGGCTCGCCGCGCTGCTCCGACAGGAACAGGCGCCCCTTGAGGTACGGGAGACAACGGAGCCGTACGGTCAGCCGCGGCGGCTCGACTTCGAGGCGGATCCCGAAGTGGTGCGAACCGTTGCCGAGGCGCATCGTCTCGCTTACGGGCACCTCTTTAACCCGGCGTTCGCCGCCGAGGTGTCGCTCATCGAGCCGCTGCCGCACCAGCGCATCGCGGTGTACCAGCACTTGCTCACGCAGGCGCGCATCCGCTTCCTGCTCGCGGATGATCCGGGCGCGGGCAAGACCATCATGAGCGGCCTGCTCATCCGCGAGATGCTGTCCCGGCGGCTCATACGGCGCGTGCTCGTTGTGCCGCCGGCGGGGTTGGTGACCAACTGGAAGCGCGAGATGCGGTCGCTGTTCCGGCTGCCTTTCGAGATCGTCGCCGGTGCCGACGCGAGGCAGGGGAACCCGTTCCGCGGCGAAGACAGCGATCTGGTCATCGTCAGCGTCGACACGCTCGCCGGGGAGAAGATGTTTGCGCGGCTCGCGGAGGCCGAGGTCGAGCCTTACGACATCGTCTTCTTTGACGAGGCGCACAAGTTGTCGGCGAACCGCGGTGCGGACATGACGGTCGAGAAGACCGATCGCTACAAGCTCGCCGAGGCCCTCGCCGGCGTCCCGGCCGTGGATCAACGCTGGAGCCTCGGCTGGAGCGCGCATCACCTGATACTGCTCACCGCGACGCCGCACATGGGGCGCGACTACCCCTACTACGCGCTCTGGCGGCTGCTGGAGCCGGAGATCTTCGGCTCGATGGACGGGTGGAACGCCTTCCCGCGCGAGGCGCGCCGGCGGTACTTCCTCCGCCGGACCAAAGAGGAGATGGTCCGCTACGACGGGAGCCGCATCTACCCGAAGCGCACCTCGGACACGTTTGGGTGCCCTATGTCTCCGGGCGAGAAGGAACTCTACGACCGGACGACCGAATACATCCACGCCCACTACAACACAGCGCGGATCCTCAACCGCTCGGCGGCACGCCTAGCAATGAGCGTCTTCCAGCGGCGGCTCACCAGCTCGACGGCAGCGCTGCTCAAGTCCTTCCAACGCCGGCTCGCCAGGCTCGATAGCTGGATCGAGGACATCCGGTCGGGGCGGCTCACCGAGGCCGATATCCTGGCCGCCCAACGCCGGCTGGACACGCAGCTCCCCGAGCCCATCGACCAGAAGACGGCCGACGAGGAGGAGGGGGAGGAGAACGAGAGAATCGAGAACCGCGCGCTCGGCGGCGTCGCCAGAGTCAGCATCAGCGAGCTACAGGCGGAGCGGGCCCATGTGGAGCTGCTGCGCGAGCTCGCCGGGAACGTGAGCAAGGGCGAGGACGCCAAGTTCGAGCGGTTCCGCAGCATCCTTCAGGATCCGGAATACGCGGGCGAAAAGATCCTCGTCTTCACCGAGCACAAGGACACGCTCGACTTCATCGTAGACCGGCTCTCGGCTATCGGTTTCGCCGGATCCGTGGCACAAATCCACGGCGGGATGCCTTACGGCGAGGAGGCAAACCTCGAGCGGCTGACCGAGCGGCAGGACAACGTCGAGTTCTTCCGCATGCCGATCGCTGAGGGCGGGGCGGCAATCATGGTCTGCACCGACGCGGCCGCTGAAGGCATCAACTTGCAGTTCTGCTGGTTGATGGTCAACTACGATATCCCCTGGAACCCGGCGCGCTTGGAGCAGCGCATGGGCCGCATCCACCGGTTCGGGCAGAAGCGGGAGCGGGTGCAGATTATTAACCTCGTCTCGGATCCGGAGAAGACCCGTGAGGGGCGGGTGCTCAAGACCCTGCTCGACAAGCTGGAGAAGATCCGCAAGGAGCTGGGGCAGGACAAGGTCTTCGACGTGGTGGGGCGGCTCCTCGACGGTAAGACGTTGGGCGAGTACATGGCGAAGATCGCCGAGCAGGGCGACGCCGGGCGCGACGACGCCATCGCCGACCTGTCCGGGCGGGTGACCGAGGCGCGGGTGGAGGACCTGCGGCGCGAGGGACGCGAGCGATACGGCGAGGACGGGGAGGTCGAGCGCGAGCTGCCGCGCTTACGAGAGCAGATGGAACGCGAGGCGCGGCTCAAGATGATGCCCGGCCACGTGCGGCGTTTCGTGGAGAAGGCGGCACCGATGGAGAGCCTCGGCTTCGAGGGGAGCCTGGACGACGTCTTCTCGCTCCAGCCGCGCGCGCCGCGCGCCCTCGATCCGCTTCTGCCGGTGATGGATACGTACCCGCCTTCAATCCGGAACCACTTTTCCATCCAGAAGCCGAAGGACCCCGACCGCGCGATCTTCTTCCACCCAGGCGAGCCGGTGTTCGAGCGACTGCGCAACCGTGTCATGTATCACCACGAGCGCGACGCCTTGCGCGGGGCCGTGTTCGTGGACGCACACGCGCGGGAGCCGTATGCTTTTCACCTCGCGCTGGTGACGGTGGCCCGCCGCGCCGATCCGTCGCTCCCGGCGTTGAAGCACCCGGAGCCCGTGGAGAGCCGGTTGGTCGGGCTGCGGCAGAACGGGAAGATCGATCTCACTCCGCTGGAGCACCTGCTGCTCCTCAAGGGCGCGGAAGCCATGCCGATGGCCGCACGCACGTACGCGCGGGAGGTCGAGCGCGGGCTGGATCGAGCGGCTACGGCGGCGCGTGCCTTCGGGGAGTCGCTCGTGGAGGCGCACCGGAAGCGGGTGCGGAAGACTGCGGCCGAGCGCGCCGAGCAGCTCCGTGCGGCATACGACTACCAGGAGATCGAGCTGGCGGCGGCGCGGACGCGGCTCCGGGAGAAGGCGCGCGCCGGCGATGCGCGCGCCCAGCAGGAGCTCGAGAAGGTAAAGGTGCGGCAGGCGCACCTCGAGGCGCGCCTCGACGAGGCGCTCCGCGTGGTGCGGCGCGAGGCCGAGCTGTTCGACGTGACCAGCGTGGAGATGCTGGTGCACGCGCTGGTGGTGCCGACGAGCGCCCCCGAGGACCGGCGGCGTCAGGACGCCGAGGTCGAGCGCGTGGCGATGGAAGTGGTGCGGATCCACGAGGAGGCTGCGGGCGCTCGCGTCGAAGACGTGCACACGCCCGAGTTGGCAAAGAAGGCCGGCCTGCCTGACTTTCCTGGGTTCGACCTCCTGTCTTTGCGTCCGGATGGGGAGCGAGACATCGAGGTCAAGGGGCGGGCTGGCATCGGGACGGTAGAACTGTCCGAGAACGAGTGGGCGCGGGCGGCGACGCTGCGGGATCGGTACTGGCTCTACGTCGTGTTCGACTGCGCCACCGAGCGGCCTCGGCTGTGGCTGGTGCGCGATCCCTTTGCGAAGCTGCTGATGCAGAGCCGCACCTCCACGACGGTGGCGGCGGAGGAGATCCTGCGACACAGCGAGGCTGGGGAGGGAGGCACCATGGCCCAGCCGAGCAAGCCGAAGGGGGAACAAGCGACGCCCGAGCCGGAGGAGAAGGGCAACATCGACAAGCTGCTGGCGCTCATCGCCAAGTGGCAAGCCGAGCCCGGCGACTACGACGAGCGCGCGGCGGCGGTGATCGATCCGCTCATCGCCGAGCGGCGCATCGCGCTGCACAACCTCGACGACTGGGACTGGGAAAGCTGGAAAGAAGACGAAGAATGATCTTGGTCCTCGACACCAACATCCTTGGCAAGCTGGTCCACCCCAACGCGCGGGTGCACGCGCCCGTCCTGCAACGCCTCGCGCAACGTCAGGTCACGGAACCAGGGGTCATCTTTCGGGTGCCTGAGATATCAGACTACGAGCTGCGCCGTGAACTGGTCCTGAACAACTTTCAGCCCACCATCGCGCGACTCGACCAGCTTGGCGCGGAGCTCGGTTATCTCGCCATCACAACAAGGGACATGCGCGAGGCCTGCCGCCTCTGGGCGAAGGCGCGGCGTTCGAACCAGCAAACCGCCCCGCAGAAGGAGCTGGACGGCGACGTCATTCTTGCTGCCCAAGCCCTCGGCGTTGGTGGTACAGTCGCCACCACCAACGTGCGCCACCTTTCACGATACGTCGCCGTCGAGGACTGGAGCTAGCGCGGCATGACCGATCGCCCGCGGCTCATCGAGGTCGCGTTCCCGCTGAAGGAGACTTCGCTCGACTCAGTGCACGAGAAGAACGTGCGCCACGGGCACATCTCCACCCTGCACGTCTGGCCGGCGCGGCGGCCGCTAGCGGCGTCGCGCGCGGCGCTGATCGCTACGCTCCTGCCCGACCCGGGGGACGCGGAGAAGAGGCGGGAACTGCTGCTGAAATTGGGCGGGAAGGTGGTCACCAACCCCAAGACCGGCAAGGAGGCGACCGAGGGCGGGGTCCTGCACTGGGGCCGGGAGTCGAGCCCCGACATGGACTGGTTCCGGGAGGAGATCCGTAAGGCCTACGGGGGCCGGGCGCCGCGAGTGCTGGATCCCTTCTCGGGCGGGGGCGCCATCCCGCTGGAAGCGATGCGACTCGGGTGCGAAGTGACGGCCGTCGACATCAACCCGGTGGCATGGTTTATCCTCAAGTGCACGCTGGAGTACCCGCAGAAGCTCGCAGGGAAGAAGCTGCCGCTGCCCAAGTTCGCCATGGAGCTGTCGGCCTTCCGCAGGGCGTGGGAAGACGCGCAGGTCAAGGCGGGCAAAAAGAAGGGGAAGCAGAAGGCCGGCACGATCGACATGTTCGAGCACGCGCCGGAGGCGGATCTGGCGTGGCACGTGCGCGCCTGGGGGCACTGGGTACTGGAGCACGCACGCAAGGATCTGGAGAAGTACTATCCAGTCATCGATGGAAAGCCCGTCGTGGCCTATCTGTGGGCGCGAACGGTGAGATGTAAGGATTGTGGGGCGATCATTCCGCTGCTGAAGACGCGGTGGCTATGCCAGAAGAAGGGCAAGAGCATCCTCCTTGGCATGACGCCGACCCGAAATCGCAACGGAGTCACGTTCGATATCCGCGCGGTCCGCGCCACGAGCACGCGTGAACGCAAGGCTGGTGCGGGAACGATCAGTAAGTCCGGCGCACAATGCCCGTGCTGTCCTCTTCTCATGAAGATGGATGATCTAAGGCTGGCGGGGCAGGATGGAAAACTCGCCTCCGTCATGACGGCGGTGGTGGTCGACGGAAAGAACGGAAAGGAATACCGCCTGCCTACGTCGGAGGAGATCGAACTCGCCGATGCCTCTCAGGCCGAGCTTGAACAACTGGCATCTCGGCTCCCGTTCGGTATGCCGCGCGTACCGATCAACACGGGCAGCGTAAGAAAAGGCGGCGTGTCCATTACCCGCTGGGGAATTCGCGAGTGGGATCAGGTATTTACGAAAAGACAGCTTCGTACCCTACTCTCCCTGTCTATCGGAATCGGCGCTGCCAGCAATGCATTTCATGATCACGGCTATGACGAGCAGTGGCGAGAGGCACTTCTAGCTTTCTTGGCGGCCCAATTCGATCGTGTTCTAAACCAGTCCAGCATGGTCGCGCGGTGGAACAAGAAAGGCGAGAACGTTGAAGGCACCTTCTCGCGCTTCGCCCTGCCCCTTCTCTGGGATTATGCAGAGGTGAATCCCCTCGGCGAGACCACGGGCAGCATGGCTGGAGCAGGAGAGTGGATTAGCCTTGCCGCGACCCACATGCTGGCTGCCACCGCGCATGCTGGCCCTCCCGCGACACGTGCACAGAGTGCGAAAAAGATCGGCCGCGAAGGCGGCAAGTACGACGCGATCGTGACGGACCCTCCATACTACGATGCAATTCCCTACGCTGATCTGACCGACTTCTTCTATGTATGGCTCCGACGTATCCTAAACGGAGCGACCGCGGACATCGACAACGCGTTTCGTGAGCCCACCGCGCCGAAGTGGAACGTCGAAGAAGACGATGGCGAGCTCATCGACGACGAGAGCCGGTTCGGAGGCGACCGAAACAAGTCTAAGGTCGTGTACGAGTCCGGGCTTTTTCATGTCTTTCGTGCTGGCTACCAGGCCCTGACCCCCGAAGGCCGACTGGTCATCGTCTTTGCCAACAAACAACCGGAGGCTTGGGAGACGCTGGCCTCCGCAATCATCCGCGCAGGCTACATCGTCGATGGGAGCTGGCCAATTCAGACCGAACGCACAGCGCGCGCTCGCTCCTTGTCATCGGCTGCCCTTTCGTCTTCGGTGTGGCTGGTATGCCGCAAGCGTCCAGAGACCGCCCGTCCAGGCTGGGACAACAAGGTCCTCGAAGACATGCGCGCGCGCATCCACGAGCGCCTTCGAGACTTCTGGGATGCAGGCATCCGCGGACCGGACTTCGTCTGGGCGGCGACTGGACCAGCGCTCGAGCCTTACAGCCGACATCCGGTGATCAAGAAGGCCAATGAGCCGGGACAGGTGATGACGGTCGCAGAATTCCTTCGGCACGTCAGGCGCATGGTGGTGGATTTTGCGGTCGGACGCTTGCTGACCTCCGATGGCGGCGAAGCGGTGTCGGGTCTCGACGACATTACGACCTACTACCTTCTTCATCGTCATTACTTCGGAATGGACAAGGCTCCGGCGGGCGCCGCCATCCTTTATGCCTTGTCGTGCGGGGTGTCGGACCGCGACCTCGTCGAGCGTCACGAGATATTGGAGCGTGCCCTGGGCAAGGCCACGGATGAAAGCGCGAACAACTCCGACAAAGATGACGCAGACGAGAACGATGAAGATACCAGCGACGACGAGGAGGAGGAGGAGGAGGAGGAGGAGGAGGAGACCGAAGCCGGCGGAGGCAAGGGCAACAAGGTGAAGCTCAAGGCGTGGGACCAGCGCAAGAGCAAGAACCTGGGCATGGATGTTGAGGGGCGCCCGGCGTCGTTGGTGGATCAGGTGCATCGTCTGATGCACCTGTGGCGCGCGGGCGATCAGGCCAAGGTCAATGCTTACTTGGACGCGCGGGTCCTGTGGAAGAACGCCCTCTTCCACCAGATCCTCCAGGCGTTCATCGAGCTGTCGCCGGAGGGCAGCGAGGAGCGCAATATCCTGGAGGCCATCAGCAACCACGTTGGCGTGAAGGGCAAGGCGGTCGGGCGGCAGATGCCGCTACCGGTGTGAACGATGGCAGTGGTACGAGAAGGGAGGTCGGCGATGAAGAGCACGCTCTGGACCCCGTGGCACAAGGTCGTGAAGGTACGCGAGGATGTGCGCACCGGCGAGCTGAGCATGGCTGTGTTCGCAGCCGATGTGCACGAGGTCGCCCTCGGCCGCGGGCGTGCGGTCTACAACGATCCCCGCGAGTTCTTCTCCCTCACCTATCCCACCTTCGCCCTCCGCGAGCTAGCCCGGGACGTCTGCCTACGCCTCGCCGGCAAGAGCGAGAAGGCCATCCGGCAACTCGAGCTGACGTACGGCGGGGGCAAGACCCACACGCTGATCACCCTCTTCCACCTCGTCCACGACCCTGCGGCCCTGCCCGATCTCCCCGCGGTCCGCGAGTTCACCCACCACGTTGGCTTCACGCCGCCGCGGGCGCGGGTCGCGGTCCTGCCCTTCGACAAACTCGACGTCGAGAAGGGCATGGAGGTCCGCGCGCCCGACGGCGCCGTGCGCTGGCTCAAGCACCCTTGGAGCGTCCTCGCGTGGCAACTCGCCGGCGCCGAGGGCCTCCGGATCCTGCACGCCGACGAGAACGACGAGGAGCGCGACACACCACCTGCCGAGCCGCTGCTCGTCACGGTGCTCGCCCGGCCGCAGAGAGAGGATTTGGCCACGCTCGTGCTCCTCGACGAGGTATTGATGTTCCTGCGCGTTAAGGTGGAGATGGATCCAGCATGGCGCGGGAAGATGGGGACTTTCTTCCAGTATCTCACCCAAGCCGTCACCAAGGTGGATCGGGCGGCCATCGTGGCCTCGATCCTCGCCACCGACCCGCTCAAGAGCGACACCCTAGGAAAGGAGCTGGCCCAGGAGACGGCCACGATCTTCCGCCGTGAGCGAGAAGAGAGCGTGCAGCCGGTGGGCAAGGACGACGTCGCTGAGGTGCTCCGGCGCCGGTTCTTCACGCCGGAGTCGATCGCCAACCGAGAGGAGTTCCGCTCTCGCGTGGTCGCTGCGCTCAAGGGCGTGGCCGAGCTGGACGAGCAGACCCGCAAAGACTTGAAGGGCGCCGAGGAGCGCTTCGTGCGCAGCTATCCCTTCCACCCCGACCTGACCGAGACGCTGTACACCAAGTGGACGCAGCTCGAGGGGTTCCAGCGCACCCGCGGCGTGCTGCGCACGTTCGCGCTCGCCCTGCGCGACGCGGAGCGTTGGGACGACAGCCCGCTCGTGGCCACTAACATTTTCCTCGGCGAGCCGGGCAAGCCAGGACTCTCCGAGGGTGCGCGAGAGCTGGCCGGCGTCGCCGCCGCAGAGGAGTACGAGGGAAAGAAGCAGGAGTGGAGCGCCATCCTCGAAGGCGAGCTGGCCAAGGCGCGCGAGATCCAGGGCGAGGCGCCCGCGCTCAAGCACCGCGAGGTCGAGCAGGCCGTCTTCGCCACCTTCCTGCACTCTCAGCCGCCCACCCAGAAGGCGCTCACGCGCGATCTGCTCGTTCTGGTCGGGCCGACCAAGCCGGACAAGATCGTGCTCGAGAAGGCGCTGCTGGAGTGGACCGAGAAGTCATGGTTCCTCGACGAGGAGGCGGTTGCCGATGCCGACGTGGCCCAGCGCCAGCTCCCCAAGGTGTGGAAGCTCGGCTCCCGGCCCAACCTGCGGCAGATGCACCACGACGCATGCGCCACGCGGGTACCGCCGGATCTAGTGGAGGAGCTGCTCCTCAAGCAGATCCGCAGCACCAAGAAGCTTACCGAGGGCGTGCAGGCGGCCGGCGCCAAGTTGCACACGCTGCCGCTTAGCCCGAAGGATCTCGACGACGACGGCGAGTTTCGCTTTGCGGTGCTCGGACCGAACGCAGCCTCCACAGTGGGCCAGCCCAGCACCGAGGCGAAGCGCCACATCCTGGAGCACACCGGCCCCGAGAAGCCGCGCGTGAACAAGAACTCGGTGGTGCTGGCGGTGCCCTCGCGCGACGGGCTGGACGTCGCCCGTGAGCGGATTCGCGAGTACCTGGGCTGGGAGGAGGTGCAGTCCCAACTCAAGGGGCAGGGCCTCGACGCCATCCGCCGCGAGACGCTGGCCACCAACATCGAGAACAGCAAGAAGAAGATCCCCGAGGCCATCACCCAGGCTTACAGCGTGCTGGTGACGATCTCGGTGAAGGCGGAGGTCCAGGCGTACAAAGTGACGCCGGGCGACGAGCCGCTGTTCGTGCGGATCAAGAAGACGCCTGAGGCCCGCATCGAGGAGACCGCCGTAAACGCCGAGGCGCTGCTGCCCGACGGCCCGTACGACCTCTGGCACGAGGGAGACACCGCGCGGCGGGTCAAGGATCTCGTAGGCGCCTTCGCCGAGATGCCGCGCCTGCCCAAGATGCTGCGCCGGTCCGCCATCCTGGACACGCTCCTCGCCGGCTGTACCAGCGGTCTGTTCGTGCTGCGCCTGATCCGGCCCGATCGGTCGACGAAAACGTTCTGGCGCGAGGCCCCCAGCGACACCGAGCAGAAGGACCCGACCCTGGAGCTCGTGCTGCCAGAAGCCGCCACGCTCGACGAGATCCGCCCCGACCTGCTCGTGCCCGGCCTTCTACCGGAGCTGTGGTCCGGCGAGACCCTGCGCGTCTGCGACATCGCCGCCTACTTCGGTGGCGGCAAGGCGGTGAAGGTCCCTCGCGAAGGCTACGAGGACGTCTTCATCATCCCCGCCGCTGGGCGCGACGCCGTCACCCGTGCAGTGGGCGAGGCGGTGAAGGCGGGCCGGCTCTGGCTCACGGTGGGCGCGGCGAGTCTCCTTGGGGAGCCAGTGCCCGAGGATCTGCTGAGCGACGACGCCGTGCTGCAGGCCCCTCCGCTGCCCATCGGGGCCTCCGACGTGCTGCCCGCGAGCCTCCCTGATGCCTGGTTAGAGGAGCCGACCACCGCGCTGGCCATCCTGCAGGTGCTCTCGACCACGGCCGGAAAGACGTTGCCGTGGTCCATCGTCAAGGCGGCGATCGACGGCGCCATCCGCAGTCGGCTGCTGGAGACGACGCCCGAATCGAACCCGTGGCCCTGCGATGTGGGCGGCGCCGCGCGCGTGAAGGTGCGCCAGCCGGTGAGAAGGCCAACCAACCCTCCCACATGGCCGCCCCCGCCGCCCCCGCCTATGCCCCCGCCGGTCGGGATCCGCATTGCCGAGGCCGAGCTGAAGCTGAGTGAGGTCCAGAACCTGGCCGACCACGTCGACGAGATTAAGACGGCGGCCGGGCCGGGTTTCAAGCTCGCAGTGCGGATCGAGGTCGGGGGCCCGCCCAACGATGAGGTCGTCGCCAAGGTGAACGCATTGCTGGCCAAGGTGAGCAGCAAGCTCCAACTCCGTTAGCAGCGTGCACGACGCCAGCTTCCTTGGCGAGTGCCCGGCCTTCGATGCGGTGCGCCGTCGGCGCTTCGTAACCCAACCACGTGGGGCGCGTAGAAGGGGGGAGACGCCGTGGGACGCGAAGACCTCGGAGGTGTTCGCGATGCAGAAGATCCGTGCGCCATCGACCTATCGGAAACGCCGTCGCTGGACGGTGCACCACGTCGAGGAGGCCCTCGCCGCGTTAGTTGAGCAGGCCTCGACCTTCCCGCCTTCGCGCGTGAAGGACTGGAGCCGCAGCGGCTGATGTAGGGGCGACGCCGGCTCGCATCGCCGGCCGCCGCGCCAGTGTTCGAGGAAGTCGTCCCCTCGGGCGGCCTCGCCCTCCTTCCTGGATGAAGCGGCGAAGGTCTTGGGCAGCTCTCATTCTCGCATCGTATCGCGATGCTATGGCTACTGCGTCGGCGAAGCGAGGATGCAGTCCGCAGAACGGACGAGTCTAATGTGCCTCAGTTACATCTAGACTGATCTTTTAAGCTCCCTTACCCTCTGCACCCTGCTATCGAGCGCGCTTGCCGCGCTCGGCTGCAAGGTTGACGACGGGTGTTTGACCGCTGGTCGCAACTTCCTGCGCAGGCAGCCCGAGCAGCCGCCCGATCGCCTCGTGGGCAACCCGCACGGCTTCCACATCCCCCGCTGCCGCAGCAGCCCCCAGCCCCTCCCCGAGGTGCGCGACCAGCACCGCCCGCGCCGAGAGGGCAGGGGAGGACATCGCTCCCGCCGCCTCGCTGCCGCCAGCAGCCACCTGCTCCGCCAGCCGCACCAGCATGTCCACCCCAACCGCCTCCCCCGCCGCCACCGCCTTCAACGCCGCCACCGCCAGCTCCCGCCCCCCGTCTCCACCCCCGCCCACCGCCTGCCCACCTTCCTGCCCACCTTCCTGCCCACTTTGCCCCCTAACCCCGCGAATTCCCTCAGCACCCCCAGGCTCTTTTAATCCGTAGGTCCAGGGTTCGAGTCCCTGTCGACCCACTACATAACTGCGCAAAACTGCTAACCTTTCCGACTAGAACTCCACCCGTTCCAGCAGTTCTCCACGGCCCGCCCCGTCGAGCAACGCGATCGCGCTCCGCTTCGCACTCGGCGACAGGTGCGAGCAGAACGTGTGGCGGAGGATGTGTGGGCCCTCGAGCACAGCGAGCCCGGCTCGGCGCGTCGCCTGCCGCATCCAGCGCGCGACCGTTCGCCCCGTGATGGGCGAGCCGTCGTCCTCGCAGAGTACGCGGTCGCTGCGGAGGTGGCGGTGCGCCTTGGAGGGCCGCGGCGAGCCGCTGCGTCAGGTCGACGTTGCAGCCGCATCCGCCCTCGGGGTGGACTCGATGCCGTTCCACTCCGCCCGGCGAATGTGGACCTGGGAGCGAACCAGGTCGACGTCGCCCCATCGGAGCAAGATCATATCGCCCCGGCGGAGCACCTCATCCACAAGCTCATCGAGCAGGGCGCGCCCGTCACTCCGGGCTGAGCCGCGCCACGGCGCCTCATGCCGCCCCGCCGCCGCGGCTTGGAATCGCAAGCCTACCGTTGTCGCGCTTTCGGCCGCCTGCTGCGCGTGAGCAAGGATCGAAAGGTCGCCTCGTCCTTCTCGGCATCCGCCTCATCCGGGTCCTGCTCCGCGCAGAGCGCCACATACTCGGATACGGCGAACGCGAGGACGCGGTCTCGGGCTGATGTGGCATCAGAAAGCTCCAGCGCGTTCAGCTCGTCTTCCACGGCATCGGCCACGCACTGCACCAGCGGGACGAACTCCGAGTCGTCCAGCAGCTCCTCCTTGTTCCTCTCGAACATCTTCGAGACGATCCGCTCCGCCAGCCGAACGGCATGCTCGACCTGGGACGCGGCAGAGCGGGCGGGCGCGGCCATGTCGCTCTCCCCGAGCGCGGGCAGCTCAGCCGAGGGCACCAGTCAAGCCGAACCTCGATTTCGATGCATTCCGTGTACGCCATCGTAGTTCTCGCGTCTCGTTTCGGCATCGTAGGCGCAAAATCCACAACACAAGGCGGCCGTGAATCTCCGTCCGTTCGACCGTGGAGCGTCGCGGGACCGGTCGTCCCAAGGAACTTCTCGGTACATGGGCTCACTGCTCAAGCACGGGTGAGCTGCCCACTCCGCCCGCGGCTCGCAAGGCATTGCAGGAAGCTGTCTGGTTTTCTCATTCGGCCCGCCTGCTTTCCACGTTGCTCATCGCGCGGGTACGGCTACACGCGCGGACGGTTTTGGTGCCCATCGCTTCGGCCGGTAGGATAGGAATGCCCTGAAACGTCTTCATGAACACGAACATCGAAACCCAGGCTGCTCACTACCTCCGTACGGGTGAGCGCGACCAGCTCTTCCCAGGTTGGGCGGGCAGCGACGTGCTCGATCGCATCCGGCGCGGCGACGCGCACCTGAGGGAGGCTCTCAGCTCCGAGCTCCGCCAGCGCATGCAGGGGCGAACCGCGCCGTGCGTGCCCACGGCCTGTTGCGTGTCCCCCGCGTACTTTCACGAGAACGACCCGTTCGCAGACTTCATCGTGCACGAGGCCGCGCACGTCTTCCACAACTGCAAGCGGAAGACCGTCGGCCCTGCCATCCACCCGGTGGCCCGCGTGCTAGCCAGGGAGCTCGCGGACCGATGAGCGAATACCAGTGGTACGAGTTCGTCGCGCTCGATCGTCCCCTCACGTCCAAGCAGATGGCGGAGCTCAGGGCCATCTCGACGCGCGCCGACATCACGCCCACGCGCTTCTGGAACGAGTACCAGTGGGGCAACCTCAAGGCTGACCCGGCGAAGCTCCTCGAGCGCTACTTCGACGCGCACCTCTACTTTGCCAACTGGGGTACGCGGCGGCTGATGTTCCGGCTGCCGGCGGCGCGCGTGGACACGAGGCAACTCCACCCGTACTTCCCCGGCGGCGCAGCGCGCATGACGAAGGCCGGCGAGCACGTCGTGCTCGAGCTGGTGAGCGAGACCGAGGAGCCCGAGGACGACTTCACGAGCGGCGCGTCGCTCGCGTCGCTGGCACCTGTGCGGAGCGAGCTCCTGCGCGGAGACCTGCGCGCCGCGTACCTCGCCTGGCTCCTCGCAGTCGAGGCGGGCGATGTCGAGGACGACGAGACGGAGCCGCCGCTGCCGCCGGGGCTCCGCGAGCTCTCCGCGCCGCTCGAGGCGATGGTCGGGTTCCTTCGCCTCGACGGCGATCTCCTGTCGGCCGCGGTGGAGCCGAACGGCGCGGAGCCGGAGGATGCCGACGCCCTCCGCGCGTGGGTCGGCGCGCTCCCCGCGCGCACCAAGGATCAGTGGCTACGGCGCGCTGTGGACGAGCCGGATCTCGCGCTCGGCGCCGCGCTGCGCCGCGCGTTCCGTGCTCGGGTGAAGGCGAACACCACCAGGGCTCCACGGACCGTAGCGGAGCTGCGCGCGGCGGCTGAGGAGCGCCGCGAGAAGAGAGAGCGCGTCGAAACGCTCCGCGCCGAGCGGTCGCGCAAGGCCGCAGAGGTCGCCCGGACGAAGCAGCTCGACGCGCTCGCGAGGCGGCTCGACGCAGCATGGAGCGAGCTGGAGGCCCTGGTCGCGAAGAGCGCCTACGATGAGGCGCTCAAGCTGGCGATCGACCTTCGCGACCTCGCCGCCCGCGATGGCACGGGCGCCGGGTTCGCGGGGAGGTTCGAGGCGATGCGGAAGCGACAGTCGCGGCGCCGGGGTTTCTTCGACCGCTGGAAACGGGCGAACGTGCCAAGGCGATGATGCCATCCCCACGAACCCGACGAGGAGACCTGGAGATGAGCTCGCTCCATCTTCCGTATGCTCCTGCATTCCGAACCTGGACTATGTGTTGCCATTTTTTATGAATGGTCCGTTCCCTCTTCAAAGCAGTAGCGTGTTGGCTCCGCCGCGGAAAAATAGACAAGCTCGTCGGAATGCAATGGAGAGGCTGTCTCGACCTCCAAATCTTCGATGTTCGATGAACATCGCCGCCGTCCCGCCGCTTAGATCGCGTACCTTGCACCGCGATGGCCAAGGTCGGACGCAATGAACCCTGCCCGTGCGGCAGCGGGCGCAAGTACAAGAAGTGTTGTCTCACGAGCGGCAGCGGTGGCGGCGCGCCATACACGGCGGCGGATCGTCATGCCGCGCTGCAGAAGCTCTTTCACTCGATTCATCCCGACGACCTCGACAACGCCAGGGAGATGTTCTGGGGCAAGCACTTCCCGCTCCGCGCCCGGTGGACGGACGCTGCTCTCCTGGAGATGGTGGAGGTTGCGTTCCAGTTCTGGCTCCTCTTCGATGAACGGAGCGCAGGCCTGACGCTCGCCGAGGAGGTCCTCGAGGGGGACCGTGACCTCTGCGACCTCCGCGGTCTCCCGGACCTGCGCCATGGCGAGCGGAGATATCTCGAGATGGCTCGCAGGAGCTCCATGCGCCTTTACGAGGTGATCGGCGTCGCGCCGGGAGCGAGCCTCACCCTGCGCGACCTGCTCCACGGCGGCGAGGTTCGCGTCCGCGAGCGGGCCGGGTCGCGTTCCCTCCACACCTGGGATCTCGTCGCCGCGCGCGTGGTGCAGAAGGGCGCCTCCGGCGAGCCCGAGATCGACGGAGGCATCTTCCCGATCCAGCCCCGCCTGCGCGATCCGCTGGTGAAGCACCTCGCGCGGCTCGGCGCCGAGCTCGACGAGGACGAGCTCCGCGAGGCGCTCGTCCCCGTGTTCTTCGACGCCTGGATAGGCCCAGGCGTTCCGGCGCTCGTGAACTACGACGGCGACCCGCTGATCTTGACGCAGGTCCACTTCGACCTGCTCGATGAAGGCAAGCTCGTGGCAGCGCTCGACCGCGCGCGCGACATAACGCGCGACGGCGAGGAGCAGGTCTGGTCCTGGGTGGGCAGCGGCGCGCAGCGCAAGGAGACGGTCTCCCGCGCCTTCCTGCGCATCGAGGGAGGGCGCCTGGAGGTGCAGACCAACTCCCGCGAGCGCGGCGAGGCCGCGAAGGCGCTCGTCGAGCGGCTTGCGGGGGCGTCGGTGAAGTACCGCGTCACCGAGCACCAGGACCTGGATCAGGCCATGCTCGCACAGACGCGAGGCGGAGGCGGCGAGGTCGCGGTGGTGCCGCCGGACGAGGTGCGCCAGGCCGCCGTGCAGATGCTCCAGCAGCACTACGAGGCGTGGCTCGACGAGCCGGTGCCGGCGCTCGACGGGGCCACGCCGCGCGCCGCCGCAGCGGTGGACGCGCTGCGGCCGCGGGCCGCCGAGCTCATCGAGGGGCTCGAGCGTCTATACGAACGCGCCCTCACCGAGGGGTCGGCCGCGTTCGATCCCACGTGGATGTGGGAGGAGCTGCAGCTCGAGGAGCTCGCGCGCGGCCGGTCGCGGAAGCAAGAGGCGCCGCGCCTGCCCCACGAGGTCATCGCGGAGCTCGACGCCGATCTCGTCGAGGTGTCCGCCGACATCGCCGATCGCGCGCGACGGGCGTCCGGCGGCGATCTGACGCGCGTGATCGGGCGCGAGGAGGTCGACGGCGATCTCGGCTTCCAGCGGCTCGTGCGCGCGTCGGTCCAGGATACGAGGGAGGACGGCGCATCGGCGCCCGTCGCCGCGGCCGGGGGCGCCCTCCTCGCTTCGTGGGCCCGGATCCTCGCGGATTTCGAGGTCCACCTGCGCAAGGTCTTCTGGGTCGACGAGGGGCTCTCGTGGATGCTCGGCGCCACGGCGCTCGACGTGACCGGCGAGGCCTTGCGCGCGCCCTTCACGAGCTTCGCGCTGGTCTTCACCGATCGCTACGCCCTCGGGCTCGCGGAGCGCCTGCTCGCGGAGGACCCGTCAGCGCGCCTCCGCGGCCGGATCCTCTCGGTGCTGACCGTGTACGTCACGGCCAGCGCCGCCGGCGACGAGCGCACCGATCTGCGGCTCGCGTTCGCGGCGGACGCGCGCGACGGCGGGTGGCCCGAGCTCGTCGAGCGCGACCTCGTGGTGCCACGGGACGCCCGGATCGCCGAGCTGCTGGGGTTCCTGTCGCCCGGCGACGAGCACGGCGAGGAGCTCGCGACCCTCGTCGCCTCGCCGCCGCTCCGCGGCCTGCTCGGCCTCGTGGTCAACGCGATCCTCTACGCCACGAGCGCCGACGCGGATGCCGTGCTCGGCGACCCGCGCGGCGCCGACGCGCCGCCGCCGCGCCGCCGTCGCAACGGCGCGGTGCCGCCCACGGACGGGGTCTTCCGCCTGCCCGGCAAGATCGACGTCACCTCGTTGAGGCAGCTCAAGCGCGTGCGTCGCGGCTCCTCCGACGTGCAGGCCATCCGTCGCTGCATGGTCCGCGGCCACTGGCGCCGCGCGGGGCGGAGCTGGAAGGACACGAGGCCGCGATGGATCAAGCCGTACTGGCGCGGACCGAGCACGGCTGCGATCGTCGAGCGGGAGTACCGGCTGATCTGCGCACGGGACGCGGACGTGTGAACGAGCGGGAGAACGAGCCGAGGCGATGGTGAAAAAAGACGAGATCCGAGCCAGGCCCCTGCCGCGCTCCGCGGAGCGTCCGCTCGACGACGGCGTGCGCAACCGTCCGGATCGAGATAGTTCCACGGCTCCACGGTGGCGACGCGCGCGCGGCGTTTGGTTGCCTTCTGGACGCGTCTCTTGAGGGCCGCCGAGGGATTCGGCCGTTGGATGAGAACTTGTATACTCTGCCACCGATTTCGGCGAGCCCGGCTGCGGCGTCCACCTCGTGGAGCCACGGCGAAGCCGACTCGGAGCGCAGATGGTCGTCCCGGTGCGGGACGGGATCTCGGCGAGAAGATGCTCGCCGAGCAGACGTTCTAAACGCAAAGCCCGGAATCCTACGGATGGGCAGGCCACGAAGGCGAGGAATGGCCGTGGCCGAATCAGGGAACGATGGGCCCTGACAGGATGTGTGGGGAGGACGCGTGCTCGGCAGCCACGGTTCATGGCGGGGCTGCGGTGGTGAACCCGTGTCACGGTGGGTCCCGATATTCGGCGGGAAAGGCGAGGATGCCCGCGCTCGATCGCCGACCGCTCCCTCGCCGCAGACTCGCTTCAGTCGAGCCGGATGACGTCCGCGGGGCGGGGCAGGCCGGGCTGCAGGAACTGATCAGGGCGCTCCGGGCGTCCCGGCGTTTGACACCTGCGAGGGCCCACGCGCGTCGTGCCCATTGACCGCCGCGAGCCGCGCTCCGTCTTCGCGGAGCACCACCGTCTGCGCCGGGGTCGGGTAGCCAAGCTTCGCGACCTCGTCATAAACGACCAGGTGTGCGGCGGCGAGCGCCAAGGGGTATTTCGCACTCTCGACGTAGGGATGCGCGACGAGCAGCGGGCCGGAGAGGGTCATGCCCACCATCTCGATGAACGGCGCTGGGTTGCTGGCGGCATGAGGCGCATTGGCGAGCTTCTCCTTCAATACCGCGATGACCTTGTGCACGTCGGCGCCGTGGGGAAGCTGCACGTTGATGTTCAAGCGCGCGACGGGGTTCTCGGAGTGGTTCTTGATGATCTCGCCGAAGATCTTGTTGTTGCCGAGAAAGGTGCGTTCGTTGTCGAAGGTATCGACCGACGTGACGAAGAGGCCGATCGAATGCACGATGCCCGTCACGCCGGCGACGGTGACCACGTCGCCGGCCTTGAAAGGGCGCAGCACGATCATGAAGACGCCAGCGGCCAGATTGGCGAGCAGGCCAGACCAGGCCATACCGATGGCGACCCCGGTCGCCGCCAGGATCCCGGCGAAGGTGAAGGTCTGGACGCCGAAGACGCCGAGGACCGTGATGACGAGGAGTATGTTGAGCAGAACGCTCGCGACCGAGTGCAGGTAACGCGCGAGCGTCTCGTCGATGTTGCGGAACTTCGTCGTTCGATCGAGCAAGCGAAGGATGCCGCGTATGATCAGGCGCCCCACGATCCACAGGGTGATGGCCCCGATGATCTTGGTGCCGATCTCGGCGCCGATCAGGAGCCCGATGTCCGCATATTTCTTGAGGGTCTCGTTCATCCCGCGGTCTCTCCCTTCTATCCGTTCAACAATGTCCTTGCGGGCGAGCGGGTGGCCATTCGTCGCGCTCGCTCGACCTTTGCCGGCCGCTGCGACGCTCTCGCAAAACAAGAACCAGGCAAAGCCGTGGGATCCGGTAAATGCACTTGCATGCGTTGGCAACACACCAGGGCCGAGGACGGCGAGCCTCGCACGGGTGCGCCAACACCTAAAGCAGCGTAGCCGAACCCCGTGCCAGCCGAGGTCCAACATGAGCATGGTACCGATCCGCGCCGCGAAGGGTCAAGTCCCGCCGGCCGTCCCGTCCCTCCGCCGCCTCACCGACGTGGGAGGCCATGCGTCTCTGTGCGCTCTGCAGCCTCCGACCGCTGTACGGCTCGTAGAGCTGCCTCCCCGCTGTGATGCGATGGAGCACGCGACCCGGAGGAAGTTGGTCCACTGCGCGCGCCGGCGCGCGCGCACGGCATGTGACGCGCTCGCGCCAGCTCTGCTCTGTGTCCGGTGAGCGTCAAGGTAGTTGTGTGATGCCTGGAGGTGTCCATGCACCCATGGGGTCAATTCTCCGACTACCGGCTCTCGTACCCCTGGGAGGCAGCGCGCGCCGGCCGAACGGACCCATAACCCCGCGAGGATGAGGCCTCCCCGTGGCGCTCGGCGGACCCTCCCTGTCGCGTCGGTGCAGTGCCTGCTGGTCTTCTTGGCCAAGCTGGAGCCCCGTGAACCTGTGGGAGGTCCGCGACGATCGAGCTGCCGGCGACGACCCGCCCGGTCCAGGCGTCGCGCGTGGTTACCAGCGGCATGGTCGCCGCGCCGTTCCAGTTACCACATCCACTGGTAACCGCCGCGGGGCGACGCTCGCAATCCATCGAGATTCGATGACCTGGTGAGATGGCCCGAGAGCTGCTTCAGGGCCGGGCAGGAGATCCTACCATGGTAACCGCATCGACATCCCGCCGCCTCACGCTCCCCTTCGTCCTCACCACCCTGATCGCCGCGTGCTCCGGAACGTTCGACAGTGGTGTCTCGAACGAAGGCGCGCCGCCCGGTCCGGCGCCTCACCCCGGCCCGCAGCCAGCGCAGCCCGCGCGCGACGTGCCCTCGGCGCCTGATCTCGCGTACCCCGGCAAGGGCTTCATCGTCCACGAATGGGGCACCGACACCGTGGTCGTCGGATCCGACGGCTCGTTTCAACCGGGGCTGCACCACGAAGAGGAGGACCTCCCCGCGTTCGTCTATGACCGGCTCGAAGCCGGCTCGCTCGATGGCTCGACGTCGACGAGCGTCAACGTGAAGATGGAGACGCCGGTAACTTACTTCTACGCCGAGGAGCCGCTCAACGCGCACGTCCAGGTCGCGTTCCGCAAAGGGATCTTCACGCAGTGGTACCCCGCCGTCCGCAGCTTTGACCCGCCCATCTTCGCGCCCAACACCGTTGCTGGCGTGACGACGTACACGGACCCGGCGCTCGACCCCGAGTTCCCCTTTGGCTCGCCGGTGTGCGCGGAGAGGTACGGCGCGCTCGCGAACAGCTACATCGAGTGGGGTACGTTCGAGATCCTCGGGCGCGACAGCGACGTCCCCCTGCCCGAGGCGCCGCTCGATCGGTTCACGTGGGCCCACGCGCGCCAGGTCGGCGCCAACCCGCTCCGCGTCGCAGGCGTGCCCGGCGCGACGGAGGCGCCCCAGCACGAGCGCTTCCTGTTTTATCGAGGGCTCGGCAACTTCGACCTGCCCGTCCGGGTGACGGCCGGTACCGGCGGGGCGATCTCCGCCGAGAATACCCTCGGCGAGGCGATCGGCACCGTCTTCGTCCTCAACGTCGGCGCCTCGGCGGGGGCGTTCGTCGCGCACCCCGAGGGCATCGCCAGCGGCGGCACGCTCGTCGAGCGCGCCCCCTCGCTCGACGGAGCCCCACCCCTCGACGCGTTCGTCGAGGCGCTCGGCGCGAGCGTGATCGACGCCCTCGACGCGACCGGCCTGTACCACGACGAGGCCGTCGCCATGGTGAACACCTGGAAGCGCCAGTGGTTCCGGACGCCCGGCGTGCGGGTGCTCTACCTCGCGCCGGAGGCGTGGACCGACGCCTCGATCCCGCTCACCATCGATCCCACGCCCGATGACATGGTGCGCGTCATGATGCTCCGCGTCGAGGTGCTCTCGCCCGAGATCGAGGCGGCCGACGTCGGCGCGGCGCGGCGGCTCGCAGACCCGTCCCTCGCCGGCGACGCCGCGCGCCACTTCGACGATCTCGGGCGCTTCGCCGAGCCGCGCCTCCGCCGCGCGCTCGCGCTCCTCGGCGAGCCCGCGTACGGCGCGCCCCTGCTCGCCCGCATCGCAGCCGGAGCGACGGCGAGCGCCGCGCGCGAGTAGCCTCTCCGCCATGCACGCCCCGCGGCGCGAGCCCTTCGTGGCCCATGCTCGGTACGAGCCAGGCGAGATCCTCGGGCAGGGAGCGCAGGGCGTCGTGGGGCGCGTGATCGACCGCGAGGCGCGGGGGCGCGAGCTCGTCGCGAAGGTGTTCCGTCAGGGCGCCTTCCGCGAGAACGCCCTGCTCGGCGAGTTCGCGCTGCTCGCGCGCCTGCGCGTCCCCGGCGTGGTGCGGGCGCACGATCTCGGGCGGGACGAGCGGATGGGAGCCCCCTTCCTCGTCGAGGAGTACGTGGCCGGCGAGGACGCCGCGGCGTGGGTGCAGGGGGCCCCGGCCACCGAACGCCCGGCGCGGCTCGCGCGCGTGCTCGGCGGCGTCGCGAGGACCCTCGCCGCCCTGCACGACGCGGGCTTCGTGCACAGCGATCTCAAGCCGGCGCACGTCCGGATGCGGCCTCTCGGCGGGGGCAGCGCCGAAGCCGTGCTCCTCGACCTCGGGGCGGCGGTGTCGAGGGCGCGCGCGCCGGGCGGCGCCGTTGCGTTCACTTCCGCCTTCGCCGCCCCCGAGCTGCTCGCCGGGGGCGCGCCCTCGCCCGCGTCCGACCTCTACAGCCTGGGGGCGCTCGCGTGGTGCTCGGCCGCAGGCCGCCCGCCCGGGCCCTGGCGCGCGCGGCGCCCGCTGCGCGACGCCGCCCCGTGGGTCCAGCCGAGCGTGGCCGAGGTGATCGATGCGCTCCTCGCCCTGCACCCGCGAGACCGCCCCCCCGAGGCCCGCGAGGTGCTCCGGCAGCTCGGCGTCGCGGCCGCGGAGGCAGGCATCGCCGTCGGGACGCCGCCCGCGCCCATCGGGCGGGAGCGCGAGCTCGAGGCGCTGCAAAAGGCCCCGTCAGGCCGCGTGCGCTACATCACCGGACCGAGCGGCGCCGGCAAGAGCCACCTCGGCCGCGAGCTCGTGACGCGGGCGCTGCTCGGCGGGCGGAGCGCTCGGACCATGGCGTTCCCGCGCGAGGTCGACCCGCTCCTGCCGCGGCTCATCGCGTTCTTCCGGGGCGCCGAGCGGGCGCCGCCGTTCGTGACGCCGCCCGGCGACGGGCCGCCGCTCCTGCTCTTGCTGGACGACCTGGACCAGGCCCCGGCCGAGCTCCGCGCCGCGCTCGACGCGTACCGGTGCCGGCCGGCGGCGCCCGGCGGCGCGGCGATCGAGGTGGTCGCGACGGTCCGGAGCGCGCCCGAGGGCGCGGAGTGCGTGGCGCTCGAGCCGCTCAGCGACAGGAGCTTCGGCGCGCTGTGCCACGCGCTCGGCGTGGACGACGAGGCGAGCCTGCGAGAGGCCGCCGTGGCGTCGGGGAAGAACCCGGGGTGGCTCTTCGCGTCGCTCGGCCGCGTGCCGCTCACGAAGGACACGGCGATCGAGCGCGTGCGCGGGCTGTCGGCCGACGCCTGCGCGATGCTCGCGGCCATCGCGATCGCGGGCGGCGCCCTGCCCGAAGCGCTCTGCCGTCCCGCGTTCGGGCGCGGCGGCAGGGCGTCGGTGCGCAGCGGCGGGCAGCGGGCCGCCTCCGGCGAGCGGGCCCTCGGCGAGCTGCTCGCGGGCTCGCTGATCGCGAGGCGGGAGGAGGCGGCCGGCGCGCTCTACACGCTCTCCGCTCCGGCCCTGGCGAGGGATCTCGCCGCGGCGCTCGCCACGCCCGAGGTCGCCGAGGAGGTCGCCGCGGCGCTGCTTGCGGATCCCAGCGCGCCTGCGTCGGCGCTCCTGTCGGCGGCGGCGTCGCCGTGCACGAAAGCCCGCCGCGCGCAGCTTCACGAGCGGGCCGCGGCGCAAGCGCGCGAGGCCGGGCTGCGGTCGGAGGAGATCGAGGCGCTGTTCGCGCTCGGCGAGGACGCGGACCGGAGGACCCCGGGGCTCCTGTGCAGGCTCGAGCGGCTGACGCGCGACGCGGGCGTGGGCGCGGCGCACCCGCAGGTCGTGGCGTGGCTCGACGAGGCGGCGCAGCGGGACGAGCGGGTGCTCGTGCTCGCGCTGCGGCGGCGCGCGGAGAAGAGCGCGCGCGACGGGGACGCGACGGCGGCGAAGGAGCAGGCGCTCGCGGCCCTCGCGGCGGCGCGGAGGCTCGGCGGCGGGGCGGCCGAGGCGTTCGCGCTGTCGACGCTGGGGCTCGCGGCGCTGATGCGCGCCGACTGGGGCGAGGCGGAGGCATGGCTCGCGCAGGCGCAGGCCAAGCTGCCCTCGGCGGGCGGGAGCGCCGACGATGTGGAAGAGGTGGCGCGGCTCCACCACAACGCGGGTGTCGTCGCCCTCTACCGCGGCCAGGTGGAAGACGCAGTGCGGACGTTCGAGGCAGCGCTCGCGGTCAAGCGGAGCCTCGGGGACCGAGCCGGTATGCGGTCGTGCCTGATGAACCTGGGGATCGCGCTCGGGAAGGCGTCGCGCTACGAGGCGGCCTTCCGCGCGCTCGACGAGGCGATGCAGCTCGCGCGGTCGCTGGGTCAGGTGGCGGGGCGCGGCTGGTGCCTGTCGGCGCGCGCGGACATCGAGGTGCGCCGCGGCGACGCGCGCGCGGCGGAGCGCTGCATCGAGGAGGCGTGGGCGCTCGCGGCGTCGCTCCCTGCGGCGATCCAGGCCGATCTGGTGATCGCGCGGGCGAGCGTGGCGTTGCTCGACGGCGACGGCGCGAGGGCGCTGGCGGCGCTCGCGGCGCTGGACCCGGGCGTTCGGGCGAGCGACCCGCTGGTGGACGCGCGGGCCCAGGTGGCGGAGGCGCAGGCGTACCTCACGAAGCTGCCGGCGGAGCCCCGGCGGGCGGCGCGGGGGGCGATCCGGGCGGCGCGGCGGGCCCGCGCGGCGATGCTCGCGGAGGTGGAAGCGCAGGCGCTCGACGTGCTGCGCTCGGCGCGGCAGGGCGTACGGCGGGCACCGGCCGCGGCGACGGCGCCGGGCGGCGCGCGCGTGGCGCAGGGCGCACCGGCCGCGGCGCAGGGCGCACCGGCCGCAGTGCAGGGCGCACCGGCCGCGGCGCAGGGCGAACCGGCCGCGGCGCAGGGCGAACCGGCCGCGGCACGCGGCGCGTATGCTGGCCGAGGCATGACGGCGGTGGCGAGCGGGGAGGATGACGCGCTCTGGGCGTGGCTCGCGTCGGTGGCGGCCGCGGGCGACGGCGCGAAGGCGGCCGCGGACGGCGCCGCGGAAGCCGCAGTCGGGCTCGCACGCGCCCTCGTGCGGCAGTCGGGGGCGGAGCGCGCGCTGCTCGCCGTGGTCGACGAGCAGGGGCGGGTGGTCGCGGCCTGGGGCGCCGACATCGACGGGCTGGAGATCGCCGAGGCGGCCCGGCGCATCGCGCCGGACCTGGCGCAGCTCGCGCTGAGCCAGGCCGCGCCCGTCCACTACCAGCGCGACGTGGAGACGCCGGGCGGCCGCGGCTCGCGGCTCGTGCTGCGCGGCGGCGCGGACCACGCCTCCATGGGCGCGCGCGCCCTGGCGGCGAGCGCGGCCGCGCCAGGTCCGGTGCTCCACGGCCCTCCGCGCGCGCTCGTCGTGGTCGAGCACCGATTCCGCCCGGCGTGCTTCGACGCCGTCACGGAGGCGCAGGCCGCTCGCTGGGCGTCGCTCGCGGGGCTCTTCCTGCGCCTCTTCGCCCGCCCCGGAGCGCCGGACGAGCCCCGCCGCGAAGGCCCGGCGCCTGCCTGCCTTGCCTCGCACGCCGAGCCCGCGCTCGATCTCCGGCGCGCCGAGACGACCGTCGTGCCCGCGGCCCCGCTGCGGAGGAGCTTCCCCGACATCCTGGGCCAGAGCCCCGCGCTACGCCGGGCGCTCGCGCGCCTCGACGCGGCCATCGACAGCGACCTGCCGGTGCTCCTCACGGGCGAGACCGGCACGGGCAAGGAGCTCTTCGCCCGCGCGCTCCACGATCTCGGCCCGCGCCGTTCGCGCGAGCTCGTCGCCGTCAACTGCGGCGCTGTCCCCGACACGCTCTTCGAGGCGGAGCTCTTCGGCCACGCGCGCGCCTCGTTCACGGGGGCCGAGCGCGCGCGCCCCGGCCTGCTCGCCCGGGCCGAGGGCGGCACGCTCTTCCTCGACGAGCTGGGGGAGCTGCCGCTCGCGCGGCAGGCGGTGCTGCTGCGGGCGCTGGAGTCACGGCGCTATCGCCCGGTGGGCAGCGACGACGAGCGGCCGTTCGACGTGCGGATCATCGCGGCCACGAACCGGGATCTGGCGCAGGCGGTCGCCGAGCGGGCGTTCCGGCAGGACCTGCTTTTCCGGGTGAACGCGATCGAGATTCACGTGCCGCCGCTCCGCGACCGGGAGGGCGACGTGCCGCTGCTGCTCCGCGGGTATCTGGACCGGACGGGCGCCCCCATCGAGATCGCGCCGCGCGCGCTGGCGGCGCTCAATGCCCACGCGTGGCCCGGCAACGTGCGGGAGCTCGCAAACCTGGTCCAGCGCCTGGCCGCGCTCGGCGTGCGCCGCGTCGAGCGCGAGCACCTCCCGCGGGCGATGCGAGCGAGCGCGCGCCGGACGCCCGCCGCGGCGGAGCGCCCCGCGGCCCCGGCCCGACCGCCGGCCGGTCCCGTCCCGCCGCCGGCCGCGGGGCGGGGCAGCTCGGGCGAGGCGGGCCGCGTGCTGGCCGAGGACGACGAGCGCGAGCCGATCCGGCGCGCGCTCGCGGAGACCGGCGGGAACATCAGCCGCGCGGCCGAGCGCCTCGGCATCACGCGCCACGGTCTGAAGAAGCGCATGGCGCGCCTCGGCATGCGCGCCCCCTCCGGGTCGCAGAGGAAGGCGGAGTGAATCACCTCGTGAAGGCTCTGCCGACAGCGGAGCAGGCAAAGGCAGCATCGGAGGACTCTTCATGAAAGACAGCGGTTCCGGAGCACTGAACAGGTCGAGGCCCAGGGAGGCTCACCATCGAGGCCGCGAGGCGGGAACGGGAAGAAACCTCCCTCCAATCTTCCCGCGTCCCCGCCGTCAAGGTCCGCGCTCTCGCCGTGGATCGGGCGGGCGGTTCGCTCTCGCGCTGTTCGTCGCGGGCTGCTCGCCGGCGGTCGTCGGCGAATCGCCGGCTCACCTGTCTGGCAGCGGAGGTGGCGCCCCCACCACGCCGCCCTCTGACAGCGGAGGTGGCGCCCCCACCACGCCGCCCTCGCCCGCTGCATGCGACGCCTCCGCGGCCGACGGCGCTGCGGTCTCCGCCTCGAGCCTCCACGCAGGCGCCCTGCGGGCGCCTGGAGCTCCCCCCTACGCGATCGACGGCTGCTGGCTGGTCTACGTCGCGGCGCCCGAGGCAGGCGGCCAGAGCGGCGATCTGAAGCTGCGCGATCTGGGCACGGGCGAAGAGCTCCTCCTCGCGCCCGCCGCCGAGAAGCCCCGCCGGCCTGCGCTCGCCGGCGACGTCGTGGCCTGGGAGGCGGCGGAGAATGGAACACGCGTGGTGCGCGCGCGCTGGGGCGGCGAGGCCGCGACGATCCCCGGCCCGTTCGATCACGCGGGCGAGCCGCGCGTGCATGGAGACGCCGTGGTGCTGACGGGCTGGCTGACCGCAGACGATGCGGGCGACACGGACATCTTCCTGTACGAGCCCGGCCAGGCGGAGGCGGTCCGCATCGCGTCCGGCCCGGGGCAGCAGCGTTTCCCGGACATCTCGGCGACGCACGTCGCCTTCGCTGATTTCTCGGAGGATCCCGACGGCCGCTTCGACGCGGACGAGCGCGATCTCGCGGACATCGTGGTCCATGATCGACGCACAAGGCGCGCTACCTTGCGCTCCCGGGAGGGCAAACAGGCGTTCCCGATGCTCGGCGCCGGAGAGAAGATAGCCTATCTCGAATGGGCGTGGATTCATCCGGAGCCCAAGTTCGAGCAATTCGATCTGCTGATCGGGGACATCGCCGGTCCTGTGAGCGGCGACGCCGTGGTGGCGAGCATCGAGATGGAGGGCTCGCCGTACGTGCTTCCGGCGGTCCGCGGCGAGCTCGTCGAGTGGGTGGAGCGGCCCGCGGGGGGCGAGGCGTCCTTGCGGCGGAGGCCGGCCGATCTCTCGGCGCCCGCGGCCGAGGTGCCCGGCCTCTCGGGGCTCGAGCTGTTCGGGCCGTCGGCCTCGGCGACGATCACGGTGCTCGCGGCGCGCTCGCCGGGCGGCGAGCTGGAGCTCCGCGGCATCGCGCGGTGATCCAGGTACGCGAACCCCCCTCGGCTAGGATACCGATCACGTTGATCCACCGAGGAATGAACCGCCAAGCGCGCTCCGGCTCGAAGCGCCGATGATCCGTGTGCGGGCGCGCGCGACGCTCCACGAGTGGAGGGCGCGGCGGCGCTCGGCCGGCCGTGGCTACGCCGCGAGCTCCGCGATGGACCGGCAGACGCGGCGGAGCCGGTCGCGCAGCCACCTGTGCGCGGGGTCGGCGTCGAAGCGGGGGTGCCACGCCTGCGCGATGGTGATGGCCGGCGTGGTCACGGGCAGCGGGAACGTGACGAGATCGAAGCGCGGCGCGGCATGCGCGAGCCATTTCGACGGGAACGCGCCGACGAGGTCGGAGCTGGCGAGGAGGCACAGCGCCGCGTAATGGCCGGACGCCACGGCCGCCGTGGTCCGGGCGAGCCCTTTCTTCTTGAGGGCCTCGTCGATGGGGCCCCAGGTCTTCCCGAGCCTGGAGACGCCGAGGTGGGCGTGCTCGACGAACCGCTGCAGCGTCACCTTGCCGGACGCGAGCGGGCTGCCGCGGCGCACCACGCCCACGAAGCGGTCCCTGGCGAGCGCCTGCACGCGGATCTCCGGGCCCATGTCGCCGATGACGCCGACGTCGAGATCGATCCGACCCTCCCGGAGCGCGGCCACGTCCTCGTCGCCCTCGGGGAGGAAGCGGACGGTGACGCGCGGCGCCTCGGCCCTCAGCGCGTCGAGGAGCGGGGCGCCGAGGAGCCCGAGCATGCCGTCGCTGGTCCGGACGGCGAAGCTGCGGGTGAGCGCGGCGACGTCGAGCGCGCCCCCCTCGCGAAGGACCGCGCTGGCCGAGGCGACCACCGCGCGCACGCGCGGGCGCAGCTCCGCGGCGCGCGGCGTGGGCACGAGCCGCCGGCCCGCGCGCACGAGGATCGGGTCGCCCACGGCCTCGCGGATGCGCGCGAGCGTGCGGCTCATGGCCGAGGGGCTGAGGTGCATCCGCTTCGCGGCGAGGAGCACGCTCTCCTCCTCGAGGAGCACGTCGAGCGCGACGAGCAGGTTCAGATCCATGGAGTGCATGGGACGCAACGATACCTTACCGACCATGCACTGGAAGTCATGTCTCTTCGGGCGCAGGCTCCGTGTCGAACAGGGCAGCAGCGAGGGCAGCAGCGCCGTCGCCGTGGGCCTGCCCGGAGGAGCCATTTATCATGAGCACCACGCTCGATTCGCCGCGCGTTCAAGGGACCCTCGACCGCCTCTTCCAGGACGCCGACAGCGGCGATCCGCGCATCATCGCCCGCGTCCGCGGCGACTGGGAGCGCCGCGGGCCGCGCCCCGACCCCGAGCGGCTCGCCGACCTCTTCGCCGACGCCTACCTGCCGGTATCCCGCGAGGTCGGGCGGCTGCTCCACCTGCTCGCCTTCGCTGCGAGGGCGCGCACGGTGGTGGAGTTCGGCACGTCCTTCGGGATCTCGACGGTGTTCCTGGCCGCGGCCGTCCGCGACGGCGGCGGCGGGCGGGTGATCGGCAGCGAGATGCACCCGGAGAAGGTGCGGCGAGCGCGGCACAACCTCGACGAGAGCGGGCTCGGCGATCTCGTCGAGATCCGCGAGGGAGACGCGCTGGTGACGCTCCGGGACGTGGAAGGGCCGATCGATCTCGTCCTGCTGGACGGCTGGAAGAATCTTTATCTGCCGGTGCTCCGGATGCTCGAGCCCCGGCTGCGGCGGGGCGCGATCGTCGTCGCCGACGATCTCGACATCGCGCCGGATGACCTGCGGCCCTACCTCGACCACGTGCGCGGCGCAGGCAGCGGTTACGGGTCGGTGGAGATCCCGCTGGGGGACAAGCTGGAGGTGTCCTGCTGGTACGGACGCGAGGGCGAGGCCTGAAGGCGAGCGGTCGCCCCGCTTCTCGCGCCAGGGGGACTGGCATTATCCCACGCAAGGCATCGACGCGCTCGAGGACATGGACCACGAACGGGAGCCTCGTCACCCACGGACGGCCGGCCGCCCTGTCGGCCAAGTACTGGCACAGACGGGCTCTCCTTCTACTTCGAGTCCGATTGGTAGGCGCCCGACGACTACTGGTCACTCATCATCCCACCCGGAGGCTTGCGCGGGTGACTGCCCGTCCAGGAGCCGCTCGATCAACCATGGTAACGAGAAGTAGTCCTCCATGACGGTGGCGAAGAACTCCATGTCGAACGGCAAGCACGGCGGCGCCTGAAGGTCGGCCTCGCCGGCTGCCTCGTTCTTGACGATTTGCTTTCTCGCTTCGTTGAGGGCGGCGGTGACCAGGTTGCGGCAAATAGGATCGGTTATGGATTGCCGCACGCGCTCCGCGGCCTCTTCGTTCAGCGCCATTGGCGTGCGCACGATGGGGGCCGGCGGAACAGCTTCTCCTGCCAGAATGCGCCGGATAAAATCTGGTCTTGAAAAGAGCACCCGCATCACTCGGATGTAGAATGCCATGTCGAACGACTCCGCGGGCAGGCGGAGCGGAATCTCCTGGCCGGCCAACGTAGAGCACCTCGCGAATCGCCCCCATGCCTTCCCGAATGCAACGCTGACAAGGTTCCGAACCACTGGCTCGTGGATCGAGTCCATGATCGCACTTGCCGCGTCCGCGTCCATGGGTTGCACGTGTATCAATCGGTTGGTCATTTCGTCGTCCATTTTGTCAATTTGTCGAAATTCGCGGTGAAAGATCCGTTCGCGTTCAGGGTGAATTGGTTTGGTGTCCTCAGATTCCCGCGGAATGCCGTGCCTTCCTTGGTGAACGTACGCAAGGTCTGGGAGCACAGCGGGCTCGTCGAGGAGCGCATCTACCTCGGCGGCTACGAGGTCTACCGCAAGCGCAACATGACGGGGCTGGTGCTGGAGCGGCAGACGCTGCACGTGATGGATGGCGCGCGTCGGGTGGCCATGGTCGAGACCAAGACGATCGACACCTCGGGGCCCTTCACGGTGACGCCGCGGCTGCGCTACCAGCTCGACAACCACCTCGGGTCGGCCTTGCTGGAGGTCGACGGGGCGGGGCTCGTGATCGGCTATGAGGAGTACCATCCCTTCGGGACGACGGCGTACTGGTCGGCGGACCCATAGGCGAACAGATTCAAGCCGAGCGCTGCCCGGCTGCATCGTAGGTGTAGGTGACGATCCCACCGCCGCCGAGATCCGTGCTCCGCACCTGGTCATTCTCGTCCCAGGTGAGCTCGTCGATGTGCGGCATGGCCGTCATGTTGCCGTGATCGTCATGCGCGTACGTCGCGCTGTAAGGCCCGTTCACCGGATCCCCCGGCAGGCTCGTGCTCACCAGCCGGTTGCTCGTTGCCTCGTAGGCATACCGCCGCGTCCAGCTCCCGGTACCGGCCTGATGCACCATCCGCAGCAGGTTGCCGACAGCGTCGTAAACGTACTGCTCGGTGTAATTCCGGAGCGCCTGGGCGTTGTTGGCGTGCGGCAGCGACTGGATCGGCAGGTCGTTCTGGTCGCGCTGCACGTCGGCGAGCCCGCCCGCGTGCTCCCGGCCTGTCGCCTCGATCAGCCTATAGATCGCGTCATACACGTACCGCGCGCGCGGCGAGACTACGGCGTTGTTGAAGAACACCGTCTGTTGCGCGCTGTCGCCGATCTCGACGATGTTTCCCGCCGGGTCGTACACATAGGTGAGGTTCTGCAGCACGGCGCTGTCTGCGCTGCGCTGCGTCCTCAGGCGCGAGAGCCGGAAGGTGAGCGGATCGTAGGTGTACGCGGTGGAGGTGCCGTTTCCGTGGTCGATCCTCTCGCGCTGGCCCTTGGCGTCGTAGTCGATGTCGTCGACGAACGTCGTCCACGCCGCCGCGCCGCGGACGCGCGCCTCGACGCGCTCGAGCAGGCCGGCCTCGTTGTAGGTGGGCCTGAGCTCGCTCGTGTCCGGCGCCGTCACGCTCGTGGGTCGGTTGAGCGCGTCGTACGCCGTCTGCGTTGCGAAGCTCTCGGTCTCGAGCCACGGCTCGGCCGCCGCGGCGATGGCGGCCCCATCCGTGAGCGCCGCGAGCACCGACCAGTCGGCGTCTGCGTGCACGTCGCTGCGCAGGCGGCGCGAGGCCTGCAGCAGATTGCCCTTGAAGTCGTGCGCCAGGCTCGTCACCACACCCGCACCATCATACACCTGGTACGGCCGTCCGCGCAGGTTCAGCGCCGTCGCCTGGGGGTGGGCTTCGCCGTAGACGTAGCGGCGCGCCAGGCGCTCGCTGCCCGAGGCGGGCTGCACGTGCTCGTGGGTCGGCCGGCGTAACGCATCGTAGGAAGAGCGGTAGACGAAGCCGCGCCCGTTCCAGGCGCGGAGCCGCTGCCCTGTCGCGCCCGCCAGCATCCAGCGCTCGCCGCCGTCGTTGCTCTTCTGATAGAGCAGCTGCCCGCCCATCCCGAAGCGGTGGAGCATGGCCTGGTTGCCGCGAGCATCGGTGATCGCGAGCGGCTGCCCCTCGATGTCGAGCGTGGTCTGGGTGACGTACTGGCCCTCGGGGCCGTTGTCCGCCACCGCGCGGAACACCCGCCCGAGCGCGTCCAGGTGGCTGACGGCCGGCGTGCCGGCGTGCGCGGCCGCCAGGTCCGCGGCCCGGCGCTCGGGGTCGCCCGCCGGCAGCGCCTGGCGCGCGGCGTACCACGCGCTCTGGAGCACGGTGTCGTTGGGGTCGTGCGAGGTCTGCTTCCAGGCGTCGAACACCACCCTGGAGAAGGTGCCGTTCGGCAGGTCGGTGCGGACGAGCCGGCCGAGCGGGTCGTACCGCAGGATCGGCGTGACCCCCCACTCGACGAGCTCGGCTTCGTCCTCGTACTCGTGCGTCGCGCTGAAGAACGGCTCGTACTGCTTGACCGGATTGCCCTTGTTGTCGAGCACCGTGCGCCCGGTGCCGACCCAGCGAGAGGTCGTGTGCGCGAGGACCAGGTTGCCCTGCGCGTCGTGGACCAGCGCGCCGTCCGCGTCCCGCTCGGGCGCGAGCCCCGGCTCCGCCCGCACCTTGCGGAGCACCTCGTTGCCCGAGCCGTCCGAGTAGCTGTACGCTATTGGGTCAAGTATGGCGCGATCAGCTTCCAGTCGACTTCCTTCCGGCGATCAAGCTCATCAGGCACAGCGGCAGCGCGGTCGGGTGCAACCAGCTTTAGAAAACGCTGATAACTTGAAGCCTGAACCATGGGGTCTTCGTCTTGCATGACCGATTGGACTAACGCGCGCAGCACAAGCTCTCGCTCTGAAGGGCCTGCGGTGTGTCGTCCTGCAAATACACACAACACGTTTGACGCTGCCAGGCGGCAGGACAGATCAGGGTCTCGATGCAGCATGTGCATTACCGGATCCAGGTAGGCTGACAATCCCCAATAGGCAACCAGTGCCATTGCTGCACTTTCTCGAATCGACGGCTCCTTATGATGCAGCAACTTGGAAAAAATATCCTCATATTCGTGCAGTCGATCTGCGCCAATTCTAGATATCGCAGCAGCTCGCTCCTGTGGATTCGCTGTCTCGTCTATCGCAAGTTGCCGGTCCTTGGAGTCAGATTTCCCTTTTTTCATGCGCTCTATCTCGTTGTCAAGAATCTATCTGCTCGCATGGCGAACTCGGCGAGGGCGTCTGCCTGCTCCGACAGCATCTTGTACATACTTGACCCTCTGGTTTCATATCTCAGCTGTCGCAGCAGCAGCTTCCTGACATCCGCCAATGTGCCCAGATTGGCGGCCACTTCTTCCGCGTGTCCAAACGCCTCCCCAGCGCCGGGCTTGCGTACCGGCAAACCCAGCGCATCGCGCAGTGCACCTGATAAATCGGACGGCGTCAGGTGATCATGTAGCGCGTTCTTTGCACGAGTAACGGTGTTACGCAGCGCCTCCGGTACATTAGGATCGCCTGCCATGCGCTCCATCCGAGCGATCAGCTCCGTCCGTGCTACGCTCAGGGCCTTGAGCTCCTTTGCGGCTCTTGCAGCGCCTTCTTTGCTCAGCCGCTTAGCTGCACGCTTCACACCAGCTTCGGCAACCCCCTCAATACCCTCCTCCGCTGCCTCGCGGAGCGCTTTCCTGCCGGCTTTCGTTCCACCCTTCAGGAAATCGAGGCCGGGAACAACCGCCACGACAGCCATCCCGAGCTCGAGCGCTGCTCCGCTCTGCCCGTTGGCGAACTTGCTCGCGGCCGCAGCGATGTCGCGGAGATCGGCGATCTGTCCAACGATAGGAACAAATCCCACGAGCACTTGACCCGCAGTTGCGCTCCACGAGTCGTTCTCGGAGAACCCGCCTGCGATGGCACCTTCCAGGAATGAGGCGATTCCTTCGTCTTTCTCGATGATGTCAGAAAAACTATCGACGGTTTCCTGTGATCTTACGGCTGGGGGCCTCGCTGTACTCCTGGAGCTTGGATTGGCGTGGAGCGGATCGTCAGCGAATACCACTACTTGCCGGTCATCGACCGACAGGTTGTAGCGCTCAATGTAGCCCTCTCCACGGTGTGCAACGTCTCCCGTGCCGAAGTGCGCGACGGTGTTTTCGTCGATCTCAACGAGCTCGTTGCTCTGCCTCCCCGTCGGATCCGTTCGCCCAGTGGGATTGTCCCTGGCGTACGTGTACAATCCCGGCCCATCCACCATCCCCGCCGGATCCGCGCTCGTCCACCTCCCGAGCCACGGGGCATAGTACCTCGCCCCGTGATAGTAGAGCCCCGTCTCCTCGTCCTTCTCCTTGCCCGTGTACCGATACCGCTTCCGGCTCACCTCCGCCGCGCTGTCCGCCGACCAGTACGCCGTCGTCCCGTACGGGTGGTACTCCTCGTAGCCGATGACCAGCCCCGCCGCGTCGACCTCCAGCGAGGCCGACCCGAGGTGGTTGTCGAGCTGGTAGCGCAGCCGCGGCGTCACCGTGAAGGGCCCCGAGGTGTCGATCGTCTTGGTCTCGACCATGGCCACCCGACGCGCGCCATCCATCACGTGCAGCGTCTGCCGCTCGAGCACCAGCCCTGTCGCGTTGCGCCTGCGGTAGACCTCGTAGCCGCCGAGGTAGATGCGCTCCTCGACGAGGCCGCTGTGCTCCCAGACCTTGCGCACGCGCTGCCCGGCCGCGTCGTAGGTGTAGTGGACGACCCCGCCGCCGCCGAGGTCGGTGCTCCGCAGCTGGTCGTTCTCGTCCCAGGTGAGCTCGTCGATGTGCGGCATGGCCGTCATGTTGCCGTGCTCGTCGTGTGCATACGTGGCGCTGTAGGGCCCGCTCACCTGATCGTCCGGCAGGCTGGTGCTGGTCAGCCGGTTGCTGGTCGCCTCGTAGGCATACCGCCGGGTCCAGCCGCCCGCACCGGCCTGGTGCACCATCCGCAGCAGGTTGCCAACAGCATCGTAGACGTACTGCTCGGTGTAGTTCCGGAGCGCCTGGGCGTTGTTGGCGTGCGGCAGCGACTGGATGGGCATGTCGTTCTGGTCGCGCTGCACCTCGGCGAGGCTGGCGTGCTCCCGCCCGGTCGCCTCGGTGAGCCGGTAGACCGCGTCGTAGACGTAGTGCGCGCTGGGCGAGACCACGGCGTTGTTGAAGAACACCGTCTGTTGCGCGCTGTCGCCGATCTCGACGATGTTTCCCGCCGGGTCGTACACATAGGTGAGGTTCTGCAGCACGGCGCTGTCGGCGCTGCGCTGCGTCCGCAGGCGCGAGAGCCGGAAGGTGAGCGGATCGTACGTGTAGACCGTAGAGGTGCCGTTGCCGTAGTCGATCCTCTCGCGCTGGCCCCTGGCGTCGTAGTCGATGTCGTCGACGAACGTCGTCCACGCCGCCGCGCCCCGGACGCGCGCCTCGACGCGCTCGAGCAGGCCGGCCTCGTTGTAGGTGGGCCTGAGCTCGCTCGCGTCTGGCGCCGTCACGCTCGTGGGTCGGTTGAGCGCGTCGTACGCGGTCTGCGTTGCGAAGCTCTCGGTCTCGAGCAACGGCTCGGCCGCCGCGGCGATAGCGGCCCCATCCGTGAGCGCCGCGAGCACCGACCAGTCGGCGTCTGCGTGCACGTCGCTGCGCAGGCGGCGCGAGGCCTGCAGCAGATTGCCCTTGAAGCCGTGCGCCAGGCTCGTCACCACACCCGCACCATCATACACCTGGTACGGCCGTCCGCGCAGGTTCAGCGCTGTCGCCTGGGGGTGGGCTTCGCCGTAGACGTAACGGCGCGCCAGGCGCTCGCTGCCCGAGGCGGGCTGCACGTGCTCGTAGGTCGGCCGGCGTAACGCATCACAGGAAGAGCGGTAGACGAAGCCGCGCCCGTTCCAGGCGCGGAGCCGCTGCCCTGTCGCGCGCGCTACCCGGCTCGAAGAAGTGCCGGAAAGCACGCTTTCCTACGTTGCGGCATTTGCTCATCATCGATCTGACACGTTCCTCGCGAGCTCAAGAAAATCATCTAGAGAGGCCGGAGGAGGGAGCTCCAGCTCCGCCAGGCAATCTTGTGCTCCAGTGAATTCTTTGAGTTCGTGGCAGAGCGTCGCGACGAATGCGCCGGCATCCTCCTCGCATGAGAGTCCAAGGATCATGGCCCCGTCGATAGTGGGAGCAACGATAGCCTGTCTTACCAGGCCTTCGTCCGTGGAGACCCAGTACATGACGTGCCGTTGCTCGGGGCTCGACTCAAGGTAGTTCATCAGGGCGTCCGCAGAGTGAAAGGTCCTAGACGGCTCCTCGGCCATGTTGGGGACCTCGTACACAGACGCCAGCTCTCTGCGCTTTGGAAGGAAACGGTCTAAGAATGCCCGTGCCCACGCGGCCGTACGGATGTTGCTCGGAACGTAACAATCAATCATTGGTCCCACGTCGAACCCCACCGAGGTAGCCAGTGTTTGTCTGCTGCGGGAATGGCACCACGCCTGTAGCGAGATCGCTTGCACGGATCTTGCCTCGTGCTTCTTTTGCAACGAAGAGGACTACGTTTTGGCCGTGGATCTGTGAGCCCGCAGCGGCGCCGCCGCGGAGCCTGGCAAAAGGCTCCACCCCGCGAGGCACCCCGTCCCGGTGTCGAGCAGGTCGAGCGCGACGACCGAGGAGAACGGGCCAGCGTCCACGAACGCCGGGACGTCGGCCGGGGCCGCCAGCGCACTGCCCGCCTCGTTCCCGAAGATGCGCACCCCCGAGTATTGGCACAGTACGGGCTCCCCTTCTACTTCGAGTCCGATCGGCAGACGCCCGACGACTACTGGTCACTCATCATCCCACCCGGAGGCCTGCGCGGGTGACTGCCCGTCCAGGAGCCGCTCGATTAACCATGGTAACGGCCCGTACATGCGCGAGAAGCAGCATTGTGCTCGTCCTATTTGCATTTGTCCACCCAGCCCTTGGCGCGCTTCACCACCAATGTGGCCTGCAGCTGACGCACGACATGTTCGGGCGGCGGATCGAAGCCGCCGCTGTAATATACACCGGTACCATCCATTGGGTAGTTTTCGATTGCCAACGCAAATCCGCGCCTATGATGGATCGGGATTCGCTCGAGATAGGCACCAGGGTCCTCCCCCTCTGCTCGCACCAACAAGGCGTCATATAACTCGGCGTCGTTCAGGAGCCCATCCTCATAAGCCTGTAATAGGCGCTCGAACGTTGCCTTTTCATCGAGATTTGCCATCATTTGCTCCTCTGTCGGAACGCTGCTACTGCTGCGTTCGCAGCCGCAACGGCCTGATCGTGCAAGTTGCCTGGGATGTCCTCGTTGACGAGTCTCGCGAATCGAGAAGCACTGATCCCGGCAGGCGCCTCGTCAAAGATCTCGCGCAGCTTATTCAGCTCGTAAAGCTCATGCGTGAGCACTCCGATGATAGCCTCATCGCTCTCCAGAACTTCCGGTCTAAGCTTGATGACTACTTGCTCCGTACGCTTGTTCATTAGCGACTCCCACGTAAAGGTTTCGCCAGGCTTGATGCCCCCCGCGCTTCGCACGTAGTAGGCAGCGTCGGCGTTCTTGGGAACCAGCTCCCCAGCGACCCTGACGCTGATATCCTCGGGGATTTCGATCCCTGCCTTCTTGGCGATCTCTAGCGCTTCATCGTACGTGCGAGGTCCGCCTGCATTCTTGGCATACTGAATCGGCCTGTTGACCGATGCAGTACCTCGAATGCCCTGCGTCACGACGGGTTGCGCCCGCAGCACGGGCTCTAGAGCGTGGAGCGAAGACAAGACCGATACTGCTCCACCGAGCGCATCTACTGTGAGGGCCGTCAGGTTCTCGACAGCGGTCCCCGGAGCAATGTCACGGGAAAAGTTGGCGACCGCAAGCGATGCTCCTGCGTTCAGGCTCCGCAGCGCAGAGAGTCCTACCGGTGCATTTTCTGGAGGAGACTGATTGGTGCGAATGAATTGACCTGGAACTCTGAAGAAGAACGGAAGGATCGGCGCAGAATCGCGAAGGTCTTCGCGTCTGGGCTGTGGCGACTCAGTGCTCGGAGTCGTGCGCTGCGCTCTTCGCTCTTGCTTGACCGCTTCCCTTTGCGCCTGTTGTTCCTCAGCAGTCGGCGGTTTGACCCCTTGATGAACAGCGACGACAGGGGTCAACCGCTGGAGGAATTCTAGACCATAGTCGGGTTCGTCATCGAGCGTACCGGTCGGGTCATGCAGCCGAATCGGATTTCCACTGACGTAGGCATAGAGATTCACGCCCGCCTGGAGGCCGATCGGATCCGCTGCCGTCCACCTTCCAAGCCACGGCGCATAGTACCTCGCCCCGTGGTAGTAGAGCCCGGTCTCCTCGTCCTTCTCCTTGCCGGTGTAGCGATACCGCTTGCGGCTCACCTCCGCGGCGCTGCTGGCCGACCAGTACGCCGTCGTGCCATACGGGTGGTACTCCTCGTAGCCGATGACCAGCCCCGCCGCGTCGACCTCCAGCGAGACCGACCCGAGGTGGTTGTCGAGCTGGTAGCGCAGCCGCGGCGTCACCGTGAAGGGCCCCGAGGTGTCGATCGTCTTGGTCTCGACCATGGCCACCCGACGCGCGCCATCCATCACGTGCAGCGTCTGCCGCTCGAGCACCAGCCCTGTCGCGTTGCGCCTGCGGTAGACCTCGTAGCCGCCGAGGTAGATGCGCTCCTCGACGAGGCCGCTGTGCTCCCAGACCTTGCGCACGCGCTGCCCGGCCGCGTCGTAGGTGTAGTGGACGACGCCGCCGCCGCCGAGGTCGGTGCTCCGCAGCTGGTCGTTCTCGTCCCAGGTGAGCTCGTCGATGTGCGGCATGGCTGTCATGTTGCCGTGCTCGTCGTGTGCATACGTGGCACTGTAAGGCCCGCTCACCGGATCGTCCGGCAGGCTGGTGCTGGTCAGCCGGTTGCTGGTCGCCTCGTAGGCATACCGCCGGGTCCAGCCGCCCGCACCGGCCTGGTGCACCATCCGCAGCAGGTTGCCAACAGCATCGTAGACGTACTGCTCGGTGTAGTTCCGGAGCGCCTGGGCGTTGTTGGCGTGCGGCAGCGACTGGATGGGCATGTCGTTCTGGTCGCGCTGCACCTCGGCGAGGCTGGCGTGCTCCCGCCCGGTCGCCTCGGTGAGCCGATAGACCGCGTCGTAGACGTAGTGCGCGCTGGGCGAGACCACGGCGTTGTTGAAGAACACCGTCTGCTGCGCGCTGTCGCCGATCTCGACGATGTTTCCCGCCGGGTCGTACACATAGGTGAGGTTCTGCAGCACGGCGCTGTCCGCGCTGCGCTGCGTCCGCAGGCGCGAGAGCCGGAAGGTCAGCGGATCGTAGGTGTAGGCGGTGGACGTGCCGTTGCCGTAGTCGATCCGCTCGCGCTGACCCTTGGCGTCGTAGTCGATGTCGTCGACGAACGTCGTCCACGCCGCCGCGCCCCGGACGCGCGCCTCGACGCGCTCGAGCAGGCCGGCCTCGTTGTAGGTGGGCCTGAGCTCGCTCGTGTCCGGCGCCGTCACGCTCGTGGGTCGGTTGAGCGCGTCGTACGCCGTCTGCGTTGCGAAGCTCTCGGTCTCGAGCCACGGCTCGGCCGCCGCGGCGATGGCGGCCCCATCCGTGAGCGCCGCGAGCACCGACCAGTCGGCGTCTGCGTGCACGTCGCTGCGCAGGCGGCGCGAGGCCTGCAGCAGATTGCCCTTGAAGTCGTGCGCCAGGCTCGTCACCACACCCGCACCATCATACACCTGGTACGGCCGTCCGCGCAGGTTCAGCGCCGTCGCCTGGGGGTGGGCTTCGCCGTAGACGTAACGGCGCGCCAGGCGCTCGCTGCCCGAGGCGGGCTGCACGTGCTCGTGGGTCGGCCGGCGTAACCCTTGGGCTCGGCTTCCAGATTGGTGAACGGTCAATCTACGGGAAGATCGAGGACTACGCTCACACCATGATGAAGAAATAGTTGCCGTCGCGAAGCAGTCTGAAAATGAACCTGAGCCAATAGTCCTCCTCCACCACACGGGGGGCCATTCCCTCCAGCGCGATCCGCAATGCAGCGGATCGCTTCTGCGCGTCCTCCAGCGGCACATCACTCTCAACCTCGCAGTCTGGGTAGACTGGCCACGTCTCTCTGTCCACGCCGTGTCGCTCGGCTAAAGATTTTACCTCCTCCACTGAGGACCAACTGAGAAACTCCGTCCCGCCGTCAATGCCCTTGACCTCCTGGTGGCGCCCCCCCGATGGGTTGGTAACGTCCTCCAATTGGAACCCCTTGCCCCACACCAAAGTCGCCGGCATATTTCCTCACCATCTCATAGGGCGACCAAGCCCTCGTTCTGTGTTTATCTAGTGCTCGGAAGTCGCTCGATAATGAGCTGTGTTCCATCCGGCAATGGCATCGCACGTATTGCTTCGACAAACGATTCCGGTGCTTCGCTCGACACCACGTACCTGATTTTTGTTCTCCCGGACATTTGCGCTGCATTAACTGTCATCTCGAACTGTTCACGCATCTTGCCACCGAAGGTCGCCTTGGGGCTGGTGATGCGTTTGATTTGAGTTAGCGTGTCATCAGACACCAAATCGATCTCCACATCCGTAACACCGGACCGACGAGTTTCGCTAAGCGGGAGCCGTCCCTTTTTACCACCGAAGGTTGCTTCGGCAAGGGTCTCGAACTCGCTGGGTGAAAGGAACTTCCCGCCCCCGCTCGCGGCTGCTCCAGTTCCAGCGGCTGCTTCCGCGGCGAACCTCTCCGAGAACGTGACCATCTTGCCGCCGCCGCCTGCTCCCAGGCCGTACCACTCAGGCAGCTTTCCCGCTGCCGCTCGGGCCCCCGCAGCGATCTCGCCCCACGGGACGAAGGCGGCTCCTGCCTGAACGGTCTGTGAGATCGCCCGTCCCGTCTCATAGTTCTCCTCCAGCTGGAGCTTACGTAGTCCCTCTGCGCCAGCAGACGGCGCCTCGCCATGCAGCCCGCTGAGGTCGACGAAGAACGACCCGACGAACGTCAGTGGTCCACCCAGCAGAGCCACCGAGCCAAGCAGGAGGTGCCCACCGCTCTCGATCACATCGTGCTTCATGCCCGTCTTCGCGGCCTCCCAGCGCTCCTGCTTCGTCGCGGGAGTGGCACGAGCATTCAAAGCCGCTTCTTGGGCAGCTTCCGCTCTGGCCGTCGCTGCCTCGGCTGCCAGCTTTCTCTGCGCCTTCTGCTCTTCCGGCGTTGCAGATGGCACCGCAAGCTGGGCTGCGTTCACCTCATTGATCCGCTGGAGCGCCTCAAGCCCGTAGTTCGGTCCGTCTCCCTGCGTCCCACTCGGATCCCTCAGCCGAATCGGATTTCCGCGTACGTATTCGTACAGATTCGGCCCATCCACCATCCCCGCCGGATCCGCGCTCGTCCACCTCCCGAGCCACGGCGCATAGTATCGCGCCCCGTGGTAGTAGAGCCCCGTCTCCTCGTCCCGCTCCTTCCCCGTGTAGCGATACCGCTTCCGGCTCACCTCCGCCGCGCTGTCCGCCGACCAGTACGCCGTCGTCCCGAAGGGATGGTACTCCTCATAGCCGATCACGAGCCCCGCCCCGTCGACCTCCAGCACGGCCGACCCGAGGTGGTTGTCGAGCTGGTAGCGCAGCCGCGGCGTCACCGTGAAAGGCCCCGAGGTGTCGATCGTCTTGGTCTCGACCATGGCCACCCGACGCGCGCCATCCATCACGTGCAGCGTCTGCCGCTCCAGCACCAGCCCTGTCGCGTTGCGCCTGCGGTAGACCTCGAAGGCGCCGAGGTAGATGCGCTCCTCGACGAGGCCGCTGTGCTCCCAGACCTTGCGTACGCGCTGCCCGGCCGCGTCGTAGGTGTAGTGGACGACCCCGCCGCCGCCGAGGTCGGTGCTCCGCAGCTGGTCGTTCTCGTCCCAGGTGAGCTCGTCGATGTGCGGCATGGCCGTCATGTTGCCGTGCTCGTCATGCGCGTACGTGGCGCTGTAGGGCCCGCTCACCGGATCGTCCGGCAGGCTGGTGCTGGTCAGCCGATTGCTGGTCGCCTCGTAGGCATACCGCCGGGTCCAACCGCCCGCACCGGCCTGGTGCACCATCCGCAGCAGGTTGCCAACAGCATCGTAGACGTACTGCTCGGTGTAGTTCCGGAGCGCCTGGGCGTTGTTGGCGTGCGGCAGCGACTGGATGGGCATGTCGTTCTGGTCGCGCTGCACGTCGGCGAGGCTGGCGTGCTCCCGCCCGGTCGCCGCGGTGAGCCGGTAGACCGCGTCGTAGACGTAGTGCGCGCTGGGCGAGACCACGGCGTTGTTGAAGAACACCGTCTGCTGCGCGCTGTCGCCGATCTCGACGATGTTTCCCGCCGGGTCGTACACATAGGTGAGGTTCTGCAGCACGGCGCTGTCGGCGCTGCGCGTCGTCCGCAGGCGCGAGAGCCGGAAGGTGAGCGGATCGTAGGTGTAGGCGGTGGAGGTGCCGTTTCCGTAGTCGATCCGCTCGCGCTGGCCCTTGGCGTCGTAGTCGATGTCGTCGACGAACGTCGTCCACGCGGCCGCGCCGCGGACGCGCGCCTCGACGCGCTCGAGCAGGCCGGCCTCGTTGTAGGTGGGCCTGAGCTCGCTCGCGTCCGGCGTGGTCACGCTCGTCGGTCGGTTGAGCGCATCGTACGCGGTCTGCGTTGCGAAGCTCTCGACCTCGAGCAGCGGCTCGGCCGCCGCGGCGATGGCGGCCACATCCGTGAGCGCGGCGAGCACCGACCAGTCGGCGTCCGCGTGCACGTCGCTCCGCAGCCGGCGCGACGCCTCCAGCACGTTGCCCTTGAAGTCGTGCGCCAGGCTCGTCACCACACCCGCACCATCATACACCTGGTACGGCCGTCCGCGCAGGTTCAGCGCCGTCGCCTGGGGGTGGGCTTCGCCGTAGACGTAGCGGCGCGCCAGGCGCTCGCTGCCCGAGGCGGGCTGCACGTGCTCGTGGGTCGGCCGGCGTAATGCATCATAGGAAGAGCGGTAGACGAACCCGCGCCCGTTCCAGGCGCGGAGCCGCTGCCCGGTCGCGCCCGCGAGCATCCAGCGCTCGCCGCCGTCGTTGCTCTTCTGATAGAGCAGCTGCCCGCCCATCCCGAAGCGATGGAGCATGGCCTGGTTGCCGCGAGCATCGGTGATCGCGAGCGGCTGCCCCTCGATGTCGAGCGTGGTCTGGGTGACGTACTGGCCCTCGGGGCCGTTGTCCACCACCGCGCGGAACACCCGCCCGAGCGCGTCCAGGTGGCTGACGGCCGGCGTGCCGGCGTGCGCGGCCGCCAGGTCCGCGGCCCGGCGCTCGGGGTCGCCCGCCGGCAGCGCCTGGCGCGCGGCGTACCACGCGCTCTCCAGCACGGTGTCATTCGGATCGTGCGAGGTCTGCTTCCACGCATCGAACACCACCCTGGAGAACGTGCCGTTCGGCAGGTCGGTGCGGACGAGCCGGCCGAGCGGGTCGTACCGCAGGATCGGCGTGACCCCCCACTCGACGAGCTCGGCTTCGTCCTCGTACTCGTGCGTCGCGCTGAAGAACGGCTCGTACTGCTTGACCGGATTGCCCTTGTTGTCGAGCACCGTGCGCCCGGTGCCGACCCAGCGAGAGGTCGTGTGCGCGAGGACCAGGTTGCCCTGCGCGTCGTGGACCAGCGCGCCGTCCGCGTCCCGCTCGGGCGCGAGCCCCGGCTCCGCCCGCACCTTGCGGAGCACCTCGTTGCCCGAGCCGTCCGAGTAGCTGTACGTGTCCAGCCAGCGCGGGTTGCCCGCCCCGTGCTGCTCCCGCGCGCGGGAGGTTCTGCTTGAAATACAGGGCCTCGCCCTCCTCGAACAGCACACCAGGCAGCGCCTCTCGATCGAGATAGACCCACCGCCGCCCAGACCCCATCGCGCCGCCGGACATGTCGCGCAGACTCTCGGGGTCGAGCTCTTTCGCCTCGCGGTGGATCACCGGCTTTCTTTGGCGCTGTCCAGCAGCCGGACAGCTTGGCCCTTGATAAATCTTCCGATGACGGGCCTCCGCTCACCTCTCTGCAGGCGCCGCCAGAACTCATCGTTCGGAATGCTGGCGAAGTCGTCGAAGTGTTTCCTCAGCTCCAGGACCTCCTTGGCCGGCGGCGGAATCTGGCTCCACCAAAGGACCAGATCAACGAGCTCCGAACTGCGATGAATCTCGGGCACGACGGGTACGATGTGGACGTACGTCACGAATCCCCATGGAGGACATCGCCAATCTTGGATCGCAGCTTGTCCGGACACCGAGTCAAACGCGTTGTCGGAGCCAGATTTTGGACACTTCACGGAGAAATCCTTTCCATCCGGTGCGACGCCGCTACTTGGGCAAATGTCGATAGAGTGGGTTGCTGGCGACCCATCTCTGAAGATCGCTCTCAATCATGACCCAGCGTCTATCCAGCAGGTTCAGCGCCGCCACCTGGCTTCGGACGCCTCCTCGTCGAAGCGGCCCACGTCCCGGTAGACGTTGTCGATGCTGGGGACGACCCCGCCGGCGAGACGTACGAAGAGCGGATCGACGGCGAGCGCCTCGAGATGACGATAGCTCATGGAGCGCTCAGCTGCACTGTAGTGTATACACCCTCATGGTGCACGACCCACAGTCGCCTGGCCACCGGAGCCCAAATGATGACATCGCAGCCCGAAAAAACTCGCTCAGAGAATCCGTCAGAGTACCACGCTTGGAATTCTCCGAATTGAGACGCGGACATTGCGAACGCGCCACTGCCATCTTTGAATGAAACATCTGTAACCACAACCAGCTCGGTGTCCGGTGGCAGCGAATAGAGCCCGAGCAGCTTCGCCATGGCGTCGTCATCTTCGACACCTGTTGGAATGCTTGTCCACTGAAGAGTGCCGAGCGCATCATCAATTGCATCTGGAACGATCGTCGGAATCTTCGATCCGATTAGCGATTCGATCTGTCGCGCGGCCACATCTAAATCAACTATGTTCATTGATATTTCTTTCGCGACGCTCGCTGGTATACATCACATGCTGACGAGCCATTACCTATGGTCAGGTTTGTGGCTCTCCCATCCTGTAATAAACGCCTTCAGTACTGTCTGCCAGCCACCTTTTCCCTTCGGATCGGGTACCGCAACTTGCACTTTAACGTGCGGCCCTTCATTTGTGTTCTTATGACCTTCTAGATTAAACTCAATCTTCGTTTTGCCGTCCGGACTTATCCACCAATTCGGTTTGAATTCCGTCCAAGTGTCAAGTCTGCCACCTGCCGCCTTTTCAGCGATTGCGAGGAGTTCATCTTCGTTGCTGACCAACGTGCGAATCACAGATTCGCCAGCGGAGTTCGTTACTGTCTTTGTGCTTGCTTCCGCTTTGGACGCAGGCTTCGCCGCGTCTGACGCAGGCTTCGCCGCGTCTGACGCAGGCTTCGCGGCGCCTGGCGCTGCAGAGCCACCCTTGCTTTGCGCCACCGAGAGGTCATCCGCGGCGCCCAACGGAGCCCCCGCAGGCGCCAACTTGGTACCGGTTATCGCAGCGGCGTCGGCGCCTACCCCAGGGATTACTCCCGGGATCGCCTCCGCCAGGGGAACGACCGCTCCCCCGCCGCCGACGGTCGCTAGCGGCGGACGGGCTGCGGGACCAGCCATACCCCTGAACATCCCTTTAAGAGGGGCGCCGGCGATGATTGCATGGGTAACTTGTCGACCGTACTCCTTGGCATCTCCAGAACGAGCAGCCACTTCTGAGGCTTGTAGCGCTTCCCCTACCTGAGCGACGGGATTCAGGACATTTATCGCCGCGACAGCGCCGTTAACGCCACCTCCTTTCCTCTCGTAGCGCTCCTTCGCGGCTTCAGCGAGGTTTGTCAAGGCTGCCTTAGGATCATTAAAGATCAGCGCGAGCCCGCCCAACGCTTCTTGTCCTGCTGTCCCTGCACCTTCTGCCATACTTGCGACTTCCGTCGCCTTGTCGGTCACGAATTGCTTGAATCGTTTCCAACGTGACGGCTCTGCGCTCTCGCTTCCGTTCGGATCGAGTAGTCGAATTGGATTGCCTCGTACATACTCGTAGAGCCCAGGCCCATCGGCATTGATCCCTGCGGGATCAGCGCTCGTCCACCTCCCTAGCCATGGCGCGTAATACCTCGCCCCGTGGTAGTAGAGCCCCGTCTCCTCGTCCCTCTCCTTGCCCGTGTACCGGTACCGCTTGCGGCTCACCTCAGCGGTGCTGCTGGCCGACCAGTACGCCGTCGTGCCGTACGGGTGGTACTCCTCGTAGCCGATGACGAGCCCCGCCGCGTCCACCTCCAGCGAGACCGACCCGAGGTGGTTGTAGAGCTGGTAGCGCACCCGCGGCGTCACCGTGAAAGGCCCCGAGGTGTCGACCGTCCTGGTCTCGACCATGGCCACCCGCCGCGCGCCATCCATCACGTGCAACGTCTGCCGCTCCAGCACGAGCCCAGTCGCGTTGCGCCTGCGGTAGACCTCGTAGCCGCCGAGGTAGATGCGCTCGTCGACGAGCCCGCTGTGCTCCCAGACCTTGCGCACGCGCTGGCCGGTCGCGTCGTAGGTGTAGTGGACGACCCCGCCGCCGCCGAGGTCGGTGCTCCGCAGCTGGTCGTTCTCGTCCCAGGTGAGCTCGTCGATGTGCGGCATGGCCGTCATGTTGCCGTGCTCGTCATGCGCGTACGTCGCGCTGTAGGGCCCGTTCACCGGATCCCCCGGCAGGCTGGTGCTCACCAGCCGGTTGCTCGTGGCCTCATAGGCATACCGTCGGGTCCAGCCGCCCGCGCCGGCCTGGTGCACCATCCGCAGCAGGTTGCCAACAGCATCGTAGACGTACTGCTCGGTGTAGTTCCGGAGCGCCTGGGCGTCGTTGGCGTGCGGCAGCGACTGGAGGGGCATGTCGTTCTGGTCGCGCTGCACGTCGGCGAGGCTGGCGTGCTCCCGCCCGGTCGCCTCGATGAGCCGGTAGACCGCGTCGTAGACGTACTGCGCGCTCGGCGAGATCACGGCGTTGTTGAAGAACACCGTCTGTTGCGCGCTGTCGCCGATCTCGACGATGTTTCCGGCCGGGTCGTACACATAGGTGAGGTTCTGCAGCACGGCGCTGTCCGCGCTGCGCTGCGTCCGCAGGCGCGAGAGCCGGAAGGTGAGCGGATCGTAGGTGTAGGCCGTGGAAGTGCCGTTTCCGTGGTCGATCCGCTCGCGCTGGCCCTTGGCGTCGTAGTCGATGTCGTCGACGAACGTCGTCCACGCCGCCGCGCCGCGGACGCGCGCCTCGACGCGCTCGAGCAGGCCGGCCTCGTTGTAGGTGGGCCTGAGCTCGCTCGCGTCCGGCGCGGTGACGCTCGTCGGTCGGTTGAGCGCGTCATACGCGGTCTGCGTCGCGAAGCTCTCGGTCTCGAGCAACGGCTCGGCCGCCGCGGCGATGGCGGCCCCATCCGTGAGCGCCGCGAGCACCGACCAGTCGGCGTCCGCGTGCACGTCGCTCCGCAGCCGGCGCGACGCCTCCAGCACGTTGCCCTTGAAGTCGTACGCCTGGCTCGTTACCACACCAGCACCATCATACACCTGGTGCGGCCGTCCGCGCAGGTTCAGCGCCGTCGCCTGGGGGTGGGCTTCGCCGTAGACGTAACGGCGCGCCAGGCGCTCGCTGCCCGAGGCGGGCTGCACGTGCTCGTGGGTCGGCCGGCGTAACGCATCGTAGGAAGAGCGGTAGACGAAGCCGCGCCCGTTCCAGGCGCGGAGCCGCTGCCCTGTCGCGCCCGCCAGCATCCAGCGCTCGCCGCCGTCGTTGCTCTTCTGATAGAGCAGCTGCCCGCCCATCCCGAAGCGATGGAGCATGGCCTGGTTGCCGCGAGCATCGGTGATCGCGAGCGGCTGCCCCTCGATGTCGAGCGCGGTCTGCGTGACGTACTGGCCCTCGGCGCCGTTGTCCGCCACCGCGCGGAACACCCGCCCCAGCGCGTCCAGGTGGCTGATGGCCGGCGTGCCGGCGTGCGCGGCCGCCAGGTCCGCCGCCCGGCGCTCGGGGTCGCCCGCCGGCAGCGGTCCGGGCCGGCAGGGCGAGTGAACGTCGCGCCTGGCCAGGAGGCGGCGGAGCGGTCGCGCCTCGTTCCCCTGAAGCGCCGGCCGCAAGCTCGGACCGGAGGACGACGCTGCGCCCACGGGGCCCGTTTCAGTCGATCGACGCTTCTTAACACGGCTGAATCACGCCCTCGCGCAAGCGCTTGGAATCATTCAAGATCCTTACTATGTCACGGATCCGGAAATCCGAGTTATTTCAAGCACTTGCAGATCTGCGTGACGCAGTGGTGTTAAGGAGGAACCGAAACCGTCGGGTACGCGACGTGATCAACGCCGGGATCGTCCACGGTCGTCGTCTCGAAGGTCCAGGTCCCGCCGGGCGGAATGTCGGCAGCCGCGCTGCTCGTCGCCATGCCTAGCGGCCGCCCGACTCGATTCACCGGAAAGACCGTTACCTCGGCGTCGCTCGCTGCTACGTCGAGCCCGTTCTCGAGCGTGCCCGTGTAGGCGCTCCCGGCGCCCTTGCGGACGGTTTCCACCTCGCTGACGGTGATGGCATCGACAGGAACGACATCCACGGTGAAGGCCGGAAACGCGTGCTTCAGGTATCCTAGCTCCTCGATCACGATGGCGTCGGGAAGATCCGTCGAGGCAGTCATCGCAATCTCACCCGGGGCGATGCAAGGAATGATCGCGCCGGAGCCGTCGCTCAGCCGATAGAGCCGCCCGCTCCGCAAGCTACCGCCCCAGCTCGTCACGAGCTGCTCGGCCTTGTCGATGAAGTGAACGATCATGCCGGCGTCGCAGGCCGGGGTCTCCCCGTCATTCCTGACAGCGGCGTAGAGCTCGGGGCCGGTCGCCTCCTGCACGAGGGTGAAGGAACCAACGTGAGCCCACCCTCTTGCCCGTCCAGCTCGGTGTTGGATAAGCCTTCCGGCACGAAGAGCAGGCCATCGCCGGGGTCCCCGCCCATTCCGCCCCCGCCCGTCTCCGAGCCGCTCGAGCCAGCTCCCGCCTCTCCGCCGCCCGCGCCTCCGCTGTTCGTGGTCCCGCCGGTTGGCGGGAGGACTCCCCCGCTCGTCGATGAGCTGCCACTGGCAGTGCCCCCGCCGGGACCGTTCCCGCCAGTGTCCGCCCCATCATCGAGGGGGCTCCCCGAGCATGCGAGAGGGAGGACGAGAGCGACGGCCCCAATGACGAGGAAGGACTTCGATTGCATCGTCGTGCGGAGGGCGAGTGCCAGGGAGACCGGTTTTTATCGGTTCACGCTAGCGCCTTATCGTCTCACAGGCAAGCGCCAAGCTCCTGGAGCTTGGGCCATGAGCGTTCCCGTCCACGGACGACTCCCGAGTCATCGTCCGCGGTAGCCCTCGCGTCCTCAGCGGCCGCCGCGCGATTCACCTCGATGAGCGGCGTGAAGCGCCCGGCCGTGCCAGCACCTCTTGGAACCACACCTTGGTCGAGTGAGGACGGCCGTTTGCTCTCGTGATGGCGGTGGATGAAGAGTAGGCCTCGCGCTTCACACGGGCCGCGTCGACGACGTCGCGAGCCAAGCCTGCTCTCCGCGCCGAGATGACCATCCTGACCGCTCACGACTCCACGGGCGTGGTCGCCCCACCTCGGGTCGTGCAGCGCGTCCCTCCTACGATCGAATCGAATCTCGGAGCGGCCTGGCTGCACATTTTTTGGATGTGCCGGATTGTGAGGGGAGCGCGTTCGCTCAAGGAACGCCGGCCTCCGGCGGCCGAGCGAGCGCTCGTCGGGCACTCCTTAAAGAGGTTGGCAACCAGCCGCTCGATACCAACACTCGCATGAGCGGAAAACACTCGACCGCCTTGGGGCTTGCTGGCAACACGCCCTCGTCCGCACGCTCACCTCCAGATACCCATCGATCGGCGGTGATCTTGCGGACACCGAGCTCCGCGGCGATCTCCGTCGGCGTCGCCCCCGCACGGCAGCGCTCTTTGGCATACGCCTCCGCCCGTCTTCGCAGCTCGCTCGGATACTTCCCACGCCTCTGCTGCTCTCGATGCGTCGACAGCGCTGCTCGCAGCTGCACCAAATCCCTGCTTCGTGGCATCGCTCGCTCCTGTACGTCGAGGAGGGCATCGCCCCCTCCTGGCGCCTCACAGCGTGCAACCGAAGCTGGCCATGTCAAAAACGCAGTCGGCGGAGCGGCTACCCATCGAGGTACGGACATGGGCGAAGGCCAGCACCGCGGTGGCCGCAGGCAAGGCCCGGAGCCTAGAAGGGAACGAAGCGGGGCAGAGATTCCGCGCCCACATGCTAGGATCTCATGGGTTTCAAGCCGGTCGGTGCTACAGCGGTTCTAATTTCCACCGACAGGCGAAGGCTCCCTTCGGAGAGCGGACACTCAGCTCAGTCGCCGCGGGTGAACCAATGTGCACTTGCAAGCGGGATCCAGTCCCGCCGCTCGAAGCACTTGGAGTAGTGCTCCGCAAAGTCCCTGACTTTCTTCCCGTCCTGATAAATCCCAAACGGCACATATCCGTTCTCGATCGAGAAGACAGTTCGGACGCCTAGCGCTCGCGAGAGCCATTTTGCTATACAATCGCCGACAATCTCCTTCAGCGCCACGCCCATATCCGACGAGACAGCATAAATGTCCACGTCCACCGAAAACGAGCGTACATCAAGCTCCAACCAGATCGGGTTATCATCCTGGAGTTGATGTTCCTCAAGGAAACGCTCGGCATATTCTATATATTCTGAGTTCTCTGAAATTTCCAATCTGAGGCCAAAGGCAAGTGGCAATGATTCGCCAACCCATGTACCCAGATAGCGCTCCAGGCTACTACGAACTTGTTCGACGGATGCGCGTTCGATCGATATAACGACATATGGCTGAGACATTGCATTACTCCTGGAATTGCAACCTCGGCAGTGTTGCCTCGTCCACGACCCGGAAGGTGACACCCGGCTTTTTTGGAGTGAACCCAGATATAAAATCCTGGTATTGCTCGATGGTAGCCTTCGAGTCGGCCGGTCGCACGACAATGACCTGCCCACCCGGTCCCACTTGCTCTACTGCTTTCGCCAGATCCTTGGCAGTAGTCTTGTAGATTCCCCCGAGCCGCTTTACTTCGGTAGGCACGCCACTCACATCGAATTCCGGCGTTTTTCGAACAGGCGACTCGTCGATAAAGTGCACGTTTTTGCCCTCGTTGCGCAGCATCTTCGCGACACGCAGCTCGGCCGCCTTGCTCGCATCGCCGGCTCTTGCTTCTTTCATCTTCTTCGGAATGACGCCGGGATCGCCGGTGATCCTGCCGCCTCGCCGCATGCCGCGAGGATGTCGACTTGCCTGTCCTTTCACTGCCTGGTTGGCCCCGGCTCCGCCAGCCGCGTGCACGAGAGCACTCGTGGCCTCTCCTCCTGCTGCGGCCGTCTCGGGGTCCTGTTCGAATCCGAAAAGCCGTCCTACCGTCGCGCTAATGAATACGCCCGACCCGATGAACGCAGCCGCAACGGGATCCCTCGCCGCGACCTCCCACATCTTTTTCCTCGCCTCGCCGTCGCCCTGCTGTGGAGCCGGCGCGGCTGCTCCGGGCGATGAGCCTGCGCTATCGACAATTTTTTGCCATGTCGCATATGCGCGATCAAAATCTCTCAGCGACGCTTCCGCTTTGGCTCGCGACCCCTGGTACCCGAACGGGTGAAGCAGCCCGTGCAGCTGCTGGTCGTTTTTACTCACGAACTTGTGAAATTCTTCGGCCGACACGTTCGTGCGTGCCGCCGCGAGCCCACGGAAGAGGTTGTTGATCTCCGGATTCGTCTCGGCGGCCAGGCCTGTTGGATCCATCATCTGAATCGGATCCCCCCTCACGTACGCATACAGGTTCGGTCCGTCGATGAGCCCCGCCGGGTCCGCCGCAATCCACCTCCCGAGCCACGGCGCGTAGTACCTCGCCCCGTGGTAGTAGAGCCCCGTCTCCTCGTCCTTCTCCTTGCCCGTGTACCTGTACCTCCTCTGCGAGACCTCAATGCCCGACGCCGCCGACCAGTACGCCGTCGTCCCGTGCGGATGGTACTCCTCGTACCCGATCACGAGCCCCGCCCCGTCGACCTCCAGCGACGCCGACCCGAGGTGGTTGTCCAACTGGTAGCGCACCCGCGGCGTCGCCGTGAACGGCCCCGACGTGTTCACCGTCTTCGTCTCCACCATCGCCACCCGCCGAGCGCCATCCATCACGTGCAGCGTCTGCCGCTCTAGCTCCAGCCCCGAGCTGTTGTGCCTCCGGTACACCTCGTAGCCGCCGAGGTAGATGCGCTCCTCCACGAGCCCGCTGTGCTCCCACACCTTGCGCACGCGCTGCCCCGCAGCATCGTAGTCGTAATAGACATCGCCGCCGCCGCCGAGATCCGTGCTCCGCACCTGGTCGTTCTCGTCCCAGGTCAGCGCCGTGATGTGCGGCATCGCCGTCATGTTGCCGTGCGCGTCATGCACATAGGTGCTGAACGGCCCGTGCTCCGGGTCACCGGTGGTGCTCGTCAGCCGGTTGTTTGCCGTCTCATACGCATACCACCGCGTCCAGATCACCGTGCCCGCCTGGTGCACCATCCTCAGCAGGTTGCCTACCGCGTCGTAGACGTATTGCTCCGTATAGTTCCTCAGCGCCTGCGGGTCGTTCGGGTGCGGCAGCGACTGGATCGGCAGGTCGTTCTGGTCGCGCGGCGCGTCCGACAGCCCGCCCGCGTGCTCCCGCCCCGTCGCCTCGATCAGCCGGTAGACCGCGTCGTACACGTACTGCGCGCTCGGCGACACCACGTCGTTGTTGAAGAACACCGTCTGCTGCGCGCTGTCCCCGATCTCCACGATGTTCCCGACCGGGTCGTACACGTACCTCAGGTTCTGCAGCACCGTGCTGTCCGAGCTCCGCGTCGTCTTCAGGCGCGTGAGCCGGAACGTCAGCGGGTCATACGTGTACGCCGTGAAGGTGCCGTTGCCATACTCGATCCGCTCGCGCTGCCCCTTCGCGTCGTAGTCGATGTCGTCCACGAACGTCGTCCATGCGGCCGCGCCCCGGACGCGCGCCTCGACGCGCTCGAGCAGGCCGGCCTCGTTGTAGGTGGGCCTGAGCTCGCTCGTGTCCGGCGTGGTCACGCTCGTCGGTCGGTTGAGCGCATCGTACGCGGTCTGCGTTGCGAAGCTCTCGACCTCGAGCAGCGGCTCGGCCGCCGCGGCGATGGCGGCCACATCCGTGAGCGCCGCGAGCACCGACCAGTCGGCGTCTGCGTGCACGTCGCTGCGCAGGCGGCGCGAGGCCTGCAGCAGATTGCCCTTGAAGTCGTACGCCAGGCTCGTCACCACACCCGCACCATCATACACCTGGTACGGCCGTCCGCGCAGGTTCAGCGCCGTCGCCTGGGGGTGGGCTTCGCCGTAGACGTAACGGCGCGCCAGGCGCTCGCTGCCCGAGGCGGGCTGCACGTGTTCGTGGGTCGGCCGGCGTAACGCATCATAGGAAGAGCGGTAGACGAAGCCCCGCCCGTTCCAGGCGCGGAGCCGCTGCCCTGTCGCGCCCGCCAGCATCCAGCGCGCGCCGCCGTCGTTGCTCTTCTGATAGAGCAGCTGCCCGCCCATCCCGAAGCGGTGGAGCATGGCCTGGTTGCCGCGAGCATCGGTGATCGCGAGCGGCTGCCCCTCGATGTCGAGCGTGGTCTGGGTGACGTACTGGCCCTCGGCGCCGTTGTCCGCCACCGCGCGGAACACCCGCCCCAGCGCGTCCAGGTGGCTGATGGCCGGCGTGCCGGCGTGCGCGGCCGCCAGGTCCGCGGCCCGGCGCTCGGGGTCGCCCGCCGGCAGCGCCTGGCGCGCGGCGTACCACGCGCTCTCCAGCACGGTGTCGTTCGGATCGTGCGAGGTCTGCTTCCACGCATCGAACACCACCCGGGAGAACGTGCCGTTCGGCAGGTCGGTCTGGATGAGCCGGCCGAGCGGGTCGTACCGCAGGATCGGCGTGACCCCCCACTCGACGAGCTCGGCTTCGTCCTCGTACTCGTGCGTCGCGCTGAAGAACGGCTCGTACTGCTTGACCGGATTGCCCTTGTTGTCGACCACCGTGCGCCCGGTGCCGACCCAGCGAGAGCTCGTGTGCGCGAGGACCAGGTCGCCCTGCGCGTCGTGGACGAGCGCGCCGCCCGCGTCCCGCTCGGGCGCGAGCCCCGGCTCCGCCCGCACCCTGCGGAGCACCTCGTTGCCCGAGCCGTCCGAGTAGCTGTACGCTATTGGGTCAAGTATGGCGCGATCAGCTTCCAGTCGACTTCCTTCCGGCGATCAAGCTCATCAGGCACAGCGGCAGCGCGGTCGGGTGCAACCAGCTTTAGAAAACGCTGATAACTTGAAGCCTGAACCATGGGGTCTTCGTCTTGCATGACCGATTGGACTAACGCGCGCAGCACAAGCTCTCGCTCTGAAGGGCCTGCGGTGTGTCGTCCTGCAAATACACACAACACGTTTGACGCTGCCAGGCGGCAGGACAGATCAGGGTCTCGATGCAGCATGTGCATTACCGGATCCAGGTAGGCTGACAATCCCCAATAGGCAACCAGTGCCATTGCTGCACTTTCTCGAATCGACGGCTCCTTATGATGCAGCAACTTGGAAAAAATATCCTCATATTCGTGCAGTCGATCTGCGCCAATTCTAGATATCGCAGCAGCTCGCTCCTGTGGATTCGCTGTCTCGTCTATCGCAAGTTGCCGGTCCTTGGAGTCAGATTTTCCTTTTTTCATGCGATCTATCTCGTTGTCAAGAATCTGTCTGCTCGCATGGCGAACTCGGCGAGGGCGTCTGCCTGCTCCGACAGCATCTTGTACATACTTGACCCTCTGGTTTCATATCTCAGCTGTCGCAGCAGCAGCTTCCTGACATCCGCCAATGTGCCCAGATTGGCGGCCACTTCTTCCGCGTGTCCAAACGCCTCCCCAGCGCCGGGCTTGCGTACCGGCAAACCCAGCGCATCGCGCAGTGCACCTGATAAATCGGACGGCGTCAGGTGATCATGTAGCGCGTTCTTCGCACGAGTAACGGTGTTACGCAGCGCCTCCGGTACATTAGGATCGCCTGCCATGCGCTCCATCCGAGCGATCAGCTCCGTCCGTGCTACGCTCAGGGCCTTGAGCTCCTTTGCGGCTCTTGCAGCGCCTTCTTTGCTCAGCCGCTTAGCTGCACGCTTCACACCAGCTTCGGCAACCCCCTCAATACCCTCCTCCGCTGCCTCGCGGAGCGCTTTCCTGCCGGCTTTCGTTCCACCCTTCAGGAAATCGAGGCCGGGAACAACCGCCACGACAGCCATCCCGAACTCGAGCGCTGCTCCGCTCTGCCCGTTGGCGAACTTGCTCGCGGCCGCAGCGATGTCGCGGAGATCGGCGATCTGTCCAACGATAGGAACAAATCCCACGAGCACTTGACCCGCAGTTGCGCTCCACGAGTCGTTCTCGGAGAACCCGCCTGCGATGGCACCTTCCAGGAATGAGGCGATTCCTTCGTCTTTCTCGATGATGTCAGAAAAACTATCGACGGTTTCCTGTGATCTTACGGCTGGGGGCCTCGCTGTGCTCCTGGAGCTTGGATTGGCGTGGAGCGGATCGTCAGCGAATACCACTACTTGCCGGTCATCGACCGACAGGTTGTAGCGCTCAATGTAGCCCTCTCCACGGTGTGCAACGTCTCCCGTGCCGAAGTGCGCGACGGTGTTTTCGTCGATCTCAACGAGCTCGTTGCTCTGCCTCCCCGTCGGATCCGTTCGCCCAGTGGGATTGTCCCTGGCGTACGTGTACAATCCCGGCCCATCCACCATCCCCGCTGGATCCGCGCTCGTCCACCTCCCGAGCCACGGCGCATAGTACCTCGCGCCGTGATAGTAGAGCCCCGTCTCCTCGTCCTTCTCTTTGCCCGTGTACCGGTACCGCTTCCGGCTCACCTCCGCCGCGCTGTCCGCCGACCAGTACGCCGTCGTCCCGTACGGGTGGTACTCCTCGTAGCCGATGACGAGCCCCGCCCCGTCGACCTCCAGCGAGGTCGACCCGAGGTGGTTGTCGAGCTGGTAGCGCAGCCGCGGCGTCACCGTGAAAGGCCCCGAGGTGTCGATCGTCTTGGTCTCGACCATGGCCACCCGCCGCGCGCCATCCATCACGTGCAACGTCTGCCGCTCGAGCACCAGCCCTGTCGCGTTGCGCCTGCGGTAGACCTCGTAGCCGCCGAGGTAGATGCGCTCCTCGACGAGCCCGCTGTGCTCCCAGACCTTGCGCACGCGCTGCCCGGCCGCGTCGTAGGTGTAGTGGACGACCCCGCCGCCGCCGAGGTCGGTGCTCCGCAGCTGGTCGTTCTCGTCCCAGGTGAGCTCGTCGATGTGCGGCATGGCCGTCATGTTGCCGTGCTCGTCGTGTGCATACGTGGCGCTGTAGGGCCCGTTCACCGGATCGTCCGGCAGGCTGGTGCTGGTCAGCCGATTGCTGGTCGCCTCGTAGGCATACCGCCGGGTCCAGCCGCCCGCACTGGCCTGGTGCACCATCCGCAGCAGGTTGCCAACAGCATCGTAGAGGTACTGCTCGGTGTAGTTCCGGAGCGCCTGGGCGTTGTTGGCGTGCGGCAGCGACTGGATGGGCATGTCGTTCTGGTCGCGCTGCACGTCGGCGAGGCTGGCGTGCTCCCGCCCGGTCGCCGCGGTGAGCCGGTAGACCGCGTCGTAGACGTAGTGCGCGCTGGGCGAGACCACGGCGTTGTTGAAGAACACCGTCTGCTGCGCGCTGTCGCCGATCTCGACGATGTTTCCCGCCGGGTCGTACACATAGGTGAGGTTCTGCAGCACGGCGCTGTCGGCGCTGCGCGTCGTCCTCAGGCGCGAGAGCCGGAAGGTGAGCGGATCGTACGTGTACGCGGTGGAGGTGCCGTTTCCGTGGTCGATCCGCTCGCGCTGGCCCCTGGCGTCGTAGTCGATGTCGTCGACGAACGTCGTCCACGCGGCCGCGCCCCGGACGCGCGCCTCGACGCGCTCGAGCAGGCCGGCCTCGTTGTAGGTGGGCCTGAGCTCGCTCGCGTCCGGCGTGGTCACGCTCGTCGGTCGGTTGAGCGCATCGTACGCGGTCTGCGTCGCGAAGCTCTCGACCTCGAGCAGCGGCTCGGCCGCCGCGACGATGGCGGCCCCATCCGTGAGCGCGGCGAGCACCGACCAGTCGGCGTCTGCGTGCACGTCGCTGCGCAGGCGGCGCGAGGCCTGCAGCAGATTGCCCTTGAAGTCGTGCGCCAGGCTCGTTACCACACCAGCACCATCATACACCTGGTACGGCCGTCCGCGCAGGTTCAGCGCCGTCGCCTGGGGATGAGCTTCACCGTAAACGTGACGGCGCGCCAGGCGCTCGCTGCCCGAGGCGGGCTGCGCGTGCTCGTGGGTCGGCCGGCGTAACACATCATAGGAAGAGCGGTAGACGAACCCCCGCCCGTTCCAGGCGCGGAGCCGCTGCCCCGTCGCGCCCGCCAGCATCCAGCGCTCGCCGCCGTCGTTGCTCTTGTGGTAGAGCTGCGCGCCGCCGCGTAGACGTCAGCGTGCGCGCCGCCGCGTAGACAGCGCGCAGCTTGCAAGACCTGCAAGAGACAGCATCAGTCAGGCGAGTTTTCGATCAAGTACCTGCACCTGTCCGCGAACGCCGGAAAGCGCGTCGCGATCCCCGCCAAGATCGCGGGCCCTTCGGGCGCGCGAGCGAAACGGAAAGGTATCTTGAGCGAGCGCCAGCGCGATACGGGTCTCGTTCATGCCTTCGTTTAGCATGGATTTCGCGCCTACGATGCCGACCCGGGGCGTGAGAAATCTACCGCGGTAAACGGAACGCCTTGAAAGAAAGGCTCGGCGTGGCGACCCGCCTGCGGGAGAGCGGGCAGCTTGTTCGTGGCGTCCAGGAGCTTGCTTGCAAATCCGCTCTATCGGCCTCCGACATCGCATCGAGAACGGACATTCCCCCCCATTTCTCGGAGAGATTCTCAGTGAGGTTATCCACCCAGGCAAGGTACTCGCCGTACTGCCGTCCGTACTCTGCGCCTCGCTCGTTCAGCCCGGGATCAGTCCGCTACCGCCTCCAGATCATTACGCACGAGCTGGCTGGCGTCCTTGTACGACTTTCTGAGTTCACGGCCGCACCATGGGCAGTAGGATATTCCGGTACGCGTGACGGTTGAGACAGGCACCTCACCGGAACTGGCAATTTTGACTGCGGTACCACGATCCGCGGCGCGGAATTCGAGGTGAAAATAAACTCTGCTATCCCTGCTTTCTGTTGCGTAAACGCCGATTCCTCGGAGTCCAGCGTTCTTGTGGTATTCCTCGAAAACACCACAGCACCATTTTGTCATACTGCGCTCCCTGTCAATGCTGCGATCATTGCGCTCTCTCATTTGCGCTCTCTATTTGAAAAACTGAACCACGAACTCAGTCGCCTGAGGTAGGAACCGGTACTCGATTCCTTGTGCGCCGCCCATGTGTGTCACACTCTCCTGAATCAAGCCTGCGCTCTTCATCTCATCGATCAGCGCAACGGGGATCTTGGCCATATACTGTCGCCGTTCTTCCTTTGCCACTTCCTTCGCAGCTTGCGCGAGCGCTTCGGCTCCTTCTCCGACGGCTGTGGACAGAGACCGCCCTGCCTCTGGGCGCTGGCTGAGTTGAGTGACGACAGTGACCGTAGGACCTGTAGACTGCGCAGCCTTGAGAAGCGTGTCTCGTGCCACTGAGCCGTACGGGCCAGCTACAAACTTCCCAGACGCCAGCTGTGCTGCATCTCTTGACGATTGACCACGCAATGCGCGCCACATTCCGATTCGGATGGATATGTCGCGCCAGAGGGCTCTGCCACCCTTTCCGATGTATTCGATCAGCTTCCTCCCGATGCCTCGGACAGCCTTCGCGAGCCTGGATGCATCCAGCACTGCCATCGCCACGAACAGAAGCTGCACGAGCGGATGTCCATCCCGCTGGGAGCCTTTTCCTCCGGGGATACCGCCGGACATCCCTTGTGTATCCGGGCGCATGAAACTCAAGAGGCCCGCGAGGTGCGCAGCGCGGTCCAGCCCTGTCCACGTGGCTCCAGAGCCGACAGGCGTCCGAGCATCACCGACGTGCTTCTTCGGTGATTTCACATCTCCAGAGGGGGGGCTCGGCGCCTGCTGATCGGCAGCGTTGGTTCCGGTCGATGGAGCCGATGGACGCGCAGCCTCATCGAAAACATAGATCGTGCCCCCGGTCTCGCGACTCCAGCGCACTGCCGCATCCCAGCTGCCCTTATGGACGCCGGCGCTTCCAGCGCTGCCCATCGTCCACCATTTTGCGGTTGACGGAACCCACCCGGGACGCGCGCCGACTCGCTCGATATGTGGCTCGGTTTGGGTACCCCGAGAATCCACATTTGCAACAGGGTTCGCCTGTACGTAGACGTAAAGATTCACTCCATCGGCTACGCCGATCGGGTCGGCGCTCGTCCACCTCCCGAGCCAAGGCGCATAGTATCTTGCCGTATGATAGCAAAGCCCCGTCTCCTCGTCGCGCTCCTTCCCCGTGTAGCGGTATCGCTTCACTGAAACTTCCAACCCCGCGCCGACAGCATGATACGCCGTCGTTCCGTACGGGTGGTACTCTTCATAGGAGATCACAAGCCCGCCATCGTCGAGCTCCAGCGCTGCAGAGCCGAGGTGGTTGTTGAGCTGATAACGCACGCGCGGCGTCACCGTGAAAGGCCCCGAGGTGTCGACCGTCTTGGTCTCGACCATGGCCACCCGTCGCACGTCGTCCATCACGTGCAGCGTCTGCCGCTCGAGCACGAGCCCTGTCGCGTTGCGCCTGCGGTAGACCTCGTAGACGCCGACGTAGATGCGCTCCTCGACGAGCCCGCTGTGCTCCCAGACCTTGCGCACGCGCTGGCCGGTGGCGTCGTAGGTGTAGTGGACGACCCCGCCGCCGCCGAGATCGGTGCTCCGCACCTGGTCGTTGTCGTCCCAGGTGAGCTCGTCGATGTGCGGCATGGCCGTCATGTTGCCGTGCTCGTCATGCGCGTACGTCGCGCTGTAGGGCCCGCTCACCGGATCGCCCGGCAGGCTGGTGCTCGTCAGCCGGTTGGTCGTCGCCTCGTAGGCATACCGCCGCGTCCAGCTGCCGGTGCCGGCCTGATGCACCATCCGCAGCAGGTTGCCGACAGCATCGTAGACGTACTGCTCGGTGTAGTTCCGGAGCGCCTGCGCGTCGTTGGCGTGCGGCAGCGACTGAAGCGGCAGGTCGTTCTGGTCGCGCTGCACGTCGGCGAGGCCACCCGCGTGCTCCCGCCCGGTCGCCTCGATCAGCCTATAGATCGCGTCATACACGTACTGCGCGCGCGGCGAGACCACGGCGTTGTTGAAGAACACCGTCTGCTGCGCGCTGTCGCCGATCTCGACGATGTTTCCCGCCGGGTCGTACACATAGGTGAGGTTCTGCAGCACGGCGCTGTCGGCGCTGCGCGTCGTCCTCAGGCGCGAGAGCCGGAAGGTGAGCGGATCGTACGTGTAGACCGTAGAGGTGCCGTTGCCATAGTCGATCCTCTCGCGCTGGCCCCTGGCGTCGTAGTCGATGTCGTCGACGAACGTCGTCCACGCCGCCGCGCCGCGGACGCGCGCCTCGACGCGCTCGAGCAGGCCGGCCTCGTTGTAGGTGGGCCTGAGCTCGCTCGCGTCCGGCGCGGTCACGCTCGTCGGTCGGTTGAGCGCATCGTACGCGGTCTGCGTCGCGAAGCTCTCGGTCTCGAGCAGCGGCTCGGCCGCCGCGGCGATGGCGGCCACGTCCGTGAGCGCCGCGAGCACCGACCAGTCGGCGTCCGCGTGCACGTCGCTCCGCAGCCGGCGCGACGCCTCCAGCACGTTGCCCTTGAAGTCGTACGCCTGGCTCGTTACCACACCAGCACCATCATACACCTGGTGCGGCCGTCCGCGCAGGTTCAGCGCTGTCGCCTGGGGGTGGGCTTCGCCGTAGACGTAACGGCGCGCCAGGCGCTCGCTGCCCGAGGCGGGCTGCACGTGCTCGTGGGTCGGCCGGCGTAACGCATCATAGGAAGAGCGGTAGACGAACCCGCGCCCGTTCCAGGCGCGGAGCCGCTGCCCAGTCGCGCCCGCCAGCATCCAGCGCTCGCCGCCGTCGTTGCTCTTCTGATAGAGCAGCTGCCCGCCCATCCCGAAGCGGTGGAGCATGGCCTGGTTGCCGCGAGCATCGGTGATCGCGAGCGGCTGCCCCTCGATGTCGAGCGTTGTCTGCGTGACGTACTGGCCCTCGGCGCCGTTGTCCACCACCGCGCGGAACACCCGCCCCAGCGCGTCCAGGTGGCTGATGGCCGGCGTGCCGGCGTGCGCGGCCGCCAGGTCCGCCGCCCGGCGCTCGGGGTCGCCCGCCGGCAGCGCCTGGCGCGCGGCGTACCACGCGCTCTCCAGCACGGTGTCATTCGGATCGTGCGAGGTCTGCTTCCACGCATCGAACACCACCCTGGAGAACGTGCCGTTCGGCAGGTCGGTCTGGATGAGCCGGCCGAGCGGGTCGTACCGCAGGATCGGCGTGACACCCCACTCCACGAGCTCGGCTTCGTCCTCGTACTCGTGCGTCGCGCTGAAGAACGGCTCGTACTGCTTGACCGGATTGCCCTTGTTGTCGAGCACCGTGCGCCCGGTGCCGACCCAGCGCGTGGTCGTGTGCGCGAGGACCAGGTCGCCCTGCGCGTCGTGGACGAGCGCGCCGCCCGCGTCCCGCTCGGGCGCGAGCCCCGGCTCCGCCCGCACCTTGCGGAGCACCTCGTTGCCCGAGCCGTCCGAGTAGCTGTACGTGTCCAGCCAGCGCGGGTTGCCCGCCCCGTGCTGCTCCCGCGCGCGGGCGTGCACCACGTTCGGCCTGCCGGTGAGGCGGAATCGCTCCAGATCGTACACGAACGTGGCCGTCGGGTCGTCGAGCGTGTCGCCCTCGCCCCCGCCCGGTTTGCCCCCCAGCGCCAGCGCGGTGACCCTGCCCAGCGCGTCGACGCGCACCTCGCTGACATTGCCGTTGATATCGGTGATCCGCGTGGGGGCGAGCACGCGGTAGTCGGGGACGGCAAACACGACATTGCTCAGCGGGTCGGTCACCTGCGTCACGAGCAAGCCATGCGCGTCATAGACGACCTGCGACGTGTTGCCGAACGGATCGACGAACGCCGTCGGCTGGTAGAAGTGGGCGGCCGAGGGCACCGCGTGCCCCGAGGACACCCAGGTGTCCGGGTCGCCTGAGAGCTGGACATGGCCGCCCTCGGCGAGCATGGCGCTCGTGACGCGTGCGCCGAACACGGACGTGAGCAGCGAGGGCGTGAGGACCTTGGCGAAGCTCTCGTGCGCGAGCGCTCTGCCCTCGACCTGACCGAAAGGCAGCGGCCCCGCGAGGTCGTCGCGCCAGTACGTCGTGCGCGCCTGCTGCAAGAGGCGCTTCTGGAACGAGCCGCCGGGTGTGCCGTCGTAGGCGAGCTCGGTCGCCACGTCGGCAGCGGCGAGCACCGCCTCGAAGGAGAGCACTCCCTCCGCGCCGAGCGGCAGGCCGTGCAGCTCGTACGTCCGGCTCTCCAGGGGGACGCCGATCCGGTACGCGCCGCCCTCGCTCGGGACCAGGTGCGCCACCTCGCGCTCCGTCAGCACCGCCTTGCCCTGCTCCTGCTCGGGGAACGCCGCCCACGCGGCCCGGCGCCGATACCCGATCTGCGCGGTCCGCTTGACAACGCCGAGCTCGTCGACCTCCAGCGTGAGCGCGTGGCTCACGCGCGGATCGCTCGCGTTGCGCTCGTAGTGGTACTCCAGCGACTCGTGCGCATGGGTGAAGAACACCGCGTGCGCGCCGCCCGCGGCGGGCTGGAGGCGCCGGATCGAATAGGCGTGCTCGGCGACGAGGTACGGGTGGGGCTCCTGCGCCGAGCCGTCGAGGGCATAGACCTCCTGGCGAAGGAGGCGCCCCTTGAGCGCCCGGCACGCCTCGCGCATCTCGACGGCGGCGAGGCCCTCGGGAAGCAGGGTGTCGGCCAGGCGGACCGCGCCGGCGTCGCCGGCGTGATACTCGCTCTCGTAACGCGACGAGAGCTTCCCTCGCTCGACCCAGGCGCCGGTGTGGAACCACGATCGGGTGCGCACCGGCGGCAGGTGCAGCTCCGGATCGGCGTTGGCCGGGGGCGGCGCGAAACCCGCGCCGCTGAAGGCCGAGAACGACTCGGTGTCGAGCTGCTCGACCATGCCGAAGCCACGCATCTCGCGCTCCGCACCGTCGTAGTCGCCATGGTGGTACGCGTAGGTGGTGACGAAGCGGCGCCGCGAGACCGCATCGTAGGCCTCGACGCGCTCGAGGACATGGATCACGAACGGGAGCCTCGTCACCCACGGGCGGCCGGCCGCCCTGTCGGCCAGGTAGAACCTCGTCGACGGCGCATATGTGAGCCGCGTCTCGAGCCCGAGGTTGTTCTTCACCGAGGTCAGGAGGTACGGCTTCTTGCTGCCGAGCAGGTCGACGTACCGCAGCGGCGCCCCCGCGGAGCCTGGCAAGAGGCTCCACCCCACGAGGCACCCCGTCCCGGTGCCGAGCAGGTCGAGCGCGACGACCGAGGAGAGCTGGTCAGGCTCCACGAACGCCGGGACCTCGGCCGGGGCCGCCAGCGCATTGCCCGCCTCGTTCCCGTAGATGCGCACCCCCTCGCGGTGCAGGTACAGGATATCGACCGTCCCCGATCCGTCGATGTCCGCGAGCCGGATCCGGCGCGGGTCGAACTGGTCGGGATGGTCGAACCAGGGCGCGCTCGCCATCTCCACCTTCGCCCCGAACCGGCCGTACCCGAGGTTCGGCCAGTAGCAGACGCTGCCGTTGCGGACGCGGACCAGGTCCGTGAGCCCATCGCCGCTCATGTCGGCGAGGAACATCGTCTGCGTGCGATCGGCGAAGACCAGCGCCGGGCCCTTCTCGCCGTCGCGCGGGGCCTGCAGCGTGATGGGGCCGTCGAATCCACCCTTCGCGAGCGATGGATACCAGACCAGCACCTCGCCGTGCGCGAGGAGGATGTCGTCGTGCCCGTCGCCGTTCAGGTCGATGAGCCGCAGATCGGGATCTGCCCAGTCGAGCACCGGCTGCGCGGCGAACGGCCGGAACTGGGCCCATGTGCCGCCCTCGGCGCGGTCGAAGTAGCCCGCCACCGGCCGATCGAGGAAGACCACCTCCTTCTGGCCGTCGCCGTCGAGGTCCATCACCTGCAGTCCGCCGCGGGTCAGCGACGGGCGGGTCGGCAAGGGGAGCGCCGGGCCGAGCGAGCCGCCGCCCAGGTTGCGCTTGTAGAGCAGCGCCTCGTCCCGGCGCACGAGCAGCCCGGGGAGCGCCTCGCCGTCGAGGTCGACCCACTGGTGCGCGCCCTCCAGCGCACCCGCGATGTCCGCCGCGCTGGCCCTGTCCAGCTCCTTCACCTCGGTCTGGAGCTCTGGCAGCGAGTAACCGAGCTCGAGCGGCGGATACGACGACTTCGTGTACGCGAGCGTCTCCGCGTCGCGGAGATACCCCGCGTGCGTCACCGACGCGAGGCGGGTGAGCACCGGGCTGTGCTCGTACGCGAAGTCCGTCGCTCTCACCAGGCAAGGCGTGGACCCGAGCTCGGCCATCCGGTGGAACATCAGCACGCGCCGGCACAGCCGGTAGGTGCGGATCTCGAAGCCGGCGCGGTAGGTCGAGAACGCGTCCTGCCGGCACGGCCAGGCGTTCACCTCGTCGACGGCCGGCGCCGCCGCGTCGTGCTCGCCGTAATCGAAGACCACCTCGAAGAGCATCGACGAGGCGTCACCCGGGGCCACGTTCCCATAGCGGATCCGCTTGAGGTAGCGGTTCGCCATCGCGGACAGCCCCGCGTGCCGGTGCGCCTCGTGCGGCTCGGCGCGCGTCACGCCGGCGAGGTCCTCGGCCTTGTACTCGTACGCGATCACGTTGCCCCGGTCGTCGCGCGTCTCCTCCAGGAGCCACGAGAATACGCGCGCCGGCGCCCTCGGATCGGCGATCCGCGCGCCCTCCGAGCGCCCGTAGACGCTCGTGAGGTTGTCGCGGGTCGTCACCCTCCAGTACACCGCGCCGGTGGTCCGGTGCCGGCGGCGCTCGATGCGCGCGAACTCCCCTTCGATGCGCGGCCGGTATCGCTCCACGACCTCGTCACCGTCGTCGAAGCGTTGGCGCGTGCCGTCCGCGTGCAGCGCCGGCACCAGGTCCTCGGCGCCGGAGAGCACGAACACGTCCGACTCCTGCGCATCGTCGTAGCGCGGCAGCCCTTTCTCGGTCCTGCGGGTGATCTGCGGCACGGACAGCCGCCACCCGACGCCGAAGGGGCCGTTTCCCGCGCCCGAGTCGTACTCGAGCGACAGCTCCGGATGGAACCCGGCCCGGCCAGGGCTCGTGGCGATCGGCACCTGGAGCGAGCCGGCGCCCGTCGCGCCGCTGACGGCGAATTTCTCGCCGATGCCCCGGATCGCGCCGCCGCCCTTCGGGAGGGACGGGGCGGGCGGGGCCACGGGCTTCAGCGCGCGCGCCCTGGCCTCCTGCGCGCCTGAGCTCTTGGGCGCAGCGGCTGCGCCGGGCTTTGCCTGCGGATCGCGCTCGGGATCTCGAGGGCTCATGGTCACACGCTCCCTGAAGCTGCCGTGTAGTGGACGATCAGCGCGATGTCGTCGATCTCGGCGGCAGGCGCCCCCGGAGCGGCGCCCTGCGCCGACAGCACCCAGGTCCCTGGCCTCGCGCCAGCACAAGGCTTCTCGCTGCGGACTAGACCCGTGCCGCCGGAGGGAAGCTGGAGATTGATCACCTGGAGATCTCCGGGGGAAGGCTGCAGGTGCATATTGAACGAGAGCGCCTTTCCGGGCTTGAGCTTCACGTAAACCTCGACCCGCTCGATCTCGAGCTCCTTGTTCCGGAGCTGGAACGGGAAGCGCTCGGGGCCCAGGGCGAGCTCGAGGGTGTGATCTCCGGCCTCGTCCAGGAAGCCCTGCCAGCCGACGGAGAACTCCTGGCGCAGGCTGAACATCCGCGCGAGCGGCGTACCCTCCGCGCCCTCGAGCCACCCGTCGCGCGCGGCGCGCGCCGCGTTGCGCAGCGGGACGCCCCCGTCGCGGGCCGTGTAGCGCAGGTGGATGACCACGTCGGAGAGGGTGTCCATGTCGAACGCCTGATCTTCGAGCGGCAGCTCCAGGCGCCACGTGGACTCGGCGCCGGCGCCCTCGAAGGGCAGGTAGCGCTCGTCGCGGAAGTTGAGCTCGAACAGCCCGCTGTCGTTGTCCGCGTGGCTCGTCGCGATCGACTGGACCGGCGTGAACCCCTGCGCGACGTGGGTCTCCGGCTGAGCCGCGTAGTCGCCCGAGGCGTCCGGGTTGAAGCGCACCCTGCTCGACTCGAGCCTGAGCGTGCAATTGACCGCCGTGTACGGCCCGGTCACGCACGGCAACGTCAGGCTGACGCTCTTGAGGCGGCGCATGTAGTGGCCCGGGTAGTCCATGTCGAACAGCGCCTCGGGGAGCGTGACGACGCACGAGCCGGTCGACTTCAGGGTCATGAGCGCGACCGGATCGTGCAGGAGCAGCGACACATGCTTCATGAGCTCGAGCTCGCGCCGGTCGTGCTCCAGGTACGCGAGCTCCAGGCGCTTGAGGTCGAGGCTCAGGCGGTCGCCGGCCAGCAAGCCCTGGCGCAGGTTGTCCCAGTGGCCGAACTGGATGTACGACGACGAGCTCACGCCGCGCTCGAAGCGGAACGCCTTCTCGGCGCGCTTGGCCGTGTCGTAGGCGAGCTGGAACGCCTGGCTGTAGACCGCGGCGACCTGCCCGGCCATCCAGTCGTACAGCTCGTCGCGCGTGAACTTGTCGCGCAGGTAGGCCTGCGCCTCGCGGGCCTGCTCGGCCTGGAGGTCGTGCGCCGCGAGCTCCTTCTCGGTGATCGTCACGCGCAGCTCGGCGGCGGCGATCTGCCGGTCGATCTGCGCGAGCTCGCGGGCCGCGAGATCCTCCTGCAGCTTCCACTCGTCCCAGCGCCGCTGGTAGCCGCCCATCGTGGCGCTGACCGCGGCCGCCTCGCGCAGGAGCGAGATGGCGACGGACGCCGCCTTGGCGCCGGCCTCCGTCGACGCGCCCAGCTTGTCGCCGTCCAGCGTCGTGGTGAGCGCGACGGGGCTGGAGATGCCGGCCCCGCCCGCCGTCACCGTGGGCAGCACGTGCGCGGCGGCCGCGCCGGCCATCAGCAGCTCGGTGATGGCCTGCGCGATCGCGGCCGTGCCGCTCATCGTCAGATGACCGATCTCCCACAGGTTCATGTACTCCACGTCGCGGTAGAACGCGTGGCGCCGGCTGACCACCTCGCGCGCCGCGCGCAGCGACGCGAGCGACTCGCGCGCCTCGGTCACCTGGCGCTCCTTCACCTGCCGCAGGGTATCGAGCAGCTGCACCTCGTGCCCGGCGCGCAGCGCGGCGAGCGCCTCCGCGTCGCGCTTCTCGCGCGCGGCGAGCAGCGACGCGCCGAGGGACCTGACCTCCCCGCACAGGTCGTTCGCCCGCTGCAGCAGCACCTGGAACCGGTGGTGCGGCGCCGGGGCGCTGACGTCGTTGATCACGGTCGTGATGTCCACCCCCGCCGCCGCCGTCTGCACGAGCAGCGCCGGATCGATGGGCGGCTCGAAGAGCGGCAGCTGCCGCACGGCCCCCTCGATGTTCATGCAGTGGCGGATCTTGAACAGGCGATCGGCGACCGTGTCCCAGAAGCCGAGGAGCTTCTCGTTCGGGGGCACGCAGAAGTAGAGCAGGCTCGGCAGGACCAGCGCCTCGACCTCGTCGCCCCCGGCGCCGACGATCGAGGTGACGAACGACTCGACCTCGACGAGCGCGTTCGAGAACGCGTCGAGCAGCGGCTCGAGCTCGCGGTAGGTCTTGGGCGCGGCGGTCGCGCGCGGCGGGATGGTCCGCGGGCGCGGGCCGAGGATGTCGGCGGCGAGCACGTAGAGCTGCGTCGCCTCGTTGATCGACTCGATCGTGTCGCGGCGGAAGAGCTGGTCGGCCCACCGGATCAGGTTGTCGATGTACTTCATCACGACCGTCTTCTGGTAGGCGGCGAGCCGCATCCGGGCGATCAGGTGCGGGTTGAACGGGTCGCGCCGCCACGCCTCGATCTGCCGCGCGAGCTCCTCGGCCTGCGGGTTGTCCGCCTCGAGCTCGAGGAGCAGCGTCTCGATCGCGCTCGGCTGCATGGCCTCGTAGAACGGGCGGAGCTTCCAGAACCGCCCAGGCACCGGATCCGTCGACCCGGTGGTCGGGTCGAAGATGGTGTGGAACCAGCGCTGCGCCTCCTCGAAGCGCTGATTCTCGCTCAGGCGGTCAGCGATGAGCAGCGGCGCGTGGAAGAAGATTTCCCAGTTGTAGGCGGCGTAAGCGTCGTTCGAGGCGAAGTTGAACCTGTCCATGGGTATCGGGCCGCTGACCGCCGCCGTCGGGCTGTATGTGCTGCTGAAGTAATCGCGGGTCTTGAGCTGCAGCGGCGGTGAGCTCCGCGACCAGTTGAGCAGGCCGTCCAGGACCCCATGGCGGCGCAGCTCGCTGATCATCTCGCAGACGTAAGGGTGCTGGAACGTCTCGAAGCGCAGCTGGTGACGCGGAGCGACCTGGGGGATCCGCACGCGATCGTGGGTGCGATTCGCCCAGTCCTCCACCTCGAGGCGCCCGGTCGCGACGATGTTCGAGGTGTCGGTCCATGCCATCACGCGCATGCCGGGGAAGGCGAAGTTGGCCAGGCGCAGCGACGGCGAGCTCGTGGGAACGGGCGTGACGAGGAAGCTGCGGGTGCGGTCCTCGTAGACGAACGGGGCATCGGCGAGGAAGTCCTCGTCTCCGTGCGGCAGGACGAGCCGGAAGGAGCCCGGGGTCTTCCGGAGCACCGTGAGCACCTCGCTGTCCGCGGTGAGCTCCTTCGTCGTCGTCGATTTGATCATCCCGGCGGGCACGTACAGCCGGCCGTCGTTGAAGACCGAGGGCGACTCGACGAGCGCCATGCGGTTCTGCCTCGCCTGGCCGGGCCGCCGCCGGTGGAACGTGCGGTCCCGGGAGGTGAAGTCGTTCAGCCGCCACGTCCCGTTGCAGCCGGAGGTCACGAACTCGCCGCGCCGGTAGCTCAGGGTCCAGGTGGGCTCGGCGTCGACGAAGTCGCTCAGCGAATCGAGGCACTCCACCACGATCTCGCTGGACTGCCGGATCACGCCCTCTTGCGAGTAGGCCCGGAAGTAGAGCGACGCGCCGAAGCCCTGCTGCGACTTCAGGTTGGGCACGCGGAGCGGCGGCGCGTCCACGACGCGCCGGGCCGTCCACTTCCCGTCCTCGTACTCGCTGTACGCGAGCTTGATCTGGACATCGGTGACGGGCGGAATGCCTTTCTGGTTAGCGCCCTGACCCTCCCTCGGGATCTCCTCGAGCATGGCCCAGAAGAGCAGCAGTCGGTCCTCGTGGACGACCGGGAACAGGTGCTCGCTCTGGATGTCGAGCTCGATCTTCTCCCACGGCGTCCAGGTCGTGCCGCGGATGAGGCGTCGATAGAAGTGGACGTGCGGCGTGCCGCGGGTGCGGGCGAAGACGTGCAGCACGTCGGGGGCGGCGGCGGCTCCCAGGACGTAGCGCTTCTTCTGCTCGGGCAAGAGCGCCATCACCTCGGGCCGCGCGACCTGATCGAGCTTCTCCAGGTAGCCCCGGAACGCGCGCTCGGCGCTGCGCTCGTCGAGGTCGCTCTGCAAGAGCTCGTTCTCGAGCGCCTTGAAGAAAGGGGTCTTGTCGTCGCGCAGCTCGGGCTCGATCCAGTTCTCTGGATACAGGAAGACCTTCCGGTTGGCCTCCCACACCCGGTAGCTCTTGAGCCACGTCCACTCGTGGGCCGCCTCGTCGTCGAGGACGACGCTGGGCTCCAGGCGGAGGAAGGCGCGCTGGATGAAGAGCTGGACCGAGCCGATCGCCTGCTTGATGCGCGAGGTGAGCTGGCACGGGCTCATCTCGACGTCGACGAGGAGTGCGGCGAAGAGGTCGTTCGAGCTCGCGTAGCTCTGCTTCCAGACCAGGAACTCCACGAGCGCCCCGCGCTGGCGCTCGCGCAGCACGTCGCGCAGCGGCCGCGCGACGGCGGACCACGCCTCCTCGCTGTACTTGGCCTTGACCGCGTTGCGGATGTCGGCCGCCGTCGCCCGCGCGTCGGCGGGCGTCGCGTCGGCCTCGGCCCAGGGCTGCACCTGCGCGGCGGACATGCCGAGCCGCGCGAGGAGGGCGCTCGCGTCGGCGAGCCGCACCAGCCGCTGATCGAGGCCGAGCCCCGCGAAGGCGGCCGTGAACCACCCTCCCGTCCCCGCGAGCGACGAGAGGTCCTCCAGCGGCCAGCCCGTCCGCGCGGCGATCTCGGCCAGCAGGTCGACCGGCTGCCCCTCGGCGTTCACGCCCGTCGCGTGCATGCGGAAGAGCTCGGCCAGGGCCGCCGCGCCGGCGGGCAGCGCGTCGCGCACGCGCAGGAGGGCGGTGAGCCGCAACCAGCCGTCCAGCAGCAGGGCTGGCGGCGCCGGGGTGGGCTCGACGGGCACGTCGTTCAGGTCGAGCCACGACGGGTCGAGCACCCACTGGATCTCGTCGGCGGTGAGCTTCAGCCGGTGGATGAGGTCGGCGATCTTCTCGAGGCGCACGAAGGCGCGGCGCCGCTGCGCGTCCGAGGGGACGGGGCCGCCCTCCAGCCCGCCGAGGAAGTCGGCGATCGCCTTGCGAGCCGGATCGACCTCGGCGCGCAGCGTCTCGGTGACGAGCCGCGCGATCGTCGGCGCGTCCAGGTCGAGCTCCTCGCCGAGCCGCTGGCGCACGAAGAGCTCCGCCGAGAGCGGCTCGCCAGCGCCCTCGGGCGGCTCCGCCCCGCTCGCGATCCGCGCGAGGCCGGCGGTGAGATCCGCGAGCGCGGCGTCGATGCGGGCCGGCTCGAGGCCGAGGCCGCTCGCGGGCTGCGCCACGTGGCGGAGGAGGTGATCGAGCCGGGCCACGCCGAAGCGCGTCGCGCGCACCGCGAGCGCCACCTCGACGAACCGCCGGGTCACCGCCGGACTGGTCGTGTTGAACACGTCGATGCCCGACAGGGCGTGCAGGGCGAGCAGGTCACGCAGGGGCAGCTTGAGCGCGCGGGCGAGCGACGCGGCCCGGAAGAGCTTCGACAGGTTGGCGAGGTTCATCGCGCCGCCGCCCACGAGCGGCGGCACGCCGAGCGCCGCCTGGCTCGCGACGCCGTCGGTGAGCAGCGCCAGCTCGGCCGCGCTCAGGCGCAGCGCGGCGAGGACGGCGGGCGCGTGGGCGGCGAGCGACTGGCCCGTGTCCGCGAGCTCCGAGCCGCTGCTGTTGAGCTGGAACGCGGGATCGATCGGGTTGACCACGGCCTTGTTGAGGAAGAGCCGCTCGTACAGCGAGCGATCCTTCGATGTGGGCCCGGCGTGCGTCTGGAGCGGCCCCCAGAAGGCGAGCGCCTCGATGACGGGCACGCGCAGCTCGGCCTGCAGCCAGGCGATATCTGCGAGCCTGACCAGCTGCTCGTCGGACGTGCCGGCGCCCAGCACGGAGAGCGCCTGATCCAGCTCGGCCGCGGACCAGCCGAGCGCGCGGCGCAGCCGGGTGAAGCGGTTCATCCGGTGGAGCGTCTGCTCTGCCAGGGCCGGAATGCGCAGCTCCGACAGCCTGCTGGTCAGCGGGTCGGCGCCTGCCGCCGCGCTGATCTGGAGCACCCCGAACGGGCTGACGTAGCGCGTGTGGAGCATCTCCGTGAGCTCCTCGTAGGTGATCCCGAGGCGGTGAATCAGCACCGCGACGTGCCGCAGCACCGCCTCCCAGCTCCCCGTGATCGGGGTCTGCGACGCGCCGGTGGGATCGGGGATCGAGTTGCCGTTCTCCGAGAGCCCCCAGTGCAGCCACGGGGAATTGAGGTCGATGGTCTTCGGAGGCGGCTTGCCGGCGAGGAGCCTCCGATCCTCGCCGGAGAGGCGGAGCTGCTCGAGCGCGAGCTGGACGTTGTAGTCGGCGGGCTCGAAGCCGTTGCCCCGGCGGAGCACCTCCATGAGGCGCGCGCGGGGCACGCCCAGATGGTCGAGGTAGATGCGCGCCTCCTCCTGACCGAGGTTGAAGGGGAGCCGCCATGGGTAGTGTTGCGTGGCGAGGACATCGTAGGCCTTGTCGTGGACGGCCTGCTGCGGCGGCGGGGGCGGCTGGGGGTGGGCGGCGAGGTCGGACGCCGAGCCGATGGTCGCGATGTGATCGGGGAAGGCGACGTCGGGCGATAGCGCCGTGTTCGCGACGGCGTACTCCAGGATCTCGTTCACGAGGTCCACATACGGGACGGCCGTGTCCGTGTTCTCGCACGAGAGCTCCAGACGGGCGATGTCCGGCCGCCGATCGAGCAGCACGTCACGGGCCGACTTGAGGCTGCCCGGGAGCGTCGTGTTCTGCTGCTCGAAGAGGTTGAACCTGGTCTTCGGCGTGGTGGACGCCGCCGTGGAGAGCTGGCGCTCGAGGAACTGCAGGAGATCGACGAGGTACGCGGCAGGGCTGTAGACCGAGCGGCAGTGGTCGCAGGTAGTGAAATCCAGCGAACCGAAGAGGGTTGGCCAGTCCGCGATGAGCTCGGCGTCGTCCTGTGAGAGCGGCTGATGCTGCAGCATCACATGGACCGGCGGCCCGCTGAACGCGGCGTGGTTGCGCGCGACGAGGGCGTGAGACGCCGCCGTGACCTTGCGCGCGCCCGCGTAGACGGCGCTCGCCCGCTCCTGCCCGAGCGCGGGGCCGGCGAGCTGGGTGAAACGGGCGCGCCCCATGCGGACGATGCTCTGGGCGGAGTCGAGCCCGTAGCCCATCAGCGTCTTGATCTCGGAGGCAGAGGGGGTGATCTTGTGCAGCCTCTCCATGCCGGCGAGCTGGGCGGCGACCACGGCGGGTTGCGCGGCGAAGGAGAGGGCGGACGAGTTGCCGCTGAGATAGGCGCGGAGCCGGGTCCTCCCGAGCTCGAAGTTCGGCTGTTCATTGAGGAAGCGCACGGCGTCGGCGAGGGCCGGGGCCGCCGTGCTGAGGCGACCGGCGAGGGCGGCGCTGGGGAACTCCCTCTCGAGGGTCCAGGTCAGGACCGAGGCATAGTTCTGCTTCTTCTCCTGCGCCGTGGCGCCTGGCACGCTGGCGGGAACGCCGATGGGCGCGCCGTTGACCGTCTGGTCGAGCACGGCGAGCCAGTCGCTCACGTCGCGCCGCGCCAGATCGCGCATCGACTGCACCGCGCCGGACGCAAACTGCTCGTTCAGCTTCTTGACCAGCGGCAGGTGGTCGCGCGTCACCGCGCCGAGCTGCAACGTTCGCTGGGTGTTCGTGACAGCGCTCTGCGACAGGAGCGGCACCGGGTTGCGGAGCCCGTTCCAGAAGCCCGGGATGCTCCCCTGGAGCCCGACGTAGCGATCGAGCACCAGCTGCCTATCGCTCGGGGCGGGCAGGGCGCTCGCGAGCAGCTGGTCCAGCGATCCCGCGCCGGCCGTCCGCTCCTCGGACGCGCTCGCCACGACGAGGGGCTTCAGCTGCGCCAGCACCGCGTCGATCTGGGCCTCGGTCCTCCGCATGATGACGCGCTCGCTGGACGCCCAGGCGATGGCTTCGCGCAGCGTCGGGAGGCCGTGCGAGAGCAGCTCCGCGCGGGTGGCGGGGAGGCCCCACCGGAGCAGGCCATAGAAGATGTCGGTGTCGATGCTGGTCCCGACGGCCATCCTGGACGCTTCAGCGGCCCTGGCGAGCTTCTCGCGATCCACGCCGGAGCTGCAGGCCACCAGGGCGAGGCTGTCCTCGTCGAGGTCCGCGAGCGAGCGCCCCCCGAGGGCGGGCAAGGCAGCGTCCGTGACGCGCGAGTGCTCGGGCACCACATCGGACTGCTCGTCGTCGATCGCGACGTCGAGGACGGCGGTCGCCGGCGCGTGGCAGAGGCGGGCGGTGGCCAGCGGAGTCTCGCTGTCATGGACGTGCACCTCGAGATCTGCATACTGCTTCCCCGCGCGCCCGAGCTCGCTCCGGGTGTAGCCGAACTGGTAGAACCCGGCGGCGTCCGGCTCGGCCTCTCCGAGATGCGTGAGTGTTATTCCCGAGACGGTGAGGTTTCGATCGAACACATAGACGATCGGGTTAAAGAGCGGCGCGCCGCTCCGGGTGGTGACCCGCCCGCGCACGGTCCATTGCGCCGGCGACGCTGTGCCCACGGGGTTTGCCGGGTCGACGGCGACGCGCAGCGCGTCGGTCGAGCGCTCGCGCCACAGCAAGGAATCCCTCGTGTCGACGAGCAGCTGGTTGCCCTGGTAGACACGGAAGAACCCCGCCACAGGGTGGCCGCCGAGGAGCGGGCGGAGCGTCGCCACGTCGAGCTCGATGGTGAACGTGCCGAGCCAATCGGTCGTGGCAGCGGCGATGATCTGAGCCGGCGTGGTGCTCACCCACGCCTCGATCGTGGCGCCGTCGATGCCGGCCGTCGGCTCGCCCGCGGCGAGGTTGTTGATATCGACGACGCGGCCGATGAGGGTGAGCTTCTGCTCGTTCTGTTCCATTGCCATGCGTTGACCTCTGGAGGGGGATTGATGGATCGACTCGACGAGCTCGCCGTCCGCTCGCGCGGGTATTGAGCAATTCGAGGAGCTTATATGTGCCCGTGGCCGCTCGCCATGTCGAGAAGCTGCCCGCGGCGACGGGACCAAGGCATCCCCGTCGCTATCCTGTTCTTGCGATCTGGCCGCGGCATGTGGACCCCTGGAGCCGGTCGTGCGTGACGCATTGCGTGGCGATGCGAGGTCGGAATGATGCGCCCGCCGCTGTCGTTCGCTGCCGCGGACATCTGGCTCTTGCCCGTTCAGGTCACGTTATTCTCTGGCGAGGCCGGCAGCACCAGGAACGACCCGCAAACGCCTGGCGCGAGCGCAGCTCCCATGGCGACCGCACCAGGGTTGTGCCGTTCGGGAGAGTGATGAGCTGGTCGTGAAGACGATAGCGGCGTAAGAGCCAGTCTGATATTACATGCTCATCATTGCGGGTGCCCGGTCCGGTGGGCGCCCATCTCGCTGCGCACATGGGCGGTTCTCGCCCTGCGAGACGCCGCTTGCGCCGGCGCCATGCCGCCGCACGTCATCCCCGCCCCAGCGCGGCCCGTCCACCGCGCCGGTAGGCCTCGGCCAGCCCCTTCAGTTGCCCGAGGTCCATGCGGTACTCCTCGGCGATCTCGCGGGTCCCCCGCTCGCCGACCAGCACATGGCCGATCGCCGTCTCCAGCGTCTCGAGCTCGAGATCGACAGGCAGCTCTCCCGCCCCCAGCGCCGGCGCCGCGGCCGCGCTCGCTCCGGCCCGCGCCGCCGCGCCGCGGGCGAGCGGGAGCCGCGCCGCCGGGTCGCCGAGCAGCACGTAGCCCGCCAGATCCTGCCGCAGCATCCACAGGTGCGCGAGCCGCGCCTGCTCCCGCGCGCGCGCGCCGAGCTGCGCCTCGCGATCGTACAGGCTCGTCAGCTCCACGTTCGCCTGCTGAAACGCCCTGGTGAGCTCGCGGAACGCGACGCCCGCGCGGTCGCCACGCAACAGCGCGCGCAGCACCGCGACGAACCGGGCCGGCCGCGCGATCGGCGCCTTGCCGCCGTCCCGCTCCTCGAAGCTGTAGGTCCAGGCGAGATCGATGTGCCCCACAAAGGCGAGCGGCCCGTCCGGGTTGGCGAGGGCAGCCCGCGGCAGCGCGGCGACGAAGGGCGCCCCGCGCGGGAGCGCCTTGAGCACCGCCGCGGCCTGGCCATAGAACTGCCCCGCCTGGCGCAGCTGCTCCAGCCAGTGTCGGTACGCGCTCGTGTCCGGCGTGCCGCCGCCATAACAGGCCAACATGAACCACACCCCCCCGGGCAGGAATGGCCGCGCCGCTACATCGGACGCGGTGAGCCGGCCCTCCTTGCCGAGGATCATCGCGCCCTGCAGCTCCCGCTGCTCGGCGTCGCTCCGCCAGCCCTCGGCCGGGACGCCCGCGCCGTGGCTCATCGTGAAGAGCACGCCGAGCTCGCGCCGCGACGCCGCCGCGAGCAGCGCCGAGGGCGAGGGATCGCCAGGGGCGCCGAGCTCCAGGAGCTCGCGCGCCGGGAACTGCCCGGCTTGCCGCCGCCTCCGGGCGAGCTCGAGCCCTGGCGCGACAAGCGCCCGGTACCCGAGCCCCATCGCGGGCGTGCCGTCGTGCGCGGTGTAGAAAAGCGCGCGCGCCTCGTCCATGACAGCAGGCGCGCGCTCCGCCCGGAGGAGCTTGTCGATGTACGCCTCGTAACCCCGCTCTTCGGCGAAGGCGATGCGCCCGACGTGGCCGTCTGCGCCCTGCACCTGCTGGACCGCGAGCGGCACCTGATCGAGGTCGCCCAGGATGAGCTGATACCGCGGCAGCTCGAGCGCGAGATCGGCGCCTGTGTCGAAGACGTCCTTGCGGAAGCGGCACGCGCCCGCCATGTCGAGCCTCGGCGGCGACCGGAAGATCTTGATCTCGTGGCCGCCCTGGCATTCCCGGCGCGCCTCGAGGAGCGGCCGCGCGATCTCGAGGAGCCGATCGCCGGCGCGGCCCTCGGGCGCGATCACGCCCCAGCGCTGGGCGGCGAGATCGTTCGGATCGCCGCCCTCGTCCCAGAGGTACTCGGTGCCGGGGCGCTCCTCGGGCGGCGGCGGCTCGGCCGCGGCGCCGCCGGGCAGGCCGCCGGAGAGCAGAGGCTCGCCGGTGTCGGCGTCGGAGAGCAACAGGTGCAGGCCGCTCGAGGCGCTCATCGCCCCGATTGTCGTCGCCGGGCGACGATCCCTCAAGGCTCCGGAGCGGCCGCGGCAGACGCGCACGCCCCGTAGGCCTGCTCGGCCGCCGCCGCGTCCTCGCCGAGGTAGCCCTCGCGGACCTCCACCGGGATGCAGGCGCGGCTCCTCTCGTCAACGAGGGACGCGAGGCGCTTCGGGTCCGTGATCCACTCCATGCTCCACCGGATCCCGTCCGCGCCCAGGACGACGAGCTCCTTCATGTCCTCGCTGAACATCGCTTGCGACGCCCTCGCCATGTCGTCCTCCACGGCGAAGTCACAGCGGTAGGGCGGGCTCGCGGTGCAAACGCGCACGCCGCCCGCCTCGGTCACGACGACGACGAGCTCTCCCGAGGCATCGAAGCGCACGGACGCCACGGAGCCGTCGTGATCGAGGTGCTGCCCCATCGGCGCGCGCAGGTCCGCGCCCCACACGTAGGTCGCCGCCTCCGCGCCGGTGACGATCCGGTCGCCCGCCGGCGAGAAGGCCGCGGCCAGCACAGGCCACGGGTGGCGCAGCGCCGCCCGGCGAACCGCCGGCGCGCCGATGTCCCATACCTCGGCGACGCCCCCGCTCGCCGCGAGGAGCCGGCGGCCGTCAGGGCTCCACGCGAGCGCCCGGACCTCGCCCTCCTCGGCGCGGAGGGCGGTCTCCGGCGCGCCGGGCGCGTCCAGGCTCCACACCTCCGCGGTCGCCCCGGAGGCGAGGGCGACGCGCCGGCCGTCGGGGCTCCACGTCGACACGCGGATCGGGCCGTGCCGCGCCTCGAGCACCGCGACCGGCCCGCCCGCGCCGTCGAGGGGCCAGACCTCGGCCCGCGCGCCGGACGCGAGCAGCAGCCGGTGGCCGCCCTCGTCGAACGCCGCGGCGCCGAGATCACCGCCGGCGCGCCACCCCGCGGACAGCGGCGATCGATCCTCCCACGCCTCGAGCGTCCCCTCGGCGGACACGCTGAGGGCGCGCGTGCCGTCGGGGCTCCAGGTCACGACGCGGCGCCGGCCGGCCCCGTGCTGCGCGGCGGGCTGCGGGAAGATGGGCCGGGTCAGCCGGTCGATCGTCCAGAGCGCGGCGTCGTTGTCCCAGGAGCCGGTGACGAGGTGCAGCGCGATGTCCGCGCCGCGCCCGCTGCCCTCCACGACGTCGATCGCGCCCACGTTGGCCCGGTGGTGCCGGAGGACGTCGATCTGGGCGCCGTCTTCGGCGAGCCAGAGGCGAGCGGTGTTGTCGTCAGCGGCGGTGAAGACATAGGTGTCGCCGCCCCACGCCGCGGCGTTCACGGGCGCCGTGTGGCCGGAGAGCACGAGCGGATCTCGGCCCCCCTCCGCGCGGAAGATGCGGGCCCTGTGGTCGGCGCAGGCGGTGACGATCCGCGCGCCCCTCGAGTCGAAGCGCGCATCGTGGACCGCGGCCGGGTGCTCCAGGACGATCGGGGCGCCGCTCCCGTCGATCCACGCGACGCGCGCTGTGTGGTCCACGGATGCGCTCACCAGGCGCCGATCGTCGCGGCTGAAGGCCACCGAGGAGGCGGCGGCGTCGTGCTGGAGGACGATCTCGCGGGCGTCGAGCCGGGCCGCGTCGCCCACGTTCCACAGCGCCACGGACCCGCCCTCCGAGCCCGCCGCGATCAGCGCGCCGTCATGGCTCCACGCCACCGACCGCACGGCGCCCCCGCCGGGGGAGGCCTCGGAAAGGGGCCCTTCCTGCGGGGCGCCGGCGCTCCAGATCCGGAGCAGGCCGTCCTCGGCGCCTGTGACGAGGCGATCGCCGCCCGGGCTCCAGGCGACGGCGTGGACGGGGGAGCCGTGCCGGAGCGTGGCCAGCGGCATCCCATCGCTGTCGAAGACGCGCGCCGTCCCGTCGCGGGATGCGGTCGCCACGCGCTGCCCGTCGGGGCTCCAGGCGACGTCGACGACGGCGTCCGCGTGATCGTCGAGCGTGAGGTGGGGCGCGTAGTGGAGGAGCAGCCGCTGCGCGAGGCTCCTCCACTGCCGGTCGCCGCGCGCCTCCTCGTCCAGGAGGCCAAGCACCCTGGCCGCCCACAGGTACCGGCCGTCGGCATGGAGCGCCATGGCCGCGACGACGCGCCGCCCGTCCTCGGCGGCGTGCCGGCTCTTCTCGGCGCTGCGCCGGCTCTGCTCGGCCTGCGCGCTGGCCCGGAGCGCGGCGCCGCCGAGGACCAGGGTCACCGCCGCGGCGGCCACCGCGGCGATCGCGATCCAGCGCAGCCGCCGGCGCGCCCTGTCCTGCCGCCGCTGCTTCGCCGCGGCTTCCTCCCGCTCGGCCTCCTCGCTCGCGGCGATCATCGCCAGCGCGTCCGCGCTCAGCGCGTCGGCCTGCTGCTCCCGGATCTGCAGCGCGTAACCGAGCTGCGCGCCCCGGAGCGGCGCCCCGTGCCCCCTGAAATCCGCCGCCCAGCGCTCGAGCCGCGCGAGCTCCGTCAGCCGGGCGCGATCCTCGCGGAGCCATGCGCCGAGCGTCTTCCATCGCCGGATGAGGGCCTCGTGGGCCACCTCGACGACGACGTCGCCTTCCTCCTCGCCGCGCGTGAGCAGGCGCGCGTCCACGAAGCGGCGCAGCACCTCCTCGCAGCGGGCGCGGAGCTCGGGATCGCCTGGCAGGAGCCGCGCGAGGGGCACCCGCTGCCGCGTATCGCCCGCGCCGCCCTCGCCGACCCCGACGAGGCGCGGGAGCAGGCGCCGCGCGGCTTCCCGCTGCGCCTCATCGAGCTCCGCCAGCACCTTTTCGGCCATGCTCTCGAGCGCGCCGAACACGCCGCCGAGCTCCTCATAGCGCGCGGTGGAGAGGGCGCGCCCCGCGCGCCGCTGCCAGAGCAGGTCGAGCGTGTACTCGAGCAGCGGCAGCGCGCCCGGCTCGGCGCCCACGTCGGCGATCATCCGCGCCGCGAGCCCCGGCTCGAGCACGAGCCCCACGCGCCGGGCCGGCTCCTCCACGACCTCGCGCATCTGCGCGGGCTTCATCTGCGCCACGAACACCCGGTGGGCCTCGTCGTAGGCGACGGCGTCGAGGCGCAGGCCCGTCGCCGGGTCGAGCACCAGCTCGCCGCAGTGGCCGAGGAAGTCCACGCGCAAGGTGGCGATGATCGACGGCCCGCCCGGCTCGCCCGCGAGCGCCCAGAGGCGGCTGATGAAGGCCTGCCGCGCCACCGGATCGGCCGCGTGGGTGAAGATCTCCTCGAGCTGGTCGACGACGAGCAAGAGGGGCAGCTCCGGGCGCCCGCGGCGCGCGAGCGCGGCGTCGAGCGCGGCCGCGGGATCGGCCCCGGGGCGGAGGACGGAGGCCTCCCAGCCGTCGCCGGTCGCCGCGAGCGCCGCCGCCTCGCGCGCCAGCGTCTGCAGGGCCTGCTGCACCGGGCCGCTCCGACGCCTGTCGCCGAGGAGCTGCGAGAGCCGGTCCACCGCGCCTTGCAGGGCCTCGAGCTCGTCGCCCGGCGCCGGCTCGCCCGCGGCGCGCGCGACGAGCGCCGGGATCACGCCGGCCAGGACCACCGAGGATTTCCCCGTGCCCGACGCGCCCGCCACGACGAGCAGCCGCGGCTTGCCGCCCTCGCGGAGCGCCGCGAGATCGCTCAGCGCCTCGTCGCGCTCCGCCTTTCGCCCGAAGAAGAAGCGGCTGTGCGCCGGGTGGAAGGCGAGGAGGCCGCGGTACGGCCGGATGACGACCGGCCGGGTGTCGTCGCCGTCCTCGGGCCGCGCGTGCAGCGTGAGCGCCGCCCAGTCGAGGCGCTGCGGGTCGCGGGCGAGGCGCCGCCGGCCCGCGAGGAGGGCCTGCTCGACGGAGGTGGGCTCGACGAGGAGCGCGTCGTAGAAGGCCTCCGCGAAGCGGCAGGAGCCCTCGGCCGAGAGGGGGAAGCGCGAGGCGATCACCGCCTGGACGCCGGCCTGGTGGAGGTTCTGGGCGACGCTGCCCAGGTGGTTGCCGATCGGCCCGGCGTTGCCGCTGTCGCACGCGGCGAGCACCACGAGGCGCACCCTGCCCGCGTGCGGGGCGAGGATCTGGCGGAGCCGCGCCGCGTCCACGAGCACCCTGTCGCCGCTGCCGTCGTCGGCGTCCCAGCAGAGGCCGTGGGAGGAGCCGGCCTCGCCGCCGTGGCAGAGCAGGTGCAGGACCGTGACGATCTGGCCCGAGCGCGCCGCTTCCTCGAGCGCGCTCGCGAGCCGGTCGAGCGAGAGGCCGTCGATGACGTCGCGCGAGGGGTCGAAGGGGTGGTCCCCGCGGGCGCAGGCGCCGCCGATGGCCTCGAGGTGCGGCCGGAGCGGGACGCTGCCCGCGGCGGCCGACCAGCCGAGGAGGATGCGGCCGCCCTCGGGCAGGGGCGAGGGGTCCTCGGGGCGGGTGTGGCTGTCGGGCCAGGCGTAGCGGAGGAGCACGTCGGGCAGCTCCCCGAGGTGCTGTCCGGTCGATTTGAGGGTGAGCAGCTCCCAGGGCAGGCCATAGAGCTCGGCCGCGCTGGCGCGCAGGGTGATGCGCACGGGCTCGCCGCGCTCGCTCGCGGCGGCGATCGCGGCCTCGTGCCTCGACCAGCCCGCCGGCGCGAGGAACCTGCGGAGCCGGTTGCCGAGGCGCTGCACCACCGCGGGATCGCGGCCGGGGCGGCGGACGGCCTCGAGGTCCGCGTGGAGCTCGAGGCTCCAGTCGAGCGTCGCTACCTCGGCGCCGCCGCCCTCGGTGCGGAGGACGTACCCGGTGGCGCCCTGCGGGTGGACGAAGGCCTCGTCGGGGCGCTCGGTGCGGGAGAGCTCGAGGGTGAGGTGCATGCGCGACCCCGAGGCGGGCGCGGCGGCGCGCTCAGCCGTCGATGACCTTGGTCTGGCCGGGGTTCAGGATCTGGATGACGCCGCCCCAGGCGCACATGAGCTTGGCGGCGCTGTCGAGGGCGGGCATGCCCTTGAGGAGCGCCTTGGTGCTGCCCGGGATCCAGGTGCCGGCGGGGGCGGGGATGCACGGCATGGGGGTGAGGACGCCGAGGGCGGCGGCGGTGGCCGAGGCGACGACGGGGTTCGCCAGGGAGGAGCAGGCGCCGAAGGGGAGGACGTTGAGCATGGGGGCGCAGTCCGAGATGTTCGCGGCGGGCAGGGTGGCCATGGCCTGGTGGACGGGGAGGACCATCAGCGTGGCGGGGGCCATGCCGAAGCTGCACATCATGGTGGCGCCGGCGCAGACTTGGACGGCCATGCCGGGAGGATAGGGGAGGAGCCGGGAACGGCCCAGTTCTCTCTCGATCCCGCCCCCGGCGGGAGCGGCAGCGCGGCGACGGCAGCGGCCGCCATCACGCTGGCGGAGATGGCCCGAATCGTGGAGAAATTCGGCGGAGCCTGTACCAGGCGCGGCAATTCAAGCCTGCTCGCTCCACCATTTGATGAACGCCTCGTAGATCGCGTCGATTTCTTTCGGGTCGAGGGGTAGATCTTTCCCTTCAGGTCCGGCGGCGACCGTCTTCAGCTTGCCCTGAAAGCGCTTCTTGTAGGCGATGAGCTCGCGCTGGTGGAGGGCTTCCACCGTGACCTCGCGCTCCTCCTCGATGATCCGGGTTATGGGATAGTCGGTCGTCAGCAGGGCGTTGTTGGCGCGGACCTGCTCCATCGCCTTGAGCTTCGTGGCGAAGGCTGATGCGTACTTTCCCGGGCCATATCTCCCCGCCTTGGCCTCTGCTATCAGCACCGGAACGAGCTTCTCGTCTTCCACGAGGCCCACGAGCACGTCTATCTCGGCGATATCCATCCAGCCGGCCTCGCTGGGGGCCGATACCTTGATGCCGGTCAGGACCACGTACTTGTCGGGGGGATAGACGGCCGCCAGCATGTGTCTCGTCAGATATTCGGCGATCAGGCCCCTCACCTTGTTCTCGGCGAGCTTCTTGCCCTTCGAGAAATGGAGCCAGCGGTGCACCTGCTCGTCGTCGAGGATCCCGAGCGCTTCCAGGGAAGGCACTCTTGGTGCGCTGAGCGCCGCGGCGCGCTGGATCGCTTTCCTCTGTGCGACGTTGGCGGGGTGCGGCGGCCTCGCCTTCGTCGCGGGCGCTGCCTTCGTCTGTGCGACGGTGGCCGGATGCGGCTGCCTCGCTGGCTTCGCGGACGCCGCCTTCTTCTGCGCCACGGTGGCGGGGTGCGGCGGCTTCGTCTGGGCTCGCTCCATCTCGGCTCCTCCGGTCTTCAGGTCTCGTCGTTCGACGCCTCGTTCAACACCCTCGGCCGGGGCGCCGTCCGGCCCTCGGGGACCGGCGGCGGCGCCGCGCGCAGCACGTCGAGCGCTGGCGCCGGTCCAGCCTGTACCGGTATCGCCCCGACGCGTGCTCCGCGATCTTCGCCCTCGCCGCCCGCGCCTGTGCCCGCGTCTTCACCGCCCGCGCCCCCCGCCGGGGTGCGGCGCCCGGGAGGGGCCTGGATGACGCGGGGGGAGCGCGGAGGGACGCATGGCCGATGTCCATCACGGTATCACCGTGCCCCGCGGAGACTCCATACGCTTGCTGGCAGCTCGGGCGGCGGTCGTGCGCGCGACGCCCGGGGACGAACGGCCCGCGCGCCGCGGCGGCGCCGCTCGAGCCCGACCGGCGCGAGGCGGCCCTCGACCGCGACCACGGAGCGACCGTTCCTGCTACCCTGAGGTCATGGTGACAGGGGTGGCGTCCGACGCGCGCGAGCCTGCGAGGATCACGCTCGAGGCCTGGGCCGACCTCGACGAGGACGAGGCGGGGGAGCTCGTCGGCGGTCGGATCGAGGAGGAAGAGGTGCCGAGCGTTCTGCACGAGGCGGTGGTCGCGTGGCTGATGCGCGTGCTCGGCGTGTGGGCCGCCCCGCGGGGCGGGCGCGTCTTCGGCTCCGAGCTCAAGCTCGGGATGAGAGCGCAGGAGCGCGGCCGCAAACCGGATGTCTCGATGTACCTGCCAGGCGCGCAGCTCCCCGCGCGAGGGAGCCCGATGGCGACGCGGCCGCCCAGCGCCGTCATCGAGGTTATCTCGCCGCGACCGCGGGACGCGCGCCGCGATCGTATCGAGAAGCTGGGCGAGTACGCCAGGTTCGGCGTGCGCTTCTACTGGATCCTGGATCCCCAGGTCCGCGGGCTGGAGATCTTCGAGCTCGGCCAGGATGGGCGGTATGCCGTCGCGCTCTCGGCCTCGGAGGGGGGCCACGCGGTGCCCGGCTGCGAGGGGTTGACGCTGGATCTCGACGCGCTCTGGAGAGAGCTGGACGAGCTGCCCGAGGATGAGGACGACGGCGTAGCCGGCACGGCGGCCGGCCGTTCTCCTTGAGGCGTGTCCGCAACCCTGCTGCGCCCCGAGGCGTCGGTCCAGCTCGCTCGAAAGTGAGGGCGTCGTCGCGCGGCTCGGGCCGGACATTGCGTCCCGCACGCCGCTGGCACGCGAGCGCGGTGCGCGCCGCGGCGGGCCAGGCCGGCGGAGGTCGCGAACCTGAGCGGCGGCCCCGGCGGCGTGTCGGCGACCTCGCGGCGCGGCCGCCCGGGGCGGGTCTCTATCCGGCAGATAGCGAAGCTCATCCGGAAGGCTCTCGGCAGCCTCCGGGTTGAAAAAAAACTCTCCCGGCGGGCTCTCGGCAGCCTCCGGGTTGAAAAAAAACTCTCCCGGCGGGCTCTCGGCAGCCTCCGGGTTGAAAAAAAACTCTCCCGGCGGGCTCTCGGCAGCCTCCGGGTTGAAAAAAAACTCTCCCGGCGGGCTGTTCCGTGCCGGCCCCTCCGGTCTTCAGGTCTCGTCGTCCAGCGCCTCGTACATCACCCGCGGCCTCGGCGCCGCCCCGCCCTCGGGGACCGGCACCCGCGCCGCGCGCAGCACGTCGAGCGCGAACGTCGAGCACTGGCGCCTGTCCAGGCTGTATCGGTATCGCCCCGACTCGTACTCCGCGATCTTCGCCATGGCTGCCCGCGCCTGCTCCCGCGTGATCGCGTAGTCCCGCGTCTTCACCCCTGGCCTGTCGAAGGCGCCATTGTCGTCGTGCACCACGCCCTCGACGCCCATCCTGAGCCGACCCAGGTCCCGCTGTGGGTCGTAGCTCGAATAACGGGCCGGCGAGAACCCGAACGCCCGCCGCTCCCCGCTCGGCTCCTCGAGCGCCACGAAGCTGTGCCCGGCCACCGGCTCGGGCAGCGCCTTGTCGTGCATGTAGGCGCCCACCAGCAGCCGATAGCCCCCCTTCGCCTGCGCCCCGCCGCTCCTCGCCTGCGCCCCCGCTGGCCCTCCCGCCCCGCCGGGCGCAGGCCCCGACGACCCGGGCCCCATTCTGCCCTGCGCCGCCGCCTTCCCGTGCCGGTCCGCCTCGGCCTCCAGCTCGAAATCCTGCACCACCGCCACGCCTTCGCCGAAGGGGTTGGCGACCCGCCCCTCCCGCTGCTGCACCACGTGCGTGAGCTCGTGGCCGAGGAGCTCCTGGCCATAGTGCGTGTGCGGCTGGTAATGCTCCGGCGCGAAGTAGAGATCAGAGCCGAGCGTGAAGGCGAGCGCCCCGATCGAGGCGGCCTCGGGGCCGACGTGGACCCGCACGTCGGAGAAGTCGGCTCCGAAATAGCGCTCCATGCGGAGCTGCACCGAGGGCGGGAGCTTCTGCCCAGCCTTCGCCGGCCCCTCCAGGAAGCCGGTGGGCGGCTGGAATGCGTGGGCGTCCGCCTCCTTGCGCTGCGCCGCCCCGGCGGCCCGGGGCGCCGCGCCGAAGGGCGCCCGCGGCTGGGCGACGGTGGCGGGGTGCGGCGGCCTCGGCGCGAAGCTGAGCCCGGGGCGGGGCTGGGCGACGGTGGCAGGGTGCGGGGGCCGCTGCCGTGGGTCCATGGCGGCGCGCGGCTGCGCGGCGGTGGCCGGGTGCGGCGGCAGGACGGTGCGGGCGAAGCGCTGGACCGCGGTGCCGGCGGGGCCGCGGCGCTCGGGGAAGAAGGCCTGGATGACGCGGGGGGGCGCAGCGGGACGCATGGCCGATGACGAGCAGGGTATCACTCCTGCCGGCGGAGGCTCCAGAAGCTTGCCGAAGAGCCCGGCTCGGCGCGCACGGCGCTCCACCGAGGGCCTGCAGGTGCGGGAACCAGCAGGATTGACCTTGCGGACGCCACGTTCCTATGATGCCTGGCCATCGACCCGTCCACATGCTGCTGCGAGCCCCAAAAACCGCCACGCTGTAATTGACGAACGTCGGTGGCTCATCTCACTCGAGGGGAGCTGAAAGCCACGACAACCTCGACCTGCTTGGAAATCCCACCTCGGACGTGGAGGTGATGACTCCACCCTGGTCCCGAGGCCGGCACCCTGGCGTTCACTTCGTAAATACTCTTGCCTAAGCCCCTCCTTTGATGTAAAACACACGGAAACCACGAGCTGAAGAGAAAACATCGTCAATCGGTGGATTCGATGAGCTGAGCGATCGAGGGGAAGACAGCCGGCCGACGCTGCTGCGCGCCACGCGCGTTGCGCCGGCTGCCCTGGCCCCTCAGGACGCCCGGGCACGCTCGGCGATGTTCGCCAGGTGCCGCCGCAGCACGTCCCCGTTGATGGGACGGCCAAAGACTCGGGTTTAACCGGAGGCGTCCGAGCGGCCGGGCTGAGAAAGGCTCGGGGCGAGGCGCTTCGAGTGCGCGGGCTTGGAGCATTTTTCAGGAGGACGACAATGAGCCGGAAACCGGTGATTTTGGGATTCATGGGCAACCGCGGCAGCTTTCCCACGGATTTCGCCGTGGAGGGCGCCCAGGCCACGGCCTCCGTGGTGCGGGAGCTGCTCGGCGATGCAGTGGAATACGTCGACCTGGGCAATGTCGAGACCTATGCAGACGCCAAGCGTGCCGCCGCAAAGGCGCAGGAGCACCGCGCCGGGGTGGACGGCGGCGGGGCCATCGGGGTCGTCTGCTCGATGTACAACTTCTCGGACGAGAACGGCATTCGGGATTTCCTGCGCCTGGCGGATCTGAACGTACCCGTCTTGATTCACACCGAGCCGGACGTGCGCGGTCAGGGCAAGATGGGCCAGCGAGGGCGTCGGGACGGAGCTTGTGGTCGCTTCTCCGCGACCAATGCCCTGCGCCACATCGGCTACCCCTACACCCTCACCTCGAAGCACTGCGAAGCGGTCGACTCGGTCGCCTTCGCCGACGACCTACGGGCGTTTCACGCCACCTGCGTGCTGGCCTCCAAGTTTCGTCGGCGAGGGCGAGGCGTGCGCCTCGGCCTGGTCGGCTCCGGGCCGGACGATTTCCAGACCGTGACCACCGTGTCCACCGAGCTGCTGGGGCACCTGGGCTTGAGCACCGTGGGGCTGGAGCTGATTGCTCTCGATCGCCAGATGCGCAACGTGTCTCCTTCGCGCCTGTCCGCAAAGAGAGACGAGATTCGCGAGCACTTCGGAGCCGAGGAGGTGCCCTCGGCTTCGCTGGACGCCATCGGGCGAATGGGCGTCGTCTTCGACCGCTTCGTCGAGGAGAACGACCTCGACGGCATTGCCGTGCGCTGCTGGACGGAGATGCAGAAGTACCAGGTGGGAGGCGAGGTGGGGGTCATGCCTTGCACTTGCATGAGCATGCTCTCCGAGCGCCTGCTGCCCGCCGCCTGCGAGACCGACATTGCTGGTTGGATGGGCATGTACATGCTGCAGAGCGCCTCGGGACTGGTCCCGGTCCTGGGGGACTGGAACAACATGTTCGACGACGAGAGGCAGGAGGTGGATCTCTTCCACTGTGGGGTGTGGGCCAAGAGCGTGATGCACCCAGGCTCCAAGATCACCGAGCACCAGATTCTGGCGGATGTGGTGGGGCGGGAGAACAGCTGGGGAGCCGTCGACGGAGATCTCAAGCCCGGTACCTGCGCGTTCTTGCGCCCCTGTACCAACGCGCGTGAAGGCAAGATCTTCATGTACGGCGGCGTGGGCCAGGTGAAGGAAGAGCGCATTCAGACCTTCGGAACGCGCGGGCGCGTGTACATCCCGGAGATCCAGAAGCTCTTCCGCTACGTCACTGATCCGCGGCGGGCGGTGGAGCACCACGCCGCGTTGGTCGTGGGGACTCGGCGTGCCATTGCCACGACGATGAAGGCCGTCCGAGACGCCTTGCCTTACATCAATGCCCAGGCGGGGCTCAACGGGTCCGGCCTGGAGCTCGTCGAGTACTACGAGCACAATACGGTCGAGCAGCTGTGACAGGAGTTCGGTGCCCGGGGCCGCTACCGCTCCCCAGGGCACCTGAGCGAATAGGGAAACGAGGGGATATCGCTCATGTGGATTCCCCCGCAGACCACCGCGCCGCCCTTGCGCACGGCGCGCAGCGCGGCCGGCACGAGCTCGCCGGCCGGGGCGAAGATCAGCGCCGCCGTTGAGCCCTGCCGTCCTGCTCGGTCGCGCCATCGCCGGCCCCTGCACGCACACCCGCCGACATGAGCGAAACGTGCAGCGCGGATCCCGCTTCCAGTTTGCTGTACCACAGGCGTACTGCGACGAAGTCGCTTGACTTTCGGAACGCGTTAAAGTTCCTACTGTCTTCGACCGCGGCAAGGGAGCAAGAGTCTGAAATCCAGCATTCCTCTCCCCTGCGTTCCGAGGTTACCCCCAGGTTAGCGGAGGAGATCGATGGAGTTCAGATTGCTCGGCGGGTCAGGGTTCAAGGTTCCGGTGCTGAGCCTCGGGACGGGGACGTTCGGCGGAGGCAACGAGTTCTGGAAAAGCTGCGGCGGGAGCGACGTGGCCGAGGCGACCCGGCTGGTCGACATCTCGCTCGAGGCCGGGATGAACATGTTCGACAGCGCGGATATCTACTCCGATGGGCTCGCGGAGGAGATCCTCGGCCAGGCGATCAAGGGCCGGCGGGATCAGGTCATCATCTCCACGAAGGCGACCTTCCGGAGCGGCCCCGGGCCGAACGACGTCGGCTCGTCGCGGTATCACCTGGTGAGGTCCGTCGAGGGGGCCCTGCGACGGCTGCAGACGGACCATATCGATCTCTTCCAGCTTCACGGCTTCGACGCGCTCACGCCGCTCGAGGAGACGCTCGGCACGCTCGACGATCTCGTTCGAGCGGGGAAGATTCGCTATCTCGGCTGCTCGAACTTCTCAGGCTGGCACCTGATGAAGTCGCTGGCGGTTTCGGAGAAGTATGGTCTTTCTCGGTACGTGGCGCACCAGGCCTACTACTCGCTGGTGGGGCGCGACTACGAGTGGGAGCTGATGCCGCTGGCGCTCGACCAGAAGGTCGGCGCGGTGGTCTGGAGCCCGCTGGGCTGGGGGCGCCTGACCGGGAAGATCCGGCGCGGGCAGCCGCTGCCGGAGGTCAGCCGGCTCCGGAACAAGCTGGTTGTCGAGGGGGGGCCGCAGATGGACGACGAGTATCTCTATCGCGTGGTCGACGCGCTCGATGAGGTGGCGAAGGAGACGGGCAAGACCGTCCCGCAGATCGCGATCAACTGGCTGCTGCAGCGGCCGAGCGTCGCGAACGTGATCATCGGTGCCCGGAACGAGGAACAGCTTCGGCAGAACCTTGGGGCTATCGGGTGGAGCTTGACACCGGAGCAGGTGGCGAAGCTGGATGCCGCCAGCAAGACGAGGCTGGCGTACCCCTATTTCCACCAGGTCGGGTTCCACGAGCGGAACCCGTTCCCCGTCGCGGTTTGATCGGTTGACCTCACCGTGGCCCGCCGCCGCGCGCGGCGGGTCAGACGACCGGCGGCCCGCGGCGCCGCGCCGTGAGGGCCCGAGCGGCTCGCGGTCGCCGCGGGGCGGCCCCCGGGTCGACCTGATCGAGGTTGCGGTCGGAGAGGGGCGGGGCGCGCGCCGGCGCGTCGAGGCAAGCTCATCGCTGACCGGCCTCGGGCCGATAGCGCAGAAAGATGAACCATCCCGCCTCGCTGATCGCGACGCCCGGCGCGAGCACCTCGACGATCACCGAGGTGGCTTCCGGGAAGTCGGCGGCGATCTCCGAGCCCTCTTGCCCAGATCCCGGCGGGATCATCGCTGGCCGGCCTCGAGGCGCTTCACCCGCTCGGCGCCCCAGGCGCCCAGCGGGCGGAGGGCTTCATTGAGCGTGCGGCCGTGCTGGGTGAGCGAGTACTCGACCTTGGGTGGCACCTCGCGGTACACCTCGCGATGGATCAGTCCGTCCTCCTCCATCTCGCGCAGGTGCTGGATGAGCATCTTCTCGCTGACGCCCGGCAGGCCACTCTTCAGCTCGCCGAAGCGGCGGGTGCCGTGATTGTTCAGCTCCCACAGGATCAGCGATTTCCACTTGCCTGACACCACGTCCATCGCGGCGTCGATGCCGCAGATGTACGGACCACGTCTCGCTGTCGTTGCCATCGAACTCCTTTGCGTCATGCCTGCGTCCGCTCGATCCTTACCAAAAGGTGTGTATCGAACAAAAAAGTAGGTACTTGTCAGCTCGGCGGTGCGAGCAAATGATGGCTTGGCATGAACAACGACACAACCCCTACTACGGTGCTCGGCCTCGGCGCGATGGGTTCCGCTCTCGCTGCCGCGCTGATCGACGCCGGGCACCCCACCACCGTCTGGAACCGCTCGCCCGCCAGGGCACTGCCGCTCGTCGCTCGCGGCGCTACAGCAGCGGGCTCCGCCGAGGCTGCCGTCTCCGCCAGCCCCCTCATCGTCGCCTGCCTGTTCGACCACGCCTCGGTCCACGAGGTGCTCGGCCCGACCGCAGGGAGCCTGCGCGGGCGCACCCTCGTGAACCTCACAACCACCACGCCGAACCAGGCTCGTGAGCTGGCGGCGTGGTCGGCGTCCCATGGCATCGACTACCTCGACGGCGGGATCATGGCCGTCCCCGAGATGATCGGCGGCCCGGGTTCGGCGATCCTCTACAGCGGCTCGCAGACCGCGTTCGACGCACACCGGGCGCTGCTCGACCTGTGGGGTGAGAGCACCTACTTTGGATCCGACGCCGGCATGGCCTCGCTCTACGACCTGGCGATGCTCGCCGGCATGTACGCGATGTTCGCCGGCTTCCTGCACGGCGCGGCGATGGTCGGCTCCGAGGGGGTGTCGGCGACCGAGTTCGCCGCCCGCGCCACCCCGTTCCTTGCCGCCATGACGGGCGCGTTCGCCGGGTTCGCCGCCACCATCGACGCCAAGGACTACGCGGGCGAGGGGCAGCAAAGTCTGGAGTTCTCCGACCTCACCAAGCTCGTCTCGGCGAGCACCGAGCAGGGCGTGAGCGCCGAGGTGCTGCAACCGGTGCACCAGATGATCCGCCGCCAGATCGCCGCCGGGCACGGCAAGGAAGGCTTCGCCCGCATCTTCGAAGAACTGAGGAGCACCCGATGAACGCATCTCACGATCTCGCCCCGGTGACCGTCATCGGCCTCGGCCCGATGGGTCGAGCGATGGTGACCACGCTGATGAACGCCGGGCACCCCGTGACGGTATGGAACCGCACGCCGAGCCGGGCCGATGAGCTCGTCACTGCGGGAGCCACGCTGGCACCCACGCCGGCCGACGCCGTTGTGGCCAGCGAGCTGATCATCCTCAGCCTCACCGACTACCCGGCGATGTACGACATCCTCGGTGGTTCCACCGGCGCGCTGGCCGGCAAAGTGCTCGTCAACCTCAGCTCCGATACACCGGAGGCCTCGCGTGAGGCTACGGCGTGGGCCGCCGAGCACGGCGCCAGCTTCCTGACCGGCGGCGTGATGGTGCCCGCCCCGATGGTCGGCACCGAGGCCGCGTATGTGTACTACAGCGGTCCAGAGGCGCTGCTCCGGGAGCACGACTCGGTGCTCCGACTCCTCGGCGCACCGCGCTACGTCGGCAAGGATCCCGGTCTGGCCCAGCTGTGGTACCAAGCGCAGCTGACCGTCTTCCTCACCGCGCTGTCGGGACTCCTCCAGGCGGCGGCGCTGGTGAGCGCGGCGGGCGTGCCGGTGGGCGACTTCCTGCCCGACGCGCTCGACACGTTCACCGGCATCCCGGTGATGATGGAAGGCGGGCACGAGCTGGCCAAGAGCCTGGAGACCGGCGTGCACCCCGGTGACCTGAGCACCGTGCTGATGATGGGCGCCACCGCCGATCACATCGTGCGCACCAGCGAGACGCTCGGCGTCGACGTCGAGGTGCCCAGGGCGGTCAAGTCGCACTACGACCGGGCGATCGCCGCCGGGCACGGCACCGACAACTGGACCGCCCTCTACGAGGTAATCAAGTCCCGGCGCTGACCCCATGAAAATCTGGGCAAGATCGGCGGGCCTATAGGTCCCGCGATCTTGCCCAGATTCGAGAGGACGGCGGCGCGTGACGACTCGGGTTGAGCTTCGCCGTCTCCAAGCGGCACCCCGTCCCGACCCAGGTTGAGCTCCCCGGAGCTACACTATATCAACGACTTATCCATGCATGGAAGGGGCCGCCTTCACTCCAACGGGCAGCCGGTACCGATGACGCCGCACGGGCCAGACGAGTGGATCCGGCGGCTCGGGACGCTGCCGTCGATGCATCAGCCGGGCGCGCAGTGGATGTACAACACGGGGAGCCTGGTGCAGGGACGAGGAGCGCTTCCGGATCGGTGCGAGGAGCCCCTGGGCCGCGGAGGTCTCCGGCTTCGACGTGCACGCCGGCGTCACCGTGCGCGCGGGCGACCGCGAGGGGTTGGAGAAGTTGTGCCGCTACGGCGCGCGCCCGCCGTTCCGCCTGGAGCGCCTCGCTCTGCTGCCCGACGGCCGCATCGCCGATCGGCTTCGGAGGCCACGGCGCAACGGCGCCACACACCTCGTGCTCGAGCCCATCGCGTTCATGGCCAGGCTGGCCGCGTAGCCGCTAGGTGTGGTTGATGCACCCGGCCTCGCAATCTCCGGACCCGGCGTCTGGGCGCTTCGCCAAATTTTGTGCGCCGCCGTTCTGCGAGGAGGCACGCACGGAAGGATGACGGGAGAGCGCCCGCCGCCTACCTCCACTACCACCGTATGCCAGAGATGGGGGCTTGCCGCAAGCCCCGGGTCCTGTTGCACAGTCGGTCGGCCACGAGCGAGAAGCAACAGAGCAGGAGGACCAAAAATGCAGGACGAATCCGGACGCAGTGGGGCCGTGACAAAGCATGCGGTGGTGATCGCCGGAGGAGGCCCGACAGGGCTGATGCTGGCGGCCGAGCTGGCGCTTTCGGGGGTTGACGTCGCCATCGTCGAGCGGCGCACCAGCCAGAACCTCGGCAGCTCGCGCGCGGGCGGTCTGCACTCCCGCACAATCGAGGTGCTCGATCAGCGAGGAGTCGCGGATCGCTTCCTCTCGCAAGGGCAGGTCGCTCAGATCACAGGTTTCTCGATGATCCCTCTCGACATCAGCGACTTTCCGACCCGTCACAACTACGTGCTCGCGCTCAGGCAGGAGCCCATCGAGCGCACGCTGGCCGCGTGGGTCGACGAACTGAAGGTACCGATCTATCGCGGACGTGAGGTGACGGGCTTTGCGCAGGACGACACCGGCGTCGACGTCGAGCTGTCCGACGGCCGATCGCTACGGGCGAGATACCTCGTCGGGTGCGACGGCGGCCGCAGCCTGATCCGCAAGAAGGCCGGCATCGACTTCCCGGGATGGGACCCGTCCATCAGCTACTTGATTGCCGAGGGCCAGATGGCCCAAGAGCCGGCGTGGGGCATCCGCCGTGACGAAAGGGGCGTCAATGCCCTGGGCAAGCTGGAGGAGGGGAAGCGCGTGGGGGTGGTGTTGAACGAGCCGCATGTCAGGAAAGGCGACGAGCCGACCCTGGACGACCTTCGCGAGGCGCTCATCGCCGTCTACGGGACCGACTTCGGTGTTCACAACGTCACGTATCTCTCGAGGTTCACCGATGCGGCCCGGCAGGCGGCGTCCTACCGAGAGGGACGGGTGCTCTTGGCCGGCGACGCGGCGCACGTCCATACCCCAATGGGCGGACAGGGACTCAACACCGGTGTTCAGGATGCCGTGAATCTGGGATGGAAGCTCGGCCAGGTGATCCACGGGACATCGGCGGAGAGCCTCCTGGATACCTACCATGCCGAGCGGCACCCGGTCGGTGCCCGCGTGTTGAAGATCACCATGGCGACAACCGCGCTCAGCCGCGGTGACGCCCGTACCGAGGCGTTGCGCGAGACCATGGCCGAGCTGCTGAAGATGGACGGGCCTCGCAAGCAGTGCGCCGCGATCATGTCTGGTCTCGACATTCACTACGACCTCGGCAAGGGCCACCCGCTGCTCGGGCGCCGCATGCCCGATCTCGACTTGATCACCGAGAGCGGCCCGTCACGAGCGTTCAGCCTGCTGCGCGATGCGCGACCGGTATTGCTCAACCTCGGCGAGCCTGGCGCCTTCGACATCGCTCCATGGGCGGATCGGGTTCGGCTGATCGACGCTCGATACGCTGGTGTCTGGGAGCTCCCGGTGTTCGGCGAGGTCTCTGCTCCCAGCGCCGTATTGATTCGACCTGACGGACATGTCGCGTGGGTCGGAGACGGCACGGACCATGGCCTTCGGGACGCCCTGACCACCTGGTTCGGACCGCCTCCCCGAGGCTGATTCGGCGGCTTCGCCCGGAACGGTTGGAACCCGAGCTGCCTGCGTCACGCGAAGCCCACGGGCGTGGTTGACGTCGCTGACAGGCCGTGCCATTTTCGGCAGTGTCGCGCAGGCGCCGCCTTGTGAGCTCTCGTCGGGGGCTCGACCCGCTCGTGAAGGCGGAGGGCGAGCGCACGCTGAGCGTCGGCGTGAAGGCGCTGCGGAGCGTGCTCGGAGCCGCAGAGGTTGCCGGGATCGACGCGAGCTCGCTCGCCCGAGCGCACGGGCTCGCGCCGGAGGAGCTGCGCAACCCCGACTTCCGACTCTCCTATCGCCGGTGGATCGCGCTCTGGGACGATGTCGTCGAGAGGGCCGGCGATCCGGGCGTCGGGCTCCGTGCCGCGGAAGCACTCTCGATCGGCCACTGGGATGTGATGGACTACGTCGTCGCGTCGAGCGACACGGTGGGCGACGCCTTCCAGAGGTTCTCGCGGCACTTCGCCGTCATCAGCACGGCCGTGCGCCATGTCCTCCAGGTCGATCACAAGGAGGCCCGGCTCGTTCGGGAGCACGTACCGGGCGCGGCCCCGCACCGGGTCGCGACCGAGTTCGGCTTCGCGAACATCGTCCTGCGCTTCCGCACGCTCGCCGCCACACCGTGGTCTCCTTCCTCGATCCAATTCCGTCACCCTCGCTGCGTTGAGCTCGAGACGTACACCCGAATCTTCGCTTGCCCGATTCGATTTCGAGCGCCCGGCGACGCGATCGTCCTCCCGCGCGCGGCGCTCGCGACGCCGATGAAAGGGGCCGCCCCCGAGCTCTGTGCCGTCCTCGAGCGCCACGCCGCCCTCCTCGTGCAAAAACTCCCACCCGCCCAGGCGAGCCTCGTGGAGCGCACGCGGCACGCGCTCGCCCTCGAGCTGCACGGCGGTGCTCCCAAGCTGGCGACGGTGGCGAAGCGGCTCGGGCTGAGCGCGCGCACGCTGCAACGACGCCTTTCGGAGGACGGCCTCCCCTTCCGAGAACTCCTCGAGAAGACCCGTGAAGAGCTCGCGCTCCGCTATCTGGAGGATCCCGCCATCGGGCTCGCGGAGATCGGCTCGCTGTTGGGCTTCTCCGATGTGAGCGCGTTTTACAAGGCTTTCCGGCGGTGGACGGGGAGCACACCGGGCCAGCTCCGCGAGCGTTCCGTGGCGTAGCCGAAGGCACCGCCGGACAATCGATTGGCGTGGCGGCACAATGCCGAGGGCGGCCCGGGTTCGTACTCTTCGGCCATGCGCTCCTTCGCCCGCCGCTGTTGTCTCACGTGCCTCGTGCTCGCCTCGGGCTGTCTAGATCCAGACGAGCCTGGAAACCTCGTCCCGAAGACGGTCGCGGAGGACGACACGCTACCTCGCTTCACCCTCCGCGACGGCGCCCGCATTCACCTTCGCACGCAAGGGGACCCGAAGAACCCCACCCTCATCACGCTGCACGGCGGCCCCGGCGGCGACATGCGCGGCATGCTCGGCCTCGGCGCGCTCTCCGAGCGGTACTTGGTCGTCCACTGGGATCAGCGAGGCACCGGTCTCTCGGAGCGTGTCCCTTCGTCGGACTTCACCGTCGAGACGTACGCGGCGGATCTCCACGAGCTCGTCCAGCACTTCTCTCCCGACGCGCCGGTCACGCTGTTCGGGCACTCGTGGGGCGCCATGTACGCGGCCCTCTACATCCAGAGGCATCCCGACCGCGTCGGAGAGGCCGTCCTCAGCGAGCCGGGCTTCCTGAACGCGGCGATCGCGAACGAGACCGAGCTCTTCACGTTCGACCTCGCCGCCGAGGGGCTGAGCGATCTCGGTTGGTCGGAAGGGGCCATGAGCCCCGACGGAGACGCGCGCGCAGACTTCCTCCTCTCCTTGGGACAAGGCTGGTCGCAGCCAGGTTATTACGAAGACCCGGGCGACCCCAACAACTTCAAGGCCTTCCGCCTGGGCGCGCGCGCGATGCGGGACCTGCAGAGCTCGGCGAAGACGGACGGAGAGTGGAATTTCGATTTCTCTTCCGGCCTCGATCGCTTCTGCAAGCCGGTGACCCTGATCGGAACGACGATCAACACCGTCATTGGATTCGAGCACCAAGAGAGCCGCCACGCCCCTCTCTTCTGCGACGTCGAGCTCGTCCGCGTCGAAGGCGAAGACCACGGCTGGGTGAACAGACACCCCGATCGTGTCATCGAGGTCCTTCGCGCCCATCTCGGCGCATACAAGGGGGCGAGATGAGAGCCGTCGCCCTCGCCGCGGCGATCGCCGCGACGGCGGTCCCAGCGGTCGCGTCGGCCGCGCCCATCAGCGGGTATCAAGGGGAGCAAGAGAACGCGACGCACGTCAATATCGGCTGGAACTCCGCGCCCGATCTGGAGCTCGCCTACGGGCGAACGATTCCGATGGAGCGGTTCGTGCGCCGCCTCGACCTCGAGCTCGGACTGACGCTGCCGGTCTTCCTCGTGACGGACCTGGACTCCTTCCGCCTGGAGCCGGCGGCGCGCGCGATGCTCTTGCAGCGCGGCGGCTGGGGGCTCGCCGGGCGCCTGGGGCTGCCGGTGCAGATGGGCGACAACCAGACGTTTCAATTCGTGAGCGTGGGCGCGCACCCCGGGCTCGCAGGCGGCTATTTCATGCGCGGCGGGTTCATCGCGCTGGAGGTGGAGTACACGGCGATCCTGAGCACGTACGTCGCGGCGAGCGATCGCGCGCGCGCGACCTACGAGGGCATTCGCGACGGCTTTTATGCGCCCACGGGGGGCTACCTCGACGCGAGCCTCGCGTTCGCGTTGTCGATCGGCTCGAGCTTCGAGCTTGGACTGCGCGCGGGCTATCGCTCCACCCACGGTCTCCAGCCGCCACCGCTCGTCCCCTTCCGCGCCGAAGTGGGCCTGTCCTACGCGTTTGGAACGTCGGCAAAGGCGCCGTCCCGAGAAATCGAGCATAAGCGTAGCGCACGGGCGCCGTTATAGCGGGGTGCAGATTCGTGCGCTACGGGCTCATCCGCGTCGTTCGGCTCGCCCGCTACCTTCGCTGCGGGCTCCTGCCGTGGGGCTTCGTGCGCGTCGTGTGTCCGGCGTGTCGGAAGGAGATCCTCGTTGCCTACTCCTGCAAGTGCCGCGGCGCGTGCCCGAGCTGCAGCGCCCGGCGGATGTGCGGCTCGGCCGCGCACCTCGTCGAGCACGTCCTGCCCGACGTGCCCGTACGGCAATGGGTGCTCACCGCGCCGCACGAGGTCCGGAGCGTGCTCGGTCTGCGCCCCGCGGCGCTGACGGCCTGCGGGCGCATCTTCGTGGAGGAGATCGCGCGTTGGCAGAAGCAGACCGCGAAGGCGCGCGGCATCGAAGACGGTGAGACGGGCGCGGTGACCTTCGTCCAGCGCTTCAATGCCACGCTTGGCAGCTTCGTGCACTTCCACGTCGTGGTTGCGGACGGGGTCTTGGATCGGTGCGAGCAGCCCCTGGGCCGCGGAGGTCTCCGGCTTCGACGTGCACGCCGGCGTCACCGTGCGCGCGGGCAACCGCGATGGGTTGGAGAAGTTGTGCCGCTACGGCGCGCGCCCGCCGTTCAGCCTGGAGCGCCTCGCTCTGCTGCCCGACGGCCGCATCGCAACTCGGCTTCGGAGGCCACGCCGCAACGGCGCCACACACCTCGTGCTCGAGCCCATCGCGTTCATGGCCAGGCTGGCCGCGCTCATCCCTCCACCGCGCTAGCCGTTGCTGCGCCTGTCCGGCGTGCTCGCGCCGCACTCGTCGTGGCGCGCCGCAGTGGTGTCGCGTGTGCCAGCGGCGAGCGCGACGAGGTCATGGCCGAAACCTTTGAAGAGCAAGCCGACGAAGCCGGGGTCCGGCGCTGCGGTAGCCGTGAGCGTGGAGCGCGACGGCGCGCCGCTCGCGCCCCCCTCGGAGGCGAGTGCCCCGGCCGCGCAGAGCGGTCCGCGCAAAAGCCTCGGCACCGGCGTCACCAAGCCAGTCGGTGCGCGCATCGACTCGGCGAGCCTGCTCCGTAGGGTGTACCTCGAGGACGTGTTGGCCTGCCCGTGTGGCGGGCGGCGGAGGCTCGTGGCCGACATCTCCGAGCGCGAGGTCATCGTCGCCATCCTCAAGCATCTCGGGCTCCCGAGCGAGCCGCCTCCCATCGCGCGTGCGCGGAGCCCGAACTGCGAAGCGGCGTGAGCGCCGCAGGCGAAGCCCCCTGGCGCACGCAACGCCGGCGTCCACGCCTACGTGCGCCCGCGGCGCTGCCCGCGCCACAGGTTCGGGGCAAACGCGCTCGGTCGCGCAGCGCCGACCCACCCGAGGCGCCCCGACAACCGGCGACTGGGCGGTAGAAGGGGCATTCGACGTCCTGGCCTCCGAACCGGTCGTCGCCTGCCTCGAAGTGCTCGTCGAGGAGGAGCGTCGACGCTGTCTGGGATCGCGCGGCGCTCATGCGCGGCGGATGCTACGAAACCGGCGCCGAGCCGGTCAAGCGCGGCGCCGCCGCGGGGCGCCGCCACAATAGATATTCCAGCCCGGCGCCATCCGGTTCTGCCAGGTGGACGCCGCCCGGCTGGGCGGCGTCAACGAGGTGCTCGCCGTGCTGCTGATGGCGACCAGGTTTGGCGTCCCGGTCTGCCCCCCACGCCGGCGGGGTCGGCCTCTCGGAGTACATGCAGCATGTCTCGCTCTTCGATTACATCTCTGTGAGCGCGCCCCTCGACGATCGCGTCCTGGGGTACGTCGACCACCTCCACGAGCATTTCGTCGATCCGGTCGTCACCGAGCGCTGAGCGGCGCGCTCCTGTAGATGCTCGACGCGCAGGCGGCCACCAGGCCCCCGTCGGGCCGCTGTGCTACCACCGCATCCACCGGCCCGGCAGCGCTGCGTTGCGAGGCTGCCACGTCGCGCCCTCGTCGCGAGAGATGTGGAAGGCGAGGTCCGAGCCCATGCTCGACGCGTAGGTGATGAGTTCGCCGTGCGGCCCCACGAAGACGTCGGCGATACCCCGCGGAAGCATGCCTTTCGAGGTGAACGTCGCGAAGGTCTCGTCCGTGACGAAGAGCTCGCCTTGGCTGACGGCATAGATCGTGTTCGCGCGCACCACGTCGGGCGAGAGCGCCCACGCGCTCGGGTCATCGGTTTTGTTCTCGTCGAGAACAACCCCGCCCCACTCGAGATCCACATCCGACCATTCCAGTCCACAGCCTCGTCCGCTCGCGTGTCTTCCCGCTCGAGGAAGCCGTAGATTGGCAGAACGGGGCCTCTCGCCTCCGCGCCCGGCGAGCAGGGAGCGGCTCGTCCAGACCGCGCGGCGACAGGGGGTATTCCTGTCGATCCGGATGCGCAGAGCTCGGTGGAACGATATGCCACGGAGCCGTCGACCGCAGGGCGGTATCTCCGGGTAAAGCGGGCCTGGTTCGACCTTTGCCTCTCTTAGCGAGGCGACGAGCCAGGAGGAGTCAAATGATCAGAGCATGGCGCTTCCTCACGGTGGTGCTCGCGGCGCTGGCGCTGACGACGACCTCCGCGCACGTCCTGGAGCTGCCGCAGAAGATGCAGTACGACGCGGACCTCTACTCGGCCGTCAATACGACGATGTACCGATACTTCGGGTCTGTCGGCGCCATCTACTGCATGGGCTCGCTCGTGGCGGCCTTCGTGCTGGCCCTGCTCGTCCGCAAGCGCGGGCTCGCCTACCGCTGGTCCCTCCTCGGCGCCCTGCTGCTCCTGGGCTGGTTCCTGAGCTGGATTACACTAGTCTTCCCGGTGAACAGCCTGATCGCGACCGCGGCCGAGACATCGCCCGAGGCGCTCCCGGCGCTCTGGAGGGAGATGCGCGCGCGCTGGGAGTACGGCCACGCGGTCGGGTTCGTCCTCCAGCTCCTCGGGTTCTGCGCGCTCCTCGTGTCGGTCCTCATCGACACGCCGCCGGACGGGCGCATCGGGCGAGGCAAGACCGCGGAGGTGATCTGAGTGCAGATGTAGCGGGGCCGAAGGGGCGTCCCTGCGGCTCACCGTTGAGAAGAGGAAATTGAGGAGGAAGAAATGATTCGAACGTATGCTGGACAATCGGTGATGGGCCTGGTCCTCGCGGCGGGGGTGACCCTGCTCGTCTCGGCGTGTAGTCGAGAGGAGAAGGCGCTCGGGACGACGCGCCCCCCGGAGGGGGCCCAGGTCGAAGCGCGGGTGGCGACCGTCAGCGCGGTGGACAGCATCGTCGGGGCGCGGTGCGACCACGAGGCCCGGTGCAACAACATCGGTGCCGACCGCGAGTATTCGAGCACCGAGGCCTGCAGTAGCAGGATCCAGACCGAGTGGCGCGATGAGCTCAACCTCGCCGAGTGCCCGGGCGGCATCGATGCCAAGGAGCTGAACGAGTGTCTGCAGGAGATCCGCAACAACGACTGCAACAATCCACTCGACACCCTCGGCCGGATCGTCGCCTGTCGCTCGAGTGACCTCTGCAAAGCGACTCCTTAGGGGCCGTTCGAAAATTACTCCCCGAGGTCGACAGTATCCTGTCATCGCAGCGGCGGGCCGCACCAGGTAAGCCGCATGCCACCTCCTGACCGAGGGGGAAATAATTTCCGAACGGCCCCTTAGAGCGACAAACGGGTTGAACCCGCCTGAGACGAGCAGAAATTCGAACCGCCAAGGCGCCGAGGACGCCAAGGCATATTCTTCTTCTTGGCGTCCTCGGCGCCTTGGCGGTTCATTTCTCGCTCGTTCAACGTCATCGGTATTCTAGCGCTGGCCTCACGCGGCGAGCCGCCGCCAGAGCGGCTGCGATGCGGTCGGAGGCGCTCCGGGCGACCGGAGCATCCAGCGTGTATGCCGCCCGGGGAGAGGAGCAGCGCGGCGAGCGGGGCGGCCCCGCCCGCGTGGACGCACTTCGCCTCAGGTGTGGCCAAACACCCCAGGGTCGGCAGCGCGCACCTGCACATGTGCCGCGCTCTTCGCCGTGCCACGCGCCGTCTCGCAGCGTGGAGCGCTCGCGCGCTTCGATCGCGCCCGGTCGAGGTGCGGACTCAGCGGTGCGCCACGTCGTTCGCCATCGCGCGAGAAGAAGCGGCTGAGCTGCGGCAATCCTGGTTGTACGCACGAGGGTCGCAGCCCAAAGTCCAAGCGTGAATCCGACCCGCATCAGCAGCCCCAGCGAGCGCCGCAGGAGCAGGCGCGCTGCGCACGGCGTCGCGCAGCGCGTCACGCAGCGGGCACATCCCGTGCGGTCGAGCTCGGCTCGAAGGACGCCGGACCGGACCCGCAGCCGAGCGGTCCATGGGGCCGTCCGTCGCGTGGTGACCACCCGACGACGAGATCGCCGCCGAAGTATGACTCGACGCGTGCAGAACCCGTGGCGATCCCAACCATGAAAGAGGAAGGAAGGTATCATGGCACCGACATTCGCCGATAGCGGCAGGGAGCAGGAGATTCAGATCTCGCTGGGGCGGACGACGCTGGACGGCAGCCTCGCTGTTCCGCCGGGCGCAACGGGGGCGGTGTTGTTCGCGCATGGCAGCGGCAGCAGCCGGCACAGCCCGCGCAACCGCCATGTCGCCGGCGTGCTGCGCGAGTCAGGCCTCGCGACGTTCCTCCTCGATCTGCTCACGCCCGAGGAGGAGACGATCGACGATCGGACGGGCCACCTCCGGTTCGACATTCGCTTTCTCGCCGGGCGCCTGGTCGCGGCGACCGACTGGCTCTTGCAGGTCGGCGGGCTGCGCCACCTCAGGGTCGGCTACTTCGGCGCCAGCACTGGCGCGGGCGCCGCCCTCGTCGCGGCGGCCGAGCGGCCAGGGGTGGTGCATGCTGTCGTCTCCCGCGGCGGCCGGCCGGACCTGGCCCGCCCGATCTTGCCGCGCGTCGCGGCACCGACGCTCCTCATCGTCGGAGGGAACGACGCCCCCGTCATCGAGATGAACCGGAGCGCGCTCGATGATCTGCGCTGCGAGAAACACATGGTCATCGTGCCGGGGGCGACGCACCTGTTCGAGGAGCCCGGCGCGCTCGACGACGTGGCGCGGCTCGCTCGCGACTGGTTCGAGCGACACCTCGGGTCCGCGCGAGCGACGCAGGGTCACCGGGAGGCGTCGTGAGGGTTCATTTCATCCACCCATGACCCCCTACGCCGCGAGCGCGATCGGCGCTGCCCTTCTTGGACGCCCGCCAAGTGACCGTCGCGCAGCAACGACGCGCGCCACGCCTCCTGTCGAGCTGGTCTCCTGAAACTCGGCTCGTCGCGTACGGCGCACCCCTACCGCGTAATCCGCATGAGCCTGGGTGTCGGCTACGGCAAGGTCGGACGGTGTCGGCTACGGCAAGGTCGGACTAGGTTCGCCGCTGTCACACGTTCGAGAGCTCCCGTGCTGCAGCAAGGGGTACGGTGACCGTCGGCTCGGGTGGGCGAGGTTCTCCACCGGGCCAGTCCAAGATCCGGTGACCATCGTGCGCCCGTGCGTCGAGCGCTGCTCGCCGCGGGTGGGTACGAGAGCCGTGTCGGACCAGAGCCGCAGGGCCCCCCATCGGGGCTGCATTCCCGGGCTCCATGCTTCCACGACGCGCGGAGGGAGGATGGCCGGGTTGGAGCCCGGGGCCGCAATGGGGAGAGGAACGAAGGAGGATGACGATGAACATCTTCGACAAGGTGGTGAGATCGGCAATTCGACCCGGGCGGAGCGATCTCGGTGGTGCGGCGGCCATTGCGGCCGCTCTCGGCGTCGGAGCCGGTCTGATCTACACGCTCGATCCGGCTCGCGGCGGGCGGCGCCGGGCGGTCGCGCGCGACAAGACCGTGAGCCTCGCACACCAGACGGGCGCGTTGCTCGACAAGAGCGCCCGCGACCTGCGGCACCGGAGCCGGGGCGTGCTCGCAAACGTCAAAGCGATGTTCCGGCGGGGGACGGTCTCCGACGACGTACTCTCGGATCGAGTCCGCGCGAAGCTCGGGCGCGTGGTTTCGCACCCCCACGCGATCGGCGTGCAGGCGTTCGACGGGTGCGTGACCCTGCGCGGTCCTGTCCTCGCGCGCGAGGTGGACGATCTGCTGGCCGCCGTCGCCGCCGTGGATGGCGTCAAGCGCGTCAGCAACGAGCTCGATGTGCACCGCTCGGCGGAGGGTATCCCGTCGCTCCAAGGCTCCTCAGCCCGGACCGGCGAGCGGTTCGAGCTCATGAAGGAGAGCTGGTCGCCCACCCAGTGCACCCATGCGTCCTGGGGTAACTCGTCCGCCTGCGTCGTCGTCGTTTCGATGGTCATGGTCCCTGAAAACTGGCACCGGGGGCGCGTGGCGCGCGTGCGCGCGGCTGGAATCGGAGACGATCGCGTGCTTCGGCAATCGGTACCCGAAGCGGCAGGTGAAGATCATCGTCCCGTGATCGTCGTCCTCGCTCTCTGCGGCTGCGGCCCGATGGGGTGGCGGCCGCCACCCTCCACCCTGGCGCCGCCAGGGTGCGGCGCTCCTGAAGTCCGCGAAATCACAGCATCTCGGTCGCGGCCCGCAGTTCGCGTTCGGCCGCCGCCGTGCTCGCTCCGGCTGCGACCCAACCCCTCGCCGTCACGCGTCCCGCCGACGCGCGGTCGGCGTCGCACGCGCACGTGCGCCGCGAGCCCGAGAAGAGTGCGCTTCACATCGTAGTGCGCGAGCACCTCGAGACCTTCCTTGCGACGGTGCGCGAGGAGCGCGGCAGACCCCTGCCGCGCTACATCGAACAAGAGCTTCGCCGCTACCTTCGCTGCGGGCTCCTGCCGTGGGGCTTCGTGCGCGTCGTGTGTCCGGCGTGTCGGAAGGAGATCCTCGTTGCCTACTCCTGCAAGTGCCGCGGCGCGTGCCCGAGCTGCAGCGCCCGGCGGATGTGCGGCTCGGCCGCGCACCTCGTCGAGCACGTCCTGCCCGACGTGCCCGTACGGCAATGGGTGCTCACCGCGCCGCACGAAGTCCGGAGCGTGCTCGGTCTGCGCCCCGCGGCGCTGACGGCCTGCGGGCGCATCTTCGTGGAGGAGATCGCGCGTTGGCAGAAGCAGACCGCGAAGGCGCGCGGCATCGAAGACGGTGAGACGGGCGCGGTGACCTTCGTCCAGCGCTTCAATGCCACGCTTGGCAGCTTCGTGCACTTCCACGTCGTGGTTGCGGACGGGGTCTTGGATCGGTGCGAGCAGCCCCTGGGCCGCGGAGGTCTCCGGCTTCGACGTGCACGCCGGCGTCACCGTGCGCGCGGGCAACCGCGAGGGGTTGGAGAAGTCGTGCCGCTACGGCGCGCGCCCGCCGTTCAGCCTGGAGCGCCTCGCTCTGCTGCCCGACGGCCGCATCGCCTCGAGGAGGTGTTGGCCTGCCCGTGTGGCGGGCGGCGGAGGCTCGTGGCCGACATCTCCGAGCGCGAGGTCATCGTCGCCCTCCTCAAGCATGTCGGGCTCCCGAGCGAGGCGCCTGCCATCGCGCGTGCGCGGAGCCCGAAGTGCGAAGCGGCGTGAGCGCCGCAGGCCAAGCCCCCTGGCGCCCGCAACGCCGGCGTCGAGACCGACGTGCGCCCGCGGCGCTGCCCGCGCCACAGGTTCGGGGCAAACGCGCTCGGTCGCGCAGCGCCGACCGACCCGAGGCGCCACGACAACCGGCGACTGGGCGGTAGAAGGGGCATTCGACGTCCTAGCCTCTCGGTGCGCTCGAGCGCGCCGGCTACGGGCCGTCACTTCGCGGCGTTGCGCGCTGATCGACGGCACCTCGCGCTCGACAAGCTACGCGAGCTCACCTCACGCCCTCACCGCTGCCTGCGTCCACCGGTGAGAGCGGCGCAGGTGAGAGCATGATAGCACCTGCCGCATCCCGCGAGCGCGGCCCGTTGCGTGGGCTGCTCGCCTCGCCCGTTCTAGCGAGCAGAGCTGGATCACCTCTCGATCGCGCTGACGGTCCGGGAGCAGGGTTTCTGACCCCGCCGCCGATACACGATCTCGACGGCCTCAATCAGGCGGAACCGGACCATGTTTTCATAAACCCATCGGCGTCATTTCGGGAACCTGCACGGCGCCCGTTAAAAATTTTGTTAACACACACGACCTCTCGCGTTGTAAGCTCCGCCCGCTTGGCCAGAAATTCATGGAGCCTGTACTTCTGCAGTGAGAAGCTATAGGAGTGAGACAACATGGCCGATGTTCATCCGGCGGATTCCTCATCGTCTACGCCCCTGTCGATCGCGGATTCCTCATCGTCTACGCCCCTGTCGATCGCGGAGATCGAGCGATGCTACGCGTGCGAGGTCGAGCGGCGCCTCCACGCCGCTCAATTGACCCGCGGCTTCGTTGGAGAAATGATTGAGTATCATCTGTCTAGAGGCGGCAAGCGAATGCGGGCGCTCCTGCCTGTGTGGGTCTGCGCCAACTTGCGTGGTCGCCCCGAGGCAGCGCTCGACTTGGGCGCGGGGTTGGAATTGCTCCACAACGCCGCGCTGGTGCACGACGATCTGCAAGACGGGGACCGGATGCGCCGCGGTCATCCCGCGGTCTGGGTCCGCTTTGGCGCCGAGCAGGCGATCAACGCAGGCAATGCGCTGATCTTCGAGGGCCTCGCGAGCATCATGCGCGCGCCGGCGGGGCCTCAGCTCATAGAGCCGATACTGGATGCGCTCAAACGCCTGGTGCACGGGCAGGCAATGGAACTCCGAATGCAACTGTCCGCCTCCGCTCCGGGGTCGCTTCCATCCGTGCTCGAAGGCTGGAAGCATATGGCCTCGGCGAAGACGGGCGCGCTGTTCGGCGCATGCCTGCGCGCGGGCGCCGTGGCTGCCGATGCGAGCCGATCTCTTGCTGAACAGGCGGCGCGCTATGGCGAAAAGGTGGGGCTCCTTTTCCAGGTGCAGGACGATTATCTCGACTTGGTGGGCGATAAAGGCCGGGAGCGGCGCGGCTCGGATCTGCGCGAGGGGAAGCGATCGTTTCCGGTCGTGTGGGCTCTGGACCACGGCGACGCCGAGGTCGTCGCGCCTGTTCGAACGCTCCTCGAGACGCCCCGCGCGAAGCGCACGTGGGAGCAAGCGGACGAGGCGCTCGAGGCACTCGAGCATTGCGGCGCCTTGGCGGCGACGGCCGCGTGGCTCGTCCAACAGGCGCGCGAGGCGGAGGAGGACCCGATGGCGATGGTCGTACCGGGGTGGGCGAAGCGATGTCTCTCTCCGGTGGCACACGCGCTGGAAGAGGTGAGAGGAAACGCGTTAGGCTAGCCAGGGCTAGTGCGACCGCCCCACCCGACGTGCTCATGGTCTATGAGGTACGAGGGTTAGGCCAAATGTCGAAGATTGCCGCTCGACTCGCATCAATGGGGTATCGACCCTTGGCGGTCCTATCCCATACGTCCGGACGGTTGCGCGGCGCGGGACGCTCTCAGAGCGGCACATCGCGCCGAACAAAGGACATCGTATTGATGGAGCAGCATTTATGTCAGCATCACGGAACGTTGACACGGCATCAGAATGGACGATCGGTACCGCACCAGGCTCCTTTCCATGGATCAGCCATACATGGAACATGCTGCGTCGACCGCTTTCGTTCCTAACCTCGCGGACCGGGGCCCGGCACATCGTCAAGATCCGGTTCGGCCGAGAGTGGGCGTACCTGGTCCGCCATCCCGAGCTCCTCAGGCAGCTGATGGTGACCGACGCCGCCGTCTTCGACAAGGGCGGGCCAATCATCGATAGAATGAGGGGGCTCGTCGGAGACGGCATTGCCACCTGCTCGCATGAGGCGCATCGACGGCAGCGCCGGCTCATGCAGCCGGCCTTCAGCCGCGACCGCCTGGCCGACCACTATGCGCCAATTATGCGAGAGGAAGCCAGCAGAACGGCCGACTCATGGCGATCCGGCCAGACCGTCGACGTCTACGACGAGATGAACGCCCTCTCTCTCTCGATCTTCGTCCGCACGCTGTGTGTCATCGAGGCTGTCGCCGAGGGTGCGGCCGAGATGCGACAGTTGCTCGCTCTCGTTCTCGAAGGGATCTACCAACGAATGGTGGCGCCGGTTGAGCTGATGTATAGGCTGCCGCTCCCGAGCAACCGGCGATTCAATCGTGCGATCACCCGATTGAGAACGATAGTGAATCAGATCATCGATCAGTACCGAAGAACCGGCGTCGACCACGGCGATCTGCTGTCGATTCTGCTCGCCGCCCGGGACGAGGACACCGGAGAATGCATGAGCAACCGCGAGATCTGCGACCAGGTCATGACGCTCATGATCGCCGGGATCGAGTCCACCTCCGCAACGCTGAGCTGGGCATTCCACATGCTCGGCCAGCACCCGGAGATCGAACGACGTTTGCACGCCGAGGTGGATGACGTCCTTGCGGGCCGGGCGGCCGGCTTCGACGATTTACCCAAGCTCTCGTACACCCAACGCGTGATCACGGAGACGCTCCGGCTGTACCCGCCAGCGTGGTTAATGTCCCGGTGGACAACCACCGAAGTGGAGCTCGGCGGGCATCGACTCGCTCCGGGCGCGGCGATCCTCGTCAGCCCCTATGCCCTGCACCGCGATCCAGACCTCTTCCCTGACCCTGAGCGATTCGACCCCGACCGATGGCTCTCGGACCGAGCCGAGACCGTGCCGCGGGGCGCCATGATCCCCTTCGGAGCCGGCAGGCGGAAATGCATCGGCGACGCGTTCGGAATGGCCGAAGCCGTCATTGTCCTTTCGACCATCGGTGGCCGCTGGCGACTCCGACCTATCGCTGGCACGAAGATCCGCCCTGTGCCGATGATGACCCTGAACCCCGGGGCCGTGCCCATGAGGGTGGAGGCACACTATCGCGACGGGGTAAGGTGAATGCGAGTGTAATCTGAGTTCTTGAGTTGTCAGAGTAAGGAGCCCTTATGAGCCAGACAGCATGGGAGCGATTGTGGCCGACGGATCCGCAGCAGAGGAGGTTCCCACACCGCGTGAACCCGTACATCGATGACATCCGTGCGCCGTTGCTGCGCTGGGCGCAAGAGATCGGCATCGCCGCTTCCGCCCGTACGGCGACCACGTTCGATGCTGTGGACTACGCCGCGTACCCCGCGTTCATCTACCCGCGAGCCGACCGTGAGGAGCTGCTGCTTGCGGCCCAGTGGATGGTGTGGTTCTTCCTCTTCGACAACCATCTCGATGAGCAGCCCGTCGACGCGCTCCCACCGGAGACGCACGGGTTGCTGCGGGACATCGACCAGATCATCTCTTCTCGTCCCACCCGGAGCCTCGACCCGAGGACGTCGAGCTCCCCGTATGCGCTCGCGCTGGCAGACCTCTGGGAGCGCTCCCGGATCCTCTATCGCAACCCCGGCTGGGAGCGGCGCTACGCGGCCTGCTTCGCCGACTACCAACGCTGCCAGATGTGGGAGCTCTCCTCTCGCGCTCACCACAGATTCCTCGACCTCCAGACCTACGTGGAGAACAAGCGCTGCTCAGCCGCTTCTCAGCTCGGCAACGCCTTTGTGGAGCTGTTCGTAGCCCACCCGGTGCCTGACGCCGCACTTGACGGCTTCCTGCTTCGGACGCTGCGCCATGCCGCCGGCGATGTGATCCACCTGGCGACCGACGTACGCTCCTCCCAGCGAGAACGGCGCTTCGACTCGATCCCCAACGGGGTCTCCACCCTGCGCCACGTGTTGGACTCGTCTTGGGACGAGGCGGGGGCTCTGTTCGTCAGGCTGTGGGACGCCCGGGCCGCGCTCGTCCTCCAGATCGCGGCAGACCTTCCGACCCTCATGGAGGCCATGGGAGAAAACATGCGCCACCTCGACGTGGTCCGCGAGTACGTCGATGACCTGCTGCTATGGATGGGCGGCAATATGAAGTGGATCGCAGGCACTCGACGTTACGATCCGACCTACGACGGCGACTCGCCCTCCTTCGGCGCGACGCTATCGTAGCCCGATCTCGCCGCGACGGCCATCCACAGCGTACGGCGACCTCCTGACTTTTCGCTGAATATGTGGTAGCTTACCACTTGAGGGCGCAAAGTCGCCGAGGAGATTCCAGCAGCGGGCAGTGAGGTGCCCCCTTCGGCGCCGCGACGACACGGTGCCCTTCAGACTCATTGTGAACCAGTACAGGGGACGGTCTCGCCATTCGAGCTCCCTGTGCGGGCGACTGGCCTATGCAGGGCCCTGCACACCTGCAGACACCCATGCGGTCATACAATCAATCAGCCGGTCAGCTCAAAATGTCAGGTAATTCCCTATATTCGGTTCAGGCGTTTTCTTATTCTATTAAGCTACGCCCTGATGTAAGCTGGGAATGTGAGCTGGGGCCCATGGCAGAAACGGAAGTGGCGGCGAACTATCGCTCGCCTATCTTCGCCTCCGCGGGCTGCGACGGACGTGAGTCTGCCGCTGTCTGCTGGCCAATGAACGGATCTCGCTAGCGTGCTCTGACGCGCGCAATGGCATCTATCGACGATGCGCGCAGAGGCGCGACGGGTGTCCGAGCGAGCACTGGTATGGATCCGGCGTGGGGTTTGTGCGCGTGGAGGCATTCGACATGACAAAAGGTTCTATGATGTCGCACGAGTTGTGGGAGGCCGCCTATCTTTACTCTACAGAGGCCCTGTTTGTCACGGATGCCGACGGTGCGCTGTTACATTGGAGCGAGTCGCTTGGGCATTTGGTCGGGAGCGCGACAGAGCGGGGAACGCCGATCTTTCAGCTCTTTCATCCGGACGACCGCGACGCCATCGCGGCGAGCTGGGCCCGGCTCCCAGAGACCGCAGGCCCCCTCGAGCTGCGCGGCCGCGGGCTGACGGCCCAAGGCAGCTATGTCTCCTTGCTGTGCGTCGTGCGTAGAGCGCCCCACAACGCGGCGATCTACGGAACAATGCGCCAGCCACCTGGCGTGAAAACTCTTGCAGGCAGCTCCAGTAAAGAACAGTTGGCGGATCTGCTCGGTGCCCTCTCGGAGAACCTTCCGGTCATCATTTGGGCCATCAATACGGAAGGTATATTCACTTACTACGACGGCAATGGATTGCAGTCACTCGGAATGAAGCCGGGGCAATTCGTCGGCATGAACATTTTCGCTGTGTTTCGCGATTTGCCCGCTATAGAGGACGTGAAACGTGCGCTCCGCGGGAATCATGCTCACACGGTGAACGAAGTGTTCAACCTGCACTGGGAGAACTGGGTCGTGCCGATCCTGGATTCCCTCGGGAATGTTGAATCGGTTGTCGGGCTATCGCTCAATATCTCGGAGCAGAAGAAGGCAGAACAAGAACTTCAGATGAGGCTCTTGCAGATCGAGCAGCAGCGGGACGTGATCGGCAAGCTCTCGACCCCTATTATCCAGGTATGGGAGGGGGTGCTGGCGCTGCCCATGATCGGCATCGTCGACAGCGCCAGGACCGCCGATATCATGCAGAAGCTGCTCGATGAGGTCGTTCGCACCGGTGCTCACTTTGCGATCTTGGATCTCACCGGCGTCGAGATGGTGGACACGCAGGTGGCGAAGTACCTGGTCAAACTAGTGGACTCCATCCGGCTCCTCGGGGCCGGCGGGATCGTTTGCGGGATTCGGCCATCGGTTGCTCAGACCATGGTTGATCTGGGCCTCGATCTGACAATGATCGTAACGCGGGCGAATTTGAAAGCAGGTCTCATGTACTGCATCGAGCAGATGCGTAGGCTCACGGCCGCGAGCACCGCGATCACGGCCGCGGGCGTTGTGAACGGAGGGATCAGCAACAGGTGAGCCCGAGCGAGGCGCCTCCCATCGCGCGTGCGCGGAGCCCGAACTGCGAAGCGGCGTGAGCGCCGCAGGCGAAGCCCTCTGGCGCCCGCGACGCCGGCGTCCACGCCGACGTGCGCCCGCGGCGCTGCCCGCGCCACAGGTTCTTGGCAAACGCGCTCGGTCGCGCAGCGCCGACCGACCCGAGGCGCCACGACAACCGGCGACTGGGGTCGAAGGGGCATTCGACGTCTAGCCCGAGTTTACCGCGGCAAAGCCACAAAAGTTCACGCGAGCCCGTGTTTCGCCGCGCGAGAGCGACGCGTTGGCGTATGACCTACGCGTGCTCTAGGCGGCGCGGAAGCGCGCGAGGTCGAGGTGCTGGAAGAGTGCGTGCTGCTCCGCATCGAGCTCGGAGAGCACCGTATGGGCGCGAGGGAGCGAGCTCTTTGCCGGGGGAAAGAGGACGGATACCTCGTGGATGCCGGAGAGCCGTTCGATCATGCGGACGATACTGAGCGAGATCCCTGCCTGCTCGAGCTTCCTGCGCAGGAGGCAGAGGATCATCAGGGCGAGCACACAAATGAGGCCATGCACACGGAGCTTCTGGTCGGTCCAGTGATGAATGGGGGGAACGTCAGGATGTGGGGGTCCTTCATGCGGCGGAACGCCGCTTCCACGTGGAACTGACTCCGGTAGGCGCGCACGATTTGTTCGTCTGTCCACGGATCGCGGTCGGTGAAGAGGAGCGTCTTTCCGAGCAGGGTCCGCTGCAGCTGGTCCCAATCCTTCTCGCGAAAGGACCATTGAAGCGTCGGAAGCCCCTGCGCATCGAGCTTGACGACGACCTTGAACAGGTCCTTCATGTGGCGCCCCGCAAGGATGGCTCGGACTCGCTTGCGGGTGCCTGCCAGAGTGGGGCGTCGACCTCGGGCACGCCCCTCGGCGTGACGTTCGAGCGATGCCTGCAGCACCTGCAACTTGCGCCGTCGTTTGTCGATCTCTCGGCGCAATGTCTTGCGCTGGGTTTGTAGCAGGGCACGGTTGACGGTGACCAGGACCGTACGCTCGGCGCCGAAGACCTTCTTGCGGGTGCGGTAGGCCCAGACCGCCGGCAGCTGGGACTTGTCCAGACGACGCATCTGGGACCGCTCGATGGTCAACAACTCCGGGTGCTGCGTGGGCACCAGGGAGCCGACAAAATGAAACGGTCCTTGGGCGACCACCCGCAGGTTGGCCGCCGAGTTGTTGCCCTTGTCGAAGATCAAAGTGATGTCGGCGGCGCCCTGCGACAGCAGGCGGCAGCGTCGGGCGAGCTCACCGGTGACGGCGCCGAAGGTTTTGGCGTCGTGCTGGTTGCCGGCGTAGGTGTGGTGGAACAACGGCACATCACCGTCGGCCGTGACGAGCAAGGCCAGACCGAGCAGGCGAAGATTGGCGCGGCCCTCCTTGCTGTGGCCTCGTTGGGGCAGCTTGGGACGGGTATTGAAGCTGTCGATGCAGGTGAAGAAGTTAGTGGCATCGAACAGCAGACAGCGCAGATCGAGGCCGAAGCGGGCGACGGCGGCGGCACTCAGGTCGTCCTCGATCCGGCCGATGGTCTCCTCGTCCAGGCGGTCCATGTTGTCCCAGAAGCGTTGACTGGTGAGCTGCGAGGTCCTCAGGCGTACAAGACGGGGCAGCACGGTCGTCTCGTACCATGCGCCGATGCGCGCCTTGCTACGCGGGGCGATGCACCGATTGAGGACGGCCACGAGCAGGTACTGGCCCACGGTCGATCGTCGCGCGCCCTGCTTGGGCACGTGGCGGTCGATCGTCGCAGCCAGCTCAAGCTGCTGGGCCAGAGCGAGGCAGGCCGCGGAGGCGCCGAACTCGCGAACGACGGCCTTCCGAGGTGCGGGGTCGGCGAGCCGGCGAACGAGTTGCTCGGCAGGGCCGAGGTACTGCTGCCGGACAATCGTCGGTTTGCCGTTTATCCGCTGGCATTCGCGCAGGTAGTAGTAGGGCCTGCCGCCGATGATCTTCTTGGTGAGGCTCGCCACGGGCTAGGTCATACGGCCCACACTCGACACGTCAATCCGAGGCCGGGCACATGACGGTCATGCTTGATTTTCTATAGATCCAGCGCATCTGCTCGCTCGCCTTGAGGATCGACTCCGTTAGGTCATACACTCGGCAGGTGCATGTCGCCGGCGTCCTCTTGCCGAAATCCCCAGCAAAACAAGCCGATCTGCGTCGCCATCACACCGCGGTGGAGCTTGATCATCTCTTTGCCGCGGTAAACTCGGGCTAGCCTCCCGAGCAGCGTCCATGCTGCGCCGCGCCCACGTGCACGCGCGAGCGGACCTATGTTGCCGCCTGGCTCGTGCTCGCCCCGCCGGCGCGCTCGCCTGCGCCCTCGCGCCCTGCGGCAGCCCAGCGCCTGCTCGTCGCCGAGGAGCAGGACCTCGATCCCGGCCGGGCGGAGCTCCGGTGCGCCGTGACATGTCACGTGACATCGCCCCGGTGCGCCGTGACATGTCACGTGACATCGCCCCGGTGCGCCGTGACATCTCGTGGCTCCTCTGCCATCTGAGCCGGCTGACACCGCGGCGGCGGCCCGCGAGGTCTCTCCCCGGGCGCCATGGGCTGGCGGAAAAGCAGATGTAGGCGCCTGGTACGTACGTTGCTTTGCGTTCCAGCGCTCTCTCGGAAGGGCGACGCCATCTCGACGACTCATCCACGCATAGAAGAGGTGGTGTTCGCTCCGCGGCTTGCGGTGCCATGGCTCCGACGGCGAGGCGCTCCGGCCGCATGCAGAGGAGAAGGCGTGTGGTCATCCATCCGGATCCGTCCCGTCGGGGGACGACGGCGAGGTACTGAGAATGATGAAGAACGATAGGCTCTGGTTCGCCATGCTCGCGGCGGCGCTCGCTGGCCGTGTCTCCGAGACCTGGGAGCTCGAAGGCCCCGGCGCGCTGGGGACGGAGGAGCTGCTGACGTCCGAGTCCCCCTGACCAGCGGCTTCGCTGTCCGGCCTCGTCGCTCGCTGGATGCGGAACGGAGCCCCCATCCGCTCCGCGGTGATCATCCCGGACTCCATCGGCCAGGCGACCGATACGGCCTGGGCCGTTACGACCGAGCACTGGCGCGCGGCGGTGGCGATCCTCGATATCACCGGCGTGAAGTCCGTGGACGGGGACGTCGCCGACGCGCTGGTCCGCGTGCGCAGGCGGCGAGGCTGCTTGGCGCCGACGTGGTGCTGACGGGCATCCGCCCCGTCGTCGCGCAGGCGCTGGTCGACCTGGGCACCGAGCTGAGGGGGCTCGTCACCTGCGGCACCCTGCAAAGCGGAGTCGCCTACGCGCTGAAGCGCAAGGCGCGCCCGAACGCCGCCTGATCGTCCGCGCACCGCTCTCGACAGCTCAACTTGGAGATCTTCACTATGCGCTCTCGAGCACCACAGACCCGTAAGTCCCATGCCGACGCGGAGCCCGCGCGCGCGCTGCCAGCGCTCGATCTCGCGACGGATCGCCCCCGCCCGCCCGCGCTGTCGCCGCGCCGCGCGTCGGTGTCGCGGGCGCTGCCGCCCCGGCTCGTCCTGGCGCTCGACCGCATGCGCCGGGCGTCGAGCGCGACGCGCTTCGTCACCCTGCTCGCTGCCTATGCGGCGCTGCTCCACCGCCATACCGGGCAGGGCCAGATCGCGATCGGGGTGCCCTGGCCCCGCCGCGGCCGCGGGCAGTGCTTTCGTGCGGCGCCGGGGCCTCGTCACCCGCTCATCGTCCGCGCCCGCTTCCACGACGAGCTGAGCTTTCGCGCGCTCCTCGCGCAGGTCGCCGCGCAGATCGCCGCGGCCGAGGCCCGCCGCCCGGTGCCCCTCGACGCGTTGCTGGAGGAGCTCGGGACGGCCGAGGACACGAGCCGGCACCCGCTGTTCCAGACCACCTTCGAGCTCGCGCGACCGGTGGACGACCCCTCCGGCGTCGCGGCCGCGGTGGAGCCAGCGGCGAATCGCCCGGCCGCGCCGGTCGAGCTGGCGCTGTCCGTGGCGGCGTCCGCGCGAGGGCTCGTCGCGACGATGGTGTACTGCACCGACCTGTTCGATCCGGAGACCATCGAGCGGATGCTGGGCCACCTGGGCCTGCTGCTCGAGGGCATCGCCGAGGGCGCGGAGCGGCCCATCGCCGACATTCCGCTGCTCACGCCGGAGGAGCGGCGCCGGATGACGGTGGAGTGGAACGCGACGCAGACCGCCTATCCGCGCGACGCGTGCATTCATGAGCTCTTCGAGGCGCAGGTCGCGCGGACGCCCGACGCCGTCGCCGCCGTCGAGGGCGGCGAGGTGCTCACCTACCGCGAGCTGGATCGCCGCGCCAACCGGCTCGCTCGCCGGCTCGCGGCGCGCCGCGCCGGCCCCGACCTGCGCGTGGCCGTCTTCGTCGAGCGGTCGCTCCGCGTCGTCGTCGCGCTGCTCGGCGTCCTCAAGGCCGGCGGCGCCTACGTGCCCCTCGATCCGAGCTACCCGGACGAGCGGCTGCGCCTCATGCTGGAGGACGCAGCGGCGAGCCTCCTGCTCGGAGAGCCGGAGCAGGTCGAGCGACTCGGCTTCTGCGGAGACGTCATGGGCCTCGACGACGACGAGCGCGGCGCGCCCGGCGACGACGAGCGCCCGGCCGCCCGGGTCGCGGCCACCGATCTCGCGTACGTGATGTTCACGTCGGGATCGACCGGCCGTCCCAAGGGCGTGGCCGTCCCGCACCGCGGGGTCGTCCGCCTCGTCCGGGACACCAACTACGTCGCGTTCGGCCCATCGGATCGCGTGGCGCACGCCTCCAGCCTGTCCTTCGATGCGTCGACCTTCGAGATCTGGGGCGCCTTGCTCAACGGGGCTCGCCTCGTCCTCGTCCCTCACGAGACGCTGCTGTCGCCCGAAGCCCTGCCGGCGCTCCTCCGCCGCGAGGGGGTCACCATCCTGTTCCTGACCACGGCGCTCTTCCACCAGCTCGCGCGCGTGAGCCCGGGCGCCTTCCGGGGGCTCTCCTGCCTCGTCGTCGGCGGCGACGCGCTCAGCCCGAAGCTGTCCGCCGAGGTGCTCGAGCAGAGCGCCCCGGAGCGCCTCGTGAACGGCTACGGCCCGACCGAGAACACGACGTTCTCCACGGCCCACGTCGTGCGCGCGGTCCCGGAGGGCGCCTCCCGCGTGCCGATCGGACGGCCCATCTCGAACACGCGCGCCTATGTCCTGGACCGCCGGCTCCAGCCCGTGCCCGTGGGCGTCCCGGGAGAGCTCTACGTCGGCGGCGACGGGCTCGCCCGAGGCTACCTGAACCGACCGGAGCTGACGGCCGGAGCGTTCATCCAGAGCCCCCTGCCCGAGGAGCCCGGAGATCGCCTGTACAGGACGGGCGACCAGGTCCGCTATCTGCCGGACGGCTCGCTCGAATTCCTCGGGCGGATCGACGCCCAGGTGAAGATCCGTGGGTTCCGCGTCGAGCTCGGGGAGATCGAGGCGGCGCTCTCCGCGTGCCCCGACGTGCGCGAGGCCGTGGTCGCGGCCGTGGACCACGCGCCCGGCGACAGGCGTCTCGTGGCCTATGTCGTCGCGAAATCCGGCCCGGGCCGCGCTCCGGGCCGCGCCGGGCGCGCGGGGCCGGGGCAGCGACCGGAGGCCGACAGGGGCAGCAGCCGCTCGCGTGACGGCCTCGCTTCGACCCTGCGCCGGTTCCTGCAAACGAAGCTGCCCGACTACATGATCCCGGCCGCGTTCGTCGCGCTGCCGTCGCTGCCGCTCTCCGCGAGCGGGAAGGTCGATCGCCGGGCGCTGCCGCCGCCCCCAAAGGGGCGGCTCCGCACCGGAGCGCCGATGACGGGCGGCTCTCGGATCGAGCGAAAGGTGGCCAGGATCTGGGCCTCGATCCTCGGAGCCGACCGCGTCGAGGCCGGCGACGACTTCTTCGAGCTCGGCGGCGACTCGCTCCTTGCGGCGCAGGTGCTCCTCCGCGTGAAGACGGCCTTCCAGGTCGACGTGCCCGCGCGCCGGCTGTTCGAGTCGCCCACCGTGGCCGGCCTCGCCCGCGCCGTCGACGAGGCCCAGCGCGGGGAGGGGCGCGGCGCCGCGGCGGAGGTGGGCGCGGTCGCCCTCCGCGCCGAGGCCGTCCTCGACCCCGACATTCGCCCGTGCGGGGAGGCCGCCCTCGCGGCCGCTCCGCCGCGCCACGTCTTCCTCACCGGCGCCACGGGGTTCCTGGGTGCCTTTCTCGTGCGCGAGCTCCTTGCGCAGACGAGCGCCACGGTCCACTGCCTCGTCCGCGCCCCCGACGCCGCCCAGGGCTTTTCGAGGATCCGGGCGAGCTTGGAGGCCTATTCCCTCTGGGATCCCGCGGCGAGCGCGAGGATCGTCGCCGTGCCCGGCGACCTGACGGAGCCGCTGCTCGGGCTCACCCCGGCCGGCTTCGGCGCGCTCGCGGAGCGCATCGATGCGATCTACCACTCCGGGGCGGAGGTCAATTACATCAAGCCCTACGCGTCCCACAGGGCGGCCAACGTGCTCGGAACGCAGGAGATCCTGCGGCTCTCGTGCCTCCGCGGGACGAAGCCCGTGCACCACGTCTCGACGATCGGGGTATTCGGCCATGTCGGATACTTCACCGGGGCCCGGATCGCGGGGGAGGGCGACGATCTCGATCGCTGGGCGGACTACCTCCCCACGGACATGGGCTATTCCCAGAGCAAATGGGTCGCGGAGAAGCTCGTGTGGATCGCCCGCTCGCGGGGCGTGCCGGTCACCATCTTTCGCCCCGGGTTCATCATGGGGCACAGCGAGACGGGCGCCGGCAGCGTGAGCGACTTCGCGAGCCGGATGATCAAGGGGTGCCTCGAGATGGGCTGCGCTCCCGATCTGCCGGAGCAGAGCAAGGAGTTCGTGACGGTCGATTACGTCAGCCAGGCGATCGTGCACCTGTCCCGCCAGCCGGGATCCCTGGGAAAGGTATTCCACCTGGTGCCCGCGCCGCCGCATCGGCTCGACCTGAACGGCTTCTTCGACCTGCTCGGCGCCTGCAGCCATCCGCTGGCGCGGCTGCCCTACGCGCGGTGGTGCGAGGAGCTCCTGAAGCGGATACGGCGATCGGGCGACAGCCCGCTGCTCCCCCTCCTGCCGATGCTGACCGAGAGGGTCCACGGCGGCCTGACCCGGTGGGAGCTGTACGAGAAGATGCCGGCCTGCGACTCGCGAAACACGACCGACGGGCTGGCCGGAACGGCCATCGCGTGTCCCCCCATGAACAAGCGGCTGCTAGACCGGCTCTTCGCCTACTACGTGCACACCGGGTACCTGCGCGCCCCCGCGCCGCCCCGGAGCGGCGTGCGCCGGGTCGCTCGCGACGAGCGCGACCCGCAGGCGGCCCACAAGGCCGCGCGCTGGTCGCGACGGGGGGCGACCGGCTGAGGATTAGCGGCGGCGCTCCGGGCCGGGGAGGATGCAGGGATGAGCGCCGCGCGCGCCGCGCGCACCGGCGCCGCACGCTCAACGGCCCAGCGCGACGAGGAGCGCCAGCGAGCCCAGGATCTCCTTGTTGGTCAGCGCGCAGTGGCCGTAGCGGTGGACCGGGATAGGAACCACGATGCCGCGGTCCGAGGTGTCGGCCTTGAGCAGGTAGAGCGGCTCATGCCAGTAGGGGACAAGCTCGTCCAGGGTGGTGTGCAGCGTCACGAGCGGGAGCGATACGTCGCCGGTGGTCTCGTGCTCGGCGACGTTCTCGAGCGCGAACGGCGAGGCGGCGAAGCGCTCGACCCGCAGGTTGAGCCGGAGATCGTTGCTCGAGCCGAAGTAGATGCGCCTGCGGTTGTCATAGGGGTTGCCGCCGAGCTGCTCGACCGCGTCGTTGGTGGCGAAGATGTTGAACTGGAGCACGCTCACGATCGTCGTCGCGATGGTCTCCGGGTCGTCGGGGTCGAACGCCGCCTTCGCGGTGCGGACGAGCTGCCTGGCCGCGCCGGGGTTCGCGGCGATGGCGGCCTGCACCCGGGGCAGGTAGACGGTGAACCAGCCGGCGATCACCTCCGGGGGAATCTGGATGGCGCTGCCGGGGATCACGCCGGGAAAGAAGTAATCGAAGAGCACCCGGCAATCGCCAAAGTAATTGAGCTGCTCTCGGAAGCTGCCGATGGGCCCGCACATCGCCAGCCCGCCGCTGTACAGCTCCGGATAGCGCTCGATCGAGAGCGTCGTGACGAGGCCGCCCTCGGAGACGCCGAACAGGTACGTGTGCGCCGGAGTCGCCCTCTCCCGGAACGCCTGGACGAGGTCCCGGACGTCATCGACCCCCGGGAGGATCGCGAGCCCGTTCCGCCGATAGCTCGTCGCCGCGAAGGCGAACCCGCGGCTCAGCGCGGCCTGCTGCGGGTTGAACCCCTCGGGGAACGAGAAGCTGTAGAAGTCGAGGGGCAGGAGAGGGGAGACATACCCGTGCGCCCACACGAGGAGGTCGCCGTTCCACCCCTGGCGAGGAATACAGAGGCGGATGCGCGCTCCGCTCGGGAGGACCTCGTCGGTGCATCCCTCGGACGGCGGGCCCAGCACCTGCGCCTCGGCCGGAGCGGCGACGGCGCAGAGCAGCGCCGCCGCCGCGATCGCTCGCACGAATCGAAGGAACGTCTGCATGGTAGACTCCGTTGCTGCGCCGCTCGACTGCGGGGCTCGCGCGGCGTGCGGATACTCGCTTGTTGCGAGATGGCCATGGTAGCTGTCGTTTCCATCGAGTCAATGCTCTCACCGGAGATGGCTTGTCGCTCCTGCCGCGTATTTCTGTGGTGAACGATCGCGCCCGCGGTCGTGAGCGCAGGACGGACAGGTTGCCGTCATCCGAGGACGAGACCTCACGCGGCGGCCACGGCGAGCGGGGCGGCGGTGAGCAGCGCGGCGGCGAGCGTCGCGGCGTCGAGGCGCACGACCTCGTCCCGCGCCTCCGCCAGCAGCTCCTCCCGCTCGCCGGGCAGGACCTCGATTGCGCCCTCGTCTTCCCCGCATGGAACGAGGCGGACTGGGACGTGACGCGCGTGAGGCGCATGCCCGGTTCGAGTTCACGGTGTGGCGACGGCGGCGATGACGAAGAACTATCGAATCTAGGACGGGTTCATCGATGCGTTCACTGATCCTCGAGTCGATCGAAGCGACTCCGAGGCGCTCGCGCCGGCAAATACGCGAGCGCGACGTTGACCTGCGAGCTGGCGAGCGCGTGCGAAGACGAGGCAGGCGCTCTCCCCAGCTCGGGGTGGCCCCCTCGCCCCAATAGGGGCCTTCCTTCTTCATCCGACCCGGCAGCGGCGCCACGCTTCGCAGCGCATGAACCCCACCGCGGTGCCACGGATCGCGACAGGAATCCAAGGATTGGACAATATCCTCGGCGGCGGCCTGCCCCGCGGTCAGGTGTACCTCGTGCAGGGCGATCCCGGCACGGGCAAGACCACGCTCGCCCTCTCGTTCATGCTCGAAGGGGCGCGGCTTGGCGAGCCCGGGGCGTACATCACGCTCTGCGAGACCGAGGAGGAGCTCCGCGCGTCCGCCGCCTCGCACGGCTGGTCGCTCGACGGACTCTGCATTCACGAGGCGCGCAGCGCCGAACGCGACCGCGCGGAGGACGGTCGAGACGATCGATACACCCTTTTCCATCCCGCCGAGGTCGAGCTCGCCGGGTTCACCCGCGATATCCTCGACGCACTGGAGCGGACGAACCCCGTCCGCGTGGTCATCGACTCGCTCGCCGAGCTCCGGCTCCTGGCGGCCGACCCGCTCCGCTACCGTCGCCAGCTCCTCCTGCTCAAGCGGTTCTTCGCCGGGCGGCGGACGACGGTGCTGCTCCTCGACGAGGGCGCCATCGACGCCGCCGAGTTCACGATCGAGAGCCTGGTGCATGGCGTGCTCCGCCTCGATCGGCTCTGGGCAGAGCTCAGCGACGCGCGGTACCGCCTGCGCGTCGTCAAGATGCGCGGCGTCCGTTTCCGCGGCGGCTACCACGACTTCACCATCGAGACGGGAGGGCTGGCGATCTACCCGCGCCTCCGGGTCGCGGACCATCGCAAGGACTTCGCCGAGGAGCAGGCGTCGAGCGGCATACCCGAGCTCGATTCCCTCCTCGGCGGCGGGCTCGACCGGGGATCGTCCACGCTCGTCATCGGCCCGACCGGCAGCGGCAAATCGGTGCTCGCCACCCAGCTCGCGGTCGCGGCCGCGGCGCGGGGCGAGCACGTGGCCTTCTTCGCGTTCGACGAGGTGCTCGACGCCTATTTCGCCCGGAGCCACGGGCTCCAGATGGGCCTCCGAGAGCACGTCCGGAGCGGCAGGATCGCGGTCCGGCAGATCGATCCAGGCGAGATGACGGCCTGGCAGTTCGCGAGCGCAGTCCTCCGGGCCGCCGAGCACGACCAGGCGCGCCTGATCGTGATCGACAGCCTCAACGGCTATCTCAGCGCCATGGCGGTGGAGCGCGATCTCGATCTCGCGCTCCACGAGCTCTTCGCCTGCCTGTCGCAGCTCGGCGTGATGACCGTTGGCACGCTGGTACGGCACGGCTTCCTCGGCGAGCGTGGCGCCCCCACGGTGGATGTCAGCTATCTCGGCGATACCGTTGTGCTCCTCAGCCCCTTTGAGGCCAGAGGCGAGGTGCGCAAGGCGCTCAGCATCATCAAGCGGCGGCGCGGCTCGCACGAGCACACCATCCACGAGCTCCATATCGGTCCGACCGGCCTGCGCGTCGGCGAGGCGCTGCGCACGTTCCACGGTGTGCTCACCGGTCTCCCCAGGGTCCTCGGAGGAGAGGGCAGCCAGCCGGAGGACGATGAGCCCGGCGACGAATGAGCCGCGTGAGGAGGCCGTCCTCGCGCTCGCTCCCACGGGCCGCGACGCCGCCCTGGCGGCCGAGGTGCTGGCGGAGCATGGCATCCGCACGGTCGCCTGCCCGGACCTCGGCTCGCTCTGCCGGGAGCTCGACGCGGGCGCCGGCGCCGTGCTCCTCGCCGAGGAGGCGCTGGGGCAGCCGGCGGCGCGGTGCCTGAAGGAGGCGCTCCGGGAGCAGCCCCCGTGGTCCGAGCTCCCGCTGGTGATCGTCAGCAGCGGCGATTTGTCGACCGCGGCGATCCGGCGGACCCTCGCCGCCATTGCGTCGCTCGGGAACGTCACGTTGCTTGACCGGCCGGTCCGCATCGTCGCCCTGGTGAGCGCGCTCCAGTCGGCGCTGCGCGCCCGCCGGCGCCAGTACGAGGTGCGCGAGCTCCTCGCGCGCCTCGAGCGCAGCGTCCGCGATCGGGACCGCTTCCTCGCCATGCTCGGCCACGAGCTGCGCAACCCGCTCTCGGTCATCGTCTTCGGCATCCAGCTCCTCTCGCGGACCGCCGGCATGGACGAGGGCGCGCGGCGCCGGTGCGCGGTGATGGAGCGCCAGAGCAGCCACCTCGCCCGCCTCGTGGACGATCTGCTCGACGTCGCGCGGGTGACCTCCGGCCGGATGCGCCTCATCAGCGCGCCGGTGGAGCTCGCCGCGCTCGTCTGGCGCTGCGTGGACGCCGCCGGCGCGTCCATCCAGGCGCAGGGGCTCGAGCTCGAGGTCGCGGCCGGGCTCGAGCCACTCCTGGTCACGGGCGACGTCCTGCGGCTGGAGCAGATCGTGAGCAACCTCCTGGCCAACGCGACCAAGTACACGCCCCCCGGCGGGCGCATCCGCATCGCGGTCACGCGCGCTGGAGACCAGGCCGTGATCGCCGTCGAGGACACGGGCGTCGGGATCGCGATCGAGATGCTCTCTCACATCTTCGAGCCCTTCACCCAGGTGGAGAGCTCGCTCGATCGCGCGTGCGGCGGCATGGGGCTCGGGCTCTCGGTGGTGCGCAGCCTGGTGGAGCTACACGGCGGTACGGTGGAGGCGGCGAGCCCCGGCCTCGGGCTGGGCAGCCGGTTCACCGTCGCGCTGCCGCTCTCCCCCGAAGCTCCCGCGCAGGACGCGCCCCGGCCGGGCGGGCGCGAGGCGCCAGCTGTCGCCGCGCGTCGCGTGGTTGTCATCGAGGACAACGCCGATCTGCGCGAGAGCCTGCAGACCCTGATCGAGCTTTTCGGGCACCACGTCCGCGGCGCTGCGGACGGCGTCTCCGGCGTGGCGACCGTGCTCGCCGAGAAGCCTGACGTGGTGTTCGTGGACATCGGCTTGCCCGGCCTCGACGGCTACCAGGTCGCTCGCCGCATCCGCGCCGCGCTGGGCGATCGCGTCCTCCTCATCGCGCTCACCGGGTACGGCCGTCCCGAGGACGAGCAGCGCAGCCGCGAGGCGGGCTTCGACGTTCACCTCACCAAGCCTGTGGAACTCGGGACGGTGGAGCGGCTCCTCGCCGCCGCGGCGAGGCAGGGGCCGTAGGGTCTGCATCGCCCGGGCCGGGCGTTCGTGTCATGAAGAGCTCCTTGCGAGCGCAGAGGGTTGGTGCCGCGCGGCAGAACCTCCGGCGACGGCTGCCTGAGGGAATGCTGCTTTCAGCCTCCGCTCGAGTAATCGGGGAGCTCGATCTTGTCGGCCGTCGAGGAGCCCGGCCAGCCGTCGCGGGGCCGCAACCGGGGGCTGAACGCAAGCCGAAGGACCGTGTGGAGGATCGAGATGCCGAGCCTCGACTTCGGATGCGCGATCCAGGGGACGCCTGGCGGGAGCTTCTGGGCCCGGTCGACATAGGGGCGCATGAGCTTCTCGTACGCGGCGAAGGCGTCTCGATGGTCGGCGTGTCGCGACAGCTCTCCCGCGAGCACGTACGCGCCGACGAGAGAGAGGCTCGCGCCCATTCCGCTGACCGGCGACGGACAGTACGCAGCTACCAGCGAGCCCAGGCGGTGTCGGAGGCGCCGCGGGGAATCGTGAAGTAGCTGGCATAGAGGTCGAGCGGGCGAATCCTGGGCTCATCGCCGACGATGAGGGTACGGGTTCGTGAGCGGATGCCATCGGCGGCGACCACGAGGTCGACATCGCGCTCGGCACCACGCTCGAAGGAGACTGTCACCCGGTCGCCGTGGTCCCGGAGGCCCGTGATCTGGTCACCGAAGATGTACTCCGTCGTGTCCCGGGTGCGGTCGTAAAGGATCCTGGCGAGATCACCGCGAAGGATCTCGAGCTCCTTCGTGAACGCGCCGGTGTCCGAGCTCTCCGCGGGGAGCTCGGCCCTGGTCACGTCGTGCTCGTCGACGAAGCGGAGCCCCTGCTCCCCCGTCGTGGCGGCCCGGATGTCGTCCTCGATCCCCATCCAGCGGACGACCCTCCGCGCCGCGCCCTGGACGTCGATGTTCTGCCCGCCGAGTCGGAGCGCGGTGGCACGCCTCATCGGGGCCGGCCTGCTGGTGGCGGACCCGGTGGTGTTCCGCGTGCTGCAAGGCGATGCCGCCGGCACCAGCCTGCGCTCGGTGCAGCGCCGGTTCCTGAGCGCCACCGGTCTCACGGCCAAGCAGCTGTCGCAGATCCACCGTGCGCAGGCGGCGCTGCAGCAGCTGATGCATGGCGATGCGCCGGCCGGCGTGGCTGCCGCCTGCGGCTACGCCGACCAGGCGCACCTGGGCAATTCGCTGAAGCGGATCATGGGCAGGACGCGCGGCGAGGTGGTGCGGGCTGCGGCCCGGCCCGGGCCTGTGCGCTGAGGGCCCAGACGGTCCGGCGAGGCCTGAGCCTGTCGTTTTCTTCCAAGATCGGGCTCACCCCGGTGGATACGCTGGCACCGTCGGCTCGCACCGGCGATATCGACCAACCCGAGGACCCCCATGAACCGCGACTCCGAGATCCACCCCTTCCGCATCGACATTCCGCAAGCCGACATCGACGACCTGCGCGAACGCCTGGCGCGCACGCGCTGGCCGGCGCAACTGCCGGGCGGCGACTGGGCGAGGGGCGTGCCGGTGGCCTACCTGCAGCGGCTGGCCGCGCACTGGCAGCACCAGTACGACTGGCGACGCTGCGAGGCCCACCTGAACAGCCGCCCGCAGTTCACCACCCGGATCGATGGCCAGACGATCCACTTCGTGCACCTGCGCTCGCCCGAGCCGGACGCGCAGCCCCTGCTGTTGCTGCACGGCTGGCCCGGCAGCTTTGCCGAGTTCGACCGCGTGGCGGACGCGCTGTACGACCCGCGCCGCCACGCCGGCGACCCCTCGCAGGCTTTCCACCTGGTGATCCCGTCGATCCCGGGTCACGGGTTCTCGATGCCGCTGGCCGACGCCGGCTGGAACTACGGCCGCTGTGCCCGTGCGTTGGCGGCGCTGATGCAGCGCCTGGGCTACACACGCTACGGCGTGCAAGGCGGCGACGCGGGCGGGTTCATTGCGGTGGAGCTGGGCCGCATCGACAGCCAGCATGTCAGAGGCCTGCACTGCAATGCGCTGGTGACGTTTCCATCCGGCGACCCCGCCGAGCTGGAAGGCCTGACGGCCTCGGATCAGCAGCGCCTGGACCGGCTGCAGAACTTCCGCGACCGGATGATGGGCTTCGCGCACATCCAGGGCACGCGGCCGCAGACGCTCAGCTACGGGCTGCATGATTCGCCGGTGGGCCAGCTGGCCTGGATCGTCGAGAAGTTCAAGGAATGGACCGATCCCGCGGCCGCGCTGCCGGAGGATGCGGTGGGCCTGGACGCGCTGCTGGACAACGTGAGCCTGTACTGGTTCACCGGCACCAGCGGCCCCTCGGCCAACCTGTACTACGAAGCCTTCAACGACCCGTCCGCCTGGGCGCCCAAGCCGCGCGGCACCGTGCCCATGGCCGTGGCCGTGTCGCTGACGCAGGACGTGGCGGTGCGCCGGCTGGCCGAACGCGACCACCACATCGTGCGCTGGACCGAGCTGGCGCGCGGCGGGCATTTCCTGGCGATGGAGGCGCCCATGGCGCTGGCCATCGATCTGCGGGAGTTCTTCGGTTCGCTGTCCTAGCACTACTGCGGGAAGTCGCCCCGGATCAGCAGAAAAACCGCCAAGGCACCAAGGCCGCCAAGAGGAGAGGGGAAGGGCCGTCCCCGCATTTCCCCCTCCTATTTCCCTGGTTTTTGGCGCCCTTGGCGTCATGGCGGTTCGCCTCCCAGCCCGACTTCCCGCAGTAGAACTAGCCTCATCCAACGAGCACGTTAAGGCGGAGCCCTGGTGCGCGTTCCGGATTGTCCCCTACTATTCGCGAGCGGTCATCGACATACCATGTGATGCGCAATCGCTTGATTGTCTATCCGGTTGCCGAGGGGGCGCAGTACAATGGCCGACGCGAACGGTGCGCAGAGCTCGCTGGATGACTTCATCGCACAGTCCACAGAGATGCTATTCGTCGCAGCGGGCGACGGCGCGCTCTTGCGATGGAGCGACGTGTTGGGTCGAACGATCGGGCCTGCGCTCTCGCCAGGAACCACGTTGACCGAGCTCTTCCACCCGGAGGACCGCTGCGCGCTCACGACGAGGTGGGAGCAGGTCCGTGGAAGCACAGCGCCCATCCAGGTTCACGGCCGGATCATGAGCGCGGAGCGCAGCTACAGGCCGCTCTCGTGTGTGGTGCGTGGGTCGCGTACGGAGGGGTTGGTCTACGGATCGTTCCGCGACGTGCCTCTCGGCGACGGTGTTCTCGACGAGCTGACCCAGCTGAGGGAGCGGGACCGGATCCTCGGCGCCTTGATCGAGGCCCTTCCGGATGGTCCCAGATCCTGCGCTGCGTGGCCGCCCCTGTAGCCAATCGTGCGACGAGCTGGCGTTCGAGAGGCGACGGCGCGCTGGCTACGGACCTGCATGACACGCCTGCTCGTTCACCTACCTCATCCCGATCATCCCCCTGTGCTTCGCGTGGGACGGAGCCGTCTCGAACGCGAGGACGTACACGCTCGACGATCTGGATGAGCTGCTGAAAGGGCTCGGAGACGAGAGCTACAGGTGGGAGAAGGGCGTGATCAGCGGCAGGGGCAAGAAGCTCTACCTGCTCGGCATTCCGACCGAGGGCGCCGGCTCGGGCAGCGGAGCGTCCGCGTGACACGGCGGTCCCGGGCGCCAGCGTCCTCGGCTCCGCGCCGTCGTGCGCATCTTTGAGCTGACTCCATCGCCTCGCGCCAGGGGCTACTGGACTGGCTGGTCGATGTAGTGGCCCGCATACCCGCTCGGCACGCTCACGGGCCCGCTGACCGGCGAGAACGTCCCGGAAGGCACGACGTTGGCGGCCGCAGCGCCGCTCGGGAGGACCTGATACCATGTGAGCCGGGTGAGGCCGCTCGAGCTCTTCGCGATGCGGAGGTACACGTTGCCCTTCTGGTAGAGGGATCCGCCGCTCACCGGGTCCGTCGTGAACGACGACCAGGCCACATCCCTGGGCAGCGCGAACGTCTGAGCGCCGCTCTGCGAGGGCGGAGCGCTGTTGCCATCGGTGTAAGAGAACACGAGACTCTTGATCCCGAGCGCCGGGAGAGCCGCCGCGTCCACGTACCAGTATTCCGTCGCCGCGCTGTAATTGGCGATGTTCGAGTCGCCGATGACGAGCGACCTCGCGAGCGGGTTCTCGCCGAGGGTCAGCTCGAAGAGCCGCCAGGCCTTGAGTCCCGGATCGAGCTGCGGTGAGGCCACCTCGCCGACCTCCTCGGCGGCGCCCTCGTCCGGCGCGTAGCAGCCGGCCGTGAACAGGGAAGAACATACGAAAACGCCGATCAGCGCTGACCGCCGTTGCATGAGCTGGTCTCCTTGTTGTGTGGACGAGCCTCGGTCCAGCGCCGTGGTCGTACCCTCAGCGGCGCCAGCCGAGGCTAGTTCGTATAAATGGATCTGTATCCGCGCTCAAGCGAGAGCAGGAAATGCACGCTCACGTTCCCACAGGCCCATGGGCGACACGGGGTGACCGCGGCGTGGCGGCGAAGACGTCGTCCTCGGAGAGCAGCCTCGCCGGGCGCGCAGCTCACGCTCTCCGGTCGTCCACGGCGCGCTCGGCGCCGGCAGAGGCGGCCTTCGCCTGACGCTCGCGCTCCCGGAGGTAGCGCTCCCGCTCCTCGGCGAAGGCGCGCGCGACGGCGGGGCGCTCCTGGAGGCGCGCGTGATACGCGGGGAGCGCCGGCCACCTCTTCAGGTCGACGGGTGTGACCGAGGACCAGTTGAGCACCGCGAAGAGGTACGCATCCGCCACCGAGAAGCGGTCGAGCAAGAACTCCCGCGCGGCGAGCCGGTCTGCCACCCAGCCGAGGCGCGCGTCGGCCTTCGCGAGCGCGTAAGCCTTCGCCTCCGCCGGCGCCGCCTTGTCGAGGAGCGGCACGTAAAGGGCCTTGTGGAGCTCGGTCCCGATGAACGAGAGCCACTGCTGGAGCCGCGCCCGGCCGAGCGGATCCCGCGGCGCGAGCTCCGCCTGCGGGAACCTCTCCGCGATGAGCTGCAGGATCGCCGCGTTCTCGGTGACGACCTCGCCGCCCTCGATCTCGAGCGCGGGCACGAGGCCGAGCGGGTGAATCGCGGGGTAATCGGCGCCATCCTCGGTCCTCTTCGTCTTCGCGTCGACCTCGATGAACGAGGCGTCGGCGCCGGCCTCGTAGAGCGCGATGCGCGCGGAGAGAGAGCTTGCGAGCGGGGAGAAATAGAGCTTCATGAGCACCTCCTGATGGCGACGAAGGTGCCTCTCTCGGCCCTGTGCGTCCAACGCATCGTCGTGGTAGGCTCGATGCGTGTCACGCATAGCCGCTCCGCCTGCTCTCGCCGATCGAAGCGTGCATGCAGCTCTCCCTCTTCGGCGGCACCTTCCTGCACCTCGCCGAAGATGGCACCCCGGTCTCGGCATTCGACGTCCTGGCCTCTCTCGACCAGGAACAGGGTAGCAACGATCCACGTCTCGCCGTGAATCGCCTGCCGCGAGCCGTGCTCCGCGGATCGTGACTGTCCACGCGACCCGTCCTCGCGGGCCGCGTGCCGCTTCCACGCTTCGAGCGGTACCGAGGCGGCGCTCCCGACCAAAGCACCCTTGACGGCGCCGGGAGAACCTGAGACGTTTCCGGCATGACAGCTCCGCCCGCCGTCATGCCGCAGAGCGCCCCTGTTCATGTCTGCACCGCCCTGGCGCAATCGTGCTAGCTGGCCCGGCGGCGCATGGCCGCCCGCACGACCCGCGTCCCACCCAGCAAGATTCCAGCGATGCGTCATCTGTGCCCGTGTGGTGCGTCATCGCGTACAATCGCTCCCATGATGAAATCTCCTAGCTTGTTCCGGTTCATCGGGTTGCTATTAGGCGCCGCAGCCGCTTGCGGCGCGTGCTCGAATCAGCAGATGGCGTCCGGGACCGGCGGGGCGGGCGGCCAGGCCGAGGCCACCTGGCCGACCGGTTGCGCAGAGCGGCCGGCGTCCATCAGGACCCAGGGCACGATCGTCGAGCTCGCGTTCGAGCTCGTCCTCGGCGGCAAGCCGTTCCTGTTCGGCGAGCCGAACGTCGCGCCGGACGGCAGCACCGTCACGCCGCTCAACGTTCGCTTCTACGTCTCGCACGCGGCGCTGATCGGGGCGGACGGCGATCTCGTGTCCGTCGATATCGTCGACCCGGACGGCGCCCCCACCCCTTACGGGGTCCACTTCTACAACGCCGAGGACCCCGGCTCGGCCACGCTCCGGCTGCGCGCTCCGGCTGGCAGCTATGAAGGCGTCAGCTTCGTCTGGGGCTTGCACCAGGCCTGCAACATCTCCCGGCCCGAGCTGAGCGTCGCGCCTCTGTCGGAAGCCTCCCAGATGACGTGGCCGCACACTGGTTACCTCTTCCTGCGCTACGAGGGCAGCGTGGCTCCGCCGGCCGGGGGTGGTCCCGTCGATCCGGACGGCGGGACGGCCGGGGTTCCGCCGGCGATCCACATGGGAGGCAACCTGTTCATGGATCTCGCCCCCAGGATCGAGGTACGAGGCGCCGTGTCCGTGCCCGCGAGCGGCTCGACGGGCAAGGCCGTCCGGGTCGCCATGGACGAGGTCATCGGGGGCGCCACGGCGGACGTCGACTTGACCGGGTTCGTCTCGCCGCCCGGGCCCGTGGGAGACGAGCTCCTCGCGGGTGAGCGCCTGCGGCGCAGCCTTCCCGCCCTGACGGTGTTCGCCTTCGGTCCATGATGATGCCGAGCTTCAACCGTGGACGGGCCATCGGCCTTTCGGCGCTGCTCCTTGCGGGCGGATGCGGCGACGACGGGCCGGCGGGCCCCGGACCTTTGCCGCCGCTCGTCACGGACGCCATCCCCGCCGGGTTTCCGGCGCGCACCGCGGCGGCCAGAGCGCCGGCCGAAAACGCGCTCACCGAGGCGAGGGCCCAGCTCGGCAAGAGGCTCTTCTTCGACAAGCGCCTCTCTCGCACCGGCGAGGTGGCGTGCGCGAGCTGCCACCGCCAGGAGTACGCCTTCGCCGATCCGGACCCCGTCTCCCGGGGGGCCGACGGCCGTCTGGGACAGCGGAACGCGCCCGCGCTGGTGAACCTGGCCTGGGGCGAGAGCTTCTTCTGGGATGGCCGCGCGGCCACCCTGGAAGAGCAGGCGGGGAAGCCCATCGAGCACCCCGACGAGATGGATCTACCGCTCGCCGAGGCCGTCGCTCGTGTCGCCGGCGATGACGTCTACGTGAAGGCGTTCGCGGATGCCTATGGCGGGCCTCCCGGCGAGGAGTCCTTGCGCCAGGCCATCGCCAGCTTCGTCCGTTCGATCGTCAGCGCCGACAGCCCTTACGACCGGCACCTGCGCGGGGACGACACGAGCTTCGGAGACGCCGAGCGCCGCGGCGAGGCGCTGTTCCTGAACGAGCGGGCTGGCTGCTTCCATTGCCACCCGGCCGGAATGCTCACCAACGAAGGCTTCTTCAACAACGGCACCTACCTCGACGGCGGCGACGTCGGGCGGCAAATGATCACCGGACGGACGGGAGACCTTGGAAAATTCAAGGTGCCCGGTTTGCGGAACATTGCGGTGAGCGCCCCCTATATGCACGACGGATCGCTGGCGACGCTGGAGGAGGTGGTCGACCATTACAATCGCGGCGGGCTGGGCCATTTCTCCACCGATCCGCAGATCGAGGAGCTGGGGCTCTCGCCGGACGAGAAGGCCGATCTGGTGGCGTTCCTGCGGTCGCTGACCGATCCCGCCTTCCTCGACGATCCGCGGTACCGCCCCTGAGCGGCAAGCCAGGGGCATGGCGCCATGTCCCCGAATGCCCTCTGTGCCGCCTGGTGGTGAACCTGCCGAAGCCGTGCGGTGCTGGTCGAAGGTGGCGCGCCTGCACCTCGGCAAGCTGAAGCAGCGGCCTTCTGGGTTTGGTTGAAGTTGAGCCCGACGCGCGCCAGGAAATGTCGCCGCGGCGCTCCCTCCCTCTAGCACTACTGCCGCAGATTCCTCTCCGAAACGCCAGAGCTTGCGCTGCTCCGGTGACGACGGTTTCGATTGGGCCGATAACAGCAAGGGCAGCGGGGTAGCCATCGAACGAGAACGCGCGCTATCGCGAGGCGAATAATCATGAATGAATCGGCGAGATGCCGCTCAGACCGCGACGTCGATCGCATGGGCTGCAGCTTGCCGTCCTTGCGAGGTGGGAACCTGGCTGGACTCCTGGTGGGTGGAACTGGCGCGTGTTGACCGCGCTCGACACGCGTGGCGCGCGTCGCGCACCACCTCCGCGCGTGCAGGGTGCCCGGATCGAGTCGCGCTGATTATCGTCTCCTGCCTCTACGATGTTCGGAGGCGAGCGCCGGAATCACAGAATCGTCAACCCTGGCCCGAGCGCAGCGACGCCCTCTCGTCGCCGAGGCCGTGGTGCGCGAGCGCGGGCGACGGTGCCTCCCCCGCGTCGAGCCGGGCATCCCGCCCGCCGCGCTCTTTCACCGGCTGCGCGCTCGCGGCTGGGGCAGCGAGCGGCGCGCCTCGCCGCGCCTGCGCGGCGTGGGCGCACGCCTCCTGGACGTCATCCATCGCCCGCTGGACGCGCAGGTAGAGCTCCTGTCCCTCGGGCGTCGTCTGCAAACCGCCGGCGCCCCGCACGACCAGGCGCAGCTTGAGCTGCTCCTCGAGCCGGGCCACACGCTTGCTGTACGCCGAGGGCGTCTTCCCCGCCTCCCGCGCCGCCGCGCTGAAGCACACGTCGCTGTTGCACGAGATCGAGCAGGGCAGCTACCGCGAGGACTTCGCGCGCCCTTCCGACCCGGCGCGGTGAGCGTCGGCGCAGGCGTCACGCAGCGGAACCGCACGGGCGCGCGCCCCCGCGTGTCTCCTCCCGGGCATGTTTGTAAAGAATCTTTAAAAACAGCGCTCCGGGCCGCGCCGAACGTTGAACATCGTTTTTGTTCAGCTACATCATCGCTCACCTGAGGTCGCTCCGAGCATCGCCTGGCGCCCCCGGAGCGCGGCCTCGCGCGCCGGGCGGCGAGGGCTGCCTTCCCGGCGGTTTCCTCGCTGGGGCGGGGCTCACGAGGCCCACCCCGCGCCGCTGGGCGGCTCGGATGGCCCCGCGACCCATGCTGAAGAATGGATGGAACGCGCCACTTTCCTGCTCGTAGCCGCTCGCTACGGCCGGGTACCGCGCTTGTAACGGGAGAAACCTTGATGAGAAGCTCGAAGATGGGGCTGCTGCTCGCGTGCGGGGTCGGGATGGCCCTGTTCGCCGGTGGGTGCTCGGATGCAGAAGACCAGATTCCGGAGCCCCTCGATGAAGTTTCGCAATCGCTCACCCTGGCGGATCGCCTCGCTGAATGCGCGCAGGATCCGCGCGTGGTCGCCGGGCTCGTCTCGCAGGACATCTGCGCGGGCGCGGGTGTCTTCTTCCACGAGACGTTCGAGGGCAACGGCCGCACCTGCGGCACCTGCCACCCGGTGGCCAACAACACGACGCTCGACGTGCCGTTCATCCAGGCCCTGGACCAGACCAACCCCGATGACCCGCTCTTCGTCTTCAGGCAGGTGCCGGAGCTCGCCGAGCTCGAGACCTCGGATCTGCTGGACGACGCGGCCATCCTCGAGAACGTGGACGGCTTCGCCGATCCGACGCACCGGTTCGTCTCGCGCGGGGTGAACCACGTCCTCTCGCTCAGCACCAGCATCCGGGCGGATTCGGGCGACGGCACCACCAATCCCCCCACGGAGCGGGCCGGCTGGGGCGGGGACGGCTCGATCGACGGCACGCTGCGCAGCTTCCTCAAGGACGCGATCACCCAGCACTTTCCCAAGCGCCTCGACCGCGAGCCGGGCGTCGACTTCCGCTTGCCGACACCGGGAGAAGAGGACGTGACCCTGGCCTTCCAGCTCAGCCTGGGCCGGCTGAACGAGCTCGATCTGGCGAGCGTTCGCCTGTTCGATGCGGAGGCGGAGGACGGCCGGCAAGCGTTCATGGACCCGAATCGGGGCCGCTGCAACGTGTGCCACCACAACGCCGGCGCGAACTTCCAGGACACCGGCAACAACCGCAACTTCGACACCGGCACGCGCACCACGTCGTCGTCGCTCAACGGGGGCAGCTTCGGGGGCGAGTTCCTCGCGGACGGCGGCTTCGGCGGGCGAGACCTGCCAGCGCCCAACTTCGACGCCACGGGCATCGGCTTCCCCAACTCGTTCGGCAATGGCACCTTCAACCCGCCGCCCCTCATCGAGGCCGCGGACACGCCGCCCTTCTTCCACAACAACCTGCAGATCAACGACAAGGCAGATCCGGGCCTCAACGATGCCGTCACGTTCTACGCCTCGGCGCCCTTCAACTTCTCGCCCGCCGCCCAGGAGCTCGAGCTGCGCTTCGGGACGCCGCTCAACCTCGCGCCGCTCGACGCGGCCGCCATCGCTCGCTTCCTGCGCGCGCTGAACGCCGCCTTCAACGTCGACATCGCCGAGCAACGGCTGGACGCCGCGCGGACGCTCGTCGACCAGTTCGCGAACACGCGCGCCGACGTGCAGCAGAAGCTGATGGAGCTCGCCCGCGTCGAGATCGACGACGCCATCGAGGTGATGGCCCCGCTGACGCTGTATCCCGCTGCGGCGCAGCAGCTCGACCTCGCGCGCGCCGAGATCGCCCAGGGCCTCGCGGCGAGCTCGGCGGCCGAGCGCCGCAACCGCATCGTGAACGCCACCTCGCGCGTGACGACCGCCCGGGCCCAGTTCGGTCAGAACATCACGTTCGTGCTCGGCCAGGGCAACCTGATGTACTGAGCGCAGCCGGACGCGCCGCGCCCCCGCGCCGCCACGACCCCTCCCGCCCATCGACGAGCCCGCCTCCGGTCGTGAATGACCCGGGCATAACGTGATCTGACCCACCGTCGAGACGCTCGCCCTACATCAAAATGCGGGCGGCTCCTGGATGCGATTGCAGCCCACCGGAGCGCCCGCCATTGCGGCGGCGACTAGACTGGAGGCGCGCACGGGCCGCTGAGCCCAGGCCCACCACGAAGCCGGCGCCATGATCGAGCATCCCTGGACGCGCGAGACCCGAGATCTCGGCCCACCCCTCGAGTGGCGCTTCTCGTTCGAGCTCGAGGCGAGCCCGGAGGAGCTCTGGCCGATCCTCATCGACACCGACCGGCTCGATCGCGCCATGGAGGGCTACGGGTTCAGCCGCGCCGTCGGGCAGGCCCCCGAGCGTGTCCAGCACCTCGTCATCTGCGGCATCTGCGACGACGGGAGCTCGGCCAAGGACGACCGCTGGTACGAGTACGCGGCCGCGGCTGCGGCCGGGCTCGCGAGGCACTTTCTGGCGGCTCGTCCATTGGGATGAGGCCGATGCGCGGTGCTTTACGCCTCGACGAGGGTCTGCTCCGCGCCGGATGACGCGCTCCCGGCCTGAAGCCTGCACAGCGGAGACGGCTCACGCCTGGGTGTACCGCTCACCGCCCCGCGGGCCTGCCACGGCGCGCCGGAGCCCTCTTTTTCGGCGCTGCCGTCGGCTCCGCGGCTTCTGCCCGTTCTTTCTGCACCTGCACCCGCGCATTGAGGCGTGACGCAGCCCGGAGCACCCGATCCAGCCGATTCGGCGGGATCAGCGCGTCGAACATCAACCGCATCCTGACCGGGGCCATCGGTCACCTCGTTGGGCGCGGCGACGCGCGCTTCTTCGTCTTCTTGGGCTTGCTCGCCGTGAGGAGGCGCTTCACCTCCCGCACCTCGCGCTCCAGGGCGGACTCCGCGACCGCGGCCAAGGTCTGGGCCCCAGTCGGGTGCTCCTTGTTCGGCGGGAGCGGGGCCGCGCTGCCGTGGGACCGGGGGCTCATGGGCGATCACGCTCCGCCCGCGGGCCCACGCGCCACGACAGAAGCGCTTCGAGGCCCCTCGCTATCGGCGAGAGCAGGCGCCGGTGGCGCGGGGGCAGGGCAGGCACCCGGCTTCGCTCCGGAGACCGATGGCCGGGCGCCAGGCGGAGAGGCCGGGGTGCTCGTCCACCTCCCCGGCGGGCTGATGATCCCGGAGGTCGGGAGGGGCCGGCTGCGCGTGCATACCTCGTGGGAGCCTTGATGAGCGGAAGGGGGCCCAGGGTACCGGACCAGTGGCGCAAAGCAAATCGTGGCTGGCTGTCTGCGCAGGTAGGTGTGTGTAAAAATGCACTTAGTGGAGGAACGTGCGATCGCCGAGGAGAGGGGTTCTTCCAGGCCTTCGACAGGCGTTCGATGGCCCAACCGCTGTGCTCGCTCTCGACGCGCTGGGGAGCGCCGTTGAGCGACCCTGGTGCCTTGAAGGGCGCCTTTGCGGCAGCCGGCCGGTGGGCGGCGGATTCGAAAGCTCCGGGCTGGAGCCGCTCGAGTCGAGCGGCTGTTCTGGGTAGAATATTCGCGAGACCATGCCCGAGCTCCTGCGCAACGCTCATTACGTCGTCACCGTCGACCCGGTGGCGCAGCTCGCGAGGGTCACGCGGAGCGCGTTGCCGTCCGAGTCTCCTGCGCAGTTCGAGGAGAGATGGATGGAGGTGAGCCGCGCGCTCGACCGTACCGGCCGCACCGGGCTGTCCCTGCTCGTGGATCTGCGCGCCGCGGCGGGGCGGAATGAGCCGGAGTTCGAGGTGGCAATGCAGCGATTGAGGCCGATAGTGATGCGAGGCTTCCGGCGCGTCGCCGTCCTCGTGCGGACGACCGTGGGGGCGCTGCAGATCCATCGCCACCTCCGGGAGGACGGCGTCGAGCGGATGATCGGCAGCGACGAGGCCCAGCTGCTCGATTACCTCTCCGGCGCGCCGCGGCGCGGCCGCTGAGGGAGGCGCGGCGCCCTCGACGCGGAGCCGCGCGCCGGGCCGCCCGGGAGGATGCCTCGCTCGCGGCCGGCGCCGAGCAGGTGCTGCTACTGACCGGCGACGTAGAAGACGCCCCGCAGATCCTCGGTCGCCGAGATGGGGCCAGGCTCGCCGCCCGGAGCGCGCCAGGAGGTCACGCGGAACTGATAGTACATGCCCGGATCGAGCGGGCCGCCGTACTCGACCGAGACCTCCTCTCCGCCGCTCGCGCCCGGGATGCTCGGCCCCGCGCACATCTCGTCGTCCGCCAGGCACCACACGAGCTCGCCGTAGGCGTCGTAGACGACCACGGTATAGAAGTCCTCGCTGGAGTCGTCTCCCCACCGGAGCGTGGGAGCGCTCGTCACCGGCTCGGGATCGGTCGCGCCCGGGCCGATCACCGGCAGCGCTTCGGTGATCTTGAACGAGGTCGGCAGCGAGATGTCCTCGCCGGGGCTGGGCATCTCGACGGTGACGAGCTGCGTGCCGGCGATGTTCGGATCGGGGTCGCGGACGAGCGCGTCGTTCTCGAACGCGGCCAGCACCACGTAGTCGCCCGCCGGGACGCCGGAGATGCTGAATTCGCCGCTCACGTCGGGCGGGCCGCTGAGCGGCGTGCGGAGCCCTCGCGGCACCTCCCCTCGCACGAAGGTGTCGTTGAAGGTGGACGCCACCACGAGCACGACGCTGGTCGTCGAGCCGCCGGGCGCGTTGACGATGTTGATCGTGCCGGACAGGGTGCCAAGCCCCGCGTCCGAGCGCGACAGATCCACGCCCGTCAGCGCCGCGTCGCCCACGTCCGCCGTCGCCGGGTCGAGCGCGAGGCCCGCCGCGTAGCCGCTCACGGAGTAGCTGCCGCCCGGCACGTTGAAGATGGTGTAGGCGCCGCCGCGGTCGGTCACAGCGCTGAAGCCCTTGCCGCTCCCGTCCTCGGCCACGACGAGCACGCCGCCGGACTGCTTGTCCGCGAGCACCGAGCCCGAGATGCTCGGCAGCCCCCGCTGATCGTCGGGCAGCGCGATCAACGCGATGTCCGTCAGCGCGGTCTCGATGCCCCAGCCGTCGTCGCCCGACGTCGCCTCGCTCGAGGCGATCGGCAGCGCGGTGCGCAGCCCGCCGGGGAAAGGCTGGTAGTCCTGCGCGCTCGCCCGCAGCGTGAAGATCACGTCCTCGATCGGCGTGCCGTCCTCCGTGCGGGGCACCGGCACCTCGAGCACGTAATTCCCGGCGGCGTCGGTGGTCGTCACGTCCGTGATCGCCGTCGCCTGATCGTCGAGCGCGAGCACGAGCGCTCCCTCGATACCCGAGGTGCTCTCCGAGTCGAAGACGCTCCCCTTCGCCAGCACAGGCGGGTAGCACGCGTGGCCGCCCGCGACCAGCTCAGCGCAGGTGAGCCCGCCGGCGCACAACGGGTCTTCCGGGTCGCACACGCCGCCCTCGGCGATGCCGCAGAGCCCCTTGCCGTCCCGCGTCTTGCCGCAGACGGCGTCATCGAGGCAATGGTCGGGGCCCGCCGGATCGCACGCGCCGCCGGGCGGGATCTGGCAGGTGCCGTCCGCGCCGCACACCGCGCCTTCCGCGCAGAAGTCCTTTGCGCCTCCGGCGCAGGAGCCGCCGACCGGGACCCGGCACGTGCTGTCCTCGCCACAGACGGCGTCGTCGAGGCAATAGTCGGTGCCGCCCGCGTCGCAGCCGGCGCCGGGGGGCGCGTAACAGATGTTGTCTTCGCCCCCCTTGGCGCACACGAGGCCGTTCGGACATCCATCCTCCGGGTCGCACTCATCGCCGACCTTCTCCGGGTCAGGCCCGCAGCCCAGCGCGGCGAGCGGGAGCGCGACGACCGCGATACGAGCTGCCAGCCGGGCGTAATCAGCCATCTTCATCGAGCTGTCCTCCATTGCTTGATGAGGTCTCTCGGACCGTGGATCGAGAGCCAACGGTGACGCGTCGCCAGCGCGGCTCAGCGCTCCTCCGCCCCGGCGATCTTGATGACGGGATCGAGGCGATAGCCGCCCTCGTCCCGGATGAGTGAGCTCGCCTGGTCGACATCGAGCGTGAGGTGCAGCGTACCGCCGGGGCTCACCTCGACCGCGCCTGCGGTCACGATCTTGAGGCCCGACTCCGAGCAGGATGGACAGGAGACCGGGGTCGTGATGGGCCCATCGACGAGCTCGGCGCCCGCGAGCACGAGCCGCACCTGCGTGACCTTGCCCGCGGGGACCTCGTTCGAGCCGAGGAGCTCTTCGGTAGACGTCGCGTCCAGGAGGTCCACCGTGGCCTCGCCGCTGAAGACGGTGATCCAGCCCGCCTCGTCTGCGCTCTCGTCCCCGGTCGACTCGCCGTCACCCCCGCGCTCGTTCGCCTCCGCGTCCCCCGCGATGTGGACGCTCACCTCGCTGATCGTGAGGGCGAGGCGCGCCTGCGCTTCCGCGCCGGTGTCTCCAGGAAGCGGGGCGGCGACCTGGAGCGGCTGGGCGGTCATGCCCACCTCCACGGTGCCATCGCCGCCGCCGCAGCCCGTGACGGCGAACGCGAAAAAGCTGAAGAGGACCACGTGCGATGAGAAAGCTCGCATACCACTCTCCTCCGGTAAGGGCGATCGGCGATCAGCCACACTGCCTTGCAGCGCAGCCCGTCGCGATACGGCCGTACATGCCCCTTACAGTGCTCGAGCGGCCTGACCACGGCTCAGATTTCAGCTCGGCGAGTGAAGTGTCCCTTTGCGGACCAGCGACCACGAAGGCCGACACGCGATCTCGTCAGCGTCCCAGGGTATGGCGAGGGGCGCGCACTCCCACACAGCAGCGTGGTTGTCCCAGGCGCGGCGGCGGCGTATGCGACGCGACCTGGGCGCGGGGGGCCGCTCGCGTCAGGGCGCGCGCTGCCGGTCGTCGCGGAGGCGCGGAGGCGCGGAGCAGGGGGAAGCCGCTCCGGCTATTCCGCGGCGACGGGCTCCGCGACCTTCGCTGCTCCATCTGCTTCCGCGCGCGGCTCGGCCGACATCTCGCCGGTGAGCACCGTCAGCGCGACCTTGATCGCGATGGTGAGCACCATGAACCCCACGGCCCAGATGCCGGCGGTGATCTTCCACTCGGCCGTCGAGGGCACGTACTCGACGAGCTCGTGCAGGGTGCTCGGCACGAAGCCCGGGATGATGAGGCCCATGCCCTTCTCGATCCAGACGCCGGCCGCTCGTCGCCTGCTCACCGAGCCGAGCAGCATCGCCCGCTTCCTCACCGCGCTCGGGTTCGCCGCGCCACACTTCTTCGCGCAGCGATCCGGCTTCTTTTACCTAGGCGCAGCATCGGGCGCTCTTTCGCGCGGCTTGCGCGCTCGAGAGTGCTGCGTGTCAGACCTTCGGCGCGGAAAAGCTGATGACGCTCGACGACGGCCGGCTGCCTCCGGACGTCACTCGCCTGCTCCAGGCATCGAAAGAGCCCCTTGTGCGGCTCGTGGCCCTCGCCGCCTCTGCCAACGAAGGGAGCTCGAGCGCGCTTTCCGAGCTCTTGCGTGCTGCCGAACAGGCCCCCCACCCCGTGCTGCGCGCGAAGGCGCTGCGACTTCTCGGAGCGCTGACCCCGAGACCCCGCGGCTACACCGAGCTCTGCCTCGACGCCTTGCACCGAGGCGGAGAGCCGTTCTTCGATGAGTGCTACGACCCGGTGACCTGCGAAGCTGCCTTGGGGCTTGCCCGGCACCCTGATGTCGATGAGTCAGCGGCGCTCGACGCTCTGGTGCGCGCCGCTCAGAATCTCCGTGTCGAGCAGGCTCGGCATCGCCAGTACGAGGCCCTGCGCGCCTACTTCGTCGAGCATCGAGCCAGCGCCGAGGTTGCGCAAGCCTTCGGGTAGGATTTGCCGAGCCGCACCGTCTCGTCGAGCACTTTGGGCAAGCGAAAGGTACGGTGTGGGCGGCGCGCCGAGGCGCAGAGCGCGAGCACGCGTCGAGCGTGCTCCCGCCCTTCACTCGATGAGGGAGGGCGCAGCCGGCGCGTCGTCGCCGGCCTCACGCCGGTCATGCGCGGCGCCCTGCTTGCGGAACGCGCCGGGCGGCATCCCGTGCTCGCGGTGGAAGGCGCGGTTGAAGGCGGACACCGAGGTGTAGCCCACCGCCTCGGCGATCTCGGTGAGCGGTCGATCGGTCTCGCGCACCAACCTCGCGGCCTCGTGCATGCGTGCCTGGGTCAGGTACGCGAGCGGGGAGAGACCCACCTCGGCCACGAAGCGGCGCGCCAGCGTGGGCCGCGAGGTCCCGAGCTTCGCCGCCAGCGTCGCGACGTCCCAGGGCGCGGCGAGGTCCTCGTGGAGGAGCGAGAGCGCAGCGGCGACGAGCGAATCGCGCAGCGCGCCCAGCCAGCCGGCGCCGCCGGCGGGCTGATCGTCGACCCAGGCGCGGAGGAGCTGCACGAAGAGCACGTCGAGGAGCCGCGACACCACCAGGGATTGGCCGAGATCCGCGCGATCGTGCTCGCGCGTCAGGCCGGCGATGGTCTCGGCGAGCTCGGGCCTTCCGCGCGTCTTCTTCGCTGGGATGTGGACCAGCTCGGGCAGCACGCGCAGCGCCGGGTGGCGGGCGCCGGGGACGTCGAACGCGTACACCCCGCAGAGCACCTGCGTCTCCGCGCCCTGGCCGTCGCCGAGGCGCATGCGGTGGTCGACGGTCCCGCGCGCCGCGAGCCACGCCGCGAGCGGTATCCGCCGGCTCCGCGCGTGATCGGCGAGCGCGTGCGCGCTGCCGCGCGGCAGGAGCACCACGTCGCCCGGCCCGAGCGCGACTCGCTGCTCGCCGAGGAAGAGCCAGCACGTGCCGGCCGTGACCAGGTGGAAGACCGCGTCCGCGGACGCGTCGACGCAGAGCCCCCACGGCGCCCGCGCCGACGTGTGGCAGTAGATCCGGCCGCGCAGGTGCGTCAGCTCCAGCACCCTTCCCAGCACATCGTGCACCGCGCCCTCGCTCATGGCACGCCACGGTAGCAGCCTTCTCCCGAACGATCGCGCCGTGAGCGCTTCAGACAAAACATCGAGAGCCGGAGCGATGGCTCGTGGCGGCGACAATCCCCAACTTCTCTCGCATCGAACGGCTCGCGCACCGCAAGGGTGGTGATGCCGTATCGGAGGAGGCGGATCGTGAAGCGTGAACCTTTGGAGCAATCGTTGTCCTGGAAGCCCACCTCGCCGTCGTTCATCCTCGGCGCGCTGGGCGGCGCGTTCATGCTGTTCCTCGCGGTGAACGGCTTCGCCCAGCCGGTGGCGGCGGCTCAGGGCTTCGGCCTCCCGCTCCTCGACGTCGGAGACGCCGTCTTTCTCCACATCAAGGCGGGCCGCGATCTCGGGATCGGCCTCATGTTCGTGGGTCTGCTCGCGCTGCGGATGCGCACGGCGCTCGGCGTCGTCACCCTCGCCTCCAGCGTGATGCCGCTCGTCGACTGCCTGGTGACGAGCACGAGCGGTCGTTGCAGCATCCCCTACGCGCTGATGGTCCACGGCTCCGCGGTCGTCTACTGCGTGGTCGCCGCCGTGGTCATGCTGCGGACGCCGCGCCCCGTGCTGGAGCCGCACGCGGCGCTGGAGCGTTGAGCGGCGCGGCGGGCAGCTGCCGTGGCGCGCTCACAAGCGCTTCCGAGAACATTGCGCTGCAGTCCTGCCTCGGTCGATAGCGTACCGCCCACCCCGACGACAGCAGGTGTCGTCGCTGGGCAACCGTAAGACCCTCCTCGTCCTCGGCGCCTGCGTCGAAGGCCCGTTCTCGAAGGCATTTCCGCGCTTCGCGGCGACGTCGAAGGTGTGCGAGATCCCGGCCAGAAGATCGATTTCGCTCGAAACGCTCGTGACCAGGCGACCTCGACCGCAAGGAAGTCCGCGAGCGTCCGCACCGCCGGGAGCTGTCCGCGGCGCGAGGGCACCAGCATTGTCACGCGATGATCGCCGACTTGCCACTCGGGCAGCACGTGCCGCAGCTGCCCGCGCGCTCTCGTCACGGCACGCGTACTCAGGCAGCGCGACGATGCCCAGGCCCGCCACGGCCGCGCCCAGGACCGTCACGGAATCTAGAGGGACCGCGCTGCTGCTGCTCGGCCCGCTGGCGCTCGCCCCAAGCGCCCGGCGTGGCAGGGCTGGCCCTCGCCATGCGCCGGTCGATTGCGAGCGCTCCGGCCGCCGGACTCCTGCGGCGGCGTCTCGCTCGGGACGCGACGAGGGCTACCCCGCGGTCGGCTACTCCGTGGCCGACACCTACGCGCCCCGCGATCGGCCTTGGTCATCTTATCCTCTACCGACGATAGGGAGTCTGGGGCGGTGTGCTCTCGCCCCGGTCGCCGACCTAACCTAATAGTTGAAGAAGAGCGCCTTGCGCTCCCAGGTACGCTCGGCATCGCCGGCGAGCCGCACGAGCGCGTCGGCGACGTCGCAGTAAGAGACGCTGCCGTGCTGGATGTTGTCCTTCGTGGGCTCGGCGCGGAGCGTGCCGCGGGACGGCTGCTCCAGCATCTGGCCCATGCGTGCGTAGACGAACCGGAACGCGGGCGGTGCTTCTCGGAAGAGCCACCGGAGCAACGCCTCAGCCTCCCGCCACGTCTTGCGCGCGACGACGTTGCGTAGGGCCCACGCCATCGCGGCCACGGACCACTTGTCGATCGTCCCACCGGGCTCGGGAAGGAGCTGACCGCCGACGATGATCAGCACGCAGCCGTCCAATCGTCCGTCGGCCTCGAGCGCGTCCACCGTGGCCTTCGTGAGGACGCCACGATTGGCACTGTTGGCCGGCTGCCCCTTGGCGTGGCCGAACGGGAGCGCGCTCGATGCGTCCACGATCGCGTCGGGCCGCGACGAGCGAACGGCGGCCGACACCGCCGCGCCATCGGACAAGTCTCCCTTCAGCACGGTCACCTTCGAGCGCAGCGCCTCGGGCACCTTGTCGGGATTGCGCACGAACGCGGCGACGGCCCAGCCCTCTGCGAGCGCGCGCTCCATCACGAGGCGTCCGGCTTTGCCCGTCGCTCCGTAGATCAACATCGTCCTCATGAAGGCGCCTTCACACCCACTCGAGCTTCTCGAGGTCTTCGATCAAGCCGGGGCCTTTCGGCTCCCAGCCCAGCGCCGCGCGCGTCTTGTCGCTCGACGAGCGAACGTCCTCGGTCGCGAGATGCGCCATCCACCCGAAGTAGCCCGGCGCCTCGGCCGGCGGGATCGATCGAACGGGCAGCCCAAGGCCCTTGCCGACGACGTCCGCGATCGCGCGTAGGCGCACGCCTTCTTCTCCGACGGCGTGGTAGCGCGCGGCGTCGCCCTTCTCGACCGCGAGGCGATAGAGCCGCGCCACGTCGGTCACGTGCGCGGCCGACCAGTGGTTCGTGCCCTCGCCGACGTAGCCGACGAAGCCCTTCTGGCGCGCGACCTCGATCACGAACGAGACGAGCCCGGCGCGACGCGTGTCGTGCACCTGCGGCAGGCGCACGATCGCGACCCGCACACCGCGCTGCGCGACGGCCTCGGCCGCCCGCTCGGGCGCGCGCGGGAATGCGCCACCGGGCCGCGGTGCGTCGTCCTCCGTGCTGGGCCGACCCGCGGCGCTCACGAGGCCCGTGCCCGAGGTCACGACGAGCAGCTTCGACGTGCCCACGAGCGCATCACCGAGCGCCTCGATCGCCCGCTGCTCGTTCGCGCAATTGTCGGCGAGCTTGGAGAAGTCGTGATCGAACGCCAGGTGGATCACCGCGTCCGCCCGCGCGACACCGGGCGCGAGCGTCTCCGGTCGCGTGAGATCGCCGCGGACCACCTCGGCGCCGGCCTGGGTGAGCGCCGCCGCCGACGCGTCGGAGCGCGCGAGCCCGACGACGCCATGCCCCGCAGCCCGCAGCTCGCGAACGACGGCCGAACCGATGAACCCGGACGCACCCGTGACGAAAACACGCATCGAAGCCTCCTGATGTCAGAACGTGACATGACGGGTACCATGCGATGTCAGGGTCTGCAATCACGAATGTCAGTCCATGTCATCGCGGGCCGCATCGGCTAGAGTCGCGGCATGGCCCGCTGGGAACCGAACGCGCGCGAGCGGCTGCAAGCGGCTGCGCTGGAGCTCTTCGAAGAGCGCGGCTACGACCGCACGACGGTCGGCGACATCGCCGCGCGCGCCGACCTCACCGAGCGGACCTTCTTCCGTTACTTCACGGACAAGCGCGAGGTCTTGTTCTCGGGCACCGACGAGTTCGAGAAGCTCATCGTGTCGGGCGTCGCGAGCGCGCCGAAGACGATGTCACCGCTCGACGTCGTCGTCGCCGCGCTCGCGGCCTCGTCCCCCTTCTTCGAGACGCGCCGCGCGACCGCGCGCAAGCGCCAGGCGCTCATCGCCGCCCACGCCGATCTGCGCGAGCGCGAGCTGATCAAGTTCACCAGGCTCGCAGGGACGGTGGTCGCGAGCCTGCGCGAGCGAGGCGTCGCCGAGCCCACCGCCGCGCTCCTCGCCCGGACGGGGATGACGCTGTTCCAGAACGCGTACGAGCGCTGGATCGAGGACGGCAAGAAGCGCGACCTCGCCCACCACATGCACGCGTCGCTCGCCGAGCTCCGGCTGCTGACGGCGGAGCCGGCCAGTGCGAAGCCGCGACGCAAGGCGTCGAGCGGCAGAGCGAAATCGGCGTAGGGACGTCGTCGGTGGCGAGAGACCGATCCCTTGCAAAAGGAGTCGGACCAGGGCAACGTACAACCAGATGGTTGTACTTCGGAGAGAGAGCGAGGAGTCGCTGAACCAGCTCTTCCGGGCTCTGGCCGACGGCACGCGCCGGGACATCCTGGCCCGGTCGATCGAGGAGACGCCGTCCGTCTCCGAGCTCGCGACGCGCTACCAGATGAGCTTCGCCGCCGTGCAGAAGCACGTCGCCGTGCTCGAGCGCGCAGGTCTCGTCCAGAAGCGCGCGAGCGGCCGCGAGCAACGCGTCTCCACAAACCGCGCGCGGCTGCAGCGCGCGGGCGAGCTCCTCGATCACTTCGAGCTCATTTGGCGCCAGCGCATGGCGCAGCTCGACGATGTTCTTCTCTCGAAAGGAAAGTGATCATGCCGCTCACGTCAGTCACCCGAGACGCCACGAAGCTCACCCTCACCGTCGTGGGCGACTATCCCGTCCCGCAGAAGCGCCTGTGGGAGGCCTTTGCCGATCCGCGCCAGCTCGAGCGCTTCTGGGGACCACCGAGCTGGCCCGCCTCCGACGTTCCAGCTCGCTCACCCAACCGAGGGCCGCCGTACTGGAAGAGCACCGTCCTGCGCCGCAAGGCGCTCGGGGACGCCGCATAGCCGCAAGAGCATCCCGGGCCAGACCAACGCCCGGAGGGCGACGTGTGCCCGCAGCACGCCGATGCGCCCCTTTCCACGCTCTTTTCCACGCTCTTTTCCACGCTCTTTTCCACGCTCTTTTCCACGCTCTTTTCCACGCTCTTTTCCACGCTCTTTTCCACGCTCTTTTCCACGCTCTTTTCCACGCTCTGCGCCGCGCTCGACCCACTCTTTCGACCCATGAACGAGCCGTCGCGACGCTCGCGGTCCCGCCACTTCGGTTCGCCGCGCCACACTTCTTCGCGCAGCGATACGGCTTCTTTTACCTACGCGCCGCTGGGCGTGGCGGGCCGCGTCAGCGTACTCCTGCACGACGCCCGGGATCTCGTTCAGGTCGAGCGCGCGCGGCGTCACGAAGTCCTCGCCGGTGAAGTGCTTGCCCGCGGGCCTGATGGCCGAGGCGCCAACCTGCAGAGCGTGTCCGCCGCGGCGCGCTCGCTCCGGGCCCCCAGGTCGTCCGTGAGTCGCTCGCTGGTACGGCTGGAGGCGGCCGTGGGCGCGGTGCTCGTCGAGCGCTCGAGCCGGCGTCTGCGGCTCACCGACGCCGGGGCTCTCCTGCGGTCGCATGCGCTGCGCATCCTGGGCGACGTCGAGGAGGCCGAGGCGGCGCTCGGCAACCTCGCGGCCTCACCGCGCGGGACGCTGCGGGTGAGCGCTCCGTTCGCGTTCGCGGCCGCGCAGCTCGGGCCGATGCTGCCAAGCTTCATGGCCCGGCATCCGCAGGTGCGGGTGGTGCTCGACGTCGACGACCGCCACGTCGATGCGACGGACGCGCTGGCGCGGGGTTCGCTGGTGCACGTGCTCCCGGACGCGGCGATGCCGCTGGTGGACGCGCATGCGCGCTATCCCAGCCACCGAGGGCTGTCGGCCAAGGTCCGCGTCTTCGTCGACGCGCTCGTGGCCCATATGGCCTCGCTGGGGTCACCGCCAGGAGCGCCCCGGAGCACCGCACCAGCGAGCCCACGGCGAGCCGCGTCGCCGAGGCGAGGCCGCGGCTGAGCCGGGGCGCGGGGCTCCCGGGGGCGCGCGGACGCGGTATGCTGTCCGGCCCTGCCGCCGTCTGCCACCTCGCGACCCAGCGCCGCACTCGACCCGCAGGCTGCTTCGTTCAGGCGGCACCTTCGATGCATGGATAAATCGTTGATATTGATATAGCGTCGCTTTTCCAGGAGGGCCGGATCGCATAGAACCGATCACGTCAACTCGAAGGGGACGGGGCACAAAATACTTGACATCTGCGGAACCGCTTGGATGTCCTATCCCCCGACAACGATGCCAGTTTAGAGAGCCTGAGCTGGCAGTACAATCGAAGGAACGCGCCCCATGACCACTTTGCCCAAAGGCCCCACCAACAACATCCTGGTGAACATTCAGGGGATGCTCGACCCGATCGGCTACACGCTGCGCATGCGGGAGCGCTACGGCGATCCGATGTCGGGCCCGAAGATGAACGGCAAACCGGTGCTGGCCACCGGCAGCGTGGAGGGTCTGCGCGCCCTGTTCGCGGTGCCGCCGGAGACCCTCGACCAGATGCTGGGCGAGAGCTTCACCGCGGCGTTAGGAGAATCGTCGCTGTTCGTGCTCTCGGGCGCGCGGCACACGGCCATGCGCAAGCTGCTCATGCCGCCGTTTCACGGGCAGCGCATGCGCCTGTACGGGAAGCAGATCTGCGACCTGGCCCTGCAGCACTCCCGGGACCTCAAGCCTGGCCAGCAGCTGGTGGCGCAGGACCTCATGCACACGATCTCGCTGCAGACGATCATCCACCTCGTGTTCGGAGTCACTGCACCGGCGGACGTGGCGCGCATCGAGAAGCTGCTCGAGGAGCTGCGCAAGAGCTTCTCCTTCGGCCTGACCATCACCCTCGTGATTCCCTGGCTGCGCCGGGAGTTCGGGGGCTTCGGCCCGTGGGCGCGCAGGGTGCGCGCGACCCGGGACCTGCGCAGCTTCATCGATCCGGAGCTCGCCCGCCGCCGCGCCGAGCCCGCCGAGCGCACCGATATCCTGAGTCTGCTCCTGGAAGCCCGCCAGGAAGACGGGACGGCGCTCAACGACCAGCAGATCTTCGAGCAGCTGCACACGCTGCTCTTCGCGGGGCACAGCACGACCGCGGGCGCGCTCGCCTGGGTGCTCTATTTTCTCGGACACGCGCCAGCCGTGTTGCGCCGGCTGCAGGACGAGCTGACGGCGCTGGGCGCGGATCCGGAGCCCGAGGCGCTGGCCAAGGCGCCGTATCTGGAAGCGGTGTGTAACGAGACGCTGCGCCTGCGCCCGCCCAGCCCGGGGGTGGGACGCAAGCTGAATGCGCCGATGCAGATCGCGGGCTACGAGTTGCCGGCCGGAGCAGGCGTGTTCGCGCAAATCATCTGGGCCCACCACAATCCCGCGGTATTTCCGGAGCCGGAGGTGTTTCGTCCCGAGCGATTCCTGGAGCGAACCTATTCCCCCTTCGAATTCCTGCCGTTTGGCGGCGGGAATCGGCGCTGCATCGGGGCCGCCTTTGCGCTGTACGAGATGAAGCTGGTCCTGGGCACGCTGCTGCGGCGCTACAGCTTCGAACTCGTGTCCAAGAAGCCGGTGCGGGTGGGGCTGCAGGGTCTGCCCGGCTCTCCGGTGCGCGTGATCGTCCGTTGATTCCTGCCGCAGCGAATTCTACTGAGTTGCGCCGACGTCCCTCTCCCCCCGGGGAGATGGCGCTGCTCGATACGGGCTGCCTGGACGATTGACCCCGGCGGGAGCCCTTCGGGGCGACAGCATCCTCAGTCGATACCCTCCTTCATCACGTCGTCATGGATGTGGCTCGCGAGGTGCTCGATCAGCGCCCGGACCGCGGGCGGTAAGCCGCGGCGCGAGGTGAACACGAGGTGGACGATGCCCTCGGTCACGTACCACTCGGGGAAGACGCGGACGAGCTTACCAGCCCTCAAGTCCGCCGCAGCGATGTGATCGGGTAACAACGCCACGCCCAGCCCTGCGATGGCCGCCTCTCGCAGGGCGGCGAAATCGCCGCACGAGAGGCGCGGCGCGTGATGCACGACATGCGTTTGCCCGTCGGGCCCGACGAGCTCCCACGCATCTTCGCCGGCCTGCTCGCTCTGGCTGAGGGTCGGTACGGAGGCGAGCGCGGCGATCTCCGGCGCGCCGCCCAGGCGACGCGCGAGGGCGGGGCTCGCGACGAGGAACCGGCGGCTCTTCGCGAGCGTCTTCCGGGTGAGCGTGGCGTCGGTGTCGAGCTTTGTGCGCACCCGAAGCGCGATGTCGATTCGCTCCTCGATCAAGTCGACGCGCCGATTGGTGGGGATGACCTGCAGGGCGACACGCGGGTAGCGCTCCATGAAAGAGGGCAGGATGGGCCCCACCAGCTCCATCATGCCCGTGGGGCAGCTCAGTCGGACGAGCCCCTGCGGTTCGCCTTGCGCCTCGGCGACGATGGCCTCCGCCAGCGCCACCTCGCTCATGACGGATCGGCAGCGCTCATAGAACGCCTGGCCCACCTCGGTGACGCTGAAGCGGCGGGACGAGCGCTCGATGAGGCGAACGCCGAGCCGCGCCTCGAGCTGCGCTATCCGCCGGCTGAGCTTCGATTTCGGCTGCCGCAGCGCGCGCCCCGCCTTCGCGAACCCGCCGTTCGCCACGACCTCGGCGAAGAAGAAGAAGTCGTTCAGATCCTGCATCGGTGATCTCTTCGTTCTGCTAGCGGAACGCAGCGTGCCACGATCGCCGGCTGGCCGCCCCCCGCTTCGGCTCTAACTCTGGGGGGCCGGCGACGTTGAGCGCCGCGATCAAGGGACGGACACCATGAGCAACAAACTCCAGGGGAAGGTAGCGATTGTCACGGGCGGCACCACGGGGATCGGCCTCGCGACGGCGAAGCGGTTCGCGGCGGAGGGCGCGCGCGTCTTCATCACCGGGCGGCGGCAGGCGGAGCTCGACGCGGCCGTGAAGGAGATCGGCGAGAGGGCCACCGGCGTCCGGAGCGACGTCTCCAACCTCGCCGATCTCGATCGCCTCTTCGAGGTGGTGAAGCAGCAAGGCACCCCCATCGACGTCGTGTTCGCCAACGCCGGCGGCGGCGAGCTCGCCCCGCTCGGCGCGATCACCGAGGAGCATTTCGACAAGACCTTCGCCATCAACGTCAAGGGGATGCTGTTCACGGTCCAGAAGGCGCTGCCGCTGCTGCGCGACGGGGCGTCGATCATCCTCAACGGCTCGACGACGGCCTCCACCGGAACCCCTGCGTTCAGCGTCTACAGCGCGACCAAGGCCGCGGTGCGGAACTTCGCGCGCACCTGGGCGCTCGACCTGAAGGACCGCGGCATCCGCGTCAACGTGATCAGCCCGGGGCCGATCGACACCCCAGGGCTGCACGGGCTCGGCGCGACCGAGGAGCAGGCGCAGCAGATCAAGGCGAGCCTCGTCGCCAGCATCCCCCTCGGGCGGCTCGGCTTGCCGGAAGAGGTGGCCAAGGCCGCCGTCTTCCTCGCCTCCGATGACAGCAGCTTCACCAACGGAGCCGAGCTCTTCGTCGACGGCGGCATGGCGCAGGTCTGAGCGCTCGGCGCCTGGTTCATGCCGGCGCGCCACGGTATCAAAAGGCGCCTCGCGGCGAGGCCGACGCGGCGGCCGCCTCCGCGAGCTCTCGCCGCTGCTCGCGCGCATGCTCGCCGACAAGACGCTCTCTCCCGAGGCGCAGCGCTCGCGCAAGCTCCGCGCCGCCGCGTACACGCTCGTCGTGCGCGCCGAGCAAAGGCTGCGCGCCGCCGCGGAGTACTGGTACGCCGGCACCGACAAGATGAAGGACTATGCGCCTTTCCCCGTCTCCCGCGGCGCCGCGTCCACCGGAGATGAGGAGGAAGGCGAGGCCGCCGCGGAGGAAGGCGACGCGTCGGAGGAGGGCGCCGCGGACGGCGGCGCGTCGGAGGGGAGCGCAACGGAAGACGGCGAGCCGGGCGAGGGCGAGGACGAGCGGTAATCGCCCGAGGCCCCGGCGGGCGCGTCAATGAGGGGGCGCTTGGATCGTCGCGACGGGTCGAGGCTCCCCAACCAGCGCGCCGGCCCGGCCGGGCGCCGCGGGTGGACTTTGCGAACGCGCCCGGAGGAATCCGCTCGGAACCAGCGCGCGAGCACGGGGCCGGTGCGGTGTCAAGTGGAGCGTGTGCCACGCGGGGCACCTCGACGCGCTCGCAAGGTCGCCGATACCAGGGACAGATAAACGCCTTACGGCATCGAACTGTCGTTTCTCATCAAAGCGTCGGTTTGTGGCGATTTCTACCCCGTTGACGCCGTGCGGCTCGCGTTCGTACCGTCCGTGCATGCGTGTCGTCGCGCGAGCGCTGGACGTCTGGCTGACGCTCGGCGGGACCGCGTCGGCGGCCGAGGGCCTCCGCGCCGCTCCGGTCGCGGTCCGCGAGCAGGCAGGGCTGCTCCGTTGGGGCACCGGGTGCGGCGGAGGGGAGTTCATGCGTCGTCGGCTCGCACGCCTGCACGGCGGACGTCGCGACGGGCGCCCTGCCGGCCGTGACGGTGTGCGACGACGGCATCGAGTCCACGGGCGGATACGGGGGCGACGGCGGGCTCGAGTCGGGGGGCGACGGGGCACAAAGTCGGTGACTGACCTACTGGGCCTCGGTTTTGATAACGAAAGCCCTCAATTCGACCATCTTACCGCCGCGAAAGCGCCAGACGTCGCAGTACGAATGATGAGTCGCCTTTCCGTCTTTGTCTTTAACTGTTATGTCGCCGAGCGCCGTGACGAAATCACCTTCAGCTATCAAGTTTGCGACCGTAAACTTTGGCGGCTCCACGTACGTCGTTGCCATCAATTGCCGAACAGCCTCTTTCCCCTTGAGGGTCTGTTCGCCTACCATCGTCCATTCTATGTCGTCGGCGCAGAACGACAAGAAGCCTTCAGTGTTGCCTTCAGAGATTGCCGCGTTGGCCATTTCTAGGACAGCTTTATTCTTCTCGGACATCTGGAGCCTCCTTTGTTCAAGTGGATGCTCTAGGAGCGATTACTACAACCCGCGCATCCTGTCCAGCTGATAGCCTCTTCACAAACGCTGCAGCGCGACGCCTCGATGGCATTGTTCTGAAGCCGTGTTCGTCCATTAAAGGGAATGTTGCTCGCTCGGCGCGGCTGAACCGCGGCGGTAGGCGGGCGATTCTCGGCTCCTCACGGAGACAACTTGCAGCGGCTACCATGCGTGCGAGTTCTGGCCGGACGAGAACGACTACGTTCGCTTTTGTACGGCCCAACGATTTGGGCTTCTGCCGCGTGTGGGTGCGCAGCGCACCCACACGTCGGTCAGCAGGTCCTTGTTGGGCGGAGCTATCGCCCATCGTCTCGTCACGAGGCTTTGCGAACGAGCGTCACCTCGCGCGGTGGCAGCCGTACGACCTTCCGCCCGCTATTGGCCTCACGCGCCTTGAGCGCCTCGGCGAGCTTATCGATATCATATTCGTACTCCTTGGCGATGGCGTCGCGAGTAGCACGAACCTCGTCAATGATGGAATCGGAATAGCGCATGATGTTACTCCTCCAGCTCTCCCTCTTCGGCGGCAGCTTCCTGCGCCTCGCCGACGATGGCACCCCGGTCTCGCTCGACGAGGAGCGCTTCCGGATCGGTGCGAGCAGCCCCTGGGCCGCGGAGGTCTCCGGCTTCAACGTGCACGCCGGCGTCACCGTGCGCGCGGGCGACCGCGAGGGGTTGGAGAAGTTGTGCCGCTACGGCGCGCGCCCGCCGTTCCGCCTGGAGCGCCTCGCTCTGCTGCCCGACGGCCGCATCGCCGATCGGCTTCGGAGGCCACGCGATGGCGCGCCGCTCGCGCCCCCCTCGGAGGCGAGTGCCCCGGCCGCGCAGAGCGGTCCGCGCACCCGCCTCGGCACCGGCGTCACCAAGCCAGTCGGTGCGCGCATCGACTCGGCGAGCCTGCTCCGCCGGGTGTAGCTCGAGGACGTGTTGGCCTGCCCGTGTGGCGGGCGGCGGAGGCTCGTGGCCGACATCTCCGAGCGCGAGGTCATCGTCGCCCTCCTCAAGCATGTCGGGCTCCCGAGCGAGGCGCCTCCCATCGCGCGTGCGCGGAGCCCGAGCTGCGAAGCGGCGTGAGCGCCGCAGGCGAAGCCCCCTGGCGCCCGCAACGCCGGCGTCGAGGCCGACGTGCGCCCGCGGCGCTGCCCGCGCCACAGGTTCTTGGCAAACGCGCTCGGTCGCGCAGCGCCGACCGACCCGAGGCGCCCCGACAACCGGCGACTGGGCGGTCGAAGGGGCATTCGACGTCCTAGCCTCTCGGCGACGGCATCGTCCTGCCCGTCTACGCACGCATCGACTGGGCTTGCCTCATCCGCCGCGTCTATTTGGACGATGTGCTCGCGTGTCGGTGCGGTAGGCGCCGGCGGGTCGTCGCCGACATCGGTCAACGTGCGCAGCGCGAAGCCATCGTGGCGCTCCTGACCCATCTCGGCATCCGCACCGAGCCGCCGCCCATCGCCAGGGCCAGAGACCCGTCGTTCGACGCGGCGTGAGCCTCTCGGCCTCGTCCCTCCGCGTGCCGCTCGCGCGTGGCCGTTGGCCAACCTCTGCCCGCAGCTCGACCCCATGCGAGCGGCGCCCTCGTTCTTGGGCCTTTTCGTCCCACGCGCATCCCGATCGCCAGCCCGCGTTGGTGGCCCGCGCGGTTCTGCCTTTCGTGATCCGGCCGGCTCGTCCTAGCCTCCCGCCTCCAGCGACGTCTGCGCGGCGAGCTGGGGCGTCCACAAGGTCGCGAGCCCGAAGTCGATCAAGCAGGTGTGCGTCCGCTCGGTGTCGACCAGCACGTTGTGCGGCTTGACATCGCGGTGGAGGATGCCGCGCCGGTGCACCTCGCCCAGGCTGCGCGAAAGCGCGGCGCCGAGCCGTAGCGCGACCCCGACGGCGAGTGGGCCCTGGTCGAGCACGCGGGCGAGCGAGGTGCCATCCCAGTGCTCCAGCACGAGCACCGGCTTCCGATCGTGCTCTTCGAGGCTCAACGCCCGGATGACCCCGGGGACATCGAGCGCGCAGCACGGCGTGCTCATGCTTGAGCTGCTCCCGCGCGCGCGGGCTCGGCGGCTCGCAATGCGGCAGTTTGAGCACCACCTTGCCGCCGGTCTTGGCGTGGGTGGCTCGCACGATGCACATGTCCGCTCCGGAGTGCAGGACCTCGCCGAGAACGTACTTTATAGGGAACGATTCTCGCTCATGACCTGACGAGCGCCATGCCCCCATCGTGTACGAGCTCGCTCGCGCCATCCCTAAAAGCTCGTTGGGCTCGCCCGCACAGCACGGGGAAGGGAGGGGGAGGAAAGCAAAACGATTCGAGGATATGAAGGGCGAATCGCCACGCTCCCCTCAGGTGACAGAAGGTTCCCCGACCTCCAGGGCGGCAAGGGCACGGACGGCAACCCCGTCGGCGGCTTCAAGAGCGCCAAGGAGCTGACCGTCCCGAACGCCGGCTTCTCGAGCACCTGGGCGTCTGCGGGGTCGAGCAGCTCAGCAAGCCTGCGGAGCTCGAGGCCTGCGAGACACGTGCCGCCGGCGTCGGTCGAGGTCGGCGGCGCGAAGGCGCACGGGTGGTGCTATGTCAACCCGCGGCTCGGCTTCGGCCGGGACGAGGTCGTGGCCAAGTGCCCGCGCGGACCGTCTATCGCCTTGTTGGGGATCAGCACGTTGTTCGGCGCGGCCTTTCACTCCTCGCAGCCGATCCGCTCGTCGTCCAGCGCGACATCGTCGACCCACGCCGTGAATCCCGGCGGCGCGGTCTGGTAGTTGTTCCGCCCGACCCGGACCTCACTGATTGGAATCGGCTGTGGGGATTTCGGCGGGGCGCGGAGCTCACCAGCTCACGGAGTCGATATAAACGGTGCCTGACCAGGCTGCGTTCGTCGAAAATTCGACGCCGAGGTGATAGAGAGGCGTAGCGGCACTCGCAGGGACCTGGACGGTGATGGTCTTCCACGTATTGGGCGTGAAGCTGTTTATGGCCTGCCAGTTTCCGGTCCATGTCCAGGAGCCGCCCGCGCCCTGCTGTATGTAGGGCTGCACCGAGGTGATCGAGCTGCCCGAGGGGATCAGGATGCGGAATGAGACGGTGGCGCCTGCGGGTGCGCTGGGGGCGCTGACATACACGCGCTGGCTGCCTGAGGTCGCGCCGCCGAATGCCACGGCGAGCGAGCGCGTGCCCGCGAATTTCTGGGTCGTGGAGGACGATACCCCGGTCAAGAAGCCGCCCGAAGTTACCCAACCCTGGGCGCCGCCCTCGAAGTTGTATTGGGCCGTGTCGCCGCCTGCGCCGCCGTCGCTCCCGAGCGGCACGCCGCCGGCATCGTAGAACGCCTTGGCGCGGGTCTTCAGGAAGGGCTGGCCGTCGGTGTAGATGTCGTTGTCGTAAGAGCTCTGCTGGCCCTCGCCGCGCCCGAAGAGCAACGCGATCACGCCGCTCTCGCCGAATTTGGAGACGTGCGGGATGCTATTCGTGCCGAAGAAATACTCGGGCCGGTTGTCCTTGTATCCGGACCTCGGCGTGCCGGCGCTGTAAGGCACGTTCAACTGGTTCGAGTTGCCGCACGGGATCTGCCAGAGGACCCAGCGTTTGTTCGATTTGACGTTCCAGAGCTTGAGCCACTCGGCGTAGCGATTGAAGCTCTTCGAGCTGATGGACGCGGTATCCGCGGGATCCCACCAGCGGTCCTGGTTCTGGGTGAGCTTGTAGAAATCGGCGTCGCGATCGAGCGGGTCGCCGACGAGCACGTCGTAGGTCTGGCCGGTGACGTTCGAGGCGAGGCCGAAGGGGGCGAGGAAGTTGTAGACCTTATCGACCTCGGGCTGGAGCGGATCGGTGACCGAGTAATGGGCGATATCCTTGCCGCTGGCCCAGCCGGAGATATGGATGCCGAGAATCGCGTTCGAGGCGCCCACGGATTTACGGAGCTGGAGGAACGCGAGGCCCCAGCCCGCGACGGTGTTGGGCAGGCCCGCGAGTTCGGGCAGGCCGGTGGCGGCGACGGCCGCGTAGGCGTCGGGGTTGCTGCTCGTCTGCTGCTGGAGGAAGCCGTGCCCGTCTGCCTCGAGCAGGATGAACACGGGCTGGCCAAAATCCTTCACGCGTTGCATGAGGATCTTGAAATCGCCGAAGTAGCTCGCCATGGTGGTGGCGTTCTGGGTCTTGACGAGGAACTTATCCTCGCCGCCGCCGGCCTCGCCGTTGAGTTGGTAGTACTGGACGGCGGGGATGTACCCCTGGGCCTTCGACTCGTCGAAATACCACTTGGCAAAGGATCCGTCGTAGCCGCTCCAGCCCCAGTTATTGACCCAGCCCTTGGTGAAATAGCTGTAGCGCACGTCCCAGGGGGTGCCGCTGTTCTTCATCCACGTCTGCCCGGTACCCTCGAACAGGCCGACCAGCACGCGCGAGGGCAGCCCCGCGGGGATCGAGCCGGCCGCGGTGACGGCCTGCTCGGCCTCGGCCACGGGCTCGTCCCAGTCACCCTCGTCGAAGGCCATGCACGCCGCGGTGAGGGCACCGAGAGAACCAAGCGCAAATGCGTGCACGAGCTTCCCGTTCATTCCGTGAGCTCCTTTCAAGGAAGTTCTGCGTCGTGGTAAGAATGGGCGATGCTAGTGGACCAAGATCATATGTACTCAAAGCATCTGCGCAAGAAAAATAATCCTACATGCAGCGCCGGAACAAAAATGTGCCCTTGGTACGCTCAGAGCTACGTTCAGGGCTGCCGGGCGAGCAAATCCGCCGCTTCTTTCAGCGCGGCGCTCCTCGCCCGCGAGAGCAGAGGGTTCTCGCGGAGCGCGGCTTCGAGGAGGTCTTTTGCTTGACGCGCCGCCTCGCGCCTCAAATGCTCGCGCTTTGTCGCGCGTGCCTGGGACAACAAAAGCGCGCCCTTGGACGCGAGGGCCGTCGCCGTATGGGAGTTGATGGAGAGCGCCTTGTCGGCCATCGCGAGCCCGCTCGCCCAATCTCGATCGGCGCCCTTCTTCTTGGAGATCAGCCAATCCGCGCGCAGCTCGTGGAGCTCGGCGAGGGTCTGATAGATATGTGGATCCGCGCGCTCTTTATCAACGAGGGGTAAGAGCGGCTCGAAAGCGGCGCTGAACATAGCCGCAAAGGCTTTGCCTCTCAGCGTCGCCCAGTGCAAGCCGATGATCTCGACGCGGGCCAGGTAGACACGCCTGTCGACGTCCCAAGGCGTCTCCTTGATGCACTCTTGTAATGAGGTGCGCGCCTGCTGGAGAGCAGGCCCTGGATCAATCCTTTGATCCAGCAGCTATCGCGCCCTCGTCATCAATATGACGCCTCGTAGATCATGCGTCGGCGCTGGCGGCGTGAGCTGCTCCAGCTCCCGCACAAGCCTCTCGACGCGCTCGAGCGAGGGGCCGGTCGCGCCGCCGCCGCGCTCGGTTCGCCCGACGCGCCGTCCCTGGCGCCTCGCCGGCAGCTGCCCGCGTCATCGTCGTCGTTTGCCGCACTCGTCACCGATGCATCCAATGTGCATCACGCCAGGAATTGCAGGCGCAGGCGCGCCGTCTCGACATGCCCGCCAGAACAGCTTCTGCGACTCGATTGGATGTGGTCGGAGCGCCTCCGTATAGGCTGCTCGGGCGACAAACACTCTTGAGCACATCACTGCACATATAACTACCAGTCGGTACGTGGGCCATATCGGTGGATGAATCGCCTGCGACGGCCAGGTGATTGATCGCGACGGGCGATGCTGTCCAGCGGCTCGCGGACGCAACATGAGCGCGTGTCCGACAGAGAATCGCATCGACACTGCGGTTGGCGGGCGTGCCGAGTTTGACAACGACCAACTACGGCGTCAGATGTCGTGGGTCGATGTAGTTACATGTCGACGAAGGAGGGTCCAATGAGCACATTGAAGCCTATCGTGTTTGCATCGTTCGCGGTCGGTTCCACTCTGTGTCCGTACGCGGCGTCCGCCAATGTCCCATACATGGCGCCCAGCAAGTGCGAACCTCTGCCGATTACAGCGCAGATGATATCGACAGCGCAAGCGGAGACGGACATCGAACGACTCATCTCCGTCGACAAGTTGCCGGGGCCTGTCTACGCGACGCTGATGGGCCTCGGGCAGGACATCAGGGTGCTGCAGGTGGAGGAGAGCATCGACGAGAACGGCGCAACCTACGAGATCGATTTGGTCCAGAACGATACCTACTACGAAGTGGAGCTCGACGCCTCGGGCAACGTGACCGTCGTCGAGATCGAGGCCTGGATTGTGTCGCTGGACAGCCTCACCGAGCCGGCGCGCCGGATGTTCGAGAATGAGGCTCTCGGCGGGGCGATCCTCGAGGTGCGCAAGGAGGTGGAAGAGGACGTCGGCGACGTCGTCTACGAGGCCGACATTCGGAAGGACGGCCGCGACTACATCCTGAGGATCGACGCCCACGGCGGCCTGATCGAGCGGGACATCACCCTGGAGATGCTCCCGTGGGGCGCGTACCGGGCGCTGGTCTGCGCAGCCCAGGGCGGCTCGATCGTGGAGCTGGACGAAGAGCTACACGACGGGCAGTTCTCTTATGAGGCGAACATCGTGCTCGGCGAGATGGAGTTCGAGCTCTCGGTGGACCGCAACGGCAAAGTCGTCGAGCTGAACCTATAGCCCATGCCAGGCGAACCACGCCGGCAAGGCCGCGGCGACCTGCCCTCCCCAGGGCACACGGGAAGTTCGGAGGGGAGAACAACGCGGGGTTCACGGGGCAGCATCACGGGAAGTTCGAAGGGGAGAACAACTCGGGGTTCACGGGGCAGCATCACGGGAAGTTCGAAGGGGAGAACAACGCGGGGTTCACGGGGCAGCATCACGGGAAGTTCGAAGGGGAGAACAACGCGGGGTTCACGGGGCAGCATCACGGGAAGTTCCCGGGCCAGCATGCCCCGAAGTTCCCGGGGCAGCAGAACGCGGCGCCTGAGGAGGAGGATTGAGCGGAGACGAGTGTGGCGATGGCCGAGGTCGGCTTCCGTGACGGGCCGCGCTGCGCCGCCTCGGCGGCCGGCGCGGCATCGTCGGCGCCGCTAGCTGCTTCGCGGCGGCGGCCCGGTGTCGTCGTTCACAAGCTGCACCATCGACGTGTTCGCCGCACTCGACAGCCTCTGCAATCCGTGCTCGTGTGGCATCGGCGTCCGAGGATCGCCGGTTCGGCGACAGGCGCCGCAGGCTCCGGGCATACCTGGTCCCTGTGGCGCCGCCGCTGCTCGCCTCTTCATGCAGATGTCAGGCTGTCCACGGCCAGACGTCTGGTAGTGTGCCTTTTGATTTGCTCCTCGCTCGTCGCCCCTGCGGCGTTCGTCGCCGCCAGGCTCCGCGTCCTCGCTGTGGCTTGAATCAGACCGGCTACTTGAAGATCGAGAGGGGCACGGCGTTCGCCATCGCCTCGTGGCCGGCGTCATTGGGGTGCAGGTGATCGCCGCTGTCGAACGAGGCGAGGATCTTGGCGGGCTGCTCCGGGTCACGCACGGCGGCCTCGAAATCAATGACCCCGTCGTAGGACGTGTTGCCACGGATCCACGCGTTGACCTCCTGGCGTATGGCCTCCCCCTCGGGCGTATAGTAGGGCGGGAACGCTTCCTCGAACGGCAGGAGCGTGCCGACGAACGCCTTGACCCCCCTCGCGCTCGCCTTGTCGGCGAGCGACTTGAGCCCGTCAATCATCTGGGCGGCAGTCACCTTCTCGGCGGGCCCCAGAAAACCCGGCATCCCGATGTCGTTGATCCCGATCAAGACGATGGCATGCGTCACGCCCGGCGTCCCCAGCACGTCGCGCTCGAAGCGCGACACGGCGCTCGGACCGATGTTGTCCCGGAGCAGCCTGTTCCCGCCGAGGCCTTGGTTGACGACCGCGACCATCCGCGTCTCCGGATCCGCCTGGAGCCGCGCGAAGAGCCGATCCGAGTAGCGCTTGTCGGCGTCGATCGTCGATGTCGAGCCGTCCGTGATCGAGTCGCCGAACGTGACGACGACCTTCTGGGGCTCCGTGGACTCGACGTCGACGCCCGCGAGCCAATACGTGGACGTCATGTTGGTCGGTGACGTCAGGGTCTCGCTGGCCGCCTGGTTTCCCTTGGCGACCGCGTGCGTCGTGAAGGAGAACGGGTGCCACGTCGCAGGCTCCGACGTCGCCGCGCTGTGAATGCTCACGATGAGGCGATCGCCCGGGCTCACCGCGAAATCCACGCCGTCGCTCACCGCCTCGCTGGCCGGCGGGATCGACGCGCTCGGCTGGCCGGAGAACTGGACCCGCCGGTCGGTGCCCGGTGCCGAGACGAAGGGCGAGGCCTCTTTCGCCACGCGGATCTCGGCGAGCTCCAGAGGCTGGGTCCCGAAGAGGTTCGAAAGCCGCAGCCGGAGCCGATCGCCGGACGCGGTGACGACGAGCCTCTGGCGCAAGGTCTCGTCGCTGAAGCTACGCGGCATCGTGTCGGGGAGCGGCGAATCCGCCCCCTGCATCGTCGTTCCCCACGCGGCTGTCCAGCTCGCGACGGGCACCTCGTCGTCCCCGCCGCAGCCGGCGGCGGCGAGGGCCAACACAAACGCTCCCAGGGTCGCCGGACCGGTAAATTCCAGACCGATCATCACGCACCTCCTCCACTCACAAGCAGGTCATTCACCTCGGGCTGCGGCTCTTGCCCGCGCCATGCGCTACGCGGCCCGGCGGTCTCGGCGGGCCCACGCGACGAGCCCGAACACGACGACGAGCACGGCCGGGATCGACGCGAAATACCAGGGAGGAAGCACGAAGAGGTGCGTGAGGACCGCGCCTCCCATGACGCCTGCGAGCAAGAGCGCGGCGCGGCTGCACACCCGCGGGATCAAGAGGCCGATGCCGCCGACGAGCTCGAGGACGCCCACGAAGTACTGAAACCACACGCCGAGCCCGATCCTGGCGAAGCTGTCGACCATCTCCTGCTGGAGCCCGAGGAGCTTGTTGCCGCCCCCGAAAACGAAGGTCGCCGAGAGGAGGATCTGCAGCGCCCAGAGGGCGATGTTCGCGGGGCGCCAGCGCCTGGAAGTGGGGGCAGCCAGGGTCACGCTCGCGGTCGCAGTCATGGATTGCATTGTCGTGTCTCCTTTACGAAGCCGGGCTCCCGGGGGTTATCGACCGGATTGACGACCCTGGCTTCACTGGGACGACGAACGACCGCCGGCGGGATCGACAGAGCGAGACATTTTTTTTCGCGCCCCGCGCAGTGCACGGCCGGGGTGCGAAATGCAGGAAGATTTGGATCTTTTGTTATACGTATTACATTTATCCTCCTGCCCTCAGGCTGGTCCGCCTTCACGACGCCGCGAGCACGAGCCCCAACGCCGGCGCACGTCGTACGAGTCCTGGTGGTGCCGACCTGGAGCGGTGGGGTGTCGCTGCGGGTCGTCGTGCATCCGCACGGCGGTGGTCCTGCCCCGCGGGGCTTGACTCGGACGAGAGTTCTACCGTTTCCTACCCGCTCGAGACGCCCGCGCTCTGGGACGCCATCGGCGGCGACGCGGTGCTGCTCCAGGCGGCGATCGAGGAGACGCTCCGGATCGACGCGCCGATGCAGATGGAGCCGCAGCGCGCGACAGCGCCCGCGGTCGTCGGCGGCGTCGAGATCCCCGCGGGCGCCACGGCGTTCACCTTCTTCGGGGCCGCCAACCACGACCCCACGGTCTTCCCGAGCCCCGAGCAGCTCGACGTGACCCGCCCCGTCGCCGGCCCGCGCGGGCGGCACCTCGGCTTCGGCTGGGGACCCACACCTGCATCGGCGCTCCCCTCGCGCGCATCGCGGTGAGGTGCGCCGTGCAGGAAGTGAGCCGGCGCCTGCGATGGATCGGGCAGCGTGACATGTCGCTGAGGCAGCGTGATATGTCACGTGACATGTCGCTGAGGCGGCGTGACATGTCACGTGACATGTCGCTGAGGCGGCGTGACATCGATCTAGCGACTCAGCAAAATCGCTGCGGAACCGTGGCCCTGCGGTGAAGGAGCCTTTTTCCGCAGCACCCGCTGCGGTCGCGGCGCTCGGGTGCCGCAACGATCCAGGCGCGGCGCTGCTCCGCAGACGAACGCCCCGATGCGCCTGAGCTGGTACGCACGTTGCCCTGTCCTTTCAGCGACGCCGTCCGTGCAAAGCGTCGCCCACGCTGCACGATGCCAACACAGCGGAAGCGAAGAGGAGCTCCTTGATGCATTCCCATTCCCTATTTCAACGCTGGCTGTTCATCCTATCTTCCTTGATCTTTGGCGGAGCGCTCTCGGCGAGCGGCGTGGGTTGCGCGCTCGGCCCCGAGCCGCCGGCAGGCGACGATCTGCGGCGTCGATTCCCCGACCAGGCGCCGCAGGTCCTGGAGACCGGCCAGGCCTTCGTCGCGGTCGAAGGCGGCTTCGCGCTCGTCTCGACCGGCGACCTGAACCGCGAACTCGACATCGAGACTTTGCTCCGGGGTCGCGACAAGCTGCGGGCTGCGCTGCCCGAGCGCGGCGAGGACGGGATCCGGTTTCGTCTGCCTGACGGCTTCGAGGCGCTCGTGCGGGAGATCGGCGCCGAGGGCGAGGGCGCCATGATCGAGCGCGCGGTGGCGTATCCGCGCGAGGGCGGCACGTCGTTCTGGGCTGCGATCGACGAGGGGTACGAAGAGTGGCTGCTGCTCGACGCGGGCGTCGCGCGCGCAGGCGCGCCCGTGGCGGCGTGGGAGGTCGAGGGCGCGACGCTGAGGCAGCAAGGCGATGCGGTCGAGGTCGTCGACGACACCGGCGTGGCGCGGCTGCGCGTGACGGCGCCGGCGGCGTACGCGCGCGGCGGGCGTCCGATCGCCGCGCGCCTCACGGTGCGCGGGGCGACGCTCGAGCTGTGGGCCGACGCGGGCGGCGAGCCCGCGCTGGTCGACCCGGTGTGGGCACCGGCAGGCACGATGAGCGCGGCGCGACACACGCACACCGCAACGCTGCTCCAGAACGGCAAGGTGCTTGTCGCGGGGGGATGCAACAGCTCTGTCCTGGCGAGCGCCGAGCTCTATAGCCCGGCCACCAACACCTGGTCATCGGCCGGATCGCTCGCTACCGCCCGCCGCCACCACAAGGCGGTACTGCTGAGCAATGGCAAGGTGCTCGTCGTGGGTGGAACGGACCTCTCGGGCGCTTCGACCTACGCGAGCGCCGAGCTCTACGATCCGGCGACGAACAGCTGGTCGTCGGCCGCGTCGCTGAGCACGAGCCGCTGGGGGCACACCGCGACGCTGCTCCAGGACGGCAGGGTGCTCGTGACCGGCGGGTCGAACGGCTCTACTTACCTGACGAGCGCCGAGCTCTACGATCCGGCGACGAACAGCTGGTCGTCGGCCGCGTCGCTGGGCACGAGCCGCTTCGCGCACAGCGCGACGCTGCTCCTGGACGGCCGGGTGCTCGTGACCGGCGGGCGAAACGGCACGTTCCATGCGAGCTCCGCCATTTACGATCCGAGCACGAACTCATGGTCGTCGGTCGGGTCCATGGGCACCGCCCGCTACTACCACACCGAGACGGTGCTCCAGGACGGCCGGGTGCTCGTGACGGGCGGTTACAACCCGGTTTCTCTCGAGCTATCGAGCGCCGAGATCTTCAACCCGTCCGCCCTCACCTGGACGGCGGCCCTTTCGATGAACGTCCATCGCAACATGCACGCCGCGACGCTGCTCCCGAGCGGTAAGGTGCTCGTGACGGGCGGAACCGTCTCGACGAGCTCGGCGGTTTCCACCGCGACCGTCGAGGTCTACCACCCGGCAAGCAACACCTGGACCGAGTTCCCGTCCATGATCGACCAGCGCACCCTGCATACCGCGACGCTGCTCGCCAGCGGCAAGGTGGTGATCGCGGGCGGCCGCCGGCTTAGCCCCTCCACGACCGTGAACCTGGCGAGCGCCGAGGTCTTCGACCCCGCGGCCACTCCGTGGGTGATGACGCCGTCGATGGCCCGCGCTCACCTCTGGTCCTCCGCAACGCGGCTCCATGATGGCCGGGTGCTGGCTGCGGGCAGCGACGACCTGTGGGACCAGACCGCCGACATGTACGATCCGGCGACGAACACCTGGACACCGACCGCTCTGATGACAGGAACCCACGAACGGGCCACCGTCACGGGACTTGTGAACAACAAGGTGCTGGTCGCGGGAGGTACCGGCTCGACCACGGCGACGAACGCCGAGCTGTACGACCTAGCGACCAATACGTGGTCGTCCGTGGGCGCATCGCCCCTCGCCCGGTTCCAGCATACTGCGACGCTGCTCTCCAATGGAAATGTGCTGATCATCGGGGGGAAGAACGTCAACAACTCCATCGTCATGGCAACCACCCTGCTGTTTAATCCGACGGGCAACACCTGGACCCCAAAGGCGTCGATGAGCGCCCCTCGCGTTGACCATGCCGCGACGCTGCTCGCGAACGGCAAGGTGCTGGTCACGGGAGGCGCCAACAGCGGTAGGTTGGCGACCGCCGAGCTCTACGATCCGGCAACGAACACCTGGTCGTCCGTGCCCTCGATGAGCGAGCCGCGCGCGTTTCATACGGCGACGCTGTTGAGCAACGGCAACGTGCTGATCGTCGGCGGCGAAAGCAGCATCACCGATTACCTGGCGAGCACCGAGATCTATAACCCGACGTCCAACACCTGGACATCCGGCCCATCCATCAGCATCGGCCGCTCCGGGCACACCGCGACACGGCTCAATGACGGCCGGGTGCTGGTGACAGGCGGCTGGACCTACAACCCTGACCCTCCGAACGGCCTCATCCGCCTGGCGTCGGCCTCGATCTACGATCCCGTCTCGAACGCCTGGACCGTGATCAGCCCCATGAACGACCATCGTGTGTCCCACTCCGCGGTCCTGCTCGGGGACGGTAGGGTGCTGGCCGTAGGCGGCGCCGGACACAACACGTGGCTGGCGACCGCCGAGATCTTCTCGCCCTGAAGCCCGGGGGGCGATAGCGCCCGCTCGCCGGAAGGAGCGGGCTTGTCGTCCGCCATCGCGGACTCTTCCGGCCTCGCAGGGCGCGGCCCGATGCGCTTACGCGCGCACGTGGGCGGCTCGCGGACGCCAGCACCCCCGCGTACTTGACGGTGTGAATGCGCGGTGGCGGGACGCTGACCAATAGCCAGCACAGCAGCGAGAGCGGATCCCTATTAGCCGCGACCGATCCATCGGCAAAGGCGCGCTTGAGCGACGGCCGCACCAATCCGCCCTCTTGCAGCGCAACGCGGTCCTGCGCGAGCGGGGGCCGCAGCATGTGGCGCAAGAGCGCCTCCCTCGCTGCGGCGTTGAGCGTGCCGGCGCGTGTCGCGGCGCGCAAGGTGAAGCCGTCGACCGAGGCGCAGAGCGGCTTATTGTACGCCAGCACGCTCGGCGAGCGGCGTGAGCCCGCGGAGTTATTGCGGCCCGGCTGGTGCCTCTCGTCCGGATATGGCCGACGCGGCCAGCACTGCCTCGGGCTCGTCCTCGGCGCCGCGCTCGAGGTCGAGCAATCCGTGCCGGCGGAGGTCCCCTGTCCGTGCTCTTCACGGCAGGAAGGTGATGCTCTCCGTGACGGACACCGGGCTCGGGATCCCACATTACGAGGGGTTCGCGCTGTCGAGGGCAGGGTGAAGGACAGCGGCGGGGTCCCGCTCGGGGGACCTGGCTGGCGGTGCTCGCCGGGCGCACGGCCCCGCGGCACCCTCGGAGCGAGCGTACGGGAATGCCCTCGAGCGCCGCGCACCGAAGCCGTCATGGCCAGGCGCTCTGCCCGCATCAGGCCGGCATCGGAGATGCAGGTACCTCCCCCGCAGACCGGGATTGAGCCGACCCCCTGATCTGCCCTAGGGTAAAATGCCGCTCGTGGACGGTACGACGTTGAACGGCAGGTACACCCTTGGCTCGTGGCGAGCCGCCGTGGTGGCTCACGGACCCGCGGCGACGAGCATCCCGGTGCCGGAGACGAAGACGAAGACGAAGACGAAGACGAGCGCGACGGCGCCACCGACCTGCGCCAACGACCTCACGGCGCCACCTCCCCGCGGCGACCTGGGACCCTCCGGCGAGCGCGCGCACGAGCCTCGGCGACGGCATCGTCCTGCCCGTCTACGCACGCATCGACTGGGCTTGCCTCGGCTCCGGGATCCGTCACGCCGGGAGGAACCCTCCGGGGTTGGCGAAGGGGTCGAGCGGCGTGGCCCCAGCACCGACGAGGCGAGCAAGCTCGGGCCGGTGGTCGAGCCCGCCGCTCGCCCGGCCACGAATCAATATCTTCTCCGTGCATCGAAGGGGCCGACTTCACTCCACGGGCTGCGGGCTCCGGCGGCCGCGAGGTCGAGGTGACCTCCGACCCATCTCATCTCTTGAGTTACCCCGTCACCTGCCTTCGGAGCGCCGCCGGCGCAGGCCTAGCACGCCGAGGAGCGTGAGCGCCCCGAGCCATCGCGGATGAGCCGCTCCAGGGCTCGCCACGCTGCAGTTCATCGACGTGTCGCTACCGCCGTCCGGAGCTCCGGTGTCAGCGCGGCCGCCTCCAGCGTGGTCTCCATCGCTGCCGACGCTTGGGTCTGGATCGCCGCCGGAAGACTGCGAGGTGCTGCCAGCGCCGCCGCTGCCACCGATGCCGGCACTGCCACCGATGCCGGCACTGCCACCGATGCCGGTACTGCGACCGATGCCGGCACTGCCACCGATGCCGGCACTGCCACCGGCGCCGCCGCTGCCACCGATGCCGGCACTGCCACCGCCGGCGCCGCCGCTGCCGCAAACGTCGATGGCGCCTGCTACGCACGCGCCCGCCTGGCAGGTGTCGCCGTCCGTGCACGCATCCCCGTCGTCACAGGATGGGCCGGTGAGCGGCGCACAGCGGCCGTCCTGGGAGGCGCCGGCGACCACCGCGCAGGCATCGCAGGGACCGGCATCGCAGGCGGCATCGCAACAGACCCCATCCACGCAGAAGCCGCTCACGCAGGAGGCGCCATCGTCGCACGAAGCACCGAGCGGGAGCGTGGAAGGCATGTAGAGCTCCGCGTTGGCAGTCGAGGCGGGGCCGTCCGGTGTATCGAAGGCGAAGCCGCCCGCGATCAACACCGCGCCGTTCAGGAGCTGCGTGGCCGTGTGGCTGGCCCGGGGGAGCCTCATCGGCGCTGCCGGGCTCCAGAGCTGCGCGACCGGGTCGAACATCCACACCACGTCATGGAACCTCTCGGCAGCAATGCAGCTCAACGGAATAGTACACTCCTCTGGGTTGATGAATTCGAGCGTGTAGCCGCCCGAGAACAATGCGCGGCCGTCCCGCAGCGCCGTGAGCACCGGCGCCCCGATCCCGGCCGGCAACGCGAACGGCGGCAGGTTGGTCTGGGTGTTCGTGACAGGGTCATAGACACTGGAAGCGGCGTCGGGGCCAGAGTCGCGCCGGATCGTGAGCACCTTCCCGTCCGACAGCAACACGATGTCCTGGAAGCTGAGATTCGGCCCCGTGGTCCATGTCGCCGAGACCGGATCATACACCTCGGAACGGTAGGTGTTGCCGACGAGGACCCTGCCGTCCCTCAGCGTGATCGCGCAGCGGACATTGGGCATCGCGGCCAGCATGGGCGTGGTCGCCGACCACGTGTCCGTGGCAGGATCGTAGATCTCGGCGGCGGCGAGGCTCGGACGGGGGGCCTCCAGACCCTTCCCACCGGCGACGAGCACACGGCCGTCGTCCAGCATGGCGGCGCCGTACGTCAAAGCGGCGCGAGCGGTAGGCACCCGGGCCGTGAAGGTCCAGACATCGAGCGCGGGATCGTAGAGCTCGAACGAGGTGCCCGACGGGATGAGCACACGGCCGTCCTGGAGGACCACCTTCTGCGCGTATCCGGTGGTCGCCCTCGGCGCGGCTGTACCCCATGTCCCTGTCGCCGGATCGTACAAAGCCGTGCTGGTGAGGAGCGTGTCCACGGTCCATCCGTGAGGATAGGGCCCTACATACCTCCGAGCCGCGCCCCCAAAGACGAGGACCTGACCGCTGTGGAGCACGACAGCATCGTGGCCGAGCCGGGGCTCGGGCATCGTGGAGGTCACCGCGTCGGCCGGCGGATCCACGCCGGCGGTTTCGACGAGGGGCGGGTCGAGCCAGGCGCCAGACGGCCCCCTGCCCAGGTCGTCGCCCTGCGCGCAGCCGGCCAGGGCCGCGGCGAAGAGGGCAATCGCCGCTGGCCACACGGGCAGGGGCAAGCCCCCGGCCCCCTGCGCCGCGCCCCGAGAGCCCAGGCGGCGCCTGTTGCCGTCCCTGCTGTCCCTCGAGCCTCGATGAAGTTGACGTGCTCGCATGTCGTAACCTCCTGCTGCCGCGCTCCCTGCTGCGTCGGGCTCCAGGACGTCGGATGCGCCGGGGCTCGATAGAATTCACCGGGTCGAGCCGCAGCGCCTGGGTCACGAGCACGCCGCGTGACAACGCACTCCATCTTTGCGAGCAAGCCGTGGCCGGGCCCGCGACCGCCACTCCGCCATGGCGCCGCCAGGGGAATCGAGCGTGGCGCCCGCTGAATTCGCCTCGGTTGTCGACCGGCCCGCCCGTCGCTTTGGAGCGCGGCCGTGCCCGTCGCCGCCGCGTCGTGTCCGCCGGCTCCATCGCCGCGGAGCTACGCCCCTCGCAGGCCCGAGAGGACCGCGCTCCATCTCGTCGTGCGCGAGCACCTCGAGAGCTTCCTCGCGACCGTGCGCGAGCAGCGCGGGAAAGACATCCCCCACTACGTCGAGGAACAATTGCGGCGCTACCTTCGCTGCGGGCTGGCCTGCCATGGATTCTTGCGCGTCGTGTGCCCGGCGTGTCGCAAGGAGATCCTCGTCGCCTACTCGTGTAAATGCCGAGGCACGTGCCCCTCGTGCTCGGCCCGGCGGATGTGCGGGGCCGCGGCGCATCTTGTCGATCATGTCCTGCCCGATGTGCCCGTGCGCCAGTGGGTGCTAACGACGCCGTTTGCCGTGCGCCGCCTGCTCGCCCTGCGGCCCGATGCACTGACCGCAGCGGGTCGCATCGTCGTCGAGGAGATCGCGCGCTGGCAGAAGCAGAAGGCGACCGAGCGCGCCACGCCCGGCGGCGAGTGCGGGCGTCACGCTCCGCGCGGGGGATCGCGCCGGCCTTGAACGGCTGTGCCGCTACGGCGCGCCCGCCCTTCAGGCGTGTCGGTGCGGTAGGCGCCGGCGGGTCGTCGCCGACATCGGTCAACGTGCGCAGCGCGAAGCCATCGTGGCGCTCCTGACCCATCTCGGCATCCGCACCGAGCCGCCGCCCATCGCCAGGGCCAGAGACCCGTCGTTCGACGCGGCGTGAGCCTCTCGGCCTCGTCGCTCCGCGTGCCGCTCGCGCGTGGCCGTTGGCCAACCTCTGCCCGCAGCTCGACCCCATGCGAGTGGCGCCCTCGTTCTTGGGCCTTTTCGTCCCACGCGCCTCCCCGATCGCCAGCCCGCGTTGGTGGCCCGCGCGGTTCTGCCTTTCGTGATCCGGCCGGCTCGTCCTAGCCTCCTCGAACAGCGAAAGCGCCTCCCGCAAATGCACCTCCGCCCCCTCCGGCACGTGCCGCCGCCCCGCCTCGGTCTGCCCGAGGCAGCCCAGCGCATACCGCGAGAGCCCCTCCAGGACCGCGATGCCCCACCGCGCGCCGACCGCCACGCTCCGCCGGAGCTTCGCCGCCGCGCGCGCGGCATTCCCTCGCTGCGCCTCCCAGCGCCCCTCGATATACATCGAGGATCTGGTAGAAGGACAGGTAAAACTCCGAAATAACCCAGGGCGCGCTCCGGGCTAGCCGGCGCCGTCGATCGCCGCCTCGTATGCAATCCACCTCCCTCCTGGAAAAGTGACGCTGTATCAACAACTTATCCATGCATCGAAGGGGCCGCGTTCACTCCACAGCCTGCGCGGTTGATGCATTGATTTCTATCTCATCAAACTTAGCCCACATCATCTTCGCGCTTTTGATCGGATACCGAGTTCCAGGCGCACTAGCACACATGTCTTTGAATGGCTCATAATCATTGTAATCAATTTCCGCTATAGTATGCAGTCCCATTCGCGCAAAAATAAACTGAGACACACTAGTCGTCGCGCAAGCTAGCTCGCTAAAGCCCAATTGCTTCGCTCTATGCAAAGCCAAGTCCAATTGATGTTGCACTAGCCCATGCCCCGCGTAGTCTGGATGCACAGCGGTCACCAGACCATAGAGAATCTTATGGTTATCTGTTCTGTGTTTAATCCAATTGTCAAACGATTCGCTCAATCGCTTGAGAACACTGGTGATCGCAGCAACGCTCTCTGGCAGCTCGAACGTGGCGTGCGAGTATGGTGCGTGAAGCATGGTACTAATGATATGTCCTCGATGATCTTTCAATATAACCGAACAATCATGCGTTGCAGAATCGTGGGCCATACTTCGCATGGCCTCCAACATCTCCGCATATATCCGCTTTGGGTCCTTTCGATAGAACACATTGGTCATCGGCTCTCGCTCGACAAATGACCGCGCAAGAAGCTCCGCGATGGGATCGAGATCATTCGTTACTTCTGATAAGAAATGAGCGGTGCAACCATCGATTCCGATCCGGGATACAACACCTCTCCTATAGTTATCAAGATCGTCGTATTCAGTGATTTTGCTGTTCATATTATTATCTATTCTACTATCTACTTCGGGTGAAAAAGTCTCTGCCATTCTGGGCATCAACCTCACGAACGACGAAGAGCGCTGATGGACGTCATCGAAGAGCTCGATGACCCGCACGTCCCCATCGTCCAGGCGTGTGCGGCACTCGACGTCAGCCGCGCCACGCTCTACCGGCAGACCCAGCCCGCGAAGCCGCCTGCGCTGACCGGGCCCGCTCCGAGCCCACGCCGGCTCAGCGACCCCGAGCGGCAAGCCGTGCTCGACGTGCTGCACAGCGAGGAGTTCGTCGACCAGCCCCCGCCGGAGGTCTACGCGACGCTGCTGTCGCGCGGCGTCTATCTCGCCTCCATCCGCACGATGTACCGGCTGCTCGCGGCGTCCTGCGAGAGCGGCGAGCGACGCGCGCAGCGTGAGCCGTTGAAGCATGCCAAGCCGACGCTCACCGCCACGGCCCCCAACCAGATCTGGACGTGGGATATCACCAAGCTGCGCGGGCCGCTGCCCGGGGTCTTCTACTGCCTGTACGTCGTCCTCGACCTGTTCAGTCGCATGACCGTCGGCTGGCTGCTCGCCGAGCGCGAGAGCGCGGAGCTCGCCGAGCACCTCTTCGCAGAGACTGTCGCCCGCCACGGCGTCGAGCCCGGCTCGCTCACGGTGCACGCCGACCGCGGCTCCGCGATGAGGTCGGAGGGGCTCGCTCAGCTCCTCGGCTCGCTCGGCGTCGTTCGTAGCTTCAGCCGGCCTCACGTCAGCGATGACAACGCCTTCTCCGAGTCGCAGTTCAAGACGCTCAAGTACCAGCCCGACTATCCGGACCGCTTTGCCTCGCCGGCTCATGCACGAGCGTGGTGCCAGGAGTTCTTTAGCTGGTATAACGACCTTCATCAGCATTCTGGCCTTGCGCTCTTCACACCTGCTGATGTATTCTACGGCCGCGTCGAAGATATCGCGGCTCGGGGCCAGGTCGCCCTCGACACGGCCTACGCCGCGCATCCGGAACGCTTCCCAAACGGTCCGCCCCTCGTGCGTAGGCCGCCTGCTTCGGTAGCTATCAACCCGCTGTCCGTTGACGACGACGCCTGCGAGACCGCGGCGCCGCCGCACGCGGGCACGACCAGCGCCGCGCCTGAGCCCGTCGCTGCGCCGACCGCTGTGGCGCAGCCGCCGCGACCGCAAGCGCTCGGGTCCCAGAGCCGGAGCGCGTCCCTCAACGCGGTCCACTCATAGGATTCTCGTCCGGCCTGTCTCAAACCTGTTGGCATTCTCCGCTCCGCCGCTCCGTTCGATCAGCCCCTGCTTCGAAGGGGGTCTCGGCTCACGCGTCGGTCGCCGGCGACTTGCCCCATGTATCGGGCAGCAGCTCGTCCAGGCGCGACAGCGGCCAGCCCGCAGCTTCCAGCGCCACCAGTACAGCTGCTTGGGGTTGTACCCCTCGCGCCGCGCGAACTGCTCGGCACTCAGCCCGCTCCGCTCCCATCGCTGCACCCGCTCGGCCCACTCCACTCTCGTCGCCATCGCTTCCTCCTTCGTCGCGATGGGAACAGGTAACCGGCGCCGCACGGACCGTCACGATGGCGTTGGTCGGGCGCTTACCGTAGGCGTGCAAAGAGGGCGGTCGAGAGACCCGCGATGCCGCCACCTACGATCGCTCCGTCGCTGTTCATGACTGCTTCTCCGATTCGCAAGAAAGTTCCTTCAACAGGGCCGAGGTTTCGGTCCTGACAGCATCGAGCAACAGATCGATCGTGTCGAGGTGCGTACGAAAAGAAAGTATGGAAACACGAATAATGAATAATCCGTCGATGGTCGTCGAGCTGAGAAAAAACTCTTTGTGCCGATTGAGCCGGATCCATAGAAGCTTCGTCGCGTCATTCGGCGGTCGAGAGCCTTGGAGGGGAACATAGCGGAAGGCAACAATGGACAGATCGGGCCGCGCGAGGACTTCGATATCTGGAACGGTGACGAGACAGGCGTAACAGTACTGCGCGAGCGCGAGTTTCTCCTGGAGAGCGCTGCGAAAGACGTATTTCCCGTGTATCCGTAGTGCCAGCCACAGGCGCAACGAGCGAAAAGGCCGCGTAAGTTCGAGCGAGTAGTCCATCGGCGAACGTGGTCGGGGGGCGTCGTCGTCGCGATCTTGCAAATAGGCGCCGGAATGTGCGAATGCGCGCCCCAGTAGCTCGCCGTTTTTGAACAGTACGGCTCCACATCCATAAGGCAAAAACATTCCCTTATGCGGATCGAGCACGACTGAGTCGGCCTCCGAAAGACCAGAAAAGAGCTCCGCCGTTTCGGGACACAATGCGAAAAATCCGCCGTACGCCGCATCGACGTGCATCCACATCGCATTGGCCTTAGCGATCCCGGCGATCGGGCCGAGCGGATCTACCGCACCGAGATTCGTACTCCCGGCATTTGCGATCACCATCCACGGCGTCCTACCGCCTTCGCGGTCGCTTTCGATCATCGAAGCGAGGGCCTCGACGTCCATCGCGTGGCCTCGCGTCGGGACTCTTCGAAGTGTCAACGCACCAGCGAAGAGGACATCGAGGGCCTTCTCGCAGCAATGATGCGTATGCGTGGTCGCGTAGACGCAAAAAGACTCGTACTTTCGCGGATGAATTCCGCGCGCGTTCCGTGCTACTGCGAACGCCGTCAATGTTGCGATAGAGCCGCCGGACGTGATGTCGCCCCAGGCTTTTTCATCGTAGCCTATCATGGACGCGAGCCAGCGGATCACCTCGCCGTGGATGTAGGTTGCGACAGGCGAAGCAAAGGTATCAGCGCTGAAGACGTTCATCACAGCCGCGAAATGGTCGGCGATCGCTCCGGCATAGAGCCCTCCGCCCGGCACGAAGGCTAGGTGCCCCGGCCCTGCGGTTAGGATGCCCGATTGGGTCATAGCGCGCTGAACCGCCTCGAGGATCGCCCCTGGCGAATCGCCTTGGGCGACTTGCTCCTCGAAGCGCGCCAGGAGATCCGGTGCCGGCGGCGAATAGGTCGGGTAGGAGCCGAGTCGATCGATAAAGTCGTTGATGAGGGCGTCGGTAGTGGACTGCCATCGAGACCGCTCGGCTTGGGACGGCTCGAGCGACGCCGATTGTAGTGCCTTTTGGCGAATTTGCGAGCGGAGCTCAAGGAGCCGCATGGTGGAAAGCATTGGATTCACGGCACGGGGCGAACGCCTTGATAACGTCGCTGATAATATCGCGAAAATGGCTCACGCCGAACGCAGCGAAATATTCTTTCTGAAAAGAAGATATATTGTATGGCGAGAGGATTGCGTCGAGATTGAGGCGCCGAACCTGGGCGTCTCCGAGAGCGAATTTTTTGACCTCGGAGAGCGATGATAGGAGTCCCGCTCCGAGGATGTTCCAGCGGCCGAGAGTTTCTGTCACGCCGAATTCGAAAATCCAGAAGTAGAGTTTATCGAAAATGGAAATCCATGTTGGCTGGGATGCAAGAAATTGAGCCAGGCGTTCGGACGCAGCAGTCAGGTGCGCGAGGTGTCCATCGGGGACCTTGTCGTGGGACTGCACGATGACTTTGTTTAGATGGTAGTACGCGCGGTCGGTTTCTGTAACGAGCGGCATCGACGCAGCGGCCGCCCATTGGGAGAGAAGCCTGCGGTAGTCTTCGTTCATGAGGCTTGGGAGGTGCCCGAAGAGGTCGTGCAGCAGATCGGGCTCGCGGCCGAAGAAAATTTCCTCGGGACTCCGAATGGACCGGGAAAGAGGCATGACGCGTCGAGCGAGCATGCGAGCGATATGCCATGGCGCGGCGTACCCCTCGACGAACGAGCATTTCCAGCCAATCGGCTCCAGAATTTGGTCGATTTCGGCGGCAGACGGGATGCGCTCCTTGAACGGCTGCAGTACGTGCACGTTGTCGATGTAAAAGGGGTGCAAGACATCGTGATGGTCGATCCACTGCTTTTCGATAGCGGTGTAGAAGCGCCGCCACGTCTCTTGGTCGCGCTCTTGGTACTTCGGGGCTGTCATGTCGTGCAAGGCGAAACCTTCGAGAAGAAGTTGGACCACGGCCTGCACTGGCCATTCCGTACAAACGACTACATCGGCCACATTTGTGATCTAGATAACCAAATGATCGTTCGGCTGATAATTGGCGAAGCCGTGCCTGTCAAGTCGAACCTTCCTAGAATTTGTTCAGCATGGCAGGGGAGGGGTTCTCGTCTGGTTTTATAGACGTATGAATGTTCGTTCACGTTCTGAAATGGAAACGATCTTGCGACTTGCGCAGAGGGCCTGTGGGTCGCATTAGGAACCGTCGATGGCAAAGTTGAGGGATCCGCAACGTCGCGCGCTGATTCTCGAAACGGCAATGCCGCTGTTTGCGGAAAGGGGCTTCTGCGGGGTCTCAGTGAAGGATATCGCCAACGCGTCGAACATCGCTCTCGGGTCGATCTATACTTACTTCGAGAGCAAAGAGCAGCTCATGAACGAGCCCCCCACCATAATGCCAGCGTGGTGTAGACAATAGTCCACAGCCGAGTGAACTCGTTGGATCTGTTGGTTTTTGTAGGCGGATCAGTGGATCGTACTTTTGTACGTTATGTCAACTGCCGGTCGTTGAACGAAGCCGCCTTCGGCGGCAGCTTCCTTCGCCCGCGTAGACCGGGTAGGCCCGCCGGCTCCATCGTCGCGGAGCTACGCCCCTCGCAGGCCCGAGAGGACCGCGCGCCATCTCGTCGTGCGCGAGCACCTCGAGAGCTTCCTCGCGACCGTGCGCGAGCAGCGCGGGAAAGACATCCCCCACTACGTCGAGGAAGAATTGCGGCGCTACCTTCGCTGCGGGCTGGCCTGCCATGGATTCTTGCGCGTCGTGTGCCCGGCGTGTCGCAAGGAGATCCTCGTCGCCTACTCGTGTAAATGCCGAGGCACGTGCCCCTCGTGCTCGGCCCGGCGGATGTGCGGGACCGCGGCGCATCTTGTCGATCATGTCCTGCCCGATGTGCCCGTGCGCCAGTGGGTGCGAACGACGCCGTTTGCCGTGCGCCGCCTGCTCGCCCTGCGGCCCGATGCACTGACCGCAGCGGGTCGCATCGTCGTCGAGGAGATCGCGCGCTGGCAGAAGCAGAAGGCGACCGAGCGCGCCACCCCCGGCGGCGAGACCGGCTCGGTGAGCCGAGCGAGGAGCGCTCCAACGAGGTCCCCGAGCTCTCCCCGCTCGAAGCGTGCATGCAACTGTCGCTCTTCGGCGGCACCTTTGTGCGCCTCGATGAGGACGGCGTCCCCCTCGCAGAGGCGGACGACGAGGCTCGCTTCCGCCCCCGGGGCAAGAGCCCGTGGGCGGGCGAGGTGGCAGGCTTCAACATCGATTGAGTGACAAATGCGCCCGCCGGAGCCGCGGGCGACCGACCCAGGCGCGGGCAAGGTGGATATTTCCACGCAGGGCGCGGTGAAGTTGTTCATTGGATGTTCACTGGAGCCGAGGCGGAATTTTCCACGTGGAGTGAGGTGGGGAGCTCCACGTGGCAGGACGGCGGCGCAGGCGCTCGCTCAGAGGAGCGCGGCGCACTCGCCGGCCGACGCGACCGGCACGCCCGCCGCGTTGGCGGTGCACGCGTTGCTGTACGTCTTGCCGTCGCAGCCGCAGACCGGATCGTACTGCTCGGTGCACGCTTCCGGGATGGGCGCGCAGGTGCACGGCGCGCCGGTCGCGCCGCAGCTGTCCCCGGGCGCGAAGTCGCAGAAGAACCCGCGCCCGCACGCGCCGCCGCTGCCGCTGCGCAGCAGCTCCGGGACGGGAGCGCACGCGCCGGACGAGGCGACCGACACGCCCGCCGCGTTGGCGGCGCACGCGTTGCCGTACGTCTTGCCGTCACAGCCGCAGACCGGGTTGTACTCTTTCGTGCACAGCTCCGGGATGGGCGCGCAGACGCCCATCTGATCGGCCGCGCCGCACTGGGCCTCTTTCGCGTAATCGCAGAAGAAGCCGGGCTTGCAGGCGAGCCCGGCGAGCCCGCCGCAGGCGCTCCCCTCGCGCCCGCCTGCCCTCAGCTCCTGCGATTCGGCGTCGGTCGGTTCGGCGGCGCCGCCCTCCACCTCCACCTGACAGCCCGCGGCGAACGGGACCATCGAGAGCGCGAGCCAGACGATGGATGCAAACCGATTGCTCTGGAGTCGACCCTGAACGTTCATGATGTTCCTCTTCCTTCCATGTCGCCTCGCCGCGCCGCGATGAGATCTCGAGACCACCGCCGCGGCGCCGCGGGCGCGTGGTCCGCTTAGCAGGAGCCGCGCCAGGCGCGTTTCCCGGCCCGCGCGCGCCGCCGCGGCGTCCGGACTGCCCGGATCGGGCAGCGCCTTGCTCACGTGAGCGAGCGCCTGCTCAACTTGCGCGCCGCCGGGAGCGCGCCGCCGCCGAGCGATTCGTCGAGGGCGGCGCCCGGGCCGAGGCCATCGAGGCGAGATGCACGCGGTGCATCCGGCGCATGCCGCCTTCGCATTGGAACGGCAGCGCCCCGCGACCTACATGGCATAGCACGCCACCGCGCCGCGCACGGGCGCAGCGCGAGACGGCGCAACCCGGAGATCATGAAGATGGCTTGGTTGGATGTCATCCATCGAGGTTTCGCCTGCAGCGATGCAGGACGGCGATATCTGGCTGTTTCAACGCGGCCGGCGAGGGCTGCGCGAGGGGTGCTCTGCGCCGGCCTGCTCGGCGCGCTGCTCGGCGGCTGCGGCGGCGAGCCCGCGCCCCTCGAGACGGCGGGATCCGGCGATGTGCTGTCGGCCGAGGAGGCGCTGGTCGCCGGCGACCTCACGGGGCTGGAGCACGCGTGGGAGACGGTCCCGAGCGTGGTGCGCAGCGACGGATCCGAGGAGTTCGTGCTGGAGGTCGACCCCGTGGACGGCGTGGTGAGCGTCGAGCTCACCGGGCTCGCGATCCAGCTCGAGGGCCCCAGCGACCTGACGCTCCACGACGACGGCCTGGGCGCCGATCGCGTTGCCGGAGACGGCATCTTCTCGGTCGGGCCGTTCCGCTTCGACCCCACGCCGCCGTTTCCGCTCCCCGCTCATTACGAGTCGAGCCCGGACAGCCCGGCTGGCCTCTATGCCCTGGAGATCGGCGACCTGGTGATGACGAAGGCGACGGGAGAGACCGTGGCGTTCTTCATCCGCCCCCAGGTCGGAGCGCTCGCTCCGAGCGTCCCGGTCGCGCCGCGGCGGACCCTGAGCCCGCAGTACCGCGCGGCGTCGCACCTCGTCGAGGTGCGGGACGCGCGCGCCGACAGCCAGCGGCTGCTGCGGGGCGCGGGGGACAACGTCGCCGGCATGCTCTCGGCCATGTACGAGGTGGTGCCGGACGTCTTCGACTTCGCGGTGCTCTCGGCCACGTCGCACATCGAGCGGCCGGGCAGCGCGAGCAACGGCAACGCGGGCGTCCACTCCGCCGTCAAGATCGACTACACGGGGATCGGGCGCGACCCGGTCGACTATTCCCAATCCTATTACAGCCGCCGCCTCAAGGGCGTCGCCGCGCTCGACAACCTGCGCCGCGGCTGGATCAGCAACAACTTCGTGCACGAGCTCCTCCACCAGTGGAGCGCTTACCTCCCCTACGATCTCGGCATGACCGACGGCTTCCATTACCTGCCGACCACCAGCGCGGCCAGCCTGCTCGGCGGGATGGAGTGGATCGACAACGGAAATGGCACCTTCACCCTCGACTGCGACAGCAACGGTCGCGGCGGGGCGAGCACGGCGTCGCCGCTCGATCTCTACATGATGGGGCTCATCCCGGGGAGCATGGTCCCGCCGCTCCGCAGGCACGGCGGGGGGCTCTTCGACTACTGCGACGCCGTGATCCCCTCGGTCCAGGCCACCGTGACGATCGAGCAGATCCAGGCGAGGCTCGGCGTGCGGAGCCCGGGGCCGGCGACGGCGCAGCGCGATTTCCATATCGCGTTGATCGTGGAGGCGCACGGCCGCGATCTCACCGACAGCGAGCTCACCTTCTTCAACACGCTGGCGGAGTTCGCGACCAGGCCGGTCCCGGCAGCGCAGCCGAACCCGAGGCTCGGCAGCAACTGGGTGCCGATCACGCGCTATTTCGGCAATGGCACGACCTGGCGCACCGACATCCCCGACACCCCGGCGAACCCCGGGGCCGTCACGGCGAGCATCCAGCTGAATGCCGACTGGGCGACCGGCTATTGCGCCGACGTCACCGTGACCAACGGGCGCAGGTTCGGCATCTGGGGGTGGGAGGTGGTCATCAACCTGCAGCAATCGACGGTCAACTCGAGCTGGAACGCCAACTTCGGGTTCTCCGGGAGCGAGATGACCGCCACGAACACGCCCTCGAGCGGTCAGCTCAACGCCGGCGCGTCGACCTCGTTCGGGTTCTGCGCCAACAAGACAGGGGCAGCGTGGCAGCCCCAGGTCGTCAGCGCCAGACACCTTTGACGCGCAGCGCAGCCGCCCGTCGGCACGGGGTCTCACCGCGGCGGCTGCGCTAAGCTCGTTCGCGATGCCCGCGCACATCCATCGTCCCGGACCGCCGCTCGCCGATTTCGTCGACTGCTTCTGGCTCTGGGACGGCTACACGGCGCCCGCGCCCAAGGAGCGCGCGCTCCCGTCATCGCTTCGCCGCGCTCGAGGACTCCCTGCGCGTCAGGGCCACGCGGCCGCTGCGCCGGCACGACGCGGTCGCGCTCGCGTTGCGCGCCTTCGAGGATCCGGCGCTCCGGGCCGTCGCCGAGGTCAACGCGCGGACCGGGCTCTCGCCGAAGCGCCTCATCGCGCTCTTCCACGAGGAGGTCGGCCTCGGCCCCAAGGCGTTCTGGCGCGTTCGCCGGTTCCAGGCGGCGCTGCGCCTCATCGACAGCGGGCGGGGCGAGCGCGGCCGGACGCGTCGGGCCGTGCGCGGCGCCGAGATCGCCGCGGAGCTCGGCTACTTCGACCAAGCGCACCTGAGCCGCGAGTTCCGGGCGTTCACCGGTCTCGGCCCCTCCGCGTATCTCGCGCAGGAAGTGGAGCGCCCCAACCACGTGCCGCTGCGCGGGTAAAAATATCCAAGACGCTCGCGGCGGGCGCGCTCAGGTTCCGGCTCTCCGCGCGGGGGATCGCGCCGGCCTTGAACGGCTGTGCCGCTACGGCGCGCGCCCGCCCTTCAGCCTGGAGCGCATCTCGCTCCTGGCCGATGGCCGCGTCGCGTACCGTCTTCGCAAGCCCCGTCGCAACGGCGCGACTCACCTGGTGCTGGCGCCGGTGCATTTTCTGGCGCGCATCGCGGCTCTCGTGCCTGCACCCCGGTATCCGTTGCAGCGCCTTTCCGGCGTGCTCGCGTCGGGCTCGTCGTGGCGAGCCGCCGTGGTGGCTCACGGACCCGCAGCGACGAGCATCCCGGTGCCGGAGACGAAGACGAAGACGAAGACGAAGACGAGCGCGACGGCGCCAATCCATCGCTCCTCGCTCGTGCCCGCCAAGACGGAAGCGCCCACCGCGCGGGCCGATGACCGGCCATGCGCCGGAGAATGTTCACGTCAGGTTCGTGAGCGGCCCGGTGCAGTACCGGGGGTCGCCGAACGTGGTCCGGTCATCACCGAACAGATTCAATAACGAAACGAGCAGATTGTTGTGCGGGACGTTGTTCTGGTACCGGACCCAGCGTCCGGTGCGCAGGCCTCCGCCGCCGCCGGCCAGGAGGAACGGCATGTTCGTATGGGTGTGCGTCGGCGGATCCGAGAGCTCGGTGCCGAAGAAGACGACGCTCTCGTCGAGCAGCGAGTGTCCACCCATGTCGACCTTCTCCATCTCCTGCACGAGGTAGAGGTGCTGCTCCGAATACCAGTTGCAAATGCGCTCGCACTCGGCCGGCCTGAAGCCGCCGTCGTGCTGGTAGAAATGGTGGTGCTCGGTCAAATTGAGCCAGGGGAAGGTGTGCTTCGCCTCGGTGTCGCTCCACTGCAGCGTACCGACCGCGGTGATGTCGCAAGCGAGCGACATCACCAGCATATCCATCATGAGCTTGCCGACCTTGGGGATCGCCGCGTCGGTCGAGGTGTCCTTGACCGCGCCGAAGTCGTCCGCGTTGAACCCCGTGCGCGGGTCGTAGTCGGACGTGTCGACCCTCTCCGGGGCGTGGCAAGCGCTCGTCGTGGTCGGCAGGTTGCTGAGGCTCATCTCGATCTCGCGGATCTTCGTCAGGTGCTGGTCGATCTTCTGCTTGTCGGCGGCGCCGAGCCGCGCGGACAGGGCGGAGTAGCGCCGATCGAGGAAGTCGAGGATCGACTGCTTCCGCGCGAGGCGACGGGCGGCATCATTGCCCGCGCTGGGGTTCAGCGTGCCGAAGAGCTCGGTGAAGATCTCCACCGGATCGAGGCGCGGCGAGATCGGGCTGTACGGCGCGGTGTTCTCGAAATTCGCAGCGTTCATATTCGTCAGCAGGCCGTGGGCCTTCCCCGTCGCCCAGCGCACCGCGATCTGGATGCTCGCCTTCGCCTTCTGACCGGCGGAGATCCGGGAGGCGATCACCTGATCGACGGACGGCCCGCTCCCGTAGCCCCTCGGGGAGCCCTCTTGAGGCGTGCCCGTGAGCCAGGCGATGATCCCGCTCTGGTGCCCTTCACCGCGCGCGGCCTTCATATCGAGACCGTCGAGGACGAGCAGCCGGTCCTGCACCGGCGCGAGCGGCGACAGGATGGGTCCCAGGGTGAAGCTCGTCTCGCTCCCGGTCGGCCGCCAGCGATCGATCACGGTCCCGCCCGGCGTGTAGACGGCGAGGAAACGCTTGGCGGGGGCGGGGGCCGCGCGCGCCGTGCGCTCGGGGCCCATGATCTCCAGCCAGGGGAGCGCGATGGCGATGGCGCCAGCGCCGCGCAGCATGGCACGTCGGCTCAAACGAAAGTTGGACATGACCATCACTCCTCGCGGGCAACCGTGATGTAGTGGAAAGCATCCGTCTGCGTGAGCTCGATCAGGAGCTGCTTCACGTTGTACCCGGACGCCTTGAAAGCGGTCGTTACCGCGTGCTTGGTGCAGGTGTCCTCGGCGCGCAGGGTGAGACCGTAGGCGTACTCGGCCCAGCGCGTCGCGAAGCAGCCGTGCACCTCTTCGGTCTCGGCGAGCTTCTTCACCAGCTCGGTCGGGCCGCTCACCGTACCCTGCGTGCCCGGGAGCGAGCCGCTCGCGTCGATCACGACGTCGTTCTCCGTCGTGCGGAACAGCCCGACCGCGTCGTAGTTCTCGAACGTGAATCCCACCGGATCCATGAGCTGGTGGCACCCCCGGCAGGCCTCATCCTGGCTGTGCTGGCTGAAGCGTTCCCGCGCCGTCTTGCCGGAGTACGGATCCGGCGGCTTCACCCGCTCCAGGATGTCGCCGGTGGGGAGCGGGATCTTCTGGCACATCAGCTTCTGGAGCACGAACGAGCCGCGGACCACGGGGTTCGTGTGGTTCGAGTGCGTCGTCCCGGCCATCATGCCCCCCTGGGTGAGGAGCCCGAGGCGCTGGGTCGTGTCGAGCTGCACCTCCTGGAACTCGTCGCCCGTCACGCCGGAGACGCCGTAGAACGCCGCGAGAGGTCCGTTCATGAACGTGTACGGGGCCGTCAAGATCGACGCCCAGGTGCCGGTCCCCTCGAAGATCTCGTGCTCGAGGAACCGCTGCGTCTCCTCGCGCATGAGCGCGCCGATCGATCGAGAGAAGGTCGGGAACTCCTCCGCGTTCCGCTCGAGATCCGCGAGGTTGCTGATGGGGAGCAGGTTGTCGAAGAAGAACCGGATGGTGGTCCGAGCCCGAGGGTCCTCGAGCATGCGCTCGGCGTGCGCGCGCACGCCCTCCTTCGTCGAGAGCTCACCTGCCTGCGCCGCGATGCGTAGCGCCTCGTCCGGCATCGTGCCCCAGAGCAGGTACGAGAGCCGCGTCGCCATCTCGTCGCCCGTGGGCCGGCGGAGCTCGGGGTGCTCCGGGTCGGATGTGCCCCATTCGATGCGGTAGAGAAAATCGGGCGACTGGAGAAGCGCCTCGATCACCGTCGCGATGCCGACGCTGAACGTCGCATCCGTCCGCCCGACGCTGTACAGCGCGAGGAGCTCGTCCGCCTCGCCGGCCGCGAGCGGCCTTCGATAAGCGAGCGGCGCGATTCGCTCGACGATGGTGCGCGCGCACGCTTCCTCGCTCTCCGCGCTCAGGTTGCTCGCGCAAGGGGCGAGCTTCGCGAGCGCCTCCGGGGTGGCGGTCGCGCGCTGGGCGACGCCCTCCGCGACGGTGCTCAGCTGCTCGGCGAGCAGGCTCGAGACCGACAGCGTGTCCGCGTCGTTGCCAAAGCCGTTTCCGACGTCCTCGCTCGGCAGCGAAAAGGCGGGATCGGTCGTGTCATCGAAGAGGTCGCGAACGGTCTTGTTGTACTCGAAGCGCGTCAGCCGCCGCAGCGGCGCTCGCCCGGGGTGCACCGAGCCGTCCTCGCAAGTGCGCGGGTCCACCGTGGGGGGATTCCCCGTGGTGGGATCGTCCGTGGAATCGTTGGTGCGAGTATCGCCCAGGCTTCCTGTGCAGCCGCTGACCAAGAACAACGCGATCGGGATAGCCGAACGTGAGCCTCTGAGAGGACTCGCTTGCTCATGATTTGAGGACCCAGGCATGGATGTCGTCCTTCACCCGCTGTGGGCACAATAAAACCGCATCATCGAACAGCTGGCTTGCCTTACAGCACACCCAGGTATTCATGGTGCAGCCACCCGGAGAGGCCTGCTGCGGGGGGATGCGTCGGGCCCGCTTCCGGGGTTCCCGCCGCAACCGGCTGCACCGGGGTCCCACCGCTGCCGGGATCGTTGCTACAACCAGGGTTGCCGCTGGCCAGGACCGCGATCCCAGCCGCCACCAACACGACCGACCGTGATCTCATGACTGTCTCGTGGATGCGCACGACCGCCCATCCGGAGCGAAGCAAAAGTGTAACTACCAGTAGGTAGTGTGAACGTTCACACGTCGGGTGTCAACTTCGATCGACCGGCCGGCGGGGTTCCTCAGGACCGATGGAGGATCCCCAGGCGCCGCTCAGTCAGCGAGGCATGCGTTATTGTGAGTGTTCACAATTACACCCAGTCAGCGCGCTCGCGTGCTGAACTGCGGCACGCCATCCAGCTCGCCCCTGCTCCCGCGCTCAGCGTGGGCCCGGGCCACTCGGCACGACCCCCCGCGCGGCAAGGGACGACCCCGGGCGCCGCAGCGCTACGGCTCTCCGCCGCCAGCGCTCCCCTGGCCCTGCCGGACCGCCCGCGCCCGCCGCTCGCGGTTCCTCGCCACGCGCGCCGCTCGTTTTCCATCAGGGCCCTGCGCCCTCGCGCGACGACATCGCCGCTGTCGCCGCGCGCGTCGAGAAGCGCATGATGCGGTGGCTGCGGCGGCGGAAGCTCGTGGACGACCGGCCGAGCGAGGAGCGCTCCAACTCGGTCCCCGAGCTCTCCCCGCTCGAAGCGTGCATGCAACTGTCGCTCTTCGGCGGCACCGTTGTGCGCCTCGATGAGGACGGCGTCGCCCTCGCAGAGGCGGACGACGAGGATCGCTTCCGCCCCCGGGGCAAGAGCCCGTGGGCCGGCGAGGTGGCAGGCTTCAACATCCATGCGGGCGTCACGCTCCGCGCGGGGGATGGCGCCGGCCTTGAACGGCTGTGCCGCTACGGCGCGCGCCCGCCCTTCAGCCTGGAGCGCATCTGGCTCCTGCCCGATGGCCGCGTCGCGTACCGTCTTCGCAAGCCCCGTCGCAACGGCGCGACTCACCTGGTGCTGGCGCCGGTGCATTTTCTGGCGCGCATCGCGGCTCTCGTGCCTCCACCCCGGTATCCGTTGCTGCGCCTTTCCGGCGTGCTCGCGTCGGGCTCGTCGTGGCGACCCGCCGTGGTGGCTCACGGACCCGCGGCGACGAGCATCCCGGTGCCGGAGACGAAGACGAAGACGAAGACGAGCGCGACGGCGCCACCGACCTGCGCCAACGACCTCACGGCGCCACCTCCCGCGGCGACCTGGGACCCTCCGGCGAGCGCGCGCACGAGCCTCGGCGACGGCATCGTCCTGCCCGTCTACGCACGCATGGACTGGGCTTCCCTCATCCGCCGCGTCTATTGGGACGATGTGCTCGCGTGTCGGTAGCGGGCGCCTCGAACACACCGCTCAAGGTGCGTGGAGTAGCGCCTTCGTGCGCGGCGCGGGCAAGCTTGTCCTTCAGGTCGCGCCCCGCTCTTCAAGCGACTTGCTCACGATGCGGTGAGTGCTCGTGACGCCTGACGGCTTTCCGCGCGGCGCACCTTCCTCGCGAAGGTGTACAGCAGAAAGTAACAGAACCCGAGCATCGCCGCGGTGAGCAGCGTGTACCTGTCGTCGTTCCAGGAGGTCCACCTCCAGATCCCCTGGCTGAGCGCCGCGAGGCCGAGGAGGGGGATCTCGAGCTGCCGCTTCCGCCGGGTGAGCGGGGCGCTCAAGAGCATGAACGTGTAGTAATAGCAGGTGATCTGGGACAGCAGAATGATGAATATCTGCCCCAGGCACCCGGCCACCCAGAGCGAGCGCACCCCCCTGCACACATGGACGAAGAACCCCAAGCTCGCGGCGATGACCGCGTAGCCCAAGAACCGGTACTTCGCGTAGCGTTCGCTGCGCATCTCCTTCCATGTCTCGAACGGATCGAGCAGCGATGTATCCATCGTGTACTTCATCCTGCCGGACTCGACCCCCGTCCCGAGCTCGTGGGCCACGAGGACGCGAAGGCCCATGTGGTTCGTCACGGGGGTCTGGTCGTGCACGCGGAGCGTGTGCTCGTAGAACCGGCGATAGGAGTCGCTGCCCGAAACGCCGACGCTCACGGTGAGCAGCGCGGCCGCGGCGAGGACGCCGCCCATGAGCACCTGCACGTGCGATCGAGCCATGCGCTTGTGCCGGAATACATAGATCCCCGCGACGACGAGCCACCCGATGACGACGAGGCCTGGGAAGATACGAAGCAGACCCGCGTAGACCATGCTCGCGCCAGCGAGCCCATGGTACCTCTTCCGCACCAAGCAGGCCGAAAGGACGATGTAGAAGAGCCAGTCATGCCGCAGAAATGCGCCGCCCGTCCAGAAGAAAGGCGCCGGCGACTGGCACCCCCAGAAGATCGCCGCCAGCGCGCACACGCGCCACCCGAAGGCCCAGTAGAGGGCAGCGAAGACGCCGATCAGATAGGCACTATCGAAGCAGGTCAGGAACTGCATGTACCCCTTCGTCGCCGGGTGAAGCTCGGCGAGGATCCGCCCCATGACGGTCCAGACCGGCGGCGGGTTGTAACCGTGGTCCCTCTGCATGGCCTCCCAGTAGCCCTTCTCCGAGGCCGTGCGGAAGAACTGCACGTCAGCCTTGAAGGCACTCCAACGCGTGGAGGAGAAGTGCGCCTTACACTCCTCCGGAGAGGCCAGGACCCCGGACACGTGGATGAGGAGGTTGTCTATTCCAATGTTCCTGATCTTCCTGTCCGGGTGGCGCACCTCAGCGCTCATGTCGAGCGTGACCAGCTGACCCGTGACGTCGTCCGTATAGGTGACGACCCCGATCTCGTCCTGAGCGATAACCGTGCACTTGTACAGGTTATCGTATCCCATCTCGGGGAAGTACTTGGCCCCCAGGTAGTAGTGATAGTACTCCCAGCGGTGAAAGAATGAGGGGTAAGCGAAACGAAAGCCGTCGAAGTACACGACGACGGCCATGATCGACAGCCCGGCGGCGACACGCTTCTTCCACCGTTCTGCGATCGGTCGGCGCTGACGCGCGCGGTGAGCCTCGTAGAGGAGGCACAGCACAGCCGAGACAGCGATCGTGCCTTTCGCTATGTCGATGGCGAGGGCGTAGTCCGAAGCGCCCCAGTAGAGCAGGGAGCAGAACGCCACGGCAACGATGATGCTCGTGAGGCACCAGGCCATGGACCAGCGGCGCTCCTGTGCCCGCGCGGTTGCTCGTCCTTGGTCCGGAGCCGTGGTGCTCACTGGAGCCCCGCTCGAGGCTGCGCGAGTTGACGATTCGGCGAGAGCTGCTCGGCGCGCTCTGACCGAGACGCGGCCGGCGCCGTGGAACGCGGCTCGGGGCGCGCGGGAGTGGCCGCCCCGTCCGTCAAGCGGGTCGGCCCGCCCGCCGCGCCCGCCCACGGTCCGTCGCCCATTTCTGTGCTGCACGCGGAAAGCAACAGCATCATCACGATCGACGACGTTCGGCGGATGTTCGTCTGGGTCCGGTAGTTCATGAGTGCCTCTGAAGCAAGGTCTGCCAATCTCATCGATTTCATGCAATCGGCGATGGGCGAGCTGACGCTCTCGGGTCGATCTTCGGATCGAGCGTCGTCCTGTTCATGCACGACATATCCCGCGGGTTGTGGATGAACGTGCCCGCATCGAAGACCTGACTGCCGTCTCCGAGTTGCCCCGTCAGAACGAAGACATCCTCGGGACCGTCGAGGTGCTCATCGACATTCGGCCATCGCGCGCCTGGTTCGATGGCCAGCGACATGTACTGCCGCCCTCTCGCCGCACCTAGTCAGCGTCGGGATCATGCTCGGGACAATCGATTCGGAGCTGATCATCGGCGAACGCCCGTGGCGACACGCTCCGCGATCGGCTCCGTGTTCTCGTTGCTCTCGTCGAAGTAGGGCAAGCGTCTCTCGCTCACCTCCGACGATATAAATTAAGACCATTAACTTGTCAACCATCCGAGAGTGCGCACGCCGATCTCACCGCGCGCCGTTCGCGCGCCGTTCGGCCTCCCTCAGGCTGTGGAGGGAACGCGGCCCCTTCGATGCATGGATAATTATTGATAGCTCTTGCGGACGCTGAGCAAAGGGTACTCGCTCGCGGGGCTCCGCTTCGGGTACGGGCTCGGGACCCCGCGGCTCATCGAGACGCTCGACAAGGCGCGCGACAGCTACAACACGGATATCCTCTCGCAGGCCGCGGCGACCGCGGCGCTGTCCGCGCGGGACGAGGTGAGGAAGACCTGGGAGAAGGTGATCGCGGAGCGCGCCCGGCTCACGGCGGCGCTTCGCGAGCAGGGGTTCACGGTGGCGCCGAGCCAGAGCAACTTCGTCCTGGCGACGCCGCCGGCAGGGGGGCTGTCGGCGCAGGCGATGTACCGGGCGCTCTACGACCGGGCGATCTTCGTGCGCTACTGGGACGCGCCGCGCCTCCACGACAAGCTGCGGATCACGGTGGGCACGCCGGAGCAGAACGACGCGCTGCTCGGGGCGATCGACGAGCTGTCGCGCGCCGGGGCCGCGGGCGCATCATGAGCTGAGCCGCCGCGGCGGATGGTCCGTCAGCCGCCCTCGCGCTGACGGGCCGCGCGCGCCGTCCGCTTCGTGCGCAAGCGGTCGATGGCCCAGATCCGGCTGGCGTCTCTGTTTCCAGAGCGATGATCGACCGCGCCTGATACAGCGTCCACATAAGAAAACCGCCATGACGCCAGTGACGCCAGGAGAACCCTGAAAAAAATGATTTCTCTCCTTGGCGTCCCTGGAGCATTGGTGGTCAACTCCTTCTCGTCATCGCTGGGGGTTCCACATCGCTCGGCAGCGTGCGCCTACCGGCCGCCCGCGCGGGCTGCGCGCGCTTGCGTCCGAGGATCCCAGCGCGGCGCGCTGTCATCGAGCGGCGCGGATCGGCAACACAGCAAAGGAGAAGCACAGATGAGCCAGGAATCCGAGCGAGACAGGATGATGAAGAAGACCGCGGTCCTCGAGATCCCCGGCATGGATGCCGTGATCCTCCGCAAGGATCTCGAGTACCAGGCGACCGATACAGGCGTCCTGACCTTCGACCTCTACGCTCCACCAACATCGATGGCCGTGGCGCGGGCGCCTGCCGTCGTCTTCGTGTCCGGATACCCGGATCCGGGGTTCGAGTCGGTGTTCGGCTGCAAGCGCAAGGAGATAGGGCAGTCGACGTCGTGGGGACGGCTGGTGGCCGCTTCCGGGCTCGCGGGCATCAATTACACGAACCGGGAGCCGTCCGATCTCCATGCGCTGCTCGAAAACCTGCGGCAGAACGCCGCTTCGCTCGGGATCGACGAGCGCCGGATCGGCCTGTGGGCCTGCTCCGGCAACGCCCCCATGGCCCTGTCGGCGCTGATGCGGGGAGTGAGCGGCTCGCTGAGGTGCGCCGCCCTCTGCTACGGCTTCATGCTCGACCTCGGAGCGTCCACCCACGTCGCGGAGGCGGCGTCGCAGCTCCGGTTCGTCAACCCGTGCGCGGGGCGATCCATCGATGACCTCCCGCGGGATCTGCCGCTGTTCATCGCCCGGGCAGGGCAAGACAAGGTGCCTCACCTGAACGAGACGATCGACGACTTCGTGGCCGGAGCGCTGGCCCGCAACCTGCCGGTGACGCTCGTGAACCACGCCGCGGCGCCGCACGCGTTCGATCTGCTCGACGACAGCGAGGCTTCGCGCGAGACGATCAGGAGCATCCTGGTGTTCTTGCGGTTCCATCTCCTGGCGTAGGGCGATCCGGCCTGCGCGCTGGGTTCAGGTGGCGCCGCCGGCGAGCGACGCCTCCAGCCGGTTGCTGACAGCGCGGTGGGCGAGCACCTCAAGGGCCTTCTCGACGATCACGCCGCCCGCCCGGGCTTCCAGGCCGATGTACCTTCGCTCGCGAAAGCGCGAGCCGCCGCGCCGCTGCGGCGTGACGTCCCCATCCACCGGCGCTGGCGCGGGTAGCCTGCCCGCGCGCGTCACGGCAGCAGGATGATGCCGTTGCAGGAGCTCGGCGGTGTCACCGTCGAGAGCTCCGTTTCCGGAACGTCCCAGTCCGAACAGGGCTTGGCCTCGATGTCGTCGAGGCACTGGTCGTAGCTGGAGCTGACCGCGACCGCGTCCTCGCAGCGCACCGCGGCGAACGCCACGTCGACGCAGCTGTCCAGCTCCTCGGCTTGCTGCGACTCGGAGAGCGTCCCGACCGTCACCAGGCAACCGATGGCGCGGCTGCACCAGGTGCTGGCGAACGCCTCGCACTTCGCTGTCACGGTGTCCTCGCCGCTGTTGGTGCTGTCGGCGCTGTCGTCGCCGCAAGCCGGCGCCATCGTGATCGCTGCGATCAAACCCCACGCTGCCCATCTTGTCATGCGCCACACGATACTCGATGCTGGCCGGAGCCGGCAACCCACGGCCGCGTCGGCCCTCACGGCGACCTCGCGACGGGCTTCGTGATCGACGGCTCGCGAAGCTGGAAGGGCGAGCGCGGCGAATGGGATCTGGACATCCACCAGGTCGAGATGCGCTGCGCGAACCCGATCCCGCAGGCCGGCTCGTACGAGCTCACCAACCCGGAGGGCACGGTCGCGACGCTGAGCTTCGAGCGCGTGGACGACACGACGATCAAGGCCACGCTCGCCGCGGGCCGCAAAGAGTACACCTTCAACGTCCACAAGGACGGCTCGATCGAGGGCTCCAAGAGCTATCAGTGACGCGCTCGAACAGCGCTCTCGCCGACTTTCGTCGTTTCACCCGGGTCGGCGCCCGCATCAATCCCTGTTGCGGCGCCATTTTTCATCGTCTGGACCAATCCCCCTGAGCGCGCCCTCCGTACTCTCGCGCTCGTGCCGAATCTCCGTATTGCCACCTGGAACTCCGGCGGAGAGACCGGACGAGGCGCGAGCCTCGCCAACGCGGTCACCTGGACCAACGGCACCGCTCCGCCGGTCGACCTCGTCACCATTCAAGAGGCCCGGGCCGTGCCGGAGACGAAGACGAAGACGAAGACGAGCGCGACGGCGCCACCGACCTGCGCCAACGACCTCACGGCGCCACCTCCCGCGGCGCGGCGTGAGCCTCTCGGCCTCGTCCCTCCGCGTGCCGCTCGCGCGTGGCCGTTGGCCAAGCTCTGCCCGCTGCTCGACCCCATGCGAGCGGCGCCCTCGTTCTTGGGCCTTTTCGTCCCACGCGCATCCCCGAGCGCCAGCCCGCGTTGGTGGCCCGCGCGGTTCTGCCTTTCGTGATCCGGCCGGCTCGTCCTAGCCTCTCACCACGTTGGCGAGGAGCTGCGTGGGGGTGAACCGGTGGCCCTGCTCCTCGGCGTGGACCAGGCCGCTCAGCACGTCGTTGCCCGGCTCGCGGCGGCGGCGCTCGATGAGATCCTGGGTGTACGCGAACATCTCCTCGACGTGGAACGCCGCGTCGCAGGGATCGAAGAGATCTTCGGTGCTCATGGTGGCTAGGTCGGTCATGGCTCTCCTGCTGAGGGGGCTGGCAAACCCGCTCAGCCTAGAACACCGATCACGTTGAAACCTGGAGAATTTTCACAGGGAGGCGGGGAGGCGGGGAGGAAGAAAAAAAATGAATTTCTCCCTCTTGCCGTCTCTCGCTCCCCGCCTCCCCGCCTCCCTGTGAAATTCCTGCTTTTTCTCGTGGTTTCAACCCGTTTGTCGCTCTAGCAGCCAGCAGCCAGCGGCGCGGAGATGCGCGCGCGCTGTGACCATCGAGCCCGCCGACCCGCCGCCGCTCAGCGCCGGCTCACCCAGTCCTGCGCGAGCGGGCGCACCACCAGCTCCTCGACGACGGCGCGCGGCGGCAGCAGGGCGGCGAGCGCGATGCACTCGGCCACGTCCTCCGGCTGGAGCATCCGCGCCCGCGCCTCGGGGGGCGGCGGCACCGGGCGCTTGTCGAGCAGCGGCGTGTTGACCTCGCCCGGGTGGATGGCCGTCGCCCGGATCCCGTTCTGCCGCTCCTCGGCGTTGATCGCCTCGATGAGGCCGCGCAGCCCGAACTTCGAGGCGATGTAGGCCACGCCCGCGAAGTTGTTGCCGCGCAGCGCCGAGTCCGAGCCGACGTGGATGAGCGTGCCGCCGCCCTGCGCCCGCATCGCGGGCAGGAAGGCGCGCGAGAGGAGGAAGGCGCTGCGCAGGTTGCTGTCCAGCACGCGCTGGTAATCCTCGACCGTCGCGTCCGCGAGCGAGCGCTTCGGCACGTTCACGCCCGCCGTGTTGACGAGCACGTCGAGCCGGCCGCGCGCGGCGAGCGCGGCCCGGGCGAGCTCCTCCACGGCCTCCGGGTCGCTGGCGTCCGCCGGGTGGAGCGTGACGTCGGCGCCGGGCAAGAGCGCCTGCGTCTCGGCGAGCGCCTCGCGCCGGCGCCCGACCAGGATCAGCGCGGCGCCCTCCCGCGCGAGCCGGATGGCCGCGCCGCGCCCGATGCCGCTCCCGGCGCCCGCGATGAGGACGACCTTCCCTTCCAGCCCCGCGCTCGCCATCACGAGACCTCCGCGCCGGGGACGTCCACCCATTGCCTGCGCTCCGCCGAGAGGAGCACCGCGTCGATGACCGCCTGCACCCGCGAGCCGTCGCGGAAGTCCGGCGAGGCGGGCCGCCCCTCGACGATCGCCTGCACGAACTCGAACGCCTGATCGTACCGAAAGCCCTGGAGCGGATCGCCCGCGCGCGGGTCGCGCGGGGACCCGGGCGTCTTGAGCAGGTCCTCGGGCACGGGCACCGACTCGAGGCGCCCCCCGGGCTTCCCGACGAAGATGTCGTGCGGGCGATCGAGGTAATAAATGAGGGTGGCGTCGGAGCCGTTGATCTCGACGTAATCCTGGCTCTGCCCGCCCGAGCCCCTTCCTGTGGCCATCTTGGTGCTCTCGAAGACGCCGGTCGCGCCGCCCTTCAGCTCGGCGAGCATCCCGACCCAGTCCTCCACGTCGGAGGGCTCCGTCGCGCCGTCGGGGCGGCGGCGCTCGGCGAGGCATTGCTTCGTCTGCGCGACCAGGCGGAGGATGGGGCCGACGAGGTGGTGCGCGTAGTCGATGCGGTGGGAGAGCATGTCACCGATCTCCCCCGTCCCGGCCAGCGCCTTGCGTTGCCGCCAGCCGACGGCGCGGTCTCCCCAGTCCTGCAGGCGGTTGATGCGGACGTGGTACGGCGCGCCGAGCGCGCCCTCGGCGATGAGGCGCTTCATGTATCGAATCGCGGGGACGAAGCGGTAGGTGAACGCGGTCATGTGGACGATGCCCGCCCGCTCGGCCGCGGCCGCCATGGCCTCGGTCTCCTCGTAGCTCATCCCGAGCGGCTTCTCGCAGAGGACATGCTTGCCCGCCTGCGCCGCGGCCGTCGCGATCGGCAGGTGGATGTTGTTGGGCGTGGCGATGACGATCGCGTCGATGTCGTCCTGCTCGAGGAGGGCGCGGTGATCCGTGAAGGTGCGATCGACGCCCGCGGCGCGGACCGCGGCGGCGAGGGCCTGGGGGTCGGGATCGCAGAGCGCGGTCACCCTGGCCTCGGGGTGGGTCAGGAGCCCGGGTAGATGATTCTGTAACGTGATGCTGCCCGTCCCTATCAGCGCTACGCGGACCATGGTTGCGGCCGAGGATAGGCGGTTCGGAGAGGAGTGTCCAGGAGCGCCCTTTCCGGCGTGCTCGCGTCGGGCTCGTCGTGGCGAGCCGCCGTGGTGGCTCACGGACCCGCGGCGACGAGCATCCCGGTGCCGGAGACGAAGACGAAGACGAAGACGAGCGCGACGGCGCCACCGACCTGCGCCAACGACCTCACGGCGCCACCTCCCGCGGCGACCTGGGACCCTCCGGCGAGCGCGCGCACGAGCCTCGGCGACGGCATCGTCCTGCCCGTCTACGCACGCATCGACTGGGCTTGCCTCATCCGCCGCGTCTATTTGGACGATGTGCTCGCGTGTCGGTGCGGTAGGCGAGAGCCCTCTGAATAATCACGTTCCGGCACGTCAAGCCCGTGTTCGCCGAACACTCAGCTGGAGCGCTGGTCAGGCTCGGCGACATGCGCGACGGGCTGCGCCAGCAGAAGGGTAAAGCGGAACGTCGTCGTTCCTCCAGGGACGCTCTCCGCGACGATCTGCCCGTGGTGTGCCTCGATCAGCTCCCGCGTGATGTAGAGCCCGAGTCCGAGCCCCTTCGCGCCTCGGCGCTGGGTATCTCGGGCGCGCTGGAACCGCCCGAACAGGTACAGCATGTGTTCCGGCGCGATGCCCGGTCCCTCGTTCGTCACCGACACGCTGACGTTGTCGGCGCCCGCCTCCACGTCGATGCGGATCGGCGTGCCCGGGTCGCCGTACTTGAGCGCGTTGGTCAGGAGGTTGTCCATGACCTGCGCGATGCGGTCGGCGTCGACTTCGACCCGGGCGGGCGCGCCGCGCACGCGCAGCTCGATCGGCCGATCGGGCGCTTCCAGAGCGATCCGCTCCGTCGCCTCTTTGATCAGCTCCGCGAGATCGGCGGACTGGCAGTCGAGCGCGAGCTGCCGCGCCTCCAGCCGCGTGAAATCGACCAAGTCCTGGACCAGCCGACCGAGCCGCTGCGCCAGACCTCTGATTTGCTGACCTTTCCGCTGCAGCGCCGGATCGGCGGTCTTCTGTGCGACGAGCTGCGCGTACAGGACGATGCCTGTCAGTGGTTGCCGCAGGTCATGCGCGATCAACGCGCTCCACTCGATCCGAAGCCGCTCCAGATCCTTGAGCGCCGAGATGTCTTCGAAGACGATGAGGGCGGTCGGTGGGATCGCCTCGCCGCCGGGGATGCGCGCGGCGTTCACCAGGACCGGCACCAGGCGACCGTTGGGCTGTCGCAGGCGCAACTCCACGCCTTCGAGTTGCTCGCCGCGGAGCGCCCGCACACCGGGTAGCTCTTCGAAGGCGAGCGGCCTCTCCGTGGCGTCCAGCAGCTCGCCGACATACTGCGAAATATCGATCGAGGGGTCGATGGGACGCCCGAACATCTGCTGCGCCCGCACGTTTGCGTCCCAGTGTCGCCCGTCGGTGTGGAGCACGATCCCGACGGGCGCCAGATCGATGATCGCGCGCAGGCGCCGATAGGCCTCTTCGCGCTCGCGCTCGGCACGCCTGCGCTCTGCGAGATCGCGCACGATCACGACGAACCCCTGATGATCCTCGAAGTGGACCCGGATCGCGGTAGTTTCGACGTCACAGATCGAGCCGTTGCGGCGCATCATGCGCAGCTCCCGCGGCGGCGCCGCGATGCCGCTCTCGAGCACTCTGAGCCGCTCGATGACGACCGGTATGTCGTCAGGATGATAGAGGTCCACGAGGGACCTGCCGACGATCGCCGCCGGGTGGTCATATCCGAGCAACGACGTCAGCGCCCGGTTGGCGTAGGCGATGCGCCCGCCGCGATGGATGAACACACCGTCGGGCAACCGTTCGATGAGCCCGCGGTACTGCGCCTCGGAGCGACGCAGCTCACCTTCAATCCGCTTGCGCCTCGTCACGTCTTCGATCTGGCTGATGTAGTAGAGCGGCGCACCATTGTGGTCGCGCACGATCGAGACGCTCAGCAGGATGTCGACGATGGCGCCGTCCTTTCGCAGGTAGCGTTTGCCAAGCTGGTAGCGCGGGATCTCTCCGCGCGCGAGACTCTCCGCCAGCGCGATGTCGATGTCCACGTCGTCGGGGTGGGTGATGGCCCGGAACGTCAGGCTGGTGAGCTCCTCGCACGAGTAGCCGACCATCTCGCACAGCACGTTGTTGACGCGCAGGAATCGGCCGTCGGTGCCGACGAGCGCCATGCCGATCGGCGCCTCATCGAACGCCAGCCGGAAGCGCGCTTCGCTCTCCTGCAGCGCCTCCGTCTGGGTTTGAAGCTGCCGGTAGATGCGCGCGTTCTCCAGCGCCACCGCTGCCTGGTCCGCCAGCGCCGACAGCAGCTCTTCGTCTTCGGCTGTCGCCGGAGCAGTGTCGCGGCGGTAGGCGGCGAGGACGCCGATGGTCTCGCCGCGCAGGACCAGCGGCACGCCGACGCACCCCGCGAGGGGGGCGCACCCGAGATCGCGGATGCACGCCATCACGCCGGGGCCCAGCGGCACCTCGAGGTCGCGCGCGCCGCCCGGCAGGTGGTAAGCCGCCGCTACCTTCAGTGTCCCGTCTTCCCGAAGCAACAACGCGGCCGCTTCGGCGCGGAGGAGCGCAGCCGCCTGTCTGGTCACGGTGGCAAGGACGACGCTGAGATCGAGGGACGACGTGATCAGCCGGTTGATCGCGAGGAGCTCGCGGTAATGGCGAGCCGTGTCCGCTGGGGCCGAGGAGGTCATCGGTCATCCCGGCGGCGCATCGCCGACCTCCACGCCGTGCGCTGCGATGGTCACTGGCCGGAGGTGATCGTCGTGCGCGCTGCCCCGGCACTTCACCACCGCCACCACACGGGCGATGCGCCCGTCGGCGCGCACGCCGTCTTCGACGAAGTAGCGCAGCGCAATGACGTTGTCGCTGATGTACGAAACGCCCATGCGCGTAAGGGACGCGAAGTCCGGTTCCACGATCGCTTCGTAGGTGACGTAGGTCGTCACGCCGCGCACCGCGAAGAGCTGCATCAACGAATAGACGTAGCTGCGGAACCGCTGCAGGTCCGACGAGGCCGCTTCCAGATCACCGAGGCTGTCGATGACCACGCGGCGAATCGGCCGGGCTGCCAGGACCGCCGTGACCTGCTGCACGATGTCGTCGATGTTCATCTCGACGGGAGAGACGTAGAGGGCGGTCAAGTGGCCGTGCTCGCCGAGCTCGTCGACGTTCCAGCCGAGACCAGAGATCAGGTGGCGCAAGAGCGTTGGGTTCTCCTGGAAGCTGACCAGCAGCACCTGCTCGCCCGCGGCGACCCCGGCGAACATGAAGTGCATCCCGAGCAGCGTCTTGCCGCTGCCCGCCGAGCCGACCACCAGCGTTGAAGAGCCGCGCCGCAGGCCGCCGTGGAGCATGCGGTCGAGGCCGGTCACGCCGGTCGAGACCTGCTCCTCCGAGGCGGTGTATACGGTGGGCTGGACCGGCGTGACCAGGCGCGGAAAGACCGCGCACCCCCGTTCGGAGAGGCGGAACGTGTGCTCGCCCGCGCGGTAGTTGCTGCCGCGCATCTTGAGCACACGCAGGTAGCGCTCGTCGCGGGTGCCGTACGATTTGTTGACGAGCTGGATGATGCCGTCGGCGATGGTGAACTCGGGCAGGGTTTGCACGTCTTGCGCTGAATACTCACCGACGAGCAGCGTGGTGCAGGAGCGCGCGGCCAGGTTGCCCGCGAGATCGAAGATGGAGCGGCGGATCTCCGGCCCGGCCGAAGCAAGATCGCGCAGCGCCTTGAACGAATCGATCACCAGGTACGACGGCCGATACTCGCTCATCAGCGCCAAGACCGTCTCCGGCAGCGCCTCGAGACCTCTGGCGCGGACCGCCTCCGCGATGTCGCGATAGAAGATCGAAGGGCGGTCGTCCAGCAGCTTGCGGTCATCGAAGAACGAGAATTGTTGCAGGTACCGCAGCATCTTGGCGACCGGCTCCGAGAGCGTCGTCAAGTAGAGCGCCGGCGCGTCGGGGCGCCCATTGGCGAAGACGAACTGCTGAGCGAGGATCGTTTTGCCCGCGCCCGACGCGCCAGCAATGACGTTCAACGAATAGAGGGGAAGGCCTCCATCGAGGACGAGGTCGATCTCTGCCGTTCCAGTGGTGATCCGGTCCATGCTTCACCCGCTCGGGTCGACAATGGGTGGTTTTCCGGGTTCTCCGTCCAGCAGGCGCTGGACCTCGCCGAGGAACCGCCGTTCGTCGATAGGTTTGTGCAAGAAGGCGTCGGCGCCCGATTCGCGCGCTCGTCGCTCGGCCAAAAGCTCGCTGAAGATCAGGACCGGGATGTGGCGCGTCGTCGGCTCCTGCTTGAGCAGCCTGCAGACGCGCAGGCCGTCGATCTTGGGAACGAGGATGTCGGCGATCAGCAGTCGAGGGTGCAACCGCCGTGCGGCCTCGAGCGCGGCCTCTCCATCTGCGACGAAGTGAACGGAGTAACGCTCGCCGAGAAGAGCCTGCTGGAGTGCTCGGATGTACGGATCCGACTCCACCACGAGAACGAGCACGCTACCCTTGACCACGTCCGCTTGGCCTTGCATCGCGGCCGCCATCCTCCGTTTGCATGTTGCATGCCGAATTGCATGCGGCCTGCCATTTCTTCCGCGTACGCCAGGCCGTCCAGGCGCGCTTTACCCATCGCGTTGGCAGTGTAGCGCGCACAACAACTTCGCGCACGATGTCCTCGTGCGTCTTGCGTCTACGGAGATACGGAGATGGGGAGCACCGCACCAGGCGGTCAAGTCGAGCAACGGAACGAGCGCCGACGCGTCGGAATCACTCGCGGCCGGGGCCGACGCCTCGGTTGAGCCAGGAACAATGGACGCAATTGCCTTCCTGGTTGGAACTGGTTGGAACGGGCGGGGGGTGTGGACCGCACGGCGCATCGCTGATTTTGATGCCTCCTCAGAAGAATTTGTGGGTGAGCCATTTACTTCTGCCGAGCAGGGTGGCTGGCTGTTACCGGGTGGGGCCCTCGGAGTTTCAGTTTCTGTGGATCGCGGACAACGAGCTGCCGCTGCGGGACGCACGCGCGCTGATCGAAACCGAGCGACTCTCCCTCCATCTCGAAGGCGCTGCTCAGCCGGTCATGAGCCTGCGGCGAGGTCCACGCGCGCGATCTGGTTCAATGTCGCGACGAGCATCTCGCGAATGGAGAATCGCTCGAGCACCGTGTGCGAGATCTGGTCCTCGAGGAGCAGCGATACGAAGCCATGAATCAGGCTCCAGACGCTGACCGCGGCGAGATCCACGGGGCCGGGCGCGAGAATCCGCGCCTCCTGGCAGGCCTTCACGATCTCCATGACGAGCGCGAAGCTCTTCTGCGACATCTCGACGAGCGCGGGGTATTCCCTGTGCCGCTCGACAAGCCCGGACATCGTGACCTTGAAATGCGCCGGGTCGCTGCGGGCGACCTCCACGTACGCCCAGGCGCCCTCGACGAGCTGCGCCGCCGGCTTCCCCTGGTACCGAGCGGCGGCTTCGCCGATGGCCTCGTAGAGCTTGCGGTACCCTTCCGTCGAGATCGCCGCGAGGAGCGCCTGCTTGTCCTCGAAGTGCGCGTACGGCGCGGCGTGGCTTACCCCAGCCCGCTGCGCGACCTTGCGGAGGCTGAGGCCGCTCATGCCCTCGGTGGACAGGATGTCCACGCCGGCTTCGACAAGGGCACTCTTGAGGTCACCGTGGTGGTAGCTTTTTCTCTTCATCGCACAATGTGTGCTTTCCGTCAATCTTGACATCGTAAAGATTGGCGCTATGGTCCGGGCATGGACGGTTCGACCATGGGTTCGCGCGTGACGAGTTACTACTACCCTTTCAAGCAGCAGGTCGTCGAGACGGCGCAGCGGCTGGCGGAGAAAGGTTACCTGATGGCGACCGGAGGCAACCTCTCGGTGCGCATCCACGGGCAGAACGCCTTTGCCGTTACCCCATCAAATTACGACTACATGAAAATGGTCCCGGACGATGTCTGCGTCCTCGACTTCGACCTCCGCGTCCTCGAGGGCGAGCGGACGCCCTCGGTCGAAAGCGCGCTCCACGGCGCCTGTTACCAGACGCGCGCGGACGTGAACGCGATCGTGCACACGCACCAGGTGCACGCGAGCGCGCTCTCGCTCATCGATGAGCCCATCCCGGCGCTCTTCGACGAACAGGCACGCTTCCTCGGCCGCCGCGTCGACATCATCCCCTATGCGCCGTCGGGGACATGGCTCTTGAAGCGCATGATCGTGCGCTGGATCAAGAGCAACAACAACGCGTTCATCATGAAGAACCATGGCGCGATCTGCTTCGGCCACTACCTCGAACGCGCGGCGCACAATGTCGAGATCCTCGAGAAATGCGCCAGCGCCTATCTCCTCGCGCTCAAGACGGGCCGGAAGGTCCGGAAGATCCCGCTGCTGATCCGCGAGATCGCCCACGCGAAGCTCCGCGAGGACCAGAAGCTCGCGATGCGCGGAGAGCTCTCCACGCGCGGCGAATGACCGCGGGCGCTCCACGGACGTTCCTTCGGATGGAAAGTGTGAAGTCATGAATGGATTGACGAGCATTGCGAGCGCCGCGGATACCACACGAGCCACGATCCCTCTACCGAGCACGCAGCAGTACGCGATCTCGAAGTGGCACGACACGGACGAGATCTACGCGAAGCTGCGCAATCTGACGAAGCAACCGATGCGGCCCATTCGCCGCGATCGGCTGGACGAGTTCCTCGGCTACTTCCACACCAAGTGCACGAAGTCGAAGGCGCTCCTCGACCAGGCGAAGGAGATCATCCCGGGCGGGGTCCAGCACAACCTGGCGTTCAACTACCCGTTTCCGGTCGCGATGGAGCGCGCCCACGGCGCGCACCTCTGGGACGTCGACGGCAACCAGTATATCGACTTCCTCCAGGCGGGCGGGCCGACGCTCCTCGGCAGCAATTACGAGCCCGTGCGCGACAAGGTGATCGAGCTTCTCCACAGCTGCGGCCCCGTGACCGGCCTGTTTCACGAGTACGAGCTCAAGCTCGCGCAGCTCGTGCAGCGCTTCATGCCGAGCATCGAGATGTTCCGCATGCTCGGCTCCGGCACCGAGAGCGTCATGGCGGCGATCCGCGCCGCCCGCGCGTACACGAAGCACAGGTACGTGATCAAGGTCGGCGGCGCCTACCACGGCTGGAGCGATCCGATGGTCTACGGGATGCACATCCCGGGGACCGGTCGGCTCGAGGCGAAAGGCATCCCGAGCGCGTCGAGTCGCTTCACCCAGGAGGTCTTCCCGAACGACCTCGGCGCGCTCCGCCGCAAGCTGATGCTGAACCGCCTGTGCGGCGGGACCGCGGCCGTCATCGTCGAGCCGGTGGGCCCCGAGAGCGGCACGCGCCCCGTACATTTCGATTTCAACCGGAAGGTGCGCGAGCTCTGCGACGAATTCGGCGCGCTCCTGATCTTCGACGAGGTCGTGACGGGCTTTCGTCTCGGCCTCGGCGGCGCGCAGGGATATTTCGGCGTGAAGCCGGACCTCACGATCTTCGGCAAGTGCATCACCGGCGGTTACCCGATGGCCGGCGGCGTCGGTGGCCGGAAGGACGTGGTCATGCGCTTCGCCGCGGGCATCGGCGGGACGGGCGAGCGCGCCTACATCGGCGGCACGCTCTCGGCAAACCCGCTCTCGGCCGTAGCGGGGTATCACGCGTTGCTCGAGATGGAGCGCACGAACGCGCCGGTGATCGCCGGCCGCGCGGGCGACCGACTCACGAAGGGCCTGAACGAGATCATCGACCGGCTCGGGCTTCCCTTCGTGGCGTTCAACCAGGGATCGATAGTCCACCTCGAGACGTCGGGCGTCATGCTCCTTGACCTCAAGAATCCGATCCGGTTGCTTCGCGAGATGAAGCCGCGGAAACATATGATGGAGGAGATGGGCGCGGCCTACATGTCCCAGGGGCTCGTGACGCTCGCCGGCAGCCGGATTTATACGAGCATGGCGGACACCGACGCGATCATCGACGAAGCGCTGGAGCGCTTCGAGCGTGTGTTATGCAGCGTGGAGGGGTGCGCGGGCGCAGCCCGGCCGAGGACCGGGGAGAGGGCGTCGTGACATGAGCGAGCTCGGTTCCCCTGTCATTCTGGCAGTCGACCTGGGCACCTCGGGGTGCAAGACCGCGCTGGTCACGGCACGCGGCGACGTGCTCGGGTGGGAGTTCCAGGCCGTGGAGCTCCACCTCTCGCCGGACGGGGGTGCCGAGCAGTCACCCGACGCGTGGTGGCATGCGTTCATGACGACCTCGCACCGGCTGCTCGCGCGCGGGCTCGTCCCGCGGAGCTCGATTCGCGCCGTCTGCTGTTCGACGCAGGGCGAGGGCACCGTGCCGGTCGATCGCGACGGCAAGGCGCTCATGAACTGCATCCTTTGGATGGACATGCGCAGCGCGCCTTACCTGAGCAAGCGCATGCGCGGCGTCATCAACGTGGCCGGCGCGGGCGTGCTGAAGCTCATCACCTGGATCCGCCTCACGGGCGGGATGCCGTCCGTCACGGGCAAGGATCCCGCGGGGCATATGCTCCTCATCCGCGAGAGGTTCCCCGAGATCTACGCGCGCACGTACAAGTTCCTGAACGTCCTCGACTATATGAACCTGCGGCTCACAGGCCGCTTCGTGGCGACGTTCGATTCGATCCTCACGTCGTGGGTGACCGACAACCGGAACCCGGACGACGTGCGCTATAATGACTCGCTCATCCGGCAGAGCGGCATCGATCGCGACAAGTTCCCGGAGATCGTGCCATGCACCACGCCGCTCGGGCCGCTGCGACCCGAGATCGCCGAGGCCCTCGGGCTCGCGGCCGACGTGCAGGTGATCGCCGGATCGATAGACAACACGGCGGCGGCGATCGGCGCGGGCGCGGTCGATGACTACCTCCCGCACCTCTACCTGGGCACGTCGTCGTGGATCGCGGTGCACGTCCCGTTCAAGCGGACCGACGCCCTGGCGGGGCTCGCCTCCGTGCCGTGCGCGGTGCCGCAGCGCTATCTGCTCACGGCGCTGCAAGCGACGGCCGGCGGGAACCTCACGTTCCTTCGCGACAACATCCTTTACCACAAGGACGAGCTCCAAAGGGAAGCAGGCATCCCCGACGTCTACAAGATCATGGACCAGATCGCCGACCGCGTGCCGGCCGGCAGCAACGGGGTGATCTACACGCCTTGGATCTGGGGCGAGCGCGCTCCGATCGACGATCGGACGCTGCGCGCGGGGCTCTACAATATCTCTCTCCACAACACACGCGCGGACATCATCCGCGCGTTCCTCGAGGGAGTGGCGCTCAACACGCGCTGGCTGATGCGTCCGGTCGAGAGGTTCCTCGGGCGCAAGGTCGGCCGGATCCACCTCGCCGGCGGCGGCGCGGGCTCGGACGTTTGGTGTCAGATCTTCGCCGACGTCCTCGGCATCGAGGTGCTGCAAGTGAAGGACCCGATCCAGGCGAATGCGCGCGGCGCAGCGTTCATAGCGGCAGCCGGGTTGCGCGAGATCGCCTTGAGCGACGTGGGGCCGCTCGTGCGGCAGAAGCGCACCTATCACCCCGATCCTCGGCGCCGCGCTCTCTACGATGATCGCTTCGAGACGTTCGTCGAGATCTACCAGCAGATGAAAGGCGTCTACCGCAAGCTGAACGGGAAGAGCCTGGAGCATCGATCAGGTTGATTTTTTGGAAATTCTGAGCGGTCCGATGGAAGGGTCGACAGGTTCGCATGGCCATGATCTCGTCCGCGCCAGGAGGTGCATGGATGGAACGATGGCCGCCGCCGGTGGAGCTGTCGCGGCAGGAGCAGTCGCTGATGAAGCGGTTGACACGCGTAAGGACACTGTTCGGCTTTCTCAGGCTGCACCGGCACGAGCTGTTCGACGTTCCGAGAGCGCATGGTGGCGCACGAGATGGACCGGGTGCTGCTGGAGCGGACCGTGGCGCTCGTCCGGTCCGGCGTCATGACGGACAAGGACACAGCGCGCGCTACATCGGCACCAGGAGAAACCTGTTCGACCTCCGGCGCGCAGCAGCGATCCAGAATCTCGAGGCCGCCGCTTGTCGTCGATGGAGAAAATCGAACGGGAACGGCTCGCCGTGGCCCTTACGCGGTGGGCTCGCGAGGATGGACGGCTGCTTGGCGACGATCGCCTCCAAGGCCGGGCAGCTCGGGGGATGTGTCGCGGCAGGCGGGCGGCGGGCGGCCTCTTCCGCGGGCGCTTCCTCCGCTCCTCTCACACGTGGGGCAGCGGTCCGGCTCACACGTGGGGCAGCGGTCCGGCGAGGTGAGCCCGCCGAGGCCCCACCACCCGAGTCACGACACCTCGCCTGGGAGGGCTCACCTGTGACATGGGTCACAGTCGCTGGGACATCAGTCCGGGCTGATCTTGACAGGCTGGATGGAATGCGGTGTTCTGTTCATGCAGGAAGCATCGTCAAGGGCTGCTACGTCTGACCGCGTTGCTTCAGGGGGGAGCCATGAGGCTAGTTATCAAGCAATCGACCGAGACGAGAACTGGCATCTCCGTTGTGAAGTCCGCCGGCGCCATCGATACGTTCAACATCCTCGGCAGACGCATCCACACGATCGAGAGCACTTATTGCAGGCAGCGTATCCTCACCCACCGGTGGTATGGTGAGGTCTTCGATGAGGAGATCAAGGAGATCCTCGGGTTCCACTTCGTGGACGCCTTCATCGAGAGCAAGTGCGATAAGATCCTCGCCGACCTGAGCCAGTGGGCCGCCAGCTGGGACGGCGTCAACGATTACCTGCGAGACGACGTGATGCCGCGGCTCTTCGCGGCCGGCCTTCGGCACCTGGCCGTGTTCGTCAAGCGAGACGAGAGCGCCGAGGACGACGCCAATCGGTTCGCGCTGGAGCGATTCGAGACCGAGATCGACAACGTGAACGCCTCGTTCTTCTCCCAGCAGGAGGCCCTGCGATGGCTGGAGTCGCGCGGGTGAGCGGCGCCGCTGCGCGACGCGATGAACGCTGAGCAAGGGCCGCCGGGATGTCCGAGTACCGCGAATCAGCACGCAGGGAGGCTGCTCCAGGGCACGAGCAGCCGCGCCGATCGCCGGCGAAGCTGGGCGAGATGTTCGACCAGCTCCGCGACGCCGTCATCCTCTATAACCTCGACGGATCCATCGATGATTACAACGCCCGCCTGCTGGAGATGTACGAGGTCGGGCGCGAGGATGTGCGCCTCTTCGAGGTCGTCCAGGGCAGCGCCGACGCGGCCCATCCGCTCGATCCGCTGCGCAAGCTCTGGCCCGATCTGCTGAGCGACATCCCCAAGAGCTTCGAGTGCCGTCCCCGTAAGCTGCGGGATGGCAGCCCGCTCCACGTGGAGTGCTTCGCCCGCAAGATCGATCTCGCGTCGGGCCAGGCGATCCTCGTCGAGCTACACGACGCGGAGCGACGGCGGCGCGCCGAGGAGGCTCTGCGGGAGAGCAAGCGACAGCTCGAGCAGCTGGTCGTCAACCGCACGACGGCGCTGCAGGACAAGATCCGGCTGATCGAGGAGCAGCAGGAGGCGCTCTTCGCGCTCTCCACCCCGGTGATTCAGGTCTGGGAGGGCATCCTCGTCCTGCCGCTCGTCGGCACGGTCGACAGCAGGCGCTCGCAACAGATCATGGAGAGCGTGCTGTCGAGGATCGTCAAGACCTCGGCGCGGGAGTTGATCATCGACATCACCGGCGTGCCCTCCGTGAGCGAGGAGGTCTCCCGCTGCCTGCTCCAGACCATCCAGGCAGCGAAGCTCCTCGGCGCGACCTGCTCGCTCACCGGGATATCGGCGCAGGTCGCGCGATCGCTCATCGCTCTCGACGTCGACTGGTCGTCCCTGCGGATCGGCGGGACCCTCCAATCGGGTCTGCAGGCCGCGATCGCGCGGGTCTGAGCGGGACGCCGAGAGGCCCAGGGCCCCCCGCCCGCGTCGGATCGGGCTGCCCTGCCCGGGGGACCGAGGAGGTGAGGGAGCGCGGCGGCATGCGAGGAGCGTGGGACACCGCCGTGGTTCTCGGGAGGGCCCTCGAGGGTCCGTTTCGTTCCGTTTGTCGCGCGACAATCCTCCGCTCGACCGGGATGGCCCCGTCCATCGCGACGGGGAGTTCCGCCGCGCCGCGTAGCGCCGTCGGCCGCTGTCGCTTTTTTGCCGGGCGCCTAAAGCAATCACTCGGCGGCCACCCACGCGCCGTCGCGAAAGGTCAAGGGCGTGCTCTGAACAAGACCGTCGGGGCTGCTTGAAAGGCGCGTGCCCTCCGCTGCCAGAGCTTCGCGCCAGTCCGGGTCCTCGTCGTCGATACAGCACAGCTGATCGTTGAAGAGTTGCACGATGGGATTTCCGCGGGCGCGTCGCGTGAGCTCGAGGCCGAGCCACGGTAGCAACAAGAGCGAGGATGCGGAGAGCTGCGGGCCTGTCAGGTCGCGCAGCGACGGGCTCGTCGACTGCCGCATCTCGGTGTCCTCGACGGCGATGGCGACGCTGCGCCAGATTCGGAGGGCTTCATCGTATTTCTCGCGAGGAAAGCTGAAGCGCAAGTCTCCTTCCTCGCGATCGCGCAAGACGCCATAGAGCTCGGGCGCGACGTGCACCGCGGTGTGCTGCTCGGGGAGCAGACTGCGATGCACGACTTCGGGTGGCCATACCTCCGGCGCGGTCGACGCGCGCCACGGCGATCCAGCGATCCATTGGGCTTTCTCCAGTGGCCTGGCGAAGCGCCGCGCAGTCGTGACGCCGAGGCTCACGGTCTGCGAACTGACGAGGCAGGGGCCGCTCGTGGTGCGCTGCTCCGTCAAGCGCACCTCCAGGCCAAACCAAACTTCACCCGGGAACTCGAGCACGGTGAACTCGCGCGGCTCGACGGCAAAAGTCCGTCCCTCGAACTGCGCGTCCCCGCCAAGCCCTGCTGTGAGCGCGAACGGATACGCCGACCACGCGGCGCCGTCCAACGTCTCCAGCGTCGCGGGGCCGACCCGCAAGTCGAAACGTCCACCGGCTTCGACCACCCGCACGGGACCGCGCGCGCGCAAGGCGTGGATCCCGACGCCGACGATGAACTCCGTGCCCACGATCTCGACCAAGCGCGCCGGCTTCAAGAATTCGAACATGGTCCAGCCTAGTACCACAGTTGCAGTTGATTGGAGCATCCGGCCCAGCGCGACGCCAACGGGTCGTCGCAGAGCCGGCGCGCCGTGCTCCGGGCGCAGCGCTGGCTCGACGACCGCGGCGTGCGCTGGCCATGACGGGCTCGGGCCGTGTGCCCAGCTACGCCCGCGTCGAACCCGAACGCCATCGGTTCCCACGTTGGGTCGCGTGCGGGTGCTGCCGCTGTCGGGTGCGAGGATGGGTTGAGATGATCGAGGATTCGGCGCACCGCCTTTGGGTCCGTGATCGTCGGAAGCACGCGCATCTTGCGTTCGCATCTCGGGCATCGCAAAGCATCGAAGCGGAAGGTGCGTTTCATGAGCACGGCCCACTGCACGTAGCGCGACGTTGCGAACAACTCCCCGTCGAGCAGCCGCCCCCAGTGCAGGACCGAGAGCGTGGTGGGCTCGACCCGCACCGCGGGCTCGGCTGCGATGCGCACCGCACAATGGACGTCGAACCCGTCGCACGCGGCGGAGAAGCGTCGCTCCCGGCGCTCGAGAGCCGCGTCGGGGTTGTCGTTAGGCTCGAAAGGCCTCGCGAGGAAGGCTCCTCCCGCGAGCGCCAGCCGCCGACATCGGTCAACGTGCGCAGCGCGAAGCCATCGTGGCGCTCCTGACCCATCTCGGCATCCGCACCGAGCCGCGGCCCATCGCCAGGGCCAGAGACCCGTCGTTCGACGCGGCGTGAGCCTCTCGGCCTCGTCCCTAACCGTGCCGCTCGCGCGTGGCCGTTGGCCAACCTCTGCCCGCTGCTCGACCCCATGCGAGCGGCGCCCTCGTTCTTGGGCCTTTTCGTCCCACGCGCATCCCCGATCGCCAGCCCGCGTTCGTGGCCCGCGCGGTTCTGCCTTTCGTGATCCGGCCGGCTCGTCCTAGCCTCCGATGCACGACACACCGACGTGCAGCGCGGTGTCCTCGGGCGTGGTCGCCTCGCCGTCCGCGCGGGCCGGCGGCTAGTCGACCGGCGCGGTGCCGATGTCATAGGTCGTAGGTGAGCGCGAGGCCCTCGAAGCCCGGCGCCGGCGTGGTGCTGGCCTGGAACGAGAAGTCGGCGACCGCCGATGTCCCCGTGCCGTAGGCGCTGGCCACCGTGGAGAAGCGGCCGTCGATGGACAGGTGGGCGCCGACCGTCGTGGCGTAGGTGACGGTCACCGTGCCGGTGTCGGCCTCAATGACGACGGCGTCGATGGACGAGGCCTCCTCCGACGTGTACTGCGAAATCGGCTCATCCACGTTGGTGCTCAGGTACACGTGGGTCCTCTTATAGACGTTGTCGTAGACGCTGCCCGGATCCTGCTGGAGCTCGAACCCGACGCTGAAGTCGACGACGTTCAGGTAGGCCTCCTCGGTGTCGAGCACGGCGTCGTCCTTGATGGCGTACCAGCCGCCGCCATCGGCCACGGCGCCGCCCGAGTACAGCGGCGGGCTCGTGTAGTCGATGCCGTCGAAGCGCACCGTCACCTGCAGCTGCACCGGCGTGCCCACCGGCAGGTTGGTCGAGCCGGCCCCGACGGTGATGCCGTTGTTGAGATACACGGCCTGGCCGCAGTCGGCGTTCTGGCCGGCGTCGTCGTAGGCGCTGAAGGCGCGGACCTCGATGGTCTCGGTGGCCGTGTACGACTGGCCCCCGTTGCACGTGCGGTCCGCGGTGAGCACCATCAGGCGAGCGGTGCGGGAGACCCCGCCGGCGGTGGCCGTGATGCGCACCGGGGTGTCGCCCCGCACGCTCGAGGTGCCGATGGTGAACGTCGCGGTGGACTGGCCGGACGGGACCGTCACCGACGCAGGCACGGCGGCGGCCGCGGGGGCGCTGTTGACCAGCGTGACCACGGTGCCCGAGGACGGGGCGGGACCGGTCAGGGTGACGGTACCGGTGGCCGGCGAGCCGCCCATCGGGCGACCGGGCTCGATCGACAGCCCGTCGAGGGCCCGCGCGGGGGCTGGGTTCACGACAAGCGTCGTGGTCCGGGTGACGCCGCCGGCGGTGGCCGTGAGGGTCACGGTCTTGGGGGCGGTCACCGGCTGGGTTGTCACGGTGACCAACTTGCTGGAGGTGCCGGCGCTGACGGTGACCGACGACGGCACCGCCGCGGTGGCCGGGTCGCTGCTCGACAACGACACGGAGAAGGCGCTCGTGGGCAAGGCGGTGAGGGACACGGTGGCGGTGGCGCCCGCTTCGCCGCCCACCACGGTCGTCGGCGAGACGGTGAGGCTGCCGAGGGCTGCGGCCGACGGGCACGCCGCATCGGCCGTGTTCGACCCGACGATGGTGGTGGTCACCTGACCGGCGGCGTCGGTCGTCAGGATGTGGTGGTTGGCCAGAGTGGTCTCCAGCGCGATCTTGGCCGGCACCGGGCTGAACACCTTCTCGGCCCCGATGTACTCGTTGGGCACCGCCGTCTTGTGCACGGTGACGATCACGCCCGCGGGGCTCGGCTGGTTGACCACAGCCAGGGCGTCACCGCACGGGCTGAACTGCCACCACGAGTCGGACGCGAGGTCGTGGGTGGCGACCGTGGTGCGGGTCTCCAGGTTGCGCAGCAACAGTTGCGTGGAGTAGCCGACGGGACGGTACGCCCACACGAAGCTGCGGTCACCGGGTTCGGAGCTGAACCCGAAGCCCATCGTCCCGAACTTGTCTCCCGGGTAGCCGGGCACCGTCTCGAAGTGCAGGGGGGCATAGAGGGCCGTCTGGCCGGTCTGTGAGTCGACCACGGTCAGCTCGCTGTCCTGGGTGCCGAGGAGCACGTTGAGGACGAACCAGCGCCCGTGGGGGCTGAAGGCGACCGACGCGCCCTCGGTGACCTGCGTGTTGAACACGGCCTGGTCGGCGGCCAGGTCGTACAGGAAGACCTTGTCGTGGTGGTCCTGCTGGGGGTCGGCGTAGCTGTAGGTGAACCGGTCGCCGTCGGGGCTGAACCCGAAGGCCAGCCGGGCGGTCGCCACCTCGAACTCCTGGACCAGGACGTTGGTGTCAACCCGCTTGACGCTCAGCTTCTGGCCGGTGCTGGTGGGGTTGGTCTCCAGGCGGTAGGTGCCGCCGGGCGACTGCTCCTGGGCGACCGGCGCGTTGCTGGCCAGGGACTTGTAGAGGCCCGTATCGATGCACCCGCACTCCGGGGCGGTGGCCAGCGAGGCAGTGATGACTCCCGTCTGGGGTTCGCCAGGGCTCTTGGAGCAGCCCGCGGCGAACAAGGCATAGAGGACCAGAGAGGGCATTAGAAGAAGGTTCTTTATCACAAATATCTCCGTACATCATGTCACGGTGTACGTAACAACGCAGCTCGACGAGGAGTCTGGTCGCAGACTCCATAGGTTCCTCCTTGCGGAGCGTGCGGCGCCCCGCCGCGAGCTACCCCTCGTCACGCACGATACGTGCCAGATCCTCGATACAGGGGCTAGGTGTGAACGGGGGTCAGGATCCGCGTGACTCTGGGGGCGCGCGGGCGCCGACGCCGGCGCCGTGGATCGGCATGGAGAAGGTTCGAATCGAGCACGCCTCACGCGTGTTGAGCAAAGCTCGCTCAATCTGCGCCGAGTCGGCGCGCCGCCCTCTCACCCATACAACCAGGTCGCGAACTGTGAGGACAATGATCTCTGCGCCGTCGACTCCTGCCGATCTCGACGGGCTCCGGGTGGACGCCGTGAAGCACGTGGAGGAGATCGCGACGCGCAACCTCGCCGCGGAGGTCCGGGAGGCGTTCGAGCACGGGGCGCGCATGCGCGCGTACGGGGAGGCGATGTGCCGCCTGGCCGAGCGGCGCACGGCGGACCTTCGGCGTGACCAGCAGGTGACCGTCCACGAGGTCGCGCAGCAGATCTCGCTCGACATGATCTTGCAAGCCACGCGCTGATCACGGCGGCGCGCGCGGCCGGGCCGCGCGACGACATCCGGGTCGAGCCGCAGCGCCTGTCCTCGATCTGGATGTCGTTCTCCTTGGAGCGGCCGAGCGACACCCGGCCCTCGACCGGCAGCGGGTGGCGGGTCACGCTGCCCCCGACGAACACGGCGAGCTCGAGGGAGCGCTGCGCGTGATCCTGGGCCGACATCGCGGCTAACGGTAGACTCCGCCAGCGCGCGAGCGCACGCCGTGAGCCGCCTGCGGCTGCGCCCACGCCCGGCGCTCAGAGCGCCTTGCCGACCAGGCTGACGACCCTCGCTGGTGTGGACTCGTTCGCGATACCGCCGTCGCCAGGCCTCCCCACCGCAACGGCCGTCACCCCGCCGAGGGCGACACCTGCACGGGTCCAGTCCGGATCCCGAACATGCCGTTGGACTCCCGGCCAGAGGCTCATCACAGCAGCGCCTCTGCTGGAGGATCGCGCAGCCTCGAAGAGCAAAACGATCCGAGGCTGTCGGGGGCGAAGCGCCGCTCGGCGCAGGAACGCCGCGCCACTCCCGCGCAGCGCGCACGTCGCGGCCGCGCGGGGACCGCGTCCTCGACAACCCCGGGGCGCGGCCCTACGCTCGCTGCCGATGCGGCCCGGGGACGTCGTGGCAGGGCGCTTCGTGCTCGAGGCCCAGGCGGGGTCGGGCGGGATGGGGGAGGTTTACCGCGCGCTGGATCTGGAGCGCGGGTGCGCCGTGGCGATCAAGCTGCTGCGCGACACCTCGGGCGCCGACGCGCCGCGCTTCCAGCGCGAGGCGCGGCTGCTCGCGGAGCTCGAGCACCCCCGGATCGTGCGGCACGTGACGCACGGGTCGCTCCTGTCGGGCGCGCTGTACCTCGCCATGGAGTGGCTCGACGGCGAGGACCTGTCGCGCCGGCTCGCGCGCGGGCGGCTCGACGTGCAGGAGGCCGTGGAGATCGCGCGCTGCGTGGCGGAGGCGCTCGGCGCGGCGCACGCCCGCGGCGTCGTCCACCGCGACCTCAAGCCGAGCAACGTGTTCCTCGTGAGACCGGAGCCGCCCTGCGACGTCCGGCTGCTCGACTTCGGCATCGCGTGGCCAGGCGCCGGGACGCGCATGACCCGGAGCGGCGTGCTGGTCGGGACGCCGGCCTACATGGCGCCGGAGCAGGCGCGGAGCGGGGGCGTGGTCGACGCGCGGGCGGACGTCTTCGCGCTCGGGTGCCTGCTCTTCGAGTGCCTGGCGGGCGAGCCGGCCTTCCGGGGAGACCACGTCATGTCGGTGCTCGCCAAGGTCCTGTTCGACGAGCCGCCGCGGCTCAGCGACGTGCGGGGCGACGTGCCCGAGGCGCTCGCGGCGCTCTGCGCGCGGATGTTGTCGAAGGACCCGGAGGCCCGGCCGCGCGACGGCCGGAGCGCGGCCGAGGCGCTCAGGGCCTTCCAGCAGGGCGGGGGCGACCCGGCGGAGGTGGGCGCGCGCGGTCCGGAGGCGGGGGCAGGGGCGGGGACCGCGCGGCCGGGGGCGCTGACCGCGACGGAGCGCCGGCCCGTGGCGGTGCTCCTCGTCGGCGCCCTCGGCGACGTGGACGCGTCCTTCGGGGACGCCGTGACGCTGCCCGGCGCGCTCGTCGCGGAGGCCTCGGCGTGGGGCGGCCGCATCGAGTCGCTGCCGGGCGGGGCGGCCGCCCTCACGGTGGTGGGGCAGGGCGCGGCGACGGACCTGGCGAGGCAGGCGGCGCGGGCGGCGCTCGCGCTCCGGAGGCAGGCCCCGGACCGGCCCATGGCGCTCTCGCTCGGGTGGAGCACGAGCACGGGGCACCTGCCGCTGCTCGGCCACGCGATCGAGCGGGCCGCCAGGCTGGTCTCCGCGACCGGCCCGGGCGCTCCGACCGGCGCCCTGCCGATCGCGATCGACGAGGGGCTCGTGGGGCTCTTCGACGCGCAGTTCGACGTGCGCGAGCACGAGGACGTGTTCTTCCTGGTCGGCGAGCGGGCGTGCGCAGAAGGGGGGCGGACGCTGCTCGGCAAGCAGACGTCGTGCGTCGGGCGGGACGGCGAGCTCGGGATGCTGCAAGCGGCGTTCGCGGCGTGCGTGGAGGACCCCTCGGCGCGCGCGGTGCTGGTGACGGCGCCGCCCGGGGTGGGCAAATCCCGGCTCGGGCAGGAGTTTTTGCGCCGGGTGACGGAGCGCGCCCCGCACGCGTCGATCTGGATGGGCCGGGGCGATCCGCTGCGGGCGCGGTCGCCATTCGGGCTGCTGGCGGACGCGATCAAGGGGGCGTGCGGCATCCTGGAGGGAGAGCCGCTCGGGGCGCGGCAGGACAAGCTGCTCGCGCAGGTCGCGCGGCGGGTGCCCGAGCGGGAGCGGCGCCGGGTGGCGGAGTTCGTGGGCGAGCTCATCGGGGCGCCGTTCCCCGACGACGACAGCGCGCCGCTCCGGGCGGCGCGGCGCGAGGCGCAGGTCATGCGCGAGCAGATGCAGCGCGCCTTCGTCGCGCTCGTCCAGGCGGCGTGCGCCGAGGGCCCGGTCGTCCTCGTGCTCGAGGACCTGCACTGGGGCGACCTCGCGACCACGCGCTTCGTCGACGCGGCGCTGCGGCAGCTCGCGGGCGAGCCGCTGTTCGTCCTCGCGCTCGCGCGGCCCGAGGTCGTCGAGCTCTTCCCGGGGCTCTGGGCAGAGCGGGGGGTCGGCGAGCTCCGGCTGAAGGAGCTCGGCAAGAAGGCGTGCGAGCGGCTCGCCCGCCAGGTGCTGGGCGAGGACGCGCGCAGGCGCACGATCGACCGGATCGTGGCGCTCGCGGACGGGAACGCGTTCTACCTGGAAGAGCTGATCCGCGCGGCGGCGGAGGGCCGCGAGCACGAGCTGCCGGGGACGGTGGTGGCGATGGTGCAGTCGCGCCTCGGCGCGCTCGACGCCGAGGCGCGGCGGCTCCTCCGGGCGGCGAGCGTGTTCGGTGAGACGTGCTGGGCCTCGGGCGTCGCGGCGCTCGTGGGCGGGCCCGCGCGGGCCGGGCTCGCGGCGCTCGTCGACCGGGAGCTGCTCGTGAAGCGGCCGGAGAGCCGGTTCGCGGGCGAGGACGAGCTCGCGTTCCGGCACGCGCTGCTGCGCGAGGGGGCGTACGCGATGCTCACCGAGGAGGATCGCGCCCTCGGGCACCGGCTGGCCGGGCAGTGGCTGGAGGACCACAACGAGGGGGACCCGGTGGTCCTCGCCGGCCACTTCGACGCCGGCGGGGATCACGGGCGGGCGGCGCGGTACTGGCTGCGCGCCGCCGAGATAGCCCACCGGGGCAACGACGTCGAGGCCGCGCTCTCGCACCTGCAACGGGGCCTCGCCGGCGAGGTGCCGGCCGAGGTCGAGCTGGCCCTGCTCGGCCTGGAGTGCGAGCTCGGGACGTGGCGGATCGACACCTCCGGCCCGACGATGCTCGCCGCCGAGCGCATGATGCGCGAGGCCCCACCGGGCAGCCTGCCGTGGGCCCAGGGCGTGCGCGCGGCGCTGGCGTACACGCACAACCTGGGCCGGCGCGACAGGTTCGAGGCGATCCTCGGCACGCTCCTCGCCGTGGAGCCAGACGGCGAGGGGACCGGGCTCACGGCCGTCGCGCTGTTCGTTGGGCTGTACGCCTCGCTGCTCCGGGGCGGCGCGGCGAGCCTGGGCCCGCTCGTGGAGCGCGTGCGCGCGACGCTCGAGCGGGTGGAGGAGCGCGAGCCGTTCGGCGCCGGGTTCCTCCACGTCGGGCTGGCGATGGAGCGCCTGCTCCTGCGCGAGGATCCGTGGGGCGCGCTGCTGCGCGGCGAGGCCGCGCGGGCGTGCTACGTCCGCGCGGGCCACGCGCGCGGCTCGTCCGGGGTGCGGCTGGTGCTCGGGCTCGTGCTGTGGGCGCTCGGGGCGGCGGAGCGCGCAGAGGAGGAGCTGCTCGGGGTCGCGGGCGCGGACGAGGCGTACGGCGGGTGGTCGGCCTACCGGCCCTTCGTGCTGGCGCACCTCGCGATCGAGCGGGGAGCGCTCGACGAGGCGCGCCGCCTCGCGGACGGCCTGATCGCGTCCGGGAGCGCGCGGGCCGCGGCGGCGGATGAGGGGCGCGGCCGCTGGCTTCTGGGCGAGGTCCTCTGTCGCGCGGGGGACCTGCGGCACGCCGAGCGCGAGCTCGACGCCGCGGTCCCGCTGCTCGCCGTCGCGAACGGGATCGACCTGCCCGGCGTGCGGGCGGCGCGCGCGGCGGTGCTCCTCCAGCAAGGCCGCGCGGCCGAGGCGCTCGCGGCGGCCGAGGACGGCCTCGCGCGGTCCCGGGCGATGGACGGCGCGTGCGGCTTCTTCCGGGGCGCGCGCCTGCGGCTCGTGCACGCCGAGTGCCTCGCGGCGGCGGAGCGGCGCGACGCCGCCGGCGCGGCGCTCGCCGCGGCGCGGGAGCGCCTGCTCGGCATCGCCGCGACGATCCCGGACCCGCAGCACAGGGCGCGCTTCCTCGGGGAGGTCCCGGAGAACCGGAGGACGCTCGCCCTCGCGCAGGCGTGGCTGGACGAGGCCGCGCGCCGGTGAGCGTCAGCCGCTGGCCTGGGCCTACGCCATGCTCACCGAGCGGTGGGGCATTCCGAGCAGCGCCGCCGCATGCGTTGATGCGGTGGCTGCGGCGGCGGAAGCTCGTGGACGACCGGCCGAGCGAGGAGCGCTCCAACGAGGTCCCCGAGCTCTCCCCGCTCGAAGCGTGCATGCAACTGTCGCTCTTCGGCGGCACCTTTGTGCGCCTCGATGAGGACGGCGTCCCCCTCGCAGAGGGGGACGACGAGGATCGCTTCCGCCCCCGGGGCAAGAGCCCGTAGGCCGGCGAGGTGGCAGGCTTCAACATCCATGCGGGCGTCAGGCTCCGCGCGGGGGATCGCGCCGGCCTTGAACGGCTGTGCCGCTACGGCGCGCGCCCGCCCTTCAGCCTGGAGCGCATCTGGCTCCTGCCCGATGGCCGCGTCGAGTACCGTCTTCGCAAGCCCCGTCGCAACGGCGCGACTCACCTGGTGCTGGCGCCGGTGCATTTCGAGCGGCGCCCTCGTTCTTGGGCCTTTTCGTCCCACGCGCATCCCCGATCGCCAGCCCGCGTTGGTGGCCCGCGCGGTTCTGCCTTTCGTGATCCGGCCGGCTCGTCCTAGCCTCTCCGCGGCCCGGCAACAGCCCCCGTCGGCCGTCCGCACGGTTCTTCCGCCCCGGCGAGCCACGGGTCACCCCGACCCAGTGCCCCGCAGCCCCCCGACCGGGGTCCGGAGTTCGCCGTGGACGGCCGACCGCGCGCAGCTCCGGCAGCGCCTCGCGTGGTGTCCGGCGGGCCGCCGGGTCAGCGAGGCCGCGGCGCGAGCTTCAGGGTCGCGCGGGTGCCGGCGCCGACCTCGCTGTGGATCTCGAGCTTCCAGCCGAAGCGGTCGCACAGCGAGAGGACGATCGACAGCCCCAGCCCGTAGCCGACGCTCTTCTCGCCGGCGACGAACGAGCGGGTGAAGCTCTCGAGCTGCTCCTCGTTCATCCCGGGCCCGGTGTCGGCGACCACCACCGCGCGCTCCTCGACGGTGATCGCGACCTCGCCGCGCTCGGTGTAGTGGAGCGCGTTCGCCACCAGGTTGCCGATCACCACCGCGATCACCGCCGGCGGCGCCGCGACGGCCGGCGCGGCGCGCCGCTCGATCCGGATCTCCACCGGCTTGCCGGCGGCGAGGTAGCGGTAGCGCTCGACCACCTGCTCCACGATGGGGACCAGCGCCGCGGGCGGCGACGACTCGGCGCTCACGTCCTCGGAGCGCTCGCGGGCGAGCCAGAGGAATGCCTCGATGATCGCCTCCATGTCGGCGGCAGCGCGCTCGATCCGCGCGAGCGGCCGGCGCACCCTCCGCTCCGCCGCCTCCGGCGTGGCACGGAGCAGCTCGGCGGCGCCCTTGATCACCGCGACCGGGCTGCGCAGCTCGTGGCTGGCGTAGCGGGTGAACCGCTGATCCCGCGCCGCGTGGGCGTCGTGGGCGCGCAGGCTCTCGACCAGGCGATCGGCGAGCACCTGCAGCTCGTGATCGAGCCGGCGCTCGGCCAGCGCGTCCGCGAGCCGCGAAGGCGGCGTCGTCTGCACCACCTCCGCGAGCTCGCTGAGCGGGCGCGCCATGCGCCGCGCGGTGTACGCGCCCACCGCCACGCCGCCGAGGAGGACCGCCAGCGCGCCCAGCACGACCGTCGGCATCCAGCCGCCCAGGGGGGCGTCGCGCAGCTCGTAGACCACGAAGAGCGGCTCGGCGCGGCCGGGGATCGGCGTGCGGGACACGAACAGCTCGCGCCCCCTGGCGTCGAGCTCGTGGCGGCCGGGCGAGAGGCGCGCCGCCGCGTCGCGCAGCGCGGGCGGCAGCGAGGCGGCGCCCAGGTGGGCGGTGAAGAACGGCGAAGGCGGCGGCAGCGCGCCGTGCTGCTCGACGAAGCGGCGCACCCGGTCGGTCTCCGCCGCGAGCTGGCGGTCGTTCACGGAGTCCTCGATGACATAGAGCGCCGCGTGCCCCGCCGCCGCGAACAGGATCGCGACGCAGCCCGCGAACGCCGTGAACGCCGCCAGGATCCGGGAGCGGATCCCGCGCTCACGGCTCATCGCCCGCCACCAGCCGATACCCCACGCCGTGGAGCGTGACGAGCAGCGGCCGCGCAAAAGGCGCGAACGGCCGATCGATGGCCTGGCGCAGGAGGTAGATCTGCGAGCGCAGCGCGTCGCTCGCCGGCGGCGCGTCGCCCCACAGCGCCACCTCGAGGCGCTCGCGGGTGACCGCGTTCGGGCTCGCCTGCATCAGCTCGGTGAGGATCCGGAACGAGGTCGGGTTGAGATCGATCGCGCGCCCCGCGCGCCGGACCGCGCGCGTGCCCAGATCGAGCTCGAGATCGCCGACGCGGAGGAGCGCGCCGCGGCTCGGGCGACAGCGCCGGAACAGCGCCAGGAGGCGCGCCTCCAGCTCCTCCAGGGAGAACGGCTTGATCAGGTAATCGTCCGTTCCGGCGCGGAAGCCCTGGAGCCGGTCGCCCACGGCGTCGCGGGCGGTGAGCATCAGGACCGGCGTGTCCCGCTTCGCGTCCTCGCGGAGCTTGCGGCAGAAGGTGTACCCGTCCATGCCCGGCAGCATGATGTCGAGCACGATCGCGTCGAGCTCGCGGGTGAGCGCGAGGTGCATGCCGCTCACGCCGTCGTAGGCGAAGTCGGCCAGGTGGCCGCGGGCCTCCAGGAAATCGGCGATGTTGGCCGCGATGTCCCGGTGATCCTCGACGACGAGCACCCTGAGCGGCTGCTTCATCCTGGCGCCGAGGGTACCACCCGGCGCGCGACGCCGCGCGCCCGAAGACGTGACCGGACATCCAGGCAGCGCTCGGGGCTGGGGCCCCGAGCGCGCGGCAGCCGGCAGCGTGGAAAGACGTGACCGGACATCCAGGCAGCGCTCGGGGCTGGGGCCCCGAGCGCGCGGCAGCCGGCAGCGTGGAAAGACGTGACCGGACATCCAGGCAGCGCTCGGGGCTGGGGCCCCGAGCGCGCGGCAGCCGGCAGCGTGGAAAGACGTGACCGGACATCCAGGCAGCGCTCGGGGCTGGGGCCCCGAGCGCGCGGCAGCCGGCAGCGTGGAAAGACGTGACCGGACATCCAGGCAGCGCTCGGGGCTGGGGCCCCGAGCGCGCGGCAGCCGGCAGCGTGGACTGAACCCGCGCTGCGGGTGCTTTTCACGAATTTTTGACGCCGCCGCGACGCCCCGCTCACCGCGCCCGGGGCACTCCTGGATCGACGTCATCCAGGGAGGACCACCATGCAGACGTGCAGGAACCGAGGATGCTGGCTGGCCATGGCCGCGGGGATCGCGCTCGCCGGGTGCGGCGGCGGCATGACCGTCGAGGAAGAAGAGGAGCTCGCCGCCATGCAGATCGGGCCCGAGGCGCTGCCCTCCTCGCCGACCAACAGGTACGCCGACGATCCGGCCGCCGCCGAGCTCGGGCGGCGCCTGTTCTTCGACAGGCGAATGAGCGCCGACGGGGAGGTCGGCTGCGTCAGCTGCCATGATCCGCGGGCGGGATTCTCGGACGCGAGGCCCGTCTCCCTCGGCGTCGAGGGGCGCGAGGGCCGTCGCCACTCCATGCCGATCACCGCCGTCGCCTTCCAGCGCTTCTTGCTCTGGGACGGCCTGGCCGACTCACCCTGGTCGCAGCCGCTCAAGGCCCTCGAGAACGAGCAGGAGATGGACCTCACCCGCGTGGAGGTCGCGCGCTTCATCGCCGAGCGCTACCGCGAAGACTACGAGGCGATCTTCGGTCCGCTGCCCGATCTCGCGGGCCTGCCTGCCCGGGCGCGCCCCGGGCTGCCGGCGTGGGATCTCCTGACCGCGCCGCAGCAGGACGAGGTGCAGCGGGTGTTCGCGAACGTCGGCAAGGCGCTGGAGGCGTACGAGCGCCGGCTGCTCTGCGCCGACACGCGCTTCGATCGCTGGGCGCGCGGCGAGCTGGAGCTCGACGACAAGGAGCTCTCCGGCGGCGCCAAGTTCCTCCGCCAGGGCTGCGCCGGCTGCCACGCGGGGCCGAGCTTCTCCGACGGCAGGTTCCACAACGTCGGCATCGGCTCCGGCAAAGACGAGCCGGACCTCGGCCGCGCCGCGGTCGCCGAGGCGCTGCACGCCGACCCCTTCAACGCGGCAGGCGCCTACTCGGACGATCCGGCCGCCGGCCAGCAGCTGCTCGACACCGTGCTGCAGGAGACCGGCACCCTGGGCGCGTTCCGGACGCCCACCCTGAGAGGCGTCGGCCAGCGGCGGTTCTTCGGCCACCGCGGCCACCGCGAGGGCCTGGAGGACTTCATCGAGGACGTGTACGACGACGGACCGCACATGCAGGCGAGCGCCGTGGGCGAGCTGGATCCGGCGGCGCGCGATGTCGAGGTACGCGAGAAGGACGATCTGCTCGCGTTCCTGCGGACGCTCGACTGCCCGCCGCCGCCACCCGAGCTGGTGGAGCCGTAGTTCAGCCGGCGAGCCGCGCGACCAGGTGGAACGGCTTCGCAACGGGTGGATGTAGACCACGACGAGATCCATCCGGTCGAGCAGCGCCTCGAGCTGGCAGCGGCGGCGGCTGGTGCCCGATAAGCCCCCGCTTATCGCGCACCAGTACCGCCGCACGCGTTATTCCGTGAGAAGTGTGAAGATGGTGGTGATCAGCGGAACGATGTCGATCGGCGCGATAAGACCTTTGAGGCCCTCTCCACACTGCTTAATCAGCCCCTTTTTTGGACTACTGGATTTAGTCTGCTCCTCCAGCGTATCAACTAGCTCCATCGCCTCCATACGTTTATCACCATGAATCCCCTCTATGATCCGCCTCAGCTCGGCAAGGGTGCGCCATCACTTCGGCACCGAGGTTCTGCACCACATTTGACGTTGCATTGGCGCCAGTTTGCACCGCACCTACCGCAGAATTAAACTGAAAGTTGTTGGTCACATACTGAATTACCGACTCAGAAAAGTGCCCCGTCGACTGCTCAGGATGCCGCTATCGCCGACCGCCCTGGCGTACGACAAGCCGCTCTGCGCCTCGATCGACGGCTTCACCTTGCACGCGGCGACACGCGCCGGCGGGCTCGACGCTGCGGGCAGGGAGGCGCTCTTGCGCTACGTCCTACGGCCTCCGATCGCGCAGGAGCGTGCTCGAGCTGCAAGCGGACGGATTGGTGCGGCTGTCGCTCAAGCGCGCCTTTGCCGACGGGACGGTCGCGGTCGCCATGGATCCGCTTTCGCTGCTATGCCGGCTCGCAACCAGCGTCTCGCCCCCGCGCTTTCACACCGTCAAGTATGCGGGAGTGCTGGCGTCGGCGAGCCCATGGCGCAAGCGCATCGGACCACGCCCTGCGAGGCAGCAAGAGCCGAGGCAGCAAGAGCCCGCGAAGGCGGACGACGAACCCCGGCGGATGTGCGGGACCGCGGCGCATCTTGTCGATCATGTCCTGCCCGATGTGCCCGTGCGCCAGTGGGTGCTAACGACGCCGTTTGCCGTGCGCCGCCTGCTCGCCCTGCGGCCCGATGCACTGACCGCAGCGGGTCGCATCGTCGTCGAGGAGATCGCGCGCTGGCAGAACTGGTGCTGGCGCCCGTGCATTTTCTGGCGCGCATCGCGGCTCTCGTGCCTGCACCCCGGTATCCGTTGCTGCGTCTTTCCGGCGTGCTCGCGTCGGGCTCGTCGTGGCGAGCCGCCGTGGTGGCTCACGGACCCGCGGCGACGAGCATCCCGGTGCCGGAGACGAAGACGAAGACGAAGACGAAGACGAAGACGAGCGCGACGGCGCCACCGACCTGCGCCAACGACCTCACGGCGCCACCTCCCGCGGCGACCTGGGACCCTCCGGCGAGCGCGCGCACGAGCCTGGGCGACGGCATCGTCCTGCCCGTCTACGCACGCATCGACTGGGCTTCCCTCATCCGCCGCGTCTACTTGGACGATGTGCTCGCGTGTGTTATTGAGCACCGTTGTTGATGCCGATGGTGCGCTTGTCGATCCAGCTCTTTGATGGCGGGGCGGCCGGCCCACCGCAGCGCGCCATCGCCGAGGCGGATCATGCTCGATGGCGGCATTGTCCGGGGGCGGCGAGCTGTCAGGGCGTTCCCCGGTCAGGCATTACGCCGGGTCCGATAAAATTCTCAGCGTAGCTCCTGCTGAGCACGACAGCGCCGGCGAGCGGTGGCTTCCAGGCGAAAGAGGGGTGGCGCATTCCGTTCACCCATCGGAAATTGCGGCTCTTCGTCGAAATCCGGGCCGGCGTTTTCATGCGGCAGCACGTAGGGGAGCCTGCATTCCAAGGGCCAGGAATCGCGCCGTGCCGGTCGACGTTCGGACTGGGTTCGCGACCATGAAGCGGAGCTTGAGCAGCAGGTAGTCGTGATTGCGATAGCCGCGAGCTCGGCGCACCACGGTCTCCCAGTTGTTGTTCAACGCCTCGGTCCGCCCGGTTGCGGGATGGTGGTCACCCAGCGCCACGATCTGCTCCCAGTGGTCGACGAGTGAGTCGTGGAGCCTTCGAAGCGCCTTGCAGCCGCGTAACTGCGTACGGCGGAGCAGATGACGGAGTCCCGCTTCCATTGAGGCACGATCCGGGGCGTGAAGCGTCTCGCGGAGCTCTTCCTTGATTTGGTAGGCCCGTGCCAGCGTCCGGTTGTACGACAAGAGGATACGAAGCTCACCTTGCTGCGCCGGCGTGCAGCGCTCCCAGGCGCGCAGAACCAACCAGCGTGTTCCCCTTCCTATGCCGCGCATCTCGGGCCCCGCACGAAAGAACGTTTCTTTGCGGACCTCTGTGACTGCCTCTCCTGCACGTTTCATGATGTGGAACGGGTCGTGAACGACGACGGCGTGCTTCAGCTGAGGGTCGCTCTGGACCGCGTTCAGAAAAGGACGATGCATATCCATCGCGAATAGAACGATATTCGCTTTCTGGTCAGGCGATAGGGTATCGAGCCAGGTACGCAGGGTTTCTTCGCGTCGATGGGGACCTATCCACAGTGGCTCGCCGGTCTCTAGGTTGCTAACAATCGTCACGAACTCATAGTCGAGTCTGTGGCGACGGCCAAGCCACTTCTCATCGACGCCCACGTGCCGAAGTGCCACTTCGGGACGCGTAGCGTCCCAGCGGGCGAGCGCCTCGCCCTCCGCGCGGCGTACCGTGTGCCAGTCCAGCCATGCAGCACAGCTACATGCATCACGGGCATACTTGCCGCTTCGAGTGCAACTTGCTGTTGAAGCCGTTTGGTCTGGCGTTGATGAGGTTCGGCCCAAGGCAGCATTTCTACGGGAGCCCCCCTGCATCGCGTGCACTTGACGCGGATGAGCTCGGCTTCGAGGACGGTGGGCCGACCCGCCGACGGCAGGTCCCGCCAACGCCGAACCGGCAGCCGCTCGTGTGCGGCCGCCCGGCAGATCGTCCCGCACTGGTTGCAGCGCGGCGCCCACCGGCGCTCGACCCGCAGCACCAGCCGCGTCTCGGGAAGCGCGCCGTAGCCAGCGACCGGCTCGAAGCGGGTGCGCTGCGCATCCTCGAAGTAAGCCTCTCGCACTTTCCAGCCGTTGAACCCCAGAATCTCTGTTAGAATGCGCGTGCGCTGACCCATCCTGGTCTCCTCGATTCGCTTTGCCGTGAATACGAAGGGACCACCGCAATGCCGCGGAGTCGATGGGTCAGCGCACCGTTTATGTACTCGACGTCGTCGACGATCGTCATTCCGAACGTCGGCTCGGCTTTCTCGTTCTGAGCAAGAATTCGTCGCGCTCGAGGTGTCCTCAGCTCAACTTACCCAAATCATTCGGCCCGAGTTCTCACGAAGAGCCCAAATTCTTCTGAGGAGGCAAAAAAGGAAGATCGCTTGTCGCTCTCGGCAAGGTATCTCGATCGGATGCGTGGTCAAAGCTCGTCGCTCTTTCGACGAGGGGAAGCGCCGACTGGCGAACTCATCGCGATATGGTGCCCTGACGACGAGGGAGCGCCTGGCTCCGCCGCGCTACGCCATGACGATGATCTGGTAGGCGTACTCTATCTGGATCAACAGCAGGACCGCGAGCGAGCACCAAGCGAACCGGCTCGCGCGCAGCCGAGCCCAGGCCCGTGAACGTCTTCCGCTCGCGAGGAACTCGGCCAGGGCTCCCCCGGCGAAGGGGAGGATCAGACCCATCACCGGGAAGTGGAACGTGCCGCCGGAGAAGGCGATCATGTACGGCACCTCGTACGCCACGACCAGCGCCAGGAGCCAGCGCACCCAGTTGCGGCTCATCTGGTCAGCAAAGCAGCACAGGCCGATCAGGGCGAGCGCCATCACGAGGAGGTAGGAGCCAGCCTCCACGGCGAGCAGCCCGAGGAGCCCGACGTGGCCGACGCTCGCATGCGCCTGGATGAGCCTAGATGCGAGGTAGTCGAACCCCCAGAACGACATGGCGCGGTTCCAGGTCCGGTACAATGTGATCATCGGGCGCTCCCGGATGAAGCGCAGGGCCTCGCTCATCATCGCGGCCCGGGGGTTCGGCTGCTGGTAAAAATGCTTCAGGTACTGCTGCACCTCGGTGTCCAGGTCCGTGATCGCGCGCTGCGCAAGCTGGCTGGTCTTGTAGTTTGGCGTGTACGGGTTGTTCCCGAGGAAAAAGTTGCGCTCGTTGTTCGTCGAAATCGCCATCCCTGCCTGATGGGCATGATTGTGCGCCATGACCGGCCCCATGCATGCGCCGGCGGCGACGGCGAAGATCGCCAGGCCCAGGGCGGCACGTCGCGACGGCTTCCGCGCGTGATCGTTCGCATCGAGGACGTGCTTGGCCGCCAGCACAGCCAGGACGGGCAGCACGCTGAGCATGGATGGGCGGGTCAGGCAGCCGAGCCCGTAGGCGAAGCCGGCCCCGGCATACAGCTCCAGGCGGCCCTCCGAGAACGCCCGCAGCCCCCAGTAGGCGAAGAGCAGCAGCGACAATCCGGCCAGATGCTGCGAGTACGGCTGGGAGCTCAGCATGACCGAAGGCATGTAGAGCGCCGCAAGAAAGCCGGTCGCGATCGCGGCCCGGCGATCCTGGAACAGCCGGTTCGCCACGAGCGCCGCGACCACGGCGCTGATCGTGCCGGCCAGCAGCGTCACGACGCGCGCGCTGGTGATCTCGTGGCCGAGCACTGCGTAGGTGAAGGCGAGCACGATCGAGTTGCCCGGCGGCCAGTAGAACGCGTTGCTCGGCGGACGCTCGCGCAGGAGGCCCAGCGCCTCCTGCGCGTAGGCCGCGGCATCCGACACGAGGGGCATCGCTCCGAGCAGGCCGAACGAGACGACGCCGCGCGCGAGGATCGCGGCGGCGATGAACCCGGCCCACAGGTGCCACTCGGGGACCAGGAGCTTCCGCCTCGGCACGAGGACCTGTGGCGACGAAGTATCCCAGCGCGACGCCAGCGGCGCGACCCGCAAGAGCCAACCATCTCGCAGCTTCAGCATGCACCTACCCCCGAGCGGACATCGATCCACGCCACGCTGCACCGTCAGGAGCAGCCGAAGGAGCTCGCCTGTGCAGAAGACCGTATCGCTCGCCGCGGACGGCGGTCCGCTGGCGGCATCCACCGCAACGGCGAGATCCGGCGACGACACGCGCAGGACGCCACCGGGATCACGGCGCAGACCAGCGTGGAGCATCCCGCCCCGCGTGCTGCTCGTGAGCGCATTTCCCCCTCCATCGTGTGTCACCGCGGCGAGACGGTCATTCCGCGGGAAGGCAATCTTGCAGTCTCCGGAGGAGAAGTCAATTCATCCCATCCCATCGCTCCCGGCCCATCTCCGTCCTTTACTGCATCTCTGCGTCACGGACGGGCGGGTTCCGTCTCCTCGTACAAGCAGTGCTGCTCCCGGCCAGACGCGCTGGGGACCTTCGACCGGGTCGTCCGCGATCTCGCGTGACGTTGGACAGATAGGACCCGGAGGTCGCTCAGGGGATGACCGCCCCTGTGGGGGCTCGTCCAGAGCGCATGCCCCCGGAATCGCCGCCGAGGGGGCAGGAGATCGCGAAAAGCATCTCGACATGTGAGTGAGGGGGAACGAACATCAAAAGGCCCCCTTTTCGTCGACCGGCGGCGTGAGCGACAGCATGCCTGGCACGCCGGCCCCGAAGGAGAGCAACACCCAGGTGTGCCTGCACTTCGACGACGTCGCGGAGACGACGAAGGCGTTCGATGCGCGCGCCGCCGGCGGCACCGTGACGACGCCCCTTCACGACACGTTGTGGGGCGCGACGTAGGGCACGCTCACCGACGCGTTCGGCATCCGCTGGATGTTCGACTGGGATCTCAAGAAGGCGTGACGCCGGGCCGAGCCGCAGCCGCAGTCGCCCCGGCGCCCTTGCGCGGCGCTCCGTACAGCACGAGCAAGCCTGCAAGGCCCCGCAGCGCCGGCAATGACAGCAGCGAGGAATCGATACCATAGAGCATATGCATGAGCGCCTTGAGCAGCGGCGAGGCTCGTTCGTAGCTGCGGTCGACCAGGATGAACCGCTTGAGCCGCGCGAGCAGCAAGAAGTGCCGCTCCTGCGCGTCAATCAAATGGCTTCGGATCAGCGAGAGCTCCGCCGACTCGAGCGGCCGCTCGTCGGGCGTGGCGTCAGTCGGGATCGGCAGCTTCGTACGCAGGCGACGCAGCGTCCGGGTTAAATTGATCGGTTCCGCGAAGAGGAGCAGCGCGCCGGGTTTAGCCCAGCGCGTCAGCCGGTCCATCACCAACGGAAGCTCTGTAATCATATGGTGCAAAATTGCATTACACCATATGATATCGAAGGAGTTATCCTCGATGTTCGCGGTCTCGATCGGCGTGCAGACGAAGCGTGTTTGTTCCTCTACACCATTGACCCGCGCGCGACGCCTGGCCCGGTCGACGGCCCCCGGCGAGATGTCGATGCCCGTCGCTTGCGCGCCGAGCTTGGCGAATAAAACGGTGTTATCGCCATCTCCGCAGCCCACGTCCAGCAGCCTTTTGCCATGCAGGTCCCCGAGCGCCTGGACACTGAACTCCTTGTTGAATCGCTTGCGCAGACGGGCGGCGCTATAGCGCGAGAGCGCGAGCGGATCGACCACATCTCCCTGGTGTAAGGTCCTCTTGGTCACCTCGTCGAAGAACTCTGCCTCTATCTTCCAACGTTCGTCACGCGAGTGTGCTTCTGCCATTTTGCCCCCTGCCTGCGATCCGTCGTCACGGGTGCACGCGCCTGAACGGCGCGTCGTCGTTCACCGAGACGACATGTCGATGTAGCACAGTGACTCTGCGACACGAGGCGTGCGCTCGGATCGCTCGGAAGTCACCTCAGCGATGGCCGGCGGCGCGCGCGAGTTGTCATGGCAGATACCCTGGACACCTGGCGCCCAGCACCATCCAACCGCTGACAATCGATGATGAGACGGACGGATCCGCCGCGGTTCGTAAAGCGAGTCGGCACCTCGTCTACCTGCACGTCATACGCCCTGTTCGGTCTCGGTCTGCGCAGCGCTGGCTCCCGCTACAGCGTGCAATAGACAATTCAAGCAGAAATCCGCCGCTTGTCAACGAATCCTCTTGTCTCTCGTCGCGCCAAGACCATCGACATTTCACTACTCTCCGTGATGGAGCAGATCCGATTCCTACTACACCATAGATCCAGGAGTCAGATCTCATGTTCTGGACGTAAACACGACGCGGAAGCTCACCAGCCCGGAGTCGTTTAGACCACGACGTCCCGAGCGGGCCCGGCAGGGAGGCTCCGGTCGTATTTGGAGAGACGCGGATGTCCCTGCTCCTGGCGATCGGGTGGCCGCAGGTGGCGGTGGGCGCATCCTGGCGCCCGTTAGATATGCCCCCGTCCATCTCCCGCCTTGAGCCGGCGCATGGGTCAGCGCGGCCTTCACCGCGCGCTCGTCGCGGCGAAGACCGGCGGCGAAATCGCGGAATCATGCCCGCTCTAGAGAAACGGGCATCAAAATGGTAACGTGCGCATCGTGACCATCGAAGAGGTCAAAGCTGCGACTCGACAGCTGGTCGAGAAGGCCAACACTGCCAGGCCAGGCAACCAGTGGGAGCTCGAAGAACTCCGCGAATGGCTGGGCGGATAGGAAACGGTAGAACATTGGCCCGGCGGATAGGAAGCGGATAGGAAACGGTAGAACAGCGGATAGGAAACGGTAGAACATTGGCCCGTGTCAAGCCCCGCGGGGACGGCGGCTGGCGAGCCGTGTTTGGCCTATCCGATACCCGCTTGCCCCATCGCATGGCCGGCGCGGCGTGCTGTGGGCGCAGCTGTGCCTCGACGACCGCGGCGTGCGCTCGCCATGACGGGGGCGGGTCGTGTGCCCAGCTACGCGGCGTCGAAGCCGAACGCCATCGGTTCCCACGTTGGGTCGCGTGCGGGTGCTGCCGTTCGGGGGTGCGAGGGTAGGTTGAGATGATCGAGGAATCGAGGATGCGGCGGCTCGCCTTTGGGTCTGTGATCGTCGAAAGCGCGCGCATCTTCCGTTCGCATCTCGGGCATCGCAGAGCATCGAAGCCGAAGGTGCGTTTCATGAGCACGGCCCACTCGACGTAGCGCGAGGTTGCGAACAACTCCCCGTCGAGCAGCCGCCCCCAGTGCAAGACCGAGATCAGGGTCGGCTCAACTCGCACCGTAGGCTCGGTATGCGCGAGCGACTTCGCTGAGGGCGCTGACGGAGCGCACAACGACGCAGGGCCAGGCGCAGGCGACGCAGAGGCGGGCGACGCAGGCGCTGCACTGACCGCGGCGGGTCGCATCTTCGTCGAGGAGATCGCGCGCTGGCAGAAGCAGAAGGCGACCGAGCGCGCCACGCCCGGCGGCGAGACCGGCTCGGTGACCTTCGTGCAACGGTTCGACTCTACGCTTGGGAGCTTCGTGCACTTCCACGTCGTCGCGCTCGATGGCGTATTCACTCGAAAGGACGGTCCCGAGGTCGTTTTCCACCAGGGTCCTGCGCCCTCGCGCGACGACATCGCCGCTGTCGCCGCGCGCGTCGAGATGCGCATGATGCGGTGGCTGCGGCGGCGGAAGCTCGTGGACGACCGGCCGAGCGAGGAGCGCTCCAACTCGGTCCCCGAGCTCTCCCCGCTCGAAGCGTGCCTGCAACTGTCGCTCTTCGGCGGCACCTTTGTGCGCCTCGATGAGGACGGCGTCCCCCTCGCAGAGGCGGACGACGAGGATCGCTTCCGCCCCCGGGGCAAGAGCCCGTGGGCCGGCGAGGTGGCAGGCTTCAACATCCATGCGGGCGTCAGGCTCCGCGCGGGGGATCGCGCCGGCCTTGAACGGCTGTGCCGCTACGGCGCGCGCCCGCCCTTCAGCCTGGAGCGCATCTGGCTCCTGCCCGATGGCCGCGTCGCGTACCGTCTTCGCAAGCCCCGTCGCAACGGCGCGACTCACCTGGTGCTGGCGCCGGTGCATTTTCTGGCGCGCATCGCGGCTCTCGTGCCTCCACCCCGGTATCCGTTGCTGCGCCTTTCCGGCGTGCTCGCGTCGGGCTCGTCGTGGCGAGCCGCCGTGGTGGCTCACGGACCCGCGGCGACGAGCATCCCGGTGCCGGAGACGAAGACGAAGACGAGCGCGACGGCGCCACCGACCTGCGCCAACGACCTCACGGCGCCACCTCCCCGCGGCTACCTGGGACCCTCCGGCGAGCGCGCGCACGAGCCTCGGCGACGGCATCGTCCTGCCCGTCTACGTACGCATCGACTGGGCTTCCCTCATCCGCCGCGTCTATTGGACGATGTGTTCGCGTGTCCGTGCGGTAGGCGCCGGCGGGTCGTCGCCGACATCGGTCAACGTGCGCAGCGCGAAGCCATCGTGGCGCTCCTGACCCATCTCGGCATCCCCACCGAGCCGCCGCCCATCGCCAGGGCCAGAGACCCGTCGTTCGACGCGGCGTGAGCCTCTCGGCCTCGTCCCTCCGCGTGCCGCTCGCGCGTGGCCGTTGGCCAACCTCTGCCCGCTGCTCGACCCCATGCGAGCGGCGCCCTCGTTCTTGGGCCTTTTCGTCCCACGCGCATCCCCGATCGCCAGCCCGCGTTGGTGGCCCGCGCGGTTCTGCTTTTCGTGATCCGGCCGGCTCGTCCTAGCCTCCGCGTCCCTGGCTGATCAACTCCGCGGGTGACGAGCGCCACCGCCCGCTCCGGCGAGCGCACGTCGTACTCACGCTTGGCCCTGCCCGCCGTCCGGGCTCGCGAGCGGATCGAGCTTGCCGATGCCGTTCGCCGCCGTGTCCCAGGTCCACGTGGTCGTCAGCCGCTCGGCGCCGTGCTCGTCGAGGCGCGAGGCGGCGCGCCCGAGCGCGTCGGTCGACGAGATCAGCTCGCCGAAGCCGTCGTTCGTGAAGACGGTCGTGCCCCGAACGGGGTGATCGAGCTGCCGCACGCGGCCGAAGGCGTCGCGCGTGGTGCGCGTGACCGCGCCGCCTGGATCGGTGCCCGGCGCGGTGACCGTGCAGAGCGCGCCGAACGGGCCATACGCGTAGCGGGTGACCCCGAGCGCCGCGTCGGTGACGGCCGCCGGCTGTCCCAGCGGGGCGTTCTCGACCACGGTCACATGATCCAGCGCGTCGGTGACCTCGACGCGCAGGCCATCGTGGTCGGTCTCCACGACCGCATCCCACGGCGTCGTGTGCCGCACCTCGCGGCCAGCCGCGTCGTGCTGGTAAACATCGCGCTATGTCTGTCGTTCGATGTATCCAGGCTTCCACGTCTCCGCGAGTAGGCCTTCGATGTCCCCGTCAATAAGTTGTTTCCACAGTTCCACGACACGCTCCTTGGGAACGGCGATCATGTGCCGTTCCCCGCCTGTCCCGCGGTGCTCAAAGATAAGTCTTCCATCTCGATGAGCCGACATGCTCCACCCAGAATCGTCATGGACAACGGCGACGTCTCCATGCTCGCGGTCGGCGGAGACAAGTTCGTCGTGGAGATCGGAGAGGCTTTCCAAGGGTGGGTTTTTGTTCGATCGTCGCGTGCTGCCAGACCCAATCCGAAGGGGGCTTCCCCCATCCAGTGGGTGCCGGAGCCAGCTCTGCCAGCGCTGGATTGATTTGTCGCTCTGCGGCGAGTGCGTCATTGGCGATCCAAGCTCACAATGACGTCAGTGAAGCGCAGGAAGGCGACGGACGTGCTGTGCTCGCCCGGTATCCAGGCCGCGCAGCAGACGCGTCAGCTCTTCGGCAGAGACCGCGACATGGGTGGCGTGGGCGTCGAGCGTCCCCGGCAGCAGGAACGTGCCGCGAGGCCCCAGTGGCGTCGCAGAAGAGGATTTTCAGCCGATTCCATGCCTTGTTCAGAAACACGAACAACGCCCCGTCTCGAGGGGAGGATGCGGCGCCAGGGCGCGTCGGGTGAGAGCCCGCCCGAAGGAGGGCGAGGCGGGGGCGTTCCGTGAAGTCATGCCGCCCGACGCAGCCCGCGGCCGCCCGCTCCCGGAACTCCAAATCCACCGCTACCTGACGGACTCGCTGCCTTGCTTGCTCGATCATCGCCGCTGTGGGATGCTCGCGCTCGATATGCCCGGTGCCGGTGGAGTTCGATCCGCACGTGTTTCACACATCATACGGAGGCCGTCCAGGAGCTCTCAGGGCGGCGCAGCGGTTCGGGGCGAGCCGTGGTGAAGGACGCCCGCGTCGCGCCCTTGGAGCGATGCTTGGAGCAGGCGCTCGGGAGCGTCGATCCGGCAATGTTGCAGGAAGAGGAGGCAGTCTTCGAGCTCAAGGTCGCGGGTCGCTCCTACGAGGTCCGCCTCGACCGCGCCCCCGATCAGACGAGAGACCGAGCCGAGGTGCTGTGCAGGGTGTCTGACGTGACCGAGCGGACGCGCGCGGAGGAAGATGAGCGGCACCTCGCCTGGCTCCTGAACGACATCGGCGAGCGGATGGGTTTGCTCCTCTTGATCAAGGACGGCAAAGATCTCCAAATCGAGCACTGGAGCCGCGGGTTCGAGGAGATGTCGGGGATCGGGGCGGCGGACTTGCTCGGGACGACCGGCAAGGGCTTCTTCCCAGACGAGGAGCTGGCAGGCTACCAGCACCGGGACCGGCTGGTCATCGCCGATAGGATCCCGGTTAGCGCCAACGAGCCGATGACGACGAGGAAGGGCCGTCGATGGTTCCACACGACGAAGGTCTCCATCCAGGGGCACGCGGGCCCGCCCGGCCGCCTGCTCGGCATCTCCCAGGACATCACCGAGCGAGGACGCACCGGGTCGGAGATGGGTTGCCTCTACGACCAGATCGTCGAAGCACTTCAGCGCCGGGACCGCCTGCTCTCTACCATCGCGCACGATCTCAACAATCCGCTCGGGGTCATCTCGATGAGCGCCTCCTTGCTCCTTGCGCGCACCGACGAAGGCGCGCAGCGCGCGGGCGAACGGAGGCGTGTGACCCAGATCGCCAACGCGGCGAGACAGATGGCGGCGTTGGTCTCCAGTCTGCGCAGTCACGCGTTGCTCCAGGAGGGCAGGCTCGTGTTCGACAAGCGCCCTGTCCCTGCCGAGGTGTTGTTGCTCGAAGTCCTCGAGCAGGAGCAACCGCTCGCCGAGGCCCGGGGCATCGACCTGCGCGCGGAGGTCCCTCCCGGTCTGCCCCTGGTCCTCTGTGACCGCCAGCATATCTCTCGGGTCTTCGTCAACCTGGTCGGCAACGCGCTCAAGTTCTCTCCCCGAGGGGCACTTGTCGCGATGCGGGCCAGCCCCATCGAGCGCGGCGTCCGCTTCTCGATCTCCGACCAGGGGCCGGGGATCGCCCCGCCGGATCTCGCTCGGGTCTTCGACGCTTACTGGCAGGCGGACACTGCCCGGCAGCATGGAACCGGGCTCGGCCTCTCGATCGCCAAGGAGATCGTCGAGGCGCACGGCGGCTCGATCGGCGTCGAGAGCGAGCTCGGGCGCGGCACCACCTTCTCCTTCACCGTCCCGACTCCGTAGGATCGAGCGCGTTCACTGGCTGCGTCGGGGCGGTGGCCCATTTCTCCTTCATCAAGCGGAGCCCACGCGTGTAGACGTCCTCGGCAGAGGGGGAGAGATCCCGCCATACGCGCGTTGTCGCGGCCAGGGTCGGCAGCGCCGCGCCGAACGCTTCGATGACCAGCCAGCCATCGTAAGCGGCCCGCCGCAGCGCCGCGAAGGTCTCGTCCCAGTGAACGTGACCGCGGCCCGGCGTCCCGCGGTCGTTCTCGCTGATGTGGACGTGGACCAAGCTCTCGGCGACGCAGGCGATCGCCTCCGTGATGCTCTTCTCCTCGATGTTGGCGTGGAAGGTGTCGTACATCGTCCGGAAGCGAGGATGGTGAACGCGCTGCACCAGGTCACGAGCCTGGGCGGCGGTGGTCAGGAAGTAGCACTCGAAGCGGTTGAGGTACTCTACGGCCAGCGTGACCCCGGCGTCCTCGGCGTCCTCGGCGGCCCGGCGCAGCACGTCAGTGGCCCATCTCTTCTCGTCCTCGGTGGGGCCGCGGCCGGTGAAGACGCCCACCGGCGAGTGGATCGGGCCGCACAGCACCTCGCCGCCCAGGGTCGCCGTCATCTCGACGGCCCAGCGGAGGCGCCCCACAGCGGCCTCTCGCACAGCGGCGTCGGGGCTGATGGGGTTGGCCTGCTCGTCCATGACCGTGACGGCCGTGCAGCCGAGGTCCTGCTCGCGGAGCTCCCTCGCGATCTCGCCGTAGTGGGCGGCGTCGCCCCAGAAAATGGGCACCTCGACGCCGTCGAAGCCGGCCTCCCGGAGCGCAGCGAGGGTGGGGAAGTGCTCGCGGGTGACGTGCGCGGTCCACAAGAGCATGTTGATGCTGGTCTTCATTGCAGTTGACTCCCAGGGTCCCGGCGCCTCGCGCGGCGGCGAAAGTCTGGGGCAGCGGCAGCCGCTCGCAAGCGCCCTGCAGAAAAAAGCAGCCCGCCGCGATTCGCCACGGTCGGTGCGCGACGAACGGTGCGCGACGAACGTTCGAGCCCATCGCGCTGGACGAGCACGCGCGCCTCTCGGGCGCGGAGGAGGCGCCGGCGGAGGCCCCTGGCGAAGGCGGGCGAAGGCGACTGGAGAGCCGCGGGCGGCGGGGTGGCAGGCCGGAAAAAGTCGGCGCCTCTATGGCGAATGCTCCCGCAACAAGTAAATAGCGTTGGGTTCGGTCATGGCGCTAGCGCACCCCAAGTCCCCATCATCGCGACCCCTCCGTCTGTCGGTCCGTGGCAAGCTCGTCCGGAGGAATGCAATGCTGCGCTGCCAGCTCGCCGAGGCGCGCGCGACGGAGGCGCGGCTCCATCACCAGCACACGGTCTTAAAGTACGTCATCGAGCACGTACCCCACACGATTTTCTGGAAAAATCGCGAGGGTCGGTTTCTCGGTGGCAATCGGCGCTTGGTGGAGGATCTCCAGCTCGGCAGCATCGACGATATCCTGGGCAAGACGGACGAGCAGGTCGCGCGGGGCACCCGCGAGGAGATCGACTACTTCGTGCGGATGGACCGCGAGGTGATGGAGAGCGGGCAGCCTCGCCTCGACTTCGAGGAGACGCAGCACCGGGCCGATGGCTCGCTGGCGTACCTGCTGACGAGCAAGGTCCCGCTCCGCGAAGCCTCCGGGAAGGTGACGGGGATGCTCGGCATTTACGCCGACATCACCCAGCGCAAGCAGATGGAGGTCGAGCTCCTCCAGGCCAAGGAGGCCGCCCTCGCCGCCGCCTGCGCCAAGGGGGATTTCCTCACGATGATGAGCCATGAGCTCCGGACACCGCTGGCGCTGATCCTAGGCCCTCTGGCGTCGCTCCTGTCGAGTCGGGGCGAGCCGCTCCCGCCGCAGGTCCGGGCGGACCTCGAGCGCGTCCAGCGCAACGCGCGGCGGCTACACCGCCTGGTCGACGATGTTCTCGATCACCAGAAGATCGAAGCCGGCAAGATGCGCCTCGACTGGGAGGCCGTCGACGTCGCCGAGCTCTGCGAGGACCTGGTGGACGGCGCCCGGGCGGCGGCGGAGCGGGGCGGCGTTCATTTGTCGATCCAGACAGATCCCGAGCTCGGTGCGGCCCCCCTCGATCGGCGCAAGTTCGAGAAGATCATGCTCAACCTCCTGGGCAACGCCCTGAAGTTCACCCCGTCCGGGGGGGCGGTCGCGGTGAGCTTGCAGGCGTCGGGCGATCACTTCGAGCTGTCGGTCGAGGACACGGGCCCCGGCATCCCGGCGGAGAAGAGATACCTCCTCTTCCAGAGATTTCAGCAGATCGACGCGTCGAGGACACGCAAGCACGAGGGAACGGGGATCGGACTGTCCCTCGTCAAGGACCTCACGGAGCTCATGGGTGGCACGGTCGGGGTGACGAGCAAGCCGGGAGAGGGCTCCCGCTTCTTTGTGAAGCTCCCGCGCGCACCGGACCATCTCTTCGCGTCGAAGGGCTCGTGCGGGCAGCGCTCCGCCGCTCCGGGGGAGATCGAGGAGGACGCCCCTAGAACGGGCCCTTCGCCCCCGTGCCCCCCGGCGACGCCCGGTGCGGCGCAGGCGCTCGGTGGCGAGGGCTACCTCGAGGAGCCCACGGCGCGCGCCGCCAGCGCGAGCCCTTCCGCCGCCGCTCAAGCGATCGAGCGCGCGCCGCGCCTGCTCATAGCCGAGGACAACCCGGACATGGGCGCTTACCTGGCGGAGCTCCTGGGCGCCGAGTACGAGGTCGAGTTGGTGACGAACGGGCGAGAGGCGCTGGCCAGGGTCGAGGCCCAGCGGCCCGACGTCATCGTATCGGACGTGATGATGCCGGAGATGGATGGCTTCGAGCTGGTCTCCCGGCTCAAGAAGGACGCGGAGCGCCGCGACATCCCGATCCTCCTCCTCACCGCCCGGGCGAGCCACCGGGAGGCCGTGCAGGGCATCGAGGGCGGCGCCGACGACTACCTGAGCAAGCCCTTCGATCCGGCGGAGCTCAAGGCGCGGGTCCGCGCCGCCGAGCGCCTGCACCGCGCCTACGCGGAGCTCGCCGCGAAGAACCGCGAGCTCGAGGCGACCCTGCGGCGGCTCTCGGAGACGCAGGAGGAGCTGGTCCAGGCCGGCAAGATGGCGGCGGTGGGGACCCTGATCGCAGGACTGTCGCACGAGATGAACAACCCGCTCGCCATCATCCTGATGAGCGCCCAGCTCCTTCTCCAGCGGCGGCGCGAGGGGAGGGAGGCGCTCAACGAGGCCACGCTCGACAAAGGGCTGCGCACCATCGAGGCGCAGTCGACCCGCTGCTCGCAGCTCGTGCGAGCGCTCCTCGAGTACGCGCACAAGAAGCCGACCGCCGCGGAGCCGTGTGACATGCGCGCGGCGCTGAACCGCGTGCTGGAGCTCGCTGCTCCGCAGGCGCGCGAGCAGAGGGTGCAGCTCGAAGCACAGCACGCCACGGCCCTGCTCCCCACCGTGCGGGCGAGCCAAACCCAGCTCGACTCCGCCCTGCTCAACGTGATCGGCAACGCGATCGACGCCGCGGCTGGGGGCGGCGCTGTCGTCGTGCGCGCTCGTCCGCTTGCCAAGCACGACGTCTCCGGCGTGGAGCTCGACGTGCGCGACACCGGGTACGGCATCGACGCTGCGGACCTATCCCGCATCTTCGAGCCCTTCTTCACCACCAAGCCGCCGGGGAAGGGAACCGGCCTCGGGCTGTCGCTGACGCGGAGGTTCTTCGAACAGCACGGTGGCAACATCCGCATCGAGAGCGAGCCCGGCAAGGGGACGACGGTCTCGATGTGGCTTCCGGCCATGACGGCCGAAGCGTCGAGCAGGAGGGACGGTGTCGGATGATGCCCGCTTCGGACACCTGCCCGTGTCGTGCTCCGCGGGTCCTCGTGATCGACGACGAGCCCGATATCCGCGATCTCCTAGACATGATCCTCTCCTCCGTCGGCTACGAAGTCTCGACCGCGGAGGACGGCGCCGTCGCCGTCGAGCGGGTTAAGCGGGAGGCCTTCGATTTGGCGATCACCGATCTGCGGATGCCCGGCATGAGCGGCATCGACACGATGGCTGCGCTCAAGCGGATTGACCCCAACCTGCCGGTGATCGTGGTGTCGGGCTACGTGTCCGATGAGGCCGCCCAGCGCGCCTGCGCAGAGGGCGCGGCGCACGTCGTGTGCAAGCCCATCGAGGTAGATGCTCTGATGCACATCGTGGAGGTTGCACTCCGGGACCACCGCGGGCGGGCGCGCCCCTACGACGGGGCGGGGAGGCGCGATCCCTAGAACACCGATCACGTTGAAACCTGGAGAATTTTCACAGGGAGGCGGGGAGGCGGGGAGGAAGAAAAAAAATGAATTTCTCCCTCTTGCCGTCTCTCGCTCCCCGCCTCCCCGCCTCCCTGTGAAATTCCTGCTTTTTCTCGTGGTTTCAACCCGTTTGTCGCTCTAGGGATCGCTCGCGACCCCTCGTCCCTGCGACGGGGCTCCGTGGACGACCGGCCGAGCGAGGAGCGCTCCAACGAGGCCCCCGAGCTCTCCCCGCTCCAAGCGTGCAATGTTGCTCCACATGTCCGGTCGGGAGCCTGCGGCGGGGCGGGAGCGCGGGCTGCGCCAGCTAGCCGAGCACGAGAGCGCGGTGATCATGGCCCACGACGTCTACGAGATGTCGATGGATGATGTTGCGGAGCAGCAAGACGCGCCCCGCAGCACGGCCTACAAGTGGCGTGCTCGCGGGATCGCTGCGCTGGCGAGGGCGCTCCGCCCGCGGCGAGGGTGAACGACGGCGCTCCGTCGCCCGCTCGGCGGCAGACCTCGCACGGGCGCCCGTCGCCGCCTTGCCTCGCCGCCCGCCCCCGGGCAGGCTTCGCCCATGGGCCAGCCCGCCGAGAAACAGCGCCGCGCCACGTACGCCGACCTCGAAGCCGTCCCGCCGAACAAGGTGGCGGAGCTCGTCCGCGGCACCCTGCACGTGTTCCCCCGGCCGGCGCCGCGGCACGCTCGGGCTTCGTCCGGGCTCGGCATCAAGCTGGGCGGGCCATTCGACCTGGGCGACGGAGGTCCCGGCGGGTGGTGGATCCTCCCGGAGCCCGAGCTCCACTTCCCCGATCCAGACGCGCCCGGTGAGATCGACGCGCTCGTGCCCGATCTCGCCGGCAGGCGCCGCGAGCGCATGCCCGAGCTGCCCGAGACGGCCTACTTTGCGCTCGCCCCGGACTGGATCTGCGAGGTGCTGAGCCCGTCGACGGCGTCCTTCGACCGCAACGAGAAGATGCCGATCTACGCGCGCGAGGGCGTTCGGCATGCGTGGCTGGTCGACCCGATCGCGCGGACGCTCGAGGTCTACGTGCTCGGCGAGGATCGGCGCTGGGGATCCGCGGTTGTCCACCGCGACGCCGCGCGCGTCCGCGTCGAGCCCTTCGACGCCATCGAGCTCGATCTCTCGGTGCTCTGGGCGAAGTAGCCGGCCGCCGTGCTCGCGCGGGCGGCGGTGTCGAGCTGCACCTCAGGCCTCCGCGCGAGCTCTCCGCCGGGCGCGGCGCCATCGAAGGCGAGCGCGCGGCGAAGCGGTCGCTCGGGCGCGCCCGCGGGATCGCCGCGCTGGCGAGGGCGCTTCGTCTTGGCCTTGTCGGTGCCGTTCGCCTTCTGCTCGTCGATCTTCTGGGCCGTCTCGATCTCGACAATCGCAACGCCCTCGCGCGGATTCGGCGGGAACGTGACCAAACCGAGCCCCCACGGAGTCGTGGAGCTCGCGGTTCAGGAAGGGCGAGTTGCGCCCCGACATCAGAGCTCCTCCGCGCTCGCGAAGCTCCTCCGCTCGACCGTCTTCCTCGAAGCTCTCTCCGCCTCCTCGGCTTGGTGGCGGTGCAGGGCAAGGCCTGTCAGGCAATTCAGGACGGCACGAAGCAGAAATTGCTCGTGAAGGTGTTGTGCGAGGTGGTCGTGCCGGAATGATCCAACGAGGCACCGCTGTGCCTGCGCATTTGCGCGTTCGTGACTTGCGGGCGCGCGACTCTTGAACGTAAGCAGTAACCAGGGATGGCGAAGAGGTAACCTATGAAGCGCGTGCGTTGGTCCATGATGGCTTTGCTGGCGGGAGTGGTGGCCTGCAGCAGCGACGACGGCGACCGAGGCGGCGGCCTCGACGGGTCGAACAATACATCCCAGCCCGGCGACGGTGATGGCTACGGCGACGGCGCTGGCGATGGAGACGGCGCTGGCGATGGAGTCGGCGACGGCGCTGGCGCTGGCGATGGAGACGGCAACGACGGCGTGTGCGAGGAGGTCGGCGTGCGCGCCACGCCGACCACGCCGGACATGCTGATCGTGCTCGATCGCTCCGCTAGCATGACGGACGGCGACCGCTGGACTCACTCCGTGGCGGCCGTGCAGTCGATCACGGGCCAGCTCGACGGCGCGATCCGCTTCGGGCTCATGCTCTTCCCCGAGTACATCGATTGCTCGAAGGCGCCCGATCCGTTCCAGTGCATCCTGGACATGAGCATCGGCGTCGACGCCACCTGCGCCGCAGGCAAGATCGACGTGCCGATCGCCCTCGACGCAGCCGACGACATCGCCGACATCCTGGGCACGGCGACGCCGGGCGGCGGCACGCCGACCAGCGCCTCGCTCGACGCGGCGCTCACCCAGCTGACCGCCGGCTCGGCCGACCCCGATGCCACGCCCGCGCCGAAGTTCGTGCTGCTCGTGACCGACGGTCAACCCAGCTGTCCGAACGGCATGGGTCTGCGCACGGCGACGCCCGAGGAGCTGCAGGCCGACCGCGAGCTCACGGTGGCCTCCATCGACAAGCTCAAGAAAGCTGGCGTCACCACCTACGTCATCGGCTACGACACGCAAGAGTTCGCGGACGCCATGGACGAGTTCGCGCACCACGGCGGCACCGATCACCATCGCGCGGTCGAGAACGAGGCGGAGCTGCTCACCGAGTTCCAGCAGATCGCGGGCGAGGTCGTGTCCTGCTCGTTCGTGCTCGAGATGGAGCCGCCGGACCCGAGCTACGTGCTCGTCACGCTCGACGACCAGCAGATCAACCTGAACGACGAGAACGGCTGGACCATCAGCGGCCGCACCGTCACGCTCAACGGCGCTGCCTGCGACAAGCTGCGCGCCGGAACGGATCACAAGCTGCTGGTGCAGGTCCTGTGCGAAGTCGTCGTTCCGAAGTGAGCCGGAGCGGGTGGTCCCCGATCACTCGGGGATCACGATCTCGCACAGCACGCGCAGGGCGAGGGCATGGTCGCCGCCGTCCTGGAGCTTCTGGCAGGCATTGCCGCGCACCGTGACGGTCTTGCCCGAGATGCTCCAGCCATCGGGCTGGTCGAGATACAGCGGCTCGCCGTCCAGCGTGACCTCCACGTACTGGGGGTCCTTGGGCTCCTCGTCGAGCGTGTACGAGCACGACACCACCTCGCCGGTGATCTTGTCGAACTCGGCCACGATCTCGCTCTCGTTCTGCACCGGGTGAGGGTCCCGCAGACCGACGCCGACCGCACGCAGGAGGCCTACGCACGCCGCCTGATGGAGCTGCGCAAGGGCATCGAGCAGGAGATGGCGGCCGCGCGCCCGCGCGATCCGGGCGCGTGAGCAGGGCGCGCGGGCTCGCCCGGCGCCGCTCAGCCGTCCTGTCGCGCGCGCAGGACGACGACGATCGCGCCGTCGTCGCTGAAGCCGTCGGCCTCGGCCCGGCGCACGAGCCCCGCGAGAGCGTCCCGCCAGCGCTCGGGCTCCGACGCCGCGCGCAGCTGCTCCTCGCCGGTCGCGCGCAGGTGCGCGGGGCCCAATTCATGAAGCCGCAGCAGATATTCGATCTGCACCTCGTACGCGCGCAGGCGACCGGCCAGCGGAGCCAGGAGCGCCCCCGCGTCCACGCAATCGTGGTGCACCATTCCGCTCTCCCGATCGATGCGCTTACACCAGCGATCGAACGCCTCCGCGACCGCCTGGCTCGCGATCCGGCCGTCGTACCACGGGTCGAGGATCAGGACGTGCCGGGCGACGCGCTGGGCCTCGGCGAGCGACCTGCCCCAGTCGCCGAGGTGATGCGCCGTATAGCTGAAGACGGCCGCGTCGAACGATCGGTCGGCGTACGGCAGAGCCTCCGCGCGACCGACACGGGCCGGGAGCCCGCCGCGCCGGAGCTCGTCGATCGCCGACGGATCGGGATCGATGCCCTCGATCGCGAGCGCCTGCGCGGAGGCTGCGCGGAGAAACGCACCACCTCCGCACCCGATCTCGAGCGTGCTCCGGGGCCCGAGCGCAGCGAGCGAGGCGAGCAGGCGCTCGCGGTACCAGGCTTGCGGGCGGGTCGCTGACTGCATGGGTACGCGCCTTCACGTCGATGAATTGTGCACGAACGCGATCGACGGCACCTTGTAGTTGAGCGCGCTGGTCGTGCCGGCGGTGACGTCGAGGGTGACTCCGGTGATCTTCGCCGCGTGGTCGGACGCGAGGAAGACGGCCGCGTGCGCGATGTCCCGCATCCGCGGCATGTCCTTGAGCATCGTGTCCGCCGCGAGCTTGTCGAGGAACTCCTGCGCCCTCTCGCCGCCGCGATCGAGCGCCTCGCGGAACGGCCGCGAGTCGGGCGAGCCGGCCGAACGGATGTTGACGACGCGGACCCCGCGCGAGCCGAGCTCGGACGCGAGGTCGCGCGAGAACGACTCGATCGCGCAGCACGCCGGTCCGAAGCCGCCGACCATGGGATAGCCGATGCCGCCGGGCGTGGCGGTCAGCGAGAGGATCACCCCGGAGCCCTGGCGCGACATGACGCGACCCGCGGCCGTCGCGGTGAGAAACTGCGTCAGCATCGCGGTCCGCACCGGGCGGACGAAGTCCTCGGCCTTCATCTCGATCAGCGGAATGTCCTGCGTGTCGGCCAGCCCGATCAAGTTGAACGACACGTCGAGCGCGCCGGCCTCCTTCACCACGCGCTCCACGTGACGATTCACCCCCTGTTCGTCGAGCGCGTCGACCTCGTCCGCGTCGGCCTGGCCGCCGGCCGCCTCGATCTCCTCGGCGACCCGCCTGGCGTTGGCGAGGCGGCGCGCGGTCAGATAGACCTTCGCGCCGGCCTCCGCGAGCGCGCGACCGACGGCTCCGCCGAGCGATTCACCCGCGCCGTAGATCACGGCGACCTTGTTCTCGAGCAGCATGGGGCTCCTCTGTGCGCGGCGGCGGGCCGAGCCGCGTGTGCCGCGTGTGCGCACGACTTCTACCATCGGGCCGCCGCCGTGGGCGAAAAAGCGCGCGCCGTCCCCGGCATCGCCGCGCGCGTCGCGAAGCGCATGATGCGGTGGCGAAGGCGGTGCGGTCTCGTCGACGAGCGCCCCGCGGAGGACCGCTCCAACGAAGCGCCCGAGCTCTCGCCGATCGAAGCGTGCATGCAGCTCTCCCTCTTCGGCGGCACCTTCCTGCGCCTCGCCGAAGATGGCACCCCGGTCTCGCTCGACGAGGAGCGCTTCCGGATCGGTGCGAGGAGCCCCTGGGCCGCGGAGGTCTCCGGCTTCAACGTGCACGCCGGCGTCACCGTGCGCGCGGGCGACCGCGAGAGGTTGGAGAAGTTGTGCCGCTACGGCGCGCGCCCGCCGTTCCGCCTGGAGCGCCTCGCTCTGCTGCCCGACGGCCGCATCGCAACTCGGCTTCGGAGGCCACGGCGCAACGGCGCCACACACCTCGTGCTCGAGCCCATCGCGTTCATGGCCAGGCTGGCCGCGGTCATCCCGCCACCGCGCTAGCCGTTGCTGCGCCTGTCCGGCGTGCTCGCGCCGCACTCGTCGTGGCGCGCCGCAGTGGTGTCGCGTGTGCCAGCGGCGAGCGCGACGAGGTCATCGCCGAAACCTCCGAAGAGCAAGCCGACGAAGCCGGGGTCCGGCGCTGCGGTAGCCGTGAGCGTGGAGCGCGACGGCGCGCCGCTCGCGCCCCCCTCGGAGGCGAGTGCCCCGGCCGCGCAGAGCGGTCCGCGCACCCGCCTCGGCACCGGCGTCACGAAGCCAGTCGGTGCGCGCATCGACTGGGCTTGCCTCATCCGCCGCGTCTATTTGGACGATGTGCTCGCGCGTCCGTGCGGCAGGCGCCGGCGGGTCGTCGCCGACATCGGTCAACGTGCGCAGCGCGAAGCCCTCGTGGCGCTCCTGACCCATCTCGGCATCCCCACCGAGCCGCCGCCCATCGCCAAGGGCCACAGACCCGTCGTTCGACGCGGCGTGAGCCTCTCGGCCTCATCCCTCCGCGTGCCGCTCGCGCGTGGCCGTTGGCCAAGCTCTGCCCGCTGCTCGACCCCATGCGAGCGGCGCCCTCGTTCTTGGGCCTTTTCGTCCCACGCGCATCCCCGATCGCCAGCCCGCGTTGGTGGCCCGCGCGGTTCTGCCTTTCGTGATCCGGCCGGCTCGTCCTAGCCTCTTGGGCATGGGTTCGCCTAACAAGGATCGCGTCTTGGACGTCGGTCGCTCCTGTGCAGGTCGCGCAGTTGGGGGTTGACATTCGGCACGATTTTTGTGCCTCAGAAGAATTTGTGCCTCAGAAGAATTTGTGGGTGAGCCATTCGGGCTCCGGCAGGTTCCCGAGCGCATGGTAGAGGGCGATCTCCGCGTGCTCGTACGTTCGAAACCCATACGCTTTCCTCGTCCTGATCCGCGCTTTGTTGTTGAATCCCTCGGTGGCGCCGTGAGCGAAAGCGCTCCGTGCGCGGAACCAGTTGAGGAGGAGCCCTCGATGGCCACGGAGCGTCCGTGCGAACTTCTGGAACGGCAGAATCCCAGAACGCATGGCCAGACACATGCACTGCCCCCGGAATTCGCTTCTTGACGACAGAAAGGAACGCCTTCCACATATCGCTGGCGATGAGCCGAATCGATTGTGCGCGAGCCTCGCCGAGCGAGTCAAAGAATGCATTGAAAGTCTGTTTCGTTCGGTCACGGCCGACCCATAGAAGCCGGCGGAACCCCTGATCGATCTGAGCTGGATCTTACGATGAAACCAGTGCGCGATGAGTCTTCGTCGTACTATTACGATTCTGATTCCGATTCCGATGATGATGACGAAAATGGAGGGCCATCCCAGCAAAAGCAGCAGATGAGAAATCACGGCTAGCGTAGCGCGGGGGCGCCGCCTTCGGCGCCCTTCAGGATCTCCTCGAGACCTGCCCCGCCGTCATCCCGAGCGCGCGGCGCAGCGCGAGCGCCCGCCGCTCGTCAATAAGGGCACGCCAGCACTTCCGGCGCGCTCGTGCCGTAGGTGCTCACGCCCGAGATGACATTCTCTTCCGGATGAAAGAGCACCTGGGCGCCAGCTGGCCCCGACAGCCAGCATTGCTGCTGGATGGATCGCGATTGCCTCCCGCGCCAGGGGTCGCAGCGAGCCACCGCACCGCCGCGGATCGTGACGTCGCTGGCCTCTATCTTGATGCCGGGATAGGCACCCGACGTGAAGCGCAGGGCGTTGTTGAAGACGAGCAGATCCTCCAGGGTCACACCCCCTACCCGGACCGAGGTCGCGGGCAGCGTCGTCCGCGAGCCCAGGAACACGCCGTAGAGCGCGTTTCCCCAGGACCAGACGTCCCGGAGCGTCACGCCGGTGCCTGCCTGGACGTGCACGCCATGGCTCCCGTTGTAAGCGAACCTGACCCTCTTGATCAGGATCCCCGTCGGACGGTCCTCCTCGATGGGGCTCGCGAGCACGACGCCGGCGCCGCCGTTGTGATGAAAGTAGCTGTCCTGGACCAGGACGTTCTCCGGCACCGGGCTCGGGATCCCGGGCCCTGGGGAGATCTGGGTGGAGATCCACAGGCCATGCCCGCCGCTGACCGTGGTCGAGCCGTTGCCGGGATGGATCATGTTGTGGTGGACATTGCAGTTCCGCACGGTCACGTTGGCGGTGACGATCTTGATCCCGCTGGCGCCGACCGGGCCGTTGATGTTCCTGATCTCGCAGTTCTCCACGAGGATGGGCGGCGTGTCGTGGTACCCGGCGATGGAGGACAGGTAGACGCCGCTCTTCGCCACGCCGTCCACGAGCACGTTCCGGATGACGCCCCCGGAGCCCCAGGTGAAGCCGATGCCCTCCAGGTTGCTCGGCTTGCAGGAAGGTAGCTGGGGCGCGAGGGGCGAGTAGCGCATGATGACGTTCTCCACCTTGCAGTCCGAGCAGGTGTTCAGCTGGATGCCGCCGTTCGGCGTCCTGCGTGGCCCGTCCGTGAGCGCGACCTGCAGATTGCGGATCCAGAGCCCCCGGACCGCGCTGACGACGGTCCCGCCCGGCTTGACGACCCTGGTGACCTGGATGGCCCCGGGGTACTGCTCCGGATTGCAGGGGATCGCCACGAGGGTCGCGGTCCGGGGATCGCCCGGGCTGGCCTCGGGCGACAGCTCCGGTCCCTCCAGGGTGAGCGCGTCATAGTGAGGCCGCAGGGGGGTGCGCAGCACGTAACGCCCCGCAGGGAAAGCCACGGTGCGCCTGCTGGCGGGCAGCGACGCCGCGCACTCGATGGCCGTCGCGATGCTCGGGCTGTCGTCGACGTTCGTGCTGTGATCGACGGATGCGTCGGCGGAGAAGGGCCATTCCGCCGGCCTCGCCAGGTAGGGCAGGACGTTGACCACGCCGTCCGGGTCGACGGAGCCTGGCAGGCAGCAGGTCGCCCCCTGGCAAGCATTCAGGTCCTCGTGCAGCGTCCTCGTCCCCGGGCAAGCGCCGCTCGGCGGGCAGAAAGGCCCCGTGCAGATCGGAGATAGCGTGGCGTAATCAGGGCAGGCGACGCCGGTCGTCTCGTCTGCCAGGAAGGGCGGCTCGGTGTAGGGCAGATCGAGGCTGCAGAAACCCTGGGAAGACACAGCGCGCTCCACCGCAGGAGGGTGATATCCCCAGCCCGTCGCGGCGCGGGCGGTGCTGTCCGGGGGCAGGGTCGCTCCGGCTGGAGCGGAGGCGAGCGCGAGCAAGACGCCGATCCAGATCTGCACAAACCGCTGGTTCAATAACACACATGCCTCCTCTCGGACGAGGGTCGATCCGTCGCTGTCAGTCGCTGTCAGTCGCCGTCAGTCGCCGTCAGTCGCCGTCAGTCGCCGTCAGTTGCCGTCTGGTGCAAGGAGCGAGCACAGAAGTCGAGCGGAGCACCGCTGTGCCAAGGAGAGGGTCGCCCCCTCCGGGGTAGCCGTGACGCGAGCACACCGATGTTCCGCTCTCCGTGTCCGGCCTGAGCGATTTTCCTGAGCGGGCGCGGCGCGGCGGCCCGTCCCGGCGGGCGCGGAGAGGGCACGTCAACGCCAGGGACGCTGGGCGCCGGGGCGCGCTGGCTCGCCGTCAACGGCTAGCGAGGCTGTCCGTGACAGTTACCTTCGAGAGCGATACGCCCGTTGCGGTGAACGCGCCGGATGCACCGTCGCGCATGCCCGCATGGATCGGGCCACGCCGCGCCCACGATATGTTACGTGGTTTGTCATGTTTAACGCCTCTGCGCAAGCGCCGCGTCCGAGCGCTTCGCGGCGGCCCGCCGAGGGCGATCGGAGGAGAAGAGCCCGCGACGGCCGGGCGAATTTCGTGAAGGACGGGCGCGCGCCCCTACTCGTAGTGGACCGACTCCGCCGCGTTGCTCCGCCCCGCGCTCCGCGCCGGATAGAGCGACGCGAAGAGCGCCACCGCCGTCGCGCCGAGCGCCATGAACAGGCCGTACTCCGGCGGGATGCTGAACTCGACCTCGAAGGTCGACACCGTGCGCAGCGCGCCGAGCGCCGCGGAGCCCAGCGGGATCCCGAGCAGCACGGCCAGCACGCCACCCAGCGCGCCCACCAGCGCGCCCTCCATCAGCACCATCCGCCGGACCTGCCCCGCCGTCATCCCGAGCACGCGGTGCAGCGCGTGCTCCCGGCGCCGCGCGTGCAGCGCCAGGATCATCTGGTTCGCCACGCCGATCGCCGCGAGCACGGTCGTGAAGCCGCTACCGCGCGGGGGATCGCGCCGGCCTTGAACGGCTGTGCCGCTCCGGCGCGCGCCCGCCCTTCAGCCTGGAGCGCATGTGGCTCCTGCCCGATGGCCGCGTCGCGTACCGTCTTCGCAAGCCCCGTCGCAACGGCGCGACTCACCTGGTGCTGGCGCCGGTGCATTTTCTGGCGCGCATCGCGGCTCTCGTGCCTGCACCCCGGTATCCGTTGCTGCGCCTTTCCGGCGTGCTCGCGTCGGGCTCGTCGTGGCGAGCCGCCGTGGTGGCTCACGGACCCGCGGCGACGAGCATCCCGGTGCCGGAGACGAAGACGAAGACGAAGACGAAGACGAGCGCGACGGCGCCACCGACCTGCGCCGCCGCGCCTTCAGGCGATGGTGTCGGTGTGCAGCGGCGACTACCGAATGAGCAAGCGCGCGATCGAGGGGCTGGTCGAGGACTTCTTCGAGGTGCCGATCGCACTGGGCAGCATCGCCAACCTGGAGCAGGCCACGAGCGAGGCGGTGGCGGAGCCGGTCGAAGAGGTCGCGCGCGGCGTCGATGTCGCTCACCTCCAGCATCACGGCCTCGCTGATGCGCAGGCCCGCGGCGTACAGGACCAGAGCGATCATGCGATAGACCGGTGACGTCATCGCGCCGAGCAGCGCGACGACCTCGCTCATGTCGAGCACCCGCGCAGCCCGCGCGGCGCGCGTGGCCAGCTCATCCACGCGACCTCGTTCGGCCGGCCGAGCGTCTTCTCGTAGAGGAACTTCAGCCCGGCGATCTGCACCTCAGCGGGACTTCGTCAGAATCCCGAGATGCCAGAGGATCAACGACACCTGGCTCGGCGCCCACCTCCTCCGTGGACGGCGGGGCAGCGCCCTTGGGGCGCCGCACGCCCGTGGCCTCGGCCGCGCCCGCGCTCCTGCTGCCCGGCCACGCGACGCGGACCACCCCTCGCGCGGGCGGCGGCGTCTTCGCCTCCTCGCCAAGCGACATGCGGCACTGACAGTTCCAGCACCCTCGTCGTCGTGCTCGGGACTTCGACTCCTGCCTCCCCGGAACGTCGCTTCGTCATCGCAAGCCGACTCCACGCACGTGGCCGCCTACCACAAGCACGCTTCGGAACGCGGTCCGCGGAGCGCCTACCCGCGATCGTGCGCAGCGAGAGGTCGCGGAGCGACCTAACGAGCGCGCCTTCCTCTTCACGATGGCTGCGCGAGGCTGATCTCGCCCCCCGGCTCGATAGGCAGCTCGACGACGAACGTCGTCCCTGAACCTGGCCGGCTGTGCAGATGCACCCGCCCGCCATGGGCTCGTACGAGCTCCCGAACAAGGTACAGCCCAAGCCCTAGGCTCTGCGCCTGATAAAGCCCCGTCGCGCGCTCAAACGCCTCGAACACGCGCTGTTGGTCGGGCTCAGGGATCCCGATGCCCTGATCCAACACCGAGAGGCGAGCGGCGGCCCCGTCCGCGTCGGCGACGATCCGAACCGGCTTTCCACCTCCGTACTTCAGGGCATTCGTCAGCAGGTTCGTCGCCACCTGCTCAAGCCGCAGCCGATCCCACTGCCCCCAGATGGCGCCTGTGGCTTGGACGTGGAGCTCACATCCAGCCAGCTCGGCCTGCTCGCTCAGCCTTCCGGCGACGTCCCGCACGAGCGCCGTCAGGTCCACCGGCTCGCGCGTCAGGACGAGCCGCCCCATCTGGACGCGCGAGAGGTCGAGCAGGCTGTCGATGAGCAGGCTGAGCCGACCGAGCTGACGCTTGAACGACATAAGCGACGGCGACAACCAGGACGAGGAGACCGTCTCTTGATGCTTGATCGATCGCGTGAGCGCGTCGAGCTTGAGATGGAGGCCTGTCAGCGGCGTCTTCAGCTCGTGGGCGAGGAAAGCCGTGCGCCGCTCCGCGGCCTCTGCCGCCGCCCGCGCCTCTCGCTCCCGTGCAAGCAAGAGCGCGTTCTCGAGCGAGATGGCCGCTTGCGTGGCGAGCAACTCAAGGGCGAGAAGCCGCTCGGGCGTGAACGCGTGCGTGGTGAGGTTGTTTTCGAGGTACAAGAGAGCGGTCACCTCGGCCTGCCTCAAGACGGGAACGCAGAGGACCGACCTCGGCTTGTTTCGGACGATGTACTCGTCGCCCGAAAACCGCCCCGCCTTCGCGGCGGCGTCATCGAGGATAACCCGCTCTCTGGTGAGCCGCACGTAGTGGAGGAGTGAGGCGGGGACGAGCGGCGAGGAGGACACCGGCAAGGAATGCAGCACCTTCGTCACGGTCCGCTGTCGCTCCTCGATCGCGGCTTCTGCTTCGATCGCCAAGTCGTCATCCCGTACGAGGATGAGGCAGCCCTTCTGGGCGCCTCCCTGCTCGAGGACGACCTCGAGCAGGGTGCGCAAGAGCTTCTCGAAGAGGATCTCGCCCGAGATGGTCTGCGACGCTTTGACGGCCGAGAGCAGGTCGAGGTGCTCCGCGCGCGCCGCGAAGGTGGTGTTGGGCGCAAGCGGCCGTCGCTCGAGGAGCTGCGGATAGAGCCGCTCGAGCTGTTTCACCTTGCCGTCGGCCCCCCAGCGCACATAGCAGGAGCGAGCCTCGCGGAGGTAGGTGTCGGCGAACTTGTCGAACCCTCGTGCTCGGTAAAACCGAGACGCGAGCTCGTAGGCGAGCGCTTCGTTATGAACGAAGCCGTTGTCGCGTGCCGAGCGGATGGCCTCCTCATAGAGGCGTTCGGCGTCGAGGGATCGGCCTTCGATGCGAGCAACCTCGGCCGATGCGAGGGCGTAGCGGTTCATGAAGTTCTCGGGGCAGTTGTCCGCCCACACCTCGAGCTGCTTGTGGTGGGCAACGAGTGCCTCCCGATGCACGGCACGCTCTTCTACAGAGGCCGCGTCGTAGCGCGCTGCCCGCGCGAGTGCACCATGGAAATGGTACTCAGCCAGCTCGAAGAACGACGGCGACGTCCAGAGAAGGGGCTGTGCCTTCGCAGCGGCGGCGACGGCGGAAAGGTAGTCGCCCGCGAGAAAGCGGGCTTGCAGCTTGCGGATCCAGTACCAGCAGGTGGCGATCGAAAGGCGCGGGTCGCTCTCGAGGTGCTGCTCGAACCGGCCCTCGTCAAACTGTGCATCGTTGAACGACGAGAAATCGGGCAAGAGTCCGCGCAACGTCCGGATGAGCCTGAGCTGTCCGGTGATGATGTCGACGATGAGGCCGAACTTCGCATTCCGCACGAACTCGAGCGCCCTCTCGGCCTCTCGCTGCACCTCGCCGAGCGGATCTCCCTGGGCGAGGAGGCGCGTGATCAAACAGTTGCAGGTGTAGCACGCATAGGTGAGCTCGCCCGTTTCCTGCGCCGCGTCGAAGGCGCGTCGCAGGAGATCAAGGCCCGTGCGCATGTGCCTCGCCCAGGGAATGAGCAGCGCGAAGCTCAGATAGACGCGGGCCTTGCAGCGGACTACCCCACGCTTTTCGAATAGATCGAAGCCGAGCTTGCCGAAGCGGAACCCCGCCCGATAATCACCGAAGCACGGCCCCAGAACCCTGCCGAGCCAGATATAGCCGAGGCACGAGCCGTCGCTGTTGCCATGCTCGAGGCTGATGTTTGCCATGCGACCAATGACGAGGCAGACCAGTTTCTCGTCGGTGAACAAGGCTGGTGACTGGCTCCAGGTAAGGACATCCATGGTCGCGTGGCAATCCGGATCGGTTGCTGGGGGCAGGTCGATGAGCTCCTCGATCGGGCGGCTCCCGAGCTGATGCCAAATCTGCTTATATTCCGCCTGTACCTCCTCGTCCGTCGGGTGTGGCGACCACTTCACGCCGACGCGCCGGAGGTATTCGAGGCACACCTCGACGCCGCGATCGCTCCGATCTAGGGTCGTGTAGAGAGCCACGCGCGCGGACGTGACGGCTGCAATGTCGACGAGATTCCGGGCGCGGTGAGAGAGCATGGAGAGCCGTTTCTCCGCCGCCGAAAGCGCGCCCGTCAAGTACTCGCACTCGGCCCGGTGGAGCTCGAGTGCGAACGTGAGCTCGTACCGCCGAGCCCAACTGTCCTCTGCCAGCAGCTCCGTGCCGACGGAGAGATACGTCAGCGCCGAGGCGCACGCGATCGACCGCTTGGCGCGCTTGCCCGCGACGAGGTTCAGCTCGGCTACCCGCTCTCGCTCCTCCCGCGACGTGACCAGCGCGGCCCCGCGGTCGAGCTGGTTCACAATCTCGAAGATCTTCTCCTCGAGCTCCTCGGGCGGGGTACGCGACGAGAGCAGCCGGCCTATCTGCAGGTGCACCCCCGCCCGCTCGCTTTCGGGGATGAGCGAATAGGCCGCCTCCTGGACGCGGTCGTGGAGAAACTTGTACACGCCTCCCCGGCGGAGGACGAGCCCCGCGCGGACGGCCTCCCAGAGATCCGCGTGCGACTCCTCTTCCGAGCGGCCGTAAGCGATCGTGAAGACGGCGACCTCTGCGGTGTTTCCCAGGCCGGCGAGCTGCTTCAGCGCGCTCTGGGTGCTGGCAGGAAGCCGCACGAGCTTGTGGACCATGAGGTCGATCACGTTGTCGGTGAAGCCCTTTTCTCGGATCCTGGCGACATCCCACTGCCAGACTCCTGCGTGCCCGTCAAACCCGATCAGATGCTCTTCATGGAGAGCGGTGATGAACTGGATCGCGAAGAAAGGGTTGCCAGCCGTCTTCTCGTGGACGAGCTCCGAGAGCGGCGCGGCGTCTTCGAGGCGGCAATGAAGCGTATCGCTGACGAGCATGGCCAGCTGCCCGCTGGAGAGCGGGCCGAGCACGATGTCCGAGGCGCGCACGCCTTCCTTCCTCACCTTGTCAAGCATCAGCATGAGCGGGTGAGACGGAGGCACCTCGTTGTCGCGGTAGGCGCCGATCACCAGCAGATGGCGCGTTTCGGGGTGGGTCATCAGATCCTCGAGGAGCCTGAGGCTCGCCGAATCGGCCCAATGGAGATCGTCGAGGAAGAGCGCGAGAGGGTGCTCCTTCCGGGCGAACACCCCGATGAAGTGCCGGAACACGATGCGAAACCGGTTCTGTGCCTCGGCCGGCGGCAATTCAGGAGCGGGCGGCGGCCGGCCGATGACGAGCTCGAGCCGCGGGATCAGGTCCACGATGAGCTGTGCGTTGATCGTGAGAGCCCCGAGCAGCCGCTGCTTCCAGGCCGCGAGCCCCCCGCTGTCGGCGAGGATCTCGAGCACGATCTCCTGGAGCGCCTGAACGATGGTGGAGTAAGGGATGTCGCGCTTGTACTGATCGAACTTTCCCGAGGCGAAGAACCCCCGCTCCCGGACGACAGGCTTGTGCAGCTCGTGGACCAGCGTCGACTTGCCGATGCCGGAATAGCCGGATATCAGCACAAGCTGAGGAGTTCCGGTGTCGACCACGTGCTCGAAGGCGCGCAGCAGCACCGCGATCTCCTCATCGCGCCCGTACAGCGTCTGCGGGATCTGCAGGCGGTCCGACACGTCCTGCTCGCCCAAGGGGAAGGGCTCGATGCGGCCGCGAGAGCTCCATCGCTCGAAGCACCTTTCCAGGTCGTAGCGAAGGCCGCGGGCGGTCTGGTAGCGCTCCTCGGGCATCTTCGCGAGGAGCTTGATCACGATCCGCTCGATCGCCTCGGGCACTTCGGGGACCACGTCGGACGGCGCCGCGAACTCGCGGGCGACGTGGCAATGGATCCATTCCAGCGGGTCGCGAGCCTGGAAGGGGAGCTTCCCCGTGAGCATCTGGTAGAACGTGACCCCCAGGGAATACAGATCGCTGCGGCTGTCGATGCCTCGGTTCATCCGCCCGGTCTGCTCGGGCGACATGTAAGGTAGGGATCCCTCGATGAGGTGGGCCGGTTGCGCGGCCTGCGGTTCGCGGGGAAGCCGGGAAGCGAGCCCGAGATCGGCAATCTTCACCTCGCCGGTGGAATTGACGAGGATGTTCGCGGGCTTGAGATCTCTGTGCACTACGCCTCGCTGGTGAATGTCCGAGACCGCCCCCGCGATGCGAACGGCGAGCTCGAGGAACCTGCCGGTCTCCATCGGCGCCCCGAGCAGTCGATCAAGGGGAGCCGCGCCAGAGTCTTCCATGACGAGGGCGAGCATCCCCTCGTACATCTCCAGGGCGAGGGGCCTGACGATGGTCCCGACGTCCAGCATCTTGCCCGTCTCGTACTCCCTCTTGAGCCGATCGAGGTCCTTCGGCCGGCAGCTTCTTGGGTCGAGCACCTTGAGGAGCACCGGTTGGCCATCGGCGTTTCGAACAGCGCGGTACACGGCAGTCCCGTGGCCCTCGTAAACGGGTTCGCCGATCGTGTAGTGAAGGGGAGGGGACGGGCTCGTCATGCAGGTGCTTGGTGAGACAGCCTCTGCAGTGGCAACATGAGCCCGCCTCCCGCGAAGAAGTCTACCACTTTCTGACACTCACCATGGCCAGCCTTACAGGCGAACAAACCCGCCTTCACCTCCGGCGGCGGGCTCGACCGCGTGCGGTACCAGAGGCGCCGCCGCTACGCCGCCTCCGCCAATGCCACTCCTCTCATGATGCCAGGAGCTCCAACAACGTTCTGAAAGTCAAGAACCTCGTGACGATCGCCGAAGCAGGGCCCGGATCGAAGCTGGGCCGCAGGCGCACGACCCGACCCGACGCGAGCACGTCTCCGTAGCCGCCCGTCACCGCGAGCGTGCGCAGCCAGAGGTCGCCGAGCGACCTAACGAGCGCGCCTCCCTCCTCACGATGGCTGCGCGAGACCGATCTCGTCCCCCGGCTCGATAGGCAGCTCGACGATGAACGTCGTCCCTGAACCTGGCCGGCTGTGCAGATGCACGCCCCCGCCATGCGCTCGTACGATCTCCCGAACAAGGTACAGCCCGAGTCCGAGGCTCTGTGCCTGATGAAGTCCCGTCGCGCGCTCAAACGCCTCGAACACGCGCCGTTGGTCGGGCTCAGATATCCCGATCCCCTGATCGGAAACCGCGAGGCGAGCGACACCCCCATCCGCGTCGGCGACGATCCGAACCGGCTGGTGAGCCGCACGTAGTGTAGGAGTGATGCGGGGACGAGCGACGAGGAGGACACCGGCAATGACTGTAGGACGTTCGTCACGGTCCGCTGTCGCTCCTCGATCGCGGCTTCCGCTTCGATCGCCAAGTCGTCGCCCCGTACAAGGATGAGGCAGCCCTTCTGGGCGCCTCCCTGCTCGAGGACGACATCGAGCAGGGTGCGCAAAAGCTCCTCGAAGAGGATCTCGCCCGAGATGGTCTGCGACGCCTTTGGTGCTGCATCAGCGCGGCGCGGGCTGCGGACTCCAGCGCTTCGGCGGCGACGCGGTGCACCGAGCCGATGAACGCCCCGGCGCCGCCGCTTACGATGCCGGCCCGGAGACGTCTCTTGGTGATGTCGGACATGGGAAGAACCTTTCCTGGCACTACTGCGGGAAGTCGCCCCGGATCAGCAGAAAAACCGCCAAGGCACCAAGGCCGCCAAGAGGAGAGGGGAAGGGTCGTCCCCGCATTTTTCCCTCCTATTTCCCTGGTTTTTGGCGCCCTTGGCGTCATGGCGGTTCGCCTCCCAGCCCGACTTCCCGCTCTAGGTTTCGATTCTTTGAGGGGTTCTTGGTTCTTTGTGCTCGGTTCTTCCTTGTGGTCTTGCGAGCCGTTCTTCCATCAAGAACTGGCAACTGAGCACCAAAAACCTGTTTCTGAGAATCGACGGCCGGCAGCCCCCGGCGAATCTTCAAGTCCTGTACGCCTGCCGCCCGAAGCCCTGCGCCGGGATGCCCTGGGCCGGCATGACCTCGTTCTGCAGCGCGAACATGCAGGCCGCGGCCTCGTCGATCTTGCGCGTGAACGCGAGGGAGCCCTTGAGGACGGGCATCAGCTTCTCCTTGTCCTGGACACGCGCCGGCGGGAACTCGTGCTCGACCACGAGGGGGGTGTTGGCGACGTCGAGCTTGAGCAGCTCGCGGGCGGCCAGCTGGTGGTCGAGCCAGTCCACGGTGCGGTTCTGGAGGTAGCCGAGCGGGTCGTGCTTGGCCGTGCCCGGCAGCTCGTGCATGCTGTAGGCCACCTGCTTCTTCCAGGCGTTGACGAGGTCGGACGCGTTGCCGGAGACCTCGCCCTGCTTCCAGTCGCCGCGCTCCATCACCTGGCCCTGGTAGCCCCAGGCCGCCACGCCCTTGGGATCGATCACCTGGCCCTTCATGTGGAAGCCGGCGATGAGGAAGGCGTAGCCTTCGTCCTTGAGGTACTGGAAGATGGAGCGGGTGTCCTGCCCCATGAGGATGGCGTGGGAGGGGTCGTAGTGGATGCGGAGCTGGTCCCCCACCCCGTGCTCCTCGGCGATGCGGTGGAGGGCGATCCAGGCCCCGGGCACGTGGCCGATGTTGTTGACCCAGAGGTCGGTGGGGTTCCAGCCGGGCATGGGGCATTGCTCCACCCGGTACTGCAGGCCGCGGTCCTTGGCCGCCTTGAGCAGAGGGACGAACTCCTTCTCGAACATGACCAGGTTCTGGTCCATGCTGAGCTTGATGTTCCGGCCCACGAAGCCGCACACCGCCTTGGTGCCCAGGAGGACCGCCGCGTCCATGGCTTTGACCATGAAATCGTGCTTCTTCTTCCGGTTGGCGTCATCGTCGGTGAGCAGGTTGTCGAAGTAGGCGATGTCGGTGATGCCGATGCGCGTCTCCTTCATGGCGGCGAGCACGCGGTCCGCGCGCTTCCTGTCGAAGGGCTTGCGGAGGTCGAGGGTGTTGGCCACCGGGTCCAGCATGGCCTCGGCGGGCACGTCACTCTCGGTGGGGTGCAGGGCCGCGGAGAGCTGGATGTTCTCCACGTCCAGCTCGCGGGCAAACTGCAGCCAGTCCTCGATGGCCCGGTCGGGATCGGGGTCCCGCACCTCCCAGGGAGTCAGCTCCTGGAGGGCGGCAGTGAGGACGCTCATCTTCATGAACCTGGGCTCGAACGCTTTGACGGCCATGGTCGGATTCTCCTTCTGTGGGCTCCATCGCCCCGGAGCCCAAGATAGCGGTTGCCGGTGCGGTTACCATCACTGCATCAAGAAAAACTACTGGACTCCGTTGATATGGCGGACACTCGACACGCATCCGACCTGGATTGTCGAGCAACCCGGGAGTCTTTCGAAAGCGCCGGGGTAGACAGTTCGGCAAGAGGATATAGCTCTGTCGGGGTAGAGCATGGAATACCTCATGGACGCCGCTGCGGAGGCGCGGCTTCAGCAGTACATTGACGGCATTGGCACGGTCCTCGGTCATCCGAAGCGCCGGGAGGCGTTCGCGAGCTACACGCTGGGGCTGCTCAGCGATCTGGACCGCAAGAGCGTTGAGCCCATCGCCGCACTGGTCTGCCCTGACGCACGACGGCTGGGCGCGACCCATCAGAGCCTTTTGCACTTCGTCTCGACGGCGGACTGGGACGACCATGCGGCGCGGCGCTTCGCCGCGCGTTATCGCGCTATGCGACGGGCGCGATGAACGAGCGAGCGCCAATCACGACGTGGATCGTCGACGACACGGGCTTCTTGAAGCAGGGCAAGCACTCGGTCGGCGTCAAGCGAGCGTACACCGGATCGGCGGGCAAGATCGCCAACTGCCAGATCGGGGTCAGTCTGACCGTGAGCAACGGACTGGAGCATTTGCCGATCGACTTCGAGCTATTCCTGCCGGAGGAGTGGGCCAACAATCCAGATCGCCGGCGCGAAGCGCAGATCCCCGACGACATTCAGTTCAAGACCAAGCTGGACCTGGCACTCGACACGATCGAGCGTGCTGCAGCCGATAACGTGCCGGGTCAGCTCGTCCTTGCGGACGCCGTCTACGGTCGTTCGGCAAAGTTTCGCGACACCGTGCGCCTGCTCGGCTTCGACTACGCCGTTGGTGTGGACTCGACGACGATGATCGTCGCCCTTGGTCCCGGCGGGCGCTGGAGCAAGACGCCCATGACAGCCGACGAGCTCGCGTGCAAGCTTGGCAAGAAGGCGTTTCGTCGGATCACCTGGCGAGAAGGTACGGGCAAGAAGCTGGCCCGCGCGGTTCTGCCTTTCGTGATCCGGCCGGCTCGTCCTAGCCTCTCACCCAGGTTGGTCCCTGGTTGCAGGCGAGGTCTTGCCGGGTTGCCGGGGCCGAGGAGCCGCTGGCCGTCGCGCCGCGCGGGGCCCCTGCCGGGCTCACATGCCCCTCGCGCCTGCGGATCATTCTGGACTGATCGGTCCAGAATGATCTGGTTCAGAATGAGCCGCAGGCGCGAGGACAGCTGGGCTCAGGCATGGGGCCATGCCTGCGCCGAGCGACCGCCAGCGGCGACTCGGGCTGGGGAACGTGCCGCTCCAAGAGCTTGATCGTGATCAGGGGATCGTGCTGTCGACGTAGAATCCGGCGCTTCCGCCCGGGACCGTCACGGCGCCGGAACCGACGGTGAACCACCCGTCCGGCGTGATGTTGGCCGGGTTCTGTGTCGGCGGGATCTTCTGGTACCAGGTCAGCCGGGTGATCTCTCCGCCGCCCGTGCCGATCCGCAGGTGCACGTTACCGCTGTCATAGCGGTATCCACCGCTCATCTGGTCGCTCGAGAACGACGTCCACGAGGAGAGCACCGGCATCTGAAACTGCTGCGTGCCGCTCTGCGCCGGCGGTGTGCCGCTGCCGTCCGTGTGGCTGAAGAACACGTTCTTGAGGCCGAGGTACTGCAGGTTCGCCGTGCTCACATAAAAGTACTCGGTGTTCGCCTGGTAGGCGCCCACACTGTTCCCTCCAATCGCAAGGGCTCGAAAGAATGGCTGGCCGTTCGAGAAGGTCGCCGTGTACAGCCGCCACGGAGTCATCATGCCAGGGTCGAGCTGCGCCGCGCTGGCCGAGCCGAGCTCCTCGTCCTCTGGTTGCTCCATACCCTCGGCGACGACGCAGCCCGCCATCGCCAGCCCAAAGAAGACCGCCGTCCCTAACTGCAAAAACGTGCTCTGCGCTTGCATTTGAACCGCACCTTTCTTTGTGTTTTCATGATCCAGATTCACTGCTCAGCCGCGGGCTCTGTCACTTTCCTGCATTGCCGTCGACGCGTGGCTCACTCCCACGGGGAAGCCACCTCCTCCGGCGGTGAGACTTGACCAGGCTCCGCCGTCCCGTCGTCAACAAGCGATGGTCTCCTTCGCGTGATCCTGGCCGTTTGCGCGAAAGCAGACCGTCATGCGAGAATGGCAGAGCCCATCGCACGGCCGATGATACTGCAGTTCCGACGTGGTGTTCGTTCCAGGATACTGGAAGCGGGCGTCTTTGGAAGCCTCGGAAGGAGATCAGCAAGATCTGCGCGGGCTGCTGCCGCAATCGGGCTCGACCGGCGAGCGCCCAGCGTCCTCGCGAGCTCGTCGCCAGGAGGCCCAATCAGGTGCCCGCATGCCCTCTACCAGCGGGCCCGCCGCAGGACGCCCCTGCGCTGGACCGGCCAGCGACGCAACGAGCTCGTGTCGCCATGTGGCATCCCCGAGATCACCCTCGAGGGGACCGTGGAGGACTGGATCTCGATCCGCCGCCGCGCCCGCGCGCTCGAGGAGTACGAGCTCTCGCGGTGGACGCGAGCGCTCGTCCCCTTCCTCGACCAGTTCGTCGCCGCGTGCAACGGGAACGTCGATGTCCGGTTCTGGGCGTCGCGGCGGACGCCGCGGTATCCCATCTGGCGATGGAGAAGGTCCGTGGCCCCATCGCTGCGTGCAGGACCGCGGTGCTGGGCGGCCATGTCGACGTGTGCACGAGCTGCGGCCACGAGCAGCCATCGTACAACTCCTGCCCTAGCCTCCGGCCGGGTCGCGCGAGATGCGGGCGACGTCGGCGTGCCGCGTGATCGCCCAGAACCCCCTGCCCGCCGGCTCGGGGTGCCAGTAGACGGGGGCCTCCCGGCGGAGGATCTCGAAGCGGTCGTGCGGCGCGCCCGCGAGGTAAAGGTCTGGATCGAGGATATCGACGGTCTCAAGGGTCATCTGGGCAGAACCTCCTCACAGAAGCTTCGCATGATATCAGACGGCCCGCGGCTGTCTCCGTGAGCTGCCCGCGGTGGTCGACGCAGCGATCGAGGTGCATCGTACCCTGGGAAGCCCAGGGCTGCTCGAGACAGTCTACGAAGAGGCGCTCGCCTTCGAGCTCGAGTCGCGAGGGCTCACCGTGGGTGACGCAGGGCATCCATCGCGTGGTCAATGGATTACAAGAATGACCTCCCCATCTCTTGCTTTTTTGCGTCTTTGCGTTAAATTCTCCGCTCTTCCGCCGCGAGTAGACAGGGCGGGAGCGGCGAGAAATCCAGGAGACCCGCGGCGCGCTCCAGCACGGCGAGGCGCGCGGCGGACGCGGGCACAGAGGCGTCGCGACGCCGCTGTGGACGGACGCGCGCGGAGCGCCCACACGGAGCCGGGCGTCGATCATGACCGGACGAAGCAGCGCATGAACGGCCGCAACGACGGCGACCTTGACGCTCGTCGCGAGGCACGCTCATACTCGGCCGTGCTTCACTCCGGCGCTCAACGATCCTCAGACGCGATGTAGCGCCCATGCGTGATGCGAACGAGCACAGCGCCTGCGTCGATGCGTGGATGGAGCGGGCCGCCGAGGGCTTGCCAGCCGAGCGTCTCGTCCAGGTCTTCAAACGCGCCTTCGCCGCCCTGTGGCGGCGCGCCCTGATCACGCTCGGAGAGGTCACGCTCGGCGCCATCGTGGATCGCGTGCTCTACAACGCCTCCGAGCGATACCCGATGCTCTCGTCCCTTCGTGTTGAGTCGACCGGGCTCTGTTGCGAGGAGCTCCACGATCGGGCCGGCGGCCTGCGCCGCGATCAGCTCGCGGAGGGGATCCGGTTCATCATGATCGAGTTCCTCGTTGTCCTCGGAAACCTGACGGCGGAGATCCTCACGCCGGCGCTCCACGCGGAGCTCTCGAATATCGCGCAGGAGGAGGCGGGCAGGACCGAGAGCGGGCCGGAGAGCGCGCCCGGGCCCCACGAGGGCGCGAACAGCGAGGGAGCTGAGTCATGACGAAGAAGACGGCCATCGCGCGCATCGAGACGGGGGTGCGCAACCTGGATGCGCTGATCGACGGTGGGCTGCCGAAGGGCTCGGTCGTCGTGATCGCCGGCCCGCCGGGCGCGGGCAAGACGATCCTCACCCAGCAGATCTGCTTCCACAACGCCTCGACCGGGGCGCGGGTCCTCTACTTCAGCACGCTCTCGGAGCCCACCGCGAAGACGCTGCGCTACCTGAGCCAGTTCGACTTCTTCGACGCCAACAAGATCGACGGGGGAATCCAGTTCGTGGACCTCGGCGTCATCTTTCGGACGAATGGCCTCGACGGGACCTCGGCGCTCGTTATGGAGCACGTCAAGAGGGTCAAGCCGGCCATGGTCGTCATCGACAGCTTCAAGGTCTTCGACGACCTCGCGAAGTCGAAGGAAGAGCTCCGGAAGTTCGGCTACGAGCTCGCGATCAGCCTCATGGCGTGGGAGACCACCACGTTCCTCCTCGGAGAGTTCGGGCAGAGCGAGATCGAGACGAACCCCCTGTTCTCGATCGTCGACGGGCTGATCATGGTCAGCCAGCGCCAGGAGTCCGGCGAGCAGCGGCGGGTCCTCCAGATCGTCAAGATGCGCGGCACCGACCACAGCCGTGACGAGCACTCGTTCATCATCACGCGGGCCGGCATCGACGTGTTCGCGCCCCGCCTCACCATCCACCGGGCGGACGTCGGGGGCAACGAGCCGCGCCTCAAGACCGGCATCTCGCGGTTCGACGACCTCCTCGGAGAGGGGATCTCGCGCGGCTCCAGCCTCCTCATCGCCGGCGTGGCGGGGACCGGCAAGACGGTGCTCTCGCTCGAGTTCATCTACCGGGGCGCGAAGGCCGGCGAGAGGGGGATCTTCTTCTCCTTCGAGGAGAGCGAGTCGCGGCTCCTCGCGACCGCCCGCGGCCTCGGCTGGGACCTCGACGCCGAGATCGAGCGCGGGATGGTCGAGATCGTGTTCATCCCCCAGCCGAACATCATGGTGGAAGGGCACCTGCTCATGATGAGCGAGCGAATCGTCGGCATGAAGGCGCGGCGCGTGGCGGTCGATTCGATCTCGGTCTTCCTGCACAAGGTCAAGGACCCGCAGATCGACCGGGAGAAGATCTTCCAGCTCGCGAGCGTCGTCCACAACGCGCAGGCGGTCGGCTTCTTCGCCACCGACATCCCCTACGGCGCCAACCAGATAAGCCGCCTCGGCGTCGAGGAGACCGTGGTCGACGGGGTCGTCCTCCTCTCCTCGACGGAGGAGGGGCTCGAGCGCGAGCGGTACGTCGAGATCTACAAGCTCAGGAACACCGCCCACCTCAAGGGCCGGCACAGCGTCATCATCGGCCCGGGCGGGATCATGGTCTATCCGCGATACAGCGCGGAGGCGGCGTTCGCCGAGCCGCCGATGCCCCTGGAGACGGCGCGGCGCCTGCCCTCCGGGGTACCCGGTCTGGACGAGCTGCTCGGCGGAGGGCTGCTCGAGCGCAGCGTCACCCTCCTCTCCGGGAGCGCGGGCATCGGGAAGAGCACCCTGTCGCTGCAGTTCATCCTCGAAGGCTTCAAGCGCGGGGAGCCGGGGCTCTACGTCACGCTCGAGGAGGGGCCCGCACAGATCATCCGTGGCGCGGGTGCCCTGGGGCTCCCCCTCCGGGAGGCGACCGAGCAGGGGCTCGTCGAGGTCATCTATCTCCCGCGGGAGCGTGTCCGCCCGAGTCAGCTCCTCTCGCTCCTGACCGACAGGATTCGCACGCAGAAGGCGCGTCGGTTCGTCCTCGACAGCGTGAGCCAGCTCGAGACCGAGGGCATCCCGGAGGCCGAGCTGCGGCAGCTCCTCTACGCGCTGGTCACGCGGTTCAAGGCGCTCGACGTGACCAGCCTGCTCACGCTCGAGTCGAGCACCATGTACTCCAGCGAGAGCGTCACCGACCGCAGGTTCTCTCCGGTGGCCGATAATCTCGTCGTGCTCCGGTATACGCCCTTGCCAGGAGAGATCCGGCCGACCCTGGTGGTCGTGAAGACGCGCGGCAGCGAGCACGACTTCGGCGCCTACTACTTCACCGTCGGCAAGGGCGGCGCCCGGATCGGGGAGCGCGCCAGCGAGTTCTCCCTCTTGCCCGCGAGGAACAAGGCATAGGGGGCGCGGATGAGCGGAGGTCGTCGGACGAACGAGCCACCAATATCTCCCCAGGAGGAGCGGAGGCGCGGCGATCAGCTCACGGAGGAGGAGCCGGCGCGCGGCGGCGACGACAGCTCGACCTCCAGAGGTCTCGAGCGCGCGTATCCTCGCGTCCAGTACCTCTACGAGATCAGCAAGCAGCTCACGCAATTCGAATGCGTCCGACGGACCGTCCCGGCGATCCTCGCGATCCTCGCGCGGGCGCTCCCCCTGCGCACCGCGCTCCTCATCCTGGAGCTCCCAGGCCGCCCTCAGCCAGAGACCATCGTCTGGAACGCCGAAGAGGTCAGCGCCGATCGACTCGAGGCCGCGAAGTCTCGTGCCAGGACCTCGTACGCCTATCTCGCCGGATCGGATGCTGCGCGGTCGGTCCACCTGGAGGGCGAGCCGACCACGACGAGCGTGCCTTCCCGACAGCCTGCCACGGGCCAGCGGGCGGAGGCAGAGGAGCGCGGGTACTTCGTCCTCCTCCCTCTCGTCGTCGAGCGGCGGCCGATCTTCGGCGCTCTCCAGATCGAGGGTGCTGCCCGTCTGGAGGAGCCGGACCTCGTGTTCGTGAACGCGGTGGCCAACCAGCTCGCGATCGCGCTCGATCGCCAGGCGGCCATCGACGCCAAGCAGGCGGCCGCGGAGGCGGGGCGTGAGCTCGCCCAGCGGAGACAGGCCGAGTCCGACAAGCACCGGGCCGCCGCCGAGGCGCAGCTCGAGTTCACGCGCGCGGTGACCGGCAGCATCGGCGAGGGCGTGCTCGCGATCGATCTCGGAGGGCGGATCACCTTCTTCAACCCCGCCGCCGAGCGCCTGCTCGGCTGGACAGCGGAGGAGGTCCTGGGGCGAGGCGTCCAGGAGGTCATCCGGATTCAACACGCGACGGGGACGTCCATCCCTGACGACGAGCACCCCGCGCTGCGAGCGATCCGCACGGGCGAGCCGGCCCGGGACGACGATGACCTGTTCTTGCGCCGGAATCGAGCGGCCTTCCCCGTCAGCTGCACGTTCGCCCCTCTGAAGCGAGCAGGGCAGGTGTCGGGCGCGGTGCTCGTCTTCCAGGACATCATGGAGGTGAAGCGCGCCGAGAAGGCGCAGCGATTGTTCGCGGAGGTCAGCGCGGTCCTCGCCTCGTCGCTCGACTACGCAGAGACGCTCGCTGCGATATCGCGTCTGTTCATGCCCGCCCTCGCCGATCTCTACTTCGTCGATCTGGTCGAGAAGGAGGGCCGCGTCGAGCGCCTGCAGCCGACCTCCGCCGACCCCGCGAAGCAGGGGCTGGCAGAGCGGATGGAGCAGATCGCCGGACGGCCGGGCCGGGAGACGCCGCAGGCAAGGGTGCTGCGGACGGGCGAGTCGCTCCTCATCTCCGCGAACACCGAGCTGGCCCTGGAGACCATCGCCCACGACCAGGGCCACCCAGAGGCCCTGCACGCAGAAAGCTCGGGAACGATCATGGTGGTGCCGCTCCTGGCCCGCGGGCGGACCATCGGCGCGCTCACGTTCGTCGGGACGGAGTCGGGCCGCCGCTACTCCATCGCCGATCTGGCGGTGGCCGAAGAGGTGGCGCGCCGGACCGCCATGGCCCTGGAGAACGCGCGCCTGTACCAGCAGGCGCAGCGGGCCATTCGCACGCGGAGCGATCTCCTCGCCGTCGTCTCTCACGATCTCAGAAACCCGTTGAGCACCATCGTGGTGGCCTCGGCTCTCCTCATGCGGACGTTGCCAGCCGGCGAGTTGGGAGCGCAAAACAGGAAGAAGGCCGAGATCATTCGCGTCGCTGCGCAGCAGATGCTCCGGCTGATCGGCGACCTGCTCGACGTCGCCGCCCTCGAGGCGGGTCGGCTGTCGACGGCGATTGCGAGGCAGGCGGCGGCCGCCCTCGTCCACGACGCTGTCGCGATGCAGCAGACGCTGGCGGCGCAGAAGCACGCGGTGCTCGAGGGCGAGCTCCCCGGCGGGGGCAGCTTCGAGGTGCTCTGCGATCGCGAGAGGGTCCTCCAGGTCCTGGCGAACCTGATCGGCAATGCCATCAAGTTCACGGAGGAGGGAGGGACCATCACCGTTCGAGCGGAGCTACGCAGTAACGAGGCGCTCTTCGCCGTGGCGGACACAGGGCCGGGGATTCCTCCGGATCACCTCCCCTACGTCTTCGACGAGTTCTGGCAGGCGGCGGAGACGGCGCGTCTGGGGACCGGGCTGGGGCTCACGATCGCGAAGGGCCTCGTGGAGACCCACGGCGGGAGGATCTGGGCGGAGAGTCGGCTCGGAGTCGGCACCACGTTCTTCTTCACGCTCCCGCTGGCCCCGCCGGTTCGATAGTCATCGAACCAGATCTAACGGCGCAGAGCGCGGCGTCAATCTGTTTCGACGATCATCGAACCAAAATCTCGCGGGTTGACCAGCTTGAGCAAGCGCAGCGCATTGCGGTAGGCAGACGCCAGGTGCTCGCCGGTCAGCGCGCCCTCCGGCGACGCGAACGCGTCCTCCGTGGGGCCGAGCATCAGCGTCAGCGGCGTCCGGAACTCGTGGCTGACGTTGCTGAAGGCGTGCTCAGAGGATCTGGACGATGCGGGCGACCGCGGGAACGCCGAGATTGTTCAGGATGAACAGCATGTAGTGGCCTGGCGGGCAGAGGTTGCGATTCGAAGGGGCCGTGACGTTGAGACCGCCGGCGGCGGCCGCGAAGCTCAGCGTGTTGATCCGCTGGTTCTGGTCGAACCCGTGCGTGACCGACGGGAGGCGGATCCATGTGACGCGGCTGATGGCGGAGGCGTCCGGTGTTCCCACGAAGAACGTCTGGCCGTAGCTCACGCTCGTGGGCGCAGAAGAGATGGTCGGTCGCGGCCCGCGAGACAGGTAATCGGGGGAGTAGAACGCCGTCTCGCGCCGCTCCTCTCCGACTGTCTCACCGGTGCCCTTCCCGGACGTGGTGACAACCCGCCCGTCCGGCAGCAGCAAGGCCGTCGAGTGATAGAGCCGCGGAATCTGCATGCTCGCGACGACCGTCCAGGTCTCGGTGACGGGGTTCCAGATCTCGGCATGGAGCACGGCGCCCTCGGGGTTGTTGAAGCCTGACGCGCTCGTCCCCCCGGTCACCAGCACCTGACCGTCCGGGAGCAACGTCGCGTTGTGGTGCCGTCGCGCGACGCTCATCGGAGCGACGTTGCGCCACCGCGGCGTCGCAGCGTTGAGGTCGAGCACCTCGGCCGTCGCCGTCGGCGGGTTGCCGCCGCCCACGACCAGGACGCGGCCGTCGTCGTACATCACCGACGAAGCGTAGCTGCGGAATGCTGGGAAGTTGTAGGACGCGATGATGCTGCTCCAGGAGCCGGTCCCTGCGGTGTTGAGGAGGACCGTGTGGCGCTCGGGTCCCGTGACGACGACGCGGCCGTCGGGCGCGAGGTGCGTGAACGAGTACGACGGAAGCTTGCGGAACGCGCTGCTGAGCGTGCGCCACCCGCTGCTGCTGGTCTGCCATACCTGGGGGATCGGGTTTCCATCGTCCGGCGTCATGTCCCCGGTGAGGAGCAACATATCGCCATTCCCGAGCGTCGTGACGTTCGGGTACCAGCGGGGATTGTTCATGTCGGGAGCAGGCGTCCAGCTGTTGTCTCGGTAATCGAAGATGTTCGCATCGACGATCCCGGTGCCCACCGCGGTTTCGTGTCTGTCATGCGGCTCCCCTCCCGCGACGAGCAGCCGCCCGTCCGGGAGGAAGGCGTGGCCCGAGCAACCGACGTTGGTCCGCATGTTGGCCGCAGCGGTGTAGCTGCCGGTCACCGGGTCCCAGATGGTGACTTCCATCCCAGCGTTGTCTCCGTACGGGAACAGGAGCAGCTTGCCGTTGGGGAGGAGGTGCGCGTGCACGCCCTCTGCGGCCAGGAAAAAGGGCGTGGACCACTGCCCTTGCCCTGCGCCTGGGGTCGTCGTATCAATGATGAGCTGGGGTCGATTCGAGGATGCTTCTCTCGATCTCACGAAGAAGGTGTCGGACGAGCGCGGCACGATCGCAAACGACACGTTGCTGTTCGGGCTCACCGCCGGGGTGACGTCCACCTCGACGAAGGTTCCAGCGGTCGAGCTCAAGATCGATCCGAGGACCGCGCCCTTGGCAGGCCGGTTGTTGTACGTGGTCGTGGTCTCACCCCACGTCGTCGACGGCACGCTGACGATGTCGGCGCTGTTCGCGGCGTCGTTCGTCACGAACAGGCGCAAGCGCGCGCGCGTGATGGTTCCGACCGCGCCGATCGAGAATCGCAGGAAAGCCTCCTTGTACGTGCCCCCGTCGTTGCGATCCGTCTGCAGGGTGGTGGCCGTTCCGAAGTTCGTATTCGCGAACGCGCCTGACTGCACGTAGGTGTCCGCCGTCGGACCGATGCTCGCGGTGAGGCGGGCGGACGCTTCCTGGACCTCTTCGTCGTCCTGTACGTCCCCGCAGCCAACCGCCACAAGAACAAGCGGGACAAGAAATCGCTCGCGTCGATTTATGTACATTCTGCACCTCCCCTGTTTCCTGAAAGTGCGGAGCTTGGTCTGTGCGTGGTGACTGTCAAGCATTTGGCTTTTTGCAGCCGGTCTTCTATCGCCATGATCGCCCGCGTTCACGACGCCGAGCTGCGACCGCGCCGGACGGTCAGCGCTCATCACGGCACTTTGGCGCATGGGCGTTCTGGTGGTTACCGACGCCGAGCCGGCGAGTGCGGCGCACGATCTCGATCACCTCGACGGCGGCCGCCCGGGACCCCACGCGCATCCCCGATCGCCAGCCCGCGTTGGTGGCCCGCGCGGTTCTGCCTTTCGTGATCCGGCCGGCTCGTCCTAGAGCATCGATCAGGTTGATTTTTTGGAAATTCTGAGCGGTCCGATGGAAGGATCGACAGGTTTGCATGGCCATGATCTCGTCCGCGCCAGGAGGTGCATGGATGGAACGATGGTCGCCGCCGGTGGAGCTGTCGCGGCAGGAGCAGTCGCTGATGAAGCGGTTGACACGCGTAAGGACACTGTTCGGCTTTCTCAGGCTGCACCGGCACGAGCTGTTCGACGAGGCGTTCCAAGAGCAGCTCGAGAGCATGTACCGGACGACGGGAGCAGGGGAGCCGCCCCATCCACCGGCGCTCATGTGCATGGTCACGCTGCTTCAAGGTTACGTCGGCGCATCGGATGCCGAGGCGGTGGAGCTGTCCGTCGTGGACCTGCGCTGGCAGATGGTGCTCGGCTGCCTGGGTGCGGCCACGCCTCCATTTTCGCAGGGCGCGCTGCAGGGATTCCGAGAGCGCATGGTCGCGCACGAGATGGACCGGGTGCTGCTGGAGCGGACCGTGGCGCTCGTCCGGTCCGGCGCCATGACGGACGGCGAGAGGCGTGCGGTGTCCAAAGCGCTGCGCGTGGCCATTGATAGCCGCCCTTTAGCGGGGGCCGGGCGGGTTGAGGACACGATCAATCTGCTCGGCCATGCTGCACGCAGTATCGTCCAGGTCGTGTCGAAGATCACCGAGCGTCCGCCCGAGGAGATATGCCGTAAGGCGGGCATCCCGCTGCTTCTGGCGCCCAGCATCAAGGCCGGGCTCGACCTCGACTGGAGCGACCCGAAACAGAAGGCGCTGGGCATCCAGATGCTGGAGCAGCAGGTGTCCTCGCTACAGCAGTGGGTGGACCGCCACCTCGACGATGTCGTCGAGCAGCCACTTCGCCCCTACCTCGATGCCATCACACAGGTTCGACACCAGGACCTGGAAACAGCCGAGGACGGGACCGTTCGCATCCGGCAAGGCGTTGCGCCTGACCGCCGCATCTCCATTGAGGATGCCGAGATGCGCCACGGCCGAAAGAGCCGCTCGAAGCGGTTCGACGGCTACAAGGAACATATCGCACGAGACCTTGACCTTCCCGTCATCGTCGCCTGCGCGGTCACGCCCGCGAATCGGCCCGAAGAAGAGGGAGCCGCGCCGATCGCCAAGGACATTCAGCGTCAGCGGCTGCGCATCGCCGAACTCCACATTGATCGCGCCTACGTGAACAGTCCCGTCGTTGATGACGTGATCGGCACGAGTGGCCAGGTATTCTCGAAGCCTTGGGGGCAGCGGGCTCGCAGCCCCGACTTGTTCAGCAAGCGCCACTTCAAGATTGACCTGCGCGCCAAGACGATTACGTGTCCGGCAGGACAGGTCGAAGTGTTCGAACCAGGCGACACGGTCGAGTTCGATCCTGAGGAGTGTGGCGCGTGCCCCCTCCGAGCCAAGTGCACCCAAGCCGCGTCCGGACGAGGGCGAACCGTGTCCATCGCCAAGGACGAAGCGCTGCAGAGCAAGTTCCGGGAGCTGCAGCAGACCGGGCCAGGACGCGCCGTGCTCCGGCAGCGCACCGCTGTGGAGCATGCGCTCGCCCATATCGCGGCGCGGAAAGGACACAGCGCGCGCTACATCGGCACCAGGAGAAACCTGTTCGACCTCCGGCGCGCAGCAGCAATCCAGAATCTCGAGGCCGCCCAGCGGCTGGTCCAGGTGGCGGCGTAACCTATTGAAATTAGAAGATTTTCAACATGATTGCCGCTCTAGCTTCTCGCCAGGAGCGCACCGTGGTATCTTCAACCTCTCCACGCTGGCGGCCAAGCGTACTTCCCGAGGGATCCCCGCATGCAGAGAGTCTCCCGCATTGCAGTACTGTTCCTCTGGTTGTCGGCCAACGTGCTCGGCTGCGACAGCGCCGATGGCGGCGGCGACGCGGTGACGTCCTCGTCCGCAGGCGGCGGCAGCAGCGCCTCCGCGACAACCTCGTCCGCGGGCGGCGGCGGAAGCGGCCCCGCCACGACGTCGTCCGCAGGTGGCGACGGCGGCGGTGGCGCGAGCGGCAGCGGCGGAGATGGCGCGGGAGGCGGCGCTGGCGGGGCGGGAGGCAGCGGCGGGGCCCGTTGCGTGCCCGACGACGACGGCAACCCGTGCACCGAAGACCTCTGCGACAACGATCTACCGATCCACAGGCCGGTGGCGGCCGGCGCCGCCTGCTCCGACGGCGATCCGTGCACCGTGGCCGACGCCTGCCAGGCCGGCGCCTGCGTCGGCGGCAGCCCTGCGTGCACTGGCGGCGCGACCTGCGTCGCCGGGACGTGCGTCGCGGCCGAGTGCACCGGAACGCTCGGACTGCCCCAGTCGGGGCAGCAGATCGGGCTCGGGCCGGTGGCCGTGGCGAGCGGCGATCTGAACGGCGACGGGACGCCCGATCTCGCCGTCGCGAACACCGTCACCGGCAATGTGAGCGTGCTGCTCAACCAGGGAGGTGGCGCCTTCGCTGGCGCGGTCACGTACCGCGTGGGCCCGGGCCACGAGCCCGCCTCGATCGCCATCGCCGACGTGAACGGCGACGGGTTACCCGATCTCGCGGTCGCGAACCTCAGCATCGCCGGCGTGAGCGTGCTGCTCAACCACGGTGACGGCACCTTCGCCGCCGCCGTCGACCACGGCGCTGGCATCCGAGCGTACGCCGTCGCTGCGGCGGATCTGGACGGCGACGGCTGGACCGATCTCGTCCTCGCGAACAGTGGAGATGGCGAGGTGTGCGTCCTGCTCAACGAAGGAGACGGCACCTTCGCCGCCCCTGTCAGCTACCCCGCGGGCGCGCGTCCCTCCGCGGTCGCCGCGGCCGACGTCGACGGCGATGGCAGGCCCGATCTCGCGGTCGCCGACAGCGCGGGCGACAGCGTCGACGTGCTGCTCAACCAGGGCGACGGCACCTTCGCAGCCCCCGTCGGCTACGCCGCAGGCGGGATGCCGAGCTCGGTCGCTGCCGCGGACATGAACGGCGACGGCGCGGCCGACCTCGCCGTCGCAAACCTCCTCGGCAACAGCGTGAGCGTCCTGCTCAACCAGGGCGACGGCACGTTCGCCGCCACCGCCGCTCACGTAGTGGACATGAGCCCCCGTTCGGTCACCGCCGCGGACATGAACGGCGATGGAGCTGCCGATCTCGCCGTCGCGGACTACGGCTATTACAACGCCGGCTTGACCGTGCTGCTCAACGCCGGAGACGGCACCCTCGCCTCCGCGACCGACTACCGCACGGGCACGCTGTGCAGCGCCGTGGTCGCGGCGGACCTCGACGGCGACGGCGCGGTCGACCTCGCCGCGATGAACGAAGACAGCAACGACGTGAGCGCGCTGCTCAACCAGGGCGACGGCACCTTCACGGCCGCCGTCAGCTACGGTCTTGGACCGGCCGTCTACTCCCTCAGCACGAGCGTCGAGGCGATCACGACGTCGGACGTGAACGGCGACGGTAGATCCGACCTCGTCCTCACGAGCGAATACGGCGACCGCGTGAGCGTGATGCTCAATCGGGGTAACGGCACCTTCACCTATGGGGACGAGTACAACGTGGGCGACTACCCCCGATCGGTCGCTGCGGCGGACCTGAACAGCGACGGCGCGCCCGACCTCGCAGTGGCGAACTGGCTCAGCGCCAACGTCAGCGTGCTGCTCAACCAGGGCAACGGCACCTTCCACGCCGCCGTCAACTACCACGCGGGCGTGCACCCCTACGCGCTCGCCGCCGTCGATCTGAACGGCGACAGCCTGCCCGACCTCGCCGTCGCGAGCGAAGGCGACGTGAGCGTGCACTTCAATCTGGGCCACGGCGCCTTCGCGCCGCCGGTCGCCGTCGGGCCGCCCAGCGACGCGATCTCCGCCGCGGATCTGAACGGCGACGGCGCGCTGGATCTCGCCGTCACCGCTCGGAACGTGAGCGTGCTGCTCAACCGGGGCAGCGGCGCTTTCTACCCAGCCGTCGACTACGTCGCCGGGACGTCGCTCACCTCGATCACGACCACCGACCTGGACGGCGATGGCGCCTCGGATCTCGCGGTCGCCAGCGCGAGCAGCGCGAGCGTGAGCGTGCTGCACAACCGGGGAGACGGCTCGTTCGACGCTGCCGTGACGTACGACGCCGGCACGCAGCCACGCTCGGTCACGGCGGCGGATCTGAACGGCGACGGCGCGCCCGATCTCGCCGTCCTCAAGCCGGGCTCCGCCCGCGTCGGCGTGCTGCTCAACCAGGGCGACGGCACCTTGGCGGCGACCGCCGAGTTCGCGACATCTGACAGCCCGTGGTCGCTGACCGCGGCCGATCTGAACGGCGACGGCAGGCCCGACCTCGCCATCGCGGCCAATCGCGTGATCGTGCTCATCAACGCCTGCCTGCCGTAGCGAGCCGGCGCAAACGACGAAGGTCGGCCGCGCGAGATGCGGCCAACCTCAGGGGAGGCAGGCGTTGAGATGCACCATGACGCCCGCGCCTGCCGCCGTCGTTGTCGCCGTCGAAGTACCGCGTGAGCCATCCTTTTCCAGCCATCGTGCATCCCTCCCATCGCTCCCCCACACCGCTCCCTGTATGTGGCATCGAATGCAAGCGTGTGTTCGATCGTAAGCTTGCGCGCATCTTTCCCACGTACAACGAACGTGCGGTTGTCGCCGATGTGAACAATCGTTAACGCCGTCGCGTTCTCGCCGGACGACCGACGCCTCGCGTCCGCCGACACGAGCGATCGCGTGGTCGCCTGGGAGCTCTCAACGGGTCAGGTCGCGCGAAGCCGGGATGCCCGCCTCGCTCATCGGGGGTTGCCTTCGACGAGCAACGTGGTTCACAGTTACGCACTACTTCCTTACATTCAAATGTCATTGTCCGAGACGATTTGTGTCGCCCATTACGCCCGGCTCGCTGTACCCTCCCGGTTGGCCATGCGACATCGTCTACTCGCTCCAACGTTCTGCCTGCTCCTCGCCGGATGCGTCGGCAAGGCCGGGGATGGGCCCGCTCCGGGCGGCCCCGATGCCGCCACGCCCGGTTTTACTTGTGATTCCGCAGCGGTTCCAGCGACGCCCCCGCTCCGGCGCCTCTCGAGACAGCAGCACCGGAACGCCGTCGGCGACCTGGTCAGCTACCTGCTGCCGGGCGACGCGCCGGCGATCCTCGCGAACGCTGCGGCGCTCTTCGATGCCGTCCCTCCCGACAAGCGCGAAGGCCCGGGGGGTAAGTTTGGCGCCTACACGCGGCTCGACCAGACGGTGCACCAGGAGTACGTCGACGCGACGTACCAGATCGCGACATTCGTGGGCGCCGAGCTGACCGCTAGCCCGAGCCGCCTCGGAGCCGTGGCCGGCGACTGCGCGACCAATCCCGACGCCGGTGACGACGACGCGTGCCTCGACGACTTTATCCGGCGCTTCGGAGAGCGGGCGCTGCGACGGCCGGTCAGCGACGAGGACATCGCCTTTTACCGCGCCGTCGCTGGAGCTCCGCCGTTCGACCCGCCCGACTACGCGGACGTCATCGGCCTCCTGCTCACAGCGCCGTCGATGCTCTATTTCGTCGAGCACGGTACGGGAGACAGCGCTGTCGTCCCGGTGACGTCGTACGAGCTCGCCGCGCGGCTGTCGTTCCATTTTTGGCAGACCACGCCGGACGAGGAGCTCCTCGCCGCCGCCCGCTCCGGGGCGCTCGCCACGCCCGAGGGGTACGAGGCCCAGCTCGATCGGCTCGTCGACGACCCGCGAACCCGCGCTTCCATTGCGAGTTTCTTCTCCGAATGGCTCTATCGCGAGGATCTCGAGGAGCTCGACACGAGACTCGGCACTCCCGTCTTCGATGCATTCATCGGCGATTTCGTGCCCGGGCCCGAGCTCCGCGAACGGATGTTCGCCGAGGTCACCGACATGGCCCTCTATTATACGTTCGATTCCGGCGGCACCTTCTCGGATCTCTTCACGAGCACGCAATCATTCGCTCGCACCGACGATCTCGCGACGCTCTACGGCGTCCCGGTGTGGGACGGGACGAGCCCGCCGCCGGAGCTGCCCGATGGATCGCGCGTCGGCCTCCTGACGCGCGCCGCGCTATTGGCGACCGGCTCGGCGAACACGAGACCCATCATGAAAGGGGTCTTCTTGCGCAAGGCGATCCTCTGCGACGAGATTCCCCCGCCGCCTGCGAACGCCAATAGCAAGAAGCCGGAGCTCAGCAAGACCTACTCGACGCGTCAAGTCGTCGAGCAGGTCACGGAGCAGCCTGGAACCGCCTGCGCCGGTTGCCACGCTGGGCTCATCAACCCGCTCGGCTTCGCGACCGAGAACTTCGACGCGCTCGGCCGCTCCCGGAAATCGCAAGTCCTATACGATCCCGAGACGGGCGAGGTGGTCGGAGAGGCGCCGATCGACACGTCGTCGGTGCCCATGGTTACCACCGGCGAGACGGCTCCTTCCAAGGGCGCCGCCGATCTCAGCCGCTTGATGGTCGAGAGCGGCAAACCGCAGGCGTGCTTCGCGCGCCAATATTTTCGCTTCACGTTCGGCCGCGCCGAGTCCCTTGACACCGACGGCTGCGCGCTCGCGGCGCTGCACGGAAGGATGTCGGAAGGCGAGTCGCTCCGAGACGTGCTTCGCAGCGTGGCTCTCATTGACGCATTCCGGATGCGCTCCTTCGACGGACAATGACCATGGCTACCCATCCCCGACGCCAGTTCCTCCGCGGTGCCGCAGGGTTCGTCCTCGCGCTGCCCTTTTTGGAGTCCCTCATCAACCGGAGCGCGCGCGCCGAGCCCACCACCTCACCGAAGCGCTTCGTGGCGATGGCCACGAAGCACGGCGGCGTGTGGGGATCGCACATGTTCCCGAACGACGCGAGCTTGACCGAAGAGGCCGCGTATCGCGGGCGGAACGTGCGCCGAGGCGACCTCGTGCCGGCGCTCGAAGGCGGAACGGCGAGCCTCTCGTCGGTGCTGACCGCGGCGTCCAGCAAGCTCACCCCCAAGATCGCCTCGAAGCTCAACGTGCTGCGCGGGCTCGATATCACGTTCGAGATCGGGCACAACGGCGGCGGCCATCTCGGAAACTTCGCCGCGAACGACGGCGGGCACGACGCCGATAAAGTGCAATCGTCGCCGATGCCGACCATCGATCAGGTGATGGCGTGGTCCCCATCGTTCTACCCGAACCTCGATATCATCCTCGTCCGGACGATGGCGATCGGCACGGGCGTCTACTCGATGTTAGGCGAGTATGGGATCTCTTGGGGCTGGTCCAGCCCGCAGACGAAATCGGGATCGATCGACGCCCTCGCCGTGGAGCACGACTCCCAGAACCTCTTCAAGAAGATCTTCGTGCCGGCCGAGGAGGAAGCGCCCAAACGCCCGCTCATCGTCGACCGGGTGATGGAGGACTACAAGCGCCTGCGCAACGCGAACACCCGGCTCTCCAAGGCGGACCGCCAGCGCCTCGACGATCACTTCGATCGACTGCACGAGCTCCAGCGCAAGCTCAACGTTCATGTCTCGTGCCGCGACGTGTCGCCGCCGGCGACCGGGTCGATGGACGTCGTGGACGGCAACAGCTCGTACCTCGTCGATCCGAGCGCCAACGCCGAGTATTGGTCGCTCTTCAACGACGTCATCGTCGCCGCGTTCGTCTGCGACACGTCGCGCATCGCGACGCTCGAGGTCATTGAGCAGTTCTCCCCGTTCGCCGGCGATTGGCATAACGACATCGCGCACATGGCTGATCTACCCGCCCAGCAGGAGACGCTCCGGGCGGCGCACCAGCGCTTCTTCGAGAATGTCTTCCTCGACCTGGTGACGAAGCTCGATGCCGTCGAGGAGGCGGACGGCTCCACGTTGCTTGACAGCACGCTGGTCCACTGGAACCAGGAGTCGGGCGCAGTCACCCATTTTTCGATGTCGCAGCCGATCGTGACGGCCGGCAGCGCAGGCGGGTTCTTCCGGACGGGAAGCTACCTAGATTACCGGGATCTGAACCTGCCGTACGACCTCTCTGAAAACCCTGCCGAGCCCGACTATGCGGGCTTGCCTTACAATCAGTGGTTCGCGAACGTGCTTCAAGGAATGGGCGTGCCTCCGGCCGAATACCAATCCGACCCCGACGGCGGCTATGGCGTGAAGTTCGTCGGTGAATGGATGAAGGACATCTATCCGAGCGCGGTGCTCCAGAACATGAACGAGCTCTTGCCGTACTTGAAAGCATAGCGGCGATCGCGATCGACGCATCCCCGATCGCCAGCCCGCGTTGGTGGCCCGCGCGGTTCTGCCTTTCGTGATCCGGCCGGCTCGTCCTAGCCTCCCCAGCAGGCGCCGACGACCGGCCGCCCGCGCAGAGCAGCAGCAGCAGCAGCAGCAGCAGCGGCGCGGGCGGCGATACCGGCGCCGGCGTCACGGGCGTGGGCGGCGCGGGCGCAGGCGCCTCGGGTGGAGCTGGCTCGGCGCAGGGCGGCGGCGGCGCAGCCGGAGGACCCACGAGCGCCTCAGGCGGCTCCGAAGGCGGCGGCGGGAGCGCCGCGCTGCCGGACGTCTCGGTCTACATCGCCGGCGACTCCACCGCCCAGACGTACGTGGACAGCCCCATTCATCAGGCGGGCTGGGGGCAGATGCTGGGAGAGTTCTTCGACGCGCGGGTGCACATCGAGAACCGGGCCATCGGCGGTCGGACCGCGCGCCCGCCTTGCCAGGGGGTCGCGTGACGGTGCATCCTGCGCGCGCATGCTGTCTGGCAGGCTGATCGACGGCCGCTTCGAGCTGGCGGAGGTCGCTGGGTGCGGCGGGATGGGCACGGTCTACCGGGCGCTGGACCGCGCGAGCGGGGCGGTCGTGGCGCTCAAGCTGCTGCACAAGGTGGATGCGCGCGCGCAGGCGCGCTTCGACCGCGAGGCGCGGGCCCTGTCGCGGATGGAGCACCCGCACATCGTGCGCTACGCGACGCACGGGGTGGCGCCCACGGGCGAGCCGTACCTCGCGATGGAGTGGCTCTCCGGCGAGAGCCTCGCGGCCCGGCTTTCGCGCCAGGAGCTGCGCCTGGAGGAGAGCGTCGCCCTCGCGCGCGCGGTGGCCGACGCGCTCGGCGCGGCGCACGCGCGCGGGATCGTGCACCGCGACATCAAGCCCAGCAACCTCTTCCTGGTCGACGGCGTGCTCGACAGGGTCAAGGTGATCGACTTCGGCATCGCGCAGCTGCCGGACGCCACGTCGCGGCTGACGCAGACGGCCGCGGTGGTGGGCACGCTGGGCTACATGGCGCCGGAGCAGGCGAGGGGAGATCAGGAGACGCTCGACGCGCGCGCGGACATCTTCTCGCTCGGCTGCGTGCTGTTCGAGTGCCTGACCGGGCAGCGGGCCTTCCGCGCGCAGCATGTGGCGGCGCTCGTGTGGAAGCTGCTCCTGGAGGAGCCGCCGCGGGCGAGGGCGCTGCGGCCCGCGGTGCCCGAGGCGCTCGACGAGCTGCTCGCGCGCATGCTGGCCAAGGATGCCAGCGCGCGCCCCGGGGACGGCGCGGCGGTGGCGCGCTGCCTGGACGCGCTCGGCGCCCTCGAGGGGAGCGGCGCGCTGGACGAGAGCGGCGTGGCCCCAGTTCCTCCCCTCGGCCAGGTGATCACCACGGGGGAGACGCGGCTGACCTCGATCGTGGCGGTCCGGCCCGCGCAAGCTTCCTTCTTCGGGCCGACCGAGACCCTGGCGCTGGACGAGCCGTCGCCGAGCACGCTCGCCACGGTCCGACGCGCGGCGCTGCCCCTCGGCGCGCAGGTGGAGGTGCTGGCCGACGGCGTGGTCGTGGCGATGGTGGTGGGCGCGGGCAGCGCGACCGACCAGGCCGCGCTCGTGGCGCGCTGCGCGCTGCAGATCCGCGCCTCGCTGGCCGGCGCGGCGGTCGTGCTGGTGACGGGGCGGGGCGAGCCCACGGGGCCATCGTCGCTCGGCGAGGTGCTGGAGAGGGCGGCGGTCCTGCTGGAGAATGCCGACGCGTCCACCGGCGCGGGCAGCCAGCGAGCGGGCGTCCACATCGACCCGGTGACGCGTGCCTTGCTCGACGTGCGCTTCGAGGTCGTGGAGCAGGACGGGCTCTGCTGGCTCGAGGCGGAGCGAGAGGTCGGCGAGGGGGCGCGCATGCTCCTCGGCAAGCCGAGCCCGTATGTCGGGCGCGAGCGGGAGCTGCGCAGCCTGCTCGAGCTCGTCGAGGAGAGCTTCACCGAGGGCCGGGCCGCGGTGGCGCTGGTGACCGCGCCGGCGGGCATGGGCAAATCGCGCCTGCGCCACGAGGTCGTCGAGGCGCTGCGCCGGCGCCGTCCCGACGTGGAGCTGAGCGTCGTCCGCGGCGACTCCATCGGCGCGGGCTCGGCGTTCGCGATGCTCGCCGGGTCGCTGCGGGGCGCGCTCGGGATCGCGGCGGGCGAGCCCCTGGACCTGCGGCGGGAGAAGCTCGCGCGGGCCCTCGAGCCGCTCTTCGTGGGCAACGACCGGCTGCGGGTGGCCGGGTTCCTGGGCGAGCTGCTCGGCATTGCCCTGCCGGACGAGGAGCATCCGGCGCTGCGGGCCGCGCGACAGAGCCCGGCGCTGATGGCCGAGGCAATCCAGAGAGCGTACCTCGACTACGCGCGCGTCGTGGCGAGCGTGCGCCCCGTGCTCGTGGTGCTCGAGGACCTGCACTGGGGCGACGCGCCCTCGGTGAGGATCTTCGACCGGGCGCTGCGCGAGCTCGGCGACCGGCCCTACGCGGTGCTCGCCTTCGGCCGGCCCGAGGTCCACGAGCTCTTCCCCCGGCTCTGGGCGGAGCGCGGGCTCTCGGAGCTCCGGCTGCGCGAGCTGCCGGTCCGGGCGGCCGAGCAGCTGGTGCGGAGCGCGCTGGGCGCGTCGATCGGGTCCGAGCAGGTCTCCGCGCTCGTGCGGCAGGCCGGGGGGAATGCGTTCTATCTCGAGGAGCTCATCCGGGCGGTGGCCGAGGGGCGCGGCGGCGCATTGCCGGAGACGGTGCTGGGCATGGTGGAGGCGCGCCTCGCGGCGCTCGGCCCCGAGGCGAGGCGCCTGCTGCGCGCGGCGAGCGTCTTCGGGGAGGTCTGCTGGGCGCGGGGCGTGCGCGCGCTGCTCGGCGCCCTGGCGCCGGGGACGAGCGAGCACGACGCGTGGGCCGAGCTGTTCGAGCGGGAGATCCTGGAGCGCCGGCCGAGCTCCCGCCTCGCGGGCGAGGAGGAGGTTGGCTTCCGCCACGCGCTCTTGCGGGAAGGGGCCTACGCGATGCTCACCGATCGCGATCGGGCGCTCGGCCACAGGCTGGCCGGCGAGTGGCTGCTCGATGCCGGCGAGCAGGACCTGATGGTGCTGGCCGAGCACTTCGCGCGGGGCGGGGACGGCGCGCGCGCGGCCGAGATGTACCTGCGCGCGGCCGAGCTGGCGCGGCGCGGCGCCGATCTGCCGGCGGTGCTCGCGCGAGCGCAGGAGGGGATCGCCTGCGGGGCCGAGGGGGAGACGCTGGCCGCGCTCCAGCTCCAGCGGATGGACGCGCTCATCGCGAACGACGCCCACGAGGAGGCCCACGCGGCCGCGCTCCGGGTGATCGAGGCCTCCGCGCCCGGCGACCACAGCTACTGGCGCGCCATGACGATCGCGCTGAGCAGCGTCGCGAACTTCGACGACCGGCGGGCGCTCCACGCGCTGCTCTCGCGGCTCGATCCAGCGGAGCTCCCCGTCGACATCCAGGGGGCAGAGTTCGCGTGGCGGATCATCATCTACCTGCTGTGGGAAGGGATGCCGGAGCTGGCAGAGCGCTACCTGCGCCGGCTCGAGCGCGATCTCGCGAGCGCCCTCGAGGGTGATCCCTACGCCGAGGCGTACGTCCAGATCGCCCGGGGCGCCTGGCTCTGCCAGGCAGCGCGAGACCCGTGGGGAGCGCTCAACGCCCACCTCGCCGCGGTGAGGCGCCTCGAGGAGCTCGGCCATCACCTCTATGCGCACATGGCGTCGGTGCTCGCGGCCATGGACTGCGTGTGGCTCGGCGCCCTCGACGCCGCCGAACAGCACATCGAGCGCGTGCTCGGCTCCGAGGGCATGCCTGGCTTCTGCTCCAACGGCGCGCTGCTGTTCCGGATCGCCTCGCTCGTCGAGCGGCGGAGGCTCACGGAGGCGATCGAGCTGGCCGGCGCTGTGCTCCGGCGGGCAACGGCGAGGCACGTCGCCCCCAGCCGGAAGGCGATGATACGCCTGCTCCGCGTCGAGAGTTACTGCCTCCGCGGCGAGCTCGCCGAGGCGGAGGAGGAGCTCCGTGCAGTGGGGGACCCGGACGCGCTGGTGCCGCTGGTCCGGACCATGCTCCTGTCGTCGATGGCCGAGCTCCGGCTGCGGCAGGGGCGGGCAGGGGAGGCCGTCGCGTTCGCCCGCGAGGCGCTCGACTGGGATCGTCGCGCCGGCGCGGTCTTCGCACCTCGTCAGGAGTCGCTCCCCGCGATCTACGCCGAGGCGCTCCACGCGAGCGGCGACGCCGAGGCGGCCCGCGAGGTCATCCGCGCGGCGCGCGACGAGCTGCTCGCCCGCGCCGACAGGATCGGCGATCCCGCGTTCAGGAGGGGCTTTCTGGAGAACGTCTCCGCCAACGCCCGCACGCTCGCGCTCGCCAGCGCCTGGCTGGGGGAAGGCTCCTCCCCGGCTCCGCACGGGGCCGAGTAGCCCGGGGACGAGGCGAAAAGGGCGCCAGACCCGGGGGGCCACCGGGGGTCCGAGGCGAAAAGGGCGCCAGACCGGGGGGCCACCGGGGGTCCGAGGCGAAAAGGGCAGCGGTGAAGCGGTTCGGGGCAGCGGTGAAGCGGTTCGGGGCAGCGGTGAGACGGTTCGGGGCAGCGGTGAAGCGGTTCGGGGCAGCGGTGAGGCGGTTCGGGGCAGCGGTGAAGCGGTTCGGGGCAGCGGTGAGGCGGTTCGGGGCAACCGTGAAGCCCCGAAGGCTGTGGAGTCAAGGAGGCCTCTTCGATGCATGGATAAGTTGCCGATACGGCGTCACTTTTCCAGGAGGGAGGCGGATCGCGAAAGGAACCTTGTATATCCCCTCCGAACCGAAGGGTTCCTTTGGTCGTCGTGGGGCCCGAAGGGCCCGATGGGGGTCCGGGGGCAGACCGGTAACCTGTGAACTTGGGGAGAACGCGACGGCCGAGTAGAGCAAGGGCTAGGGTGCGGCAGGCTGATGGAACCTAGGTCCTCGAGACCGTACAGAAGCGTGGCCGCCGCATCGTAGGTTCCCGGATGAGCCCGAACACCTGCAAGCGCTTCGAGCAAGCTCGCAACACAAGGTTGGGCCGTGCTGGGGTCCGTTCCAGATCGACGGTTTCGTGAGGAGAATGGTCGTGAATTTCACGGTTTTTGCCGGCATCGACGTGTCCAAGAAGACCTTGGACGTGGCGGTACGCCCCTCGGGCAAGCAGCTGCGCGTCAGCAACGACGCCGAGGGCCACCTGGCCATCGTCAACGCGCTCGGCGACCCGGCCGGCGTGCTGGTGGTCCTCCAGTTGACATAACGTCCAAAAAGTACGATCCACTGATCCGCCTACAAAAACCACTGACCGCAGCGGGTCGCATCCTCGTCGAGGAGATCGCGCGCTGGCAGAAGCAGAAGGCGACCGAGCGCGCCACGCCCGGCGGCGAGACCGGCTCGGTGACCTTCGTGCAACGGTTCGACTCTACGCTTGGGAGCTTCGTGCACTTCCGCGTCGTCGCGCTCGATGGCGTATTCACTCGAAAGGACGGTCCCGAGGTCGTTTTCCACCAGGGCCCTGCGCCCTCGCGCGACGACATCGCCGCTGTCGCCGCGCGCGTCGAGATGCGCATGATGCGGTGGCTGCGGCGGCGGAAGCTCGTGGACGACCGGCCGAGCGAGGAGCGCTCCAACTCGGTCCCCGAGCTCTCCCCGCTCGAAGCGTGCCTGCAACTGTCGCTCTTCGGCGGCACCTTTGTGCGCCTCGATGAGGACGGCGTCCCCCTCGCAGAGGCGGACGACGAGGATCGCTTCCGCCCCCGGGGCAAGAGCCCGTGGGCCGGCGAGGTGGCAGGCTTCAACATCCATGCGGGCGTCAGGCTCCGCGCGGGGGATCGCGCCGGCCTTGAACGGCTGTGCCGCTACGGCGCGCGCCCGCCCTTCAGCCTGGAGCGCATCTGGCTCCTGCCCGATGGCCGCGTCGCGTACCGTCTTCGCAAGCCCCGTCGCAACGGCGCGACTCACCTGGTGCTGGCGCCGGTGCATTTTCTGGCGCGCATCGCGGCTCTCGTGCCTCCACCCCGGTATCCGTTGCTGCGCCTTTCCGGCGTGCTCGCATCGGGCTCGTCGTGGCGAGCCGCCGTGGTGGCTCACGGACCCGCGGCGACGAGCATCCCGGTGCCGGAGACGAAGACGAAGACGAGCGCGACGGCGCCACCGACCTGCGCCAACGACCTCACGGCGCCACCTCCCGCGGCGACCTGGGACCCTCCGGCGAGCGCGCGCACCAGCCTCGGCGACGGCATCGTCCTGCCCGTCTACGCGGCTCTCGCCCGGCTCGTTCCGGCCGACGTCGAGCGGCTCCTGCGCGAGTTGCGCCAGTGTTGCTCAACCCGCCCACCTGCGGCGCAGGGGTGCCGGCGCGCTCCTCTCTCGTGCGCGCTCGAGATGGGCTGACCTCGCGCGCGCACGAGAGGAGCGCGCCGGGCGCCCCGGCCGCCGCCAGCGTGGGTCGGGCGGCCAGAGGCCCTGGTGGTGGCCTTCGCGCAGCCCTGGTACAGCGCTCGCAAAGCGCCTGCGCTCCACGGACAGGAAACGCACCCACCATGCACCAGAATCGCCCCAGCGTGTTCGCCCCTTTGCTGCTGACCCTCGCCCTCGCCAGCGGCGGCTGCGGCTCCGAGCCCCCCGCCGCACCGCCCGCCGACGATGGCGGATCGCCGGCGCCCGCGGTGCGGATCGACGACGAGCCCCCGGGCGCAAACTGCCCTGAAGGGGGCCGCGCCATCCACAAGGGGGAAGACGACGACGGAGACGGCGTCCTCGATCCGGGCGAGATCGACGCCACGGAGTACGTCTGCGCCGAGCAGGGAGAGGGAGACCTGCCGGAGCTCCTCACGACGCGGGCAGAGGAGCCGCGGGGCGAGCACTGTCCTCATGGCGGGACGGCGGTGCGCTCCGGGCTCGACCTCGACGGCGACGGGGCGCTCGACGCGCAGGAGGTCTCCGGCACCACGTACGTGTGCGCTGGCGCCCCGCCCGAGGAGCCCGAGCAAACGCCGGAGCGGCTCGTCCGGATCGACGAGGAGCAGGCGGGACCGAACTGCATCGCCGGCGGTGCGGCCGTGCACGCCGGCCTGGACGACAACGCCGACGGCACGCTCGACGACGAGGAGATCGACCACACCGATCACGTGTGCGGCGCGTCGCTGGTGGGCGACTACGCCGTGACCGACCTCGACGACCTCCGGGCCCTCGAGGGCATCCGCGTGATCACGGGCACGCTGACCCTCCTTCCGGAGCTCGCGACGGTCGTGTCCCTCCCCGACCTCGTCTATGTCGGCGGCTCGTTCGAGGTGGAGCACGCGTACGCGCTGGAGCGGCTGGAGCTGCCGGCGCTGGCGCAGGTCGGCGGCGACCTCTCCGTGATCTTCGCGCCAGCACTCCGGTCGCTCTCGCTGCCGTCGCTGGCGCGCGTGGGCGGCGCCCTGGGACTCTCGTGGGTGGACCAGCTCACGGCGGCGGAGCTGCCGGAGCTCGCCGAGGCCGGAGCCAGGCTGGAGCCCCGCCTTGACGCGATAGCGATCCAGGCGGATGCGCTCGCGGAGCTCGCGATGCCCTCGCTCCGGCGCAGCGGCGGCGGCATCCACCTCCGAGGCGCGGCGCTCGAGCGGGTCGCGTTCCCCGCGCTGATCGAAGCCGGCCGGTTCGAGCTCTGGGACAGCCTCGCGGTCCAGGCGCTGGAGTTCCCCGTCCTGGAGGCGGTGCGCGGCGACCTGATCGTGTGGGGGATCGCGGCGGCCGAGATCGCGCTCCCGAGGCTCCTGACGGTCGCCGGCGATCTGGACGTGGTGGACGCGCAGGGCGCCGCGCGGCTGTCGCTCCCGGAGCTGCGGGGCGTGGGAGGCACCCTCCTCCTCGCGCGCTGCGCTCAGCTCACGGCCCTCGAGCTGCCGCGGCTCGCCAGCGCGCCGCGCGTCATCATCCGCGATCAGGGGAGGCTCACCTCGTTCTCGCTACCTGCGCTGGCCACCGTCGAGGAGCAGGTCGGCATCTGGTACAACCCGTCGCTGACCGACTTCTCGCTGCCCGCGCTGCGCCAGACCGAGTGGCTCTCGCTGTCGGGGAACCCGCGGCTTGCCGGGCTGGGCGGCCTGGCGCAGCTGGAGAGCGTCTCTCGCCTCATGACCGTCGAGGATAACCTCGCGCTGGAGGATCTCTCTGGCCTCGCAGCGCTCTCGGTCCTCGGTGGCTTCCTGGAGATCCGCGGCAATCACGCGATGACGCGCGTCGGGCTCGCGCGGCTGGAGCGGGCCAAGCTCATCGAGATCGGGCGCGTCGGGAGCGGCGGCAACGACCGGCTCGGGGTCGTCGACATGCCCGCGCTCCGCCGCGTCGATGGACTGGGCATCTCGTCGAACGACCGCCTCACGGACCTCTCCCTTCCCTCGCTCACCAGGATCCCGGGCGCGCTGAACATCTCCATGAACCCGGCGCTGCCGCAGTGCGAGGCCGAGGCGCTCGCCGCCCAGCTCACGGGGCAGCCGGAGCAGGTCTACCTCGGCGGCAACGACGACGCCGGCACGTGTGAGTGACGGCGGTCACGGCCGGTCGCGCGCGGCGCCCAGCGCGCGGGCTTCCCGCCGCATCTCGTGCATCTCGTGCAGGAGCGCGGCGGAGAGGTCCGGGTGCAGCTCCGGGGCGCTCGCGACCTGCCCTCGCATCGCGGCGAGCCGCCTTCCGTAAAGACGGCTCCGCGCGGCGGGGTCGGCGGGCCGCGCCCAGTCGCATCCGATCGCCTGCCAGTAGCGCTTCGCGTGCGGCGTCCGCAACGTCGACCCTGCTGGTTCCCGCACCTGCCTCCGTGTGCCGCGCAACCGGACGCGTCGGAGGAGCTCCGCCGTCGCCTGGCGAGGGGAGCACCGTGCTCGCGCACCGAAAGGCGCTTCGCCCCGCTGCGCGGGCGCCTTCGGCGGCCTGGACCCGCGCTGCGGGCGGCGCCTGCCCGGTAGCCTGGGCGACGGCGGAGGGGCGCTCCGCTGGGGGCTCGAGCTCGGGGCAGGAGGGAGGACAACCCGAGGTCGGCTGCAGCGAGGAGGTCTCTGACGAGCGAGCTGATGCGATGGCAGGGTGGCGCTCTCCCTCCGTCGCAGGGAACCTTCAGTTAGGCACAAAAGGACCCAGAAAGGAGAGCGCGCGCGGGGGATCGCGCCGGCCTTGAACGGCTGTGCCGCTACGGCGCGCGCCCGCCCTTCAGCCTGGAGCGCATCTGGCTCCTGCCCGATGGCCGCGTCGCGTACCGCCTTCGCAAGCCCCGTCGCAACGGCGCGACTCACCTGGTGCTGGCGCCCGTGCATTTTCTGGCGCGCATCGCGGCTCTCGTGCCTCCACCCCGGTATTTCTTCGACGCGCGGGTGCACATCGAGAACCGGGCCATCGGCGGTCGGACCGCGCGCCCGCCTTGCCAGGGGGTCGCGTGACGGTGCATCCTGCGCGCGCATGCTGTCTGGCAGGCTGCTCGACGGCCGCTTCGAGCTGGCGGAGGTCGCGGGGTGCGGCGGGATGGGCACGGTCTACCGGGCGCTGGACCGCGCGAGCGGGACGGTCGTGGCGCTCAAGCTGCTGCACAAGGTGGACGCGCGCGCGCAGGCGCGCTTCGACCGCGAGGCGCGGGCCCTGTCGCGGATGGAGCACCCGCACATCGTGCGCTACGCGACGCACGGGGTGGCGCCCACGGGCGAGCCGTACCTCGCGATGGAGTGGCTCTCCGGCGAGAGCCTCGCGGCCCGGCTTTCGCGCCAGGAGCTGCGCCTGGAGGAGAGCGTCGCCCTCGCGCGCGCGGTGGCCGACGCGCTCGGCGCGGCGCACGCGCGCGGGATCGTGCACCGCGACATCAAGCCCAGCAACCTCTTCCTGGTCGACGGCGTGCTCGACAGGGTCAAGGTGATCGACTTCGGCATCGCGCAGCTGCCGGACGCCACGTCGCGGCTGACGCAGACGGCCGCGGTGGTGGGCACGCTGGGCTACATGGCGCCGGAGCAGGCGAGGGGAGATCAGGAGACGCTCGACGCGCGCGCGGACATCTTCTCGCTCGGCTGCGTGCTGTTCGAGTGCCTGACCGGGCAGCGGGCCTTCCGCGCGCAGCATGTGGCGGCGCTCGTGTGGAAGCTGCTCCTGGAGGAGCCGCCGCGGGCGAGGGCGCTGCGGCCCGCGGTGCCCGAGGCGCTCGACGAGCTGCTCGCGCGCATGCTGGCCAAGGATGCCAGCGCGCGCCCCGGGGACGGCGCGGCGGTGGCGCGCTGCCTGGACGCGCTCGGCGCCCTCGAAAGAGGCGGCGCGCTGGACGAGAGCGGCGTGGCCCCGGATCCTCCGCTCGGCGAGGTCATCACCACGGGGGAGAGGCGGCACGCGCTGGTGCCGCTGGTCAGGACGATGCTCCTGTCGTCAATGGCCGAGCTCCGGCTGCGGCAGGGGCGGGCAGGGGAGGCCGTCGCGTTCGCCCGCGAGGCGCTCGACTGGGACCGTCGCGCCGGCGCGGTCTTCGCACCTCGCCAGGAGTCGCTCCCCGCGATCTACGCCGAGGCGCTCCACGCGAGCGGCGACGCCGAGGCGGCCCGCGAGGTCATCCGCGCGGCGCGCGACGAGCTGCTCGCCCGCGCCGACAGGATCGGCGATCCCGCGTTCAGGAGGGGCTTTCTGGAGAACGTCTCCGCCAACGCCCGCACGCTCGCGCTCGCCAGCGCCTGGCTGGGGGAAGGCTCCTCCCCGGCTCCGCACGGGGCCGAGTAGCCCGGGGACGAGGCGAAAAGGGCGCCAGACCGGGGGGCCACCGGGGATCCGAGGCGAAAAGGGCGCCAGACCCGGGGGGGGCCGCAATCGGCGTCGTCCACGCACCCCGTCGGCACGCATTGGCCAGCCTCATCGCAGACCCCACCTGGGCACGACGACCCTGGTTGCTGCCGCCGTAGCAGGTCCACTGCTGCACGACCGCGCCGTCGGAGGTCGAGGCGCCGTTCACATCCAGGCACTTGCCGCTGTGACGCGCAGCAAACGTGTCGTACGTGGCGCCCGAGCCCTGGACGACGCCGGTGGCGGTGTCGATCGTCACCTGGTCCGAGTAGCTCATGGTCATGCTGGTGTTGCTGGGGAACTGGAGCGGCAGTCAGACATGCTGGGAGTCGTTGACTGGCCCGCTCCAGGCCCCTGCCCAGCGGTCGCCCATGTACAGGTAGGAGGTGGCAGACGAGCCCTGGATCGGCAGCACGAAGGCCGTCCGCGAGCTGTAGGCGGTCGAGTCGCCGATGTTCTGCAGCGCGCTCCAGGTGCCGCCGATGCTGGAGGCGGTGGCGTACTTCTGCTGGTTGGGCGCCCAGCCGGTGGCGCCCGAGGTCAGCAGGAAGTACACGCCGTTGCGCTTGAACATGGCCGGGGCCTCGCGCCACGAGCCGGCCCAGAGGATCTGGACGAGGCTGCTCACGTTCAGGTAGTCGGACGTCAGCCGGTAGATGTGCAGATCGGCGTTCTCGCGCGCGGCCGAGATCATGTACGCCGTGCCGTCGTCAGTTGATCGATGGATGGAGGGATGCGACCTCGGCAGCGGGGCTGGTGGCCCCGCTCCCGGAAGCAGGCTCACGGGAGCCAGCTCGACGCGTGCTCGCGCGCGAACTCCGCGAAGGAGCGCGGCCGGGCGCCTGTCACGTCGAACACCGCATCGCTCGTCTTCGTCCCCCGACCTTCCTGATGGAAGCGGAGCATCGCCGTGATCCCGTCGACGTGCTCCTGGGACACGGCGTACGGCAGCATCGTCGCGCGGAACGCCTCCGCCGAGATCGACGCGAAGGTGACCTTCCGGCCGGTGTGCGCGGAGATCTCGGCGACCATCGACGCGTACGAGAGCGGCTGCGGGCCGCACAGCGTGAGGGCCTCGCCCTCGAAGCGGTCGGACGACAGGCACTCGGCTGCCACACGCGCTATGTCGCGCGCGTCGATGACGTTCTCCTCGAAGTCATCGCACGGCAGGCGAAGGACACCCTCCGTTCGGATCGCGTGACCGTAGTAGTGGATGAAATTCTGCATGAAGCCGCCCGGCCGGAGGAGCGTATAAGCGATCCCGGAGGCCTCGACCCCGCGCTCGATCGCGCGATGGACGCGCGCATAGAAGAACGCCTCGCTCTCCGCGCTCATGATCGAGAGCTTGACGAGCCGGCGCGCTCCGGCGCGCCGCGCCGCTTCGACCACGCGGAGCTCGGCGGTGACCTGATCGATCATGTCTCCCGTCGCGAGGAAGACCGTCGTCGCGCCGGCGAGGCTCGCGTCGAGGCCGTCGCCCGTTTCGAGATCGACGCGCGTGACCTCGCCGGCGTGGTGGCCCGGCTTCCTCGAACGATAGACGCCGCGCGTGGGTAGCCCTCTGCGGTGAAGCTCCGCCAGGACCGCGCTCCCTACAACTCCGCTGGAACCGAAGATGACATGCATGCGCGGAGCTTGGATCGGGGGCCCGGTCAGCGAATAGGAAGCATTTGACCCCTCTCGGCCGGCGGAATGGGGCGCGCGCCCCGGTGCCTGGCGAGGAGCTCGCGCGGCGACAGGCCCGAGTGCTTCCGGCACTCGAGGATCCAGTGCGACTGGTCGGAGTACCCTGCCTCGTAGGCGAGATCGGCTCCGGCTCGCCCGCTTCGCGCGGCGATGCCGAGCGCCCGCTGGAACCGCTGGACGCGCAGGAAATCGCGCGGGGTCAAGCCGACCTCGCGGCGGAACAGCTCGATGAACCGGCGGTGGCTCAGCCCGGACGCCGCGACCTCGGCGGCGATGGCGCCCTCGGCGGAGCCGAGCTCTGCCCGTCGAACCGTCGCGGTCACGGCGGGGTGCGAGGCGCGGCGCGATCGGGCGCGATCGAGGAAGTATGCGCTCAGCGCCGCCAGTCGTTCCGTGTCCGACGCCGCGCCGTCGATGCGCTCCGCGAACTCGCGCGCCGACGCGCCGAGGAGGTCGTCGAGCGGATGATGCTGGTCGGTGAGGACATCCATCGGGATGGCGAAGAGCGGCCACGCGCCGCCGGGGTGAAAGTGGGCGCCCACGAGCCGCGCCTGAGGCGCCGTGGGCACGTCGAACGCGGACCGCCGCGGGCCGGACACGAGGGCGGTGCGGCACGCCCCGTCGCGGCCGGTCAGCTCCGTCCAGGAGAGCCGCTTGCCGCCGAGGGGGATGACGATCTCGAGCGTGCCGGTGGGCAGCACCCGATCGACGAGGTGCTCCGGATGGTAGCCGTCGTAGATCCAGAGGCTGCGGATGAACGGGCGCAGCGGCGCGGGCGGCGGGATCGCGCGGTAGAAGGAGTGGCTGTCGGTCACGGCGGTTCGAGCACGGCGGCCTTCCGGGATCATCGCACGGCGCGCCGGTGCTCGTCGACAGGCACGATCGCCGTGCCCTGAATTTATGCAAAATAATTTCAACGACTTGGCGCACTCGCTGGGGGAGGCGATGCGCCGGCATGCGCTGCTGGGTGCTCGTGGTGCTGTCGTGGGCGCGCGGTCGAGTTAAGTGCATCCTCTGCAGTATCCTGTGAATGGGCCGGTCGAGGTCGGGCCTCGTCCGACCCGTGCACCCGCCGGCGTCGACCACGCGCGGGGGAACCCGGGCGAGGCGCGGAGGACGCGCCGCCCTTGCGGCCGCCTCACTCGCGGATCCGCGCATCCGTGTTGTAGCCGCGCGGCGCGAGGGGCGACAGCCTCTCCAGCCAGATCTGCTCGAGCAGGGTCAGCTCGTCCGCCACGGAGAACCCCGGCTCGTCCTTCTGCCGCACGACCTCGATCACCTCGAACGTGAAGGCGTCTGCGCCGTGCTGCTTCCAGTCCTGCTGGAGCGCCTGGTTCATGTGCATGCCGGTAGACAGCATGAAACGGTGCTTGTTGAGCGGCCCGTGCAGGTTCGTGCTGCTGCCGAGCAGGACCTCGCCGTTCACCGTGTTCTTGATCTGGAAGAGGCCCGCCTGCTTCGGGGTCTCGAGATACTGCCGCTTCAGCTCCTTGCGTGTTTCCATCGTGCTCACTCCCGCCTTCGACGTCCCCGACCCGGGCGTCGTGGTCTCTGCCTGGGGTGCCGTGACCGCGGTTCTGCCTTTCGTGATCCGGCCGGCTCGTCCTAGCCTCCGCCGAATCTATCGTGTCCCTACGCGCCACCTGCACCGAACGCCGGACAGCGATCCCCTGAATGCCCGCGCTGTGGCGCCTTGATCACGAGCGCGTCAGAAATCCGACCCTCTTCGGTGCACGCGGGCGCCGGGAGCCGCCGTGATCTCCGCGGTCCACCGCTCCGCCCCGGCGCGGAGGAAGGCGTGCGGGTGCGGCGCGGAGCTCGGCGAGCACTGCGCCTTCACCGCGGTGTTCCTCGCGGGGCTCGGGGTGCCCCGGAGCGCGCTCGGCGCCGCACTGGACGCGCTGAGCGAGAGCATCGGCGAGCAGCTCGACCCGGAGCCGCCGCCTTCAAAGGACGATGTCGGCTTTGTGGCGCGACGCGTCCGCGAGCGTGCGCTTCTTTGGCTACGGCGCCGCGGTTACCTCGACGAGCGCGCGGCCGAGGAGCGTAGCAACGAGACCGTCGTGCCCTCCGCGCTCGATGCGTGTACCCAGCTCGCGCTCGCAGGTGGAGCTTTCCTTGCTCGGCCTTTCGAGCACAAGGACAATCCCGACGCGGCTTTCGAACGCCGGGAGCGACGCTTCTCCGCGGCGTGCGACGGGTTCGACGTGCATTGCGCGGTGCGCATCGCGGCGGATGACGGCGGTCGACGATCCGCGCGCGAGAGGCTCGTGCGGTACTGCACCCGTCCGGCCTTCGCACCCGATCGAATCGAGCTCCTGCCCGATGGGCGCATTGCGTACTTGCTGAAGACACCTCGGCGAGGACGCACTCACCGCGTCATGAGTCCAATGGAGTTCATGGCCTGGCTCGCGGCTTTGATTCCTTCGCCGAAGATCCCGCTTGTGAGATGCCATGGCGTGTTCGCGCCTCGCTCGTCGTGGCGTTCTCTCGTGACGCCCAAACCTCCGGCCCGCGCCGCGAAGCCTGAACCGTGCGCGGGGCACGCGCCTCTGCCCGCTGCACCCGCGTCGCCCGCGTCTGCGTCGCCTGCGTCTGCGTCGCCTGCGCCCGCGTCGCCTGCGCCCGCGTCGCCTGCGAGCAGCTCGAGAGCATGTACCGGACGACGGGAGCAGGCGAGCCGCCACATGCACCGGCGCTCATGTGCATGGTCACGCTTCTTCAAGGTTACGTCGGCGCATCGGATGCCGAGGCGGTCGAGCTTGTCAAGCAACAGTAACTTCTGGCAAGGCGGAGCGGCGCCGCGATCTTGTCATGGGAGCCTTCGCGACGCGCACGGACGGGTTCGTCAGATGTATTCATGATGGAAGGTCGCGGGCCGGGGGAGCGGCGCGAGGGGCAGCAGGCGCTCGCCCGAGCGCGCCCGCGGAGGCCCGCGCCAGCCCCGAGGAGACATCGCATGCCGCTCTTGCAAAAGGCCCCCGAAACGCCCGAGGAGATGGAGCGCCACAGGCCGCTCGACCTTTCCCCCGAGGAGGTGAGCGCGCTCGACGAGGAGGCCTGGTACGAGCGCGCCTACCGCGGCGACGAGACGCCGCAGCTCACCTTGCGCGCGATCGTCATGGGCGCGGCGCTCGGCTTCGTCCTCGCGTTCACGAACCTCTACATCGGGCTCAAGATCGGCTGGCACATCGGCGTCGCGATCACCGCGTGCCTCCTGTCGTTCGCGATCTGGGGCTCCTTCGTGAGGCTCGGCGTGGCGCGCACGCCGATGACCCTCCTCGAGAACAACTGCATGCAGTCGACGGCCTCCGCGGCCGGCTTCTCGACGGGCAGCACGATGGTCTCGGCGGTCCCCGCGCTGCTCATGCTCTCGGCCTCGCCCGAGCGCCCGGGGGGCGAGCACCTGCCGTGGCCGGTGCTCGCCGCGTGGACGTTCTTCCTCGCCGTGCTCGGCGCCGTCCTCGCGATCCCGATGAAGCGCACCCTGATCAACCAGGAGAAGCTCCGGTTCCCGTCGGGCACGGCCGCGGCCGTGACGCTCCAGAGCCTGTACGGCAAGGGATCCGACGCGGCGGGCAAGGCGAAGGGGCTGCTCCTCGCCGCGCTCGCGAGCGGCGTCGTCCCGCTGCTCACCAGCCTGAACGTGGTGCGCGCGACCGACGCCGCGGGGAAAGCCGTGCGCGCCGCGCTCCTGCCCGGCGCCGTCAAGGCGTTCGACTGGCTGCCCGGGATCCCGGGCGCCGGCAGGACGTTTCCGCTCTCCGACTGGAACATCAAGCTCGACTACGGGCCGGCGCTCATCGCCGCCGGTGCGCTCGTCGGGCTGCGGGTCACGGCGTCGATGGTCCTGGGCGGGCTCGTCCTCGCCCTGTTCCTCGGGCCCTGGGGCATGGACTCGATGTGGATCAACGCCGCGGGCGCGGCCGTCCCGGCCGTGACGCGCCCGCAGGCGGCCTGGCGCGAGATCGGGCTGTGGGCGGGCGCGCCCATGCTCGTCTCGGTGGGCCTGCTCTCGCTGGCGACGCAGTGGCGCACGATCGCGCGCGCGTTCACGGGCTTCCGGGGCAGGGGGCCGGCGAGCCCGCCGCCGCGCGGCGAGGGTGAGCGGACGCCGGAGGGCCTCGCCGAGCGCGTCGCGCGGATCGAGGTGCCGGGCTCGTGGTTCTGGTACGGCGGGCTCTTCGCGGGTGCCGGGGTCGTCGCGATCGCATGGCGCTTCTTCGAGATTCCCCCCTACTTCGGCGTGCTCGCGGTGCTGCTCACGTTCGTGCTGTCGCTCGTCGCGTGCCGGGCGACCGGCGAGACCGACGTCACGCCCACGGGGGCGATGGGCAAGATCATGCAGCTCCTCTATGGCGTGCTCCTCCCGCAGAACGCGACGGCGAACCTGATGACGGCCGGCATCACGTCGGGCGCCGCGGCGGCGAGCGCCGACCTGATGACGGATCTCAAGTCGGGCTACCTGCTCGGCGCCAACCCGAGGCGCCAGTTCATCGCCCAGATCCTCGGCGTCGTCCCCGGGACCCTCGCCACGGTGGTGGGGTTTTACATCCTCATCCCGGACGCGTCGGCGCTCACGGGCGGGAGCGGCGGTGAGGCCCCGTTCCCCGCGCCGGCGGCGCAGCAGTGGAGGGCGGTGGCGCAGGTCTTCAAGCTCGGGATCGGGAACCTGCATCCGATGGCGCGGACGTGCATCGCGGGGGGCATCGTCGCCGGGATCGTCCTCGTGCTCGCGGACAGGGCGCTCTCGGGCGAGCGGCACAGGGCGTACAGGAGATACGTCCCGTCGGCCACAGGCGTCGGGCTCGGGCTGATCCTGCCCTTTTATCAGCCGCTCTCGATGTTCATCGGGGCCGCCATCGCGGCGATCGTCGGGGCGCGCAGGGGCAAGGCCGAGGCGTACGTGGTGCCGGTGGCCTCGGGGCTCATCGCGGGGGAGAGCCTCGTCGGGGTGGTCGTGGCCGCGCTGAACAACTTCGTGCTCAGGTAACCGGGCGCGGGCTCCTCGCACAGCCGTTCGCGTCGGTTGAGCGCTTCGGGCGCGACCGGGAACGAAGGGTCGATCCGGGACGCGGCCCGACCACGGGCCCCGCGCGCCGCCGATCTGTCTGCCGATCACGGGGCCGCACCACCCACCATGCGGCGCGGCTCCCGGGAGCGGCCGCGAGTGAAAGCGCGGCGTCGATTGAACGTTCCGCCAGCGTCCGGGAACGGAGGTGTATCCGGCCACGCAGCGGCGACCTCACGAAGGTTGCCCGAGGTGCGCCCACAAGGAGTCTCGGATGACGCTCGTCTCCACTGCCCCGGCGGCGCGGGGCTCTGCGCCGCGATCTGCCCGGCGCCGGCTCGTGAAGCCGCTCCTCGGCCTCATGGTCTTCGCGGCGCTCTTCCTCGCGCTCGCGTGGCACCTGGACCGGCCTTCCTCGGCCTCGGGGCCTCTCGCGGCGGCGGCCGCGAACCCCCTCGGCCAGCTCTCCCGGTCCGACGCCGATCGCGCGCTCCTCGTCGGCCGCGTCGAGGAGCGCCTCCCGGCCGGCTCGTACACCTATGTCGCCGTGCGCACCGGCGCGGCCCTCACGTGGGCCGTCACGGTCGGCGACGCGCCGCCGCCCGGCACCCCGGTGCAGGTGCGGAGCATGGGTCGCAGGACGAACTTCCACTCGAGCCGCCTCTCGCGGACGTTCCCCGAGCTCGTGTTCGGGGTCGTCTCGCGCGCCGACTGAGCCCCTGACAGCGACCGAAACAGAAAGGACCGTGCCCATGACGACACGCAGGTTGAACGAGACCATCGAGCGCTCCTCGCGCGCATTCACCGCCGCGGTCCTCGCGGCGCTCGGGCTGACGCTGCCGGGGTGTGGCAACGACTCCAGCGCGATGACCCCCGACTCGCCCCCTGCTGAGTGCGCTGGCGGCGTGCTCGAAGCCGATCTGCAGGCGGAGCCGCTGAGCGGGCCTGGCGTCGATCCCGCCACCGGGGAGCTCCAGCCGCCCCCGGAGGGCTCGTCGTACACGATCAGCTCGACCTACGGGATCCCGAGACCGGGCGACGCCGTGATGGAGAAATACATGCAGTACTTCGGCGCGATTCAAGCGCAGCTCGCGTCGCAGCCCGGCCTCGTGGCGCTCCAGCTGGCGCAGTCGCCGTCCTGCGGCTCCGGGCGCACGCTGGCCGTCTGGTCGTCGACCGAGGCGATGTATGGGTTCGTCATGAGCGATGCCCACCTGGCGGCGGTCGACGCCGTGGGCGAGCTGCTCGAGCCCAACTACGCGGTCGCCCACTGGGAGACGGCCAGGGCCAACGAGATGACGCTGGAGGAAGGGGTCCGTCGCATCCAGGCGAGCGACGCGCGGGCGCGGTGAGCTGACGCCGCGACGGTCGCGGCGCGGCGGTCCCGGTCGGGGATCAGCGGGCGGCCGCGCTCGCCGCGCCCTGCGCGCCGAGGCGGCTCATCGCGTAGGCCAGCCCGCTCTGCAGCGCGCCCTGCGTGGTGATCCGGCCGAAGTCGATGTCCAGACCCACCAGCGTCCTCGCGATCTCCGGGCCGATGCCCACCATCACGCTCCGGCAGCCGAGCAGCTCCGCCGCCTGCACGGCGCGGATCAGGTGGCGCGCCACGGCGATGTCGATCATCGGACTAGCCTCTCGCGCGCCTCGATCGGCTCGAGAGCTTCGGGGCGCTCTCCCTCGACGAGCTCGACAAGCAGCTCCATCACTACGCGCGATTCGGCAAGTTCCAGGAGGTCCATGTGGCCCGTCGGCCCGACGACGGCGAGGCGTGGCTCCTCCTCGGCCAGCTGCTCGGCCGCCAGGAGCGTGACGCGGAGCGGATCGCAGCGCTGCGCCGGGCGGTAGCGCTCCTGCCCGGCAACGCCATCGCCTACAACGCCCTCGCGTGGGCGCTCGTTACCACGGGGCGCGCGGAGGAGGCGCTCCCCCTGGCCACGAAGGCCGCCATGCTCGCCCCCTGGAACGCCGCGATCCTCGACACGTACGCCGCGAGCCTGTTCGCGCTCGGGCGTTGCCCCGACGCGCTCCGGGTGCAGACGCGCGCCGTCGACCGCATCGCCCATTGCGCGCAGGGCTCCACGACCGCGCGCCTGCTCACCGACAAGCTCGAAGAATACCGGAGCTCCTGCGGACAACTCGCGAAGTCCCCATGAAAGGGGGGCCTCCGGCCACCGTGGATTTTCCGGATCCAGAGAGGCCGAGGCACGCGATACCGCGCCCGACGAAATTCGCAGTCAGTGTCCGGCACAGACGATCATCGCCGCCACCTTCGCGCGAGTACGTTGAAATGAAGTCGCACCCACCTCGACTCCGCGCATCAGACTGCGTCCGACATGTGGGTCGACAAAGGGGGTCCAATGAATACACGCGTAGCTGTCCTGAGTGCGTCGATGCGTGTACGCCCTTGGCCCAGCGAGGGTTATAGTCTCGTCGTCGTATCCGCCGCCCGCGAGGATCCTCGCCGTCGCTTCTCTCGTCGCCTACTCCCGAGCGTTACACGTCTTAGCTGCCGCTCGACTTCGCCGTTGTCGATCTCGAAGCGCCCATCGGTGAAGCAGCGCCGCCACGCCGCCTCCTGGTTGATGGCGTACTGAGTTGCGACGTAAAGTGGCGTATTCGGCACGAGCCGCAGATGCAGCTCGTGAATCCACTGGTACAGCTCGTCGACCACGGGCAGCGACAGCTCCTGCCGTCGCGCCAGGCGTGCCTCCATGGGCAGCGCTTCGGCTTTGCAGACTGCCTCGATGCGGTAGATGGCCTTGAAGTACGCAAGCGCCACAGCGGCTCGCGCATCACCGCCCTATCTCGAGAAAGAGGATGAGCTCCTGGCCTGGCGGAGCTGTCGACGAGATGAAGACGCGCTCAAAGCGCGCTCAGGAAGTTGACGAGGTCCCGCTTCTCGGCCTCGGTAAGCTCGAACCCGAGTACCTTGTTGTAGCGCTCGACCACCTCGACGAGGGTGGCCGCCGACCCATCGTGGAAGTAGGGAGGATGCGCCGATAGATTGCGCAGGAGGGGGGACTTGAAGGCGGCGGTCGCTGTCCAGCCGCCGCTCAGGGCGGCGCGACCCGGGTCGTTCAACGTGATCTCATCGGCGGGGATGCCGGGTTCTGAACCATCGTGACAGCCGACATTTCCGTTGGTTCTGACGAAAGCTGCCATTCCGTTCGCGTTACAGCGGAGCTTGTAGTATGGCAAACTCTTGTCCAAGGAGTCGACAGGTTCATTGGGAGCATTGATGATCGAAGCCTCGACTCCAACCGACACGTTCGCGATCGCAACCGGGATGGTCGCTGCGCCAACGTTGAAGGCAGAGTGACACGTGCTGCAGGTGAGGTTCTTGTTGTCACCGGCATGATTGTAGAAGACCGCGTCGCGCTTCGTGGGGGATTGGGCCGCTTTCGTGTTGAACAGGACCTCGCCGCGCGCGATTGAGACGCGCAACTCACGCTCGGGGCTATCGCCCTGAAGCTGTTCCCAGGCTCTGAAGAGCGTGAACGCGTTCTGGTCGAACTTGTACTGCTGGCACTGTGGGTACATGGGATTATTGCTGTAAACATCCAGATTTCCGCACACCGGCGTCACTGGCTGCGTCGTGAGCGCCAACGCGCCGCCGCTCGCGCCGTCGCTCGCGAGATCGCCGGCCCCGTAGACCCAAGTTTGCGCGCTGAAGAGCGAGAGCTCGAAGTCGACAATCGATTGTACTTGAGCGTCCGTGAGCCCGGGCGCCATCGCCTCCGCGTGCCCCAGGGTAGCGTTTATCGCCTGAGTCCGAAGCTGATCGTTCAGCGGGGCGACCTTTGTGACGTCGGGAGTGAAGGGAGGAGTGACCGCATTCTTCACGGTCTCTCGAAGATCCCACATCACACCCGCTGCGAACGGAAGATTCGTGGCAGGCAACGGTCGGCGGTAAACGGAGAACGTCGTGGTGCTCCCGACGCCGTACGGGTCGTGGGCCTCCACGACCTCGTAGTGCCGCCTGCTCGGGTCGGGAACGGGTAACGTGACGCGGATCAGGCCCCTGGACAGCAATAGGCTGTACGCGGTTCGTCGCGCGGCAGGCGTCGAGACGTCTGCGCCGGGAGAGTTGGCTCCATCGTTCGTACGGAAGAGCGCGCACGCAACGGGATCGTACCGCGGTGAATTCTGCTTGTATTCATCGGAATCCAAGCCGCACATCTTGAAGAGAGCTTGAGCGGTTCTGGGAGTGATGCTGAACCCATCTTCCGGGCGGTGACAAGACACGCAGCCTCTCCCATTGCCAGACCCCTTGAAGAAATCGTTTGTCCGGTCGATCGCGCCCCGAGTCGACAGGTTGTGCGATTCTCCGAACTGGTTCGAGAATGGCCCGTCGTTCTCGCTCATGGATCCCGCATTGTCAGCGCCCGCCGCAGCCCCACCACCGCCGCCGGCGGCCGACGCGGAGCTCGACTCGCCTCCCGTCGCAGCGCTCGTGTGTCCCCCGGAGGCGCTGTCTCCTGCGGAATCGCTCATCCCGTCTGGTGAAGAGGGTTCTCCAGTGTAATCGCTGCAACCAGCGATCGCCGCGAGGCCGCAAAGTAGGGCAGCATGAGACTGTTTCGATACGAGTGCGTTCGACATTCGATTTACTTTCTGAGTTGTTGAAGTTGCCGCGCGCCGTAATCGGCCTTTGCCGAGGATCGGTGCACCGAGACCGGAAACGAGAGCCCGCAGGCTGCTTCGTTCAGGCGGCCCATTCGATGCATGGATAAGTTATTGATGTCGCGCGCATTGAGCACGCCCTGCGCGGAACTCGCGCGCAGGCCCAGCAGCCCGGCGGCCAGCGACGCGGGCGCGGCGCACTGGTGCAGCACGCTCAGTACGGCATCAACCGGGCCTTCTTGAAGGCATCGGCGCAGCCCGGCCTCCACGCTGGAGGCATTCTGCGAATCGTCGATCTCGACCGTGTCGCAGCCAAGCTGCTTCAAGGCCGCGTGATCCTCCGGCCGCAGCAGCCAGTCGAATTTGTGCGACGTCAGCCGCGTGACCGCGTGACCCAGGCGCTTGGCTTGCTCCAGCGCCTGGATTCCGGGCCGAGTGGTTTCGACGAAGACGAAATGGGACATGTTGCACCTTTTCAAAGGGATGGAACTGCCACCTCGGCCGCCGCGTCGTCTGCAGCCAGCGCATCGAGCAGCTGGTCGCCGCGCCTGTCTCCTCCCCCGCTCCTATCCACAGGCCATGCCACACCGTCCAATGCGGAAAACAGCGGAGAAATCCTCGATCCGGCACCCGCGATGCAGCACCGCCCCCGCGGTGGCACCGATAGGTCGTTGTCCCCCGCACCGATGGGTCGTTGCTGCCGCCTACGCGGTCATCGGCCGCCGTCGCGGTTCGCGGCGCGTCGTGATGGCCGGCGCACGCACCACATTGATCGCGCCTACGTGAACAGTCCCGTCGTGGATGACGTGATCGGCACGAGTGGCCAGGTGTTCTCGAAGCCTTGGGGGCAGCGAGCTCGCAGCCCCGACTTGTTCAGCAAGCGCCACTTCAAGATCGACCTGCGCACCAAGACGATTACGTGTCCGGCAGGACAGGTCGAAGTGTTCGAACCAGGCGACACGGTCGAGTTTGATCCTGAGGAGTGTGGCGCGTGCCCCCTCCGAGCCAAGTGCACCCAAGCCGCGTCCGGACGAGGGCGAACCGTGTCCATCGCCGAGGACGAAGCGCTGCAGAGCAAGTTCCGGGAGCTGCAGCAGACCGGGGCAGGACGCGCCGTGCTCCGGCAGCGCACGGCTGTGGAGCATGCGCTCGCCCATATCGCGGCGCGGAAAGGACACAGCGCGCGCTACATCGGCACCAGGAGAAACCTGTTCGACCTCCGGCGCGCAGCAGCGATCCAGAATCTCGAGGCCGCCCAGCGGCTGTTCCAGGAGGCGGCGTAACCTATTGAAATCAGATGGTTTTCAGCATGTTTGCCGCTCTAGGTTCGCCTTCCGCCAGACTCGCGAGTTCACGGCTCACGGCCGGGATACGGTGGATCAGGACACGGAAAGCGGCGTGCGATGCGGAGGGGCGTAGCGCGGTCCAGTTCGAAAATGGCGGTTTATTCTTCCTATGCGCCGCCTTCTGGACCTACACCGAGGAAGACGCCGTCGCTGCGTCGCCGGGCCACAAGGACAGCGACGTGATCGCGGCGTGCTTCGCGTCATTCGTGCACACGCGCGCCGGCAACTAGGGCGCTTGGGCGAAGCATCGCGCGGGCGGGCTGGGCGTCGAGGTAGAGCTTCGCGGTCCCGATCCGACGCCGCGTCTTGAAGCTCGCGAGGAGCTCCGCCGCGCCGCTCGCTTGCCCGTCAGGCTCGCGCGGCTCGTCCTGCTTCACGCGCTTGGTTACGAGCCCACCGTAGCGGCGCGCCGCATGCGCATCCCAAGCTCGACGCACTGGGTGCAGCTCAGAGCGGCGAAGGCGGTGCTGAGGAAGCGGCGCGGACGGCCCTAACTGCTCCCCCGTCCAGGAACACCAAGCCTACAGCGCTGATCCAGCGGCGTTCCGCGCCTGCCCGCCTGTCACGCGTAAACCCATGTGCCCGGGGCAAACGGTCCGGATTGTGAAGGGGCTCCGCGTTTGCCTAGTTTGCCGGCTTACGAAAGACACCGGGCAGGTTGGGTACAACTGCATCGTTAATCTAGTCAGAAGGGCTCAATGGCTCTGTAAACTCACAATAGTGCCAGAGCCGCCGATTGTGGCGCTCTCTACCCGACTCCAATCGAGAAAGGTGCGCTCATGAACCACAACGCACAGAAGAGAACCGCAGCTTTCGTCGTGATGGCATGCACCGCCATCGTGGCGTGCTCGGCAGCGAGCGACGACGAGGGAGCGAGCGGCGACGACATCACCTCTTCCCTGTCGAGCGATCCCGAAATCGCGAAGGGGAAGCCGGCCACGGCCTCCAGCAGTGAGAGCGCCTCGCTCGGTCCCTCGTTGGCGGTCGACGGCAACAGCCGCACGCGTTGGAGCAGCGCCGAGGGTTCCGACCCGCAATGGCTCCGCGTCGATCTCCAAGATCGATACGCGCTCAGCGGTGTCTCCATCCGATGGGAAAAGGCATTCGCGCGGGCCTACCGCGTCGAAATCTCCGACGACGACGCCGGCTGGGAGGCGGTCTATTCCACCACCGACGGCGACGGCGCCATCGACGACATCCCGCTCTCCAGGACTGCTCGCTACGTACGGATCTACGGCACCAAACGGGCGACGTCATGGGGCTACTCCATCTTGACGTTGAACGTCTACGGCAAGCCCGTCGCAACCCCACCCGGCGACGCGGGCACTCCGGCCGACGGCGGGGACTCGCCCGCAGACGGCGGCGTGCCGCCGGTCGTCGTCGGGTTTCCCAACGCGACCAACGTCGGCCTTCGCGTCGCGACCACGCGCACGATGGGCGGCGCATCGATCGACACCGCATCGTGGTTCGGCGCCAACGGCTTCCCCGGTGACGGTACGCCGGCGAACCCATACCTCGTCGACCGGGTGCTCTTCACCGGCGAGGTCAAAATTGGCGGCTCGGGTCTGGCAGGCAAGACTGTCAAGTTCACCAATTGCCGTTTCTACGGGAGCCCCGGCAATCCAACTCCGGGCAACTCGATGTTCGTCGGCACGACCGTCAACGGCGAGCTCCCGGCGCGCCTCATCGTCGAAGACTCGACCTTGGGAGAAAAGGACGGATTGGACCCCAACGGTGGTCCTGCCGGCGGCGCCGGCGTGGACAAGGGATTCGAGAGCTTTACCCCCTTCGAATTCCGTCGCAACAACGTCTACGGCGCGTGCATCAGCGTCTACTTCGAGACCGAGCGCAGTGAGGCGGCCTCCATCATCGAGGACAACTACCTCCACGACACCTGGTCGGCAAACGGCGACCATACGGACCTCGTCAACGGGAACCTCCATGCGTCGCACATCACCGTGCGCCACAACACGCTGGACGGGATCCGAACGGGCGGCGCCTACGTCGTCAATGCCATTGGCATCTACGACGACAATACGGACTACATTGCCGACTGGGTCATCGACAACAATTACTTCGATCGATCACAGACCATGATCCTCGCCACGACCGACGAGACACGCTTCCGCGATCCGTTCGTGCTGACCAACAACGTCTTTGCGCGGCACAGCGTAAACCTTGTCGCAGCGCGCTCTCCGAGCGTGCAGAGCGGCAACAAGGACGACAAAGGCAATCCGCTCACGTTCTGAGTGGCCACGCGAACACCCATCCGACGTCGTCCGTGCTCGCGTGGTCCGCTTCACGCTCGTGCGCGAGACGGAGGAGCTCCGCGGCGTATTCCGACATGCTGGACATTACTATAATCCCTTGCGCGACGCGATCGTCGAGATGCACCGGCGCGGCGATGACCCCCGGAAGCTCGACGAGGCGGTCGCGCTCGAGGAAAACCAGAAAACCGGGGGATCGTCCATCGCGATATCAAGCCGAGCAACCTGTTCCTGGTGGAGGGCAAGGCCGCGCAGGTGAAGGTGCTTGATTTCGGGATCGCGCGACGACTCGGCATCACGTCAAGCCTGACGCAGACAGGCTCGGTCCTGGGGACTCCAGGGTACATGGCGCCGGAGCAGGCGCGCGGCGAGCGGACCATCGGGCCAAGCGCGGACGTGTTCTCGCTCGGCGCGGTGCTCTTCGAGTGTATCGCTGGGAGGCCTGCATTCCAAGGAGCACACCCAATGGCGCTCCTGGCAAAGCTCCTGTTGGAGGAGCCCCCGCGGCTCGTCGAGGTGCGTCCCGATATACCGATCGCGGTATCCAACCTCTGCGCGCAAATGCTGGTGAAGAGCCCCGATGCGCGGCCCAGCGATGGGGCAGCAGTGGTCGAGGCGGTCGACGGGATCGCGACTGGTTCAGGTTTACCCGCGATCTCATGGCGGGGCGAGGGTTTGTCGTCGATCAGCACAACGGAGCGGCGGGTAATTTCGATCGTGGCGATCGCGCCTTCGCTGGATCGCGATGGGCATACGCGGGGCGACGAGACATTGCAGGTAGCAGGCGCGCCGCGAGCCGCTCTGGATATCGTGCGGGAGGCGACGGAGCCGCTCGGCGCCTATGTCGATGCGCTCGTGGATGGCGTGATCCTGGTCGTGCTCTGGGGGACGGGCACGCCGACGGATCAAGCGGCACATGCTGCGCGATGCGCTCTGCACGTCCGCACCCTCTTGCCACACGCACGCATGGCGCGCGATCGCCGAGGTGGAGGATCGCCACCCGGCCGACGTGCTCGACGCAATCGCGGCATCCCGGGTCTAGATCCCCTGGCCCGAGTATCGCGGGCCGGACGATCGCTAAAGCACGAGCGGCACGAGCGCCTTCCGCTCCGGCGGGTAGTCCGGGAAGCGCTCTTTGTACCAGCGATGGTGCGAGATCGCGCGCGGGAGCAGGTTCGCCGTGCTCCAGAGCGCGAACACGAGGGCGGCCGGCGACCACGTGAGGAGCGCGAAGCCGAACCACTCCACGATCTCGCCGAAATAATTCGGGCTGGACACGAACCGATAGAGGCCGCCGTGAGGGATCTTATAGCCCGTCTCGCCCGGCTTCCGCAGGTTGAACAGCACGTGATCGGCGTGCTGGTTGATCGCGTAGCCGAGGATGAACAGCGCGGCGCCGATATACAGGCGCGGATCGCCGGTCCACCCCTCGTAATCGGGGCCGAACTTGAACAGGTAGCGGCCGTTCAAATAGCCGTTGATCAGGTTGAAGAAGAAGGCCGACGCCGCGATCGAGAGCGGCATCTCCTTCTGCCCGCCGCGGCGCCGGAACGGGAAGATAAACGCCCGGTGGATGTAATGGGCCTCCCAGAGCGCGAGGAAGATGATCGACGCGACGCTCACCGGCCGGTCGCCGAGCGCGAAGCACAGGGCGAACAGGATCGGCGACGGCGCCTCCATGACCACCCAGGCGACCGTGCTGTTGATCTTCGGCCCCCAGCCCTCGCGGGTGTGCCTGCCGTAAGGCGCCGTCACGAAGAACAGGAACGGGAACGTGAGCGCCGCCACGGCGGCGAAGCCGATGAGCAGCCAATTGTAAAACGTGGCCTCGGTCATTGCGCGGAAGGCTCCTCACTCGTCGCTGTCGTCAGATGATCTTCGCCTCGCGGAACCACGCGAACGTGTCGGCCACGGTCTCGCGCGTCGGCCGTGAGGCATAGCCGAGCTCGTCGCTCGCTTTCTTGCTCGAAATGTTCCTGTGGTTCCGGAGGGCGTGGAGCGCCGCGCTCGTGAAGAGCGGCTCCCCCCCGACCACCGCCGCGAAGGCCTCGGCGAACGGCGCCGCCGCGCGCGCGACCCACATGGGGCACACGAAGCGCGGCGCCCCCTTGCCCGTCACCTCCTCGACGATCCCGGCGAGGTCGCGGACCGAGAGCCATTTGCCCGAGAGCAGGTAGCGCTCGCCCTTGCGGCCGCGCGCCTCCGCGGCCATCGCACCGCTCACCACGTCGCGCACGTCGACCCAGTCGAACCCGCCGTCAATCAGCGACGGGAGCCTCCCGTGATAGAGGTCGAGGAGCACGGTCCCCATCCGGGAGGGGCGGTGATCGTAGGGGCCTACCACGGCCGTCGGATTGACCGTCACCACGTCCAGGCCGCGATCCAGGCCGAGCTTTATCTCGCGCTCGCCCATCGCCTTGGAGCGATCGTAATGGGGGACGCCCTCTTCGTCGCTCGTGAGCGCCCGCGTCTCATCGACGACGCCGTCCCTCGGGAAGACGGAGAGCGCGTGGATCGAGCTGAAATGCACGAGCCTCCGGACGTTCGCGTCGAGGCACGCGCGGACGACGTTCCTCGGCCCCTCGACGTTGCACCCGCGGACGATGTGGGCCTCCCCGCGCACGATCGAGATATGCGCCGCGAGGTTGTAGACGACGTCGGCGCCCTTCACGGCCTTCTTCACGGCCTCGGCGTCGCGCACGTCGCCGCGAACGATCTCGACGTCGAGGCCGTCCAGGTAGTGGACGTCCGACCGAACGAACGCGCGCACCTTTCGGCCCTCGCGGAGGAGCGCGCGGATGAGGTTGACGCCGACGTGGCCTGTGGCTCCGGTGACGAGGGTCGTCATTCGGCGGAGAGGCTACGCAAAAGGCTCCCCACGCGCAATCCGCTCCCGCTCGTGAGCGCCATTCAGGCGCACGCGACTCCTCCGCCGTGAGCGGATCCGGAGAGCTCAGGGCCGGGCCTCACGGCCACGAAATAGGTCGTGACACGGGCGCGCCTAGCTCCGTCCTAGTGGACTGTTCGACAAGTCTTTCAACATAGTCCGCGAACGCTGGCCGAGCCTACGCATGGGAGACGAGCCACGATCGCGTGGCTCTGCTCCACGAATATGTTAAAAAACTCATCGAACAGTGTACTAGCCTCCGGCCGCACGGTTGCCGGGCCCCTCGGTGCGCTGTCCGGGTGATCACGGCCTCTGTCCGGGCGGCGCATCCCCTGTCCGGGCGAACGCCGCCCCTGTCCGGGCGGCGCATCCCGTGTCCGGGCGACCGCCACCCTTGTCCGGGTGCCGTGCACGTGTCCGGGTGCCGTGCACGTGGACGAGCCCCGGATCGCTGCAGCGCGGATCGGGCGCGAAGCGGCCATGTGGGTCCGGTACGACCCCAAGGACGGTGACCCGTTCGCTCGCCGGGCCCCGATGAGGCCGCCGCAAACCACTCGCTGCGCCTCCGCGCTCGCCCTCGGGCCGCGCCGCATCTAGCGTGAGGACATGCGCCCCACCGTCCTCCTCTGGGACATCGACGGCACCCTGCTCTCCACCGGCGGCGCAGGCCGGCGCGCCATGGAGCGCGCGTTCGCCCGGTATGCCGGCCGGCCCGACGCGTGCGAGGCGTTCTCGTTCGCCGGCATGACCGACAGGGCCATCATCCGGGCGGGGCTCGAGGCGCTCGGGCGCGAGGTCACCGAGGGCGCCATCGACGCGCTCCTCGCGATCTACGTCGAGATCCTCGCGGAGGAGATGTCGCTCGCCGGCGAGACCCGGGTCCACCACCGAGCTCTCTCCTCCTTCTTCGAGGGACTGCGAGCGCCCCCCGCCGCTCTGCGCGCAACCACCCGCTCCCCGGATCGAAAGACACGCCAATCCGGCAACAAACGGCGCCCTTCAGCGGAGGTGCCGCTCACGCTACGACTCGAGCATGGCGAACGAGGCGATGGACAGTGGACCGATGGTTGACATGATTGGCGAGATGACGAACCGCCTGCTGGCCGATGCAGGCATCGGCGCCGGCATGCGCGTCCTCGACGTGGGCTGCGGTCCCGGGGATGTCTCGTTCCGGATCGCCCAGCTCGTCGGGGAGCAAGGGCAGGTCGTGGGCATCGACCGCGACGCGCGTCCGCTCGCGGCGGCTCGAGACAGGGCGCGCGAGCTCGGCCTCTCGAACATGACGTTCTCCGAGGGCGACCTGGGCGCGCTCGCGCCCGAGCACGGCCTCTTCGATGCGGTCGTGGGCAGGCGCGTCCTGATGTACCAGCCCGACGCGGCGGCGGCCGTGAAGAGCCTCTCCCGCGCCCTGCGCCCCGGCGGCCTGGTCGTCTTTCAGGAGCACGACGCCACGATGGTGCCGGCATGCCTGAAGCCCCTGCCGCTCCACGAGCGCGCGCATCAATGGATGTGGCAAACGGTGGAGCGCGAGGGCGCCGACATCCACATGGGCTTTCATCTCGCGTCCGCGCTCGAGCAGGCGGGCCTCACCGTCGTGAGCGTGCGCGCGGAGGCGGTTGTGCTCATGCCGCAGACGCGCTACCACACCGCCGTCGTGATGCGCGCGATGTTGCCTCGCATCGTGCAGCAGGGTGTCGCCACCGAAGCCGAGATCGACATCGACACGCTCGAGGAGCGCCTCATGGACGAGCGAATCAAGGCGAACGCCACCTACGTCAGCGACATGGTCTTCGGCGCATGGGCCCGAAAGCCCGCCTGAGGGCCCGCGCTCTCCCGCTCAGCGCGAGCCCCGAGCTCTCCCCGCTCGAAGCGTGCATGCAACGGTCGCTCTTCGGCGGCATCTTTGTGCGCCTCGATGAGGACGGCGTCCCCCTCGCAGAGGCGGACGACGAGGATCGCTTCCGCCCCCGGGGCAAGAGCCCGTGGGCCGGCGAGGTGGCAGGCTTCAACATCCATGCGCGCGTCACGCTCCGCGCGGGGGATCGCGCCGGCCTTGAACGGCTGTGCCGCTACGGCGCGCGCCCGCCCTTCAGCCTGGAGCGCATCTCGCTCCTGCCCGAGGGCCGCGTCGCGTACCATCTTCGCAAGCCCCGTCGCAACGGCGCGACTCACCTGGTGCTGGCACCCGTGCATTTTCTGGCGCGCATCGCGGCTCTCGTGCCTCCACCCCGGTATCCGTTGCTGCGCCTTTCCGGCGTGCTCGCGTCGGGCTCGTCGTGGCGAGCCGCCGTGGTGGCTCACGGACCCGCGGCGACGAGCATCCCGGTGCCAGAGACGAAGACGAAGACGAAGACGAAGACGAGCGCGACGGCGCCACCGACCTGCGCCAACGACATCATGGCGCCACCTCCCGCGGCTACCTGGGACCCTCCGGCGAGCGCGCGCACCAGCCTCGGCGACGGCATCGTCCTGCCCGTCTACGCACGTATCGGTCGAGGCGACGGGCGCCCGCCCGCTCTACGCCCGCGCCGACATCGCCACCGACAACGAGGGGCGGCCGCGGCTGCAAGAGCTCGAACTCACCGAGCCTTGCCTCTTCTTGGCGCTCGACGAACGCGCCCCGGGCAGACTGGCCCGCGCCATCGTCGCGCGGCTATAACCCACGCCCATGACGCTCGCGATCCCCGTCCTCGAAACCGACCGCCTACGACTCCGAGGGCACCGCCCCGACGACTTCGAGGCCCTCGTCGCGCTCTGGTCCGACCCGTCCGTCACGCGGCACATCAGCGGCCGGCCGAGCCCGCCGAGCGACACCTGGGGGCGGCTCTTGCGTTACGTGGGGCACTGGACGCTCTTCGGCTACGGCTTCTGGGCGGTCGAAGAAAAGGCCTCGGGCCGCTTCGTCGGCGACGTGGGCATGGCCGAGTTCAAGCGCGACATCGACCCGCCCATCACGGCGCCCGAACTGGGCTGGGTGTTCGCCCCCTGGTCGCACGGCAAGGGCTACGCGACCGAGGCCATGCGCGCCGTCCGGGCGTGGGGCTTGACCTACTTCGGCCCGATCGAGGTCGTGTGCATCATCGACCCCGAAAACACGGCCTCGATCCGCGTCGCCGAGAAGCTCGGCTTTCGCGAAAAGCTGCGCACGACCTACCTCGACGGCCCCACCATTCTGTTCTCGTCGACCCTCGGCTGAGAGCGGCTCTCGCGCGGGTCGCGTACCAACGAGAGCGGTGCTCGCTTGGGGTGCGTACGGCCCACGCGGCGCGGGGCGACCGCCCAGCTCGTGACGAGCTGGACGTGGTCACCCCGGCCGTACGCACCCCAAGCGAGCACCGGACTAGGCCCCGAGGGACGCCCCCAGGCTCGTCACGCGCTGGGGTTGCTAGTACGGCTGCACGCGACCCGAGCGACAATCCGGGGTAATCGAGCGCGAGGACGCGCCGGTACTCGGCGATGGCGCCCTCGTGGTCGCCGCGCGCGCGCAGCTGCTCCGCCTCCTGCGAGCACGTGTCGACTACGTGCGGGCAGCGCCGCTCGAAGACCGCAGGCCGATCGAACCGGGCCTTCGCCTGCGCCCTGGCGGCGTCGGGGAGCGACAGCGCGTCGAGATCGGCGTGCCACGCGCGTAGGTAAAAGAAGCCGGATCGCTTCGCGAGGAAGTGTGGCGCGGCGAACCGAAGTGGCGGGACCGCGAGCGTCGCGACGCCTCGTTCATGGGTCGAAAGAGTGGGTCCAGCGCGGCGCAGAGCGCGCAACGGGGCGCATCGGCGTGCTGCGGGCACACGTCGCCCTCCGGGGCGTTGTCTGGCCTGGGATGTTCTTGCGGCTACGCGGCGTCCCCGAGCGCCTTGCGGCGCAGCACGGTGCTCTTCCAGTACGGCGGCCCCCGGTTGGGGGAGCGGCCTGCAACGTCGGTCGGCTCGCCGAGCGCGGTGAGGAAGCGGGCGATGCTGCTCGGCTCGGTGAGCAGGGCGACGAGCTTCATCCTGCCCTTGCAGGCCGGGCACTCGAGGACATCGATCGCAAACGTGCGGCTCATGCGCCCACAGATCCTGCGGAGGAGCCTCTTTTTCGAGAGAACGAAGATTCCATGGCGAAGGCGAGTGGCTGGATGCGCAGGTCCGTGTCGCGTGCGAAGCTCTGCCGCGGTCCCCGCCAGAAACACTACGCCATGGCGGGATGACGCTGTGAAGGTGCCCGGCACTTCCTTTGCGTAAAAATGGACGCGACGGAGCCCATGGTTTGCGCGGCGCTCCTCGCGCTGCTCTTCGCCGTAGGCATCGCGATGCAGCGAAAAAAATAATGAGGAGCAGGCGCGTCGACGCACCTCCAGCGTCCGCGCTCATGCTAATAACCGCACCGGTCGTCCGAACGCAGACGAGCTGGCCATGGACGACCGAAAGCGGCCATCCTCATGGCCGCCTCGACTCGCGGGCCGGTGATTCATGGAGCTTCGAATGAGGTACATACTGTTCGCTGGATTGCTTTCCTTGCCCCTCCTGGGTTGCGGATCGGATTCTGCTGACAACGCGGGCGCGACGACGACGGGCGCGACGACGAGCACGGGCTCCGCGGGGACGGGAGGTGCGGGCGGGGAATCGCCGGGCTGCGCTCCGACCGCGGCGCCGGACGTCACCGATGTCTCCGGCACGTGGGCGTACCGCGCCATCGGGTCGCAGCTCACCCAGGCGCAGGGTCTCCAGCCGTTCCATACGCGCATCATCAGCGTGCTGCTCATCACACAGCAGCAGAATGGGGACGCCATTTCCTTGCAGGGCACGTATTGCGACCATTACACCGAGGACCCGGACGCGATCGTGCACGCCGTCATCCCGGACAGCTTCCGCGAGGCGCTCGCGCCGGTGACGCGCGAGGGCACGTTTGCGGCGAGCGAAGGGGGACTCCGCTACAAGCTCGGGCCCCTCTACGAGGTGGTCGGCGCGGCGCTCGACGACCCGGCGCAGGACGAGCTGCCCACGGATCCGGCGGACGCTCGCGTCGTCGATCAGGACGAGGATGGACACCCGGGGATGACGCTTCAGCTCCAGGGGCTCGTCGACGGGTCGGTGTACGTGGCCGAGCGGAAGCGGACCGAGCTCGACGGTGTGGCGGTCGCGACCTCTCGCATCGAGGGTCGACTCGGGTTCGCGTCGGAGCAGAGCGTGCTCGACACGGATCCTCCGAGCCTCAAGGCGAGCACGGCTGCCTCAAGGACGTATCCCGATCCCGAGGAGTGCAACAGCACCTTCGTGATGGTCCGTACCCCTGACGACGCGGACTGCGCCTGGATCAAGGAAAGGGCCGACACGCTCTTCGAGTAAAGCCGCCTCCCGGCGGTCGCGGCGCCCCGCGTGCCCCGATCGCCTCCGGGCCTCCGGTCAAGAGGACGCCGGCTTCGCTGCGCTGCTCACTCAGGCAGCCGCAGGACGAAGCCGGCGCCGGCCAGCCACCCGCTGCTGGAGAAGCCAGGATAGCCTGGGTTGTTCGTCTGCAGCCCCTCGACGCCGTCGAGCGGCTCGCCGCTCACGATGTCGACCAGGTTGTCGGGGACCTCGTCGACCACGGGGTTCTTGGCGGACGGGCTCTTCGACACCTCCCGCGTCACGAGCAGCTGGCCGTGCAGGAACGCTCCCACGCCGAAGTCGGCGCCGAAGAGCGACACCGGCGTCTCGAACGAGGCGCTGGCCGCGAGGCGCGAGTTGTCAACGTAGTTGGTCCTGCCGGTCTGGTCCGGCACGGGAGACGGCGTGAAGGCGACGTCCGCGGAGAACCTGCGGCTCCTCAGCACGACCGCGCCGCCGAGCCCCACGGACAACGTGCTCGACCACGGTTCCGGCGGGCTTTCGCCGTGATGATCGCGGTACTCTGACCACCGCGTCAGGAGCGCGTGCCCGCCGATCTCCCAGGCGGGCGGCGCCGGGCTCTTCGAGCGCGCGGCGCGCTCGCCCCCTCGGTCCTCGCTCGGCGGGCCCATGACCGAGGCCCCGACGCCGACGCGCGTCGGCTCGTGGCCGAGCGTCAAGCGATAGGCCTGGGGGACCGAGCTCTCGCCCTCCGGATAGGTGTAGTTCCAGAAGCGGATCCTGTTCTCGCCGTCGGTGTCCGACGCCGAGGTAAGGTGGAGCGTGGCCGAGAGGCGCAGCCAGGGGGTCGGGCTGGTCGCGAAGGCGAAGTAAGGAGCGAAGACGCTCTCGACCTCCACGTCGGGGTTGATAAGGGCGGTCCGCTGGTCGCTCGCGTCGGGCACGTGGACGGCGGTCCGCGCGATGGTGCCGATCGTGACGTCGACGCCCGCCCCGATGGATAGCCAGCGGGTGATTCGACCAGCCATCGACACAGCCAGGCTGGTGATCGACAATCGATCTCCCAGCATCTCGAACTCCAGCCGATTCGAGAAGTACTGCGCGCGCTCGTCGGGGAAGAAGGGCCGCTGCTCCTGGAAGCTCCTGAGCGGCAGCAAGGCGTAGAAGCCCAGGACGAGGCGGTCCTCGTAGAGCGGCCTCACGACCCCGAGCGTCGCGTACGTGATGGTCTCACGGTCGCGCGTGTCATCCCGCGGGCTCGGGAGCTTCGACCCCGGCATGGGCCGGTGAGTGAGCCGAGAGGTCGAGCCGTCCGGATTCCGGATCTGGCCATCGTACACCGATTCGGGCACGTCGACGCCAGGAGGGCGCGGGGCGAGGGTGATGTTGCCGTGGGTGACGAGCACGAAGAAGCCCGCTTGCGTCGTCGCCGCCGCATACGGCAGGAGCGCCGGGTTGAAGAACGCGGCTTCCGGTCCCCGCGCGAGCGCCCGTGCGTTCAGCCCATTGGCGTTCGTAGGAGCGCCGGTGAGCTCGAGCGCGCCCGACGCGCGGACGGTTCCGGCCTGGAGGAGCAAGGCGGACACCAGCGCGAACGGTGTGGCGACGCAGAATTTGGGCGGCATAGGTGCTCGAGGCGCGGGAGTCTACCGGAGGGTCGGCCGCGCGATCAAGCCCTGAGCAGCGCAATTGGCAGAGACGCTGGTCCAGTGCGACGGCGTTCCGACGAGGTTGGCCGGGGGCAAGTGGTGCCGACGAAGCGATTCGGCCGGGATCTCGTCATCTTCCGCACCGAATCCGGCGCGGCTCGGGTCGCCGATGCGTACTGGGGGCTAGGCATCATAGGAACGTGGCGTCCGCAAGGTCGATCCTGCTGGTTCCCGCACCTGCCGACGGTGGCCGCGCAACCGGACACCTCGGAGGAGCTCCGCCGTCGCCTGGCGAGGGTGGCACCGTGCTCGCGTGCCGAAAGGCGCTTCGCCCCGCTGCGCGGGCGCCTTCGGCGGCCTGGACCCGCGCTCATTCTTCTATGCAGGTGGCCGCGGACGCTGCGAACCGCCGCCTGGATTTCACCGGTGCTCTCCGTCGCACCGCCGCTGGTGCAGGCGACACCGCCGAGCGCCGTCAGGCCAACGAACAACATTCCGAACCAAGTGGAACGCCTCATGAAGTACCTTCTTTCGATTGCTAAGGATGCGTGGTACTGCGTTTCCGCTGTTCAAGACAGCTCGTGAGGTAGAGAGCCGGGTTCGAGCGCGTCCTCGCCGGCGCGAGCGCGCCCGACCTGATCGATCTCGCGGACGCCGCGCGCCACTCGGGCGAGTTCCGGCGCGCCCGCGAGGCGCTGCTGCGGGCGCGGCTCCTCGGCGCGCGCGGGCGGTCCGCCTTCATGCTCGGCAAGCTCGCCGCGGATCACCTGGGCGCCCCGGGGGACGCGCTCACCTGGTTCCAGACGTACCTCGACGAGGAGCCTGGCGGCGGTCTCGCCGAGCAGGCGCTCGGTCGGCTCATCGAGCTGCGCCAGCGCCGCGGGGACGCCGCGGGCGCCCGCGCCGCCGCGGCGCTCTACCTGCGGCGCTATCCGGGCGGCGCCTATGCGTCGCTCGCGCAGGCCGCGGCCGCCCCTTGACGGCCCGGGCGCTCGCGGCCGCGGCGACGCTCGCGCTCGCGCTGAGCGCAGGCCCGAGCCTGGCCGAGCCGGTGCGCGTGCTGCTGATCCCGCCGGGCGCCGCCGATCCGGTCACCGCGAGCCTCCTCGACGAGCTCGTCGCGCTCGGGATCATCGTGGAGGTTGAGGCCAGCACCCAGGGAGATCTTCACGCGCTCGCGCGAGCGCGCTCGGCCCGCGCTGCGCTCCGCGTGGATCGCGGCCGGCGCGCGGTCGAGATCTGGGACGCCGGGTCGGAGAGCGTGTTCCGGGTCGATGCGCGGCCGGATGGGCCGGGCGGAGCCGCGGCGGGGCTCGCGCTCCGCGCCGTCGAGCTGCTGCACGGGCGCCTGATCGAGGTCCCAGCGCCTCGCGCGGCTGCGGCTGCGGCTGCGGCTGCGCCCGCGGCGCCTCGCGCGGCTGCGGCTGCGCCCGCAGCGGCCGCGCCGTCGGCGGCTGCGCCCGCAGCGGCCGCGCCGTCGGCGGCTGCGCGCGCAGCGGCCGCGCCGAAAGCGGCGCCTGCGCTGGTGCCGCCGGCCCCGCCGAAAGCGCTCGCGCCCGGCGCCGCCCGGGCTGCCGGCGCCGGCGCAGAGCCCAGGCGGCGCGCGTCGATCGGGCTGCATGCGGGGCCGAGCATCGTGCTCCAGCCGGGCAGCGCCGTCTCCCCGGAGGGGGCCGCCACGGCCGGCGCCCGCTGGAGTCTCACCGACCGGCTCGACGGCGAGGTGATCGCGGTCGTCCCCCTCGTGCCTGGGACCGTCGACTCCCGGACCGGGCGCGCGCGGATCTCGACCGCCGTGGTCGGCGCCGGTGCGTCGGTAGGCCTGCTCGATCCGCGGCTGCCGATCTCCGTGCGGGCCGGTGCCGGCGCCGGGGCCGGGTTCTTGAGCTATCACGGCCAGGCATGGACCGGCGACGTGCGAGGGCGCGACGGCACCGCCCCGTTCGCGCTGCCGTTCGTCCGCGGGGACATCGGGTGGGACATCCATCCTGTCCTGGCCCTGCGCGCTCAAGCGCTTTCGGGGATCGCCGTCCCCCGTCCCGTGATCCGGCTCCCGGGCCGCTCCAACGTGCCCTTCGGTCGGCCGCTGCTCGCGTTCAGCCTGGTGCTGGAGGCCGGGATCTGGTGACGGGCGCGACGGCGGCGCCCTCACGGGCAGAGGACGGCGCGCCACCTCGAGGTCTGCCTGTTGCAAAAGGTCAAAAAAGTGAGCCTTTTTCCCGCGCCCCGGTCTCCTCTGGATCAGCCGCCATGAGATCCCGCACCGCGCCACGACACCTCGCCGCGCTCGCCTGGCTGCCCGTGCTCTTCCAGCTGGCCGGCCTCGGGTGCGGCGACACCCTCATCGACGTGCTCGTGCCCGCCGACGGCGGCGGCGGAGCAGGCGACCCGGGGGCCGGGGGCGGGGCCGCCGACTGCGCTCCGTCCCTGGCCGCGTGCGAAGGCGGCTGTGTCGACCTGTCCACGAACAACGCCGACTGCGGCGCATGCGGCGTGGTCTGCTCCGGCGGCGCCTTCTGCAGCGCGGGCCGCTGCGTCTGCCGCGAAGGCGACGGGATGTGCAATGGCGTCTGCACCTTCCTCGACGCGGATCCGCAGAACTGCGGGGCCTGCGGGATCCGCTGCGGGAGGGGCCAGTTCTGCCGTCACGGCGTCTGCGAGGAAGAATGCCCGCCTCCCCAGATACGCTGCGACGGCGAGTGCGTCGATCCGGAGTGGAGCGACGGGGACTGCGGCTGCGGCGACCTGTGTGACGAGGGCGAGGGGTGCCACGACGGGGAGTGCGACTGCGTCGCGCCGGAGGTGAGGTGCGGCGAGTCGTGCGTCGACCTGCGCTCCGATGGCGAGCACTGTGGCGACTGCGACGTGTGGTGTGGCGACCGGTCGGTGTGCGTCGATGGCATCTGCCAGTAAATGGCCTCTCCCCCTCTGTCTCGGGTTTCGCCCTTTTTGTGGCCTATGGAAAGCCTTGGTTTCGGCTTCGAGCGCGCGACGGGCGGCCGATCTTGCACCTCTCCGGCCGGGGAAGAACTTGGTAGAAATTCGCTCGAACGTCCTGATCTCGGCTCGGCCAAATTTTGAGGATCACGTCCGCTGACTCCCCACGAAAAGGGCGAAACCCGAGTCTGTGCCAACGTCGGGTGAGACAAGCTGCCCCTGGAAATCTGTGGTGAGAGGGCGGAGAATGGACGCGATGACAACGCGTTCTCCGAGGCGCAGTTCAAGACGCTCAAGTACCAGCCCGACTATCCGGATCGCTTTGCCTCGCTGGCCCACGCACGCGCGTGGTGCCAGGAGTTTTTTGGCTGGTACAACGACCTTCATCAGCATTCTGGCCTTGCGCTCTTCACACCTGCTGATGTATTCTACGGCCGCGTTGAAGATATCGCGGCCCGTCGACAGGTCGCCCTCGATGCGGCCTACTCCGCGCATCCTGAACGCTTCCCGAACGGTCCGCCCGTCGTACGCAGGCCGCCTGCCTCGGTAGCCATCAACCCGCTGTCCGTAGACGACGCTGCCGGCGGGGCCGCGGCGCCGCCGCACACGGGCACGACCAGCGACGCGCCCGAGCCTGGCGCCACGCCCGCCGCCGCGACGCGACCTCAGCCGCTCACGTCCCAGAGCCGGAACGCGCCTCTCTGCGCGATCCACTCATAGGATTCTCGTCCGGCCTGTCTCAAACCTGTTGGCATTTTCCGAAAGGTTGCGCTCATGTCCAATCAGCTGCCGTCGTCTTCCTCTGCTCGATCATGGTCGTCCCGCTCGCGAGCCATCTCGCTGTTCGCCCTGTTCGCCCTCCCGTCTGCTGTCTCCTCGGCGGGTGCGCTGGCAAGCCGGACAACATCGACGACTCCTATTCCACGAGCGGGGAGGGCGGCGCCGGGGGTGCCGGGGCCACCGGAGGCGCCGGCGGCGCACCTGGAGAGGAGTACCCGGGTGCGCCTCTTGCCGACACCGAGGTGGCCGAGCTCGCGCTCGACGTGTTCGGCACCATCGGCAACCGCTACTGGTTCGCCGTCTCGGAAGAGCAGCTCGAGTTCATGAACCTAGAGCATCGATCAGGTTGATTTTTTGGAAATTCTGAGCGGTCCGATGGAAGGATCGACAGGTTTGCATGGCCATGATCTCGTCCGCGCCAGGAGGTGCATGGATGGAACGATGGTCGCCGCCGGTGGAGCTGTCGCGGCAGGAGCAGTCGCTGATGAAGCGGTTGACACGCGTAAGGACACTGTTCGGCTTTCTCAGGCTGCACCGGCACGAGCTGTTCGACGAGGCGTTCCAAGAGCAGCTCGAGAGCATGTACCGGACGACGGGAGCAGGGGAGCCGCCCCATCCACCGGCGCTCATGTGCATGGTCACGCTGCTTCAAGGTTACGTCGGCGCATCGGATGCCGAGGCGGTGGAGCTGTCCGTCGTGGACCTGCGCTGGCAGATGGTGCTCGGCTGCCTGGGTGCGGCCACGCCTCCATTTTCGCAGGGCGCGCTGCAGGGATTCCGAGAGCGCATGGTCGCGCACGAGATGGACCGGGTGCTGCTGGAGCGGACCGTGGCGCTCGTCCGGTCCGGCGCCATGACGGACGGCGAGAGGCGTGCGGTGTCCAAAGCGCTGCGCGTGGCCATTGATAGCCGCCCTTTAGCGGGGGCCGGGCGGGTTGAGGACACGATCAATCTGCTCGGCCATGCTGCACGCAGTATCGTCCAGGTCGTGTCGAAGATCACCGAGCGTCCGCCCGAGGAGATATGCCGTAAGGCGGGCATCCCGCTGCTTCTGGCGCCCAGCATCAAGGCCGGGCTCGACCTCGACTGGAGCGACCCGAAACAGAAGGCGCTGGGCATCCAGATGCTGGAGCAGCAGGTGTCCTCGCTACAGCAGTGGGTGGACCGCCACCTCGACGATGTCGTCGAGCAGCCACTTCGCCCCTACCTCGATGCCATCACACAGGTTCGACACCAGGACCTGGAAACAGCCGAGGACGGGACCGTTCGCATCCGGCAAGGCGTTGCGCCTGACCGCCGCATCTCCATTGAGGATGCCGAGATGCGCCACGGCCGAAAGAGCCGCTCGAAGCGGTTCGACGGCTACAAGGAACATATCGCACGAGACCTTGACCTTCCCGTCATCGTCGCCTGCGCGGTCACGCCCGCGAATCGGCCCGAAGAAGAGGGAGCCGCGCCGATCGCCAAGGACATTCAGCGTCAGCGGCTGCGCATCGCCGAACTCCACATTGATCGCGCCTACGTGAACAGTCCCGTCGTTGATGACGTGATCGGCACGAGTGGCCAGGTATTCTCGAAGCCTTGGGGGCAGCGGGCTCGCAGCCCCGACTTGTTCAGCAAGCGCCACTTCAAGATTGACCTGCGCGCCAAGACGATTACGTGTCCGGCAGGACAGGTCGAAGTGTTCGAACCAGGCGACACGGTCGAGTTCGATCCTGAGGAGTGTGGCGCGTGCCCCCTCCGAGCCAAGTGCACCCAAGCCGCGTCCGGACGAGGGCGAACCGTGTCCATCGCCAAGGACGAAGCGCTGCAGAGCAAGTTCCGGGAGCTGCAGCAGACCGGGCCAGGACGCGCCGTGCTCCGGCAGCGCACCGCTGTGGAGCATGCGCTCGCCCATATCGCGGCGCGGAAAGGACACAGCGCGCGCTACATCGGCACCAGGAGAAACCTGTTCGACCTCCGGCGCGCAGCAGCAATCCAGAATCTCGAGGCCGCCCAGCGGCTGGTCCAGGTGGCGGCGTAACCTATTGAAATTAGAAGATTTTCAACATGATTGCCGCTCTAGGGGTCACCGTCATCGGGAAGGCGATCGCCGAGACGCCGCGTGGCGAAGGCTTCAAGGCCGCGCTCGCGGGCTGGATCGACTGGCCGGCTTTCCACCGGTTCCAGTGCCTGTCGTGGGTGCTCGCCACCGGAGACGACGCGATCCACAACAGCAACAACGTCGTGCTGGTCGAGCGGGCCGATGGTCTGTTCCAATATCTGCCATACTCGACCGACATCAGCCTGGGGCAGGAATACTTTCCGATCGCCACGATGGCCGGCACGAACGCGCTGGCGCGCGGGTGCCAGAGCGAGCCGGCCTGCTGGGCCGACACGATCGCGACGTGCGAGGAGGTGCTCGAGGAGTTCGCGGCGCTGGACCCGAACGCGGTGCTGAAGGGTGTCTACGAGCAGCTGTCGGACGAGGGCATGCTCCGCCCGGGCGACGAGGAGCGATACAAGGCTCTGGACGCCTGGCTCACCGAGCACCTCGCGGTCCTGCCGGTGGATCTGGAGAGGAATCGCGAGCAGCCGCAGCTCTGCATGCTTCCCCAGATCGATTGCGGCGGCTCCTGCGGCTATCCCCAGGACTGCGGCGTCGGCGTCGGAGCGGGTGGCGGAGACGCGGGCGGCGGAGAGATGGGCGGCTGAGACCCGGGCGATGGCGGCGCGGGGAAACTCGACGAGGGCGGCGGACCAGCGGATTGACGCCGGGAAAGGCACCATGCGGTCGTGCGCTCGTCGGCGCTGCGAGCGTCGGCGGGGCACGACCTGATCGCGCCGGCCGCCGAGCGCGCTCCCCCGTGACAGGCTGGCCTCGTGGGCTACCTCGACAGGAGCCCCCGGACACCGTGCTGGCGCCGACGGCTCCTCACCGGAGCGCGCCGAGGCCGAGCGATATGCAGGGCTCCCCGTCGTGCAGCGTGATACCCGCCAGCTGCTTCTCCGGAGGGTACATGTACCCGAACAGCATGCGCCTTCGCCGCGTCGATGAACTCGAACCTCACTCGCTCTCCTTCGCGAAGAAGGCCGCCGCTTTTTTTAGGATGTCGCGCTCCATCTCCAGCCGCTTCACATCGCGGCGCAGCCGCTGCAGTTCCTCACGCTCCGGCGTGGTCAACGCTCCCGGCGGGCCGTGGCCCGCGTCGGTGTCCGTGCGCTTGATCCAGTCGCGCAGCGCCGTCTCGGTCAGGTCGAGGTCCTTCGCTACCTGGCCAATGCTCCGGTCGCCCGCCTTCGCCAGACGTACCGCCTCCGCCTTGAACTCGGGCGTGAACGCCCTGCTCTTTCTCCGTCCCATCCCTGCCTCCTGGTGCCTCCGGGGGTGTCTGCGGAAGCGGGGGAGGACCATTGGACGGCCGCTACGAGTTGGATGGCCGCTACGAGGAGCTTGACTCTCTGATCGCGTTTTGATTTCCTAGCCTATCGAGAGGATTGGAGGATGACATGCAGCACGCAGGGGGCGCGGCCCCGGACATCGGCCCCGCGACCCTGAAGCGGATCACCCGCGGCCTGATGCCGCTCTTCTGCCTGATGTACCTGATCGCGTACATCGACCGGCAGAACGTCTCCTACGCCAAGCTGGAGATGGTGGGCGCCCTGGGCCTCACCGAAGCCGCCTACGGCCTCGGCGCCTCGCTGTTCTTCCTCGGCTACTTCCTGTTCGAGGCGCCGGCCAACCTGATCCTCGTCCGCGTCGGCGCCCGGGTCTGGTTCAGCCGGATCATGGGCACCTGGGGCCTCGTCACCATCGCGCTGGGGTTCACCCAGAGCCCGGCCATGTTCTTCGTCCTGCGCTTCCTGCTGGGCGTGACGGAGGCCGGGTTCTTCCCGGGCGTGCTCTACGTCCTGACCCTCTGGTACCCGCAGGCGCACCGCGCCCGCATGATCGGCGCGTTCATGATGGCCAGCGCCGTGGCCAACGCGGTGGGCTCGGTCATCGGCGGCGCGCTGCTCGACCTCAACGGCCTCCTGGGACTGGCTGGCTGGCAGTGGGTGTTCGTGGCCACCGGCGCTCCCGCCGTCCTGCTCGCGCCCTACGTCCTCTGGCGTCTGCCGAGCCACCCCGAGCAGGCCCGCTTCCTCACCCCCGACCAGAAGGCCTGGCTCGCCAGGACCCTCGCCGCGGAGCCCCGCCAACAGGCGGAAGGCTCCCCCTGGCGGGCCTTGCTGGACATACGAGTGATGGCGCTCGCCGGCCTGTATATCGGCTTGCCGCTCGGCGCTTACGGCCTCAGCTACTGGCTGCCCACCCTCGTGAAGGGTTTCGGCGCCTCGAACATCCAGAACGGCTTCATCAACGTCATCCCCTGGGTCTTCGTCGCCTTGGCGCTCTGGTGGGTGCCGCGCCATGCCGCCCGCAACGGCGTCAGCGCCTGGCACATCTCCGGCCCCATGCTGCTGGGCGCCCTCACGCTGGTGCTGAGCGTGGTCATGCCGGGCGCAGCGCTCAAGTTCGCCCTGCTGTGCGTCGCCGCCGCCGCCATCTTCGCCGGCCAGCCGGTGTTCTGGAGCGTGCCCCAGAAGATCCTCGCGGGCCCGCACGCCGCCGCCGGCATAGCCGCCATCAACTCGGTGGGCAACCTCGGCGGTTTCGTGGCCCAGAACGTGGTGCCGCGCATCTACGACGCGACCGGCAGCCAGCTCGCCCCCATGCTGTTCCTGGCCGGCTGCCTGATCATCGCCGGCGTCAGCATCCAGGTGCTCGTCCCCCGGCTGGCAGGCTGGTAGGGCGCCGGCGGATCAGGCCTGGCGGCCGCAGGCCGCCGCCAGCGTCCGCAACGTCGACCCGGCGTCCTCCACCAGGGCCCTGCGGAGGTTTGATCCCATGATGCGCGACCAGGCTCCGCCCAACGGCTGAAATCCCAGATCCAGCCCAGCGCCGACCACTCCCCCGCCCACCGCCCACCAGATCCTGCCATCCGGATCGATGTTGTTGATCGGATCCTGTCCCGCGTACGCGTACAGGTTCGTATCGCCGCCGCCGAACCCGAGCGGGTCCTTCGCGGTCCACCGTCCAGTCTCTGGATCGTAGTCGCGCGCCCCGAAGCGCACGAATCCCGTGTCGGCATCATAGAGGCCTCCCGCGAATCCGAAGGGCGTGAAGCCCAACATCGCGCAACCAGGGATGCATGGCTCAGGGCAGGAAGCGCGACCCGCTGTGCACGCTGAGCGACGTGCAGCTCCCCTGCGCGTTCCAGCTGAACGAGATGGCGGAGTAGTCGGAGATTGCCTGAGCCGCGGCCACGATCCCCGCGAAAAACGAAGAGCACTCCTTGAATACACCAGCCGCGTTCGTGGCGAAGCAGCATACGGTGGCGGTGCCGCTCGAATAGCCGTTCACCTCGCAGTCGATCCTCTCTACCGAGTTCGACGAGGTCCGGGCGGCATACGCGGTCCCGCTCGCCTCCGACGCCACCGTGTCGATGAAGACCCCGGCGTGGTACGTATTCCCGGCGATGGCGTTCCCCGCCGCGGCGACGCTCACGAGCGCGACGACGGCTGCTGCGATCTGCAACGGGCTTCCGGGAAACCGCTCCATTGTTTTCGGCGGCTGTCCGCATACCCGGATTCGGGTTGCTTGTATGGCGTGTGGATAGCGGTCGGATGGCGAGGCTTAACGACTACAATGGGTTGGTTCAAGCGTTGAGCCCCTCTCGGGCGTTGCGGCCATCACCAACCAGGGTCGGGATCGTTCTACTCCGAATGAATAGAGTTCACATTGTGCAGCCCGCCAGAGAACAACGACATATGCCCACCTTCGCAAGGGTCAAAGATTCCCTCGATCGTCACAAAACTGCGATTACACCCGGCACCCGGCGTTCCGGCGGCGTCCCACCACAACGCCTTCATGGGCGGAACGAGGGCTCGTACGTCACAGCGCGGCGCACGCTTGCCGTCAAGGGTTGGCTTCTTTGTGCTCACATCGCTGATATAAAGACCGTGATCTTCAAATTCGTTCATCAAGAAGGCGCGAAGCCGCACACGTCGCCCAGCAAACCTCTCGGGATCAGCAAGTACTTGGTCGAGGTCTGTGGCGACGGCGGTCGGATCCGGCGTTCCGAACGAGCACTCTGGGCTCGGCGACTTGGATGCGACACGATTTGGGTCCGCTCCACAACCAGCAACCGCAATGGCAAGCAACACCGGGATCGCAGTCACATGACGAGACATCACGGCACTCCGTAGCCAGAGCTTGGAGGGGAGTACCACGGCTTCTGGTCGCCCCTGTATATGCCGATACGTCCGTGAGGCGTCGCCAAAAACGACGTGTATTCGCGATATCCAAAGCTCGATGAGCCTAGTGCGTCGGCCGTCATCAGGTCCCTAGGCGAAAACTGCTCGTCGGTTGGTGCGTGGTAGCAGGCATGGGTGTGGTAGTCCCCGACGACTTCATCTCCGGGCTGTAGATGCTTCGCAGTTTTCATCGGGTTTGAGGTGCTCGATCCTCCAATTGCGGCAGGAGTGTAGGAGTAGCCTCCACCTGCCATCCTATAGATGAGCCCGGCGAACTCCCGATCGAGAAGGATCGACCGGAAGTTGTAGTCCTGCACGCCGCCGTAGGCGTCGGGGGTGACGGTATCGCTGACGACGCCGATGCTGCTCCCCGTGTACTGCCCGCTCTGCGGGTGCCGGCTCAGCGTGAGGCCGCCGGCCTGGTTGACGACGCCGTCGCCGTCGTAGCCGAAGGACGTCGCTGCTCCGCCGCTGACCGTCTCGCTGACGATGCGGAAGTCGTTGTTGTAGATCCACTGCACCGATCCCACGCCGGCCCCGGACCCGGTGACCGTCCACGTCCGGCTGGTCGGGAGCGCGCCGTCGTAACCATACGCGAGCGAGATCCCGCCGACTATTTCCTGGACGGCGGGGTGTTCGGGTGCTGGAGCACGACGGATCTCGACACGGATCCGAGCTCTTGGACGGAGCTCCCGAGCACGCAGTACCGCTTCCCGTCCGGCGTGCGCCACGCGAACGCGGTCCGGGTCACGCAGGCGGAGCTCGACGCGCTCATCGCCCACTATGGATTCCCGCTGCGCCGGGTGATTGTACGAGGGCTCCTCCTCTCCCAGCTTGGCGATGGAGAAGCTGAGCGACCTGCAGAGCGACGGCAAGCGCAAGGGCAAGAGCCAGAGGCCACGGTCGTGGCCGCGTTCGTTCCAGCCTTCGCGAGCTTTCTGAACCCGGCCGAGGTCATGACGCCAAGGGCGCCAAGAAACCAGGGGAATGGGAGGGGAACCTGCCGGGACGGCACTCCTCTGTCCCCTTGGCGGCCTCGGCGCCATGGCGGTTTTTCTGCCGATCCGGGGCACCTTCCCGCAGTAGCGCTAGCCTCGGGGGGCTCACGACGGTTGATGAGATGAGTTCTAGAATCGAAACTGAGCGAGCCCCTGAATCATTCCCAGTTCTTGCGCTGGGGATTCTCCCAAGGCGGCTCGCACAACACGCAATCATCGCCGAAGAAATGGTCCCGCGCGCCCATGTCGTTGTAGATCCAGTAGCGCATCCACGCGACGATCGCGGGCCGCTCTTCGCCGCCGCCGTCGCTCTCGATGTATGGATGATTCGCGCCCGTCAGCGTTGCCAGGAATGTGGGCACTTCGGACATGTCGTAGGTGGCCTGCTGGAGGGGCATGCCGACAGTATCCCGGGTGCCAGTCGTCTGCAGCATCGTGCCGTGGAGGTCGGCCGAGGCCCTGTGGCCGTGGATCGAGACGACAGTGGCCACCGCCTCGTGACCGCCGAGTTGCACGGCCGAGGTGCCGCCGACCGAGAAGCCCATCGAGACCGCGTGATCGACGTAGAGCTTGCCCTGGTATTTGCCTGGCGCGTCGTTCTGCTCCAGGATCCAATTGAGACCATCCTCCATCTTCATGAGATTGCCTGCGTCGCCGGGGCCGCCATTGAGGACGGGGCACCCGACGACCACGAAGCCGTGAGAAGCAAAGTTCGTCAGCATGGTCGTGTGCACCGCCACCTGCTGGCCGATGCCGGGGCCGAAAACGATCGGAGCGTGCAAGAAGCCGTCCACACCCAAGGGTTCGGGCCTAAACACCGTATAGGCTCCGTTCGGCCCCACGTTCCGCTCCACGACTGTATCGAAGGGGCCCTCGTCCGAGTAATCGGTGATCGGCGGCAGCGGGGAACCGCCCATCCCTCCTGCGCCGCCGCCTCCTGCATCGCCGCTCATCCCTCCTGCGCCGCCGCCTCCTGCATCGCCGCTCATCCCTCCTGCGCCGCCGCCTCCTGCATCGCCGCTCATCCCTCCTGCGCCGCCGCCTCCTGCATCGCCGCTCATCCCTCCTGCGCCGCTGCCATTCCCTGAGCCGTTTCCGCTCCCGGTGGTAACGCCGAGATCGCCGCCCACGCCGGCTGAACCGGCGCTGCCTTGCCCTGAGCCGCCTTGGCCGCTCGCCTGGTCGCCGCACGCCGCGATGGGCATACAGATTGCTATCGCTATCGGCGACATCAGCGACGCGAGGCGCACACCCGTGAAAGCACTGATGAACTTCATGTGGAGACATTACCCAGAATGTCCGACCGTGTCACGTGCCGGAAAATTACGGTAGGGGTCTATAAGCCCGTCACCACTCCTACCGGGCAGCTCGCGCCGGTCCCGCCGAGCCCGCAGTATCCTCGCCACCTTGCATACCGCGGCCAGCTCGGCGAGGGTGAGGCGCATCTATTGCCGGTGCGGCGCCCATACGAGCGTGAGCGGCCGCCTCCCGCCCGAGGCCGTGCAGCGCATCGTCCGCCAGAACTTCGGCCGCTTCCGCGCCTATCCAAGCTCACATGGTCATCCCAGGCCAGCCGAGCGAGACGTCGAATCGAGCGGGACATCAGAAGTTCGCGGAAGCGTAACCCCCTGCCTCGTGTTCAGAGCTAGTAATGGTGCGTCCGCGACACATCGCGCCGGCCTGCGGGCGGCGCATCGACGCCCGTATCGAGGATACGAGGCATCTGCAGGGCTTTCGGCGTTCGAGAGGGGCGGTCAGCTGACGCGCTCCTCGGCGCCGAGAGCGCGTGGCGCTTCATTGCAAGCGCACAGCGTGGGAGCAATCCGGTGCAACAAGTCCTGTCTTACATCGACAAGCGGCAGCAAGACTACGATGGTCACCCGTTCTTCACGGAGCTGCTCGACAATCAGCGCATCTCCGGGAACGAGCGGCTCGCGTGGGCCCCCTGTACGATCCCGTTCATCATGGCCTACCTGGACCTGAACAAGCACGTCATCCGCAACGAATCGAAGGAGAGGCTCGACGATCCGCTGCAGCGGATGATGAACATCAATACGTACGAGGAGGACTTCCACTGGCTGTGGATGCTCGACGATCTGGACAGGCTCGGCGTGAACCCGAAGCTCACCCTGTCCGATGCGACCCGCGTCCTCTGGAGCCCGGAGATGAAGGTGTCCAGGCAGCTCTGCTTCGAGTTCGCCGCCATCGCGGCGAAGGCCCCGTCCTTCGGTGTCTTCGCGATGGTCGAGTCGATCGAGGCCGTGTCCGTGACGATATTCAAGCACTGCCGCGGCATCGCGCTCGAGAACGGCGTCGAATGCGAGTTCTTCGGCACGAAGCACTACAAGGCGGAGACTGCCCATCACATCAAGTCCGAGGGGAAGATCGAGGCGAGCCTGCCGACGCTCACGCAGGAGCAGCGGGTGGAGGCGAGGGCGGTGGTCGACCGCGTGTTCGAGCTCTTCTACGCCTGGTCCGACTCGCTCATCCAGTACGCCAGCAAGCACTCGGCGGCTCCGCTCGCGGCCTACGATCAGATGATCGACGGAAGCCACAAGCTGCCGCGCAGGGTGATGTTGCCGGCGTACGCGAGGTAGCGGTCGCGCAGCCCGCGTGCGGCGGCGTCGGATAGCGCGTCCGCCCCGCCGCACGCCGGACGAGGACGACCGGACTCAGGAGGCCGGCCAGGCTGGCGCTACTTTCCTGTCTAGCCTCGGCCCATGCTTCGTATCGCCGCCCTCCTCGCCACCCTCGCTCTCGCCGGCTGCGGCGGGGCCCCGAAGCCCCCGCCGGAGCCCACACAAGGCGCACCTCCTGCGGCAGCCGCCGTTCGGGCTCCAGCAGCCTCCTCGCGATGAGCTTCGGCACCGCGTCGACGACCCCGACCGTGAGCTTGAGCGGGCGCCCCACGTCTTCGCCCCTCACGGCGTCGAGCATCTCCTGCCCGAGCGAGAAGATCGCGTCCGCGTAGCGGTAGGCGACGCGCCCCACGTCCGTCAGCGCGAGCTTCCGGCCGGAGCGCGTGAAGAGCTTCTCGCCGAGGGCGCGCTCCGGCTCACGACGGTTCTGTCACGCACTCCAAGGTAGGCCGGAAGCTTCGTTGCCGGCGTGGCGCCGGTGTCACGTCGGCGGCGGCAGGCCGTTGTTCTTGGGGAGCGTGTAGATCGAGCTCGTGCCAGGCATATCGTTCCAACACACGCCCTCACGCGCCATGACGTAGATGTTGCTCTGATCCACCGCGATGGCGCCGGGGCATGGCACACACCCGAGCAGCGTCCTCGCGCCGTCGAGCTTCCGGATCTTTTCAATGAACCCCACGTTGCCCGACACATACGGGTCGTCGCTCGCCGGCCTCCCCGACCAGTAGACGAATTCGTCATCGACGGCGATGGCCCAGGGGAGATAACCGGTACTGGACACCGCGAGCACCTCGGCGTGTCCATCGGCCTTGGACACGCGAACGACGCCCCCATACGCGCCTGGCTCATCGATCACATAGACAGAGCTACCAGTCGTGTAGTACATCCATTCCGCGTCCCCTGCGATGAACGTGCTGTCAAAAAAGGTGAATTCTCCAATGGAGACCGTGTGGGAGAGGAGCTCGGGCGGCGAACCGCCGCTCCTCGACACTCTCATGAGGCCCGAGCCGTTCCAGTAGACGTGCTTGTCGTCGACGGAGAGGCAGTGCGCGATCCCATCCGAGGCGGCGAGCTGCGTTACCTCCATTGTCCCGGTGTTCTTCTTCATCACGGCGCCTTGCCCCTCGATCGCCCAGTACACCTCCTCCCCGCTGAGCATAACGTCCACCACGTTGGAGTCGTTCGACTCTTCTCCTTCCCACAGGAGAGCCGGCGTGACGCCGCCTGTCTTCGGAACCGAAAAGACACGATGCGTGTACGCGCTTGTGAATTCGGTAAAGGCGACCAGAGGTCCAGTGACGTCCATATACCCCGCCGGTATGGAGCTCAACTGCATGGGGCCCCCTCCGGCCTTCGCTGCTGCATATACGCCTTCATCCGCGGTCCAGTAGACGTTCTCACCATCGACGGCAAGGTCGACCATGTACGTGAACCCGTTTACAAATAGGTCCATTGTAGGGTCGGTGCAGCTCGGCACGGTGACACCGATATCCAAACCACCGGGATCGGGATCGTTCGACCCACCTGGCTCGCCCGTGGAGGTGTCGTCAGCGCCGCCCGGAGAAGGGCGTCCGGTGGCTTCTTCGACAGCCACAGCGCTGCAAGCCGCGGTAAACATCAGCAGCGCACAATATCCACAACGAAGGGACAGCGGGCTTCGAGCGTCGAGGAATGTTGATGCGCTCGCGTCGTATTCTGTTCGAGGATGGCTCATGTACAGGTGGGTGGCAGCCAAGGGCAGCGCCCATCACAAAATCGACCTTCGCGACCCTGCCCCCCACGGCGGACCCACGCATCGCCCTGGGGTCCGTGGCTCCCGCGACGAGGCGTGGCTGAGCAATGCGAACCTGGTCGCCGTCGCGCTCTATACAGAACGCACCCGCGCCGGGGTCCCGTTCATCTTCGCTTCGCCCTCATGAAAAAATCCTTCCGGGCGGTATCGCAAATGGCTGCCACGGCGGGGTACTTCAGCCTCCGCTCCACCGTGATTGCATAGAACGTCTCCTGCACGGCCTCGGCGACACCTTCGGCCGGACCCCGGCCGACCCGAGCCATCGATCGAGCGAGCGCCGCAGCATCGTGGTCTTGGTCGGCAGAGGGACGGGCCCTGCTCTCGCGCGCCCTTGCCGCTCGCGCTTACGGGGACAGCCGCACGAGCACGCCTTCGTCGCCCCTGAGCTCCACCCTGCCGCTCACCCGCTCGCCCTCCCGATCGAGGTGCGTCGACAATCCGCACCGAGCCGCCGCCCAGCGCCAGGGCCAGAGACCCGTCGTTCGACGCGGCGTGAGCCTCTCGGCCTCGTCCCTCCGCGTGCCGCTCGCGCGTGGCCGTTGGCCAAGCTCTGCCCGCTGCTCGACCCCATGCGAGCGGCGCCCTCGTTCTTGGGCCTTTTCGTCCCACGCGCATCCCCGATCGCCAGCCCGCGTTGGTGGCCCGCGCGGTTCTGCCTTTCGTGATCCGGCCGGCTCGTCCTAGCCTCTCGGGCTCGCGCTCCCCTGGGCGCGCCCGTTGTCCGGCGCTCCGCGAAATCGGATCCCACCGCCTCCTTCGCGGGGCAGGGCGCCGTCGCGCCGCCCTGCCCAGCGTGCCCCGCCCGCGATCGTCGCGTTCTTGCTCGCGGCTCCGCGCGTGCTTGAGCCCGCGCTCGGGGATCGTCGAACCTGCATGTTCCTGCCGAAGCCCATGACACGGGGTGAGCCACCTTCGACGTCGGCCCGGTCGAGACGTCGAGCTCGCGTGCCGATGACCCCTCGTCCTCTTGCCTCGCTCGCGCTCGTGTCGGTGCTCCTCGCCCCGCGCGCCCTGCTCGCGCAGCTCCCTTGCTTTCCGGGGACGTGTCCGCCGCCCGCGCCGGCTGTGCCCCCGCGGCCCCCTCCGCTCACGCCGGAGGTCGAGCTCGCGACGCGCGCTCGGCTCGAGGCCGAAGCGCGCCCCCGGCTCGAGCCGCAGGCGCGCGCGACCGCGGCGCAGCAGGTCGACGGCGAGCGCCGCCGCGCCTGGATCGAGCGCGGCGTGGAGCGCGAGCCGAACCCCGTACGGCTCCGGCTGCCCCTGCTCGAGGTGTTCGCCGCCGGACGGCTGCTCGGCACGGTTGGCAAGAGCAAGAGCAGGTTCAGGTACGCGCATCAGGGGGTCGGCCTGGGCGCGCGGCTGCGACCGGGCGAGCCGCTCGCGTTCGAGATCGCGGCCTCGTACGCCTCCATCGAGCTCGCCGGGGTCGAGCGCGTCGGCGCCGTGACGCTCGAGCCCTCGGCGCTCTTCCTCTGGGATTTGCTACACCGCTCCGACCTCTACCTGCGCTCCGGGCTCGATGTGACGCTCCCGTTCGACGACGGCGCGCGACCGCCGGAGGTGATGCTCGGCGGCCACATCGGCCTCGGGCTTCAGTTCCGCGCCGCGCGCGTCGGGCGCGGCGGGTTCGTGGGGTGGTTCGTGGAAGAGCGCTTCCTCGTCCGCGGCGGCCTCGGCGGCGCAATGTCCGCCATGAAGGGGCTGCACGTCGGCGTCGAGTTCCTGTTCGGCCCGAGCGTGGGGTTCTGATGCGCCCGCGCAGCTCCCTTCTCCGCCGCGCCATGGGCCGCTTCGTCGCGCTCGCGCTCGCGCTCTGCGTCCTGGCCTGGGCACAGGCGGCCTCGGCCCAATCGAATCCCTGTGTTCCGCCCTGGTGCATCGGCGGCACCGTGCGGATCGAGCCGCCCCCCGTGCGGGTACAGCCGCCCCCGGTGCAGGTGCAGCCGCCTGCCGTGGATCTGGAGGCCCAGGCTCGCGCCGAGGCCGAGGCCCGCGCCCGCCTCGAGGCGCAAGCGCGCCTCGAGTGGGAAGCGTATTTCCAATGGGAGGCGCGCCTCCGCCTCGAAGCCGAGGCCCGGGTGCGCGCGCAGCTCGAGGCGAGCTTCCTCGCCGAGGAGCGCGCAAAGCCCGATCCCTACCTGCAGATCCCCTCTCCCGTGACCCGGTGGGTCCCGCCCAGGCCGGTCACGTTCCCCCGCGTCGAGCTCGGCGTCCTCGGCGGATGTGTCGGCGTGTGGACCGGCCGAGGGAGACCGGCGCACCTCGGTTATTGTCCGAACGTGCGTGTGCGGCTCGGCAGGCAGTGGGGGTTCGCGCTCGATCCCTCGATCCTGCGGATGTCTCATGGCGCCCTCGATTTCGCGACCCTGGGCGTTCATCCCGCGGCGACCTACTCGTTCGTATCGGGCAAGGCCGGCCGCACCGGATCTCACGGCTTCGCGCGCGCGGGGCTCGATGTCTGGGCGCCGGTCACGAAGCTCGCGAGGACGCCCGACGCCCTGCTCGGGGCCCACGTCGGCGCGGGCGCGCATCTCTTCACCGGCTGGTACGGGGTGGGCGCCGAGGCGCGCCTGCTTGCGCGCCTCGGCGCGGGCGACGGCGGCGACCCGCTCGCTGCCGAGATCGCCGATCTCCGCCTCGGCGCCGAGGTGCGCGCGCACATCTTCATGATCGGGTTCTGAGCGCGCGCCGCTCACACGAGCGGTCTCTCCGCCGCGCGGGCCGCTCGAAGGCGATGCGCGAAGGGGGGATGCGAGGCGGCCGCGACGGCGCCGCGGCGGCGCGCCGCGCTCCGCGCGCCGCGGCGCCGTCGTGGCAGGCCGGCCCGGCGGGCTCGCCCGGGCCGGCTTGCCCCGTGCTCGGCTACTCGCCCAGGTAGGGGACGAGGTTGACGGTCTCCCGCGTTGGTGGCCCGCGCGGTTGGCGGCGCTGCTTCGATGACGGTCAATTCGAGATCGATAACGACGAAGTCGGGTACTGCTCAACGTTGAGCAGCCAGGCTTCAGACTTGAGCACCCGGCCGCCTCAAACTTGAGCAACTGACCCGACCTCACGGAGCAGCGAGGTCTCCGCGGGCGAGCAGCGCGGGTGGGCGCACCACCGGTCCACCCCGAGGGGGTGAAATTTCGAGGCCCCCTGGTCGCGGGGGAGGGTAGGAGGGGCCTGACCCGCGACGACCGCCAAGGAGGTACGGCGGCACTCGCTCACGAAGAAAGGCGCGGCCCGGGGACGCGGGTCGCATCTGTCCGCCGAGGGAGTCGCGCTCGCACGCTCCGTCGGCGCCAACCTGGGCCCCTTCGCCCACGTGGTGGCCAGTCCGATCCCGCGCACGCTCGAGACCGCGATCGCGATGGGCTTCGCCGTGGACGACATCGTCGAGATGCCCTCGGGCTACGTCCCCGGCGAGGTCGATTATCACGCGCAGTGGTCGTGGGAGCAGCCCTACGTCCGCTACGCCGAGATCATCGCCCAGGGCGGCCAGCTCGCGCGCGTGGCCGCCGAGACGCTCGCGATCCTGACGCGGGCCGTGACCCCGGTGCCGGAGGGAAGCGCGGCGCTCGTGATCTCCCACGGCGGCACCATCGAACCGGCGCTGGTGGCGTGCCTGCCGGAGGCCGACCATGCCTCGTGGGGAGCAGGGTTGAGTCACTGCGACGGCGCGCGCCTGACCTTCGAAGAGGGCCGGTTCGTCCGCGTCGAGATGCGACGTGCGCGCGCCCTACCCTGAGACGGTCGAAGCCCAGCCCCACCACCGCCACTCCCGCGAGCGCGCCGGTATCTCCCGCACCAGCGACACCCGCGGGGATCACCGGCACGCGCGCCTGGAGGGCCTCGTGGATGACGAGGGGCGAGTTCTCCACCCAGACCGACGGCACCACGATGCAGTCGACCCGGTTGAAGACGTCGCGCACGATGTCCTGGTTCTTGTACTCGGGCAGCCACTCGATGCACCGGGGTGCGTCGCCCGGGAGCCGCTCTGCCATGGTCCGGAGCGCCTCGGTCTCCTGGCCGCGTGGCCGCCCCCAGAGCCGCAGCCGGGCATCGGCGCGCATCCGGCCGAAGGCCTCGATCAGGTGGTAGATTCCATTGGCCGGGATGATCCAGCCACACGGGCGCTGCTGCCCACGACCGTGTGATCGTACAATGCCGCAATGGACCGCGGCACGACCACCGACCTCGATCTCACGCCCCCGGACGACGACGGCGAGTGGGAGGTCCCGTACTGGTCCAGACTCGTGTTCCCCAACGAGGACGGCAAGATCCACCACGGCAGCCGCGGCGCCCGCCTGCCCGACACCGTCGTCGTCCGCGTCGCCGGCGAGGAGGTCGCTCTCGCCGACATCTTCGCCCACACCCTCGACAACCAGTACTGCTGGGACACCGAGTACTACCTCGTCCTGCGCGTGCGCGAGGTCCTCGCCCCCGAAGCGTGGGCCGCCCTCCCGTGGGGCCGGCTCGCCGCCGGCGACGTCTTCCTCGCCTACGACAAGTTCCACGGCCACGAGTACGTGCGGACCCCGGGCGCCGACCCGGTGATGAGCTACGGCGGCGACTGGTCCGACCTGCAGGCGTTCATCGACGACCACCACCCGCGCCCCGAGGGCCCGCGCCCGACCGGGCCGCCCTCGCCCGCGTCGTTGCTGCGGGCCGTCCGCGAACGCAACGTCGATCGCGTGCGCGCCCTGCTGGCCGCGGGCGCCGATCCCGAGGCCGGCGCCGATCCGCCGGGCGAGGCCCTGCGCTCGGTCTCCGTCGACCGCGACACGACCGCGCTGTGGGATGCGATCGTCGCCGACGTCCCCGCGATCGTCGAGGTCCTGCTCGCCGCCGGCGCGTCGGTGTGCCCGCGCTCGCCCACCCACATGCCGCCGCTCCACGGCGCTCTGATCAGTCGCCGCCTCGCCGTCGTCCCCGTGCTGCTGCGCTTCGGCGCCGACCCGGATGCGACGTTCAACGGCCGCTCCGCGCGCGACCTCGCCGCCGCGATCGGCCCCGACGCCCTCGCCCTGCTTCCGCCGCGCCACTGAGCGCCGCAATCCTGCGGCGATGGCGATCGACCTGCGCGCCGCCGATGACGAGGGTACTTCGACAGGGACGAGCAGGGCTGGTGCGCCCGCATCGTCACCGTGACCACGAACGGCAACCGCGTGACAATCCATCGAAGGGGAGACCCTGCCGGCCAACGACACGGCCGGGGGCGAGGCGGAGCCTGACGGCGCGGCGGCGCTGCTCGAGGACCTCGAACTGCAGCGCGCGCCGGCGAAGCCCAAGGCGAAGGCGCGGTGAGCACCTACCACAGTCGTACGCACCTTTCGGTGTTGAAGTCGCAACGCTGATGGGATTGGCAAGTCTGCACGAAGCAGCAATGGGAGCCGCGTTTGAAACAGCCAGGACCATAGCCGATGTCTCGGCAGCACCAGAGGCACTCCTCGTCGGGGCGGCACTCAGCGCCACCGTACCCGCCGCAGCGAATAGGAGCGACCGCGTCGGATCTGGAATCCGTCTCCTCGCTTGGGTCGTCCCACGCATTTGAGACCGGCTCATCCGTCCCGTCACCGAGGCACGCCGATGTAGCTGGCGCGGGAAGCGAGATCCCGCGCCTGAGGTGCGCGTTGCAGTGTCTGCCACGCGCAGCAAACCCGTGATCTGAAGAGCCGGATGTGGGAATCCGCACGTCCGGATCTGTGGGGGGCCGGGGACTGGAACCTCCCCGGCCTACCCGACTACCCCGACGAGGGCGGCTCCGGCCGGGTGAACCCGTGGCTCCGGTTGACGACGCTGAACCCGGCGGATCGGTAGAGCGCGACGGACGCCACGTCCTCCGCCAGCGCATAGACGATCGCCGCGGTGGCGCTGGCGTATTCACTCGAAAGGACGGTCCCGAGGTCGTTTTCCAAAAGGGCCCTGCGCCCTCGCGCGACGACATCGCCGCTGTCGCCGCGCGCGTCGAGAAGCGCATGATGCGGTGGCTGCGGCGGCGGAAGCTCGTGGACGACCGGCCGAGCGAGGAGCGCTCCAACTCGGTCCCCGAGCTCTCCCCGCTCGAAGCGTGCATGCAACTGTCGCTCTCCGGCGGCACCTTTGTGCGCCTCGATGAGGACGGCGTCCCCCTCGCAGAGGCGCTGCGCCTTTCCGGCGTGCTCGCGTCGGGCTCGTCGTGGCGAGCCGCCGTGGTGGCTCGCGGACCCGCGGCGACGAGCATCCCGGTGCCGGAGACGAAGACGAAGACGAAGACGAGCGCGACGGCGCCACCGACCTGCGCCAACGACATCACGGCGCCACCTCCCGCGGCGACCTGGGACCCTCCGGCGAGCGCGCGCACGAGCCTCGGCGACGGCATCGTCCTGCCCGTCTACGCACGCATCGACTGGGCTTGCCTCATCCGCCGCGTCTATTTGGACGATGTGCTCGCGTGTCGGTGCGGTAGGCGCCGGCGGGTCGTCGCCGACATCGGTCAACGTGCGCAGCGCGAAGCCATCGTGGCGCTCCTGACCCATCTCGGCATCCGCACCGAGCCGCCGCCCATCGCCAGGGCCAGAGACCCGTCGTTCGACGCGGCGTGAGCCTCTCGGCCTCGTCCCTCCGCGTGCCGCTCGCGCGTGGCCGTTGGCCAACCTCTGCCCGCAGCTCGACCCCATGCGAGCGGCGCCCTCGTTCTTGGGCCTTTTCGTGCCACGCGCATCCCCGATCGCCAGCCCGCGTTGGTGGCCCGCGCGGTTCTGCCTTATCGTGATCCGGCCGGCTCGTCCTAGCCTCTCGGGACCTGCGGGGATCTGCAGGGACGAGGTTGCGGACGCCACGTTCCCATGATGCCTATCCGCCAAGGGGCCGCCTTCACTCCACAGCCTGCGGGCTCCTCGAGCACCGAATCACGTCGAGGTCCCCAGAAAATCATCAGAAGGCAAGAGGGCAAGAGAAACCACAAGGGCGCGAGGGGCGCAAGGACCATAGACGAGATAGTCTTTTCATCTTCCCCTTGCGCCCCTCGCGCCCTTGTGGTTTCTCTCTTTCCCGCATTCTCGAAATGTGTGCGCTTGGCTCTCTGTTGAATAAGGAGGTTTGCATGACAACACTGCGTTCCCGATGGTTCCACGCGTATGGAGCCCTCGCCTTGGTGATGCTGATCAGCTGCTCGAGCTCGGAGCCGTCAACATCTCCCGTTGTCCAGGGCGGGACCAGCAGCCAGGGAGGCGCCGGGGGGCAGGGTCAGGGCGGCACCAGCAGCCAGGGAGGCGCCGGGGGGCAGGGTCAGGGCGGCACCAGCAGCCAGGGAGGCGCCGGGGGGCAGGGTCAGGGCGGCACCAGCGGCGAGGGGGGCGCCGCGCCGTTCGAGGCCGCGGAGTGCGCGATGGCGGGCGGCGTCTGCGTGCCGGCGGGCCGCTGCGCGCCGGAAGGGGGCGCGGTCGCGCCCGTAGGGGTAGGCGGCTGCCGGTTCGACGATGGTCCCGCGGAGTGCTGCGTGCCGCCGGCGCCGCAGCCGAGCGGGACCTCGTGCAGAGACTTAGGGGGCGTGTGCACGCCGATCGGCGGATGCCTCGCGGCAGGTGGCTACTTCACGCCCGAGGAGAGCGACTGCGGTCCCAACCCGTCCAGCAGCTGCTGCGTGGCGCACAGCCGATGCGCGGACCAGACTCCCATCGATTGCTGCCGGGACGGCGCCATCTTTCGACCGGCATGTGACGACGGCCAGCTCGTCTGTGTGGTCGGCGAGCCGCGGCCCGTGGGCACGTGCCCGATGCCTTGAGGGAATGGGCATGAATCTCAGCGAGGTGTAGATAGAATCACTCCGTGAATTCACGGACGAAGCACGCTCCCCGCAATCACCGCATCGTGCGGAAGCTCGTCCAGAGCGGGCGCTCCTTGGGCGAGGGCTGCGCCAAGAGAACACAACACATGCATCGATGACCCTATCCGCGGGCACGCGGGCGCTGCTCGTACGGTCGGACTGGACGGGAACACCTACAGGGCGAGAGCAGCGATCTCCGCCGGGCTCAGGGCGCCATTGTAGATCCGGAAGTCGTCCACCATGCCCTTCAGGCGAGGATCGTTGTCATATTGTGAATTCGATCGTATCCCGCAGCGGGTCGCATCTTCGTCGAGGAGATCGCGCGCTGGCAGAAGCAGAAGGCGACCGAGCGCGCCACGCCCGGCGGCGAGACCGGCTCGGTGACCTTCGTGCAACGGTTCGACTCTATGCTTGGGAGCTTCGTGCACTTCCACGTCGTCGCGCTCGATGGCGTATTCACTCGAAAGGACGGTCCCGAGGTCGTTTTCCACCAGGGCCCTGCGCCCTCGCGCGACGACATCGCCGCTGTCGCCGCGCGCGTCGAGAAGCGCATGATGCGGTGGCTGCGGCGGCGGAAGCTCGTGGACGACCGGCCGAGCGAGGAGCGCTCCAACTCGGTCCCCGAGCTCTCCCCGCTCGAAGCGTGCATGCAACTGTCGCTCTCCGGCGGCACCTTTGTGCGCCTCGATGAGGACGGCGTCCCCCTCGCAGAGGCGGACGACGAGGATCGCTTCCGCCCCCGGGGCAAGAGCCCGTGGGCCGGCGAGGTGGCAGGCTTCAACATCCATGCGCGCGTCACGCTCCGCGCGGGGGATCGCGCCGGCCTTGAACGGCTGTGCCGCTACGGCGCGCGCCCGCCCTTCAGCCTGGAGCGCATCTGGCTCCTGCCCGATGGCCGCGTCGCGTACCGTCTTCGCAAGCCCCGTCGCAACGGCGCGACTCACCTGGTGCTGGCGCCGGTGCATTTTCTGGCGCGCATCGCGGCTCTCGTGCCTGCACCCCGGTATCCGTTGCTGCGCCTTTCCGGCGTGCTCGCATCGGGCTCGTCGTGGCGAGCCGCCGTGGTGGCTCACGGACCCGCGGCGACGAGCATCCCGGTGCCGGAGATGAAGACGAAGACGAAGACGAAGACGAAGACGAGCGCGACGGCGCCACCGACCTGCGCCAACGACATCACGGCACCACCTCCCGCGGCGACCTGGGACCCTCCGGCGAGCGCGCGCACGAGCCTCGGCGACGGCATCGTCCTGCCCGTCTACGCACGCATCGACTGGGCTTGCCTCATCCGCCGCGTCTATTTGGACGATGTGCTCGCGTGTCGGTGCGGTAGGCGCCGGCGGGTCGTCGCCGACATCGGTCAACGTGCGCAGCGCGAAGCCATCGTGGCGCTCCTGACCCATCTCGGCATCCGCACCGAGCCGCCGCCCATCGCCAGGGCCACAGACCCGTCGTTCGACGCGGCGTGAGCCTCTCGGCCTCGTCCCTCCGCGTGCCGCTCGCGCGTGGCCGTTGGCCAACCTCTGCCCGCTGCTCGACCCCATGCGAGCGGCGCCCTCGTTCTTGGGCCTTTTCGTCCCACGCGCATCCCCGATCGCCAGCCCGCGTTGGTGGCCCGCGCGGTTCTGCCTTTCGTGATCCGGCCGGCTCGTCCTAGAGCGACAAACGGGTTGAAACCACGAGAAAAAGCAGGAATTTCACAGGGAGGCGGGGAGGCGGGGAGCGAGAGACGGCAAGAGGGAGAAATTCATTTTTTTTCTTCCTCCCCGCCTCCCCGCCTCCCTGTGAAAATTCTCCAGGTTTCAACGTGATCGGTGTTCTAGCCTCCAAGGTCGAGCGCCTCACGCGCCTTCGAGCGGCGGCGCCGCCCCCGACCGGCGCGGCGCGGCCTGGCCGAGCGGACCCGACGCCGCGAGGTGCCGCTGCACCGTGCGAAGGCTGATCCCGAGCCTCTTTGCGGCCCTCGATCGATTGCCGCTCTCCAGCGCCAGCGCGGCGTCGAGGATCTTCCGGATCGACTCGTCCAGCGTGGCGTCGAGGGAGATCTCCAGCACGCGAGCGCCTCCGGAGCCCGGTGCAGAGGGGGCCTCGAAGGCCGGGGCCAGCTCCCGGATCGGCCTTGGAAGATCGCGCAGCCGGACCTGCTTGCCCGAGCGCAGGAGCGTGAGCAGCTCGATGACGCTCCGGAGCTCGCGCACGTTGCCAGGCCAGTCGTGCCGGCGCAAAGCGGCCATCGCCGCCCGCGTCATCCGGGCCGGCGGCTCCCCGTGCTTGGCGGCGAGCTGCTGCAGGAACAGGCGCACGAGCGGCGGGAAATCGGCCTGTCGCTCCCGGAGGGGCGGCACCAGCAGCGTGATCCCCTGGATACGATAGTGGAGGTCGGCCCGGAAGCGGCCGGCCTTCACCTCTTCCTCCAGCGGCCGCAGCGTCGCGCAGACGATGCGGGCATCCACGGAGACCTTCTCGGTGCCACCCACGCGCATGAACTTCCTGTTCTCCAGGAAGCGCAGGAGCTTTGCCTGGACCGATATCGGCATCTCGCCGATCTCGTCGAGGAAGAGCGTCCCCCCGTCCGCCGCCTGGATCTTTCCGCGCGTCCTCTCGACCGCTCCGGTGAAGGCGCCCCTCTCGTGGCCGAACAGCTCGCTCTCGAAGAGCGCCTCCGGCACGGCAGCGCAGTTGATGGGGATGAATGGACCCGAGCGACGGAGCGACAGATCATGGACCTGGCGGGCGAGCACTTCCTTGCCGGTCCCGCTCTCGCCGACGAGCGAGATCCCTACCTCCTTCGGGGCCACCGTGCGAAGAACGCGGCCGAGCTCCCGCATCACCGCCGACCGCATCACGGGCTCGATGACTACGTCAAGTTGTCGTGATCGGCGATTCACGAAGAAAATATAGCGACAATTTGTCGCCATGCCACATTCATCCCGCCGTTTGCGGTGCACAGGCAGGGATCGCGCGACAAACAGAGGACATCGTCGCGTGGCACCGATGTTGCTGTACGACGTGGCTGTGACCGACGTGGCTGTGACCGACGTGGCTGTGACCGACGTGGCTGTGACCGAGGTCGCTGTGGCCGACGTGGCTGCGCTGGAGAAGGCGCATCGCGGCGCCGCGCGCCGGTCGCCATCGAAGCAGCGGAGAGGCACCCGAAGGAAAGAACAGGCATGCAGAACGAAGAGCTCGACTCCTGGGTACTCTCGGTCGCGACGCACGTCCGCCCCGCGAGCATCCACTGGTGTGACGGTACGGACGCGGAGAGCAGGTGGCTCCAGAAGCGAATGGTCGCGAAGGGCGTGCTGACGCCGCTCGATCCGGACAGATACCCGCGGAGCTTCCTGCATCGCTCCCCTCCGGACGACGTGGCTCGCGCCGAGCCTCCTCCGCTCCTCTGCACACAGCAGCGCGCCGACGCCGGGCCGACGAACACCTGGATGTCCGAGGACGACGCGAACCGGATCGTGTGGCCGCTGTTCGCCGGGGCGATGGCAGGCCGGACGCTGTTCGTGGTCCCGTACCTCCTCGGCCCATGCGGCTCGCGCTTCAGCCGCGTGGGGGTGCAGCTCACGGACAGCCCGTACGTCGTCGCGAGCCTTCGGCTCATGACACGCATGGGGAAGACGGCCCTGGAGCACCTCGGCAGCTCCTCCGACTTCGTTCGAAGTCTCCACAGCACGGGCGATCTCTCCCCGGACCGCCGGTACGTCGTCCACTTCCCCTCGACGAAGACGATCTGGAGCATCGGCTCCGGGCACGGGGACCGCGCGGTCCTCGGCACGTCGTGCCACGCCCTCCGCATGGCGAGCGCGCAGGCACGGAAGGAAGGTTGGCTCGCGGAGCGCATGCTCCTCCTGGAGCTGACCGATCCGGAGGGAGACCTGCATTACATCGCCGTGGCCAGCCCCGGCGCCGGCGGGAACACGCGCCTGTCGACGCTGGTCGCGGACGTGCCCGGATGGTCGGCCAAGGTGGTCGGCGACGACGTCTGCTGGATGCACGCGGGGGAGGACGGGCAGCTCCGGGCCATCAACCCGCTGGCCGGGATGTCCGCCGTCGTGCGCGGGACGAGCCTCAAAGAGAACCCCAGCATCAAGCAGCTCCTTGGTCACGATGTCCTGTTCACGAACACCGCGCTTCAGCAGGACGGCGCGCCGTGGTGGGAGGGCATGGGCGAGGAGCCGAGAGACGGGCTCGTCGACTGGCGGGGGCGCCCGTGGTCGGCCTCGTCGCCGGAGCCCGCGGCGCACCCGGACGCGCGGTTCACTGTCGCGGCGAGCCAGTGCCCCACCGTGACGCGCGCGATCCACGACCCGAAGGGCGTGCCCATCTCCGCCATCGTCTTTGCCGGCGGCGGGGCGGAGGTGGCGCCGCTCGTATACGAGGCCACGAGCTGGGCGCAAGGCGTGTACATCGGAGCCACCCTGCTCTCGCAGACGACGCCCGCCGCGGTGCCGCGGAGCGACCCGATGGGGATGCTCTCCTATTGCGGTTACAACATGGGCGACTACTTCGCTCACTGGCTGTCTATCGGCGTGCGGCTGCTGAAGACGCCGCGGGTCTTCCATGTCAACTGGCACCGTGCCGACAGGGGCAAGCCCCTGTGGCCCGACCGCGGGCACGAGGCGCGCGTCCTGAAGTGGATCGTAAAGCGCGTGCAGCGGAACGCCGCCGCGCGGCTCACGCCGATCGGGTTCGTTCCCACCGAGCTCGACGTGGCCGGCCTCGGCCTCTCCGCGGACCACGCCCAGAAGCTGCACGAGGTCGATCTTCGCGCCTGGACAGAGCAGATGGCCCGCAATCAGGAGCTCCTCGCGCGCTTCGGGAACCGCTTGCCCGAAGCGCTGCGCGGCGAGCACGAAGGCATCGTCCACCGCCTGAAGATGGCGTCGAACTGATGGTGAGGAAAACAAGGGCCGCGGTGCACTCCATCGTGCGACGACGACGGGGCGATCCGCTTCACGTGGTGATCGTCTCCGATAACCCGGAGACGCTGGATGGGCTGCAAGAGTACCTCCAGCGCGCCGGCGTGACCGCGCACGTGACGCGCCACCTGCGCGCGGCGGTGCTGGACGGCGCCGCCATCTCGGCGGTCGTGCTCTTCCCGGACGACTATCCGCTGGCGGAGATCGAGGCGGCGGTCGAGCGCATCACGCGCGACCGTCCCGGCGTGATCCCCGTCCTCGTGACCCGGAACCCTCGAGTCTTCGCGGCGCTCGCGGCCGGCGAAGGCGCGCGCGATCTCCTCACGATCATCCCGAAGCCCGCCTGGGGCTGGACGATACTGGACACCATCCGTGCGCGGTGGTGGAGGTGTGACGATGACTCCTTCTCCGCCTGAACCGGCGCGGCGTCGGATCCCCGTGGCGTCGGCCCTCCGGCGCAGCCTCGGCAAGGGGTACGGCCTCGGGGATTTCCAGGCCGACCTCCTGGCCGGCACCGTCGTCGGCGTCGTGGCGCTCCCCCTCTCGATGGCCCTCGCCATCGCGATCGGCGCTCCGCCTCAGCACGGGCTTTACACGGCGATCGTGGCCGGCGCGCTGGTGGCGCTGCTGGGTGGTTGCAAGTTCCAGGTCACCGGCCCGACGGCGGCCTTCGTGGTGATCCTCGCGCCGATCGTGACGAAGCACGGGCTGACCGGACTGATGACGGCGGGGCTGATGGCCGGCGTGCTGCTCGTGATCATGGGGCTCGCGCGGCTCGGCCGGCTCATCGAGTACATCCCGTATCCGGTGACGACCGGCTTCACCGCAGGGATCGCCACCGTGATCGCGACGCTTCAGGTGAAGGACGTCCTGGGCCTCGAGGCAGGGACGCTCCCGGAGCACTACGCGGCCAAGGTGGCCTCCTTGTGGGCGGCTCGCGAGACGGCCGATATCTCCGAGCTGGCCGTCGCCGCCTCGACGCTCGCCCTGCTCTTGCTCATCCCCCGCGTCGTCAAGAAGGTGCCGGCGCCGCTCCTCGCCATCACCATCGTGTCGCTCGCTGTGGTGGTCGTCGCCGAGGTCTACCCCGTGTTCTCCGTGGCGACGATCGGCAGCCGCTTTCGCACCACCCTCGACGGCGTGGAGATCGCCGGGATCCCGCCGGTCCTCCCGATACCGTCGCTCCCGTGGGGCGACGGGCTCTCGCACGAGCTCGTGAGGGAGCTGCTCCCCTCCGCCTTCGCCATCGCCATGCTCGGCGCCATCGAATCGCTGCTGTCGGCGGTCATCGCCGACGGCATGACGGGGACCAAGCACGATCCGGACTCGGAGCTCATCGGCCTCGGGATCGGGAACATCGTCGCGCCGATCTTCGGCGGCATCGCGGCGACCGGCGCGCTCGCGCGAACCGCCACGAACATCCGGGCAGGCGCGCGCTCTCCGATCGCGTCCGTCACGCACGCCGTCGTCGTCGTCCTGTCGATCCTCTTCTTCGCCCCGCTGGTGGCCTACGTCCCCATGGCGTCGCTGGCAGCGCTGCTGCTGCTCGTCGCGTGGAACATGTCGGAGCTCCACCATTTCATCCGTATCGTGAAGCTCGCGCCGAGGAGCGATGTGTTCGTGCTCATGACCTGCTACGGGCTCACCGTGGCGATGGACATGGTGGTCGCCGTCTCGGCCGGCGTGGTCATGGCCGCCATCCTCTTCATGCGCCGGATGGCCGAGCTGACGGGGAGTCGAACGGTGCTGAGCTCCGCTCACGACCTGGGCGAGATCGCGCTTCCGGAGCGGGTCGCCATGTACGAGATCAATGGCCCGCTGTTCTTCGGCGCCGTCCAGAAGGCGATGGGGGCGCTGCACGCCATCCGTGGGGACAGCTACGAGGTGATGATCCTCCACCTCGGCAAGGTCCCGTTCATCGACAGCACGGGGTTCGTGGCCCTCGAGAACGCGCTCGACGGGCTCGTGCGGCGCCACAAGACGGTGGTCCTGGCCGGTCCGCTGCCCAGGCCGCGCGAGATCTTCGACAAGGCGCGCCTGGAGGACAGGTCCAAGCGCGTTTACATCGCGGAGGACCTGGACGCGGCGATCCGCCTCGCCGGCGCGCTGGTGAGCGCCTGAGGCGACCCGCCCGCGTCGCCGGACGTCGACCCCGGGACCTGAAGCGCTCGGCTCGGCCGGCTCCGAGCCGCCCGCATGCCAGCGGCGTGCTCGTTCTTGGGCCTTTTCGTGGCCCGCGAATCCCCGATCGCCAGCCCGCGTTGGTGGCCCGCGCGGTTCTGCCTCGCGTGATCCGGCCGGCTCGTCCTATCCTCCGGGGAGAGGACCACGGCGCCGCGGCGTCTGTCAAGCGAGACTCCTCGCGGCCACGACTCCGGAGGTCTGGGATTGGAGGAGGGTGCCGCCCGTCACGTGGAGCGTGCGGGATTTGGCTCCGTGAAGGAGGCCCTTACCACGCTCCAGGGGTTTGGAGCGGGCATCGAGAATGCTCTTCAAGGAATCACGGCGCCGCGACGTTGAACTTCGTCACGAGATTTCCGGTCCCGTAGACCAGAGGTCGCTCTGGTGCAATGTAACTGGCGTCTTCCCCCAAAACGGCGACGTTTCCTCCAGGATCCACGGCGAGACCATGCAATCTGCGGACATTGTGGTCGAGGGTTTGGGACCACGAAATACGCCCATCCCCGTCGAGCCGCACGACGAACCACCGCTCCGCTCCGTCCTCTGCGCCGAGCTCTGCGCCGTCGGCGTCCAGGGTCCCGCTGAAGCTGCCCGCAACGAAGGCGTTCCCGAGGGAGTCGACACCGAGGTCCACCGGTTGAGCGTCGCTGCTGCGGTCGATAAGTCGGCCCCAGCGTTGAGCTCCAAAGGCGTCGAATTTCGCCACGAAGGCGGTGTGGGATAAACAATCCGCGCCTACCAGCGCTCCGCCGCCGAGATCAAGGTCGCAGTTCGCGCTCCCTGTGAGGATCGCGCTCCCGTCTGCCCCGACCGCGAGGCCAGAAAGGATGCTGTTATTGCCCGATTGTCCGTAGGCTTCAGCGCGCCATACGCTGCTCCAGCGGAGGTCTCCCGAGGCCGTGTACCGGACGAGGAAGATCTCATGCGTCCCAGGCGACCGAGGATCGGACATGTCGTCCTCTCCCATGGGGCCATCTCCGTAGTCGTAGATACCCTCCTGGTAGCCCGCGATCACAGTTTCCCCTGAAGCGTCGACGGCGACGTGAATCGGCGCGACGAACCCATGGAAGTACTTGCTCCAGACAAAATGTCCCATCGCATCGAACTTCGCCGCGAAGCCAGACGGATGTCCATTGTCCGTTTGCGGCACCGTCACCGGACCTCCCCCAAGATCGAGGGTTCCGGAAAAGGCTCCCGTGATCACCACGCCGCCCGTCGCCGGATCCGCCGCGATGGAACTAATCCACCAGTCTGCGTAATACGCGGCGTTGAGGTGCTTGCTCCAGATGGGGTTGCCAGCGCCGTCGAGCTTGGCCAGGAAGATGCCGTAGTCGTCGTCGTCGGCCGAGGTGAACGTCGCACCGTCGAGATCCATGGTGCGGTAGAACCAGCCTGAGAGGAACATATTGCCGTCCGCGTCGAAAACGATGTGCTCGCCGGCCTGCTGGTTCGAATCATCGCCGAAGAGCTTGCTGAGGACGTGGTTGCCCGCGGCATCGTACTTCGCCAAGAGGACGTCGTCGGTTCCCCCGGACCGGAGCACGCCGCCGCCCATGTCGACGTCCGACGCCGTGTACCCCGTCATGCCGAGATTGCCGGATGGATCGAAGCCGATTTCCCTGATCGCCACCGGAAAGGTGCCGCTCATCTCCGGACAGTCGCTGTTGCTGAAGGGACCGGAGTCTACGGGCGTGCCGCACTCGCCGCCCGTGCCGCCCGCGCCACCTGCGCCGCCCGCGCCACCTGCGCCACTTGCGCCGCCCGCGCCGCCCCCGCCCGAGGCATCGGAGTCGGGCGGATGGTCGGGGTCGAGATCACCGACCACCACATCTCTGACGCACCCCAACGTGGTGGCTGAGAGAGCGAGAGGGAACAACAATGAGAGTACTGTCTTCAAGAGTCGCATGATCGAGAATCCTCCACTGCCCGGCGATCTCTCTCCCCGCGCTTTTGATCACGGAATCGTATTTGAACAGCGACCCACCTTGATCATGCGCGGCGCCTGAGCGGAGCGCGGGCTCCGCGCGACGAAGGCGCACGCGTGCGACGCGGCCTCCGCGATGTGCCCTCCGGCAACGAGGGCGTCGACGCGGAGGACGTCGCGCTCGATCGCGAGGCTGCCCCCTGGAAAGCGCGCCGCGTGCTCGGCGGTGAGGCGAAGGGCGAGCGGCACGTCTCCACGCGCGAGCGCCGCTCGTGCGGCGTCGACGAGCCGGAGCTCGTCCGAGAGAACAGAGGTGGGGGCCGCAGGGGACTGCGCGACCTCCTCACTGCGGGGTTCTCGCGGAAGGGGATCGACGGCGGGGACGGCCGTCGCCGCAGGCACGGATGAGGGGACCGGGCGCGCGAGCCCGATCCCCTGGGGCGCGGGCGCCACGCCATTGATCGACGCGGATGCGCGCGGGGCGGGCTCGGCGGCAGGGGCGACGGCGGGCTCCGCCTTCGCTCGCGGGGCGGGCTCCTCTTGCGTGGGTGGGGCGGCCGTCGGCACCACCTCATCGACCTTCGGCGAGCGAGGCGTGCGCAGGTGGGCTGCGGACGCGACGGCGTTCGCGTCATGGGTCGCCGCCACGTACGCGCCCCCGAGCACGAGGGCGATCGACGTGACGCCGATGGACGTGACGAGCATCGCCTTCAGGCCGAACGCGTGAGCGGCCTGCGTCGCGATCCCCCCGCTCGCCTTGGCCGTACCGACGCCGAGCTCCGTCACTGCGACCGCGGTCGCAGTCCCCGCGGAGGCGGCCGCGAGAGCCTTCGCGCGGAGCGAGGAAGGGGCCTTCGCCGTCCTCCCGGCGCGCAGCAGCGCGCGGTCGAAGTCGTCGTACGAGTCCCTCACGGTCGCCTCCCGCCGCTCACCGGCAGACCCCTCTTCAATCGCTCGGTCGCTCGCTTCCACGCTTCACGGGCGCGGCGGAGGCGTGACGCCACGGTCCCTGGCGGCAGATCAAGCAGATGGGCAATGTCCGCCATCGTCTCTTCTTCGATCTCATGGAGCACGAACACCGCGCGAAGCTCGTCGTCAAGCGCCTCGAGCGACGCATCCAGCAGCCTGCGCGCGCGCGCCTCGTCGATGCGGCTGTCCGGCTGCTCGCCCGCGGGCGCGGAGGGCTCTTCCTTGAGCTCTTCGTGACGTGCTCGCCGTTTTCGCTCGCGTCGGACCATGTGAACCACGACCGAGACGAGGTACGAGCGCTCTTTGCCGGGAAGGATCGCGTCGAGGCGCGACGCTGCCACCACGAACGCTTCCTGCGCAATGTCCTCAGCCGCCGCCTCGCCCACGCCCATCCGGCACGCGAACCGCCACAGGAACTCGAGGTTCGACGCGAGCTCTTCGAGACGCGCCTCGCGGACGACGCCAGGGGTGGGCTCGCAGGGGGAACGCGCCTGTGCGTCGACGAGTCCGCCCAGAGGGCGAGCCAGGAGCAAGGCGGAGGAAACGGGGGCGTCGTCGGTGGCGATCACGAGGGGCTCATCCAGGCGATCCCCGAGGTCCCCGTTTTGATCACGGAAAATGCACCCCGATGGAAAACGCAGCGTCAAGCCGCACGGCGGGAGCCTGATAGGCCGTCCCGCCGTGCACAAAGACGAACTCGTCCCGAAGGAGGGGCAGCGCGGGCCCGACCTGCCATTCCACGAAGGACCATGCGCCTAGCAGCGCGCGCATCCGTGCGCCGGCGCCCGCCTCGAGCCACGGGCGCCATCGGCTGTAGACCTTCGGGGCTCCCTCCCCCGAGGCGAGCACCGCGCCCGCCTCGAACATCATGTAAGCACTCACGAAAATGTGACCGCCGAGGGGCGCGCCGAGAGGCGCCAGCGAGGCCCGGGCGGTGAGCCAGGTGAGGCTCACCGCCGCTCCCCCTCCGACCACGGTGCGCGGCAACGTCGCCCCCACGCCGAGCTCCGCCCACGGAACGAACACACGACCCGATGCGAACCCGCCCGAGAGTCGCGCTCCTGCCGGACCTTCGTAGAGCGGCGTGGCGACGAGACCGAGCGCCGCATACGGCTTCATCGCGGGCGTGGTCTCGCGAGCCGTGGCTTGCGACGGTCTCGCCGGCGGCGCTGCGGAGGTCAGGCTGATCTCGCGGGCTGTGCCTTGCGACGGTCTCGCCGGCGGCGTCACGGGGAGAGGCTCGGCGCGGGGAGCTTCGACCGGGGCCTCCTCCTCCTCGCCGGCCATCGTGACGACCAGCCCGAGCGCGGAGACGGCTTCCGCGCAGGAGTCTGCCTCGAACGTGCGCGCTTCGATGGCGCCGTGAGCGCCTTCTCCCGAGATCACGAGCGTCACCGCGCTCGGCGACTCCGCTTCGCGCACCTGGACCCGGAGCCGTACCGTGGAGTCGGCGTCCACGCGCCCTCCGCGCAGCGCGGCCGCCGCGCGCACCTCGTCGAGCGTCACGCAGCGCTGCTCATCGAGCTCCACCGCGACGCCGAGGTTCGCGGCGTGGGCGGCCTCCGCTCGTACCAGAACGAGCCATCCCACAACCGCGATCGCGGCCTGGCGGACGGCATTGCCCGGCGCGCGCCCCCGACGAGGATCGCTCGACGGGGCGGAGATTCCCTGAGCTCGAGGTGCCACGGGCCGGGAGGATAGGCATGTTGGGAACGTGGCGTCCGCAACCACGTCCCGAGCCCGAACCGTCCCGACCTCGTCTCCCGCCGCGCGCCAGCAGCCTGACCCATCTCGGCATCCGCACCGAGCCGCCGCCCATCGCCAGGGCCAGAGACCCGTCGTTCGACGCGGCGTGAGCCTCTCGGCCTCGTCCCTCCGCGTGTCGCTCGCGCGTGGCCGTTGGCCAACCTCTGCCCGCTGCTCGACCCCATGCGAGCGGCGCCCTCGTTCTTGGGCCTTTTCGTCCCACGCGCATCCCCGATCGCCAGCCCGCGTTGGTGGCCCGCGCCGTTCTGCCTTTCGTGATCCGGCCGGCTCGTCCTAGAGCGACAAACGGGTTGAAACCACGAGAAAAAGCAGGAATTTCACAGGGAGGCGGGGAGGCGGGGAGCGAGAGACGGCAAGAGGGAGAGATTCATTTTTTTTCTTCCTCCCCGCCTCCCCGCCTCCCTGTGAAAATTCTCCGGGTTTCAACGTGATCGGTGTTCTAGCTTCCGCCGGACCGATGCGCCGCTGGTGTGTCACCTTGCATCTTTCGATAGTAAGTGACAAGTTACTAACGAATGGTTCGCCCGCGTACCACCACCGACGAGGAGATCCTCGAGGAGGCCCGCGCCTGCTTCCTCGAGCACGGGGCCGGCGTGTCGACGACCGTGATCGCGGCGCGGCTCGGCATCTCGCACGGGGTGCTGTTCCAGCGCTTCGGCACCAAGGAGCAGCTGATGCGCGCCGCGCTGCTCCCGGCGGCGGAGCAGCCGTGGATGGCGCGGGCGCGATCGGGCCCCGACGACCGCGCGGCGCGGGCCCAGCTCCTCGAGCTCGCGGAGGAGATCTCCGTGTACCTCGAGCGCATCGTGCCGGGCATCGCGGTGCTCCGCTCGGCCGGGTTCACCCTCGATACCGCCTACGAGCGACGGGAAGATCTCCCGCCGGTGCGCGCGCGCAGCGAGCTCGCGGCGTGGTTCGCGCGCGCGGTCGCGCGGGGCGTCCTGCGCCCGGTCCCGCCCGAGCACGCGGCCGACCTCTTCCTCGGCGCGCTGCAGTTCCGCCCGTTCCACCAGCACATCTCGCGCAACGGCTTCAGCCAGGCCGAGGGCCGCGCCTACCTGGAGTTCGTGGTCGACGTGCTCTGCCGGACGGTCGATCCGACCGGAGATCCGCGATGACCGCCGCGCACCCCCGCTCGACGCCCGTGGAGCTCCGCCCCGCTGGAGCGAGGCGCGCGGCCCGCGCGCACGGATTCGACCGAGCCTCGAACTGCGAGGCGCCATGCAACGTTCGACAGGTGAACAACGCCAGAGGAGCGCCGAGGACGCATGATGAAACCGATCGAAATTAAGAACGGCTCACCCGATTCACCCGATCTCCCGGACGCGCCCGCGGCATCCGGCGGTGTGCCCGGGCCCTTCACCTTCCTCATGACAACCCCGATCGGGACCGGGCACCTGCTCCGCATCCTCGAGCTCGCGCGGGGTCTGACCGCGCGCGGCCATCGGGTGCTCGTGCACACGCAGGCCGCGGCGGCGGCCGCGGTCAGGGCGGCGGGCGCCGAGCTCGTGCCCTATGCCCGTTACGACGACCTCATCACGCGGCTCCTCGATCGCCCGGTGGAGGGCGCGCTGCGCTGGGTGCCGGCCATCCCCCGCAACCTGATCCGGTTCCGCGAGGCCGTGATCGAGAGCAGCGTGGAGCTCGCCGAGGAGCTCACGCCCATCCTCCGGCGCGAGCGCGTGGACTGTCTCGTCCATGACATCTTCGGCTTCGGCGCGGGCTACGCGGCCGAGCGCGCGGGCATCCCCTGGGCGAGCGCGGGGAACGCCGCGACCGTCATCGACGCGGCGGGGCTGCCGCTGATCGCGCGGTCGCTCCCGCTCCCGCGGCTCGTCACCGAGCGTCCCGCGCTCCTCCACGCCCTCGCCGACAGGCTCCTGCCGCTTTCGCGGGCGCGGGCGGCGCTCGGCCTGCCGCCGCGCCGCCCGGGCGGGATGGCGGAGTTCGTGCGCGCCGCGACGTCGCCGGAGCTCCATGTCGTGATGGCCCACCGCGGCTTCGTCCGCGACGTCGCGCTCCAGGAGCGCCAGCTCTTCGCCGGCCCGGTCTCGTTCAACGTGCCCGGCGGGCACGGACCCGAGGCGTCGCGCCCCGCCGCCCCCGTGGAGGTGCAGCCCGGCACGGTCCTCGTGAGCACCACGACCACGGGCAAGGACGGCGGCCTGCTCCGGCGCGTGCTCCTTTCGGTCGCGCCGATGGGGATCCCCATCCTCGCCACGGCCGCCAGCGCGGAGGACGTGCCCACCGGCCTCGGAGAACACGTCCGGATCGAGCGGTACCTGCCCCACGAGGAGGTGTTCCCCAGGGTGGCGGCGGTGATCACGCACGGCGGCTGGGGCACCATCGGGCGCGCGCTGGAACACGGGGTACCGATGCTCATCATCCCGCTCTTCGGCGACCAGCACATCAACGCCGCGCAGGCGGAGCGCGGAGGGCTCGCGTATCGCCTGCCGCTCGCCGAGGCGACGCCGGAGGCGATCCGGGGGCGGCTCCGGGCGCTGCTCGCGGACGGGGCCTTGCGCGAGCGCGCGCAGGCCGCCGCCGCGGAGATACGACAGCTCAAGTCCGGCGCGGTCGCCGCCAGCGCGCTCGAGCGGCTGGCCGCCCGCTCCCCCCACCGCGAGAGGGCGCGCCACGCGCCTGGGCCGCCGGCGGCCCAGGCGCTCGAGCAAGGGTGACGCGACGCCGGACCGCCGGAGACGCGGAGCACGGGGTGGCCTACGACCGCGACCTTGGGGCCAGCGGGAGCGCCTTTCGGGTCGAGACCGCCTGAAGAACAGGACCCAAAGCGCAGAGGCGCAACGCGCAAAGACGCACGGCACAGAATGGTATCTGTGCGATCCGACACTCCATAAAAAGCGCGCTTGTCGACAACTCATGGTCGCGCCGCTGCACGCCGGCGAGGTCGCGCTCCGTGCCGACGCTCGAGGCGCGCGCTCGGCCGGCGGATCGCCCCGACTGGGCGCCGCCCCGGTCGCCGCCGCGGCGCTCAACCAGGTCCTCCGCGGATAGACGAGCTCGGCAGCCTCCGTGGTCCGACCGGAACCGGGGAAAGCCAGGGAAGGAAATGTAAAATAATGCAAACGACTGCAAGAGGTCGCTTGCGACCATAGAGTGTCCAGGGCAGACCGCCACGCCCCCTCCACCGGCGACGAGGCTCCTTATGAGTGCTGCTATCCTCGCGATAAACCATTGATATTTATCGGTAATTTATTCATGTATTGATGAGGCTGCCATCGCTATACAGCCTGCGAGAGCTCAAGCTGAGTCCGTTGCGTGACCGTTTACGAATTCATGTCGCAATCTACTGTGGCCGAATCTCCGATGCTTCGTCTTGCACATCGAGTGAGGCTCTTCTATGTTCGCTGCGTCGCAGGCGCGCTGCGCGCATTTCGCGCCCTGGGCGACGCCCTGCGATACAGGAGCTGTGTCATGAAATTGCGACATGCATTCGCGGTCGGCGGCATGATTGCTGCTGTGGGTAGTACCGGGTGCGTGGGCTACGACGAGCCGGCGGAGCCGGAGGTCGTCCGCCTGGACGCGAGCGAAGCCGCAGAAAACCCGCTCGGCAGCTGGAGCGGGCCCGCCTCTGTACCTGCCGCCGAAGCGCAATCGGCCGACCAGACCTCAGCCGAATACTGCTGGGTGTGGCTCGACTACTGCGTTGACCCGCGTACCGGGACGGCGACCTGCCATGATAACGGCGGGTGTACATTGGAACAGTTCATCGACGCATGCCTTGACCTGTACTACGATATCTGCGTCTGAGCTGACGAGCCCCGTGGACATGGTCGACCAGGCGCTCGTCGGCGTCGCCTGCGCTCGTGCCGCGCGTCCTACGAGCTGCGATCGTGGTGCACGATCGCAGCTCGCTAGTACCGTGAACCTCGCTGCCGGCCAGGCTGACACCTGCGCGCCCGGCGCAGGCGAGAGTCAGCGGGCCGCGGCGTCTGGTCGGCTGGGCGCTGTCCGTTTGCCCGCTCCGGGTCTTTTCTGGCGTCTCCCCGCACCGTCGCACGCTGCGCGAGCAGCTCGCCGTACGCCTATGCTGGCGGAAAGCCGAGAGAGCTAGGCGATAACCGCGCGCGGTCTCGTCCGTGCCTGCGGCGAGCAGGTCGCCTCGTGCGGCACGGGCCACTTCGTGGCCACCGCGCGCAAGACGCGGCCATGGGACGAAGCCCGCAGCCTGATCGAGCCATGGATGCAGGTGCCCCGGGCTGCCTCGACGCTGGGCGACGCGGACTAGCGTCCCGCGGGCGGCGCGGCGCGGCGGAACGCGCTCATGTGGAAGCGGCGTTGCTCGTCGGGATAGATGTGCTCCTGCCCGACCGGGCACGCGCGGCGCGACAGGCAACCTGCGGTCATGCACGCCCCGGCAGGCTGGGCGTCGAGGTGGCCGACGCAGGCGGCGACATCGTAGCTGCCTCGACCTCATGCGAGCGGCGCCCTCGTTCTTGGGCCTTTTCGTCCCACGCGCATCCCCGATCGCCAGCCCGCGTTGGTGGCCCGCGCGGTTCTGCCTTTCGTGATCCGGCCGGCTCGTCCTAGCCTCTCGCCAGGCGACGGCGGAGCTCCTCCGACGCGTCCGGTTGCGCGGCACACGGAGGCAGGTGCGGGAACCAGCAGGGTCGACGTTGCGGACGCCACGTTCCCATGATGCCTATCCGCCGCCGGCGGGGCGCGACCGAGCGAACCACGTCAACCTGAGCAAGGGGCAGCTCCAGCAGTCGCACGCCGGCCTGTGGCGGCGGGTTCATCGCGGACAAGCGCAAGGGTGGCGATCGGTTCCACCACGTGTGGCGTCACGAGGAGCAGGAGGTCTATCGCGCGCCGGAGAGGAGATGTCGCGCGTCGCAGGGCCCGCCGGCGCGGTGCGCCTCAAATCGCAGCTTGCGGGCAAACACCTGCCGGCACGCCTGGCAGGGCGCTGGACGGTCGATGTCGAGACCGAGGACGGCCAGCTCGTGGGAAGGATCTCGTTCGAAGTCACGGAGTAACAACGCGCATCGTGCGGACCAGCCCCCCCGTCCTCCAGGTGTGAGACTGACGGAAGCGGCTTAGCGGCGGCGCCTCTGGCAGCACGCGCAGCCGAGCTTGCCGCCGGAGCGGAAGCGGCGTTTGCTCGTTTGAGGCTGCCATGGCGTGGGCCGTCAGAAAGCGTTAAAGTTCATGGCTATGAAAGCGGTGCTCAGGCTGCCACTGCCGAGCCTGCTCCCCCAAGGACCCGCATGACGAGCCCGTCCTCTCCCTTACCCTACACGATCGGCGAAACCGTTCACGAGGGTCGCGGGACGGCCGTGTATCGCGCTGTTCGAAACGCCGATGGCCATCCGGTGGTCCTCAAGGTGCTCGACCCGAGAGGCTGGCGGCCGAAGGACCTCGATCGGCTCAAGAGGGAGTACGAGACGGGCAGGATGCTGAATGTCGGGAGCATCGTCAGGCCTCTCGCCCTCGAGACCTACGAGGGGACGCTCGCCCTTGTCATGGAAGACTTTGGCGCGGAGCCGCTTGACCGGCTGCTCGGGGCGCCGATGGAGATCGGCAGGTTCCTCGAGCTTGCCGTTCGCATCGCGGGGGCAGTCGCCGACATTCACCAGCGAGGCGTAGTTCACAAGGACCTCAAGCCCGCCAACATCCTCGTCAATTTCACCATCGGCGAGGTGAAGATCACCGACTTCGGGCTCGCTTCCCGGCTTCCCCGCGAACCGCAGGCCGCGCAGCCAGCGCGCCTCATCGAGGGCTCCCTCCCGTACATGTCGCCTGAGCAGACCGGGCGGATGAACCGGGGGATCGACAGTCGCAGCGATCTCTACTCCTTGGGAGTCACGTTCTACGAGATGCTCACGGGGAAGCTCCCCTTCCAGGCTCGCGACCCGCTGGAATGGATCCATTGCCACGTCGCCCGGGCGTGCGCGGTGCCTTCAGAGGTGGTCCCCGAGGTGCCCGAGGCGATCGAGCGGATTGTGATGAAGCTCCTCGCGAAGATGCCCGAGGAGCGCTACCAGACCGCCCGCGGCCTTCGCTACGACCTGGCAAGGTGCTTCGAGCCATGGCGCTCCCATGGCAGCATCGAGCCCTTCCCCTTGGGCGAGCAGGATGCGTCGGACCGCCTGCAGATCCCGCAGAAGCTCTATGGGCGCGAGGAGGAGATCGCGGTGCTGCTGCGCGCCTTCGAGCACATGGTCGACACCGGATCTCCTGAGCTTGTGCTGATATCGGGCTATTCCGGCGTCGGCAAGTCGACGCTGGTTCACGAGCTGCACAAGCCTGTCGTCCGGGAGCGGGGATTCTTCGCCTCGGGAAAGTTCGATCAGTACAAGCGCGATATCCCCTACTCCACGATCGTTCAGGCTTTTCAGGAGATCGTGCTCGAGATCCTCGCCGACAGCGGGGGAATCGCGGCCTGGAAGCAGCGGCTGCTCGAGGCCCTCACGATTAACGGACAGCTCATCGTGGACCTGATCCCGCAGCTCGAGCTCGTCATCGGCCGGCAACCGCCGGTTCCTGCGCTCCCGCCGGCCGATGAGCAGAACCGCTTCCGGCTCGTGCTCCGGCAGTTCATCAGGGTATTCGCCCGGAAGGAGCACCCGCTCGCGCTGTTCCTCGACGACCTTCAGTGGGCTGATTCCGCCAGTCTCGAGCTGCTCAAAGAGCTGGTGACCCACCCCGACATGCGCTTTCTCCTCGTCGTCGGCGCGTACCGCGACAACGAAGTCACTCCAACTCACCCGCTCATGTCGATGCTGGACGAGGCGCGCAGGGAGGGGGCGCATCTATCCAACATCGTGCTCGGTCCACTTTCCTACGAGCATCTGACGGCGTTCATCAGCGAGACGCTGCACTGTAGTGGCCCTGACACCCTTCCGCTCGCGGACCTGGTTCACCAGAAGACAGCCGGCAATCCCTTCTTCGCGATCCAGTTCCTGACCGCTCTCTATGAAGAGCGCCTCATCGCATTCGACGGATACACAGGCACTTGGCGGTGGGACATGGCGCAAATCTGCGCGAAGGGCTTCACCGACAATGTGGTCGAATTGATGGTCGGGAAGCTACGGCAGCTCCCACCGGCGACACAGGAGACGCTGAAGCTGCTCGCTTGTATGGGAAACACCGCGGAGGCCGCCGTCTTGACGATGGTTCACGGCGGCACGGAAGAGGTGACGAACTCAGATCTTTGGGACGCCGTCAATGCGGGGCTCGTCCTTCGCTCGGAAGGTGCGTACAAATTCGTCCACGACCGCGTCCAGGAAGCGGCCTATTCGCTCATTCCGGCGGAATCGCGCGCTGCGGTGCATCTGCGGATCGGCCGCCTTCTGGTGTCTCACCTATCACAAGAGGCGATCGCGGAGCGTGTCTTCGAGGTCGCGAACCAGCTCAACCGCGGCGTCGATCTCATGACCGACCCCCGGGAAAAGGAGTCGCTTTGCCAGCTCAACTTGCTGGCGGGCAAAAAGGCGAGAGGTGCGACCGCTTACGTGTCTGCGCTCGGCTATCTTTGCGCCGGTCAGGCCCTGTTGCCCGCAGATTGCTGGGAATGCCAATATCACATGACCTATGAATTGCTCACTGAGCGAGCCCTCTGTGAGTGGCTCTGTAGCCATTTTGAGGCTGCAGCGAAACTGCTCGCCGCGCTGATGGATCACACGCGGAGCCGCCTCGACCAGGCGGCAGTCTATCGGATCCAAATTGAGCTCCACGGCACCCGAGGTGAGATAGAGCAAGCCTGCCTGACTGCCTTGGCATGCTTGAAGCTCTTCGGCATAGATTTCCCGCTCCATCCCACGCAGGAGGCGTTACAAGAGGCTGCGGAACGCACCTGGAAGGAACTAGGGGACCGGCCCATCGAAGATCTAGCCCATCTGCCAGCCATGACCGATCCGGATGCGCAATCCGTCGTGGCGTTGCTCTCGACATCTATGCCGACAGCGTATTCGATGGATGCGAACCTGCACGATGTGATGTGCTGCGAAATTGTGAGCCTTAGTCTTCGCCATGGCAACACCAATAGCTCGCCGCATGGGTATGTCACGTTCGGCGCAGCGCTCGGGCGGCTGTTCGAGAAATGGGAGGAGGCACGCCACCTTTGTAAAGTCGCATGCGACCTGGCAGGGAGACAAGGGGGCGTTGGGGCGCATCGCGCCTATTTTACGGCTGGTATCTTCGTTGACTATTGGGTTCACCATGTTCGCGGTGCGAGCCGCTCGCTTCGTGAGGTATTTCGGTCAGCCATCGAGTGTGGCGACATGAATCATGCCTGTTATGCATCTGTGCTGATCGTGATGTGTCGCCTGATTCAAGGCGATCCTTTGGCAGAAGTCGCGGCGGAAGCGGAAGGGCAGCTCGATTTTGTGCGTCGCACAAAGTGTGGCAGCGTCTGCGATGCGATAGATGGCATGCATCGCATCGTCCAAGAGCTGCGAGGAAGGAGCACGAGCCTTTTCTCGGGCGATGTGCTGGAGTTGGACCTGCTCAAGTTCGAGGCTGGGTTGACGAATGTGTGGCGGCCTCACCACCCGGGAATCTATTACACCTTCAAGACGGCGCTCCAGTTCCTGTGCGGCAATTACGAAGGGGCTGTTACGGCTTCGATCGAGGCGCGGAAGTGGGTTGTGGCCGGTTTTCCTACGGTGGTTGAGTGCTATTATTGGACCGCGCTGACATTGGCCGCCCGGCATCACCATGCGACCCCGGAGGAGCACGAGGAATATTCTATAGCTCTCGCTGCCTACCAAGAGCAGTTTCGCATCTGGAATAAGCACTGTCCGGAAAATTTCTTCTGTCCATACGCGCTGATCTCCGCCGAGATCGCGCGCCTCCAGGGACGTGATCTCGATGCTGCGCGCCTTTACGAGGAAGCCATGCAGTCGGCGCGCCAGAATGGCTTCGTTCACAAAGAAGGGGTGGCCTATGAGCTCGCGTCTCGGTTCTACCGGGCGCGAGGGTTCGACCAGATCGCCGACCTGTACCTTCGCGAGGCACGCTCCTGCTACGTACGCTGGGGGGCTGACGGCAAGGTGAAACAGCTCGAACGGCTCTATCCGCAGCTCCTCGAGCGACGGGCGTTTGCGCCCACCACCACGTTCTCGACCGGCGCCGAGCACCTCGACCTGCTCTCGGTCGTCAAGGCGTCGCAGACCATCTCGGGCGAGATCCTCTTCGAGAAGCTCTTGCGAACCCTGCTCGAGGTCGTCCTCGAGCAGGGAGGCGCCCAGAAGGGCTGCCTCATCCTTGTTCGGGGCGACGACTTGGCGATCGAAGCGGAAGCCGCGCTCGGGGAGCGACAACAGACCGTGACGAACGTCCTGCAGTCCTTGCCGGTGTCCTCCTCGCCGCTCGTCCCCGCCTCGCTCTTGCACTACGTGCGGCTCACCAAAGAGCGGGTCATCCTCGACGACGCCGCCGCGAAGGCGGGCCGATTTTCGGGCGACGAGTACATCATGAGGAAGAAGCCGAGGTCGGTCCTCTGCATTCCCATCGTGAGGCAGGCCCAGGTCATCAGTCTCCTGTACCTCGAAAACAACCTCACCACGCACGCGTTCACCCCCGAGCGGCTGCTCGCCCTCGAGCTGCTCGCCACGCAAACGGCCATCTCGCTCGAGAACGCGCTCTTGCTCGCCAGGGAGCGAGAGGCGCGGGCGGCGGCCGAGGCCGCAGAGAGGCGCACAGCCTTCCTCGCCCACGAGCTGAAGACGCCGCTGACGGGTCTCCATCTCAAGCTCGATGCGCTCACACGATCCATCAAGCACCAAGAGTTGGTCTCGTCGTCGTGGCTGTCGTCGTCGCTGACGTCGTTCAAGCGTCAGCTCGGTCGACTCAGCCTGCTCATTGACAGCCTGCTCGACCTCTCGCGCGTGCAGATGGGGCGGCTCGTCCTGACACGTGAGCCGGTGAACCTGGCGGCTCTCGTGCAGGACGCCGCCGGGAGGCTGAGCGAGCAGGCCGATCTGGCTGGGTGTGCGCTCCACGTCCAGGCCACCCGCGCGGTCTGGGGCCAGTGGGATCGGCTGCGGCTCGATCAGGTTGCGACGAACCTGCTGACGAATGCCCTGAAGTATGGGGCGGGAAAGCCGGTTCGGATCGTCGCCGGCGCGGATGGGGTTGGCGCTCGCCTCTCGGTGTCCGATCAGGGGATCGGGATATCGGAGTCCGATCAGCGGCGCGTGTTCGAGGCGTTCGAGCGCGCAACGGGGCTTCATCAGGCGCAGAGCCTCGGACTCGGGCTGTACCTTGTCCGGGAGATCGTGCGAGCGCACGGAGGGCACGTGCATCTGTACAGCCGGCCAGGTTCAGGAACGACGTTCGTCGTCGAGCTGCCGATCGAGCCGGGGGTCGAGAGCTAACGGGGCTCCGCCCCAGTCCGATGAGGTGTATGGCGATCTCTCCGCCGAGCGCATGCGCGACCGAGTCATCCGGTGGCTGCGGCGACACGGCCGCGTCGACGAGCGCGCGGCAGAAGAACGCAGCAAGGGAGCCGCTGAGCCTTCGGGTATCCGTTCGGCGACCTCAGCCAGGGCGCAAGGAGTTCGAGTACCAGCGCCACGGCACGCGCACGCTGCTCGGCGCCTTCAACGTCAAGACGGGTGAAGTGGTGGCGCGCTGTGGATCTACGCGCACCGCCGCCGATCTGCTCGCGTTCATGGACAAGGTGGCGGCGCGCTACCCCACGGGCGACGTCTACATCATCTGGGACAACCTCAACATTCACCACGGCGCCAGGTGGAACGAGTTCAGCGCGCGGCACGGCGGGCGCTTCCACTTCGTCTACACGCCTCTGCATGCGTCGTGGGTCAATCCGATCGAGCTGTGGTTCAGCATCGTGGGCCGCCGGGTGCTCAAGCACGCCTCCTTCGGCTCCGCGGAGGAGCTGAGCCGTCGCGTGCTCGAGTTCGTGCACCATTGGAACGAGCACGAAGCCCGACCTTTCCGCTGGAAGTTCCGCGGTCAGTGGAGGGCGACCTTGCCGTCCTACGCAGCCTGAGCTTCGGTGCGGGCCCATGTCGAAGCCGCACGCCTCCCCCGAGCACGCCACCGCGGTGAGCTCCTACCTCGCAGCCCAGGGACTCTCGCACCTGCGGGCCCGCAAGTACGGGCAGATGGTGATCATCGAGTCGGGTCCTGAAGCCGACCCGATCGCCCACGCCAGGCTGCGCTGTGACACGGTCCACTTCTGGACGCTCGAGCTCGCGACCCACACCGGCCGGTGGGAGAAGACCGCTTCCGCGGCATCTGGCAGGACTTGCTCAAGCTGCTGATGACGGACTTTCCCTGGACTCTCACGCCGATCGAGTAGCTCGCCCGCGGTAGCGGTGCGCCGTCGGGTGTTGCATCTGCGTTCGGTGACGAACTCCGTTCACGATCCCGGCCGGCGCGGTTCGTGGACGGTTGGCACATCGCCGATCCAGGGACGAACTTCGGGAACGCTGTACTAGCCTCTCGACGTCGTCGTTCCGAGCTTCCCCGGCTCGGGGTTCTCGGGCAAGCCTCGGGAGCCGGTCGGCCCCAGGGGAGTCGCAGATCTCGCCCACGCGTTGGTGACAGACGTCGTCGGCTACCAGACCTACATCGCTGATGTATGCGCCTTCTTCCGCCGAGGCGGATGACCGCCGAGGGAGGACCCGTCGCCTCGAGCTGCCGTGGTCGCCTCGCTCGCCGGCAGCCCGAGCCGCGCCGTTGCCCTCTGGGATGTTGAGGAAGCGGCCCAGGTGGTTCACCAGGTGATCGGTCAGCTGCTCAGCCTGTCGTCAGGCCGGAGGGGCGAACCAGCTCGGGCGGATGGTCTCGCCCGCCGCTCGCCTGGAGTCGCCGCTGCAACATTGCGGCTCGCCGGCGCCCCCGAGATCTGCTGAGACCGCACACGATTGCACGATCCGCATTCAGGACGCTATTCAGGACGCTGAGGTCGCCGTCACGGACCCGCCCGCCTACGTCGCCCGGCGAGGCGACGCGCGGCGAGACCTCGCGCTCGACGAGCATCTCCTTTCGCCGCGCCGCCTCCCGCACGGACATAGGAAGACGCCCTCGCCCGCGAGTGTGTCGCACCAGACGGCACGCAGGAACGCCACACCGGGGCTTTTTGCGCCGTGCGCACCGTGAGGCTCACAACGAGCCGGAGCGAGGGCGGTACTCGTGAAACATTCGAGCAACGCAATGGGGCGTCGTGCTGCTGGCGCCGGCCGGAGGGGCTCTCTCGAGCATGTGCGGCCTCGGAGCTTGGCATGTCGAGTGCTCGTTCAATGTTGCCCCTCGTTGTGTGGGTCCGCACGGCGGACGGCGCGCAGGGCTCATGAAAATCGGCGAATCGTAAGCCCAGATCTCTGCTGGACGTTACGAGGGTCGCCCCGGACCGCGCGGCTATTTCAGGTACCCGCGCCCAGGCGCACGCGCCCTGATGGTCGTTCCGGTCGTCTCGATCCCAGGGCATCCGTTGGATGGTGACAACGTGCTCGTCCGCGACCCTGGAAATGCCTGATGGCACCGTGCCCAGGCGGTCCGAAAGCGGGCCACCTGGGCACTCGATCGCTCGCCCTCGGTCTCGATACGGCTGCAGGGCGGCGCTATCACGGGTTGAGCGAAGCGAGGTCCAGCAGGAGGCCCGGCGGCCGTATCGACACCGCCTGCCGGGCACGAGGGCGGCGGGCTCGGCCTCGCTCCGGTTTGACAGGAGGTATTCACATGGCATCGAAGAGAGCGTTACTGATTGCGATCAACAACTACGGCAACGAGGAGAACAACCTCCCGAGCTGCCTCGAGGATGCGGCCAGGTTCCGTTCGCTGCTCAGCGAGCGCTACGGCTTCAGTGACTTCAAGGAGCTCTACGATGGTGACGCCACCGTCGCCAACGCGGAGGCGGGGCTCGCCTGGCTGTTCGAGAATGTCGCCCCGGACGATCGGCTGGTCTTCTTCTACTCTGGCCACGGCTTTCAGCAGCCGAGCGGCGAGAACCTCGAAGAGTGCCTGGTCCTCGGCGACCTGCAGTTCCTGTTCGACAACCGCCTGAGTGAGCTCAGCGGGACGGCGCCGCCTGGCGTGCTCACGGTGATCCTCGACAGCTGCTTCTCTGGCGGGATGCAGAAGGTCGCGCTGGGCGGGCGCGTCGAGCTCGCGCGCAGCAAGGCGTGGATACCGCCGCCGGAGGCGCAGCAGCAGCAAAAGAGCCTCATCGGCCGGCCGCTCGTCCCGCGGCCTTTCGGCTGCAAGCAGATCGCGAGCGACGCGGGCGTCAAGCGGCTGGTGCTGGGCCGGCAGGCGACCGCCGCCAGCAAGGCGGCCGGGGCGGGCGCCGGGGGTGAGGACGAGACCGATCAGCTCGCCTTCAATGGACTGCTGCTCTCCGCCTGCTCCGAGAACGAGACGGCGGCGGCCTCGACCTCGGCGACCGACGGCCTGTCGGCCTTCTCGTTCTCGCTGCAGCAAGCGCTCGGCGCCGCGGGCGACGAGCCCTCGGTCGCCAAGGTGTACGAGGGCGTCCGCGCCAAGCTGCAGGAGATGGGCTTCCGGCAGACTCCGCTGTTGAAGGTGCCGGCGGAGCCGGCCGGCCTCGCCGAGTCGAGCTTCTTGTCGCTGGCGCCGGCCGCGGCCGCGCCGGCCGAGGCACCAGGCCAGCCCGCGGCCGCGCCGGCCGAGGCACCAGGCCAGCCCGCGAACGGCGCCGCGAAGAGCGCTCAGCCCACGGGAGCCGCGGCTGGCAATGGAGCACCCAGCTCACCACCGAACGCCCGGCCAGCGACCGGCGGCACCTCGACGTCGCCGACCACGGCGACGAATGGGCAGCCGCAGCAGCGCCCGGCCGAGGCTGGCCCCGCGGGCGCAACAGCAGGCCGGCCCGCGACGGCGCAGCAGCCTCCGGCCGAGGCTGGCCCCGCGGGTGCAACCGCAGGCCGGCCCGCGACGGCGCAGCAGCCTCCGGCCGAGGCTGGCCCCGCGGGCGCAACGGCAGCCCGGCCCGCGACGGCGCCGGCCACCGCGGCGGGCGGACCGCCACGGCAGCAAGCTGGGACATCCCAGGCGACAGGCGCCGCGGCCGCATCTGCGAACACGGACACGAGAGAACAGGAGGAAGCTCCGATGGGTACCATGCAATCGAACGACGACAAGTGGATCGGCCTCGCTGCCAGCGTCACCGCATCGCTCGTCCCGGAGGTGATCCGGGCGGTTCGGCGCAAAGACTTCGCGCCCGAAGTCCAGCCCACGAACGGTCCGTACACCGGTGGCGGCGATACCGCAGGCGCGGAGGAGAAGTGGATTGCGGCGCTCGCGCGGGTGGCCGTGCCGGCCGCGATCAGCGCGATCCGGGACAAAGAGGCCTCCTTCGAGCAGACCCCGCCGGCGGCGAGCAGGCCGCCGACCGGCGGCGCCGAGGGCGAAGACAGGCAGCCGCAGCAGCGCCCGGCCCAGGGCGCAACGGCAGCCCGGCCCGCGACGGCGCAGGCCACCGCGGGCGGACCGCCGCGGCAGCAAGCTGGGACGTCCCAGGCGACAGGCGCCGCAGCCGCATCGGCGAACACAGACATGAGAGCACAGGCGGGAGCGCCGACGGATACCATGCAATTGAGCGACGACAAGTGGATCGGCCTCGCTGCCAGCGTCACCGCATCGCTCGTCCCGGAGGTGATCCGGGCGGTTCGGCGCAAAGACTTCGCGCCCGAAGTCCAGCCCACGAACGGTCCGTACACCGGGAGCGGCGATATCGCAGGCGCCGAGGAGAAGTGGGTGGCGGCGCTCGCGCGGGCGGCTGTCCCGGCCGCGATCAGCGCGGTGCCGGGGATGATCAGTGCGATCCGAGGCAAAGAGGCCGCCTTCGAGCAGACCCAGCCGGCGGCGAGCAGGCTGCCTACGGGTGGCGCCGAGGGCGAAGAGAAGTGGGGGACGCCCGGCACCGGGCTCGCCGCGTCGATCGCTCGCGAGGTCATCCGGGCGGTCCGGCGCAAGGACTTCGCGCCCGAGGTCGAGGCCGGCGCCGGAGCCACGGCCGACGCAGAAGAGAAGTGGGTGGCGGCGCTCGCGCGGGCGGCCGTGCCGGCCGCGATCAGCGCGGTGCCGGGCATGATCAGCGCGATCCGAGGCAAAGAGGCCGCCTTCGAGCAGACGTCGCTGCCGGCGAGCAGGCTGCCGGCTGACAGCGCCGAGGGAGAGGAGAAATGGCTGCCGCTCGCCATCGGGATCGCCACATCGGTCGTTCCGGAGGTGATCCGGGCGGTCCGGCGCAAGGACTTCGCGCCCGAGGTCGAGCCCGGCGCCGGGGCCACGGCCGACGCAGAAGAGAAGTGGGTGGCGGCGCTCGCGCGGGCGGCCGTGCCGGCCGCGATCAGCGCGGTGCCGGGCATGATCAGCGCGATCCGGGGCAAAGAGGCCGCCTTCGAGCAGCCCCCGCAGCCGGCGAGCAGGCCGCCCATGGGCGGAGCCGAAGGCGACGAGAAGTGGCTGCCGCTCGCCATCGGGGTCGCCACATCGGTCGTCCCCGAGGTGATCCGGGCGGTCCGGCGCAAGGACTTCGCTCTCGGTCTCGGGGCCGGCGGCTGAGCCGCGACCCGGATCTCGTCCGCGCGGAGGAAGCGCAGCGTGCCCTCGACGGCGCTGCGCCTTTCCGGCGTGCTCGCGTCGGGCTCGTCGTGGCGAGCCGCCGTGGTGGCTCACGGACCCGCGGCGACGAGCATCCCGGTGCCGGAGACGAAGACGAGCGCGACGGCGCCACCGACCTGCGCCAACGACCTCACGGCGCCACCTCCCGGGGCTACCTGGGACCCTCCGGCGAGCGCGCGCACGAGCCTCGGCGACGGCATCGTCCTGCCCGTCTACTTACGCATCGACTGGGCTTGCCTCATCCGCCGCGTCTATTTGGACGATGTGCTCGCGTGTCGGTGCGGTAGGCGCCGGCGGGTCGTCGCCGACATCGGTCAACGTGCGCAGCGCGAAGCCATCGTGGCGCTCCTGACCCATCTCGGCATCCGCACCGAGCCGCCGCCCATCGCCAGGGCCAGAGACCCGTCGTTCGACGCGGCGTGAGCCTCTCGGCCTCGTCGCTCCGCGTGCCGCTCGCGCGTAGCCGTTGGCCAACCTCTGCCCGCTGCTCGACCCCATGCGAGCGGCGACCTCGTCCTTGGGCCTTTTCGTCCCACGCGCATCCCGATCGCCAGCCCGCGTTGGTGGCCCGCGCGGTTCTGCCTTTCGTGATCCGGCCGGCTCGTCCTAGCCTCTCGAACCCAGGGTCCCCGCCCGAGGTGGCCGGCCAGCTCGACCCGGGCGCCCGCGCTGCGGAGGCCTCGCGCGGGAGAGCGGACGGCTCCGCGCGCGGGAGCCGTGGTGCAGGCCGTCATGCAGCCGAGGATCGGCGCGAGCAACAAGAAGCGCATCAAGCTGTCCATTGGCTATCCAAGGGGCGTCAATTTTGATTCACAAGCGGTGGAATGGCGGGTGGCGTAGCGCGCATCGGACGAGAGCGGCGGAGCGGGTCTCCCGGACAGACAACCCGCTCTTCATGAAGCGTGTCTCCCTGTGCGGGCCGCAGAGCGCGGACAGACGCTCGGCTCATTCTCGTCGCATGCGCCCCCCTCGACGTTGGTCGAGATGGAAACGCGGATCGTTTTCCATGTCAAGCTCCCGTGGCCCCCTGCTCAAGCCGTGCTTCGCCCTTGATCTCCTTAACCCCCCGTGCTCTTCCTCACACCCGAGCCGCTCCCCCGGGCGCTCCGGCCCGGCGGGCGCGCTTCGCGTGCCTGAGCACGCGCGCGGTCGTCCCCATCTCTTGCCGTCTCCCTATGGTAGAATCGACCTTCGGAATCGGCGAAGCCAGGCGCCTGGCGATTCGCTTCATTCGCTCCCTCCGCTCCGCGCGTGTTTCCGTCGCGCTCGTGGCCGCGACGCTGCCGGTCGTCGCCCTGGCCTCCGGCTGCGGCGGCGATGATCCCGGCTCCAGCGGCGCGGGCGGCGCCGGCGGCCCCGGGGGCTTCGAGATCGAGATCGAGCTACCGCCCGACACCGAGGCGCGCCTGCTCGAGCTCGTGACCGAGCTGGGCGCAGCCATCTGCGAGCGAGCTCGGAACTGCTGCGACGACTACGACCTCGCGCCGCGCACCGATTGCGAGCAGCTGGGCGGCGAGGTCTTCCTCCCGCGGCTGCTGGAGGGCACGGACCTCGGCACCAAGGACGCGAGCGAGCTCGACTTCACCATCGACGAAGCCCAGGCGGAGCGATGTCTCGAAATCGCGCGCTCCGTCTCGAGCAAGTGCGGTTTCACCGGCGAGACGGTCTTCGCCTGGTTCGGGCCTTGCTCGTCGGCCCTCATCATCTCTCCGAAAGGAGAAGTGCCCGTCGATTGCTACATGGACAGGAACTGCGAGCGCAAGCTCGGTCCGGGCCATGGGTGTGTAGCGAACAGGTGCCGGCCGATGGTCGAGGTCGAGCAGGGAGCATCCTGCGAGCGGACCGACCAAGGCTCCACCATCCCCGTCTGCGCGGCGAGCGAACGTTGCGACTCGGGCACCTGCGCGCCGCGAACGCCGCTCGGCGAGGCATGTTTCAGCTCCGAGGCGTGCGTTCCAGGAGCCTACTGCGACACGGAGAGCGCCGAGCACACCTGTGCCGCGCGCTTGCAGGTCGGAGCGCCCTGCGAGCTCGACAGCGTCTGCGCGGACGGCCTGCGTTGCGCGTGCGCGACGTCGGGCTGCGAGGAACGCGCCTGCATCGAGGATCGCGACGTCGGCGAGCCCTGCTCCGTGGACGCGCAGTGTCCGCTCTCGACCCGCTGCGAGGACGGCATCTGCAAGTCGTCGAGCATCGGATTCTGCGCGCCTCCGTGAGACGGCAGGAGCTGTCGCTCCCTCTTGTGAACGAGCCGTATCGGTGGACTCACGAACTGCATCTGCCGCTCGTGCCAGGCACGCCGCTCTACATCGCGCCCCAGTACGCTATCAACCAAGAGGCAGCGTGGAGGCGCTGCTTCACGGATGGCCGCTTCGAGATCGATAACGACGGAGTCGAGCGGCAGCGAAGACGCGTGGCTCTGCGAAAAAGGAACCACTTGTTTGCTGGCTCCCCCCGGGTCGAGCCGCACCACGGCTCGCGCTGGGGCCATCGATCTCCGCCGTGAACGGCCCCGTCGCCTCACCGCAAATCTGACGTTACCGACATCGAGCCGCTTCCTCCGGATGCTGTTCGATCCCCACGAACCGCCCTGCACGCAGCGCGTCCAGACGAGCCGCAGCCAGGCTCAAGCGCCTCTGTCCGGGCACTTGACCAGCATGACAAACAGGCTAAACCCCAAAACTCGGATCTAAAGGGGGGCATGAGAATGAAGGGCGAATCGCTGCTAGGAGACACGGCTTCTCTCAGGTGTCTTACCATCGAACATCTTGCAAGCATCTCGACCCAGCAGCGCTGGAGACGACGCGCAGTCGGAGGGGTCTGTGGAGCTGGCCGACCGTTGCTCCGTGTCATGCGCGCTGCGCTGACGTTCGCGATACTCCTGCTCTTTCCGGCCGGAGCGGCCTACGCGGCGCCAGTGAACGACGATATCACATCCGCCACGGTCGTCCCCGAGCTTCCCTTCACAGACACCATCGACACGAGCGACGCGACCACGGCACCGGGAGACCCCGATTGCGCCGGGAACGGGCATACGGTATGGTACGAGTTCACGTCGACGTCGGACGCCAACGTCTTCGTCGAAGCGAATACGTTCGGGAGCGATTACGATACGACGGTCTCGGTCTACACAGGTGACGTGGACGCTCTGGCCCAGATCGCGTGCAACGACGACGTTGCTGGCCTCCAATCACGTGTGGCCTTCGAAGCCACCGCCGGCACCACCTACTTCATCATGGTGGGATCGTACGGTATCGCTCCCGGCGGCAACCTCGTCTTCACGATGGACTTCGCCCCACCTCCGCTCGACATCGAGCTCACGATCGACGGTCAGGGTAGCTTCGACCCGGCTTCGGGGACTGCGGTCGTGTCGGGGACGGTGACCTGCTCACGCCCGATATCATCCGTGGACATCTTCGGGGAGCTCCTGGAGCGCGCCGGGCACCTCGCGATCAGGGGGTTCTTTTCTACAAACGTCCCCTGCGACGGAGAGACACCGTGGAGCGCGACTGCTATCTCCGATTATGCATACTTCAAAGGAGGTCAGGCCACCGTCACTGCCACTGCGCAGGCCTTCGATCCAGAGGCAGGAGAGTTCGATCAGGACGTTGAACAGGCGCGTGTCGTCCTGAGCGGCAGGTGAAGCGACGCCGCCCGTGGCAAGCCCGCTCCCACTGTCGGGCGCCAGGAGTCCGTGAGCGCGTCGATCGTGGCGCCGGCCACGCGCGCGAGGTGCTGGCGATCGCTCTGCGACAGCTCCGGCTCGGCCCAATCCAAGAATGTCCAGCCGAACGAGCCGTGAGCGGTTTGCGCGCCGAGCTCGCCGTCCGGCGCATGGCGCGTCGCCTCCGCGCCACGGCTTGCTGGCGATGGAGCGCGCCGGCGACGAGCCCGAGGCTACGCTCAACGTGTCCGGTTGCACGGCGACGGTCGGCAGCTGCGGGAACCAGCAGGGTCCACCTTGCGGACGCCACGTTCCCATGATGCCTTCTCCCTCGTATGGCAGCTCACGCGGACACCGCCGCCGGCCGCCGCTGCGCCCCCATCGGGATCGACGAGAGCCGCGCGCCGATTTTTGATTGACGCCGACGGTGTGAACGCTGACAATTTTTGGGCTCCGGGTATTCTTCCGCTTTATCCTCATGCGCGTAAACCTTGACGCTCAGGCTCTGAGGAGCACCCCGGCCCGATTGGGCATACCTCTGGAGACTAGCATGATCACTCACTTCGATTTGCGCCGCCAACCCCTGACGCCGCGCCGTTCCATCCTTCATTTTTCTGCCCTCGGTTGTGTGCTCGCGGCGCTCGCCGGTTGCGCCAGCGACATGACGGAGGGGCAGCTGCCTCCTGCTGGCACGGGTGGCGCGGGGAGCTCGACGAGCGCCGGCGTCACGAGCGGAGCGGGAACGGGCACAGGCGGGTCGATCTCCGGCGCGAGCACGGGAAGCGCGACGGGCACGGGCGGCGACATGACGGCTGCCGGGACCGGTGGCTCTCCGGCGACCGGTGGTGGCGGCGGCGGCTCTGAGGTGACCTGCGACTTGCCCACCACATTCAAGTGGAAGTCGGGGCAGCCGGTGATCACCCCCAAGCCGCCTGCTGGCCGTACCTTCGCCTCCGTCGAGGACCCGACGATCGTGTTCTTCGACGACAAGTACCACGTATTTGCCACCGTGTTCGACACCACTTCGGGCCACGGCGGGTTGCAGTCGGTGTACTTGAACTTCACGGACTTCCCTCAGGCGAACGCCGCTGAGCAGCACTACATGGCGAACTGGCCCACCGGCAGCACGGTCGCGCCCCAGGTCTTCTATTTCCGGCCGCACAACAAGTGGTACCTCATCTACCAGTGGAACGGCAGGTACTCGACCAACGACGACATCAACAACATGAACGGTTGGAGCCGGCCCCAGCCGCTGCTCCGCGGCGAGCCAGGCGCCATGGGAAGCACCCTCGGCGCGCTGGACTTCTGGAACATCTGCGACGACGACAATTGCCATCTCTTCTTCTCGCGGGACGACGGAAAGCTCTACCGCTCCAAGGTCAGCATCGACAACTTCCCGAACTTCGATGGTTATGAAACCGTCATGACGGCTCCTAGCAAGCCGCTCTTGTTCGAAGCCAGCAACGTCTATAAAGTGGATGGAACGAACAAGTACCTGCTCCTGGTGGAGGCGTTCGACAACAGCCCTCGCTTCTTCAGGTCGTGGACTTCCGAGAGCCTCGATGGCCCCTGGGAGCCCTTGGCTGATACCAAGACGAATCCCTTCGCCGGCCCCGCAAACGTGACATACGAAGGCGCGGACTGGTCCGACGACATCAGCCACGGCGAGATGATCCGCTCTGGGCACGACGAGCGAATGACCATCAACGCGTGCAACATGCAGTTCCTCTACCAGGGGAGAGATACAAGCGTCGAGGGCGACTACGGCCGGTTGCCCTACAAACTCGGGCTGTTGACGCTCGAGAAGTAGCTCCGCCCCCCTCCCCGAGTTCTCGGAAGGGACTTTCGGGCAGAAGAGGCGACCTCCCAATCGGAGCCAGCCCGCGTTGGTGGCCCGCGCGGTTCTGCCTTTCGTGATCCGGCCGGCTCGTCCTGGCCTCTCGCCGTCGCGCTCGCTGCGGCTGCTCCTGCCGCTGCTCGTCACGATGGTCGTCGAGCGCGCCGTGCAGTGGCAGCGGCCCCACGCCCACCGGCTCTCCCGCGTAGGCCGAGGCGATCGCCAGCGCGAGGCGCGCGTGCCGCACCTCGTCGACCGCGGCGCGGTGCGCCGCCTCGAGCAGCTGGGGAGGCGCGCCGAGCGCCATCAGCCCGAGCGCGAAGCGGCCGAACGAGGCGACCGAGGCGTGCTCGTTCTGGCCGCGCTCGGCCCAGCGCCGGGCGAGCTCGCGGCGCTCGTCCGGCGCGAGCTCGCGGAGATCGGTGTCGGCGAGCGCGCGCTCGAAGCGCTGGAAGGCGGTGTGCGACCAGGCGCTCGGGGCGCGCGCGAGCGGCGCGACGCGGGGCTCGCCCCGGACCAGGAGAGGGCGCCCCTCGCAGCTGATGACCCCGACGAAGTAGCAGCAGCTCTCGGGAGCCGACGCGTCGCGGTTCGCGTAGGGGCCCTCGATCGCCTCGGTCCGGTCCTCGCGGTAGCACAGGCAGGATCCCGAGCCGGGCGCGATTTCCTCGATGAACAGCGGAGGCTCGGAGGCCGGGGGGCAGGTGCCGTTGACCGGCGCGGCGCAGTGCACCTCGTAACAGCACCGGCCGTAAGAGCCGTCGTCGTATTCCGGCCCGAAGCAGGTCGGGTCCGGGTAGGGCTCGAGCGGCGCGGAGGGGTCGGGGGGGCCGGGTTCGCCGCCGCCTCCGGATGACGACGATGCGCTTTGAGACGAGGTCGAGCCCCCGCCGGACTGCGACGATGTGCCTTCAGGCGAGGTCGAGCCCCGCCGGACTGCGACGATGCGCCTTCAGACGAGCTCGAGCCCCCGCCAGTCTCGACGTGCGGGCCGCAGCCGGATGCCAGAACGAGGCTCGCGCCCCACTGGGACGCGACAAGAATACGGAGCAGGAACGTTCGCATGTTCGGTGATAAGCAAGGCATGTACCGTGCAAACACACATACTTCTGGCCGCCGGGGGCGCCCCGCCGTGCCAGCGTGTGCCAACATGGTCCAGCCGCCGCCATGATCGCCAGTTCGAGAGGCGCCGCGGCGCGCTCGGCGCCATCGAGCGTCAAGCACAGGACGCAGCTCGTGGAGGCCGCGACTCGCGGGATCGCCGCATGGCCGGGCCGCGCTATGCTGCGCGCGTTCCGGGCCCTGACTTCCCGTCTTCATGTGAAACATCTCTGGGCAAATGACAGCACCACCTCGCGGTGAGGCCTCATGCGGATCGTGCTCGATAGCTCCGTCGCCATCGCCTCGATGAAGCCCGCCGAGCCCGGGCACGCGGACGCGCTCGCCTTTCTCGAGCGCGCCCGCGCGGCCGTGGCCGCGGGCGCGGCGCGCGTACTCGCGCCGCCCGAGCTGTGGCTGGAGGTGTACGTGGCCGAGCAACGGCTCGCGACCTCGCGCCGGGGCGCGCCCGCGGCCGCGAGCGCGCTGGGAGGCCTCGAGGTCGAGCTGATCGCGCCCGCGGACGAGGGCGCTGTCGCCGAGTTCCTCGCCCTGCTGACGAAGCGCATGCGCGGCCGCAGGCCCTTCGCCAACGCGACCGACCTCGTGTACCTGTGGGCCGCCCACCGCACCGACGCGACCGTCGTCACCCTCGATGAGGGCCTGCTCAAGTACCACGGTGTGGTCTGCGACGTGACGCGACCGCAGCACGCCCGGCTCGTGTAACGCGCTGACGTACCGCTCCGAACGACGAGGCGCTCCACGACACCCGCTGTACCGGCGGCGCCTACAACAGCCGGGCTGGATGGTCGCAGCACAATGTTGCGCTCTGCGCATACGCGCTTGTCGCGCCCGGCGAGGGCGGCTATCCCTGAGCGTCGCAGCGGAGCGCGCGGAGCTCGCGAGCCCGGCCTGCGCGGCGAGGCGCATGCGAAGTACATCGCTTTCTTCACCGGTCCTCTCGGTGAGCTTGGCCCTTTTGACCACGCTGGTCGCGTCCCAGGCCCATGCGCGCCGCAACGGGATGGCGGTGGAAGGGTGCAACGGCTGCCATAGCGGCGGCGCGTCGCCCGATATCACCATCGACTATAACCCGAAGAACCCGGCGGCCGGCGAGACGGTGACTCTGCAGGTGCAGATCCAGGCCGTCAACGGCAACGCCGGCGGCCTCTATCTCCGCGCCGGAACAGGTCGACTCTCCCCGATCAACGGCCAAGGCACCCACCTCATCGACGACCGCCAGCTCGTCCACGACGCGCCGAAGCGGGCGAGCGGCGGGGTCGTTCGCTTCGACGCGCAGTGGATCGCGCCGGGAGCGCCGGGCGGGGTCGTCTTCCAGGTGTGGGCCCTCTCGGCCAACGGCGATACCCGCGCGGGCGGAGACGGCGCGTCGGCCGCCAACACCACGTTTGCGTACGGATGCGAGGGAGCGACGTATTACCTCGATCGCGACGGAGACGGATACGGCGACTCCGGCGTGCCCAGGGTCGATTGCGCCCAGCCCGCCGAGCACGCCCCCCTCGGCGGGGATTGCGACGACTACAGCGTCAACGTCCACCCCGATCAGGATGACGCCTGCAACGGGTACGACGACGACTGCGACGGCCAGATCGACGAGGAGCTCGCGGTGACCACCCAGTACGAAGACGCCGACGGCGACGGGTACGGGTCGCTCTTCGGCGCGACGATCGAGGCGAAGTGCCCCCCCGACGGCTACGCGCCGAGCTCGAACGATTGCAACGACAGGTCCCCTGATGTCCACCCGGACGCGGCCGAGACATGCAATAGCTCCGACGACGACTGCGACGGCTGGGTGGACGAGCGCGTGCGCGAGGTGTGCGGCGTCGGGATGTGCGCGCGCGAAGCGTTCGCGTGCACCCCGGGGTCGTGCACGCCCGGAGAGCCGAGCCCCGAGACGTGCAACGCGCTCGACGACGACTGCGACGGCGAGACGGACGAGGATCCCGGCCTGTGCGCGCCCGGCGAGGGCTGCCCGAGCGGCACGTGCAGCGGCGGGAACGGCGGCGGCACCCCGGGGAGCGCCGGGAGCACCGGAAGCACCGGCGCGGGGGCCTCGGGCGGCGGCGCGCCCGACGAGGGGGAAGCGAACGGCGGCGGCTGCGCCGTCGACCCCCGGGGCGGGTCTCCGTGGCGGCTGCTGCTCCTCTCGCCGCTCGCCCTCCTCGCGTCGCGCCGCCTGCGGAAGGCTGCCACGGTGCGGTAGTTCGCCCGTCCCGAGCCTGAGGTTCGAGCTACACGTTCGCTCAGAGCCTGTCTAGCCTGGATTTTCACCGAGATAGTTCGCCTAACGGCGCAGCATGAGGCCGTCCCTCCGGCGCGGTAACCGGCAGACGCGGTTTCACGCGGAACGGCGTGAGCCAGGCAAGCGGCGGCATCAAGGGCGCCATGAGGGAAAAGGGTGCGCTATGGGCGAATTTCTCGTCCGTCAGCTTCTCCCCCTCGGGGGACGTAGTTGATGCGTTGACAGCGCAGAACAGCCTTGAAATCCAGCAAAAATCGGCTTCATTCCCTCTCGGCGCTGCTCTCCTTACCTTGACGAGATCCCTTATGTGTGGGTCACGTTTTTCGCGATGAGCGCACCCACTCCACTAACTGACCCCGCCCGCTTCTTCCTGGCGCCCACCCAGGCGCGGCACCGTCAGTATGAGGCGCTGCGCGCCTACTTTGTGGAGCATCGCTCGAGTGCCGAGGTCGCGCAGACCTTCGGCTACACGCCCGGCTCGTTCCGCGTGCTCTGCCATCAATTCCGCCACGATCCTGACCGTGCCTTCTTCACCTCGCCGATGCGCGGCCCGCACGAGCAGCCGAAGAAGTCCCGTGCCCGGCGCCTGATCATCGCGATGCGCAAGCGCAACCTGTCGATCTACGACATCGCCGAGGAGCTCCGGAGCCAGCACATCGAGCTCAGCCCCACGGCCGTCACCGAGGTGTTGCGCGAGGAAGGCTTCTCCAGGCTGCCGCGTCGCAAGGAGGACGAGCGCCCCGCCAGGACGCGCCCCGACCGCGCCAGCCGTGCCGATGTCCGCAACTTTCAGCTCGTCCCTGCGACGTTCGAGAGCCATGTCGGCGGCTTGTTCGTGCTCCTGCCGCTGCTCGTCAAGCTTGGCTTTGAGCGGCTCGCCGACGAAGCTGCCCTGCCTGGATCGAAGGCGATCCCGGCGACCCACGCGCTGCTCGCGGCCCTCGCGTTGAAGCTGACTTCCATCGAGCGCAAGAGCCACGTGATGGACCTGGTCTTCGACCAAGGCCTGTCACTCTTCGCGGGGCTCAACGTCATTCCGAAGACGACCTTCCTCGCGCAGTACTCCGATCGGCTGGGACGCTCGAGCTCCGTCCGACTGCTGCGCGGCTGGCTCGATCACCTGCGCGCTCATCTCGCGCTCGCGGGCGCGTCGTTCAACCTCGACTTTCACGCCGTTCCCTTCTTCGGGCAGGACGAGTTCGTCGAGCGCCACTACCTTTCCAAGCGCAGCCGCCGCGACAAGGCCGTGCTCACCTTCATCGCCCAGGACGCCGACACCGACGTGCTCTGCTACGCCAACGCCGACCTGCGCAAGGGAGAGGAGAGCGATGAGGTCCTGCGCTTCGTCGACTTCTGGAAGAAGACGCACGGCAAGGTGCCCCCGCACCTCGTGTTCGACTCGAAGCTCACCACCCACAAGAACCTGAGCCGCCTGGATGCCCAGGGGATCACCTTCGTCACGCTGCGCCGCCGCACGGATGTCCTTAAGCGCCACGTGCTGAACGCACCGGCCGCAGCCTGGCGCCGAGTGGAGCTCGATGTACCGCACCGCAAGTTTCGCAACCCGAAGGTCCTCGACGAAACGATCCGGCTGGGCAAGGACTATCCAGCGCCGATCCGGCAGATCTGCGCGCGCGATCTCGGTCACGACGAGCCCACGGTCCTGCTGACCAACGACACCCGCTCGACGCCGCGCACGATCCTCGAACGCTACGCTCGGCGCATGCTGATCGAGAACAACCTCGAGGACCAGGTCCACTTCTTCCACGTCGATGCGCTGTCGTCCGCGGTGGCCATGAAGGTCGACTTCGACGTGACCTTGACCGTCATCGCCACCGGCCTCTACCGGCTGCTCGGCAAGCACCTGCACGGCTTCGAGCACGCCAAGGCGCGGCAGATCTTCCGCCGCTTCCTCGACACGACGGCGAGGGTCGAGGTCAGCCCGCAGCGCGTTCACGTGCGCCTTCCTCGTCGGGCTCACAACCCCATGCTACTCGAGTCCGGCTTGCTCGCGACGCCCGTCGCTGTCCCCTGGTGGGGAGGAGCTTCGCTCGAGGTCGCGTTCCCCTGACCGGTGTCAGTGGCCTTTATGTTAACCGATCTTCTGCTGTGAAAATCCAGGCTAGAGCGACAAACGGGTTGAAACCACGAGAAAAAGCAGGAATTTCACAGGGAGGCGGGGAGGCGGGGAGCGAGAGACGGCAAGAGGGAGAGATTCATTTTTTTTCTTCCTCCCCGCCTCCCCGCCTCCCTGTGAAAATTCTCCGGGTTTCAACGTGATCGGTGTTCTAGCACTACTGCGGGAAGTCGCCCCGGATCAGCAGAAAAACCGCCAAGGCACCAAGGCCGCCAAGAGGAGAGGGGAAGGGCCGTCCTGGAGGCGTTCGTGAAGTCTCCCCCGTACGGGAGAATCACGGTGCGACGCGGCACCGAGCAAGAGCACATTCATGCACAGGCGCATTGCTCATGCCAGTTGCGCAAGGATGCCAGTCCAGCACCACCACCAAGAAGTGCGCAGCCCGAGTCCACCCGGGCGGCGCTTCAAACCTCCGCGCTGCGTGCCGCCTCGGCAGCGAACGGCAGCGTGAAGCGAAACGTCGTCGTCGCGCCGGGGGAGCTCTCGACGGAGATGGTGCCTCCGTGGGCCTCGACCAGACCCTTCGTGATGTAGAGCCCGAGGCCGACCCCGCGCACGCGGCGCGCCTCGCCCTCGGGCGTGCGCGTGAAGCGCTTGAACAAAAGCGGCAGCGACGCCGGCGGGATGCCCGGCCCCCAGTTTTTCACCTCGATCTGCGCCGCCCCCCCGGAGGCCCGGGCGGCGACGACGATCTCTCGCCCGCGCTCCCCGTATTTCGCGGCGTTCGAGAGCAGGTTCGTGACGATCTGCTCGAGGCGGCCTGCATCCGCCCACACGGGCAAAAGCTCGCCCTCGATCTCCACGCGCACAGTGTGGCCAGCCGTCATGCCGGCCGCCTTCTCGACGATCTCCACGAGCTGCGCGCGCAGAGCCACGGCGCGAGGCTCCAGCTTGAGCGCCCGCGCCTCGATGCGCGACGCGTCCAGGAGATCCTCGGCCATCCGGTTCATACGGTCGACGGACACGGCGATCCTCGCGAGCTGCTTCTCGCCCTCGGGGGGCACCAGACCGCCCAGCCGGACGCGCAGGAGCTCGCTCGCCATCGCGATGGTCTGGATGGGCTGGCGGAGGTCGTGCGCGATCACGCCGGTCCACTCCTCGCGCTGCCGCTGCAGCTCCTTGAGCGACGTGATGTCCTGGAAGACGGCGACGGCGCCCTGGATCTCGCCGTCTTCAGACCGCACCGGCGCCGCGTTGACGAGCCCCGAGACGAGCGCGCCGTCCGCGCGCCGGACCAGCACCTCGACGCTCGTCACGATCTCCCCGCGGCGCAGGGCCCGGATGATCGGCAGCTCGTCCCACGGCACCGGCTCGCCCGACGGACGCCGCACGTCGCGGGGCGCCCGGCGGCCACGGGGGTCGAGCACCTCGTCGGACTCACAGAGGTAGTCGGCCCCGACCCGGTTGATCATGGTGAGCTGCGCGTCGGCGTCGACCAGCATCACCGCCTCGGGCATCTGCTCGATGATGGCCTGGAGCCGCCGCCGCTCGCTCGCCTCGGTCTTCCGGTGGCGCTGCTCCGCTTCATGAGCGCTCGCGAGCGCGGCCTCCATCGCCTTGCGCTGCGCGATGTCACGGCAAATCCTCGAGAAGCCGACGATGCGGCCCGCCTCGTTGAAAATCGAGGAAATCGTCATTTCGACCTCGAGCGTCCTCCCGTCCTTGGCCCGGCCCACCGTCTCGAAATGCTCGCCGCGCTTGCCACGGCGGAGGCGCGCGACGATCTCCTCCACCTCGCCGGCGCGCTCGGGGGGGGAGAGCATCGCCGCAGGCCGCCCGATCACCTCCTCGGCGGCATATCCATAGAGGCGCTCCGCGGCCGGATTCCAGCTATGGATGATCCCGTCAGGGTCGCCGCCGATGATGGCGTCATCCGAGGACTGGGTGAGCGTCGCGAGGAAGGCGCGCGCCGCCTCTGCCCGGCACCGCGCCTCGTCGAGCAGGTTCAGGCGCGTCGCGCTGATCCAGAGCACGGTCCCGAGGAGCAGCGTCGTGGCGACCGAGACGAGCGAGAACGACGCCGCCATCGTGTAGGCGCCGGCGCTCATGCCCGCCAGGAACAGACGCCCGAGGAGGAGCGGGAGCACGAGCACGTACGGCAACAGGCGCCGCAGCAGGATGCTGCCCGGCGCGCTCGACCTGAGCGTGGCCATGATCCCGACGTTGGGCCGCGCCGCGACGATCCCGGCGCACAGCGCGAGCAGGGCGATCGCCGCGTTGAGCGCCATGCCCGTGAACGGAAACAGGAGCAGCAGCCCGTAGAAATGGCCGTCGCCGAACACGAACGCGGTCAGCGCGATCAGCGCGAGGACCGCGGCCGGCAGCACGAACAGCTCCGCGATCGGGCGGCCACGTCGCGTATCCGTGCGGAGCATCAAGAGCCCCGAGCCGATCAGGATGAAACAGAGAGCGGTGTTCGGAGGCGGTCTCCCGGGAAACGGGACCGGGAAATTGACGGTGTCCTGGAAGAGCAGCCTGTCGATGCCAAGGTCCCAGCCGAAGGCGTACTCCGCAAGGACGTAGGCGCCGAACGCGACGACGGCGGCGGCGCAGAGCTGCCCGAACCGGCGGAGCAGCGCCGGGCGCCCCTCCCCGCCCAGGATCCAGAGCGCGACGCCGGAGAGGATGAGGGCTACCGCGGTGTTCGGCCGCATGCTCGGCAGACCGTCCCCGACCGAGACAAGCAGGGGCACGCGCATCGACCACCCCAGCAGAGTCGCGGAGCCGACCCCGATCGCGCAGGCAGCTGTCACGGCCACGCCGCGCGGCGCACCATGCCAGGGCTCCGCCGCCCAGCGGTACTTCATCAGATCCTCCTGTCACAGCGTCGTGCGGAGTCCGATGGCTCGCCTCGGGTGAGGCTGCTCCCGGCGAACCCATGACCCGTGTTGTCTCGCCTGCCTAGTCGTATACCGGGGACGCACATCCCGGACGCTGATGCAGGGCTCGGACCGAGGGCCACGCGCGGTGGCGGACACCGCGCGTGGCCGGCGAGCGGTCCCCTGCCGCGCTCAGGCTTTGCGTCCGAAGTTCGCCGCGTCGGCGAGAACCGCCCCGTCACCACACGCCCCCTCGGCAGACCGTCCGCGCGCCCTGGCGAGGGCGAGCTGGAACAGCCCCAGGGTCCAGCACATCGGGCAGCCGCGCAGCGCGATCGAGCAGGCTCGGTACCGCCGAGCGGACGCCGGCTGAACTCCCCCGGTCGATCCCCCACGCCCTGCGCGGCGTTCTACGCGCTCCGGCCGGTCGACAGGCCGCGACGATCAGCCTGGCGCGAAGCGCCTTCACCTCTTGCCGAGCGTCTGCTGGAGGTAGTCCACAAACGTAACAGCCGCCCTCTGTTCGACGGGCGAGGCATCCAGCGCCCGCAGCGCATCCATGATCTGGCCTCTCGAAAAGACCTGATATTGGCCGCTGAACGGATTCAGCGCCGGCGTATCCATACCATAGGGAATGCATTCCGTCCCAGCAGGAACATGCGCCCGAGCCACAGAGAACGTCGATATACCGGTCGCCCAGCGTGGGTCGGGTCGACAACGTGCTGGCAGCGAGGTGCGCCGCCCTCGGCCGCGTGTGCCCTCTTTCGCGCGCGGTGCAGGGCGTGAGACCATGGGGGTCGGAGGAGCAGCGATGAAATCGATCTCAGGAGCAGCGGGGGAGGGTGGGCATCTGGAACTCGGGATGTTCGGCCCGAACGGCACGGGCCACTCGATGTCGAAGGTCCCCGAGCGATGGTATCCCACCTGGGAGAACAACCGCGACCTGGCGCTCGCGGCCGAGGCGGCGGGCATGGATTTCCACATCCCGTTCGCGCGCTGGAAAGGCCACGGCGGCGAATCCAACCCCCAGGGCGCCATGCTCGATCCCATCGTCTGGGCGGCGGGCATCCTCGCGATCACGAAGCGGATCAAGGTCTTCACGACCGTGCACACGCCCTTCGTGCACCCCATCGTCATGGCGAAGCACCTGGTTACGATGGATCACATCGGCCCCGGGCGCGTCGGCGTGAACATCGTCAGCGGCTGGGACAGGGAAGAGTTCGAGATGTTCGGCATCCCCCTGCGCGAGCACGATGAGCGTTACGAGTACACGAAGGACTGGCTCGACGTGATGCGCACGCTGTGGACGGCGGACGAGCCCGGCGACCATCGGGGCAGATTCTTCGACCTGCCCGGGCTCATCGGCGAGCCGAAGCCGCGGGGCAAGATCACCCTGATGAACGCGGGGACGTCCAGCGCCGGCCGGGCCTTCGCGGTCGAGCACTGCGATCTGCTGTTCAATATCCTCGTCTCTCCCGACGCGTGCCGGGAGGAGGTCGCGAAGGTCAAGGAGGCGGCGCGCCGCGTGGGTCGCTCCATCGACGTGTACACGACGGCCTGCATCGTCTGTCGTCCCACCCGGAAAGAGGCCGAGGAATACCACGATTATTACTCCCACGAGATGGCCGACTGGCCCGCGACCGACCACGTCATGCAGCTGCTCGGGATGGACTGTCAGTCCTTCTCCCCGGAGTTCTACGCCACGTTCCGGAACCGGTTCGCCGCGGCCCACGGCCACTACGTCATCGTCGGCGATCCGGGCCATGTGGCCGAGGAGATCCGGCGCATCCGTGACACGGGCGTCCGGGGCCTCACCCTCGGGTTCATCGACTATGCCGGCGAGTTCTCGTACTTCAAGGATGAAGTGATGCCGCGCCTGGTCGACCTGCGCGTTCGCCGGTCGCCCGGCTGATCCCGCGGTCATGGTTCCTTGAACCGGCGCCGCGGCACGCGAGCGCCGAGAGCGCGCTGCAGGGGGAGCTCTTCGGTCCCTTCCAGCGGGGTCGGGGTGGCCCAGGAGGCTGGCGTATCCTTGTCGAACCCGAGCCTGGCCCGCGCGGTTCTGCCTTTCGTGATCCGGCCGGCTCGTCCTAGCCTCACACGCCGATCGAGGTGACGGACTCGGTGATCGAGTGAGCCAGAGGATGCGCTAGAGCGGCAAACGGGTTGAAACTGCCTGAAAAACGCAGAACTTCGAACCGCCAAGAACGCCAAGAAGAGAATCCTATCTTGGCGTCCTTGGTGTCTTGGCGGTTCATTTCTCGCTTGATCAACGTGATCGGTGTTCTAGGGGTCGCCTGTCGGCGTCACCGTCGCCGCCTCGATCATGAGCACCACGGTCTTTTCCGCCGCGCGTGTGCGGTGCAAGACCCCTCTGGGCACCGTGTAGCCCATGTGCTTGCCCAGCGTCACCGTTCCCCGCCCGTCGACGTCGAGGTAGAGCTCGCCCTCGAGCACCACGAAGCACTCGTCTTCGGCGTCGTGCTTGTGCCAATGGTACTCGCCGCGAAAGATACCGAGGCGCACCAGGGCATCGTTCACCCGCGTCAAGGTCTGGTTGAACCACGGTTCGTGGGCGGCCACCTCGGCCGGAATGTCGATGGGCGTCAGAGTGCCGTACTTGTTGTCCATGCGCGTGACGTAGCGATCGTCGAGATTCGTGGTCATGGCGAGGCCTCCTCGCCGCGGAACGTAGGCGCCCCCGGCTGCCCCGTCTCGTACGGGCGAAACCCCGCTGGTACGTTCGCAACCTGGGCGGTACGCTCGTGCCGATGTCGTGCCGTCGCGCTCCGCAAGAGCTGCCGCTCCCCGCGCGCCGCGAGTACATGACGGGCGAGGCGTCGCTGCGCGGGCTGCGGCTCGCCGTCGCCCTCTACCCAGGCGGCATGCGCATCGGCGAGCACGCGCACGAGAAGCCTTCGCTCACCGCGATCGCAGGCGGCGGGCTCGTCGAGGTTCAGCACCGCGGCGCGCGCCCGGCGAGCTGCGAGCCGGGCGCCGTCGTGTTGCGCCCCGCGGGAGAGCCCCACGCGAACGACATCTCGAGCGCGGGCGTCGTCAACGTCGAGCTCGAGATCGACCCCGCGTTCCTGGAGGAGTCCGGCCTCCGCATCGATCGCGCGGCGGTCCTCGCGCGCCCCGCCGTGACGGCCCTCGCGTCCCGTCTGCGGCGAGAGCTCGGCGCGAGCGACCGCGCGAAGGCCCTGCTCGTCGAGGGGCTGGCCCTCGAGATGCTGGCGCTGTCGCTCGCGAACGACGGCAGGCGCCCGGCGTCACCCCCGGCGTGGCTCTCTCGCGCCTACGAGCGGGTCCGCACCGAGTTCCGCGAGAAGCTCACGGTCGCGGCGCTCGCGGCCGATGCGTTCGCCGCGATGACCGGCCGCAGCCCGCTCGCCCATCGCGTGGCGTTCGCGCGGCGCCCGGTAGCGCCGGGCGGCGCTGCCCCCTCCGAGCGCACGAAGGCTCGGGCGAAGGCCGACCCGGGCCGGTAGCTGTCAGGACCGAGGCGGCGAGATGGGCCCGCGTACAGCCGCAGGTCGGCAGCCGCTCCGGCCGGCTCGTCCTAGCCTCCTGGTGGCGGCCCGCCTGCCTCAGTGGTTGTGGCCGTCGCCGTGCCCGTGCGGCGCGCCCGGCACGCTTGCCGGGATCGCGTGGCCAGTGGAGCCACGCGGGCTCACCACGCGGGCATCGTCGTTGAACGCCGTGCGCTGCGCGCTCGCGGTGCTGGCGAAGACGTCGAGCGCCGAGACGACCTGGCCGCCGACCATGGTCAGCAGCACACGGTTGCGACCGAGCTCCTCGTCGGGCACGGCGAGGAAGTCGCGCTCGAGCACGATCAAATCGGCGAACTTGCCGGTCTCGATCGTGCCGATCTGCCGCTCCATGCGCAGCTGATGGGCGGCGTTGACGGTGATCGCGGCCAGGACGTCGTCGCGCGTCAGCGCCGGGTCGGCGTTGATCGGGCCCTCGAACATCGGCGCAAGGCTCGCGGCGCTGTGTGGATTGGTCGGGTCGCCCGCTCGCGTGACGCCGATCTTCAGCGCGAGGAAAGTGTCGAACGGATCGATCGGCCAGTCGCTACCGTGCACGATGCGCGCCCCGGCCCGGCGCAGGCTGCCCGAAGGCTCCATGCGCGCGAACCGCTCGGCGCCGAGGTGGCTCTCGGTGTCGCCGATCGAATAGGGCGCGCGCTGCGCCCACTGGAACGACATCAGCGCCATCACGTCGAGCGCGGCGAAGCGCGGGTAGTCGGTCACTGCCACGGTCTCGTCGTGCGCGATCGCCGGGCGGAAGTCGGCCTGGGGCCGCGCCTGCCGCGTCGCGGCGACCGCGTCGAGCACGGTGCGCACGCCGCGGTCGCCGGTGGCGTGCAGGTGCATGTCGAGCCCGGCGTCGACCGTCGCGAGCATCAGCGCCTGCAGCGACTGTGGCGTGTAGTACAGTTGGCCGAGGTTGGTGCCTTCTACCCACTGCGCCGCGGCGTCGGTGCCGATGTTCTGCAGGTACGGCGTCAGCAGCGCACCGGTGTCGGCCGGTGCGTTGACCACGCCGTCGAGGAAAACCTTGACGACGCGCGAATGCACGCCGGGCGCGGGCGTCGCCGTGCCGGTGTCGGCGGCGGAAGCGGTGGCCTTCGCGTCGGCGATCGCCTGCGCCGGAGCGGCGTTGGCCGTCGCCGGGTCGAGGTTGATCGCGAGGTGCACCCGTGCCGTCAGCTCGCCGGCATCGCGCAGCGCCTTGAAGACGCGCACATGCGACTCGTCGGCGGCCGCGTCCATGAAGGTCGTGATGCCCTGATCCCGCAGCGCGGCCAGCGCTGCGCGGCCCTGCTTGAGCTGGTCGGCCTCGCTGTCCGGCGGGATCGCGGCCTTGAGCTGGAAGCCGGCAGCGTCCTCGCAGATGCCGGTGGGCATGCCGTTGGCATCGCGCAGGAAGGTGCCGCCGGCCGGGTCGGGCGTCGTCGCGTCGATGCCGGCCAGGCCGAAGGCGCGCGAGTTGGCCAGCACTGAATGGAAGTCGCTCGAGGTCACCGCGATCGGCCGCGTCGTCGCGAGCGCGTCCAGCAGCGCGCGGGTCGGGTCCGCGTCGAGCGCGGCGGTGGACTGGCGGTCCCAGTTGACCGCCTCCAGCCAGGTGTCGGGCCCGGCCTCGGGCGTGGCGTCGAGGCAGGCTTGCAGCCGGCCGGCGAGCTCGGCGTGGGTCAGCGGCCGATGGGCGAGGTCGCACAGCAGCACTGCGCGGCCGCCGGCCAGCGAATGCAGGTGGGCGTCGACGAAGCCCGGCATCAGCATGCGGCCGCCGAGTTCGATCACCTTGGTACTCGCGCCGATGCGCCTGGCCGCATCGGCGTCCGAGCCGACGAAGGCGATGCGCCCGGCGCGCACCGCGACTGCCTGCGCGATCGTGCGCTGACCGTTCATCGTCACCACCTTGCCGCCGCGCAGCACGGTGTCCGCCGGCTCGATGCCGTCGCCGTCGCCGTCGCCGCCTCCGCAGCCGATGCCGATGCCGATCGTGATCGCGGCCGCGAGCAGCGCGCCGCCTGTCGTCTTGAGCCCAATCCACCTGCCCCTGGTCCTGTTTACCTTCATCGCTGTCCTCCTGGCCGGCGTCTTTGCTGAGCCAGCCTCGGAGCACCCTGTCCATCATCCATGCCAGCCCACCAGCATGGCTAAACCATTGAAATCACAGGGTGACTCGGCGCGAAACACCACCGATGGGTTGGTGCGCAGCGATATTTCGTTGCGCGGGGACCGAAATATCGGTCAGGGGCCGTTCGGAAATTACTTCCCGAAGTTGGTGCAATCTTGGGGTCGTGGCGATGAGTCGGGGGAGGTCTCAGATGGCGCGCCGTGAACACTGCTCGTGTCCGCTTTGCCGTACGGATCAGGAAGATCACGAACCCGCGCATCACGCGCACCTTCGGGACTTGATGCATGTGCTGGACGAGCGCCAGCGCCGGTGGGTCGCTGGGGTTCGACACCTCGGGGGACCCTGTGATCAGCGTCGATACGAAGAAGAAGGAGCTGGTCGGGCGCTTCAAGAACGCAGGACGGCTCTATAGCCTGGTCGCGCCCGAGGTCACACCCACGACTTTCCAGGCGACGCGGATGCCAAGGCCGTCCCGTATGGCATCTACGACCCGCGCGCCAACGACGGCGTCGTCTACCTTGGCCTGTCCGGCAACACGCCCGACTTCGCGGTCGCGGCGATACGGCGTTGGCGGCAGCAGATCGGTCGCCGCCGCTACCCGGCCCGGCACCGGCTCCTCATCCTGGCTGACAGCGGCGGCAGCAACGGCTACCGTGCCCGGCGCTGGAAGCAGCAACTTCAGGTCCGCCTCGCGGCTCCCTTCGTGCTGGAGGTCTCCGTCTGTCATTACCCGACCGGCGCCTCGAAGTGGAACCCCGTCGAGCATCGGCTTTTCAGTCAGATCAGCCAGACCTGGGCCGGCACGCCGCTGACCAGTGTGGCTGTCATGTTGGATGCCATCCGGCGGACGACCACGACGACCGGTCTGCGGTTGCGAGCAGGTGGTCGCCGGCGCCTCCGAGGACGGTCGCTGTGCGCCGCTCACGGGCACAGCCTGTGACGATGGGGATGCGTGCACCGATGGCGACACCTGCCAGGCGGGCGCGTGCGCGGCAGGCGCCACCGACATTTGCGGCAGCGGAGGCGAAGGTGGCAGCCGTCGCGCGGCGCGCGCTCGCGCCCTGAAGATCGCGCCCGCCCGGATCAGGTGAGCGCCCCGCCGTCGATGGCCAGGGCTTGTCCCGTGATGCCCGCGGCCGCCTCGCCGGCGAGGAAGAACGCGAGATCGGCGACCTCGCGCGGCTCGAGCATCCGGCCGATGGGGACGCTACGTGCGAGCGCGCCCGCGTCGAGGCCGAGATCGCGCATACGGCCCTCCGCCATGGCGGTGCGGGTCCACCCGGGGCAGATGGCATTGACGGTGATGCGGCGCGGGGCGGCGTGGAGCGCGAGCGCGCGCGTGAAGCCGACGACGCCGTGCTTGGCCGCGGTGTACGCGGTCTGGTCGGGCGCGCCCTTTAATCCGAGCACCGAGGAGATGTTGATGATACGGCCGCTGCCGTCGGGCAGGTGCGGCAGCGCGTACTTGGACAGGTAATAGGTGCCGTGCAGGTTGATCGCGATGATCCTGTGCCAGAGCGCGTCGTCGTCCCCGGGATCGAGTGAGTTCGCGCCCGCGAGACCCGCGTTGTTGACGAGGACGTCGAGGCGGCCGAAGCGCGCAAGCACGGCGTCGACGCTCGCCCTGACCTGCGCCGCGTCGCTGACGTCGCAGGCGAACGCCTGGTCGACGTGGGGCGATTCGATGGGCGTGCGCGCGCAGGCGGCGACGAGAGAGCCGCCCTCGTGGAAGCGCTCGATCAAGGCCGCGCCGATGCCGCGGGAGCCGCCCGTGATGAGGACGACGCGCTCGCTCACTGGGCCACCCCGCCGCCGTCGACGGGGACGATCGCGCCGGTCATGAAGGAAGCCGCGTCCGAGGCGAGGAACGCGATAACCCAGGCGATCTCGCGGGGCTCGGCGAACCGGCCGAGGGGGACGGCCGCCTTGTAGACGTCCTCGAGCGGCTGCTGCCTCCGGGAGGAGAGCTCTTCGAGGACGCGGCGGAGCATGGGTGTGTCGGTGCTGCCGGGCGCGACGCAATTGACGCGAATGCCGCGCGGGCCCCAGTCGAGGGCGGCGCTCATGGTGAGCTGCGCCAGGGCGGCCTTCGACGCCCCGTAGATCGCGCTGTCGCGCTTGCCGATGAAGGCCTGATCGCTCGCATTGTTGACGATCGCGCCCTTGCCCTGCCGCAGCATGTGGGGGATGACGGATTTCATGAGCAGAAAGGGCGCCTTGAGGTTGACCGCCAGGACCCAGTCGATGTCCTCGAGCGAGGTGTCCACGATGCTCCCGAGGTTGGTGACGCCGGCATTGTTGACGAGGATGTCGATGCGGCCCTCGCGCTCGGCGACGCACTCGACGTGCTCCGCGATGGAGGGGAGGTCGCTCAGATCGACGTCGGGGAGGTCGAAGCCGTGGACGCGGCAGCCGTGCTCGGAGAGCAGCGACTCGACGGCCGCACCGATACCGCCGCGGTGACCCGTGACGATTGCAATTTTTTGATCGAGCCCAGGGAGCATGTGGCCGCGACACGTACCACGTCGGTCTCTGCGCGGCAACCGCGGCCTGGCGCCCGATCAGTCGAGTCGATCAGTCGATCAAGCGTGCGCCAGTGCGCCAGAGGTCGAGCTCGGTCGGGTCGGTCGGCCGCCGCGCCATTCCCCGGTCCGCGGCGCGCCTATTCGAATGCGACGAGGTAGTCGTCCACGGGCGGCGCGCGGTCGATAATCCCGAGCTCCACGAGCTGCTTCGTCATCGTCTCCCAGCGCTCGCGCGACATCGTCCCGAGCCCCTTCTTCCTGGTCTCCTCGGTCTCGATGAGCGGCTTCTGCGCCGCCGCCATGAGGGGGAGCGCCTCGGCCTCAAGGCTCGTGTTCAGCTTCGCGATGATCGTGTTCCCCGGGCCGGCGTCGTCGAGGTCGGCGCGCCACCCCTCGAGCGCGGCGCGGCGAAAGGTGCGCACGAGGTCGGGCTTCTCGGTCCAGAGCGACTTTCGCGTGATGGCGATGACGAGGTACGGATTGAAGCCCTCATCGGCGACAAGAAAGACGGCCGGGTCGGCGCCCTTCTTGCGGGCCGCGATGGGCTCGGACGTGATAAAGCACTGCTGGGCGAAGTCTTCCAGGAGGAGGACGAGGAGCGGGACGCAAGCGAACCACACGATCCGTAGGAGGGAGCAGGCTGCGCGCGATCTCATAGAAGACCTCGTTGTCGGTGGAGCGAGGAGCGCTGCGGATAGGCATCATGGGAACGTGGGTGCGCCGGGATAACCGGCTCGGAGAGGGGTATGCAAGAGACCTCAAGGCCGGGCAACCGGACGCGGAGGCCGTGGAGGGAAGGGGTCTGGCTAAGGGGAACGCGAACCAGCAAAACACGCCCCGGACGCAGCGCCGGACAAGCGTGCCCAGTGCGCTGGATCGTGTACGAGAAGTAGCAAGACGGGACAGGAAAGCGAAGTTCACGGCGCTCTTCCACCATCTCACCATCGACCGACTCCGAGCCGCATTCATTGCCCTGCAACGGAATGCGGCACCCGGAGTCGACGGGGTGACGTGGGAGCAATACGCAGGCAACCTGGAGGACAACCTTCTGGAGCTGCACGAACGGTTGCACCGTGGGGCGTACCGGGCAAAACCGTCGCGGAGGGTGTACATTCCGAAGGCAGACTGGCGGCAGCGGTGCACACGAGCGGCAACGATCTTTTTACCAGCTGGGGAGCCGGCATCGGCTTCGATCTGAGCACAACCTACTACGACGCGATCGGGTACCGTGGCATCACCTTCTGGGCCCGGCCGAGAGCGAGTCGTCCACGGAAATGTTCGTGACGTTCGTCGATCAGCAGACCGATCGGGGCGGTGGGATCTGCGGTGACAAGGCGGGTCAGGTGCCCTGCTACGACCATTTCCACACGAGCGTCACCCTGACGTCCGGATGGAAGCACTTCAAGGTTCCTGTCGGGTGTCTCGTCCAGACGGGATATGGCGTCTTCGACGCGTTCGCGCAGGACAGGATCCGGGTTATACAGTTCAGCTTCGGTCCGGGCCAGGCATTCGACTTCTGGATCGACGACGTCGCGTTCTACAAGTGACCGCTTCTGCCCCCCTCCGCTGTCCGCCTTCGCGAGCGCGCGTCGCCGCGTGTCGCGTCGATCGGCTCCATGACCGTTCCCGTCGATTCCGCCGTCATCGCGCGCGCTCGCGCTTCACGGACGGTTGATGACCGGGGTGTCCCTCACCGCGCCGGGACGCCCTTGACGGTCGCGCCGGCGGGGACGTCCCGCGTCACGACGGCGCCGGCGCCCACCATCGCGCCGGGGCCGATGCGGATGGACTGGAGCACCGTGGCGTTGGCCCCGATCAGGGCTTCCGCGCCCACCGCGACGGCGCCGGAGATGCATGCACCCGGGTTGAGACGGCTGAAGTCTGCGAGCTCGGCGTCGTGGCCGACCGTGACGTTCTGGTCGACGTGCACGTGACGCCCGGTCACGACGTTCGTGCTCAAGCGAGCGCCGGCAGCGACGATGCTTCCTTCGCCGAGGACGACAGCGCGGCTCACCGTGGCGTCGGGATGGACCAGGACAGGACGTGCGCGCGCAGGTCCGACGCGCTCGTCAAGCATCCTCCGAACGTGAGGGGAGCCCACGGCGAGCGCGACACCCACATCGGCGTGCACCTCGCGCACGTCGGCGACGGTGCCCAGGATGCGGCTGCCCAGCGCCGCCACACGAACGCGATCCGACTCGCTCGGGTCGTCGTCGAGGAATCCGAGCACCTCCCACGCCTCTCCGACGGCCCGGAGCGCCTCCACGATGTCGAAGACCTCGCGCCCGACCCCTGCGCAGCCGACGATGACGATGCGTTGGCTCATGCGCGCTCCTCCAGCTGCGTCGAACCCGTGAACTTCGGCATTGTCGCGTGGCCGGCGGCGGAGATCCCTTCTCGCTTGAGGACGCTCACCACCGTCCGAGCGAGGATCTTCAGGTCACCGACGAGGGTCCGTGTGTCCACGTACTCGACGTCGAGGCGGAGACGCTCGTCCCACGTCTGAGCGTTCCGTCCACGGATCTGAGCGAGGCCTGTCAGTCCGGGCCGGACCTCGTGTCGGCGTGCCTGCTCGGGCGTGTACCTGTCGAGGTACTCCATGAGCAGCGGTCGGGGACCGACCAGCGACATGTCGCCCCGCAGGACGTTCCAGAGAGTCGGCAGCTCGTCGAGGCTCGTCCTCCGGAGGAAGCCGCCGAACGCCGTGAGGCGTGCGCCGTCGTCGGTGTCACCACCCAGCTCGGCCGGATCGCGCATCGTCCGGAACTTGACCATCGTGAACGGGCGGCCGTGGAGCCCAGAGCGCGGCTGCCGGAACAGCACCGGCGGGCCCATCGCGAGCCGCACGCCCACCGCAGTGGCCGCCTGCACTGGCAGCGTGAGGACGAACAAGGGTACGGCCACGGTGAGGTCGAGGACCCGTCTCGCGAGATCGGAGCCGGGCTTCATGAGCGCCGCTCCAGGGCCGACGTCATCGAGCTGACAACGCGTGCGACCTCGTCGTCGGAGAGACCCGAGCCGCTCGGTAGGGCGACACCGGTGCGGAAGAGCCGCTCCGAGCTCCCTCGGAGCCACGAGCGACCGCCGGCGTAGAGGGGCTGCATGTGCATGGGCTTCCACAGGTACCGGACCTCGATCTCCTTCGCCGTGAGGGCCCGGACGACCTCGTCCGGTGTGGTTGCGCTCTCGGCAGGGTCGAGGGTGAGGCAGGTCAGCCAGCAATTGTCCTCATTGTCGCCCCGCGACGTGTCCCGACCCAGCACGGTCACCCCCGGCACAGCGGCCAACGCCTCCGCGTAGATGCAACGGATCTGCCTCCGGCGACTCAGCATCTCGTCAAGCCGTGACAGCTGGGCCCGCCCGAGGGCGGCGAGGAGGTTCGACAGGCGGTAGTTATAACCGATCTCCGTGTGCTGGTAGTATGGCACGGGCAGGCGCGCCTGGGTCGACAGGTAGCGCGCGTGCTCGACGAGCTCGCTGTCGTCGCTGAGCAGCATCCCGCCGCCCGAGGTCGTCATGATCTTGTTGGCGTTGAAGGACAGCGCGGCGGCTCGCCCGAACGCGCCGGCGGGGCGGCCGCGGTACGTGGCGCCGAGGGCCTCCGCGGCGTCCTCGATGAGCGGGACATCGCGCTCGGCGAGGGCATCGACGAGCTCATCGTAGTCGGCGCACCGACCGAAGAGGTCGACACTCATCGCGGCGGCGACGCTTACGCCCTCGGCGCGGAGAGTGTCGATCGCCTCGAGCATCAGCCCCGCGTCGACGTTCCCGTCCTCGCCGGAGTCCACGAACACAGGCTCCGCGCCCGTGTAGACCACCGCGTTCGCCGACGCGACGAAGGTCATGGTCGGAAGGACGACGACGGTCCCCGGGCCGGCTCCGACCTCCAGCAGGGCCAGGTGGAGGGCTGCCGTGCCGGAGGACAGCGCGAGCGCGTGCTGCACACCCACCCGCTCGGCCACCTCGCGCTCGAAGGCGTCGACCTCCGGACCGAGCGGAGCCACCCAGCCCGAGCGCAGCGCCTCGACGACGTACTTCTCCTCGATGTCGGTGATGTCGGCCTTGGAGAGGTGGATCCGTGCCATCAAACGTCAGCCTCCGCCGTGACGAGGGTCGATTTCATCGGTGCTCTCGATCTCCGCGACATGTGCTCGCGGCAGCGCTCCCGCCCGGGGCGCGGCTTTCGTCCCGCGGCTCCGGGCGCGAGGTGTTGGCCGCTGCGAGCTGTGTATACAGCGCTGCGTACTCTGCCATGATCGTCCTGCTCGCATAGCGGCGCACGGCCCGCCGGCGCGCAGCCTCGCCGAGCTGCGCCCGCAGGGAAGGGTCGTCGCGCAGGGAGCGCAGCGCATTCCGTAGCGCCTCCTCGTCCCTCGGCGCCACCGTCAGGGCCACCCGGCCGCCCTCGCCCTGGATCACCTCCGGCACTGCGCCGACCGGCGTGACGACGCAGGGCAGACCGCTGGCCATGGCCTCCAGCAACGCGTTCGGCAGACCCTCGCCGTGACTCGGTAGACAGAAGACGTCCGCGTCGCGGTAGACCGCGGGCATCGCGTCTTCGGGCACCTGGCCGAGCAGGCTCAGGCGGCCCTGCCGCGCGAGCTCCCCGAGCGCCTCGTCGAGGCGACGGGACGGGCCCGCAGCGCCCCCTGCGTCGCGAGGCCCCACGAGCGCGAGGGTCAGGCCCTCGACCGCCAGCACGGCCCGCGCGAGCTCGAGGACTCCCTTCTTCGGCGTGATGAGCCCCGCGAAGAGCACCCGCAGCGGCTGGCCTGGCGAGCGCGGCGCGGCGGCGGGGTGGAAGCCTTCGGTGTCGACCGGGTTCGGGATCCGGAGGACGCGGCCCCCCGGAACCAGGGCCTGCACGTAGCGCTCTAGCTCTTCCGAGAGCGTGATGACGGCCGCGGCGCGGCCCATCACGGCGCGCACGGCCTGCCGAGCTGGCCACGGCAGGGCGCGATGCCAGGCGATGATCTGCGGCGACAAGCGCAGGTGGAGCACGGCCGGCACGCCCGCGCGACGACAGAGCTCCGCTGCGAGGCCGTCGCGGGCGGTCGCCCAGAACAGCGTGGTGCACAGATGAACGACATCCGGCCGGCGTCGCGCGAGCAGCCGGTGAAGCGCGGCCAGCGCCTCGCCCGCGCGGACCGCGCGCGAGGGGCGAAGCCTGCTCGTGGACGCGATCGAGGCGCCTCGGGGCGAGGTGTCGATGACGTCCGCCTCGACGCCCGCCGCTGCCGCTGCGTCGAGGTAATTCCGCATCCACCGCGTGATTCCGCCGGTGGGCGGCGGGAGGGGGCCCCAGAGCGCGACGCGCATATCCCTAGAAGCGCGCCTCTGCCTCGATCTGGGTCCAGTGCTCGCGGAACCACGCCACGGTGCGCGCGAGCCCCTCGTGCAGGCCCGTCTGCGCGTCGAAGCCGAGGAAGCGACGGGCCTTGTCGGTGGACGCGACGCGACGGCGCTGCGTGTCCCACGCCCGGCGCTCGACGAACCGGACGCCGGCGCCGTTGCCCGTCGTTTCGTTGATGGCTCGCGCGAGGTCGATGATGGCGGTCTCCTCGTCAGAGGCCAGGTTGAACGCCTCGCCGGAGGCGGCCGCCGTGATGCCGGCCCGGAGCAGCCCATCGACGATGTCCCCCACGTAGGTGAACGAGCGCGTCTCCGCTCCCGTCCCGGTGATCGGCAGCGGCTCGCCGCGCAGGGCCAGGTAGATGAAGTTGGGAATCACGTTGCGGTAGCGGCCAGGGACCTCGCCCGGACCATACGAGTTGAAGAGGCGGACCCGCACGGTGCTCAGCCCTTCCTGTCCGGGAAGATGACCGCGAAAACAATTGCAATACAGCTCGCCGAGCAGCTTGGTGGCCTGGTAAGGCGTATGGACGTCGAGCGAGAGGTGATCCTCGTGGACGGGCCGCGGCGGGTCGCTGCCGTAGGCCGCGCACCCGGACGAAGCGAAGACGAAGCGCTGCGCCCCGCTGCGCTGCGCGTGCCGCAGCACCCGCAATGTGCCGAGGCCGTTGACCTCGAGATCGCGCTCCGGGTTGTCCACCGAGTTCTGGTTCGCGAACAGCGCGGCGAGGTGGAAGACGTGAGAGGGTCGTTCCCGGAACACCCCTGCGAGCAGGTCGTCATCGACGACGCTCCCCTCCACAAAGCGCACGTTGCTCCGCGCCGGGATGCGCCAGCGGGACGAAGAGGAGAGGTCGTCCACCACGATCACCTCCGCGCCCGCGTCGGCCAGGACCGCCGTGAGCGAGCCGCCGATCGCGCCCGCCCCCCCGGTCACGATGATCCGCCCGTCCTTGTAGCCCTGCATGATGTCCGCCGCTGTGGCCGCCGTCTCGCCCATGAAGCGTTCCTCACCGCGATGTGTCCGTGCACTGCGTCCGCCGGTCTCCCCGGCCCCACGCCGGCGCGCTCGCGCGTCGGCGTATTCACCATGACAATCTCATCCCGCTGCGCGCGCGAAGACCTCCTCGTAGCGACGCACGAGCGAGTCGCGCGTGAACCAGCGAAGGAAATGGCGGCGGCCGGCCTCCCCCATCGCGCGCCGCGCCTCCGGCATCATGCTGCGCAGTCGCCGCACGGCGTCGGCGAGCGCCGCCGGGTTCTCGGGCTCGCAGGCGAGACCCGCCCCGCTGTCCCGGACCAGCTCCGCCGGATCCCCGTGCGCCGCGACGAGCACCGGCCTCGCGGCGGCCATGTAGGCCGGGATCTTCGAAGGGATCGTGATCTCGAAGCACGGATCACGCCGGAGGTGCGAGAGCAGCACATCGGCCAGGGCGAAGAAGTGCGGCATGCGCGCGTGGGGCTGCTGGCCGATGAAGACGACGTTCGAGAGAGCTCGCGCCGCTGCTTCGCGCCGGAGCCTGAGCGCGTCGACGCCATCGCCCACCATGACGAACCGCACATCGGTGAGGTCGCGCAGCTGATCGGCCGCGTCGAGCACGCTGGAGAGTGCCTGGGCAGCGCCCATGTTGCCCGCGAAGAGGACCACGAAGCGCCCGGATAGCCCGTGCTCCGCGGCGAGCTGCGCATCGGGCTCCACCGGCCTGTATATCCGATCGTCGACCCAGTTCGGGATCAGGTGCACCTTGCCTGTCGAGACGCCTCTGCGCGAGAGCTCGCGCGCGAGCCCCGGGCTTATCACGGTGATTGCTGCGGCGCGCCGGTAGAGGGCGCGGTTCACACGATCGATGCCGGCGAGCACGAGCCGGTTGTCGAGCATGCCCGAGGCCGCCGCCGTCTCGGGCCACAGGTCCTGGATCTCGTAGACCCACGGTATCTGGCGGAGCGCGGCGAACCAGGAGGCAGCGATCGCGAGGCTCGGCGGGGGATTGTAGACCCAGGCGACGTCTGCAGGTCCTGAGAGGGCGGGCCCGAGCAGCGCGGTCGAGGCAGCGAAGCTCGCGTAGTTGAGCGTCCGCCGCACACGCGATCGGCTGTGATCAGGGTAGCTCGGGAGGCGTATCACCCTGGTGCCGCTCGCGTGCTCCACGTCCCAGAGACGCTGCCGGTACCCCGGGTAGATGCCGCCATGTGGGTAGTTCGGGAACGCGGTCACCGCCGTCACCTCGTGCCCGCGCGCGGCCAGCGCCTCCGCGAGCAGATGGGGGCGCGCGACCGGCTCGGGGTGGTACCACTGCGAAAGTAGGAGGATCCTCACCTCCCGCGCTTCGATGCACCGGTGCTCGCGGCCATTCATGAAGGCGGCTCTGAAACGTGACGGTCGGGTACGATGGCGGGGCCAGCCTCGATGGGGCGGGCGACCGTCACACATCGGTCGCTTCAGTCACACTGCAGAACGCGACCTTCCGTGGAAGGCGGCCCCGCAGCCGGAGCTCGTCGTGCTGCTCAATGCGGCCATCCGCGACCAGGACGTCCCTCCCACGGGGCGTCGAGCTCGAGAGGCTGCGCATCTCGCTGCTTCGCAGCGCCGCTCCTAACTGCCTGAAAGCGCAGAATTTCGAACCGCAAGACGCCAAGAACGCCAAGAACGCCAAGAAGAGAGTTTTATCTTGGCGTTTGTGGCGTCTTGGCGGTTCCGTCCCGCGTACGCCGAGCGAGCGCTCTGCATGATGCCCGTCCTCGCTGCGTAGAGCTTCTCACCATCGAGCGGACCGGCGCGACCGACGGGCTTCAGCCCCTCAGTTCCCCTGTCCCATGCACATGCGCAGGCCATCGCGCAGCTTCGCGCGCGTCGCCACGCGGCGCAGGTCGAGCCCGTGCGAGATCATGGTCCGGGCCACCTCGGGCTGAATGCCCGTGATGACGCTGCGGGAGCCCAGGAGCTGCACGGATCGGATGATGCGCACGAGGCGCTCGGCCGTGCCGGGATCGATCGCGTCGACCCCCGTGAGATCGATGATCGTGGACCTGGACTGGGTATGGACCACCCGTTCGAGGAGATCCTGCATGATCGTCGCGGCCCGGTCATCATCGAGCCCACCCACCACCGGGATGGTGAGCACGCCGTCCCACACCTCGAGGATGGGCGTGGAGAGGGTGCGGATGAGCTCTTTTTGCCGCGCGATGAGCGCGAGCTTCTCCGAGAGCTCGATCGCGATCTGCTCGTGGGCGACCTCGAGCTCGGCGGTCCGTGTCCTGACCTTCTCCTCGAGGCTCGCATAGAGGAGCGCGTTCTCCATGGAGATGGCCACCTGGGCGGCGAGCACCCTGGTCACCTCCAGCCGGTCCGGCGTGAAGGCTCCGGCGGCCAGATCGTTCTCGAGGTAGATGACGCCCACGAGGCGCCCCTGCCGGAGGATGGGCGCCGCGAGGATCGATCGGGCCTGGGTCCTCGCGAGGTACGGGTCGCTCGCGAACTGCTCGCTGCTGGCGGCGTCGCTGAGGACGACGCTCTCTGCGGTTCGCGCGACGTAGTGCACCACGCTCACGGCGACATCCCCGCACGAGTCCAGGGGCACGGGCGAGAACACCTTGATCTCCTGCGCTTCGACGTGGCCTTCCGCCTGGACCACGAGCCCGTCGTTGTCCCTGAGGATCACGAGCCCCTTCCTGGCGCCTGCGCTCTCGAGGATGCTCTGCATGAGCTTCTCGAGGAGGGAGGGGAGCAGGATCTCGCCCGAGATCGCCTGCGAGGCCTTGAGCACCGAGCCGAGGTCGAACGCGGTGCTGGCGGGCGCAGCGGCCTCCGGACACGTCGCGCCGCGGAGGATCTCGCTGGGGACGAGGTCGGGGTATGAGCGTTCGAGGCGCCGCATCGCACAGGGAGCGCCCCATCGGCCGTACGCCCTGTGCGCCTCGGTCAGGTAGGCGCGGGCGACGATGGTTCTGCCGAGCGCGCGGAAGGAAAGTCCCGCGAGCTCGTTGGCGAGCGCCTCGTCGTGGAGGTAGCCGCCGCGGTGCGCGAGGGCGATCGCCTCGTGGTAGCGATCTGCCGCGGCGTGCGCATTGCCGCGGGCGCGCTCGATCTCGGCGCCGAGCAGGGCGCTGCGGTGCGCCAGGTTCTCCGGGCAGAGGTCCGCCCAGCGCGAGAGTTTTTCAGCGAAGATCTCCGCGCGGGCGAGGAAGAGCGCGCGCTCGTCCGGGGAGACCACGTCCGCCGCCTGCGTGAGCGCGACGCCGGCGTAGCAATGCAACGCGGGGATGCCATGCCAGGCCGCCACGGCCGGGAGCTCGACGTCCATCGAGAGCGCGGTGCGCGCCGCTTCCTCGAACGCGCCCTGGAAGACGCGGTGAAGAACGACGAAGAAATGAGCGAAGAAGAGCGAGCCCTGGTTGTCGATCCGGCGGCACTCCTCGATCACCTCGTCGATGTCGACCCACGGGCCCTTGAGCTTGGCCGGGTGCGCGGTCTCGACCGAGAGCTGGTGCGCGAGCTGTCCGACCGCGCCCACTGTCCAGGTGATGGAGTTGGCCTCGTCGAGTTTGCATATCGGCTGGTAGCTCTGCGCCTCGGCGAGGAGGTCGGAGAGCGGGAGGCCGCGCAGGAGGCTGTTCGTGATGCAGTTCTTCGTGCTGTAGAACGCCCAGATGTACTGGCCCGTGTCGAGCCCGGCGTGCATCGCCGCGAGCAACGAATTCTTGCAGGCGGGGTAGCCCTCTCTCCAGTGCTGCAACCAGGCGCCCCACATGTCGAGGAGCACCGTTTCGGACTTCTTGTCCGGGTAGCGCTCCGCAAGGTCGATGGTGGCGCGGCCGACGCGGTAGCCGAGCTCGATGTCGCCACGGCCGCAGAGGAGACTCCCGAAGTTGATGCAGCCGAAAATCGCGTGCGCCGATCGCCCGTGGCGCAGCGTGTTCTCGACGAGCATCCCGAGTGTGATGGCGAGGTTGTTGGGGCTCAAGAACCAGCAGGGAACGAAGAGCTCCTGGAGCACGTCCTGCATGGCGCGGATATTCGGGTCCGCGAGCGGCGGCAGGTCTGGCAGCACCTGCTGAAGGCGGCTGAGTCCTCGGCGCGGCAGGCGGCCTCGAGGCTCATGCGGGCGAGGGAAAGGCGCTCCGCGGGGTCCGACACGAGGTCGCCGGCGCTGTTCAGGTGGCTGACGACGTCGAAGAGGCTCTGGCTCTCGGAGAGATCCAGCTTGCCCGCGAGCAGCCGGCCGATCCGGAGGTGGAAGGCGGGCCGGTCCGCCTCCGGGATCAGCGCGTACGCGGCCTCCTGGACCTTGTCATGGGCGAAGCGGTAGCCGTCGCGCCTGGCGAGCACGAACCCCTCGCCGACGGCGGGATCGAGGCGGCCGTACACCTCTTCCGGCGAGCACTCGCTCACCGTGGCGAGCATGTCGAGCTCGAACCGGTTGCCGATCGCCGCGGCGAGCTTGAGCGCCTCCACCGCCTCCGGCGGCAGGCGCGCGATGGTGCGCACCATGAGGTCGACGACGTTGTCCGTGTACGCGAGCGCGTCGATCCGCGCGAGGTCCCAGCGCCAGCCTGACCCGGCTGCGAACGTGAGCACGCCGTGGTCGTGCAGCGACCGGACGAATTTCTTGATGAAGAACGGGTTGCCACCGGCCTTCTTCTGCACGGCATCGGCGAGCGGACTGCAGTCGTCGCGCTTGAGGCTGTCCGAGAGCATCTGGAGCAGGTGCGGGCGCGCCAGCGGGGCGAGGACGATGTCGCGCACGACGAGCCCTGTGCGCTTGAGCTCCTCGAGGGCCCGGACGACCGGGTGCCCGGGCGACACCTCGTTGTTGCGGTAGGCGCCGCAGAAGAAGAGCGCCTCGAGCGAGTCGTCGGCGAGGAGCGCGCGGAGCAGCCCCAGGCTCGCGGCGTCGATCCACTGGAGATCGTCGAGGAACAGGACGAGCGGGTGCGCACCGCGCGCAAATACCGAGACGAACAGCCAGAAGCAGCGGTTCAGGCGGTTCTGGGCCTCGACCGGGCCGAGCGCCGGCACGGCCGGCTGCTCGCCGATGAGGTGCCTGAGCGACGGCAGGACATCGCAGATGACCTGCCCGTTGCTCCCGAGGGCATCGAGGATGGCCTGCCGCCATCTCTGGACGCGCTCCTCGCTCTCGGACAGGAGCTGCTTGACGAGCGCGTCGAACGCATGGACGACGGCGCTGTAGGGCGTGTCGCGATTGTACTGGTCGTACTTGCCGCTGACGTAGTAGCCTCGCTCGCGCGCCAGCGGCTTGAGGATCTCCTGGACGAGGGACGACTTGCCGATGCCCGAGTAGCCCGAGACCAGCACGATCGCGCGCCTGCCCCGAAGCGCGTCGTCGAACGACTCGATGAGCCGCCGGATGTCGCCTTTGCGGCCGTAGAGCTTCTGGTGGATCTGGAAGACATCGGTCCTGTCGTGCTGGCCCGGGGTGAAATCCTCGATCGCGCCGCGCTCCTCCCAGCGGCGCCGACACTCCTCCAGATCGTCTTTCAGGCCCTCGGTGCTCTGGTAGCGATCCTCGGCGTTCTTGCCGAGGAGCTTCATCGTGATGGCCGAGAGCGCCGGGGGCACGTTCGGGTTCAGCTCCGAGGGTGGGGCCGGCCTCACGGCGATGTGGGCGTGAATCAGCTCGAGCGGGTCCGCGGCCTCGAACGGCCTTCGCCCGACGAGGATCTCGTAGAACACAACCCCGAGCGAGTAGAGGTCGGTGCGGTAGTCGACGCTGCGGTTCATGCGGCCGGTCTGCTCGGGTGAGGAGTACGGGAGCACCTCCGAGAGGACCTCGCGGCCGTAGATGGCTTCCCTCTCGCGCGTCACGATGGATTCGACGCCGAAGCCGGTGAGCTTGATCTGCCCCCCCTCCCCGAACAGGATGTTCCGGGGCCTGATGTCGCCGTGGATCAGGCTACGTCGGTGGATATCGGCCAGGGCTTCGGTCATGAGGATGGCTCCGCTCAGGAACCCGCCGACGTCGAGCTCGCCCCGATCCTTCAGGATGTCGGACAGCGCGACAGCCGGGAAATACTCGGTCACGAGCAAGAGCCCGTCCGCGTGCTCCTCGACGCCGTGGACCTTGACAATCCTCTCCGAGTCGATGCGCCCGATAGCGCCGCATGCGTGTTTGAAGCGCGTGACATCGGCGATCCGCGTGAGATCGGCGTGGAGCATCCTCACCGCCACCTCCCGCCCATCGCCCTCTCGGCGGGCTCGATATGTGACGGAGGCCGCCGTCTCGCCCGTCTTCGCGGCGATGCGATATCCGTTGATTTGAGCCGTCTCTCATTCAATCATAGGGCGTCTTGCCATGGCCTATTGAAGGAGAACGTGAAATATTTGAGGATGTCAAGGGCGAATCACCACGCTCGATCTCGGGCGATCGACGATCGATTACGATTCGCTCACGCCGCCAAATAACCGTTGATATATCAACGCATGAACGAGCGCTCCGAGCGAGCTCCCGTGCTCGATCCAAGCTCCGAACACCCGGCGGAGCGCGCTGCTCCAATGCAGCACCTTCCCGTCAACACCGCGGCGAGGAGCAGCTCCGGGCAAGATGCAAAAAGTTCTACGGCACGCGTAAGCGGTGTCCGTTCCGCTCACCGTATCCCCCTGCCAGCCCCCTCGACGGAGCGAAGATGATTTCTATCACAAGCGCATGGCGTTTGGAAGCCGTGCTCGCGCCCCGCTGCGCCGCGCTGGTGTGATGGACTACCGAGCGCGTCCGGCTTCACGGCCGGCGCCTGCTGATCGGTCGTCGCGCCCGGTCGCCGTGAGCCCTCATCCGTGATCCGGCCGGCTCGTCCTAGCCTCTCCAGGAACGCGCGGACCACCGCCGGCTGCTGCTGGCGCGAGGCGTAGACCGCGAACACCGACATCGCCTCCCGGCGAGCGCCGAGGTCCTCTCGCCGGTCCTTGCCGGCGTGGCCCGGAGGTGGCCCTGCAAATCACTCGCTCACCCGCGATCGGCCTCAGCAGACGTCTGGCTCAGAAAGCGACCAGGCGGGTTGCAGCGATCCCTGTCTTCGGGAGAGGCTGTACAGACGGGCACCCAATTCCGACAGATTCGCCCCCCTCCTGTCAGGTTCCTGACGCTGACGCAGGCTGTCGAAGGGCGCGGCGGGGATACGATTGTGGTGCGTGCTCGCGCGCGCGGCGCTGTAGGATGGCATCACGAGGGATCGACCACGCCTCAACAACAGGCTTCGAGGGGGAATGCCGCATGCTAGAACTGCCCAGTTACACGCTCACGACCCGAGCCTATGAAGGCTCCGAGACGGTCCTCTTTCGCGGCTACCGCGACGCCGACGGTGCGCCTGTCGCGGTCAAGGTGACCGGGAGCGAGTTCCCTACGGCCAGGCAGCTGGGCCGGCTGCGACGGGAGTTCGCCATCCTCAACGACCTGCGCGATCTCCCCGGCGTGGTGCGCGCTTGCGCGCTGGAGAAATGCGGCCGAGGCCTGGCGCTGGTGATGGAGGACCTGGGCGCCTGTTCGCTGCACGACCTGCTGCTGGCGCAGCGGCTCGACCTGGAGGCGGCGCTGCAGATCGGTATCGCGGTCGCCGCGACGCTGGAGGCGCTGCACCAGCGGCAGGTGATTCACAAGGACATCAAGCCGCACAACATCATGCTCGAGGGGGCGACGAGGGCGCCGCGGCTGGTAGACTTCGGCATCGCCGCGCGCCTGGTGCGCGAGAGTGCGCAGGCGACGCGCCCCGGGGTGCTGGAAGGGACGCTGGCGTACCTATCGCCCGAGCAGACGGGGCGGATGAACCGGGCGGTGGACCTGCGCACCGACCTGTACTCGCTGGGCGTGACGCTCTACGAGCTGCTGGCGGGAGAGCTGCCGTTTGCGACGACGGACCCGATGGAGCTGGTCCACAGCCACATCGCGCGGACCCCGACGCCGCCGCACGAGCTGGCGAGCCAGGTGCCGCCGGCGGTGTCGGCGGTGGTGCTGAAGCTGCTGGCGAAGTTGCCGGAGGAGCGGTATCAGAGCGCGCGCGGGCTGCTGGCGGACCTGGAGCGGTGCCTCGGGCAATGGCGGTCGAGCGGGCAGGTTTCGCTGTTCCCGCTGGGCGAGAAGGATGTGGCAGGGGAGCTGCGCATCCCGCAGAAGCTGTACGGTCGCGAGCACGACGTCGAAGCCCTCGTGTCGGCCTTTGCGCAGGTGCGCAAGGGCGCGGTCGAGCTGATCCTGATCTCAGGCTACGCCGGCGTGGGCAAGTCGGCGCTGGTGGACGAGCTCCACAAGCCCATCGCCCGCGAAGGGGGCGCCCTGGCGCGGGGCAAGTTCGATCCGCTCAGCCAGGACAGCCCGCTCGGGGCGGTGGCGCACGCGCTTCGCGAGCTCGTCCGGCAGATCCTGGCCGAGCCCGCGGCCGTGCTCGAGGCGTGGAAGAGCGCGCTCGTCGAGGCGGTCGGCCCCAACGGACGGCTGCTCTTCGACCTGATCCCGGAGCTCGAGCTGATCGTCGGTCCGCAGCCGGAGGTGCCGGCGCTGGGGCCAGCCGAGGCGAAGAACCGCTTCGAGCTTTTGGTGGTGCGCTTCGTGCGCGTCTTTGCCACCGCCGCGCACCCGCTGGCCCTGTTCCTCGACGACCTGCAGTGGGCCGATCCGGCGTCGCTGCGGGTGCTCAGCCTGTTGCTCAGCGATCCGGAGAGCAAGCACCTGCTGTTGCTCGGGGCCTACCGGGACAACGAGGTGGACGCGACCCACCCGCTGCGGGCGACCCTGGACGAGCTCCGGAAGGCGGGGGCGGCGCTCACCGAGCTGACGCTCAGGCCGCTGGATGGGCCGACGGTGGCCGCGCTGCTGGCCGAGACGCTCCGGGCCTCCGAGCGGGAGCTCGAGCCGCTGTCCGCGCTGGTCTTCGACAAGACGCGCGGTAACCCGTTCTTCGTGAGCCAGTTTCTGGGCGCGCTCCACGACGAGCGGCTCTTGTGGTTCGACTCGGCCACGGGCGCCTTCCGCTGGGACATCGGGCGCATTCAGGAGGCCAAGGTCACGGACAACGTGGTCGACCTGATGCTGAGCAAGCTGCACCGGCTGGCGCCCAGGACGCAGCGCGCTCTGTCGCTCGCGGCGTGCATCGGCCACGCCTTCGATCTGGGCACGCTGGCGATCATCGATGAGCGATCACCCGCAGACACGGCCGCGGAGCTGTGGGAGGCGCTGCGCGAGGGGCTGGTGATGCCGCAGGGCGGCGACTATCGCCTCCTCGATATGAGCGGGGGCCTGCCGCCAGGCGCGGACGCCCTCGCTCTGCAGATCTCGTACCGATTCTTGCACGATCGGGTGCGGGAGGCTGCGTATGGCCTCATCCCCGAGGGGCAAAAGGTGGAGGTGCATCTCTCCATTGGCCGGCTCTTGTGGGCGCGGAGCGGACAGCCGCCGCGCGGCGAGGATCTGCTGGAGATCGTGCGGCACCTGCGCCTCGCGGCCGGCCGGATCGCCGACGCGGCCGAGCGGAGCGAGGTGGCCCGGCTGCACCTGCGCGCTGGCCGCAAGGCCAAGGCGGCGACGGCCTACCAGGTCGCAGCCGACCACTTTGCGGCTGGCATCGAGCTGCTGGGCCCGGGGAGCTGGGCGAGCGACCACGCGCTCGCGTGGAGCCTGCACCTCGAGGGGGCGGAGAGCGCGTACCTGAGCGGCGCGCTCGAGCGGGCAGAGGCGCTGTTCGACGTGGCGTTGCCGCGCGCCTCCTCCAGCCTGGAGCGGGCGCGCATCCACAACCTGCGCGTGATCCTGTACCAGACGCTCGGCAAGCACGCCGAGGCGGTGAAGGCGGGGCTCGCCGGCCTGTCGTGTCTCGGCGTGACGCTGCCCGAGACAGCGGCCGAGCGGCAGGCCGCCTTCGAGCGCGGGCTCGCGGAGGTCGCCGCGGCCCTTCAGGGCCGCCGCGTGGAGGATCTCCTCGACGCGAAGGTCGTCGACGATCCGGCGCTGGACGCGGTGCTCCAGCTCATCGCCGACATGGTGACGCCGATCTATCACGCGGAGCCAGACCTCTATGCGCCGAGCGTCCTCAAGTTCGTCCAGATCTGCCTCCAGCACGGCCACTCGAACGTGTCCGCGTTCGGCTACATGGCCTATGGCTATATCCTGACGGCCATCCTCGGTCGGCCTGCGGAGGGCCTTGCGTTCGGCAGGCTCGCGTTCGCCCTCAACGACAAGTTCCCCAACCCGGCCCTCGTCGCCAAGCTGAACAGCACCTTCACCTACTTCGTCTGCTTCACGGAGCCGTTCCGCGCCGCGCTCCCCTATATCGAGCGCGGGCTTCAGGCGGCGCTCTCGTGCGGCGACTTCATCTTCTTCGCCATCAATTGCTTCAACACGCCCATGCTCAAGTTCGGCGCAGGCTGTGCGCTCGATGAGCTCCGCTCCGACGTGGACAGGTCCCTGGTGTTCATGCAGCGCATCCGGGACGTGATGGCCACGGGGGTGCTGACCGTCGTGAAGCAGGTGCTCGCGAACCTGCAAGGTCGGACGCGGAGCAGGCATACCCTGAGCGACGAGAGCTTCGACGAAGACAGCTTCGCGGCGAGGCTGGACGAGCAGGAGCCGAACATCGTGAGCTTGTATTATTGCCTGTTGAGGCTCCAGGTTCATTTCCTCCACGGCGAGCACGAGGCCGTGCTCGCCGTGGCCAGGAAGGCTGAGCCCATGAGCGCGATCGCCGCGGGCAACTACTTCACGGCATGGCTCCACTTCCACCCCTGCCTGTCGTGGCTCGCGCTCCCGGCCGCCGAGACAGCCGAGGAGGAGGCGCGCCGCGAGGCGGCCGTCGCCCGCCACCGAGCCGAGATCGGGCGCCTGGCGGCGACCTGCCCCCGGAACTACCAGCATCAGCTGCTCCTGATCGAGGCTGAGTCCGCGCGCAGGGCGGGCAAGCACGCCGAGGCGATGACGCTCTATGACCAGGCGATCACCCTGGCCAAGCAGAACGAGTTTGCGCAGGACGAGGCCCTGGCCAACGAGCTGTGCGCCAAGATGTACCTGGCCCTGGGCAGGGTCAGGGCGGCGCGCGGTTACCTGGACGACGCCTACCTGGGCTACCTGCACTGGGGGGCGTCGGCCAAGGCGGAGGACCTCGCCAGAGACCACGGGCACCTGTTGCCCTCGATGGCTGCGGGTCGCGGGCGGCGCAGGCCCACCACGGCCTCCTCGGCCAGCACGACCATGGGCACGACGGTCCTGGGCCAGACGATCGCCGGCAGCCTGCGCGACGCGGCCCTGGTCTTGCGCGCCGCGCAGGCCATCGCTGGCGAGAGCACGCTGCCCGAGGTGATCGAGCAGCTGGCCAAGATCGTGCTGGAGAGCGCCGGGGCCGAGCATGGCGCGCTCTTGCTGGAGCGAGGGGGGCAACTGTTCGTGGAGGCGACGTTCGGGGTGAACCCGGAGGTGCTCGAGGTGGGGCCGAGCCGGGCGCTGGGCGCCGGGGCCGAGCTGTGCCAGAGCGTGGCGCTGTTCGTGGCCCGCACGCGCGAGCCGGTGGTGGTGAACGACGCCTGGCAGGACGGGCGCTTCGCCGCCGATCCGCACCTCGCGGCAGGCGGGGTCCAATCCATCCTCTGCCTGCCGCTCGTCTACCAGGATCGGCCGATCGGCCTATTGTATCTGGAGAACAAGACGGCGTCTGCTGCGTTCCACGCGGCCCGGGTGGAGCTCTTGGAGCTGGTCTCCTCGCAGGCGGCGATCGCGATCGAGAACGCGCGGCTCTTGGCCGAGGTGAGGGAGGCGAACGAGACGGTGAGGCAGACCAACGAGCGGCTGGAGGCGGAGGTGTTGGAGCGGACCGAGGAGCTGCGCGTCTCCAACCAGGAGCTCGGCGCGGCCAACGAGCGGCTGCAGATCGAGCTCCGGCAACGCGAGCAAGCAGAGCGGGACCGGGCGACGCTGCAGGAGCAGATGATCGAGGCGCAGCGGGAGCGGGTGGCGCTGCAGGAGCAGATGATCGAGGCGCAGCGGGCGCGGCTGTCGGAGCTGTCCACGCCGCTCATCCCCATCACTGACCGGATCATGGTCATGCCGCTCATCGGCACGGTAGACGCCGAGCGGGCCCAGCAGGTGCTCGAGGCGGCGCTCTCGGGCGCGCAGCGGCACCAGGCGCGCGTCGTGATCCTGGACATCACCGGGATCAAGCAAATTGACACGTACGTGATCCGGACGCTCTTGCGCAGCGCCTCAGCCTTGCGCCTCCTGGGGACGCAGGCGGTGCTGACCGGTATCCGCCCGGAGGTGGCGCAAACGATGGTGCAGCTCGGGGCTGACCTCGGGGCAATCTTCACCAAGGGCACGCTCCAGAGCGGCATTGCGTATGCGCTCCAGCTTTCCGGTGAGGGCCCTTCCGACATGGGCGCACCCAGGCTGCGCAGGGGGAGCCCACCGATCGGGGCTGGACCGTAAGCCCCTCGCGGGGCAGCTCGGTCTCTGCTGCACGAGCCGCTCGTCGAAGGGCGCCGCGGGATGCGATTGCGGTGCGTGTTCACGCGCGGGGCGCTGCAGGATGGCATCGCCAGACCTTGATCCCCCCGACGTCGATCCCGACGTTCACATGGCACCCGCGCGGCGCTGCCGCCTCGTGGGAGCGGCCGGAGATCGGGCCGCCGGCGCTCCTTACTCGGCAAAGTTTCGCGACACCGTGCGCCTGCTCGGCTTCGACTACGCCGTCGGTGTGGACTCGACGACGATGGTCGTAGCCCTCGGTCCCGGCGGGCGCTGGAGCAAGACCCCATGACAGCCGATGAGCACGCGTGCAAGCTTGGCCCAACGGCGTTTCGTCGGATCACATGGCGCGAAGGTACGGGCAAGAAGCTGGCCTCGCGGTTCGTGTTGCGCCGCGTTCGACTCGCCGATGACGATGGCATCCCGGTCGACGAGCACGAACCGCTGTGGCTGCTCATCGAGTGGCCGTTCGGCGAAAGCGAGCCCTCGAAGTTCGCGGTCACGACGCTGGGCACCAGGATGTCCAAGAAGCAGATCGTGCGCCAATACAAGGAGCGCTACCGGACAGAGCAGGCCTACGAAGAGATGAAAGGCGAGCTGGGGCACTCCTTCAGCACCCGCTCACTCGTAGCCAGCCGCAATGATGTTGTTTTGGATCGCGTCCTCCGTAGCATCGGTTGGGTAGCCGGCTGCGATCGCGCCCTCGTAAAACGTACCCGCGCTGTCGTTCGCGCCGCCGTCGGGCTTGCAGCAATCACCACCACTGCCGAGCACGATGGCGCCCTGCTTCTTCATTGGGCTATAGCCGCGCGGTAGCGGGCCCTCGTAAAGCGTGGTCAGAGCGCCCGACTGAGCATTACCGCCCTTCAGCGCGAAGCGCGTAGTCCCGTCGTTCTTCAGGATCGCAGTGACGTACTTGTTCGGAAACGCCTTTTGATTCGGGTTCCAATCGCTGCTGCCGCCCGGAAACAGACCCCACTCCAAGTCGGCCTGCACCCACGGACCGGAGCCGGAGCAGCCTCCAAACCAACACTGCTTGCTGAAGTTGATAGCGTCCATGGTACCAGCTCCGTCGGCTTTGCGGGTGGTCTCGCTGTTGCCGTAGTCAAAGCAGCACCCGCCGTTGACGTGGGTGCCGCTCGTCACCATATACAGGCCTTCCGGCGCGCTGCCCGTCGGAACGCCGGTGTTATGGCCGTCGCGCCAGTAGCTATTGCCGGGGTTGATGTAAAGCGAGTAGACCTTGCTTCCGCTGACTTGCAGCGACTCCGTGGTGGCCTTCGCTGGGCTGCTCCTCGGTGAACCGGGCACCACGTCCGAGCCTTGGTACCAGAGGTCATTCTCGTGTCCGGATTGGTCGTAGAGCACCGTGATCACGCACGAGGTCCCGGCGCAAAACGCGTCCTGTGGTGCGGAATCGGCGGGGCCCCCAGCATTGAGCACGGAGATGTCCTTGGTCGTGTTGTCCGAGGCACGCCGGACTTGGTAGAGCCTCCCGGCGTAGGCCCCGAATAGGGCGCGCACTGTGCTATGGGCGGCAACACACGGCGTGCCGCCGCTCGCGTAAAGGTCGCACGGCGCGGTCAATGCGTTCGCGCCACCGGAACCGCCAGTGCCACCTGCTCCCCCGCTTGCTGCGCCGCCAGTGCCACCTGCTCCCCCGCTTGCTGCGCCGCCAGTGCCACCTGCTCCCCCGCTTGCTGCGCCGCCGCCGTCACCACCACCACCACCACCACCGCCGCCGCCGCCTCCAGTTGCCCCGCCAGCGCCTTCGGTCTCCGTGGGCTTCTCCGCTCCGGGGCCGTCGGTGCTGCAGCTCAAGCCTTGTGCGGCCAATACGAACGTGAGCATTAGCGTCTTTTTCATCTCTTCTCCTGATCGGGCGCTATTGGCGAGTGAATGTAACTCGCAAAACCAAATGGCCACCTGACGTGGTCACTGTGCCACGGGCGCGTGGCGCCCGTCAACAGCGGTGTTGCCTATGCAATCAAAGCGCATTTTTCGAACGCGTCCGCGCCCCTCGTCGCCTCCCGTCTCCGCACCCCCACGCCGAGCCCATCGGTCGCTGCTCCCGCAGGCCGCGAACCCGCTGGTCACTTTTTTTTGACTTGCAGACACACCCGTGCATCGGCGCCGGCAAACACGAGCCATAGACGCTGATTCAGCCCCGATCACCTCCGTATCCTACCTCGGATACCCTTGCCGGGAGGCTCCATCCCTCACGCGATAGCCCCCGGCACGGGGGCATCGGCGTTAACCAAGAACTTGGCCCAGTGTGCCCGTATGAGCGATAGCGCTCGCCATGAGCACGGACCTGAGGGGCTAGCCCTACTTTCGCAAAATTGCGTTGCGACGCTCGCGGCCCTGCCACATCGGTTCGCCGCGCCACACGTCCTCGCGCAGTGCTCCGGCTTCTTTTATCTACGCGCCCGGCCGAGCCCTCGCTCGAGGCGGAGGGCACGATTAAGCACCCTTCGCCGACCGAGGCGCCGGTGCGTCTCGCGACGCTCCGCTCGGCCCGGCATCGCCGCGCGCGTCGCGAAGCGCATGACGCGGTGGCGAAGGCGGCGCGGTCTCGTCGACGAGCGCCCCGCGGAGGACCGCTCCAACGAAGTGCCCGAGCTCTCGCCGATCGAAGCGTGCATGCAGCTCTCCCTCTTCGGCGGCACCTTCCTGCGCCTCGCCGACGATGGCACCCCGGTCTCGCTCGACGAGGAGCGCTTCCGGATCGGTGCGAGCAGCCCCTGGGCCGCGGAGGTCTCCGGCTTCAACGTGCACGCCGGCGTCACCGTGCGCGCGGGCGACCGCGAGGGGTTGGAGGGACGCTCGAGTCGGTCGTGACCGTGTAGACGGACCTTCGATTGTGCCAATTTGAGCCGTGGCGGAGAGGTGAGCTGCGCTCACCGGGCGCCATTCGCCCGAGGGCTCGTCCGACGCGTCCCATGAAGGGCAGTCACGCTGGCGCCTGCCAGCCCCGAAGGCAGGCCGAGAAAGCTCTGTTCATCGAGTCTCACCGGCCCTCGATCTGCCGCGTCAGGAGAGTTGCCCCGCCCTGGGGCCGCTCCGGGTCGCCGAGCGTCTGCCCTTGCGCCAAAGTCGCGGTCGCTTGCGCCACGCGCCTGCGCGCCGCCACGCGCCGGATGCATTTCTGCCACGGCGAGGCAAAACGCCCTGACGAAGATGCGTGTCACCAATGCGCATCGCTGCTGTGGCGGCACCTTCTCGAACCATCGTGGCACGGAGCGTGCTTGACGTGCTCGCATGAAGAGGGAGCTGTCCGAGCAAAAGGCTCACCAAGATGAGCCGAAGATCCTCACGTTAGCGCTGGGCCGACGAGCCTCGCCGCGGCGTTCGCGGAGGGGGCGATGGAGTTGCTCCTGGCCGAGCGCCCGGTCGATCACCCAGTGAACAACGCCGGCGTCGTCGTAGCCCCTCTACAGGTGCGCTCAGACCACCTCCGCGGTCTTGCCTCGCCCGATGCGCCCGTCCGACGGCGTGTCGATGAGGACCGACAGGACCAGCGCGCAGAACCCGAGGAACTGGAGGACGAACCCGATCGCGTGGCCGTACTCCCAGCGCGCGCGCATCTTCATCCAGAGCGCCGGGAGCGCCTCGGGCGATGTCTCGGCCGCGGTCGCGATCAGGCTGTTCACTGGGAAGACGAGTGCAATCCAGCTCAGGAACCAGCCCAGGAGCAGGAGGGCTCCGAGGAGAGACCAGCGGTAGGCGAGCCCATGCTTGCGGACGAGCAGGGCCAGCAGGAAGGCCGCCACGAGCGAGCCCATGCAGTAGATGGCGCCGACAGACCCGAAGTATCGGTACAGCGTCGTATTGACGGCCGAGTAGAGCTCCGCGTCGTACTGCATCTTCTGCGGCAGCTCCAGGACGTGCGCGGAGGTCGTCGTCAGCGCGAGCGCCGCGAGCACCACCGTGAGGAAGCGCCAGGCTCTGATCATATGACTCCTCGTGGTTCGTCGCGTCGTGAAGAGAGGCAAAGGTCGAACCAGGCCCGTTTTGCCAGGAGACACCGCCGTGCGGTCGACGTCTCCGTGGCATGTCGCCCCACCGAGCTCTGCGCATCCGGATCGACAGGAATGCTCCCTGTCACCGCGGGAGACACGCGCGCCGGCACGGCCGCTACTCTTCCGGATACCGCTCCGCTCGCCACGCCTTCATCTGGTCGATCTCCCGCTGCTGCGCCTCGATGATGCCGTCGGCGAGCGTCCTGATCTCGGCGTGCTCGGCCTTCTGCTGCGCCACCTCGGCGGCGTCGATCGCCATCTCGTGATGCGGGATCATGGCGTCGACGAACGCCCTGTCAAACGGCTCCGCCGTCTTCAGCTCCTCGTTCTGCCTCGCCATGTCCATCATCGCGTCGTGCTCCACGCCCTCGAGCATGGGCATCTCGTCCATGGGCGGCGTCTCTGCGCTCCCGTACCACTGTTCCCGCCAGCTCACAGACGCCGCTCGCGTTCGACGTGGCGTAGGTTGGCAACTGCCGCAGCCCGTCATAACGACCGCCAGGCGATTCACGGTGTTCAGCGCCTTGACGACCTTCGCCTCTCCGAGGCGCACCTCGTGACCGAGATCGGCGAGCTTGCTCGCGATCGTGCGACCCACCATGCCGGTGCCGAGCACGCCGATCTTCACGAGCACCCTCCTTCCGTGAGCTCGAGCGGGATGCGCGCGCCTGGCGCCCGCAACGCCGGCGTCGAGGCCGACGTGCGCCCGCGGCGCTGCCCGCGCCACAGGTTCTTGGCAAACGCGCTCGGTCGCGCAGCGCCGACCCACCCGAGGCGCCCCGACAACCGGCGACTGGGCCGTAGAAGGGGCATTCGACGTCCTAGCCTCTTCAAAAAGACCGAGGAGGGCACAGCCATGGGGGAAAGCGGTGCTGCTGGACGTAATGCATGCGTAGGCGCCTCACACTCCGCACCCCCCTCTCTCCTCGCTCGGCACCTTCAGCCGCGCAGAACCAGGGAGGAACTGTCCCCGCGGAGCTTGACACGGGCGAAAGTCCTACGGTTTCCTATCCGCCTGCAAAGTTCTACGGCTTCCTCTCCGCTGCGAAGCTGCTATTGCGATACTTTTCCACCAGGCGTGTCACGGCCTTGGACTGGCAATTCCGGGCCAGCGAACGCAACTGGGTGGCAAAGGGACGATAGCGTTCGTCCAGCTCGGCCAAGCGGTCGGCCTGCGCGATGATGTCGCGCATGCTGCCCCGTTCGGCCAGCTGATGCAGCACTTCCATCTCGTCCGCCGGCGGCACCACGATGGGCCCCGCCTCCGACGGCGATTCCGCTTGCGCTGGGCCATAGGTCCATTCCAGCTGTAGCAGCCTTGCCGTCTGGTCCAGCAGCTTGTCCGCGTCGATCGGCTTGGGAAGAAAGGCGTTCATGCCGGCTGCCAGGCTTTGCTCGCCGTCGCTGGCCGACACGCTGGCCGACATCGCCAGGATCGGCACTTCCTGGAAGGCTTCCAGTTGGCGCAGGAGGCGTGTGGCTGCCAGCCCATCCAGCTCCGGCATGACGATGTCCATCACGATCAGATCCGGCCGCAGGCCTTGCGCCATCTCCAGCCCCTCGCGGCCGTTGGTCGCCTCGGCCACCTCGAAGCCAAGCGGCGTCAGCAGACCGGTCACCACCGCCCGGTTCCCGGCGACATCGTCCACCACCAGCACCTTTTTGCGCGGCCCCGCATAGCCGGTCACGGTTCTGGATGCCGTCACTGCCGTTGTCGCCTGCGCCGGCTGCGCCTCTACCTCGAAGCGGAACGTGCTGCCCTGGCCGGGCCGGCTCTCGACCGCGATCTCGCCGCCCATCAGGCGCACATATTGGCGGCTGATCGCCAGGCCCAGGCCGGTGCCGGCAAGACGGCGCCGCATGTCGCCGCCCTGCTTGAACGGCTCGAAGATGGTCTTCAACTGATCCTCGGCAATGCCGATGCCGGTATCCTGCACTTCAAAGCACAGCCGGGCCGGTGGTGCAAAGCGCACTCGCAGTGTGACCCGGCCGTGATCGGTGAACTTGACGGCATTGGATAACAGGTTGAGCAAGATCTGGTGCAGCCGCATCTCGTCGGCCCGGATCCACGATGGCAGTTCGGGAGCGAGGTCGCACACCAGCTCCAGCCCCTTTTGCATCGCCTTTACGCCGACGAGCTCGGAGATGGTCTGCACGAACCGGGAAATCGGGATGTCGACCAGGTAGAGTTCCAACCTGCCGGCTTCGATCTTGGCCAGGTCCAGGATATCGTTGATGAGGGTGAGCAGATGTTCGCCGCTCTGGCGGATCACGTTCACTCCGGCAATCTGTCGTTCACCCAGCGCCGGGTCGCGTTCCAGGATCTGGGCATAGCCGAGGATGCCGTTCAAGGGAGTGCGCAGTTCATGGCTCATGTTGGCCAGGAATGCACTCTTGGCACGGTTGGCTACTTCCGCGGCATGCCGCGCTTCTCGTTCTGCCTCGGCGTGCTTGCGCTCAGACAGATCCAGCACGAAGGCCACGCCGGTTTCCTGGGATTGCTCGAACAAGGTGACGCCGATAAGCACCGGGACGCGGGTGCCATCCTTGCGGATGAATTCATTTTCGAATGGCGTGACGCTGCCGGTCCGCTTGAATTCCTCGACGATGCGCGCATCGCTCTCGCAATACTCCAGCGGCGCGATCGCCGCCCATTGCAGCGCCCCGGACTTCAAATCGTCCCTCGAATAACCTGTCATGCGCAGGAACGCGTCGTTGGCGTCGGTGATGCCGCCTTGCAAGTCCCAGAAAAAGATACCAATGATGTTGGACTCGATCAGGCGCCGGATACGGGCATGGCTGTCGCGCACATCGGCATAGAGCCGGGCATTCTCGATTGAGATGGCGGCCTGGGACGCCAGCAGTTCCAGCACCTGGACCCGCTCGGGCGTGAAGGCATGGGGGGCCAGTCTGTTCTCCAGGTACAGCAGGCCGACCAGGGCCGATTGGCGCAGGATCGGCAGGCACAGCACGGACTGGGGATGCTGTTGCGCAAAGTACGGGTCGGTTGCAAACGGGTGCGGTGCTGAAGCCTCCATCAGCAGCACCGGTTCCCGGCTGCGCCGGACATACTGGAGAATGGCCAGGGGCAGCTGCCCCTGCGACAGCGGTTGCCTGGCATGCCGGCGCACCCGCACCTCCTGCTGCTCGACTTGGACCTCGGCCACCAGCGAAAGCTCGTCGCCCGAAGTCAACAACAGGCAGCCGGTCTGCGCGCCGGCATTTTCGAGCACGAGGCGCATAAGGATGTCGATCAGCTCGTCGAGGAGAATCTGGCCGGAAATGGCTTGCGAAGCCTTGGCCACCGCCAGCAGATCGAGCTGCGTCTCGCCCTCGGCCGGCGCGGTCGCGGCGCGCTCGGCACGCCCGCGCAACTGCGGGTACTGCTTTTCGAGTTGCTTCACCTTGCCTGCCGCACCCCACTGGGCATAGCAAGCGCGCGCCTGTTCCAGGTATGCATTGCCAGGAAGGGTAAGCCCGCGCGCCAGATAGAACCGAGCGGCGCATTCGCTGGCGATGGCTTCGTTCTGCACGAAGCTATCATCGTGCGCCGAGCGGATGGCCTGCTCGTACAAATGCTCGGCATCGAGCTTCCGGCCTTCGATCCGGGCGATCTCGGCAGCGACGAGTGCGGCGCCGTTCTCGAAATTCTCGGGGCAGTTCTTGGCCCAGGCTTGTAGCTGCATGTGATGGGCAGTTAGAGACTCGACATGCTCCTGGCTTGACGCGGCGGAATCGCAGGATGCGGCGTGGGAAAGGGCAGCATAAAAGTGATGCTCTGCCGTTTCCAGAGTTCCGCGCAATATCCGCACTAGCGGGCCTGCTCTTTCCGCGGCGCCTATCGCACATCCATAATCGCCGGCAAAAAAGCGCGCCTGCAGCTTGCGGACCCAATAGCAGCCTTCGGCCCATGCCAAACCCGGATTATTGGCGAAACGATGCTCCATCCGCAGCTCGTCAAAATGCCTATCGTTAAAAGAACCGAATTCAGCCGTCAAGCCGCGGAGCATGCGGACAAATACGAGCTGCGTACCTATGGTGTCAATAACGAAACCGAACTGCATCTTCTGCGCAAACGCGAGGCCGCGCTCGGCTTCACGCTGTACCTCGATGAGCGGAACGCCCGCCGCTAGCAGGTTCGCGTTCAGGTTGTTACAGCAGTACGCCGCATAAGTAAGGTCGCCACTCCGGTTTGCGGCATCGAACGCGCGGCGCAGCAGATCTTGGCCAGCTTGGAGATGCCTGCCCCATATCATGAGGTGAGCCCCGGAGAGTAAGTAAATCCTGGCTTGGAATCGCCTTAGCCCGCGTTGTTCGACCAGTTTGCAGCTGAGCTCGCCTAATCGGAATCCGGTCTGGTGGTCGCCCAAACACGGTTCGGCTCCCATGGCAAGCGACATGCCAAGCCATGCATAGGCGTAGCACGAACTGTCGCAGTTGCCATGTTCGAGGCTGAGGTTCACCGCCCTGCAGGCGGCTAGAAAAGGAAGGTTCGACTCCATCAGCCATGCAGCCGTCACGAGCCTGGTCAGGACATCCAGAGTGGCGAGCAATGCGGGGTCGCGCATCAAAGGCAGCTCGATAAGTTCCTCGATCGTGTGGTTCCCGAGCCGGGACCAGATCTGCTCGTATTCGCGTCGCGTCTCCTCTTGCGTCGGATACAGCGACCAGTCGATGCCTAGTTGCCGGAGGTAGTCGACACAGACGACGATCGCGCGCGCGCCCTCATCGAGCGTCATGTATAACTCCACCCGAAGGCACGCGACGGCTGCTCGCTCGACCGTCGTAACGGCGCGTATTGACACCGCGGCCAGGCGCTGCTCCGCTTCCACCAGTGCGCCGGTCAGGAATTCACATTCGGCCCGGTTCAGTTCCAACGCGAAGGTGAGTTCATACCGCCGCTCCCAGCAATCCTCTGCCAGCAGTGCTTCACCAGCGATGAGATAGGTAAGCGCCGATGCGTAGGCGGTGGAGGTCTTGGCTCGCTTGCCGGCCAGCAGGTTCAGTTCAGCTATCTGCTCCCGCTCTTGCTGCGACTCGACCAGGCTACTGCCGCGATTGAGCTGGTTGACGACCTCGAAGATTCTGTCCGCGATCGCCTCAGGGGACAGGCGGGATGCCAGGAGTCGGCCGATGGAGAGGTGCATCTCGACCCGCGATGTCTCGGGAATCAGCAAATAGGCCGCTTCCTGAACCCGGTCATGGAGAAAGGTGTAGGCCTCATCCTGCCGGCACACCAAGCCCGCCCGTTCGGCCTCCCACAGCAAGGTGTGGACCGTCTCTACGGGTTGATCGAGGACGAGGCCGAGCGTCGCGGCGTCTGCGGTATTTCCCAGGCAGGCGAACTGTTTCAATATGTCCAGCATTTCCTGTGGCAGACGAGCGAGCTTGCCCACCATCAGGTCCACCACATTGTCGGTATAGCCCTTGGCCCTGATGCGCGGCAAATTCCACTTCCAAGCCCCGCCGCCAGGATCGAAGTGCAGCAGCTTCTCCTCAGCCAGGGCGGTCAGGAACAGGTGGGTGAAGAAGGGATTGCCGTCGGTCTTGGCCAACACCAGTTGCGCCAGCGGCTGCGCCTGCCGAGGCGGACAATGCAGCGACTCGGCAACGAGTTGCGCGAGATCGTCGGGCTTCAGGGGGGCGAGGACGATCTCCCGCACGGCATCGCTCGCCTGACGGATCGCCTCCAGGCCTTGCCGAAGCGGGTGGGCGGCATCGACCTCGTTGTCACGATAAGCCCCGATCAGCAGGAGATGGCGCACGTCCCGGAGGGCCATCAAGTGCTCAAGCAGAGCGAGGGTGGCGGCATCCACCCATTGCAAGTCGTCGAGGAACAGCACCAGCGGATGTTCTTGCCGGGCGAGTACGCCGAGGAAGCGCCGGAACACCAGCTGGAAGCGGCCTTGCGCTTCCAGGGGCGGCAGGTCGGGCACGGGCAGCTGCGGGCCAAGGATGTGCGCGAGCCGGGGGATGAGATTGACCATGAGCTGGCCGTTGGGCTCCAGCGCTTCGCGTAGGGCCTCCCGCCATTGGCTGATGGCAGCCTCACTTTCGCCCAAGAGCTGGCGCGCCAGGCGGTCGAAGGCCTGGGCCAGCGTGGCATAGGGAGTGCCGCGCTGGTACTGGTCGAACTTGCCGGCAAGGAAGTAGCCGCGCCTTTTCACGAGGGTCTGTTGCAGCTCGTTGACCAGCGCGGATTTCCCCACCCCCGAATAGCCGGCCACCGTGACCAGCATCGGCTGGCCGCTACTTGCCATCTGTTCGAAGGCTGCCAGCAGCAACGCTCTTTCCCGCTCGCGTCCGTACAGCTTGTGCGGGATCTGGAAGCGGTCGGACACGTCTCGCGTGCCGAGCGCAAACGGCTCAACCGCTCCAGATGCCTGCCATTGGGCCATGCAATGCTCCAGGTCGGCCAGGAGGCCGCCGGCGCTCTGGTACCGCTCCTCCGGCATCTTGGCCAGGAGCTTCAGCACGAGGTCCGAGACTACCTGGGGAATGTCCGGTACCAGCTGGTGCGGCGAGACGGGCATGCGGGCGAGGTGGCAATGCACCCATTCCAATGGATCGTCCGCCTGGAACGGCAGTTGTCCGGTCAACAGGCGATACAGCATGATTCCCAGCGAATAGAAATCGGTGCGGTAATCTGCCTGGCGGTTGATGCGCCCGGTCTGCTCGGGCGAGACATAGGCCCAGTCGCCGGCGGCAGCCGGACGCGCACCTGTCGTGCCCTCGCGCGCGGCAGCACGGCTCAGGTCCGCCAGTTTGACCTTGGCTCCGTCGCGCGCAAGCAGGAGGTTGGCGGGACGCAGATCGTGATGCACGGTGCCGGCGGCATGGAGCGCAGCCAGGGCGCGGGCCAGCTGGCGTGCGATGGCCAGCGCCACCGGCAGGGCGAAGCGCGGCTGGCGCGCCAGCGCGGCGTCCAGGCCCTCGCCAGCGAAGGCTTCCAGGACCAGGGCCAGGCGCGCGCCTTCCTCGAGCAGGGCGATCGGTTGGAGGATCTCGGGGACATCGAGGGATTGCAGCAAGGCGTACTCGCGCTTCAGACGCAGGCCATCGGCGGCGCTGTCGCTCGCGGGGAGCTTGAGGAGGGCGGCGGAGGCGTCGTGGAGATGACGGGCGAGGTAGAGCGTACCGCCGGCCGTCGCGCCCATCTGCTCAATAGCCTGATAGTTGCCCCTATTCATCGGACTTCCGTACCCAGAGGGCCGTGCTGCTGGCCGAAGTGATTTTCCTCGTTCCGAGGCGCACGCCATCGGCTGCGGCGGCGCTGTCGCGATCAAGGAGTCTCAGGAGGCCCTCGGTGCCGTCATGCACATGATGGGCGAGGTCGAGCGTGCCGCCGGCCGCCGCGCTCATCCGCTTGGTCTGATGGTTGCCCACGTTCATCGGACCGCCGTGCCCAGAGGTTCTTCAGGCGAACCGAACCGTACCAGCCCGGGGCTCCCCCCTCGTGCTATCGTGCAGCGGCGTTATGCCTCAATTCGTACGTGGTGGCCACAGGATTTGACCTCGAACCCTCGGAGCGGGCAAGCCACCTGCTCATGCGCCGCGGCCTTTGCGTTCCCGCCCTCCAGGCCAAGCCCCAGCCGAAAAGCTCGGCCGGCGCGCGCCTATTCCCCCCGTGTCAGAGAAGTTGTCGCCCGATCTGATCCGCTTACGGAGGGTCAGGTCACCACTTGCGGGGAGCGGAGACAGGCTTTGAGGTGAGAGAGTAGTCAAGGGCAAGCCAGGCAGGCGGGAACAGGCGCTGCTTTACTACCAGCGCAATTGGCTGCAGCTGCGCCGCGCCGCCAAGCGGGACGCCCTCATCCTGTCGTACGAGCTGCTCGTTGCTTCGGACGAGAGCGGGCCCTTGGACCTGATGCTCATGACCTCGTATCCTGCCCGCAGGCTATGGAGTGAAGGCGGCCCCTTCGATGCGCGGGTAAGCTATTGAGCTAGCGTCGCTTTCCCAGGAGGGTGGGTGGATCATAAAGGTTTTATATGTCAACTAGCGGGTGCAGCGTGGCTGTACGATGGGACGTCCGCTACGAGGAGCTTGACTTTCGGGTCGCGTTTGGATCTCCTGGCCCCCGGTGACCATTGAGGGTCCAGTGAGTTGAGACAGCGAAGTCCCGCATTGCATGCAAAGGCAACGATATGCGCTACTCTTCTATTTTGTCACGTTTTACAATCCGGAGCGCCAATACCACCAAGCGCGGCACGCAGAAAGTCGCCGTCTTCGGTAGGCTCGCCGCATTATTACTCCTCGCGTCCGCAGTCACCCCGGTAGCCTCGGCAACCGCGCAGCAGTCCTGGAAAGCGGGGGCGTGCGAGGGAAACGAAGGCGTGACCGTCGCCGTGGAGCTCCCCTCCGCCGCGCCTCCGGAACGCGTGGTGCGGTGCGTGCTCGGCGATCCCGGTAACGCCCGGACCGCGCTGGAGCGCACCGGGCTCTCGGTCCACGCGGGCACTGGAACGGGGCCGTACCAGGACCAGGGCTACGTCTGCCGCATCAACGGGTTGCCGCAGGAAGGTGCCGACGACTGCACGGGGTACACCACGGGGGATCCTTACTGGAGGGTGTGGCGCGTCTCCATCGACCCGCTCGCATGGCGCAGCAGCCGGACCAGCGGCGGCCCGAGCGGCGTGCGCGCGTGCCCCGGCGGGCTCATCGGGTTCAGCTTCGGCGTCGGCACCCCGCAGCAGCCGAACGAGATGACGACGCAACCGGAGCAGATCATGTCGCGCCCTGGCTGGCTTCCGCCGACCTGCTGAAGCCCGCACTCGCACCCCGGCAGCTCACCAGTGGGCGACTATGCAGGTGCGTCCGCCGCCTGAACCCGCAGATCCTCGCGGGCTCGCGAAGCGCTATGGCCTCACGATGGGGATGCTGGAGCGCATCAATCACAGGTCGCGCACGACGCCGCTCTTGCCTGGGACAGGCTGGTTGTTTATGTCCCGAGCGGGGGCGCGAAGCCGCCGGTCGAGGCGCCTGTGCCGCAGGAGAAGGTCGACGAGAAGGGCGACACGGCCGTCGCGGACGCGGCGGGCGAGGACGCGCCGCAGGTGAAGCCTGCCGTGCTGCGAATGACGCCGGACGAGCAAGAGGACGAGGACGGCCTGCTGAAAAAGCACTCGCTCTTCGGTCTCCTCGATTATCGACGTCTCCGTCAGCTGCTTATAGAGGTTGAGCCGCCGGAGCGCCTTCGGCGGATTACCGCCCATCATTCCGAGGACTGTCTGCCGAGCGATTTATCGCATGGCTTTCGATCGCGCGGGGGAGCTTCTTCGCGTGGAAGACGCGCGACGGCGATGCGAGAGCCACCTCGAACGCAGCGCGTTATTCCCATACGGCGTCCAGCTCGCCAGTGCAGAAGTTGCCCCCGGTCGTGACCATCCACCCGTCCATGGTCGTGGCCTCTGCGTCGACGCCCGTCCACGCCAGAGTGCCCTCGAAATGCTGATAGTCTCCGGCGAGGGTGAGATCGTGGTAAGACGTCGACGCGAACCAGCCATCCGTCGAGATGGAAACGTCACCAAACGCCGGTTCACCGACTTCAGGGAACACAGCCTGATTGAACCTGTAATTGCCGTCGCTTTCGCCCCACAGCTCGATCCATGAGCACTCCCCCGTACTCGAGTCGGTACCGCTCGATCGCGGAGAGTCGAGAGGGGGCGTGTCGTCCGTGGCTTCGATCACGTCCTGCGCCTGCTCGGTGGAAAGATAGGGGTCGTCGGCGTAAGCCTTCTTGAGCGCCTCGGCCTGCTCCGGTGTAAGCGCGATCCCCTTCGTATGGAGCGCTGCGGCACCTTCGCCTGCCCGGGGCGCCGGCTGAGCCGAAGGTGCGTCAGGATCGCTCGACATCGACTCGGACATGTCGGCGTTTCCTGCGCAGCCGCTGATCCACAGGCCCGTGGTCAGCAATGATACCCCCACGAGCGCCCGGGCGTTGGCCCTGGCGGACAGAGGCGACATTGCGAAGAAATGACGGTGAGGTTTCATGTGGGTCTCCTTTCAATTTATGCTCTTGAGGTGCAGATCTCCATTTCGAATGCGAGCCGAACTCATCTTTTCGCGGTTACACTGACGATGAACGAGCTTTCACATGGCCTCCTCTTTCTCTACTGACCACAGTTGCAATGCTCGTGCCATTTGACGATTTAGAAACGGGCCTCACAGCATCGGTACCGGTGCGTTGTCCAGGCGTAATCCCCCTGAGCTCGCATATGGCTCGCCAGAGCACGCTGGATCGCAGGCGTAAATTTTGCGTGATGCGACGGGTATCGGAAGTTTCTTCGTGCTTTGATGCACCCGCAGGCTGTCCTCAAGGACGTCCGGGATCACGTCGCGCATCGGCGGACCAGGGCCCGCAGGCGCGGCGTGAGCGGCCGAAGTGGGCCCGCCAGGTGCCGAGCGCGAGCCGCTCGTCGCCGGCCTCGCCGTACAGCCCCGTGTCTCGCCAGACCAGCGCGAGGTTCGACTTGTCGAGCAGGCCGCTCCACAGGGCGTCGTAGTCCCGCACGGTGAACCAGATGATGTACTCCGCGCGCCGGGCCTCCGAGGCGGCTATCATGCGCTGGAGGAAGTGGTCCTGCTTCTCCTGGGACCCGTGGAACGCGAGCGCGCCGTCGGTCGGGGCTCCGGGATCGTGAACTCCTGCGCGGGGTAGCTGCTCTCCGAGATGGCGACGGCTTCCGGGTGAGCGCGAAGAGGCGGTCGAAGTAGTCGTCCGGGAAGGTGTCGGCGAGCAGCGCGCTCATGAAGGGGTGCAGCGAGAAGGCGACCGTGTCGACGTGCGGCTCCAGATCGGCGAGGCCCGCGAGCTGCGCGTCGAGGTCGTCTTCGCCGGAGTACTCCGGGAAGTAGGGGATGCAGAACACGGACACGCCGATGGGGAGGTCCGGGTGCTCCGCCTTGAGCGCGGCGTAGACCTCCTGGTGCAGCGCCGCGTAGCCGGGCCAGAGCGCCGGGTTGCTGCGGGTGAGCAGGTTCACCTCGACGCCAATGAGGAGGTAGTCGGGCTGGAGCTCGTCGACGATCCGGCGCGCGTAGGTCAGGAAGGCCTGGTGCACCTCCGGGGTCTCGAAGGTGTACGTGTCCGAGGGCGCGGGCAGCGGCATGACGGGGCTCGATCCCCGGTAGGCCGCGAGCCCGGACCTGCCGATGTCCATCGGGTTGATCTGGACGAGGACCTCCTGGCCCGGCACGCGGCGGTCGCGCCGGTCCGCGAGCTCGGCCTTGAAGGTGCCCGGCAGGTCCTCGCCGGCGAGCATCTCGGGCCAGGGCACGCCCTCCTCGAGGTGATGGGAGATGATGTCCCCCTCGGCCGCGAGCCGCTCGTAGACCCAGTCCCTCGCCCCCAGCGTGGCGTCGTACTGCCACGGGCCGAACCCCATCGCCGAGGCGCGGGTCTCCTCGGTGGGCTGAGGATCGGGATCGATGAGCGAGCGCGGCCCGCAGGGTTTGGAAGGGCTTGTCAGCGGATAATGGTTCGTGCTTCCATGGCAGCGTGGGCTCCTGTGGGAAGAGTGGTATTGCATCGCAAAACACCCTCTCATGCAGGTCCTCGTTTGACATAAGGAGGCTCCGATGATGAATGGCCGCTTCCTCCGCGTCATCGCACCGACCTGGTGCCTGGGCCTCCTGACGATCGCCATGCCCTTTTCTGGGCTGACGTGCAGCTGCGAGAGCTCGGCGCTGGAACCCGGGCCTGAGGAGGGAGCCGGGGGTGATGGGGGGGCCGCCGGGGGGGCAGGAGAGGGGGCAGGAGGGGAGGCAGGAGCCGCCGCAGGGTCCGGAGGCAAGGGGGGGTCCGGGGGCCATGGCGGCTCCGGGCCGCGCGCGTTTGTGCATCCCGGTCTGCTCCACACGGGGGCCGATTTCGAACGGATGAAGGCCAAGGTGGCGGCGATGGAGCAGCCCTGGGCCGACGGCTGGAACGCCTTGACCGGCAGCTCGCAGGCGTCGCTCGACTGGACGCCGAATCCTCTGGAGACGGTGATACGCGGGGGCGACGGGCAGAACTTTCAGATCATGGTCGACGACATCCACGCCGCGTATGCCACGGGGCTGCGCTGGAAGGTGTCGGGCGACACCGCATACGCAGACAAGTCGGTGGAGATCCTGAACGCCTGGTCTTCCACCCTGACGAGCATCCAGGGCAACAGCGACCGTTTCCTGGCCGCCGGCATCTACGGCTTCCAGTTCGCCAATGCGGCCGAGATCATGCGCACCTACCCTGGCTGGGCGACGGCGGACTTCGAGCGGTTCAGGGACATGATGCTGAACGTGTTCTATCCGATGAACCACAGCTTCCTCGTCGACCACAACGGCTCTTGCATCAGCCATTTCTGGGCCAACTGGGACCTGGCTCAGATGGCGACGATGCTGTCGATCGGGGTGCTGAGCGACCGCGAGGACATCTACAACGAGGCGGTCGACTACTTCAAGGCGGGACACGGCAACGGCGCCCTCGCTCAGGCGGTCTATCATGTCCATCCGGGCTACCTGGGCCAGTGGAACGAGAGCGCGCGCGACCAGGGGCACTCCACGCTGGGCATCGGGTTGATGGCCGTCTTCATGGAGATGGGGTGGAACCAGGGGGATGATCTGTACGGATACGATAACAATCGCTTCCTCGCGGGCGCCGAGTACGTGGCCAGGTACAACCTGTTCCACGAGGTTCCTTACGTGCAATACGGGCCCAGCTGCAGTCCTGGCGGGCATCTGGCGCCGGTCATCGCCGAGGCCGGTCGGGGCCACATGCGCCCCATCTGGGAGTCGGTGTACAACCATTACGTCAACCGCAAGGGCCTGGCCGCGCCCTACACCATGGATATGGCCGCCAAGCTCCGGCCTGAAGGCAAGTCCACGAGCGGCGATCAGATCGGCTACGGCACGTTGACCTTCAGCCGCGATCCTGTTCCGTCGGGCGCGAAGCCGAGCGGCCTGACGGCGACCACGATGGCGAGCGGTACGCAGGTGATGCTGTCGTGGTGGGGCTCGGCTCACGCGACGAGCTACAACGTCAAGCGCGCGACGGCGAGCGGAGGTCCTTACACGACCATCGCCACCATCGGGGCCGACGCGGACACGACCTTCACGGACACGACGGTGGAGAGCGGCACGACCTACTATTACGCGATCTCCGCGGTGTCACCGTCGGGCGAGAGCGAGAGCTCCGCCGAAGCCGCCGCCACGGGCGGAGTCAGCGCGCACGTCGATCTGAGCTTCGACGCCGACAGCGGGACGACGGCGGCGGACGCCACCGGCCACGGCTGGGACGGCACCCTCGTCAACGCCCCGAGCTGGGCGGCCGGCAAGCACGGCAATGCCATTGTACTGGATGGCGTCGACGATCACGTGAGCCTGCCCGAACGCGTGGTCGCCGACCTCTCGGAGTTTACCATCGCGACCTGGGTGTACCTCGAGTCCGCGAGCACGTGGGCGCGGATCTTCGACTTCGGCCTGGGGCCGATGCGCCAGATGATGCTGACTCCGCAGACCGATAGCGGCACCTCGCGGTTTGCCATCACCGTCATCGGCGGCTCGGGCGAGCAGGCGATCGAAGGCCCTCAAGCATTGCCGACGGGACAGTGGGTCCACGTCGCCGTGACCTTGTCCAGGAGCGTGGGCACCCTCTACGTCGATGGCGTTGAAGTGGGGAAGAACGACGCGATGGTGCTCACGCCCTACCAGCTGGGGAGCTCGGCCATGCCGCGGAACTGGATCGGACGGTCGCAGTATGCCAGCGATCCCTATCTGAAGGGCATGGTCGACGACTTCCGGATCTACAACGGCGCCTTGACCGCAGCGGAGATCGCCGCGCTCGCCCAGTAGGTTTCCCATGCTGCCGCGGCGGAGCGACGGCCACGGCCGCCCTGCAGCGCTGCTCGAAGTTTCGAAGGCGACGTGTGCCCGCGGCACGACGAGGCGCCGCTGTTCTCGTGGTCGAAGGCCGTCCGGACGCCCTCCACGGCCCGCACGACCTCGCTACCTGACGCCGGCGACGCTGCCCGAGACGTTCAACGCGCGGACTTCCTCGGCACGTCGCCCATGATGAGGCCGGTGAAGGCGGCGACTGCTTCCTTCGCGTTCACCCTTCGGTGGTTCAGTTCGACGGCGATTGCTTCGGCGGCGCCCAGAAGGCCGAGGCAGCGGAGCCTGAGGGCCTTTGGGGGCAGGCTCGAGTACGGCTTGAGTGCGGCGACCATGACCGTCACGTACTCGTCGAGGAGTTCGTGCTGCGCGGCTTCCGCCTCCAGGTCGCCCTTGAGCGCCGCGGACACCGCGGCGAACTCCGGGAGGTCGGTGGCGCAGGCGAAGTAGGCCGCGCTGAGGACGTGGGCGATCTCGGCGAGCGACGTCGTGGTCTCGAGCGCCTGGGTGATTGCGGCGCGGTGCTGGGCGTCGAGCACGCGGTAGAGGGCGAGCAGCAGGCCGGAGCGCGTGCCGAAGTGGTCGTAGACGACTGGTCGGCTGACGCCTGCGGCTTCGGCCAGGGTGACCAGGGTGAGGCCGTCGGTGCCGCGGTCGCGGACGAGGGTCAGTGCGGCGTCGAGCAGTTGCTCGCGCCTTGCCTGCTTGGACATTCGAGCCGGTGTCACCGCCATGCGTCCTCCCTTGCGTTCTCCCCGAAGCTTAGGCTACAACTTGTAGGCTACAAAATGTAGCCAACGAGGGAGACATCATGGAACCGGTACTGATGCTGGGCGGCTCGGGCCAGGCGGGATCGAGCACGGCCGCGATGCTGCGCCGATGGCACCCCGATCTGCCGCTGGTGATCGCCGGACGGGACCACGGCCGCGCCCAACGGGTCGCCGACGACCTCGGTACGGCGACAGCCGTCACCGCCGACCTGTCCCGGAAGGGGCTCGGTCTGCCGGACGGTACGGCATACTCGGCGGTGGTCGCGACCGTCTGGGACCAGCACCTGCACGCACTCCGGTACGCCCAGGACCTCGGCGTGCCGTACCTGAGCATCTCCAGCGGGATGTCGGACATCGCCCCGGAGGTGGTCGCGAGCGGCCAGCGCTCCACCGCCGCACCGGTCCTGCTGGCCAGCCACTGGGCTGCCGGTGCGGTCGTCCTCGCCGCGATGGACGCGGCCCGCGAGTTCGGTCGTGTCGACACCGTCGAGATCGGTGCCATTCTGGACGACAAGGACGCGGGCGGTCCGGGCTCGGCCGCGGACCTGGAGCGCTGGGCGGAGGCCTCCCCCTCCGCAATGATTCGCCAGGACGGCGTCTTCCGCTGGATCGCCGACGTCGCCACAGAGGTGCACGACGTCGACGGCATCGCGCTCCCCGGCCAGCTCGCCGCGATCCTCGACGTCCCGAGCCTCGCCCTGGGGACGGGCGCGGCCAACGTCCGGTTCGCCTTCGCCATGGGTGAGTCGTCCGGCCGCCGGCGCGGCGGCGAGCCGTCACACGACGTCCGCATCCACCTCGAAGGAGTCGACCAGGCCGGCGCCGCACTGACCCGCACCCGGCACCTCGTCCACCCCCAGGGCCAGCGCCCGGTGACCGCGGTCGGCATCGCCCTCGGCGTCGAGCGGCTCGTCACCCTCCGCGGCGATTTGGTTGCCCCCGGCATCCACACCCCCGAGGGCCTGGTCGATCCGGCGTACGCCGTCGGCCGGCTGCTCGAATCCGGGGCGACGTTCGCGTGACACCACATCAGCCGATCGGTTGAATGGCCAGGCTGTCCGCGCTCATCCCTCCACCGCGCTCAAGCATCTCGCGCTCCCGAGCGAGGCGCCTCCCATCGGCGCGTGCGCGGAGCCCGAACTGCGAAGCGGCGTGAGCGCCGCAGGCGAAGCCCCCTGGCGCCCGCGACGCCGGCGTCGAGGCCGACGTGCGCCCGCGGCGCTGCCCGCGCCGCAGGTTCGGGGCAAACGCGCTCGGTCGCGCAGCGCCGACCGACCCGAGGCGCCCCGACAACCGGCGACTGGGCGGTCGAAGGGGCATTCGACGTTCTAGCCTCCGGCCAGTGGGACGACCTCAAGGCGCACGCCGTGAAGAAGATCCGCGCGTTGCTGGCGAACCTCGACCGCGAGCTCGCCGGTCGCGATTTCCCGGTGGGCTCGCGCCGGACGGTCGTGGACGCCTACCTGTTCGTCTACCTGGGCTGGGCCGAGAAGCTCGCGGGCAACCTCGCCGAGTTCAAGAACCTCGCGCGCGTATTCGCGCGGATGAACGCCGATCCGGCCGTGCAGAAGGTGCTGCGCGACGAGCAGGCCTGACGCCGTCGCGAAAGTGGTGCTGTCGCTCGAACATCAAGGCGGGAAGAGGAACCCGGTGATCTTCCCGTCTTCCCGCGAAACCTCTCCCGGCAAGCGACAGCACCACCGTCCCACCGGTGCGAGCTACGTCCCCGCCCCCGGGTCCTTGCAGCAGCGAAACCCGATCTCGTAGAAGCGGAACATCGGGCCATGCGAGTCGTTGGTCCCCGCGGCACCCCGCCCACGGCTTGGACCAGTAGCCGCCCTTGAGCGACGAGCGGTGCGGCCACTCGGGTCGCGACGTCGACACCCACTCTTCCACGTTGCCGACCAGATCGACCACGCCGTACGGGCTCACGCACGCCGGATACGAGCCCGACGGCTCGCCCTGCCAGAGCCGCTGCGTCTCCGCGGCCCGCACCGCCGGGTCGTCCGACGTGCTCTCGACGAGCGCCATGTCGGGCGGGCAGGACGCCGCTGGCCCGGCCCGGGGCAGCGCGTCGGCCTGGGCGAGCTGCGGGGCGAGCAGGAGGTCGAGGAGCACGCGGCGGCTCTCTATCGCGAAGCCGCGCGCGACGCACGAGAGGCCTCGCGGCGCTCGCGCTCGCGCCCGCGCCCGCGTCGGGTTAGTCTCGCGCCATGGGAATGACGCTGCTCAGGATGCGCATCGCTGCGCTCGCGGTCCTGGCCTGGGGGAGCGCCTGCGGTGCAAACGTCGTCGTCGACGGGATGCCCGACGGGTCAGGAGGCGCCGGCGCGACAAGCACCAGCACCAGCGCGGTCGGCGTCGGCGTGACCAGCACCAGCGCGGTCGGCGTCGGCGTGACCAGCACCAGCGCGAGCTCGACGGCCACCTCGGCGGCGGTGGGTTCCACCGGGGTGGGCGGCGGCGACTTGAGGTCGACGTGCTTTGAGTACTGCGAGCTCTTCCAGTTGACGTGCGGGGTGGCACCGGGCGACTGCGGCGACTTCTGTGAGACGCAGCTGTCCGCGGCGCCCGCGTGCAACGACCTGCTCATCCGGTTCTTCGATTGCGCGGTGCTCGCGTTGGACTGCGATTTCCCCCCGCCCACGTGCGAGCTGGTCCTGGAGCCGTACATAGAGTGTGCGTCCGCTCCTCCCTGCGGGGCGGGGGTGCTCGAGTGCTTCGACGGCGACGGCAGGTTCTGCAGTTGCAAGGGCTCGTGCCCAGGCATGGACCTCGCCGTCGACTGCGGGCCGTTCAGAGGCGGCCGCGACATCAGCTGCTCTTGCTTCATCAACGACACGAGGGTGGGCGCCTGTCAGGACGTCGGCCCGGCGTGCGACCTCGCCCATGGCTGCTGCGGGCCGATCTTCGAGCAGTTCCGCTGAGAGGTGCGAGCGGCGTTCGCCATGGAAGACGATCGAGGGAGCGCGGCGCAAGGCGGGGCGCTCGCCGAGGCGATCGCGAGCTGGGTGGGGGCGCGGATCGACGCGGCGCACGCGAACCCCGCGACGGGGCTCGTCGCGCTGGCCGTGTACGCCGGAGCGCGGCGCGTGCTCGGCGTCGGCATCGGGCCGCGCGTCCGCCACTACGCCCGCGTCGATCAAGCTCGCGACGGCGTGCGTCCTGCAGTAAAGCTCAATCTATTGAAAAAGTAAGTTGGTGCCGTACTTGTTGGCCAACCTCACTTGACCCCACGCCCGTTTGGAGGTTGCCACATCTATCACCAACGATCCTTCGGTTGTTGGGATGCCATAGGCAATCGGAATCATTATTTCGCAGAATGACAGTTGTCAGATTATGAGTCGGGGCGACCCACTTCATCCGGATGTTCCGGCGAGAGCATGGCGCCACACCAGCGGCCTGGCGCGCAGCGCAAGTGCTCACTCCGTTCTGCACACCACGTTGATGAACGGGAACGTGCCGCCACCCGGTGCCGCTTCGTCGATCTCGGAGAGCTCGAACCCGCCGTGCGGACCGAGCTCCCGCCGGATCGACTCGGCGTCGTAGAAGAACATCTTCACGCCCGGGCTTCGATCCGGGCCCTGCTTCGGTGATCGTCACGAGGTTCTTGAATTTCGGAACATTGTTGGAACTCCTGGCATCATGAGAGGAGTGGCATTGGCGGAGACGGCCTAGCGGCGGCGCCTCTGGTACCGCACGCGGTCGAGCCCGCCGCCGGAGGCGAAGGTGGGTTTGTTCGCCTGTAAGGCTGGCCATGGCGGGGTCAGAAAGTGGTAGACTTCATCGCGGGAGGCGGGCTCATGCTGCCACTGTCGAGGCTGTCTCACCAAGCACCTGTATGACGAGCCCGATCCCTCCTCTTCCCTATACGATCGGCGAACCCGTTTACGAGGGCCGCGGGACTGCCGTGTACCGCGCTGTTCGAAACGCCGATGGCCAACCGGTGCTCCTCAAGGTGCTCGACCCAAGAAGCTGCCGGCCGAAGGACCTCGATCGGCTCAAGAGGGAGTACGAGACGGGCAAGATGCTGGATATCGGGACCATCGTCAGGCCCCTCGCCCTGGAGATGTACGAGGGTATGCTCGCCCTCGTCATGGAAGACTCTGGCGCGGAGCCCCTTGAACGACTGCTCGGGGCGCCGATGGAGACCGGCAGGTTCCTCGATCTCGCCGTTCGCATCGCGGGGGCCGTGTCCGACATTCACCAGCGAGGCGTGATGCACAGAGATCTCAAGCCCGCGAACATCCTCGTCAATTCCACCACCGGCGAGGTGAAGATTGCCGATCTCGGGCTCGCTTCACAGCTCCCCCGCGAGCAGCAGGCCGCGCAGCCGGCCCGCCTCATCGAGGGCTCCCTACCTTACATGTCGCCCGAGCAGACAGGGCGGATGAACCGGGGGATCGACAGCCGCAGCGATCTGTATTCCCTGGGTGTCACGTTCTACCAGATGCTCACGGGGAAGCTCCCGTGCCAGGCTCGCGACCCGTTGGAATGGATCCATTGTCACGTCGCCCGCGAGTTCGCGGCGCCGTCCGACGTGGTCCCCGAAGTGCCCGAGGCGGTCGCGCGCATCGTGATCAAGCTCCTCGCGAAGGTGCCCGAGGAGCGCTACCAGACCGCCCGCGGCCTTCGCTATGACCTGGAAAGGTGCTTCGAGCCATGGAGCTGCCGTGGCAGCATCGAGCCCTTCCTCTTGGGCGAGCAGGACGTGTCGGACCGCCTGCAGATCCCGCAGAAGCTCTACGGGCGCGACGAGGAGATCGCGGTGCTGCTGCGCGCCTTCGAGCACGTGGTCGACACCGGAACTCCTCAGCTTGTGTTGATATCCGGCTACTCCGGCATCGGCAAATCGACGCTGGTCTACGAGCTGCACAAGCCTGTCGTCCGGGAGCGTGGATTCTTCGCCTCGGGAAAATTCGATCAGTACAAGCGCGACATCCCTTACTCCACGATCGTTCAGGCCCTTCAGGAGATCGTGCTCGAGATCCTCGCCGACAGCGGGGGGCTCGCGGCCTGGAAGCAGCGGTTGCTCGAGGCCCTCACGGTCCACGGACAGCTCATCGTGGACTTGATCCCGCAGCTCGAGCTCGTCATCGGCCGGCAACCGCCGGTCCCCAGATTGCCGCCGGTCGAGGCGCAGAACCGGTTTCGCATCGTCTTCCGGCACTTCATCGTGGTGTTCGCCCGGAAGGAGCACCCTCTCGCGCTCTTCCTCGACGATCTCCAGTGGGCCGATTCGGCGAGCCTCGGACTCCTGCTGGATCTGATGAGGCACCCCGAAATGGGCGGTCTCCTCGTCATCGGTGCGTATCGTGGCAATGAGGTGACCCCCTCGCACCCGCTCATGAGGGCGCTGGACGACGTGAGGAGGGAGGGCGGGCGCGTCCGGGACATCGTGCTCGGCCCGCTCTCCCGCGAGCACCTGGCCATGCTCGTCAGCGATATGCTTCACTGCCGCCATGAAGACGCCGCGCCGCTCTCGGCCCTGGTTCACGAGAAGACGGCCGGCAACCCGTTCTTCGCGATCCAGTTCCTCACCGCTCTTTACGAAGAGCGGCTGATCGAATTCGATACGCGTGTGGGCGCCTTTCGGTGGGACATGGCGAAGATCCGCGCCAAAGGCTTCACCGACAACGTGATCGACCTGATGGTCGACAAGCTCGCGCGGCTCGCCGCTGGCACCCAGGAAGCGCTGAAGCTGCTCGCCTGTCTTGGGAACGCCGCGGAGGTCGGCGTCTTGACGATAGCGTACGGTCGCTCGGAGGAGGAGCTGCACGCGGATGTCTGGGAGGCCGTTCGCGCGGGGCTCGTCCTCCGCCAGGAAGGCACGTACAAGTTCCTCCACGACCGCGTCCAGGAGGCGGCCTATTCGCTCATCCCGGAGGATCTGCGGGCCGTAGTGCATCTCAAGATCGGCCGGCTCATCGTGTCTCATCTGCCCAGAGAGGCGGTCGAGGAGCGGGCTTTTGACGTCGCGAACCAGCTCAATCACGGCGCCCGCCTCCTCACCGACCCACGCGAAAGGGAGGCGCTCTACCGGCTCAACCTCCTGGCAGGGGTCAAGGCAAAGGCTTCGGTCGCCTACGCTTCGGCTCGCAGCTATCTGGCCCAGGCGATATCACTGCTGCCACCGGACGCCTGGAGCACACGGTACGAGGATACGTTCACGCTCTACCTGGAGCTCGCCGAATGCGAGTACCTCGCCGGCAACTTCCAGCAGGCCGACGAGCTGTTCGACCGGATCCTCCAGAACGCGTACTCCAAGCCCGACCGAGCTAGGGCCTACCGGCTGCGCATGCGGCTCTACCAGATCGCCGGGCGACACCGCGATGCCGTGACGGTCATGCTCGAGGCCCTGCGGCTCTACGGGGTGACGCTCCCGGAGTCCGACGAGGAGATCCAGGTGGCCGTGGAGGCCGAGATCCGGCAGGTCCCGATCAACCTGCGCGGGCGTCGCATCGCCGATCTCGTCGATGCGCCTGTCGCCACCGACGAGGGCGTGCGGGCGCTCATCGGTTTGATCGCCGAATCGAGCCCGCTCATATACTCCGTGCGACCGGCGCTCTGGCCCCTGCTCAGCGCCAAGGGGGTGAATGTCTCCCTGCAGTGCGGACACGCCGAAGAGTCCTCTTTCGTCTATAGTTGTTACTCCATGGTGGTGGTGTCAATCCTCGGCGACATTCCATGCGCGTTCCAGTTCTCCGAGATGGCGCTCAGGCTGAATGAAACGTTCAAGAGTGCCACAGCCATACTGAAGGGGAAGCTGCTCTTTCATCATGCGGGCGTCATCAATTTCTGGTGCAGGCATTACGCGACGAGTCTTCCGCTCATGGACCAGGCCTTTCTCGATTGCCTCGACGTTGGAGATTTCATCTTCGCCGGCTACTTGACGTACAATATGGTATGGCTTGTCCTGGAGAGCGGAGACACGCTCGATCACGTCATTGACGTCGCGCGGAAGTACACCGCGTTCGCCCGGGAGACCCACAACGACGTGGTGTACCACGTGGTCCGGCTCGAAGAGCAGTTTGCGGCGAGCCTGAAGGGAGCGACGCAGGCATCCACGAGCTTCAACGATGGCGCCTTCGACGAGGAGAGCTGTATCGCGATCCTCAAGAAGGCGGGCTTCGGCCTTGGAATCGCCCTTTATCATATCATGAAGCAGATCGTGGCATTTACCCACGAGCGACATGCCGAAGCGCTGGAGTCCGCAGCCAGCGCCGCGCTGATGCAGCACCAAGTGGCGTCTCTGGCGATGGAGGTGGCGCACCATTTCTACCACGCGCTCACGCTGACGGCGCTCCACGCGCAGGCACCTGCCGGGCAGCGGCAGCAATTCGCGCAGACCCTCGAGAAGCAACTACGGAAGCTGAAGCTCTGGGCCGACAACTGCCCCGAGAACTTCCGGAACCGCTACGCCCTGGTATCAGCCGAGGTCGCCCGCATCGAGGGCCGGGACCTCGATGCCATGCGCCTCTATGAAGAGGCCATCCACTCGGCGCGCGGCAGCGGCTTCGTCCACAATGAAGCGCTTGCCTTCGAGCTCGCATCTCGGTTCTATCGAGCACGAGGGTTCGAGCGCTTTGCCGATACGTACCTGCGCGAGGCCCGCTCCTGCTACGTGCGCTGGGGGGCCGACGGCAAGGTGAACCAGCTCGAACGGATCTATCCGCAGCTCCTCGAGCGACGGCCGCTTGCGCCCACCGCCACCTTCGCGGCGCGCGCCGAGCAGCTCGACCTGCTCTCGGTCGCCAAGGCGTCGCAGACCGTCTCGGGCGAGATCGTCTTCGAGAAGCTCTTGCGAACCCTGCTCGAGTTCGTCCTCGAGCAGGGAGGTGCCCAGAAGGGCTGCCTCATCCTTGTACGGGGCAGCGACTTGACGATCGAAGCGGAAGCCGCGATCGAGGAGCGACAAGGGACCGTGGCGATGGTTCTGCATTCGTTGTCGCTGTCCTCCTCCCGGCTCGCCCCCGCCTCACTCCTCCACTACGTGCGGCTCACCAGAGAGCGGGTACTCCTCGATGACGCCGCCGCGGAGGCGGGCAGGTTTTCGGGCGACGAGTACATCGTCCGACACAAGCCGAGGTCGGTCCTCTGCGTTCCAATCTTGCGGCAGGCCGAGGTGATCGGTCTGCTTTACCTCGAAAACAACCTCACCACGCACGCGTTCACGCCCGAGCGGCTCCTCGCGCTCGAGCTGCTCGCCACGCAAGCGGCCATCTCGCTCGAGCATGCGCTCTTGCTCGCCCGGGAGCGAGAGGCGCGGGCGGCGGCTGAGGCCGCGGAGAGGCGCACAGCATTCCTCGCCCACGAGCTGAAGACGCCGCTGACAGGCCTCCATCTCAAGCTCGACGCGCTCACGCGATCGATCAAGCAGCAAGAGACGGTATCCTCGTCCTGGTTGTCGTCGTCGCTTACGTCGTTCAAGCGTCAGCTCGGTCGACTCAGCATGTTGATCGACAGCCTGCTCGACCTCTCGCGCGTCCAGATGGGGCGGCTCGTCCTGACGCGTGAGCCGGTGGACCTGACGGCTCTCGTGCGGGACGTCGTCGGGAGGCTGAGCGAGCAGGCAGAGCTGGCTGGGTGTGCGCTCCACGTCCAGGCGACGCGCGCTATCTGGGGCCAGTGGGATCGGCTGCGGCTCGAGCAGGTTGCGACGAACCTGCTGACGAACGCCCTGAAGTACGGAGCTGGAAAGCCGGTTCGGATCGTCGCCGACGCGGATGGGGCCGTCGCTCGCCTCGCGGTTTCTGATCAGGGGATCGGGATATCTGAGCCCGACCAACGGCGCGTGTTCGAGGCGTTTGAGCGCGCGACGGGACTTCATCAAGCGCAGAGCCTCGGACTCGGGCTGTACCTTGTTCGGGAGATCGTACGAGCGCATGGCGGGCGCGTGCATCTGCACAGCCGGCCAGGTTCAGGAACAACGTTCATCGTCGAGCTGCCTATCGAGCCGGAGGGCGAGAGCAGCCTCGCGCAGCCGTCGTGAGGAGGGAGGCGCGCTCGTTCCGGCTCATGAGGACCACGGGCGGAGATCACGGGGAGCGGCACCGTGGGCCCCGCGCGACCCCGCTACCTCCATCACCTGCTCCAGCCGGCGCAGTACGGCATGGGGGCGGCGATCCGCGGCGCAACGCGGGCCCCGCCCGCGCGGGCGGGCGCTCCATCCTGGATCGGGCGATCCAGAACGATGCGGATCAGCTCTTCATCGACTTCTTCAGGTTCTCCTGCATCTGCTCCGGGGTGAGCTGCTGCTTCGTGGTGGCGAGCGACCAGCGGTGCCCGTACGGATCCTCGAGGACGCCGTACCGATCCCCCCAGAACATGTCCGCGAGCGGCATGATCACCTTGGCCCCCGCGTCGACGGCCTGCTTCCAGGCGGCGTCGACGTCGGGCAGGTTGAGGTGGATGGTGACCGACGTGCCGCCGAGGGCCTTCGGCGTGAGCGACTTGCCTTCGCTGTACTCGGGGAAGTCGTCGGCGAGCATCACCAGCCCGCCGTTGATGAGCACCGCGGCGTGCATGATCCTGTCGCTGTTGGGCATGGCCATCCGCGACATCTCGCGCGCCCCGAAGGCGCGCGTGTAGAAGTCAATGGCGCCCTTGGCGTCGCCCACGGTGAGGTACGGGGAAACCGGCGGCGTGGCAGACAGGCTCTGTTCCATGGTAAAAACACCTCCATTGGCGTAATGCGTTCCTCTCGCCGCGACGCGTCGGAAATGCACGCGGACGGAGGGAGCGGATGCTACCCTAGGAGAACTGGGGGAGGATGTAAACCCGCCAGCGGCTATCCCGGCCTGAGCGTCGCCTGAATGAGCCGGCCAGAATGTGCGTCACCTCGGCATTGGGTGTGGCCGCGTCGAAGCTCTCTCCTTATACATCGACATCTTCGACGCGATGACGCTGCGGCAGCGGTCGGCTACCGTGGCCTGCCGCATGCGTCCGCCGATTGCCGTCCTGTCCGCGCTCCTGACCGCGTGCGCGAGCCCGGCGCCGGCCCCTCCCGCGAGCGTGCTGCTCGCCGGCCGCTTCTACGGCAGCATCAACCTCGGTCACGCGAACAGGCCGACCCGCAGCTCGGAGCGTGGATCGGGCAGGTGCGCGCGGTGGCGCGAAGCTTCCAGATCAAGCGGCTCTACGCCCTGCTCCGGGCACAGGTCGAGAGAGTGTCACGGCAGCTCCCCTGACTGCTGTGCGGGCGAGCCCAACGAGCTTTTCCCAACGAGCTTTCAGGGATGGCGCGAGCGAGCTCGTACACGATGGGGCATGGCGCTCGTCAGGTCATGAGCGAGAATCGTTCCCCATGAAGTACGTTCTCGGCGAGGTCCTGCACTCCGGAGCGGACATGTGCATCGTACGAGCCACCGACACCAAGACCGGCGGCAAGGTGGTGCTCAAACTGCCACATGGCGAGCCGCCGAGCCCGCGCGCGCGGGAGCAGCTCAAGCACGAGCACGCCGTGCTGCGCGCGCTCGAGGTGCCCGGGGTCATCCGGGCGTTGGGCCTCGAAGAGCTCGACCGCAAGCCGGTGCTCGTGCTGGAGCCCTGGGGCGATATCTCGCTCGGCCGCGTGCTCGACCAGGGCCCGCTGCCGCTCGGGGTCGCGCTGCGCCTCAGCGCCGCGCTTTCGCGCAGCCTGGGCGAGGTGCACCGGCGCGGCCTGCTGCACCGCGATATCAAGCCGCAGAATGTGCTGGTTGACGCCGAGCGGACGCACACCTGCTTGATCGACTTCGGGCTCGCGACCTTTTGGACGCCCCAGCTCGCCGCGCAAACGTCGGTGGAGGCGATCTCCGGGACGCTTGCGTACATGGCGCCCGAGCAGACGGGCCGCTTGAACCGAGCGCCGGACGCGCGGTCGGATCTGTACGCGCTGGGCGCCACGCTCTACCAGATGCTGACCGGCGCGCTACCGTTCGAGGCGACCGACGCACTGGAGCTGATCCACGCGCACATCGCCCGGGCGCCCGTGCCCCCGCATGAGCGCGCGCCCGAGCAAAACATCCCCGAGGCCGTGAGCGCGATCGTGCTCAAGCTGATGGCCAAGAGCCCCGAGGACCGCTACCAGACCGCGAACGGCGCGGCCTGGGATCTGGAGCGGGCGGCGCGGGCGTGGGTCGAGACGGGGACGGTGGCGCCGTTCCCGCTGGCGAAACACGACTGGGACGATCGGGTCCGCGCGCCCTCGCGCCTGTTCGGTCGGGAGCGCGAGAGCGCCGCGCTCGCGGCGCTGCTGGATCAGGCGTGCGGTGGCGCGACGGTGCTTGCGCTGGTGGCGGGGCCGTCGGGCGTGGGCAAGTCGGCGCTGGTGCAGGCGCTGCAGGCAGAGGTGCGCGCGCGGCGGGGGATCTTCGCCTCGGGCAAGTTCGACCAGCTCCAGCGCAGCACGCCGTATGCCGCGCTGGCACAGGCGCTGCGGTCGGTGGTGCGGCGGCGGCTATCGGACCCGGCCGAGGTGCTGGAGCGCTGGAGGCAGGCCTGGCAAGAGGCCGCGGGGCCGAACGGGCAGATCCTGGTCGAGCTCATGCCCGAGCTTTTGCACATCCTGGGCGAGCCCAAGCCGCTTTTGGAGCTCGGGCCGATGGATGCCAAGCGCCGCTTCCAGACGACGGTGCTGCGCTTCGTGCGGACGCTGGCCACGGCGGAGCACCCGCTGGTGTTGTTCATCGATGACCTGCAGTGGGCGGATGCGGCGTCGCTTTCGCTCTTGGGCGAGCTGATGAAGGAGCCTGCTGGCCAGCACCTCTTGGTCGTGGGCGCCTACCGGGACGAGGCGATCGGCCCAGAGCACCCGCTGAGCCCGCTGCTGGATGCCTCTGCAGCTCCGGGCGCCGTGACGGGGCGGCTCGCGCTTTCGCCGCTCGGCGCGGCCGCGGTGGCGGCGATGGTGGCGGACATGCTCGATCGGCCCGAGGCCGAGGTGGAGGAGCTTTCGCGGCTGGTCAAGGACAAGACCGACGGCAGCCCCTTCTTCGTCGGGCAGTTTCTACAGCTCTTGCGCGAGCGGAAGCTGCTTGTGCGCGATGCGGAGACGGGGCGGTGGCAATGGCAGCGAGAGGCGATCGAGCGGGCGGGGATCACCGACAACGTCGTCGCGCTGCTGACCCGCAGGCTAGAGCGGCTATCGCCCGAGCTGCAACACGCGCTGCAGACGGCGGCGTGCGCCGGCGACCGGTTCGACGGGGAGCTTCTGGCGCATCTCTTGGGGCAGGACGCGGAGACGGTCAGCGCCCTCTTGGCGGAGGCGGCGCGCGAGGGGCTCGTGATGCACGAGGGCGAGCAGGCGCATGAGACCTACGCCTTCGTGCACGACCGGGTGCAGCAGGCCGCCTACGAGGCGCTCACGGCCGAGGAGCGGCTCTCGTTGCACCTATCGATCGGCCGAGCGCTGCGGGCCCGCTACGGCGTCGCGTGCGCCGACGGGGAGCTGTTCGCGACGCTCTACCACCGCAACCGCGCTGCAGAGCGGCTGACGGATACCGCGGAAAAGCGCGACCTTTCGGAGCAGAACCTGCGCGCGGGGCAGCGGGCCAACGCCAGCGCGGCCTACGCGCAGGCCGTCGCGTTCCTCAGGACGGCCGTGTCGCTGCTGGGCGAAGCGGGGTGGACCGAGGCCCAGGAGACGACCTTCGAGGTGCACCTGGTCTTGGCCGAAGCGCACTGGCTCGCGGCGCAGGTGGACGAGGCGGAGCGGCTCTTTCAGTGCTGCCTGGAGCGAGCGCGGGACCCGCTCGAGCGCGCGCGCGTGGCCAGCATCCTTGTCATGTATCTTCATCTCGCCGGCCGCCTTGAGCAGGGCATCGAGCTCGGCCTTTCGGCGATGGAGTGGCTTGAGCGCCCACTGCCGAGGACCCCGGAGGAGCATCAGGCGTTGCTCGCTGCGGTCATCGCCGAGCTCGAGCCCACCGTGGAGCGCATGACCATCGAGGACTGGAAGGCGCTGCCGATGAGCACCGACCGCGCCCACGTGCTGCGGTGCACGATCCTGGACGTGGTGGCGAGCTGCGCCGCCTTCTGGACATCCCCGCTGAGCCAATGCGGCCAGCCGATAATCTTGCTGGAGACGCTGCGCCACGGGCTGACGAAGGTCTCGTTCGCGGCGGGCGCGGGTACGGCCTTGCTCCTGGCGTTCGCCCTGGGGAAGGTGTCGCCGGCGCGCCGGCTGAACGAGGCCATGCTGGCGCTCCTCGATCAGCACGACGTCTTGCGCACCCACACGCTCTTCGCCGACGCAGTGATCTCCCAATATTGGACGCCGCCTTCCAAGGTGGGAGAGCTGTGGGCGCGCGCGACGCGCACCGGCGCCGAGGAGCGCGACCTGTCCTACGAGGCCTACGGCGCGCTCCACGGGATGTGTTTTCAGCTGATCGCCGGAGCCGACCTCGATCGCATCGCGCGCGACCTCGACCGCATGGCCTACCGCGACCTGTCGGCCACGGTGATTTGGGACATCCTTGCCCGCTCGGTCGCCGCGCTCTCGCAGGCCCAAGCCGCGCGCGCCGTCGAGCCGAAGCTCGAGGAAGTCGTGCGGCTCGCGCGGGACGCGAAACCGCTGATGTGCGTGGCCGGCGCGATGGCGGGCTTTACCGGGCTCCACCTCGGCGCCGACGCGTGGGCGGTCGAGGCGGTCCTCGCCATCGAGCCGGCCTGGCAGGACTCGTGGGGCACTCCTTCGCTCCTCGCCCTCACGTTCACGCTCTGCGTCGCCGGAGCGCACGCCCTCCCCACCGCCACCGCCGAGCGGCGCGCAGTGCTGGAAAACCGGCTGGCCTTCCACGGCGCGCGCCTTTCCCTCTGGGCAAGGAGCTGCCCCGAGACCTTCGAGGCGATGCGGCTGTTGATGGAGGCGGGCCTCGCCCGGGCCCGGGGAGAGCACGAGGAAGCCGGGCGGCTGTACGACCATGCCATCGAGCACGCCCGCGACCACGGCATGATCAACGCCGAGGCGCTCGGCCTGCGCCTTTCCGGCGAGCACCGCCTCGCCCGCGGCCACCGCGCCCTGGCCCGCGCCTATCTCTCGGCCGCGCACGACGCCTACCTGCGCTGGGGGGCGCGCGGGGCTGCCGCGCAGCTCGCCCAGCGCTATCCGGACAGCATCGCGACCTCCGGCCACGCGGCCGTTGCGGCTGGCGAGCCACCGGATCGAGCATCCCTGCCGACGAGCACGACCATCACCGACCGCACGCTCCACGCCTACCTGGACATCACCTCCGCCCTGCGCGCTGCCCAGGCGCTCTCCGGCGACCGAAACCTTGGCTCGCTCATCGGCCGCATGCTGCGCCTGCTCGCCGAGTACTCCGGCGCTGAGCGCGCCGTGCTCGCCCTTGTGCAAAACGGCGAGCTCGTCATCGCCGCGCAGCTCACCGCCAACCCTCAGCAACTGGAGCTTTCGCTGAGCGAGCCGGTCGCCGGCTCGACGCGCCTGCCGGTGACGCTGGTGCAGTACGTGGCGCGCGGCAAGGAGCCGGTGGTGCTCGGGCAGGCCGCCTCCGACACCCGCTTCGACGAGGACCCCTACCTGCTCTCTCACCGACCCAGCTCGGTGCTGGCCGTGCCCCTGGTGCACCAGGGGCGCCTGTCTGGGGTGATGTACCTGGAGCATCCGGGCGTCGAGGACGCCTTCCCTGAAGCGCGCGTCGAGCTCGTCACGCTCCTCGGCGCCCTGGCGGCGACGGCCGTGGAGAACGCCACGTTCTATACCGAGATCTCCGCCTACAACGAGCGGCTCGCGCGCGAGGTCGCGCAGCGCACCGCCGAGATCGTGGCCGCCAAGGAGGCGGCTGACAGCGCCAACCGCGCCAAGAGCGATTTCTTGTCGAGCATGAGCCACGAGCTGCGCACGCCGCTCAACAGCATCCTTGGCTATGCGCAGGTGCTCGGCAAGCTGCCCGATCTGCCCGCGAAAGCGGCCGAATCGGCCCGCATCATTCACACCGCTGGCACGCACCTCTTGAGCCTCATCAACGACGTGCTCGATCTGGCCAAGATCGAGGCCGGCAAGCTGGACCTCCACCCGACCGCGGTCGACGTGCCCGCACTCCTCAAGACCGTGGTCAACATCTGCCGCGTACGCGCCGCGCAGAAGGGCATCTCCTTCGCCTACGAGCATGCAGGTCCCGAGCGGCTCGGGGTGCGTGCCGACGAGAAACGCCTCATGCAGGTGCTGCTCAACCTGCTGGGCAATGCCATCAAGTTCACCGAGCAGGGCGGGGTGACGTTGCACGTCGAGGTGCTGGATCCGCCGAATGACAAGGGGCGCACGGTGCGCTTCCAGGTCAAGGACACCGGCCCCGGGATCGCCCCCGAGCACCTTTCGCGCATCTTTGAGCCCTTCGAGCAGGTCGGCGATCGGAAGCGGCACGCCGAGGGCTCGGGCCTTGGGCTCACCATTACGAGGGAGCTCGTCCAGCGAATGGGCGGCAGTATCGAGGTCCACAGCCAGCTCGGCCAAGGCACGGTCTTCACGGTGACTCTCCACCTGCTCGAGACGACCACGGAGAAGGGGAGCGCGGGGCTGTCGTGGGAGGCGATCATCGGGTATGAGGACAAGCGCCGCTCGATCCTCGTGGTGGATGACAACGCCGATAACCGCGCGCTCTTGCGCGACCTGCTGCAGCCCATTGGCTTCGAATTGCTGGAGGCCGACTGCGGCGAGCGGGCGCTCGCATTGACACGCGAGCGAACGCCGGACGTCATTATCATGGACCTGGCCATGCCAGGCGTGGATGGGTTCGAGGCGACGCGGCGCTTGCGACAAAGGCCCGAGCTCGCCGCGACCGTCATCATCGCCTCGTCCGCCAGCATCTCGGAGGCCGAGCGGCACACGAGCCTCGGCGCGGGCTGCGACGACTTTTTGCCAAAACCGGTGCAGGCCGGCGCGCTGCTGGAGCTGCTCCGAGCAACGCTGCGTCTCGAGTGGAAGCGCCGAGAGGGGCAGGGCGCGGCCGTGACCCTTCCCACCATGACCGAGGCGGACATCTGCATGCTCACGCCCCCACCGGCCCAGGAGCTGGCGCAGCTCCTCGAGCTGGCCGATAGCGGGCACGTCTCCGGCGTGCTGAAAGAGCTCGATCGGCTCGCACAGGCCGACCCGCGGCTCGGCGCGTGGATCGGGCAGGTGCGCGCGGTCGCGCGAAGCTTCCAGACCAAGCAGCTCCGCGCCCTGCTCCGGGCACAGATCGCGAGCGTGTCACGGCAGCTCCCCTGACCGCACCTCTGGAGTCCGCTCACGCGGCCAGGGACAGGCGCAGCGCCATCCGGGACAGGCGAAATGCCATCCGGGACAGGAAGGATCGCCGCCAGAGACTAGCTAGAACGCCGAACATATTGAAAATCGTCTGATTCCAACAGGTTATGCAGCTGCGAAGCGGCTGCTCGACGACGTCATCCAGATGGCGGTCGACCCACTGTTGCAGCGACGAAACCTGCCGTTCCAGGATCTGAATCGCCGCCGCCTTCTGTTTCGGGTCGCTCCAGTCGAGGTCGAGCCCGGCTTTGATGCTGGGAGCCAGAAGCAGCGGGATGCCCGCCTTGTGGCAGATCTCCTCGGGCGGACGCTCCGTGATCTTCGACACGACGCGGACAATGCTGTGTGCAGCATGGCCGAGCAGGTTGATCGTGTCCTCAACCCGCCCGGCCCCCGCTAAAGGGCGACTATCGATCGCCACGCGCAGCGCTTTGGACACGGCACGCCTCTCGCCGTCCGTTATGGCGCCGGACCGAACGAGCGCCACGGTGCGCTCCAGCAGCACTCGGTCCATCTCGTGCGCGACCATCCGCTCTCGGGACGCCTGCAGCGCGCCCTGCGAGAACGGGGGCGTGGCCGCTCCCAGGCAGCCGAGCACCATCTGCCAGCGCAGATCGACGACCGACAGTTCCACCGCCTCGGCATCCGATGCGCCGACGTAGCCTTGGAGCAACGTGGCCATGCTGCGCGTAGCAGCCTATTTTCTCCTGCATGCGGAGATGGGCCTGACCGCAGCGCAAGTGGGCGCGGCGGTGGGCCGCACCGACCGAGCCATGCGCACCGTGCGCACGCTGTCGGCGCACCAGATGCTCGAAACGATCTGGGCGGAGCTCGGGCGACACCGGCAACCGGGGCTGCGCCCGGAGCATGCCGGTCCGATCGCGAAGTACCTCGTCGACCATCCGCGATGCACTCAGCCCGAGGTGGTCGCGCTCATCGCGCGCGAGCTCGGCATCGACATCGAGCAGCAGACGCTCCGCCCGTTTCTCGACGCCTACGGCCTTTACGTCTTTCGCCCTGATCACGATCGCGCGGAGGCGCATGTCGCGCGCCCCACCTTTCCCCTGCTGTGCGGGCGAGCCCAACGAGCTTTTCAACGAACTTTCAGGGATCGCGCGAGCGAGCTCGTACACGATGGGGAATGGCGCTCGTCAGGTCATGAGCGAGAATCGTTCCCTATGAAGTACGTTCTCGGCGAGGTCCTGCACTCCGGAGCGGACATGTGCATCGTGCGAGCCATCCACGCCACGACCGGCGCCCAGGTGGTGCTCAAGCTGCCGCACGGCGAGCCGCCGAGCCCGCGCGCGCGGGAGGAGCTCAAGCATGAGCACGCCGTGCTGCGCGCGCTCGATGTCCCCGGGGTCATCCGGGCCTTGGGCCTCGAAGAGCACGATCGGAAGCCGGCGCTCGTGCTGGAGCACTGGGATGGCACCTCGCTCGCCCGCGTGCTCGACCAGGGCCCACTCGCCGTCGGGGTCGCGCTGCGGCTCGGCGCCGCGCTTGCGCGCAGCCTGGGCGAGGTGCACCGGCGAGGCATCCTCCACCGCGATGTCAAGCCGCACAACGTGCTGGTCGACGCCGAGCGGGTGCACACCTGCTTGATCGACTTCGGGCTCGCGACCTTTTGGACTCCCCAGCTCGCCGCGCAGACGTCGCTGGAGGCGGCGGTCTCCGGGACATTGGCCTACATGGCGCCCGAGCAGACGGGGCGAATGAACCGAGCGCCGGACGCCCGGGCAGACCTGTATGCGCTGGGCGCCACGCTCTACCAGATGCTCACCGGCGCGCTGCCCTTCGAGGCGACCGACACGCTGGAGCTGATCCACGCGCACATCGCCCGGGCGCCCGTGCCTCCGCACGAGCGCACGCCCGAGCGGAGCATCCCCGAGGCCGTGAGCGCGATCGTGCTCAAGCTGATGGCCAAGAGCCCCGAGGACCGCTACCAGACCGCCGACGGCGCGGCCTGGGATCTGGAGCGGGCGGCGCGGGCGTGGGTCGAGACGGGGACGGTGGCGCCGTTCCCGCTGGCGAAACGCGACTGGGACGATCGGGTCCGCGCGCCCTCGCGCCTGTTCGGTCGGGAGCGCGAGAGCGCCGCGCTCGCGGCGCTGTTCGATGAGGCGTGTCGGGGCGCGACGGTGCTTTCGCTGGTGGCGGGGCCTTCGGGCGTGGGCAAGTCGGCGCTGGTGCAGACGCTGCAGGGCGAGGTGCGCGCGCGGCGGGGCATCTTCGCCAGCGGCAAGTTCGACCAGCTGCAGCGCAGCACGCCGTACGCCGCGCTGGCGCAGGCGCTGCGGTCGGTGGTGCGGCGGCGGCTGGCAGACCCGGCCGAGGTGCTGGAGCGCTGGAGGCAGGCCTGGCAAGAGGCCGCGGGGCCGAACGGGCAGATCCTCGTCGAGCTCATGCCCGAGCTTTTGCACATCCTGGGCGAGCCCAAGCCGCTGGTCGAGCTGGGGCCGATGGCGGCGAAGCTCCGTTTCCAGACGACGGTGCTGCGCTTCGTGCGGACCTTGGCCACGGCTGAGCACCCGCTGGTGCTGTTCATCGATGACCTGCAGTGGGCGGATCCGGCGTCGCTTTCGCTCTTGGGCGAGCTGCTGAAGGAGCCTGCGGGCCAGCACCTGCTCGTCGTGGGGGCCTACCGGGACGAGGCGGTGGGCCCAGAGCACCCGCTGAACGCGCTGCTTTCGGCGCCCGCGGCCCCGGGCGTCGTGACCGGACGGCTCGCGCTTTCGCCGCTCGGCGCGGAGGCGGTCGCGGCGATGGTGGCGGACATGCTCGATCGGCCCGAGGCCGAGGTGGAGGAGCTTTCGCGGCTGATCAAGGACAAGACCGACGGCAGCCCGTTCTTCGTCGGGCAGTTTCTAAAGCTCTTGCACGAGCGGAAGCTGCTCTCGCGCGACGCGGAGACGGGGCGATGGCGATGGCAGCGGGAGGCGATCGAGCGGGCGGGGATCACGGATAACGTCGTCTCGCTGTTGACCCGAAGATTGCAGCGGCTGTCGCCCGAGCTGCAACACGCGCTGCAGACCGCGGCGTGCGTCGGCGACCGGTTCGACTTAGATCTGCTCGCGCACCTGCTGGGGCAGGAGGCGGAGACGGTCAGCGCCCTCTTGGCGGAGGCGGCGCGCGAGGGGCTCGTGATGCACGAGGGCGAGCAGGCGCAGGAGACCTACGCCTTCGTGCACGACCGGGTGCAGCAGGCCGCCTACGAGGCGCTCACGGCGGAGGAGCGGCTATCGCTGCACCTCGGGATCGGCCGAGCGCTACGGGCCCGCTACGGCGTCGCGTGCGCCGATGGGGAGCTCTTCGCGACGCTCTACCACCGCAACCGGGCCGCGGAGCGGCTCACGGATGCCGCGGAGAAGCGCGACCTGTCGGAGCAGAACCTGCGCGCGGGGCAGCGGGCCAAGGCCAGCGCAGCCGACGCGCAGGCTGCGGCGTTCCTCGGGACGGCCGCATCGCTGCTCGGCGAGGAGGGGTGGACCGCGGCCCCGGAGACGACCTTCGAGGTGCACCTCGCCAGGGCCGAGGCGCTCTGGCTCGCGGAGCAGGTTGACGAGGGTGAGCGGCTCTTTCTGCGCTGCCTCGAGCGAGCGCCAGACCCGCTCGAGCGAGCGCGTGTGGCCAGCATCTTGATTGCGTATCTTCAGCTCGCCGGCCGCTTCGCGCAGGGCATAGAGTTCGGTCTCACGGCCCTTTCGTGGCTCGGGCGCCCGCTGCCGAGGACCCCGGAGGAGCATCAGGCGCTGCTCGGCGAGCTCATCACCGAGCTCGAGCCCACCGTGCAGCGCATGACCGTCGAGGACTGGAAGGTGCTGCCGGTGAGCACCGACCGCGTCCACGCGCTGCGGTGCGGGCTCCTGCACGTGCTGGGGAGCTGCGCCGGCTTCGGGATGCCATCGCTGAGCCGGTGCTGCTGGCCGATGATCGTGCTGGAGACGCTGCGGCACGGGCTGACGAAGGTCTCGTTCGTGGGGTTCGGGAGCACGGCGTTGCTCCTCGCGTTCGCCCTGGGGAAGGTGGCGCTGGGGCGCCGGCTGAACGAGGCCATGCTGGCGCTCATCGATCAGTACGACGTTTCGCGCGCCATCGCGCTCCACGGCAGCGCGCTGGCCTCCCAGTACTGGACGCCGCCTTCGAAGATGGGGGAGCTGTTCGCGCGCGCGACGCGCATCGCCGCCGCGGAACGCGATCTGGTCTTCGAGGCCCACAGCGAACTCGAAGGGGTGGGTTTCCAGATGCTCGCCGGAGCCGACCTCGATCGCGTCGCGCGCGACCTCGACCGCATGGCCCACCGCGACCTGATGGCCACGGCGTTTCGGGACATCGACGCCCGCTCGGTCGCTGCGCTCTTGCAGGCTCCGACCACGCACGCCGTCGAGCCGACGCTCGAGGAAATCGTGCGGCTGGCGCCGGACGTGAAAACAATGATTTTCTTGGCCAGCGCGATGGCGGGCTTTACCGGGCTCCAGCTTGGCGCCGACGCGTGGGCGATCGAGGCGGTCCTCGCCGTGGAGCCGGATTGGGAGACATCGTGGGGCACTCCCCCGCTCCTCGCCTTCACGTTCACGCTCTGTGTCGCCGGCGCGCATGCTCTCCCCACCGCCGCCGCCGAGCACCGCGCGGTCCTTTCGGACCGGCTGGCCTTCCACGGCGCGCGCCTCACCCTCTGGGCCGAGAGCTGCCCCGAGACCTTCGAGGCCATGCGCCTGTTGATGGAGGCGGGCCTCGCCCGCGCCCGGGAAGAGTACGAGGAGGCCGGCCGCCTGTACGACCGGGCCATCGAGCAGGCCCGCGACCACGGCCTGATCAATGCGGAGGCGCTCGGCCTGCGCCTCGCCGGTGAGCACCGCCTCACCCGCGGGCATCGCGCCCTGGCTCGCGCCTATCTATCGGCCGCGCACGACGCCTACCTGCGCTGGGGGGCGCGCGGGGCTGCCGCGCAGCTCGCCGAGCGCTACCCGGACAGCATCGCGACCTCGGGCCGCGCGGCCCTTGCGGCCGGCGCGCCCGGCGAGCTGCCGGACGGGGCGTCCCTGCCGACGAGCACGACCATCACCGACCGCACGCTCAACGCGTCCCTGGACATCGCCTCCGCGCTGCGCGCCGCTCAGGCGCTCTCCGGCGACCGCAACCTCGGCTCGCTCGTCGGTCGCATGCTCCGCCTGCTCGCCGAGTACTCCGGCGCCGAGCGCGCCGTGCTCGCCCTCATGCAGGGCGGCGAGCTCGTCGTCGCCGCGGAGCTCTCCGTCAACCCGCAGCAGCTCGAGCTTTCGCTGAACGAGCCCGTCGCCGACTCGACGCGGCTGCCGGCCACGCTGGTGCAGTACGTCGCGCGCGGCAAGGAGCCGGTGCTGCTCGGGCAGGCCGCGTCCGACAGCCGCTTCGACGAGGACCCCTACCTGCTCGCCCACCGGCCCAGCTCGGTGCTGGCCGTGCCGCTGCTGCACCAGGGGCGCCTGTCCGGCGTGATGTACCTGGAGCACCCGCACGTGCAGGACGCGTTCCCCCAAGCACGCGTCGAGCTGGTGACGCTCCTCGGGGCGCTGGCCGCGACGGCGGTGGAGAACGCCACGTTCTATACCGAGCTCTCCGCCTACAGCGCGCGGCTCGCGCGCGAGGTGGCGCAGCGCACCGCCGAGCTTGAGGCCGCCAAGGAGGCGGCCGACAACGCCAACCGCGCCAAGAGCGATTTCGTCTCCAGCATGAGCCACGAGCTGCGCACGCCGCTCAACGGCGTCCTCGGCCATGCGCAGCTGCTCGGCCGGATGCCCGACCTACCCGCCAAAGCCGCCGACTCGGCCCGCATCATCCACACCGCCGGCACGCACCTGCTCAGCCTCATCAACGACGTGCTCGATCTGGCCAAGATCGAGGCCGGCAAGATGGACCTGCACCCGACCGCGGTCGACCTGCCCACGCTGCTGCAGACCGTGGCCAATCTCTGCCGGGTGCGCGCCGCGCAGAAGGGCCTCTCGTTCGCCTACGAGCGTATCGGCCCCGAGCGGCAGGGGGTGCGCGCCGACGAGAAGCGGCTCATGCAGGTGCTGCTCAACCTGCTGGGCAATGCCATCAAGTTCACCGAGCAGGGCGGGGTGACGCTGCGCATCGAGGTGCTGGATCCGCCGGAAGACCAAGGGCGCACGGTGCGCTTCCAGGTCAAGGACACCGGCCCCGGGATCGCCCCCGAGCACCTGGGGCGCATCTTCGAGGCCTTCGAGCAGGTCGGTGCCGAAAAGCGGCACGCCGAGGGCACGGGCCTCGGGCTGGCGATCACGAAGAGGCTCGTCGAGCGGATGGGCGGGAGCATCGAGGTCAACAGCCAGCTCGGCCACGGCACGGTCTTCACGGTGACGCTTTGCCTGCTCGAGGTGGCCGCGGCCAAGGCCAGCGCGGGGCTGTCGTGGGAGGCGATCCTCGGGTACGAGGGCAAGCGCCGCACGATTCTCGTCGTGGACGACAAGGCCGAGAACCGCGCGCTCTTGCGCCACTTGCTCCAGCCGCTGGGCTTCGAGCTGCTGGAGGCCGACAGCGGCGAGCGGGCGCTCGCGCTGGCCATCGAGCGAACACCGGACGTGATTGTGATGGACCTGGCCATGCCGGCCATGGACGGGTACGAGGCGACACGGCGCTTGCGGCAACGGCCCGAGCTCGCCCGAGTCGCGATCATCGCCTCGTCCGCCAGCATCTCGGAGGCCGCGCGGCAAACGAGCCTCAGCGCCGGATGCGACGACTTTCTGCCGAAGCCGGTGCAGGCCGGCGCGCTGCTAGAGCTGCTCCGAGCCACGCTCCAGATCGAGTGGAAGCGCCGAGCGGAGCAGGGCGCGGCCGTGACCCTTCCCACCATGACCGAGGCGGACCTCTGCATGCTCACCTCCCCACCGGCCCAGGAGCTGGCGTGGCTGCTTGAGCTGGCGGACAGGGGGCACGTCTCCGGAGTGCTGAACGAGCTCGATCGGCTCGAACAGGCCGACCCGAAGCTCGGAGCGTGGATCGAGCAGGTGCGCGCGGTGGCGCGAAGCTTCCAGATCAAGCGGCTCTGCGCCCTGCTCCGGGCACAGGTCGAGAGAGTGTCACGGTAGCTCCCTGACCGCACCTCTGGAGTCCGCTCACGCAGGAGCCTGCGGGCCAGCACCTGCTCGTGGTGGGGGCCTACCGGGACGAGGCGGTGGGCCCCGAGCACCCACTGAACGCGCTGCTTTCGGCCTCCGCGACCCCGGGCGCCACGACCGGACGGATCGTGCTTTCGCCGCTCGGCTCGGACGCGGTCGCGGCGATGGTGGCCGACATGCTCGATCGGCCCGAGCCCATCATCGACATCGGCGCGGCGACGCGCTCTTCCGCCACCTTCAACCGGACGCGGGCATCATGGCTCACCTCCGTCATCATGCGGCCATGATGCGGCCGGCCAAGCTCGCCACGTGCTCCACCAGTTTCAACGGCTCCACCGGCTTGGCGAGATGCACTTGGTATCCGGCCAGGAGCGCCCGCGTACAGTCTTCGGTGCCCGCAAACGCAGTCAACGCCAGCGCCGGCACGCTCCCGCCTCGCTCCTGCGGCAACTGCCGCACCTTCTGGATCAGCGCGTACCCGTCCTCTTGCGGCATGCCGATGTCGCTCACCAGCACCATCGGCTGGCCCCGATCCAACTCCACCAGAGCCTCAACCACCGAGCTCGCTGTCCGTACCTCCGCATGGTGCTCCGCCAGTATCTGCTGAATCAGGTCTCGCGTGTCCGGCTCGTCATCCACCACCAGCACCCGTACCCCCTTCAAATCCAAAAACTCGCCACCACTGTGCGAGAATGGCCTGCGGTGCGGCGCGGGGGCCGGCGGTTTTCCAGCGGCAACTTCCGCGTGCCTGGCCGCCGACGGCAGCTTCACCGTGAAGCTCGCACCCTGGTTCTTCCCTGCACTGGCCGCCTCCACCGTCCCCCCGTGCAGCTCCACCAGGTGCCGCACGATCGAAAGACCCAAACCTAGCCCGCCGTGCCGGCGCGTGGTCGAAGCGTCCGCTTGCCGGAACCTCTCGAACACGTGCGGCAGGAACTCCGGCTCGATGCCGAGCCCTGTGTCGCTCACCGTGATCTGCACATGCGAATCCCCGTGCTTCAGCGATACCATCACGTACCCGCCCTGCAGCGTGAACTTGATCGCGTTGCTGACCAGGTTCCACACGATCTGCTGCACGCGGTTCGGATCCCCCATAAGCCGCGCCGCCGCCGAGTCGTTGCTGAATTCCAGCCAGATCCCCTTCGCCTTCGCCGCAGGCTCCGCCGAGTTCACAACCGCTTCGATCACCGCAGCCACATTGATCTCCTCCACGTCCAGGGACATCCGCCCGGTGATGATGCACGACATGTCCAGCAGGTCGTCGATGAGCTTGGACTGTGCCCGCGCGCTCCGCTCGATCGTTTCCAGCCCCCGGCGCAGGCCTTCGGCCGAGCTGCAGCGGGAGAGGAGCAGCTGCGACCAGCCGACGATCGCAGTCATCGGCGTCCGCAGCTCGTGGCTCACCATGGCCAGAAACTCATCCTTCAACCGGCTGGTATGCTCGAGCTCTGCCCGCGCCGCCTGCTCTCGGCTCAGCAGCATCTCCCGCTCCGCCTCCGCACGCTTTCGCTCGGTGATGTCCGTGGAAATCGCGCAAACCGCGCACGGTCGACCGGTGCCGTCCAGAATCGGGCACTTGATCGAGATGTACGTATGGAGCCCGTCGTCCTGGGGCACGATCTCTTCTGCCTCCAGCGACGTCCCGGCCGCCATCACCCATCGGTCGAAAGCGCGAAACGCGTCGGCACGCTCCTTGGGGAACAATTCATGGTCGGTCTTGCCGATAACCGACTGCTGCGTGACATGAAACAGCTCTTCGTAGCGGCGGTTAACCATCAGGTAGCGGCCATCGATGTCCTTGACGTAGATGACCGCCATAGAGTTGTTGACGATGGCCTGAAGCAGATGCTGGCTCTCGCGGAGAGCGGCGTTCGACCTAGCCAGCTCGGCCGTGCGTTCTCGCACCCGTTGTTCCAACTCTTGATGAGCACGCTGCAACTCCGCGTTCTTCGCTCCGAGCTCCTTTTGCGCCTCGCGCAGGCTCAGGTGTGTCGCGACCCGCGCCATCACCTCTCCAATCTCGAATGGTTTGGTGATGTAATCGACGCCTCCCGCCTTGAATCCCGCGAGCTTGTCAGCCTCATCGGCCACACAGGTCATGAAGAGCACCGGTATATCTCGAGTGCTTTCATTCGCTTTCAGGCGCCGGCAAGTCTCGAAACCGTCGATGTCAGGCATCAACACGTCCAGCAGGATCAGGTCGGGGCTCATGGCGCTGGCCCGCTTCAAAGCCTCTTCACCGTCCTGAGCGATGAGCACCTGATGACCCATGCAGTCTAGACTATCTATCAGCAGGCCGAAACTGGCTGGTGTGTCATCCACGATTAGGATCGTGCGGGTGCGAGCACTGGGCGCTGTGACTCTGCTCATGGTTGCTAGTCTCCCGCTATGCGCATCGGCTCCAGCCCCAGCCTATAGCGCCGGTTGATCATCAGATAGCGACCCTCGAGGCTCATGCGGGCGAGGGAAAGGCGCTCCGCGGGGTCCGACACGAGGTCGCCTGCGCTGTTCAGGTGGCCGACGACGTCGAAGACGCTCTGGTTCTCGGAGAGGTCCAGCGAGTCGCGGTTGTACTGGTCGTACTTGCCGCTCGTGAAATAGCCCTTCTGCCGCGCGAGCGGCTTCAAGATCTCTCCGAGGCGCATGCCATCGGCTGCGGCGGCGCTGTCGCGATCAAGGAGTCTCAGGAGGCCCTCGGTGCCGTCATGCACATGATGGGCGAGGTCGAGCGTGCGGCCGGCCGCCGCGCCCATCTGCTTGGTCTGATGGTTGCCCACGTTCATCGGACCGCCGTGCCCAGAGGTTCTTCAGGCGAACCGAACCGTACCAGCCCGGGGCTCCCCCCTCGTGCCATCGTGCAGCGGCATTATGCCTCAGTTCGTACGTGGTGGCCACAGGATTTGACCTCGAACCCTCGGAGCGGGCAAGCCACCTGCTCACGCGCCGCGGCCTTTGCGTTCCCGCCCTCCAGGCCAAGCCCCAGCCGAAAAGCTCGGCCGGCGCGCCGCGCACCGCAATCCGGCTCGACCGGAAAGCGCCCATCGTCCTCGCGAGTTCGTCGCCAGACGGCCCAATCAGGTCTGGTGCTGGGACATCACCTACCTGAAGAGCGCAGCGCGCGGAGAGTTCTAGTTCCTGTACCTGGTGGTGGACGTCTACAGCCGCAAGATTGTCGTCTGGCCGGTCGAAACCGAAGAGTCGATGCTGGCCGCCGCGCGCCTCGTCACCCTCAATCCTCACACCCACGAGGCCAAAGCACTCATGACGACCTGACCGAGTTGCCGGACAACTATCTTGGCACCCACCGAGTCCTCCTCTGGATGGACATCCTCAAGGCGACGACGCAGGTCAGCGTCGCGGACGAGGCGCTCGACGCCCTCGCCGACGCCGTCGCCAACACCATCCTCGCCGAGGCGGGCAACAACCGCAGCGCTCCGCTTTATACTCTTTATTTCGGCAACCAGCGCCCCAGCGACCTCAAGCGGCCTGTGCTCGGCGGCCAGCTCGAGACCATGCGCGCGTGGCTCTGCCGCTACGGCGCGCGCCCGCCGTTCCGCCTGGAGCGCCTCGCTCTGCTGCCCGACGGCCGCATCGCAACTCGGCTTCGGAGGCCACGGCGCAACGGCGCCACACACCTCGTGCTCGAGCCCATCGCGTTCATGGCCAGGCTGGCCGCGCTCATCCCTCCACCGTGCTCAAGCATGTCGGGCTCCCGAGCGAGGCGCCTCCCATCGCGCGTGCGCGGAGCCCGAACTGCGAAGCGGCGTGAGCGCCGCAGGCGAAGCCCCCTGGCGCCCGCAACGCCGGCGTCGAGGCCGACGTGCGCCCGCGGCGCTGCCCGCGCCACAGGTTCTTGGCAAACGCGCTCGGTCGCTCAGCGCCGACCGACCCGAGGCGCCACGACAACCGGCGACTGGGCCGTAGAAGGGGCATTCGACGTCCTAGCCTCCACGCTCGAGCTCATCAGCTCCAATGTTTCGCAGGGCTATCCGCCCGGGGTGACGGACATCGACCTCGTGCTCTATACGGATTAGCACTGCCCTAGAGCGACAAACGGGTTGAAACCGCCAGAAGAGAGCAGAATTTCGAACCGCCAAGGCACCAAGGACGCCAAGAAAAGAACATTATTTTGGCGTTCTTGGTGCCTTGGCGGTTCATTTCTCTCTCGATCAACGTGATCGGTGTTCGTGCGCCAGGCCAAGCCTGGGCGAGGAGGAAGCGATGAGCTGAAACTTCGCGAAGAAACCCGGCGGGTGAGAGTCCCGCCCGGCAAGGTTGGCCCACCAGCCGGAAGTGAGTCTTGCGTGGCGCCGGGTGACCGGCGTCGCGAAGCGTAGACAGCGAGCGTGCGGGCCGTGGGATAGAGCCTCGAAAGATCAGAGGTCGTGGGGCCGACGTCGTGAATGCAACGGAAGGCAACATCGTCGCGTCAAGAGCGAGCCCGGGTAGCCCCCACTCGCAGGGCCTGGCGCGGTGACCCGCCGGGGTCAGAGACCAGGGCACGTACGCAAGGGTTTCCCGAGGAACCTGGGAGATCCCGCTGCCTTCACCGAGAGGTGGAACCGCCGAGCAGAGCGCAAGCGAGCGAAGCGGGGGTAGCGGGAAGTCGGAGTGCACTCGTACTACCGCGGAAGCGGGGGAACCAACCCGAGGGACCCCGTGGAGGGAAGGGGAGCACCGGGGCACGGGATCGTTGGAGGGAAAGATGAAGGAGACATCGGGCTCCGAAACCATCTGCACGAAACTCGAACGGATAGCGGAGCTGGCGCGGCAAGCACCCACCATGGTGCTGACGACGCTCGCCCATCACATCGACCTGGACTGGATGCGCGAAGCCTACCGGCGAACGCGCAAGGACGGCGCGCCCGGCGTGGACCGGCAGACCGCGGAGCACTACGCGGAGCAACTGGAGGATAACCTCCGGTCGCTGCTGGAACGAGCCAAGGCGGGCACGTACCGCGCGCCGCCGGTGAGGCGGGTCCACATCCCGAAGGGCAACGGGGAAACACGCCCGATCGGCATCCCGACCTTCGAGGACAAGATCCTGCAGCGCGCGGTGGCGATGGTGCTGGAAGCCGTCTTCGAGCAGGATTTTCTTGACTGCTCGTACGGTTTCCGGCCTGGCCGTTCGGCACACCAAGCGCTCGCGTCGTTCTGGGACAAGGCGATGGCGATGGCGGGCGGATGGGTCATCGAGGTCGACATCCGAAAATTTTTCGACACGGTGGACCGTCAGCACCTGATGGATGCGCTGCGCCGCAGGGTACGAGACGGCGTGCTGCTCCGTCTCATCAGCAAGTGGCTGCACGCGGGAGTGCAGGAAGACGGTAGCCTCAGCTACCCGAAGGCCGGCACACCGCAGGGCGGCGTGATTTCGCCGATCCTGGCGAACATCTACCTGCACGAGGTGCTCGACACGTGGTTCGAGCGCGACGTCCGACCTCGGCTCCGAGGCAGGGCACACCTCATCCGCTACGCGGACGACGCGGTGCTGCTGTTCGAAGTGGAAGAAGACGCGCGCCGGGTGATGGCCGTGCTACCGAAGAGATTCGGCAAGTACGGGCTGAGCCTGCACCCGGACAAGACGCGCCTGTTGCCGTTCCAGCGGCCGCCGAAGAGACGACCCCCGCCGAGCGGCGGGGCGTCGCCGACGTGGCCGTCGACGCTCGATCTGCTCGGCTTCACGCATCACTGGGGCAGGTCGCGGCGAGGCAACTGGGCGATCAAACGCAGGACCGCCAAGGACCGCCTCAGCCGCGCGCTGCGGCGCGTGGCGGAGTGGTGCAGGGACCACATGCACGATGAGCTGAGCAGCCAGCAGGAGGGCCTGGCCATGAAGATGCGGGGTCACTACGAGTACTACGGGATCACCGGGAACTCGGAGGCGCTCCGTCGCTTCGCCTGGGAGGTCGTGGCGGTGTGGCGCAAGTGGCTCAATCGCCGCTCGCAGAACGCCAAGATGACCTGGGAGCGGATGCACCGGTTGCTGAAGAGGTACCCCCTTCCGCGGCCGCGCATCACGCACCCCGCTCCTGCCCGCTCGTAGCGAACCCGTGTCCCGAAGAGCCGGATGCGGGAATTCCGCACGTCCGGATCTGTGGGGGGCCGGGGGGTAGTCGACCCCGGCCTACCCGACTAGGAAACGCGCGTCTGCGTTGCGTGACTGCGTGATTAGATACGCGCGGCACTGGGTCACGACGCCCGCCGTCGCGGGCTCGGTGTCGAAAATGGCGGGTTGTTTTCCTTAAGCGCCTGGTGGCGCCTGGTGGGGGCGGCCACCCAACGTTGACCGGCCTCAAGCGTGGCATCTTGCATCGGTTGATGGGGGGGATGGCGGCCGCCAGGCGCTCCGCTGAGCACCGCCAACGTGGTTGCGGTTGCGAAAGTTTCTGTTGCGAAGAACGATTTCATTTGATATATGATTGTGCCGGCCTAGGGTCGATGCGCGACTCACGGTTGCAACAGGCAAATCCTTCGCCCATGGAAAATTGCAGACATGAGCCGTCATCATCGAATCAATGGATCCGCAGGGCGCTTCTCGGCCCTGGTTGGTTTGCTTGGGTGCTTTGTCGTATTGGCCGGTGCGTGCGGCAGCGACACTGGCGGGGCTTCGACCGCAGGCGATGCCTCCAGCTCCGGGACCACGTCCAGCTCCGGGACCACGTCCAGCTCCGGGACCACGTCCAGCTCGGGAAATATGTCGAGCTCCAGCGGCGGAACCAGCTCCAGCAATGGGTCGGGCGGGGGGGGCCCGGATGCAGGCACGGGCACGGGCGGCGGCGGGGTGGGGGAGGGTGACGTTGTTCCGAGCACCGGTTGCGGCAAGGACCCAACGCTGATGAGCGGTAAGCAATCGATTCAGAGCAGCGGCAAGAACCGCAGCTTCATCCTGAGGATTCCCGAGAACTACGACACAAACCACCCGCACCGGTTGATCTTCGCGTTCCACTGGAATGGCGGCATCGCTGAAGATGTCGACGGCGGCGGAACCAGTGGATACACCTGGTCCTACTACGGACTCAGGGAACAGGCGAACGACAGCACGATCTTCGTCGCGCCCCAGGGCAACAACAACGGCTGGGCCAATCCCGGCGGTGAAGACCTGACCTTCGTCGACGACATGGTCAAGCTTATCGAAGGAGATCTCTGCGTCGACACGAAGCGGCTCTTCTCCATGGGTTTCAGCTACGGCGGCGGTATGAGCTATGCAATCGCGTGTGCCCGGCCGACGGTTTTCCGTGCGGTCGCGGTCTACTCCGGCGGGCAGCTAAGCGGGTGCAACGGCGGCAATCAGCCCATCGCATACATGGGGCTGCACGGCCTCGGGGACCCAATCCTCAATATCTCTGGCGGACGAGCGATGCGCGACAAGTTCGTCGAGAACAACGGCTGCACCCCCCAGAACCCGCCCGAGCCGAACAATGGCAGTCTGATGCACACGGTCACTGCCTACGCGGGGTGCCAGTCCGAGTATCCGGTCGTATGGGCCGCGTTCGACGGAGGTCACACCCCCGCTCCAGTGGATGGCATCCCCGGAGACAGCGGCGGCGGCGACAAGACCTGGACCAAGGCAGAGGTGTGGAAGTTCTTCACTCAGTTCTAGGGCAGCGATCGGGTAGAAACCGAGATCATTTCAAGCAGTTAGAGGTTGGTGATCGACACGACCGTCCGGACGGCGCTTAAGGAAAACAACCCGCCATTCTCGACACCGAGCCCTCGACGGCGGGCGTCGTGACCCGGTGCCGCACGTACGAGCCGCTCGCGCGCGGATCGTCGACCGCCGTCATCCGCTGCGATGCGCACCGCGCAATGCACGTCGAACCCGTCGCACGCGGCGGAGAAGCGTCGCTCCCGGCGCTCGAGAGCCGCGTCGGCTCGTCATTTCGCGGCGTCGCGCGGTGATCGACGACACCGCGCGAAGAACGGGCGCTGGGCGCCGAGGGGAAGCCCTCGCAGGGCACCGCGGTCCCCGAGCCCGACACGATCGAGACCGCGCGCGACTTCGGCATGGCCGGCCTGCTCCGCGCCGCGAACAGCGCGGCCGTGCCGCCGATCGCCGGCGCCTCGCCGTGGGGCTCGGCCGACGCGTTCACCGCGACGGGCGGAATGCTGGGCCGCGTCCTGGGCGAGGCCGAGGGCGCCGAGGCGCTCGCGCTCTCGGGCATCGGCGAGGGCGGCGGCGGCTTTGGCACGGGCATCGGTCTCGTCGGATTGGCACCATCGGCCACACCGACAGCCTGCCCGGTCTCGGCACCGGCGGCGCGGGCGCGACGCTGTACGGGAGCGGCTTCGGCGTCTCGTGGGGCGGCGGCCGCCTCCCCGGCAGGCACAGGTCGCGGGGCATCTATTGCCGGTGCGGCGCCCATACGAGCGTGAGCGGCCGCCTCCCGCCCGAGGCCGTGCAGCGCATCGTCCGCCAGAACTTCGGCCGCTTCCGCGCCTGTTACGAGTCCGGCCTCGCGCGCAACCCGGCGCTCGAGGGCCGGGTGTCGACCCAGTTCGTGATCGGCCGTGACGGCTCGGTCATGAGCGCCACCGACGCAGGCTCGGACCTGCCGGACGCGACCGTGAGGTCGTGTGTGCAGCGCGCGTTCATGGGTATCTCGTTCCCGCAGCCCGAGGGCGGGATCGTGATGGTGACTTACCCCATCGTCTTCTCGAACGTCGACAGCATCTGAGCCCGGAGAGCGGCCGGCTCGACGCGCTGCCCGATTGCCACGAGCGCGTGATCGCGCGTACCATGCCGCCCATGTGGAAAGCCTGGATACATGACAGAACATGGCGGATCTCGCTGGCCATCGGGGCTCTCGGCATGGCGTCGGCCTGCTCGGGCAATGCTATAGTCGACGGCTCGGGCGGCAGCGGGGGCCAAAGAGTTCGAGGAGCGCTGCGGGACGGGCTGCCCCGTCTTCGAGGACTTCTGCCTGGCGGGGGCGCTCTTCACGGACGAGGCGCTCGAGACGATGACCAAGTGCTTCGATCTGGCGAGCTGTGAAGAGGTGAAGAGCTGCGCGCTCGAGACGTATGCCCCCTGCACGGCGTGGGTGTACCAGATCTTTCCGTGACGGGGCCCCATGGCCCGGCCGGCGCTGGATCCGGGGCGCCCCCTCGCGTACCCTGGCCCCATGGCGCGTCCGACGATCCTTCTCCTTTCGGCCCCCCTGTCCGGCGGAGCAGGCGCCGCCGTCCGCGGGCGCGGCGCTGCCCGGAGGAGACAGGAACACCGGACCCGGCGGCGCCGAGGGCGACGCCGGGGCCGCACGGCCGGAGGGCTCGCGGGCTGAGGGGGCGCCCGCGGGCCTTCCGCCGGACGGTTCGACGGCGGCGCCGGACGGCGCGGCGGCGGCGCCGAGCTGGGCGAAGCGCGTGTCGGTCGCGGAGCTTTACCTGAAGCGCCACCCGCGCGGCGCGCACGCGCCCGTGGCGCGCGATCTCGTGAAGCCGGACGCGCGGCAGGTGACGCCGGCGGCGCCGGGGCAGCCCGGCGCTCAGTTCCACGCTCAGTTCCAGCGGATGCTGCTGTGCAGGTAGCTCATGTTGTCGCAGTCGCCGCCGGTGCACCTCACCCCGCGCAGGTAGCGGCCGATCTGTCTGAAGCTTGTCAGTACCGAGGTCCTGAGCCAAGTGGATTCGATCTCGAAGTCGCGCGCCGGCTGCAGCTCCCGGTGGACCGCCTTGCGTCATCCTCAAACGCGGGCACCGACGAGCTCGCCGGAGAGCTTGAGCGCATAAGCGATGCCGCTCTGCAGCGTGCTCTTCGTGGTGATCGCGCCGAGGTCAGCGCCGATGTGCACCATCGTCTGCGCCACCTCCGCGCGGATACCCGTGAGCACCGCCTGCGTCCCGAGCAAACGCAGCGCGCTCGCGCAATCGAGCAGCGTCCGGATCACATGCGTGTCTACCTGCTTTATCCCGGTGATGTCCAAGATCACGACCCGCGCTTGATGCCGCTGCGCGCCCGATAGCGCCACCGAGAGCACCTGCGCCGCCCGCTCCGCGTCCACCGCGCCGATCAACGGCATCACCATGATTCTATTCGTGATCGGGATGAGCGGCGTCGACATCTCCGAGAGCCTCGCCCGCTGCGCCTCGATCACCTGCTCCTTCAGCGCCGCTCGCTCCCGCTCGGCCTCCGCGCGCTGCGCGAGCTCCAGCGAAAGCCGCTCGTTCGCCATCCCAAGCTCTTGATTCGAGACGCGGAGCTCCTCGATTCTCTGCAAAACCTCCGCTTCGAGCCGCTCATTGGCTCGTAACACCGTCTCCTTTGCCTCCCGGGCATCGGCCACCAGACGCGCGTTCTCGATCGCGATCGCCGCATGCGAGCAGACGAGCTCGAGCACCTCGACGCGGGCCTGGTCGAACGCAGACGACGCCTTCTTGTTCTCCAGATAGAGCACCCCAGTCAGCCGTTCCTGGTAGAGCAGGGGCAAGCAAAGAATGGACATAACACGGCCCGCGAGGACGTGCGGATCCGCGGCAAACCGCCCGTCCTCGCGCGCGTCTCCGACCACCACCGCCTCGGAGGTGCGCGCGACAAACAGCGCCGCGCTCTGCGCGAGATCCGTGTAGCCTTCAAGCGTCGCGTTGAGCCCTATCTCGAGCACATCCGGATCCACGCCGAATCTTGCCTCGACAAATAGCCGCCCTTCCCTGTCCAAAAGGAGCGCTCCTCGATCCGCCCCGGCACTCTCGAGCACGATCTTCGAGAGTCGCTCGATGACGTTCGGCAGCGTGGTCTCCCCGGTGATCGCTTGCGCAGCACGGACGATCAGCGCCGCGTCCCGGAGGTTACCAGCGAGCGTCTGCCCCAGGATCGTCGTGCCCGCCGCCGCGCTGCGGGAGGCGCTCCCGGTCGTCGCGCGCAGCCCTTTGACAGACTTGAGCGCGGACAAGAGGTGCCCGTGGTCTCTCTCGATATCCTCCGCCTTGGCCAGAGCTCCCCAATGCATGTATCCAAGGTACGCATCGACCATGTAGCTGCGCGCCGCCTTGGCCCTGCCGATAGCCACATACATCTTCGCGCACAGCTCATTGGCGAGCGCCTCGTCTTGCGGAAACTCATTCTCCTTGGCCAGGGTGATGGCCTCATCGTAGAGGTCCATGGCCTCGGCGTGCTCGCCGGACAGGCGCGCCTCCTCGGCCTCGATGAGGAGGAGCTGATGCTGGAAGTTCTTTGGGCAGGTCGCCGCGAGCCCCTGGATGCGGGCCTTTTGGCGGGCGATAGCCGCCGCGCGGCGCTCTTTATCCTCGGGCGCGGCGGCAGGTGGGAGCGAGAGCAACGACAGGCAGGTGTAGAAACAGAGCCGCGTCGTGATATGCAGACCCGTGAGGCTCGTGCCCATGCGTTCGGCCTGCTCCGCCGCGGCGAGCGCGGCCTCGGGCGCGCCGTGGAGGTGATGGAGCTCCAGCTTGCGCATGTAGAAGAAGAAGATGGGGAAGACGTGATCCTTCTCGTCCAGCTTCGCGAGGAAGCGGTCTTCGTCGAAGCTGTCATCGCTGAGGTCCTCCCGACTCCGCGGCCGCCCTTGAAGATCCGCGATCCAACGCTTCAGGATGGTTAGCCCCTGCGTGGCCGTCACGTGCCCGGTCCGCTGCATGAGCGCGTGATATTTCTCTGCCTCCTCGTGCAGCTCGTCGAGCTGATAGCCCGCGCCGAGCTTGGTCATGAGCAGGCTCACGGCGTTGGAGGATACGTAGTTGAAGTCGCCCGCCGAAAGCGCCGCCTGGTACGCCGTCTGGAAATAGGGGACCGAGGCGCGGAGCGGCTCTTCCAGGTAGAGAAAGCTGCCGACGGAGGCGTACACCTTGGCCGTCAGGGAGGCGTTCTGGAGCTTGTCGTTGAGGGCGACCGCGAGCTTGCCGAACGCGTGGCCCGCGGACGGCTGGCCCAGGACCGCCGCGAGCATGAAGCCATAACACGCGTAGCCGTACGCGGACGCGTCCGCGTTGCCGTGCTTGAGGGAGAGGTTGACGATCGTGAGGATGGCCAGCCCGACGAGGGACGGGCTCACGTGGTAGAGCGGCATCACCGTGTCTACAAGGAGCTGGAGCAGCGCCCTCCACTCAGGGTCGTCCATGACCTTCGCGTGAAGGAGATCCTCGATGCGACGGTCGCCGAGGGCCGCCGCGGCCTCCCCGAGCGCTGCGCCGAAGGCAACCTGCTGCTCGGCGTCTGACTCGGGAAACCTCACGGCGAAGGCCGCGAGGCCCTCGCGTCCCACCTTCACCGCCTCGGTGACCTTGCCGAGCATCATGTGCAGGATCACGCGCAAGTTGTAGATGCGCGTCCGCTCGAGCTTGGATCGAGTGCGCGGCAGGAGCGCGTCGAACAGCCCCTCCGCCTGCTCCAGCGCGCCGCTCAGGTACGTGCACTCCGCGCCCTCGAGGTGGAGGTGGAAGCAGAGCTCGTGGTCGCGCTCCCAGCCCTCCGCGCCCAAGAAATCTATACCGGCGGAGAAGTAATCGGCCGCCGCCTTGTAGGCTGTCGCGGCCTTGGCCCTCCTGCCGGCGCGCAGGTTGAGCCGAGCCAACCTGAGCCGCTCGGCCTCGTCGCTGATCCCGCGCGTGCCCAGATGATGGTGCCGCACGATCTCGAAGAGGTCCTCGTCGCGCGGCGGCTCTCCGCTCCGCGCGTAGAGGAGCCGCCCAATCGAGAGGTGGACCTCCGCTTTTTGCAGTTCCGGGATGAGCGCATAGGCGGCCTCCTGCACCCGATCGTGCAGGAATCTGTAGGAGATCCGGAAACTGGCCGTGTCGGAGCCCGCCTCCATGCCGCCGCTCACGTCGAGAAATCGATAGTCGCCGTCTACCGCCAGGACGAGCCCCTCGCGCAGCGCTTCCCAGAGGTCGCGCGCCGTATCGGCGGGCGATTTGCGATGAATAATCGAGAGCGCGCCGAGATCGAAGGCGTGGCCAATACATGCCGCGAGCGAGAGGGCACGCTGCGTTCCTTGTGCGAGCCGGTGCAGCTTACCCAGCATGAGGTCGACCACGTTATCCGTGACCATGACCTCTCGAATGCGCCCGAGGTCCCACATGAAGGCGGAGGTAGCCGCGTCAAACCAGAGCAGCCGCTCCTCGTGCAGCGCGCGGAGAAACTGGCACAAATAGAATGGGTTGCCCTGCGTCTTGTCGAAGATCAGCGCCGAGAGCTCTTCGACATCGCGCCCGCCTCTCCCCAGCGCGTCGTCGATAAGCCGCCCCACCGTCGGCAGATCCAGGGGCCGCAGCGTGATCTCCGTGAGCTTCACGCCCGCCTTCCGGATACCATCCAGCGTCGATACCAACGGGTGCGCCACGTCCACCTCGTTGTCTCGATACGCCCCTAGAATCAGGATGTGCTTGCTCTCCGGATCGCAAAGGAGGCCGAGCAGCCGCAGCGACGCAGGATCTGCCCATTGCAGGTCGTCGAGGAAGAGGACCAGCGGGCGCTCGGCCGTCGCGAAGACGCGCACGAACCGCTGCATCAGAATGTTGAAACGATTGCGAGACTCGGCCGGCCCGAGCGCCTGCGCCTCGGGCTGCGGGCCGATCACGCGCTGGAGCTCCGGGACCAGATCGAACAAGAGACGCCCATTCGGACCAACGGCGCCCAGAATCGCAGCCCGCCATCTATCGAGCGCGGCGGGCGGCTCGGTCAGGATCTGCCGGATGAGCTCGCGGAGCGCGTGCGCCACCGGCGCGAGCGGCGTTTCCCGGCTGATCGGATCGAATTTCCCGCGAATGAAGGCGCCGCCCCGGCGAGCGATCGGTTTATAGAGCTCGTTCACCAGCGCCGATTTGCCGACGCCTGAGTAGCCCGAGATGAGGATCAGCTCGGTCGCGCCTCTCTGGACACGCCCGAAGGCCGACATGAGGGCCTCGACGTCCTGCTCTCGGCCATAGAGCTTCTGCGGGATGCGGAGCTCGCCCGGAACGTCCTTCTGGCCCAGTGTAAACCGCCCGATCTGCCCGGTCGACGACCATAACGCCAAGCACCGATCGAGGTCCGCCTTGAGCCCGCGCGCGCTCTGGTAACGCTCCTCCGGCGTCTTCGCCAACAGCTTCATGACCACGTCGGACAGGGCCCGGGGTATATCCTTCGAGAGCTCATGCGGCGGCACCGGCATACGCGCGATGTGGCTATGGATGAGCTCCATCGGATCCGTCGCAGAAAATGGCAACACTCCCGTCAGCATCTCGAACAGCGTCACGCCCAGGGAATAGAGATCCGAGCGAAGGTCGAGGGCCCGGTTCATGCGCCCCGTCTGCTCCGGAGATAGATATGCCAGCGTGCCTTCCAGCGACGCGGGGGGGAGCGCGCTCGGCGTCTCCCGCGAGAGGCGCGCAGAAATGCCGAAATCGATGAGGCGGGGCGTGTTTGTCGCCTTATCGAACATGATATTGTGCGGCTTGACATCCTTGTGAATGACCTCACGCCGGTGGATCGAATCCAGGATATCCGCGATGGAAATCGCGATCTTCAAGGTCATCTCGACGCAGAGCCTCTGCGCCTTCTCCATGTCGTAGAGCGAGGAGGCGCCGAGGTCCTCCATGACCAGCGCCAAGCCCCTGCCGCATTTCTCCAGCGCATACGGGCGCACCACGCCCGGCATATCTCCAACATCTCGGAGGATCGCGAATTCACGCCGTAAGCGAGCCAAATCCCTTTCAGTCGGGTACTCGTTTCTGGTTATCTTGACCGCGACCGGCGCGCCGTCAGTATCTCGACGGCCGCGGAATAGGATTGTCTCGGAGCCTTCGTAAGCCTTCGTCGTAAGCGTATATCCACGTAGCTCATGCAGCATGCTGTGCCCCTCCCGCGCGGTCATCGCAAGGGTCGCTTCCTGTCAAGCGTGAAACACCACCATGCACGGTCACCGAAGATAAATGCATTGACGAACGAAGCGGAGCGATGGGGCGATAACAAGTCGGGGTTGCTGTCTCGACGCCAATCACCAGGAAGCTCATGCGCATCCCCTTTCCCACCTTATGAATGATCGCTTGATCTGGCTAGAACAACATGGTTGGTCACACTGGCAGGGAGGAACGAGAGTAGGGAAGCGTGCGCCAGAGAACGCATGCGCTCGGAGGCATCTCCCGGCAGCCGCTTCCTCCCCAGCGATTCCCATGGCTCGCCCACTCTGAGAGAGACCATCCGAAACACCGTCCCGTGTCAAGAGGAGCCAGGCCGCGTGCGCGGCCCAGGAGCCGCGGGCAGCGGTAGGCGAGGTTGGCCGCCATTGACCTTTCAGCAGCGTCTGCTCGTCTGGTCGCTCGCCCGCGATTCGCGCGATGACCACCGGCTCGACACCGGGATCACCCCGTCTGCCGGTACCAGCCACGGAGCCCCCCGTCGGAGCCACCGTACCCTGCCGTACACCCGGGTGACCCCGCCGCGCCCGCGACCGGTGATCCTGCCCACGCCGGCGTCCCCCCCTCGGTCGCCGTCCGTGTCCCTGCCCGAGGGCGGCCGCCGCGAACCGCACGACCAGCGCGACGGCGCCCTGCCAGGAGCTCTCGGCATCATGGGGGGCCCGCGATCTCCAGCGTGTACGCCGCGGAGGCACCGATCGACATTCCGCACAAACGTCCTCATGTAGAAGCAGGGCGCTCGTTAACCACCTCGGTGCATCGCCTCACACTTCCGCAGGCGAGTGCGACTCGCAACTTGACGGGTTATCAGGCTGACTGATCCTCTTATTTCATCCGGAATCAGCAAAGCCCGAAACGTATTACCGGCGCACGACCTGTGCTTCCAGACATGCCGGAAACCGGTTCCGATTGCGCGAAGCGCTGCGAGGCGTTTGGTGCTAGGCGTCAGGCGATGCGTCGCGGCGGGTCCTCGCGTTCGTCCAGCGAGTCATCGCCTGACTCGGGTTGGCGAAAGCTCAGCGCCCGGCGACGGCGAGGCGGAGGGACAGGGGGCGGCACGGGGCCCCGGACTCGGGCTCGAGCGGCGGAGCCCAAGCCCCGAGCGAGTGATGGAGCCGCCCCCTGCGCCGCTCGAGGTAGAGGATCATGTTGAGCGGCCAGCCGGAGCTCCAGACAGCGCTCCTCGGCGCGAGCGCGCGATACGCGATCATTTGGCACGATCCTTCCGCGCCGGGTTTCGACTGGTCCGATAGCTTTCCGGACGGGTTCGGCTGTGGCAAGTGCGTCGTGGCGTCGGGAAGCGAGTGGTTCGACTCCTACGAGCCGGTCGACTGCTCGGAGGTGGAAATCCAGGCCACCTCGGGCCTGGATTCGCTCGATCTCTGCCACTGGACATGACGTCGCGCCATGCTCGCGGGCGCTGATCGCTTGGGCGCGCGCTGCGCGCCGCCGGCAGCGCCCAGCGCGACTGCCTCACCGCGCGCCCGAGCCTTCTCCCGCCGCCCCGCTCCGCCCCGCGGCCCGGCCGAGGCGCTCGGCCAGGCGGCGGAGCTGCGGAGGCGAGTGCCCCGGCCGCGCAGAGCGGTGCGCGCACCCGCCTCGGCACCGGCGTCACGAAGCCAGTCGGTGCGCGCATCGACTGGGCGAGCCTGCTCCGTCGGGTGTACCGCGAGGAGGTGTTGGCCTGCCCGTGTGGCGGGCGGCGGAGGCTCGTGGCCGACATCTCCGAGCGCGAGGTCATCGTCGCCCTCCTCAAGCATCTCGGGCTCCCGAGCGAGGCGCCTCCCATCGCGCGTGCGCGGAGCCCGAACTGCGAAGCGGCGTGAGCGCCGCAGGCGAAGCCCCCTGGCGCCCGCAACGCCGGCGTCGAGGCCGACGTGCGCCCGCGGCGCTGCCCGCGCCACAGGTTCTTGGCAAACGCGCTCGGTCGCGCAGCGCCGACCGACCCGAGGCGCCACGACAACCGGCGACTGGGCCGTAGAAGGGGCATTCGACGTCCTAGCCTCTCGGGCCGAACCCCTATCCGGATTGCCATCCGGGCGCCGACGACCCCTTTGGCGCGCTGCCGGCGGTCATCCCGGACGTCCTGTTCGCGAGCTCCACCCAGGCAAAACGCTGTACCCACTGTCCCTCTGTGACTCAAACTCTTCCCTCGTCATGGAACCAGAGACGAACTCGATGCGATGAGGAAGCCCACAACGGCCAGCGCATCGAGGCGTCCGGCGGCATGGTGCTCTGAGGCCCCCGGACAGCAAAAGCAAGCCACTACACACCGCCCTGGCCGTCAAGCACTGCTGAGCTCGCTGCCCGACGAGCGATCACTGGCGAGATCGGGTGGCGGGTACGAGAGGGTCAGGGGCGGGGCGCCACGTGCCGATGGCCGATGACGACGCATCGCTCGGTCCGAGCATGTCTCCTCCCGGGCATATTTGTAAAGAATGTTTAAAAACGAGCTCCGGGCCGCACGGAACATTGAACATCCTTTTTGTTCCGCTACATCATCGCTCGCTTGATGTCGCTCCGAGCATCGCCTGGCGCCCTCCGAGCACGGCCTCGTGCGCTGGGAGGCGAGGGCTGCCTCCCCGGCGGTTTCCCCGCAGGGGAGCGGATCACGAGGCTCACGCTGCGCCGCTGGGCGGCTCGGATTGCTCCGCGACCATGCTGAAGAATGAATGGAACGCGCCGCCGGCCTGCACGTAGCCGCTCGCTGCGGTCGGGCACTGCGCTTGTAACGGAGAAAACCTCGATGGGAAGCTCGAAGATGGGGCTGCTGTTGGCGTGCGGGGTCGGGATGGCCCTGTTCGCCGGGGGGTGCTCGGATGCAGAGGACGAGATTCCGGAGCCCTTCGATGAAGTTTCGCAATCCCTCACCCTGGCGGATCGGCTCGCCGAATGTGCGCAGGATCCGCGCGTGGTCGCCGGGCTCGTCTCGCAGAACGTCTGCGCGGGCGCGGGTGTCTTCTTCCACGAGACGTTCGAGGGCAACGGCCGCACCTGCGGCACCTGTCACCCGGTGGCCAACAACACGACGCTCGATGTGCAGTTCATCCGGGCCCTGGACCAGACCAACCCCGATGACCCGCTCTTCGTCTTCAGGCAGGTGCCAGAGCTCGCCGAGCTCGAAACCTCCGATCTGCTGGACGACGCGGCCATCCTCGAGAACGTGGACGGCTTCGTCGATCCGACGCACCGGTTCGTCTCGCGCGGGGTGAACCACGTCCTCTCGCTCAGCACCAGCATCCGGGCGGATTCTGGGGACGGCACCACCAATCCGCCCACGGAGCGGACGGGCTGGGGCGGGGACGGCTCCAGCAGCGGCACGCTGCGCGGCTTCCTCACGGACGCGGTCACCCAGCACTTTCCCAAGCGCCTCGCCCGCGAGCCGGGCGTCGATTTCCGCTTGCCGACACCGGAAGAAGAGGACGTGACCCTGGCGTTCCAGCTCAGCCTGGGCCGGCTGAACGAGCTCGATCTGGCGAGCGTTCGCCTGTTCGATGCGGGGGCAGAGGATGGCCGGCAAGCGTTCATGGACCCGAACCGGGGCCGCTGCAACGTGTGCCACCACAACGCCGGCGCGAACTTCCAGGACACCGGCAACAACCGCAACTTCGATACCGGCACGCGCAACAGAGGGTCGTCGCTCAACGGGGGCAGCTTCGAGGGCGGGGTCCTCGAGGACGGCGGCTTCGGCGGGCGAGATCTGCCTGCGCCGAACTTCGACGCCTCGGGGATCGGTTTCCCCAATTCCTTCGGCAATGGCACCTTCAACCCGCCGCCCCTCATCGAGGTCGCGGACACGCCGCCCTTCTTCCACAACAACCTGCAGATCAACGACAGGGCGGATCCGGGCATCGACGACGCCGTCACGTTCTACGCATCGACGCCCTTCAACTTCTCTCCCGCCGCCCAGGAGCTCGAGCAGCGCTTCGGGACGCCGCTCAACCTCGTGCCGCTCGACGCGAACGCCATCGCTCGCTTCCTGCGCGCGCTGAACGCCGCCTTCAACGTCGACATCGCGAAGCAACGGCTGGACGCCGCGCGGGTGCTCGTCGACGCGTTTGCGAACACGCGCGCCGACGTGCAGCAGAAGCTGATGGATCTCGCCCGCGTCGAGATCGACGACGCCATCGAGGTGATGGCCCCGATGACGCTGTATCCCGCCGCGAGCAATCAGCTCGATCTCGCACGCACCGAGATCGCCCAGGGCCTCGCGGCGAGCTCGGCGGTCGAGCGCCGCAACCGCATCGTGAACGCCATCGCGCGCGTGACGACCGCCCGGGCCGAGTTCGGTCAGAACATCACGTTCGTGCTCGGCGAGGGTAACCTGATGTACTGAGCGCGGCCCACCTCGCCCGCAGCGCCGGACGACGACCCGGAAGCCCGCGTCATCGACCGCATTCGCGCCGCGCTAACGAGCGACCCCGAGGAGGTGCTCCGGCTCGACGACGCCGCGGCGCGATGGGCGTCTGCCGAGCAGCGTCTGCATGTAGTGGCCGACCACCCGGCGAGGTACGTTTCACCTTGATCCGCGCCGGCGCTGGCGCTGGGTGCTTTTGCTCTCTAGAAAGGAGACCATGGGCACCGTTAGAGCAGAAGTTGCCCCCGCAGCGGGCGCGCGCGATCTCTCGACGCTGCCAGGGCCGCGGAGGCTGCCCTTCCTCGGCAACCTCCTCGAGATCCGGCCGAGCCAGCTCCACCTCACGCTCGAGGGCTGGAGCCGCGAGTATGGAGATCTCTATACGTTCTGGCTCGGTCGCACGCCGGTCGTCGTCGTCAGCGACGTCGAGCTCGTCCACCGCGTCCTCCGCGACCGGCCGAACGGGTTCCGGCGCTGGAGCCCGCTGCGGGAGCTCATCGAGGAGATGGGCTTCGACGGCGTCTTCTCCGCCGAGGGGGACTCGTGGACACGGCAGCGGCGGCTCGTGATGAGCGCGTTCACCGCCGGGCAGCTGCGGGAGAGCCACGGCGCGCTCTCGACGATCACGCGCCGGCTCCGGGAGCGCTGGCGCTCGTCGGCCGCGCGGGGGGCGCCGGTCGACGCGCGGCAGGACCTGAACCTTTACGCGGTGGATGTCACCACCGCGGTGGCGTTCGGCCTGGACATGAACCTCGTCGAGCGCGGCTCGGACCCCCTGTCGCACCAGGTCGAGACGGTCTTCGCGGCGCTCAACCGGCGCCTTTTCGCGCCGTTTCCATACTGGCGGCATCTCAAGCTGCCCGCCGACCGGGCCCTCGATCAGGCGATCTCGGAGGTGCGCCGGCGGATGCTGGACATCCTCCGGACGGCCCGAGCGGAGCTCGACAGGGAGCCGGCGCGGGCCACGGCGCCCCGCTCGCTGCTGGAGGCGATGCTCGTGGCGCGCGACGCGGAGGACCCGAAGGTGCGGCTGTCGGACCAGGAGGTGCTCGGCAACGTGCTCACGCTGCTGGCCGCCGGGGAGGACACGACGGCCGACACGCTGGCCTGGATGCTCCACTTCATGGCCCTGCGGCCGGACGTGCACGCGCGGATGCGGGCCGAGGTCGACGCCGAGCTCGGCGAGGCGGACCTGCCCGAGAGCCCGGAGCACGCGCACCGGCTGCGCTACGTCGGGGCGGTCGCGCAGGAGACGCTCCGCCTGAAGTCCGCCTCGCCGCTCATGTACATCGAGGCCTGCGCGGACACCGTGCTCGGCCCGGTGCGGCTCGCCGCGGGGGCGCGGCTGATCCTGCTCACGCGGCAGATCGGCCTGAAGGACGAGAGCTTCCACGACGCGACGTCCTTCGTGCCCGAGCGGTGGCTGACCCCGCGGCCGGCGGGCGCCGGCAAGCACGACCCGCGCGCGGCGCTCGCCTTCGGCAGCGGCCCGCGCGTCTGCCCCGGGCGCGCGCTCTCACTGGTGGAGGGCGCCATGGTGGGCGCCATGGTCGCGCGCGACTTCGATGTGTCGCTGGTCGACCCGGCGCGGCCCGTGAAGGAGCTCCTCGGATTCACGATGAAACCCGAAGGGCTGGTCGTCCGGTTCACGGCCCGCCGCCGCTGACGTCCGGCCTCGCCGTCGCGCCGGAGCGCCGGCCGGACTGCCCGGATCAATCAACGATACGCATTCACAGGCCGGCGCTGTGCCATGGGTGGCCTGGATGCCGCCATGAGAAAGGCAGAACGACGTACCGAGGTGACCTCCGGGTCTGTGAGGTGATATCTCGTCACGGCTGCTCCGTGTAGGCATAGAGGCCGATGTAGGTCCCGACGAAGCCGCCGGACTCTCGCGTGCTCAGCATCTTCCCGTCGACCTCTTCCAGGAGGCTGACCCACGCCCCGGGCTCACGCGCGTAGGAGAAGCTGTAGGCGGCGCCCTGCGCCTCGATCTTGAGGTGGATGGGCGCGCCTGCGGAGAGATCGATCGGGGTCGAGGCGATCACCTGGGGCTCGCCATTCGCGCTGCTCCCGGCCTTCTTCTCCAGCTGGATGACCGGCTTGCCGTCCGCCAGCGTGACGCCCAGGAAGTAGTAATAGTCGTCGTTCTGGAACGCGACCAGCCCCGCCGCGTCCCCGGGCGCCGACGGCAGGTACTTCATGGCGGTGGACGCGGAGGCCCAGCCGTGCTGCTGCCGCCGACCGACGAACGACGGCTGCTCGCGCTTCCCGAGGTGGGCAGAGCGCGCCTTCAGGATGAGCCACCCGGGCGACGCGGTGAGATCGTGCCATCGATCGCCGGGCGTGCGGATGAAGTTCCAGTAGGGGGCGAGCTCGTCACCATCGAAGTCATCGCGGTACGTGAAGTTGCCGCTCGTCGGGATGGCCGGCGCCGGCTGCGGCGGCAGGGCAGGGATCTCGTGCACGTAGGGCACCGTCTCCGTGCCCGCCGTGATGACCGGCCAGCCGTCGACCCACCGGACGGGCATCAGGAACGTCTCGCGGCCCGTGTTGTAGAAGTCGCCCTCGTAGGGCCGGGTGCCCAGGAAGACGGACCACCAGTCGCCGTTCGGTAGCTGAACGACATCGGCGTGGCCGGTGGAGGTCACCGGGAAAGGTCGGTTGGGATCGAGGTGGCGTTGCGTGAGGATCGGATTGCCCGCATAGGGCTGGTAGGGTCCCGTCGCCGACGCGCTGCGGAACACCACCTCCGAGTGCTGGTCGCCCGTACCGCCCTCGGCGGCGATCAGATAGTACGTTCTATCCACCTTGAAGATGTGGGGCCCCTCGATCCAGATCGGCTTCTTCGAGATGTCCACGCCGCCGTCGACGATCACCGAGCGCGGGCCGACCAGCTTCTGCGTCGCCACGTCGAACTCCTGGATCCAGAGCGCCCGGTGGCCGTCGTAGAGCGACGCTCCGGCCGGCGGGCCGTTGTTGACGACGTAGGCCTTGCCGTTGTCGTCGAAGAAGAAGGACGGGTCGATCCCGTCGACGCTGTTCAGCAAGACCGGGTCCGACCACGGACCAGCCGGGTCGGTGGCAGTCACGAAGAAGTTGCCGTGGCCGCCGACGAACGTGGTGATCATGTAGAACACGCCGTCGTGGTAGCTGATTGCCGGCGCGAAGATGCCCTCGGAGATCGCCTGGCTGTCGAGGTCGAGCTGCGAGGGGCGGTCGAGCACGTGACCGAGCTGCGTCCAGTGGACGAGATCGCGGCTGTGGAAGATCGGGACGCCGGGGAAGTAGGAGAACGACGAGTTGACGAGGTAGTAGTCCTCCCCGACCCGGCAGATGCTGGGATCCGGGTGGAACCCTGTGAGGATCGGGTTCGAGTACTCGCCTTCCCCCGCGGTGAACTCCTGATAGACCGGGTCCTTGCCCTCGTACTCGAACCAGCTGAACTGCGGGTTCTTGCTGGGGACCATCGAGGTATCCGGCTCGGGGCCGGTGCCGCCGTCGCCGCCGGTGCCGCCGGTGCCGCCGGTGCCGCCGGTGCCGCCGTCGCCGCCGGTGCCGCCGTCGCCGCCGTCGCCGCCGGTGCCCGGCTGGGGGCCGGTGCCGCCGTCGCCGCCGGTGCCCGGCTCGGGGCCTTGATCGCCGCTCGTACCAGGGGAGGTGTCCTCGCTGGTGCACGCGCCCATGGACAACGCCAGCAGAACGAAGGCGGAGCGCGCAACGCGCCGAGGGGAGCATCCTGCCAGCCGTCGGCCATCCTCGACGGACATGAGTCCGAAAGGCGCCCCGGATGGCCGGGGCTGGCTCTGCTCGTCCTCACGATGGGACATCGCACCTCGGCGCCTCCACTGACGCTTGAGGATGGTCATCATCTCGAGCAAGTCTCCATGGCGAACACGTCGCCGGCTACACCGTCACGTCCAAGCCGCCGACGCGCCTCATCTGGCACGTCGACACGCCACAAGTCGTCCGGAGAGTACCTCGCCCCCGGATCCTTGTAAATTGTATTCGTTAATACCGACCGACAGTCGGATGTCCGTTACGACGATGCGCGTCCGTGCGGCGCCACCGCCGTTCGACCGAAAGTCCCCGCGAGGCCGCCGGTCCCCGTTGATGCATTTCTCGAGGCACGCCTGCCGCGAGACATGCGAGCTCCAGCACAAGGCCAGAGTACGACCGGGCAGGGCACGGCGGGCTCAGCGAGAGCGGCGTCGGCGAGGGCAGGGAGGGTCGTCAGGATCGATCATGCGGAGGAGGTCGGCGGGCCTGCGGTGCTGCTATCTACCGGATTGATATGTTGATAATGAGTGAGAAGCTGGAGCACCGATCTGCCTTGCGGCTGTCCCGACTTGTCAAGGAGCCCGACGCAGGGCTGCGGGCCGAGGTGCTCGTCCAGGTTCTTGGGCCTTTTGTCAACCACACACAGTCTCATGCACCCCATCGTTCCCTCCAAGAATCCAAAAAAACGAACACCGCATTGAGCCTCGGGTAACTGCCGCCGGAGGTCCTCGTCACGGCCTCACGTCAGAGCTTGCCCACTCCTGCCCCCTCGGGGACGAGATCCTTGACGTCGTTCGCGTCGCTGATGAGCACACTCGAGTACGAGTACGGGATGTCTGCGGTGCAGTTCGCGGGGTAGGCGCGCGACGCGCGCCACCGACGCCGCCGGTGCCACCGGATGGCCACGCCTCTCGTCAGGGTGCGGCGCCCGCCGCACCGCCGACGCCGCCCGAGTCGAGGGAGAGGGTCGCCTCGCTGACGAGGCTGTCCGGCGCGCTGCCGGATCGCTGTAAGTTTTTTGATCACACTGCCTGCTGCCGCACCCCGCGATTCACGATCCCGACCCCGTGGCCACGAGCGACGCACCCGGCGGACCGACATCGGTGGTCGGGAAGATCGGTGGTCGGGAAGAATCGAGCGGAGCGAGATGAACGCACTTCCCTTTGACAGCTCCAGGCCCTCGCGTTACCTGATCCACGTGATCCGCGGCTTTTCTTGGTTCCTCACGCCCTTGGCTTGGTCGTGCTGCCTGCTGTTGGCAGCCTGCGGCTCCAACGGTTCCCCGTCGTCACCCGGCAACGGAGCAGGCGGCAGCACCTCGGACGCGTCGGGCAGCGGCGGTACGGCGCCTTCCGGTGGCACGTCCGGAACCGGTTCCGGCGCGGGTCCCGTGGCGAGCGGCGGCGCGGAGACGAGCGCGGGAGGCGCTACGGGCAACGCGGGCAGTCAAGCCAGCGCCGGCTCGGGCGGTCTGGGCGGCGTCCCCGGCGGCGCGGCCACCTCCGCGGAGCTGCTCGAAAAGATGCACCTCGGCTGGAACGTCGGCAACAGCCTCGACGTGCCAGAGGGCGAAACGGCCTGGGGCAACCCCGAGATCTCCCAGACACTGCTCCAGGCCGTCGCCGGTGCCGGCTTCAATATCGTGCGCATCCCGGTCACCTGGTCCATGCACACGGGCCCGGGTCCGGACTTCGTGATCGAGCCGGCCTTTTTGGACCGGGTCGATCAAGTCATCCAGCTTGCCGTGAGCAACGGGCTCTACGCCATCATCAACGTCCACCACGACGGCGCCGACAACTACGAGGGCGTGGAGTGGCTCACGCTGAACGACTCCTCTGGCGCCATCACGGCCGCCAACAACGCCGCCGTCGAGGCGCGCTTCGTGAAGATCTGGCAGCAGATCGCCACGCGCTTCGCGGGCTACGGTGAGGAGCTTCTGTTCGAGTCGATGAACGAGATCCACGACGGCTACGACGAGCCGAAGACCGAGTACTACGGCATCATCAACAACCTGAACCAGAAGTTCGTGAACGTGGTGCGCGAGAGCGGCGGCAAGAACACCACGCGTCACCTGGTCGTACCGGGCTACAACACGAACGTCGACTACACGCTGGCGGGCTTCGTGGCTCCGCAGGATCCGACGCCCTCGCACCTCATCCTGTCCGTGCACTACTACGATCCATGGAGCTTCTGCGGCGAGGCTACGACCAACACGTGGGGCGCCGCGTCGCCGGGCAGCGACAACTGGGGCCAGGAGAGCCACGTCGTGTCCCAGCTGGACAAGCTGGACGCCAAGTTCCAGAAGGCGGGCCTGCCGGTGATCATGGGCGAGTACGGCGCCGTGCTGCAGGAGGGCTTTGAGAATTACCGCCGCTACTACATGGAGTACGTCACGAAGGCCGCGGCCGACCGCGGCATCGTGCCCATCTACTGGGACAACGGCGCCCAGGCGAGCGGCAAGGAAGGCTTCGGCCTGTTCGATCGGGCGACCGGCGCCGTGACGCAGCCCGCGCTCGTCGAGGCCATGCTGCGCGCCGCCACCAGCAGCTACACCTTGAACGACGTCGCCAAGCCCTGAGCGTCCGGGCCTGTTTCACACGCCGTGCAGCAGCGCGCACGGCGGATCGATGCCGTGCGCCCGCAGCGGCGCGAGCACTTTCCTACGCAGGGAGCGCTTGGCGAGCGCGAGGTACGCCTCCGAGTCCATCCAGCCGAGCGCGTGAACGTCGTCGCGGGCCACTTCGGGGCTACCGTGAATGGAGCGCCAGGAGTCCGTGAGCGCGTCGATCGTGGCGCCGGCCACGCGCGCGAGGTGCTGGCGATCGCTCTGCGACAGCTCCGGCTCGGCCCAATCCAAGAATGTCCAGCCGAACGAGCCGTGAGCGGTTTGCGCGCCGAGCTCGCCGTCCGGCGCATGGCGCGTCGCCTCCGCGCCACGGCTTGCTGGCGATGGAGCGCGCCGGCGACGAGCCCGAGGCTACGCTCAACGTGTCCGGTTGCACGGCGACGGTCGGCAGCTGCGGGAACCAGCAGGGTCCACCTTGCGGACGCCACGTTCTCATGATGCCTTCTCCCTCGTATGGCAGCTCACGCGGGCACCGCCGCCGGCCGCCGCTGCGCACCCATCGGGATCGACGAGAGCCGCGCGCCGGTTTTTGATTGACGCCGACGATGTGAACGCCGACAATTTTTGGGCTCCGGGTATTCTTCCGCTTTGTCCTCATGCGCGTAAACCTTGACGGTCAGGCTCTGAGGAGCACCCCGGCCCGATTGGGCATCCCTCTGGAGACTAGCATGAACACTCACTCCGATTTGCCCCGCCAACCGCTGACGCAGGGCCGTTCCATCCTTCATTTTTCTGCCCTCGGTTGTGTGCTCGCGGCGCTCGCCGGTTGCGCCAGCGACATGACGGAGGGGCAGCTTGCTGGCACGGGTGGCGCGGGGAGTTCGACGACGAGCGCCGGCGTGACGACGAGCGGAGGGGGCACGGGCACAGGGGGGTCCACCCCCGGCGCGAGCACGGGAAGCGCGACGGGCACGGGCGGCGACATGACGGCTGCCGGGACCGGTGGCTCTCCGGCGACCGGTGGTGGTGGCGGCGGCGGCTCGGAGGTGACCTGCGACTTGCCCACCACGTTCAAGTGGAAGTCGGGGCAGCCGGTGATCACCCCCAAGCCGCCTGCTGGCCGTACCTTCGCCTCCGTCAAGGACCCGACGATCGTGTTCTTCGACGACAAGTACCACGTATTTGCCACCGTATTCGACACCACTTCGGGCAACGGCGGGTGGCAGTCGGTGTACTTGAACTTCACGGACTTCCCTCAGGCGAACGCCGCTGAGCAGCACTACATGCAGAGCTGGCCCACCGGCAGCACGGTCGCGCCCCAGGTCTTCTATTTCCGGCCGCACAACAAGTGGTACCTCATCTACCAGTGGAACGGCAGGTACTCGACCAACGACGACATCAACAACATGAACGGTTGGAGTCGGCCCCAACCGCTGCTCCGAGGCGAGCCAGACGGCGCATTGGACTTCTGGGTCATCTGCGACGACGAGAATTGCCATAACTTCTTCTCGCGGGACGACGGAAAGCTCTACCGCTCCAAGGTCAGCATCGACAACTTCCCGAACTTCGATGGTTATGAAACCGTCATGACGGCTCCTAGCCCGGGGCTCTTGTTCGAAGCCAGCAACGTCTACAAAGTGGATGGAACGAACAAGTACCTGCTCCTGGTGGAGGCGTTCGACAACAGCCCTCGCTTCTTCAGGTCGTGGACCTCCGAGAGCCTCGATGGCCCCTGGGAGCCCTTGGCTGACACCAAGACGAATCCCTTCGCCGGCCCCGCAAACGTGACATACGAAGGCGCGGACTGGTCCGACGACATCAGCCACGGCGAGATGATCCGCTCTGGGCACGACGAGCGAATGACCATCAACGCGTGCAACATGCAGTTCCTCTACCAGGGGAGAGATCCAAGCGTCGGGGGCGACTACGGCCGGTTGCCCTACAAACTCGGGCTGTTGACGCTCGAGAAGTAGCTCCGCCCCCCACCCCGAGTTCTCGGAAGGGACTTTCGGGCAGAAGAGGCGACCTCCCAATCGGAGCCAGCCCGCGTTGCGCTGCGCCGGCCGGGCGGCGCGCGCTCGCTCCTCGCGCCCCCAGGAACACCCCAAACGACGCCGCCTTCGCTCACCCCGGCCACCTGAACCGCCCGTCGCGCCGGTAGTCGTCGCGGCGTCGCTCCAGCGCCATGCGCACCTGCTCGGGCGCGTCATCGCCGATCAGGAGGCGCAGCGGCCCGTCGCCGCGGCGCACGTGCGCGACAAGGGCGCTCGCGGCCTCGGCCGGGTCGGCGCTCGTATCGCTCGCCTGGTTGCTCATGTCCCACGGGACACGCGCGCTCCCGAAGAGCGACTCGCGCAGACCGTCGTACGCCGGCAGCGGCGTGGCGAACCGCATGCTGCGCCACGCCCAGTCGGTCGCGAACCCGCCGAGCTCCGCGATGGTCACGCGAATGCCGAACGGCGCGACCTCCGCCGCCAGCGCCTCGCTGAAGCCCTCGAGCGCCCACTTGCTCGCGTTGTAGAGACCGAAGTTCGGCATGCTGCCCACCCCGCCGACGCTCGAGATCTGCACGATGTGACCGGAGCGCCGCGCTCGCATGAGGGGCAGCGCGGCCTGCGCGACCCAGAGCGCGCCGAAGACGTTGGTCTCGAGTTGCGCGCGCGCCTCGGCCTCCGTCAGCTCCTCGATCGCCCCGAGCAGCCCGTACCCGGCGTTGTTCACCACGACGTCGAGCCGTCCGAATGCGGCGTTCGCCCGCTCGACCGTGGTGAACACCGCGCTCCGATCGGTGACGTCGAGCGGCAGAACCACGACCCGCTCCGGATGGGCCGCGGCCAGCTCCCCGAGCGCGTCCGGCCGGCGCGCCGTCGCGACGACCCGGTCGCCCGCCTCGAGCGCCGCGCGAGCAAAGGCATGGCCGAGCCCCCGGCCCGTGCCTGTGATCATCCAAACACGTTCTGCGTAAGTCATGGAATCTCCTCGGTTCCCTCGATGGCGAGACGGTGCGTCTCGCGTACTGTGAGCGCTCCCCTGCCCGTTGTCAAGACGGTGCGTCTCGTCTCGTCATCGACTACAATTGGCGCTCGCATGGCTGCCCGCCCCCCGGATTCGTCCCGCCGCAACGAACGGTCTCACCGCGCGATCCTCGCCGCCGCTGGGGAGCTGCTGATGGAAGTCGGTTACGCGAAGCTGACCATCGAGGCGATCGCCGCGCGCGCCGGCGTGGGCAAGCAGACGATCTATCGCTGGTGGCCCTCGAAGGGCGCGGTGGTGTTCGACGCCCTCCTCGCCATGAACGAGGGGCCGAGCGGCGTCGCCCTGCCCGACACAGGTGAACTCGGGAGAGATCTCCAGACCGTGCTGCGCGCCACGGTCGAGGAGCTCCTCGATGCGCGCATCGACGCCACGCACCGGGCGCTCACGATCGAGATCCAGCACGACCGTGATCTCGCGACGCGCCTCGTGGAGCGCCTGCTCGGACCGCAGATGGACGCTACGGTCGACCGCCTTCGCGCCGCACAGCGCGCAGGGCAGATCCGGGCCGACGTGGACCTCCGCGTGGCCGTCGAGCTCCTCTACGGGCCCATCTTTCATCGCTGGTTGCTGCGCACCGCGCCGCTCTGCGCCGCGTACGCCGATACCGTCGCGGCCCTCGCGCTCGCGGCGCTGCGGCCGTAGCCCGCGCAGGGGCCATGTGCGCGCTGCCGCAAGTCGGTCTGCGGCGACTGCCGCGTGCTCACCACGGGCGGCGCGCAGCCCTGGGCCGTCTGTCATGCCTGCCACGAGAGCGGTGGGCCTTCGCCATCGAGCGGGTGGCGCGCCGCGTCCACACGAATGGTCCGCCCCATCGTCGACGAGTCGCCGACGGCCGAGAAGCTCGCCCGGTGGGTGCCGGCGAGCGGGCTGTCCGTGCGCGGGCGGCTCAACTCGGTGTCTCCTGCGCCGGTACGCCGCGCGTTTTCGGGCCGACATCGGGGCGCGCTGCGCACGCGATCCGCGAGCCGCCTGCTCGCGCGCGGGCGCGGCGCATCGCGCGCCGCTGACGTCAAAGCGTGCCGTAGCTCTCGGGGAAGTCGCGCTGAATGACGGCTTCCCGGTCGAACAGCGCGTGGAGCATGGCGCAGCGGTAGGGGTCGCTCACGGCGTCACAAGGCTGCACCTCCGAGCGTAGCTCGTCGAGGCTGACCACGTCCTCGACGCGCGGGCGGAGCGCCAGCGACTCGAATGCTCGGGCGAAGGGCACGTCGGGCGCGCGCTTCTCGTCGGCATGGCAAAAAGCGCAGCTCGAGAGCTGCTCATCGAAGACGGCATGCTCGAACGGCGCTTCCGGCGTGAGCTCGCTCGTCACCGGGAAGGCGATTTCTGCTTTCAACGATCGCGCGTCGCCTCGGCGCTCGCCGAACTCGAGCAGGTCCCGCCCCGACCCCTCCGGCACCACGGTGAGGACGAGAGGATCCAGAAACACGAAGATCCGCGGGCTGCGACGACCGAACGACGCTTGCAAGCTGACAGTGCTGAGGGCGGCGGTCATCTGCAGCGGACCAGCCAGGTGCGCCAGAAAGCACGGAAGCTCGAGGGGCTTCTCCAGCGCATTCACCATTCGTACGACTTCCGCGATGCTGCGCGGGTTCTGCGCTCCAGCCGCGGGCGCGCAACCGGCCGTCCCGGCCCCGCTCGAGCCCGCACCGGCCACCATCGAGCCACCGCCGCCCGTCGCCCCACCGGTGGCGACGGGATCCCGCGTCGCCGAGGAGCTGTCCGAGCTACAGGCGACCAGTCCACCGCCGAGGCCGAGCACGAGCGCGGCGCAGGCGCTGGCCCAGAGGATTTGGCTCGCTCGATGTCGCACGACGATTCGAGCATACCAGCTCGTCGTGGGCTCGCACAGCTTCAGCGCTCGAGCGAGGCGAAGGCCGCCCCTCGCGCGTCGTCGCAGTCCGCGAGCGTGGCGAGTCGCCCTTGACATCCTCGAATCGTTTTGCTTTTCCGTTCCCCCGAACGGCGGCCGGGCGAGCTTCAAGGGAGTCCTCTTCTCGAGCGTCGCGCCCGCCGCGCCGTGGCCAGCGGCCACCTGCGCTGGCGGCGCGGCGCCGTCGCGGGGCGGCGCGGCGGTCGGTGCCCCGCCGGGGCGGCATCGCGAGGCGCCGGGGCGCGGCGTGGCCGGCCGCGACGGCGCAGCGCGGGCTCGCCCGGCGAGGACGGGGGCGGGGGCTGCGAGGCCGGGGGCGCGGGCGCCGGCCGGCATGCGCAGGCGGCGAGCAGGGCGGCGGCAGCGAGCTTGTGGTGAGGCGGGCGGGTCGGCGGCGGGACGGTGAGCACGCGCAGCGTACCTCATCCGTCCCGAGGAGAGGGCACCCTGGCGCGCAGGACGGCGCGCGGGCGCTCAGGGAGCGGGGGTGAAGGCGACGGTGAGCGTGTAGGGGCCGCTGTCGAGCGGCCTGTAGGTGTCGACGATGACGAACAGGGGCTCGCCGCCGGTGACATCGATCTCGAGCGTCTCGTCAGCGCCGAGGCCTCCGTCGTCGACGCGCTCGAGCTCGCAACGGCGCGACTCACCTGGTGCTGGCGCCCGTGCATTTTCTGGCGCGCATCGCGGCTCTCGTGCCTGCACCCCGGTATCCGTTGCTGCGCCTTTCCGGCGTGCTCGCGTCGGGCTCGTCGTGGCGAGCCGCCGTGGTGGCTCACGGACCCGCGGCGACGAGCATCCCGGTCCATCGTGGCGCTCCTGACCCATCTCGGCATCCGCACCGAGCCGCCGCCCATCGCCAGGGCCAGAGACCCGTCGTTCGACGCGGCGTGAGCCTCTCGGCCTCGTCCCTCCGCGTGCCGCTCGCGCGTGGCCGTTGGCCAAGCTCTGCCCGCTGCTCGACCCCATGCGAGCGGCGCCCTCGTTCTTGGGCCTTTTCGTCCCACGCGCATCCCCGATCGCCAGCCCGCGTTGGTGGCCCGCGCGGTTCTGCCTTTCGTGATCCGGCCGGCTCGTCCTAGCCTCAGAGCAGCGTGCCATCGAGCTCGCGAGCGACGCTGAAAAGGCCGTCCGGCGGGATGGAGCAGCCGCTGCAAAATGACTGGGGCGCAGCGCCGGTCGTGTTGAAGCTGGTGTCCAGCGTGCCGTTCGACCGGTAGCGGGCCGAGAGCCCCGAGCCTCCTGCCAGCTTGCCGTATTGCACGCCGGCGACGACGATCTTGCCCGTGACGAGCTCCTGAATATCGTAGAGACCAGCCCAGCCGGTGGAGGTCGGGCCGGCGACGATGCCGCCGTTGAAATCCAGATCGGGATCGCCGGGCTTGCCCGTCACCACCGCGGGCACCGAGGCCGTCTTCGCGATCGATCCCGAGGTCGCCACGAGGGTGAGGGTGAGCTTGGTGCCGAGGATCAGCGACGCCTCTGCGCCGATCTGGAGCCGGCCCGTGGTGCTGCCCGCCGGAAGGGTGAGCGGCATGGTCACGAGGCCCGCCGGCGCTCCCTGCACTGTGATCTCCACAGCGTCGCCGAAGCCGCCGCTCGGGATGATCTCGAGGTTGACGTAATTGAGCCCGTCGTAGGGCACGTTGACGCTCGGATCCTTGATGGCGAAGGCGAAGCTCGCCGCGCTCTGTCCTCCGGTCCCGCCCGTCGCCCCGCCGCCGATGCCGGTGCTGCTCGTGGCCGAAGCTCCGCCGGCACCGCTCGGATCGAGCGACACGTCGTGGACGCCGAGGATCGACTGGCAACCCAGAGCCGCGACGGCGGCGCCGCCCAGAACGACGGCTACAGGCCATGATGCGACGAGGCGGCGAAGGTATTTCATGAGTGCTCGGGCGCGAGAGTAGACCGGCTCCAGCACCGCGTCGAGCCGGCGAAAGAGCGCGCATTTCTCCGACGTGCCTGCCCGGCAGTGGGTCCTCTCGCTGCCCTGGAAGCTCCGCGCCCTTTGCGGTGATGAAGCCCGGTGTGCTCGGTGCGAGGGCTCGTAATCTTCGCCGAAGAGATCGCGCACGCGACGAAGCTCGAGCGCGTGCGCGTGCGCGCTGACGCGTTGACCTCCCCCACGTCGAGGCAATAGTGACCCAGGAGGGCTCGATCTCTTCAACGGGATGAGGCAATCGTGACCCAGGAGGGCTCGATCCCTTCAACCAGATGAGGCAATCGTGACCCAGGAGGGTACATTGACCGAACCAGGTTGCACCAATCAAGACCAATCAGGCAGCGATGTCCGCCGCATCCTGGATCGATCACCACCCACCTGGTCTAGACTTGCCGGCGCAGTGGACCAAATCGCTACCTTTATGGGCACGATCGCCTCTGCGGCTTCACATAATCGATACCTGTATGGTGTCGATTGGCTCTCCGGCGAGGCCTCGGGTGAACGATCCTGCTCCCCGCCACAGGATCAGAAAGCTCGCCGAGCTCACTGGCACCACGGTTCGAGGCGTCCAGAGGAGCGGTGGAGACAGCAAGCTACCGCGGGGGCGCCGCGATTCATGCTGTACTGCCGCCCTTGAGCCGCGCGATCTCTGCCTGCGCCTCGCGCAGCTGCCGTTCCAGGTCCGCTGCGCGCTCCTCGGCTGCCCGTGCCTGTTCCTCGGCTGCCCGTGCCCGCTCCTTGGCCTCGCGGTGCGCGTCCCCTTCCGGCGGCATCAGCTCCCAGGGGACCTCGGCGGGGAGCATGGCCACCACGCGGGCGCGCTCGGCAGGTGTCATCGCTGCCCACTGGTCGTCGGTGGGAGCGCGGGGATCCGCGGGGTCGAAGACGTAGCCGCCGGGGAGCTGCTGGACCATCAGGTGATCCTATGATCCTAGCGCACCGCGCGCCGTCGCGGATCACTCGACGGGCGCGCCGGTCCACGCCGTTCGCCCGAGGGAGGCGACGCAAGCAGCGAGGCGCGAGGGGGTGAATCCCGCGAAGCGGGAGAGGGGTCTCTCCGCCCCCTGAGCGATGGGCCGATGGTCTCGGACGCTGCAAGTACAATAATCGACCGAGAGGCAACCATGTCCGGCTACGAGAAGCTCGCGCTCGCTCTGCTCGACCTCCTTCGTGCGGCTCGGATCCACAAGATCATTCCTCTTCTCATCTTGATGCTCAACGCCGCTTTGCTCCTCGGCGACCTTCCAGACCCGCTCGCCTGCGGTATCCCCGCCTCCTTCGTCCTTGCAGTTGGGATGCTCGGGATGGAGCTGAACGTACTGACCGACGCGGAGATCGACCGATCGGTCCAGCCTCATCTTCTTGCTCGGCTCACGCGGAGCAGGTCGCTGCTCCGAGCCACGATCACGATCGAGCTGCTCGCCGGTCTGCTCTTGCTCATATCCGCGAAGGCGCGCGGCGGGTGGCTCCTGCTCGCGGGCATGCTGGGCTGCGCTACGGCTTCCACGCTGTATTCGTACAACTTCATTGCCTTCTGGAATCCGAAGAAATACCGACTCAAGGTGTTCTGGTGGAGTAACGCGCTCTCCGTGGTCGGAGGATACTTCGCCCTCTGGGTCACCGGCTTCGCCTGCGCCGAGCACGCCTGGGCTGACGCCCCGATCTGGCTCGCAATTGCGCTCTCTGCGTCCCTCGTCGACTACGGAGTGTTCCTCGACGAGTGCGCGGCCGACGCCGCTGTCGAGCGCGCCCATGCGCTGAAGACGCTGCCTGCGCTCCTGGGGCAGCGGCGGACTTCCCTGATCGGGCTCGCCGTGCTGGTGAGCGGCGGCGCCGGCGTCCTCGTTTCCCTGCTCGCTTCGCTGCGTATCCACTCCTTCAGGACGGTCGCAGCGCTCTCCTTTCATCTGGGGGTCCAGGCGATCACGTGCGCGCGCTGCCTTGGATCGAAGAGGCAACGAGAGAGCCGGGAAGCGATCCTGGACTCGTCATTCTGGGTGAGCAGGCTCGGCATGCTCGCCATCCTCGCCGTCCTGTAGTCGGAGGTCTCATGTACTTTCCCGAGCCCACGGTCCTCTCGGCGGACGACCTCGGCGTCTTCACCGACGTGAGGCACGAGGACGCCCGCTTCACCGAGCGAGCCGCCTACCTGAGAGAATTCCTGAGGCAGGGGCCCCGAGCGCTCACCGGCGCCCAGGATCTGGAGCGGCTCGTGATCGGCACAGGCGACCAGCTGATCCCGATTGTGGTGAACGACGGGCGAGAGGACACCTGTTACATCCTCTCGCCGTTCTCGCATTACGTGCGGTACGCGCAGGCCGAGCTCGCGAAGATGGGGGAGTGCAGGACCGCCCGGGTGATGACACGAGCGCTGGGCCTGATGGGCCGGATCTATCTCCCGCTCGGGTTCAACCGATGTGTCTCCATCAACAACTGGCTGTTCACGACGAATCCGTCCCTCCGCCTCACGCCGCGCGAGCTCGGGCGCATCACGGCCTTGCTCGTCGATCGGTTTCCCGGTTATCCTCTCGTGATCCGCTCGGTGGACGCTCGAGACGGCGCGGCGAGGCGGCTCCTGCGCGACGCCGGATATCGGCTGATCGTGAACCGCCCCGTGCACGAGTGGGATCCGGCTCGCCTGACGAAGCGCCATCGCCACAAGGTTCGATCCGATCTGCGGCTCTTGCGGGACAGCCGGGTCGTCGTGTCTTGTCCGGCGGTGCTGGGATCGGGAGATGCGCAACGGATTGCGAGCCTCTATCGACAGCTCTACATCGTGAAGCACTCCCGTTTCAACGTCGACTACACACCGCAATTCTTTGACGCGGTCCACCGATCGAACCTCATGCAGCTCGGGACGATATCCATCGAAGGACGAATTGCGGCCTTCATCAGCTACTTCGACGACGGGGATCGCGTCGTCGCCGCGCTGGTGGGGTACGACACGGCCCTCGATCCCAGAGAATACCCGCTCTACCGCCTGGCGATGGCGACGATGTTCGCGCAAGCGTGGAGGAGAGGACGCGTGCTGTTCCTGAGCACCGGCGCCGCGTCCTTCAAGCTCCAGCGCGGCACAACCGAGTGGATCGAGCACGAGGCTGTCCATGACCTGCACCTGCCCTTGCTCCGCCGTGCGCCGTGGGCCTCGTTCAGCAGGGTGCTGCGGTTCGGTGAGGGAAGACTGAATACCTCGCGGATGTAGAGATCCCGCCCACCGCCGGAGCTTCGTCGAGGAGCGCCGGGACGTCCCGCTGCTCCGCCCTGAGCCTCAGAGGGCTGCTTGCAAGGTGGGCTCGATCGCTCCCAGCGCAGCGTCAATGCAGCGGAGGTTCTCCTTCCGCAGGGCGATGGCCAGATCGCGGGCCCAGAGCATCACCTCGCGGCGATCGCCTTGCGCGAGGCTGTGGATGCGCGGGTCGCCCGAGGTGAGGTCCTGCGCGACGTGCGCTGCGATGCCGAGCGCGCGGCCGGCGCGCGGGGCGGCGGGCTCGAGGGGTGTCCCCGCCCAGAGGATGCGCAGGTAAGCCGCGTACTGGAGTCCTGCAATCCCCTCGGCCACCTCGCGGGCGGTTGTTGCAGTCCACGTGGTCGTGCGCAGCTCGATGAGCTGCGCGCCGCCGGCGGCGACGAGATCGGCGCCGGCGCGCGCCATCACGTCCGGCGGCACCGCGCCGCGCGCGAGCATCGCGAAGGCAAAGCTTTGCAGGATGAATTGAACGGTGGGACCGGTTCGGGTCGGCGCCTCCAGGTACGTGCAGTCCCCGTCGGCGAGGTCGTCCGCGAGGTTCGCGGCGCAGAAGCTGAAGAAGACCGCAGCGCCCCGCGTGAGGAGGATCTCGCGGGACAGCCCGGCCTCCGCTCCCGCTGCGTAGGTGAATGCGAGCGGCCCGGAGCGGCCCGCCTCGAGCGCCCGGAGCACATGGCCCTGCTCGACGGGGCCGAGCGCGCTGCCGCCGACGGCACGCAAGGCCTCCTGGAAGATGGCACCGCCGCTCATATCCGATCCTAGAACACCGATCACGTTGAAACCTGGAGAATTTTCACAGGGAGGCGGGGAGGAAGAAAAAAAATGAATTTCTCCCTCTTGCCGTCTCTCGCTCCCCGCCTCCCCGCCTCCCTGTGAAATTCCTGCTTTTTCTCGTGGTTTCAACCCGTTTGTCGCTCTAGGGTACAGCGGTGAGATAGTACCCGGCCTTCGCGTTGATCTCGTTGGCGTCCCGGCCCGCCTGCTCGATACGCCGCTGGAGCTCGTGGACGATATCGGGGTTGCCCCGCGATTTGATCTCGATCTTGACGTCGCCGCCTGCGGCGACGACGTGGAGAGCCTCGAAGATCTCCTTTACCTGAGGGCTCAGATCCATTGCGCCGAGCATCCCCTCGACGATGCCGAGGTCGATGAGGCGCATGAGGTATTCGTAGCCGCTCCGGGTGATGTTGTACGCGACCAGCCCGGGTCCCTGATTCGCCGGATAGCTCACTTTTTTCATCTCCTCGAGAAGCGCAGTCGAAGGGACCGTGCCGATGAGCGCTGCAAGCAGCAAGATCGGCTGAGCGCGAGCACAGCCCTGTTCGTGATGCCCCACGAATTCTCATAGCGGGACAAGCGACCACGTCAATCCCTGGGCGCACCTCTCGATGGGGGTCAGGACCTCCGCGGTTCTCTTGTCGAGCCTCTCCAGGATCTCCTGCTCGAATGGGCTCTTGGCGCAAATATACGCTGGACGGCATCGCTGCCGAGCGCTGGAGTCGCGTCGGGCCCGCCGCGGCGCGGCTCAGCCCTTCTTGTCCGACCCTTCCTGCAAGCACTTCTTCGCGTCCTCCCGCGTCTCGAAGATGTGCGGCGCGAGCCCCCGTCGCGTCAGCGCGTCACCGAGCTTGAGGCGCAGGAAGGCGCTGGTGGTGTAGCGCGAGACAGTCCGGTAGCAGGTATCCATCAGGTGCCGCACCATCTCGGCGTAGGCGTCGGCCAGGTTGTCGGCCATCTCGAACGAGTCGTAGTTGACGATGGCGCACACGCGCCGTCCAATGATCTGGGGGATCCCCCGGCTTTGCCGGGGAGGCTCCCGAAGTTTGACATTTCCGGGAGCAGCAAGGCGGAACCCCCTCCGTGAGGCGCTCAAGCATCACGAAAGGGGTTCCGTGGACGACTACGAGACGTTGAGCCACACGAAGTGGGAGTGCAAGTACCACGTCGTGTTCATCCCGAAGTACCGGCGCAAGATACTCTACGGCGAGCTGCGCCGCCACCTCGGAGAGCTCTTGCGAACGCTTACGCAGCAGAGGGAGAGCTCGATCGAGGAGGGGCATCTGATGCCCGACCACGTGCACATGCTGATCTCGATCCCGCCGAAGTACGCGGTGGCGCAGGTGATCGGCTACATCAAGGGCAAGAGCGCGATCCAGATCGCGAGGAGGTTCCTGGAGAAGTCGCGGAGCTTCGTCGGGCAGCACTTCTGGGCGAGCGGCTACTTCGTCTCGCCCGACGGTCGAGACGAAGTAGCCATCCGAGAGTACATCCGTAACCAGGAGGCCGAGGACCGACGGCTGGACCAACTGCGTCTCTGGTAGCGGTAGCGCCACCTTCAGGTGGCTCCGCAGGCCGCTCGTGAGCGGCCCACAATCCGGCCGCTTTGAGCGGCCCCTGCTCCGAAAGCCCCCGGCTTTGCCGGGGGATTTTTACTGGCCTTGCAGCGCCGCACCACGGCTTGCCGCACGACCTCGATGTCCCGGCGATTGCGCACCTGCATGCCGGCGAAGTTGAGGAACAGCGTCTCGGTCTTGGCGTCGAAGTGAATGCGCTCTTCCAGGCTGAGGTGCAGGAACTCCGTCCTCAGGTTGATGAGCTCCGGCCGGAAGATCCGCTCGTCCATCAGCGTGGGTCCGCCCGGCGGGAGCAGCGGCTTGAAGGCCATGTGCGCCAGGATGTCGTCGCCGATGTCGATGCCCGGCGCGACCTCGGAGAGCTCCAGGCCATCTCGCGTCAGCCGGAGCACGCAGCGCTCGGTGACATACAGCACCTCTTGCCCCTTTTGCGCCGCGAAGCCGCCGCTGAAGGTGATCTGCTCGACCGCCTCCAGGAACTTGCGCTGTCGCCCTTCGCGCAGGATGCGCAGCAGGCCGCCGGAGGCGGCCACCTCGAGCCCGTCGTTGGTGAACGAGCCCAGGAACACCAGCTTGCGCGCGTTCTGGCTGATGTTGATGAAGCCGCCCGAGCCGGCCAGATGTCCGCCGAAGTAGCTGACGTTGACGTTGCCTGTCCGGTCGCACTGCGCTGCGCCTTTCCGGCGTGCTCGCGTCGGGCTCGTCGTGGCGAGCCGCCGTGGTGGCTCACGGACCCGCGGCGACGAGCATCCCGGTGCCGGAGACGAAGACGAGCGCGACGGCGCCACCGACCTGCGCCAAACGACATCACGGCGCCACCTCCCGCGGCGACCTGGGACCCTCCGGCGAGCGCGCGCACGAGCCTCGGCGACGGCATCGTCCTGCCCGTCTACGCACGCATCGACTGGGCTTCCCTCATCCGCCGCGTCTATTTGGACGATGTGCTCGCGTGTCGGTGCGGCCAGCGAGGTTGCGAGCCGCACCGCGAACGGCCTTCCAGGCGAACGCGGCCTCGGGCCGCTCGCCGCGCCATCCCCGCCGCGCCTCGCCAGCCACGGCGCCCAGGGGGACCCGGCCCAGGGGAACCCGTGGCGGAGCCCCCCTCCGCGACCGGCCTGCTCCGTATCAGGCAACGGCGCCGCCGCGAGCAGCCGCGCTCGCCCGCGCTCGCGATCGAGCCGCGCCGTCGGCATGCGGTCCTGCAGCTCGGCGACGTGCCGCCCCAGGTTGGTCAGCGAGCGCTCGGGTTGCCCCACCGGGTACCTCCCCATCGAGCCACGCCTCGAGCGCGGGCTGCTTGCGCGCTTCGGCCTCGAAGCGGGCGCTGGCGCGGGCGAGCCGCCGCTTGATCGTCGCGAGCGAAGTCTCGCACGCCGCGGCGACCTCGGTGAGCTCCATGCCGTCGATGAACCGGAGAGCGAAGGCGATGCGCTCGTCCACCGGGAGCGCGTCGAGGACCGCGTAGGTCGCGCGCAAGGCGTCCAGCACGTCGCCCGACGCCGCGCCGGACTCGATCTCGGGCAGCTCCTCGCTCGGCAGGAACCAGAGCCAGCTGCGCCGCTTCCTGCGGGTGATCGACGATCGCGCCACGTGCACTGCGATCATCGTGAGCCAGCCCTTGAGCGCGCTCGGGTCCTCGAGGTTCGGCAGCGAGCCGAGCGCGCGGACGAAGACGTCATGGTGCAGGTCGGCCAGATCGTGGCTGAAGCCCAGCAGCCGGTAGAGCACCCGGTGGACGTGATCCGCGAACCGGTCGTAGAGGGCGGCGCGCGCCCCGGGGTCGTCGCGCCGGAACGCGTGCACAAGGGCCGCGTCGTCGCCCGCGAAGGTTTGCTTCGCGGCGGGCGGCGGCGGTCGGACGAGCTTCAAGGGGCGGGTCCAGCGAGGCTCCTCTGCTGAAGTCCCGCGAGGGGAGGCCCACGGCTCAGGGGGTCGCACGATTGTCCCCCCCGAGGCCACGCTGGGATCTGTGCGAGGGGGCGGCCTGCGTCGGCCGGCGTGGCCACGAAGGGCCGTTCCTGCGGCGATCGGCCGAGCCTTCAGAAGATCGTTGCGGCGCAAGCGGCCCAGGCGGCGAACGCTTACGTGCTCGTCGCCGGTTGGTTCCTGTTCCTCGCGTACTTCTCGCACAGCGCGCCCCAGAGCTCTTCCTCTCTCGGGTGGTCTGAGATGAGCTCCTCGGCGTCTTGAATGCCTGCCTGTATCGCAGCGCTGATGAACTCGGGCTCGAGCAGTATGTAGCTCAGCACATCGGGACGGCTGTGCGGGCTCATGGAGGTTAGCTGGTACAGAAGGCTGAGATCGATGTGATTGAACATTCGTATGCCACGAAGGATATCTTCCAGGACCCTCGCTGCCACGGAGCCGACGTCGTCTTGCCCTGACGGACACCCGACGATGAGCGGGATTCTCTCCTTTGACGGATTTTCCTCGTTCTGTTCGCGCAGCACGTTAAGATCCTGGATCATTCGATCGGAAGTTATCATGCGCAGGATCTGCAGGACGTGATCTTGTATCGTCGGTACCCGGCGGATGTTCACAGCTGCGGACGCCCCATACCACCGGGAATCTGTCGAGATCACGACGAGGCCCTTGGCGCCGAACGCTAGCGCGGGCGCCAGCGGCGTGTTGAGGCGCAATCCGCCGTCGACGAAGAAGGGGCCGCGATCCTGCGCGCCGATCCGGGTCGGACGGAACAGCACCGGGATCGATGCCGACGCCAGCACGTGCTCCGCCGACAGCCGGGTCTGTTCGTAGTCGATGGCTCGCGCCTCGTCGGGATCTAGCTTCGTATCTTGGTGTGATTGATAGAATATCTTGGTTCGACCCGAGTTGCTCTCGGTCGTGGCGACCGCGAGCGTCTTGATTGTTCCGCTATTGATGTTGCTGTTGACGGCGTTCCAATCGATCAGGGTGGGACTCTTGAGGCTGGCTAGCAGGGGCCGCGTGTCGAGCAGGCTCATGGGGTTGGTGCCAACTATGCCGAGCAAGCCGGCGATGTATTGTGCACATCCCCCTTTGGCATCCTATGCAATCGCTCTACACCGAGCGGCAACCAGAGCGCTACGCGCGCCTTCGTGCCGTGGTGCGCGATGGTGAAGTTGTACCACAGTGAAGGTGGTTACGGGAGCAAGACTGCGATTCCGTCGCGCCCGCACCTCTCGTCCGTGTCGGGCAGATTATCTTGGCAAGAGAGGCACGCGGGTGAGCCCGTAGGGTTGTGAAGTGAGATGTGGAGGGAACGCGGCCTCTTCGATGTATGGATAATTTTGGTAAGCTGGCGCCGCTTTTCTTACGGGAATGTCGGATCAGGGCGCTCGGCCGACCATCCGCTGAACCGTCTTTTGTCGAAAGGCATTCGAATACGGAAGTCTCAGGCGAGTCCTCCAACCCTGCCCTGCTCACGATCTCTGCGCTTCACTGGCCGGACTTCCGGGTTGAGGAGTCGGCATCTTCCCTGACGTATTGAGCTCCTCCCCGGAGCGCAGGACGAGCTCCTCGCGCGGGGGCGCGGGCTGTTCGCGGAGCTCGAACTCGTGGCCTTTGCCGTCGCGGCGCTCGCGCCGCTGCCGCTGCTGACCGCGGCGGTCACGCTCCAGCTCTGGTAGCCGGCCCCAGGAGCGGCGACTGCGAGAGCTCCGCCCCGCATCGCGCGCCCGCGGCACCACCTTTGCTTGCAGGGCCGTCGCGCCCCGGGCCCAGGGGCACGTTTTGAAAGGGGAGCACGATGCGCAACATGTTTCTTCGCTTTCACGTCGTCCCGATCCTCGTCGCCCTCGCCGCCGGCTGTTCGGGCGAGGGGAACCAGCCCCCGCCTGGCACCGACGGCACCCAGCAGCCCCCGGATCCGCCGTCCACGGAGCTCGGGTCCGATCAGCAGGCGGAGCTCACCGCGCTGCTCGCCGAGCGGGATGCCTCGACGAGCATGACCGCCGAGGACTTCGCCTCGCGGTACCCCGTCTCCTTCGCGTCGGGCCTCTCCTATGAGCCGGCGGACGCCGCGGGGCTCGCGCTCCTCCAGGGCACCGCGCTCGCCCTCGACGAGGACGAGCTCGCGAAGCTCTCCGAGAACGGCTTCGTCATCTCGAGCAGGAAGTCCTTCCCGACCTTCGTCTACGGCTACGACAGCATCTACGGGCTCGACCTGCCGCTCTACGTGTCCGCGGACTCGATCCTGTACGCGGTCCACCGCTCGTACGACGCGATCCTGAAGGCGGTGGAGCTCGCCTCGCTCGCGCCCGAGCTCGGGCAGATGCTGAAGCAGATGCGCGCGCGGCTCGCCTCGGGCGCCGGAGCAGAGCTCGGCGACGAGGCGCGCGCGGACGCGGATCTCTTCACGGCCGTCGCGCTCGCGCTGCTCGACGGCGCGCCCGTCGCCCCCGTCGCGGGCGCCAGCGCCGCGGCGATCGACGAGCTCGTCGCGGGCGCCGAGGCCCACCAGGGCGCGGCGGAGGTCCGCCTCTTCGGTTCCGACCGGCTCATGGACTTCTCGCAGTTCGAGCCCCGCGGCCACTACATCGACGAGGACCATCCCGAGCTCGCGCGCTACTTCCGCAGCATGATGTGGCTCGGCCGCGTGGATTTCCGCTTCCTCGAGACCCAGCCGGACGGCACCCAGCGCTTCCACCGGCGGCACCTCGAGGGCGCGTACGTGCTGCGCGCCCTGGCCGACGCGGAGACCCTCGCCCGCTACAAGCGCATCGACGACACGATCCAGGCCTTCGTCGGCGAGAGCGACTACATGACCCTGCCGGAGCTCGACGATCTCCTCGCCGATCTCGGCCTCAGCGACGCCTCCGGCCTCGCTGGCGTGCCGGACGCGCGGATCGCCGAGGTCATCGTGAAGGAGGGCCACGGCACGCAGCGGATCGCGAGCCACATCATGATCAACGGGCTCGGCAAGGGCACGATGCCCCTCTCGTCGAGCTTCGCGCTGCTCGGCCAGCGGTACGTGGTCGACTCCCACGTCTTCTCGAACGTGGTCTACGACCGGGTGAAGGGCGGCGCCGTCAAGCGCATGATGCCGAGCCCGCTCGACGTGGGCTTCGCCGCGCTCGGCAATGATCAGGCGGGCCAGCTGCTCGCGCCGGAGCTCGGACAGTTCGACTACGCGCCCGATCTGCACATGATGCGCGTGCTCGTCGACGCGCACCCCGGGGACTTCTGGGGGAAGAACCTCTACAACCGCTGGCTCGGCGCGCTGCGGGAGCTGTCGCCGGCGAAGGCGATCGGCGACGGCGAGGGGCTGCCCGGCGTGGCGAAGACCGAGGCGTGGGGCCGGCGCCTGCTGAGCACCCAGCTCGCCTCCTGGGCCGAGCTCCGCCACGACACCCTGCTCTACGCCAAGCAGTCGTACACGGAGGGGGTCTCGTGCGAGTTCCCGGACGCCTACGTCGACCCGTACCCGGTGTTCTTCGCGCGCATCGCCGAGCTGGCCGAGCAAGGCGTCGAGATCGTCGGCGCGCTCGATCTGTCGAGCGCGCCGCAGCTCGAGCGGGCGGTGCCGGCGTACTTCTCGCAGCTCCACGACGTCGCGCGGACGCTCGGCGAGATGGCCGCGAACGAGCGCGCCGGCCTGCCCCTCACCCAGGAGCACCTCGCTTTCATCAACCAGGCCGTGCAGATCGAATGGCAAGGTTGCGGTGAGGCCACGGGCGTCCACGGCTGGTACAGGCAGCTCTTCTTCGACGAGAAGAAGGGCCTGGAGCAGGATCCGACGATCGCCGACGTGCACACCCAGCCGACCGACGAGGGCGGCGCGCCGGTCGGACGCGTGCTGCACGTGGGCACCGGCCTGCCGCGGCTCATGGTCGTGACGGCCGATCCCTGCGGCGGCGCGCCGCGCGCGTTCGTGGGGCTCGCCTCGTCGTACTTCGAGGCCGTCACCGAGGGCTTCGAGCGGATGGACGACCGGCAGTGGGCCGGCGCGGTCCTGGGAACGACCCCCGACGTGCCCTGGATGAGCGACCTCGTCTCCCGCTGATCCGGCGATGCAGCGCTCGGCGCGGACGATGGCGGTCCCGCGAGTCCGTGCCAATTCGTGCCAATCCGTGCCAATTTGGGTACCGGGGCGTGCCGGCGAGATCATATTACTGCATGGGCGCGCCGCTCGCGCGCCTGGAGGGGCAGATCGCGATCGGCACGTTGCTCCGGCGCATGCCGAACCTCGCGCTCAAGGTGCCGCCGGAGTCGCTCGTGATGCGCCAGAGCCTCATCGTGCGGGGGCCGGTTGCGCTGCCTGTCTCGCTGAGAGCGCCGAGCAAAACCGGACCGAGCCAGGCAGCCGGGGGTTTTGAGGGGCGCTCCAGTCTCGACTTGGGCACAGCTGCACGACGCCAGGCAGCTGTGTCCAAGCACGCCAGCAGAAGTGCCCGTGGCGTCATGGCGGTTCGCTTTCCAGCCCGACTTTTCGCAGTCGTGCTAGGAAGTTCAGCCGCGATCCGAAAGTCAAGCTTCTCGTAGCCGCCTCCCATCGTATAGCCTCGTTGTACGCACGGGTTGCCATCCGCCCAATCGATCTTCGCCATTTGCAGGCACTCGCGAAAGCGCTCCGCGGGCTTGTCCAGGGTTCCGAGGAAGATATTCCCTTCCCCCCATCTCCTCTGCCATAACGTGGAGCAAGGGCAGCAGGGCCGGCGCGAATTGGATGCGGCGCGGCCCCGTGGCTGCGCCGAGGGGTTGTCCATACCGCGCCGCGGCTTCATATGTGCGTATGGCGTGCTCGAGAAGGCGCGCGAATTCAACGCCGCCTGCAGTTGCACCAGGCGCCGGTGCAGTACCCCCAGGCGGTGGAGACGCCATGGTATCGCCGGCAGGCACGAGTGCACTGGTAGGGGTGGCTAGGGCAGCCATAAGCCCTGGTGCTCAGGGCCTCTTCCGCTTCCGCGACCCCGGAATCCCCGGAATCGCCGGAATCTTCGGTGACGGCTTCCGAATCTTGCACGGCGCTTTCGTCCCTCTGCTCCGCCGGTCCCTCCGCACATCCGAACGGTATGGGGGCGCTGATAATCGCGATGAGCGCCGCAATCTTCGAGAACTTCATGACCGCCTCCTTTTTCCAACCGGCAAACCCCGACAGGCGCCCAGGTGGCCACGTGCGTGCCGGCCAGTTACGATCGTTTGTTGAGCCGCATGCATCGATGTCCAGTGGGCGATCGGCCATGACGAATACCGGGGGATGGCCTTACGGTGTCGCAAAGCGTTCCGCGTTCGAATGCGAGTTTTCGGCTGTGGCCACGACGTGCTCGTGGCACTCTCGTGCAAACGCCGCGGCACACGACGGATGGGCTGGTGTCGATACCGCTTCGACTTCAGCTGCGCCTTTCCGGCGTGCTCGCGTCGGGCTCGTCGTGGCGAGCCGCCGTGGTGGCCTCACGGACCCGCGGCGACGAGCATCCCGGGTGCCGGAGACGAAGACGAGCGCGACGGCGCCACCGACCTGCGCCAACGACATCACGGCGCCACCTCCCGCGGCGACCTGGGACCCTCCGGCGAGCGCGCGCACGAGCCTCGGCGACGGCATCGTCCTGCCCGTCTACGCACGCGTCGACTGGGCTTGCCTCATCCGCCGCGTCTATTTGGACGATGTGCGGATAGGGATACCGACTTCCCGAAGTGAAGAGGAAATTTGCCCCGCCCATCCAGTTAACCTAACGCCACAACCACGACGTGGTCGTGCCATCCAGAAAAACCGAGTAATTTTAGCAGGTAAGCGTGTCCCGTTGGGCTCAGCGGTTACCACTCTACTGTACGCGCCGCCAGATTGAGCTCACCGGCCGGGACGAGAGGAACCTCGAGGCGGCGCGGCGCGAGCTCGGCCCGAGGGCGCACGTCGTCCGCTCCGACGCGGCGTGCATGGCGGACATCGACGCGCTGGGGCCGCTCGTGAAGGACCAGCTCGGCGCGATCGACCTCCTGTTCGTCAACGTCGGCACGGCGACCCTGGAGCGGTTCGATCAGGTGACCGAGGCCTCGTACGACCGGACCTTCGACGTCAACACGAAGGGCGCGTTCTTCACGGCGCAGCGCCTGGCTCCCGTGATCCGGGACGGCGGCTCCATCGTCTTCACCACGTCCATCGCCGACGAGGGGGGCCACCCCGGCATGAGCGTTTACGCCGGGTCGAAGGCCGCGCTCCGCTCGTTCGCGCAGGTGCTCGCCGCCGAGCTCCTGCCCCGGCGGATCCGCGTGAACGCGGTGAGCCCGGGCTTCATCAAGACGCCGACGATGGGCGTGACCGGGGCGTCGGCGGAGGCGCTCTCGGCCTTCGAGAAGGAGGGCAACGAGGTCACCCCGATGAAGCGCATCGGCTCGCCCGAGGAGGTGGCCCGCGCGGTGCTGTTCCTCGGCTTCGACGCGACCTTCACCACGGGCGTCGAGCTGCCCGTCGACGGCGGCCTGGGCCAGGGCATCTCCGCGCCGCACCCGTAGCCCGGGATCACCGGCGCGCCGCCGCGCTCGCGCTCTCCTCCGGCGCCCCCGGCGGAGAGCGCATTTCGCCGCGCGCGTCGCGGCGCGCGCGCCTCAGGTCGCGGCGCGCGCGCCTCAGGCGGCCTGTCGGCGGCGGGCGGCGCCCGATCCGGGACATCGCCTCTCCGACGGCGCGGCGTGAGGCGCTGTCAACTCCGCAGCACGAGTCCGCTACCGATCGTCCCCGCGTGAGTCCCCGGATCCCGGCGAGGCGCCGTGTCCGGCGCCGGGCTCCTTCTAACGAGGAGCCCTCGACACGCATGTGCTGGACGGTCGCCGCGAACACCCCGTTACGGGGCGATGGCGGCATCTTGCGTGTGACCGATTGAAATCGTCTTCCTGGCAGCACCTGTGATAGGCGTGTCCTCTGGGGCATCGGTTCTGCACCGTGGCCCCCGTGCGCTCTGGTGGGAGCGCGCCCAACTTGAGGAGGAACCATGAGCCGTCGCGGCAAGGTTGGCTTATCTTATACGCTTGGCTTGTTACTTGGCTGCACGCTGCTGCCCGATGCGGCGCACGCGGCCACAACGGCGATCACGTACACCATCGGTCACGCGGACTGCAGCACGGGCAGCGCGAACAGCTTCGCGCTGTACATGAACGGCATGCTGGTCGACACCGTGCCCAGCACGAACGACTGCGTGTGCAACTCCACGCCGCTCCAGGTGACCATCACCGACCCGGCGTTGCTCGAGCTCTACAGCTCGGCGAGCTGTAACAGCTTCCAGGTCGAGGCGACCGGTGACGGCGGCAGTGTCGCGTGGGGCTACGCGCGCGTCGACGTCGCGTCGGACGAGGGGGCGGCGTCGGCGTGCCTGTTCGACGGCTCGCCGAGCAATCCCTCCCCGGCGTGCGCCGATCGGGACCTCTGCGACCGCTACTGGTTCGGCGTCTCCTCCGTGGGCGACGGGGACCCGGACGCGGACGGCGTCACGTCGGGCGTGGGCCAGGGGTGCGATAACTGCGGCACGGTCCCGAACCCGGACCAGAGCGACGGCGACGGCGACGGCGTCGGCGACGCGTGCCAGGCGTGCGCGTCGGCGCCGTACGACAGCGACGGTGATGGCGTCTGCGACGCGGTCGACAACTGCACCTACTATCCCGACGCGGACCAGAGCGACGCCGACGGCGACGGCCTGGGCGACGTCTGCGATAACTGCGCGGACACGGCGAACCCCGATCAGGCGGACAGCGACGGCAACGGCCGCGGCGACGCGTGCGACGCCTGCTATGCGACCGGGGACAGCGACTGGGACTACGACGGGATCTGCGACACCGGCGACAACTGCGTGGGTTACACCAACCCGGACCAGGCCGACAGCGACGGCGACGGCACCGGCGACGCCTGCGACTATTGCGCGGGCGCGGGGACGAGCGACTACGACGGCGATGGCGTCTGCGATGAAGCAGACAACTGCACGTACTACTACAACCCCGACCAGAGCGACGTCGACGCCGACGGCACCGGCGACGTCTGCGACGCCTGCGCGGGCGCGGGGTCGTACGACAGCGACGGCGATGGAGTCTGCGACGAGGCAGACAACTGCATGTACTCCTACAACCCCGACCAGAGCGACGCCGACGGCGACGGCCTGGGCGACGTCTGCGACAACTGCGCGGACACGGCGAACCCCGATCAGGCGGACAGCGACGGCAACGGCCGCGGCGACGCGTGCGACGCCTGCTATGCGACCGGGGACAGCGACTGGGACTACGACGGGATCTGCGACACCGGCGACAACTGCGTGGGTTACACCAACCCGGACCAGGCCGACAGCGACGGCGACGGCACCGGCGACGCCTGCGACTATTGCGCGGGCGCGGGGACGAGCGACTACGACGGCGATGGCGTCTGCGATGAAGCAGACAACTGCACGTACTACTACAACCCCGACCAGAGCGACGTCGACGCCGACGGCACCGGCGACGTCTGCGACGCCTGCGCGGGCGCGGGGTCGTACGACAGCGACGGCGATGGAGTCTGCGACGAGGCAGACAACTGCACGTACTACTACAACCCCGACCAGAGCGACGCCGACGCCGACGGTCTCGGCGACGCCTGCGACGCCTGCGCGGGCGCGGGGATCTACGACAGCGACGGCGATGGCGTCTGCGACGGATCGGACAACTGCCAGTACAACAACAACCCCGATCAGGCGGACCGCGACGGTGACGGGATCGGCGACGCCTGCGACACCTGCGGCGCGATCATCGACAACGGCAGCGTCCAGCTCGGCGTCAACTGCCAGGGCCACCTGAACGTGCCGTTCCCCGAGGATCCGCTCGGCCTCGGGGCCATGGGGCTGCGTTTCCTCTCCACGACCAACCCGTCGGTCGAGCCGGGCGCCCAGGCCGAGGGCTGGGGCGTCGGCGACGCCACCTCCGGGGTGACCGGCTTCGCGAACGTGTCCGCGGACTACGGCGCCGTGAACATGACGATCGTCGACTTCTCGTCGACCGCGAGCACCGCCGTCTCCACCGTGCAGGTGGGCTCGACGTTCCTCGTCACGCACGACTACCACCCGTCGGCGCTCACGCCCTGGCTCTACGAGGTGGTCGTCACCATCCAGAACATCAGCGCCGATCCCGTGGACCTGCGGTACCGCCGCGTCATGGACTGGGACGTCTATCCCACGCCCTACGCGGAGTACGTGACCATCGACATGGGCACCGCCTCGGAGCTGTTCCGCACCGACACCAACGGCTTCAACAGCGCCAACCCGTTCTCGTTCTCGAGCTACCAGCCTGGCCCGGTCACCGATGCCGGCCCGACCGACCACGGCGCGCTCTTCGACTTCGACTTCGGCACGCTCGCCCCCGGCGACAGCAAGGTCTTCAAGACCTTCTACGGCGCCGCGGGCAACGAGGACGACGCCCTCGGCGCCCTCTCCGCCGTCGCCGCCGAGGCCTACTCATTCGGCCAGCCGAGCTCCAGCGGCCCGGAGCTCGGCGAGCCCAACACCTTCATCTTCGCCTACGCCAGCCTCGCCTGCGGCAACGGCGTCGTCGATCCCGGCGAGGAGTGCGACGACGGCAACGGCGATAGCGGCGACGGCTGCAACGCCGACTGCACCGCCGGGTGCCCCGACGCCGACGGCGACGGCTACTGCGACGTCACCTGCGTCACCTTCCAGCGGGGCGTCAACGGCCAGGTCGCCGACTCCACCGTCTGGGCCCGGTACCCGAGCTACAACGAGGGCACCTCGGCCTACCTTCACACCGGCCTGAGCGACGGCGCCGAGAAGAAGGCGCTCTACCGCTTCGACCTCGCCTCCATCCCGTACGGCGCCACGGTCGACTCGGCCACGTTCACCACGACCGTCTACAGCTCCGGCACCAGCGAGATCCGGGCGCACCGCATCGACGCCGACTGGGCGGAGCCCACGGTCACCTGGAGCAGCTTCGCCAACAGCTACGATCCGGCCATCGAGGCCACGCTCTTCGGCGTCTCGTCCGGCGCCGCGAGCGTCGACCTGACCGCGCTCGTCCAGGCGTGGGTCGACGGCGTGTCTCCCAATTACGGCTTCCTCCTCGAGGAGGACCCGGTAGCGCTCACCGCCTACCGTTCCAGCGAGCACGGCACCGTCAGCAACCGCCCCTCGCTCGAGGTCTGCTTCTACTGACCCTCCCCTGACCCCGGCCGCACCGCCTCGCCGGCCGGGGTCGTTCCCCCCTCGACATCCGCCCTCCGCCGCGCCGCGCGGCCGTCACACAGGTCCTCCTCTCGACGACCGGCTTGAGCGCGTAGGTAAAAGAAGCCGGATCGCAGCGCGAGGAAGTGTGGCGCGGCAAACCGAAGTGGCGGGACCGCGAGCGTCGTGACGCCTCGTTCATGGGTCGAAAGAGCGGGCCCCGGGCGGCGCAGAGCGAGACAAGAGGCGCATCGGCGTGCCGCGGGCACACGTCGCGCTCCGGGCGTTGGTCTGGCCCGGGATGCTGTTGCGATGCGCTACGTGGCGTCCCCGAGCGCCTTGCGGCGGAGGACGGTGCTCTTCCAGTACGGCGGTCCCCGGTTGGATGAGCGACCAGGAACGTCGGTCGGCTCGCCGAGCGCGGAGAGGAAGCGGACGATGCGGCTTGGCTCGGTCACCATGGCGACGAGCTTCATCCTGCCCTTGCAGGCTGGGCACTCGAGGACATCGAGCGCAAACGTGCGGCGCAGAAGCTCGGCCCACGGCCGATAGCCGCCGCGCTTGCGGTTCGGAGCTGGCTCATCATCCGCCTTCGCAGGCTTTTCTGGCTTCGCAGGGCGCGGTCCGATGCGCTTACGCCATGGACTTGCCGAGGCGAGCACCCCCGCGTACTTCACCGTGTGAAAGCGCGGCGGCGGGACGCTGGCCGCGAGCCGACACAAGAGCGAGAGCGGATCCATGTCGACCGCGACCGTCCCGTCGGCAAAGGCGCGCTTGAGCGACAGCCGCATCAGCCCGTCCTGGCGGATAGGGAGCCCTACCGACTTCCCGAAGTGAAGAGGAAATTTGCCCCGCCCATCCAGTTAACCTAACGCCACAACCACGACGTGGTCGTGCCATCCAGAAAAACCGAGTAATTTTAGCAGGTAAGCGTGTCCCGTTGGGCTCAGCGGTTACCTTCTATCGCCATGCGTGGGGCGCCAAGCGGGTCTTCTGCTCGGTCGATTACTACGCCTGGTGGGCCGTGTTTCGCTGGTTGCGGAAGAAGCATCAACATGCGCCGGTGAAAGCGCTGAAGGCGTTGTACCCACCCGCGAAGGAGCGCGGGACCCGCCGCGGACAATGGCACCATCGCGGTGTCACGTTGTTTGTCACTGGCCGGACCCGCGTCGAACCCTACCGGCTGGCCTCCTCCCGCCGGCCTCTCTTCGCGATCCATCAGGGAGAGCCGGGTGCATAACGAGAGGTGCATGCCCGGTTCGGAAGGGGGCGCCCGGAGTCGTCGACGAACGTCGTCCACGCCACCGCGCCTCGAACCCGCGCCTCGACCCGCTCCAGCAGCCCCGCCTCGTTGTACGTGGGCTTGACCTCGCTCGCGTCCGGCGCCGTCACGCTCGTCGGCCGGTTCAGCGCGTCGTACGCCGTCTGCGTGCCGAAGCTCTCCACCTCCAGCAGCGGCTCAGCCGCCGTCCCGATGGCGGACACATCCGTCAGCGCCGCCAGCACCGACCAGTCGGCGTCCGCATGCACGTCGCTGAGCAGGCAGCGCGGTGCTGGTTCGATGCCACCGGCTGCCTCAGAAGTCGTCCCAGTCGCCTCGCGCGTCCAGGAGCTGCGTTATGTCAGCGGGTTTCGTGATCCGGCCGGCTCGTCCTGGCCTCCTCGGCGTCTTGGTGGCGACCGGGGGTTGAGCGCCACCGTCGACGCCCTCAGCACCGCGGAGGACGGGCCCCGGGCACGGCGTGGCCGGCAACAACGCCCTCTCGCTTCCTACCCGCTTCGATCTGTGCGCCGGCTCGCTCGCGTCGAGCACGCCGACGCGGAATGCGTTCGGCCTCGTCGTCCAGCGCTCGCCCGAGCTCGCGATCGAGGACGACAGCCGGGTCGAGGGGAACGCGGAGGGCGAGTGGATGCTCGACCAGGATCTGCCGATCCTGGACGTTGCGCCCGCGCTCCCGTGATCGCTTCCACGAGCGCGCTCGGGGGCGCGCGCCACGCGAGCGCGACGAGGTGCATCACGTCGACGCACGGATCGCCTTCATTGACTGAGCAGCGGAGCGCATGGGCCGGCGAGCGCTAACGGGTCCTCGCGGCAGCCTCACTCGACGGGGGAGCGCGACATCACGGCAGCGGCAAGCCGAACATCGTCTCGCAGACGGCGACGTGCGCGCCGCAATTGCCGGCGGCTCCGTGGTCGCCGTCCTTGAGCGCGAGCCGGTGCGACCCGCCGTACGGCGGCGCCGCGCCCGGGACGTCCACCGCGACGAGCTCGCCGGGCAGGCCGATGAGGTCGAACGCCTTGAGGTGATCCGGGTGCTGCTCATCGCGCTCGCCGGTCAATCCGAACATGCGATCCACGGGCGTCGCCGACGGCTCCGAGAGCCAGGTGGCGCTCACCGGGTTCGTGTCGCGCGGCCCGGCCAGCGACACCACCCGGTCGAGCCGGACGACCTTGCCGATGCGGGCGGCCGAGCTCGCGCCGTGCGAGTGGCCGCTGAAGATGATGACCGACCAGCGCGGGCTCCCGTCGTCTTCGAGGAAGTAGCCCCAGTCGCCTCGCGGGTGAACGTCTTTCAGGTGCGCGAGCGCCTTCGCCAGCCGCGCTTCGATGCTGTCGGCCCTTGCCACCTCGATGAGCGCGGTGTGGTCCTGACCGTCGAACGCCTCAAGCCGCGCGTCGCCGAACGTGTCCGGATCATTTTGAACGATGTTGTAGTCGTTCTTGTAGGCGACCGCGAACGCGTGAAAGCCGCGCGCGGCGACGAAGCGGGTGAGGTCGAGCGGGCCGGGAGGCTGGCTGCTCCCCGACAGCGTGACGACGAGCTTGCCCGCGAACCGCGCGACCCGAGTGTCGAGGAGGGCCACCTGCTCCAGGTCGCGGTCGGAGACCTCTGGATCGAGCTCGCTGGGCTTGAACCGGATCTCGCTGAGCTCGGGCGAGCTCGTGTCCACGTGCAACTCGCGCGGCGCGCCGCCCGCGCCGCCCGCGCCGCCCGCGCCGCCAGCGCCGCCCGCGCCGTTCGCGCCGTTCGCGCCGCCCGCGCCGTTCGCGCCGCCCGCGCCGTTCGCGCCGCCCGCAGAGCCACCGACTCCGGAGGTCGCGGCGGCGCCGCCGGTCCCGGTGGTCGCGGTGCCCGTGGCTCCTCCGCCGCCAGCGCCCGGGGGGCCGCCGTCGCTCGACGAGCCGCCGCACGCCACGCACCCGAGCGCCCACCAGGCGCAACCGATCCACGCCGTGATCCGCATGCTCGGAACGTTACCCGATCACCTCCGGCGCCGCGCGGTGGACGAGCCGGATCGCCCGATTTTCTCGGTCGCGCAGCGCGGTGCGGGCGCGCACGGCCGTCATTTTCCCGCCTCTCGCGCCCCTGATCGTCCTCCGCGGCGATGCGCACCGCGCAATGCACGTCGAACCCGTCGCACGCCGCGGGCGCCGTAGCCAAAGAAGCGCACGCTCGCGGACGCGTCGCGCCACCTCGCCGACATCGTCCTTTGAAGGCGGCGGCGCATCGTGGAAGCGCACGCCCATGGCGGTCTTCTCGAAGACGCCGTCGATTGCCAGTGTGCGGAAATGAACGTGAACGGTCAAGCTCGAACCGAATCTTCGGGGGGAACCCGGTCGAGTCCGTCCGTGGGTTCGCCCACGCGCGCGGGGGCGCTTCCCGTTTTCGGTTCGTCTTCCGGCGGGCTCCAGAGCGCGGCCGACCGCGGCCGTGTCGACGTCGACGAACGCGAGAACTCCGGCGACGTGCTCATCAGCCGCTCCAAGCCGCGCGAACTGACGACGCCGCTGGCGCTATCACATGGGTCCGTAGCTCCGCTCGGCAACCAGCTCGACCGTGTCGCCCCCCGGTGCCGCCGTTCGAGCGGCTTGGCTTCGAATGGATTCGGCGGCATGATGCCGGCATGAGGATCGCGTTCATGACAGGATGCATGTCCGAGCGGAGCAGCGACGCTTGAGCACGTTCGTGTTGATCCACGGCGGCGGCGACGTCGGTTGGTACTGGCACCGGGTCGAGGCCGAGCTGCGCGCGCGCGGGCACGATGTCGTCGCGCCCGACCTCCCGGGGGACGACGACTCGCTCGAGCTGGACGACTACGCAGATGCGGTGGTCGCGGCGGTGGCCGATCGCAGGGATCTGGTCGTCGTTGCTCATTCGTTCGGCGGATTCACCGCACCGCTCGTCGCCGTCCGGCTCCCGGTCGACGCCCTGGTGTTCGTGGCCGGCATGGTCCCGTCCCCGGGCGAGGCGCCCGGGGACTGGTGGGTCAGGACCGGCTATCGAAAGGCAGTGGAAGAGCAAGCCGCGCGCGACGGCGGCGCGACCGGCAACCAGGATCCGTACGTCTCCTTTTACCACGACGTGCCGCGCGAGCTGGCCGCGCAGGCGCTGAGCAAGGAGCGGGCGCACCCGTCGGCGGCATGCACCGCTTCGCCCTGGCCGCTCGAAGCGCTGCCGGACGTGCCGACCCATTTCGTCCTCTGCACCGAGGACCGCTTCTTCCCCCCCGGCTTCCTCCGGCGCACGGTTGCGGATCGCCTCGGCGTTGTCCCGGACGAGATCGCGGCGGGCCACTGCGTGGCGTTGAGTCGTCCGAAGGAGCTGGCCGACATCCTGGAAGGCTATACGAAGAAACTTCGTCCGCGGCTGCGGTGGGCCGATCACTATGACGCGGAGCTGCGGGCTCACGACGAGCGACTGCGCGCGGCGATGGTCGTCGACCAGGCAGACCGCATACTCGACATCGGCTGTGGGAGCGGCCAGACCACGCTTGACGCCGCTCGGGCCGCGACGTCGGGAAGCGCGCTGGGCGTAGACATCTCCGAGGAGATGCTGGAGCGCGCCCGCCGCCGCAGCGCCGAGGAAGGTGTTTCCAATGTTGCCTTCGAGCGGGGCGACGCGCAGATTCATCCATTTTCGCCGGCGCATTTCGACCTGATCATCAGCCGGTTCGGCACCATGTTCTTCGCCGATCCAGTCGCGGCGTTCACCCACGTCGCGCGCGCGGCGCGGCCAGGAGCGCGCCTCGTCATGTTGGTCTGGCAGGGTGAGGAGCAGAACGAATGGGCGACGGCGTTCCGTCAGGCGCTGACCGACGGTGCCGCGGTAGCGCCGGCGTCTGGGCCAAATCCGTTCTCGATGGCCGATCCGGATGTGGTCCGTTCCATCCTCGACGCGTCCGGCTTCGTCGAGGTCGGTGTCGCCGACGTGCGCGAACCCGTCTACTACGGACCTGACGCAGGAGCCGCGCTCGACCTCGTGCTCGACATGAGGCGGCACAGGGACCTGCTCGCGCGGCTGGACGCAGCCACTGCGCAGCGCGCGCTCGTCAGGTTACGCGAGACGCTCGCCGCACGCGAAACTAGCAAAGGCGTACTGTTCGACTCGCGCGCCTGGCTGGTCACGGCCCGCCGCGCGCCGGCGTAGCGTTACTTGGGGAGATAGGTCGGGCGGGAGACGTCCTAGCCTCCCAGCCCGGAGCGCGCCGGCGCGCTGCGCCGCTTCGCCGTGACGCTCGAGAAGACCTTTTACGGGTTCGAGCCGGACTTCTTCCAGTAGAACCTCCCGCGCATCGTCGACGACGTGATCAGCCAGTTAAGGGCTCGCTCGAGCTGTGGCCGACGCTCGTCGAGATCTGCTATCTCCAGAAGAACCGCGCCGGACTCCCGCAGTCGCGCGTCCAGAACAAGCGGCGACATTGACCCGCTCCGCCCCCGGCCCGGGCGGAGGGCGGCGCCGTATCACCCGCCGTCGTGGGGTCCCAGGATCATCGGCCCCGGCGCCATGGGCTCGCCGCCGTTCATCAACCACACCGTCATCTGGCTCGTTCCCGTGCGCTGCCATACGAGATCGGCCATAAAATCGAAGTTGACGTCGCCGGCGGTGAACGCCCTCCAGCCGTCGCCGATCGGCCCTGGGATCACCGGCCCCGGCGCGAGCAGCTCGGGGCCGTTCATCATCCACACCGCTACCAGGCCCCTTTCCTCGTTGGTCCAGAGCACGTCAATGAGTCTATCGGCGTTGAAATCGCCCGCCCAGTAGACGACCCATCCGTCGCCGATCGGCCCCGGGATCACCGGCCCCGGCGCGAGCAGCTCGGTGCCGTTCATCAGCCACACCGTCATCAGGTTCCGTTCATCGTCGTACCAGAGCACATCCGCCCTGCGGTCGCCGTTGAAGTCGATCGGGGGGCCGATCTTCCAGCGGCCGCCGCCCGGCCCTGGGATCAGCGGCCCCGACGCGAGCAGCTCGGTGCCGTTCATCAGCCACACCGTCAACAGGTTCTGTTCAGCGTTGTACCAGGCCACATCCACCAGACGGTCGCCGTCGAAGTCGTTCGGTCTGATAACCCAGCTGCCGCCGCTCGGACCACGAAGTGTCGTGCCAGGCAGGAGCAGCTGGGTTCCGTCCCTCAGCCAGATCGTCATCAGGTTCTGTTCATCATGACGCCAGAGCACGTCCCCCACACCGTCGGCGTTGAGGTCGAGCGCGAAGCCGAGCCAGCCGTCGCCGCCCGGACCACGAAGTGTCGGGCCCGGCGCGAGCAGCTGGGTTCCGTTCATGAACCATATGGCCATCAGGCTCCGTTCGATGTCGCTCCAGACAACATCCGCCATTCCGTCGAAATTGAGGTCGAGCGTCTCGATGATGCTCCATCCGTAGCCACTGGACCGCTGTGCCGCGACCCCGAGGGAGGGTGTCGGAGGAGGGACCCGTCCCCCCTCGTCGAGCGGGTCGACGCGGCCCGCGCAGCCGAGCACGGCGTGAATCGCAACGACTGCGCACAGGCACTCCATCTTCATCACGGAACTCCTCACGCTCGCCTCGCCTGCGCCTCGTGCACGGCACGACCGCTGTTCCTGGCCTGCGCGCCCTCGCCCGTGGGCGCGCAGCTCACGCGCCCGGGATGACTGCAAGCGCCAGTCCATCCGAGACCAGCCCTCGCGCCGGACACCGATGTGGTGTGTCACCCGCGGTCGTTGGGCCCGAGGATCACCGGCCCTGGCGCGAGCAGCTGCGGGCCATCCATCAGCCATACCGCCGCCTGGTTCGTTCCGGCGGCGTACCAGAGCACATCTGCCGTGCCGTCGACTTTGACGTCGGCGCCCGGGCGCGCTTCCCAGCCGCGGCCGAGCGGCCCTGGGATCAGCGGTCCCGGCGCGAGCAGCTGCGTGCCCTCCATCAGCCACACGGCCATCAGGTTCTGTTCTATGTTGTTCCAGAGCACGTCCCCCATGCCGTCGCGATTGGCGTCCTGTGCGGTGGTTGCCACCCATCCCTCGCCGGCCGGCCCCGGAGTGATCGGTCCCGGCCCGATCAGCTGGCTTCCATCCATCAGCCAGACCGTTATCAGGTTCTGTTCTGCGTTGTTCCAGAGCACGTCCCCCATGCCGTCTCGCCATCAGGTTCTCTTCTGCGTTGCGCCAGAGCACGTCCGCCATGCCGTCGAAGAGCATGTCCGCCATACCGTCGCCATTGAAATCATTCAGGCGGACCGCCTCCCACCCGTAGTCGCTCAACCTCGGTCTCGCGACTCCCAGGGAGGATGCCGGTGGCTCGACGGCCCCACCGTCGGGATGCAGGTCGCCGCCGGGCGTGCAGGCGGTGACGGTGTGAGCCGAAACGACGGCGCACAGCGCGGCCCCTACAACCGCAGACCTCTTCACACTCGCCTCTCCGCGCCTCGCGCGCGAGCACGAACGCCGGCACGGGCAGCTCCGATCCGGCTCGTTGTGCGCACCGCTCATGCGCCTACGGAGGGCGGCAAGGGGCAGTCCATCCAAACCATCCTTCGCGCCGGATCTCGGCGCGGCGCCTACATGCGAGCTCACCCGGCCATTCCCCGCTTCTTGCATCGAGGGTCGTCGCATAGGCCTTCTATGCGCATCGACTGGTCGCCCCCCCACGGCTTTGGGCGCTCGCCGCACGCACGAGCTGGCTTGCTGGCCCTGATTGCGCACTCTCGGAACGAATGGCTTTTCGGGACACCGGGGCGCCGAGGAAAACAATCCGTTTCCCGGCGCTCTCCACGCGTGAGCGGCTCGGTTCATTCGCGGCTCTGACCACAATCCAGGGAGCGTAGATGTTTGTTCCTGACATAAAGGTCACGCTCGGCACGGCGGCGATGCTCGTTTCATCCATCACGTGCGTGGGTCCGCGTGAGGCGCCGGGTAGCGCGGATCGCGGCGGCGTACGAGCCGAGATCGGCGAGGCCCGCGGCGCCTTCTGTTACGGCCTGAGCATCGCGAATGTGGTCGTTTTCCCGGAGACGTACCGCTGGGAGGATCCGGCCCACCTGCTCCGCGTGGCGGAGGGGTTCGGCCCGCGGACGCTCGACGTCGCCGTGGCGGTGAGCGTCCTGCCCTCGGTGACCATCACCAGCACCATCACGCCCACGAATCCGGAGCCTTCATCGGGGAGCACGGGCAGCCGCGCTCCCACGAACAGGCGGCCCTCCCTGGGCATGCCCGGCGGCGGCATGCCCTGGGACGCGCAGCCCTCCCTGGGCATGCCCGGCGGCGGCATGCCGTGGGGCGCGCAGCCCTCCCCGGGCATGCCCGGCGGCGGCATGCCCTGGGGCGCGCAGCCCTCCCCGGGCATGCCCGGCGGCGGCATGCCGTGGGGCGCGCAGCCCTCCCCGGGCATGCCCGGCGGCGGCATGCCCTGGGGCGCGCAGCCCTCCCCGGGCATGCCCGGCGGCGGCATGCCAGGGGACGCGCAGCCCTCCCCGGGCATGCCGGGCGGCGGCATGCCAGGGGACGCACAGCCCTCCTCGGGCATGCCGGGCGACTGCACGCCCTCGAACGCACAGATCTCCGAGGCGCTTGGATTCAGCGTGACGGAGGGCATCCTGCTGACGGCCAGCTCGACCTTCTTCGTCCCCACGGCTGCGTTTGCGCGGGTCTCGGCCTACCCGGTCTTCCAGAAGATCACCTGGGATGTCGTCAGCGTCGGCGGCTGGAGCTGGGGAGGCGGCGCGTCAGAGACCGTCGTCGTGAGCTCCGGTGTCGCGCTCAAACCGGTTGGTGTCTATTTTTCGACCTACCGAGTCTATGACCTGGCCGCGATAGGAGGGGGCGTGATCAGCCCGGGCCCGTTCCCGGATCCCGGCGGTGGCGGAGCTGGCCCGGGCGACGACGCTGGCGCAGGCGGCGCAGGCGGCGCGGGCGGCGCAGGCGGCGCGGGCGGCGCAGGCGACGCGGGCGGCGCTGGCGCCGGCGGCGCTGGCGCCGGCGGCGCTGGCGCGGGCGGCGCGGGCGCGGGCGGCGCGGGCGCGGGCGGCGCGGGCGGCGCGGGCGGCGCGGGCGGCGCTGGCGGCGCGGGCGGTGGCATTGGCGGCACTGGCGGCGCGGCCGGTTCGGGCGGCTGGTGGATCTAAGAGTGCCGGCAGCGCGGCGCGCCGCCCCGGCGTTCTCATCGACGTCGCGGCCTCACGGGCGCGTCCAGCGGTCGAATCGCCGGCGGGCGTCGTGCCGCCGCCGGCCCTCGGGCGCTCTGTTCAAGGGATGAGCAGCTCGACCGGAGGAATGGACTCGCACGCCGTGTGGCTCAGGACGCTGACGTCCGAGCCGCGAACGGCGATGCCCACGCAGCGGGCATGGGCGTAACGGCCTGGTCCCACGCTTCGCCCGATCGTGACCTTGTATCGCGAGACGTGACCGCGCCCGTGGATCGGCATGGCCTCCTCGAGCCGTATCACATCCATGCGGTATCTCCAGCTCACGAACTCGACGATACGCTGGAGACGATCGACGCCGAAGAGCGGCGCATCGCCGAACACGATCCCCTCGGGATCCAGCGGGTAATCGTGCTGCCCGTTGTTGTCCCAGTACTCACGCCCGGCGACGATGTACTGAATCGCGAACCGCGCCGGCTCCGGGTAGTCGGCGGGATAGATGATCCCGGAGAACACCCACTTCTCGGGGGAGCCCCACGGCGGCGCGGAATCATACCTGGCCGGGGCAACGCGCCACTCGCCGCCGGCGTCCCGGTAATGGATGAGCAACTGCTTCTGGTGGGCGATGTTGTCGACGAGCACCGCGCCGGAGACCTCCGACACCGGAGGGTCGTCGCCGCGCCTGCGCGTCGCATGTTCAAGGCGAACCACGTCACTCGTGCCTCTCATTGCGCTCCCCCTGCCTCCTCGCAGCACTCGCCGGGCCGGCTGGACGTGGGCACCGCTGACACACGCCGCCAGGGTGTCGGTCGTGGCGTTCGCCCGCATCGCGCTCGGGACGTCGTGCGCCGAGACGGCGCATCCGCGCTCCGCGCCCGGTGCCGCCCGGCGACGTCGGCCGCTCTGCATCACCCGGAGCACAACGCGCGCGCCCCTCCTGCGGGTCGCCAGGAGAGCGCCGCACCCTTGATCACGGTCGGTTGAGCTCGAGGCCCCACTGCTGCCGGATCACCAGCGGAAAGTGATGGTCCAGGACGTCATAGGAGAGCGCCTTGAACGCTTGACGCGGATAAAACAGCTTCTTCAGGGCGGAGCGCCAGGCCTTCGCGGCGGCGCGGCCATCTCCCGCACGGATGGCCTCGCGAAGCTTCTTTACGCACGCGCGGGAGGAGGCGGGAGCGCCGAAAGAGGGCGTCGGAGAGCATCTCGGCGTAGCGGGCCGGGTCGATGCCGGTGTCCTGAAGGATGTCGGCGAACCCGGTGCCGAGGATGGGAGCGCCGTCGAACAGGGAGTCGAGCCGGCTCAGCGTCGGATCGTCCGGGCGCGCGGCGCCGTGCGGCTTGGGCAGGCGCCTGTTGACGCCGTAGCCGGCGCTCCGCCGGCGGATAGGCCAGCTCCGCCGGCGACAGTGGCCTCGGCCGGGGCGCGGACGCGATTCACGCCACGGTGAGCACGACCTTGCCCGTGGTGTTGCGCCCGCCCATCGCCGCATGCGCCTCCGCGGCGTGCGCCAGCGCGAACGGGGCGTGGACGGGCGTGCGCAGGCTGCCTGCGAGGGCGAGCTTGAACAGCGTGGCGAGGGTGCTCGACACCCAGGCTGGCTCCTCGGCCAACGGCACATACAAGGAGAACCCGCTGATGGAGTGGTTCTTCACGGGGAGCCCGCTGACCACGGCCTCGGTGATTCCGAGGCTGCCGCTCGCGGCGCCGTAGATGACGACCCGGCCGCGCGGCGCGAGGCCCTCCATGCTGGCCGCGCGGAGCTCGCCGCCCACCGCGTCGAAGACGACGTCGGCGCCGCGGCCGCCGGTCGCCTCGCGCACGCGAGCGACCCAGCCGGCTTCAGCGTAATTCACCCCCACGTCCGCGCCGAGCGAGCGCGCCAAGGCGAGCTTGTCCTCGCTGCTGGCAGCCGCGATGACCTTCCCCGCGCCGGCCCGCTTGGCGAGCTGGATGAGGAGCGCGCCGACGCCTCCCGCCGCGGCGGTGATGAGCACGGACGCGCCGCGCTGGACCTCGGGCGCGCTCTCGACCAGCCCTTGCGCCGTGAGGCCCTGCACGAGCAACGCGGTGGCCTCGGCGTAGCCGATGCCGTCGGGGAGACGCGCCGCCTGCTGGGCCGGGAGCGTCGCGTACTCGGCGTAGCCGCCGCCGCTCGCGCGCAGGCCGGCGACGCGCGCGCCTTTCGCCAGGTCGTCCACGCCAGGACCGATCGCCTCGACCACACCGGCGACCTCCACGCCAGGAACGAGCGGATACGTGACCGGCAGGGGGTACACGCCGGCGCGTTGGAGGAGGTCCATGTAGTTGACGCCCGCGGCGTGAACACGAACGAGCACCTCGCCCGGACCGGGCTTCGGGGTGGGGATGTCGACGAGGCGAAGCTGCTCGACAGAGCCAGGGGACACGATCTGGATGGCCTTCATGAGAACTCCTATTTGGAATCAATGAGGTTACAAATCTGGTCACGAAAAGCCGCGCCGTGGCGCGGCTCCCAGGGAAATGCGCTCGATTTTACGAGGCGGTGCGCTTCGCGCAGCCCTTGAGGCGAGCGTGGATCTCGCGTTCCATGTCCGCGATCGTCACCCGCACCAGGCTGTCTTTCAGGGCCTGCTCGGCCACGCCGAACACCTCGTCGAGGTATTCGTTGATCAGAGGGGCAATGTCGCAGGAGAGGCTTGGACCATGAGGGTTCCTGGCGATGATCTCCTCATCCTGCTCGACCGCCTCGTACACGTCGCGCAGCGTGATCCGCTCCGGCGGCTTGGCCAGCGAGATGCCGCCGCCCACGCCGCGCTTCGTGTCGACCAGCCCTGCGCGCCGGAGGCTGCCCAGCAGGCGGCGCACGACGACCGCGTGTGCCTGGACGCTCTTCGACAGCTCCTCCGACGTGAGCGTCGCCTGCCGCTCGCGGTGCACGAATGCCAGCTTACCGAGCACATGGATCGCCATCGCGAAGCGAGACGTCATTCGTAAACCTTTGGGTTACATATGGCGCCGCGAGCGTCACGTCAAGGGAGCGCCCGGCGGTCGCGTCCGGCCTCGGTCACGGCGCGTCGCCGGCCTCGGTCACAGCTCGCCGCCGGCCTCGCTCCCGAGGCGCTTCGCGGCTTCTTCCCAGGTCGCTTCCTTCTCGCTCCCTTCCCACGAGCTCGCGGAGCTCGACCCGCGGCTGATGGACGAGATCTCGCCCATCGCTCGGGCGTGCCGGGCTGGACGCCCACCATCAACTGAACACGCCGCCGGCGGCGTGCGCTCCAGCGCCGGGTGCGGACGCGGGGCGCGATGGCTGGAGCGCGGCGAAGAGCGCAGAGACCGCGAGCGGGAAATGAAGGTCAAGGCGAGGATGTTTCATGGCGGATGGGAGAGCAGCGTATGCGAGCGCACTCTCAGCCGCCTAGTACCGCGGGTCAGAAATCCTGGCAGGACTGCTCCGCGGGGACGAACCGTTGTGATCCGTCGGCCCCTCCGGGATTCTGAGAGCGCGTGACGACGGATCGCACCCCCTCGGGAGGCATGGCACCAAACCCGGGCCCAACTGTTAAGCCCCGGGCATGACGAGCTCGCCGTGGCCGTGCCGTCGCCTCGGGCGCTACCGGAAGGGCGAGGACTCCACGACGTTCGCGGCGCCGTCCTTCGACGACTCGGCCTGGAGCCAGGTCGGCATCCCGCAACTCTCGGACGGTTACGCCGAGGCGCGTCGTGAGCGGCGAGCTCGCGACGCGTCGGCTCGCTCTTACAGCCGCTTCAGAAAGGCCACCAAGTCGCTCTTCTGATCGGCGGTCAAGGCTTCGGGAGGGCCGAGATCACCATCATCGTCCGGCTCCTTCTCCCCAGGTAGGGTGAGGGATGGAAATTTGGAGAGCAGGTGGTCGCTGTAGACGTCAACAACCCTTTCCAGGGTGTCCGCGGCATTGTTGTGGAAGTAGGGGGCAGTTTTCCCTATTCCACGCAATGTTGGTACGTCGAATGCCTCAAAGTCGTTGGGGCTTCCGGTAATCATGGAGCGACCCGGATCGGCAGAAAAAAGTTGTAGCCCGAAGTTCGGCCCCACGACGGGGTTGCCATCGCTGTCCAAATCGTCATTTAAGCCCGCGGGGTCACCATCGCCGTCCAAATCGTCATCGAAGCTCGGCGGGGGAGTCGGAGGCAGGTCCGCGGCTATCTCTTTTCGAGAATCGTCCGTGTAGAACCGATACCGGTAACGTGGAAAGCTCACATCCCTTGTGAAGACATGCGAATCAGGGTCTAACTGACCCAAAAATGTTTCGTATGCTGACCCAATATTCAGAAATTCGTTCTTAGGTTGAGCGGCGAGCACCGGGGCTGGGGGATCTGTAGCTGGTACTTCATAAAGCACGGTTCCGTCGGGTTTGATAACTGGGAAGGCCAAATCGTGAACATCCCGATCCACGATGGTCGCCTGGTTGCCGCCCCCATGGCATGCCGCGCATATGGCCTTGTAAACCTCTCGTCCCCGCTCCTCCGCCGGAGTGAGATCGAGCTCGTCCTCTACGTTGGGCGCGTTCTCCGGGTCACCGCCGCCGGCGAGATACTCCGCGACGCTGCGCGCCCGGTCCGAGGAGAAGACATCGCGCTCGAACGCGGCAATGCGCTCGAGCTCGCTCCGGGGAGCCTTGCCGCTTTCGCTGTGCCCGGTGATGGCTCCTTGGGCTTGATCTTCGAGCGTTTCCACGCGTCCATCCAGTTGATAAGGCGCAGTCAACGCGGAGTCAGCGATGGCGGGCACTCCGCGCCACACGAAGAGCTTGCGATCGCTGGGGGTGATCACGTTGCCATCATCGTCTATCAGGTCCATGTTGTCGGGCAATGTGAGCCACACGCGCACGAGGCCCTTTTTCAGGTGTTCAAATGTGAGCTTTTCGGCCGTGGGGTCGTCGGCGTCGATTGCGTTGAACAGCGGGTCGTCCGGGTTCGTCTCCAGCAGCCGCGCCACGTGGGCGGGTGTGAGCGTGAAGTTGTCCTCCGGTACGTGGCAGGTGGCGCACGAGCGGCCGTTGGAGTGCGGGAAGGGCGTGCTGAAGAGCTGCTCTCCCGTGAGGTCCTCTCTACTCGTGCTACTCGTGCTACTCGTGCCACAGGCGCTCGTCGCCATCAGCACGACTGCGGCCCAATGCCAAGGGTGAGTCACGAGCCGGCCTGGACGCGAGCCGCCGGACGGCTCGCGCTCTCTGCGGAATGAGTGTTGGGTCATGGTTTGTCCGTCTGAGCGAGCGATCTTGAGGAGTTGACTGGCTTTCTCAGCTCTCCCATTTGGCGCGTGGCTCTGCCATGCACTTCCGACGAGCCGGGTGTTACTTCCGACGAGCCGTCGCTCCGCGCGCACGAGCCGGTGAGCGCTCGGTTGCGGCCCTTCTTCCCGTCGTCGTGCGAGCGGCGAATGTTGTAGCCCGTCTCCCCGAATGGTAGCTTTTCTTCATGGAAGGATCTGCTTCGCGCGCGCCGCTGACGCTCCACACCCGGCGACGTTGGCTCCTCGGCATGGCCTCGGCCGTCGGCGTCGGGGCGCTCCAGACCGCCCCTGATTTCCTCAGCGAGGAGCACATCGTGAGCATCGTCATCAGCTTCTCGCTCTGGCTGGTCGCGGCGCCGGTGGTGCTGCTCGCCCTCGCCGTCGCCTTCGACCGCGGCGTCGAACGCCGTTTCAGCCCGACGAGGTTGTTGGTCGTGAGCCTCCTCGGGGCAGTCGTCATCGGGGCCCTGTTCGCGCTCGCGTTCGTGTTCGTCTTCGAGGGGCTCCTCGGCTTCGAGCTCGACGAGAAGGGGCCGCTCTCCCCGCCGCTCGTCGCGGGATTCGGCGCCGGGATGGGCCTCGTGCTCGCCGGCATCTGGGGGCTCGTCTTCGTGTCCCCGCACATGACCGAACAAGCCCAGCACCGCGCGCTCGAGACGGAGAAGCTCCGCCTCGAGGCGGAGCAACTCCGGGTCTCGGCGGAGCTCGCGCGCTTGCGCTCACAGCTCGAGCCGCACTTCCTCCTCAACACGCTCAACACGATCGCGGGGCTCGTGGTGCAGGATCCGCGCGAGGCGCGGCGCTTGATCGGGTCACTCGGAGACCTGCTCCGGGACTCGCTGCAAGGGGAGGACGAGATGCAGCCGTTGGACCAGGAGATCACGTGGCTCAGGCGCTATGCGGAGATCCTCGAGTCACGTCACCGTGACGCCCTGCGCTTCGACTGGGACATTCCGGCCGACGTCGGCGGCGTGCTGCTGCCGCGGCTCTTGCTGCAACCCCTGGTGGAGAACGCGGTCCAGCACGGCGCGCTGTGTCGCGCGGGCGGCGGACGGGTGACCGTGCGGGCGGCGCTCCATGAGGCTGGCACTTCATCGAAGCTCGTATGTACCGTGACGGACAACGGGCCCGGTCTCTCGGCGAACGTGCCGCGCTCGGGCGCGCTCGGCCTCCACACCGTGCGTCGACGACTCCAGCTGAGGTGCCCTGGATCAGAGCTGCGCCTCTCGTCGTCGAGCGAAGGAACCGCTGCAGTCGTCGAGGTGCTGATGACTCGAGGAGCAACGGCATGAGCACGGAGAGCGACGCGAAGCTACGTACGCTCGTCATCGAGGACGAGTGGGCGGCGCGCGACTACCTCGTCGAGCTCCTCGATGGCTCGAACCTCGCGCAGGTCGCGGGCGCCGTATCGTCCGCGGAAGAAGCGCGGGAGATCCTCCTCGGAGAAGGGCGCCACGCCTTCGATGTGGTGTTCCTCGACGTACGCCTCTCCGGCGGTCGCAACGAGGGGCTCGACATCGCGCGCGAGCTCGCAGCGCTGCCGGGCGCTCCGTTGCTCGTGCTCGCGACCGCGCTCCACACGCATGCGCTCGAAGCATACGATCTCGGCGTCTCCGACTACCTTCTGAAGCCCTTCACCGAGCAACGTGTCGAGCAGTGTCTGAAGAGGCTGCGGGCGCGCGACCCGCGGCCGGAGCGCGCGAGCCCACTGCGGATCGCCGCGCGACGGAATAAGGGGCTCGTGCTGTTCGACCGAGACGAGGTCTGGGCGTTCGAGGCCGCGGAGCGCTTGACGCAGGTGCACACCTCCCACGGCGTCTTCGACATCGACCTCTCGCTGACGGCGATCGAGTCGTCCTTCGGGCGGTCCTTCGTGCGTGTGCATCGCAACTGGCTGATCAACGTAGCGCACGTCAAAGAGCTCACGCGGGAGGGCGAGACCCGCGTCTGGGTGGGCGACGGTCTCGCAGCGCACGGTCGCGGTGTCCACGTGCCGGTCGCGCGTGAGCGCGCGCAACAGGTGCTCGACTTGCTGCTCGCAAACACCGCTGGATTGCGCCGCGGAAACGAACCCACGCGTTTGAGACGGCGCGGAGATGCGTGAGCGCCGCGACCTGCCACGTCGTGGTTGCGGACGGGGTCTTCACGCGCGCCGACGAGCCCTCCTGCTCGGGTTCTCGGACGTGACCATGTTCGCGCGCGCGTTCAAGCGGCGGTCGGGGACGACCCCAGGGCAGTTCCGAGAGAGCGCGAGGCGTGCCGCATCCCATCACGCCGTGCCGACCGGCGACGCGGGGAGCACCGCACACTGACGAGACAAGCTATGACGCGGCGTGTCGTTAACGTGCACCCCGCGTCAGGACGATGTCCGCTAGGGCCAACTCCCTGTCCATTTCGGCCATTGTCGGGCACGGGGCATGCCCGCTCGGGCAAGTGTGAAACATGCTGGTTTGCTGTGCCATGGCGAGCCACGACGTGGCCGAGCGCGGCAAGGCGATCAGGCCGAGCTCGGGGGCGGCGGTCATGCGTGCTGGTGTCCATGAACATGCGATTGTTGCGATTGTAACAGACATGAAGGGCACGCGTGTCGCGGGTGCGTCGATACACAGCTCCAGGTCGAGCCAGCCGTACGGTCGCTTGACGCCGGGGGCGCAAGGGGGTGATGCTCCGTCGCCATGGCGGGCTCGAAGCGGGTGGACGTGTCCCTGGCGATGGCGCTGATCGGGCTCGGGGCTGCGGCGGCCGGCGGGTGTACCGCGCTGGCGGGGCTGGACGACAGCTATCATCTGGTGGGCGGGAGCGGAGGCGGCGGGACCGGCGGCAGCGCGGGCAGTTCAGGCGGCAGCGGGAGGGGAGGCGAGGCCGGCGGCAGCCCGGGCGGCAGCGGGACGGGGGGCGAGGCGGGCGGCGCCGCGGGCGGCGAGGTCGGCGGCGCGGGCGGAGGCGGCGGCAGCGCCGGGTGTGCGACCTGCTCGTTGCCCCCTTACGACACCGCCGATCCGGCGGAGCTGTGCGAGGCATCGGCCGCGATCTACGAGGTGCTCATGGAGTGTCTCTGCGATGAGTGCGGCGCGGTGGAGGGCTTCCCCTGCTATGGCGCGTGCGGCGCCGCCGAGGCGCGGAGCGCCGAGTGCGACGACTGCCTCGCCTCTGTGGCCGCCGAGGTGGAGGGCGCGTGCGCGCCCGAGGTCGCCGAGTGCGAGTTCGACACGGGCGAGTGATCTCGGCACGCCCAGCGAGTCTACGTCAGCGCTCGCCGTCCGAAGGGCCGACCTCGCCGGCGATGGTATCGAGGAGATCGAGCGCCAGATCCTCGATGCTCGAGCTCGGCGAGGCATTGGTCGCCAGCACGATACGCGTGTCGGTACCCGGAATATCGATGGCCATGCCGCCGAACCCATAGTCGTTGCCGCCGGAATAGCCATAGACGGCCTGGCCATCCGTCGTCACGACTGAGCCGGCCTGATACACGGTGCGGTAGTCGTCGAGAGCGGCCGGCGCCAATACCTGGCCAGCCTCCATGGCGCGCAGCCACGCTTCGAGGTCCCCGACGGTGCTGACCAGGCCACCGTTGCCGACCAGAGCCCAGGTATAGGGCCAATGAGCCGGATCGTTTCCCTCGAACTCGAGGTCGTCGTAGCCGATGGCCGTCTCCACGTCGTCGTTCCACAGCGGCTCGCTGTAGAAGCCGCTGTGGGTCATCGAAGCCGGCGACATGATGTGCTCGTGCACATAGTCGGTGTACCCCTGGCCGGAGAGGACCTCCACCACGTCGGCGAGCAAGGTGAAGCCGGAGTTCGAGTACGCCTCGTCGCTGCCCGGCTCGAAGAGCAGCGGTTGGGCGAAGATGAGCGCGCGCGCTTGCTCGCGGGTCATGGGCTCGAAGTCGCCGTCGCTATCGTGGTACTCCTGGAAACCGGCCGTGTGCTGCAGCACCTGGCGCAGCGTGATGTCGGCCTTGTCCGCCGGCACATCGTCGAAGAAGGTCTCCAGCGTGTCGTCGATGGTTGCCTGGGCACCGGCGCCGGTCAGCTGGAAGATCGCCGCGGCGGTGACGTCCTTCATCACCGAGCCGAAGTCGAACGCCGTCTCGGGCGTGTTTGGGACCTCGAGCTCGCGGTTCGCCAGCCCGTGCGCTTCCAGCTCCCACTGCTCGCCGTCGACGGTGACCAGGACAGCACCGGAGAAGCCTTGCGCCACCGCATCGGCGAGCAGGTTCTCGACGCCTGCGCGGCGGGCATCGCCGCTGCCCCCGCTCCCACCCGCGCCCCCGGTCCCGCCCGCGCCCCCGGTCCCGCCCGCGGCCCCACTGCCACTTCCGCTGCCGCTGCTGCTGCCCCCCGCGCCGTTGGTCTCGTCCGAGCCGCAGCCGACGAGGGCGAGGATCAGGGCCACGAGCAGCAGGAAAGAGCGGCGTGCGAAATCGGACATACGATCGGCGTTAACATTTGCGCGTACCGATACGCAACGAGCACATTCCAGACGGCCCGCGGCCGGATTCGAAAATGGCGACCAGTACGCGCGCGTTACCATTGCCGAGCGCAGGAAAGCGACGCCTCCGATTAGCACGGTTTCGACGGCGACGTGGCGGCTGCCCGTACGCTGGACATGAGCGCCACGCACGACGACGCCGCTCGGCCCCCGGCCGGGCGGCGTCGCGCGCGTCACGTGAGATCAGAAGCAGACGGTCAAGCTGCCCGCAGTGAAGCCCTGGCCGGGGAAGATCCGGTTGTTGGGATCGTCAGGGAACTCGCCGGACGGAAAGCAGTAATCCGCATCGATGCTGGCCAGCGAAGTCACGGTGTTGCTCAGCGACTCCTGGACCTCGTTGTTGGCAATGTTGTCAGCGCACCCGCCTCGGCACCGGCGTCACGAAGCCAGTCGGTGCGCGCATCGACTGGGCGAGCCTGCTCCGTCGGGTGTACCGCGAGGAGGTGTTGGCCTGCCCGTGTGGCGGGCGGCGGAGGCTCGTGGCCGACATCTCCGAGCGCGAGGTCATCGTCGCCCTCCTCAAGCATGTCGGGCTCCCGAGCGAGGCGCCTCCCATCGCGCGTGCGCGGAGCCCGAACTGCGAAGCGGCGTGAGCGCCGCAGGCGAAGCCCCCTGGCGCCCGCAACGCCGGCGTCGAGGCCGACGTGCGCCCGCGGCGCTGCCCGCGCCACAGGTTCGGGGCAAACGCGCTCGGTCGCGCAGCGCCGACCGACCCGAGGCGCCCCGACAACCGGCGACTGGGCGGTAGAAGGGGCAAAGGGGCATTCGACGTCCTGGCCTCTTGCACGCAAAATTCTGTCCCGGTCACGCCTTGCGCCGCGCATGCGCCTTCGGCTTCTCGGCGGCCTCGGTGATCAAGCGGGCGAGCATCGTGCGGTGGCAGTGCTCCGGATCCACGCAGGCCGAGGAGCAGAGCAGCGTCATCGCCTCGCCGCCCTGCACGCGCCGCGCGAGCTCGGCGATCCGCTCTTTCTGGGCCCGCATCTCCGCGAGGTAGCGCCGCCGGTACTCGCCCCAGGTGAGCGGCGGCCCGTGCTTGCCATAGAACGCGGCGTGGAGCTCGGCGGTGGGGCCGAGATCCTTCCACCACTCCTGCCAGGTCTCATCCTCCTTGCGGACGCCGCGCGGGCGATAGCGACAGACGAGGATCCGCGTGCCATCATCGGGCTCGACTGGGTCGTTCCACCGCTTGATCTTGAGGTGCATGCCGAACCCTGGATCACCGGCCGGGAATCGGCATCAAGAGAATGGGGTTGAAGCCACGGCGCGCTCCTGTTCTTCTGGGCGCTCGGCCGTGACCCGAGCTCTGGTCATTGTGGGGGGCAGCGCGCCGCTCCTCGGGACGTGATGAGAACGGGATCCAGACCTTGTGCAGCGGCGGCGGCGGGCGCCTTGCTCCTCGCTTCGGCCTCCGGGCGCGCCGCCGAAGGACCGCCCCGCTGTGCCCCTCCGCGACCGACGTCCCCGACTCGGTCAAGACCGGCGACACGCTGTGGACCATCGCCGCGCGGGCGTACTGCCTGCACGAGTGGCCGCCCCTCTACTTCGCCTGGGAGACCATCTGCCGCTGCAACCGGGCCGAGATCGGGCCCGATCCCCACCATATCTACGCGGGGACGGTGGTCTGCCTCCCCGAGCAGCTGTCCCGGGGAACTGGCGCGGCGAGCGCTGCTCGGAGGACGAGCAGAACGCCTCCACGCTCCCGGCTGTCTGCGGCAATCACCGGCGGGAGGGGCAGGAGATCTGTGACATCGACGATGTGGGCGGGCTGACCTGCGAGGCGCTGGGTCTGCCGCCCGGGCGCCTCACCTGCCGGAGCGACTGCAAGGGCTTCGACACCGCCGTCGAGGTAGGCGATGCCGATCGCGTCGCCGCCGCGCCCCGGGCCGCCGTAGCCGCCGTCGCCTCCGGGGCCGCCGCTGCCACCATGGCAGGACCACATGCCGTCCCCCAAGGCGCCTCCTGGAGCGCCTCGACCGCCACGGCCGCCTTCCTCCGGCACCCCGCCGTCGCCGCCTGGGCCCCCGTTGTCGCTGGTGATGAGGCTGTCGCGCACCGTCACCTTGGCGTGGAGCGCCAGGATCGCGATGCTCGGTTGGCCGTTCTCGCCCCCTCGGCCGCCTCGCCCCCCGCAACCGCCCGCGCCTCCGGAGCCGCCGCCGGCGCCCCCCTTGGTGGCCACGCCGCACACGGCGAGCCCACCGGCGACGCCCGCCGCCCCCGCCACCGCCCTGGCCCGGCATCCCCCGGGCGCCGTCGCCGGCCCCGTCGCCGTGCCATCCGGTCTCATCGATCCGCCCGCGGCCCTTTCCCGCTGCGCCGGCGACGCCCCACATGCCGCTTTTCCCGGTGGCGCCGCTGATGCACCCGACCGAAGCGAGCGGCAGAGCAACGACGAGGAGGATCGCGGAATTCAGGTTCATGGGCATCCCTCGATGGCGGCGTGTCGCGAGGCGCGATTCAATGGAGCGGCTCGCTTGCCGCGGGGAAGGCATACAGAGGACCTTGTGGGCCGGTTCCCCCTTTGCCCACCTCGTCCTCCGGGCCGGCGTTCCCCGCGAGGCCGCCGTCATGCTGCTCGAGCGCCTCGAGGAGACGCGGCAGAGCATGCGCGGTGTGAGCCTCGATGAAGGCGCACTCGTCCCCGGCGAGCCGGAGGTAGCAAGCGGTGAACTGCGGAGCGATGTCAGCGTCGATCGTGAATCGGGAGTGGGTCGCCACGCCCGTATCCTACTCTCGGTGCGGCCTTCGCGCGTGACGACGAGCGCGTCAAGACGCCCAGGTGCGCCCGATGTCGCCCGCGGACTCGTTCGAACGGCCGGCTCGCTACTTCAACGAGGACGCATGATTTGCCTACGCTCCCCGGGCGAACGTTCCGAGCGCGCCGTGCGAGAATTCGGGTAACGTTTGGCGGGTGACTACGTACGTGCGGACGCGACTCACTCAGATCGCCCTGCCTCGCGCTCACCGCCACGCAGCGTGCGCGTTCTTGATCTCGATCATCGGCCCGGCGTGCACGGGCGGGACGTTCCACGTCGAGTCCGCGCTCGCGGCGACGCCGATGGTGCCGGTGACCGGCACGCTCGGCCTCAACAATCGGAACTGCGAGCCCGGGCTGGAGCTGCCTGATCACGACGCACCGGTGGCGGTCGGCTCCTTGACCGGCGTCGTCGGAGCGCCACATCGTGCGCTGACGACGAAGAAGTTGTTCGGCGAGGCGGCGCTCCGTGACTACCAGCGCTTTATCGGAAGCCTCCTTCCGCATGTCGCGTCCGGTCGTCGCGTCGGGGACGCGCTCGCGAAGATCGCGGGCTCCGACCCGGCGACGTCACCGGCCGCTCAGGTCGACGATCTGCTTCGTGGAATCGAGTTCGTGCTCGCGCTCCCGGGCAGCATGACGGAGACGACGACGTTCACCTTCCTCGCGAACCGCGACGAGGACGCGATCACCGGCGCATGCTCGACGACCGATACGGCCCGCACCTTCGGCTTCTTCGACGGCCCGCGCTTCTCGATGACGTGCCGGCTCGCCTCCGAAGCCGATGGCGTCCCGCACGTCCTCAAGGTCCGCGCCTACGGGTCGTGGGCGAACGCCCAATTCACCGGCGAGCTCTCCGCGGCAGGCGGCGAGCGCGCGACCTTCAAGTCGCAAAACGTGAGCGTCGCCGGCGCGGGCGCGATCCGCGGGTTCGATCTCCGCACGGCGACGGGCCAGGTCGCGGCCGTGAGCTTCTGGCAGGTCCCCGAGTCCACGGGTGGGACCAAGGAGCCCCGCTACCTGCCGCGCGCGTGGATGCTCCCCTCGCAGCGCAAGGGTTGGAGCGACGTCGTCGCGGCCACCCTCGCCCTCGCGTACGTTTATCCGTGGCCGACGGCGTGCGACGCGCAGCGCCTACGCACGAAGGGCCTCGCCACGGTGCCGGCTGACATGATGCGCTGAGGTGCACCGGCCTCGGCGCGCCTTGCCTCGCGCGCGGCCGGCCCACATTGAAATGGACGCCCGTCCCCGAGACGATGAAGTCCCGGACCGAGGTCTCAGGCCTGACGCCAGCGTGGTGTAGACAATATTACACAGCCGAGTGAACTCGTTGGATCTGTTGGTTTTTGTAGGCGAATCAGTGGATCGTACTTTTTGTACGTTATGTCAACTGCCGGTCGTTGACGGGAAATTCTTGACAGGTCGGAATGGCTTTGCGCGGGCTATCCTCGTCGCGCGCGTGCCCGTCGAGCGTGTCGTACTTCTTGCGGTCGTAGGCGGTGAGATCCGAGCGGCCGCAACCGGCGAGGTCGTACAGGATGAAAGAGGCGGCGGCGAGGGCATCCTGGTGTACGGGTACTCGCTCCCGAGGAGCCCGAGCGCGATCTCGACGGTCATCGTGACACAATCAGGCTCATTCCGTGCCGAGAGGTGGCTGCACGCGCGTCCGAGCGATGACCAGCCGCCCTGTGCTCGCGGGGCCCGAGAAGAGCCTCTTGATGGGGTTCGAAATCGCTGGATTGGCGCGCTCGAGTGGCGAGCGCGGGAGGCCTCCCTCGCAGATGCGGCTCAGCGGCACGCACCGTGCACACATCCCTCAGCAAGGAGGCAATTGTTGACTCTCAAGAAGTTCAATTGCACCGCAATCGGCATCGTCCTTGCGATGGCTGGCTGCCATGGCCGCGTGGACAATCCCGGCGGAGGCGGTGGGGCCAGCAGCTCCAGCGGGGGCGGTGGGGCCAGCAGCTCCAGCGGGGGCGGTGGGGCCGCCAGCAGCTCTAGCGGGGGCGGTGGGGCCGGCGCCGGTTGCCCGGAGGAGCTGCCTGATGCACTGGAGGCGTGCGATACGGCAGAGAAATGCGCCTACGACGTGTACAGCAGCCCGTGCTCCACGAAGCTGCCCGCGGAGGCGAGCTGCGTCGAAGGTGAATGGCACGTCCTTACCGCCGTGACGTGCGAGCCTTCGCCCACAAGCCTGAGCTGCGATCCCTTCGGCACCTGGCTGGTAGAGCCAGGCGAGCTCGCCGGCGACTACGCGGAGGAGCTGTCCTGGTACAGCGGACCCTTCGAAGTGAGCGTCTCCCTCGGGGACAATGGGCTCGTCTACGTTCTGAACCACAGTGGGCAGATGCTCTCGGCAGACGGCTGCTCGCTGTACGTCTTCACCGGTTTCCCCGACGAATGCTACGAGGACCAGGGGGAAGTGTTCTGCGACGCTACCTGGCGGACCGCGACCATCGACTTCTCGAAGGTGCCTGCCGAGGCCGCGATCAAATTCACCCGTGAGGGCGAGGGCTCAGGCACGGCGACCGCCACAGCCACGGTGACGAAGAAAATGTGACACGCTGTATGAGCTCGCGCCTCGGGACAGAGCTCGGGCGCGTAGGTGAAAGGGTACCACGGCTGCCATCTGCTCGCCTCGGGCAAGCGGCGCTCGGCGCTGGGCACGTATTCGAGGGAGGTCGTCGGCAACAACCGCTCAGTGGCGCGTCCTGAGCAGGTCGCGTTCGGTGGGCGCGCCTCGCGCGCCCGTCGCGCGGTTGCCGCGGGGGACGCGCGCTCCGCGGCGCCGGGCGGGGGTCGACCGGGCGCGCGGCCTGCGCGGAGGGGGGCGCGGCGCGGCCGCGAGGACCGAGGCCTCCTCGGGCGCGGGGACGGCGGCCCCACCGCCGCTGTGTCACCCGATCTCGCTGCTGGGCGTGGGCTCGCTTGCAACGCGCCTGGGAGGCCGCCCAGTAGGGCGGGGCGCCGTGGGCCACGGCGGCCTGCGTGCCGAAGAGGTGACAGCGGAGGCGGCGCCTCCGCGGCGCCGCGGCGAGGTCAGCGAGCAGGGCGACGGCGGCGGGGCGGGACGCGGTCGAGGGCGTCGAGGACGCGGAGGTGCATGGCGAGGCTTCGCGGCGCTCTTTTTCCTGCTCCCCTCCGCGCGCGCCGTGCGGTCAGCATCGCCTCAGTTCACTTCGACGTGAGACCAGGGGAAGTTGCCGACCAGACGCAGGTAGTATCCGCCGTCGCAGGTAGCGGGATAGCTCGAGGACGGAACCCACGTGTTCGAGAGGTTGACTCCGTTGAGCTCGACGGTCGCCATGTTCCAGGAGCTCAGGTTCGAGCTCGCCGCGTCGAAGAACACACACGTATTGATAGGACCGTTGTTCACGTAAGGGATGGTCACGTGCGCCGCCGCCCCGCAGTCCGCGGGCACGCAGGTCGAGCAGGGGCCGCAGTCCACCTCACACGACTGGCAACTCTCGAGCGGGGAGCAAACGCCGTCGCCGCAGCTCCCGGGGTCGGCCACCAGGGGCGCCGCCGCGGCGAGATCCGGGAGCGGGCCGATCTCGCGGCTCAGCTCGTCCTGCTGCGGTTTCCCGGTATTCACGAGCAGATCGCGCAACGCTTGCGGCGTGAGCGGCCCTGACGCCTGCTGCGCGATGCTCTGCACCACGGCCACCGCGCCGCTCACGACCGGGGAGGCGCTCGACGTCCCGGAGAACGTCGCGGTATAACGGTCCCGCGCGCCCAGCGTTCCGCTGTAGAGCTCACCGGCACCTCCCGTCGTGGTCACGTGCTCTCCCCAGGCATGGACATCCACGCGGCCGCCGGAGTTGCTGTAACACGTCGGCCTGCGCGAGGTCGACAGGCTCGCGCCCACCATCAACGCGCCGGAGTCCCGGACGGTCCGGTCGAAGACACCTCCGTACGACGGATGATCCAGATCCACCGAGCCGTTGCCGGCCGCCTCGACCACCATGATCCCGTTGGCCGTGGCCGTCTGGATCGCGTCGAACTCGGCCGAGAAGAACTCCATGGGAACGTAGTTGCACTGGCTGTCGTTGCAGGTGCACGTGGCCGTGGCCGGGCCGCGAGCGTGCACCTCGATGAGCACGATGTCGCCGGCGTCCAGCTGCTCGGCGGCCAGCGCGATCGCGGGGCCGACGCCGATGCTCACCCAGCTCGCGTAGCCGACGCCCGAGAGCGGCGCGACGCCGGTCACGCCGAAGCCGTTCTCCTGCCCGACCAGGACGCCTGCCACGGCGGTGCCGTGATCGGCGTTCCCGGAGCTCGGCGCGGGCGCGTAGAAGAAGGGCGCCGGGAGATCCTCGTGATCGGGGACCCAGTATTGCTCGACGTCGATGATCCGGACGTTCTCGCCACGGCCGCCCGGGAACGAACGGGCCTCGGCCACCCCGATGCCGTTCGCGTCGCTGCTCACGTAGCCTTGCAGGGACGTGAAATCCGGCGTGTTCGCGTCCAGGGCCACGAGGCCGGCGCTCGCCTCCGGGGCCGCGGTCGCGAGCTCGGGCTTCGGCTGCACGTAGGCGATCTCCACGCTCGGGTGGGCGTTCAGCGCCTCCACCAGCTCGACCAGCGCGCTCCGTGAGCCTCCTGACCAGGGGGCGTCGAAGTAGAGCCCGAGATCCGAGAGCTGGATCGCGCTCCGTCGCTCGCCGCTACTCTTGAGCGACGAGAGCCGCGCCTCCGGCAGCGGGAACAAGGGCTTGAGATCGAGCGAACGCTTCGAGAGCAGCGCGGTGATGCTGTCCAGATCACGCTGCAGCTGCTCGGGATCGAGGCCGCTTGCGGCGCTCGAGAGATCGCCGATATGATCGCTGCTCAGCAGCGAGCCGCGCAGCCGAACGCCTGTCCCTTCGTGGAACTTGATCACGACGCGAACGTCGGAGACGTCGCTCGGAATCCACGAGGACGCCAGCGACTTGTCCTGGATCCTCCGCAGCGCTCGAGCGGGCGCGCTGGCCGGCTCGCTGGCGACCACGGGCGCCGACACCTGGGCGACCGGCTCGGCGTCGCCGCAGCCCAGGGCGCTGGCCGAGAGCCCCAGCAGGGCGGCAGGCAAGGCCCGACGCACAGCGACATGACGGAATACGATGTTGGAGAGCTTGGTGTGGTTGATTGGCATGGGAGCATCAAAAGCAAGGGTGAACGATTTCCTGTTCGAGAACGAGCAGACGACCGCCGATGCTGTCCTCGGCCGCGCTGCGTCTCGGGCTCGACGGGGCTTCGAGCACCGAAACAGCAGTGTCCGGGCGCGCGCGTTCATCACGGAGACCGGCGCAGCGCCCCGCTGGATGCCGCCGAGGCGCTCGCAGCGTTGCGTGCAGATGTGTCATCGCGACCGAGCACCGTCAAGCGACCCCAGTTTGCGCTTAATGCTTCTTGACACTGGGCAGACCCCCGCATCGGATGCGCGTTTTTGGTCGTCCGGCGCCTGAGGGGGAACGCGGGCACGGACCCCCGATCTCCGTCGACGCCTGCCGGAGCGTTCGAAGCGCGCGCCGCGGCGGACGTGCAACGATCGCGAGCGTCGCGATGTTGCTGAACCCGTGCTGGAGGTTGGCCGGGTCATGTTCCGGGGTTGACCCCGCAGGCTGCGCCGATGGACGTCCCAGCATCGAAGGATGGCCGACCCATCATTCCGTGCTGACGACGCCATCATCGACCTTGAACCCTCCAGGACGACTCCACGGCCCGTCCGTGACCACTGATTCGCTGGCTCGCGGAGCCGATCCGCCCATCGTGAGCTCCCGCAGGAGCGTGGCTCCCCGCTCGACGTCATCAGCAACGACCTGGCGCCCCGCGTCGGGGAGCTCGCTCGGATAGGCACTGCTCCGATCCGGGGCGAGCCGAGCGCTGCGAGGCGCGCTCACACCACGGCGCGCGCGAACTGTCCCGGCGTGATGCCGACGATGCGCTTGAAATGCCGGTTGAGCTGGCTCTGGTCGTAGAGGCCGACGCGCGCGGCGATCTCGGACGGCGGCACGCCCCGCGTGAGGAGCGCTCGGGCGCGACCGATGCGCAGTTGCGTCACATAGGCATACGGCGTCACGCCGAGCTGGTCGCGAAACGCGCGGATGAGCTGGAACTTGTCGAGCCCCACGTGCAGAGCGATCTCGTCGAGAGAGAGCGCGGTGACGAAGCGCTCGCGGATGAGCTCGAATGCGCGGCGCAGGGGGGCGCCCCAGGCGTACCGGCGTCCGCGCTCGGCGTGACCCGGACTGGTGAGCGCGACGACGGAGCGCAGCGACTCGGCGAGCGCGGTCTGGAGCGCGAGGGGCTCGGCGTCGCCCTCGTGGACGAGCGCGTGCAGGGTGAGGAGCGGCGCACCCTCGGGCTCTCCGCGTTCGAGAAACAGGCCTGGCGGGGGCGCGAAGGGCCGGCCTCCGAGCGAGAGGCGCGCTTCGTTGACCAGCGCGTCATTGAAGAGCACCACCTGGAAGCGCGCCGGCCCATCGCGGCTCTCCTCGCGATGCACCTCACCCGGGAGCATGAGCGCGAGCGCGCCCGGCTTCGCCGTCCAAGTGCGCCCGCGCGCCCACCACTCGCATTGGCCGGCCGTGAAGGAGACCGAGGCGAAGCGGTCCTTCACGGAACGGTGGCGCCGGGCATCGCTGCGGCAGCGGGCCACGGTCACGCCGGAAAGCGCCTTCGGTTGCACGATCTCGATACGCAGCCGATCGTCCGGATCGCAGGCTGGCAGAGCGCTCGGCATGCTCCGGATCCTAGTGGGCCAACGCGCACTGCGCTAGGCCCATTTCCGTGGCTCGCACGCTGCGCGGGTCCCGTCAATTTCGCCCAAGCCGCGCCGGCGGAGGGTGGACATCCTCCGTCCCGAGGTCGCGGGTCTTGTCATCCTCGACCCACCTGCGCGCGAAGCTGACGGACGTCGCGATCGCAGGCGATCCGCTGCGTTTCGACTCGGGCGCTGCCCTTCTCGACGCGCGGCAGAGCGCCTCAGCGCCGCGCGCTGGCATGACATGGCCTGTCGTTCATCAGGCCCACAGATCCGGAGCGAATCCTATGGGACGGTTGCAAGATAAAGTCGCGCTCATCACGGGTGGAAACATGGGAATCGGCAAGGCCGCAGCGCTGTTGTTCGCCCAGGAAGGCGCCAAGGTGGTCATCGCCGCTCGCCGGGTGGCCGAGGGCGAGAGGACAGCCGCGGAGATCGTCGCCCGAGGGGGAGAAGCCATCTTCGTTCCGACGGACGTGTCGCGCGCGGCCGACTGCGCCGCCATGGTCGTAGCCGCCGTGAAGAGGTACGGGCGGCTCGACGTCGCGTTCAACAATGCAGGCGTGGAGCAAGTCATCAAGAGCGTGCCCGAGCTCGAGGAGGACGAGTGGGATCGCGTGATCGACATCAACCTGAAGGGCGTCTTCCTGTCGATGAAGTTCCAGATCCCGGAGATGCTCAAGGCCGGCGGGGGCGCGATCGTCAACACGTCCTCCGTCGGAGGCCTCGTGGCGACGCCTGGTCTGTCCGCGTACGTGACGTCAAAGCACGGCATCATCGGGCTGACGAAGGTCGCGGCCATCGATTTCGCTGCTCGCAACGTGCGGGTGAACGCGATTTGCCCTGGGGGCACGCACACTGCGATGTTCGACAGGTGGATAAAGGATGGGGCCGTGGAGCGACACGTCCTCGCGAGCCACCCGATCGGCCGGTTCGCCGACCCGATCGAGCCGGCTCGGGTGGCCCTCTTCCTGGCGAGCGACGAAGCGTCGTTCGTGACCGGGGTCGCCCTGCCCATCGATGGCGGGCTCGTCGCGGCCTGACACGGCCGCTGTGTGGACGAAGCCGCCTTCGGCGGCAGCTTCCTTCGCCCGCGTAGACCGGGTAGGCTGGCGTAGCTGGCCGCGCGTAGGCGGCGATGCCCAGCCGACCCTCTTCCCATGCCGGCGGGGAGGGGGTACTGGACGAGCCACGTCGCGGGTCCTTGGGTGTCGACGGCTTCCGCAAACCACGACGGGAATACTGCCGGGGATTTTTGGGTACCCGCCCGGGTGCCCCGCTCGAGGTCTGCCCGCAGATCCCGCTGCTTCAGCAATTTCCCCGTATTTAAGAGCAAGGCGCATGCCGGTACTGGACCGGGCCTCGCTGCCCTCCCGTGCCGTTCTGCAGCGCCCCGTCCGGCTTCGTTCAACCCGACGTTTGCGGGACTGCGCCGGGACCTCGCCGCCGCTGCTGCTCAGGCGCAGTCCCGCAAACGCCTATTCGTTGGCGGGGAATTCTTGACAGGTCGGAATGGCTTTGCGCGGGCTATCCTCCGGCAGAGAAATCCTCGATCCGGCACCCGCGATGCAGCACCGCCCTCGCGGTGGCACCGATAGGTCGTTGTTCCCCACACCGATGGATCGTTGCTGCCGCCTACGCGGTCATCGGGTGCGGCTCCCGATCCCGAGACGCTTGATTTTGCTTTGCAGCGTCGTCGGCGGGATTCCCAGGATCTTCGCCGCCCCGGCGTCTCCGTAGATCCGCCCCGCCGTAACGCGCAGCACGCGCTCGATATGCCGGCGCTCGTTGTCCTCGAGCGACAGCAGCGCCTCGCCGGCCTCGCTCTCCTCTACCGCGGGCTCCGCGGACGGCCACTACGAGCGGACGGCCACTACGAGGAGCTTGACATTCGGATCGCGTTTGGATTCTCTAGCCCCTCGGATCGCGTCTGGATTTCCTAGCCCCGTTGCTCTTCGGAACGCCTGAGGCGTAGTTTTGCACGCCACCTGCAACGCGCTGCCTGCAACGCGCTGCGCGACCCGTGCGTCGGCACGCGCCGCTTGCTCAGGACACCATGGTGACAATGCAAAATGCGTCAAAGCACTTGTAGCGCGGGCTACGGAATTCGAGTTTGGCTCTTATGCACGTTGGAGGTCCTCATGCCCCTGAATAACTGGCCTGCTGTCCTTTCGCTCTCGGTCATCTCTGTCCTCCCCGCCGCGGCGTATGCCAGCGACCCCGCTAATCTTCCCGTTCCGCCCGCGGGTTTCGATGCCAGGGACCCCAGCATTCCCCATGGGAAGGTGGACGTCTCCGTCAGCTATCCGACCCGAAACTACGGAATGCGGAAGGTGACGGTTTATACGCCGCCGGAGTATTCGACGGACCAGAAATATCCTGTCGTTTACCTGCATCATGGAATCGGCGGCAATGAGGTTTCCTGGATCGGCCAGGGGAGCAACGAAGGCAATGCCGACAACATCATGGATTATCTGTACTCGAAGAACATGGCCAAACCCATGATCGTTGTGATGCCCAGCGGCAAGATGGACGGAGCGGACGATTTCGCGCGCTTCGCAAATTTCGGGGACGTCCTGCTCCACGACCTGATCCCCTGGGTCGAGAGGACTTATTCCGCCGCCACCGATGCCGATTTGCGGGCCATCTCCGGCCTGTCAATGGGCGGGGGGCAGACCTTCAACTTCGGGTTCCCCAATACCGATGTTTTTCATTACATCGGACCGTATTCGGCTGCGCCCAATACCCAGCAGCCAAGTCAGACCATCAGGGATGTGGCTGCGGTCAAGGATAACGTGAAGCTCATCTTCATCTCTTGCGGCAGTGCAGACGGCCTGATCGGCAATAGCAAGAATTATCACGACTTCCTGGACGCGAACAGCATCGACCATATTTACCAGATCGAGCCGAATGAAGGCCATACCAAGACCGTCTGGAACCGCAGCTTTTACAACTTCGCCCAACGCATTTTCCTCGACGGGGGCGCGACGGGCGGCGGCGGGGCGGGTGGGGCCTCGGGCACCGGCGGTAGTGCAGGGGACGGAGGCGGAAACGGCGGTAGTGCAGGGGACGGAGGCGGAAACGGCGGTAGTGCAGGGGACGGAGGCGGAAACGGCGGGGGCGCGCCCGCAGGTGGTGCCGTCACGACAGGCGGTTCTCCAGCGACTGGCGGGCAGGTTTCGAGCAGTGGGAGCAGCGGCACCGACCAAGGTACGCCCTCGACGGACTCTGGCTGCAGCTTCTCGGTCCCCGGGTCCAAACCCGGAACGCCGCCTTGGCACTTCGGGCCCTATCTTGCGGCAATCGGAGCCGTCCTCTTCAGAGCGCGAGCAAGACGGAATCGAGGCTGATCGGTCGAGCGTCGCTCGAGCTCGCACAGCGTAGAAGACGGCGGACGCGCCATGGAGGGCCCGTGGAGGGCACGGCGTCGAAAAAGGCGGGGGGTTCTTCCTATGCGCTCAGCGCCGGCGGCGCTTCGGGCGACCGAGCAGCAACGCCAACAGAGTACACGCGGCCCGCATCGCCGTTGTACTTGGCGAGCGTGTATTTTACCATCTGGACGATGGCTCCCGTGTCGCCACCACCGTCGAAGTAGCAGTTCCCAAATCCGGTGTTGCAGACGTCCGTCTTGTCTGCGTCCAGCCAGAGTCATGTCAACTGCCGGTCGTTGAACGAAGCCGCCTTCGGCGGCAGCTTCCTTCGCCCGCGTAGACCGGGTAGGCTGCCGTAGCTGGCCGCGCGTAGGCGGCGATGCCCAGCCGACCCTCTTCCCATGCCGGCGGGGAGGGGGCACTGCAGGTCCTGCCCCGGCGCCGCGTCCGGATGAAGCTCAGCGCCGCGGAGATCGCGGCCGCTTCGTTCTGGCCTGCGATGCGGGGCCGCGCGCGGGTACTTCCCCGAGCCCCGCGTCGACGACGCGCTGCAGCTCCGCGGTGAGGACCGGACAGCCGGCGAGCGGATCGGCGCGCGGACACGACGCCATGTGCCGCAGGAGCGACTGCGCGGCGCGGAGCTGCGCCATCTGCGCGCGGAGCTCCGCGAGGCGCTCCTGCATGACGCCGTGCCACCGCGACGCGCCGGTCGCCGAGCCAGCGAGCAGCTCGCCGATCGCGGCGAGGTCGACGAGCCCGATGCGCTGGACGAGCAGCACGAACGCGAGGCGCTGGAGCTCGGGCGCACCGTAGTACCGACGCCCGTTGCCGCGCCTGGCTGCCGGTACGACGAGGCCGCGCTCCTCGTAATAGCGCAGCGTCGACACCCGCAGACCGAACCTCCGCGCCACCTCGCCCACCGGCAGCAGTCGCCTCGTCGTTTCCACTTGACCTCAAGTTTACTTGAGGTGGCCCACTGCGGGAAGGCGCGTCGGTGAACGCCGGCGAGGGACAGGCCGAGGCCGCCGTGCCGAGCGCGCCGCCGGAGGAACATGAAAGGTCACGAGTTGAATCCCGAGCCCGTCGTGACGGGCGTAGGGCTGACGGCGATCGAGGTCGCGCGGGCGCGCGCGGTCGAGAGCAGGCGTCCCGATCGGTTGTTCGACGACCCCTACGCCGAGCGGTTCGTCGAGGCGTCGGGCGTGCCGCCGCTCGTGCCGGACGGCGTGCCGCGCACGCCCGACGCGTACTTCGCGATCCGCACGCGCTTCTTCGACGAACGCCTGCTCGACGCCAGCCGGAGCTGCCGTCAGGTGGTGATCCTCGCCGCCGGGCTCGACATGCGCGCATTCCGGCTGCGCTGGCCGGGCGGTGTCCGTCTGTTCGAGCTCGATCAGACGGCGGTGCTCGCCTTCAAGCAGGGCGTCCTCGACGCGCACGGCGCGGCGCCCACCTGCGAACGGGTGGCGGTCGCGGGCGACCTCCGGGCCGACTGGCCGGCGGCGCTGCTCGCCGCGGGCCTCCGCCGCGAGGAGCCCGTCGCATGGCTGCTCGAGGGCCTTCTGTTCTACCTGGACAGCGAGGCGAACGACCGCGTGCTCGCGGACGTGCGGCGCGTCAGTGCGCCGGGCAGCCGCCTCGCGCTCGAGCACGTGAACGGCGCCCTGCTCCGGGGCATGAAGCCGACGCTCGATGCGCTCGCGCGCCACGGCGCGCCGTGGCAATCCGCGGTGGATCGCCCGATCGAATGGCTCGCCGCCCGGGGCTTCCGCGCGACGGCGGCCGACGTCACGCATCTGGCCGCGAGGTACGGCCGCCCGTTCCCCGCGCCCAAGGACACCGACGCGCGGGCGTGGCTCCTCGACGCGGTCCTGGCGCCGTGAGGCGCGGCGCTCGGAGGATGCACCCCGGCTGACGGCGGCGGGAGAGCGCTCTACCAGCGTGCCTTGGCTTGCGTGGCCGCTTCCTTGGCGAGGGCCCCCGATCGATACGGACCAGCTCTCCGGGGCCGAAGAGGGTCGCGAGCACCGTGCGGTCGTCAACGAGGATGGCGGAGTTGGGGTGCACGCCGAGGCTCGCCTACTTCGTAACTCTCCAGACCTTGTTGGAGTCGCCCCAGTAAAGCTGCGAGTCGTCGACGGCGATACCGCGCGGATCCGACATTCCTGTCGCCACGACCTGTCTTCCACCGCCGTTCTTGCATGTCGCCACGAGCGAGCTCCCGTCGAACCAGTAGAGTCTTTCGGCGTCAGCAGCCAAATACGACGCGGCGCCTGTCGCGACCGTGGTGGCAACGCCGCCTGCCTTCGGGAGCCTGACGATCCCCACGCTACGTATGCTGACATAAACGGAATCGGCGTCGACGGCCATGCCGGACGGGCTTCCACCCAGCCCCGTGGAGAGCTCCGCCGGCGTTCCACCCGTCTTCGGCGCCTTCCACACCCGACCTTGGTAGTTGGTGGCGTACAGGCTCGTGTCATCCATGCGCATGAACCACAGGTTGGTGCCTGAGCTGAACGTGACCAGGTCCACGGGTGAGCCGCCAGAGAGCGGGAGGGTCCTGATCGAAGAGCGCGTCGCCAAGTAGAGGTTCGTTGCGTCGGCGGCGACATCGACCAGATAGCCCGACCCGGGGCCCAGGAACTGCGACGGCTGCCCGGCCTCGTCGACCTTCCACACCCCGCTCAGACTGTACCTGCCGCCTCGGCTCGGGATGTATCCGCGGGTGCCGCCGGTGAAGTATGCCTCGCTGCCGGCGACCCCGAGATCGATAAAGCTGGACGCGCTCTGGACGACGCTGGTCACTGTGCCGCCAGCCTTCGAGATCATGCTCACCCCGTTATCTCCGACTTCGGTTCCGTGGCCAACGGCCCAGACCACCTTGTCCGGAGTGAGGCTGAGGTCGTGTGGGTTGGCCTGACCAGCAGCGAGCAGCACAGGGGAGCAGGCCCCGTCGCACACGGGGGTGCACGCGGGCAAATCGCCTGTGCGCGAGCTCCCGACGTCGCCGTCGCCCCGCTTCGTTCCCTGGGACATCGCCTGCTCGGACGAGTCCGCGTCGACAATATCAACCCTTGTGTTCTCCTCGGGAGTCGCCTCCACGGCGCACCCCGCGGAAGCGAGCAGGAGAGCGAACACAGCCCGCTCGAACATGGCGCCGGTCGTGCTGGCCCGAGAGGGGAAATCTTGTGGTCTCCGCGTAGATGTCTTCATTGAGTTCACCTATCTGTCAATGCCCGCGTGTTGCTCGCGCGCGTCCTCCCGGACGGAGCCGCGCTCGATCGCGGGGGACAGCTGCGTCAGCCGGCAGATCGTCGCTTCGATCAGCCATGTCGTGCAACTCCTAGACGGTGGGTTCACCGTGTGCGCCGAGCGAAGGCGATTTTGGTGTCGGCTGTACCGAGGGGGTAGCCGTACCACACTCGACAGGCCGCCGCCGGAGATCGCTGCACAAGTATCACAAAATCAAGTCCTGTCAAGGTGACATGTCGTGTTGTCGTACTGCGTATTGCCGCTCCTCGGAGCCGAGTTCGCGCGGGGGGACGCTGCCTTGGCCGGAGTGGAAATGTGCTGTGGTGCCGAACGGGACGTTCGCGGGTGTTCATCGTCGACGTCCGGACATCCTGCGCGGTTGCGTCGCTGCCAGGACGTCGCTCGCGCCTCCGCCTCGGAGCCCCGCAGGCTGGCTGTGAAATGAAGGCGGTCCCTCCGATGCGCGCATGAATTGTCGAGCTGGCGTCGCTTCTCCACGAGGGGTCGCATCGCGTGAGGAATCGCCTGTCGCGGCGAGGGCTGTGAGGGCCCGTCAGCGCGCAGCTCCCAGCGCCGCCAGCACAGGTCGAGGCGGCCGCGCTGTCGCAAGCGCTGAAGGCCGCTCTGGCCGATCACCCGCGCCGCCAGGCAGGGTCTCATGCACCGGCCTTTTCTCTTGGCTTCCCTGGCGCCTCGGCAGCTCAATCGCTCTCTCCGTCAGGGCGGACCCGCGCTGGCCGGCAGAGGGCTCATGACGTGACGCTGACAATGCGCGCCGGCCCGCGCCCGGGGCGCCGCCCAGCGCTCGACTCGGATCCGGGGGACGCGGAAAAAGCAAGCGATTTCATCATCTTACGGCGCAGGGCTCGCCCGGGTTCCCGGGGGACGGAGGCGCGACGCGTCATGATGGCGCGGGCGCGCAGGCGCCGAGGGAAAGCGCTTTCATGGCCGGATCCCGGGGAACGGCACGATCGGGTCGTGCCGCCGCGCCGTGACCGAACCATCACCGCGGGCCGGAGACCACGGATGTTATAGCAGCGCCTGCTTGTCATTGGCAGGCAGCACAGCATGATAAAAGAACCGCAGGCCCTCCGCAGCGCCGGCCTCCAGCCGATCGGAATCTGGCGCAGCGGACCGTGGCTCCCCGCGTTCACGTCGACCGATCTGCGGGAGGCCGTCTCCTGCGTGCGCGAGCCGGTGCACGTGGTGCGCGAGACGCCGGAGGGGCGCGTCGGCGTGTCGCGCGGCGGCGCGGTCATCCGCGAAGATCAGGTCAACGGGATCCCCACGTTTCCGCTCCTCGGCTGTGGAATGCACATCCGCGCGAAGTTCGAGAAGGCAGCGAAGGGCGGTGATGCGCGAGCCGCTGTGGCGCTTGCGTACTTCAAGGCCATCTACCGCATCGAGGCAGCCTGCAAAGCCGAAGCGCTGCCCATGGAGGCACGCCTGGCGCGACGGCAGGAGCTGTCGCTGCCCGTGGTCGACGAGCTGTACCAGTGGATTCACGAGCTGCATCTGCGGCTCGTGCCGAATACGCCACTTTACGTCGCAACTCAGTACGCCATCAACCAGGAGGCGGCGTGGCGGCGCTGCTTCACCGATGGGCGCTTCGAGATCGACAACGGCGAAGTCGAGCGGCAGCTAAGACGTGTAGCGCTCGGAAGAAAAAACTACTTGTTCGCGGGCTCGGACGAGGGCGCGAAACGCCTCGCTGTTGGCTACACGATCTTCGGCTCGTGTCGGATGCATGGCGCCAACCCGCTCGCCTGGGCGACGGACGTGATCGGCAAGCTGCAGGCGGGCTGGCCGCGCGAACGGCTGGACGAGCTGCTGCCCGCCGCCTGGGCGCGAGCGTCTCTCGCGGCTCCGGCCGCTGGCGACGCCGACGCCTCCTGAGCGACGCGGACCTCGATCTTCGACGCCGGCGCGGCAGAGAACCTCCCTGCCGACCCCTCTCGTGCCCGCCCGGGTTCGCCCGGGCCGTGGGCAGGCGCTGCCCCGCGCCCAACATCGTCGACCCCGGCGAGAGACGCAACTGGCCACGACCATGGCGATGGGTGGGCGGTTACGCGTGAACCGCCGGCCGAGGGCGCGGTCGCCGGGGACCTGGAGGTCGCGCAGGTCGACGGCGGGCGGGGAAGGGGACGACGCGGGCGCGGCGGCGTCCGCGAGGGCCCAGCGCGGGGCGAGCGCGGCAGCGCAGAGGGTCAGGAAGAGGCGCCGGGGGAAGAGCATGCCGGCAGTATCGCAGCTCGTCGGCTCCCGGCGAGCGCGCATGCGACGAGCACCCTCGCCGGGGGCCTTTCGCTTTGTTTTTATCCAAGTCGCCATCATCGACGACGCGATCGAACGGCACGCACGGAGGACGCCGGCCGCGTCGTCGGAGATCCGAGATGAATTGATTGCATGAGCATCATGACGATTATGAATTGGAGCTTGGCTGTTTGAGCATTAAGCGATGACGCCCTGGGGTAGAGTGTGTAAATGTTCGTTAAGGCTGTCAAAATCGTGCTCCAGGTGAATTGGGATGTTGAGCCGAGCTGCTAAGTCCGCTAAACGTTGCGTCGCTAGAGGCTGCTCCGAGCGCGAGCTGCCAGATGGAAGCGCTTGAGTTCGGCGCGACCGAGCCTGGTATTTGCCCGCGGCGCAAGGGCCGGGCAGTCGAGCCTCGTCAACGCCTTTCTGGGCGTTCATGCCAGGGTCGGCAGGTGACGAGCGGCTGGTCTCGCGTCTTCAAGCTCGAGGTCTGCAGGACGCGAGCTCGGGGCTCTCGGCGGAACACAACAGGGGTCATCATGCGTTTTCTCGATCAGCACATTTCCCGATGGATGGTGGCCGGCCTGCTCCTCGCGGGGTGCAGCGCCAGCGACACCGACGCGGAGGTCATCGACACCGCGACCCAGGGGCTGGCTTCGGCCATCAGCTTCTGGCGGATGAACGACTGCGATCCGAGCAGCACGGCGCTGGCGGATTCGACCTTCTCGGCCCTCCACGCCACGCGATCCGCCTCGAGCGCGTGCGTGGACCGCCCGGATGGGCTCAAGGCGGTGGCGCTCGACGCGGAGGGGGAGCGGATCACGACGCCCGCCGCGGCGGCGTACGAGTTCGGTACCCGCTTCGCGGTCGCGGCCTGGATCAACCCGACCAGCATCGACTTCAGCACGGTCCGCACCATCTTCCGCCAGGGGAGCGGCAGCAGCGACATCATCGCGTTCCAGATCGCGCACGGCACGCTGGAGCTCAACCTGAACGTCAAGGTGCCCGGATCGAGCACGCTTGTGAACATCCGCGGCGCGGCCTTCGGGCACAGCCTGTCGCCCGGGTGGATGCACGTCGGCGCCACGTACGACGGCCTGGCGATCCGGCTCTTCGTCAACGGCCAGCTCGTGAGCACGACCAGCTTCGGCTTCTCGAGCCCGACGCCCATCAACGGCTCGCCCCTCTCGCTGGAGATCGGCGGGGCTCCCCCCCAGAACGGCAGCTCCCGTCAGTTCCTCGGGGCCATCGACGACGTCTGGGTGTCGAGCCAGCCGGTTACGACCGCCGACATGAGCGAGCTCTTCTCCCTGCCGTCCTGCCCCGAGGTGGACGAGAACAAGGAGCTCTTGATCAGGGATCTCGCGGTGGTCGAGGATCCGGTCAGGACCACCGGCGACGGCGTCTGGACGTTCAAGCACCTGATGGAGGCCATGGCGCCCACCCCGGCCCAGGCGCCCGCCATGGTCGAGCAGATGTTCCAGAGCTGGCTCTCGGACCAGACCATGAACACCCACGTCGTCCCCGCGCGGACGGGGATCCAGTCGCTCGTGCTCGATCCCTGGCCCAGGGTCGACGGGGCGCTCGACCTGTCGCGCGCCCCGATCCGGCTCCTCGCCATCGTGAATCGGCTGGATCTCAGGAAACTCGCCGACGGCAAGGCGGGTGAGGGCCGGTTCGTGTTCGGGGTGACCGACAGCAGCGGGAGCCCGCTGCAGTTCACGATCATCCTGGAGTATCGCCTGCCGGCGACCACCGAGGCAGAGGTGCTCGACTGGGCGAACCTCTGGCACGAGCTGAACGCGCTCTCCCTCGGCTCGGCGGACTACAACGCGAAGCTGGCCGAGATCACCGAGCGGTTCGCTGGGAGCAACGCGGAGCCCGGCCGCGTGAACGGCAGCGCGCTGTCGCAGCTCCGGACGAACGAGATCGCCCTGGCCAGCCCCTGGGAGCTGCGCGAGTTCACCCTGTCGCCGGCCACGGGGTTCCTGCAGCCCGACACGGTGAAGCTGACGCCCGACACGAGCTTCATGGGGAAATCGATCGTCGCCGACTTCATCAACCAGAACGAGGCGTCCATCCTGACCGAGACGCACACCGTGCCCGAGGTCTTCCAGGGTGTCAGCTTCCTCGGCGGCAGCTCCATCAACGACTTCCTCCGCCCGCCCTGGAACGCCCCCGGGATCGCCAACAACGAGGCTCGCCACAAGTTCTCGTTGAACGCTTGCAACGGTTGCCACGGCGAGGAGGCGAAGACCGTCTTCACCCACATCAGCCCGCGCTTCGCTGGATCCCAGGCCGACATCTCGGCCTTCCTGGAAGGCACCGACGTGCTGGACCCGGTCGACGGTGTCACCGTTCGGCACCTCGACGATCTCGAGCGCCGGGCGACCGACATGGGGCAGCTGCTCTGCGCGCAGCCGGGACCCGCCGCGTTCCGGGGCATGTCCGGGGCGAGCAGCTCCTTCATCGCCAAGGGCATCGATCGCGTGCACTGAGGCGCGCCGCGCAGCAGCTCAAGAGCGCCGGGCCGCTGTTACCGAGCCGACTGGCTGATGGCACTGCGTCCCGCCTGGGTGATGGCGCATCTTGCGGCCGTTCGATAGGGGTCCAACTCCCGATGACCATCACAGGCGTCGCGCCGACGCGGCACGGCGCGATGGGCATCGTACCGGCCACGGCCCCTTGCGGCGAGGCGATGGCCATCCTGGACCTGACGCGACGCGGCCCGCGAGGCCGACGAGCCTCGCGGGCCGCGCGCCGCCGTTCAGCCGAGGGACGAGGCGAGCGTGAGCGTCTCTGCGACGCGGGCTACCACTACTGCGGGAGGTTCGTGAGACCTGAGTAGGCCGGCGACAGACACCTGGTCGGTTGGTGTCGTTTGTTTCTCACTTTGTCCTCCGAAAATTAGAGCAGGGGGTTTCCATATGCGATCGGGCGCCCAAGATGGGCGTCGCGATGGGATACACGCTCGATAACGCAGCGAACTATCGATTGGATGAATACTTTGCCCAGATCGGCACCCACCTACGTCGAAAGGAGCAGCGGGCGTCGTTCGCTACCTATGCCTTTGGCATTCTCGGCGAGGGGGAGAGAGAGGGCCTTGCAGGGACAGGATCCGCTCTCGGTGTGGATCGTCGATGACACGGGCTTCCTCAAGCAAGGGAACCACTCGGTCGGTGTTCAGCGCCAATACACAGGCACCGCAGGAAAGATCACGAACTGCCAGGTTGGCGTGAGCGTCTGCGCCGCAAACAGAACCGAGCACGTCCCTCTCGATTTTGAGCTGTACCTCCCGCAGCAGTGGCTGGATGATGAGGAGCGCCGGAAGGAGGCTCGGATTCCGTCCGAGCAGGTGTTCAAGACCGAGCCGGACCTGGCGCTCGACATGATCGCCCGCGCAATCGCCGACGAGATCCCGCAGAGTGAAGCCGGCCCATGACGATGGGTCCGAGCCCAAGAACAGAGAAGCCCTGTGGCTCGTGCTCGAGTGGCCGTACGACGAGACGAAGCCGACGAAGTTTGCCCTGACTACGCTGCCTTGCCGGATGAGCAAAAGCAGATCGTCAGAACCTTGAAGGAACGATGGCGCACAGAGCTCGCCTACGAGGAGCTCAAAGGGGAGCTGGGGCTCGACCATCATGAGGGGCGATCGTTCCCTGCATGGCACCATCACGTCTCCGTCGTCCTGTGCTGCTACGCGTTCATTGTTGCTGAACGCGTGCAGCATTTCCCCCCCTCGGTCCGAGGGGAAGCGCAAAGCTACGCGCTCCGTGTCGCGGCCTGAGCGCCACTTCGCAGACTCCTTCGCTACTCTCCGCCTCGCCATATCCCACGCCCTCATCGCGTGGCTCCCTCGGTGCCCTCTGTGTCACCGTCAAAGGTATCCCCCCTTTGTGCCAACCGCATTTTATGGCGGAGCACGCAACCGAGGGCGGGGCTGTGTCGATAGACACGAGATGAACCGCCAAGACACCAAGGACGCCAAGGAAGAAGTGAGGAACGAGCCCGACGCCGAGTTGGATCGCCTCGCCCACTGCGTCATCGGTGCCGCGATCGAAGTGCACCGAACTCTCGGCCCTGGCTTCCTCGAAGCTATCTACGAGGAAGCGCTCTGCGTCGAGCTATCCATGCGCCGCATTCCGTTCGCCCGGCAAGTGCCCGTCGGCGTGGACTACAAGGGACATCTGGTGGGCCAGGCTCGTATGGATCTCGTGGTGGATGGTCAGCTCGTCGTCGAGCTCAAGGCCACCGAGTGCATTGCCCCGGTCCACGTTGCGCAGGTTCTGTCATATCTCAAGGCGGCAAGGCTTCGGCTCGGTCTATCAATCACCTTCAAAGTGGCCGTCCTCCGTGCCGGCGTCAGGCGCGTGGTCCTTTTCCCGTAAACTTGGCGTTCTTGGCGTTCTTGGCGGTTTCTCTCTTTCCGCGATGAACCTCCCGCAGTAGTGCTAGCGCAGCGGTGGATCCCACCCGCCCGTGTGCTGCATCCCTGGCCTGACGAGCGCTTTGACGTCCGTACCCGAGGCAGGAGCCCAGTGCGGTAGCTCTGCTCGCTGGGATCCGTGCGGGGGGCGGCCCGAGCTCGACGGGGCGAAGGGCCGTACCTACCGCGACCACAATCTCAACAGTTTCACGAACCACGGAGGCTGGGTCCTCTTCTGCTGTGGCCCAACAGGGGCCCAACCGGCCGCGTTCAGAAGCTTCAGCGTCCAACACGGCGGGGGCCGCAGCGTCGCCCCGGGCCAGCGCCTGACGCGGCGGCGCCGAGTCGAGGGCAAGGGCGAAGCGCCGCTCGTCGCCGGTGACGGAACATTCTTCTCTGCGATCTGGCCCACCCTGAAAAAGCGACGCTATATCAACAAATTATCCATGCATCGAAGGAGCCGCCTTCACTCCACAGCCTGCGGGCGTCTTGCGCTTTCTTGGCCCATCCCTGAGGGCGCGCTCCCTGCGCCAAAGCAACAAAAATCGAGCCATGCCACAGGGTGCGCTCGACACGCTCGCCCGCAAAGCACGAAATCAACGCCGAACGGATGCAATCTCCTTGACACGCAGAGCGCCAGTTGGTTCATTGGCGACGGGGATTACATTCGGAATGCCATAGCGCCACGATTTCATTCGGTGCTTGCGATCACTTCCTTCGTTCACGAATGAGCTCCTCGACGCATTCACCTGACGTGGCGATGCAACCAATACGTCCACGCTGATTCCGTCTTGGTCGGAAACAAGGGCCGTCGTATCGCGCAGCGTCGGCGAGGAGCGCGCTGTTGCCCAACTGCGTGACGAGCGTCGAGCGCTCGCCACGTCGATCCTCTCGAAACCGGCGCGGCCGGTTAGATGAATGGAAATCCACATGAAGCTGAATATCGGCACAGCTGCCCCCATCGGGAAGCAGAATCTCGTGAACGCGACCGTCGCCTCCGACAGCGACGGCCTGCTGAAGGTATTCGAACCTGCGACGGTCAAGGTTGGCCTTGCCGAGCTCATCAGAGAGCGCCGGGAGGAGCTCAGGTACGACCTGCAGCGCCATGGAGCGCTCCTGTTCCGCGGCTTCGACATCAATAGCATCGAAAGTTTCAACGCCGCGGTCAGCGCGTTCTCCGATCGGCTGATGGATTATTCCCACAGGTCCACGCCGCGGACGCGGTTGACGGAGAAGATCTACACCTCCACCGAGTACCCGGCCGATCAGATCATCCCGCTCCACAACGAGCTATCCTGGACGAGGATCTGGCCGCGGTACCTATGGTTCTGTTGCCTGACTCCAGCCGCGGAAGGGGGAGCCACGCCCATCGCGGACACCCGCAAGGTGCTGCGGCGCCTCCCCGCGGCGCTGAGAGACCGCTTCGCGCGCCACGGGATCCTCTACGTCCGGAACTATCACCCCCAGGTGGATCTGCCGTGGCAGCGGGTCTTTCACGCGGAGAGCACGGCCGAGGTGGAGGCTTACTGTCGTTCGCAGCAGATGGAGTGCGAGTGGGTCGCCGACGACCACCTGCGCACCCGCCAGCATTGTCAGGCCGTCATCGAGCATCCTGACACCGGCGACCTCTCCTGGTTCAACCAGGCCCACCTCTTCCATCACACGCGCGTGGGCCGAGAGGGAGCGGAGTCCCTCCTCGCGATGTACGGCAAGGAGAACCTGCCGCGCAACACCTACCTGGGAAACGGCGACGACATAACGGACGGCGAGCTCGAGGCCATCCGCGCGAGCTACGACGCGGCGGAGTACCAGTTTCCGTGGCAGCGCGGCGATGTCCTCCTGCTGGACAACCTGATCTGCGCCCACGGGCGCGACAGCTACAGCGGCGACAGGCGGGTCATCGTGGCGATGTCCGACGCGATGAGCTGCAAGCATCCGACCATCCACCTCCTGGAGAGCATATGAGGCTCAGCATACAACCCGCCGTCACGCAGGCGGTCTCGAGCGGTTCACTCGTCAGCGTCACCCTGGGCGAACGAGGCGCGGTCCACGTCATCGAGCCGAGGCGCCCGGTCGAGCCCGTCGACTGGATCTCGCACAACAAAGCTTGGATCAATTCGCTGCTGCAGGAGACGGGGGCCGTGCTCTTCCGCGGGTTCCCGATCCTCCACGGCTCGCAGTTCGAGCGCATCGTGCAGAGCTTCAGCGACGGTCGCGAGCTCATGATCGAGGACCAGAACCGCCACAACCAGTTCGTCTCGGACGACGAGGACGTCTGGTTCCACAACGACTATTGCGATCGGCCCTTCTGGCCGTCGCACCTCTTCTTCTGGTGCGAGCTGACCACGGCAGCGGGGGGCCAGACCCCGTTCGTCGATTGCGCGAAGCTGGCTCGCCTGCTGCCGTCACGGCTGACGGAGCGGTTCCAGGCCGAGGGGTGGATCCTGCGGCGGAGGTTCGACCACGGCATGGGGGTGGACGCCTCCGGCTACTTCAAGACGCAGGCCCCGGGCACGATCCGCGGCTGTCTCACCGCGCTCGGCGCGTTCGACGAGCGCTGGAGCGGCGACCGGCTCGACGGCTTCTCCGTCCGCTTCAGGCCGGCCTTCCATCACCCGACGAGCGGCCTGCTCGTGTGGGCCAACAACATCCTCTTCAGCAACGTCGAGATGATCGACCCATCCATCCGGGAGTGCCTGATCCGTGATTACGGGGCGGACAAGCTCCCTGTCAACACCTACTGGGGGGACGGGAGCGCGATCGAGGCAGACGACATCGCCGCGATGCGCTGCGTCTACTCGCAGAGCCGGGTGTGCATGACCTGGCAACAAGGCGACGTGCTGCTCCTGGACAACATCCGGACCGCGCACGGGCGTCGCCCGATCCTGGGCCCGCAGAAGGTCAACGTGGGCATGTGCGGTTTCAACGCGTCGCTGAATACCTACGATAGTCTCGCCAGGAGCCACCATGAAATCCAGTCATGACGGCGCGCTCACGCCGTCGCACGTCGATGGCTACGCGATCTCCCCGCTTCAGCGCAGCATGGCCCAGGCGCTGCCCGGCTTTCCGACCGTGCCCTGTGACCTCCTGGTCCACATCGACGTGCCCGCCGGCGTGGATGATGCTTCCCTGCGCCGTGCGTTCCGTGAGCTCGCGCAACGGCACGACCTGCTGCGCTCGGACTATCCGTCGATCGCCGGCATGGCCGAGCCTCTGCAAGTGATCCGGGACGAGGCCCGGCTGGAAGTCGGCCCGAGCGCCGCGCCTTCGAGCATCGCCCTGCCCGACGGCCCTCGGCTCTCGGTCGAGGTGCTCGAGCGCACGGCCGCCGGCGCGCGGCTCAGGCTCAGGCTGCCGAGCTTCATCGCCGATCCGTACTCGGCGACCCTCATCGCCAGCGGGCTCGCGGCGGAGCTCGGTGAGTCTCCGCGAGGCCCAGCGGGCGAGATCGTTCGCTACGCCGACGTCGCGCAGTACCTGTGGGACCTCGGCCGGGACGAGGCGTCCCGAGCATCCTGGCGCGCCGAGCTCTCGGACGTGACCGACGTGGCCGTGCCGTCCGCGGGGTACGACCGGGCGCAGACGCACGAGCTCTTCTACGAACTACCCCGATCGCTGCAGGCCGCGCTGCGAGACGTCGCCCGGCAGCGCGGATGGGCGTACCAGGACGTCTTCTTGGGCGCATTCTACGCGCTCTTGTACCAGCTCACAGGGCAGTCCAGGCTGCCGCTTTGCATCCGCTGGAACGCACGGCGTGTCTTCGAGGACCTGCGCGGCATCCTCGGACCGCTCAGCTTTCCCGTCCCGTTCCACCTCGCCCCCGCGGAAGGCGTCACGTTCGCGAAGCTGCAGGAGCAGATCCGCGGGCGGCACGACGGGATGGACCAACGGGCCCTCGCCTACCCCGCGCTGAGGTGTAACGGGGCCGGAAACCGACATCGGTTCGAGCTCGACTTCTGCGAAGCAGAGAGCATCACGCAGCTCGGCGGCGTGCGCGTTCGAGCGGTGCAAATGGGGCCCCGCGAGGCCGATCTGGCCCTGTGCTTGACCGATTTCGACAGGGGTTCTTATGCGGTGCGCTTCCAGCGGGAGCAGTACTCCGAACAGGACATCGACCTCTTCTCGGAGCGGCTCCAGGCGATCCTGGAGCAGGTCGCCTGGGATCCCGACATCGACGTCGCCAGGCTCCGGGCGATGTCCGAACGCGAGTACCAGCGCACGGTCCATTCCTTCAACGCGACCGAGCGCGCATGGGATCCTGACAAGACCGTCCTGGATGCGTTCGAGGCGCAGGCCCGGACGCGCCCCGCGGCGATCGCGGTACGTACCGCCGACGTCGAAATCAGCTACCAGCAGCTCTCGACGGAGGCGCGGCGTGTCGCCCGCTGGCTGGAGCAGTGCGGCGTCGGCGGGGGCGATCTCGTCCCGCTCTACGTCGATCGTCAGCCGCTCGCGATCGCCGCCATGATCGGCGTGGTCATGGCAGGGGCGGCATATGTCCCGCTCAACACGGCGCTGCCGCCGGCCAGGATCGCGGAGCTCCTGGAGCGCCTCGCGCCCAGAGCCCTCATCACGTGTCGCCGCCTTGGCGAACGTCTGGTGCCGCCTTCCGGCACGCCTTCGCGTCGCCTGATGACCCTCGACGCGGGGTGGTCGAGCGACGGCGGCGAGCCCGCTCCGGTGATGACGTTCTCGGGGCTCCCGACCGGCGCGGGTGTCGCTGCCCACCGCCCGTCCAGCGACGACGTGGCTTATGTCATCTTCACGTCGGGGTCGACCGGGGAGCCCAAGGGGGTCGTCGTACGACACAAGCGGTTGATGAACCTGGTCGACTGGATTAACCGCACACAGGGCGTGAGCCCTTCCGATTGCACGCTGCTCGTGACGGCCTTCAGCTTCGACCTGTCGGTCTACGACGTCTGGGGCACGCTCGCCGCGGGCGCCACGATCCGCCTGGCGACCGACGAGGAGCTGACCGACCCGCAAAGGCTCGTCGACGTCCTCGCCTCGGAGCCCATCAGCATCTGGGACTCCGCGCCTGCTGCGCTGCAGCGCCTCACGCCGTTGCTCGCTCAGGCGTCGAGCACGCTGCAAGCGAGCAAGCTGCGCCTCATCATGCTCAGCGGAGACTGGATCCCGGTGACGCTGCCCGACGAGCTCAGGTGTCATTTCCCGCGCGCCCACGTGCTGGCGATGGGCGGCGCCACCGAGGCGACGATCTGGTCCAACTACCATGAGGTGACCCGGGTCGACCCGCGTTGGCCGAGCATCCCGTACGGGCGCCCCATGCAGAACTGCCGCTACTACGTCCTCGACCAGCGCATGCGGCCCCGGCCGATCGGCGTTCCGGGAGAGCTCTTCATCGGCGGGCTGTGCGTCGCCGACGGCTATTACAACGACGCGCACCGCACGGACGAGCGCTTCTTGCCTGACCCGTTCGTCCCCGGCGCCGACAACAGGCTCTACCGCACCGGCGACGTGGTTCGCCACCTCGGGCACGGGGAGCTCCAGTTCCTCGGGCGCGCCGACGAGCAGGTCAAGATCCGAGGTTATCGCGTCGAGCTGGGCGAGATCAGCGTCGCGCTGCGCCAGCACGGTCAGATCAAGGACGTGATCCTGCGCGGCGAGCGGGAGCCTGACGGGAGCACCACGCTGGTGGCCTATTACCTCCCGCAGGACCCTCACGCGCGCCCCGAGCCCGAGGCGCTCACGGCGTTCCTGGCAGAGCGCCTGCCGCCCTACGCCATACCGGCGCACTTCATCGCGCTCGAGCGGATCCCCGTCACGAGCAACGGCAAGGTCGATTACACGGCGCTGCCGAGCTCCCGCAGCGCAACGGAGGAGCCGCCCGAGGCCCCGTCCAGCGCGACGGAGGCCCGGCTGCTCGCGATCTGGCGGGAGCTCCTCGGCCGCGAGCAGCTGCCGCTGACCGGTGACTTCTTCGCCCTGGGGGGACACTCCCTGATGGCCGTGCGGCTGCTCGCTCGAGTCAACGAGGAGTTCGGCCGGCAGCTCCGGATGCCCACCTTCGTCGAGAACGCGACCATCCGCAAGCTCGCGGGCCTGCTGGACACCGGAGTGGTCTCGTCGCCCTCCGGGATCGGTTGCTTGCGGCGCGGCTCCGACGCCATGCGTCCGCTGTTCTGCGTCCACCCGAGCGGAGGGCACTTCCTGTGCTACATGAGCCTCGCGCAACACCTCGGCTCGCCCCATACTGTGTACGGGCTGCAGGCGGCCGGCTTCGACGAAGGGGAGAGGCCCTGCGAGACCGTCGAGCAGCTCGCGGCCCATCATCTCGCGAAGATACGGCGGATCCAGGCGAAGGGACCTTACCACCTGCTCGGGTGGTCGCTCGGCGGCGTGGTGGCGTTCGAGATGGCTCGTCAGCTCGTGGCCTCGGGCGAGGCGGTCGCCCCGCTCACCGTCATCGACAGGTCCATCGCGTTCCTGCAGTCGGATCGGCATCACTCTCACCAGCACCTGCTGCGCGCCTTTGCCGAGGATCTGGGGGGCTTGACGAATCATCCCTTCGAGTTCGATCCGGCGCAGCTCAAGGGGGCAGAGGCGGCAGAGCCCCTGACCGCGCTCATCCGGCGGGCCGTTCAGTCGGGCGCGCTCGCCCCCGACATCCCCGAGCCGCAAGTGCGCGCGCTGTTCCATGTGTTCAGCGCGAACATCCGAGCCATGAACTCCTACCGCCCGAAGCCGGTGGCCTGCGACATGGTGCATTTCGTCGGGGCTCGGTCGCACACCAGCCGTGAACCCGGGTGGGAAAAGCTCGCGATGGGCTCGCACACCAGGGTGGATCTCCAGGGGGATCATTTCTCGGTCATGCGTGAGCGTGGCCCGCTCGACGTCATCTGCAGTCACCTCGAGGAGCAGCTCTCGATCCAGAGGGCGGTACGGTAACATTTCTGCGGGAAGCTGCCGCGGGGCGATCACCGCCAGGGCGCCTCTTGTGCTAATGACACCAAGGAGCGAGGAAAGGAGGCCAAGGTGGCCCTTCTTCCCGTCCCTCGGCGCCTTGGCGGTTCTCCTGCCGAACGAGGGCGGTCTCCCGCAGTCGAGGAAAAGTCAATGCTCATGGATTCATACGCCGTACCGATCATCCTGTTCGGGGTCGCGATCGTCGCCGGGTTCATCGATACGCTGGCGGGCGGGGGTGGGCTCATCACGATTCCCGCGCTCTTGCTCGCGCAGGTGCCCCCGGTCCAAGCGCTGGCGACCAACAAGCTCCAGGGCAGCTTCGGCACGCTGACCGCGGCGGGCATGATGCTGCGGAAACGGCTGGTGCGCTTCGCCGACGTGCGCGTGCTGTTCGTGTGCGCTTTGCTGGGCGCGTCGGCGGGCGCGGCCACGGTGCAGTTCATCGACCCGAAGGCGCTCGACGTGGTCGTTCCCGTCGTGCTGATCGGGATCGGCCTGTACTTCCTGCTGGCGCCGAAGGCGGGGGACGCGGATCGGGCGCCGAGGATCAGCGAGTCGCTCTATCGAAGGGTCGTCATCCCGCTCATCGGCTTCTACGATGGCCTGTTCGGCCCTGGCACCGGGTCGTTCTTCTCCCTCGCGGGGGTATCGCTCCGCGGACAGAACCTCGTCACCGCCACCGCCAACGCGAAGGTGCTCAATTTTGCCACCAACGTTGCGTCGTTGGCAGTGTTCATCGCAGGCGGAAAAGTCCTCTGGTTGACCGGGGCGGCGATGGTCGCCGGCCAGGTGGTTGGCGCCTATGCCGGCTCGCAGGTCGTGGTGAAGGGCGGCACCCGGATCATACGCCCGCTCATCGTGGGCGTGTGTGTCGTCATGGTGGGGCGGTACTTCTGGCAGAAGGGGCTGCTGCAGATCTGAGCGCGCGCCACGCTTGATCAGCGACAATCACTTCGACTCTCCCGCACTTTTGCTGAAGAAATTGCTGAGTTCTCGCCTCCGCGGCCCCAGTCCCCGGACGGTAGCCTCGGCGCTCCCTCCCATGCACCGAGGGCCGGCCGACCGGCACCTGGTACCGGCAGCCGGCACCCCGCAGCCGGCACCCGGCGCAATCTTGTACGCATCCAGCCGGCGCCGTTACCTTCCGGCCCCTGGACATCCCCGCCGCCCTCCGCTCCCTCGATCTCTCCCGCGAGGACGACATCCCCGACCTCGCCTGGCTCGCCGCGAGCCACGACGATCCCCCCGCCTTCTGGTCCGCCCTCGCCGAGCACGCGCGCCGCGCCGGCCCCGCCCCGCGCAGCCGCCCCGGCCACGCCTACGACCTCTACCACGACGCCATCGCGCGCCACGCCGGCGCCGGCGCCGGCCGCGCGGCCTTCATCGCCCACGAGCGCCGCGCCGGCTGGCAATCGCTCTCCTATCCCGATCTCGCCGCCCGCGCCTCCGCCTGCGCCCGGCGCTGGGCCGCCGCCGGCGTCGCCCCCGGCGCCGCCGTCGCCCTCGTCCTCCCCCTCGGCATCCCCTGGCTCGTCGCCTTCGGCGCCGCTCTCCGCCTCGGCCTCGTCGTCTCCTTCCTCGCCCCTGCGGGCGAGCGCGCCCTGCTCCGCCGCCTGAAGGCGCTGGATCCCGCCCACGTCGTCGTCGATCCCACCGCGCCGCCGCCCATCGGGCCGTTCGCCGAGCGCGCCCTGCCCCTCGGCGGCGACGGCCCGCCGCACGCCGCCCCGCCGTACGCCTATGCGCCCGACGAGCCCTGCGCGCGCCTCTTCTCGCCCCTGCGGCCGCCCCTCGCCGAGCCGCTGGACCTGCCCGCGGCCGCCGCGTGGCAGCGCGCCCTCCACGACGCCGTGCTCGCGTACCGCCTCGGCCCCGGCGACGCCCTCGCGCTCCCCGGCTTCCACCCCCAGCAGCACCACCCCGCGGCGATCCTCGCGACCCTGCTCGCGGGGGCCACCTTCGTGCACCTCACCCCCGCCGACGTCCTCTCGCGCCCGGCCCTCCTCGAGGAACAGCCCATCACCACCCTGGGCATCACCCCGGCGCTCTGCGAGGCGCTGCGCAAGGCGCCGATCGGACGGCCGCCGAAGCTGCGCCAGTGGGTGCGGAGCGTCGACGAGCCGCTCGACTGGGTGGCCTGGAACGATCTCGTCAAGAAGAACGAACTCGCCAGGGTGCCGTCCGCCAATCTCCTCGTCGACGCCGCCGCAGGGGGCGCCGTGCTCTTCTCCACGCGGCGGCCCGGCAGCGTCCAGGCGCTCGCGCTGCCGGCGGCCGGGCAGCCCTATACCCTCTTCGACGCGACCGGGAGCGGCGAGCCCGCGGCCGGGGGCGCAGGCATCTTCGTGCCGATGCCGGACGGCGATCCGAAGAAGGACGGGTGGTTCGTGCTCGCGCGGCGCGGCGCGGAGTTCCTGTGGGGCGGCACGCTCGTCCCCCGGCGCGCGGGGAGGGCATTCCCGGCCGCGGAGCTCGCGGAGCGGGTCTCGGAGGTGCCCGGCGTCCTCGGCGCGTGCGTGGTGCCCATCCCCACCGGGGACCCGGGGGCGCGCTGGGCCTTCATCCTCCTCGCGTTCGCGGGCGCGCCGCCGGACGCCGCCCCCGCGCGCGCCGCGCTCGCCGCCGACATCGACGCCGCCATCCGCGAGGATCTCGGCGAGGACTTCGCGCCCGACCGCGTCACCGTGCTCCCCCTCTACCCGCGCCTGCAGGGCCGGAAAGTGGACGCGGCGTGGTGCCAGCGGCAATACTCGTCGGGCTTCCTGGTGGCGAAGGCACAGCACCCCGTGTTCCGCCGCCTCGCCGAGCTGCGGGGCCTGGTCCTCGGGGCTTGAGCGCGGGCCGCCGCACGGATCCGCAGCATGATCGATCTCGCCATCGCCTCGCGCGCGCTCGACGGTCCCGGTCAGGACATGGCCGAGTCGGCCGTCGACGAGGTGGTGCGCCTCGTCCAGGCGGGGGAGCACCAGCAGGCCGCGCGGCAGGCGGCGAAGGCGCTGGCGGCGGGCGGGACCGACATCCGGGCCATCGCCGCGCTCCTCCTCGGCGCCTTCGGTGAGCGGGGACCGGCGGCGCTCCCGGCGATGCTCGACGTGCTCACGGCCGCGATCGGCCGGCGCTGGGAGGCGCTCCGGCCCGCGGCGCGGCGGGAGCGGGCGGTCGACTCCGCGCTCTGCCTCCTGTTCCGGAGCGTGAAGGCGAGCATCGACTTCCACGAGAGCGCGCGCGACGCGACCTGGCGCGCGTGGGCGCAGCGGATCGAGCGCGACCTGGCGCGCTCCTGCCTCGACGCCGCCGCGGCCTTCGAGGCCGCCGCCGCCGCGCGGATCGCGTCGCCGCGCTGCTTCGTGGAGCTGGCAGGCCTGAAGGCGCGGATCGACCTCTGCCTGCAGAGAATGCCCCAGCGCGAGCCCCCGCCGGAGCCGGCTGCCGCCCCCGAGGCGGGGTCGGAGGCGACCGGGGTTGCGGAGGCGACCGGGGTTGCGGACGAGGCGACCGAGGTTGCGGACGAGGCGACCGAGGTTGCGGACGGGGACGCGGCACCGCTGGCCGCCGCGAGCCGGGAGGGCGAGCCCGCGCCGCGGGACCCGGCGGCGCGGAGCATCGAGATCTCGCCGGCGCTCGCCCGCTTCATCCGCAAGCTCGAGGCGTTCACCGAGCTCGTCGAGCAGGGCGAGATGGGCAAGGCCGCGATCGTGGCCCGGGACATCAAGGCCGCGGTGGACAACTTCGATCCGCGCGTCTACCTGCCCGCGCTCCTGGCGCCCCATTTCCGCCTGCTCAGCGCGCACATCGAGGACATCGCGCCGCACTGGGCCGCGGCCGACAGCCCCGCATGGGAGGCGCTGGAGCAGCTCTATCAGGTCGATCTCGACGCCTTCCTCGAGCATCGATCGACGCGATGACGGCCGCCCGGCAGCTCCCCGGCGAGGATCCCACCGAAGAAGACGGCCCCGCGGCGCTCGAGGCGGCCATCCGCCGGCGCGCGAGCGCGTTCGACGCGCCCGCGCTGATCGCGCTGCTCCGCGAGAAGCTCCCCGGCCGCGCCATCCGGTTCCGCTCCCGCCCGTCGCTCTCCACCCGCTCCGCGATCGTGCACGACGTCGAGATCGCCCCCGATCACGTGGTGGTGACCCTGAACCTCGGGCTCCGGAGCAGCACCAGCCCGCTGCCCTCGTATTTCCTGGAGATGCTCGCGCACCCGCGCGCTGGCCCGGCGCTGGAGGGCCTCCTCGCGATGCTCGACGATCGCCTGCTCCGCGACCGCTTGGACGCCCTCCTGCCCGAGCTCTCCGAGCGGCTCTTCCCCCGGCCGGCGGACGTGCGCCGCGACGCGCTCGCGCTCGCGCGGCCGGCCTCGCCGCTCACGCTCCACTGGATCCTCGAGAAGGTCTATCCCGAGCTCGGGGTGAGCGTGCGCCGCGCGCCCGTGCGGCGCGGCATGCCGGCGCAGGACCCGCGCCTCGGACAGGCGGTGCTCGGCTTCGCGGCGCTCGGGGGCGAGGCGGAGATCGCGGCGCCCGGGCTCGACGCGATCCTCGTCGCCGAGGAGTCCACCACCTGGAGCGGCGAGCCCTGGGCCGCGGAGGCGCGGCGCCGCCTCGACGCGCGCGTCCTGCCCGCGCTCCGCGATACCGGCCTGCACCTCCGCGTCGTCCTGCTCGACCGCCAGGCCGAGGGCCGCGTCGATCTGGTGGGCGCGTCCCACCTCGGCTTCGAGCCGATCGTGCGAGCGCGCCCGCCCAAGGCGACCGTCCTGTTCGAGGGTCGAGTCCCGACCGCGTAACTCGAAAGTTGTTCCGCGAGCGATGAGTGTGTGAGCCTATGCATCGTCCCGGGGGTAGCGCCGTGCGCAGAACGGGCCCCCGAGCGCCCCTGTGCCGAGCGAGGAAGGAGGACGGCGTTGAGCAAGCCGATCCAGGAGCAGATCTTTAAGTCGCGCCTCACAATTAGTTACCGGACCAACATCACCGGGACAGTGCAGCAGGAGAAGCTGCCTTATCGCCTTCTCGTCCTCGGTGAGTTCGCGGGTCGATCCCTCCGTCGAGGGAACCTGCTCACCGACCTGGCGACGCGGAACGTCCGCACGATCAAGCGCGGCACCACGGTGAACGATCACCTGCGCGAGGTGATCCCGATCTGGCGGATCCCGAAGGACGACGAGGCGCTCCGGCCGCTCCGGAGCGCCATCCCCGGGCAGATCCACTTCGACAAGGTGACGTGCCTCATCCCCCTGACCGCGCTGGAGCAGGACGGGGAGAAGGCCTTCAGCCTGAGCGGGTCGGCGCGCTTCGAGAGCACGACTGCCGACAACGGGATGGCCGAGATCACCGGCGAGGTCCAGGTCCACGGCTCGCTCACGGTGACGATCGCCGGTGGCACGGCGAAGGCCAAGAGCGCCAAGATCGACCTGATGGGCGCCGTCACCGGGACCTACGTCGATCCGGCGACGAACAAGGTCGTCGGGATCCTCACCGGGCTCCTCGAGACGCGGGGCATCACGCTCGACGACAAGCGGGTGACGATCTTGCCGGCGGATGAGGGGGATGACGACGGCGCCGCGGCGGCCGCCGGGGACCGGAAGGTGAAGGTCTTCACGGTCACCGTCGAGGGATCGGAGCCTGGCCACGCCGAGCGGACGATCCCGTTCACCTCCGTCGACTCGTTCGCTCCGGACGCGGTCGCCTCCAGCATTCCCGAGGTGTACCGCCTGCGCGTGCTCAAGCAGCTGCTCCTGGACCTGCAATCGGCGCTCAGGAACCGGCCCGAGCTGCGCAAGCGCCTGAAGGACATGCTCCCGGGTTATGGCGAGTCCCGGGCGGCGATCGAAGCGAAGCTCCAGGGGTTCCGCGACCTCAAGACCTGGGCGGGCGAGAGCTTCCCGCTGCTCCAGATCGAGCAGACCGCCGTCAAGGCCCCGGCGGGCGGAGGCGGCGCGGCGGCGGGCGGCGGCGGCGCGGCGGCGGGCGGAGGCGGCGCGGCGGCGGGCGGCGGCGGCGCGGCGGCGGGCGGAGGCGGCGCCGCGGCGGGCGGAGGCGGCGCCGCGGCGGGCGGCGGCGGCGCGGCGGCGGGCGGAGGCGGCGCCGCGGCGGGCGGAGGCGGTACCGGTGGCACCTGAGCCCCGGTCCCTGGTGAGAGCGATCGGCAAGACGAGGCGGGAGAATCAGTGATGGCTCCGACGGACAAAGCGAAAGAGTTGCAAGAGCGCCTCCTCGAGACGCTCGGGGAGACGCCCGGAGATCTTCTCTCCAAGGACGGCACTCCCAAGGCGATCATCAGCACGGCGAGCGTGCCCGCGGCGCCCGCCGACGGGGGGCCGCTGACCTTCGGCGGGGACGTCGGCGCGCCCGCGCCGGCCGACATGGCCCTGCCGCTCCACTTCGACGATCGCAGCACGGAGCTCAACGAGGGGGCGCGCTTCATGAACGCGCTCGCGGTGCTCCTCGTGAACAGCACCGACATCAACCGTGACCTGAAGAGCTTCAGCGACATCCTCGATACAATCGGCCGGCTCACCGCGACGATCGACGCGAAGATCGCCGGTTACCTGGATCTCGTCTACCACGACGACGACTTCCAGGCGCTGGAGGCCGCGTGGCGCGGGCTCGACGACCTCGCGTCGAGCGTGAATGAAGAGGACGTGACGATCGACTTCCTCGACGCGAGCAAGGAGGAGCTCTTCAACGACCTCGTCGACCACAAGTCGGATATCTTCGGCGGGGAGCTCTTCAGGAAGGTCTATATCGAGGAGTACGATCGCTACGGCGGCAAGCCGTTCGCCTCGATGATCGGCCTGTACGAGTTCAACTCGTCGGACGAGGACATCGAGTGGCTCAGCGCGATGAGCAAGGTCGCGAACGCGAGCCATTGCCCCTTCGTGGCGGCGGCGCACCCGACGTTCTTCCAGCCCAGCAAGACGATGGAGGAGGTCGCCCAGATAGGCGATCTCGACGCGGTGCTCGCGCACCCGAGGTTCGGGAAATGGCAGGAGCTCCGCGACACCGACGCGGCGGCCTACATCGCCCTCACGCTGCCGCGCTACATGCTCCGCCACCCCTGGGCGAACGGCGCGACGATCCAGCGGGGCAACCAGATCGGGTTCGGCGAGACCGTCCACCCGGGCCGCACCGACGACGCGAGCAACTTCCTGTGGGGGAACTCGGCGATCCTCTTCGCCAGGAACATGGTGCGCTCCTACGAGCGGAGCGGGTGGGCGCAGCACATCCGCGGCCCGAAGGGCGGCGGCATCGTCGAGGGGCTCACTGTCCACACGTACACCAAGAACGGCTACGAGGAGATCCAGCCCCCTGTCGAGATCGCCATCCCCGATTACCGCGAGCTCCAGTTCGCGAAGAACGGCTTCGTCGCGCTGGTGCACAAGAAGAACGAGGCCACCGCCACGTTCTTCAGCTCCCAGTCGATCAAGAAGCCGCGCCTCTTCGTCGAGGACCTGAACACCAAGAACGCGCACCTCGTGACGAACCTGGCCTACACCTTCTCGGTCACCCGCATCGCCCACTTCGTCAAGCGGATGATGCGCGAGTACATCGGGAGCACCGCCGACGGGCCGTACATTCAGCGGGTCCTCGAGGGCTGGCTCGGCCAGTACGTCACCACGATCACGAACCCCGACGACCTGACGCTGCTCTATTACCCGTTCAAGGCGGTGGCCGTCGAGGTCGAGCCGAAGCCGGGCCCCTTCGGCTGGTACAAGGCGACGCTGTCCGTCCTGCCGCACGTCCAGTTCGAGGGGATGGACGTCGAGCTGCGCCTCGAGGCGGCCCTCGGCGGACCCTGAGGCCACGAGTCCACGAGGACGAGCCCCCCACGCGCGAGAAAGGATGAGCGGCCATGCCGACGTTTCGTAGAACCCTCGATATCTACCAGGGATACAACTACAAGAAGGACAAGCAGACGCCGGTCGGCTTCATCACGAAGCTGAAGCTCGGCGACACCGACCTCACGGCGGACCAGACCTGCAAGGACCCGACCAACCCGACGACGGATCTGAAGGCCGTCGCCGTGCTCTCCGACATCCAGTGGGAGACGGGCGTCACCGACGCGATCTATTTCGCCGGCCAGGTCTCGGTCACCAACAAGCAGAGCATCCTCACGCTGGTCTACACGTCGATGACCAACGTGCTCGCGGAGTTCCAGTTCTCGGTCTACGACTACGACCCGCTGGCGAAGAAGTATTTCCTCTGCTTCCACAGCAACCAGACCGACATGAAGGGCATCCTCGAGAAGAACGGGGACGAGCTCAACCTGGCCGTGGCGGACGACGCCTCGAGCCAGGTGCAGTCGCCCGAGAACTACGCCGCCACCACGGGCATCAAGCCGCAGCCCACGGCGCAGGCGCTCCAGGTAGCTGTCGGCGACGGCAAGAACTTCGCCAAGGCCTGGGGCCTCACGGTCGGCTGAACCGGCCGCCTGGAGCAGCATGGCGGCCTCCACCCTGGCTCGTCCGACCTGGCGGATCGGGCAGATCCTCCTGCCCGAGCACTTCGCCGGCCTCGAGGCGGCGCTCGCCGCCGAGGCGGCGCTGCGCGCGGGGCTCAGCGCGCCGGCCTACGGCGTGGCCAGGCTGGCGTGGAACGGCGACGATCCGAAGGACGGCGTCCTCTGGGTCACCGGGCTCACCGCGGTGCTGCCGGAGGGCGCGCTCGTCGACGTGCCCGGCAACGCCAGGATGCGCGCGCCGCTCGACCTCAAGGAGGCCGGAAAGCGCGAGGTGGAGGTCTTCGCCCACGTGCTCGACCCCGAGGGCGACGGCGGCGAGGGCGAGGCGCCGATGGAGCTGCCCTCGCCGCGGGAGATCCCGCGGGCGTTCCACGTCGTCGAGCTCTCCACCGAGCGCGCCGCGCTGGGCGCCCGCGGGCGCGTCCCCCTCGGCCGCTTCTTCCTGCAGGGGGGCGCGTTCCGCCTCGACGAGGCGTCGGCGCCGCCGCTCCTGCGCCTCGACACCACCCCCTACCTCACCCGCGCCCTCGCGTCGCTCCGCGGCGATCTCGCCGGCCTGGAGAGCGCGCTCGACGCGCGGGCGCTCGACGCGCTGGGCCGCGGGGAGTCGCTCGGGCCGGCGCAGCGCGTGCGGCTGGAGGCGCGCAAGCTCGCCGCGCTGCTCGAGGACGTCGAGCGCGGCGTGCCGCTCCACCCCTACGCCGTGTTCTCGGCGCTGCGCGCGTTCTCGCTCGACATCTACCTGCTCGACGAGCGCGCCTCGCCGTGGCGGCCGCCGGCCTACGATCACGACGCGCCGGCGCGCTGCTTCGGCGAGGTGCTCGCGCACCTCCAGCGCCAGACGGCGGCGCCGCAGCCGTCCTCGCCGGCCGTCGCCTTCCTCCCGGACAACGGCCGCCTCGTCACCGCGGACCTGCCCGCCGAGGCGCTCTCGGCGCCCGAGGTCTACGTGGCCGTGCTCAAGGCGCGCGCGGCCGATCACGTGCCGCTCGACGGCGTGCGCCTGGCCAGCCCGGCCCGGCTGCGGATCGTCCGCGAGCACGCGCTCCGCGGCCTGCGGCTCGCGCCCACGTCGCGCCCGCCCTTCCAGCACGCCTTCGGCGGGGCGGTCGACTTCTACCGGGTGGTCGGCGGCGCGGCCGGCGAGGAGGGAGGCGAGTGGGCGCACGTGGCGCGGGAGCGCGCGCTCGCGTTCCACCCGCCGCCGCACCTCGAGGGTCACCAGGTCGTCCTCTGCTGGAGGCGGCCGTGATGATCGTGTATTCCGCCATGGAGGCGGTAGATCGTGTCGTTCTTCGGGAAGCTTGCCGGCAATCCGGACGAGCGCGCGCAGGAGAGCATCGCGCGGAACCTCGAGGCGGTGCTCAACGCGAAGCGCGGGCACGCCGGCGCCGTGGAGGTCTTCGGGATCGGGGGCTACGACGGGATCCACGCCACGAAGCCGTTCATCGGCGCGCTCACCCAGGAGATGCTGGAGCAGGTGAGGCGCCACGAGCCGCGGCTCACCGAGCCGCAGCTCACCCTGATCGGGCGGGATCGCGCGCTCTGGGTGCGGTTCCGGCTCAGCGGGCGCTGCCAGGGCGAGCCGTGCTCGTTCGCGATCCTCTTCCACAGCGTCTTCCGCAGCGTCCGCGTGCTGCCCTCGGCGTAGCGCCGGGGGGAGGGGCGCGGCCGTGAGGGAGCGCCTCCAGATCTCGCTGACGCTCACGCTGGCGGGGACGGCGCACGAGATCCCCGGCGGCGACGTGCGCGGCCTCGGGATCGAGATGCACGCCTGGGGCGTGGAGGGCTGGGTGGAGTTCGTCGTGCAGGCCGACGATGGGCGGCTGGGGAAATACACCGACGCGCTCCTCGAGGCTTTTCAGAAGCCGGACCTCGCCGAGGTCTCCCTCTCGCTCCAGGCGGGGCACCTCGAGACCGACACCGAGCCGTCCGACGCCGTCCTGAAGACGGGCGGCGTCGTGCTGGAGCGGGCGCTGCGCGAGGAGGTCCACCAGCCCGACGGCGAGGCGACCGACGCGCTCTCCCGGTACTACCGGGTGAGCTTCGCCGATCCGGCGCGCGCGCTGTGGCGCCAGCACTTCCCCTGCGAGCTCACCACGAACAAGTCGTTCAAGGACGTCATCGAGGCCCACAAGGGCGCGAAGTCGACGCTGACCTACGACTTCGACCCGATCACTACCGCAGAGCCGCTGATCTTCTTCCACCTCGACCCGGCCGCGGGGAGCAGCTTCTACGATCTCGTCCTCTGGTACGTGCGGCACCGGGTGGGCGTGTTCACCTTCGATCACGCGACGCGGGCGTACGCGATCAAGGGGGCCAAGGACGCGAGCGGCGCGGCCGCCGAGCTGCCCGCGGACGACGTCGCGCGGCTCACCTCGGTCTTCCCCGCGATCCCGCGGCACAAGCCGCGCGTGCGCTGCTCGTACACGGAGTCGCCGCGCACCGAGGTGGGCGAGAACGCGAACGCGGCCGCCGGGGTCTTCCGCGACGTGCTGATCCGCGCGCCGATCGCGGCGGAGGTGGACGGCCGGGTGGCGCTCGAGAAGGCGCGGCCGCTGCTGCCCGGGCGGGAGCTCGAGGTGGTGTTCCGCCGCTTCCCCACCGTGCTGGTGGCGCCGGGCAGCCTCGTGTCGATCTCCGCGATCGGCGGGCACAGCGCCGCGCTCCTCCTCGCCGCGGATCCATGGCGCGTCCACCGGCTCTCGATCGAGGCGCGCGCCGTCGACGAGGGGCCGGAGCAGGGCTACGGGGAGCCGGCGACGGCGTTCGAGCTCTCCCTGTCGGCCCGCCTCGAGGCCAGGGACGAGCCCGCGCCGAGGCTGCCGCCGATCGTGGATCCGCGCTTTCCCGGCTACCTGGAGGGCAAGGTGGTGAGCACGGTCGGAGAGGACGCCCAGGTCACCTACCAGTTCGCGACGGACTCGAGCACCTCGGTCGAGCGCTACGCGATCAAGATCCCCCTCTTCGAGGACCAGGAGATCGCCGCGCCCTACGAGCCATCCTCCGGCTCGGGGACGCTCTACCTGCCGCTCTACAAGGGCCAGCGGGTCCTCTGCGCGCTCGATTTCAACCGGGCGCGCGTCCTGACGCTGCTCGACTGGCGCGCCGACGCCAGGGTCCCCGCGGACGGGCAGGGGCAGCACCTGTTCCTGGGCAAGTCGGCCACGAGCAGCACGTCGGTGCTCCACGATTACCAGGACGAAAAGCCCGTGCTCCGGGTCCTGCGCACGAACGACAAGGACACCGTCCTCCTCCAGCTCGAGGAGGGCAAGCTCACCCTCAAGGTCGAGGAGAAGCAGGGCTGACCGCGATGGGGACCCTGGTCTGCACCATCGAGATGGACAAGGCCGCGGGGCTGACCGTCACCATCACCAACGCCGACGCCAAGATCACGCAGACAGTGAAGATGGACGGCACGAGGATCGAGCTGAAGGTCGCGGGCGATCAGGCGACCAGCATCATCCAGCAAGACGCCGAGAAGATCACCATCACCTGCAAGCAGTTCGAGGTGAAGGCCGAGGAGACGATCGACCTCTCGTCGGGCAAGGCGTCCACGTGGAAGAGCGGCGACGCGCTCACGGCGCAGAGCGCGAAGGACATGACGCTCGCGTCGGACGCGAACGTGAGCGTCTCCGGGCAGAAGATCGCTGTCGACGGGCAGAGCGAGGTGAGCCTGAGCGGCGCGTCGACGAGCAAGGTCTCCCTCGCGAGCGCGGGCGCGACGGTCTCCTCGGGGGGGAAGCTCGAGCTCTCGCAGGCGCAGGCGGCGATGTCGGGGGTGCAGGTGCAGGTGAAGGCGGACGGGATGATGTCGCTGGAGTCCTCGGGGATCGCCACGCTGAAAGGCAGCCTGACCAACGTGCAGGGCAGCCTGATCAACCTGGGGTGAGGAGGGGGCATGGGCGCGAGCAACGAGCGGCTCTCTGCGATGTTCCTGGCGGAGCTCCAGGCGCTCGACGCCTTCGCGGCCGGGCGCGAGGCGGAGGGGGGCCTCCTGCCCGGGCGCGACGACCCCGACGTCCGCCGGATCATCGAGGCGATGGCGTTCTTCTCGGCGCGGACGCGCGCCGCCGCCGCCGCCGCCACCCGCGCGGCGGTGCGCCGCATCGCCGCGGGGACGCTCGATGATCTCCTCGCGACGTCGCCGGCGGCGGCGATGGTGCAGGCGGCGCCGGACGGCGGCCTGGTCGAGCCGGCCGGGCTGCCCGCCGGCACGCTCCTCCGCGTCTCCACGCCGGAGGGCAAGGCCGGCCTCTTCTCCACCGTGCGGCCGCTCGCGGTGCTGCCGCTCGAGATCGAGGGCGCGGCCCTCTCGGAGGTGCGGCGCCGGCTGCGCCTCACGCTCCGGCTGCGCGCGCTACGGCCGATCAAGGGCGCGGTGGAGCTCCCGATCCACGTGCGGCGCCTCAACGACTACCGCGCCTCGCTCGCGCTGCACGACGCCCTCGAGCAGCACGCGACGCTGGCCTTCGCCGTGGCCGACGGCGACGGGCGCGAGGCGCCGTGCCGGATCGCCTTCGGCGCGGAGCCGCCGCGGCGGCTCTCGGGGGAGGCGGGCGAGCCGGGCGCGCTCGCGCGGATCCGCGCGTTCTTCCATCAGCCGGAGCAGGACCTGTTCCTCCACGTCTCGGTGCCGGCGGCGCCCTCGCCGTGGAGCGCGCTCGCCATCCACCTCGATCTCGACGAGGCCTTCCCGGCGGACATGGTCGTGCCGCGCGACGCGTTCCACCTCTTCGTCGTGCCCGCCGTGAACGCCTGGACCGATCTCTCCGCGCCCATCCTCTGCGACGGCACGAGGGATGGCTACCCGGTGCAGAGCCCGAGCGCGGTCCTCGAGGCCGTCGAGCTCGCGGGCGTGCGCGGGGTCTACCGGAGCGACGACCGGGGGCTCTCGCCGATCCTCCCCGCCGCGCTCGCCTGCGGTGGCGACACCCACGAGCTCGAGGAGGACGAGGAGGGCGGCCCGCCGCGGCTCCGCCTGCAGATCGCCGGCGCGTTCGAGCGGCCCGCGAAGGTGCAGGTGGACGCGCGGTGGTCGCAGCCCGGCCTCTGGTCCTCGGCGGTGGGACGGCTCGCGATCGTGCCGCAGACGCGGCACCTGCGGGGGATCTCCTTCCGCGCGCTCGGGCCGCTGCGCCGCCCCGAGGAGAGCCCGCTCGCGCGCGATCCCGCGCGCTGCCTCGACGTGCTCTCGCTGCGGATGCGGCCGGCGCTCTCGCAGCGGGACCTGATGGGAATGCTGGAGATCCTCGGCACGGGCGCCGACGGGCCGTACCGCGGGGCGCACGCGCTCGTCGATTCGCTCGAGAGCGCCGAGGCGGCCGATCCGGCGCGGCGCGCGGGCGGCGTCCGGCGCGTCTACCGCCTCGCGCTGCGGCGGCGCAGCCCGGAGGACGCGCCGCTCCTGCGGCGGCTCGCGGCGCAGGTGGTCGAGCTGCTCGACGCGTGGACCGAGGACCCGGTGGACGTGGAGATCGATACGGCCGCCGGCGCGCCCCGGCGGGCGCTCCCGGCGGGCGGGGGGCGGGCGTGACCCCGCGGATCTGGGCGGAGATCGTCGCCGCCCACGACGACGCCGAGCGCGTCATCGCCGCGGCGTTCGGGGACCGGGCGGCGCGGCCCGATCTCGCCGCGCTGCGCGCGCGCCTGCGCCGCCGCCTCGACGAGCTGCTCGCGGCGATCTCGCCTCCGGCCAGCGAGGATGACGCCGTCTCCGCCCTGGTGCCGCTGGTGCTCCTCCTCGACGAGCGGGTCGAGGGCCGGCTCACCCGGCTCGACGCGGAGGATCCGCCCGCCTGGCCGGGCCTCCAGCGCGATCTGTTCCCGGAGGGCGACGGCGGCGACGTGTTCTACGAGCAGGCGGCGGCCCTGCTGCGCCTGGTCGCGCCGCCTCCGCTCGTCGTGGGCGCCTACCTCTTCTGCCTCAGGGCCGGCTTCGAGGGGCGCCTCGTCGACGATCCGGCCCAGATCCCGCGCTGGAAGGAGCGCCTCGCCGCGAGGCTCCCGCCGGCCGTGGCCCTCACGGCGGAGCCGGCCAGGGCCGCGTCGCGGAAGGCGCGGCCGCGCTGGCAGTACGCGGCGGCCGCGATCGGCGCCCTCGTCGCGCTGCAGCTCGTCCTTTTGGCCATCACGCGCGGGTTGTGATGCAGTGGCCGCCATGGCGGCCGATCCCGAGATGAAGCCCCCCACATCGCCGCTGCTCGCGCGCTGGCGCGAGACGGCGCTGCGTCCGGGCTCGCTGCCGCGCGATCCGCGGCCTCCGGTCCGGGCCCCGCGCGAGCCGCCCGCCGCGCCGCCCGCGGATCCGGCGGGCGCCGGAGGCAGCGCCCCGGCGAGCGAGGCGGCGCCGCGGGACCCCGCAGGGGCTCCGGTGAGCGAGGCGGCGCCGCGGGACCCCGCAGGGGCTCCGGCGAGCGAGGCGGCGCCGCGGGACCCCGCAGGGGCTCCGGCGAGCGAGGCAGCGCCGCGGGACCCCGCAGGGGCTCCGGCGAGCAAGGCGGCGCCGCGGGACCCCGTGGCGCTCCTCGCCGAGATCGAGGAGGCGATCGCCGCGGCGGCGCCGCCGGGGGCCGCTTCGGCCGCGCGGGCGGCGCTGGAGCCGCTCCGCGCCGCCCTGGACGCGAAGGAGGAGGAGCGCGATCCAGCGGCGCTCCTCCGGGCCTTCGAGCAGGCGGAGGACATCCTCGAGGCGCTCCTCCTTCCGGCGCGGACCCCGCCCCCCGTGGAGGGCTGATGCGAGCGGCGAGCGCGGCACCGCCGGGCCGCGAGGGGAGCGCGCCCCCGTGAGCCTCTGGATGATCGTCGCGCTCGCGGTCGTCGGGGTCGCGCTCGTGATCCTCGCCGTTGTCCTGCTCGTCCGGCAGCGGCGCCGCGCGCCGCGGCCGCCTTCATCGCCCTCGCTCGGCGCCTCGTGGTCGCGCTTCGTGGGCGGGCTGCCGGCGAGCGCCCGGCGCGATCCGATCGTCGTGGTCCTCGGCGAGCGGCTCGCGGGCAAGTCGCGGCTCGTCCTCGCCGCCCTCGAGCAGGGCGGCAGCCCCGCGCTGGCCGCGCCGGACGCGCCCGAAGATCCGCGGCTCACCCTCTTCGCCGGCCGGCAGGTGCTCGTGCAGGAGATCTCCGGCGACCTCCTCGAGGACACGCGCGCCGAGTCCCGGGACGCGCTGCGCGAGCTCTGGGAGCCCCTCTCGCTGGAGGTGCCGCTCGTGGTGGTCGTCCTCGACGCGGGCGCGCCCTCGTGGTCGCCGGTCGGGCTGCGGCGGCTCGGTGCGCTCGCGCGCGCCAAGGTCGACCTGCTCACCGCGCTGCGCGGCACGCCGCCGCGGGTGCGCGTGTGCCTGACCCACCTCGACGAGGCGGCGGAGGGCTTCCGCGAGCTCGCGCCGATCGCCCGCGACGCCGGCCACACAGCGGAGCTGGTCCCCGCCGGCCGCAGCGCGTCCGAGCTCTCCGCCGCGCTCGCGCCGCTCGGGACCTACGTCTCCCCGGCGCTCGCGGCGCTGTCCCCCGAGGCGCTGGGCCGGGTGACGCGGTTCCTCACCGCATCGGGCCCCGGCCTGCTCGGCGCGCTCGCGCCGTTCCTCGAGGCGCTGCTCGGCGGTCGCGGCGCCGCCGCCCCGTCGCTCGAGGGCATCGTGCTGGCGGGGCTGCCGGAGGGGGAGGGCGGCGCCGCGGTCCTCGGCGATCCGCTCTCGTTCGACGGCGCGCTGGTCGAGCGGGACGCGCGCGCGTTCGATCGCCGGCGGGCGCGGACCGCGGCCCTGGCCGTGGTCGCGGGGGCGGCGCTGCTCCTCGGCGCCTACGGCTGGCACCTCCGCGCGCTCGGGCGCGCGGGCGACGCGGTGGATCGGCTGACGAGGGCCGCGGAGGACGCCAGGCGCGCGCCGCCGAGGAGCTGGCCCGCGAACGCGAGGGCCCGCGAGGCCGAGGCCGCCGCGGCCGACGCGCTCTCCTCTGCGCTCCGCCCGCTCTGGCCCCCGCTGCGCGTCGCGTTCCCGTCCGACAAGCAGGACCTGGTCGAGCGCTTCCTGACGAGCCTCCGCGAGCTCTACCTCCTGCCCCCCGCGCGCGGGTCCGGGCGCGTCCGGCGCATCTACGCCCTCTCGTTGCTGTACGCCTCCAGGGACAACGCGCTCGGCGAGCGCATCCGGAGCGCGCCCGACGCCTGGGCCGCGGCGCTCGAGATCCCGGCGCGGATCGCGCTCGACTACATCGAGCGCAGCGAGCGTCCCTGGTCCGGCAGCGTGGAGCCGCCGCCGGGCCGCGAGGCCGAGGTCTCGCTGGCGGACTGGGAGGGCTGGCTCGGCGCGCTCGACGAGGCGCTGCGGCGGGAGACGATCGCCCAGGACGGGCTCGACGCGCTGCAGAAGCAGGGCGCCGCGCTGTCCGAGTCGATCGACGGCGCGATCGAGGTGGGTGGGCTGGACGCCGTGATCGAGGAGCTCAGGGCCGTGCGCGGCGACGAGGAGGTCGACGCGCTGCTCGGGTCGGTGGCGGCCCGGCAGCGGGAGCCGCGGTGGGTGAGCGAGAACCGCGAGGCGCTGGAGGGGCTCCTCGCGATGGTGGGGCAGGGGAGCCTCGCCGTGCCCTCGGCGAAGGGCAAGAGCCTGCGCGAGGCGCTGAAGGATCTGGCGGTCGTCGGGGGCGACGCCGGCGCGAAGGACGCCGCCTACGCCATCGTCGTCGACGGCCGCGCCACGCGCACCTACCAGACCCGGGCCTTCTCCGATCTGCTCCGCTCGAGCCGGTCGGGCCTGTACGTGCGGGCCTTCGTCGACGACGTGGGCGCCGCGGGGCGGTCGCTCTTCTTCGCGCGGACCTCGGATTACCCCGCGGTCGGCCTGGGCGACACGCGCCAGCGCGGGCCTACCCGGAGCCTTCCGGGGACCTTCACGGCGCGGGCCGTGGAGGCCGAGATCAAGCCGCCGCTGCTCGCGTTCGACGCCGCGCTCGAGGGCGCGCGCGTGCCCCGCGACGAGCGGGCCGCGTTCACCCGGCTGGTCGCCGACGGCACCGCGCGCCACGCGTCCGAGCACCGGGCGGCGCTGTGGGCGTACGTCTCGAGCTTCCGGCTCGACGCGACCTCCGCCGCGGGGCTCCGCGCCGACCTGGAGGCGATGGTCGGCCCGGCCTCCTGGTTCACGGACTTCTGGGTGACGGTGGCGGAGAGCGCGCGCGTGGAGCCCGAGGGCAACGTCTACCTCCAGGTGCTCGCGGACGCGCTCGCCGCGTTCCGGCCGATCGTCGAGGTGATGGCGGGCGAGAAGGGGAAGTACCCGGCGCTCGACGCCTACTACGCGGTGATCTCGCCGATGCTGCCCTCGCTCGACGACGGCGCGCCGGCGGCGCCTGGCCCGGCCGATGCGCCGCTCGCGGATCGGCTGCCGCCGATCGGGAAGCTCGGGCTTGCGATCCTCGACGTCGACAAGCCGGCGCCGCTGCAGCAGGTGACCGCGTGGCTGGACGGGGCGCGCATCCACGAGAAGGCGCAGCGCGAGCCGTTCCTTTCCCCCGTGGCGCTGGCCTACGGGATGGCGCTCCAGCGGGTGGAGCGGACGATCGAGGCGGCGTGGCGGGAGCAGGTGCGGCCGCAGGTGGCGCCGTTGCTCGTGCGGTTCCCGCTGGATCCGCGGGGCGAGGTGGAGGTGTCGCCGGACGATCTGCTGGCGGCGGTGGGGCCGAAGGGGACGTTCCGGTCGGGGGTGGATCAGATCCTGGGGCCTGTGTGCCGGAAGGGGAGCGCGGCCGGGTGCACGCCGAAGGCGCCGGTGGGGTCCCGCGCGGTGCGGGTGCCGGGGGAGGCGGTGGAGCTGGCGACGTGGGCGGAGAAGCTCTCGGCGGTGCTGTGGGACGACGGGGGGAACCCCCGGGCGATCGCGCTCCAGGTGCGGCCGCAGGTGCTTCCGGAGGTGCAGTACGGGGCGGGGATCGGGGTGACGCGATCGTTCCTGCGCTCGGGCGAGACGACGGTCTACGGGTTCAACCAGGCGCCGGCGTGGCGGGCGCTGCCGGTGACGTGGTGGACGTCGAGCGCGGCGAGCGCCGGGATGGAGCAGACCCTGGTCGGCGCCAGCGACACGCGGGCGCAGACGATCGAGATCAGCGGCTCTGCGTGGCGGTTCTACCGGCTGCTCTGCCGCGCGGCGGCGGGATCGGAGGGGGTGGTGACGTGGCCTTTCGATCCGCCGGTCTCGTTCGACATGCAGCCTGCCCCGTGGGCGCTCGTGGTGCCGCCGGGGAACCGGGGGCGGCGGTGCGTGACCGCGGTGGCGGCGGACTAGCACTACTGCGGGAAGTCGCCCCGGATCAGCAGAAAAACCGCCAAGGCACCAAGGCCGCCAAGAGGAGAGGGGAAGGGCCGTCCCCGCATTTCCCCCTCCTATTTCCCTGGTTTTTGGCGCCCTTGGCGTCATGGCGGTTCGCCTCCCAGCCCGACTTCCCGCAGTAGAACTAGTTCCTCGCCCCTGCCTCGGATCCAGGGTCATCTCGGCACGACCAGGGGATGCATACCGGCAGCGAGGCGAAGCGCCTCTCGGCGCGCCGGCACGGTGCCACCCTCGCCAGGCGGCGGCCGAGGGGCCGGCGCGCGCTGGTGTTTGTTTGCCGGGGGCGGCGAGCGCGGATAGGCAGGAGGACCGCGCTGGGTCTCCTGGAGCCGCATGTCCATCGACGATCGACCGCCTGCGCCGCCCCCGAACGCGCGCGCGCCGCACCCTGCCACGGTGGCGCAGCCCAGGCCCGCGATCGGCGGCGCGGCCCCCAAGCCGCCGCACCCTGCCACGGTGGCGCAGCCCGAGCCCGCCATCAGGGATGCTCTCCAGCCGTACCGCAAGGGGCAACGCAACCGGGGGTTCCTCGACTCCAAGAAGGCGAAGACGAAGGCGGACCGAGCGCGGCACGAGAGCGTCGTGAAGCACATCGATCACCGGCAGCGGGCTTACCTCGAAGGGAAGGTCGACGCCTCCTTGCTGGACGGGCCCATCGTGAACCTCCCCGTCTGGGCGGCGTTGTTGCTCCTCTCGGCTTCCCTCATCACCGCCGCGGAGGCGCGATCCATCGACGCCCACCAGTCGCGCCGGCCGGCGCCGCGCTCCCCCGAGAAGCTTCCGTCGAGCCCCGTAGGCTACGCCAACTCCACCTCGCTCGTTCCGGTTCACGGCGGCACGGACGTGTGCCCGGTCCGGCCTCCGCTGGTGCGCACCCACGGCATGATCGGCGGCTTGTTGCCCGTGCCGCCGCGGTCTTCGACCTCGCGGATCGGCTCCTCCGAGCTCGTCGATCTCCTGCCGGTCAGCGAAGTCTCGCTGTCTCCCGGCGAACGCCTGACCCGATCGATCTTCGAGGCGTGGCGCCCGAAGGTGAAGGCGCTCGGCAAGCGAGAGAGCCTGAAGCCCATCTACAAGCAGCTGGCGACCTTTCGAGGCGGCGGCGCCAAGCTGTCGGCGATCTCGGGCGGTGATGGAGGAGCGTACTTCCTGAAGGCGGGCGGGAAGATCGGCTGGGTCGTGAAGCCGGGCGACGAAGATCTGATGTGCCCGAACAACCGCAAAGGGTTCGGCTACGACGGCAAGCGCCTCCACGCCGGGATCCCGGTGCACACGGCGGTACAGCGGGAGGTCGCGACCCACCACGTGGCGAACCGCCTCGGGCTGGGCCACCTCGTCCCTGGCACCGTGGCGGCCGTCTTCGACGGGTCCGGCGTCTTCAGCACGAAAGGGCCGAAGCTCTGCTCTGCCCAGCAGTTCCTCCCCGGAATCATGGGCGTCGGCGAGCTCCGCGACGAGCTGGTAACCAAGCTCCGCCAGGGAGGAGCGCCCATCCACGAGGCGGCCGACTCGGCCACCAAGCTCATCGACGGGATGCTCGACGAGGACGACTTCGCCGACATGATGCTCCTGAACTGGCTCACCCACGACAATGATGCGCACGGCGGCAATTGCGTGGTCTACGTCAAGGGGGGCCGGGCGTCTCCGCGGAGACGCCGCTGGCGGTGAAAGATCTGCTGAAGAAGCCTGTCGACGAGATGGGCAAATACACGCTCGGCATGAAGAAGATCGACAGCGGCCTCGCCATGCCCGAGGAGAACACCAACGGGCGGAACTACCTGTCCGTTTTCCCGAAGTTCAAGCAGCCCGTGAGCGCTCGTGTCCACGACAAGCTCGATGAATGGACGGCGTCCGCGAGGGGCGGCCTCACGCCCGTCCAGGCCGTGGCGGAGGAGCTCGACGAGCTCGATCTCAACCCGGAGGGGATCAGCACCGCCGGTGACGCCATGGTGGAGCGCATCCGCAAGTATGCGAGCAAGAGCAAGACCGTCCAGAAACGCGGCTGGAGCTACGAGCGGTTCCAGAGCCTCGTCGGCTACGTCTACCGAGGCTGAAGCGTACGATCGACGATGGCGCCGTAGTTGCCCGCGCGGCACCCGGCGCGGGAAGATTGGCGCCCCATGCGCGTCGCGGTTCTGATGATCCTCGGGGTGGCGCTCGCGCTCCCGGGTTGCGGCGGCTCGACCAGGGAGCTCCGCCTCACCCTCGCCCCCGCGGCCGACATGAACGACGCCCGCTCGTGCTACGTGCTCGCCCGCACCGTCGACGGCAAGGCCTTCTCGACGGAGTCGTACGACGACGTGGCGGGCATGGCCATGGCGCCGGACGACTCGGTCCTGAGCGCGCTGGCGGTGCTCCCGGGGGTGAGGCAAGTGCTCATGGTGCCCCTTCCGGAGAAGGGGCGGGTGGCGATCTACGCGCTGTTCAAGCAGCCGGAGGACGAGACGTGGCGCCTGCTCCTGCCGGAGGAGCTGCCGCCGGAGGTCGAGATCCGGCTGGGTCGCAGCCGGATGTGCTGGACGAGCGACAGCGCGCCGAAGGGGGCGACGGGGCTGTGCCGGCAGCGGAGCGAGGGGCGGTAGAGGAGAGGGCACGAGGAACAAGCGGGCGCCGATGCCGGAACGCTGAGGGGCCTCCACCAGCAGCCCCGCCGCTTTCTTGCCCCTCCGCGGCCGCCTGCCCTTCCATTCCGGCATGCCTCCGTCCCTCGTCGACCGGGTCCGGGTCAATGACAACAACCGCGAGCCCCGCCAGCCGCTGGTCCTGCTCGTCGACACCTCGGGATCCATGACCGCCGATCTCCCGGACCTCGCCGCCGGCCTCGACGGCCTCCGCGCCGCGCTCGCGCGGGACACCGTCGCCCGCAACCGGGTCGAGCTGGCGGTCGTGACCTTCGGCGGCACGGTGACGGTCCACGGCGATTTCGGCGAGGCCGCGGTCTTCGAGCCCCCCGCGCTCGCCGCAGCCGGCGATACGCCCATGGCCGCCGCGATCGAGCAGGCCCTCGAGCTCCTGGAGGCCAAGAAGCGCGCCTACCGCGAGAGCGGCCTCGATTACTACCGCCCGCTGATCTTCCTCCTCACGGACGGCGAGCCCACCGACACCGCCCGCTGGCCAGCGGCGGTCCGCCGCGTCCGCGAGGCCGAGCGCGAAAGGCGGCTCGTCCTCCTCGCGGTCGGCACGAAGACCGCCAGCTTCCAGCGCCTCAAGGAGCTCTCGCCCGATCGCGCGCCGCTCCGGCTCAAGGAGGCGCAGTGGGACACCATGTTTCAATGGCTCAGCAGGAGCCTCCAGGCGCGGAGCCGCTCCCGGCCCGGCGAGGAGGTCCCGCTCGAGGATCCCACCGGGCCGCGCGGGTGGGGGGCGCTGCCTTCGTGACGGGGTGGCTCGTGTTCGGCGCGTCGGTGCGCGGCCCGCAGCACGAGCAGGAGGGCTCGCCCTGCCAGGACGCGTGGGCGTCGGGCCCTGCCGGCGAGCGCCGGGTCGGCCTGTGCCTGTGCGACGGCGCCGGATCCGCCGCGCATTCGGAGATCGGCGCCGCCGCGGTCGCGGCCGCGGTCGTCGAGGCGCTGCGCGAGCTCGAGCCGGCCGGTCCCCAGCCCCTCTGCGACGCGGTGCGCGCCGCCTGCGCGGCCGGCCGGCAGGCGCTCCTCCGCGAGGCCGAGGCGCGCGCCCTCGCGCCCGCGGATCTCGCCTGCACGCTGGTGGCCGCCGCCGCGTGGGGCGACGCCGTCGCCGTCGCGCACCTCGGCGACGGGGCCGTGGTCGGGCGCCGCCGCGGCGACGGGCAGCTCGTGGTCCTGAGCGCGCCCGATCGCGGTGAATACGCGAACGAGACCTGGTTCGTCTCGTCGCCTTCGTGGGAGGCGCGCCTGCGCGTGAGCCTCCACGAGGGCGTCGACGCCCTCTGCGCGTTCACCGACGGGTGCGAGGGCGCCGCGCTCGTGCGGGGCCGCGCCCTCGCGCCCTATGCGCCGTTCTGCGCCCCGCTCCTCGATTTCGCGGCCGAGGTCACCGACGCTGGCGCCGCCAGCGACGAGGTGGCGCGGCTGCTCGACGCCGAGCCGCTGCGGCGGAGCTCGGGAGACGACAAGACCCTCGCCGTCGCGCTGCTGTGCGCCCCGCTGTGAGCGCGGATGGGCGCGACGGCGTACCGGGATCCCGCAGGGAAGGTCGTCGAGCTCGGCGAGGAGCTCGGCGCGGGCGGCGAGGGATCGGTCTTCGCCGTGCGCGGGCGCCGGGCGCTCTGCGCCAAGATCTACCGCGCGGACAGGGCCGAAGGACGCGAGCGGAAGCTGCGCGTCATGCTGGAGCGCCGGCCGTCCTGGCTCCTCCGGCGCGCGCTCGCCTGGCCTGTCGCGCCGCTGGTCGAGGCCGAGGGGCGCGCGGCGTTCGCGGGGTTCCTCATGCCCATGCAGCGCGGCATGATCGAGCTCCACCGCTGCCTCGTGCCCGACGAGCGCATGCAGATCGCCGGGTGGCTCACCCAGCGGGACCTCTGCGTCCTCGCGGCCAGGCTCGCGCGCCTCGTCGAGGGCGTTCACCGCGCCGGCCATTGCGTCGGCGACCTGAAGCCGCAGAACGTCCTCGTCTCGCCGCTCTCCGGGCGCGTCGCCCTGGTGGACGCCGACTCGTTCCAGATCCGTGATCCTGCGGCAGGGCAGATCCACGGGTGCGCGGTGCTCACGCCGGAGTACACAGCGCCGGAGCTCCACGGCGCCGGGCCGGGCCGCGCAGACCGCACGCCCGCGTCGGACGCGTTCGCGCTCGCCGTGCTGATCCACCAGCTCCTCCTCGGCGGGGCGCACCCGTTCGAGGGCGAGCTCGCGCCGGGCGGCGGGGCCCGCGGCGGCGAGCGCATCCCGGCCCGGATCCGCCTGGGCCTCTGCCCGCTGGTCCCCGGCGTGACGGGCGTCCGCCCCGCGGCGGGCGCGATCCCTTTCTCGACGCTCCATCCGGAGCTGCAGACGCTCTTCATCCGCTGCTTCGGCCCTGGGCACGGCACGCCGGTCGAGCGCCCCGGGGCGGCGGCGTGGCGCGCCGCCCTGCTGCGGGCGCGGCGCGAGATGGTTCGCTGCGGGCGCAACCCGGCGCACCTCCACGACAGGAGGCTCCCGCGCTGCCCGTGGTGCGAGCGCCGGGAGCGCACCGGGATCGATCTGTTTCCGGCGGAGCAGGGGTTCCAGCGCGCGATCGCGCGGGTCCGCGATCCGGCGGCGGCGCCCGAGACCGAGCGGATCCGCTGGCTCGGCCTGCACGCGCGCGGGCGCTTGCGGGACGGCGCGCTGAGCGCGGCGGAGCGGGCGTGGCTCGACCGGGCGGGGGCGGCGCTGGGCCTCGACAGGGCCGCGGTGGCGCGGGTGATCGAGGCTGCCGCGGGGCGGTCGACCGGGGTTGAGGCGGGGCGGGTGACGGGGGTCGGGGCGGGGCGGGCGACCGGGGTTGAGGCGGGGCGGGTGACGGGGGTCGGGCGGGGCGGTCGACCGGGGTTGGGGCGGGGCGGGCGACCGGGGTTGCGGCCCGGTCCGAGGTTGGGGCCGGGGCCGGGCGGGCGCGCGCGTGGCTCCCGCGGCGGAGGGTGGTCGTCACCTCGGTCGCGTCGATCGCCGCGGCCGGCGTGTGCGCGGCCGGCGTCCTGGCCACCTCGCGGCTGCTCGCGACCCCGGGCGCGTCCCCGGCGCCGCGCCCGCAGCCCTGCGCCGTGCTCGCGCAGCGCGCCACCATCGGCAATACAGGGGGCGCCGGCGCCTACCTGCGCGCGGCGCCGTCGACGGGGAGCGACGGGCTCCCGCTGCCCGACAGCACGGCCCTGCGCCTCACCGGCCGCACCCGGATCGCCGAGCAGCTGGCGTGGTCCGAGGTCGAGGTCGTCGCGAACGGGCGCGTCGGCTGGGTGGCCACGCTGTATCTGGTCCAGGAGGCACCCCGTTGATCCGGCGTCCCGCTGTCGCATCGGCAGCGCGAGCGCAGCGGATCGCGGTCTGGAGGGGGCCGGCCCCCCTGGCTGGGCCGCCGAACAGCCCCGTCAGCACGTCTCACTCAACACCTGGGCGTTCTTCGACGCGGGCGATGGTGCTGGCGCCTCGTACGCGCCGCAGCGCGCAGCGTGGATCTGGTACCCTGATCGATCTATTGCAGGAGGTCACATGATCGGACGGATCTGGCACGGCTGGACAAGCCCCGAGAACGCAGAGACGTACGAGGCGCTGCTGAAGACGGAGATCTTCCCGGCAATCCTGGCGAAGCAGGTGCGAGGCTTCCGCCGCATCGAGCTGCTCCGGCGCCCGCTCGGGGACGAAGTCGAGTTCGTCACCATCATGTGGTTCGACTCGATCGAGGCTGTGAAGACGTTCGCCGGCGAGGACCACGAGACCGCGTACGTGCCGGCGAAGGCGCGGGATGTCCTTGCGCGCTTCGACGCCCGATCGCAGCACTACGAGCTCCGTGAGACGCGAGAGAGCGAGAACGAGGAAGCGAGCGCAAGCAGCTCCGGGGGTGCGTGACATCCCCCGGCAGGCGGGCGGGGAAGAGTATGCCGCTTGCAGAACAGAGTCAGAACACGGTTCCTCACCTGCGTGGTCGGCGCCACGAGCCGGCGTCATGAACACGGTGATGCCTGTGCTGGCTGCCATTCATGTGCGTCACGAGGGGGACAGCGCGACGCCGCGTGTGTGAGCGCCGATCGAACGACGCAGCCCTCAATGAAGAGAGAGCGACACCCTGATGACGCGCGCCCACCTCCAGCCCGGCTTCATCCGCTCGGTCCAGCTCCTGCGCGAGCGGGTCGCCGACTTCTCGAGGTACCCGTTCAGCATCCCCGCCGTGCGCGCCATCGACGAGCTCGAACTCCATCCGAAGGTGACCTTCTTTGTCGGCGAGAACGGCTCCGGCAAGTCGACCCTCATCGAGGCGCTCGCGCTGCTGGCCGGCTTCAACGCGGAGGGCGGCTCCAAGGGGTTCAACTTCTCGACCCGGCGCTCCGAGTCGGAGCTGCACGCGGCCATGCGGCTCGTCCGCGGGCCGCGCCGGGAGAAGAACGGCTTCTTTCTCCGTGCCGAGAGCTTCTTCAACGTCGCCACCCAGGTGGATGAGCTGGCGGTGACCGAGTTCTACGGCGGCACGTCGCTCCACGAGCAGTCGCACGGCGAGTCGTTCCTGGCCCTCGTGAAGAACCGGTTCAGGCCGGATAGCCTCTTCATCCTCGACGAGCCGGAGGCGGCGCTGTCGCCGGCCAGGCAGCTCACGCTGCTCGCGCGGATGCACGAGCTCATCGAGAAGGGGCGATCGCAGTTCATCGTGGCCACGCACTCACCCATCGTGCTCGCCTATCCCGCGGCGACGATCTACCTGCTCTCGGAGGACGGCATCGCGCCGGTCGCGTACGAGGAGACGGAGCACTTCGCGCTCACGCGCGATTTCCTGCTGCACAGGGAGCGCTTCTTTCGTGAGCTCTTCCGGGGCGACGGGTGAGGCTCGCGCGAGCGACGCGTCACGACATTCCGCCGCGATGGTGAAGGTGCCGGGAGCGATCGGGGGGGGTGGTTCTGGTGGGCCCGGCCCTCAGCCGGCGGGCTTGCGCGCGGTGACGAGCCCGTAGCCCAGGTTGCTCTCGTAGATGGCCCCGAGCTGCGGCCAGAGCCCCTTCATGATCCCGACGAACTCGGGGCCGTAGTGCGCAGCGAGCGCCTCTGCCCGGGCGTGCATGCGCTCCTCCACCTTCGCGGTCGTCTTCCGCATGCTCGGGCTGATGTCGACGACCTGGAGCGGCTCCAGGCCCGCCTCGCGCAGGTGGCCAGGATAGCGCTCGAGCGTCGTGAGCGAGTTCAGCTGCAGCGCAGGGACGATGATCGCCCGCTGCTCCTCGCTCAGCGGGGCGAGCTCGGTGGGGCGCACCTATCACCTGGTGAACCCGGAGCCCGTCCGGACAGGCGCTCTCTGGCCCTTGCTGCGGAGCAGGGGATACCGGCTCCGGGCGTGCGGCTTCGAGGCGTGGCTCGACCAGCTTGCCGCGGCGGCTTCTGCCTCGCCCGACAGCTCGCTCGCGGAGCTCCTGGCGATCATGGAGCTCCTTCCTCCGGAGGACAGGACCGCCGCAGGGCCGCGCGCGGTGCGGTGCGACTGCCGGGGTACGCTCGAGGTGCTGGAGGGGATGGGCGTCGCGTGCCCGCCGATCGACGAGGGGCTGCTCTCGACCTATATCGCCCCGCTCATCGCGTCGGGTTACCTCGACCCGCCGGGCGCGGCCGCCGCGGAGTGAGCGCGAGGAGGGCGATGCCCGTCGTGAGTCAGCGCTTCCGATAGTTCCTGTCGTACCAGTCGGCGATGTCGCCGCCGGTCGTCAGCCACACCTCGCGGCGCGAGGCGATGTGGGCGAGCGCTCTGGCGAGGTGTTTGCTGCGGTGGGGATGCCCGATCAGGAACGGGTGCAGGCAGATCGCCATCACGCGCCCCGAGCCGGCCCCGTCCTCGTAAAGGACGTCGAACTGATCGCAGATCGTCTGCGCGAAGGCCTCACCGGTCTGCCCTCGCTCGAGGAAAGCCGCGAAATCGTTGAGCTCGACCGAGTACGGGAGCGACAGCATGGAGCCGCTCTTCACCCGCATGGGATAGGGCTGCTCGTCGTTGACCCAGTTGGCGACGTACTGGATGCCGGCCTCGGCGAGCAGGTCGAGCGTGCGGATCGACTCGCTCAGCCCGGGGCTGAGCCAGCCGCGCGGCCTCTTGCCGGTGCTCCGCTCGATGGTGTCGAGCGCGGAGCTCACGATGCGCGGCGCCGGAGCCGGCCGCCCACCGCCTCGCGCCCTCCGTGGGCCGGAATACGGCCTGCACGGCGAGGGCGGCGGCCGCGCGCGCGCGATCGCCTCGGGTGCAACCCTCGATCGCGGCTGACGGAGAGATCGACGCCGACGTGGGCGAGGCGACCCCGGCAACCACGTTGATGGGCAGGATAAACGCGCTCGACACCACGGACAACGGGGCTATAATTCCGAACACATCGGACGTAGCTGTCCGGAATGGAGAGGGGTCGAGATGGACGGCCTCGGCGCGCTCAACGCCTTCGTTCACGCCGCTCAGGCTCGGAGCTTCACCGTCGCCGGGCGGCAGCTCGGTGTATCGTCCTCGGCGATCGGCAAGGCGGTCGCGCGGCTGGAGGAGCGGCTGGGCGTGCGGCTCTTCCACCGCTCGACGCGCACGATCACGCTGACGCCGGAGGGCGCGCTCTTCCTCGAGCGGTGCCGGCGCATCTTCGCCGAGGTCGAGGCGGCCGAGCTGGAGCTCGCCCAGACGCAGGGCGCGCCGAGCGGCAAGCTGCGCGTCAGCTTGCCGCTCGCCGGCATGCTGATGATGCCGGCGCTCTGCGCCTTCATGCGAGCCTACCCCGAGGTCGAGCTCGATCTCGATTTCACCGACCGGCTCGTCGACGTGATCGAGGAAGGCTTCGATGCCGTGGTGCGCGCGGGCGAGATCGACGACTCACGGCTGATGGCCCGCGCGCTCGGCGCGTTCCGGCTGAAGCTCGTCGGCGCGCCCGGCTATTTCAAGCGGAGGGGGGTCCCGCAGGAGCCGGACGACCTCCGCTCCCATGCCTGCCTGCATCACCGCTACGCGACGAGCGGCAAGCTCGAGCCGTGGCCGCTGCGCCGCGGGCGCAAGCACGTCGAGATCGAGCTGCCGACGACGGCGGTGGCGAACACGATCGAACCGCTCATCCACATGGCGGAGCAGGGGCTCGGCATCGCCTGCCTGCCGGACTTCGCCATCCGCCAGAAGCTCGACGACGGCGCGCTCGTCGCCGTGCTCGACGATCACACCCATCACGCGGGCCTGTTCCGGATCCTGTGGCCCTCGAGCCGCTACGTGTCGCCGAAGCTCAGGGTCTTCGTGGACTTCATGGCGCAGCACCTCTTTCCGGTATGAAGAGGGCGCGTGGGGACGCGCCACGAGCGCAACAGAGGATCGTACCAGAGGGTCGCGCGAAGGCGCGAGGCTCGCGTGAACAACTTCCCACTGCACACCGCGCGCGTGGACTGGTATCAGGGTGGAGCTCGGGATCTGCGGCCGGTGCTCCTCGCCGTCGTGAGGGATTGCCGGCCTGTATCGACCCGCCGACGAGAACGCGGGCATACCGATCCGGAACACCATCGGAAGAGACGGACATGACAGAGCACAAGACGACCCTGGCCGTCGAGGACCGCCTCGCCATTCATGAGCTGATGTCCCTGCACGGGCACCTCGTGGACGACGGCGCCATCGACGATCTCGACAGCTTGTTCACGGAGGACGCCGTTTACGACGTCAGCGCCCTTGGGTTCGGATCCCACCGCGGCCTCGAACGCCTGCGGGAGCTCTTCCAGTACAACGGGGAGGGCAATCCCGTCGGGCACCACGTGACGAACGTCATGGTGCGGGTCGACGACGACGGCGTGGTCCGGGTGCGATCCAAGGGGATCGGCGTTCTCGCGAACGGCAGCTCGGGAAGCGTGATCTACGAGGATATCGTGAAGCGCACCGCGCGCGGATGGCGGATCGCCGAACGCAAGGTCAGGAGGAAGGCGAGCACTCCCTGATGCCGAGCTGAGCGGAGGCCGGGTCGCGCGGCGCGATCCGATCGGGCCGCGGTCGCGCCTGTTCTCGCGGGCTATCGGTGAACAGCTGCGTCATCGCCGCCGCTCCCTCTTGCGCCCCGGCTGCGCTGGGGCGGTCGCGCCGCCGCGGGCCCAGGTGTCCCACGCGGGCTCCTGCGCGAACCGGCTCACGAGAAAGTCGACGAAGCTACGGACCTTTGCCGAGAGGTGCCGCCCCTGCGGGTAGACGGCGTGAATGCCGACCTCTTCGAGAGCGTGACCGGCCATGAGGGAGACCAGGCGGCCTGCGGCGAGGTCCTCGGCTCCTGCTCCCGCCGAGCGGCGCGATCAAGTCCTCTTCGCAGGCGGCGTGGGCAGCAATGGCGTCCTCGCCCAGGCGGAGCTGTTCGATCCGACGACCAGGAACTTTGCACCTGCGGCCCCGATGCTCCACGAGCGCACAGGCCATGTCGCCATGTTGATGCCAGACGGTCGGGTGCTGGTCGCGGGCGGCGCCGACACCGGCGGTCCGCTCTCGGACGCCGAGGTGTACGATCCGGGCAGGAATGCCTGGCTGCCGGTCCGGCCGTTGACAATCCCCCGGAGCGAGCCCATGGGGACCTCGCTCGAGGATGGGACGGTGCTCGTGCTCGGCGGGCTCGGTGAAGGCGGTGTTCCCCTGGCGACCGCCGACCTGTTCAAGCTCCTCGGAACGGGACGCTGTGCAACCAGGCGACCGACTGCCGGAGCGGCTTCTGCGTCGACGGCGTTTGCTGCGACACAGCCTGCGATGCCGGCTCCTGCGATACCTGCTCGGTCCGCACGGACGTGACCCTGGTAGGCGCCCGGAAGGCGGGCACCTGCGAGCTGCTGACCGGGCCTGTCTGCGACGACGGCAACGGGTGCACCGACGGCGACCGCTGCGAGGTCGGCGAGTGCACGAGCAAACCCAGGGACTGCGAGGCCTATGCGTGCGACGTCGCCACGGCGCAATGCCGGGATCTCTGCGCCTCGGTCAACGAATGCGCGCCCGGGTACGTCTGCGATCGGGACCACGCCTGCGTCGACCCGCCGCCCGCCACGTACAACCTGGACAACACCGGCTGCGCCCTCGCCCCTCCCGGTGCCCCGGGAGGGTCGCCCTGGCCTCCCGCGGCGCTCTCGCTGCTCGCCCTCGGCACGCTCGGCGTCCGGCGCCGCAGCGCGGGGCCCCGCGTCCATCGCCGAGCGCAGCGGGGCGAAGGTCTCCCGGTGGACGTTCCTCCAAGACTTCCCTGGTGCCGGGCCGCGCTGGCGGGCGACGCTGCTGCACGGGCGGCATCGTGTGCAGTCCCAGGCGGTCGGCGGCTCCAGACGCGCGGCCCGCCGATCGCGCGAGCCCAGGATTTCTTTGGCCGCACGGCGGAGCAGGGGGAGATCCTCGACGCGATCGCCAAGAACCTGCCGGCGCAGATCCTGGGTGGGGCGAAGGTGGGGAAGTCGTCGCTCTTGCGCTGGGTGGAGCGGCATGTGCCCGCGGGCCGGCCGGTGGCCTGGATCGATCCGGGCGTCGGCTTCTCGCCAGGGATGCTGGTCGCGGCGATCGCGCGGAAGGTGAACAAGCCCGAGGTGGCCGCACGAATCGAGCAGGAGGGGGCGACCCTGCGCGCGGCGGTGGAGCAGTTAGGGAGGCTCGGGAAGCTGGTGTTGATTCTCGACGAGGCGGACAAGCTCGCGACGGTGGGACAGGGGTTCGATGAGGGCTTCTTCGAGGCGATGCGTGGGCATGTGGAGGGGCGGACGATCACCTGGGTCTCGGCGTCCCGGCGGGATCTCTATGAGGTGTTTCAATAGAATGGGCTGACGTCGCGATTCTTGACCAGCTCGCAGCGGATCTGGGTCGGGCCGCTCGATGCGGAAGCAGCGAGGGAGGTGGCCGCGCAAGGAGCCGCGGCGCACGTGGCGCAGGTGCTCGAGGAGGTGCGCGGCTTCGCCTACGGGCTGCAGTGGCTCGGCGAGCGGCTGCTCCGGGAGGGCGACGTGGACGAGGAATGTACCGACCGTCGCCTCGTTCGGGTGGAGGACGCGGAACGTGTCCACGATTCCCGGAGGGGCAGGCACCGGCGCGGGCGGATAGGACAAGCAAACGCGTTCCGCAAAGTCAAGGCTCGCGCGCCGCGCTCATCGGCACCCGAACCTCAGCTTCCAGCTGGGCGACATCGCCACGGCGGTCTTCCCGCCCGAGAGCCTCGACGGGATCTTCGACTCGTCGGTGCTGCACCACGTGACCTCGTATGGCGGCTACCGCCACGCGAACGCCGCCGACGCGCTGGCGGCGCCGTCTGGCGCGCTTCCCGCGCCGCGCCCCGGGTGGCGCCGGTATCGGCTCGCCCACAAGCATGCTGTCGAGTTCTTGTTGCGGAAGGATTACCGCGCCGACTGGGAAGCCGAGGTCAAGGAGGAGTACACCTACTTCTCGCAAGCGCAGTTCGAGGCGCTCTTCGCCCGCCTCGGCCTGCGCGTGCTGTCGTCCACGCCGCTGCGCAACCCCTGGATCGTGCGCAACCGGTTCGCCGGCCGGTTCGAGCTCCGGGACGCCGCGGGCGCGCGGCTGCCTTATCCGCCCACGAACTACCTGATCGTCGGCGAGAAGGTGAAGGCCGGTCAGGGGGTCGCGTTCCGGCTCCGGCCGGCGGAGGGCCCTCCGCAGTTCCTGCGGATCGAGCATCACCAGGATCGCGCCATCGGAGGGGTGTTCGACCTGGCGGCGCGACCCCACCCCACGCTCGACATCGTGCCGTTCTTCTTCGCCGGCGAGACGGCGTACGTGCTGGCGAGGACGAGCTACCCGCGGCCGATCGCGCACGCCTGCCGCGAGGAGACGCCTCCCCTCGACGGCAGCGGCCCGGCCGACTACTTGGCCGAGCCGATCGCGGTGGTGCAGAGCGAGTTCCCGGTCGGGCACACGGTCGAGCGCGCGCTGGAGCGGGCGGCCGGCGTGCGGGCGGCGGCGATCCAGCGGATGATCCCGGGCACGACGTACTACCCGTCGCCGGGCGGCATCCTCGAGGAGGTGCGCTCGATGCTGGTGGAGGTCGAGCCCACGTTCGTGAACGCGCCTTCGGAGAACGTCTCCGGGTTCGGCACCTCGGGCCGCATCCGCGCCATCGAGGCGCGCCAGCTGCTGCGCGCCGCGCAGGTCGGAGGCCTGCCCGACGCGCGGCTCGAGCTGAACGTCTACGACCTGCTGGCGCGCTTCGGATTGCCGTTCGGGCCGTGGATCGGCGATGACATCGCGCTCCCCGAGGGGCGCGCCGATCCGCCCGGAGGGGCCGCGGCAGGCGCTGCCGACGCGGGCGCCGGCGGGGACGGCGGCGCGGTGGCCGTCGTGCGGCCGACGTCGCTGCGCGCCCTGCTCGAGCGTCCGAGCCGCCGGCGGTTCTCGCGGGTGGACCCGAGCGCCAGCACCGGGTTCCTCGAGGTGCGGCGCGCGCGCTTCGAGGAACTGGCCGAGGGCGGCGCCGTGGTGGCCGCGCGCGACCTCGAGTACGTGGTGCCGCGGCCGCTCGGCGCGCTGACCGTCTCGACCACGCTGCTCGCGCGCGCGCCGTGCGGATAGGACAAGCAAACGCGTTCCGCAAAGTCAAGATTCTCGGAGCCGTTCCTGACTCGTGCAGTCCGACTGTACGAGCTCATTGACAGAACGGGCCTTATGCGATCAGGCAGGCCTTCCACGCCTGAAACGCCTGCGATTACCGCGACGTAGGCGTGCCGCGGCGAGCGCGACGAGCAGTTCCCGTACGGGCCCACGTACGCGGACGGGAAGTGCAACGTCTTCCGCGAGGGGCACCCGGTCGCCGTGCTCCACCGCGACGTGAGCCTCGGGCACAGCGATCCGCGGCTCAACCTGGTGCGCGTCGGCGGGGCGCCGCTCCTGCGGCGGACGGGCGAGACCGCGACGTGCGCGAGCGCGTGGGAGGGCGACGCGATCGCGGACATGGTGGGCAACCTGGACGAGTGGATCGACGATCCGGAGGGGACCTTCGTCGGCGGGTTCTATGCGCGCGCGACCAGGGAAGGGTGCATGGCGCGCGTTTCGTCGCACGATTTCACGTACTTCGACTACTCGACCGGCGTGCGCTGCTGCGCGGAGCTGCGCGAGACGCCGTGAGGGGGCGCGCGCTCACGGCGCCGCGCGGCGATCTGACAGCATCGCCCGCTGCGCGGAAGGACGTCGCGCTCGTGCGACGCCGCGGGGAGGTACATCGATGCTCGCAGCTCGATATCATGTCTACGATTCAGCGGTGCTGGAGGCGCCCATCGAGGAGGCCTGGAGAGAGCTCCGCGATGTGGTCCGTGGCGCACCTCGGCGCAACCCGCTCGTGCTGCACGACCTTCCCGGCACACCATGGGCTCCGGCGAAGAGGCACAGGCACATCCACCCCGCCGATCCATCGGTTTCGCCGTCACCGGCTCCTCTTAGCTCGACCGCGGGCTCAGCACACGGCTCATTTCGGCACACTTTGCTCCAGACTCACCGGCTGCACGCGCCTGCCCATGGCAAACGTGCGATTTTCGGCGCGGACGCGCTCTGGCACGCAGCCTGCAAAACCCGATGTCATGCGAACATCAACGATCTTGGCTAGCGTGCTCATGTCGGCTCTGGTGGGGTGCAGCTCGAACGAGGGAGGCGGCACCGGCGGGGGCGGCCCGGACCAGGGAGGGGGCGGCTCGGGCCAGGGAGGGGGCGGCTCGACCGTCGAGTGCTTCGAGGCGAAGGCTGGCTGCGTGCTGCCCTCGGACACGACGCGGATCATGGATCCGGTCGTCTCGGAGGAGGATCAGGCGTCGCTCTCGCGCAACAATGCGAGCTTCGCGTTCGATCTCGGCCGCGCGCTCCACAGCGCGACGACGAACGTGGTCTATTCGCCCTACAGCATCTCGACGGCGCTCGCCATGACCTACGCGGGCGCGCGGACCACCACGGAGCAGGCGATCGCCACGGCGATGCGGTTCGAGCTGCCGCAGGAGCGGCTGCACCCGGCGTTCAACTGGGTGGACCTCGAGCTCAAGAGGCGCGCCGAGGGCTCGAGCAACGTCGAGGGAGGCGGCTTCCGTCTCCACACGGCCAACGCGATCTGGTCGCAGATCGATCTCGGCATCGCGCCGTCGTTCTTGATGGTGCTCGGCGAGAACTACGGGGCCAGCGTGCGGCTCGCGGACTTCACCGCTCCGAAGGAGGCCGAGGGCCTCATCAACGCGTGGGTGAAGGACCAGACCGAGGACATGATTCCGAAGCTCCTCGACAACAACGTGACCCCGGAGACGCTGGCCGTTCTCGTCAACGCCATCTACTTTGACGCCGCGTGGCACACGCCGTTCAACGAGGAGGCGACGACGCCTGGGGCGTTCCAGCGCGGCGACGACACGAGCGTCACGGCCGACATGATGCACGGCGTACAGGAGACGCGGTACGGCGCCGGCGACGGCTGGGAAGCGGTGGAGATCCCTTACGCGGGCACCCCCGTCTCGATGGTCCTCGTGCTGCCTGCCGAGGGGACCGCGGACGCGTTCGAGGAGTCGCTCGACGGCGCGGGGCTCGAGGAGATCGTCGCCTTGATGCAGGGCCGGTCCGTCGATATCACGATGCCGAAGTTCTCCTTCGGCACGTCGACCTCTCTCAAAGACGCGCTGACGGGGCTCGGCATGGGGAGCGCCTTCATTCCCGGCGCCGACTTCTCGGGCATGATCCCGGGCTCATCGGGCGGAGATATCCATATCGAGGACGTCATCCACAAGGCGGTGATCAACGTGGACGAGGCCGGGACCGAGGCAGCGGCGGCGACCGCGGTCCTCATCGGCTCCACGGGCGCGGGCGGCCCCACCGAGGGCGCGGAGATCGTCCTGGACCGCCCGTTCTTCTTCTTCATCAGCGACCTGCCCACGGGGGCTCTCCTCTTCTCGGGGCGCGTCAACGATCCGACGGCGCACTGAGGAGACGTGAGGCACGCACGCTGCTGAGATTGCCCTCGCGCTGCTGAGGGAAATCGAAGCCGTGAGGCTGGGCGAGCTGGCGCTCCGAAGGGGCGCCAGCAAATCGACGAACCAGACTGAACGTCGAGGCCTCTCCATATTCCACTCCCTCGCCCAGGCCGTCGGAAACCTCGCACGACCGGCAACGATTCTCACACGATTGGGTCGACGTGTCGGTAAGTGCAGGTCGGTTCACGCGGCATTACGGGCATCGCTCGAAGTTCGCGTCGAATCTACCGGCTCTCTGATTCGATTATCCGCCTCGATAGATGGTGGCCTACGTCGCGGTGATGGGTTATAGGGTCGCGCGCCGATGCACAACCGCTCCGGCCAGTTCTCCAAGAACTTGCTGCGTGATGGGGCGGCTAGGACATCCAAGGGCGATCTGCTGCGGAGCCCCCCGTCGGCGCTCCGCCGCCGATGCACGGACCGCGGCAGCTCGCCCGCTCCAGGCGCAGCGCTGGCGGCGTGTGGCCTCCGGCGGGCACACGTCCCCTTCGCCCCCCTTCCTCGCGCTCGCGTCACGCTGCCTCGCACCCCGTTGGGTCGCGCGCTCGGGCCACGGCCGGCCCCTCGGTCGGCAGCCCCAGGTGGACCAAGATAGCGGTCACCACCTCGGGATCGTGAAGGTCCGCGATCACCCGACGCCGACCGCCACAAGGGCAGGCGAGGACATCTTCGAGGTACACGCGGCGAAGCAAACGGGCCCAGTCGAACCGCGCGCCGACGACCTGCACCACGCCGCTGCCGAGGCTGGTCCTGCCTGGGCTCGAGCGCGGCACGTCGCCCTCCTCGGGCACCTCGTCACGCCTCGCGCCCCCATCGACGAGGATCGCCGCCGCGTTGCCGTCCTCCTTCTCCTTGCCCTTGCGCCTCTTCCGCTTCGGGGCGTCGTGGGCTGCCTTCGCCGCCGCAACGCCTCCGCGGCCGTACACCACGACGGCGGCGCGCCACGGCGCGTTCGGCCCGAGCACGCCGCTGAGCCTCAGTAGCGGAAATCTCGGCGGAGGAATCAGCCCTGCAACGCGGGCCAAGAAAGAGACAGGCGTCATCACCAGGTGCGTCGCCCCGTTGCGCCTCGGCCTTCTCAACCGATACGCCACACGGCCGTCCGGCAGGAGCGACAGTCGCTCCAAACTGAACGGCGGACGCGCACCGTAGCGGCAGAGTCGCTCGCGTCCCTCTGCATCGTCGGCGCGCACCGTGATACCCGCATTCACGTTGAAGCCACCGACCTCCGCCGTCCACGGCCCCTTGCCTCGTGGCGCATGCGGCTCGTCGTCGTCGCTCCCGAGCTGCGCGCCGCCGTCGCCGAGTCGCAGGAACACACCGTCGAAGAGCCCCATCTGCATGCACGCTTCGAGCGGCTCGACCTCGCGTGGCTCGTTCGAGCGCTCCTCGGCGGGTCGCTCGTCGATGAGCTTCCTTCGCCGGAGCCACCGCACCATCCGCTTCTCGACGCGCGCCGCTACGTGCGCGATCTCCTCGCGCGACGGCGCCGGCCCTTCGTGAAAGACGAGCGCGCCGTCCTCCGCCTTCGTGAAGACGCCGTCGAGCGCCACGACGTGCAGGTGCACGAAACACCGGAGCATGGAATCGAACCGCTGGACGAACGTGACCGCCCCGGTCTCCCCGCCCTGCACCCCGAACGCCGCCGCGCGTTGCTTCTGCCACCGCGCGATCTCCTCGACGAAGAAGCGGTTCTGCGCGGTGAGCGCGTCAGGCCGCAGCGCGAGCACCCGACGCACTTCATAGGGCGCCGTGAGCACCCACTGCCGGAGCGGCACGTCGGGCAGCACGTGGTCGACCAAGTGCGCCGCGCTCCCGCACATTCGCCGCGCCGAGCAGCTCGGGCACGCGCCGCGGCACTTGCACGAATAGGCCACGAGCATCTCGTCGCCGCACCGCGCACACACGACGCGCAGAAACCCCTTCGCGAGGATGCCGCAGTCGAGGTAGCGGCGCAGCTCGTTCTCGACGTAGTACGGAAGGTCCTTGCCTCGCTCCTCGCGCACGACGGCGAAGCGTCTCGACGTCTATCGCGCAGCACTCGACTTCATCATCATCGCGGACGACACGATCGCGCAGCTTCCCCGGGGAAGGAGCCACCTCGCCGATCAACTACACCGCGCCGCGACGTCTATCGTGCTCAACATCGCGGAGGGAGCCGGCAAGTTCTCGAAGCCGGACAAGCGACGGTATTATCTGTCCGCGGCAGGGTCGACGACTGAATGCGCAGCGATATTCGACGTATTCTTGCGCCTTCGTGCCGTGCCGGCAGAGCGGCACAGCGAAGCCAAGGCGCTGCTCGAGCGGATCGCGTCGATGCTGATCAAGCTGGCGAAGAGCCTCCACAGTGAAGGTCGGGAACGGGAACGGGAACGGGAACGGGAACGGGAACGGTGAAGACTCCGGTGCAAACTGGGATTTGCACCCTTTGGTGATAGGGGCGTGAACGGGTACCCCCTGAAGAAGCAGCACGGATGGCTCTGTTCGGTGATCCGTGGGCACGACAATTACTACGGCGTGCCCACCAACCACCGAGCGCTTGCCTCGTTCCATCGAGAGGTGCAGCAGTGCTGGTACCGTCAGCTTCAACGACGGGACCAGCGCTCTCGATGGCCCGTCAGCAAGTTCAAGCACCTCGACGCTCGATACCCTCTTCCGCCTCCGCGCGTCGCGCACCCCTGGCCCGATCGGAGATTCGCTGGCCCGTAGACCGAAGGTGGGAGCCCGGTGCGGGAAATCCGCTCGCCGGGTTCTGTCCGGGGGGCGGGCCGAAAGGCCCGTCCCTACCGGGACTGAGAGGCGCCCCCTGGCAACGGGGGGCGCCTACTCGATAGTACGGCGAGCACGGCTTGGCCTTGCACCTCCCGAGCACGCCGGTAAGATGAAGGACCCGAGACGAGCATTTCTTAAATCGTTACCGCTCCCGCTCCCGCCTCCGCCTCCGCCTCCGCCTCCGCTCCCGCTCCCGCCTCCGCAAGCCTCACAGGAGGTGGCGCGCCTTGATCTCCAGATACCGGTTGATCAGCGCCGGCGTGAGCTCCGAGGTCACGACGTCGAGCACCAGCGCGCCCTGCTTCTTCAGCTCGCGGATCACCCGGTCCCGGAAGCCCACGATCTCCGCGGCCGCCCCCTGGACATAGGGATCCAGCGCCGGCGCGCCGGCGCCCTCCCGGGAGCCCGGATCGAGCATCCGATCGATGTCCGCGTCGCGGAACAGCACGCAGAGCGGCAGGTGCCTCGGCAGCACGCCCCGCATCTGCCGGAGCAGCTCGCCCGCGGAGACCTCGTCCACGACCTGCGTGAACAGGACCACGAGTGTCCGCTTCCGCACCCGCGCCGAGAGCGCCCGGAACGCGACGTCGTAGCTCGTCTCGACGAGCTCCGGGGCGAGGTCGTACGCCGCCTGGACCACGCGGCGGGCCGCGCGCGGTCCGCCCGTCGGCGGCAGGAACGTCCGCACCGCGTCCGCGAAGGCGAGCAGGCCGACCTGATCGCCGCCGCGCGCCGCCACGTGCGCGAGCATCAACGCCGCGTTGAGCGCCTGGTCGAACACCGACAGGCCCGCCGTCTCGGCCGTCATCAGCCGGCCCGCGTCGAGCATGAACATCACGCTCTGGTTGCTCTCCAGCTGGTACTCGCGCGAGATGAGCTTCTGCCGCCGCGCCGTCGCCTTCCAGTCGATCGACCGGAACTCGTCCCCCCGGCGGTAGTCGCGCAGCCGCTCGAACTCGCTCTCGCCGCCGCGCCGCCGCGCCGGCGCGTCGCCCGGAGCATCGACTACTCCCGCTCCTGCCGCGCGAGCAGCTCGTCAAATCAGTCCTCATTTAATTATTCCGTAAATTAACTATTGTCTCGTTTTTGAGACTAGGCTAAGTCTGCATCGTTGGCAATCGAGGAGCGCCCGGCGCGACGAAACTTAGGCGTCTCACGCATGGCCGGCAGCAAGCATCTTTGCAGTTGAGGCAGTTCGAGCGGCCCTTCGCTCGAGCATGGCGAAGCTCTGTCTTGGGAGGAGAGAGCATGGCTTTGAAAGACGTATCGCCGCTGGGTTTCGGCATCGCGGCATCACGCCGACAGTTCATGATAGGCACCGGGTCGGTGCTGGCCGGCATGGCGCTTGGGTGCCGGGCCGTGGCGCAGAGGAAGGAACTGGCGATCATTTCCAATATAGGCAACGCCGCACAGCGCGACGTACTGCAGCGGCTGGCCAGCGAGTTCGAGAAGGCGAGCGGCGTAAAGGTCACCATCAACAACATGGATCACGAGGCCCACAAGACGGCGATCCGCAGCTATCTCGTGGTCAGCGCGCCGGACCTCTGCTTCTGGTTCTCCGGCAACCGGATGAATGCCTTCGTCAAGCGTGATCTCTTCGACGACATTTCCGATCTCTTTGAGCGCGAGAACTACAAGAGCGTGCTCGGTCCGGCAGCCGGCGCTGTCACGGTGGACGGCAAGCAGTACGGCCTGCCGCTCGGCGGTCTGCTCTGGGGCCTCTTCTATCGCAAGGACGTCTTTGCCGAGAAGGGCTGGACGCCGCCTGCGTCCATCGATGAACTGCTGGTCCTCGGCGAGAAGGCCAAGTCGGCGGGCATGGTCCCGGTCAGCATGGGCACCAAGGAAATGTGGCCCGCCGCCGGCTGGTTCGACCACATGAACCTGCGCATCAACGGCCTCGACAAGCACATGGCGCTTATGGACGGCAAGATGTCCTATACGGATGCGGCGCTGACCCCCGTCTTCGACAAGTGGGGAGAGCTGGTCAAGGCGGGCCTCTTTACGCCGAACCACACGTCTTCCGGCTGGGAGCAGGCCGCCGCCGCGCTGGCGCAGAAGAAGGCGGCGATGATGGATCTCGCCGGCTTCATCAAATACGGCTTCCCCGAGGACCAGCAGGATCAGATCGCCTTTGTGCGCTTCCCGGAAATCACCAAGGGCATGGCGCGCTATGAGGACTTCGCGCTGAACTCCATCCATGTTCCGAAGAACGCCAAGAACAAGAAAGACGCGCGCGAGTTCCTCGCCTATTTCTACAAGCCCGAGAACCTTTCCGCCTTCCTGGAGACGGAAAGCGCCGTGCCGCCGCGCAGCGACTGCCCGCCGAGCAAGCATCCGCTGGTCAATGCCGCCGTCGAACAGCTGAAGAGCGTCGCGGGTTCCGCCCAATATTACGACCGCGACACCGATCCCGACATGGCGCAGGAAGGCTTGAAAGGCTTCCAGGAATTCATGACCAACCCGGAGCGGCGCGACCAGATCCTGGAGCGGCTCGAAACGACGCGCAAACGCATCTTCAAAGTCTAAGCGGTTTGTCACGGCCGCGGCTCCCTCCCTGGCGGACCGCACATCGAGCAGGGGCATGCATGACAGGAGCATGCACCCCTGCCCAGACTGGCGCGACGCGGGCAACTTTTGAGACGAAATCCGGTCCTGTGAGAGATGGGACAGATGTCCAGCTTTTGGCGGCGCCATCGGTTCTGGATGGCCCCAACCCTATTTATTCTTCCAGGCGCCCTGTTGTTCGGGGTCGTGATCATCCTGGCGTCCGTGGAGACGATCTGGGTGTCGTTCCACGACTGGGATGGCGTCGGCGAAATGCAGTGGGTGGGTCTATCGAACTACGGCCAGCTCATCGACGATCCGCCATTCTACGTCTCGCTCAAGAATAACCTGATCTGGCTCGGCATGTTCATGCTGGCGCCGCCGCTCGGCCTCGCCCTTGCGCTTCTCCTCAATCAGCCGATGAGGGGAATGCGCATCATGAAATCCCTGTTCTTCGTGCCGCTGGTCCTGGCGTCGGTCACCGTCGGCGTGGTCTTCACCTGGGTCTACGACCCGACCTTCGGTCTGCTCTCCTTGCTCTTCGGCTCTTTTGGCGCGACGGCGCCGGCGCTCCTGTCCGACGAGACATTCGTGACCTTCGCGGTGGTGATCGCGGCGCTGTGGCCACAGGTCGCCTTCTGCCTGGTGCTGTTTCTCGCCGGCCTCAACAATCTCAGCGAGGATCTGATCGGCGCCGGACGCGTCGATGGCGCGCGCGGCTTCGCGATGCTCTGGAACGTGGTCCTCCCGCAGCTTCGCGAAGTGAGCTTCATTGCGCTCGCCGTGACGGTGATCGGCGCCCTGCGGTCCTTCGACATGGTGGCGGTGATGACCTCCGGCGGGCCCTTCGGCTCCTCCTCCGTGCTCGCCTACCAGATGTACGAGCAATCGATATTCTCCTACCGCTTCGGCTACGGCGCGGCCATCGCCACGGTCCTGTTCGTGATCATGGCGGTGTTCATCGCCTGGTATCTGCGCACCCTTCTCAAGCCTGAACAGGAGAGCGCCTGATGTATCCGCGCCCGATACCGGAATATGCCCCGCTCAGCCGCGCGGTCTATGTCGGCCTCGTTGCCCTGGTCCTTCTCCTTTGGCTCGTGCCGCTGATGGCGGTGATGGCCACATCGCTCCGGTCCTTCGAGGAGGTGATGTCCGGCAACTACTGGGGCTGGCCCAAGAGCTTCAACTTCGTCGAGAACTACACCGCCGTCTTCACCCAGACGGCCATGGCGCAGTACTTCGTCAACAGTCTGATCGTCACCTTGCCGTCGGTCCTGGGCGTCCTCGTGCTTTCGACACTCACCGGCTACGTGCTCTCGCGCCATCGCTTCCCGGGGGCGCGTCTGATGTTCGCGCTCTTCGTCGGCGGCAACTTCCTGCCGGCGCAGATCATGATGATCCCGGTGCGAGACCTGATGGTGTCGCTCGGCCTCTACGACACCTATTATGCGCTGATCGTCTTCCACATTGCCTTCCAGACGGGCTTCGCCACGCTCTTCATGCGCAATTTCATTGCCGCGCTGCCGGACGAACTCTTCCAGGCGGCGCGTGCGGAAGGCGCCTCGCCCTGGCAGACACTTCGCCACGTGGTCATCCCGCTCGTCCGCCCGGCTCTGGCGGCTCTGGCGATCCTGACCTTCACCTTCGTCTGGAACGACTATTTCTGGGCGATCGTGCTGACGCAGAGCGACGCGGTGAAGCCGGTCACCGCGGGCCTCAACAATCTGCGCGGCGAGTGGGTTTCGACCTGGAACCTTGTGGCGGCTGCGACCGTCATGGTCGCGATCCCGCCCGTCGTCATGTTCTTCCTCATGCAGCGCCATTTCATCGCCGGCCTGACGGCCGGGGCGGTGAAGGGCTGAGAGCGCGAAAACAAAGGATGGCTTCCATGGCCAGCGTCGAAATTCGGAACATCGAAAAACACTATGGCGGCTATCATGCCCTCAAGGACATCAATCTTACGATCGACGAGGGCGAGTTCGTGGTGATGGTCGGACCGTCCGGCTGCGGCAAGTCCACACTACTGAAGTCGATCGCAGGCCTCGAAACCGTCTCATCGGGGCGGCTGTCGATCAAGGGACGCGATGTCACCAAACTCGATCCTGGCGACCGCGGCATCGCCATGGTCTTCCAGTCCTATGCGCTCTATCCGCACATGACGGTCGCGGAAAACATGGGCTTCGGCCTGCGGATGGCGAAGCGCCCGAAGGCGGAGATCGATGCGGCCGTGGCGCGTGCCGCCAAGCTCCTGAGGCTCGAAGAACAGCTCGAAAAGCGCCCGAAGCAGCTCTCGGGCGGCCAGCGGCAGCGCGTCGCCATTGGCCGCGCCATCACCCGCTCGCCCGATGTGTTCCTGTTCGACGAGCCGCTTTCCAATCTTGACGCGGCGCTCCGCACGCAGATGCGCGTCGAACTGTCGACCCTGCACGCTAAGCTCGGTTCGACGATGATCTACGTGACGCATGACCAGGTCGAGGCGATGACGATGGCAAGCCGCATCGTCGTCCTCAATCGCGGCCGGATCGAGCAGGTCGGCGAGCCGTTGGCGCTCTACAACAATCCTGCCAACCTGTTCGTTGCCGGCTTCCTCGGCGCGCCGCGCATGAACTTCGTCGCCGGTAAGGTCGTGGAGGTCGCCGGCCACGGCGCCAGGATCGCCTCTGCCGGCGGGCTCACCGTCGCCTTCGAGGGCTTGAGCGGACCGCTGGCGATCGGCGACGCGGTTACGATCGGCATTCGGCCCGAGAAGCTGCGCATCGGCGATGCCGCGGCGGACGTGAGGTTTTGCGCCGAGGTGCGACTTACCGAATATCTCGGCCGCGAAACCATCGTCTATGCCGATGCCGGGGATCTCACCACCGCCGGTTCCGACAGCGGCACCGGCGTGTTCACCATCCAGATCGGCGAGATTAAGCCATTTCACGCGGGCACGCCGATCACGATCGGCTTCGACTCCCGCGATGCCTACCTCTTCAACGCCGACGGGTGGACGCTCACCTCCCAGAAACCTGTCGCAAGGACCTGAACAAGGACATCAACTCATGAAGCGTACCCCTCCGACGCCGCTTTCCGTTTGGCGCACCCTCAATCTCGACGATTTCCTCCTGGGCGTTCCGCACTATCCGGAGCATGTCGACGAGAGCTACTGGGCGCGCGACGCTGAGCGCATGGCGGCGGCCGGCTTCAACGTGGTGCGCATGGGCGAATTCGCCTGGCACATCTTCGAGCCACGCGAGGGTGTCTTCGACTTTTCGCTGTTCGACAGGGCGATCGACGTGCTGGCGGCCGAGGGCATCAGAACCATCTTCTGCACGCCCACCGCCACCCCCCCGCGCTGGCTGACGGCCGCCTATCCGGAGGTGCTGCGCGTGGACGAGAATGGCCGCGTGGCAGACCACGGATCGCGCCAGCACGCCGATACCAACAGCCCCGTCTACCGGATGCACAGCCGCCGCATAACCGAGGCGCTCGCCAATCACTATCGCGACAATCCGCATGTCATCGGCTGGCAGACGGATAACGAGCTGAACACCACCGTCTCGACCTCCTATTCGGAGGCGACGGCGGGCGCGTTCCGCCGCTATCTTCAGAACCGCTATGAGACGATCGCGGCGCTCAATTTCGCCTGGGGCGGCCATTTCTGGGCGACCGCCTATGATCATTTCGACCAGATCACTTTGCCGCGCGACAGCAATCCGGGCTTTCCGAGCCCGGGGCATATCCAGGATTATCACCGCTTCCTCGCCGAAGCGACGGCCGCTTTCCAGCATGACCAGGTCGAGATCCTGCGGCGGGTCAATCCCGACTGGTTCGTCTTCCACAATCTCGGCAGGCTCGACGACATCGATTTCCGCGGCCAGTTCGGCCAGGATCTCGATTTCCTCGGGTTCGACATCTATCCGATGCTTTACGACGAAATGCGGCGCAGCGGCGGGCATCCGGCCACGCAAGCGCTCCATCTCGACCTATGCCGCGCCTATGGCGGCAATTTCATCGTGCCGGAACAGGCCTCCGGCTTCGGCAGCCAGCCGGGCTTCTCGACGATGACGCCGGAGCCCGGCGAAATGCGTCGCATGGCGCTGAGTTCCGTGGCGCGCGGCGCGGACGGCCTGTTGTTCTTCCGCTGGCGCCCGGCGCACTTCGGCGCGGAAATCTACTGGATGGGCATCATCGATCATGACGACGCGCCGCGCCGGCGCTATCGGGAGGCCGCGGAGTTCGCCGCCGACATTGCCAAGATCAAGACGGAGTTGTTGGGGACGACGGTACGCATGGACGTCGCCATCGCCGGGGCCGATTTCGACAATCAGGAGGCCTACAAGACCTATCCGATCGGCATGCCGAGTCCGGTCGAGGACGCGATGCTGCTGCATCGCTACTGCTATTCGAACGGCATTGCCTGCGGATTCATCCATCCGGAGGACGATCTCTCGCGGATCAAGCTGCTCTATGTTCCGCATTGGGTGATGTGGAAGCCCGAATGGGATAAAAAGGTCGAGGCCTTCGTCAGGGACGGTGGCACGCTGGTGGTCGGCGCCATGACCGGTACGCGGGATGAGAACAATCACATTCCAATCGTTCAGGCGCCAGGGCCCGGCCTGTCGCGGCTTTGCGGTGTCCGCGTCGAGGAATTCGGTCGCGTTGCCGAGCCAGGCGCCGACGGGCTTTTCGCCTTGTCGCCGGCGAGCTTCGGCCTGCATAGGCCAGCGGACCAACTGCCCGCAAGTTCTGCCAAGCGTCGCTATCGCTTCACCCTCGGAAACCAGGAGCACGAGGCCGCTCACCTCTACGAGCTGCTGGAGGTCGACGCGGATGTCGAGGTGCTCGGCCGCTGGAGCAACCGCTTTGCCAGCGGGCGAGCCGCCATCACCAGCCGCAAGGTCGGCGATGGTAACGCGGTTTATGTGGGGACCTATCTCACCGATTCACTGACCCAAGGATTGGCCGACCAGCTCTTCGCTAGCGCCGGGATCGAGCCGCTCATCTCCAACCTGCCGGCCGATGTCGAAGTCGCCATGCGCGAGGGGGAGGACCTTCGGCTGCTTTTTGTGCTCAACACCGACGCGAACACCATCGAGGTGCCGTCTATTCCGACCGGAATTGACATGCTTACGGGTAAAGCGGTGGCAGGCGGTCTCTTGCTTGGTCCCCATGGATGCGCCGTGATCCGGTGCTAGGGCGTGTCGGCAAACTCCTTCAACCGCAGCCGGACGGTCGCGAGCGTGACCATGGCCAGGTAGTTCGCGGCACGCTTGTCGTAGCGCGTAGGCGGCTAGGACATCCAAGGGCGATCTGCTGCGGAGCCCCCCGTCGGCGCTCCGCCGCCGATGCACGGACCGCGGCAGCTTGCCCGCTCCAGGCGCAGCGCTGGCGGCGTGTGGCCTCCGGCGGGCACACGTCCCCTTCGCCCCCCTTCCTCGCGCTCGCGTCACGCTGCCTCGCACCCCGTTGGGTCGCGCGCTCGGGCCACGGCCGGCCCCTCGGTCGGCAGCCCCAGGTGGACCAAGATAGCGGTCACCACCTCGGGATCGTGAAGGTCCGCGATCACCCGACGCCGACCGCCACAAGGGCAGGTGAGGACATCTTCGAGGTACACGCGGCGAAGCAAACGGGCCCAGTCGAACCGCGCGCCGACGACCTGCACCACGCCGCTGCCGAGGCTGGTCCTGCCTGGGCTCGAGCGCGGCACGTCGCCCTCCTCGGGCACCTCGTCACGCCTCGCGCCCCCATCGACGAGGATCGCCGCCGCGTTGCCGTCCTCCTTCTCCTTGCCCTTGCGCCTCTTCCGCTTCGGGGCGTCGTGGGCTGCCTTCGCCGCCGCAACGCCTCCGCGGCCGTACACCACGACGGCGGCGCGCCACGGCGCGTTCGGCCCGAGCACGCCGCTGAGCCTCAGTAGCGGAAATCTCGGCGGAGGAATCAGCCCTGCAACGCGGGCCAAGAAAGAGACAGGCGTCATCACCAGGTGCGTCGCCCCGTTGCGCCTCGGCCTTCTCAACCGATACGCCACACGGCCGTCCGGCAGGAGCGACAGTCGCTCCAAACTGAACGGCGGACGCGCACCGTAGCGGCAGAGTCGCTCGCGTCCCTCTGCATCGTCGGCGCGCACCGTGATACCCGCATTCACGTTGAAGCCACCGACCTCCGCCGTCCACGGCCCCTTGCCTCGTGGCGCATGCGGCTCGTCGTCGTCGCTCCCGAGCTGCGCGCCGCCGTCGCCGAGTCGCAGGAACACACCGTCGAAGAGCCCCATCTGCATGCACGCTTCGAGCGGCTCGACCTCGCGTGGCTCGTTCGAGCGCTCCTCGGCGGGTCGCTCGTCGATGAGCTTCCTTCGCCGGAGCCACCGCACCATCCGCTTCTCGACGCGCGCCGCTACGTGCGCGATCTCCTCGTGCGACGGCGCCCGCCCTTCGTGAAAGACGAGCGCGCCGTCCTCCGCCTTCGTGAAGACGCCGTCGAGCGCCACGACGTGCAGGTGCACGAAACACCGGAGCATGGAATCGAACCGCTGGACGAACGTGACCGCCCCGGTCTCCCCGCCCTGCACCCCGAACGCCGCCGCGCGTTGCTTCTGCCACCGCGCGATCTCCTCGACGAAGAAGCGGTTCTGCGCGGTGAGCGCGTCAGGCCGCAGCGCGAGCACCCGACGCACTTCATAGGGCGCCGTGAGCACCCACTGCCGGAGCGGCACGTCGGGCAGCACGTGGTCGACCAAGTGCGCCGCGCTCCCGCACATTCGCCGCGCCGAGCAGCTCGGGCACGCGCCGCGGCACTTGCACGAATAGGCCACGAGCATCTCGTCGCCGCACCGCGCACACACGACGCGCAGAAACCCCTTCGCGAGGATGCCGCAGTCGAGGTAGCGGCGCAGCTCGTTCTCGACGTAGTACGGAAGGTCCTTGCCTCGCTCCTCGCGCACGACGGCGAAGAACGTCTCGAGGTGCTCGCGCACGATGACGTGCAGCACCGATTTCTCGGGCTCGCGGCGCACGTAGCTCCCGCACGCGCGCTCGGCGGGACACGACCGCGAGACGGCCTGCACGGCGCGTCCCTGTGCGAGACGCGCGCCGCGCAGAATTCCGCGGTTTCAGGGCCTCTTCACCGTCCTACCGCCTGGCGCCGCCATGGCGGAACGGCGGCGCCGGCCACACCCCAACGCCGCGACGAGCGAGGGGGGGATAGTCTCTTCCTGCGTCCGGAGCGAGCAGAGCGCTGGGCCGGGCGTGCTCGTTCTTCAGCGGCTCGCCCTGCGCAAGCGCTGCCGGCCCGCGGCGACCGGTGGCGCCCTCGAGGACTATGCAGCCGGGCGCGCCCGGCGTGAGCTCTCCGCGCTTCTCGGGCGCGCGCCTCTCACTGCGCACCGCCGAACGGACGGCGGCGTCACGACCATCCCGGCTCCCGCTCAACCTGAACGGCAAGATCGATCGCCCGGCGCTCGTGCGGCGCGCGCTGGAGGACCGGACCGCTCCGTATCAATCCACCGGGAACGTACCATGACGCAGGAAGGCCCGACCGCCGGACCTCGGGCCCGGGGAGTTCGCGATGGTCGATCCGTCGCCTCGGGCGGCCGTCGTCGCCTCGCTCGCCGACGTAGCACCAAGCGGAAGGCATCCTACCGTATAGCTGTACCCTACTGGTCGAGGCTACCGGGCGGGGGCCCGCGAGCTGCTTGGCCTCGACGGCTGCTCCGCGTACGCTACCACGCGCGAGATCCCCCCACCTCGTCGATTGAGCATGCACACGCAAGCTTCGCCCTGGTTCCGGCCGCACGGGCGCGGTGTCCTGGGTGCAATCCGTGCGGCTCGACGGACCGGAGCGCCGGCGGCCGAACGGCCGGAGTACGTGCTCATGCAGCAGCCTATCTATGGAGATGCGCTGATAGGCCGCAGAAGGTCACGACCGATCCACGGCAATACGGACATGAGCCGCGGGGAGATGCGCCCCGGGCGCCCCCACATGGGTGCGCTCCGGACCGATGCTGTTCGCCCACGCGTGCCCTACGAGGGCAGGTGCCGGGCCGGGGAGGGATCTTCCCCCAGCCACGCGCGGGCGAGCGTGAGCGTGCGGGCGTTGGCGGAGATGCTCTCCAGAAAGCTCTTTCTGAACGCGGGATCGCCGATCCTGTCGGCGCGGGCGAGCAGGTCGTCGCGCGCCGCGCGGATGACCGCGCGGGCCGCGTCGACGTCGCCGCTCGCGTGGAGCGCCTCGGCGTAGAGCACGGGGATCGCCTCCTGGCGCAGCAAGAAGGACGCGCGGGCGTGCTGGTTCCAGGAGAACGCCTCGCGGGCGAGCGCGACGGACTCCTCCACGCGCCCCTGGCGGAGCCGGATCTCGGCGAGCAAGGACACCTGCGCGGCCCGGACCGCGGGCACCAGCGTGGTCGGGTCCACGGCGCGGTGCTCCGCCTCCGCCTCGTCGAGCTCCCCCCGAAGGAGATGGCCCTCGATGATGAGCAGCCGAGCCACCTCGCTCCGGCTGCGCACGATGCGGCATACCTTCAAGGGATGCCGGAGGACGGATGCGTTCACCAGCTCGAGCGCCTCCGTGGTCTTTCGCCGCTCGAGGAGCATGGCGCCCCGGCACTGCACCGCGACCATGGATACCCCGCCCTCGGGCGCGTCCTTGGCTGCGAGCACGCGGTCGATGAGCGCCTCGGCTGCATCGAATGCGCCCAGCCCTACGTAGGCCGTGGCCATGTGCGACTCCACCAAGCGGACGAAGCGCTCGTTGCCGAGGGCCTCGAGGCGCCGCGCCGCGGCGAGGTACACCTCCAGGGCTCCCCAGGAGTCGCGCTCCGCGTGGCAGAGCCAGATGCCGCTGGAGAGCCTGACGTCCGCGGCGAGGTGAGCCTTCCCCTCGATGGCGGGAGAAATCTCCTGACCGAGCCGGCGCCAGCGTTGCTCGGCCAGCTCCATCAGCGCCTCCCAGAGCAGCTCCGTCGGCCCGTCCCAGAGCAAGGCGGAGAGGATCCGGCCACCGCTATCTGCCCCGTCGTCGACGGAGAGATCCTCGGCGCGAAAGCGCGGGAGCAGCGCCTCGACAGCCCGCCGGTCGTCGAGCTTCGCGGCGCAGCTCAGCGCTCCGGACAGGGCGTGCCCATGGGCGTAGCTGCCCGGCGTGGTGAGCTCGAGTGCCTCGAGCGCGCACCGGTGGCCCTCGGCGTAGTCGCGCGTCCAGATCAGGGCATCCATCCGGAGCATGCAGAGCACAGCCAGGCTCTCCCCCGTGGCTCCGCAAGCGATCGCCCGCTGCACCCGGGCGAACAGCACCGTTAGATCGGCGCCGCGCAGCGCCAGCTCGGCTGCGCGACAGTACTGCTCTGCACCGTGCGCGCCGTCCGCGCCGCGCGTGAAGTGCTCGGCCAGCACCATCGGATCCTGCTCGCCGACCTGGAGCAGCCACTCGCCGGCGAGCCTGTGGCCGAGCGCCCGGTCGCGATAGGTGAGCATCGCGTAGGCCCCCTCGCGCAAGAGCGCATGGCCGAACGCGATCTCCTCCTCGCCCGCGAACCGCGAACTCGGCCGGCGCTCGAGGATCTCCCGCTCGACCAGCTCGGCCCAGCCGTCCCGTTCGCTCATCCCCGGCGCCGGGGCGCCGAGCAGCGCGCGCACGCCGCCCACCCAGGCGACCTCCCCGAAGACGCTCGCCGCCCGCAGCTGCCGCCGTGCCTCGGGCCCTAGCGCCGCGAGGCGCGCCTCCACCATGCCCAGCACCGTCTCCGGCAACGCGCGCCCGCGCCCCTCGGCCCGGGCCCGGATGAGCTCTTCGAGATAGAACGCGTTGCCCCCGGCCCGCTGCACGAGCGCGGAGACCTCTTCCGGCGCGAGCGATGCGCCGAGCGCGCTCTGCACCAGCTGCTCCGCGGCCCGGGCGGGCAGCTCGCGCAGCCGGAGCTCCGAGTGCCCCCGCTCGGCCCAGAGCCTGGGGAAGACCTCGTGAACCTCGGGCCGGGCGAAGGCGAGCACCGCGTAGGGCCGATCGCCGAGCTCCCGCAGCGCCCGGTCGAAGATCCTCACCGAGGGCGCGTCGCCCCAGTGGAGATCCTCGAGCACGACGAGCACGGGGCGCACGCCCGTCACGGCCCGCGCGTAGTCGATGTACGCTCGCTGGATCCCTTCGACCATCAGCGTCGGGTTGTGTCGGGCGGCACGCTGCGCCAACCGCTCCTCGTCGGACAGGGCGACACCGAGCAGCTCGCCCAGGAACCCGGCCACCCGCAGCCTTTCCTCGTCCGCGAGGAGCGGCGCGAGGGCCCGCGTGAGCTTCCGCCGCCGCGCGTCGGGGGCGTCCCCTGCGGCGATCCCGAGCGCGCCCCGCAGCGATCCAGCGAGCATCGCGAACGCGGAGCCCGCGCCGATCGAGTCGCCGCGGACGACGCTCAGCGCGACGTTGGGGTGACGCTGGCGCAGCGCCTCGACGACCTCGTGACGCAGGCGCGACTTGCCCATGCCCGCCGCCGCGGTCACCAGCGCCGCCGTGGCGCGTCGCTCGGTGAAGCTCTCGTCGACGAGCTCGAGCAGGTGGCGCAGCTCCCGATCGCGTCCGACATAGGGGCTCGGCTTGCCCAGGAGCTTGCGCGCCCCCTCGCCGATCTCGCGCTCCGCCTCGAGCCAGAAGAGCCCGCCGTGCTCCACGACCTCGAAGCGCACGTCGAGCAGGGCCCGCGTCACCGCGTCGATGTGGACCCCCTCGTACCGGCTGTCCGCGCGGGCGGGCGGGGCGGCTGTCTCCAGCAGCGCGGCCGCCCGGTCCAGCACCTCACCGAGCGGCGATCGCCCCGTGGGCTCGTTCCGCCCAGTTGCCAGCACGACCGCCACGCTGGGCAGCTGCGCGCGGATCCCGAGCGCGCAACGCGCCACGAGCGCCGCCTGGTCGGTCGCGCTGCCCGTGCTCACCGCGATAGCCGCCACCACGCCGTCGCCGAGCTCCTCCACCTGGGCGCCCAGGAGCAGGGCCGCGCGGCGCACGACGGCGAGCGTGTTCGGCGATGACGCGTGCAGGTCCAGTGACTCCGTCGTTTCGAAGAAGGAAGCTTGCGAGGGCTTCACCGCCAGGAGCGAGACCAGGCGCTTTTCCCGCGCGGTGATGACCGTATCGGGAAGGAGCGCCGGGGGGCCGCCGCTCCCTTCCAGGGGGCCGAGCGCGTCCAGGCAGCGCACCACGGCCGCGCCGTCCTGGGGCCGCGCCGAGGGATCCTTGGCCAGCATCCGCGCGAGCAGCTCGTCGAGCGCCTGGGGCACCTCGGGCCGAAGCTCGCTCACCCTCGGCGCCTCTTCCAGGAGCAGCTTCCACACGAGCCCCATCGGGTGCTGCGCGCGAAACGCCCGCTGCCCGGTCAGGCACTCGAACAGCACGCAGCCGAGCGAGAAGACGTCGGCGCGCGCGTCGAGCGCCTCGCGCTCCCCCCGCGCCTGCTCCGGCGCCATGTAGCCCAGCGTGCCCAGCACCGCCTCCGTCTGCGTCAGTCGCGACGTGGCGTCCGCCAGGTGCGCGATGCCGAAGTCGAGCAGCTTGACCCGGTCGAGCGCCCCGTCGACAAGGAAGATGTTGCTGGGCTTGATGTCGCGGTGCACGATCCCGCGTGCGTGCGCCGCGCCGAGCGCGTCCGCCGCCGTGCGCGCGAGGGCGACGCACTCGTCGATGCGCAGCTGCTGCCGCGACAGCCGCTCCGAGAGGGGCTCGCCGGAGAGCCACTCCATCGCGAGGTACGGCTCCCCTGTGGGCGCCACCCCGTGCGTCGCGTAGCGCACGATGCGCGGGTGCTCCATCCGGGAGAGCGCCTGTGCCTCGCGGACGAAGCGCGCCTGCGCGCGCGCGTCCACCTTGTGCAGCAGCTTGACCGCGACGACCGTCCCGCTCGCGCGGTCGAGGGCCCGGTAGACGGTGCCCATCCCACCCGATCCGGCGATCTCCGCCAACTCGAAGCGGCCGTCCAGCAGCCTGCCAGGTAGCATGCGCGAGGAGGATGCCGCGTCACCATAGCGTCTGGCAAGGCGGACCCGCGGAGAGGAAACGGTAGAACTTTCGTCCGAGTCAAGCCCCGCGGGGACGGCGCCGGGCGAGCCGTGGTTCGCCCATCCGACACCCGTTTGCCCCGTCGCAGAGCCGGCGCGCCGTGCTCCGGGCGCAGCGCTGCCTCGACGACCGCGGCGTGCGCTCGCCATGACGGGCTCGGGCCGTGTGCCCAGCTACGCCGCGTCGAACCCGAACGCCATCGGTTGCCACGTTGGGTCGCGTGCGGGTGCTGCCGCTGTCGGGTGCGAGGGTAGGTTGAGATGATCGAGGATGCGGCGCACCGCCTTTGGGTCCGTGATCGTCGAAAGCAGGCGCATCTTGCGTTCGCATCTCGGGCATCCGTGCGCGACGAAGGTCGCAAGGTGCTCCTGGACAAGGCCATACAGCACGGTCTGATGCGGCTCGCGAGGCGCGTAGTCGCACGGCGCTGTCCGCGAGGACAATTGACGCGCGGGCGGCGGTCGAGACACCGCTTCGGTGAGCATCCCGACGGCTGAGAGCGAAACGCGGGCCGCTCGTGCTCCGCGGGGAATTCAGCGACACGAAAGCCGGCGGAACCTGGCGGCGCCATGGCGGAGCGGTCGGGCACGATCACGACCGCTCCTGCGGCGAGCGGCGGCTCTCAGCCCGGCAAGAGGCGGCTCTCGGATGTCTGGCAGCACGGCGTCGAGGTGTGCGCGCACCTCGTCGACGCTCTGCCGATCCGGTCCAGGGGCGCCGTCGTTCGACGCTACCCGCTCGAGAGCTCGCCTCAGGTTTGCCTCGTTCGCCACCTCCTCTATTGTCATCGCCGTCAGGGCGGGTCCTGTTGTGGTCCGAGCCTTCGGCACCGCGATCGGCGCAGGCGGTTCCAGGCTTCCGGATGGCCATCAAGGAGTTGGCTCACAAAGGCGGATAGGACAAGCAAACGCGTTCCGCAAAGTCAAGATTCTCGGAGCCGTTCCTGACTCGTGCAGTCCGACTGTACGAGCTCATTGACAGAACGGGCCTTATGCGATCAGGCAGGCCTTCCACGCCTGAAACGCCTGCGATTACCGCGACGTAGCAACAAGCGGAAGGCATCCTACCGTATAGCTGTACCCTACTGGCGCGAAGCACGTGTGTCTGGAGGAGGGGACACAGAGCGCATGGATCTACGAGATCCTCTCGCCGCACGCGGAGGAGATCGTCGTGACGAGGGTCTCGGAGAGCCGAGGCCAGAAGAGCGACGAGAGCGACGCGTTCCACCTGGCCGAGCAGCTGCGCACGGGAGCGATCAAGACGCGCGTGATCAAGGAGGTGGGCGAGTACAAGACGCTGGGCGAGCTCGGTCGCACCCACGCGATGATCGTGCAGGACGTGGTACGGGTGCAGAACCGGATCAAAGCCTTGCTCCGGTCGCGCGGCGTCGCCGTGGCGGGCAAGAGCGTGTACTCGGAGAAGGGCCGCGAGGAGTTTCTGGAGCAGCTGCCCGACGCGAGCCGCGGGGCGGCGACGATGCTGTACGCGCAGTACGATGCGGTGGAAGCAATCCGGCGGCAGGCGGAGAAGGGTCTGGTCGCAGAAGCGCACCGACACGCGACGAGCCGGGTGCTGGAGTCGTGCCCGGGGCTGGGTCCGATCCGGGTGGCGCAGCTGATGCCGATCGTGGTGTCGCCAGCGCGGTTTCGGAGCTCGACACCTGGGTGGCAATGCACGTGGACCTGCGGGACAGCCCGCGTTGCCGCGTCGCCTTCGAGGCGGTGGCGGAGGGGCTGAGACGCTACATCGAGGCGTGAAGCTGGCCTTCTCGAACAGCTCGGCCCGCTGCCCACATTGCCCCACCTTTCTCGCAGCCCTCGCCTAATTTTTCTAAACGAACCGGCCTCTCAACACATGGAGACATGTGAGGGGGATCTGCACCCAGCGCAGTGCTGGACGGTCCTTCCGAGGCCCGACGGGGCCGGGTGGATGATCATGCGCGCTCCGAAGACTTACTTGGCGACGAAGGCTCAGGCGCACAGCAGGAGCAAGGTTTCCAGGCACTCACGGTGGCCGGAGAGCGCGGAGCAGGACGAGGCGGCCCCGAGCGTCGTCGAGGTGAGCCTGGGGAGAGGCCTGAGCGTCCTCGTGGAGGTTCGACTCGAGGAGATCCGGCAGGGCGCGCCCGCGGAGGTTTGGCGTCGACCTCGTCGACGCCGACGACGAGATCCTGCATCGCAAAGCATCGAAGCCGAAGGTGTGTTTCATGAGCACGGCCCACTCGACGTAGCGCGACGTTGCGAACAACTCCCCGTCGAGCAGCCACCCCCAGTGCAAGACCGAGATCCGGGTCGGCTCAACTCGCACCGTGGGCTCGGCATGCGCGAGCGACCTCGGCGCCTTCGAGGCGCGCTACGCGGCGGCGATGCGCGTCTCGCTGCGCGCCGTCGCGGAGTGGATCGACTCGGGCCCCCTCGATGAGCCCGGGCCGCTCGCCCGTGCTGTCGAGCGCGTCGACCAGGACCTGCTGACCGATGCCTACGAGGCGACCGGAGCAACCGACGCGGTGGAGGCGACGCGCGCAGCCTTCGAGGAGGGCCACCGGGGGACCGCCCCGCCGGTGCGGCGGGAGTACGTCGTCGCGGCCCGGCGGAGCCTGGCGGTCGCCCAGCAGATCGGGGTGGCGTCGCGCGTGCTGCGCCTGATCTGGCTCGGCCTGACGTCTGAACCGAAGCAGGTGATGGCGCGCCTGGAGCAGCGTCGCGATCACCGCGTGCTCGTCCTGACCCTGCCCGACGTGCAGCTCGTCGAGGCGCTCCGCCGACCCGGCGCCGTCGTGATCGCGGACGCGAACGCTCGGCTGCACCTTCCGATCTACGAGCGCGTCGTAGGCTACCTGCCGCCGGTCACCGAAGCGCATGCGCGGGATGGTGGCATGGGATCATTGCTCATGAGGGCACTCCACTGCTGGTTGTAATGAGTCACAATATGGGGACGGGTAACTTCGGTCGAGCACCATTCCGTCCCACGAGCGCTGATGTGCCTCCTCTGCCTCCATGGCCTCCCTCGTGGGTGACGCCGCCCTTCATGCAGAAGACCAGCCGCGCGAGCGGCCGCGCCCGCTCCACGCAGCAGCATCGGGGGGCGGCGACGAGCGCGGCGGTGCTCTCGGGCTCGAGCCGCGGAACGGCGCCTCATCGAAACGCTTGCGTTTCGATGAGGGTCCTCTATACCTCTGTATGAGTACGGCACCGCTCCGTACACTCCGCCCGCGCCGCCGTGCGTCGCGGGGCTGACGCTGCTTTGTCCGCGGCGCCGGCTGTATCCTGGCGGGCATGGCGCCCCGGAAACGAAACCCTGGTGGGGAGAAGATGCTGACGAGCGAGCCCCCTCTCGCAGACCCGACGCTGACGCGCAGCCGGCTCTCCGCCGCGCAGGAGACCGCGATCTTCGAGGAGTGCTCTGATGCGAAAGAATGCCCCGGGGTCGACACCGAGTGCAAAACCCGCACCTGTACCAATGGAGTCTGTGGCGTCTCGTTCGCGCCGAAAAACACGCTCACCAAGGATCAAGCGCCGGGAGACTGCAAGCGAGAGGCACTGCTCGATGCAGCGGCCGAGTTCGTCGCCAGCCTGGGCACAGGCGCGTCCACGGCCAAGATCGCAAAGGCTGCTGGCGTTTCTGAGGGAACGCTGTTCACTTACTTTCCAATCAAGGACGATCTGCTCAACCAGCTCTTTCTCGAGATCGAGGCCGACTTCATAGAGACGATGCTGGCGCCATATCCCGCGGACGCCTCCGCCAAAGACCGACTATTCGTGGTCTGGAACCGTCTGAATGACTGGGGACTGGCTCACGCCACAGCGCGCAAGGCCCTTCGCCAGTTGAAGGTGTCGGATCGCGTGACAGCGGAAAGCCGGAACCGGTGCCACGCCATGCTGCGGGATGCGCGGACGATGGTGGAGGAGTGTCTCGCCGGCCATGCCGCGCCTGACAGGATCGCCTTCTACATCGATACCATTCTCTTCGACTTGGCCGACATCAGCATCAACGCGGTCACAGCCAAACCTCAGGAAAGTGACGCCATCCGGCAGGCCGGGTTCGACCTGTTCTGGAAAGGGTCTGCCGCCTGAGTTTTACCCCATAAATGAGTATGTAGTCATTCATAGATAAGGATCGAAAATGTCGAATAGCAAGGGTTTCACCGAAGCTAACGTTCCCAAGCAGGCGGGAAAAAGCTTCATCGTCACAGGCGCCAACGCCGGCGTCGGGTTCGAAATCGCGCGGGTGCTTGCCGCCAGGGGCGCGCGCGTCCTGCTTGGCTGCCGCGAGCAGACCAGGGCGCTGGATGCCATTGCGCGGATCAAGCGGATCACGCCGAATGCCGATCTCGTCTGGTTGCCGCTGGACCTCGGTGACCTGGACAGCGTTCGCACCGCAGCCGAGATCGCCGCGAAGGAGCCACGGATCGATGCGCTCATCAACAATGCCGGGATCATGCACCCGCCGCTGACGCGCACGAAGCAGGGGTTCGAATCACAGTTCGGCGTCAATCATCTCGGTGTGTTCGCGCTCACCTCGCTGCTCCTGCCTAAACTGGCGGAGACGCCGGGATCGCGGGTGGTCGTGACCTCGAGCGTCGAGCATCTGAAGGCCAAGATCGACTGGGACGACCTCAACGCCGACAAGAGCTACATCAAGAACGATCGCTACGGCGGTAGCAAGCTGGCGAGCGCGCTGTTCTTCTTCGAACTGGATCGTCGCCTGCGCGCCGCGAAGTCGCCCGTCACAGCAATCGGCGTCCACCCTGGAATCGCCGCCACAAGTCTTGGTCGTCACATGGGATTTGTCCAGATCGCAGGCCCAATCGTCGGCCTGTTGCTCAACAGCGCCGACAAGGGCGCGTGGCCGGCACTTCTGGCTGCGACCGGCAAGGTGAAGCCCGGAGGCTATTACGGTCCCACCGGCTTTGGCGGAATCCGCGGTGTAGCCGGCGAAGCAAAGCGCGCGCCGCATGCCGAAGATCCCGCGCTCGCGAAGCGGCTCTGGGACGTCTCCATCGCCATGACCGGCATCGATCCAGGCTTGCCGGCCGCCTGAGCGGATAGGACAAGCAAACGCGTTCCGCAAAGTCAAGATTCTCGGAGCCGTTCCTGACTCGTGCAGTCCGACTGTACGAGCTCATTGACAGAACGGGCCTTGTGCGATCAGGTAGGCCTTCCACGCCTGAAACGCCTGGGATTACCGCGACGTAGCACCAAGCGGAAGGCATCCTACCGTATAGCTGTACCCTACTGAGCTCGTCCAAACGGCCGCCGTCGCGGTTCGCGGCGCGTCGTGATGGCCGGCGCACGCACCTCAGGGCAGACTTCCCCCGGGCCACGTCGTCGAGCAGCGTCCCTCCCTGTCGGTTTCGTCACGCGGGGTCCGCCGGGTACCGCGCGCGGCACTCCAGCGGCTCGGCGAACAGACCGAGGTGGCTCAAGATCTTCCTCGCCGTCGCCTTATCCGTGATCGCGGCCATGAGTCGCATCCGTCCGCGTAGCCGCTCCGCCGACTGCGTTTTTGACATGGCCAGCTTCGGTTGCACGCTGTGAGGCGCCAGGAGGGAGCGATGCCCTCCTCGACGTACAGGAGCGAGCGATGCCACGAAGCAGGGATTTGGTGCAGCTGCGAGCAGCGCTGTCGACGCATCGAGAGCAGCAGAGGCGTGGGAAGTATCCGAGCGAGCTGCGAAGACGGGCGGAGGCGTACGCCAAAGAGCGCTGCCGTGCGGGGGCGACGCCGACGGAGATCGCCACGGAGCTCGGTGTCCGCAAGATCACCGCCGATCGATGGGTATCTGGAGGTGAGCGTGCGGACGAGGGCGTGTTGCCAGCAAGCCCCAAGGCGGTCGAGTGTTTTCCGCTCATGCCCGTCGTGGTGCGCCCGGAGCGCCGAGAGGCGCCCTCGATGCGGCTCAAGCTCGCGTTTGCCGACGGGACGCGGATGCAGGTATGTGGGATCGGCGCGCGCGACCTGGTGGAAGCGATCGACGCGCTGCGGAGGGGACGGTGACCCCCGCGACGATAGCCGTCTATCTGGCGGTCGGTCCGGTGGACTTGCGAGGTGCGTTCGACCGGCTCGCCGCGATCACCCGGCAGGTGCTCTGCCTGGACCCGGCCAGTGGCGCGTTGTTCTTGTTTCTCAATAAAAAGCGCAACCGGCTGAAGGCACTTTGGTGGGACCGCAACGGGTACACGATCCTATACAAACGTCTCTCGAAGGGGGCGTTTGCTCTGCCCTCGTTCACCGAGGCCGACGGCAAGTGCATCGAGCTGTCAGCACAGGACTTCGCGCAGCTGCTCGCCGGTCTACCCGTGGAAGCGCTGGCAAGCCGCCGCCGGATGGTCCACTGAGGCGCCAGTCCTGGCGCTCGTTCACTGCGCTCACGGCACCAGCGCGGCCCGATGGCGGTCGGCGCAGATGCGGAGATAAGGCAGAGCACGAGCTGCATCGTCCCGAAGACCTCGCGGGGGCGCGGTACCGATGGCGCAAGATGCCTGTCTTGCATTCCTGTGTTCGACGGGAAATTCTCATCCAAGGCAGCGAAAGTTTCTCGTCATAAGGCACTTGCCAAGAGCAGGCGAAGCGGGCATCCATAGCGCGCCTTGACCTCGACGACACGACATGGTGAGACCGAGCTGCCGCAGGCGTCGGAGACAGAGCGCCTTGACGGCGCGGCGCTCGTGCTTGGTTATCTCGAGGCCAGGTCACAAGGACAAGGTACCGCCGCGGACCCGGCGTCGCTGGTCGACGCGCTATTGCGGCGGGTGCAGGCGCTCGAGGCGAGGCTGACCGAGCTCTCGGCGGCGGAGCAGCAGGCACAAGAGCTCGCTCGGTCTGTCGAGTCGCTCAAGGCGCATAATCAACAGCTGCAGGAAACGATTCGGACCTTGGAGATCGGATTCCGGCGCCACGTCTCCGAGCAAGTCTCGCCTGACCAGCTGCGGCTTTCGCTGGCCGGGGAGCCAGGTGCCTGTCCGGCTCCGGCTTCGTCGCAGGCCGAGAGCGTCGATGCCGCGCCCGAAGCGGACCCGGGCGAGGCCAGCAGTCCGCCGCCGGGCTCCGCGAGCCCACCGGAGCACGCCGGGACGGCAGAATCCTCCTCCGGCTCTGATCCCGGAGGTGGCAAGCGAGTCAAGCGCCACGAGCACGGGCGCCGTCGCATCGGTGTCATCCCGAGGGTGATCATCGAGACGCTGCCGCCGGAGGTGCTGCTCAAAGGCATCGAGCGCTTCGAGCGTGTGGGCGTCGAAGACAGCTCGGTGCTCGGCTACCGGCGTGGCGGCCTCATCGAGATCGTCAGGCGTCGCCCCAAGTACGTGGCCAAGGCGGAGGCACCGGCGGCGAGCAGCGGAGCTGAAGAGAAGCCGGCTCCTTCGCCAGCCGCTGGGCCGGTCTTCAATCACGAGCGCGGCGAGCCGCTCGTCGTGCAGGAGTACGAGCTGCTGGGGATCCCTGCGGATACGGGCTTCAAGCAAAGCCCCTTCGTCGACGGCGTCCTTGTACGCTACACGCCCGAGTCGGACACCACGGAGGAGAGCGGCGGATCGGTGAGGATCGCCTCGCTGCCGGAGCGCCCGATCGACAGGTGCCTTGCCGATCCGAGCCTCTTGGCCCACCTGTTCGTCCACAAGCTCGACTACCACACGCCCTACTACCGACAAGAGGTGGAGTCGGACCGGCACGGTTTCCGCATCGGCCGCGGCAACATGACCCGCTGGCAGTACGATTGTGGCGGCATCGCGATGCGCATCGCCGATGCCATCTGGCGCGATGCGCTCTCGCGGTCGTGGTTCGCCATGGATGCGACTGGCACCGCCATCCGGGCCAAAGAGAAGCACCGCTATGGGCATGTCTTCGTCCTGGTGGCGCCGGGCGATGGGGTGCTGTTTCGCTACACCCCGACGTACGACGGACCCACCGTCGCGAAGCTCTTCGGCGGCTACCAGGGGACCCTCGTCGCCGATGCCTCGGCCAACCACAACGTGCTCTTCGGGCCGGGCAAGGCGCGTGAGGCCGGCTGCTGGAGTCACGCACGAAGGCGCTTCTTCAAGGCGTTCAAAGCCGGGGCGGGCAAGGAGGCGGCGTTCGCGCTCCAGACCATCCAGGCCCTCTTCCGCATCGAGGAGGAATCCGCCTTGTGCAGCCCGGACGAGCGCCTCGCGCTCCGGCAGCGCGAGTCCGCCCCGCTGATCGAGAGACTCTTCGCCTGGGTCGAGACGCAACGGCTGGTCGTCCCGGAGCATGCGCCTCTGCGCGAAGGGCTGGTCTATCTGCACAACCAGAGGGAGGCGCTCTGCGAGTTCCTCTCCAACGGGGAGATCCCCATCCACAACAATGCCAGCGAGAGAGCATTGCGCCGCGTCGTCAAGGGACGGCGCAACTGGCTCTTCCACGGCAGCGACGAGCATGCTGTCCGGGCTTGTGCCATCACGTCGCTCATCGCCACCTGCCAGGTGCACGGGCTCGACCCCGAGCTCTACTTGCAGGAGATCCTGACCGTCGCTCCGAGCTATCCGCTCAGTCACATCCTCGACTTGAGCCCCAAGCACTGGGTCGCGACTCGACAACGCCTCATCGCCGAGGGACGGCTCAAGTACCTGGACTTGGCTCGGATCACCGGCTCGCGGCTCGTCTTGCGCGATCGCTGATCGCGACCCGTCGCACGCCTCGGTCCGGCGCACAGCTTTGGTGGCGTCCTCCGCGGCCGAGCCAGGCGCGCGTCCGCTCCGCGCCGAGGCGCGTCGGCTCGGCGAGCCGGTGCTGCGCTCGCTTCTCTCCGCCGGGTTCGGGCTCGTCTTGGGGCGAATCCTTTTCGCTTCGCCTCCGCGCTGCTCGTCCGCGCCTCGGGTCGGCGGACGCCTGCCTATCTGCTCCACAGACGGCTGGTCAGCACGCCTGCGGCGCCGGACACCAGCGGCCTCGACCGCCCCTGCGCTCTCGTGCTGCCCGACCGCATGACGTGCGCGTCCCTTCGCGCTTGCCGGGGCGCCCTCGCTTCCTTGCCAGGCGACATGCGGCGCTGACAGCTCGAGCACCCTCGCCGTCGTGCTCGGGACGTCACCACCTGCCAGTCCGGGCCGTCGCTTCGCCATTGCCAGGCGACTCTACGCACTCGGCTGTCTTCCACAAGGACGCTTCGGAACGCGGTCCGCGGAGCAGCTACCCGTCCGCTGCATCGCGGGCACGCGAGAACATCTACGGCGTAAGTCCGCCGCAAAAGCTTCGCCCATTCGACGCGAGGCGACGTCGCCAGAAGGAGCCCATCCAGCAGCCGATCAAGGTGCCGGACCGAGATCCCCTCCGACACGAATCCAACATCAGCCCACGGCAGCACAGCGCCCAGCGCAGTCGACACCCGCTCGCGCTCGACCTCGCCATGCACCATCGTCAGCAGCGCCCCAACCGCCACGTCCCGAGCGCCTCGCTCCGACACTGCCGACGGCGCCGCCTCGCTTCGCTCGTCTCCTCTGCGCGACGGCTTCGCCATGCCTCTCGCCGGCCCCTTCGGCGCCTGCCTCGTCGGCATGGGCGTGATCGTCGTCTTCTTGTCATCGCTGCCCGCGCTATCAGCTCCGGCGCGCTGCTCGCCCTTACACGCCTTCCCCGTGATCGACTTTGTCGACGTTTCCTACGGCGATTATTACGATCTCGAGGCCATAATTGCGGGTATGCATCGGCCTACCGGTTATGAGCTCGAGTCCGCTGCTTTGATCACAGCGGGGACCAAGCTCCCCCGAATCGTCGTGGGCCGTTTCCGCACCCTCGACGAGGTAGAGCAGGTTTTGCGCGAAGGAGCCGCTGACTTGGTGTCGATGGTGCGCGCGCACATCGCTGATCCGTGGATTGTTCGAAAAACTCTCGACGGCAAGGCGGACCAGGTACGACCGTGTCTCGGCTGTAGTCAGGGCTGCATCGGCGGCATGGCGCGCTCGGGGCAGATCGGCTGCACTGTCAATCCCGCGGTTGGCTTTGAAAGCACACTGTCGGAGGATTTGATCTCCCAAACCGAAACGCCAAAAAGAGTACTTATCGTCGGCGGCGGCCCAGCTGACATGGAAGCAGCGCGGCTCGCCGCCTTGCGTGGCCATGAAGTCGTTCTCGCGGAAGCCTCTTCATCTTTGGGTGGGGCTGTGAATATAGCGAGGCTCGCGCCCAAGCTCTACGGCCTCGCCGATATCACGGAGTGGCTTGAGCGCGAGCTCTACCGCCTCGGGGCCGAGGTCAGGCTGTCGAGCTATATGGATGCGGAAGATATTCGCGCCGAGGACGCAGACCATGTCATTATTGCGACTGGATCGCTTCCGCGCGTCAATGGCTTCCAGATTGCCGCGCCTGGCGAACCCGCGAAGGGGACTGATCTTCCCCATGTGATCAGCACAACGGACCTGCTAACCCGTAAGGACCTCACATTGGGCCGGAGGTCCCTTATATTGGACGACACGGGGCACTACGAAGGAATTGCGGCTGCTGAGTATCTGATTGCGAAAGGTGTAGCGGTCACCTGGGTCACTCGTTTTTCGATGTTTTCACCGCAAGCTGACATGTTCAGCCGCGCGGCTCCAGCGTTAGAACGCCTTCTCAAGGGAGAGTCTGAACTGTTGACGAGGCACCATCTTGTGGAGGTTCGCCCCGGCGAGTGTTCAGTGCGACCGCTCAAGAGTACAAAACTGCGCACCGTGTCGGCAGACCTTGTGATCATGGTACAGCCCGGCGAACCGTTGCGGGATGTCTATAATGTGATGCTCTCGAGTTGACCCGATGGCGGTGTCCCGCGAGGGAACGTAGGGACGGACAATCTGCGAAGCTTAGCGGATGGACTATCAAGCCCGCTTCGAGTCAATGTAACGTCCGGCCTCGTGAGACCCAATACAGCATTACCGACCTTCCGGCCAGCGAGTGCGGACAGATCCTTAAAACCCTCAAGGGACAACCGCCACGCGACTGCGAATCACAGATCCCCAAGCTAAAGCGCTGTATAAAGCCCGCCATCCAGTACTAGTGTCTGCGCAGTTAAATAGTTGAATTCGGGGCCGCAAATCGCGGCAATCGCCTCGGCCACATCTTCGCGCGGCCGTCCGATCCTACGGAGCGCGAACTTGCGATAGAAGGCATCTCGCATACCCGGATTGTCTTCTAAGTATTGGTCAGCCCCCTCTGACAACGCGGCAGGACTGATCGCGTTCACGGTTATTCCGTAAGTTCCCCACTCCCTCGCCAGGGCTTTGACGAAACCACGTGTGCCGGATTTGACGGCCGCATAGGAAGCATCTGTACGAGCGGCATACAAGCCGAACGGGGACGTAAATCCAATATAGCGCGGGCAAGCGCTCTTCTTGAGCCAGGGCAAAGCCGCACGCGCGGTGTTATAGGAGCCGGCCAGTGACACGCTGAGCATCCGCTCGACATGATCATCGGTGAGATCCTCGAGCGGCGTGACGCCATTGCCATGCGGGTAGACCGCGTTGTGGATCATCATATCGAGGCCACCAAAGGTGTCTGCCGCGAGCGCCACTGCCGCCTCAACGGCCCCATAATCCGTGCAATCGGCCTCGATCGAGCGTGCAACGCCGCCCTCAGCCTCGACCTGACGAACGGTCTCCTCTCCGGTGGGTCCACGCCGGACGGCCACGACTACATTAACCCCGCGAGCCGCCAGCGAAAGGGCAGTCGCGCGGCCGATCCCGCTCCCGGCACCGGTAATGATTGCGGTCCTCCCCGCAAGAGGTGAAGTCAACTTATTCATGGCAGCATCCACTCCCCGCCGTCAACATTGATGGTGTGGCCGGTAATCAGACGGCCGGCTGGCGAGGCCAGCAGCGTAGCTGCTTGCGCAGCTTCGGACAACGTGGGAACCCGTCCAATCGCGCGATGCGCCGGGCCGAACTCCGGTCCGGTGGGCCGATCGACATCGGTAAGCGCGGCGTCGTACGCCTCGGGTGCGACGCCCATCCAACTTACCGTCAGACCGCGTTCGCCCCATTGGCGTGCCGCGCTCTTGACCATCCCGCGCTGCGCCTCAAGCACGGTGCAAAGCGGGCCGATACCGAAGCCCCCGACATGCCCCAACGTCGGGCCGATCACGACGACCGTCGCCTCCTTGCCTGCAAGGGCCACTCCCAGCTTTGCCATGACGTGGAATAGCAGCATGATCGGCGCGTGAACCCTCGCCCTCCACTCATCTGGCCTAAGATCCTCGACCCGCTGCGACTGAAACAGGGTATTCGGCAGCAAAGCCATCAGGACAAGGTCCGGCCACGACGCTTCGCCGATCGCCTGCGCAACCGAGGACAGCAGGGTGCTATCGCTGTCAGGAGATTGTTGGTCGGGAACGAAAATCCGCGTCTTGCACTCGGCGCTAATGAGGCCAGCGTGCAGTTGCAGGCCGACTTGAGGGTCGGACGCTATCACCCAAGCCGTCTTTTCCGGAGCGTGCGGTCGCTCGATAGTTGCCATGAATCGCTTCCTCCTACCAAGTTCTGTTACGTGGGCCGCCGTAACGTTGCACCCGGTCAGCAGCCACTCATGATCGCAGAGCGCTTATCGGGTTGATGCGCGATCACGTTTCCACCATATCGAAGTCGCTCGTTGGGGTGCGACACATCGGGCAGAGCCAATCCTCCGGTATTTCCGTCCAGCGTGTCTCAGGTCCCAAGCCCTCGCTCGGGTCATCCGCGTACTCGTCGTAAATATATCCGTAGCTCTGGCATATCCAAACCTTGCACGCCTCATCCGTCATGATCGACTATGCCGCAACGTACGCAATTGCAACCATTGACTGGATCCGAGCGCGACGCTCTGGAGGGACCGGGCGCAGGTCGAGCTGACGAGCGCCGGATGGGCGGAGGCGATGGTCTTCTCTACACGACCTGGAGCACGATCTTGCCGCGGGCCCGGCCGCTCTCGCTGCGCTCATGCGCCTTCGCCGTCTCGGCGAGGGGGAAGACGCTGTCGAGCGTCACCTTCACCTTTCCGGCGTCGATGAGCGCGGCGATCTCCGACAGCTGTGCCCCGTTGGGCTGCACCCTGATCAGCTGTGCGGTGACGCCGGCGCGCTCCGCTGCGGCGGCGTCCGGCGGCTGCGCCGCCGAGACCAGCGTGCCGCCCCGCCGGAGCGTCTTGAAGCTGCGCGCCTGGGTCTCGCCGCCTACCGTATCGAACACCACGTCCAGATCGGAGAGCTCGCCGATGTCGCGCTGGGTGTAGTCGATCACCTCGTGCGCGCCGAGCTCGCGGACGAAATCGACGTTGCGGGTGGAGCACGTAGCGTAGACCTTCGCCCCGCGCTCCCGGGCGAACTGTACCCCGAACATGCCCACTCCGCCGGACGCCCCGGGGATCAGCACGCGCTGGCCGGCCTCGAGGTGGGCGACATCGAAGAGCGCCTGCCAGGCGGTGAGCGCGGCGAGCGGCACCGCCGCCGCCTCGAGCCAGTCGAGCGTGGCGGGCTTCTTCGCCACGTCGCTTGACCCCGCCGCGACGTACTCGGCGTACGTGCCCTGTCGTTCGGTGGGGGTGCGGCTGAAGACGGCATCCCCCACCTTGAAGCCCTGCGCTCGTTCCCCCACGGCAACAATCTCACCCGCCACATCCCAGCCGAGAATGAGCGGCAACTCGACGGGAAGCACCGCCCGCAGGTAGCCCTTGCGGATCTTCCAGTCGAGCGGGTTGACGCCCGCGGCGTGCACCCGGATAAGCACGTCGTCCGGTCCAGGCACAGGAACCGGGACGTCTTCGTACTTGAGCACGTCGTGCTCCCCGTACGCGTGGATCCGAACAGCCTTCATGGTCTCTTGCATCGTGAGCTCCTCAGGTTGATAACACGGCAGCAATCTAGGTGCTCGGCGCAACTTGACCAGCCCCGCTTGCGAACATACCCAGTTTCCTTCTGGTCACCAAATTCTACGTATGGATAGCTTGCCCGGGCTGCTCGTCTTCGCCACCGTGGTCCGCGCCGGGGCGTGGGCGAAAGGTCTCCCTTATCACGGAATGCCGGATGACGACCTTGCCGATGTGCCGAGCGGTTGCAAAGTACTCGAACGCACGAGGCGCATCTTCGAATTCGAAGATGCGATCAAGAACGGGCTTGAGCTTTGTGGCGGCGATCGAGCGGTTCATCTGCTCGAAGTGGTCACGGCTGCCGACACGCGTCACGTGGATGCTGATGCCCCGGAACATGAACGCCGCGCTCAGCGCGGAAAGAGGGGCTTCGCGCGCGCCCACCAGCACGATGCGCCCAAACCGCCGCGTGGCTTGCACGCAGGCCTCGATGGTGTTTGCGCCTGCGATGTTCACCGCCAGATCAACCCCGACGCCGCCGGTGGCCGCCAGAACGCCCGACGCCCATTCGACTCCAGCCGATGCATCGATGACCTTCTCAACCCCCTGGTCAAGCAGCCGCTGCGCCTTGGAAGGACTGGTGGTCGTCGCGATGACCCGAAGACCAGCCGTCCGAGCGAACTGCATCGCAAAGGTCGACACGCCGCCGGTACCCTGCAACAACACGAACGACCCGGGGAGAAGCGGCCCGACGCCGAACAACGAGTACCAGGCGGTGACGCCGGCGCAAGGCAGCGTGGCAGCCTCTTCAAACGACAGGTGGTCGGGCACCAGCACGAGTTCGCTCTCGTCCACGCGGGTGAATTCAACCAGGGTGCCGTCATTCGCTTTGGCTCCGCGGCCCATCACGTTCAGGTCGTGCGGACAGGTTCCGCCGATCCAGCCCGCGTGGAAGGTCGTTGCCACACGGTCACCGATCTTGACCCGCGTGACGTCAGGCCCGATGGCAACTACCTCGCCCGCGCCGTCGCTTCCCGGGATGCGACGGTCGGGCATGGGCACCATGGCGGCCAGGAAACCTTGCAGGTCGATCAGTTCGCGGAAATTGATGGAGGAGGCGCGAAGCCGCACGATGACCTGGCGGCCGACAGGAGCCGCCGGGTCGGGTTCGTGGACCAGTTCGAGGCCCGCAGGCCCGGTGTAGGAGGCAATTCGATAGGCTCGCATAGTTCCCTTTTTTAGAGTGGATTTGTTTTGGCGGCCGCGCTCATGTGACGCCCGGCGATGAAGCCGAAAGTGACGGCGGGCCCCAGCGTGAAGCCGGCGGCGGAGGAGTGGCCGCCGCCAGCACCCGTCGAAGAGAATCTAGCGACTCGCCTTGCTTCACATGATCGACGGTCATCGCATTCAGGAAGACATTGACGTCAATTACCAGTGCTTGGGTGTTCATGCTCATACGCTAGAAATTGGCCACAGTCGACTGGAGAACCCATATAGAAGTCGGAAGTGAAAATCTATACGCTTTCCACGGGAAGCGCGCAATCCGTTTCTCTGCCTGCGGCTGGTGAAGCCGAACGATTTGCCGTTCAGCGGCCCAATGGATCCCATGCCGCCGTGGATAAGGCGCGACGTGCCGACGTAGGCGAGGCCCTACGGCTCCCGCTTACCCTGCGGCAGCGAGCGGATAGGACAAGCAAACGCGTTCCGCAAAATCAAGATTCTCGGAGCCATTCCTGACTCGTGCAGTCCGCTTGTACGAGCTCATTGACAGAACGGGCCTTATGCGATCAGGCAGGCCTTCCACGCCTGAAACGCCTGCGATTACCGCGACGTAGCACCAAGCGGAAGGCATCCTACCGTATAGCTGTACCCTACTGAGCCGGCTGCTGCGTCGAGGGGTCTGCGATCATCGCTCATGCTGGGGGAGTAGCACCTCCGGGGCGCTGGGCGAGGACAGCGACTGCGCGGCGGCGGTGGACGTGTTCAGTTCTTGACGAACGTGTTGAGCACGCCGAAGCACATTTCTTGGAGGGTGGTCTCGCCGAAGCTCACGTCCTGAGGCGCGGTGAGGTTCTGCTGCACGAGCGCCCGCTTCAGGAAGGGGTTGTCCAGCGTGTTGTCGTAGGTGCAGCGGACATTGATGACGTCACCTGCCCGCAGCGTGGGGAGCTCCTCGATCGGGGCGTCGTAGGTATAGGTCTGCTGCCAGTTGAAGTCCCACTTCGGGGTCTGGAGCAAGCACTCGTCTGCCGGGTCGCTGCCCTGCGCGGCGGCGCGGTGGACCGAGATCTTCTGGTCCACCCCGACATAGTGCATGTGGCTCAGGGCGCTGTAGACCTTCATCTCCGGGAGCGGCTGCCCCCCGGACTCCGAGGGCAACGTCATCTTGGACTCCTCCGTGTGGGGCTTGGCCCCGGCGGGGATCAAGAACTCGATTCCATTCTCGTCGTTCGGCCCCGGCTGCAGGCCGTCCCCGTCGGGGAGCGGAACGGGGGTACCGACCGTCAGGAAGGCCGCCTTGTACTCGGGCACTCCCTGGTGAAACTGGAGCTCCAGCTTCGTCAGATCGGGGTCGGCAGTCGTACCCGCCGGGTGGTAATGCATCTGCAGCACCAGCTTGGATCCTGCGGTGAGGAGGGCCCCGGCGTTTTCCGGGAACACCGTCGGCTGTCCGCCCGGCACCCACGGCGTGAGGAGCGGGCCGTCGGTGATGCCGATCGACCCGAAGCACTCGTAGTATCCGTCGGCGTTCGCCAGGGCGAGGCTCTCCCCTTTCGGATCGACGAAGATCGCGGCGTGGTGGGCGACTTTCAGGTTCCCCGGGATGATCTTGCTGGCGTTCACGTAGACGTCCTCCGTGAGCTGCGGATCGAGGACGAAGCAGATCATCTGGTCCTCCTCCCCGCTCGCCACGAACGCACTCTTGGGCTGCAACGTGAGGTCGACCCTGGTCAGATCGGCGCCCTTCAGCGCCCCCGCTGCCGGCGCGTCCTCGGGGTCGCCCTCGGGGGCGCCGGCGTTCTTCCAGGCCTCGAGCGTCGAGAGCTCTGCGTCCGAGAGCCTGGTATCGTGCTTCCAGCCGAACCGGGGCTCGCACTCGTCGGTGTTGAGCGCGCCCCAGGGCGGCATCGACCCATCCTGCGTCCGCATCACGATGAGCTCGGCGACGCTCTTCGCGTCCGTGTCACTGATCAGGCTGAACGGCGCGATCTGTCCAGGCGCGTGGCACCCCTGGCAACGCTGCTGGAGGATCGGCACCACGTCCTTGTGGAAGGTCGGGCCGGCGGCGGGCCGGCCGTTCCCTGCGGTGGAGCCGCCCGGCTCGCTCGAGCAGCCGAGGAGGGGGAGCGAGGTGGAGACGATCGCGAGGATGGTGAGCGTCATGGTTCGCATGGGTTACCTCTTTGATTGAACGCACGACGGTTGGATGGAGCTGTCCTGAGGGCGCGCGTTCGCGCGCCTGGTTCAGCGTTCAGGGTTCAGGGCACCGCCGGCGCCGGGGGAGGGTCAGCCGGGGCGCCGCTTGCGGGCGGCGGGCCTCGCCTCCGGCGGCGATCTGGGCGATACACGAGCGGCCCTGCTCGCCGCGGCCCGCGGCGCGTCGGGCGGGGCGACGGCGGCGCACCGGGACGACCGCGTGAGCTGCGCGTCGATCAGCGGGAGCAAGATCGCGTCGACGACATAGGTGACGAAGGCCGCGTCGAGCGGAGCCCCCATGAAGAGCAGGCGGTGACACGTCACGGCCTCGGCGACCTGGACGATCTTCGCGATGTCCTCGGGCACCGCGGGGAGCTCGCCGCGGGCCACGGCGCGCTCCAGCACCTCAAGGGCTCTCTCTTGCCCGAGCTTCATGAACTGCTCGCGCACGACCCGCGTGAGCTCGGCGTTCGAGTGGAACGCCGGCATGAGCCCAAAGACGAGATCTTTGTCGGCGGTGGCCCTCGCGCAGAGCCCGCTCAGCCCGCTGATGAAGTCGTCGCGCAGCGACGCGCCGAAGCCCTCCGCGCACGGCACCTCGGAGCGCTGCTGCAAGAGCGCCGCGAACACGAGGTCGGCCTTGCCCTTCCACCGGCGGTAGATCGTCGCCTTGCTGGCGCGGGCGCGGCGGGCGATCTCGTCGATCGACGTGAGGTCGTAGCCCACCTCCGCGACGAGCTTCAAGGCGGTGTCGAGGATCGCCGCCTCCTGCGAGGCAGAGAGGCGGCTGCGCATCGGCGTCGGTTCCATGCTGTGGGGCTCGCTCGTCAGCATCTTCTTCCCACCAGGGTCTCGGTTCGAGGGCGGCATGGCCGCCAGGATAGCCGGCGCGTCAGGCAAATCAGGGGCGGTCTGCCGCAGGGCACGGCGACCCGCGGGTTGGTTGATACGGAACGGTTCCGTACTCACCCGGAAGGTAGGTGAGGCTTGAGCGAAACGCAAGCGTTTCGTTGAGGCGAGGTGCTGGTCTTGGGGGAGCCGCCGTCCGGTTCTTGGAAGCCGCCGTCCGGTTCTTGGGAGCTGCCGTCCGAGTCTTGGGAGTTCAGGTCCGAGTCTTGGGAACCGCCATCCTTCCGCTGTGAGTCAAATTCCCCCCGCAGCGTACGTCCACCAAGGATAAAGCCCGCCCCTCGCGCCGCCCCGCCAGCCGGCACGCCCGCCACCGCTCAAAGCAGATCGCTGAGCAACTGCATCCGCAGCGCCACCCCGAACCCCGTGTCATAGCGCGGCACCACCTCACCCCCGCCCGGCCGATCCAGATAGACCCGCTCCCGCCCGTACAGCACGAGCTCGGCAACTTCGCAGCCGTTGCCCCTGCTCCCCGCGATCGGCCTTGTTCGTCTTATCCCCCTCGTAGGGGGGTCTAGCGCCCCGCGCCTATGATTTCACCAAGTCTCGGCGTCCGGCGCTCGCCCGAACGCCGTTCAGTCACCATCCCTTGCTCGTTCTTCTTGAAGGCGAGTAGGCCAGCGCGTCGGTGTGGGCCGTCTCGGCGGCCACTGCAACGAATGCGTGCAATGCCGCCGGGGCCAATCCCAGCTCTGCCAGAGACAGCCCTTCGGCGCGTAGGCAAAAGCATGCCTTCCGAGGGGATGCGATCGGTGGTCTGGTGCCCCCAAAATCCCGGGTGAAGCGACGGATCGCGACGGTTCGGCACCGCAAATCCGTTCCTCCAAGAAAAGATGGGTGGCACCCGTCTCCGCGGTGGAGAGGCCTCCCGCTGGGTGGTGGCCCTATGCTCGACGGGATCCGAGGCGAGGCGGACGACGGCGCGCACCACCTGCTCCCCGGAGGAACGCGGGATCGAACGTGCAGAGCGGAAGACGGCGCCGTGGCAGGGCTCTTCGGCGACGAGCGAAACCGCAAGGGACGCAAGGATGATGAGAATACCTCACCGCGTCGGCGGCGTGCACCTCGGCGCCAGCCTGCGCGCGCCAACGCACCTTCAGGCGTGGCACCGGAGCACATCGCGCTTCGCCGCCTCGGTGATGTTCCACGCCGCGCCGCGTTCCGGTATATCCAAATACGATGCGTTCATCTCCGGATGACGGAGCCCTTCCGGCCACGCCCACTCCTCCCGCCGACGCCGCGCCTCGCGTCGAGCAGGAGCGCGACTTCTACCGCAAGCTCCTGGAGCTCGGTCAGACCGAGGAAATCGAGCCGTTCCTCGCCGATGCCCTCGCCCTGATCGTCCAGATCACCGGCGCCCGCAGGGGCTACGTCGAGATCCTGTCCGATCCTGACGCCCGCGGCGAGCCGCCCTTCTGGGTCGCCCAGGGCTGCCAGGACAAGGACGTCGCGGAGATCCGCGACGCCTTCTCGCGGGGCGTCATCGCCGAGGCCCTCGCCACCGGCCGCACCATCATCACCGTGTCCGCCCTCCAGGACCCGCGCTTCCGCGCCAACGAGAGCGTCGAGCGCAACCGCATCGAGGCCGTGATCTGCGCCCCGATCAGCGTCCGTTCTCCGTCCTGCGCTCCCCCGCTCGGCGTCGTCTATCTACAGAACCGTATCGAGAAGGACTGCTTCACCGAGGAGGACCGCCGCCGCGTCGAGGACTTCGCCCGCCACCTCGCCCCCTTCGCCGATCGCCTCATGCTGCGCTTCCGCCGCCGCGACGAGGCCGACCCGACCCTCCCTTTCCGGCGCGCCCTGCGCGCCGACGCGATCGTCGGCAGGAGCCCGGCCCTGGCGCTGGTCCTCTCGCAGGCCTCCGTCGCCGCGCCGCTCGACGTCACCGTCCTGCTCACGGGCCCCTCGGGCACCGGCAAGACCCAGATCGCCCGCGTCCTGCACGAGAGCAGCCCGCGCGCGCGCGGCCCCTTCGTCGAGCTCAACTGCGCCGCGCTGCCCGAGGCGCTCCTCGAGAGCGAGCTGTTCGGCGCCCTGCCCGGCGCGCACTCCACCGCCAGCCGCAAGATGGAGGGCAAGGTCGCCGCCGCCGACAAGGGCACCCTGTTCCTCGACGAGATCGGCGAGCTCAAGCCGTCGGCGCAGGCGAAGCTGCTGCAGCTCCTGCAGTCGAAGGAGTACTATCCCCTCGGCGCGACCCGCCCCGTCCGCGCCGACGTGCGCGTCATCGCCGCGACCAACGTGGACCTCAAGGCCGCCGCGCAGCGCAAGGAGTTCCGCGAGGACCTCTTCTACCGCCTCCAGGTGCTGCCGATCCGCCTCCCCGCGCTCTCGGAGCGCCGGGAAGACATCGCCCTCCTGGCCGAGCATTTCTGCGCGGCGGCCTGCAAGACCCACGGGCTGCCCAGCGTCCACCTCAGCGTCGACGCGCTCTGCGCCATCGAGGCGGCGGAGTGGAGCGGCAACGCGCGCGAGGTCGCCCACGCCGTCGAGGCGGCCGCCATCCGCGCCGCGGCGCAGGGGGTGTCCCAGGTCGAGCGGCGCCACGTCTTCCCCGGCGACATCGCGGCGCCCGAGGGCGCCGCCGCAGCGCCCGCCGCCTCGATCGCGCTCTACAAGGACCTGACCTTCCAGGAGGCCACCCGCCGCTTCCAGGCGGAGCTGCTCCGCGCGGCGCTCGAGGAGAACGGCTGGAACGTGGGCGAGGCCGCGGCGAAGCTCGACCTCGCCCGCTCCCACGCCTACAAGCTCGTCCGCGCCTTCGGCCTGACGCGGCGCCGCGGCGGCCCCGACGAGCCCCGGCCGGGCCTCATCAAGCCTCCGTGAACGACGCCCGCGGCCTCGACGACGCGGCATGGAGCCCGCCCTCCACGTTCGACGGCTATCGCCTGCTGCGGCTCATCGGCCGCGGCGGCATGGGCAGCATCTACCTCGCTCACGACAGCCTCCTCGACCGCCCTGTCGCGATCAAATTCATCGCCTCGGTCCGGCCCGACGCCCTCGCGCGGCAGCGCTTCCTCATCGAGGCCCGCGCGCTCGCGCGGCTGTCGCACCCCAACGTGGTCGCCGTCCACCGCGTCGGCGAGGTCGACGACCGGCCCTACCTCGTGGCCGAGTTCATCCGCGGCCGGAGCCTCGCCGCCCTCGACGGGCCGGTGGACTGGAAGCGCGCGCTGAGCCTCGGCCTCGGCCTCGCTCGCGGCCTCGGCGCCGCCCATCGACACGGCGTCCTCCACCGCGACATCAAGCCCCAGAACGCCATGCTCGGCGAGGCCGGCGAGCTCAAGCTCATCGACTTCGGCCTGGCCAAGGTCATCAAGGAGCCCGCCGCCGCCCTCGCGGCGGGGCCGCCGCCCTCGAGCCGCCGCGCTGCCCTCGTCCTCCGCGAGAGCGACAGCGCCGCCACCTCCAGCACGCTTGCCCTGGCGGACGATCGCACCGCCGGCACGCTCACCCGCGAGGCCGATCGCGCCTCCGGCACGCTCACCCGCCCCGGCGCGCTCCTCGGCACGCCCCTCTACATGGCCCCCGAGGTCCTCCGCGGCGAGCCCGCGACCCGCCAGAGCGACATCTATGGCCTCGGCGCCGTGCTGCACGAGCTCTGCACGGGCACGGCGCACCGCGCGCGGGTCTCCCCGGACGCGTCCCTCGACGACTGGATCGACGCCGCGCCCGCGCCGCTCGAGTCCGCGGTGAGCGGCATCGATCCGCGCTTCGCCGCCGCCATCGCCCGCTGCCTCGCGCCCGCCCCGGAGCGCCGCTTCGGCTCCGGCGAGGCGCTCGCCGAGGCCCTGGAGCTCATCGAGCTCGAGGAGCCTCGGGCGCCCATCCCGGAGGGCAACCCCTACCGCGGCCTCCGGCCGTTCGAAGCCGAGCACCGCGCGCTCTTCTTCGGCCGCGAGGGGGACATCCGCGCCGTGCTCGACAGGCTCCGCGCCGAGCCGCTGGTCGTCGTCGCCGGCGACAGCGGCGTCGGGAAATCGTCGCTCTGTCGCGCGGGCGTGCTGCCCCGCGTCGTCGAAGGCGCGCTCGGCGAGGGGCGCGCCTTCCAGGTGTTCTCGCTCGTGCCCGGCCGGCGCCCGCTCGCCGCGCTCGCCGCCGCGCTGGACTCGATCACGGTCGAGGTCGACGCGGCCTCGCCGTCGTCGAACCTGCTCTCCGACGGCGACGTGGAGAGCCTCACGCGCGCGCAGCTGCTCCGGATCGCCCGCGGCCGCGGCGCGCTCTTCTTCGTCGACCAGCTCGAGGAGCTCTTCACCCTGGCCGCGCCCGCCGAGGCCGCGCGCTTCGCCGAGGCCCTCTGCCATCTCGGCTCGCTCGCCGCGGGCGTGCGCGTGCTCGCCACCGTGCGCGGCGACTTCTTCACCCGCCTCTCGACCCTCCCGGCCCTGGGCGACGAGCCAGGGCGCGCGCTCTATGTCCTGCGCCCGCTCGGCCCCAACGGCATCCGCGCGGCCATCACCGCGCCGGCGCGGCGCACCGGGATCACCTTCGAGTCCGAGGACGTGGTCGACGCGCTGGTCGAGGCCGGGTCCGCGGCGGCCGGCGGCCTGCCGCTCCTGCAGTTCGCGCTGGCAGAGCTGTGGGACGCCCGCGACCCTGTCGCCCGGCTCATCCCGAGAGCGGCCCTCGAGGCGATCGGCGGCGTGACCGGCGCGCTCGCGCGCCACGCTGACGCGGTGATCGCCGCGCTCTCGCCCTCCGAGCAGGCCGCGGCGCAGCGCATCCTGGTCCGGCTGGTGACGGCCGAGGGCACGCGCGCGCGCCGCAGCGCGGCCGAGCTCGGGCTCGAGGAAGCGGCCGCGCGCGCGGCGCTCGAGGCGCTGATCCACGGCCGGCTCGTGGTGGGGCGCGAGGTGCGGGAGGGGACCCCCGGCCCGCCGAGCGCCTCCGGCACCTCGTACGAGGTCGCCCACGAGGCGCTCGTGCGGGGCTGGGGCGCGCTCGGCGCCTGGCTCGAGCGCGACCGGGAGGACCGGCGGGAGCGCGAGCGGCTCGAGGTGGCCGCGGCGGAGTGGGCGCGGCTCGGCGGCGCGCCCGAGGCGCTCTGGAGGGCGCGGCAGCTCGCCGAGGCGGCGCGGCTCGGCGAGGAAGCGCTCGGCCCGAACGAGCGCGCCTTCCTCGCGGCCTCGCGGCGGAGGCTGCGGCGCGCGCGCCTCGGCCGGATCGCGGCGATCGCTGCGGCGCCGCTCGTCGTGGGGCTCGCGCTCGCGGGGCTCGAGTGGAAGGCGCAGCGTGATCTGGATCGGATGGTCGCTGGCCACGAAGCGGCGGCGCGCGCCGCGGAGGGAGAGGGACGCCGGCGCAAGGCCGACGCCGGTGCGCTCCGGATGCAAGCCTTCGCGGGATTCGACGCCGCGAGCGGCCAGCGCGCGGCGGAGTCGCGCGCCGGGATGGAGGCGGCCGAGCGCGCCTGGGCCGAGGCCCTCGAGGCGGCGCGGAACACGGAGGAGGCGCTCGCGCGGTCCGGGCAGGCGCGCGAGGCGGGGCTCGCGCTCGACCCGCGGCGCGCCGACCTGCGGGTCGGGCTGGGCGACGTGCTCCTCGAGCGCATCGAGCTCGCCGAGTGGTTTTACCAGCGGGAGCGGCGGGAAGATCTCGTGCGGCGGCTCGCGCTCTACGACGAGGGCGGGGCGCGGCAGCGCCGGCTCGTCGCGCCGCCGCGCCTCGCGCTCGACGTCACGCCGGCGGGCGCGTCGGTGACGTTCGGGCGTCACGAGAACGACAGGGGGCGCCGCGTGCTCCGGCCCCTCCGGACGCTGGGCCGGGCCCCTCTGCCGGAGATCGAGATCGAGGAGGGGCCGGGCTCGTACCTGCTCACGTTCCAGGCCGAGGGCCGGGCTGACGTGCGTTACCCGATCCTGCTCGGCCGCGGGGAGCGGGCGCTGGTCGCGCTGGAGCTGCCGCCGGCCGCGGCCGTACCGGAGGCGTATCTCTACGTACCGCCGGGCCGGTTTCTGTTCGGGAGCGCGGACGCCGAGAGCGTGCGCCGGGGCAGCCTCCAGGCGCAGCCCGAGCGCGAGGTCACGACGGGCGGGTACCTCATCGGGCGCACCGAGGTGACGGTGGGCGAGTGGATCCGGTTCCTGCGCGATCTTCCGCCGGCGGAGCGGGCGAAGCGGACCCCGAGGGCGGGCGCGCAGCAATGGGGCATACAGCTCGACGACCGTCCGGAGGGCGGGTGGACGCTGACGTTCTTCTTGAACGGCGTGCCGATCACCGTGGGGGAAGGGGAGCCTCTCCGGATCCCTGGTCGTCGCGTCCGGGCGGAGCAGGACTGGATGCGCCTCCCGATCACGTCGTTCGTGCTGGAGGACGCGCTCGCGTACGCGGGCTGGCTGCGCTCGACCGGGCGCCTGCCGGGGGCGCGGCTGTGCGACGAGCGGGAGTGGGAGCGGGCGGCGCGGGGCGCCGATGGTCGGCTCTTCCCGCACGGCGACCGGCTCGCGCCGGATGACGCCAATTTCGACGAGACCTACGGCCGGGTGAGCGACGCCTTTGGTCCCGACGAGGTGGGCTCGCATCCGGCCTCTGCGAGCCCCTTCGGCGCGATGGATATGGCGGGGAACGTGCACGACATGGTGCGCTCGGCCGGGTCACGGGAAGAGCTCCTCATCCGCGGCGGGGCCTTTTACTTCGACGCGCTCACCAACCAGAGCAACACCCGCTTGATGATCGAGCCCCAGACGCGGGACGGCCTCGTGGGCCTGCGCGTCTGCGCTGATTTCCCGCCGCGCGGATGAGGACGATCCGTTAGCGAGAGACGCCCTCAGGAGAGAACGTACAAAGAAACTTGTTTTTCGGGCAAGCGCCCGTCGGCGTGGCGTTTGTGTTCGTGCTCCGGGTCACGAGGAGGACGTCCGGCGGCCAGCTAGCCCTGTTGTTCCAGCTGAGCTGCTTCTCGTCGCAGTCGGGCAGCGGCTGGACCTCGGTTTCGCACGCCGCGAAGCGCGGGGCGCCCATGCAAATCAGCCCGCCCTTGCCCCACGCGGCCTCGATCTTGAGATCGAGATTCGCTTTGTCCGGCTGCTCGATCGCCAGCCGATCGTAGACATCGATCTGGGTGCCCTGGCAGGTGTACGAGAGCCCGCTCTTGTATTCAGCGCGCGCCGCATGGGTGCATGCGACAAAGTAATCGGAGAGCGTCGTCTGCCCGTGCTGCCCCCAGGGCGGATATCCCCAGTTCACGCACTTGGCGGCGATCCCCGTCATGCACGACAAGGTGAAGACCGGCTTGCCAGCACGGTCCTTGTAATACACGCCGGTTTCCCTGTCCCATGCGCCGGGTATCGCGATGGCCCGTCCGTGGAGCTGGGTCGGGTCCTGGCAGGTCTCATCCGGGCCGGGGACGTATGCTTCCCCGGCGCAGGGGTTGATCCCCTCGTGCTTCTCGCGCGTCGGCACCAGGACCTCGTAGATGGGTACCGGACCGGAGTTGCCGCAGCTGTGCTCGCCCACGGCCTTCAGCTTGACCTCGACGTCACCCTTCCTGTCGTGATGTCCGAGCACGCTCCCCGGCAGCGTCGCCGGCAGCGCCGTGCTCGCCTCTGCGTGGAAATACAGGAAGTTCACGAGGAGCCCGCCAACATAATCGGGTGACTGTGGATGGATACGTGTGGGGGCCCTGGGATCAATCTTCGATCTGGACGGGCGCGGTGCCAGGTCATCGGCCGTGAGCTTCTCCTGCCCACGGCTGCCGTCACTCCTCGCGGGCCTGGAGGCCCCGGAGCAGCCGATGAGCCCTGCGATGGACAGCAGCATCAACCTGGACACCAAATGCATGCGACGAACCATGATGACCTCCGGACAGGTGCCACTGCCTTGACACCGCTCGCGCGACGCTCGTATCGGGAGCGAAGCTCGCGGCGGCGCTTTGCGGCGCGGCGCGCAGCTCAAGAGCAACGCTCGGGCCAGGCGCGCGGAGGGGGCAGCGCACGCCGGGGAGCGCCGTCTCTGCCCGGGACCTCGGGGGCCGTACGCCCCCGAGCCACGTTGCGCAGGTTCTGTCCTGTCTCGAGGCGGCAAAACCTCGGCTTGATCTCTTGATCACCTTCGACAGCCCCTCCGCGGGCGAGGCGTGCTGCGCACGCCGCGAGGCGTGCTGCGCACGCCGCGAGGCGTGCTGCGCACGCCGCGAGGCGTGCTGCGCACGCCCGCCCATGCCGTGGGGACGCTTGAACGAAGAGGACGGCAGGCCGAAACCGAGGACGAGCAGGGGTTTACGCCGAGCACGGAAAGTCTGCCAGAAGCCGCCCGCGGAGCTCAGCTGCATGCGGTACGGCAGCCCGCGCGCTGGTCCCTGACACGAGTCCGCTGGGGTGGACCGAGTCCGCTCGCGCGGACCCGAGGCGGCCTCGGTCCAGCGTGGCGGAGTCCGCTGCGGCGGACCTGGAATCCGCTGGCGCATCTGGATAAGGCTGCGCTCGCGAGCTTGTGCGCCCGTCGCGCTGCGCCGATCCGGCCGCAGATCAGCGCCGTCGAGCCGCGCCAGATGGTCTTCCAGGATCACCTTGGTGAGGCGCCCAGAGCGCTGGCCCAGCTGGTGCTTGGTGGAGGTGCGACACCAACGACCCCGCCGCTGGAGGCCTCGACCCTCGCTGCGCTGAACGCGCACGGCGATCACGTACACGAGCGCGTCGTACAGGACGAGCGCCGGCAGCCAGCGTTGCTCCGAGCTGCCCTCGAGGCCTCCAGCGTCGGCCATCTGACCCGCGAGCTGTTGCGAGGACACGAACATGCGCCTCAAAGGCAAGAAGATCGGCATCCTGATCGAGAGTGATTTCTACGAGCACGAGATCTGGTACTACCGTTATCGGTTCCTCGAGGAGGGCGCGGAGCTCCATTTCCTCTCCCGCCTCTGGGGGCAGAGGTCGATCACCTTCAAGGGGCATGAGTACAAGGCGCCCTTCGAATGCAACGAGAGCTTCGAGGACCTGGATCACGAGCAGCTCCTGAGCTACGACGCGATCATCGTCCCTTCCGGCATCGTCTCCGATCGCCTCCGCTACACGGAGAGCCTCGCCGACCTGCCGCCCGCCACTGCGTTCCTGCAGCGCGCCTTCGCCTGCAAGAAGATCGTCAAGGGGATCATCTGCCACGGCCTCTGGCTGGTCGCGCCTGCGCCAGAGCTCGTGCGCGGTCGGAGCGTCGTCTGCCACAACAATCTCCACGGAGACGCCATCGCCTACGGCGCTCGTTACGTGGACCAGGATGTCGTCGTCGACGACGATCTCGTGACCGCGCGCACAGGCGACCACGCCGGCCTGTTCGCCAGGGCCATCATCAACATGCTTGTCGAGAGGTGAGACGGGGCAGCCGGCGACGCCTCGCCCCGCATCAGTATGGCTGCTCTGCGCTGCTCGTTCTCCTCGCCCTTCAACGAGCCAGCGCGTGGCGTGTGAACTCTGTACGATCATCGGCCCGAGGCTGCACCGGCCTCTCCTCGGCCGTCCAGGCTGGAGTCCAGAACCAGCCTGGGAGAGCCGGTGCGATGATGAACTGATCGAGGAACCATGAGCAATCTGTTCACATTCTCCGATACGATCGCAGGCTACGTCAGCGGCTTCGATAGCGCGGCGAATCATTTCGATCTGCGCACCTCCGATGACCGCGCCTATCGAGTCTACCTGACGCCCGTCACGTACGCGCGCTTCGCGTACAACCTCGATGAGCCCTACCGCGACGCCACCGGCGTCATGAGGCACCTGCTCTCCTTGAACCGGCAGTTCCTCCATGTCTACGGCACGTTCTATCCGAACGCGGCGGGCGAGGCGGTATTCGAGGCCCAGTGGATCGTGTTCTCCGGTGAAGGCCCAGGCTGCTTCAACCACGAGAAGCCCGACTGGTGGATCAAGCAGGCCAGCTCGATCGGCGAGTCCTACCTGCGGTGGCAGTTCAACCACCCCGCCGAGGCCATCGATTACCGGCAGTATCGCACGATCCTCCACCTGGCGGGCTCGAAGAAGGGCGACTATCTCCAGGAGACCGACACGATCTCCCGGCTCGTGTACGGGATGGCCGCGGCCTACCTGATGACGGGGGAAGACACCTTCCTGGAGGCCGCCGAAAAAGGCACGGAGTACCTCCGCGAGCACATGCGCTTCTACGACAAGGACGAGGATCTCGTCTACTGGTACCACGGCATCCATGTCGATGGCGACCGGGAGACCAAGCTCTTGAGCTCGCAGTTCAACGACGATCGCGAGTCGATACCGATGTACGAGCAGATCTACGCCCTGGCCGGCCCCAGCCACACGTATCGGATCAACGGCGATCCCAGGATCTTGTGGGACATCGACCACACGCTCCAGCTCTTCGACAAGTACTACAAAGATAAGTCACTGGGCGGGTACTACTCGCATATCGACCCCATTCGCCTGAGCCCGAAGATCGAGTCTCTCGGGAACAACGGGGCGCGGAAGAACTGGAACTCGGTCGGCGACCACGCTCCGGCCTACCTCATCAACCTGTACCTGGCCACGGGCGAGCAGAAGTACGCCGAGTTCCTCGAGGACACGTTCGATACCATCGTCAAGCACTTCCCGGACTACGAGAACAGCCCGTTCGTGCAGGAGCGCTTTCACGACGACTGGAGCCATGACAAGACCTGGGGGGGCCAGCAGAACCGGGCCGTGGTCGGCCACAACCTCAAGATCGCATGGAACCTCATGCGGATGCACTCGCTCAAGCCGAAGCCGGAGTACGTGAGCCTGGCGCGGCGCATCGCGGAGCTCATGCCCCGCGTGGGCGCGGATCTGCAGCGCGGCGGGTGGTACGATATGGTCGAGCGCGAGCGCCGCCCGAACGGCCAGCACCATGCGTTCGTCTGGCACGATCGAAAGGCATGGTGGCAGCAGGAGCAGGGCATCCTCGCCTATCTGCTCCTCCACGGCACGCTGCGCGACGCAGAGTACCTCCGGCTCGCCCGCGAATCTGCCGCCTTCTACAGCGCGTTCTTCCTCGACCACGACGACGGCGGCGTCTACTTCAACACGCTCGCCAGCGGGATCCCTTATCTCCTCGGCACGGAGCGGCTCAAGGGCAGCCACTCGATGAGCGCGTACCATTCGATGGAGCTCTGCTACCTGGCAGCCGTCTACACGAACGTGCTCATCACCAAGCAGCCGATGTACCTTCATTTCAAGCCCTATCCCGGCGGCTTCAAGGACGGTATCCTGCGGGTGTCGCCCGACATCCTCCCGTCCGGCAGCATCGTCATCTCGGAGTGCCTCATCGACGAGAAGCCGTATCACGACTTCGACCCGAAGGGGTTGACCGTGCGCCTTCCGGACAGCAGGGAGCGGTTGCGCGTCAAGGTCAAGATCTCGCCCACCACCTGGCTCGACTAGGCAGGCGCGCCGCGGGGCTTCACGAGGGAGTGTTCACGATGAGCGTCCAATTTCGAGCTGCGAATGACGTCACGATAGCCGTGCTGGAAGGCGACATCGACGGCAACACAGCGCGTGATCTCGAAAGAGAGCTGGGCGCCATCCCCGGCGACTCGAGGCAGATCCTGCTCGATATGTCGCGGGTCGGCTATGTGTCGAGCGCCGGGCTGCGCCTCCTCCTGCTGATCTACCGTCTGGCTCGATCCAGGGGCGGGAAAGTCTGCTTGATCGGGCTCTCCGCCGAGATCCGCGACGTCATGTACAGTACCGGGTTTTTACAGTTCTTCTTGCTCACCGAGACCGAAGAAGAGGGGCTCGCGATGCTCGAGAAAGCGAGCGTGGTGTGACCATGGAACAACGCATCGACTTCTATCCGACCCACGAGCTCGCCGGCTTTCACTATCGGCGGGGGCAGCCCCTGCCGTTCGGCGCCACGATGGTGCCGAACGGAGTCAACTTCTCGATCTACTCGAACGCCGCGGATTCCTGCACGCTCGTCCTCTTCCGCAAGGGCGACGCAGAGCCCATGATCGAGATCCCGTTCTTGCCGGAGTTCAAGACGGGCAACGTCTTCGCCATGGTGGTCTTCGATCTCGAATACGAGCGTATCGAGTACGGCTACCGGATGGATGGTCCCTTCCTCCCGGGCCAGGGGCACCGGTTCGACAGGACGAAGATCCTCAGCGATCCGTACGCCAAGATCCTTGGCGGACGCGACGTGTGGAGGGCGCAGCCGGACTGGACGAACGTCTACCGCCACCGGGCCAGGCTGCTATTCGAGGACTTCGACTGGGAGGACGACCGCCAGCCGGAGATCCCCCTCGAGGACCTCGTGATCTACGAGATGCACGTGCGCGGCTTCACCTGCCATCCGTCCTCGGGCGTGAGTCACCCCGGTACGCTCGCCGCGATTCGTCAGAAGATCCCGCACCTGAAGAGCCTCGGGATCAACTGCGTCGAGCTGATGCCCATCGCCGAGTTCGACGAGTGGGACGGCAGCCGGCGCGATGCCAACGGGCAATGGCTATTGAACTACTGGGGCTACAGCACTGCCGGTTTCATGGCACCGAAGGCAGGCTATGCCGCCACCGGTCGCTACGGGATGCAGGCGGACGAGCTCAAGGCGCTCATCAAGGAGCTGCATCACCATGGGATAGAGGTCATCCTCGACGTAGTTTTCAATCACACCAGCGAAGGGAACGAGAACGGCCCGACCCTCTCGTTCCGGGGGATCGACAACAAGACCTACTACATGTTGACCCCGGACGGGTACTATTACAACTTCACGGGCGCCGGCAACACGCTCAACTGCAACCACCCGGTCGTGCGGAACCTCGTCCTCGACTGCCTGCGGTACTGGGTCTCCGAGTATCACGTCGATGGCTTCCGGTTCGATCTCGCCTCTATCCTGGGGCGGGACCAGAGCGGTGCTCCGCTCGCGAACCCGCCGCTCCTCGAGACGCTGGCCCACGATCCGGTGCTCGCGCGCACGAAGCTCATCGCCGAGGCGTGGGACGCGGGCGGCCTCTATCAAGTGGGCTCCTTCCCGGCCTACGGGCGATGGGCGGAATGGAACGGGAAATTCCGCGACGCCAGCCGCAGATTTCTCAGAGGCGACGCGGGCCTGGTCGGTGAGATGGCGCAGCGGATCCAGGGGTCACCTGACCTCTATTCCTACCGCGGGCCGACCGCATCCATCAACTTCGTCACCTGCCACGACGGCTTCACCCTGAACGATCTCGTCTCGTACAGCAACAAATACAACGAAGCCAACGGCGAGGGGAACAGGGACGGGAGCGACGACAACAACAGCTGGAACTGCGGGCATGAGGGCGAGACCGCCGACGCCGAGGTCAACCGGCTGCGCCGCCGCCAGATCAAGAATGCCATGACGCTGGTCATGATCAGCCAGGGCATCCCGATGATCCTGATGGGCGACGAGCTCGGCCGTACGCAGCGAGGCAACAACAACGCCTATTGCCAGGACAACGAGATCAGCTGGATGGACTGGGGCCTGCTCGAGACGAACGCCGACCTGTTCCGCTTCACGCAGAAGATGATCGCCTTCCGGAAGGCTCACCCGGTGCTGCGGCGGCGGTCGCACCTGACGAACAGGGATCTCGTGGGCAGCGGCTATGCGGACATCACCTTCCACGGGACCAGTCCCTGGTGGGCAGACTGGACCAGCTCGAGCCGCGTCCTGGCCTTCCTCCTTTGCGGCCGCCACGTCGAGCAGGGCGAGGCCGACGATTACGTGTATGTCATCATGAACATGCACCGGGAGGCCCTGTCGTTCCGCCCTCCGGCGTTGCCGCCCGGCATGCGCTGGCATGCATTTGCCAACACTGGCATGGCTCCACCGGAGGACATCCATGATCTCGGCGCCGAGCCGAGGCTGGAGGACGAGTCAAACTGCCTTGTCGGACCTCGTTCTATCATGGTGATCGTGGGGCGTGCATCCCGCTGATTCGATGGTTAAACATTGCTCTGAAGGAGACATGTGCTATGATTTTTCAAGCGATATCGAGCGTTTCGCGCGGAGTGGCCACGATCGACCTGGTCGGGCAGCTCGACGCAGACTCGGCGCCAACCTTCATGGACGAGATCGTCAAGATCATGGCGCTCTCACCGTCGAGGCTCGTTCTCATGGCGAAGGGTCTCACCTTCATGTCCTCTGCGGGCCTGAGAGTGCTGATCTATGCTCGCCAGAGGCTCGGCCGAGCTCTCCCGATCTACGTCGTCCAGCCTCAGGAGGCGCTCCGTGAGACGTTGACCCTGACCGGGTTCGAACGCGCCGTCTATATCGTCGACGAGGCGCCGAACAGCTGACCCGCGAACTCTACGCCGCAAGAGAAAGGCTCAAGATACCATGGAGCCCGCAACGTTCCCCGGGACCCTGGAGTCGCTGAAGGCTCTCCGGGAGTATGTCGAGGCAGCAGCCAAGGTCGCTCGGTTGGACCGCAAAACTACATATAATCTGTGCCTGGCAGTCGACGAGATCGCGAGCAACGCCGTGATCCATGGCTATCAGAAGGCGGGCCGCTGCGGGCAGCTGCGCGTCTCTGCCGAGTTGGTGGACGGCACCTTGCGCGTGACGCTCGAGGACGACGGCACCTGCTACGATTCAACCCGGTTCATTCCGCCGAGCCCGGAGGAGCTGGCCAGGCCCCTCGAGGAGCGGCCGATCGGGGGGCTCGGCATCCACCTCGCCTTCCAGTGTGTAGACGCCATTCAATATGACTGCACCGACGGCGGCACGGGTAACCGGAACATTTTCACTGTTCGTCTTTCCTCATGACGTTAGTACCTGGCACGACGGAGGCAGCAATGTGGAGCCGCTTTGCATTCAGAACACGTATGAGCATCAAGGCGAAGCTGCTCGTCGTGCTGGCGCTCCTCAGCTTGATGGTGACGACCTTCACCACCGTCTATGCCTGTGTTGATCAGCGCAGGTTCGTGCTCGCCAGCATCGAGGTCCAGCTGGCCGCCGCGGCCCATGGTGCGCGGCATGTCATACCGCGCGGCCATCACAGTGAAATCCACGGCGCTTCCTCCATCCCGGAAGATTTTCAGCGTGTGAGGGAGGAGCTGAGCGAGCTCGCGGCCACGGCGAAGGTCAAGGACGCATATGCCGTGATGCTCGTCGACGGAACGCTCCGCTTCACGGCGAACAGCGACGCCAGCTGCGAGTTCTTCGACGTCTACGAGGGGGCGCCGGTGGCCCTGCTGGAGGCGGTTGCCGACGGTGAGCCGCGGTTCGCGCCGCCGTACGAGGACAAGCACGGCACGTGGGTGTCCTACTTCTATCCCATCTCGAGACGGGATGGCGATCGTCCCGTGGTCTTCATCGGGGTCGACATGGAGGCCAGCAAGCTCGAGCGTGAGCTCTTCGAAGCGGCCGTCTGGAGAGTCGCGATCGGGGTTATCCTGTTCCTCGCCTCGGTCGGTCTTCAGTTCGTCATCGTGAATCAGCTCGTGAGCCCGCTAGGGGAGTTCTCCAGGCTGTCCATGGGCCTCACGAAGACTGAGTTCGAGTTCACCGAGGAGGAGCGGCGCAGCATTGACTCGCTGGCGACCAGGGACGACGAGATCGGCGAGCTGGCTTCGTCGCTGGTGTACATGGAGTCGCAGCTGCACCGGTTTATCCTGGAGCTGGCCCGTGCGAGCGCCGCGCATCAGAAGGAGAAGGCTGAGCTGGCCCTCGCCCGCGACATGCAGCTACGCATGGTTCCTCAAGAGCTCGCGCCTGTACCGGTCCACGAGGACATAGACATCTTCGGCGTCCTCGTGCCTGCCAAGGCGGTCGGAGGAGATCTGTACGATTTCTTCATGATCGACGAACATCGCTTGTTCTTCCAGATCGGGGACGTCTCCGACAAGGGCATTCACGCGGCGCTCTTCATGTCGATGACCAAGGCGCTCCTCAAGGCCGCCGTCGTGACGCTCAACTCCCCCCTCTCGGAGACGATGGGCCGTGTCAACAAGTTCCTCGTGCACAACAACGCCTCGCAGATGTTCGTCACGCTGTTCGCCGGGATCCTCGACCTGCGCACGGGCCTCATCAGCTACACCGACGCCGGGCACGAGGTGCCGCTGGTGCTCCGAGTGTCGGGGGCCGTGGAGGAGCTTCCAAAGAAATCGGGGTTACCGCTCGCCGTTGACGAGGAGGAGACTTACGCCGTGCAAACCCTTCAGCTCAACCACGGGGATTGCCTGCTCCTCTACACGGATGGCGTGAGAGAAGGAATGAACGCGAACCGTGAGCAGTTCTCACGCTGTCGAATGGTGAAGTGCATGCGCTCGGTCGCGGCCGCGGCCCCGCCGCGCGAGATCATCTCGACCCTCCTCCAGCGCTTGAGGGAGTTCGTCAAGGAAGCGCCGCAGAGCGATGACATCGCTGTCCTCGCGATCCGTTATCTCGGCGACGAGGGCGCGGCCATCAGCGTCTCGGCGAAACGAGCAGGGCCCATCGAGGACAAAGCCGCCATCACCCAGGACGTGATGGTCCACAGCCAACCGTGAGGGCGCAAACCGCCACGGCTGGTAGCATGAACAAGGTGACTGTATGCCGCTCCGAACAGGTCGATTCGCACTCGTTGAGCAGCTCCTCGCCGCCGGCATCAAGGAGATGTTCGGCAACCCGGGGACCGTCGAGCAGGGGCTCCTGGACGCAGTGGAGCAGTTCCCGGAGTTCAGGTACATCCTGGCGCTGCAGGAGAGCATCTCTGTCGCGATGGCTGACGGCCATGCCAGGGCCACGAAGAGGCCCGCGGTCGTGCAGCTCCATAGCGGCGTCGGGCTCGGCAACGGCATCGGGATGATGTACCAGGCCATGCGCGGCCATGCGCCGCTCGTGGTGATCGCCGGTGACGCCGGCCTGCGTTACGACGCAATGGACGCGCAGATGGCCGCGGACCTCGTGGGCATGGCGCGGCCCGTGACGAAGTACGCGACGCGCGTGACCCACGCTTCATCCGTCCTGCGCGTGCTCCGACGGGCCATCCGGATCGCGATGACCCCGCCGATGGGGCCGGTCTTCGTCTGCCTGCCGGCGGATGTCCTCGACGCCGAGAACACGGAGCCGGTGCTGCCCGTGCCGGCGCTCGACACGTCCGTGGCGCCGGCACGCGAAAAGCTCGAGGAGGCCGCGAGCATGCTGGTCAGCGCGACCTCGCCGATGATCATCATGGGCGACGGCGTTGCCTCCGCGCGCGCCGAGGGAGAGCTCACGCGCGTCGCCGAGCTCCTCGGTGCGGAGGTCTGGGGCGCCGACTCGTCCGAGGTCAACGTTCCCTTCAGCCACCCGCTGCTGAAGGGGACGCTCGGGCACATGTTCGGCGCGGTCAGCAGCGCCGTCACCAGGAAGGCCGACGCCGTGCTGATCGTCGGGACGTATGTGTTCCCCGAGGTCTACCCCGACCTCGAGGGCGTGTTCGCGCCCGGCGCCCGCGTGGTCCACATCGACCTCAATAGCTATGAGATCGCCAAGAACTTTCCGGTCGATCTCGGGCTCGTGAGCGACCCCAAGCTGACGCTGGGCGGGCTCGCGGAAGCCATCTCCGCGAGGATGAGCGAGGATGGACGCAGGGCCGCGAGAGCGCGGACCGAGGCCAGCGCTGCTGCGAAGCGCGAGGCGCGGAGCCACGCGCTCGCGCAGGACCGAGCGAGCGCCGGAGCTACGCCGCTGCGCGCCTCGCGCTTCATGGAGGCGCTGGCCAGGCGCGCGCCCGCGGACGTCATCGTCTTCGACGAGGCCCTGACGGTGTCTCCTGCGTTGACCCGTTACCTCGTCCCGGAGAGGCCCGGTCACTTCTTCCAGTCGCGAGGAGGCTCTCTCGGCGTCGGCATCCCGGGCGCGCTCGGGCTCAAGCTCGCCCACCCGGACAAGACGGTCATCGGCTTCACCGGCGACGGTGGCAGCATGTACACCATCCAGGCGTTGTGGACGGCGGCACGGTACGACATCCGCGCAAAGTTCGTCATCTGCAATAACGGCGGATACGTCCTCCTCAAGGAGAACATACTCCAGTACTGGAACGACCAGGTAGGCGTGACGCCGCACGGGTTCCCGGACAGCTTCGATCTCGGGAACCCTCAGATCGACTTCAGCGCGCTCTCGCGCTCGATGGGCGTAGCTGGCGCGCGCGTGTCCCGCCCCGAGGAGGTCGAGCCGGCGATCGACCGCATGCTCGCGCACGCTGGCCCGTTCCTGATCGACCTGGTGATCGACGATGGTATGGCCCGCTGACAGCCGTTCTCGGCCCGCCAGGCGCTGATTGGGCAAGGAAGGAGGTGTGCACATGAGCAGGCGCGGTGGGCGCGCCGCGAGGACGACCGTTTGAGAGATGGCTGACGGCATGGGTTCGAAGACTGGAGGCATCGACGATGAACGTATCCGCACGACCGACAAACCAGGAGGTGAGGGAGCTCGCCGAGGTCTGGTACATGAAGCTCGATGAGCACGCGCCCGCCGGGGAGCTCCTGCCGCTCGTGGACGAAGATGAACTGCAGTTGAAGCTCCCCGAGGCGACGCTGCAAGGGCGGTCAGCGTTCGTCGAATGGTACGATGGCGTCATCCGGAGGTTCTTTGACGAGGTCCATACCATCAAGGAGGTCGCCGCGGCCCCCGTGTCTGGTGGCGTGCAGGTGAAGGTCGTCGTCAACTGGCAAGCCAGGGTCTGGAACCCTCCGGCTGCGAAGAGCGAGTGGCTCGGCTTTGATGCCTATCAGACCTGGATCGTCAAGCGTTCGGAGAGGACGGGCAGGGTCGTCATCACCGATTACATCGTCGATGAGCTCAGGCCCATGGCAGGGTCTGCGGCGCTCTGATGACCATGTGGACGCGTGAGATCATCGAGAGCTGATAGGCCGGTTTCAGCAAGCGCGACCGTGTGATCGTGGCTGACGCGGCTCGCGCCACGAAGACTTTGCAGGATTGGCCACCCGACGCAGAAGCGGGTCAGGCCAGAGCAACACAGCAGTGCAACCACAGGAGAAAAGCATGGCGAATACAGAGCTGGTCCTCAAGATGTATGACTACTTCAGCAAGGGGAACATGGGCGCAATCAAGGCCGAGATCTTCCACCCGGACATCGTCTGGAGAATGCCAGGTCATCATCCGCTGGCTGGCACGATGACGGGCGCGGACCAGGTGATCGCCTTCTTCGGCGCGCTCTTCAAGGCCGGTATCACGGTGGACAACGTCCATTTCGGCGAGCTGGACAACGGGACCGTCGTCGAGAAGCACATCGGCCACGGAGAGCTGAACGGCGAAACGATCGACCTCCCGACGTGCACGACCTATGGTGTCAAGGACGGAAGGATCATCGATGTGCAGGTGCACACGGCCGTCCAGCACACGGTCGACCGCTACATGTGGGCGCGGATCCCTTTGAAGTCCGTCGCTGAACGGGTCCTGTAAGGAGACCGTCATGTCCCAACCCATCCCGATCACGCCCGAGCTTGTGGGCAAGGCTTACGCCGCTCTGGCCAGCGGAGATCCGGCGAACATCCGCCAGTACTGGTCCCAGGACCTCGTCTGGCTGGTGCCCGGCAATCACGCCCTCGCCGGCACGTACCGCGGGCTCGAAGCGTTTCTGGGCTTCATGCGCAAGACGGCCCTGCTCTCGAACAATAGCTTCCGTATGGATCCCATCACGGTGCTGACCAACGACGAGTACTCAGCGGACGTCACTCACAATCTCGGGCTGCGCGCGAAGACGCCCGGAGATGCCACGTCGCCCTACTCGAAGCTGGACATTGATGTCATCCACCTTCTGCGGTGGCGTGATGGCAAGATCGTCGAGGGGCGAGGCGCCATCTTCGGCGACGGGACGAGCCGCTTCAATCAGTTCTGGTCCCAGGTCGCCGCCGACGGGACTCGGACGGACCAGTAGGGCGGCGGAGACGCGGGCGCGATCAACGGCCTGAAAAAGGCCGTTGATCGCGCTGTCGCCACAGACCTGAACAGAGATCCATCGACCAGAGGCGTAGAGCTTCCAGGAGGAGTAAAGTAATGTCGACTCATGAAATCATCCAGAGTTACTACGACAGCGTCAACAGGGGCGACTGGGACACCTGGCTGACGCTGTTCACAGACGACGTCGAGATCGACGAGCAGCTCGCCGGCCACGTCGAGGGCAGCGGTGTCCTGCGCGGGGCTGTCGACGGACTGAAGAGGGGTTACTCGAGGTTCCAGAACGTGCCAAGGCACATCGTCGTGGAGGGCGACGAGGCGTGCGTTGTGTCCCGGATCTCGGCGGCCAATGCGACCGGCGTCCCCATCGAGGCCAACGTGGCGAACTACTTCCGGCTGCGCGACGGCAAGATCGCCTACATGGCGAACTTCCATGACTCCCTGCCGTTCCTGCCGTTCACCACCCAGAAGCTCGGTTGACGGAGGGCGCCATGCTGACGTTGTCTGGACGTCCTGGGACGAGTGAGTACGACTTCATCGTCGTCGGAGCGGGGGCGGGCGGCTGTGTGCTGGCCAATCGCCTGACCGAGGATCCGGACGTGAAGGTCCTCCTGGTCGAAGCTGGCGGCCCCGAGGTTCCCCCGAACGTCGAGGACCCTTCGGCGTGGTATACGCTGCTCGGGTCAACGATCGACTGGGGTTATCAAAGCGTGCCCCAGCCCGGCCTGAACGGAAGGAGCACCTTCGAGCCCCGCGGCAAGGTCCTCGGGGGAAGCAGCAACTTCTACGTCATGATGCACATCCGGGGGCACGCCTCTGACTATGACAACTGGGCCTACAATGGCGCACCGGGCTGGACGTACAAGGAGTGCCTGCCGTACTTCCAGAAGCTCGAGGATCACGAGGACGACACCGGTCCGCGGGCTGGCAAGCGCGGCATGATCCGCGTCGCCAACGCCGGTCTCAACGGGCCAAACCCGACATCCAGGGTCTTCATCGAGGCGTGCCGCGAGCTGGGCCACCCCGTCACCGAGGACTTCAACGGTCCGAACATGGAGGGTGCCGGCTGGCATCACGTCAACATCAAGGACGGCAAGCGCCACGGAGCCTATCGCGCGTACCTCAAGCCGGCGCTCGCTCGGCCGAACCTCACTGTCATCACGTCCGCCCATGCAACACGGCTCTTGTTCGCGGGCAGGCGATGCGTCGGGCTGAACTACATGCGCGCCGGCAAGACCGAGTCGGCCTACGCCCGCGCCGAGGTGGTCATCAGCTCGGGGGCGATCGAATCACCCAAGCTGTTGCTCAGCTCGGGGATCGGGAGCGCGACCGAGCTGCGCAAACACAACATACGCTGCCTCGCGGATCTCCCCGGTGTCGGTGAGAATTTTCACAACCACGTCCTTTCAGGTGCAATCTGCGAGGCTGCGCAGCCCGTACCTGTGGGCGCACAGAACCTCTCGGAGGCGGCGCTCTTCTGCAAGTCCGACTCTGGCTGGCTCGCGCCAGACATCCAGCTCGCGTTCGTGCATGTGCCGTTCAACATCATCGTCGGCCAGGGGCACCCGAATTCGATCAGCATCCTGCCGGGCGTTGTTCGTCCCATGTCGCGCGGATGGGTCAGGCTGGCGAGCGCCAACCCGCTGGACAAGCCGCTGGTCAACCCCAATTACCTCGGCGTCGAGTCGGACCTCCGGCGGCTCACCGACGCGGTCAAGCTGGCGCGCGAGATCTTCGGCACGAGGGCGTTCTCGCCCTGGGTCAAGCAAGAGCTGATGCCCGGCCCGGACGTCCAGAGCGACGAGGCGCTGCGGGAGTTTGTCCGGAACAGCGCTGACTCGTACCATCACCAGGTCGGCTCCTGCAAGATGGGGTCGGATGACATGGCCGTCGTGGACCCCAGGCTGAGGGTCCACGGGGTCGACGGTCTCCGGATCGCCGACGCGAGCGTCATGCCCGCCGTTCCGTCGGGCAACTGTCACGCCGGCGTCCTGATGATCGCCGAGCGTGCCGCGGGTTGGCTCAAGGCAGACCACGCGCTCAACAGGGCGAACCCAGCGAGATGACATCAACATCAAGGTGGTGCGCTGAGAGCGCCGCGCGCCGCGCGCCGCGGTCGCCACCCCGTGGGACGATTCTTGCCGCACATTGAACGGGAGGAGGATCATGGTCGCACATTCATTGCGATTTGCACACGTGGCAATCAACTGCAAAGATCCTATCAGGGTCGAGAGGTTCTACACCAAGCACTTCGGCTTCAAGCGGGCGCGCGTGGCGGATCTGGGTGGTGGCAGACAGATCGTGTTCATCAAGTCGGGGCATGTCTATCTGGAGATGTTTCAGACGGACGCGGTTGCGCCGCATCCGCCGGTGGGCGGCGACGGCCCGCAATATCCTTGCTGGCGGCACATCGCCTTCCAGGTCGATGACGTCGACGCGAAGCTGGCAGAGATGGGCGAGGACGCTCGGGTCACCCAGGGGCCGATGAGCTTTGACAGCTTCATTCCCGGCTGGAAGAGCGTCTGGGTGGCGGATCCCGAGGGGAACATCATCGAGATCAGCCAGGGTTACGTCGACCAGGATAACCCGCCGTCGCTCCCGTGAAGCCCGCCTGGGGAGCGCCGCCGCACCCGTGGGCTGGTGCGAATGTTCACGAGTAGCCTGTCAGTGAGGCGGACCCCAGGTCCGCTCCCGGATGCCGGGCGGGCTGGCAAGCTCGCGCTGGAAAACCTAGAGGAGGACACGATGGAACAAGCAGCGAGAATTCATTGTTCACCGACGGAGGTAGCCGAGAGGATTGCCGACAGCCATGCCAGGGCTGTCGTCTTCCCCAGGATGCAGTTCCCGGACAGCGCTCCGGTGGGGCAGATCGCGCAGCGGATGGTCGAAGGAACCTTCGACAAGCCGTTCCTCATCAGCGAGATCGAGCGCTTCACCGGCGTGAAGGTGAAGATCCCGGAGAGGCCGGGCAAGATCGTGGCCGTCGTTCCCCAGCACGGGTACTGGAGCTCCGAGCTCACCCTGACCGATCGGACCTTCCGCGCCGCGGGCTACGAGGTGGACTTCGTCACCCCGCGCGGGAATCGGCCCTTCGTGTACGGGGTGAGCCTGGATCCGAGCTTCAGGGATCAGGCATGGGATGCTTCGCAGGTATCCTCCGGCGAAGCGGCGCTGGGCAAGCTGTACGACGATCGTGCCACGAACGACGGACAGCGACTCGACGCGCCCCGCGACCTCGACGCGTGGCTGCCTTCGACGCCCCGGCCGCACGACGAGGAGGAGTCCCGCGGGCGTTACCGCGACAAGCTTGCGGCGGGCCTGCGTGAGGCCACCCAGTACGCCGCCATGTTCATCGTCGGGGGCGCGGGCGCGTACATGGACCTCGGCGGGAACACCTCGATCCGTCCGCTGATCCAGCTCATGATCGCGCTCGGGCGGCCGGTCGCGGCGATCTGCTACGGGGTCAGCGTGCTGATCCAGGCCACCGATCCCGAGACCGATGTGCCCCTCGTCTGGGGCCGGCTGATCACCGGTCACTCGGAGCAGGACGATTACACGGATGGGACCGCCATCGTGCCAGCCGAGGGCCAGTACAGCCCCAACTTCGGCTCGGCCGTGTTCACCCTGGAGCAGATGATCAAGCAGTACACGGGCCCCGGCGGCGGCTTCCTCTCCAGGGACGGGACCCCCTACATGGCCGTCGCCGACGGACCGTTCATCAGCGCGCGCACCACCCCCGATGGATACCCCGCCGCCCTGCTGACCCTGGCTCGGCTCCACGGGGCAGGTCAACTGCCAGCGCAGTATGTGATCGACGGCGACGGCCGCGGCCATGTCGCGACGGCCGCGGAGATCAAGCGCCCCCGCCTCTGAGCGGGCGAGCCCACTTGCGATCAGCCCCTTCGCCGCCGCGGCCCGGAGGTGCCCGGCCATCCGGTCGAGCACCATCGGTGCCGCAGCGCAGGTGGCCGAGCGCGTGGATTGCGGTGCGCTGCGCCGGGGTAAGCGGGCTCAGCTGGCAAGGTGCAGGGGGCGCCATGGCTCTGCAGGGGTCCACCATGTCCAGGTGAATCGATGAACCATGAAGGGAGCGAGACGATGAAGGCAGTACGAATCCACACCTTTGGCGGTCCGGATGTCCTGAGCTATGAGGACGCGCCGCTTCCAGAGCCGGGTCCTGGTCAGGCACGCGTGAAGAACGAGGCGGTAGGCGTCAATTACGTCGACACCGTCCTGCGTTCGGGCCGGTTTCCCGCGCGGCTCCCGGCGGACGTGGGGCAGGAGGCGGCCGGCGTGGTGGATGCCGTCGGCCCTGGGGTCACGGAGCTCAAGGTGGGCGATCGCGTCGCTTACACCTTGCAGCTCGGTGCATACGCCGACTTCTCCATCGTCCTCGTACGGGACCTCATCCCGATCCCCGACGGTGTGGAGACGCGGACGGCCGCGGCAGTGGTCATGCAAGGGATGACGGCGCACGCCCTGGCCGTGAGCGTCTACCCGCTCAAGGAGGGCGAGACAGCCCTTGTGCATTCGGCGGCCGGTGGCCTCGGGTTGCTGCTGGTACAGATCGCCAGGCGGCAAGGCGCGCGGGTCATCGGGACCGTCTCGACCGAGGAGAAGGCGCTCCTGGCCCGGGCGGCAGGCGCGGATGAGGTCATCCTCTACGGCCAGGCCGACTTCGCGCAGGAGACGCGGCGGCTCACGGGCGGCGCCGGGGTGCACGTCGTCTATGACTCCGTCGGCAAGGCGACCTTCGAGGGGAGTCTGGACTCGCTGCGCCCGCGCGGCTGCCTGGTGCTCTTCGGCCAGGCCAGCGGACCGGTACCGTCGTTCGACCCGCAGGCGCTCAGCTCCAAGGGCTCCCTGTTCCTGACCCGCCCCCTGCTCGCCAATTACATTGCCACGCGAGAAGAGCTGCTGTGGCGCGCGGGGGAGCTGTTCAGATGGGTGAAGGACGGCGAGCTCGACGTGCGCATCGATGCGACGTTTCCGCTCTCTGCTGCTGCCGAGGCGCACCGGTACATGGAGGGAAGAAACAGCAAGGGCAAGGTCCTGCTCATCCCTTGATCACTCCACGGGCGTGTCGCGCTCGATCAGGCGGCGGGCCTGTGGGATGCGTGCGACGGCGGCTGGGGCGGCAACGCAGCACCCTGCGCCGCGCCGTCGCCTCAGGAATGACCTGGCGTCCCAGGGTCACGCTGCGGCGCGTGGCATGGCATCAACGACGTTTCGGTCAGCCGCCTTTGGGCGGGCGCGCCTCGCCCTCGAGGTCCGCGGGCCCCCGCCAGGGCTCGGGCCGGAGCTCAGGGCGCATCAGCGGCAGTAACGTCCGGGCGAAGCTATGCTTTTCCGCGATCTGGCGCCCCTCGAAGTACCTCGAAGTAGAAGACGTCGAGCCCCTGCCAGTCGCGCCCGCGGCCAAGCGCGCGGCGAAGCAGCGAGATCGCCGCGGTGCGCCGCCCGGGTAGAGGCGCGTGGACGAGCCCGGAGCCGCCCGCGTACGCCACCCGCGATGGCCGATCTCGGCAGGGCTGCGAACGGGCTCGGCCTCGGCGCCCGCTGGGCGCGGAATGCATCTTGAACCGCCCTGCTCCATGAGCGACGAGGCTGCGCATCCTGGTGACGCAGCGGGGGCGGCGGCGCTCCCGCTGACCGAGGCGACGAGTGAAGCGGGCGTGCGCATGCGCCCGGTCGACGCATGGCTCGAGGAGCTCCTGTCCCGCGCGGTGCGCCGCTACAACCGGCGGCCTCGCCCCGCGATCATCGCGGCGTCGACCGGCGTGACGGAGCCGACCGACGCGCGCGCGGTCATCCGGCGCGCCTGCATCCGCTCGGCGCTCGCGGGCGGCGCGACCGGAGCGCTCTCGACCGGCGCGGCCGTGGCCACGGCCGAGACGCACGGGCTCGGTGGGCTTGTCGCGATCCCTGCCGCCGTGCTCGCGCTCGGCGGCGAGACGGTGCTCCGGCTGTTCCTGCACGTGCAGATGCTCTGCGAGCTCGCGGATCTCTTCGGGCTCCGGTTCGATCCGGACGAGCCGGCCGACGTGTGGGCGCTGCTCGCCCTCACGTTCGGTGTCGTGGAGCACCCCCAGGACACGGACGATCCAGCGGGCGTGCTCGTGCGCTCGGCGCGCGGGCGCGGCTCGGATGTGGCCAGGCAGCTCGCGGCGCGGCTCGCTGGCGAGAGCGTGGCGCGCAACCTCGTGCCGGTGCTCTCGGTCGCCTCGTCGTCGATCACGAGCTGGGTGGTGACCCGGCGCCTCGGGGATACAGCGCGCCGGTACCTGCGTTACCGGTGCGCGCTCGACGGGGCGCTCTGCGATGAGACGCTGCGCCCGCACCTCGATCGGCTGTTCGAGGGGCTCTGGTTCATCTTCACCGCCGACGGCCGCCTCAAGCCGGAGGAGACCGCGCTGCTCGCGGCCGTGCTGCGGCAGCTGCCGGCCTCGGCGCGCGCTGACCAGAACGAGCGGCTCGCCGACGACATCGCCTGGATCGAGCGCCTCCGCGGCTTGCCGGAGGGCGCGCGCGCCCCGCTGCTGCGTGCGCTCGAGATAGCGGCGGCCGTGGACAAGGTCGCTTCGCTGCGGGAGCGGAAGCTCCTCGCCCACGCCGCGTCGGCCCTCGGCCTCAGGGTCGACGAGGGCGCGCTCGATCGGATGATCCGTGAGTTCGAGGAGGTCGGCACTCTGGGCGTGGCCGCATAGCGCGGGCCGTCCGTTTCCCGGCGAAAACTGCTGCAGACCGCGTGAAGGACGGGGCAAGAGGACAGAGACTGTCCTCGTGGACGGGCCGGGTTGCGCGAGAGGCAGTGCGCGACAACTCGCCGGCGCCATCGTGTTACCTGGGCTCGCTGAACCATGCGAGGCAGCGCTGGTCGTCCCGATGCGGCTCTGCCACTCGCTCATACTGCGGCACGTCGAACAGCTTGCCCCGGGGGAGATACTGGAGCGTGCGCTCGCCGTTTGCGTCGCGAATGCGGAGGTGTACGGGGACCGAGGGATCCCCTCTCCGGTACTCCATCTGGAGCACCTCCTGCCCGTCTCGGACACCGGCCCGATACGCGCGGCCGCCCTTCCTCGTCCTCGCCACCGACCTCTTCGTCTCCGACTTTGCGAGCTCGAAGCCGAGCTCGAATCCGGGAACTCTCCGGGTCTTGAGCGTCACACAGGGGCCCAGCGCATCGCGACGCGGCAGGGCCGTTACGCCCCGCTCGACATACGTCTCCAGGTCACTGGATACGCCGCGCGGCAGGTAGCGAGCCATCGAACGTTGGATGCTATGTGGTGAAGCAGGCGTACCTTGCGTGACGGCTGCGCTGAGCAGCTCGCGCATGACCGCGTCGAGCGAAACACGTCCCTCGGACGCCACCCGGATCTCGGCGTCCCAGTTATGCGCGAGGATGTCGCCTCTATGATACGGAATCATCCCCACCGCAGGGTCTTTCCAGTAGTCCTCGACTACCCTTGCGTTCGGCGCTTGGCGGGCCGGAGAGCTCGCATAGGCGTAGAGTGTTCGGTTGTAATCGGCCACGTACTGCTCGAGAGTGATCAGGCCTGCGCGCAGGAGCAGCTTGCGCGCGTAATACTGTGTGAACCCCTCGGTGAACCACAGCATGGCTTTCCCGGGTTCCTGTACCCGGATCTGCTGACCATTCCAGTGATGAAAAAGCTCGTGGGCAACGAGGCGCAGCATGCTGTCATCAAGCCCCTTGTCGGTGGAGACGAACATCGCCAGCGAGTTCGTCAGGGCTGTACCACCATAGCTACAGCAAGCTCGTCCCGTGGGGATCAGGGAAACCAGGAAGAAAGGAACGTTGAAGTCGTTCCAGAATTCGCGCTCGGCTTCTGCAATGCGCCCGATCCCATCCACGAGCTCGTCATCCTCGAACATCCAGTTTCCGCGAAGGCTCACGTGGACAGGTTGTCCTCGAACGTCGACCAGATGCGTGCGGAAGTCCCCTCCAGTGAACACGGCGTACCGGAAACGCCGGATCGTTTCCTCGATGACCTGGTGGGCTCGGCCAACGCCGAAGCTGTTGCTCAGCGTCCACGTCGCCGGGAGATCGCGCCATTCCAGGCCGATGCGCAGCGGAACATTTTCGTCGTGATTCGGGTAGACGAAGAAGGTCGCGCCAATAAAGTGAAAATACCGATCGGTGAAGATAGGCAGATACGGGCGATCCTCGTCCGCGACGTCCATCGGTGCAGAGGCCCTTGCACGGTAGCGGACCTCAACGGGAGCTCCTGGCGGATGGTCGATATGACGAAACGCAGGCTCTTGAGCGGAAGTCATCTTCGCGCCTGGACTTGTAACGGACAGTTCATCAAGCGCTTCGAACAGGCGCTCCTGACCCGCCCAGCTCGAGGGTAGGACCAGCAGCGTGTGCCCGCTGGTATGACCAGTGAAGCGCAGCGTGACGATGAACTCGAGATTCTCTCCGTGGATCAAGGGACGAAGCTCGTAAGCCAGATCCGACGGATTGCGCTCGGGGCCCGCGTCCGCCGTGATCGACCTCGAAGTAGGCGCTGCGCTTGCGGGCGCCTCCAGGTCGGCTTTCGGCGGAGCGCACGACAGCGATAGCCCGAGGAACAGGGACACGAGACGTTGGCGCGCGTTCATCCTGCTATTCAGGGGGGACCTGGGCGATCCCTACACTCGCGTGCGGCCCTTGTTCGATGAACGAAAGACCTGCGTCTTCCGTGATCCGAGCGAGATTGGCGTACTTCGTCAACCAGTCATCGTAGGCATAAACGAGCAAGCGGCCGCCGGTGCCAAGCTTCCTTCTGAGCTCCGTTCTGCGATCGAGGCCGACCTCGAGCAATCTGCCGGGCATCAGGAGAACGACATCGAAGGAAGGGGTCGCCATCCAGGGGCTCTCGTCCACGAAGATGTCGCCGACCCAGAGTCTGTCGTGGAACTGAGGCAACAGCATCCGCGCACGTTCGATCTTCCCGGGGTCCTTGTCGATGCCCCCAGGGACGGCGCGGGCGTCTCGTTCACATATGCGCCGAAGGAGTGCGCCGTTCCCGCAGCCAAGGTCCAGCACCCTACGGCGAGAACCGGCCTCTGCGAGCAGCGAGACAGCCAGCTCAACGATGGGTACGTGAGCGGCTTCCATGGCTCTGGCCGACACGAAGCCATTGTCTTTCGCGTACCATGTCGCATCCGATTCGGACCAGCTTCGCTCGCCGGAGCTCATACGCCCTTCAGTGTCTCCGCGCCGGCATCAACTTCGTGACCCCGGGACCGCGCTCGAAGGCGCATGATCACCGGATCGAGCTCCTTCACGGTGGCTGCGTGGATATGACGGATCACCTTTTTCAAGTCCGCGCAATAGACACTCGGATTGTCAAACCGGCGGCTCGAAGAATAACGATGCGGTATGTACCCGCCACCGCAAATTTGTACGACGCCGCACGCTCGGCACGTGGCGCAGAGGCCGTCGGTGCCGTTCTGGCGGCTCAGCACCGCGACGTGTGAAGCCACCGTGTTGAAGTCGTGGTCGAAGATGTTGTACCCAAGCCGCGCGGCGCCCTCGAACGTTCCCTTGAGGGAATCAACTCCTTCGAGTGTACCGTCGGTTTCCACGACTATCAAGTCGACAGGATTCAGACCCAGTGATTCCACGGGGCTCGTAGAGCCACAAACAAGCCCGATGATAGCATTGAAGAAGCGAATCCGGATCGGCGAGTTCTTGACACGCCAATGGTCGAACAGGCGAATGAACCAGTCGCCATAGGGGGCCTCGTCACCTCCCGCGCGCTTGCCCTTGGGCAACCGATCGTGGTGATCGAGGGGAAACAGGAAGTCGACACTCGGCGGATCGAACGAGAATACGTAGTCCATCAGGGCGATGGGATCCGTTTCGGGATCAATAACGCAAAGAAACCCAGAGAACGTCGATCTGTGCCTGGCAGAGGTGAGCAACGCAAGCTTTTGCTCAAGCCTTTGGCCGGTACCTCTGCCGAGGTGATCGACGCGCACCCGGTCGTTCACTGCCGGCGGGCCGTCGATGCTGACACCAATCGATATCTTGTTTTTCAGGAGCACGTCACCGACCGCGTCGTCGAAGAGCAGCAGATTGGACTGAATGCCGAGGGAGATCTTGATCCCCGCAGACCTGAGCTCTTCGTCGACGATCGCAGCCAGGCGGTCAATGTGCTCGGCTCCACCCAGCAGCGGCTCGCCGCCGTGAAATACCAGGCTGGCCGAAGTCTGTCCGTGTTGCGTTAGATGCTCGCGCATCCGCACCGCGGCCTGTCGCGCAGTCTGCTCGCTCATCAGGCCTGGCTGCTGCTTCCAGCTTGAGTCGGCGAGGTTATAGACGTAGCAATAGCTACAGTTGAGATTGCATCGGCTCGCGATCTTCCATAGAAAGGTGCGGAAGGGGATGATGGAGGGATTTTCGCGAGAGATCACTTGTTTAGCTCGCTGGTCCGAAGGCGACGTCCAGGAGCTTTTCGAGGACATCTGCCTCGAAGATGCTCTGCGTGTATTTCTCGTGGTTAGAATGTGAGTTATGATCGTAGTGCTGCTGGCCGAGCTGATCGGCCTTCACTCGGATGATCGCGTCCACGACCGCGAGGCGCATCGGCACACTTGAGATGGCCTCGACGTCTTGCCGAGTGAGCTGCAGCAGGTCTTGTCTGTTCAGAGCTTGGCTTGTAAGTGCAAGCAGCTGCTGCGTCGTGAGGGCGTCGGCCGCTTCACCAACACTGATGCTCTCACCTGACTCGGCCAGGCAACCCGAGACGGCAAAGCCTCCGGCGGCGGTTAGCAGGGTTGTGAGCAGATTGCGCCGCGTGGCTTCTTGAGGGGCGGGTCGGGGCGTCGAATCGGTGGGACTCTTGGATTTCATAGCGAAGAATGTCGCGCTTCGTCCTCGCGGCGTCAAGCTGAAAGCTGGAAGATGTCGGAGCGGACAGCCTGAGAGCCGGCCAGAAGGCGGGGCCTTGCACGGTTGAGTCCTGGGCTGGCCAGCATTTCACGAGCGACGCCCCAGACGGTGACGTCGACGGCGAATACGTGCTTCAGGAGCCACGCCCATGGGCAGCACGGCGTTTCGGCCTCCTCCTCGGCATCGCCGAACAAGGCGAGCTGCGTGCCGCGGCGGCCGTGCCCGCGGTGTCGGCCGGCGCGGCGGGCGGCACCAGCACGATCTCGGCGCGGTCGGCGACGTCGCCTCGGCCGCTACGAGGAGCTCGACTTGCGGATCGCGTCTTAGCTTCCTGGCCCCTCAAGTTCAGGATCGGATAGGTGGGAGCCATGTGGTTGAAGCAGCCCTCCCAACAGACGATCCAGGTGTCTCACCGAAATGCCTTGTGGCGCCCTCAAGACCGCTGCCGACGTCGGGATCGTGCTCGCGCTGCCATTCTGCGCCCGCCCTCCCTCAACCCCAAAGACGGGCAGAGCCCCCGCCCAACCCGCGGTGTCGGCAGCGCTGCGATGCCGATCCAGGATTGATGCCCGCGGCGCCCCGACGCGGCGTCGCTGGACCGGGCGTGGTGCCTTCAGTCGAGCCGGATGACGACCTTGCCGAAGTGCTTGCCCGCGGCGAGCTTGGCGAGCGCGTCGTTCGCTCGTTCGAGCGGGAAGACCTCGTCGATCACGGGACGGATCGCGTGCGCCTCGAGCACCGCCGTGAGATCGACGAACGACTGGCGCGAGCCGACGATGACGCCCTCGACGCGGACCGCGCGGAACAGGATCGGCATCGGATCGATCTGGCTGCCGAGCCCCGTGAGCAGCCCGATGAGGCTCACGACGCCGCCGGTCTTCACCGCCTGCAGCGAGCGCGGGAGCGTGCCGGCGCCGCCGACCTCGATCAGCCGGTCAACCCCCTCGCCGCCAGTGAGGCGCAGCACCTCTTCGTGCCACTCCGGATGTTGCCGGTAGTCGATCGTGTCGGTCACGCCGAGCGCGCGCAGGCGCTCGATCTTCGCCGGGCTGGACGACGTGGCGATGACGCGCAGCCCCGCGGCGCGCGCGAGCTGCGCGGCGAAGAGCGACACGCCGCCCGTCCCCTGGACGAGGACCGTGGCGCCGGGCGCCGGGCGCGGCCACGACTCGAAGAGCGCGGCCCACGCGGTAACGGCAGCGCAGGTGAGCGTCGCCGCCTCGTCGAAGTCGAGGTGTGCGGGCGCGCGGACGAGCGCGTCCTCGGCGAAGACCACGAGCTCGGCGAGGACGCCGTCGTTCGGGCCGGCGCCGAGCTGCGCGGCGAAATACTCCTGGCGGAACGGTCCCGACGCCCACGTCGGGAAGTACGTCGAGACGACGCGATCGCCGGTTTTCCAGCGGCGCACGCCGGCTCCGAGCGCGACGACCTCGCCCGCGGCGTCGACGAGGGGGACGAGGTCTTCCTTGCCTCCGCCCCGGATCCGGGGAACTTCATCGACAAGAGGCGCCCGAACGAGTCGAACTCGTACTCCATCGTCGCCTGGTACGGCCCCCGGTGGCCCAGGGAGAGGAGGCTCCGTGCGAGGTAGGGGCTCCGCGCGAGCGCAGCGGATTGCGTTGCGCAGGGGTCCGAAGGTCGCGCGAGCGCACTGGAGCGGACCTCGCGCGGTGGCTCCCCTGAGCGTCCGCGGAGCGATGGCCGGCGCGATGCCTGCCAAGGCTCCATGCGTAGCTCGACACACAAGCGGTCGGCCCGGGTGGCTTTGCGGAGCGGACGGTGTCGCTGACCGATCTCGCGTGGGTGATAAACCTCCAACGAAGGAGCCGGCGCGGCGCCGTTTGTCGTGGCTCACGAGCGCGACGCGCCTGGCCATGTGCTCCCTGTTCGCTGCCTCGGAGAGCCATGCTCCGGCAGAAACACGAATGAAAGCAGCCCCGTTCAGTGCGTCAAGCGCACCGCTCGAGTCTCGCATTGATCGCCATGCCCGCGCGTCGATTTGCCCATCGATGATGGTTTACTTATCGCATTCGAATGCTACCCTCCAGTCATGCGAATCCTTGGCATAAGCGGCGGCCACGAGCCGGACCATCAAGGTTATCCGAGACCAGCATTCAATGCGGCGACGTCGCACGACGGCGCCGCCGTCCTCCTCGAGGACGGAGAGGTAGTCGCGGCGATCGAGCAAGAGCGGCTGAACCGCCTCAAGCATTCGAACAAGGCCCCCTTCCAGGCAGCGCGCTTCTGCCTGGAGAGCCGTGGGCTCCGCGTCGACGATGTGGACTACATCTGCTTTTACATCAGCGAAGACTGGTGTAACGCCGCGGTGAAGCGCGGGCTCTTCTCCACCGACCCCGAGCTGCGCACGGCGCACGATGTCATGAGGCGCCTCGTGCTCGCCGAGTTCGGCGTCGACGTGGAGCCCGAGCGCATCCAGTTCGTGAAGCATCACACCGCCCACGCGATGAGCGCCCTGATCGGCTCGGGGTACGAGAGCAGCCTCGTGGTGACGCTGGATGGCTGCGGCGACGGCGAGTCGGGATCCGTCTCCGTCGGCTCCGGCGGCGAGCTTCAATCGTTGAGAGACATCACGGAACGGGACTCGCTGGGCAATTTCTACGTCCAGGTGATACGGCATCTCGGGTTCTCGCAGTTCGACGAGTACAAGGTCATGGGGCTCGCCCCGTACGGCGATCCGCGCAGGTACCGGGCGCAGTTCCAGGCGATGTATACGCTGCTCCCGGAGGGCGCGTGGGTCATCGACTTCGACAAGATCGTCGATCTCCACGACGTGATCCGGCCGCGCGCCCCGCGGGAGCCGATCACGCAGGACCACAAGGATATCGCCGCCTCGCTCCAGGAGGCGCTCGAGACCATCGTCTTCCATTGCCTGCGGCACTTCCAGCGCGAGACCCGACAGGTGAGCCTCTGCTTCGCGGGCGGCGTCGCGCACAACTGCACATTGAACGGGAAGATCCTCCGCTCCAGGCTGTTCGAGCGGGTGTTCGTCCAGCCAGCCGCGCACGACGCCGGCTGCGCGCTCGGCTCCGCCATGGCCGTGCACATGCGAAAGGCTCCGGCGCGGCGACCGCCCGCGATGAGCCATCTGTACTGGGGAAGGCACATCGGCGAGCGGGCCGAGGTGCGAAGAGCGCTCGATGCGTGGCGCGATTTCATCAGCGTGGAGGAGCTCGCCGACGCGCCGAAGGCCGCCGCCGAGCTGATCGCGGCGGGGAGCGTGATCGGGTGGGCTCAGGGCCGGTCCGAGTTCGGTCCCCGCGCGCTCGGCAACCGCAGCATCGTGGCGGATCCCCGGCCGGCGGCGAACAAGGACATCATCAACGCGATGGTGAAGAAGCGCGAGGAGTTCCGGCCCTTCGCGCCCTCCGTGACCGAGGAGGACGCGCGCGACTATTTCGATCTCGGCGGCGCGGAGACCATGCCCTTCATGATCTTCACGGTGCCCGTCCACGAGCACAAGCGACAGCAGCTCGGCGCCATCACCCACGTGGACGGGACCGCGCGGGTCCAGACGGTCTCCAGGCGCACGAACCCGCGCTTCTGGCAGCTCATTCGGGCCTTCGGCGACATCACCGGCGTACCGGTGGTGCTCAACACCTCCTTCAACAACAACGCCGAGCCGATCGTCGACTCGGTCGACGACTGCGTGACCTGTTTTCTGACGACGCGGCTCGACAAGCTCGTCGTCGGCGACTACCTCGTCCACAAGAAGCCTGCGCCGCCGTCGGCCCATGCGGAGCTCGTCCCGTCGTTTCCGACCTTCGTGAAGCTGCGCTCGCTGCGAGGCCCCACGCCGGGCGGCTACGTGGTCGAGCGCGCGATCGTCACGACCTACAACGACGCGAAGTACCCTGTCTCTGCCGAGACGTTCGAGGTCCTGTCGCGGGCCGACGGCCGGAAGCGGCTCCGCGAGCTGCTCGACGACGTGACGGACCGGGAGGCGGTGATCGCCGAGCTGATCGAGCTCTGGTCGCAGCGGGTGGTGCGCCTTTTGCCTGCTACCGGCCATTGACGGCGGATGAGGGGGGGAGCCGCCGAGCACCGCGAGGCCGGCGCTCCCCCGCATTCTACCGGTACCCCGTCATGGTGATGATCACGTCCTCGGGGCAGATCTGATCGGTCTCCACCTCGAACCCGTGATCGCGCAGCATCCGCCGGACTCGCTCGCCTCTCCCGCCGAAGTCGTGCAGCTCGAGGACGACGGCCCGGATCCTGCCCCAGTCGCCGGGGCGAATGCCTTCCAGCACGTCGATCTCGGCCTTCTCGGCGTCGATCTTGAGCAAGTCGATGTGCCCGATCTGCTCCCGTTCGATGAGCTCGGACAGCGTCGTGAGCTCGCATTCCACGCGCCTCATGCCGCGCCTCATCCACCACGCATGACAGTCGATGAGCAGCGAGTTCACCGCGCGCGGGAGGTGCCTCATATAGGCCGGCAGATCCGCGTGGTGCTTCTCTCGGATCCGTTCGTCGTAGATGGCCGCGAGCGTGGCCTGCTTGTCGTCGCTCGCCATCATGTCGTACATGCTCGAGATGGCGCTCTGGCGCGGAGCGTAGTGGAAGGTCGCGGTGCCCGCGGTTCGACCAAGGCCCGCGCGGTGCAGGCGCACGCGCTCCGATCCGGACGACCCCAGGTTCATCCGGAGGAGCTCGAAGGTCTCAGGGATCGGCTCGAAACAGTGGATCCGCGCTCGTCCGCCGGTGCGCTTCAGCACCTCGAGCGCGAAGAGGCCGATGTTCGCGCCGACGTCGATCACCGTCACCTCTCCGCCGGCCAGGAGGCTCTGCACGCGAGGCCTGAAGTAGCCCTGCACCTGGAGGTGCAGGGTCCTCGCCATGTCGGGGACGCGATCGTGAACGACCCTCTGGTCCGGCAACTCGATTGCGAACGTCTTCATGTTGGCTCATCCAGATGTGTTGTGTCCGTCCCTCGCGCCGCCGCGCGCACGCGAGCGCGGGCTCCGCTCAGCGGCACTCGCGCGCGATCGCCCGCAGATCGTCGATGACGTCGCCGGCGACCCTCTGCGCGGTCGCTGGCGCATGCACGTTTGCGCTGTAGCGCCACCGGAACATCAGGGCCTCTCCGCGGACCAGGACGTGGCACTCGAACAGGTTGAACCGCAGGTTCGTCGCCGCCTCGTCATACCCCGTGGATTCATTCGCCACGCGCAAGATCGATCCCTGTGCAGGCGGCTCGACGCGCCCCTGGTAGTTGAACAGGATCCCCGGTCGCTTCCGGAGCCGCCCGAGCTCCGCGCTGAGCCGGGCGTCACCGCCGAGGTACCTGAGGAGGTTGTAGCCATGGCCCCCGTTCGGGATGCGATCGATCTGCCGGCTCAGGTCGAGCAGCGCCGCGAGGGGCTCTTCCTGGCTCGGGCGCCGGAGCACGAGCACCCGCTCGGCGCTCAGCCAGCCCACCGTGCGCGACGCGTCGAGCTCCGCGCGGTGGGGCATCAGATCACGCCCCGAGTTCAGGACCATGATGTCCTGAAAGGAGCGGCCCGTCCAGGCGGTCACGCCGCGGAGGACCGCGGCGATGAGCGCGTTCTCCGTGCTCACCCCGAAGCGCGCCGGCAGGTCCCGCAAGATGACCTGGGACTCCTGCTCGGGGAGCGACGCCCAGTGATCGCGGACCGACTCCACGGTATAGAGATGGCGGGTCGCCGGATGGTCCGCCGGGAGGAGGTCGATCTCGTCCCAGGGCAGCGAGAGCCAGTAGGCGCGCTCGTTCGGCAGGATCTCGTCGTTCACCCACCGCTCGAGCGCGCGCGTAAAGCGGCCGGGCGAGGCGCCCCTGGGCGGCAGGCGGGGCGCGGCCGTCGTCGCGAGCTGATCGTAGATGGATTGCAGGTCGAGCGCGGCGATCATCATCGATAGCCAGTCGACCACGAGGTGGTGCGCGTTGAGCCATAACCGGCCTCGCCCCTGCTCGTCCCACCGGAAAAACACGATCCGGAACAGCCGCCCGCGCTCGAGCTCGTACTCATCCTGCATGCGATCGCAATGCCGCTCGAGCTCGGCCCGGCGCTGATCCTCCGGGACCCTCGACAGATCCACGCAGGCGAACGGCGCCTCGGTCCACGGCTCGTCGATCACCTGGCGAAAGCCGGTCGGAGCGCGCTCGAAGCGCGCGCGGAGCGCCTCATGGCGGTTCACGAGGATCAGCGAAGCGCGCGCGAGCCTGTCGAGATCGAGCGGCGCCACGGCCTCGAGCAGCAGATTCACGTTCCAGCGCGCCGGGCGGGTGCGCTCGTGGGCCTGCTCCAGGTACCAGCGTTGGAGGGCGGTGAGCGGTTGCTCCCCGATCTCTCGTTCGACGTCCCCCTCCGCGCGGTCCAGGGAGGCGCAAGCGGTCAAAAGGCGCGCGATCGTCTGGTGCTGGAAGAGCTGCCTCGGCGTGATGTCGAGCCCCGCCTCCCGCGCCCGCTCCACCAGCACAATGCCAAGGAGCGAATCCCCTCCGAGCGCGAAGAAATTGTCGTCCACGCCCACCCGATCCAGCTTGAGGACGCCGGCCCAGAGCGCGGCCATCCGGCGCTCTGCCTCCGACGACGGCGCCCGGTAGGCCGCGCTCGCCCCACGGCGGTGCTGGAGAGCAAGATCGAGGACCGCTCTCCGATCGACCTTGCCGTTGGCCGTCAGCGGCATGCGCTCCAGCGCGACCCACGCGCTGGGCACCATGTACCGCGGCAGCCTCGCGGCGACGACCTCCTCCAGGACGCGAGGCTCGAGCGCGGCGCCCCGTTCAGCCACGTAGCAGGCGACGAGGCGCCTGGTCCCGCTCGGGGTCGACTCCACGCACACCACCGCTTGCCTGACCTCGGGATGCTGCGCCAGCGCGGCCTCGATCTCCCCGAGCTCGATGCGGTTTCCCTGGATCTTCACCTGGAAGTCCTCCCGTCCGATGAACTCGATGTTCCCGTCCGGAAGGAATCGCCCGAGATCGCCAGTCCAGTAGAGCCGCTCGCCCGTCTCCGGGTGCTCGAGGAAGCGCTCCGCGGTCTGCGCAGGATCCCGATAGTAGCCGCGGGCGAGGCAGATCCCACCGACGTACATGCGGCCGACGACCCAGTCGGGACACGGCTGCATGCGCTCGTCGAGCACGTGGACACGCTGGTTTCGGAGGGGCTTGCCGTAAGGGATGCTCTTCCAGGTCGGCTCCACCTCTCCGATGGGATAGAAGATCGACCAGATCGAGGTCTCCGTCGGTCCCCCCGCCCCGATGACCCGCGCCCCCGGGCAAGCGCGGCGGATCTGATCGGGCAGGGACACGGGGATCCAGTCGCCGCTCAGGATGACCCAGCGCAGCGAGGGACACGCCCGAGGACCGCCGCCGAGGTGCTCGATGAACATCTGCATCAGCGCGGGCACCGAGTTCCAAACCGTGATCTGGTGGGTCTCGATGAGGTGCCGCCAGTGCGCCGGATCCCGCGCGCCCTGCGGTGAGGGGATGACCAGGGCGCCTCCCGCGCCGAGCAGCCCGAACACGTCGTACACGGAGAGATCGAAGTGAACGGCCGAGAGCGCGAGGGCGCGATCCGACGGGGAGACCTGGAAGCGTTCGTTGATCTCGAGGATCGTGTTCAGCGGGCCGCGGTGATCGAGCGCCACGCCCTTTGGCTTCCCCGTCGAGCCCGACGTGAACAGCACGTAGGCGAGATCGTCCGGCCCCTGGACCGCCGCGACCGGGCTGTCGTCCTCCGACGCGAACGCGCTGTCGTCGTCGACCGCGATCAGGCGCAGGGCCTCGGGCCAGGCCAGCGAGGAGGCCAGACGCCCCTGCGTGAGGACGATCTCCACCTGCCCCTGATCCAGGGTCGTGCGGATGCGTTCGATGGGCCACTCCGGATCGACGGGCAGGTACGCCGCCCCCGATTTGAGGGCCGCCAGGATCGCCACGATCTGCGCCCATCCCTTCGCCGCGGCCACCGCGACGAGCGCGTTCGGTCGGGCTCCGAGCGCGCGAAGGCGCCGGGCGAGCGCGCTGCTCTGCCGATCGAGCTCCCCGTAGGTCAACGTCCTCTCGGGGCTGATGACCGCCGGTGCGGAGGGCCGCAGCGCCGCTTGCCGCATGAACCCGCTGTGCAGGAGGTCGCTCGAGACCTCACGCGTGGTGTTGTTGACGCTGGCGCGGACAGCTCGCTGCCGCTCCGGGAGCTCGATGGTCGCCGCCCTGGTCCAGGACGCGTCGTCCCGGGAGAGGCGGCTCAGGAGCGCCTCGTACGCCTCCAGGAGATCCACCGCGAGGCCTTCAGGAAACAGATCGTCGGCGGTGCTGGAGCTCAGCGCGAAGCCCCCCTCGTCCTGCCGGATCTCGTGCTCGATGCAGGGAGCCTGCGTGCCTTGTCCACCTCGCTCGGACCGTGAGGGCGCGGAGACGTGCAGCCTGACGGCCGTCGCGCCGGGGTGACGCGCGCCTTCGTCCGGCGCTCGCGTCCCGGGCGCGACGAGCGCGATGGCCTCGTCCAAGGACCGGGCGAGATCGACGAACGGCGTCTCGCCACCGCGGCTCACCTCGATCCCGCCGCTCCCCGCGCCGATAGAGACGGACAGCACGCCGTCCGGCGGCTCGCCCGACGCGCCGACCACAACGACCAACGGCGACGTGCTCCACGCGGCGACCGCCTGCGCGAAGGCGGCGACGACGGCTGCCCCCGGGCTCACGCCGAGGAGCGCCGCGCGCGCCTCGATCCCGCGGATGAGCCCGGCGTCGACGCGCCGGGTGCGGCGGACGAGCCGAGGAGGCTCCCCCGCAGGGTCGCTCCGCACGAACGGGAGCGCGGGCGCCGAGAGCGCCCGGCGCGCAGCCGCCGCCGTCGCGGGTCCGAGCGCGTCGCGGCCGAGGAGCGCCGAGACCCTCTTGTCGGGCTCACGCGCCGCTTCGGTGAGGAGGCGCTGGAGGAGCTCGGCATGGCGCGCGATCGTCGCCTCGCAGAACAGCGCCGTGTCGTACTCGATATGACCGCTCAGGGTCGCTCCGTCGTGCTGCATCGACAGGGTGATGTCGTACTGCGACGTCCCGGGATCGAGGTCGATCGGCGTCACCCGCGCCCGCCCCAGCGCGACCGGCGCGGGCACCTTGGGCTGGAAGGCGAACATCACCTGAAACAGCGGAGTCCGGCCGAGGTCTCGCTCCGGTCGAACGGCGTTGACGAGCCGCTCGAAGGGGATGTCCGCGTGAGCGAACACGCGCACCGCCGTGCTCCGCACCCGCGCGAGGAGCGCGCTGAAGGGCGGATCGTCCCCGAGATCGCCGCGGAACACGAGGGTGTTCACGAAGCACCCGATGACGCCCTCGAGCTCGCGGTGATCACGCCCCGCGATCGGCGTCCCGACGAGGAGGTCCGCCTGCCCGCTGAGCCGATGGAGCAGCGCGAGGAACCCGCCCATCAAGACCATGAACGGCGTCACGCCGCGCTCGCGGCTGAGGCCCTCGACGGCCTCCGTCAGCGCTCGCGAGAGGCGGAAGTGGTGCCGCGCCCCCTGATACTGCTTCTCCGCGGGACGAGGGTGATCCGTCGGGAGATCGAGCGTTTGACTGGCGCCCGCGAGCTCGGCCTTCCAGAACGCGATCTCCTCGCTCCGCGTCGCCTCGTCCCAGCGCCGCCGCTCGTGGACCGCATAGTCGCCGTGCTGGACCGGGAGCGCTCCCCAGCGCGGGCGCTCGCCCGTCGAGATCGCTTCATAGGCGGCGGCGAGCTCGCGCACGAAGATCTCGTGCGACCAGCCGTCCGTCACGATGTGGTGCATCGCGAACGCGAACAGGTACCGCTCGTCGTCGATCTGCGCGAGCTCGGCCCGCACCAGGGGGCCTCTGGCGAGGTCGAACGGGCGCCCGGCCATCCGCCGGAGCCGCGCGAGCGCCGCCGCCTCGCGCGCGTCCGGAGCGAGCGCCGGGTGCCGGTGATCGATCTCCTCGAAGTCGAGCTGCGCTGACGGCTGAACGATCTGGACGGGAGCCCCGTCCACGACGCGGAACACGGTGCGGAGGGCCTCGTGCCGCTCGATGACGGCATGAAGCGCGCGCTCGAGGGAGCGCACGCACAAAGGCCCCGCGATCTCGGCCGCACCACCGACGTTGTAGGCCCCTGTCCCGGGCGCCAGCCGGTCCAGGAACCAGAGCCGCGTCTGCGCGTACGACAGCGGGATCACCGCGCCCGGGTCGCGGCGGCGCAGCGCCGGACGCGTCGATGGACGCGCGATCTGCTCGATCCGCTGAGCCAGGTCGGCGAGCACCGGCGTGTCGAACAGCCACCGGAGCGGCACCTCGACGCCCGCTCGCTCGCGGATGCGGGAGACGACGCGCATCGCGAGCAGCGAGTGGCCGCCGAGCTCGAAGAAATGGTCGGTCCTGCCCGGCGCGCGCCCGAGGAGCTCTTCCCACACAGCGGCCACGAGCCTCTCCGTTTCGGTCGCCGGCACCTGCCGATCTCGCGCCGGCGCGCGCTCCAGCGCATCCGGGCTCGGGAGCGCCTTGCGGTCGATCTTGCCGTTCGGTGTCTGCGGCAGCCGGGGCAGCTCGACGAAGCGCGCCGGGAGCATGGCTTCGGGCAAGAACGCGCGGGCGTGCGCCCTGAGCGCATCGGGGCTCACCCGCTCCGCCGCGGGCACGTAATAGGCCACGAGCACCGACTCGCCCACCGGGTCCCGGTGCGCCGCGCAGACGCACTCCCTGACGCCGGGGTGGCGCGCCACGGTCGCCTCGATCTCGCCGAGCTCGACGCGGAAGCCGCGGATCTTCACCTGATGATCGATCCGGCCGAGGAACTCGATCAGCCCGTCCTGCGCGATTCGCGCCAGGTCGCCGGTCCGGTACATCCGCGCGCCCGGCGCCGCCGAGAACGGGTCTTCGACGAACCGTTCCCGGGTCAGGTCGGGCCGGCCATGATAGCCACGGGCCAGGCCCGCTCCGCCGATGTACAGCTCCCCGGCCACGCCGATCGGGAGCAGCTCGCGCCGCTCATCCAGGATGTAGATGCGCGTGTTGGCGATCGGGGATCCCAGGGTGATCCTGTCCGGATCGTCGACGCGCGCCGCGGCAGACCACACGGTCGTCTCCGTCGGGCCATACAGGTTCCAGAGGCAACCCGCGCGCACGCTGAGCTCCCGGGCGAGGTCCGGCGGAAGCGCCTCCCCGCCTGACAGCGCACGGAGGTGCGGGCTGCCGGTCCACCCCGCCGCGAGCAGAAGACGGAAGGTGCTCGGCGTCGCCTGCATGACCGTCGCTCCCGAGCTCTCCAGCGCTCGCAGGAGCGCGATGCCGTCCCGCGCTTCGGCGGCGGACACGAGGACCGTCCTTCCGCCGACGCAGAGCGGCAGAAACAGCTCCAGGACGAAGATATCGAACGACGCCGTGGTCACCGACAGCAGCACGTCGCCGGCGTCGAGACCGGGCTTGTCCCGCATCGCCTCGAGGAAATTCACGACGCTGCGGTGCTCGACCTGTACGCCTTTGGGGTGTCCGGTCGAGCCCGACGTATAGATGATGTAGGCGAGATCCCGGCTGCAGGGCGGAGCCACGAGCGGCTCCTCGGCCAGGCCGGCCTCCGCGGTGAGATCCTCGAAGAACACCGTCCGCTGCGGCTCGCCGGCGAGCGAGAGTCGCAGCGTGCGCTGCGTGAGCAGGACGGCGCTCCCGAGATCGCGCAGGATATAGCCGATGCGCTCGCCCGGCAGCGCGGGATCCAGGGGCACGTAGGCGCCGCCCGATCTCAGGATCGCGAGCAGCCCAATGACGAGATCGAGCGATCGCTCCATGCAGATCGCCACCGGGACGTCCGGGCCGACGCCCATCGCGCGCAGCCGGCGCGCGAGACAGGCGGAGGCGCGGTCGAGCTCTCCGTACGTGATCTCGTCATCACCGAACGCGAGCGCGACGCGCTCCGGATGGCGCTGCGCCTGCCGCTCGAAGAGCTCGTGCACACAGAGATCCTCGGAAAAAGGTCGCTCCGTCCGGTTCCATTGCTCGAGGAGCAGCGCGTCGTCCTCGTGCACGACCGGCAGATCGAGCACGCGCGTGTCGGGGCGCGTGGCCGCCGCGCTCAGGAGCGCCTCATAGCTCCTGAGCATCCGGTCCGCCGTCTCGCGGCGGAACAGATCGGTGTCGTACTCCAGATCGAGCCGGATGCCCTGCGGGCGGTCCCAGGCCTCGACGGTCCAGTCGTACTTCGACGTCATCACCGGCACCTCGACCGGCTCGAGCGTGAGCCCCGTGAAGACCGGCAGATCGGCCGCCGCGGTCTGCAGGATGAACAGGGTCTGGAACAGCGCCGCGTGGGACGTGCTCCTCTCGGGTTGCAGCGCCTCCACGAGCAGCTCGAACGGCAGATCGTCGTGCGCGAAGGCGTCGAGCACGTCGCGCTTCGTCCGGCGGAGGAGCTCGACGAAGCCGGGGTTGTCCGAGAGGTCGGCGCGAAGCGCGAGGTTGTTGACGAACATCCCGGCGAGCGGCTCGATCTCTCGCCGCGTCCGCCCGGCGACGGGCGACCCGACCACGACATCGAGCTTCTGCGTGACGCGACAGAGGAGGATCTGGTACGCGGCGAGGAGCGTCATGAAGAGGGTGACGCCCTCCCGCTGGCATAGCGCCTTCACCGCCGCGGAGAGCCGGGGTGACAGCGTGAGCGACGCCTTCGCTCCCCGGTGCGCCTGCGAGGCCGGGCGCGGCCGGTCCAGCGGAAGCTCGAGGAGCGCCGGCGCGCCGCGCAGCCGCTCCTTCCAGTACGCGAGCTCTCGTTGAAGGCGCTCCTGGCTCCACTGGCTTCGCTGCCAGATGGCGTGATCGCCATACCGGACGGGCAGCTCGGGCAGCCGCGGGGCGCGCCCCGCGACCAGCTCATTGTAGAGCGTGGCGAGGTCCCGGAGCAGCACGCCCCAGGTCCAGTGATCGCTGGCGATATGATGAGTCGCCATGAGCAGGACGTGCTCCTGCGCGGTCAGGCGAAAGAGGGCTGCCCGGAGGAGGTCGCCTCGCTCCAGCACGAAGGGCGCATGGGCGATCTCTGCGCATCGGAGGACGAGCTCGCGCTCGCGGTCCGCCGGCGCCATCGTGGAGAGGTCCGTGACCGCCACGGCGACGCCGGACGCTGGCAGCACCTCCTGATATGCGTCCTCGGTGTCCTCGCCGAAGCGCGTCCGCAAGATCTCGTGCCGCTCCGCGAGGAGCGAGATCGCCCGCTCGAGCGCCGCCACGTCGAGCGAGCCCCGGAGGCGCGCCGCCCCCTGGAGATTGTACGCAGGGCTGTCGGGCTCGTACCGGTACAAGAACCAGAGCCGCTGCTGCGCGAACGACAGGGGGAACCTCGACCGCGTCCCGGTCCGCTGCGGCCCCGCCGCCGCTCCGCCGCCGGACGGACGCTGTCCCTTCAACTTCGCGACGAGCGCCTTGAGCTCCTCGGACGACAGGCCTTTGATCCGCTGCTCTAGCTCGCTCAACTTGACGTTCCTCTCCCGGTTCCGGTGCGTTCGTGGTTCAGGACGGCTCGTCGGGCGCGGCGGCGTCCGTCATCGACTCGAGCATCGCGAGGCGCTCGGCGAGAGCGCTCGTGATCTTCTCGGCGAGCCCTGCGACGGTCGCCCCCTCGAACATGTCCTGTTTCGGTAGATCGACGTCGAATGCCTCCTTGACCCGCGAGAGGACCTGGATCGCCAGGAGCGAGTGGCCGCCGAGGCTGAAGAACTCGTCGTGGATGCCGATCGGCCGCCGGCCGAGCAGCTCCTCCCACTGCGAGCACAGCACGCGCTCTATCTCGTCGCGGGGCCGCTCGTCGTCGACGAGGGTCCGCCGCGGACCTGCGGAGGGCTCCAGCCGGGCGCGGCGCTGCTGCTCGGCGAGGGCAGGGAAGTCGTGCGGCGAGACCACGATCTGCTCGGGACCGGTGAGCGCGAGGATCTGCTCGATGGCCCTCATCCCGTCTTCCGGGGCGATGCCGCGCGACGTCCTCTGCGACGGCGCGGAGAGGGCGGCTCCGGCGCCGCCGTGGACGCGCTGGAGGACGAAGCGGGTTACTTCGACGATGACCCGCTCCTGCTCGTCGAGCAGGGTCACGTCCGCGGAGAGCACACGGCCAGGCTCGGTCTCCTCTCGGCGCAGGCGAACATGGCTGAACAGCCTCGATGGAGTGGACGCCAGGCAAACCACGCGGCCATACCCCGCGGGGAGATAGATCCCTTGAGGATCGAGCACGGCGGTGAGCGAGGTGGCCACGTCGAGCAGCGCTGGATGCAAACCGTACACGGACAGGTCCGCCGCGAACTCCGGGCGAAGACGGATCTCGGCGAGGGCCTCGTCCTCCCCGACATGGAGAGATTCGATGCAGTCCCAGCGAGGTCCCCACCGCAGCAAGCGGCTCGCGTTGACGGCCTCGAAGAGCTGCCGGGCGGCTGCCGGGCGGCAGCGCCGCCGGATCGACTCGACCGGCGCGCGCTCGCGCGCCTCGCCGAGAGCAGGCGCCCAGTAGCCTGACGCGAGCCGCTCCCTGGCCCCGGTGGGGCCCGGAGCGAAGATCGAGAATTCGGTCCGCGTCCCATTCCGCTCGATCGCGAGACAGACGTCCTGCGGCGCCCCGTCCTCCACGCGGCAGGGCGCGTGGAAGCGGACCTCATGCAGCTCCACGGCGCCCATCCCCGAGAGCGTGGCCGCGGCCCGCGCCATCTCGAGCAGGGTCGTGCCGGAGACGAGCCCGGCGTGCTGCGTCCGGTGCTCCACGACAGGCCAGTCGCGCGCCAGGCTGAACCGCTTGTGGAATGCCCGCGGCCCGAGCGCCCCGCCTTCAACCCGGTCGATCAGCGGGTGGTGCCCCCGCAGGTTCGGCCTCGGCCCAGGCGGCAACGGCCCCGGCCGGGTGATTCCGGCCCGCGCCGCCATACCGATCTGCTCCCAGCCGTCCCACGCGATGGCGAAGCTCGGGTTGCCGGTCGTGCTCTGGTACGCCCCGGCGAAGGCGTCGAGGTACGCATTCGCGGCAGCGTAGTCCGCCTGGCCGATCGCCCCGAGATGGGAAAACGTCGACGAGAACAGCACCAGGAAGGGCTGCTCCTGCTCCTGCCCGAGCTGGTCGGCGAGGTTCCGTGTCCCGGTGGTCTTCGGCGACAGCACCTGGCAGATCTCCTCGTTCGTCCGCGCCTTTAGCGGGCCGGCGCCTGGAACCCCGGCGCCGTGGAAGACCCCGTCGATGCGCCCGAAACGGGCCCTCGCCTCGGCGAACGCGCGCGCCACGTCCCGCGGCTCGGCCACGTCCCCGGTGGCAACGACGAGCTCTGTCCCCTGCGCCTCCATCCGCTCCAGCGCCTCGAGGATCACGGCGGTCGCGGCCAGAGCCTCGTCGCGCTCCCGGTAGCTCGACCACTCCGATCGTGGCGGGAGCGGCGTTCTCCCCATCAGCACGAGCTTCGCCGACCAGGTGCGCGCGAGGTGCTCGGCGAGACTCAGTCCGATCCCACCGAAGGCGCCCGTGATCAGGTAGACGCCCCCTCGCCGCAAGCGCGACGCCTCCGGGGCCGGCGACGACGGAGGGATCGCCTGGAACGCCGGAACCCAGCGCTGCTGTGCGCGCAGGAGCACGAGGTCGTGCTCCGGCTCGCCCGCGAGCTCCCGGAAGACGGCCCGCGCCCACGACGCGTTCGTCTCCCCGTCCCGCGGCAGGATCACATCGACGACGCGACAGCGGACGCCGGCGAGCTCGTTGCCCAGGCTGCGGCAAAGGCCGATGAGCGCGGCATGGTCCGGCGAAGGGGTCGTCTCGCCGGCGATCGCGTGGGCTCCCCGGGTCACGATCGCGAGCTCGATCTCGGCCCTTGGCGGCGCGGCGCCGAGGCTCCGCGAAACGGCGCACACGCTGAGCAAGCCCCGTCGCAGGATCTCTTCAGCGCTCTTGCCCGGCCCCCCCAGCGCGCTCCACAGGTGGACGATGCGCCGGGGGAAGATGCCTTGCCCGTCGAGGGTCGAGAGCAGCGCCCGGAAATCCTCCTCGCTGTCAGGGCGCAGGACGAACGCGAAGGTACCCGACGCAGCGAACGCCGGCCCGGGGCGGGCCGTGATCACGCGAGCGCCCGAGTCGCGGACGTGCGCTTCCAGTGCGCCCGCGCTCTCGCCTGCGTCGGTGAGGAGCAGCCACGGCGCCTCGTCCGCTGGCTGGGAACCCGAGGCGGCTTCGTGGAGACGAGACCAGCGGAGCCGGAACAGCCGCGCACCTCCGGCGTCCTCCGCGCCCTCGGGAGCTGTCGTCTCCGCCGTGCTCATGGACGGCTCTGATTGGCCGTCCTCGACCGCGTGGCGCCTCCGCTCGAAGGGGTAGGTCGGCAAGGGGACCCGGCGCGCCCGGGCGTCCGGGAATACCGCTTGCCAGCGCAGGTCGGAGCCGCGCGCCCACAGCTCGCCGGCCGCTTCGAGCAGCACGCGCCGGCCCTTCCCGGCGTCGCCAGGCCCGGGCAGCAGCGGAATGGCTGCGCTCTCCGCGTTCCCCCCGAGCTCCGCGCGCACGAACGAGCACAACGTCGAGCCGGGCCCGACCTCCACGAAGAGATGCGGTCCCCCGCCCTCGAGCACCGCTTTGACGCCGTCTCCGAAGCGGACCGCGCGCCGCAGGTGGTCAGCCCAGTACTGGGCGCTTCGCGCCATCGAGCCCGTCATCCACCCGCCGGTGACGTTGGAGAGGACGGGAATCCGGGGTTCGCGCAACGTGAGCCCCGCCATGGCCCTGCGGAACTCGTCCAGGATCGGCTCGGTCGCGGCGGAGTGGAAGGCGTGGGAGGTCTGGAGCCGGCGTCCCTTGATCCCGCGCGCGCCGAGCTGTGCCTCGTATCTCGCGACGGCCGCCTCGGCGCCGGAGACGACGCACAGCTCGGGCGCGTTCACCGCGGCGAGCGACAGCTCCGCCGGCAGGCTCTCGAGCACCGCCCCCTCGGACAGCGGCACCGCGAGCATCGCCCCGCGCGGCAGCGACTGCATCAACCTCGCGCGCACCGCGACCGCCCGGAGCCCGTCCTCGAGCGAGAGCACCCCCGCGACGCAGGCCGCGACGAGCTCGCCGACGCTGTGCCCGAGGAGCGCCTCGGGGCGCACTCCCCACGATTCGAGCAGCCGCGCCGCGGCGTACTCGACGACAAACAACGCCGGCTGAGCGACCTCTGTCTCCCGGAGCTCGTCGGCCGGGCCGTTGAACAGCAGCGCTCGCAGGTCGCGGCCGAGGAGCGGCCGGAGCGTCTCGGCGCACTCATCCACGGTCTCCCGGACGACGGCGTGCTCCTCGTACAGCGACCGGCCCATTCCGGGGTGCTGGCTCCCCTGTCCGGTGAACAGCATCACCACGCCGGCGGCGCCCCTCCGCGCCCCTCGCCCCGGCCCGGGCTTGCGCAGCCGCGCGACGGCGTCGGGCAACGAGGACGCGACGACGAAATCGCGGTGCCAGAACCTCCGCCTCCCCTCGAGCAGCGTGAACGCCGCGTCGCGCAAGGAGATCTCCGGGTGCCCCTCGAGATGCTCCGCGAGGCGCGATCGCATCTGCGCCAGGGCCGCCTCGCTCCGGGCCGACAGCACCAGGAGCTCGCTCTCTCCCGCGGGGGTCGGCTGGTAGGCAGGACCTTCCTGAAGGACCGCGTGCACGTTCGCCCCCCCGATGCCGAACGAGCTCACGCCGGCTCGCCGAGGGCCGTTGTTCCTCGGCCAGGCGCGGAGCTCCGTGTTCACGTGAAAAGGGGAGCTGTCGAAATCGATCTCCGCGTTGGGCCGCCGGTAGTGGAGCGTGGCCGGGATCTGCGCGTGCCGGAGCGCCAGCACCGTCTTGATGAGCCCGACGATGCCGGCCGCCGTGTTCGAGTGGCCCACGTTCCCTTTCACCGATCCGAGGGCGCACCGGCGGAGCGGGGCGGGAGCGCGCCGGAAGGCTTGCTCCAGGGCGCGGACCTCGATGGGGTCGCCCAGCGATGTGCCGGTCCCGTGCGCCTCGACGTAGTCGATGCTGTCCGGCCGGACGCCGGCCACCTCGTGCGCCATCACGATCACCGAGGCCTGCCCGTCGACGCTCGGGGCGGTGTACCCGACCTTGGCGGCGCCGTCGTTGTTCGTCGCGGACCCGAGGACGATCGCGTGGATGAAGTCGCCCTGCTCGATCGCGTCCTCGAGCCGCTTGAGCACGACGACCCCGACCGCGTCGCCGAACACCGTGCCCGCGGCGTCGGCGTCGAAAGGACGGCAGTGGCCGTCGGGAGAGCATGGCCCGCCCTTCTCGTAGAAGTACCCGCGCCGCTCCGGGAACATCACCGATGCCGCGCCCGCGATCGCCATGTCGCACTCGACGGCGCGCAGGCTCTGGCATGCCTGATGGACCGCCGCGAGCCCGGTTGAACAGGCCGTCTGGACGCTGATGCTCGGGCCCTTGAGGTTGAGCTTGTACGCGACGCGCGTCGTCAGATAGTCCTTGTCGCTCGCGATCAGGAGCTGCATCGCCTCGGATGACTCGAACTTCTGAAGCAGCGCGCGGTGGTGCGAAAGGAGATACGAGTTCATCTTGGCGCCGGCGAAGACGCCGATCCAGCCAGGGTACCGCTCGGCGTCGTAGCCTGCGTCCTCGAGCGCCTCGTACGCGCACTCGAGGAACAGCCGCTGCTGCGGATCGATCCACTGCGCCTCCCGCGCGCTGTATCCGAAGAAGTCGGCGTCGAACCACTCCGGCCTGTCGAGGCAAGGTCGTGCCTTGACGTAGCTCGGATCCCTCACCCGGGCGCGAGGGACCCCGGCGGCGAGCAGCTCCTCTTCCGTGAAGCGGGTGATGGACTCTTTGCCATCGCGCAGGTTCCTCCAGAACGCCTCCGGATCGTTCGCCTGCGGGAATCGCCCGCTCAGCCCGATGATCGCGATGGCGTCGCGCAGATCTCCGAGGTCCTGCATCGTTCAATCCTCCGGCTTGCCCTGGCGCGAGGCCTGCCCTGGCTCGAACGACGCGAACGACGCGAGCGCGCGCCGCTCCGGACCTCGCTCGCGCTGCCGCCGGGCGCGCGCGGCGATGGCGTTGAACCGGACGTCCTCCGCCGCGCCCGGCGCGGCCTCGCCCTCCGCGGCATCCTCGCCTTTCGCCGAGGGGGGTGCGTTCACCCCGAGGGTCCTCAGGTAGGCCGCCTGCTGGGACACCGTCGGATGCTCGAACAGGTGGATCAACGACACATCCCTTCCGAAGCGCTCGCGGATGTGCCGCGCCAGGCCCACGAGCAGGAGCGAGTCGCCCCCGAGGTCGAAGAAGTTGTCGTCGTGTCCGACCTGCCGTCGCTTGAGCACCTCGGCCCAGATACGGGCGATGGCGCTCTCCAGCCCATCTCCCGCGACGGCGGCGGCCCTCGCCTGATCCAGCGCCACGCGCTGCGGCGTTCGCCCCGGGATCGAGCGCCGCGCGGGCGGCTCCTGGCCAGGATGCTCGTCGGCTTCCCCCCTGGCCGGGAGCTCCTGTTCCTCGGCGCGCGCCGGCGGAGCCGTGAGCCCGACGGCCCTCAGGTACGCCGCCTGTCGCGCCACGGTCGGATGCTCGAACAGGTGCACCAGGGGAACATCGCGGTTGAAGCGCTCGCGGAGGCTGCGCGACAAGCTGACGAGCAGGAGCGAGTCGCCCCCGAGATCGAAGAAGTTGTCGTCGTGACCGACGCGCGGGCGTTTCAGCACCTCGGCCCAGATGCGGGCGATGGCGATCTCCAGCCCGTCGCTTGCCGTCGCGGCGGGCCTCGTCCTGGCCTGCTCCGCGCGCGGCGGCACGTCCTCCAGGACCGACCGCCGCGCGCCCTCCGCCGAGCCAGGGAGCCTGTCGACGACCACCACCCTGACGGGCTGCTCCGTCCAGCGCTCCGCGATGTACGACGAGAGCACTCGCGCGAGCCGATCGCGCAGCCGCTCCGGCCTCGCCAGGGCGGAGCCCTGCGACGACGCAGCGCGGGTCGCGGCGTCGACCATGGCCCCCAGCGCCGCCGACTCGTGGGCCAGCGCCTCGACGGTGGTGTCCGAGACCGAGATGGCCCCCCCGACGAGGCCGTGGAGGTATTCGTACCGCGGGCCGACCTGGAAGAGGTGGGCGACCTGCGCGAAGTCGAATCCGCCCGTCTGACAGAGACCGATCTGGTGGTCCGGCGCCGTCGACTCGAGCAGATGGGCGATGACGCCGGCCTCCATGAGGCACAGATCCCGCGCCCGGCTGCCGTACACCGGCTCGATGGCGCCGAGATCCGCCACGAGATACACGCTGAAGGCCGAGCTGTCGAACGCCTGCCCGTTGGGGCCCCCGTGGACCGAGCGATCGATGTGCGCGCCGAGCTGGATCGCGACCAGCTGCTCACGCTCGGGGTGAAAGTAGTATGTGCCGCCGGGGACCCGCTCGATCCGATCCGGCTTCACGTACAGATACGCATGCACCGGATACAGGTTGCCCGCCGAGGAATAGAGCTGCTTGGCGAGCGGATAGCCTGGCAGCCTCACCGGAGACAGCTGCCGCAGGAAGCGCGCCAGGCGTTCGAAGGCGATGGGCTCGCTCCGGAACTGGCGATAGCTGCGCCGCCGCGCGAACGCCGAGAGCTCCTCGTCCGTGCGCGCGCGGGCAATCAGAGGGATGGCAGCCCCGGAGAGATCATCGCGCTGCGCCGGCTTGCTCAGCTTGTACTTCAGCCTCGCGATCGGATCCTGCAGCAAGGATACGGTCGAGTCCGCCGCGCCCTCCCGGGTCGTCACGTACGCGATGAGCCCCGCTCGCTCGCCCGCCGCGCGCTCCACCCTCGCTGCCTCGACGCTCGGGTGCTCGCGGAGCAGCTCCTCGAGTCCGGGCGCGAGCGCCGGATCGGCCGCGATGCCCGGCGGAGGCTCGCCGAGCGGCGCTTCCACGCCGGACTCGCGCGCCGGATCGCGAAGGGCGCTGCGATCGACCTTGCCGTTGCTGGTGAGGGGGAGGCGGGGCAGCTCCACGAGAGCGCTCGGCACCATGTAGTCCGGGAGCTTCGAGGCGATGAACGCCCGCAGCACGGGGGTTTCGATCGCCCTGCCCGGGGCCGGAACGACATGGGCGATCAACCGCTTTCCACCGCTCGCCGTGCTCCCCACCGAGACGGCGGCGCTCGCCACGTCGGGGTGCTGAAGCAGCGTGGCCTCGATCTCCTCGAGCTCGATCCTGTGCCCTTGAATCTTCACCTGGAAGTCTTCGCGTCCCAGGAACTCGATGTTCCCGTCCGGCAGACAGCGTCCCAGGTCGCCGGTCCAATACAGTCGCTCGCCGGTCTCCGGGTGCATCACGAAGCGCTCGCGCGTCCTCTCCTCGTCACGCCAGTATCCGCGCGCGAGGCCCATGCCGCCGATGTAGAGGCGCCCGGACACCCCGTCGGGACACGGCTCCATCGCCCGGTCGAGCACGTAGAACCGCTGGTTCGCGAGCGGCTTGCCGTAAGGGATGCTCTTCCAGCTCGGCTCCACGTGGGTGATCGGATAGGCGATGGACCAGATCGACGCCTCCGTCGCCCCGCCGAGGCTCAGCACCGACGCGCCCGGGAACGTCTCACGGATGCGATCGGGCAGGGGCACGGGGATCCAGTCCCCGCTGAGGAGCACGGCGCGCAGGGGCGCGAGGGCGCCCGAGCGGAGCGCCCGGTGCTCGACGAGCATCTGCATGAGCGCCGGGACGGTGTTCCACAACGTCACGCCGTGCCGGGACATCAGCTCCTCCCAGTGGCCGGGATCGCGCAGCCGGGCCGGCTCGGGCAGCACCACGGCACCCCCCGCCGCCCACAGGCCGAAGAGGTCGTAGACCGACAGATCGAAGGCGAGCGACGAGAGCGACAGGACGCGATCGGAGGCATTCACGCCGAGGCGCGCGTTCACGTCCGCGATGGTGTTCACGGCGCCGAGGTGGTCAATCGCCACTCCCTTCGGCCTTCCCGTCGAGCCCGAGGTGAAGATGACGTAGGCCAGATCGTCGGACCGCTGAACGGCCTCGAGGGGCGATCCGTCCTCTGACAGTCCGCCCGGTGCGTCCAGCGGCACGACGATCATCCCCGCGGGCCACCGGGCCGGCTCCGCGAACCGCGCCTGGGTGAGGACGATCTGCGCCGCGCCCTGCTCCAGGATTCCCCAGATCCGCTCTCGGGGCCAGGTCGGATCCACGGGCACGTAGGCAGCCCCGGACTTGAGGATGCCGAGCGTCCCGAGCGCCTGCGCCATGCCCTTCTCGCAGGCGATGGCGACAAGGGTATTGGGGCGCGCGCCGCGGGCCCGCAAGGCTCGGCCGAGGGCGTTGCTCTGCCGGTCGAGCTCCCCGTAGGTGATGCTCCCCTCGGGCGCGATCACCGCGGGCGACTCGCCGCGGGCCGCCGCGCTGCGGAGGAACGCCGCGTGAAGCAGCTCGTCCGGCGCGGCCCGCTGCGTCCGGTTCACCTCGGCGCGCGCCGCCTGCTGCGAGATCGGGAGCGCGACCCTCGCCCGCTGGAACGCCTCGTCGCCCCGTGCCAGCCGTGCGAGCAGATCGAGATAGGACTCGAGCATCGCTCCGACCATCCCATCAGGGAAGAGCCCCTCGACGACATCCCAGGAGAACGCGAGGTCCCCTTGGTCCTCGGTCACCTGATGATCGAGCCACACCTGCGGCGTCTGGGTGACCATGAAGACCTCCTTGCCGAGCCAGGAGAACAGCGACTGCGGCTCGGCCCCTCCCTGGCCGAGCAGGCTCGTGAACACCACGGGGACGCTCGGCGCGCGCATCTTACGGAGCGCCGGGATCGCCCCCGCGCGCCGGTGCTCGATCGCCCTCCAGATCTGGTCCTGGGTGGCGCGGGCCAACTCGGAGACCCCCCTGTGCCGGCCCACGTCGAAGCCCAGGAGCACCACCGTGGTGAAGTCGCCGACGATCTCCGAGACGTCCTCGTGCAGCGGCGGACGCTCGAACGACGTCAGCGTGAGCGAGAACTCCGGGCGGGCGCTCCACTTCCCGAGCACCTGGGCGAACGCTGCGAGGACGACGGCCGAAGGCGTGAGGCGGCTCGACTTCGCCCGGTTCTTCAGCGATCCCCACGCGGACCGGTCGAGACGCCCCTTGTGCCGCACGAACCGGGGGGGCGTGACGTCTCGAGGCTTCCTGGCGAGCGGCAGGTCGGGCGCGGGGGGGAGGCTCGCCACGCGTTCGCGCCAGTACGAGAGCGAGCGCTCGTGATCCGGTGTCTGTCGATGGCGCTCCGCATCAACGATGCAGTCCCGGAAGGTCACGCCGAGCGGAGGGAGCTCGATCTCGGGTTGCTCGTAGAAGCGCTCCAGATCGCGCGAGACGATCCCGCAGCTCCAGGCGTCGAGCGCGAGGAGATCCAGGTTGATGTGCACGCGGCACCGGCCGCCCGGCAGGAGCGACACGCCGACGTCGAACAGGGGCCATTCCGTGGGCGCGAACACGCGGTGGGACAGCCGATGACGGATGTCATCGAGCGCCCGGCCGGCGTCGGCCGGCGCCATCGCGCGGAGGTCCCAGACCTTCGGCTCGAAGCGGGGCACCGTCCGCTGCGCCCGCTGGAGCCCGTCTTCGGTGAACACGGACCGGAGCATCCCATGCCGTGCGATGACCCGATTCCACGCTCGCTCGAAGCGCTCGAGATCCAGTCCATCGCACTCCCGCTCGAGGTAGCCGTGACAGCCGACGCCCCCGAGGTCGAAGGCGCTCTCGCGCCCGACCAGGTACGCCCGTTGAACGTCGGTCGGGGCAAAGGGCGCCTCCGGGTCGTCGTCGCCTGGGCTGACGACGGGGGCCTCGCCCTCGCGGCCGCCCGACGGCAACGGCTCGGCGATCAGGCGCAGGAGCTCGGTCAACGTCATTCCCTCGATCAAGCTCACCGGCGAGATCTGCCTGCCGCTGAGCCCGGCGATGCGCTCCGCGAGCTGGATCGCCTTGACCGACTCGAGCCCAACCTCGACGAGCGGCACGTCCCAGCGCAGCTGCGCGGCGTCCAGCTGAAGGATCTCTCCCACGAGCGCCCCGAGGCGCGCGGTACAGCCCGATTCGTCGGGCTGCGTGCGGGCCGCCGCGGCGGCCCCGTCCTGGGCCGCGGCCGCGCCGGGCGCTCCATCGCGCGTCGGCGCGCCGTGGAACACGCCGAGGTGCTCCAGCTCACCGCGCAAAAAAGCCGCCTTGCATGCCCCTCGCTGCACTTTCCCGCTCGTGGTCTTGGGGAGGCGGCGCGGGGGGAGGAGCACGACCGCGTGCACGGGCAGCCCGAACTGCTGCGCCACGGCGCGCCGAGCGGCGCGCGCGAGCGCCTCGAGATCGAGCCCGCGCTGCCCGCGCTTGATCTCCTGGCAGACGACGATCGCCTCCGGATCCTCGACAGGGAGGCTCAACCCGTCCTCGAGGCCCACGGAGAAGGCTGCTCCCCCGTCGGGGGCAAAGGCCTCGTGGGCGGAGCACACCGCGAGCTCGATGTCCTGCGGATAGTAATTGCGTCCCCGGACGATGATGACGTCCTTGAGCCGTCCTGTGATGAACAGCTCCCCGTCATGCAAGAACCCGAGATCGCCGGTCCGCAGGAAGCGCAGGTCGCCTGTCCCGCGCAGCCGCGCGCCGAACGAGGCGCGGGTGGCCTCCGGGTTCTGCCAGTAGCCGCTCACGACCGCGCTGCTTTCGACCCACACCTCGCCTACCTGCAGATCCGGGGCGGGCTCTCCGCTGGCTGGATCGACGATCGCAACGCGCGTGTCGGCCAGGGGTCGGCCGCAGCTCACGAGCTCCTGTGCGTCGGTATCCGCGGCGGAGCAGGCGCGCACCCGCCCCTCTTGCAGCTCCGTGGAGCTCACCTTGACGACGCGCGGCGGGCGCCTCGGCGAGACGCTGACCCCCAGCGTCGCCTCTGCCAGGCCATAGGAGGGTCGCAGCGCGTCGGGCCGGAATCCGCTCGGCGCGAAGGCCGCGAGGAAGCGCGCGAGGGTCCCCGCGCGGACGGGCTCGGCCCCGTTGATCACCGTCTTCCACGCGGACAGGTCGAGCCGGGCGCGCTGCTCGGCGGTCGAGCTCGTCACGCAGAGATCGAAGGCGAAGTTCGGAGCCGCGCTATGGTGGCCGCGGTGGCGCGACAGCGCCTCGAGCCAGCGCATGGGCCGGAAGATGAACGACGCCGGAGGCATGCTGTAGCATCTGCCGCCCACGAAGAGCGGCAGCATGATCCCGTGAATCAGCCCCAGATCGTGAAAGTGGGGCAGCCAGCTGACGAAGGTGTCGCCGCGCTCGATCCCGAACCCGTCGGCGAGCATACGGCAGTTCTGCAGGACGTTGCGATGGCTGACCATCACGCCCTTGGGGCTGGAGGTCGAGCCGGAGGTATACTGGAGGTACGCGACGTCATCGGGCGCGCCAGGCGCGCCGTCGGCGCGCCCGGCATCGGCGCCCGAGGAGCACTCCTCCAGCGTGTGAATGGTCAACCTGGAGCGCGAGGTCGATGCGCTCCTCTCCCGCGGCATGGGTCGCGCGGTGAGCGCGCACGCAGGAGCACAGTCGGCCGTGATGGCGTCGAACCGAGACTCCGCGTGATTCGGTCGCGGGAGCGAGGTGGGGACGGCCACCATGTCCGCCAGCAGGCAGCCGAAGAACGCCTCGATGAAATCGAGCCCAGGGGCGAACAGGAGGAGGACGCGGCTCCTCGGAGGATAGTGTTTCCGGAGGAAGGCGGCGATCGTTCGAGCACGGGCGTGGAGCGCGGCGAACGAGAGCGCCGCCGTCTCCTCCTCGCCTTCGTGAGAATGAATGTACGCAGGCGCGTCGCCGAGCTCATCCGCGCGGCGAGCGAGCAGCTCGGGCAGCGATGCTATGGCGCTCTGAGATTCAAACAAGTGATCATGTGCGGAACTGGGCGCATGTCGAGCAAAACTCATACCAAGTGTCACGAACAGTTCCTTTCGATGCAAGCACGCAAGACCACCAGCGTGGGCACAGGCGCTTCACCCATCGAAGCGACGCGTGCTGCCCGCAGCGCATCGGAGGCTTCGCGGGAGACTCAGGGGGCGCAAACGGTCGAGACGATCCCCCGGGCTCCGCGCTCGCTCCGCTGCGAGCGCGAGAGGATCGTGGGGTACGTGGGGGACGTGGAACGCTCAAGCCACAAGCGCAGGTCATGACACGAAGGAGAGGTCTTGTCTAGCCCACCAATCGACGGGACCGGCCGTACCCTGACGATGCGTAAGAGATCCGTGCCGCAGCGATGTGCGAGGCACCCCATGGTCGCCTCTCATGGATGCGATGTTTAAATATTGTTATTTAGTGTTTAGATGGACGCCGAGCGATGGGACCCGTTCGTGTGGAAAATTTTCATCATACTGATCTGTCGCAAGCTGGCGAATGGTTCACCGCGGTGCGCAGCCTTTCGAGCCCCGGACGACGCTCCAGAAGCTCGAGAGCCACGCCGACCCGGAGATCCCGGGGAGCGAGGCGCTGGCGGCGTTCCTGCTGGCGCCCTACGTCGAGATGGTCGACGACCTCGGCAGAGCACGCCGGAAAGCCCCCGCCAGGAAGCCCGAGGCCGTCCCGGCGCCCCTGCCGGACGCGGGCGGGATGCCGTGAACCCATCCGGGTGAGGTGGCGCGTCCATGCGGGAGATGGGTGGCACCCGTCTCCCGGTGGACGTGCCTCCAAGAAAAGATGGGTGGCACCCGGGCCCCGGTGTGCCGCAACCCATTGCGTTTGTGCCGGTGCCGAACTCCCTCACCTGGCAGACGGCAAGGCCGGTCTGGCACATTCCAAGCCGATCCGTCGCAGAGATTGACACACAGCGCGGCAGCCGGCGACCATGGTCCCATGGCGCGCACAGCTCCGGTTCCGAACATCCCCGCGATTCCTGGCATGAACCCGGGGACGTGGATCATGGGCGGCGGGGGCGGTGGAGGAGGTGCTGGCGGGCGTGGAGGTCGGGGGAACGGGAGCGGGCAAGGAGACGACGGCAAGGGCGGTGGCCAGGGGGCGCAAGGCGGCGGCAAGAACGCCGGCTCCTGCGGCCCGGGGAGCAGCGGAGGCTGCCCGAATCCGTCGCACGGGCGCGGTGGAGGCACCTCGGCGGGAGATCCGGTCGATCCCGTGACGGGGCGGGTCTACACCGCGAAAGTCGCCGATCTCGCGCTACCGGGTCCGCTTCCGCTGGTCATCGAGCGGAGCTACTCGTCGGAGACGTGTGACTTGGATCTCGGCCTCGGCTTCGGCTGGAGTCACTCGCTGGCCTGGAGCATCGAGGAGCGGAGGAGGACACTGCGGGTGCTGGAGCCGAACGCGGCGCCGACGACGGCGGAGGTGCCCGAGCCGGAACACCCCGTCACGCTGCCCTGCGGCCGGCTGACGCGCCACGCGGCGGGCTACACGCTGGAGGCGGGGGGACTCATGTATGTGCTCGGCGAGCGACAGGAGGGCTCGTGGCTCCTGTCGCGCATCGTGGATCGGTACGGGAACGAGGTTCGCCTGGCGTACGAGGAAAAGCTCCTATCGCATGTGATCGACAGCGCGGGGCGGGTCGTCCGCGTCCGCCGGCACGCGGACGGCAGGATCGCTGCCTTCGAGGTGAAGAACGCATCGGCGCAGGGGCGATGGACGTCGTTTCGCACCTACCAGTACGGGGATCGGGGCGATCTCGTGGCCGCAATTGACGCGGCGGGGCACGAGCATCGGTACGAATACGACGAAGAACACCGGCTGACGAGACGTCGCGAGCCCGGAGGGCTGGTAGCGCACTTCCGTTACAACCACCAGGGCCGCTGCGTCGAGACGTGGTGCGAGCGTCCGGGCAACGACGCGCTCGACCGCGATGTCCCCGACACGCTGGATGACGGCGAGACCAAGGCGAAGGGGTTCTGCCATGTCAAGGTCGAGGATCGCGGCGTCTTCGTCGAGGTGATCACCTCGCGTTCGAAGCGTCGAATCGAGGGCAATCGGCTGGACAAAGCAGATAAGTTGGTATGGCACGGAAGCGTGCACTCGTATCGGTTTGACGCCGCGGGCAACGTGCTCACGTACCAGGATGCGCTCGGGCACACGTGGCGCTGCGAGCAGGATGAGGTCGGGCGGCTACGCGCCGTGGTGGATCCGATGGGCGCGAGGACGGAGTACGTCTACGACGAGCGGGGCGCCATCGTCGAGATGCGGGACGCGCTCGGGGGATCCGCGCGCTACGAGCGGAACGCGCAAGGGGAGGTCACTGCGGTGTTCGACGAGCTCGGGCCCGTGGTGGCGTTTCGCCACGACGCGCGGGGGTTGCTCGTCGAGGCGGTCCTCCCGAACGGAGGCGTGACCCGGATGGAGTACGACGCGCTCGGCAACCGTGTCGCGGTGACCGAGCCGGACGGGGCGACAAGAAGGATTCGGTACGACTTCTTGGGACGGGTGACGGGCTTCGTGGACGAGCGGGGATTCGAGACGTTCTACGTGCACGATGCATGCGGGCGGCTCGTGTCCGTTCGGCGACCGAGCGGAGCGACAGACGGGTACGAGTACGATGCCGATGGCCGCCTCTCGCGGATCGTCGACGCGGACGGGCGCGCGACCACGCTGCGCTGGGGAGGGATCGGCGTCGTGACCGAGGTGGTCCGGCCCGACGGCAGCTCGGTGCGGTACTTCCACGATCGCGAGCAGGATCTCGTGCGGGTCGTGAATGAGGCCGGCGAGGAGCACCGGTATGTGCGCCGGGGCGAGGGGCGCATCGTCGAGGAGCACACGTTCGATGGGCGTCGAATTGCTTACCGGCACGACGCGATGGGTCGGGTTACCGAGATCCGGGACCGCGCGAGCACCGTCGAGCTCACGTATGATCCCTCCGGGCGACTCGTTGCGCGCAGCTTCTCGGATGGGCGCAGGGACGAGATCTCCTACGACCTGCTCGGCCGGATGGACTGCGTGACGAGCGGAGACATCACCTGCGAGTACACGCGTGACGCGCGCGGGCGGGTGGTGCGCGAGACGGTCACGCGTGGCGATCGGCGGACGACGACGGAGACGGCGTACGATGCGCTCGGCAAGGCCGTGCGGACCTCGGGGCCGTTCGGCGCCATGGCCATCACGCGAGACGTGGTGGGACGGGCGGTCGGGGTGTCGTTCGGCGATGCTGGGCCTCTGCGGCTGGGCTACGACGCGGCAGGCAACCTGGTTGAACGGGCCCTGCCGGCAGGCGGGCGCATCGCCGAGGAGGTGACACCGGACGGCCTGCTGGCCTGGGTGAAGGTGACGAGCCCCAAGGCGGGGCCGGCGATGCGGCCAGGAGAGCCCGCGTGGGTTGGGCCGAGGCCGCTCGGCGTGACATTTGCGCACAGCTACGGGTGGTCATCGGCGGGGCTGCTCGGGGTCGTGGCCCACGAGGCGGGTGGGAGGACCGTGGAGCTCCCGCGCGACGTGCATGGGCTGGTCGTCGCACGCCAGCGAGCCGAGGGGCCGCGGCGGGAGGTGATGGAGGGCTTCAGCCACGGCCCGAGCGGCGAGCTTCACGACAGCGAGGCGCAGCGACGGTACGGGCCTGGCGGGCGGCTCCTGGCGCGAGGAGGGGTGACGTTCAGGTACGACGACGGGGGGCGCGTGACGAGCAAGACCGCCGACGACGGACGCTCGTGGCGCTTCGACTGGGGCGACGGCGACCTGCTCCAGGCGGTATGGCTGCCGGACGGGCGGGTGGTCCGCTTCGTGTATGACCCGTTCGCGCGGCGGCTCGAGAAGCGCGTGGAGAAGGATCGCATCGTAGAGAGCGTCACGCGGTATGCCTGGAGCGGGGATGCGCTGGTGCACGAGGTCCGCGAGCGCGTCGCAAGGAGCGGCGATCCTGTCGTCGAAGAGCGGGCGTACGCCGTGCTGCCGGAGGCGGTGCTGCCGCTCGCGGACCGCGTGCAGCGGGGCGAGCACGACCAGGTCCGGTACTATGTCGGGGCGCCGAACGGCATGCCGGAGGCGCTGGTGACGGCGGATGGAGAGCTCGTCGGCCCGGTGGAGGCGTCGCTGTTCGGGCGCGTCGAGGACGAGCAGGCCGGGCTGACGCCGCTCAGGTTCGCGGGGCAGTACGCAGATGAAGAAACGGGGCTCTACTACAACCGTTACCGGTACTACGATCCGGAGACGGGGCAGTACCTGAGCCCGGAGCCGATCCGGCTCGAGGGGAGCTTGCGGGCGTACGCGTATGCGGAAGGAAGGCCGATGGATGCCTTCGATCTGGATGCGCTCGCGGCGCAGTCCGTGATCTATGGTCCGGGGCCGGCGGGCAATCGCCCGGTCCTTGGTCGAGGGGAGAGCGGGGGCAGCATCGACGACCTTCATCCCGCCGTGCGCGCCGCGTTGCCGCCGGCCGACGCGAACACCGCGCGTCAGAACGACTCGCGAGGACGGTGCGCAGAGCCGCACGCGCTGAGCAACTACCTGAATGAATGGGAGTGGAATGGGACTCCACCTTCGCAGAGGACCGGGGCTCCACCGAGATCCTGTCGTCCCGGGGACCCCGGATGGCAACAGAACCTGGGCAACGCGCTCAGCGGAATCGATCAAAATGAGGGGATCGTAAGCGGGCGTAGGATAGATCAGTCAAACCCAGGCAACGAGAAGCGATGGCCGGCCTGCGAGAACTGTAGCCAGATGATCCCGCGACTCTACACACTGGCCGGCATGACGCCACCCAACAACGTGGTCGCCACCGGAACGGCGGGTGGTCATACCGGACCTGCGTTCAACCCTTCCACAACCTTCACCAGTACCCCGGCGAATGCTGCGTATTTCAACCATGCGGCGCCTCCGCCCGGAGGCCCGGCCGCTCTGGGCACCTGGGAGCATCGGAACGGACAGTGGACGCGGATCCATTGAGCGCTGAGGCCTATGGCAACGAGAAATCTAGAGCAAATCCATCCGTCGCTTCTTTCCTGGATCCAGCGCCATGCCAGGTTCAACCACTCGTGGGACGAGCGCCAGCTACGCCAGTTCGTCGAAGGACGGGGCGTGCCTTGCTCCGAGTTCCTTGTCGCCTGGGAGCGCGGTCTCCGCGCTCTCGGCGACGGCAGTCGCCTGGCGTCCCCTTATCTGTTCGAGCTGTCCGACGCGTGCTTTGGAACCGTGGCGGTAGGCGCCTCTCAGGCGACGCTCCCCGGAGACCGCCGGAGCGTCATGGTCATAGGCCGCTTCGTGTGGGGCGGCGCGCTCGGGATGGACGAGAGCGGGAGACTGTACAGTAGCGATGGGGATAAGTGGATTGCGCTTGCCGAGCACCCGGCAGTTTACCTTGCAAGGCTCGCGCTCACGGGGGTGGCCGAGGAGGAACAGCGATTGCACCTCGTGCTTCCGGGACGCGAGGGAGCAGACCTGCTGGCGGAGAAACTCAGTGTGATCGAAGCCACTGATGCGAGCGATGATCTGCAACGATTCTGGCAGTCGGGCACACTTCTCCTCCACGAAGGCGACCTCGATGCTCCTGCGGCCTCCGTCGTGCACGCCTTCGCGGGCCCGCCCGATGTCACGCGCCTCATCGGTGCGTGCAGCGCGCTCGGTCTCTCCGGCGCCCTCGTGCATCGCCCGCAGGCATCGACGATCGCCCCGCTCGCGCGCCAGCCGGACGGGTGCCCTCATGCCGTGTGGTTTCGCCACCGGCCGCGATTCGGTCGTGGCGACGGCTGGGTGGGCTGGATCGATGGCAGCGATCCGCCCGTCATCGAGGAGGTCTGTACCGTCGACGGCTACCGGGTGAGCAGAGCCGAATGGCCGAGTGGGCGCACGGTCGAGCACGTGGCGCCCTGGGTCGAAGGGTTGCCAGAACGGGGCGAGGCGCGGCTCCTCCGCCTCGGGTTTCGGCGCGATCTGCGGCGCACGTGCCGTTGCGAGGAGCTCGACGCGCTCCTCGTGCGCCACGGGCTGCCGTCCACGCCCGCGGTGCATGCGCTCGAGCTCCGGCTCGGAGGGCTCCGGTGTCCTCTACGCGAGGGGGCGGCGTCGCTGTCGTTCGGCGCGTTTCAGATGCTCGCGTTCGAGAGAGAGGCCGCGGACCACGCGTCGTGGGCAAACGACAGCGCCACGCTCGAGGAGGGCGCTGCTTGGCCACGTGTGCGCTTCCAGGGGGCGCCGCTCGTGCCTGTGGGCAGCGACGTCGAAGCGACGCTCTACATGAGTCCCGAGGGCACCCTGCTACGGCACGATTGGATCCTGGACGAGGTGGACGTCCTGGGCGAGGACCCGATCGAGTACCTCGAGCGCAGGCTCGTCTCGATGGAATCGTCGTGACCAGGTCGGGGCGCCGCCGTCGCCGCCATCTCCGCCGCCGCCACTTCGTCGGGTGATGCGGACGTGTTGAACCGACGAAGGCAGATGGCAAACGATTCGACAGCTCGTTGGTCCGACCGCGCGCTCGACGCACTTCGCGCGGCTCCCGTGGTCCCGCGCACGCCGCTGGCGGACCTGTCACCCACGCGTGAGCTCGACGACGAGCTCTACGAGCTGACGGGTAGGCGAGGCATGCCCGTCCTCGATGGCACGACGCTGGGATATCCGGCCACCCTCGACGCTCCCATGGGTGAGCGTGTGCACGGCCGCTGCCTCTGGGGTAGAGGACATACAAGGATCCGTTTGAACGAGCGATATGACGGTGTATGGGAGACATCGGATCTGGGATCGACCATCTCCTGGAGGGCCTGCGTCGAGCTGCTCGTGCTGCGACAGCAGTATCGTTCGTGGATTCCGGCGCTCGTGTGCAAGGACGCGCTTCCGAGGCTCCCGCGGCGGTGGGGACGAGATCTCGCGCAGGCGCTCGGCCTGGACGGGATCGACGCCGTGGAGGGTGCTTTTGGCGACGATGAAATCCTGTGCTGGGATTCTCATTTTCTCGCGCGATCCATCGATGGGGCCGCACGGATCCTGGAGCGATGCAACTCGCTGGGCTTCTGCGTGAGCATGCTGGCACCGGATGCGCACCTCATCTTCGTCAGCGATATAGAGCAACAGTCCACCCAAGGGCGATTGGAGCACCTGCATCGCGGTACCGGTGATGACGAGGTGGTCGTCTCGATCGCTGGACGGGATCTGATCCGACAGTACCGCATGTTTCGCGGTCACGTGATGGAGACCGTCGACGCAACGCCGACGCGCCTCGAGCGGGTTCGTCGTCATCCACCGGCGCTCGGCAGTGAACGTTTGACGGAATACTTCCGTCGCCATGCGATATCTCTCCCCGCTGCTCCGCCTCACGCGGTGGAGCCCGCGGCGATGGCCAGCGCTTCGGAAGCGCTGCGCCTCCTCGGGCGTACGCTGCTCCTGCGACCTGGCGAGGGCAACATGTGGCTGGGGCTGTGGCGCATCGAGGACCTCCCTGACGTGGCGCGGAGAGCAGCGCCTACAGCTGTCGCGGTCGCGCATGGAGTCCCGAAGATCTCCCGAAGCGAGTGGCCCTTCTACCGGTGGGGAGATCTTGACATGACCTGCATCGGAGGAGGACCAGAGTTCGAGTCGTACCTGTGCGATGCGACCGGGGCGATATGGTCCTGGGATGCGGCCTATGGTCATTTCGAGTTCGTTTGTGGGACCGTGCTCTCGTGGCTGGAGCGCCTCGCCTTCAATGCCGCTCTGGACGCCATGGGGCATGATAGCGCGCTTCTCACGATCCCGCTGAAGGCGTGGGGTGAGCTCTCGGAGTATATGAATGTGCCTCTCGTCCGCGAGTGCAGCGACTCGCGGTCGAGGCTGTATGTCTCCGCAGCGTGCGCCATCTGGGAGTCAAGTCCGACACGCGGCATTCCCGTCGTCGATGTCCGAGCTCGAGGCTCCCGCGAGCTGATCCCCATCGTAAAATGGGCACGAGAACGCTGGGGCACGATGAAAGTTGCCGTCTCGGGCGACGACGGAGCCACCCAGGAGCTCGTTGACGCGATCGAGGCCGAGGGCATCCGGATCCTCGACGGAGAGACAGGCGGATGGAAGACGGCGAGCTTCTGGGATGGTTGAATATGCTGTCTCCTCTTCTCCGTTTCCCGTCAACGAGAGTGCCGCCCGTGAACGGCCAGAACTTCAGCCAGCCGGACCGGGGCTGGGCGAGCCAGCACCAGGGGCCGGCCGTCCACCTCGGCTTTCGCTGACCGGACGCGATGGTGACCGCCATGTCCGATGGAAGTATCGTCATCTGGGAGACCTCGGGCTGGGCCGATGCGGAGGTCGGCGTGGCGGCCATCCACGCGCTCAAGGACGACTGGGCTTCTCAGGATCGTCTGCGGGCGCTCGCGCTCGCGGGGGAGCCTGTCGCGATCCGCGAGGCGGCCCTCCTCGCCGTGGCGCGCGTGCCGAGCAATCTGCCGGTGGTGCGCCAGGGCGTGACCGCGGCGCAACGCGAGGTGCGCGCCGCCTCGGTCGCCGGCTTGCGCGCCGATCCTCTGTCCCGACCGATGGCAGCGCACCTCCTGGCGAGTGATCCGTCGTGCGGCGTGCGCGCGGCGGCCGCGACGTTGCTCGGCGGCGATCCCAGGTACACGCCCGCCCTGCGCCGGGCGCTCGAGGAGCCGCTTCCGAGCCCTGGGGTGGATCCGGAGGCGCCTCGGCTCGGGGGCGCGCTGGTGCGTGCGCTGGTCAGAGAGCCGGCGGTGATCGAGCAGGTGAAGGGCCGGCTCGCTGCGCTGGCGAGTGATGTCCGCGATTTCGTGCTCGAGGACCTCTGGGCACGTCCGGAGCAGCGCCCCTATGTGCGCGCCCTGCTCGCGCACGAGGTAGCGCTGGTTCGCGCGTCGGCAGCGCGGGCGCTGCGTCGCGATCCGGAGGCGGCGAGCGCGCTGCTCGACCTGGTCGGCGATCCCTCGCCGCTCGTCCGGGCGGCAGCGGTGTCCGCCCTCGGCTTCGATGCGGTCGCGGGGCGGGTGAGGGCAGGGCGGCTCGCGGACGCGAGCGAGCACATGTCCGTGCGCGTGGCGATCGTGGAGACCCTGCGCGCCGGCGAGGAGGAGATGGCCCGAGCGCTGCTGTCCGATCCGAGCCCGACGCTCCGCGGGGTGGCCGCGTCCGCTCTGCGAGACGACGCGGCGTCCGTCGCGGCGCGTCGGCCCCTGCTCGAGGACGCCGAGCCGTTCGTGCGGGCGCGCGCCGTGAGCAGCCTCGCGCGCCAGGATGCGCTGTTCGACAGCGTCATGCCTTGCCTGGGAGATCCGGATCCTCACGTCCGCCGGGCCGCCATCGAGGTCCTCGGTCGATACCCGCCCGCGATTCCGCTGCTCCGGCGGCACATCGATGCGCCATCCCCGGTCGGATCCGCCGCGATGCAGGCGCTGCGCGACGATCCGGAGTCGCTCCCGCTGCTGCGCACGCGCCTCGGTCCGGCCCGGTGCGTGGAGCGGCGGCGCAGGCTGCGCGACCTGGCCCGGGATCCCTCCTCGGTCGCGGGGGTGCGCGCGCTGCTCGACGACCCCGATGTGCTCGTCCGGGCCGACGCGGCCAGCGCGCTCGGCGACGCCGGGGATGAGGCCATCGTGCGCCGGCTCGACGATCCAGACCCGTGGTGGCGTGCAGTCGCGGCGAGGGCCGCCGCCGGGACGGCAGGAGCGCGGGAGGCGCTCCTGCGACGGCTCGAGGACGGCGACGGCGCCGTGCGCGCCGCGGCGGCGGAGGCGCTTTCGGGGGACGAGGCGGCGGCGCTGCGCATCCGGGAGCTCCTCGACGAGCCCTCCGCCGCGGTCCGCGCCGCGGCGATCATGGCGCTCGCGCGGGACGCCGGCTCCGTGGAGCGGATCGCCGCCACGCTGGACGAGCCCTCGGACATGGACGGCGATCCGGCGCAGCTCGCGGCGGCGCGGGCGATTGCGGGCCGGCCGGAGCACGCGGGCCGGCTGCGCGCCATCGTGGAGCGAGGCGACTACGCCGCCGAGGTGACGCGGGTCGCGCTGGAGTCGCTGGCGCCCGCGGACGCTCCCGCGGAGCCCCTCCTCGGGATGCTGGACGATGTGCAGGAGCTCGATGCGCTGAGGATCCCGGCCGCGAGGCTCCTCTGGGCCCAGGGGCAGCACCGCGGCGCGGTCATCGCCCGGCTGGACGATCCCAGCCCTGCGCTCCGTGCCGTGGTGCTGGAGCTCCTCGGCGACGACGCGAGCGCCGTCGACCTCGCCCGGGCGCGGCTGCGCGACAGCGACGCGCGCGTGCGCGCCGCCGCCGCTGCCGCCCTGCGCCGCCGCGCGCCCACGGACCGGGGTGTCGCGCTCGTCGATCTCGTGGAGGAGATGGAGCTCGCGACGGGGGGCAGACTTCACGACGCTCCGATTCCATTGCGAGCGGAGCCACGACTGGATGGCGACCCACGAAAGGACGTCGTGCTCGCGTGGCTCTGTGCGCGGCTTGCGAGCGACGAGCGCGGCGGGGCCATCGCGGCCAGCGCGGAGGTGGCGCGCTCGGAGGTGCCGTGGGGGGACAAGGACGTTTACCTGGTGCGGCTGCCGTTCGATCAGGAGGAGGCCCCGGTCGCGGCCGGCGTGGTCCCGATGCACAACCTGATCGAGACCTCTGCGCTGGCGCGCCAGCTCACGTCCGAGAGGTCGCCATCGATATGGCTCGTGTGTGCGGACGTCGCGTTCTCGGATCTGGCGCCGCCGGAGCTCGACCCGGGCGCGGCTGCGTGGGGACCCACGTATTTCGGCGTGCGGATTGGCCGCTCGCGCTAGTACCGCGTCGTTCCCCTCGCGAATGAAGAACCCGTGATAGGTCCGGAAGCATGAGGGGATCGACTCACTCCCCATGAGGCGCTGATCCTGCCAGCTTGCCCGAAAGAACCCGCTCAGCGAGCTCGGCGAAAGTGGTTTCCCCGGAGGCGTGGGCCCCCGCCGCGCGAGAACGCCCGGCGCTACCTTGTCACGCCGCTGAACGACTTCCGCGCGGCCGACGAGGTCGGCAGCCCGATGAAGGCCTGACCGTCAGCGCGCCGTCATTCCGCCGTCAACGCGGTAGTTCCCGCCGGTCAGCCACCTCCCGCGATCCGACGCGAGGAGCGCGACGACCTCCGCGACGTCGTCGGTGGTGCCGAGGCGTCCGAGCGGCACCTGCTGGACAAACGCATCGGCCGGCATGCCCATCCCGTCGGTGAACGTCTTCCGCAGCTCGTCGGCGCTCGGTGTCGCCACCGGCCCCGGCGTCACGACGTTCACGCGGATGCCGCTCGGCGCGAGCTCCACGGCGAGCGTGCGCGAGTAGGTGTCGAGCGCCGCCTTCGCGGCGCAGTAATGCGCGAACGGGCCGAACGGTATCGTCGCTGCCGTCGACGAGATGTTCACGACCGCGGCGGCCTTCGAGGCGAGGAGCGCCGGCAGGACCGCGTTCGTGAGGCGGACCGCGGACAAGAGGTTGAGCGCGAGGGTGTCTTGCCACTCCTCGTCGGGGATCGTCGCGGAGCCTCCCAGAAACGCGCTCGACCCGCCCGCGTTGTTCACGAGGATGTCGAGGCCGCCGAGGGCCGCGAGCGCCTCTGCGGCGATCGCCTTCACCCCTTCGCTCGTGCGGACGTCGCCGGAGATGAACGTCGCCGCCGCGGGTGTGACGTCGCTGCGCGAGCGCGCGGCGACCACGACCTTGGCGCCGGCATCGAGAAGGCGCTGCGCGATCGCCGCGCCGATGCCGCGCGAGCCTCCGGTGACGAGGGCACGGCGACCGATGAACTCCTTCGAGAGATCGAGGTTGCTGGACATGATGTTCCTTTCGTCGAGAACGATGCGTCCTTCATACGGCTCGCGATCCGCACGAACCATGCGAAGTCGTCCGGGAAGATTTCGAAACCGTCCGCACGGCTTGGACACCGCGGCCCGCGCTCATTACGCTATCGAGCGATGGATGCCCTGAGCGCGGTGCTTGCCCCGGTTCGTCTGCAGCGGACGCGCTGGGTCTCCACCGTCGGGCGCGCGCCGTGGGGCGTTGCCCTGCCGGTGGTCAAGAGCTGCATCCGGTTCCACTACGTGGTCCGCGGCAGCGCCTGGCTCAGCATCGACAAGACGGACGAGCCGCGCGTCGCGCTCTCCGGTGGCGATCTCGCGGTACTTCCGCTCGGCCACGCCCATGCGCTGCGCGACCATCCGCGGAGCACCCCCCGGAGCTTCGCCGAGCTCGCGCGATGCGCCACCCGCCCGACCCATGGCGTCAGCCACATCCACCTCGGCACGGAAGGTCCCGAGACGACCTTCATCACGGGCGGCTTCGTGCTCGACGATCCGCTCGCGACACCGATCCTCGCGACACTGCCACCGCTCATCCGGATGACTCCCGACACGGAGCAGGCGGTGCCGTCGTTCCTCGAGAACATCCAGTTCATCACTCGCGAGGTCGAGACGAACCGGCCCGGGTCCGAGATCGTCCTCCTCCGGATGGCGGACGTCATGTTCATCCAGGCCCTCCGCGCGTACCTCGCGCGCTGCCCCGAGGACGGCGGCGGCTTCCTCGGCGCGCTCCGCGATCCGAGCACCGCCGCGGCGCTCGGCGCGATGCACCGGCGCGCCGAGGAGCCGTGGACGGTGGCCTCGCTCGCGAAGGAAGCGGGCCTCTCGCGCTCGGTCTTCGCGGCGCGCTTCACCAAGCTCGTCGGCGAGCCGCTGCTCGGCTACCTCACGCGGCTCCGCATGCAGAAGGCTGCGGTTCTCCTCCGCGAGGGCGCGCCGCTCGCGAAGGTCTCGCGCCTCACCGGCTACTCGTCCGAGGCCTCGTTCAGTCACGCGTTCCGGCAGTGGGCCGGCATGGCCCCCGGCGCGTGGCGGCGACACCTCAAGTCAAGCGATCCGAGCGCGGCTTCGGACGGAGGGCGTCGAGCCCTCCGTGCTTGAAGGCGTAGTACCAGCGCTCGAGCGCGGAAGGTGCGCCCGAACGCCGTGGCGACGACGAGGTGGTCGCGCAGGGGCTCGGCTGGCGCGCCCCGGCGGCCGGCCAGCGCGGTGTCGAGGACGGCCTCGGGGGACGGCCTCGGGGGCGTCTACGCCGCCGGCGGCGGCGCCGCGGATGAGCTCCGCGAGGGGAGGGTGATCGGGTCGCGTGCCTGGCCGAAGAGCGCGCCGTAGAGCCGCGCCGGCGCTCGACCAGGCAGGACAGGCGGGAGCGCTCGCCGACCGACGCGAGCGTGATGCCTGAATGAGTGCGCTCGATGGTGCGCGATGGGCACGGTCGGGGAGGGGAAGGGCGATGGTACAGGACAGACAAAGGGGAGCTCGGAGGGGGATTGGTGACGTGGCGAGCAGAGCGCCTGTGTTGAGATGTGGGGTGGTTGTGGAGATGGGTGAGGTCTCTCGGAGGTGCGCTCGTCTGGCGTAGACTCGCGCGCCATGGCGGCGAGCCGGCGCGGTCTTTACGAGATCCTGGTCACGGAGGCGGTGGCGTCGGGCCTGCGCGATCTCGACGCCAGCCTGGAGGCCAGCACCGGGGCGCTCCGCCCCGCTGAGGCCGCCGACCGCGTCGCGCTGCACCTGAGTCGCATCGTGCAGCGCACCATCGCCGGTGTGCCCGACGCAGAGCGGGTGCGCGTGGGCGTGGGTCTGGCGCGGAGGATCGTCGAGCAGATCGAGGAGGTGATCGTCGGCGCAGAGGTCCGGGCGGATGCACCTGTCGAGCCGGCGACGGTGCTCCGGGCCATCGCTGGGCGCCACCCGGACGGCAGGCCGGAGACGATCCCCGAGCCGCTCATACCGCTGCTCGACACGACGCTGCTCACCAACGCGCCTGGCGAGCCCAGGGTGGGCCACCAGCTCCTGACCGAGGTCCGTTCGGCGGACCGCATTGATGTCGTCATGGCGTTCGTCCGCCGGAGCGGCATCGCCCCGCTGCTCGAGGCGCTCCGCGCACACTGCGAGGCGGGGCGCGAGCTGCGCGTGCTGACGACCACGTACACGGGATCGACCGAAGCGCCGGCGCTCGACGCGCTCCGGAAGATCGGTGCGAGCGTGCGCGTCTCGTACGACACGGGCACGACGCGGCTGCACGCCAAGGCCTGGCTCTTTCATCGCGCGTCGGGGTTCTCGACGGCCTATATCGGCTCCTCGAACCTGACGCACACCGCGCAGACGAGCGGACTCGAGTGGAACGTGCGCGTGTCCGGCGCCCGCAACCCGGATGTCGTCGCGAAGGTCGCCGCGGTCTTCGAGGGCTACTGGAACAGCGGTGACTTCGTGCCGTACGACCGCGAGGAGTTCCTTGGGCGCGTCGAGCAGGCGGCGGGCGGGGGGCCAGCGGTGATGATCAGCCCGATCGAGCTCCGCCCCGAGCCGTTCCAGGAGCGCTTGCTCGAGCAGATCGCGCTCTCCCGCGAGCGCGGGCACCACCGCAACTTGCTCGTGTCGGCGACCGGCACCGGCAAGACCGTGATGGCGGCCATCGACTATGCACGGCTCCGAGAGGCGCTGCCCCGCGCGCGTCTGCTCTTCGTGGCCCACCGCGAAGAGATCCTGGAGCAGAGCCTCGCGACCTTCCGTCATGGCCTGCGCGATCACGCCTTCGGCGAGCTGTGGGTCGGCGGCCGTCGCCCGCAGCGCTTCGAGCATGTCTTTGCGTCAATCCAGAGCCTTGCTGCGGCAGGGCTCGATCATCTGGATGCACGTCACTTCGATGTGGTGATCATCGATGAGTTCCACCACGCTGCCGCGCCGTCGTACCGCGCCTTGCTGGAGCACGTGCAGCCCGTCGAGCTCCTCGGCCTCACGGCCACGCCCGAGAGGAGCGATGGACTCCCGCTGCTCGGCTGGTTCGACGACCGGATCGCCGCGGAGCTGCGGCTCTGGGACGCGATCGACCAGCACCGGCTCGTGCCGTTCGTCTACTACGGGATCCACGACGGGCTGGACCTGCGCGACGTGCCCTGGCGCCGCGGGCGCGGCTACGACGTCGAGGGCCTGTCGAAGCTGCTCACGGCCAACGACGTCTGGGCCCGGCAGGTGGTGGCGGAGGTCGCCGCGCATGTCGACGACGTGCGAAGGATGCGAGCGCTCGGGTTCTGCGTCAGCATCGAGCACGCGCGGTTCATGGCGCGCGTCTTCCGCGAGGCTGGCATCGCGGCGACCGCCGTGTGGGGGGACAGCCCCGACGGCGAGCGGCGCGCGGCTCTGGCGGGGCTCGGGGCGCGGGAGATCAACGTTGTCTTCTCCGTGGACCTGTTCAACGAGGGCATCGACGTCCCTGCGGTCGACACGCTGATCCTGCTGCGCCCGACGGATAGTGCGACGCTCTTTTTGCAGCAGCTCGGGCGCGGTCTGCGGCGTAGCGCCGGCAAGACCGTCTGCACGGTGCTCGACTTCGTCGGGCACCATCGCCGCGAATTCCGCTTCGATCGCCGCTTTGGCGCCCTGCTCGGCGGGAGCCGAAGCGAGATCGCTCAGCAGATCGAGGACGGATTCCCGTTTCTGCCGGCGGGTTGCCACATGGAGCTCGATCCGAAGGCCTCGGAGCTCGTGCTCGAGAACATCCGGCAAGCCGTGCCGTCGGGGTGGACGGCGAAAGTCGAGGAGCTGCGGCGGATGGCCCTCGGCGGCGACGTGAGCCTCGCGCGGTTCCTCGAGGAGACCGGGCTCGAGATCGAAGACGTCTATGTCGGCCCGCGATCGTGGTCAGAGCTCCGGGAGGACGCCGGGCTTCCGTTGCTCGGCGCGGGACCGCACGAAAAAGCGCTGCGGCGCGCGTGCGGGCGGCTGCTGCACGTGGACGACTTCGTGCGGATCGAGGGGTATCGCCGGCTGCTCGCGTCCGAGGCGTGTCCGGATCCGGGGGCGACGAGCGAGCGCGAGCGACGGCTTTTGCGCATGCTCGTGGCCACCGTGGCTGATCGCGCCATTGAGAAGGCGAATACGCTTGCGGAGGCGTGTGCGCTCGTCTGGGCGCACCCACAGGTGCGCGCGGAGCTCGTCGAGGTGTTGGACCTGCTCGCCGCCCGCGTCGACCATGTTCACCGGGCGCTGGCGACCCATCCGGACGTGCCGCTCGAGGTGCACGCGCGGTACTCGCGGATCGAGATCCTGGCGGCGTTCGGGGTCGGGGGCGGGGGCGGCGGCGGCGGCGCGAAGGTGGCACCATGGCAGACAGGTGTGTACTGGGCGAAGGACGCCAGGGCCGACCTGCTCGCGTTCACGCTCGACAAGACGAGCGGGCAGTTCTCGCCGACGACGCGCTACCGCGACCATGCCATCAGCCGGCAGCTGATCCACTGGGAGAGCCAGTCGAGCACCCGCGCCGAGAGCGAGACCGGGCGGCGTTATCAACGGCACGAGGCGCTCGGTACGGCGGTGATGCTTTTCGCGCGGCTGCGCAGCGATGAGCGGGCGTTCTGGTTCCTGGGGCCGGCGAGCTATGTGCGGCACGAGAGCGAGCTGCCGATGGCAATCACGTGGCGGCTGCACCATGCGCTGCCGGGGGACTTGTTCGCTTCATTTGCGGCGGCGGTGGCGTGAGAGGTTGTGCGGTGCTTCCTCCACGGTTAGCTGCGTTATTGCATCGGCGCTCCTGTGGTCTGGTCCAGGTGCCGCCCTGCGCGCGCGTACCGTCTTATGTTCCCACATCCCACAGCGTCTCTTGACGCTGCGCGCGTCAGTGCGCTGTACTCCGCTGTCGGGGCGGCATGGCATCACCACAGAGCATCGCTGGCTGGATCGACATCTCCCCCACGGCGCTGCGCAAGCTGCGCGCCGAGCTGGAGCTGCACGACAAGAGCGTGCTCGACGAGATGCTGGCAAGCTCAGGCCGCGCTGCTGTCCGCTAGGAGCGACAATGCGGCGTAAATGTCGGAGAGCGAGGCATCCTGGGTTGTCCCTTTGCGGAGCAGCCGCAGGTTCAGATCGAGCAACTCGCTCACCTCTGGCGAGGGCAACGGCAGCCGCTTCAGCTCGTAGAGCTTGCGGGACAGACGCGCAGGCGGGTGCAGCGCCACCAGCGCCTGCAGCGCGGCGGATGCTGCCTCCGCGTCGCTGACCTGGATCGCAGCCTTCAGCCGGCGCAGCAGCACCACCGCCAGTGCTTCGTGCATCGCCGCGAGGAGCTTGGGCCGTGGTGCGGCCTCGCCTGCGGCCGGGTCCGGCCGGCGCGCGCTGTCGCGCATCAGCGTGTCGATGGCTATCCACGCCTTCTGCTGCACCAGCACCTCCATGACCCGGGGTCCGTGCTGCTCCCACAACGTCCGGCTCGCCAGCACCGTCGCAAGCCAGCCCATCAGCTGTTTCATCGCCTCGTCCGTCGGCGGGCGCTGCGCGATCCGGTCCAGGGCCAGGCTCACCAGATCGGCCGGCCGCTCACCGTGCCTGGCAAGCCAGCGGGCGAGAGCCAGGAACTCTCGCCCGTCGGCGACGACCGGCGCCCGCCGGCGCACTGCAGGCGCAAGGCTAGCAGGCAGATCTACCTCGTCGTTCCAGCGGCACCAGCGCTCGCCGGGCTCCTCCGCGCGCTCCTCCGCGATCGCGACGAGCGTCGCCTCATCCAGCAGCCAGGGCGCCTGCGCATGCACCTTCGCCGCCGGCAGCATCGGTAGACCCCGGCTGCGAGCGGCGAGTTCCTGCTTCAGATCCTCGGTGAACAGCAGATCTGGCGCGAGCTGCGCACGCTGGAGCGCCTCGAGGAGTGGAGCCTCCGGCCCGTATACCAACACGTCCTCGCCGGCCTTCGTGCGCTCCCAGCGGAGCGGCGCCCGCGCCCAGCCGTGGAGCCGCGCGTCGGCCGCGGCCCCGCCGAGGCGCCGGTACGCCGCCATGGCGTCCGCGGTAGACTCCTGGCGGTACGGCTCCAAGAACATCTCCGGCGCGGGCAGCCGATCCGGCGGCAGTGGATCAACGGCGGCCGCCACCTCACTCAGCTTCGATACCGGCAGCCCGTACAGGACGTCCGGATGCTCGAGGACCATGGCCAGCAGCCGAGCCGCGCGCGCGGGGGTAATCGGGAACGACGCGCGCCGCGTGAACTGCGTTTGCACGTCGTTGAAGTGAGGCAGGAGTTTCTCCAAGTAGCCGAAGAGGCGCTCCTCGAATGCCTCGTCCGCGCCATCGGGAAGCGGGGCCCGCAGCAGAACCCAGCTGATCGAGTCCCAGGCTGACATCCACCTGAATCCGCCGTCGCCGAGGCTCAGGCAGGCTGCCACCAACCTACTCTCCTCGGCCGGATCGACGTTGCACACGCCGGGCTCCGCGAGGCAGCGGTCCAGGTATCGGAACGCGCGCTCCCAGGCATCGGACTCGCCGCGCTGGAACGCCGCGTACACCGACTGCCCCAGCCAGGGTGCGACCACCGGCCCATCGAGCGACGCCCAGGCGATTTCATCGAGCAACTCCGCCGCCAGGGCCCGATCCTCCCGCGTATGGCCCTTGAAGACCCCCTCGAACTGGAGTCGATGAGGCGGACCCACGAGCTCCGTCACCAGGTGGCTCCAGCGCACGCCCCTGGAGGCGGCCGCCAGAAACTGCGCCACGTACCACGTCCTCGCCCACGTCTGCGCCGCGGCGTCGCCAGGCCAGTGCAGTGCCAGGGTGAGCAAGTAACGCTCTTCGTTCGGCCCCAGATTCAGCTTGTCCGCGGCCCTGAACGGTACCTCGGCCGGCAGCGCGTCCTCCGGGCTCAGGATCGCGAGCATTTGCTGCGACTCCAGCCATGCCACGACGCTCGCGCGCGCCCGGATTTTCCGCGCGACCCGCGACGGGGCGGCGTCCACCGGCGTGACCGGCAGCAGCCCGTCACCCTCGTCCACCTTGCCCTTCGCCACGCCCGCTTCATTCCCAGGGGGGCTGTCGTAAACCTCCGAGCTCTCCCCGATTTTCTTCAGCACATCGGGTGAGGTAAGCGCTACGCCTCCGCTTGTCGCGGCGTCGCGCAGCGCCTTGCGGCAAGCCATGTCGTCGCGCCGGTACGGGAACAGCCAGGCCGCGATGTCGCAATCCTCCTGGCGCCCGAGCACGCCGTGGAAGAACGGGCTCATCCCTCTGAGGTGCCTGGCGATATGCCACCATAACCCGGCATTCAGCCTGGCCCGCAGTCGCTCCGTCACATCGTCGAGCGCATCCGGGTCCAGCCGGGCCGGCCAACCTTGCAGGTTCGCCACCATGACAAACCATTCAAGCTGGGAGGTCTCGGGAAGCCGCGTGAACAGCTCATTCACAACGGGCGTCGGGCGCGGCGGACTGCGTGCAAGCCATTCCATCAGGAACGCCTGCGTCAGCGCCTGGATGTGCTCGTAGAGAAATTCGTGATCGTCCTCGGTCAGCTTCTGCTGTTGTAAAATCTGCAACGCGACCCTGGGCACGTCGCCCTTCGAGGCGCGCAGGAGCACCGCAAAATCCTTCTTCTGCATGACGAACTACCATTCACCGCGGATTGCCGCCGCGAGGCGGCACATCCCCTTGCTGCGTCATGCCGGTGACGGTGCGACGCAAACCGCAACCTCCCGCGGCGAACCGGGCGGCGGCTACGACAAGGGCTTCTCTCGTTCGACTCCCTTCGGAGAAGGGCACCATCGGCACCGTCTAGGGGGGGAGGGATGGTTCCTCCTGCGAGTCAACCCCTGGCGCAGGCGTGAGCATGACGCAGCCGCCCCACCCCTGTCAAGCCCTCGCGCTCTCCCGCGTTCTTCCGTGCGCGGCACCGTCCGGGTTGCCTCTCCCCTCGGATCCGGCGACATTTGTCGCCGTTGATGCCTACCTCGGCGAACCTCCCCGAGACCACCCTCGCTCGGTCGCCCGCCTGGAGGCCGCCGGCCTCCGCCAGCCACGCCTCACCGAGCCGGACTTCGCCCACTGGCAGCGCTTCCGCCGGCAGCGCTTCCGCCGCGAGCTCGGCTCACGAGGACCTCGCCACCGCCTTCGCGGTCCCGTTCGAGCCGAGGGGCCTCACCGAACCCCAGACCGAGTCCATGGTCGCCGAGGTCGCCTCCGGCCTCGCCCGTCGACGCGCCAGCGTTCCTCCCCTCGGCTACTACGGTTAATTCGAGATCGAGGATTCCGAGTGCGTCGTCCTCATCTTCTGCTCAACCCTTCCTACAGGAGCTCGATGTGAGGCACTACATGCAATACCATAACACCGAGAGGATGGGTTACGGCTGTGCTGAGATCAGCACAGGTCCAATCGGAATCGTCACGCAGAAGCGCATTCCAGATGTCCTGGGAGACGTCGTGTGGATCATCTGCGGCGAAGGCAAGCCGAGAAGGTACGGGCTCTGCGCTCGGTTTATTGCCGAAGAAATCGATTCGGAAGACGAGGACCCCGAAACGACCGTTAGCGGAGAGGGAACGCTGTTCACGCCGGACATACCCCTGTCCGACGAGCCCTGGTTTAAGAGCTTTCTGGCCAATTACCAGAATTTCAGTCTTGGATTTCGGGAGATCAAGGAGGAGGAGTACATCGACCGCCTGGAGGCTCTGGCCAGAAGCCGGCTGCGCGCTGGCGCGGGCGCCGAACCGGCAGCGCCGCGACGCGCTGCGAGGAAGGCAAGTGAAAGCGGCGGGGGATTCGGGGAGCCAGAGGTCAATGTCGAGGTCGAGCGACGCGCCGTCTGGTATGCCACGGAGCTCTACCAGAAGGACGGGTGGAAGGTCGTGGACGTCTCGAAGGAGAAGCGTGGATACGACCTCAAGTGCTCCAGGCGACGCGCGGAGGAACACGTCGAGGTCAAGGGCGTCCGTGGAGATCGAGAGTCCTTCATGATCACCAGAGGAGAGGTCGAGCAAGCCAGGGGGGACTCGGCGTTCGTGCTGGTGCTTGTCACGGGCGCGCTCTCGGAACGTCCGGTGGTGCGTCGTTACTCCGGTCGTGAAATGCTCGACAAGTTCGACCTGCAGCCGCTCGCTTTCCAAGCGAACGTGCGCCGCTTGTGACCACACCTCTACCTGATGCAGCCGCCGACATGCCACTGCCGGCGAGGGCGGACCTGGGTAACGTCGAGCTCGAGCCGATCCACGTTCCGCTCACAGATCCGACCCATCGCCGGCTCATCCATCATGCTGTTCGAGAGAACGTCCTTCCGCGACTCTGCGCGCTGGACGGGCCGCTGCATATCAACGTGTCATCAGGTACCCCGGCGATGCACGCCGTGTGGCTCGTGCTCCACGCCGGGGGCGCGCTGCCGTCCGGTGCGCGGCTCTGGTCCGCACAGCGGTTAAGAACCGGTTCGACGCGCCGCAGCTCGCCCCGTGGAGGCGCACTACGACCCTGGTGCCGCTCGCCTCGGCGGCGACAAGCACGCGAAGAAGAAGGAGTAGGCAGGGGCGCCGCCGAGTGCGGCCAACCGGATCGGGAGCTTCCTTGGCGGCGGCTCACGGCATCAGAGAGATCGCCCACGCCGCGGCAGCCCGTTCGGCCTCCGCGTCGCTCAGGTTGCCGGCGAGGTGCGCTAGGAGATCTTCCTGGCGAGGCTGCCCGAAGACCAGGCGGTACAGAGCCAGGTTGCGCTTCAGGCGTCGAAGCTGCTCGACCTCCCGGCTCAGCGGCAGCAGCGGAACCCTCCGCTCCACGCGGGCGCCGCCCTCGACCTCGAAGACCCAGTACGGCCAGAGCTCACTCGCGCAGGCGGGCCGCTTCGACGCGGCGTGCTCGAAGAGGCAGGCCCAGGGATCACCCTTCCGGTCCCAGCGCTCGCGCAGCGCGGCCAGGCCGTGCAGGCGAGCGACGTTCTTCCGGACAGCATGGCCTTTGTAGCGGTGCACGCGCCCCTCACGTTGCTCCAGGTCCACGGGGTTCGCGGGCAGGTTCCAGTGCACGACGGCGTGGCACCACGTGTGGAAGTCCAATCCCTCCTGACCAATGGAGGTCGTCGCGAGCACGAAGGGCCGGAACGGCGAGTTGAACGCCGACCGGACCGTGTCGGCCCGCGCCAGCGTCGTGTCCTTGTCGTCGCGCAGATCACCGAAGCGCAGCGCGAAGCGGCAGCGCGCGTTCACATGATCGATCTCCACGCGCCTCGCGCGCGGGCGGGCATGGACCAGGTCCACCCGGAGCTGCGCCGTCCGGATGCCCAGCGCCTCCGCCAGGGCCGCGCCGAGCTCCTCCGCTCGGCGCTCAGGCGGGGCGTCGAGCAGCCCGAGCGACTCCTGGAGGACGTGCACCTGCTCGTCGAGCACGGCCTGGAGGTTGCCATCCAGGCCGTGGCCGAGCGCCAGGCGCCAGTAGCGCTCGTCCTCGGCGCCGCGCAGGAGCGCGATCGACTCCGGCAGGTTGAGCAGGCTCTTGAAGCCCCACGCCGTCTGGGCCGCGCCCCCGAGCAGTGACGCGTCGTCCGGCGGCAGCCCAGGTGCGGCGCGACGCAGGGCCCGCAGCGCGCAAGTCCCCGGCGCGGCCAGCGCGATCTCCGCGAGCACCCGTGCGAGGTCCTCCGGAGGCCGTCCGAGCGGCGGATCGAGGCGCCCCTCCATCGTCTCGACCAGATGGTGGAGATGCGCCGCGAAGCCGCTCTCGCGATCTCCATGCTCCTCTTCTTCCTCGTGTTCGCCCGGAATCCACCCGCTCGCTCCGGCTGCACAGAAGGCCCGGAGCCCGGGATATGCCCCAGCGTCCAGCAGGACCGGCGCGGCCCAGTACCACCGCTGGTCCACCGGGCCGTCCCGGGACGCGTCATGAGATGCCCGATGGAGGAGGGGAGCGAGCCGGGGCGCCAGCGCCGCCTCCGCGGCTGCGAGCAGGACGTCCACGGGCACGGGCGCCCCGTCGCCCTCCTCCAGCGCGATGCGCAGCGGATCTACCCATGCGGCGAGCGCTGGCGAGGGCACCAGGAGCGCCAGCGCGGGCATTCCGTTGAGGCGGCCGTCGCGGCCTCGCGTGAACCGGAGCAGGGGCTTCAGCCGGTCGTAGAGGGTGCTATGGCTCAGGTTTCCGCCGAGCCCCTCGACCGCGCGCCGCTCGGCCTCGTAGGAGCAGAGCGCCGCGATCGCGTCCGGCACCGCGTTCCACGCCGAGAAGACGAGGGATTTGGTCACCTCGCCGAGCCCCGTGAACGCGCCGCCCGGCGCTGCGTAGGGGAGCGAGGGCGGCATCCAGAGCACGCGCCAGAGACCCAGGTCGAGCGTGTCCGCGAGCAGCACGCGCAGGCGCGCGTTCGCGGGATCGATGCGCTCGTAACGCTCGAACCGCTCCCGGTCGAGCAGGTGCGGCCCGCCTTCGCGCAGCGCCTCGAGCAGCGCGTCCGGCGGATCTTCTCGCCTGGCGTCGAGCTTCTTGCGCAGCTCGTAGTGACGCAGGAAGCTCAGCAGGTAAGGGCTCGACTTCCAGTACTCGATCGCGTCGCCCGCATCGAGCGCGCGCACCGCCCGATCCGCGAGCGCGGCCTGCTCCAGGTCTGCCGGCTCGAGCCGTGCCGGGCGCGCCGGCTCCGCCAGCATGGCGTCCCGCCGGGCGGTCATGGCCACGCGCTCGGTCCGGCACATCACGCGCCGGAGCCGCGCCTCGAGCGCGGCCCGGGCCGCCGCCACCTCGGAGTCGTCCCCGGCAGCCAGGGTGTAGAGGGCGCGGCGGAACCGCTGGATATCCGATTGGATCGACTCCACCTCGGCCGGATCCTCGAGCAGGAAGCCGAGCGTGCGCAGGAAGTCCGGGTAGTGATCGTCCTCCCGCTCATGATCGAGCGCGAGCATCTTGTATGGCGTCGCGGAGAGCAGGAGTACGCGCACGCCTGGGTACGAGAAGAGATCCCGCGCGAGCGTGGCCGCCTCGTCGCCGCCGTCGAGCAGGTCGCGGAAGCGCTGGAACTCGTCGAGGATGACCAGGTCCGGCTCGAGCGCGTGCAGGCACGTCGCGGCGAGCCGGTGGCGTAGATCGCCCACCAGGGCGTAGCGCGCGGCGCTGTCAGCGTACGGGACTTGCTGCCGATGGCGATGGAAGCGCTCGGAGATCTCGACAACGCGCGCGCGGAGCGCCGGGTCGCCACGGACCGCGGCCCGGTACTTCTCCGCAAGGGCCTCGTCGAACGGGATCTCCCAGTCTTTTGCGCATCTCTTCCAGTTGTCCTCACCCGCGGTGCACTGGAGCGCGTTCAGCAACCCTCCCGGTCTCAGCCAGGGCTCGTCCCTCAGCATCCGGTACACGAGGGCGCGCTCCATCATCACGCCGCCGCTTGACTTCAGGTCGAAGGTGGTCCCGGGCGTGAAGCTCACGAAGTTGATCGGGTTCTTCGAGAGCTCCTGCACCTTGGTCGGCAGGAGCGTCAGGCGGCTCGCCAGCGCGAACTCGCGCTGGCCGACCACGTTGAGCCGGTTGATGTTCTGGGCCGCGATCGCCGCGTTCGAGCAGACGTAGACGACATCGATCCGCTCGACCCGGTCGTGCAGATGCTCCAGCGCGCGCGCGATGACCCCGCGCGCCACCATAGTCTTGCCCAGCCCGACCTCGTCGGCCACCAGGAACCGGCCTGTCGGCGAGGGGTCGAGGTAAAGCCGCTGGAAGGCGGCGTCCACCGTGCGGCGCTGGAAGTCCTTGAGCCGCCGCAGCACGGGCGCGGGATCGAAGCGCGGACCCTTCATGTCCCCTCCATCGTTGCGGGCCGACCAGCCGCGCGAGCCGGAGCCTCGCCCAGCGCCTGCTCGAAGACGCGCCAGAGCTCGACGATCTCCGGCGGCACGACCTCCTCACCGTCGGCCTTCTCTTGCAACTGGGCGATGATGCGGCCGACCTCCCGGAGCTTCTCCCGGTCCCTGCTGAACGCCCGTGTCAGCTCCTCCAGCAGGGGCAGGGTGGCCCCGGCGCCGGTCCAGAAGGCGCCGCCGGCGGTGTCACCGCGGCCGTCCGCGGGCGGCGGGAGCGGCTCCCAGCCGTCGGCATTCCCGAGCAGCAGCAGCAGGTAGCGCAGGAACCCGTCGCGGTTCCGCACCACGGTGCGCACGATGGCCGCGTCGCGCTCGGCCGGAAGCCCGTCGACGGGCAGGTTGAGCGCGAGCCGGAGCTTCCGGGGCTTCGCGGCCGCCGTCAGCTCGAACGCGATGAGCCCGGTCGTCGACGCGGTCGCGAACCGGCCAAGCGTCGCGCTGCCCGCCGTCATGAGGCCCGTCGCGTCGGCTGCGCGCTCCTGCGTGACGGTCAGGGGCCACGCGCGCAGGCTCGCGATGCCCTCCAGAGGGATGGCCCCCTGCGACTCCACCGCGAGCCTCCAGCCGTCCGCCTCGCGCTCGCAGCGCACCCGCAGCGGAGCGCAGGCCAGCTCGTCGCGCGCCGCCTCGAGGGCCTGCTCTGCGTCCTGCTCCGCCGCGTCCACCGGGGCCGGAGCGTCGGGGGCCACGTACCTGTTCAGCACCGGCCCGAGCCCGTCGGGGCCGAGCAGATCCTCGATCTTCTTGACCTTGCTCCACTTCCCGGTGAGCTCTGCGAGCACCTCCACGTTCATCCCGCCGCAGAGCGCCGCGCTCGTCGCGTTGGCCGAGCCCACGAAGAGCTTCGTGTCCCAGCCGCAACGCAGCACCAGCGCCTTGGCGTGCAGCCCGAGCGTGTCGCGCTGCTCGGTGGCCTCGCCGTCCTCGACCTCAGCCGCGTCATTGAGGGTCCAGCATCCCTCGGCGAGCGCCCGCGCCTCGGTCGGCAGCGCGTCGAGCTCCTCGGGCCTGGCGATAACGGCCACGAGGCGGTCGGTGGTCTCTCGCAGCAGCTCGAGCGCCTCGGCCCTCACGAAGGGCGAGATCACCGCCAGCGCGTGGGAGCGCGGCAGCCGAAAGGGGCCCTTCTTCCGCCCGAGCACGTGAAAGCCGAGGCTCTCGTAGCCGCCCGGGAGCTCGAAGCGGGTGCGCCGGAGCTCGTCGCCGAGCTGCGCGGCCTGCGCGCGCCGCGCCTCGGGCACCTCGCCGACGGCCATCGTGGGGAGGTCCGCGATGAGCTCGCCGAGCTCACGGTTCCCTGCGACGTACTGGCCTGTCGGGTGGCCGTCCAGTTGGAGCAGCAGATCCCACGAGCGATCCGCGGTGAGGTTGCGGGACAGGACGAGCAGGCGGACGAGCGGCGTGCCCTCGCCGCCGGGCTCGACGAAGCGCAGCACCCACAGCTTGGGGTGGAAGGCGCCTCCGCGCGGCGCACGCGCCTCGATCACCATCGGCTCGAGCAGGCCGTACAGCACGTGGGACGCAGCGGGCACCTGCATGCGCCCTCGCTGGGCATAGACGGTGGTGCGCTCGGTGACCCGCCGGAGCGCCTCGAGCAGCGCGATGCCGTCGTGCTCGACGTCGCGCCCGCGATGGAGCAGCGCGAGGTGGAGCGGAATCGTGAGGAGGGTCGTCGGGTCGACGGAGAAGGTCGTCGCGAGCGCCTGGTCGAGCACGAGGCCCGGCGGCGGCGTGAGCGCGGCGGTGTACAGGCTGCGAATGTCGGGGCTCAGCATCAGCGCCCCTTCCGCCCGGCGTACAGGTCGCGCAGGAACGACCGCGCCGTGGGCCAGCGGTAGCTCAGCCGCGCCGTTCCGGCGTACCCGGACCACTGGTCGCGGGCGCGCGCGTTGAGGAAGCGCGAGCGAGCGCCCTTGAGCCGCTGCTCCCGTTGCTCGACCAGGGCGCGAGCCGACGGGTCATCCGCGAGCGCTTGGGGGCGCGAGAGCGCGAGCTCCACCCAGTTGCGGACGAAGCCGAGCGTGGGCTGCGTGACGGTTCGCCCCTGCTCGAGGACGAGCTCCCAGAGGCGGTGCAGCGACCAGCGACGGAGGTCTGCCAGGTCGAGATCACGGGCCCAGGCCTGGAGGCGGCTCCGGTGCTCGTCCACGAGCTCCGCGCGCTGCGCGAGCTCGGCCAGCGCCAGGTTGTAGAGCAGCGCGGCGCCGTGCATCACGTCGGAGAAGCGGCGCGCGTGATCGAGCAGGTCCCGGTGCGCCGGGGCGAAACCCGCGAGATCGGGGTGCTGCCACGGGAAGTCCACCTCCGCGGGCGCGCAGTGCAGGGCGAGGTGCGCGAGCAAGCTGTCCTTGTGGGCCGTTACGATGCAATCGGTGAGGAACTCCGCCTCCTCGCGCGTCAGGGAGAAGCTCACCGAGTCCGGGAAGCCCTCGGGCCGCGGGAGACGCGGGTGCCAGGTCACGAGCGTCGGGTCGGGATCGAGCTCCTCGCCCTCGTGGCGCTTGCGACGTTCGCGCGCCTCGCGCCGGGCGTACAGCGCATCGACGATGCGATGGTAGTCCTCCTGGGAGCCGTCGAACCGGCGGATGCCCCAGGCGCCGAGCCCGGCCCAGTAGACGGAGCTCGGGAGGCGCTTGAGCGCGCCACCCGCGAGCCTGCCGAGGACGCCGTCCGCGCCCTCGCTCGCGAGGAGCGGCTGGACCAGCGCGATCTCGAGCCTGCGAGCCTCGGCCGGGAGGTTCTTCGCGGGCACGCCGTCGTTCTCCAGCGAGGAGTAGATCCACGGGACGAAGAGCATGTACCGGAGCCGCGTCTGGATGGTGCTCGTCCCCGGGAAGAGGCGATCGGCGAGCGCGTCGCGAACGACACCGAGGCCGAGCTCATCGCGGCTCTCCTTTTCCTGAAACAGAGCCAGGATGCGCAGGCTCCGTTCCCGTGCGGTGGCGTCGTGATCCAGCCATGTCAGCGTCGAGGTCATGATCCTCCTCCCCAGGCAGACCTTGAAGAATCGCTCAGGGATGGCGCGGGTGTCATGCGGGAAACGCATCGCCATGGCCGGCGGCCGGATCGAGCGCGGGTCTGGCTTGGGTGAGGGCGTTAAAGACGCACGGGTATGCGCCATGGTGCGACTTCGGCGCACGAGCGGGGGGCGTTCCCCGTGCAAATGCTGGAGGCGCGCCGAGGTGAGCCACGTGCATCATCAAGAAGGTTGGAGTGCTCCTCAGGCCTCGTTCTTGCAGCGTGTTCGCAGCCAGTCGCAAGCGCATTCCAAGGATCGCTACCCAGGGCCTTCTTTTCGGCGCGCCGCTTGGGCGCGATCTCTACTGCCGCGCCTCGCGCTCGCGAACTTCCCGGCCGATCGCGCTCGCCCCCAGGCGTCACGAGGGGAGGCGGCAGAAATCTGCGGATCGGGGTGGTTATCAACATCGCGTCCCTGGGCGCTGCCACGGCTCTCTGCGCAGGGCACACACAAGCAGTGGTGAGGCGCCGGCGGGGGCGTTGCGCGACCGCGCAATCCGTTGCGGATTATGCACAAGGCGTTGCGCTCAGCTCCTCGTCGTCTTCAGGCGCTATGCGGAGATAGGGACGCACCTCGCGCCGGCACGTCGGTTGCCGTGCCGCCACGCCGCAGCGAAACCACGGCGTGTCGCCACGGCGGCAGGCCGGATCCCATCAGACAGCACAGGAGGTTTACCCCGTGAGTGAATCACCGATGTTTTCGACCATCGTTCTCCCCCCGGATCTCGTCGCGGACGACGTGATCGGTCTCCGAGATCAGATGCGCGCGCGGATCGCGGCGGTGCTCCGGCCCAAGGGCGGCAAGCGCAAGGAGGGCGACGCGCCGCTGCCCAAGGGGGTCGAGCCCGTCGCGGCGCTGCCGCCGCACATCGACAGGCCGTGGAAGCGGTTCGACGCGGCCGCGACGGAGCTCCAGGGGTTCCGCGGCCTGCGGGCGAGCGCGCAGGCCGACCAGCGCCATGGGGCTCCGACCGAGGCCGAGCGGAGCGCGGCGAACACCGACAGCGACGACCGATGGCGCGCGTTCGAGCAGTGGAACGCGGGAGCCGCCGGGCTCTCCGACGATGGGGAGACGCCGTCGCCATCCGAGGCGCGCTGGCTGTATGCGCAGCTCTTCCCGGCGCCCGAGGGGCTTCGCTTCATCACGCGCAGGCCCCGGATCCAGTGGGCCGCGATGGTGCAGCGGATGAAGACGCTGGAGGAGGAGCGCGCGCAGGCGGTGCTCGAGGGGTTCGGCGGGACCCGGCACTACCAGCAGCTCCTCGCCGCCCACGCGCGCTTCGGCGAGGCCTACGGCTTCACGAACGTGGTCCTCGCCAAGGAGGGCGCGCCGACCGACGGCCGGCCGCAGTGGAGCGCCGCCCGGGATGCGCTGCGGAGCCTGATCCAGAAGATCGAGAGCCACGCCGACCCGGAGATCCCGGGGAGCGAGGCGCTGGCCGCGTTCCTGCTGGCGCCCTACGTCGAGATGGTCGAGGACCTCGGGAGAGCCCGCCGGAAAGCGCCCGCGAAGAAGCCCGAAGGCGTCCCGGCGCCCCTGCCGGACGCGGGCGGGATGCCGTGAACCCATCCGGGTGAGGTGGCGCGTCCACGCGGGAGATGGGTGGTACCCGTCTCCCGGTGGACGTGGCTCCAAGAAAAGATGGGTGGCACCCATCTCCGCGGTGGAGAGGCCACCGTCCGGCCTCGCGATCCCCTGGCCAGCCCGTCTCGCTGGCGCTCTGGTGTAAGCCGTCTCACTCGATTCCGCCTGTCCCGCTCCCATCGGGGAGACATCGTCGACGGCGTGGACCAGGCGTGGCCGCCCGCTCTTCCTTACGAGACGAGATGCCGACGCTGATGGCGACGCCGGAGGCGTGGGCCCCGGAGGCGTGGGCCCGCGGGGTCGCCGGTAAGCTCTCGGGGAGGGGGCTCAGCTGGCGAGCGGCGGGGCACGGAAGCCACGATGCGGTGCGCCGCGGCGCAAGGTCGCGCCCGGCTGCGAGCCGTCGCGCCTATAGCGCTAGGCACCGCGTCGTGCCGCAAGGTATTAAGGCGATCGCCTACGCTGCGGCGGCCCGCTCAGCCTCCGCGTCAGCTCAGATTGCCGGCGAGGTGCGCCAGCAGAGCCTTCTGTCGAGGCTGCCGAATGTGGTCGCTCAGATCAGCGAAGCGCAGCGTGGAGCGGCAGCGCGCGTTCCTCCAAGAGCCTGCTCTGGCGGGACGTCCGTGATCGGAGTCCGCGGTGGACAGCGCCTCCGGACGATGTTCGGATGTCAAGATCGAGCTGCCCCGCTCATGCAGTTGATGTGGCGCTCGATTGGCCGCGCTATCAAACGACGCGGCGCATCGTGACGAGCACCCGCGGTCAGGTTGGCGTGCCCAGGCGGCGGTGGCGAAGCTGCGCCAGACGCTCCGGCTCACCGCATCGTCGACCGCCGTCGCTGGCGGGGCACCGCGCCCCTCGCTCCCGCCGATTCGCCAGTGCCGCGTCCGGCCGTCTGCGCCTCCCGTCATGGCGCATCCAGGGCCCGCATCTCCCCCTCCAGGTGACCGCACAGCGATTGACCACGCCGCTTCCGTGCGCGTACCGTTTCGCTGGGGTTGCCGTCCGCGCCACCCAGGCGAACGCGTATGAGCTTTCGGTATCGATCCACGACAACGCCCGCGCACGTCCGCTGCGCGCAACGATCCGGTCCGGTACTCGTGCCCGGCCGTCGAGGAACTCGCTGATGCCGGCCCTTGATCTCTCCGCGATGCCGGAGGACGTCCGGCCGATCGCCTCCTGGGCGTCGGCCTTGCTGGTGGCGCTCGCCCGCGACGAGGTCGCAGGTCGGCGCCTCCAGCGGCTCACGGAACCCGGGCTCGGGACGTGGGCGCGTTTCCGCGGTCGGTTGACGGCCACCGACCTCCTCGACCTCCTCTTTGAGGATGCCGCGGTGCTTCATCGCGTCCCTTTCGATCCGGAGGCGCTGGACGGATCGCTGCGCCTCGACCGACTGCCCGCGGCCGTGGTCGACGCGTGGCTTGCTGCGTTGCCGTCGCTCGATCTCCGGTCCCCTGGCGCCGAGTACATCGGGGAGCAGGCGCGGCTGCTCGGCATCCCGACGCGGCTCGCGCGGTCGGAGCTACACGTCGTCAAGCGGCACCAGAAAGTGCTCGAGCTTCCCGGGACGGGCGGGCAGCTCGCCCACCACCTCGTCTCCAGCCAGAAAGACCTGATCCTCCAGGACAACTTCGTCGTCGCGTGCAGCACGTGGCAAGAGCTCACGCTCGCCGGGCTCGTTGCCCTCGACTGCGGCGCACCGAGCTCGGATTTCGCGACGCGCGTCGACATCGGCGACCTGCGCGATCCAAAGCACGCGCTTCGCCAGCGGAGCTTCGATTTCGTAATCGGCCTGCACCCGGACAAGGGCGGCCTCTTCCGGATCGACGACCAGCTCGCGATCTGGTTCCCGAACGCCAAGAGCCTCCTGGTGTAGCGATGCCCGCGAAATTCATCCCCATCGGCGAGCCCGCGCACGACGCCGAACGACAGGCGCTCCGCTTCCTCGTGGAGGGGCTGCCGGCCGAGCACACGGTCTACGGCAACCCGTGGCTCGTCGAACGGAGCGGAAGCATCTTCGAGCTCGACGCGGTCGTGGTCGCGCCGCACGCGATCTTCGTCGTCGAGATCAAGTCGTACCGAGGCCGGATCGAGGGGACGGACAACGACTGGTGGCTGCCGGAGAAGATCCGCAGCCCACTGAAGCTGAATCGCATCACCGCGCAGGTGCTCAAGACGCACCTCCGGAACGCGAGCTACCAGGCCGGTCAGGTCTGGACCGAGGGGCTCGTGTTCCTCTCGGCGACGACGGACGTAGGCGTTCGGGGTCCGGCCAGCAACGATCGGGTCCACACGAGGCGCACCATCCTCGCGGCCCTGCAAGACCCGGCGCTCATCGAGCGGCTGAGCCAGGGGCGCGCGGGGTCGCCGTCGGAGGCGGCCGAGCGCGAGCTGCTCGAGCTGTTCACCGGTGTGCAGCGCGGGCCGAAGCCGGTCCGTCGCGTGCGCGAGTACGAGATCATTGCGGAGCTCGACCATCACGACACGTTCACCGAGCTGCTCGGCCAGAACCGCCTATCGTCCGCCGAGAGAGTACTCCGCATCTACAACGCGCCGCTGCTCGCGACCGACCAGCAACGGCAGCGCATCGAGGACCGCGCGCGCTGGGAGGCCCAGGTGCTGGGCCGGCTCGGTCGGGGTGAGGGCATCCTCGCTGCGGATCCTCCGTTCGCCGACGAGGCAGGGATCGTCCTCCCGCTCGAGTACTTCAAGGGCGTCACGCTCACGACGTGGGTCGAGCGCTACGGGCCGGACGCGCACGGCAAGGAGAAGGCCGATCTTCACACGCGCACCGACCTGTGGCTGCGCATCGCGCAGACGCTGGACGAGACCCACAAGCAGGGCGTCGTGCATCGTCTCCTGCGCCCCGAGGTCGTCCTCGTCGAAGACCGGGCAGACCCGCAGCAGATCCGCGTCACCGGCTTCGATCTCGCGAAGCAGCTCACGGCCGACGCGACGGTTTCGCTGACGAGCGTCGCCGACGAGCGGCTCGTGAACGCAGCGCCAGAGGTCGTGGCGGCGTTCAGCAGCGCGGAGCCGGCGTCGGATCAGTTCAGTCTCGGCGCGCTGCTCGCGCTGCTCTTGACCGGGAAGCCGCTGTTCGAGAGCACGCGGCAGCTCATGGCCGCGCGGCGCCTGATGCGCCACGTGCGCGACATGGCGCAGCGGATCCCGCTCAGCCTCGACGAAGCGGTCTCGCGCATGCTGGAGCTGCGGCCGACCGATCGGTATCCCTCCCTCGCCGACGCCATGAGCGCCGTGCGCGTCGCACGCGAGCCGGAGGCGCGGCGCGTGCCCGGCTTCGTCGCCGATCGAAAGGCGCCGCTCGACGTGGAGAACCTCGAGGCCGGCACGCGCCTCGGCACGGACTACGAGGTCGTGTCGCGCCTCGGCCAGGGCGGCATGGCGGTCGTGTATGCGGCGCGTCACCTCGTCAGCGGGAGGACCCGCGCGCTCAAGATCGCCCGCACCGAGGACGCCGCCGAGGAGGCGCTCCGGGGCGAGTTCCAGGTGCTCGATCGCCTCGACCATCCAAACGTCGTCCGCGTCATCGATCTGACCAAGATGGTCGAGGGGCGCCTCACGCTCGTCATGGAGCGCGTGGGTGGCGAGAACCTTCGCCAGTGGCTCGCCGCGCATCCCGCGCCCGAGCCCCCGGTGCAGCGTCGCCTCGCCGAGGATCTGCTCGCGGGCCTGGATTACCTCGAGCAGAAGGGCGTCACGCACAAAGATCTGAAGCCCGAAAACCTCCTCGTGAGCGACGGGCGCTTGACGATCATCGACTTCAGCCTCGCGGCGATCCCCGAGGACGCGCCTTACGGCGGGACCGCGCTGTACCGCGATCCCGCGAGCGCGCGGTGGACACACGCGACGGATCGATTCGCCGCTGCCCTGTGCCTTTTCGAGGTCTACGCCGGCCGCCATGCGTTCGAGGGCCGTGTCCCCGAGCCGGGGCAGGAGCCGGGGGTTCGCGAGGACGACATCGAGCCGCCCGGTCTCGTCGCGTTCTTCCGCAAGGCGCTCGACCCCGTCGCCGAGAAGCGCTTCCCGTCCGCGCGCGCGATGCGGGAGACGTTGCTCTTCGCCCTCGGCGATGACGTGGCGGCGCCTCCGTCGATGCCCGTACAGCACATCGACGCGACGACCTCGCTGCGGCAGACGGGGCTCTCTCGCCGCGCCATCAACGCGCTCGCGCGATGCCAGGTGCACACGGTCGGCGAGCTGCTCGCGCTCCCGCCCGCGCACGTGCGGGCGATCCATGCGATCGGGACGAAGGCCGCGGCCGATGCCATCGCGTTCCAGGAGGCGCTGCTCGCTCGGGGGATCTCTCCTGTCTCGCCCGCGCCGGCGCGGGCGGATCCTCCGCTCTTGCCCGATCTCTGCGATTCACCCGAGCCGGTGCACAAGCTGCCGCTCCCGCTGGCGCTGCGCACGGCGCTGGAGCAAGCGAGCCTGCCGACCGTCGGCGCGGTCGCGTCGCTCACCCGGATCGAGCTGCTCGCCGTGGGCGGCATTGGGCGCACGCGCCTCGCCCAGGTCGTCGAGGCGCTCCATCAGTTCCGCGCGCACAGCGCGGAGGCTTCCGCGAGCATCCACACGCTCGACCGCCTCTGGGAACATGCGGCACGACCCCTGAACGAAGCCCAGCGCGTGGCGCTCGAGCGGTCGGTGGGTCTGACTGGCGAGCCGGAGGCGCAGGGCGACATCGCGTCGGACCTGAAGCGCAGCCAGCCGCAGGTGAGCCTCGATCTCTCGAAGGGGCTCGAGCGGCTCGACAGGTCCGTGCTCGCGGACGCGATGGCCGCCCTGGACAACGTGCTCGATGGCTTCTCGGGCATCGCTCGCCTCGACGAGCTCGGCACGCGCTTCGAGGAGGAGTGGCCCGCGGGGGTGGTGTCGGGTACTGGCATCGTGCGCTTGCTCGTGCGGATCTCCTCCGGGCGAGCGCACCTGGTGGACGACGTCGACGGAGCCGAGTGTGCGCTGGTGGCGCGGCCGATCTTCGATCGCGACACGCTTCGCGCGTTCGCGGCGGAGGTGATGCGGCTCGCGGGGCAATGGCCCCCCGTCGAGCCCGAGAGCGCGCGGCGCACGCTCTCGGGGCTTCTGCCGCACTTCGACGGGGACCCGTTGGCCCTCGGGGTGCGGCTGTGCGAAGACGTGGAGATCGCGGACACGGGCCACCTGTTCATCGGGCCGCTCGATCCGAAGCAGAGCATCGGCTTCGTGCTGGATGGGGTGCGGGAGGCGATCGCGGTCGAAGATCTGGAGCGCCGGGTTCGGCGGGTGTTCGGGAAGGATACGCCCTATCCGGATCCGGATCATTTGCTGGAGATCTTGCGCGACCTGGACTGTCAGGTGCAGGGCGAGCGGGTATTGCCGGGCGGCTCGGGGTCCATCCTGGCCGGGCCCGCGCTGAAGGGGGATGAGGTTCAGAGCTCCTTCGGGGCAGAGCGGAGCCCGGAGGAGGTGGTGCGCGACATGCTGCGGGATGCTGCGGGGTCCCGCGGGTTCAGGATGCTGGTGACGCCGCCGGAGCACCACGCGGAGATCGGGCGGAGTGTGGCGGCGGCGCTGCGGGGGACGTGGGTGTCGTTCGAGGATGCGTTTTTTACGGAGCACGCGCCGGACATGGCAGCCCTCGAGCGGGCGGAGCGCTTCGTCGGGCAGCGCGATGCGCTGATCGAGGCGGCCGAGGCGACACTGTTCAGGGTTCTCGAGGAGCAGGGGAGGCCGGGGAACGTGATCGTGCTCGGGGATACCGGGCTGCTCGGGCTGTGTGAGGCGCTGGATCTGCCGCGGCGGTTGTACGACGAGACTTTGTCAGGGAGCAGGGGGTTCTGGGTGCTGGTGGTGCCAGGGGTGATCCACAACCGGCAGCCTCGGTTCAACGAGGGGCCGGCGATGTGGCATCTGGAGGGGGCGACGCTGCCGCTGCTGGGCGCGCTGACAGGGTGAGCGAAGGACGATGAAGCCGAACGATCGGGCCCGACTGACCGCTGCGCTTCGTGAGCATGTTGCGAAGATTGCAGCGGATTTGCGCGTGAAGATGCGCGCGCCGGGGGCGGTGCGCGCGCGGGCGATGCAGCTCCACGCGGACGAGCAGGTGGCGGAGGACTTCGAGGTCTGGACGGATTTGCTGTCGCGGCGGGCGGCGGTGCTCTGGGTGCTCAAGTCGGTGTATGTTCGGGTGCTCGAGGATCGTGGACTGCTGAACCCGGGGCGGTTGCTGGATCCGGAGGCGCAGCAGTTGTTCGAGCGGCTGGCGCCGCATCTCGGGGAGACGGCGTTTCTGCGGTGGGTGTGGCGGGATCTGGCGAGCAAGAGCGGAGGGTTGCCGGAGCTGTTCAGCCCGCAGCCGGCCGAGGTGGCGCTTCCCAGCGATGAGCTGTCTCGGCGGTTGATCGAGTTCTGGCGGCATCGGGATGCGGATACCGGGAGTCACTGGAGCTTCGCCGAGGAGCGGTTCGAAGGGGAGCTCATGGGGGATCTGTACCAGGAGCTCGATCCCGCGGTGAAGGAGCGGTTCGCGCTCTGCCAGACGCCCGATTTCGTGCGGGGGTTCATTCTGGATCGGACTCTTACGCCGGCGATTGAGACGTTTGGGGCCGACAAGGTGAGGCTGCTGGATCCGGCTTGTGGGTCGGGGCATTTCTTGATCGATGGGTTGAAGCGGATTGTGGCAGCGACGGGGGCGCAGCATCCGGATTGGAGGAGGGAGAAGGTTGCGCTGCATGCGCTGGATCGGGTCGTTGGGGTGGATCTAAACGACTACGCTTGTGGGCTCGCGCGTGCGCGGCTCGTGATGACGGCGGCGGAGCTGGCGGGGGTGAGCACGCTGGCGGCTGCGGCGCAGTTCCATCCGCACGTGTATTGGGCCGATGGGCTGGAGCAGGTCGAGCGGGAGGAGGCGAAGGCGGCGGTGCAGTTTGGGTTGTTCGAGACGGTCGAGGAGCGGCCGCGGGCGACGCTTACCCGGTCGGATGTGCGGGCGGCGCTCAGGAAGGTGTTCGCGAGCAAGTTCCACGCGGTGGTTGCGAATCCACCTTATATCACGGAGAAGGATGCGGGGCGGAAGGACTACCACCGCGCGAAGGTGGACAAGACGCAACGCTACGTCTCGGCTTATCGGGAGTATTCGCTGGGGTCTCCCTTCACAGAGCGATGCTTTCAGCTTGCTGAGAAGGAGGGGTTCGTCGGGATCATTACCAGCAATAACTTCATGAAGCGGGAGTTTGGTAAGCCGCTGATCGAGAAGGTTCTCGCCGGGCTGGACCTCACCTTGGTGGTAGACACGTCGCAGGCATACATTCCGTTTCATGGTACGCCCACGGTGCTGCTGTTCGGACGAAATCGCCGGCCGGCGACCAAGCGTGTTCGCGCCGTGATGGGCAAGCGAGGTGAGAGCGGAACACCGGAGGACCCGGCCACGGGTCGCGTCTGGCTGAGCATCGCGGAGGGATGGGACAGGGTTGGGTTCGAGAACGAGTACATGAGCGTCGCGGACCTGCCACGAGAGACGCTAAGCACGCACCCGTGGAGCCTGGGAGGCGGCGGGGCCAGTGAGCTCAAGGAAAGGATCGAGACGTCGGCGGTCTCACGGCTCATAAATGTTGTCGACGAGATTGGGGCTGTTTCCGTAATTCGAGCCGATGACGTCTATGAGCCGCCCATCGGTTCGAACCGCGGGGGGCTTCCAGAGCACCTACTCATGTCTCATGTCGTCGGGCAAGATGTTCGCAACTGGAGCATTGCGCCTTCGACGGCCGCTCTCCACCCATACGGCCCTTCTGGGGATGCGTTCGCGGAGCTCGAGGGCGCTGGTCTTCGCCGCTTGTGGCCGTTTAGGACCCTGCTGAAGGACCGAGTGGCGTTTGGCAAGCGTCAGACAGAACGCGGGCTTAAGTGGTTCGAATACTCCATGCTATTCAAGAATCGCTTTCTTAGCCAGTTCTTGATCGTGTTTCCCAACGTGGCGACACACAATCATTTTTGTTTTCTTCAAAATCGCATGGTGGTCAACAGCAAGGCTCCTGTTATCAAGCTTCCGGCCGGATCGACGGAAGATGATTATCTTGCGCTCCTGGGGTTACTCAACTCTTCGACCGCATGCTTCTGGATGAAGCAGGTTTTTCACAATAAGGGCCTTCGTGGTCAGGGTGGGGGTATCACAGCGACCGATTGGGAGCAGTTCTACGAGTTCGATGCCACGAAGGCGAAACTCTTCCCTCTCGCAAAAGACGCCGCGCGTGCGGCTCCGTATGCGGCGCAGCTGGACGAGCTGGCGCGTGCACGGGCATCGCGCGGTGTAGGCGAGCTCCTGGCAAACCTCGAATCCTGGACGAACGCCGCCGAGCTTCGCACAGCTCTGGACGTCCGCCGTCAGCGCGACCTGAGCCAGTTTCAGCGCATGGTTGCTCTTCAAGAGGAGCTCGATTGGATCTGTTACGCGATCTACGACCTCGACAACGTGAACGACGTCCTTCCACCAGAAGCCATCGAGCCGCTGCTGCCGACGTGGCTACCGTGGTGCATGGACTTCGCCCAGCGCGACGCGGCCAATCGATCCGCGATCGCCCGCGGCGAGAAAGCCACCGACCAGCCGACCGTATGGTTCGAGCGCCACCGATGGGAGCCCGTCACCGACCTGCCCGCCGAGTGCTCTCACGCGCTGCGGACACGCATCGAGGCCCGCCGCGCTCGGACCAGGACGAACCCCGCGCTCCAGCTCATCGAAACCCCAAACTTCAAGCGCCGCTGGTACAACCCCGACTACCCCACCGAGGAGAAGCAAGCTCTCGAGCTGTGGCTCGCCGACTGCGTCGAGTCCGCCGCCAAAGACCGCGGCCGCCCCTTCCCCCTCGAACAAATCGTAGCCTCCCTCCAGGACGACCCTCGCGTGCTCGCTGTATGCGAGGTCCTCACGGGACGGCGCGACTTCAGCCTCACCCAGCTCGTTGCCGACGCGCTCCAAAGCGACGCGGTCCCGAACCACCGATTCCACGTCTACAAGCCTGCCGGCCTCGTGAAACGCGAAGCGTGGGAACGCACCTGGGAAGACCAGCACCGCGAAGACGCCGGCGAGAAGGTTACGCCCGAGGTGCCTCCGCCGTACGTCAACGGCGATTTCTTGAAACCCGACTACTGGCAGCTCCGCGGCAAACTCGACGTCCCGAAGGAGCGCTTCATCGCCTTCACCGAGGTCCCCGGCCGCCCCCCCTCCGAAACCCTCTACGGCTGGGCCGGCTGGACCCCTCTCGAGCGCCTCAAGGCCATCCTCGCCATCGACGAGGACCTCGAAGACGCCGGCATCCCTCTGGCCGACCGCATCGGCCTCCTCGACAGCGCCTGGCGCCTCCTCCCCGACGTCGCCCGCGAAGACGCGCCCGCCGCCACCCGCCTCAAGGCCGAACTCCAAGCGCTGGTCGGCCCGGACGGCCCCAGCCGTGAGCTCCTCGAAGAGTGGCGCAAGCGCTTCCCGCCGCCCACCACCCGCGTCACAAAAGCCAAGCGCGCCGCTGCGGCGCGGGCGGAGCCGGACGGCGAGGAAGCAGACGAACCATGATCGATCCCGTGCTGAAGCGCATTCGCGTCGCCGGCTTCCGGTCTCTCCGGGACGCGTCGATCGACCTGGCGCCGATCAATGTGTTGATCGGCGCCAACGGCGCAGGCAAGTCCAACCTTCTGGCGGCGCTGCGGCTGATCTTGCTGATGCGCACGCAGTCGCTCCGACTCTTTGTCGCGGAGCAGGGCGGCGCTTCCGCGCTGCTGCATCACGGTGCATCGACGACCCGCGAGCTGACCCTTCGCCTGGACTTCGAAGGTGACCAGGGTACGGCCTTTTACGATGCCACGCTGCAACACGGAGCCGGCGATTCGTTGACGTTCGCCCATGAAGCGGTGGGCCATCGAAAACCGGGCGAGGCCAGCTTCAACGAGCGTTCGCTCGGTGTCGGGCACGTCGAGTCGCGCCTGCGCGAGGTGGCAAGTGATCCGGCCGAGGTGGCCGTGCGCGTCGTCAACTACGCGATCTCGCAGCTCGGTTACTTTCATTTCCACGATACCTCTGGAACCTCCCCGCTGCGTCAGAACTCGCACCAGGCCGACAACGCCTACCTCCGCGCCGACGGAGCGAACCTTGCGGCGTTCCTGTATCGCCTGAAGACCAGCCAAGCGAACGGCACCCGGCACTCGTGGAACCTCATCAGCGGCCTCGTCCGTCGTGTGGCGCCCTTCATCAAGGAGCTCACCCCGGACCTGATCTTGCCAGACCGCCCCGACCAATCCGCGGTCCGGTTGTACTGGCTCGATCAGCGAGATCACCGTTTCGATGCGCATGATCTCTCGGATGGCACGCTTCGAGCTATCGCGTTGATCACCGCGCTCGCCCAACCGTCTTCGTGCCGGCCGCTGTTCATCGCCATCGACGAGCCCGAGCTTGGTCTTCACCCGGCCGCGATCGCGCTCGTCGCTGGGCTCATTCGCTCGGTGTCCGTCGACCACCGGGTCTTGATCGCCACCCAATCGCCGGCGTTGCTCGACCACTTCGAGCCCGAGGAGGTCGTGGTGGTCGAGCAGGTCGGCGGCGAAACATCCTTCAAGCGTCTGGCCCCCGCCGAGCTTGAAGGATGGTTGGAGGACTATAGCCTTTCCGAGCTCTACGACAAGAATGTGCTCGGAGGCCGGCCATGACGCGCCTCTACGTACTCGTCGAAGGCCAGACCGAGGAGGCGTTCGTGGCCAGGGTGCTCGCGCCCCACCTCGTGGAGCATCGCGTCTGGAGCCAGCCCGTGGTGGTCGCGACGAGCCGCGAGCTGTCGGGGCGCAAGCATCGCGGTGGTGGTGGCTGGAAGCGATGGGAGAGAGATCTGCGACGGCTGACGGCCCAGCGAGCAGGAGATGCCCGCTTCACGTCGCTGTTCGATCTGTACGGGCTGCCGGAGGACTTTCCAGGTCTGGCGCAGCACGGCACCATCGTCGACACGAAGCAGCGCGTCGAGCGCCTGGAGCTGGCCATGGCCGAAGCCGTGGGTGACCAGCGCTTCATTCCGTATCTACAGCGGCACGAGTTCGAAGCACTGGTGCTCGCCGCGCTAGAGAAGCTCGGGACGCTCTTCGATAAGAGAACCGACCAAGAGGGTGTCGAGGCACTGAGACGTTCGCTCGGAGAGCTGAAACCGGAAGACATCAACGATGGTCCGAGCACCGCGCCGTCGAAGCGGCTCCTTCAGCATGTGCCTGGCTACGTGAAGACAGTGCACGGTCCGACCGCCGCACAGCAGGAGGGGCTGCCGTCCTTGCGAGCCAGGTGCCCGCGCCTCGACGCCTGGGTATCGAAGCTCGAAGCGCTGGGAGCGCCACAACCATGACCACGACCATCACCGACGCCTTCCACCTCCCGCGCCCCGAGGATATTCGCGCCATGGGCTTCGTCGTGAAGCTCCGCGAGTCCGACCCCACCTCCGGCGAGGTAGCCCAGCTCGTCAGCGACTACGTCATCACCCCGGCCGTCGAGCGGGAGCTCCCCCGCATCCTCGACGACATGAAGCAGGTCTTCGACCGTGGCGAAGAGTACGGCCGCTTCATCCACGGCAGCTTCGGCAGCGGCAAGTCCCACTTCATGACCATGCTCGCGCTCCTCCTCGAGCGCGCCCAGCCGGCCTGGGCCAAGTTCCGCCCCCTCCTGCGCGCCCACCGCGACGCGCAGATCAGCAAGGGCAAGGACGCCGCCGATCATGAAGCGTGGCTCGAGAAGGCGGGCCTGCTCGTCGTCCGCATCCATATGCTGTCCGTGCGCGGCAAGACCACCGGCTTCGACCGCGCCGTCTACGAAGGCTTCAACGCTGCCCTCAAGCGTCGCGGCAAGGCCCCGTTCGAGTTCCTCAACGTCGACGCCATCTTCGAAGAGGTCCGCCGCGAGGCCAAGGAGTACGGCGACGTCGTCTGGAAGCGGCTCGAGGCCGAGGGCATCGTCGGCGGCCGTGACGATTTCGAAGCCATCGCTGGCGGTTCGGTGCAGGCCCGTGAGCGCTTCGCGCGCGCCTGGCTCGGCTACAAGGGCCGTGACCCGGCGGACGCCGGCATCGACCCTCGCTGGAGCGAGGGGCTCGCGCGCATGGCGGCCCACGCGAAGTCGCTGGGCTTCGGCGGCATCGTGCTGCTCGTCGACGAGTTCCTCCTGTGGCTCGCCGAGAAGTCGGGGCAGGAGTTCGTCCAGGAGATCAACAGCCTCAACGTCATCGTCGATCACAACACCGGCCAGCGGCCCGCGCCCATCTTCGTCTTCGTCGCTCGCCAGCGAAACCTCCAGGAGTTCTTTCCCGACCTGGTCGACGAGACCAAGATCCACGAGCACATCGACCACCACGCCCAGCGCTTCGAGGTCACGAAGCTCCAGGACGTCGAGCTGCGCCACATCGTTCGCGGCCGCGTCCTCCGCCCGAAGGAGGGAGCGGCCGTTCAGAAGGCCGTCGGCGCGCTGGCCGAGCGCCACCAGAAGGTGCTCCCGGCGCTGCTCGCGGGGGCCGACATCGAGTACCTGCGCGACGTCTACCCCTTCCACCCCGCGCTCATCGAGATGCTGGTGGACGTGACCTCGCTCATGCAGCGCGAGCGATCTGCGCTGCGACTCCTCTACGAGCTGCTCGTGGTGCACTACCCGACCTTGCCGCTCGGCGAGTTTCTGCCGGTGGGATCGGCCTTCGCTGCCATCTTCCCCGCGGCGGGGGTCGAGGCGAGCAAGAAGGTGGACCTGATGCAGGACATCCACCACCAGTATTACGCGCGCCTCGCTCCGGCGATGCAGAAGATGGCGGAGGAGGCCGGGGCAGAGCTCAACGACGAGCGCCGCCGCGCGCTCGACCAGCTCGTCAAGACCGTCCTGCTGGCGGAGGTGTCCCCGCGGCTCAAGCAGGGGGGCCTCACCATCGAACGGCTCGTGCAGCTCAACGCCGTCGATGTCGAGGGAGAGACGTTCCGCGGACAGGTGCGGGTTGCCGAGACGGACCTCCTGGCCCTGTCACAGCGCGTCCCGGATCTCCAGGTCGCCGGCCAGGGCAAGACGGCGCTCGTTCGCTACGTGCTCGGGCGCGTGAGCCTGGGAGAGATCCTCGGGCGCGCGCGCTCGAAGGTCGACAACCCCGCGCAGCGCTTCAAGGTGTTCTGGGCGGCGCTGAAGCGGGCGCTCGGCGTCGAGACCGCGAAGGGCTTCGAGGAGGGCGGGCCGAACGAAGGCGACTGGGACCTCTCGTGGAGGCGGACGAAGCGGCGTGGTCGTCTCAAGCTGGGGAACGTCCGCGAGATGGCGCAGGATGACTTCGAGCCCCCCGCCGGCGCGTTCAAGGTCCTCGTCGACTATCCGTGGGACGAGCCGGGGCACACGGTCGATGAAGACCGGATGCGCGCGCTGAACGCCCGCAAGAAGAAGGGCACGCTGCACACGGTGTGCTGGCTCCCGCGGCACATGAGCCCGACGGAGCTCGGCGTGCTCACCGAGCTCGCCGCCGTGCGGTACCTCCTGTCGGAGGTCGGCCAGGGGGATCTCCTGGAGACGCTCGGGCCGCAGGACAAGAGCAAGGTCCTTGATCAGGCGAGCATCCGAGAAAAGACCCTCGAAGGGCAGCTCGCGGATCTCCTCGCGGAAGTCTACATCCATCACGGCGAGCTCTTCGCGCTGATCAACGACGTGGATAGCAGCCGTCCGAGAGAGACGCTCGCGGAGAACCTCGAGCACATCACCACGCTCCTCATGGATCGCCGGTATCCGCAGCATCCGCACTTCCTCGCCGAGCCGAAGAAGCCGGACCTTGAGGCGCTGCTCGAGTGGATGGTGCAGGCCGGCGAGTCGAACGTCTCGGTGGCATACGACGACGCCGTCGGGAAGATCCTAAAGAACCTCGGGCAACCGCTCGAGCTCGTGAACCTCGGTCAGACGAAGGCGTCCCTCCGGCTCGACTCGCGCTACATCAAGGAGGTTCTGCAAAAGGCCGATCAGGACTCGCTGACGTGGGGTCCGATCGCGGAGCACCTTCGCGACACCTACGGTCTCCAGCCGCTGGTCATCGATCTCTTCCTCTGTTTCCTCTGCCAGCGCGATCACCGCGCGTTGAACGAGCTCGACGGCGAGCCGATCGAAGTTCGGATCGGGATGCCGGCCGCGGCGCGCATCCGCCTGCAACGCGGCAAGCTGGTGAGCGCGGCGGACTGGCATCGGCTGCGCGATCTCGGAAACCAGCTCCTCGGCGTGGCGCGCCCGCCGGCGCACCGATCCCTCCAGGCGCAGGACCGGTTCAGCGTCGCGCTGAAGCAGGCGGGAGTGCAGTGCCGCACGGTGCTCCAGGGGCTCTACCAGAGGCTCGTTCATCTCGGTGTCGAGGGGGGCGAGCGGCTGAAGGAGATCGCGACCGCGAACGCCCGCCTCGCTGCCCTCGCGCTGACGACGACGGACAGCCACAAGGTGCTGACCGATCTGCTCGCCGCATGGCCGGATGACGCAGCCGACGCCCTGCGAAACGTCACGAACCAGGCCGAGGCTGTTCGCGACGCCCTCGCAGAGCTGAACGAGCACGCGCGAACGAATCTCAAGGCCGGCGTGAATCACCCGATCGCGGGAGGCGAGGCGCGTGGCCACCTCGACCTCCTCGACGGACGCCTCTCTGCCGCGCAGGCCGAGCAGCCGCTGACGAAGGAGTGGATCCAGAGCTGGAATCGGACGGCGCAGAAGCTCATCCAGCGGCTGATCGAGCAGCCGCCTCCTCCGCCTCCAGGGCCGCCTGGGCCACCTGGGCCACTGCCCCCCGCGCCGCCCCCGGGCCCGCAGCCGCCGGCGCCGCCCAGGGCCGTGCTGGTCAAGCGACGCGTCGATCCGTCGGACGGGGATGCCGTCTCGCAGTTCCTGGCGGACGTCCGAAAGGCGCTCGCCTCGCAGGGGGGCAAGAGCATCAACCTGGCCCTCGTGCGGGAGGAGGATTCCGAGTGAACGGCGCGCAGCTCCTCCTGCGCCGCCTGCTCGATCAGGCTGGTGGGGCCGCAGAGACCGGCTACGTCCTCGTGATCGATGGCGAGGGCCTCGAAAACCTGCCCGATCAGATGCCCACGCCCAAGGGCTCGTACGGCGTGCATCGCGTCTCGACGGAGCTCGGGCTGCGGCACCTCCTATGGAAGGCGAAGGGGGCTCCGCTGATCGCCGTGATGCCGGAGGAGGTCGCGCGCAAGATCCAGAAGGCGCCGGACCTGCTTCGTCGCGCCAAGAACCAGCGGGTACACGCGCTCTCGATCAACGACGTGCTCGAGGTCGTGCTCGGCGTGCGCGTCGTGGGCGCCGACGCGCCTTACATGCAGCAGCTCGCGCTCGAGCACGTCGACAAGCTCGGCCTCGCGATGAGCCAGAGGACGCTGCCGACCGTCGTCGACCGTCGCCTCCTCACCGAGCTCCTCGTCGACGCCAGCGTGGGAGCGCAGGTCCGGACGCGCGCCCCGGCGCAGCTCCTCGCGATGTGGGTGCAGGAGCCGCCGCAGTGGTCGAAGAACGTGAGCCAGCTCGTGCGAGATGCGCTGCCGACGCTGCACAGCGACGAGGGGCGGGTGCTCTCGTGGGCGCTGCTCGATCCGGAGCGTCGCCTGCGCGAGCTGGTCATCCACGGCGCGGTGCTCACGGTGGAGGCCCCCGAGCTGCCGAAGCCTGCTTGGGGGCCTCTCTGGAAGGCGGCGGCGGAGGCGCCGCTCGAGATGGACCGTCGCATCCTCCGCCGCGTCGTCTCCAAGCTGGTCGAGGACACCTTGGCCGTGCTCGGCGACGGGGCGTCGAGTCTCCTCGGGCAGGCGGATCGGATCGGCCGCGAGCACCTGACGCCGACGCAGCTCCAGACAAGCCGCGTGCTTCCGCTCGCGTTCGCCGATCGCTGTCATTCGTTGGCGCTGAAGGCGGCCTCGGGAGAGGCGATCAGCGCCGCGGAGATCGCCTGGCTCGCGCAGCACCGCGCGGCGGGCATGCACCGCGCCGATCTCGCAGTGCTCGAAGCCATGGCTCGGGTCTCGCGGTACCTCGACCAGCCGCCGTCGCTGAAGCCCGACCTGCTGGACCAGATCCGGGAGTACCAGCGCGGCGGCGCGTTTGCCGACCTCGCGATGCTGGAGCTCCGCCGCGGCCTCGCCAGCAGCGTTCACCACCACGGTGAAGCGGCCAAGGTGCTCGCCGCGGGGCGCGAACGACGCGACCGTGAGAATCGACACTTCGCGGAGACCCTCGCCGGTGGCTACGAAGCGGCTCTGCACCGTGATGGCCTCACACCCCTGCACCGGCTCTGGAAGCGGACCGTGGCGCCAGTGTGGCAGGAGCAGCCCGGAGCCAGGCTGTTTCTCGTGGTCCTCGACGGTTGTAGCTACCCGATCTTCCTCGAGCTGCTCCACGCGCTCGCGCAGGACAGCTCCTTCCCGCTCGGCATTCGACCCGACGCCGAGGGCCGCGTACAAGGGTTGCCGGCGCTCTCGCCGCTGCCCACGGTGACTAGCCATGCGCGGGGCGCCATTTTTCTCGGCGAGCTTCCGAACGACCCGTTGGTGGCCGAGACGGTCTTCCGCGATCAAGAGGAGGCGAAGACCGACAAGGCGCGGTTCGCGCAGAACGCCGCGCTCGGTGGCCGGACCCGCCGGCTTTTCCTCAAAGGAGACCTCGGCGACGGAGGGCAGGCGCTGCTCGCCGCGCTCGGGGATGACAGCATCGACGTCGTCGCGACTGTCTTCAACGCGGTCGACGATCAGATTGGCTCGGCCAACACCGGTGCGACAGTTCGCCTCGCGCCCGAGGACATCACCGCGTTCAAGCCGAGCCTCAGGGTGGCCCTCGGGGCGCGCCGCCGGATCTTGATCACGGCCGATCACGGCCACAGCCCCTACATCGACAAGAGCCTTCGCGTCGGCGCCGGCAAGGCGCCGCGCTATCTGCGGCTCGCCAAGCACGATGCTCCGCCCGACGGGTTTCTCGAGATCGATGTCGGAGGGCTTGGCGGCCCTCCGGAACGCAGGGCTTTCGCCTGGCGAACGGGCGCGTATCTCGGAGGGCCGCAGGTGGGCTTTCACGGCGGCTGTGGCCTCGAAGAGGTCGTCGTGCCGCTCGCCTGGATCGAGCGGGACGGGCTCGCCGCCGACGAGCCTGCCTGGTGGTACGGGCGCGGCGTGCTCGCGGAGGCACTCCCGATCCGTCCGGTGGAGCCGCCGATCGTCACGCCTCTTCCGTCCGACGAGATCGTCACCAAGCCGAAGGCACAGCTCTCCCTGTTCAACCCCGCGGACAAGGCCGGCTCGCTCCCGATCCCGCCGGCGCTCCTCGGGCGCCTCAGCAACGACGAGAAGGCTGTCCTCGTGCTGCTGAAGGAGAATGGGTCGGCGCGCGCGGGCGAGCTCGCGACCCGTCTGAGCAAGAATCCGGGCCGCCTCAACGGTCTCATGCGGACGCTCCGTCGAACGCTCCACGAGGAAGGTCTCACCCTGTTCTCCGACGAGCTGCTGCCGAGCGGTGAGACGATGTACCGGTACCACGGGAAGGACGCGCGGTGATGACGGTGGTTCCCGAGTCCGCCACGATCGTCAACGCTCTCCGTAGCGGCCTCGTGCCGAGCCGGGGGCTCGAGCACTTCGCGACCGGCCTCGACCCGATCGTCGACGCGGTGAGCCAGGAGCTCGACTTCGTCGCGACGGGCAAGGGCCTGTCCAAGTGGATCCGGGGCGAGTACGGCACCGGGAAGACGTTCGCTGCGCGCTACCTCTGCGCCAGGGCGCGCGAGCGCCGATTCGCGACCGCCGAGGTGCAGATCTCGATCAACGACACTCCGCTCCACCACCTCGAGGCCGTCTACCGGCGGTTGATCGAGCGCCTGGAGACGGCGGCAGACGGGCCGAACGCGTTCCAGGCCGTCGTCGAGGGCTGGCTGTACCAGGTCGGTGACGAGGTGATGCGCCTGCGAGGGATCTCCGAGGACGATCCCGGCTTCGCCGACGCGACCGAGCAGCGCCTCGAGGACAAGCTCGCCGATCTCTCGCGTCGCAACCCCGCCTACGCGCAGGTGCTGCGCGCCTACCACCGCGCGACCCACGAGGGTGACTTCGCCACCGCTCAGGGGCTCCTCGCCTGGCTTGCCGGCCAGCCGCACACGGACCGGTCGGTTCTGAAGAGCGCAGGCACGAAGGGCAAGGTCGACGGCCAGGCGTCGCTCACCTTCCTCGCGGGACTGCTGCAACTGCTCCGGCAGTCCGGCTACAACGGCCTCGTGGTCGTTCTCGACGAGGTCGAGACCGTCCAGCGCATGAACGTCCAGACCCGGGAAAAGTCGCTGAACGCGCTGCGACAGCTCATGGACATGCTCGCGAAGGAGGAGCTGCCCGGGCTCTATCTGGTGGTCACTGGCACGCGCGACTTCTTCGAGGGGTACAAGGGCCTCAAGGCCCTGGCTCCGCTCAACCAGCGGGTCCAGGTCAGCTTCGGGGACGACCCGCGCTGGGACAACCTCCGCGCGCCGCAGGTCCGGTTGCTCCCGTTCACCCCGGAGCGGCTGCTCGAGGTCGGAAGACGCGTGCGTGCCATCTATCCGGCCAAGAATGCGGAGCGCGTGGCCGGGCGCGTGGATGATGGCTTCCTCGAAGCGTTGGTGAACCAGGTGACCGCCGGATTCGGGGGGAAGGTCGCGCTGGCTCCGCGCCTGTTCCTGCGCGAGCTCGTCGACATCCTGGACCGGGTCGACATCCACGCAGACTACGAGCCGGCAGCCCACTACCGGCTCGCGCTGGACGACTCGAAGCTGACGGCCGAGGAGCTGGCGGCAAAACATGGTCGCTCCGTCGAGGGCGCCGAGACTGAGATTTCCGACAGCGCCGACGAGGAGGACGAGCCCTCCCAGAGGGCGGTGAGCGACGCGAAGCCGCGGCGGCTCGATGGGTAGACGATGCCGGGGATCGAACGCCTCCATCCGCACCTCCAGCACGCCATCATCCACGACCTGGGCTGGCGCTCCCTGCGGCCGGTCCAGGAGCTCACTATCGACGCTGTGCTCGACGGCGACAATTCCGTCGTCCTGGCGCCCACTGCGGGCGGCAAGACGGAGGCGGCGATGTTCCCAATCCTGTCACGGATCCTGAGTGAGGATCTGCAGCCGGTTGCGGCGCTCTACGTGTGCCCGATCCGCGCGCTCCTCAACAACCAGGAGCCGCGCCTTTCGAGCTACGGCCGTATGGTGGGAATCGACGTCTTCAAGTGGCACGGCGACGTGAGCGACTCGCGCAAGCACCGCTTCCGCGACAACCCCGCGCACATTCTGATGATTACGCCGGAGTCGCTCGAGGTGATGATGATCAGCGCCCGCACCGACACGCGCGCGCTGTTCGCCGGGCTCTCGGTCGTCGTGATCGACGAGGTTCACGCCTTCGCGGGCGACGACCGCGGCGCCCATTTGGCCGCTCTTCTGGAGCGCCTCGGCGCGTTGTGCGGCCGTGACATCCAGCGCGTCGGGCTGTCCGCGACGATCGGCAATCCCGAGGTCATCGGGCAATGGCTCCAGGGCTCGAGCCAGAGACCGTTTCGTCTGGTGGATCCTCCGCGCCCTTCGGCACAGCGCGACCTTCGCGTGGAGCTCTGCGACGACATAGGCCAGGCTGCGGCAGGCGTCGCGCGGATCGCGCGCCGCAAGAAGAGCCTCGTCTTCGTGGAGAGCCGATCGAAGGCCGAGCGGATGGCGCACGCCCTGGGGGGGTCGGGGGTCGAGGTGTTCATCCACCACAGCTCCGTCAGCCGCGCAGACCGCACGCTTGCCGAGGAGCAGTTCGCGCGCGGCGAGAACACCGCGATCGTCTGCACATCAACGATGGAGCTCGGGATCGACGTTGGCGATCTCGATCAGGTCCTCCAAGTGGACGCACCGGGCTCCGTCGCGTCCTTCTTGCAAAGGCTCGGAAGAACGGGGCGCCGGGAAGGCACGCGCTCGAACTGCACGTTCTTCTGCCTGAGCCCGGAGTCGCTGCTCCAGTCGGTCGCGCTGCTCCGGCTCGCCGAGGCCGGTTGGGTGGAGGACGTGCGCCCGGCCTCGCAGGCGATGCACGTGCTCGCGCACCAGGTGATGGCGCTCGCTCTCCAAGAGGGCGGCGTATCGCGCCATCGGCTCCTGCCGTGGGTCGAAGCCGCGTACCCGTTCTCGAGCATCCGCGCGGAGCGCCTGCAAGAGCTCATCGACACGATGCTCTCGCGCGAAATCCTCTACGAAGCCGACGGGCTCCTGTCCCTCGGCCAGAGGGGGGAGAAGCTATATGGCCGGAGGAACTTCTTCGAGCTGTACGGCGTGTTCACGGCGCCCCCAATGATGCGTGTGCAGCACGGCAAGGACGACATCGGCTACATCCAGGCGCTCTTCGTTTCGATGCACGATCGGAACGACGGCCCCTTGTGCTTCCGCCTGTCGGGGCGAGCCTGGGAAGTCGGACAGATCGATTGGGGGAGAGGCGTGCTGCATGTGCGCCCCGCCGATCGCGGTCGCGTCCCGAGCTGGCTCGGGATGCCCGGAACGCTCTCGACGGCACTGTGCCAGACGATGAAGGGTGTCCTCCGGCGCGAGGGAGGTGACGAAGCGTGCCTCGGGGCCTCAGCGGCGGCGGAGCTGCGCCAGCTTCGCGCGTCGTACGCCGACGTCCTCGACGAGGGCGGCACGCCGCTCGAGGAGCATCTCGACGGCGTCACCTGGCACACCTTCGCCGGCGGCGCAGTGAACCGCCTGCTTTCCGCCGGGCTCGAGGCCACGTCGGGAAAGAAGTGGGTCGCCGGGAACCTCTCGATTCGGTGCAAGGACATCGCGGCGACCGCCGCCAACGATGCCGTTCGCGGTCTCGCGACGCTGGATTGGGAACGCGTCGCGACCGCCGCGGCGCGCGGTATGGCGCGCGGTATGGTAAGCAAGTTCCAGCCGTGCCTCCCGGAGGATGCGGAGGATCGGCTCCTCGCGGAGCGGCTGCTCGATCTCGCAGGGGCGCTCCACTTCCTCGGGACCACGAAAGTTGCGGGGCTCCAGCCGATCGTTCGACCCACCGGCGCGCGGCTCGGCGACTTCGACGCGGGAGGGCCGCGGCCTCTCGAGCTGCGCCTTCCCACACGGGCGTGCGAGCTCGCCTCGCCGCGAAACCCGGTCGAATGGGTCGACACACCGGCGGCGCTCAGAGCGGTAGTCGAGAAGCTGGTCGCCGAAGACGTCCTCGGGCTCGACGTCGAGACGACCCTCGACTTCGGGACGCTCTGCCTCGTACAGATCGCGACGCGCGCGCGGACGTATCTCGTCGACCCCTTCGCTGTCGGTGACTTCGAGCCTTTGCGCAGCGTGCTGAGCGCCGGAAAGCCGCTCAAGGTGATCCACAACGCCAGGTTCGAGCGGCGTGCGCTCGCCGCCGTTGGCATAACCCTCGGCGGCGTGTTCGACACCCTCGAGGTCTCGCGGCGCCTCCGCGGGAAGGACGCGCTCGGCGGTCACGGCCTCTCGATGGTCTGCGAACGAGAGCTCGGGCACGCCATCGACAAGACCGAGCAGACCTCCAACTGGAGCCTCCGGCCGCTGGCGCCCGAGCAACTTCAGTATGCGGCCCTCGACGCGGAGGTCCTGCTCGCGCTTCACGCCCGGTTCGCGCGGGAGCTGCCGGCGCCGGCCGAGCGGTTCGACGCGGAGTTGTGATCGCCCCGAACGCTCTCGCCATCGTCGTCGGATCGCGGTGGGTGCCGCGGCAGTGCCAGGTCGCAGGCGTAGGAGCAGGACGGTCCCGTAGCGGCCGCGCGTGCCGGGCGGCGCGCGTGTCCGGCTCCTCCGTGTGCGGCTAGATCGAGATCGGAGCCTCGGGCGCAGGAGCCTCGGGCACGGGCGCAGCGACGGCGGCGGGCGCTTCGTCCGGCCGCTCCGCGGCGGGCACCGGCTACCGGCTCGGAGACGGGAGCGGGCAGTCACCTTGCGAGTGGCCTTCGCGCGGCCGCCGAAGCGTTCCTTCTGGACGCCGCTACCCCCGGCGCGCCCTCGGCCGGACCGCAACACCGGGCGGGAGACCCCACGCCGAGGCCGGACATCATGCAGGGCAAGGGGCTCGCCCCGCTGAAGCCGGGCTGCGCTCGTGAGCGCACGCCCGATCACCGCGTCGGTGTGGGCCGCGGTCGGCGGCGGCGGGCCTGCCCCTGCGACCACCACGACCCGGAGCTCTACGCGCGTCGCATCGACCGTGACCAGTCGCGATCCGTGCGCCTGTCCCAGCCCACTGCCGCGAGAACCTGCTCTAGCCTGGTGCCCACATTTCCCGGCGCAGCGAGGCGAGGACCCGATGAGACGAGAGCGTTCTTCCCAGCGGCACGCCTGGCAAGATCGTACCAGTCTGGCTGCGGCGTCTCAGCGGACGCCCTCTCCATCGCCATCGCAAAGGCCAAGCTGACGTTCTGGCGGGCTCGGGCAGGGCTTGACCGCGGCTCTGCTACACTCGGTGCACCGCAGCCGGACGACGCCGTGCGCGCCAAGGAAACATGACGGACGAGTCAGCGGCACACGCCCCCGAGAAGGCGGCGTTCTTCCGACCCGAGAACGAGCGCGAGGGCTCGCGTTGCGAGCTCTTGAGCCCCATGGGGAAGTACCGTCTCGTAGTGTCGAGCTTCTCGACAGGACGTGGCACCTGGGACTACGCCCAGGGCCAGGTCTACAGGACCGGCTCCGATGCGCCTGTCGCCGTCGTGCAGAGGAACCACGACTCGTTCCCGTTCCTCTTCGTCGAGGAGCATCCAAACGGCCACGACTACCTGGTGTGCGGCGAGGACTACCAGGGGCAGAGCGTGGTGGAGCTCGACACCGGGAAGCGCCGCGACCACCTGCCGGACGAGGCGAACGATGGGATCGGCTTCTGCTGGGTGGACATGCGCTTCGAGGCGCCGGCCGCGGTGCTCGTCGTCGAGGGGTGCATCTGGGCGTGCCCGTACGAGTTCCGCTTCTTTGACTTCTCGGACCCGATGTCAGGGTGGCCCGAGATCGAGTCCGCCACGATGATCGACGCCGACCGGCGTCCGCCGGGGTTCTGCGCCGACGGGACGATCATCTGCTACCAGTCGGCGTCCGACGACGACGTCGAGGCCGACGCCACCGCGGCCCCCATCGCCGAGGCCCCGATCGCCGCGACCCAGACGTTCCGTCGCGACGGCCTGAAGCTGGTCCTCCAGAGCGAGTGGGTGTCCGAGAAGGAGCAAGCGAGGCGCAAGGCCCAGGAGGAAGGGCGGAAGAGGTACGAGGCGTGGCTCGCGGGCTTCCGCGCGAACGATCCGCTCTATCTCACCTTCGTCCGGGCCCTGAGCGATCCGGCCTTCTCTCCGGAGGACCACGACGGGATCGGGGTCACCTACGACGGCTGGTGCCCGGACTTCAAGGCGCAGGAGCGGCGCATCACCCGTCGCATCGTGAAGAAGGGGACGCGCGGGTACACGATCGACCTCGAGTGGGGTGCGGAGACGGGCCCGGTCAAGCTCGTCGTCTACAAGGACGGCAACCATGCTCAGAACAGGTTCTTCGAGCATTCCGTCGCCGGTATGCGCGACGCGCTCGCCTATGCGAAGTCCTTGCTCGCGGGCGACGCGGGAACCGCGGGCGCATGACAACCGCGGCTCCCGCCCTCTCCGCTCTCCCGACCACGCTTCCCGTTCCCGACCACATCCGCCGCGCCGCCCCGCGCCGCGCCGCGCATCACGCTGCCAGCGACCACCGTCTCGATAACCAACCTGGGCGCACCTATCTAGATCTCTCCAAGGACAGCAGGCCCCCCGCTCACTCGCACCCCCCCACGCTCCACATCCCCGGCGCCTCCACGTGGAGCGTGACGACCTCGTTCTTGTCGACCCCCAGCCCCTCCAGCGCCCCCGTGGTGCGGTATCCCAGGAAGATCTGGTCATCCCCGGCGTCCAGGACCTGCTTCTGCACCCGTCCGTGCACCTCATGCTCCGCGATCGACGCGGTGATCGCGTTGCATCCGAACGGCCCGTAGCTCACGTGAGCGAGCATGATCGGCCCGGCTGCATTGAACCCCGTGAGCGACAGCCCGGTGAACTGCCCATCCCCATCGTCGCTGCTCGGATCCGTGAACGGCGTGAACGTCCTTCCCCCCTCCAGGTTGTAGAGGTTCTCCACCGAGCTCGGCGCGCTCGGGTTGCTCGCCATGAACGCGACCTTCCCTTTGCCCGCCGACCTCGCCTCGTCGACGCGGTACACCCCCACACCCCCAGGCACCTCCCCGAACTCGATCCACCGCTGCAGCCCGCGGTCGTACCCCTCGTTCTGCCGGTTCTCGACCAGGAAGTACTGGTCCGGATCCGAGGTCTCGATCTTGTAGATCGTCGGATCCACGCTCTGCCCGAAGAGCTCCGCGCCGGCCGACTGGACCACCGGAATGTCCTGCGCCGGCGCCCCCGGCTCGATCACGGTCGGCGCCAGAAACCCGGCCCGGAGCCGGCTCCACGCGCCCATCGCCACGGGCGTCGAGCCAGCCGGCGAGCCGCTCGTCGTCCCCCAGCTCCCGCTCGCCATCACGCACCACGCCCCGACCGGCGTCGGCCCCTTGTAGAGGTCCGGCAACCCGATCGCCGAGTGCCCGAGCTCGTGGACGATGACGCCCACGGTGGCCGGCATCGTGGTGGACACGCCGCGGATCTTGTGGACCTGCCGCTCGCCGATCGCGGCATATCCGCTGAGGGTCTTCCCGTCGAGGGTGATCGGCTCCCCAAAGCCCGTCGCGTGGGCCCACACGGACGGCGTCTTGCCGCTGTTCGAGGTCTCGTAGCCGGCCACAACGAAGAGCACGTTGAGCTCGTCGCCGCGGACCTTGCCGTCGCCGTTCGTGTCGAAGGAGGCGAAGTTGACGAACGGATTCGCCGCTGCCAGCGCCTCCTTCAGGTAGGGCTGGAGGAGCGCGAAGTCCTTCTTGCTGTTGGGGTGCGCGAACGGCAGCTTGATCCGGACGATGCCGTCATTGGCCGTGCCCTGCGTCTCCCGCGCGCGGATGAAGGAGAACTTCCCGCGCGACATGTCGGCGTAGTAGTGGTTCACCGAGCCCTCGAGGCTCCCGTAAAGGGTCTGCTTCCAGTACGCGATGTCGGTCTCGAAGTTGCCGGTGAACGCGTTCGGGGCGGTGATCCCGCCCCCCTGGGTGAACTCCACCAGGATGGTGAGCAGCGGGCGCCGGATCCCGGTGATCGGGGTCGTGCCCGCCGCGAGCGGGAGCGGGCTCGGGGCGCGCGCTGTCGCCGCCTCCCAGAGGGCGTCTATCTCCTCATCGTCGATGCGCGGGAGCAGCGCCGGATCCACGCGGCCGCCCAGCTCGCGGAGATCGCGAATCAGGATCCCCGAGGGGACGAGCGCGGGGGCGCCGCTCGCGTCCCGTCCGAGCTCGGCGACCTCGTAGTCGTCCGTGAGATCGTTGAGCACGGCGATGGTGCCGTCCGCCATCCGGAGGTAGTCGAAGTGCTCGTCGCCGATGACCTCGGCGCGGAAGGTCGCGCCGGTCGCGTCGAGCGGGATCGCGCGCAGCCCCGGCTCGGCGCTCACCGCGGCCGCCGGGCGGCTCATGGAGACGGCGCTCGCCAGCGCGGCGAGGGCGACGAGCCCGAGCCTCGTCCCGCGTCGCGCTCCGAAGAACGCCCTGTGCTCCACCTTGCCTGCGCCGCTGTCACGAGATGTCATGTCCGCATCCTCCTCGAACCGCGTTTCGTCGCGTCCGAGGGGGCGCATCGCAACCCGTGTGCCGCCCCCGGCCCAGCGCGGATCACCGCGTTTTCAGGCCGCTTCCCGAGTCTCCGGCGAGCGCTGAGCCCCTCGCCGACACGCCGCCGGGACACCTGTCACGCGCGCATGACGGCCGCTGTCGCGGTAGCATGACAGTCCTCTCCAACACGGGTCCCACGGCCGCACCGGTCCGTGGTCCCACCCGCGCACCGGTCCGTGGTCCCACCCGCGCACCGCCTCGTGCTCCCACGCGCGCACCGCTTCCGGGTTGACGCGGACCCCCCCAGGGGCACCATGGCGCTCATGGGCGAGGATCCCGGGGCGACCTGCACGCTCACGAGCTTCGATCAGGGTCGCTCCCTGCGGCTCCCGGCGCTCTCCGTGGCGGTCACGCTCCCGGACCGGCGCACGCTCACCGCGCCGCTCGAGCTGCGCCCCCTCGTCATCGGAGCCGGCGCCGACTGCGATCTGGTCCTCTCCGATCCCCGCGCCTCGCGCAGGCACTGCGAGGTCCGGATGACCGAGCGCGGCGTGCTCCTCCGCGACCTGGGCAGCAAGAACGGCACCCTGGTGCGCGACGTCCGCATCCTCGAGGCCTTTCTCCCGCCGGGCGTGCCCGCCACGGTCGGCAGCTCCGAGCTCGTCGTCGGCGCTGCGGGCCCGCCGTCCGTCCTGCCGCTCTCTGCCGCGGAAGCGTTCGGCGACGCGGTGGGCCGGAGCCTGACCATGCGCGCCCTCTTCGCCAAGCTGGAGCGCGCGGCGCCGACGGACGAGACGCTGCTCCTGCTCGGCGAGTCCGGCACCGGCAAGGAGGTGCTGGCGCGGGCGATCCACGCCCGGAGCCGCCGCAAGGACGGCCCCTTCGTTGTCGTGGACTGCGGCGCCGTCGCCCCGAGCCTGGTGGAGAGCGAGCTCTTCGGCCACGCCAGGGGCGCGTTCACGGGCGCCGCGGCGGCGCGGCCGGGCCTGCTCGAGCAGGCGAGCGGGGGCACGCTCTTCATCGACGAGATCGGCGAGCTCCCGCTCGATCTGCAGCCGAAGCTCCTCCGCGCGATCGAGGGGCGGCAGATCCGGCGGCTCGGCTCGAACGAGTGGGTCCCCTTCGACGCGCGGATCGTGGCGGCCACGCACCGGAACCTGCGCGCGAAGGCCCAGGACGGCTCGTTCCGGGCCGATCTCTATTTCCGGCTCTCGGTGGTGGAGATCCACGTCCCCGCGCTCCGGGAGCGGAAGGACGACATCCCGCTCCTGGTCGAGCGCTTCCTCGTCGCGCGCGACCCGCCGCGCGCGCTCGCGGACCTGCCGCCGGGCGCGCTCCCGCTGCTCGAATCGCACGACTGGCCGGGGAACGTGCGCGAGCTCCGCAACACCGTCGCGCGGCTCGTGCTCTTCCCCGAGCTGCTCCACGAGATCGTCAGCGCCGCGCCGCCGGCGCCGCATGGGACCTCCAGCCCGGAGCCCGCGCGATCCGGTCCCAACGGCGCATCTCCGACCGGCGCGACACCCTCCGTTGGGTCGCCCCCTGGCGCGACACCCTCCGTTGCGTCGCCCCCCGGCGCAACTCCCCCCGTTGCATCGCCCCCCGGCGCGTCTCTCCCCGGCGCATCGCCCTCTGGCGCGTCTCTCCCCGGCGCATCGCCCTCCGGCGCGTCTCCGGTGGCGCCCCCTGCGGACCCCGGCGATGTCCGCCTCCGCAGGCTCCTCGAGCTCCCGCTGCCCGAGGCGCGGGAGATGGTGCTCGAGGAGCTCGAGCGCGCCTACCTCACCGAGAAGCTCCGCCAGCACGGCGGCAACATCTCGCAGGCGGCCGACGCGATGGGCGTCTCCCGCCAGCTCGTCCACCGGCTGATCCAGCGCTACGGCCTCCGCGCCCGATGATCCGGCCCGCGGACACCAGCGATCCCCGCGCCGCCGCCTCGCCGGGGCCGCGGCGCGGCCGCGACGACGCGACCGTCACGGGCCCGGTCACACCCGCCACCCCCGATCTCGGCCTCCTCCACGACTGCGCGGGCCCCGCCGCCGCGCCCGCCGCCGCGCCCGACGCTCCCGAGCCCACCCCCGACCTCGGCCTCGACTCGACAGGCGACAGCCCCCGCGCCGCCGCCGCCGCCCCCGACGATCCCTCGCCGATCCCGCCCTCCCTCCACGCCCGCTTCGAGGATTTCCACCTCCTCGGCCGTGGCGGCATGGGCGTCGTCTACCGGGCCTGGGATCTCCGCCTCGGCCGCCGCGTGGCCATCAAGCTCGTCTCTTCGGGCGCGCAGATCGACGGCAGCTTCCTGCGCGAGGCCCGCTCCCAGGCGCGCCTCCGCCACGAGAACGTCTGCGAGGTGTACGAGGCCGGCATCGCCGATCGCGTGCCGTTCATCGTCATGCGCTACATCGAGGGCCGCTCCCTCCAGGAGGCCCGCGGCGACCTGCCCCTCGAGGAGAAGGTCCGCGTCGCCCGGACCATCGCCGCGGCCCTCCACGAGGCGCACCGGCTCGGCCTCGTGCACCGCGACGTCAAGCCGAGCAACATCCTCCTCGAGCGGGGCGAGGACGGCGCTTACCGCCCCTACCTCATGGACTTCGGCATCGCGCGCGACGTCGGCGAGAGCGGGCTCACCCTCACCGGCGGCGCCCTGCTCGGGACCCCCGCGTACATGGCCCCGGAGCAGGCGGCCGGCAGGGTGCGCTCGCTCGACCGGCGGACCGACGTCTACGGCCTCGGCGCGACCCTCCACGCGCTGCTCGCCGGCCGCCCGCCGTTCGTGGGGGGCGCGGTGATGGACGTCCTCCGCCAGGTGCTCGAGGCGGATCCGCCGCCGCTGCGCACCCTCGACCGCGACATCCCCCAGGACCTCGAGGCCGTGGTGCTGCGCTGCCTCGAGAAGGAGCCCGGCGCCCGCTACGAGTCGGCCCGGGCGCTCGGCGACGACCTGCAGCGCTTCCTCGACGGCGACCCCGTGCTCGCGCGCCGCGCCTCCCTCGGCCGCCGCCTCGCCCGGCTGGCGCGGCGGCACCGGGCCGCGGTCCTCGGCGCGGCCGCGCTCTTCCTCGCGGCGCTTGTCGTCGCCGGCCTGTTCGTCCGGAGCCGGCGCGTCGCCGCGGAGCAGGCGACCCTCGCCCGCGAGCTCGGCGAGACAGTGGGCGAGACAGTGAAGGAGATGGAGCTCTTCCTCCGCGGCGTCCACGGCATGCCGCTGCACGACGTCGAGCGCGAGCGCGACGTGGTCCGCGCCCGGCTGAAGGCCGTGGAGGCCCGGGTGGCGACCGCGGGCGCGCTCGGCCGCGGCCCCGGCGAATACGCCCTCGGCCGCGGCCTGCTCGCGCTCCAGGAGCCGCGCGCCGCCCTCGACCACCTCCGGCAGGCCGAGCGCGCCGGCTACAGGTCCCCGGGGCTCGACTACGCCGCCGGCGTGGCGCTCTCGGAGCTCTACCGCCGCGGCCTGGAGGAGACCCGCCGCATCCGCGACAAGGCGCAGCGCGAGGCCCGGATCGCGGCGCTGGAGGCCGAGTACAGGGCCCCGGCAGCCGCGCACCTCCGCGCGGCGCTCGACGGCGCCGCCGAGGGGTCCGCGGCGATCGAGGCGCCCGCGTACGTCGAGGGGCTGCTCGCGCTCGCCGAGGGCAGGCACGACGAGGCGCTGGAGAAGGCCCGGGCCGCCTTCGCGGGGGCGCCCTGGCTGTACGAGGCGAAGAAGCTCGAGGGCGACGTGCTCTTCGCGATGGGGAGCCGCTACCGCCACGACGCCGCCTTCGATTTCGACAGGATGAAGGTCCACTTCGATCGCGCCGCCGAGGCGTACGCGGCCGCGGCGGATCACGGCCGCTCCGACCCTTCAGTCCATTCCGGCGCGTGCGAGCTCTGGACCCAGACAATGAACGCCGCCGGCACCCGCGGCGACTCGATGCGCCCGAGCTTCGAGCGGGCGCGCGAGGCCTGCGGGCGGGCGCTCGCGGCGAGCCCGCGCAGCCCCGAGGCGCACGTGAAGCTGGCCTGGGTCCACAGCTGCTTCGCCTGGTGGGTCGCGAGCAGCATGCCGCCGGGCGAGGACGCCGACGCGGTCCTCCGCGAGGCGACAGCGCGCGCCGAGGAGGCGCTCGCCAGGAGCCCGGACGACGCCATGGCGCGGTACGTCCTCGCCGCTGTCTTCCGGGCGCGGGCGTACCACGCGGACCTGATCGGCCGCGAGCGGGGCGAGCTCCTCGAGCGCACCATCCAGGGCTACGAGGCCGCGCTCCAGCGCGACCCCGACTTCTCCTGGGCCCTCAACGAGCTCTGCGCCGCCCACGCCGAGCGCGGCCGCTACGAGTCGGTGCGCGGCCTCGACCCGCAGCGCTCCTTCGAGCGCGCCCGGGCCCGCTGCGACCAGGTGCTGGCGCTCGATCCAGGCCTCGGCAACGCGCGCATCTCCCGGCTGGTCACCGGCCTCCACGAGGCGGAGCACCTCATCCGCGCCGGCCGCTCCCCCGACGAGGCGGTCCAGCGGGCACACGGGATGATCGACGCAATGCGTCAAAAAGACCCTTCCTGGACCGGGGCTCCCTACTGGCGGATCTGGCTGGATCACGCGCTGGCGCTGTACGCGCTGGACGCCGGCGCCGATCCCGGTCCGGCGCTCTCGCGGATCCAGGCGAGCGCGCGGGAGATGGCGCCGGGCGCGGCGGCCTATCCGGAGTCGCTGCGGGCGATGCTGGCGACGCTCGAGGCGCGCGTCCGGCTCGCGCGGGGCGAGGACCCGGCGCCCTCGATCCAGGTGGTGCGCGAGACGCTCGATCGCAGGCTCGTCGAGGCGCCCTGGGACGTGTCGGACCGGGCGCTGCGCGCCGAGGCGGAGCTCCTCGCGTTCCAGTGGAGCGCGCAGCGGGGCCGCCCGGACGCGGCGCGGCTCGACGCGGCGCTGGTGCCGCTCCGCCCGCTGCTGCTGGGCGAGCCGCTCGCCGAGCCGCGGTTTTACGCGCTGCTGGCCGAGATCCACGAGGCCCGCGCCGCCCTCCGGATGGCGGGCCGCCGGCAGGAGGCCGCCGCCGAGATCGCCGAGGGGCTGCGGCACGCGGGCGCGGCGCTCGCGCTGAACCCGCGGTTCGACAGGGCGCTCGTGGCCCAAGGCGGGCTCTTGCGCCTGCGCGCCGCGGCGGCGCCCGACGCGGCCGCCCGGCGGGAGGAAACGCTGCGCGAGATCGCGGCCCTGGAGGCGGCGATCCAGGCGAACCCGCTGCGCGCCCGGACGCTGGGCGCGCGCCTCGCCGAGGCGCGGCGGCTCACGGGCGAGGCGTCCGCCCCCGCGGCGCCCTGAGCCCGCGGGAGCGCCGGCTCACTGGGGCAGGGCTCGCTGGGGCAGGGCTCGCTGGGGCAGGGCTCGCTGGGGCAGGGGCGCGCCGGCTCACTGGGGCAGGGCTCGCTGGGGCGGGGGCGCGCCGGCTCACTGGGGCGGCGGCGACGGCGGGGGCGAGGCGAGCGGGGGATCGCACCAGTCGGGCTCGGCGTCCTCCAGCCACGTCATCGTGCACGGCTTGCCGCCACAGCTGTACTGGCCGGTCTCCTCGTCGCCCGCGCACTCGGCGGCGAGATCCAGGATCCCCTTGTAGTTGAGGCCGCAGGCGCCCACCTCGTGGCAGTACCGCTCCTCCAGGGCCGCCTGGGCATCGATCCCGCACCCCTCCACGAACGACTGCGTCGGGTAGACGTCCACGGCGACGGTGGCTCCGGAGATGCGCGCGCACCAGAGCGCCTCGCGGTGGATGAACGCTGTGTGATCCTCCTCCTCCTTGTCGTCCACGTTGGAGCCCGTGAGCAGGATGTTGACGCCCTTGGTCTTGTCGTTGACGAACGCGACCACGCACTCGAGCACGTTGGTGATCTGGATCCCGGAGAGCCCGCTCGCGGCCCAGTTCGCGCCGCTCACCATTCCCCGTCCCACGTAGGGCAGCTTGTTGCCGTGGGGCACGGCGGTGCCCTCCGCGACGGCGCAGCTGACCGTGTGGGCGAAGACCTCCTCGCCGCCGTTGTCCGCGAGGATCCCGGTGGAGAGGATCACCGGGTTGATGGCGCCGCCCCGGAGCAGCTGGGTCTGCAGCGCGCGGGCCACGGCGCCCTTCCAGGTGTGCCACGCGAGCTTCGGGATGCCGTTGGGGCCCGTCGAGCCGGGCGTGCCCACCATGATCTCGAGCCCCGGCCCGTCGATCTCGCCCTCGAGCTGCGACGCGGGCCCGCAGGCCGCCGGAAGAAGCCCGAGCCCCATCACGATGCCGAGCGCGGAAACAGAGCGCTTCATTGCGATCTCCTCCTCCAGAGAGGTTCAAGCCTTCGTTCCGGCACGCTTGCCGGTCCCGGCACGCTTGCCGGTCAAGGATGCTGGCAGCGCTGCGCGCCGCCCTGCGAGCCGGACAAGATAGCATGCGCCATGCCATGGCGGCGAGCGTGGCGGAATCCGCGGATCGACCGCGGTTCTCTCGGCGAGGCGGCGCGGCGGTGTAACGGCGGCGCGACAGACGACCGTCGCGCGGACCGCCGCTGTCACGCGGCCGCGACAGCGCTCAGGTCAGAGGACCGCCGCGCGGACAGCCGCTGTCACGCGGCCATGACAGCGCTCCCGGCCGGCGGGGAGGACGGCGGTGCTGGACCGGGTGGCCCTGTCGCACCTCCGAGCGGGACTCCTCACAACTCTGATCGAGGACTGGTGCTCGGGCAGCCCGGGGCTGTTCCGCTCCTACCCTGGGCATCGCCGTGCAGCAGGTGGTGCGCGACGAGACGGCGGCGAAGTCTCGGCGCCGTCTCGGGCCGATGTCCATGGAGAGTTACCGGTAAGACCCCTTCTGCGGTGCGGTCGCGTCCACGATACGCATCTGGTCGGACCACGGGCTGACCGCCTGCTCGATCTGCGCAAGGTCGCCGAGGTCGTGCGCGTAGAACTCGGTATAGCCGCACGTCAGACAGACCCAGGTCTGGAACTTCCCAGTTCGATTGACTCCATGCCGCTGCGCTGGACCGTGTGCACCATGATCGCAGGGCACTCTCCCCCTTCGGGTAGCTGGAACCTGGCGGTGACGGCGAACTTCCTGCCAGAGCACTTCGGACAAGTCTGGGTCGATCGCACGGTTTGTTTCTCCTTCTCTCGGTCGATGCCGTGCGCAGCTCACGGCGCCAGGACGAGTACATTGGTGACGCTGGGCATGATCTTGGCCCCGTTGGTCAGGGCAGGCTGGGTGCTCATGTTGTGCGCCGGAGCGCACGTCATGAGGACGTTCGGCACGAACCCCACGTTGGTCGGCTCCAGGCCGATACTAGGGTAGGGGACGGGAACGGGCGCTGGTGCAGGTGGGGGACCTCTTCGCGTCGTTCGCGACGGCAGTGGCGTGAGGTGAATCTCGCACGCTTTCATGGATAGCTTCACAAACCTTCTGAGCTGATGCGAATCCGAGCGTCAAGTATACGCAACGATACCCCTGCTGCGCTTCAATATTGCAGAAGCGAAGAACCCTCCGCACGCCTCTTTCCGGTGGCACCCTTCGCAAGCGTCGATGTATACATTTTTCCAATCAGAGATGCTTTTTTGCGCGAACCGATGCAGGCTAACATCGAGAGTGCAGAGCTGATGGTTGTAGATCGACACGGCCATTCCCGCCCGATCGAGCGTCATCGCGGCCTCACGGAGCAGCCCCTGGTAGTCGATGGGATCGATCCACAGTGCGTCGATGTTGGTCTTCGCGAATCCCACAGGTTCGAGGCCCATGAGCGCGACATGATCCACGAAGGTCAGATTCCTCGTGACGAACCGCGCGAACTCGGGCATCCGATCGACCGTCTCGCGATGAATCACGAACCTGAGCTCCACGCGAACTCGCCGTCGCTTCAGGTTCAAAATGCCCCGCACGGTTTCGTCGAAGGCTCCCCTCGCCTGGACGACGTAGTCATGCTCCTCTGGTAGATCCGAGTAGAGCGGGATCCCGAACATCAGGTCTGGATGCTCCACGTCACCCACCACACGCGCAAAGCTGGGGTCGGCGAACCTCCGGCCGTTCGACAGCACATGCACGCTGGTGCGGGGCAGATACCGCCGGAGGAGCACCAGGAGGCGGACCAGGCGCTCGCCCAGGAGAGCGGGTTCTCCACCCGTAAGCCCGATCTCGGTGGCTTCCGGGGAGATCAACGGTATGGCCTGCTCGATATCGTCCACGAGCCAGCTGTCGTCGCGCTCCTTCGGCGGCTGAGAGCACATCACGCAGAAATTGTCGCAGCGCTCAGTTAACAGAAATGTGTTCGATCGGGAGGACGCCCGGTAGAGCGCCGAAACCGAGCCCTGCACCGGGTCGATCCGCACAACGTCCCCAGCCCGCAGGTAACGATGGTCCGAGCCGAGGAGGTAAACGTCCTTCCGATCAGAAGCTCGTATCGGCCGGTGCAAGAGGTAACCTCGATATCCCTGCGGGAGCTCGGTCGCATCCCCGGTGAGAAGGAGCTCCCTTCCTCGATCCGCCTCCGGAAGTGCAGGATCTTCCGAGATCCTAGCGATGAACGGCGTGCGGGACACTTCCGATAACGCCCGCAGACCTCGCGCCGACAGCTTCACGAGCATGAGCTCATACCCATTTCAGCAGAATGTCCCGCGCCTCGTCATCGGTCTCGAGGAGCCCGATGACGTGCCGCAGCGCGCCCATCTGTTTTGCGCAGAACGCGCTGAATGCCTTGTGCCCGACGACGTCGCCCTGTGTTGCTTTGTGGAACACCGGATCCGCGCCGCAGTAGGGCAGAAAAGGACACTCGGTACACATCGGCACCGCTTCGAGGATCGTCTCGCCGAGCGGCGCGAGGAGCGCTTCGGACATCACGATGGCCTCGTAGCTGTCCTCATCGAGGTGTCCTAACCGGAACGTCTGGTCCCCCATCTCGGCGAGCATGCGACCCTCGTCTGACCCATACACCGCCCCATCGTAATTGTAGACGAGCGCCCCGATCCCGATGCCCGCAGGAGACTGGAGATCGACGTATGCCGAGCCGAGCGGACTGAATATTTTTTGCAGCAGGATGGTCGTGTAATCCTCCCGCAAGACGTATCCGCGTGCGTTGATTCGTAGAATGTGCGAGAGCCCGCGCTTGTAGAAGTCGAGCCAGTCGTCAACGCTGTATCGCTTGACCAGGCTCCGCGTCGCGAAGCCATACGGGCTGAGGCTCCGGAGGAAGATTCCGTGGAAGCCGAGGCGCACGTACTCGTCGATGATCTCGTGGACGCGGTCCAAGCTCCTGGGCGTCGTCGTCATCAGCGCTGAGATCCGGTCCGGCCCGAGGATCTCACGAGCCCTGTGAATCCCCTGGATCGTCTTCTGATGGCTGCCGCCCCCGCGCGTCGGCCGCTGCACATCGTGTAGGTCAGCCGGCCCATCCAGCGAGGTCGACAGGTACACGCCGTGCTCGTTGCAGAACAACAACACGTCGTCAGACAGGCGCGATAGATTGGATGTGATCACGAACTGGAGGTTGCGCCGATAGTGCTCGTTGAGCTTCTGCGCGCGCTCCACGATGTGGCGGATAATGGGAAAATTGAGGAGCGGCTCGCCCCCCTGTAGCTCGATCTTGATGTGCTCGTTCGGGCTGCGGAAGACGATGTCGAGCGCCTTGTCGGCGTGCGCTACGGTCATGTCGTACTGGGCGCTGTCCTCCGACTGCCTTGATACCTGACAGTATTGGCACGACTGGTCGCAACGCAGCGTGACGACGAAGATGTGGAGCCCCGTGAACTCGGCGATGCGCTCGGCGCGGCTCCTATACTTCAGTGCCAGCAGATCAAAGGCGACGGAGGAATCGTCTTCGTAGAGGAAGTGCCGCGACTTCAGCGCCTTGTACACGCTCGTGTTCGGTGCGAGCCTTCGCTCGACGAACGCAGCGAGCTCGGCGCGCTCGAGGCGAACGTACTCACCGACATCATTCGTGACGATGTATGTGCTTTCATCAAGGCGACCGAACCTGAGTGGCAGCAGCCGATATGCTGCGCGCTGTGCGTAGGCGCTCCTCGGCTGGAACACTGCATGCGCCATGTCACCCTTGAGGAGGGACACGCGCGCGCGAGAAGGCGTGCGCGAGGATCAGCGCGCGGAGCGACGCTGTTTCTTCCCCGACCTTCTCCCGCAGTTCCTGGTCAAGAAGCTCCTCGAAGAAGAGCCTCGCCGCTTCGAGCGCTGCCCGCTCGCTGGTCGTGGGTGGGAAGGTGAGCGTTACCTCGAGCGACTGGTCGTGGATCTTGCCAACCACGGCTGTGCACTTCGCGGCCATCCGGTACGCGGCCTTCTGTACGGCCGAGAGACGGTAGGCACGGAGGTCGACCGTGATGGCAATGTATCCGTCTCGGAACGAGAACGGTGCGCCCGCGTCAGGACCCTTGGTCGTCATACAGCTACCACTGGACGACGATCATGCCGGTTTGTCCCTCGGACAAGGAGATGCTGGCGTTCGTGTCGCCAACGAACTGATTCTCCACGCGAATCTCGTGTGTGCCCGGCGCCAACGTGAGCGTCGCCGTGGAATCTGTACCCACGAGCTTCCCGTCAAGGAAAATCCGCCCGCCGGGGTAGGCCACGAGCGACACCGTGGCCGGTCTCGGCGGCGGCGGCGGTGGTTCAGGCGCGGGCTCCTCGTACGAGCCCCTCGAGCCCGACTTGTAACCGCCTGAGTAGTGGCTGCTGTGTGAGCGGTGCGAGCGATGCGAGCTGTGGGATCGGTGGGCGAGGTACATCGGCTGCTCGATGCTGGGCGCGGTGAGGAGCAGCGGGTCCTCGCCGTCCACGTCGTCGTCGGGTCGTCGAGGCGCCTGCGCTAGCGCGCTCGGAACGAGCGTGCTCGAGGACATCGCTCCCTGGATGATCGCCATGACCGCCGTTCCGAGGGCGACGAGAGGGGATCGCGGAGGCACGCCACATTCTCGTCGCGGATCGAGGTGTGCGTCAAGGCCACGCGGTCCGCGGATGCGGACGTGTACGGATGGGTCCGGTCCAGCAGCGTGGCGTACGCGGCTCGTGAGGTCTACACCGGACGCCTGGATACAGGTACGCTTCCGCGCGATGACTTCAACGCCGTACCGGGGCGAGGAGAAGGGCAACGTGAACGCGAGCGCGGACGTGCGGAACGCGTTTCAGTCGTGGGCCCGCACCGAGTTCGGTGCTCCCCGGCGGCTTGACGCGATGATCACGTCCGTGAGTGAGCGCGACGAGCTGATCACGCGCGTCGCGACGGCGGTGATCCGTCGCGACCTCGTACAGCAGCGCGTCCCTACCCACGAGCGCAGGAGCCGCGTCTCGAGCCCAGCCGATCCGGCGTCTCTCGACCCTTTCAGCGGCACGATGGAGGATCTGCGGGCGCACACGGAGCACGTTGACCGCTGCGCGCTGTGCAGTGGCAGCGGCATTGGCCCGTGCCCCGCATGCGCCGGAAGCGGTAGGCAGCGATGCGGGACATGCTCGGGCACCGGCAAGGTGGTGAAGCACTACAAGAAGTCGAGCAAGTACATCAAGTGCTCGGTGTGTAGAGGTGGTGGCGCCGTGGGCTGCGGCGGATGTTTGTCCAGAGGGACGATCACTTGCGCGGGCTGCTCGGGCAGCGGCCAGCAGCTCGTCTGGTGGACGTACCGAGAGAGCGTGCGCGTCGCCATCAAGATCTCCAACGACAGCCCCATCATCAACGCGCACCCGCAACTGCTGGAAGAGCGGTTTCTTCAGCCGTCGGACCTCGAGGCCTTCACGCTGTTTGCATCCGCAGAGGGCCCGGGGAGCATCGCCGGTGGGAGGCTCTCGCCCGAGGACAACCGCATGCTGCGGCGACATACGCCCGCGCTCGATCCTCGGCTCGAGCAGATACAGGCGCAGCAGCTCCTCCGGCTTGGCGTTGTCCGACGCGACGTGCACTACGAGATGTGTGGCACCGAAGGTACGGTCGTCCTGTCCGGCGCGAGATTGACCGGGGCGTCGACGCAGAATGCCGTGGGCCCTATCCGTCGCCGTCTGATCCTCTGGGGCGTGGCATCGTGCGTTCTACTTATCGGGGGCACTTGGTATATGTCGGCGCTGTTCGGTCCGACCAACTACTTTCGTTCTATCAATCGGACGATCGCGTTTTCCTCATTGACCGGCATGGCAGCGTCCATCGTGGCAGTCGGAGGTCTGCTCCGCGCGTTTCGTCCAGGCTTCAGATTCTGGCCGCTTGGGATCGTCACGCAGCTCGCGACGGTGATCAGCGTCGCGGCGTTTCTGCTCTGCCCCATGATCGGCTATTTCGGCAGGCCGAGCACGGAGGAACTGCGGGGAGCGGTAGCTGCGGGAAATTATGAGCATGCGCGGCTCGTCGCGGAGGCGCTGGCAGCTGCGGAGCCCTCCAAGCAGGCGGCGGACGCCATCGACGAGCTCGACCTCGTTGAGGCAGAGCGGCTCTCCGGGGATGCTCGGCTCGCGAAACTGGACGCTATCGCCGCGCGAGGCGGCAGTCATGCAGATCGCGCTAAGGCAAGCGCGAAGCGAGCGCGCGTCGAAGCGATCGAGGTGGCTCTTCAGGCCAGCCGCACTGCGGCGGCCGTGGATCTGCTCACTCGGTGGTCGTCGGAGCTTTCCGATGCACCGGAGCTCGGTGAGCTGAAGGCGCGCGCGTTCGAGGCGCAAGGAGCCAATTGTAGTGACGACCTCTGCCGATTCGGCGCGGCGAGGGCGGCCAACACGGCCCGCAGCTCTCCCGGGCGCGCGGCTTCGCTCGACAAGACGCGTCGGAAGGCGATCGAGGGGCTCGACGCTCGGACGGCACCCGCGAGCGACCCCCTCTCCCGGGTACGGTGGCTTCGATCCCTGTCGAAGCTTGCGGCGACGGCGCAGGAGCTGGCCGAGGGTGACACTGAGGTCCAGCAGAAGGCAGACGCAGCGTCGGCCTGGGCGCGCGCCGAGCTTGGCAAGATGGCGCTGGTCGGGGCACCTGTGCCCGTGGTAGACGAGCTCCTCGAGCGGGGAGCGGGTTCCGCGAGCACGGGATGGGCCGATCTGAAGGGCGTGTCAGTGTACGCTGCCAAGGTTGGAGGTGTCTGTACCGGGCTTTACGTGGTCGGGGCGACATCGGGCGCGAGGTCTCTCCAGGGTAACGAGCAGGGGCTTCAACGGTTGCTCGCGCAGGCCACGGGGCGTCCTGGAGCGACGTTGCACGCGCGAGCGACGTCGTCGAAGACGCATGAGGTCTCGAGATGGGCCGAGGGCAGCACGCCGGTCATGGCTCGATGGAACGATAGTGCCTTGATGGAGCTGCGCATCGGGAGAGCGAATCCGTGAACGGAAGACCACGTCGGCATAGTTAACAGACGGAGTCGCGGGCTGTTTTTCTCGCGCTGGAGCACATCGGAGACGAGGCTCCGCGCGCCGCTTGGCTGGTCGGCCTGAAGCGAGGTGATTGCCATCTCGCCCACCTCACCCCTGCTCGCGTCTTCCGCTCGCCGCGCGCGCTCGCCGGAGGACGTTCTCGACGCGTCGCAAGCTCTGGTCCGGGGGCTCTCCGCCGCCCTTGCCCTCGAGCGCATCGCGGTACCAGCGTCCCGCCAGGCACAGCTCGTACAGGCGCACGGCCGACGCGTCGATGCGCAGCCGCCCGTGCATGGCATACGCATCGAGGAGCCGAGTCAGGCCGTGGTCGATCTGGAACGGCCTCCTCGCCCCGCGCGTGACGATGGCCATGTCGTACGCGGGATCGCCTCGCGTCGCGTACTCCCAGTCGATGACGCCGAACGGCTTCTCCCAGTGGAGCAGGATGTTCTGACCCAGGAGGTCCCCATGGATGAGCGTCGAGGGCTCCTCCTCCGGCAGATGAGCGAGCGCCCACCGCTCCGCCTCGCGGAGCTCGGGGACCCCATGGAGGACCGAGATCTCCGACAGGGCGTGCGCGCGCCGCGTGGCGTGTCCCCCGAGGCCGGGGATGTCGTCCACGTCGATGGCATGCACCGTCGCGGCGACGCGCGCGACGACCTCCCAGGGCGCCACGCTGGGCTGGCGGCCGGCGCGCAGGTCGAGGGGGATCCCTTCGAGGTAGGGTCGCACCACGACGTCGACCCCTCCCACCGGGACGATCGCCGTCAAGGTGGGCACGCGGATCGCGTGCGTGCGGGCGGCGACCCGCTCGAGGAGAGCGCCTTCTCGCTGCCAGCTCGCGCGCGCCCGCGAGGCGCTGCCCGTGACCGGCAGAAGGGCCGCATAGGCTCCAGAGCGACCCTCCGGATCGGGCACCAGCTCGACGTGGGCAGCATAGACCTCGTTGGAGAGGCCATGACCCACCTTGCGCACGCGGTCGATCCGAGGCCTGCCGGAGCTCGCGAAGGCGGCCTCGAAGGCCAGCTTCGCGCGGAACCATCCCGCGCCAGCACCGCGGGCAGCCATCTCACGCAACCCCTGCGCCGCCGCCTGCACGCTCGACGCGAGGAGCGACGCGCCCACACGCCGCCTGCATGCCGCCGGGAAGCAGCCGGCCGTCCCGAGGACAACCCCGGAGGAAGCGGCGTTCGTCCGGGAGCGAGGGCGAGTGGCAACCCGTCGTCATCTGTGCGCCAGCTCATGCCACAAACGAAGCCTGGAGTGGAGCCTTCCTGTGCATGAGAACGCCGAGCGCACGCCGTTCCGGGCGGGGAACGCGTCGAACCGTTCTCCAGGCGCTCCTGCATTCCGAGCTGTCTTCATGAATTGTCAACTCTCTCGCGGGAACATTCCGTGTCCGGAGCAGCAGATTCCTGTCTTCGGATAGGTAAAATTCGTCTGTTCGTCGGAATGTGTTGAGCGCCTTCCGCAAACTGTCGCGATTCGATGGCTCATCTCCCTCGCTCGTTCGCGTGGATCGCGTACGCTGCGCCGCGATGCGAGAGGTCGGATGCAACGAAGCATGCCTGTTTGGCAGCGGGCGCGCCTCGGATCGAGCCGTGCTGGCGCGGACCGAGCGGAGGTGCTGGTGAAAGACGATGCCCGAGCCAGGCGCCTGCCGCGCCCGGCAGAACGTCCGCTCGACGACGGCGTGCGCTACGGCCCGGAGACGTGGCGCGAGATCGACGGCGTCGCCTTCTGCCACTGGGATCGATGGCTCCTGCGGCTCGCGCTGGAGGAGCCGCGCGGCCTCGACGCGATCGCGCGGGAGTTCCGCGCGCGCGCAGCGAGTCGAGGTGTTCGCGGCGATGCGGCCGAGGCGATGCTCGCGCAGGTGGTCCACCTCCGTGGCCGGCTCGAGCGCCTCGCGCGGACCCCGGAGGCCGTCCTCGACGCAGAGGAGCAGGCGAGCGAGTGGCTGCTGAAGAAGGCCTGGAAGCGGGTATGGCACAGCGGTCCAAGCCAACGCACGGATGCGATGCGCAACACGCCTCGGCGGCGGCTGGAGGCGCGCGCGCTCCGGGGGCACTGGCCGCGGTTCCCTGTGTCGCCGGCGCGCTTCGAGCCCGAGCTCCGCAGCCTCGTCGGACCCGATGGCTACTATGATCACCGCGCCACAGATCTGCTCGCGAGCTTTCTCGAGAGCCAGATCGACCTCCTCGAAGCGAGGGCGGCGTCGGATCTCGAGCGCCTGGCGCTGCACCGGGCAGCGATGACCGCGATCATCGAGATGATGGAGCAGGTCGATGATTCCTTCGCGAGGATGGGCGAGGTGTTCGCGGTGAGCGAGCGCGCCTATCTCGGGCTCGCCCGCGACCATGCCGGGCTCGACGGCCTCCTGCGCGATCTGCTCGAGCTCGCCGTATGGGAAGACCATGGGTTGCTCCGCGGGGTCAACGGCTTCGTGGGTGCGCTCCAGGAAGAGCACGCGAACCTCGCGGTCCGCGAGCTGGCCGCGATCATCCCGGAGCTGCGGCGAGAGCGCCTGGAGTACCAGCTCGCGCGCGCGCTCGCGCTCCGCCGCGCGGTGCTCGCCCCCTGGGGGTAAGACGACATCGCTGCACTGCCGCCGGCGCGCCGTTCCTGGCGCGCTGCGCCCGCTGCGCGCGCGGGAACAATCACGGCGCGACGAGAGGCGTCTGCGTCTCCAGCGGATCGATCCCGCGCAGCACCGCGGCCCCGTGCGGGCCGGCGCGGCGGCAGGCTTCCTCGATCGAGAGGCCGTGGGCGAGGAAGAACGTGAGCGCGCCCGCGAAGCTGTCGCCGGCGCCGTAATCGCCGACGACCCTCTCGGGCGCGGGCGGCGCGTCCACGAGCGTCGTGCCCCCGTGCCGGACGATGCGCACCGGGCGCGGCCCGTCGGTGAGGACCAGCGCGCCGGGGCGGGGGTCGTAGGCATCGATCGGCGCGTTCTCGCGCGGGTCCGCGACGCTGCCGATGACCACCTCGGGCGCGACCGCCGCCGCCCGGAGCGCCGCGCCCCGGCGGGCTGTCACCACGAGGCGGCGCGCGGCGCGGGCGAGGCGCAGGCTCTCGGGGGCGGCGCCGGTGAAGTACACGGCGTCGCAGTCGGCGAGCAGCGACCAGGGGAGGGGATCGGTCGCCGCGGGCTGGAGCGGGCTCCCGGTGACGATGATGGTGCGGCGCCCGTCGGCGTCGACGAAGATCACCACGCGCGGGTGCGCCGCGGAGCGCCGCGCCGCGTGGATGTGGACGCGCTCGTTCGCGGCCCGGATGCGCTCCTCGACGGCTCGCGCCGCCTCGTCGCGCCCGAGCGCCGTGAACAGGTGGACCTCGGCGTCGCTCCGGCAGAGCTGCGCGAAGGCGAGGCCGCCGCCCCCGCCGGGGAGGAAGCGCGCGTCCTCCAGGTGAACGATGTCGCCCGGCTTCGGGACGCCCTCGGTGCGTCCGAGCGTCACGTGCTCCACGTGGCCCACAATGGCGATACGCGGCGTTGCCATGCGGCTCGACATAGCACGACCGCGCCGCGCCGATTCACGAGATCACGGACCCGTCGCCCGGAGCTCCCTCTCTCTCGTGTCCACCCCGAGCAGCCGGTTCACCGGGCACACGCGCGTGATGGCGCTCTCCACGATCAGGGCGCCGGCGACGAGCGCCACGAGCCCACCCGGCCGACCCTTGAGGCCGCCAAGCGCGGTGGCGCCAAGGCCCATCATGTCATTCGCCTGCTCGCCGGTCTGCTCGACAGACTTCCTGTCCATCCGCTTGCGCGCTCGTCCGGTGCGCTCACTGCCCACCTCGCATGGAGCGATCTCGAACGGTGAGCGCGCCCCCGGCCTCACTCGGCGAACGGACACCCCACGTAGATCGGCGCGGAGAAGCCGTCGCCCACACGAGCCCGCACCACCGCACACCCTGGCTTCGAGAGCGGCACGCGCAGGATCTCGCTGTCGTCGGCGCTCGCGACCGCCTCGCCCCCGACCAGGACCTCGAAGTCCGCGCCGCGCGCTCGCGCCTCGATCACCGGCGCGGCCCCGAGCGACGCCCCCACGCCTTGCCAGGCACCGCCCGGCGCCCGCACCTCGAACGAGCACGCCTCCGGGCTCCGGACGCACACGCGGCCCGCGGCGAGGGCGTCGCGGACGGCGGCCTCCGAGCGCCCTGCCGCGCGCACGTACGTCGTCGGCCGCAGGTAATCGGTGTGGCTGTCGCTGCCGCCGACAGGCACCAGCCGCCGCTGCTGCGCCGCGATCTCTCGATCCACGCGGGCCATGGTCGCGAGCAGGGTGCGGCGCGTGTCGAGGAGCAGGTACCGATCCCGCAGGTGCGTGACGACCATGTTGTACGCCTCGATGCCCGGCGCGAGGCGGTTCACCGCCGCGATCTCCTCGGGCACCGGAGCGGCGCTCGTGAAGGGGCGCCACGAGAGATCCGCGCGCGCCATCCGGATCGACGAGTCGAGGGGCGTGGAGAGCGGGTGGTTGATCACGAGGAAGCCGCCGCGCGCCACGAACCGCTCGAAGAACCGGCCGGGGTGCGCGCGCGCCTCGTCGACAGGAACGTCCGCGAGCACGGCGCGGAGATCCGCGAACGCCGCGCCCACGTGGCCGTAGACCTGATCGGTGTACTCCATCCCGACGACGAACACCGTGCGGCCGGTCGAGCGCGCCGCGAGCTCGGCCCGCAGGCGATCCTGCGCTTCGAGCACGGCCGCGCGCAGCTCCTCGTGCTCGAAGAAGCGCGCCGGCACGTGGGGCGTGAGCACCAGGAAATCGAGCTTCTCGTCGGCCGCGAGCGCGACCGTCGCCGCCGGATCGCGCGACGCCTCGCCCGGGTGATCGGGCGGGCTCAGGTGGCAGTGCATGTCGCCCGCGAGCACCAGATCCGGCGCGGCGCTCACGGGAGGCCGCTCCATCGTCGCGAGCGCAGGCGGCCGGTACGCGCTCGCCATGACGGTCTCGATGGCGTAGTGCGACGCGGGTCGGCTGCAGCCCGCGAGGGCGAGGAAGCCGGCGCAGAGGCCGGCGGCGACGGGACGGCTGGCGCGCACTTCGATCACGCTCTCAGGATCCGCCGGGTCGGCCGGCGCGCTAACGGCGGAGCACGCTCCCGGCGTCACGCGGGCGCCACTGGCTCGCCGCGGGGTCGTCGGTGGGTGGCGAGCCCTTCGAGCCGCCGAGACGGCGCTGCGCGACTGGATCAAGCGCGCGGACATCGACGCGGGCCACGGCCCGCCAGGGGCGCTGACGACGCCGGAACGTGAGGAGCGGCAGCGACTGCGCCGCAACGTGAAGCGGCTGGAGATGGTGCGCGAGATCTCAAGAAAAGCGGCGACAGCGCATGTCGGAAGGACGCTCGCCGGACGCACGGCCGGTGCTTGTGTCCATCGGAGTCCTTGCCTGGAACGAGGCGGACTCCATCCGCCCATTCCCAGATCCTCCGGTCAGGCCAGGCCGTACAGGATGCGCTGGCGGAGCACGTCCTGCAGCGTGCGCTCGAAAAGGACGCGGGATGGATGGACCGTGAGCTTCCGGATGGCTGCGTTCGCGACCTGAACCCCGAAGTGGACGGGCCTGGAGTTCAGGAGAAAGTGCCCTCCCTCGACCGCGTGAAGGACGGAGGTCGTCGCCTCGGTCAGCCGCGTGCGCGAGGCGTGCTCGTAGTCTGTCATCGCCTCCCAGTCGTTGAAGACGAGGATGCGGCCATCCTGGGCGACACGGCGCAACATCGCCTCCTCGATCGCCGCGGCTCCATCGTCCACCAGCATCCCGGTGACACATGTGACGATCAGCCCCGGGGCCGGACACCAGATCTTCACGCTGCCATTGAGACACCAGTGACTCTGCAGTGGCTGTTCAGATAGGGTGAGCATACCCGGTGTCCGGTAGGGTGTAATATGGATGATTGATTGTCGAGGACATCATAGCAGGATCTCAACGGATGACCAAGAAACCAGCACCGCGCGGCGAGATCGGGCGCCGTGATGCGCTGAGGCTTTCGATCAGCACGTCAATTTGAAACACCGATTCCCGAGCGCCGGCAAACGCCACGTATAATTCTCCTGTTACGGTACGGGAGATCATGGATCTCGGCTCGCGCCGCGGTCCGCGTCCGAGGTGCAGCGCTTCGAGATGTCGTGGGGGGGTAGGGCTGAGTCGTCGGCGGCCTGCGGGCCGCTCCTGATCCGGAGGTCCTGACGGTCAGGGCTTCGCCGCGCCCGCCATGAACTCCGCGAACGCTTCCGCGTGGTCGGGGTGCCACCGAGACAGCGCCGGTCGATTCCGGATAAGGTCGTCGGCCGCCCACTGTATGCGGCGCTCGTCCATCTCGCGTGTGACCGCGTTGTCGGGGCATAGGATATAGAAATTCCCGCGACCCATGCTGTCGATCATCAAATCGACCACCTGGTCGGCGGTCCAGGCCTCCGCGGGCTTCTCCGGGCCGCGCGCGGTCATTCCGGTGTAGGTGTAGCCGGGGATCAGCAGGTGGGCGGTCACCTTCGAGCCGGCGACGTTGCGCAGCTCGTGCGCGAGCTGCTCGGTCAGCACCTTCACGCCGGCCTTGCTGACGTTGTAGGCAGCGTCGCCCGGCGGGGTGGTAATGCCCTGCTTCGAGCCCGTGTTGACGATGGCGCAGGGGGTGCCTTGCGCGAGCATCGCCTCGGTGAACGCCTGCACGCCGTGGATGACACCCCAGAGGTTGACCTCGATGAGGTGTCGCCAGCGGTCGTAGCTCTGCCAGGGCTTGCCGCCGCCGCCGACTCCGGCGTTGTTCATCAGCACCGCCACCTCGCCGAACGTCTCGTAGGCGACCTGCTTCAGGCGTTGCACGTCGTCCAGCCTGGCGACGTCGGTCGGCACGGCCCGCACGTCGTCCTTGCCGCCGGCCGCGACGGCGGCCACGCCTGCGGCCGCCTCGTGCAGCGCCGGCCCGTCGAGGTCGGCGAGGCAGACCTTCAGGCCCATGCGCGCGAAGCGGCGAGCGGCGGCGAGGCCGATGCCGCTCGCCGCGCCGGTCACCACGGCCACGCGGCCGGGCGTCAATGCGGGATGGTCATTCACGGGGGATCTCCATCATGCGTTGGGCGCGCCAGCGGTGGCGCGACGGTCGCGGCGAGTGTAAGGGGCGTCGGCGCGCTCAGCCACCGCCATCCGGCGCGGGCCGCCGCCTGGCGTCGGTCGCCTCGCTCGCGTGCGCGCAAGAGAGCCCCATGTACTTCCTCTTCTGCTCCGACCCGCTCGCTCCTCGCCAGCCCGACAGCGCGTTCGCCAGCGAGGCGGCCGCGGCCCGCGGCCTCGGCCACGAACTCGGGCTCATCGACCACGAGGCCCTCCTCGCCGGCGACAGCCGCGCGGCCGTTCGCCGCGTTCCGGAGGCACAGGGGGTGGTCGCTGTCTACCGCGGCTGGATGCTCCGGCCCAGCGTGTACGTCGACCTCTACAGCGCCCTCGCGGCCCGCGGCGTGCACCTCGTCAACGATCCTGACGCCTACGTGCACGGCCACCACCTCCCGGGCTGGTACCCCGCGCTCGAGGGCAACACGCCGCGCTCCGTCTGGCTGCCCGTCCGGGGCGACGTCGAGATCGACGACGTGATGGCGCTCCTGCGCCCTTTCGGCGACAGCCCCGTCCTCCTGAAGGACTTCGTGAAGTCGAGGAAGCATGAGTGGGCCGAGGCGTGCTTCATCCCCGTGGCCTCCGATCGCGGCGCTGTCGAGCGCGTCGTGCGCCGCTTCCTCGAGCTCCAGGGCAGCGATCTGGAAGGCGGCCTCGTCTTTCGTGAGTTCGTCGAGCTCGCGCCGGCAGGGCGGCACCCGAAGAGCGGTATGCCGCTCGCCCGCGAACACCGCCTCTTCTTCCTCGACGGCGAGCTTGTCGCCTCGCTGCGCTACTGGGACGAGGTGGAGTATGCAGCAGAGACGTCGCCGGCGGTCGAGCTGCGCGCGCTCGCGGCGCGCGTGAAGAGCCGGTTCTTCACCATCGATGTTGCGGAGCTCCTCCACGGCGGGTGGACGGTCATCGAGGTGGGCGACGGCCAGGTCTCGGGCCTGCCCGACCACGCCGATCGTCGCGACTTCTATCAGGAGCTCGCGGCGCGCCTGGGCTGACCTGCGCGATGCCAGCGGAATCGAGCGACGCACGCCAGGGGATCTGCATCGGCTGCACCGTCGCTGGCAGCGGCGAGGCCCCCCGGATCGACGGGGATGCGCGGCGCCAGGGGTCATACAGAACAGCCGCACCGTCCTTTTCGAAGGACGCGGCCGGCAGCGTGAGATTGGTCATCGCTTGCATGTCACCGCGGTGGCTCCTACGATGCGCAGCTCCGAAGAGCCGTGAGGGTGCATCATGTGGGATCCTGAAGACAACGAGACCATCTTCCGGGTGGTCCTCAATCATGAAGAGCAGTACTCGATCTGGCCGGCACAGCGCGAGCTGCCGGCAGGCTGGCGCGCCGAGGGCACCGAGGGCACGCGCAAGGAGTGCCTCGCTCACATCGATCGCGTCTGGACCGACATGCGACCGTTGAGCTTGCGGAAGGCCATGGAAAGCCGGTGACCGCCTGGCTCGCGTTCTCGCTCCGGCGGCCCTGAGCGGCCCGGAGCGACGCGAGCTGCGCCGGCCGGCCCGGCGGGTTGTCGGCGATCTCCCGCGTACATCCATCAACGCGCGGGTGCACCCCGCGGAGACGCCGGCAGGCCTGCCTCTGTCCGCCACGCGGAGGTGAGCCCCGCGCGGTCCCCCTGGGTGTCGTCGAAAGTTACATTTCTTAACCCTTCTTCACTGTCGATTCATGTCTGTGACTGGCAGGCTGAGCGCTGCGCAGCTGTCGTAAAAACTTACTCGGTTACTGTCGAATCGTCCTCGATGGCGGGTAGTCGTTAATTCCTTTTCTGGAAAGCTGCATTGGTGAGGGCGCTGCCTCTCGACGCGTGGTAGGTTGCCGGCGGCCCTGGCCGGATTCGGCAGGTCGCGCACGCACCAGCGCGCAAAAGTGCACCGAGAAGGGACACGCCATGCTGCACGAGGCCGCGAGCCACCGGATGCGGAGCTTCTATCTCACCTGGTTCGGACTGATGGTCTCGCAGCTCGGCTCGGGACTCACCGGCTTCGCGCTGAGCGTATGGGTCTATCAGCAGACCGGCTCGTCCACGACGCTCACCTTCGTCCTGTTCTTCTCCACGATCCCGATGGTCGTCTCGCTGCCGATCGCCGGCGCGCTCGTCGACCGCTGGGACCGGCGCCGCGCGCTGATCCTGAGCGAAGCGGGGGCCTCGCTCACCCCCCTCGTCCTGGCGGCGCTGCTGGCCGTCGGGCGCCTCGAGATCTGGCACATCTACGTCGTCGTCACGGTCAGCGCCTGCTTCAGGGCCTTCCAGTTCCCGGCGTTCTCGGCGGCGACGACGCTGCTCGTGCCGAAGGAGCAGCTCGGGCGCGCCGCCGGCATGGCCCAGCTCGGCCTGGGCATCGCCCAGCTCATCTCGCCGATGCTCGGGGGCGCCCTGCTCGCGCAGATCGGGCTGCGCGGCGTGTTCTGGCTCGATCTCGGGTCGTTCGTCGTCCCCCTCGCGCTCCTGCCCTTCGTGCGCATCCCGCCCCCGGCGACCAGCGCCGAAGGGCGCGCCGGGCGCGGCGCGCTGGGACGCGAGATCGCCTATGGCTTTCGCTACATCCTCGCGCGGCCCGGCCTGCTCGGGCTGCTGCTCCTGATCGGGACCGGCAACTACGTGGGCTGCGCCGTCGTCGCCCTCGCGCCGCCCCTCATCCTGTCGTTCGCCGACGCCCGCGTGCTCGGGACGGTGATGTCGGTCTCGGGCGTCGGGATGCTCGCCAGCGCCGTCCTGATGAGCGTCTGGAAGGGCCCACAGCGCCGGGTCCCAGCCCTGTTCGTGGGCCTGCTGCTGACCTCGGTGCCGACCGCCGTCGCGGGCCTGGCCCCCTCCGCGCTCCTCATCGGCGCCGCCGCCTGCATCGGCGCCGCCGGCGGGCCGCTCCTCGGCGCGTCCAGCCAGGCGATCTGGCAGCGCAAGGTCCCGCCCGACCTGCAGGGCCGCGTCTTCGCCACGCGCGCCATGATCGCGACGTCCTTCGGGCCGCTCGCCTACGCCACCAGCGGACCGCTGGCGGACTACGTCTTCAACCCGCTGCTCGTCGAGGGCGGGCCGCTCGCGGCCAGCGTGGGGCAGGTCCTCGGCGTCGGGCCCGCGCGCGGCATCGGGCTGCAGTTCCTCGTGCTGGGCCTCGTCGGCGTCCTGTTCGTCGTCGCCGGGTACTTCTACGCACCGCTGAGGCGCGTCGAGACCGAGCTGCCCGACGCGATCCCGGACGAGCCCCGCGTCGCGCCGGGGCCGACCGCGGCTGCGGGCGCCGTCGCCGCGGGCGCGCCGCGCTCGCCCGGTGAGCTCCAGGACGAGCTCGCCCCGTGAACACCGCCTCGGAGGACCAGCAGAGATGGATCATCCGCGCTTCTCTCCCGTGACCGCCCCGGCGACGCTGATCGAGCTGCTCCAGACGCGCGCGTCCGAGCAGCCCGAGGTGCGTGGCTTCACCTTCCTCGCCGGCGGAGGGGGGGAGGAGGCTCACGCGACGTACAGCGAGCTGGATCGCCGGGCGCGCGCCATCGCGGCCGAGCTGCAGCAGCGGGGCGCGGCCGGAGAGCGGGCCCTGCTGCTCTACCCGCCGGGGCTCGAGTACATCGCGGCGTTCTTCGGGTGCCTCTACGCCGGGGTCGTCGCCGTGCCGATGTACCCGCCCAGCCTCGCGCGGCCGGAGCGGTCGCTGCCCCGCCTCCTGGCGATCGTCGCGAGCGCGCGGCCGAGGTTCGCGCTGGCCGAGGCGCGGACCCGCGCGCTCGCCGCGCTGGCGCCGTTCCAGGCGACGGACCTCCAGGCGATGGACTGGGTCGCGACCGACCAGCTCGCGCCGGGCGCGGAGGACGGCTGGCGGCGCCCGGAGGTGACCGCCGACGGGCTCGCGTTCCTCCAGTACACCTCCGGGTCCACGGCGGCGCCGAAGGGGGTGATGCTCACGCACGCCAACCTGCTGCACAACCTGGCGCTCATCCACGAGGCGTTCGCGCACTCGCCGGAGAGCCGGGGCGTCATCTGGCTGCCGCCGTACCACGACATGGGGCTCATCGGCGGGATCCTCCAGCCGCTGTTCGGCGGCTTCCCCGTGACGCTGATGAACCCTGTCGACTTCCTCCAGCGCCCGGCGCGCTGGCTGGAGGCGATCTCGCGCACGCGCGCGACGACGAGCGGAGGGCCGAACTTCGCCTACGACCTCTGCGTCCGCAAGATCGCGCCCGAGCAGCGCGCGACGCTCGACCTGAGCAGCTGGCGCGTGGCGTTCAACGGCGCGGAGCCGGTCCGCGCGGACACGCTGGAGCGCTTCGCCGCGGCGTTCGCGCCGTGCGGCTTCCGGCGCGAGGCGTTCTACCCGACCTACGGGCTCGCCGAGGCGACGCTGATCGTGACCGGCGGGGCGGCGGGCGCCGCGCCGGTCGTCCGGTCGTTCGGGCGGGCGGCGCTCGACAGGAACGAGGCGGCGGAGGCCGCGGCCGGCGAGGCGGGGCGGCGCGAGCTCGTCGGGTGCGGCCGCGCCCTGGCCTCGCAGCAGCTCGCGATCGTCGACCCCGCGACGGGGCTCCGGTGCCGGCCCGGGCAGGTCGGCGAGCTCTGGGTCGCCGGCCCGAGCGTGGCGCGCGGCTACTTCGGGCAGCCCGAGGCCAGCCGCGAGACCTTCGCGGCCGCGCTGGCGGGCGGCGGATCGACGCCGTTCCTGCGGACGGGCGATCTGGGCTTCGTTCATGAAGGCGAGGTGTTCATCACCGGGCGGCTCAAGGACCTGATCATCGTCCGCGGCCGCAACTGCTACCCGCAGGACATCGAGCTCACCGCGGAGCGGAGCCACCCGGCCCTGCGCCCGGGGTCGAGCGCCGCGTTCGCTGTCGACGTCGAGGGCGAGGAGCGGCTGGTCGTCGTCGCGGAGCTCGAGCGGCCCCGGCCCGACGCCGGCTGCGAGGGCGTCATCGCGGCGGTCCGGCGGGCCGTCGCGGAGGAGCACGAGCTGCAGGCCCACGCCGTCGTGCTCGTCAAGCGGGGGGAGGTCCCCAAGACGTCCAGCGGCAAGGTCCAGCGGCGCGCCTGCCGGGCGGCTTTCCTGGGCGCGCAGCTCGAGGTGGTCCAGGCGAGCGTGATCGAGCCGGCGGAGGGGGAGGGCCGCCCGGACGAGCTGGAGCGGCTGACGCGCGAGGAGGTCGCGGCGCTCGCGCCGGGCGAACGCCTCGAGGCGCTGCGGGCGTACCTGCGCGCGCACCTCGCGCGCGCGCTGCGCGTGGCGCCCGACGCGCTGAACGCCGAGCAGCCGATCGGCTCGCTCGGCGTCGACTCGCTCGCCGCGATCGAGCTGCAGCACCGGATCGAGAGGGATCTCGGGGCGGTCGTGCCGATGGTCGCCTTCCTTCAGGAAACGACCCTCGCCCGGCTGGCGGCGGACCTGCTGGCCCAGCTGGCCGAGCCGGCTGACCCGAGCGCACCGGCCGAGCCGCTCGATCAGGAAGAGCTCCCCCTCACGTACGGGCAGCGAGCGCTCTGGTTCCTTCACCGCCTGGAGCGGGAGAGCCACGCCTACCACATCGCCAGGGCGGTCCGGATCCGGGCGGCGGTCGACGTCCCGAGCCTGCGCGCGGCGCTGCAAGGGCTCGTGGATCGCCACCCCGCGCTGCGCACGACGTTCGCGGACGCCGCGGGCGAGCCCACGCAGCGCGTCCACGCCCGGATGCAGGTGGCGCTCGAGGTAGAGGACGCCTCGGCCTGGAGCGAGCAGGCCGTCCGGGAGCGCCTGCTCGCCGAGGCCCGGCGTCCTTTCGATCTGGAGCAGGGGCCGCTGCTGCGGTTGTCGCTCCTCGAGCGGTCGCGCGACGAGCGCGTCCTGCTGCTCGTCGTCCACCACATCGTCGCCGACCTGTGGTCGCTCGTGGTGGTGCTGCGCGACCTCGGCCGGCTCTACGCGGCGGCCAGGGCCGGCCAGGCGCCGCCTCCGCCGGCCGCCGCGGCGTGCTCCGCCGGCGATCCGGCGCGGTGGGAGCGCGACCTGCTCGCGAGCCCCGCCGGGGCGGCGCTCGCCGACCACTGGCAGCGGCGGCTCGCCGGCGCGCCGCTCGCGCTGGAGCTGCCCGCAGACAGGCCGCGCCCGGCGGTGCAGACGTACAGCGGCGCCACGCACCGCTTCAGGCTGAGCGCGGCGCTGGCGGATGGCGTGAAGCGGCTCGCGCGGCAGTCCGGCACGACGGCGTACACGGCGCTGCTCGCGGCGTTCCAGGTGCTGCTCCATCGCCTCACCGGGCAGACCGATCTCGTCGTGGGCACGCCGACCACGGGGCGCGGCCGCGCGGCGCTCGCCGAGCAGGTGGGCTACTTCGTCAACCCCGTCGTGCTCCGCGCCGACCTCTCGGGGCGGCCGACGTTCCGGGCCTTCCTCGGGCAGGTGCGCGCCACGGCGCTGTCGGCGTTCGCGCACCAGGAGTACCCGTTCGCGCTGCTGGTCGAGCGCCTCCAGCCCGAGCGGGATCCGAGCCGCTCGCCGCTGTTTCAGGTGGCGTTCAGCCTCCAGGAGACGCGCCGCGAGGACCCGCTGCGCGGCGCGGACCTGGCCGGCTTCGTGCTCGGCGAGGCGGGCGCGCGCATCGAGCTCGGGGAGCTGACGCTCGAGTCGATCGAGCTCGAGGAGGGCGCCGCGCCGTTCGACCTGGCGCTGAACCTCGCGGAGGCGCCGGAAGGGCTGCTCGGCGCGATCCAGTACAGCACCGACCTCTTCGACGGCGCGACCATCGCGCGGCTCGCCGGCTGCTTCGAGGCGCTGCTGCACGCGATCGTCGCGGACCCGGATCGCTCGATCGCCGGGCTGCCGCTCCTCACGGCGGCGGAGCGGCGGTGGCTCCTCGTCGCGCAGAACGACACAGCGCGCGAGCGTCCCCGCGGCGCGAGCGTCGTCTCGGCGTTCGCTGCCCAGGCCGCGCGCACCCCGGACGCCGTCGCGGTCGAGGACGCGCACGGCCGCTGCACCTACGCCGCGCTCGCTGACCGCGCGGCGCAGCTCGCGCAGCGCCTGCGCGGCCTCGGCGTCGGGCCCGAGGCGCGCGTGGCCGTGTGCGTGGAGCGCTCGGTCGATCTCGTCGTCGCGCTGCTCGGCGTCCTCCTCGCCGGCGGCGCGTACGTGCCGCTCGACCCGAGCTACCCGCGCGAGCGCCTCGCGTTCATGCTCGCCGACAGCCAGCCGGCGGCGCTGCTGACGCACGCCAGCCTGGCCGACGCGCTGCCGCCGCTCGACGCGCCGGTGCTGCGCCTCGACGCCGACGCGGGCGCGATCGCCGCCGCGCCCGCGATCGCCGCCGCCCCCGCGGTCCCGCCGGCGCCACCGCCGACCGGCGACCAGCTCGCCTACGTCCTGTACACCTCCGGCTCGACCGGCCGCCCCAAGGGCGTCGCCGTCTCGCACGCGGCGCTGTTCAATTTTCTCGCCGCAATGCAGGAGCGGCCGGGGCTCGCGGCCGACGACGTGGTGCTCGCGACGACGAGCGTGTCGTTCGACATCGCGGCGCTGGAGCTCTGGCTGCCCCTCGTCGTGGGCGCGCGCACCGTCGTCGTGCCGCGCGACGTCGCGGTCGACGGCGCGCGGCTCGGCGCCGCGCTCGCGGACGCGCGCGCGACCGTGCTGCAGGCGACGCCGACGACGTGGCGGCTGCTGCTCGAGGCCGGCTTTCCTGGCGCGGCGGGGCTCACCGCCCTTTGCGGCGGCGAGGCCTTGCCGCGGGCGCTCGCCGATCAGCTGCTCGGGCGCTGCGGCGCGCTGTGGAACCTGTACGGGCCGACCGAGACGACGATCTGGTCGGCCGCGCAGCGGGTCGCGCCGGGGGACGGCCCTGTCTCGATCGGCCAGCCGATCGACAACACGACCGTGTACGTGCTCGACGCGGACCTCGGGCCGGTGCCCGTCGGCGTCCCGGGCGAGCTCTACATCGGCGGCGCCGGCCTCGCGCGCGGGTACCTCGGGCGCCCGGGCCTGACCGCCGAGCGGTTCGTCCCGGACCCGCACGGCGCCGCGCCGGGCGGGCGGCTGTACCGGACCGGGGATCGCGCCCGGTGGCGCGCGGGCGGCGAGCTCGAGTTCCTCGGCCGGTACGACGATCAGATCAAGCTGCGGGGCTTCCGGATCGAGCAGGGCGAGATCGAGGCGCGGCTGCGCCGGCACCCGGGGGTCGCCGACGCGGCCGCGGCGCTGCACCGAGCGGAAGGGGGCGAGCCGCAGCTCGTCGGCTACGTCGTGCCCCGCGACGGCGCGGCGGCGGCGGCAGCGCTCGACGCGGGAGCGTTGCGCGCGTTCGTGGGCGCGGAGCTGCCCGACTACATGGTGCCCGCGGCGTTCGTCGCGCTCGCCGCGCTGCCGCGGAATGCCCACGGAAAGCTCGACCGCCGCGCCCTGCCGGCGCCGCGCGCCGAGGACCTCGCCGGCGCGGCCGCGTTCGACCCGCCGCGCACGACGACCGAGCAGCGCCTCGCCCTGGCCTGGGCCGAGCTGCTCGGGCGCGATCGCGTCGGCCGCGACGACAACTTCTTCGACCTGGGCGGCCACTCGCTCCTCGCCGCGCGGCTCGCCGCCCGCGCCCGCCGCGACCTGGAGATCGAGCTGCCGGTCCGCGCCTTGTTCGAGGCCCCGACGCTCGCGGCGCTCGCCGCGCGGGTCGACGCGCTGGCGGGCGCTGGCGGGCCCGGCCGGGCCCGGCCGCCGCTCGAGCCCGTCCCGCGGCAGGGGGCGCTCGCGCTCTCGTTCGCCCAGGAGCGCCTCTGGTTCCTCGAGCAGCTCGCGCCCGGCACGGCGACGTTCAACATCCCCGGCACGGCGCGGCTGACCGGCGCGCTCGACGTCGCCGCCCTGCGCGCGAGCCTGACCGAGATCGTCCGCCGGCACGAGGCGCTGCGCACGACGTTCGCGCTCGAGGAAGGCCGGCCGGTGCAGCGGATCCACCCGGCGCTCGCGGCGCTCGCGGTCGACGTGGCGGACCTCTCCGCCCTGCCCGAGGCCGCGCGCGGCGAGGAGCTCGCGCGCCGGATGGCCGCGGAGGCGCGGCAGCCGTTCGATCTCGAGCGCGGGCCGCTCGTGCGCGCCGCGCTCGTGCGCCTCGGGCCGGCCGAGCACGTGCTGCTGCTGACCCTGCACCACCTGGTCGCGGACGGCTGGTCGTTCGGCGTGCTCGTGCGCGAGCTCGGCGCGGCGTACGGCGCGCTGCGCGCGGGCCGCGCGCCCGAGCTGCCGCCGCTGCCCGCGCAGTACGCCGACTACGCCGCGTGGCAGCGGCGGTGCTTCGCCGAGGGCGGCGCCCTCGACGAGCAGCTCGCGTACTTCCGCGCCCGGCTCGCGGGCGCGCCGGCGGCGCTGGCGCTGCCCACGGATCGACCGCGCGGCCTGTCGACAGGCGCAGGCCGCCGCGGCGCGCACCACGCCGTGCACCTGCCGCGCGCGACGACCGAGGCGCTGCGCGCGCTCGCGCGGGGCGAGGGCGCCACGCTGTTCATGGCGCTGCTCGCGGGCTTCGCCGCGCTGCTCGGGCGCCACGCCGGCCAGGACGACGTCGTGATCGGCACCGACGTAGCGAACCGCGCGCTGCCCGAGGTCGAGGGGCTGATCGGCTTCTTCGTCAACCAGCTCGCCCTGCGCGCCGACCTCTCGGGCGCGCCCACGTTCCGCGCGCTGCTCGGGCGGGTGCGCGAGGCGACGCTCGGCGCGTACGCCCACCAGGACCTGCCGTTCGAGCGGCTCGTGGCGGCCATCGCGCCCGCGCGCGACGCGCAAAAGGCGCCGCTCTTCCAGGTCAAGCTCGTGCTGCAGAACGCGCCGGCGGCGAAGCTCGCGCTCGACGGCCTGAAAATCGAGCTGATCGAGGCGGAGACGGGGGTCGCCAAGCTGGACCTCGTGCTGCTGCTCGCGGAGACAGCGGACGGCCTGCGCGGCGCCCTCGAGTACGACACGGCGCTCTTCGAGCCCGCCACGGTCGCCCGGCTCGCGGACCACCTCGGCGTGCTGCTCGCGGCCGCGGCGCGCGCGCCGGACACCGAGGTCGCCGCGCTCCCGGTGCTGACCGACGCCGAGCGGCGGCAGATCATCGAGGCGTGGGGCGCCGGCGGCCCGCCGGAGGCCTACGTCCCCGTGCACGCGCTGATCGCGGAGAGCGCCCGGACCGCGCCGGCCGCGGAGGCGGTGTCCGACGCGCGCGGGGCGCTCTCGTTCGCGGCGCTCGAGGAGCGGTCGAGCCGGCTCGCGCACGCGCTCCGGGCGCGGGGCGTCGGCCCCGACGTGCTCGTCGGCGTGTGCCTGCCGCGCTCGGTGGAGCTCGTCGTCGCGCTGCTCGCGGTGCTCAAGGCGGGCGGCGCGTACGTGCCGCTCGACCCGACGTACCCGGCCGAGCGCCTCGCGTTCATGGTCAACGACGCCCAGCTCGCGGTCGTGATCACGCTCGAGGACCTCGCCGACGAGCTGCCCGCGCGGTGGGTGCAGTTCGTCCTGCTCGACGCGGACGAGGACGAACTCGCGCGCCAGCCGGCGGAAGCGCCCGCGCTCGCCGTGGACCCTGACGCGCTTGCCTACGTGATCTACACGTCGGGCTCCACCGGGCGCCCCAAGGGCGCGATGGTGACGCACGGCGGCCTGAGCAACTACGTCCGGTGGGCCGCGGCGGCGTACCGCGCGGGCGAGGGCGACGGGGCGCCGGTGCACTCGTCGGTGAGCTTCGACCTGACCGTGACGAGCCTCCTCGTGCCGCTCGCTGCCGGGCGGCCCGCGCGGCTCGTCCCCGAGGGCCCCGGCGTCGAGGCGCTGGCCGCGGCGCTGCGGGAGGCCGCCGCGCCTTTCGCGCTCGTGAAGCTCACGCCCGTGCACCTCGACCTGCTCGCGGCGGCGCTCGGCCCCGGGGGCGTCGCCGGGCGCGCGCGCGCGCTCGTCGTCGGGGGCGAGGCGCTGCGCGGCGCGAGCGCGCGGTTCTGGCGCGAGCACGCCCCCGCGACGCGGCTGATCAACGAGTACGGGCCCACCGAGGCGGTCGTCGGCTGCGCGACGTTCGAGGTCGGCGAGGTCGACGGCGACGCTGTGCCGATCGGCCGGCCGATCGCCGGCGCGCGGCTCCATGTCCTCGGCCGCGCGGGCGCGCCCGCCCCGGTGGGCGTGGCCGGCGAGCTGTACATCGGCGGCGTCGGCGTGGCGCGCGGCTACCTGCGCCGGCCGGCGCTGACGGCGGAGGCGTTCCTGCCCGACCCGTTCGGGCCGCCGGGGTCGCGGCTGTACCGGACCGGCGATCTGGCGCGCTACAGGCCCGACGGCGCGCTCGAGTTCCTCGGCCGGCGCGACGCGCAGGTGAAGGTGCGCGGCCACCGCGTGGAGCCCGGCGAGGTCGAGGCCGCGCTGGCGCAGAGCGCCGCGGTCGGCGAGGTAGCGGTGGTGCCGCACCCCGACGCGGCGGGCGACCGGCGCCTTGTCGCGTACGTGGCGCCGCGCCCCGGCGCCGCGATCGACCCGGAGGCGCTGCGGGAGCAGCTCGCGCGGGCCCTGCCGGCGTACATGGTGCCGGCGGCGATCGTGCCGCTCACGGCGCTGCCGCTGACCCCGAACGGCAAGGTCGACCGCGCGGCGCTCCCGGATCCGGCGTCCGCGGCCCCGGTCCGCGCGGCGGGATACGCGGCGCCGCGCACGCCCGAGGAGGCGCTGCTCGCGGAGTGCTGGGCGGACGTGCTGGGCCTCCCGCGCGTCGGCATCGACGACGCGTTCTTCTCGATCGGGGGCGACTCGCTGCTCAGCGTGCAGATCGTGGCGCGCGCGCAGGCCGCCGGGCTCGCGCTCTCGGTGCCGCTCCTTTTCGAGCGCCAGACCATCCGCGCGCTGGCCGACGCGCTCCGCGCGGCCGCCGGGCCCGCGCGCCCAGGCGACGGCGCAGCAGCGGCGCCCCCGCCGCCGTTCGGGCTGATCGCCGCGGAAGACCGCGCCCGGCTCCCGGACGACGTGGAGGACGCGTATCCGCTCGCGGCGCTGCAGGCCGGCATGCTGTTCCACAGCGCGCTCAGCCCCGAGAGCGCGATCTACCACAACGTCAACGGCGTGCGCCTGCAGCGCGACCTGAGCGAGGCAGCGCTGCGCCGCGCGCTCGACGGGCTCGCCGCGAGGCACCCGGTCCTGCGCACCTCGTTCCGCCTGACCGGGCTGAGCGAGCCGCTGCAGCTCGTTCACCGCCGCGCGGAGATCCCGCTGCGCGTGGACGACCTGCGCGGGCTCGACGCGGGCGAGCAGCGGGCGCGGCTGCGCGCGTGGTTCGAGGCGGAGGTGCGCGAGCGGTTCGACCCGGCGCGCGCGCCGCTCCTGCGCGTGCACCTCCACCGCCTCGCGGACGACGCGGTGCACGTCGGCTGGTCCGAGCACCACGCGATCCTCGACGGCTGGAGCGTCGCGGCGATGCTGACCGAGCTGCTCCGCGAGGCCGCCGCGATCGACGGCGGCGAGGCGCTGGAGATCCCCGCGCCCGCGTCGTCGTACAGGGAGTTCGTGGCGCTCGAGCGCGCGGCGGCCGAGCGGGACGAGGCGCGCGCGCACTTCGCGGCGCACCTCGAGGAAGCCGCGGCGACGCGGCTCCCGCGCTGGCCCGGGGAGGCCGCGCGCGATCCCGCGCCGCTGCCGCGCGAGGTAGCGGTCCCGATCGCGCCCGGGCTGCTCGAGGGCCTGCGCGGGCTGGCCCGGGCGGCGGGCGTGCCGCTCAAGAGCGTGCTGCTCGCCGCGCACCTGCGCGTGATCGCCTTCGTCGCCGGCGAGCGCGACGTGGTGACCGGCGTGCTGTTCAACGGCCGGCCGGAGACCCGCGACGGCGAGCGCGCGCTCGGCCTGTACCTGAACGTGCTGCCGCTGCGCCAGCGGCTCGACGGCGCCGGCGACTGGCTCTCGCTCGCCCGCGCCGCCTTCGCCGCCGAGCGCGCGCACCTGCCGCACCGGCGCTACCCCCTCGCGCGGCTCCAGCGCGAGCACGCGGCCGCGGCGCCCGAGACCATGTTCAACTTCATCCACTTCCACGTCGCGCGCGCGGTCAGCGAGGCGGCGGGGGTGGAGGTGTGCGAGGACGAGCTGCTCGCGCAGAACAACTACGCCTTCGCCGCGACGTTCGCGCTCGAGCTCGGGTCGGCCGCGCAGCTCCAGCTCGCGACAGGCGTCGCGGAAGTGCCGACCGCGCAGCTGCGCGCGATGGCCGGCTACTACCTCCGCGCGCTCGAGGCGATGGTGCGCGAGCCGACAGCCTCGCCGCTCGCGGCGTCGCTGCTCGCGCCCGAGGAGCGCGCGCGGCTGCTCGAGGCGTGCAACGCCACGGCCGTCCGCCACGACGGCCCGGCCACGGTGCCCGAGCTCTTCGCGGCGCAGGCGGCGCGCTCGCCGGACGCCACGGCCGTCGTATTCGAGGGCGCCGCGCTGACCTACAGCGAGCTCGACCGGCGGTCCGCGGCGCTCGCGCGGCACCTCGTCGCGCGCGGCGTCGGGCCGGAGGCGCGCGTCGCTGTGTGCATGGAGCGCTCGCTCGAGCTCGTCGTGGCGCTGCTCGGCGTGACGCGCGCGGGCGGCGCGTACGCGCCCATCGATCCGGGCTACCCGGCAGAGCGAAGGGCGTTCGTGCTGGCCGACGCGGGGGCGCGCTTGCTGCTGACCGAGACGCGGCTCTGCGCCGCGCGGCCGCTGGCCGGCGCGGCGGCGATCTGCCTCGACGACCCCGCGACGGCGGCCGCCATCGCGCGCGACGAGGCGGCGCCGCTGCCGCCGCCCGCGCTGCCGCACCACCTCGCCTACGTGATCTACACGTCGGGCTCCACCGGCCGGCCCAAGGGCGTGATGGTCTCGCACGGCGCGCTGGCCAACCACATGAGGTGGATCCTCGATGCCCACGGGTTCGGGCCCGAGGACGCGCTCCTGCAGAAGACAGCGATCGGCTTCGACGCCTCGGTCTGGGAGCTCTGGGCGCCGCTGCTCAGCGGCGGCCGCCTGGTGCTCGCGCCGCCGGGGGCGGAGCGCGACCCGGCCGCGCTCGCCGACGCGCTGCACCGCTGGCGCATCACTGCGCTGCAGGTCGTGCCCACGCTGCTGCGTCCGCTGCTCGACACGCCGGCGCTGCGGGGCGCCGCGGGCCTGCGCTGGCTTTTCTGCGGCGGCGAGGCGCTGGAGCCCGCGCTGGGCGCGCGGCTGCGCCAGATCCTGCCGGCGGCGCGCCTGGTCAACCTCTACGGCCCGACCGAGGCCACGATCGACGCCACGTCGGCGCCCTTCCGGCCCGAGCTCGCGGGCGACACGGTGCCCATCGGCCGGCCCGTCGCCAATACGCGCGCGTACGTGCTCGACGCCCAGCTCGAGCCGGCGCCGGTCGGCGCGCCGGGGGAGCTCTACCTCGCGGGCGACGGCCTGGCGCGCGGTTACCTTGGCCGGCCCGACCTCACGGCGGAGCGCTTCCTGCCGGACCCCTTCGGCGCAGCGCCGGGCGCGCGGATGTACCGCACGGGCGACCTCGCGCGGCGCCGGCCCGATGGAGAGCTCGAGTTCGTCGGCCGGGCGGACCACCAGGTCAAGCTCCGCGGCTTCCGCATCGAGCTCGGCGAGATCGAGGCCGCGCTGCTCGCCTGCCCGGCGGTCCGCGAGGCCGCCGTGGTGGTGCGCGATGCCGGCACGGACGCCGCGCGCCTCGTCGCGTTCGTGGCGCCGCGCGCGGACGCGCGGGCGGAGGGCGCGCCGGCGCCGGGAGACGCGCCGCCCGCAGACGCGCGGGCGGAGGGCGCGCCGGCGCCGGGAGACGCGCCGCCCGCGGGCGACGCCGCGGCGCCGCTTGTCGCCGAGCTGCGGGCGCTGCTCGCCGCGCGCCTCCCCGACCCCATGGTCCCCTCGGCGTTCGTCGTGCTCGACGCGCTCCCGCGGACCGCGAGCGGCAAGGTCGACCGGCGCGCGCTGCCCGAGCCCCCCGCGGTGAGCGCGGATCTCGCGGCCGACGCGGGCGCGCTCGCGCAGGCGACGCCGGCCGAGGCGCTGCTCGCCGGCATCTTCGCGCAGGTCCTCGCGGCGCCGCAGGTCGGGCTGCACGACGACTTCTTCGAGCGCGGCGGCCACTCGCTGCGCGCGATGCAGCTGGTCGCCCGCGTGCGCGGGGCGTTCGGCGTCGAGCTGCCGCTGCGCGCGCTGTTCGAGGCGCCGACAGTCGCCGGGCTCGCGGCGCGCATCGCCGCGCTCCGGCACGGCCCCGCGTCGGCCGCGGCGCCGCCGCTGACCGCGACGCCGCACGACGGGCCCGTGCCGCTCTCGTTCGCGCAGCAGCGGCTCTGGTTCCTCGCCCAGTGGGAGCCCGACAGCCCCGCCTACAACGTGACGGGCGCGTTCGAGCTCACCGGCCGGCTCGACGGCGAGGCGCTGGAGGCGAGCCTGAACGACGTCGTGCAGCGGCACGAAAGCCTGCGCACCACGTTCGTGGAAGACGGCGGGCAGCCGTTCCAGGTCATCGCGCCGGCCGCGGCCGTGGCGCTCGCCCTCGTCGACCTCACAGAGCTCCCCGGCGCGGCGCGGGACGCCGAGATCGAGCGCCTGGTCCGCGGCGAGGCCGAGCGCCCCTTCGACCTCGCGCGCGGCCCGCTCCTCCGCGCCGCGCTGCTCCGCACGGGCGAGGACCTGCACCTCCTGGTCGTCGCGATGCACCACATCGTCTCGGACGCCTGGTCCGTAGGCGTCTTCCTGCGCGAGGTAGGCGCCTGCTATGCCACGCGCGCGGCCGCGCCCGGCGCGGCCAGCGAGCCGGCGGGCCTCGCCCCGCTGCCCATCCAGTACGCCGACTACGCGCTCTGGCAGCGCCGGCGGCTCGAGGGCGCGCACCTCGAGGCCGAGCTCCGCTACTGGCGCGGGGCGCTGGCCGACCTGCCGGTCCTGGCGCTCCCGACCGACGCGCCGCGCCCCCCGGTCGCTACATCGCGCGGCGGCAGGCACGCGGTCCTGATCCCCCGGCGCACGCACCTCGGCCTGCTCGCGCTCGGCCGCCGCGAGAACGCGACGCTGTTCATGACCGTCCTCTCCGCGTTCCAGGTGCTCCTCGGGCGCCTCGCCGGCCAGGACGACGTGGCCGTGGGGACGCCTGTCGCGGGCCGCACGCGCGTCGAGACCGAGGGGCTGATCGGCTTCTTCGTCAACACGCTCGTCGTGCGCACCGACCTCCGGGATAACCCGCCGTTCTGGGAGGCCCTGCACCGCACGCGCGCCGCGTGCCTTGGCGCGTACGACCACCAGGAGCTGCCGTTCGAGCGGCTCGTCGAGGAGCTGCGGCCGGCGCGCGATCCGAGCCGCCACCCGCTCTTCCAGGTCATGTTCGTCCTGCAGGGGGCGCAGCCGCCGGCGCTCGATCTGGCGGGCGTGACGCTGCGATCGGCGCCCGTCCCGAGCGCCGCGACCAAGTTCGACCTGACGCTGATGCTCGAGGAGTCGGAGCGCGGGCTCGAGGGCTGGATCGAGTACAGCGCCGACCTCTTCGAGCCCGCCACGATCGCGCGCCTCGCCGAGCGGCTGGACGCGCTGCTCGCGGCGGTCGTCGAGGCGCCGCACCGGCGCATCGCCGACCTGCCGCTCTTGACCAGGGCCGAGCGGCAAAAGCTCGAGGCGTGGAACGAGACGAGCCGGCCGGTCCCCCCGGATCGCGGGATCTGCGAGCTGTTCGAGGCCCGCGCGGCCGAGGCCCCGGACGCCGTCGCGGTCGTGGCCGGGGAGGGGACGCTCACCTACGGCGCGCTGAACGAGCGCGCCAACCGGCTCGCGCACAGGCTCCGCGGCCTCGGCGTCGGTCCGGAGGCGTGCGTGGGCGTCTGCCTGAGCCGCTCGCTGGAGCTCGTCGTCGGGCTCCTGGCCATCCTTAAGGCCGGCGGCGCGTACGTCCCGCTCGACCCGGCCTATCCCGCCGAGCGGCTCGCGTGGATGCTCGCGGACGCCCGCGTCGCCGCGCTCGTGACCGAGCAGCGCCTGCTCGCGAGGCTGCCGCGGATCGAGGCGCCCGTAGTCTGCGTGGACCGCGACCAGCGAGAGATCGCCGCCTGCCCGGGCACGAACCCGCCCCGGTCGCCGCACGGCGCCGCGCTCGCGTACGTGATCTACACGTCGGGCTCGACGGGGCGGCCGAAGGGCGTCGCGATCGCGCACGGCAGCGCGGCGGCGCGGGTGGCGTGGGCGCAGGGCGCGTTCGCGCCCGAGGAGCTCGCGGGGGTGCTGGCGACGACGTCGATCTGCTTCGACCTGTCGGTGTTCGAGCTGTTCGTGCCGCTCTGCTCGGGCGGCCGCGTGCTCCTCGCGAGCGACGCGCTCGAGGTGCCCTCGCTGCGGCACGCGGCCGGCGCGACGCTGATCAACACCGTCCCGTCGGCGATCGGCGCGCTGCTGCGCGACGGGGCCCTGCCGCCCTCGGTGCGGACGGTCAACCTGGCCGGCGAGCCGCTCCCGCTGCGGCTCGTGCGGCAGCTCCACGCGCTGCCGGCGGTCGCGCGGGTGCTGAACCTCTACGGCCCCTCGGAGGACACGACGTACTCGACCTGCGCCGAGCTCGCGCGCGGCGAGGAGGAGGACGACCGCGATCCGCCCATCGGCCGGCCGATCGCGAACACCCGCGCGTACGTGCTCGAGCGGTGGCTGCAGCCCGCGCCGATCGGCGCGCCGGGGGAGCTCTACCTCGGCGGCCGCGGCCTCGCGCGCGGCTACCTCGGCCGGCCCGGCCTGACAGCGGAGCGCTTCCTGCCGGATCCGTTCGGCAGCGAGGCCGGCGCGCGGATGTACCGGACCGGCGATCTCGCGCGCCGGAGGCCGGACGGGCAGCTCGAGTTCCTCGGTCGCGCCGACCATCAGGTGAAGATCCGCGGCTTCCGGATCGAGCTCGGCGAGATCGAGGAGGCGCTCCGCGCCCACGAGGCCGTCGAGGAGGCCGCCGTTGTCGTGCGGGCGCTCACGCCGGGCGAGCCGTCGCTGGTCGCCTACCTCGCCCCGGCGAGCTCGCCCCGAGCGGCCGGCGGCGCGGCCGGCGCGGACGGCGCCACCGCTGTGGCCGGCGCGTCCGGCTCGCCGCGGCCCGCCGCAACCCTGGTCGACGGCGCGCGCCGGTGGCTCCGCGAGCGGCTGCCCGAGCACATGGTGCCGAGCGCGTTCGTCGTTCTCGACGCGCTGCCGCGGACCGCGAACGGCAAGGTCGACCGGCGCGCGCTCCCCGAGCCGAGCCTCGAGCGCGGCCCGGACGCGCCGCTCGCCGAGCCGGCGACGCCGGTCGAGCAGCTCCTCGCGGGCCTCTTCGCGCAGGTCCTCGGGGTGCCGCGCGTGGGCGCCCGCGACAGCTTCTTCGACCTCGGCGGCCACTCGCTGCTGGCGGCGCGGCTCGCCTCCGCCGTGCGCGCGGTGTTCCAGGTCGAGCTCCCCCTGCGCGCGCTGTTCGAGGCGCCCACGGTCGCCGAGCTCGCGCCGCGCGTCGCGGCGCTGCGCCAGAGCGCCCCGGCGGTCGCGGCGCCTACCGCGACGCCGCGCGAGGGGCCGGTCCCGCTCTCGTTCGCGCAGCGGCGGCTGTGGTTCCTCGGCCAGCTCGATCCGTCGTCGGCCGCCTACCACATCCCGCACGCGGTCGAGATCCGCGGCCCGCTCGATCCGGCCGCGCTCCGGGCGGCGCTCGCGGCCGTCGTCGCCCGCCACGAGGCCCTGCGCACGACGTTCGCCACGCGCGACGAGCGACCCGTGCAGATCATCGCGCCCGAGGCCGACGTCGATCTGCCGCTGATCGACCTCGGCGCGCTCGACCCGGCCGCGCGCACCGCCGCGGAGCGGCAGCACGTCGAGAACGCCGCCCGGCGCCCCTTCGACCTGAGCCGTGGCCCGCTCCTGCGCGCCGCCCTGCTGCGCCGGACGCCGACCGACCACCTGCTGGTCCTGACCGTCCACCACCTCGTGGCCGACGGCTGGTCGATGGGCGTGCTCGTGCGCGAGATCGCGGCGCTCTACAGCGCCGCGTCCGGCGAGCCGCGCGACGCCGCCGCGTCCGGCGAGCCGCGCGACGCCGCCGCGTCCGGCGAGCCGCGCGACGCCGCCGCGTCCGGCGAGCCGCGCGACGCCGCCGCGTCCGGCGAGCCGCGCGACGCCGCCGCGTCCGGCGAGCCGCGCGACGCCGCCGCGCGCGGGGGCCTGCTCGACGCGCAGACCGCCGGCCTGCCCGCGCTGCCGATCCAGTACGCCGACTTCGCCCTCTGGCAGCACGCCACCCTGGAGGGCCCGGCCCTCGAGGCGCAGCTCGTGTACTGGCGCGCCCGGCTGGCCGACCCGCCGCCCGCCCTGCAGCTGCCCGCCGACGGCCTGCGGGCCGGCGCGCAGCGCTCCGCCGGCGCGAGCGAGCCGCTGACCCTCGATCCCGCGCTGGCGCGCGCGATCAAGGCGCTCGCCCAGCGCGCTGGCGTCACGCCCTTCATGGTCCTCCTGGCGGCCTGGCAGCTCCTGCTCGGGCGGCTGAGCGGCCAGGAGGACGTCGTCGTCGGCACGCCCGTCGCGGGCCGCGCCCGGGGCGAGACCGAGCACCTCATCGGCCTGTTCCTCAACACCCTCGCGCTGCGCACCGACCTGTCGGGCGATCCGACCTTCCTCGCCCTGCTCCACCGCGTGCGCGAGGTCTGCCTCGACGCCTACGCGCACCAGGACGTGCCCTTCGAGCGCCTTGTCGAGGCGCTCCAGCCGACGCGCGATCTCAGCCGCAACCCGCTCTTCGACGTCATGATCAACCTCGTCAACACCCCCGCAGCACCCCTCGAGCTGCCCGGGCTGACGTTCGCCCCGCAGGATCTGATCGAGCCTGAAGCGAAATTCTCGATGACGCTGTACATCGAGCCGCGGGCGACCGAGAGCGCCGTCGCGGACACGGACGCGGCCGCGGACACGCTCCAGCTCCGCCTCGTCTATCCGCAGGGCCTGTTCACGCAGGCGCGGATCCGCAGCGTCCTCGCGCAGTACCGGCACCTGCTCGAGCAGGCCGCCGCGGCGCCGGAGCAGGCCATCGGCTCGCTCTCGCTCGTGCCGCCCGAGGCGCGCGCGCTGCTGCCCGACCCGGCCGAGGCGCTGCCGGAGCCGGCGCACGCGCCGGCGGCCAGCATGTTCCTGGCCTGGGCCGAGCGCGCCCCGGAGCAGACAGCGCTGCGCCACGCCGGCCGCCGCTGGACCTACGGCGAGCTGGCCGAGCGCAGCGCCGCCCTCGCGCGCGAGCTGCTCGACGCGGGGTGCGCGCCCGGGGACGTCGTCGCCGTCGTCGGGCCGAAGAGCTTCGGGCTCTACGCGGCCATGCTCGCCGTGCTGCGGAGCCGGGGCGTGCTGCTCTGCCTCGACCGCCACCTGCCTGCCCGGCGCCGGGCGGCCATGCTCGAGGCGGCGCGCGCGAGGTACGTCGTCGCGATCGGGCCGCGCCTCGCGGCGAGCGAGGGCGCGCCCGGCGCCGCGCCGCCGATCTTCATCGACGTGGCCGCGGAGAGCGGCAAGGCGCTCGGTCGCGTCCTCGCTCGCCGCGCCGCGCTGCCCCGCGCCGCCGGCCTGCCGGCGGCGTCCCCGGACGACCCGGCGTACGTCTTCTTCACCTCGGGCACGACCGGCGTGCCCAAGGGCGTGCTCGGCCGGCACAAGGGCCTCAGCCATTTCCTCGCCTGGCAGCGCGACACGTTCGGCGTCGGCCCGCGCGACCGCGCGGCGCAGCTGACCGGCCTCTCCTTCGACGTCGTCCTGCGCGACGTCCTCCTGCCCCTCGTCAGCGGCGCGACCCTGTGCCTGCCCGACGACCCCGACGACCTCGCCGCCGATCGCCTCCTGCCCTGGATGGCGCGCGAGGAGATCTCGCTCCTGCACGCGGTGCCGACGCTCGCGCAGGCGTGGCTCGCCGAGGCGCCGGCGGGCACGTCGCTGCCCGCGCTGCGGCGCCTCTTCTTCGCCGGCGAGCCGCTCACCGACGCGCTCGTGCGCCGCTGCCGCGAGGTCTTCCCGGGCCCGCTCGAGGTAGTCAACCTGTACGGCCCCACCGAGACGACGCTCGCGAAGTGCTTCCACGTCGTGCCGGACAATCCGCCCCCGGGTGTCCAGCCGATCGGGCGGCCGCTGCCCCAGACGCAGGCGCTCGTCCTCCGCGCGGGCGATCGCCCGTGCGGCGTCGGTGAGCCGGGCGAGATCGCGATCCGGACGCCGTTCCGCACGCTGGGCTACCTCGACGCGCGCGATGTCGACGAGACCCGGCGGCGCTTCGTGCGCAACGCGCTCCGCGACGACCCCGAAGACCTCCTGTACCGCACGGGAGATCTCGGGCGCTACCGCCCCGACGGCAGCCTGGAGATCCTCGGCCGCCTCGACCACCAGCTCAAGATCCGCGGCGTGCGCGTCGAGCCCGACGAGATCGCGGCGCTGCTCGCGCGGCACGAGGGCGTCGAGGCGTGCGTCGTCACGGGCTTCCGCGACGCGGCGGGCCGCGACGCGCTCGCCGCGTACGTCGTCGCGACGCGGGGGAGGGAGGCGTCCGCGAGCGACCTGCGGGCGCACCTCGGCGCCCACCTGCCCGCGGCGATGCTGCCCGCGGCGTTCGTCTTCCTGGAGGCGCTGCCGCGGACGCCGAACGGCAAGGTGGACCGCGGCGCGCTGCCGCACCCCGCGCCCGGCGACGACGACAGGGCCCGGCCCTTCGTCGCGCCGAGGACGCCGACCGAGGAGCGGCTCGCGGCGATCTGGGCCGAGCTCCTCGGCAGGGACGCGGTGAGCGTCCACGATGACTTCTTCGAGGCCGGGGGCCACTCGCTCCTGGCGACGCAGGTAGCGGCCAGGCTGAGGGCCGCGTTCGGCGTGGAGCTGCCGCTGCGCCGCCTCTTCGAGGCGCCGACCATCGCGGAGGTCTCCGCGCTGATCGAGCACGCGCAGGCGTCCGGCGCGGGAGCGCAAGGCGCGCCCATCCGGCGCGTCGTCAGGGAGAGCCAACGGGTACGACGCGCGCCGGGTCAGGCGGCGCTCGAGGAAGACGATGACGACACAGGCACCTGAGACGACCGAGGAGTTCTTCGTCTTTCCGGCGTCGTTCGCCCAGCAGCGGCTCTGGTTCCTCGAGCAGCTCGATCCCGGCTCGGCGGCGTACCACATAGCGCAGGCGACGCGGATCCGCGGCCCGCTCGACCAAGGCGCGCTCCGGCGGGCCGTCGCCGCGGTGGTGGCGCGCCACGAGAGCCTGCGCACGACGTTCGCGTCCCGGCAGGGGCGGCCCGTGCAGCTCGTCGCGCTCGAGGCCGAGGTCGACGTCCCGGTCGTCGATCTCGGCGCCCTCCCGCCCGGCGAGCGCCACGCCGCCTTCCGGCGCGAGCTCGACGCGGCCGCGCGGCGGCCTTTCGACCTCTCCCGGGGGCCGCTCCTGCGCCTCGCCCTGCTCCGCCAGACGCCGGCGGATCACGTGCTGCTCGTCACCGTCCACCACCTCGTCGCGGACGCCTGGTCGATGGGCGTGCTCGTGCGCGAGATCGCCGCGCTGTACGGCGCGGCCCGGGCCGGCGCGCCCCTCGAGGGCCACCTGCCGGAGCTGCCGATCCAGTACGCCGACTTCGTCGCGTGGCAGAACGACCTGCTGGCGGGGCCCGCCTTCGAGGCGCAGCTCGGCTACTGGCGGCGCGCGCTCGAGGGCGCCCCCGAGGCCCTCGAGCTCGCCGCGGACCGGCCGCGGCCGGCGCGCCAGGCGTCCCGCGGCGGGCAGGTGTCGCTCGACCTCGGCCCGGAGCTCACGCGGTCGATCAAGGCGCTCGGCCAGCGCGAGGGCGTCACGCCCTTCATGACGCTGCTCGCGGCGTTCCAGGTGCTGCTCGCGCGGCGCAGCGGCCAGGACGACATCGTCGTCGGCACGCCGATCGCGAACCGCACGCGGCTCGAGACAGAGGGACTGATCGGGCTCTTCGCCAACACGCTCGCGCTGCGCACCCGCCTCGGCGGCGATCCCACGTTCCGCGACCTCCTGGGCCGCGTGCGCGAGGCGTGCCTGGGCGCGTATGCGCACCAGGACCTGCCGTTCGAGAAGCTCGTCGAGGCGCTGCAGCCGACGCGCGATCTGAGCCGGTCGCCGCTCTTCCAGGTCCTCTTCGTCCTGCAGAGCGCCCCGGCGCCCGCGCTCGAGCTCGCGGGGCTGATCTTCGAGCCGATCGAGACCTCCGGCGGCACGGCGAAGCTCGACCTGTCCCTGTCGCTCGTCGAGCGCGAGCGCGGCCTGTTCGCCACGCTCGAGTACAGCGCCGACCTCTTCGACGCGGCGACGGCCGAGCGGATGCTCGGCCACTACCGCGCCCTGCTGCAGTCGGCGACCGCGGACCCCGGGCAGCGCGTCGGCGCGATGCCGCTCCTCGCGCCCGAGGAGCGCGAGGCCCTCGTGTCGGCGTGGAACGACACCGCGACGCCCGTCGAGGAGCGCTGCGTCCACGAGCTGTTCGAGGCGCAGGTCGAGCGCGCGCCCGACCGGACGGCGCTCGTGTTCGAGGGCGAGCGCCTCACGTACGGCGAGCTCGATCGGCGAGCGGAAGCGCTCGCGCGCCGCCTGCGGGCGCGCGGCGTCGGCCCGGAGGTGCGCGTCGGCGTGTGCCTCGAGCGCTCGGTCGAGCTCGTTGTCGCGCTCCTCGGCGTGCTCAAGGCCGGCGGCGCGTACGTGCCGCTCGACCCGACGTACCCGCGGGAGCGGCTCGGGTTCATCCTGGCGGACGCGCGCGTCGCGGTGCTGCTCGCGCAGGCGTGGCTGGTCGATACGCTGCCGGCGCACACCGCGCCCGTGCTCTGCGTGGACGCGCCGGCGGCCGGTGCGGCGCCCGACGAGGGCGCGCCGGAGGAGGCGGCCGGGGCCGCGCGGCCAGGCGGCCCGCCGCGCCCGCCGACGCCCGACAACGCCGCGTACGTCCTCTACACGTCCGGCTCGACGGGCCGGCCGAAGGGATCGGTCAACACGCACCGCAACGTCGTCAGCTTCTTCGCCGGGATGGACCAGCGGGTCGGCTGCGACGAGCGCGACGCGCTCCTCGCCGTGACGAGCGTCTCGTTCGACATCTCGGTGCTCGAGCTCTTCTGGACGCTGGCCCGCGGGGCGCGCGTGGTGCTGCTCAGCGAAGGGGCGACCGGCGCGAGGGCCGGCGCGTCGCCCGCGTCGTCATCGCCATCACCGCGCGGGGAGCAGCCCGAAGCGACCGACAGAGACCTCGAGTTCAGCCTGTTCTACTTCGCCAGCGACGACGGCGCCTCCGCCGAGGACAAGTACCGGCTGCTCCTCGAGGGGGCGAAGTTCGCCGACGAGCACGGCTTCACGGCGGTCTGGACGCCCGAGCGCCACTTCCACCCCTTCGGCGGGCTGTACCCGAACCCCTCGGTGACGGGCGCGGCGATCGCGGCGATCACCCGGCGGGTGCAGATCCGCGCCGGCAGCGTCGTGATGCCGCTGCACGACCCGATCCGCGTCGCCGAGGAGTGGTCGGTCGTCGACAACCTCTCGCGCGGCCGCGCCGGCGTCGCGTTCGCGTCGGGCTGGCACGCCGACGACTTCGCTTTCTTCCCGGAGCGCTACGCCTCCCGCCGGGAGGAGACCGCGCGCGGCATCGACGCGGTGAGGCGGCTGTGGCGGGGCGAGGCGGTCGCGGCGCGCGGCGGCGCGGGGAACGACCTCTCGGTCCGGATCTTCCCCAGGCCGGTGCAGGCCGAGCTGCCGATCTGGCTCACGTCGGGGGGCAACCCCGAGACCTTCGCCCAGGCGGGGGCGCTCGGCGCCAACGTGCTCACGCACCTGCTCGGGCAGCGCGTCGAGGACCTCGCCGCGAAGATCCGCGTGTACCGCGAGGCGCGCGCCGCGCACGGGCACGATCCGCGGGCGGGGCGGGTGACGCTGATGGTGCACGCCTTCCTCGGCGAGGATCGCGACGAGGTCCGCGAGCGCATCCGCGCGCCCTTCACGCGCTACCTGCGCTCGTCCGTGGGCCTCGTCGAGACCCTGATCCAGAGCCTCGGCCTGCCTGTCGATCGCCAGGCGATGACCGAGCGCGACCTGGACGAGGCGCTCGCGCACGGGTTCGACCGCTACTTCGAGACCAGCGCGCTCTTCGGCACGCCCGAGAGCTGCGCGCGGCTCGTCGAGCGGCTCCAGGCGATCGGCGTCGACGAGGTGGCGTGCCTCATCGACTTCGGGGTCGACACCGACGCGGCGCTCGGCGGCCTGCGCCACCTCCACGCGCTCATGGAGCGGAGCCGCCAGCCCCGCCGGCCGCGGGCGCGCCCGGCGCGGTCGCTCCCGGAGCAGGCGCGCGCGCACGGCGCGACGATGCTGCAATGCACGCCCTCGCTGATGCAGATGCTCCTGCAGGACCCCGAGGCGGCCCGGAGCCTCGAGCCCCTGCGCGTCGTGATGCTGGGCGGCGAGGCGCTCCCCCCGGCGCTGGCCGCCGAGGTGAAGCGAGCCCTGCCGGCCCGGCTGATCAACATGTACGGGCCGACCGAGACGACGGTCTGGTCGATGACGCACGAGGTGCGCGAGGCGGAAGGCGCCGTGCCCATCGGCCGGCCCATCGCCAACACGCAGGTCTACCTCCTCGATCGCCGCCTCGAGCTCGTGCCGGCGGGCGTGCCCGGGGAGATCTATATCGGCGGGGCCGGCGTCGCGCGCGGCTACCACGACCGCCCGGCGCTGACCGCGGAGCGGTTCGTCCCGGACCCCTTCGCCAGGACGCCCGGCGCGCGCCTCTACCGCACCGGCGACGTCGCCCGGCACCGGCCCGACGGCGCGCTCGTGTTCCTCGGCCGGAGCGACCAGCAGGTGAAGCTGCGCGGCCACCGGATCGAGCTCGGCGAGATCGAGGCCGCCCTCGGCCGGCACCCCGCGGTGCTCGAGAGCGCCGTCGTGGTCCGCGAGGACGAGACCGGCGACCGGCGCCTCGTCGGCTACGTCGTCCTCCGCAGCGCGCCGGCGGCCGGCGCGTCGCCCGCGGGCCCCGCGGCCGGCGCGTCGCCCCGAGACCCGGCGGCCGACCCGCCCGCGGACCTCGGCGCGTTCCTGCGCGCGCAGCTGCCGGAGCCGATGGTGCCCGCCGCGATCGTCGCGCTGCCCGCCCTGCCGCTCACGCCGAACGGCAAGGTCGACCGCCGCGCGCTGCCCGCGCCGGAGCTCACCCGGGCGCCGGTCGCGGCGTTCCGCGCGCCCCGGACGCCGGTGGAGGAGCTCATCGCGGGGCTCTGGGCCGAGGCGCTGCGGCGCGAGCGGGTCGGCGTCGACGACGACTTCTTCCAGCTCGGCGGCCACTCGCTGCTCGCGATGCAGGTCGTCACGCGCGTCCGGGCCGCGTTCCACGTGGAGATCCCCCTGCGCGTCCTCTTCGAGCGGCCGACGGTCGCGGCGCTGGGCGCGTGGGTCGAGCGCGCGCAGCGGGGCGGGGCGCGACGCGCGGACGTGCCGCCCCTCGCGCCCGCGCCGCGGGCCGAGGTGATGCCCGTCTCGTTCGCGCAGCAGCGGCTCTGGTTCTTCGACCAGCTCGCGCCGGGCAGCGCGTTCTACAACGACCTCGTCGCGCTGCGCCTCACCGGGCCGCTCGACGCGCCCGCCCTGCGGCGCAGCCTCGACGAGATCGCGCGGCGCCACGAGTCGCTGCGCACGAGCGTCGTGACCGCGGGCGGCAGGCCGTACCAGAAGGTGGCCCCGGGCGCGGCCGCGCCGCTGTCGTTCGCCGACCTCCGCGCCGGCGGCGAGCCCGACCCGGCGGGCGCCGCGGCGCGGCGGGCCGCCGAGGAAGCGCGGCGCCCCTTCGACCTGGCGCAGGGCCCCCTGTGGCGCGCTTCCCTGCTGCAGATCGCCGACGAAGCGCACGTGTTCGTGCTCGTCGTCCACCACGTCGTCTGGGACGGCTTCTCGCTGCGCGTCTTCTTCCGCGAGCTCGCGGCGCTCTACGACGCCTTCCGCGCCGGGCGCCCCTCGCCGCTGCCGGAGCTGCCGATCCAGTACACCGACTTCGCTGCCTGGCAGCGCGCGTGGCTGCAGGGGCCGCCGCTCGAGGAGCAGCTCGCCTACTGGCGCGAGCAGCTCGGCGGGGACCTGCCGGTCCTGGAGCTCCCGACCGACCGCCCCCGGCCTGCGGCCGAGACCTTCCGCGGGGCGGAGCACGCGTTCGCGGTGGACCGGGACCTCGCCGAGGCGCTGCGGCGCCTGAGCCGCCGCGAGGGCGTCACGCCCTTCATGACCCTGCTCGCGGCCTGGCAGGTGCTCCTGTGGCGCGCCACCGGGCAGGGCGACGTCGCGATCGGGACGCCGATCGCGACCCGGTCCCAGCCAGGCACCGAGGCGCTCATCGGCGTCCTGCTGAACATGCTCGTGCTGCGCACGCGCGTCGCGGGCGACCTCACCGTGCGGGCGCTGCTGCGCCGGGTGCGCGACGTCTGCCTCGACGCGTACGCGCACCAGGACGCGCCCTTCGAGGCGCTCGTCGACGCGCTCCAGCCCGAGCGCCGCGCCGGCCAGCAGCCGCTCTTCCAGGTCGCGTTCGTCATGCAGAACGAGCCGCTCGGCGCGGTCAGCCTGCCCGGCATCGAGGCGCGAGCTCTGGAGATCGAGCGGCGGACGGCCAGGTTCGACCTGGCGCTGGAGGTGCGCGAGGCGGCCGAGGGGCTCTCGGGCCGGATCGAGTACAAGACCGATCTGTTCGACGCCGCGACGATCGAGCGCATGGCGGCCAACTGGCAGGCGCTGCTCGCCGAGATGGTCGCGAGCCCGGCCGCGCGGGTCGCCGACCTGACAGCGCTGAGCGCGCCGGAGCGGCGGCTGCTGCTCGAGACGTGGAACGCGACGGCCGCCGGGTACCCCCGGGGCGCCTGCCTGCACGAGCTCTTCGAGGCCCAGGCCGTGCGCACGCCGCAGGCGGTCGCGCTGGTCTGCAAGGGCGAGCGGGTGAGCTACGCCGAGCTCGCGGAGCGGTCCGACCGCATCGCCCGCTACCTGCGCGGGCGCGGCGTCGGGCCCGACGTCCTTGTCGGGGTCTACCTCGAGCGCTCGGTGGACCTTGTCGCCGCGCTCCTGGGCGTCCTGAAGGCGGGCGGCGCGTACGTCCCGCTCGACCCGGCGTACCCCGGCGAGCGGCTCGCGTTCATGCTCGAGGACTCGCGGGCGGCCGTGGTCCTGACCCAGGCGTCGCTCTGCGCGGGGCTGCCGGCGTCGCGCGCGCACGTCGCCTGCGTCGATCGCGACGCCGCGGCCATGGCGGCGTGCCCGGCGGCCGCCGCGGGGAGCGACGCCGCGCCGGCCGCCGCGGGGAGCGACGCCGCGCCGGCCGCCGCGGGGAGCGACGCCGCGCTGGCGTACGTGATCTACACGTCGGGCTCGACGGGCCGCCCGAAGGGCGTCGCGATCGCGCACCGGAGCGCGGTGGCGATGGTCGCGTGGGCGCAGGGCGCGTTCGCGCCCGAGGAGCTCGCGGGGGTGCTGGCGACGACGTCGATCTGCTTCGACCTGTCGGTGTTCGAGCTGTTCGTGCCGCTCTGCTCGGGTGGCCGCGTGCTCCTCGCGAGCGACGCGCTCGAGGTGCCCTCGCTGCCGGGCGCCTCGGAGGCGACGCTGCTCAACACCGTGCCCTCGGTGCTCGGCGCGCTGCTCCGCGGCGGGACGCTCCCGCCCTCGGTGCGGACGGTCAACCTGGCCGGCGAGCCGATCCCGGTGCCGCTCGTGCGGCAGCTCCACGCGCTGCCCACGGTCGCGCGGGTGCTGAACCTCTACGGCCCCTCGGAGGACACGACGTACTCGACCTGCGCCGAGCTCGCGCGCGGCGAGGGGGACGACCGTGAGCCGCCCATCGGCCGGCCGATCGCGAACACCCAGGCGTACCTGCTCGACCGGTGGCTGCAGCCCGTGCCGCTCGGCGCGACGGGCGAGCTGTACCTCGCCGGGGACGGGCTCGCGCGCGGCTACCTCGGCCGGCCCGGCCTGACCGCGGAGCGCTTCCTGCCGAACCCCTTCGGCGCGGACCCGGGGGCGCGGATGTACCGGACCGGCGACCTCGCGCGGTACCGGCCCGACGGCACCCTCGAGTTCCTCGGCCGGGCGGACAACCAGGTGAAGATCCGCGGCTTCCGGATCGAGCTCGGGGAGATCGAGGCGGCGCTCCACCAGCACGCGCGCGTCCGCGCGGCGGTCGTCGTCGCGCGCGCGGACGGCGCGCCCGGCCAGAAGCGGCTGGTCGCGTACGTGGTGCCGGACGCCGTGAACGGAGGCAACGGCGGGAACGGAGGGCAGGGGAGCGCGGCGGACGCGGGCGCGGCGGACGCGAGCGCGTCCGCTGGCGGAGGGCCCGGCCTCGCGGGCGATCTGCGCCGCTTCCTCCAGGAGAAGCTGCCGGCGACCATGGTGCCGGGCGCGTTCGTGCTGCTCGATGCGCTGCCGCTCACGCCGAACGGCAAGCTCGATCGCCGGGCCTTGCCGGCCCCGGCGGAGCGGCGCGACGGCGGCGGCGAGCGCTTCGTGGCGCCCCGGTCGGCGAACGAGGCGACGCTGGCCGAGATCTGGGCGCAGGTGCTGGGGACCGACGCCGTCGGCGTGTACGACAACTTCTTCGAGCGGGGCGGCGACTCGCTCCTCGGCATCCAGGTGGTCGCCAGGGCGAGGCAGGCCGGGCTCGCGATCAGCCCGAGGCAGCTCTTCGAGCACCAGACGATCGCCGGCCTCGCGACGGCCGTCGAACGCGCGGCGAGCGCCGAGCCGGAGCGCGAGCCCGAGGCCGCGGGCCCGGTCCCGCTCACGCCGGGCCAGCAGTGGTTCCTGGAGCACGAGTTTCACGCGCTCCACCAGTGGAACCAGGCCCGGCTCCTGCAGACGCGCGAGGCGCTCGACCCGGCGCTCGTCGCGCAGGCGGCGCGGCACGTCGTGCTCCACCACGACGCGCTGCAGCTTCGCTTCCGCCGGGAGGGCGGCGCCTGGGAGCAGGTCGAGGGGGACGCGGGCTCGGCGCTGGCGTTCACCCACCACGCGCTCGCCGGCCTGCCGGAGGCCGAGCGCGGCCCGGCGCTCGAGCGCGCCGCGGCCGAGCTGCAAGCGGGCCTGAACCTCTCGACCGGGCCGCTCGTGCGCGTCGCGCTGTTCGACGTCGGCGGCGCCGAGCCGAGCCGCGTGCTGGTCATCGCGCACCACCTCGTCATCGACACCGCGTCGTGGTGGATCGTCCTGGAAGACCTCCAGACCGCCTACGCCCAGCTCCGCGACGGCGCGGCGGTGGCCCTGCCGCCCCGGACCACGTCGTTCCGGCGGTGGGCGCGCCGCCTCGCGGCGTACGCGCAGTCCGACGAGGTCGCGCGCGAGGTCGACGCGTGGGCGGCGCTCGGCGACGGGGCGCCGGCGCCCCTGCCCGCGGACGGTCCGGGCGGCGAGGCGACCGAGGGCGACGCGCGGACCGTCCTCGCGACGCTGAGCGCCGAGGAGACAAGGCGGCTCCTGCGGGAGGTCCTGCGCGCGCGCGACGCCCAGATCGCCGAGGTGCTCCTGACGGCGCTCGCGCAGACCATGGCGGGTTGGACCGGCGCGCCGGGGCTCTGGGTCGACCTGGACGCGCACGGGCGCGAGGACCTGTTCCCCGACCTGAGCTTGCTGCGGACCGTGGGCTGGTTCGTGACGATCCACCCCGTGTACGTGTCCGCCGGCGGGGCGACGGCGCCGGCGGAGGCCCTGAGGCGCGTCCAGGGGCACCTGCGGCGCGTGCCCGGGCGCGGCCTCGGTCACGGGGTGCTGCGCTATCTCTGCGAGCGCGAGGGCGTCCGCGAGCGCATGAGGGCGCTGCCCCGGCCCGAGGTGGTGCTCAATTACCTCGGGCAGCTCGACCCCATGATGTCCCGATCCTCGCTGTTCACGATGGCGAGGGAGTCGTACGGGAGCACGAGGCACCCGGCCGCGCGGAGGCCTTATCTCCTCGAGGTCAACGCCTTCGTGCTCGACGGGCGGCTCCAGGTGGCCTGGCGCTACAGCCCGGCCCTCCATCGCGCCGAGACGGTCACGGCGCTGGCCGACGGGTTCCTGGCGGCCCTCCGAGCGCTGATGGGCTGACGGCTCATGGCCGCGAGACCGGATGGCAAACGCTCGTCCGGCGGTCGTGCTGTCCTTTGAAGAGGAAGGCGGGGAGACGCCCGATGAAGAGGAAGTCGGGAGGGTGCCAGACCCATCTTCCTGCCTCCGCTAAACGCATCTCCCTGTCTCCGCCAGACCGGTCTCCCTGCCTCCCGCCGGCGCCCGCCCCCCCGGGTCGCCGCTCAACCGCGGCGCGGGTACACGAGCTCCTTCCGGCCGAAGAGCCGCTCGGCGGTCATCCCGCGCGCGCGGCAGTGGGCGACGAATTTGTCGGACTCGACGATGGGGCGCGAATGCGGCTGGTAATGGAGCGCCATCAGGTGACCGAGCCACGGCTCCTGCCCCATGGCGTAGACGTACGCGCTCGCGGGGCGCAGGCGCTCGACAACGTCGATCGCCTTGGCGGCGTCCGAGCCGTCCAGCCGCCGCGACTGGTCCACCTTGCGGGGGACGGGCCGCGTGAACAGCGGACCGTAAAGCCAGCTCAGCGGCGCGCCGTCGCACTCCATGCCGATGAACAGCGCGTCGAGCTCGCCGACGAGCGGCCCGAGGTGCTCGAAGAGCGCGGGATCCATGTTGTTCGAGTCGGCCAGCAGCAGCACCGCGCGGCCCTCCAGGCGCACCAGGTACGTGAGCTTGGTGCGGATCGCGAGGTCCGAGTGCTCGCCGAGGAACGGCAGCGGCAGGATCTCGCCGCCGGGGAGCTCGATCCGCTCGAGCTCGCCGACCTCGGTGACCGAGCGGAAGCCGACGTGCTCCAGGATCAGCCGCAGCGACGGGTCCTCGAGCGTGCCGCCGACGCTCCGCGGCACGATGACGCGATCGACCCGGTGCCGCAGCTCGAGCAGCGGCTCGAGCATGCAATGGTCCTGGTGGTTGTGCGTCAGCACCACGCAATCGATCTTCTCGGGCAGATCCGCGAGCGTGAAGCGCGCTACCTCGCCGTGCTGCGTGCGGCTGAACAGCGGATCGAAGAGCACGCTCACCTCGCGCGTCTCGAGCAGCACCGCCGCGTGGCCGAAGTACCGGACGCGCACGCCGTCGCCATCGTACCTGGCCGGGCGGCGCGGCGCGCCTGTCGTGACGAGGCGCGCGAGGCGTGCAAGCCGCGCGTCGTCCGGGCGGAGCCCCAGGACGGCGCCGAGCTCGCCGAGCGGGCGCGGCGCGAACCGCGCGCTGTACAGCGCGTCGAGCGCCGGCGACGAGAGCGGCAGCTCGAGCTGGATATCCTCCGGATCGAGCAGCTTCGGCGTGCTCAGCGAGAAGGGCCGCGCGTCGCCGGGCAGCGACGTGAGGCGCACGCTCTGGCGCGAGGTGTCCCCGTAGCGGCTCCGGTAGAGCAGCGGCTCGAAGAACCGGAACCCCGGCGTGTGCCCGAGGTCGTAGTACAGCTCTACATAGCCCCGGAGCGCCTCCGGGAGCCGCGCGTAGAGCGGCTCGAGCGACGTCCCCTTGGCCTCCTCGGCGAGCAGCGTCTGGAGCCGCTCGACGCCCTGCGCGAAGGCCAGCATGTGCGCCTGCTCGCGCGTCGTGCGCTCGATGAGCGCCTCGATCTCGCCGACGCGGCCTGGCGGGCAGTCCACGAACGGCCCGCCGCGCAGCGCCGGGTTCTGCAGCGCCGCGGCGTGCACGCCCGGCGCGGCCACGAACGACTGGAGCTGCCGCAGGTGCGCGTTGGCGATCAGCATCGCGGCGGACGCCGGCGCGATGAGGTACGACCACGCGTACCACTGGTTGACGAGCGGCTCGGCGACTGTGTCGAGCGACAGGTAAACGGGCGTGGCGTCGTTCACGGTTCGCGGTCCTTTCGTGCGCGCAGCAGAGGACCCGAGCTTGCCGCACCTTCGCGGGGAGGTCGATGAATCCGGCTCAGCCCGCGCCGCACGCCATCAGGTGATGGAGGGCGACGAGCATCATCGCGCCGATCGCGAAGCAGCCGAACCCCCGGCGCGCGCCCTTACGGCCTGTTCCCGCCGTCTGCAGGGCCACCTCGCCGCGAGGCTCCAGGGACTTTTTTTTTACTGTCGGCGCCCGCTTCCAGCGCGACGGCGCCGCCTCGCCGTCGGCCAGCGAGAGCGGGGGCGTGCGCTTCACGATCGCCATCGCGCTCGCCGCCCGGCTCACCGGATGACCCCGCTTCCAGGCGCGGATCTGCGCCTCCGGGAGCCCGAACACCTCGCCTGAGCCGTACGTCGCCGCGAGCCCGGCGAGCACGCGAAGGTGCCAGTCGGCGGGGACCGCCCCGGGCAGCGTCTCGATCGCCTCGGGCGCGACAGGAGGGAACCAGACGGCGAAGTGCTGGACCGGGCGCCCGGTCCAGTCCTTCCGCGCCGGATCGAGGAACCGCGCCGCCACATAGGCAAACACGCCCGGCTCCCTCGGCCCCTGTTCGTGGATCTCGAGCAGGCCATAGCGGAGCTCGCCGGCGGCCGCTTCCGCGTCGCCGACAATGGCCTCGAGCGTCGTGAGCCAGGCGGGGAGCGCCGGGGTCTCGGGCACGCAGATGAACTCGTAATCCCAGTGCTCGCCGCGCGTCCTCCAGAGGAGCCGCGATGTCTCGACGAGGAGGGCCGGCACGGGCGCGAGCATAACAGCGCTACTGGTTCTGGTGGTAGGCCCGCAGCCCCTCTTCGTCGCGCAGGGCCGCCACCATCCCGGTCAGGACCGCCTTGAACGTGTCGCCCCTCCGGAGCGCATCTTCACGCGCCTTCTTGAGCCGGTCGACCCGCGTGCTCGCGAAATCCTTGATGGAGACGAATCTCAGGATCTTGCTGACGATCTGGTATCTCTTCGGCAGGAAGTCGTCGACGGAGTCCACGAACTGCACGAGATCGCGCAGCCCCTGGAAGAATGTCTCCTTGGCCGACCTCTCCTTTCGCGTCGCCTGCGCCTCGCGGACCGCGCCCTCGACCGTGCTCACCAGGATCGCGGGGGCGAGGGTGCGCACGCCGAGCGACGTCCGCGGGTCGACCTGCGCGTCGGCCGGGGCGGCGACCGACGAGAGCAGCATGAAGCGGTGCCCGAACGCGTGCTCGGCGCGGAGCACGGAGCAGAGCTTCGCGAGCTGATCGTCGGCGTCACGGCAGACCTCGCGCTCGAAATCCCTCGCGGCGTAGTCCGGCGGGAAGAGATCCGCCTTGCTGAGGGCGAGGATCCACTCGCGCGGGAAGCTCACCTCGTCGCCCGTGGCGGCGCTCGTCCGGCGCAGCCTGTCGCACTCGTCCGCGAAGTGCTCGAAGAGCCAGCGGATGTACCCGGTGCCCTCGCTCCGGTACTTCGCGCCGTCGGCGAGGAGGATGCCCACCTGGCTCATGCCGAGCTTGAGGAGGCCCTGGCGCATCGCTTCCCGCTCCTCGGCGTCGACCGGCTCGTCCTCCCACCAGCGTCCGGGGTAGTCGTACCAGTGAATGCGGACCGCCGCCTCGGGCAGGTCCCTCGGGAAGAAGTCGAACTCGATCTCGTCGAAGCGCGTGCTGCCGTCCGGGAACTTGCCCTCCTCGAGGCGATAGAAGCGGCCGAGGAGCTGGTTGCCCTGCGCCTTGTTGACCGCCTGGATCTTGTACGCGTACTCCTCCTGAAACGAGGGCTGGGTCTGCGCCCTGTAGAAGGCTGCCAGGAGGACGGTCTTGCCGGCGCCGGAGGCGCCGAACAAGGCGACGTGCAGATCGAGGGGCGGCATGCCGGGATGCGATACGGGAGCGCGCGCCTCGGCACAAGCGCCGGCGCGCGGCTTCGGCCCGGCCCCGCAGCGGCTTCGGCCGGGCCCCGCAGCGGCCTCGGCCGGGCCCCGCAGCGGCCCGGCCCGGCCCCGCAGCGGCCTCGGCCGGGCCCCGCTACAGAGCCCGCCTGGTCGCCAGCGCCATGTCCGTCACGACCGGCGGCACCTCCACGACGAGCCCCGCGCACCGTGGGCCACCGCCCACCGCGATACGCGGCCCGCTGAGGCCCGCGGCATCAGCCGCCGGTCATCTGCTTCCGGAGGCTGAGCGGGCGCATGTCCGTCCAGACCTCCTTGATGTAGGCCAGACACTCCTCCTTGTTGCCCGTCTTGCCGGCGTCCTTCCAGCCAAGCGCGTTCTCTCGGTCCGCTGGCCAGATGGAATACTGCTCTTCATGGTTCATCACGACCTTGTAGATGGTCGTATCATCGTCTGTCTGCATGGCTCGCTCCTCTCTGGTTCAGCCCGGATACCGCGATGAGATCGGAGGGTGGCGCCGGGGGTCATTGGCGAAGGACGCCACCGGCGATCGCCGGGCCCCGAGGAGGACCGAGACATGATGTTCGAATTCCTCCATCAGGGTCGCTTCATCGCTGATATCGTGGGCCACGCTCGCCGTCAACTCGGGCACGAGACCCGGAGCGCGAGCTCGTCCTGCGTGACGCCGATCGCGCCGAAGCGCTGGCCGATCTGCTCGGGGCGTGTCGCGTCGGCGACCTGAGGCATCCCCTCAAATTCTTCGGAAAATTCACAGGGAGGCGGGGAGACGGGGAGGAAAATCTTCAAAATACTCCCTGTCTCCCCGCCTCCCTGTTCAATTTCTCCGCTGAAAAGGGCTGCAAATGACATGCTGCCGGGCGACATCGTGCTGCTCGCCTCGATGCCGCTCACGGCGCAGGGGAAGGTGGATGTAGCGGCGCTGCCGGCCCCGTCGCCCGCGCCGCCGCGCGCGGTCGTCGCGCCGCGCGACCCGCTGGAGCAGCAGCTCGTCGGCATCTGGGAGGAGGTCCTCGGCCGCGCTCCTGTCGGCGTCACCGATGACTTCTTCGAGCTGGGCGGGCACTCGATCCTCGCCATGCGGCTGGTGCTCCGACTCCAGAGCTCCTTGGACCACGCGATCCCTGTCTCGACCCTCTTCGAGAGCCCGACCGTCGAGGGGCTCGCCCGCGCGATGCGCGGCGACCGCCCTGGCGCGCCGTAGCGACGCCATCCCCGGGGCGCGGCGTGACCGGGAGGCCGAGCGCCTCGCTGGCTCCCGGACCATCTGGCGCATAGTGGGCAAGACTTGGCACAGACCGGCACCACATCTCAGAACTTGGCCACACTTCAGCGCCTTCCGGATGGCACAAGGCATGCTCATCCAGGCCATCATGAACATCGAGAGGGCAAAGCGAGCGGTTGTGGTTGGGGTGTTGGCGGCGTGTGCGTCCCTCGTAGGGGGATGCATGGCCGAGGTCGTGGACGGAACCGATCAAGCGCAGGATGAAGTGAAAGAAGAGGAGACCGCCTGCTGGGCTGACTTCGGCCCGAGGCGCCCGGCGAATGCGAGATCGGCGAGGAGCGGGAATGCTATGACTACGATCCCAACGCTCTGATCGAGTTTTGTCGTGAAAAGTGCGTGAACATCGACGGCAAGGCCGTCTGGGGGCTCAGGACGCACGACTTCCAGTGCCCCTTCTATGAATCGGCCTGACACGTCGGCACGTCGGTTGATCGTACTTGTTTCACGCCGCTCGTGCTCTCCTTCGACAATCGCCCGGTGGAGTTCACCGCCGAGGCGGGCGCCGCCTTCGATCTGACCGGCACCGGCGTGTGCCACGCGAGCGATTGGCCCACCTCGCTCTTCGATGAGCGCTGCGCGGTGTTCAACCGGGCTCGCTCCTGCCGTGGAGCTCGACGCGATTCGAAAAGTCCGCGAGCGCGAGGGCCCCAGGACCAGCGACGGCGTTAAATATCGCGAGCACACGAATCGCCTTGCTTTCGAGCGTGGCACTGGGTTTGCTTGGGGTCGGTCGCCCGATCGGTCGGGCGGAGGAGGTTTTGGACCATGCGCAACCTGTGGGCGGCTACGGTGATGGCGGCGGCGGCGCTCATGACAGCGCCACGACCCGTTGAGGCGTGCGGCGGATTCTTTTGCGGACGACAGCCGGTGGACCAGACCGCGGAGCGGATCTTGTTCGCGACGAACCCGGACGGCTCGGTCACGATGGTGACGCAGATCCAGTATGCGGGTGCGGCGCCGGACTTCGCCTGGGTGATTCCGCTCGCCGAGGTGCCGGCGGCGGACAGCCTTGCTGTGTTCCCGCAGCTCGCGCTCACCGCCCTCGATGCGGCGACGGGCCCGCAGTTCCAGTGGCCCGACGACCCGAGCTGCTACCCCGTGTTCGACGCCGCGCCGAGCGGGGGCCCGGTGAACGCGGGCGGCGCCGACGACGGCGGCGTCACGGTGCACCTCCGGGAAGAGGTAGGGCCGTACGACGTGGCCGTGATCGAGTCGACCGATCCCACGGCGCTCGTCGACTGGCTTCGCCGCAACAGCTTCCGCGTCAACGACGCGATGGCGCCGTACATCCGCATCTATACGAGCGAGGGGATGAAGTTCCTCGCGCTGCGGCTCCAGCCGGACGCCGAGGTCAGCGACATCCAGCCGTTCCGCTTCACGCTCCCGTCGGGGTCGCCGTCGATCCCGATCCGGCTGACGGCGATCGCGGCCGAGCCGGAGATGGGCATCACCGTGATGGTCCTCGGCGACCGGCGCTACGGGCCGGCCAACTGGCCGGACATCGAGATCGACGACAACCAGATCGTCTGGAGGCCGTACGAGTGGCCGATGCAGACGAACTGGACGGCGCTCGTCGCGCGCGGCGTCGACGAGGCCGGCGGTCGCGGCTTCGTCACGGAGATGAGCGGACCGACGGCCACCATCGCCGAGCAGGTCCGCAACACGATGAGCTCGGACGAGGCGCAGGTGGCCGCGCGCGACGCGCTGCTGCCGCTTCTGGAGGGCAACGCGACCATCACCCGCCTCTATACCCGCCTGTCGCCCGAGGAGATGACCGTCGATCCGATCTTCCGGCGCACCGACGGTCCCGGGGTATCGAACGTCCGCGTGCTCCCGCGCTACGTCGACGGCCGCGACCTGTGCGTCGCTCCGGGCGGCGAGTCTGCCGCCGCGTCGCCGTGCGACTTTGCGGCGTGCGGCGCAGGCGGCCTGTGCCGCGTCGTCGAGGTCGCAGGCGGCGGCCAGCCTGTGGCCGCCTGCGCGTGCGTGCCCGGGACGACCGCGCGCACAACGTTCGATCCGTCGGGTCGGCCGACGGTGACCTGCCAGGACCTCCGCATGTCGTTCCTCAACCCGGGTGACCGGGCGCTTCCTGACGCGCCGCCGCTCGCGGATCCTTGCGCGACGTTCGATTGCGGCCCGAACGGCGAGTGCGTGCCCATGAACATGACGCCGACCTGCCGCTGCTCGACCGGTTATGTGGCGGTAGGCGCCATCGCCGGCGACGGCAGCCGGGAGACGACCTGCGTGCTTCCCGACGAGCCCGTCCCCGGGTCCTTCTACGACGGGCGCGTCCCGAGCCTGCCCGATTCGCTGCCGGGTGGCCGACCTGTCGATGTGCCGCCGCCCGCCGTCGAGGCCACGTCCGGAGGCTGCAACGCCGGCGGCCCTGCTGGCAGCGCCGGTGGCCTCGGCGGCGCGCTGCTCGGGCTGCTGTTTGCCGTGCGCCGCCGCCGGCGCTCGTAGGACACCGAACCGGTTGAAACCTCGAGCAAATGAACCACAGAGACATCCGAATGCCGCTCACGCGTCGCCGTCGGTCCACTCGTGCCCCCTGGGCGTGAAATCTACGTCAAGAGGCTGACGAGGCGCCCCCGGCGCGTGGTCATCCGAGCGGCGCTCGACGAGCTCAAAGCCGTCACCGCAGGCGCGAGCGCCGAACCTTCGACCTCAAGCACGACGACAGCGTCGCGACACAGGTCGTCGAGAAGGTCAAAGGGACGCATTCACTGAGCCTGCACGTAGAGCGAGAACGGGAAATTGCCCTGCCCGTCGACGAAGGTCGCGTCAGGGACGTCGATCACGAATTCGTGCATGCCGGCGCTCGCGGCCCCCCACGGCACGATCCGGGTGTCGATCACGTCGCCAGGGCACCAATTGCTGAACGACTGCCACTCTTCGTCCGACCGCGGAGACCGCCCGTAGATGCCGTTGCTCTGGGTATTGTACTTGCGAAACGGCTCGCACGACATGCGCCCGGGCTTGTACTGCAAGGCCAGCTTGCCGTCGACGTACACGTAATGCTCGCGGCGAATATACTCCTCGCCGCCCTGGTTCGCGCCATGATTCGACGTGATCAACACGAGCTGTGCATTCTGTGTATCTGCCGGCAATTCGAAGCTGACGGTCTTGCGGGTCGTGCCGACCTTGTCGCTGGCGCCCATGGCGTAATTGTTGAATTCTTCGCCGATCGCCAGCGGCAACAGGACGCTGAAGTCCTGGGCCTCCTGCGTGCTGTCGGTATACAACAGCAGCGATCCGAGCTGCGTGTCATTGCGACCAGCGCAACCGGCGACCTCGTCGTTCGCGGCGTAAGGCACGCCGAAGATGCTCAATTCGAACCAAAAATCGTGATCGGCCAGGAGGTCGGGGTCTTTCAATATCGGTACGAGGTTGCTGGCCTCCCATTCGTAGGGGACCGTCGTCGGCTGCTTGTTCATGTTCATGAACGGCGTGACGAACCGTGCGACCTCGATCCGGTCGACCTCGCCGGAAACGTAGGTCTGGGCACCCTTGGGCACCAGCGCCAGGTTGACCGAGCCGAGTCGGTCGTAGTTGTCGCACAGCGCTCCCACGACCACGCGGAGCTTCAGGGTGGTTTGGACCTTGGCGAGCAGCTTGTCGGTCAACCTGGTCGCAACCAGCGAGTTGTTGTGGCGGATCACGCCGTCCGGGATCGGTTCGTCAACCGTCGCGGCGTAGCCGTCGTAGAACGCGATGTTCTCCAGCACCGGGACCTCCTCTGGTTCCGGGGGCGGCACGTCGCCGCTGCCGCCAGTGCCGCCAGCGCCGCCAGCGCCGCCACTGCCGCCACTGCCGCCACTGCCTGCGCTGGTCCCGGTCACTGCGCTCGTGCTCCCGGTGCTCTCGGAGGTCCCGGTGCCTCCGCCAGTGCCCACGTCAGAGCGCTGTTCATTCGTGCACGCGGCGAGCAGGGCCAACAGACAGAAGTATGGGATCGCGCGACGCAGGTTCATTCGTCAAACTTATCAGATCGCCGGCTCGATGTCGCGCTGGAGCGGCGGACCCACCACGCCCGGGTGGGTGGGGTCCTGATCAGGGCACTCGACGGTTTCCGGACCCGAGTAGTTTCGCGAGGTTGCGTATGGCAAATTGGGACAGAAACGGGCAAATTGGGGCACCACCGGCCAGGCCCGGTGCAAGTGAGGCGAAGCCGTTGGTAGTGACCGGCATGGCCGCCACGACAGGCTTGACCGTCGGATGGTGGTTGGACTTCCATGGCCTCCATGGCACGATTCCTCGGCACCTTCACGTCCGTCGTCGTTGCGGCCGCGATGGCTTCCTGCGGGGGCGAGACGCCTCCGCCCGCGGTGGCACCGGCGGCTTCCGCTTCTTCCGCCGCGCCCACGGCGACGAACAACGTCGAGTCCCCGCCTGCGGCGCCGTCAGCTCCCGCGGCGCCCGAGTCGCCCAGGCCCGCCGCGCCGAGCCCGGTCGCCGAGTATACCGGCTTCGCCAAGCCGGAGAGCGTGCTCTACGACGCGGACAACGACCGCTACCTCGTTTCGAACGTCAACGGCGATCCGAACGACAAGGACAACAACGGCTTCATCTCCGTCCTCTCGCCCGACGGTCAGGTGACGAACCTGAAGTGGATCGAGGGCGGCAAGAACAAGGTCAAGCTCGACGCGCCGACGGGCTCGGCGATCGCGAAGGGCGTGCTCTACGTGGCCGACCTCACGACCGTCCGGATGTTCGACCTCAAGACCGGGGAGCCGAAGGGTGAGATCGCCATCCCCGGGGCGACGTTGCTGAACGACGTCGCGGCGGCTCCGGACGGCAAGGTCTACGTGTCCGACTCCGGCTTCAAGATCGGCGCGACCGGCAACCTCGAGGCGACGTCGAGCGACGCCGTGTACTTCATCGAGAAGGGCAAGGCCAAGGTGCTCGCGAAGAGCACCGACATGCACATGCCGAACGGCATCGCGTGGACGGACAAGGGGCTCGTGGTTTGCTCGAGCGGCGCACCCGAGGTCTTCCGCCTCGACCAGAAGGGCGCCAGGCAGGACGTGACCACCACAGCGCCCGGCGGCCGCCTCGACGGCCTGGTCTTCGTCGGAGACTCGCTCCTCGTGACCAGCCACGAAGCGTCGGCGGTGCTTCGCGGGAAGCTCGGCGGAACCTTCGAGATCGCGATTCCCGAGCAGAAGACGCCCACGGATATCGGCTACGACACGAAGCGCGGACGCGTCCTCGTGCCCCACGTGATGGAGGACAAGGTCGACGTCTACGAGCTGAAGTGATCCGCGGACGAAAGATCCCAGGTCAGGGGGCGAGGTGCCCCTGCGCGCCGCGTTGCTCGCCGCGAGCGTGAGGGCCCCAGGACCAGCGACGGTCGCCCGCGACACCAACCTGGGTCGGTCGCCCCCCTCGGCGTTGTACCCAGGAATCGCCTTGCTTTCGAGCGTAGCACTGGGTTTGCTTGGGGTCGGTCGCCCGATCGGTAGGGCGAGGAGGCATTGGACCATGCGCAACCTGTTGGCGGCTACGGTGATGGCGGCGGCGGCGCTGACGACAGCGCCACGACCTGTTGAGGCGTGCGGCGGATTCTTTTGCGGACGACAGCCGGTGGACCAGACCGCGGAGCGGATCTTGTTCGCGACGAACCAGGACGGCTCGGTCACGATGGTGACGCAGATCCAGTATGCGGGTGCGGCGCCGGACTTCGCCTGGGTGGTTCCGCTCGCCGAGGTGCCGGCGGTGGACAGCCTTGCTGTGTTCCCGCAGCTCGCGCTCACCGCCCTCGATGCAGCGACGGGCCCGCAGTTCCAGTGGCCCGACGACCCGAGCTGCTACCCCGTGTTCCCCGAAGCGGCGAGCGGGGGCCCGCCCACCGCGGGCGGGGTAGACGACGGCGGCGTCACGGTGCACATCCGGGAAGAGGTAGGGCCGTACGACGTGGCCGTGATCGAGTCGGCCGATCCCACGGCGCTCATCGACTGGCTTCGCGGCAACGGCTTCCGCGTCAACGACGCGATGGCGCCGTACATCCGCATCTACACGAGCGAGGGGATGAAGTTCCTCGCGCTGCGGCTCCAGCCGGACGCTGAGGTCAGCGACATCCAGCCGTTCCGCTTCACGCTCCCGTCGGGGTCGCCGTCGATCCCGATCCGGCTGACGGCGATCGCGGCCGAGCCGGAGATGGGCATCACCGTGATGGTCCTCGGCGACCGGCGCTACGGGCCGGCCAACTGGCCGGACGTCGAGATCGACGACAACCAGATCGTCTGGAGGCCGGACGAGTGGCCGATGCAGACGAACTGGACGGCGCTCGTCGCGCGCGGGGTCGACGAGGCCGGCGGTCGCGGCTTCGTCACGGAGATGAGCGGACCGACGGCCAGCATCGCCGAGCAGGTCCGCAACACGATGAGCTCGGACGAGGCGCAGCTGGCCGCGCGCGACGCGCTGCTGCCGCTTCTGGAGGGCAACGCGACCATCACCCGCCTCTATACCCGCCTGTCGGCCGAGGAGATGACGGTCGATCCGATCTTCCGGCGCACCGACGGTCCCGAGGTATCGAACGTCCGCGTGCTCCCGCGCTACGTCGACGGCCGCGACCTGTGCGTCGCTCCGGGCGGCGAGTCTGCCGCCGCGTCGCCGTGCGACTTTGCGGCGTGCGGCGCAGGCGGCCTGTGCCGCGTCGTCGAGGTCGCAGGCGGCGGCCAGCCTGTGGCCGCCTGCGCGTGCGTGCCCGGGACGACCGCGCGCACAACGTTCGATCCGTCGGGTCGGCCGACGGTGACCTGCCAGGACCTCCGCATGTCGTTCCTCAACCCGGGTGACCGGGCGCTTCCTGACGCGCCGCCGCTCGCGGATCCTTGCGCGACGTTCGATTGCGGCCCGAACGGCGAGTGCGTGCCCATGAACATGACGCCGACCTGCCGCTGCTCGACCGGCTATGTGGCGGTAGGCGCCATCGCCGGCGACGGCAGCCGGGAGACGACCTGCGTGCTTCCCGACGAGCCCGTCCCCGGCTCCTTCTACAACGGGCGCGTCCCGAGCCTGCCCGATTCGCTGCCGGGTGGCCGACCGGTCGATGTGCCGCCGCCCACCGTCGAGGCCACCTCTGGCGGCTGCAACGCCGGCGGCCATGCTGGCGGCGCCGGCGGCCTCAGCGGCGCGCTGCTCGGGCTGCTGTTTGCCGTGCGCCGCCGCCGGCGCTCCTAGGGGTCCACGCCGTAGTCGAACCTGGGTCAGCTCTTCCGCACTTCCAACCTGGGTCAGCCCTTCAGTCAGTGCGTCGCCCGCGGCGCCACCTGGTGGCATACGGCAGCACGAACAAGTAGAGACCCATGAACAGCAACAAGGCGAGCGGGAGCAGCGCCAGGAGGCCCACCCAGACCGGAGGCTGCTCCTGTCCCATGGAGGCGACGTTGATGATGACGGCCACCGTGAAGGCAATGGACAGCCAGCGGTGGGTCTGCCGAATCCAGTTGTTCCAGCTCAACGGGACGCCCTCCGAAGACGAGCGCGAAGCGGATTGGATAGGAGTTTGCGATGGGGCGGTCTTGTCGATGAGGTTCACTCGTCCATTTTCTCGAGCAGTTGTTCAAGTCGATCGACGTGCTCCGTCCAGAAGGCGCGGTAGTTCCGCGCGTCAGAAATCCTGCCAGGGATCTGCTTCGCGAGCGAAGAGAGATTTCAACGCAAAGACGCCAAGAGCGCAAAGACGCAAAGAAGATGTATGAGTTCTTTTTGCGTCTTTTGCGTCTTTTGCGTCTTTTGCGTCTTTTGCGTCTTTTGCGTTAAAATCTCTCTTCGGCCATCCCTGGCCGGAATTCTGGCGGGCGGAAGTAGTGCGCGATCCAGTCGATGAGCGGCTTCATCCCGCGCGGCTCCACCCGGTAGTAGACGCAGCGCCCCTCGCGCCGGCCGTTCACCAGGCCGGCGTCTTTCAACGCGGCGAGATGCTGCGAGACCGCCGGCTGCGAGATGTCGAAGCGCGCCGTGAGGTCCTTCACCGCCGCTTCGCCGCGCGTGAGCGCCTCGAAGATCGCCCGGCGGCTGGGGTCCGCCAGCGCCTGGAAGATCTTGTTTTCGGCCACCGCCGCGCTCTGCATGACCAACCACAAGCCCAGGCTTATGGTTGGTCATGCACGCGGCTCGCGTTGGAATTTTGCGCTGTTGGCACAATTTGACACGGAAAGGCCCGTACTGGCCCGACCGTGCGCGCAGCCGACGCGCGCCGGGAATGCGGGCGAGACCGCTCCGCTGACGAGGCATCGCGCGCTCGGTGCGGGTGATGGAGGGCTTGTCTCCGTGGCTCCGCCCGACGCCGGAGGCCGATGAATCTCCGCGCCGCGCGCAGCGGCACGGGCGCGGCATATCATGTGCTTGTCAGCGCGGTGCTTGCCTGTCGCTCGAGAAACGCGTCTGGGTGGACGCTTTCCGTGCGGAGATCGCTGCGATCGCAGCGGACCGCTCGACATGTGCACGCTCGTTCGAAGCGGAGGATACCACGATGAATCGATTTCTTGTGTCTTGCCTGTCGGCGCTCGCGCTCCCTGTCGTGCTCTTGCTGTCTGCGTGCGGCGCACGTGTCGTGGAGCCAGGCGAGCCAGGCGAAACCGATGGCCAGGGGGGGAGCGATCCCGAGGGGAGCGACCCCGAGGAGCCCAGCGGCGACGCGTGCTCGGCGATGAGGGACGAAGCGCCGCTCGATCCGGCGTCGGACGGAGCGGTGGTGAAGATCGTGCTCACGAACGAGCGCGATGTCCCCGTGTACTATCCCGTGTGGGACAACGCGTACTGGTACGGTTGTTCTGGCGCGTCATGGCTCCTCGATGGCAACAGCATCCCCGGGTACACGCCGCCGGCATGCGAAGGGCTGTTCGTGGGGGAGCCGGGCCTGCCCAATTGCCTCTCGGGCTACGAGCGGCTGGATGCCGGCGCGACGGTGGAGTTCGACTGGGATCGGCTCGCGGTCGAGACTGTCCCTGTCATCCAGGAGTGCGTCAACACGGTGGACGGGCCGTTCACGACCTGCTCGCACGCCCATCTCGTCGAGGACGGGCCGCACGAGCTGGCCGTGGAGATCGGCCTCGATCGCGACGAGAACTCCGGTTTCCCGACCAGCTACCTGCCGATCATCGTGGTCCCCTTCACGATGCCCACCGCGACGGTGAGCATCGTCGTCGAACCGTGACCTCCTGCCAGCCAGACCCGATGTCGGTCAGTCGAGGGCCGCGCCGTTCAGGGGGAGGCGGCTTCGCGACGATGCACGAGGACCGGCGAGCACCCGTCGCAGCCTGGAACAGCCTGATTGCGACGTCTTCCTGGCCCCCGCGCCAGCCCCCTCATCACTTAGGATGCGGCCCTCATCGCGCTCCGGCCGCAGAGAGTGGCTGAACGGCGCCTCCACCGCGGGCATCGGGGGAGCTTCTTGAAGGTCGGCCAGACACGCCCCGCGGGCCGCACCGCGTCGACGAGGCTCGCAGATCCCGGGGATTGTCCCGCGGATGCACGCCACCGGCGCGACGGCCTTCAGCCGTCCCGTGTTCTCCGGGAGAGGCCTCTCGAGCTAACGAGATGATCGCCGCGCTGCGCGAAGCGCGCTGTCCAACCTGGCAGGGCGCCAATATGGCACCTCGTGTCGGGGGCGCAAGGTGGCACCGGCGCAAGGCTTGTTGGACCACTCGTTGAGCCACTCGTTGAGCCACACGGTCTCGGCGTGAGAGCGCGCCGATGACCACGTCTCATACAGTTCTTAACAAACCAGTTTCACACTTTTTAGCGCGAGCGCCAGATAAAGAGAGTGGAAGTTCCCCGCCGTTCGGCAATACTCGGCGCCCGCATGGCACCGCTCTGAGGAATCCCCTCATTGCGTAGCCATTTTCAGCGGGGAAATTGAACAGGGAGGCGGGGAGACAGGGAGTACTTTGAAGATTTTCCTCCCCGTCTCCCCGCCTCCCTGTGAATTTTCCGAAGAATTTGAGGGGATGCCTCAGGGCGCCGCTTCCTGGAAGGGGGTACCGCGTTCGACGAGATGTACGGAACCCGGGATCGGGGGAGGCCTGGACTCGAACGGCTCTCTCTCAACGGCTGTCCCATCCGTCTAGCGCCGCGGGGCCGCTGTATTCGCCTCGCGCACGAAGCCGGCGAGCTCGGCGTTGAATCGCTCGCTGGCTTCGTAGAACGGCGCGTGCCCCACGCCCTCGTACGTCGACAGCCGCGCGCCACGGACGAGCGAGGTAGTGCGCATCGACATGGCGGTCTTGACCAGGCGGTCCGCCGCGCCCTGGATCACGAGCGTCGGCACCGACAGCGCGCGCAGGGACTCGTCCGCGCCCGCGAGCGAGATGTCTTTGATCAGCGCGTGCAGCTCGACGGGCACCATGGCGTTGTACGCGAGCATCGTCTCGAACTCTGAGGGGGGCGGCGGGACGGCAAAGCAGTCGAGGAGGAACTGCCGCATCGCCCCGAGCCGCGTGGGCAGGTCCTCGGACGTCACCGGAGGCTTCGGGCCGAGCAGCGCTGGATCGAAGCTCGTCACCGCGTCCACGAACACGACCCCGGCGAGCTTCTTGTCTCCATGCGCCCGCAGGTAATCGAGGATCACCACGCCTCCGAGCGACCACCCGACGACGACGGGGCGCTTCAGACCGGTACCCTCGATTACGGCCGCGAGCTCGTCCCCCCAGCGCCGATCCTCCTGGTAAAATGTTGCCTCGAGGGGCTTGTCCGAGACGCCGTGCCCGCGCAGGTCGTACGTCACGAGCCGGAACTGCTTCGCGAGGCCGCTCGTGATCTGGGGCGCCCAGGAGAGGTGGCTCTGGGCAAGGCCATGGATGAAGACGATCTCCGGGCCCTCGGGAGCGCCCCATGGCTGCACCGCGATGGACAGCCCGTCCGGCGTCTTCACGTAGGTCTGCTTCGTCGCCGGCAGCGCGGCCCTCGTCATCGCGGCGCTCGCCGCGACGACGGGCTCCGGAGGCCGCTCGGACGCGCAGCCCGCCGCCGTGCTCGAAAGCGCCGAGAGCGCGAGCGCTCCGGCCGTCACCGTCGCGATCCCTACCCGAGGAAGCCACTGCTTTGCCTTGCTGACCATCGAGAGCACCTCCGACGTGCGTTGATGGCCCTGGCTTAGGTTCTGCGTCATCATGAAGCCAACCGATTGGGCTCATGACGATCATCGATCACACGCATCTGGCGCGCCTGGACCTGAACCTGCTCGTGGCCTTCGATGTCCTCCTGACAGAGCGCCACGTGACGCGGGCGGCCGCGCGCGTGGGGCTCAGCCAGTCGGCCATGAGCCACAACCTCGCGCGCCTGCGCGAGCTCTTCGGTGACGAGCTCTTCGTGCGCAGCGAGGGCGGCATGCAGCCGACGCCGCGCGCGCAGGCGCTGTCAGCGCAGGTTCGCAGCGCGCTCGTCGGGATCCAGGCGACGCTGCAGGCGAGCGCACCCTTCGATCCCGCGCGGGACGAGCGACGCTTCCGCGTCGCCGTGTACGACGACATGGAGATCGCGCTCCTCCCGCCGCTGCTCGAGCACCTCGCGGGGCTCTCCTCGAAGGTCCGGATCGATGTCCGCCCCTTCGCGCCCGCCGAGGTCCCCGACCTGCTCGACGCCGCCGAGCTCGACCTCGCGATCGGCATCCTCAGCGAGGGCCGAGCGCACCACAAGCGCCGCGTCCTCTGCGCGGGCGACATCTACCTGTGCCTCTTCAATCCCCGCGCGCACGACCCGTCTGCGCCCATGACCGCGGAGCGCTATGCCGGGATTCCCCATGTGCGGGTCTCGTCGCGCGAGGCGCTGGAGGATGACATCGACGCCGCGCTCGCGAAGCGCCGGTTGAAGCGGCACATCGCCGTGAGCACGCCGCACGCGGTGAGCGTCCCGTACCTGCTCAGCCGGCTGGGCGCCGTGGCGACGCTGCGCCGGAGCGTGGCGCTCGCCGCAGCCGAGACGCTGGGCCTGGCGACGGCCGAGGTGCCGCTCATGCTCGCCAGGTCCGCGATCTCGATGCTGTGGCACGCCTCCTACGATCACGACCCGGCGCACCGCTGGCTGCACGGCGAGATCCTGCAGGTAGCGCGAGGTCTGATGCCGCCTGAGTAGCGGGCTCGGTCGGCCTTCGTGAGCAGGATCGCGATGGGGCGGGCGCCCGTCGGTCCTGCGCTCGAGGGAACGCGGCATCGTTGCCACTTGAAACTGAACCGTCTGGACGGTACAGTAATGAAATGCCGAGACCGAGCCAGCGCGATCGCATCCTCGCCGCCGCCGCCGTCGTCGTTCGCCGCGACGGCAGCGATGCGCTGACCCTCGATGCCGTCGCGGCCGAGGCCGGGGTGAGCAAGGGCGGGCTGCTCTATCACTTCGCCTCGAAGGAGGCGCTCGTGGAGGGCCTCGTCGGGGCGCTCGTCGCCGACTTCGACCGCCGGCTCGCGCAGCTCGAGGACGGCAGGCCGGGCTCCTTCGCGCGCGCCTATCTGCGCGCCACCGTCGAGGGCGAGGTGCCCGACCGGACCAGCGCCGCGCTGCTCGCGGCCGTCGCGCTCGCGCCCCACCTGCTCGAGCCGCTGCGCGAGCGCTACCGCGCGTGGGCGGATCGGCTCGACCGCGACGGCATCTGTCCGGTCGACGCGCTGGTCGTCAGGCTCGCCGTCGACGGCCTCTGGATGGCGGAGCTGCTCGGGCTGGACGCGCCGCCGCCTGAGCGACGGACCGAGGTCATCCGCCGCCTGCAGCAGCTGAGCGAGGGGCGTGGCCCGTGACGCCTTCCTCTCGCCGCAAGGCCTTCCTGCGCGCGCTCGCCTGGGCCTCGGTGATCGGCTCGTTTCCGGTCTGGCTCTCGGCGTTCCTCGTCGTGCCCTTCCTCCCGCTTTCGGTCGGGGAGCGCGCCTTCCTCGCCGCCGGGCTCATCGGGGCCGGCGAGGTCATGTTCTGGGGGGCGGGGCTGGTCCTCGGCGCCGAGGCGCTCGCCCGCTTCCGGCCTCCGAAGGTCAATACAGGCCAGAGCTTCCGCGACAGGCGGGTCGTGGTGGTCGGGGCCACGGGCGGGCTGGGCGAGGCCGTCGTGCGCGCCTTGGTGAGGGAGGGCGCGGAGGTCGTCCTCGTCGCGCGCGACGGCGCGCGCCTCGCTCAGCTCGCAGGGGCGTACGGCGCGGGGCACCACAAGGCCGAGCTCGCGGCGCCGCAGCTGCGCGACGTGGCAGCGCGCGTGGGGCCCGTCGACCACGTCGTGTGTGCGACCGGCGTCGACGTGCGCAAGGGGCTGGACGCGCACACCGACAAGGAGGTCGAGCTGGAGCTGGCCGTCGATCTAGCGGGGCCGATCCATGTGGCGCGCGCCTTCCTGCCCTGCTTGCGCCCGCGGGGCGTCATCGCCCTCTTCGGCGGCTTCGGCGACGGAACCCTCGCGCTGCCGTACTACTCGGTCGACGTGGCCGCGCGGGCCGGGCTGGCCGGCTTCTGCAGCGCGGTGAACCGCGAGCTCGCCGCCGAGGGGCGGGCCGAGCTCCTCTGCTATGTCGGCCCGGCGCCGGCGGACACGGCGGCCGAGCGCCCCTTCGCAGACCTCTGGCGCCGCGCGGGGAGCACGCTCGCGCCGCCGGAGAAGGTCGCCGACTTCGTGCTGGCCGCCCTGCTCGCGAGGAAGACGAAGGCCGTGATGGGCGCTTCCACGCGGCTCCTCCTGCTGCTGCAGGCGCTCGCCCCGCCCCTCGTCGACCTCGTGATCGCCCGGCGCATAGGGCCGCACCTGCGGCACGCGTTCGGGGCGCCGGGGCGAGCGAGCGACTGACAGGCGGGCCTGACTGGAGCCCGCGGTTCAGCCCTCCTTCGCCCGCCGCCCCTTCGCGCCGGCCACGGGGCGGGGACGCCGCGCCCTCGCCCCGGGCGGGCCCGCGCGGCGCAGGAACTCGATGAACGCCCGCAGCGCGGGGGGCGCCTGCCGGCCGCTCGGATAATAGAGGTAGAAGCCCGGGAAGGACGGCGACCAGGCCTCCAGGACGCGCGTCAGCTTGCCGGCCTCCACCCAGGGGCGCGCTTGCTCGTCGAACACGTAGGCGATGCCCACGCCGTCCAGCGCCGCGCGCAGCGCCAGCTCCGCGTCGTTGACGATCAGCGGGCCCTCCACCGCGACCTCCAGCGACTGCTTCCCCTTCTCGAACTCCCACCGGTACAGGCTGCCGTCGGTCGGCCAGCGCCCGTTGACGCAGCGGTGCCGGTGCAGGTCGCGCGGGGTAGCGGGGACCCCGTGGCGCGCCAGGTAGCCCGGGGACGCCACGGCCATCATCGCCAGATCGCCGCTCAGCTTCACGGCCACCATGTCCTTCTCGAGGCGCTCGCCCAGGCGGACCCCGGCGTCGAAGCGGCGCGCGACGATGTCCGTGATCGCGTCCTCGACCACCACGTCCAGCACGATGTCCGGGTGCGCCTCGTGGAACGGGCCGAGCAGCGGGGCGAGGTACCAGATCGCCGCGGCGCGCGCGGAGTTGATCCGGAGCACGCCCGCCGGCCTGTCCCCGAACGTCTTCACGTCGGCGACCGCGGCGTCCAGCTCCGCCATCGCCGGGGCCAGCCGTGAGAGCAGCCGCGTGCCCGCCTCGCTCGGCGCGACGCTGCGCGTGGTGCGGTTCAGGAGGCGCACGCCGAGCCGCTCCTCGAGCCCCCGGATGGTCTGGCTCAGGGCCGACGGCGAGACGCGCAGGTGCGCCGCCGCGCGGGCGAAGCTCCCGTGCTCCACGATGGCCGCGAACGCCCTCAGGTCGGCGAAATCTCTCCCGCGCATTGTGTATCCCTGGCTAAACAGACTCGTTCGATCATGAAGGATTTTTCGAGGAGCGCCAGCGGACTAGGTTCCGGTTCGAGGCAGGACGCCTGACGCGCCTGCCAGAGACCTGTGGAGCCAACCATGACCAACGCACTCTCTCTCGACACCTACCGGCTGCTGGGGCGCTCGGGCCTGCGCGTCTCGCCGCTTTCGCTCGGCACCATGACGTTCGGCACCGACTGGGGATGGGGCTCCGACCGCGACGAGTCGAGGCGCATCTTCGACGCCTACGTCGACCGCGGCGGGAACTTCATCGACACGGCCAACAACTACACCGACGGCACGTCAGAACGGCTGGTCGGCGAGCTCGCCGGCGACCGGCGCGAGCGCCTGGTGCTGGCCACCAAGTACACGCTCAACATGCGTCGCGGCGACCCCAACGCGGGCGGCAACCACCGCAAGAACATGGTGCGCTCGGTCGAGGCGAGCCTCGGCCGGCTCGGGACCGATTACATCGATATCCTGTACCTGCACGCCTGGGACGGGACCACGCCCGTGGAGGAGGTCCTGCGCGCGATGGATGATCTCGTCCGATCGGGGAAGGTGCTCTACGTCGCCATCTCCGACACGCCGGCCTGGCAGGTCTCGCGCATGCAGGCCATCGCGGACCTGCGCGGGTGGGCGCCGCTCGTCGCGCTCCAGATCGAGTACAGCCTGATCGAGCGCACGGTCGAGCGGGATCTCATCCCGATGGCGCAGGAGATGGGCCTCGGGGTCGTCCCGTGGTCGCCGCTCGGGAGCGGCGTGCTGACCGGGAAGTACTCGAGGGCCGATCTCGACATAGGCGACGGCGCCGCGCAGGCCGCCGGCTCGCGCAAGAACGTCGCCGCCGCGAACGGCGCGCTGACGGAGCGGAGCCTCGGGATCGCGGAGGTGGTGAAGGCGGTCGCCGCCGAGAGCGGCAAGACGCCGTCGCAGATCGCGATCGCCTGGACGCTGCTCAACCCGGCCGTCACCGCCCCGATCCTGGGCGCGCGGACCCTGAAGCAGCTCGAGGACAACCTGGGTGCCCTCGAGGTGCGGCTGACCGACGGCCAGCGCGCCCGGCTCGAGGAGGCCAGCGCCGTCTCGCTCGGCTTCCCGCGCGACTTCCTCGCCCGGCCGCTCGTCCAGAACATCATGTTCGGCGGCGCGAAGCTCGCCCCCCGGCGATGAGGCTACCTGGCGAGCAGGGCGCTCCGCACGACGACCGGCCCGGCATGTGGATGTTCCACGGCCACATCCTCGATCACGCCGAGGCCGGGATGATGGGCATGCTGCACCTCGCGCCGTGAGGGCGCGCGGCGAGGGCAGGGGAGGTATCCCTGAGGCATCCCCTCAAATTCTTCGGAAAATTCACAGGGAGGCGGGGAGACGGGGAGGAAAATCTTCAAATTACTCCCTGTCTCCCCGCCTCCCTGTTCAATTTCTCCGCTGAAAATGGCTGCAAATGAGGGGATTCGCCCAGGAGGTATCCCTCAGAGGCTGCCGGGGCCGGGGAAGTCCACGCCCCACCAGTAGTGGTCGCGGAACTCGTTCCAGAGGGCCGCGCGCGTCTGCCCGGTCTCCGTGACGAAGACGCTCTCGTCGTACGGGAGCGCGTCGTAGGGCGCGAGGCTCCTGTTGAAGGCCGGGATGAACCCGGGCTTCTTGAACTGCTCGATCCAGAGGAGGAACGTCGCCATCTGGCCGTCGTTCTGCACGAAGTCCCCGGCGGTCCGGACGGTGAGGTCGTGATGCCCGGCGCGCAGGCGCAGGGCGTCGGCGAGGCCCTCGATGATGTACCCGTTGCCGGTCCCGACGTCGTCGTACTGATAAACGTGCGCGAGCTCGTGGTAGAGCGTGCCGATGATGACGCGCCGCACGTCGGCGCCGCGGTTGTACTCATCGTTGATCCAGAACGCGCTGAACTTCACCGTGGCCACGTCGCCGACGTAGCCCGCCGAGGCGACCCCCGGCTCGTCGACCACCCTGATGTTCAGGGTGTTCCTCCGCTTCCAGAAGGCGCCGGGCTGTGCATAGAGCCCCTCGACCACCTCGCGCGAGATCTCGCGCACGTCCCGCACGATGGTGCTGCCGATCGCGTCGTTGAAGCGCTGTCCGCCCGTGGTCGTGGACACGTTCTGGTACTGGACCGTCTGCGGGAGGAGGGCGCGGTACGGATCGTCGGTCCGCAGGAGCTCGATCTCGCTGAGGTGCAGGACGGAGGTGTCGCTGGTGAAGTTGAACCGGTACGTCTTGTACGCCGTGGTGTTGTTGATGAAGTAATGGTTGCGCTGGAACCTGTTCGCGAAGCTCTGGCCCGAGCGGGTGTCGAGCGTGGTCCAGGTCACGCCGTCGTTGGAGCCCTGGAGCGTCCAGGACCTCGGATCGCGCGAGGGGTAGTCGTTCGCAGAGGAGATGGCGTACCCGTCGATCGTGAACGCGGTGGGCAGCTCGTAGCGGATCCAGCCGGTGTTGCTGAACGTGAGCCACTTGCTGATGGGGCGGCCGTCGAAGGCCCTCGCCGCGGTCTCCTGCGGGCCGTTCTCTCCGCTCGCGGTGATCACGGGCGGCGCCGGCAGGACCGGCGTGCCCGGCGACCCGAAGAGCGCGAACTCGGAGAGCTGGATCTCGGGCCAGCCCCCGAGGTTCTGCTGGATCTCGAGGCGGAACTTCCTGTACGCCTGCGCGCCGGCGACCGTGTACGATTTCGTCTGGAAACGCGACGAGAAGCTCTCGTTCGAGCGCGTGTCGAGCACCGTCCACGTCATGCCGTCGTTCGAGCCGAGGAGCCGCCAGGCGCGCGGATCGCGCTCCGGATAATCGTTCGCCGAGGAGATGCTGTACGAGCCGAGCACGTACGCCTCATTGTTCGGCGAGTCGTACTGGAGGAAACCCTGGCCCGCGAAGATGAGCCATTTCGTCCCGACATCCTCGTCAAAGGCGTTCTCGATCCGCTCGCTCGCGGGAGAGTCGTAGGTGCTAGCATAGAAGGTGCCGCCCTCGAGCCGCACATCCACGAGCGCCTGCTCGGCGGCCTCGATGTCGCCGTCGCCGAGCTCCTCGCCGAGGGCGCACGCCGAGAGCGCCGCCATGGCTGCCAGGGCCGCGGCGTGTTGAAGAATTTTCGTCATCGCGTTTGCCTTCCTTTCCTGTTCGGATCGCTCGGGGCCAGGACGAGCGACGTCCTCGCACGCCAGGCCAGGAGCGCCGGACTGCCTCAGGTCAGCCAGACACGCCCCGCGGGCCGCACCGCCTCGACGATGCTCGCAGATCCCGGGGATTGTCCCGTGGATGCATGCCCACCGGGCGCGACGACATTCAGCCGTCCCGTGCTCTCCCGGAGAGGCCTCTCGAGCTAACGAGATGATCGCCGCGCTGCGCGAAGCGCGCTGTCCAACCTGGCAGGGCGCCAATATGGCACCTCGTGTCGGGGGCGCAAGGTGGCGCCGGCGCAAGGCCCGTTGAGCCACACGATCTCGGCGTGAGAGCGCGCCGATGACCACGACTCATACAGTTCTTAACAAGCCAGTTTCACACTTCTTAACGCGAGCGCCAGATAAAGAGAGTGGAAGTCGCCCGCCGTTCGGCAATACTCGGCGCGCTCATATAGTACCGCTTCTGGAAGGGAGTACCGCGTTCGACGGGATCTACGGAATGCTGGATCCGGGAGGGCTGGGCTCCGGCGCTCGCGACGCGGCCTTCGTCGTGCGGCCGGCCGCGCGTTCAACGAGCCCGAATCGGATCGGGCACACCTGCTGGGACAGCCTTCTGACGGCTGCCGACGAATGCCGCCAGGTGCTCGCCGGTCAGCGTCGACCTCGCCGCGACCAGGTTGGCCGGGGTGCCTTCGAACACGATCCGCCCGCCGTCGTGGCCCGCGCCCGGCCCGAGGTCGATGATCCAGTCGGCGTGCGCCATCACCGCCTGGTGGTGCTCGATCACGATGACCGACTTGCCGGAGTCGACCAGCCGGTCCAAGAGCCCGAGCAGCTGCTCGAGGTCGGCCAGGTGCAGCCCGGTGGTCGGCTCGTCGAGCACGTAGACGCCGCCGTCGGCCCCCATGTGCGTCGCGAGCTTGAGCCGCTGCCGCTCGCCACCCGACAGCGTGGTGAGCGGCTGGCCGAGCCGCAGGTAGCCGAGCCCCACGTCGGCCATGCGCTGCAGGATCGCGTGCGCGGCCGGCGTACGCGCCTCGCCCGCGCCGAAGAAGCCGACCGCGTCCACGACCGACAGGTCGAGCACCTCGGCGATGTTGAGCCCGCCGAGCCGGTAGTTCAGGACCGACGCCTGGAACCGCCGGCCCTCGCACTCCTCGCAGACCGTGGTGACGCCGGCCATCATCGCCAGGTCGGTGTAGATCACCCCGGCGCCGTTGCAGGTCGGACAGGCGCCCTCGGAGTTGGCGCTGAACAGGGCGGGCTTCACGCCATTGGCCTTCGCGAACGCCTTGCGGATCGGCTCCAGCAGGTCGGTGTACGTCGCCGGGTTGCTCCGCCGCGAGCCACGGATCGGGGTCTGGTCGACCGACACCACCCCGTCCCGGCCAGACACCGAGCCGTGGATCAGCGAGCTCTTGCCCGACCCAGCCACGCCGGTCACCACCACCAGCACGCCGAGCGGGATGTCGACGTCGACGCCCTTCAGGTTGTGAGTGCGGGCGCCGCGCACCTTCATCACACCCGACGGCTTCCGCACCGACGGCTTCAGGGAGGCCCGGTCGTTCAGGTGACGCCCGGTGAGCGTGCCGCTGGCCCGCAGCCCATCAAGCGTACCCTCGAAGACCACCTCGCCGCCGGCGGTGCCGGCGCCGGGGCCGAGGTCGACGACGTGGTCGGCGATCGCGATCGTCTCCGGCTTGTGCTCGACCACGAGGACGGTGTTGCCCTTGTCGCGCAGCCGCAGCAGCAGGTCGTTCATCCGCTGGATGTCGTGGGGGTGCAGCCCGACCGTCGGCTCGTCGAAGACGTAGGTCACGTCGGTGAGCGACGACCCGAGGTGGCGGATCATCTTGGTGCGCTGCGCCTCACCGCCCGACAGCGTGCCGGACGGCCGGTCGAGGCTGAGGTAGCCCAGCCCGATCTCCACGAACGAGTCGAGCGTCTCCCGCAGCGACGCCAGCAGCGGCGCGACGGATGGCGCGTCCAGACCGCGCACCCACTCGGCCAGGTCGTTGATCTGCATCGCGCAGGCGTCGGCGATGTTGATCCCCTTGATCTTGGAGGACCGGGCGGCCTCGCTGAGCCGGGTGCCGCCGCAGTCAGGACAGGTGGTGAAGGTGACCGCGCGCTCCACGAACGCGCGGATGTGCGGCTGCATCGAGTCGACGTCCTTGGACAGCATCGACTTCTGGATCTTCGGGATCAGCCCTTCGTAGGTCAGGTTGATGCCGTCGACCTTGATCTTGGTCGGCTCCTTGTGGAGCAGGTCGTGGAGCTCCTTCTTCGTGAACTTACGGATCGGCTTGTCCGGGTCGAAGAAGCCGCAGCCGTTGAAGATGCGCCCGAACCAGCCGTCCATCGAGTAACCGGGGATCGTGATCGCCCCCTCGTTGAGCGACTTCTTGTCGTCGTACAGCTGCGACAGGTCGAAGTCGGTGACCGATCCCATGCCCTCGCATCGCGGGCACATGCCGCCAGTGACGGTGAAGACGCGCTTCTCGGTCTTCTTGCCGTCTCCCTTCTCGATCGAGATCTGCCCGACCCCGCGGACCGACGGGACGTTGAAGGAGAAGGCGTTGGACGAGCCGATGTGCGGCTTGCCGAGGCGGCTCCACAGCACCCGCAGCATCGCGTTCGCGTCGGTCGCCGTGCCGACCGTCGAGCGGGAGTTGGCGCCCATCCGCTCCTGGTCGACGATGATCGCGGTCGTCAGCCCTTCCAGTACGTCGACCTCGGGCCGGCCCAGCGTCGGCATGAATCCCTGCACGAACGCGCTGTAGGTCTCGTTGATCAGCCGCTGCGACTCCGCGGCGATGGTGCCGAACACCAGCGACGACTTGCCCGATCCCGAGACGCCGGTGAACACAGTCAGCCGCCGCTTGGGGATCTCGACGCTGACGTCCTTCAGGTTGTTCTCCCGGGCGCCCTGGACGCGGATCAGGTCGTGGCCGTCTGCGGGGTGCTGGCTGGAGGGGGTCATGTTCGCGATCATGTCATCGACACCGATGTCCAGTCCATGAGCGGCTTCATCCCGCGCGGTTCCACGGACGCGCTCTGCATCCACGACGTATAAGCGAATGCTTATTGATTGTCAAGCACGCGGCTCGGGCCGCCCGGGACCGGCGCACTTGACTCCGACAGTCGGAGGTTCTATTACATTCGTGCATCGAGATACAGGAATACATGAGTCTTTCCGAGTACATCGAGACGCTGAACCTCCTCGGGGACGAGAGCCGGATACGGCTCTGCGTGCTCCTCCGCGAGCGCGAGCTGCGGGTGACGGATCTGGTTCGCGTGACGGGCATCGCGCAGTCGCGCGTCTCGACGCACCTCGGGCGGCTCCGCGAGGCAGGGTTCGTCCGGGATCGGCGCCAGGGACCGCAGTCGTTCTATGCGCTCGCGGTCGATACCCTGCCCGGGACCGCGAAGGCCCTCCTCGATGAGGCCACGAAATCGGCCGACCCGACCCTCGAAGGCGACCAGCGGCGCCTCCTGGAGCTCGACGCCGAGCGGCGCGGTGGCCTCCCGGAGTCCTTCGCCGGCGAGATGGAGAGGCGCTACTCCCCAGGCCGCACGTGGCAGTCGCTCGCGGTCGGCATCGCCGCATTGCTGCGCCTCGGCGACGTCCTCGACGTCGGATCGGGCGACGGCGCGGCGGCCGGATTGCTCGCACCTTACTGCCGCTCGCTCACCTGCATCGACTCGAGCAGCCGGATGATCGAGTCCGCGAAAGAGCGATTCTCGACCCAGCCCCACGTGCGCGTCCAGGTCGCCGATGTCCACGATCTGCCGTTCCGAGACGCCTCCTTCGACTCGGTCCTCGTGTTTCACACGCTGACCTATGCCGAGCACCCGCCGCAGGCGCTGGAAGAGTGCGCCCGCGTGCTCCGCCCAGGCGGACGGGTGGTGATCCTGTCGCTCGACGCGCACCAGCAGCGGGAGGTCACCGCGCCCTACGGCGAGCGCCACCCTGGCTTCTCGCCCTCCGAAATCCGCGCCATGCTCACCCGCGTGAGGCTCGATGTCGTCGCGTCCGACGTCGCCTGCCGCGAGGCGAAAAAGCCACATTTTCAGGTCGTGCTCGCCATTGCCGACAAGCCGACCCCGGGTCCCTCCAAGAGCGCCAAGCGAGGCTGATCATGCTGTCCAACAATCCCACGCCTCCCCTTCATCCACTCCAGAAGCTCCTCCAGAGCCGCGTCGCCATCATCGACGGGGCGATGGGGACGACCATCCGCACCTACGGGATGAAGGAAGCGGACATCCGGGGCAAGCGGTTCGCGGACTCGAAGAAAGACCTGCTGAACAACGGCGATCTGTTCACGCTCACGCAGCCGAAGATGATCTGCGACATCCACCGGCGGTTCCTCGAGGCCGGCGCGGACATCATCGAGACAAACACCTTCGGCGCGACCAGCATCACCCAGAGCGAGTTCTTCGTGGACGACCCGCGGGAACACGGCGGGCGGAAAGATCCAGCCTTCTATCAAGGGATCATCGACGATCCGTTCCTCAACGACCTCGCCTGGGAGATCAACGAACAGTCCGCGCGGCAGTGCCGCGAATGGGCGGATCGCGTGGCGAACGCCGATGGGCGTCAGCGGTTCGTCGCGGGCGCCATCGGCCCGCTCACCGTCTCCCTGTCCAACTCCCCGGACGCCGACGACCCTGGTTTCCGCGTCGTGACGTTCGATCAGGTGAAAGAAGCGTACGTCCACCAGATCCGCGCCTTGATCGCCGGCGGCTCGGACGTGCTGCTGGTCGAGACCATCTTCGACTCGCTCAACGCGAAGGCCGCGCTCGTCGCCATTCGAGAGGTGTTCGACAAGGAAGGCAAAACTCTGCCGGTGATGATCTCGGCGGCGGTCGGGCGCGGTGGAGAGACGATGATCTCCGCGCAGACGGTCGAGGCATTCTGGAACGCGGTGAAGCACGTGAACCCGCTCGCCGTCGGGCTGAACTGCTCGCTCGGCCCGGACCTGATGTATCCGTTCCTGTCCGACCTCTCGGAGAAGTCCAGCGCCGCGATATCCTGCTACCCGAACGCCGGCCTGCCAAACCCGCTCTCGCCCACGGGCTTCGATCTGGAGCCGCCGGACATGGCGCGCCACATCTCCGGCTTCGTGGAGGCAGGCCTCCTCAACATCGCCGGCGGCTGCTGCGGCAACACGCCCGAGCACATCGCGGCCATCGCAAAGGCGGTCGCCGGCAAGCCCCCGCGCGACCTGAGCCCCAGGACCCGCGCTGACGCCCCCCCCGGCGGCGCCCCCCCCGGCGGCGCGCCCTCGTCCGGCCCGCCGATCCCCCTGCGCCTGTCCGGCTCGCAGCCGTTCACGCAGCAGCCCGGCGTTTACATGATGGTGGGCGAGCGCACCAACGTCGCCGGGTCGCCGAAGTTCGCGAAGCTCATCAAGGAAGGGAAATTCGAAGAAGCGGTGAGTGTGGCGCGCCAGCAGGTCGAGAACGGCGCCAACGTCGTCGATATCTGCATGGACGAGGGCATGATCGATGGCGTCTCCGCGATGACGCGCTTCTTGCTGCTCCTGGCCAGCGAGCCCGAGGTCGCGAAGGTCCCGTTCATGGTGGATTCGTCGAAATGGGAGGTCATCGAGGCAGGCCTCAGGTGCATGCAAGGCAAGGGCATCGTGAACTCCATCTCCCTCAAGGAGGGTGAGGCGAAGTTCCGCGAGAACGCGAAGACCATCCTCAAGTACGGCGCCGCCGTCGTGGTCATGGCCTTTGACGAGCAAGGGCAGGCCGCCACCTACCAGGACAAGATCCGGATCTGCAAGCGCGCGTATGACATCCTCGTCGACGAGGTGGGGTTTCCTCCCGAGGACATCATCTTCGATCCGAACATCCTCACGGTCGCCACCGGCATGGAGGAGCACAACAACTACGCCGTCGACTTCATCGAGGCCACCCGCTGGATCAAGGGGAACCTGCCGCACGCCAAGGTCAGCGGCGGCGTGTCGAACATCTCGTTCAGCTTTCGCGGCAACAACCGGGTGCGCGAGGCCATGCACTCGGCGTTCCTCTACCATGCCATCCAGGCCGGCATGGACATGGGCATCGTCAACGCGGGCATGCTCGAGGTGTACGAGGAGATCGAGCCGGAGCTCCGCGAGCTCGTCGAGGACGTCCTGCTCAACCGGCGTCCGGACGCCACGGAGCGGCTGGTCGATTTCGGCGAAGCGCTGAAGGCCAGGAGCGCCGGCGCCACCGCGACCGAGAAGAAAGAAGAGGAGTGGCGCAAAGGCACCGTCGAGGAGCGGCTGTCGTACGCGCTGGTCAAGGGCATCGACACGTACATCGATGTCGACACCGAGGACGCGCGCGCCAAGCTCGGCCGCCCGCTCTCCGTGATCGAGGGCCCGCTGATGGATGGAATGAGCGTCGTCGGAGATCTCTTCGGCGCGGGCAAGATGTTCCTGCCGCAGGTGGTGAAATCGGCGCGCGTGATGAAGAAGGCCGTCGCGTACCTCACGCCGTTCATGGAGGCGGAGAAAGCGGCGATGGCCGCCGCTGGACAAGAAGTGAAGACGCAGGGAAAGATCGTCCTCGCCACGGTGAAGGGCGATGTCCACGACATCGGCAAGAACATCGTGGGCGTGGTGCTCGCGTGCAACAATTATGAGGTGATCGACATGGGCGTCATGGTCCCGTGCGAGAAGATCCTCGAGCGCGCCAGGCAGGAGAAGGCGGATCTGATCGGCCTGAGCGGGCTGATCACGCCGTCGCTCGACGAGATGATCCACGTCGCCCGCGAGATGGAGCGGCAGAACTTCAAGCTACCGCTCTTGATCGGCGGGGCGACGACCAGCAAGGCGCACACCGCCGTGAAGGTGGCCCCGCATTACAGCGAGCCGGTCGTGCATGTGGTCGACGCGAGCCGCGCCGTGCCCGTCACGACGAGCCTCCTGAGCGAGGAGGGCAAGCCGGCGTTCGTCGCCCAGCACCGCGCCGAGTACGAGAAGCTCCGGCAGCTCCACTCGGCGCCGAAGCACAAGCTCGTGTCCATCGAGGCCGCGCGCGCGAACCGGACGCGGATCGAATGGCGCGCCGAGGATCTGCCGGTGCCCGAGTTCACCGGCGCGCGCGTGCTCGAGGACTTCCCGCTCGCCACCTTGCGCGAGTACATCGACTGGACGCCGTTCTTCCACACGTGGGAGCTGAAGGGCGTCTATCCGCGGATCCTGGAGCACGAGAAATACGGCGAGCAAGCGCGCCAGCTCTTCTCCGAGGCGAACGCGCTGCTCGACATGATCATCGAGAAGAAGCTGCTGACGGCGCGCGGCGTGTATGGCTTCTTCGCCGCGAGCGCCGTGGGCGACGACGTGGAGGTTTACACGGACGGGACGCGCAAGAAGGTGCTCGAACGGTTTCACTTCCTGCGCCAGCAGACGGCGAAGGAGAACGGCGAGCCGAACCGGTCGCTCGCGGATTTCATCGCGCCCAAGGAGACTGGCCTCCCGGACCACATCGCCGGTTTCGCGGTGACCGCCGGGATCGGCCTGAAGGAGCTGTGCGAGCGGTTCAAGGCGAGCTACGACGACTACAACGCCATCATGGCCGAGGCGATCGCTGATCGCCTGGCCGAGGCGTTCGCCGAGTGCCTGCACAAGCGGGTGCGCGACGAGTGGGGCTATGGTCGGCAGGAGGACCTGACCAAGAGCGAGCTCATCGAGGAGAAATACCGCGGCATCAGGCCCGCGGCGGGGTACCCTGCGTGCCCGGATCACACCGAGAAAGGCACGCTCTGGCGGCTGCTCGACGTCGAGAAGAGCACCGGCATCCGGATCACCGAGTCGTTCGCGATGTGGCCCGGCTCAAGCGTGAGCGGCCTGTACTTCGCGCACCCGCAGGCCCGGTACTTCAGCCTGGGAAAGATCGATCGTGACCAGGTGGTCGACTACCACGTGCGCAAGGGCATGACCGTCGCGGAGGTAGAGCGCTGGCTCGGCCCGAATCTCAACTACGACGCATCAAAATAGTACCTCCAGGCCCGGCCAGGGCGTATCGCCGAACGCTGCGCCGGGCCGCGTCGGGGTCGGGTCGGCGCCAACCTGGGTGGTCGCCCGCGGCACCAACCTGGGTCGGTCGTCCCCCCGAGCGCTGCGCCGGGCCGCGTCGGGGTCGGGTCGGCGCCAACCTGGGTGGTCGCCCGCGGCACCAACCTGGGTCGGCCGTCCCCTGGGTCGGTTGCCCCCCGCCTGCGGCGCCAACCCCGGGTCGGTCGTCCCCGCGCGCGCGCCCTCGACCTGGGTCGGTCGCCCCCTCCCGGCGTTGTACCCAGGAATCGCCTTGCTTTCGAGCGTGGCACTGGGTTTGCTTGGGGTCGGTCGCCCGATCGGTCGGGCGGAGGAGGTTTTGGACCATGCGCAACCTGTGGGCGGCTACGGTGATGGCGGCGGCGGCGCTCATGACAGCGCCGCAACCCGTTGAGGCGTGCGGCGGATTCTTTTGCGGACGACAGCCGGTGGACCAGACCGCGGAGCGGATCTTGTTCGCGACGAACCAGGACGGCTCGGTCACGATGGTGACGCAGATCCAGTATGCGGGTGCGGCGCCGGACTTCGCCTGGGTGATTCCGCTCGCCGAGGTGCCGGCGGCGGACAGCCTTGCTGTGTTCCCGCAGCTCGCGCTCACCGCCCTCGATGCAGCGACGGGCCCGCAGTTCCAGTGGCCCGACGACCCGAGCTGCTCCCCCGTCAGGTTCGACGCCGCGGGCCCGGTGAGCGCGGGCGGCGCCGACGACGGCGACGTCACGGTGCACCTCCGGGAAGAGGTAGGGCCGTACGACGTGGCCGTGATCGAGTCGACCGATCCCACGGCGCTCGTCGACTGGCTTCGCCGCAACGAGTTCCGCGTCAACGACGCGATGGCGCCGTACATCCGCATCTATACGAGCGAGGGGATGAAGTTCCTCGCGCTGCGGCTCCAGCCGGACGCCGAGGTCAGCGACATCCAGCCGTTCCGCTTCACGCTCCCGTCGGGGTCGCCGTCGATCCCGATCCGGCTGACGGCGATCGCGGCCGAGCCGGAGATGGGCATCACCGTGATGGTCCTCGGCGACCGGCGCTACGGGCCGGCCAACTGGCCGGACATCGAGATCGACGACAACCAGATCGTCTGGAGGCCGGACGAGTGGCCGATGCAGACGAACTGGACGGCGCTCGTCGCGCGCGGCGTCGACGAGGCCGGCGGTCGCGGCTTCGTCACGGAGATGAGCGGACCGACGGCCACCATCGCCGAGCAGGTCCGCAACACGATGAGCTCGGACGAGGCGCAGCTGGCCGCGCGCGACGCGCTGCTGCCGCTTCTGGAGGGCAACGCGACCATCACCCGGCTCTATACCCGCCTGTCGCCCGAGGAGATGACCGTCGATCCGATCTTCCGGCGCACCGACGGTCCCGAGGTATCGAACGTCCGCATGCTCCCGCGCTACGTCGACGGCCGCGACCTGTGCGTCGCTCCGGGCGCCGAGTCTGCCGCCGCGTCGCCGTGCGACTTTGCGGCGTGCGGCGCAGGCGGCCTGTGCCGCGTCGTCGAGGTCGCAGGCGGCGGCCAGCCTGTGGCCGCCTGCGCGTGTGTGCCCGGGACGACCGCGCGCACAACGTTCGATCCGTCGGGTCGGCCGACGGTGACCTGCCAGGACCTCCGCATGTCGTTCCTCAACCCGGGTGACCGGGCGCTCCCTGACGCGCCGCCGCTCGCGGATCCTTGTGCGACGTTCGATTGCGGCCCGAACGGCGAGTGCGTGCCCATGAACATGACGCCGACCTGCCGCTGCTCGACCGGTTATGTGGCGGTGGGCGCCGTCGCCGGCGACGGCAGCCGGGAGACGACCTGCGTGCTTCCCGACGAGCCCGTCCCCGGGTCCTTCTACGACGGGCGCGTCCCGAGCCTGCCCGATTCGCTGCCGGGTGGCCGACCTGTCGATGTGCCGCCGCCCGCCGTCGAGGCCACGTCCGGAGGCTGCAACGCCGGCGGCTCTGCTGGCAGCGCCGGCGGCCTCGGCGGCGCGCTGCTCGGGCTGCTGTTTGCCGTGCGCCGCCGCCGGCGCTCCTAGGAGTCCACGCCATGGCGTGCTCTACCTCCGCCGCTGGTGTCGTCGTGCTCCTCGCGCTCGCTCCTGGCTGCGCCGGCGGGGACGAGCCGCCGGCGCAGGGCGTCGTCGAGCTCGGCACCGGCGAGTGGCGGTTCGAGCCGCTGGCCGACGGCCAGGAGGTCGAGCTCGCGCACGGCGCGCAGGGCGGCTGGCACCTGTGGACCAGCGTCCGGACGCTCGGCCTGGAGCCCGAGGGCGTCCTGCTCGAGGTCACGACGACCGTGATCGGCGATCCCGCCTCGGCGACGACCAGCCGGGGGAGGATCGAGCTCATGGAGCTCGAGGACGGCCGGTGCGAGTTCATCGGATGGCCGGCCGTGCTCCGCGAGCCAGCTTGTGCCATCGGCCATACGCTCCGGATCAGGGGGGTGGTGACCGACGCGCGAGGCACGGTCGCGACCGGCGAGCGGCAGGTGCGCCCCCGATGGGACAGCGACGAAACATGTGCTGGGCGGCCTTAGTCGAGCCTGGGTCAGCTCTTCCGCACTTCCAACCTGGGTCAGCCCTTCCGGCCTCCACCAGCCCTCAGCCGCTCTCGCCCTCGGAGGGTTGTGAACGGACCGGTATGTGTCCCGGCAGCCTCCCGATGAGGCGGCCGCGCCGTGTCACCCAGGCGCGGCGCCTCCGGCTGCGCGTCCGCCGCGCCCCCTCCGGGCGCCCCTGGCCCCAAGGAAAGGCGGCGACTGCCGTCGGTGTTAGATGGATCTACCCTATGGTGCTGGACAGCATTTGGGCCTTGCGGCGCAGAGCCGATCCGTGAGATTTTCCGCGGGGGTGGTCACAAAAGGCGATGTTCTAGACAGACCTGATCCGGCGGCTTCGGTTGACCAATCGACTGTTAGTTGGGCGGAGAGGAAGATGGAGAGGGAGAGATTCACAGGGAGGCGGGGAGGCGGGGAGGCGAGAGCCGGGATCAGTCGTTCGAACCAGCAGACTCAGCGCCGGCTGCTTCGGGTTGGGTCGATGCGGGGCGGCTGGAGGCAGCCGGCCCCGAGCGAGCTCGAACGATGGTCCCCATCTCTCGCCTCCCTTGTCTGTACTCTCTCTCTCCTCCCCGCCTCCCCGCCTCCCTGTGTACTCTCTCTTTCTCTGTCTCCCGACCAACAAGCCGCTGCTCCCGGCGGTGCTGCGCGCCGCGGCAGACCGGCAGGACGTTATCCGGACGAGAGTGAGCGACGGCGTCAGCCGCAGGGGCGAGCCCCCGAAGGAGGAAGACGTGGCGAGAGGACGAACGCAGCGAGCTGCGACCGTCGGCGCCGCCGAGCACGGTAACTCGGCGGTGCTCGTTACTGTCGCGCCCGGCGGCGAGCTCCTCGATCGCCGCCGCATCGACCTCACCGATCGCGGTCTGCCGACGCATCCGCATCACCACGAAGGGTCCTGGGCGGTGGGCCGTTACCTGAACACACCGGGAGCGCGGGTGCTTTCGCTCGCTGACGCCGTGGCGCTCGTCGAGCGGGTGCGAGCGTCCGCCGCGCACGGCGCGCGCGAGAGCCTCGCGGCGCTGGCCGCGGCGGTGCCCATGCCGATTGCGAGCATCGCGATCCGCGCGTGCCCCAGGCTTCCGCCGACGACCGAGGAGCGGATCGCCGACAATCGCGCGCAGACCCTCGCCGACTCCGTCATGTATCGCGAGGCCCTCGCGGCCGCAGCCGAGGCGCGCGGCTGGTCGGTGTATTGGTACGACCGCGAGCGCGTGTTTCGCGACGCGGCGGCGGTGCTCGACTGCGAGGACGTCAACGCTTTCCTGTACGCCATGGGTCGATCGATCGGGCCACCTTGGCAGGCTAGACACAAACTTGCGGCAGCCGCGGCGCTTGCGGCCACAGGGCACCCCGCGCCGCGGCCAACCGCTGGATAACAAGAGCTTGCTGACCGACGCGGCACAAGCCCCAGCCGTCAGGCGCCGATTGAGCTTTGTGCGAGATGAAGGAGATACAAGTGTGCACTTCGGGCAGCGGTAGCAGAAAGCCTTTGATCGTCAGATTGTGACTGATTTGACGACCGCTACCCAACCCGCGACCGCTGCCGGCGCCGCTTCGCGGCGCGGCAGAACCGCAGGGCGTTGGGCATGACAACCAGCTGGAGAATGAACCGTGGCACTGAAACCAAAGAGGAGTGGTCTCGGCCTGGACCTGAGGTCTTCCACCGGCAAAGACGGCAAGTCAGACGTCGTCTCTCGCAAGGGCAAGGCGAAGCCGAAGGCCGAGGGCGCGTCGCGTGCAAGCAAGCCACGCAAGTCGGTCACCAGGTCCAAGCCCACGCCAAAGGCAGGCACCAAGGCCAGGCCCGGCGCAAGAGAGGCGAAGCCGGTGAAGCTCCTTTCAGGCGGCAATCCGCAAATCGCGAAGGCGGACGGCGACGCCCCTGTGCAGGCGTACATCGCCGCGATGCCGGGCTGGAAGCGCGACCTCGGGAAGCACCTCGACGCGCTCATCGTGCGGAACGTGCCCAAGGTGCGCAAGGCCGTGAAGTGGAACTCGCCATTTTACGGCATGGAGGGCCAGGGCTGGTTCCTGTCGTTCCATGTATTCACCCACTACGTCAAGGTGACCTTCTTTCGAGGTGCGTCGCTGCGACCGGTCCCGCCCGGCGGTACGGTGCGCAGCCAGGACGCGCGCTGGATCGACATCCGCGTAGGCGACCAGCTCGACGAGGCGCAGATGGCGAAGTGGGTGAAGCAGGCCGCCGCGTTGCCCGGCTGGGTCCCGTAGCCGAGACCGCCCTGGGGCTCGTCGCCGCCCCAGCGCCGACGAACCACCCGCGCCCAGGGGGCCGGGTCCTCGGCCTGCGCTCTGCCGGCCAGGGGGCCTGCACGCTCCCGCCCACAAGCAAAGGAGCACTTCATGTCTTCGGCGAGGTCGAGGCGAAGGAGGCAGCCGGTGGCCCGTGATCTATCCCCCAGACTTGCAGCGATCGTGGAAGCTCTGCCGTTGAGGCCAGGGCTTCGTGTCCTGGAGATTGGTTGCGGCCCTGGTGTTGCCGCGCGTGCTGTTGCCAGGCAAATCGGCGAAGGGCATGTTCTGGCAATTGACCGCTCAGCCAAGGCAATCGCACAGGCCATGGCGGGGTCAGAAGCTGAGCTAGCCTCTGGTCGTTTACGCTTTCGCCATGTGGCAATTGAGGACTTCGAGTTGGAGGAGGGGGAAGGGCCCTATGACATCGCATTTGCAATCCGGGTTGGCGCGCTCGACGGCCGTCACCCGGAGGCTGGGCGTATTGCCAGGCAGCGGATTCGCAGAGCCTTGGGGAAGGGGGGCCGCCTTTACATAGATGGAGGCGATCCGCTTCGAGAAGTCTCCCTTGACGATTAGCGTCTGGATTTCCCGGCCCAGCGCGCAGGTGGCCGGCTTCCGGGCGTCCTCGATCGCCCGCGAGGGCACCCTTCCGTAGGCCAGTACGCCCTTCCCGGCAGGGAAGTCCGTCATCAGCCGCTCGAGCAGGTCCTGCCGCAGGCCGCGGGAGCCGGTATCCTCCCGCGTGCCGGTGTTGGGTGCGATCCCTAGTCGGTGCACCCGCGATCGATGTGCTGAGCCGCGCCGAAATCGTTGCTCCAGGACGTCATGCGGTAGTACTCCGCGGCGCTCGCTTCGGGATTGGAGCACACCGCACGATACCGCATGTCTTCTCAGGGGAAGTACTGATTGACCGTGGCCGGACCGAAGCCCGGCAGGTCCTGCACGAGCGCGCCGTCGACGAACGTCACGGTGCGCCAGCCGTCGTGAGTTCCCGAGGTGTGCTTCTTGATCGCCTGTATCGTGCTAAACGAGCCGTCATGCTGCGCGAGGGCGCTGCTGGCGACCAGCAGGCTGGCCAAGGCCAGCCCGAAAGACTTGAACATGAGATTCTCCTGAACCATCAGCTCGAAAATGAGCCGTTGACTGGTGGCTCAGGGAACGCAGCTTCTCAACGATCGGCATCATTCCGACGGCGATCGGATCATTCGCCGAATCCGCACCTCATCGACGAACCAGGACGAGCTCATGTAGCGCGGTGCTGCTCTGCGGTAGTCGCGCGGAGAGGGCCCGGTCCAGCTGTGAAGGCGCGCGGCCTCGCTGGCCTCACCGGGGGCGTAGGGGGGGCGTAGAATTGGACCCATGACTCCCCGAGTGATAGCGTGGCGACTCGAAGCGAGGACGCGTCACGCCATGCCATTCGATCGTGACCAGCCGATCTCCAGGCCGCCGCACCCGGCCACGGTCGCCCAGCCCAAGGCGCCGTTTGGCGCGCCCGCGGCGAGGCCGCCGCACCCGGCCACGGTCGCCCAGCCCAAGGTGCCGTTTGGCGCGCCCGCGGCGAGGCCGCCGCACCCGGCCACGGTCGCCCAGCCCAAGGTGCCGGTCGGCGCGCCGGCGGCGAGGCCGCCGCACCCGGCCACGGTCGCCCAGCCCAAGGTGCCGATCGGCACGCATGCGGCGAGGCCGCCGCACCCGGCCACGGTCGCCCAGCCCAAGGCGCCGATCGGCACGCATGCGGCGAGGCCGCCGCACCCGGCCGCGGTGGTGCAGCGCGCGTCGACCTCCAGCCTCAGCCCGACGCTGACACTGTGGAACCGGCGGGCCCAGACGCACTTCGGCACGACCGGGTTCAGCGCCGACGATTTCGTGAATTTCACCCAGGGCTTTCAGACGATCACCCGCAGCTATGCACTGACGATCATCGGTCAGCTTCGCTCCGCCGGCTTGTTGTTTCCGGCGCCGCCGACGAGGATCGCCCCCGGAATGGTGCTGAGCTTCGATCCGAACGTCGCCCAGCTCCCCCCTCCACCACCGACCACGGGGACCTGGACGAGGAGGGAGGCCTCGGGATTCATCAACCCGGCCCACACCGCCATGAGCGTGCGACCTCTGTTCCTCGGCGCGGCGTTGAGCCCGGTCGATACGACCCGGCAGGAGGTGGACTGGCTGTTCTCCCCCAGCAGGCGCTTCGAGACCTTCACGCCTACGCACACCCAGCCACCCATCATCGTTACCGGGCACTCGAACACCGTGATGGGCCACAACCCGGATGCCGTCGACCGCTGGAACAACTACGGCCATACGCAGACGCGGGCACAGAATCGATTCGAGAATAGCCAGGCGAGCTTTTATCACGGCCTCGAGGATCGCGCGCGCTCCAACGCCAGCGGCGGAGCGACCACGGCCCGGTACATGTCTCCGAACGCATCGCTCGGCAGCCACCCGTCGCACTACGATACAACCCACGTCGACTTCAACCCGAACGTGCCCTGGACGACGTACTGACCTGAGCATCGGTCTCATCTGCAACCGTGGAGCCGGGGCGGGACATTGAGCCGCGAAATCACCTCGATCGGGGTGCCGACGCTGTTCACGCAAGCGGAAGGCCACACGACCAGGAGCGCCAGCGCGAGCTCCTGGGCGACCCCGCGCGGGCAAAGACCCCGAGCATGTGCGGACTCTCCAGCGCCCACAGGCATCGCCGGCGACGGGGCGTGAGCTCAGGTTGGGCCGTCAAGGAGATCGACGACCATGAGCGCCGGCCGCGTGGCGTCCGGCGCCTCCTGGCGCAAGCAGGAGCACGCCGGCGCCTCGTCCTCAGGCAGCGCAGCGCAGCAGGATCTTCCCGTGAACAGCGCGCGCCCGCAGCGCCTCGAGCGCGTCGGCGACGCGATCGAGCGGCCATGTCGCGTGAACGACCGGATCGAGCGCTCCGCTCTCGACGAGCGAGAGCACCTCGTCCATCGTGCGCGAGAACCGCTCCGGCGCCTCATTGACCACCGTGAACAGGTCGCTCAGGGCGAGCGATACGCTGCGTCCGAAGCCGTCCGCGAGCGCGGCGCCGAGCTCGGGGCCGGGCGGCCCTTCCAGGAAGCCGAAGGACACGAGGCGGCCGAAGGGAGCGAGCAGGCCGAGATCGCGCGCGAGCGTCGCGCCGCCGGTCGCGTTGAGCGCCACATCGACGCCACGCCCATCGGTCAGCGCGCGCGCCCGCGCCGCGACGTCCTCGCGGCCATGGACGATCGCGGCGGCGGCGCCGTTGCGCGTCGCATGATCGACCTTGGAGGAGTCGCCGACGAGCGCTATCGGACGCGCGCCGAGGTGGCGGGCGAGCTGCAAGGCGGCCGTCCCCACGCCGCCGGCCGCGCCGTGCACGAGCACCGTCTCGCCGGGCGCCATCCGGGCGCGCTCGCGCAGGAGCACCCACGCCGTCGCGTAGTTGACGATCGACGCGGCTGCGCGGTCGAGCGCCAGGCCGTCGGGCACGAGCGCGGCGCAGCGCGCCTCGACGTCGGCGAGCTCGGCGAACGCGCCGGTGTGCGGCGTGCCCATCGCGACGACGCGCGCGCCCACCGCCGGCCCGCGCGCGCCCTCGCCCAGCTCTTCGACCGTCCCCGCGAGCTCGAGGCCGAGCCCCACGGGCCTCGGCGAGAGGGGGAGCTTCCCGTCGGCGAGGAGCAGATCGATATGGTTCACCCCGGCGAACGCGACGCGCACGCGCACGTGCCCGCGTGGAACGGGGCCGAGCTCCCGCTCGCCGATCAAAGCGCCGCCCGCGCCCGGGCCCGACCTCAACAATGCAGCTCTCATCCGTGCTGTCCCTCCGCGTTGAACAGGCCCCAGCGTGCGGGCGCGCGGTCCGCCCGTCCAATGGATGCGCGGGATGCTATGCATTCACGCCATGAATCTCGCCGCCCTCGACCTCAATCTGCTCGTCGTCCTGGAGGCGCTGCTCGAGGAGCGCAGCGTGACCGCCGCCGGCAAGCGCGTGGGCCTGAGCCAGCCGGCGACGAGCAATGCCCTCGGCCGGCTCCGCGCGCTGCTCGGCGATCGCCTGCTCGTCCGGCGCGGCCGCGCCCTCTTCCTGACGCCCCGCGGGGAGCAGCTCCGGCGCGACGTGCGTCCGGCCCTGGATCGTCTGCGGGCGGCGCTCGCCCGCCGTCCGGCGTTCGACCCCGCGGCGCTCTGCGACGAGCTGCGGGTGGGCATGAACGACTACGCCGCGTACGTGCTGCTGCCGCGGCTCGTCCGGCGGCTCCGGGCGCGCGCGCCGAGGGCCCGGCTCGCGGTGCTGGCGTTCGAGACGCGCGACGCCGCCAGGGCGCTCGACGCGGGCGAGGTCCACGTCGGCCTCGCGGTGGAGGGGCCCGGGCTCACCGGGCTCGAGTCCCGGCCGCTGCTGCGCGACGACTTCGCCCTCGTATGCCGGCCTCCCGCGCCGCGAACGCTGCGCTCGTTCCTAGCGCGGCCGCACCTGCTCGTCTCACCGCACGGCGGGCGCGTCGGCGTCGTCGATCGCGCGCTCGCCGCGCAGCAGCTCGAGCGCGATGTCCACGTCACGCTGCCGCACTTCCTGATGGCGCCGCACCTGCTTGCGGGCACCGACCTCGTCGGCGTCCTCGCCGGAGAGGTCGCGCGGGACATCGCCCCCGCGCTGAAGCTCGTCATCGCGCGGCCGCCGCTCGCTCTCCCGGGCTTCACCCTCTCAGCCGTCTGGCACCCCCGGCTCACGGACGATCCCGCGCACGCGTGGCTGCGCGAGCAGCTCGCGGAGGCCGCGGCCGAGCAGCAGGCGTCGCGGCGGGCCTCTCCGCCCGCGCGGCGGTCGCGCGACGCCTGACGCGGCCTCCCACACCGGCCCGCGCGGCTCCGTTCCCCGCCAGATGCGGACCTCGCGCTCGCCGACGATCGCAGCTCGCCAGTTTTTGATTGACGCCAGCAATGTGAGCGCTCACATTTGGCGCTCGGGATATTCTTTTGCCTTGCCCTGGATAGGCCGAGGCCGTCATGCGCAGCGGGCCCTGCGTCCTCATGCGCGTTCACATTGACGGTCGTGCATGGCTCCAGGTGGGAAGCACTAGTTCTACGGCGATGATTGCGTGATGTGCACCTCGCCCTGGGTGAATCCCCAGCGCAGGAACTGGGAATGACCTCGCGTCAAGTCGAATCTCAACCGAGGAGAGCACCCATGTCGTCCAGTGTTGGCTCTGTGGGCTACGTTCGCATTCACCATCACTCGCGCTGGCTGCGACCGATCTGGGGCGGCCTGGGCCTCTGCGCCGCTCTCAGCCTCGGCTGTAGCGACAACGGCCACGCTGGCGGATCAGCCGCCGGTGAAACCTCCGCGAGTGGCTCCGGCGGTGGCACTGCTTCCGGTGGCACGAGCAGCGGCGATGCAGCCGGTAGCGGCGGAGCGACCGCGGGCGCGGGGGGAACGGGCTCGGGCGGAGCGGGCGGCGCGGGCGGCGCGGGCGGTGCCGGCACAGCCGGGGCCGGCGGCAGCGGAGGTGGAGACGGAGGTGACGTGATGAAGTCCGCCGGCTGCGGCAAAATGCGCACGCTTCAGAACGGCGCTGGCACCGTGCTGAGCGGCGGGAAGAGCCGCAACTACACCCTGAGCGTTCCCGACGATTACGATAACAGCCACCCGTACCGGCTCATTCTCTCCTTCCACGGGGCTACGGGCAACAGCAGCCAGGTTGCTCCCTCGTACTTCGGGCTCTGGTCGCTCTCCGAAGGGAGCACCATCTTCATCGCGCCCGACGCTGTCGGCGGGTTCTGGTCAGCCGACGATGATGTGACCTTCGTCGACGACATCCTCAAGCAGGTCACAGACGATCTCTGCATCGATACTTCGCGCATCGAGCTCGAAGGCTTCAGCCAGGGCGGCGCCATGGCGTGGACGCTGGCCTGCGCGCGTCCGAACGTTTACCGCGCCGCAGTGGTCCACTCCGGCGGCGGTCTCGCCCGGCCCGCGAGCTGTCAGCCGGTCGCCTTCATGTCTTCGCTCGGTCAGCAGGAGAGCGGCGGAGCCGGACAAACCTCCAACAGCGATTTCTTCGCCAAGCAAAATGGATGCACGGTGGAGACCTTGGCCAAGGCGCCCAGAGGTGGCCACGCCTGCTCAGACTACGAGGGCTGCTCGGCGGGTCATCCCACCCGCTGGTGTGATTACGACGGCGGTCATACTCCGTCGCCGAACGACAACGGGCAGAACACGTCGTGGATGCCGCAGGAAGTCTGGACTTTCCTGAGCCAGTTCTAGAGCGGCGGTCACCCGCTTCGGATACGGGCCCATCTCGGCGTTTTCGGTGCTCAGCGCCCTTTCGTGCGCCTGCGCGCCGAAAACGCCGATCTGGACCCGTCTCCTGTGCGGGTGACCGCCGCTCTGTGTCGCATGTACCAGACGCGGTCGAGCAACGCTCTAGAGCGGTTTCAGTCGAGTCTGGTACAGCCCGAGCTTGCCCGCAGAGCTCGTGGCACAGGATCTGCCCAAGATCGCATAGCGAAACAATTGGGCATCGCGCTCCGACTGCTCGTTTCCATGCCCGTGAGACTGAGCGGTGCTGGCTTGCGTACCAGGTTTACGTTGGTGTAGCATCTCTGCCCGATGGACCAATTCCAAAGTCACGTCCTCGGGCTCGCGTCGTTCTCGTTGGCGCTGCTCGCTGCGCTGCCTGCGCGCGGGGCATCGCTACAAAAAGTCGACCAGAGCGAATGGGGGGTGGACGGCCTCCCCAGCTACGTCAACTTGTACATTTACGTGCCTGACACGCTGGCGACCAAGCCTCCCATCGTTGTCGCTCCCCATCATTGCCAGGGGACTGGCCCGGGGACGTTCAGCGAGATGTCGAGCCTGGTTTCTATAGCGAACACCAATGGCTTCATCATGATCTTCCCGGAGGCCACCGGGCAGAACTGCTGGGACGCGGGATCGACGAGATCGCTCAAACACGACGGTGGTGGCGACACGGGAGCCATCGTCCAGATGGTAAAATACACGCTCGCGAAGTACGACGGCGATGCGGGCCGCGTGTACTCGGTTGGCGGGTCATCGGGCGGCATCATGACCGAGGCGCTGTTGGGTGTGTACCCCGACGTATTCATGGCCGGCGTGTCGCTGATGGGCGTTCCGTGTGGCTGCTGGGCCGAGGGCTACAACGACGTCACCGGGACGGGGAGCAATGCCCAGTGGAGCGGGCCCTGCGGGGGCGGCAACGTCACGAAGACGGGGCAGCAGTGGGGAGACCTCGTTCGTTCGTACTATCCCGGGTACACCGGCCATCGCCCGCGCCTGCAGCATTGGCATGGCACCGCCGACACGATCCTCAGCTACAAGAACATGGCTGAAGACGTCAAGGAGTGGACGAACCTTTTGGGTTTGAACGAAACCCCGGATGGGACCGACGCTCCGAGGACCGGAACCACGCGCCAGTTCTGGAACAGCTCTTGCGGCTACACGGTCTACGAGACCTTTTCGATGGACGGCGTCGGGCATGCTGTGCCGTTCGACGGACCCGCCGTCGCCGCCTATTTCGGCCTCGACAGGGTCGGTCGTCAGGATCCAGAGACGGCGGCTTGTCCCGGTGCTGTTCCCGGTGGTGGCGACACCGGTGGTGCGGGTGGCGCGGCCGGAACCGGAGGCGCGGGTGGCGCGGCCGGAACCGGAGGCGCGGGTGGCGCGGCCGGAACCGGAGGTGCGGGCGGGGTGATGGAAAGTGGCGCTGGCGGCAGCGTGGGCAGCGGCGGCGCGACTGGCACCGGGTCCGGGGGGGCGAACGGACAAGACGCCAGCTCGGGAACTGGCGGCTCGACGGGAGGAGAGAGCTCGAACTCCGGCTGCAGCTGCGCCCTGGGCAACGACGCGAGAGACTCTGGCGCCCAAGCGGGGCTCCTCCTCGCGGCACTGGGATTGCTGCTCGGTCGCCCGAAGCGCCGCCCGCGCTGAGCGTATAGGCGGACGGTGCGGCCGAGAGCGGCCCGTCGGGTCCGCGTTGGGCCACGCTCGAGCCAGCGTCGGCAGCGGCGCGTCCGCCCGGGCGATCACCTGATCGACGAGGTGAGTGAACGCCGCCACGATCTCCTTGCGCGCCCCCTCGTCGACGCGATCCCGCCGGAACTCGAAGTGCCCCGGCGCCGAGGCGCGTCGTGCCGGCCTCGACGGGCGCTGCCGGCCCAGGGTTGAGCCCCGTCGCCCCCGCCGCTGTCTCCAAGGGATCCCCCGCGCGCATGCGTCTCAGGAGACGCTGGCCATCTCCTTCTTTCGGAGGCTGAGCGGGCGCATGTCCGTCCAGACCTCCTTGATGTAGGCCAGACACTCCTCCTTGTTGCCCGCCTTGCCGGCGTCCTTCCAGCCAGCCGGATTGTCGCGGTCTGCCGGCCAGATGGAATACTGCTCCTCGTCGTTCATCACGACCTTGTAGGTCGTCGTGTCGTCGTCTGCCTGCATGGCTCGCTCCTCTGTGGTTCAGCCAGGATACCGCGATGAGATCGGATGATGGCGCCGGAAGTAGCTCGCGAACAAGAACAGCGTCGAGGCCACCCACGATCGCCAGGCCCGGAAGAGGCCTGCGACATGATGTCCGATGGCCTTCATCAAGGTCGCTTCGTCGCCGATATCGTGGGTCATGCTCGCCGTCAACCGAATTCATTCGTGGCGATCAGGGCGCTCCGCCGTGCCGTCGTGTGGCCACATCTCCTTGCCTCGTTGAAGCCGCGTTCACCGCCCGAGCAGGCGGTCTTCCGTGTTACAAGAATGGCATTCTGGCTTCGAATGAGTGTCTGTCGCGCGCCTTCCTGCGGAGACCTCGCGCCGATGGACGTGGCGAGATTGACGGAGGCCGCGCACGAGGTTACGTGCGGTCATGCTGAAAAGGATAGATCTCCCCGGGACACCGCGCCTCATCAGCGAGGTGATCGCTCCACTGGCGCTGACGATCGCGGCCGCGAGCGGCTGCGGCACGCAAGCAAGCGGAGAGCTTGCCCAGGAGCCGCGCACCGTCACGTCGAGCTTCACCAGGATCGCGTTCGACCGCTGCATCGATAACGTGCGCCTCGAGGTTAAGGAGACCGGCGCGAAGCCCTCCGTCACGGTGTCGGGCGACTCGAACATGCTCGACCGTATCGAGCTCGATGTGAAGGACAGCGAGCTCCATGTCAGCTGCAAGGGCCCCATCGACCTGAAGCTCGGCCTGAGCGTGCGCGTGGAGGCGCCGGAGATCCAGGCGATCCGCTCCGGCGGAAACGCGGAGCTCACGCTGCTCGGCGCCGAGGCAGACTCCTTCGACATCAAGCACGAGGGCTCGGGCAAGATGAACGTCCAGGCGCTGAGGGCAAAGACGCTCACGGTGGATCTGAAGGGCTCCGCCTCCACAACCATCGAGGCGCTGGGCCTGACCTCGCTCCACGTGAACGCGACGGACGCGACCAAGGTATCCCTGTACGGAGACGCCAGAACGGTGAACCTGAAGGTGGACGAGTCGAGCGTCGTGGAGGCGCTGGAGCTGAAGGCCGACGAGGTCCACTCCTCGCTGGTCGACGCGAGCAAGGCGACCGTCTGCGCGAAGGTCGCCCTCGATGGCGTCGTCGCCAATGATGGAAGGCTCGAATACGGCTGTCAGCCTTCCTCCGTGAAGATCGAGAAGAAGGACAAGGGGATCTCCGTGCCCCGCTGAGACTGAGGATCCCCTCAAATTCTTCGGAGAATTCACGGGGAGGCGGGGAGACGGGGAGGGAAATCTTCAAAATACTCCCTGTCTCCCCGCCTCCCTGTTCAATTTCTCCGCTGAAAAGGGCTGCAAATGAGTGGATTCCTCAGCCGCTGAGACGCTGTCGCGAGCGCGAGGGCGAGCGCGACGGCGGTTCGCGGGGCGTGGCCTCGTCTCACTTCACGTCGACCCACTCCGGTCCTTCCCATATCGTCTCACCTCGTTCGCAGGAGACGTATAGGCCCGCGCGAGGTGAGGCCCCGGCGGCGCGCCCCGCGAGGCGCGCGCCGCCGGTCCCCTGTCACGGCGCCGGATCCGCCTCGCGCAGGCGCAGCCGGAGCAGCTCCGCCTGCACACGGACGTTGGGCTCCTTGAGGAGGGTCTCGTGCTCGCCGGGCACCTCGTGCACCTCGACGGGGTGACGGCAGTAGCGGCTCCAGCCGAGGGTCGGATCGCGGCGGATGCTGTCCGGCCAGCCCGTGGGCTCAGGCGCGTCGCGGTGGACCCGGAAGAGCGTCACGCGGCCGTCGGACACCGGCGGACGGTAGCTCAGGCGAGCTTCGTTGTGCGCCTTGTAGATCGCGAGGAGACGCGCGAGATCCCGGGCGCCGACGTTGGGCGGCAGCGCCTGGGCCGCCCGCGCGGTGCGCACGACGTGGTCGATCTGCTCCTCAAGGGGCATCTTGCGCAGCGCCTCGACCGGGATATCCAGCCCTTGCAGGCGGCCGATGTCGGCCAGGATCATCGCGTCGTCCCAGCCCTCGTAGACCCCCGCGGAGCTCTCGGGGGGCATGTCGATCAGCGCCACGAGGCCGAGCGCGTGGCCAGCCGCCGAGAGCTGGTGGGCCATCTCGAAGACCACGAGGGCCCCGAAGGAGTAGCCGCTGAGCAGGTACGGCCCCTCGGGCTGGACGGCGCGCAGCGCGTCGACGTACTGCGCGGCCATGTCCTCGACGCGCCGGTTCGGAGGCTGGTCGTCCTCCGCGCCCCGCGCCTGGATGCCGTACACCGGACGCTGCGCGCCGAGGTGACGGGCGAGCTCGGCGTAGAAGAGGACCGTCCCGCCGCCGGCGTGCACGCAGAACAGCGGGCGTCCAGCGCGGCCAGGCTGGATCCTCACCAGCAGCGACGACGCTGGAGGCGCGGCGGCCCCCGGCGCGCCGGCCGAGCGCTCGCGCCGGCGGCGCGCTGCCTCGGGAGACGCGCTCGCCGCGATCAGCGCGCGCAGGGCATCCATGTAGCGCTCGGCCATCTGCTCGATCGTGCTGCGCCGGTGCAGGTTCTCGCTGTAGGTCCACTCCAGGTGGAGCCGCCCCTCGGTCACCAGGCCGTTGATCTCGATGGCGTGCTCCCTCGGCTCGGACGGGTCGATCGACGGCCCGCTCGACTCCCTGGCCGGGCGGAAACTCGAGTCCGCGGACATGCCCTGGTTGAACTGCCCCAGGTAGTTGAAGATCACCTGGCCTTTCGGAGCGGCGCCGAGCGCGCCGCGCACCGCCGGATCCGCGTGGAGGTAACGCAGCAGGCCGTACCCGAGCCCGCGGCCGGGCAGGGCGCGCAGCTGCTCCTGGACGGCCAGGAGGGCCTGCTCCGGCGGCCCGTCCGGCAGCTCCAGGCGCACCGGGAACAGGCTCGTGAACCAGCCGACCGTGCGCGACACGTCCATGCCCTCGTCGAACGGCTCGCGCCCGTGCCCTTCGAGATCGACGCGCACCGTGCGAGAGCCGGTGTAGGGGGTGAGCGCGAGCCCCAGCGCGGTGAGCAGCGCGTCGTTGATCCGCGTCCCGTAGACCTCCGGGACGTCCTGCAGCAGCGCGCGCGTCTCGCCGGGGTCGAGCGTCACCTTCACCTTCCTCGCAGAGGCGCAGGTGTTCGCGCCCAGGGTCACGTCGACAGGCAGCGGCGGCGCGCTGGCGACGCCGAGCCAGTGGGACATCTCCCGGTGAACCGCGCCCGACTGGGCGTGCGCCGAGAGCCGCTCGGCCCATTGCTTGAACGACGTTGTCTTCGGCGGGAGGCGCACCGGCTGCCCCTCGCGGAGCTGCGCGACCGCGGTCTGCAGGTCCTCGGTCAGGACGCGCCAGGAGACGCCGTCGACCGCGAGGTGATGGATCACGATGCACAGGCGGCCGGCGCGGCCCGGGCCAAGGTCGAAGAGCCCCACGCGCAGGAGCGGCCCCTCGTCGAGGCGCAGGCTCTCCTGCAAGGACGCCGCGGCCTGCTCGATGGCCGCGGGCTGCCGCGCAGGCGGGACCGACGACAGGTCGAACAGCGCGAGCGGCACCTCCCCGCCGGGCGGGTCGATCCGCTGCCGGAGGGCGCCGGCCTCGCGGGTGACGCGGAGCCGGAGGGCGTCGTGATGGCAGAGGAGCTCGCGGATGGCCGCGCGGAGGAGGGCAGGATCGAGCGGCTCGCCGACCTCGGCGAACATGTCCTGGTTGAAGTGATGGGGGTTGTTCAGCGCGCGCTCGAAGAGCCAGCGCTGGATCGGCGTGAAGGGGACCTCGCCCGTCACCAGGCCTTGCTCGGCGAGCACCGCGACAGCACCCTCCTCGAGCCCTTCCTCGACGGGGACGGCCGCCTGCGAGAGCTCCGCGGCCGTGGGGTGCTCGAGGATGTGCCGCAGCAGCAGCTTCAGCCCCGCCCGCCGGGCCTTGTTGACCACCTGGATGGCAAGGATGGAGTCGCCCCCGAGGTCGAAGAAGTTGTCGTGGAGGCTCACCTGCCCGACGTTCAGCACCTGCTGCAGGACGGAGACGAGCGTCTCCTCGACGGGGGTCCTCGGCGCGACGATCGCGCGCTCGGACGAGGCGCGGCCCGCGTCCGGCGGCGGCAGCGCCCGGCGGTCCACCTTGCCGCTCTGCGTGAGCGGCAGCGCCTCGAGGACGACGACCGCCGCCGGCACCATGTAGTGCGGCAGCGCCTCCGCCAGGCGGCCGCGCAGCTCGGCGGCGGACGGCGCAGCGCCGTCGCGGGACACGACGTAGGCCACGAGGCGCTTGTCCCCGGGGACGTCCTCCCGGGCGAGGACGACGGCCTCGCGCACGGCGGGGTGCTGACCCAGCACGGCCTCGATCTCGCCGAGCTCGATGCGGAAGCCGCGGATCTTCACCTGGTGATCCAGGCGGCCGAGGTACTCGATGCTGCCGTCCTCCAGCCAGCGGGCGAGATCGCCCGTCTTGTAGAGGCGCATGCCCGGCGTCGGCCCGAACGGATCCGGGATGAACCGGTCCGCGGTCAGCTCGGGCCGGCCGATGTAGCCCCGGGCCACGCCCACGCCGCCGATATAGAGCTCGCCCGGCACGCCGACCGGCACCGGCTCGAGCCGAGCGTCGAGCACGTAGAGCTGCGTGTTCGCGATCGGCCACCCGATCGGCACGATCCGCCGGGGATCGCCGGGCTGGCAGGGCCAGTACGTCACGTCGATCGAGGCCTCCGTGGGGCCGTAGAGGTTGTGCAGCTCCGCCCGGCTGCGCGCGAAGAAGCGCTCCTGCAGCTCGAACGGCAGCGCCTCGCCGCTGCAGATCACGCGCTTCAGGGTGGTACACGCGCCGAAGCCCGCTTCATCGACCATCGGCTGGAGCATGGAAGGCACGAAGTGGAGGGTCGTGACCTCCTGAGACCGGATGAGCTCGATCAGGTACGTGACGTCGCGGTGCCCCTCCGGCCGCGCGACAACGAGGCGGGCGCCCGTGAACAGCGGCCAGAAGAACTCCCAGACCGAGACATCGAAGCTGTAAGGGGTCTTCTGCAGCACGGTGTCGTCCGGTGTCAGCGCGTAGGCGCGCTGCATCCAGAGCAACCGGTTGCGGAAGCCCGCGTGGATGTTCATGACGCCCTTGGGACGACCCGTGGAGCCGGAGGTGTAGATCGCGTACGCGAGGTGACGCCCCGTGACGCCCGAGCGCGGATCGTCGTCGCGCTCGCGCGCGATCGCTGGCCAGTCGGAGTCCAGGCACAGCACCTCGGCGCCCCCGTGAGGCACGGCGTCGCGGAGGTGCTCCTGGGTGAGGAAGACCGCTGGCCGGACCTCCTCGAGGATGTAGCGGAGCCGATCGGCGGGGTACGACGGGTCGATCGGGACGTAGGCTCCGCCGGCCTTGAGGATCCCGAGCAGCCCCACGACCATCTCCAGCGAGCGCTCGGCGGCGATGCCGACGAGGGAGTCGGGTCCGATGCCGCGCGCGCGCAGGCGGTGGGCGAGCTGGTTCGCCCTCCGGTTGAGCTGCTCGTAGGTGAGCTCCTGGCCCTCGAAGGCGACGGCGACGGCCCGAGGGGTCCGGGCCACCTGGGCCTCGATGAGCTCGTGGATGAGCCCCTCCTCGGCGAAATCGGCGCGCGTGTCGTTCTGCCCAACCACGAGGTGCCGCCGCTCCTGGGGGGTCAACATCGGCACGGACGCGACGGGGCGGTCGAGATCGGCCGCGAGCGCCTCGAGCAGCGCGCCGAAGTGCTCGAGCATGCGCTCGACAGCGGCCGCGTCGAACCGGCTCCGATCGTGGAGAATGCGCAGGAGGAGCCGGTCCGCCGTGGGCGCGAGGATGACCGTCAGCGGGTAATTGGTCTGCTCGAGGGAGCGGACGTCCTTGATTTCGAGCCCGCCCAGCCGCGTCGGCTCCTCGTCGTGCGGGAAGTTCTCGAAGACGAGGATCGTCTCGAACAGCGGCTGACCGCGCGGGACCTCGCTCCACGCCTGGACCTGCGACAGCGGCGTGTGCTCGTGGTGCCGCGTCTGCACCTGCGCCTCCTGGCACGCTTGCAAGAACGACCGGACGGACATCTCCGGCGACACCTGGACGCGGATGGGGAGCGTGTTGATGAAGACGCCGACCATCTGCTCGGCGCCTTCCATGTCGGCGGGACGGCCCGAGACAGTGGCGCCGAAGACGATGTCCGTCTCCCCGCTGTAGCGGCTCAGGAGGAGGGACCACGCCCCCTGCGTGAGGGTGTTCAGGGTGAGCCGATGGCTCCGGGCGAAGCTCGAGAGCGACGCCACGGCGCCGGCCCCGATCTCCCGGGTGATGTCGCCGTATCCCTCCACCGGAGCGGAGGCGCGGATCGGCCTCGGGTCGACGAGGAGCGGTGTCGGCGCGGTGAAGCCGCGCAGCGTCCTTCGCCAGAACGCCTCGGCCTCGGCCAGGTCCTTCTGCTCGAGCCATCGGACGTAGTCGCGGTAGGCGCGGCGGCGCGGCAGATCGACGTCGCGCCCCTGCGAGGCGGCCTCATAGAGCGCGAAGAGCTCCTGGAGGAGGATGGGGACGCTCCAGCCGTCGAGGAGCATGTGATGGTAGCTCCAGACGAAGCGGTAGGCGCTGTCCTCCACGCGGAAGAGCGCGAGCCGCAGGAGCGGCGCCCGGGACAGCTCGAACCCTCGCGTCCGGTCCGCCTGCAAGAAGGCCGAGAACCGGGACTCCCGCTCGTCCGGCGGCAGGCCGCGCCAGTCGTGCTCGTCCAGCGGCGCGCGCACGCTCCCGCCCTCGCGCACTATCTGGAGCGGCTCGTCGAGATCTTCCCACACCATCGCGCTCCGCAGGCTCGGGTGCCGGTCGAGGACCCGCTGCCAGCTCCGGAGGAGCGCCGGCGCGTCGAGGTCACCCGTGAGGGAGCAGAGGATCTGCTCGACGTAGACGCCCGACCCCGGCGCGTGGAGCGAGTGGAAGAGCATGCCCTGCTGCACGGGCGTGAGGGGATAGACGTCCTCGATCCGTCGATCGTTGCCGACGAGCCGGTCCAGCGCGCGCTGGTCGAGCCGCGCGAGCGGGAAGTCGGAGGGCGTGTAGCCGCCCACGCCGGGAGAGCGGCAGTGGGCGATGAGCGCCCGCAGCGCGCCGAGGAAGCCGTCGGCCAGCGCCTGGATCGTGCCCGGGCGGTGGAGGGCGTCGCTGTAGACGAAGCTCAGCTGCAAGGAGCCGCCGGCGACGAGCGCTGTCACCTCCAGCGCGTGCGTCCGCCTGCCGCGCGGGCTCCGGACGGGGCCGCACGGCTCCTGCGTGGGCGTGAACCAGGACGAGGCGCCGAGGGTCGCGTCCACCTGACCGAGGTAATTGAAGAGGACCTCCGGCGAAGGCGCGCCGGCGATCTCCGGCGCGTCGTTCAGGTACCGGAGGAGCATGTAGCCCAGGCCATGCCCCGGCACGGCGCGGAGCTGCTCCTTGACCGCGCAGAGCGCTTCGCCGAGCCCCTCTCTGCCGGTGAGGTCGAGGCGCACGGGGAATATCGTCGTGAACCAGCCCACGGTGCGCGTCACGTCGACATCAGGCCCGATGTCCTCGCGGCCGTGGCCCTCCAGGTCGAGGAGCGTCACCGGCTCCTTCGTCCATCGCGACATGGCGAGCGCCCAGGCGGTCAGCAGGACGTCATTGATCTGCGTCCGGTAGGCGGCCGGGACCTCCTGGAGCAGGGCGCGCGTCTCCTCGGCGGGGAGCGAGACATCGAGGCTCCTCGCCGAGCCCGCCGTATTGGCCTCGCGCAGGAAGTCCACCGGCAGCCGGGCGGCAGGCGCGTTCAGCGCGTCAAGCCAGCCGGGCAGCTCCCGCCGGATCACCTCCGAGCCAGCGTGCTGCGCGAGCCGATCCGTCCAGTGCCGGAACGACGTTGTCTTGGGGGGCAGGCGCGCCGGGGTGCCCTGCGCGCGCTGGTCGAGGAGGGTTTGCAGGTCCTCCAGGAGGATGCGCCATGAAACGCCGTCGATGACGAGGTGGTGGACGACGAGCAGCAGGCGGGCCGGGAGGTCCGCGCCGAGGTGAAAGAGCGCCGCGCGCAGCACGGGCCCGCGGGCGAGGTCGAGGCCCGCCTGCAGCTCCGCCGCCCGGTCCTGAAGGGCCGTCGCCCGCTCCGCCGCCGGGAGCGCGGAGAGGTCGACGAGCGAGAGCGGCGCTGTGTCGGCCGGGGGAGCATACGCCTGCTCCCAGCCGGCGGCGCTCCGGGTGAAGCGGAGGCGGAGCGCGTCGTGGTGCCGGAGCAGCTCGTCGAGCGCCGCCGCGAGCACCTCGGGGGCCACCGGGCGGTGGAGCTCGAGCAGGATCGCCTGGTTGAAGTGGTGCGGCTCCGCGAGCTCCTGCTCGAAGAACCACCGCTGGATCGGGGAGAGCGGCGCCGCGCCGGTCATGAGCCCCTGCTCGGCCGACACCGCTCGAGCGCTGCCGGCCACGGCGGCCAGCTCGGCGATCGTCTGGTATTCGAACACGTGCTTGGGGGTGAGCTCCAGGCCAGCCTGGCGCGCGCGCGCGACGATCTGGACGCTGAGGATCGAGTCGCCGCCGAGCTCGAAGAAGTTGTCGTCGGCGCCGACGCGCTCCGCGCCGAGCACCTCGGCCCAGATGTCCGCCAGGGTCTGCTCGGCGCCGGCGCGCGGCGGGGTGAAGGCCTTGTCGGTCGTGGACCTGACCTGCGCCGGCGAGGGCAGGGCGCGTCGATCGAGCTTGCCGTTCGTCGTGAGCGGGAACGCCTCGAGCCACACGAAGGCGGAGGGCACCATGTACTCCGGGAGCTTCTCCTTGAGGAAGCCGCGGAGCTCGGCGCTGGAGCACGGCTGACCGGAGCGCGGGATGAGGTAGGCGACAAGGCGCTTGTCGTCGGCCGTGTCCTCCCGGACGAGGACCGCTACCTCGCCGACCGCGGGGTGCCGCGCCAGCGCCGCGTCGATCTCGTCGAGCTCGATCCGGAAGCCGCGGATCTTCACCTGGTGATCGATGCGGCCGAGGTGGTCCATGGTGCCGTCCGGGAGCCACCGGGCGCGGTCGCCTGACCTGTAGAGGCGCGCGCCGGGCTCGGACGAGAACGGGTCGGCCACGAAGCGCTGCGCGGTCAGCTCGCCGCGGTTCAGGTAGCCCCGCGCGACGCCCGCGCCGCCGACGTAGATCTCGCCAGGTACGCCGATTGGCACGAGCTCCATCCGGGAATCCAGCAGGTATGTCTGGAGGTCCGGGATCGTCACGCCGATGGGGCTGGACACCGGGGAGTCCAGATCCGCCGCGCTCAGCGGGCGGTAGGTGACATGGACCGTCGTCTCCGTGATCCCGTACATGTTGACGAGCAGCGGGCGCTCGTCTCCGTGGCGCTCGTACCACGGCCGCAGGCTCTTCAGGTCGACGCCTTCGCCCCCGAAGATCACGAACCTCAGCGAGAGATCCGCGGGAACTGCGCGCGACGCGTCCGCGCGCACGAGCTGGCGGAAGGCGGAGGGCGTCTGGTTGAGCACCGTCACGCGCTCTCGACAGAGCAGGTCCAGGAACGCTTCCGGCGCGCGGCTCACGTCGAAGGGCACGATGACGAGGCGCCCGCCGTGGATGAGCGCTCCCCAGATCTCCCAGACCGAGAAGTCGAACGCATAGGAATGGAACAGCGTCCAGACGTCGCGCTCGTCGAAGCTGAACCACGCCTGCGTCGCGTGGAACAGCCGCTCCACGTTGCGGTGCTCGAGGAGCGCGCCCTTCGGCTTGCCGGTCGAGCCGGACGTGTAGATGATGTAGGCGAGGTTGCTCGGCTGGACCGCGCTCTCGGGGTTGACGTCGCCCGCGTCGGAGGGGTCTCCCCAGTCGCTCTCCGCGAGCAGGACGCGGCCGGCGTAGGGCGGGAGCCCCGCGCGCCTCGGAGCGTCCGTGAGCAGCACCGGCGCCTGGCTGTCCTCCAGCATGTACTCGATGCGCGCCCGGGGATAGGCCGGGTCGAGCGGCACGTAGGCGCCGCCCGCCTTGAGCACGCCCAGGATGCCCACCATCATCTCGACCGAGCGCTCCAGGCAGAGGGCGACGGGCATGTCGGGCCCCACGCCGAGCGCCTGGAGGCGGCGGGCGAGCCGGTTGGCCCGGCGGTTGAGCTCCCGATAGGTCACCTGCGTCCCCTCGACGCTGAGGGCGATGGCCTCGGGGGCGCGCTCGACCTGGGCCTCGAAGAGGCGGTGCACGCACGCATCGGCCGCGTAAGTCGACCGCAGCGCGCTCCACTCGCTCAGGATCTGCCGGCGCTCCCCGGGCGTCAGCAGGGGCAGCGAGCTGACGCGGCGCTCCGGGGCGCCGATCATGCCCTCGAGCAGCACCCGGTAGTGCTCGATCATGCGGGCGATGGAGGGCGCGTCCCAGAGATCGGTGTTGTAGACCAGCCAGCCCCGCATGCCTTCGGGCGCGTCCTGGAGCTCCATCTTGATGTCGAACAGGGCTGTCTTCAACTCGATCTCGACCTGGCTCAGCTGGAGGTTCGGCAGCGTGAGCGAGGGCAGGGGCGTGTTGTGGAGCACGAACGCGACCTGGAACAGCGGCGTGCGGCTCAGATCCCGCGGCAGCTGGAGCGCGTCCAGCACATGCTCGAAAGGGATGTCCTGAGCGTCGTATGCCGCGAGCGTCGTCGCGCGCACGCGCTCGAGCAACGACAGCACCGTGGGGTCCCCCGAGAGGTCGGTGCGCAGCGCGATCGTGTTGATGAAGAGGCCGATCAGCCCCTCGAGCTGGCTCCGGTTGCGGCCGGCGACGAACGAGCCCACGCAGATGTCCTCGGCGCCCGAGTAGCGGGAGAGGAGCAGCTGGAAGGCCGCGAGCAGCGTCATGAAGCGCGTCGAACTGGTGCGTTGGTTCAGCGCGTCGACCCCGGCGACGAGCGACGGAGAGAGCCGGAAGCTGTACGTGGCGCCGTTCCAGCGCTGGACCGGAGGCCGCGGGCGATCCGTGGGCAGCTCGAGCGGCGGCGCGCCGGCGAGGTGCTTCTTCCAGTAGGCGAGCTGCGCGTCCCGCGCCTCGCCCTTGAGCCATCGCTGCTGCCAGAGCCCATAATCCGCGTACTGGATCGGCAGCTCCGGCAGCGGCGACGGCCGGCCGGCGTGCAGCGCCGTGTAGAGGCTGGCGAGCTCCTTGACGAAGACGCCGATGGACCAGCCGTCCGAGACGATGTGGTGCATCGTCACGGTACAGACGTGCTTCGCGCTGCCGAGCCGGAGCAGCCGCACCCGGATCAGCGGGGCCTGCGAGAGATCGAACGGCGTGGCGACCTCCTGCTCCAGCCGCCGGCGCACCTCGGCGTCCTGCTCCGCCTGGGGCAGCTGCTCCAGGTCGTCGACCGGGACGTCGAAGGCGACCGACGGCGCGATGATCTGGGCGGCGCGCCCGTCGACGGTCTGGAACGTCGTGCGCAGCGCCTCGTGCCGCTGGATGATCTCGCGGAGCGCTCGCACGAAGAGCTCGACGTCGAGCGGGCCCTCGAGGCGGACCGCCGCCGGGATGTTGTAGAGCGCCTGGCCGGGCTCCCACTGGTCCAGGAACCAGAAGCGCTGCTGCGCGAAGGAGAGCGGCGGCGGATCGCCGCTGCTTCGCCGGGGGATGGCCTGCGGCTCCGAGGCGCCCTTCTTGCGCTCGAGCATCTGCATGAGGAGCTCCCGCTTGGCGGGAGAGATGCCCTCGAGTCGCTTCATCATGCTGTTATCAGCCATTGAACTCCTCACTATCGAGCTCGCCTGACGCAAACATCGCCAGCGCCTCTTCTTCCGACAGACCTTCGAGCTGGCCGAGCAGCTCGTTCAGCTGGGCGCTGTTGTTCTGCTCGGCTCGGCCCTCGAGAATCGCCATGCTGAGCTGCTCCAGCGTCGCCGCGGCGAAGAACTGCTGGAGGGACAGGTTGATGGAGAACGCCTCGCGGATACGGGAGACCACCTGTGTGGCGAGCAGGGAGTGGCCCCCGAGCGCGAAGAAGTTGTCATGGATGCCGACGCGCGGGGCACCGAGCACGTCGGCGAAGATCGCCGCCAGCGTCTCCTCCGTCTTCGTCCGCGGCGCGACGAAGTCCGCGCCAGCCTCCTTGTGCGCCCCGTCCGGCGCCGGCAGGGCGCGGCGATCCACCTTGCCGTTCGGCGACAGCGGCATCGCCGCGAGCGCCATGATCACCGGAGGCACCATGTACTCCGGGAGCTTGCCCTTGAGGTAGCTCCGCAGCTCGGCCGGCTCGGGCGCAGGCTCCTCGTGCGCGATCACGTAGGCGACGAGCCGTTTGTCGCCCGGGGCGTCCTCCCTGACCATGGCGACCGCCTCGCGGACGGCGTGGTGCGACAGGAGCGCCGCCTCGATCTCGCCGAGCTCGATCCGGAAACCTCGGATCTTGACCTGGAAATCCTTCCGGCCGAGGAACTCGATGTTGCCATCGGGCATGTACCGCCCGAGATCGCCTGTCCGGTACAGCCGCTCTCCGGTGCGCGGGTGCTCGATGAACGCCGCGCGCGTGATCGCCTCGTCGCGCCAGTAGCCCTTCGCCAGGCCCACGCCGCCGATGTACAGGGCGCCAGAGACGCCGACGGCGCACGGCTCCAGCGCGTCGTCGAGCACGTAGAAGCGCTGGTTCAACATCGGGCGGCCGTACGGGATGCTCCGCCACGACGGGTCGACCTGCTCGATGGGATAGAGGATCGACCAGATCGACGCCTCGGTCGCGCCGCCCAGGCTCGTGACAACGATCCCCGGCACGAGCTGCTTTATCCGGTCCGGCAGCTTCACCGGGATCCAGTCGCCGCTCATGAGCACCGCGCGGAGCGACCGGAGCTGCTGCTCGGCGGCCGCGTGCCCCGTGGCGTAGTCGACCAGCATCTCCATGAGCGCCGGCACGGTGTTCCAGAGCGTGACCCCCTCGCGCCCGCAGAGCTCGGCCCAGGCCGAGGGCTCCCGCAGGATCGAGGCGTCGGGGAACACCACCGCGCCGCCGGTCGAGAGCAGGCCGAACACGTCGTAGACCGAGAGATCGAAATTGAGCGCCGACAAGGCGAGCACGCGATCCTCGGGGCCGACGCCGAAGCGCTGGTTGACGTCGAGGATGGTGTTGGCCGCGCCGACGTGATCGATCATCACGCCCTTCGGCAGGCCGGTCGATCCCGAGGTGTAGATCACGTACGCCAGGTCCTCGGGTCGCTGCGCGGCCTCGAGGTCCCGATCGTCCGCCTCGCTCGGCGCGGCCTCGTCCACGCGCAACCGGCGCACGCCCTCCGGCCACGGCAGGCGGCCGTCCAGCTCGCCGTCGGTCAGCGCGAGCTCGACCTGCCCGTGCGCCAGCAGGTGGCGGAGCCGCTCCGCGGGCAGCCCGGGATCGATGGGCAGGTACGCGGCCCCCGATTTCTGAACGGCGAGGACCGACACCGCCTGCTCCCAGCCCTTGTCAAGCACGACCGCCACGAGGGTGTTGGGGCGCGCCCCCAGCCCGCGCAGCGCTCGCGCCAGGCGGTTCGCGCGGCGGTTCAGCTCCCGGTACGTCAGCCGCCGCTCCGACGAGATCACCGCGATCGCGTCCGGCGTCCGCGCGGCCTGGGCCTCGAAGAGCTGGTGCAGGCACACCCGGTTGGGCAGGTCGGCCTGCGTGTCGTTCCACGTGACCAGGCACCGATGCCGCTCCTCGGGGGTGATGACGGACACGTCGGCCAGGCGCTGCGACGGGCCCTGGACGAGGGCCTGAAGGAGCATGTGGAGGTGTCCGAGCATCCGCTCGACCGTCGCCGGCCCGAAGAGATCGGCGGCGTAGAGGATGCGGAGCGTGATCTCGTCGCCCGGCACGACCACGGCGGTCAGCGGGTAGTTCGTGCGCTCGACGGAGCGGATGTCCGTGACCGCGAGCGCGTCGCCGCCCTGCCGCAGCGTCGTGTCCATGGGGTAGTTCTCGATGACGAGGAGGCTCTCGAAGAGCGGGCGCGCCGGCGGCGCCTCGCTCCAGCGCTGCACCTGGGCGAGGGGGCTGTGCTCGTGGGGGAGCCGCTCGGCCTGCTGCTCCTGGAGCTGCGTGAGCCATGGCAGGACGGCGGCGTCGGGGGAGACGCGCACGCGGACCGGGAGCGTGTTGATGAAGAGGCCGACCATGGCCTCGATGCCGTCCACGTCGGCGGAGCGCCCGGAGACCGTGGCGCCGAAGACGACGTCGGGCTCGCCGCTGTAGCGGCTGAGCAGCAGGGCCCAGGCGCCCTGCACGACGGTGTTGAGGGTCAGGCCATGAGCTCGGGTGAAGTCGCCGAGCGCCGCGGTGAGCGCCGCAGGCAGGCGCAGATCCTGCTCGCTCTGGGCGCCGGTGAGCTCCTCCTCGGGCTTGATCGTGCGATCGACGAGGAGCGGCGTCGGCGTGTGGAAGCCGCGCAGCGCCTCGCGCCAGTAGGCCTCGGCGCGCCCGAGGTCCTGCCGCCGGAGCCAGGCGATGTAGTCGCGGTAGGGGCGGGGCGACGGCAGGGCGAGGGTCTCGCCGCGGCAGGCCGCCGCGTAGAGGCCGAGGAGGCCGTTGAACAGGATCGGCAGCGACCAGCCATCCATCAGCAGGTGGTGGTGGCTCCAGACGAGCTGGTGGTCGTCCTCGGAGAGCCGGATGAGCGTGAGGCGCATCAGCGGCGGCGCGCCGAGATCGAAGCCGCGCGACCGCTCCTCGGCGAGGAGCGCCTCGAGGCGCGCCGCCTGCTCGCGCGCGGGGATGCCGCGCCAGTCGAGCTCGGTCCACGGGCAGGAGACGCGGGCGTGGATGATCTGGACAGGCTCCGGGAGGCCCTCCCAGGCGAAGCTCGCGCGCAGGCTCGGGTGCCACGCCAGCACGTCCTGCCAGGCGGAGCGCAGCGCCCTGGCGTTCAGCGCGCCGGAGAGCCGGAACGAGAGCTGCTCGACGTACTCGCCGGAGGCAGGGTTGGTCAGGGTGTGGAAGAGCAGGCCGTGCTGCATCCACGAGAGGGGATAGATGTCGTCGATCCCCGAGCCCGCGCCGGCGAGGCGGTCGACGTCGGCCTGGGAGAGGGGGGCGAGCGGGAAGTCGGCGGGCGTGCGGCCGCCGGCGTCGGGCGACAGGCAATGGGCGATGAGGTCGCGCAGGGCCTCGAGCATCCGTTGCGAAAGGCCCTCGACGGTCGCGCGGCGGTGGATCGCCTCGCTGTAGGTCCACGACAGGTGGAGGCAGCCCTCGACGACCCAGCCGTTGATCTCGAGGAGGTGGCTGCGGGCGCCGCGCGGGCTGCGCATCGGGCCGCTGGGCTCCGCGGAGAGGCGGTAGGGCGAGGTCTCGGGCAGGGTCTGGTCGAGCTGTCCCAGGTAGTTGAAGAGGATCTGAGAGGAGGGGATCGCGCCGAGCTGTCGCTGGACGAGGGGGTCGTGGCAGAGGTAGCGGAGCAGGCCGTAGCCGAAGCCGCGCTCGGGCAGGCTGCGCAGCTGCTCCTTCACGGACTTGAGGACGTGCCCGAGGCCCGCGTCGGGCAGGCGTAGCTCGACGGGGAAGAGGGAGGTGAACCAGCCGACGGTGCGCGAGAGGTCGAGGTCGTCGGCGAAGGGCTCGCGGCCGTGGCCTTCGAGGTCGAGGCGCAGGCGAGGCGAGCCGGTCCAAGGGGCCAAGGCCAGGGCGAGCGCGGAGAGCAGGACGTCGTTGATCTGGGTGCGGTAGGCCTGGGGCACGTCGAGCAGCAGCGCGCGGGTGGAGGCGGGGTCGAGGCAGACGTCGACGGAGCGGGCGGAGGCGACGGAGTTGTCGAGGCCGGGCAGGTCGACGGGCAACGAGGGCAGGTCGTCGGCGCCGCGGGTCCAGAAGGGCAGCTGCTGGAGCAGGGCCTGGGAGGAGGCGAGCTCGGCGAGCCGCTCAGCCCATCGCTGGAAGGAGGTGGTCTTGAAGGGCAGCTGGACGGGCCGGGCGTCGAGGAGCTGGCCGTAGGCGGTGAGCAGGTCCTCCAGCAGGATGCGCCAGGAGACGCCATCGATGACGAGGTGATGGGCGGCGAGCAGCAGGCGGCTGGGCCGAGCGGGCCCGAGCATCAGCAGGGCGGCGCGCGCCAGGGGGCCGGTGTCGAGCTGGAGGCTGGCCTGCAGGGCGGCGCAGGACCGCTCGATGGCCAGGGGGAGCTGGTCGTCGGGGGTGTCGGCCAGATCCAGGACGGCCAGGGGCAGGGGGTCGTGGCCGTCGAGGTCGGCGCAGCGCTGCTGCCAGCCGTGCTGTGCGCGCTCGAAGCGCAGGCGCAGGGCGTCGTGGTGGCGCGCCAGCTGGTGCAGGGCGCGGGCGAGCAGGGCGGGGTCGAGCGGCTGCTGCGCCTCGAGCAGGACGGACTGGTTGAAGTGGTGCGGGTCGAGCAGGTCGCGCTCGAAGAACCAGCGCTGGATGGGGGTGAGGGGCACGGCGCCGGTGACCAGCCCCTGCTCGGCCCGGGGCGCCGAGGCCGTGGTCGCCACCGCGGCCAGCGCCGCCACGGTCGGGTGCTGGAACACCTGCCGGACCGAGAGGCCGAGCCCCACGCGCTGCGCCCTGCCGACGACCTGGATGGCGAGGATGGAGTCGCCGCCGAGGGCGAAGAAGCTGTCCTCGACGCTCACCCGCTCGCGGCCGAGCACCTGGGCCCAGATGGCGGCGAGCGCCTCCTCCGCGGGGCCCCGCGGGGCCACGAAGGCGCGATCGCCCCCCTGGAGGGCGCTGTCGGGCGCGGGCAGGGCCTTGCGATCGACCTTGCCGCTGGTCGTCAGGGGCATCGCGTCGAGCAGCACGTACGCGCCCGGCACCATGTACTCGGGCAGCTTGGCCGTCAGGTGATCGCGCAGCTCGTCGCTCGACGGCGCGGGCTCCCGGCGCGCCACCACGTAGGCGACGAGGCGCTTCACGCCGGGCGCGTCCTCGCGGACGATCGCCGCGGCCTCGCGCACGCCGGGGTGCTGGCCCAGCGCGGTCTCGATCTCGCCGAGCTCGATGCGGAAGCCGCGCAGCTTGACCTGATGATCGAGGCGACCGAGGTACTCGATGCTGCCGTCAGGCAGCCAGCGCGAAAGGTCGCCGGTGCGGTAGAGCCGCGCGTCGGGCGTGCGCCCGTGGGGGTTGAGGATGAAGCGCTCGGCGGTCAGGGCAGGGCGCCGCAGGTAGCCGCGCCCGAGCTGGACGCCGCCGATGAAGAGCTCGCCCGGAACGCCGATCGGCATCGGCTCGAGCCGCTCGTCGAGCACGTAGAGCTGGGTGTTCGCGATGGGGCGGCCGATGGGCACCACGGCGCGCGCGCCGTCGCGCTCGCAACGCCAGAACGAGACATCGATGGCGGCCTCCGTGGGCCCGTACAGGTTGAAGAGCTCCGCCTGGGAGCGCGCGAAGAAGCGCTGCTGCAGCTCGAAGGTCAGCGCCTCGCCGCTGCAGATGACGCGCCGCAGGCTGGCGCAGCGCCCGGACCCGAGCTCCTCGATGAAGGCGTGGAGCATCGAGGGGACGAAGTGGAGCGTGGTGACGCGCTGCTCGCCGATGAGCCGGGCCAGGTAGGCCGGGTCGCGGTGGCCCTCAGGGCGCGCCACCACGAGGCGCGCGCCGACCATGAGGGGCCAGAAGAACTCCCAGACCGAGACGTCGAAGCTGTAGGGGGTCTTCTGGAGGACGACATCGGAGCTTGTCAGCTGCAGGGCCTGCTGCATCCAGAGCAGGCGGTTGTGCAGACCCAGATGGGTGTTCATGGCGCCCTTGGGCGCCCCGGTGGAGCCGGACGTGAAGATGGTGTACGCGAGGTTCGTGCCGTCGACGGTGAGCGGCGGGTTGTGCTCCGGCGCGGAGGCGAAGGCCGGCTCGGGAGAGTCCAGGACGAGCAGGTGCGCGGAGGCGCCCGAGAACAGGTGGCGGAAGCGGTCCTGCACGAGCAGCACCGGGGCCTCCACGTCATCGACCATGAAGCGCAGGCGCTCGGGCGGGTAGGTGGGGTCGAGGGGAACATACGCCCCGCCGGCCTTGAGGACGGCCACGAGGGCGATGACCATCTCGAGCGAGCGCTCGACGCAGAGCGCGACGAGAGTGTCGGGGCCGACGCCGAGCGAGCGCAGGTGGTGCGCGAGCTGGTTGGCGCGGCGGTTGAGCTCGCGGTACGTCAGCGACTCGGCCTCGAACGTGAGCGCGATGGCCTCGGGGCAGCGCTCGACCTGCGCCTCGATGTGCGCGTGGACGGGGCGGGGGTCGTCGAAGGCGACGTCGGTGTCGTTCCACGTCGAGAGCACCGTCTGCCGCTCCTCGGCGGTCAGGAGCGGCAGATCCCGCAGCCGCCGCTCGGGGCCCGCGACGATGCCCTCGAGGATCGTGCGCAGGTGCCCGAGCGCGCGCTCGATCGTCGCCGGGTCGAACAGGTCCAGCCTGAAGTTGACGCGCAGCGTGGCCTCGTCGTCCGGGATGAACAGCAGGGTCAGCGGGTAATTCGTCTTCTCTCGCGTGCGCACGTCGCTGATCGCTAGCGGGAGCTCTCCCCGCCGCAGGGCGGCGTCGATCGGGTAGTTCTCGATGACCAGCAGGCTCTCGAAGAGCGACTGTCCGCGGGGCAGCTCGCTCCAGCGCTGCACCTGGGTGAGGGGGCTGTGCTCGTGGGGCAGGTGCTCGGCCTGCTGCCGCTGGATCTGCGCGAGCCAGGGCAGGACGGCGGCGTCGGGCGACACGCGCACGCGGACCGGCAGGGTGTTGATGAAGAGGCCCACCATGGACGCGATACCCTCGACGCCGGCGGAGCGGCCGGAGGTGGTCGCGCCGAAGACGACGTCGGGCTCGCCGCTGTAGCGGCTGAGCAGCAGGGCCCAGGCGCCCTGCACGAGCGTGTTGAGGGTGAGCCCGTGCGCGCGGGCAAACGCCGCGAGCGCCGAGGTCACCGGCGCAGGGAGCCTCCGCTCCAGCTCCAGGTGCCGCCCGGCGGCGCCCGGCGCGCCGCCGAGCCGATCGACGACGAGCGGCGTCGGGGCGCGGAAGCCGCGCAGCACCTCGCGCCAGTAGGCCTCGGCGCGCCCGAGATCCTGCTCGCGGAGCCAGGCAATGTAGTCGCGGTACGGGCGCGGGGCCGCGAGGGCGAGGGGCTCGCCGCGGCGGGCGGCGTCGTAGAAGCCGAGCACCTCCTTGAGGACCACGGGCAGCGACCAGCCATCCATGAGCAGGTGGTGGTGGCTCCAGAGGAACTGATAGGCCTCGTCGGAGAGCCGGATGAGCGTGAAGCGCATCAGCGGCGGCGCGCCGAGGTCGAAGCCTCGCGTCTGATCCTCGGCGAGGAGCGCCTCGAGGCGCTCGTCCTGCGCGCGGGGGGGAACGCCGCGCCAGTCGAGCTCGGCCCACGGGGGCGAGACGCGGGCGTGGACGATCTGCACCGGCTGATCGAGCCCTTCCCACGCGAAGCGGGCGCGGAAGAGGGTGTGCCGCTCGATGACGCTCTGCCAGGCCGCTTTGAGCGCCTCGACGTCGAGGCCCCTCTCGATCCGGAACGTCAGCTGCTCGACATACTCGCCCGACGTGGGATCGCGCAACGCGTGGAACAGCATGCCGAGCTGCGTGGGAGAGAGCGGATGGATGTCCTCGACGACCCGCCCTGAGCCCACGAGCCGATCGACGTCGGCCTGGGTGAGCGCGGCGAGCGGGAAGTCCGCGGGCGTGCGCCCGCCGGCCTCGGCCGACCTGCAGTGCGCGATGATCGCGCGGAGCGCCTCGAGCATCCGCTCCGTCAGGGCCTCGATGGTCGCGCGGTGGTGGAGCGCGCCGCTGTAGATGCAGCGGAGCCGGAGCTGCCCGCCGAGGACCCACCCCTCGATGTCCAGGAGGTGGCTGCGCGCCCCCCGCGGGCTCCGCGCCTCGCCGGTCGGCTCGTCAGCCATCCTGAAGCGCGCCGAGCCGGACAGGAGGGGATCGAGCTGACCCAGGTAGTTGAACGTCACCTCGGGGCGAGGGAGCGCCCGGAGCTGCTCCTCCGTGGCCGCTTCCTGGCTCAGGTACCGCAGGAGGCCGTGACCGAGGCCCCGGCTCGGGAGCTGCCGGAGCTGCTCCTTGACCGCCTTCAGGACCTCGCCCATCGGCCTCTCGGGCAGCGTGAGGTCCACCGGGAACAGGGTGGTGAACCAGCCGATGGTGCGGGAGACGTCGAGCCCTTCCTCGAACTCCTCGCGGCCGTGGCCCTCGAGATCGACGCGGAGGCGCCGCGAGCCCGTCCACGGCGCGAACGCCTGGCCGAGCGCGGTGAGCAGCACATCGTTGATCTGGGTGCGGTAGGCCTGGGGCACGTCCTGGAGGAGCGCGCGCGTCTCCTCGACGCTCAGGCTCGCCTCGACGCGCTTCGCCGAGGCCATGGTGTTGTGGCCGCCGGGCAGATCGACAGGCAGCGGGGCAGGCGGTGACGAGAGCGACAGCCAGAAGGGCAGCTCGCGCCGCACGGACTCGGACCGCGCGTGCGCGAGGAGCCGCTCGGACCAGGTCTTGAAAGAGGTGGTCTTGAACGGCAGCCGGACGGCCTCGCCGCGCGCGAGCTGCGCATAGGCGGTCTCGAGGTCCTCGAGCAAGATGCGCCACGAGACGCCGTCGATCGCGAGGTGGTGCGCGACGATGAGCAGCCGGCCATGACGCTGGGGGCCGAGGTCCATGGAGGCGACCCGGATCAGCGGCGCTCGATCCAGGCGCAGGCCGGACTGGATGTAGGTCGAGGCGACCTCCATGGCGCGCGCCTGCTCCGCGGGCGAGAGCTTCGCGAGGTGCACGACGGAGACGGGGAGCCGGCCGACGGCGCCTTCGCTCTGCTGTCGCCAGCCGCCGTCGCCGTGCCCCCGGTCGAAGCGCAAGCGCAGGGCGTCGTGGTGCCGCAGGAGGTGCTGCACGGCCTCTTCGAGGAGGTCGTGGTCGAGCGGCTCGCGCACCTCGAGGAGCACGGCCTGGTTGAAGTGGTGCGGGTCGACGAGCTCGCGCTCGAAGAACCAGCGCTGGATGGGCGTGAGGGGCACAGGCCCGGTCACCAGATCCTGCTCGGCGCTGGGCGCCGCGGCCGTGGTCGCGACCGCGGCGAGCGCGGCGATGGTCGGGTGGTCGAAGAGCTGGCGGACCGACAGGCCGATGCCCGCCTGCTGCGCCCTGCTGACGACCTGGATGGCAAGGATGGAGTCGCCGCCGAGCGTGAAGAAGTTGTCGCGCGCGCCCACCTTCTCGAGGCCGAGCACGTGGGCCCAGATGGCGGCGAGCGCCTCCTCCGCGGGGCCGTCGGGCGCGACGAAGCTGTCGCCGAGCTCCGGCCGGGCGCCGTCAGGCGCGGGCAGGAGCTTGCGATCGACCTTGCCGCTCGGGGTGAGGGGCATCGCGTCGAGCACCACGAACACCGCCGGCACCATGTAGTCCGGCAGCTTGCCGCCGAGGAACTGGCGTAGATCGGCGACGGAGGGCGCCTGTTCGTCCCGCGCCACGAGGTAGGCCACCAGGCGTTTGACGCCGGGCGTGTCCTCGCGGACGACCGCCGCGGCCTGGCGCACGGCGGGGTGCCCCTCGAGCGCCGCCTCGATCTCGCCGAGCTCGATGCGGAAGCCGCGGAGCTTGATCTGGTGATCGATGCGGCCGAGGAACTCCAGGGTTCCATCGGGCAGCCAGCGGCAGAGATCGCCTGTCTTGTACATCCTCCCGCCCGGATCGAGCGCGAAGGGGTCGGGGATGAACCTCTCCGCGGTGAGGTCGGGACGGGCCAGGTAGCCGCGCGCCAGGTTGGCGCTGGCGACGTGGAGCTCGCCGGGGACGCCGATCGGCAGCGGCGCGAGGCGCTGGTCGAGCACGTAGGCCCGCGTGTTGGCCATGGGCCGGCCGATGGGGACGGTCCTCAGGGGCTCGCCCTGCGGATAGGCCCAGTAGGTCACGTCGATGGACGCCTCGGTCGGACCGTAAGTGTTGACGAGCGAGACGCCGGGGAGCCTGGCGAAGAGGCGCTCGGTGAGCTCCAGCGACAGGGCCTCTCCGGCGCAGAACACCCACCTGAGGGCGCGGCAGCGCCCCATCCCCTCCTCGTCGAGGAGGACCTTGAGCAGCGAGGGCACGGCCTGCAGGAAGGTGATCCCCTGCTCGGCCATGGCGCGGACCAGGTACGCGGCGTCGCGGTGGCCCTCGGGCCGGGCCATGACGAGCTGCGCCCCGTTCAGCAGGGAGGCGAAGATCTCCTTGCCGGCGGCGTCGAAGCTGAAGGCGGTCTTTTGCAGGATCCGGTCTTCCCCGGTGAGGGGGAAGGCGGTCTGCATCCAGCGCATGTGGTTGGTGATCCCCCGGTGGGAGATCATCACGCCCTTGGGCTTTCCGGTCGAGCCCGAGGTGTAGATCACATAGGCGAGGTCATCGATCGCCGCGCCGCGCGGCAGGTTGCCGGCGCGCTCGCCGGCGACGTCCTGCGCCATCGCGTCCAGGCACAGCACGCGCGCGCCGTGCGCGGGGAGCCGCGGGGCGATGTGTCGCTGCGTGAGCAGGACGGGCGCGCGGGTGTCCTCGATCATGAAGGCGAGCCGCTCCTCGGGGTAGGAGGGGTCGAGCGGGACGTAGGCGCCGCCGGCCTTGAGCACCGCGAAGACGCCGAGGATCATCTCCAGCGAGCGCTCGACGCAGAGGCCGACGAGGGTGTCGGGCCCGACGCCGAGCGAGCGCAGGTGACGGGCGAGCCGGTTCGACTGCTCGTTCAGCGCGCGGTAGGTGAGGCGCTGGTCCTCGAAGACCACCGCGATCGCGTCCGGCGTCCGCTCGACCTGCGCCTCGAAGAGCTCGTGAAGGCAGAGATCCCCGGCGTGGGAAGCGCGGGTGTCGTTCCAGCTCGACAGCACCGCTCGCCGCTCCTCCGCCGGCAAGAGCGGCAGATCCCGGAGCGGCAGCGCGGGGCCGGCGACGATGCCCTCGAGGAGCACGTGGAGCTGCGCGAGCATCCGCTCGATCGTCGCCGCGCCGAAGAGCTCGGTGGCGTGGTTGATCCTCAGCGAGAGCTCGTCGCCGGGGATGGCCACCACCGTGATCGGGTAATTGGTCTGCTCGATGACCCGGGGCTCCACCATGGCCAGCGAGGTGCGGCCCTGCCGGAGGGCGGCGTCCATGGGGTAGTTCTCGATGACGAGCAGGCTCTCGAAGAGCGATTGCCCGCGCGGCAGCTCGCTCCAGCGCTGCACCTGGGCGAGCGGGCTCGACTCGTGGAGGAGCTGCTCGGCTTGCTGCTGCTGGATCTCCTTCAGCCAGGGCACGACGGCGGCGCCCTGCGAGATGCGCACGCGGACAGGGAGCGTGTTGATGAAGATACCGACCATCGACTCGATGCCGCCGAGGTCGCCGGAGCGGCCAGAGACGGTGGAGCCGAAGACCACGTCGGGCTCGCCGCTGTAGCGGCCGAGCAGGAGGGCCCAGGCGCCCTGGATGACGGTGTTCAGGGTCAGGCCGTGGGCGCGCACGAAGTCCGTGAGCGCCGCCGTGAGCGCCGCCGGCAAGCGCCGCTCGAGCTCCACGTGCCCGCGCCCGAGGGGCGCCGTCGTGTTGTCCAGCCGGTCGACGACGAGCGGCGTCGGGGCGTGGAAGCCGCGCAGGGCCTCGCGCCAGTAGGCCTCGGCGGCCGCGAGATCCTGCCGCTCGACCCAGGCGATGTACTCCCGGTAGGGGCGGGGGGCCGGCAGGGCGAGGGGCTCGCCGCGGCAGGCCGCGTCGTAGAAGCCGAGCAGATCCTTGAAGATGAGCGGCAGCGACCACCCGTCCACAACGAGGTGGTGGTGGCTCCAGACGAACTGATAGGCCTCGTCGGAGAGCCGGACGAGCGTGAAGCGCATGAGCGGGGGCGCGGCGAGATCGAAGCCGCGGCGCCGGTCCTCTTCGAGGAAGGAGGCGAGCCGCTCCTCCTGCTCGCGCGCGGGGACGCCGCGCCAGTCGAGCTCCGTCCACGGCAGGGGCACGTGCCCGTGGACGACCTGCAGCGGCCGCGCGAGGCCCTCCCACGCGAAGCTCGTGCGGAAGATCGTGTGTCGCGCGATGACCTTCTGCCAGGCCTCCTTGAAGGCGTCGACCCGGAGCCCTCCCGGGCTCCTGAAGGTGAGCTGCTCGACGTAATCGCCGGACGCGGGATCGCGCACTGTGTGGAAGAGCATCCCGAGCTGCGTGGGCGAGAGAGGATAGATGTCCTCCAGCGCGCGGCTCGCGGCGGCGAGGCGGTCCACCTCGGCCTGGGTGAGGGCGGCGAGCGGGAAGTCCGCGGGCGTGTGCCCGCCGGACTCGGCCGACTGGCAGTGGGCGATGATGTCGCGGAGGACATCCACCATCCTCTGCGCCAGGGCCTCGATGGTCGCGCGGTGATGGACCTCCTCGCTGTAGGTCCAGAGCAGGTGCAGCTCCGCCCCGGCGACCCAGCCGTTGATCTCGAGCAGGTGGCTGCGGGCGCCGCGCGGGCTGTAGGTGGGGCCGCTCGACTCCCGGGCGAACTCGAAGCGAGACGACCCGGCGAGCATCTGATCGAGCTGCCCGAGGTAGTTGAAGAGGAGCTCGCCCGGCGGCAGGGAGCGCAGCGCCGCCTGGACCTCGGGATCGGGGTGGAGATAGCGCAGGAGGCCGTGGCCGAAGCCGCGGTCGGGCAGCGCGCGGAGCTGCTCCTTCACGGACTTGAGCACCTCGCCGAGCCCCGCGTCGGGCAGGCGCAGCGCGACGGGGAACATGGAGGTGAACCAGCCGACCGTGCGCGAGACGTCGAGATCGTCCGCGAAGGGCTCGCGGCCGTGGCCCTCCAGGTCGAGGCGCAGGCAGCGGGCGCCGGTCCACGGCGCGAGGGCGAGGCCCAGGGCCGAGAGGAGCACGTCGTTGATCTGGGTGCGGTACACCTCGGGGACGTCGAACAGGAGGGCGCGGGTGGCCTCGGCGTCGAGGCAGACCTCGATGGAGCGGGAGGACCCGACGGTGTTCTCGCCGCCGCGGCGGTCCACGGGCAGCGCGGGCAGGTCACCGGCCTGCGAGGCCCAGAAGGGGAGCTGCTGGAGCAGCGGGGCCGCGCCGGCGTGCTCGATCAGGCGCTCTGCCCACTGCTTGAAGGCGGAGGTCTTGGAGGGCAGCGCCACGGGCTGGCCCTGGCAGAGCTGATCGTAGGCGGTGTTGAGGTCCTCGATCAGGATGCGCCAGGAGACGCCGTCGACGACGAGGTGGTGGGCGACGAGCAGGAGGCGACCCGGCCGGGAGGGGCCGAGGTGCATCAAGGCCACCTTCATCAGCGGCCCTGCCCCGAGCTCCAGGCTGGCCTGCAGCGCGGAGGCGGCCTGCTCGATGGCCGCTGTCTGCCCCTCGGCGGGCACGGCGCTGAGGTCGAGCACGGTGAGCGGGAGCGGTCCGTCGAGGTCCGCGTTGCGCTGGTGCCAGCCGTCTTGACCTTCCTCGCCGCGCCCTCGCTCGAAGCGCAGGCGCAGCGCGTCGTGGTGCCCGCGGAGGTGCTGCAGGGCCTCGTCGAGCCGCGCGGGGTCGAGCGGCTCGCGCACCTCGAGGAGCACGGCCTGGTTGAAGTGGTGCGGCTCGGCGAGCTCGCGCTCGAAGAACCAGCGCTGGATGGGGGTCAGCGGCACGGCCCCCGTCACCAGCCCCTGCTCGGCCCGGGGCGCCGCGACGGCGGTCGCCACCGTGGCCAGCGAGGCGATGGTCTGGTGCTGGAACATCTGCCGGACCAGGAGGCCTATATCGGCCTGCTGCGCCCGGCTGACGACCTGGATGGCGAGGATGGAGTCGCCGCCGAGGGTGAAGAAGTTGTCGTCGACGCCGACCTTCTCGAGGCCGAGCACGCTGGCCCAGATGGCGGCGAGCGCCTCCTCCACCGGGCTGCGCGGGGCCACGAAGGTAGCGCTCACCTCGGGGCGCTCCGGGACGGGCAGCGCCTTGCGGTCGACCTTGCCATTCGCCGACAGCGGCATGGCGTCGAGCGCCATGATCACGGCGGGCACCATGTACTCCGGGAGCTTCTCCTTCAGGAAGCCGCGCAGCTCCGTGGGGGCGCAGCGCTCGCCCTCGGCCGCGACCACGTAGGCCACGAGGCGCCTGTCGCCCGGCGTATCCTCGCGGACGGTCGCGGCGGCCTCGCGCACCGCGGGGTGGGAAAGGAGCGTGGCCTCGATCTCGCCGAGCTCGATGCGGAAGCCGCGCACCTTGACCTGGAAGTCCTTGCGGCCGAGGAACTCGATGACCCCATCGGGCATGTACCGCCCGAGATCGCCCGTCCGGTACAGCCGCTCTCCGGTGCGCGGGTGGGTGATGAAGGCCGCGCGCGTGAGCTCCTCGTCGCGCCAGTAGCCCTGCGCCACGCCGATGCCGCCGATGTACAGCGCGCCCGCGGCGCCGATGGGGCACGGCTCGAGCGCCTCGTCGAGCACGTAGAAGCGCTGGTTGTCCATCGGGCGGCCGTAGGGCACGCTGCGCCACGCGGGGTCGACGCGGTCGATCGGGTGGATGATCGACCAGATGGAGGCCTCGGTGGCGCCGCCGAGGCTGATCACCGCGACGCCGGGCACGAGGCGCTTGATGCGATCGGGCAGCGGGACGGGGATCCAGTCGCCGCTCATGAGCACCGCGCGCAGGGAAGAGAGCCGCGCGCCGGGCCGGTCCGCGGCGTGGTTGACGAGCATCTCCATGAGCGCCGGCACCGAGTTCCAGATCGTCACCCGCCACCGCGCGATGAGCTCCGCCCAGTAGCCTGGATCGCGCGCGGCGGAGGCCTCGGGGAGGACGAGCGCGCCGCCGGCGGCGAGCACCCCGAAGACGTCGTAGACCGAGAGATCGAAGTTCAGCGCCGAGATCGCGAGGACGCGATCTCCGCCGCTCACCCGGAAGCGCCGGTTGATGTCGACCACGGTGTTGACCGGGCCGGTGTGGTCGATCATCACGCCCTTTGGCAGGCCGGTCGACCCCGAGGTGTAGATGACGTACGCGAGGTCGCCCGGCGCCTGGGCCCGAACGAGGTCCTGATCGTCCGCGGCGGTCGGCTCGTGCGCGTCGACGCAGAGCCGCGCGACGCCGTCGGGGAAGGAGAGGCGCTCGTCGAGCGCGGCGCGGGTGAGCGCGATCTCTACCTGTCCGTGCGTGAGCAGGTGGCGGACGCGCTCCTCGGGCAGGTTGGGATCGATCGGCACGTAGGCCGCGCCGGCCTTGAGGATCGCCAGGGCGGCGACGACCTGCTCCCAGCCCTTGTCGAGCACGATGGCCACGAGCGTGTTCGGGCGCGCGCCCCGCCGCCGCAGCTCGCGGCCGAGCTGGTTGGCGCGGCGGTTGAGCTCGCGGTAGCTCATCTGGCGGTCCTGGTAGATGACCGCCACGGCGTCGGGAGACCGCGCCGCCTGCTGCTCGAACAGGTCGTGCAGGCACGCGTCCCTCGGGTAGTCCGCCTCGGTCGCGTTCCACGCCTCGAGCGCCCGGCGGCGCTCCTCGTCCGAGAGGAGGGGCAGCTTGCGGATCGAGCGCTCCGGCGCCGCGACGATGCCCGCGAGCAGGGCCTGGAAGTGCCCCGCCATGCGGCCCATGGTCGCCGCGTCGAACAGGTCGGTGTTGTACTGCAGCGAGGCGTGGAGCGCCCCGTCGGACTCGACCATCATCAGCGTGAGGTCGAACTGCGAAACGCGCTCCGGCAGCGCCACGGACTCGATCGCGAGCTCCCCGAGCTTCAGGTTCGCGCCCGACTCGCCCAGCACGAAGGAGGCGATCTCCTCGAGGCGGTGCGGCTTCTGGAGGACGAAGGCCACCTGGAAGATGGGCGATCGGCCCGGGTCGCGCGGCGGCTGCAGCCGCTCGACGAGGAGCGGGAAGGGGAAGTCCTGGTGCGCGATCGCCCCGAGGACCGTCTGGTGCATGCGGGCGAGCGCCTCGCGGAAGCTCGGCTCGTCCTCGAGCTTCGCGCGGAGGACGACGAGGTTGACGAAGTACCCGACCAGCGGCGCGAGATCGCTGAGGCTGCGCCCCGCCGCGGGGGAGCCGACGAGGATGTCGTCCTGCCCCGTCATGCGGTGGAGCAGGATCTGGAAGGCGGTGAGCAGCAGGGTGTAGATGGTCGTGCCCTCGACCCTGGCGAGCGTCTTGATCTCTTGGGAGAGCTCCGCGCTCAGGCTGAAGGCGTGCGAGGCGCCGCGGTAGGTCTGGACGGGCGGCCGCGGGCGATCGGTCGTCAGGTTGAGGGCGGGCAGGTCGCCGCGGAGCTGCTCCTTCCAGTAGGCCCAGTGCCCTTCTCCCTCCGCGCTCGCCAGCATCTCCGCCTGCCACCGCGTGAAGTCGGCGTAGCTGGCGGAGAGCGGCGGCAGGGCGATGTCCTCGCCGTTCTTGTCGGCCGTGTAGATCAGCCCGAGCTCCTCGATGAGGACGACGAAGGACCAGAAGTCGGCCGCGATGTGGTGGATGCTGAGCAGCAGGATGTGCTCGCCGCGCGGCCGGGCGAAGAGCTGCACCCGCATCACGGGCCCGTGCTCCAGGTCGAACGGGCGACCCGCCTCGAGGGTCAGCCGTCCCCTGAGCTGCTCCGGGCTCCACGCTGTCGCGTCGACGAGATCGAGGTGGACGTCCGCCCGCTCGGGCACGCACAGCGCCGCCTCGCCGTCGTGCATCACGTAGGTGGTGCGCAGCGGCGAGTGCCGGTCGACGAGGCGCTGGAAGGCGTGGCGCAGGCTGGCGACGCTCAGCCCGGCGCCGATCTTCAGCGCGAAGGTGAGGTTGTAGGCGGTGCTCTCCGGCGCCAGCTTGTGGAGGAACCACAGCGCCTGCTGGCCGTACGAGAGCCGCGTCGCGCCGTGCGCGTCCTGCGCGCGGGGCGGCTCGGTTTGCTCGGCCGGCGCGGCCGCCTCCGGCGGCGCGATCTGGAGCGCGTCGAGCAGCTGCGCCGTGAGCTCGCCGGTGCTGGGCCCCTCGAGGAAGCGGACCATCGGCAGCGCGACCCCGAGGTCGCGCTCCACGCGGCCCTTCAGCTCCAGGGCCATCAGCGAGTCGAGCCCGAGCGAGCTGAGCCGCTGACCCGCTGTCAGCCTTGACTCGGGCACGCGGAGCACCGCCATGGTCAGCTTCCGGACGTGCGCTTCGACCATCCGCCGCCGCTCCTCGGCGTCCGTGGTCCCCCGGATCTCCGCGAGGACGCTCCCCTGCTGCGGCGCCCCTCCGAGCGCCAGGCGGCTGTCGCCCTGCATCAGGAGCTCCAGCAGCGCAGCGGCGCCGCTCGCGGGGTCCTGCTGGGCGAGCTCGCGCCAGTCGATCGCCATGACGGCCACGTGGGCCGTGTCGGCCCCGAGCAGCCGCCCGAGCGCGCCGAGGGCCCGCTCGGGCGCCATGCCCAGGATCCCCTTCGAGGCGAGGCGGCCGCCGCGGTTCTCCTGCTTCGCGGCCATGCCGACCTCGGCCCACGCGCCCCAGTCGATGCTCAGCGCGCTCCGGCCCTGCGCCCTCATCCACGGCGCGAGCGCGTCGAGGAAGGCGTTGGCCGCCGCGTAGTTCGCCTGCCCCGCGGAGCCGAGGACGGCGGCGGCCGAGGAGAAGAGGACGAAGAAGTCGAGCGGCTTGCCCGCGAGCAGGCGCTGCAGCTGCCAGGCGCCCCGCATCTTCGGCCCGAGCACGCGCAGGAGCGAGCCCTGATCGAGCCGCGCGATGAGGCGATCGTCGAGCAGGCCGGCGGCGTGCATCACGCCCCGGATCTCCGGCCAGCCTTCGCCCTCGAACTGCTCCAGGAACGCCGCGAGGCTCCCCTCGTTGGCGATGTCCACGGCCGCGAGGTGCACGCTCGCGCCGCGCGCCTCCAGGGCGCGGATCGCCGCGATCTGGCGGCCCGGCGCGCTGTCCCCGTCGACCTCCTTCCAGCGGGAGCGCGAAGGCAGCGCCGAGCGACCCATCAGGATGAGCCGTCGCGCGCCGTGCTCCACCATCCACCGCGCGACAGCGAGGCCGATGCCGCCGAGGCCGCCCGTGATGAGGTACGACGCGTCCGGGCGCAGCCGCGGCGCACGCGCCTTCTCGACGAGCGCGCGGCGGCGCTCGAGGCGCGCGCCGAGCCGCTGCTCGCCGCGGAGCGCGATCTGATCCTCGCCGTCCTTGCGCAGGAGCTCGCCCCAGAGCTGCTCGGCGAGCCGCGGCGCGTCGCCGTCCGGATCCAGATCCACGAGGCGCGACGCGAGCGACGGGTACTCGTGGCGCACCGTCCGGCCGAGCCCCCAGAGCGGCGCCTGCGCTAGCTCTCGCGGCGCCGCGTGGTCGCCGGCGCCCTGGGCGCCCTGGGTCACGAGCCACAGCCGCGGCGGGTCCCGGAGCTCCTGCGCCCCGAGCGCCTGGAGCAGGTGGACCGCGCTGGTACAGCTCAGCGCCTGGGCGGCCTCGAGCTCGGCGGCCGTCGCCTCCGCGGTCGTCCGGGCGTCGAGGCTCCACAGGTGGAGGATGCCCCTGCAAGGCGGCCTGTCCGCGGACAGCGCGAAGGTGATGAGCTCCTGCATGGCGTCCGCGCGCGCCGGGTCGATGCGGCAGAGGGCGTCTCCGAGCAGCGCGTCCCCCGCGCCGCGGGCGACGAGGATCGGCCGCTGGCCCTGCGCAGCGAGGCGCTCGGCGAGGCCCCTGGCGACGCCGCCCTCGTCCGCGAAGAGGATCCAGGTGCCCGGCTCGGCGGAGGGAGCCTCGGCCGCAGCCTCCGCCTCGCCGGCGCCGGCGCGCGGGGCCCACGTGAGCTCGTAGACCCACTCGCCGATGTCCTGCTGCAAGAGCTCGGCTCCGGATCGATCGAGGCGCTGCCCCTGGAACCCCTCGACCTCGACGACGAGCTGGCCGTCCTCGTTCAGGAGCGCGAGGTCGGCGACGAGCCTGTCCGCTCGCTCTTCGGGGTTGCCCCGCAGGCGCACGTGGCAGTGGACCTGCGCTCCGGGCCGCTCGAAGAGGCGCACGCGATCGAAGCCGGTGGGCAAGAAGGTCTCGGCGCCGCCGCCCTGCGGCAGCGCGGCGATGAGCGCCTGCAGGCAGGCGTCGAGCAGCGCCGGGTGGATCCGGTAGGCGCTCGCGGACGAGGCGATCTCATCGGGCAGGCGCACCTCGGCGAGGGCCTCGCCGTCGCGGCGCGCGATCCCGAGGATCCCCTGGAAGGAGGGGCCGTACTCGAGCCCGCGGCTCCTCATGGCCTCGTGGTGCTCCGGGCCGCGCCGGAGCTCCTTACAGCGCTCGCGGATGTCGTCGAGAGGCTCGGCCTCGCGCGGCCGCGCGGCCGCGCCGAGCGCCAGGGTCCCGGTCGCGTGGACGTGCCACGTCCCCTCGGACGCTGTCGCGCCGGCGGCGAGGCTCGACACGCGGAGGGAGGCGGTCTCCTGCGTCTCCCGGGTGAGGGTGATCTGGATGCTCCGCGCCCCCTTCTCGGGGAGGAAGAGGGCTTGCTTGAAGGTCAGGTCCGAGAGCTCGGCGGCCTCGCGCCCGAACACCGCCTCGGCGGCGGCGAGCGCCATCTCCACGTAGGCCGCCGCCGGCAGGACCAGGGCGCCCTGGACGCGGTGGTCTGCGAGGTAAGGGGCGCCCGCGAGCCCGATCTCGGCCTCCCAGAGGTGGGTCTCCGGCTCGATCGACAGCGCCACCGGCGCGCCCATGAGCGGGTGGCCCGCGGCGCCTCGGCCTGGCGCGCCGCGCGCCGCGCTGCGCTTCGGGGGATCGTACCAGTACCTGTCGCGCTGCCAGCGGTACGTCGGGAGCGAGACACAGCGCCCGCCGGCGGGGTGGAGGCGGCGGAAGGCCACCGGCACGCCGAGCGTGTGCAGGGCGCCGAGCGACTCCAGCACCATGGCCGGCTCGGGGCGGTCGTTGCGGAGCGAGGCGAGGATCCTGGTCTCCGCCGCGCGCCCGTTGAGGCACTGGCCGATCGGCCGGCCGAGCACGGGGTGCGGCCCGATCTCCAGGAACACGTCGTACCCCTCGGCGGTCGCGCGCTTCACGGCCGCCGCGAAGCGGACGGGCTCGCGCATGTTGCGCACCCAGTACTCTGTCGTCAGCTCGGCGCCCGTGAGGCGCTGTCCGCTCACCGACGAGAACATCGGAACGGCGGCGGCGCGCGGCGCTATGTCGCGAATCGATCGCGCGAGGTCGTCCTTGAACGCCTCCATCTGGTGGCTGTGGAACGCGTAGTTGACGTTCAGCAGCCGGCAGAACACGTCGCGCTTCTTCAGGCCGTCGAGGACCTCGACGAGCGCCGCCTCCTCGCCCGCGAGGACGGCGGAGGTGGGGCTGTTGACGGCCGCGATCGACAGCCGGCCCTCGTACCCGGCGACCGTCCGCTCGGCTTCCTCGATGGACAGCTCGACGGCCGCCATCCGGCCGAGGCCGGTCGCCCCCTGCATCACGCGACCGCGGTGGGCGACGATCCGCGCCGCCTGCTCGAGCGACAGCGCGCCGGCCGCGTAGGCCGCGGCGACCTCTCCGACGCTGTGCCCGACGACAGCGTCGGGCGCGACGCCGAGGGCTCTCCACAGCTCGACGAGCGAGACCTGGAGGGCGAACAGCGCGGGCTGCGTCACCTCGGTGTCGTCGAGGCGGGATCGCTGCGCTTCCGCGCGCAGCTCATCGAGCACCGAGATCTGCCCGTGCTCGCGCAGGAGCGCGTCGCACCTCTCCATGGCGCCGCGGAAGATCGGCTCCTCCGCGAGGAGCTGCCGTCCCATCCCGACCCACTGCGATCCCTGCCCGGAGAAGACGAAGACGAGCCGGCGCTTCTGGCCCGGGGCCGCCCGGCCGGTCGAGAGCCCTGCGCAGGGCTCGGACTTCACGAAGGCCTGGAGGCCGGCGCGCAGCTCGTCGCGCGACCGGCCCACCACGGAAAGGCGCGCCTCGTGGTGGCCGCGCCGGAGGCTCGCCGTGTAGCAGACGTCCGCCAGCGAGGGGGCGGCGGCGCCCGCCGGCGCGTCGCCGCCCGCCTCGTCCGGGACGGTCGCGAGGAAGCGCTCGACCGCCTCGGCCGTGGCGCGGAGCGCATCGGGGCTGCGCGCGGACAGCGGCAGCAGGTGGAACCCGTGCAGCGCGCCTGCCTCGCGCTGCGGCGCGGGCCGCGGCGGGGCCTCCTCGACCACGACGTGGGCGTTCGTCCCGCTCATGCCGAAGGCGCTCACGCCCGCGAGGCGCGGGCGCTTGCCCGCCTTCCACGGGACCGGCTCCGCCGGGATGACGAAAGGCGTCCCCTCCAGCGAGATGCGCGGGTTGAGCTTCTTGAAGTGCAGGTTGGCCGGGATCTCCTCGTGCTGCAGGGCGAGCACGGTCTTGATCAACCCGGCGACACCAGCGGCCGGCTCGAGGTGCCCGATGTTGGTCTTGAGGGCCCCGAGGACGCAGGACGAGCCCTCCGGGCGCGCCTGCCCGAGCACCTCGGTCAGCGCCTCGAACTCGATGGGATCGCCGAGCGACGTGCCGGTCCCGTGGGTCTCGACGAACGTGATGTCCGATGGCGAGACCCGCGCGCTCTCCAGGGCCTGCACGAGCATCGCCTTCTGGGCGGCCGGGCTCGGGGCCGTCAGGCCCGCCGAGCGGCCGTCCTGCGTGACCGCCGAGCCGCGGAGCAGCGCCAGGATGGGATCCGAATCGCGCAGGGCGTCGGAGAGGCGCTTCAGGACGACGACGCCGCACCCCTCGCCGCGCACGAAGCCGTTGGCGCGGGCGTCGAACGTCTTGCAGCGCCCGTCGGGGGCCAGGGCGCCGATCCTGGTGATGACGTTCGTCATCGTCGGCGTCAGCATCAGGCTGATGCCGCCCGCCAGCGCGAGAGAGCACTCCCCGCGGCGCAGGCTGCTGATCGCCATGTGGACGGCGACCAGCGAGGACGAGCACGCCGTGTCCACCGCGAGGCTCGGCCCGTTCAGGCCGAGAACATACGAGATGCGGCCCGGCGGGAAGCAGTGCCCGTTGCCGGTGGCCGCATAGAGCTCCAGCGCCTCGGGGTCGACCTGCTGGCACAGCTCCCTGTAGTCGTCATAGGTGATGCCGAGGAAGACACCGGATCGACTCCCCATCAGCTCGGCGGGGACGATGCCGGCGTTCTCCAGCGCTTCCCACGCGACCTCCAGCAGGATGCGCTGCTGAGGGTCGAGGGTCACCGCCTCGCGCGGCGCGATGCTGAAGAAGTCCGCATCGAACAGGTCGACGTCCTTCAGGAACGCTCCCCAGCGGGCCGCCCGCTGCTCGGGCGTGGCGCCGCCGCTCGCCGCCGCGTCCAGGCTCCACCGCTCCGGCGGGACCTCGCCGATCGCGTCCACGCCGCTCGTGAGCAGCCGCCAGAACTCCTCTGGCGAGTCGGCGCCGCCCGGGAATCGACAGCCCGCGCCCACAATCGCGATCGGCTCCGATCTCGCGCGCTCGACGGCATCGAGCTTTGCCTCCATCTCCTTGAGCGCGATGGCGGCTCGACGCAGACGAGAGATGTATTCATCAGACGAAGAAGTGCTCATCGTTCCTGACCCGTTCCAGAGTGAACCGAACTATCGGGGAAGGGCGCAAAAGCCCGTCATCGACGAGCGCCTGGGTCGAGGTTGGCTGAGGCAAATCAGCGTCCACCAGGACCTGCTGCGGCACGCCGAGCGACTCGCTGTCCCGAAAACGAGAAGGAGAGACGCAGCGGGGAGCGCTCACGCTCCCACCCTGCCAGTCATGTAAGTCGCGCCGGCGCGACGCCGCGCAATGGCTCCCCAGATACACTGACGCCCGAGGCGAAATCAAGCCGATCCCGATCTGGGGAGAATTGACACTCCGCTGCAATCATCGCGTCGCGAGAGCGTCCTGCCGCGGGCGCGACGGCCCTGCGAAGGTCGGAGTTGCGGTGTGATATCGCGGGGATGCCTGCGAAGAGGCCCGACCGGGGCGCGCCCTGACTCGTCGGATCCACGAAGAGCGTCTCGAGAGCGCGTCGCCTCGCTGCGCTCCTTACTCACGAGCGCGCGGCGCTGTATGCCGGCGGAGTGTCGCTGTGGTTACGGATGAATGCGTGGGTTGAATGCTGAGTCAATCAATCGGTGCTCGCTGGAGATCGAGATGCCAATGGGATAGGGTGCTCATCGAACATCATGGTCTCCAAGCAACTTCATGGTCCCTACGAAAATCAGTGGTTCTTCGTGCCGCGCCGCTCCCCGCGCCCGCGCGTCCGCCTTCTGTGCTTCCCCTATGCCGGGGGCAACGCCAACCTGTTCCGGACCTGGCCTGACGATCTCCAGGCCTCCACCGAGGTGTGGGCCGTTCATCTACCGGGGCGAGGCGCCCGGTTCGGAGAGCCGGCGTTCACCCGGATGGCGCCGCTGCTCGACGCGCTCGAGGAAGTCATGGTCCAGAGCCTCGACACGCCGTACGCGCTGTTCGGCCACAGCATGGGGGGGCTGGTCGCGTTCGAGCTGACGCGCCGCCTCCGCCGCCGCGGCGCTGCCCTGCCGGTCCACCTCTTCATCTCGGGCCGAGAGGCGCCGGAGGTGCCGGACGTCGCCATCCACGCGCTGCCAGATGACGAGTTCATCGCGGCGCTGAGTCACTACGGTGGCATGCCGGCGAACGTCCTCCGCGAGCCGGAGCTGATGAAGGTCCTGCTCCCGGTGCTCCGCGCCGATTTCGCCGTCTTCGAGACGTGGAAGCATGTAAAGGAGGAGCCGCTCGACCTCCCCATCTCCGTCTTCGGGGGGCTCGACGACGCGATGCTCCCGCTGCCCCACATCGACGGCTGGTGCGCGCAGACGCGCGGTAAGTTCGCCGTGCACCTGTTCCCCGGCGATCACTTCTTCCTGCAGACCGTGCAGCCCACGCTCCTCTCCGTCGTCGCGCAGGCGCTGGAGCGCGACCTGCGCGCGGCGGAGGGGCGGGCCGCCTGACGCCGCATTCCCTGGGACCACATTGCCCTCCACGCCCGGAGGCACGGTACGCCTGTATTTTTGCTTTGCCACGTCGCCTGGCTCTCCGCGCAAGCGTGAGCACGGCGGACGACTGCCATCAGAGGACGAGCATGCTCTATTTGAACGAGAAGGATCTTCACAAGATCGGCATCAACTGGCACGAGATTGTCGCGGTCATCGAGCACGCGGTGCATTGCCTCGGCCGCGAGGATTTCGCGCAGCCCATCAAGCCCTACCTCAGGTACCGGGATCCGAAGAACCGGATCATCGCCATGCCCGCCTTCCTGGGCGGCACGTCCAACGTGGCCGGGCTCAAGTGGATAGCGAGCTTCCCCGGCAACATCGAGAAGGGCCTGCCGCGGGCGCACAGCGTCGTGGTGCTGAACGACGCCGACACGGGCCGGCCCATCGCGATCATCAACACCGCGCTGCTCAGCGTGATCAGGACCGCCGCCGTGAGCGGCCTCATGATGACCCAGCTCAACCAGGTGCGGCCGCTCTCGGACTTCAACCTGGGGATCACGGGCTTCGGGCCGATCGGCCAGTACCACCTGCGGATGTGCGCCTCGCTGTTCGGCGCGAAGCTCCGGCAGGCGCGGGTGTACGACCCGCGTCCCGTCGACGCGGACGCTGGCGGCGTGGACCCCAAGAGGCTCACGATCGCGCGCAGCTGGCAGGAGGCGTATGACGACGCCGACGTCTTCATGACGTGTACGGTCTCGCAGGCCCCGTACATCGACCGCGCGCCGAAGGCGGGCTCGCTCCAGCTGAACGTCTCGCTGCGGGACTACAAGACCGACATCTTCGAGCACCTGAAGGGCAGCATCGTCGTGGACGACTGGGCCGAGGTCTGCCGCGAGAAGACGGACATCGAGGTCTTCCACCTGGAGAAGGGCCTCCGCAAGGAGGACGTCAGGAGCATCGTCGACGTCGTGTGCGGCGCGGCCCTGAAGGGCTGTCCGCCCGGCCAGCCGATCATGTTCAACCCCATGGGCATGGGGGTCTTCGACATGGCCGTGGCGAAGTACTACTACCGGAAGGCGCTCGCCATGGAGGTCGGGACCCAGCTCGAGCCCATCGAGGGTCACGGCTGAAGCCGGCGCGCCGGCGCCGGATCACCCCGGCGCCGGCGCTCTCGCGCTCAGGAACCGTCCATGTCTTCGTCGGCACAGCCAAGGGAGATGGGGAGCTCACGGAGCGACAGCCACTCGTCATCGAAGAAGTCGTCCGTGTAGCGCGAGCCGTGATCGGGCAGCAGCCCGACGATGTTCTGCGAGGGCTTGTAGGCCTTGCGCATGATGTTCCTCATCACGTGAGCGACAGCCCCACCCGAGCCTCCCGTCAGGATGCCCTCGGCCCGCGCGAGGTCGACCGCGGCCTGGATGGCCTCGGCGGCGCTCACGTAGTGCTGCTTGTCCAGGTACTTGTGCAGGTTCGGGTAGTCGTAGTTGACCGGACGCTGGCTCGTCCCCATCCCGTTCAAGAAGCGCGGCTGGGGGATCGAGTTGGCCGGGAGGGCCAGCGAGCCGTGCTCGTCCACCGCCCAGATGTGGATGCTGGGGTCATGCTCCTTGAAGTACCGCGCGATCCCCATGAGCGTCCCGCCCGTGCCCGCGGCGACGACGATGGCGGAGACGCTCCCCTTGAGCGCGCGGAAGATCTCCGGGGCCGTCGTCCGGTAATGCGCCTCGGCGTTCCACCGGTTGTCGTACTGATCGATGTAGGCAGCGTCGGGATACTTCGCCTGCAGCTCCGCGGCCTTCTTCAGCCGCGTCAGGTGGTAGCCGCCGTGCTCGTCGCGCTCGACCACCTTGACGATCTTCGCGCCGTAGATGCGCAGGATCTTGTGGTTCACCGGGGAGATCTTCGGGTCGACGATGGCGAGGAGCCGGTACCCCTTGAACGCGCAGAGCATCGCGAGACCGATGCCCATGTTCCCGGAGGTCGAGATGATGACCTTGGAGCCGGGCTTGAGGTCCTTCTCCTTCTCCGCCGCGAGCAGCATCTCGCGCGCGGAGCGGTCCTTCGAGCTGCCCCCGGGGTTCATGGCCTCAAATTTGAAGTAACACTGCGGGCCTTCCCGGTTGATGAACTTCGAGAGCCGGATCAGCGGCGTTCCGCCGATCGCCTCCGTCACGTTGTCGCAAACGCGCACCGGCACGTCGCCGTAGGCGAGCCGCGCCCGGTCGCCGTCCGTCATGCCGTCGTGGTGAGAGCCGTTGCCGTTGATGGGGGAGTGAGAGCCGTTGCCGTTGATGGGGGAACGATGCACGTCCATCGTCATGATCTGCTACCTTTGAAGTTGGTTCGTCCTGTGGGCGAGAAGCGGCCCATGTGCTCCGCCCGAGCGCTGGAAGCCTGGTGACGAGTACTTCGGTAGAGACGCCCGCATGGGCCGAACGCCCGCACACTACTGGCGGGCACAGGGCCACAGCCGGCCTCCCCCAGGGCTGCCCTGCGCGAACGCCATGGGGCGTGCGCTGAGGCGGCGGGCAACCTGGCTACTCGTCCGCAACCAGACCTTATCAGCTGCGTCGATCCGAGTCTAGCTCTCTCGTGGTGATCTGCGTATCTTGCTATGCGCACGAATCCGACGCGTACCGCCTCGCCGCGTGTTGCCGCGTGTTGCCGCGTGTTGCCGCGCCGGAGCATCGATCGAGCAGCGTTGTGTCTCATCGAGCTTCGTTTCGCTGGCATTGTGAAGAATTGATTCCGGCGATGTCTGGATTGGGTAATATTCGTCGCGAATTCGTCGCGAATTCGTCGCACGAGCGCGGCGGCGCGCCCGAAAACGCACGAACGCGCCTCCGGTAGATGACGCTTTGCCAGGAGGTGACGACTATGGTTGACGGATGTAACCGTCGATGGTACCTGCCGCACGGCTCGATGGTGGCGAGCTCACCGTCGCCGCTTCCCGAGCGGCGCGGTGGCAGGGGGATGGCGGCGGCGAGCGTGCCTGCCCCGCCGAGAGTCCACTGCCGTGCGCCGCTGGCGATGGCGCGCTCGAGCGCGGCGCTCCGGGGCATTCGGGGGTGAGCGCGCCCGGGATCGACGCTTGATCGACGCTTATACAAGAAAGAGACCGATGATGGCGAGACATGTCCTTTCCGTTGCGAACCTCGGGCCGGAGACGCTCTCCCGGCTGGTCGATGATTCCGTGGCCATCGCCGGGGGGCGGTGGAATGCAGATCGCCCCCTGGACGGGAAGGTCGTGGGCATCTATTTCCAGAAGACCTCGACGCGCACCCGCACGTCCTTCACGGTCGGCGCGATGAAGCTCGGCGCCTCGTGCATCGCTTACGGCCCGAACGACCTCCAGATCGCCACGGGCGAGACGCTCGAGGACACGGGGCGGACGCTGGCGAGCTACCTCGACATCCTCGTCGTCCGCACCAACGGACCGCTCGACGAGATGAAGGCGCTCGCGGCGCAGGACACGATGTCGGTCGTCAACGCGATGAGCGACAATGAGCACCCCACGCAGGCGATCGCCGACCTGAGCGCGCTCAAGGAGGCGCTCGGCGACCTCAGGGGGATCCACGTCCTTTATGTCGGCGAGGGGAACAACTCGGCGTCGGCGCTGGCCTTCGCCTTCGCGCACATGCCTGCGATGCGGCTGACCATCGTGACCCCGGCGGGCTACGGGCTGCCGGACGACGTCATCGCGCAGGCGCAGCGGATGGCGGCGTCGAACGGGACGACCATCGCGCAGCACCATCGGGTCGATGAGCTCCCGCGGAACGTCGATGCCGTCTACACGACGCGGTGGCTCACGATGGGGGTGAAGAAGGCCGACGACGACTGGCTGACGCGGTTCAGGCCCTACACGATCACGCCGGCCATGATGGCCAGGGTGTCGAAGCCCGCCGGGACCATCTTCCTCCACGACCTGCCGGCGATGCGGGGATACGAGGTGGTCGACGAGGTCCTCGACGGCCGCCAGAGCATCGCCTTCCGGCAGGCATACCACAAGATGACCAGCGCCATGGCCGTCCTCGCCTGGTGCGCGGGCGCGCCCATCCGTCGGTAGGGCGGCTCAGGTACACCCGGCGGCCCGGCGAGGGAGCCGGGCAACATCGGCCGATGTTCACGTCCACGAGGCGCGCGGGCGCGCGCGTCGTCGTGGGCTGCTGTGGGTCCGGCGGCGCTCTCGCCGCCGTTTCGGTAGTTGAACCGGGGGGGGCGCGTCACGCGCAGTGACCCGACGTCACCCCAGTAGAGGAGTGAACAATCATGAAATTTTATTCTGCGATCACCTCTGTCCTTCATACAACCGCACTACCGCTGATGCTCGCGCTGGCCGCCGCGGGCTGTATTGCCGAGGAGGGCAACGGTGAGCTCGGCGAGAAGACGCTGAGCATCAGCCCCGAGTTCGTCCGGGTCCGGCTCGACGGCTGTCCCGAAGCGATGCTCGTCGACGTCGAGGTGACGGGCGAGGAGTCCGGCGAGGCTCCGAGCCTCAAGGTGACCGGGGACTCGAACCTGCTCGAGGTGGTCAAGGCGAAGGTGGAGGACAACGAGCTGAACATCTTCTGCGATGGTCGCTTCATCGCCGAGCTGCGCCTGACCGCGCATGTGCGGGCGCCGTACGTGAACTCCGTCGCTTCCTACGACAGCAGCGGGGACCTCTCGTTGAAGGGCGCCACCTCGGACAACTTCCTGGTCCAGCACGACGGATCAGGGAGCATGACCGTCGCGGGGCTGAAGGCGCAGTCGCTCGAGGTCGTCACCCGCGGAGCGACGACGACGTCCGTCGAGATGCAGGGCGTGACGACCGTCTCGGTGGACATGGCCGACTCGGGCGAGCTGGAGCTCCGGGGCGACGCCGGGTCGATGGATATCAAGGGGGTCGACTCGAGCCAGCTGGCGGCCCTCGCGCTGGAGACCCAGTCGGTCACCGCGTCCCTCATCCACGCGAGCAAGGTGTTCGTCTGCGCGAGCGACTCGGTCAAGGGCTCCGTGCGCGATGACGGCAGGATCGAGTACGATTGCGAGCCGGCGTCGGTGGACGTGAGCATCTCGGACCGCGGAATCGTGACCCCGCACTGAGCGACAGGGGACCATTCCCTGCGCCGCGGCTCGTCTTCCCCTCCATCTCCAGGTCTGGCCCATCGATCGGCCTGAGAGCCCGAGAGGGCTCTCCCTTTCCCGACGCCCCCCAGGCGCTCCGGTGTTCCAGTCTAGAGCGGCGGTCACCCGCTTCGGATACGGGCCCATCTCGGCGTTTTCGGTGCTCAGCGCCCTTTCGTGCGCCTGCGCGCCGAAAACGCCGATCTGGACCCGTCTCCTGTGCGGGTGACCGCCGCTCTGTGTGTCGAATGTACCAGACGCGGCCGAGCACCGCTCTAGGACGTCAAGGCGGCCGGCGCCGTCCGGGGCTCTCCCTCGGCGAGGTCGTCCTCGAGCCGCTGCAGCGGCCGATGGAGAGAGCCGAGCGCCGAGACAATGACGGCGATCACCCCCAGCAGGACATAGAGGAGCCCGATCCCTCGTCCGGGCCCCACGCCGAGATAGGGCCCGAGGCTGCGCGACAGCGGGCCGCCCGCCGCGAGGAGCGGCTCGAAAACGAGGTCCGAGAGCGGCCCGGCGACCAGCGACGAGAGCGGCATCGCGGCCCCGAGCGCCATGTTCCGGATCGCGAAGACGCGCCCCTGCGCGTCCGGCGCCACCGCGCGCTGCCAGAGGGTCTCGTTGCAGCTGGCGACCAGCGGCGCCGCGAACATGAAGCCGAAGGCCCCGAGCGTCACAAGCGGCACGGAAGGGCGGAGCCCAACGACAAGCACCATGAGCCCCTGGAGCGCGCCGAAGGCGAGCACGCCCCGCACGCGGCGCCGCGGTCCGCCCAGCACGATCATGAATGCGCTGCCCAGCAGCATCCCCACGCCGCCGAGCGAGAGCACGAGGCCCAGCGTCGTCGCGCTGGCGAAGCTCAAGATCAAGGGGGTGCTGAGCATCTGCGCCATCGCCACGCAGAAGGTGCTGGCGGTGGCGAGGAGCAGCAGCGATCGGAGGCCCGCGTGCCGCCGGATGACGCTCAGGCCGTAGCGCGCGCCGGACAGCAGCGGCAGCCTGCCCGCGTCCGGCGCCGCGGAAGGCGTCGGCCGGGGGATGCGCACGACGAGGAGCGTGAGCAGCGCGATCGTGAAGCTGCATAGATCGAGCATCAGGATGCCCCTTAGCTCGATGAGCGGGAGCAGCAGCCCGGCGACCAGCGGGGCGGCGAGCATCGCCAGGCCCCAGCCGAGCTGCACCATCCCGGCGGCGCGGCCGAGGTGCCTGGCCGGGACCAGCACCGTCGTGGCCGCGGAGTAGGCAGGGAGCCGCAGCGCGCCCATCACGGAGGCGAGCGCGACGGCGGGCACGATGGTCCAGAGCGTCAGCCGATCGGCGGCGAGGAGCAGCAGGATCGAGAGCGACCCGACCGCGGCGCCTATGTCGCTGAGGAGCATGGCCTGTCGCCGGCCCCACCGGTCCACGAGCACCCCGGCCAGCGGCAGCACGACGATGGACGGGAGGTGCGTCACGCAGTGCACCAGGGCGAGCTGCGTGACCGAGCCGGTGCGCTGGTAGAGCCATACGCCCAGCGCGAAGCCCGTGAGGCTCGAGCCGACCAGAGAGACCACCTGGCCGAGCCAGACCAGAAAGAAGGTGCGCATCCCGCCGGGCGCCGCGGCGCGATCCGTCGCGGCTTCCTGGGGACGCAGCGGCGTCGCGTCGGCATCGGAAGGGGCTGTGCTCAGCATGCCCGCACCTCACCTCGCGCGCGCTCTCTCATCGCGGGCGCGCTCATCCGTCGCGGCTCATCTCGATGCGATCGAGCGCGTCGTCGAAGAACGCGAGCAGCTCGTCCTGGTCGAGCTTCTGGATCGCCTCGGCCATCCCCTTCGGCGCGCCTTCCTCGCGCTCCGGCCGGGGCGCCTCGGCCGCGGGGAGGTGCAGGCCCAGCTTGCCGAGGATGTGCTCGGCCAGCGAGGCCACGTTGGGACAGGTGTACAGGAGCGTCGCCGAGAGCTTGAGCCCGAGCTCGGCTTCGAGGCGATTGCGCAGCTCCAGGCCGACAAGAGAGTCGAGCCCCATGCTCCCGAAGGGCGCGAGGCGATCGACCCTGGCCGCGCTCATGCGCAGGACGCGGGCCACGTGCTCGCCGAGCCGGCGCTCGAGCAGCGCGAGGCGCTCGGCGGGCGCGGCGTTGCTCAGGGCATCGCGGGCGGTCGCGCCGGGCGCAGGGCCGGACGCCGAGGCGGCGGGCTCCCGGAGGAGCTCCGACCAGAAGGGCGAGCCCGCGGTGCTCGGGTAGAACTCGGTCCACTGGCGCGCGTTCAGGTGGAGCACGCCGGCCTGGGTCAGGTCGCTCTGGAGGAGCCGCTCGAGGAGCAGGAGCCCATCCGCCGGCGAGACGCTCTCCAGCCCGCGGTACGCGAGCCGCTCGCCGCGGTTGGCCTGGGCGGCGGCGAGGCCCACCTCCGACATCGGACCCCAGTTGATGCTCAGCGCCGGCAGCCCCAGCTGGCGCCGCCGGTGGGCCAGCGCGTCCATGAACGCGTTGGCCGCCGCGTAGTTCGCCTGGCCGGCAGAGCCGAGGAGCGAGGCCGCGGAGGAGTAGAGGACGAAGAAGTCGAGCGGCCTGTCCTGCGTCAGCGCGTGCAGGTTCCAGGCTCCGTGGAGCTTCGGCCCCATCACCTTCCGGAAGCGCGCCTCGTCGAGCTGGAGCACCGTGCGATCGTCGACGACGCCGGCCGCATGGACGATCCCGCGGAGCGGCGGCCTCCCGCGCTCGATCTCCGCCAGCGCCTCGGCGACCCTGGCATGCTGTGCCACGTCGAGCTGGAGGACGAGGACCTCGGCGCCCGCCGCCTCGATCTCCTTCACGCCCGCCCTGGCGGCCTCGGACCCTCCGCTCCGGCCGGCCAGCGCCAGGTGACGCGCCCCCTGCGCTAGCATCCACCGCGCCACGGTGAGGCCCAGCCCGCCGAGGCCGCCCGTGATGAGGTAGGTGCCGTCCGGCCGCAGGAGCGAGCCGCTCCGGCGCGCCGGCGCGCGGGACAGCGCCGCGCCCGCCGCGGCCGACCCGGGGAGCGCCGCGCGGGCGAGGCGCGCCAGGTAGCGCCCTTCCCCGCGCAGGGCCACCTGGTCCTCGGCGCCGTCGGCCAGGAGGAGGCCGAGCAGCGCCGCCGCCTCGCGCTCCCCGCGCGCGGGGCTCAGGTCGACGCACGCGCAGCGCAGCTCGGGGTGCTCGAGCGCGAGGGTTCGCCCGAGGCCCCACAGCGGCGCCTGGAACGCCGCCGCGCGGGCCGGCTCCCCGCCCACCGCCCAGGCCCCGCGGCTGACCAGCCACAGGCGGGGCGTGTCGCGCCAGCCCTGCCGCAGCAGCGTTCGGGTCAGGTGCAGCGCGCTGAGACAGCCGAGCCGCTGGTCCGCGTCGGGCGGCGCCGGCTCCTTGTCGCCAGCGGCCGCCATCTCCAGGCTCCAGAGGTGCACCACGGCCCGACAGCCCAGGCCCTCCTTGCCGAGATCCGCGAACAGCTCCTGAAAATGCTGTGAATCCGATGGGTTAGCCTGGTAGAGCCCCGGCTCGATCCGCGCGTACCGCTCGCCCGGGACCACGCGCACGCAGCGCTCGCCGCGGGACCGCAGCTGGTCCGCGAGCGCAGCGCCGACGGGATCTCGACCCGCGAGGAGCACCCACACGTCCGTCGGCGAGGAGGTCTCCCGGGGCGGCCTGGGCGCGTCGTCCGCGCGCTCCCAGGCCAGGGTGTACAGCCAGTCCTCCTGAGCCGCGCGCGTCGCGCGGGTGTCCGCGTCGAGGAGCCGGAAGCGCAGCCCCGAGATCTCCCCGACGAGCTCGCCGTCTCCGTCGAGCAGCCGCAGATCGCCCACGGCGTCCCCGTCGGCGCCCGCGTCGCCTGCGCCGCGGCGCCGGCAGTGCACCCACAGCGCCTCTCCCGGGTGGCGGTGGATGCGCGCGCGATCCACGCCCACGGGCACGAAGGTCCCCCGGGGCGCGCTGGAGCGATCGCCCTCGTACAGGACCGCCGCGAAGACCTGGAAGCAGGAGTCCAGCACGGCCGGATGGATCCGGTACGCCCCGGCTCCAGGCGCCTGCTCGCCCGGCAGGCGGACCTGCGCCAGCGCCTCGGTCGGGTCGCTCCAGAGCTGCTGGATCCCCTGGAAGCGCTCCCCGTGCTGCAACCCCTGGCTGGCCAGGCGCTGGTAGTACTCCTTGACCGGAACCGGCGTCGCGCACCGCGCCTGGATCGCCGCCAGCGTCTCTCCTGGCGCCGTGCCTCCCTCGGGCGCGTCGCTGCTCGCCAGGCGCAGCGTGGCCGTCGCGTGCCGGACCCACCGGCGCACCTGCGCGCCTCCGTCCCCCTCATCGAGGAGGCTGAGGATCTGGAGCGAGCGCTGGTCCGGGCCCTCCGGGCGGAGGACGGTCTGCACGGCGCGCTCCCCCCCGTCGGGCAGGGAGAGCATGCGCTCGAACTCCATGCCCTCGACGGCCATGGCGCCCTCGCCGGCCACCTCGCCGGCGGCCGCGAGGGCCATCTCGACGTAGGCCGCCCCGGGGAGCACGACCGTCCCGTGAACGCGGTGGTCCGCCAGGTAGGAGGGCGCGCCGGCGCTCAGCCTGCTCTCGAAGACGACGGTCCCGGGCTCCACGGAGAAGTCGAACGAGGCGCCCAGCAGGGCGTGGCGCCCCGCGCTGTCCGGCAAGGCCCGGCCGCGTGCGCGGCCCCGCGACGGCGCGGCGCCGGTCTCCTCGATCCAGTGGCGCTCGCGCTGCCAGGGGTACGTCGGCAAGGGGACGCGGCGGCACCCCGCGGGATGGACGTTCTCCCAGGCGACGGCCTGTCCCCGGCAGTACAGCGCGCCGAGCGTCTCGAGCATCGCCTGGCGGTCGTCCTGGTCGCGGCGCAGCGAGGCGACGACGTGGCCCTCGCGGCGGGCGTGGCGGAGCCCGTCCTCGACGGCGGGCAGCAGGAGGGGGTGCGGGCTCATCTCCACGAACGAAGCGTGGCCCGCCTCGATCAGCCGCTGGAGGACGGGCGAGAAGCGGACGGGCTCCCTGAGGTTCTTCCCCCAGTACGCCGCCGTCAGCTCCGGACCCTCCGCGAGCTCGCCCGTGACCGTCGACCACATGGGCACCCGCGCCTCGCCCGGCTTGAGGCTCGCCAGCGTCGCCACCAGGTCGCCGCAGAGCGGGTCCATCTGGGGGCTGTGGAACGCGACGTCGGCCTTCACGCGCCGGCAGAAGACGCCCTCGCGCTGGAGGTCGGCGATCACCTCGTCCAGCGCGGCCGGGTCGCCCGAGATCACGACGGATCGAGGGCTTGTGTGCACCGCCACGGAGAGCGACGCCTCTCGCCCGCGCAGCGCCTGCGCCGCCTCCTCCAGCGACCGCTCGACCAGCGCCATCGCCCCGCGACCGCTCGCCCGGCGCAGCAGCTTGCTCCTCTGGCAGATGACCCGGGTCGCGTCCTCCAGGCCGAGCGCGCCCGACACGTGGGCCGCGGCGACCTCGCCCATGCTGTGACCCACGATGACGTCCGGCTCCACCCCCCACGACCGCCAGAGCGCCGCGAGCGCTACCTCGATCGCGAACAGCGCGGGCTGGATGACGTCGATCCGCGAGAGCTGCGAGCGCTGCTCGTCCGCGGCCAGCTCGTCGAGGAGCGACCAGCCGGCCTCCCGGACGATCGCCGCGTGGCACGCCGTGACGGCGCGGCGGAACACCGGCTCCTCCTCGAGCAGCCGCTTCCCCATGCCGAGCCACTGCGAGCCGTGGCCGGGGAACACGAAGACGTGGCGCTCCTGCGATCCGGTCGCGCGCTGGCCGTGGACGAGACCCGCGCGCTGCTCTCCCTGGAGGAACGCCTCGAGCGCCTCGCGCACCTCCTCCGCAGAGCGGGCGATAACGGCGAGGCGGTGCTCGTGATGGCTGCGATGGACGCTCGCCGAGTAGCAGACGTCCGCGAGCGGCGCCTCGCCCGCGAGGGGGCCGCGGGCGTAGGCGGCCGCGAGGGCCCTGAGCGCCTCGGGGCTGCGCGCCGAAAGCGGCAGGAGGTGGTAGCGCGGCGACGGCGAGCCGTGCAGCGCCGTCGCCGGCGCCTCGGGGCGGCGCGGCGCCTCCTCGAGGACGACGTGCGCGTTCGTCCCGCTCAGCCCGAACGAGCTCACCCCGGCGATGCGGGGCTTCTCTCCGGAAGGCCAGGGGAGCCGCTCCGTCGGGATGACGAACGGCGTGCCCTCCAGCGAGATCCGGGGGTTGAGCTTCGTGAAGTGGAGGTTCGGCGGGATGGCCTGGTGCTGGAGGGCCAGCGCGGTCTTGATGAGCCCCGCGATGCCCGCCGCGGACTCGAGGTGTCCGATGTTGGTCTTCGCCGCGCCGAGCGCGCAGGTCGAGCCGCCCTCGCGCGGCTGGCCCAGCACCGCCGTGAGCGCTTCGAGCTCGATCGGGTCGCCGAGGGGCGTGCCCGTCCCGTGCGTCTCCACGAACGAGACGTCGGCGGGCGACACGCGCGCGCTCTCCAGGGCCTGCCGGAGCATGGCCTGCTGGGACAGCACGTTGGGGGCGGTGAGCCCGGTGGAGCGGCCATCCTGGTTGATCGTCGAGCCGCGGATCAGCGCCCAGATGGTGTCGCCGTCGTGGAGCGCGTCCGACAGGCGCTTGAGCAGGATGATCCCGCACCCCTCTCCGCGCACGAAGCCGTTCGCGCGGGCGTCGAAGGTCTTGCAGCGGCCGTCGGGCGAGAGCGCCTGGATCCTCGAGACCAGGTGGGTCGAGACAGGGGACACCATGAGGTTGACGCCGCCCGCGAGCGCGAGCGAGGCGTCGCCGCTGCGGAGGCTCTGGCAGGCCAGGTGAACGGCGACCAGCGACGAGGAGCACGCCGTGTCGAGCACGAGGCTCGGCCCCTGCAAGCCGAGGAGATACGAGAGCCGCCCGGCCGGGAAGCAGTGGAGGTTCCCCGTGAAGGTGTAGACGTCCTGGGACTCGACCGGCGCGGAGAGGCACAGGTCCCGGTAGTCCGCCATGGTCATGCCCAGGAACACGCCGGTGCGGCTCCCCATCAGCCGCTCGGGGACCACGCCGGCGTGCTCCAGCGCCTCCCATGCGACCTCGAGGACGAGGCGCTGCTGGGGATCCAGGCTCATCGCCTCGCGCGGCGAGATGCCGAAGAACCCTGCGTCGAAGCGATCCACCTGCTTCAGGAACGCGCCGAACCGGAGCTCGCGCAGGCCGGGATCGGGCGTGATGCCGTCGAAGGGGCGGGGGCCCCACCGGTCGGCGGGCACCTCGGTGACCGCGTCCCCGCGGCCCTCGAGCAGCCGCCAGAAAGACGCTGGATCCTCGGCGCCGCCCGGGAAGCGACAGCCCATGCCGATGATCGCGATGGGCTCAGAGCGCGCTCGCTCGAGGGCCGCGAGCTTCGCTTCCATCTTCTCCATCGAGGCGATGGCGCGCCGCAGCGGAGACAGGGTCGGGGAAGGAGACGCCTCGGCGCCCGGGCGGGAGCTCGTCGCGGAGGGCGGCTTGACGCCGGGTTGCGGGGGGTTCTCGGCGCCTTGATCTCGCTCGTTCATCGGAAGTTCTCCTCGAAAGCAGCCAGCTTCGCCTCGAGCAGGGTCTCTGCGTCCTGCTCGCTGAGCTCCTGTAGGCCGGTCTCTTGCGCGGTGATCGCGCTGTCCCGGGGCTCGAACACCGGGGCCTGCGCGCCCTCCGCGGCGCTCGCGGGCACGAGCCTGGTGAGCAGGTACTCGGTCAGCGCCGACGCGGTGGGGTAGGTGAAGAGCAGGGCCGTCGAGAGCTTGACGCCCAGCGACGCCTCCAGCCGGTTGCGCAGCTCGAGGCTCATCAGGGAGTCGAGGCCGAGCTTGCCGAGCGCCTCCTTGCGGCCGATCTTCGACTCGTCCATGCGGAGCACCCGGGCGATCTGCTCGACGACGTGCCTCTCCAGCAGCGCCGGGCGCGCGCCGGGCTTCGCGTTCGACAGGGCCTCCAGGACGGAGGAGCCCGGGAGGGCGCTCGCGCCGCCGGCGCAGCTCTCCTCCAGCAGCCTGGTCCAGAGCTTCGACCCCGCCGCGCTCGGGTGGAACTCCATCCACTGCTGCACGTGGAGCGGCACGACGCCGATCTGCGCCTTGCCCTGCCGGAGCAGGCGGTCGAGGACGAGGAGGCCCTGGTCAGGCGTCAGGCTCTCCATGCCCCGCGTCGCGAGCCGCTCGCCCCGGCTCTGCAGCGCGGCGGCCAGCCCGACCTCGGCGAAGGGGCCCCACTGGATGCTCAGCGCCGGCAGCCCCTCTCGCCGCCTCTGGAGGGCGAGGGCGTCCAGGAAGGCGTTGGCTGCCGCGTAGTTGGCCTGGCCGGGCGAGCCGAGCAGCGAGACGACCGAGGAGTACAGCACGAAGAAGTCGAGCGGCCTGTCCCTCGTCAGCGTGTGCAGGTTCCACGCCCCCTCGACCTTGGGCGCCATCACCCGCTGAAAGCGCGCCGCGTCCTGCTGCAGGATCGTGCGGTCATCGAGGAGGCCCGCCGCGTGCACGACCCCCCGGAGCGGCGGCATGGTGCGCTCGATCTGCGAGAGCGCCTCGGCGACGGCCGCGCGCTGCGCCACGTCGGCGTGGAGCACGGCCACGGTGGCGCCCGCCTCCTCCATGGCGCGGAGGGTCGCCCGCGCGTCCTCGGAGGGGGCGCTCCGGCCCACGAGTGCGAGGTGGCGCGCCCCCTGCGTCACCAGCCACCACGCGACCGAGAGGCCGAGCCCGCCGAGGCCGCCCGTGATCAGGTACGTGCCGTCCGCCCGGATGCCTTCGACGGCGTTGGAGCTCGGCGCGAGGCGCGCCGCCGGGTCGCGCAGGGTCACCACGATCTTCCCGAGGTGCTTCGCCTGCGCCATGACGCGGAAGGCGTCCTGCACCCGCGAGGCGGGGAACGCGCTGATCGGCCCCGGGGCCTCGAGGAAGCGGCTCTCGAACAGCTCGAGCACCTCGTGGAGCAGGACGCCGAACAGGTCCGGCCGGTCCATCGCCATCCAGGCGAGATCGATGGCGAAGTACGAGAGGTTCTTCCGGAACGGCAGGAGGCCGATGCGGCTGTTCTCGTAGATGTCCCGCTTCCCGATCTCGAGGAACCGCCCGTACGGCGCGAGCACCTCGAGGCTCCGGACGATCGCGTCGCCCGTGAGGGAGTTGAGGACGGCGTCGACGCCCCGGCCGTTCGTGAGGGTCATGATCTCGTCGCCGAAGGCGAGCGAGCGGGAGTCCATGACGTGACGGACGCCGAGCGCGCGCAGGTGGGCGCGCTTCTCCTCGGTGCCCGCGGTGGCGAAGACCTCCGCGCCGAGCGCCTGCGCGATCTGGACGGCCGCGAGCCCGGTGCCGCCGGAGGCGGAGTGGATCAGGAGGCTCTCGCCGCGCCTCAGCCGGGCGAGATGGTTCAGCGCGTAGTGGGCCGTCATGTACGCGATGGGGATCGCGGCCGCCTGCTCGAAGCTGAAGCGCGCCGGCTTGTGCGCGACGGACGACGCGGCGGTCGTCACGAACGAGCCGAAGCAGCCGAAGACGGCGGCGACGACCTCGTCCCCCACCTCGAAGCCGTCGACGCCTTCCCCGACCGCCACGATCCGGCCCGAGCACTCGGCGCCGAGGTGGAGCGGGACGTCGGCGATGCCCGGCAGGATCCCCATGGCGCCGAGCACGTCGCGGAAGTTGAGGCCGACGGCCTCGGCCGCGATCTCGACCTCCCCGCGCTGCGGCGGACGGCGCCGGATCGCCCGCAGGTGGAGGTGCTCGAGGACGCCGGGCTTCGCGATCTCCAGCTGGAAGGGGTGCTCGGCGGCCCGCAGCGAGGGCAGCGGCCGGTCGTGCTCCTCGTCCGCGGTCGGCTCGAGGGAGCCGCGCTCGAGGCGCGCCACGTAGCGGCCCGCCTCGCGCAGCGCGATCTGGTCTTCACCGTCCGTCGAGCCCAGCTCCCGGAGGAGCGCCTGCGCCTCGTCGGCCATGGGCGTGGGGCTCAGGTCGACGCGCGTGCACTGGAGCTCCGGGTGCTCGAGCGCGATGACGCGCCCGAGGCCCCAGAGCGGCGCCTGGGCCACGGACAGGCCGGCCGGCGCTTCGCCAGCGGCCTGCGCGCCGCGGGTCAAGACCCACAGCCTCGGCGCGTCGCGCCACCCGCGCCGCAGCAGCGCCTGGGTCAGGTGCAGCACGCCATGGCACCCGCGCTGCTGATCCCTCGCCAGCGTCTCGAGGGTCGTGTCCGCCGCGTCCGTCGCGGTCACGCTCCACAGGTACACAGCGCCCCGGCACGGCCGCCCCTCGGGGAACGCGTCCTCGAGCAGCGCCTGGAAGCCGCGCGGATCCGCGGGATCGAGCCGGTACAGGCCCGGCTCGATCCGCTCGTAGCGCTCGCCCGGGAAGCACCGCACGCACGTCGCGCCGCCGGCCTGCAGCAGCGGGACCAAGGCCTTCCCGACCGGCCCCTCGTCCATCAGGACGAGCCACTGCCCCGAGACATCTCCGGCCGCCGCCGGCGCTTCCCCGGCGCCCTCCGCGCGCTGCCAGGCGAGGTGATAGAGCCACGACGCGTGCTGCTCCTCGGGGGCGCGCGCCTCCGGGGAGAGGCGCCGGAGCCGAAGGCCGCGCGCCTCCACCAGCGGCTCGCCCTCCTCGCCGAGGAGGAGCACGTCGCCCGTGACCGACTCGGCGCCCTCGTGCGCGCTGAGCCGCGCGTGCGCCCACGCCTCCTGTCCGGGCTGCGCGTGGACGTACAGCCCCTCCAGCGCGACGGGCACATAGGTCTCGGTCCCCGCGCCGACGGCCTCCACCCGGTCGAGCGCCGCGACAAGCACCTGGAACGCCGCGTCGAGGAGCGACGGGTGGAGCCTGTATTTTCCGGCCTGCGCGGCCAGACCTTCCGGCAGCGCGACGCGGGCGAGGAGCTCGTTCACCCCCCGGAAGCCCTCGCGCACCCCCTGGAAGCGGGCGCCGTAGCCCAGGCCGCGCTCCGTCATGCGGCGGTAGTGAGCAGCGCCCTCGAGGGGCTCGGTACAGCGCGCCAGGATCCCGCGCGGCGCCTCCGCCGGCGAGCCGGGCGCCACGGGCGAATCCCCGAGGCGCACGCGGCCCGCGGCGTACCGCTGCCACCCGGCGTCCGGCCCCTCCTGCGCGAAGATCTGGAACGACACGCGCTGCGCGCCTTCCTCGAGGAGGGCGACCTGGACGACCCGCTCGCCTTCCGGCGGGAGGACCAGCATGCGCTCGAACGTGACGGACTCGATCCCGACCGCCCTCGCGCCGTACGCCGCCGCCGCCGCGGAGAGCGCCATCTCGACGTAGCCCGCCCCGGGCAGGACTACCTCGCCCTGCACGCGATGATCCGCGAGGTAGGGCAGGGAGGTCGTGCTCAGCGCCTGCTCGAAGAGGCGGGCCCCTGGCTGCGTGGGCGTGGTGAACGAGGCCCCGAGCAGGGGGTGCCCCGCGGCGAGCCCGCGCGCCGGCGCGCCGCTCCTCGGCGAGCCCGAGGGCGACGCGGCGTCCCCGAGCCAGCACCGCTCCCGCTGCCAGGGCTGGGTCGGGAGCGAGAGCACGCGCCCTCCGGGGGAATGGAAGCGCGCCCAGTCGACGTCGCAGCCCTGCGCGTACAGCGCCGCCAGCGACCCCAGGAGCACGTGCCGCTCGTCCTGCTCCCGCCGCAGCGAGGGCAGCGCGGCGCCGGCGCGGCCCGCGTGGCGCAGCCCCTCCTCGACGGCGGGCATCAGGATGGGGTGCGGGCTCATCTCGAGGAACAGCGCATGACCTCCCTCGATCAGCCGCTGGACGACCTGGAAGAACAGGACCGGCTCGCGCAGGTTCCGCGTCCAGTACCCGGCGTCGAGCTCGCCGTCCCCGACGCGGGCGCCGGTCACCGTCGAGACCATCGGCACGGTGGCCGCCGCGGGGGCGAGCCCCACGAGCGTCGCGCGCAGCTCCTCCAGCAGGGGATCCACCTGCGGGCTGTGGGAGGCGACGTCCACCTTCACCCGGCGGCAGAAGACGTTCTCCCGCTCCAGGAACCAGAGGACCTCCTCGAGCGCCGTCGGGTCGCCGGAGATGACCGTGGACCTCGGGCTGTTGCACACGGCGACCGACAGGAGGCGCTGGTAGTCGGCGACCACCTGCTCGGCCTCTTCCCGCGACAGCTCGACCAGGGCCATCGCGCCCTGTCCGCTCACGCGGCGAAGGAGCGCGCTCCGGCGGCAGATGATCCGCGCCGCGTCCGGGAGGCTCAGCGCGCCGGCGACGTGGGCCGCGGCGACCTCGCCCATGCTGTGGCCCACGACCGCGTCGGGCTCGACGCCCCACGAGCGCCACAGCGCCGCGAGCGCCACCTCGATCGCGAACAGCGCGGGCTGAACGACGTCGATCCGGGCGAGCCGGGAGCGCTCCGCGTCCGCGCGCAGCTCCTCCAAGAGCGACCAGCCGGCCTCCTCGTGGATCGCCTGGCCGCACGCCTCGAGGGCGGCGCGGAAGGCCGGCTCCTGCTCGAGGAGCTGCCGCCCCATCCCGAGCCACTGCGAGCCCTGCCCCGGAAAGACGAACACGACCCTGGGCCGCGCCGCCGCGTCGACGCAGCCCGCCGCCGCCCGCGGGTGCGCGCCGTCCTTCAAGAAGGCGCCCAGCGCCTCGGCGAGCTCGCCCTTTCCGCTCCCGAGCAGGGCGAGGCGGTGCTTCGCATGGCCGCGCCGGACGCTGGCCGAATAGCAGATGTCCCGCAGCGGTGCGCTCTCCCAGGCGGGCTCCTGCGCCTGCGCGGGCTCCTGCGCCGGCGCGTCGCCGCCGGCCCGGCGCGCGCTCGCCGCGAGCAGCCCCTGATGGTAGGTCGAGGCCAGTGAGCGCAGGCCCTCGGCGCTCTGCGCGGAGAGGACGAGCAGCTCCTCCGGCGGCGCCGCTGGCCCCGCCGGGGACGCGTCGCGCTCCGGCGCTCGACCGGCAGGCGCGCGCGGCGCCTCGGGGTCGAGGTCGGGCGGGTAGAGCCGCGCCCACGCGACGGGCTTGCCCAGCGCGTGGAGGGCGCCGAGCGCGTCGAGGAGGACGGTCCTCCCGGGCTCGCCCCGCCGGGACGCGCAAAGCACCGCGGCGCGCCGCCCGGCGCTGGGCAGGCACTGCTCCACCGAGTGGGTCAGGACCGGGTGGGGCGTGACGTCGAGGAAGGCATCGTACCCGTCGCCCAGCAGCCGCTCGACGGCCTGCGCGAAGAGCACCGGCTCCCTCACGTTGCGCGCCCAGTAGCCGGCGTCGAGCGCCGCGCCCGGCAGGGGCGAGCCGGTCACGGTCGAGTAGAACGGCACCGCGCCGTCGCGCGCCGAGATCCCCGCCAGGGCCTCCAGGAGATCGGCGCGCAGCGGGTCCATGTGCGCGCTGTGCGGCGCGTAATCCGCCTTCACGGGGCGGCAGATCACGCCCTGCGCCTCGAGCGTCGAGACGACCTCGCTCAGCGCCGCGGTGTCCCCGGCGATCACGCTCGCGCTCGGGCTGCTCGCCACCGCCACGGACAGCCGATCCGCGCGGCCGGCCAGCGCGCGCTCGGCCTCGCGTTGCGGGAGCTCGACGAGGACCATCGCGCCCTTGCCTCTCACCCGGTTCATCAGCTGGCTCATGCGGCAGATGACCCGCGCGGCGTCGTCGAGGTCGAGGGCGCCCGCCACGTGGGCCGCCGCTACCTCGCCGATGCTGTGCCCGACCACCGCGTCGGGCTCGACGCCGAGGGAGCGAAGGAGCGCGGCGAGGGCGACCTGGACGGCGAAGATGGCGGGCTGGATGACGTCGATCTCGGTCGCCACGCGCGAGCGCGCCCCGTCGCGGGTCAGCTCCTCGAGGACGGACCAGCCCACCTGGCGGCGGATGGCCGCGTCGCACCGCTTCAGCGCCTCGCGGAACGCGGGCTCGTCCTGCAGGAGGTCGCGGCCCATCCCGAGCCACTGCGAGCCGTGCCCCCCGAACATGAAGACGAGCCGGGGGGGGCTCTCGCCGCGCTGCCCTGTCGACGTGCCCGGTCGGGGGCCGCCCAGGAGGAAGCCGTCCAGGCGCTCGGCCAGCTCCTCGTGGGTGCGGGCGGTGATGGCCAGCCGGTGCGGGCCGTGCGGGCCGTCAACGAGCGCGGCCGCGAGGCGCGCGCCGAGCTCGGGCAGCGAGGGCTTCGGCCCCGGCGCCCCGAGGCGTGCCCGGAGCGCGCGCGCCGCCTCGCGCAGGGCCTCGCCGGGGCCGGACAGCGCGAAGAGCTCCGCGCGTTGCGCGCGGGCGCCTTCCACGACGACGTGGCAGTTGGTCCCTCCGAAGCCGAAGGAGCTCACGCCGGCGTGGACGCGGTCTCCCTCCTCGGGCCACGGCTCGAGCGCCTGCTGCACGCGGAGGCGGAGCGCCTCGAAGGGGATGTGCGGGTTCGGCTCCTGGAAGTGGAGGCTCGGCGGGATCAGCCCGTGACGGATGGAGAGGGCGAGCTTGATGAGCCCCGCGACGCCTGCGGCGGCCTCGATGTGACCGATGTTGGTCTTCACGGAGCCGAGCCGCAGCGGGCGCTCCGCCGGCCGGTCCGCGCCCAAGACCGCGCCGAGCGCCTTGGCCTCGATGGGATCGCCGAGCATGGTGCCCGTGCCGTGGGCCTCGACGTACTGGACCTGGTGCGGGGCCACGCCTGCCCGCTCGTAGGCGTCGCGGAGCAAGGCCTCCTGCGCCTGCGGGTTCGGCGCGGTCAGGCCGTTGCTGAACCCGTCGTTGTTCACCGCGCTGCCGCGGATGACGCAGTAGATCCGGTCCCCGTCCGCGAGCGCGCGCGAGAGGGGCTTGAGCACGACCACGCCCGCCCCCTCGCCCCGGACGTAGCCGTTGGCGCGGGCGTCGAAGGCCTTCGAGCGTCCGTCGGGCGCCATGCCGCCGAACTTGGACATGGCGATCGTGCTCTCGGGGGCGACGATCAGGTTCACCCCGCCCGCGACGGCCAGGGAGGACTCGCCGCACCGCAGGCTCTGGCAGGCCAGGTGGACGGCGACGAGCGAGGACGAGCAGGCCGTGTTCACGGTCATGCTCGGCCCCTGGAGACCGAGCGTATAGGAGACGCGCCCGGCGATGATGCTCGTGTCCTGCCCGGTCGCCGTGTGCTGCGCGATGGCCTCGGCGCCCTTGACGAGCTTCGCGTAGTCGCTCCACATCGCGCCGAAGAAAGCCCCTGTCGCGCTGCCTTTGAGCGCGCCGGGCGGGATGCCGGCGTCCTCCAGGGCTTCCCAGCACACCTCGAGCATCAGCCGCTGCTGGGGATCCATCTGGCTCGCTTCGCGCGGGGAGATGCCGAAGAACCCCGGCTCGAAGCCGTCGATGCCCTCGAGGAACCCGCCCCAGCAGGTGCTCATCTTCCCGGGCGCGGAAAGGTCCGGATCGTAGACATCGTCGATGTCCCACCGGTCGCGCGGGACCTCGGAGATGGCGTCGACGCCGCCGCGGAGCAGGGCCCAGAAGGCACCGGCGCTCGGCGCCCCGGGAAAGCGGCACGCGAGCCCGACGACGGCGATGGGCTCGTCCAGGCGGCTCGCCGCGCTCGCGCTCGTCCTCGACTGGCCCCCCGAGGCTGGCGGCGCGCCTGCTCCCTGCGCCAGGTGGCGCGCCAGGTCGTCGAGGGTCGGGTACTCCCAGACCAGGGTGGACGCGAGGGGGCGCCCGAGCGCGGCCCCGATCTCGGCGAGCAGGATCGTCGCGTCGAGCGAGCTCAGTCCATACCGGCTGAACCGCTCCCGGACATCGATCCCCTGGGGCTCGATCCCGAGCCGCGCGCTCATCCGCGAGATCAGCAGCTCCTGAAGATCTTCCACTGTCGGCTGGCGCATGCTCATGTCTGCTGCTTCGGGCGCTGTCATGGACTCACTCCGAGGGGGAGCGGGCGCCCGTCCAGGGGCGTCCGCTATGTCGCGATGTAACTGCGGGCTGAGAGGGCTCGGCGCGGCAGGGGGTCGTGCTGCTGAGGCATCCCCTCGAATTCTTCCGAAAATTCACAGGGAGGCGGGGAGACGGGGAGGGAAATCTACAAAATACTCCCTGTCTCCCCGCCTCCCTGTTCAAATTCCCCGCTGAAAACGGCTGCAAAATGAGGGGATTCCTCAGGTCGTGCTGTCCTCCCGATGAGCGCTTCACGGGATCGCGCCGCCGAGCGCGGCCCTGGCCACGATGGGGAGAGCGGGGAGGCGCCCGGGATCACGGCCATTCCGCCGCGCCGGGCGGCGGAATGGGTAGAGAGGAGAAGCGCGAGAGGGCTCGCGCGCTTCCGCGAGTCCTCCTTTTCTCGGTGCGAGCCGGTGCGCAGGGCGGCAAAATACGATGACAGCGCTCCTGGTCGTCTCGCCGTCTCGCAGCCGTCGTGCGCTCCCCTCGTCGAGCCGGACGAGACGACGCTGGAACGGACTCGGCCAAGGATGATCTTGCTCCAGGTTGAGCTCCTGCCCGGTGTGCTCTTCGTCGATGCTGGAGCGCGGCCCGCGATGGGCGCTCTGATGCACCGATGCCAGAGATGAAACCGACCCATGGATACACGGGCATTCCTGGCGTGCGAAGCGAAAGGGTGCTTTGTGACGCGCTGACACACGCCCGTGAACAACGTGTGACCCAGGCGTGCAGGACATCATCTCGCCGCGGGCGTGACGCTGACCTGTGGCGCTCACCGCCAGGGTCACGGGAGGGCCGTGCAGGGAGTATAGGTATAGTTCCGCTTCGGCCCGTTATCCTTGCAGAGGAGGAGCTGGAGGGGCCTGGGAGATCCGCTCGAGTTGCCGATGAGGAATGCGGTCGCGATGACTCCGCCGTCGAGGTCCAAAGGCGCGATCAGCGTCTCGATGCTGGTGCCGTGATGTCGGACGCTCAGCGCCGCCTTGCCGGGGGGCGCCATTTCGAGGTACGTCTTGCCCGACGCGGCGCCCTCCGCGCCGTACGCGACGTCGGTGAAGAGCGCCTGGAACGCGCTCCCCGAGCCGAAGCCCAGGTCGACGCTCGGCGCGTCCGGCGACGCGTGGACCAGGCGGAGCTTCAGCTTGTCATCCGCCGGCGCGACATCGTCCACGAACGACTTCATCGCGATGTTGCCTTCCTGGGCCTGTCCGAGCAGGACGAAGGTATGGGCCTGGCCCGGAGACGTCGTGATGGTCACGTCCTGCGCGCCGTCGATCGGGGTATCGCAGCTGGTTGCGTCGGCCGGGATGGGACGGTGCGTGATGGGGCCGCCGGGGAACGGGAACAACGAGGTCACATCGAGGTACGAGAGGCTGTAGGCCAGGCCGTTGCCCTTCAGCAGCGGTCCCAGGAAGTTGCCATCGCCGAAGTCGACGCACAGATCGATGGCGGGCGCGCTCGGCGACAGGTGCGCGAGGCGCACGAACGCCATCGGGACCGGCTCCGGAGGGGCACCGCCGCTCCCGGTCGCGCCCGAGCCGCCCTGCCCCCCGGAGCCGCCCTGCCCCCCGGAGCCGCCCTGCCCCCCGGAGCCGCCGCCGCCCGTGATCGGGTCCATCCTCTCGTCGCTCACGCACGCCGTGAGCGCGACGGCGAGCAGCACGCCAGTTGTGATGACACCTTGTTGGATGCTCATACGAAATCCTCGAGTCATGATGTGGTCTTCGAGCGCTTGCTTGACAGGTACGATGGAACGCCTGGGCGACCATTGCTCGGTCGCAGCCTGCTCGCGCGCAAGCAGGCCTCACAGGTGAGGCGACGCGCGCCGTGAGCGGCAGGCCACAGAAAGAGCCTCAGCCGCCGGAGCCGCCTGCACCGCCTGCACCGCCTGCGCCGCCGGAGCTGCCGGAGCCGCCTGCACCGCCTGCGCCGCCTGCACCGCCTGCGCCGCCTGCGCCGCCTGCGCCGCCTGCACCGCCTGCGCCGCCTGCGCCGCCTGCACCGCCTGCACCGCCGGCACCGCCTGCGCCGCCTGTGCCGCCTGCACCGCCGGCACCGCCGGAGCCGCAATCCAGGTAACCCTGGCTCCGATCCTCCAGATCGATGCCATTGCTACAGGTCTCCTCGGTGCCCTTGCCGTAGGCAGCGGCCACGAAATCGGCGAGAGACTCCTTGTCGATGCACGTCGCCGTGTAGCTCGCGTTCCAGGCCGAGGCGACGATCGGCGCCGATTGCGAGGCGCTCGGCGTGAGGACCATGCGCGTCCCGGGGGCCCCCAGCTCCCTGAAGCACAGCGGATCTTCAGGCACCTCGTCGAATACCTGCTCGAGCATGCCCACCACCTCCGGACATGGTCCATCGCAACGATAGGACAGCACGACGCCGCCGTGCTCCTGGTTGTGGACGTACATCTCTCGCGGTACCGGAGTCTTGTACTTCTTGTAGGCTGACCAGACCACCCAGTGGTCGCCCCAGGTCGGAGGCTCTGTCGCATACTGGGACCGCGTGCAGACAGGCACATGCTTGGCCTGCACCGTGACGGGAATATCCGTGGTGATCACGATCTCGCACTGGCTCTCGCCGGGCAGAGGGGCTGCGTCCGGGTGGAGGATCGAGACATGCGGGCCGCCACCGCCCGCGCCGCCCGCGCCCGCGCCGCCCGCGCCGCCCGCGCCGCCCGCGCCGCCCGCGCCGCTCCACGTGCTGGTGCCACCGCCCGCGTCTCCATTACTGCATCCGATGATCGACGCGGCGAGCGCGAAGCGAAAAATTTTATCCAGATGAAGACACATAGACATCCATGGTACGTGTCGTCCCGCCTGTAATGCAATGAGAAGAGGTTTGGACATGAGATCGTCGTGAAATCGCCGCGAGCTCGCTGCGCACACCTTCTGCCTGGACGACCCTCGACTGCCGCCGATGCCCGGAGGGAGGCAAGCGCACCGCGGAATGCGAACCGAAACGTCACGGTGGCTCCGACCTGGAGCCTGCGACGAGATTCAGGTGGCCGCGACCGAGAAAACCATGGGAAGCGACTGGTGATGTCGCTTTCCATTGACAATGGGGCCAGGGGTTTGTTGTTGTGCCGCGCAAGCTTGCGGCCTCTGCGTAGTACGCATCCACGCTGGCGGCCTCAACGCCTGCGACGTGGCGACGATCATCGCCCGGAGACGGCGCCCCATTTCGTGCTGCGAGCTCTCCGGACCATGCTCCGAGCCGCCGCGGCATCAGCGGCGGATGGTCCGCCCGCGGCGTCACCGCGGAGGGGGGCTCGCAGGCATCGTCCTCGTCGGTGATGAACCAAGGAGACAATCATGCTTCATAAATTCATTGCAATGAAATTCGTACCCAGGCATCTGATTCGCCTGGTTGTCACACTCGGGGTGCTGCTGGCGGGCGGAGAGGCATTCGCCACCACGCTCACCCAGAACACCTCGTGGACCATCGATCGGGCCGGTACGAGCACCCAGTACAGGCTCGTCGCCTATGGCGACTCCATCTTCGCCGGATACAACGGCAGCGTGCCCAGCGTGGCGAGGCGCGCCGCCCCGGTGGTCCAGGGCGAGTACCTCTCGAACGCGTGGGGCACGGACATCGAGGTGATCCGGCGGGCCAAGTCGGGCGCGAAGGCCGACGACATCTACAACAACAAGATCATCGCCGAGCGCTCCTACATGCAGGCGGCGAGCACGCGCGTCGTCGCCTTCGAGATGTGCGGCAACGACTTCCTGCAGGCGCGCAGCAGCTTCGCGAGCCAGTCGGGGACCTGTAACTACGGCGTGCTGGACACGGCCCTCTCCGAGTGCACGAAGTACCAGGAGCTCGCCATGCAGGCCATCAACACGTACGCTGTGAGCGCGAAGCGGAAGATGATCATGAACCTCTACTACCCCGGCTACGACGCCGACAATGGCCTCTCGAGCTGCACCGACGCCGCGCTGGGGCAGAAGGTCAACCGGCAGAGCGTGATGTTCTCCCGCTTCGCGAGGAGCAACTGGAGGGCCTGCAACTTCGCGAAGCAGTACGGCTTCGAGTGCGTCGACGCGTTCGCCCAGATGATGGGCGCGGACCATGACGCGAACGGGGACGGCATGGTCGACTCGGAAGCGCTGAAGTGGATCGACGGAGAGTCCGAGGCGAGCTACGTGACCCGCATCACCAGCACGCTGCGCTCGACGATCCGGGACGCCAACAACCACTTCGTCAACGCCGGCACGAGCTACGACTATATCCTCTCGGACAACACCCACCCCACCTTCCAGGGCAGCGGGATCTTCGTGGGCTTCTTCGGCGGCACGGGCACTGGCTCCGGCGCCCCCGACTACGCGGGCGCCCAGATCGTGAGCGGCAAGAACCCGGTCTGGAACATGTTCGGCCACGATCGCGCGGGATGGGCGCACTCGCTCTTCAACCCGCTGACCCCCTAGCGCGGGGCGCTCGCGACGACACGCTCCGCAACCCCACGGGGACAGGATGAAGACGAAGCGCCCTGCCGGCCAGGCCAGCGAGGATCTCGAGACATCCGTCGATCAGGACGGTGTGGTCAGCGTCGAGCTCCGGCGGGGCACTCGGGACAGGCGGCTCGGTCTCCTCGGGCTCGCCGCGGCGCTCCTCTTCGTGAGCGCTTCGCTCTGGATCCGGGGCTGTCCCCGGACCCCGGAGGGCACGCAGCGCCGTCCCCGCGACGCCGGCGAGCAGAAGGCGAGGGCAGCCGCGAGCGGCAGATCGAGATCGCCCGAGGCGGCCGCCCCCGGGACGGCGGCGCGGCCTGCGCCCGCCCCGGCTGCTCTCCCGCCGCTCGATCCCGCGGAGGCGACGATCGAGGCCGAGGCGGAGGTGGCGCAGGCGCCAGAAGGCATCGCCGTCTTCCCGGCCCCCGGGACCAAGCGAATCAAGGCCGGCCTCGTCGTGCCGGATGATTTTCCCCTGCCCGAGGGGTACGTGCGTCATTACCAGGCGACCGACAACGGCCGGATGCTCCAGGCGATCTTGATGTTCCATCCCGATCACGCGCCGCTCGACGCGCAGGGCAACCCGGTACCGCTCCCGTCGGACCGGGTTGTGCCGCCCGAGATGGCGCCTCCGGGGCTCCCCCTCGAGCTCCTCGAGGTCCCGGAGGACGCGTATGCAGACTCTCACGAGGAGGCCATGAACGCCGAGGAAGGCAGCGCCGGACCTCCGGAGGACGGCGCGGAACCCGCTCCATGAACAACGCCCGTCTTTGTCTCGAGCGTCGGCCGGCGCGCGCGCGGTGGTCGGTCCTGCTCGGCGGCGCGCTCGCCAGCGCCTTGCTGCTCGCCCTCTACGCGCAGGTGGAGGCGCCCTGGTTCGGCCTGGGCTTCGTCGCGCTCGCGCCGTGGCTCCTCGCGCTCGAACGCGCAGCCTCCCTGGGCGAGGCAGCGGCCGCCGGGGCGGCGATGAGCGTGGCCTTCGTCGCCTCGGTCTTCTCCTGGCTCCCCGGGACGTTCGAGCGTTATGCGCAGGCGTCGTCGCCTTGCGCATGGCTGCTCTTCCTCGCGCTCGCGCCGCTGCTCGAGCCCCAGTTCGTGGCGTTCGCGCTGGTGCGGCACGCCGTGCGGCGCGCGCCCGGGCGCCTTGCCGCCCTCCGGGCCGCGCTCGCCGCGGCCTGCGCCTACGTCGGCACGGAGCTCCTCGCCCCCAAGCTGTTCTTCGATACCCTGGGACAGGGGCTGTATCCGTCGCTCGCCCTGCGCCAGGCGGCCGACATTGCCGGCGTTCACGGCCTCACGCTCCTCCTTCTCCTGGTCAACGAGGGCGTCGCCGACACGCTCCGCCGCGCGATGAGCCTGCGCGCAGCGGCCCCCGCGCGCGGCGAGCCCTGGCTCCTGCGTGCGGGCCGCGATCTTCTCCCGCTCGCGGGGGCGCTGGCCCTCGCGAGCGCCGCCTCCGGGTACGGGCACGTCCGGTACGCCGAGGTCGTCGCGGGCAGCCGGCCGTCCGGGTACACGATCGGGCTCGTGCAGGCCAACATCACGAATTACGACAAGCTGCTGGCCGAGAAGGGCGCCTTCGCGTCCGTCCGCGCGATCCTGGACGCGCACTATGCGCTGTCGGACGAGATCCACGCGCGCGCGCGCCCCGACCTGATTGTCTGGCCGGAGACGGTGTATCCGACGACGTTCGGCGCGGCCAAGAGCGAGGCGGGCGCCGCGTTCGACGCGGAGATCGAGGCGTTCGTGGAGGGCCGCGGCGTCCCGCTGGTCTTCGGGGCCTACGACGCGGAGGACGGGCGCGAGTTCAACGCGGCGTTCTTCGTGCCAGCGTCTCCGGACGGACGGCCCTCAGCGTCGAGCTACCGCAAGAGGATGCTCTTTCCCCTCACCGAATGGGTCCCGGGAGCGCTGGACTCGGACTGGCTCCGTCGGCTGCTGCCCTGGGCGGGCCGCTGGGAAAGGGGCCCCGGCCCTCGGGTCATCGAGCTCCCGCTCCGCGGAGGCAAGCGCGTCTCCGTCGTGCCGCTCATCTGCTATGATGCGGTGTTCCCCGGCTTCGTCGCCGAGGCGGCGCGGATGGGCGCCGACCTGATCGTCACGCTGTCGAACGATTCCTGGTTTCCTGACGGGCGAGCGCCGCGTCTGCACCTGATCTCCGCCGCCTTCCGCAGCGTGGAGACGCGGCTCCCTCAGGTGCGGGCCACGAACTCCGGGGTCTCGGCGATGATCACGCCCGCCGGGGAGATCGTCGCCGCGACCCGCTGGGGCGAGCGCGAGGCGCTGGTGGCGAGCCTCCCGGAGGTGGAGCGCAGGGCGACGCCGGCGATGTCGTTGGGGCGCTGGCTGGGGCCGGCGTCGCTCTCGGCCGCGTCCCTGCTGCTGTTCACCGCGGCGGCGCAGAGCCGCGGCGCGCCCTCCGCGCCGCCGGCTGTCACAGCAGGAGGCGAGCGGCCACGAACGCGGGCACGACGCCGAAATAAGCGATCTGGCAGATGATCTCGACGGCGCCACGGAAGAGGCGGGCGCGGGAGGGGAGCGCCCATGTCGAGAGCAACGCAAGGAGCTCGGCGACGAGGCGCAGCACGCCTGCAAGGACGACGAGCCCGCCCGTCGTCCCCGTCCAGGCGATGCCGAACGATCTCAGGTACGCCGCGGGCCCGACCAGGTGGTACTGGCCGAAGGCGCCGCCGTAGACGATGTGCTGATGCAATTGAAACAGGATGACCGTGAGGACGAGCGGCAAGAGGCCGAATTTGAGCAGCCAGTACGCCGGATGCCGGCGCTTGAGATCGGCCCGCGCGCGCGCGTAGGCGACGGACGGGTGGCCGAGGGCGCTCCTGGCGGCGGGGAGCGCGTCGCCGATCGCCTCGAGCAGGGCGCCGGGGTCCGGGACGAGCAGGCGATAACGGAAGCGGCGGCCGGACCTCATCGTGATGGCCAGCCCGGAGCCGGGGAGGGGGAGCGAGAAGGGACGGATGGCCGACACGGAGGCGAGCGGGATCTCGAAGCGCGCGCGGCGGGCGGTGAGCAGGAGGAGCGACGGCGTTATGTCGACGGTGGCGGCGAGCATGCGCCGGAGGAGCGCTGTCGCGGCGAGCGGGACGCCCGAGAAGGCCGCGACGCTGAGCGCGATCGCCAGCGGCGGGGCTGTCTGGGCGCCTGCGACGATATCGTAGGCGATGTGGGAGGCCACGTAGAAGAGGTTCAGGGCGGCGACCGCTTGCAACGAGAGGCACAGGAGGCGAACCGGAGCGGAACAGGCAACCACCGGCAGGCAGGAGCGGCGCTCGCCCGCGGGGCTCGCTTCCTCGAAAGCATCAGGCGCGCCGGGCATGCCGGCGCTTCGTCGCGGCGCGTGGTCCATGGTGGCCCGTCATCGCACGAAAACCCGGCCGTGGTCTCAGGAGAGTGCATGACGAGGAGCGGACGGAGACCTGAGGCATCCCCTCAAATTCTTCGGAAAATTCACAGGGAGGCGGTGAGACGGGGAGGAAAATCTTCAAATACTCCCTGTCTCCCCGCCTCCCTGTTCAATTCCTCCGCTGAAAATGGCTGCAAATGAGGGAATTCCTCAGGACGGAGACTTGAAGGGACAGGGCGTGTGAACGCGATACGGAAGTCAAGCTCATCGCGAGAGCCATCATCCGGTACAACCACGCTGTACTTCACCGTTGTCGGATGGCGTCTTTCACGATCCGCTCCGCCGGACCGCGCAATCAGCGGCTCGCGCGGTGATCACCGCGACCAAGGAAAAGGACCATGAATACCTCTGCGACAGTCAATGGCGGCCGGCAGGCCCGGACGCAGCGACAGAAGTCTGGATTCGGCCTCTGGGCGCGGCGCGTGCTGCTCGGCCTGCTCGTCGCGATCGTCGCGATCGTCGGCGCCGGCGCGCTCTACCAGGCGGTCGCCACGCGGCTCGACCAGCGCAAGTTCGCTCCTCCGGGGCGCCTCGTGGACGTGGGCGGTCGCAAGCTGCACATCCACTGTCTGGGCCAGGGCAGCCCAGCGGTCATCCTGGAGACCGGAATGGCGGGCACGTCCGCCAGCTGGAGCTGGGTGCAGCCGGAGGTCGCCAGGTCCACCCGGGTGTGCGTTTATGATCGGGCGGGCATGGGCTGGAGCGACCCTGGCCCGGAGCCGCGGGACGCACGAAGCGCCGCGGCCGAGCTCCATACCTTGCTAGAGCGCGCCGGGATCCAGGGCCCCTACGTGCTCGTGGGACATTCGCTCGGCGGCCTCTCCGTGCGGATGTTCGCGGAGCAGTACCGGAGCGACGTGGCCGGCATGGTCCTCGTCGACGCGACCCACCCCGACCTCTGGGAGCGGCTCCCGCCAGAGCTCCAGCTCCCGGATGCGTCGCTCCTGAACGCGTTCCCGTATGTGGCGATGGCCGGGCTCACCCGCTTCTACAGCCCCTTTCCGGTCGACCCGGAGCTGCCGGCCCAGCAGCGCGCGCAGATCGCGGCGCTCAACGCGTCGACTGCGTCGATGACCACGATCGCCGCGGAGCTCCGGGCCATCCCGGCGTCCACGGCGCAGGTGCGCCGTGCGGGGAGCCTCGGCGACATGCCGCTCGTCGTGCTGACGGCCGAGGACACGTACCCGCAGCTCACGGGAGAGCTCGACGCGCAGGCCAACAAGATCTGGAAGCAGCTGCAAGACGAGCTGGCTGCGCTCTCGTCCAACGTGGCTCACCGGCAGATACCGGCGACGACGCATGAATCCCTGGCGTATCGGCAGGCCGACGCCCGGGCCACCTCGGCGGCGATCCTGCAGGTGGTGGAGGCCGTCCGGACGCGGAAGAAGCTGGCGCGGTGACGCCGGCGGCTCCGGGGCCTACTCCACCCGGACGAACCGGCGCGTCACGCTGACTCCGCCCCGCGAATCGTGGACAACCGCCCACAGCGACACGAGCCCCGGCTCGGACGGCGGTATCCACGTCACCGCGTGGTCCTCGCGGTAACCTGTGACCGTGTCGCTCACCAGGCTCCGCGTCCCATCGAACTCGCCCTTGTCCGCGTAGTAGTCGACCCAGATCGCCTCGCGCACCAGCGCACCCAGCCCGCCCGATTCCACGTCCTCCTCGGCGACGTCGTCCACCAGCGCCTCGATCTCGTAGGTCTTGCACCCGTCTCCGGGCTCCCTTGGGCTGCAGCCCTGGGGCTCCTCGTTCCCCTCCGGGCCAACGCATCGCGCCACGGTCGGAGCCTTTTCCTCGCCTTCCTCGATCACCGTCTCATCCAGCGTGAGGCCGCTCACCGGCGGGGGCTGGTTGGGCCGGCGGTCCCCGAAGACGTAGATCTGCGTGTAGCCCACGACGAAGCTGTCTGCGCCCAGCGCTCGTCCGTCGCCGTCGACGCACTCCAGCGGGAACCCGGCCTTCTCCGGCTCCGCGGCCGGACGCGTCGTGCCGGCGCAGGCGGTGAAGAGCACGAAGGCCGTGGAGAACACCGTCCCTGTCTCGGTGGGCTCTGCCGACTTCAGGATGTCGGAGGGCACCTTCAGCGTGAACTGGCGCGCATCGGGAGCGCCGTTCTGCGCTGCGCTCTGCTCCGCGGTCAGGGCGTCCTTGAGAAAGAGCCCCTCGCGCTCCGTCGCCCCCGGGGGGAGCGTCAGGTAGACGCCCAGCCACTGCGGGAGGCATCCCAGGTGCTCGTCCACGCCGGCGGGCGGGTTCACGCAGCCGCCCAGCCACGTGATCTCGACCGGCCGCGACCCGTCCGACGCCTCGCCCGGCGCGTCGGCGTAGGTCATCCGGAGCGTCACGTCTTCGCCCGGCGCCGCATACGGCCTGTCCGCCGTCACGGCAACGATGCGGAGCCCCTCCACCGTGGAGGACGGAGCCCAGTCACCCCCGGCGCAGCATGGCGCGCCCAGGGCCATCACCGAAAGCGCAAAGAGCAGAGCCCGCCGGCCGGGCGGTGCCGTCCTTTTCATCAGAAGTCTCCTCGCAGCCCGATCGTGGGCAGGAAGGGGAGCCCGCTCACGTACTCCCGCTTCGTGTAGTTGAAATTGTAGCTGATGCCCTCCGCGGCCGTGTGGTTGTAGACATTCTGCAGGTCGAGGTAGAACGCGAGCTGCCAGCTCTTGAAGCGCCACGTCTTGTCGGCGCGGATGTCGAGCTGATGGAAGAGCGGCATCCGCTCGCTGTAGTCGCCTCCGACCGGGATGGGCGTGTACCTCGCCGAGGACGCATGGTAGAGCGCGTTGAGCCGGTTCGGATTGCACCCCTTCTGCTCCGGGTCGCAGACATAGGGCGTCGTCAGGTTGCCCGAGACGAGGCGGAAGCGCGCGCCCACCTCCCAGCCCCGGCCGAGCCGCAGGCTCCCGAGCACGGTCAGCACATGGGTCTGATCGTACTGCATGAGGTACTCCTCCTCGTCAGGCCCGTCCTTGCGCACGGACCGCGAGAGCGTGTAGGCGGCCCAGCCGAAGAAGCGCTCATCGGGCTTGTACTTGAGGAGCAGCTCCCCGCCGACGGCGTACCCGGTGCCCTGGTTGGCGTAGCCGTCCTGCTCCGGCGAGGAGACGACGAGCCGATCGAGCTGCTTGTAGAACCCGTCGACCGTCACCTCGATCTGGCGCGTGATCTCCTGCTCCGCCCCGAGGCTGTAGTGGACAGCGCGGTTCGACTTGAGCCCCGCGGTGCCGAACGGCTCGACGGTCTCCTGGAACTGAGGCGCCTGGTGGTAGAGGCCGACGCCGCCCTTGGCCGTCGTCCGCGGGAAGCCGCTCCGGATGTCGTAGCGCCCGTTGATCCTCGGGCTGATGTCGAGGGTGCGCGTGTCGAGCGCGTAATCGAGCCGCACCCCGGGAACGAGCCGCGCGCGCGGCGTGGGCACGACTTCCAGCTCGGCATAGACGGCCGGCCGGGAGAACGCTCCGTCGAACGACTGATCCTGGAACGGGTACGTAGTGAACGGCTGGTTCGACGGATGACCGGCGGGCTGCTGCGACGGCGCGCGGACATTGACGGTGGCGATGCCTCCCGAGAGGTCGGTCCCGACGTTCATCGTCACGTACCGCGCGAACCGGTGCGAGAGCTCCAGCCGGAGGTCGAGAGAGGTCGAGTCGACGTTGAAGGAGAGGGGACCGGCCTGGAAGTCGAAGATGTCCCGGCCGAGGGCCAGCGTCCACAGGAGCCGATCCCGGCTTCCCAGGCGGTTCTCGTAGCTGAGCTGGTAGCGCTGGAAGGCCGTGTGCAGCCCGAAGTCGCCCGTGAGCCCCGGATCGTCCCCCGGCGACTCGTCCAGGATGATCTCGAAGGCGTCGTCCGATCCATAGACGCTCGCGCGCACGCGCTCGCTCGGGGAGGGGCGCCCCTCGAGGACGAACTGGTAGTCGTAGTAGACAGGCGCCTGGGTCACGTCGGAGCCGACCTCCTTGAGCACGGGCCCGAGCCACGCGTCGACCCAGCTCCGCCGGCCTGCCGCGATGAACGTCCAGTCCTTGAGGTAAGGGACGGGCCCCTCGAGGAGCAGGCGCCCGTCGATGAGGTCGAGCTGGACGACGCCGTGGTACTTGCCGTCCTGCTTCGGCGAGCGGAGCCCCACGTCGACGATGCCGCCCATGGCGCGGCCGTACTCGGCGCTGAAGTTGCCCGGGAAGAAGTCGATCTTCTCGAGCATCTCGGTCGGGACGACGGAGGAGAGGCCGCCGAAGTGGTAGATGATCGGCACCGGGGTGCGGTCGATGAACGTGAGCGTGTCCTCGGGCGCGGACCCGCGCACGATGAGCAGCCCGAAGTCTCCGCGCGCGACGCCGGGGAGGTTCCTCAGCGAGGCGATCGCGTCGCCGCCGGTGCCGGGGATACGGTCGATCTCGCGCCGCTCGAGCGTCCTCCGGGTCACCTCGCGCGGCGGGCGCTCCCCCTGCACGGTCACCTCGATGCCCGCCGGCGCCTTGCCGTCCCTGGGCGCCGCGAGCGAGATGCGGTAACGCACGTCGATCGCCTCGCCGGCCGCGATCTCCTCGTCGGCCGCGAACGGCTCGAACCCCGGGGCGGCGACCTCGACACGGTACTTGCCGGGAGGGAGGTTCTTGAACCGGAACTTGCCGCCCTGGTCCGTCTTCGCCTCCTCGCGGCCGCCGTCCGGGCGCAGGAGGCTTACCGCGACGTCCGGGAGCGGCTCGCCGGTGCCCGCGGCCATGACGGTCCCGACCACCGTCTCGACGTCCGCCGGGGGCGCGGGCGCGGCCGCCTCGGCGGGCTTCGGCGTGAGCGTGAACGAGTAACGGTAGAGGATGCGGACCGCCGCCGGCGTGCCGTCCGGGCGCCGCGCCGGCTCGAACTCCAGGCCGGGCGCGGCGGCGAGCGCGGCCTCGTCGAACCCGTGGCCGCCCGGCGTCGCTACCTCGGCCTTGGTCACGCGCCCGGCCCTGTCGATGTCGAGCTTGAGGATGACGCTCCCCTCGACGCCGGCGCGCTGGGCCTCCACCGGATACTCGGGCGGAGCGTATTTGATCAGCTTCGGCTCGCTGGCGGCGGCGGGCGGCGCCGGCTGGGCCGTGCCCGGCTGCGGGACGACGACCGCGCCGGCCCCGCCGCGGGGAACGGAGGCGCCGCCCGTGTCGCCGTCGCCCCCCGAGGCAGGGGGCTCCGGCGGCGGCGCGCCGGCGGGCTGCGCGCGCGCTGCGCTGCCGGTCAGGGCGACCGCGAGCAGCAGCGCTTCAGAGACGATGAGGCGCATCACAGTGGACGCTGTGGAAGGCATGCGGCCTGCCCTCTCGCATGACGACGACGAGGCGAGAAGATGGTTCGTGCAGCAGGGACCGTGCTTTGGCCCAGCGTACGGTAGTTCGCGGTCGAGCGTCTCGCGATAAAGCCTCTCGCGATCGCGACGCGCGCGCCGTGACTGACATCGCTCGACCGTGTCCCACATCATTCCCGAGCCGCCGGGCCGGCGCTCAGTAGAGCGCGTCCTGGTCCTGCCACCGTTCCGAGATCCACGCCTTCAGGTACGCGATCTCCTCCTCGAAGGTCGTGAAGTCGCCGCGCCCGCTCCAGCCGTCGTAGGTCCGGTAGGCCTCACCCCACCTCGCCTCGTCGCGGCGCGCGCTCGCGTCGATGCGCTGCACGTAGCCGTCCACGAGCGCCTTCACCTCGGCGTCGTCGAACACGCCGTGCAGGACCTCGCCGTAGCGGGCGCGCAGCGGGTCGCCGATCGCGGGCTCCTCGAGGAAGCGCTGGAAGAGGAGGTTCGTGTCGGCGTAATCGACGAGCGCCGACGCCGACTCGCGCTCGGTCTGCCACGACTGGCCGAAGCTCGCGTTGAAGTCCCACGGCGCATAGCGGAAGGCGCCGCCGGCCGCCGGGTCGCGGTAATGATAGCTGTTCTTCCCGGCCGAGTCGTTGGCCATGATGAACGTGACGAAGATCCACCAGTCCTCGTAGTCGCGCTGATCGATCCGCGACCCGAGCTCGCCGAGGAACGTCTCCTTGTCGGACGTGGCCACGAAGTTCACGAGGTCCTCCAGGTCCTCGAACGCTCCCGGCTCGCCCTCGGGCGGCAGGCCCTCCTTCTTCTCGAAGCCGTCGTGCAGCGTCTCCTTCGGCTCGCCGCTGTTCTCGTGGGACGTCAGCGCGAAGTTCGCGTCGTGGCCGACCGCCTTGTAGAGATTGCCGTCCTGCGAGTAGCCGTGGTCCTCCATCAGATACCCATCCACGTGATCGCCGACGGTGTAGAGCCCCCGGTACTCCCCGTCGATGTACAGCACGGCGCTGTAGGTCTTGATCTGGATGTGCGCCGGATCGAGGCGGTTCCAGAGGTCGTAGGCGAGGCGCTGCCGGACATAGGAGTTGTCGTCGAACGTGCTGACGAGCACGACCTTGCGTTTATCGGTGAACCCGCCGGCCTCGTCAGGCTCGTTGAACTTGTCGCTCTTGGGGAACTTGAGGGTGTAGCTCTGCTTCGGGTACGAGAGCGAGCTCTCGCCGCGCAGCTCCGCCTCGGCCTCGTACGTGTGGCCGCGGTAGACGACCGTGGCCGGGGCGTACTCCTTCGCTTCGGGGCCCGGCGAGAGGAAGAGCACCGGCAGGCCGTACTCCTCGGGGTAGCGGGCCGGATCGACGACGGGCACGTTGGCCGGATCGGCCCAGTTGTCCGCGACGCCTACCTTCACGCGGCCTACCTCGGCCGTCTGCGCGACGCGGATCTCGATCTCGTAGACAGCGGCCTGATCGAGCCCGGGCGAGAAAGTCACCTCGCGCGCGACCGGGTCGTAGACGGCGCCCTCGGGGAGCGGCCCTACCTCGAGCGCGCCGTCGGCGAGCGCGAGGCCTGTCGCGCACGACACGGAGAACGTCACGGTCTCCCCCTCGAGGAGCCAGTACGGCCCGCCGCCCGACGGCTCGCACCCTGGACCGCCGTTGCCGGATCCCGCGCCGGCGCCGGACGGGCTGCCCGCCGGATCGAGCGGCTCGTCGGAGCAGCCGGCTGCGTGCAGCGAGCCCAGGACCAAGGCCGTCGTCAACGGCAGGTATGAACGCAAGATTCGCATGGGAACGATCTTAGCGCGCGGGCGCGCCTGGCGCGCGGGCGCGCCGGCTCCCCTAGGGGGACCGAAGCCGGTCGCCGGAAGGCAGCCAGTTGCGCTGGTGAGACCGCGCCTGATTCAGAGCTGCGGATGCGTTTCAACCTCGCACGGACGGCGAGCCAGTAGCGCGCCCGCGCCCACCACGGACGGGGCACCCTCGGTCCTTCGTGCCACATCCGCGCTTGAGCGCGAGCGCCTGGAGCGCCTTGACGAGCTGCTGATGCGTCGCAAAGCGGTAACAGGGGCGCGGGCAAACCAACGCCGAGGGCTCGTCACGAGCATCGTCGCGCGCCCCCCTCACGCCCCCTCGTCGCCCTCGCTCCCCCCGCCGAACCAGCGCTGCAGCGTGCGCCGGTCCACGCCGAGCAGCGCCGCGGCCCGCTGCTTCTTGCCCCCCACGCGCCGCAGGACGATCTGCGCATACTCGCGCTGGAGCTCGTCGAGGGTCATCAGCCGGTCCGCCGCGGCCTCCAGGAAATCCGGCGCGCCCCGCCGCGCGCGCACGCCCTCGGGGAGGTCGTCCGGGGAGATCCGCCCGCCGCCGCAGAGCGCCGCCGCCCGCTCGACCGCGTTCTCCAGCTCGCGGACGTTGCCGGGCCAGTCGTACGCGAGCAGCCGCTTCACCGCCGCGCCCGAGAACCCGGCGATCGGCTTGCCCGCGTGCGCGGCCGCGCGGGCCAGGAAGTGCTCGGCGAGCGGCAGGATGTCGTCCGTCCGGTGCTTGAGCGGCGGGATCGCGATCTCGATCACCGCGAGCCGATAGAAGAGGTCGTCGCGGAACGCCCGCTCGGCGACCGCCGCCCGCAGATCGCGGTTCGTCGCCGCGACGACGCGCACGTCGACGGGCTCGGACGACGCCGAGCCAACCGGGCGGACCTCCCGCTCCTGGAGCGCGCGCAGGAGCTTCGCCTGGAGCGGCAGCGCGAGCTCGCCCACCTCGTCGAGGAAGAGCGTCCCGCCGTCGGCCTCCTGGAACATCCCGGGCCGGTCGCTCCGCGCGTCCGTGTACGCGCCCTTGCGCACCCCGAAGAGCTCCGCCTCGATGAGCGCCTCCGGGAGCGCCGCGCAGTTGACCGCCACGAACTTCCTCCCGCGGCGCCGGCTCTCGCCGTGGAGGGCGCGCGCGACGAGCTCCTTGCCGCTCCCGCTCGGGCCGCTCACGAGCACCGTCGCGGGGCTCTGGGCCACGCGCCTCACGAGCGCGATCACCTCCTCGATCGCCCGGCTGCGCCCGATCATCCCCGCGATCGAGAACCGCTGCGCGACCTCCGAGCGGAGCTCGGTCAGCTCGACCGTCATCGCCCGCTGCCCGAGCGCCCGCTCCATCCGGAGCGCCATGTCCGCGGGCTGGAACGGCTTCGGCAGGTAGTCGAACGCGCCGGCGCGCATCGCGCGGACCGCCGTGTCGATCGAGCCGAACGCGGTCATGGCGATGATCGCCGCCCGCGGGTCGAAGCGCGCGATCCGCTCGATGAGCTCGATCCCGTCCATCTCGGGCATGCGCACGTCGGTCACGACAAGGTCGAACTCCCGCTCCTCCAGGAGCGGCAGCGCGAGCAGCGGCGCTGTCAGCGTCACCGGCTCGTGGCCCATGTCGCGGGCGATGTCGGCCACGAGCTTCACCATCTCGAGCTCGTCGTCGATGACGAGCACCTTCGCCCGGGCGCTCACGCGAGGGCCTCCACGCCGCGCGCGCCGAGCGGCGCGGCGGCCCCGCGCGGCAGGGTGACGCGGAAGCAGGCGCCGCCGTGGCTCGTGGGGACGAGCTCGACCGAGCCGCCCGCCTCGCGCACGAGCCCCTCGACGATCGCCAGCCCGAGCCCGGTGCCGCCGCGGTCGCCCCGCGACGTGAAGAACGCCTCGAAGATGTGCTCGGCGACGCCGGGGGGGACGCCCGGCCCGCGATCCTCTACCTCGAGCGCCGCCTTGCGGGCATCGAGCTTCCGGAGCCGCACCGCGATCTCGCCGCCGTGGGGCTGCGCCTGCGCCGCGTTCAGGCACAGGTTGAACACCACCTGGAACAGGTGGTCCGCGTCGAGCACCACGTGCAGCGGCGCCTCGTCGGGCTCGATCCGGGTCGTGATCCCGCGCTGCCGGCACTCTGGCCCGAGGAACGACAGCACCTCGCGCGCGACCTGGGCCACGTCGCTGCCGCGGCCGAGGAGCCGCGGCGGGCGGGCGACCGAGAGCAGCCGGGCCACCACGCGCGAGATGCGCTCTGATTGGGTCGCGATCGTCTCCAGCTCGCCGCGGGTGGCCTCGGGCCAGCCCGGCTGGTCCGCGAGGCGGCGGGCGCGCGCCAGGATCACGTTGAGCGGGGAGCCGATCTCGTGGCCGATCGAGGCGACCACCTGCCCGACGGCCGAGAGCGCGTGCGCCTGCTGAAGCTTGCGCTCGACCGCGGCCCTGGCGGCTTGCTCCTGCTCCAGGTGGGCGCGCGCCTCGGAGAGCGAGGCCGTCATCGCGTTGAACGCCCGCGCGAGCCGCCGGAGCTCCTCGGCGCCCGCCTCGGGCACCGTCACCCCGAGCTCGCCGCGCGCCACCCGCTCGACGCCCGCGACGATCGCGCCGGCTGGGCGCCCGACCGTCGCCCGGCTCGCGAACGCCGCGATCAGGGCGGTGGCGGCGAGGAGCGCGGCCCCGGCGAGCGCCAGCCCGCGGTTCGAGCTCCGCGCGAACGCGTCCAGGTAGCGGAGCTCCCGGACGACCACCGCGACGACCGACAGCCCGCGCTGCGAGAAAGTGACGGTGCGCACGAGCGCTGGCGCCCCGCCGAGCGTCTGCTCCTCCTCGATCTCGGCGCCGGTCGCGAGCGCCCTCCGCGCGAGCGCCGCGAGCGCCGCCGCCTCGCCGGAGATCGGATCGGTCACGAGGATCGGGACCCCGCCCGCGTCGAACGCCGCGATCCCGAGGATGCGGTCGGCCTGCGCGAGCCGCTCGATGCGGTGCTTGAGCAGCTCGACCTGGCCGCGCTCGACGGCCCCGCCGATCGCCGCCTCGACCAGGCTCGCGTGGTGGCGCAGCTCGGCGGCCGCCTGGCTGCGGAGGAACTGGTGCCGGGTCGTGTGGATCGCCGCGCCGTAGAGCGCCACGGCCAGGACGATCGGCACGAGGAGCATGAGCCACAGCTGGAGCGTCAGCCCCATCGTGCTCCGTCCCTCTCGGTCTTGCGCGGTCATGCGATCCATTGTCCCAGATGCGACACGATGTCGCACCTCATCGGTCCTCGCAGGTGCCATCGCGGCAGAGCTGGTCGGATCGGCAGTCGCGCGCGTCCCGGCACCGGAGCACGCATCGCCCGTCGACGCACTCGTTCCCCGCGCCGCAGATCGCGCTCGAGAGGCACTCGACGCACGTGGAGCTGAGGCAGTACTTGAGGTCCTCGTCGCGGCGCCGACACTCGGCGTCGCTGGAACAGGGCACATTTTGCGGCTCCGGAGCGCAGCCCGCGACTGCGGGACCGGCCGTGGCGGCGAGCGCGGCGAGGAGGGCGATGGGGCGGGGGAGCGATGCGGGGCCTTTCCTTTTCGTCATGCGCTGGCGGGCAGCAACTCCCAAGCCACCTGGGCACGGATGCTGCTCTGTCCATGGTCGACGGCCGACAGCCGATAGCCGATGGCGCGCTGCGCTCGCGCGAAGGGCTCAGCGCGCAAGAGCCGCCCGGAAGGGCTCCCGCGCTCCAGCCAGGGTTGCTGTCAGGTCGCGGGGCGCGCCGGCGCTCGTGTGGACACTCGCTCTGAAGAAAGACGATGGTGATTCCGGAACTCCTCATCAAGCGAGCTTTCCCGGCGCTCCTCGGCGGGATGATCATGACGGCCGCGTACCATCAGGCGCTCGGGATCTCGTCCCTGATCGAGGCGGTGTGGATCACCGATCTGCCGCGCTCGCGGCCGCCGCTGCCGCCGCCACCGCCGGTCGACGACCCCGGTGTTCACGCGACGAGCGCGGCGGCCATCCTCGCACGGAACCCGTTCGACTCGGTGACGGGGCCCCTCACGCCGAGACCCGTGGCGTCAGGGGAGGCGGACGAGGACCCCGCCACCTCTGGCGATCCCTTGCTGGACCCGACCTGCGAGGACGCGCGCGTGCTGCTGATCGCCGCCTCGGAGGACCCCTCCTGGTCGTTCGCCACGATCGCGGTCGGGCGGGGCGAGCCGCTGCTCCGCCGGGCGGGCGATCCGGTCGAGGGGCGCTCCGTCCTCGCGATCGGCTGGGATCCTATGCCCGGCTGCGCTCGGCGGACAGCCTCGCGATCGCGGTCCAGCGGGGCGGAAAGGACATGACGATCGATCTCCGGATCCAGTAAGCCTCGGGCTCACAGGTCCATTACCTCGACCTGGTCCGACTCGGAGGCTCCCTCGGTGATGCGCAACAGGCCGTCGAGCAGGTGGCCGAAGACGTACACGATCCAGCGCTGCTCGATCCATCCCTTCGGCCCGGAAACGACAGGCTCATGACAACTTTCTAGCGTGCTTATAGTTTGAGATCAAAACAATTCCCTTGCGTGTACTGCAGCTCCGGACGGGGGGCGCCGCGCTCCGTACGGATCGACCTGAATGCGGAATCCGGGGGCGTCGCGTCGAATGCCATTTGCGCTGCGATTCGTGCTTGACGCGGGACTTCATGGTGCTGAATCTCGTGTCCCGAGGCTGTGAAGCGGTCGATTGGGGGCCTCGCGTTCGAGGCCACCGATCACCGTCGTTCACGCAGCTGAATCAGGAGGCCACCATGCGCTACGAGAAACCCGAGTTCGTCGAGATCAAGATGGACGCCGAGATCGGCTCGTATCAGAGCGATTTCGACCCTGTTCCGGTCAACTTCACGCGCCCGGCTCCGGCGGATCGCGCGGACGCCGCGGGCGAGGCCGAGTAAGGCTCCCGAGCGAGCACCGGAATGCGCCTCTGCGTCCTGGGTTCGTCCGCCGGCGGCGGTCTCCCGCAATGGAACTGCGCCTGCCCGAACTGCGTCGAGGCGCGCCGCGGCTCGCCGCGCGTCCGCCCTCGCACGCAGGACGCGCTCGCGCTCGGGGTGGGCGACGGCCGCTGGTTCCTCGTCAATGCGTCCCCCGACGTCCACCGGCAGATCGAGGCCTTCTCGCCGCTGCAGCCGCGGGCGGGCCGCGCCTCGCCGATCGCCGGCGTGATCCTCACGAACGGCGATCTCGACCATGCGCTGGGCCTCTTCTCGCTGCGCGAGAACACGCCGCTCGCCGTCTACGCGACCGAGGCCGTCTACCGAGGCCTCGCGGAGGGCAACACCATGTTCCGCACGCTCCAGCGCTTCCCCGGGCAGACCGTGTGGCGGCGCCTCGAGCTGGAGCAGCCCACGGAGCTCGCCGGGCCGGACGGCGCGCCGACCGGGGTGACGGTGGTCCCTGTCGCGATGCCGGGCAAGGTGCCGAAGCACCTGGAGGACCTCGCCCCGCCCTCGCCGGAGGACAACATAGGCCTCTGGGTCCGCGACGCCGCGAGCGGGCGCCTCGCCGTCGTCGCGACGGCCGTGGGGGCCGCGGGCGAGTACGTTCCGCGCCTCGACGGCGCGGACGTGTGCTTCTTCGACGGCACCTTCTGGTCGAGCGACGAGCTCGTGCGGCTCGGGCTCGGCAAGGCCCGCGCCGAGGACATGGCGCACCTGCCCATCGGCGGCGACGGCGGGAGCCTGAGGCTCCTCGCGGGCGTCGCCGCGCGGCGGAAGATCTACACGCATATCAACAACACGAACCCGATCCTCGTCGAGGGCTCGCCCGAGCGGCGCGCGGTGGAGGAGGCGGGCTGGGAGGTGGCCGCCGACGGCCTCTTGATCGACCTATGAACGACGAGCCGCTCTCGCGGGAAGCGTTCGTCGCGCGGCTGCGCGACGAGGGCGCCCGGCGTTACCACGACAACCACGCGTTCCACCAGCGCATGCACCGCGGCGAGCTCTCGCGCCGCCAGATCCAGGGCTGGGTGCTGAACCGTTACTATTACCAGACGCGGATCCCCATCAAGGACGCGATCCTCCTCTCGAAGAGCGAGGATCCGTCGTTCCGGCGGCTCTGGATCCACCGCATCATCGACCACGACGGCGCGCGCGAGGGCGAGGGCGGGCTCGCGCTGTGGCTGCGGCTCGCGGAGGGCGTGGGGCTCGACCGCGACGAGGTCGCGGGCCTGACGCGGGTGCTGCCCGCGGTGCGCTTCGCGTGCGACGCCTACGTGACGCTGGTGCGCGAGCGCAGCTTGCTCGAGGCGGTGGCCTCGTCGCTCACGGAGTTCTTCGCGCCGGATCTCATGTCCCGGCGCGTGGTCGCGTGGGAGCAGCACTATCCCTGGGTCGACCGGGCCACGCTCGACTACTTCCGCGGGCGGGTGACGCGCGCGCGGGCCGACTCGACCGAGGCGATCGACTACGTCACGGCGCGCGCGACGACGCGCGCCGCGCAGGAGGCGTGCGTCGCGGCGCTCATCACGAAGTGCGACATCCTCTGGGCGATGCTCGACGCCATCGCGGCGGCCTACGGGCCGGAGGCGTGACGCCGGGATGACCCTCGCGCCCGGTGACCGGCCCCTCCTCGCGAGCAAGGCGCGGCTCGTGCGCGACCGCTCCTCGGGCCGCGAGATCCTGCTCTACCCGGAGCGCGGCCTCGCGCTGAACCCGGTCGCCGCGGCGGTCGCCGCGCGCCTCGACGGCGCGCGCACCGTGGCCGAGATCGCCGCGGAGATCGCGGCTTCCTTCGCCGCCGCGCCGCCGGGGGAGGTGGAGCGCGACGTGATCGCCTTCCTGGAAGAGCTCGCCGCGCGCGGGCTGCTCGAGCGACGCGCCGCGCTGGCGGCCGGGGAAGCCGCGGAGGCCGCCGGGGACGCCGCGCAGGCCGCTGGAGACGCCGCTGGCCGCGGCGCGATGCCCGGGGCCGCGCCCGCGCTCGCACCCGGGGGCGGCGCGGCGGCAGAGGCGGCGTCGCACCGCCCCTACACGCTGATCGCGGAGCTCACCTACCGCTGCCCGCTGCGGTGCCCGTACTGCTCGAACCCGATGGAGCTCGCGGGCGCTGCCGGCGAGCTCTCGACGGAGACGTGGTGCCGCGTCTTCGCCGAGGCGGCCGAGCTCGGGGTGATGCAGCTCCACCTCACCGGCGGCGAGCCGCTCGCCCGGCGCGACCTCGAGGCGCTCGTCCGCCGCGCCAGGGAGCTCGGGCTCTACACCAACCTCATCACCTCCGGGGTCCCGCTCGCGCGCGAGCGCCTCGCCGCGCTGCGGGCGGCGGGGCTCGACAACGTGCAGCTCAGCGTCCAGGACGCCGACGCGGCGCGCGCCGATCGCATCGCCGGCTACGCGGCCTTCGACCACAAGCTCGCGGTGGCGGGGTGGGTCAAGGCCGAGGGCCTGCCGCTCACGGTGAACGTGGTGCTGCACCGGGCGAACATCGAGAACGTCCCGGCGATCATCGCGCTCGCCGAGCGGCTCGGGGCCGACCGCCTCGAGCTCGCGAACACCCAGTACCTCGGCTGGGCGCTCGCGAACCGCGAGGCGCTCCTGCCGGCGCGCGACCAGCTCGAGCGCGCTTTCGCCGTCGCCTCGGCGGCGCGCGAGCGGCTGCTCGGGCGCATGGAGATGGTCTTCGTCACGCCGGACTACCACGCCGACTGGCCGCGGGCGTGCATGGATGGCTGGGCGCGCCGTTACCTGCACGTCGCGCCGGGCGGGCTGGTGCTGCCGTGCCACGCGGCGCACACGATCCCGGGGCTCGGCTTCGAGAGCGTGCGCGAGCGGCCGCTCGCCTGGATCTGGCGCGAATCGCCGGGCATGCGCCGCTTCCGCGGCGACGCGTGGATGCCGCAGCCCTGCCAGGGCTGCGACCGGCGCGCGGTCGATTTCGGGGGCTGCCGCTGCCAGGCCTACCACCTCACCGGCGACGCCGCCGCGACGGACCCGGCCTGCTCGCTCTCGCCGGCGCACGGGGTCGTCGCGGAGGCCCGGCTCCGCGCCGCGTCCGCGAAGGCCGAGCCCCGCTATCTCTACCGCGGCGCGCCCCGTTGAGCTCCCCCGCGTCGACTCTACCGCGGCGCGCCCCGTTGAGCTCCCCCGCGTCGAGGCCGTACGCCGTGCTCGGCGTGGTCGCCGTCGGCACCCTGATGTCGGCGCTCGGGAGCAGCCTCATCAACGTCGCGGTCCCGCTCGTGCGCCTGGATCTCGGGGTCGACATCGGCGCCGCGAGCTGGGTGCTCGCCGCCTACTCGCTCTCCGTGAGCGCGCTGCTCCTGCCGTTCGGCCGCCTCGGCGATCGCCTCGGCAAGGGGCGCGTCTACGCCGCGGGGTTCGGCGTCTTCGGCGTTGGCTCGGCGCTCTCTGCGCTCGCGCCCGCGCTCGCGTCGCTCATCGCTGCGCGCGCCCTCCAGGGGGCGGGGGCGGCCATGCTGATGGCGAACGGCCCGGCGCTCACCGCGGCCGCGTTCCCGCCGACGCAGCGCGGCCGCGCGCTCGGGTTGCAGGCGACGGCGACGTACCTGGGCCTCTCCCTGGGGCCGTCGATCGGCGGCTGGCTCGCGCAGCGCGCCGGCTGGCACGCGGCCTTCTGGGTCAACGTGCCGATCTCCCTCGCGGGAGCGCTCCTCGCCCGGTCGCTCGTCGGGAGCGGAGCGGCCGGCGCAACGGCCCTCGCGCCCTGGGACGCGGGCGGCGGCGCGCTCCCGGACGCGGGCGGCGGCGCGGGCCCGCGCGCGTCGGTCCAGGCCCAAGGCCCGGCGACGGCCCGGCCCGCGCCGGACGCGCGCGCGCGGCCCTTCCCGTGGGCGAGCGCGCTCCTCTTCGGCGCGGGGCTGAGCGCGCTCCTCGTCGCCCTCACGCGCGGGCAGCGCTGGGGCTATCTGAGCCCCAGGGTCGCCGGTCTCCTCGCCCTCGGCGCGGTTCTCGCCGCGGCGTTCGTGCGGGTGGAGCGGCGGAGCCCCGCGCCGCTGCTCTCGGGCGCGCTCCTCGCGCGGCCGGCGCTCGTGGCCGGGCTCGTCGCCGCCTTTCTCCAGTACGCGGCGGTTTACATGATGCTCTTCCTCCTGCCGTTCTACTTGCAGGGGCCGCTCGCGATGAGCGCGGCGGACGCGGGCCTGGTCATGACGGTGCAGCCGGCGGTGATGGCGGTGGTCACCGCCGCGAGCGGCTGGCTCTCGGACCGCGTCGGCGCGCGCGGGCCGGCGCTCGCGGGCATGACGGCGCTCGCCGTGGGCCTCGCGCGCGTGGCCACGCTCGGCGCCGAGCCCGAGCGCGCGAGCCTGCTCGCCGCGCTCGGGCTCGTGGGGCTCGGGTCGGGGCTGTTCACCTCCCCGAACAACAGCCGCATCCTGGGCGCGGCGCCGCGCGATCAGCTGGGCACCGCGGCGGGCCTGCTCGCCGAGGCGCGCAACGTGGGGATGCTGTGCGGCGTGGCGGCCTCCGGGGCGATGTTCGCGGCGCTCGGCGGCGGGAGGCCGGGCGAGCTGGCGGAGAGCGGCGCATTCGGCGCGGCGTTCCGGGGGACGATGCTCGCGGCGTCGGCCCTCGCGGCCCTGGGAGCGGGGGTGACCGCGGCGCGAGCGACAGCGCGCGCGGGGGCAGCGGCGACGGCGGGGCCGCCGCGCTAGCGCCCGCAGCCTGCACCCGGCGACCGGATCCGGTCTCGCCAGGGCAGGCGAGCTATCGCCCGCGACCGGATCCGGTCTCGCCAGGGCAGGCGAGCTATCGCCCGCGACCGGATCCGGTCTCGCCAGGGCAGGCGAGCTATCGCCCGCGACCGGATCCGGTCTCGCCAGGGCAGCTGAGCTACTTCCCGCGACCGGATCCGGTCTCGCCAGGGCAGCTGAGCTACTTCCCGCGACCGGATCCGGTCGTCAGAGCTGCGGAGCTTGAGCTCTCAAGCGAGAGGCGCGCTCGTGGCGCCCGGGCGCCACGTTGACGTGTCAGCGTGGTCCGCCGTGCTGCGGCCAGGACGCTGCGTGCAGTCGGGCGGGCGAGGCGGCATGCGGGTGCATCAACGCCGGGACGATGTCGTCTCGTGCGTCCGCTCATCGAATGTCTCGTTGCCGCATTTGGGGCACTTCGGGATCTCATGCCCCTTCGTGACCCGGACCGTCTCGTTGCACCTCGCGCAGTGGAATGTCCCCGACTCCTGAGCCTTCTCACCTGCTCGCGCTGTCATGGAACATCTCTTTCGCTTCCTTCGCTCCGCTGAAGCTGGCGTGCACGGCCAGCGCTGCGGCGCTCCAGGAACGTGGGGCTAGGCGACCTTGCGCCCGCCCGAGACGGTCAGCGCGCTCCGCAGATCGTCTGTCAACGTCTGCCCGAACCCCTCGACGTTCACGAGATCGTCGACACTCTTGAACTCGCCGCGCTGCTCTCGATACTCGACGATTTTTCGTGCGCGCTGCGCTCCGATGTCGCTGACCTCGGCCAGCTCGTCTTCGGACGCGGTATTCAGGTCGACTTGATGGGTGGCGTGCTCACGGGCTCCCTTCTCCGGCATGGCTCTACCTCCTCCCGCGTGTCCCTCTTGGACGAGTGCAGCGGCAGCGCAAGGGGGCGGTGTGCCGATGTGCCCACGGTAGCCCGCCGGCCCAGCAGGACGGCGGCGGCGGGTCCTGGCCCTGGCGAAGCGCACGCGCCGCGAAGCGCATGCGCCTGCGTGCGCGCCAGCGCCCTGCGTGCGTGCGCGCGAGCACCTCCGCTTCCCGTGCCTCCGCGTTGCGCTCACCCGCGACGCACGTGGAGCCCTGCGGTACGCGGTCGGGATCAGCCCCACGCGAGATTCATCCGTGCCGGATGGCACGCTGCGCGTGCAGAGGGCAAAGGCCTCGGCGCCCTCGCTCCCTGTCCGGTCCCATGCAACGGACCGGCCTCCGCCGTGCGCCGCGCTCGCCGCGAGGGTTGCGGCCGGAATCAGCTGCCGGCTCTGGACTACCGCATTCCTCTCGATAACGGGGTGAGAGGCCTCCGTATCGCATGGAGCCCGAGACTCGGCTATGTGAGGACGCGGGACAAGGATGTCGAGGATCTGGCGGCGCGGGCCGCGCGCGTGTTCGAGGAGCTGGGAGCCACGGTGGAGGAAGCCGATCCCGGCTTCGAAGATCCGCTCGAGATCATTCGCACGCTGTGGCGCACGGGCTCGTGGTCCGAGCTGCGCGCCGTTCCAGAAGAGAGGTGGTCCGAGATGGATCCTGGCTTCGTGGAGACCGCTGCCATGGGTCGCGACATCAGCGCGGCCGATTTCTTCGCGAGCGTGAACGGGCGCGCGGCCTTATTCGCGACCATGGCGCAGTTTCACGCGCGCTACGACCTCCTGCTGACGCCGTCCGTCGCCGTGGCCCCTTTCGAGGTCGGTCGCAACACCCCGGCGGACGGACGCTCCGGCGACGACTGGATGAACTGGGCGCCCTACAGCTATCCCTTCGACTTGACGCTCCAGCCGGCGGCGACCGTCCCCTGCGGCCTGACGGCCTCAGGGTTGCCCGCGGGTCTGCAGATCGTGGGACCGTTCCTCCGCGACGATCTCGTGCTTCAGGCTGCACGCGCCTTCGAGGGCATCCGGCCCTGGCCGGTGATCGTGGAGCCGCGCGTGCGGCATTGAGCGCGCGTGAGATGGCCGGGCGCTACACCAGGGAAACGCGTGCGCGTGTGATTCCCATCGCCTCGTCGGCGGCGCCGAGGGCCCCTTCGATATCCGCTGTGGTGTGGGCGTGAGCGATGTACCAGAGGTGGCGGGGATGGAACAGGACGCCTCGCTTGAACATCTCGCCGTAGAACGTCGTGCGCAGCCGATCGTTGACCGAGTCGTCCGGGTGCGTGAACGCGAGGAACGGCATGGGGGGAATCGGCTCGGCGTACGCCCGCGCGGGCAGCCGGTGGCGCGCCACGAGGGTGTTCAGCCCGTCGATGAGGCGCTCGCCCAGGTGCCAGACATGGTCCTGTACGGGCTCGCGATCGATGATCTCCAGGGTCATCAGAGCAGCGGCCATCGCCGCGGTCTCCCCGTGATAGGTGGCGGACAAGGGCAGGCCCTCGCCCGCCTGCATCACCTCCCGTTTACCGAGCACCGCGGAGATGGGCCAGCCATTCCCGAGCGCCTTGCTCAGCGTCGTCAGGTCGGGCTCGACGCCGAGATACTGCTGGACCGATCCCGCCCGGGTGCGGAACCCCGTCTTGACCTCGTCCAGGATGAAGAGCGCTCCGTGCCGATGCGCGGCATCGATCATCGACGCGACCGCATCGCGCGTGAGCGGCAGCACCATCTCGGGGGCGAGGATGACGGCGGCGATCTCGCCGGCGCTCCGGGTGAGCAACGCGGACAGGCTCTCGGGCGCGACGTCGCGCAGGGCGAGCACCTGCTCCGCGAGCCCCGCGGGGACTGAATCGTCCTCGGGGACACACCAGTCGTGCCAGCCGTGGTAGCCGCAGCGAACGACCTTGCGCCGGCCGGTGAAGCGCCTGGCGACGCGCAGCGCCGCGGTGGTCGCCTCGGAGCCGGTCTTGGCGAAGATCGCCATGTCGGCGGCGGGAAAGCGGCGCAGGAGCGCCTCGACGAAGCGCAGGCGCAGCGGGTGGTTCATCGACAGAAGATTGCCCCTGGCGGCCTGTTCCATGGCCGCCCGATCGACGGTCTCTTCGGCGTACCCGAGCAGGAAGGCGCCATAAGCCATGATGAAATCGATATACTCGTGGCCGTCGACGTCCCAGATACGGCAGCCCTTGCCGCGCTCGAAGTACATGGGGGAGGGCTCGGGATCGAGCAGCGGCGCCCCGGAGCGATGGCCCCCGCCTGGGATCAAGCGGCGCGCGGCGAGGTAGAGGGATCGAGAGCGCTCGTACGAACTGGACCGTGACATGTGGTACCTCCTCGAGCTCGAGTCTCACCTCTCTCGCGCGTAGCGAAAGACGTGCATCGGGCCGCCCATGAACTCGATGGTCTCGGCGAGCAAACCGCCGAGCTTCGCGGCCACCCGGGTCGACGCCGCGTTCTCCGGTCGGACGAGGCTGATGAGGCGCTCGAAGCCGAGCTCGGTCCATGCGAAGCTCAGCGCGGCCCGAGCGGCCTCGGTAGCAAACCCTCGTCCGGTCAGGGAAGGCTCGATCATCCAGTTCAGCTCCGCGTCCGCCCAGCCTTCGGGGTGCAAGAGCCCCGCGCGACCGATCAGGCGCCCCGTCCCCAATTCCTCCACGGCCCACACCCCGTATCCGCGGAGGTTCCAGTGCCCGATGAGCATGGCCAGATGTAGCCACGCGGAAGGCCGATCGAGGGGCTCGCCGCCGCCAATGTACTTCATCATTTCCGGGTCCGCGTGCATGGCTGCGAACGCTTCGAAGTGACGGCCCTCTGGTACGACGAGCCGCAGGCGCTCGGTGTGGAGGGTGGGGGGTGGACCTTTCCCTCTCGGGCTCGCCATGGGACATCCTCCCGCCGTCGAGCCTGCAACCGGAGTACCAAGGGCCGCGCCGTGCTGCGCAAGCTCGGTACGTGGACCCGACCATACCGTGGGAGCAGAGGACCGGGCGACCAGCGGTCGAGAAGATGCGCGCAGCGCGGCGCTGTCCTGCGGTCAGCTCGGGTGTGAAACGTCCTAGGGGTGACCGTCGAGCCATGACGGTCCCGTGTGCTCTGCTCGCCTCCGCGCGCGAGAGCGGAGCCATTGAGTGGCTTGGCAGAGGTCGCTCGATCGGCAAGCGACGATCCGGCCAAGGGTGTCGCCCACGACACGCGCGGGGAGCTGGCGCGTCCCTCCGGACGCGCGCGGCGCCGTGCTGTTCGCACATGGCAGCGGGAGCAGCCGGTTCAGCCCGCGCAACCGCTTCGTCGCCCAGGTGCTGCGCGAAGGCGGGCTGGCGGGGGCCGGCCCGACTTGGCGGGCTCGGCGCTGGGGAGCGTACGCGCGCCGACGCTGCTGATCGTCGGAGGGCGCGACGACGTGGTGATCGAGTTGAACCACCGAGCCGTCGCCGAGCTCGCCTGTGAGAAGCGAGTCGAGATCGTGCCCGGCGCCACCACCCCTTCGAGGAGCCCGGCGCGCTCGATCGGGTCGCCAAGCTCGCGCGCGATTGGTTCGGGCAACACCTGGCGCAGGGCCGTATCGAGCGCGCCGCCTCGTGACCGCGCCAGCCCGCCGCGCAGAAGAAAAGGAGGGCGAGATCTCGAACCGCGACGGGGCAGAAATGGTGCGCCCCGCCGGCGCGCGCGTGGAACCGGGCGGGGCGACGGCGCAAGACGGCGGGCGGAGGGTGGATATGCTCGCAGAGGAGCTCATGAGACACGAGCGCGGCGCGTACCTGCGCGCGCAGCGGTCCATGCTCCTCCTCTGTGAAGCATCGACCGCGCCTGCGGCACTGGCCGAGGATCGTGAGTGAGGTGCGTGCGCTCGTCGGGCTTGAAACCAAACAGCCGCCCCGGTGCGTTCACCCTGCTTGTGCTCCGGACGACATCGCCCCACGCGATCGGTATGTCACCACACAAGAGCCGTGATGCCCTGATCCAGTTCCTCGACCGGCGAGCGTTCGAGCCGGTCCTCCGCGCCTCGTCCGGCGACTACGCGAGCGACGCCGACAGGGAGCTGCTCGAGGACGTGCAGCGCCGCACCGCGACCGAGCAGAAGCGCTATCGCGAGAGCTACCAGACGGGCGAGGAGGTGAGGACCAACTTCCTGCGCGACCTGAGCTCGGAGCCGGCGCGCAAGGTGCACGCCGAGCTCCGGAGGCTGAGGTTGCCGGCGCTGCCGGAGCTCAAGGACGAGTTCCTGACGCTCTGCGACGAGCTCGGCGTCGGCCCCGAGCGCGGCGCCACCTGAGGCCGAGGCTACCGCGCAGAGGAAGCTGCTGTGCCATCAGGCGACTGCACGGCGATCATCGCTCGGCGACCTGATCGCGCACGGATGAGCTCCGATCGTACGGCGAGCGCGACGTGCCAGCCTCCTCCAGCCCGCGCTCGCGCTCATCGTCGAGGCCGGAGCGCCGGCGAAGGTTCTCGCGCCGAGCCCGGCGCGCCCTCGACGCCTCGTTGACATCAGAGGATTTGATACCGCAGGAACAACCTCGGAGGCACGTCATGCTCTGTGGCGAGCTGATGAAGAGTGAGCCCGTTTGAGTGCTGCCCAACACCATCGTGCAGGCGGCGGCGCCTGATGCGTCTTCTGACCGACCACCGACTTTGAGACAGGGGGCCTCATCATGGTTCGAGCGCGACGCTTTCCCGAAGCTGCCACGACCGCGACGCCCGACCTTCTGGCCGCGGTTCGCTCGCTGGCTCTCCCTCTGCGCTCGGCGGCCGATCTCGACCCGCTGATGGCGCGCATCGGCGACGCCCGCTGCGTGCTCCTGGGCGAGGCGACGCACGGGACGCACGAATTCTACACCTGGCGGGCCGAGCTGAGCAGGCGGCTGATCCTCGAGAAAGGATTCTCGTTCATCGCCGTCGAAGGCGACTGGCCGGACTGCTACCGCGTCAACCGCTACGCGAAGGGCTACGCGGGCGCGGCGAGCGCTGCGCGCGAGGTGTTGGGCGCCTTCGCCCGCTGGCCGACCTGGATGTGGGCCAACGAGGAGGTCGCCGAGCTGGCCGAGTGGTTGATGAGGCACAACCGGGACCGGCGCGAGGAGCAGAAGGTCGGCTTCTACGGGCTCGACGTCTACAGCCTCTGGGATTCGCTCTATCAGGTGATGGACTACCTCCGGCGCGTCGCCCCCGAGGCCCTCCCGGCGGCGCGGCGCGCGCTGCGCTGCTTCGAGCCGTACGCCGAGGATGCCCAGGAATACGCCCGCGCGACGTTGCTCGTACCGGAGTCGTGCCAGGAGGAGGCCGTCAGCCTGCTCGGCGAGGTGCGCCGGGCGGCTCCCGAGTACGGCTCCGACGGCCTCGACGCGCGCTTCGTGGCCGAGCAGAACGCGCTCGTGGTCAAGAACGCCGAGGCGTACTACCGGACGATGGTGTTGAGCAACGCGGATTCGTGGAATGTCCGTGATCGGCACATGGCGGAGACGCTCGATCGCCTGCTCGAGCACCACGGCCCGCACGCGAGGGCGATCGTCTGGGCGCACAATACACACATCGGAGATGCCCGCTTCACTGACATGCCTGATGCCGGGGAGGTGAACCTCGGCCAGCTCGCCCGCGAGCGCTACGGCGAGCCGCGCGTCGTGCTCGTCGGCTTCGGCACCCATCGCGGCGCCGTGATCGCCGGCCGAGAGTGGGATGCGCCGATGGAAGAGATGCGCGTGCCGGTCGCCCGTCCTTCGAGCTGGGAGGACGTGCTGCACGACGCGGGCGCGGAGGACAAGCTGCTCGTCTTCGACCCGGGTCCGCCGCCGCAGGAATTGCTGGACCGGCACGGCCACCGAGCGATAGGCGTCGTCTACCGCCCCGAGCACGAGTGGTACGGCAACTACGTGCCAACCGTGCTGCCACGCCGCTATGACGCCTTCATGTTCGTGGACGAGTCGCAGGCCGTTCGACCCCTGCTCGTGCGGCGGCGCGAGGAGGAGGAGGAAGTCCCGGCGACCTTCCCCACCGGCGCGTGACCCGGCGTCTCGCCTTGCCCCGCCAGCCAGAGCGTGATCTGTCCGATCGCGAGCATGCCTTTCGGGATCCGTTTGTCCAGGTCGATCGTCGGCCGGCGCGGCGCAAGGGGCGCAAGGACGGGTGCGAGCGGGCGGCGAGCCGCTACACTAGTTGGGTGAGTGGACCAAAGAGCCCCCCACTGAGCGCAGTGGACAGGATGGCCAGCGTCGAGGGGGCTTCGATCGCGGCCATCCGCGGGCTCATCCCGGAGGAGTGCTTCGCGATCGATTCCGCGCGCTCCTGGGGCGGCCTCGCAACGGCGGTCCTGCGCCTTGCGATCGGGCTCGCGCTCCTGACGTGTATCGAGCCCAGCTGGGGGGCGGGCCTTGTCCTTCAGATCCCCGCGCTCGCCGCGGCGTGGCTCTTCGTCGGCTGGAGCATCACGGGCCTGTTCGTGATCGGCCACGACTGCGGCCACATGGCGTTCTCCGAGCGGAGGTGGGTCAACGAGGCCGTCGGGCACGTGTGCCTCGCGCTGGCGTTCACCGGGTTTCACAACTGGCGCATCTGGCACAACTACCACCACGCCAAGACCCAGCTGCGCGACCAGGACCCGGACTGGCCCGAGCGGATGATGACCCGCGCCGAGTACCAGCGGAGCCCGCTCGTCGATCGGATGCGCGTGCGCCTCGGGTTCGGGACGCCGCTCGGCCTCCTCGCCGGCTTCTGGGTGGGCACGCTCCGCCGCACGTTCATGGTCACGCTGGCGCCGCAGATCCCGCTCACCCGCGGCGCGCGGCGCGATCTCTTCCTCTCCTCCACGTTCACGATCATCGTGTGCGGCTCGCTCTCGTGGTGGCTCGTCCACGTGGGGGGCGCGTGGGCGCTCGTGAAGTACTACTGGGTGCCGGCCTTCATCGCGGCCGCCCATGGGGCGATGCTCACCTATCTGCACCACACCAGCGCCGATTCCCTCGTCTTCGACCGCGACGGCTGGACGCCTTTCCGCGGACAGGTCGTCTCGACGTTCAACGTCCGGTTCCCCCGCTGGCTCGAAGCGATGTGGTTCGACATCAACATCCACCTGCCTCACCACCTCGCGCCCCGCATCCCCTGGTATCACCTGCTGGAGGCGGCGGAGGCGATCCGCTCCGCGCGCGCCGACTGGTATCAGGAGCGGAGATTCAGCCTCTCGTACCTCCGCGACGCCTGGGCCCGGCCGATGCTCTCGCGCGCGGCGGACGGCGCGTACTACGAGATGGTCGGGTTCGACGCCGGCGAGAGGCGCTCTTCGGGGTAGCAGTGGCATCCGTGAGAAGATTTGCTCCGAGCGGCCCGCCGCCCGCTCGACGCGTCCCCGGCGTCGAGGCGCAGCTCGGCGAGCTCGGCGCCGTGGCCGGCGAAATGGCATGGACGATGAAGGAATGAGGGCGCAGCATGCCAGCGAAATCGGGCTCGAGGCTCAGCGTCGCGGAGATCGGGGAGCGATTCAGAGAGCTCACCCTGCTCATGTACACCACCAGCGTCCCGCTCGATGAGCTGAGGGAGCAGGTGTACCCGTACCTCGCGCCGGACGTCGAGTTTATCGACCCCTGGATCCGCGCGCGCGGCGCCGGCAAGTTCAGGATCGGGCTGCTCGGGTTCCACTGCGCTTTCCTCTTCGACTTCGACATCTTCCAGATCAACGTCAGCATGAACGAGCGGGGCGACGGGGGCCGCGTGCTCGTGGACGGCGTGATGAATCTCAGGCAGCTCCGGGTCTACACCTATCCGCTGCGAACGCTCCTCGTGTATGACTTCGTGATGACCAAGGGGGGTGAGGGCTTCGAGATCACCCGCCAGGAGGAGATGTGGAGCTTTGGAGATATGATCCAGAACGCCCCCCTCATTGGGACATGCTACGAGGGCTTCCGGTTCGTGTCCGGGTACTTCTTCGCGGGCTTTTTCTGGTTGTCTTGCGTCGTGGCCACGCGGATCCCGTGGTCCAAGCAATTCCAGCGCTCCTGACCCATCCGCCCGGATCGACGGCGCTCGCATGGCCCGCGATGTCATACGAGGTTAGCTGGCGGCGTCAGCCTGCGCCCGTGAGCGCCCTCGGCCCCCCGGGTATCCAAGGGCCCGCCGGCCCGGCCTGCCTGCCCGCTGAGGAGCGTATCTGTCCCGCTCGGGATCAACGCCTGGTAGGATGGGCGGATGCGCACCCTCTCGCTGCCGCCGCGCACCGTCCTCGAGCCTGCGACCCGGACGCCCCGGTTCGGTTCGTACTGCGGAGAGCTGCCTCGCGTCGAGCTCGCGCCGCTCGGCGCGGGGAAGGTCGCCTCCTTCGCCCACAGGAAGCGCTGGATCTTCACCGCGATCGCCTCGGGCGATCTCTTCCTCGCTGGCGCGATCGTCCACCTCGGCTACGTCGCGAGCGCCTTCTTCTTCGCCTTCGATGGCAGCGCGGGCCGCATGCTCGTGGACCGCTCCCACCTCACCCTGCCGCCGCTTGCCGCGATCAACGATCGCCCCGGGCCCGGCTGCGCCGGCAGCTTCACCGAGCCCCTCGCGCGCACGTCCCTGCGGGTCGAGCGCCCCGAAGACGCGACCGCGTACGCCGTTTCGATCCGCGCGCCCGGCCTCGCGCTTCGCGCCCGCCTCGACGCTGCCGCGGCGCCCCCGCCGGTCGGCGCGATCGCGGCGCTCGCCGGGCCGCCGGGGGGGCTCGTGCAGATCACGCAGAAGCGCGCGCTCCTGGCCGTGACCGGGGAGGTATCGTTCGGCGGCTACACCCGCGCGCTCGACGGCGGCCTGGCCGGCATCGACTACAGCTACGGCTATGTTCCCCGACGCACGGCGTGGCGGTGGGCCTTCGCGCTCGGGCGCGCGAAGAGCGGCGAGCGCGTCGCGCTGAACCTCGTGGAGGGCTTCGTCGGCGAGGCCGAGTGCGCGCTCTGGATCGACGGCGAGCTCCTCCCGCTTCGCGAGGGGCGCTTCGCGTTCGACGCCGCACGCCCGCGTTCGCCCTGGCGCGTCCGCACCGCGGATGAGCGCGTCGACTTGCGCTTCGAGCCGGGCGCTCTGCACGCCGAGCATCGGGATCTGGGCGTCGTCGCCTCTCATTACGTCCAGCCGGTGGGGAGCTTCGCGGGGACGATCCACGTCGAGGGGCGGGCGCCGATCGAGCTCGAACAAGTGCTCGGCGTCGTGGAGGATCAGCGGGTGCGCTGGTAAGCCCGACTGCCTCTCGCGGTCCATCTCCGCGGTCCTCCCTCATGCCGCATGTCCTCGCCCTCTGCGGTTGCTCCGCTGTGCGGAGCGGAGCGAGGGTGTAATTATCGCCGCAAAGATGGCTCCTCCACCGAGCAATGGCCTCGAGGCCGAGCCCAAGCGATCGAGCGGAAGAAGAGATAGAGCTCTCCTCATTTCCTCATCTCCTCATGCTGCTCGCCGGGCGCCCGGCTGGGGCTGCCGAGGTGAGCATCTCTCCGTGACGGGCGGCGAGCTTGCATCGGCGCCCGCCGCGGCGCGGGATGGCACCGCGCTTGCTATCTGTTCCGAGGTGCCTCCTAGTACCGCACGAAGGGAGGAGTCGAATGGTGACCAAGACGAACGCGACGACCGCGACCGTTCGGTCGATCGATGATGTATCCGAGCAGATCTTCCGGCGCGTCGAGCAGAGCGGCACGCTGCCGCCGAACCTGGCAGCACCCGAGGCCGTCGGGGCGACGCTGTGCACCCTGTCGCGCCGGCTGAGCGGTGGAGAGGCGCGCGACCTCGCCGCGGCCCTGCCGTCGACACTCCAAGCGATTGTGCAGCCATGTGCCACGCACCGCGACGAGCAGCCTGAGGTGTTCGGTCGTCGAGAGTTCCTGGAGACGCTCGCGGAGCACCTGCTCATCCACACCGACCAGGCGAGGGCGGTATCCCAGGCGGTCTTCGCGGCCGTGGAGCGCGAGATCCCCATGAAGGAGGTCACGGACGTCGAGAGCCAGCTGCCGGCCGACCTCAAGGAGCTCTGGGGGCGCCACCGCGTCGCGGGCGCCTCTCACGCGCAGCAGCCGGCGGACACGTCGATAGGAGAGCCTCCCCCGCGGGCGTCCGTCGAGGCGCCCGCGCCGGGCGAGCTCCGCGGCGACGTGGACGTGGATCGCACGGCGGCGGCCTCGTACGGCGAGGTCCCGGCAAAGGGAGGCACGGCGCCGCATGCGGCAGGGCTCGCGCCGAAGGCGGACCCGCAGCGCGAGGAAGGGAGCGAGGGTGGCGCGGGGCCTCCCGAGGAGGCGGCCGGCCGGCGCGCGGTCTGACTCCGGGGTGCGCGGGACATGCGGTCTCCTCGGCTCACAGGCCGGCTCAGGCGCGTCTGCCCGCGCTGTCCGCCGCGGCCGAGCGCCGCCACACCGCGACCGCGTCGATGCCGTGCTCGCCGAGGTGCGTGGCCCCGCTCCACCGCGCGCGGTCTCCCTTCAGCGCCGCAATGTGGGCGAGCGCATGCTCTACAGCTGTCCGCTGCCGGAGCACGGCGCGTCCTGGCCCGGTCTGCTGCAGCTTCCGGAACTTGCCCTGCGCAGAGCTTCGTCCTCGGCGATCGACACGGTCCGCCCTCGGCCCGAGGCGGCTTGGGTGCACTTGGCTCGGAGGGGGCACGCACCGCACTCCTCGGGGGCAAACTCGACCGTGTCGCCCGGTTCGAACACTTCAACCTGTCCCGCAGGACACGTGATTGTCTTGGCGCGCAGATCGATCTTGAAGTCGCGCTTGCTGAACAAGTCGGGGCTGCGAGCCCGCTGCCCCCAAGGTTTCGAGAACACCTGGCCCCCCGCGCGGATCACGTCGCCGACGACGGGACTGTTCACGTAGGCCCGATCGATGTGGAGTTCGATGAGGCGCAACTGCTGATGCTGAACGTCCTCGGCGATCGGTGCGGCACCCTCTTCTTCGTGCCGATTCGCTGGCGTGACTGCGCAGGCGACAACGACGGGAAGGTCAAGGTCACGTGCGATATGTTCCTTGTAGCCGTCGAATCGCTTCGAGCGGCTCTTGCGGCCGTGGCGCATCTCGGCGTCCTCAATGGAGACACGGCGGTCAGGTGCAACGCCTTGCCGGATGCGAACGGTCCCGTCCCCGGCTGTTTCCAGGTCCTGGTCTCGAATCTGTGTGACCGCATCGAGATAGGGGCGAAGTGGCTGCTCGACGACGTCGTCCAGGTGGCGGTCCATCCACTGCTGGAGCGACGAGACCTGCCGCTCCAGGATCTGAATCGCCGCCGCCTTCTGTTTCGGGTCACTCCAGTCGAGGTCGAGCTCGGCCCTTGATGCTGAGCGCCAGAAGCAGCGGCATGCCGCGCCTTGCGGCAGATCTCCTCGAACGGACGCTCCGTGATCTTCGACATGAGGCGGACGATGCTGCGTGCAGCATGGCCGAGCAGGTTGATCGTGTCCTCAACCCGCCCGGCTCCCGCTATAATCCGCGGCGCGGGCAAGCAGCTCGCGCACCTCTTCGTCCGTCGTCTGATCGAAGTTGTCGTACCAGAGGCCCACGGCGTAGAACGGCTCAGGCGTGGCTGCACACACGATCTCGTCGACCTCGTCGCGAAGCTCGTCGCACGTCTCGGGCGCGGCGACCGGCACCGCGACCAGGATGCGCGCGGGCGAGAGCTGGCGGAGGGCGGAGACCGCGACCCGCATCGTCGCGCCGGTGGCGAGCCCGTCGTCGACCAGGATGACTGTCTGCTGCCGCACGGTCGGGGCGGGCCGGCCATCGCGGTACGCCCGCTCGCGGCGCTCTACCTCGCGCAGCTCCGTGGCCGTGACGGCGTCGATGGCAGCACCGGAAAGGCCGAGCTGCGAGACCACGTCCTCGTTGAGCACCCGGACGCCGCCCGACGCGACGGCTCCCATCGCGAGCTCTTCGTGGCCGGGGACGCCGAGCTTGCGGACGACGTACACGTCGAGCGGCGCGCCGAGCGCGCGCGCGACCTCGTACCCCACGGGCACGCCGCCCCGAGGCAGGGCCAGGACCACGAGCTGCTGGTTCGCATAGGGGGCGAGCTTCGCGGCGAGGTGCCGTCCAGCGTCCCGGCGATCGTGAAAGTGAGCTTCGCTCATGTTCCCTCCTATGCGGGTTCCTGTCGCAGAACCCTTGCGCCCGCACTGAGACAGCAAACATCATGCCTGCTGTCCGGATCAAGGCGCTTCGATCCGCTCCTCAGTGACCCGCTCGATCGCCGGATCGAGATTGCGCCTCGTGCCCGCTTGATCGCAGCGAAACTGTATCTCGTGCGATCCTCCTGCGCGCCTCGAGCTCAACACCTGTGCCTCGCCGGCGTGATGGCCCGCCGTTTGCTGGTCTGCGAGATGGGACGATGGGCGTCTCGAACACGATGCTGTATGCGATTCCAGGAGGAGAGACAATGAACTGCTCCGAGCTCATGAAGACCGACGTGGCGTGCTGCAAGGCGAGCGAGCCCGTCGAGAATGTCGCCGAGCTGATGCAGGCGCGGAACATCGGCTTCGTCCCGATATGCCGTGACGACGGTACCATCATCGGGACCCTCACCGATCGGGACCTCGCGATCCGCGTGCTCGCCGAGCACCGCAGCGCCTCCTCGACGCGGGCAGAAGACGTCATGACCCGAGAGGTCGTCTGCTGCAAGCCAGACGAGGATCTGAGTGTGGCCGAGCGCCTCATGAGCGATCACAAGAAGTCGAGGATCGTCTGTGTCGATGACCAGAAGCGCCCTGTCGGCGTCATCAGCCTGTCGGACATCGCTGCCAGGAATGGCGGGGCGAGGTCGTCGGAGCTGCTGAGCTCGATCTCCGAGCGAGAGGCGCGCGCGTAGCGCCCCGGCCCCGCGTCCGCGCGCGGGCAGGCGCCCCGCGCTTGCGGCCGGGCCGCGCCACGCGCGCGGTCGTGGGTCAGGTCGAGCGGACGACCTGGAGGTCCCCGAGGACCACCTCATTTCCACCGGCCGTGATCACGCCCTGCTCGATCAAGGTCTTGAAGCGCGCGAGGTCCTCATCCATCGCGTGCTCCGGATCGGCGCCGAAGAGCGCCGCCACGGCGTGGCCGAGCGCGCCCGCGGGCGGGTTGTACGACATCTTGACGTCCAGGCGGGTGCCCTCGGGACACTCCTCGAGCCGCACGATGCCCTCGTTCTCGATCGCCTGGCCAGGCAGGCTCCGCCAGGCGACGACCTCGTTCGGCACGAGCTGCGTCAGCTCGGCGTCCCACGAGACGGCGATGCCCGCCGGGCCAGCGGCGGTCCAGCGCATGCGGCCGTCGCCCAGCGTCTCCACCTGGCGCAGGTGCGACATGAACCCGGGGAAGCTCTCGAACTGGATGAAGGCCAGAAACACCTCCCGGATCGGCGCGCACACCGTGATCGTCTTCTGGAAGTCCACGGCCCGGCGCCCCGCGCCGACGCCGACGAGGCGCCTGGTCGGGCGGTCGCTGATATCCCGGAGCAGCACCGCAGCGCCGGCCACGCCGAGCAGGATCCCGAGCGGACCGCGGCGCCTGATCGCATAGCCCACGAGCCCCACGCCGAGCGCGCCCATCAGCATGCGAGCGGTGGGCGACCAGCTCGCCTTCATGAGCGCGAACCGCTCGCCGGTCCGCGTAGAGGAGCCCTGGAGCGACGGGATCCCCTCCGCCGAGGGATGCACCTCGAGCGCGTTGCTCACGCGCCTCACACCGCCCACGCAGGATACCGCGGCCAGCAGGCCGTCCACCTCGTGGGCCAGGACAGGGCCGCGCAGGGTCACGCACCCGTCGAGGACCTCCACGTCGATGGCGCGGGGGTGCGAGACCGCGCGCCCGAGCTTCGCGCGGATCCGGTCCGAGAGCACGGCGTCGGGCACCGCCTCCTGCCGGAGGCTCGCCCCGGTGTCCGCGAGCACGCCCCGGCTCCGGTTCCGGAGGTCGCGGGCGCTCTTGTCGAGGAACGCGCCCGTGCGGTGCGCGAGGCTCACGACCTTGTCACGGGCGCTCGACCGGCGCCGCGCGCCCCGGTCGGGATCGAGCGTGTACATCAGACCGGCTCCGAAGCCGAGCGCGGCCGCGACGGCCGCCGCGTCGCCGAGCTCATACCGCCTGCGTGGAACCATCGATCGCAGCACCTTGTCGAAGACGTTCATCGTGATCTTCCTCCGTACCTCGTCCCGTTGGAGCCCCGGGATGCGACTCGCCTCCGCGCACCACGGGAGATCGGAGCCAGGGAACGCAGGGCAGATGGGCCCGTCGTGCCGTAGGCGGCACCCAGGCTCATGAGGATTGCGTCGTAGGGATGCGCCGTACGCGACGCGCGGAGCTTCAGGTCACGAGGCATGACACGGGGGCGGATTCCATGAGTCGCGGCGCGGGGACGAGCCTCGATGTTCGCTCCAGGACGGGGCTCCCGGGGAGCGCGACCGCGCGGGTCGCGCCTCGAGCGTTCACGCCAGCTGGGCGCCGCGCTCGAGCGCGGTCCGCGCGTCGAGCTCCAGCCAGCGCACGGCGTAGCGGGCGCCTGCTTCGGCCACGAGCGCCTCGAGTCGCTCCACCGAGAGCGGCCGCGGCATCGGGTACCGCTCCTCGATCTCCCGCTTCAGCGCGTCGTTGTAGCGGGTGAAGACGGCGAAGTCGCGCGGGAACGCCTCCTCTTCCACGCCGAGCAGGGCGCTCTTCCGTCGCGCCCGGGAGAGGAGCGCGCGCCAGCGCGCGAGGTGCGCGAGCCCCGCGGACTCGACGCCGTGCGAGAAGAGCATCGCGTGGATGTCGTCGAAGGGAGCGGTCCGATCGAGGTACGCCTCGAGCGCCGCCGCCGCAGGCTCGACGGGGAAGACGGTCCAGAACGGGATCGAGGCGGTGCGGAGGGCCCACCACGGCTCTATCAAGGCGAACGATTCGACCAGGAGCCGGCCCGTCGGCCGCCCCAGCTCGGCGTACCAGGCGCGGTAGAGATCCGCGACCAGGGGGCTCAGGTCCGCGGGCTCGTCGTAGCAGACGCGCACGACGCGGCACCCGAGCCGCCGGGCGACGCGCGCCACGTCCGCGCCGAGGGCCGGATCGAAGCCCCACTCGGCCTCGGGCAGCTCGGCGTCGGGCGGGGGCGGCTGCCATCGCCGGCGCTTCGCGCCGCGGCGGCGAAGGAACTCCTCGACCCGCGCGCTGCCGCGCAGGTACTCCCACGGCTCGATGCCTCCCACCGCGCCCGGCTGGAAGACGTGCCGCTCGTCGACGCGCGTGCAAGGCCAGCGCTGCTGGCACTCCAGCACGTAGATCGTGCCTCCGGGCGAGAGCCGCTCTTCCAGGAAGCGCTCGTAGGTCTCGCCGAGCCGCTGGTGCTTGACGCGGAAGTAGCTCATGAACCGCGCCATGAGCTGATCCTGGTTGGGGTCGTGCATGTGGTGCAGCGCGAGGTGGGGGTTCGCCTGGAGCAGGGCTGCGCCGGGGCCGCGCGCCCACTCCATCTGCGCGGCCATGTCGTCGACATCGCCGGTGTGCTTGACGGGGATGAGGAACGTCTGCGGCAGCCACGGGACCCCCATGGCGACCGCGAGGTGAACCGCTGCGCCGCCGGAGGAGCCGAGGAAGACGGCCGGGTACCGGCGCTCGGGGTACTGCGACGCCACCCAGCGCGCGACGTCCTCGGCGTCCAGCGTGCCGAGCCGGGAGGCGCGCACCCCCTCGGCGCGGCCGGAGATCGAGTAGACGAGCTCGCGCAGCGGCACGGGGAGGCGGTTCACGAGCGGCACGAGCGGCACGAGCGGGTTCTCCAGCCCCAGGCTCGGGAAGTCCTCGCCGTGCAGCGCGAGGGACGTGGCCCTGACCATCGCCGTGGCCGAGTCGAAGGCAGCGACGAAATTCGGACCCGGGCTCGCCTTGCTCCCCCGCGCGGGCACGGGTTGATCGAGCAGGAAGGGGCGCACGAGGCGCACGAGCTCCGCGGCCGCATTGAAGACGATCGTGTGGAATCCGCCCGGGACCACGGCGTGGGTGCCGCAGGGGATCCGGCGCGCGACCTCTTCTCCCCACGCGGGCGGCGTGAGCGGGTCGCGCTCGCCGGTCACCACGAGCGCGGGCGCCTGGACGCACGGGAGCTTGTCCTCTACGGCGTCCCGCATCGCGGTGCGGAGCGTGGAGAGGGAGCGGCGCAGACCCGCGGCGCGGTAGTCGCGCAGCATGATGGGCAGCATGTTGCCCGGCTCCTGCAGGCCGTCGATGAACCAGCGCAGCAGCTGGCGCGGGTACGTCCGCGCGTGGCGATCGGTGGTCGGCCCCTGCAAGATCAGGTGGCTGACGAGCTCGGGACGCCGGACCGCGAGTTCGACCGCGATCTGACAGCCGAACGAGTTGGCGAGCAGGGCGGCCGGCCCGATCTTCATGGCCTCCATCCAGTCCGCCAGCGCCCCCGCGAGCTCGGAGAGGTCGAGGGCGCGCCGCGGCTTGTCGCTCAGGCCGAAGCCCGGCAGATCCGGCGCGTAGACGGGGAAATAGGCGCCCAGGCGCTCGGCCGTGGGCTCCATGTACCGGCTGGCCACGACGAGCCCGGGCACCAGGACGACCGGCGCCGCGTCCGCGTCCACCGGATCCATGGAGACGCGCGCGTGCATGCGCAGGCCGTTCACCCAGGTGAAGCGGCTCTCCAGCCGCGCGAGCGCCGAGCTCATGAGCGCACCTCCAGGGGCGCGCTGGCGCGGTGACGGTGGCAGGCGCGGGACGTGTGCTCCGCGGCAGCCGAGATCCCGCTCAGCGGACTCTGCTGTTCACAGGTCATGAGGGGCTCCTGAGGCCGACTGGCTGCAATGTCAAACTCCGCGGCTCGGGAAACCGAACGAGCGCGGCCCGGCGCAGCGGCCGATCCGCAGCAGCGGCACCGCGAAGGCGCGCGGGCGGCATCGATCCCTGTGTGGCGCGACGTGCCCGGGCTGACGTCGCGCGCAGGTCACGGGCGGATGAAATGATCCTTCACGACGCGTCCCGGTGCGCCTGCGTCGCTCGCGCAGACCCGCGGTGTCGCTCGAACCAGTCGCGAGCGAGCCGCGCCGCGTCGTCGAGCGCGCCGGGCTCCTCGAACAGGTGTGTCGTCCCCGGCACGATGACCATGTGGCGTGCCGTACTCGGGCCTATCCCGATGTTCAATAAGGCATGTTCCCAGTTGCGAGTTGCAGCGGTGCGCTCCACCGTAGGTGGTCCCGCGCGATGGACCGGACGTACAGTTCGCAGCTCGCTGTCGTGGAATCGTCGCGGGTAAGCTGTGTATTTGTGACCAACGAGCAACGCTGACAAGGAGTGGTGCCATGCAAGATCGATTCAGCAGGGACGTCGACTACGGGCAGGGCGACCGTGGCTGGGATCGTGACGAGAACCGCGCCCCGGGCCGGGACCAGGATCGGAATTACGGACGCACGGTGCAGCGTGGCTACGGCGACTACACCCTTGATGAGGGCCGATTCGTTGGCGGCCGCGAGCGCGGCCATGGCGACTACGACCGTGGTTTCAGTGGCCATGGCCGAGAGCAGGACCGCGGCTGGGGCCGAGAGCAGGACCGCGGCTGGGGCCGAGAGCAGGACCGTGGCTTCGGCGGCTATGGCCGCGACCAGGACCGCGGCTACGGCCAGGATCTCGTTCGCGATGTCCGCGACGCGGGCCGCTCCGCGATGCAGCGTGTCAGCGGCGCGCTGAGCGAGGCCGGAGACCGCGTGCGCAGCGCGTTCGGCCGTGGGCCCAAGGGCTACAAGCGCTCCGACGACCGCATCCGCGAGGACATCTGTGAGATGATCTCGGATCGCGACGACATCGATGCCGGCGAGGTGACCGTGCGCGTGCAGAACTGCGAGGTCACGCTCGAGGGCACCGTGACCGAGCGCCACCACAAGCGCATCATCGAGCAGATCGCCGAGAACGTGCGCGGCGTCGAGGACGTGCACAACCAGATCCGCGTCCAGCGTCCTGGCGCGACGGCGACCGCCACCTCGACCACCGGCACGACGGGCACGATCGGCGCGATGGGCACGACCGGCGCACAGCAGAGCTCGTCTCGCGCGATGGCGAACGACGTGGCGCATCGCTGAGCCCGCACCTCGACCGGGGGCGCGATCGCAGCGCGATGCACCAGCAAGCGCGTGCCGCCGATCGTCGCCCCACGTCGTCCAGGGACGTCCCGTGCCCCGATGTCCAGGGACGTCCCGGCGCCTGCTCACGGGGTGCCTGACGCCTCTTCGCTCGACGGCGAGCGCCTCATCACCGGGAAGCTGCCGTCCTTCTCCAGGATGATCGCCTCCACCTCCGGGAGCGACATGACCCCCGTGCTCGCGCGCAGCCGCGAGGATCTCGTCCTCGACGACGCGCTCCTGCTCGAGCGCGCGCGGGAGCACGCGCGAGCGGAGCTACGGAGTCGCCCTGCAGAGATCGCTCGAACGACACGCGACGATCCGGCCGAGGGTATCGAACGGATTGCCGCAGTCGTCGTTCCGGATCTCCTCCAGGCACTCGTTCAGCTCCCTGGCGTCGATGCCGCCCGGGCACTCGGCGAGGTTGAGATCGTCACGCCACTCGGCCCGGACCCTGGCGGCGCAGGCCTCGTTGCTCGCATACGCACGGCCTGCGCCGACGTTGTTGCACCGGGCCTCGCGGTCGCACCGCGCCTGGACGATGCTGTCGACCGCGTTGACGGTCGCCACCCTCGCCTCGACCTTGGGGCCCTCCGGCGGGCGCGTCGTCCCGAGCGCCCTCTCTTCGCGATCGCACGCCGAGACGAGCACGGTCGCCCCGGCCGCGAGGACAATTGCCAACCCGACCGCCCGCACGCTGGTTTCTCGCAACATGCCCGGACACCCGTGCGAACTGCGTGCCTCCGCGCGCGGGGGGCCCGGCGCTCGCCGGGCACGTCCGAGCGCCGTCACCGTCGTGCGCACCCGCGATCGAGCTCGACCCGACGCGGCGCGTCGGCGCGCGAGATCGTCGGGCGCGCCGGATCAGCTTGCGCGGCGCCCCTCGATATGTTTTGAGTTCAAAGTAATCGTGCAGCCACGCTGGCCCGCGGCGATCCCGCGGGCCAGCGTCGCTCTCTATCCATGTTCGACGCCTCGCAGCGGTCGCCTGGCGGCGCGCGGCTCTCCTTTGTCCGGGCGAGGCGCGCCCGGCGGCGGAGGTCGAGCCCCGCGCGGCGAGCGGCGCCCGGGCCATTGCAGAGGAGGGGAGTTCCATGGCTCGACTGCTCATCGTCTCCAACCGTCTCCCGATCAGCGTGCGGGTCGACCGCGGCGCGCTGTGCCTGACGCGCTCCTCGGGCGGCCTTGCCGCGGCGATGCGCGGCCCTCACGAGCGCATGTGCGCGGTCTGGATCGGCTGGCCGGGCAGCGTCGCGGGCCTCACGCCGGAGCAGCGGCAGGACGCGGACGCGGCGCTCGCCGGGATCCGCGCCGTGCCGGTGCACCTCGGCGCCGCGGAGCAGAGCCGCTTCTACGACGGCTTCTCGAACGGCGTCCTCTGGCCCCTGTTCCACTACCTGCTCGACAAGGTGAACCTGGACGCGGAGCTCGACTGGGAGGCCTACCAGCGCGTCAACGAGCGCTTCGCCGACGCCGTCGCCGCGCAGTACGCGCCGGGCGACGCGATCTGGGTGCACGACTACCAGCTCATGCTCCTCCCGGCGCTCCTCCGGAAGCGCCTCCCGGGGGCGCGGATCGGCTTCTTCCTCCACGTCCCGTTCCCGTCCGCCGAGGTCTTCCGCATCCTCCCGTGGCGCGAGCAGATCGTGAGGGGCCTGCTCGGCGCCGACCTGCTCGGCTTCCACACGGCCGGCTACCTCAGGAACTTCGCCGCGTCGGCCGCGCACGTGCTCGACCTGGATCCGGGCGAGGCCGCGATCGAGCACGACGGGCGCAGGGTCGCGCTCGGGGTCCACCCGATCAGCATCGACGCCGCGGAGATCGCGCGGCTCGCGGCCCACCCCGGCGTCCGCGAGGAGGCGGCGCGGATCCGCGCCGCGGCGCGTGGCCGCAAGATCGTGCTCGGGATCGACCGCCTCGACTACACGAAGGGGATCCCGCGCCGCCTGCTCGCGATCGAGCGGTTCCTCGAGCGCGAGCCGGAGCTGCGCGACCAGGTGCGCTTCATCCAGCTCGCCGTGCCCACGCGGGAGATGGCCGGCGCGTACGCCGACTTCCGGCGGCTCGTGCACGAGATGGTCGGCCGCATCAACGGGCAGCACGGCACGACGCACGCGACGCCGATCCACTATATCCACCGCTCCCTGCCGCTCGAGCAGGTGATCGCCCTCTACCTCGCCGCCGACGTCATGCTGGTGACCCCGCTCCGCGACGGGATGAACCTCGTCGCGAAGGAGTACGTCGCCGCGCGGATCGACGACGACGGCGCCCTGATCCTCAGCGAGTTCGCCGGGGCCGCGGCCGAGCTCGCGGAGGCGATCTCCGTCAACCCGTACGACATCGGCTCGGTCGCCGCCGCCGTGAAGCGCGCGCTCACCATGCCGCCCGCCGAGCAGCGGCTGCGGATGGCGGCGCTGCGCCGCCGCGTGGCCGCGCACGACGTGCACACCTGGGCGCAGTCGTTCCTGGACGACCTCGACCGCGCGGCCGCACCGGCGCCCGCGGCGGCGGGCATGGCGGCGCGCCGCGAGGTGCCCGAGAACGTCGTCGAGAGCGTCCGGCTCGCGCCGCAGCGCGTGTGGATCCTCGACTACGACGGCACGCTGGTCCCGTTCGCCCCGGTGCCCGACCTCGCGGCGCCCGACGAGGAGCTCCTCGCGCTGCTCCGGGCGCTGTCACAGCGCGACCGCGTCCACGTCGTGAGCGGCCGCCGGCGCGCCGACATCGAGCGCTGGTTCGGCGCGCTGCCGCTCCACCTCCACGCCGAGCACGGCTTCTGGTCGCGCCCCATGGCGTGCGACGACTGGGTGGCGCTCGAGTCGGACGCCGCCGCGTGGAAGGGCGAGGTCCGAACCCTCCTCGAGGAGCTCACCCGCCGCACCCCGGGCAGCTTCATCGAGGAGAAGACGGTGACCCTCGCGTGGCACTACCGCACCGCCCAGCCCGAGCTCGCCGCCGAGCACCTGCGCGAGCTGCGCGCGCGCCTCGCGGAGCGCGTCTCCATCGATGCCCTCGAGCTCCTCGGCGGCGCGAAGGTCCTGGAGATCCGGCCGCGCGGCGTCCACAAGGGCAGGGTCGTGCCGCTCATCCTGGACGACGTCCCCGCGCGGGCGGCGGTGATCGCGATCGGCGACGATCGCACGGACGAGGACATCTTCGCGGCGCTCCCGCCGTCGGCGTGCACCATCCACGTCGGCAACGAGAACAGCCGCGCCGCCTACCGGCTGCCCGACGCGGGCGCGGTGCGCAGCCTCCTGCGCTTGATCCATGCCTGACGATCCGGCCCGGCGCCGCCGCCGCTCGCTCTGGCCGGCAGATCCCGCAGTTGGCGAGGTTCGCCGACGCGCGCAGCGGCCCGGCGGCTCGTGGGTTGTGCGGACGCCGCGCCTCTCACCCGAGCTGACCTCCGCCGTCGACGTCCCAGTTCGAGCCGGTGACGAACCCCGAAGTGTCCTCGTCGAGCAGCATCAGCGCGACGCGCGCGATCTCCTCGGACGGCGCGACGCGCTTGATCAGGGCACGCGAGAGCTGATCATCGATCAGGCCCGGGATGTGCTCCGCGGCCCCTCGAAGGGCCGGGGTGTCGGTGAGGCCGGGGGAGATGCAGTTGACGCGGATCCCGGCCGGCGCGAGCTCGATGGCCCAGCTCCGGGTCAGGTAGATGAGGCCGACCTTGGTGGCGCCGTACATGCTCGTTCCGGGGATGTTTGCGCGCCGGGCGATCGAGGAGACCATCAGGATGGCCGCGCCCTTGCGACCCGTGAGCGGCTCTATCGCGGCCTGCGTGAACGCGAACGTGCCCCGCAGATTGACCCCCAGCATGTGATCCACGTCCTCGACCGAGTACGTCGCGACCGTGCCGGGCACGAGGACACCCGCGTTGTTCACGAGCAGATCCAGGGCCCCGTGACGGGCCACGGCCTCCGCGACAGCGCGCCTGGCCGTGGCCGGATCCGCCACGTCTCCGGCCACGTACGACGCGCCTCGACCGAGCTTCTGGACCGCTTCGGCGAGCTTGTCCTCACGCCGCGCGACGATCACGACGCGAGCGCCTTCCTGCACGAGCGCTTGCGCTATAGCGAGCCCGATCCCCTCACTGCCCCCGGTCACCAGCGCCGATTTGCCTTCGAATCTCACAGCTCCCTCCGCGCAGGGAGGCTCTCACCTTTCGCGTGGGCCTGCTAAGTTCGTGACGCATTCCGGCCCTGCGGCGCATCGTCTATCCACCTCTGCTCTTGTGTTTTTGGCCCGGCGGGCGAGAACCGTGAGCTCTTCGATGGCGCGCGGCGACTACTGCTCGGTCGACCCCTCGGCCTCCTCGAGCGTCCGCGCCGCGCCGGGCACCGGCGCCCCCGAGAGCACGAGCCGGCCGACGAGGAGGCCGATCACGGCCGCCACGGCCGACGCGAGGAGGACGCCGAGCTTGGCCGCGGCGAGCATCGCGGCGTCGTCGAACGCGAGGCCCGCGATGAAGATCGCCATCGTGAAGCCGATGCCCGCGACGCAGCCCACGACGGCGATGCCCGGCCAGCCGACGCCGCGCGGCAGGGCGCAGACGCCGAGCCGCACCATCGCAAAGCTCGCGAGGAACACGCCGAGCGGCTTGCCGGCGACAAGGCCGACCATGACCCCGAGCAGGATCGTCCCGGAGGCCGCGTGGCCCAGCGACGAGCCGTCGACGCGGACGCCGGCGTTGGCGAAGGCGAACAGCGGCATGATGCCGTAGGCGACCCACGGGTGCAGCGCCGCCTGGAGCCGGATGACGGGCGGCAGCGCCTCGCGCTGGGCCGTCTTGATCCGCCGGAGGGGGCTCAGCAGCTCGTCGGCCCGGTAGCCCTCGCGCCCGACGAGCGCGCCGACCTCGTCCACCACGCCGCGCGCCGCCGTGAGGAACCCGTGGCTTCCGTACCAGGAGCGCACCGGCGTCAGCAGCCCGATCGCGACGCCGGCGATCGTCGGGTGGACGCCGGCGCGGAGCATGCCCCACCAGAGCAAGGCGCCGGGGGCCACGTAGGCCACGGGGCGGCGCACGCCGAAGCGCTGCAGCACGAGCACGGCCAGCACGCCGCCGCCCGCGATGAGCAGCCCGGTCCACGCGACGCCCGACGAGTAGAACAGCGCGATGACGATGATCGCGCCTATATCGTCGATGATCGCGAGCGCGAGCAGCAGCACGCGCAGGGCAGGGGGCACGCGCTTGCCGAGCAGCGCCAGCACGCCCACCGCGAACGCGATGTCCGTCGCCATGGGGACGCCCCAGCCGTGCTGCGAGACAGGCGATGCATTGAGCGACAGGTAGAGGAGCGCGGGCGCGATCATGCCGCCCACCGCGGCGGCGACCGGCAGCGCGGCGCGCTTGAGATCCGAGAGCTCTCCCTCGTGGATCTCTCGCCGGATCTCCAGGCCGACGACGAAGAAGAAGACCGTCATCAGCCCCTCGTTGATCCAGAAGTGGAGGGGCTGCGTGAACATCAGCGAGCCGGCGCCGATCGTGATCGGGACATGCCAGAGGTGCTCGTATGCGCCGCCCCATGGCGAGTTCGCCCAGGCGAGGGCGATGACGGACGCGATCAAGAGGACGATCCCGCTGGCCGCCTCGACGTGGAGGAAGCGATCGAGCGGGCCGAGGACGCGCTGGGCGAGGCGGCGCGCGGGGGCCCAGGTTCCGGGGGCGAGCTGAGAGTGGGGTCGGCTCAAAGTACCGCCAAGACGCGAACGACGTCGCGCGTTTGGGGAAGGCGGCCCGACCGTCCCGTGATGACCTGTCGCGGCGCTCCACGGCCACGACACCCGCACGGGAGAATACTCATCCGGGCAATCGAATCCAGCGCGAACGAGCGCGCCGGGCCAGGTGCGCTGCCGCGGAGACGGTGAGGTGCATGGCTGCGGACCGGCCGGGTACCTCGCTGCGGACGGGCTGGGTGCCCCGCTGAGGAGGAGCCTGAGCGGCCGCTGCAAAGCTGCAAAGCGGATGCAAAGCGGAGCGGAAAGAAAAAGAAGAAGAATCGATCCGATGCGCAGTGTGGAACGTGAGCTGGCCGCGATGCACTGTCGGGTCGGGGAGGTGACGGATGACGCGGGTTGCCCTCGATCTGGCCGCGGTGGCGGCGTTCCTCGTCGCGCGGCACGGCGCTGCGCTCGGCGACGCGGCCATCGACATACGCCCGCTCCGGGGCGGGCTCTGCTCGGACGTCGCGCTGATCACCGCGCGGCTGCGCAGCGGCGCGCGGCCGCGACGCGTCGCGCTGGTGGCCAAGATCGTCGACGGCGCGCGGGAGGCGGCTGTGTACCGGAGGCTCTCGACGTCCGTCGCGCGGCGCTTCTCGCCCGAGCTGCTCGGAGCGCAGCGGCTCGGGCGCCGGCGCTGGCTGCTCTACCTGGAGAGGATCGTCCCGGCGCACCCCTGGCCGTGGACCGACAGCGCGCACACCGCCCGGGTGCTCGATCGGCTGGCGCGCTTCCACGGGGAGACGGCGCCGGGCGCTGCCCTGCCGGCGTGGGACTACGAGGCGGAGAGCCTGGCCGCGGCGCGGGGCACCTTGTCGCTGGCCGAGCGGCTGCCCCGCGGCGAGATCCCCGCGCTCGCCCGGGCCATGCCCGCCCTGCGGCGCGTCGTCGCGGCGCTGCCCGCGATGCGCCGCCAGCTCCTCGCGTTCCAGCCGCTCGGCACCACGGTGATCCACGGGGACGTGCACCCGGGCAACGTCATGATCCGCCGGCGCAGCGGCGTCGCCGAGCCGGTGCTGCTCGACTGGGCGCGCGCGCGGGTTGGCTCGCCGCTCGAGGATGTGAGCTCGTGGCTCCAGGCCCTCGGCTACTGGGAGCCGGAGGCGAGGCGCCGCCACGACACGCTGCTCGCCGGCTACCTCGCGGCGCGCGGCCTCGCCCCCGCGCTCACCCGGCCGCTGCGCGACGCCTACTGGTTCGCGGCCGCGTCCAACGCGCTCGCGGGCGCGCTCGCGTACCACCTCTCGATCGTGAGCGACAGCCGCGCCGGCCGGCCCGGCGCCGCGTACGACGCGCGCGCGGCGGCGGCCCGGAACGCGGCCGACTGGCTGCGCGTCATCCACCGGGCCGACGCGTGCTGGCGCTGACGTGCTCGCGGTCGTCGAAGCGCAGCAAGACGCCGCGCTCGCCCTGCCACGAGACCGACGTGAGGCTGGCGTTGCCCGGCCGGAACGGCTCCCAGCGGGCGGGCGGGACCCCGTGCAGCGCCCCGAGGATCTGGCTGATGACGCCCGCGTGCGTGACCACGAGCACGCGCTGCCCCGGGTGCGCCGCGGCGATGGAGCAGATCGCCGCGAGGCAGCGGGCGCGGAGCTCGCGGTAGCTCTCGCCGCCGGGCCAGCGAAAATCGTCGTCGTCCTGGCGCAGGTTCGCTTCCCAGAGGGCGGCGTGGCGCGCCTTGACCTCCTCGATCGGCGCGCCGTCCACGTCGCCGCAGGAGATCTCGCGCAGGCCGTCGTGCGGGCGCACCGGGCCCCACACGCCCGCCGCGATCCGCGCCGTCTCGAGCGCGCGGCTGAGCGGGCTCGCGTACACGGCGTCGAACGCCGGGCCCGCGGCGAGGCGGCGGCCCAGCGCCTCGGCCTCCTGTCTGCCCTGCGCGTCGAGCGGCGTGTCGGTCCACCCGCTCATCGGTGTCCCTGGAACGGCCCGGTTGCCGGCAGTGCGGCCGTGGCGGACGAGGATCAAGAGGCAGGGTTGCATGGCTCGGGCGCGCGCAGGGCCGCTCGGCGCCAGGCTAGCGTGAGCGGCCGCCCGATCGAGCGCGGTGGCCGGCCGGACCCTCCCTGCGCCGCACCGCGGATGAGCTCGGGCGCCCTCGCGGCCTCCGTCACCCGCGCGCCCGGGCACGGCCCAGCGCGAGAGCGCGCGCACACCCGCAGGCGCGCTCTTCCGCTGCGCTGTTCATCGCCGGCCATGGCGCCTAGACTGGACGACGGTCGATGGCCACCTGCTCCGTGTGTCGCGTAGCCTATCCGGACAACGTGGCGACCTGCCCGGAGCACGGCGGCGCGCTGCTGCCGGACGAGGCCTTCTCCGGCGACGACCTGGAGCTCCAGCCGGGCGCGATGATCGGCGAGTACCGCGTCGAGCGGATGCTCGGCGCGGGGACGTTCGGCGACGTCTACGCGGGGGAGCACCCGCTCATCGGCAAGCGGGTCGCGATCAAGGTGCTGAACCGGCGGTTCGCTTCCGACCCGACGGTCGTGTCGCGCTTCGTCGGCGAGGCGCGCGCGGTGAACCGCATCCGCCACCGCAACATCATCGACATCTTCTCCTTCGGCGTGGTCGACGAGCGGCATTACTTCGTCATGGAGCTGCTCGACGGGCTCACGCTCGGCGCGCTGATCCGGCGCGAGGGGCGCCTCTCGCCGGGCCGCACCGCGTCTCTCCTCGAGGGGATCGCCGACGCGCTCGACGCCGCGCACGCGGCGGGGATCACGCACCGCGATCTGAAGCCCGAGAACATCTTCGTCGCGACCGAGAAGGGCGGCCGCTACTTTCCCAAGCTGCTCGACTTCGGCGTGGCGAAGCTCGCGGACGAGGCCCTCGCCCACAAGACGGCCACGGGCGTCGCGGTCGGGACGCCCGCCTACATGTCGCCCGAGCAGGTCCGCGGAAAGGCCGTGGACCATCGCTCGGACATCTACGCCCTCGGCGTGATCGCCCACGAGATGCTCACGGGGACGGTGCTCTTCCAGGCCGACTCGGCGATGGACGTGATGATGCTGCACCTCCTCAACGAGCCGCCGCGGGCGTCGAGCGTCTGCGCCGCTCTCCCGCCGGAGCTCGACGCCCCGGTGCTGGCGATGCTGGCGAAGCGCGCCCAGGATCGCCCGCCGTCGGCCGGCGCAGCGGTGCAGGCGCTCGTCGAGCTGGTGCGCAAGCTCGGCCTCGGGGGGCTCGACGGCGCGGACGCGTCGCGGCCAGGGAGCGGCGAGCGCGCCGTGTCCATCGGGCCGCGGCACATCAGCGCCGACGCGGCGACCGCCGCCGTCGCCGTCGCCGCGCCAGAGGCCGAGCCCGAGCGCGTCGGCGCGTCCGGCACGCTGCGCAGCCCTGGAGCGAGCGGCGGCGGGGCGGCCGGGCACACCGAGCCCATGCCGCCGGCCGCGCCGCGCGATGCGGACCCGGCGCCGGGACCGGAGGGCCCCGCCGAGGTCGGCCGCACCGTGGCGCTCGCCCCGCTCGCCGAGGCGCCGCTCGCCGCGCCATCCCGGGCGCCAAGGACCGGGGCTCGCCGCGCCGGGGTGCTCGCGGTGCTGCTGCTGGGCGGCGCGGTGGCCGTGGCGCTCGCGTGGCCTCGCGCCGGCGGCGACGCCGTCTCGCCCCCGGACGCAGCGCCCACGGCCGCGGCGCCGGAGCCCGTCGCCGCGGCCCCGGCCGCCACGGCGCCTGGTGGGGCCGCCACGGCGCCTGGCGGGGCCGCCACAGGCCCGGGCGCCGCCACGGGCCCGGGCGCCGCCGGCGCGCCGTCCGGCGAGGCGGAGGCGCCTGGCGAGGCCAGCACAGCCGCCGTCGGGCCGGAACAGGCGGGGCCGGCCGCCGCGAAGGCCAGCGGCACCTCCGCGCCGGCCGCGGGCTCGGGCGCCCGGCCGAGCCGCCCGCGCAAGCACCACGCCGACCTGGAGAGGCCGGCGTTCGACAGCGTCGTCGGAGCACCCTGACATGAAGCAAACGCACGGATTGTCGCTCGCGCTCGCGCTGGCGGCGGCGGGCTGCGCGAACCTCTCGCTCCTCGAGGAGGACGTGTGCGGCAACCGCGTCGTCGAGGAGCCGGACGAGGCCTGCGATGGGCAGGAAGGCTGCGGCGCGCCCGGGAGCGCGCACCAGTGCCGCTACCTCTGCGGCGCCGACGGGCCCGCGTGCCCCGCCGGCCACGGGTGCGGCGCGGACGGCGTCTGCCGTCGTCCCAGCGGCGCGTTCGAGGAGCTGGCGACGCGCAGCACGGTCAACGCGATGGAGCTCTCGACCGGCGACATCAACGCCGACGGCTGCGACGAGCTCGTGCACACGACGCTCCAGGGCACCACGATCACGGCGTTTCCGAGCCAGGCGCCCGGCCTGTGCGCGCAGGCGGAGCAGGCGCTGCGGATCTCCCGCGCGACGTCCGAGGAGGAGACCTCGCCCGCGCCGCTGCTGCGCGACATGACGGGCGACGGCCAGCTCGATCTCGTCGTCCCCGGGCGGGGAGACGTGGTGGCCGCGCGCGGCGATGCGGCGAACGGCCTCTTCGTGTACTCCGCCCCCGAGAGCGTCGCCATCGCGCCCACGCTCTACTCGACCACGCGCCTCGACAGCGAGGCCGCGCGCCTCCTGTCGGTGCGGCTGCGCGGCCGCGACGCCGCGCTGATCTTCCTCGGAGCAGCCGCCGCGGCGGGCGGCGCCGGCAGCGGCATCGCCTGCCAGCCGCCGTCCGGCGGCGGCGCTGGCCATGTCGCGGTGATGTCGGACCCGGGAATGATGCCGCAGACGCTCGCCGGGGAGGCGGTGGACCCCGGCGATATCGCCGCCGTGGTCGCCGCCGACATAGTCGAGGGCGCCGCCGGCAGCGACGCCTGCGACGAGGCGATCGTGGCGAGGCGGTGCGACGATCGGATCCGGATCCACGCCGTGTGCGGCCCCGGGGGCTCGTTCGAGCTCTCGGCCCTGCCCGAGGTGCAGCTCGGCGGCGGCGCGAGGATCCGCAACGTCAACGCCTCGCTCGCCGTGTACGACCAGAACGGCGACGGCCGGCTCGACCTCATCGTGAACGCCATCCGGGGCGAGCTCGGCGAGATCCATGTCGCGTACGGCGTCGGCGGGGGGCGCTTCCACTCGACGCCGACCGCGCCTCCCGACGGCGTGCCCGACCAGCGCACCGGCGCGCTCTCGCTGGGCGACGCGGACCTCGAGGCAGCGCTCGCCGATCCGTACGGGATCTTCGTCGCCGGCGATTTCGACGCGTCCCGCCCGGGACCCGAGCTCGTGCCGCTGGACTGCCCTGTTCCCGTTGCGACGTTCCAGTCGCCTGTCTGCAGCCTCATCGAGGGAGGGTGCGAGGCGGTCGCCGCGGACGTGAACGCCGACGGCCACCTCGACGTCGTCGCGACAGCGGCGCAGCTCCCCGACATGGCGATCCACACAGGCGCGTCGGACGGCACTTTCTACCCGCAGCGCATAGCGACGCGGTGCCCGCCTCACTACCTCGCCGTCGCCGACGTCGACGGCGACCGGGTGAACGACATCGCCTACTTCGATCAGCAGGCTCGGTCGTCGTCTCCGCAGCCGTGGACCCTGCTCGAAATCGCCTACGGCAACGCCTTCTCCGCCCCGTCCCCGCCGGCCGGGCACGGCCGTCTCGACCTGGCCGCTGGCCTCGTCGCGGGGCAGGTCATCGAGGGGACCACGGGCGTCCAGCTCCTCGCCGTGCGCGGTCTCCCGCGCGGGATGGAGGGGGCGTCCGGCTCCGGGCTCGCGCTCATCGAGGGGGGCAGCGAGCGCCTCATCCGCGCGCCTTTCTACTTCCCCGTGCCCGGTAACATGCCCCCTGATGGGCCTCCGGGCGGGGGCCCGTCGAGCTCCATCCTGCCCGTGCGCCTGCTGGGCGTCGCGGGCGGCGTGCTCGAGGTCAAGGACGACGGCACCCCGGTGCACTTCCTCGCCGCGATCACGGAGCACATCGCCTCCGGGCCCGCTCCTGCGCCGGAGGGCGAGCAGCTCTGGCTGATCACTGTCTCGCCCGAGGGGGACAACCTCGCCGCCGCGGCTTCCGGCCGGCCCGGTGAGGGGTCGCCGCCGTGCGACGCGTGCGTGCTCGCGCCGATCGACACGGACCGCGTCGCCACGGACGGCGACCGCCGCGATGAGCTCGTGTGGCTCGACGACGGCGAGCTCGCCGTCTACGGGGCGGACGGCGGGCCGCTGGTCGAGCGCTTCCGGCAGCAGACGGCGCACCGGTTCACGTCGGTCGTGGAGCTCGCGAGCCCGCCGAAGTACGCGCCGCGCCCGCTCGTCGCGGATCTGGACGGCGACGGGCAGCAGGATCTCCTCGCCCGCGCGGACACAGGGAAGATCATCGCCTTCTGGGGTCGCGCCGGCGGCGGCTTCGACGAGGTGGAGCTCGCCGCGCCGAAGCCGCCCTGCGACGGCGAGGAGGCCTGCGTGGGCCTCTCCGTGGCGCTGCTCAACGCCGACGCCGACGCCGCGCTCGAGGTGGCCGTGGCCGGGCCCGGGCGGCTCGAGCTGTACGATCTCGACGCCGGCGCGCGGCAGCTCCGCCCTCTCGGCGCCCCGTTTCCTGGTCCCCCGCCGGACGCCACCAGCGATTTCGTCGCCCTCGGCGCGGCCGACTTCGACGGCGATGGCGTCGACGATCTCGCCGTGGCGATGAGCTCCGCCTTCCTGAAGGTGTTCCGCGGCGCACCGGTGCTGCAATGAGGGCGGCGGCTCGTTCCCTGGTCCTCTGGGCTTCCGTGAGCCTCGCCGCGGCGCCCGCCGCGGCCCTGGCGGACGCGCGCCCCACGCCCGAGCAGGTGGCGCGCGCGGAGGACTTCTTCAACGCCGGCGCGCAGGCGTACGACGCGGGCCAGTACCAGGTCGCCGCGGAGGCGTTCCTGGAGGCGCACGAGCTCGTGCCGAGCCCGTCGCTGCTGTTCTCGGCCGCGCAGGCCTTCCGGCGGCAGTACCTCACGCAGGCGGCGCCCGACGCGCTGCGCCGCGCGGTAGCGCTCTACCGCGAGTACCTGCGCGCGGATCCGAAGGCAGCGCGCCGCGAGGAGGCGGTCGATGCGCTGGAGGCGCTCGTCCCGCTGGAGGCCCGCCTCGCCGGCGAGGGCCCCGCGGGCGAGGGGGCCGCGACCGAGGCGGCTTCCGCCGGCGGGCGCGGAGACGCCGCGGCCGCGAGCCCGCCGGCGGGCGGCACGCGGCTGCTCCTTTCCTCGCGGGCCGAGGGCGCCCGGGTGTCGGTGGATGGCCAGCCGTTCGTCCCCGCGCCGCTCGTCGCGCCGGTCGCCCCTGGCCCGCACCGCGTGCGGGTGCAGGCGACCGGGCATTACGAGGAGGAGCTCACGGTGGTCGCTGTCTCTGGCGAGCTGATGCCGGCTCACGTCGTGCTGCGGCCGAAGCCGGCGCAGCTGCACGTGACCGGCACCGGCGGCGCGCGGATCGCGGTCGACGGGCAGGAGCGGGCGACGGTGCCGACGGCGGCCCCGATCGCGGTGGAGCCGGGCGCGCATGTCGTCGAGGTCTCGCTGCCAGGGCACCAGGTTTACCGGCAGGAGATCCGGGTGGCGCACGAGCAGGCGGTCCGGTTCGACGCCGATCTCCGCATGACGCCCCGGCGCATCGCGGCGTGGGCGGTGCTCGGCGTCGGGGCGGCGGGCGTCGTCGCGACAGGCGCGCTCACAGGGCTCGCCCTGGCGCGCCAGGGCGAGGCGGTCGAGCTGCGGGACAGGCAGGACGCGAGCTCGCTCACGCCGTCGGAGCGGGATCGCTACAACGCCGCGGTGAACGCGCGCGGCCGGCTCGGCGCGGCGGCGGCCATCGCCGGCGGCGTGTCGTTCGCGGCGTTCGCCATTGGCTTTCGGCTCTTCGTCTTCGACGAGCCGAAGCTCTCCGGCGCGCCCGCCGCGCCGGCGCCGCCCGCGAAGGCCCCCGGCGGAGCGGGGGCCGAGTTCACTGTGGGGCTCCTGTCGGCGGGCGTGCGGGGGCGGTTCTGAATCGCCGCCTTCATCACTGCCGGGGCGCACCGCGCGCTCGCCTCGAGGGCCGAGCGCGCTACCGCGCTGCAGGCTCCTTCGTGCACTCGAGCAGCATCGCGTAGGGCCGCGCGAGGTAATTGCTCCAGAACGACTCCCCGAACGCCTCGATCCCTTCCGGCGCCACCTCCGGCGAGCGCCATCGAATCCCTCCGAACCCTGCGCGCTTCAGGGCGGCCTCGTAGCCGCCCCGGGTCCAGTAATGCGCCGAGATCGTCATCTCGGCGTCGACCATCGTCGCCGTGACCTTCATCGGCGCCGCGTCCTCGAGGCGCCCCTCGACGGAGGCGCGCACGCCGTAGGCCCTGTAGAAATCGGGATCGTTCAGCTCGAGCGCGTCGCTCGGCTGGACGGCCACGAACCTGCCGCCGGGGGCGAGCGCCTCGTGGATGCCCCTGCACATCGCGGAGAGGTGCTCTGGCGACGAGGCGTGTGGCAGGACGTAGCTGGCCGTCACGAGATCGAAGGGAACCAGCGCGCCTGCGTCGGCGATGTCGCGGCGCACGTACTCGACGCCGAGCGGGCTCCTCTCCTCCTCGCCGCGCGCGACGGCGAGCATCCCCTCGGAGAGGTCCAGCCCGACCACCCGACCCGCGCCCCGCTCCTTGAGCAGCCTCGTGATGATCCCCGTGCCGCAGCCGACATCGAGGACAGACTTGCCCGTCACGTCGCCGAGCACCCTGGTGAGCGAGAAGTGGTCCACGTAGCGGCGGACATCCAGGGCCACGGCCTTGCGATAGGTATTTGCGAAGCTGTCATATTGACTCGACATGATCAAACGACCTCCATTGCGGCGCGCTGAGCCGCCTGCTGGCGCTCTTCAACACACGATCTGCTCGATCCTTGACGGCCCGGAAGGCAGCCTCACGGGTCGACCCTGCGTCCGGGGGGCGGTCGCTGCTGTGGTTGCTCGGGCCGCCCGCGCGGCGCGGCGGCGCGGAGACCGAACTCGCGCGGCGCTCCCGTGACCGCGAAGCGCACGTGGTCGAGCACGCGGTCGGGCAGCACCTTGGCCATCAGGGCGAGGGGCCGCGCGGTCGCGCCGACGAGGTACCGCGTCCTCGGCGTGCGCGCGGTGAGCGCGTGCAGCACCGCCTCGGCCACGACCTCCGGCCGGCTCCCCCGCCGCTCGTGGGCCGCGGAGCGTGACACCATCGTCCGGTACGCGTCGCCGTAGAGGGCGCGCCCCTCCGGCGAGAGCCTCGAGAGGGCCGCCTCGGCGTCCGCCTCGAGCTTGTCGACCGCCCGGGTCACGATGGAGCCGGGCTCGACGAGCGCGACGTGGATGCCCCACGGGTGCAGCTCCATGCGCAGCGCATCGTTGATCGACGCGAGCGCGTGCTTCGAGGCCGTGAGCGGGCCCCCGAACGGGATGGTGACGCGGTCGCCGATCGAGCCGATGTTGACGATGCGCCCGCGTGCGCGGCGGATCATCGGCAGGAGGGCCTGCGTGATGGCCACCTGGCCGAACACGTTGACCTCGAACTGCCAGCGTAGATCGTCGAGCGATACGAGCTCGATGGGGCCGCTGAGGGCGACGCCTGCGTTGTTGACCAGGCCGGCGAGCCCAGCATCGCCGACCGCGGCCTCTGCCGCCGAGGCCGCGGCGGCGACCTGGTCCGCGCTGGTGACGTCGACGCGCAGCGGGGTCAGCCGCGGGCCGGCCGCCTCGCGCAGCGCTCCGGCGTCGCGCTCGTTGCGGACGCCCGCGAGCACGCGGAAGCCGGCCGCGCACAGCCGCAGGGCGACCGCGCGCCCGATGCCGCTCGAAGCCCCGGTGACCACCACGGTTCCGGGGTCGTCCTGTGAACGCTGTGGAAAAGAATGCTCCATCGATATGCTCCTTTGCTGGTCCCAGCGCAGCAGCGCTGGGGTTCAGCGCTGCTGCGCTGGGTTGGGCCGACCGGCCTGCAGGAGCAGGCCCACGATCTCGTCGATGCGGTCGAGGGGCGGTGGCCTCGGGGGACCATCACCGACGAGGAGCCCGTCCATCACCACGTGCGTGAGCAGCGCGCCGACGGCCATGCGCGCCGCCGTCTCGGCGCTCGGGAACGACACGAGCCCGCGCTCCTGACCGTGCTCGAGCAGCCGCATGACGGCGTTCAGGACCCGCCTTGGTACGGTCTCGCGGAAGAGCGCCCCGAGCTCGGGGATCCGGGGGATCTCGGCGATGATCACCCGGGCCAGGCCGATGTAGTCGGGCTGCAGGAGCGTGGTGAGCACCGCGCGCAGGAAGGTCGCGAGCGCGTCGCGGAGCGCCTGCGCGTCCTCCGGCATGGAGGAGGCCAGGGCGAGCTCCCGCTGGCCCGGCTCGGCGATGAGCTCCTCGAGGACGCTCTGCAGGAGCAGCTCTTTGCTCGGGTAGTAGGCGTAGAGCGTCCGCTTTGACACGCCGGCCGCCGCGGCGAGCGCGTCGGTGCTCGTCGCGGCCACACCCCGATCGAGGAACAGGCGCCGCGCCGCCGCCCTGATCTGCGCCTGCTTCGCCGACTTGCGTTCCTGGTTGCTCGCCATCGCCACGCCCAGAGTAAACGAAACCGTACCGTTTACTTTGGTGCCACGGTGACCGCCGTCAAGGGGCGACCCGACCCAGGTTGGAGCAACCGGAGCAACCCGACCCAGGTTGCAGCGACCCGACCCAGGTTGCGCCGACCCGGCCCGACCCAGGTTGCACCGACCCGGCCCGACCCAGGTTGCGCCGACCCGGGTTGCGCCGACCCGGCCCGACCCAGGTTGCGCCGACCCGGCCCGACCCAGGTTGCGCCGACCCGACCCGACCCAGGTTGCGCCGACCCGGCCCGACCCAGGTTGCGCTGACCCGAACCGACCCAGGTTGCGCCGACCCGGCCCGACCCAGGTTGCGCCGACCCGCGTCGGGGCGGCGGGCGTCGTCGCGACAGGCGCGCTCACGGGCCTCGCCCTGGCGCGCCAAGGCGAGGCGGTGGAGCTGCGGGACAGGCAGGACGCGAGCTCGCTCACGCCGTCGGAGCGGGATCGCTACAACGCCGCGGTGAACGCGCGCGGCCGGCTCGGCGCGGCGGCGGCCATCGCCGGCGGCGTGTCGTTCGCGGCATCGCCGTGGGCTTCCGGCTCTTCGCCTTCGACGAGCCGAAGCTCTCCGGCGCGCCCGCCGTGCCGGCGCCGCCCGCGAAGGCCCCCGGCGGCGCGGGGCCGAGTTCACTGTGGGGCTCGTGCGGGGGCGGTTCTGAGGGCGCCTCACTCGCCGTAGGCCACGCGCCATACGGTGTTGCTCTGGTCGTCGGTCACCAGCAGCGCGCCGTCCTTGGCCACGGCGACGCCGACCGGACGACCCCACACGTCGCCGGTGCTCGTGACGAAGCCGGTCATGAAGTCCTCGTAATGGCCCGCCGCCTTGCCGTCCTTGACCGGGATGCGGATCACCTTGTATCCGGTGCGCCGCGAGCGGTTCCACGAGCCGTGCTCCGCGGCGAAGATGTGGCCCTGGTAGTCGGCCGGGAACTGCTGGCCCGTGTAGAAGCAGAGGTCGAGTGACGCCGAGTGCGACTGGATCAGCACGTCCGGCGTGATGACCTTGTCCCTCAGCTCGGGGTGCTTGCCCTCGTGGCGCGGATCCTGGTGCGGGCCGAGGTAGTACCAGGGCCAGCCGTAGAAGCCGCCCTCTTGCACGCGCGTCACGTAATCGGGGACCAGGTTGTCGCCCAGCTCGTCGCGCTCGTTCACGCTGGTCCAGAGCGCGCCCGTCGCCGGCTCGATGGCCAGGCCGACCGGATTGCGGATGCCGGACGCATGGAGCGTCTCGTTCTTGCCGTCGGGCGTGAAGGCGAGGATGCAGGCGCGGCGGTGCTCGTCCTCGTCGTCGTCGACATTGGAGCGGGAGCCCACGGACACGAACATCCGCTGGCTATCCTTGCTGAAGGCTATATCGCGGGTCCAGTGGCCGCCGCCGCCCACCGCCTCCTTGCCCGAGGGGATGTTGGTGACCAGCGGCTCCGCCGGGCCGCTGGCCTGGGTGTCGCCCGCCTTGTAAGGGAACCGCACCACGCTGTCGGTGTTCGCTATGTAGACGTGCGTCGGCGCGTCGGTGCCGGACGGATAGAAGGCGATGCCGAAGGGGCGATTGAGATCCTCGGCGTAGACGCTGCGGACGTCGGCCTTGCCGTCGCCGTCCGTGTCCCGGAGCACCGCCACCCGGTCCGCGCCGCTCTCGGCCACGAACACATCGCCATTCGGCGCCACCTGCACGACACGGGGCTCCTCCAGACCTGTGGCAAGCTCGGTGACGGTGAATCCCGATGGGACTTTGGGGAACATCCCCGGTTGACGATCTGCCTTGCTCGGCCTGTTGGTCACCGACTCGTCCTCGTTGGGCGCGGGGAGCTCGGCGACGGTGATCTTGCGCTTGACGCCCGGCGCGTCCGTGGTCCAGTCGCCCAGCGCATCGGCGCCGGTGAGGATCCTGTCGGTGGGCGCTGGCTGCGGCGTGACCTCGGCGCGCTTGGGCGAGCACGAGGCCAGCGCGCCCGAGCCGACCAGGAGCACCAGAGCCACCCCGCGCCGGGCCCGCCGGCGGTCTGATCTTCGGTTGTCCATGGACTCTGGTTGCCATTCGGATCCTCCTCTGTCCACGGATCTCTGTCCACGGCGCTGCTCGACCGATGAGCCCGCCAATCTCCTCGCCTTGCATGGGACGCTGTCCCATCAACGCCTCACCCGGGCGTCCCCGGGAACTCGGCCTCGCCGACGTCAGGGCGGCGGCGCGGACATCGTCGCTTCGGTCTGCTTCAGGGGTTCACGGCTCGCTCGTCGACCCGACGCGCGCGGCGTCGATCAGGGCGTCCAGCAGCGCCGCGAGCTCGCGCTCGAACGACGGCCCGCGCGCGATGGGCTCGCCGCCGACGACCCTGGCGCTCACGGCGCCGAGCGTGCCTCGCAGCGCCTGCAAGCCGAGGCGCCCGCGCTCGGAACTGACCGTCGCGGCCGTGACGCCGACGACCTTGCGCTCGAGCTCGCCGGTGCCGATCACCCAGTCGATGGCGTTCTTGAGGGCGCCCGGCAAGCTGTGGCCGTACTCGGGCGAGGCGATGAGCAGCGCATCGCTCGCCGCGATGGCGCGCCGCCATTCTCCGACCGCCGGGGGTGCGCCGCTCGCCTCGATATCCGGGTTGAAGAGGGGCAGCTCGCGGATACCGTCGTACAGGACGAGCTCGACGCCTTCGGGGGCCATGGATCTGGCCGCGTGGAGCAGTGTCAGGTTCGATGATCTCGCTTGAAGGCTCCCGCAGATGCCGAGTATCCGCATCGGCCAACACTACACGGGGCGCGGGGGAAGTTCAAACCAGGACGCCTGCTCCGTCGGAGTCATGCCAGATCCAAGCGAAGATTTCTCGAGGATCGCCCCGTCGAGGATCGTCTACCGAGGTAAGAGAGCAGAGCGCGCTCGATACTTGTGCCGAGGCAGCGCCCGATCGAGGTTCTCCAACGTCTTCCGCGTCTGCGCCTCGAAGTCGCCCTCACCAACATGCTGCAACGTCGATCGAAGTGTGGAGCAAAGGCGCTGCTGTCCAAGGACTGCGCCAAGAATGGAATCCGCCCCGGCTCGGCGATCCCACGCGCCCCTCTCAGCCCCCGACGCGCGCCGCGAGGAAGAAGGACTCCGTGTCCGAGAGCCGGGAGCCCGGGCGCGCGCTGGGCAGATAGCGCCCGAGCAGCTCCGGGGCGCGCACCTCCTCCTTCAGCGCGAACGCGAGCCGTGAGAGGAACCCGCCCAGGCCGCCGCGCGGCAGACCCCACTTCACTGGCTCGCCGAGGAGCCGGAGCCTCTGCCAGAGCGGATGATGCCCAACGATTTGCGGCTCAGCCGCGGGGACGCGCGCGTAGCGCGCGGCACCGTCGGCCTGCAGCCGCTTGTTAGGCGGCAGTGCGTCATGCTCGGATCGTCCGTGGGCGGTTGATCGCCTACTCACGGAGCCCGCCTGGATCAACGCCCAGCCGATCCGGTGATTGGCGACTATCTGCCGCGAGATCGATCCAAGTGTCCTCGTTGTTATGCGTACCGAGGATCAATCGTCGGCCCACGCTGGTGTCCACGTCGACGAGCCCGCACGCGCGGGACGAGTCTATCCACGCGCGAGCCGGCCACGCGCGAGCCGGAGCCTTGGAGAGGACGTCGGCGCCCCGAAGGATCGGCGGCTGATAATAGAGCGCATGGTCGAATCTCGCCTTGGGGTGGAAATGGCCATCGTGCACATGGACCGTCGGGAAGAAGATGCGCGCTGGATCCCGAGTGGGGAACCGGAACGCCATTGGATGGATACGCTTCTCCCGCCCCTTCTTCAGCTTGAAGACGGCGAAGCCCCAGTCGGAATACTGAGGGAGCGCATTCCACACAGCCTTTGAGAGGCGAAAACGACGATCGAGCCGGGAAAAATGCGCGCGCGTCGGCACGTAGGAAGCCTCGAAGGAGCCAACGGCGTGCACGACCAGCTTCGTCTCTTGCGCGCGGGGGGCGCCCAAACTCGGTGGTTCCACCACGGAGTCCTCCAGCATCGGGAAGAGCCACGCGAGATCTTCGAAGAGGGTTTCATACCCCGAGAGATCGATGAACGAGAGGGCGTCCTCGCCGTTGCTCGGCACGATCGGGACCGGCAGGATCATCGCTACGTCGCTCGGTGTGCCGATGCGCATCTGGTAAGCAAGCCACTGCGTGTCGCCGTCGACGCGCGCGAAGATCCGCGTCTCGGCGACGTGAGTCTCCACTCGGCGCCAGCCGGTGAGCCGACCGAGCCAGCTGAACTGGGTAGGCGAGAACATGCACATGCTTGCGATTCTATCCCTGTGCTGTCCCTGAAGCTAGCGCTTGCAGGTCCGGCGTGACTGCGAGCGGACACGACGGTGGACTTCAGCGTGGAGAGTCACGCCGCTTGACGTCAGCGACGGTGTCCTCGCCCGCCCAACGTCCTGCTGGTCTGCCGCGGCGCGCAGCACCGCCGGCAGCAGCGGCTTGTTGGGTGGGAGACAGAGAAAGAGAGAGTACACAGGGAGGCGGGGAGGCGGGGAGGCGAGAGAGAGTACAGACAAGGGTGGGAGGCGAGAGATGGGGACCATCGTACGAGCTCGCTCAGGAACGGCTGCCTCCAGGTCGCTCATTTTGTAGGGCGGGTGCCGGGGACGTCAATTCTGCGCAACTGGGTCTGGTCCCGTGTCGACATACGGGTATGAACGCAGAGTTGGCGATAGGGAGATTGTGGGATCTGTCCGAGCGAGTCCTCGGAGCGTGCATCGAAGTGTAGTCGACATCGACCGGTTTTCCTCGAAAATATATCGGCTTGACGCGCCATGTTTTGATCGCATCGAGCACGGCTTGGTCGAGCAACGCGATCGACTTGACAAATCTGCAATCGGTGACCTCACCGGACGTGCGGACAACGCACTTTATGAGGACAAGCCCGCGAGCGCCCGCGGCCACGGCTTCCTTCGAAGGACGTGGGTCGTCCCCCGAAATTCGCTCGGGCCGCGTCATCCCTGCCGAACGGCAAAACGGACGAACCCGGTGGGTAATAGACGACGTGGGCTGGCTTCTAGGCAGCGACATCGCTCGGCGACCCACCGCACGCGGTAAGCGGGGCAAGAAGGATAAGCGCATTGGCACGTTGCCTCGAAAACTGTATTCACGACTCCTTCATTTCGACCTGTTGTCCTATCCCCGAGTTGTCCCGCTACCGTATCAAAAGGCGCTACATCCCACAAGAAAGCGGCGCTCGACGCCCACCACGGCGTGCGCGGCGTCCGCATGCTCTCGCGCGGCGGGCTCAGCGCTACCGTGGTCCAGCAGACCGACGTGCTGCGCAGAGCCCTGGAGATGGCCGCCACTCGTTCGTGCTTTGCCACGACCGTCCAGGCGGCGACCCCAGGCCCACCAACGACGACGTGTTCCTGACCAACGCCCTCGAGCACGCCGCGCACCTGATCGGCGTCTGGAGCGTGCCGCTGCGCGCCCTGGAGTCGCCGCGGCCGGCGAGGCCGAAGTCCAGCGCTTTGACCTGCCCCGAGTCGAGGAGCATGATGTTCTCGGGCTTGAGGTCGCGGTGCACGACGTCGCGCTCGTGCGCCGCGGCGAGCGCGCGGACGACCGACATCACGATGTCGAGCGCGCGGCCCTTCGGTGACGTCCTGTTGCCTGTCGGCGCCCGAGCGCTACGGGAGGCAGGTCGTGATCCGCACGCTCATGACGTCGCCATTGAAGTTGAAGGCCCTGGCCATTCATGGCCTCAGGCTGCGACGGGAGCGTTTCGAGCGAAGTCCGCCATCTGCTCGCTCAATGCCTTCTGGAAGGCCGGCCGCGCCTCACAGCGCTTGACGTAGGCGTCGAGCACGGGAAATTCGGCCACGAGGTCTGTGTGCCGGATGAGCCTCAGCACGGTCGTCATCAGGATGTCCGCCGCGGTGAAGCGATTGACCAGATACTCGCGCCCGTCGAGCCAGGCGGAGAGCGCGCCCAGCCGCACTTTCACCGCATCCACGGCTCCGGGACGCCGCAGCTTCGCCCACTGTTCTTCGCTTTGCTGCAGGTCCATCACGGAGAGGTTCTGGATCGGCGGCTCGACCGTGTTGAGCGCGGCGAACATCCAGGCGACCGTGTTCGCGCGGTCGTGCCGATCGGCGGGCATCAGAGCCTCGGACTCCGCGGCGATGTGATGCACGATGGCGCCCGATTCAAACAGCCCCCGACCATCCGCCTCGAAGGCCGGCACCATCCCAAAGGGGTGCCTCTGACGGTATGCGTGCGAGCTCAGATCCCCGCGATCGATCAGCCTGACCTCGTATGGAAGCCCGGCCTCCTCCAGCGCCCAGCGCACGCGCAAGTCGCGAACAAGCCCCTGGGCGAATGGCGGGGCCCAGCGAAGTCCCGTGACGATGATCATATCCATCTGGATTCTTTGCCTCTGTGGAGTGTGTTCCTCGGCGATGGCGCCGATCCTCTGGATGACCTTCGGCCATCCTTCGCTCATGCTCTCGAACGCAAGATCATTCTTCGGCGTGCAGAAACCGGAATGCACCAGGCGAACCCGGGTGCCGCCGTGGGCTTTGGTGAGCGTCCACGCGACGACGGTCCCTCGAACAGATCGCGGAGCGAATGCGCGGCGTGCCCGGGAAGGGGCCGTATTCGCGCGCGATCTCCGCGCGCCTCGGGGTCTTGCGCTCACCCCGACGCGCGACGTTCTCCGTGGTCCCCATGCTGGTACCTCCCTCGCCCGCGCGGCGCGTGCTCACGCGCTGTCCGCCGGCGACGAAAGGTTTAACGCAGGGGCAGCGCCCCCGGGAGCAACAAAGTTGTCGCGAATCCGGTGAGCGGCGGCGCGAGCACCACGACCTCGTGCGCGTCGACGACCAGGTGGTCGGACGCGACGCATGGATAAACCCTTGATATAACTCGATTTTCCAGAGGGTGTAGGATCGCGTCGGAGAATGTTCTGTCAACCCGGGGCAGGTCCCGCAGTTCGGGCTCGACGTCTCCGAAGCGTGGGCGACCGCGGAGACCGCGGGCGAGGCGGCGGTCACGACGTCACGGCGTCATCGGCAGCGCGACCAGGATGTTCATGTTGCACATCTCGTTCTGCGTGCCCCACCCTGGCAGCACCGGGTCCTCGGCGTCGCGCGTGTCGAAGGTGCATGTCACCTCGAGCGAGGAGCCCGGGTCGAGCAGCGGCGGCGTGCGGTACCAGTACACGTTTTGCCAGTGGACGTCCCAGTCGTCCACGCGCGCGATGCAGCTCTCCTGCGCCCCCGACGCCACGCGGATATCGAACGTGCGCCCGCGCTCGTGCATGTGCGGCATCACGCCGAGCACCTCGATCGAGGGCAGCGCCGGGTCGAGCGTGAGCTCCGCCCGCGTCCTCTTCCACGTGTAGGCGGCGTCCTGCTGGCCGGGCGGCAGCGTGTCCGGGCCGTCCGGCTCGAAGAGGCTCGTGAGGAAGCCGTCGTCCCCGAGGAACACGGCGCGCCGCTCCACGGTGTCCTCGTAGCGGAGCCGGAGGCGCGTCGAGTCCTCGGCGGAGGCGCCCGTGTGGTCATGGATGTTGTAGTGCACCTGGACCACGAAATGGTCCTTCGAGGAGATCGGCGCCCCGGTGCCGACGGGGAACTCGACCACGTTCTGCCCGGGCGCCCAGGCGAACAGCGGCTGGAACGGCAACCCGTCGGACGGGCCGCCGAAGCACTCCCAGCCGGGCCTGTCCGGCGAGGCGCCGTCGAGCTCCGTCATCAGATCCTGGTTCGTCTTGCCCTCCACGAGCGACGGCTCCGAGGGAGTCACCCGGTAGACCGTGACGTGATGAACGATGGACCGGACCCCGGGCGTCACCTGATATCCGGTGATGAAGCGGTCGGTGTCGAGGCCCGGGTCCACAGGAAAGCACCGCCACTCGTCGTGGGCCGCGAGGGGATCGGCGGGGTCGACCACGGGGGTGATCGGCGGTGTCATGTAGTCGACGCCGCCCTCGAGCGTGGGCACGGGCGGGGTGGGCGGCGCGCCCGCGCGCTCCCCCTCGGCGCGCGCCCCGGTCGCCCAGCGATGGATGACGTCGAGCTCCTCGACGGTGAGCGTCGCCTCGTCCTTGAAGTCGCCGCACGAGCCGTCGTGCGCCACGAGAAACGGGGGCATATGGCCGCCCTGCACGGCGTCGTCGATCGCGCCGGCGCGCGCCTTCGCCGAGATGTATTCGTCCAGGCGAAAGGGCCCGAGCCCGCCCTCCTGATGACACGCGGTGCACCTGGATGCCGTTATCGGCGCGACGTCCTGCCAGAACGTGGGCTCCGGCGTCGGCTCCGGCGCCTGCGCCGCGCATCCGAGCGAAAGCGCGAGCGGCGCGGCGGCCGCGAGGCCGCGCGCGTAAAAAAGCAGGGTCGTCGGTCGCATCGCTCGCATCGGTCGCCTCTCGTCGTGCTGCTTCACGCGGACCTCCCACAACTGTTTATGACGTACACGATATTGTGTGTGGTATACGCAGTTGACGGATGGCTGTCAAACCCAAGAGGCGACGAAAAAGTGCGACGGAGTACAGCGGGAGCGGCGACGCCGTGCGCAGCCTCGAGCTCCTCTGGGGGATCAGGAAGCGGCCAAGCCGGGGGCCCAGGCCCGGCCTGAGCCTCGATCAGATCGTGCGGGCCGCGATCGAGCTCGCCGACGGCGAGGGGCTCTCGGCGCTGTCGATGCAGCGGGTCGCCGCGAAGCTCGGGTTCACCCCGATGTCGCTGTACCGGTACGTGCCGAGCAAGGCCGAGCTCCTGGACCTCATGCTGGACACCGCGGCGGGGGAGATGTCCCTCGTCGATGGCGTCCCCGGGGGGTGGCGGGCCAAGCTCGAGGCGTCGGCGCTCGCGGACTGGGCGCTCTACCACCGCCACCCGTGGTTCTTGCACGTGACGCCGGTGCGCCCCGTGATGGGGCCGAAGGGGATGGCGGCGTACGAGGCGGCGCTCCGCGCGGTCTCCGGGATCGGCCTCACCGACCGCGAGATGCTCGCCGCCGTCCACCTCGTCGACAGCTACGTTCGCGGCGCGGGGCGGCTCTCGGTGGACCGGGCCGAGGCCGAGCAGGAGACCGGCGTCACCGACGAGCAGTGGTGGTCCGAGCGCGCGTATTTCTTCGAGAAGCTCTTCGACCCGGCCCGCTATCCGACGATGGCGCGGATGATGAGCTCGGGCGCGTTCGACGAGGACCCGTTCACGGAGGACGTGTTCCTGTTCGGCCTGCAGCGTGTGCTCGACGGCATCGAGGCGCTCGTCCGGTCGCGCTCCGGCCAGTGTGACGAAAGTGGCGAAACGTCACAGCCTCCGGCGCCAGTTCGTGACGAAACTCCCGGCGAGCCCCCTCGGCGCGACGGGGGGGCGACGTGCGCGCAGTGCGGCGGCGAGATCGCCCAGCCTGCCACGGGGCGGCCGCGGGCTTACTGCTCACGGGCCTGCCAGCAGCGCGCTTACCGGGCGCGCAACGCGTCCGACGGGCGGTGATCGCTATATCCCGTCCGAAGAAGCTGCCATCATCCCCAAAAAAGGCTACGCCGCGCCTCGTGGTGCGTCGTGGAAATCGCGATGATCCGCGCGATCGCCCACATGTTCCAGCGCGTCACGGATCGCTCGCCCTTGCACATCACCGCTTGGTCCCCGCAAGCCGTATGCGGTAAAAGAGTCACTCAGTGATTTGCGAGAGCGCGGAGGACGCCAGGGGTGAAGCGTCATATCTCGGCGTTCCCTGCGCCTCGCGGTCTCCCCGGCACGCCGCTCGATATGACAGAAGGTTCTTCGCGCGATGTCAGCGGCCTCTCGGGCACACTCTGCGCTGACAGAACACATCAGGCACACGATGGCCCTCCTCTCCCGATACACGCTCATCCAGCCGATCCACGAAGGCAAATCCACCATCCTGTACAGAGGGCGACGCAGCGCCGACGGCGTCCCGATCGTGGCCAAGGTCCTGAAGACCGAGTACCCGGAGCCGAGGGATATAGCCAAGCTGAGGCATGAGTTCGCCATCCTGAGGCAGCTCGCCCTGCCGGGCGTTGTGCTGGCCCACGCGATGGAGAAGCACCACCACGGCGTGGCGCTCGTGCTGGAGGACACGGGCGGCCAGTCGCTGGCCCAGGTCCTCACCGCGCGACGGCTCGATCCGGTGACGGTCCTCCGGATCACCGTGTCCCTCGCGGACACGCTCGGCGCGGTGCACCAGCGCAACGTCATCCACAAGGACATCAAGCCTCACAACATCCTTGTCCAGATGGACGGGCAGCTCTCGGTCAAGCTCGCCGATTTCGGCATAGCCACGCGCCTCTCGCAGGAGACACAGCGAGCCCAGGCGCCCGACGCCCTGGAGGGGACGCTCCTCTACATGGCGCCGGAGCAGACAGGAAGGATGAACCGCGTCGTCGACCGGCGGACGGACCTTTATTCGTTCGGCGCCACGCTCTACGAGCTCCTGACCGGCACGCCGCCCTTTCCGCTCACGGACCCGCTCGAGCTCGTGCACAGCCACATAGCGAGGACACCGCCGGCGCCGCGCGCGCTCGCGCCGGAGGTGCCCGAGGTGCTCTCGGACATCGTGATGAAGCTGCTGTCCAAGGCCGCCGAGGACCGCTACCAGAGCGCCTGCGGGCTCAAGCACGACCTCTCGGCGTGCCTCGCCAGGCTGGAGTCGACCGGGCGCGCCGCGCCGTTCCCGCTCGGCCAGCAAGACGCCTCGGGCGAGCTGCGCCTCCCCCAGAAGCTCTACGGCCGCGACGCCGAGCTCTCGACGCTCGTGTCCGCCGCCCTGCGCACCGCCTCGGGCGCGGCCGAGCTCCTCCTGATCTCGGGGCACGCGGGCGTCGGCAAGTCCGCGCTCGTGGGCGAGCTGCCCAGGATCCTCACCCGCGAGCGCCGGTCGTTCCTCCTCGCCGCGGGCAAGTTCGAGGAGCTCTCGCGCGGCACGCCGTACGTCGGCGTCGCCCGCGTCCTCCGGGACATCGTGCGGCAGATCCTGGCCGAGCCCGCGGAGGCGGTCGCGCGAGGGCGGGCGGCGCTGCTGCGCGCCGTCGGCCAGAGCGGTCAGGTGCTCGTGGAGCTCGTCCCGGAGCTCCAGCTCCTGCTCGGCCCCCAGCCGCCCGTCCCGGAGCTCGGCCCGACCGAGGCGCAGAACCGCTTCGCGCTCGTCTTCCAGCGCTTCTTTCGGGCGCTCACCGCCGAGCGGCCGCTCTGCGTGTTCCTCGACGACCTGCAGTGGGCCGACCCGGCCTCGCTCAAGCTGCTCCCGCTCCTCCTCTCGGACCAGGCCAGCGGCCTCTCGGAGCGGGCCACCGGACACCTGCTCGTCGTCGGCGCCTACCGCGCCGGCGAGGTGGACGCGGCACACCCGCTCGCGACGATGCTCGAGGCGCTGAGCAAGGCGGGCGGCTGCGTGCGCACGCTCGATCTGGCGCCCCTGTCCGCGGCCGACGTCTCCCGGTTCGTCGCCGACGCCCTCGCCTGCGGCGAGGAGCGGGCCGCGCCGCTCGCGCGGCTCGTCTTCGAGCGGACCGGGGGCAACCCGTTCTTCTTGAGCCAGCTCTTCCTCGCGCTGCACGAGGACGGGTCGCTCGCCTTCGACGAGCGCGAAGGGGCCTTCTCCTGGGAGCTCGATCGCATCCGGGAGCGCGGCCTCACGGGCGACGTCGTGGCGCTCATGGCGAGCAAGATCGAGCGGCTCGCGCCCGGGACGCAGCGCGTCCTCGAGCTCGCCGCGTGCATCGGCCACGAGTTCACGCTGAAGATGCTCGCGACGCTCCACGACAGGTCCCCGGTCGAGACGGGCCGCGATCTCTGGGAAGCGCTGCGCGAGGGGCTCGTCCTGCCCAAGGACCCCGAGTACCGCCTCCTCTACGACGACAGCACCGCGGCGTCCTTCGACGTCTCGTACAGGTTCCTGCACGACCGCATCCATGAGGCCGCCTACGCGCTCACCGAGGGCGATCTCCGGGACGAGACGCACCTCAGGATCGGGCGGCTGCTGCTGGCGAGGGGCGACCGCGACATCGACGAGGACCACCTGTTCGGCGCCCTGCGCCACCTGAACCTCGTCGCGGCGCGGCTCGACGCGCCGCACGAGCGGCAGCTCCTCGCGGCCTGGAACCTGAGCGCGGGGCGGAAGGCCAAGGCCGCGACCGCGTACCAGTCGGCCGCCGCGTACCTGCGCGCCGGGATCGCGGCGCTCGGCGGGGCGAGCTGGGAAGCGCAGCCCGACCTCGCGTTCGCGCTCCGCCTGGAGCAGGCCGAGTGCGAGTACCTCGCCGGCGCCCATGACGCCTCCGAGCGCCTGTTCGAGGAGCTCCTGCCGCGCGCAGCGACCCGCGTCGAACGCGCGCGCGTGCTCAGGCTCCGCGCGATCCTCTACCTCACCTCGAGCAGGTTCGCGGACGCCGTGAGCTCCGGGATCGCGGCCCTCGCGCTCTTCGGGATCGACGTGCCGAAGGGCGACGGCGCGCTCGGGGCCGCGTTCGCCGCGGGGCTCGCGGAGGTGAGCCAGAACCTGGCCGGCCGGAGCGTCGACGCGCTGGCCTCTGCGCCGGAGATGACCGATCCGGACGCGCGCGCCGCCTGCGAGGTCCTCTCGACGCTGCTCCAGCCGGGCCCCCTCATCGGCCCTGTCCTCTACGGGTTCCTCAACGTCACGCAGATCAACCTGCTCCTGACGCACGGCCACTGCGACCTGTCGGCGTACGGCGCCATGAGCTTCGGGTTCATGCTGTCGCTCGTCCTGGAGCGGCACGACGAGGCCCGCGCGTTCAGCGATCTCGCCCTCGTCCTCCAGGAGCGCTTCAGGAACGACGGCCTCGCGTGCAAGCTGAACGAGCTCGTCGGCGTCTTCAGCCACTTCTTCAAGCCCGTCCGCGAGTCGCTCGCCTACCTGGATCGGGCGTACAAGGCGGGCCTGGAGTCGGGAGACTTCCTCTACCTCTCCTACGCCTTCTTCCACGGGGTCGCGATCCGGTTCTGCGCGGGCGACGAGCTCGGGGCGGTGCGCGCGGACGCGGGCAGGGGCATCGAGCTCATGCAGCGCACGCAGGTGGCGATCTGCGCGGCGGGGCTCTTGCTCGTGAAGCAGGCGGCCGCGAGCCTCGCCGGGGCCACCGACGGCCGCCTGAGCCTGAGCGGCGACGGCTTCGACGAGGCGGCCTTCGTCGAGGCGCACCGGGGGCCGGACGCCGAGTTCATCGCCTGCGCCTACTACCTGCTCAAGGCGCAGCTCGCGTTCCTCCACGAGGAGCACGCGGCCGCGTTCTCGATGGCCGTGGAGGCCGAAGCGCGGAGCGCGAGCGGCAACAACCTCTACCTCCTGACGGAGCTCTCGTTCTACGCGTGCCTCGCGCTCCTCGCGGAGGGCCCGCCGCCTGCGGGCGGAGATGCTCGCGGCGCGCGCGCGGAGATGCTCGCGCGCCACCGCGCGAAGCTCGCGGCGTGGGCCGAGCGCTGTCCCGAGAACTTCCAGCACAAGCAAGCGCTCGTGTGCGCCGAGGCGGCGCGCGCGTCGGGCGAGGGCCTCGACGCCGCGCTCCCGCTCTACGACGAGGCGATCGAGGCGTCCCGGCAGAACGGCTTCGCGCACCACGCGGCGCTGGCGAACGAGCTGTGCGCGCGGTTCCTGCTCGGGCGGGGGAGGCCGAAGCTCGCGCGCGTCTACATGACCGACGCCTACTACGGCTACCTCCAGTGGGGGGCGACGGCCAAGGCGGCGCACCTCTCGGAGCGCCATGCGCACCTCCTCCTCCTGCAGGGCGATGCGTCGGCGCGCTTCGTCCCGTCGGGCACCGTCTCCAGCACGTCCAGCAGCACCGGAGGGCTCGGGTTCGACGCCCTGTCCGTCCTCCGGGCGGCCCGGGCCATCTCGGGCGAGCTCGTCCTCGACCGGCTGCTCGAGCGGCTCGTGGAGATCCTCGTCGAGAACACCGGCGCGCAGCGCGGGATCCTGCTCCTCGAGCAGGAGGAAGCGCTGCGCGTCGAGGCGGTGATCGGGGTGGATCCGGAAGAGAGGGCGGTCGGCCCCGCGGCGGCGGCCCGGGTGGGCGACGCGCTGGCCATGAGCGTCGTCCGCCACGTCCAGCGGACCCGGGAGCCGGTCATCGCGGGGTACGCCGCCGGGGGGCAGCAGTTCGCCGATGATCCCTACATCGCGGCGAGGCGGCCGAGGTCGGTCCTCTGCCTGGCCCTCGCGCACCAGGGCCGCCTCACGGGGGTCCTCTACCTGGAGAACCGAGTCCTCCACGACGCCTTCTCGCCGGCGCGGCTGGAGCTGCTCCGGGCGCTCGCGTCGCAGGCGGCGAGCGCCATCGAGAACGCGCAGCTCTATGCGCGCGTCGAGGCGATGCGCCAGGAGCTCCATCGCTCGAACGCGTCGCTCGCGAGGGAGGTCGCGCTGCAGACCGAGCAGCTCCGTGGGACCAACGAGCAGCTCACGCGCGAGCTCGCCGAGCGGGAGCGGTCCGAGCGGGAGCGGGCCGCGCTCCAGGAGGAGATCCTCCGCGCGCACAGGGCCAGGCTGCTCGAGCTGTCGAGCCCGATCATCCCGATCACCGACCGGATCGTGGTGATGCCGCTCATCGGCCAGATGGATGCCGAGCGGGCGGAGCAGATGCTCGCCACGGCGCTCGAGGGGGCGCAGGCGAACCAGGCCGAGGTGGTGATCATCGACATCACGGGGCTCAAGGGGGTCGACGCGGGGGTCGCGGGCACGTTGATCAGGACGGCGGGGGCCCTCCGGCTGCTCGGCACCCGGGTCGTGCTCACCGGGGTCCGCGCCGAGGTGGCCCAGGCGCTCGTCGCGCTGGACGTCGATCTCGGCGGGATCGTCACGATGGGGACGCTGCGGAGCGGCATCGCCCATGCGCTCCGCCGCTCGAGCGGTGGCCTCTCCGCCTCTCGCGAAAGGTGATGCGCTTGCGGGGGCTCGCGGTGCCGGAGCGCCCGTCTCCCCGGTGTGCATCTCGAGCTGGACTCAGGTCCAGGGATTGATAGCAACCACTCGCCGTCCGATCATCGATGGGAGTGCTCGATGCGCGCCTCCTTCCGGGAGACGAGCGCTGGCGCAGTGATCCCGGCAGCCGTCGAGCACCCGCCGGTCCGACCCGATCGAAGGCACGGGCGCGGTCGACGCCGCGGGCCGCAAGCCCGGCGCGCAGGCGGTCGGTGCGCGCCGCCGAGTCCCAGATGCCGTGCACCAGCAGGATCGGCGGCTTGCTCATGGTGTCGAAGCGTACAGCGCGGGCGGGCGCCATCAAGGCTGACCGCCCGCAGCAGGATGAAGGACGCTGGGCGCGGCGAGATCTCACCAGGCCGGTCGCTTCGAGCTGCGGCGTACAGGGTCGGGTTGCTGGCAGACTGTAAGGTGCGCCCGGGCCTCCGCGTTCCACGTCGGCGTTTAGCAAGGAGAGAGATAGATGCTCGGACGATGGGCGCGGCTCGTGCTTGCGGCGACGCTGCTCACTGCATGCGGCGCGTCGCCTCCTGGCCCGGATACGTCGGGGATCCGGGGGGGTAACGCGACGCCTGAATTTTATCTCTACATGGGCGAGGTGGAGATCGAGCCTGTCCCGCCGGAGCACCTGCGCGACAGGCTGGCCCGGATCGGCTGCCCGCCAACTGAGGAACAGGAAGACCCCGCGGCCGCGTGCCAGGCCACGCTCCTCGATATCCACGGCCGGAAGTGGCTCACGGTCTACCCGAACGGGTTCTGCCTGGGGCCTTGCTCGCTCATCGTCCTGGAGGGCAAGCTCCACGCGCAGAAGACGTTCACGGGTCCGATCGACAGGCAGAGGTACAAGGAGAGAATTCGAGCGGAGGTGCGCAAGCTCGGCGACTTCGTGAAGATCCGCGAGGACACCTGGCGCATCCAGACGCGCGACGCGCGCAACATCTTGTTCGACTGACTGGTGGAAGGACACCTTGGTCCGGGGCTCGAAGGTGATGATCTCCGACACGTCGTCGCCCAGGATGCTCGCTTCGCGGAGGATGAACTCTCCACCCTCGACGACCACGTCGCACTTCGTGCAGCAGCCGGGCGGCAAGAACAGCCTCGCGTCACGCGCCTTGAGGACCAGTCCCTGCCAGAGCTGGTCGCGGGTGAGCGGGAGCTCGCCTTCGGGGTTCACGGGTACGGTCGCGGTCGAATAGATCATGTCACTGCTCCTGTCTGGAGGTCGGTGGTGTCATCCGACCTTCACGAGTCATGAGTAGCCCGGCCATGTCATTCACGCGAATTGATACTGGAAAGCTCTATACTTCAGACCATGAATGCCCGGGGTCCGTCCATCTCCTCGCATCGCGTGGATGAGGAAGCGTTCGAAGCCGAGGTCGCGCTGTGGCATCGCCCATTTGCGATAGTCGGCGCGCGGTGGATCTTCCCTGTCCTCCCGGCGGAGCCGTTTCGCCCTCTCGATCCGACCCCGGAGCAAACTCCCTCCGCGCACGCGCGGTCACTTGCGACCAGGGAGCCGTAGCTCAACTTCTCGAGCGTCGACGATGCGCGCGCTCGTTGCGGGGATGCGCCATTTACCGACGTTTCCCGTCGCGCGCACCGACGAGCAACAGGCTCTGTGCACAGGAGGTCTGACCATGAAGACTCGCTGGATCATCTCAATTGTGGCGCTATTCTCCGCGGTGGGCATGGGCGGCGCGGGCCGCGCAGCGCACGTGGACGAGCCGAACGCGAACAATCCGGCATCCTGCGAAGCTCCGGCGAACGGCGCATCGGCGGACGCCGCGAGCGTTGATTCGCCCATCGAGGAGCCGGACCAGGCGTGCAAGTTGGACAACTGCCTCCGCCGTCATGACCCCTGCACGTGCAGCAATACCGGGTGGGCGGGATATTGCGGAACCGGCCCGCACCACCCTGGGTGTCTCTACTGCCGCTGCGATTGACAGGGGCCGGTGGGAGGCGCAATCCGCCTGCTCGCCCGCCAGGAACGAAGGATGCGAGCGATGGCGGCTCTGCGTCAGCCGGCCATCGCTCGCTCCATTCTTCCGCTTCCCGGACAGCACGGCCGCCGCTGCGCGGCGTGCGCTCAGAACAGGTCGTAGCTGCTGTCCACCGGCACCGGGCCCGCCGCCTTGACGACCGCGTCGGCGAGGACGCGCAGGTCGCTCGGGCATGCCCGAGGCGGTCGCCAGCACGTGACCGGCGAGGCCGATGCTGTGGTTCGAGTACGAGTCATTGGTGCCGGGCGCCCACAGCAGGCGGCGCGTCGAGAGGATGAACCTGTGGGCCTGTCCGTGGACGGCCAGCTTGCTGACGGGCTCACCCCGGATATCGATTACTACGCGCTCCCGGTGCCCGAGAACGCGGACGAGGCATGGAAGGTGTCCGCCTTCTGCGGAGCGCAGCGCCACGGCTCCGGGCTGCGCGAGCTCACGGTCACGCTGTTGAACGGCGATGGCACGGAGATCGGCGAAGACTACACGGCCACCGAGAACGAGACGACGGACCTGGCCATCGTGGGGGTCGATCTCCCGGCGAGCCCCGCGGAGAACAGGCTGCTCGTCAAGGTCTCGGCCAGCGCGCCCGCCGAGGATGTGACGAGCCGCAGCTACGACTGCACCTTCGGCTACCTGCCGGCCGACTGAAGAACCGAGGCTCGCGGCGCCGCGCCCCGTTCGGGGACGGCGCCGCGGGTGCGTCGTCCATCGGGACCACGAGCGCGGGGCGCGCGGTCGCGCCCGCTGGACGCCGCGTCGGCGCTCGTGGAAGCATCGCCGCCGGCGCCACGCGCTCCAGCGCCGCCTGGTCGCGATGGCGCCTCACCCTACCGAAAGGATCTGTCCAATGCATCTGAGCAGTGCCTCGACTCAACGTCTCGCGGTCGTGCTCGCGGTCTCGGTGGTCGCCGCCTGCGGTGGCGACGACGGGGAGGGCGCCGACCCGGCGGACACCCCGAACAACGACCCCGCGCCCTCCGACTACACCGCGCTCCCCGAGCCGGTGACCGCGTTCACGGCGCGCGTGCTCGATGACCACCTGTACGTCCACGGCGGCCACATCGGCGAGGCGCACGACTCCTCGGTGGAGAGCCTGATACCCAACCTGCGCCGGCTCGACCTGTCGAGGCCCGACGCGGCGTGGGAGGAGGTCGCGGGCCCGAACGTCCCCGTGCAGCAGAGCACGCTCTTCACGCATGAAGGCAAGCTGTACCGGCTGGGCGGGATGACCTCGAGGAGCCAACGCGGGGAGGCGCTCGACCTGCTCACGCTCGACGAGTTCGCGGTCTACGACGCCGAAGCGGACGCATGGTCCGCGCTGCCGCCCATGCCCGACTCGCGCTCGTCGCACGACGTCGAGCTCGTCGGCAGCACCCTCCACGTCACCGGCGGCTGGAAGATCGATGGCGGCGCGGAGACCGAGGCGTATCACGAGACGTTCCTGAGCATCGATCTCGCGGCGGACGAGCTCGCGTGGGAGGAGCACCCGCAGCCGTTCAAGGTGCGCGATCATTGCGGCGGCGTGGTGGACGGCAAGGTGTATGTCCTCGGGGGGATGCTGAGCGGCGTGTTCCCGACAGAAGCCCGGGTTTACGACCCCGCGACGGAGACCTGGTCCGAGGGGCCGGCGCTGCCGACGCAGACGCCCATCGGCGGCTTCGGCTGCGCGGCGGTGAGCCTGAACGACACCATCTACTTCACGGCGGCCGAGGGCGTCGTCTACCGGTTGAACGACGCCCGCGATGGCTGGGAACAGGCCGCGACGCTGAAGACGCCCCGCATCTTCCACCGCCTTGTCGACCGGAACGCGAACGAGCTCATCGCGCTCGGCGGGGGTGTCGGTGAGGCGATCGAGGGCACCACCTCGGTGGAATCCATCCTGCTCAAGTGAGCTCGGCGCCCCTGGTCGCCCGCGCGCGGGCCCGTATCCCGAGCTCGCGCCGTTCCCGGGCAGCGTCGCGGCTCTGCCGGCCCGGAGAGCTTCGGTGCGCCTCCCCGGGCGCACCCAGAACGAGAACCTGCTCCGGGTCGCACAGGGGCAACGCTGTGCGAGCCTGATCTCGGCGGAACAAATCACGCGCCGCGCGGACGAGGTTTGGTAGCATCGCTAGCGCAATGCCCGGTGACAGGAGTCTATCGAAGAAGGGCCTCGGTACCACAGCGTCGATGCAAATTTACATGCCGACCTCCCGGCGCGCGAGCTCGGGGGCCGGCATCGTGCTGCTGTATGCGCCCGACTACGAGCTGTTTCGCCCGGCGTACCCTGTGTTCGAGTCGGGCTCGGTCCTCGGCCGCGACCCGAGCGCAGACGTCTACGTACCGACGCCCACCGCGTCGCGTCACCACGCTCGCATCGAGCGGCGCGGGGGCGTCTGGCACCTCTCCGATCTCGGCGGTCGCAACGGCACGATCCATAACGGCGAGTTCGTCACGGAGGCGGTCCTCGCGCACCTCGACGAGATCCGGATCGGCAGCGCCATCTTCAAGTTCGTCGAGCACGACGCCGAGAGCTACGCGCACTACCGCATAGACGGCGCCTATCTCGAGGATCCGGACTCGCCGTCGCAGGTCCGGCCGTGCTCCTCGACGAGCCGGATCGTCGGCGGGTACCAGAGCCAGCTCCTCGCCGGGCGCCTTCGCGAGATCGCGCGCAGCGAGCTGTCGGTGCTGATCCTCGGCGAGAGCGGGACGGGAAAGGAGATCTTCGCCGAGCAGCTGCACGAATGGAGCGGCAGGCGCGGGCCGCTCCAGGCCGTCAACTGCGCGGCCATCCCCGCCGCGCTCGTCGAGGGGGAGCTCTTCGGACACCGGCGCGGCGCGTTCTCCGGCGCCGAGCGCGACCGGATGGGCATCATCCGCGCGGCCCATCAGGGCACGCTCCTCCTCGACGAGATCGGGGATATGCCGCTGGAGGCCCAGGCGAAGATCCTCCGGGTGATCCAGTCGAAGGAGATCACGCCGCTCGGCGCGGCGCAGCCCGAGCAGGTCGACGTGCGGATCGTCGCCGCCACCCACCGCGATCTCGACGCGCTCCAGCAGAAGGGCGCCTTCCGCGCCGATCTGTTCGCTCGCCTGAACGAATACAGCATCACCCTGCCCCCCCTGCGCGAGCGCAAGGAAGACATCTTCTCGCTCTGCGTCGCGCTCGCGAGGCGCCACGGTCGGCACGAGGTGCGCCCCAGCACGGCGTTCATGGCGAGCCTGCTCCACCACGACTTTCCCTACAACGTGCGAGAGCTCGAGGCGCTCATCAAGCGCTGGGCCGCCACGGCCCGCGGCCCCGAGCTCGATCTCCAGGACCTCAGTGGCGAGATCCGGAGCCAGATGAGGACTTACGGAGCCCGGAGCTCGGCGTCTCTGCCCCCGCCCGCGGACGCTGCCCGCGCCACGCTGATCCCGGAGGACAGGGCGGCGCTGTCGGCGGGCGAGGGAGGGTACGCGCCGAATGGGGCGCTGCCGCCGCGGACCTCCCCGGACGAGAAGGTGCTGCGGGAGCTCCTGGTGCAGCAGCGGGGAAACGTCGCCGCGGTGGCGCGCGAGCTCGGAAGGGATCGCGCGCAGGTGCACCGGTGGATCAGGCGGTACAACATGAACGTCGACGAGTTCCGCTGACAGCGCCGCCCGGGAGGCCCGCCCCGCGGCCGGCCTCGAGGTCGGCTACTCGAAGCGCCGAGGCATGAGCGGATTGCTCGCCTCCGCGGGGGCCCGCGCCGCGCTCGCCGTCGCTGCGGGCCGAGGTTTCCTCGCCGGACTCCCGGCATCCCGGCGCGACATCTGCTTCCGCTTCACCGCGATGAAGCCCGCATCCGTCACGATGACCTCCGTCTCGATCTCGACATCGCCCTTCAGGACACGCACCTTGTGGACCTTCCCCGGGGTCCCGGGCAGCTCCACCATGCCGTCCTTCAGGGTCGCAGGCACCCCGTCGATCTCTGCCGAGGCCTCCTCGAGGGTGCTCGCCAGCCTGAGCCGGCGCGCGATGGCGGAGGGTTCAGGCGCCGGCGAGGGCGCCGGGCCCTGGACGGAGGGCGCCTCCAGCGCGCCGCGGATCGCACGCTGCACACCGGTGGACGCCGTGCCGGGCGCGTCGGCTGACCGGGGCATCGCGGCCCAGCCGAGGCCCGCGGCGAGCAGCGCGAGGGCCGAGAGCGGCAACCGCTTCAGGCTCCGGGGCGGCGGCGGCGCGGGCTCGCTCGGCAGTCGCTCGTCGACGCGGTAATCCTGGCTGAGCGTCGTCTCATTCGCGAGCGCCATGGTGCTGCCCGTGGGGAGGTCCTTCCACCGCTCCGCGCCGCCCGCACGGAACATGGACCGCCTGGCCATGCGCGACCTCACCCGGGGCTCGAACGGCGGGGCGACGATGAGGCGCTCGGACGGCTCCAGGGGGACGAGCATGCTCTCGTGCAGCGAGAGAGGCTCCTCGCCGAGCAGCGGCATGAGCGCCTCGAGCATCGCCGAGGCGCTCGGATACCGGTCGGCCGGCTGGTACTGGAGCGCGCCGTCAATGGCGGCGGCGATCTCGGGCGAGACCCACGGCGCGAACGTCTGGACCGGCGCGGGCAGGTCGGCGACCAGGGCGGTGATGAGATCGCCGACCGTCTCGACATCCTCGGTCGGCGTGCGCCCGGCCAGCGCGCGGTAGAGCACGACCCCGAGCGACCAGAGGTCGGTCCGATGATCGATGTCCTTGATGGCGCGCGCCTGCTCGGGGGACATGTAGCGCGGCGTCCCGAGCACGTGTCCGGACCGCGTGAGGCCCGTTGTATCCTCGCGAGGGTCGTGGACTGGCCGCACCTTGGCGACGCCGAAGTCGAGCAGCTTGACGATGATCCCGCCGCCCTCCTCGCGCCGCGCGAGGAACAGGTTGGCCGGCTTGATGTCCCGGTGCAGGACCCCGGCTTCGTGCGCCTTCTGCAAGCCGACGCACGCCTGGGCCACGATCCGGAGCGCGAGCCTGGGAGGCAGCGGGCCGAGGCGGTCGAGGAGCTGCGCGAGATCCTCGCCGCGGAGGAGCTCCATCACCAGGAACGGCGAGCCCGTCTCGTGGTCCACGCCGGCGTCGAGCACGCGGACGATGTGCTCGGTCCGGACGGCGCTCGCGGCCTTCGCCTCGCGCTCGAATCGGCCCAGAGCAGACCGGCCATGGGCGAGCTCCGGGCAGATGACCTTCACGGCGACGCGGCGCTGCAGCTCGACATCGTGGGCCTCGTACACGGCTCCCATCCCGCCCTTGCCGAGCAATCGGCCGAGGGTATACCTGCCGTTCAGCGTCGTACCGTCCACGAGATGCAATTTACCCCAGGGCAGGTGTAGGTCTTGGCTAAATTCCTGCCTGCGGGCAGGTGCCTGCACCGCGGATGCCGGGCTGATGCGATCAGAGCGCCTGGTCATGGCGGCTCCGGTGCGCGGCGTTCGAGCGGCATTCAGCATGCATGTCGCGGTGCAAACCGATCAGGGTTGCTCGTGGACCTTCCACGACGCCGACGACGAGCACGCGAGCTTCGCATCGGCGGAGGCGACCTGCAACAACCCGGTCATCGGATCGAGCTACACCATCACCAGCTGGACCCTGGCCCGCGATGGCGCCGGCGCCGCCGAGGTCGTCGACGCCATCAGCCACCGCCCCGGCGGCCCCGACTGCGCCTTCGTGCTCGCCGCCGGCAAGCGCACCTGGGTCGACCCCGACGCCGACGACGATCCCGCCGCCGCGTTCGCCGGCTCGTGGGCCTACGCCCCGCCCGATCCGCTCACCCGCACCAACGTCGCCACCGTCGCCTGCGCCGACGCCGAGGGCAACCCGCTGCCGCCGAGCTACGAGCCCCAGCTCGGCAGCCTCGCGATCGAGCGCACCGGGCCGCACACCGCCGCCGCCACCGACGGCGACGGCTGCACCTGGACCTTCGCGGTCCACGGCAACACCGCGTTGCTCGACCCGCCGGCGCAGAGCTGCGGCGCGCTCACGCTCCATCACTGGGCCCTTGCCGGCGACGGCGGCCACGCCTTCGAGGTCCGCAGCGGCGAGCGCGCCGGCTGCCGCGTCCTCCTGACCATCGGCGAGCGCGCCCGCGAGTGAGAGCGCACCCGGCCTCGGGCATGCCGTCCTCCATTCATGACTCCACGCGCGTTCCTTCGATGGATCAGGGCGCTTTGTACTCCGTGGCGACATCCAGGACCCACGTGATGCCGAAGCGGTCCTCGAGCATTCCGTAGAGGGGCGTCCATCCCGACGGCGCAAGCGGCTGTGCGATGGTCGCGCCAGCGGACAGCTTCTCCCAGAGCGCGGTGATCTCGTTGGCCGAGTCGCCGCGGACCGAGACGAAGAACGCGTTCTTGCCTTGGTCCCACGGCATCCTGGAAGGCACGTCGTAAGCCATCACGCGGAAGCCATTCTTTGCGGCGACTTGGCCCCACATCACCTGACCCGCCTCCGACGGATCCTGGACATCGCTTCATGTGCGCGACGGCGTCGATGACCATCTCTGTCTTCGACGTCCAGCGGCGGGGGCTCCAGCCTTGCCGCCTGGCGCTCACCTGGGCGGCGCGGGACCGCTGCTCGTCGGCGGGATGGCCTGGAGAGATTATGATACCGAGGCGTTGGGGTTCACCACCACCTGGTACTGACGTCCCGTGGACAGCACGCTCGGATCAATGCCCTCCTCGAGCGGTACGCGCGTCTGCGTGAGCTGGTGGCCGGGCAAGCAACACGCGAGGGTGAAGGCCGCGTCCCAGCGCAGCCGATCGAGCACCCTGTCCATGTGCACGTGGGCGTGGACGAACGTCACGAACACCGGCATCGGGGGCAGGGCATTGAGCTGATCCGCGACGTCGTCGATGCTGGCCTTGTGCCACGCCAGGCGCCGAACCCCGAAGCGATCGCGCCACGCCTCCACCAAGGCCACGTTGAGCAGCGGATCGACGCTGATGTTGTCCGCCTCGCTCTTCAGCGAAAAGAGGGCTCCGGTCCTCGCGTGGGCCCCGTCCCCGACGTGAATGACGCGACATGGGCTGCCCTTCGTCAGGAAGGGCCGAAGATGGCAGAGGGCAGAGTAGCTCTCGGTCATCTCCTTGGCGGGCCTGGTCGCCTTTGCGAACAAGGGCCACAGCGCTTCGAAGGAGCTCCTCCGCATCAGCCGGTCCAGGTAGTCGCTGTTCGGGGGCTGCGCGTCGGTGCTGGCCATAGAGGCTGTGTGTAGCAGAGCTGCCGCGGGTCATCGAGCGTCGCGCGTGCGTCCACCGCCGGCGCTGCTGCATGTAGAGCGCCGCCTCGATCGCGGTCAGCCCGGTCCAGGCGAGCGGACCGAGGTTATGCGCGAGTCCGCTCGGCCCGGAGCATCGACGAGCACCCGCGCGAGCGTCAGGTCCTGCGGCTGCTCGCAGCCGGCGTGTCAACGCGCAAGCACGGCGGCAAGCCCAATTGATAAGGAAGACTCCGCCCCGAACGAGCTTCGGGTCTCGGGGGCGATCCGCGGCGTCAGGCGGCGTTACGACGCGCTCAGCGCGATGCCCCCACGTCGCGCCGCGGCCGGAGCTGCGGTAGGGGCATCACCTCGACCGGCAGCCCGAGAGCAACGGGCGAGCCGCCCAGTGGTATGGTTGTGCGATGCGGTACCGCGACGAACGGGACGCGCTGCGCGGGCGCGTCGACAGCCTCGAGGAGCAGCTCGCGACGGCCAGAAAGGAGCTCCAGGACCACCGCGACGACGACCGGGCGGCGCGCGTCGAGCAGCTCGAGCGCCAGATGGAGGACGCCCGTCGCGTGCTCGACCAGCTCGGCCGCGAGCTCGACGCCGTGCGCGGCCGGCCGAGGCGCTCGCTGGCCGTGCCGATCCTGGCGGTGCTCGCGGGCCTGGGGATCTGCGCCATGGTCGCGGGCCATGTGCTGCGGGGGCCGGCGCCCGGCACGACGGACGGCGTTCCGGGGCCGGTCCCGGCCTTGCCGCCCGAGCCCGTCCCCGCGCCGTCGGCGCTTGCGCCCGAGCCCGCGCCGGCGCCGGCCGCGCCGGCGCCCGAGAGGCCGTTGCGGCGCGCGACAGCGACATGGAAGGCGGCCGTCGCGCGCGCCACGGGGCTCCCCCTCGCGGCCGGCGCGCCGTGTACCGTCGAGGCGGAGCTCGCGAGCTCGGGCGATGACATCCGTGTGCCCTCGCTCCAGGTCCTCTGCGGCGGGAAGCCGATCTATCGATCGAGCGATCCGCTCAACGGCATGTCGATGTTCAGCAGCGGCGTGGAAGAAGACTCCGGCTCGGAGCCTGGCACCCATGTTTATGCCCTCTCGTACCAGGACAAGGGCTCGCGCGCCGGGGAGCGGGCCGAGGTCTCGCTCGACAGCGTCCGCAGAGCCGGCGCCGTCTGGCGCGACTCGGCGCCCGCGTACCGCGTCGAGCTCACGCTGGCTTACCAGAGCCCGCCCGTCGCGGGGGAGCCGCTCCTCGACGCCACCAGGAGGGCGCTGCGCCGGTCCGCGCGCGTCACCGAGTCCACGGGACCGAGCCCGGTGAAGGCGGGCGCGAGGTGCGCGCTGCAGGTCTCGCCGCTCCCGCGAGGCGGCAAGTGCCTCACGCGCCTCGCGTGCGGCGGCCGCATGCTCTACGGCGCGGGTACGACCGGCGTCTCCGAGTGCACGGTGGAGGGGGACCACGTCGTCCGCGTCCACGACGGGAACACGACCCAGGACGGGGGCGACCCGGCGCTCGATCTCGATCTCGCGACGGGGCGCGTGACCGTGCGAGACGACGAGAAGCGCGGCGCCTGGACCGTCGGCGTGCAGCTCGACTGACCTTGGTTCCGTCGGCCATGGTGAGCGGATCGGGCATCTCGGGGATGCGGGGGAGCTCGTCGACAGGGATCGGGGCAGGGTCGTCGACCGCGGAGCTCCCGCCGCTGGGGAAGGGATCGCTCGGAGCGCCCAGCCAGCAGCACCGCTCGCCCGGGCTGCCGCAGCTGCCCTCCACCTCCAGAGCTCCCAGGGCCGGACAGTCGTCGTGACACGTGAAGGTGCACGAGCGTGAGAGAGCTCCCGCCGGCGCTGACCGCGGCCACCATGTCCTCGCTGTCGACCTCGACGAAGGTCGCGCCGGGCCGGATGTAACGACTGAAGCCGGCATGCATGTAAAAGCGTTTGAGGGAGCGTGGGACTGCTCCCTGTCGTTCAACGTGAAGCTCGCCCAGCTGCGCGACGGATCGCCCGACTGCCAATCCACCCAGGCCTCCGGCCTCAGCTCACGCAGATCCCGGATGATGCGCTCCGCCATGAACAGCGCCGCGTCCGTGTCGTCGCTCAGGCTCTGCCCGAGTGGTCCCGATTCCGATTGCCACAGCCGCAGCACGTAGAGAGGGCATGGCGCTCGGGGCGCACGATTGCAACGGACCTTCATTGTCCGCCCCGACCGCTCGAGGAGCGGGACGTGCTATATCCCGGAGGACTGAGGAGCTCCGGGCCGGACCGCCGCGGCCTCGGGCGGGCGGGGAGCAGGCGCCGCGATGGAGCCGCACTGCCCCACGCGAGGGAGACGGCGCTCCACGAAGGCCCGCGGCGTGACCCCCAGGAGCTCGCGAAACTCGGCATTCAGGTGCGGCTGGTCCGAGAAGCCGAGCTCGGCGGCGAGCTGCGCCCAGCTCGAGGTGCCGACCCTCGAGAGGACGCGCCGGAGGCGCGCGATGCGGGCGTAGCGCTTGGGAGACACGCCGATCTCGTCCTGGAAGAGCCTTCGCAGCTGCCGCTCGCTCAGCCCGAGCCGCTGCGCCAGCGCGTGTACCCGCTCCGGCGGGAGGTCGGCGCCGCCGTCGAGCAGGCTTGTGGCGCGCTCCAGGAGCCCCACACGCGAGGCGCCGTCGATGGCCCGCTCACCGCGCACGCCCTCGAGGATGAGCTTTTCGAGCGTGCGGAGCACCCCGTCGACGTCGCCCTCCGCCGTGGCGAGCTCGTCGCGAGCCCGCGCGCCGCGCGCGCCCCAGAGCTCGTCCACCGAGACGGCACGGTCGGCGAGCTCGTGCAGCGCGGCGCCCAGGAGCGGGCGGGCGCAGCCCGCACGAAGCCCAACGCGCACGAAGAGCGGCTTCGACGGGCCTGCCTTGTACCTGGCGCGGGTGCTCGGACCGACGGCCAGGAGCTCGCTCGCGTCGGCAGACGGCCTGCAGAAGACGAGCGACGCACCCGTATCCGGCAGGCGCGCCCACATCGCGGTGTCACCCGGTCGAGCCGCCACCACGATGCTCGACACATAAGGTCGCAGCGGCGCCGAGGGCAGCAAGACGCGCTCGAACGGCACATGCATCGAGCCGGCATTCTACGCGCCTCGGCGCCCGGCGGCAACTCCGCCATGGTGTCCGATTTCTCCAAGATGCCGCCGCGTGCCCGCCGCAAGCTGACCCCTCGAGGGCACGCGAGACGCGTGGACCGCAACGAAGAGGGACGCACGGATGATCCTGATAACGGGTGCCACCGGCACCATCGGTCGAGAGGTAGTGAGGCAACTGATCGAGAGGGGCGCGCCGATCCGCGCGTTGACCCGGGATCCGGCGAAGGCGGCAGCGCTCGGTCGCGAGGTGGACCTCGTCCGCGGCGATCTCGATGATCCTGCCTCGCTGCGGCCCGCGCTCGAAGGGGTCGAGTCGCTGTTCATGCTCAGCGCGCCGGGCCCGTCGATCGCGGCGCATGACGTGGCCATGGTCGATGCAGCGCAGAAGAGCGGCGTGAAGAGGCTGGTGAAGCTCTCCGCCTTCGGCGCCGATCTCCCGTCGCGGATCGGAGACTGGCACAGGGCCGGTGAGCGCGCGGTGCGGACATCGGGTCTCGCGTGGACGCTGCTCCGACCCGTGGGGTTCGCGTCGAACGCGCTGCAATGGGCGGCGGCCATTCGCGCGGGCGGGGTGGTGCCCATCTCGACCGGAGACGGCCGGCAAGGGATCATCCACCCAGGCGACGTGGCGGCCGTCGCCGTCGCGGCGCTGACGTCGGCTCGCCACGACGGCAGCACGTACACGCTCACCGGCCCCGAGCTCTTGAGCGCTCGCGATCAGGTGGCGAGCCTGGCGAGCGCGCTGGGGCGATCCATCGAGACGACCGATGTTCCGCCGGACCGGGTGCGAGATCAGATGCTGGCCGCGGGCGCCGCGCGCGAGTTCGCGGACACCGTCTTCGAGGGGGTCAGCTTCCTGCGCGACGGCCAGGCCGCGGTGCTGAGCGACGACGTCGAGGCGGTGCTCGGCCGCAAGCCGCTGCGCTTCGAGGCGTGGGTGCGCGACAACCTGGCGGCGTTCGGGGGAGCGCCGGGCGCTGTGTGATGGGACGAGGCGCTGAGATCCAGACGAGGTCCTCGGTCTGTCGTGTCCGATAGACGAGCTCTCCTGTGTTGGCTGTTAATAGAGCTGCACCGAGCCGCTGAGCTCTCTGCCAGTCTTCGAGTCGTAGATGGTTATCTGCATCGTCCTTTGATTCATGTTGTCAACGATCCAGCTAAGCTGTTCCGCGTCTCTGATCCTCACGTTGTTGGCCGAGAGGATGACGTCGCCCGGCTCTGCGTAGAAGCTACCGAAGTAGCTGGAGTACATTCTTCGCAGCGGGCTCCTCGGGTCGACGTAGTTGATGACCACGCCGCCGGCGCCGGGGTAGCCGGGGCTCGCATAGACGCTGGCGCCGAGCCTCGGGATGTACGTATCCTGCAAAACCGGACGCGGCTGCGCATGCGCCTGCGACGGTGCGAGAGAGGTCCCGGCCGCCAGCGCGCAGAAAGCCAGGATTCTTCCGAGATGTATCATGAATTGCCCCTTCCTTGTTTATGATGCCACGAGGAACCCTGCGAGGCTGGCCTCATGGCAGAACATGTCTGTCGCGCCGCGAGCTAACCTCACGATGCATCGAGCGACCACACAGGGTTCCTGCTACTCAGGACCGTCCTCGTCAACATCGCTCATTTTCCAGCATGTTCACGGGCTTCCCTTCTGCTGGATAGATCATCCGCCAGCTGGCTTGAGCGGCAGCAGGCGTCCGCGGGCAGGAGCGCTCCTCCAGGTGTCGGCCGCTCGTTCGAGCAGGTGGGCTGAGAGGGCGCTGCGGAGCGGGGCATGTAGAGCGACGCCCGTCGCCACCGGCTGCGCCAGGGTCGCAAGAAGCAGCGCCGCCCGGGGGACCGATGGGCGGTCGCTGATTGATGCGACCCTGGAACGCAGGCGCGGTGGTCTCGGTACCTCCCTTTCACCCGCAAGCGATAGCCGCGGCGCCGCGGCGCGCCGCCGGCGTCACCGGCGCATGCGGGGGTGTCGCTCGCCCAGTGTCCCGCATGCTCGGCGCTTCATGGGCAGCCGACTCTGCTGTGATGAGGCGCTGCGCGCTCCCTGGCTATGCGGTTCGTTGCTATGACAAACGTCGCGGACGCACCACCCTCTGCCAGTCCCAGACGCATCTTGTCCTGCGCGCCCAGGGCCGTAGGACCGCCCGAGGTGATAATTTGAAGTGCTCCGTCGTGACGTCCTGGGCTGAATATTGCCCTGGAGCGCGCGCCGTTCGTGCTGTTTCGTTTTGTCCAACCATGCTCATCATATGCTGAGAACATCATGGGTCCGGCGTGGCCGATCCGCACCTCCCCTTGGTGTCGATGGCGCTCCCGCGCGCAGCAGAAAAAAACGTCGGGGACGCCATAGGCGCGCCCGACGTCATGAGCGCCCCTGCACTCCAGCGAGTTCGGTCCGCGACGACGTCTGGAACGCGCGCCGGTGCCCGGTCGCGGTGGCGTGATGGCCGCGTGCGTCGTGGACGCCGCCGGGCGACGCATCGCGATCGTATCGATCTCGTGGTTCGCGCTCATGTGTACCTGTTGTCGTGGTGCACTGTCCCGACGGGCTCCGGCACACCACCATTCTGCAATGGTCCGGGACGTGGCTCTCGCGGCGCGTTCTATTGATGCGCCAGGTGCATGTCGCGGGTGAGGAGATGTTCGCCGCTCGATCCGCCTGTTGTCATGGGCGATGTGCTCGACTTCGACGGCCGCTGTGCGCTGCTTCGTTGACGCCGAGCACATCACCCATGACAACAAGGGCACAAGAGCGCTTCGTCGACCTTCGAGGCGAGGGCGCACCGTGCGGCCCGGCGCGCGTGCTTCCTCGCGGGATGTCCAAGACGCTCAGGTCAGCCCAGCGTCCGTCGCCCGTCCGGCCCACTGCGTGCTTCGTGGCATGCTGTAGTCGCGGGGGGCAGTGTACCGCACACGACGCGTCACGACGCGATGTGCCGGACGGTCACGGCGGGATGCTGACTCCACAAAGAAGGAGATTGATATGAACACAAGCGTGTCTGTCGCAGCCGTGATCACCCGACTCCGGAGGGGCTCTCTCGTGTCCTTGACGTTGGTGGCGCTCTTGCCGTCGCCATCCTATGCCCAGTGCCCGAGCCCGTCCAACGAGCCAGCTACCTGCAAGCCGCCAGCACCGCCGGGACCACCGGTGCCATTCCAGGGAGACATCGGCACCAGCACGCGCGTCCGAAAGAGCGCGTTCGAGCTGACGTCGGTGGAGGTAGACAGGCTCAGGCAGGCCTTCGCCGCGCTCCGCAAGCTCTCCGAGGACGATCCAGACGACCCGCGGGGATGGCTGCAGCAGGCGAACGTGCACTGCTGGCACTGTGGCGGAGGCGGAGCTTCCGTCGAGAATGTCCACGGCAACTACTGGTTCCTTCCCTGGCACCGAGCCTATCTGTACTTCTTCGAGAAGATCCTGGGAAAGCTGGTCGGCGACCCGGACCTCGCCCTTCCATACTGGGACTGGGACACGAGAGGACGCAGCGCCATGCCTCCGCCGTACGTCGTTCCGAGCGCTCGTAGCAATTCGCTGTTCGACGCGTATCGCGGCGTTGGTCCGGGTCAAGCGATGCCCCCGTCGGCCACCAGCCCCCAGGAGATCAACAGATTGTTGAGCCTGAGAAACGGGGCCAGCTTCATGGGCGGGCCTGCCGGCTCGCGCCAGACGGGGGAGATCGAGTTCAGGATCCATAATCGAGTTCACCAGTGGGTCACCGATCCGACCGGCCAGGCGAGCTGCGGCCTGCAGGACATGGGTATCTTCTCCACCGCCGCGCAGGACCCGATCTTCTTCGCCCATCACGCCAACACGGATCGGCTATGGGAGCTCTGGCGCGCCATGGGTGGCGAGCAGCGGCTCCCGGCCGATGCCGCGTTCAGGCGGCGTACCTGGACGTTCTACGATGAGAACAAACAGTGGGTCTCCATCTCGGTGGAGCAGGTCCTGGATAGCGTGGGATCGCTTCATTACGGGTACAGCCGGCCGTCGCCCGGGGGCCGCACGGATCACGATCACGCGACGTTGCCTCCTCTGACCACGGCGCCCATGCCCGCGCCGGCGAAGTCCATCGTGAAGGCGCCGTGGAGCGCGCAGATCCTGACGTCCGAGCCGCAGACGGTGTCCGCCCCCATTGTCGTCTCCTCCGAGCTCGCGCTCTTGGAAGCCGGGGCGCCGCCGCTTGGGCCGACGGTGCGCCGGCTCCACATCGATGGGGTGGCCATGCCGCCCGGCGGCTCCACGACCGTCCGCGTCTTCGTCAATCTCCCCGGCGCTGACGAGCGAACGCCCCCGAGCGGCCCGAACTACGTTGGAGCTTTCACCATCGTCCCCCATCATGGGAGCGGGCACGCCGATGTCACGCGCCAGGATGTCGCTTTCGAGCTGAGCGCGGAGACAGAGCAGGTCGTCCCGGGCTCGGGAGAGATCCCCTTGAGCCTGGTCCCGCTGGCCGGCGAGGACATGCGGCCTCTCGAGCTGACCCTGGAATACCAGAAAGTATACGTCGTGACCGAGTGACCACGACGATCGAGCCCGTGCACCACGACGAGCTGGAGCATTAGAAGCGCGGGGCCGCTCGCGACGGCCCCGGATCCGCCAGGGGACAGCCCGAGGAAGCCCGCGAGCGCCTGGTCGTACGGGGGCCATGTCCTCTGCCTCGTCCGCCGGGACGACCGGGCAGCGGTCGCCGCCCCGGGCTCTCCGCGTCGATGACGACTCGTCCGGACGCGAGGGGCTCGTGCATACTCGGCCCCATGACCATCCCCACTCGACTTCAGTACGCACCGGACCGCGTCATGCGCCGCGTCCCTCTCGCGCTGTTCGCCGCGTGCGCCCTGCTCGGCTGCACCTCGGGCATGGAGCAGACGCCGCCAGCCACCCCGGATCCCACCGACGCGCACGCCCCGGCGCACCCCGCTGCAGCCCCGGCCCAGCCCGCCGCGGCCCCCGCGGCGCAGCCCGCCGCAGCGCCCGCGGCGCCCCCCGCAAACCCCGCGACACCGGCGGCCGCGCCGTCGTCGTGCGCCGCGCGCATCGCTCGCGTGTGGCACGGCCGCACGCGCAACGACACGGCCGAGGCGTACACGGCCTATATCTCCAGCGCGCTTCCCAAGTTCCGCACCATCCCGGGGAACCTCGGCTATCAGCTGATGCGCGAGACCGTGGGCGCGGAGACGCACTTCATGGTGATCAGCTACTGGAGGTCGCGCGACGACATCCGCGCTTATGCCGGCGACGACATCCGCAGGACGCGCCACCTCCCGCGCGACGCCGAGCTCCTCATCGACCCCGAGCAGACGGTGATGAACTACGACCTCGCGGTGATCAACCTCGACTGTCCCAGGTGAGCAGCCAGGGTCGCGCGCTCGCCCCGCGGCCGCCGGGCGATCGCCCTCGCGCTGCCGCGACGGCGCGCCGCGCCTGCGGCGATGGCCGCGCCAGCGGCGAGCGGGGCTCCGGCGGTCTGAGCTCCTCGCGACGAGCGCTCTCGTCGGGGGGCGAGAGCGCCGGCTGGAGAGAGGTCAGGAAGAGCGATTCGACCTCTCTTTTCCTCTCCCTGCCTTGTTGATCTTCTTGATCGAGCTCCTCTTCTGATTGCGCCCCTCCTGGCTGCGTGGTGGGTCGCGCAGGGCGGCGATGACGACCTCGCGGAAGCAGCGGGCGCCCTCGTCGAGGTGCGTCCGGTCGTGCCAGACGAGCTGCATGCGAAAGACCATCGCGGGCACCGGCGGCTCGACGGTGGCGAGCGGCGCGATCTGCGCGAGCGCCTCGGCCAGGCGGCGCGGCATCCCGGTGACGAGATCGGTGCTCGCGGCGACGATCGCGGCGGCGGCGAAGGTCGGGACGGTGACGGCGATCTCGCGGCGCAGCCCCTGGGCCGCGAGCAGCTCCTGGGCGGCGCGGTTGCCGATGCCGCCGCGCCCGAGCGCGAGGTGGATGTCGATGTGGCGCAGCGAGTTGAAGCGCTCGCGCGTCAGCCGGCGGCCGGCGCACGGGTGATCGCGGCGGACCACGAACACGCTGTCCTGCTCGAAGAGGTCTGCGGCGTGGTGGCCGGGCGGGAGCGGGTAGGCGGGCGAGAGCGCCGCGTCGATCTCGCCGCCGCCGAGCCCGCCGGACGCCTCGAGGTGATCGACGCTCACGACGCGGAGGGCCGCGCGCGGCATCTCCGCCGCAAACGCCCGCGCGATCGCCGGCAGGCTGCAGATCTGGTCGACGTCCGAGCAAGCGAGCGCGAAAGCGCGCGTTGTCGCCCTCGGGTCGAACGAGCGCTCTCCCTCGAGCGCCCCCGCGATCTCCCCGAACGCCGCCCGCAGCCGCGGCGCGATCTCCAGCGCGCGGGGCGTTGGCACGAGGCCGCGGCCGCTGCGCACGACGAGCGGGTCGCCGAGGTGGGCACGCAGCCGCGCGAGCGAGTTGCTCACCGCCGACGGCGTGACGCGCAGCCGCCGCGCCGCCCGCGCCGCGCTCCGCTCCTCGAGCACCGTGTGCAGGACGAGCAGCAGGTTGAGGTCGATCGCAGATAAGTTCACCAGCGGTGACGATTACCATCACGGATCATCACTGGCAATGAGCGTCAGTCGCACCCATGCTGGCCGGACATCGAGAGGAGGTTTCGGGATGAAACAGCGGGGTGTGCGGCGCGCGATCCTCATCGGCGGGGGTATCGCGGGCCCGGTGCTCGGGATGTTCCTGCGGCGGATCGGCGTGGAGGTGACGATCTTCGAGGCGCGCGAGGCGCTGGCGGAGAACGAGGGCGCGTTCCTCGGCGTCGCGCCGAACGGGATGAACGTGCTCGTCGAACTGGGCATCGCGGGCGCGGTGCAGGCGCGGGGCGCGCTCTGCGAGGGGCTCCGGTTCGAGAACGCGCGCGGCCGGCGCATCGGCGAGATCGACCAGCGCGAGGCGGCGCGGCGGTTCGGGGCGGGGCTCGTGATGATCCGGCGCGGCGCGCTGCAGGCTGCGCTCGCGGAGGAGGCGGTCCGGCGCGGCGTCGAGATCCGGTACGGCATGCGGCTCGCCGACATCGACCGGTCGGATCCGCGCGAGGTCGAGGCGCGCTTCGGCGAGGGCGGCGAGGCGGGCGAGGCGCGCGGGGACGTGCTCATCGGGTGCGACGGGTTCCGCTCGCAGACGCGGGCGCGCGCGCTGCCTGACGCGCCGGCGCCGGGGTACACGGGGCTCATCGACTTCGGCGGGTTTGCGCGCTGCCCTGGCGCGCCGCTCTCGCCCGGCTGGAACGTGATGGTGTTCGGCCGGCGCGCGTTCTTCGGCGCGTTCGCGGCGCCGGATGGCGAGATCTGGTGGTTCCACAACAGCGGGGAGCCCGAGGCGGGCGGCGGCGCCGCGCCGGGGCCGCTCCGCGAGCGCATCCTGGCGTCGCACGAGGGCGACCCGGGCTGGATCGCCGACGTTGTGCGCGCGACGCCGGAGGTGCTCGGGCCGTGGCGGCTGCACGACATCCTCACGATGCCGCGCTGGCACGCCGGCCGGGTGTGCCTCATCGGCGACGCGGCGCACGCGGCGACCCCGCACGCCGGTCAGGGCGCGTCGCTGGCCATGGAAGACGGGATGCTCCTCGCGAGGTGCCTCCGCGACGCGGCCGAGCCCGAGCAGGCGTTCGCGGCCTTCGAGCGCCTGCGGCGGCCGCGCGTCGAGGCGATCGTCCGCCAGGCGCGGCGGAACGGCAGCCGCAAGGCCGTCGCCGGCCCGGTGGCGGAGTGGTTCCGCGACCGGGCGCTGCCGCTGTTCCTGCGGATCGGCGCTGCAGCGCAGGAGCGGGCGTACGCGTACCGGATCGACTGGGAGGCGCGGGTGGCGTAGCGCGGGTGGACGGGTGGGGGACGCGCAGATGAGCTGTCGCCCATCTCCATCGACGCGGGCGGCGCGTTGCGCTCCGAGCACCGCGCGCTTGTGGTGCTCGCCACCGGGCTGGGGACGCCGAGGGCGGCGACCAGGTGGATCGATACGGGGTGGGCGCTCGTGCTCGCGGCGGAAGGCGGACGCGGCGGGAGGGGTGTGGTGGATGGAGCGCGGCCCGGGGGCGCTGTCATTCTGGACAGGGCGTTCCAGAATCGCACGACCGAAGTCCGCTGCGCGGAGACCCCCGCCGGCCAGCGGCGCCAGTCTCCGGACTCGCGACGGCGGGCCTCAGCTCCTCTTGCGCGCGGGCGGCGGGATCAGGTACCCGCAGCTCCGCCCGAACCAGCGCAGCACGTCGAGCGACGACAGGATGCCCACGACCTTGCCGCCGTCCGAGGTCACGGCCAGGCGGTGCACGCCCTCGTAGGCCATGAGCGACGCGGCCTGCCGGATGCTCGCGCTCTCGTGCAGCTGCATCACCACGGGCGTCATGATGTCGCGCGCGGCGCGCCACGTCTGCGCCTCCGCGCGCCATTTGCGCCGCGGCGAACGGGATGCAGCTGGTCCGCCCCGCGCCGGGAGCCCGCTGTCCGCCCCTGCGGGGGAGCGCGCCTCTCGAGCGCCGGACCGCATGGCACGCGGCGTGCGAGAGCGTGCTGGGCAGAGCGGGTTTCCCCGCGGGTATGGCCTCGCACGGAGGCCGAGGAGGCTCTTGTCATGTCGAGCGCGAGCGCAGTGAGTCGGTTTGTCATCGTCGTCGGAATCGACTTCTCGCAGGCGAGCACTCGTGCGCTCGACCAGGCGCTCGAGTCCGCTTGTTGCCGGGAGAACGCCGAGGTGCATGCGGTCTATGTCGAGCCCGAGAGCTGGGTCGGCCTCGGGCTCTCGCGGATGCCCGCCGAGGCCACCCCGCCCGATGTCGCGCTCCAGCAGCTCCAGCTGCGCACGAGCGAGCGCGTGCGCGCGATGGGCAGCAAGCTCGACGGCAGGCGACTGAAGCGCGTCGTCGTCCACTTCCGCCGCGGCGCTGCCGCTGAGAACATCGCCCAGCTCGCCGCCGACCTCGACGCCGACCTGGTGGTCGTCGGCTCGCACGGCCATCACGGGATCGAGCGGCTGCTGCTCGGCTCGGTCGCCGAGTGGGTCTCGCGGCTCGCCCGCTGCCCCGTGTGGATCGTCCGGGCCAAGGATCACGCGACCGCTGGCCGGGTGCCCGAGATCGAGCCGCCCTGCCCGGAGTGCGTGAAGCACCGGCAAGACACCGGCGGCGCCGAGCTCTGGTGCGCGCGCCACTCGGAGCACCACGTCCGACCGCACCGCTACTCGTACGCGACCAACGGTATCTGCGCGGCGTCGACCGCGGCCTACCAGACGACGCCCGAAGGGATGTGATCCCGAGACGAGCTCGACGGGACTGCTGCCGATGCCCGAAGGGGTGTGAGCCCGAGAGGGGCTCGACGGGACCGAGCATCCGCAAGGCAATTCCATGCAGAGGTGATGACGTGCCGGGCAGCTGCTCCAGGCGACGCGCCGATGGTCTCCGCGTCCGCGCCCTTGTTCGTCGAGGATCCCTCGACTGACAGCGATCGCGGCCGCCCGCCGTCGTGTTGACGTGACGGCGTGTGCGGGGGATATACCGTGCCATGAAGCGGTCTTGCATCGCCCTGGCGGCTGGCGTGATGTCCCTCTCCGCGTCCGCCATGGCGCAGCCGGTGAAGGTGTTCGTCCTCGCGGGCCAGTCGAACATGGTCGGCTACGGCGTGGGCGCAGATCTCCCGGTCGAGCTCCGGAGCCAGCCGGACATCTGGTACGACCACTACAACCCCGACGCGCGCGAGGGAGGGCCGTACGCCTCGGCGACGAGCACCGACTGGGGGCCGCTCGAGCCGAAGGGCGACGCGCGCCGCTACGGGCCCGAGATCACGTTCGGCCACGCGGTGGCAGCGGCGTTCCCGGAGCACCGGATCGCGATCGTGAAGGTGGCGCAGGGCGGCACGAACCTCGTCGACCACTGGGGGCGCGGGCTCCCGCCCGATCCCGAGGTGCTCTACAAGTCGCAGCTCTACCACACGCTCCTCGGCAGCCTGGACTCCGCCATGTACACAGGCGATCGCGCCCTGCTTTACCCCGACGAGGTGACGCGGCTCGACGGCGCCCTGGCGCGGCTCGAGTCGGAGGGGCACGACTACGAGATCGCGGCGCTCGTCTGGATGCAGGGCGAGAACGAGGCGGGGTGGTCGGCTGCCTTTCGCTACGGCGACGCGCTGCGCTCCTTCATCGCGGCGGTCCGCGAGGACCTCCACGTCCCCGACCTCCCGGTCGTGCTCGGTCGGATCAGCGACAACCTCTACCCCGCGAACGGCGGGCCGATCGCCGCCGGCAGGGAGGCGAACATCGACGCCGTGCGCGCCGCGCAGGTGACTGTGGCCGAGGAGGATCCCCGGGTCGCGTGGGTCGACACGGACGACTTCGCCCCGCGGCCGCCCGACGACGCGTACCATTTCGATTCGGCCGCATACCAGGTCCTCGGCCGGCGCTTCGCCGACGCGTACATCGCGCTGGTCGGCGAGGCGGACTCGCCGAGCGCCTCATCGGCGAGCAGCGCCGGGAGCGCGGGCGCGGGGGGAGGGAGCGCCACGGCCGGATCGAGCGGGAGCGCCGGGGGCGGCTCCGGCGCGACCGGGAGCTCGGCGGCCACCACGGGCAGCGCGGGGAGCGCAGGCGCGGTCGGAGGGGGCGCCACGGGAGGATCCAGCGGAGCCACCGCAACCACGGGCAGCGCCGGGAGCGCGGCCGGATCGAGCGGGGCCGGGCCGACGGGCACCGGCGGGAGCGGCGGCTGTGGTTGCGGGATTGCCGGAGGCGCAGGCCCCGGATCGACAGCGGCGGCGCTCGGGCTGGCCGCGCTCGCGGGCCTGCGTCGCCGCCGTGCTCGCCGGCGGCAGGCCGGATGACGCGTCACGGGAGATGACGCAGGGAGGTGGCGCCGCAGAGGCCCGTCGTCACGCCGCACGGGCCTCTGCGGGCGCTCACCGTCGATGGCTCATCCCGGCCAGCAGCTACCGCGGTTGCACACGTAGCCGTCGCGGCACTCGCTCGATGAGGTGCACGCGGTGAAGCAGAAGGCGTCGCCCGCGGTGGTCGCCACCTCGCAGACGGAGCCGTCGGCGCAGTCGTTGATCTCCGGATCACACCCGGTCGTGCAGTAGCCGCCGGGCCAGCCGTTGGTGGCCTCGGTGATGCAGAGGAGGCCCATGCAGTCGGCGCCGGTGCTGCACGGTTCACCGTTGGCGCCCTCGCCGGGCGGCGGGTTGCAGTAGCCCGAGTCCACATCGCAGGTGGCGCCCTCCAGCGTGCACTGCGCATCGCTGGTGCAGCCCGGCCAGCAGGTGTTGTTCTCCCGGCACACGTAGCCGCCGCGGCAGTCGCTCGACGTCGTGCAGCCGGTGAAGCAGAGGCTGGTGACGGGGTCGCAGACGCCGCCGTTGCAGTCGCTGTCCTCCGCGCATTCACCCGTGCAGAAGCCGCCGGGCCAGCCGTAGTCGAGCTCGGTGGCGCAGAATTCGCTGGCGCAATCGCCGTCCGCCGTGCAAGCGGTGCCGTCCGGGCTCGCCGGGGCGCCGCATGTGCCCGTTGTCTCATCGCACACGCCCACCTCCGGGCACTGCGCGTCGCTGGTGCAGTCGGGCTGGCAGAGCTCGCCGAGGCATGCGTAGCCGTCGCGGCACTCGTCCGACGTGGTACACGTGGCCACGCAGATGCCGAGTCCACTGGTCGTCACGCCGCAGACGCCGCCGCCGGCACAGTCGGTGTCCGCCTCGCACAAGCCCGTGCAGTAGCCGGAAGGCAAGCCGTCGACTGTCTCGGTGAGACAGATGCCGTCTTCGCACGTGGCGTCGTCGGCGCAGGGAGCGCCGTCGGCGCCGAGGTCGCCGCCGCCAGCGCCCGTGGTGGCCGAGGTCGTCGTCGTGGTGGAGCCGCCGCCGTCGCCGCCGGCGCCCGTGGTGGCCGAGGTCGTCGTCGTGGTGGAGCCGCCGCCGTCGCCGCCGGCGCCCGTGGTGGCCGAGGTCGTCGTCGTGGTGGAGCCGCCGCCGTCGCCGCCGGCGCCCGTGGTGGCCGAGGTCGTGGTGGTGGTGGTGGAGCCGCCGCCGTCGCCGCCAGCGCCCGTGGTGGCCGAGGTCGTGGTGGCCGACGTCGTGGTGGAGGTGGTGGTGGAGCCGCCGCCGTCGCCGCCAGCACCCGTGGTGGCCGAGGTCGTGGTGGAGCCGCCGCCAGCGCCGCCGGAGCCGCCAGCGCCGCCGGAGCCGCCAGCGCCGCCGGAGCCGCCAGCGCCGCCGGAGCCGCCAGCGCCGCCGGAGCCGCCAGCGCCGCCGGAGCCGCCAGCGCCGCCGGAGCCGCCAGCGCCGCCGGTCCCCGTGGTGGTGGCGTCGCTTCCACCGGTGCCGCCACCCACGCCACCCACGCCCCCGCTGCCGCCCGTCTCGCCGCCCCCGGTCCCGGAGGGCGTCGTCGAGTCGTCATCGCCGCACGCTGCGGTTGTCATCAAACCGAGCACAAAAAGGCACACCAAAGATCGCATCTTCATCCGCAGCTCTCCAGCAGATAAGGGTCCAGTGACGCGGTGCCGGCTCTGGGAGGTGTACGGCCCCGCCTCGTGATCCGCGCGCACATCTTCTGCCGAAACGGCACGGAAGCCAACGTCTCTTTGGGCTGTCTCGGCTCTTTCGTGCGGGGAGCACCCGGCTAACCGCACCCTACCTCCCCCGCGCTCGCCCTCTCTTCCGGCCGAGAACGAAAACAGCAACTTTCCGACGGGCGTCTGCGCAATTGCCGCGCTCGTTCATGATTGTCGCGCTCGATCCGCAATAACGGATGACCCATTGCGGGCAGCGATGTCCTTTTCTCCGCCCGTCTCGCGAGACCTGAGCGTGCGGCGCGCCGGCCGCAGCCTGGTACCTCATCGCCACGTTCATCCCTGGTCCCTGGTTGCACGGGAGGTCTGTCGAGCTGCCCGGCCCGAGGAGCTGCTGTCGGTCGCGCAGCGCGGGCTGGCCCCATGCTTGAGCCCAGCTGCCCTCGCTCCTGCGGCTCATTCTAGACAGGTCGTTCCAGAATGATCAGTCCAGAATGAGCCGCAGGAGCGAGGGTGCGTGAGTCCGGCAGGGGCCCCGCGCCGCGCGATGAGCAGGGGCTCTCTGGCTCGGCGACTCGGCGAGACCTCGCGTGCGCCCAGGGACGAACTTGCGTGACGAGGCACCAGAGCGCGCCGCGCGCATCGCCCATCGCAGCACCGTCGCGGGCTGGAGCTGCGCTGTGTACCCCCTTGCGCATACCTGTCCCGACCTGGTTCAACCGTGCACTCCACATCTGCAGGACCGAGCCGCTGCTTCGATGATTGACTGGCCGCTTCGTGGACTGGTATAGGTAGCCGTTTCTCTTCTAACCGAAATTTACAGTTACATTCGAAGCGAGATGCGGTCGAGCGCGGTGTGCGCCGGAGAGTGTGCGCCGGAGAAGGGTACCTGGAGCCTCCAGCGCCAGCATGTCGTTTGCCCTTGCCGGCCTTGCGGCGGCCCCCGGCGCCTCGGCGCGATGACCTTTCGCTCAGCCAGAGGATGAGGAGACCACGATGCGTGTCAGACACGTGATGACCACAGCAGCTCTCGCCGGTTTGTTTGCGGCCTGTGCCGGCTCGGAGGGCGGCGAGAGCGGGAAGCCGGTGTATGCGACGGTCTGCGAGGCGCGCTGTGCCTGCGAGGACTGCTCCGGGGACCAAGGTGGCCTGTGTGAGGCCGAGCAGGGCGCGCTCGCGCAGGAGGCAGAGCAGCGCTGCCAGACCGAGCACACGGTCTACATCGATTGCCTCCGCCTGGAGGGCCGGTGCGTGGACGGCCATCACGTGGCCGATGTCTGCGAGCTGGCGGCGGCGGCGCTCCTCGGCTGCCTCGAGCCGAGCGAGCAAGATCGCTGCTCCAGCGAGGGCGACGGCATCTGTGACGAGCCCCAGGGCACCGGCAGGTGCCCGGACGGCGCCGACCCCGCCGACTGTCGCTCTTTCTGCCCGTACACCGGCGACGGCGTCTGCGACGAGCCCGATCATACCGGCCGCTGTCCGGCGGGCACCGACATCGAGGACTGCGAGCCCCCGTCGTGCGACCACGTGGGCAACGGGACCTGCGACGAGCCCGAGGGCACCGGCCTGTGCGCGGAGGGGACGGACGTCGCGGACTGCGCGGTGCCCACCTGCGACAGCACGAACAACGGCGAGTGTGACGAGCCCGAGGGCACCGACCGATGCGCGGAGGGAACAGACGTCGTGGACTGCGCGGTCGCGCCCTGCGCCAGCAAGAACAACGGCGAGTGCGACGAGCCCGAGGGCACCGGGCTCTGCGAAGAGGGCACCGACGTCAACGACTGCAAGGACTTCGGAACCTGCGACGGTCTCCACAGCTGCGGCAGCGGGACGAGCGGGTGCGTCGCGTGCGCGAACCAGGGGAGCTGCGCCGACGAGCTCGAGGCGTGTGCCAGCAACGACGAGTGCATCTACTTCAGGCAATGCGCCGTGACCTGCGCGGACTCTACCTGCACCGACAGGTGCATAGCGGACCATCCGGACGGCGCGTCCCTGTACCGCCGTTACGACACGTGTGTGCACTGCGATGAGTGCTACTACTCGTGCAGCGCCGGCGGCGTGTTCGAGTGCTGATCCGCGGTATACACCGGCGCTGCGGAGGAGACGAGCACGCCTCTACCTCGCAGCCGAGCCGCTGAGCGGCCCCCCGGGCGGCCCGGGCGCGCGCCTCGCCGCTCCCTCGGCGGGCGCGGAGCCCGTCGCGCTCCGCGTTCTGGTAGCATCGCCCCGCTTGCCGGAGCTCCCTCTCTCCTCGGCCGATCTCCACGCCGTCCTCGCGCCGCTCGACAGCGCCCGGCCGCTGCCCGCGCGCGCTTACTGGGACGAGGACGTCTTCGCCTTCGAGCAGGCCGAGATCTTCGGGCGCTCCTGGCTCTGCGTCGGACGGGAGGACGAGCTCTCCCGCCCCGGAGCGTGGCTGCTCGCGCCGCTCACGCCGGCGGGGGTCCTCGTGGTCCGCGGCGCCGATCTGGAGATCCGCGCGTTCCACAACGTCTGCCGCCACCGGGCGGCGACCCTTGTCGACGGCGCGTGCGGCCGGGCCGATCGCCTCGAGTGCCCGTACCACGGCTGGACCTACGAGCTCTCCGGCGCGCTGCGCGCGGCGCCCCACGCGCCGCCCGGCTTCGACCGCGGCGCGCACGGGCTCCTCCGCGCGCGGGCGGGCGCCCTGTTCGGCTTCCTGTTCGTGACGCTCGATCCCGGGGCGCCGGCGCTGGAGAGCGCGCTCGGCGAGGCGCCGCCGTGGCTCTCGCGCCCGGAGCTGCGCTCGCTGCGGCGGGGCAGGCGGGTGGAGTACGAGGTCGCCGCGAACTGGAAGCTCTGCGTCGAGAACTTCCAGGAGTCGCACCACTTTCCGCGCGTACACCCCGGGCTGGAGCGGCTCACCCCGTGTGACGACGCGGTCTCCTGGGGTACCGGCGGCAGGGGCGGCAAGGGGGGCACGGGCGGTCCGTGGCTCGGCGGGCTCATGGATCTCGCGCCCGGCGCCGAGACGGTCTCCACCAGCGCGGCGCGCAGCGCCGCACGGCCGCTGATCGTTCCCGAGGCGGAGCAGCAACGCGTGCGCGACGCGATGCTGTTTCCGGGCCTGCTCACGAGCCTTCAGCCCGACTACCTGCTCACCTACCGGCTCACGCCGCGCGCCCCCGACCGGACGCTCGTGGTCGCGGACACGTACTTCCACCCGGCAGCGTTCGTCCCGGGCTTCGATCCGGGCGACGTGTTCGCGTTCTGGGACACAGTGAACCGGGAAGACCGCGCGATCTGCGAGCGCCAGCAGCGCGGGATCCGCGCTCCCGGGTACGCCCCGTCGGCGTACGCCATGGTGGAGGACGGCGTCCACGCCTTCGATGGGATGGTCGCGCGCAGGTACCTCTCGGCCCTCGGCGCGAGGAAGGCATGAGCAAGATCTGCGGCCTCTGGGGCCGCCCCTACATCGACCTGTCGCCGCTGCTCGACACGTCCTGCTTCGCGGAGCTCGATCGCGAGATCGTGCTCGGGCTCTGCCGCGTCGAGCCCTCGTACACCGGCGGCAGCCTGAAATGGATGGGCGTGGTCGCCCCGTGGGTGCACGAGGACCCGTACGTCGATTACGGGCAGGTGATCGGCGGCTTCTCGCGCGAGGAGTTCCGCGACTTCATCGCGCTCGGCGAGGACCCGGCCGCCTTCGACCTGGATCGGCGCCGCGAGTACACGTTCGGAGACGAGACCGAACACCCGCTGACGCGGGCGCAGATGCTCTACCTGAAGTACCGCTACGGCGTCTATTTCCCCTGGAAGGTCTGCTATCACCTCCTCGAGAACGACCGCTGGGAAGACAAGCACTCGGGCGCCGGCAAGGACTTCTCGGACGAGGCGAGGGCGGTGTTCCCCCGCACCGTCGAGTTCATCCGGAGCCTGCCGTTCGTCGAGATCGGCCGGTGCGTGATCTTCGGCCTGGAGGCGAACGATCACGCGCCCGCGCACCGCGACACCGAGCCAGGGAGCGCGCTCGGGGCGGCGCAGTCGATCTCCTTCGATCCGCGCGGCAACAAGCGATTCTATGTCTGCGACAGGGGAGGGGAGGAGCGCATGGTCGTGCGCGCGCCCATCTACTGGTTCAACGACATGGACTACCACGGCGTGGAGGCGGACCCGTTCTTCCGTTACTCGATCCGCGTCGACGGCGTGTTCAAGCCGGAGTTCGTGAAGCAGCTCCAGCGGCTCCACCGGCGGTAGGCGCGGGTCGGCGCCTCGTGGACCATCGCGCGGGCGCGGACCCGCCGATCGAGCCCACGCCGCGGCGCCGATGTCGCGCCGCGTCAGGCCGGAGCAAAGCGGTCAGGGAGCACCTGACTGACAACATGTGATCTGCGCTACATCTGGCAGCGTGCGAGTTGGCGAACGCCCATCGGACACGTGCGCTCGGCGGCGGCGCCTGCGCACATGGGAGCTCGTTTCGCCTTGATATCGCGTGTTCGCGCCGCGTGTGCCTCGCTGAAAGAACCAACGATATCGGGACAAACCCGCTAGCTGACGCGCTCGATCACGCGTTATCATGAAGGTCTCGTCCTTTCGCCGCCAGCAGTTCTGGCGAGGAGGCACCATCCATGAGAACGACGTCATTCCTCGTGTCTACCGTGGCGGTCCTGGCATGCCTCGGCGCCCCGGACGTCGCTCACGCCCTCGTCTCTCAGCCGTCGAGCGGCGTGTGGCCGCGCAGCCTCGAGCGCGCGGCCCCGGAGTCGGTGAACATGAGCAGCGCCGCGCTTCGCGGCGCGACCCTGGCGCTGGAGGACGCGATCGCGGAAGGCGCCATCAACGGCGGCGTCCTCCTTGTCGCGCGCCACGGACGGGTCGTGCTCCACGAGGCGCGAGGCGAGAGGGACGGGTTCAACGAGAGCTGGCCGGAGATGCCGTCGCCGCCGATGCCGCGCGACGGCATCTTCGACCTCGAGTCGATGACGAAGCCGTTCACCGTGTTCCTGGCGATGAGGATGCAGGAGTCCGGGCAATTCCCCGGCTTCCGCATCGACGACCCCGTCGTGACGTACTTTCCCGAGTTCGCTGACGCTTCGAGCCCGGAGAAGAGCCTCGTGACGCTCAGGGACCTGATGCGTTACGCGTCGGGCGAGGACATCGACGCCGGTGGCATCGTGGGCGCCGAAGACCGCTGGCACACGATGCTCACGGCCCCTTTGCTCTACACGCCGGCCCAGAAGGTCCTCTACAGCGATCTAGGGTTTCGCATCCTCGGCCATGCCCTGGAGAAGGTCGGCGGCAGATCGCTGCAGAGCCTGATGAAGGAGTACATCTTCGATCCGCTCGACATGTCGAGCACGTCCTACAGGCCGAAGGTCCACATGCCGGCGAAGTGCGACCGCTTCGTCGGCACGGCCTGGTCGAGCGCGCGGGGGCGCTACCTGCGGGGCGAGGTCCAGGACGAGACCGACTACGACATCGAGCAGAACACGGGCACCGGCCAGCACAACCACCTCACCGGGTGCGACGGGCTTTTCTCGACCGCGGAGGACCTGGCGAAGTTCGCGCAGGTGCTCCTGAACCGGGGCGTTCACGTCCGGGGCCTGGACGTGCTCTGCAACCCTATCCTCTCCCTCTGTCCGGGCGAACGGGTGATGTCGCGGCAGGCGGTAAGGAGCATGACGACGCTGCAGACCGGCGATCTGGGGCTCCCGACGCCAGCCGCGACGTTCGCGCAGAACCTGTTCTATTCGGGCAAGGGGTACGGGTGGGAGATGTACGACCCCGGCGCGTGGCCCGGCGGCGATCACACGTCGACCGTCGCCTACAGCAAGACCGGCGGCGCCGGGACGCTTCTGGTCATCGACCCCGATCCAGCGCGAGATCTCATGATCATCCTGCTCACGAACCACGGGCTCCCGGGGTACGATCAGCTGGGGTTCGACGAGCACCAGATGTGCTACTGGCACGACTTCGACGCGATGATCGAGGACATCCGCGCGGAGGAGGTCAGCGATGCGGTCAATCTGTCCTTGATGGATGTGCCGTAGGGATCGGAACCCGACCTGAGCCGGGTTGAGCAATCAGGCGACCCGACCCCTGGTCGACCCGTTGGCTTGCAATCCGACCCGGGTTGAGCTCCTCACTGCCCAATGGCGCCGTCGTCGTCGACCTGGGTCGGGTCGTCGGCGAAGGGCGCCGGAGGCCCTTCAGTACGGGGTCGCGCAGATCCCGTAGCCGCAGAGGTAGACCACGTGGCCAGGTGCGAGGACGCCGGCGACAGGGAGGGTCGTCACGACCGCCCCGGTCTCGACATAGCAGCTCGCTCGCGCTCGACGCCGACGTCGTGCGCGGCGCGGCCTTCTCGTTCACCTGGCCCAAGGCGTCGGGTTGACGGCGGGCGGGTTGACGGCGGGCAGGGTGGTCGCGGGCGGGGTCGCGGCCAGCGGCGTGGTGGCCGCGGGCAGGGTCGCGTCGGGCGGGATGGCTGCCATCGGGATGGCTGCGGGCGCGCTGACGGCCGGCGCGGTGGCCTCGGGCGTGGTGACGGCCGGCGTGGTGGCCACGGCCGCCGGGGCAGGGGCTCCGCTCACCACGAGGTGAATGAACTGCAGCTTCGCCACGGCGACGCGCGGCAGCACGAACGGGTAGAAGTCGTGCTGGCCCATGCTGCGCGACATCTCGTTGAGCACGCCCGTCAGCTCGACCCACGCGTTGACGAAGCCGAGGAAGCTCTTCGCCTCGGGATCGTCCGGCCGCCACAGCGCATCGGTGTCCCAGGGCTCGACGTCGAGCTCCACCTCGTCGCCGTCGATGCCGAAGCTGAGCGCTGTGTCGACGGTGTCCACCATGTGCAGGTAGTGCGCCCAGGTCTCGGCCCAGTCCTCCCACGGGTGCATGCTGGCGTAGGCGCTGACGAAGCGCTGCGGCCAGTCGGCTGGCGGGCCCTGCTCGTAGTTGGTCTTGAGCGCGGCGGCATAGTCCTGCTGCTCGTCCCCGAACAGCTCCCGGAACGACGCCAGCCAGCCGGTGTCGCGCACCAGCCGGTCCCAGTAGTAATGGCCGACCTCGTGGCGGAAGTGCCCTAGCAGCGTGCGGTAAGGCTCGCGCATCGCCGCGCGGATGCGCTCGCGCGTGGCGTCGTCCGCCTCCTCGATGTTCAAGGTGATCACGCCGTCGGCGTGGCCCGTCATCACCCTGGGGCCGTCCGGCGGTGAGGCCAGGAAGTCGAAGCAGAACCCGTGCTCCGGATCCTCGCTGACCTTCGACTTCACCGGCAGGTTCAGCGCCAGGAGCTGGGACACGAGCCGTCGCTTGGCCGTCTCGATGCGGCGCCACAGCGTCTGGTGCTCGGCGTTGGAGGCGTCTGGAATGGTGCGGTTGAGCCGGCACGCCACGCAGAGCGCGGGCGCCTCCTGCGCCTCCACCGGGACCAGCCAGTTGCAGCCCGACGCCGAGTCGAAGTTGCCGCAGCGGCTGTAGAGCCGCGGCGCGTCCGCCGTGTCGTCCCAGAGCTGCCAGGTGTCCTCGGTCGGGCCGGGCTTCAGCGGCAGCACCTTGGCGCGCTCGGTCTCGTAGCCGAGCGGCGTATTGCAGGCCAGGCACCGGCTGTTGCGGAAGAACACCGGCCTCCCGCACTGGCATCGGTAGGCGCGCGGGGCGGTGGGTTGCTTGATCGGTTTCCATGCGCTGCGCAGGCGCGCGGTCAGGTTGTCGAAGCGAGTGGGCATGATGGTGGAAAGGTCTCGATGGGAGCCGGTCTCCTTGCTCGCCGGTCGTTGGCAAGTCGTTGGCAAGCCATGTGCCAGGCCAGCGACGCCGGTGCGCGTCACGGGCCTGACCGCGCGGGCCGTCGGAGCAGGCCGTCCGCTTCCGCGCGGCGGCTCGTGCGGCGTCGCGGAGTGTCTCAGTGTGGCGAACGCGCCGTCCTTACCGTTAGGCGCAGGCGGCCGGACGGGGGCGCGCGACGGCATGGATCCCACGAAAAACCTTACCGTCAGGCAGCCGGACGGGGGCGCGCGACGGCATGGATCCCACGAAAGACCTTACCGTCAGGCAGCCGGACGGGCGCGCGCGACGGCATGGATCCCACGAAAGACCGCGCTGGCGCCGGCGCGCCGCGGCCCGGGCGGCCAGCGCGCGCTAGAGCCCGCGGATCCAGGCGCGCAGCGCCGCGAGGCCGGCTTCGTCGACGATCTCGGTGCCGAGGGGCGGCATCGAGGGCCAGTCCGGATCGCGTCTCCGGGCGCGCTCGACCACGTCGCTCTCGTCGGGATCGCCCGCGTGAATCACCGTGCCCACGGCGGTACGGTAGGTGGCCGTCGACTCGACCGACCCGATCTCGGCGACCCGGAGCGTGAAATCGAAGCGGCGCTCCGGGTCGTAGCAGCGCGCTCCGTCGCTCTCCGGGCGGCGCTTGTTGTGGCAATGGCTGCAGTTCGCGTGCAGCCAGCCGAGGGCGGCGCGCGCCACGGCGTCTCCGGGCAGCTCGATCGGCTGGCGCGGAGGATCCGACAGCATCCCGCGGGCGACGACCTCGCCGAGGTCGACCTCGCCGTGGCTGGAGGCGAGCTGGATCGCGGAGAACCCGAGCACGCGGCTCTCGGTCCCGCCGTGGCAGCCCATGCACTCGGCCGCCGCGGGCACGTCGTGCGGTGTCCCGCGCGCGTCGTCGGCGCCGCCGGCGGTCGCGAGCGCGTCGGTGCCCTCGGCGTTCCAGACGTAGGCGACAGCGGCCCAGTCCTCGGCGGCGGAGCCCACCTTGGCGAGAAGGCGTGTCTCGACGAGCACGCCGTCCCTGCGAAACTCCTTCCAGAAGCGGGTCCCGTCGGGGAACTGCCATGCATCCTGATCGCTTGTGTCGATCTGCGCCCCGGGCGGCAGCCGGAGGAATCGCCGCTTCTCCGCGCCGTCGCTCCAGAGCTCGAACCCAGGCTCGTAGGTCACCACGTCGCTCGCGACCGCGCCCGCGGCGATGTCGGCGTAGAGGCCGGTCTGCGACAGGGCCGCGGGCAGCTCGGCCTGGCGCCCCGGGTCGGGCGGATCGCACTCGCGGAAATCGTCGCAGCCGGCGGCGGCGAGGCCGGCGGCGGCGAGCCAGAGCAGAACAGATTGCGCGTGCGTCGGACCTCTCTCTCGTGTGGACATGGCCGTATCTAGACAGGCGCCATGTGCCATCTCCAGTGATGGTTCGTGATAGAGTTCATCACTGTGGTGAATCTGTCGACCATCGATCTCAACCTGCTCCACGTGCTCGCGGTCACGCTGGAGGAGCGCAGCGCGACGCGCGCCGCGCGGCGGCTCGGCGTCACGCAGTCGGCGGTGTCGAACGCGCTCGCGAGGGCGCGCGAGCTCTTCGGCGATCCGCTGCTCGTGCGTGACGGCCGCGGCATGGCGCCGACGCCGGCAGCGGAGGAGCTGCTGCCGGAGCTCGCCGCGACGATGGGTCAGCTGCGGTCGATGATCGAGCACCGGCGGACGTTCGATCCGCGCACGTCGACGCGGGAGCTCACGCTCGCCTGCGCCGACAACTCGCAGATCGCGGACGTGCCGCCCGTCGCGGCGGCGCTCGCGCGGGAGATGCCGCTCGCGCGGCTTCGCGTGGTGAGCATCGATTACCTGGTGGCGTCGGGGGGCCTGGCCGCGGGCGGGATCGACGCGGCGATCGGGATGCGGAAGCGCGACCCTGGGCTGCGCGTCGCGCCGCTTTACAGGGATCCGACCGTCGGGGTGGTCCGCCGCGATCACCCGATCGTGGGCAAGCGGCTGACGCGGGGTTCCTTCCCGCGGCTCGGCTTCATCGACGTGCACATCCCGCTCGGCCGTCCGGGTCAGGGCCACGCCCTGGTCGAGCAGGCGTTCCGCGCGCAGGGCCTGGTCCGCCGGATCGCCCTGGTGGTCCCCGGGTTCGCGGCCGCGGCGGTGGCGGCGGCGGGCAGCGACCTGGTGGCGTTCATGCCTCGCCGCGTCGCCGTGGCGCTCGGGTCGCACCTCCCGGTCCGGATCGTCGAGCTGCCCGTGGCGGATCTCGGGCACGAGATGTGGCTGGCGTGGCACGAGCGGACGCACAAGGACCCTGCCGGTGCGTGCTTGCGGAGGGTGATCCTGGAGACGCTGCGGGCGGAACCGACCCAGGTTGGGACCCGACCCCCCAGCCGCCCGTGAACAGCCGGCGCCGGCGAGTCAGGACGCCCGCCGCGTGATCGAGCCAGTGAACCGAGCGCGCGCGCAGCACCGCCCTCACGCCCCTTCGTCCAGCACCACACCCTGGGCGTGGAAGCGCAGCACCTCTTTCCCGTCCTGGTTCCAGCAGCTGCCGCTCATCGCGAGGCGCACGCGCCCCGCCTCCGGCGCTACCAGGCGGACGAGCTGGACCCGCGGGTCGATGTGGTGGGCGACGTGGGCCATGATGTTGGACGCGAAGGGGCGCGTCCACCGGGGGAAGTGGAGGTGCACCGTGCCGCCCACCGTCCCTCTGGCGAACGACCACGCGTCGCCGCTGTCGTACCAGGTCACGGCAGGGTTCGTGTGATTGGAGATCAGAAGGCGGTGTCCCGCGGGGCGCTATCCCGCGCGGTCACTGCGCGTAGCAGACCTCGAGGCGCGGGCGGCGCGAAGGCGTCGTGTCCTCGCTGGCCCGCCACTGCGTGGAAGCCGTCGCGTCCTCTTCCATCACGATCCCGTAGTTCGGGACGACGCCGTTCACCCAGTCCTGCACAAGGTCCGTGAGATCGGCGGTCCGATCGCCGGCGCCATTGCCGGAGATGATCGACGCGAAGCTGAGCGAATCCCAGCTCTGATTGTAGCTGGACCAGCTCACGGTCGTCTCGCCCCAGGGCGCGAGGGCCTCGTGGAGGCGAACGAGGGTCAGCGGCATCTTGTACACCTGGTTGATCGTCAACGTGGCCGAGAAGACGGGCGCGCCTGCGGGGATGAACGAGAGGTCGAACCAGAGCAGCGCAGTACGGTAGGCCCCTGTGCCGCCGCCGCCCGTGTAGATCGACGTGTACGCCCCGTCCTGGTAGGTCGGCGACCCCGACCAGAGCGTCGCGTCCCAGACCGTGCCGAACACGCCGCGCTGCACGGTCCTGCACACGGGCGTACCTCCCGGGCCCGCGCCGCCGGCCCCGCCGGCGCCGCCCGATCCCGTGCTGCTCGCGCTCATCGAGCTGCTCATCATGACACTGCCCGTGCTCGAGCTGGTGCTGGTGATGGAGCTGCTGCTGGTCGAGCTGGTGCTGGTGGTGGAGCTGCTGCTGGTCGAGCTGGAAGCGCTCGAGCTGCTGGCGGTGGAGTTGCTGCTGGTCGAGCTCGAGGTGCTCGAGCTGCTGCTGGCCGAGCTGGAGGCGCTGGAGCTGCTGCTGGCCGAGCTGGAAGCGCTGGAGCTGGAGGCGGTGGAGCTGCTGCTCGAGCTGCTGGTCCCGCCGCCGGGCGGCGCGTACGTGAGCGTCAGCTCCATGTCGAAGGACAGGTCGGTCGAGGCGGGGGCCGACTGCTTGACCATCACGGCGATGATGTTGCTGCCGACCACGAAGGAGCTCGGGGAGAGCGTCACCGTGGTGAGCTCGTCCTCGCGCGACTCCTGTCCCGCATAGTCACCGTAGGCCGTGCCGGATACGCGCCGCGAGGCCACCTGGGTGCCGTTGAGCCAGACGACGACGCCGTCGTCATGGATGATCTTCATGGTCGCCTGCGCGACGGGCCCGTCGATCGGGATGATCTTGCGGAAGTAGGCGGTGGGGTACGACGGCGTCGCCCGGTAGAGGGCCGTGGTCTCCCCGCCGTCGCCGTAGCCGAGCTGTCCCCAGCCCCCCTTCCACGACGAGTCATCGTACGTGAGGCCTCGCCAGGCGGCGCCCCGGTCGACGCCTTGATCGTCGTAAACCCAGTAATCGCCGAAGTAAACCGCCGTGCGGGGGAGGCTCTGGATCGTGAAGCCGGCGTTGCTCTCATCGGAGAGCAGCGCGTTCTCGGCGTCGGAGACGCGCACGAGGGCCGTCGACGTGTCAACGGACGGAACCATCCAGTTGTAGCGTCCCGTGTTGGCGACGTTGTTCGCGATCGTGGTCCAGGTCGCGCCGTCGTCGGTCGTGTACTCGAGCCGCACGGTGGGGACGTTGCCCGAGGTCGCCCAGCGGATCGGGTAGATACCGCCCGGCGGCAGGCGCTCTCCGCCGTCGGGCGCGGCGACGTCGAGGGCCGGTCCCTTCACGATGGCGAAGCGATCGCTGATCACGCCATCGTAGCGGATGTTCGACAGCGTGAGCCGGTTGTCCTCGACATCGAGGAGGCACGAGCCGCTCTGCTGTTCGCTGAAGTACATGAGCGGGTGGCCTCCGGCGCCGCCCACGTAAGTGCCGTGGCCCGCGACGACGTGGACCGTCCCCTCGTGGACCCCTTTGCCGGGGAGCTTCACGTAGGGGCCGTCGCCGAGCGGCTTGCCGTCGCGACCGTCGACTATATGTCCGGCGGCCGTGGTCGGCGTGTCGTAGGCGCCGTCCACGAGGAACGAGCGCTCGTAGTTGTGCGAATGGCCGGCGAGCACCAGGTCCACCCCGCCCGCCTCCAGGATGGGCGCGAGGTTCTCCCGGTGCTCGATGATCAGCCAGTCGTCGTCGGAGTCGTGGCTGCCCTTCGTGTACATGGGAAAATGCATGTACGCGACGATCCAGTCCTGGTCCGTCGCGGCGAGATCGGCGGCGAGCCAGTTCGCCATCGCGCCGGTCGACCAGCGCGAGGATCCGTAGCCGTCGAGGACGACGAAGTGGACGTTCGCGTAGTCGTAGGAGTAGTAAGCCTCCGTCCCGGAGGGCACCCCGCCGGCCTGCCCGGCGGTGGGGAGCACGTAGGCGGTGTAATAAGGACCGGTCTGCGTCGTCGAGTCGGAGCTCAGGCCCTCGTGGTTGCCGAACGTCGGCCACACGACCGTGTTGCGGAGGATCGTGGCGTACTGAGCGAAGAAGCCGTTGGTGAACTCGTCGGTGGTGCCGAAGTTGTACGCCATGTCCCCCATGTGCAGGAACAGGTCGGGGCGGTACGCGCCGACGAAGCTCAGCATCGCGTCGCGCGTCGCCCAGGGCGCGGTTCCGCTGTAGCCGGTATCGCCGATGATCCATGCCCGGAACTTCTTCGGCGAGGCCACGGGCGGCGCGGTCTCGAAGTAGAAGGAGGAGGAGCCGCCGGCCAGCACCGCGCTCGACGTGCCGACGCTGTAATAGTAGCGGGTGTCCGGGGCGAGGCCCCCGATGAACACCTCGTGCTGGGTCGCGAGCGCGCCGACGTCCACCGTCTGCGTCAGGTTCGCTGGATCGGTCCCGTAGCGCACGCGGCTGTTCGTGCCCACGTCGGTCGTCCACACGACGTAGACCGAGCTGGGTGTCAACGACTGCAGATAGGGCTGCCTCACCACCGACTGAGCGGCCGCCTGGCCGGCCCACGCCATCGTCACTGCCATCGATGCTACGGCCAGATGTCCGGGGTTCAATTTCATCGCTTCACCCTCCGTGTGTCCTGATTCATCCCGCGTTGCCTCCGACGCACGCTCGCCATGGGCGAGCCGAGCACCTTGCTGGTGCGGTCACGCCATCGATCGCATCGCGCCTGAGACCTCGCGCGATCAGCGCATCGGACGTGGACGCGCTGCTATCACCTTACCGCAGACACGCATGAACTATCATCCTAAATCGAAGAGCATCTCGCATCTCCACTGCGGCGGCTGCCGCCGGTCTCTGCATGGAGCAAGACCGGCCGAAGCCGGGTCGTGCTCAGAAAACGACACGATTTCGGTGCTACTGTTGAGCGGACGCGGCATCCTTGAATGCACATCCGTTGCCGACGATTGGCTCCGGTGGTCCCGGCCCCTGTTCGTCGGCTTGCCTCCGCCGGGAGGGGAGCGCCGCGGAGCCGCCTCGATCGGCGGCGGCGGGTCAACCTTGCAAAGCCTCTCCGCTCCCTGGCCAGGCGGCACGGCGACCCGGGGCGCCACGCGGCGAACTCATGATCAGGAGGACCTCAAACCATTGTCGTTCAACAGGGGGGCGCAGCACAACCGCGGGAAGCTAGCATGAACTCCTTTTCAATTGTATGAGGGAAGTGTGTCGTTCCGATTTCTCTTTCGATACGCATGCGCATGCGCACGCGCAGAGCCTGGGCGCATGACCGCGGCGGGGTCGCGCGCTGGTTTGGCAGCGCCGTCATCGCCGCCGGCGCGGGCGGCCAGGGTGGCCGCGCTGGCCGCGGCCAGTGCGGCCAGCGCGGCCACCTTGCTGGCCACCCCGGCCACCGTCCTGCTCGTCGGCGAGCGTCCCGCGCTGGCGGACGCGGGGGAGCCGGCCGAGGTCGAGGCGCGCCGCCTCATTCATATGCTCGGCTACGTCGCCATGGACTATGGCGGCTGCGTGGCGGACGGCGCCGTCACCAGCGCCATCGAATATGACGAGCAGCTGATGCTGCTCGGCGAGGCGATCCACATTGCCGCCCGTATCCAGCCGTCCGCGCTGGAGAGCGGGGCGGGGGACCTCGCGCAGGGCGTCGCCGACGTGCGCGCGCTTGTCGAGGCGAAGGTCTCTGCGGATCGGGTCGCCATTGCGGCCAGGACCGCGCGCGACCGGGTGGCCGCCGCCTTCCGGCTGGCGGAGGCGCCGCTCTCGCGGCCTGACGCGGAGCGCGGCGCGGCGCTCTATCAGGAGAACTGCGCCAGCTGCCACGGCCCGACGGGGCACGCCGATACGAAGCGCGCGGCGAGCCTGGTCCCGCACCCGGCGAACTTCCACGACGCGGCAATCGCCGAGCAGCTCGCGCCGGCGGCCGTCGAGTCCACGGTTCGGTTCGGTATCAACGGCACGGCCATGGTGCCGTTCACCTTCCTGACGGCCCGCGAGCGCTGGGACCTCGCCTTCCACGTCGCCGGCCTCCACCACCCGCATCCCGGCGCCGCCCCGCAGCCGCTCGATCTGCCGGGCTACTCCGTGGTCGAGCTCGCGGTCCGCTCCGACGCGGACCTCCGCGCCGCGCTCTCGGCGCGCGGGATCCCCGCCGAGCGGCACGCGGCGCTGCTCGCGGAGCTCCGGCGGCGGGTCGCCTATGCCCCCGAGGCCGCGTCATCCCCCCTCTCCATCGCGCGCGCCGCGCTCGATCAGGGGCGCGCCGCCCTGCGTGAGGGCCGGCTCGTCGACGCGCGCGCGGCGCTCGACGCGGCCCAGCTCGACGGCATCGACGCGGCCGAGGCGAGCGTGCGCACCGTGAAGGAGGCGCTCGCGGACGATCTCGACGACGGCGCCTTCGCCCTGCGCGCAGCGCTCGCGTCCGGCGCCGCGGCCGGCGCAACGACGGACGCGCTGGACGCCGGCATGGCCACGCTCCTGCGCGACGCCACCTATGCCGAGGTAGCGCTCGCGCGATCCGGGCGCGCGCCGGGTCGGCTCGTCGCCCTCGTCTCGGGCCGCCTGTTGCTGCGCGAGCTCGCCGCGGCGGCGCTCTTGCTCGGCGCGCTCGCCGCCGGCGCTCCGTCCCGGAGCAGGCGTGTCGTCCATGTAGCGTCGGGCGCGGCGCTGCTGCTCGCGCTCGCCGCGTGGGTCGCGGCGGCGCTTGGGCACATCACGGGCTTCTGGCGCACGCTGGCGGCAGGCGCGGCGACCTCGCTCGCGGTCGCTGCCGTCGCCGGCGCGGCGGCGCTCGCCTGGCGGCGCCACGCGCGGCAGGCGCGCCCGCGCGATCCATCGCGAGAAGGCCTGTCGCGGGGCGATCGCGCGGTCGTCTTCGCGACCGCGCTGCTGGCCGGCTTCGGCGCAGCGTTCTCGGGGCTCGACGCCGCGCTCGGGGTGTCCCTCCCGGTCGCGCCGCCCGCCGTGGCCGGTGTCGTGCTCGCGCTCGCGCTGCTCGTCGCCGGCGCGGCGCTGGTGAACCGCGTGAGCCGGGCGGCCGCGCACCGCTGGGCGAGCCCTCCCGCCTGGCTCGCCTGTCTGTTATGCGTACCGCTCGCCGGCCGCGGCGTGGCCGCCCTCCAGCTCTGCGGGCTGCTGCCGGTCCACGGATTGCCGCTCCCTCGCTTCGCCGCGCTCGGGATCTACCCTGCGGTGGAGACGTGTCTCGCCCAGGCGGCGCTGCTCGGCCTCGCGCTCGCCGGCGCGGCCCGTGCCCGCCGCTCCTCCGGCGCCTCGGGCCGCGCTCCCGACGCCCAGAGCAGCGCTTCCGGCGCCTAGTACAGCGTCGCTCAAGTTCCTCCCTGGTTCCCTGGTTGCGCGGAAGGTCTGCCGAGCTGCCCCGCCGGAGTAGCCGCTGTCGGTCGCACGGCACGGGCCGGCCCCATGCTTGATCCCGCCAGTCCTCGCTCTCGCGCGTCATTCTGGACCGATCATTCTGGAATGATCAGTCCAGAATGCGCCGCAGGAGCGAGGGTCACGCGAGGCCGGCACGGTTGCCGGCCCGCGTGACGAGCAGCGGCTTTCGGGCTCGGCAACTCGGCAGTCGCTCCCGTGCAATCAGAGACGACTTTGGGTGATCAGATACTGGGTCGCGGGTCGCCGAGCCGGCTGGCCGCTTTCAGGGGAGAATGGCGGGTGACGGCTCCCCCGTATAGATCTGAGAGCAGCGGGGCTTCTTCGCGTCGGACGGGCAGCTGAGCCCCTGGTAGAAGCTCAACGTGTTCGCCAGGGGGGCGTAGCCGCTCGGGACCTGGAGGTTCCCGACCTGGCCGAAGTAGGAGAGGCACGCGTCGCGCCACCAGCGCGCTTCGTAGTGCTGGATCTTCAGGAAGTCGGTCACGTCCTTGAAGCGCTGGCCGTCGATACGCCCCTCGACGGACTCCCATGCTTCTCGCAGGAGCCCCACCTCGTCGACGCCGTGGCTGTAGCGATGGACGAGCTCCTCCCAGAGCGTCTTCCCCGAGCTCAGCTCGTCCTGCCAGCCGACGTGGTGGAAGAAGAGCAGGAAGTCGTCGGGCACCGTCTCTCGACTTCCAAACTTCTGTCCTACTGGCCCGAAGTACTGGGCAACAGCGTTGCTGCCCGATGACGTGCGGTCGAAGCCGATGCCGCGCGCGTCCGCCTTGTGATAGTAGACCGGGTTCCACTCGGCGCGGCTCAGGTTGCTCACCCACGGCGCCGGCCCGTAGTGATGGTCGCTGCCCATGATGTGGACCAGGCCGAGCGGCGTCATGTAGTCGACGACCGCCTGGTGGGAGCTCATCATCATCTGAACGACCGGAGTGACGACGACGGGGTCGTTCGAGAAGGTCTGGCGGACCCACTCCTCGGCGATGGCCTCCGACGACAGGTCCGGATTCCACGCCAGGCGCCCGAACACGTACCAGTTCGCCTGGTTCATGTGGGACCCGGTCCAGTTCGCGTCGTCACCGACGTTGGAGACGCCCGCGATCGCGGTGGTTGCGTAGCCGTGGAGCGTGCCGTCGATGACCCGCGCCACGGTCGAGCCCTCGCCGTCCGCAAAGGTGTCCGCCTTGAGGACCTCCTCGAACAGCGGGCCGAGGTAGGCGAGGTGCGTGTCCTCGCCGAGGTACTCCTTCGTGATCTGGAGCTCGAGGGCCAGGGGCGTCTTTGGCATGGACCCGAACAGCGGATGAAACGGCTCTCGAGGCTGGAAATCGAGCGGGCCGTTCTTGGCCTGCACGAGGACGTTGTTCTTGAACTTGCCGTCCAGCGGCTTGAACTGCTCGTGGGCCTGTTTGATGCGGTCCGCCGGGCTGTCGTCCGAGTAGACGAAGGCGCGCCACATCACGATGCCTTCATGAGGCGCGAGCGCGTCGGCGAGCATGTTGGCGCCGTCGGCGTGCGTCCGCCCGTAGTCCTGAGGCCCCGGCTGCCCCTCGGAGTTCGCCTTCACCAGGAAGCCTCCGAAGTCGGGGATCTGCTCGTAAATCTCGTTGACCTTGCTCACCCACCACTGCTTGACGCTGGCATTGTTCGGATCGGCCGTGCTCAGGTTGCCGATCTCGATCGGGGCGCTGAAGCGGGCCGTGAGGTAGACCTTGATGCCATAAGGACGGAAGACGTCGGCGAGCGCCTTGACCTTCGTGAGGTACGATGGCGTCAGCACCTGCGCGTTGGCGTTCACGTTCGTGAGCACGGTTCCGTTGATGCCGATGGAGGCGTTGGCCCTCGCATAGTCCTTGTACCGGGGAGAGAGGGTGCCCGGCAGCGCGTTCCAGTCCCAGATGGAGCGGCCCGCGTAGCCGCGCTCCACGGAGCGATCGAGGTTGTCCCAGTGGTTCAGGATGCGGTGCTCGATCCTGGGAGAGCCGGTGAGCGACAGCCCCGCGAGCGAGCTGTGGCTCTGGGCGTGCCGGAGGAGCGCGAAGGTGCCATAGAGCACGCCCACCTCCGTGTTGCCCGCCACGGCGATCACCGACTGGCCTCCCACGTCCGCGGTCTCGACGAGGTAGCCCTCGGGGCCGAGGGCTCCGAGGCGCGCTGCGAGCGGCAGGTCCTTGATGATGCTCGCGGTTGCCGTCCCGATCACCACGGCGCCTGGGCCGTCGACGGCCGTGCCGGTCTCCACCGTTCCACCCGTCAGACCGCTCAGGCCCTGCACGAGCTCGTCCTCGGCGATGTCGAGGCTCGCGCCGCTCCCGGACTTGACCACGCGCTTGAAGGCAGCCTGATACTCCGCGAGGCGCCCCGGAATCGGAAGCTTCGGGTACCTGAGCCAGAGGTCTGCGCCTGTCTCGTTCGGCAGGGAGTCCGGCACGGGGTACTCCTCGTCGGAGCCCGACATGCCGCCCGTGTTCTCGCTCCCTCCCGTGCCCGCGCCGCCTCCGCTTCCAACGACGCCGCCGCCCGAGGCTCCGGTGCCTTCGCCGCCGCCGACCGAGGCGCCGCCGCCAGCGCCGCTCGTGCCGCCCCCGCTACCGGTCACCTGGTTCGGCTCGTCGGTGCCGCCGGAGGAGCAGGCGCTCGCGAGCGCGATGCTCAGGAGCCCGACGAGAAGGAGCGGTAATCTCAGTACCGTCGCCGAATGGGACCGTCTTCTGGGCGGCCCGCCGGCGCAACTTGAATTCTCGTTTTCCGGAGCAAGCGTCATCTGCATCAGCCTTTCCAGTAGAGGGTGGCCCAGGGCCTCGCTACTTGGTCGCGCGGAAGCTCTCCGGCGGCCCCAGGTAGCTCGGCTTGAGGCCGCCCGTGTCCACGACGATCTTCTGCACCATCACGCTCGGGTCGACCATCCAGAACTTCAGCACGTGCGCGCCGGGCTGCGCGATGGTGTGCGTGGTCGACGTGAGGTTCACGTTGTCAGAGGTGTTCCTCTCCCACGACTTGTTCATGGGGATCCCGTTGAGCGCCGTGGTGACGTTGACGATCTGCGGCTGCCCGTCGTCGATGGACACGGCGTACTTCAGCCCATCGCTGTGCAGCACGTTGTTCCGCGGCGATAGGTACGCCCAGACCGTCACCTTGCCGCTGGTGAAGAGGTTCATCTTGTACTCGAGGAGCGGGCTCTCCCCGCCGGGCGTCTGCCTGGGCGAGGTGACCGGGAAGGGCGTCATGCCGCCCGCCGTCCGGCCTATGTGCGGGATCAGCTGCCAGGTGTGACCACGAGGCTGCAGCGGAGAGCGGGGCCTGCGTCGCGCCCCCTGCCGGATGAGCCCTGATTGTAAATCAGCTTTACAAAGGCTCGACGCGGCGAGCCTTCCGCTCCGGCACGAGCCGCCGGAGGCGTGTGGAAACGGCGGCCGGACGCGCAGCTGCTCACCGGCGTTCAAGCGCCGCGTCGCGCTCGATCCGTCTGAAGTCTCTGGCTGATGAATGGACAGTCTTCGATCGTCGCCCGCTGCCGCGCACGGGGCGTCCTGGGTCCCCAGGCTCGCGGCTCGCTGGTCAGGCTCAGAAATTCCCGGAGCATGCCGGTCTGATCACGCCTCTGGCAGAGCAAGGGCGGCGCGCCCGCGCTCCGGTCATCCCCCTCGCGTCGCCCCGGCCGGGCGCCGCGCGAGCAGCCGCTGCAGCAGGCAGGAGACCAGGAGGAGGAGCCCGATGACGATCTTCGTCCACCAGGAGCTGAGCGTGCCCTCGAACATGATGAGCGTCTGGATGGTGCCGAGAATGAGCACGCCGAAGAGGGTGCCGACCACCGTGCCGTGGCCGCCGGTCAGCAGGGTGCCGCCGACGACGACGGCGGCGATGGCGTCCAGCTCCATGCCGCCCGCGTGCAGCGCGTAGCCGGACACCATGTAGAACGTGAAGGCGACGCCCGCGAGCGCCGAGCAGAACCCGTTGAAGGTGTAGATGAGCACCTTGGTCCTCGGCACCGCGAGGCCCATCAGCAGGGCGGACTGCTCGCTGCCGCCGATCGCGTAGACGGTGCGGCCGAAGCGCGTGTAGTGCGCGAGGTAGATGGCCACGGCGAACAGCGCCAGCGCGATGACCACGTTCCAGGTGATCGAGGTGTCGAGCAGGAAGGGGATGCGGTGCGATGAGACGGCGACGTAGAAGCCGTCGTTGATCGTGATGGAGTCGATGCTGATGAGGTAGCAAAGCCCGCGGGCCAGGAACATGCCCGCCAGCGTGACGATGAAGGGCTGGACCTCGAAGTACTGGATGATCAACCCCATCACGAGGCCGATGCCCGCGCCCATGGCCAGGACGAGCGGGATGACCACGGCCGGGCTCATGCCGTGCCGCTCGACGAGCGACGCCGAGACCATCGTGGTCAGCGCGATGACCGAGCCGACCGAGAGGTCGATCCCGCCGGAGAGGATGACGAACGTCATCCCGATAGCGGTGATCGCCAGGAACGCGTTGTCGATGAAGAAGTTGAGGAACACCTGCAGCGAGAAGAACCCCTCGAACAGGCACGATCCGGCGCCGAACATCACGACGAACAGGCCGACGGTGACGGCGAGCGGCAGGTGCCTCGGGTCGAGCCGGACGGGTCGCCCGGCGCTGGCGGCTGTGTCGCTCATGGCTGGCCCCGTGGCTGCGGCTGTGTCGCTCATGGATGCCTCCGTGGCTGCGGCTGTGTCGCTCATGGATGCCTCCGTGGCTGCGGCTGTGTCGCTCATGGAACGGCCACCCTCCTCACCCGCTGCCTCCCGATGAGATCCTTGACCTTCTGCGATTGCAGGATGCTCACCAGGAAGACGACGAGCGCCTTGACCACCAAGTTGACCTCGGGCGGCACGCCGATCGAGTAGATCGTGGTGGTGAGCGTCTGGATGATCAGGGCGCCGAGGACGCTCCCCGCCAGCGTGAACTTGCCCCCGGAGAGCGACGTGCCGCCCAGGACCACGGCCAGGATGGCGTCCAGCTCGAAGAGCAGGCCCGCGTTGTTGCCGTCGGCGCTCTTGACGTTCGAGCTCACGATGAGCCCGGCGATGCCGGCGCACAGCCCGCACACGGCATAGCAGGCGAAGGTGATCGAGCGCGCGCGGATCCCGGCCAGCCGCGAGGCGACCGGGTTGACGCCGATCGCCTCGATGAACAGGCCGAGCGCGGTCTTGCGGGTCAGGAGCCAGAGGACGGCGCCCACGCCGGCCACGATGAACAGCGAGACAGGGACGCCCAGCAAGAAGCCGTTCCCGATGACGTGGTAAGGGCTGTAATAGATCGTGATGATCTGGCCGTTCGTGATGAGCTGGGCGACGCCCCGGCCCATGACGAGCAGGATCAGCGTCGCGATGATCGGCTGCATGCCGAGGAGCGACACAAGCGCTCCGTTCCACATGCCGAAGACCAGCGCCACGCCGAGCGCGCCGCAGAGGACGACCGGCAACGGGTACTGCGTCACGTCCGCCATGCCGGCCCCGCCGCTCAGCACCAGCTGGCCGCCGATCAGCGCCGCCGCGACAGCGCCCGAGATGGCGACCACCGCGCCGACGGAGATGTCGATGCCGTGGGTGGCGATCACCAGGGTGAGCCCCATGGCGACGATCATGAGCGGCGACGCGCGGTTGAGGATGTCGATGAGGCTGCCGTACAGGTGGCCGTCCTTCACCGTGACAGCGAAGAATCGAGGGCTGCTCACAAGGTTGAAGAGGAGCAGGAGCCCGAGCATCGCCGTCGGCCAGAAGGTGCTCTTCCTCGTGAGCCGGCGCAGGGAGGCGGCCGCGCTCACGCCTCACCTCCGGCGACGATATGGTACACCGCCTGCTCGTCGGCCTCGCGCGCAGCGAGCTCCGCGACCTTGCGCCGGTCGCGCAGGACGACGAGCCGGTCCGAGTAGCGCAGCGCCTCGGCCATCTCGGAGGAGACGAGCACCACCGCCATGCCCCTGTCGCAGAGCTCCGCGACCTGGCCCATGATCTCGCCCTTGGCCGCTATGTCGATGCCGCGGGTCGGCTCGTCGAGGATGAGCATGCGCGGGTCGGTCGCCAGCCAGCGGGCGAGGAGCGCCTTCTGCTGGTTGCCGCCGCTCAGCTTGGAGATGGGCACCTCCGCGTCGGCCGCCACGATGCCGAGCCGCTGGATGTAGATGCGGGCGATCTCGTCCTGTCGCTCCCGCGACAGGTTGCGGAAGATGCCGCGCTTCGCCTGGAGGGCGATGACGATGTTCTCGCGCAGCGAGAGGTCGCCGAGGATGCCCTCGAGCTTCCGGTCCTCGGGGCAGAAGCCGAGGCCGCGGGCGATCGCGTCGATCGGCGAGCCGATGCGCGCCTCTTCGCCGTCGATCTCGATCGAGCCGTGATCCGCCGGGTCGATCCCGAACAGGAGCCGCACCGTCTCCGTCTTTCCGGCGCCCAGGAGGCCCGCGAGGCCGAGCCCCTCGCCGAGCCTCACCTCGAGGTCGATGTCCCGGACCGAGCCCTTCTTGCCGAGGCCGCGTGTCCGCAAGAACGCCGCGCCCCCGCCCGCCGGGCTCGCCGCCCGGTCGCGCGCGGCCCGGGGCGGGCCGTCCTCCGCGACCTCGCGGCCGACCATCCGCGTGACGAGCTGCACGCGCGAGAGCTCCGCGGCCAGGTACTCGCCGACGAGCTGGCCGTTCCTCAGCACCGTGATCCGGTCGGAGATCTCGAACACCTGGTCGAGGAAGTGCGAGATGAAAACGATCGCCATCCCTTGCGCCTTGAGGCGGCGGATCACCGAGAAAAGCGTCCTCACCTCGTCCTCGGCCAGGCTCGAGGTCGGCTCGTCGAGGATGAGGATCCTCGCCCTGGCGGTCAGCGAGCGGGCGATCGCGACGATCTGCTGCACGGCCAGCGAGTAGGTCGAGAGCGGCGCGGCGACGTCGATGTGCACGTTGAGGTCGCTCAGCACGGCGGCGGCGTTCCGGCGCATCTCCCGCCACGGGATGGCGAAGGCGCTCGAGCCCTCGCGCCCGAGGAAGATGTTCTCGGCGACCGACAGGTTGGTGCAGAGGTTCACCTCCTGGTAGACCGCGCTGATGCCCAGCTTCTGCGCGTCGAGCGGGCTCGCCGGCCTGATCTCGCGGCCGTCGAGGAGGATGCGCCCGCCGTCCGGCGCGTGGACGCCGGTGAGGACCTTGACCAGGGTCGACTTGCCCGCGCCGTTCTGCCCCATCAGCGAGTGCACCTCTCCCGGGATCAGCCGGAAGTCGACGGACGAGAGCGATTGCACTCCGGGGAATCCCTTGGAGATCCCCTTCATCTCGAGCACGGGCACGGCTTCGCTCGCCATCGTTCACGCTCTCCCCGCGCGGCGATCACCGTCGCGCATGCTCAGGGTTGTGCTGGCATTAGACCATGGGGGCGGGGAGAGGGATGAAGATCCCGGTCGTCTCCCGGTCTCCCGCGCTGGCTGAAATGTCGGTGGACAGGCGACAGCGCGCCCGCGCTCAGTACTTTCGCTTCGGGAACTCCTGGGCGGCGGTCTCCATGGGGAAGACGCCCTCCTGGGTCACGATGCGCTTGGGCAGCGTCTTGCCGGCCATCAGGTCGTTCACCGCGCTCATGAGCTGCGGCCCGAGGAGGGGGCTGCACTCGACCGTCACGTTGAGCTTCCCCGCCATCATCGCCTCGAACGCGCCCTTCACCGCGTCGATCGAGATGATGAGGATGTCCTTGCCGGGGCGGAGGCCCGCCTCCTCGATCGCCTGGATCGCGCCGATCGCCATGTCGTCGTTGTGGGCGTAGAGGACGTTGATGTTCTTGCCCTCGGCCTTGAGGAACGCCTCCATGACCTCCTTGCCCTTGGCGCGGGTGAAGTCGCCCGTCTGCGAGCGGATGATCTTGAAGTTGGGCTTGTCCTTGAGGACCTCCTCGAACCCCTTCTTGCGGTCGATCGCGGGGGCCGAGCCGACGGTGCCCTGCAGCTCGACGATGTTGACGGTGCCCTCCTGGCCCTTCGTCTTCTCGACCAGCCACTTCGCCGCGCGGCGGCCCTCCTCGACGAAGTCCGACCCCATGAAGGTGACCCAGAGGCTTTCGTCCTTCGTGTCCACGGCGCGATCGGTCAGGATGACGGGGATCTTGGCGGCCTTGGCCTCGCGCAGGACGGGCTCCCAGCCGGTCTCGACCACGGGTGAGAAGGCGATGACGTCGACCTTCTGGGCGATGAACGACCGGATCGCCTTGATCTGGTTCTCCTGCTTCTGCTGCGCGTCCGAGAGCTTGAGGTCGATCCCGGCTTCCTTGGCGGACTCCTCGATCGACTTCGTGTTGGCGGTCCGCCACTCGCTCTCCGCGCCGATCTGAGAAAACCCGAGCGTTACCTTCTTCTTCTCCGCCTGACAGCCCAGCCCCCCCAGGATCACCGCCAGCCCGGTCAGGATCACCATCACCGCGGCGACAAAACGGCCCCTCTTCATGGCGCAGCTCCTTTCATCCGTGATGCGCCCCGTCCACCGGGGCGCCTTGCTCGTCGTCGTGCCCTGACGCTCGGCCTCACTTCTGGCCGTAATACGCGCCCTTCCCGTGCTTCCGGTCGAAGTGCTTGCGCACGAGCGCGTCGGGCAGACGCGCGGCGCCGGGGTGGATCGCGCGCGTGAGAAACGCCATCCGCGCGATCTCCTCGAGCACCACCGCATTGTACACCGCCTTGTCGGCGTCCTCGCCCCACGCGAAGGGTCCGTGCCCCGCCACCAGCACCATCGGCGTGTGTAGCGGGTTACGATCCCGGAAGCACTCGAGGATCTGCTTGCCTGTCTCCGTCTCGTAGTCGCCCTGCACGGCGTCCGCGCGCATCACCTCGGTGCACGGCACGTCCTCGGCCAGGTGGTCGGCGTGCGTCGTCCCGTAGATAGGGATCGGCGTGCCTGCCTGCGCCCAGCTTGTCGCGTAGGTGGAGTGCGTATGGACGACGCCGCCCACCCCGCGGAAGCTCGAGTAGATCACGATGTGCGTCCGGGTGTCCGAGGAAGGGCGGAGGCGGCCCTCGACCACCTTTCCCTCGAGGTCGACCACCACCATGTCGTCGACCGTCAGCCGATCGTACGCGACGCCGCTCGGCTTGATCGCCAGCACGCCCCGGTCGCTGTCGAACGCCGAGACGTTCCCGAACGTGTAGATGGCAAGCCCCCGGCGAGGGATCTCCATGTTCGCCAGAAAGGCGCGCTCTCGCAGCTCTCGATAGGTCGCGCTCACGTCTTGCCCCCTCAGTGCGACAGCCGGTAGGCGAGGTCGTTCCAGCGGAGCTCGTTCTTGAGCGCCCGGATCTCGGTCCCTTCCCCGATGCGGATCAGCTCCACGCCGGCCATGGCGGCGAAGTCCTCGACGTGCTCCATCGTGACCGCGCGGCTGTGCGCGCAGTGATGCGCGCCGCCGGCCAGGATCCACGCCTCGCACGCGCGCTTGAAATCCGGCCTGGGGACCCACACAGCGCGCGCGACCGGCAGCGCCGGCATCTCCGCCTCGGGCGCCACCGCCTCGAGCTCGTTGGCGACCATCCGCATCCGGCCGCGCATGTCGACCATGGCCACGTTCACGGCCGGGCCGGTCCCGGAGTCGAAGACAAGCCGGCACGGGTCCCCCCGGCCGCCGATGGACAGCGGGTGGATCTCCAGCGACGGCCTGCCCGCGGCGATCGACGGGCAGATCTCGAGCATGTGGGCGCCGAGGACTCGCTCCTTCCCCGCGACGAGATGGTAGGTGTAGTCCTCCATGAAGGAGACGCCGCCGCGCCGGCCGGCCGCCATGACCTTCAGCGCGCGGACCAGGCCGCACGACTTCCAGTCTCCCTCCGCCCCGAAGCCGTAGCCCTCGGCCATGAGCCGCTGGACGGCGAGGCCAGGGAGCTGCTTGAGCCCGTGCAGGTCCTCGAACGTCGTGGTGAACCCGCCGAAGCCGCCCTCCACGAGGAAGGAGCGCATCGCCGCCTCCTGCCTCGCCGCGTAGCGCAGCTCGCCGTGACGCTCGCCGCCCCTCCTCAGGGCGGGAGCGACGGCGTACGCGTCGCCGTACTCCGACACGAGGCGATCTACCTCGCTCTCTTCGATATCGGCGATGCGCCCGACGAGATCGCCCACGCCGTGGCCGTTCACCGCCCACCCGAGCTTGGCCTGCGCCTCGACGCGGTCGCCGCCGGTGACGGCCACCTCTCTCATGTTCATGCCGCCGAAGCGGCAGATCTTGAGCCGCCGCGCGTCGACGGCGGCGCAGGCGGCGCGCGCCCAGGTGTCGAGCCGGGCGAGGACGTCGCCGTCCGTCCAGTGGCCGACGATGACCTTCCGCTCGATGCGCAGCCGCGCGCCGATGTACCCGAACTCGCGGTCCCCGTGGGCCGACTGGTTCAGGTTCATGAAATCCATGTCGATGGTGCCCCAGGGGAGCTCGCGGTTGTACTGCGTGTGCAGGTGAGCGAGCGGCTTCTCCAGGCGCATGAGCCCCGCGATCCACATCTTCGCGGGCGAGAACGTGTGCATCCACGTGATGACGCCGGCACACCGCGGCGCCGCGTTGGCCTCGCGGCAGACGGCGAGGATCGCCTCCGGGCTCTTGAGCGTCGGCTTCCAGACGACCTTGACCGGGAGCTTGCCGGACGCGTCCAGATGAGCGGCGATCTCACGCGCGTGCGCGGCGACCTGCTTCAGCGTCTCCTCGCCGTAGAGGTCCTGGCTGCCGGTCAAGAACCAAACTTCGAAGCCTTCGAGCAAATCCTTCATGACAACTCCGCTCATCGCGTCAGCTCCCTCTCCACGAAGGACCCGAGTGCGACATAATCCCTGTACAGCGCGTCATAGAGCCTGGCGCGCGCGGCGTCCGGCCGATACCGAGCCTCGGTCCCTGACGACATCGCGCGCTGCGCTTCCTCGATCGTGGCGTGCAGGCCGGCGGCCGTCGCGGCGAACATCGCCGCGCCCAGGGCGACCGGCTGCTCTCCGGCGCGGACCTCGACGGTCATGTCGAGCACGTCCGCGAGGACCTGCATGGTGAAGGGGCTCTTGCGCGCGACGCCGCCGATGCCGATGACGCCGTCGATGCGGATGCCCTGGGACCGGAAGCGCTCGACGATGGCGCGCGATCCGAAGGAGATCGCCTCGACGAGCGCGCGGTAGATGCGCGGGGCGTCGGTGCCGAGGTCGAGCCCGACGAGGGCGCCCTTGAGCCGCTGGTCCGCGTCCGGGGTCCTCCGCCCGTTCAGCCAGTCGAGCGCGAGGACGGAGCTCTTCGCCGGCGGGACCTCCGCGGCCGCCCTGTCCAGCTCGGGGATGATCCGTTCCATGATCGCGTCGGCGAGGGCCGCGCGCGGCGCCGCCCCGGCGAGCCCCTCGGGGGGCGAGCCGCCGGCGCCGGGGAGGGAAGGGAGGATCGCGAGGAGCGGCCAGCTGAGGAGCTGCTTGAACCAGGCGAAGACGTCGCCGAACGCGGATTGCCCTGCCTCGTAGCCGATCGCGCCCGGGAGGATCGAGCCGTCGACCTGGCCGCAGATCCCGGCGACGAGGACCTCTGGCGCGCCCGTCCTCGGGACGACGAGCATGTCGCACGTGCTCGTGCCCATGACCTTGAGCAGGTGATGAGGCTGGATGTCGCCGCCGACAGCGCCCATGTGGGCGTCGAAGGCGCCGACAGCGACGACGACGTCGCCCGGGACGCCCAGCGTCGCCGCCCACTCGGGCGAGATCGTCCCGAAGGGCGCGTCCGCTGTCCAGGTGCGCGAGCCGAGGGTGGCCCTGAGCGCGGGCAGGCGCGGGTTGAGCCGCGCCAGGAAATCGTTCGACGGATAGCCATCGAACTCCGGGTGCCACATCGCCTTGTGGCCGGCGGCGCAGCGGCTCCGCTTGATCCGCCCGAGATCGTCGGTGCCGGTCAGGACGGCGGGTATCCAGTCGCAGTGCTCCAGGATGGTGGCCGCCGCGCGCGCGACCGCCGGATTGGCCTCGATGACGTGGAGCGCCTTGGCCCAGAACCACTCCGACGAGTACACGCCGCCCTCGAACTTCGTGTAGTCCGGGCCGCCCCAGGTCCGGGCGAGCTCGTTGATCCGGGCCGCCTCGGCGACGGCTGTGTGGTCCTTCCAGAGGATGAACATCGCGTCCGGGTCCTCCTCGAAGCCGGGGCAGAGCGCGAGGGGCCTGCCCTTCTCGTCGGCGAGGACCGGCGTGGATCCCGTTGTGTCGACCGCGATCCCGCGCACGCGCGCGGCGACGCCGGCGCCTGCCTGATCGAGGGCCGCGCGGACGGCCGCCTCCATGGCCTCGAGGTGGTCGCGCGGGTGCTGGCGGAACCGGTGCGCGTGCGGGTCGCAATAGAGGCCTTGCGACCAGCGCGGGTACTGCACGACCGCAGCCCCCGCGACCTCGCCGTTGCGCGCGTCCGCGACGACGGCGCGAACGGAGTCGGTGCCGAAATCGATCCCGATGACGAAGGTTCCCGTGTGCATGACGACCCGTTCAGGGTGAAGCCGGACAAGGATGGAGCAGGAACTAAATGTGAACGTTCACATCAGAAATGTCAATTCCAATCTGTCCGCCAGCGATCGTTCCCCGGCCCCGACGACGGCGCTGGCAACTCTCCTTCGGAGCGCCGCGTCAAGAAGCTGGCGGACGGACACGGTCATGGCCGATGTGGCCAGGCTCGCCGGCATTCCCCTGGCTCGCCGGCTCGTGCCAGGCGCTCTTGGCGAAGCGGCCACTCTCAACCACCTTCGAGGCAGATCGTGCGCACGAAGCGCCTCACGGTCGAGGCGCGATGCTCGGCGTGGTAGGCCTCCGCCGCCGCTCTCGACTCCTCGCCGGGCGTCTCGAGGCAGTCCGCGATGATCTCGTAGCCGTCCTGGAGCTGGTTCGGGTCCCCGGGATGCGTGCGACGGTATTCGTGCACGAGCTCACGCATGCGCGCACCGTTTCGCGCGCTCATCGCGTCGTTCAGCAGCGCCCCGAGCAATAGGTCAGAATGCTCTTCGCGTCTACTGTGAACGTTCACATTGTCAGTGTCAACCACGATTGACCGAAGCCGGGGCGGCTCGCGAGCGGCGTGCCCTTCGCGCCGGCCAGGACCGGCGTGGCGCCGCTGGGATCGATCGCCAGCCCGCCGGGAATACCAACTCCGACGACCGAACGAACGGCGTCGATTCCGAGCTCGATCCCCATGATGAAGACCCCGATGCGCATGCCGCCCCCGTCAGTCGAAGGCCGAAGCAAGACCCCCCCGGGAGGCGCGTGTGAACGTTGATATGAAAGATATCCGTTCCAATCGACCGGCCCGCGACTATCCTCCGGCGCCCATGGCTGACAAGTCTCTTCCGGAGCGCCGCATCAAGAAGGGCGGACGCCGGGCCGCGGTCATGGTCGACGTGGCCAGGCTCGCCGGCGTCTCTTATCAGACGGTCTCGCGGGTGCTGCACGACAGCCCCCACGTGCGTCGCGACACGAGGGAGCGGGTGCTCGACGCGATCCGCCAGCTCGACTACCGGCCCAGCTCGGTGGCGCAGGCGCTCGTCACCGGGCGGTCGCGGACGCTCGGCTTCGTCAGCTTCGACACGACGCTCTACGGTCCCGCGTCGACGCTCCTCGGGCTCGAGGATGCGGCGCACGACGCCGGCTACGGCGTCAGCATCGCCAGCTTGAAGTCGCTGAGCCGCGCGCCGGTGGTGGCGGCCGTGCAGCGGCTGCGCGATCAGGGGGCCGACGGCATCGTCGTCATCGCCCCGCAGCGGTCGGCGGTGGATGCGCTCCGCTACCTCCCCTCCGACGTCCCGGTGGTCGCGGTCGAGGGCGGGCCTGACGAATCGATCCCGGTGGTCGCCGTCGACCAGTACGGCGGCGCGGTGGCCGCGACGCGCCACCTGCTCGATCTCGGCCACAGGACGGTGTGGCACATCGCCGGCCCGACCGACTGGCTCGAGGCCGACCAGCGCATCGACGGCTGGCGCTCGGCGCTGCAGGCGGCGGACGCCGAGATCCCGCCGCTGCTGCGGGGTGACTGGAGCGCGCGCTCCGGCTACGAGCTCGCCCCGCAGCTGATGCGCACGCCGGGCGTGACCGCCGTGTTCGTGGCCAACGACCAGATGGCGCTCGGCCTGCTTCGCTTCCTGCACGAGAACGGGTGCGAGACGCCGAGGGACATCAGCATCGTCGGCTTCGACGACATCCCGGAGGCGGCCTACTTCACGCCTCCGCTCACCACGGTCCGCCAGGACTTCTCCGAGCTGGGGCGTCGATGCCTCCACATCCTGCTCGATCAGATCGAGAGCGGCGAGCGCTCCTCGTCGCGCGTCGTGGTCGAGGCCGAGCTCGTCCTGCGCAAGAGCACCGCGGTCCCCGGGCACCGGTGAGCCCGCGCGGCCGGCGGCCGTGTGCGCATTCACATGGGCGCGACGAGCCGGCGAGCTCTCGCGCCTCGGGGGGTGACGGTGGCGGACCGGCGCGTCCTGCTCCAAGCGGCCAGGCGCCGCGCGGAGGACGACGGCTCGCCGGCCCGTGCTCTCTCAACCACCTTCGAGGCAAACCGTGCGCACGAAGCGCCTCACGGTGGAGGCGCGATGCTCGGCGTAGTAGCCCTCCGCCGCCGCCCTCGACTCCTCGCCGGGCGTCTCGAGGCAGCCCGCGATGATCTCGTAGCCGTCCTGGAGCTGGTCCGGGTCCTCGGGACGCCCGCCCTGCTGCGTGAATGGTTTCGAGGCAGGTCGACGCATCGCGCAGCAGGATCAAGCCCGCCATCTCGCCGTCTCTCATCGCGCTGTGGTCGATGACGAAGATCCCGGTGTGTACGACGACCCCTCCGGAACAACGCGTGGGAGTGCCCCTCCCGCAGGGGTCGACTGTGAGCGCTCACATATCCCATGTCAACTGGCATAGGCCGGCCTGCAGCGATTCTCGAGCTCGATGGCACCGTCATTATCGCGCCATAGCGGTCGGCGGTGGACGCGCTCCGGCACCTCACGTCCGACGTCCCGGTTGTCGCGGTCGAGGGGGGCCGGACGACCCAGCACGGCGGGGTGGTGGTCGCGACACAACACCGGCTCGATCTCGGCCACAGGACGGTGTGGCACATCGCCGGCTCGACCGAGGGCGACCAGCGCTCCTGGTCGTGCGTCGTTGTCGACCCCGGTCAGGTCGCCGGCAACTCCGGTCGGGTCGCCGCAACCCCGGTCGGGTCGCCGCAACCTGGGTCGGGCCGCCGGGTCGTTCAATCAGCGATAATTGCAGCAGAGCTGCCCCTCGCGACGCTGTCGTGTGGGCGATAAGTGCAGCAAAGCTGCACCTCGCGACGCTGTCGTGTGGGCGTACAGGGAGGCGTGCGCGAGGAATCCGGGATATTCGCCATTCAAAAGGCCCCGGCGTTCGCGATATGCTGCGGACATGTCCCGGCCTCTCACCTCAGGTCTTCATCCCATGGGCACAGCACCCGGTCTGGGACACGGGGGCGGGACGAAGATCAACGGCGTTCTGCAGCCGCCCTCCACCGGCCGCCAGCCCGACTCCCCGGCAAGAGACTCCGTCACGCTCAGCGCGCACGCGGCGCAGCTCCGTCCTGCTGCTCCGCGCGCCGCTCGGGAAGAGCCCCGAGCGGCGCTCCAGGAAGGCCGCGTCGTCGCCGGGCGATACAGGCTCCTGCATCCGCTCGGCCGGGGCGCGATGGGCGAGGTGTGGCGCGCCCACGACAGCGTCCGGCGCTTCGACGTCGCGCTCAAGTTCCTCGTGCTCCCGCGCCAGAACCTGCTCATCGATGCCATGGAGCGCTTCCGCTTCGAGGCGCAGGTCGCGGCGCAGCTCGGGCGGAAGACCGACCGCATCGTCGCCGTGCACGACGCCGGCGAGGACCCCAAGACAGGCCCGTACCTCGTCATGGAGTACGTGCGCGGCCGGTCCCTCCGGCAGCTGATCCAGGAGCAAGGGCCGTTGCCGGCGGCCGAGCTGGCCGCGCTGCTCTGCCAGATCGGAGAGGCCCTCTCGGTGGCGCACGACCTCGGGATCGTGCATCGCGACATCAAGCCGTCGAACCTCATGCTGCGCGAGGGGCGCGACGGCCGCCTGCGCGCCAAGATCGCCGACTTCGGGATCGCCAAGTGGATCCGACAGGACCTGGCGGCCGACTTCCCCCGCCAGACCGCGGAGGGCGTGGTGCTGGGCACGCCGGCCTACCTCAGCCCGGAGCACACCTGCGACGGGCACGCGGACCCGCAGCTCGACATGTGGGCCCTCGCGGTGGTCGCGCACGTGGCGCTCACCGGCCAGCAGCCCTTCGAAGGCCGCACCATCGCCGAGGTCCTCGGATCCATCATCGCCGACGGGCGCCCGCCGCTGTCGACGCTGGCCCCCGGCGCGCCGCCAGAGCTGGAGGCCTGGTTCGCGCGCGCCTTCGCCCTGAACCCGGATGAGCGCTTCCCCTCCATCAAGCCGATGATCGCGGCGTTCATGGCCGCGGCCGGCGCACCGGACGAGCCGGCCGCGCCGGAGTCGCAGCCGCAGCCCACTGCGCCGGCGCGACGGAGCAAGCTGCACATGGTGGCGGCCGGCCTCGTCGTGGCGCTCGGGCTGGGGCTGGCGCTCGCCACCGCGCCGCCTCTGGAGCCGCCGGAGACCACCGCCGCGCTGCGCGCGGCCAGCGATGTGGTGCTCGCCGTCGCGCGCCGCGCTCCCGTGGCGCAGACGCCCAGGGCACCCCAGGCGGGCGCGTCGGCCACGTCGCCGGTCCCCGTCGCGACGGCGCCGGTCCCCGTCGCGACGTCGCCGGTACCTGTCGCGGCGGCGCCGGTGACGGCGCCGGAGCCCGCCCCGAACCCCGCCGCAGCGCGGCCCGCCCGCGCGTCCGAGGCGCCGCGGAGCACGGCCGGAGCGCCCCCGCGAAAGCGCGCCACCGACACCGGCGTGTGGAAGAGCACGATCTTCTGAGCTGTCCTCCGAGCTGCCTTCTGGGCTACGACAGCGCGCCATCAAGTTTCCCGGGCTGATCGACGCACGCAGACGAGCAGGCTGGCCTCTGCCGGGTCGCGGCGATCGCCGGACGGCTGCGAGGGGCGGGCTCTCTGTGCTTGATTCTGCTCTTCATGGAACGCTTGTCATGCAAAGAAATCGCCCTGTAGCGTAAGGCGATATCGACGACCGCGCGACCGGCGAGGCCGAAGGCGAGCCGCTGAAGGTCGACGTGCTCGGCAATCGCTATCAGGACTTCATCGCATTTCCCGATGGGAGCGTGGCGTTCGCCGCGCCAGGCGGCGCGAGCACCAGGATCAAGGTGCTGCGCATCCTGCCTTGCGAGTAGCCCGCCCGCGCGGCGCGCCGCCCGCAGCGCTGGCGCGCTGACCCGGCCATGACGGCGCGCGTCCTCCCGGCGCGCGGCGCCCGGTCGACGACGCAGGCACCCTCCCGGCCAACGAGCACCCCGCCGGCCGCTACCTGACGAGCGCCGGCGCGCTCAGCGCCGTCGCGTCCGTCATCCCGGCCTGCACGCGCGCGTAGATACCGCACGCCTCGCCGGCGATGAGGTAGATGCCGTAGTTGATCGACTCCCGCCGCTCGTTCTCCAGCGCGGCGAAGTACCGCTGGGCGATCCACCGGCCCTCGCGGGCCTTGGCCAGCGACGCGCGCCAGACGTCGTCGGGCGTGTGGCGCCCGAGGATCACCTCTTCTCCCTCGGCGCCGTAATCGCTCTTCAAGACCCACTCCTCGCGCTGCGCGAGCAGCAGCTCGGGGTGCACTGTCTCCAGCCGCGACGTCACGGGGACGTGGCGCTGGATCACCGACTGCGCGTGCGGCGAGAAGCGATGGATGTGCTCCCACATGAACGCCATCGACCGCTTGTTCTGCGGCAGCACGGCGCCGAGCGGGTTCAGGATCGCGACGCGCCCCTCGGTCGCGGCGGTGAGCACCGCGCCGAGCGGGCCGGCGAGCGGCTCGGCGTCGGGGATCTGCTCGTCGGTCCACACGCTCGAGCGCTCTCCCCACCAGTCGGTCTTGTAATGGCGGAGCAGCACCGAGAACGGCATGTCGAAGAGCGACAGGCCGCGATCGTCGTGGCCGAGGTTGTACGGCGAGCCGAGGATCACCGCGTAGCCGCGCTCCTCGAGCCAGCGCCGGTAAAGGCGGATCACCGAGAGGTCCTCGGTGAACTCCGTCGGATAGACGAAGCCGAGGCGCCGCGTCGCGGCCTCGCCGAGCAGCGCGCGGGCGACCTCGTCCACCATGGCGCAGAACCGGGCGCCGAGCTCGACGTTCGGGTCGCGCGCGCCCGGGTGGGCCGGCGCGGCGAGCGCGCTCAGCACGACCGCCTCGGCCTCGCCCGTGGGCGTGTCGCAGTTCAGCTCGGCGATCGCGGGGCCCTCGTCCGTCAGGAAGACGTCGGCGCGCGCGATGCCATGCCACAGCGGCTGCGACGAGAGCCACATCGCCTTCTGGCAGGGCGTGAGACAGAAGAAGTCGTCGAGCAGCGAGGGCTCGTCCGCGACGAGGAGGCAAAGCTCGTTGTAGACGGCCGCGACCTCCTCGGCGGCCCGGTACAGCGCGCGCTGCTCCGCCGCGGTGACGATCACCGGCTCCTCGCGGAAGCGCGGCGCGCCGTCCACCCACGGATCGGTGATGAGGCCCGTCTCGACGATCCTCGCGGCGAACGCGTCGTAGGCGCGGACAGCGTCGCTCACAGGAGGCGCGCGATGGCGATGGAAGTGGCGAGGTAGGTCGCCGCCTCGAGGGCGCCCATGCCCTCGTTGCGGTCGGCCGCGATGCCGGCGTCCAGGCGGCCGCCGCGCAGCGAGAGCGGCGCGCCGAGCAGCAGGCTCTGCACGAGGAGCTGCCGGACAGGGTAGAGGGCGAGCAGGTAGAGCAGCACGCCGCCATAGCCCTTCAGCGAGACGAAGAGCCCCTCGAAGTCGCCCTCGAGCGCCCGCGCGATGATGATCGCCACGGCGATCGAGGCGCCGGCGTAGCTCAGCGCGGCCGCCAGGTTCTCGCCCTGGATCTGCTCGGCGTCATCGTAGGTGGTGAGCGCCCGGAAGAGCGAGATGAACACGTGCAGCGTGACCTGCGCGAGCAGGAAGAAGCCGAGGGAGAGCGCGAGATCGCCGAGGTCCTGGCCCGCGATCGCGCGCGAGGTGATGAGCCCGGTCGCCACGTAGTGCGCGCCCGCCGCGAGCCCCGCCGCCGCGTTGCCCCGCTCGATCTCGGCCGGGAGCCGCGCCCTGAGCAGGAGCCGGACGCCGAGCTGGCCGGTCGCGATCACGAGGATGAGGCCCACGACCGCGAAGGCGCTCACCCAGAGGAGGTCGCGCGCGAAGCTCGACCCGTCGAGGCAGTTCTTGACGGCGTTCGCGGCGACGAGGAACACCGCGAGCACCTGGCCTACCGTGAGCAGCCGGCGCGCGGCGTTGCTCTCGGCGAGATCGCGGGCGACCGTGTGCGCCGGCGAGAAGATCCGCTGCCCGATGCGCAGGAGGGCGAGCAGAGCGAGCGTGGTGCCCAGCCCGAACCCCATGACGTAGGACAGATCCATGGGCCCGCACGCTACAGAACGCGCCGCGACGTCACAAGCCCCCAGCGCGGGCGGCGCGGGGCGTCTCCGGCCTTGCGGGTTTGCGGGGCGAGCCGGCCTTTGTGATATGGGTAGGCGTGCCGGGCGAGAGGGCCCGGCCCCCGCGGCGTCCCCATGGCCGAACCTCCTCGCGACTCAGGCACCCAGGGCATCAAGGGCATCTTCGCGCGGCCCTACATCGATCTCGAGCCGTACCTCGATCTCTCGCCGCTCGCGGAGATCCACGAGGAGATCTGCCTCGCGCTCACGCAGGTGCCGATCGACTATACCGGCGGCAGCCACCGCACGATGGGGATCATGCCGCCGTCGCGCCGCGGCGAGGCGTTCGCCGACTATGGCGAGGTGATCCGCGGCCTGAGCGACGAGGACTTCCTCACGTTCCAGCGGCTCTCGGACGACCCCTCCGCGATCGACCGGTCGTCGCGCGCCACGCTCGAGTTCGGCGAGGAGCGCGATCTGCCGCTCTCACGCCGGCAGATGCTGTGGCTCAAGTTCCGCCACGGGGTCTATTTCCCCTGGAAGGTCTATGTCGAGCTGATCCCCAACCGCTACTGGAGCGACAAGAGCCGGAGCGAGGGCAAGGACTTCACCCGGCTCGCGCGGTCGTTCTTCCCGAAGACGATCGCGTACGTGAAGCGACTGCCGTTCTCGTCGATCGGGCGCTGCAACATCATGGGTCTGGAGGCGAACGACCACGGCACGGTGCACCGCGACGGGGAGGGGGCGCAGGGGCAGGGGGAGGGGACGCCACGCGAGCCCGATCACTTCATCACGCTCTGCCCGGCGGGCAACAAGCGCCTGTTCCTGTGGGACGAGCAGGCGCAGCGGAAGACGCCCGTCGCCGGCCGCGCCTACTGGTTCAACGATCACGACTACCACGGCGTAGAGGCGGATCCGTTCTTCAGGTACTCGCTGCGCGTCGACGGCACCTTCACGCCGGAGCTCGTCGAGGCGCTCCGGCGCGACAACGGCGTCAGGCCGGCGCGGCCGGCGCCGGCGGCGCCGGCCGCGCCGCGCGACGCCGGGGAGGCCGCGTGAGCAAGCTGGACGAGCCGTTCGAGCGAGCCGAGGTGCTCGACAAGCCCGGGATCGTGGGGGCGCGCTGGTGGCACCAGGGCCTCGCCGAGGCGCCGAAGGACGCCTCGCGGCGGAGCGCGATCATGCTCGCGCTCGGCGCGGTCGGGCTCGCCGGGGTCGCGGCCGCGATCGCCGTGGCCGCCGACGGGTGCTCGGACGAGGAGACCGAGGTCCAGCGGAAGCGGGCGCTCGACATGCAGCGGACCTTCGGCTGGAGCTTCGGCGCCGCGCAGGAGAGCGTGACGTTCGACGGCGAGTCGAAGAAGCCGTTCGACCAGGGGGCGCTCGCCCGGATGTCCACGGACCTCCGGCCGGCGGACGATGCCCTGCGCGCCTACTACGTGCCCTCGCTCTTCGAGTCGCCGCACGCGACGCCCACCGTCGTCGCCCAGGGCGATCCGGCGCCCGTCACGCCGCTCGTCAACGTGCTCCGGCCGATCTTCACGCCGGCGATGGACCGGGCCTACCGGAGCGGCAAGGCGCTCGCGTCGCTGCTCCTCGCCGCCCGCACCGACAGCGGCCTCCGCCGGGACATCCTGGTCATCGTCGACCTGGACGGCCCCGAGTCGGTGGCCTTCGCCGCCGGCGCGGCGGAGGCGTTCGAGCCGGTGTTCACCTTCGACAACTGGCCGCACCCGCGCGGCGTCGTCAAGGCGCACCTGACGCTCGCCGCGGCGGCTTACTATCAACCGCTCTTCGCCCGCTCGTACCCCGGCCCCCGCGCGACGATGTTCGTCCTCGATCGGCAGCGGCTCTCGGCGTACTCGGACGACGCCACGCAGTTCGACAACCGGTATGTCGCGAGGCTGCCGTCCACCTTGCTGCTCACGCAGCGCGGGGTCCGCCACGTGCTCTACGTCGTGCCCACCGAGGCCGATACGATCGAGTCCGCCGATCTCAACGAGCAGCTCGTGGGCTATCAGCTGGACGGGCTCGGCGTGCGCATGCTGGCCGCGAGCGTGTTCGCCCCGGACCCCGCGGAGGCGAAGCCGGCGGGCGCCACCGAGGAGTGGCCTCCCCACTATTACGGCGGCCGCGCGGCGACGCACGGCTGGTTCTGGGTGGACTATCCCTGGGAGCCGCCGCGCCCGCCGGTGCCGGCGCCGGTCGAGCCGTCCACGCCGAGGCCGGGCAAGGGCTACACGCCGACGACGCGGCCGACGCCGTTCTCCAGCAGCAACCCGTTCGCTGTCGGCGACCCGGCGGCGCCGCGGCCGCTCCCGGAGAACTTCGGGACGGTGCCTGTCGTCGTGGCGCTCGGCACCGGCGCGATCCTCGGCGCGGCGCTCAGCCGGAGCGGCTCGTGGAACCGGGCCTCGGGCGGATACGGAGGCTGATCGTGGAGCATTCGATCTTCGCGATGGAGGTGTGCGCGCGCATCGACCCCGGGAGCCCGCTGCAGCGCACCCTGCAAGAGTCGGTCATGGGCCATTGCGAGACGATGAGCCTGAACCAGAAGTGGCACCAGTACCGCCGCGCGCAGATGGCGCTGCTCGCCAACCTGCACGTCCTCGAGAAGGGCTGCTGGGACTACTTCGACGACGACTCCCGGGCGCTCAACGATTACGGCATGTGGTCCCGCGGCATGATCACCGAGGAGGGCGCGCGCAAGGGCCCCTCGGGGACGCCGGACGCGTACCGCGGCCAGCCGCGCTACCTGACCTTCACGATGGCGTTCCTGCTGGTGCAGGGCTCACCGACGGATCGGATGCTCCGCACGGTATGCGACATCCCGAAAGACCGCCTCTGGCGCCGCGACGTGTTCGGCCACATCCTCCAGAGCCTGGGACACGTGAGCTTCGCCAGCGTCAAGTCGGATGTCATCTACCTGATCCCGCGGGACGAGGGATGGGCGCTCACGCCCGAGGACCTGAAGGATCCCAAGTTCCACTACCTGCGGCAGATCGTCTAGCGCCGCGTCGCCCGGGGACGAGGCCGTGCGACTCCGTCCGTCGGCCCGGCGTGCTGATCTGCCGCTTCGTGACTGTCGTCCTCGCCGGGGTCGGCCGCCCGTCATCCAGCCGACCGGCCCTTCGCTCAGAGGGCGTCCAGCTCCAGCCCGCAGCGCGCCTCGAAGGCCTCGAGCGCCTCGGGGCGGGCGGCGCCCACGTACAGGGTCCCGGAGTTGTAGAGATAGGTGGCCAGCAGCGCGTTGGATCGGTCGATGAAGCTGATGCGATGCCCCCCGGAGCGCAGCTTCTTGTCCCCGATGTACTCCAGCAGCGGCTCCAGCGCCTTCAGATTCTTCTCGGGCAGCTCGCAGCGCGAGCACTCCGGCATCGAGATGACAGCCTGCCAGGTCGCGACATGGATCAGAAAGCCCGAGAGCCTGGACGCCTCGCTGTACCACGTCTCTGTGTTGCGGGCGCGGCCGCTCACCCGTGGGTTGGCAAACCCTCTGTCAGCCGCCTGGATGCCCCACTCGGCAACGTACTGGTTCTCCTCGCAGAAGATGAGGCAGTCCCCCGCCAGCCTGAGCTCGTCGGGCGGCAGCATGTGGAAGTCGGCATGCATCATGCCGCGATGGCGGCCCGCCGTGGCGAGGTAGTTCCGCAGCGCCTCCGGCAGGGCCAGGCCGAGGCGCTGCTCGGCGGCGCGGATGTCCGCCTCCGTACAGCCGTCCTCGGGTCGGCGGACGCCAAAGGCGATCGCCATGATCGATTCGATGAGAGCGCTGATCACGATGTGGCTCACCATGTCGTGGGCAGACCCTGGAAGTCAATCAGAGCGGGGCGGGTCTGGCGTCCCCCCACCCACATCCGCGCCGCACGCGCACCCGCGCGGCCAGGCGGCGCGGATGGGAGCGCGCGCGGATGCCGATGAGGAGCCCGTCCGGTCGCCGTCGGGGGAAGTAGCAGAGAAGAATTGACAGCACGAATCGACTCCACGCATACTCGATGTCTAGCCGATCACAGCCGACCGCATGGGCGGAGCGCCGTGCAGCGAGGTCGAGCGCAAGGATGAGATAGAGGGAAGCTCTTCATGGCTCAATCTGTCGGGAGCGCGCTCGATTTCGAGCGGTTTTTCGAGCTGTCGAGCGACCTCCTCTTCGTGCTCGACAGAGACGCCCGGCTCCGGCGGTTCAACGACTCCTTTCGCGACCTCATCGGCGATCTGGAAGGCGAGGTCGGGCACCGGAGCTTTCTTGAGCTCCTCCACAGGGACGATCGCGAGCCGGCGACGAGCGAGCTCCAGAGGCTCCTGGAGGCTGGGGGCACCGCGCGCCTCGAGGCCGGCTTGCGAGACCGGAGCCAGCGCTTTCGAACGGTCTCGTTCACCCTTCATGCCAGCGCCGGGGAGGCCTCCGTGTACGGCGCGGGGCGCGAGCTGACCCTCGGGCCGGGCATGGACGCCACGGCCTGGCGCAGCGCGGCGCTGCTCCAGAAGATCCAGTCCACCGCGAAGGTCGGCGGGTGGGAGCTCGACTGCCGCACCATGGAGCTGCTCTGGACCGAGGAGGTCTACCGCATCCACGAGCTACCGCTCGGTCAGACGCCCAGCCTCGAGGACGCCATCAAGTACTATGCTCCGGAGAGCGTCCCGGTCATCCGCAGCGCAGTCGAGGCCTGCATCAAGCGCGGGGAGCCGTACGATCTGGAGCTTCAGTTCATCACCGCCAAGGGGCGGCGCGTCTGGGTGCGCGCCGCCGGCGGCGCGATCTCGGAGCAGGGCAAGGTGACCCGCATCTACGGGTGCTTCCAGGACATCGAGGAGGTCAAGCGGCGCGAGCTCGACCTCGCCGAGAAGCTCGCCATCATCGAGCAGCAGCGGACGGCGATCCAGTCCATGTCGACGCCGATCATCCGGGTATGGGACGAGGTGCTCGCCTTGCCGGTCGTCGGAAACCTCGACGCCACCCGTGCTCAGGACATGACCCAGCACCTGCTCGACGAGGTGGCGAGGAGCAACGCGACCCACGTCATCCTCGATCTGACCGGCGTCGAGACAGTCGACGAGGCGACGGCGGATCACCTCGTCCGGATCGTCCGCGCGATCCGGCTGCTCGGCGCGAAGAGCATCGTGACCGGGATCCGCCCCCAGGTGGCGCAGCTCTTCGTCGCGCTCGGCGCGGGGCTCGCCGGGACGACGACCCTGAGCAACCTGCGCGACGCGATCAAGGTATGTATGCGCGCTTCAGCGCAGGTGCCGCCTGAGGCGATGAATCGCTGACGCCGCCTGGCAGGGCAACCGCGGCACGTCGCGCTCGCCGCGCTCCTGAGCTGGCCATCGCCCTCTCATGGGGACTTCGCGAGCTGGCCGCAGGAGCTCTGGTATTCGGCGAGCTTGTCGGTGAGCCAGCGCGCGCCCCTGGAGCCCTTCTCGCGATGGGAGATGAGGTCGACGGCGCGCGCCTGAACCCGGAGCGCGTCGGGGCAGCGCCCGAGCGCGAAAAGGCTCGCGGCGTATGTGTCGAGGATCGAGGCGTCCCAGGGGGCGAGCATGGCGGCCTTCGTGGCCAGGGGAAGCGCCTCCTCCGCGTGCCCCGCGGTGACGAGCACCCACGCAAGGTCGTTGTAGGCGGTGGCGTTGCCGGGCAGGAGGGCGACCGCCCGGCGCAGCGCGGCGAGCTGCTCCGCGTCGCGCTTCCGGCGGCCGAGCAGCTCGCCGAGGAGGAGCCACGCCTCGCCGTCGTCGGGCCGACGCACCACCTGCTCCTCCAGGCGGCTGATCCACTCGCCGAGCGGTAAGCCCTTCTCGAGCTGCATCAGGACCCCGAGGGCGAGCACGTTCGCCGGCTCCAGCCTGAGCGCCCGGTCGAGCTCCCTGCGCGCCTCCTCCCGGAGCGCGTCGTTCGCCTGGGCTGACGCGCCCGCGAGGGCGAGCTGCGCGCGGATGGCGTGGACGTCGGCCTGGGTGATCGTCGCCGCCATCGGCTCGGTCTTCACCGGTTCGAGAGGGAAATTGATCTGCTGGAACTTGCCGAACCGCGCGTAGTGATAGAGCTGCTTGTCGAGCTCGTCGAGGGACAGCGCCCCGAAGCTCTCCTGCCAGGCGCGCTCGGGGTCGACCCCCGCCGCCAGCCGCCCCTGGTACGCCGCGAACGCGTCCGGCTGCATGTTGTACAGCCAGTACACCATCAACCAGCTCAGCCCGTAGAGGCCCCGGGTCGCGCCTTCACCCATGCCCTCGTTGGACTTCCACGCGAGCGCGTCGCGGACGCCGAACGTGCGCTGCGATCTGTAGTTGCGCAGCGCGACGAAGTTGGGGCGACCGAGGATGGCCGTCGTGCCGTCCTCGGAGATGACGAGCGACTCGAGGAACTGCGCGAGCCCCTCGGCGAACCACCGCGGCTGCCGGCCGTAGATCCCGGCGGCGAGCTGGTGGACGAGCTCGTGGCGTAGCACCGATGTGGTCGACGCGTCCTTCAGGTGCTCGCGTCGCTCCCAGCGCTCGGGCGAGCCCCACAGGAAGATCGTTGGTCGCCCCAGGTCGCTGAACATGCCCGTGAAGCGGCTGCCCCCGTACCGATCGAAATCGAGTCCACTCGCGAGCACGACGACGTTCGAGCGGGCGGTCGCCCGCCTCGCAGCGCCCTTGCTCCAGGCCGCGGTCACGAGCGCGGCGCGGGTGCGCTCGAGCGCCTCGGCGGCGCGCCGCGCCTCGCCGCCGGTCAGGTCGGTCCACAGATCGAAGTGCTCCGTCCGGAGCCGCACCCACGTGCCCGAGCTGCGCTCGCGGTGCGCGAGCGGCACAGCGGCGCAGCCCGTGACGGACAGCAGCCACATGGTGAGCAGCAGCAGGCAGATCGCCGGGAGTCTCCGGTGCATGAGCGTCCTTCCGCGCGGTTCTCCGCGGGTGACGAGCATAAACGAGGCTGTCGGCGGCTGTCCATCGGACGAACGCAGCGGCGCGCAGAGAGCGCGCCGGTCAATCGCTCTCCCGCCGCCTCGCCTCTCCGGTGCTGCTGACAGGCCGAGCAGCTCATCGTGCCCCTTGATCCGGGCGTGCAGGGGTGCGAGAACTCGGTCGCCCCCCATGCAACGTAGCTGTACGCACGCGAAGAGGCATCGGCCGAAGCGGCGCTCGGAAAGGTGCTCACGATGACAGGTCGAGCCGGACGGATAGCGGCGGTTTCCTCGATGATCCTGGCCATGACCGCGCTGGCCGCGTGCGGCGACGACGAGGGCGGCGCAGGCTCGCCGACCTCCAGCTCCTCCGGCGCAGGCGGCAAAGGGGGAGGCGGCGAGGGGGGAAGCGGCCAGGGTGGAAGCGGCGAGGGGGGAGGCGGCGAGGGGGGAAGCGGCCAGGGTGGAAGCGGCGAGGGGGGCGGCGGCGAGGGGGGAGCGCCCGCGACGCCGAGCGGGGCCACGGCCGACTTCGCGCTGCTCGAGACGACCGATCTCCACACCAACATCCTCGGCTTCGATTATTTCAAGCTGGTCGCGGAGCCGTCGATTGGCCTCGAGCGCACCGCGACCCTCGTCAACCAGGCGCGCGCCGAGCTCCCGAACAACATCCTTGTCGATAACGGCGACACCATCCAGGGCACCGTGCTCGCCGACTATCAGGCGCTCGTCGAGCCGATCGGGTGCGGCGAGACGCTGGCCATCTACAAGGCGATGAACCACATGGGGTTCGACGTCGGCGGGATCGGCAATCACGAGTTCAACTACGGCCTCGCCTTCCTCTCGCAGGTGACCCACACCCCGTTCGACGTCGAGGGGCTCGATCTCGCTGCGTCGGCGCGCTGCGAGGGCCCTCGGTTCCCGCAGGTGAACTCCAACGTCTTCAGCCTGAAGACGAACGAGACGCTCTTTTCGCCGACCGTCCTCGTCGAGAAGACCATCAAGGCGACCGCGCCGGGCGGTGGCGTCATCGAGAGCACGCTCAAGGTCGGCTTCATCGACTTCACGCCGCCGACGATCCTGAGCTGGGACAAGAAATGGCTCGACGGCAAGGTCTTCACGAAGGGGGTGAAGGAGGTCGCGGCCCCGCTGGTGGACGATCTCCGCTCCAGGGGGGCCGAGCTCGTCGTCGCCATCATCCACGGCGGCCTCGACGACTCGCCCTACACGCCCACCCTCGAGAACCAGGCGTGGTACCTCGCCCAGGTGCCCGGCATCGACGCGATGCTCATGGGCCACTCGCACCAGATCTTCCCCAACCCGAGCAGCACCGTGTCCCAGTTCAGCCTGCCGAAGGTCGACAAGGAAGCAGGGACGGTCGACGGCGTCCCCGCGGTGATGGCGAACTTCTGGGGCCAGCACCTCGGCGTCATCAAGATGGGGCTCACCCACGACGGCAAGGGCTGGACGGTCGACGAGGCGAAGACGGTCGTCGAGGCCCGGCCGATCGCCACGAGCTGCAAGGGCGGGCTCCCCGAGGCGTGCGACGCGATGGAGCGCTGGCGCACGGGGGCGCCGTGCGCTTTCGCGACCCTCTGCGACGCGCAGCCGGACAAGACGAAGGTCTTCGTCGAGGCCGACCCTTCCATCGCCCCGCTCTTCGACGCCGAGCACCAGGCGACGATGGCCTACGTCAGGACGCCCATCGGCACGACCGATTTCGAGATGTCGTCGATGTTCGCCGACGTGGGGGACGTCACCGCGATCCAGATCGTCAACCAGGCCCAGGCGGACTACATCGCCCGCTATATCGAGGAGAACCTGCCGCAGTACGCGTCGCTCCCCGTGCTCTCGGTGAGCGCACCGTTCAAGTCCGGCTTTCAGGGCGGCAACGATTACACCGACGTGCCGGCGGGGAGCATCGCGATCAACAACGCGGCCGACCTCTACCTCTACGCGAACACGCTCCAGGCGGTGAAGGTCACCGGCGCGGACATCCTCGACTGGCTGGAGAGGGCCGCGACGCGCTTCAATCAGATCGATCCGAGCGTGACGGAGCCGCAGCCGCTCATCAACATCGCGATGCCCGGCTACAACTTCGACGTGTTCACGGACAGCCGGATATCGTACGAGATCGACGTGACGCAGCCGCTCCCGCCCATGGGGATGAAGGCCAGCGGTCGGATCAAGAACCTCCTGTGGAACGGGGAGCCCATGGATCCGGCCGCGGAGTTCATCGTGGCGACGAACAACTACCGCGCGAGCGGCGGCGGCGGCTTCCCTGGCCTCGACGGCTCGAAGACGATCTACGCCGCGCCGGACACGAACCGCGAGGTGCTCATCGCGTACATCAAGAAGGTCGAGAGCCTCACGCGGGCCGAGCACGGCTCCGCCCGTAGCTGGCGCTTCGCCGAGGTCGAGACGATGGGCCTCGTGACCTTCACCTCGGCGCAGAACGCGCTGCCGAAGGCGGAGGCCGCCGGGCTGAACAACATCTCGCTCGTCGCGGAGGATGACGGCAGCGGCAAGATGCTCTCGGTTTACGCCATCGATCTGAGCCGGTGAGCGTCCGGCTCCCCGTGCGGCTCACCGCGATGGTCGGCGGCGCCGTCGTGCTCGGCGGCGTGGCCGCCCTCGTCCTCGGGGGGCCACGCGAGGGCGATCGTCCCGAGGCGGATCGCCCCGCGCTCGCCGTGGCGCCCTCGTCGCCGTCGCGGCCCGGGGCTCCGCTCCCGAGCGGCACGGACGCGCGGTTGCTCGGCCTTCGCCTGCTCACGCTCGCGGAGCCCGGGGAGGTCCTCGCCGGGATGGACGCGCTCGCGCTGGCGGCCGAGCAGGGAGACGTCGAGGCGCAGATCGCGCTCGGGAGGATCTACCTGAAGGGGCTGCCGGCGGTCCCCAGGGACGCGGCGCGCGCCCGCGCCTGGCTGCTGCGGGCCGCCCCCTCGCGCCACCCGAGCGCCGCGTATTTCCTCGGCGTGATGAGCCAGAACGGCGAGGGAGCGAGGGCAGACCCCGCGGAGGCCGCGCGCTGGTTCGAGGTCGCGGCGCAGGGGGGGTCGCCGGACGCGATGTTCCTGCTCGCCAACGCGTACCGCGCGGGCGCGGGCGTGCCAAGGAACGACAGGAAGGCCGTGGAGCTCTACGAGCGCGCCGGCGAGCTGGAGCACCCCGCGGCGCTCCAGACGCTGGCGATGGCGTATCTCTATGGCGAGCTCGGGCTCGAGCCCAACGAGGCCGAGAGCCGCCGGTACACGATGGAGGCCGAGCACGCCATCCAGCACCGGCAGGTTCCTCCGTAGGCGGCCGATCCCCGACAAGGGGGCTCGGCAGGCGCGCCGCGGCGCCCACGCCGATGTAGGTCGGCGGCAGCCCGGCCAGGTCCTCGGCCCGCGCGGCCGCGGCGTACGGCGACACGCCCCCGCGTCCGGGCTCGTGCCCCAGCAACGCCGTCCAGCCAAAGCGGTTGCCGTCGCTCCAGTATCGGGGCGATCTCCGGGTCAACAAGGTGCCGGGTCGTCATGAGGCTCTTGTAGCCATCTTCCCGGACGCGATCACCAGCCACAGCCGCGAGCAGGACTTCTATTTCAGCCCGGACATGCTGCTCCGGCGCCACGACTGCCGCGTGGAAGTGGCCGGGGGTGCGCGGCCGCGCAGTACGTCTCGGATCCCGTGGACGTGGACGGGATCAACATCCCGACCGGGCAGCGCGCCTTCCTGCGGGGCGATGACATGAGGCCTAGCCAAGGCGCCGAGTCCTCATGATACGATCCGATCATGCGCACGTCCCTGTCCCTCGCGCTCCTAGCCGCCGCGACGCTCGCGGCCTGCGTTCATCCCCCTGCGCCAGCGGAGGCGCCCGATCTCTTCGCGCCGGCCGTCGACGAGGTCGGGCCGTGGGCCGCAGCCCCGCCCGACGTCGTCGAGAGTCCGCGGGGACCCGAGACGCCGGAGCAGCGGGCCGCGCGGCTGCAAGCCAGGGCGACCCTCGTGGACGGCCACAGCGCCTTGGCCTCGCTGCTCCTCGGCGGCTCGCTCGATCGGGTGAGCCCGGACCACGAGCTGACGGAAGCGGAGCTCGACAGGATCAAGGCCGCGGGCATCGCCGGCGAGTTCTTCTCGATCCGCGTCAGCGCGCCCTCGCCGCTCGGCGGCAGCGCCGAGCGCCGCGCGATCGACCTCATCGACGCGACCTACCGGCAGATCGAGCGCCACCGCGACACGCTGCTGCTCGCGCGCAGCGCCAGAGACGTGCGCCGCGCCAAGCGAGACGGCAGGATCGCCGTGCTCCTGGGCATCGAGGGCGGGCACGCCATCGAGAACTCCCTGCCTGCGCTGCGCTCGTTCTATCGCCTCGGCGTCCGCACCATGTCGCTCACGGACACGACAACGAACGACTGGGCGGACTCCGCGGGAGGACCCCTCGAGCCCGGGTTCGTCCGTCACCGCGGCCTCTCCCCCTTCGGCGAGGCGGTGGTCCGCGAGATGCAACGGATCGGGATGCTTGTCGACGTCTCGCACGCGTCGGACAGCACGTTCCAGGACGTGATGAAGGTCGCCAAGGCGCCGGTCATCGCCTCTTCCTCCATGCACACCGCCGGCCACCGCCGCCGCAGCATCGACGACTACATGCTGCGCGCGATCGCGGAGAACGGCGGCATCGTCATGGTGAACACCTGGGCGCTCTTTCTGGACGAGGTGTACGCGGAGCAGTCGGAGCGCTTCATGCAGAGTTACGGCGCGCACCTCAGGGAGCTCGTCGAGAGGTCCCAGGGCGACACGGCGGCGCTCCGCGAGGAGATCGAGAAGCTCAAGGCCCAGGAAGGGCCGATGAAGCCGCCGTCGCTCTCGCGGCTCGTGGACCATATCGACCACGTGGTGAAGATCGCAGGGATCGATCATGTAGGCCTCGGCTCCAGCTTCGGTGGCGTCGAGGTGCTCCAGGAGGGGCTCGCCAGCAACGACGGGCTCTCGAACATCACGCTGGAGCTCGTCCGTCGCGGCTATTCGGACGGGGATATCCTCAGCATGATGGGCGGGAACTTCGTGCGTGTCCTCGAGCGAGCCGAGGCCTATGCAGCCTCGACGGAGACCACGCTGTCCGGGGACGGCAACCCGCGGCAGCTCAGCGCGGCCGAGCTGCGTGAGCTGCGCGAGCTGCCGCGCCCGCCGGTCGCGCTGCCGCTGCCGGAGCATCCGCTGCCCCCGCCGTCGCCGCCGGGGGTGCAGCGGTGGACGGTTCCACCGCCCCCGCCGCCGAGGCCGAACCTGCGGCCCGCGAAGGGCGGAGCGCCGGAGCCCCCGCCCCTGGAGCTCATGCTGTCGCGGTAGGCTCGCTCGAGAGGGGGCCACGCAAAGCCACTCCGGCCCGCCTGAACGCCCGAGCTCGGGGTGCTCTCAGCGGCTGGGAGAGTGGACCGCCATGCTGGCGCGACGGCCGCGCCGACATGGCGGTCCCCCTCTCCCTTCAGCTCTCGCCGCAGATCAGGGGGGGCCTTCAGCGCCGTCCTGGATCCATTGACGCAGTACCTCGAGCTGCGCCGCGCTGACGGTCGGCCCACCCGTGCTGGGCGGCATCACGCCCGTGATGCACTGCGCCGTGGCGGACGGCTGGCAGCCCGCGGTCTCCGCTCTGCCGGACGCCTTGAGGTAGAGCCAGCTGTGATCGGGATCGCCCGGGACGACGAGCTTGAACTGGCCGCCGCCGATGGAGGGCTTGTTGACCAGACCGTCGACGATCTTCCTGGAGCTGACGTGGCCACCGAGCGTCAGCTTCGCATTGGCGCCCACCTCGGCGTGGCAGCCGGTGCACAGGTTCGTCGCGCTCTCGAGGATGGGCCGCACCCGCTCGTGGAAGAACCCCGACTCCACCGGCAAAGGCTCGTTGGGATCCGTGACCTCCCCGGGGTCCAGGTTCTCCTCGATGATCTTGATCTCGGTGTCCATCTCGCGGCACTGCGCGACGAGATCGTCCTTCAGCTTCTGATCGGTCGGCAGCAGACCCTTGGCGAGGCGATACTTCTCCCACACGTTGTCGATCCAGCCATGGAGCTTCCAGAACATGTAGTTGTCGATGTTCGCATTGGTGTTGTTCACACCGTGCTCCGTGTTGCCCGGACGCGCCCACTTGGCGTGCAGCACGAAGTGGAGGCCCACCCACGGCATGTTGGTCGCCGTCCTCAGCCGCTGGCCCACGTTGCACTGAAGCCAGAAACCGAGCGTGCCCTCGTCCGGGAACCTCGCGAGGTTCTCGGGCTTGTCGATCTCGTCGCCGATCCTTCCGGCTTCGAGCGCGGCCGCATCCCAGTCCTTCCACGCGGAACGCCACTGGGGCGGCACGTCCGCCGCCGAGGTCGGAAACTTGGGGAAGCCCGTGAACTGCTCGCTATGGTCGGGCCACAGCTGCTTCAGCGCCTGGATCATGTGCCGGTGGAACACCAGGAACTGGTAACCGTCGCCGGCGGTCTGACAGTTCTGATCCTCCGGGACCAGCTGGGTGAAGCGGCAGATGTTCACCTTGCTCAAGCCACCGCCGCCCGGAAGGTCGCAGGCGCGGATCGCGTGCCACTCGACGTGGGCCCCCTGCCAGGAGTGGTCGTACATCCACTTCAGGACCTCCGGCTGCACCGTCAGGTCAACGATGTTCGGATCGTTGTTGCCGGACGGAAAGAACTCCGCCGGGCCGTCCTTCATGGTAGGGCTCGAGTCGGTCGGGTGGGGACGGTAGCCCTCCACGCAGTGGTCGAACGGATGAGTGTCCCCGCCGCCACCCTCACCGCCGCCGACACCCGCACCCGAACCGCTGGTGACCGAACTCGAGCCCGACTGTGAGCTCGACTGCGAGCTCGGGCCGCCGCCGGTTCCGGCTGTCACACCGGGTTCGCCCGCGCCGCCGCCTTCTGAGCCGCCAGCTAACGAGTTGTCCGCTTCACCAACGCACGCGCTGAGTGACAACGCGGTCACTGCCACGAGAGTGGCGAGGCACCGTTGGGATGTACGACGGTCAGCCGCAGATACGTGTAGCAGATTTTTATTTAGCATGTCGCTCTCGCAGGCCGGTAATGACCGACCGAGCAATGATCCTTCGTGTGTGCGCCACCCGCTCCGCTCGAGCCTGCATGATCGTTGATTCGCATGGTGCTCCTAGTAGCCGCTACAGATTCATCTCGTGATCTCGTGGCAGGATGGCCAAATTGACATGCGAATGGGAGCCTCTCCGCGACAGGCGCATCGGCGGAGGATCCGAGGAAAGCTCGTGCTTCAGGGACATCAGAACCTGACTTCCTTGAGCTCTACGCAAGCAGCATACGGCGCCCGTCGTGGACCATCCCCCCAGACATTCCCACGACTTCAAAATTTGATCACCCGGACACGCCACTCGTGTCGATGCCATACCAGCAGATGATTCCCATGAGACAAGACCATGGGTGCGACAGGGCGAGCAGTCTGCGCCCCGGAATGCGTGTTCCACTGTGCCTGATGAATGCCAGTGGATGCACCAGGATGTGCATCAGTCCATCCCGGGGCCGGGGCTCACGCAAAGTCGTCGCACCCGAGGTCCAGCACTGTCGCCGGCTCTGGCCTCCGCACGGCGACCTCGATTTCTCGTGCACAGACCTGGCTGTCACGCCGAGCCGCGTCTCAGCAGGTCGCGCGGCGCGGGCTGGCCCCATGCTTGAGCCCAGCTGTCCTCGCGCGTGCGGCGCATTCTGGACTGATCGTTCCAGAATGATCATTCCAGAATGCGCCGCACGCGCGAGGGTCACCCGAGTCCGTCAGGGTCCCCGCGCCGTGCGATGAGCAGGGGCTCTTGGCCAGCGCTGTCCCGACGGACGACGAATGCGCCATGCCTCGCCCGTGCTGCAGCAGATCGGGCGTCGTTTACGGCGCTTCAGCGTCCGGGTAGAACGGCGTCCGGCCGTACGCGCGCTGGGGACCAGGTACTAGAACCACGTCTCCCAGCGCCCGCTGTCGATCTCGGCCGCGTGCACCGTGGCGGAGATGCGGTCGCGGTCGCCTGGAAAGGGCTGTATCTGGTGCAGCCGGTAGCTGTCGATGACGAGCGCGCCGCCGGGGCTGTAGCTCGCGACGAGGCTCCGGGCAGAGAGCGCCTCGTCGCCTGGGTCGTCGCGCCCGTCGTAGAGGACGTCCCACAGCTTGAGCCCGCCGTCCGCGTCGGGGAGCTCCAGCATCACGACGACCGTGATGGCGCGGAGCCGCCGGGCAAGGTGGTAGTCGGAGAGCCCCTCCGTGTCGAAGTGGACGACGCCCCCCTCGCGCGCGACCTTCTCGCCCGCGGGGAAGATGTGCACGCCGGGCCCGCAGAAGCCGCGCCGGGGCTGCGCGAGCCCGCCGGTGAGCGCCGCAACGAGCTCGCGCATCCGGCGCTGGAGGCCGGGGAGGAGGCGCTCGACGCGGGCGTCGGAGGCGGCCGCGTCGGCGAAATAGAGCCTCGATCGCCCCTGCTCCAGGTGCGTGTAGAAGGCGCGCCCCAGCGAGAACTGCTCGCCTCCGAAGTCGGCAGTCCACTCGGCGCGCGCGGCGCGGACCCCGGCGACGAGCGCGGCGCGCTCCGCCTCGGAGAACACGCGCGGTATCTCGAGGGCGAGGTGCCGATCGAGCGCGTCGACCGGCGGGGTCCCCGCGCGCGGGCAGGACGACGACGACGACGGCGAGGAGGGGGAAGACGAGGGGAGATCGAGGTCGAGCCGCCGTACGGAGGCGCGGCGCGCGGTGGGCATAGCCCAACCACCGTTAGCATCGTCCGGGGGGGCCAGCCAACCAGCGACGCGCGAGCCGAGCGCGCAGCCACGCGCAGCGACACGCGAGCCGAGCGCGCAGCGATACGCGAGCCGAGCGCGCAGCGACGCGCGAGCCGAGCGCGCGCCGGTGGTGACGCGCGGAGAGCCTCGCCGGTTTTTCCGGCGCGCGCCGGCGGATCCGGGTTACAGTGCCGCCGCGGAAGCACCTTTTGCGAGCGAGGACAGCGATGGTGTCGGGCAGGCGAGGGGAGAAGCGGCAGGAGCAGCAGGCGTTTGCGCTGAAGGGCACGATGCCCGCCATCACGATGCTCTGTTTGCGGACGGCGGACGTCTCGGCCATCGAGCGTCAGCTCGCCGACCACATCTCGCAGATGCCGCACTTCTTCCTGCACCTGCCGATCCTGCTCGATCTCGCCGAGCTCGGCGACGAGCCGGTCGACCTCGGCGCCCTCGCCCAGCTCCTGAGGAAGCACAACCTCGTGCCCATCGCGGTGCGCAACCCGACCGACGCCCAGCGCGAGCGGGCCGTCGCCGCCGGCCTCGGCGTCCTGCGGACACCCCTCTCACGCTCGCCGCGCCAGGCCGCGCCGGGCGAGGGGAGCACCCCCACGCCGGGGCCCGTGGCCGTGGCCCCTGGGGCGCCGGACCGCGGGGGGGCCGGCGCCGCGGCGGCGGACCGCGGGCCGGCTGGGCCCGGCCGGCGCTCCCGGGAGGCCGCCCCGGTCCCGGACGCAGCCGGCGAGCCGCCGCCCGCGGGGCTCACCGTGCGGCACCCAGTGCGCAGCGGGCAGGTCATCTATGTGCCCCACGGCGACCTCGTGGTCCTCTCGCCGGTCAGCTCGGGCGCGGAGCTCATCGCCAACGACAACATCCACGTCTACGCCCCGCTCCGCGGCCGCGCCATGGCCGGCGCCCACAACAACGCGGACGCGAGCATCTTCTGCATGAGCCTCGAGGCGGAGTTCGTCTCCATCGCCGGCCGCTACCTCATGGCCGACGAGATCCCCGACGAGCACCGCGGCAAGCCCGCCCGCATCTCCGTTCAGAATGACGGGCTCGTGATCACACGCCTGTGATCCACGGCTGAGCCCCCCGGCCGCGGGGCGCTGTCCGCAACGAACCGCACAATGACGCCGTGGGGAGGCGCAGACCGTCCCCGATGCATCATTCCACCAGAGACGCGCTGAAGTCCGCAATGAACCCCGCAATGGCGCCGTGGGGAGGCGCAGGCCGTCCCCGGTGCATCATTCCCACCAGAGACGCTCTGATCCAATGAGCGCTGGGGTGCGGCGCGCCGCAAGGCGACTGCCGTCGTGTCGAGAGCGGAGTAACCTGCTCACGTCATGGCGAAGGTCACCGCGCTCGGGATGGATACGATCACGGAGAAATCCGGCCATCAGATGACGGGCATGGCCGTGAGCGTCTGCCTGACGCCCGCGGCGCCGAGCCCCTTGCCGATCCCGTACCCCACGATGGGCACCGTGGCCGAGGGGATCATCGATCCGTGCCTGCGCACGAAGATCAACGGCGCGAAGATCCTCACCGTCGGCGGCTGCATGAAGGCGTGTCACGGCAACGAGCCCGGCACGCTCAAGGAGGTCGTCAGCCTCAACACCGGGGGTCCCTGCTTCCCCTGGCTCGGCGCGCCCAATGTGTTCATCGAGCTCGGGATGGCCGGCATCACCGGGAGCATGGGGCAGATGAACAAGTCCATCACCGTCGGCGCCGGCGCCAGCGCGCAGGGCGCGGGGGGCAAGGGCGGCGGGGGCGGCGGGGCGCGGGGGCGGTGGCGGGCCGGGCGGCGGCGGGCCGCAGGGCGGCGGCAACGGCGGCGGGGGCGGGGGCGGGAGCAACCAGGGCGCGGGGGCGCCGAACCCGCCGGCGCCGCCCAAGGCCGACGGACAGGCGAAGGCAGGGCACCCGGTCGACGTGATCACGGGCGCCGTCTACACGCTGCCGGCCGTCGACGTCGATCTGCGGGGGCCATTGCCGCTCCAGTGGGTGCGCCAGTACCGAACATCGGCTGTCCGCAGGCGCTGCGGGCTCGGATGGGGGTGGTCGCACTCGTTCGCCTACGCCGCGCAGGTCGCCGGAAGCGAGGTCGTCGTCGTCGATCCCGACGGCATCTCGATGCGCTTTCCGCTCGTCGATCAGGACGAGATCGCGTACGCGCCGTTCGGACACAGCCTCGAGCGCGCGGGCGGAGATCTCGTGCTCACCACCCAGGACGGCGTCCGGCGGGTCCTGCGCGCAGACGGGCCGCGGAGCTATCGCCTCGCCGAGGTGCGGGACAGGGCAGGCAACACCACCGAGCTCGAATGGCGCGACGGCGAGCTCGTCGCGCTCACCGATTGCGTGGGGCGCCGCGTCGAGCGCGAGCGCTCGCACAACATCGAGGTGCTCCGGCTCGCGCTCACGGACGGAGAGGGCCGAGAGCACCGCCTGCTCTGCGCCAGCTACGAATACGACCAGCGCGGAGATCTCGTGCGCGCCGTCGTCGCCGGCGCGACCACCGAGTACCGCTACGACGACGAGCACTTCCTCGTCCAGGAACCGGGGGCCGGACGGCATCGTCTACCATTTCGTCTACCAGGACGGGCCAGATGGCCGGCGCCGCTGCGTGGAGACCTGGGGTGAGCTGCCGGGGCGCGACATCCTCGCCGAGCTGCGCGGGGGCGCGGGGCCGCACCCTCACGGCGCCAAGGGGGTCTTTCACGCGCGCATCCAGTACGGCCCAGGGCCCTTCGACTCCACGGTGGTGGACGCCGAGGGGGGCGTGCACCGTTACGTCGGCAACGAGCACGGGCTGGTTCGCAGGTACGTCGATCCGCTCGGGCGCGTGACAGAGCTCTCCTATGATCCCATGGGGCACCTCGTCTCAGCCCGAGATCCCGCGGGGCACGGCGAGCACCGGCTGCTGGATCGGATGGGGCGCCTGAGGAGCGTCACCGATCCGCTGGGGCGGACGGTCCGCATGCAGCGCGACGAGGCGGGCGACGTGATCGAGCTCGTCGACGCGGGTGGGGCCCGCTGGCGGATGGAGCGCGATGGCGCCGGCAAGATCGTCCGCAGGACGGACCCCGTGGGCCGCGCGACCGAGTGTGCCTATGACGCACGGGGGCTCGCCAGGCGCGTCGCTGGCCCGGGGGGCGCCGAGACGGCTGCGTACGACGCGCACGGGAACCTGATCGAGCGGGTGGACGTCCGCGGAGCCCGCTGGCGCACCACCTACGATCTGCGCGGCTTTCCGGTGCGGATCGAGGTGCCGGACGGCGCGGTGTACGACCTGCGGTACGACTCGCGGGGCTGCCTCGTCGGGATGACCGGCCCGCTCGGGCTGCGCGTCGCGCGCCAGCACGACGCGGCCCGACGGCTCCTCGCGGAGCAGCATCCGGGCGGGGGCGTAACGCATTACAGCTGGGTCGGCAGCGCGCTCGTCGAGCGCCGCACCCCGGACGGGGCCGTCTTGCGGTATGGCTACGACGCGCTCCTCCGGCCGATCTGGCTCGAGAACGCCGCCGGCGAGCGCCATACCCAGGAGTACGACGCCGCGGGGCAGCTCGTCCGACCCGATGGGCCGGCCGGTCGCCGTGGACGGGCTCGGGCTCCGCGAGGAGATCCGTTATACGCCCCAGGGGACGCCGATCGCGCGCGCCGAGGAGCCATGTCAGATCGGCCCCGGCGGGCGGAAGCTCGCCGCCGGCGAGCACCGCTTCACGTGGGACGCGCTCGGCAGGCTCGGCGTGATGAGCTCGACGGACGGGCGCGCGTCGTGGGCGCTCTCCTACGACGGCGCCGGCCGCCTCGCCACGGCGGCGCGCAGCGACGGCTACCGGGTGCAGTATATCTACGATCCGTTCGGCCGGCGCATTGCTGCGGTACGGAACGACGGCACGAGCATCTGGTTCGGCTGGGATGGCGACGCGCCCGTCGAGGAGCGATCGAGCACGGGCGAGCGCGCGCGCGTCGTCTACCAGGACGACAGCTACTCTCCGATCCTCGACTGCGTCCGCGGGGACACGTTCCGGATCGTGGCCTCCGATCTGGCGAGCACGCCCTGGTTCTTCCTGGGAGCGGACGGCTCGACGGCCGAGCTCGACCTCGACCCGCGCGGCCGGGAGGTCTTCGTGTCGGGCGATCCGGGGTCGCTGCGCTTCGCAGGCCAGCGCGCCGACCGCGATACAGGCCTCCGATACCAGCGGCACCGCTACTATGCCCCGCAGCTCGGGACGTTCACGACGCCCGATCCCCTCGGCCTCGAGGGCTCGCTGAACGACGTGGCCTTCGTCCCGAATCCGACGGTGTACATCGACCCATCCGGGCTCATCATCATCGTCGGATCGAGCGATGAGGAGACCTGGGCGTCAGCGAACGAGCGCGCCAGGGCGACAGGGCAAAGCGTCCTCCCGGCCTCGTCGCTGTACCCGGGGGCGCTCGCCAACGAGCCTCATGTCGAGATCATCGCGCACGGCTCCCCGGAGGGGGGAAAGGTCAAGTTCCCGGGAGCCAACGGCAAGAACTGGATCTCCGGACAGGAGCTCGGCAGCGAGCTGCAGAGATTCGGTCTCGAAAACAATGCCGAGGTCGTCGTCGTCGCCTGCAACGCGTCGATGCAGCCGAAGAAGGGCCAGAGCGTTGTCGCGGGGGTCAACCAGGCGACCGGCAACGCCGCGGTGGGTCCGTCCGGGATCGCCTACGTGCGGCCCTACCGGCTGGCCTCGCCGGGAGGCGCGAACGGCTCCGTGGACCTCAACGGCGGTGAGTGGCGCAGGGCCGCCGGGGGCACCACGACCCCCGTCGCGTCACCCACGGCCCACCAGGGCACGTGGTGATTCCGCAGGCGGAGCCTGTGAGGCCGTTCAAGCCCCCTGGGGCGGAGCTCCGCCCAGCATCCCTTCTCTCCGCATCTCGCTGAACAGCGCTGGCTCGGGCGCCGGGACCAGCAGCTCGTCGTTCGCGACCCAGAGCGCGAAGAAGGGGACAGGGCTGCCGCGTCGGATCAGGAGGACGAGGAACGACCTCTCGCAGACCAGCTCGCGGGGCGGCGCGCAGAGGCCGCGCCCGCGCGCCTCCGCGCGGAGGGTCACGCCGCCCTCGTCCAGCCGGAAGCGGACGGTCTGGAGGACCTCGCCGAGCAGCCCGGCCGGGAGCTGCGCCCCCGCGAACAGCTTGCCCTGGAGCTCCGGGTAGAGCTGCCGCACGTCGAGATCGATGCACGGGACCTGGAACCTCTCCGTCGAATCGAGGCGCGCTCGCGGGTGCTCTTCCGCCCGGTCGTCGAGCCGCGCCATGGCCCGCTGCACGGTCTCCTGGAGCGTGGCCCCGGGCTCCACGCAGGCGACGATGAGCCGATCGCCGCGGTCGGCTGGCAGGACCTCCACGACGAAGGTCCGCTCGTTGTACATCCGGTCGATCTCTTCCTCGGACATGGCGTCGACCTCCGCGTCGGTCCAGCGGGGATAGTGGACCACGATCGAACGCACACGCGGCTCCCAGAGCTCCGGCGGCTCATCCTGGGTCTCCCAGAAGCCGAAGGACTGCACGTAACTCCTTTGCCGGGAATCCCCTCGAAACACGAGAGGCCATGTGCCCCGCACGAGCGGCGGGTCGAAGACGAGCTGCTTGGACACGCAGGCATAGGCGAGGAACCCACCCGGGCTCGGCGGCTCCGCCAGCAGGCGCGGCGCCGCGTCGGCACCGAACTTGCGCCGCAGCTCCTCCAGGAGGTCTGCCACGAGCTCCGGCGTGTGAATCCCCGCGCGGGCCACGTACGCGCCCTCGTCGAGCGTGCCGGCGTCGCCGGCGTGCACGGCGCTGTCGTTCAGCGCGCGGACCAGGGCCAGCGCGGGATCATCCTCGCCGGCGCCGGGGAGGGTGATGGGGCCGCCGCCAGCCAGCCTGGCCAGCTCGCGCCAGGCGAGATCGAGGCCCGCGCTCCAGACGAGGTTCATGCCCTTGCGGTGCTCCGCGCCGAGGTGCGCCGCGACGATCGTGCGGCGCAGCGGCTCTTCCCGGCCGTGCAGCGTGGACACCGGCGGATTCGCTGCTTCCTGTGCCATGCCCGCGGAAGCCTACGCGATCGCGCGCCCTCGGGCACCCGCCCCGCGGCCCGCGCTCACCTCGGCCGGAGCTCGGTCAGGACGAGCAGGTACTCCGGCGGGTTGTTCGGCGTCAGCTTGGCATACGGGTTCTCCATGGTGGGGAACCCCGTGAACCGCCTCGTGCTGTACTCGCCCCACGACGGGTTCTTGAAGAGCGGGATCACCGGCGCTGTCTGCACGAAGATCATCTGCAGCGCGTCGAGGATGCGCTTCTGCTCGGCGGGATCCGTCGCGGCCTCGAACGCGTGGAACAGCGTGTCGGCCTCCCTGGCGCCGAAGCGGTGCCAGTTGCGCGCGGACATATCGCCGACCGGCTTCACCAGCGCCGCGCTCATGAGATCGCGGTAGAAGTTGTAGGGCGTGGGCTCGACGGTGGTCCAGCCCATCGACATGTCGAACATGCCCTTCTGCAGCGCCTCGTAGAACGCGCTGAAATCGTACGTCCTCATCGACGCCTCGATGCCCACGCTCTGCAGGTTCTGCGTGATGATCTGGACCGCGCGCACCCAGTCGGACCAGCCGCTGACCACGTTGATCTCGAAGCGCAGCGGCTTGCCGTTCCTCGTCCGGACCCCGTCCGCGCCCCGCGGGTACCCCGCCTCGTCGAGGATCTGGTTCGCCCGCTGGACATCGAGCTTCACCCAGTCGCCGGCCGCCACCGCCTTCTCGTTGCGGAACCGCTCGTAGGAGTCGTCCAGCCCTGTCGCGTCCGCGCCGTGCGTGTAGTTGTCGGCCGCGAGCTTGACGATCTGGTCCCGGTCGATGGCCATGCTGATCGCCTTGCGCACGCGCACGTCGTCAAACGGCTTCCTCGTGGAGTTCGGGTACAGCGTGGCCGTGCCGCCGACGAGCGGAAACCAGCAGTGATGGTTCGACGGATCCTTGGCGACGAAGACCCGCTCGATGTCGGGCACGAAGGCGCCCGCCCAGTCGATCTCGCCGTTGATGAGCGCCATGCTGACCTGGTCGTTGCCCGGGTACGCCGGGAAGCGCAGCCCGTCGACCGCCGGCTTGCCGTCCTGCCAGTAATTCGGGTTCTTGCCGAGCTCGTACACCTGGTTCTGGAACGTCTTCACCTCGGTGAACGGCCCTGTCGCCACGGGGTTCTCGTTCGCGTACGTGACCGGGTCGGCGATGTCCTTCCACTTGTGCTCCGGCACGATCGGCTGGTGGCCGATGTAGCTGAGCCCGGGGACATAGGGCCGCCTCAGCGTGAACTCGACGACGTCCTCGCTCTCGGCCGTGACGCTGCCGAGGAACTTCCATATCCCCGCGAGATCGAGCGCCGGGTGCTTCTTGAGGAGCGCGAACGTGAACGACACGTCCCGCGCCGAGAACGGATGTCCGTCGGACCACTTGACCCCGGAGCGCGTCGTGAAGGTGAGCTTCTTGTTCCCGTCGCTCCACGCATACCTGGTCGCGAGCCACGGCGTGTACTCGTTCCTCATCGTGTTGTAGACGAGCAGCGGCTCGTAGATGCCGGCGACCGTCGGGAAGCGCGAGTTGCCCTCGGGGAGCAGGGGATTGAAGTTGCGCACCCACGTGGCCTGCTGCTCCCTGGCGATCGTGACCATCGCGGCGCCCTTCGCCGGGGGCTGCGACGCGGGCGTCGGCGCCGCCGCCCCGCGCCGCTCCTGAGCGACGGCGGCGCCCTCCTTGGAGGAACAGCCCGCCGCGGCGCCGGAGGACAGGAGCAGCGCCGACAGGATGAAAGCGCGACGCGGCATGGCTCGGTTCATCCCAGGCATAACGTTCTCCATGCAGGCGATCTCGGCTCCCCTGCGGCGCTCCATTTCAATGGCAACGACCGGCCCAGCACCCGCCGAGGCGCCACCGCAGAGCGCCCGCCCCAGGGTGCCCCGGAACGAGCGCGCCATCCCCGAATTCACACTCTATCGGCGGATGTAGGAGCATGTCAACTTACCCGATTTCTGGACCTCCTCGCGTCCTGTCGCGAAACTGGCGGCGGCTCGGGACCTGACCGGGCGCATGGGAGGCCCCGCCGCGCGGCGGCGCTCCCGAGGAGCGGACCGTGACAACGCCCATCTCACGACGGCTCGTCGATCTGAGCCACACGATCGAGCACGGCATGACCACGTACAAGGGCCTGCCGGCGCCCGTGATCTGCGATTTTCTCTCGCGCGAGCGATCGCGCGAGCTGTATGCGGAAGGCGTTGAATTTCACATCGGCCGCATCGACATGGTCGCGAACACGGGGACGTACCTGGACAGCCCTTTCCATCGTTATGCGGACGGCAAGGACCTCGCGGATCTGCGGCTCGAATCGCTCGCCGATCTGGAGAGCGTGGTCGTCGAGGCGCGCGACCGGCCCGGGCGCGCGATCGACGAGGGCGCCTTCGCGGGGCTCGACCTCGCCGGCAAGGCCGTGCTCGTGCGCACGGGCTGGAGCGCCCACTGGCGCTCGGATCGCTATTTCGAGGGGCACCCGTACCTCACGCGGGACGCGGCGCGGCTCCTGGCCGGCGCGGGCGTCGCGTTCGTGGGCGTCGACACCTACAACATCGACGACACGGCCGATCCAGCGCGGCCGGTCCACTCGATCTTGCTCGGCGAGGACATCCCGATCTGCGAGCACATGACCGGGCTCGACCAGCTCCCCGCCGCCGGGGCCCGGCTCTTCGCCGTCCCGGTGAAGGTCCGCGCCTTCGGTACCTTCCCGGTAAGGGCGTTCGCGATCGTGTGAATCGAGGAGATCGCCGGGCGCAGCGCGGGCGCCCCGGCGGGCTCCCTCACGGCCACCGTGAGCGGCTCACTCGCCGTCGAGGGGGAAGAGCTGCAGATTGACCACGACCACGCGCTCGGGCGGCCGTGACTCGGCGATCACCGCGCGCATGTTCTGGAAATAGCTCACGTGGAGCTCGGAGAGCTTCGCGAGGTCGGCCGCGGAGACCGTGAAGACGTTGAACGAGAAGCGCCCCTCCGCCTTGCGCGAGAGCCGCTCCAGCCCGACGCCGGCCCAGAAGCACTTGAGCCGGTGCTCTGCGTCCGGGTCGGGGCGCGTGTCCACGGTCCGGATCGGCGCGACGCTCCAGCGCCCGCGGCTCTTCCGGATCTGGCCTGCCTCGGCCAGCCGCTCGAGGCAGCGCGCCTCGTCCTCGACAGGGAACCCGAGCCGCCGCGCGATCCACCCCGGCTCGTGGCGCCGCAGCGCCCGGTAGGAAGGCATCTCCAGGGCGAGCAGGATGGCGGGGAGCAGCGGCTCCTCGTAGACGGCGCGGCGCTGGGCCTCGAGCGTGCGCCACGCCGCGCTCGCGGCCGGGAGCGCCGCCGGGTTCGCGAAGAGCGCCACGAAGTCGAGCAGGCGCAGCGAGCAGGCCTCGACCATGCGCAGGAAGTCCGGGAGCCGCGGCTCGGCCGCGCCCGAGAGCCAGCGCGCGACAGCGTAGCGGCTCCTGCCCGCGCGCCGCGCCACGTCAACGATGGGCGACATCGACCGCATCTCGGTGAGGAGCGCCGCGACGCCCTCGGCCGACGCCGGATCTGTGTGCGCGAGCCAGGCGGGCAGCGAGGGAAAGAAGCGCCCCACCGCCGCGGCGACGTCGACACCAGCGCGCCGCGCCGCTGCGAGGAACGTGGCCGCGGTGGGCCATCGCCTCCCGGACTCCCACGTGTAGACGACGTTGGTGCGGAAGCCGAGCCGGCGGCTGAAGCCGAGCTGCGAGCGCCGCCCGCGGAGGGCGCGGATCAGCTCCTTGGCGAGGGATTCGTGGTTCACGTATCGCAGATTCGCACAGTTAACCGGCTATTTGCGGTATGAAATGTGCGAAGCTGAGCTGGCGCCGCCCCGCGGGCGAACGCAAGGTAGGCCGCAGGAGGTCTTGAACATGAGCGAGCGGCGTTGGCTTTCTTGGGTGCTTGCGGCGGTGACCGGTGTCGGGCTCCTCGGGTGCGTCGATGGCACCGGCGGTGCCCCGCAGGGCGGCCAGATCGGCGGAGTCCACGGCGCGGAGGGGGGGTGCGACGAGGAGGCGGAGGACATCGGCGCGGACGTCGCCTCCCCGCTGGGCTTCTCGGCGCGCGACGTGCTCTCCGCGCTCTCCGGCGAGCGCTCGGCCCCGCTCACGTGGGCGAAGGGCGGCAGCACGACAGCGACCCTCTCCCTGGGCGAGCTCGTCTCCGCGCGCTTCGTCCGGTCGCAGGTTGCGGAGGGGGGCGGGCCGGAGGGGAGCGGGCCGGGCGCCACCGAGCCGGCGATCGCCGTCGACTGCGCCGATCACCTGCAGATCGACGTCCCGCTGGCCTTCTCGACGGAGGATGGCGCGTTCGACGAGTCGTTCGCGGTCACGCTCCGGGCCGCGCAGGTCGACGCCGCCGGCTTCCTCCACAAGATCGATCTCGAGGCGCTCCAGGGCTCGTACGAGGTCACCGAGGTCGATCCCGCGGATTTCAAGGAGGTGATCGTCTACCTGAGCGGCACGCTGAGCAGCAGCGCCGTCCACGGCACGATCAGCGGGAGCGCCGAGAGCCACCCCGTCGGGAGCGGACCGGATGGGTCGGTCTCCGCGCAGCCCTTCAACGTGGCGGAGTTCTGAGGCGCCGTTCGGGGGCGTGATACGTTGTGATCATGGTCCGGCCTCACCGCCTGCCCGGCGCCGCGCGGATCTCCGGCAGGAGGCGCCCTCGTCCCGCCGCCGTGGCCCGCGGCGGTCGCGCCACGAGCGCTGGGGCGAGGGCGACATCGTGGTGCGCATCGGCGATGCGCGCGCCTCGCTGCGCGTGGTCGCGCCGCGGGAGCGGTGAGAGGAGCGCGCTACTCCTGCTCGTTCGAGATGAAGATCTGCGGGCTCAGCACGACCTTCCCGCTCTCGACCTTCCCGGTCCTCGTGAACAGGCTCGTCTCGCCGTCGCCGTCGAGATCCCCCTCGGCGGAGACCTCGAACCCGTCCTTGCCCGGATCGGGCCCGCCGCGCGTCGGGCCCTTGTAGCCCGAGCCGGCGCGGTAATCGTACTGGTAATAGAACGGCATCTCCACGCTGAACCGCAAGCACCGCCACCCCGAGGTGTCGTCGCCCTGATTGAAGTCCTGTCCGGGGCTCGAAGAGGGCGTGTAGCGGGTCCCCGGCGGCACGGCGGCGGGGACCGGGGCGGCCGACTTGCACAGGTTGCGCGACGTCGGCCCGCCCTTCTGCGACCCCGCCGCGCGCTCGAAAGCCCCCGCCGCGCTGCGGGCCATCGCCATCACCGTGTTCTTCGCCTCCGCCGTCTTCGCCGAGGTGATGTAGCGCCTGACACCGTAGATGGCGAGCGCGGCGCCCGCGCCGAGGACCTCGACGCCGCCATGGCCGCTCAGCGTGAGCTCGAGCCCGCGGTCGCTCGGCGCGAGCGCCAGCGAGAGCAGCGTCGGCGAGCCGCCGAGGGCACCGAAGCTCGCCGCCGCGGCGCCGTCGAGCAGGCCCGCGAGGGCCTGACGGTCGATGTACATCTGCAGATGCGAGGCCGCCTGCGCGCCCGCCCGCGCCTCCGCGAACGACGGGCTCGCGGCCAGGGATTCCTTCTCCTTCCCGAAGCGCGCGGCGACCTGGGCGAGGTACTTCCGGTCGCCCGCGCCGATCAGCACGAATCCCTGCCGCGCCTCGCCCTCAGCTCGTTGCCGTCCTCGAGATCTTGCGCCAGCGATCCCGGCTTGACCCTGAGCTTCTTCGATGTCCGCTTCATCTGCGCGGAGATCGCGCCGAATACCTTCTTTTGCGCTGCATCATCCGCGGTCGCGAGCGCGATCAGCACGGCGCTGTGCCTGAGCGCCTCGTCGCCCCGCCCGCCCGCGAGGGTGAGCTTGTGCTTCGGGTCGCGGTAGACCCCGACCGCGACCTCGCCGCCGAGCGCGCGGTCCAGGTCACCGAGCTCGAGCCCGATCTCGGCGAGCGCGCCCGCGGCCGCCGCCGCGGCAGGCCCGCCGGCGAGCCCGTCAAAGGCGCCGAGGACGTCGCGCACCGTCTTCCCGGGCGCCCGCTGGAGCGAGAGCCCGAGCGTCGCGAGGGCGCCCGCGGGCAGCTTCGCCACGGCGCGGTGATCCGTCGCCGCGAGCACCGTGCCGAGGGCCGGATACCCCGGCCCGTGGACAGCGAGCTCCACGTGAAGGCCGGACGCGCCCTGGCGGACGGGAAGGGCCATGAAGAGCCGCGACCCGGGCTCGGGCCCGGCCGCGCCGCTGCCGCTCAGCCGGTGGAGGTCGATCGCGAGCCAGGGATCCTGCGCGCGCTCGGCCTGGAAGAGCGCGGAGGTCCTGAACGACGGCTCGCGCCGCTCCGCGACGCGCAGGGCCCTCGCGAGCGGCTCTGGCCGGGCGCAGAGGAGGGCGACCCGCGACTCCGCGAGCCATGCGCCGTGGGCGACCACGCTGTCCTTGGCGCCCCGGATCGCGAACACGCCGCCCTCGCCCGTCTCCCGCGGCAGCTCCTCCAGCAGCCGCTCGACCGGGGCCCCGTCGCGGAATCGCGCCGCCGCGCAGCCGTGCCCGAGGAGCGCCCCCACGCCTCCGCCCCGGGCCGCCGCGCCCCCGGCGAACACCGCGGCGCCGTCGAACGACGCCGTGAGGTCGCGGGCGAGGTCAGGGCTCAGGCCGGACTGGCCCGCCAGGACCGCCGCGACCTCCGCGAGGAGCGCCTCCCGGACGGCCGGAGCCGCGCCGGCGAGGAGCGCGTCGGCCCGCGGGACGCTCGCGACCAGCGCCGCGTCCTTCGGGACGACGTCGACGAGCGACTCCACATGTCGCGGCGTCGCGGGGACGCTCGACGGCGCGGTCCCCGCGGGCGCCGGGGCCTCGGCCGGGCGTGACGGCGGCGTCGCCGCGGTGGGGCCTCCGCAGGACGCGAGCGCGACAAGCCCGGCCGCGGTGAGGACCCCGGGAAAGGACAGGCGCGTCGACATGGGTGCTCTCCTCATGAATGTGCGCTGTTGTTACACCCGACCGACCGCGGTGTCTCCGCCAAAGCGCCGATGAGCAACGGGGCTTGCGCGTGCCTCGGTGTCCGCGCGCTCCCCCGGCGTATCGCCGGCGATCCCGAGGCTTCCGAGGAGAGAGGCTCTCTCTGGCGCGTCAGCGACGCAGCTGCTCGCGGACCTCCATCAGGATCTTGCCCAGCATGTTCTTCCCGCTCCCGTCGCCGCCGTCGGCCCAGTAGGCGTCGTTCGCTGTGTGCTCGACCAGCTCGGCGTCCCCTGTGTCGAGCAGGGCGCGCCTGAGATCCTCGTGCTGGGTGAACTTCGCCAGCACCACCTCGCGCATGATGTCGTCCTTCACCTGCTCCCAGTCGGGGCGCAGCGGGCGGCTCCGCTGGCGGCCCATGCGGGCCGCCTCGCCGGGGCCGGGGGCGTTGCGGATCTCCTCCTCGTGACTCGTGCCGGGGAATTTCTGGGCCTGGAAGTAGTGCTCGCTCGTGGGCCACACCTTGCCCTTGAGCGTGACCGGGTGGCGCGAGAAGTTGGAGAAGGCCCCGTGGGCGTCGCCGGCGCGATAGAAGCGGATGACGGTCACGGGCCCATTCTACACGACGGCTCCCAACGAAGAGGCCGGCAAGACATTTCGGAGACGTCAAGCCCCAGCTGCGCGACCTTCGAGCACGACGCGCGGCACGTCACGAAGCACCATGGCTGTAGTCTTCTGTGCACACGACATGGCGTGATCCTGGTGCGGCCGCTGGGTCGATTTGATCACGGAAGCCCGGCGCTCCGGTCACGAGGCGGACGTCCAGAGCAATGGGCGGTCTGAGGACCTGAAGGACGATCCCGTAAGCAGAGAGGACACGGAGAAGACCGCTCGCCACGAAGAACGTCACGACACGAGGCCACTCCTCCGAACCGAGGGAGGATGCCGTGAGCCGCCCCCCGGCTCGTCCGTTCCCCTCAGCCAGTTCTACGTGGCCAGGCCGGGTGACAGCGCCGCCACGATCAACGAGGCGCTGGGCCAGGGCCTGAACCTGCTCATCCGGGAAGTCACGGAAGCAGGAGCCGAACGCGATCCGGGCGCGCCTCGGAGGAAGTCGTCCTCCGGGACGCCGCGCAGGCGCCCCCCTTGTGCTCGTAATGGCCGTCGAGGCCGCCGCGCACGGGCTCGATCACGAGCTTGCCGAAGGAGGTGTGCCATTCGCCGACGAAGCGCTGGTCGCTCGGGAAAAGCGTCATGACGGCCAAAGTCCCAGAGCGGCCTGCGTTCCGCGGCGCGCTCGCGACGAGCAACAGATGGCGGGGACGGGCGTGAGCGGCGAGGCGCGCAGGATCCGCTCGTGCCCGAGATCGGCGCCCAGACGCTCGGGGAACGGGCACCGCCCGGCGGCGTCTCGACGGCGAGGCAGCGCAGGGGCGTGTCCGGCGGGAGCGCCAGCGCGTCGAGGCGTTGACGAGCAACAGAGCGCTGGCAGGCCGTCGCCGCCGGCGGCGGCGCGCGCGGGCCACATCACCAGCGGCCACGCACCACGACGCCGCCGCCAGCCTGGCCCGCCGTGAGGTCCCAGCTCAGCGTGGGCGCCGGCTGGCGCGGGGATGGCTCCAGCAGGAAGACCAGCGCCGACGCGCCGGCGAGCGCCACGCCGGCGCCGAAGCTGACCGTGCTCACCAGCCCAAGCTCCTTCGCGCGGTTGCCGGCGTCGATCCCGGCGGGTTTGCATCGCGCCCTGCCGGGGCTCACGTCCCTGCAGTTCTCGGCCGCGACGCCGCTCGCGTCGAGCGCCATCCACCCGGTCGCCGATCCGACGATGAGCCCGGCCACGCCGAGCCCGCCCGCCACATAGGTGACCACCCGGCGGCCGCTGGGCCCATGATCCGGCGCGTTCGCGGCGGCGCCCGGCGGGCGAGCCGGAAGCGGCGCGATGCTGGGCGCCGGCGCGGGCAGCGGCGCGGGCGGCGGCTCGTCGGCGGCGGGGGGTTTCACCTCGAGCACGATCTCCTTCGACTCCGACCGGTCGATCGTGAACCGCGCCTCGGTCACGGGCCCCCCCGGCGCCTGCGTCGTCAGGACGTGCTCTCCCGGATCGACGGGGAGTGCGATCCCGAGCGAGGGCTGCTCCAGGGTCATGCCGTCGCGCTGCACGCGCGTCCCTGCCGGCGCGCCCGGCGGGAGCGACAGCGTGAGCCGCGGCACGAGCGGCGCGAGCGCGCTGCGCTGCTCGAGCGCGAGCTTGCGTCGCGCGGACTGCATGGCCCGCTCGGCCTCGCTCATGCGATCAACCAGCGCGAGATAGTCGTTGTAGCGCGCGACCGCGGTCGCGATGCGCCCCCACTTGGCCTCGCACTCGGCGAGCGTGAACAGCCGGCCCGGGCGGGGATCGAGGCGCTGGCTCTCGGCGAGGGCAGGGCAGCCGGTCTCGTACCGGCCCGCCAGCATGTCGGCGAGCCCGCGGTCGAAGAGCGACTCGGCGACGGCGAGCGACTGCGCGCTGGCCGGCGCGGCGACGGCGACACCCAGCACGCCAAGGCAGATGGACCGGAACCAGGAGAAGCGCATGGGTGAGACGCCAGATACCATTCTTCCCGCTCGCGTCAGGCAAAAAAGGTCCATCCTGCCGCCGCGCTCAGTCTGGCTTGTACAGCGACTCGCGGCTCGGCTCTGCCGCCGACGGGGCCGGCGCGAGCCTGCGCCGTGAGCCGAGCGCCGGCGGCGGCGACGCGCTCGCCGACGCCGGCGCGGGGGCGAGCGCGCGGCTGCCCTTGCCCAGCGGCACGGAGGCCGCGGGGGCGGGCGTCACGTCGTCGGGCGCTCTGGCCGTCGCCGGGGCGTCAGGGAGAGCCGGCGTCGGTTCGACTGCGGAGGGCGCGGAGGCGGGCGAGCGCGCGTCCCCCGCGGCCTGCGCGGGCTCCGCGCTCCCGCTTTCGGGGGGCGCGCCGCGGTTCAGCGAGGCAAGGGTGCCAACGCCGCCGCCGAGGAGGACGAGCACCGCGAGGGTCATCGCGGCTCGGCTCCCCTGCTTCGTGGGGGGCAGCGCGGCCGCCACGCCCGTCGTCGAGAACTGGACGCCGCTCGGCAGCGGCGATGAGCGGGAGCTCAGGCGGCCCCGTCCGCTCGGCGGCTCCGCGGGGAGCAGGCGCGACGATCGCACCGGCGTGGCGGGGAGGTCGAAGATCTCGGCGAGCGCCTCGACCGCGTCCGAGGCGGTGGCGAAGCGCGCCTCGGGGGCGTGCGCCGTCACCCTGGCGAACCACGCGTCGAAGGCGGGAGGCAGCTTCACCCCCTCGACGTCCGCGCGCGCGGACGCGGGCTCCTGCGGGCCGTTCGCGGCGAGCGCCGCGAACGCGAGAGCATTGTCGTATTTGCGCCTGTCGTTCAGCCAGTACGCCTTGCCGACGAGGAGCGTGTACGCGATCATGCCGAGGGCGAAGATGTCCGCAGCCCGCGAGACCGACTCGCCGCTGAATTGCTCGGGCGCCATGTAGAGCGGCGTGCCGAGGACCGCGGTCGCCGGCGAGTCCGCCGCCGTCTCGACGACGAGCTTGGCAATGCCGAAGTCGAGCACCTTGATCCGGGGCGCGCCGTCGTCGTCGGTCTCGGCCAGGAACAGATTCGCGGGCTTGAGGTCGCGGTGGACGACCCCGGCGGCGTGCGTCTTGTCGAGGGCGATCGCGGTCTGGCGCAGGAAGGCGACCGCCTCTTCCGGGGGCAGGCGCCCGGTGTGGCGGAGGCGCTCGCTGAGCGGCTTGCCGCGGAGCAGCTCCATCACGAGGAACGGCTTGCCGGTCTCTGCGTCGATCCCGGCGTCGAACACCTCCACGATGTGGTCGCTCTCGATGCGCCCGGCGACGCGCGCCTCCAGCTTGAACCGGGCGTGGAACTCGGGGTTGTCGGCGAGGTGCGGGTGCATCACTTTGAGCGCCCGCCGGCGCTCCGTCTCGATGTGCAGGACCTCGTAGACCGCGCCCATCGCGCCGCTCGCGATGCCGCGCAACACGCGGTACCTGCCTGCGAAAAGCACGCCCTCGTCCAAGCTCAACGACATGGGTTCCACCGCGCGGGCGAGCTTATACCAGCATACGCGACGCCTGCACTCATGAACTGACGGATCGAAGCGCTGCTTGCGTCGCTCCAATGATGTAGGGCGCACTCCGTCGATCTGCACCGCCGCGCGGCAGAATGGCCGATTGGTTACTGCTCGGGGGCTGAGCGACGACAGCCATGTGTCCTGGCGGTGTCATCATTCCATTTCGGCGGCCAACCTCATACCCTTCGCGATAAAAGCCCCGGGAAGATTCCCATGAAAATGAAGACGATGCTGGCTTTCATTGGGTGCGCCGGCGGATGGGCCATGGCGATGCTCGGGCTCGGGTGTGCGCAGCTCTTCGGCTTCGACAAGGTCTACGAGCCCGAGGGCGTGATCCCCGGAGACGGCGGCGCAGGCGGTGGAGGCGCAGCGAGCTCAGCCGCCGGGAGCGGCGGCGCGGGCGGGGGTAGCGCGGGCGGTAGCGGCGGCGCGGGCGGCGCGGGCGGTGGCGGCGGCGCGGGCGGCGCGGGCGGTGGCGGCGCGGGCGGTGGCCACGACGCGGGCGGCAGCGGCGGCGCGGGCGCGGGCGCGGGGGATCCATGCGAGATCCTCGCGGTGCTGCCGGGGGAGACCCTCGCCCTGTCGATGATCGACGACATGGAAGACGGCGACATCCGGATCTCCCGAGGGGACGGAGCCAACCCTCGGGCAGGGACCTGGTTCAAGGACAACGACCTGTCGGAGGGAGGAATCCACGATCCTGCGGACTCCGCGGACCTCGTGAGCACCCTTGACCCTCCGCGCGGCGCCAGCCTCGAGGCCATGCACTCGAGCGCCGATGACGGCTTCGTCCTCTGGGGAGCCGGCGTCGGCTTCCATCTGCGCGACGAGGCCTACTACGACGCCTCCGAGTACCGTGGCATCACGTTCTGGGCCCGCGCCGAGGAGGGCTCCACCAGGAGGATGAGGGTGATGTTCATCGATCAGCAGACACATCGCCTGGGGGGCATCTGCAACGAAGCCGAGGGTAGATGCAGCTCGCACTTCCACAAGCACGTCGTGCTGGAGAGCGACTGGAAGCACTTCAAGGTTCCGGTGGAGTGCCTCAAGCAGGAGGACTACGGCGACCAGTTCACCGCGCCCGCCCTGGACCGGCTCTGGGCCATCGAGTTCTACTTCGACAAGGAACAGGCGTTCGATATCTGGATCGACGACGTCGCCTTCTACCGATAGGCGCTTGGCAGGTGGAATCGCTGCGCGCTCGAGCCAGGCAGCTCGATGGCGAGCTGCCCGGCGGCCCGGGGCCCTGGCCCTGGCCCTGGGCCGCCGCGCTCAGCGCGCGAGCCCGCTTCAGTACTTGACGAGAGGTCCGACGCGGCTGGCGAACTGCCACCCGATGCTCTCATCGATATGGATCTGCCAGTCGAACGCCCCGCGGAGCGTCGGGTGGTTGCTCTCGACTTGATTCCACGTGGGGATCGCCTCGTCGATCGACATGTAGTTCTGCTGGTCCCAGATCCCGAACCCCACGACGACGTGCGTCGGACCGAGCAGCGAGACCCACTCGTTCACGCTGTTCACGATGTAAGACTGCTGATCCAGGCCGGGGCCATCGTAGTACTGCGGGGCCGCATAGTCCATGGCGCCGGCGTCCACCATCTGCTTGCAGAACGTCTTGTCGCGGTTGTTCCAGGGCGCCGGAGGCGCGGTGATGATGAAGCCGGGGAAGCGCCGCTTCAGCTCCAGGCTGATCCAGATCATCTCGGAGGTGTCGGGGGCCTGATCGGCTTCGAAGGTGTTCCAGTCGAGGCCATCGAACCCACCCAGGCTGTTGTAGATCCCGACCACGCTGTCGACGAACGCCTGCGACTTCGCGCGCGTCGGGAAGCTCATGCCAGCGCCGGCGCCGCCGACGGAGAGGATGATCTTGCGACCCTGGTTCGTCCGTGCGTACAGGATGTCCGCGTTGAGGTTCGTCGCCGCTCCCCTGCCATCGCCCGGCGGCGTCCAGTAGACGGCACCCGTGGTGCCGGGCGAACCTCCCACGGGCTTCGCGGCGAAGAGGTAGATCAGGTTGTAATTGCTATTGATGTCCCGGATGCGGACCGGCGACGGCGTCCAGTTGGGGTAGTAGCCAGCGACGACCTTCGCGGGGAGCGCACCGCCGGGGCCGGGGCCGGGGTCGGGGTTGCCGCTGCAGCCAGGGTGCGGCTCCCAGAAGTACGTGCTGACCGTCGGGATGTAGCCGGGATTGCCGTGCTCGGCGATGTAGGCCGACCCCTGGTAGTTCACGACAGCCCCCGCGCCGTACCAGTGACCCTCCTGCCACTGCGGGTAGCTGCACGAGCCTCCGGTGGGGTCGGGGCTGCCGGTGCAGCAGGAGTACGGCTCCCAGAAGTACGTGCTGACCGTCGGGATGTAGCCGGGATTGCCGTGCTCGGCGATGTAGGCCGATCCCTGGTAGTTCACGATGGTCCCCGCATCGTACCAGTGACCTTCCTGCCACTCCGGAGAGCCCGCGCACACGGCAGATTCGTTCTGCTCCACGTCGAGCTCCTCCTCCGGCGATCCGGAAGCAAGGCATCCGAACCCGCTCGTGGCGATGGCGACGAGGAGGAGTGAGAGCTTGGGAGCAATGGCAGTAGGATGGAGAGACATGGTGGCCTTTCTTTTGAAGGGAGACGAACGATCGCCGACGGCTGTCTTGCCTGATGCAGCATTCGCCATGCTGCTATCCGGCGTCGCGGCGCCGTGGCTCGGCCTCGATCACCACCCGTTGATGTGGCCCATCGTGGTACCGAGCGAGGACGGGTCGTCGTCGCCCGCTGCTGCAGGTCGGAAGAGCAAGCGACGTACCCGTCCTGGCGAGGCCCTGACGATCGGCGCACCGAGCCGCGGCAGCCCCTCCTGAGCGCTTCCTGGAGCCGAGGCCGCGATCGCGCCCGGCGATCCGGGCGCGCGCGGGGGGTGATCGGAGCGATCGCCGCGCGATCGATCCGATCGCGAGAGTGCGAACTCCCGGATCACCCCCGGCGATCCGGAGCGCTCTGGCCGCCTGGAGCTCCTCCGCGACCTGTCGCGGCCTGTCGCCAGCTGGGCGCCGGCGCCGCAGGATGTCAGGTGAATCGCCGGGCGCGCAGGAGCTGGAAGTACCGCCGCGCGATGCCCGACGCGGCCGCCGCGATCCGGACGTTGCCCCCGTGCTGCGCGAGGACGCGCTGCACGTAGCGGCGCTCGAAGTCCTCGACGACCCGCTCCCGCGCGCGCGGGAGGGGCAGGTTGAGCGCGAGGATCTCCTCGATGATGTCGCCGGACGTCCCGGGCTCTGTGCCTCCGCGCGCGAGTTCGGGCGTGGAGGCCGGGGCCGGCGCGCCCGGGGAGGTCAGCCCGGGCCTCGTCGTCTCGATCGGCGCGGCGTCGCCGAGCGCCACGCGGCGCGCCACGGCGTTGTAGAGCTCACGCACGTTGCCCGGCCAGTCGTAGTCCTCGAGCCGCTCGCCGAAGCCCCGAGGAAAGGGCGCGCCGCGGCCCGCGAGCTGCCGCCAGAAGTGGTGCGCGAGCACCGTGACGTCCCCCCGCCGCTTGCGCAGCGGCGGCAGCTCGATCCGGGCCACCGCGAGCCGGAAGAACAGATCGTCCCGGAACCGCCCCGCCTGGATCTCGCGCTCGAGATCGCGCCGCGTCGCCGCGAGCACCCGGATGTCCACGCGGATCCATCGGTTCGAGCCGACGCGCTGCACCTCCGAGCGCTGGATGGCGCGGAGCAGCTTCGCCTGAAGGCCGAGATCGAGATCGCCGATCTCGTCGAGCAGCAGCGTGCCGCCGTGCGCTTCCTCGAAGACGCCGCGGCGGGTCTCGTTCGCGCCGGTGAAGGCGCCGCGCTCGTGCCCGAAGAGCGCCGACTCGGCGAGCGTCGGCGGCACCGCGGTGCAGTCGAAGACCACGAACGGCCCGGCGGCCCGCGGCCCCTGCTCGTGGATCGCTTCCGCGAGCACCTCTTTGCCGGTCCCGGTCTCGCCCTCGATGACGACGGGGACGCTCGAGGCCGCGAGGCGCTCGCACAAGGGGTAGAGCCGCCGCATCTGCTCGCTGGCACCGACAAGTCTACCGAACTGCACGGCGGGCGAGAGCTCCGCCGCCTGCATGACGCCGAGCGCCTCGACGCGGAGCACGGTCTCGCCGATCCGGACGAGCTCGCCGCCCTGGAGGTAGGCGTCGCCGATGCGGATCCCCTGGACGAAGGTGCCGTTGGTGGAGCCGAGATCGGTGACGCGGAGCCCGGCGCCGGCGAGCTCGAAGGCGGCGTGGCGGCGCGAGACGAGCCGGTCGGTGAGGGTGATGTCGCAGGCCGGGCTGGTGCCGGCGAGCACGCGCGAGGGCAGCTCCGGCGCCACGGTGAACCGGCGGCCCTCGTCCGGGCCCGCCATGACGGAGAGGGCGAAGCTCTCGGCCGCGGCCGCGGCGGGGCGCACCGGCCCGGGCAGGAGCTCGGTGGAGGCGGCGTCGTCGTCGTTAAACGGGGGCATGCATCCATCTCAGCAGGCCTCCGCGCCGGCGTCACGCGGCGCCGCGCGACGCGCTGGGGCTCCGCGGGCCGGGCAGCTCGGCAAGGCGCCCCGCCGAGCCAGGGACAGACCTTGTCGACGAGAGGCTGCGGTCCCTCTGTGTGTACGTGTGTCGCGTGACGTTCGTGATTCGCCTGTTGCGGAGCGTGGTTTACCGGCCATCGCTCGCCGGCACCTTCCCTCTCAAGTACCTGTCGCTCGGCGATTGAAGGGCGGCCGTCCTCCGCGGTGACTGGTCCCGCGCGTCAGAAATCCTGCCAGGGATCTGCCTAGCGAGCGAAGAGAGATTTCAACGCAAAGACGCCAGGAGCGCAAAGACGCAGCGACCAGGACATTCTCGACGTCGCTCATGATGCAGAAGTCTTACCGCAGGTTCGGCCGGGTCACGAGCCGGTGTCGCCTTCCGCGTCCGCTGGCCCTCCGAGGGCCTACGCGGCCGCGATCACGCCTTGCACCGCGGGCTCGCCGTACTCGGCGCCGCCGGTGCGCACGACGAGGTTCGGGAGGATCTCCGCCACGCCGGCGCCGTGGGTGTGGCCGCAGAGGACCTCGATCCGCCGCTCCGGGTGCTGCTCGGCGGCCTCGCGGATCGCCTCGCCTGCGGCCTTGCAGGTGAAGTGCGGGAGCCAGTCGTCGTTCGAGATCTGGCCTTGATGCCAGCAGGCCTCCTTGAACGGGGGGACGTGCGTTGCCACGATCACGCGCCGATAGCGCTCGAGGGCCTCGGGCAGGACACGGCGGAGGTACGCCGCGGCCTCGTCGCCGAGGCGGTGCAGCGCTTCTCTCCGGCGCTCCCGGTCGAGGGCGGCGAGCTCCTTGATGAGCACGTAATCGTTGAGCATCACGGGCGACCTATCGTAATCGCCGAGGCGGGCGTCGGCCCAGCCGTCATGGCCGACGAGGGCGGTGTCCGCGCCGAGCTCGACCGGGGGAATCGACGGGAGCCACCTGAGCCAGGGGGAAGCGGCGGAGAGCTCGGCGGCAGCGGCGCGCACGGCGGCGATGCTCCCGCGATAGAAATCATGGTTGCCGAGGACGAAGTAGAGCGGGCGCTCGATGGCCCTGGCGACGGTCTCCAGGAGGGGGCGGAGGCTCGTGGCCTCGGCGATGTCGCCGGTGAAGAGGACGGCGTCGGAGGCCGTGGCGGCGAGGGTCGAGCAGAAATCGGCGAGGTCCTTGCGAGAGAGGAAGTTGAGGTGGACGTCGGTCGCCCAGGCGAGGCGGAGCGGGGTCGGCGCGGGCATGAGGGCAGGGTAGACGGGGAGGGGAGGGAGAGCCAGCCGCGGTCGCGAGCTCCGTGCGGGGTCGGGGTGCAGCGGGCCGCCGCCGAACTGCCAGGCTGCGAGCCGGGAGCGCCAAAGCTCGGCGCACAGCGAAAGAACAGCGTCAATGCGCCGTGTCCATGGGCGCCGTGGCACAGGCGCCGATGGATCTGAGCCGCCATCGCTCAACAGGAGTTCAACTATCGGATATTCCTGGCGAAACAGCCATCGCCATCCCGCGGCCTGGCCCTCGACGCCTTCACGGCGACAGCCCTCCCGTCCCGTCGCTCTCCAGCGCGTCCGCCAGCGCGCAGCGCGCGAGCCCAACCTTCATGGCCTCCTCGCGCAGCATCCCGCCTTGTTCCGCGGCCCCTTTCACGCTGAGCAGCGTGCGGAGCTCGATCGCATCCGGATTGGACACGTGCTGCGCAACCCAATCCGATCGCTGCTGCCCGACGCTGATCGGATCCGCCTCTGCATCGAGCCCGGCCAGCCTGTCCACGTCGCACATCATCGCGACGGCCTCGGGGAGCGTCTGCCCGCCGGAGGGGGGCGCCTTCGCCTCGGGGGCGGGGCCGCAGGCGGGCAGGAGCTGGAGTACGAGCAGGGAGAAGAGGACCTCGAGTCGCATGACGCCTTCGACAGACGAGCAAGGCCATGCTTGGCGACGTCCATCTCATTCTCAAGCCGGTGTGTCTGTCGTGCAGCTGTTGTGCGGCTCATCGTGGCACAATCTGGCCCTGACTCCCGGCCCGCGCGTGGCACCCACCGAGACGAAGACGCGATCTCCACGCGCGGGCGCTCTGGCACGCTGCTTGGCCCCGGCGTCATGCGGCTGCATCCGGCGTTCAACCAGGTGAACCTCGAGCTTCAGAAGCGCGCCGAGGGTTCGAGCGCGATCAAGGGAAGCGGCTTCCGGCTCCACACGGCCAACGCGATCTGGTCGCAGATAGGCCTCGAGATCGAGCAGCCGTTCTTGAAGGTGCTCGGCGAGAGCTACGGGACAAGCATGCGGCTCGCGGACTTCGCCGCCCCGAAGGAGGCTGAGGCCCTCATCAATGCGTGGGTCAGCGACCAGACGAAGGGCAACATCCCGAAGCTCCTCGAGGACGACGTGTACCGCGGACGCGTTCGAGGCATCGCTCGACGGCGCGGCGCTCGAGGAGATCATCGCGTCGACGCAGGACCGGTCGGTCGACATAACGATGCCGAAGTTCTCGTTCGGCTCGTCCACGTCTCTCAAGCAAACGCTCGCGGGGCTCGGCATGGAGGTCGCCTTCGATCTCGACGACGCCGACTTCTCGGGCATCGTCGCGGACGGAGGCATCGGGATCCAGGAAGTCATTCACCAGGCGGTCATCAACGTGGACGAGGCCGGGACCGAGGCAGCGGCAGCGACGGCGGTCATCCTCGGCGTCTCGGGCTCGGGCTTCTTCCCCGAGCCGGCGGCGACCGTCCTGGATCGCCCGTTCTTCTTCTTCATCAGCGACGTGCCGACGGGGGCGATCCTCTTCGCGGGACGCGTCAACGATCCGACAGCGCACTGACGCGTCTCGGCCACGCGACGCCCGACGCGAAGGCTGAGCTCCTCTGGATCTCGAAGGCGCGCGGCTCAGGCCAGCATGCCGCCGTCGACGGGCACGGCGGCGCCGGTGACGTAGGACGCCTCAGGCGAGAGGAAGAAGCAGATGACCCGACCTACCTCCGCCGGGTCCGAGATGTACCCGAGCGGGATCGAAGCGATCAGCTGACTCCTGAACTCGTCACCTGCCTGACGGAGACCGTCGGCCAGCATCGGCGTATCCATGGCGCCGGGGCAGATGGCGTTGATCCGGATGCCTTCGCGACCGAGGCGCAAGGCCGCCGAACGGACGAGGCCGAGGACACCGTGCTTGGACGCCGTATAGCCGGCGTGCAACGGGCTGCCGTGCAGCGCTTCGGTGGACGCCACGACGACGATGGCCGCACCCCGGCCTACCTCGCGGAGCGAGGGCAGCACGGACTCCACCGTGTAGGCGACGCCGTTCAGGTTGACGCGCAGGATGAGGTCCCATTCCGAGAAGTCGATCTGTCCGACCGATCCCAGGCGGAAGACGCCAGCACAGCAGGCGAGGCCGCCGATCGCGCCCAGCGCCTGCCGACTCGTGGCTGCCGCCTGCTCGACGGCGGATCGATCGCCTACGTCGACGCCGAGGCCGATGGCTTGAACGCCCCTGGCGCAGCACGCCTCGGCGACCTGCCTGGCCCCTTGCTCGTCGATGTCCCACACCGCGACCGGCCGCCCCGCTCCGGCGAGCAACAAGGCAGTCGCACGCCCGAGGCCGGACGCGCCGCCGGTGACGATGACTCCCGTGCCAAGAATCGAGCGCGGAGCGGGCCCGGTGAGCTCCGCAGGTGCGATGGTTGTGTCACTGGACATGATCCCTCTTCCCTCCAGATAAGCGCGTCGTACTCCACCCTCGTGGGCGAGCCCCACGGGCAGCGTCATCGATCCACAGGGGCGCAGGGGCGCGGCTCAGCGAGCTCTCCGCCCGTCGTGCTCCCCCAGCCATGCGCGGGCGAGCGCGAGCGTGCGGGCGTTCTCGGGCACGTTCTCGAGGAAGCTCGCGCGCCACGCGCGGTTCGCGATCTTGGCGGCGCGCTCCAGCAGCCGGTCCCGGCCGAGCGCGATCGCGGCGCGCGCCCTCGTCGCGTCGCCCGAGGCATGGAGCGCCTCCGCATGCACCAGGTAGACGAGCGATTCGCCCGTCTCGAGGTGGCCCAGCGAGGTAACGACCGCGGCGGCGAGCTCCGCGGCGCGCTGCGCGAGCCCGAGCGCCTCGGCGCCGCGCCCCTGGGCGAGCAGCACGTTCGCGAGCGTCGCGAGCACGCAAGGCGCCAGCGGGGGGACGTCGCCGAGGAGCTCGCACGCCCGGCGCGCCTCGGCCTCGGCCGCGGCGAGGTCCCCGGCGAGCCGGAAGGCCTCGGCGAGGTAGATGTACGTGCCCCCCTCGAGCCGCCGCTGCCCGGCGGCGACGAAGTGCCGGCGCGCCTCTACCTCGAGGGCGCGCGCCTCCTCGAGGGCGCCGAGGTGGAGGAGCGCGCGGCCGAGGTTCTCCTTCGCGTGCGCCACCGTGTTCGCGAGCGCCAGGCGCTCGGCGTCGGCCAGCGCGGCGCGGATCAGGACCGCGGCCTCGGCGTACGCGCCGAGCTCGTTGCAGAGGTGCCCGGCGTTGCTGCGCGAGCTGCAGGCCATGCGCGCGTCGCCCGCCTGCGAGAAGCGCTGCGCCGCCGCCTCGCAGCGCTCCCGGGCCGTGCCGAGATCGCCCGCCAGGATCGCCCGGTGCACGCCCAGCCGCAGGATCGCCGCGCTCACGGCCGGGTCGGCCCGGAACCGCTCGGCCACCGCGTCGATCCGCCGGCACAGCGCCGCCGCGTCCTCGCACTCGCCCCGCAGGACCAGGAGCCCGCTCGCCGCCTGCGCCATCACGATGAGCTCGGGCCCGCGCGCCGCGCGCTCCGACCAGCGCTCGCACAGCGCCCTGGCCAGCCCCGTCGCCGTCTCCTCGTGGCCCAGCGGGCACGCCGCCAGCGCGACGAGGTTCGCGGCGCGGTACCAGCGGATGCTCCCCTCCGGCAGCGCCCGCATCGCCGCGACAGCGTGCTGCTCGGCCGAGGCGAAGTCCCCCCTGTAGCGGTGCGCCTCCGCCTGGATCGTCGCGATCTCCCCGAGCTCCTCGCCGGCCGCGCCGCACGCGACAGCGCGCTCGGCGCGCTCGATCGCGGCCGCGTAGTCGTTCCCGCCGAGCGCCTGCTCGGCCGCCCGCCGGTAGCAGTTGATGGCGCGCTCGCGCTCCTCGCCGAGCTCGAAGTGCGTCGCGAGCACCATTGCGTCGGTCTCGCCGGCCTGCGCGAGCCACGCGCCCGCGAGGCGATGGCCGAGCGAGCGGTCGTCGTCGGTCAGCATCTCGTAGGCCGCGTCGCGCAGGAGCGCGTGGCGGAAGTGGTACTCGACCTCGTCGTGGAACTTCGCTTCCGGCCGGCGCGTGACGAGCTCGCGCTGCTCGAGGTCCGCGAGGCAGGCGTCGAGCTCGGGCTCGTCCACCGGCGCGCCGAGCAGCGCCTTCGCCGCGCCGCGCCAGAACACCTCGCCGAAGATGCTGCCCGCGCGGAGCAGCCGCCGCGCCTCCGGCACGAGCCCCGCGAGGCGCGCCTGCGTCATCGCGAGCACTGTCTCGGGGACGCCGTCCGGGCGGCCCTCCATCGCCGCGCGCACGAGCTCTTCGAGGAAGAAGGCGTTGCCCGCGGAGCGCCCCACGAGCTCCGCGACAACGGCGGCCGGCGTGGCCGGGCCGAGCGCCTCGAGCACGAGCCGCTCGCACGCCTTGCGCGACAGCTCCTTCAGCCGGAGCTCGGTGGGCGCGCGCGCCTCCCACAGGGCCGGGAACGCCTTGTGTACCTCGGGGCGCGCGAGCGCCAGCACCATCAGCCGCTGGTCGTCGAGGAGCCGGAGCGCCGCGTCGACGAACTCCACCGTCGGCCGGTCGCCCCAGTGGAGGTCCTCGAGGACGAGCAGCACCGGCCGGGCGGCGCACTCGGCGCGGGCGAACTCCACCCACGCCCACTGCATCTGGTCGCCCATGCGCTTCGCGTCCTGCCGCGCCGCCTGGAGCAGCACGCTGTCGTCGTCCGGGAAGGGCGTGCCCACCATCTCGCCGAGGAACTCGGCGACCGGCCGCCGGAGGGGCTCCGGCACGTGCGCCGCGACGCGCGCGGCGAGCTTCTGCCGCCGCGCCTCGAGCGGCTCGCCGTCGAGCAGCCGCGCGGCGCGCCGGACGATCTGGCCCAGCATCCCGAACGGCGCGCCCACGCGCATCGAGTCGCCCTGCGCCCTCCAGATCTCGACCGGCTCCGCGCGCGCGCCGAGGCGCCGCACGAGCTCGTGGCGCAGGCGCGACTTGCCCACGCCGGCGCCGGCGGTGACCAGCACCGCGCGCGCCGCGGAGTCCGCGGCGCAATCGTCGAAGGTCGCCTCCAGGAGGAGCAGCTCGCGCTCCCGGCCCACGCACGTCGTCGGCTTGCCGAGCAGCTTGCGGGCCGCGTCGGCGGGCTCGTTCTCGCCGACGAGGACGAGCCCGTCGTGAGCCCGCGCTACCTCGAACCTGTCGCTCAGCAGGGCCGCGGTCATCGGGTCGAGCAGGATCGGCGGCGCGCCGTCGGCCGGGCCTTCCGCGCGGCCCTCGCGGCCCGTTAGCAGCGCGCTGGCGCGGTCGATGACCTGCTCCATGGGCTGCATCCGCTCGATCTCGTCCCAGCCCGTCGAGAGGGCCACGCGCGCGCTCGGCAGGAGCTCGCGCAGCGCCAGGGCGCAGCGCGCGGCGCTCGTGGCGAGCTCGGTGGGCGAGCCGGCGCCCGGGACCACCGCCGCGAGGGAGCCGTCGCCGAGCAGCTCGAGCTGCGCGCCGTGCCGCGCCACGATCTGCCGGAGCGCCTGCGCGGTCAGCCCGACGCTGTCGAGCGCGCGCGCGTCGTCCGCGTCGCGCGCGTCGCGCGCGTCACGCGCATCACCCAGAGGCGCGGTCCGGTCGCGCAGCAGGTCCGCGGCGAGGAGGCCGCGCCCTACGTCGCCCACGTTCGCCGCGAGGATCACGCTGGCGACGCGCCGCTCGCGGCCGGTGAGCGCGGCCGACGAGGCAGGCGCGCTCGACGAGACCGGCCCGGAGACCTTGACCTCCAGCGCGCGCAGCGCCTCGGCGACGGCGGCGGCGCTGCTCGGCCGCGCGGCGGGCTTCTTGGCGAGCAGCCGCGCCACGAACGCGTCGAGCGCCGCGGGCAGCCCCGGGCAGCGCGAGCTCGGCAGCGGCGCCTCGTCGAACACCACCTTGGCGAGCGTGGCGACGAGCTGCGCGGCCACGAACGGCGGCCGGCCCGTCAGGCACGCAAAAAGGACGCACCCGAGCGAGTACAGGTCTGCGCGCGGGTCGATCTCCTGCTCGCCGGTGACCTGCTCGGGCGGCATGAACGACGGGGTGCCCAGCGTCTGGCCGGCGCGCGTCAGCGCGTACGTCGCGTCGTGGAGGTGCGCGAGGCCGAAATCGACGATCTTGACCTGCTCGACGTCGCCCTGCGGGAGGAAGAGGTTCTGCGGCTTGATGTCGCGGTGGATGACGCCCTGCGCGTGCGCGACAGCGAGCCCGTCGGCCACCGTGGCCGCGAGCCGGAGCGCCGCGGCCGGCTCCAGCGGGCCGCGGTCGAGCCGCGCCGCGAGGTCTTCCCCCTCGAGCCACTCCATGACGAGGTAGGGCTCGCCGTCCGGCATCACGCCGTGATCGACGTACCGGACTATGTGCGGGTGGTTCAGCGCGGCCAGCGCGCGCGCCTCGCGGGCAAACCGGTTGCGCGCTTCCTCGCTCGGATCCCTCAGGACCTTGATGGCCGCCGGCTCCCCTGTCGCGAGGTGCCGCGCGAGGTAGACGGTCCCGAGAGAGCCCGCCCCCGCCCGCCGCTCCACCACGTGATGCGGTCCGACCCGCTGCCCCGGCCTCATGCGCGCAGCAGTATTGCATGGGGGAGCTCGCCACCGTTCTGGCGCTCACAGGCACGGCGGTCGTGCGGATCGGCCGAACCAGCGACGGCCGTCTCCACCTCGGGGAGCTGGCGTCTCGCGCGCAGCGCTCACAGCAGTTACCTACATGTAGGTAAGTTGGATCCGTTCCTCGCACCGGATTAAGCTCCGAAGTTTCTCCGCGAAAAAGTTGTTCGTTCGGTTCGCGATGACGTACCCAGTCGAGCGCGTCCCCGGCCTCAATGGAATCGGGTGGGCGCCGAGCTCCCATCACGTCGACGGCGCCGACTGGACGCCGGGAGGACGGGCATCCGAGCGGGCTCGGCCGTCGGATAGCCACGTCTTTCGAACCATCTAAGGAGGTTTCTGGTGTCAAAGGTAGTCGTCGTCACCTCGGGCAAAGGCGGAGTCGGCAAGACCACCACGACCGCAAACCTCGCGTCCGGTATCGCGGCTCTCGGCTACAAGACGATCGCCATCGACTTCGATGTGGGGTTGCGCAACCTCGATCTCGTGATGGGGTGCGAGCGCCGGGTGGTCTACGATCTCGTCAATGCGATCCGGGGCGAGGCGACGCTCCGCCAGGCGGTGATCAAGGACAAGCGGATCGAGACCCTCTATGTGCTCCCCGCGTCGCAGACGCGGGACAAGGACGCCCTCACGCTGGACGGGGTGGGGCGCATCCTCGACGAGCTGCGCGCCGCGGGCTTCGAGTACATCTTCTGCGACTCGCCGGCGGGCATCGAGTGGGGCGCGCAGATGGCGATGTACTTCGCGGACGAGGCGATCGTGGTGACGAACCCCGAGGTCTCGTCGGTGCGGGACTCGGACCGCGTGCTCGGCCTGCTCGACGCGAAGACGCGCCGGGCGGAGCTCGGCGAGGAGGCGGTGAAGACGCACCTCCTCTTGACGCGGTACGCGCCGGCGCGCGTCGCCAAGGGCGAGATGCTGGCGCACCAGGACGTGCTGGAGCTGCTCGGCATCCCGCTGCTCGGCGTGATCCCGGAGTCGACGGCTGTGCTCCAGGCGTCGAACGCCGGGACGCCCGTGGTGCTCGACCCGACGAGCGACGCGGCGCAGGCCTACCTCGACGTGGTCCAGCGCTTCCTCGGCGAGGAGCGCCCGCACCGCTTCCTGGAGCCTGCCAAGAAGGGGTTCTTCAGCCGGATTTTTGGCGGCCAGGCGGCAACCGCCTAGGGGGATCTGCCATGTCGATCATGGATTATTTCCGGAGGACGCAGCCGAAGTCGGCGGCCGTGGCGAAGGAGCGTCTGCAGATCATCGTGGCGCGCGAGCGCGTGCGCCCGACGGGCGAGCCGGACTATCTGCCGCGATTGAAGCAGGAGCTGCTCCAGGTCATCTCGAAATACGAGCGGATCGATCTGGATCAGGTGAGCGTGAACGTGGAGCGGAGCGGCGATTGCGACGTGCTCGAGCTGAACGTCGTCCTCTCCGAGTCGGAGCGGGCGGCGGTGCGCGCGGCCGCGGCGACCCGGGCGAGCGCCCCGGCCGCGCGGAACTGCTAGCGCCCCGGCCGCGCGGAAGGCGCCTCTGCCATCGCGATCTCCCGCGCCCGCTCGGACGCCGCTCGGATCAGCGGGCCCAGGAGCTCTGCTGGCGATCGCTCCTCGTTCCAGCCCGGCGGCTCGCCGAGCTGGGACAGGAGCGCCGCGTGCGCCGCGGGCGGCTCCAGCGCCACGTCGAGCGACGGCGGCGCCTCGCGCCAGGCGTCGAAGTCGCTCGCCGCCATCTTGCCGAGCGTCACCGTGGCGACGGCCGGCGCGTCGCCGGTGCAGGGAGCGCCGGCGCGGGCTCCGGTCCGCTTGCCGGGCGCGGCCTCGCGGGCTCTGTTGCCGGGGGCGCCCGCCCGCGCGGCGCGGAGCGCCTCGATCACCTGCTCGCGCGTGCGTCCGCGGAGCTCGAACAGCAGGAAGGGGTCCTTGTCGAGCGCCTCGCCGAGCACGTAGTGGGTCGCCGCGACGTGCTTGCAGGGGTTCACCCAGTCGGGGCACGAGCAGGCGGTGGTGAGATCCTCGGGCCTCTCCGGGAACAGGCTCGCCCCGGCATTCTGGAACGCGCTGTCTATATCGTCAGGCATCCGGCCCGCGAGGAGCTCCGCCGCGAACTTCGCCCGCTTCGCCATGGCGGCGATCGCCTTCGCCCACGTGGCGTCGTCGAGCCGCGCCAGCGTGAGGATCACCTTGTACGGCTTCGGCTGCGAGCCGGTCACGCGCGCGACAACGAGGCCCGGCTTCACGTCCAGATCGTGCGTCCGCCCCGCGCGCGCATACGTGCGCCCGCGCGCGAGGCGTCCGGCGTTGCCCGGCGCCATTCGCTCGAGCGCCTCGACCCAGCGCTTGCCCCACCAGGTCGCGCCGGCCCGCTTCATCCGGATGCCCCGCGCCGGCGGCGGCGGCTTCGGCCCTGCCTCGCGGCGGAACGGCACCCAGCGCGCCGGCGCGCTCATGTCTGCGCCTCTCGCCGCACGCGCCCGGAGCCCTTGCGCCGGCCCGCTGCGTGCCGCTCTTTCCGTGCGTCCCGCTCGCCGCTCTCGGGCGCGCCGCGGTCGCCCTCCCGCGCGCCTCGGTCGCCGTCGCCGCGGCCGTCCTCCAGCTCCTCGCGCTCCTCACGGTCGTCCAGCTCGCCCGCGATGGCCACGGCGTCCCGGGACAGCGCGAACAGCTCGCGCAGCGCCGCGTTGTCGAGCTCGGTGATCCACGCCTCGCCCTGGCCCACGACCCGCGCCGCCAGGTCGCGCTTCTGCTCCAGCATCCGGTCGACCTTCTCCTCCACGGTGCCCGCGCAGACGAGCTTGTGGACCTGCACCGCGCGCCGCTGCCCGATCCGGTGCGCGCGGTCCGTCGCCTGGTCCTCGACTGCGGGGTTCCACCAGCGATCGAAGTGGAACACGTGGCTCGCCGCGGTGAGGTTGAGCCCCGCGCCGCCGGCCTTGACCGAGAGGACGAAGACGCGCGGCCCCCGCGGAACCTCCTGGAACCGCCGCACCATCTGGTCGCGCGCGAGCCGCGGCGTGCCGCCGTGGAGGAAGAGGACCTCGGTGTCGAGCGCCGACGCGAGGTGCCTGACAAGCCGGTCGCCCATCTCGCGGAACTGCGTGAAAACGAGCGCACGATCCCCGGCCGCGAGCGCCTCCTCGAGCATCTCCGTGAGGCGCGCGAGCTTGCCGGACCGGCCCGCGAGCGGCCCCGCCTCCCCGAGGCACTGCGCCGGGTGGTTGCAGATCTGCTTGAGCATCGTCAGCAGCGCGAGGACGAGCCCGCGCCGGGCCATGCCCTCGGCCTCCTCGATGCGGCGCATCGCCTCGTCGAGCGCCGCCTGGTACAGGGTCACCTGCTCGCGCGTCAGCGTGCAGTAGACCCTGGCCTCGCTCTTCGGCGGGAGGTCCGGGACCACCGCGGGGTCGGTCTTGACGCGTCGCAGCAAGAACGGCCCGGCGACGCGCCGGAGGCGCTCGGCGGCCTCCCGGTTGCCGTAGCGCTCGATGGGGACCGCGTAGGCGCGCCGGAACGCCTCCAGGGGGCCGAGCAGGCCGGGGTTCGCGAACTCGAGGATCGACCAGAGCTCGGCGAGGCGGTTCTCGACGGGGGTGCCGGTGAGCGCGAAGCGGTGGGGGGCGCGGAGCGCGCGCGCGGCGCTGGCGGTGCGCGACGCGGCGTTCTTGATGTTCTGCGCCTCGTCCAGCACGACCGCCGCCCAGTCCACCCCGGCGAGCGTCCCGGCGTCGCGGCGGAGGAGGCCGTAGGTGGTGAGGACGAGCGCGCCGCCGCCTGCGTTGCTCGCGCGCTGCGAGCCGCTTCCGCCGGGCGCGCCGGCCGAGCTGCTCGCGCCGTTCGCGCCGCCCGCCCGTGACGCCAGCTCCTCGGCCGAGCGGGCGCGCCCGTCGCCGTAGTGCCGCACGAGGGGCAGGGCGGGGGCGAAGCGCGCCGCTTCCCGCTCCCAGTTGCCGACGACCGATGTAGGCGCGACGAGCAGCGTCGGCCGCGCGTCCCCGGGCGCCGCCGCCCGCCGGCCGACAAGGAACGCGAGCAGCTGGACCGTCTTGCCGAGGCCCATGTCGTCGGCCAGGCAGGCGCCCAGGCCGAGGCTGGCCATCGTCTGCAGCCACGCGACCCCGCGCGCCTGGTACGGGCGCAGCGTCCCCGCGAACCCCTCCGGCGGCGCGGCGGCGCGCTCCGCGCCCGCGCGCAGCCGCTCGAGGGTCCGCGCGAGCGCCCCCTCGGCGACCACCGGGACGGCCAGGCCATCGACGTGGGCCTCGCCCGCGAGCGCGACCTCCAGCGCCTCGCGCGCCGGCAGACGGCCGCCGCCGGCCTCGAGGCGCCGCTGGATCTCGGCGAGCTCCTCGGGGACCACGACGACCCAGGCCCCGCGGTGCCGGACGAGCGGCGACTTCTGCCGCGCAAGCGCGGCGAGCTCGCGCGCCGAGAGCGCTTCGTCCCCGAGCGCCGCCTCCCACGCGAAATCGAGCGCCTCGTCGAGGCCGAGCCCGGCGCTGCCCGCGACGACGCCGGCGGTGCGGCCCGTCGCGCCGACGCGCATGCGGAGGCGCAGGCGCCGCCTTCCCGAGGCGAGGAGCTCGCCGGGCACGACAACGCCGAACCCTGCCTCGCCCAGCGCCGGCGCGCCCTGCGCGAGGAAGGCCCAAGCCTCGGCGGGCTCGAGGTCCACGTGCTCCGGCCTCGCCTCGCCGAGGGCCCGCGCGATCGGCGCGAAAAGCCGCGCGGCGGCGCCGAGCGCGCCGAGGAGCGCCTCCTGCGGGTCGGAAAACGCGCGCCCGAGCGCCTTCAGCGTCCGCCCCCGGGCCTTCCACACGTCGGCGGCGGGCACGAGCAGGCTCGGGTCGTCGGTTGCCTGCAGCAGGAAGCGGAGCGAAAAGCCGCGGTCGCCCTGCGGCAGCTCCAGCCGGAAGCAGGCGCGCAGCGCGTCGCAGGCCCCGAGCGCCGGCCGGACCCAGGCGTCGAGGTCGGTGACGAGCGCGCGCTCGGCGAGCCCCTCCGTGGCGAAGGCGCGCTGCGCGCCGGTCAGGGCGAGTACCAGCCGGTGCTCCCAGGGGGCGTGCGCCGGCCGCGCAGGCGGCTTCGGGCGGTTCGTCGCGCTGCCGCGCGCGAGCGCGTCGGCCACCGCGTCGAGGAAGGCGCGCAGCAGGGCCTCGGCGGACCAGACCTCCGGGGCGAGGGGCGGGGGCGCGCCCTCGGCGGCCGGAGCCGCGGGCACGGCGGCCACCGCGGGCGCGGCGGCGGGCACCGCGTGCGCGGCCGGCGGCATGGCGCGGGCGAGCGCCGCGACGCGCGCGGCGTCCTCCGGGGCGGCGAGCGACACCGCCCAGCGGGCTTCCACGCCGCCGCCGGCGGGCGTGACGCGGGGCACGACCCGCTCGCGCACCACGAGGTCGAGCGCGAGCTTGCTCGCCAGGCTCCACGCGGCGACCGACGGCGGCGCCCGCCCGAGGTCGTCCTGCGCCATGCTGGCGAGTCCGGCGAGGCCGTCGAGCAGCGCCGCGGCCTCCCCGGTCTTCCTCACGGCGCGCCCCGCCTCGGAGACCACGACCGCCTCCGCCGGGGTCGTCGCGCCGAGCGACCGGGCCGCGAGCCGCTCAGGGTCCGTGTCGTCCCAGAGGAAGAAGCGGAGAACGTCGGGCAGAAAGACGAGCGGCATCGACTCGCAGATTCATTGCACAACCGGGCGGGACGAAAAGGGGTCTTCGCGCATCGTGAGATGAAAAAGCGATTGGCCGGGCGGGAGCACACCCTCGGAATCACGGCTGTGGCTCATTCCGGAGTGAGATCGTGAATTGCCGGGATTTGTTTGGAACCTCCGATTCGCGGGGTCGGCGGACAGCTCATGGAAAAAGAACGTGGCTCGATGGAATGAACACCAGGGCGCGCGGCGCTGGCAACGCGACCAGCTCGATCGGCAGGTCGCCGAGGCGCGGTCGCCGCGGGTCCCCGGGCCGTGGGCCGCCGCGCTGTCCTTCGCGGGCGGCGGGACGGCGAAGCCTCCCTCGGTGTCCTGCGCCGGCGGCCGGGGTGTCCGGCCGAAGGCGTGGAGCGCTCTAAGGGGGCGCACCCGCGCCCGGGCAGGGGCACCACGGCGCCGCGTCGACCTCGATGGGGCGGCTGGCCAGGAGGTAGTCAAGCAAGGCGCGCAGCGCCACCGATCGCCTGGCGGCCCGGGTATACAGCGCCGTCGCTCGAACGACCGGCAGCTCCACATCGGGGAGCAGGCGGACCAGCGAGCCTCCTGCCAGGTCACGCGACGCGACGAACTCGGGTACGAGAGCGATCCCCAGCCCGGCCTTCACGGCGTCCCGCGTGACGAGCATGTTGCCGGTGCTCATGCGCCAGGGGACGTGAACGGTCTCCCCGCCGACCTGCCAGTGGACGAGTTCGGGCCGGGTGACGATGGCGGCATGCCGGGCGAGGTCGCCGGGGCTCCGGGGCATGTCGTGCTGCTCCAGCCAGCTGGGCGAGGCGACGATGACCATCCTGATGTCGGCCAGCTTGTGGCTGACCAGCTCGCTGTCTCCGAGCGCGCCCATGCGGATGGCCAGGTCGTAGCCGTCGCTGACCAGGTTGACGCGCCTATCCTGGAGGTGCAGGTCGATGCGGACCGCCGGATAACGCCCCATGAACGCGAGCAGGCGGGGCGCGATCGCCGCCTGACCATAGGCGACGGACGCGGCGACGCGCAGCAGCCCGGAGGGAGCCGCGTTATGGCGCTTGACCTCGGCGGTCGCTTGCTGCGCCTCTCGAACGATGGGCTGGACCCTGTCGAAGAAGCGCCTGCCCGTGTCCGTCAGGCTGAGCGCGCGCGTGGAGCGGATCAACAGCGGTGCGCCGAGCCGCTTCTCCAGCAGCGCGAGGTGACGGCTGATCGTCGCTTTGGGCAGCCCGAGCGCCCTGCCGGCCGCGCTGAGCGAACCTTCCTCGACGATGCGAACGAACATCGATAAACCGGACAGATCATGGAGATCGCTCAATGTTCGACTCCTCGAATGCGACCCTTCGGGAGCGCCGTCTGGCGCCGCCGCCGGCATCTTTGCATACTCCGGACGTCTTCATGGAGGGCCGAGGTAATCTGGTCAGAGCAGGACGCGCCGAACCGCACCTCGCCGGCGCACAGCCGCCTGATGACAGCCCGAGCGCGTCCCCCGATTCGCTCGCTACCAGAGCGTCGCCGTGGTCAGCGCGAAGAAGATTGCGTAGGCGATGTTGAACCCCGCGCCCTCGGTGCAGTCCCGCGCCCGCTGCGGCAGCACCCGCTTCGCCCCGAGCCAGGCCAGCGTCGTCACGACCGGGTTGACCGCGGCCATCCAGGCGGGAAAGGCGGTGCGCCCGCTCGCCACCACGGCCGAGAACCAGAACGAGGCGATGATGGTGCAGAGGAAGATGACCGCATACCCGAGCTGCATCACGCCGTGCTGGCGCTGCAGGCTGCGGAAGAGCACGTCCCGGGTGGGGCCGCCGGCGCGGAGCGCCTGCGCGGTCTCGCCGAGGTAGATGAACGAGCCGTGGACGAACGGGCCGATCGCGATCGCGTACGCGAACAGCAGCGCCGGCGGCAGCGCCCACGCGACGCCCGCCGGGCGGAGCCCCTGGTAGATCTGGAAGACGCCCGCGAGCACCAGCGGCGCCGCGAACACGCCGAGGAGCCCGCCCCAGATCAGCCGCCTCGGCGGCAGGATGGAGAGGTTGGCCAGGAGCGCCGCGCGCCGCCGCAGCTCGGGGCGCGACACCGTGTCGATCGCCAGGGGGGCGCCGCTGGTCGGGCCGACCTTCGGCGCGAGCAACAGCACGTCGCCGACCGCGTAGATCAACGATCCGAGGGCAGCGAATACACCGCTGATACGAACGAACGAGAGGACGTCACTATCCATCATGGGTCTCGCTTGCAGCGGCGCCGTTCAGGTGCGACCTGCGGAAGCTGCAAGCATGCGTAGGGAAGGGGGGCGCCGAGCGCAGCAGTCTAGAACGGCCAGACGCAGATCGTGACACGTCGGCGTGACATGGCGGTTTCTGTAGGGGTGTGATTCTAGGGTGACATCAGAAATTCCTCGACGTCGTGCCGCCGCCGAGCAGTTCCTTCATGCCGTCGAGACCATCCCCGGCCGCCTCGTCCGCTTCCCCGTGCGCGAGGACGGCAGCCCGGGTCGGAGCAGCAGCAGCCGTGACCCGCGAGCGTGGTTCGGCTCCTGACACGCGCAGCAGCGGCGGAGCGGCGGAGAAGAACGTCCCCGTGTCTCAGGTGAGCAAATGTGGTGCAGTCACGAGGACTTGCCGCACGTCAAAGTACTTGATCCAGGCGTGAACTCGGTGCGACGCTCGGCATGATCGAGAGATCCCACGTCGCCGACCCCAACGCGATGCGCCAGGCGCTGGAGGACCAGAAGGTTGCCAGGAAAACAGCGGAGAGGAACGACAGGGAGCTCGCGCGCGAGCGTGGCCTGTCGTTCGACGTGAAGCTCCAGCCCACGAACCGCTCGAAAGTTTGTAACAGCTGACGAGAGAGATGGCGTTCACCGCCCGTTCACCGCGACCCGGACTCTCCACCTCGGATGAACCGATGCTGTCGACTCTGTTCCCGCGAACACGGAAGCGCTCGCCGCGCGGTCGTTTTGCCGGGGTGATCTGACATGGAATCAATCATCCTTCACGAGGGTACAGGCTTCACTGTCCATGCCGCGAGCGGCACCCCCCTTCGGCGAGCAGGTGGCCGTCAAGGAGCCGACGGGCGAGCTCGTCACCGAGCGCCAGGAGGCGGCGCTCGACAATGAGTTCGAGATCCTCCGCGGGCTCTCCGTGCCAGGGATCCGCAAGCTGTACGGGCGCGGCGTCGTCGACGGCAAGCCGGTCCTCTACCTCGAGCTCTTCGACGGCGTCACGCTGAGGCGCTTCGTCGCCGAGCACCGCCCGGCGCTGCGCGAGCGCGTCGAGATCGCGGCGTCGCTCGCGCGCGCGCTCGCCGGGCTGCACCAGGCCGGCGTCATCCACCGGGACCTGAGCGGCGCGAACGTCCTCGTCTCGCCGGGCACCCGGGAGGTCTGCGTCATCGACCTCGGCCTCGGCGTGCGCAGCGCGGCGCTCGAAGGCAGCCTCGGAGAGCCGGCCGGGACGCTGGAGTACATGGCGCCCGAGCAGACGGGGCGCACCCGGCACCAGCTCGATCACCGGGCGGATCTCTACTCGCTCGGGATCCTGCTCTACGATCGGCTCGCCGACGTGCAGGCGGAGGCGGAGCGGGCGCTCGCGTTCGTGCAGAAGACGAACAACCGCCACGCCTGGGGCGCCTTCATCGTCTTCGCGCGGCTCTGCGCCGCGCTCGGCAGGCCCGACGGGGGCGCCGCGACCCTCGACGGAGACGGCTTCTCGGAGGAAGCGTACCTGGCGCAGGTGGGCCAGAACCCGATGGCGCTGGCCTACTACCACATCTACAAGCTCGTCCTCTGTTACCTCCTGGACGCGCAGGAGGACGCCTGTCGCCACGCGGAGCAGGCGACCCAGCTCGCCCCGTTCATCACGGGCTTCCTGCCGGTCGTGACAGCGAACACCTACGCCTCGCTCGCCTGGCTGCGCCGGGCCGAGGCCGCCGGCGCGACGGAGCGGGCCGAGTGGCTGGAGCGCGTCGCGGTGAACCAGCGGCAGCTCGGCGCCTGGGCCGCGAACGCCGCCGAGAGCTTCGGCCACCGTCACGCCCTCGTCGAGGCGGAGCGCCTGCGCCTCGCAGGCGAGCCCTGGGCGGCGATCGAGCAGTACGACCGGGCGATCCAGGGCGCCGGCGCGAGCGGCCAGATCCAGGAGGCGGCGCTCGGCTGCGAGCTCGCGGCGCGGCACCTCCTCGCGCTGGACAAGCAGCGGCTCGCGCAGCCGTACCTCATCGACGCGCTCCACGGGTACCGGCGCTGGGGCGCGCGCGCGAAGGTCCAGCAGCTCCAGGCGGCCCACGCGGCGCTGCTGCGCCGGCGCTCGACGAGCGTCGCGCCCCCGAGCTCCGTGCCGGCGCCGGCGACGGCCGGCAACGTCACCACGGAGCCGCTGTCGCCGAAGCTCGATGTCGGCTCCATCCTGAAGGCCGCCCGCGCCGTCGCGAGCGAGATCGTCCTCGATCGCCTGCTCGAGCAGCTCCTGCGGGTGCTCCTCGAGAACACGGGGGCGGAGCGTGGCCTGCTCCTCCTGCCGCGGGCGGGCGAGCTCGCCGTCGCCACGTCGCTCCGGGTCGGCGGCGGCGAGCCGGACATCGGCTACTCCGCCGCCGTGGTGAGCTACGTGGAGCGCGCCCGCGAGCCCCTGGTCGTGGACGACGCCGCCGCGGATCCGCGCTTCTCCGGCACGTTCGGCGCGGCGGCCGCCCCGCGCTCGCTGCTGTGCGCGCCGCTGCTCGACCGGGGCGCGCTGGTCGGGCTTGTGTACCTCGAGAACAACCTCACGACCGGCGCGTTCACGCCGGACCGGCTGCAGGTCACGAGCCTCCTCGGGGCGCAGGCCGCGCTGTCGATCAACAACGCGATCCTCTACGCCACGCTCGAGCGCAAGGTCGAGGCGCGCACCGCCGAGCTGCGCGAGCGCAACGAGGAGCTCGAGCGCAGCCGGCTGCTCCTCGCGCAGCTCGCGGACGAGCTGTCCACGCCGCTCATCCGGCTCGGCGACCGGGTGCTCATGGCCCCGCTCATCGGCGGCGTCGACGACGCGCGCGCGGCGTCGATCATGGACCGCGTCCTGTCGGCGATCTCCGCCGAGGGCGCCGCCCACATGATCCTGGATGTCACCGGCGTCTCGCGGATGGACGAGAGCACCGCCGGCCACCTCGTGCGCCTCGTCCGCGCGGCCGCGCTCCTCGGCGCCGAGGCCATCCTGGCCGGCGTCCCGCCGCGGGTGGCGACGTCGCTCGTGTCGCTCGGGGTGGACCTGTCGGGGGTCTGCACCGTGCGCGACGTGAAGGCGGCGCTCGAGCGCTGCTACCGGCCAGCCGCGCGCTCCGCCAGCTGGAGGGGCTGAGCCCGGGGGATCTCGGGGGACGCGCGGCGAGCCCTCACGGGCGCGGCGGCTCGGGGGCCCAGGCGTCCCGGCGCACGTGGGCGATGAACGTGCCCCAGTTCGCGAGCGTGGATCGCGGCAGGTCGGGGATGTACTCCGCGGCCAGCCAGAGCGAGCCGTCCTCGTCCACCGCAGCGCCCGAGTAGTCGCCCCAGCGCGAGACGCCCTCGCCGCCGAAGAAGGTATAGCCGCTCGCGCCGTCCTCTGGCCTGGCCCCGTCGGCGACGAGGTGAACGAGCCCGGCGCCGCGCTCGTCGAGGAGCGAGTAGCCGACGCTCGGGAAGAGGGCCGGCCCGCTGAGCGAGTAGACGATCGCGCCCTTGCCCCGGGCGTTGACGGCGACCGCGGGGAACATCGCGCTGTTCGTGTCGTCGAGCGCGATATATCCCTGGTTCACCATCCGGGCCGCGAGCCCGTGGCGCACGTCCGGCTCGACGATGAACCAGGCGATGCCCGCGCGCTCCGGGTCGGCGACCGCGGTGCCGAGGCCGGACCAGAGCTTGCCCTCGGCGAAGTAGACCTGCTGCATGCGGACATCGCCTGTGTCGAGGCGCTCGAGCGGCTCATCGACGTCCCTGTTCTGAAGGAGCCGGCGGAGCGGCGTCGGCCCGGGCTTCTGCAGCGCCGGAGGTGGCGGCGCGTACCCCTGGCTGGGCACGAAGACCTGGTCGAGGGCGATGTCCGGCGCGCAGCGCTCGAGAGATCTCGTGTTCGTGGCTGCCCAGACCGCGATCCGCTCCTCCGGGCGCCCCGAGTTGATGGAGCTCAGGAAATACTGGGTGCCGCCGTTCCGCCGCTCGAACCGGCCACGCGGGGGGATGGTGGCCGGCTGGAGCGAGGCGCCTGCGCCCTCCAGCGCCGGGACGCCCAGCACGTCGACGTGCGGCAGAGCGCCCCGGAGCAGCGCCGACTTCTGGAGCGCGTACACCTGCGCGCCCTGGAACGCCGAGGTCTCGAACGAGAAGAGGTTCACGCTGAAGTAGAAGCCGAACCTGTCGGCGCCGATGAGCGGCTGATCTCCGAGGCAAGGACACGCGCCGACCGCCGGCGTGCCGTTCTCGCCGTCGCTGGTCGTGTCGATCTCGTAGAGGTTCCAGTCCCCGGTGGGGTCGTCCGTCTGGCTGACCGCCAGCTCGACATGACCTCGCATGGACTCGGCCGGATCCACCGGGAGCGGGTCGATCTGCAGAATCGTGACGAACCAGCGCCGGACCTCGGGGTCGAAATAGCACTTGGGATCGCTGGTGAACTCGTTCACCGTCCCCGTCTCCGGGTCAACGAGGGGTCGCAGCCGGAAGAACTGGTTCAGCGGCATCGGGGCGACGAGCTGGTCGCCGCGCGTGTCATAGGCGGTGATCGCGAAGTTCACCGCCTGGAGGACGAAGCCGTTGCCGGCGCACAGCGGCACGTCGGGCGGCTCGACGCTTGCCTGCGTGCCCGCGTACTCCCCGGTGCCGGCGAGCAGCTGATCGCGGTGCGTGAGGCCGTTGAACCCCGACGCGCCCGGGTTGTCTCTCGTGACGGGGGTGGGCGCGGGCCTAGAACACCGATCACGTTGAAACCCGGAGAATTTTCACAGGGAGGCGGGGAGGCGGGGAGGAAGAAAAAAAATGAATTTCTCCCTCTTGCCGTCTCTCGCTCCCCGCCTCCCCGCCTCCCTGTGAAATTCCTGCTTTTTCTCGTGGTTTCAACCCGTTTGTCGCTCTAGGGAGGCTGCCCGGGGGTGGGGGCTCCGGGCCCTCGGAGCCGCCTGCTGCTTCGATCTCGTCGCTATCGAGCACGAGCAGGTTGTCATCGGGCGTGGCGCCAGGCGGCGGCGCGGAGAGCGATGTGATTCCGCGGTGGGTGACGATCGGAGAGGGCGAACCGCAGGTGAACGCCTCCGCTTCCGCGTCCGTTCCCTCCGTCACGTCCGTCGATGATCCACAGCCGGTGAGCGCGCAGGCTGCGACAATGGAACAGGCCGAGATCAGTCTCATGTTCTCCCCCCTCTGATGAAGCTCCGGATCGCGGACATGCGCGTCCCCGGCGTGCGCCGCTCGCGTCGTCGACGGCCACGCCACCCTGTGACGCGCCGGATCGCCGGGCCGGCCGGGGCGCCGGCGAGGTGCCCGGGGCATCTCACCGGTCGCGGCGCACGCCTGCCGAGGCCTTCACGGAGAGCTCTGCCGGCTCTCCCGCGCGCACGCGCCGCGAGCTAGCGCTGTCACGACGACAGGAGGGCTCGCAGACACTCCGCCTCTTCGCGTATCCCTGGCTCACCGTTGATTACCCCGCGTCCTCTGCTGGCGCAAGCTCCAGGGCCGCTCGCGCGGCGTGGCCGTCCAGCGCTCTCTGCGCGTGTCGAGGGCAGATGGGCGCGCGACAGGGAGGGAGCTGCTCGCCACCGCTTCATGGGAATGCAACGAACGCCCTCTCCCTCCACGCTCGCGTCGTTGAACCTGACGGCCCGCGCGCGTCGCGCCGTGGCACAGCGCCTCTGCGAGAGCCTCAGGGCACGATGTCACCACGTAGTAGAGTGCCCCGCGCCATTCACCCTCGCCCCCACGCCCGGAGCCACCCCATGCCTCGTGTTCACCTCGTCACCACCGGCGGCACCATCGCGAGCCGCGTCGACCCGCAGACCGGCGCCGCCGTGCCCGCCGTCCGCGCGGAGGAGCTCGTCGCGGACGTCCCCGCGCTCGGCCGCATCGCCGAGATCGCGGTCACCGAGCTCTGCCTCGAGAGCAGCTGGAACCTCGGCCCGGACAGGATCGCGGCGCTCGCGCGCGCCGCGCGCGACCTGCAGGCCGATCCCGGGGTGACCGGCGTCGTCGTCACCCACGGCACGGACACCCTGGAGGAGACCGCTTTCGCGCTCGACCTGCTGCTCGACGGCGACACGCCGGTGGTGCTCACCGGCGCGATGCGCGACGCGAGCACCGCGGGCGCCGACGGCCCGCGCAACCTCGTCACCGCCGCGCGGATCGCGGTCGACCCCGCGGCGCGCGGGCTCGGCGTGCTCGTCGCGATGAACGACGAGATCCACGCCGCCCGGTGCGCAATGAAGACCCACACGACCGCGCTCGGCACGTTCGCCTCGCCGGGCGCGGGGCCGCTCGGCTCGGTCGACGGCGAGGGCGTGCGCATCCACGCGCGCCCCGCGCGGACGCCGACCTTGCCGCTCGCCGACCCCGAGCCGCGCGTTTACCTGGTCAAGATGGCGTCCGGGATGGACGACCTCCTCCTGCGCGCGCTCCTCGGGGCCAGGGCGCGCGGGGTGGTGATCGAGGGCTCGGGCGCGGGGAACGTCTGCGGGAGCTGGGAAGGGGCGATCCGCGAGCTGGTGCAGGCCGGCACCCCGGTTGTGCTTACCTCGCGCTGCCCCGGCGGCCGGGTCACGCCGACGTACGGCGCGCCCGGCGGCGGGCGGCGGCTCCGCGAGCTCGGGGTGATCCCCGCGGGCGCGCTCTCGGGGCCGAAGGCGAGGCTCGCGCTGATGTTCGCGCTGGGCGCCGGGCTCGACCTCGGGGGCCTACGCGCTTATCTCGACAGGTTTGCCGGCTGAGCCGTCGGCCCTCGGCTGCGGCGCGCGCCGCTCGTCGCCGGCGCCGTGCGCCGCCGCCTGCCGCCTCAGCTTCTCCTCGACCCGGGTGCCCTTGAAGAAGCTCGCGTTGGCCTCGGTGTAGAGCTTGTACGGGTTCTCGAACACATAGGCCTTGAAGTCCTCGGCGCTGAGGACGCCCTCCTCCACGAGGTTCCAGCTCTCCGCGAGCGCCTCGGTGAGATCGGGGACGTCCCAGTGGCCGACGTCGGAGGAGTAGATGGCGTTGATCTTCACGCCGAGCGGGTTCGCCCTGGTGTTGAAGGCAGAGGCGATGGTGCGGTCGTCCGACTCGGACCCGAAGAAGAAGTTGTTCACCCAGCGGTCGCGGATGTCCTCCACCTTCTCGATGCCGGCCGCCGCGAAATCGTTGCGGTACTCCGGCGCCGGCTGGCGCGCGTCGCTCGTGTACCCGGCGCCCAGCGTGTCGGCGATGAGCTGCTCGCCCTCGGTGGAGCGGCCCCTCACGAGATCGCTGCCGTGGCGCCGGAACAGCTCGGCCAGGAGCGCGCGGTCGGTCGCCGCCGGGTCGTAGTGCTTCAGGCCCTCCGGGCCGCGCTTGTGGAAGCGGTCGACGAGGTGGATGTAGACCCGCGCGCCCCAGTCCGCGCCGCCCTCGAGCATGCCGATGCGCAGCCCCGGGAAGCGGCGGGTGACGCCCCCGAAGAACAGCGCCTTGGCGAACGCCTCCGAGCCGTCGGCGAAGTGGCCGATGTGGTTGTTCATGTAGTTGCTGATCGACGAGCGCCCCGTCCAGCCCTGGCTCCCGTAATGGGTGAGCACAGGCACGCCGAGCTCGACCACCTTGGCCCAGAAAGGATCGTAATCGTACTCGCTGTCCAGGCCGTAGAAATCGATGTACGTCGCGTACTTCGCGATCTCCGGGTGCTGGTCCGCCGGGTACTTGTCCGCGATCGCCTTGATGGGCCGGCGCACGCCGCCCGAGATGTTGATCGCCTTGAGCCCGAGCTTCTTGACGGCGAACTCCAGCTCTTCGATCCCCTCCTGCGGCGTGTTCAGCGGGATGCCGGCGACCGGGGTGAGGCGGTCGCTGTACTTGCGGAACAGGTCCGCGTGATAATGGTTGATCGCGCGCTGGAGCGCCTGCCGCGCGCCCGGGTCCTTCACGGCCAGCGGCGCGAGGGTGTTGTTCGGGAACAGCACCGAGTAGTCGGAGCCCTGCTCCTCCAGGCGCTCCGCGAGCAGCGACGGGATGTGGTATGTCGCCACGTCGAGCGTGTTGCGCGTCACCCGCGCCCACCAGGGAGACCTCACCGTGCGGTGGTGCTGCCGCTCCTCTGGCGTCTGCGTGTACCAGTCCTTGCCGCTGCTGTTCTCGGCGTTGCGGCGCCGGGAGCTCAGCGCCTTGCGCAGATCGTCGACGAGCTTGGCGCCCCCGTACGTGGCGACGAAGTCCTCCAGGGCCGGCGTGTAATCGTTGGTGTGGATGTCCGTGTCGATGACGGGGTAATCGAGCTTTTCCTTGACCGCCACGGAGGGCGAGGCCTTGAGACGAGCGATACGGTCAGTCATGAAAGACTCCGGAGAGGGTAGGGGCGCGCCGAGGTCGCCGTGGAAGAACGGTTGGCCGTGCTGGCGCGCAGCACAGTGCAACGCGCGTGCCCCCGGCGCGCTCGCCCCCTGACTCTCGATTTCAGCGCCGCTCCGGCGCTCGCGCTCCGCTCCGCGCGGCGCTCGCCCCCCGCGCGCTGCACGGATCCGAGCAGCGCGTCAGCGCTGTTGCTTCCTCAGCAGCAGCGCTGGCGCGCCCGGGCCCGCGGCGCGGCGGCCGTCCGCCCCGCGAGGGCCGTCGATCGCGCCGCTACGCCTTCCCGAACAGCGCGAGACACTGATCGTCAAGGACGCCGCCGACGAGATCGAGCGGCGCGCCGGAGCGCTCGTTCATCCACTGCGCGGGGACCGCCAGCTCGCGCTGCGCTCCGCCGGTCGCCGCCGTGACCTCCGCCATCGTGCAGCCGAAGACGATGCGGCTGACCTGGGCGAGCCAGGCCGCGGTGAAGCACATCGGGCACGGCTCGACGGTCGTGTACAGCGTGTACCCCTGCAGATCCGGCCCGACGGCCGCGCAGGCGCGGCGAACGGCGCCCACCTCGGCGTGCCACGTGAAGTCGCGCTGGGCGTTCACCTCGTCGGTCGCCTCGGCCATGACCGTGCCGTCCGGGGCGGCCACCAGGGCGCCGAACGGCGGCTCGCCGGCCTTCATCGCGCCGCGCGCGAGCTCCAGCGCCCGCCCCATGAGCTCCTCGTTGCGCTTCATCGCACGAGCCTCGCGTCGAACATCGACGCCGGCGCCGGCGCCTTCTTGACGAGCTTCGACTGGACCGCGAAGTCGACGATGGACTTCATCGAGGCGTAGACGGGGCCGGCCGCCTCCGCCGAGCCGAAGAGCCGCTTGTTGTCGGCCAGGTCGTAGATCTTGTCGCCGCCCAGCATGCCCTTCACGTCCTCGGGCGAGGCGTTCAGGTACTTGCCGATGATCGGGTACGCCTTGTCGGGCTCGCTGCGCAGCGTCTGGACCCCGCGATCGACGGCGCCGAGGAATTTCGTGTAGGCGCCGCTCCCCGCCTCCAGCTTGGCCTTGTGCACGACCACCGAGTTCGTGATGGTGTCGGGCATGCTGGCGCTCGAGAAGATCACGTGGCCGCCGTTCTTCGTCGCCTTGGTGATCCACGGCTCCCAGGTGACCGCGGCGTCGACCTTCCCGGCGACGAACGCCGCCCCCGCGTCGTCGGCGCTCATGCTCGTGATCTTCACCGCGTCCGGGCTGATCCCGCTCTTCTCGAGGCCGAAGAGGAAGAGCATGTGGTTCACCTCGCCGAGCGTGAGGGCGACGGTCTTGCCCTTCAGATCGGCCATCGACGCGATGCTGTCCTTCGCCACGACAGCGTCCGCGCCGTTCGAGCTGTCGACCAGCGCGATGGCCACCACGTCCGTCTCGCTGTTGCCGTTCAGCACGGCGAGGTTCTGCAGGGTCGTGAGGCCCATGTCGAGCTGGCTGGAGGCCAGCGCCGCGAGCGTGTCCCCTGGGTTCGAGAACGGCTTGAGCGCCACGTCGAGCCCCGCCTGCTTGAAGTAGCCGAGCTCGTTCGCGAGGAAGACGCCCGAGTAGCCGATCCACAGGTCGTGCCCCACGGTGAGCTTCGCGGGCTCGGCGGGCGGCGCCGCGGCCCCGGCGCGCTCGCGCGGCGCGGGGGCGGCGGAGGGCGCCTGGTCCGGCCCGGCGTCCCGGTTCGAGCAGCCCACGGACAGGACGAGGCAGGCGAGCGCCGCCCCGAGCTCTTGCAAGACGGTCCTTCGTTTCATGATCCCCCTTCGGTTCGTGTGTTGGTGAGGCCGAGGAGCAGGCGATCGCGCTGCGTCTCCGTGCGCGGGCGCCCGCGCAGGAGCGCCAGGATCTCGCGCTTCTGGTGCAGGAAGGCCTCGTCGAGCTTGAGCTCCGACGAGCGCGCCGCGCGCGCGAACGTCACGTCGAGGCTGGCCAGGACGCGGCCTGGCCGCTCGGAGAAGACCACGACGCGATCGGACAGGAGCAGGGCCTCGTCCACGTCGTGCGTGACGAACAGCGTCGTGATCCGGTGGCGCTGGATGAGGTGGAGCAGGAGCTCCTGCATCTGCTCGCGCGTCTGGGCGTCGAGCGCGCCGAACGGCTCGTCCATCAGCAGCACCTCGGGCTGCCCGACGAGCGCCCGCGCGAGGGCGGCGCGCTGCTGCATGCCGCCGCTCAGCTCGGCGGGGTAGCTGTCGCGGAAGTCCCAGAGCCCGACCAGGCGCAGCAGCCCCTCGACCTGGGCCGCCTGCCGGTCGGCGCTGCCCGCACCGCCGCGCGTGCGGCGGTGCGCGAGGGTCAGCGGGAAGCGGACGTTCTCGCGCACGCTCAGCCAGGGGAATAGCGTCTGCTGCTGGAACATCAGGCCGATCTCGGCGCCGGGGCCGCGGACGCGCTCGCCGTCGAGGTCGACGGTCCCGGCGGTCGCCGGCTCGAGCCCGGCGACGATGTGCAGGAGCGTCGACTTGCCGCACCCGGAGGGGCCCACCAGGCTGATGAACTCGCCCTCGCGGACATCCATGTCGAGCGGGCAGAGGGCGTTCGTCTCGCCGCGGCGACCGGGGTACGACTTGGCGACGCCGCGCAGCGACAGCTTCATGTCGCGCCACCCCGCGTCCAGCGGAAGAGCCGGCGAGAGGCCGCGCGGAACACCCAGTCGAGCCCGAGGCCGAGGAGCCCCAGCACGAGCAGGTAGGCGTAGATGCTCGGCGTCTGGAGGAAGCGGTAGAAGCGCAGGACGCGGAAGCCGAGGCCCTCGGTGGCCGCCACGAGCTCCGCGACGACGACGTAGCTCCACGCCCAGCCGTTGCACATGCGCAGCGCGGCCCAGATCCCGGGGAGGGCGGCCGGGGTGAGGACGCGCCAGACGATCTCGCGCCGCGTCGCCCCCAGGCTCTGGCTGATCTTCACGAGGGGCGCCGGGACCCGCCGCACCTCGTCCGCGGTCATGAGCAGCAGCTGAAAGAAGGTGCCCAGGAACACGAGGAGGACCTTCGCGCCCTCGCCGATGCCGGCCGCGATCATGACCAGCGGGATCAGCGCCGGCACCGGGACGTAGCGGAGGAAATCGGCCGGCGGCTCGAGCAGCGCGGCGATCGAGCGGAAGGCGCCGGCGAGCACGCCGAGGGGGACGGCGAGGACCGCGGCGGCCGCGAACCCCGCCGTGACCCGCAGGAAACTGTGCTGGACGTCGATCCACAGCTCCGTCGAGGCGAGCGCGTCGGCCGTGGCGCGCGCGATGCTCGCCAGGGTCGGGACGATCGCGGCGGCCTGGCCGCTGCGGTCCGGGAGCCACGCGTAGGCCGCGGCCATCAGCAGAAAGCTCGCGGCGCCGAGGACGAGGCGGGCCCGGCCTGGGACGGCGCGGCCCAGCGCGAGCCAGCGGGGCGGCGCCTGTCCGCACTGGCGCGTCGGCGCGCGCAGGTTCGAGTCGACGAGCATCCGCGTGAAGGCCTCCGTGCCTCCCATCGTGAACTTCTTTTCGAGACAGACCGAGCCGGGACAGGAGGGGAGCTGGCCACCCAAGGTGGGTTGACGTCGGTGCCTGTGCAGCAGGCGATCAACTGGCCTGCATCAGGATGCTCCGGATATCGATGTCATCAGCCGCGAGACGGACCGTCAAGCGGGATCCTCTGGCCCGCGACAGCGCGGACGAGCCCACCGACGCGCTGGTCTGCGCCTCGGGTCGCGCAGCCTGGGTGAGTGTGCGACGAAGGGAGTCGACTCTGCCCTGTGCCGGCGCGCCTGGCGCGGAGCGGGGAGCGCGGGTGATGCCGCGGCGCCGCTCGTCGCCTACCGGAGCGTCATGCCGCGGGGGCGAGCCCTGGCCCGGCGCCGCGACATCGCGTAGCGCACGCCGGCCCGGAGGTCTCGCAGGAGGATGAGCTCCTCCAGCGCCTCGCCGGTGCGCGCCAGCGAGCCCGCGGTGGCCGCGGACATGCCGACGAGGACGCACTGCGCGCCGAGCAGGGTCGCCGCCTGCACCGTGCGCAGCAGGTGGCACGCGATCGAGCTGTCGATCAGCGGAACGCCGGTGAGATCGATGATCACGAACTCGGCGTCGTGGCGCTCCACGCCTTGCAGGAGCGTCGCCATGAGCTGGCTGCTCCGCGCCGAGTCGAGGTGGCCCACGATCGGCAGGACGAGGACCCCGTGGTCGATCGGCAGGAGCGGCGTCGACAGCGCGGTGATCGTCTCGAGCAGGCGCCACTGGCTGGCGAGGAGATCGGACTCGGTGCGTCGCAACGCCTCTTCCATCCTCTTCCGTGCGGTCATGTCGACGACGACGCCCACCATCCCGATCACCCGCCCGTCCGCGTCACGGAAGGGAACGTTGTTCTCCAGGGTCCACCCGTCGCTCCCGTCCTCGAGCCTCCACCGGAGCTCGACGTTCAGCCTCGGGGTCCCGTCCGCCATGATGGCCTCGTCGTTGTCGTGGTAGCTGCGCGCGACCTCGGGGACGAAGATCTCCTCGTCGCGCTTTCCGACGATCCTGTCGGCCGAGATGCGGTAGTGCTCGGCGTATGCCTTGTTGACGGCCAGGTACCGGTGATCTCGATCCTTGAAGAACACCATCGCCGGGATCGCGTCGAGCAGCGCGATCTGCCCGGAAGGTTCCACCGAGAAGAACCTGGAGAGCAGCGCCTCTCCCTGGTCGACAGGCCTGTCGTCGCGCCGCGTCTCCTGGGTCCGTCGCGCCTCGGCGAGCTCCCGCTCCAGCTCCGCCACGCGCCTGCGCAGCGCATCGACCTGCTCCCCGGGGGATACATCGTTCTCTGGATCGGGCTGCATTCAGGATACCATCTGTTAGATTTGTCACATCTAGCCGAGGATTGTCGGAGGAGCAACGCTCGTCGGCACGGGCACCAGCATGCCCGACGCCGCGTTGCGGGTACACCGGCAACGCACGTCAACAGCGTATATGGACTGGACGCACGTGTGATATCCACGCGCCTGGAGCCCGTCCCGGGTGGAGGGGTCCGTGGGCGCCCCGGGGCGCGCGGTCAGCCCCGGCGACCACGCCTGGTCGCGGGGCGCGGCGGTGGCGCTCGCGGTTGCGCGCCGGGACGGTGAGCGCCTGACGCCGGGCGGACGAGCGGGGGCGGGGGGCGCGCGAGCGCGATCGGGGCGGAAGGCGTTGCGCCCGGTGCTAGGGTGCCGCGCCCCTGCGGAGCCACCCCATGCCCCGGATCCTCGACAGCCTGCCCGCCCTCTACAGCGGCCTTCTCCCCGCCTTCTTCGAGCGGGAGATCCCGGCCGAGACAAAGGCCACCTGCGCCTCGTGCGCGATGTGCGAGACCTCGTGCCAGAGCGCCGTCGCGCCCGTGGACGGCAGGAGCCGCCTCTTCCGGCCCGACACCAAGTGCTGCACCTTTCACCCGCGGCTGCCCAACTACCTGGTCGGCGCGCTGCTGTCGGACGACGATCCGAGCATGGCGGAGGGGCGGCGGCGCGTGGAGGCGAAGATCGCCGCCCGGATCGGCGCGACGCCCCAGTGGCTGAAGCCGCCGGCGAAGTTCGATCTGCTGTACACGAGCTCGCGGCGCGCCTTCGGCCGCTCTGCCACGCTGCGCTGCCCCTATTACGATGTCGGGCCGGGGAGCTGCACCATCTGGCGTTACCGCGAGGCGGTCTGCTCGACGTTCTTTTGCAAGTACGTCGCCGGTGCGGACGGGCGGAAGCTGTGGATGTCGATCAAGACGTTCCTTTCGCTCGTGGAGATCCAGCTCTCGCGCCATGCGCTCTTCCGGCTGCACCCCGAGTACATTCACCACAACCGGAGCCGCGGAGAGGCCGAGTCGAGCCCGCTCACCGTGGACCAGCTCGACGAGGAGGCGCCGCCCGAGGCCGAGTACAGGGCGATGTGGCGCGAATGGACCGGGCGCGAGGCGGAGTATTACCGCGCCTGCTTCGACGAGGTCCGGAAGCTCTCGGCGGCGGACCTGGAGCGGTTCCTCGGGCTGGACGGGACGCTGGAGGGGGCGATCCTGGACCGGCTCCACGGCGCGGTCGTGTCGCCGGATCTGCCCGAGGTCCTGCGCTTCAACCCGGACGCGACGGTGCAATGGCTCCCGGACGGGAGCGTGGCGCTCGGGGCCTACAGCGAGTACGACGCCATCGGCCTGCCGGGAGAGGCGTATGCGCTGCTCGTGGAGTTCACCGGGAAGGAGCCGGTGAGCGGGGTGCGGCGCAGGCTGAGGGAGCAGAAGCAGGCGGACCTCGACGACGAGGTGCTGCTCGTGCTGCACCGGCACCGGGTGCTCGTATCGAGCTGAGGAGCGCCGCGCGCGTCGTCTCAGGCCGTGTGGCGAAGGGGCGGCGCGCGCCGGCCCGCCGCGCCGCTCTATCGCCCGTCGGGCGATCGCGGAGCACCGCCCTCACTCCTGTGCGCCGCTCACCCAGCACCGCTCTCGTTCAAAGGGGTACGTCGGGAGGATCACCTTGCGCCGTGAGTAGCCGCGATCGAGCTCCGCCCAGCGGATATCCATGCCGGCCACATGGAGCTGCGCCAGGGCTTGCAGCAGCTGCTCGTAGTCGTTCTCGCCCTCCTGCAGCATGCCGAGCCGTACGGCCTCGCCCGCGCTGGTGGGCCATCCGTCCCGCGTCGCCGCTGGCCGCGCCTGGCTCGACCCGATCTGGAGGAAGATACGGCATCCCAGGCGGTGGAGTGTGCTCACGCCGTCGGAGAATCGGCTCGTCTCGTGGGCACCAGGGCGCCACCACGTCGACCGGGATGACCCGCGATCGATCACGTCTCCCGTGGCGCTCGAGACGAACGCGACCTGCGGGTCTCTGCCGCTCACGGAGCCAGCGCCGCCGCGCTCGGCCACGAGGGACAGCGCCTCTTCCAGGCTGAACATCCCGGCGACGCATGCGCCAGCGTACTCCCCTATGGCATCTCCCAGCACGGCGCGCGGAGCGATGCCCAGCGCGCGGAGCGTCTCTGCTACCGCGTACTGCAGCGCGAACTGCGCAGGCCCCGCCTCGTCGATATCCCCGACCGGGTCGGGCGCCTCGCCCCAGAGCACATCGAGCAGAGGGCGGCGGAGCCGTCCCTTCAGCAGCTCCGCGCAGCGGTCGATCGTCGCGCGGAACACAGGCGCGGTCTCGTAGAGGGCTCGCCCCGCCCCGGGGTGGGGCGCTCCGTGACCTGTGAACACGAATGCCAGCTGAGCCTCCGGTCCGTGCGGGGCTCGGCCGCGAAACGAGAGGTTCGGCGTCTGCCCAGCGCCGATCGCCGCGAGCTTCCGGGCGAGCTCGTCCGTGGACGACGCCAGCACCGCCACGCGATGTGAAAACCGCGAACGTCCGGTGTTCGCCGAGAAGCAGATGTCTCCGAGCGACCCCGACGCTCCGGCGAGAGAATCGGCCATGCGCGCGCTCAAGGCGCCGAGCGCGGCCTCGGTCTTCGCGGAGAGGGCGAGCAGGTGAGCTGGCCGCTCCACCGGGAGGCGCGCCGCGGGACGGAGGGGGGCCTCCTCGACAAGCACGTGCGCGTTGGTGCCGCTGAACCCGAACGAGCTGACGCCCGCGACGCGACGCCGCGCCGCCGCCCTGGGCCACGGGGTCGCGGCGGTCGGCACGGTGACGGAGAGCTGCTCGAAGGGAATGCGAGGGTTGCCGCGCCCGAAGTGGAGGTTCTCTGGGATCCGCTCGCTGCGGAGGGCGATGAGGGCCTTCACCAGGCCTGCAATGCCCGCTGCAGCCTCGAGGTGGCCGATGTTGGTCTTGACCGACCCGACGAGGAGCGGCTCTTCGCCGGCCCGATCTCGGCCCAGCGCCGCTGCGAGAGCCTGCATCTCGATGGGATCCCCGAGCGGCGTACCCGTTCCGTGCGCCTCGACATACTGGACATCGCGCGGCTCGAGTCCGGCTTGCGCGAGCGCGGCTCTGATCAACGCCTCTTGTGAACGCCCGCTGGGCGCGGTGAGCCCGCTCGTGCGCCCGTCCTGGTTCACGGCGGAGCCGCGGATCACCGCGAGGATCTCGTCGCCAGCCGCCTGAGCGTCGGAGAGGCGCTTGAGGACCACGATCCCGCAGCCCTCGCCACGCACGTAGCCGGACGCAGCGGCGTCGAAGCTCCTGCAGCGGCCGTCCGGCGCGAGCATTCGCGCCTTCGCGTACGCGACAGTGAGCGCGGGGCTGAGCATCAGGTTGATCCCGCCCGCGAGCGCCATCTGACATTCTCTTGTCCGCAGGCTCTGGCAAGCGAGATGCACCGCGACGAGCGATGACGAGCAAGCCGTGTCGATCGCGACGCTCGGGCCGACGAGCCCCAGCGTGTAGGAGATACGGCCGGCCGCCACGCTGCACGCGTCCCCGGTGCCGTCGAACGCGCTGATGCTCGACAGGCGCCCGTTCAGACCTTTGATGGACGCGTACTCGCTGCCCATCATTCCCAGGAACACGCCTGTCGCAGTTCCGGCCAGACGATCCGGCGCCTGCGACGCGCGTTCCAGCGCTTCCCACGTCACCTCCAGGAGAACCCGCTGGCGCGGGTCCATGCGTTCGGCCTCGCGAGGCGCGATCCCGAAGAAGCCCGCGTCGAAGCCGGCGACGTCGCCGAGAAACGCCCCCCAGCGACAGGCCGTGTACTGCGCCACGTCGTGCTCTTTGAGCTTGTCGATGGCCCAGCGCTCGCGCGGCACTTCGGTCACCGCGTCGCGTCCCTCGAAGAGGAATCGCGCGAAGTCCTCGGGCGTGTCTGCGCCCCCAGGGAAGCGGCATGCCATGCCGACGATGGCGATCGGCTCGGCAAAGGCGGCGGCGCTCCCGGCGCTCGACGCGGCCGGAGTGGTGGTAAGCCGCTCGCCGCCCGCGAGATATTTAACGAGCCGGTCGATGGTGGGATAGTTGAACAGCAGGGTAGCAGGAAATGAGCGCCCCAGCGCGCTCGCGAGGTGGCTCGTGATCTCCGTGGCCAGCAAGGACGTCACGCCGAGCTCGCGGAACGGGCGCCTTGTGTCGAGCTCGCTGTCCTCACCGAGCTTCAGCACCTTGCGGAGCTCGGCGGGGACGAGCTCGGAGAGGAGCGCTCGCCGCTCGGCGGCCGACGCCACGTCCAGCCGCTCGGCGACCGCCGGCCGCCGTGCCGGGGCGTCCGAGGTCGCGCTCGCCCGCCTCTGCTCCTCCGCGGAGACATGGTCCCTCGCGACGCTCAACTCGCTCTCTCCATGCCCGTCGTACCAGAAGCGCTCGCGCTCCCAGCGGTAGGTCGGCACACGGACGTGGCGCCCCGCTCGCGCTGGGTACAGCCGGTCCCAGCTGACCTGGAGTCCGAGCGTGTAGAGCCTCCCAGCGGACTCGAGCAGCACCGTGCGCTCGTCCTCGCCCCGGCGCAGCGACTGAAGCGAGACACCATCGCCGCCGAAGTGGTGCAAGCAATCGACGAGCGGGTCCCACAGGACCGGGTGCGGGCTGAGCTCGAGGAAGACCGTCGCGCCGTGCGACAGGAGCTCTCGCACCGCCGGCGCGAACCTGACCGGTTCTCGCAGGTTCCTCCACCAGTACGATGCATCACAGCGCTCGCCCGCGAGCTCGGTGCCCGTCACCGTCGAGACGAACGGCAGCTCGGCGTCGCGCGCGGAGATTCCATGGAGCGCCTTCACGAGCTCGTGCTGGAGGGGATCGACGTGCGGGCTATGGGACGCGACATCCACGCTGATGAGCCGCGCGAAGCGCCCCACGTCGTCGAGCCGCTTCACCAGGGACCGCAGGGCCTCCTCGTCACCGGACAGCACCGTCGACGTCGGGCTGTTGACGGCCGCGATCGCGATCTTCCCGTGATGCTCCTCGACGAGCCGCTCGGCCTCGTCGACCGAAGCTTGCGTGACCGCCATCGCTCCGAGCCCGCGGATGCGGCGAAGCAGCTGACTCCGCACGCAGATCACCCGGGCGGCATCATCAAGGCTCAGGACCCCGGCCAGCGCGACGGCGGCGACCTCGCCCATGCTGGTCCCGACGATCGCGTCCGGCTCGACGCCCCAGGCGCGCCATAGCGCCGCGAGGCCGATGGACATGGCGAAGAGACATGGTTGAACGACGTCGATCTCGGCGAGGCGGCAGCTGTCCGTGGTGTCGGTCAGCTGGTCGATCAGGGACCAATCGACGTGCCGGCGAAAGGCCCGGTCGCAGTCCTCGATCGCCCTTCGGAACACGGGCTCCTCGGCGAGGAGACGGCGGCCCATGCCGCGCCACTGAGAGCCCTGGCCGGGACATACAAACACCACTCTGGGACGCCCGCCCGATCGCGCCGCCCCGGCTGCGATGGATCGCGACGGCTCGCCTTCGAGGAAGACGCCGAGGCGGCTCCGCAGCTCTGCAGTCGTCTGCGCCACGATCGCGAGCCTGTGATCGTGATGAGCTCGCCTCTCGCTCGCGGTGTAGCAGATGTCGCCCAGGCTCGCCGTGGGCGCTTCATCGCCGAGATACGATTCATAGGCAGCCGCGAGCAGCTCGAGCGAGCGGCGGCTGCGAGCCGACAGCATGAAGAGCTCCGCGCAGCGTGCCTCGTCCGGAAGAGCAGCGCCGGAGACGCTCTCCGGCGAGGCCAGGACGAGGTGCGCGTTGGTCCCGGTGAGGCCGAAAGAGCTGACGCCCGCGTGCGCGGGCCGAGACGGCGGCCCGAGGCTCGCCGCACCTCGTTGTATGGCGATCCCGAGCTGCGCGAACGGAATCGCGGGATTCGGGTGCTCGCAGTGCAGGCTCGCCGGCGCGACGCGGCTCTTCAGCATGAGAGCGACCTTGATCAGACCCGCGATGCCGGCGGCCGCCTCGGCGTGGCCGATGTTGGTCTTCACCGATCCCACATGGAGAGGGCGATCCATCGCGCGTCCTCTGCCGAGCACCGCGCCGAGGGCGGCTAGCTCGATCGGGTCACCGACGGGCGTCCCGACGCCGTGCGCCTCGACATAGTCGACCTCACTCGCGAGCAGACCTGCGTCGGTGTAGGCCGAAAGCAGCAGCGCTTCTTGAGCGCTCTGGCTCGGCGTCATGAGATCGCCGCTGCTACCTCCGCAGTGGTTGAGCGCGCCGCCCGTGATCACCGCGTAGATCGGATCGCCGTCTGCCTGGGCGAGCGCGAGCGGCTTCAACGCCACGATGCCCACCCCTTCGGCCCGGACGAAGCCATCGGCGCGCGCGTCGCCGAACTTGCAGCGCCCGTCGGGGGCCAGCATCCGCGCCCGCGAGAACGCGACGCTGGGCTCTGGCGCGAGGATGAGGTTGACGCCGCCGGCGAGCGCCAGGCTCGCTTCGCCTCGCTCGAGGCTCCGGCACGCCAGGTATACCGCCGCCAGCGATGACGAGCGATCGGTGCTCACGACCAGGCTGGGCCCCTTCAGCCCGAGGAAGTGCGAGATGCGTCCCGCCGCGGCGTCGCGAGACCCGCCGACGAGGCCGAGCAGATCGACGTCGGAGGCGGCGTGGAAGCGGCGGCCGTACTCGTTCTCCATCATGCCGATGAAGACCGCGGTCGGGTGGGCGCTGAGCTTGGCCGGGACCTGTCCTGCGTCTTCGAGCGCTTCCCACGCTACCTCGAGCAGCAGGCGCTGCTGCGGGTCCATCACCTGCGCCTCGCGCGGCGAGATCCCGAAGAACCTGGCATCGAACTCCTCGATGCCGCGCACGAAGCCCCCCTCGCGTGACACGATCTTCCCGGGGGTCCCCGGGCGGCCGTCGTGGAACGCATCGATGTCGAACCGCGACCTCGGCACCTGCTCGATGGCGGTGAACCCGTTCAGGAGCACGCGCCAGAGCGAGGCAGCGTCGTCGCAGCCCGCGAACCTGCATCCTGCTCCGATGATCGCGATCGGCTTCACTGGATCCCGAGGGCCTTGTCAGGTGAGCCGGAGCCGGCGGCCTCAGGGGCCGCCGCGGCGGGGCGAAGATCAAACGCGGCGATATAGTCGTCGGTGGCGATCGGCGCTCGGAGCACGCTGTTCGGGATGTTGAACCCGTCGACCAGCATGAGCGCGTGGGGGAGGATCTGCGCGCACAGCGCGTCGATGGTGCCGGGGAGGCGCTCGACGTGCTCGCGGGTCAGCGCCGCGCGGGCGAGCAGCCATCCCGCCGACCTGGAGAGCTCTTGAAGGGCATAGAGCTGCAAGAGCAGCCGCAGCGCCGACTTGCTCTCCGGAACCCTCGCGTCGCGCGCGGCCGCTGCGAGCTGCTCGAACGCCAGGCGAGCGCCGTGGGCGCTCCCCACCGATATGGCAGCGTTGATGCTGTCGTTCCACGCGGAGAAGCCGTCGCCGCCCGAAAGGAGGCGCGCGTGGAACGCTCGCGTTGTCTCCTCGCGCAGCTCACGCTCGCGAAACGCGAGCAGATCCATGAGGAACTCCTCGTCCAGGAGGTCCTTGCCCTCGGGGTCGATATGCCCTGGCCCCGGGGGAGCGTGGTTGCTCGCGAGCAGCTCGCTCGCTGCCTTGCTCATGATCACCTCGTTGTCGCCCTCGGCGGTGATCGCGCCCTGGCCAGTGATGACATAGTCGGCGATGCGGTTCACCGAGAACATCCCCTGCGCCCCGCAGCGCTCCCGGCACTGGTGGATGACGTCGGCCGCGGCCCAGGTGGCGACTGCCTTCACGATGGCGGTGAGCCGGTGGACCGACGCGTCATCAGGGCTTTTCGCGTACGATTCCTTCGCGAAGTTGAGGAGGAACGTCATCGCATAGACCCTGGCGAGCCCCCCGAACAGGGACAGCTGGTGATTGCGGTACTGGATGACGGGGACGTCCGCGGCCCCAGGAGCGAAGGTCTCGCGTCGATGCGCATAGCGGATCGCGATGAACAGGCTGGCGCGAGCGCAGGCGACGAGCGCCGACGTGAGGCAGAGCTTGCCCGCCTGGACCCGGTCCATTGCCCGGAGGAACCGGGCTCTCTTGCCTGGGACATGAGCCTGGAAGCTCCCGTCATCCGAGAGCACCCCGAGATGAGCGCAGAGGAGGTTCCGGCCAGGGACGCGCACGCGGTCGAAGGAGGTGACGGCGTTGTCCAGCGAGAAGCCAGGCTTCTCGCTCAGCCGCGTGACCCGGATGCCTTCACAGAGACCACGCTCGTCGCTGATCCGGACGATGAAAGGAAACACGCCGTGATCTCGCCCACCGGACTTGAGCCGCGCCATGACCACGCTGAGCTTCGGGATCCCTGGTAGGCCCGTGTTGGGCATGAACTTCTGTGCCTTGGCCGACGGGGTGTGCAGGACGAACTCGCGGCGGGTCGGGTCGTACACTGCCTCGGTCTCCAGGGCGATGACGTTGTTCCCGTAGCCGAGCTCCGTGGCCAGGAAGACACCGACGGACGACATCGATTCGAGCTCACCGATGTAGTCGGCCAGGTCTTGCCGCTCTCCGCCGAGCTGAAGGATGCTCCCCAGGCACAGGTTGTAATGGATGGTGAGGAGGGGCAGCAGGGTCGTGTCGACGAGGCCGATCCACTCGTGAGCCGCGAACAGGCGCAGCGGATTCCGGACGAACTCAGATCCGCTCTCGATGTGCTGATTGATGAACCTCAGGCGGTCGTAGGCGATCTGGCACCGCTGGTCATGGGTGAGACCCTCGCGATGCGAGAAGATCTCGGCGTGCACCAGCTGGCGCAGGTCGCCATGCAGCTCGTGGAATCGATCGGCGTAGACCAACCTGAGCAGCTCTTCTCGAGCGGGGTCGAGCTTGCCTCGGATGCCCGAGTCGACCTCTCTGGCACGCTCAGGCGCGTCTGTTCCAGATATCCAGGATTCTGAAGTGTGCATGATGTTGGCCCCTCGGAGGCTCCGATCATGGAGCGCCCAACAGGAGAACGGCGTTCTGTCCCCCGAAACCGAGTGAGTTGCTGAGCGCCAGCTCGACGCGCTGGTGCCGCGCGCTGCCCGCCACCACGTCGACGGGTATTTCGGGATCTTTGTTTTCAAGATTGGCGGTTGGTGGGATCACGCCGTGCTCGATCGTGAGCGCGGTGTAGGCGGCCTCGATCGCTCCAGCGGCGCCCAGCGTGTGGCCTGTCACGCCCTTGGAAGAGGTCACGTTCGCGGCGTCCCCCAGGACGCGGCGCAGCACCCGAGCTTCGATGAGATCGTTGAGGCGCGTCGATGTCCCGTGGGCATTGACGTGTGTTATATCGGACGGAGACACGCCCGCGTCGGCGATGGCCATGCGGATCGCCTTTTCGATGCCGATCCCGTCCGGATCGGGCGCGGTCTCCCGGTGCGCGTCGGCAGAGGCCCCATAGCCGCGGATGCAAGCTCGAACGTGCGCGCTTCGCGCGCGGGCGTCCTGCGTCCGCTCGAGGATCAGCATCGCCGCTCCCTCGCCGATCACGAAGCCGCTGCGATCCTTGTCGAACGGCCGCGATGCCTTCTCGGGCGCCTCGCGTCGAGTCGAGAGCGCGCCCATCTGCCCGAAGCCGGCGACGAACAGCGGCGTGACCGCCGCGTCGGTGCCGCCGGCCAGCACCACGTCACACCTCCCCGCGCGGACGAGATCCATCGCGACGCCGATGGCCGTCGCTCCCGACGCACACGCGGTCGCGCAAACGAGGTTCGGGCCGGTGGCACGAAACTCCATGGCGACACAGCCGGACACCATGTTGATGAGCGACATCGGCAAGAACAACGCCGACACGCTCCTGGCTCCCTGGTCGAGAAGACGCGCGTGCTGCGCCTCCAGGGTGGTCAACCCGCCAGCGCCAGACCCGATCACGACACCTACTCGAGCGCCATCCCACGTCCGAGGATCGAGCCTGGCGTCGGCGATGGCTTCGCGCGCCGCGAGGAGCGCGAGCTGGACGAAGCGGTCGAGCCGCCACGATCGTTGCGAACCGAAGGCCGCCTCCGCATCGAAGGTCGGCACGCGACAGGAGAAGTCGACCGGCAGCCCTGCCAGCTCGGGGTCGCGGGCAGCCGTGGGCTCGCCTGAGCAGAGCCGCTTCCAGTTCTCATCGAGACCGTGACCAGCAGGCGTCACCAGGCCTAACCCGGTCACCGCCACACCCGGCTGCCGCGTCACACCCTGGCTCCCTTTGCCTGAAGCGTGCTCACGAGCTCGGCGAGCGTGGTGTACAGCGTCGTCTCCGCCTCCTGGAACCGGACGCTAAGCTCCTGCTCCAGCACGATGATGAACTCGGTGCGAGTCAACGAGTCGAGCTCTAGCTCTCCGAACTGCACCTCCGGGCCAAGCGCGCTGGCAGAGATCCCGAATTTCTTTGTCAGCACCGTCACGATTCGATTGTAGAGGATAGGGTCCATGTGAGTGTCCTGGATGGTTCCATTGATCCGTGTCTGCAGCCTTGCTCTCGCGCTCCTGCCGGCACGACGCACGTGCTATCGAGCTGCTCCTGGCAGGACGTTGTCGAACAGCTCGCGCCGGTGCGGGCTGCGAGCGCCGAGCAGCGCTCTCACGCACGTCGGCCGCTTCATCCGCGGCTGTTCCTGACGCGACGGCTCCACCGGCGGTGACCATCGCTCCAGCTCCTGGGGCGGACAGCACCATGGCCGCGCGGGCGGTCGGCCCTGCTATCGAAGCGCTCGGATATTCCGAAAGAAATTGACCTCATCGGCATCCTAGCCTTGATCGCAGCGTGCCACGCGACAGGTCGTTGAAGCTTTGATGGCGCGTTGGCCCTCTGGGAGCTTGCCCTGCCTCGGCGCGCTCCCTGGCCCGCTTGCGGCGCACGGACCGTCGCAGGCCGGTCGCTCCGCCGTGTCCGCCCGGTCGCCAGCGTGCGACTGTGATGGTGGCCGCTTTGGTCCACGGGTGATGTAAGCGATCGATTCGAGCGGTGCGCCGTCGACCTGGGAACTGCTCGACGAGGTGTTCGCCGGCGTCGCCGCCGGGCTCGCCGCGCACACGCGGAGAGGTGGCCGGAGGCGGGCGCGAGAGCGAGCCATGGGTGCTGATCGTCCTGCGGGACCGCCGGGGCCGCGCCGGGGCGCGTGAGCGTTTCGGGCGCGTGATTGAGCGCCGCGAGCGCGCACCTGCGGCCGGCGGGGCGCACGGTAGGCGCACGAGCCGGCGCGCCGCCGGGCCCGTTCAACCGAGAGAGCACCCCCATGAAAACGCCGCACCCGAAGCCCCTCGTCGCCGTCCTCGTCTGCGTCTCCGCCGTCCTCCAGGCGTGCGCCGAGGGCCCGGCCCCGGCCGCGCCGGAGCCGGAGCGCCGCCGCGTCGGCGGCTTCTCGACGCCTGAGTCCGCGCTCCACGACGAGGAGCGCGACGTGTACCTGGTCTCGAACATCGTCGGCTCGCCCGTCGACAAGGACGACAGCGGCTTCATCTCGCGCGTCTCGCCGGACGGCGAGGTCCTCGACCTGAAGTGGATCGACGGCGCTTCCGAGGGCGTCACCCTGAGCGCCCCGAAGGGCATGGCGATCGCGGGCGGCAAGCTCTACGTGGCCGACATCGACGCGGTCCGCGTTTTCGACGCGAGCGACGGCGCGAAGGTCGCGGACATCGAGGTGCCAGGCGCCAGCCTGCTCAACGACATAGCGGCCCTGCCCGACGGGTCGCTCGTCGTCTCGGACACCGGCGTGACCATCGCCGACGGCGCGATCAAGCCGACCGGCACCGACGCGCTCATCGCGATCGATCCGGGCGGGCAGGTCTCGCGACTCGTCGCCGACCCGGCGCTGCCGCACCCAAACGGCGTGGCGCGCGCGGACGGCGAGATCTGGGTGGCTTACCTCGGCGCCGCGCGGGTGGACGCGCGCAGCGCCTCGGGGGAGCAGCGGCGCGAGCTCTCGCTGCCCGCCGGCTCGCTGGACGGCCTCGTGCGCCTCGACGACGGCCGGCTCCTCGTGTCGAGCTGGGACGCGAGCGCCATCTTCGAGGTCGACCCCCGCGGGGACGGGGCGCCGCGCGTCTCCACCCTCGCCGCGGATCTCCCTAGCCCCGCCGACCTGGGCTGGGACCGCGCGAGGAGCCGCCTGCTCGTCCCGCTCTTCAACGACGATGAGGTCGTCCTGCTCGACATCTGAGGAATTCCCTCATTTTGCAGCCCTTTTCAGCGGGGAAATTGAACAGGGAGGCGGGGAGACAGGGAGTATTTCGAAGATTTTCCTCCCCGTCTCCCCGCCTCCCTGTGAATTTTCCGATGAATTTGAGGGGATGCCTCAGGCTCGACATGAAATGAGCCGCCCGAGCGGCGCTTTGGTCGCCGGGGCGGCGCGGCTACGCTGAGCCTCCCCGGCCGGCCAGCGGTGTGTCTCCGCCGCGAGGGCGCCGCCCTTCCTGACAAGGAGTGACGATGAAGACCCAGCTCACCCGATTGCTCGAGCCCACCGACCAGGCCGAGGCCTGGGGCGCGCTCAGGGAAGCCATCTTCCGGCTGGAGCGCGCGTCGTCGATGGGCGGCGCCGGCCTCGCCCGATGGATCAACGTCTTCTCCCGCACGCGCGAGCGGGTGTCGATCCAGCGCCTCTCCCGGCCGCTCGTGGTGCTCATCCTCGACGGCACGAAGCGGCTCTTCCTCGACGGACCGGACGGCAACACGCGCCTCGTCGCCCGGGAGGGGCAGATCCTGCTCGTACCGCAGGGCATCCCCCTCGAGCTAGTGAACGAGCCGGATCTGGAGCGCGGCGTCTACCGCGCTTTCACCGTCGAGCTGCTGAGCGAGGTCGACGAGCGGCTCCAGCGCCGCTACCCCACGCTCTGCGTCCAGCGGGGGCTCGGCGGCTTCGAGGCGGATCGGCCGCACCTCCTGCGCTCCGCGATGCCGTCGATCCAGGCGCTGATCCACCTCGTGAACACGCTCCTCCTGCCGGGCGCGCACGCGCTGCTCATCGAGCACCGGCTGGAGGACGTCATCCTGACCTTGCTCCTGCAGCACCGCGAGCAGCTCGAGGCGGCGCGCGCCGCCTCCTCGACGCTGGCGCTTGATCCGACGCTCGCGGTCCGGACGCTGGTGCGCCGCGATCCGGCGCGCTCCTGGGCGGCCCCGGACGTGGCGCGCGCGCTCGGGGTGAGCGACGCGACGCTGCGCCGCCGGCTCGGCGCGAGGGGCGTCTCGTTCCGGGCCCTCCTGTGGAAGGAGCGGCTCGACCTCGCGAAGACGCTCCTGCGCTCGGGGCGCCACGGGGTGCTCGAGGTAGCGACCGCCTGCGGTTACGACTCGGCGTCGCGCTTCGCCGAGCAGTTCCGGCGCTCCGAGGGGATCAGCCCCTCGGAGTACCGCGCGCGGCACCGCGCGGGCGCGGACGACGGCTGCTTCACCGACCCGCCCGGGCCGCCGGCCGCCGCCGACGTGCGGTGACGGAGCCACCGGGAGACCCGACCGTGCAGCATCTCGGGGGTCTACCTGAGGAAGGACCGCGCGAGGGATCTCCCGTTCCGAGAGCACGGTCCGAGGGTGCTCGAGAAGGTGCGCTCCATCCACGAGCGGGAGTTCGCCGCGCCCTGACGCCCTCGCTTCCTCGGGGCGGCGGCGCGGCCTGCTCTTCTCGCTACTCGCGCGTGAGCGCGACGACGAACTCCAGGAAGGCGCGGACCTTGGCCGCCATGAGCTGCGCGGAATGGTGGTACGCGTAAAGCGGATACGTCTCCTCGGCCCACTCCGGGAGCACCTGAACGAGCCGCCCGTCGGCCACGAGCTCGCGCGCGTAGAGCTCGAGCAGCTGCGCGATCCCCTGTCCCGCGAGGCACGCCGCGAGGAGCGGACCGGATCCGTTCACCATCAGCTTTCCGGACGCGTTCACGGGGACGACCTTCTTCCCGCGCACGAAATCCCATCCGAAATGGCTCCCCGTGGAGGGATCTCGCATCAGGACGCACTCGTGCTTCTCGACGTCGATCGGACGGCGCGGCGCCCCGTGGCGCGCGATGTACGCCGGCGATGCGCAGGTGACGACGCGCGTGCGCATGAGCAGGCGAGACTTCAACGCTGACGGCTCGGAGAGACCGAACCGGACGCTGACGTCGAAGCCCTCGCGGACCAGATCGCCCATTCGATCGCGCACGGCGATTTCCACGGAGAGGTCGGGGTGCTGCGCGAGGAACGGCCCCAGGCGAGGCGTCAGCACGAATTGCCCGATGCCCTCGTCGACGTTCACCCGCAGGCGCCCGCGGACCCTGGTCGAGGAGCCCGCCGCCTCGATCGTCGCGTCCTCGATGGCGGCCAGGTGGGGCGCGACGGACTCGAAGAAGCGAAGACCTTCGTCGGTCAGCGAGATGGAGCGGGCGGTGCGACGGAACAGGCGTACGCCCACCCGGTCCTCGACGCGCGCGATCGCGCGGCTGACCGCGGATTGCGTCAGGCCGAGCGTCTCCCCTGCGCGCACGAAGCTCCCGGCCTCCACGACCGCTCGGAGGACGCCGAGACCGTCGAGCAGATGCCGATCGAACCCGCGAGACCTACTTTTGTTCATGCTCAGGCTTCCGAGTATGCACGTGCAGAAGTCTCACCGAAAGTCCAACCTCTCCCACGCGAACGCGAGAGCGGCTGGGATGGCGTCGGCGACGGCCTGGGCTCATCTCCGACCTCGAGCAGGGTCGCTATCTCGAGACATCAAAGGAGAGCGCTCGACATGACAACGACGAACGAAGCGAGACTGGGCAAGAGCGGTCCCTCGGTGTTCCCCATCGCCCTCGGGTGCATGGGCATGGGCGCCGGGAGCTGGTATGGGGCAAGCGAGGACGCCGAGAGCATCGCGACGATCCACGAGGCCATCGAGCGTGGCGTGAACGTGCTCGACACAGGCGACTTCTACGGCATGGGGAAGAACGAGCTCCTCGTCGGCAAGGCGCTGCAAGGTCGCCGCGACAAGGTGCTCCTCAGCGTGAAGTTCGGAGCGCTCCGCGGGCCCGACGGCGCGCTCCTCGGGCACGACGCGCGCCCGGCCGCGACGAAGAACGCCCTCGCGCACAGCCTGTCGCGCCTCGGCGTCGACTGCATCGACATCTACAGGCCGGCGCGCCTCGATCCCGACGTACCGATCGAGGATACGGTGGGCGCCATCGCCGACATGGTGCGGGCGGGCTACGTCCGCTACATCGGCCTGTCCGAGGTCGGGGTCGAGACGATCCGGCGCGCGGCGAAGGTGCACCCGATCTGCGACGTGCAGCTCGAATACGCCCTCTTGAGCCGCGGCGTGGAGGCCAGCATCATCCCGGCGCTGCGCGAGCTCGGGGTCGCGATGACGGCGTACGGCGTCCTGTCCCGCGGGTTGCTCACCGGCGCGAAGCCCTCTGACGACAGCGACTTTCGCGCGCACATGCCGCGCTTCTCCGCGGGCAACGCCGAGAGGAACCAGCCGCTCGTCGATGCGCTCGCGCGCATCGCGGCGGAGAAGGGCGTGTCCCCCGTGCAGCTCGCCGTCGCGTGGGTCCGCTCGAAGGGCGCGGCTCAGCACGTGACGATCCTCCCGGTCATGGGCGCTCGCACGCGCAAACAGATCGTGGACGCGCTGTCGAGCCTCGATGTCTCCCTCGACGCGTCGGAGGTCGCCTCTCTCGAGGCCGCGGTGCCCGCGAGCCAGGTCGCCGGCGCGCGCTACCCGGAAGCCCACATGGCGATGCTCGACAGCGAGAGGTGACGCCTCGTGTGCGACCCGTGACAGGTTGCTCTGATGGGGCGGGCTCGACGATCGCTCGAACGCCCCCGCGCCCCGTCAGGTTGAACAGCAACGCTTGCGCCAGCGTCAGCGCCGCTCCGCCGCGTCGTGCTAAGGTCCCCCTCGTGCCGAAGGAAAAGGCCAGGCCGGGCGAGACGCTCATCGCGCGCAACAAGCGCGCGGGCTTCGATTACGACCTCGGCGACCGGTTCGAGGCGGGGATCGTCCTCAAGGGGAGCGAGGTGAAGATGCTTCGCGCCGGCAAGGCCGACTTGACCGACTCGTTCTGCACGGTCTCTCGGGGTGAGGTGTTCTTGCAAGGTGTGAGCATAGCCGCGATGGCCGACGCCGCCTTCGGCCACCTGCCGAAGGGCGCGCGCAAGCTCCTCCTCCATCGGCGCGAGATCCAGCGCATCGACCTGTCGATCGCCCGCGAGGGGATGACCGCCGTCGCGACCCGGCTCTACTTCAAGAGCGGCCTGGCCAAGGTCGAGATCGCGCTGGCGAGGGGCAAGAAGATCTACGACAAGCGCGAGGCCATCAAGGCGCAAGACGCCGAGCGCGAGACGCGAGCCATGGTGGTGCACGGACAGCGACGGTCCGTGTCGCTGGACGCCTCCGCCCGCAGGCCGCGCGACCCGGAGCGCGGGATGAAGTAGGATGGCGCGCGTTGGCCCGCCCGAAACGTCCGCAGTCAAGCCCGCACCCGCTCGAGCTGCCGGGCGATGTCATGCGCGAGATGGTCGAGCTCGCGATGGACCGCATCGTGCAGCACATCGAGAGCCTGCCGGAGCAGCCGATGCACGCGACGCGGGGAGGCAAGCGGCTCGCGCGCTCGCTCCGTGAGCCCCTGCCGGAGCGCGGGATGCCCTACGAGAAGCTCCTCCGGAGGCTCTTCGGCAAGCTCATCCCGATGAGCCTGAACACCGCATCGCCCGGCTACATGGGGTATATCCCGGGCGGCGGGCTCTTTCACGCGGCGGTCGCCGATCTGATCGCCGACGCGGTGAACAGGTATGTGGGCGTCTTCCAGGCCGCCCCGCTGCTCGTGCAGATCGAGGCGAACGTGATCGCCTGGTTCTGCGCCATGCTCGGCCTGCCCGAGGGCTCGGGGGGGATCCTCACGACGGGCGGCTCGCTCGCGAACCTCGTCGCGGTGATCACCGCGCGCCGCGATCGCCTCCCGCCGGACTTCCTGCGAGGGACCCTCTATGCCTCGGAGGAAGCGCACCACTCGGTGAAGAAGGCCGCGCTCCTCGCCGGCTTTCCGCCGGAGGCCGTGCGCGAGATCCCGGTGGACGGGCGCTTTCGCATACGGCCCGACGCCGCGGCGGAGGCGGTGGCGCGCGACAGGGCGCGCGGCCTCTCGCCCTTCCTGCTCGTCGCCTCTGCGGGCACGACGGGCACCGGCGCGGTCGACGATCTGCCCGCCCTCGCCGGCCTCGCGGAGGCGGAGCGCCTCTGGCTGCACGTCGACGCGGCCTACGGCGGCTTCTTCGCGCTCACCGAGCGGGGGCGCGCGGCGCTGCGGGGGATCGAGCGCGCCGATTCGGTGACGCTGGACCCGCACAAGAGCCTCTTCTTGCCGTACGGGACGGGCTGCCTCGCGGTGCGCGATCGCGAGGCGCTGCGGCGCGCGCACGCGCTCTCCGCGTCGTACATGCCGCCGATGCAGGCCGAGGACGATCTCGTGGATTTCTGCGAGATCAGCCCCGAGCTGTCGCGCGACGCGCGCGGGCTGCGGGTGTGGCTGCCGCTGAAGATGCACGGGGCCTCGGTCTTCCGGGCCGAGCTCGACGAGAAGCTCACGCTCGCGCGCGGCGCGGCCGACGCGCTCCGGCAGATGGCGCATATCGAGGTCGTGGCGGAGCCCGAGCTGTCGCTCCTCGCGTTCAGGGCGCGCCCGCCCGGCGTCGACGACGGGCCGCCGCTCGACGCGTTGAACCGGCGCCTCCTTGCGCGGGTCAACGCGAAGCAGCGGGTGCTGCTCACGGGGGTGATGGCCGGGGGGCGGTTCCTGCTGCGGATGTGTATCCTGAGCTTCAGGACGCACGCGGACCGGGTGGACGCGGCGCTCGCCGACGTAGCATCGAGCCTCGCGGAGGTGCTGGAAGAGCGCCGGATCAGCTCGGTCCCGTGTACGTGAACTCCAGGATCGCTCCCGGGTTGTTCAGGGCCGTCGTGGTCCCGCCGGTCGGCCCGCTCGTGCTTCCCGAGCTGTCCGTGATCACGTAGATTGTCCGGCCGTCCGGGCTCAGCGCCAGGTCCCGATAGCGGTTGGTGGTCCGGACGTGGACGACGGGCTCGCCAACCACGGGGTCCCCGGTCGCGCTCAGCTTCACCCGGTACACCGCGCCCTTCTTGAGGGTGGTCATCAGCAGCGAGTCCTCCCACCCGGGGATGCCGGACTCAGCAGCGTAGTGGTGGAGCGAGGAGGGCGCGATCGTCGGCCAGCAGATGTAATCGTTGCCCCCGCACGCCGGATCGCGGAAGTTGTGGTCGTTGCCGACGGTGTAGAAGGTGAGGAGCGGCTCCGCGAAGTCGGGGTGGCTCCAGGCGCTCTCCTGCTGCCGGGGAACCGAGGAGGGGGGCGTGTAGTCGGTCCACGCGAGCGACGCGCAGGGCGTCGGGCTCGAGGCCGACCAGTTGTTGTACGTGTAGGCCTGATCGTCCTGATAGCCGGCGACGTGCGGCCAGCCATAGTTCTTGCCGGGCTGGATGAGGTTCAGCTCGTCGTCGCTCTTCGGCCCATGCTCGCTCGCATAGAGCGTGCTGCCGCGGAACGTGAGGCCCTGCGGGTTGCGATGGCCGTACGAGTAGACATGGCTGCGGGTGCCGGCGATCAGCGGGTTGTCGGCCGGGATCGAGCCGTCGATGTTCAGGCGCAGGACCTTGCCGGCGTACTTCGACCAGTTCTTCGCCGCGACCTCGGTCGCCGTGGGCAGATCCTGCGAGCCGACGCGGAGGCACTTCCTGTTGAACTGGTTGTTCCCCTGATCCCCGACTGTATAATAGAGCTTCTGATCGGGGCCGAACAGGAGCCGGGCGGAGTTGTGATCGTCGCTCCCGGGCAGGCCCGTGATGATGTCGACAGGGCTCCCCAGCGTCCCGGCCGTCGGGTCGTACGTGTAGCGACGGATCTTCGTCTTGCGGTTCACCGCTGAGCCTGGATCGGCGTCATAGGTGTAGGAGACGTACACATAGTCGTTGCCCGTGCCCTGGAGCAGAGCCGGGTGCAGGGCCAGGCCCAGCACCCCGTCCTGTCCCCCCGACTGGTACGCTTCCGTGATGGTGACCGCGGTCGCCTTCTGGCCGTCCGACGGTCTCACACGCACGACCCGCTTCCCCACGCGCTCGGTCAACCACAGAAAGCCGTCTGGCCCCCAGACGACCCGCACCGGAAACGACAGCCCTCGCAAGATCTCGCGCGAAGCGAAGGTGGCCTCCTCTTCAGCCAGTTCAGCAAGGCCCGCACCCTCGGCGACGGGCTCGCTGGCGGCGAAGGCATGGTCGTGAGCTCCGACCGCACCCTCCAGGGGACCCTCGGGGCCACACCCGACGAGACTCCACGAAGCCGTGGAGAGCAAACCAATGTGAGCCAGGATGACAGCTGAGCGGCGTGAGACAAAGATGGACATACAACTACCTCGCTGGTTGTTTCAGATGACGGCGCTGAGCAAGCCCCACCGTTCCAGAGCCCGGCGGACGTGCTGAGCGAGCTTCCGACGTAAAACCGCGGATCGCAGGGCGTCCGTTGGTTCGTGCCCTGCCAAGGAAGAGGTCTTTACTAAAAGCTGCGATTGTCAAGTCGAATGTGCATGGCAATGCGAATGGCCCCGCGCGCGCACGAGGCGGCTGTTCGTCAAGCCCTCCACGCGCCTGGAGTCGCGGCACGGAACCGTGCTCATCGCTGGGCCCGCGCTCTCTCTATATGTCCACGGTGGTCGCCCGGCGACGGTGCTCTCCGCGCGGGGTGGGGGATGGGCCAATGCCTGAGCAGGTCAGGTAATTCATCAATGGCAGATCAGGTGATCCACGTAGGCGCAGCGCGCGCCGCGGTCCTCGCGTGGCTCGTCCACATGATCCACCTCTGCATCGTGTACCTCACGGTCGGCATCGTTAAGGTCGCTTCATGAATGGCCCAGCGCGACCTGGAGGAGAGAGCGGAAGAAGAACGCGAGGAATCCGAACACCGCCCGCGTCTTGTCCGGCAGAACGCGCCCCCCGGATACCCGGAACGACAGGAGGAGATGGACCACGTCGATCGGCCGGAGCCGCGTCATGCCCTCGCCCACCACGCGCCCCTGCTCGTCTTCTCCCTCCTGGATCCGGAAGGGGAGCGCGGCGCCCTCTCTCCACATCCGCCACAGGGCAGCGACGCCGCGCGCCCGGAAGACCCGGGCGCCGCGCAGCGTGAACCGCCGGCCGCCGTCGCCGTGGAACGGAAGCACGTAGCGGATCTCCCGCTCCGGACCGGTCCCGGTGGCGGCGAAGAGGTTCCAGACCCCCTCCGTGATCGCGGTCTTCCGCGCGGTCAGGCCCTCGGCGAACAACGTGCCTGTCGCGATCGCCGGGTGCGCTGGATCGCTGATGAACCTGGCCAGGTAGGAGATGCTGATGCACAGGTGAAGCCGCACAGGGCGAGGCGCCGCGCGCCCGGCGGACGCCCCTTCCGAGAGGCTCTCCCAGGAGCCGGCGAGTCGTTCACAGAACCTCAGGCCGAGCCCCGTGTTCCGCGGCGGCGCCGTCCCCTCGGCCGGTATCGCGACGGCCGTCAGCGGATCCGGGTACGGCGGCGCGTGCGCGCGCTCCGGCGCCTTCCAGCCCTCCTGGCCCGTGATCCGCCGGATGATCCGCTCGATGTTCCGCTCGGCCACCGCGGCGATCGTGTGCGCGGGGTTGACCCCTGTCGCCGCCGGCAGGATCGAGCCGTCGAGGACGAAGAGGTTCGGGTAATTGAACACCTCGCCGAGCCCGCTCGTGACGCCCTCGTCCGCGCTGTCCCCCATGCGGCAGCCGCCGAGGCTGTGGACGGTGATCGGCAGATGAGCGAACCGCCAGAAAGGAGAGACGGCGTAGTTGCCCCTGAGCTGCGTGACGATGTCCTGGGAGAGCCGCTCTGCCACGCTGTAGAGCAGCAGGTTCGACGCGACGTCCCACCGGACCGAAAGCTTTCTGCCCTTCACGAGCTCGATCCGCCCGTTGGCCAGGTCTCGCCCCATGACCAGGAAGACCGCTGTGTGCCGCATTTCTTCCGGCGTGACCGGGGGCGGCTCCTGCTTCGACGCTTCCTCCACGATCTCGTCGAGCACGCGGGCGGTAGGCGGCTCCGCGGTGGCCGTCCGGCGCCTGTACAGCTCCGCGAACAGCCGGGAGCGCCAGTGGGCGTGCGGCCGCGCGAGCCGGAGGATCGGCCAGATCTGCCTCGGGAAGCCGCCGTCCTCGATCAGGAACCACCCCGCGTCGCGCCCGCCCGGACGCGCGTAGACGACGCCCGCGGTGATGGGCGGCCCGCTCTCCGGATCGAAAGGCGCGGCGACGTCGAAGCCCAGGGCGAGCAGATCTCCGTTGCCCGAGTACCCCACGCCGAGCTTCGGGCTGAGCTGCCGCATCGTGCCCTTCTCCCTGCAGCTCAGGAGCAGCTCCGTCGAGTTGAGCGAGCCCCCGCAGACGAAGACGTGCTCGGCCTCTTCCGACAGCACCTGTCCGCCGCGCCCGCGGTCGCGGTACGTCACGCGGTACCGTTGCCCCTCCGCGCTGGAGAGCGGCTCTATCAGCGTGACCTCGCACCGCGTGCGCATCACCGCGCCGGCGCGCTCGGCGAGCGCGAGGTAGTTCATGTCCAGGGTGTTCCTCGCCCGGTGGGCGCAGCCCAGGGTGCACTCGCCGCAGCGGGCGCACCCGCCCTGGAGCACCCCGAACTTGTTCGGCCGGAGCGTCGGATCGTCGGAGAAGTTGAGGGCCAGCGGCGGATAGAAGACCTGGCCCCCGCGTCCCAGCCGGGAGAGCGCCTCGAACATCTGCCGCGTCTTGGGCGGCAATCCCCCCGGCGAGCGGGTGATAGGCTGGATGTCCAGCATGTAGGCGACGAGATCGTAATACGGGTCGAGCGCCTCGCGGCTGTAGCCCTCGGGCCACCCGCGCTCGAAGACCTCGGCGGGCGCGCGCAGGTGCACGTTCGCGTAGATCAACGAGCCGCCGCCGTAGGCCGCCGACTGCACGACGCGCATCTGATCGATGGGCCGGACGTCGTACATCCCTTCCGTCTTCTTCCAGAGCCACTGATCGGGCGGGCCTTGTGGGAATTCAGGGACCTTCTGGTCGTAACGGCGGCCGCGCTCCAGCACGGTCACCGCAAAGCCGGCCTGCGCGAGGCGGCAGGCGGAGACCGCTCCGCCAAAACCGGTTCCGATCACGATCGCTCGATGTTGTGCCATAGATCCCCCCGCCGCCCAGGATGGAGCCTGGGGACCGCGGCGCCCCGCCGCCATCGGGTGATGCCGCGGCAGCGGCATGGCGCTCGCCGGGGCGGACGCACGACGGGCGAAGCACGAGAGTCGGGAGCGATGGATCGCCGCCGGATGTCGAGGCCTTCGTGAGCGAGGAGAGCGATGCGCTCGGCATCGTCGCGGGAGGAAGGGCCGTTGCGTGGAAAGGGAGGACTCCGGTCCAAACGGGATCGACGCCGGCCACCGCGCCAGACCCGTGACAGCGGGATGGCCACGTCGCCCATTCATCCCGAGCACGTCCCTGCCCCCGCGGCTCCAGCACGCTGAAGCACTTGAGGAAGAAGAGCCCTCCGGGCGCGACGAGCCGCTTCAGCGTGCGAACATCATCGGCCCTCCGCTCCGGTGGGAGGCAGTGGAAGCACCCGCGATCGAACACGACATCGAATCGGTCGTCGAGCCGGCTGTCCAGGATGTCGGCCTGCAGGAAGCGCGCTGGGATACTGCAAACGGTCGTTCAGTTGGCGAGCACCAGCCGGACGGCGAGGCCGACGAAGACCAACGCGGAGAACCAGTTGAGGCAGCGGGAGAACGTGGCGTTCTGCGCCAGCACCGTGTTGAGCGTCCCGCTCAGTATGCCCAGGACCACGTCGACCGCCAGGCCGATCAGCAGGAAGGTCATTCCCAGAAAGACGAACTGGCCCGCCACCGAGCTGAGCCCGGGCGTGGCGCGGACGAACTGCGGCAGGAAGGCGACGTAAAAGATGATGATCTTGGGATTGAGCAGGTTGGTGATCACCGCCCGCTGCCAGATGGTGAACAGCGACGCATGCTCCCGCTCCTTGAGCTTCCCGTTGAAGACGGGCTCTCGGAACGTCTGGACGCCTATCCAGAAGAGGTAGGCGGCCCCCGCGTACTGGACGACCTTGAAGAGGAGCGGCGAGGCGGAGAAGAACGCCGCCAGGCCGAGCGCCGCCGCCGCCGTGTGGAACACATTGCCGGTCGCCATGCCGAGCGCGGAGATCACCCCCGCCTTCGGCCCCTGGTGGATGCCGTTGGCGAGCACATAGAGCATCTCCGGCCCCGGAGTGATGCAGATGGCCAGCACCGCCATGATGAAGATCGCGAATCCAGTGGTATCGACAGGCATATTGCTCCCTCAACGCGTCTGCCAGTAGTGCCCACCGCCGCTAGAGCGCGTCTGCCGCGGGGCGCTGGGGGGAGGGGGTGATTTCATGAGCGCATGGAAGAAGACGTTGCCCTTGCAGAGGCCGAGCTCGACGGTGCCGGTCACGTGCTCCGTCACGACGTCCAGCGCCGCGCACGCCGCCCGGCTCGCTACCTCGCGGTGGCGCTCCTCGTATGACTTGCTGCCCGGCGGGCGGGTTGTCCAGCGAGTCCTCAATGCAGCGCCGCGAGGTGGTGCTCCGCACGCGCGCCGAGGACGCGTGCATCGACCGGCGGCCAGCGGAGGGCCAGGTCGTTCAGCGTCTGCGTGGTCCTCTCCAGCGAGTAGTGGCGCGTTCCGTCCGTGAACAGCGCCGAAAGCGCCTGATCGGTGCGCCTGTCCTCGGGGTCGTCCTCCGCGCCGAGCGGCTCGGGCAAGAGGGCCACCAGGCTAGCCAGGCGCTTGTCTGTCGGATCGTGCGTAATCCTCTCCGTCAGGGTCTGCCAGAATTCGGAGTAGAGCACCTTGCGCAAGCCGAACCCGTGCCGTGGGAAGTTCGCCAGGATGTCATTGAAGGAGATGCTCTCCGGCTGGACCACGTGGAAGCAGCCGCCTCGCGCGTTATTGCTGCGGAGCACCTCGACGATGAAATGGCTCACGTAGTCCACCGGCGTGTAGTCAAGCCGGATGGATGTCTCGAAGGACAGGCCCAGCTCGAGGCAGGCCTGCAGCAGCATGTCGGCGAGCCCCCGCGGATTGGGGATGCCCTTGCGCGAGTGCGGCATGACCTCGCCGAGCCGGTAGAGGGTGACGGGGATGCCTCGGCTGCGACCCTGAGAAAGGAGCCTCTCGGCCACCCACTTGGACTGGCTGTAGCCATCGGTCGGTAGCGACGCCTCCGACGGCTCCGCGGTCTCGGGAATCTTGCCCGCGGCGCGTGCACGGGCGGACTCGGGAAAGACGCTGAGCGTCGAGATGTGATGAATGGGCTTGAGCCGCCCGCAGCTGGCAAGCCGGAGGAGCTCGACGGTGCCGGCCACGTTTGCGGCGCGATGGGCCTGGTAATCGTTCAGCAGGTTCACCAATGCCCCGCTGTGCACGATGGTGTCGAGGGTCTGCGCCAGCCAGTCGAGCACCTCCGGCGGGAGGCCGAGCCCCGGTTGGCTCAGGTCTCCCACCACCGGGACGATTCGGGGCGCAAAGGGCTCGTCCCACAGCCCGTAGTGCCTCAGGTTGTCCTGCACCCGGCTCATGGCCTCCTGTTCGCCGGCGCTACGGATGAGGCAGAACACGCGCACGTCGCGGAGCCCCAGCAGGTCGTGCAGGAGTTGGGCGCCGATGAAGCCGGTAGCCCCGGTGAGCAACACGTTCCGGGGGACCTGGCGCCCGGGGCTGGACGGGGCAGAGATGTCCGAAGGGAGCACGAGATCCTCGCGCAGCGGCGCCGCCGCCGGCAAGCCCGCGCGCTGCGGGCCGTGCTTGACGAGCGCCGCGAGCTCCCGGATGGTCGGTGAGCTCACGATGTGCATCAGGGGCACCTTGACCTGGAAATGCTGCTCGATCTTATGGCCAAGGAGCAGCGCCGTCAGCGAGTCACCCCCGCTGGTGAAGAAGTTGGCCGAGACGTCGATGCTGTCGCTCTTGAGGAGCTTGAGCCAGATGGCCTTGATGGCGCGCTCTTCCGGTGAGAGGTTGCCATCGTCTCGCACGGGGGCCTCGCCCCGCTGGGCAAACATGGCCACCAGCGCCTTGCGGTCCACCTTGCCGTTGGGCGTGAGCGGCATTTGATCGAGGAAGATGAACTGCTTGGGGGTGGAGTAGCTCTGCAGCGACCGGGCGACGTGCTCCTTGAGCTGGGCGCTGTCCAGCCCCCTCTGCGCCACCACGTACGCGACCAGCATCTTCTGGCCGTCTCCGTCCTCGTGGACGATGACCTTCGCCTCGCGCACGAGCGCGTGGGAGGAGATGGCCGCCTCGACCTCACCCAGCTCGATGCGAACACCGCCAATCTTCACCTGGCTGTCCCGGCGGCCCACGAACTGGATGAGCCCGTCCTCGCGATGGTAGCCGAGGTCGCCCGTGCGGTAGAGCGCTGCGCTCGGGATCTCAGGGAATGGGTTGGTCACGAAGGCGGCCTTCGTCTTCTCCGGGTCGTTGAGGTACCCCCGCCCCAGGCAGTCGCCGCCGATGTAGATTTCGCCGACGGTGCCGGGCGGAACCAGCTCCAGCTCCTCGTCGACGATGGCGACGTAGGTGTTGTCGATGGGCGAGCCGATGGGGATGGAGTCGCTGTCGGCCTCGGTCACCTCGTGGAAGACACACCCGATGGACGCCTCGGTGGGTCCGTAGGTGTTGGTGATGCCCCCGTGCGGCAGCAGCCTGAGGAACTTCCATACAGCCTTGGGGTTGATCTCCTCGCCGCCGATGAGGATCTGCCGCAGCGAGGCCAGCTTTCCAGCGCTGGAGGGCTCGCTCGAGAGCAGCTCGACCATGGCATTGAAAATGGATGGAACGAAGTCCGTCATCGTGATGCGATGCTTCTCGATGATAGCCATCGTCTGCGCCAGGTCCAGAAGACCGCTACGGTCGGGAATGACGACGTGGCTGCCATTCGTCAGGGGCCACAGCATCTGCCAGATGGACGAGTCGAACACATGCCGGCTGTTCTGGAGCACCACGTCGCTGCCGTGGCTCTTGAAGCGGCGGGACATGTAGAGAAAGCGGTTGAGCAGCCCCAGATGCACGTTCAAGGTGCATTTGGGTGTCCCGGTGGAGCCCGAGGTATAGAAGCCATAGATGAGGTCTTCCACCGTCAGGTCCGTGCCGAAATGGTTGCTTTCGCGCTCCTCCAGGCGCCCGTGCTCGACGAGCCGCCGCGGCGACGGCAGACCCGCGAGCTCCTCCTGGTGCTGCACACACAGGAGCGCCTTGGGATGCATTTCGTTCACGATGGTCCGGATCCGGTCCCGCGGGCCATCGATGGGGATGAACGGCGCTCCCAGCTTCATGAGAGCAATCATCGAGAGCGGGAGCTCCAGGCAGTTGCCCATCAGGATGGGCACGAGGTCGCCCTTGCGGACTCCCAGCGCCAGGAGCTGGGCCGCCAGCGCATTGGCCTTCCCATTGAGCTGCCGGTACGTCAGGGTGAGGCCGTCGAACGTCACCGCCGCCGCATCCGGCGTCGCCGCCGCCTGGGCCTCGAACAGGTGGAGGATGGTCCGATCCCTGGGGTAGGGGACTGGCCGTCCGTTGAACTCCACAAGCAACTTGCATCTCAGATCGAGTGAAACCGACATTGCAATACCTCCAGCGGAAAGAGTCGTACGCCCGGGCGTTGTTCACGAGCACATTGAATTGGTGATTTTCGTCAATTCTGATGGTGACACCGGAGTCGCGATGCCGGCCCAACGCAGGCCGAGCCCGATGGAAGGCATGGCGTCCCGCGCAAAGGCAACAAGCTTGATGATCGCGACAGTGAGGCGAGCTGTTGACTGTCAGTAGCATCCAAGGAGATAACGATGGCTCCTCACGTCGCCGCGCGCCGCGTTCTCTGCGCCATAGACGCATGGCGCAGAGAACGCGGTCGGTCACCTCGCAAGGTGAAGAGCGCCGCGGGCTGGTTCACCGGAAGGACCGCTCGCTGTCCGAGATGAGCCTTCGACGGGTTGATACCTCGACGGGCAGCGGGCCTTCACGCTATTTTCCCGTCGTCGAGTGGTACGGCGACGGAGAGATAGCCGTTGCCCTCCTTCCGGACGTACTCGAGGTAGGGCGTCACGGACTCCGGGTACACCGTCGTCCGCGATGACGAGCGCTCCAGGGCTCAGGTGAGGCTCCAGGAGGTGGAGCACCTGCAGATAGATCTCCTTCCATCCGTCGAGCAGGACCATGTCGACTCCCCCTTCAAGCCCCTGAGTCAGCGTCTGAAGCGCGTCGCCCTCGCGGAGATCGACCAGGTCGGCGAGGCCCGTGGAGCGCAGGTTCTCGCGGGCCTTCGCGGCCTTGATCGGGTTGAGCTCGGTGGCGACCAGCCGACCCGCGCCGTTGTCGCGGAGCGCGCAGGCGAGGGACCCTCGCTTCATGAGGCCATCGCCTCGCGATGAGCTCTATTCGCAGTGCTAGCAATGCCCGTGCGCTAGCAATGCCCGTGCCCGATGCGCGAAGCGCCTGCGCCCGCGCGGCCTCGAGCGTTCGAGATCGGCCCGACCTGCGGTCGAGCCCTGCCGGACCGCATCCATCACGGCGCGGGCGCCCGAGGACGCGCGGGATGACGGCCGGGAATTCGGCCGGATCGAGCTGGCGGATGCGCGGAGGACCGGGCGGGCGGCTCCGAGGCGCTGCCGGTGGTGGAGGCCCGCGCCGACAGGACGGCTGGGGTCCTCCGGTCGACGTGGCGCCCGGACAGGCCATCTCCGCAGCAGGCCCGCCGCCCGGGCCTTGCTCACCCGCGTTGCGCACTCGCGCAAAACTCGGTCCGAGAGGCACCGATGGCCTCGCCCGCCGTCCAGGCTGCGTCAGCGCGGACGCGTGGGCGGAGGCGCGAGCGAAGTTTTTCCCGTGTACATCGCTCCGTGAACGACCCGGGCCGCCTCGTCATCCTCGAAGGCGACGGCGCGGCTCAGGAGGTACTAGGCGGCGCCGAACCGCAGGACGATCTTGCCGACGTGCCGCCGCTCGCGCATCCGCGCCACGGCGGCGCGCACCTCGGTCCACGGCATCACCTGATCGACAGGCGGCCTGATGTTTCCCGACGCGAGCGCGCGCGCGAGGCCCTCCAGATCCTCGCTGCTCCCGGCGGACGCCGCGCGCAGGGTGACGACACGCCGCATGGCGAGCGTCAGGTCGAACGACGCCTCGCGGGTGTCTAGAAACCCGACGAGGTGCACGGTGCCCCCGGTGCGGCACGCGGCGATCGAGCGGTCGAGCCCGCGGCCGCCCGCGACGTCGATCACGCGATCGGCGCCGCGGCCGCCGGTGAGCTCGAGGACGCGCTGGTCCCAGGCCGGGTGCTCGTCGAGCGCGATCACCTCGTCGGCGCCGAGGTCGCGCGCGCGGCCGACCTTCTCGCGCGTGCGGGTCGTGGCGATGACCCGCGCGCCGGCCTGCTTCGCGAGCAGGATGGCGAAGGAGGCGACGCCGCCGGTCCCCTGGACGGCGACCGACTGCCCCGGCGCGAGGCGCTCGTCGACGAACAGCGCGCGGTACGCGGTCACGCCGGCGATGGGCAGGGTCGCCGCCTCCTCGTCGCTCAGGCCCGCCGGCACCCGGACGACCGCGTCGGCGCGGGCGCGCACGAGCTCGGCCAGCACGCCGTCGTCCGGCCCGCCGAGCCGGCCGGCGACGCGCTCGTCCGTGGGGCCCCCCGCGACCCAGCCCGTCACGTAGGAGAGGACCACGCGGTCGCCGGGGGCGACCCGCGCGACGCCGGGGCCGGTGGCCACGACCTCGCCGGCGCCGTCGGAGAGGGGGATGAAGGGGCGCCGGAAGGGCGCGTAGGTGCCGTCGATCAGGAGGAGATCGCGGTGGTTGAGGGAGGCGGCGCGCATGCGCACGACGACCTCCCCGGGCCCGGGCACGGGGTCCGGAAGCTCGACGAGGGTGAGCGCCTCGGGGCCGCGCCCTTCGGTCAGGTGAATGGCTCTCATGCGCCGGAGCATGGGCCCGCGCAGGGGCTGCGTCATCGCACGTTCCTGCAGCACGAACGTGCGATGATGCACGGATGCCGAGCTGGGACGACGTGCGCACCCTCCTGTTCGTGGCGCGCGGCGGCAGCCACGCGGCCGCGGCGCGCTCGATGCGGGTCGCGGCGACGACGATCGGGCGCCGCGTCGCGGCGCTGGAGCAGGAGCTCGGCGCGCGGCTCGTGCGCGGGCGCCGCGGCGCGCTCGCGCTCACCGAGGCGGGCAAGGCGCTCGCGGCGCGCGCCGAGCGCGCGGAGGCCGAGCTCGTCGCGGCCGAGCGCGAGGTGCGCGGCGTCGACGCGCAGCTCGAGGGGTCGGTCCGCCTGAGCGCGCCGGACGGGCTCGCGACCTACGTGCTCGTCCCGCGCCTCGGCGCGCTGCGCGCGGCCCACCCGGGGCTGCGGCTGGTGCTCGCCAGCGACAACCGCGTCGTCGATCTCGCGCGCCGCGAGGCGGACGTCGCGTTCCGCGTGGTGCGGCCGAGGGAGGGCTCGCTCGTGGCGCGCAAGCTGGGCACGATGCCCTACGGGATCTTCGCTTCCGAGGCGTACCTCGAGCGCGCGGGCCGGCCGCGCGGGAGCGCGGATCTCGCGGCGCACACCTGGGTCGGCTTCGAGGCGTCGCTCGCGGGCACGCCGGAGATGCGCTGGCTCCTGCGCCGGGTGCCGGCCGAGCGCTTCGCCGTCACCACCACCGGCACCACGGCGCTTGTCGCGTCGTGCGCCGCTGGGCTCGGCCTCGCGGTGATGCCGCTCGCGTTCCAGGGCTTCGAGCCGCGCGTCGTGCGCGTGCTCCCGCGCCTCGCGCTGCCCGCGCGCGACGTGTGGGGCGTCTGCCACGCGGACGTGCGCGGCAACGCGCGCGTGAAGGCGGTGCTCGCGTGGGGCGCCGAGGCGCTCCGGGGGTGACGGGGTGGGGCGCTGGCGGAGCTCGGCATCAGCGCGACCCTCTACGGCGTGTTGCCGGTGAACTCGCGAGCCCCCGTGAACCGGTGGTAGCCTCGTCGCCCCGCTGATGCGCCGCGCCGCCCTCCTGCCGCTCCTGCTGTCCCTGACCCACTGCGCCGCGGGCGCGAGCCCGCCCGCCGCGCCCAGGGCCGCGGCGCCGCGGCCGGCTTTCGCTCCGGCGGCGCCTGCCGCACCGCCTGCCGCGCCGCCGGCCACGCCGACCGACGCGCCCCTCCTCGTCGCGGAGGAGCCGCCGTCGTGGAGCGACGACCCCGGGCGCAAGGCGAAGCTCCAGGCCGTCATCCCGCAGATCGAAGCTCACCTCGCCGCCGAGCTCGCCCGACAGAAGCTGCCGGGGCTCTCGTTCGGCGTCGTCATCGGCGGCGAGCTCGCGTATTCCCGGGGATTCGGCGCGAGCGACCCGGCGACAGGGGCGGTCCCGGACGCCGATACGGTCTACCGCGTCGGCTCGATCACGAAGACGCTCACCGCCACGGCGATCCTGCGGCTGCGGGACGAGGGCAAGCTCTCGCTGGACGACCCCGCGGCGCGCTACCTCCCGGAGCTCGCGAAGGTGGTCTATCCGACCGCCGACTCGCCGCGGATCACGATTCGCCACCTGCTCACCCATTCCTCGGGGCTGCCGCGGCTCGGGAAATTCCATTACACGGACGCGACGCGCGAGGTCACCGCCGCCGAGGTCCGCGCGGCGGTGCCCGGTACGGTCCTCGAGTACGTCCCGGGGACGAAGGAAGTCTATTCGAACTTCGGGTTCTCGCTCCTCGGGCTCGTCGTCGAGCGCGCCTCCGGCCGCCGCTATCGCGATTACGTGAGCGCGACGATCCTCGCGCCGCTCGGCATGTCGTCCTCGGTCTGGGACGAGAGCGCCGTCCCGCCTGGCCGTCTGGCGACTGGCCACGTCAAGAAGGACGGCAAGCTGAAGCCGGAGTCCCACTGGCGGTTCGGCGCGTCGGAGGCGGCCGGCGGGCTCTACTCCTCGGCGCGCGACATGGCACGTTATGCCTCGTTCCAGCTCTCGGCCTACCCGCCGCGCAGCGGCGAGGAGGCTGGGCCCCTACGGCGGAGCTCGATCCGGGAGGCCCACACGGCGGCGCGGCCGGCGCGCCTCTCGGTCGAGCCGGCGGGCGACGAAGGGCGCTATGCGGTCGACGCGCGGGCGAGCGCGATCGGGCTCGCCTGGCACGTCCACGAGAGCTGCGAGGACGAGGAGGTCGTCCGGCACAGCGGGGCGGCAGATGGCTACTCCGCGTGGGTGGAGCTCCATCCGCGGGCCGGCGTGGGGCTCGTGCTGCTCGCGAGCTACAGCGAGACCGACAGGGAGGCGCTGCTCGGCAAGGTGCGCGCGGCGCTCCGGCAGGCCGGCGTCACCGCGCCCCGGAAGGAACGCCCGAGCCCTCGCCTGGAGTCGGCCTTCCAGGCGTCCGTCGCCCTCTACGAGCGCTTCGAGCCGGCGCGCTACGAGGAGCTCTTCGCAAAGAGCTTCCTGGAGCGCTTCTCGCCAGCCGCCTTCGAGGAGATCGTAGAGCGCCTGAAGAAGGACCACGGCGCCTGCAAGCCCGGCGCGGCGCTCTCCTCGAAGGGGCCGTGGGAGGCGAATTTCGCGATGGCCTGCGAGCGGGGGCGCATGGTGGCGAAGCTCACCTTCGACACCGAGACGTCCAGGATCAACACGTTTCGCTTCAGCGCCGTCGCGCCCCCCACCCAGGCGATGAAGCGCGCCGCGGAGCAGGTGGTGGCGCTCGCGGCCGGCCAGAAGAAGACGCCGCTCCAGCAGGTGTTATCGCGCGCCGCCGACGCGGACGCGGTCGAGCAAGAGCTGCAGGACCTGCGAGAGCGACACGGGCGGTGCAGGCTCGGCGGCTCGGTCGACTCGGATGGAGAGCAGGAGCACGCCTTCCGGCTCGCGTGCGAGCGCGGCGGGAACATGGTGATGAAGCTCGAGCTGGATCCAGGCGAGCCCGGCCGTGTCCGCGAGCTCGAGCTCGAGGCGGCGCCGCAGGCGGGCAGGTGCCCGCGCAAGCCCTGAGGAGGGGAGGCGAGCGCGGCCGATCGTCCTGCCGGTCTGCCTTGGCGTGCAGCACCGCCGGCAGCAGCGGCTTGTTGGGCGGGAGACAGAGAAAGAGAAAGTACACAGGGAGGCGGGGAGGCGGGGAGGAGAGAGAGAATACAGACAAGGGGGGAGGCGAGAGATGGGGACCATCGTTCGAGCTCGCTCGGAGCCGGCTGCCTCCAGGTTGATCGTTCCCGCATCGACGCAACCCGAAATAGCCGGCGCCGCGACTGCTGGTTCGAACGACTGATCCCGGCTCTCGCCTCCCCGCCTCCCCGCCTCCCTGTGAATCTCTCCCTCTCCATCTTCCTCTCCGCCCAACGTCTCGATCTCCCTCGGCACCTCGGCGGTACCATGGACTCCCGCCGCGGGCCGCTCGCGCGCGCCCCGCTTCAGCGCCCGCTGATCGTGGCCAAGACGCCGAAGTGATCCGACAGGGTCGTCCGGACCGGACGCCCCTCGGCGCTGATCGTGATCGGCGCGTCGAGGATGCGGCCCACGCGCAGGCGCGCGTCGAAGCCGCGCAGGAGCACGTGGTCGAGCCGCCAGCCCGAGTCCCCCACGTCGCCCGTGCCGAGCCCGTCGTGCGAGAAGGTCCCGCGGCGATCGGGCACGTCCGCGTCGCGGAAGCCGGCGCCCTCCAGCCGCCGGAACAGCGACGAGCCGGGCGTCGTGTTGAGGTCGCCGAGGAGCAGCGCCGGGGCGCCGCCGGCCTTCTCGTCGACCCAGGCGAGCAGGCGCTCGACCTGGGGCGGTTGCTCCGCGCCGCCCGGCGACAGGTGCGCCGCGAAGACGTGGAGGTCGCCGAGCCCGGGCGCCGCGACGCGCGCGTACACGGCGCCGCGCGCGTTCAAGGTCGACTCGAACACGAGGACGTCGCGGTCCTCGAGCGGCGTGCGCGCGAGGAGCCCCGTGCCGAACGAGCCGCCGTAGGCGATGAGCCCGCCGTAGCGCGACGACCGGCCCGCCGACAGCGCCTGCGACGCGGTGGGTTCTCCGACGCACCGGTCGACGATCTCGTGGATCGTGCCGACAGGGTGGCTCGCGATGCAGTTGAGGCACGGGGTGGGGAGGGCGAGCGCGGTTGTCGCGCAGTGCTGGATGACACAGCGCGCGAGCGCTTCGTCCGTGAGCCCGTCGCATTTCGCCTCAGCGCACGCGACGAGCGGCCTCACCTGCGAGGCGCTGCACGCCCCGTGCGCCGCCGGGTGCGCGGGCTCCGGCCGGAGCGCGTACGGCAGCCGCGACGCCAGCGCTCGGCGCAGCAGATCCCAGTGGGCGTCGAGCCAGAACTCCTGCACAAACAGGAGATCCACGTCGAGCCCGGCGAGCGCCTCGACGACGCGCGGCACCCGCTCCGTCGCGTACGGCAGCACCCCCACGGCGAGCCCGGCGTTGAACGTGGCGACCTGGAACGGCATCGCGGACAGCGATGCACGCCGTATGCCCGGCAGCACCGCTATGGTCGTCTCGGCCACCATCTCGGCTCGTTTCGGCGCCTCGCGGCGAGCAGCGCAAGCAGCGGTGGGAGATCGGGTGTCCGATCGCGCGAGCCGACTCCTGTCCAGGATCGGCGAGATACGGCGCCCGGGGAGCTGCCGGCGTGTGCGCGCCCTCGCCGCCCTTCGCCCCCCTTCGCCGCGCGTCAGCCCGCCGTCTCGATGCGCCCGTCGGGGTAGCGCGCGAAGCGGCCCTCCGCGCGAGCGTGGACGGGATCGTCGCTCGGCCACGGCCACCCGCCGAAGCCGGTCCGCCGGTAGTCGAGGAAGGCCTGCTGGACCTCGGCCATCGAGGTCATGACGAACGGGCCGTGCTGCGCGACGGGCTCGCCGATGGGCCGGCCCTGGAGGAGCAGGATCTCCGTCTCGTCAGGGCCGTTCTCGAGGAGCGCCGCGGCGCCGTCGCGCAGCGTGATCCGCTGGCCCGCGGGGACGCGGCGGGCGCCGACGCGCAGCTCGCTGCCGCGGAAGAAGTAGAGCGCGCGGTTCGTGCCGGGCGACGCGGCCGGCAGCGCGAACCGCGCGCCGGGCGCCATCTTGAGCGTCCAGATCGCGACGTCGGCGTCCGCGCGCGCCGCCCACGACCGCTGCGGCGGCGCCGGCGGGCGGAGCTCGCCGAAGCGGCCGGCCACGACGGTGATCTCGGTCGACCTGCCCGCGGCGTCGCGCACGACCTGCCGCGGGATCGTGTCGCCCCACATCATCACGAACTGCGGGTCGGCGAGCTTGTCCGCGCGCGGCAGGTTGAGCCAGATCTGGAAGAGCTCGAGCGGGTTGGGCGCGTCGCGCTCGACCAGCGGGAACATCTCCGCGTGGACGATGCCGCTCCCCGCGGTGAGCCACTGGACGTCGCCGCGGCCGTAGCGCGCGGCCGCGCCGAGGGAGTCCGCGTGATCGATGAGCCCGCGCCGCACCACGGTCACCGTCTCGAAGCCGCGGTGCGGGTGCTGCGGGAAGCCGGGGACGACGTCGCCGTGGTACATGCGCCACCCGTCCTTGCCCGCGAAATCGCGCCCGATGGCGCGGCCGGCGAGCGAGGCGGCTGGCCCCATCCGCTCGTTGCCCGCCGGGTACGCGTCGTCGTGGTGGACGCAGAAAAGGAACGGGTCGAGCGTCTCCCACGGCGACCCGAGCGGCGCGACGTCGCGGACGACGTCCTGCGCGGCGAGCGCTGCTTCATCGGTGCTGGTGGGCGAGGGCTCTGTGCGGGCGCACGCGGCCGCGACGGGCACGGCGGGCGCGGCGGCGAGAATTCCGAGGGCGGTGCGGCGATCCATGGCGACCATCGTAAGGTGTGCTTGCGAGATGGACAACCGCGCGGCCGCGCAACGTAGCGTTGCGCCGGAAGCAACCATCGAGGGACTGCGGTCGGTGGTAGAGTCGGCGATCGTGCCCATCCAGCGCTCTGAACGCAGCATCATCTTCCTTGTCGCCGCGGTCCAGTTCATCAACATCCTCGACTTCGTGATGGTGATGCCGCTCGGGCCCGACTTCGCTGTCGCCCTCGGCATCCCGATGTCCGAGATCGGCCTCATCGGCGGCAGCTACACGGCGGCGGCCGCGATCTCGGGCCTCGCGGGCGCGTTCTTCCTCGACAGGTTCGACCGGCGCAGCGCGCTCGCGGTGGCGATGCTGGGCCTCGTCGTGGGCACCGCGGCCGGCGGCCTCGCTACAGGCCTGCCGAGCCTCATGGCGGCGCGCGTGCTCGCCGGGGCGTTCGGCGGGCCCGCGACGTCGGTCTCGTTCTCGATCGTCGCCGACGTCATCCCGCCCGAGCGGCGCGGCAAGGCGATGGGCGTCGTGATGGGCGCTTTCTCGGTCGCCTCGGTGCTCGGCATCCCCGCCGGGCTGGAGCTCGCCCGGCGCGGCGGCTTTCCGCTGCCTTTCTTCGCCGTCGCGGCGCTCGGGCTGCTCGTCGCCGGGCTCGCGATCTTCCTCCTGCCCTCGATGCGAGGCCACCTCGCCGGCGAGCAGCCGCCGGGCGGCGCGCTGAGCGAGCTCCGCGCGTTGGTTGCCCGGCCGATCGTGATGCTCTCGTTCGCGACGACCGCGATCGTGACCGTGGCGTCGTTCCTCGTGATCCCCAACATCTCCGCGTACGTGCAGTACAACCTCGGGTACCCGCGCGAGCGGCTCGGGCTGCTCTACTTCGTGGGGGGCCTCGTCAGCTTCGTGGCGATGCGCGCCGTGGGCCCGCTCGTCGACAGGTTCGGCTCGTTCCAGACGGGCACGGTGGGGGCGGCGGTGCTCGCGGCCGTCCTCTACGCGGGGTTCTTCTCGTACGTGCCGGGGCTGCCCGTGCTCTGGATCTTCATCGTCTTCATGCTCGGCATGACGTTCCGCAACGTCTCGTACAACACGCTCACGTCGAAGGTGCCGCGCCCCGCCGAGCGCGCGCGCTTCACCTCGATCCAGTCGGCCGTGCAGCACATGGCGTCCGCGCTCGCCGCTTTCGCGTCGGCCCGGATGCTCCACGAGCTCCCGGACCGGCGCCTCGACGGCATGCCGACCGTCGCCGCCCTGTCGATCGCCTTCACGCTCGTGTTCCCGGTCCTTTTCCTCGGGATCGAGCGCCGCGTCGCCGTCGCCGCCGCCCAGCGGCCCTAGCCCTCCCGGCGCGCTTTTGCATGGAAAGTAAGATGTCATTCATTATTGCCACGCATTCCAGAAACGAGGTACACCCGATCGCGTGCGCGCGAGCCGCCCCCGACGTGACCCCCGAAGTGATCGCCGGGCAGACCCTTGGAGCGAGCCGTCGGGAGAGGCTGACGGGGCCGCGCGCCGCCTGTCCAGGGCGCCATGAGCCAGCGTCCCGGGGTGTCGCCGGACGATCCTCGCGAGATCCGCGCCCTCGTCGATGATCTCCGCAAGGTCCTCGCGGACGCGCGCGACGGCGCGCTCGACGTCCGGTGGGACGAGGCGCTGCCCGAGGGACACCCGCTCTCGGGGCTCCAGCAGGACATCAACGCGCTCATCGAGGCGCTCGCGGTGGAGCGGCGGCGGAGCCTCGATTACGTGGAGAGGGTCGAGGACCAGCGCGCCACCATCGAGCTCCAGCGCGCCGCGCTGCGCGAGCTGTCGATGCCGGTCATCGAGGTCTGGAGCGGCGTGCTCTGTCTTCCGGTGGTCGGCGTCATGGACAGCGAGCGCAGCGCCCAGATGATGAGCGAGCTGCTCGAGGCGGTGGCCGAGCGGTCGGCGGATCACGTCATCATCGACGTCACCGGGATCCACGCGATGGACGGCCAGGCGCTCGGCTATCTGGTCGCCGCGGCGAGCGCCCTCCGGCTCCTCGGCGCCGAGTGTTTGATCACCGGGATCAAGCCGCTCGTCGCCGATGCGCTGGTGGAGATGGACTTCGACCCGAGCCTGCTGAACACGCGGAGGAACCTGCGCGAGGCCCTCCGCCACCTCATCGCGTCAAAGCGCTTCCGCTGAGCTCCGGCGCGCCGGGCGCCCGGGCGCGCTGGGGCCCTTCTGGAAGCGGTGGGGAAGCTGAGGCATCCCCTCAAATTCTTCGGAAAATTCACAGGGAGGCGGGGAGACGGGGAGGGAAATCTTCAAAATACTCCCTGTCTCCCCGCCTCCCTGTTCAATTTCTCCGCTGAAAATGGCTGCAAATAAGGGGATTCCTTGGGTGGCGAAGGGAAGAGGTGGAGGAGACCGGGTGAGGGAAGGAGCCGCGCCGCCGGGCGCCCTCGCTTCAGCGGGAAGGCTCCATCTGCGAGAAGCGATAAGCCCCCACGGTGGCGGCGAGGGACGAGAGGACGAGGAGCGCGAGCGCCAGGCCGACGTTGTTGAGCGACTCGCCGAGGCCGACGATCCAGAACCAGCGCGAGTCGGGCGGCACCGCGCCGATGAACGTGAGCGATTTGATGGTGCCGCTGACGAAGCCGAGCCCGCCGGCCACGAGCGTCAGGATACCGAGGCTGATCTGGAGCGGCACGAACCGCCGCTCGGGGGAGATGGCGTAACGGACGGATGCGGCGAGGAGCAGGAGCCCGAAGACGAGCGTTGGGTACATGCCCCAGCCGCCCATGTGGAAAGCTTCAGCCATGGCGGAGACCTCCTTGGTTAGCGCTCATGACAGGCGCGGGAGCGAAAGGTTCCGGGCGGGCGGCGAGAGCTCCATCGCGGCCCGCGCGACGAGCCGAGGCCGCGTCGGTGGATCAGAACACGAGCCGGGCGGACAGGCTCGCGGCGTCGAGCGACGCGGCGGGGTGGATCTCGAGCTTGAAGCCGCCGCGATCCTCGGTGCGGTAGGACGCTGGCCTGTTCATGAAGAGCAGGACCGTCCCCGTGATCACCGTCGCTCCGCCGGCGACGAGGACGCCGATGCCGAGCCCGTTCTCGAGCAACCTGCGGTCGTACTCGTCGGCGAATTCTGCGGAGCACCATGGAGCGCAGGTCGGTTCGTTCGCGCGGGCGTGCCACATCAGCCCGCCCCCCGCGACGCCCAGGATGACGCCTGCCCCGAGCGTGGCCCAGGGGACCCAGGCGGGCCACCGCTGGCGGGTGACGACGGCATCGACGCGCAGATCCACCTGGACCGAGGCCTCTTTGCCCGTGAGCACGGTGATGGGCTTGACGATCGTGAAGTAGCCACTCTTTCTCGCCGTGACGATGTGCTCTCCGGGCATCACCGTGCGGCGCTCGGCACCGGGGCCGAGGAACCAGAAATTGCCGTCGAGCAGCACGGTGGCGCCCGGCTCGTCAGAGCGGACCTGGATGACGGCGAGCTCCTGTTCCACGAGCGCGCGCATCGCCGCGCGCGCCTCCTGCTCCATCTCGGGATCGAGCGACCCGGGCCCCCATCGCAGCGACCGGCGCAGGTTGTCGTAGGCCGAGAGCGGCAGGCCCATGCTCTTCAACACCCGTCCCAGGTAGAACCGGAGCTCCGGGTGCTCCCAGGCAGCCAGCGCTTCCTCGTATTTCGCCCGCGCCTCCGCGAGCATCATGCGCCGGTGCAGCTTCCGCGCGTCATTGAAGAGAGCCTGGGCTCTCTGCATCCGGCCCTCGGAGACGCCGCGGTACCATGGCGGCGGCGATGATGACTCCGACGTCGTCGGCGACGCTGCATCCAGCGGCGACGGCGCAGGCGACGGGGGCGGCGACTCCGACGTTGGCGGCGACGCTGGATCCAGCGGCGGGCGCGGGGGCGATGACCCCGCCGCTGGCGTCCGCGGTGACGTCGCTGGCGATGAGGGTGACTCCGCCGTTGGCGGCGGAGCCTGGGCTCCCGCAGGCGCGGCGCACAGGACCACGAGCGCCATGGGCAGGAGGAGCTTCGCGGTGGAGAGGGCGACCTGAACGGGTCGCTCGCAGATCATCGTGCTGACAGCCAAGTGCCTCACCTCAGGGTCGACGCGAGCCTCCGAGCGCCTGTCAACGGGGCAGCTGCGCTGCTACCGCGGCGGTGGCTGTCGGGTGTGACGGTAGATGGCGCCGCCGTTGCCAAAGATGAAGGAGGTTCTTCCCTGGCCCCACACGGCGTGGAGAGCATCATATGTCGTGGAATTGAGCTGAATCCATGAGATGCCGTCGTAGTGCACGATCGTGCCTGCACCGCCGGCGGCGAAGACATCGTTGGGACCGGTTCCCCATACGTCAAGAAAATATGCCGATTCGTTCGATTCCATATCGTTCCATTGCTGGCCGTCGTAGTGCAGGATCATGCCTGCCTGGCCGACGGCAAAGACATCGTCAGGGCCGCTTCCCCATACGTCATAGAGCGATTCTTCTGTTGGCGCGGCCATCGTTTGCCAGCGCTGTCCGTCGTGGCGCAGGATCGTGCCGAAGCCACCGACGGCGAAGACGTTGTCGGGTGCGCTTCCCCATACGCCATAGAGCGATTCTCCTGTTGGTGCGGCCATCGTTTGCCAGCGCTGTCCGTCGTAGCGCAGGATCGTGCCGAAGTCACCGACGGCGAAGACGTTGTCGGGTGCGCTTCCCCACGTGTCATACAGCGATTCTTCTGTTGGTGCGGCCATCGTTTGCCAGCGCTGTCCGTCGTAGCGCAGGATCGTGCCGAAGTCACCGACGGCGAAGACGTTGTCTGGTGCGCTTCCCCATACGTCATAGAGCGATTCTTCTGTTGGTGCGGCCATCGTTTGCCAGCTATCTCCGTCGTGGTGTACGACCGTGCCGAGGTCACCGACGGCGAAGACATTGTCTGGCGCGAATCCCCATGCGCCAAAGAGCTCTTCCGTTGTTTGCGAGTCCATCCGTTGCCAGCTCTGTCCGTCGTGGTGTACGACCGTGCCGGAAGCACCGACGGCGAAGACGTCGTCTGGCCCACTTCCCCATAGACCGCGGAGCCATGCCAATGCTGGCGATTGCATCGTCTGCCAGGTCTGTCCGTCGTAGTGCAGGATCGTTCCGGCGACACCGACAGCAAATACATCATCCGGACCGCTCCCCCACAGGTCATATACGGGCGGGTCCGATGTTCCGACCTTCTGCCAGGTCTGTCCGTCGTAGTGCAGGATCGCGCCGGCGTCACCGACAGCAAATACATCGTCGGGACCGCTCCCCCATACGTCATACAAATTGTCCGGCATGTCAGGTGGTGCGTGCTGCGATTCCCAGGCCTGTCCGTCGTAGTACAGGATCGTTCCGGCGTCGCCGACAGCAAATACGTCGTTGGGACCGCTCCCCCATACGCCATGTAAATTCTCCGGCATGTCCGGCAAATCGTCCCGCACTTTCCAGGTCTGGCCGTCATGGTGCAGGATCGTGCCGTTGTAGCCGACAGCAAAGACGTTGTCTGGTCCGCTTCCCCATACGCCGTCCAGGTGGCTTGCTGTTTGCGATTCCATCGTCTGCCAGCGCTGGCCGTCGTAGCGCAGGATCGTGCCATTGCCACCGACGGCAAAGACATTGTCTTGCCCGCTGCCCCAGACGGTGACCAGCATTTCTGATGTCTGCGATTCCATCGTCTGCCAGCGCTGGCCGTCGTAGTGCACGATCACGCCACTGTCACCGACGGCGAAGATATCCTCCTTCCCGGCTCCCCACGCGCTCCGCAAGGCTGACGATGTGTCGGTCTCTTGCGCGCGCCAGTTCCAGTCACCGCAAGAATCCGGGGACAGACCATCGCAGGCGGCTGTGCACTCTGGCCGGCCAAAATCATAGCGCAGGTCCACGCAGGACGCGGTGACCGTCACCTTGGTGTCGCACGTCTCGCCGTCGTCCACCGTTCCATTGCCGCAGGCTGACTTCGTGCAGTCGCTCCGGCAATAGGCCAATGGATCTGCTCCATTCTGTTTCCCGTTGCATTGAGGGTCCACGGGATCGAAGTCGTCAGCGCCGCAGTCGCACATCTCCCCGCGCTTCGCCTCGAGGAGGCCGTCGCCGCAGCGCTCGGCGGAAAGGCAGTCGGAGCTGCATCCATCGCCGCTTTCATTGTCGCCATCGTCGCAGACCTCGCCGACCTCGGCAAGCGCGTTGCCGCAGATATTGGCCTTTTCTGGATCGACGCACGCATGAATGCCTTTCTTGATGTCCTCGACGCAGACGAGGTAGGTCGGGCAAACGTCATTCCCACAATCGCTCCAGCCCTCGAGGCACGCACCGGCGATGACGGTCAGCGCCATGACCAGCATCACCGCCATCGCATGGCGGAGCGCTCCGCCGGCCCGAGGGCGGCCCCTGGCATCCCCGTTCGGCTTCACGCCCCATCTCCGCACGAATGCATGCATCGACCGTCCCTCGCGCTTCCCTCGTTCAACCACCGCGCTGCTCGCCCGGGCCACCGTGGAGCGCCAGGCGTACGCGTCGGGCGAGTATACGCCCGGGCACGTCAGACCGGGGAGTCCCCCGGCCGAGCCTCCGCTCCCGAAGGGCAGGCCGAGACCGGGTGCAGCAGCACGCCGCTGTGCCCACCAGGACGCCGGGCGGTATAATAGCCACCGGAACGCTCCGGCGCGCTGGTCATGGCACCACAAGCAGGCGTGTATCCTGTCGCAGAGCCCGTCCTGAGGCACGTGAGTTCACCGCAGCTCAGGGAAAGCGTCCTCTGACACGACGTCGGCTCTGCGACCGCTGAAAGCGCTGTAGCCCGAGCCTTCAGCGAGAGGCCCGCAGCTTGCATACGCAAGCGATTCGAGTATAGCTTCGGGCTCATGAGCGGCCCCCCACGATCGCCGTTGACGACTCAGACCTTCGACCTGCGGGGGTCCCTGGACAGCCGAGGGATCAGCTCATACCTGCTCGTCATCGGCGCTTCCTCTTCGTACAGGCGCGCCCTCCCCGATGAAGGCGCGCTCATCGTGGGGCGCAGCGACGACGCCGACGTGAGGCTCGACACCGCCGCGGTCTCCCGGCGGCACGCCAAGCTCGTCGTCTCCGGGGGCGAGATCCGGATCACCGATCTCGGCAGCCACAACGGGACGGTGGTCAACGGCGAGCGCATCGAGGGCTCGCGCACGCTCGGCTCCGGCGATGTCGTCGCCATCGGCGATACAACGCTGATGCTCCGGCGCGAGCCGCCGTCCAGGGGCAGCGCGCTGATCGACATGGGCCAGCTGCGCCGGCGCGTCGAGGAGGAGATCGAGCGCGCCGCCGACTCGGCGCGGCCCTTCGGCCTGGCGGTGGTTTCCGTCGGCGCCGTGCAGATGCGCACGACCCTCGCGCAGCGGGCGCTCTCGGTGCTCCGGCTCATGGACATCGTCGCCTGGGACGGCGGCTCGCACCTGGCCATCGGCTTCCCCGAGCTCGGCGGGGAGGCGGCGCGCGCCGCGGTGCTCCAGCTGCTCGAGGCGATCGCGCCGCTGGCCCCCGAGGCGCGCGCCGGCCTGGCCTCCTACCCGTTCGACGGCGGCGACACCGAGACGCTCCTGGCGGGCGCGCGGACCGCCGCGTCGATCGCCGCTCCTGGGTCGATCGCCCCCGCCTCGGAGACCGCCGTCCGGCACGTCATCGGCGAGCGCACCATCGTGGTCGCCGACGCGGCCATGATCCGGCTCTTCGAGCTGATCCGGCGCCTCGCCGCGAGCGATCTGCCCGTCCTCGTCCTCGGCGAGACGGGGGCCGGCAAGGAGAACGCCGCCACCGCCGTGCACCACTGGTCCGCGCGGGCCCAGAAGCCGCTGATCACGCTCAACTGCGCGGCGCTCCCCGAGACGCTCGTGGAGAGCGAGCTCTTCGGCTACGAGAAGGGCGCCTTCTCGGAGGCGCGGGCGCCCAAGCCCGGCCTGCTGGAGCGGGCGCACGGCGGCACCGTCTTCCTCGACGAGATCGGCGAGCTGCCCCTCGGCGTGCAGGCCAAGCTGCTCCGCGCGCTCGAGGCGAAGCGGATCACGCGCCTCGGCGACGTGCGCGAGCGCGAGGTGGACATCCGCATCGTCGCCGCCACGAACCGCGATCTCGAGGCAGAGGTCCTCGCCGGCCGCTTCCGTCAGGACCTGCTCTTCCGCCTGAGCGCCGCGGTGGTCGAGCTGCCCCCGCTCCGGCACAGGCGGCGTGAGCTGCCGATCCTGGCCCGGCTGTTCCTCGCCGAGGCGTGCGCCCGGACCGGGCGGCCCGCGCTCGATCTCTCGGAAGCGGCGCTCGCCGCGCTCTTCGCGCACCCGTTTCCCGGCAACGTGCGCGAGCTCAAGAACGCCATGGAGTACGCCGCCGCGACGGCGGACGGCCCGGTCATCGAGCCGTGGAGCCTGCCCGAGCGCATCGCCGGGCTCGACGTCCCGCAGCGGCCCGCCGCGGACACCTCGGCGCCGCCCGCCTCGGGGCCCGCCCGCTTCAAGCCGATCGCCGAGGAGCTCCGGGAGATCGAGTGTACGCGCATGCGCCAGGCGCTGGACGCCGCGGAAGGGGTCCAGAAGCGGGCGGCGGCGCTCCTCGGGATGCCTGTCCGCACCTTCACCTTCAAGCTCAAGCAGTACGGCATCGTGCCGCGGGAGGGAAAGCGGAGCCCGTGATGCGCAGGTTCCGCTCCCCGGAGGCCTCCCGGCGTCGGGGTCGCGCGGGAGGGCGTTCAGGAGACATCAACCCAGGTGCTCCCGGGTAACGGGAGCTCTCCCTCCAGCGCTCGAAGGCCGCGGCGACTCCGCAGGATCAGAAAACGAGCCGGGCCGACATCCCCGCAGCGCCGAGCGACGCGGCGGGCCGGAGCTCGACCTTCACGCCACCGCGATCCTCGGTGCGGTAGGACTGTGGCCTGTTCATGAAGAGCAGGACCGTCCCCGTGATCGCCGTCGCTCCGCCGGCGATCAAGGCCCCGAGCGCCAGCTGGTTCTCGAGGACGCTGCCACCGTACATATCGCTGCCGGACGGCGGGCAGGAAGGAACACACTCTCTCTGAACGCGCTTGTCTGTCGCTTCATGGCTCGTGCTCGAGTGCCACATGAGCCCACCACCCACGAGGCCCAGGGCAGCGCCGGCCCCGATCGTGGCCCAGGGGACCCAGGCGGGCCACCGCTGCCTGGTGACGACGGCATCGACGCCCAGGGCGAGCCGGCCTGAGGCTTGTTTGCCGGCGGAAACGACGATGGGCCTCACGACCGTGAAATAGCCTTGCTTCCTCGCCACGACGACATGCTCTCCGGGCATGACCATCCGCCGCCCGGTACCGGGCCCAACGAACCAGGGCTTGCCGTCGAGCAGCACGGCGGCGCCCGGCTCATCACAATGGATCTCGACGGCGGCGAGCTCCTGCTCCACGAGCGATCGCATCGTCGCGCGCGCCTGCTGCTCCAGCTCGGGCGCGAGCCAGCCGGGCCCCCAGCGCAAGGAGAGGCTCAGGCTCTCGTAGGCGAGGAGCGGCAGCCCGATGCTCGTGAGCACCCGTCCCAGGTAGAGCCGGAGCTCGGGGTGCTCCCAGGAAGCCAGCGCTTCTTCGTACTTCGCCCGCGCCTCCGCGAGCATCATGCGCCGGTGCAGCTCCCGCGCCTCCTCGAAGAGCGCCTGTGCCCTCTGCTTTCGCTCCTCGGAGACCCCCTCGTGCCATGGTGGCCGCGAGGCCTGGGCTCGCGCGGGCCCGGCGCAAAGGGCCACGAGAGCGATCGGCAAGACGAGCGGCGCCGCGCAGAGGGCGACCCGGGCGAGTCGTCTGCGGATCGTCGTCGTGATCGCCGAGCGCCTCGCCCCCGCGGCGTCCGCAGGACCTCCGACCGCGCACCCGCCGAGGCTCGCCGGGCGCGTGAGCAAAATCCGCGACCTACACGACGAGCGCACGTCAATGCCAAGGCTACATCCGCGCAGAGCCTCCTGCAAAGTAAGCTGGCGTGTGAGCGTGTCGTCGGAGGCCTGCGACGCTCGGATCCAGGGGATCTCATCCAGAAGCCGGGTGTCAGGGGAGCGGGCTGGATCCGCCGTGGGATGAGATGTACAGGCGGGCACCGGAGCGGTTATATCCTGCCGCCATCGCGACGGCTGTCGTCATCGTGCTCAACGCAACATCGATCATCGCGGCGCCGCGTACGGCTGGAGCGAAGCGTTCCACGACGCTCGCCGCCGTGAGGATGCGCGGTCGATCGTCGGCGCGGCCGAGCGCGATCCCGGGAGGCGTCCCGCAATGAACAGCGCAGGGCCCGAGAACACGGTCGACGCGATCATGACGAGCAACGGCGCAGCGCCCCCCGGGGCGGCGCTGTCCGATAGAGTACAGTTCAGGGCCGGCGGCGTGGCCGCGGGCGCTCGCGACATGAGGACCCGAACGTTGAACTCGACGGACGCCCCGCCGCCGTCCTCGCTCTCGCAGGCCAGGCCGCCGCCTTCGGCCGGCGACCGCGTCGGCCATTACGAGCTCCTGCGCGAGCTCGGCCGGGGGGGCATGGGCGTCGTCTTCCTGGCGCGCGACCTCCGGCTCGCTCGCCTCGTCGCGATCAAGCTCCTCACCAAGCTGAGCCGGATCGGGGTCCAGCGCTTCCTCGTCGAAGCGCAGGCCACCGCGCGCTGCAAGCACGAGCACATCGTGACGATCCACGAGGTGAACGAGCACGACGGGTTCCCGTACATGGTGCTCGAGTACATCGAGGGGCAGAGCTTCCGCGGCTGGATGAAGCAGCGCCGGCCCGCCGATGCCCCCGCCCGGGTGTCGACGGCGCCGGTCCCGCCCGGCCTGGCCGTCGAGATGGTGGTCCCCATCGTGCGCGCGCTCGCGAGCGCGCACGCGTCCGGCATCGTCCATCGCGACCTCAAGCCAGAGAACGTCATGCTGGACGCGTCGGGCGCGATCAAGGTGGTCGATTTCGGCATCGCCTCGCTGCGCGACGACGAGGCGAGCCTCTCGGGCGAGCACCCCTCCGCCGAGGAGCTGCGCCTGACCCGCACGGGAGCGCTCGTCGGCACGCTGCCTTACATGTCCCCCGAGCAGTGGGCAGCGAAGGAGATCGACGCGTCCAGCGACGTCTGGGCCGTGGGCATCCTGCTCCACGAGCTCGTGCTCGGCGCGCACCCGCTCGCGCCGTGCAGGATGCAGGACCTCGTCGCGGTGCCGCGCCTCGACGAGCCGATGCCCGAGGTCGGCGCGGGCCACCCGGAGCTCGGCGCGCTCGGCGCGATCATCGACCGCTGCCTGCGCAAGCGAAAAGCCGAGCGGTTCGCCTCCGCGCAGGAGCTCCTGGCCGAGCTCTTGCCGCTCCTGCCCGGGCGCCGGGCGATCCACCTCGGCGCGGACGAGAGCCCTTTCGCCGGCCTTTCGTCGTTCCAGGAGGCCGACGCCGACCGCTTCTTCGGCCGCGCGCAGGACCTCGCGGGCGTCGTCGCGCGCCTCCGCAGCCAGCCGCTGGTCGCGATCGCGGGCTCGTCGGGGGTGGGGAAGTCGTCGCTCGTGCGGGCCGGGGTGATCCCGGCGCTCAAGCGCTCCGGCGAGGGCTGGGAGGCGCTCGTCATGCGGCCCGGGCGCGAGCCGCTGGCGGTGCTCGCGGACCTCTTCAGCCACCCCGCCGTGACGCTGAGCACCGACTCGCACGCGCTCGCCCGCGATGGCGGCGCGGCGACGCGCGGGGTCCTTGTCGAGCGGCTGCGCGCCGAGCCCGGCCTGCTCGGCGCCGGGCTGCGCGGGGGGGCGGGCCGCGCGCAGAAGCGCCTCCTCTTGTTCATCGATCAGTTCGAGGAGCTCATCACGCTCGGCGCCCCCGCCGAGGAGCGCGCGGCGTTCCTCGCGTGCCTCGAGGGCATCGCCGACGACGCCTCGTCGCCGCTCCGCGTCGTCCTGTCGGTGCGGTCCGATTTCCTGGAGCGGATGGCCGAACACGAGCATTTCATGGCGGCGATGACCCGGGGCCTCGTGTTCCTCCGGCCGATGGGGCGCGAGGGGCTGCGCGAGGCGCTGGTGAAGCCGGTCGAGGCGGCGCGGCACGAGATCGAGGATCCGGCGATGGTCGAGGGCATCCTCGACGCGCTCTCGACGACGCGCGGGGCGCTGCCGCTGCTCCAGTTCACCGCGGCGAGGCTCTGGGAGATGCGCGACCGGGGGCGACGGCTGCTCACGCGGGCGAGCTACGAGGCGATCGGCGGCGTGGCCGGCGCCCTGGCGAGCCACGCCGACACGCTGCTGGCCGGGATGAGCGAGCGCCAGGCGAGGCTCTCGCGGGCGGTGCTGGAGCGGCTGGTGACGCCGGAGCGGACGCGGGCGGTGGCCAGCCTGGGCGAGCTCTGCGAGCTGCCCGGGGACCCGGGCGAGATCGAGCGGGTGGTGGGCCTGCTCGCCGATGGGCGGCTCCTGGCGATCGAGAAGGGGAACGACCGCGCGGGCAGCACGGTGGAGCTCGTCCACGAGTCGCTCATCGAGCGGTGGCCCACGCTCACGCGCTGGCTCGACGAGAGCCAGGAGGACGCCGTGTTCCTGGACCGGCTGCGCGCGGCGGCCCGGCTCTGGGACGCGAGCGGCCGCGCCGCGGACACGCTCTGGACCGGCAAGGTAGCCAAGGAGGCGCGCGGCTTTCGCGAGCGCTACAGGGGCGCGCTGCCGGAGCGGGAGCGGCTCTTCCTGGAGGCGGTGCTCCGGCTGGCCGACCAGACGTACCGGAGGCGGCGCCGGCTCGTCTCCGGGGTCATCGCGGGGCTGTCGCTCGTGGCGGTCGCGGCGGGGGCGGGGATCGTGACGCTGACCCGGCAGAACCGGGTGATCACGGCGCAGCTCGACGAGATCCGGAGGAAGGAAGACACGCTGAAGGAGGCGCTCGCGAGCGAGGAGGCGCAGCGGAGCGCGGCGGAGCGGGCGCGGCAGGAGAGCGAGGCAGAGCGGCGGCGGGCCGAGCAGATGCAGCGCGAGGCGGAGGAGGCCCGGGAGCGCGCCGAGGCCGAGGCCGAGCGCGCCCGCGTGGCGGCGGGCGAGGCGCAGGCGGCGCGGGACACGGCGCAGCGGTCCGAGGCCGAGGCGCGCGAGGCCGAGGTGAAGGCCACCGAGGAGGAGCGGAAGGCGAGGGCGGCGGCCGAGGCCGCGCTGCGGAGCAAGCGCGAGCAGGAGGAGCTGATCGAGCGGACGGTGGGGAAGATCGGGGAGAAGCTGAAGTAGCGGGCGCCGCGCGGACGTGGGTGACGCCGCCGCGGTGACGTCGGCGCAGGTCCTGGTGCGAGGAGAGCGCTCCGTGGACCGGGGGGGCCCCCAGGGTTCGAGGCGAAAAGGGCTCCAGACCGGGGGCCCCCGGGGGGTCTGAGGCGCCAGGCGGCGGCGCGGAGCGGTTCGGGGCAACGCCGAGGCGGTTCGGGGCAACGCCGAGGCGGTTCGGGGCAACGCCGAGGCGGTTCGGGGCAACGCCGAGGCGGTTCGGGGCAACGCCGAGGCGGTTCGGGGCAACGCCGGGGCGGCTTGCGGCTGCCATGAGGCGGTTCGCGGCTGCGGCTGGCCGCCTCAGCGCTCGTCGCAGCGCCGGTTCCCTCCTCACCCGGGCTCGCCGGGGAGGACTATGTGCTTCTCGCGGAACGCCGCGAGCACCCGCTCTGTCAGGGGGGGTCGGCGGCGTCAGCCGCAAATCGAAGTTCGTCAAGACGCTCAAGATCACGACGTACAGCCTAACCATCGTCGTCTATTCCAAGCACGTTGACAAGACGGAGACGGCCGCCGACGCTCACCTGCTGCCTGCCGTCGATACGCTGAGGAATCCCCTCATTTTGCAGCCCTTTTCAGCGGAGAAATTGAACAGGGAGGCGGGGAGGCAGGGAGTATTTGTAGATTTCCCTCCCCGTCTCCCCGCCTCCCTGTGAATTTTCCGAAGAATTTGAGGGGATGCCTCAGGTCGATACGAGCACTTGCCCGAGATCACCACGTCCTTCATCCCCATCGCCAACAACCGGCTCTACTTCATTGGCGACAAGGCCATCAGCGGCCTCACCGCCAAGGAGGCCGAGGTCAACTCTTCGCCAGATCTCGTCACCGGAATCCGCGGGCCAGGTCGTGGGCTCACAGCCCTCGAGCCGCAAGCGGGTAGGCGCGCGCGCTCACGAGCCAGCAGGCCGCGGTGAAGCGGGCCGCGCCATCACGGACATAGGGATCGAAGGCAGCGCGGACCGCTTCGGCCGTCCGGGCGCGCGTAGGCTCGTCCACGTCCCGCAGCGCCAGACCCACCGGTCCGAGCTTGGTGACGTAGGCGAGGAGATCCTTCTCCGCGACACTGCTCGGAACGTCGATGGGGCGGATGTCGACGTCGGTCCAGCCGCTCGCGTCCAGGATCCGCTGCACCCGGTCCCTGTCCGCGAAGGCGAATTGGCCGGGGGCGTCGGGGGCCGGGACGGGCAAGTGTGGCAGGAACGGTGCGGCAGCCCGGGCGGCCGTGGTCATGAACGGATTCTCGGCGGGGCTGCGCCAGGCCACGAACGAGAGCTTTGCTTTGCGTCGCGCGGCGCGCCTTATATTGGCGAACGCCGCCGCGGGGTCATCGAAGAACATCACGCCGAAGCGCGAGATCACCGCGTCGAAATTGTCCGGCTCGAAGCGATGGGTCTGCGCATCTGCCTGGACGAAGGCGGCGGAAGCCGGGCCCTCGGCGGCGGCGCGTGCCCTGGCGGCCGCCACCATGGGCCCGGAGATATCCACGCCGAGACAGAGGCCCGTCGGCCCGAGGCGCCGCGCCATCGAGAGGGCCGTGGCGCCCACGCCGCAGCCTATGTCGAGCACGCGGCCGCCCTCGCCGGGGAAGCCTTCTTCCATGAGCGGCGCCCCGAGCGGCGCCAGCATGGCATCGAGCACTTCCTGCATTTCCACCCAGATGGGCCCACCGGCCTCGTTCCACAGCGCGGCCTGGTCGCGATTCGGCTGATTGGCTTCTGACATAGGAGTCTCCTTCGGATTGCGTTCGGCAATCACGCCCTGTATTCTGCAAGTTCAAGTCAACTTGAGGTCAAGCGTGAATGACATGGACATCGCGGAGGTGGCCCGGCGCTCCGGCGTGCCCGCCTCGACCCTGCGGTTCTATGAAGAGAAGGGGCTCATCGCTTCCACCGGGCGGCGGGGCTTGCGGCGCCTTTTCGACCCCGGGGTGCTGGAGCGCCTGGCGCTGATCGCCCTCGGCCAGGTGGCGGGGTTCTCGCTGGAGGAGATCGCTCGGATGTTCGCGCCCGACGGTCGGCTGCGCATCGAGCGCGAGCGGCTTCTGGCCAAGGCCGAGGAGCTGGACCGGACCATCCAGCGGCTCGGCGCCATGCGCGACGGCCTGCGCCACGCGGCGGCGTGCTCCGCGCCGAGCCACATGGAGTGTCCGCACTTCCGCCGCATCGTCCGGCTCGCCGGCGCCGGTCGCCTCGATCTGCCTGCGCGTGCCTCATCTGCGCCGCCGAGCGCTCGGGCGCCCTCCGGGGCGCGAGGCGGGGTGATTGGCGTCCGCCGCCGGCGGCCGTAAGATCGTCTGGTGTTCCCCACGTTCGCCGATCCGAAGACCGGTTTCGTGTTCAAGCGGATCTTCGGCGCCGAGGAGCGCAAGCCGGTGCTCATCGCGCTGCTCAACCACCTCCTCGAGCTCGAGGGCCCGCACTGCATTCGCGACGTCCAGCACCTCTCGCTGGAGCAGCACGTCGCGGTGCCGGAGCTCAAGCTCTCCATCGTCGACATCAAGTGCACGGACGCGTCCGGCCGCCGGTTCGTCGTCGAGATGCAGGTGGCCAAGGTCGAGGGGATCGAGAAGCGCATCGTGTACAACGCCAGCAAGGCGTATGTCATGCAGCTGCGCAGCGCAGACACCTATCCAGGGCTGTGCGACGTCGTGGGCGTGACCATCTGCGACTTCGTGCTCTGGTCGGACAGGGGCGAGGGCGGCAATCTCGAGGTGCCGATGCTGAGCCGCTGGCGGATGCAGGAGCAGCACAGCGGCGCGCTCGGGCTGCCCCAGGTGCAGTACGTGTTCCTGGAAGCTGAGCCAGGCCCCCGCTCAGCCCTGCCGCGCCCGCCTACGACCGGCGCTCTCCTGGATGCTCGACCCGACCGTAGGCCCCCGGCGAGGGTGTTCGTCGGGCGGCGCGGGGAGGGCCGATGTCTGAGCCCGATCGACGTCTTCTCTCCGGCGCAGAGCGCCGGAGAGAAGACGTCCCAGGCGAGTCCGGCGGGGCCCCCGCGCCGCCCGACGAACACCCTCGCCGGGGGCCGGGCAGCCCGGGCCCACCGCCCGCCTCAGCGCTGCTGCGCCCCGAACCGCGCCTTGGCCGCGTCCACCGCGGCCTTCGTCCACTTGTCGACCTCGTCGTCCGTCAACGTCCGCTCGGCCGACCGGAACCACAGCGCGAACCCCAGCGAGTGGGTCCCCGCCGGAAGCTCGCTGCCGCGGTACCTGTCGAACAGCTCGACCTTCTCGCAGCGCTCGCCGGCGGTCGTCCGCAGCACCTCGATCACCTGGCCGGCCGGCACGTCGAGCGGCAAAAGGAGCGCCACGTCGTGCCGCATCGCCGGGAACCGGCTCGGCTTCGCGGCCACCGGCGCCCTGTACGCCGCCGCCACCGCCGCGAGGTCGAGCTCCGCCACCACGGCCCCGCTCGTGATCTCCAGCGCGTCGCGCACGTCCGGGTGCAGCTCCGCCACGTACCCGACCGGCCGCCCGTCCAGCGTGACCCGCGCGCCCTTGCGCGGGTGCGCCCACGGCGGCGGCTCGCCCTCCAGATCGAACGCCGGCGCCACGTTGCCCGCGAGCTCGGCCAGCACCGCCTCGACGACGCCCTTGCCGTCGTAGAAATCGACGTCCTCGGGCCGCGTGAGATAGCTGTCGCGCGGCCCCGCGAGCAGGACCGTCAGCCGCGTCGGCTCGTCGACCGGCGGCCGCTCGACCTGCGCCTGCTGGCCCTCGCCGCTCGCGCTGCCCGCAGCACCCGCCGCCTCGCCCTGGCGCGGCAGGAACACCTGGCTCACCTCGAACAGCCGCACCCGCGGCACGTTGTACCGCTGCGAGCGCTGCGCGACAGTGAGCAGCCCCGGCACGAGCGACGGCCGCATCACCGACTTCTCCTCGGAGAGCGGGTTGAGCAGCCGGAGCAGCGACGCGGTGTCGTAGCGCGCCGCCTTCATCTCCTGCGGCGAGAGGAACGAGTACGTCACCGCCTCGTGCAGCCCGATCCCGGTGCAGATCTGGCGCACCCTGCGCCGCAGCCGGTAGTCGCCCTTCGCGCCCGCGGGCGCCGCCGCGACGTGCGGGAGCCGGCTCGGGATCTGGTCGTAGCCGGCGACGCGCGCTACCTCCTCGATGAGATCGATCTCCTCGACGATGTCCGGCCGGTGCGCCGGCACCTCGACGACGAGCTGGTCCGCAAGCTGCGCCACGATCGAGATGCCCAGCGTCCCGAGGATCTCGCGCGTCCGCGCCGGCGCCTCGGCGCCGATGATGCGCTGGTACCGCGGCAGGCGCAGCGTCAGCCGGCGCGGGTCGCGCGGCGCGACGTACGCGTCGATCGGCTCGCCCGCCGCCTCGCCACCGGTGAGCTCGCAGATGAGCGCGCTCCCGCGGTCGCGCGACAGCGGCACCCCCGAGATGTCCACCTCCCGCTCGAAGCGGTGCGACGCCTCGGTGTGGAAGCCGTACCGGCGCGCCGACCTGCGGATCCCGCGCGGCTCGAAGTACGCCGACTCGAGGAACACCCGGCGCGTCGTCGCGGTGACCCCGCTGTCCGCGCCCCCGATCACGCCGGCCAGCGCGACGACGCGCTCCGCGTCGGCGATAACGAGGTCGTCCTCGTTCAAGGACAGCTTCTGCCCGTCGAGCGCGACGAACGCCTCGCCCGGCCGGGCCATCCGGATCTCGACCGGCAGGCGCAGCGTGTCCAGATCGAAGGCGTGGAGCGGCTGCCCCCGCTCGAGCATCACCAGGTTGGTCGCGTCGACGATGTTGGTGATCGGCCGGACGCCGAGGCGGCCGAGCCGCACCCGCGCCCAGAGCGGCGAGGGGCCCACGCGGACGCCCTCGATCACCTGGCCGGCATACCGCGGGCAGCGCGCCCCGTCGCGCACCTCCACCGACGCTTGCGCGGCCCGCGCAAAGTCGTGCGGCGGCGCGGCGACGGCCGGCGGATTGAAGGGGATGCCGAGCACCGCGGCCACGTCCCGGGCCACGCCCAGGTGGCCCAGCGCGTCGGGCCGGTTGGGGGTGACGCTGAGCTCGATGATCCAGTCCTCGAGGCGCGGCTCCCAGTCGAGCAGCGATTGCCCGGGCCGGCCGCCGTCCACGGTCAACAGCCCCTCGTGGCTCGACCCGAGCCCGAGCTCGTCCTCGGCGCAGAGCATGCCGGCGGAGGGGACGCCGGCGACCGCCTTCTCGGTCAGCGTGACGAGCGCGCCGCCGCGGTCGAGGACCTGCGCCCCCACGGGCGCATAACAGACGAGCGCCCCGGCGCCCGGGGCCGGGACGTTCTGAGCGCCGCACACAACCTCGACGCCCTCGCCGGCGCCGGCGGTGTCCACGCGGACCAGCGTGAGGCCCTTCTTGCTCGGGTGCGGCCGCGTCGCGACGACGCTCGCGAGGACCACCGGGCGCAGCGCGGCGCCGACGTGCGTGACGCGATCTACCTCGAGCCCGCCGCGGCCGAGCGCCGACGTCACCGCGTCGACGCCGGGATCGGAGCCGAGGATCTCTTGAAGCCACTTGTAGGATATCAACATGGGGAGTCGGGCCTGCGGCGAGCGGAGATGTGCCTAGAGCGACAAACGGGTTGAAACCACGAGAAAAAGCAGGAATTTCACAGGGAGGCGGGGAGGCGGGGAGCGAGAGACGGCAAGAGGGAGAAATTCATTTTTTTTCTTCCTCCCCGCCTCCCCGCCTCCCTGTGAAAATTCTCCAGGTTTCAACGTGATCGGTGTTCTAGAGGCTTCCGAGGAAGCGGACGTCGTTCTCGTAGAAGGCGCGGATATCGTCGACGGCGAACTTCATGTTGGCCGTGCGATCCACGCCGATGCCGAAGGCCAGCCCCGTGTAGAGCTCCGGGTCGATTCCGACGTTCCGGAGCACCGTCGGGTGGACCATGCCGCACCCGAGCACCTCCAGCCAGCCAGTCCCCTTGCACTGAGGGCAAGCGCGGTTCTCGCCGAAGCAGACGAGGCAGGAAACGTCGAGCTCGGCGCTCGGCTCGGTGAAGGGGAAGTAGCTCGGCCGGAAGCGCGTCTTCGTGTTCTCACCGAACATCCGGCGGCTGTAGACCTCGAGCAGGCCCTTGAGGTCGGCGAGCGAGACGTCGCGGTCGACGACGAGCCCCTCGATCTGCACGAACATGGGGCTGTGGCTCGCGTCGTCGTCGCGGCGATAGACGACGCCGGGCGCGACGATCATCACCGGGGGAGGGTGGGAGAGCATCTCGCGCACCTGCACCGGGCTCGTGTGGGTGCGGAGCAGCACGTTCTGCCCCGGATCGCCCGCCACGTAGAACGTGTCGTGCATGTCCATCGCCGGGTGATCCGCCGGGAACCCGAGGAGATCGAAGTTGTAGCGCGCGAGCTCGATCTGCGGCCCCTCGGCCACGTCGAACCCGAGCCCGACGAAGATATCGACGATCTCGTCGAGCGTCCGCATGATCGGGTGCGCGCGCCCGGGCGCGCGCCAGCGGCCGGGCAGGGTGATATCGAGCGGCGGCGCCGAGAGCTCGAGGTCGCGCGCCGTGCGCTTGATCCGCGCGGTGGCCACCTCCCGGGCGCGCTCCACGCGGCCCTTCACGGCGTTGAGCCGCTGGCCGAGCAGCTTGCGCTCCTCGGGCGCCGCCCCGGGCAGCTGCTTCATCAGCGCATTGAGCGAGCCGCGGCGCCCAAGCAGGCTGGCATACAGGCGGTTCAGCTCATCGAGATCGCCGACGGCGGCGAACTGGACGTCCACCGTGCGATCGACCTCGTCGATGAGGCGGCCGAGTTCGGGACCACTCATTGCCGCCCCCTTACCTCAGGGGCCATGCCAACGCAAGACGGTGACCTCCCGCGCTGCGCGGACGCGTGCAGCGCGTGCAGGACGTCCGGAGCTCGACGGGGGCGGACGCGCCTCCACGAGCGCCGGGGCATCAGCGTCGGAGGCAGCGTCCGAGGAGCCAGCCAGTTCGGCGCGACGCCGCGGCGCGCGGCTGGTTGCGCGCGCGGACCGCCGCGCGCAACCAGCCGCGCAACCAGCCGCGCAACCAGCCGCGCAACCAGCCGCGCAACCAGCGGATGTCCACACAGTCAACTCCGGGTTGACGGCCCGCCGTCAGCGCCGGCACAGGGTGTCTGGGGATCTCCGCCGCGCCGGCGTCGAGCGATGACGCCGGGCCACGCCGCTGCCGACTCTCGGGGTGCACCTCGAGCCAGGCTGAGCGGCCGGCGCGAGAGGACTCGGAGCGCGCCTCACGAGAGCGGGTGTGGGCCGCCCGCGACCTGGCGCACGGATTGCAGAACCTCGTGTCATTGGCCGAGCGCCCCGCGGCTGGCGTCGCTGCCCGCGGGCCGCGGGCCTCCATCGGCGCTCCAGGGAATCTCCGCGCCGCGCAGCACCGTTCCACTCTCACCGACGACACGTCCAGGGGGGCATCGATATGGACAGGAGATCGGGAACAGGGACATCGCCATCTTCAAGGACGGGGTGACCCTGTGACGCGCCGGCGCGCTGGCCTACGCGCGTGAGACTCCAGAAAACTCATTGATTCCGAGCAGAAGAAAGAAGGTCGTGAAGCGATGAAGCCAGTCAATCCTCAACATGTCGTGGTCGGCGCAACAGCGCCGCACAGGGGGCGAAAGCGCTCCTTGACGCCGGCCGGCCATCACTCGAATGTCGCGGCGCCCGGGCGCTCGACTCGATCCGTCTGGCGCCTGGCCGCGCGCCGCGAGCGGGAAGAGCGGGAAGAACAAGTGTTCGGGGCGGTCAACCTACATACGGGGCTCGGCCGGCGCGGCTCCGGGCCAGCGCCGAGCCTCGGATAGCCATTGCGGGAGCGGGCCAGCTCCACGCGGGTCGAAGTGAGGAGGATAGCTTCATGGTGATGAAATCGGAGTCCACGACGGGCATAGCGGATGTGCCCTCGGAGGTGCCGCGCGCTGCGGGCGCCGACGCCGCGCCGCAGGGGGCGCAGCTCGCCGCCGGCATCGGGCGTTATCGCTGGGTGATCTGCGCCCTCTTGTTCACGGCCGCGACGATCAACTATGTCGACCGGCAGGTCCTCGGCGTCCTCAAGACGACGCTGCAGAAGGACCTCGGCTACAACGATATCGACTACGGCAACATCGTCACGTCGTTCCAGGCCGCCTACGCCATCGGGATGCTGACGATGGGCCGCCTCATGGATCGCATCGGGACGCGGCGCGGGTTCTCGTTCGCCGTCGGGTTCTGGAGCGTGGCGGCGGCCGCGCACTCGCTCGTCGGCAGCGCCGGGGGGCTCTCCGCGGCGCGGTTCGCCCTCGGCATCGGCGAGGCAGGGATGTTCCCGGGCGCCCTCAAGACGATCGCGGAGTGGTTCCCGAAGAAGGAGCGCGCGCTCGCGACCGGGCTGTTCAACTCCGGCACCAATATAGGCGCGATCGTGTGCCCCCTCGTGGTGCCCTGGATCGCGGTGACCTGGGGCTGGCGCGCTGCCTTCGCGCTGACCGGCGCGATCGGCGCGCTGTGGATCGTCGCCTGGATGATCCTCTATCGCCCCCTCGCGGAGAACCCGCGCGTCACGCCGGCGGAGCGGGCCTACATCACGAGCGAGCCGTCGCCGTCGCCCGGCAAAGTCGGCTGGCTGACCCTCATCCCGCACCGCCAGACCTGGGCATTCGCGATTGGCAAGTTCATGACCGATCCGTTCTGGTGGCTCTACCTGTTCTGGGTCCCCGACTTCCTGAACCGCAAGCACGGCCTGAACCTGCTCCAGATCGGTCCTCCGCTCGTCACGATCTACCTGCTCTCGGATGTGGGCAGCATCGCCGGTGGCTGGTTCTCCTCGATGCTGATGCGCCGCGGCTGGACGGCGAACGCGGCGCGAAAGACCGCCATGCTCGTGTGCGCGCTCGGCGTGGCGCCCGTCTTCCTCGCGACGCGCACCGACTCGCTGTGGGTCGCCGTGCTCCTCCTGGGCCTCGCCACCGCCGCGCATCAGGGCTTCTCGGCGAACCTGTTCACGCTCACGACGGACATGTTCCCGTCGCAGGCCGTGGGCTCGGCCGTCGGCTTCGGCGGTATGGCCGGCGCCATCGGAGGCATGCTGATCGCGCAGATCGCCGGCCGCGTCCTGCAGCTCACCGGGAGCTACTCGACGCTGTTCATCATGGCGGCGTCTGCCTACATCCTCGCGCTCGCCATCATTCACGGGCTCGTGCCGCGGCTCGAGGCCGCGCGATTGAAGCAAGGGTAAGACAATGACGAACGATCCGTTTCGTTTGGACGGCAAGGTAGCGCTCGTGACGGGCTCGGCCATGGGCATCGGCGCGGCGATCGCGACGGCGCTCGCGCGCGCCGGGGCGGACATCTCCTGTCACGGCAAGGACGAGCCGGGCCAGGCCACCATGGCCGAGATCCACAAGCTCGGGCGGCGCGCCATCGGGATGGCCGCAGATCTGTCGGATCGCGCCTCGCACGCGGAGCTCATCGGGAGGACGAAGGCCGAGCTCGGCCGCATCGACATCCTGGTGAACAACGCGGGGCTCATCCGGAGGTCGCCGGCTGTCGAGTACTCCGACGAGGACTGGGATCTGCTGATCGAGGTCAACCTGACTTCAGCGTTCCGCCTGTCGCGGCTCGCGGGGAAGCAGATGCTCGATCAGGGGTCGGGCAGGATCGTCAATATAGCGTCGCTGCTCTCGTTCCAGGGCGGGATCCTGGTCCCGGCCTACGCGGCGTCCAAGGGCGGTATAGCGCAGCTGACCAAGGCGCTCGCGAACGAGTGGGCCGGCAAGGGCGTCAACGTGAACGCTGTCGCCCCCGGCTACATCTCGACGGACAACACGGCCGCGCTCCGGGCCGACGAGGCGCGCAGCCGGCAGATCCTCGATCGCATCCCGGCCGGGCGCTGGGGGGAGCCGAGCGACATAGCGGGAGCAGCGCTGTTCCTGTGCTCGGAGGCAAGCAAGTACGTCCACGGCCACGTGCTGGTCGTCGACGGCGGGTGGATGAGCCGTTAGGGAGCAGGAAAATGCAGATTCGCAGTACCAAAGGTTGTAGCTGGGACCAGGTGAGCCTGGGCGAGGTGATGCTGCGCCTCGACCCTGGAGAGCGCCGCATCCACACGACGCGGACGTTCGACGCCAGCGAGGGCGGCGGTGAGTACAACGTGGCGCGCGGGCTCCGCCGCTGCTTCGGGCTCCGGACCGCCGTCGTCACGGCGCTCGCGGACAACCCCGTCGGGCGGCTGATCGAGGACCTCATGCTCCAGGGCGGCGTCGACACGTCGTACCTGCGCTGGGTCGATTACGACGGCGTGGGCCGGGAGGCGCGCAACGGCCTCAACTTCACCGAGCGCGGCTTCGGGCCTCGCGGGGCCGTCGGGTGCTCGGACCGGGGCCACAGCGCGGCGTCGAGGCTGAGGCCCGGCGACATCCCGTGGAAGGCCATCTTCGGCGAGCGCGGCGCGCGCTGGTTCCACACCGGCGGCATCTTCTGCGCCCTGTCGGAGACCACCGCCGGCGTGGCGCGCGAGGCCATGGAGGTCGCGCGCGAGCACGACGTGCGGATCTCCTACGACCTCAACTACCGGCCCTCGCTGTGGAAGAACGGCTCTACCGAAGCTGGCGTGGCTTCACCTGGATGGTGAGCAGTTCGCGCAAGTCCCAGACGCCGTGCGCAAGCGAGGGAAGCCGACGCTTCAGGTCATATGAGCCTTCGCTCGCGGACGCTTGTCCGTCTGGGGAGTGGCTTGGCATGGCGAACTACACGCTCGATCGAGCCACGCGCGACGCCTGTTCACGCGTGGCTCCTGATCGACGCCCCGCGCCACTGCACGTCGATCCTCCTGCGCAGCGCCGGTGCCCTGCTGCGCAGCCTGTGAAGTGTCCTTCGTTACAGTCGCGCGGCTCCTGCGCAGCGCCGGTGCCCTGCTGCGCAGTCCGTGGAGTGTCCCTCGTTACAGTCGCGCGGCTCCTGCGCCGCGCCGGCGCCCTCCTGCGCCGTGCTGGCGCCCTCATGCGCAGCCTCGGCGTTCTCCTGCGCGCCTCTGTTTGTGTGCTGCGCAACTTTTCCCCGTCCTGCGCGCCCTCTGCCGGCTCTCGAGCGGGGGAGCTGACGGCATCGAGCTCACTCCGTGGCGATCCTCGAACGTCACCGTCCGCGGCCTGAGGAGCCGAAGGCCGAGCGCCCGCCGCGCGCTCCGGCGCCGCGCGCTCCCGGCGCCGCGCGGCCTGTCAGCCCTTGCTGCGGATGCCGTAGCGCTCCATGAGCCGGTGGACGAGCTGCCGCGACACGCCCATCGACGCGGCGGCCCGCGCGACGTTGCCGCCGTGGTCCCGGAGCTTCATGGCGATGAAGGTCCGCTCGAACTGCTCGACGACCATGTCGCGCGCCTCGCGCAGCGGCAGCGCGGCGAACTGGCCGACGCCCATGTCGGAGGGCCGCGGCGCCACCTTGACGATCGCCTCCTCGGCGAGGTGCGGGAAGAGCACGAGCCGCGCGACGGTGTTGCGCAGCTCGCGCACGTTGCCCGGCCAGTGGTGCCCGCGGAGCAGCTCCAGCGCGTTCGGGGGCAGGTCGGCGATCGAGCGCGGCGGCACCTGCGCCGCGAGGAAGCGCTCGACGAGCAGCGGGATGTCCTCCTTGCGCTCGCGCAGCGGAGGCACGACGGCCTCGACGACGGCGAGCCGGTAGTAGAGATCCGCGCGGAACGTGCCCGAGGCGATGCGGCCCTGGAGGTCGCGGTGGGTGGCGGCGATGACGCGGGCGTCGAAGGACGTGTACGCGGCGGCGCCGACGCGGCGGACCTGGCGGGCCTCGAGGGCGCGCAGGAGCTTCGGCTGGAGGTCGATGGGGAGCTCGCCGATCTCGTCGAGGAAGAGCGTGCCGCCGCTCGCCTCCTCGAGGAGGCCGGCGCGCGCGGTCTGCGCGCCCGTGAAGGCGCCCTTCGTGTAGCCGAAGAGCTCCGCCTCGATGAGGTTCGGCGCGACGGCGCTGCAGTCGAACACGACGAAGGGGCCGCCGCTGCGCGGGCTCGCGGCGTGGATGGCGCGCGCGAGGACCTCCTTCCCGGTGCCTGACTCGCCGAGCAGGAGGATGGTCTCCGACGTGGCGGCGCGCGCTCGAGGCGGGCGAAGAGCGCGCGCATGGGGACGCTGCTGCCGAGCGCCTCGCCGAAGCTGGCCGACGTCGAGAGCGGGACGACGACCGGCGCGCCGCCGACGCGGACGGTGAGCGAGACGCCGCCCAGCGAGGCGACGGCGCTCGGCGTGAGGAAGGCCTCGTGGATCAGGACGTCGTTGATGAACGTGCCGTTCTTGCTGCCGAGATCGGTGACGACGACGCCGCGGGGCGTGAGCCGGAGCTGGCAGTGACGCCGCGACACGCGCGCGTCGGGGATGATGACGTCGCACTCGCCGCTCGTGCCGAGGATGATCGGGTCGACGCCGAGGATGGCCTCGATAGGCGGGCTCTTCTGCGGTGCGACGATGACGCGCAGGTCCGGCAGCTCGATCGCGTCGCTGCGGAGGGTCGTGACCGTCGGGTTGGCGTCGTGCATGGAACGGGCAGGGGAGTCCGGGAACCGGGAACCGGGGACAAGAGGAGCGGCCAGCATCTCCGGATTCCGGGCGGATTTCCAGCGCGGCGCGGCCAGGGCGCGCGATCGCCTCAGCGCTCCGCCGCCGGGCTATCCTTCGCGACGATGCCCGAGCTCACGCCGTCGGAGGCCAAGGCCCTGTCCCACTGCGTCGCCCGCTTCACGGACGCCTTCCGGCGCGACGTGGCGGACGTGATCCGCCAGCAGTTCCGCGGCTACGAGCCGCCGGAGGTGACGGAGCTCATCGGCCAGCTGAGCCTCCTCGGGCGGCAGCTGGAGCTGCGCCAGCCGTATGTGCAGATCCACGACACGCAGGGCCCGCTGCTCAAGCGCATCCTCATCGACCTCCGGCGCGACAGCGCCATGGCGATCGAGGAGCCGCTGCAGAAGGCCGTGAACGCCGACACGATCCGGCACCTCAGGCGCGAGGTCCACGGGCTGGAGCAGCTGATGGCCGCGCCCTGGTTCGCGGCCACTCGCGCGCTGCAGGTGCCGCGGCTGACGGACTACATGTCCATCCGGCACGCCGAGGCCGTGCTCCCGGAGGCGCCGCCGCTCCGCCCGCGCGAGTACGACGAGAAGTTCCACATCCTCGAGGCGCCGGGGCTCTTCCTCCCCGATCTCTCGTACTACCGGGCGCGCTGCGCGCTGCGCGGCGCCTCGATCGCGGTGGCGTTCATCGACATCGACGACTTCAAGGCGTTCAACGTCCAGCACACCGAGACGGCGGTCGACCTGCACGTGCTCCCGCCGTTCATGGAGAGCATCGAGGCGCACGTCTTCGCGCACGGGCACGCGTACCGGTTCGGCGGCGACGAGTACATGATCACGCTGCCCAACGCGACCCGCGCGTCGGCCGTGGACTTCCTGCGCGCGCTGCAGGAGCGCCTGGCGCGCCGCCGCTACCGCCGTATCGAGCGGGCGCCGACGATCTCCGTCGGGCTTTGCGTCGCCGACGTCGATTGCTTCCTGACGGATCGCGAGATCCAGGGGCGCGCCAACCTGGCCAAGAACCACGCGAAGGTCACGGAGAAGGGCCGCATCGCCGCGTACGACGGGGAGCTGTTCCGCCCCGAGGACCTGGTGCTCGTATGACCGCTCCCGCGAGGCAGGGCGGCGCTGGGGCGGCGGACGAGGCACCCGCTGGCCCAGCGGGCGAGGCGCGCGCCGGGGTGGCGGGCGAGGCGCGCGCCGCCGCGGGCACCGGCGGCGCGCCGCCGGAGGCGCCGGGCGGGCTCGTCCTGCCGGAGCCGCTGTGGAGCGCCGTGCGCGCCGCCTACGGCGAGCCCGGGCGCGCCTACCACGACCTGGCCCACGTGCGCGAGGTGCTCTGCCGGCTGGACGAGGTAGGCCGCGACGTCGGCTGGCGGAGGCCGCGCGAGGTGTTCCTGGCCGCGCTCTTCCACGACGCCGTGTACGTACCCGGCCGCCACGACAACGAGGCGCGCAGCGCGGAGCTCGCGCGGCAGGCGGTGTCGCGATGGCTGCCTGGCGAGGGGCTCGACGCGGACGCCATCGCGCGGCTCATCGTGCTCACCGCGCGCCACGGCGCGCTCGGGCCAGCGGACGTCGACGAGGAGGATGCCCTGTTCCTCGACTGCGACATGGCCATCCTCGGCAGCGACCCGGCGGCGTTCGACGCGTACGACCGCGCGATCGCCGCGGAGTACAGCGCCGTGCCGCCCGAGCTCTACGCCGCGGGCCGGCGGCGCTTCTTCGAGAAGCTGCTCGCCGCCGGGCACATCTTCCTCTCGCCGTACTTCCGGGCCCGCCTCGAGGCGCGCGCACGCGCCAACCTGCGCCGGAGGCTCGGGGCAGCGCCCACGGATCGCTGATCGGTAGGGGCCGCCCCCAGCTCGAGGTCCTTCCCGGCGCCTCAGCGCGGCGGCGAGCGGTTCGATCGGGGGCGCGGCGGGATGCGCGGCGCGGCCCGGAGGAGGAGCTCGTCGTCGGTGAGACGAAGGCCGGGCACGTGGGGGTCGAGCTCGCCGGGCTCGAAGCGGCAGAGGTGGATCGCGTGCCAGAAGCTGCCGGCGAGGTTGCCCCCGAACTTCTATCGCCCGTCGGGTGGTCCTGCCCCGTCGCTGTCGGCAGGAGCGCAGCGCGCCGGAGGGCGCCAGCCCGAGGCACCGAGGCCGCCGAAGAGCAGCGCGGGGTTCGGAGGTTTGACACGGCGGAAGAGGTAGGATTCCCTCACGTCGGGATGCACCGCGCTCGAGCGTGTCATCCGACCACAATTACGCGATTCTCCTGTTCACGGGTAGGGCGGCTCACCTGCGCGTCGAGGCCAGAGCCGAGCGTGAGTTGAATGGCGCGCGCCGTGAAGCGCGCGAGGCAGACGAGCGGGGCGGTGGCGCCTGGCGAGGGGCTCGACGGGAGCGCCCCTCGCGCGGCGCTCAGGCCGGCGGACGTCGGCGATGCGCGCCGGGCCATCCCGTCGAGGCGCGGGTCGCTGCGTCGCGAGGCGGTGAGATCGGGGCGAGCGATGCTGGTAGTTCGCTCACCAGCTCTTGATGTCGCTCTTGCTCACGTGGCACGTGTCGGTGTTCCACTGGCTCGCGCCGCCGTGGAGCTTCTGCGACTCGCCCATGTGGTCGGTGACGGCCCGGTACTCCTGGCAGATCTTCGGCTTGTCGTCCGCCTCGTCGTATCCCCCCTTGACGTAGAGGTTGGTGATCGTGACCGTGTCCCCGTAGTTCTGGTTCGCGCCGGCGATCGTCGTCTTGACGCCGTCCACCCTGACGTTGTCGATGACCAGGTTGCGCGGGCCCCCGTTGGCGGTGCAGTCGCCGCAGGAGCGCCAGAGCTTCCCGAAGTCGGCGATGTACGAGTTCGTGACGATGGTCGTGGAGCCGCCCTTGGCGTTGTGCTGGAAGATCTTGTCGGCGGAGTGCAGGGCGATGGAGCTGTTGATCCGCATCGTAGCGCCGTCCACGCTGTTGGTGGCCGCGTCCTCGCAGACGTCTTCCCAGTAGACGTGATCGAGGGTGCAGTCGCCCTTGCAGACGATGCCGTTGCCGCCGGGGAGGCCGCCCGCGATGATGAGGTTCTTCACCGTGACGCCGTCCTCGACCTCGAAGACCGTCTTCTGGCCCTCGCCGTCGTCGCAGTCCTCGGTGTTGTTCACGCCGATCTTCTGGTTGTTGAAGTCGTAGACGTCCTGGCCGCCGTTCGCGGCGTTCCTGAGCACAGTCGTCTCGTTCCTGATCTCGCCGTCGCCGTTGGTCGGGGTCGGGATCGCGGTCGGGATCTCGTTGCCGAGCGGCTCCTCGCCGCCCGTGCCGCCGGTGCCGCTGGTCGTGGTGCTCGCGGTCGTGCTGCCCTCGCCGCCGCCGCCCGTGCCGCCGCCGCTCGTCGCGCTGGTGGTGGCGCCGCTGCTGGTGGTGACGCCGCTGGTGACGCCGCCGCTGGTGACGCCGCCGCTGGCAGTGCTGCTGCTCGTGCTGCCCCCCTGGCCGCCGTCGTCGGTCGCGTCGCCGTCTGAACAGCCGATCTGGACGACCCCGGCGGCGCCGATCACGAGCAACAAAGTGAAAGCTGATTTCATTCTGAATCTCATCTCGCTACCTCTTGTTCTGGATTCACGAGGGACGACCCGCGTCCCAGGCGCGCCTGGATGACGCCGGCCGGCGCCCGTCGACGCCTCGACTCGGCCCCGTCGAGGGGGCAACCACGAACCCACGCCTCACGCCGTTCCGCTGCCCCTCGCTTGCTGATTGCAAAGGACGATCCAGGGCGCGCGACAGGACATCGGGCCGCCGCGCGGACCTCGGCCGCGGTGGACGTGTCAACTCGAGGTCGACACCGGTTGACGGCCGCGTTGACGGCCGCGGCCGACGCGCGGGCGCCCCGCAACGCGAGCAGATGGCGCTCCGCCGCGCGGGAGCAGCGCGCCGCCAGCGGCGGGCCGGAGGCGCGCATCGGCCGGTTTTGTGCACGAGGGCTCCGCGCCATGAACAAGGATCAAACCATGAAATCGATCGCACCGATATCTCCTCTTGCCGCAGGCGTGCTGCTCGCGATCGCGAGCGGCGCTCCGCGGTGCGGAGCGCCGGGGGGCGCCGCGCGGGCGGCGGCGAGCCCATCGATAGCGCTCTCGGTGTGGATGCGTGCGCCGGCGGAGGCGCGAGCCGGCGGAGGCGCGGGCCGGCGGAGCAGCGCACCCGGCCGGCCCGGTCCCGGCAGATCAGTAGATCGGGTCGTCCTTGCAGCCGAAGATCACCTTGACGGAGCCGGCACCGCTGCTCGCCACCTGGTCGCATGCGGAGCCGTACAGCTTGATGGTCATCATGTCGGGTCCCGTGTAGTTCCAGCCGTCCGTGCCCGTGGCGTCCTGCATGACCGCCTGCTCTCCGACGAACACGCCGACGTGGTCCGGGTTCGGCGGCGGCGCGCTCAGCGGGAACAGGCAGGTCGAGACCTCTCCCGTGATCGTCTGCAGCGACGTCACGAGCTGGTCCTTCGTGGACGCGAGGTAGAACTTGGGCGCGAGCGGATCCGGGTCCTGGCGCGGCTCGAGCCCCGCGACGGTGAGGCCGTTGAGCGCCTCGACCTTGCTCTCCGACGATGCGATCCCGACCACGAATGTGTGGAAGCCGGCGGCGGCCGCGTTCGTCACCGCCTGCACCGCGAACTCGTCCGAGGCGCTCTTGGGGCACGACGGGTCTCCGTCCGTCGCCAGCAGGATATACTTGGGATCGTCGTTCTGCAGCGTCTTCAGGTACTCGACCGCCTTGTTGATGGCATCTCCGGTCGGCGTGCCGTCGCCCTCTGCCTCCGTGTCGGAGATCGCCTGGTTCACCGTGGATGCGTTGTTCATCGCGATCGGGATCAGGATGTCGCCCGGGAAGCTCTCCTCGCTGCAGGTGCCCGCCCTGTGTCCCTGCGGGAACACCTTCAGGCCCCAGGAGGCCGCCTCGTTGGTCGACGTGATCACCTCCTGCAGAGCGGGCACGACGATGTCCCACTTCGACGGCGTACCCTCGTCTCCGTTCGGATCGTCCAGCATCGACGCGGAGCGATCGAGGACCAGGAGGATGCTGGCCGGCTTGCGCTCGACGTTGAAGTTCTGCCGCCCGCAGTCCGTGCCTTCACCGGGCTCGGCGCCCGGGTCGAGGTCTCCGGGCGCGCCGTTCGCCCCTCCCGTGCCGCCGAAGTCGTCGAGCCCGGGCCCAGCGCCGCTGCCGGAGCCGGGGGCGCCGCTGCCACTGCCGCTCTCGCCGTCGCTGGCGGTCCGTCTGCGCGACGTGGACCGAGGTCGCCCTGGTCACGCGACGGATGTTGTATGGGGTCTGAGGAATCCCCTCATTTGCAGCCCTTTTCAGCGGAGAAATTGAACAGGGAGGCGGGGAGACAGGGAGTATTTTAAAGATTCCCCTCCCCGTCTCCCCGCCTCCCTGTGAATTTTCCGAAGAATTTGAGGGGATGCCTCAGGTATGGGGTGCGTACAGGCCGCGGAGGTCACCTGTCACGCGGCTGGGCGCGGCGCCGCCGTCCGAGGCTGTCCACCGCGGGTTGACACGGTGGACGCTCGCCGGTGCCCCGGTGACGGGAGGTGCTTTACGTGAGCTCGCTGAGCGCGCCCGTGGTGAGCTTCGGGTCGGGCTGGGAGCCGAACGACTCGGTCTCGACGCCGAACGCCTGGGCGATCGACACGAGGAGCCGGCTGTTCGTCGTGGGCGTGAACGTCGCGTCGGTCTCGCTGCAGTACGGCGCGTCCGGAGGGCAATCCGCCCGGAGCTTGATGCGCCGCCCCATCCTGAACTTCCCGTTCGCGCCGCCCGCCAGCAAGGTCGGCACGTTGCGCGTGCTGTGCAGCGAGGGGTTGCCCATGTCGCTCGACGCGTAGATCAGCGTGCTGTCGAGGGCGCCGAGCTCGTCGAGGCGCTGCATGAGGCGCGCGATCTTCGAGTAGCTGTAGCGGTTGAACTTCGCGAGCGGGACCCACGTCTCCGGCTTGCCGTCGCCGGGCCAGCCGCCCTTGCCGACCGGCGACGCGTCGTACGTGTGCGCGACCGAGCCGTGGTTGTCCGCCGGCAACCCCAGCGGATTCCCCTCGTAGGCCAGGTCGTTCATGAACAGCGTGGCGAAGCGCGTGACGCCGCACGCGAGGGCCTGCGCCAGGAGGTCGACGTGGGCGTCGGTGATGGCGTCGAAGTAGGGCTCGCCGCCGTTGTACTGCTTCAGGTGGGGGAACTTCGATGCATCCGGCTTCGGGGGAAGGACGCACGCCTGCCCGCCCGCGCCGGGGCCCGCGATCTGCTTCTCCAGCTCGCGGAGCGACGTGAGGTGCTGGTCGAGCTTCTGCTGCTCGGCCGGCGCGAGGCGAGGGCGCAGGCGGTTGATGTCGCCGCGCACGAAGTCGATGACGCTCTGCCCGAGCTCGCGCTGCCGGGCCGCGCGGGCCTGGGCCTCGGGGTCGTCGCCCACGACCAGGCCGGCGAACAGCAGGTTGAACGCCTCGACCGGGTCGATGATCTTCGGCAGCGGCGCGCCGCCTGCGCCGTAGGAGAGCGTCTGCCCTGCCTCCGTCGCGTCATTGCCGACCCCGAGCGCGACGCTCGTGATGCGCGTGTCGGCGCCGAGGCCCTTCTCCACGGCGAGGAACTGGTCGAGCGAGATGTTGAGCGGCTTCTTCCCGTCGATGCGGCTGCCGGTCAGGATGGTGCCGGCCGAGTCGTGGCCGTTGGCGTTCGACAGGTGGTCGATGCCCTCGACGATGAGGATCTTGTCCTTGAAGCTCCGACCGTAGGTCGCCGGGTCGTCGAAGGGCTGGAGCGAGCAGTTCTCGTAGGTGAGGTCGAAGCTCGTCTCCGTCTCGCCGGCGCGCATGGCCCAGTACTCGGCGGAGATGCCGTGGGGGTGATAGATCGCGACGAACTTGAGCGGCAGCTCCTCGCCGCCCGCCCTGGCGACGGAGTCCCCGAGCATGTTCACGAAAGGAAGCGTCGCGAGCCCCGCGCCCACGGCGCGGAGGAACGAGCGGCGTGTGGACGGGCGGTTCACTGGGGCCTCCGATGGCTGAAGAGACTGCTCTTGACGTAGGTGACGAGCGTTTCGACGATCTTGCCCTGCTCTGCTTCCGGGGCGGCTTCCCACGCCCTCAGGAAGGACTCCTCGCTCTCCGCTGCGCTCTTGCCGCTGCGGCCCGCCGAGGCGCGGAACACCTGGCGCGCGAAGCACGAGCGCACCGTCTTGCTCGTGGAGAGGGCCTGCGCGAGGGCGTTGCTGTCAGCGTACGCGCCGTCGATGTCGGCGCCCATCGCCACGGTGACGGCGCTGTCGACCATGTGCCCGTTGTCCGTGTCGCGGCGCTGGCCCATGCCGTCGAATCGCTCGAAGGAGAACCCGAACGGGTCGATGGAGTTGTGACACGACCTGCACTCCGCGTCGGTGGAGTGGATCGAGAAGCGCTCGCGCGTCGTCTTGTTCGGATCGGGCACCGGCGGGACGACGTTGATGTTCAGCTCGGTCGGCGAGGGGATGTCGATGCACGTGACGCGGCGGAGGACGGTCACCCCGCGCAGCACCGGCGCGGTCTCGGTGGCGTGCGCGTGCACCGCGAGGAAGGCGCCCTGGTTGAGGATCCCTCGCCGGTTCGAGAGCGAGACGCGCCCCACGCCCTCCGCTTTGTAGAACTCCCTGAGCGGCTCGTCGAGGACGCTCCAGTCGGCGCCGAGCAGCTCGCCGACCGTGCCGGTGGCGTTCGACAGGACCTCGTTGACGAACGCCGCCGTCTCGAGCTCCATCGACGGCCTGACACCGGCGAAATCCTCGTAGACGTTCGAGTCCTTCGCCGTCATCGCGATCCGGTCGATGCCGAGCCACTCGCGGACGACCCGCACGATGCGGTCGCGGGCGGCCGACGTCTGGAGCAGCCGCCGCACCTCGGCCTCCCGGCCCTCGGGCGTGGACAGGGCGCCCGTTGTGGCGGCTTCGAGCAGCGCGTCATCGGGCGGGCCGGCGGTGATGAGGTACGAGAGGGAGCTCGCGAGCTCGTGCGGCGTGAGCGCCAGCGCGGACCCGCCGGAGCCGTCGCCGATCTCGGTCAGGTAGAGGAAGCCGGCCGACTGGAGGACCGCGCGCGCGATGAGCTCGATGCCGTCCGCGTAGGTCGCGCCCTTCGCGCCGACCCGGTAGACGCTGAGCAGCGCGTCGATCTCCGCTGTGTCGAGCGGGCGGCGGTAGGCGCGCGCGCCGAACGACGTGATGAACGCTGTGGCGCAGCTCTCCGCCTGCGCGCTCGGATCCGCGCAGGGGGCGAACTCCGCGAGCTTGCCCTTCACCTCGGCGGCGAGCGCCTCGGCCGAGGCGGCAAGCTGCTTCGCCAGCACCGGGTCGACGCGCTGCGCATCGTTGACCGTATAGCCGTCCTGCCGCGAGTCCGGCGTGAAGCTTCCGCTCGGGTCGGTGGCCGTCCTCGTCAGCGCGCGCGCCGAGGCGGCGTACTCGGCGTTGGTCAGGCGGCGGATGCGCGCGGGCAGGAGGCTCACGCTCTCCGTGCCATCCGGCAACGTGACGCCGCCGTCCCCGTCGCCGCCCGCTTGTGAGGAGTCGCGGTCTCCGAGCTGCCCGGTGCAGCCGGCGATCGCCGCGGCCGCCAGGGCGAGCGTGACCCTGAATCTTAAAGGTTGAAGCAATCGAAGCATGATCCCTATCTAGAACGATGAGGGCATCGATTGCAATCGTTCGTGTCCTCGAAGCTCGAACATGGCGTCCGGCGCCGGGAGTCGTCAACTCGGAGTTGACTGTCAACCCGGAGTTGACAGTGTGGGCGCCGTGTCGTGACTGGCCGCCACAGCCCCGCCGGGTGGCCAGCGCCTGCTACTCGAGATCATCCGCGAAGCCCTTGAGCCAGCCCTCGATGTCCTCGGCGGGGACGACGAGCGGTCGCGAGGTAGGTTCTGCGGTGGGGTAACCGCCCACTTCCTCCTGGCTGTTCACGAACATGCCACCGCCGGACACGAAGTCTGCGATGATGCGCAGATCTACCTCATCGCGATCTCTGGGGCGGGCGCCGGCGTGCGCGAGCACCGAGTCGACCACCGACGCCGCGGGGAGCGCGACGAGGCCGTCGGGCCACACCGGCTTCTCGGGGAGGACGACGATGTCCGGGGACGCGATGGGCACCGGCGCGCCGAGCGCGTCCACGGCGATGTTGTCCTCGAGGTAGGCTGATCCCAGCGAGTTGGTGCCCACCAGCGGGAGGTTCGGCATCGTGTTGGCGCCGTGTCGCATGTAGTTGCCGACGATGCTGACCCTGGGAGGCTCCGGCGTGATGCCCGAGGTCTCCCACTCCCTGAGGACGGGGCCGAGCCGCATCGCCCACGTGCCGGGGTTGTAGACGACGTTGTTCACGATCGTCCCCGTCGCGAACCCCTTGTACCAGGGGTTTCGCTCGTTGTTGTGGGCGTAGAGATTGCCCACCACGGTGACGTCGGTGCAGTGGTCGTGCACGAGGGTGCCCATGGAATGGGAGCCCTTTTCGTGGACGGACTCGACGAGCCCTTCGGCGATGATGTTGTTGCTGAGGGTGACGCGGCGCGAGGTCCCCTCGGGGCCGTCGAAGCGGGGGCCCGAGACCGACAGGTTCTCGTCCACGCCCCACGCGACCGAGCAATGGTCGACAACGATGTTGTACGCCGAGGCGCCGTCCGTCGTGACGTCGGGCTCGAACCCCGACGCGGGCGCGGCCCCGGCGTCGCCCATCCAGAAGCGGAGGTGCTGGACCCGCACGTCGTGCGTGCGGATCGGCTCGATCACCGGGCCGGCCACCTCGATCTCGTGATTGCACTCGACGAGTGGGCGGCGGGCGGAGGTGGCGGCGGCGGCGCGCCCGCGCCGGGCCAGGGCGGCGGGCCCGCTGCGGGGTCGACCGCGGCAGCTTCCACGGTCGCGAGCGGCGCCCAGAGCTCGTCGTTGTCCGGCGCGTCCGGCGGGGGCGCGAGCGTCACGACGTCGGGCGCCGGCGGCGGGGGCTCCCCGTCGTCGGGCGCCGGCGGCGGCGCCGCCGACCCGGGGTTGGTCGGGTTTGCGGCCTACAGCGCCGACGGCCTGGCCACGACAACGGGCGGCGCCGGTGGCGAGGTCGTCACGGTGACCCATGCTGCTCGGCCACGACGACGGCAACGGCGCTCAGGACACGGGCCGATTGCACGCGACCTATCACCACAACTGGTTCGATCACAGCAACCAGCGCCATCCCCGGGTCCGCTTCGGGCACGCCCACGTGTTCAACAACTTCGCCGACGGGCTCGGCGATTACATGGTCGGCAAGGGCGTGGGTTGCTCCATCCACGCCGACGAAAACTACCTCCAGGACGCCGAGGAAGCCACCGACGACTACGGCGGCACCGACATCACGTGGACCGACACCAACATCCTGGTCAACACGGATCCCGCCATCGCGAACGGGCAGGGGTTCGATCCGGCGGAGTTCTATGCGTGGACGCCGGATCCCGCCGAGGCGCTCCCCACGCTCGTCCCGGCCGGCGCCGGCGCCGGCGTGCTGACCGGCGACGAGTACTGACCTGGCGGTCGCGGCTCTCCCCGCCGGACCGCTGCCCGCGCAGCAGACCGGCGCGAGGTGCCTCCGTGGCTGACGGCGCCGGCTTCGGCCCGGCGCGGGATGGCCCGCAGCCGCGCCGCGGCTGCGTTTGGTGCTAGGGTCCTGGCATGGTCCAACCCGCCTCCGGGACGCCGAGGCCGCCTGGCCCCCCGCTGGTCGCGCCAACGGAAGAAGAATGGCGCGCCATGACCCCGGCAGAGCGCGAGAGCTTGCTGGTGCGGATCCTGGACGCCCTGTCGGACCGGCGCAGCGCGATGGCCGAAGGGCGTCCTCACCAGAAGCTCATGGCCGAGCTGTTCGGCTCCGCCGACCTGATCGACCGGCTCCAGGGGATGCCGAGCAGGCCCAGGCTCAGGCCGAGCAGGCCATGAAAGGCCTGAGAGAGGCCATCCTGGCCGCGCTGGAGATGCGCCAGCTGCCCCTTCCGGACGAAGCGCGCGCCCGCGTGCTGTCCTGCCAGGAGCCGGCGACGCTGCAGCGCTGGCTGCTGCGCGCGATGAGCGCCAGCTCGCTGGACGAGGTCTTCGCGGCGTAGCGACGCCCGCCGGCGCTGCGGCTCGGCGCCGGACCCGCCACCGTCCGTCGTGCCCGCCGGCCCGGCGTGGCCCGTCGCGGCGGGGCCCCCGGCGCGGGCCGGTGCGGCGGGCGCGTCGCGCTCGGCTCAGCCTCGCCAGCCGGGCGGGGGCTTGGCGAAGCCGGTCTCCGCGGGGAACGGGCTGGCCGTCTCGCGCTGGGAGAGCCCGTCCACGTCGATCCCGAGCGCCCGCAGCCCCTCGCGCTGCTCGTAGCGGATCACCAGCACGGCCCCGGGCTTCGGCGTCGCCCTGTCGAACTGCGTCGAGGTGATCCGCGACTCGCGCCGCTCGCCGAACGTCGTGCCAAGCCCCTTCGGCGCCGCCGGGGCCGGCGCGGCGCCCGGCGCCCGGGGGACAGCGGGCGCCGGCGCCGGCGGGGGAGCCCCGGGCGGCAGCGGACCGAACCCCTGAGGCGCCGGCGCCGGCGGCCCACCGAATGCCGGCGGCGGGGCCGCGCCGCCGCCTTTCGCGCCGCCGTACGGCGGCGGCGGAGGCGGCAGCGCCAGCTCCTCGAACACCGCCACGCCGATGACACCCACGTTGCGCGGCTTGCCGATCTGCGCGGCATACGACTGCTCGATGCTCCCGAACCGGAACGTCGCGACCTCGGTGTGGCTGATGCGGAATCCGCTGAACTCGAACGATTCGTGAGGCCTGATCACGAGCCCGCGCAGATCGAACGAGGCATCCTTGCCGCTCTGCACGTCGAGGCCGTCGACCGAGGGCACCACCTCCACGCGCCCGCCGGTCAGGTTCCGCACGCGCAGCGCGTAGCGCTGGCCCGATCGCCCCTCGACATACGTCGTGTCCCGCTGGACGTACTCCCGCGCTGGCGTGAGCGCCCCGTTCTCCTCGACGAGCAGCTCCACCTCGACGATCCCCTTCAGGTCCCGCATGCGAGTTCCCCTCCTCTGAGTGCCGCAGCGCCGCGTGCCGCCGGTCTCCGCGGCGCGACGGCGAGCGTCCGGGGACTACGTGAACCTGCGCGGCCCACCCGTGTCAAGGCGACAACAAGAATCGTCCCGGCGCCGGAAGGCCGTTCAGCCCGCGGCCGACGCCGCGTCCCGCGCGAGCATGCTGATGGCCGCGATGCCGCGCTCGCAGTCCTCCTCGTTCAGGAACATCCGCAGCGTCTCGTGGATCGCGGGCAGCGCGCGGTGGAGGTCCTCGGGCGACATCGACCGCGGCTCGATGCCGGCGCGCCGGCACGCCCGGACGATGGTGCTCGGCCCGATCACGCTCGAGAGCCCGCTCACGGCGACCACCCGCTCGAACAGCGAGCCGCTCGCCGGGATCACGCTGTGCGAGCCCGTGCCCACGCGCGAGCTCGGGGGCGCGTGGTCCGGGCTGCTCCCCGCGCGCCGCGGGGGCGCGCCTCCGCCGGCCGCGCCGCCCGCGCCGAGCGCGGGCTTGTGCCGGAACAGGCCGCGCAGCCGCGCCCTCAGCATGGTCAGCTCGGGCGCCTTCAGCACGAAGTCCTCCACCCCGATGCGCGCGCCCTCCGCCCGGGTCTCGGCGTCGTCGTGCCCGGTCAGGATCACCACGGGGATATGGCACAGCGAGCCCGACTGCTTGATCCGCCGCGCGGCCTCCAGGCCGCCTATCCCCGGCATCAAGAGATCCATGATCACGCAGTCGACCCCCTCGACCGCGAGCAGGCGCAGCGCCTCCTCGCCCGACTGCGCCGGGATGACGTCGCACCCGTCCTGCCTCAGGATCTGCGCGAGCGAGGCGCGGTACGTGGGGCTGTCGTCCACGACGAGGATCTTCTTGCCGATGAGGGCCGGCCCGGTGCCCTCGGCCGCGCGGCGCTCGCTGCTGCGCTGGTTCACGAGCTCCGTCGCCCGGAGCACGAGGTAGCCCCCGTCGTACGGCTTCCCGACGTACTCGTCGGCGCCCATGCTCAGGCCCTGGATCCGGTGCTGCACCTCGATCTCGGTGGACAGGAGGATGACGGGGAGCTGCACGAGCTCGGCCGAGGAGCGGATCTCCCGGAGGATGTCGAGCCCGTCGCCGTCAGGCAGGAGCACGTCGAGGATCACGAGCGAGAAGGTCCTCGACTTCAGGACCTTCTGCGCGAGCGCCTTGGTCTCGCACGCCGTCACCACGAACCCGGCGTCGCGGAGCAGGCTGCGCAGGTCCATGCGCACCGTGAGGCTGTCGTCGACGATGAGGACTTGCGGCTTCATGGCGATTTCCTTCTGCTCCTGGACAGCGCGAGCAACGTAGGGCCGATGACGCCCACGGGTAAGATGTGGTGCGCCGCGCCCCGCGCGATGGCCTCCCTCGGCATCCCGAAGACGACGGAGGACGACTCGTCCTGCGCGAGCGTCATGGCGCCCGCGCGCTTCATGGCGAGCATCCCCTCGGCGCCGTCGCGGCCCATGCCGGTCAGCAGGCACCCGATGGCGCGCTCGCCGAGCTCTCCGGCCGCGGACTCGAAGAGCACGTCCACCGAGGGGCGGCAGGAGTGCCGCTCCGGATCGGCGGTCAGCCGGAGCCGCCCCTGCCGGACGACGAGGTGCCGGTCGGGCATCGCCAGCCGCACCCCGGGGCGCGCGAGCGGCTCCCCGTCGGCCGCGATCGAGACAGGGAGCGAGAGCTGCCCGGCCAGCCACTCCGCGAAAGCGGGCGCGAACGGCGCGCCGATGTGCAGGACGAGCAGGATGGGCACGGGGAACGACGCCGGCAGCGGCCTCAGCGCGTCGGCGATCGCCGACGGCCCCCCGGTCGAGGCGCCCACCGCGATCGCCCGCCAAAAGCCCTCGCCGGCGGGCGCCGCGCGCGCGCCGTCCGCGGGGCGCGGGGGGGGCGCGGGCCGGAGCTTCCGGCGCAGGTGCGTTATCACCTTGATGCGGGCGACGCGCTTCACCGCGGTCACGAGCCGCAGATCCCAGGCGCCGCCCGCGTCGCCGGCCGACGGCTTGTCGAGCACGTCCACGGCGCCCGCCGACAGCGCGTCGAACGTGCCGAGCGCCTCGCCGCGCTCGAGCGAGGCCGAGACGATGAGGATCGGCGTCGGGCAGTAGGCCATCACGTGCTCGGTCACCGCGAGCCCGCTCCCCTTCGGCATCATCATGTCGAGCGTGATCACGTCCGGCCGCAGCTGCGCGCACAGCGCGATCGCGGCCTCCCCGTCGGCGGCCTCGCCGACGACCTCGATCTCGTGGTCCGCCTCGAGCGCGGCGACGATGCGCCGGCGGATTGTCCGCGAGTCGTCGACGACCAGCACGCGGATCCGCCGCCCGGCGGGGCGGGGCTCGGCCCTCGGCGGCTGGCTCATGAGGGCGCCCCCTGCGCTCGCCAGAGCAGCCCGGCCACGGTGTCGAGCAGCCGCCGCTGATCGAACTCGCCCTTCACGATGTAGTCGTCCGCGCCCGCCTCCTCGGCGCGGCGGCGATCGGCCGCCGACGACAGCGACGTCACGATGACGAGCGGCGTCTCGCGCAGCGCCGGGTCGGCGCGCACGTGCGCGGCGAACTGGAAGCCGCTCATGCCCGGCATCTCCACGTCCACGAGGAACAGGCCGTAGCGCCGCTCGGCCGCCTTCCGCAGGCCCTCCTCGCCCGACGACGCGAGATCTACCTCGTAGCCCCCGGACTCCAGGATGCTCTGCTCGAGCATCCGGGTCGTGAGCGAGTCGTCCACGACGAGGATCGGCGGGGGCGCGCGCCGCTCTCGCCGGGCCTCGGCGCCCGGGCCGGCGGCGCGCACCAGCTCGATCACGCCGCGCGGATCCAGGACCAGCACCGGGTTGCCGCGCACGTCGAAGCTCGCCCCCGACACAGCGGGCGGCGCCCCCGCCGCCGCGGGGAGCGGCTTCACGATGACGGGCACGGCGCCGAGGAGGCGCTCGGCGCCGAGGACCGCCTGCGACGCGCCCGCGGCGACGACGACGGCGCAGCGCGGCTCGCCGCCGGGCGCCGCCGCGCCGAGCACCGACGCGAGCCGCGCGAACGGCACGAGGCGATCCTCGACAACGATCGCGTCGCGCTCCGCGCCGCGGACGATCTCGTCGGCCCCGAGCCGGAGGGCGCGCCGCACGGCGTCGAGCGGCAGGAGCGCCGTGTGGCCGCCGTCCTCGAGCCGCAGCGCGACCACCGACGACAGGGAGATCGGGACCACGAGCTCGATCGTGGTCCCGCGCCCGGGCTGGCTCTGCGCGCTGGCTGTGCCGCTCAGCTTCGCGGCGGTCTCGCGCACCACGTCGAGGCCGACGCCGCGGCCCGAGAGCGAGGTGATCGCCTCGCACGTGCTCACCCCCGGCCCGAAGATGAGCTCCAGCGCCCCCTCCGCGGTGAGGTCGTACGACTCCGCCTCGCCGCGCAGCCCGGCCCGGACGACCGCCTTCCGGACGGCGGCCACGTCGACGCCGCGGCCGTCGTCGCTGCAGATCAGGGCGACGCGGCTGCCCCGCTGCTCGACCCGGAGCGCGATCTGGCCGGCGGCCGGCTTCCCCGCCGCGCGCCGCGCGGCCTCGGGCTCGACCCCGTGGTCGACCGCGTTCCTCGCCATGTGCAGCGCCGCGTCCCGCAGCGCGGAGATCACGGTGCTGTCCAGCCGGATGTCGCCGCCGCTCGCCTTGAACTCGATGCGCTTGCCGAGCGACTCCGCCGCCTCGCGGACCGCGAGCTCGACCGCCTCGAGCACGCCGGCGCACGGCAGGAGCTGCAGCTCGCGCGTGCGCGCCTGCGCCTGCCGGAGCTCGCTCGAGAGCCTGTCGATGCCGCCCGAGAGCTCGACGCGCGCGACCCCGAGCGCCGCGCGCAGCTCGCGGAACAGCGCGTCCGCGCGCTTCGCGCCGAGCTCGCCGAGCCCGCGCGCCGCCTCCTCGGGCGAGCCCACGGCGCCGAGCGCGGCCGCGAGGCGCTCGGCCCGATCGAGCGCCTCCGCGCAGCTCCGCAGCGACTCGAGCTGCACGATCGCCTCGCCGATCTCGTCGGCGAGGTCGTTCACGTGGGCGAGGTCGACGCGCGCCACCTCGTCGTGCGCGCTGCGCCGGGTCGAGCGGCCGCCCTCGGCCTCACCGGCCTCGCCCGGCTCGGTGAGCCGGGCGACCTCGTCGCGGATGAGCCCGATGAGCCGCAGGAGCTCGCTCATGTGCGCGGCCGGGATCGGCTGGTGGTCCTTGCGGAACGGCGTGAGCACGTCCTCGACCGTGTGGGCGAGCTCGGCGATCTTGAGCTGCCTGGCCGCCCCGGCGGCCCCCTTGAGCGTGTGCGCCAGCCGGAAGCACTGGTCGAGCGACTCCCCCTGGCCGCCCTGCTCCTTGAGGTCGAGCAACCCCCACGCGAGCCCGTCCGCGAGCTCCTGGGCCTCCATCCGGAAGTACTTTAAGAGGTCGCTCACCAAAGGTCGTCCCTATGCCCCGGATGGCCGGTGCTGGACGAGGCGGACGAGGTCCTTCGAGAGCGCCGCCAGCTCCGAGGACGTCTTGAGCGTCACCGACGAGCTCGCCTCGGTCTCGCGGGCGGTGCGCGCCACGTCGAGCAGGGCCGCGTTCACCTGCTCGACCGCCGTGGCCTGCTGCTTCGTGCTGAGCTCGATCTCGCGCGACGCCTCGGCCGTGCTGCTGACGAGCTCCGAGATCTGCCGGAAGCTCGTGGCGACGTCGCCGAACTGGCGCGCGCTCGCGTCGACGGCCTTCGAGCCGCTCTCCGTCGCGATGACGGTCGTGTTCGCGGCCGCGCGGATCTCCTCGATGAGCGCGCGGATCTCCTTGGTCGAGCCGCCCACGCGGTCGGCGAGCTTGCGGATCTCGTCGGCGACCACCCCGAAGCGCCTGCCCGCGTCGCCCGCGCCGGCCGCCTCGATCGTCGCGTTGATCGCGAGGATGTTGGTCTGCTCGGCGAGCTCGTTGATGATCTGGAGGATACCGCCTATCTCCTGGGATTTCTTGCCGAAATCGAGCATGTGCAGGACGATCTGCTCGACCTGCCGCTGGACGCCGTCGATGCCCTCGCGCGCCCGCTTCACTGTGTCGTCGCCGGCGCGCGCGGCCGCCGCTGTATCGGCGGCGATCTGCGTCACCCGCTGCGTGCTCTCGGCGATCTGGTGCGACGTCGAGAGCAGCTCCCGCATCGTCACCGAGACCTCGCTCGACGTGGTCGCCTGCTCCTTGGAGCCCTGCGCCTGCTGCGTCGCGGCGGCCTGGAGCTCCGTCGCGGAGCTCTCGATGCGGCGGGTCGCCGAGCGGATGCGGCGGTTGATGCCGCGGATGATCAGGAAGCCGACCCCGGCGACCACGAGGATCGTGAACGTCGAGCCCGCGGTCAGGGTGGCGAGCAGGCGCCGCTCGCCCTCCGTGGCCTGCCTCTCCCGGGCCTCGAGGACGCGCGTCTCCTCCGCGCGGAGCTCGCCGGCGACGGCGCGGATGTCATCCATGGCCCGCCGGCCGCGGCCGTTCGCGACGGTCCTCGCGGCGGCCTCGGCGCCCTCGCGGCGGCGCTGCTCGATCGTGAGGCGCATCTCCTCGAGCTTGTCGCGCATGACCGGCCGGAGCCGGTCGAGCCGCTCCTGCTCGACCAGGTTGTCCGCGGTCAGCCTGCGCAGCTCCTCGTAGTCGGCGTCGATCGAGTGCAGCGCGACCTCGTAGGGCTCGAGGAACGCGTCGTCCCCGGTGATGATGAACCCCCGCTGCCCCGTCTCCGCGTCGAGGAAGTGGGCGTGGAGCTCGTCGAGCTCCGCGAGCACCCGGTAGGTCTGCTTCAACTCCTGGCTGATCTCGAGCAGGCGCGCCGCGTTGTGCACGGAGACGACGGCCAGCGCGATGAGCACGAGGAGGGGGAAGAGCAGGCTGGCGGCGATCTGCTGCGGGATGGTCCAGTTGGTCTTCATCGATCTTCCTTGGGACGCGCTGCGCCTCGCTGGGCCCGGCGCAGGACGGTGGCCGCGACGGCGGGGACGCGGAGGAGGCCCCGCGGCGCGCCGTCGACGTCGACGGCCTCCCTGACGTGCTCGCCTGTATCTGCGCCGTCGTCCGGGCGCACGTCGGCGCACGCGAAGCGGGCGTGGCCCTCGAGCTCGTCGATCGCGAGCGCGATCTCGGGGTGCTCGGCGCAGACGAGGAGCCAGCGCGGCGCCGGCCCCGCGGCCGCGCCGGCGCGCGGCCGGCCGCCGACGAGCGCGGCGAGGTCGTACACCGCGACGAGCCGGCCGCGCAGGCCGGCGAGCCCGAGCAGCCCCGGCGGGCCGCCGGCGAGCGGCACGATCCGGCGGCAGGGCTCGACGGCGGCGAGCTCGTCGACGCGCGTGACGAGCCGGCGATCGCCCGCGCGGATCGCGAGCCCGCGCGCGGGCTCCTCGGGGCGCGCCTCCGCGGGCGCGGCGAACGACGCGTCGAAGGCGCGCTGCAGCTCGGCGAGGCGCTCGGCGAGGAGGGCGCGCTTCATCCGGCGCGACCTCCCCGGGCCTGGAGCTCGGCCTGGCAGAGGCCGATCAGCGTCGATCTGGGGAAGCCGCCGCCGAACAGCACGAGCCGCTCCTGCTGCTCGGAGACGAGCAGCGCCGCCGCGCGCCCGAGCTCGTCGCGCGTCGTGGTGATGTCGCCGGCGCGCTTCGCGAGCAGCCCGAGCCGGAGGTGCGGCATGGCGAAGGTCGGATCGCGCGACGCCGCGGCCTTGTAGTGCAGCGCGGCGCCCGCGACGTCGCCCGCCTGCTCCTGGCAGAGGCCGAGCACGTAGTGCGCGGCGCCGCTGTCGCCCGCGTCGAGCGCGCTCTGGGAGGCGCGCGCGGCGCCGGCCAGGTCCCCCTGCTGGCAGAGGATCACGGCGCGCAGGAGGTCGACCCTGGCGCTCGACGCGGTCCGCCGGGGCAGCCCCGTGAGCGCCGCCATCGCGTCGGCGAACCGCTCGCCGCCGATGAGCTGCAGCGCCCTGTCGATCGCCGCGAGCTCGGCCGGGGGCGGGGGCCTCGTCGAGGGGCGGTCGCGCGCCTCGGCCGCGCCGCGCGGCGGGGCGGGCGCGCGGCGCCGCGGGGTCGGCGACACGCGCTGGGCGACCTCGGCGACCCGCGCGGAGGACTCGTGGATGCTCGCGACCCACGCGCTCGCGCGCGCGGCGTCCCCGGGCGGCCGGCGGTGGGGCGCGTCGCTCCGCCGGTAGTAGAAGATGCCGTGGGTGTGCGCCACCTCGAACGCGGCGCTCGCAGCGCGCAGCGACTCGCTCGAGGCGAGGAACAGGAAGCCGCGCGGCGCGAGCGCGCCGGCGAAGCGGTCGAGCAGCTCGGTCACCCTCTGCGGCGCGAGGTACATGAGCACGTTGCGGCAGAAGATCGCGTCGAAGGCGCCCGGCCTCCAGAAGGCGGGGTCGTCGTCGAGGAGGTTCTTCACCTCGAAGTCGACGAGCCGGGCGATGTCCTTGCGCAGCGCTACATCGCTCCCCGCGCGCACGAAGAACCGCTTGCGCATGTCGTCCGGGACCGCGCGCAGGGTCCACTCCGAGTACCGCGCCTGCCGCGCCCGCTGGATGGCGCCCGGGTTGACGTCGACGCCGACGACCTTGATCCGGCCCGGCAGGAGCCCCGGGTAGGCCGTGTGGAGCGCGATCGCGAGCGTGTACGCCTCCTCGCCCGAGGCGCAGCCGGCGGAGAGCACGGTGATGGGCTCGCCGTCGGGGCGCGCGGCGAAGCGCTCGGGTACGGCGATATCGGCGCAGGCCTCGATCTGCTGCCATTCCCGGAAGAAGTACGTCTCTCCGACCGTGAGCTGACCGGCGAGGACATGGAGCTCCTCGCGGGCGATCTCGGGCTGATCCAGCGCTCGCCGGTAGTCGATCAGATCGTCGCAGCCGCGGGCGCGGACCCGCTCGCGCAGCACGGCCTCGAGGTCCGCGCCGAGGTGCAGGGACGCGCGGGAGAGCCCGAGGCGCTCCTCGAGGAACTCCTCGAGCGGGCCGAGGTCGTGCGGGGCGGCGCTCACGCCGCGCCTCGGAGGGACGACCACACGGCCTCGGGGAGCAGCCGTGCCGTCTCGAGCAGCGCGAGCGACTGCCCGTCGAGGGTGCCGAGGCTGTCCACGCATGCCGGCAGGGCCTGGGAGACGAGCGGCGGCGTCCGCTCGAGGGCCGCCGGGTCGAGGCTCTTGACGCCGAGCACCTCGTCGACCTCGAGCGCCAGCGGCCGCTCCCCGACCCGGACCGAGACGAGGCGCCCCCCCCGCTGTCCGTCGGCGACGCCGAGCAGCGCCGCGAGGTCGATGACGGGCACGTGCACGCCCCGGATGACGGCCAGCCCGCGCACGAAGGGCGGCGCGCCCGGGAGGCTCCGGACGTCGAGGGCGCGCATGGTCTCGGCCACGGCGGCGAGCGGCAGCGCGCAGATCCAGGATCGGACGCGGACGGCCAGGGCTCTCACCCGTACCGTCCCTCCTGACGCGCAGGTCTCGGCGGCCCGGTGCGGGAAGCTACGTCGTGCATCATGCGGGGACCTGCCGCGCGCGGGCGCGAACCTCTCGTCACGATACCTAATTCTCGAAGGATCTTGAAGACGTGGAAGGCGCACGCTGCCCCCTGCGGATGAGCCTGTCGAAACCTGACTCGTGGGCTCCTGTGACCTGTGTCGGCATGGCGCGCTGGGCTCCGGCGTGAGGCGATGTCACGGGGCGTTGCCCTTGCAGCTCGTGCGCGGCGCGGGCCCTGAGCTCGTCGAGCTGCCTGCGCCTGCGCATGTCAGGCGAGCGCAGGGCCGCGGCGGGGTAGCGCGGCGGTGCGGCGGTGGTCGAAGCCGGTGGCGCAGCTCGGGCGCGGGCGTCCGGGCCGGCGCGCTTCTCCATACCGCCCGGGCGCGGCACGCGCTATCACGGCACGCGCCGGACGTTCAGGTACACGCTCGCGCCTCCCAGGTCCCCGCATGATCGCCGTGGTCGCAGAGAAGCCCGCCGTCGCCCGCGACATCGCCGCGGTGCTCGGGGCCTCGCGGCGCGCGGAGGGCTTTCTCGAGGGGGGCGGCTACGTCGTCACGTGGGCGGTGGGGCACCTCGTCGCCATCGCCGAGCCGCACCAGATCGACCCGGCCTGGAAGCGCTGGCGCCTCGACCTCCTCCCGATGCTGCCCGGGCGGTTCCCGCTCGTGGTCCTCCCCGGGACGCGAGCGCAGTTCGAGATCGTCCGGAAGATCCTCGGCCGGCGCGACGTCGAGCGCGTCGTCTGCGCGACCGACGCGGGCCGCGAGGGCGAGCTCATCTTCCGCTACATCTACGAGGCTGCCGGCTGCACCAAGCCGGTCGACCGGCTCTGGATCTCGTCGCTCACCCCCGACGCCATCCGCGACGGGCTCCGCAGGCTGCGCGACGCGCGCAGCTACGACGGCCTGGCCGATGCCGCGCGGGGGCGCAGCCGGGCGGACTGGCTCGTCGGCATGAACCTCTCGCGCGCCTACAGCCTCGCCTTCGACCAGGATCTCTCGGTCGGCCGCGTGCAGACGCCCACGCTGTCCATGGTCGTCGAGCGCGAGCTCGCCATCCGCCGGTTCGTCCCGGAGCCGTACCTCGAGGTGGTCGCGACCTTCTGCCCGTACCGGGAGGGCGGCGCGGGCGCGGCCGAGGCGTCCTACAAGGGCACGTATTTCCGCGACAGGGACCTCCCCGGCGAGCAGCCCGGCGCCGCGGGGGGCGACGAGAAGCACGAGACAGCGCCGGCGCGGAGGCGCCTGCCGCCGGACGGCGAGGAGGCGAAGCGCATCGTCGAGCGGGCCCGGCGCGGCGAGGCGCGCATCGAGGCGATCAGGTCCGAGTCCCGCCGCCTCCCGCCGCCGCTGCTCTACGATCTCACCGAGCTCCAGCGGCACGCCAACCGACTTTACGGCTTCTCCGCGAAGAAGACGCTCGAGGTGGCGCAGACGCTCTACGAGCGCCGGAAGCTCATCAGCTATCCGCGCACCGACAGCCGGCACCTCTCGACGGAGGTCGCCGCCACGCTGGGCGCGGTGGTGCAGGCGGTCGAGGGCGCCTACCGCGGCATGCTCGCCCCGGGCACGGGGACGCGGCCGCTCGGCAAGCGCTTCGTCGACGACGGCAAGGTCAGCGATCACCACGCGATCATCCCCACGGGGTCGCGGTCGTCGCGCGCGGAGCTCTCGGGCGACGAGCAGAAGATCTTCGATCTCATCTGCCGGCGCCTGCTCTCGGCGTGGCACGAGGATCACGTCACGTCGATCACGACGGTGATCACGGCGATCACCACGCGCGGCGGCGCCGGCGCGCCGGTCGTGGACCGCTACCACAGCGCGGGCAGCGTCGTGGAGAAGGTCGGGTGGAAGGTGCTCGACATCGGCTTCGGCAAGCAGCCCGCGAGGCCGCGCAAGAAGGGGGAAGGGGACGGCGAGGGGCGCGAGGGGGACGAGGGGGAGGGCGATCGCGAGCGTGAGACAGCGGATCAGCAGCTCCCCGCGGGGCTCGTGAAGGGGCAGGTGCAGCTCGTGCTCGACGCGCAGGCGCAGGCCAAGAAGACGCGCCCGCCCCCGCGCTTCACCGAGGCCACGCTGCTCACCGCGATGGAGACGGCGGGCAGCAGCCTCGACGAGAAGGAGCTCTCCGCGGCGATGAAGGACTCGGGCCTCGGCACCCCGGCCACGCGGGCCGCGATCATCGAGACGCTCCTCCGGCGCGAGTACCTCGTGCGCAAGGGCAAGCTGCTGCACGCGACCGACAAGGGCATCGGGCTGATCGAGGTCGTCCACGCGGACGTGAAGAGCCCCGCGATGACGGGCACCTGGGAGGCGAAGCTGGCCCGCATGGCCCGGGGCGGCGGCGATCTGCCGACGTTCATGGCGGGCATCGAGTCGTACGTGCGCCATGTGGTGGAGGAGGTGAGCGCGGGGCGGCGGTCGACGGCGAGCGGCGCGCCCTGGCCGGACGCCGAGGCGCCCCCGCGTCGGGAGGGCGGGGAGGCGAGAGCGCCGGGGGACGGGCGTGGAGCCGCGCTCGCCGCGCCGGGAGGCCCCCGGGAGCGCGAGGCTACGCGCGCGCCGGTGCGCCGTGTTCCGGGCAGCGGCGCGGGGAGCGCGCCGGCGGCCGCGCCGCGCGCCGCCCTTCGGATGGCCGCGGCGGCGGCCGCGACGTCCACGCCGGCGCGGGCGCAGGGGCGCTCGCGTCCCGCGGCCGCGGCGTCAGCGCCGGAACGAGACGCGGCCGTGGTGCTCCCGCCGGCGCGCGCTGTGGCCGGCGCCTCGCCGCCAGGGCGAGGGGATGGCGCCACGGCCGTCTCGCCTCTTTCAGCGCGCGCCGCGGCCAATGCTTCGGTCCCTCCAGCACGCGCTTCGGCTCCAGCGCGCGCCGCGGCGGCCATCGCGCATCCCACCGCGGGCGCGGCGCCGTCGCCCGCGCGCGCCGCGGCCGTCGCCTCCTCCCGGGAGCGCCGGCCGGCGGACCTCCGCGAGCTGCTCCAGCAGTGCTTCGGCTTCCGCGGCTTCCGCCCCTACCAGGAGGCCGTCTGCCGGACGGCGGCCGCGGGGAGCGACGTGCTCCTCGTCATGCCCACGGGCGCTGGCAAATCGCTCTGTTACCAGCTCCCCGGGATCGCCCGCGGCGGCACGACGCTCGTCGTGAGCCCGCTCATCGCCCTCATGGAGGATCAGGCCGCCAAGCTCCGCGCGTGCGGCTTCGCCGCCGAACGCATCCACTCCGGCCGGAGCCGGGCCGAGTCCCGGCAGGCCTGCATCGATTATCTCGACGGTGCGCTCGACTTCCTTTTCATCGCCCCCGAGCGGCTCCGCGTGCCCGGCTTCCCCGAGCTGCTCGCGCGCAGGAAGCCGGTGCTCGTCGCCGTCGACGAGGCCCATTGCATCTCGAAATGGGGCCACGACTTCCGCCCTGATTACCGCATGCTCGGCCAGCGGCTCCCGGCGCTCCGCCCGGCGCCGGTGATCGCGCTGACCGCGACCGCCACGCCGGTCGTGCAGGATGACATCGTCGAGCAGCTCGGGCTCGCGTCCGCGGCGCGCTTCATTCACGGCTTCCGGCGGAGCAACCTGGGAATCGAGCTCCTCGAGGTCAGCCCCGGCGAGCGCCTCGCCCGGGTGCGCGCGCTGCTCGGGCAGGAGGGCCGGACGCCCGCCATCGTCTACGCGCCGACCCGGAAGGAGGCCGAGTCGCTCGCCGCCGGCCTGGCCGAGGACCTCTCCGCCGAGGCGTACCACGCGGGCCTCGCCGCCCCGCTGCGCGACCGGATCCAGTCGGCGTTCCTGGACGGCAGCACGGAGGTCATCGTCGCGACGATCGCCTTCGGCATGGGCATCGACAAGCCCGACGTGCGCACGGTCATCCACGCTGGGCTGCCCGGGAGCGTCGAGGGTTATTATCAGGAGATCGGCCGCGCCGGCCGCGACGGGCTCCCGTCGCGGGCCGTGCTGATGCACTCGTATGTCGACCGGCGAATGCACGAGTTCTTCCACGAGCGCGACTACCCTGATCCGGCGATCCTGCAGCGGATCGAGGCGGCCCTCTCCGTCGAGCCCCGCCCGAAGGAGGTGATCCTGGGCGATCTCGGCATCGATCCCGAGGTCGCGGACAAGGCCTTAGAGAAGCTGTGGATCCACGGCGGCGCGCGCGTCGACGCGGACGGCGGCGTCGCGCTGGGCGACCCGGGGTGGCGCGCGCCCTACGACGCGCAGCGGCGCCACAAGCTCGCCGAGCTCGTGCAGATGGCGCGCTTCACCGAGAGCCACGGCTGCCGCATGCTCCACCTGGTCCGCCATTTCGGCGACCAGGAGGACACCGGCGAGGCCTGCGGCCTGTGCGACGTCTGCGCCCCGGCCGCGTGCGCGGCGCGGGAGTTCCGGGCGCCGAGCCGCGACGAGACGCAGGCGATCGCGCGGATCCTGGCGGCGCTGCGCGACGGCGAGCAGCCGACCGGGCGGCTCTACCGCGAGGCGTTCGCGGGCGGGTCGCTCGAGCGGCGCGATTTCGAGCACCTCCTCGGCGGCCTCGTGCGTGCGGGCCTGGTGCAGGTGCGCGACGACTCGTTCGAGAAGGAAGGCGAGACCATCGCCTTCCAGCGCGCGTCGCTCACGCCGCGAGGCCGCCAGGGCGAGGCGCGCGGCATGAGCGACATCCCGCTCGCGAAGGCCCCGCCCAAGGTGAAGAAGCGGCAGGGCGCGAAGTCGTCGGACGCGCGGCGGGCGTTCTTCGCCCGCAATGCGCAGCGGAAGAAGGGCCGATCGCGCTGACCGACGGGCGCGCGGCGCTCAGCGGAAGATGCCGAAGTGGCCGAGCACCCACCAGAGCAGGACGAAGATGAGGATGGTGCTGAAGCACCCGCCCCCGAGCTTCTTCGCGCCGTAACCTGCCGCAATCCCACGCAGAATCTTGCTCATCGAACGACCTCCGGCCCCGTGTCGGGGTGCTCGACGAGCAAAGCAACGAGGGTGCCACCGCGAGGGGGGCGCAAATTTCGAGGTGGGAGCCGATGGTCTCGGTCGCTTGGTGGTAAGGACGTCGGCGCGCGCGCCACAGTGGGACGTTTCGCTACGCCGGACGCTCGTGACCGCAGGCGCCTCGCTGAGCCCAGGCAGCCGGATCGACGGCGGGCTTATCGGCCGAGCTTGGCGATGACGAGGTGCTGGTGGCCGTCGTCTCCCATGTTGGGGAGAGGGCCCGCGCCCCAATCGGCGCCATTGGCTCTCGTCCAGCCCGTGACGAGCGTCTCGCCGTCCGGCGAGCTGGCGACGGCGTAGGGAATGGCGTCCTTGCCCAGGAAGCGATGCCAGACGAGCTCCGCGTCGGGGCTGAGCTTCACGACGAAGCCGGAGTCGTCCGCCAGAGCGAGTGGGCCGTTGCCGAAGTCGATCTGGCTCGTGGCGTTCCCGACGACGACGACGTTGCCGTAGGGGTCGAGCGCCAGGCCGCGGGCCGTCTGACTATCCGTCCCGCCAAGCGTACGCACCCATCCCACCGCGCCGTTGGCCTCGAACTGCACCACGAAGACGTCCCTTCTGACCGACGTCATCGTGTGTGGACCTATCTGTAGATCGCCGTTGTGATCTCCGGCCAATACAGGCCTTCCCGAGGAATCTACGGCAATACCCATCACGTCGACGCCTGCCGGGCTCGGCCCAATTGCGCGCATCGTCCTGATCCAGTCCGGCACTCCCGACGGCGTCAGCTTCATGACGAAGCTGCCTTTGTCGATCGTGAACCGATCGAGCTGAGCGGTTTCGAGCGTCGAGCCGGCGATGAAGATGTTGTCCGAACGGTCGACTGCGATGTCGATGACGCGGACGGTCGCGTTGTTGCCGCCGAACGTGCGCACCCAGCAGCCTGAGGCGGTCGCGAGGCCTGTCGCACCGTCGAGCTTTGCCACGAAGATGGCCGAGTCACCGTCGTCCGGCTGCATCGGCCCGCCGCCGAAGTCGATCGGGTCACTGAAACTTCCCGCGATGATGACGCGATCGTTTGCGTCGATCGCGACGGCGCTGATCCCGCCGCCCTCCGGGCCCTTGGTCCAGATGGGCTTGCCCGATGCATCGAGCTTCGCGATGAATGACCCCGCCGGTAGCGGCCCATCGCCGAAGTCGATGCCGCTATCGCTGGTGCCGCTCAGAAGCGGGTTGCCCTTGAAGTCGACGGTGAGAGCCCATGGCTCGTCTGGGTAAAAGTCACCAAACTTCTTGGACCACAGGGGCTCTCCGGTCGGGCTCAGCTTGAGAAGCAGTATATCGGTGGTGCTGGCAGACGAGAGTGTATGGTCGCCGATCGTGATGGTGTCCAAGAAGGCGCCGCTCACGAACATGTTGCCGTCGGCATCACTCGCGATGGCCATGAGGTGGACGTCTCCCGTCTGTTTGTACGCGGTCGTCCAGACGACGCACTCCAGGCCGTCACAGTTCTCATCGTCCGTCGCGTCGCAGCGCTCCACCGCCGGGAGGATCTCTCCCTCGCATACGCCCCAGGTCCCGTCGGCGCTGCAGGTGCGCCTCCCTTCCCGGCACATCCCCTCGTTCCTGGTGACCGGCGGGCCGTCGTAGCACGCTTCTGACGTGTCCGGCGTGCAGGGTGTGGGCTCACTCTCACCGCCGGACCCCCCGACACCACCAGCGCCCGTGCCGCCCGGCGACTGATCGGTGAACTCGTCGAGGCCGAGCAGCGCCGCGCACCCGCTGGCGCACAGGGTCAGGCCGACGATCGAACCGAGGACGTAAGCTCGTGCTTGCATCATGTTCTGCGCGCTCGCGAGTTGCCGCGGCAGCGGTTGCGCGGACGCTGGAACGGAGGCTATCACAGGATCAAAGCCGCTGGCGCCGTGTCTTCGGATCGAGCGCCACGGGGTATCGCGCGAGCTTTCGCCCTAGCCTCGGGCGCGGCGCGGCGGGGCGCCATAGCCGAGGAAGGAGAGCCCTATCCGAGATGAGAGCCGGCGAATCGCCGCGCGCGGGAGGAGGCGGGAGAGCTGGGCCGTAGCCTTGCTCAGCGCGGTCGGGACGGCGACCACATCGCCCCGATCCGCTGCCGCGATGCCGTAGGCCGCGCAGCTCTCGGCGGTGAGCTCGAACGGCATCTTCCTGCGCGGTACGCCGGGCGCGCCTGCGTCGAAGATCTCGGTGGTCACCGGCCCCGGGCACAGGGCCGTCACCGTGACGCCGGTCCCGCCGAGCTCCACGGCCAGGCTCTCGGAGAACGAGAGCACGAACGCCTTGGTGGCTCCATACACGGCCTGTCCCGGGGTCGGCTGGAACGCGGCGAGCGATGCGACGTTGAGCACGCGCCCTCCGCCGCGGGCCACCAGGTCGGGGACGATTGCCGCGCAGAGCGCGACGACACTCTCGCAGTTGAGCCGCACCAGCACCGCGTGCGCTGCCGGGTCGCCGTCCAGAAAAGGCCCGAGCCGCGTCGACCCCGCGTTGTTGACGAGCCAGGCCGCGCCGCCCAGCGCGCGCGCCCGATCCCGCACGCGGAGGGCTGCGCCCTCGGCGGTGACGTCGAGCTCGAGCGGATGGATGGGCGCGTGCCCGGCGGTGCCGGCCTGCGCGGAGAGCTCCTCCAGTCGGTGGGCCCGCCGGCCGATGGCGAGCACCGGCTGCCCGCGGGCCGAGAGCTGCCGCGCGAGCTCCGCGCCGATGCCGGATGAGGCGCCTGTGACGATGGCGAGGCCTGACGTGCGGGTCATGGGAGCGATCCCTTTACGCCGCGCCGCCCTGGATCGCGAGGGGGCCGTCGATCCCCCGTGCACGGACGCTCCGGGGGCCGACCCCAGCGTGGTTCGCCGCGTCGCGTAATGCTTGCGGGAACGCCACGAGCGCGTCATCCGGCGCGAACAGACGCCGTCGCGACGTCACCATCGCACCGTGTCGCTCCGGGATACGCGCGCGTGCCGCCCGCGGCGCAGCGTTTCGATCGAGGCGGTTCCTGGGCGGTCGCGCCGCGTCGCGATCCCGGAGCATGGGATGCTGGAGGGCCATCCCCTACATCTGGAGCGAGCGGTTCGGAGCTTGCAGACGCCTGCGCGCCCCGGGTAGCCTAGGGACCGTGCTCTTGACGTCAGGTGCTAGGACGCCGCGAACGGCGCCAGGAAGCCGTGAGCGAGCCATGCGCATTCGACGACTTGCTCTAGCCGCCGCGGCGCTCGCTGCACTGCTGCCGGCGCAGCTGCGCGCGCAGCCGAAGCCGAATCCGGTCACCCTCTCGGAGCCCACCATCGAATCGTTGCCGGAGGTCGAGGGGACCGGTCTCTGCGCTGCGTCGGCTCTCTCGACCATCGATGACGCGGAAGAGGATTTTTACGTGCCCGGCGCTACTGCCGATCCTAGGGAGTTGGACAAGCGCGTGGCCTATATCGATAAGGTCAACGCCTTCATGGAGAAGTTCAAGGACACACGTCGCGAATACGTCGTCCGGACCCTCCTGGATCTCAGCAACAACAACACGACCAATTCCGATCCGAACAGCACCCCGCTGAGCTTCGGCGATTTCACCGAGGTGATGTCGCCCACGTGCAAGGAGGGCGGGTGCGATTTCCCGTGGAACAGCCACGGCACCGATCAGCCATTCGGCTCCCGGCTCCGCGGGTTCCTGCGCGTCCCCGCGGAGCTTGCCGGCCTACCGCTCCATATAGGCTTCTATGCCGACGACGCGGTCAGCCTCAGCTTCTTCGACAAAGTCGCAGGCATGCAGCCGGTGATGATCCGCCCGCCGAGGCTCGGCCTCCCGACGTATCGCCTCACGAACACGGTCACGTTCGAGAAGCCGGGCCTGTACCCGCTCGAGATCCTCTACACGGAGTTGTGGGAGCACGCAGCGCTCGAGATGTCCTTCTTCGTCGGCGAGTTCGATGACTTCGAGCTCGGCGCGCGCGAGATGGGCAGCACAAACCTCGAGGAGGCCGGCTTCACCCTCTTCGAGCCCGCGCAGTTCTATCAGACGCTGAGCGGCTCGCCTTCGTTCCCCGATATCGAGCAGTGCCAGCAGTGCGTTCGCGCCTTCGCCGGTCGCCCCGGCAACGCCCAGTGCTCCTTGGGCTACTACTGCAACGAGGCCGCCCTCTGCGCCCCGTGCGACACCGCGTACTTCTGCGGCGAGGAATGCTCGCCGTGCGCGGGCGACACGCCGTTCTGCATCAACCTGAACGGCAAGACCGAGTGCGGCCAGTGCCGCACCGACGCCGACTGCGACGAGGGCTTCAGCTGCGATCCCGAGACGCACGTCTGCAACGAGTGCAACGTCGACCCGGACTGCCCGCGCGGCGAGATCTGCGTCGACCACACGTGCACGCCGTGCGACACGCCCGACCGGTGCGCCGGCAACTCGTGCAACTGCTGTCCGAACGGGATCAACGGCACGCAGATGGACTGCGCGGCGGTCGAGCCGGGCGGGATCGAGATGTGCGTCGAGTGCCTCACCGACGCGCAGTGCCCCGACGGCAAGAGGTGCCACACGCCGACAGGCCACTGCGTCGACGCCATCCCGGAGAACGCGCAGCCGAACTGCTGCGGCGAGGGCTGCGTCGACTGCATGCGCCCCGAGGACCCGAACGACCCGCAGACGCCCCCGGTGCCGTTCTGCCTCCCCGGGCCCGTCGGGACGGCGTGCGCCGCGTGCCGCAACGACATGGATTGCGCCGAGGGCCAGTACTGCCTGAGCGGCGAGTGCAAGGAGTGCGTGAAGGACCGGCGCTGCGGGCTGCGCTGCGACAGCTGTGGCGAGGACACGCCGTTCTGCCTCGGCCAGTTCGCCGAGAACGCGGCCTGCGTGCGCTGCACCTCGGACGAGCAGTGCGCCGGCACCACCTGCAACCCCGAGACGCACGAGTGCGATCCGGGGTGCATGGCGACGTGCGGAGAGGGCACCCCGTACTGCGACGGCGTGAAGTGCGTCGAGTGCTACGCCGACACCCAGTGCCCCTGCGGCAACACGTGCGACCTCGCGACGAACACGTGCGACATCTCCTGCAAGTCGAACGTGGACTGCCTCGGCAACGAGCACTGCCGCTGGACCGACGAGGCGGACGCCAAGGAGTGCGCCCTCGGTCCGATGCCGGACAACGTCGCGTGCGGCGGCACCCTCGCCGAGGTCTGCAGCGTCTCGGCCGTCGGTCAGAAGGGCACAGACCCGCGGTCCGCCGCGCTCCTCACCCTCGCGGCGCTGGCCCTGCTCGAACGCCAGCGCCGCCGGCGCAGCGGAGGTGTGTCGTGAGAAAGCGTCCGCTCCTCCTCCTCCCGCTCCTGGCGCTCTCTGCGCTCCTCGCCGAGACCCCCGCCCTCGCCGAGGAGGGGCGCTTCGACGCCCAGGTCTTCCGCCCGGCAGCCGCGCCGCGCGACCTCGTGATGGTCCAGAAGTCCGAGGTCATCGGGGACCTCTCCCCGACCGTCGGCCTCTACAGCGATATAGCGGCCGATCCGCTCGTGCTCTTCCTCGCGGGCGACGACACGAAGCAGGCGGTCAACGCGATCACCGGTCGGCTCGAGCTCGCCCTCCTCGCGGGCATCGGCTTCTTCGACGTGTTCGACGTCACGATGACCATGCCGCTCATCCTCTTCCAGGAGGGCGGCAACCTCCGCCGGTTCGGCACCGAGGGGTCGGTCAAGAGCACCACCGTCGGCGATCTCCGCCTCTCGACGAAGATCTCGCTCCCGTACCTGAACCGGAAGGAACAGGTGAAGGAGGGGTTCGGGATGGCTATCGCCGGCAACCTGAACTTCCCCACGGGCGATCAGAACGCGTTCGCCAGCGACGGCGCGCTGAGCGGCGGCGTGACGCTCATCGGCGACTACCGGTTCAACTTCGGGCTGCTCCTCGCCGCGAACGCCGGCATCTGGCTGCGGCCCGACAACCAGTTCGCCGGCGTGCGCGTCGGCGACATGGCGCAGTTCGGTGTGGCGGCCGAGCAGTACGTCGTGCAGCGCTGGGGCCTGTCGGTCATCGGCGAGGTGTACGGCTACCCGTCGCTCACGAGCTACCCTGACGATCCCGGGCAGATCCCCGCGGAGGCGCTGCTCGGGCTGCGCTGGCAGACGAAGCACGGCATCACGATCACGTTCGGCGGCAGCTTCGGCGCGGCCTGCGGCTTCGGCGCGCCCGCGATCCGCTTCTTCAACGTCATCACCTGGCAGCCGAAGACGTCCCAGGAGCAGGAGGAGATCAACCGCCTGCAGGAGCGCGACAACGACGATCCGGATCGCGACGGCCTCATCGGCGCCGCGGACCGCTGCCCCGACGTGCCCGGCAGCCCGGAGAACTTCGGCTGTCCGGATCTGGACACGGACGGCGACGGCGTCTTCGATCGCGACGACCAGTGCCCCGACAAGCCCGCCGGCCCGCACGGGAAGAACGGCTGCCCGCTCGCGTTCGTCAAGGGCGACGAGATCGTGATCACCGAGCAGGTCCACTTCGCGACCGACAGGGACATCATCCTCGAGGACTCGAATCCGACCCTCGAGGCCGTCGCGCAGGTGCTTATCGACAACCCCGAGATCCGCGAGGTGCGGATCGAGGGCCACACCGACGTGCGCGCGACCGACGTCTACAACCTGGCCCTTTCCCAGCGGCGCGTGGCGAGCGTGATGGCGTACCTGATCGCGAAGGGCGTCGACCCGGCGCGCCTGCAGGCCAAGGGGTACGGGCACACGCAGCCGATCTACGACGATACGGGCTGCGTCGGGCCGGACGATCAGCTCTCGCCCGATTGCCAGTTCATGACGTCGAAGAACCGGCGCGTGGTGTTCCGCATCCTGCGCTACGGCAACGCGGCGCCGAAGCCGCTCACCGGCTCGCCCGAGGGGAGCGAGCAGATCCTGCCGTCGGGCGGGGTGCTGCCGCAGAAGACGCAGGGCACGCTGCCGACCCAGGGCACGCTGCCGGGGCAGGGGGTCCTCAAGCCGAACGTGCTACCGAGCGGGGGGTCCCTCCTTCCGCCGGCCGGCGGCGTGCCTGGCGGGGCGGCGCCGCTGCCCAACCGGGGCGACGCGAGCGGGCTTCCGAGCGGATCGAGCGTGCTGCCGAGGTCCGGCAGCCCCGCGCCGGCGGCACCGACGCCTTCCTCGTCGGCCCAGCCGCCTGCGCCGCCGGCGCCGGCGCCGGGGCAGCCGCAGCGGAATGGCGCTGCGCCAGGGGGGGCTCGCTAGAGGGCCCCGCCGGACTCGCCTTCGTGAGGGAGGTCGTGCCGAGACGACCGGCCCTCGGAGAGGCTGTTCGTCGCGCGGCGCGGGGGCCCCGCCGGACTCGCCTTCGTGAGGGAGGTCGTGCCGAGACGACCGGCCCTCGGAGAGGCTGTTCGTCGCGCGGCGCGGGGGCCCCGCCGAACTCGCCTTCGTGAGGGAGGTCGTGCCGAGACGACCGGCCCTCGGAGAGGCTGTTCGTCGCGCGGCGCGGGGGCCCCGCCGGACTCGCCTGAGACAATGCTCCTCCGGCTTCGCCGGAGGAGCATTGTATTTGGGGCTCAGACATCGGCCCTCCCCGCGCCGCGCGACGAACAGCCTCTCCGAGGGCCTACGGCCTCAAACATCGGCCTTTCTCACGCGACGAGCAGCCTCTCCGAGGTCTACGGCCTCAGAATCGAGCGGAGTACGAGGTGGGGAATGGAGCAGCTCGAGAGATGCTACAGCAGCGCGGATGACGGAGAGCCTTTTGAGGCCCTCCGTGCCTCCGGGGTTCGACCCCCTGCGCTTATTTCTTCGGCGCGGGCTTGACGGGGGCGGCCGGGGTCGAGGGCTTGGCCGACGACGGCGGGGTGGGCGACGAGGGTGGGGTGGCCGACGACGGCGGGGTGGGCGATGATGGCTTGGCCGAGGTGGCCGCGCCCGGCGACGAGGGCTTCGCCCCAGGCTTGCCGGGCTTGGCCGGAGGGGTCGGCGCCGCAGGGGGGTCCTCGTAGGTCTCGTCGGACGCAGGCGCAGGCTGGTCCGCAGGAGGCGCCTCGGGCTCGGGGGGAGGCGCCGACTCGGCGGGCTTCGTCGCCGGATGCAGCGTCAGCGGCTTCGCTTCCCCATCCGTGCGGCGGACCCAGATCACCGCCGTCCCGCTCGCGACGCTCGCATAACGGCCGTCCTCGGTGCGGATCTCCTCGTTCACCGCCTCGATGACCGCATCCCCGCCGACCGCGCACGCAGCCTTGCGCAGCGACTCGAGGCGCTCCGCCTCCGTCCGGGCCTCCGGATCGCTCGCGATGGGCTGAAGGCGATGGTACTCGCGATCGGGCAGCTGGCCCGCCGGCACGACGTACATGTCGCTGCAGAATTCACCCGAAGGCGTGCGTTTGTCTCGGAAGGCGGTGCTGCAACCAAGGATCAGCGCGGCACCCAGTGCCGCCGAGAGGAGGAGGCGCTGCATGCTGCCTTCTTACCAGCGATGCGACGGACGATGCAAACCCCGCGCGCCACGGACGGCGCTGACCCGCAAGGCAGGCGTCCTCCGGCAGGTGGACCACCACCTCCCCGTCGGCCGGGTGCACGCCATGTTCCGATCCCGTGAACCCCTGGCTATGCTCGCGGGCCATGCGCCCGCTCGAACGACTCGCCCGTCTCGCCGCTCTCGGCGCGGCGCTCGCCGCCGCGTGCGGCGCGCCCCAGCCGCCGCGACCCGCGGCGCCGGACGTCGCCGCCCCCGCCGAGGCGAGCGCCCCGAGCGCGGCCGCGTGCCTCGCCGCCGCCAGCGCGAAGCGGGAGGCCCGCGCCGGCGAGCCCGCGCGCATCGGCGTGAAGCACGTCCTCGTGCGCTACGCCGGGGCCGAGCGCGCCGAGGGCGCGACGCGCACGCGCGAGGAGGCGTGCCTGCGCGCCATGGAGGCGCGGGACAAGATCCGCGGCGGCGCCGATTTCGGGGAGGTGGTCGCAGCGTACAGCGAAGAGGCCGGCGCTACGTCGCGCGGCGGCTCCCTCGGCACGATCGAGCGCGCCGACGTCCTGCCGCCGTTCGCCGACGCCGCGTTCGAGCTCGACATCCATCAGCTCAGCGACGTCGTGGAGACTCGCTATGGATTCCACGTGATCTTCAGGACGGAATAACGCTCCTGCGACAGCAGCGCTCCTGTCGGAGCGCTCTCTGGACCTCCACCCCCGCGCGAGGGTTGCGTTCTCGGCGGAGGCGCAGCATGAAGCTCCCATGCGCCCCCACCAGCTCTTCGCTGCCTTCGCCGTGATGATCGCCTCGCCAGCGCTGCTGATCGCGGCGTGCAAGTCCAGCGACGATCCCGAGGCGGTCGCCCCCGCGCCGGGCGACGTCACCGCGCCGACCGCGACGGCGCCGCTGCCCGCGGCGACCGGGACCGTGCCGGCCGCGACCCCGACCCCGGCAGCGCCCCCCGCGACCGCGAAGGCGACCCCGGCGCAACCCGCCGCGGCAAGCACCAAGGCGGACGCGGGCGCGGGCGCGACCCCGGACGCCGGCGCGACGGACGGCGGCATCACCACCACGCCCGACGCGGGCGCGATCGCGGGCAGGCTCGCCGCGTGCGCCGCCAAGTGTCAGTCGGTCCTCCAGACCTGCCTCACGCCGAAGTTCCCCGCGGACGGCGGCCTGCCGAAGATCGACGATCCGACGGCGTGCCAGAAATCCTTCGACACGTGCCGCACGGCCTGCGCGATGTAGCTCCGCCCGCCAGCGGTCAATCCATGGGCGGCGCGCAGATCCGCTCCGCGTCGGCCGGGCTACCTCTGCTGGGCGCCGGCGGTCGCGCCCGGCAGCGTCACCCGGAAGAGCGCGCCGCCGGCCGCCCCGTTCGTCACGGTGATGTCGCCGCTCATCGCCTCGACGAGGTGCTTCGCGATCGACAGGCCGAGCCCGGTCCCCCCTGACGCGCGAGAGCGCCCCGGATCGACGCGGTAGAACCGCTCGAAGACGCGGCTCTGGTGCACCGGGGGGATGCCCGGGCCGTCGTCCTCGACCTCCAGGACGACGCGCCCGTTCGCGGCCCTCGCGCGCACCACGACGCGCGAGCCGTCCGGCGTGTGGTGGATCGCGTTGTCGACGAGGTTGGTCAGGATCTGGTCGAGCGCGCGCGCGTCTGCCGCGATGAGCGTGCTCGGCGCGACATCGACCTTCACCTCGGTCCGCTTCTCCCGCGCGCGCTCGCGCAGGAGCGCCACCGTCGCCTCGGCCTGCGCCGCGAGGTCGAGCGCGCCCTGCGACAGCGGCCGCTCGCGGCCGTCGATGCGCGACAGGTCGAGCAGATCGTTCACGAGCCGGTGCAGCCGGGCCGCGTTGCGCTCGATCACCTCGACGAAATCGCGCGCCGCCTCCGGGTCGTCCAGCGCGCCGCCGAGCAGCGTCTCGCTGCTCGCCCGGATCGACGCGACCGGCGTCCGGAGCTCGTGCGACGCGTTGGCGATGAAGTTGCGCTGCAGCCCCTCGATGCGCCGCAGCTCCGTCACGTCGAAGAAGACGGCGACGACCCCCGCCACGCCGCGGCTCTGCGCCGGCAGCGCGAGCGGCGCCGCGTTCACGACGAGGATCCGGCGCCCCGGGGGCCCCGCCGCGCCCGGCGCCGCGGGCGCGATCTCGATCTCGCGCGTCGCCGCCGCGCGCGCGAGCGCCACCTCCTCGATGAGCTCGTGCAGGCTCGCGGAGCGGAGCACCTCGATGGGCGGGCGCCCGACCGCGTCCCCGCGGATGCCGAGCAGCTGCGAGAGCGCCGAGTTCACCAGCGCGATGTCGCCCCGCTCATCAGTGACGAGCACGCCCTCGCGCATCGACTCGAGCACCGCGCCGAAGCGCTCGCCCTCGCCCCCGAGCTCGCGACGCGAGTGCTCCAGGCTCTCGGCGAGGTCGTCCAGCGCGCCGCCGAGCGCGGCGATCTCGTCGCGTCCCTGGACGCGCGCGCGCCGGCTCAGGTCGCCGCGCATCTCCCGCGCGACGCCGGTCAGGTACACGAGCCGCCCCGAGAGCGCGCGCGACCCGAGGAGCGCCGCGCTGACGGCGAGCGCGAGGGCGAGGAGCGTGCCCTGCACGACGCGCGCGCGTGCGGCGGACAGGCTGCGTTCGATCGCGATCGGCTCGAACGCGAGCCGCACGACCCACGGCCCGTCCGGCCGATCGAGCCGCCGCGCGGCGTAGAGCATCCGCATCTGCGTCGTCTTGCTCACGCGCTCGCTGCGCCCGGCGCCGTGGTGCCGCGCGTCGGCGACCTCGTCGCGCGTCGCGTGCGCCTCGAGCTCCCCGAGCCGCTCCGGCGCGACCGACGAGTCGCCCCGCACCACGCCGTCCGGATCGATGAGCGTGACGCGCGCGCCGGCGCGCTCCGACAGCGTCGCCGCGAGCGCGGTCGCCTCGGCCGCGAGGTCGCCCGCCCTCGCGGCCGTCGCGGCGACGAGCTCCGTGCGCACGGCCAGATCGGCCTCCGTCTGCTCCCCGAGCTCGGCCCCGAGCGTCTTCATGACGTAGCCGTCGAACACCACCGCCGCGAGGACCGCGATCCCCACGGTGAACGCGATAAGCTTGCTTCGGATACCCATGTCACCCGCGCGCCGAGCTCCGGTCGCGCGCGGCCGGAGCGAAGATGACAATGTTACATGGTTCTGTCTGCCTCGTGAGGATTCGTTGACGTGATGCTGGGAGACGGCTAAACGCCCGACCCCATGGGACTGACCCGTGATGCGGTCTTCTTCGACGCGCTGGCGAACCACGCGCAACGGAGCGTCGAGGCGAGCGAGCTCTTCCTGGAGATGCTCGACCGGCTCGACGACGCGCCAGCGTTCGCGAAGAAGATCTCCGACCTCGAGGACGAGGCCGACAAGATCACCCACGAGTGCCTGGCGGCGCTCCACCAGACTTGGATCACCCCGCTCGATCGCGAGGAGATTCACGCCCTGATCACCCGGCTCGACGACGTGCTCGACTGCATCGAGGCGGCGAGCGTGCGGCTCGTGCTCTTCGAGATCGACGGCGCCCTGCCCGAGGCGCGGCAGCTCGCGCAGGCGGTGGTCGACTCGTGCACCGTCATGAGCTCGGCTGTCCAGTCGCTCCGGAACCTGAAGCGGCAGCCGAACCTCCTCGAGCTCTGCGTCGAGATCAACAAGCTGGAGAACGCGGCGGACGGGCACTACCGCACCGCGCTGGCGGCGCTCTTCAGGAAGGGGAACGACCCGCTCCTCGTGATGAAGTGGCGCGATATCTATGACCTTCTTGAGAACGCGACGGACCGCTGCGAGGACGTCGCGAACATCATCGAAGGCATCGTGCTCGAGCACGCATGACCACCTACGTCATCGTCATCGTCGCGATCGCGCTGGTGTTTGATTACATCAACGGCTTTCACGACGCCGCGAACTCGATCGCGACCATCGTCTCGACGCGCGTGCTGTCGCCGCGCAGCGCGGTGCTCTGGGCGGCGGTCTTCAACTTCATCGCGTTCGCCCTGTTCGAGCCCACGGTCGCGCGCAACATCGCGAAGGGCGTCGAGCCGGCGTTCATCACCCCGAACGTCATCCTGGGCAGCCTGCTCGGCGCGATCCTCTGGAATCTTCTCACCTGGTGGTGGGGGCTGCCGTCGTCGTCGTCGCACGCGCTGATGGGCGGGTTCGCGGGGGCGGCGGTCAGGAGCGCGGGGCGGCTGTCGGTGCTCGACGCGACCGTCTTCGGCAAGACGGCGGCGTTCATCCTGGTGTCGCCCCTGCTCGGCGCCATCATCGGGTTCTCGCTCATGCACGGGATCCGGCTGCTCGCGCAGAGCTGGACCCCGGGGAAGGTGGGCTCCCGGTTCCGCCGGCTGCAGCTGCTCTCCGCCGCGGCCTACTCGCTCGGGCACGGCGGCAACGACGCCCAGAAGACGATGGGCATCATCACGGCGCTCCTCATCTCTGCGGGCTTCCAGGACGGCGGCCACGACCCGAAGCCGATGCTCTGGGTCGTGCTCGTCTGCCACGCCGCGATGGGCCTCGGCACGCTCTCGGGCGGCTGGCGCATCGTGAAGACGATGGGCATGAAGATCACGAAGCTCAAGCCGGTGGGCGGCTTCGCGGCCGAGACGGCCGGCGCGGCGACGCTGTTCAGCGCCACGGCGCTCGGCATCCCGGTGAGCACGACCCACACGATCACGGGCGCGATCGTCGGCGTCGGCGGCGCGAGCGGCCGCCTCTCCACCGTCCGCTGGGGCGTCGCCGGCCGCATCGTCTGGGCGTGGATCTTCACGATCCCCGCCTCGGCCATCCTCTCCGCGATCATCTACACCGTCGCGAGCGCCATCAGCGGCAGGCCCTGACCGCGCGGCCGAGCGCGGCCGAGCGCGGCGGAGCAGCGCGACCACCGCGGGCAGCGAAGGTAGCGCCGCCAGCGCGCGACCGAGCCCGGCGCTCGCGGCCGCGAGCGCCGCGAGGGGCTTACGGTGCGCGCGGCGGCTCCCCATAGCGCGCCGCATGCGGGTGCTCGTGACAGGGGCGACGGGGGCGCAGGGCGGGGCGGTCGCGCGATCTCTGCTCGCCCGCGGCCATCGCGTGCGCGCCCTCGTCTGCAGGTCCGATCCCGCCGCGGCGCGCCTCGTCGATCTCGGGGCCGAGGTCGCGCAGGGCAGCTTCGACGAGCCGCTCTCGGTCGCGCGCGCGGCGGCCGGCGTCGACGCGGTCATCGCCATGGGCGCGCCGATCGAGCGCGGCGCTGAAGCCGAGGTGCGGCAGGGGCTCGCGGTCGCCGAGGCGGTCAAGGCCGCCGGCGGAGCGCACCTCGTCTACGCGTCGGTCGCGGGCGCCCATCGAGGCACGGGCGTCCCGCACCTCGAGGGCAAGGCGACCGTCGAGCGGTACATCGCCGCGCTCGGCGTGCCGTGCACGATCCTCGGGCCGGTCTACCTCATGGAGAACCTGCTCTCGCCCGCGTCGCTCCTCGCCCTCCAGCGCGGCGTGTACGCCGTCCCGCTCCCCGAGGGCTGCCCGCTCCAGCAGATCGCGACGGACGACATGGCGCGGTTCGCGGCGCTCGTGCTCGAGCGCCGCCGCGACTTCCTGGGTCGCCGGATCGAGCTTGCTTCCGACGAGCTCACCGGCGCCGAGGCCACGGCGGCGCTCTCCCGCGTGGCCGGCCGCGAGATCCGCTATGCCGAGGTGCCGATCGGCGAGGTGCGCGCCCGCAGCGAGGACCTCGCCGCCATGTTCCGCTGGCTCGCGCGCGGCGGCCCCGGCGTCGACCTCGCGGCGCTCCACGCCGCGAGCCCTGAGGTCGGGTGGCGGCGGTTCGAGGGCTGGGCGCGCGAGCACCTCGCGGGCGCGCTCACCCGCGCGGTCGCGTGAGCCGGCGCGCCTCAGCCGGCCGGCGAGGGCGCGCGGCTCGGCCTGTGCGGCGCGAGGCTGATGAAGTGGTCGAGGATCCAGGTCTTGAAGCGCTGCAGATCGAGCCGATCGAGCAGCGGCAGGAAGGCGCGCTCGACGCCGTCCTCGCGGCGTATGGAGGCGAAATCCAGCACGCCGACGTCGTTCGCGGCGAGCACGTACGGCATCACCTCGGTCTTCCCCTCGTCGAACGCCGAGAGGAGCAGCGACGCCTTGAGGAACGCGGCCGAGACGTCGAGGAAGGCGGGGCGGATCCCGCGGATATAGCGGCTGAACGGCTCGGCGATGACGCGCTTGTCCGGCGTGTCGCGGAGCCCCGCGCCCTCGAGCTGCTGCTTCAGGAACACGCTCGCCGACACGCCGGGGTGCTCCTTGCGGCGGCGCTCGGCCTCGTAGCCCTCGGCGACGATGACGAGCGCGTAGTCGGCGCGCCCGAGGCCCTCGGCGAGCTCGCTCAGCACGTCCTGGGGGAAGCGGAAGAAGGGGAGCACGATGAGGTGCGCCCGGGCGGCCACCGCGCAGTGCAGCGCGTGCCGCCCGCTGCGGTTGCCCATCATCTCGAGGATGTAGATGCGCTTGTGCGTGTAGGCGTCCTCGTAGAGCCCGCGCGCTATGTTGGCGCCCGTCTCCACGCCGGACAGGAAGCCGATCGCGCGGTCGCCCTCCAGGTCGTTGTCGATGGAGACGTTGACGAAGCCGGCCTGCGGGCGCACCTCGAACTCGTCGAGCCACGCCTTGATGCCCTCGAACGTGCCGTTACCGCCGACGCAGATGAGGTGCGTGAACCCCTGCTCCTTGAACGTCACGGCGGCCTGCTTGCGCCGCTCGCGATCGAGGAAGCCGGTGTAGCGCTCGCTCCGGAAATCGCTGCCGGCGTCGAGCACGCGCCGGCCCATCGAGCGCGCCGGGATGCCCTGCGCGAGCAGGGAGTAGCGCTGGCGGCGGCTCATGATGAGGCGCTCGAACTGGGGCTGGGCGCGCGCGTCCGCGGTCAGGGAGCGGAAGCCCTCTGTCGCGGCCCACACCTCGAAGCCTCGTCGCGCCGCCTCCTCGGTCAGCGCGACAGCGACCGAGGAGTAGCCGGGGGCATTGCCGCCGTCGAAGACGAGCAGGAGGCGCTTGTCCGATGCCGGGAGGGTGTCGGGACGTCCGAACTCGACGATGCTGGTCATGGCGCCGGCCTTCTACCACGCGACGCCGAGGTTGGCCGAGCGATTGTCACGCGTTCGATACGGTCGCCCGACGACGCCTGGCGTTGAGCGACCGTGCCGCGCCGCGTGGCGTTGGACGAGGGCGCCGCGTCGCGCGGCGCTGCGCGAAGGCGCCGCGCGGCGCGGCGAAGCGGCGAAGATCAGCCCGTGTTCCGCATGCCAGCGGCGATGCCGTTCAGCGTGAGCAGGAGCGACCGATCGCACCCGGAGTCGCCGCCGCGGCTCGCCCGCAGGAGCTCGATTTGCAGGAATGAAAGGGGGTCGACGTAGGGATTGCGCAGCGAGATGGACCGCTGGAGCGTCGGGTTGCCCTCGAGCAGCCGCCGGTTGCCCGTGAGCCGCTTGAGCCACGCCCGCGTCCGCCGGTACTCCGCGATGATCCGCGGCGCGACCGCCTTGCGCGCCGCGGACGGCGCGAGCTCGGCGTACCCCGCGAAGATCGTCATGTCGGCCTTCGCGAGCACCATCTCCACGTTGTCGATGACGGCCCGGAAGAAAGGCCACGACGCCATCATCTCCTTCAGCAGCTCCGCGCCCTCCGGCCGCTGGCCCATCGCCTCGAGGCCGCTGCCGACGCCGTACCAGCCCGGGAGGATGGCCCGGTTCTGCGTCCACGCGAAGACCCACGGGATCGCGCGCAGCGACTCCAGGCCCCCCGCGCGCCGCTTGCTCGGGCGCGAGCCGAGCGGCAAGCGCGCGATCTCGTCGATCGGGGTCACCGCCGTGAAGAACTCCACGAACCTGGGCTCCTCCCAGACGAGCTCTCGGTAGACGCGCCGCCCCGTCTCCGCGAGCTCGTCGAACGCCGCGGCGTAGCGCAGCTCGGACGCGGCCGGCGGCCGAGGCTGCGCGCCCAGCGTGTGGAGGATGACGCCGCTCAGCATGAGCTCCAGCGTGCGCATCGCGAGCTCGGGGCGGGCGTACTTGTGGTCGAGCGCCTCGCCCTGCTCCGTCGCCTTGTAGCGGCCGCCGACGCTGCCGGCCGGCAGCGCGAGCAGCGCCTGATGCGCCGGGCCTCCGCCGCGCGCCACCGACTCGCCGCGGCCGTGGAAGACGCGGAGCGGCAGCTCCGCCTCCGCGGCGATCTTCGGCAGCGTCTCCTGCACGCGCCGGAGCGCCGCGCTCGCCGCGAGCAGGCCGACCTCCTTGCCCGAGTCGCTGTAGCCGATCATCACCTCCTGCACGCCGCGGGCGAGGACGTGGGGGCGATACTCCGGGTGCGCGAGCAGCGCGCGCAGGATCCTCGCGCTGTCGTTCAGCGCGCCGAGCGACTCGAACAGCGGCACCACGTCGAGGCGCGCGCACGAGCGCGCCTCGTCCCAAAGCCCGGCGGCCTTCGCGCACGCGAGCGCGGCCAGGATGTCGTTCTCGCTCTGCGTCATCGACAGCACGAGCGTGCGGCACGACGACTCGCCGCTGTCGCGCTGCGCGGCGGCGATGCGCTGGAGCGCCTCGAAGACGCGGCGCGCCTCCGGCGACATCTGCGCCGGCTCGACGCGGCCCTCCGCGACCGCGGCCGCCGCGGCGCGCGCGTCCTCGGCCGGGGCGCGCATCTCGAGCTCCGCGAGCGCGAAGCCGAGCGCGCGGACTTGCATGAGCAGGGCTCGGGCGCGCCGCTCGCCCGAGCGCGCGCAGCCCGCGGCGCGGAGGCTGTCGGCGACGAGCGCGAGGTCGCGCTCGAGCTCCGAGGGCTCGCGGTAGGGGACCGCGAGCGTCGGCTCCTCGGGGCGCACGAAGGCGCGCCCCTCGAGCGCGGGCCCCTGCCCGGAGCGCGCGCGGGCCTCCGCGCGGCCGTGCTCCGCGTGCTCGAGCGTGGCGGTGAGGCGCGCCTCGATGAAGCGCAGCTTGCGGCGCCACGGCTCGCCCTCGGTGCGCGGGCCGAAGTGCGCGGCCACCTCGGGCATCGCGGCGGCGTCCTCCTCGATCGAGGCGATGAACCAGGGCGGCGGCGTGACGTGCCGGAGCGACTGCGAGAGCGCGCCGCCGAGCGCGCGCGCCGCGCGGATGAGCCGGCGCAGGCCCCGGATGCGGTAGGCGAAGAGCGCGTCCTCGAGGACGGCGGGCACGACGAGCGGGTTACCGTCCATGTCGGCGCCGACCCACGAGTGGATGCGGAGCGGCACGATCTCGGCGTCGAGCGGCTCGCCGTAAGCGGCCTCGAACGCGCGCCCGAGCACGGCGGGGAGCTCGGGGAGCAGGTCCCAGAGGATCTCCTCGATGTACCAGGCGACGTTCTTCACCTCATCGCCGACCGTGGGGCGATCGCGGCGCACCTCGTCGGTCTGCCAGACCGCGGTGATCTCCTCGCGGATCTCGGCGAGCCTGCTCGCCGACTCGTCCGGCGTGAGGTGACAGCGGTCGCGCTCCTCGAGGTTCTTCGCGATGCGGTAGAGCTTCTCGAGGACGGTGCGCCGCGCGGCCTCGGTCGGGTGCGCGGTGAGGGTGAGGGTGACGTCGAGCGACCGGAGCGCGGCGCGCACGCGCTCCGCGGGCACGCCGGCGTCCTTGAGCGTGCGCATCGCGGCCTCGAGCGAGCCGCGCTGCGGGCGCGCGCCGGGGTCCCTCGCGTAGGCGCGCGCGCGGCGGATGCGGTGGTGCTGCTCCGCGAGGTTGACCAGCCGGAAATAGACCGTGAACGCGCGGATGACAGGCTCGATGCGGTCGTGTGGCAAGGTCGCGAGCAGCTTGCTGAGCTCCGCGGACGCGTGCGCGCGCCCGTCGCTGGGCCCGCGACGACGGCGGATGGCGAGCGTGCGGATATGCTCCTCGAGCGCGAAGAGCTCGTCACCCTCCTGCTCGATCAGCACTTCACCGAGCAAGCGGCCAAGCAGGCGAACTTCTTTACGAAGAGGTCGATCGACCTCACGGCGACGCGGCGGCATGACGGCGAGCCTAGCGCGACGCGGCGTGAAACGGACCACCGAGTGTGGCCCGGGCGGACGGTCGGGACGTGGCCCGGGGTGGGCGACGCCCTCGGGGCACCCCGGGAGGGCAGCGCGGGCGCCGGCGGCGGGGGATCGCGGGTCCGGCGGGGCGGCGGGGGTGGCGCAGTGCGGGCCGGGGCCTCTGGCCTCTTGACTGGCGCAAGGTGGTCGCGGGTGGGTAACAGGCCCGCGCCTCCGGGGGCCTTTCGAAGCTCCGCCGAGCTCGTGTACCCTCGGGCGAATGGCCGATGACGTCTTCGGGATCGTCGGCACGACCCAGGGGGCGTTCAAGGTGGAGCGGGTCGTCGCCGAAGGTGGGTTCGGCGTCGTGTACCGGGCGCACCACGAGGCCTTCCGGGCGCCGGTCGCGCTGAAGTGCCTCAAGGTCCCGGGGACGCTGCCCGAGCAGCTGCGCGCGCAGTTCCTCGACCAGTTCCGCGAGGAGGCGGAGCTCCTGTTCCGCCTCTCGGCCGCGATCCCGGCCGTCGTCCGGCCGCTGCACCACGACGTGATCTCGACCGCGACCGGCGTCTTCGTGCCGTTCATCGCGCTGGAGTGGCTCGAGGGCGGCACGCTCGCGAGCCACATCGCCGCCCTCGCGGCGCAGCGGGTGCCGCCGCTCTCGCCGGGCGAGGCGATCCGGCTGCTCACCCCGGTGGCGCGGGCGCTCGAGGCGGCGCACCACTTCCCCGGGCCGGGCGGCGCCACCTGCGTGGTGCACCGCGATCTCAAGCCGGCGAACATCTTCCTCGCCCGGATCCACGGCGCCGAGGTCGTGAAGATCCTCGATTTCGGGATCGCCCGCGCCCGCGACGCCGCGACGGTCATGGCCGGCCAGACCGCCACCACGTCGGGCGGCCTCTCGACGGCGTTCACGCCCGCGTACGGCGCGCCCGAGCAGTGGGCGCCGAAGCGCTTCGGCAAGACCGGCCCCTGGACCGACGTCTGGGGGCTCGCGGTGACGGTGGTCGAGGCGCTCGCCGGCCGCGAGATCATCGCCGGGGATCACGTCGCGATGATGGGCACGGTGCTCGACGAGAAGCGCCGCCCCACGCCGCGGAGCGAGGGCGTCCTCGTGCCCGACGCGCTGGAGGGCGTCTTCCGGCGGGCGCTCTCGGTGGACCCGCGCGATCGCTACCGGGACGTCGGGGCGTTCTGGGACGAGGTCGAGCAGGCGCTCGGCCTGCCGCGGAGCGCGCCGCCGATCGCGCTCCCCGGCCGGAGCCACGCGCCGCCCGCGGCCCGCGCCCGCCCCTCGGTCTCGCCCGCGGCGCCGCGCTCCACGAGCGCGCTGGATCTCGCGGGCGCGGACCTGACCGCGCCCGCGGCATTCGCGGACATGGCGACGCAGGAGATCGATCTGCCCGAGCGCGGCGGCCGCCGCCTCCCGCCGCACAGCCTGCCCACCGAGCCCGTCGTGCCGCTCGCGCTCAACTGGTCCCCCCCGGCGCCCGCGCTCGGCGCGCGGCCGTCCCGCGCGCCGTCCCGCATGCCGCCCCCGCTGGTGGACCGCGCGCCCGCGCGCCACAGCCTGAGCACGGCGGAGCTCATGGAGATGTTCGCCTTGCCGGTGCGGCTCGCGGGCGCGGGCGTCGTCATCACGCTGCTCGATCTCGGGGCCGCGTCGCTGCTCTTCGACGGCCAGCGCCTCGGCGTGGGCCCGGTCCGGCTCCTGCACGTCGCGGTGGCCCTCGTCGTCCTCGGGATCGGCATCGCGGTGTTCCGGCTGTTCGCGTCGGATCGCTAGCGCGGCGCATGGCGGCGAGATCGCAGGACCTCGGCGACGCGCGGTGGGACGACGTGCGCATCTTCCTCGCCATCCACCGGCACGGGAGCCTGGGCCAGGCTGGCGCGCGGCTCGGCCTCGACACGTCGACGGTGAGCCGCCGCCTGACGTCGCTGGAGACCTCGCTCGGCGCGCGCCTTTTCGACCGGACGCGGGAGGGGCTCGTCCCCACGCGCATCGCCGAGCTCGTGTTGCCGGCGGCCGAGGCGATGGAGGCCGCGCACCGGCGCCTCGCGCGCGACGCGTCGGGCGCGGAGGCGGACGCGGAGGGCGTCGTCCGCCTGAGCGTCGCCCCGGGGTTCGCGGACGTGTTCGTCGCGCCCGCGCTGGTGCGCCTCCGCGCGCGCCACCCGAGGATCCGGATCGAGCTGGACGCCTCCGCGCGCGTGCTCGATCTCACCCGGCACGAAGCGGACGTCGCCCTCCGCTCGGTCCGGCCGGAGGGCGCCGACCTTGTCGTGACGAAGCTCGCGTCGGCGCGCTGGGTCGCCGCGGCCTCGAGGCAGGTCGTGAAGGACGCCGGGCGCGTGGCGTCGTGGGACGCCCTGCCGTGGATCGCCTGGGACCGCGACCTCGCCAGCTTCCCGGCGGCGCGCTGGCTCGCGCGCCACGCGCCCGGGGCGGACATCGCGCTGCGCACGAGCTTCTTCCTGTCGCAGCTCACCGCGGCGGAGACCGGGCTCGGCGCGCTGCTGGTCCCCGAGCCGTACCTGAACGTGCGCGCGCTCGCGCCGCTGCGGTTCGCGGGCGCGCTCGAGGCGAGCGCGGCGGAGTGGCCGATCGACGATCTCTGGCTGGTCGGGCACCGCGCGCTGCGCGACGTCCCCCGCGTGTCCGCGGTGTGGACCTTCCTGATCGAGGAGCTCAGGCCGCCGCCGTGAGCCGGCCCGCCGCGAGGTGCGCGGCGGGCTGCGGCTGGCCTACGGCTCCCTGCGCACGCCCGTCGAGCCGTAGCCGCCCGCGCCGCGCGCGGTCGGCGCGAGCTCGGGGACGAGGACCACGTCGGCGAGGGCGACCGGGCAGATCACGAGCTGCGCGATCCGGTCGCCCCGGCGCACGGTGAACGGCTCGGCGCCGAGGTTGATCAGGACGACCTTGATCTCCCCGCGGTAGTCCGGGTCGATCGTGCCCGGGGTGTTGAGCACGGTGACGCCGTGGTGGAGCGCGAGCCCCGAGCGGGGTCGCACCTGCCCCTCGTGGCCGTCGGGCAGGGCGACGGCGTAGCCCGTGGGCAGGAGCTTTCGCTCCCCGGGCGCGAGCGTCACCGGCGCGTCGACGGCGGCGCAGAGGTCGAGCCCGACGGCTCCCTCGGACTGGTAGGCGGGCGGCGGGACCTCGATCGGCCCGACGCGAAGGAAAGGCACCTGGATGCGCACGCGCCGAGCCTAGCCCTTCACGGGCGCGGCAGCACCGCCTCGAGCTCCGCGCCCCGGAGCGCCTCGAGCGCCGAGTCCGACCACGCCCGCGCCCGATCCGAGAAGCCGGCCTCCACCGCGCGCCGGAGCAGCTCGATGGCCCGGTCCCGGTTCCCGTCCTTGGCGCTCGCGCGCGCCGCGCCGTAGGCGTCCTCGCTCAGGCCCGCGCGGCGGAAGATCGCCTCGTAGAGCCGCGCCGACCAGTCGAACGCGCCGCGCTCGAACGCGATCTCCGCCATCCTGCGCGCGTCCTCCTCGGAGAGCTGCTCCACGATGTCCAGCGCGACCGCCGCCGCCCGCGCTACCTCGCCCTGCTCGACGAGCACCCGGATCAGCGGGCCCGCGACCTCCTTCCGGTCGTCGCCTGCCTCCCGGGCGGCCTCGAGCACCTTGCGCGCCTGCTTCAGCTCCCCGAGCGCGAGGTGCACCGCGCCAACAAGCGCCGGGTCCGGATCGCCGTGCTTGCGCGCCTGCGCGACCGACTCTCCCGCGCGCTTCGCGTCGCCGAGGAGCAGGTGCGACCACCCGATGAGCTCGTGCGCCTCCCGGAGCGCGCCCTTGGGCGGCGCCGGGGACTGCGCGAGCACCTCGTCCGCCAGGGCCATCGCCTCGCTCGTCCGCTCGTCCTCGACGGCCCGTCGCGCCCGCTGGAGCAGGGCCGCCGTCTCGGGCGGCACCGGCTCCTCGTGGAGCGCGGCGCGCCGGCGGTTCATGGCGGGCGACGGCGCCTCCGGCTCGCTGCGGAACCGCTGCAGGCTCTGGAACGCGGACATGACGAGGATGAACGAGAAGAAGAAGAACCCCGCGCGCAGGAAGAAGATGGCGAGGAGCACGGCGGCCACGCCCGAGATCGCCGCCGTCAGCCGGGCCCGCCGCGGGCCGAGGGCGTGCTCCAGGACGTGGCCGCCGTCGAACGGGAGCACGGGGATCAGGTTGAGGACGCCCCACGCCACGTTGACCTGGATGAGCATCTCCATCCCGCTGAGCACCATGGGCGGGAGGGCGTAGAGGGCCGGGACATAACGAAGCAGGAGGTGCAGGATGCCGGCGACGAAGAAGCCGGCGAAGGGGCCGGCCAGGCTGATCACCACGTGCTGGAGCCGCCCGAGCGGCAGGAGCGACCGCCACGTCGTGGTCCCCCCCATGAAGTGCAGCGTGATCTCCGGCTCGATCCGGTGGCGCTTGATGGCGAGCGCGTGACCGAACTCGTGCATCAGGACCGACAGGAAGACCACGAGGATCCACACGACGAACAGCTGGTATTGTTCCCTGGCCACGATCCCGTACCCGAGCAGCGCGGCGGAGAGCCAGAACCCGAGCTGGACGTCGACCGAGACTCCAAACAGACGGAAGCCCATGCGCATTTCATAAGGCCTGCGGGCCGTCTGCTCAATGATTGCCGTGCGGACGCTGCCTGCCCTAGAGTGCGCCGCGCGGCCGCATGCGCCCCTGGCGCCTGCGGCGGCGGGCCGGGCGTCATCGGCGGAGCGAGCATGGGCAGGGAGATCCGGGTCAGGAAATGGGCGCTCGCCGGGCTGGCCGCGGCGGGCATGGCGTGCGGCGGCAGCGGTGGCGCGCCGGCGCCCGGGTCGCGCGTCGCGCCGGCGCCCGCGGGCCTGCCGCCGGCCGGGGCCGAGCCGCCTGCCGCCGGCCCTCCGGGGGCTGCCGCCTCGCCTGCGCCGTCCGGGGCTGCCGCCGCGGCGCGCGCTCCCGACGACCGCGCGCCGCCGGAGTTCACGGTGCCGCCCAACACGGCGGTCCTCCACGTCGGCGACTCGTTCGCGCTGGCGGGGTTCGCGCAGGCGCTCCGCCCGCGGATGCAGGCGCTCCGCGTGCGCTATGCGGTGAAGGCGGAGACCAGCTCGTACACGGTGACGTGGGCGTCCAGGATGGAGCTCCTTGTCGCGAACTACCAGCCGGACCTCGTGATCATCAGCCTCGGCGCGAACGAGGTCGAGAACGTCAACCCCCCGGCGCACGCCGGCGCGGTCCGGCGCATCGTGAAGGCGATCGGCGGCCGTCCGTGCGTGTGGGTCTCCCCACCGCTCTGGCGCAAGGACACCGGGATCATCGACGTGATCCGGACGAACTCGTCCCCGTGCCGCTTCTTCGACTCCGACGCGCTCGTCCCCGGCCCGCTCCCGCGTCAGAAGGACAAGATCCACCCGAACGAGGAGGGCGGCGCGCGCTGGGCCGAGGTCTTCTGGAGCTGGCTCACGGCGGAGCACCTCCCGCCCGGCGAGGACGAGGGCAACCTCACGGCGAAGCGGAGCCCCTGGGCGCTCAGGCCTTCCCCGCCGGAGGAGCACCGCTCCCGCGCCGAGGCCGCGGAGAGCGCGCTCCAGCTCGGGGAGCCGGTGTCAGCGCGGGGAGCGGAGCGGTTCTGACGCAGAGGGACAAGGGGATAGGCTTTTCTGGCGTCTCCCTTCTCCCTTGTCGACCTACGGCGTCGGCGAGGTCGCCACCCCGGCGCCCTTGTGGACCAGCCCCGGATCGTGGCCGAGGGCGCCCGCGATCGCCGCGCGCACGTCCCGCATGAGGCGGCTGCGCCCGCCAGCGCCGTAGGGCGCCGGATCGATCGGCGGCATGATCGTGACCACCACCCGGTGGTGCTCCTGCACCACGAAGTCCTTCGCCCGCAGCACGCGGCGCGTCCCGTCGATCGCGACAGGGAGGATCGGCGTGTTCGTCTCGATCGCCATCCGGAAGCCGCCGCTCTTGAACGGCAGGAGCGCGCCGGTCTTGCTCCGCGTGCCCTCCGGGGCGATCCAGACCCGGGTGCCATCCTGGAGCATGGAGGCCCCGACCTGCAGGCTCGCGCTGGCCTGGACATGGTTGCCCCGGTTGATCCGGATGAACCCGGCCGCCTTCATCGCCTGGCCGAAGATCGGCACGTGGAACAGCTCCTTCTTGGCGATCATCCGGAGCCGGCCAGGGATGGCGCGGAACACCACGGGGATGTCGAAGAGGCTCTGGTGGTTCGACATCACCACGAACGGCCGCGTGCCGGCGGCGTGCTCGCGCCCGCGCACCACGAGATCCACGTCCGCGTCCTCGAGGACCTTGCGCGCCCACCAGTCCAGCCGCTCGTCACAGCGCTCGAGCGTCACGCGCCCCCGCACCGCGTCCACCACGGTCGGAACGCAGATCCGCGCGGTGTCGAAGATTCCCATGAACGTCGTCTGAAGGCTCATCGCTCTTGTTCCGCTGAAAAATGAGGGATCGCGTGGTGCGCTCGCGCCGCAAGCAGGGCCTGCCAGGCACGGCGGACGAGCAGCCCTCCGGGGAGCCGGGCTCATCCAGGACAACAACGCTGCGAGTATACCACTCAGCCCCCTGCTGTGGTGCCGGTTACCGTCACTACCACACGACGCACGTGGGGAGAACTACGATGCTCCCAGACATACAGGGCTTGCCAGGTCCCGAGCGCCAGGCGGCCGCCGGAGACAGGGATCACCTCGCTCGAGCGGGTGACGGCGCTCCGGAGGTGACCCGGCATGTCGTCGGGGCCCTCGTCGTCGTGCTCGTAGTCGCGGCCCTCGGGGGCGAGGCGCGACATCCAGCGCTCCAGATCGCGGAGGACGGCCGGATCGGCGTTTTCCTGGATGACGAGGCTCGCCGAGGTGTGCTGGAGGAACACGGCGCAGAGCCCGACGTCGACGCCGGCGGCGGCGACGACGCGCGCTACCTCGCGCGTGATGTCCACGAAACCTCGGCCGCTCGTGCGGACCTCGAGCGTGCGCTGGACGATGATGGTCACCACGCCATCTTAGCCGCCTTCGGCGCGGGCGCCCCGCGCGACGTCGACGATCAGGCCCCAGCTCGTCCACTGCTGGAACCAGACGCCGACGCGGGCGGCAAGCGCCGCGCCTGCGGCCTGGTCAGCGCCTGCGGCCTGGTCAGCGCCTGCGGCCTGGTCAGCGCCTGCGGCCTGGTCAGCGCCTGCGGCCTGGTCAGCGCCTGCGGCCCTGCCGACGCCGGCCGCCACCTGCTCGCACGCCGCGACGAGCGGCACGCCCCGCCCGAGCGCCTCGAGGAGCGCGAACGCCAGCGGGTCGAGCTCCTCGCAGCGGATCGTCAGATCGACCGGGCTGCGGAACACGGCGAGGTGGACCGGGCGGGGCGCGGGCAGCGCGGGCGAACGCCCCAGCCTGAGCTCGCGACGGAGGACGTGCACCGGGTGGCGGAGCTGCATCAGCGCGAGCAACGGGTGCAGGACGATCCGGGCGGTGGACCAGCCGTCCTCGGGCATGCCGGTCACCTTCGCCGGATCGAGCGGCGGGGGCGAGGCGCCGTCGAACAGGTCGACGAGGGCGTGCTCGTACCGCGCGACGTCGCGCGCCAGCTCGCCAAGGGCAGGGGAGAAGCCTTCGTAAATATTGACGAAATCGGCGACGTGGCGACCGAGATCCCGCAGGGTGAAGCTCGCGGGCGGGTGCGCCGCGAGGTACGCCCGGGAGAACGCGTCGAAGCCTTCCTCACCGAGGACGTGCGCGAGCCCGGGGTAGTCCTCGCGGAGCGCGTCCCGGTGGCGCAGCCAGAACTGCCGGCGGTAGATGTCGGCCTGCTCGGCGGGCGTGAGCCGCTCGTTCCCCGCGACGTGCTCGCGGCACCGGCCGGCGAGCGCGGCGTCGTCCGGGAGCGGCGCGCCGGCCGTGAACATGCGGGTGAGCTCGCCCATCAGCGCGACGAGCCCGTCGGGCGGCGCGTCAGGCGGCCCGCGCACGCGCGACCTCCTCCCGGATCGCCCGCGCCTTCTCCGCCTCGGCGGCGAGGGCCTCGAACGCGGGGATGTCGTCGTCCCACTCGATCAGCGTCGAGACGTCACCTGTGTGCTCGACCGCGCGCCGGTACAGCGCCCACACGGCGTCGGCCACATGAGCGCTGTGGGTGTCGAGGATGTACCTGCCGTGGTTCGTGTGGCCGGCGAGGTGGAACTGCACGATCCGGTGGTGCGGCACCCCGTCGATGTAGGCGCCCGGATCGAAGCCGTGGTTGTACGAGGAGACGTAGACGTTGTTGACGTCGAGCAGGATGCCGCAGTCGGCCTCCTCCGCGACCGCCGAGAGGAACTCCCACTCGCTCATCCGGCTCGCGGTGAAGGTCAGATAGCTCGACACGTTCTCCAGGGCGAGCCGGACCTCGAGGAAGTCCTGCACCGCGCGCGCCCGCGCCGCGACGTGCCGCACCGTCTCCTCCGTGTACGGCAGCGGGAGCAGGTCGTGCAGGTTGACCCCATGCGCGCCGGTCCAGCACAGATGATCGCTCACCCAGGGGGAGCGCACCTTGCCGAGGAGCGCCTTCAGCCGGCGGAGGTAGTCGAAATCGAGCGGATCCGTGCTGCCGATCGAGAGCGAGACGCCGTGCTGGACGAGCCGGTAGCTCGCGAGGGCCCGCTCCAGGTTGGCGATCGGCATGCCGCCGTCGACCATGAAGTTCTCGCTGATGATCTCGAACCAGTCGACCCGGGGCCGATGCTCGAAGACGTGGCGGTAGTGCGGGATGCGCAGCCCGACGCCGACGCCGAGATCGGGGAGCCCCAGCCGCATGCGTTGGAGGTTCACCATGGGTCACGGCGAGCCCGCGACGGCCCGGCCCCGCGGGTGCGCCGCGGGCCGGGCCGTCGCGCGGCTCAGCGGCTCAGTGGCCGCCGCAGTCCGCCGGCTTGCAGCCGCCCTGGCCCTTGCACTCGTTCTTGCCGGCGCATTCGTGGCCATTCCCCTTGCAGCCGCCCTTGCCCTTGCACTCGTTCTTGCCGGCGCAGCACTCCTTGGCGCTGGCCGCCGGCGCCTCCGCCGCCGCGGGCTCGCCCGCGGGAGCCGCCGTCTCGGGGTCGGGCGGCGGCGACGAGGCACAGCCCGCGAGGCCCGCCACCATGCCCGACACCGCCGTCAACGCCAACGTCTTGCCCATGTCCATCGTCATCTGAGCCTCCAGCTTCCGCTTCATGTTCGTCGAGATACCGAGCCCACCGCGCGCCCCGCCCGCATGGCGCGCCTCGCACGTCTGAGCTCGTCGGGGCCCACCTCGCAGCTCGACCGCGCCGAGCCCCTCGTCTTCGCATCGCGTTGTCGCATCACGTACGGACGGCCGGTTCCACGGTTTCGCCCCGGATGCGTTGATTCCTGATGCAACTCCCCGTAAGTGAGCGGCGTTGACCTCCACGCCTACGCGAGTCCCCCCTGCGCGCACGGCGCCCGGCGGCGCGTCCGGTGCAGCGCGGACGCTGCGCCAGTGTGTAGCGTTCCACGTACGACGTAACGCGCTTCGGGCTACGGGGGCAAGACAAAGTGTCCGCGCTGTAGGGGACGCGCCGCGGCTGGCGTGGCGAGGCGTTGTTCGCCTGTGCCGCGCAGCGCTCGTCGGGGCCGCGGCTCTCCCGCTCGGGGCCGCCGCATGCGGAGGTGCTCCGCGCGAGCGGAGCGGCGCCGCGGCGGGCGAGGCCTCCGAGCGCGAGCTCCCGGTCGAGGTGATCGCCGCGGAGCTCGAGGCGATGAGCGGGCCGGTCCTCGAAGGGCGCGAGGCAACGTTCCGGGACATCCTGGCCGACACGATCGCGAAGGACGCGTACCTGTGCCTGCCGTCCCCGCGCCGCGTCTTCCACGGGGATGCGCCGGAAGGGGAGCGGCGGATCGCCGGGATGATGCCGCACTACGGCCTCTTCTTCGGCCCGATAGGCTACCTCGTGCGGCGGCGCGGCGGCGCCTGGGAGGTCGAGGTGCGCATCGCGGTCGACCCGCCGGCCGGCGCGGGCTGGCTCGAGCTGCCGGACTGCGGGCTGTCCGCCGCGCTCGGCGGCGCCATCGCGTGCCGCGGGACGCCGTACGCGCACGCCGGCTCGACGGACGCTTGCCCGGGCTCCGGCGTGTTCACGGCGAGGGCGACGCCGGCGGCGATCCGCGCGCTGCTCAGGCGCTGGTCGGTCGAGGCCGAGGGGTACTGGAACCGCGACGCGCGCGCCTTCGGGCTGCCGGTCCGCTACGACTTCGACTTCGTCCTCGTGGACGAGGCGCGCGGGCGGGGGCTCCGCGTCGATCTCGCGGTGCCGCTCTCGCCGACGTGCGGGAGGACACCGTACTTCAGCGCGATGCGGGCCGGTTGGTCGCTGCCCGTGCTGGCCCACGAGGTGGGGCACGTGCTCGGGCTCCTCGACGAGTACGAGGTGCTCTCCGGGATCGTCCGCTGCTACCCGAAGACGCCGTTCCCGGGCGCCGAGATCAGCCGGATGGGGCTCTCGATGAAGGAGGAGACGCGGCTCCTGCCGATCCATCATTACCTCGTGCTCCGCCGCTTCTTCTGCCGCGAGCCCGAGTCCATCGACCCCTATGCCGGCGCGATCCGCTGACCACATTGCGCGGCAGCGCGCGGGCCGCCGCGCGCTGCCGCCGGCTGGCCGCCGCGCGGCGGGCGTGGTCGCGGCGGAGCTCGTGTGCGTGGCGGGCGCGATCGCGGCGGAGCTCGTGTGCGTGGCGCTCGCGGGCGTGGCGCTCGCGGGCGTGGCGCTCGCGGGCTGCCGCTCGGAGCGAGATCGCGGCGGGGACGATGCGGGCGCAGGTGCGGCCGATGCGACCGATGCGGGCACAGGCGCCGCGGCTGCGGACGCCGGCGCCGCGGAGGCGGCGCCGCCGCTCGTGGGCGGGCCTGCCGGACCGAGGCCGCCGGCGCCGCCCGTGGAGCCGCGCTGCCCGCCGGAGATGGTGCGGGTCGCGCGCCGCTTCTGCGTGGACCGGTACGAGGCGGTGCTGCTCGACACGGAGACCGGGCTCGAGATCTCGGCGTTCTACCCGCCGTCCCGGCAGGCGGCCGCGTCCGTCGAGCGCGCCTGGTCGAAGATGCGGCTCCAGCTCGGCGACGAGGAAGCGCGGCGCATGGAGCTGCCGCTCCTGCCCGGCTGGCAGAAGCACCGCGAGTTCGAGCCGCGCGCCGTGTCGCGCAAGGGCGTGCTGCCGCAGGGCTACACGAGCGGCGAGCAGGCGGAGCTCGCGTGCCGGAACGCCGGCAAGCGGCTCTGCACGCTCGACGAGTGGCGGACGGCGTGCCGCGGCGAGCGCGACGAGCAGTTCCCCTACGGGCCCACCTACGCGGACGGGCAGTGCAACGTGTTCCGCGAGGGCCACCCGGCCGCCGTGCTCCACCGCGACGTGACCCTCGGGCACAGCGATCCGCGGCTCAACCTGGTGCGCGTCGCCGGCGCGCCGCTCTTGCGGCGTACCGGCGAGACCGCGACCTGCGCGAGCGCGTGGGAGGGCGACGCGGTGAGCGACATGGTCGGCAACCTCGACGAGTGGGTGGACGACCCGGAGGGGACCTTCGTCGGGGGGTTCTACGCGCGCGCGACGAGGGAAGGGTGCATGGCGCGCGTGGCCTCGCACGACTTCACCTACTTCGACTACTCGACCGGCGTGCGGTGCTGCGCGGATCTGCGCGCGGCGCCGTGAGGGCGCGCGAGCGTCGATGCGCCGCGCCCGAGCCGCCGAGCGCGCAGCGAAGAGCGCGGACGGTCAGGACGAACAACGCATTTGGCCAGCGGGCCACAACGAGCGCTCGCGCCGAGATGAAGAGGGCCGTACCGGGACCGTGGAGCCTCGTGACTCACTCTCGCCTGGCCAGCCCCTGCCGGACGACCTCCCTGGCGACGAACGGGCTCCATTCCTGGAGCAGCTCCAGCGTCAGCCCCTTGTCGAGGTAGGCCGTGTAGTACATCTCCCGCGCGGCGATGCACTCCTTGTCGTCGAGCTTCAGGCGCTCGATGGTCGCCTGGACACGCTCGCGTGCTTCGTCGTGGAGGCCTTCCGCCGGGAGCACCTGGAGGAACGACAGCTCCAGGACGAACCATCCGTCAGGGATCTCGATCGGCAGATCCGGCCGCCGCATCGCCGCCATGGCGTCGAGGATCGCCCGCTCCGCCTCGACAGACCGGGCCTGCGCGAGGTCGAACACGTCGGACGTCAGCCAGGACGAGGCATCCCCGCGTGGCTTCCACGCGGGCTTCGACACGGTGACCTCGTCCCCGTCGAGGTCGAACAGGAAGAGCGCGTCGCGCGCCTCGTCGAAGTGCGGCTCGGCGGAGGCGAGGACCAGCGGCGCGTGGGTGGTGATGAAGAGCTGCGTCTCGATGGACGCCTGGAGCGTGGCTGCAGGGTTCCGCAGCGGAACCGCTCGGAGGGGCCGGTCGGCAGCAGGATGGAACTGACCGGAGCCGCCGGGAGCAGCCGGCGGACGCTGCCGCGAGGGCGCGCGCTCGCGGCGGCGCGCGACGGTCTGGTACGATCGTCCGCTGCGCGGAGGTTTGCACGCGCCCGTGCGACGCCGCGAGGAGGAACACCGATGCTCGAAGCCCGATATCACGTCTACGATTCCGCGGTGCTGGACGCCCCCATCGAGGAGGCATGGAGAGAGCTCCGCGATGTCGTCAAGCTCCTGCCGGTCGTCTTCGGTGACGCCGTCAAGGACTACCGCTACGTGGACGGCGGTTCGGCGGAGAAGATCCCGTCGCGCTTCGAGTTCACGCTGCACCCGTCGGGAGAGACGGCGCTGGAAGAGGTGGTCGCGCGATCCGAGACCGAGCACTCCCTCACGTACCGGCTGCTCGGGCAGGTGCTGGGCGCCGAGGGGTACATCGCGACCTACCGGCTCCGCCGCATCACGACTGAGCCGGGCAAGACATTCCTCGAGTGGCCCCGGGAGTTCGGCGTCGCCGCGGGCCACGATCCGGCGACGGTCGTCCCGTCGATCGCCGCCCTCACCGCGAAGGAGGTCGCCACCATCAAGGAGTACTTCGCGAAGCGCCGCCGCTCGGCGTGACGCGGATCGGCTCGGGTCGAGCGCGCGGGGTCCAGGCGGAGCGCGCACCGCTCCGCAACGGGCGACGGCAGGGGCCGGGACCGGAGCGAAACCGTTGGGAGGGCTGGCTCCAGAGGGGTCGCAACGGATCGAGTCCGTTGAGAGGGGGTAGCGCCGGGGGTCCGCAACGGATCGAGTCCGTTGAGCGGGCTGGCGCCGGGGGGTCCGCAACGGATCGAGTCCGTTGAGCGGGCTGGCTCCAGGGGGGTCGCAACGGATCGAGTCCGTTGAGAGGGGGTAGCGCCGGGGGTCCGCAACGGATCGAGTCCGTTGAGCGGGCTGGCGCCGGGGGGTCCGCAACGGATCGAGTCCGTTGAGAGGGGGTAGCGCCGGGGGGTCCGCAACGGATCGAGTCCGTTGAGCGGGCTAGCGCCAAGGGGTCCGCAACGGATCGAGTCCGTTGAGAGGGCTGGCGCCGGGGGGGTCCGCAACGGATCGAGTCCGCTAGAGGGGCCGGCGCCGCGGGTCGTGAAGGATGGCGCTCCTCCAACACACGCCGCCCGCGCCGCTCGGCCATCCTTCCGGCGTCGCGGCCAGGCGGTCCTGGCGCGCGCTCGCGCTGGAAGCGGATCGCCGCGGCCGCGCTCAGGTCGTCGGGCGGCCGACGGCGATGAGGCTCTCCGCCCCCTTCGGGCGCCTCCGGTCGAGCCAGAGGAGCGCCGCGGGCAGCACCAGCACCGCCGCGAAGAGGCAGGCAAGCTCGCCGATCACGGCGGCGACGCCGAGGCTGCGCACGGCGTGGTTCTGCGAGCGGACAAGGGCGAGGTAGCCCAGCGTCGTCGTGAGGCTGCAGAGGATCACGGCCCCGCCCGTCTCGCGCACCGCGGTCAGCGCGCCGCCAGCGCCCTCGCTCGCGTACCGCTGGACGATGTTCACGGCGTAGTCGACGCCGATGCCGAACGTGAGCGGCAAGGCGATGAAGTTCAGGAAGTTGAGCTTCACGTCCATCAGCACGAGCAGCCCCGCCATCCAGGAGACGCCGACGAGCAGCGCGCCGAGCACGGCGAACGCCGGGCGGCCCCCGCGGAAGGCGATGAGCACGACGAGGACCGTCGCGGCGAGCGAGAAGAGCACCGCCGGCGGCACGTCGTCGATGACCGCGGCCCACATGTCCGCGTAGATGACCGCGCGCCCCGAGCCGCGCACGACGCTGCCGTCAGGGAGCCGCGTCTCGCGGTACGCGTCAGCCCAGCGGAACAGGTAGCGCGCGTTGTGCACGCTCTCGGGCGAGATCGGGCTGATGTAGACGATGCGCCCGCGCGTGCCGTCGGTCTCGGTGAACGCGCGCGCCACCCCCGCCGGCAGATCGTCGATCCCGAACGGCGCGAGATCGTCCGGCGGGATGACAGCCTGGATCCGGCGCCAGTCGTCGTCGCCGAGGAGGCCGCGCTTCCTCGCCCGGAGGACGCGCTCCTTGATCTCCTGGAGCACCGGGAGCTTCGCCTCCTGGTCCTTCGGGACCAGGTCCTGGAGCGCGTAGATCTCCTTGAACGGCTTCTCGCCCTCGGGCGCCGCGTCGCGCCGCGCGTAGAGCGCCGCGCGGAGCGGCTCGACCTGCTCGGGCCGATCCACGAGGATCGCCATGCCGTCGGTGCCCACGTAGCCCGTGATCTCCTCGGCGAGGTCGCTCAGGCGGATCTGCTCGGCGCGCGCCCGCTCGTCGTTGAGGAGCTTGCGGAGGTCGTACTCCATCGGGTCGGCGCGCACGTAGGCCACCGTGGCGACGACGCCGACCGCGGCCAGGGCGAGGCCCGCGAGCGTGATCCCGACCGGGCCCTTCGCCGCGAGCCGCGCGAACGGCTCGCCGAACGCGAGGCCGCCCTGGGTGCGCTGCCGGAGCCTGCCGAGGAGACCCGGCGACCCCTGCTCGAGGGGGACGAGCCGATCCATCACCGCGAGGATGCTCGGCAGTGCGACGAACGTCGCGACCCAGCAGAGCACCATGCCGACGCCGCCGATGATGCCGAAGTCGCGGAACCCGCGGAACTCGGTGACGAGCAGCGAGGCGTACGCGGCCGAGGCGGCGCAGCCGGCCGTGAGCGTCGGCAGCCAGGTCTCGCGGTGGGCGACGCGCACGCCCTCGAGCAGGCTCGCGCCGCCGCGGCGCGCCTCGAGGTAGCGCGCCATGTAGATGATGCCGAAGTTGATCCCGTTGCCGGCGACGATCGAGAAGAGGAACCCGGTCGCCATGTTGAGGTGGCCGATCGCGAGCTGGGTGACGCCGAACGTCCAGGCGACGCCGACGCCGATCGTGAGCAGCATGGCGATGAGCATGCGCACGCGCAGGTAGTAGAGGAACACCACCGCGGCGATGAGCACGGCGCCCGCGACGCCGACGTCGGTGAGGTCCGCGTTGATCGCCGCGTACTCGGCGATCCCGGTCTGCAGATCGCCGGCGAGGCCGTAGGTGATCCCCGGGTCGAACGAGGCGGGGCGCACGCGCTCGACCACCTCGCGCACGCGCCGGATCGCCTCGCTGCCGGCGGCGAAATCGCTCGCGAGCACCTTCGAGCGGATGGCGACGACGACGGTCTTGCCGTCCTTCGACTGGTAGTAGCCGTCGGGGTAGCGCCCCGTGTCGACGCCGTTCAGGCCGAGGCTCTGCTCGATCGAGCGGGCGTTGACCTCGGGCGGCGGCTCGTCTTCGTCGAGCAGCGCGCCGGTCGCCTTGTTGACCTCGTAGGCGTAGCGCGCCTCGATGTCGTCCCGCAGCCTCGTCAGCTTCTCGCGCTCAACGTAGAGCCCCGCGCGCGGCGAGAGGTAGCGGTAGGCCTCGTGCACGCCGTCCTCGACGCTGCCGACCCACGGCGGCCCGAGCCGCTCGATCTCGGGGACGAGCGCGTCGGCGGCCCGCTGGAGCGCGGCCGTGGGCGTGCCCTCGCCGCCCTGCAGCACGACGAAGAGCGTGGACACGCCGGCCGTCTTGGCCGCGACCCGGTCGAGCTCCTGAACGCTCGGCCGCGACGCCGGCAAGAGCGACTCGAACCCGGTCAGCACCGACAGCCGCGTCGCCAGGAAGATCGCGATGACGGTGAGGAGCCCGGTCAGGAGCAGCGGCAGCGCCGGCCGGTTCACCTGGAGCGCCGCGAGGCGCGCCGCGAGCCCGCCGCCCCGCGAGGAGGGCGGCGCGGCGCGCGGAGAGGGGGCCTGAGAGGAGTGGTCCTGAGAGGAAGAAGTCGGCGGGCGAGGCGCCGTGGGCTGCGGAGAAGGCATGGGGGGAGGTCGGTGGATCCGGGGCTGAATGGAGCGGTGAAGCGCGGGGGTGGACCGCGTTCTAGGGAACGGGTCCGCCGCAGAACAGCGGTCGCGTGTGGCGCGGCGATGGCGCGCGGCCGACGTCCAGGCGACCGCGGAGGAGCGCGGCGCAGCGATAGCAAGAAACCGGCGACGCAGCGACCGGTCGCCGCCAGGGGAGCCCGCGTGAGCAGCAACCCGGCGCCAGCGCCGGCCGGGGGCGCGCGCTGGCGCCGGTGCTCGCCGCGCGGCCGATGCGCGGTGAGGGGCGCGATCGCGGCGGCGGGCGCCAGGTTCCGCGGAGCAGCAGGTGATAGTGTCATTCCATGTCGCTATCGCATCCGAAGGCCGTTCTCTGGGATCTGGACGGGACGCTTGTCGACTCCAGCGAGCTTCACTTCATCGCCTGGCGCGAGGCGCTCGGGGCCGAGGGGCGCTCCTACGATCACGCCGACCATGATGCGGTGTTCGGGATGCGCAACGACGATCTGCTCCGCCGCCTGATCGGTCCCGAGATCCCGCAGGCCGAGATCGCCCGCATCGCGGGCGCGAAGGAGCGGCACTACCGGAAGCTCGCGGCCGGATCGAGGATCGAGCCGCTGCCGGGGGTGCGCGCGTGGCTGAGCGCGCTGCCCCGGAGCGGCTTCCGGATGGCGATCGCTTCCTCGGCGCCGCGCGAGAACCTCGACGCGATCCTCGCGGCGACCGGGCTGACAGGCGTGTTCGACGCGGTGATCAGCAGCGAGGAAGTGCCCCACGGCAAGCCGCACCCCGCGGTCTTCCTCCGGGCGGCCGAGAGCGTCGGCGTCCCGCCGGACCGGTGCGTCGTGGTCGAGGACGCGCCCGCGGGCGTCCTCGCGGGCAAGCGCGGCGGCATGAAGGTGATCGCGGTGGGGCCGCGCCACGCGGAGCTCGGCGCCGATCTCTCGGTCGAGCGGCTCGATCAGCTCGCCGAGGGCGCGTTCGATCGCCTGCTGTCACCTAGCTAGAGACGATCGCCCGCGGGGCGCCGTCCGCGCGCCTCCGCACCCAGCGGCCGCGCGCGGGCGCGGCGCCCGGGGTGCGGGCGACGTCGCGCAAGGCGGTCCCGAGCGGCTGGACGAGCAGGAAGAAGGCGAGGCAGAGCGCGGCGCCCGCGGTGCTCACGGGCCCGAAGCGCGGCCGCGACAGCGCGAGCGCGGTGCAGCCGACGAGCGCGCCGAGGATGCCGGCCACGCCGAGCGCGAGCAGCGCGATCCTCGACCGGCAAAAGGCCCGCGGGTCGACGCTGGACACGAGCGCCGGGCGCATCTGATCGCCGCCGCCCGCGCCTCGCTCCACCGCGCCGACCAGCCACACCGGCGCGCCCGCGCAGATCATGGCCTCGACGGTCCTGGAGAAGCCGCGCGCCTTGCGCGCGTGCTGGTAGGCCTCGTCGAACCGCGCCTCTGACGGGCACGCGGACGCGGCTCGGATCTCGGCCCGCGACACCCAGACCTCGCCCTTGACGGCGGGCGCGATCGCGATCTCCCGCCCGCCCGCGACAACGACGCCGCCGTAGATCTCGCCGCCGGCCCCGCGGTCGGCGAAGACGATCTCCTCGCGCGCGCCGCCCTCGGCGCCCGCGCGGCCCACCTGCTCGATCCGGTGTCCGGCGAGCGCGCCGCCGCGCCCGTCGCCGCGCAGGACGCGCGCCTCGATCAGCGCAGCGCCCGCGCCGCGCGACGGCAGCGCGGCGTCCGCGCCGCGCGACGGCGCCGCGCCGCCCTCACTGCGCGTCGGGCGGAGCCGCCGGAGCGTCGCGGCGACGGCGGCGAGCTGCTTGAGCGCGGCCGCGGCGATGAGCAGCGTGTTCACCCAGAGGATGGCCAGGGCGAGGGCGCCCATGAGCTCTTTCGACAGCATGGCCCAGCGCGCCTACACGCCGGCTGCCTCGGCCTCCGCGCGGCGGAGCGCGCGGGGCGACAGCGCGATCGGCGGCGCCGAGCGCTCGGCGCGCGCCACGTCCCTCGGGGCGGGCCGGCGGAAGCGGAGCACGTAGGTCCGGAGCAGATAGCCGAGCATGCTCGGCTCGTTCAGCCCCGGATCGATCCGCGGCGCGACCTCGCGCCGGTGCGCCTCGGCCAGCACCGACCAGTGCAGGCCAGCCCGGTTGTGGTGGATCGTGTGGTAGCCGTTGTTGCACATGATCCAGTTGAAGGCGCGCCCGACGAAGTTGCGCGAGTGGTTCCACTCGCTCCGGGGGTCGCAGCCGTCGTGCTGGATCAGGTTGATGCGGAGGATGCAGCGTGCGCCGTAGAGCTGCGGGAGCACGACGAAGAAGAGCGCCGCCCAGAAGTCGATGACGAGGAGCGCCGCGGTGAGCCCGAACGCGAAGGCCATCTCGGCCCGGTACTGCCGGACGAACTCGCGCCGTCCGGCGAGCGCCTTCCAGCGCGCGACGCCGGCGAAGGTGTTCGGCCCAGCCACGTTGGGGAAATGGATCAGGTTGAGGAGGTTCCAGCGGAACGAGACGTGCTCCGGCGCTGCCCAGTCGAGCTGGCCGTCGTCGTCGAAGTGGTGGTGAACCAGGTTGTGCGAGGGGACGTTGGCCGAAGCCGGGTAGAGCGCGCCGAAGCTGAGCACGCAGCGCCAGAGCATGTTCAGCCGGCGGCTGCGGAAGATGCCCTGGTGGAGGTGATTGTGGATCACCACCGCGTTGAGGAAGCTCAGGCAACATGCCGCAGCGAAGAGCAGGGCATTGCGGCACGCGGGCGCGCAGTACATCGCCGCGAGCAGGCCGAGGTAGGCGGCGACGATCCCGATCTGACGCCACTCGGCCGGGTGCTTCACCAGCCAGGGCTCGCTGGACGCTGCAGCTCGTGAGGCGACTTCCGCGTTCACATCACCATGACTATCATCCTTGCCGAGCTCAAACAACGTTGAGGGGCGCCGTGCGGCGGCGCCCGCACGGTCGCGTCGCCCCTCGTCGGCCGCGCCGCGCCGCAACCGGGAGCCTCGCCGGCCTGCGAACTCGCGTTCGCACATCGATGTGCCGCAGGTGGAGCGGGCCTGCGATTGTAGCGTGCTGGCGTGCTGGCGCGCTGAAATTCAGCTGCGGGCGCCGGGCGAATGGACGGGCGCGGGGAACGGGTGTATTCCACGACTCTGGACTGACGATCTCAGGTCCAGGCGACAGCAGCCCGGGGCGCGGGGGCGTTGCGGGACCGGATCCGCGCCGGGGGCGCCACCTCGGGCGCGAGGGGGCACAAGCACATGTCTGTCATCGTCTCCACGCTGACGTCGCTGCCGTTCACGCAGCTCCGACGAAATCGGTACTTCTACCTCTACTACGACGGGTTCTACGCGCTCGTATGCGTGACGCTCCTCTCGTGGATGCTCCTCGGCGGGCACGCGCCCTTCATCGAGCGATGGGACGACCGCCTCTGGCTGCTCCTCCCGCTCGTCTGCCACGCGCAGATCCTCTGCAGCGTGTTCATCCACAACGCGACACACAACAACTTCCCCCGGCCGATCAACCGGCTCGTCGGCGAGCTGTGCGGGCTCGTGGTCCTCACGCGCTTCGCTTCGTGGGAGGTCATCCACCAGCGACACCACCGCTATTCGGATAACGTCGACAGGGATCCGCACCCGGTCGTGCCGAGCTACTGGGTGTTCCTGGTGAAGACGGTGGTGAACGTGGAGCACCAGCTTCAGCAGATCTACTTCGAGATCTACGGCGATACGCCCGAGAACCGCCGCTACGAGCGGGCGCGCGCGTACGTGAGCTACGCGACGAACCTGCTGCTCATCGCGTGCTGGTACCTGTTCCTCGGGCCGATCGGGTTCTTCTTCCTCTTCGTGCCCGCGTCGATCGTCGGCTTTCTGCACCTCGTGCACTTCAACTGGTCGACGCACGACGCGCTCTCGCCGGACCGCGATTTCAGGCCGGTGAACCTGAACCACGGGTATTACTGGCTCGGCAACCTCCTCTGGCACGGCATTTACATGCACGCGAACCACCACAAGCGCGCGGGCATGTTCAACCCGGCTCGGCTCGAGCCGAGCCTGCCGATCACGAGGCCGGGCGGACGCTCCGGCGGCGGCGCGCCGTAGGCGGCAGCGGCGCGCCGGAGGAAGGAGGAAGAGGAGAGAATCACCGCCAAGAACGCCAAGAGAGACGCCAAGAAAAGAGAGCTCGGGGACTCCGCGAGATTCCCCGCCTCGTTCCTGACGAGGCCAGAAAAAAGTCTCCTGGCGTCCTTGGCGGTCTTGGCGTCCTTGGCGGTCTGACTTCCTCTTCTTGACGTCTCCGCACGAACGTCGTCGCCCTGGCTAGGTTCCCTGCGAGGGCGTACCCACGTCGCTCCCGCCGGTGACGGGGGGCCTGGCCGGGCCGCCGGTGCCTCCGTCGCGCGGGGCGGCAGTGCCTCCGTCGCGCGGGGCGCCAGCGTCCGCGGGCGCGCGGGGGGCGCCCGCATCGGCCGCGGTCGCGCGGGGAGCACCTGCGCCAGCCGCGCCCGCGTCGGCAGCACCCGCGCCGGGCGCGGCGGCGTCCGCCGCGGCGGCCGGCTCGGCATCGGCGGCGGATGCGTCGGGCTGCGGCAGGTCGGGCACCGCGGGGAGCGCGGGGGGCGACTCGGCCGCGGGGAGCTCGCTCTCCCAGCACTCCGGCTTCGGCGGCGCCGCGAAGCGGACCGTGCGCGACGCGGCGTCGCCCTTCCGGGTGACGAGCTTGTCCGTCTTGTACACCGTCGCGTTGCCGCACGCGTACTCGGCGGTGTCCTTCGTGTCGCGGGCCAGGGTGCGCGCCCGGGGCGCGCGCTGGTTCTCGCACTGCGCCCACTCGAGCTCGTACTCGGCGTCCTCGTCGGCGAGCAGGACGCGGCTCGCCGGATCGTCCTTCGACCGGCGGCCGGTGAGCGTCGTCCGGGTGATCGGGTTCTTGCCGTCGAGCACCGTCAAGGTGACCGGAAAGCGGAGGCTCCCGCGCATGGGCGCGCGCGTCGCGCCGATCTCGAAGTCGGGGCAGACAGGCTCGCCTTCGATCGGGGAAGGCGTCGGCGGGCCGCCGCACGCGGCGCTGGAGAGGAGGAGGAGGGCGAGGGCTCGGGCTCCGGGGCGGAGGTTCACGCCGGGATTAGTCGTTACCCCGCGTGCCCGCGTCAAGCGATCTTGGTCTTGCCCAGCTTCAGCACGCGATCGAAGTGCTCCTTCGAGACGGGCACGACGCTGAGGCGCGACTTCTTCAAGAGCGCGATCTCGGCCAGCGCCTCGTCGCCGCGGATCGTGTCGAGCGCCACCTGCACCTTGAGCGGCGCGACCGGCTCGATGTCGACGACGCTCCAGTCCTCCTCCGCATCGGCGGTCGGGTCCGGGTACGCTTCGCGCTTGACGCGCGCCACGCCCGCGACCGCCATGCCCTCGCTCGAGTGATAGAAGAGCACGAGGTCGCCCTCCTTCATGGCCCGCATGTTGTTGCGGGCCTCGAAGTTCCGGACGCCGTCCCACATCGTCTGGCCGTCGCGCACGAGCTGCGCGAACGAATATTTCTGAGGCTCGCTCTTCATCAGCCAGTAACGGCGAGACATGCACGATCTCCCGGGAAGGCATGAGGGCGGCGCCGGTCGGGCCGTCGCGCTCCCATCCTCGACGGACAGCCCGTCGATTTGACCGGCTACCCTAGCACCGCCCGTTCAATCGGTGATCACGATCTTGGCGCCGTCCGGCGTTCGCCGCGCGACCTCGTCAATCTCGTCGTCGTCGAGCGCGATGCACCCGAGCGTCCAGTCGGTTTCCTTGTGCACGCCGGCGTGCTGCGCGCCACCGACGCCGTGGATGCCGATGCCGTGCCCGACACCGCGACCCGGCGGGACCTCGCCGCGACGCCTGAGCTCGGCGAAGCGCCGCCGGTCCTCCTCGTTCGGGTAGCTGACGACCAGGAATTGATGGAACAGCGCCTTGATACGGCCGGCGACGCGGTACGTGCCGACCGGCGTCCGCCTGTCGCCCTCGTACAGCTTCGGTCCCGAACCGCCCGGTCCGAGGGCGACCCGATAGGAACGGACGATCGCGCCGTCCGCGACGAGATCGAGGGTGTGCTCGCTCTTGTCGATCCGGATCTCGGTGACCCGCGGCGAGACGGCAGCGGCCGCGGCGGGCGTGGTCACGGCAGCGATCGAAGGAGCATGTGGCACGAGGGCGGCGGCGGCCGGGGCGCCGGGCACGAGGGCGGCAGGGATCGAAGAAGCCTCTGGCGCGAGGGCGGCGGCGGCCGAGCGGCCTGGCACGAGCGCGGCAGCGACGGCGGCCGCGGCGCCAGATGTGAGCGCGACGGGCCGCGTTCGCTCCGGCGACGCGCCGGGGACGCCTCCCGGGCCGGCGGTCATGGAGGGGGCGGTGAGGGCGAGGGAGGCGGCGAGCGACGCGGCGGCGAGGGCAGCGGGGAACCTGAGGACCATGCCCGACCGTCGGCGCCGCGCGACAGAGTGTGACGCCCGAGCGAGGTCTGCCGTATTCTCGAGAGGGCGCGTCACACTCCGCGACCGCGGCGCGATGCAGAGGTCGATGAGCACGCCGATGACCACCGAGCACCGCAGCCCCGCGACGAACCCCCTGGCCGAGCCAGGGATCCGCCGAGCCCTCGAGGAGTTCGTGCGCCGGCGGGTGCCCAGCGGTGAGGTGGACGACGTGGTGCAGACCGTCCTCTGCGACGCGCTCGCCTCGCCCGCGCGCCCGGCCGACCCGACGGAGCTCCGGCGCTGGCTGCTCGGGATCGCGCGCCACAAGGTCGCCGACCACCACCGGCGCTCGTCGCGCGAGGCCGCGACCGAGCTGCCCGACCTGCCGGTGGGCCCGCCGCCCGTCGAGGCGCGCGAGCTGGCGCGCTGGGCAGAGGAGCAGGCCTCCGCCACCCGCGACGCCCAGCAGACGCTCGCGTGGATGGCCCGCGAGGGGGAGGGCGAGAAGCTCGAGAGCATCGCCGCCGAGGAGCAGGTGCCCGCCGCCCGGGTGCGGCAGCGCGTGTCACGGATGCGGCGGTGGATGCGCGAGCGCTGGCTCGCGGAGCTCGCCGCGGTCGCCGCGCTGGCGCTGCTCGCGATCGTCGTCGCCCGGCTCCTGCGGTCGACCAGAGACCTGCCGGAGGTCGCGCCCCTGCCCGAGCCGCCGCCGAGCGCTCCGCCCCGCGAGGCGCCGATCGAGACGCCGTCGCCGCTCGATCCGCCCGGTCCTCTCGATCCGCGTGACCGCGCGCGTCTTCTCAGGGCCGAGGCGCTGCGCGCGTGCGACGAGGCCGCGTGGCGCCGGTGCCTCGACCAGCTCGACCAGGCAGACCGGCTCGATCCGGCGGGCGCCGGCGCGCCGGACGTCGCCGCGGCGCGCAAGCGCGCGCTCGACGCGCTCCGCGCGCCGACGGAGAGGGCCCCGGCGCCGGGGCCGATGCGCGACGGAAAGGACGAGAAGACAGACAGGGACGCGACCGACGTGAGCCGCGCGCCCCAGCGCCAGAACCCGAAGAAGGTGGCTCCGCCGACCTCGCCGAAGCCCACGTCCACCGCGACCGCCCCCACAGAGAAGCTGTTCAGCCCCAAGAAGGCGCTGCCGCCAGACCTGAAGAAGAGCGACGTATCTGGAAAGATAGACTTTCCGTCCGAGAAGTAATAGGGCCGCACGCCAGGCGAGCAGTCAGCACAGCGAGCGACGCGCGCGGAGCCGACGGATCTCGATGGCTCGCCAGCGGCGCTGTGACCACCTGCGCCAGGGGCGAGTCGCCGCCGGCCGCGCGCCGCGCGCCGTACGGTGCGATTAAATCTCGCAGTTTCTGGCGTAGTCGTCTAAACACGCGGGCGCTCGGCGCAATCAAGGACGCCAAGGAGAGGAGCCCAGAAGATGCGAACCACGAGATGGCTTGGAATGGCATTCGCAGCATCGCTGCTCGCCGCGAACGCCGGCTGCGCGAAAGAGCCCCAGGTGCAGCCCGCGGCGGCGCCGCCGCCCCCCGCGCCGCCGCCCCCCGCGCCGCCGCCGCCGCCCCCCGACGCGGACGCGGACGGCGTGCTCGATGACGGCGCCGACAAGTGCGTCGCCGAGAAAGAGGACGGCCTGCCGCCCGACGCGAAGGATGGCTGCAAGTCGACCGACCCGGATGGAGACGGCCTCATGGCCGACGCCGACAAGTGCCCCGGCGAGGCTGAGGTCAAGAACAATTACAAGGACGAGGACGGGTGTCCCGACGTCCCCAGGGTCGCTCTGGTCGGCAGCGAGGTGAAGATCAACGAGAAGATCACCTTCGCCGCCGGGAAGGCCGATATCGAGCCCGCCTCGCAGGAGCTCCTCGCCAACATCGCCCAGGTCATCAAGGACAATCCGCAGATCGAGTTCGTCGAGGTCGCGGCCTACTCCGAGAAGGTCGGCAACGACGCCGCCACCGTGACGCTCACGAAGAAGCGCGCGGACGCGGTGGTCAAGGCCCTCGTCGCCCTCGGCGTCGAGAAGAACCGGATGCGGCCCGCCGGTTACGGGGCGCACTGCTCGCTCGACGCGGGCGAGACCGATGAGGCGAAGGAGAAGAACCGCCGGGTCGAGATCAAGGTCATGCGGTTCGAGGGCAAGGACACCGGCGTCGAGCTCGCCTGTGCCGCCGCCATCACCAAGGGCCTCAAGCCGGCCGGCGTGCCCGCCACCGCGCCGAAGGGCGCCGCGAAGGCCGCCCAGAAGGGCTCCGATCCGAAGCCGGCGGAGGCGAAGCCGGTCGATCTGAAGCCCACGGACACGAAGACCGGCGTCGCGAAGCCCGCGGATGCTGCGAAGCCCGCGGACGCAGCGAAGCCCGCGGACGCAGCGAAGCCGGCGGCGATGAAGCCCGCCGATCAGAAGCCCGCCGAGACGAAGCCCGCTAGCGTGAAGTAGCCGGGGGGCGGAGCGGAGCGCGGGCAGGCGGCTGAGCCTGCCCGCGCGCAGCCGCGAGCAGGCGCTCCAGCGCGTCCTTCGCGCGCTGCTGGCGCTCGGGCTCGGGCAACGCGCCCGCGCCGAGGCGCTCGATCTCGGCGCACAGCTCGGCGCGATCGCCGGCGGGACGCTGCCCGCAGAGCCGCTTGTGCGCGCTGTTGACGTGCGCGGCGCGCTGCGCCGGCTCGCCCGCGAGCACGGCCGCGGCGGCCTCGATGAGGAGCGCGGTCGCCGCCGCATCGTCGCTCTCCCCCAGCCAGCGCTCGACGAACTCCGGCTGCTTCGCGAGCCTCCCGAGGACGTCCCAGCGCTGCGCGCGCGCGGCGAGCTCCGTCGCGAAGAGAACGACCTTCAGGTTGCGGCCGAGGTCCGGGAGGGCGCGCGTCTCGTCGTCGAGCGCCATGACGTCGTCGACGACGCTCGCGTCGAGCGCCGCCGCCGCGCAGCGCACCGCGACGCTGAGCAGGTCCGCGCGCAGCGCCGGTCCCAGGGACGGCTCGCGACCGAGGGCGCGCGCAGCGGCGAGCACGAGCGGGCCGCAGTGCCCCTCGCGCCGCTGCCGCGCGAGCATCACGCCGGCGTCGTAGAGCCGGCCGCTCCGGCGCAGCGCCTCCACGGCGGCCGTGAACGCGTCGGGGTCGTACGTCCCCCGCTCCGCGGCCGTGAGGAACCCGTCGACGCTGCGCAGGACAGGGCACGCCGCCGCGCTGCCGGCGCGCCGGAGGTGCGGGAGCTTGCCGAGCACGTCCGCGATGCGCAGCGAGAGCGCGAGCGGGTACGCGTCGCAGGAGGGCTCCTCGTAGGCGCCGAGCTCGACCTTCGCCTCGGTGCAGGGGAGCGGGCCCGCGACCGCGGCGAGGGAGCGCGCGGACCGCGCGACGAGCGGCCCGACGCCCGGTACCGCGGCGAGCCCCGCGGGGAGCGGATCGAGCAGCGCCGCGACCGCGGCGTCGCTCGTGTCCGGCGGCAAGAGCCCGCGGACGAGCGTCCAGAGGTCGCCGGCCAGGAAGGGGTGACCGGCCTCGGCGGCGAGCTGGGCGTCGATCGCGAGCAGCGCGCGCGCGTCCTTGCCCCAGGCGAGCGGCTGGTCCGAGCGCAGCGCCCGCGGGCCGAGCCGGAGCCCGAACGAGAGCGCCGCGATCGCGCGGCGCGCCGCGGCGGCGCCGCGGCCTGTGTCGCCCTCGAGGAAGTGGTAGGCGGCAGCGAGCGCCGCGGCGCTGACGTAGGCGCGCGCCGCGTCGTCGTCGCCCTGGGGCGCGAGCGCCGCGGTGAGCGCGCCCTCGGGCTCGCCGCGGGTGCGCAGGCCGAGGCCGAGCTGGAAGCCTGTCGACCCCTCGAGGATCCCGGCGCCGTACGAGACGTCGAAGCTGAGCGAGAAGACGCGCGTCGCGGTCTTCTCCTCGTAGCGGTAGGTCATGCGCGGCACGCGCAGGCCGCGCGCGTCGGCGGCCGAGAGGATGCGGTCGAGCGCGTCGCGGGCCTCGGCGCGCCGGCCGCCAGCGAAGTCGCGCGCGGCGCCCAGGATCGCGAGCACGTCGCCCGGGTCGGCCGACTGGCAGGCGTCGTCCGAGGCCTCGCGCATCGCGTCCGCGTAGGCGGACGGATCGGGGGCGATTCCGTGACGGGCCTTCGCGATCTCGCTCAGGTACGAGAGCGCCCACGCGACCCTGCTGCCGCTCTCGGTCGCGAGCGCGACGGCCTCCGGCGACGGCGGCGCGCCCAGCACGGCCGCGCCGAGGAGCGAGGTGAGCAGCCCGAGGTCGGCCTGGTCGCGCAGCCCGCGGGCGGAGAGCGCCCTGGCGTAGCCGACGAACAGGCCCCGGAGGTCGCCGTCCGCGCGGGCGGGGAGCGACGCGAGCGCGTCGAGGAGGGCGACGCCGGCCGGGGCCTGCGCCGCGCCGCTCGGCGCCGTGCCGCCGTCGCGGAGCGCCGCGGAGAGCCCGCGGAGCACCCGGCCGAGCGGGGCGCCGCTCTGCTGCGCGAAGCGCTCCGCGGTGGCGGACTCCAGCAGCGCGCGGGCGAGCGCATAGCCGCCGGCGAGCGCGTCCGCGAGGTCGCGGTCGCCCCAGCCGGACAGGCCCGCGGCCACGGCGGCCTCGGCGGCCGCGGTCGGGACGGTGAAGCGCACGCGGGGCTCCGGCGCGCCGGCGCGCGGCGCGCGGGACGGGGCCGCGAGCAGGTCCATCGCGTCGGAGAGGAGCGTCACGAGCAGCCGCGCCCGCCGCGTCCACGCGCCGCCGCCCTGCTTGTACCGCGGGGCGAGCAGGATCCGCCCGCGGACGTCGCCGAGCCGCGCGAGCGCGCGGCGCGCCGCGGGGCTCGGCCCTCGCCCCGCGGCGCAGGTGCCCGCGGCCGGCGGCTGGCGGCGCGCGCGCTCGGTGAGGAGCACGGCGAGCACGCCGTCGGCCAGCGAGGTGACGTCGTCCACGAGGCCGGGCGGCGGCGCTTCCACGGCGTCCGCCCCGCCGGCGGCGCCTCCGGGCGCGGCGATGTTGTTTTCGTTTACGGCGGCACCGCCGTTCGCGGCGCCCCCGCCTTCGGGCGCGGCGAGGGCCGCGACCGCGCGGCGGAGCGCCTCGCGCGCCTCGCGGCGCTCCGGGGGGAACCGGGCCGCGTCGGTCGCCCGCGGATCGAGCGCGCCCGCGGCGCCGAGCGCGGCGTAGCGCGAGACGCTCGCGGCGAGGGCCGCGAGGCCGGGGTACGGGAGCGCCGGATCGGGCGAGAGCGCGCGCCCGATCTGCGCCGACGAGAACGCGAGGTCGGGCGCCTGATCCGAGAGGACCCGGTACAGCGCGTCGGCGGCGTAGAGGCCGGCGACGCCCCAGCCGGTCTGCGCGGTGAGGTCGCCGCGCAGCTTGGCGGTGAGCGCGCCTTGCAGGGCCAGGAAGTGCGCGGGCTGCACCTCGGGTGGGTACGACATGCCCGCGAAGACGCCGGCGAGGAGCGCGCCGAGGACGGCCTCCGGGTCGCGCGCCTCGGCCATGCGGCGCTGCACGGCGACCTGCGTGAGGTCGACGATCGCGTCGCGGAGGCGCTCGTCGGCGAGCACCCCGGGGCTGTAGGCGAGGGGGATCTGCGCGAGCGCGCGGTAGCGGCGCGGCTCGGCCTCGGCGAGGGCGCGCAGCGCGGCGAGGTGCGCGAGGCCGAGCTCGGTGACGCGCCGGTGGACGGCGCTCCCCGCCTGGCCCGCGGGCGCCGCGGGGCCGCGCTCGTGGAGCAGGCTCGGCGCGTGGGCCCACGCGGTGCTCGTCTGGTCGACCGCGCGGACGAGCGCCTCGTAGCGCGGCAGCCACGCCTCGAGCGGCAGCCGTCGGTCTGGCTTCGCCGCCATGGCGCTCGCTGCCGTGCTCCCGGCCGCGGGCGCAGCCGGGTTCGCGGTTGCGGTCGCAGCGGCGCTCCCGGCTGCGGTCGCGGCGGCGCTCCCGGCTGCGGTCGCGGCGGCGCTCCCGGTTGCGGGCGCGGCGGCGCCGTCGATCGGGGAGAGGGCGGCGGCGAGCTCTGCGGCAAACACGAGATCGCGCGCGCCCTCCATGGGCGGCGCGAGGCCCCGCCCGCAGCCGCGGGCCTTCCCGAGCAGGTCGTCGAGCGCCGCGCGCCGGTCCGCGGGCACGCCCCGCAGCACCGCCGCGCCGCGAGAGCGCCACGCCGCGCGGCTGTCCCGGGCCGTGCGCACGCGGAGGAAGTCGCCGTACGGCGTGTCCCCCGGCGCGGGCGCAGGGTCGCCCCGGTCGGCCGGGGCCGCGCCGCTCGCGCTGCGCTCGTCCTCGTCGTCGAGCGCGATCCCGGCGGTCCCGAGCAGCTGCAGCGCGTACCGGCCGCGCAGCACCGGCTCGTCGTCCGGGTCGCGCCCCTTCACCGCGGCCGCGAGGGCGTCGGCCGCGCGCGCGGCCTCGACGTAGCGGAAGCCTCCGGCCGCGCTGAAGGCGCGGCGCACGAGCGCCGCGATCGCGATGTCGTCCGCGACGCGCGCGAGCGGCGCGTTGCTGCGCGCGATCGGCGCGAGGCCGGCCATGAACGGCGCGAGCGGATCGCGCGGAAAGAGCTGCACCGCGCCGCCGCGGGCGCGCGCGTGAACGAGGTGCTCGTACCCGAGGGCCTCGCCGATCGCGAGGAGCAGCGCCTCGGCCCCGAGGGTTTCGCCCGGCGGCGGCAGCGGCGCGGCGCGGATCCAGACGGCGTCCGCCGCGCCGCCGCGCCCCCCGCCGGCGTCCGCCGCGCCCGCCTCGACGATGACCGCGGCGCGCGGCCTGGGCCGGTCGCGCCGGTCGAGATCGCGTAGCAAGCCCGCCCACGGGTCGCCGGCGTTCCGTGAGGCCCGGGCCTCGAGATAGCCAAGGGCGAGCTCGCGCGGCGCGCGCCCTTCCGCGACGGCCGCGGCGAGGGCGCGCTCGCACGGCTCGAGGTGCGCCGGTTCGCAGCGCGCCGACGCCCGGGGCGCACCGCCCGCGGGGCTGGCGCCGCCGCAGCCGGCGGCGAGGAGCCCGAGGAGGAGCGCCGAGCAGACCGAGAGAGCGCGCGAGGGAACAACCACGCGGTCGTGCAGCATGACGAGCGCGCGACCTTACACGAAGACCGCGCGGGCCTGCGATCGTGTCGCGGGCCGGATGAGGTCGAGCGCCCAGCTGACCGGGCGGCCACGGTCTTCCGGCCCCTCTGGCGCCGTGCTACCTCGGTCGTATGCGACGGGCTCCGGGGCGACGAGGTGCCGGTGGCGAGGGGGGCGGCGGGAGCGCCGGTTGCGCGGCGCGCCGCGCCTTCGCGGTGCTCGGCCTTCTGGCCTTCTCGCTCGCCGCGTGCAGCGAGGGCGACGAGGGCGTTTATGCCGGGACGACCGCGCGCGTCGGCAAGGACGCGACGACGCTCTACATCAACAACGGCACGGAGCCGGAGTACCTCGATCCTGGCAAATCGAACGACTCGGCGAGCTCCACGCTGATCCAGCAGCTCTTCGAGGGGCTGACCACCTACGGCGCGGGCGACCTTCGCCCGGTCCAGGGGGTGGCGACGCGGTGGGAGCAGAGCGACGATAACCGGATCTTCCGGTTCCACCTGCGCCCTGAGGCGCGCTGGTCGGACGGCAAGCCGGTGACGGCGCACGACTTCGAGTACGCGTGGAAGCGCGTGCTGCGGCCGTCCACGGCCTCGCTCGCCGCGACCAACCTGTACGTCCTGAAGAACGGCGAGCTGTTCAGCCTCGGCAAGCTCAAGGCGCTCCGCGAGGCCGCGCCGCTCCGCGCGGCCCCCCGGCCTGACGCGCCGTCCGCGCTCGACCTGCCCAAGGGGTCGTTCGTGGTGGTGCTGGCGCGCTCGCCGATCCAGGTGGACTCCACGATCGCGCCGCTCGCGGCGCTGCCCGAGGGCGCCGCCGCGGTGACGTTCACGAAGGGCGAGGGGAAGGGCGGCGGCGGCGGCGGCGTAGAAGATCGGCTGTCATTTGGCCCTGCCGGCGTCCCGCTCGGCCCCGCGCCCGGCGGCGGCTGGCAGGGCGCCGTGGTCGACATCGTCCGCGCCGGGCCGCCGTGCCAGTGCAACGGCGCCGCCGACCGCTGGTACGAGCTCGACCGGGGCGGCGCGCGCGGCTTCCTCCCGGGCTGCCTGCTCACGCCGGCCGCGGACAGCGCGCGGGCGGGCGCCGCGCCCCGCTCCGAGACGTACGCGCTCGTCGCGCCGCACACGAGCCTGCCCACGTACGACGCCGCGGCGGCGCCGGCGGCCCCGCAGGGCGAGCCCCCGGTGGGCTTCGTGCCCGACGCGCTCCTCGCGGAGGACGCCAGCGCCGTCGGTGTCCGGGCCAGGGACGATCTCACCCTCGACGTGGAGCTCGATCAGCCCACGCCCTACTTCACCGATCTCACGAGCTATGTGACGCTCTTCCCGGTGCGCAAGGACGTCATCGAGGCGTTCGAGCAGCGCGGCGAGCCCGAGCTCTGGTTCCGCCCCGAGAACATCGTGGTCAACGGCCCCTACACGCTCGATGAGTGGAAGTTCCGTTACGAGATCACGATGAAGCGGAATCCGAGCTACTGGAACCGCGACAAGCTGAAGATCCACCGCGTCGTCTGGCTGGAGATCGAGCAGTACAACGCCGCGATGAACATCTACAAGGCGGGTGATCTCGACTACATGGGCGACAACACCTCGCTCCCCGCCGAGCACATGACCTGGCTGACGACCAAGAAGGACTTCCGGCGCTTCCCGTACCTGTCCACGTACTGGTTCGAGTTCAACACGCGGAAGCCGCCGGTCGACGACGTCCGCGTCCGCTGGGCGCTGAACCTCGCCGTCGACAAGCAGCAGATCGTCGACAAGATCGCGCGGGCGGGGCAGACGCCGGCCACGCACTACGTCCCGGACTACACCGGCTCGGGCTACGACGAGACGGTGGCCGACGAGCGGAAGCGCGGGGTCGATCCGTTCTCGTCGCCGGACGTCGCGTTCAACCCCGAGCGCGCCCGCGCGCTGCTCGCCGAGGCAGGCTACGAGGTCGTCCAGGAGGGCGACGGATACAGGGCGAAGAACTTCCCGGCGCTCGAGATCCTCTACAACACGAGCGAGGGTCACAAGCAGATCGCCGTCGCCGTGCAGGACATGTGGAAGCGTCACCTCGGCATCTCCGCCACGCTGCGGAACGAGGAGTGGAAGGTGATGCTCAAGAACGTGCGCGACGGCCATTTCCAGGTCGTTCGGTTCGGCTGGATCGGCGAGTACAACCACCCGGCGACGTGGCTCGGCACGCTCCTCTCGTACAGCCCGCAGAACCGGACCAACTGGGCCGACAAGGAGTTCGACGACCTGATGCGCGCCGCCGCGGCGACGGCCGATCCGAAGGCGAGCATCCTGATGTTCCGCAAGGCGGAGAAGCGGGCCGTCGATGGCATGGCCAAGATGCCGCTGTACTTTTACACGAAGTCCACGCTCGTGAAGCCCTGGGTCAAGGGGTTCGTCGGCAACGCGCGCAGCGTGCAGTTCGTGAAATGGCTCTGGATCGACCCGAGCTGGCGCGACAACGCGTCGAACGAGACGGCGTTTGCACAGCTCGAGTTCCCGGCGCCGGGGCGGCTCGGCCCGGCCCCGGGCGAGCCGGCCGCGCCGTGACGGCGGCGTCCGGGGCCCCATTGACGCGCTGGCCTGCGCCATGGCCTCATCGACGAGAGCGCAGCAAGGACCATCTCGGGAGAAAGACATGAGTAAGACGATCCTGGTCACCGGAGGCGCGGGCTACATCGGCTCGCACACCTGCGTGGAGCTGCTCCACGCGGGCTACCAGGTGGTCATCCTCGACAACCTCTGCAACAGCCGCAAGGCGGCCGTCGAGCGCGTGGAGCGGATCACCGGCAAGCAGGTGACGTTCATCCAGGGCGACATCCGCGACGCGGCGCTGCTCGATCGGCTGCTCGCCCAGCACCCGATCGACGCGACGATCCACTTCGCCGGGCTGAAGGCCGTCGGCGAGTCGGTCGAGAAGCCGCTCGCGTACTACGAGAACAACGTCGCCGGGACCGTCTGCCTGCTCAAGGCGCTCGACGCCCGGGGGTCGCGGAAGCTCGTGTTCAGCTCGTCGGCCACCGTGTACGGCGATCCGGAGCGCGTGCCGATCGACGAGGGGAGCCGCCTCGGCCCGGCGAACCCGTACGGGCAGTCGAAGCTCATGGTGGAGTACATCCTGCGCGACGTGGCGGCGACCGGGGGCTGGTCGCTCGCGTCCCTGCGCTACTTCAACCCGGTGGGCGCCCACGAGAGCGGGCTCATCGGCGAGGACCCGAGCGGCACCCCGAACAACCTGACGCCGTTCATCACGCAGGTGCTGGTGGGGCGGCGCGACAAGCTCCGGGTGTTCGGGGGCGACTGGCCGACGCCGGACGGCACCGGCGTGCGCGACTACATCCACGTGGTCGACCTCGCGCTGGGCCACCTCGCCGCCCTGAAGCGCATCTTCTCGGTCGGCGACAGCTTCACCGTCAACCTCGGCACCGGGCGGGGGTACTCCGTGCTCGAGGTCGTGGCCGCGTTCGAGAAGGTCAGCGGCAAGCGGATCCCTCACGAGATCGTCGCCCGGCGCCCCGGGGATGTCGCCTCGGTGTACGCGGATCCGGCCCGGGCCACGGAGCTCCTCGGCTGGCGCGCGGAGCGCGACATCGAGACCATGTGCCGCGACAGCTGGCGCTGGCAGGAGCAGAACCCGAAGGGCTTCGCCGACTGACGCCGCATCTCCCAGGCTCGTTCCTGGTTCCGTGATGGGGGAATTGAACCACAGAGGCACAGAGGCACAGAGGCACAGAGGCGAGAGAAGAAAGAGATGTTTTGCCTCTCTGCTCTTCCCTCTGTGCCCTCTGTGTCTCTTTGGTTCCTTCTCTCATGAGCCGGGGATAGCCAGGGCCGGAACATCGCAGATGACGTCGATCGTCCACGAGCCCCTGCGCCCCCGCATCGCCCTCCTCGGTGCGCTGCTCGCGCTGCTCGCGGCCTGCTCCGGCGATAGCGAGGAGTACGTCGGGACGACGGCGCGCGCCGGCAAGGACGTCGCGACCTTCTACGTCAACAACGGCGAAGAGCCGGAGTACCTCGATCCCGGCAAGGCCGTCGACTCGGTGAGCATCGCGCTGCTCCAGCAGATGTTCGAGGGGCTGACGTCCTACGGCGCGGGCGACCTTCGCCCGGTCCAGGGGGTGGCGACGCGGTGGGAGCAGAGCGACGATAACCGGATCTTCCGGTTCCACCTGCGTCCTGAGGCGCGCTGGTCGGACGGCAAGCCGGTGACGGCGCACGACTTCGAGTACGCGTGGAAGCGCGTGCTGCGGCCGTCCACGGCCTCGCTCGCCGCGACGAACCTGCACGTCCTGAAGAACGGCGAGCTGTTCAACCTCGGCAAGCTCAAGGCGCTGCGCGAGGCCGCGGCGCTGCGCAGCGCCCCGCGCCCGGACGCGCCGGCCGCGCTGTCCTTGCCGCGTGGCGCTTTCGTCGTCGTGCTCGGCCAGTCGCCCGCCCGGGTTGTGTCGGCGGTGACGCCCCTCGCGGCGCCGCCCATCGGGGTCGCCTCGGTGACCTACAGCGAGCCCGACGAGAAGACCGGCGCCGGCGAGCGCCTCGCCTTCGACGCGGCGGGCGCGACCCCGCCCCTCGCGCCGCGCGACGCCGCCCCTGACGGCGGGTGGCGGGGCGCCGAGGTCGCCCTCCTCGCGGCCGGCCCGCCGGTCGCCTGCAACGGCGCGGCCGACCGCTGGTTCGAGGTCGAGGGCCCCCGGGGCCGCGGCTTCCTGCCCGGCTGCCTGCTCGCGCCGCCCGAATCGCCCGCGAAGGCGGCGGGCGCCGCGTACGCGTTTGTCGCGCCCCACGCCAGCCTCCCCACGTACGACCCAGCCGCGCCGCGCGCCGCGCCGCCGCCCGCCGCGGTGACCGGGTTCGTGGCCGCGTCGGAGCTCGTCGAGGACGACACAGCCGTGGGCGTGCGGGCCGTGGACGACCTGACGCTCGACGTGGAGCTCGAGCAGCCCACGCCGTACTTCACCGACCTCACGAGCTTCGTCACCCTGCTCCCGGTGCGCCGCGACGTCATCGAGCCCTTCGAGGCGCGGGGCGAGCCGGAGCTCTGGTTCCGCGCCGAGAACATGGTGGTCAACGGGCCCTACCAGCTCGACGAGTGGAAGTTCCGCTACGAGATCACGATGAAGCGGAACCCGGCGTACTGGGCCCGTGACGCGCTCAGGATCCACCGGATCGTGTGGATGGAGATCGCCCAGTACAACGCCACGATGCAGCTCTACCGGGCGGGGGATCTCGATTACCTGGGCGACAACTCCGAGCTCCCGTACGAGCACCTCGCCTGGCTGTCCGGCAAGAAGGATCTCCGGCGGATCGAGCACCTCTCCACCGTGTATTACGAGGTCAACACGAGGAAGCCGCCGCTCGACGACCCGCGCGTCCGGTGGGCGCTGAACCTCGCGATCGACAAGCGACAGCTCGTCGAGAAGGTCACGCGGGTGGGCACGCCGGCGACGCACTACGTGCCCGACATCACCGGATCCGGCTACGCCGAGCAGGTGGCGGAGGACAGGAGGCGCGGCGCAGATCCGTTCTCGCGCCCCGAGGTAGGCCACGACCCCGCGCGCGCTCGCGCGCTGCTCGCCGAGGCCGGCTACGAGGTCGTCTCCGACGGAGGCGAGCTCCGCGCGAAAGGCTTTCCCCCGCTCGAGATCCTCTACAACACGGGGGAGGGGCACGGGCAGGTCGCCGTGGCCATCCAGGACATGTGGAAGCGCCACCTCGGGATCTCCGCGACGCTGCGGAACGAGGAGTGGCGGGTGATGCTCAAGGACCTCCGCGACGGCAACTTCCAGGTGATCCGCCTTGCCTGGTACGCCGACTACAACCATCCGCAGACGTGGCTCGGGACGTTCCTCTCGTACAGCTCCCAGAACCGGAGCGGGTGGGCAGATGTCGAGTTCGACGAGGCGGTGCGCAGGGCCGCGGCGATCGCCGACCAGAAGGAGAGCATCCGGCTCTTCCGGGCGGCCGAGCGGCGGGCGCTCGACGGGATGTGCAGGATCCCGCTCTATTTCGAGGAGAAGCCGACGCTGGTGAAGCCGTGGGTGAGGGGGTTCATCCCGAACGCGCGCAGCACGCAGCTCGTCAAGTGGCTCTGGATCGACCCTGAATGGCAGCACAGGCCGCCGGGAGAGCCGCCGCCGGCGCTGGAGATGCCGCCGCCGGGGCGGCTGGGAGGGGGCCAGGGAGCGCCACATAATTGACCGCCATCGACGTCGCGGTGGTACACAGGTGCGTGCATGGCGCGAGCGCGCGCGGCAAGCGCGCGCGGCAGTAGCGAGACCACATGGGCCAGGGCCAGCTCGAGGGACAAGGACGGGGGCGACAAGCGGACTACGTGCTCGGGACGCCGGAAGGCTGGGGTGCGTTCAGGGTGATCCGCTGGCATGGAATCGAGGAGATATCGCAGCCGTTTCGCTACGATATAACGCTGCTCCGCGCCGCCGAAGACGGCCCGATCGACCTCGACCGGCTGCTCGACGCGGGCGCCACGTTCCGCATCGCGACGCAGGATCGCTGGCGATCGATCCACGGCATCCTCGCCGAGGTCGAGGAGCTCGAGCGCACCTCGACCGCCTTTCTCTACCGTGTCCTGCTCGTTCCGCATATCTGGCGCGCACGCCACAGGACGCGCTGCCGCAACTTCGTCAACCGGACCCTCCGGGACATCCTCTTCACCGTGCTCGAGAACCGCTCTCCCAGGTACCCTGAGGGTCACGGTGGGCTGAAGTACCTGGAGGGCTCGGTCGCGCCGTCGGATCAGGAGCCCAGCTTTGGCGAATTCGTACCGCCGAACGCCTTCTATCACTGGATGGTGGCCGACCCGTCGCGGGTCGACGACGTGAGGGTGAGCCCTTACGTCGTCCAGTACAACGAGAGCGACTTCGACTTCCTGTCGAGGCTGCTCGAGATGGAGGGCCTGTCGTACTACTTCGAGCACGTGCAGCGGGGTCTCGTCCTCCTGATCACGGACATGCCCGGGCAGCACGCTCTCTTCCCCAAGGACCGGGAGTATGCGCTCCGAGGCCTCGGCGAAGGTGGACAGGCAGGCAACCAGGAGGTCGTGCACGCGCTGCGCGACGCGCGCAGGCTCAAGTCGCGGGCGGTGACGCTTCGGGACCATGACTATCACCGGAATCGCTCGCTCGAAGGAAGCGTCTGGGCGGCCGACAACGAGACCTCCGACGAGTTCTGGCATTTCGAGTTTCCTGCAGGGGACGAGCTCCTGTACAAGGATGTCGGGATGCACCGCGCGCGCGTCCGGCTCGAGCGCTACGACGTCGAGCGCCAGCTCCGGGAGGGGACGAGCACGGTGCGCACCATGGAACCGGGTCGCACCTTCAAGCTCCGCGACCAGGCCGGGCTGCATCCCGCGCAGGAGCTGCTCGCCGTGCGCATCGAGACCTGGGCGACAGAGCTCACGTTGCCGGGCACGATCCTCGATACCGAGAAATTCGGCTTCAGCGGCTCGATCGCCCCGCAGCGCGCGGGCTTCGAGAGCCGGTTTTGGGCCCTGTCTGCCGGGACCCCGTTCCGGCCGGCGATGAGCACGCCGAGGCCGCGCATCCAGGGCGTGCAGACCGCCGTCGTGACCGCAGAGGAGCACGAGGGCGCCGGCGGCGAGGGGCGCCCTGTCATCAACGCCGATCCGCTCGCCCGCGTGCGCGTCCGGTTCCCGTGGGATCAGCGCGCCGACGGGTACGACAGGACGCCGAGCTCGGACTGGATCCGCGTCTCTCAGCAGTGGGCGGGCGCCGGCTATGGAGCGCTCTACACGCCACGCGTCGGTCACGAGGTTCTCGTGGCCTACCTGCAAGGCGATCCCGATCGGCCGGTCATCGTGGGGCGGGTCTACAACGGACAGAACAAGCCGCCCTATGATCCGCAGGTCGATCCGACCAGGAGCACGCTGAAGAGCCAGAGCGCCTCCGCCAACAAGGAGGTCGACGGCTTCAACGAGATCCGGTTCGAGGATCGAGCGAAGAAGGAAGAGATCTACCTGCACGCGCAGCGCGACTTCAACGAGGTCGTGCGCGCATCCCACTCGACGACGGTCGGCGGCAAGCAGTCGAACTCCGTCGCGCAGGATCAGTCCAACACCGTGAAGGGCGACCGGACGCACGACGTCACCGGCACCGAGTCCGTGCACGTCCAGGGTGACCGCACGACCTTGTTCGACGCCAACGAGCGCCACGAGGTGGGCGGGCACCTCGAGGCGAAGATCGGCGCCAACGAGGCTCGCGACATCGGCGGTTTCCGGCGCACGGGCGTCGGCGCCAACGACGATCTGACCGTGGCAGGGTGGCACAACGTCAAGGTCGGCGGCGGTGAGACCTGCACGGTAGACGGAAAGCGCGACGTGTTTGTCGGCGGTAACCAGATTCACCGCGTCGGCGCCAATGCCGAGTCGACCGCCAATGGTCACCACGCATTCACGTCCATGAACGCGTACTTCCATCTGTCCGGAGATTTCCAGGCGAACTCGAGCTCGGCGGGCTTTCACCAGCGAAGCTCGTACTCCGTGGATGCACCCGAGATCACGCTCAACGCGGGCGGGTGCAAGATCACGATGAGCGCAGGCCTGCTCGTGCTCGATAACGGCGCCGGCGCGGTGGTGGCCCTCGCGGGTGGGGTCGTGGCGGTGAGCTCCGGCTCGGTCGTCACCATGGCGAGCGGCACGGTCATGACCGGCGCCGGCGGCGAGATGAGCCTGACCGCCGGGGCGACGATGAACGCGACAGCGACGGCGATCAAGCTCAACGGTTGAGTCGCGGATGTTCCTCCGGAACCGGACATCGCTTGGGGCCTCGCTCGCGCGGGCCCACCTCTCCGAGCGGGCCGCGATCGCCGCGATCGTCGTGGAGTCGCGGTTTCGCCTCTCGGGTGAGCGGCTCGTGCCTTGCGAGGAGCGGCCCCCGCCGCTGGCGACCGATCCGCCAGACATCTCGCGCGTCGCGCCGTGGTCCGGGGTCTCGGTCACTGCCGCGGGCGACGTCCACGGTCCGCGCGCTGCGCCGTTCGTCAGCGTCGCGGAGCTCGTCGTGGGCGCTGTGACGCGACGGCTGGCCATCTTCGGCGAGCGCCGGTGGCAGCGCACCCTCACCGGCGAGCTCGAGCCGTCAGCACCGGCGCCCTTCGAGCGCCTCGCCCTGTCGTTCTCGCGCGCCTTCGGGGGGTCGCTCGACGTGCCGCCAGGCCTCTTCCCTGGAACGGACCTCCCGTATCCTGGAGGTCGCATCGGTTATGCCTTGAACGACGCCGGAGTGGGCTTCTACCTGGACAGGGACGCGGCAGAGGGCGGCCTGCTGCCCAGCTTCGAGCTGGCGGACCACGCGATCAAGCGCTGGGACGACCGTCCGGAGCCCGGCTGCTTCGTGCCGTGCCCGGAGCTGGTCGGGCTGCGGATCGCGCCGCTCGCCGCGGCAGCCCCTGGGCTCGACGGCGCCGAGCTCGGCAAGGAGGCGAAGGTGAACCAGGCTGTCGCGCTCTCCTTCCTGGCGGCGCACCACGCGCCGGGATACCTCATCTTCGATGATGTCCCGGCCGGGACTCCTGTGCGCCTCCACGGGGTCGGGCGGCGGGCGATGCGCTTCGATGTGCCGCCGCCTCCGGCGCGCGTGACGTTGCGCCGGGGCCGCGCCGAGGAGCAGGTCGGGGCGGCGCTCCGCAGCTTGCACGTGAACGCCGACCAGGAGACGGTGGCGTGCGTATATGGCTATGCGTTTCGCTATGAGATGGACCGGGCGCCGTCCTGGGTGACGGTGGACGCCGCTTCCTCGTGAGGTAGATTCGAATGCCGGCGAATTTTTACAACAACAAAGCGGCGATGGTGGGGATGGACCGCCATCCGGCTCGGTTCCTCACAGGGACGGCCAAGGACTACGTCGGTGGCGAGAAGAAGCCTTGGTACTACTTCGTCGCGGTCCCGCTCTGGTGGCCTGGCGGAGCCGATGAAAAGCGGACGAGCACGGTGACGGCGGATGGCGAGAAGATGATCCGTGATCCCTTCACCGTGGGCGCGGTGCCTCATGTCCCCGCGCCGGGGCCGTTTCATCCGCTGCAGGCGCTCACCAACGGCAGCATCGTCAAGGACTCGAAGAGCCGGCCTTTCCTCTCGACCACGAGGGTCACGTCCGAGGGCGATCCGCTGGCGACGTGCATCCTCGGGCCGGTCGGCGCCGACATGAACTGCCAGGAGGTCGACGGCGGCAAGCCGGAGGCGCTGACCGGGCTCGTGATCTCCGGGTGTACAGTGATGACGCAGCCCACCGTCAAAGATTTCGTTTTTCGGATCTTTGACGAGTTCATCAAGGAGTGGCTGGCGGAGAAGATCGTGATCGTCCTGGATCTGGTGCTCAAGTACTTCAAGATAGGCGCCATCCCACGCGCGATCGTGAGCTGGGTCGCCAAGAAGGTGGTGCCCAAGCTCATCGACTGGGCGGAGGACGTTGCGAAGAACGTGTGGGACCAGATCGAGCGAGCGAGCGATAGGTATCGACGGAAAGCGCGGCAGTCGCCGGTGCTCACGAGCTGAACGGCAGCGATGATGCGGACCTCGCTGGTATATTCCTACCGGGGACTGGACGGCCGCAGCTGCCTGAGCCTCGTCACCAAGCGCAAGTACACGTTCAGGCATCAGGCGCGGGCGGAGGCGTCCGCCGAGCTTGCGGCCGTGCAAGAGGCGCCTGTGATCGAGCCGGCGGCGAACGGCGCCGGGGGCAAGCTGGTCCATGACACCGAGCTCATCGCCGGCCTGAAACCGGCGACCGACGTGCTCCTCGTCGGGAGCGCGCGCTCGCACCGCGGGCCCGTGCCATCGCTGTCGGTAGCGCTGAAGGTGGGCCCCACCGCGAAGGTCGTACAGGTCTGGGGAGACCGTCAGATCGTCCTCGGGAAGCAAGGTAAGCCGAGATTTTCCGAGCCGGCTCGATTCACGGAGATGCCGCTCGTCTGGGAGCGCGCGTACGGTGGGCGAGACGCCTACGCGGAGTCGAAGGAGGCGGCCGCCTCCGCGTTGACTGGCCCGGGGACTTCGCCTGAGGCGGACGAGGACTTCGGCATGCTGAGCTATCCGCGCAACCCGTTCGGGCGCGGATTTTACGTCGATGTCGACCGAGAGCGCATCGACGGGGAGCTCGCGCCGAACCTGGAGGATCCGAACGACCCGGTGGACGCGGCGCGGTTGCTCGTCGCCGAGTACCTGAGCTGGATTGACTGTCCCGTGGCGGCAGCCTTCGGTCCGATCGATCTGTTCACATTCCCTCGCTCGCTCTTCTTCATTCCCGCCCTGTACAGCGATCCCGCACGGCCGATTCACGAGGTGACGAGCGGTGCCCTCGCGCAGTCCGATCTCGAGCGGGCGGAGAGGCTCGGCGGCCACCCGCACCCGCGCTCGTTCAATTGCGCTCCCGCCGGGCTCGCCGCGCATCGGCTGTACGGCGCGGAGCGCGTTCAGCTCTGGAACCTCCATCCGCGGCACGAGCTGCTCGAGTTCGACCTGCCGGACGACCGCCCACGCCTGCTCGTGGAGCCGCCGGGGGTCGCTGCGCGGGAGCTGGAGCCCCTGCTGCAGACCGTCCTCATCGAGCCGGACCTCGACCGCGTCACACTCACGTGGGCTGGGGCGCTCGAAGTGGCGTCGCCCTATCCCGGAGAGATGACGGAGCGGATGCGCCACGCCGTCGTCTGGAGCCGCTGAGCGCATCGGGGAACACGGATGGATGGGAACAACCTCGGAATCCTGGCCATGCTCGCGCTGATACCTGCCGCGTACACGCTGAATGCGCTCCGACGTCAGCGGGAAGCGAAGCAGCTGAGCGACGCGCTCTGCCGCCGCCTGGCTTGCAAGGCGTTGCCGGTGCGGCTCTGGTCCGGGTCTGCGCGCTTGATCCTCGAGCGACCGCGTTTCTACGGTGTCATGCAGATATACCCGGGTGGACACAGGGCAAGCTTCCAGGGTCTGACAAGGCACGCCTACCCTGTCGTCGGCCTGATCTCGCCGGGCGTGGAGTCTTCCCTGCTCAGGCTCGGCCCGGTCCCGCGCGTGTCCCTCAGCGACTCGCGCTTCCAGCAGCACTTCGAGATCTATGCGCAGTCCGAGGCCGTCGCGGAGACAGCGTTTCCGGCCGCCCTGCGCGCGGCGATCGAGCGCTTCGCGACGACCCTCGGGTGGAAGCCGGAATCTCTCCCCGTGAAAGCGATCGAGGCCGTCGTCGTCGAGCTGCTGGAGAGCGAGAGCGAACGTCGCAAGCGCGTCGCCCGACCCAAGAACTCCCTCCAGCTCGGGGGCGGGGGAAACTGCTTCTGGCTCGACATGTCCAGCGAGTCACGCCTGGCCCCCGACTTCGTCCCGCAGGTTGTCGCCCTGATCGATGCTTTCGCAGCGGCCACATCCCGGCTGGAGCACGCGTTCCATCGTGACACCTGCCGCTTCTGCTGTGATCTGAAGGACGAAACGCCGAAGCGCAGCTGCGAGCGCTGCGGCGCCAGGTACCATGAGGAGTGCTTCCGCTCTCTTCGCTGCTGCCCGGTGTGGGGATGTGGCGATGCGCTGGAGAAGATCCAGGCGCACTGCGCCGCCCACGCGTGGCAAGGCCCGATGGATCTCTACCGCTGGTGGCTCCTTCACGCCCCCCGCCGCGAGCTCCCTGAGGCGCCGAAGGACTGAGCTCCCCGGGGCGTCCGGGCGGCGGCCCGGCGCCCCTCAGCGCTCGAGGATCTGTGCTGCCCACCGTCCGAGCAGCGGCAGCGGCCGCGCGCGCCCCCGCATCGCCGCGATCCCCATCCAGGCTGTTACCAGGAACTGGAGCCCCATGACGAGCACCAGCGCGACGAGCAGGATCACGCCTGCGACGGCGCTGGCCGTGCTGTCCAACCGGCTCGTCATGAGACCGAGGTAAGCCCCGAACACGAGGCCGAGCGCAATGGCGGTGGCCGGGACCATCGCGAGGTTCAGGAGCACGGCCTGCACCGCGTGGAACGCCACGAGCCGCGAGTGGTGGCGTTTCCATGCGTACAGCGCCGCCGGGCCCACGACCCAAAGCCCGACCAGCGTCGACAGGTACGCCGCGCCAGCCAGCATCCGTTCTTCCTGACTCCCGACTTCCTCGGTCCTCATGCTGGTCGATGTGCTCATCCAGCCTATGTTTGACATGTATCCGAGCATGGATCGACGTCTGCCCTGCGGGGTGGCATGAACCCGACGGTCAGCGCGCTCTGGCGCCTGTTCTGGCGCGTGTTATGGCGCCTGTTCTGGAGCCCGTGGCGGGGAGGCGCGCGCGAGTTGCCGCGCGCCGCGCGACCAGCTCGTTCGATGCGTTCACGCTTCGTCGGGCCCTCGCGCGATCGCCGACCACGGGAACGGCGCCGGCGCAGGGTCGTCGTTCAGCCCGATGCGCTCACCGTCGAGCGCGATCTTCCGCATCGCGCGCACCGCGGCGCCCTCGCGGCTCGCCTGCAGCTCCAGCTTCGCCGCCTCGACGCGCTCGTCGCCCTCGACGTGCAGGTGGTGGTCGCCGAGGACGCGCTCGCGCAGCGAGCCGCCCACCTCGAGCGAGGCGTCGCCCCGCGCTTCCACGCTGATCTCTTCAGCGGACAGGTGAAGCCGGCGCGAGGCCGAGAGCTCGACCACCGCTCCGGAGAACGACAGGACCGGCCCGGCGTCGGTCACCTCGATACGCAGGACCACATCGCCGTTCCGGCTGCGGATCTCCAGGCGATCGCGGTCGTGCTCGGATGCGATCGCATACCGTCGGCCCGACACCATGCATACCGCCGCCGAGGCGACGGGACACTCCACCGCGCCGAGGACGCCCTCGGGCTGCGCGGGCGGCCCCTCCGGCGCGGCATCCGCTCCGGACGACGGCGCACGCGCGCTCTCCCCTCCGGCCGCTCCGTGCTTCATGGCGCCTGCCGCAGCACGAGAGCACGGTACCTCGCGCAGAGGCCTCGCCACTCCTCGAGGGCCTCGGGCTGGGCCTCGAAGCGCGCCCTCCACTCGTCGTCGATCGCGCGGCGCGATGCCTCGTCTCGGATGTCGTACTTCCGCAGGATCTCCGCCGTCCTGTCAGGCGCGACCGAGAGCTCTGCGCAGAGCGCGGCGTAGGTCTGCAGAGAGACGCGCGGCGCTCTGGGCTGCGCCGGGGGGCCGCCGGGCTTGCTGGCGAAGGGCAACACGGCCTCGACGTGCGCCGTCAGGCTCATGCCGAGGGGCATGGTCTCTCCGCGCGTCGGATCGTGCGCCACTGGAGCCGGGCCCGGCGCCGAGAGGCTCGCCACGACCTTCGACGACGACGTGCTCTTGAAGGGGAGGGCCGAGGCGGCTGCGCGCAAGTGCGAAGGGAGCTCGACGCTTGGCGACGTGCCGATCAGCGAGCTGGGAGGCGACGCGACGGTGGGCGTGCCGCGCGGGGCGGGGGAAGCAGGCTGGGCCGCCGCGGCGGGGCGCCTGCGCTGCGCGAGCTCCGTGGCGCACCTGCCGCCGTGCCGCTGTGCCCGGTCCAGGCGTCCTGCCGAGATGTCCTGCGCCAGCGCGAGGCTCCAGTGCATGTCGCACCGGTTCCAGTCCACGGGATCGACATCTGCCTCGGCGAGCAGGTCGAGGCGCGCGTCCACGTCGCGCTCGAGCAGGCGAGCGGAGAGCTCGCTCCACGCCTCGAAGTCGAGGGGGACATGAACGGCGTCGGGCATCTTCGCGGGGCTATCCATCGCTCTCCAGAGGGCTGCTCGCAGGCGTTCTTCTTCTTGTACACCATCCTTCGTCCCACGCGCGATCGAGTGCTCCGTGACCGCGAAGGGAGCGCCGGTCCCAGGGCCCGCCCCGGCGTCGAGCAACCACGCTGAGCCCCGGCGCCGCGCGTCGCCGCGATGGGCGCAAAGCAGCCGCCCGAGCGAGGCTGGCGCACGTGCTCGCGCGACGGCGGCGCTCGCACCGAGTCAGCCGCGGCGCCCGCCTTCCGGGCGCGTGCGGCTCCGGAACGCCCTCCGGTAGGCCTGCGGGCTGGTGCCAGCCACGCGGTGGAAGTGCTGGCGGAACGCGGCCACCGAGCCGAAGCCGACGTCGGACGCGACCCGCTCCACCGATCGCGCCGTCGTCTCCAGCAGGAGCTGCGCTCTGCGCACGCGGGCGCGCAGCAGCCACTGCAGCGGGGTTGTCCCCGTCTGTTCCTTGAAGTGCCGGCTCAGCGAGCGGACGCTCATCGCCGCCTGGCGAGCGATGTCGCCGAGCGCGATCTCCTTGCGCAGGTTCTCCTCGATCCACTCGAGGACACGGCTCAGCGAGCTGCCGTCGGCGGTGGGCGGCGCGTGCACGATGAACTGCGCCTGCCCGCCGTCGCGCTCGAGCGGCATCACAGACAGACGCGCCGCCTCCGCCGCGACGGCCGCCCCATGATCGAGCCGGACCATGTGCAAGCACAGGTCGAAGCCGGCCGCTGCGCCGGCGGACGTCAGCAGCTGCCCGCAATCCACGTAAAGGACGCTCGGATCGACCTCGACACGCGGAAACCGCCGCGCGAGCTCCCCGGCGGCGAGCCAGTGCGTCGTCGCCCTCCGCCCGTCCAGGAGCCCGGTCGCGGCGAGCAAGAACGCGCCGGTGCAGATCGAGGCGACGCGGGCCCCGGCGCCGGCCGCCCTCCGCACGGCGCGGAGCAAGCGTTCTGGTACGGGGCGATCGATGTCGGCGACCCCTGGGAGGATCACCGTGTCAGCCCTGCGCAGCTCCTCGAGCCCGTGGCGGACCCGCAATCGAAAGGCCCCCGCATCGACCTCCTTCGCGGCGCCACACACGCGGACCTCGTAGCCGGGGCGTCCGCTCGGGAGCAGCACGCGCCCGAACACCTCGCTCGCGATCGATAGATCGAAGGTCACGACGTCGTCGAAGGCGACGATGGCGACGCGGTGCATGGCCAAACTATGCATGCCGAACACGATCGCGCCAGGCCCGCTCACGCGACGAACTGCGGGCATTTCGGCTCCGGGACGGCGTTCGAGCCCGGCTGGCCAGAACCTGGCGATCTTTGTCGTTTTGGCCGCTCGCGCGGCCGCGGCGCGCGTGCGATGACATCGTCCGTGGCCAGGCGGGAACACGGGGCTTCGGTGAACGGCTCCCGGGGTGCGAGATGACGGTGTATCAGCTGGTCCTGACGGTGAAATTTCTCGGCGCGATGGGGTACGCCGGCGGGCTCATCGCGAGCTTCATCACGGCGGATCCTCTCGAGCGGAAGCGCGCCGTGCACAACATCGCCTCTCCGAGCCTGCTCGCGACGTGGTGCGCCGGATACGCCCTGGCCGCCCTCGGTGGCTTTCGGATGTTCGAGCTGTGGGTCGTCGGCGGGCTCGCGCTCTCCGTCGGCTCCAACGTCGTCCTCGTCTACTGCGTTTCGCGCGGAAAGCGGGGTCCTGGAGCGTTCTCGTGCGCTGCTCTCCCGCTCGCCTGCGTTGTCGGGCTCATGGTCCTCAAGCCGACGTGGGCGCAGGTGTTCCAGTGACCTCGCAGCGTTCCTTGCGTCTGGCGAGCCTCGTCGAAGGAGCATCCCTGCTGCTCCTCCTCATGGTCGCCATGCCGCTGAAGTACGGTCTCGGCCTGGCGATCGCGGTGCGCGTCGCCGGAACCATTCACGGCCTGCTCTTTCTCGTGCTGCTCTCGGCCGCTTCTCGGGCGTATTTCGAACGAGCGGTCCCGGCGAGGAGCTTGCTCCGCGTGCTCGGCCTGTCGCTCGTTCCGCTCGGGTTCCTCGCCGCCGAGCGGCTGCTGCGGCGCGACGCTGACCGAGACAACCCAGCTATCGACTGATCGCGGCGACACAACAATTCACGACAACACGGATGCGAAGGAGGTCGATATCGAGTACGATCCGAGGCCGCCGTTCGACTCGGGCAGCCCCGACCGGGCCGGGCCCGAGCTGACGACCCAGGCGACCGCTCTCCTTGGCGGACTCGCGACCGAAGCCGTGACGATCGCGCAGGCTCATCGAGACAAACGGGGCAGGAGCCCGCGGCTCGTGGAGACTGTCAACACCGTATGACAGCCATGCGCCTCCCCAGAGACGCGCCCTTGTCTTGATGACAGCCATCCGCCTCCCCAGAGACGCGCCCTTGTCTTGGCGGGGGCGTCAGGCCCGGCTAGAGTCGCGGTATGCACCTCTCCGACGCCTCGATCGGCGCGACTCACGTGCTCCTCTGGGGCGCCCGCGCCGCCGTCGAGATCCGCTGTCCAGGTCCCGGCGTGCTGCGCGTGCGCCACGCCCCCTCGTCCGCCGTGACGGGCTTCGCGCACCCCGAGCTGCCGCAGAAGCGCTCCTTCGCCGTGGTGGCCGAAGGCGCCCTGCCGCTCTCCGCGCGCCGCGAGGGGGACACCCTCCACGTCAGCGCCGAGGGCGCCGCTCTCGAGGTCTCGCTCGCCTCGGGCACATGGACCTTCAGCGATGGACAGGGCCGCACCCTCGCGCGCTGCGAGGGGGTCTCCGGGGAGGTGCGGCCTGCCTTTCCCGTCGACGAGCTCCGCTCCTGGCTCTCGCTCGAGGCGCCGGCGGGCGAGGCCTACCTCGGCTTCGGCGAGAAGGTCGGCCCGCTCGACAAGCGCGGCCTCCGATTCACGTTCTGGAACACCGACGCTTTCCCGCCGCACGTGGAGTCCGACCCGCTCTACGCCTCGATTCCCTTCTTCGTGGCGCTGCGCGGCGGGGTGGCCTGGGGCTTCTTCCTCGACGAGCCTTGGCGCTCGGAGGTCGACGTCGCGCTCAGCGACCCGGGCCGCGTCACGTGGGAGTCGCGAGGGCCCGAGCTCGACGTCTACCTCATGGCCGGCCCGCACCCGGCCGACGTCCTGCGGCGCTACGCCGGGGTCACGGGGCGCCCGGCGATGCCGCCCCTCTGGAGCCTCGGCGCCCACCAGTCGCGCTGGGGCTACGAGACGGCGGACGACGTGCGCGGCGTCGTCCGCGGCTATCGATCGCGCGGGCTGCCCCTCGACGTGGTCCACCTCGATATCGATTACATGGATGCCTATCGGGTGTGGACCTGGGACCGCTCGCGCTTCCCGGATCCGGCGGAGCTCGCGCGCGAGCTCGCGGCCGACGGGGTCAAGCTGGTGACGATCGTCGACCCCGGGATCAAGGCCGATGATGGCTATCCCGTCTACGAGGAGGCGCGCGCGCGCGACTACCTCGTCCGGCTGTCGCGCGGCGGCCCGCTCGTTGGCGAGGTGTGGCCCGATCCGGCGGTCTTCCCGGACCTGACGCGCGAGGAGGTGCAGCGCTGGTGGGGCGATCTGCAGAAACCGTTCGTCGACGCGGGCATCGCCGGCATCTGGAACGACATGAACGAGCCGGCGTGCTTCTCCGTCCAGCCCGACAGGGGGCTGCCGGCGCCGAACGGCGGGCGCACCTCGGGCCTCGGCGCGATCGAGGGCAGCACGCTCCCGTACGACGCGCGCCACGGCGCCCGGCGCCACCTCGAGGTCCACAACGTCTACGGGCTCGGCATGTCGCGGGCCGCCCACGAGGGGCTCGCCCGGCACGCGCCAGCGCGGCGCCCGTTCGTGCTCACGCGCGCCGCCTTCGCCGGCATCCAGCGCTACGCCGCTGTGTGGACCGGCGATTTTGCCAGCAATTTCACGCACCTGGAGGCGTCGATCCCGATGCTTATCGGCCTCGGCCTCTCGGGCGTGCCGTTCGTCGGCGCGGACATCCCCGGCTTCGCCGGCCGCGCGAACGGCGAGCTGCTCGTGCGCTGGATGCAGGCCGGGCTTTTCTACCCGCTGATGCGCAACCACGCGGCCCGGGGCAGGCCGGCGCAGGAGCCGTGGCGCTTCGGCGAGCCGTACCTCGAGCTCGCGCGCGCGCTGCTCGAGCGGCGCTACCGGCTCCTGCCGACCCTGTACACGCTGATGCACGAGGCGGCGGAGACGGGCCTGCCGGTCCTGCGGCCGCTTTCCTTCGCGGCCCCGGGCGACCCCGAGGCGCTCCACGCCTACGATCAGCTCCTCTTCGGCGACGACCTGCTCGTCGCGCCGGTGGTGCGGCCGGGGCAGTCGAAGCGGCTCGCGTACCTGCCCGCCGGCGCGTGGATGGATTTCGCCAACCTGGAGCGCGCGGGCAAGGTCGAGGAGGGCGGGCGCCACGTGATCGCCGACGCGCCGCTCGGGGTCGTCCCCGTGTGGCTGCGCGCCGGGGGCGCGGTGGCGCTCACCGCGCCGCGGATGCACACGACGACAGCGCGCTGGGAGGAGATCACCTGGCACGTACACGCGGCCGAGGCGGTGCGCGGTCGCCTCTACGAGGACGAGGGCGACGGCCACGGCGCGTCGCGCCTCACGCAGCTCTCGGGCGGCCTCGACGGCGGCACGTTCACGCTCGAGCGCAGCGCGAAGGGCGAGCTGCCGCTCGCGCGCCAGGTGGAGACGATCCGCGTCCACGGCGTCCCGGCGCCGCGCTCCGTGGCCGGCGCGCGGTCGCACCGCGTGCTGGACGGGGTCGTCGAGGTCGAGGTAGCGGCCGACTGGCAGCGCATCGAGCTGCGGGCGACCTGACCGCCGGCGGCGCGCGCCGGGGCGATCAGCCGTGCTTCATCACCCAGTCGAGCGCGAGGCGCACACGCGAGGGGAGCAGCCGCCGTGACGGGTACACAGCGAAGAGCTCGCGGGGCTCGACCGTGCGCCCCGTCACGGTGAGCTCGACGAGCGCCTCGCCTTGCTGCGCGATGACCTCGCGCGGCGCGCAGACGACGCCCAGCCCCTGCGCCGCCGCGGCGATGGCCACCCGCGGATCGTTCACGCAGCACTGCGCGCGCGGCCGGACCTCCTCGACGGAGCCGTCCCGCCGGCGCAGGCGCCAGGTGGCGCCCGGGTGGCTCAGGACGGCGGGCACCGACCCGAGCGACGCGCGGGCGAGCCGGGTGCGGCCCTTCAGGGCCTCGCGCACGAGGCGCGGCGACGCGGCCAGCTCGTACGGGAGCGACCAAAGGCGCCGCGCGACGAGCTCGGCGTCCTGAACCGGCCCCGCGCGAAAGGCGAGGTCGACGCCCTCCTCGACGAGGGAGACGACCGCGTTGGTGAGCGTGAGCTCCACGGTCAGGCGCGGGTGCCGGGCGGCGAAGGAGAAGAGCGCCGGCGCGATGCGCTGCGCGCCCGTCATCACGGGCGCGGTCACCCGGAGCCTGCCCGCGGGCTCTTCCTCGCGGTCCGCGGCCCTGTCGAGCACCGACCCGAGCTCGTCGAGCAGCGGCCCGGCGCGCTCGAGCAGCCGCGCGCCCTCGCCGGTGAGGCCGACGCGGCGGGAGGTGCGCTGGAGCAGCCGCACGCCCAGCGCCTCCTCCAGCTGCGCCACCCGGCGGCTCACCGTGCTCGTGGGCACCCCCGTGCGCCGCGCGGCCTCGACGAAGCTCAGGTGGTGAGCGACGGTCGCGAAGAGCCGCACGTCCTCCAGGGAGATCATCCCGCTCATGGGATGAAGCATGCCACAGCGTCCCATGGTTTCCAGCGGGCGCCGGCGTTACGTCTCTGGCCATGAACCTTGAACAACAGCATGTCGTCGTGATCGGAGGCTCGTCGGGCATCGGCCTCGGCGTGGCCAGGGCCTGTCTGGCGCGCGGCGCCTCTCTGACGGTCGTGAGCCGCTCGCCCGAGAAGCTCGCCGGCGCCGCGGCGGAGCTCGGGGACGCGCGCCGCGTGCGCACCTTCGCCGCCGACGCGACGCAGGAGGCCGAGGTGCGGAGTCTGTTCAACGAGCATCCGCCCGCGCGCCACGTGGTGGTGACGGCGGTGCAGGGCCATTATCAGCCGATCCGCGAGATGGATATCACCGCGGCGCGGCGCTTGATCGACTCGAAGCTCGTCGCGGCGCTCCACGTCGCCAAGCACGCGCGGATCGAGCCGGGGGGCTCGATCGTCCTCACGACGGGGATCGCGGCGGTGCGGCCAGGGCCGGGCGGGTCGGTCGTCGCCGCGGTGAACGGCGCGCTGATGTCGCTCGTGCGCGCCCTGGCGATCGAGCTCGCGCCGGTGCGCGTGAACGCGCTGTCGCCGGGCTGGGTCGACACGCCGGTGTGGGACTCCATCGCGGGCGGCGCCAAGGAGCAGCGCTTCGCGCAGCACGCGCGCCGCCTCCCGGTCGGGCGCGTCGGCGCGCCTGCGGACATCGCGGACGCCGCGCTCTTCCTGATGGGGAACGGCTTCACCACCGGCGAGGTGCTGCACGTCGACGGGGGGCACCGCCTCGTCTGAGTCTGATTTCCAGCGCCGAAAGTCGAGGCGATGAAAGGGGAAGACGCCGAGATCAGCACAGGAGCGCTCCCGGCTTCCACGTGTCCCTGTGCCTCATCTCGACGCGACTCGGCCGGTGCGGAAGGTGGACAACCTGGGCGCGCTCTTGTACCGTGTGGCCGTGAAATTCCATCGACATTTCGTACTGGGAGCCTGTCTGAGCCTGGCGGCCGCGGCAGTCGCCTGCGGCGACAGCGAGAACGGCGTGAATCCGCTCAGCGGGGGTACCGGTGGCGATGGCGGCAGCGGCGGCCAGGGGGGCAACGGCGGCAGCGGCGGCGAGGGGGGCGACGGCGGCAGCGGCGGCCAGGGGGGTGAGGATGCGTGTTCGGTCCGGCTCGCGCCGGGCGACGACGACACGACGGCCGTGCAGACGGCGCTCATCGACGCCGAGCCCGGCGCGACGATCTGCTTCGAGGCGGGGACGTTCTCGTTCACCACCGAGGTGTCGCTCGACGTCGAGGACGTGACGCTGATCGGCGCGGGCAAGGACGAGACGATCCTCGATTTCTCGGACCAGGACACCGGCGGAAACGGGCTGCTCATCCGGAGCGACGGCGTCACCGTGCAGGCGCTCCAGGTGCGCAACACGCCGGGCGACGGCATCCGCGCCGACAGCGTACAGGGGATCACCTTCCGCGATGTCGCCGTGATGTGGGAGGCGGACGCCTCGATCGACAACGGCGCGTACGGCCTCTACCCGGTCGGCTCGACCGACGTCCTGATCGAGGGTTGCGTGGTCAAGGGGGCGCGCGACGCCGGGATCTACGTGGGCCAGTCGCAGGACATCCTCGTCGCCTCGAACGAGGCGTACGGCAACGTCGCCGGCATCGAGATCGAGAACTCGACGGACGCTGTCGTGCACGACAACTACGCCCACGACAACGCGGGCGGCGTGCTCCTCTTCAACTTGCCGGACCTGCCGGTCCAGGACGGCAAGCGGGCCAACGTGTACGGCAACAGGATCGAGAACAACAACGGCCCGAACTTCGCCGCCCCAGGCACCGTCGTCTCCGGCCTGCCGCCCGGGCTCGGCATCATGATCCTCGCGTCCGACGACAACGAGGTTCACGAGAACGACATCCGCGGCAACCAGTCGGTCGCGGTGGCGGTCGTGAGCTACAACGAGATGCTGCTCGGCGAGGTGATGAACCCCGATTTCGACCTCTTCCCGCAGGGCAACTTCATCCACGACAACGTCTACGAGGAGAACGGGACGGATCCGCTCCCGTTCTTCTCCACGTTCACGTCGATCCGGCCGATGCCCGACGTGGCGTGGGACGGGTGCACCGACGCGAGCGCCGAGGACGACGGCCACCTCATCAACTGCGTGTCCGAGCCCGAGGCCACGTACGTGAACTTCAATCTCTGCGGCGAGCTGCCGGAGGAGAGCCAGGATGTATCGGCTGTCGCGTGCACCTATGATCCGCTTCCAGAGCAGCCTTAGCGCCGCCGCCGTCGCCGCGTCTCTGGCGCTCGCGGCGCTGGCGGCGCCCGGCTGCGGCGGCGGCGAGGGCACCCCGCCGGTGAGCGCGCTGCCGCCCGATCCGCCGGACCCGCCCGATCCGCCGGAGCCGCCCGATCCGCCGGACCCGCCGGAGCCGCCCGATCCGCCGGCGAAGGCGATGCCGTACGACACGCTGTCGGAGTACGGCTTCTTCGAGGGCGAGCTCGCGGACCTGAAGCCGGCCGCCGGCGTGGTGCCCTACACGGTCGCCGCGCCGCTCTGGGCCGATCACGCGGGCAAGGGGCGCTTCCTCGTGCTCCCGGAGGGCGAGAAGATCGCGGTGGGCGAGGTGGAAGACTGGCAGTTCCCGGTCGGCACCATCGTGATCAAGACGTTCTTCCTGGCGCTCGATCGGCGCGAGCCGGAGGGCGCCGCCCGCATCCTCGAGACGCGCCTGCTCATCCTCGGGGAAAAAGGGTGGAAGCCGCACACCTACGTCTGGAACGAGGAGCAGACGGAGGCGACCCGCATCGTCGCGGGCACCCGGCTCGAGCTCGACACGATCGACGCGTCGGGGAGCCCGGCGCACGCGCAGTACCTCGTCCCCAACACGAACCAGTGCAACAGCTGCCACGAGCGCGACGACCGCACCGAGGTGCTGGGGCTGATCACCCCGCAGCTGAACCGCGAGATCGTCGTCGACGGGGCGCCGCGGAACCAGCTCGCCTGGCTCGAGGAGCAGGGGCTCTTCCGCGAGCCCCTCGCGCCGCCCGAGGCGCTGCCGAGCTTCCCTGATCCCGCTGGCGACGCGCCGCTCGACGCCCGCGCCCGGGCGTACCTGCACGGCAACTGCTCCCATTGCCACCGCCCGGGCGGCGGCGGCGGCGTGAGCGGGCTGGTGCTGCTCGGCTGGGAGACCGAGCCGTCCAAGAACGGCGTGTGCAAGGTGGCGGCCGCGGCGGGCGCGGGGACGGGCGGGAACGCCTACGATATCGTCCCCGGGGCCCCGGACGAGAGCATCATGGTCTTCCGGATGGGCTCGACCGACCCGGAGATCAAGATGCCGGAGCTATCGAATCGCCTCCCGGACGCGGACGGCATCGCGCTCATCCGCGCCTGGATCACGGACATGGAGCCCAAGGGGTGCGGCTACGCGCCGGACCAGCCCGACTCGCCCTGAGTTCCCTTTTTGTCATGACCTGCTGTCCCTCGCTGGCGACCTCGGTTGTCGAGCTCAGCAGAGCGGCTGTCGCGGCCGCCTCCGCGCCGCACGCGGGGCGTGTACGTCGACGCCACGCCGCATGGCCGCATGGCTCGGCGGTCGCCTCGGGCATGTCCCGCCAGCTCCAGCGTGGTTGAAGTAAATGGTCGCCACGAGACGTGGTTGACAAATTCGATCCGGTGTGATTGCACTACAGCTCGCCAGGAGTGCTCCCGATGTCACCTAGATCCTTCTTCTTGCTTACATTCGCCGTCGCCGCCATGGCGTGCTCCTCTGGGTCCGGTGATCCCGAAGACACGGGGGGGAGCGGCGACACGACCGCTGGTCCGGGCAGCAGCACGTCCTCCGGGACGCCGACGGGCGGCAGCGGCACCGGGGGCGTTGACGATATCGGCTCCATCTCGGGCGGCAACGTGACCGTGGGGGCAGGCGGCGCCGGCGGCGGCGAGAGCGAGTGCAAGAGCGTCCTCAATGTCGTCTACCGCGACTTCACAGACATGCACCCGGACTTCGAGATGGACTTCCGGGGCGACGGGGTTCGCCGCAAGCTCGTGAAGCCGGATCTCGACGCCGAGCAGAAGCCGCAGTTCCTCGACACGGTGGGCTGTCCTCCGGACCTGGAGACGCCGCTCGACTGCAGGGAGAATGCGAGCGTGGACCAGGTCGTCATCAACGGCAAAGAGACCTTCGACCAGTGGTATCGGGACGTGCCGGGGGTGAACATGACCTTCGAGAAGACGCTCGAGCTCCACGAGTCGGCGGCCGGATCGGGTCAGTTCATCTTCGACAGCTCGGATTTCTTCCCGCTGATGCCGGACGAGGGGTTCGGGATCAACCCGCCCAACGGCAAGAACCAGAACTTCCTCTTCACCACCGAGATCCACCTGAAATTCGGCTACGTCGCCAGCCAGAAGTTCAGCTTCCGGGGCGATGACGACATGTGGATCTTCGTCAACGGCAAGCTCGCCCTCGACCTCGGCAGCATGCACGGGCCCGAGTCGGGCGTCATCGACTTCGATGCTCAGGCCCAGTACCTGGGCATCTACCCGGGCAACACCTACACGATGGATATCTTCCACGCGGAGCGCCACACCGACGGGTCGAACTTCCACATCGAGACGAACATCTCCTGCTTCGTGCCCGTCGACGTCCCGCGCTGAGGCCCATCAGTCTTCCGGGCAGGGGGGCTCCGGATCAGGGCATGACTGGCTCTCGACCCAGGGGCGCGTCTGCTCGCATCCGCTCACGTCCTCGCTCGATCTGCATCCAGTTGCCGGGCTCGAAGCGGATGGTGACGCCGGGCTCGATGGTGAGCGTCGTCAGGGGCGCGCCCTCGCCCCCCGCATCAGCTCGGGCTCCCGGGCTTCGGCTGAAGCGCGCGTTTCGCCCGGCCTCCCCGCGGGCGCTCGATGGCTTCAGGGCTGGCGCGCCGGCTGCGCCATGCGGAACGACGCGAACCGCGCGGAGGCGCCGCTCGGGCCGCTCGCGAACAGGGCCGCGCGCACGCCGCGATCCCAGGGCGGCAGGTCGGGACCTGCCTCGGAGTCCACGATGCCGCCGAGCGGGGCCCAGTCGGCGGCACCGTCGGCGCGGATCGCGAAGCGGAAGAGGTGCCCGTTCGCGACCGTCATCCGGAGCTGCGCGCCGTCGGGGGCGCTCGTCTCGGCCACCACCTCGCTGGCGCTGTTCGCGAGGCGGAAGACGGCGGCGACCCCGCCGCCCACCGAGATCCCCACGGCGCTGGCGCCGTCGCCGTACGCCGCGAGCCCCGCCTGGACGTCGGGCTCGACCGCTACCTCGGTCGTCACCTCGTAATCGCCCCGCAGCGTCGGGCGCCCGACGACCGCGCCGAGGTGGCTCCCCGCGACCTCCGGCATCGCCTGGAGCGTGAGCCACCCGCCGTCGGCCGGGTCGAGGGCCGCGCCGGGGGGCGCCGCCGCGGGCCACTGCCAGTGCGGGTCGAGCGCGTCGCCGTCGAACTCGTCGACGATCTCCGCGGGCCACGGCGCCTGGGGCGCGATGGGCGCCTCGGCGGTGGCGCTGGGGCCGTCGCCGCCGCGGATCGTCGGCCAGCCGTCGGCCCCGAAGATCACCTCGTCGAGCAGGCCCTGGCGGCCCACGTACACCGAGTCCTCCACGCTGTACGCGTGGTAGAGGAGGAAAAAACGCCCGCCGCCGTCGTCCACCAGGCTGCCGTGCCCGGGGCACTTCCAGACCTCGTTGCCGGCGAGGATCGGGTTCGCGGGGTTCTTCTCCCAGGGCCCGAGGAGGCCCGGCGCGCGCGCCACGCCGAGCGCGTAGCTGCACGATTTGCCGCAGCAGCCCGCGCCCGAGTAGAAGGCGTAGAAGTAGCCGTCGCGCCGCATGAGGTAGGGCCCCTCGACGAGGTTCGCCTCCCAGGAGGGCTCGTTCTGGAAGAGCGCGACAGGCGCGCCGAGGAGCTCGGTGCCGTCCTCCGAGAGCTCCTGGGCCCAGAGGGGCGTAGGCGCTCCGACGCTGTTCCCGTCCTCCTTCCAGACGAGGTGGCGCACGCCGTTCTCGTCGCGGATAGGGAAGCCGTCGATGGCTCCGACCTGCATGCACGTGAGCGGCCCGTGGTCGGTATACGGCCCTTCCGGCGCCTCGGCGCTGGCCGCGGCGACGCACAGCGGGCCGCCGCGCTGCCGCGCCGTGTAGAAGACGTGGTAGCGGCCGCCGTCCTCGCTGAGCTCGGGCGCCCAGAGGCTCCCCGTGGCCCAGGAGGGGAGGTCGGGGAACACGGCGCCCACCCGCTCCCAGTTCACGAGATCCGTCGAGTGGAGAAGCGGGAACGGCGCGCCCCACTCGGAGCTCGTGGCCGTCGCCCAGTAGTCGTTGCCCACGCGGATGACGGAAGGGTCCGGGAAGTCCCCCGGGATCACCGGGTTCGTGTACACGGCGCCGCCTGCGCCGCCTGCGCCGCCTGCGCCGCCTGCGCCGCCTGCGCCGCCGGTGCCGCCGGTGCCGCCTGCGCCGCCTGCGCCGCCTGCGCCGCCGGTGCCGCCGGTGCCGCCTGCGCCGCCGGTGGCGGCGGAGCCGCTTGTCCCGCCGCCACCGCCGGCGGTTTCGCCCGCGCCGCTGCCGCTGGAGCCGGCAGCCCCGCCGCCGGTGCCGCTGGCAGAGCTCGTCGCGCCCGTCGCGCCGGACGCGCTGCGGCCGGGCGGCTCGGCGTCGGAGCCGCACGCGACGAGCGCCAGCGCGAGGACCGCCCCGTCGACGAGGCGCGGCGCCGCGCGCTGCCGTCGCTGCGGGCGGCGCGCTCCATGGCGAGGGCCTGCATCTCGGGAACCAGGGTAGATAAGAAAGTCGTTCATCGTCGTGCCCTCACCCGGCGCGTCTCACCACGCGCGTCTCGCTCGGCGCGTCCCGTCAATGCTGCAAGCGATGGACGCGGACATACGCGAACGTCGCGGGCCACGTCGTGCCGTCCGGGGCCCCCATGGACACGAGCCCGATCTGCGCCCCCGCGCCGAGCTCGTGAGTCCACGTCCCGCCCCGCGCCCATGTCTGGCCGTCGAGGCTCGAGTACGCCGTGTAACGCTCGCCGCCGTCACCCGAGCGCCGGATCAGCCTGAGCCAGATCGTCCGCCGGGTCGCGGCGAGGACCGTGCTGCCGTAGCGCGGATACCCAGCCTGCGCCGGGGGGACCTCCTTGGCGAACTCGATCTGCCGCGTGTCCCAGCTCGAGAAGCTGACGAGCTTCACGAAGCTGTCGTCGTCCCGGTAGATGACAAGCCCCGCCTGCGCGAAGTTGAAGCAGCACCCCTCGGGCGGCAGATCGAGGGTGAGCTGCGTCTCGACCATGTAGTCCTCGGCGGGCGCCGGCTCGAGCAGCACCGAGGCGCTGTCGAGGTCCTCGAAGAGATCGGCGCTCTGGGCGTTCCACCGGAGGCCGCCGCCGCTCAGGCCGAACGTGCCCGCGGCCGGCTCGCGGACCCAGCGCCACTGGGCGCCCAGCGCGGCCCCGTCGAACTCGTCCGAGTAGGCATCGAGCGCCGCGCCCGGCGCGTCGTCTGCCGGCGGTTCCACCAGCTGATGGCCCCGGTCGCCCTCGCGCGCGGCGGGCGCCGGCTGCGGCGAATCCGACGCCCACTGGCCGCCGCGCACGGTCGGCCACCCGTCGATCCAGTCCAGCGGATCCAGGAGCGGCTGTCGCCTCGTCGGGAGGCTGTCGCCGGTCTCCTGGAGGTAAGGCTCGAACCGATCGACAGCTTGGTAGACGGTCCAGTCCTGGCCGGCGAGATCGGTGAAGACCGCATTGTGCCCCGTTCCGACCCAGCGGTTGCCGTTCAGGGTGAGCACCGGCGTGCCGCCGACGCTCGCCGCGAGCAGCGGGACGCCCTCGCGATCCACGAAGGGGCCGAGGGGGCTCTTCGAGCGCCCGACGAAGACGCTGTATCCCGAGAGCGGCCCGCTGCAGCAGCCCGCCGCCGAGCCGAAGAGGTAATAGTACCCGTCCGGGACGCGCAGGCTCGGTGTCATCCCCGCAGCCGCCCAACACGAGCAGCGAGGCCGTCATGAGCGTTGCTGCGCAGCGCTGGCCCAGGCGTCCAGACGAGACCAGACATCGCACCATCCGCTCCTCCTCAGCCCGCGCCGCCGCTCGGCAACTGCGCCGTTGATGACGAAGGAGACGCGCGGCCTCTGCACCGCAAAGTAGGCAATGGCTGCGCGCGCGCTGTCAAGCCGCCCGACGCGCGATCAAGAGGAGGAGCGTGCGAGATGAGGCAGCGGACTCGACCGCTGCAGTCCTCGCAGCGCGCAGGCTTGCCTGTCCGCGATCGATACGCCCTGGATGGACGTCCCTGTCCGCTACGGCGCCTGACAACCACCGAACTCAGCGGGTTGCCGGCCTGCCGCAGGGCGCAAACGACGACTCAAGGCAAGAACAAGCCGGTGGGATCAGCCGCGACGCGCGCGCCATGAGCCGCGTGGCGTGGCACGATTCGCGCCACGCCGCGGGTCTCCGGGATCAGCCGGTCACGTTGTCCCAGGCGACGGCGGTCGGGCCGAGGAGCGAGCGGCCGTTCGTCGCGATGACCTCCTTGTACCACGAGAACGAGTCCTTCGGGATGCGCCGCTGGGTCTTGTAGTCCACGTAGACCAGACCGAACCGCTCCTTGTAGCCCTCGGCCCACTCGAAGTTGTCGAGGAGCGACCAGGCCCAGTACCCGACCACCGGGACTCCCTCCTTGACCGCGCGCGCCAGGCCGAGCAGGTAGCGATGCATGAGGTCGATGCGCTGCGGGTCGTGCACCTTGCCGTCGAGGAACACCTGATCTCGCGTGGCGGTCCCGTGCTCGGTGATCCCGATGGGCAGCTTGTAGCGCTCCCAGAAGTACCTGGAGCCCCAGTAGAGCGTGCTGGGCACCACCTGCAGCCAGTCGAGCGTCGCGCGCGGGTAGCCGGGCGGGGACGCGACGCGCTCGGGCTTGCCGTCCTTGCCCTGCCGCCACGTGCCGGACGTGTACATGTTGAGGCCGAGGTAGTCGAGCGGCCGCTTGATCTCGTCGAAGTCGCTGGCGGGGAAATCGGGCACGTCCTTGCCGAAGAGCTTGAGTCCGCTCTCCGGATACCGACCCTCGAGCACCGGGCTGATCCACCAGGCGTTGTTCCACGGGTGCCGCTCGTACACAGAGAAGATGGCCTCGCGCGCCGCCTCGACGTCGGCCGGGTCCTCCGTCGCCGGGCGCTGCACCTGGGTCGCGAGGACGTATCCTACCTTCGCGGCCCTGGCGGCGGCGCGCAGGGCGTCCACCTGCTTGCCGTGGGCCCGCATCTGGTTGTGGGCGGCGGTCAGGTAATCCCGGTAGGGGAGCTTGAGCCCGGGCGCGAAGTTCCCGTCGAGGAGCGCGTTGCCGATGAAGGCCTGCGGCTCGTTCTGCGTCACCCACCAGGGCACGCGGTCGCCGAGCCGCCTGGCGACGACGGTCGTGTAGTCGGCGAACCACTCGGCGACGTCGCGCTGGAGGAACCCGCCACGCTCCTGGAGCGCCTGGGGGAAGTCCCAGTGGAACAGCGTGCACATCGGCACGATGCCGAGGCGGAGCAGCTCATCGACGAGGCGATCGTAGAAGTCGAGGCCCTTCGGGTTGACCTTGCCCGTGCCCTCCGGGAGGACCCGCGTCCACGAGACGCTGAAGCGGTAGCTTTTGGCCCCGAGCTCCGCGAGCAGCCCGCAGTCGTCCTTGTAGCGGTGGTAGTGATCGCAGGCGACGTTCCCTGTGTGGCCCTCGAAGACCTTCCCGGGGGTGTTCGAGAAGACGTCCCACACGGAGGGGCCCCGGCCGTCCTCGGTGGCGGCGCCTTCGATCTGGTACGCCGCGGTGGCGGTGCCCCACAGAAAGTCCGCGGGGAACGGCGCGGCCGTGGTGTCTGCCGGGCCGGCGCCGGCCGCGGCGGCCGGCGGAGACGCGGGCGCGGCGGCGGATGACGCCGCCGCGGCAGGTGGCGCCGCTGCAGCGGACAGGGCGGGGGAGGCTCCAGAGGCGTTGTGCTGGGTGAGCGACTCGGAAGGATGGGGAGCGGACATGGGTGCGCATCATCCACGGCGCCCGGTGGACAGCAAGTGGACAGCCACGGCGTCGATGCGTGCGCCGGCTTCTTGACGGCTGGCTCCGGCTCGACAACATGGGCGGCATGCGCGCGATCCGTCCGAGTGCCGCCGGCGGCCCCGAGGTGCTGAAGCTCGAGGATCACCCCACGCCCGCGCCGGGCCCCGGTGAAGCCGTGGTCCGCGTCGAGGCCGCCGGGGTGAACTTCATCGACATCTACCAGCGGAGCGGCCAGTACAAGATCGAGCCGCCGATCCCGCTCGGGCTCGAGGGCGCGGGGCGCGTCGAGGCCGTGGGGGCGGGCGTCACCGAGGTGAGGGAGGGCGACGAGGTCGCGTGGTCCGCGGTCCCTGGCTCGTATGCCACGCACGTCCGCATCCCGGTCGCGAAGCTCGTCCCCGTGCCCGCGGGCGTCGGGGCGAAGCGCGCCGCGGCGGCGATGCTGCAGGGCATGACGGCGCATTACCTCGTGCGCTCCACGTTCGTGCTCGGGCCGGGCCACACGTGCCTCGTCCACGCGGCCGCGGGCGGCGTGGGCCTGCTCCTCTGCCAGATGGCGAAGCGCCTGGGCGCGCGCGTGATCGGCACCGTGTCGACCGAGGACAAGGCGCGGCTCGCGCGCGAGGCGGGCGCCGACGAGGTGATCCTGTACAAGCAGGCCGACTTCGAGGCCGAGGCGCGCCGGCTCACGGGCGGCGCCGGCGTCCACGTCGTCTACGACGGCGTGGGCAACGACACCTACGTGAAGAGCCTGGGCTCGCTCCGCCTGCGCGGCACGCTGGTGCTCTTCGGCCAGGCGAGCGGCGCGGTGCCGCCGCTCGATCCGCAGATCTTGAGCCAGAAGGGCTCGCTCTACCTGACGCGGCCGACCCTCGCGCACTACACAGCGACGCGCGAGGAGCTGCTCGAGCGCGCCGCCGACGTGCTCGGCGCGATCACCCGCGGCGAGCTCACGATCTCGATCGGCGCCACGTACCCGCTCGCGGACGCCGCCGAGGCGCACCGCGCGCTCGCCGGCAGGGCGACGACGGGCAAGGTGCTGCTCATCCCGTAGCGCGCCGGACAGATGGGCATGACACGAGCTGCCCGGGGCCGGAGACGAGAAGAGCGCAACGGCGCAAAGAGAAGAGATTTCAACGCCAAGACGCAAAGACGCAAAGACGCAAAGAAAAAAGAGAGGAGAGTCGGCCGCCAAGACGCCGAGCGATGAAGGAACCTGAGCATCTCTCGCTCTCCTGAGAGCCCTATCTTTCTTTATGTCTTTTTGCGTCTTTGCGCCTTGGCGCCTTTGCGTTAAATTCTCTCCCATCAGCTAGCCGCCCCCCGTCCGGACATCGCTAGAGCGCGGTTCCCCGCGGGCTCTGGCCGAGGAGCTCGCCGCGGCTCTGGACGCCGAAATGGCGGTGGAGCGCAGCTCGCGATGGTCGGCGGCGAGATCGCGTGGGGCTCGGGGGCGCTCGATCTGGGCGGCGAAGCGCGGTAGCGCTGTCCGGATCCGCAAGTTGACCGTGCCGCCTCCGCGCCGTTAGGCTGCCGGCGCGGAGGTGCACACCATGGCCGAACGTCCCACGCTTGCTCCCGAGAAGGTGTCCGAGGCGGTGAAGTCTCAGGTCGCCAGCTTCCATCGCGCCGTCGTCGACGAGGTCGCGGCCGCGGTGGGCCGCGACCGGGTGGTCGTCGTCGGGATGGCGCAGAATCCTCATGTGAAGAAGGCGCGTCAGCTGCTCGATCAAGAGGGCGTGAAATATACCTACCTGGAGTACGGCAGTTATTTCTCCAAATGGAAGGAGCGGCTCGCTCTGAAGCTCTGGGCCGGCTTCCCGACGTTTCCCATGGTGTTCGTCGACGGCGTCCTCGAAGGCGGTCACAGCGAACTCGTCAAGCTTCGCGACCAGGGCAAGCTCAAGAACCATCCCTGAAGCGCGCCCGCGCGCCGGGCAGGCCCGCGACAGGGAAACCTCGATCCGGACGCGTCGCCCTCCTGTTCCGCGGCCGCCGCAGGGCTGGCGAGCGATGATCGCCCGAGCGCCCGGGCCGCCTCGACGGCGGCCGGGGCGAGCGCCGCGCGAATCGCCACGGTCGGCTGGCGGTTCCATGTTATTCGGGAAGTCGCGGCGCGCCCCTCACGGCCGTCGCCTCGCTGAAGGACGCCAGCACGGAGGCACCTCGTGACAGCGCTCGGGATCCACGGAAGACGGCGGGATGACGAGGGGAGCGACACAGCTCCCTCCTTGTGTGACGTTGTCCACCCCGGCGCGCCCTGGCGGTCCCCCGGGCCAGGAGGCGGCGCCCCGTGAGCACCTATGCGATCAAGCGGCTGCTCTCGATCATCCCCACGCTCTTCCTCGTCGCCACCCTCGTGTTCGTCATGGTGCGCATCGTGCCGGGCGGCCCGTTCGATCAGGAGCGGGCCGTGCCCGTCGAGGTCCAGCGGCAGCTCGACGCGAAGTACCACCTGAACGATCCGGTCCTCAAGCAGTATGGCGACTGGCTCCTTGCGCTCGTCACGAAGGGCGACCTCGGCCCGACGTTCAAGTACCCGAACCGCACGGTCAACGAGATCATCGCGCTCAGCCTGCCCGTGTCGATGCAGCTCGGGTTCTGGGCGATGCTCTTCGCCCTCGCGATGGGCATCCCCCTCGGCGTCATCGGGGCGATCCGCCAGAACACATGGAAGGACACGGCGGCCATGGCGGTCGCCATGGTCGGCCTCAGCGTGCCGCGGTACGTGCTCGCGCCGCTGCTCATGCTCGTCTTCTCGCTCAAGCTCTACTGGTTCCCGGTGGCCCGGTGGGAGACGTGGCGGCACATGGTGCTCCCGGTCATCTGCGCCGGGCTCCCCGTGGCCGCCTACATCGCGCGGCTGACGCGGGGCGGGATGCTCGAGGTGATCCGCTCCGACTTCATCCGCACCGCCCGCGCCAAGGGGCTCTCCGAGCGCAAGGTCGTGCTGAAGCACGCGCTCCGGGGCGGGCTGCTCCCGGTCGTGAGCTTCCTCGGCCCCGGCTTCAGCGGCCTGCTCGTCGGCTCCCTCGTCGTCGAGAAGATCTTCAACATCCCCGGCATGGGCCGCTACTTCGTCGAGGCGGCCACGAACCGCGACTACAACCTCGTGATGGGGGTCATGCTCGTCTACGGCTTCCTGCTCATGCTCTTCAACGCGATCGTCGACGTGGCGTACGCCTTCATCGACCCGCGCGTGGAGCTGCGCTGACCATGCCCCCCGCCGCCCCTCCGCCGCACGCCGCCGCGCCCGCCGAGCCCGGCGCCTCCCCCGCGGCCCCCGGCGACCTGCCCGCCGTCCCTGGCGGCGCCGCGCCGCGCCCGGCCGGCCCGCTGCGGCTCGACGCGCTCGAGCAGGGGTCGAGCCTCGGGCGCGACGCGTGGCGGAGGCTCCGCAAGAACCGCGCGGCGGTCGCCTGCGGCGCGCTGCTCATCGCGATGATCGTCGCCTGCGTCCTCGTCCCCGAGCTCTCGAGCTACCGGTACGACAAGGCCGACCTCAAGCTCGGCGCGCAGCCGCCTTCGCTCGCGCACTGGATGGGCACCGACTACTTCGGCCGCGACATGATGGCGCGCGTCTTCTTCGGCGGGCGCATCTCGTTCGCCGTCGGCATCGTCGCGACGCTCGTGAGCTTCGTCATCGGCGTGAGCTGGGGCGGCGTCGCCGGCTACTTCGGCGGCAAGGTCGACGCGATCATGATGCGGATCGTGGACGTGCTCTACACGTTCCCGTTCCTCATCCTCGTCATCCTGCTCATGGTCTTCTTCGCGAACGACCAGACGGTCCTCTACCGCGCCTGGAAGGCCGTGCTCGGCGTCGCGGTCAAGGACCCGTCCGATCCGAGCTACTTCCCCATCTTCCAGATCGTCGTCGTCTTCGCCGCGCTCGGCGGCATCTCCTGGCTCACGATGGCCCGCATCGTCCGCGGCCAGGTCATCGCGCTGCGGAGCCAGCCGTTCATCGAGTCGGCGCGCTCGATCGGCGTCGGCCACGCCGCGCTGATCTTCCGGCACCTCGTGCCGAACGCGGTCGGCCCGATCATCGTCTACGCGACGCTCACCATCCCCGAGGTGATGATGACCGAGGCGTTCCTCAGCTTCCTCGGCCTCGGCACGCAGGAGCCGCTGTCGAGCTGGGGCCTGCTCGCGTCCACGGGCGCCGACGCCATGGACCTCTACCCCTGGCAGCTCATCTTCCCGGCGTTCATGCTGGCGCTCACGCTGATCTGCTTCAACTTCCTCGGCGACGGGCTCCGCGACGCCCTCGATCCGCGCATCCGAAAGGACTGAAGGGCCGCCCCGCCCGAACGGACCATGCTGCTCGAGGTCAAGAACCTGAAGACGCACTTCTTCACCGAGGAGGGCGTGGTCCGCGCGGTCGACGGCATCTCCTTCAGCGTCGATCGCGGCGAGGTCCTCGGGATCGTCGGCGAGTCAGGCTCGGGCAAGAGCGTGACGAGCCTCTCGCTCCTCCGGCTCATCCCTGACCCTCCAGGCAGGATCGTCGGCGGCCAGATCCTGCTCGAGTCCGAGCGGGGCGTCGTCGAGGACCTCGTGGAGGCGAGCGAGGCGCGGATGGAGCGCATCCGCGGCGACCGGATCGCGATGATCTTCCAGGACCCGATGACGTCGCTGAACCCCTACCTCCGCGTGAGCGAGCAGCTCGTCGAGGTGCTGGAGCTCCACCGCGGCATGGGGCGCGCCGAGGCCCGCCGGCGCAGCGTCGAGATCCTGCAGGCGGTGGGCATCCCCGCGGCGGCGTCGCGGATCGACGACTACCCGCACCAGCTCTCGGGCGGGATGCGGCAGCGCGTGATGATCGCGATGGCGCTGCTCTGCGACCCCGATCTGCTGATCGCCGACGAGCCGACGACGGCGCTCGACGTCACGATCCAGGCGCAGATCCTGGACCTCATCCGCGAGCGCAAGGAGGCGCTAGGCGCGGCTGTCCTCCTCATCACGCACGACCTCGGCGTGGTAGCGAAGATGGCCGATCGCGTCGCGGTCATGTACGCCGGGCGCATCGTCGAGGAGGGCCCGGTCGGCGCGATCTTCCACGCCCCGCAGCACCCGTACACGATCGGCCTTTCGCGCTCGATCCCGCGGCTCGACGACGCGCGCGGCGCTGACCTCGTCCCCATCCCCGGGATGCCGCCGTCGCTCGCGCGCCTGCCGCCGGGCTGCCCGTTCCACCCGCGCTGCGCGCACGCGGTCGCCGTGTGCCGGGAAGAGGCGCCGCTGCCGCGCGTCGTCTCGGGCGAGGGGGACAGGAAGGCGCTGCACGTCGTGCGGTGCCATGTCGAGGACGTCGCCGGACGAGCGCCATGACCACCTCCGCCGCCACCCCTCCGCCCAAGGGCGCCCCGCTGCTGTCGGTGCGCGACCTCAAGATCCACTTCCCGGTGCGGCGCGGCCTGCTCCAGCGGCAGGTCGGCACGGTTCGCGCGGTCGACGGCGTCTCCTTCGACGTCGAGCGCGGCGCGACGCTGGGCCTCGTCGGCGAGTCCGGCTGCGGCAAGTCGACGACCGGGCGGGGGATCCTCCGCCTCGTGCCGCCCACGTCGGGCAGCGTCAAGATCGACGGCCGGGAGGTCCTGACGCTCGACCCGCGCGCGCTGCGCAAGGCGCGCCGCGAGATGCAGATGATCTTCCAGGATCCGTACGCGAGCCTGAACCCGCGCATGACGGTCCTCGACCTCATCGCCGAGCCGCTCTTCACGCACGACCTTGTCGGGTCGCGGGACGAGGCGCTCCGCGAGGTGGCGCGCCTGATGGAGATGGTGGGGCTCTCGCCGTCGTACATGCGGCGCTACCCGCACGAGTTCTCCGGCGGCCAGCGGCAGCGCATCGGCATCGCCCGCGCGCTCGCCCTGAAGCCGAAGCTCGTGATCGCGGATGAGCCGGTCAGCGCGCTCGACGTGAGCATCCAGGCGCAGATCGTCAACCTGCTCGCCTCGCTCCAGCGCGAGCTCTCGCTCACGTACGTGTTCGTGGCGCACGACCTCGCGGTGGTTCGCCACCTGTCAAGCGAGATCGCGGTGATGTACCTCGGCCGGGTCGTCGAGCGCGCTCGTCCAGATGCACTATTCCGTTCACCGCAGCATCCCTACACGCAGGCTCTGCTGTCGGCGATCCCGATTCCGGATCCTGACGTGGAGCGCAAGCGGCGTCGCCTGACGCTCGTCGGCGAGGTGCCGAGTCCGCTGAATCCGCCGTCGGGGTGCCATTTCCACACCCGCTGTCCGTATGCGATGGAGCGGTGCAGCATCGAGGCACCCCTGCTGGAGGAGCGCCGTCCTGGGCACTGGGCTGCTTGCCATCTCACCGAATTGCCCACTGCACCTACGCATCCGTGAGGTGATCCGGCGGCGCGTAATGCCCGACATCGGTTGAGCCCGCTATCCAGACATGACGGGGAATGTCCGATGACAGGATTTTCCTGACCTCTGTTTGAAGCAGGGAGGTTAGGATCCTTGGACCGATGCCGCGCATTTCTGACGCCACGCTTCGCGCCCAGATCCCGACGGCCCTCCTCATCGGCGGCGATCAGGCGCTGCTAGCGCGCTGCCAGACGGCGGCGCTGGATGTCGGGATCATCGTCAAGGCGTGCCCTGTCTCGATGGCCGCGGCGCTGGCGGAGGAGCGCAGGCCGGTGGTCATCGTGGTCACGGCATCGACCTACGCGCTCGCGCCGGAGGGGTTCGAGGAGATCGCGCGCGACGTGGTGAGCACGCTCGTGCGGGTCGATGAGGCGCTGACGAACGAGGAGCTCGAGGCGATGCTGACGACGGCGGCGCGCGAGAGCCGCAAGCAGCGCACGAGGCAGCTCACGCCGGGGCGCTACTCGCTGATGCCAGCGGACGAGGGGGCTTCCGAGCCGCGCTCGGAGCGGTGGAGCATCGGCGTGATGACGCCGGCGCGTCGCGACGCGGAGTCGACGCCGCTGCCGCGCTCCGGTCCGCGGAGCGCGGGCGCGCCGGAGCTCGCGTACCGCGAGCGCGTGGCGGCCGCCGTGGCCGCGCCGCCGCCGGAGCGCTGGGGCGCGGGGGCTCCAGCGGAGGGGGCGCGCCGGCCGAGCGAGCCGGCGGGGCCGCGGTCGGAGCGCCTCGGGGTCATGGCGGGGTTCGGGGCGGGGCCGTCTTCATCGCGGCCGCGCCGGGATCCGGCGCCGGCGGGCGTTGTGTACGCGCGCCGGGAACCGTCGGAGCCGCCCTCGGCGAGGGGGGTCGCGTACGCGCGGCGGGACACGCCGGTGACGGCGTCGCGGCCTGGCGGGGCGTACTCGCGCCGCGACACGCCGGTGGTGGGCTCGATGGGCGCGCAGCCGGCCGGGCCGCCTCCGTGGCGGGAGGGGCCGCCTGCCGCGCCGTATGCGCGGCGGGACACGCCGGCGCCGGCCACGCAGCCGGCCGGGGGGTACCCGCGGCGGGAGGCGCAGGCGGTGGCGCCGGGAGCGCGGCGGGAGACGCTGGCGCCGTCGTCGCAGGCCGCGGCGCCGAGCTCGCGGCGGGAGGCGCAGGCGGTGGCGCCGGGAGCGCGGCGGGAGACGCTGGCGCCGGGAGCGCGGCGGGAGACGCTGGCGCCGGGAGCGCGGCGGGAGACGCTGGCACCGGGAGCGCGGCGGGAGACGCTGGCGCCGTCGTCGCAGGCCGCGGCGCCGAGCTCGCGGCGAGAGATGCAGCCGGCCGTGGCGCAGGCTCGGCGGGAGACGCCGGTACCGGCCTCGCAGCGAGCGGCGGCGTATCCGCGGCAAGAACCGCAGCCGGACGCGGCGTCCTCGCAGCGGGACGCGCTGGCGTCAGGATCGCAGGGAGATGAGGCGCACGGGCGTTACCCGACGCCGCCGCCGCCGAGCTCGCACCGCGCGCCGCCGTCCTCGCGCAGAGCGCAGTTCCACGTCGACATCGCGCTCCTCTTCGATGAGCGCGGTCTGCCGCGCGCCGACCCGCAGGCGAAGTGACGCGCGGCCGAGCGGGAGCGGGGCTCGGACGAGAAGACAAGAGGAGATGAACCGCCAGGCACGCCAGGAACGAGAGAGTTCTGGGTTCTCCTCACGTGGCTCTCGTCTTCGCGGCTTGTTGATCCGAGTCGCCCTACCTGACGCGAACGAGCACCGCTCCGGAGCGATACGGCTCGACCCCAGCGCGCCAGACACGGCGAGAGAAGAGCAGCCGCCAAGGACACCAGGAGACGAGGGCAATCTTCTGGCGTCTTGAGCGCTTCCCTGGAAGCGCGCTCGGTCGCCCCGAGCTCGCCATGCGTTTCCGTGCGTTTGACTCAGATGCCGCCTGCGCCGCCCGAGCCACCTGCGCCGCCCGAGCTACCCCCCGAGCCGCCTGCGCCACCCGAGCCGCCTGCGCCACCAGAGCCGCCTGCGCCCCCCGAGCCGCCTGCGCCCCCCGAGCCGCCTGCGCCCCCCGAGCCGCCTGCGCCCCCCGAGCCGCCTGCGCCACCCGAGCCGCCTGCGCCACCCGAGCCGCCTGCGCCACCCGAGCCGCCGCCACCTCCGCTGCCGTCTCCACACGACTCCGCGACGGTCAGCGACAGGCTTCGGGTGAGCGGCTCCTTCCTGCTCTCACCGCCGAGGAGCGGCACGCCCGCGTCGCTCACGACGGTGACGGCGATCGTGAGCTCACCGTAGCGCTCCTCGGGATCGAGCTCGCCGAGGCGCGCGTCGATCACGATGCCTGCCGCGGCGCTGTTCTTCTCGCCGTCGATGCTGAGCTCCAGGTGCCCGCACTGCACGTACGTTCCGCACGTGCCAGGAGGGCGGAGGAGGAGCTGCGCGACGCTCACGCGGATCGGTATCGTCGGCTCGTCGGCGGAAGGAGCGGCCGGGGGCGCGCCGATCGCCACGCACGCGCCGTCCTTCGGGGTCATGATCTCGAGCTCGGGCGTTCCGGTCGGGCCGGGGACGCTCTCGCTCTCGTCGTCGCTGCAACCGGATGCGCCGGCGAGCGCGGCGGCAAGAACGAGCGCGAGCCGCGCAACCATCGGGGATGCCATGCCGCGCGGTTTATCCGTTGGCGTGGCGCCGGGCAATCCCTTCGTCCGAGAAGGTCCGCGCCGGTCGCCCGCAGCGGGTCGCGCAGGTCGACCGCGGGGTGGCCGGCAGCGGGCCGCGCCGGGCGGTGCCTGCCGAAGTGAGCGCCGCGCTCCTCGGCCCAGCGGACAGCGCTCCGGCGGCTTCCCGGCGGGCGGGAGCGCCGCGGCGCCTCCCCGGCGGCCCTCGCGTGGGTGACCGGCGGCGCGCCGGACGCTAAGCTTCGCGCGCCATGACGACGAAGCAGGAGTCGATCCGGAGCAAGCTCGTTCACGCGCTCGAACCCGTGCACCTCGATGTGGAGAACGAGAGCCGCATGCACAGCGTGCCGGCGGGCTCGGAGACTCACTTCAAGGTGCTCGTGGTCAGCGAGGCGTTCCGGGGCCTGAGCCCCCTCGATCGCCACCGCCGCGTCAACGACATCGTGCGCGAGGAGTTCGGCTCCGGGCTGCACGCCCTGACGATCCGCGCGATGACGCCGGACGAGTGGGAACGGCAGGGCGGCGCGGACTTCCGCTCTCCGGCGTGCCTGGGCGGCTCCAAGGCGGAGCCCGGCGCCAAGTCGAGCTGAGCGGCGGGGCACGCATGGAGCTCGTCGTCGCTTTCGTCTCGGACCTGCACTTCGGACCACAGGCGTCGTTCGGGGGCAAGCTGCGCAAGCTGACGGGCGAGGCGCCCGCGCTGACGCGCGCCTTCGTGGAGCGGATGAACGAGATCACGCGGCCCGATCTCGTCGTGAACCTGGGCGACGACATCGAGGACGAGGGGCCCGACGCCGACCGGACGCGCTACGGCGAGTGCATCGCCGCGCTCCGCGGCGTGAAGGCCGAGCTCTTCCACGTCGCCGGCAACCATGACATGGTCCACCTGAGCGAGGCGGAGCTCTTGTCCGCGTGGGGCAGGCCCGAGGTGACCCGGCTCCACTACTCCTTCGATCGCGGTGGCTTCCACTTCACGGTCGTCCACACGCGCGAGCGCAAGGATCACGACGTGTCGGTGGGCCAGGAGCAGCTCGCCTGGCTCGCCGAGGACCTCGCGGCGTCGTCGCTGCCCAAGGTCGTGCTGATGCACCACAGCGCGGCCGATCAGGACCTCCGGGGCAACCGCTGGTTCGAGGGGAGCCCGCACATCTGCCTCGTGCGCGAGCGGCGCGCGATGCGGAAGCTCTTCGAGGAGCACGGCGTGCTCGCCGTGTTCAACGGCCACCTGCACTGGAACCACCTCGACGTGATCCGCGGCATCCCGTACGTGACGCTCCAGAGCCTGATCGAGAACCTCGACGAAGACGCGCCGGGCCGCCCTGCCGCTGCGCACGCCGTCGCGCGGCTCGGCCCGAAGCGCATCGTGGTGGAGATCGAGGGCGCCGAGCGGGCGCGGTATCAGTTCGATCGCAGGTAGGCGAGCGCCGCCGGCTCGAAGGGGTCATCTCCGCGGTGACGGCCTCTTGCCGGGAGCTGAGCTTGCCGGCCGGTGTGCGCGACGGCGACCGGCGTGGCGGTGAGCAGCCGCGAGGCCGCGCGCGGGCGTGGCGCCGTCCCAGGGTCTCAGGTACGACGGGCGCGCTTGCGCGCCGCCGGGCGCCGTGCCGGCGAGGCGCGCTGGCCGTCGTCGCCGAGCACGTCCTCCGGCGTCGGCGCCGTGAGCACCCGCGCGGTCCAGGTGACGAGCGTCGCCTCGTCCGCCGCAAGGATACGGGCGCTCACCTCGGCCGGCACCGCGCCGAACCGAGCCGTGAGCACCTCCAGCAGCGTCTGCGCGCGCCCCTGCGCGCGTCCCTGGGCGCGGCCTTGCGCGCGTCCCTGGGCGCGCCCCCTACGCTCGATCTCGTCCAGCGCCGTCACGACAGCCTCCTGGGCCCGCGGGCCCGCCGCCTTCTCCAAGATCCCACCGATCTTCTGCACGCTCAAGCGCTCGTGCGTGGCCACAAGGTGCTCGCGCTGAGAGAAGGTCCACTGGAACAGCGCATCGTGAGGGGAGGTCAGCGCACGTTTGCGCGGCGACTTCGGCATGGATCAACCCTCGAGGACCGAGGCGCTGGAGGCAAGTCGCCAGCAGCGAATCCGACGCGCACGCGAGCGACTGGCCCGCTCAACGCAACATTACGCACGAGCCGATGCGCTCGCTCTGGGATTCTGTATCGCCTCGGTTGCCTTGCGGATTCACCGGCTTTCCGCAGGTCGCTTGCGAACACGTCCTCCACGACGTCACACAAAGAAAGGTACCGACATCGCAGATCGTGCGATGCGCTGACAGGCTGGACGCGGAAAGCGTACCGATAGGTCGCGGCGGCCGCCCAGCCGCTCTCGTGCTGGCGTCCTCGCACTGGCCGCAGGCGCTACCGCGCTGGCGTCCTCGCCCGGGGCCACGGGGGCGCCCGCGCGGTTCAACGCAGCGTCGCCGGCGAGGCGGTCAGCGCTCCTCGACTCAGGCGGGGTCCGGCGGTATCGGCAGCACCCGCTCGACGAGATAGCGCAGGATGTCCTGGGGGGTGATGATCCCGACGAGGCGCCCGTTGCGCACGACCGGAAGATGGTGAATCCGGCTCTCGCGCAGCAGCGTCATCACCTCGTCGGTGGACATGAACTCGTCGACGGAGAGGGGCGGGGTGCTCATCACGTCCGCTGCCGTCATCCCCTCGTACTCCTTGCGCAGGAGCACACCCAGGAGATCCGTCTCGCTGACGAAACCGACGACGCGGTGGCCCTCGTCGATGACCGGCGCGCCGCTCAGGCTCTCGCTGGCGAACAGCTGCAACATGTCGGTGACCGGCGTTCCCTGCTCCAGCGCGATCACGCGCTCGGTCATCAGATTGCGCGCATGTCCCTTCATGGTCTGCGCCATGTAATGATCAAGCCGCAGCGGCGTCAAGGGCGCACCGACGCACCGGGCCGAGCAGTCCGTTCGCCAGCAGACGCCGCGCGGAACCCCATCGTGGAGCGCACGCAAAACGCCGTCAGGGCTCACCGTACGTGGAACTCTCTACCCGGCTGGCCCGCGAGCGCAAGCGCCGGCTGAGGCCGCGCACCGGAGCAGACGAGCTCATCGCCCACTCCAGGCCACCGGCCAGTCCGCTGGCCGCGTGGGCGTCCCGGCAGGTGGATGACGCAGCGCCGTCCGCGCCGGCGACCCACCCGCGCCGGCGACCCACCCGCGCCGGCGACCCACCCGCGCCGACGACGCCAGCGCGCCGCGCGGACCCCACGCCTTCCGCAGGAGCATGGGTGTCTGCAACAGGACACGCGCCCACCCGTCATCGCTCCTCCGTCCCAGGTGCGAGCAACGCTATCCATGGTGCCGTGGACAGAGCCGGGGGCCTCGCATCGCTGGCATCGACAGATCGATCGCAGCCCGACACAAAAAAAGAGCGTATTGCGTGCGCGTCGGTCTTTGCCAGTCGGACTATCAGTGACATCTTTCCATTTGTCGCTGTAGCGAAGATGACCCGCACCGGCGCACCGGCCTGTAGGCGTCTTCGCGGACCCTGCAGTTGAACCAACATGTACGCACCGGCCGTCGATGCGCGCACCCGTGGCCCGTGTCCCCGCGCCGGTCGTTTCGGGAGCTCATGGGCCACCCGCTCATGGCCTCCCAGGGGGGGCACGTCATCCATGGAGCATTCGCCGAAGCTCGCAGCATTCGTCCTGGCCGTCACCGCGCTCTCCGCGAGCGCGTGCGCGGTCCAGCTCGACCCGGAACCGCCGGTCGAGGACGCGGAGGACGCCGCTCCTCAGGCGCTACGGACGCACAACGCGCTGACGTCGAACGCGCTGACGTCGAACGCCCTCACCGCCGAGGCGCTGACGTCGAGCGCGCTGACGTCGAACGCCCTCACCGCCGAGGCGCTCTCGTCGAACGCGCTCACCGCCGAGGCGCTCCGCGACCCGGCCGCGCGCACCCTGCTGCGGTACATCGCGAGCTGCGCGCTGCCCGCAGGCGAGCGCCTCACCGTCACGCTCGACGGCGCCAAGCTCTCCTTCCCGGGGGAGCTCGGCCTCGCGGCGAGCTGGGGACAGGAGGGCGGCTCCTGCGACGGCGCGTGCCGGAGCTGGGTCAGCGGCTGCGTCCTCGCCCGCGTCAACTACCTGGGACAGAAGGTGAGCATCTCCGTCCGCGGAGACCGCGAGGAGCTCCGGGCCGACAAGGCCGAGCGCACCGCGTACCCCACCCGGGAGGCCACGTACTACGGCGACATCTTCGCGGCGCAGCCCATCTACCAGGCGTGCCTGCCGCCCGGGGCCTCGTCCATCCCTCGCGTCTGCGGGCCCTCGCTCGAGTCGTGCGCGATCGAGATCGCCGGCCCGTGCGACGCGCTGTGCGGCGAGCCGAACGACGACGGCAGCTTCCCGAACTGCCACGGCACGTTCCGCCGCCGCTCGGGCAAGCTCGCCGTCGCGAAGACGCCGCACGCCGGCTCGATCACCGTCTTCCTGCGCTGACGTGAGCAACGCGGAGGTCATCGCGGGGCGCTTCGTCGTCGAAGGAGAGGCCGCCTCCGGCGGGATGGGCACCGTCTACAAGGCCCAGGACCGCCTCGGCGGGGCGGCGGTCGCCCTCAAGATCGTCCGCCTGCGGAGCGCGATCCAGGTCGAGCGGTTCGAGCGGGAGGCCGCCCTCCTCGCCGCGCTCGTCCACCCGGGCATCGTGCGCTACATCGCGCACGGCAGCACGCCGGCAGGGGACCGCTACCTCGCCATGGAGTGGCTCGACGGCGAGGACCTCGCCGCGCGCCTCGCGCGCCGCGTGCTGCCCGCGAGCGAGGGGCTCTCGCTCGTGCGCCGCGCCGCCGAGGCCCTCGCGTTCGCCCACGCGCGCGGCATCGTCCACCGCGACATCAAGCCGAGCAACCTCTTCCTGCCCGGCGGAGACGCCGGACGGGTCAAGCTCGTCGACTTCGGCATCGCGCGGCCCAGCGCGGAGGCGGGGCGCGTGACCGTCACCGGCGGCGTCCTCGGCACGCCCGGGTACATGGCCCCGGAGCAGGTCGAGGCCAGGTCCGCGCCCGATCCGCGCAGCGACGTGTTCTCCCTCGGGTGCGTCCTGTTCGAGTGCCTCACCGGCTACCCCGCCTTCGCCGGCGCGAGCCCGATGGCCGCGCTCAGCGAGATGCTCCTCAGAGACGCGCCCCGCCTCCGCGACTTCCGCGCGGACGCGCCCGCGCCGCTCGACCAGCTCGTCGCGCGCATGCTGTCCAGGGCGCCCGGCGAGCGCCCGCGCGACGGCGCCGAGGTCGCGGCCGAGCTCGATCGGATCGCCGCGGCCGGCGGCGCATGGACCGCGCCCCCGGACGCGCCGACGCTGGCCGGGAGCGTGCCCCCGCCGGACGCGCCGGCGCTCGCGGGATCCGCGGGCGCGCCGGCCCGCGGCCCCGCCCCGCGCGAGCGCTTCGCCCTCACGCTGGGCGAGCAGCGCCTCGTCAGCCTGATCTTCCTCGGCGCCGCCGACCACGACGCGGCCGGGGCGCCACGGTCGGCCGCGCGGGCCGCCCAGCCCGCCCCGCAGGCCGCGAACGCCCCGGAGGAGCCGCCGCCCAGCTCGGCCGGGTCGCCGCCGCCCCCTTCCACCGGGCGGGGCGCCGAGGTCCGCGCCCTCGTCGAGCTCCACGGCGGCAGGCTCACGCAGCTCGTCCCGGGCGTGGAGCTCGTCATGATGTCCGGCCCCGGCAGCGCCGTGGATCGCGCCGAGCGCGCCGCCCAGTGCGCGCTGGCCCTCCGCGCCGAGCTGCCGGGCGCGGCGCTCTGCGTGATCACCGGGCGCGGCGTCGTCTCCGCGGGCCTCGTCGAAGGCGACGTCATCGACCGCGGCGTCGCCGAGCTCCGCGCCGCGCTCGAGGCGCGCGACGTGCGCGCCGTGCGCATCGACCGCGCGACCTCCGACATGCTCGGGCTGCGCTTCCTCGTCGCGCCCGGGGCGCCCCTGCCGGGCGAGCCGCTCGTCCTGTCCGGCGAGCGCGCCGTCGACGAGATCGCCCCCGCGCTGCTCGGGAGGAGCACGCCCTGCGTCGGCCGCGCCCGCGAGCTCTCGATGCTCCACGGCGTGCTCTCCGGCTGCATCTCCGAGTCGCTCGCGAGCGCGGTGCTCGTCCTCGGGCCGCCCGGCGCCGGCAAATCCCGGCTGCGCCAGGAGCTCTTCGCCGCGCTGCGGCGGCGGGACGAGCCGGTCGAGATCCTCTGGGGCCGCGCCGACTCGAGCTCGTCCGGCTCGCCGTTCGGCATGATCGCGGACGTCCTCTGCCGGGCCGCCGGCCTCCGCGATCGCGACCCGACCCGGGCGCGGCACCGCAAGCTGAAGCAGCGGCTCGGGCGCCACCTCGGCGGCCCGGAGCTCGATCGCGCCGCCGCCTTCCTCGGCGAGATCGCCGGCGCGCCGGCCCCGGAGCACGCACGCCTGCTGCGGGCGGCGCGCCAGAGCGCGGCCGGCATGAGCGACGGCGCGCGCGCCGCGTGGGAAGACTGGCTCGCGGCCGAGTGCGCCGCGCGGCCGGTGCTCCTCGCGCTGGAGGACCTGCACTGGGGGGACGCCGCCACCGTGCGCCTGCTCGACGCGACCCTGCGGAACCTCCGCGAGCTGCCGCTCATGCTGCTCGCGCTCGCGCGCCCCGACGTGCACCGGCAGTTCCCGAGCCTGTGGGCCGAGCGCGAGGTGCAGACGATCAAGCTCGGCCCGCTGCCGCGCCGCGCCAGCGCGGAGCTCGTGCGCGCGGCGCTCGGCGGTTCGGTGCCCGACGGCATGGCGGCGCACCTCATCGAGCGCGCCGGCGGCAACCCGTTCTACCTCGAAGAGCTCATCCGGGCGGTGGCGAGCGGCAAGGGAGAGCTCCTGCCCGACTCGGTGCTCGGCACGGTGGAGGCGCGGCTCGACGCCGAGGGCAACGAGGGCAAGCGCGTGCTCCGGGCGGCCAGCATCTTCGGCGATCGCTTCTCGAAGCGCGGCGTCGCGGCGCTGCTCGGCGGCGAGGAGCGCCTCGCCGACGTGGAGGCCTGGCTCTCGGCGCTCGCGGACCGCGAGCTCGTCGCGCCGATCGGCGCGTCGGCGGGCCTCGGCGACGCCCCCGACCACGTCTTCCGCCACACGCTCGTCCGCGAGGCGGCCTACGCCATGCTGACGGAGCGCGATCGCGCCCTCGGCCACCGGCTCGCGGGCGCGTGGCTCGAGCGGGGCGGCGCCGCGGACCCGCGCGTCGTGGCCGAGCACTTCCGCCAGGGCGGCGAGCCCGGCCGCGCGGTGCGCTGGTACCGGCGCGCGGCCGAGCAGTCGCTCGAGGCGAACGACCTGCGCGCCGCGATCGAGCGCGCGGCGTGCGGCGAGGCGTGCGGCGCGGCCGGCGAGGACCTCGGCGCGCTGCGGCTCGTCGCGGCAGAGGCCAACGTCTGGGAGGGCGACCTCGCCGCCGCCGAGGAGCTCGGCGCGTCCGCCGCCGAGCTGCTGCCCGCCGGCTGCCCCGGGTGGTTCCGCGCGGTCACGCAGATCGCCGCCGCGGCCGGGAAGCTCGGCGCGGTCGACCGCGTCGCGCGGTGGGCCGCCATCGCCGAGGGCCTCTCCGGGGGGCCGCCCCCGAGCGCCGCCGTGGGGCCGCCCTCCAGCGACGCCGGGCTGCGCCGCGCCCGCGTCGCGTGCTTCTGCGAGTGCGGCGCGCAGCTCGTCTTCGGCGGCCGCTACGCCGAGGCCGACGCGCTGCTCGCCCGCATCGACGAGGACCTCCGCGCGCTGCCGGCGCCGGACGCCGAGCTCGTCGCGATGGCGCAGCAGCTGCGCGCGATCCGGGCCTCGGCAGGCGGCGATCCCGAGGCGTGCCTCGAGGGGCTGGAGGCGGCGCTCGCGGCCTTCGAGCAGGCCGGCGACCGGCGCAGCGCGTGCGTGATCGGCGCGAACCTCGGCTTCATCTACGCCGAGCTCGGCGAGCTCGCGGCGGCCGAGTCCGTCCTGCGCGCCGCCCTGGAGGCCGCCGACCGGATGGGGCTGCGCGAGCTCGCCACGGTGGCGCTGCACAACCTCGGCCACGTGCTCGGGCAGCTCGGCAAGCTGGACGAGGCGCAGCTCGCCGAGCGGCGCGCGGTGGAGGCGTTCCAGCACCGGGGCGACCTCCGCATGGAGGGCGTGGCGCGGACGTACCTCGCGAAGATCGCGCTGCTCTCGGGCGACGCCGCCACCGCCGAGCGGGAGGCGCGCGCGGCCGAGGCGGCGCTGCACGTGGCCCCGCGGCTGCGCGCGCCCGCCGTGGCGGTGCGCGCGCGCGCGCTGCTCGCCCTGGGCGAGGTCGCGGCGGCGCTCGGCGCGGCGCGGGCGGCGTTCGGCGAGCTCGCGGCGCTCGGGTCCCTCGAAGAGGGCGAGTCGCTCGTGCGGCTCGCGTACGCCGAGGCGCTCGCCGCGTCCGGCGCCCACGGCGAGGCGGCGGCGGTGCTCGCGGAGGCCAGGGAGAGCCTGCTCGCGCGGGCCGAGCGCATCGCCGACCCGCGGCGGCGCGAGCGGTTCCTGACGGCGGTGCCGGAGAACGCGCGCGTCGTCCGGGGCGTCGCGGCGACCGAGGACGGCGGCGGAACCGAGGAGGGCGGCGGCGCGCGGGCGGGCGAGGAGAGCCCTCCTCGGGCCGCGCGGGCCTCCTAGGCGGCCGCGGCCGGCCCCGCCGCGAGCGCGGCACGGACAGCGCGCGGCGCGACGGCGCGGGCCGGCCCGAGGGCGAACGCCCCCTCCGCCTCGCCCGCCCGCGCCGCCTCTCGGCGCTCCGCCAGCGAGCGCCGCGCGACACGGCGGCTTGGCGCCGCTGCGCTGATGGCCTGTCGCATCCGAGGATCAACGTGCCAGGTGATGGCGAGGACACCGGCCTGCCGATTGTCCAGGATACGCCAGGTGCTTGTTGTGCTGAGAGCCTGTGAGTTCTGCTTGATTCGAATTAAAAAAATACTCTATCAGAGGTGACAGGTGATCAGACGAGCTCATTCCTCCAACTCGCGCGCTGTACTACCCAGCACCGTCACACCTGCTCGAAATCAGGAGAGAGTCGAGAGAAAACGAGGGACCGGGGGCCGGTCGCGGATTGACGCGTTGCGCTGTGCGGCAGGGTTAGTCGTGGCGCTGCTCTCGCAAGGATGCATTGCGTCGACGGATGAGCCGGTCGACGCGGAGCGCGCCGACATCGGCGAGAGCGCGCTGGCGCTGAAGAGCTATGCGCAGACGCGGTATCCGATCGTGCTCTGTCACGGGATGGCCGGGTTCAAGGCCATGTTCGGTGTGGTCGACTACTTCGGTGGCGTCGCCTCGACGCTGCGCTCCGGCGGAGCGGAGGTGTACGCCACCGCGGTGCCCCAGTTCGACAGCACCGAGGCGCGCGGGGAGGCGCTGCTCGCGCAGGTCGAGGATATCGTCGCGCGCACCGGGAGCGGGAAGGTGAACCTTATCGGGCACAGCCATGGAGGGCTCGACGTCCGGTATGTCGCCGCGGTGCGGCCGGATCTCGTCGCCTCGGTCACCACGATCGGCTCGCCGCACCAGGGGGCCGAGCTCGCCAGCTACCTGCACGAGAACCTGCGGGAGGGCGGGTTCGCCCAGGGGGCGCTCTCTTTCTTCGCGAACAGCCTCGGCACGGTGCTCAGCCTGCTCAGCGGGCGCTCTGCGCCTCAGGACTCGATCGCCGCCGTGAGGTCGCTCTCGGCCGAGGGGATGCGCGAGTTCAACGCGCGCTACCCGGCCGGGCTGCCCGCCAGCCCCTGCGGGCGGGGGCCCGCCGAGGAGGGCGGCGTGCGCTTGTTCTCGTGGTCGGGGACAGGGATCATCACCAGCGTCCTCGATCCGACCGACCTGTCGCTCGGCCTCATCTCCAGGCTGTATTCGGAGTCGAACGACGGGATGGTCGGCCGGTGCAGCTCCCATTTCGGAGAGGTGCTCCGCGACGATTATGGAATGAACCACCTCGACGAGGTGAATCAGCTCTTCGGGTTCATCAATCTATCTGGCCCGAACCCGAAATCCGTGTTTCGGGCGCACGCGAGCCGGCTCAAGGGCGACAGCCTCTGAGCCGCCGGGATGCACGTGGAGCGTCGTGGAACGACAGGCCTCCTCGCGGCGATGGCGCTCGCCGCGCTGATCGGCGCCGGGTGGCTCGCGCGGGGTGAGCGGCAGCGTTCGGTCCCCGTGGCCGCCCGCTCGATCGGGGCGGCCGCGCGCCTCTTCCGGAAGGGAACGCTGCCGGCGGTGTCGGTGGCGCCGGCCCCCGCGCGCCTCCAGCGGGCGCTGTCGGTGACGCCGGCCCCCGCGGCGCCGCCGGAGGCCACGCCCGCGCCGCCCTCGCTGCGCGGCACCGAGGTCGACGGCGCGGTGCTCGTCGACGAGCGCGGCGATCTGGTCGTCGGCCCCGAGATCCGCGCGCTGTTCGACTACTTCCTCAGCGCCGCCGGCGAGGAGCCGGTGGCGGCGATCAGGGCCCGCATCGTCGCGGCGATCCGGGAGCGGGCGGCGGGGCGGGCGGCGGACCAGGCGATCGCGCTGCTCGACCGGTATCTCGGTTACCGCGAGGCGGCCAGCGCGGCGGACGTCGAGATGGCGGCCGATCCGGCGGCGCGGCTCGCGGCGCTGCGCGAGATCCGGCGCGAGCAGCTCGGCGAGCCGGCCGCGACGCAGCTGTTCGGCGACGAGGAGCGGGAGGGGGAGGCGACGATCGAGGAGGCGCGCATCCTCGCGGACGCGACCCTCTCGCCCGAGGAGCGCGGCGCGCGGATCGCGGAGGTCGAGGCGACGCTGCCCGACGAGATCCGCGAGGCGCGCGAGGCGGCGGTGCGGCCGCTGGCGCAGCAGGCCGAGGAGCAGGCGCTCCGGGACGCGGGCGCCTCGGACGAGGAGCTGCGCGCGCACCGGGTCGCGACCGTGGGCCCCGAGGCGGCGGACCGGCTCGCGGAGCTCGACCGGCAGCGGGCGGCATGGCAGCGGCGCCTCGACGCCTTTGCCAGCGCGCGCGGGGCGCTCGCCGCGACCGTGGCCGATCCGGAGGAGCGGCGCGCTGCCGAGGAGGCGCTGCTCGCGGGCGCTTTCACGCCCGAGGAGCGGCTGCGCGTGCGGGCGATCCTGGGCCTCGCGCCGTGATGAGCGCACGGCGGGCTCGTGCCGCGAGGCGCGGGCCCGCGGCGGCGAGGGGCGTGGCTACATCGATCCCGACGGGCGCGGCTACATCGAGCCGTGGATCGAGAGCCCGAGTCCGTCGGCGCTGATGAGCGGGGCTGCGCCCATCTGGAGCACCTGGCCGCGCTGCATCGGCACGCGCACCTTCGCCGGCATCGCGATGCCGCCGAGCAGCATCCCGAGGCCGACGGCCTGCCCGACGCCGAGGACGGAGAGGCCGACCGCGCCGGCCGCCGAGGGGCGCGCCGCGCCGAGGTGGATCCAGGGGCCGGCGAGGGGGATCATCAGCGAGGCGGGGGCGGGCCCGGTCCTCTCATGGCGCGGGGCGAGGGAGCAGGCGCACTTGGTGCAGTGCGCCGCCGGCCTGGCCTCCGGCCTCTCCAGGGCGAGGCCGGCTGCGGCGATGGCGGATGCGGTCCAGAAGCCGCCCAGGGTCGACGCGCCCGCGATGATCCAGCGCCGCTTCTGGGGGTTCGCGGCGTAGGCGCTGGTCGCGGGCGGCTGCGCGGCCGTCGTGACCCGCTGCGGCCTGAGGGCGCCCTGCGTCGAGGCCTGAGGCGAGATGGCCTGTGTCGCGTCGTCCGCGGAAGCGCTGGATATACCGAGACAGAGGCCGATCCCGAGGATCCCGGCGAGTCCGTGGACGACGCCTCGCCTCATCGCTTTGCTGCTACCGTTTCTCCCCGTCTGCGAAGTTCGCATGATCCCCCCCTGGTGCCATAACGCGCACCTGCGTGAAGGAGAGCAAGCGCCGGGCCCCTCGCGAGGAGCGGGGAGCGACCATGCGTTCTATCGACACAGCGCCAGGACGCGAGGAAGACGAAGAGAGAGAGAGACGTCCTGGCGTTCCTGGTGTGCTTCCAGCGTGTCCCTTCGCCGCGAGCGGCGCGCTGGCGCCGCGTCTCGTCGCGCGCGCCGGGCCCTGGGAGAGGCAGAGGACGACGAGCCGTGCGTCCCGGGAAGACCCGGCGCCGGATGGCCGCAAGCCCCGTCCTTGCTGGAGCGGAGTCCGTCCGCGCCCGGCGCCTCAGCCCGTGTCGAGGAAGAGGGCGACCGCGTCCGCTGCGCGCAGCGGTGACCGGAGCTCCCAGCGGACGAAATGGTGGTCGTACTGGCGCTGCCGCGTGAGATCGATGCGGCACAGCCCATCCGGATCGTCGACGATCAGCTCTGCAGGCGGATAGCCGTCGAGGGGCGTCGACGTCGATGGTCGCGAGGTGCCCGCGCCGTGATCCCGCCACCAGGCCACGAAGTCGTGCGCGAGCGGCACGGTCTCCGGGAACGCGCGCCCCGGCTCGCGGAGAACGGCCTCCTGCACCCGGAGCGCAGCCTCGAAGGCGGGCGACCGCCCGATGCCGTGCTGGTCCTCGACGTAGCGGGCGACGTCCTCGTAGAAGGGGCGCCACCCACCGACGTTGAGGTTCCAGGGCGAGTAGCGATCCACCCAGGCAAGCGCGGGATATGCACCCGGGGACGCGGCCAGGGTTTCGAGGAGACGGAGCAGAAAATCGGTCGCCTGGATCCCTTGATCCCACTGGAGATACCGGAGCACGTAGTACAGCACCCCGGAGCCCTCATAGAGGCGGTAGGCCTCATATAGCCTCTTCATCGTATGGAGATCTTCTCGCGTGAAGCTGAACGTCGAGACGACCTCGTCCCTCTCATCCGTCTCGATGCGGTACTTTTCCCGGTAAGCGGGGTCGGCCATCGGGCTGTTCACGAGCACGCGGGTGGAGTAGGCCCGCGCAGGCACGCCGCGATCGATGCAGTGCTGGATGTCGCGCGCGAACGACTCGACCGTGGCCCCGGGGAGGCCGATAAGGAGGTCCGTCGCTATCGGCAGCTTCAGGCCGCGGAACACGTCGATCAGCTCCTCGTACCGTCGCGGCTTGATGTTGGAGCGCCGGACGATGTTGAGCGTCGTCGCGTCGGTCGTCTGCATGGCGAGGATTCCGTCGGCGGCGATGTCGGCGTCGCGGAGGATGCGGATGATCTCGGCGAGCCTCGCCGTCGCGTTCTTGGCGTAGTTGACCACGAACTGGCGCGGGAAGCCGTACCGCCGCCGTGCGTCCGCCACCATCCGAGCGATATCGACGTCGCGCTCGAGGATGCCGAAGTTCGCGTCGGCGCACATGAGGACCGGGATCCGGTGGGACGCTATCCACTCGATCTCTCTCCGAACCCGCTCCAGATCGAACGTCCTGATCTTCTGGAGCGTCGCCTGACCCCAGTCGCAGAAGGTGCAGCCGTACGGGCAGCCGCGGTTGGTCTCGAGGATCGCGGCGAGGAAGTCGTCTGTGCGGCAGCCGTCGAACGAGCCCGCGAGGTAAGCGGACGGAAAGACGTTCACGTCCGCCGTGCGCTGGCGGTCGGCGGTCCGCAGCGCGCTCCCCGAGGCCGGGTCGCGGACAGTGAGGCCGGAGATCTCGCGCAGCCGATGGACCCCGGCCGCTGGCCGGCCCGGAAACAGCGAGAGCGCCTCGAGGATCTCCGCCGCGCTCGCCTCCCCCTCGCCGCGAACCGCGACGTCGACGTGGTCGTGCGCGGCGAAGAAGCGGGCAGCCTCCGCTTCGTACGCCGGCACGGACGGGCCGCCGTGGACGGTGACGAACTCGGCGCTCGCGGCCTTGAGCGCACGCGAGATGCGAAGGTGGATATCGAGCGTCCACGCGTAGTCGGAGAAGAGGACCACGCCCGGCCCGTGCTGGCTCACGGCGTCGCGCACGGCCGCCGGCGTGAGCAGCATCTCGGGGATGAAGTCATACGATCGCGAGAGGGCACCGCCCTCGTACTGCCGGGCATGGGCCAGGATCATCCCGAGCGCGAGCGGCAGGTACGACCGGGGTTCGTGCTCCGCGGTGGCACAGACGAAGTAGACCGGCGTGCGCTCCGGCGTGCGCGGCGAAGGGGCCGCTCTGGCCGTCGCCGAGAGCTGCTCGATCTCGTCCGCGAGCCGGTTGCGTTGCTCGACGCAGGCGGCCCTCAGGTCCCCGAGCCGGCTCGGCACCACGCGCGCCCCGTGGTCTGCCTGCGCAGCCACGAGGAGACCACGCGCGACGAGCAGCTCCACCCAGGCGCGGGCCTCGGGAGCTCCCTCCACAAAGACCGAGTCCGGGTCCGCCGCGTTCACGAACGACACGAGCACGTCGACGGCGTCCGGCGGCAAGAGCAGGTAACGTCGAGCCAGCACGCTGAATGCCAGCAGGCCGCCGGGCCCTGGTCGCATCGCGAAGTTCCATGGGAGCTGGAGGCGGCCCGGGATGGATCGCGAGATCGGCCCGACGCCATCGTCGCGACGCTCGATCTCCGGATCCGGAGGCAGAGGCCATCCCCGCTCTTCCCCGCGATCGACGCACAGTCCGGATCGCACGAGGCTCTTCACGGCTGCATCCCACGCGGCTGCGTCGGTCACGGCCGCGCACGCGGGCTCCCAGCGCGTTCGCCCCGACGCGAGCTCGGCGAGCACGATCGCATTGCTCCGGGTGAGCAGGACACGGTTCCGCGCCCCCGGCACCCAGCCCACCAGCTTCCTCGGCTCGCTCGGGTGTGGCGGAGGGTGCAGCGCGATGATCAGGTTGGGCGAAACGGCAATCCGGCGGCTTTCCATGAGATCCCTCGAGGCTCAACAGGTGTCCCTTGGCTGACGAGCGCAGGCGCGCTCCGCGCGATGAGCGATCACGCCGGCGGAAGCGGCAGGCTGACGACGAGCTCTAGCTCCTGGCTCCCCAACGGCGGTGCCATGCTCGGCTGGTCGCCGCCGAGGCGCACCTCGGCCGTCGACGATCCACTCCATGTTAAGAAGCTCGTGGATGTCGCCGCCGAAGACGATGGTCAACATGCAACTCCCGGTGCCGAGGCAGGTGGAGCGCTCACCCTCCATCGCCGGCGAGCGCTCCCGGTACCAGGGCACGTCCCCAGGACTTTACGCGAGGTCCTGCTCAGGCGACTCGGGTACGTCCGGATCTGGCAGCGGATCATAGCCGGGGTCGAACATCGCGGCGCCGCGCGCCCAGGTCCCGTCGGACGCAACCCCGGCCGGACGCATCACCGAGGGGATGTCCTCTGGCCTGATCCCAAGCGCGGCGGTCAGGGGGTCGGGATCACGCTGAAAATCGTCGAGGCTGAAGGGGTCGATGCTGAGCTCGGTCAGCAATCGGAATACGTCATTCACGGCGTCCTCCTAGGCTTTTATATTCAAATCCGGTGGGCTGCGCGATCCACGAGCTGGTCATGCCCCGCCATGTCAGCGGGGCTCGTGCTCAGAGCTGGCGCCGGTCTCGTCTCGGATCGCAGCGGCGCCCATGCCGGGTCGCGGCTCACGATCGTGAGCGCCTGGAGATCCCCGAGCTCTTGAATCTGCTTCAGTTTCTCCTGCGCGTCGCGCCGCTTTCCTTCCAGGCAATCGAGCCCGCCGCTCAGGGCGAGGCAGCGTGCCGTCATTCCCTCCAACGCCGCGCGCGCGCGCCTGATCGCGGCAGGCACCATTGGATCCTCGACGCCCATGAGCGTCGCGAGCTGCTTGAGGCCGTTTGCAACGAAATAGCGCGCAAACGCCTCGTCACTCTCGATCTGCAGCAACTGCCAAGCGAGTTGCACACCGCTGTTCAATGCCCCCTCAGCCGGATGCTTCGCGTCGCCTTCAGGGGAGTCCTGCATCAGCTCACCGCCCTTGTAGATCGCCAGCTCCATCATCGTGCGGACCATCGACAGATCCCGCTTGAGTCCGCACATCTGCGCCTTGCCGATGTTCAGAACGGATTCGTCCATGTCTTGCAGCATGCCCTTTGCGTGCTTCGTGGAGCTCTGCCCGTGGGCGAGTTGAGCGTGGTAAGGGCGGGTCGCATGGAGGATTGCCAGGAACAGGTACACCCAACCATAGGTCGGGTTCATCCTCGTCGCCGTCTCAAAATCACGTTTGGCGCGATCGTATTCCTCGTGCATATCTGCCATGTACTTGTCGCGATCCTTGTCGGTCGCGGCAAGCATGGTGTGTGCCCTCACGCGCCACGTGTCCAGTCCCATCCAGTAGCGCATAGTATGGGTGGCGCCGCGGTGAGCGAGAGCCCAACAATTGTCAGGGTTTACCTCGATGGCCCTGCAGAACATGCCGAGCGCGTGCGTACTCAGTGCGTACCACCATTTACTTCCGTTTGAGATCTCCCTTCTTGCGTTCGGGATCTCTTCTCTCAGGTAGTCGCACTTTCCTGCGTCCTCCCAGCCGGATTTCGAGGTGGCCGCCATCGCCCAGAGGCGGAACAGCTCTCCCTTTTGGGCGAGGAACCACGCTGGGTTGTGGCTCATGTAGAACTCGCTCACACCGATGGTCCGAAAATCCTCGAGCGCGCCACAATGGTCGCCGAGGGCGCTGCGGGCAGCAGCCCGATGCGCGTACGCCCACCAATAATTGCCCTTAGCGTTGATCGCCTTATTGAAGCACTCGATCGCGCCCGAGTAGTTCCCCTCCTGCCGTAGGCTTTCCCCCAGGGCTGCCATCCCTTTCGCGTTCTCGCTCATGCGTCGTCTCCTGCCCGGTGCTGGAACGTCATCTCTCGCCAAGGCGCCGCGGCACCGCTGCCGCCGGCCACCACCTGGTCCCACATCGCTCGGTCGATCGGCGCCGCCCCGACGGGGGGCACGTAGAGGGTCGACACGTCCGTCACCGGCGCGCTCGTGAGCTCGTCGAGCCGCTGCATCACGATGCTCGGCGGCTCGACCGGGTGCGTCGAGGCGTCGTAGACGATCGCCTGGTGCGAGCTCGGGTACCTCGTGCAGAGCACGTCGGCGAGCGCGCCGAGCCCCCGCTGGATCCGGTCGGTAGCCCCCGGATCGAAGACGTGTGGATTGCCGATGAGCGCGATCTGCGACAGCACGAGCGGCGTGTGGACGTCGAAGGGCCGCCGCCGGATCAAGAAGTCGGTCGCCTCGTAGGCGACGCAGCCCTCGTGGCCGGGATCGAGGCCGAGGTCGGCGAACAGGCAATCGAGGAACGACACGCCAGGCAGCATCCGCGCGCTGTACCCCTCGCCCCGCGCGCGCCGGATGACGTCGTGCGCGGGCGTGGAGAAGACGCCCGGGTGGCCATAGAAGATCGCGCAGACGCGCAGGCCCTGGCGCACCTCGGCGAGGATGTCGTCGACCATCTGGCGGTAGATCTCGCGGCGCGGCGGGCCGTCGCTCGCCCCGTACCGCAGCGACACAGCGTCCGCGCGCAGCGAGCGCAGCCACTTCGCGGTCCCCGCGTCGGCCACCGCGAAGAGCACGCGATCTGCGGCTTCAATGGCGCGACGGGCGGCCAGCGTGGTTTGCCCCGCCCACTGGATGCCGGTGCCGACCACGACGAGCGAGCCTGTGCCCTGTCGGTCGACGATGGGTTTCTTGCTGTCGGCGAGCTGTGCCAAGGAGTCACCTCACGGCGTGGTGGACCGAGCGAATCCGGTCGACGACGCGGCTCTGCACGCGACGTACCACCCGTGGAGCGCGCCCTTCGCGCGGCGAGCTCGAAGCTGCCACGCGCAGCGTCGTGCGGACTCGACGCGTCCGAGAGCCCGATTCGCTCGCTCGACGCGACGCCGCTCACCCCGCGCCGCGCCGACCTGTCAGCGATGCGCTGGACGACACGCCGATCCGCGCCGCGCCGACGTGTCAGCGATGCGCTGGACGACACGCCGATCCGCGCCGCGCCGACGTGTCAGCGATGCGCTGGACGACACGCCGGTCCGGCGCTGGGCGACGCGCCGACATGTCGGCGCCGTGTCGGCCGACATGTCGGCGGCGACAGCCCTATGCCGGCGCGCGCCGGCGCGACATCTCGACCGTCGGCTGCTCCGCGAGCAGGCGCGGCAAAGGCTCGCTCCGCACGACCCGGTAGACAGCCGTCGGCTCCGCCCTCGGCCAGACGCCCCGCACGCCAGCGGCCTCGATCTTCACCTCGCGCGTCGCCGCAGCGCAGACCGCCTCGTCAACGAGGATCTCCCCGGGGAGCGCCGCCCGCGCGAGGTGGGCCGCGGCGTTCACCGCCTCGCCCAGCACCGTGTAGCCGAGCTGGCCGCACGCGTGCGACCCGACCCCCGCTGCGAGCACCGTACCCGTCGACAGGCCGGTACACACCCCGTGCGTATACGGCGAGTCGTCGCCCGCGCGCTGCGCGATCGTCTCGATCTGCGCGCGCACGGCGAGGCACGCCTGGAGCGCTCGATCGAGGTGATCCGGCCCGTGGAACACCGCCATGACCGCGTCGCCGACGAACTTGTCGACGACCCCGCCCTGGGCCAGGAGCTCCGGGACGATCACCTCGAAGTTGGCGTTGAGCATCCGCGTGGCCTCGGCCGGCGGCCGCTCCTTCGCGACGCGGGTGAACCGGTGGACATCGATGAACGCGACCGTCGCCTCGAGCGCCTCGCTCGCCGACACGCCCTCGGGCCCGAGCGACCGGAGCCGCTCGATCAGGGCCGCGCTCGTGAACTTCCTCAGCACGTCGTTCTCCTCGTTCGAGCGGGCCTTGCGCCGGTGCTCCTCGACGTGGCGGAGGGTCTTCTCGAGCGTCGCGTCGAGATCCTCGAAGTTGATCGGCTTGAACAGGAAATCGAACGCGCCCCGGTTCATCGCGCGACGGATGTTGGTCATATCGCCGTACGCGGACACGATCACCGTCCGCGCCAGCGGGTTCAGCTCGGGGATGCGCTCGAGCAAGGCCAGCCCGTCCATCACCGGCATGTTCAGGTCGGTGACGACGACGTCGATGTCCGGGTGCCGCCGGAGCTCCTCCAGGGCGAGCTGGCCGTTGTCGGCGAAGACGAGCTCGTAGGCGGCGCGACCGGGCTTCTGGCGAAAATACAGCTTGAGCAGGAGCTGGATGTCGGGCTCGTCGTCGACGACGAGGATCTTGGCGGGCCTGCTCGCGGCGTCGCAGATCGCGGCGAACGCCGCGACGAGCTCGCGGGCCGACTGGTACCTGCGCGAACGGTCCTTCGCCAGGGCGCGCTCGAAGAAGCGATCAAAGCCGGGGAGGAGGTCGACGCCCAGGGACGACGGCATCGGGAACGGATCGGTGCAGATGCTGACGATGAGCTCCCGGACGTTGCCCAGCGAGAAGGGGAGACGGCCGGTGAGCGCGCGGTAAACGATGACGCCGAGCGACCAGAGATCGGTCAGCGGGTGCGGCACGGCGCCGCGGACCTGCTCGGGGCTCATGTACGCCGGGGTCCCGAAGCGCACGCTGTGCCGCTCGTTCGATGGATCGTCGCGCCCCTCGTGGAGCGTCCACCCCAGCCCGAAATCGAGGATCTTCACGGTCTCGCCGCAGGCGCCCCGGGCAAGGAAGATGTTCGCGGGCTTCAGATCGCAATGGACAATCCCCGCCGCGCTCGCGGCGTCGAGCCCGGCGCTGATCTGCCGGAGCAAGGACAGCACGGCCGTCGCCGGGAGCTGGTGCACCCGCCGGAGCCGCGACTCGAGGTCCTCGCCCTCGAGAAGCTCCATGACGATGTAGGGCGAGCCCTGGTCGATACCGTAGTCGTGTACCTGAACGATGTGCTCGTGCTGGACCCGGGCGATCGTCGTCGCCTCCTGCGCGAAGCGACGCTGCGCGTCGTCGGAGGCGACGTCCTCGGGCGGCATCAGCTTGATCGCCACCGTCCGGCGGAGCATCTGATCGAAGGCCTCCCACACGACGCCCATGCCGCCGTGGCCGATCTCGCGCCGAAGCGCGTACCTGCCCCCGATCATGTGGTCCTGCATAACAAGTCAGAACACCTACGCCCCCGGGGAGCGCCGGTCAACGGGCAGCCCGCCGCGAAAGCGGCCCGGCGCAGCCGCGGAGATCGCCCGCCTCGATGCGGAAATACCACGGGTACCGCGCAGATAGCCAAGGAGCCTTCGAGGTGGTCTGATGTGTGCAGCGCGAGAGCGACGCGCGCGGAGGACCGCAGTGTGGACAGTCGCCTACCCACCTTGCAATGACCTTCGAGGGACGCGTATCGTCGCACGCGATGGTGGTGGAGCGGCCAGGCGTCACGACGCTCGGCGCAATGACGACGCAGCATCCCAGCGCAGCGGCCTCGCCGAGGGCCGGCGCGCGCCGCGTCCCCGCGCTCACCATCCTCTACCATCCTCGCTTCGAGCGCGTCGGCGAGCGAGCCGTCCTGCGGGACATCGCCGTTCGGGACGCTATCGCGCTATCGCGGATGGAGCCGTGCTTCGGCCCGCCGGGGGCCGCCCGTGGCACGCCGCTCGAGGACGTCCACCTCAGCCGCAAGCCACTGCGCCTCCTCGCGCTGCCCGACCGGCGGATCCGGCTGGAGGCGGCGGAGAGCCGCATGCGCGTCGCGGTGGAGGGCGATCCGCTCCAGGCGATCCGCGATCTCTCGGCAGATGAGGTGGAGCAGGGCGCGGTCATCGAGCTCGCGGAGCGGGTCGTCCTGCTGCTCCACACGGCGGATCCGAGCCCGCCCGAGCCGGGGGACCGCCTCGGCCTCGTCGGCGACAACGACGTCCTGGAGCGCGTGCGCCGGGATGTCCGCCGCGTCGCGGATCTCGACATCCCGGTCCTCCTTCGCGGCGAGACGGGCACGGGCAAAGAGCTCGTCGCGAGGGCCATCCACGAGACAGGCGACCGGCGCGGACGGCCGTTCGTCGCCGTCAACATGGCAGCCATCCCTCCCTCGCTCGCGGCCGCAGAGCTCTTTGGCGCCGAGCGGGGCGCGTATACCGGCGCTGTGCAAGGCCGGCCCGGCTACTTCAGCCTGGCCCAGGACGGGACGCTGTTCCTCGACGAGATCGGCGAGACGCCGCCCGACGTGCAGGCGATGCTCCTGCGGGCGCTCGAGACGGGCGAGATCCACGCGGTGGGGGCCCAGCAGCCGAAGAAGACACGCGCGCGCCTCATCGCCGCCACGGACGCGGACCTCGAGGCCAGGGTCGCCGAGGGAGCCTTCCGCGCCCCGCTGCTCCATCGCCTCGCCGGCTACGAGATCACGCTGCCTCCGCTCCGCCGCCGCCGGGACGACATAGGCCGGCTGGTCCTCCATTTCCTGCGCGAGGAGCTCGAAGCCGCGGGCGAGGCGCACCGGCTCGGCTCTCCAGCGCCAGGCGAGACACAGTGGCTGCCGGCGTCCCTGCTCGCGCGGCTCGCGCGGCACGACTGGCCGGGGAACGTCCGCCAGCTCCGGAACGTGGTCCGGCAGCTGGTCGTGGGGAGCCGCGGGGCAGCGGACCAGGAAGAGCTGCCGGTGGTCGAGCGCCTGCTGGTGCGGCCCACGCCTGAGCCGCGGGCCCGCGCCGGGAAGGACAGCGCGGCGGCGGTGAGCCCGTCTCCCGGGGAGCGCTCGGAGCCGGAGCCTCCGGGCGATCGCCGGGGAAAGGGCGCAGGCTGGCGCAAGCCCTCGGAGGTGAGCGAAGCGGAGCTGCTCGACGCGCTCCGCCGGAGCCGGTGGGATCTGAAGGCCGCTGCCGAGCGGCTCGGGGTGTCGCGGACATCGCTCTATGCGCTCGTGGAGAGCTGCCCGCGCGTCCGCCGTGCCAGCCATCTTCCGCCCGACGAGGTGGCCCGCTGCTACGAGGAGTGTGACGGGCACATCGACCAGATGGTCGACCGTCTCGAGGTCTCGAAGCGGGCGCTGCTGCGGAGGATCCGCGAGCTGCGCCTGCCGTAGGCCCGCCGCCGACTCGCCCACGGGCTCCGGCGGCGCACCCCCCGGCGAGTGTCGCGTTCAAGAGGACTGCGACGATGAGCGCGCCCCGTGCTTCGCCCCCGGCACGGCGCCTCGGTGCGGCATCTGCATGCAACCCGAAGTCACTTGCAGCGACGATGCAATTTGCCACGAGACGGTAGGGCCTACATCGATCTGCGGAACCAGGGACTGCATGTGCGAGCCCGGCTGCATCGAGGGCTGCACGGCGGACAGCGATTGCGAGCTCGGCCAGCAATGCGCGCCCGATCATCACTGCGTGGCCAAGGCGTGCGCCGCCCCCGCCGACTGTCCCGCGAATTTCGACTGCACGGCGGACGGGACATGCGGCCGGCGCGCCTGCACGGTGGACGGGGACGGGTGCGAGCCCTACTGCGTGCTCGGCCTCTGCTACGATTCGCTCGGCACGTGCACCTTGCCGCCGCCCTAGCGCCGGCGCCGGTTCAACGTGCGGAAGCCGACGATGACCTCCAGAGTCGCCTCCGGAGTCGCCTCCAGAGTCGCCCGAGTCTCCGCGGGTCTCTGGCCCGCCGCTGCGGGGTGTCTCCTGAGCCTCTCGTGCGCGGGCGTCCTCGGGTGCGGTGAAGCCCAGGAGCGAGAGCAAGGCGCCGCCGCGCGGGTCGGGATGCCTGTGCACCACATGACGGCGGCGGAGTACAACAGCAGTAAACGAGCGGTAAACGAGCAGTAAACGAGCGGTAAACGAGCAGTAAACGAGCGGTAAACGAGCAGTAAACGAGCAGTAAACGAGCAGTAAACAAGCGGTGAACAAGCGCCGGCGGGAAGAGCACGATTGCCAGGGGCGCGCCGGCCGGCGTACGCTCGGCGGCAGGAGGCCCGCTTGATCTACTTCGACGAGCGATGGGTCACCATCTCCTGGGACGAGGGTCTCCAGGCCGTGGTGGCCGAGTGGAAGGGGTTCGCCGCGAGCAAGGACCTGCGCGCGAGCCTCGAGGCGGGGCTCTCCCTCGCCCGCAAGAAGATGGCGACCCGGTGGCTGGCGGACACCCGCCGTGGCACGCCCAGCACGCAGGAAGATCAGCAGTGGACGAGCCAGGTCTGGTTCCCGCGCGCGATCGCGCAGGGCGTGCGCTGGATGGCCCTGGTGGTGCCCGAGTCGGCGATCACGCGCATGTCGCTCACGGGGATCATGACCAAGGTCACCAGCAAGGACCTCGTCCAGGAGTACTTCCCCGACACCGCCGCCGCGCGCGCCTGGCTCGCCTCCGTGCGCTGAGCGCGCCAGATCCCGGGCGGCCGAGCACGGCCTTGATGGGCCCGCTCGTGACTCCCGCGCTCCACGGCGCCTGTCGCCTGTCGCCGGCCTACAGATTGCTAGGGCGCGGGGCGGGAGGTTTCACACGATGCATTCCGCCATCTATCCGAGCACCGAAGACGTGATTTCGCCGGAGGTCACCAGGCCCGGCGCGGTCGCGCCGGCCGTCCAGCAGAACGCCGCGATCCCCTCGAAGCTGCTCTTCGGCGTCCTGCCCCTCAAGCGCCTCATCCCCCAGGACGTCCACTCCGTCCTCGACTACTCGAACGGCCTCATGGTCGCCATGGCCGGGCTCGCTTCGCGACGGCCTGAGGCAAAGGTCGCCGGCGCGATCCTGGGCGCATCGGTCATCTCCGTGTCTCTGCTCACCGATTACCGGCTGAGCCTGGCGAAGCTGATCCCGATCGAGATGCACGAGGTGCTCGATTATGCGTGGAGCGCGTCCGTGATCGCGGCGCCGTTCGTGCTCGGGTACAGAAAGCGCGCGCCGCTCGCCTCGATGGTCCAGATTGCCACAGCCGCCGCCAACATCATGGGGTCGCTGATCACCGACTACCGCGCGGCGCGCGGGAGCATGCAGGCGGCCACGTAGGGCGGCAGGCCCGGCGGGAAGGCTGGCCGATCTCGCCTGAAGGGCGGCTCGAGCTGGCCGGCGACGATGGCGCCCCGAGGCGCGCGCGCTCCGCGTCCTGTGCGGTGCTCACCGCAGGATCAGGCACGTCGTGGTGGCGTGAGCGTACAGGGTGCCGCCGGCGTCGCGCAGCGTCCCGTCGGCGGTGGCGTGGCGCTTCCCTATGTGGACGACCCGCCCCTCGGCGAGGAGCTCCGGACCGCCGGCGCGCGGGGCCCGCACGAAGCTCACCTGGAGCGAGACGGTCGAGTAGCCGATCCCCGCCTCCAGGGCGGCATGAACGGCGCAGCCCACCGCGGAGTCGAGCATCGTGCTCAGATAGCCGCCATGGACCGTCCCGATCGGGTTCTGATGCTGCTCGCCCGGCGATCCAGCGATGACGACCCGGCCGGTCTCCACCGCGGCGATCCGCAGCCCGAGGAGGTGAGCGATAGGCGCCATCGGCAGCTCGCCGGTCATCATCGCCGTGAGGTAGGCGAGGCCGGACATCGACATCACCTTCTCCGCGGCCGGCGCAGGATCTGGCCATGTCACCACCAGCTGTCGTTCCTGATTCATCGTCATGATTCCATCTCTCCCTCTTCCTGAACCCTGATCCCTGGCGTCCGTGCGAGCCCCCGACGGGTGAGCCACGGAGCCTACGCGTGCAGGGCGGCGTGCTCGACGTCGCTGCCGCTCATGAGGCCGGCGCGGCGCGCGCCAGCGTGGGTGATCGCGACGCGCGCGACCTGCACCTCCTCGTCGCTGATCACCGCGCGGGCCATCTCGGCGATCCGCCTCCAGACGGAGTCCCTGCGGTACGGCAGCCCGACCTCGCCGCAGAGCGCCTCGACCTCCCTCGCTACCTCACGGTATTGCCGGAGCGGCAGGTCGGGCCACAGGTGGTGCTCGATCTGGTAACCCATGTAGCCGTGCAGGAAGTCGGCGGCGCTGCCGGGGCTCTCGTAGTTCACCGAGCCGACGATCTGCCGGACGTAGTACTCCTCCCGGCTGCGCGCGGCGCCCTCGAAGATGGGGATATCGAGGCCGGTGTGGGTCGGCGCGATCACCGCGAAGCTGTGCAGGTTCGACAGGAGCTCCGCGGCGAGGCTGTTGACGAGCACGCCGAGCGCTGCCCAGCGGCCGAGCGGGAGGAACGCGAGCGGCAGGAGGACGAAGTGCACGAGGGCGTACGGCAGGTACGAGCGGAGCAGCATGTCGCGGTCGAGCAGGGCTCTGGGCGACCACCCCGCGCTCGTGCGCTCCTCTGGCGGGGCCTCGGCCGCCCGCTCGCGCCGCCGGCGCAGGGCGCCCCGGGTCGCCGGACCATAGTAGAGCCACTTCCACGTGCACGCGGTCAGGAGGAGCGCGAGCGCGCGGACCAGCCTCGGTTTGCGCTTCAGCCAGGCCATGTTGACGGCGAGGCGGTCCGGATCCCGCTCGTCGCCTGTGTAGCAGTGATGAGAGACGTTGTGCTGCGCCTGCCATGCGTCGGCCTGCAGCCAGTCGAACCAGTCCCACAGGCGCCGCCTGCCGCGCGCGAACGTGCGGCTGTGCCAGGCAGGCTCGCCGGCGGCGACGCCGTCGTACGCCTTGTGAAGGACGGGATGCGCGATCACGACCCACCTGGCGAACCGGCCCAGGGCGATGAGGACCATCGAGATGGGGTTGGGCCCCAGCGCAGAGGTCGCGTACCCGGCAGCGGAGAACGCGCGGCCGAGCCGAGACAGGCGCTTGATATGGCGCAGGTCCTCCGGGCCCGTCCGGGCCGCGACGCGGGCGCGGAGCGCCTTGATCCCCGCCATGAGCCGCCGGGCATCCTCGGCCGACAGGGCCGTGGCGCGAGGGGCCGTGTCGGTGCCGCTCGGCGCCGCGCGGGAGCTCACAGCATCGCTCTTCATTTGCATCTGCATCTTCATCTCGATTGTCTCTGCGCCCGGCGAGGCGCGGCGTGTCGCGGCGACAGCGATGGATCGAGCGCTCATGAAGCGCGCCCGGGGGCCCGGTGGCGGCGCAGCCAGGCGGCGATCTGCGCGTACGGGGTCGCCGGGACGGCCTCGCCGAGGCCGAGATCGAGCCGGCGCGGAAGGGCAATGTGGCCGCCGCCATCCATCCACACGACGCGGGCGGGCGACCATGAGCCCTCGTGCGCTTCCAGGCCGGCGAGGGTCGCCGGGGGTACCATCGGATCTTGGCGCGAGTACAGGAGCAGCGCCGGCGTGACCAGCGAGCGAAGGAGCCTCCCGGCGCCCTGCGCCTCGTAATATGCCGTGGGATCGCCGAAGCCGAAGCGGCGGACCACCGTCAGGCGATCCCACTCGCGCAGCGTCTCCGCCCGATCCACGACCGAGGGCGGGACAGGCATCGGCCGCCGTCGCGCGATCTCGCGGTACATCCGCTTCAGGCCTCGGAGGACGTGGCGCCGGTACACGGCGCTCTCCCGGCGATCCATGTGGCTCACGGCGCGATCGAGGTACAGCGGCGAGCAGATCGAGACCACCGCGGCGAGCCGCGGGTGCCGTGCAGCGGCGAGGTGGAGCGCCACGTGTCCGCCCATCGAGAAGCCGATGACGAAGACCCGCTCGTACCGCGCGACCGTCGGATCGCCGCTCAGCACGGCCGCGATGTCCTCCCATAGCCCCGCGTGGTGGAGGTCCTCCGGATCGCGAGACGAGCCGCGCTGGCCGAGACGGAGCACCGACAGCCCCTGCGCGCGCAGGGCAGCCGTCGCCGGGCGCTGGTAGGCCGAGCGCACGTCTCCGCCCATGCCGTGCAGCAGGATGACCAGATCGCGGCTGCCCGCGGACGGGAAGTACAGGCCGGTCAGCGTCGCCGCGCCATACGGCCCGCCGGGGACGCGGAACCGCCAGGGGATCGCGGACGGGAGCTCCGGGGCAAGGCCGCTCCTGACGAAGCCCGCGATCGTCGCGATGTGCCCGCGCACCAGCCAGGTGCGCTCGCCCCGCGGCGCCGAGGCCTGGGCGGGCGCCATAGGTGACGCGCGGTGGGCGGCGTTCTGCTCGATCATCGGTCCTCTCCTCTTTCTCCTCCGCCGCGAGGCGCGCTGTCTGCCTCGACCTTCCGGCTTTCTTGTGTTCGCGTGTTCGCGTGTTCGCGTGCTCGCCAAGGAGCCCGGCCCGAGCGACAGCGGGCCACGCCTCCCGCGGCCGGCGCGGGCGGCCTGAGCGCGGAGCCGACAGGCGTCATTCTTCATTCGTCATTGCAGCAACGATGCCAGTCGTCAGCGGGCCTCGGCCCTCGCGACGCCAGTGCCCGGAACCTCGGCGTGGGCGCGCCGCCGAACCTCGCGCGCGCGAGGTCCTCTCGACGCGCGGCCAGCCGTGTTCAGGGCGCGCTTCATCGAGGCCTTGCCGGCCAGGGCGCGCGCGGCGCGGACATCGGCTTGCTCGATCGAGCAAGGCATCGCGCTGCCGGCGGCCCGCGCGGTCAGACGGGTAGGGGGCGCCACCTCCAGTTGAGGGCGCCAGCCTTTCAGGCGAGGCGCGCGCCGGCGCCGCGATGTGAGGGCCCCGCAGCGCGGACAGCGCCGCGGGACGAGCGGCGTCGCGCCGCTGCAGCTGGCTGGCATCGCGGTTGCCATGCACGGGCACGCAACGACGAGGGCACCCCTGCCGCGCTGCTCGCCGGCCGCGCCCGCGTCCATGCAGACAAAACGTCTGCGCAAAGGAGTGAACTCATGAATCCCGTGGCATTGACTACAGGGGCTGGACAGATCGTGGCCGGGGCGGTGCTCGGCTATCTCACCGTTTCCATGGCCGAGTCGTTTCTCCACCGGAACGCGCTGCACGCGCGTCTCCAGGTCCGCCGCGCGGCGGAGCGGCTCGGGCCCGCGGGCCGCCCGCTGCTGCGCGCGTACCTGAGTCACGCGGTCGTGCACCACGGCAAGACCTACCGTGAGAGCCACGTGCGGCAGTTCCAGAGCCAGGAGGAGCAGGAGCGGCTGGATCGCTGGATCGTCGAGACCCAGGGAGACCGGCGGATCATCCGCGAGAAATACGGTGTCTCGCTCGCCGGCCTGGGGATCCTCGCGTTCGCCGCGCCCGTGCTGCCGTTCTTCGCGCTGTACGCGTTCTTCCTCCCGGCGGCGGCGTTCGTCGGCGCGCTGCTACCGCTCGTGATCTACCCGCTTTCCTCGCTCGTCCTCCACCCGTACCTGCACCTGCCGCGCGCCGAGGCCATGGCCCGCGCGTCGCGGCCGACGCGGTGGCTGCTCGAGACGCGCTACGTGCGCTTCATCTCCCGCCACCACTACCTGCACCACCGGTACGTGCACTGCAATTACAACCTCCTCTGGCTGGGCGACCTGCTCCTCGGACGGCACCGCCTGCCGAGCGACGAGGATCTCGCCGAGATGCGCAGCCAGGGGATGATCTGCTAGTCGGGCAGGACGGCGTGGAGGACGCCCTGATGCAGCGCTTGCAGGGGCGCTCCGGCTGGCAGAGCGGTGGCGGGCCGGTCGAGCCGAACTGAGCACCGGCCCGGGCCGGTTGGTCCAAATTGACCATGACCTCCCCGCAGCCTCCGGTCTGAATTTCAATTCTACCGGGGGGCTCCCCGCAGCCTCCGGTCTGAATTTCAATTCTACCGGGGGGCTCCCCGCAGGTGGTGGCTGGTTTTGAGTAAGAGTGGCCGGAACCGGCCAGACTGACGATCTCGTGCGCTAGGTTCTGCGCAAGGAAGTGCAGCCCGCGGGTGCGGCAAACACCCCGGGCTGCGTGGCCGAACCCCGTTACAGCGAGGTCCGACAGTGCAGCTATACCTCATCCCGCCCGACAGCGGGCAAGGCGGACGTGTACCCACACGCCGCTCGTACCACCGAAGCCGATCCCTCTCCCTCACGACCGACGAGACCCGACGCCTGCGCGCCGCCCTGCGCGGACTGAAGGCTCGCCTCGGCAGTTGGCGCGCCGTCTCGCAGGCCATGGGCGGCGTCCACACGCGCACGCTGGCCGGCGTCGCCTCCGGCATCAACCGAGGCTCGCCCGCGCTGGTCCTGCTGGCCGCTCGCGTCGCTGAGACGACCGTGGAGCGCCTGCTGAGCCCACCTGTCGCCGCTGACCGCTGCGCCCACTGCGGGAGGAGCGGGTGAAGCCCCGGCGGAAGGGGGCGCAGAGCCCGCCTGCCGCACGACACAGCCCGAAGCGCCCCCCGATCGAGGCGATCATGGCCGAGCGAGGCCTCATTCTCGCGACGCTCGCGGGCATCCCGAAGCGCGACCGCGGCGACGTGGAGGCGCAGGTGCTCATGGGTGCCTGGCGCGCTGTGAAGGGCGGCAGGTATCGCCCCGATCCGAAGGACAGGCCTCGGGACGCGCTCCGCAAGTGGCTGCACGGGATCGCGTGGAGGCAGGCATCGAAGTACTTCGAGAGCGCGTACACGAGACGTGTCGTGCTCGACCCGCAACCGCTCGCCCGGCTCCGCGGGGTCGTCGGTCCGAACCTCGACGCGCAGCTCCAGGCGCGCGAGACCCTGGGGGCGCTCGCCGACCTGCCGGACTGGCAGCGCGAGATCTTGCTCGCCGTCGACCTGCCGGAGTCGCTCGTCGAGTACGCCAGGACGCGCGGCATGCACCCGGGCACCGCGGCCAGCCGGCTCAGGATCGCCAGGGAAGCGCTCGCTCTCAGGCTACGGAGGCGCCGATGAAGCGGGGCAAGCGCACGAGGCGCGCGCGGGACGTTCGCGCGAAGCTCCACGCCGAGGCGACGCAGCTTGCCGAGGATGTGTTCCACCTGGCGTACGTCGCGGTGCGGTTCCAGCGCGACCACCTGGACCGCTACGAGCGCGAGGCGATCGAGGAAGCCCACGGCCTGCTGAACAAGGCCGGGCGCCTGCTGGAAGCGCTCGCCCGACGTCTGCGCGGGCCAGCCCGGAGGCGCCGATGACCTTCAGCATCCGAGATCCGAAGCACCGCATGAGCGTCACGTTCCCCGGGCGGTTCGTCACGCGGCGCGTCTCGCCCGACGATGTGGAGCGCTACCTGAAGGCGCGCGGCTACGAGGCGCATCGCCTCGACCAGCGCGACTGGCCTCCGGACGCCGTCTACTCCTGGTGGCCGCCGCGACGGCCGCCGAGGTGGCCGGACCCGCGCCCCACGTCCATCAACGTCCCGCCCCGCCCCGTGCGCGGGCTCCGGGAGTGCGGCAAGTCGCTGGAGCAGGCGATCGAGGCCATCGCCGAGAACGAGGGGCGCACGCCGGGCGAGATCCTGCGGGAAATCGCCGTCATGGCGCGCACGGCCGAGGGCGGCGAGTAGGCTCCTATCGCCATGCCGCCCGCGCAACCTCTGGACCGTCCGGAGATCACGGGAGCCTAAATGACCCGCCTCCCCTGGCAAAAAGTGTCACGTTGCCTCTACTGATCGGTTGCGCCGTGGAGGCGGAATGAGCTATGGATGTCCTCGTGAGCAAGTTCATGAAGGAGATGGCCGCGGTGCAGAGCCTGACGCGCCTCCTGCAGGCGGCCGACGAATGCCGCCGCGCTCACGATGCCGCCGGCATGAAATATCCGGAGCCGCTCAGGCGCATGCTAGGTGAGGAGGAAGAGCCGCGAGCCGGAGACAACGGCCGGCAGCGCATCATCGTCCCCGCTCCCCCGAGGCCACCGGCGCCGCCGGAGGCGGATGACGACTGGATCTGGGTAGAGATCGACGACATGAAGGCCACGAACCTGACGCTGGGCGTGCTCCGCGGCGCGCAGGAACCGATGTCGCCTTCGGCGATCTCCGAGGCGCTGGGGCAGATGGGTGCCACCGTGAGCCGTGGCACTATCGGGAACGTGGGGACCCGGCTGTTCGGTTCGCTTATCGAGCGCCGCGACGATGGATGGGTTCTCGTTGAGGGGGCGCCTGCTCCAATCCTCTTCGATGGGTTCGCATGGGGCCCGCCTAGCCTCTTTGAGGCTACGGAGCTGGCGTCCCATCGAAGGATGGGGATCGTGCACCTCCTCCGGGTTCAGCCGGACGGGATGCAGATGATGCAGATCGCCAACGCGCTCGCTGAGAGCTGCCCGTGGAACAAGGCGCCGGTCAACAAGGACCTCGTCAAGGCGGATCTCGAGGCACTGGATGAGCTTGGACGCGCCAAGCGCATGGCCGGCCACTCGGGCAAGTGGAGGGCGGCATGACGCTGGTCGGCCTCACTGCCGAGACGGCGCCGGATAGGAAGACCGAGCCCGCCGACGGTTCTGGGTCAGGCCCGGTCGCCGCGCAGTCACTGAATGGGCTAGCGTCCGGTCCACGAGGGCTGGGCGGACTAGCGACGGATCTCCTGGAAGCGGCTCATGGGGAGCCCGGGAAGACCGTCCTCAACATCCTGTACTACCTCCGCGACCAGAAGGGGCTCGTGAAGCGTCGCGAGGAGGACGACCAGTTGAAGGAGACCGCGCCCTAGAGCCCCAGAAAGCGGAACGCCCCAGAGACCGCCACAGTCTCCGAGGCGCGGCGCGACGCCCATGCTTGCGGGCGTCGCGCTGGAGGGCATGGGACACCCTTTCCACACGGGAAGATACGCCCTCGCCGCGCAGCACGCAAGCGAGACGACCCAGCCGGACCGGTGCTGGCTGGGTCCGCGATGGAGGACGTGCGCGCATGCGTACACCGATTCTTCGGACATTCCCGTGGGCCGCTGGTCAGGACGAGGCTCCTGACTCGCAGAACGTCAACCCGCTCCCGCCCGCGCCCCTGATGCGCCGGGAGCCCAACCGGAAGCAGTTCCGCCCGAAGCCGCCGCCGTCGCCGCGGAGGATCCGGCGGCAGAACGAGTAGCGATCGGGCACCTGGAGGGGGGCGGCGTGACGCCCCCCCTCCAGGGTCTGGCTCGGCCTCGGCATGCGGACTCGGCAAAGCCGACGATCTCGGATCCCCCGGGCATCATTCGGGCTCCCCGAACAAGCTCAGCTGCACCATCCGACGCGGCCCCGGCGCTGGCGGGGGCTCATCGCCTCGGCGCCGATCCGGCACCGGCCCCGCCTTCGGCTCGCCGGCGCTCGCCTGCCGGTCCGCGAGGAGGTCTCGCTCGAGGTGACGATCACCGGGCGGATGACCGACGGGGCAGAGCTGCAGCTGGTCCGGGCGCACCGCTGCCGCGTGATCCTGTGGGGCGCCGCGCCGCTGCCTGGGGCGCGCGCTGTCCGTCGGCTGGTCGGCCGGCGAGCTCGCCGCGTCGTGCCCTGGAGGGCTGCGCGGCTACTCGTCCGTGAGCCTGCGGGCGCGCCTCTCGCGGGCGCGCCCCTCGTCCATCGCGAAGTTCACCAGGCAGTAGATGGCCACGGGGAGCGCGAAGTGCAGCAGATCGACCACGCCGAAGTGGCCGCCCCGGGGGACGCTCAGGTAGGCCATCACGTTCGCGGCGACGATGACGCCACCAGAGACGAGCATGCCGAGAGCTCGGAACTGGCCCTGCATATGTCCCCCGTCAGATGAAGAGGCACAGAGCGCCGAGGGCGGTGAAACCTCCGGTCGTCAGCCAATCGCAGTTCCGTCTGTCGTGTGGGTTCCTGGCACGAGGACACAGGGCGTAGGTCGAGACGAGCCCTGACCCCGTGGTGATGATGCTGCATACCAGGCCGAACGGGCTCCACGGCTGCTGAGCCACCGCGATCGGCTCGCCGCCCTCGGCGCTGGCAGGCGCCTCGCCGCTCTCGGCGTCGCAGAGCATCGAGGAGCACGGCACGTCCGCGAAGGCGTCGGGGTCGAGCGGGTCGAAGATGCGGATCGACACGTGGGGGTTGTCGGCGCACGCCGCGGCGAGTTCGTGCCGCCCGGCCGCCACGATCTGCGGGATCGCGGGCTCCTCGGGGTCGAAACTCAGCTCGAAACTGCGTGGCAGAAGGCCCGCCTCCTCCGCGGCGCCGTCCTCTCCCGCCTTGCTCGCTTCGTCCGCTGCTCCACAGGCCGTCGCTCCCACGAGCGCGGCCATGGCTAGGGTGATCCTGGTGTGCACGTACCACCTCCACGCGATGCATTCCGTCGCGCGCGGGACTTTGTTGCCAGCGGCATGCCAGGGCCGCATGAACCAGCGCGCGCGTGAGCTCAGGGCAGGGTGAAGTCGTCGAGCTCGTCCCGTTGGCCGAGGCCATCGCGGCCATCGCCAAGAACGAAGGGCGCGCCCCGAGCGCCGTCCTGCGGGAGATCGCCGCCACGGCGAAGGCTGAGGGCGGCGGGTAACCCGCCTCTCCAGGTCTTCTTCGCCTTCATCGCCCCCGCCTCTCCGTCATCCCGCCACAGCCACATCCTGAACGCCTGCGCTGCCGGGCACGCGCCGCGAAGCGCCTCGCTACCGTCTGACCGTGGCCTGATCTCATGCCCGCCCCAGCGGGCACACGCCCCGCCACGAACTGTTGGCAAGATCCGCTCCATAGATGTAAAGGGGTGTCGTCGGGCCTGTCGCAAGCAGGCCCGACGACGCCGATCCACTTGCCGGACCGGGAACGGCTCGCGCCGCACGCGGGCCATGGTGCGCATGCGCCTCCCGTTCGTCAAGGGTCGGTAGATGCACGGCCCATTATCGGCAGGAGTACGCAATGTCATTGGATGACGACCCGACGATCGAAGAGATGATAGCGGCTGACCCCAAGGCGCAAAAACTCTCAAACATGACCGGTGCTGAACTAATGGAAGCGGCACGTATAAGTGCGACCACTCCAACGTTCCCACAAACGCAGTTTTGGAAGAATCTCCGGAACACAAACGAACGGTCCTGGCCAATTCTCGAAGTCACCGCTAGATTTGGCGTCGAACTGCACGAACACTTCGGCAGGCCTGTCGTCGCGCTTAGGCGTTCAGAGGTTATCGCCTGGATGCGACTCCAGATCGCGGCACAGGCCACATAAGAGACCGAACCATATCTTTACCTTCTCATCGCAGAGGCTGTCGACGGCGACCCCGTAGAACGCTTCCAGCTCCTGCTTGTAGCGCACCTTTATCTCGTTCATGGGGTCCGCGGCACGATTATCCATAACGCGCTCCTCCACCGTGCGGTGGTTGGGCCGCAGCTATGACATACCCCGTCCTGTCGGCATCTGACGCGCACTGATTCGAGCGGTTTTCCTCGGTAAAAACGCTATAATCAGAGGACCTTAGACGAAAGCGCCCCGACCTCGGCTGGTACCCGAGGACGGGGCTGCGAAACGCCAGGCAGTGTCCTACCTCGCGCCCATCGCAACGCGTAGGGTACGGCGGCGCCTGGGGAGAGGCAAGGGTCCCGTGGCGAACGTGCTCCCGGTGGAGAAGCGCGTGCGTGTCCTGGCTGCGCTCCTGGACGGCAACAGCGAGCGCGCGGTCGAGCGCATGACCGAGGTCAACAGGGAGACCGTGGGGCGGCTCTCGCTGGCCTACGGGCGCGGCGCTGAGCGCCTGCATGACCGACTGGTGCGCGACCTCCGCACGCCCCTGATCCAGGTCGACGAGATCTTCTCGTACGTCGGCAAGAAGCAGGCCCGTGTGACCGAGGAGGACGCCGACGGCATCGGCGAGGCGTACACCTTCGTTGCGCTCGACACGCTGTCTCGCCTCGTCATCGCGTGGCGCGTTGGTCGGCGTGACCAGGAGACGACGGACGCCTTCATGGCCGACGTCCGCGCCAGGCTGCTCGTGATGCCTCAGATCACATCTGACGGATTCTCGCCTTACATCAGCGCTGTTGGTGCGCAGTTCGGCCCGAGCGTCGACTACATGCAGACGGTGAAGAACTACCGCACTGGCTCCTACCGCGGTCCGGACCACCGCTACGAGCCGCCGCGCGACCCGTTCATCACCAAGACCGTGGTCTACGGAGCGCCTGACCCGAAGCGCGCGAGCACGTCCTACGTGGAGCGCCAGAACGGCACGCACCGCCACACCAACGGACGCATGCGGCGTCTCTGCTATGCGTTCTCGAAGAAGCCCGAGAACCACCGCGCCGCGGCGGCGCTGCACTACGTCGCCTACAACCTCTGCTGGGTTGTCAAGACCCTCCGTGTGACCCCAGCGATGCAGGCCGGCATCACGGATCACGTGTGGACCATGGACGAGCTCATGGAAGCGCTCCTGGCCGAGCCGGCCGGTGAGGCACCCCAGGCACAAGAGCTCACTCATCGCGAGCCCTCCGCGCCTGCGAGGAAGCTCCCGAGCGGCCGCGGGTTCCTGCGCCTCGTGACGGAGCCGACCCCAGCGTTGAAGCAGCGCCGCAGGAGCGAACCTGCGCCCACGGCGGCGCCTCCGGTCCAGGGCGCGCCGCCTCCTCCGCCGGTCGCACCGGCCGGGCCCGTCCAGCTCGACCTGTTCTCCTTCCTGGGCGACCCGTCCGACACGCTGGATGGGTAGAACCCAAATCCAGCCAGTCCAGTCCTGTGGCCGGATCCGGCCACCTCCTCCCCGCAGCCTCCGGTCTGAATTTCAATTCTACCGGGGGGCTCCCCGTGATTGCCGCCCGCTCACCCGTCTGGGCGATCGTTCGTCCGAGCAACGGGCCGCCGGTGGGCGCCGCCGGTGCGACGCGAGCGCGACGAGGCCACCGGCGCCTGGTGACGGGGTGGCCAACCGCGGCGATCACGCGTCGTCGGTGGGCCGGCCAAGCGGCGGCCATCTGGCGCCGCCATGGCGGAAACCGCTGCCGCCACCCGCCGCCCGCGCCAGGTGTTCGAATCCCTTCTCCTCCGCCGAGATCCGTGCGGCTTACTGCCCGGCCTTCGGATCCATCCACAGCACCTCCCAGTGGTGCCCGTCGAGGTCCTCGAAGCTCCGCCCGTACATGAACCCGTGGTCCTGCGGCGGGTCCGGCTCCTTGCCGCCGCCGGCGAGCGCCTTCTCCACCATCGCGTCCACCTCGGCGCGGCTCTCGCACGAGAGCCCGAAGGCCCCCTCCACGTGCGTCGCGGTGTCGCAGATCTCCTTCTTGGTGAACGTCTTGAAGAACGGCTCGACGAGCAGCATCGCGTAGGCGTGCTCACCGATGAGCATGCAGGCGGCGTTCTCGCCCGTGAACTTCGGGTTGAACGTGAAGCCGAGGGCCTTGAAGAACGCCATGGTGCGATCGAGGTTCTTGATGGGCAGGCTGACGAAGAGCTTGTGGGACATGAGGTTGTCCTCCTTTTGCTCCATGGACCCCCCGCCCGCGGAGAAATCATCGGTCGCTCGAAAAAATCTTCGCGCCCTACTCCGGCAGCTCCATGGGCAGGCCAAACGCCGGGAGCGGCCTGTCGCACACGGGGCAGCCCTCGGCCGCGACCCGGCGCGTCACCGCCTCGTCCACCTCCACCAGCACCCTGAAGAGCTCGCGCCCAAGATGGGGGTCGTCCAGCATGGCCCACCTCCGGTCCTGACGCCCGGAGGGGAGCCCCCGTCCCAGCCGTCCCGCTTCATGAGTTCGACGAAGGCCAGGTGCGCCTCTGGGATCACCTGCATCTTCCAGCGCACGTCGCAACGCGCATCATGGGCCTGCCGCCGGAGAGGTGCAAGCCCATGGCGAACGTGCTCCCGGCGGAGCGGCGGCTAGAGGTGTTGGCCGCGCTCGTGAACGGCACCAGCATCCGCGCGGCGTCGCGCATGACCGGCGTCCATCAGGACACGATCGCAACATGCGGGTCACCGCGGCGATGGCTGCTCGAGACGTCCGCAGCGCACCCGTGCGAGAAGACGTTGGTCACGTGGAGCGTGAGCCGAGCGATCGGCGACGACGGGCGGGCCGGCCAATGGTCCGCCCGTCGTCTTCCCGCCGTTCACGGACACTGAGCGTCCACCTCCCCGCAGCCTCCGGTCTGAATTTCAATTCTACCGGGAGGCTCCCCGTGCGGACGCCGACGACCTCGTGCACGTCGACCAGGTGAGGCGGCGGGGTGGGACGTGGATGGCGAGGAAGGATTGCGGAAGCCGGCCGCCCAAGCCATCCTGCTCACGGACGGCCCAGGGATGGCGCCGTCAGCTGCGATGGCGCCATTCGATCCGAATCCCCAAACCAGCAGGGGCACGTACGCATTACGTATCGGTCGTCGTGGCTTTACCAGCGTTCATGGCTCATGTGGATGCATTGTCGCCAGCCTCAGCAGGAGCATCCACGGTCGCCAATCTGGGCCCAGCCACCTGCCCCGCATTGCCATTGGCGAAAATTGGCCCCGCAGACGATTTGCCCGCAAAACCCATTGATTCTATTGCCACGGCAGTCGATCCCTCCCTGACATGGACAATTCTGATCCAGACGCTCGTCGGATTGTCCGCTTACCTCACTTTCAGATCCGATACCCGCCGGCGCACTCGGGTCCGCTGCCGGTGCAGGGATGCTCGCAAACCCAAGGACCGGAACGATCAGCACGCATGTGGCCGCCAACCGTTGTACGACGAGACGAAAATTCGACTTCTTCATATTCCCCCCTCTTTGTGCCTTGTCATGAACGACGGCGCTCTACGCGGCCGATGAATCGTGCGTAGAACACACACCGTTGTATCATTCGTTGCACATGCAACTTAGGCCGATGGTTGCCGCACCGGAAGCCATTCAGGGTGCCAGCGCGACGCCATCCTTCGGGTGAGCTGAGGTGGACCGGAAGGATCTGCCAAATTCGCACTGTGTGGCCAGTCATACATCATTGAATTCATTGCGACGTCAAGCCGGGCACAGACTCCTCAGCCCACCGCTCCCAGCCTACCGGACGGTACAGGTGCGCCGCCGTGTGCCTATGGGCTCGCGAGGTTTTTTCGGCGCTCACACCGCTCCGTCAAGGCCAGCCGGCCCATTGCTCAAAATTGAGCACTACCTCCCCGCAGCCTCCGGTCTGAATTTCAATTCTCCAGGGCGGCTCTCGACGATGGTGCTCAATTTTGAGCAATGGGCCCCGGGCGCCATTGACTGAGGGTCTAACACGTGGATCATGACCGAAGTGTCCCGACCTCGACGTCCCACTATTCACATACAGTAATGGTCAACTTTTGCCCGCGGTGGTCAACATGGACCAGGATACGTTGGCTGGCGAGGCGGCCCCGGGGCAATTGCCCGTGACCGGCGTTCATCAACGCACCCTCGCGCAGCGCGGGGCTCCGCGCACGGTCCGCGAGGGGGATGCCTCGTCGAGCTCGTCCTCGGCGGCGCGCTCGAGCGCCGCGCGGAACTCGTCGTCGGCCGTGGCCTCGGCGGCGACGCGGATGAGGTCCCGCGCCTCGGGATATCCGGCGATCCGCAGGAGGAGGGCAGCGCCGATCCGGCGATCCGGCGGGGCGCTGGTATCGTCGAGGGCGTGGCGCACGTCCTCCAGGGTCAGGCCGGTCGCGCGATAGTCGCCGGCGGTGAGCATCTTGCGGAGATCCTCGCGCCAGGCCGCGGGGTCGCGGCCGCGCCGCTCCAGCGCCTCGACGCCGCGCGGGGCGGCGCCCTTCGCGGCGCGCTTGCGCGCCTCACGGATGCGCAGCGCGAGCGCCCTGGCCAGGCCGGGCTCCGCCGCCCGGAGCTCGACCGGGCGATCGTCCCCCTGTCGGACCAGGAGGAGGCGATCTCCGCGCGTCCGGATCGCGGTGAGCACGGCGTAGGGGAGCCAGGTGCGCGAGAAGGGGCGCTCGACGAGCACGCCGTCGCTGCCTACCACGATCCGCGCGGAACGAGCGACGCCGCGGCTGAGCCAGACGACCAGCACGTAGAACGCCAGGTACTTCGCCTTTAACAAGGCGGAGCGATCGACAAAGACGCTGAGGTCCTCGAACCAGGCGCCCGCGAAGCCAAAGACGAGCAGGCAGACCAGCAGGCGAGCCCGGACGGCCGCGCGGTCGCGTTCGGCGCTGCCGAGCGAGACCGCGACGCGCCGCGCTTCCGGGCCTAGCTCGAGGGCCGCGAGCAGCCGCGCGCCCTCCTCCTCGCTCTCGACCTGCACCTCGATCTGCCGTCCGCCGCGGAGCTCCAGCGCGACGTGGGAGCGCGGCTTGGGCACGACCAGGCCGGAGCGGATCGCGGCGCGCGGGATCCAGCGAGCCGCGGCGCCGCGGGTGAGGCGCAAGCCGGTCGCGCCGGCGGCCACGCGCACCGTTCCGCGCCGGGTGAGCGGAGCGAAGGTGACGAGAACGCTCACCAGCACGAAGAAGATGCCGGCGAGGAAGCCGGATCCGCTCCAGGCCAGGATGTCGCGAGCCACCTGACCGAAGAGCGGGGAGGCGAGCTTCTGCCCGAGGACGGCGGCGAGCGCGCCGGCGAGCAAGGGTCCCACGCTCGAGAGCAGCGCGAGGCACTCGAGGACACGTCCCAGGCCCGGGTGACGCTGCGCAACGCGGGAGCTCGCGAGCTCGAAGGAGGGGCTGCTGGTGGCCGGCATGCGGCGGAATTGTCTCTCCGGCAGACCCGGACCCGAACACAAATCGGCGTGATGCAGGTCAGCCGCCTGTAGAACCGCCGGTGCCCGACCCTGGCACGGCGACATGCCGGGGGGTTCCCGCCACAAGCTCCAGCTGCACGCGAATCTCGATTGGTACGCCGCACTCCGTGCATTGACCGGCGTACAGGGCTGGTCGCCGTATCGAGTCCAGCGTGAACTCCGCGCGGGTCTCCTCTCGACATGAGGGGCACGGCGCGGTGATGGTGACGTCGCTCATTCGCCGAGCATACACGGGCGATCCGCGCTGTCAGCCGTGACAGCGCGTGTCCTGGCCGCACGGAAACGCCGAGAGCCAGCCGGCGATCCTGTCGCTGCTGCTGCGCGTCGGCGACGGCTGCGCACAGCTGCACAACCGGCGGGTGCGCGACGTCGACGGCCGACCGGTGGTTCGAGCGCGGCCGAACGGCGCCCTCCGGCTGTCGACGGCGGCTCGGGGACCGTCGGACGGGTAACTACGCACGCCACAGGCCGTGCCGGCCGGCTGCATCATAACCCACACACCGGACGGACGAGCCCCTTCCGCCATCGGAACGCAAATTCTCATTCAAGGGGCTGTTTCGAGGCATTTTCTGCCGGTTGACGCTGAGCGGCCGGCGTAGGTACCGTCCTCGCATGCGTCGCGGTGCGCACCTGCTGGTCATTTCGCTGACGCTTGGCGCCTCACCAGGCTTTGCCAGCCCGGCCGATGCACAGGAACGTTCTTCGGCCCCGGCGAGGAGCGACGGCTCGAAGGTAAATGGCCATGTTCGCCGTGCTCGGCGCGCACGCGACGCCGGAAGGTGGACCGAGGCCCGCGACGCCTACAAGGCGGCCCTCGAAGCCTCGGAGCAGTTCCCCAGCGCGCAGGTAGACCCCGCGGAGATCGCCGGCGAGCTCGGCTTCTGTGAGCTGGCGCTGCGCAACTATCGTGAAGCGGCGGAGCATCTGACCCGGAGTCTTGAGCGACGCGAGCTGCTGCCGCTGGAGGCCCAGAGGCGGTTCAAGGGGGCACAGGCGAAGGCTGCGTTTTACGTCGTCACACTCCTGCTATCTGTCGACCCGCCGGATGCCGAGGTGTTCATCGATGGCCAACGCATGGGTCGGATCGCCCGGACCTACAAGCTGTTCCTCGAGCCCGGACTGCACGTGGTGCGGGCCCGGGCGCCGGGCCGCGAGGAAGCCGTCCACGTGTTCAGCAGCGAACCGGGGGCGGAGCAAGAGATCTCGATGCAGCTGCCGCACGCCGCCGCGAGCCGTACCAGGGAGGCTTCGCCGGCGACGCCGGAGCCCGTGAGCACTTCGCCAGCTGCGCGCGCGCAGGCTCCCGGGCCATGGGCGTCCTGGCCGGGGACGCTGCGGATAGGCGGCATCGCGATCACGACGGCAACGGCGGCGACCGGTGCGGTCCTTCTCCTCCGCGCTCACGTCATTCACACCAACCTGCGCGAGGGCGACGTCGTGCGTCGGCAGCAGGGGTGGACGTCTCACACCTGCCGGGAAGCGAGCGCGCCAGCAGCGTGCGCTGACATCCATCGCCAGGTCGACCAGAGGAACCTGTTCGCCACCCTGGGCAAGGTGTCGCTGGCGACGAGCGCTGTGTTCGGCGTGGCGACAGCGGCCTCCTTTCTCACGGAGGTCGCGTTCTTCGGCGCCGCGCCAGCAGCGACAGGCGTCCGCATCGTACCCGTGGCCTCGAGCGAACGGGCGGGGGTGCTCCTCGAAGGAGCATGGTGAGGGGGAGGCATGGCCATGCGTCCTGGGTCCAGTGATCAAGGTCGAGAGGTCCTGCGTTCCCTCGCGCTCATGGCGCTCGGCCTGGCCGGCGCCGCCGGCGTCTGTGGGTGCTATTCCGATAGCTGCGCGGACGGCTATCTGTGCGAGATCCCTCCGCCGGAGCCATCTCCTTGTGATGGCGACCCAGCGACGGCACCAGCGCTCGACATGTGCGGGGTGTTCGTCAGCGAGCACGGCGACGACAAGAACCCAGGCACGAAGGAAGAGCCGGTGAACACGCTCCAGCGTGCGATCCGGCTGGCCGCTGGCAGCAAACGAGGCGATGGCAAGGGGCTGCCCCGGCGCGTGTACGCTTGCGGCGGAGCGTTCAAGGAGACAATCACGCTGCCGTCGGGCGTCGATATCTGGGGTGCTCGCCTGTGTGATGGCGGCGATTGGTCGTATGTTGGACCGAATCAGCGGACCACCATCGCTCCTCCCGTGGGCATCCCGTTCCGCGTGACCCAGGGGGAGGAAACGTCCACGATCTTCGGCGTGCGCGTGGTGGCGGCGGACGCCTCGGCGACCGACGGCAAGTCGTCCATCGCGATGATCTTGAGCCAGGAGGCCAAGGCGAACGTTGTGTCGAGCGAAGTCATCGCGGGCAACGGCAAGGATGGCGAGCCGGGAGAGGATTCGTCCAGCGAACGAGCGCCGGGGGGCGTCGTGGGCAACGATGGCGCGGACGCGTGCACGGCGGAGGCCGCCGCAGGCGCCCTCCCGGCAGTGACGGTGTGCGACGACGGCATCGAGTCGACGGGGGGTTACGGGGGTGACGGCGGGATCGAGAGGGGCGGCGATGGTGCTTCAGGGCTGCCGGAACCGGTCGGGAGTCCGGACGAGCGCGGCCTGGGCGGCCTCGGCGCGGTCGGCATGGGCTGCAAGGATGGGGAGAACGGAGCAGACGGCGCCGATGCAGAGCGCGCTGCCGGAGCGGTTGGCGATGGCCTCCTGGGCGTCGACGGATGGGTCGGCGTCCGCGGGGAGGACGGGAAGCCGGGCGGCGTCGGCCAGGGCGGCGGCGGGGGTGGCGGCGGCAAGGGGCGCGACGAGATGAACGCGTGTCCGGCAGGTCGGCCCCAGGGCGGTGCGGCCGGCGGATCGGGGGGCAGCGGCGGCTGCGGGGGCAAGGGGGGCAAGGGGGGCAGCTACGGCGGCGCGAGCATCGGGATCGTTGCCTTGCAGGGGAGCGATCTCACGGTCGATACCAGCACGGTCCTCGGGGCCAAGGGCGGCAATGGTGGGGTCGGCGGAACGGGCCAGTGGGGCGGCCTTGGCGCCGACGGCGGCCGGCGTGGACGCGGCACTGTGATCGACACGTCGCGAGGGTGCGACGGCGGCTTTGGCGGCAACGGCGGCCGCGGGGGCGATGCCGGCGGCGGTCTCGGTGGCCACTCGCTCGGCATCGGCTCCGTGGGCGCCTCCGTGGCCATCTTGCAGCATGCGACGGTCTTGCCCGGACAAGCCGGCACCGGGGGGCTCGGCGCCAATGCAACCCCGGAACGCCCGCTCGGCAAGGGGCGAGACGGGACTGCGCAGTTCTGGTACCGGTTCGATGCGCCAGCCCCGGAACCGCCTCGATGAACCGCCCTGTGCAGGCGGCACCCGTCAGGAGACGCACATGAGCAAGAGCACCGCGGCGACCCTGGTCCTTCTGCTGTCCCCGTGGGCGACCGGCTGCGGAACTGCGCCCGGCGTGAACGACCCTGGCGTGACGCCTTGTGAGGGCACCTCGTGCGAGGACGAGCCGCCTCCGGAGTCGGTCTGCGTCGAGCACGTCGCCGCCGGTATCCTCGACGACGGCTGCGGCGTGTTCCTCGCCGGAAACTACGGTGGCGGCGACGACAGGAACCCCGGCACGAAGGCGAAGCCGGTGTACACCATGACCCGTGCCGTCGATCTCGCGCGCGCTGGACGAGGGCGCGTGTTCGTCTGCAACGAGGGATTCGTGGTGGATCAGATCAGGGTGCCCTCCGGCGTGGACCTCCGCGGGGGCTTCCACTGCCGGAAATGGGTGCGCGACCCCCTGCTCCCGCGGAGCCAGTTTTCTCACCTGCCGGTCTTCGGCCCCATGGTGATCGTCGAGCCCGCGGGCCCAGAGGACAGCGGGGCCGCGGACGGGGTCTCGACGCTCGCCGATCTCTACGTCCGCTCGTGGGGCCCGGTCGGCGTGCTCTCTCAGTCCAACACGGCGGTGGAGATCCTGCGGAGCGAGATCTCCGCCAGCGGAGGACTGGGAGGCTTCGATGGCGAGGAGTGGCCGCGTATCCAACCGGACGGACCGGACGGCAACTTCGGTGGGGACGCGTGCTCGGCGGCCGCCGTCTCCGGCGGGCCTGCGGTCGTGAACCAGTGCGAGAACGGGGTCACGAGCACCGGGGGCAAGGGAGGGGACGGGCGGCCCGACAGCGCCGAGGATGGAGGCGATGGTGAACCCGCCGACCTCTTGCCGCCCTCACGCGGTGGTATCGGCGAGCGGGACAATCTCAATTGCGACAGCGGATCCAGCGGAGGCCCGGGGGCTCCGGGGACGCAGGGTGCGCCCGGCAAGGGCATCGGGCGCCTCACCGAGACAGGATGGAAGGGCGACACGGGGGGCGAGGGGACCTGGGGCACGCCTGGCCAGGGCGGCGGCGGCGGTGGCGGTCGTCGGGGCGGGATCGCCCTGTGCGGCGTGGCCTCCATGGGAGGCCCAGGAGGAGGCTCGGGCGGGGCCGGCGGTTGCGGAGGCCGTGGGGGCCGCGGGGGAGCGAACGGAATGCCGTCCATCGGCGTCCTCGCGCTTCACGCCCGGGTGACCGTGCGCGACACCAAGATCACGGCGAACTTTGGCGGCAATGGCGGCGACGGCGGGGAACCCCAGGACGGCGGCAGAGGCGGCCGAGGTGCACCGGGCGGAGCGCTGGGGGATGGATTCGTTTCTTGTTTCGGCGGCCAGGGCGGCCAAGGAGGGCCCGGCGGCTACGGCGGCCCAGGGCGCGGCGGCGACTCGATCGGCGTCGCCTACCTCGACGAGGACCAGCTCACGCTGGAGGGCGTCACCATCGAGACCGGACTGCCGGGCAAGGGGGGCACCAGCTGGAACCACGATGGCAGCACGACGGTGGGAGAGAGCGGCAACGCCATCGAGACGCTCAGATTTCCTGAATAGGGGTGCCGCCCGCGGCCGCTCCGCCCTCGGCGGCGATGCGGCCGAGCTCGATCAGACGGACGGCCATGGCCCCGAGCTCGCCGACGTGCGCCTCGACCTCCGCGCCCGCGCCGCCGCGGGGCGAAGCTGCCGAGTTCGCCTCGAGCTTCTCGCCGGGCGGCGCGGCACGAGCTCGGCCAGGTCGACCGCGGCGCTCCGCCATCGACCAGGTGGACATCGACGGCCCCGAGCTCGCCGGCGTCCACATCGACCCCGCGGGCGTCTCTCACTGGTACCCGACCATCCGGTGGGGGACGTAGGGCTCCTCGAGGGAGGCGACCTCCCGTGGACCTTGGTGGCCAGTACGATCTGGTCACGGCGGGCCAGGTCCTTCAGGGCCCGACCGACAAATTCCTCGCTGGTGCCGGCGCTGTAGACGTTGGCGGTGTCGAAGAAGTTGATCCCCAGGTCGATGGCCTGGCGGATCACCTTCCGGGATTCTTCTTCGCTGAGGACCCATTGATGGAATCCCGGCTGGGGAACGCCGAAACCCATGCAGCCCAAGCAGACCCTCGACACATCCAGTCCGGTCCGGCCCAGTTTGACGTACTCCATCGGAGTCCTCAGGGCAGTCTACCACGGTTCGGAACGAGGGCTTCCAGCCCTGCCAAGGGGCGGCGGTGAAGGTGACCACATCGACACCAGCGCCGTTGGGTCGAGCCCACGCTCGAGGAGCTCGCCGGCGACGGACCCGAGCTCGACCAGGTGGACGGTGGACATCGACGGCCCCGAGCTCGCGCGGCGCTTCTCCCTGGAGGAGATCATCCCGTCGCCGCAAGGCGAACCTCCCGAACGCCCGCGGCCCCCAGCCCGCCGCTGGACGGCGCTGCGGCCAGCCTGCCGAGATGAGCGGGGCGCCCCTCAACGCGTCCACGCCGCCGCCGGGCGGCGCAGGCCGCCGCCGTACCGAGCTCGGCACGGCTGGCGTCCAGGTTCCAGGTGGACGCCGGCGAGCTCGGGATGGCCCCCGCATCGCGCTACACGGCGCCGGAGCAGACAGCGCGGCCGCGGCGTCGAAGAGGACGCCGGCGGAGCTCGGCGCCGTCGATGCCCTGCCGGGCGCGGAGCGGCCGCCCAGGTCGAGACCACATCGGGCGTTGGTGACTGGCCGTTCGTCGACCAGTCGGTTGACGAACACCCACCACCGCTGAACGGCCCCACCCGGACGCCTCCTCGCACTGAACGACGAGACGAACGCCAGCCGCTATCTACAGTGCGTGAGTGCGAGAGTCGCCAACAACAGCTGATAGATCCATCGCAACATCGGGAGATGAACGAAACGGCTACTTCTTGGAGGGCCTCGCCACCCAAGTCCACACGATCGAGAAGAGGCTGACGTAGATCGTAGCCTTGCCGAGCGGCGCCGCGTCCGTGTCGACATCCGGCACCACATCGTTGCCGAGTTCCGGTGGAATCGGCTGGTAGCCGGGGTACGTAGCCTCGATCTCCCGAGAGATCTCGCTCGCCACTAGCTCCTCATCGGGAGCGCCGCTGCGGTGGATCCCGTAGTAAGGCCCCAGAACCGATACGTGAAAGCTGAGCGCTCTTTCGTCGGTGAGCCAAATGCGGGCTGAGTACGCCGGATCGACCCCTCCTGATAACAGATGGAGCGACTCGTTTTGTAGGCGGTATCGATCCCCCAGCCGGCGGATCATGCCATTCCAGGTTGGGTACTCTGCTCGCCCACGGTGTGCAGCGTCCACCAGGCGGCGGTGCTCCTCCGTGGTTTTATACGTGGGATCGTACGTAGGCAGACCCCGCGGGTAGAAGTGGTAGACGACTTCGAGCAGCTCGCAGCGAGTTATCATTCCGTAACCCTGGCACCGAGCTTTGGGTGCTTGGAAATGAACATCTCACGCATCCCTTGCACGAACCTTTTGCAGAAGATCCCCCGCGGGAGGTTATAGTCCATGCGGCGTGCGACGCCATCCGAGATCTCTGCGCTGAGCCTAGCCGCGCGGTTTGACGAAATTCGCCCCATCTGCTTAGTCCGTAGCGGCATCTCTACGTTGAGAGAACACGTCCAGCTTCGCACCGGGCGCAGGTTCCTCAATTTCGCGAATTTCAGGTTGGCCTTGGCCACCTGCCATCCACCGCCCTCGTCCTTGCCGTCATCCTTAACAGTCGTAACGAATGGAAAATCCGACTTGGTGAAGTAAACGAGGGGGAACGGCTGTTGAACTTCTCCAGTCGGATCGTCTGTGCTCGTCGGCTCGGCATCCAGAATGCACGAGACCGCGAAAAGCGAGCAAAACAGAACTAGAGTGGCAGCATGCAGACTCTTCATGGGCGAAACCTAACGTCCGCTCTCAAGCCAACAAGTCAGTGTGATAAATTACAGAGATTCCTTAGCCTCGACGCCGGCCGCCTCGGTACAGGCCGCGACGTCCTCGCGCTCCAGGAGGCGCTCCAGGATGCCCTGGGGCGCGAGCTGGTCGAGCGCGCCGGCGCGGTCGACCAGCTCGCGCCTCAGGGACTCGACGCCGCCCGCGCCGCGCTCGCCTTGGTGGACATCGAACCGGCGCGCCGCGCTCCATGACCTCGACAGCCCCGAGCACACGGGCGCGCGCTTCACGGCTGTCTCGTCGGGGGCCGACTCCCGAATATGGAGGAGATGAGCCGCTCGCGCTCCAGGGCCTCGACGCCGGCGTCGAGGCGACCGGCATCGAGATCCTGGAGCACCAGCGCGCCGGCATCGAGGCGGCCGGCGTCGAGCTTCTGGAGCACCAGCGCGCCGCGGCCGCGGCCGGGTCGATGTCCACCAGGGCGAGCGCAGCGCCCGGCGTCGAGGCGGCTGGCGTCGAGCTCTTGGAGCAATAACTAAAGATGTCATCGAGAACGAGCTCGGGCCGCGTTCTACCTGGAGGAGTATGGCGGTTGCGAGGCGTCGCCAGGTGCCGCAAGACCCGGGGGTTCCGCTGGCGGTCGCGACCGCTCGCGATCGCTGCCGCCGTTTCGGAAACGCCTGCCGCCGTTTCGGCGGCCGAGGCCGGCGGCCCTCTCCGAGAAGCTCCGCGAGTTCCTCACGGCCGGCCAGCTCGCTACCGCTCGCGACGTCCACGGGCGCCTGGCCGTGGCTCCTCTAGCTCCACCCCGCCCGCTGCGCCGAAAGGGGTCGCCACGACCTCGCGCTCGTCCTCGGTGGCCCCACCCCCTGCACTGGGCCGAGGGCGGCCGCCGCGAGCGCCTCCGCCCGGGAGGAGCCGCACGCCGGGGATCGTGATGCTCGCCGCACGACTCGCTCGCCGTGCTGGTCCGGTCCTCGCATCAGTTCTGGACGGAGGTGGGCATGTGCACGACTACTACATCGGCCGGGCTGCTCGTTTGTGGGGCGATGCTCACCGGCTGCACAGTCGAGACGACGCACCGCCACGGCGAAACGGGGGAGTTCGAAACGGAGGAGGAGAACGAGGGCGTGCTGCGAACCTTCGATGTGCAGCTATCCAGCGATACGACGGAAGAGACCGTCATCCCGCGGATCGTAACCGCTGGCCGGGAAGAGATCGCCGCAGCTTGCGAGAGCACTTCCAGTGCAACGATACGAGTATTCAACCCGCTTGCGCTGGGCGCCTACAGTGATGTGCCGTGCTCAGCCATTCTGAACGACACCGGGGAGGCGTGCAGCGCTCCAACAAGTGACCCGAACGACAACCGGACCGGGGAGGCGCAACAACAGCTTTCGCCGTTCACTTTTGGCTGCGCGGCCTTCGTGGGCGGATCCGCCCTGGTCTCGCAGTTTATTCTGTGCCCGCGTGCGAGGACGGAGCGGGACAGGAGGCGCTGCGACTACTGGACCGGCGGAGGATTTTTCGGTCTTGGCCTCATGTGTGCAGCCTTCTGAGTATATCGGCCGAGGATTGGGAAGCGATGAGTCCAGCCCTAAGGATCACCGGTATTGTAGCGTCCGGTTCGTGGCTCCTGTTTACCGCGATGAACTATGAAAGCGTAACGCGTGATCCCCACGGCAATGTCTGGTTACGCAGCTTGGTCGTCCTAGGTTTAGTTGTTGCTCCTATCATCTTCGCCCGGTGCTGGTTGGCCGAAGGCCGGGCACGAGAGCGAGCTGACCAGCAAAGGCGGCTCGATTCCAACAAGTAGGCGGCGGCGTGATTCGTCCTTAATAGGCGCACCCACGACGGGTCGAGGTGGCGCGGCGCGCTGCTCACGAAGCGCGCCTGTACCTCTGGACGGGCGCGCCAGGCGCGGATAGCATCCTCACGCCGGGCCCCAAAAGCATACGCGTCAACCTGGCAACCAGGGGGCCCCGGGGGGACAGGCACGAGGCCCGGGGCCCTCCTGGCCTTCACGGGCAGGCGAGGGGCGCCGCCACGAGTTCGACGCCGGCCGCGGCGCTTGCCGGGCTCAAGTGTGCTGCGCTGAGTCGCTCCACCTCTATCCGCATCTCTTCCGAACTAGAATCCAAAGGCTTTAGGGTAGGAACAGGTAGCATCGGGAACCGTCTTCCGTGACTCCCCCATTTGTGGCTGCCTCCGGACCCTTTCCCGTCGCCCGCCCTCCGGTCCAACGGACCCTTTCCCGTCGCCCGCCCTCCGGTCCAACGTGGGGTACCGGCGGCATCCGTGCGAAGATTTACTCTAAGGGCCGTTGCACCTGTTCCGCGTTGTTCGGCAGCCGTCGACGTCGCCGCCGCGCGGCCCGACACCACAGCCCGCGGGGTGGCGGGCAACAACGTCGACGACGCGCCGAGCGGGGAGGCCGTAGTAAATCTTCGTACGGATGCCGCTGCTACCCCTTTTACCTACGCGCGGCGCTCTTCATCCCGAGGAGCTTGCGACCCACTCGTGAAGTTTGGGTCGACGCAGGCGAGAAATCTGCGGCATGTCCGCCCCGCGAAACTGTCATGCCGATCAGAGGGAGATGGAGCATCCGGACGCCGCCGAAGCGCACGTGTACACGCCCGAACCTTGATGGTCCACGCACGCGCCATTCGCGCATTCGTCGCCCGTTGTGCATGTCGCGCCGTTCGGCCTCTTCGGCGCACAGATGGGTGGGTCGCTTGAGGTGTCGCAGTTGCCCTCTTTGCACTGACTGTGATTGGCGCACGGCTGCCCGTTGGCCTCGGGGTCGCTGCAGATGGTCTCACCACCTGAGTCGTTGCAGTAGCCGCTCAGGCACGCGCGGCTGCTCGCACATGCCTGGCCGTTGGGCTTCGCCGCGACGCAAAAAGAGCCACGTTTGCTCGAGTCAAGCTCGCACACAAGGCCATCGCCACATTCGTGCGTGCATGGATCGCCGGACCCCGGCTTCACCACGCACGTACCGAGGTGCGCAAAGATCGCGACCTCGCAGTAGGTGTCCGCGTCTGCGCATTCCGCGGACACCGCGCAGTCGCCCCCCGTCGCGACCTTCGCGACGAACGCGCCGTCGCATGCGGGCCACGCCCCGGAGGCTCCCATTGCCTCGAAGTCGGGGCACGACAGCGCTTGCATATGATCGATGCAAGAGTGCGCCGGACCCTCGCGGAACTCGAGCCGCCCTGCCGCGACAGCTTCCGCCTGGAGCTCGGGGTGCCTGCCCATCGAGGATCGGAGCCGGTCCACGCACGCGTCTGCAGGAACCGTCACGCCGCAGCATGCGGTGAGGTGCGCACAGAGCGCGCCAAGGATGGCGTCATGGAAGTCGTTGACGGAGAAGTCGTGGACGGGTGAATCGGTGCAGCCGATCACTGTCACGAGCGGGAGGAGCATGATGCCTGCGATCCCATGGCGGACGCGCCTAGTCGGGTCGCCATCGCGGATCTGCCGTCGAAACTCCTTGGCGTTGCGAGTGAGCTCGGCGAGGTTCCTGTAGGGGTCGTCACGTCGGGCGTTACAGGCGTCGTCGTCATAGGGGTAGAGCACAGTCCACTTCGACGCGTTGCGGGGCAAAAAGTTTGATTTCACAGACGGGCAACGCGAAAAATCGCGTGTGGACGCATGCTCGCGATGGGCATCCACGGCCGGCGCCAGCGTCCGCTCCGACGCCCAGCTCCTGCTGCTGGCAAGTGCAGATCGCCGCCCGGAAGCGCTACCTTCAACCAGCATGGGGTACCGGCGGCATCCGTGCGAAGATTTACTCTAAGGGCCGTCGCACCTGTTCCGCGTTGTTCGGCAGCCGTCGACGTCGCCGCCGCGCGGCCCGACACCACAGCCCGCGGGGTGGCGGGCAACAACGTCGACGACGCGCCGAACGGGGAGGCCGTAGTAAATCTTCGTACGGATGCCGCTGCTACCCCACGCCGACCGCCTCGACGCCGGCGGCGCCGCGCTGGTGCTCCAGGAGCTCGGCGGCGCCGCGCTGGTGCTCCAGGAGCTCGACGCCGGCCGCCTCGACGCCGGCGGCGCCGCGCTGGCGCTCCAGGCGCTCGACGCCGGCCGCCTCGACGCCGGCGGCGCCGCGCTGGTGCTCCAGGCGCTCGACGCCGGCCGCCTCGACGCCGGCGGCGCCGCGCTGGTGCTCCAGGAGCTCGACGCCGGCCGCCTCGACGCCGGCGGCGCCGCGCTGGTGCTCCAGGAGCTCGACGCCGGCCGCCTCGACGCCGGCGGCGCCGCGCTGGCGCTCCAGGAGCTCGACGCCGGCCGCCTCGACGCCGGCGGCGGCGCTTCTACCTGGAGGAGATGATCCGGCGGTGCCGTCCACCCGGCCGAGCTCGGATCACGTTGTCAGCGAGGACGAGCAGCTCGAGCAGCGAGTTCCGGACGCCGCCCTTCGGTCGCGGCCGCAGCGGTGAAGGTCGAGGCGGCTTGCGGCCGAGCTCGGCAGCTCCGTGCCGGGTATGGGCGCGGGTGAAAGTCGAGGTGTACCCCGGCGAGTTCGGCCTGCGGCGTGCACACGCCGCTGGACGGCGCTGCGGCTCGTCTGCCGAGCGAGCTGCCCGCGGCGCCCATCAGCGCGTCCACGGCTACCGCTGCGCGGCATCGGGCGGCCATCTTTCCGAGCTCGGCGCGGCTGGCGTCGAGGCGGACCTCCAGCGAGAGGCGAGGCTCGACCTCTGGTTGGCGAACAGCCCACGGACTTGGTGATGACGTGACGACAGCGGCGCGCTCGACGAACTCGCTACCCCCCACCGCGGCCACGCCACGTACATGAGCGTTCGGCATTCGGGGCCACTCTGGGAATTGCAGCGCAATTGCCCCCACTTGTGCGCCGTGGCCCGAAGGCAGTGTGTATAGCGCCGGAGCCGACAGGCGGCCGCAGGATGCGGTCCGCCAGCGCGGAGCACCGCGGGATCGAGGTGGGCGTTGGCAAGCTCGGGGCCGTCGCCGGCGTCGACGTCCACCCGGTCGAGCTCGTGGTCGGCGCGGTGATGACCTCGCACGGAAGCCCGGCGCGGCGTACGTCGCCAGTTCGGCGCCCGTCGTCTGCGCGGCGTACACGGCGCCCGAGCAGACAGGCGGCCGCGGCGTCGAGGTCCTCGGTCCTCGCGGCGCATCGGCCGCGGGGTCGAGATAGACGCTGGCGAACTCGGGCCGTCGATGCCCGCTTGGTCGAGTGCGGAGCGGGCCGCGGCGATTTCCACCTGGTCGGAACCCGCGGCCTCGAGGTGGACGTTGGCGAGTTCTGGGCGGCTGCATCGTACAAACCGCCGGATCGCTCTATCATCAGGGCGTGCACAGGGCGGATCCACCGAAGGTCTTTGCCAGTCGGTTCGAGCTGGAGCACGTCGCCGGCAGCGGAGGCATGGGCGACGTCTACCGCGCGCGCGATCGGCAAGACGGTGAGCCGGTCGCGCTCAAGCTCCTGAAGAGCTCGGATGCGCAGCTCATTGCACGGTTCCAGCAGGAGGCGCGGCTCCTGGCCGAGCTGCGGCACCCGGCGATCGCGCGCCATGTAGCCCACGGTGTTTCCGAGCAGGGACAGCATTACCTCGCCATGGAGTGGCTCGATGGCGAGGACCTCGCCGCTAGGCTTGCCCGCGGGCCGCTCGGTCTCGATGAGGGGCTCGCTCTCGTCCACCGCATAGCCGAGGCGCTGTCGCTCGTGCACGCGCGCGGCGTGATCCACCGCGATCTCAAGCCGGCAAACCTGTTCTTGCAGGGCGGCCGGCTCGATCAGGTGAAGATCCTCGATTTCGGGATTGCACGCGACGTGGCCATAACCGGCGGGCTGACCGAGCCCGGTGTGGCCCTCGGCACGCCGGCCTACATGGCACCGGAGCAGGTCCGCGGCGAGCTAGATGTCGACGCGCGCGTGGACGTGTACGCGCTTGGCTGCATCCTGTTCGAGTGCCTCACTGGCCAGCCCCCCTTCTGGGCCGAGCACCCGTTTGCGGTGCTCGTGAAGGTGCTTTTCGAGGACGCGCCGCCACCGAGCGCGCTGCGCGCCGAGGTGCCCGAGGCCATCGACCTGCTTACGGCGCGGCTCATGGCGAAGGATCGCGAAGGCCGGCCGGAGGACGCGGCCGCGGCCGCGTGCGTGCTCGCAGCGCGCGCGCCGGAGGACGCGGCCGCGGCCGCGTGCGTGCTCGCAGCGCGCGCGCGGGAGGACGCGGCCGTGGAGCTGTCCGTGCCTGCGCTGACGCGCCGCGAGCGAGGGCTCGTCAGCGTCGTTCTGGCCAGGGTGGAGGCCCCACTCCTGGCCGCCACAGTCCCTGCGCTGCGCGCCGAGGCCGCCACGCTCGACGTGCGGGGGAAGGTTGCGATGGTGACAGGGCCGGCGTCGGCAGTTCCGGACCTGCGCCGCGCGGCGGCAGAGCACGGCGGCCGCCTCGAGCCGCTGCAGGACGGCGGGGTCGCCGCGATCCTCACGGGCGCGGCGGCGCCGACCGACCTGGCTGCGCATGCAGTGCGCTGCGGTCTCGTGCTCCGGAAGCTCTTGCCCGGCGCCCGCTTGGCGGTCGCGACCGGCTGGGATGCGCTGGACGGCGGGCAGCCCGTCGGCCCGGTCATCGACCGCGCCTCCGCGCTGCTCGTTGGCGGAGACGCTGAGCCGCCCGGCGCCGGCAACGGCGCGCCGGAAGCGCAGGCCCCAGTGCTCGTGGACGCGATCACGGCCAGCCTCATCGGGACGAGATTCGAGCTCGCGCTGGGGCCTCAAGCGCCCGCAGTCGTCGGCGAGCGTGAGCCGTTCGATGAGGCGCGCACGCTGCTCGGCAAGCCCACCCCGTTCGTGGGACGTGACTGGGAGCTACGCGCCCTGGAAGACCTGTTCGACGAGTGTGCCAGCGAGCCCTGCGCGCGGGCAGGGCTCGTGATCGCGGCGGCGGGGATGGGCAAGTCACGCCTGCGCCTGGAGCTCGTGCGGAGGCTCAGGACGCGTGCCGAACCGGTCGAGATCTGGATCGCACAGGCGGACCCGGCGCGCGCGGGGGCTCCCCTCGACCTGCTCGGACAGGTGGTGCGCCGCGCGGCGCGCCTCGTCGACGGCGAGCCGCTCGCACGCCGCAGGGAGCAGCTCATGGCCCGTGTGGCCCGGAATGTGGACGCGGCCCTCCGGCAGCGGGTGACCGAGTTCCTCGGCGAGATGGTCGGCGCGCCGTTCCCGGACGAGGCGAGCGTGCAACTGCGCGCGGCGCGGCGCGACCCGCTACTCATGGGCGATCAGATCCGCCGGGCATGGGTGGACTTCATCGATGCCGAGTGCCGGGCGGGCGCGGTGTTGCTCGTGCTGGAGGACCTGCATTGGGGGGACCTCCCGACCGTGCAATGCGTCGACGCCGCGTTGCGCCTGCTCAGGGAGCGGCCGTTGATGGTTCTCGCTCTGGCGCGGCCGGAGGTGCGGACAACCTTTCCCGCTCTCTGGGCAGATCGGGGCACGATGGAGATCGGGCTCAGCGAGCTGCGCCGCCGAGCCTGCGAGCAATTGGTTCGGGCGGCATTAGGTGAGCATCCCGAAGAGGATCACGTAGCGGAGATCGTCCAGCGCGCCGCGGGCAACCCGTTCTTCGCGGAGGAGCTCGTGCGCGCAACGGTCGAGGGTCGAGACGCGCGCGAGGCGCCGGAGACGGTGCTGGCGATGGTGCAGGCGCGCTTCAAGGATCTCGACGCCGAGGAGCGGCGGCTGCTGCGCGCCGGAAGCGTGCTCGGCGAGGTGTTTTGGCAGAGCGCGGCGGCGCGCCTGCTCGGGCTTGAGCAGGACGGAGGCGCTGCGCTCGGCGCGCGGCTCGCGCAGCTGGAGCGGCGTGAGTGGGTCGTGCGGCGGCCCGAACCACGGTTCGCTGGCGAGGAGGAGTTCGCCTTCCGGCACGGGCTCGTGCGCGAGGCGGCCTACAGCATGCTGACGGAGGTGGATCGGCGGCTCGGTCACCGGCTCGCCGGCGCGTGGCTGGAAGAGGCTGGCGAGCGCGAAGCACTGGTGCTGGCGGAGCACTTCGAGCACGGCGAGGCGCTCACGGCGGCTTCTCGATGCTACGAGCGAGCGGCGGAGCAGGCGTTAGAGGCGAGCGATCTCGACGGCGCGCTCGCACGGGTGGACCGGGCGTTCGCTTGCGCGCCGGGCGAGGACGCGGTCGGTCGACTCCACGCGCTCACGTCGATCGCGCACAACTGGCGGGGTGCGTTCGTCGACGCGGAGCGCGCGGCGAAGGCGGCCGTGGCCCTGGCGCCCGCCGGGGGCAAGGCTTCCCACACCGCGCTGGCGATGCTCGCCTGGGCCAGCGGGGCGCTCGGGAAGGCGGAGCAGCTCGAGGCGGTCGCGTCGTCGCTGCCGCTCGATCGCAAGGGCGCGGCGCTCAACCGGGATCTCGTCCTCGCCTGGTACAGCGCCACCACATGGCTGCGGGAGCTCGGGCGCCACGCCGCCGCCGAGGCTCTCGAGCGGGTCCTCGACGGGGTGCAGCCGGAACATCTGGAGCCCGGCCTGGCGGGGCATATCTACCTGACGAGGAGCATAGCCGCGTACTACCCGAGCCGCCGACTCGAGCTCGCCCTGCGCCTCACCGAGGCTGCGTGTGAGGCCTACGAGCGAGACGGCGCGCTTCGGGATGCATGCCTGGTCCGCGTGAATCTCGGCGCGACACAAAAGCGACTCGGCACTTACGAGCTGGCTGAGTCGACGCTCCTCGAGGGGAAGCGGGTCGCCCTTCAGCTCGACCTGCCCTACGTGGCGAACGCGGCGAGCATCCAGCTGGCGCACATCGGCGTGATGCGGAGGCAGAGCGCCGCGGCCAAAACGCTGGCGGCCGGGGTCGTCGAGGAGGCACAAGCGTTCGCTAATAACAGGCAGACGGGCCAGGCCCGGGTGGTGCTCGCGCAAGCACTGCTCGATCTGGGAGAGCTCTCACAGGCATGCGCGCAGGCAACGAACGCGATCGGCGAGACGCAGGCGTACCCCGCGTTGCAAGCCATCGCGCAGGCCACGCTCGCCCATGCCCTGCTCCGAGAAGGGCGCACCATGGAGGCGCTTGCAGCGGCGCGCGGGGCGTTCGAGCTCATGGAGTGCTTCGGAGGTCTCGATGAGGATGAAGCGCTTGTGCGCCTCGCCTGGGCCGAGGCGCTACACGCCTGCGGCGGCGGCGGCGCGGCCCAGGCAGCGCTGGCTGCTGCCCTGGATCAGCTGCGCGTCGAGGCGGACGCCATCGAGTTCCTTGCCCTGCGCCGCAGCTTCCTCGAAGCCGTGCCCGAGCACGCCCGAGTCTTTGCACTCGCGGAGGTGTGGGGCGTGGCGGGCAGGTGATCCCCACACGCTCGGCGTGGTCGTCATCGTGCCTGCCGCAGCGCGCGTCGACCAGCGTGGCGCCCGCCGTTGGCGCGGCATACATGGCGCCGGAGCAGACAGGGCGGCCGCGGCTCCCTCGCTCCGGAGCGGCCGCGGTCGAGGTGGACGCCAGCGAGCGCGGGGCCGTCGCTGGAGCGCGCTACATGGCGCCGGGGCAGCTATAAGGCGGCTGCGGCGTCGAGGAGGACGCCGTCGAGCGCGGGGCCGTCGATGTCCACCTGGGCGAGGGCGGAGCGGGCCGCGGCGAGGCCCTGCGCGCGAGCTCGGCGTTGTCAGCTGCGCCCGTACATGGCGCCCGAGCAGGTAGGCGGCCGCAGCGTCGAGGTCCGCGCCGCGGCGCCGGATGGCGAGCTGAGCAAGCGACCCGTCCCGAACAGAGCGGCGAAACCAGTCGCTAGGTGCGGGCTTCGTTGAGGCCTGTACCCGGTACAATGGCGGCATGAACACTCCCGAACGAGCAGGTGCACTGTTCCTCGGTCTCGGCGTTATCGTCGTCGGCGGCGTGGCGATGTTCAGGTCGATCAACGTCAACTGGGGCGACGGCTGGGGTTTCCTCTTGGTAGCGCTGCTAGGCTACTCTGCACTATTTCTGGGCTACGAGTTGTTCATTCGTGCAGCGGTAAATTCCGGAGAGGATCTGGGTTTTCTGCGATCGCTGTTTAGCATTGTTATATCAGGGCTGCTGACGATTCCACTTATCTTCGTCTGGATGCTGGCGTTGCGCAGCTCACGCAGTTGGTCCATGGCAGTTGAGTTGATGATGCTCGTGGTCGTTTTAACCGGCGCAGCCGGCGTAATCGGTCTGATTGATGGTCGGCGCCGATAGCGCGCATGCAGGCTGTGAAGTTAAGGCGGCCCCTTCGATGCGCGATCCGGGCGGGGGAGCGCGCCGCGGCGTCGCGATCGAGAGGCTCACGCCGCTCAGCGTGCGGCGAGGGCTCAAGACCGCGGCGGCCGCGCCGCACTCCGCGCCGCCGTCCTGCGCTGCGGCGCGGCTGTGGCGTGTTCACCCGGACGAGCTCGGGGGCCATTGATGTCTGCCGGGCCGACGCGGAGCGGCCGCGGCATCGATGTGAACGCCGGCGAGTTCGGGATCGCGTCGGCGCTGACGTCCACCTGGTCGAGCGCGGGAGCGGCTGCGGATCTCCGGCTGCGAAGGTTTCCGAGCCCAGCGGTTGCGGCGGATCTACCTAGAGGAGATGATCCGCACCTCGTGAACGTCTCGCCGCCTCGGCAAAGCCGAGGCACCCGTACCTTCCGCGGCGCCCGTTGGCGCGTCCACGCCGCTGCTGGACGGCGCCGGGGTGCGTACCACGGGTGCGTGGGTCTGGTGCGCGATAAGGGCTGCTTATCAGGCACCAGAAGGGGCACGACGGGACGCAGGCGATTTTTGTTGACAAGTGTGCATGTCAATAAAAGGCGCGTTCGGACCACCCTCGGCTCCTCGCCGAACGCCGCAAACGACCCAGCGCATGGTCCATCCACGCTCAACCGGCTTTGGTCCGCGACTCGCATGCTCTAGCATCATGCAGATCGGTCGACTCATTTCCGCTGTTGCCTCTCTCCCGTGGCTCGCTCTCTGTGTTGTCTCTTGCTGGATGCCAGCATCGGAGGCGATTCCGGAGACCGAAAGCACTGCGAACGAGCCAGAAGCCGCCGAAATGGCGCTGTCGGACGCGGATGGCGCGACGAGCGATCAAGAAGCTGCCGAGATGATGGACGACGAGGCTGTGGACGACTCCACGGAAGAGTCGCTCGACGCGATCGGGCTGTTGAAAATCATCCGCTGCAAGAAAGCTGATCGTGGCATTCCATGCATGATGCAGTGTGCAGAAGCGGGGATCTCGTGTACAGCGAAGCGACCTCATCCAAGGGATCGTAACGTCGAAGCCGGATCCCTAGGACAGTGCAGAAAAGAAGGTCTTTTCGGTGCTAGTAGTTGTTGGTATTACTACCCAAACGGTCAGCTTTGTGTCTTCTCCTTGTGGAGGCCGTTCTGTCGTATTGATAACGACTGATGGCGAAGGTTACTGATCGGGATCACGCAAACCGCGAACAGCTTCTCGCGCGGCTCGCTCCCAATCCGAGCCGAACAGACTCTCCATGCACTGGAGTGAGAGCTGGTACAGCTCGGGCGACCGCTCCCCGCCAGCCAGCGCGGCGGAGCCCATCGTGTGAAGGCGGCGCATCCGCTCGACGTCCTCCACGGTGATGGTCGTAGGGCCCTGAACGCGCCCGTTCACATGCTCCATCATCGCCCACTCGGCGGCGCCCAGGGTGTTCTCCCACGCGGAGGGATCCACCCCAAGATCGGCGTCGCCGCGCTTCAGCGCGCAGGCAAGAAGGTAGATATAACCAAGGGCGAAGACCTGGGCATAGACCGTCCAAGCGAGCTCTTCTTCCAGGTCTTCTTCCGCGTCGGTCCGCTCCTCGTGGGTCATGGCGTGGACTGTACTTCCGTGCCGATGGGCTGCCAGCTGCGGGAGCCGCTCCAGGCGCGCGGCTACGGGGGCGCAGAACGGCCGGAGGCACGCCGAACCGCTCGCTCCGCGTGAGCTCGTCGCGCGCGCCGGCGCCCCACGGTCGTTTTGACCGTCGTTGCGGCGACGCGTCGAGGAGGTGCGGTTACGGGTCCCGGCCGGCGAGATCGAGGAGGCGCACGGCGACGGCGCGGGCAGTGCGCCCCCGGCCGTGGGTCGCTGCATGAGCCCAGGAGGGCACCATGGCGGCGAGCGCGGCGGCGATGGTGTGCCGAGCCGACTCCTGGCCATCGCCTTGGTAGCGGCGGCGCACGGCATCGACCATCGCATCGGCGATCGCCTCGAGGTCGGCGGAGCCCGGACCGGGCGGAGGTGACGCCACCCCGTCTCAGGTTCCGCCGCTGCCGGTCGGGTCTCAGCCACGTCTCAGGGGGGTCTCAGCTCCAGCGCACCGAGGAGGGAAACCGGAGCGCCTCGCCGGAACCTGTAGCTGTGGAGCACGAGCTCGTCTGGATCGGCCGGGCCGTGGTCGCCCTGCTGACCGGCCTTCTGGTCGTCCGCCTGGCTCGTCCTGCGGCGGCTCGGACGGCTCGAGGTGCGCTTGCGACGCGCGGTCTTGGCGCTGCACTGGCTCTCCCTGAGCCCCCGGCAGCGCGCGGCCGTGGAGCGCTGCGGCCGTCCGGTGCCGAGGAGCGGCTGCGAGGTGGACGGCCCGCCATCCTGAGCCCCGCGCGCGCTGGTTTATCCCATGGCATGCCGTTCGCAGCGTAATTCCGTGCGCAGCGGACCCCCGTTGCGCGGGAGATGGCCCATGCACACCAGGATCAGCCTGGCCCTGGCCGCGCTCGTCGGAGCGGCTTGCGGCACAGCGGACGAAGCGACCGAGACACGAGCAGACCGGAGCGGCGCGGAGGACGGCGAGATGCCGGCGGCGAGCTTCTACCTGGGGATCGACCGAGCGACGACGCCGGAGAGCGCGATCCCGCAGATCCTCGAGGCCGGGCGGCCCGAGCTCGCCGCTGCGTGTGCTGACCACCCGGACGCGCTGGTCCGCGTCTTCAACCCATTCGACCCCGGCGCCTTCGCTGACGTGCCTTGCGCCTCGATGCTCTGCAGCGCCGAGACCAGCGCCGCGCCTACCTCGGAGGACAGCGGCGAACCGATCGCGACGGCTCGGCAGCCGTGGAGCCCCATCGGCCTCGGGTGCAGCATCTTCATGTTCGGCGCCGGCATGGTCGCGACCTCTGCGCTGTGCCCCAGGGCGAGGGATCCGCGGGATGCGCAGCGCTGCTCCAACTACTCAGGCGGCGCCCTCGGCACCCTGGGACTGCTCTGCAGCCTCATCTGAGCCATGGCCAAGGTCCTGCGAACCATCGGCATCCTGACCTCCGGCATCGCGATCGTCGCCGCGGCGTGGCTCGATGCGCCAGATCCCCGAGGCCCCCTCTCCCCCGTCGGCTGGCTCCACGCCGGCCTACCAGTCGCACTGTACATCTTCGCCCAATGCTGGCTGGACGAGGGGCGATCCCGCGAGCGGCGCGCCCGTGGTGTGCCTGACCGTGACTAGAGCGACAAACGGGTTGAAACTGCCTGGAAAGCGCAGAACTTCGAACCGCCAAGACGCCAAGGACGCCAAGAAGAGAATCCTATCTTGGCGTCCTTGGTGTCTTGGCGGTTCATTTCTCGCTTGATCAACGTGATCGGTGTCCTAGTCAGCAGGCCTTCCCGGCGATCTGGGAGCGGATCACGCGGCGATCTCAGCGGGTGCTGCCAGTGGAGGCGCCGAGGCCGGCTCTCGCTGGACAGCGGTGTTCCGCTGTTCCGGATGCTCGCGGGCGGCACGACGACGATGGTGTCTCCGGAGAGGACGGCATGCAGGTGGAGACCGAGTTCCTCCGCTGGACCCTCTTCGATGGGGCCGGTGCCTGGCTCCTCGAGACCCGGCCGAACGAGGGGCGCCGCTCCCTGAGGGTGGAATGGATCGATCTCTGCTCCTACGCCGACCGCTTCGACCCGTAGCCCTGGTGCACAACCATCATCCCATGGTGCCCAGAGCGACGCTCGAGGCCGGCTTCCGGTTGACGCTACATGGCCTCGACTCCGAGACCCTGCACGGACAACACCTGAGGAAGCTGAAGACAGAAGCGAAGAGAGTGATGTCTACATGCCCATCGGGCCCGGCTCGTGGCGGAGGAGGACCTCGCCGCCGATCGGTGGGGGGGTGAGGGCGCGGAGGCCGCCGTCCTTCCAGTGCAGGAAGGCGAGCGAGGGGTCTTCGAGGTCGCGATCGAAGGTGACGGCGAAGCGGGTCGGCTGGCCCGCTTCGTCGGCGAGGACGCGAACCGACCAGGCGCCGAGCGGGACGACGTCGCCCGCGCGGAGGGGGTGGCGCTTGGCGCGGACGACGTTCTCGAAGGCGCCGTCGAGGAGGCGGCCCTCGACCGTGATCTCGAGGGTGTGGGCGTCGACGCGGCGGACGCGGTGGTCGTAGCCGGCCATGCTGAGGAGATCGACGGTCGCGGGCGGGGGCTTGAACGCGATCTGGAGCCCGGGCGCGAGGTACATGCCGACGAGCGGATCCGAGAGTCCGATGCCGAGGACGCGCATGCCCTCGCGTCGAGGGATCTCGGCGCGGGCGAGGACGTCGAGCGCGGTCCTCGAGGTGGTCGTGAGGTGGAGGATGCCGAAGAGGAAGACCGGCGCGGCGAGCACGACATGGAGGAGGCCGAAGAGGGCGACGCCGGCGCGCGCGGGGGCCGCGGCGAGGGCGCGCTCGTCCGGAGCGCGGCCGGCGTGGAGGAGGACCGTGGCGAGCGCGGCCAGGATGCCGAGGTTGGGGAGGAAGAGGACGCGATCGCCGGGGATGCCCGCGGCTCCGGGCAGGAGCGCGAGCACGGCGCCCAAAAGCAGCCAGCGGAGGGTGCGCGCGTGCTCGGGCGCGATGCGCCGCAGCGCGCGGCGGAGGAGCAAGGAGAAGGCGAGGAGCGCGAGCACGCCGAGGGTCGCGAGGACGCGCGCGGCGCGGGGGTCGAGGGCCGAGACCTCCGAGGGGACGCCGAGCAGCGCGGCCTCGGCGAAGACGGCGAGGCGCACGGGGAGCGCGGGCAGGAAGGTCGACGCCTCGGTGATGGGGTCGAGGTAGCCGCCGGAGCCGTAGGCGCCGAAGTGGAGCGCCTTGTAGGTGATCGCGTAGACGAGCGCGAGCGCGACCCAGGGGGCGAAGGCGCGGGCGCGGCGGGCAAGCGGCTCGTCGCGGCCGAGGAGCTCGTAGGCGAAGACGTAGGCGAAGACGCCGAGCGCGGCCTCGCCGGCGAGGAGCGCGATCGCGGCGCAGGCGAGGGCGCCGATCGCGGCGCGGCGATCGTCGCGCTCGCGGGCGCGGAGGTGGAGGGCGAGCGCGCTGAGGCCGAGCGCGCCGACGATCGCGACGTGGCGCGACGAGGGCCAGCCGGCGGCCATCCAGTGGGCGGGGGCGATCGTGAAGATCAGGGCCGCGGCGGCGGCCGTTCGCTCGGGGAGGAGGCGCCGGAAGAGCAGCGCCGCGGCGAGCACGGCGGCCGCGTACCAGGCCATCGAGTGCACGTGGTAGGGCAGCGGGTTGCGGCCGGCGAGCGCGTGGTCGAGCGCGAGCAGGCCGCTCGAGAGCGGGCGGAAGAACGAGAGGCGGAGCTCGGGCAGGGTCCACCAGGGGAAGGTGCCGCCACCGAAGAGCTGGGCGCGCTGCTCCGCCGAGCCGTCCGCGAAGGTGTAGAGATGAAAGGGGCCCGGCACCGGGGAGGCCATCGTGCCCTCGAGGCGGAGGACCATCAGCTGGTCGTCCGTGTAGAGCTGGGCGAAGAGGGAGGGGAGCGGGAGGAGGATCGCAAGCGCCAACGCGATCCAGAGGGCGCGCGGGAAGCGGAGCATGGCGCCTTCATGGGGCGCGCGTGGGCGAGATGAAGGAGGGATCCGCTCGGGGCTCACGGTTCCGTGCAGTCGAGCCCCTGCTCCCACGCGCCGGCCTTGCAGGTCCAGCCGAGACGCAGGAGGTGTGGCGCCGCCACCCCTCGGGCCTGGGCTCCTTCGAGCCGCTGGCGATCACGTCGTAGTCCCATGAGAACACAGCGTCGCCGCTCGCCGCGCGCGGGGCTACGCCGCCCCCTCGCGGAGCCACTCGCCGAACCGCTCGCCGATCATCAGCGCTGTCAGGTTCGTGTTCACGCTCGGGATGGTCGGCATGATGCTCGCGTCCGCGACGAGCAGCCCCTCGACCCCGCGGACATGCCCGCGGCCGTCGACCGCCGCCGCCGGGTCCCCCTCGGGCCCCATCGGGGCCGTCCCGCACGGGTGATAGCCGGAGCCGCAGCTCCTGTAGATCCACCGCTCCAGCGCCTCGCGCCGCATCAGCGTGCGCTCCGTGGGCCAGACGAACCAGCCGAGCTCGCGCATCGGCGCGGTGCGGGCGACCTCGTACGCGAGCTGCATCGCGTCGACAGCGCGCGAGAGGTCGCCGCGATCGACGAGCATGTTGGAGACGATGCGCGGCCGCGCGTGGGGGTCCGCGCTCACGTGCTCGATGCGGCCGACGCCCCGCGGCTTGCCGATGCAGCAAGCGATCGCGAACGCCGGGATCGTGAGCCGCGGGTGCACCGGGAAGAAGGAGCCCGGCTGGAGCTGCATGTCGTTCGGGTACGGGCTGCCGCGCGACGTGTAGCGGAGCACCGTCTGGACGAGCGGCTGGCGCAGGACGTCGATCAGCCCGCGGCGGCGCGGCCACAGGCCGATCGCCGCCCCCGGATGATCGAGGAGCCGCGCCCCCACGGCGGGCACGTCGGACACGAGCGGCACCCCGAGGCGCGCGAGCTCGGCCCGCGGCCCGATCCCGCTGCGCAGGAGGATCCCGGGCGTCGCGATCGCGCCCGCGCTCAGCACCACCTTCCGCGTCGCGACCACCTCGACGCGCCCGTCCGTCTCGATCTCGACCCCCTCGACCCGGCGGTTCCGCACGAGCACCCGCCGCACGGTCGTGCGCGGGCGCAGCCGCAGGTTCTCCCGCCGGCGCACCTCGGCGGTCAGGTAGCAGCGCGCCGCGCTCATGCGCTGGCCGTCGATCTTGTTCATCGCGTGCGGCCCGACGCCCGCGGGCGCGCGCGGATCGTTCGTGTCCGCGCACTCGGCGTGGCCGAGCGCCCTGCACCCGTCGACGAACGCCCTCTGCCAGGGCACGAGCTCCTCGCGCCGGGCCCGGCGGATGGGCACCGGGCCGCCCTTGCCGTGCCACGGCTCGCCGAAGTCGCGATCGTCCTCGAGGCGCTTGAAATAGGGCAGGCAGGCGTCGAAGCCCCACTCGGGCAGGCCGAGCGCGGCCCACTCGTCGTAATCGTACGGCTGGCCGCGGATCGCGATGCACGTGTTCACGGCCGAGGAGCCGCCGACCACCTTGCCGCGCGGGAAGAGGAACATGATCTGCCCGGGCGTCGGCCGGTGGCGATAGCCCCAGTCGTGCAAGAGCCACGAGTTGCGCGTGCCGTCCCGCAGATCGGCCGGCAGGCGCGCCGGATCCGGGTAGTCCGGGCCAGCCTCGAGCAGCAGGACCTCGCGATCGGCGCGCTCCGTGACGCGCGCGGCGATCACGGCGCCGGACGAGCCGGCCCCGACAACGACGAGCTCCGCGGCGCTTGCCGCGCGGGACGAGGAGGAAGGCGAGGAGCGAAACACCTTGGAAACACGACCTACACGGGTTCGCGTCGCCGGGCAACGCGCCCTCGAAACTGTCTGCGCTGTATGACTGCCGTGCAGTTGCAGAGCGTCCCTCGTGGCGCGCTCGGGGCGCGCCCGTTTGATGTCTCGCCCGGGAGGTCCATTGGAAACACCGAGGTTCATACAGGGCGTCTACGCGTTCGAGGGGCAGGGCCTGGAGCGACCGGTCCCCCTCCGTCCCGCGATCGGGTACACCGTGCCGCGGGACAAGCGCGCGCAGCTCATCTACCTGCGCGCGGGCAACTCCAGCGCCGAGCTCATCTACCTGCTGCTCAAGCGCGACGGCCACCCGATGCGCTACTTCCCGATCGGCGCGAAGGCGGCGATCCACGTGCCGCTCGTCATCGTCGAGGACATCCACCCGGAGAGCGTGCTGGAGCTTTCCGTGGGCGCGCCCGAGGGGGTGCGCGGGCTCGCGACCATCGACATCGGCCTGGCGGAGATCTGAGCCATGCAGAAGAAGCGCAAGCTCGTGGTGATCGGCAACGGGATGGCCGGCGTCCGCACCGTCGAGGAGATCCTCGCCCGCGGGGGCGCGGAGCAGTTCGAGATCACCATCCTCGGCGACGAGCCTTACGGCAACTACAACCGCATCCTGCTCTCCGAGGTGCTGAACGGCTCGCAGGAAGCGAGCGAGATCTTCCTGAACCCCCTCGCCTGGTACCGGGAGAACGGCATCCAGCTGCACGCGGGCGTGCGCGCGCGCGCCATCCACCGGCACTCGCGCCAGGTGACGGGCGACCAAGGCGTCGTGGCGCCCTACGACAACCTGATCATCGCGACGGGCAGCTCGCCGTACATCCCGCCGATCCAGGGGCTGCGGCTCGATGGCGGCCGGGAGAAGCCGGGCGTTTTCGTGTTCCGCAGCCTGGACGACTGCCACAGGATCGCCGCCTACGCGAAGGGGAAGCGGAGCGCCGCCGTCATCGGCGGCGGGCTCCTCGGGCTCGAGGCGGCGCGCGGGCTGCAGAACTTCGGGCTCGACGTCCACGTGGTCCACATCAGCGGCCACCTGATGGGGCAGCAGCTCGACGCCACGGGGGGCGCCATCCTCAGGACCACGCTCGATCAGCTCGGCGTGAAGGTCCACCTCAACAGGAGCACGAAGGAGGTGCTCGGCGAGGGCCGCGTGACAGGGCTCCGCTTCGCCGACGACGAGACGCTCGACTGCGACCTCGTGGTGATCTCCGCCGGCATCCGGCCGAACGTGGACCTCGCGCTCCGCGCCGGGCTGACGGTCGAGCGGGGGATCGTGGTGGACAACCACATGCGCTGCCCCGACGATCCGAGGATCTACGCGGTCGGCGAGTGCGCGCAGCACCGCGGGCACGTCTACGGGCTCGTGGCGCCGCTCTGGGAGCAGGGCAAGGTGCTCGCCGACCACATCACGAAGCGCAACGAGAAGGCGACCTACTCGGGCTCGAAGGTCGCCACGAAGCTCAAGGTCATGGGCATCCAGCTCGCCTCGATGGGCGTCACCGAGCCGACCGACGATCGGGACGAGATCGTGCAGTTCATCGAGCCGAAGAAGGGCACGTACAAGAAGCTCATCATCCGCGACGGGCGGCTCCTCGGCGGCATCCTCCTCGGCGACGTCAGCAAGGCCGCGTACCTGATGCAGGCGTTCGACAGGAGCACCCCGCTCCCGGAGGAGCGGCTGTCGCTGCTGTTCGATATAGGGGCGCCGTCGACGACGGCGACCCTCGAGGAGATGCCGGCCGAGATGCAGGTCTGCAACTGCAACGGCGTGAGCAAGGAGAGCCTCGTCGCGTGCGTGCGCTCCGGCAAGCGGAGCCTGCGGACGATCATGGACGCGACGCGCGCGGGGATGGGCTGCGGCGCGTGCAAGCAGCTCGTCTCGGAGGTCGTGGCGTGGGCGTGCGGGGGCGCGGCGGAGCAGGACCCCGCCGCCAGCTACTACGTGCCCGGCGTCCCGCTGAGCAAGCCGGAGCTCGTGCAGGCCGTCCGCGAGCGCGGGCTCAGGTCGGTGTCCGCCGTCTTCCGGGAGCTCGCCGGGGGCAACGAGGACCCGGGGAGCAAGCCGGGGCTCGCGTCGCTGCTCCGCACGCTCTGGCACCACGAGTACGAGGACGAGCGCGACGCGCGCTTCATCAACGACCGCGTGCACGGCAACATCCAGAAGGACGGCACCTTCAGCGTGATCCCGCAGATCCCGGGGGGCGTCACGTCGGCCGCGCAGCTCCGGCGGATCGCGGACGTGGTCGACAGGTACCGCGTGCCGCTGGTGAAGCTGACAGGCGGCCAGCGCATCGACCTCCTCGGCGTGAGGAAGGAGGACCTGCCGGGCGTGTGGCGCGACCTCGAGATGCCGTCAGGGTTCGCGTACGGAAAGTCGTACCGTACGTGCAAGAGCTGCGTGGGGACCGACTTCTGCCGGTTCGGCCTCGGCGACAGCATCGCGCTCGCGACGAAGATCGAGGGCCGCTTCCAGGGCATGGACACGCCGGCCAAGCTGAAGCTCGCGACCGCGGGCTGCCCGCGCAACTGCTCGGAGGCGATGGTGAAGGACGTCGGCGCCGTCGCGGTGGAGGGCGGCAGGTGGGAGATCTACGTCGGCGGCGCGGCCGGCGCCCACGTGCGCAAGGGCGACGTGCTCTGCACGGTCGACTCGCACGATGAAGTGCTCAGGCTCATGGGCCGGTTCATCCAGTACTACCGCGAGAACGCCAGGTACCTGGAGAGGACGTACGGCTTCGTGGAGCGGGTCGGGATCCAGAAGATCCGCGCCGTCGTGGTGGACGACAGCGAGGGGATCGCCGCGCGCCTCGACGAGGAGATGCAGAAGACGGCCGCGGCGTACCGCGACCCGTGGAGAGAGGCGTACGCCCCGGCGACGCCGAACCAGTTCAGGACGGTCTTGCCGATCGTGCAATGAAAGGGGCTGCCATGGAGATCACCCTGGGTCCGATCGCGGCGATCCCGCCGGGGGAGGGGCGCGCGTTCGAGGTGGGGGCGGAGCGCATCGCTGTGTTCGTCGCGCGGGACGGCCGCGTGTTCGCCACGCAGGCGAGCTGCCCGCACCGCGGCGGCCCGCTCGCCGACGGGCTGCTCGGCGGCTGCACGCTCATCTGCCCGCTGCACACGCAGAAGTTCAACGTGGAGACGGGAGAGGCCCTGAACGGCGGGCAGGGGCTCAGGACCTATCCCGTCCGCGTCAGCGCGACGGATCAGATCCTTGTGCAGATCGAGAAGGAAGGGGGCTGAGCGCTCCCCGTCCGCCGGGGGAGCCGCGTCCTCGGCGCGCCGGCAGCCCGGCCTGCCGCGCGGGGCGCTCTGCGGCGCGCTGCGACGCCCCGCGGCCGCGCGTTCGGGGGTACGCTACCGGAGCGCGCCGCCCGACGGCGCCCGCAGGGTCCCTTCTCGCCATGGTCAACACAACGACAGCCGCATCGCTCTCTCCCGGCACGGTCCTCGGGGGCGATTTCCGCATCGTCCGCGCCCTGAGCCAGGGAGGCATGGGCGCCGTGCTCGTCGCCGAGCAGATCTCCACGGGCAAGCCGCGCGCGGTGAAGCTGATGCATGCGCAGCTCGCGCAGGACCCCCGCTTCCGCGAGCGCTTCGAGCAGGAGGCGCGGGTGGGGGCGCGCATCGAGAGCGACCACGTGGTGGAGGTGGTCGCCGCGGGGGTGGATCCGGCGACGCAGACGCCGTGGCTGGCCATGGAGCTGCTCGAGGGGGCCGACCTCTCGGCCGTGGTGGCGCAGCGCGGCGCGCTGCCGCCCGACGAGGTCCGCGAGCTCACCGGGCAGCTGTGCCACGCGCTCGCGGCGGCCCACCGCGCGGGCGTCGTGCACCGCGACCTCAAGCCCGAGAACATCTTCATCGCGCGGCCCCGGCAGCAGAACGTCCGCTTCAAGGTGAAGGTGCTCGACTTCGGCGTGGCGAAGGTCGTGGCCGAGACGCGGGCCAACTCGCTGATGACCGCATCGGTCGGGACGCCGCTCTGGATGGCGCCCGAGCAGACCGAGCTCGCCACGCAGGTCACTCCGGCGTCCGATGTTTGGGCGCTCGGGCTGCTGGTCTATCACCTGCTCACCGCGCGCCTCTACTGGGTCGAGCCCAGCCGAGGGCAGAGCGCCTCGGTCATGTCGCTCCTGCGCGAGGTGCTCTTCGGCCCGCTCGATCCGCCTTCCGCCCGCGCCGCGCTCCAGGGCTGCGCGCACCTGATCCCTCCGGGGTTCGACGCCTGGTTCGCCCGGTGCGTGGCCCGCGACGTCCGCGCTCGCTTCGCCGACGCGGCGCAGGCCATGGCGGCGCTCGATCCCGTGCTCGCCGCGGCCTCGTACCGGAGCGCGCCCCCGCCGCCCGCGCCGTCGCTGCCGGTCCCGCCCGTCTACTCCGGCCCGACCTACCCGGCGGTCTCCCGCGCCGACGTGGGCGGCGCGGCGGGCGACACGCTGGCGCTGGTCCAGGTCCCGCCGCGGCGGAGGGCGTCCCCGGGCCTGTTGCTCGCGATCATCGGCGGCGGGCTGCTCGGCGCCCCCGCCGTCATGATCGGCGGCGCGCTGATCTACCGCATGAGCGCGACCGAGCGCTCCGAGGTCACGCCGCGCCGCGACGGCGCCGGCGCGGCCACGGATACCGCCCCGAGGCCGGTCCAGCTGCCGAGCACCGCGGCGACGAGCGACCTCGACCTGGCTGGCACGTACGACATCGTTTCGTCGCGCAACCCGGGCGGGCAGGGCAGCTACGCGGGCAACGTCCTCCTGTCCAGGACCGGGAGCACGTACCGCATCGCCTGGATCATCACCAAGGGGGCCGGGTACGAGGGGATCGCGTTCGTGCAGGGGCAGACCCTCGCCGTGGGCTGGGCGAGCGGCGGCCCGTACGGCGCGGCCGCCTACCGCATCGACGGCGGTCGCCTCCGCGGGCAGTGGATCTCCACGGACAGGCCCGGCGAGGTGACGGCCGAGGAGCTGCAAGGCCCCGAGGGGCTCGCCGGCAGCTACCGCATCGTCGACGGCGGCCGCCAGGGGACGGTCGCCATCGCGCCGGCGGGCGACACCTACGCCGTGACCTGGATGCTGAGCACCGGCGCGCTGAAGGGGGTGGGCATCCGCGCGGGCGATCAGCTCGTCGTGGGGTGGTCGCCGGGCCAGCAGGTCGGCGTGGTGAGCTACGCGGTCGAGGGGCGGCAGCTCGTGGGGCGATGGGCGAGCCTGGGCAGCACGCTCGCGGGGACCGAGACGCTGGCGCGCCGGTGAGCCCGCGCCCACGAGGCGCGCCGCCGCGGCGGAGCGGCGCCCGGTTGCCGCCCGCGCGCGGGTAGGCTCTCCTCCCGAGGGAAGGACGAGGGGGACGGCCCCTCGAGCGCGCCGCCATGAAGCCCACGTACGAAGCTCGGTCGCCGGAGGTCGTGACGGAGGCGCAGCAGGTGGATCGCCTGCCGGCGCTGATCGAGCGCATCGCGGAGGAGACGCGCCGCGATCAGGAGGGGCGGCGCGTCGAGCTGCCGTCGGGGCGCGTGGTCGAGGTGCGCTCCGCCGCGGGCGAGGAGGAGCGCGTGACGATCCGCAGCGCGTCCGGGGAGGTCGAGCTCGACGTGCGCCTCACCCCGAGCGGGCCGGTGCTGCGGATCCGCGCGGCCGAGCTGGAGCTCTCGTCGCCGGGCGCGGTGCGCGTCGACTGCGACCGCTTCCACGTGCGGGCCGAGCACGGGATCGTGCACGAGACAGGCGGCGATCTCGCGCAGACGGTCGCGGGCGACGCGACGACGCGGGTGCGCGGCGAGCTGCGGGCCGAGGCCCGCCAGGCGACGATCGAGGCCAGGCGCGGCGACGTGCAGCTCGTGGCGAACGACGACGTGCAGCTGCTCGGCGAGCGGATCAAGCTGAACTGCTGAACGCCTGCTCCGAGCGTCTGGCGGTTCCTGAGGTACGGCGAGCGTTGTGCTCATGACAGGCTGCGGCGTTCTCGCGGGATCTGTGCCGAGTGGTGCGAGATCGAATCCATGTGGGCCAGAACCTCCGCCTGACCCCAGCGCTCGAGCGCGTCCATCTCCGCCGGGCTGAGCAGCCGCTGAATCGTGCCCCAGGTGCGCTCGAACGCGAGCGCGGCCAGGTGCAGCGATAGCCCGGCGAGGGGGCTCCGGTCGGGGTCGTCGCCGCGGTAAGCCGCGTAGGCCTCGGCGTCCCATCCTTCGAGCGGGAGCGCTTCCGCCTCGGCGATGCGCCGATCCAGCGCGTCCGCGGTCTCCGCCCACGCTCGGGCGATCTCGAAGAGCTTGGCGACCTTGCCGAGCGGCAGGCCGAAGCTCGCGACGCGGTGCTCCTTGCGGCGCGGTAGCCACGCGACGAGCACGTGCCACAGGGTCCGCCAATCTGGCTCCTGTCCGAGGACGAAGAAGCGCTCCTCGATCCACGCGCGAAGCTGCGCCGCAGCCGTCGTGCCCTGGGTGCGCTCCACGTCGGCGAGGAACGCTGCGATGTGCACAGCGAGCATGCCGTCATAGTCCCGCTCATCGTCTTCCAGCGCCTCGAGCTCGATCTCCGCCCGGAAGCAGCGACGTGCGGCCGTCTTCACCTCCTCGACGCCATCGATCCGGAGCCCGAGATCGGGCCAGAAGGGCGTTACCCTGTCCAGGCTGAGGAGCCGGACAGCGGTCGTATAAGCATAGGATACGTGGAGGTCACGGAGATCGAGGGTGGGGTTCATCGGCAGCGCAACTCGGGTTGGTCTGGAGCGGCCAGCCTAGCGACGCCTGGGGTGAGCGGGTAGGTCGCCTTGCACACGACGGTGAGCCGAGAGCCACCCGTCAGGGACGGCCATGCACCAGGGCCTGCCGGGCCGCATCCAGGAGTGAGAAAGTACACAGACGTGGCTCCGGGAGCGCGGCCGGAAGCAAAAAATCAGGCAGATCAGGCTGTTCTGCTGGACTTCGGTGTGGGCTGGCACCCACGATGGGCTGCGAGACGAGGGGGGTGGTGTGATTTGGGATACAAACCCGCCTCCTCTGGCGGTCGCGCACCTTCCCGCGCAGGCAGGGGTGCCTGAGTTTGTGCCTCGAGGTCCAGCGCCGGAGGGCCTCCTGGCTCTTGGTCGAGCCTGGTGGCGTCGGCGACCATGGCGAAACCCAAGACTGAGGGAGGAGATCGAGAAGCTCCGGCGGACGAGCGAGTGGCTGCTCGAGAACCTGACCCCGGCCGGCGCCCGGGTGGAGGTCAAGAAGAAGGACAAGACCGCGGCCGAGGACGCGAGAGATCAGCTGTGGACGCTGCTCCTGCGGCGGCACCCGGCGCTCCGGAAGGTGGGTTATTACTTCCACGGCGACGATTTCGAGTCGGTCACGCCGCGCCTGCTCTCGCGGGCCTCCTCGGCGCAAGCCGTCGAGGAGGCGCTGGAAGAGGAGCCGGAGGCGATCGCGGATGGCGCGATGGGAGGTGGCGAGGGTGAGGCGCCCTGAGCACGGCGCCGGCGCGAGCCCAGCGCGCGCTCGGCCTCGCGCGGGTCGAGCGCCCTTGGCCGAACGGTGCGCGCGAGCGCCGGTGAGCCGTGTCCTCAGCTGCATCGCAACCCGCCTGAGCGAGAGCACCAAGGCGAGCGGCGTCCCTGCCGCGACCGGTCAGAGTTGCCCGTACTCACGAATTCGATCGCGCTTTTCCCCCTTGTCGGGCTCCAGATCGACGACGATCCCGAGGCGCGATTCGACGTAGGCCGCCCAGAGGGTTCCATGCGCTGGAACGCTGGTCCAAGCGTTCATCTCCGATATCGACAAGAGCCCATCCATGCTTCGATCGAAGATTCTTATGTCCCTGAACCGTAATCCGCACGTGAAGCCGAGCTGGACGTTGAGATTGAGGGAATGGACGTCTCCGCCGAGGAACAGATCGACGTGCGTGGTCCGGACAAGGGTCCCCTGCGGCCTCAAGGTCGTGGTGAACATGGGAAGAACGGCTCCGATCAATTGGTAGAGTTGAAGGCTCGTGGTCGCACTCGCCCGGAATGGTCCGGCTTCGAACGTGGCATGGACCCCTAATTCCTTGTCTTCTATCGTCGACATGCTCTCCTTGCCCACGCCAACGCCTATGAGATACCCGATGTTGAGCTCCTGGGTGGGGCTCGCGGTCTGTCCGAATTTCACCATGACCGTATGGACAGCCCCCGGAGGCGTTCCGCCGCCGTAAGTGACTCCGAGTCTTGCAAGATGGGGGAGCTTCGTCTGAACAATGCCGTTGAGGTAGAGGCCGTCCCAATGGAATTTCTTTGGGGGCCGTTGCTCTTGCGCAGATGCCAGAGCGGCAAGGGAGAACACTCCAAGCCCTGATAGCGCGCGCAAGAATGGCTGCCATGGTCTGCTCGAACGGCGGGTCGATGGCTCCCACGAGATGAACGGCGGCGTGAAGTATGTTCGACTCATTCGGTCTGCATGCGGGCTATGCACGCTGGGTTCTTCACCAGCTCATCGATGTCGACGTCACCGTGCTCGCTCTTGAACACATAAGCGTTTTCCATCGCACTGAGGCCGAGAATGCTGCTCGTGACATCTGGCTGCGACGGGTCCTCTAGGAATCTTATAATGGCGGTACAAATCGAGTGTTGCGATTGGGCCAGATCTCGGATGCTCAGGACGGTTTCGCAGTCGATCGTGCTGCTGCCCAGTATTTCCTCATATGCGTTGAATAGCCACCAGAAGTCTCTGCAATCCATGGACATATTATGCAGATCGTTCGGTTGCGATGCGATGATGCATTGCTCCAAAAGCTCTGGCTCAGATGAAGGAGTGGGTTTATCTTCGTTGGCGTGGGGCTTTTTCTCGCTCTTCTGAAGATGTGGATCGCTACGCTGGAGGGTCTTTTCGCAGTTGGCCAACCGCTTCCGGGTGACGCTCAGAGTCGACTGAAGATAGGGGGCGTTCTTGCTCGCGGCGTCCTGGCGTGATCGAGGCTGGTTGTCGCTCTCTGCCGAGATTCTTCCGAGGTTGTATGCCGCCGCCAGTGCGGCGACCGCGATGACCCCAAATCCAATCCATGTTGCTGGCTTCGGTGAGATTCCCATGTGTCGAACGTTGCGGGCTGAAGTCCTTATGGCGTGCGCGAGAGCGGCGGCCCTGGCCTGTTCGAACAGCGGGTCGATGGCTTCCGCGAGACGAACGGCGGCGTGAAATATGTTCGAGTCATTCGGTCTGCATGCGAGCTATGCACTCTGGGTTCTTCACCAGATCATTCATGTCGATGTCGCCATGCTCGCTTCTGATTATATAGGGCTTTTCCATCGAGTTGATGCCGCGAGGATCGCTCGTGGCATCTGGCTGCGACGCGCCATCTAAGGATCTTGTAATGATGGCGCAAATCGAGTATTGTTTCCAGGCCAGGTCTCGAATGCTCAAAACGGTTCCGCAGTTGAGCGTGCTGCTGCCCAGTATTGCCTTGTATGCGTTGAAATGTCTCCTGAAGTTGGTGCAGTTGGCGGTCAGATCCGTCGCTTGCGATACGACGATGCATTGCTTCGGGAGCTCTGGCGCAGGTGAGACCGTGGGACTATTAGCGTTGGCGTGGGGCTTTTCCTCTCTCTTCTGAAGATGGTGGTTGCGACGCTGGAGGGTCTTTTCGCAGCTGGCCAACCGTTCCCGGATAGCGCTCAGAGTCGACCGAAGATCGGGATCGTCCTTGCTGGCGACGTCGTGGTGCGATTGAGTCCGGCTGTCGCTCTCTGCCGAGATTCTTCCCATGGTGTATGCCGCCGCGAGTGCGGCGACCGCGATGGATCCCGATACAATCCATGTTGTCGGTTTCGGTGAGGTTCCCATCTGTCGAGTGTTGAGGGGGTGATGATGATCGTCGCCTGAGGGCAGTTGGTATGGTGAAAATGGGTCTTCAGGGTGGTGTGGGCTAGTAGTAGCAGGGATCCTTCTTGATCGGCGTTATTCCAACCATTTGAGGGGTGATGACTAGACTGGGGTCATCGCTGGGAGATAGTGACTCGCGCCATTCATTGCATTTCTTTGTGCCTAGGATATTTAGAAATTGTTCTTGTCGCGGTGTCGTTTTCCCGCAGTAAATCGGCTGAGGGAATCCGGGGCCCTGTACACACAGCGCCACGCACTCAGGGGATGGATCCATGCACGTCGGTGTTGGTCTTTCGTCGAAGATCGTGCATCCGGTTTGGGATAGTACCGTCGCGGAAATGATCTGGGCGAGGCGGGGACGGATTGTCCTTGAACGACGACGTGCTGCGGTCATGGGCTCCTGCTCTCGGGGGCATCTGGTGGTGGCGCGCGTTTGCCTCAAGGAGGCAGGAGGATACAGAAAAGGCTGTCGTTCTTCGATGAATCCGTGCACATGGTCGCGGCCGGGCGTCGCGAGCGAGCGAGCGCGTCGAGCTCACCGAGGCACGCGCGCGATGTCTCGAGGACGTCGCGAGCAGGCGATGACTCACGCGGCCGGTCGCGGACGATCTCGCTTCGCTTCCAGGGAATAGACGGGGGCCGATGCATGCGTGCGGTTCACGTCGCGAATGCTCGTTGGAAGCGCACCCGGACCCTGGCGCGTTGCCACCCCTCGGACGTCTGGGCCTACGCGGCCGTGAAGAGGGTTCGGGCCGAGGGGCGCGGCACGCTCGCGGACCGCCGGCGATGCGACGACATCACAGCGCGGCGAGCGCGCGCTCGACCTGCTCCGCGAGCGCGACGCGGGCGGCGACGCGCCGCTGCCACACGCGCTTGAGCCGCATGCCGAGCGACGGGTCGAGCCCCTGATCGGCGATCTCGAGCGTGAGCGTGCCGCGCCGCGCGGCCCTGACGAGGCGAGCGTAGTGCGCGGCGCCGAACCTGTCGGGGTGGCGCTTCTCCCAGGCGCTCACGTAGGCGTCGTCGAAGCGCTCGCGCAGGGCGCGCTCGCCGCGCTTCAGCTCGCGCTCCAGCTCGCCGCGCCAGCGCCGCTCGGCCTTCCGCCAGGTGGGCTCGTCGAGCTCGTGCGCGGAGAGCACCTTGCTGCGCACCGCGCCCTCGTCGGCGAGCTCCGAGGCGATGACGGCGTAGCGCTCGATCGTGACGGGCTCCTCCGCGGGCGCGGCGCCCGGCGCCGGCTGCACGCTCACGCTCGGCGGCGGCGCGACCGGCGTCGGCTGCACGCTCACGCTCGGGGGCGCGCCCGGCGCCGGCTGCACGCTCACACCCGCCAGGGGCGCGCTCGGCGGCGGTGGTCCCGGCGGCGGGGCCGCGCGCTCCGACGCGCCCTCCGGCGCGCGCGCCTCGTCGATCGCCAGCGTGCCGCCCGCGCCCGCCTCGGGCCGGCGCGGCTCGCGCGGCTCGCGCGGCTCGCCAGAGCGCGACGGCGCGGCCGCCGCGGGGGCCGGGCGCGGCGGGCGCCGCGGCGGGACCTGCGGGGCGCTCCCGACGCCCACGCCGGCGACCACCATCAGGCACTCGCGCTGGGACAGGTCGCGCAGGTCCACGTGGGCGCGCCAGGTGATCGTGCACAGCAGGCGATCGGCGTCGACGTGGAGGCCGTCGGCGTGGAACACGAGCCGCTTCGGGGCGTCGGGATCGGCGTCGTCGAGGCCGTAAACCGCCCCGTCGACGCGCGCGTCCGGCAGCGCGCTCTGGATGCGCGGGCGCTCCGGGTGGAAGCCCTCGAGCACGACGACCGCGCCGGGGTGCAGCGCGCTGACCCATTGATCCCGCGGGGCGCACTGGAAGTACGTCCAGTCGACGCCGCTCGGCACCTCCATGACCGCCGCGTCGAGCCCGGCGCGCGCGCTCGCCGCGAGGCGCTTGCTGCGCGAGGGCCAGCTCGCGGCGATGGGGCCGAAGCCGGCCGGCCTCCGCGGATCGACCGGGTCGAGCACGTTCGGCAGCTCGTCGTCGTCCTCGCCGCAGCCCGCGGGGTTGTCGGGCGCGCCAAGGCCGCCGGCGGTGCGCTCGTACGTGATCGGCAGCCGCACGAACGGATCCGGCGGCGCCCCGGGCTTCGCGCGGCCGCCGACCACCCGCACGGCCTTGTCGAGCCCGGGCGCGCCGCGCTGCACCAGCGCGAACCGCGCGGTCATCTCGGCGACGGGACGACCTCCCGGCGCGCAGGCGTGGCCGAGAGCCGTCACGTCCACGTACTGGCGGTAGGGGACCCTGTCGCTCGCCGCGGTCGCGTGCGCCGTCGGGCCGCGGCGATGGTGCACGTCCTTCGCGTGGATCGGCTCCACGGTCTCGGCGGGCCGCATCGGCGACGCGTCGATCGAGAAGCTGGCCTTGACGACGACGGTCAGCCGGAGCTTGCCCTCATGGCGCCACGGGATCGAGTCGACCGCCGCCCGCGCCGCCGTCGCCGACGCCGCCGGCGTGAGCGAGGCGCACACGACCCCGCCCATCCCGCCGCTCGCGCTCTCCGGGGAGAACGGCAGCGTCTGCGCCGCGAGCTGCTCGGCCTGCGCGGGGTCCAGCGGGAGTGTCGCCTGCTTCTCGCTCATGTCGCCCTGATGCACGGTCGCAACCGCGCCACGGGAGGTCAAGCGCCTGTCCGCCGCGCTCGCGAGAGGAGCCGGTGAAACGGCCGGCGAAGCGCACAGGCACGGGCCGGAGCACAGGCTCAGCAAGGCGCGGCGAGCTGGACCGGTGAGCGCACGAACGCGGCCGACGTGGGATGCCCGCGCCGCCCTGCGCCTCGCCGCGAAAGGCCCCCTCCGCGCGCGGGCGCCGGGTACCATGGCGCGATGCCGCGCCCCGCCGACCCTTTCGATCTGCTGCCGGACGAGCAACGCCACGAGCTCATGAAGGACACGGTCACCGCGATCTTCGGCCCCGCGCTGGGCCAGGCCTTCTGGGACCAGATGGAGCCGCTGCTCACCGACACGCGGCGCCAGCCGGGAGACGCGGAGGAGCCGGAGAAGAACCACTGGCGGGGCCGCTGGCGCATCTACGAGGCCGAGTGAGCGCGAGGCATCCGTGACGGACAGCGAGACGTCGCCCGCGGCGCCCGCGCCGCGACAGCGCCGCAGGACCGAGATGCTCTTGCAGGGCGAGCCAGACGGACAGCGGTGGATCGCGTGGGTCATGAAGCGCACCTACCGGATCCACAACGGGCGCTGCGAGCTCGACACCCCGGGGCGGCAGGAGGTCCTGCACGACGACGAGATCCCCTACAGCGACAAGCGCAAGCCGCCGCGCGTCTCGCCGCCGCTCGTCGTCGACGACCTGCTCCCGTTCCGGCGGGCGACGGACGTCGTCGTCCAGGCGTTCGCGCACGCCTACAAGCCAGGGACGCGCAAGCTCACCGCCAGCGTGCAATTCGGCAAGCACCAGCGCGAGATCGTGGTCCACGGCGACCGCGTGGGAGAGCTCGACCGCGCGGGCAAGCCGCGCTTCTCCGAGGCGACGCCCATCGAGGTGGTCCCGGTCCGCTACGACTACGCCTATGGCGGCGTCGACCTCACGGCGCTCGGCCGCAACGGCGACATCCTCGGTCAATTCATCCAGGACGCCAGGCGGGGAATGAGCACGCTGGCCGACACGCCGTATCACTATCCCAGGAACCCCTGCGGCTACGGTTATCTCATGGAGCTCGACGCGGAGAGCTTCACGGGGCTGCCGATCCCGAACCTCGAGTACCCGTTCGACCCGCTGACACCCCAGCGCCTCGCCGTGGGCAAGCCGACCCGGTGGATCCACGCCCCGCTCCCGGCGGGGTGGGACTTCCAGTCCATGGCCTGGTTCCCCCGGATCGCGTACCTCGGGCTCGCGCCGTGGTGCCAGCCCGACGCCAGGGTCGCCGAGGTCGAGCGCGGCTGGGCCGCCCGCGATGTGCTCGCGATCCCGCCCCTATACCAGGATCCCGGCGCGCCGCTCCGGCTCGAGCACGCCCAGACAGCGTCGCCCGGGATGAGCGTCTCGGACCTCGCGCCGGGCGAGTACTTCGAGCTGCGGAATCTGCACCCGACGAGGCAAGTCTACTCCTTCCATCTGCCCGGCGAGGCGCCCCGGGTGCTGCTGGAGCTCGACCCGGGCCGGCTCACGGAAGTGGAGACGCACCTCTGCTCCGTGGTGGTGCGCCCCGTGCCGGGCGAGGTCGTTGTCGTGTGGAGCGCGCGGGCCCCCGTGGCCCTGGAGCTCACCGAGGAGCAGCGAATGAACCTGCGCCGCGAGGTGCGCTGGACCTCGGCGGCTCGATGAGCTCGATGAGCTCGATGAAGGAGCGCTGACGATGGGATATGGCTGTCTGACCGTCACGCGGTGGAACGTGTTCATCGGCCTCTCGTGGCACGAGGCCCTGTTCTGGTGGCCGATGCCGCCGCCCGGGGCCTATGTCCCGCAGAAGTACTGGCCGCACCTCAGCTTCGGCCTGGTGAGCGGCACGCACCTCTTCTCGTTCTGGTCGGACCAGGGCAAGCGCGAGATCCAGCTCGACGGCGTGCACTGGATGGGGCGGGGGAGCGACGCGAGCCTCGTCGTCCCGCACGTGGATGTGGTCCAGGGGTGGAATCCGCTCCTGCCCTGGACCATCCTCTTCGGCAGCTCGATCTCCGTGTGGGGGACGAGCGGCGTCGCGATCGCGTGCGACAACCCGATCTTCGGCGAGACGGCCTGCGATCTCGCGTGCTCGCCGTTCAAGACGGTGCCTTTCTCGATTCACCTCGCGTGCAACAGCCCGGTCAGCCTGCCGCTCGATTTCACCGTCGTCTGGGGCACCGCCAAGGCCGGCTTCACCTGGGCCGATTTCGTGGCGTGCCTCGTCGACATAGCGATCGAGATCGCGATGGACATCCTGATGAAGTTCGGCGGCCAGATCGCGGGCAAGATGTGGAAGGGCGCGAAGGCCGCGGGGAAGGGGGTGCTGAAGGGCGCGAAGATGGCCGGCAAGGGAGCCGCGAACCTCGCGCAGCCGTTCGTCGAGCGGGCGGGCAAGGCGTTCATGCGGGAGAGCGCCGAGGAGACGCTCGCCAAGATCCTCAAGGAGTCCGCGGAGGAGGCCGCCGACGACGTGGCGTCCAGGCTGGGCAAGCAGGCCGCGGAGAGCTTCTCCGATTCGCTCGGCCGGCTGCGGTCGCAGAGCGACGAGCTGATCGAGGAGCTCGCGGAGGCCGCCGACGGCAGCCTGTGGAAGTCGTTCAAGCAGGGCGCCGCGGAGCTCGGGGAGAGCGCCGGCGAGCGGCTGAAGAGCGTGGGGAAGAGCCTGAAGTCCGCGGCGACGTCGGCGAAGGACACGCTCGTCGCCCTCAAGACGTGGAAGAAGGTGACCGAGCAGAACCTCCTCCAGTCGAGGAAGGTGAGCAGCATCCTCAAGTACACCGCGCTGGCGAACGGGTTCAAGTACTCGAAGAAGGTCGGCGGGAAGGCCTACAGCTCCATCGACGCGCAGTACCACGATATAGGGGATCTCGACGCGGGCTCGGACGGGTACAGCTTCGGGCCTTTCGCGCTCGGAGACCGGAGCGGCGTTTACGACGATATCGAAGGGGACGAGGGAGAGGTCAAGATCCACAAGACAAGGCGCCGCGACCGGTTCGCCTGGCGGGGCGAGGGGGACGCGAGCGCGAAGGCGCGCGGGAGCGGGCGCTTCGCGTGGGCGGCGCAGAACGACGAGGGGAGCAGCGAGGGCGCGGGCGATCGCTTCGCGTGGATCGCGAGCTAGGATGGCCATGAATGCGGATGGTCCACCCGGACAACCGACGGTGAGCCTGGGCCTCGAGGTCGCCTGGGCCTGGTCGAGCTCGCGAACGTGATGCTCGCCGCGCTGCGCCGCCTCTTATCGGCCCTGGGCCTCAGGCGCAGAGAGCTCGATCCGCCGCTCCTCGAGCCCGGCGAGCTGGCCCGCTGGTACTCGAGCCTCGGCCGGGACGAGCGCGCCGCCGTGAGCCGCCAGCTGGCCCCGCGCGTCCGCGCGCCCCGCGCCGCCCGGGATCCCGCCACCCTGCCCGCGGTCGCCGTGGGGCGCCTGGTGTTCGAGCAAGACGGGCCCGAGGGCCCGATCCCGCTGCACCACGTCAAGCTCGAGCTGTGGGACCGGGACCTCGGCGCACCGGACGACTTCCTGGGCGAGGGCTTCACGGACAGCGACGGGCGCTTCGCCATCCGCTACGACCCCGCCGACGCGGGGCTCGGGGACACGCCGGATCTGGAGCTTCGCTTCTTCGAGCCCCAGCACGCCTTCCGGAGCGACGGGCGAGCGGTGGATACGTGGCGGCGCATCGGCTCGGAGCGGGGCCCGGACGACCACGGCGGGCTCCACCACGACTTCGGCACGATCCGGGTGCCCTACTGGGAGTACGACCCCACCGCGCCCTTGCCCCGGCTCCTGGTCGCCGAGGAGGGCACCCCGCCGACCGCCTATGCCCCCGGGCGCGCGCTGGCGATGCTGAAGGCGGTCGCCCCCATCGAGGCCATCAAGCGCCGGCACCTGGCCCAGATCCGCCTCGGCATGGCGCCCAGCCTGCGCGCGCTGCAGGCCGACTACCCCGAGTCGCTGACCGTCCGCATGGAGCGGCAGGCGCCTGGCTCGTCCCGCAGCGACGCCTTCTTCGGCGAACGCCTGCTCAACGGCATGTTCGCGGCGGTCCTGGACCGCGATCCCGAGGCGGCCGGCGATCCGGACGCCTTCCGGCTCTATTTCCCCTGGAACGCCTACGAACAGGACGGCGTCCACTGCCTGCCCGACGTCGATCTCCGATTGCGCCTCCTCGACGGTCGCCTGCTGCCCGTGCGCATCGTCCTGGGGTTGCGGGAGCCGGGGGCGACGGCGGCAGGCTCTCCTGTCACGCGCCGCGCCTTCACGCCGGCCGACGGGGCGGGCTGGGAGGCCGCCAAGCGCGTCGCGCGGGTGAGCGCGACGCTGGACGCGGAGCTGGGCAATCACCTCGCGCAGTGCCACTTGAACCTGGAGCAGTACGCCATCGCCGCGCACCGGAACCTGCGGCGGAGCCCGCTGCGCTGGCTGCTCATGCCCCACCTCCGGGAGGTGGTCCTCATCAACCACTCCGCGAACGAGTTCCTGATCGGGCCGGACGGCTACATCACGCGCGCCAGCGCGCTGACCGAGCGCGCGATCGAGGCGCGGCTGCAGCACCTGCTGGGCAGCTACGACTGGCGGGGCTTCGCGCCCGCGCCGCCCGTGTGCGAGGGGCACCGTTACGCCCGCGCCGCGCAGCTGTTCTGGCGGGCGATCGGCGAGCACGTCGACGCCTTCTTCGCCGAGCACGGCGCCGCGGTGGACGCCCAGTGGCTGGAGGTGCGCCGCTTCTCGGACGATCTCGTGGCGCACGCGGTGCCCGCCTTCGTGTGTCGCTGGCTGCGCGCGCGGGTGCCCGGCAAAGAAGCGCCGTGGTTCCAGCGGTCCGAGCGCATGGACCTCGACGCGAAGGCCGCCGAGCCGCCGCCGCGGGCCGTCAGCGCGATCACCCGCAGCGACACCCCGCGGCCCGGCGAGCGGGAAGCGCTCAAGCAGCTCTGCCGCTACATCATCTTCTTCGCTACCTTCCGGCACTCGTGGGCCAACAACCTCCAGTGGGATGACGGCGGCGACGTCCTTTACTCCTGCCTGGGGCTCCGCTGGGGCAGGGGGGACATCCTGGTGCCCGAGGAGGATCCAGAGGTCGCCCCGCCGCCCGACGACGCCACCGAGATGCTCTGGATCTCCTGGATGCTGTCCAGGACCAGCTACGGTCTCCTCCTCTCCAACGAGGAGGGCGACGTGCACCCGCGGCTCGTGGAGCTGGTCCGCGCCCGCGCCGCCGAGCTCGCCGCGCTGGGACTCGACGTGAGGACGGTGCAGTCCCGAATCAACATCTGAGCGCCAGGACCGCTCGTATCCAGCGCGGCGCCGCGCGCCTTGTGAGCCGTGCGTTCCTCGCCCTATGCTCGCGCGCGTGGACCACCTGGACAGCCTTCGCGTGCTCCTCGGCGCCCTTTTCTTCGGGGTGGCGGTGCTGGGGATCTTCAAGGTGCCTCTGGGCGTCCTCTGGAAGCCCGCGGTCGCCGCGACCGAGTGGGGCCACGTGCTCGCCGTCATTCCGCTCCTCTCGTTGCTGTTGCTGCCTGCTGGACCAGGGGCAAAGCGGTGGATCGCACTTGGCCTGACCGCGCTCGCGGTCCCCCTCCTGCTCTCCTCCCTGGCTCGAGCCCTCGTGTACGCGAAGCGCGTCGAGGGGGAGCTCGCCGCGAGATTCGGCGCGGCTGGGCCCCGCGAGCTCCCCGGGGCCCCGCCGCGCCCTGCGCCCATCGTCCCTGGCGATCTCCTCTCGGTCTCCACGCCTCGCGTGGCGCCCACCCGGCATGTCTACCGCGAGGTCGACGGGGGCGCGCTGCACCTCGATCTGTACCGACGCGCCGGCGTGCCCGGGCCTCTGCCCGTCGTGGTGGTGATCCACGGGGGCTCCTGGAACAGCGGGGACAGCTCCCAGCTCGCCTGGCTCAACGGCTATCTCGCCGCCCGCGGCCTCGCGGTGGCGGCGATCAACTACCGGCTTGCGCCCCGGCACACCTTCCCGGCCCAGCGCGACGACGTCCTCGCTGCCGTGACCTGGCTCCAGGAAAACGCCGCTCGTCTGGAGCTCGATCGCTCCCGCGTCGCCCTGCTCGGGCGCTCCGCCGGAGGCCAGCTGGCCCTCCTGGCCGCGTACACCGCGGGCGATCCCGCGATCCGCGGCGCCGTCGCGCTGTACGCGCCGTCGGACCTCAACTGGAGCTGGGAGCACCCCACGAACCCGCTGGTGCTGGACAGCCCGAGGACCCTGAGCGAGTACCTCGGCGGGACCCCCGCGCAGGTCAAGGCGCGTTACGACGCCGCTTCGGCCATCGATTTCGTGGTCCCCGGCTCACCTGCGACGCTGCTGATCCACGGGACCCGCGACGAGCTGGTCTTCGCCGAGCAGAGCCGCCGCCTCGAGCGGCGCCTGGCCGAGGCCAGCGTCCCCCACCTGCTGCTCGAGCTCCCCTGGGCGACCCACGGCTGCGACGCCAACCCCGCGGGCCCCGGCGGACAGATCACCACGTGGGCCGTGGAGCGGTTCCTCGCTGCGGCCTTCTTCAGCGCGCGATGAGCTTGCCCGTGACGCCCTTCGGGAGGACCACCCCGAAGAACATGTCTTCCTCGAACGGCTCCGTCGAGTCGACGTGCACCTTCGCGCGGGCGGCGATCGTCGCGATCGCCGTCTGCATGCACACCATGGCGAAGTTTCCGGCGACGCACGCCCGTGGGCCGCGCATGAACGGGAAGAAATGGCCGCTCCCGAGCGGGTCGCGCGCCACGCCGCCGTCGAGCCACCGGGCAGGGTCGAAGACGTCCGCGTCGGGCCAGTGGGCCGGATCGCGGTGCAGGTGCTGGTTCGAGATCATGATCGTCGTCCCCGCCGGCAGCGTGACGCCGGCAAGCTCGGCGTCGGCGATGGGGGCGCGGATCGTGAGGCGGACGGCGGGGAGGAGCCGCATCGCCTCGTACATGACGGCCTCGACCCAGCGCGCGCCGCGCAGCCGCTCGAGGGTCAGCTCCCCCTCGGCCAGCGCGGCGGCTTCTGCCGCGAGGCGCCTGTCGGCGCCTTCAACCCTCGCCAGCTGGTGGAACGCGCCGACCAGGGTCGTGCTCGTCGAGAAAACGCCGCCGAAGAACATCAGCCCGAGGATGTGCGCCAGCGCATCGTCGTCGACGCCGGGCATCTCGCGCAGCGTCCACGAGAGCAGGTCGGTCGCGTCCGGGTTCGGGGCCCGGCGCGCGGCGCTGACCCGTCCGGCGAAGTGACCGTAAAAGCGGGCCTTGGCCGCCTCGAAGCCCCTCGGCGGCCTGACGAACCTCAAGGGGATCTTCGCCTTGATCCGGATGTCGGCGCCCGTGGCGAGCAGGATGAAGTCGTCGAACAGCGAGTCGGGGAGCTTCTCGCCGACGCCGGCGACGGCGAAGGCGTCGAAGGTGAGCCGGCGCAGCGCGGCCACGAGGTCGATCGACGCGCTGCTGCTCCTGGCGCGCAGGCCGTCCGCCGACTCCCTGATGGCCGCCTGCATCGGGCCCACCTGGGCGGCCAGCCACGCCTCGGTCCACGGCTGCTCGAAGGGGTCGGCCCGGCGCATCTGCGCCCAGCTCCCGCGCTGCGTCGCGATGAAGACCGAGTGCTCCGTCGTCGCCGGCTTGATCTGCTCGATGATCGAGGTCTTCTCGAACTCGGTCCGGCGGGAGTCGAGCACCTGCTCGATGAGCGCGGGGTCGTTGAGCACCAGCGCCGGACTGCCGCCCAGCCAGATCAGGGTGACCCCCCCGTACTCGCGCCCGTACCTCGCGCACACGTCCCAGGGCAGGGGCCCGAAGAAGTCCGTGGCCGTGCCCAGGACGCCGGGCTCCGGCCCCGGGAGGGTCCCCAGCGCTCTGCGCTTCTTGCCGAAGAGCAGGTTGAAAAGGCCTCGAGATAGGACGTTCGGCACGGGCGGTATCCTCTACGTGGGTTGTCCGAGCGGGCACCGGCCCGTCAGATGGTGATCCCGCAGGGGATCTTGTCAGGCGACAGCACCGTGTAGGGCACGTCGGACCTCGCGTTGCGCGCGTTCACCGCGTCGCGCTGGGCGCGCAGCCTGTCGAAGAACCGCTCGCGGACCGCGACCATCTCCGGCTCGACGAAGTAGTCCTCGCGCCACCCTCCCTCGTGGAGCAGGTACTCCTCGTCGTCGCCGAAGCTCGATAGCGCTCGTCCGATGGCGATCTGCCACAGGGTCTGGGACCTGGTCGGGAGCATGGCGGCGAGCTCGGTCGGGCCGAGCTTCCCCTTCTCCCTCGGCGGCGCCATGCGCGTGCAGAGCGGCGCGTTGGGCACGAAGGCGTAATGATCGTACTGGAGGTAGTTGAGCGCGCAGTGCTGGACGCTGACCGTGAAGAGGACCGTGCTGAGGAGTTCGACGAGGTCGGCGACGCGCGAGAGCTCCGCGCAGGGCAGCTTGTCCGCGGGCAGCCCGTGCTCCGTGAGGTCCGCCCACCATGCCTGCATCTCGGCGTCCTCCACGAGGTCGGCGTCGGACCTGTAGAAGTGGTCGAGCACGCCGCCGACGTACTCCTCGATCGCGTCCCACAGCGCGAGGGCGTCGTCCCGGTAGGGGTAGTACGGCAGGACCGCCGGATCGAGCACGCCGCGGCGCTCGAAGTCCACGCGCGGCTTGTTGTCGGTCAGCTTCCAGCGGTGGAATCCCTTCTTGCCGAGCTGGACGTGACCCTTGTCGGGACCTCCGGTCGCGATGAAGTCGTCGAACACGCCGCCCTCGGCGAGCAGGGTCATGCGCGCCCCCTCGTTGATGGCGAGGGTGTACCGGAAGTGGCGGCGCAGCAGCTTGTAGACCGGGTGCTGGTCCGAGAGGTTCCGCATCGTCGCCATGACGAACGGCTCCATCACGAAGTGCGTCCGGAGGGCGTGCGCGACCATCTGGTGCGCGTTCCCCTCGCTGCACCGCGTGTAGATCTTCGCGGCGAGCCAGTCGTGCTCGCTGTCGTTCGGGGTGAACACCGGATCCCGCTCGGGGTGACGCCCGAGTTGGATCGCGACCGGCCGGAGCTGGCCGGCGTCGTCGCGGTACAGGAGGCACCGCGCCGGGGGGGCCCAGCGCCGCTCCTCGGCGCCGTCCTCGTCGACCTTCCTGAACATCGGTATGTCTTCGAGGATCTCGAAATCGAGCAGGAAGATCCGCCTCGACGCGAGCGCCTGCGCCACCGAGACGCCCGGGGAGAGGACGCCGCGGACGTCAGCGTCCGTGAGCGGGAAGCCCCTCGGCAGGGCGGTGATGAGCTCGATGTGGACCGGGCTGACCCCCTGGACGGCCTGTCGCGCGAACTCGAGATCGTGCTGCCACCGCGAGGCGACCGACGGGACCTCGATCCCTTTGAATACGTCGATCATGTCCACCAGCGCATTCCAGGCCCTCGTCAGCGTGGGCATCCTCAGCTTCAGCGTGGCCATCGTCTTGGCGAAGATGGCCTCGTAGCTTCCGTCGGTGAGGCCCCGGTACTGCTCGTCCTTCGGGAGCGGCCGCGCCTTGCTGACGTCGAGCGCGCCGGGGAGCTGGGCCGTCGCCTCGGCGGGGCGCCAGGCGTAGATCTCCCGGCGGCGCTCGAGCTGCGCGGCGCGGGCGGCCGCCTCGCGCTCGTTCCGGGCGTGCCGGGGGAGCCGCGCTGTGCCCTCGAGGACCTCCGTCGTCGAGCCGCCGAGGACCCACCGGAAATACGGGAAGTACCAGCTCCTCTCGCTGGCCGTGACCCGGGCGAAGTCAAGGAGCCAGTCGCTGCCGACGAGCTCCCCGTCGTTGGTGAACCGGAGCAGGATCAGCTCGCCGAGGTCGTCGGCCTTGATGTCGTAGACGTCCTCCGCGCCGGCCACAAAGTCGTTGTGGAAGCGCCTGTCGAGCGTGTGCGGCCCGCTCTCGCCTCGCGTGCCGACGAGCACGACGTGGATATCGGCGTCCGTCCCGGCGCCGAGCCGATTGCTCGTGCGGACTGCGATCTTGTACTCGACGATCATAGATCCCCCCTTGGCTGAGCTGGCGATCGGAGCGGAAAGCGCGCACGCGTGAGATCCACGGCCGCATCCTGGTTGACGTCGCGGGCGACTCCTGCTGTCGGTGGGTATCGAGGCGTCCACCGGCCGGTGGTGACGATGGCGAGCCGAGCGGCGAGGCCTGCAGGAAGTTGCGGGGCGTCACCCCCCTCAGGAGGCGAGTAAACCGTAAGTCGACGGTTCGTGTCAAGGCGGGCATGGGCCCGCGGCGGGCATCGCGCTGCGCGTTCATCGCGCGTTCATCGCGCGTTCATCGTGCGGTTGCGAGCGCACCGCTCGTTCGCTGCGGCGTCGCTTCTCGGATTCCTCCTGCGCCAGCGGTGAGCGACATGATCACGTCGCCACCCGCTCAACGACCTTGAGATGGGCAAGCAGATATTCTATGTGCGCAGAGCGGAGCGCAATCAGCGCCCCTGAAATGGTGGCCACTCCGATGCGTCGACGCGACAGGACATGTTCAGCGGGCTTTCGCGTTCGCGCGGCGCTCGCGGCGGCGCTCCTCGCCGTCGCGGTCGGGCTGCCGGCGGCCGGTGCAGCGGAGGACGGCGGAGCGCCGGCCGCGGTCGCGCCCGGGAGGGACGCCGCGGCGGCGGACGCCGGGCTCGGCGCAGCGGACAGCGCGGCGGACGGCGGTCGCGGCGCATCGGCCGCCGGGGACGCGGCGGCCGACGCCGACGCGCCCGCGGCGGGCGCTGACCCGGAGCCGCAGGTGGCCGGCTCGCCCGCGCCGGTGCCGGCCCCGGAGGAAGCTCGCCTCGCGGAGGAGCTCGCCCGCGCCGAGCAGGTCCAGCGCGCGCAGGCGAGCCTCCGGCTCCGCGAGGAGCTCGCGGCGCGGCAGCGCGGGCTCGACGCCGAGGAGCGGCGCGCCCGGATCGAGGAGCTCGGCCGCGAGGCGCGGGAGGTGGGCCACGGCAGCCAGGCCGCGGATGCGCTGCTCCAGCGGGTCATGGCCGAGCTGCAGTCGCTGCGTCCGGAGGTCGACGCCGCGCTCCGGGATCTGACCGCGGCCCCCGCCGTGCCGCGCCTCGAGGCGCCGCGCGAGCCGCCGGCCGCCGGCGACGCGCCGGGCGTCGCTCAGCCGCCCGAGGCCCAGCGGCTCGCGGCGCTGCGCCGCGCGCTTTCGGACGAGGCCGACGCCCTCGACATCGAGGCGCGCCGCGCCGCCCGGGAGCGCGCCGAGGAGGCGCTCGGCGCCGAGGAGGCGCTCGACGGAGCGCGCGAGCTGCTCCTCGCGCGGCTGCGCGACGCGCGGCGCGACGAGGCGCTCGGCGTCGATCGCGAGGGGATGGACCAGCTCCGCGCGGAGCTCTGGCACATCGCCGCGCGGGCGCGGTGGTACGGGCTCCGCCGCGACAGCGCCCTCGTGGACGCGCGCGCGGCGCTCCGCGACCCGTTCTACATGGCCGCCACGATCGCGCGCGGCGGCCTCCTCCTCGCCGTGATCCTCGCCGCGCTCCTGCTGGCCCGGCGGCGGCAGCGCCTGCTCGACGGCGCCCAGGCCGCGCTCGGTCGCGTGCTCCACCGGCCGCGCTTGCTGCGCGGCGTCGGCCGCGCGCACGCCGCGCTGTCGGCGGTCTCGGGCGAGCTGCTCTTCCTCGCCGCGCTCGCGGGCGTCCACGCGGCCCTCGGGCCCACGGCGGCGCGCGTCCGCGGGATCGAGCTCGGCTATTCCCTCCTGCTCTGGTACGCCCTCTACCGCCTCGCGCTCGCCGCCGGGCGCCACCTCGTCGCCTCGCGCGAGGCCACGCCCGGCGCGGCGATCGGCGCGAAGCTCCTCCGCTCGCTGCAGACGGTGGCCCGCTACGCGCTGGCCGTGCAGCTGCTCCTGGCCCTGGCCGAGGGCGTGGCGGGCCGGGGGTACCTCCACCATGCCGTCGGCCGCGCCGCCTGGGTCGGCGCGATCCCGCTCGCCTTGCTGCTCATGCGCCGGTGGCGCGACGACATCTGCGAGGCCTACCTGCGACTCCAGGACACCGGGCCGCTCGCCGAGGCGGTGCGCGCGACCCGCCGCCGCTGGTACGGCTTCTTCGTCGCGATCGCCGCGTTCGTGGGGCTGGCGCTCGCCGCGCTCAGCCGCACGGCCCGGCGCTTCCTGCTCGGCTTCGAGTCGTCGCACCGGGTCCTCGCGTTCATGTTCCGGAGGCGGATCGAGCGGCGCAAGGGCGCCCCGGCCGCGGCCGAGTCGACCTCCGCGCTGCCCGAGGAGCTCCTCGCCTGCCTGCCCGAGCAGCCGATCGAGGATCCGGCCCGGGGGCTCGACCACTACCCTGGCCTCGATCGCTTCGAGGGGCTGCTCGCCACCTGGAGGGACAGCGCCCAGGGTGGATCGCTCCTTCTGGTCGGCGGCGCGGGTTCGGGCAAGACGAGCTGGCTCCGCGCGGCCGAGCACAAGGCCGGGGAGATCCCCTGCCAGCGCATCGCGCTCAGGCAGCGGCTGCTCACCGAGGGCGATGTCGTCGCCGTGCTCGGGGCCGCGCTCGACGCCCCGCGCGGCGCGCGCGAAGGCGCCGGCGCCCTCGCGGCGTGGCTGCGCGCCCAGCCGCGCCGGCTGTTCATCGTCGACGACCTGGAGCACCTGTTCCTGCGCGGCCTGGACACGTGGGGCGCGTGGGAGGCGTTCCTGGAGATCGTCGAGCACTCGACGCCGCGGATGTTCTGGCTGTGCGCCATCGCGGAGCACCCGTACCGGTACCTGCTCTTCGCCCGCGGCGGGGCCATCGTCTTCCGGACGATCGAGCAGCTCGCGCCCTGGCCCGAGCCCAAGCTGGGCGAGCTGCTCGGCGGGCGGCTCCGGGCGAGCGGATTCACGCTCTCGTTCGACGACCTCCTCGTGGACGAGGACGCGGCCGACCAGCAGGCCTACGCGTCCGCGACCGAGCGGGACTATAACCGCCTCATCTGGGATTACGCGCAGGGCTCTCCGCGGGTCGCCCTTCACTACTGGCTGCGATCGCTGAGCCCCGCCGGCGATCGCCGCCTCCGCGTCCAGCTCTTCCGCGGCCCCAGCGGGGACGACCTGGAGGCGCTCGGCGAGCTGGAGCGCTTCGTCCTCGCCAGCGTCGTGTGGCACGACAGCCTGACCACCGAGGAGGCGTCGATCTCGCTCGGGTTCCCCCGGCTCCCGTGCGAGAACGCCCTGTCCAAGCTGGTCGATCTCGGCGTCATCGACAACCTGGGGGGCCGTCACCGCGTCACCACCCGCTGGCAGAGCGCGGTCACGACCTTCCTCCTGCGCAAGCACCTGATCCAGCCGTGACGAGAGGACAGCCATGGAATCCGACGCAGACCTTGTCGAAAGCGCGAAGCTCATCGAGACGATCCAGGCGGGGGGCGTGCTCTCCGGCGTCGCGATCCTCGTCGTCACGTGGCTCCTCGTCCGGCTGATCACCGCCGTCATCGAGCGCGGCGGCAGCCGGTATGTTCACCGGCGCCTCCTGCTCAACCAGGTCGCCACGCTGCTGCGCTTCGGCCTCTACATCGGCGGCATGGCCGCCGCGACCGCGGTCTCCATCAACCTCTCCCGCGAGGTCGTGCTCGCCCTGACCGGCACGGTGGCCGTGACGGTCGGCTTCGCGCTCAAGGATCTCGCCTCCTCGATCCTCGCCGGGTTGACGCTCATCGTCGATCGACCGTTCCTGGTGGGCGACCGGGTCAAGTTCGGCGATCTCTACGGGGAGGTCATCACGATCGGGCTGCGCTCGGTGCGCCTCATCACCGAGGACAACCTGCTCGTGACGATCCCGAACAACAAGTTCCTGACCGAGGCGGTCGGTTCGGCGAACCACGGCCGGCTGCACATGGCGGTCAGCGTCCAGCTCTTCATCGCCCTCGATCAGGACATCGGGCTCGCCAAGCGGGTCGTGGAGGAGTGCGTCACCAGCAGCCGCTATATCTATCTCGGGCAGTCGCCCAGCGTGCGCGTGAGCCAGTGCGTGATCGGCGACGTCACGGCGGTGCGCCTCGACGCCGAGGCGCACGTCCTCGACATGAAATACAAGCAGGATTACCAGAGCACCTTGACGGAGCGGGCGCTCAAGGCGCTCCGCGAGAAGAGCATCCTCCTCCACGGCGAGGCGCCCAGGGGCGCGCCCCTGCCGGAGCGCGAGCGCGCGGCCGCGTGATCCCTGTCGAGCGAAGCCGCGGCTGCGCGCGGCGAGGTCCGCCTCGCGAACGTGGGCGGCGACGAGGCGGGTGCCGCGGTTGAGTCGCGGCGGACGCGCGGACGAGGCGCTCGGGCCACACGCGGCCGCCCGCCTCCGTGAAGGCGGATGGAGGTGGATGAAGGAAGGGCTGTAAGCGCGAAACATTGTAGACTGCCATACGGTCGCGGGGGTAGGCTGCGCACTGATGACGAAGCCTCCGGGGACGGCGCTGTCAGGCAGTTCGATCGATCTGCGGGTCTTGGTCGACACATCGAGCTGGATGCACCCGCTCGCTGAAGATCTGCTCACTCGCTCCTTCGTCCCGCTTCTCAACCAGACTGGTCAAAAATTCATCGTGCCGATACAGGTGGTCGAGGAGCTCCGCCGGCACACTGGCGCCCGGGATCCGGCGCTGCAGCGGAAGGCTTGCGGCGCAGAGGACGTAGTGGCGAGATTCCGGGCGATGGGCCTGGTCGACATATTCGGAGGCAGCGAAGACACGTTCGCGGACAACGTGTTTCAGCTTGTGATGGTCCGCTTCTGTGAGAAGTACCGGTTCTGCCTTATCACGCAAGACCGAGACCTCGCAGCGGACGCGCTTCGACTGGAGCAGCGCCGGTCGATCAATCGAGCAAAGGAGATCCTAGCGTTTCGCATCGGCGACCAAGGCAGCCTCGACCGCTGGGTGTTGCATTCGCGCCAGGGGGCTGTTTGGAAGACCCTCGAAGCTGCGCCTACACCTCCGAGCGCTGTCAGCTCTCCGCAACAGACCAGCGAAAATACTAGCACCAGTGCGAAGTTCCGGCTTTGTACCGGAGCGCCGCGCCTCGACGAACGCCGTATGTCGGTTGCCATGCTACCAGGCGTGGGACACGCCGTGCGAGACGGAAGTGGACGACAAACACGATTGACGTGCCTGCTGGGCTCCGGCGGGGAAGGCTCGGTCTTTGGTACGGACAGCGGTCTAGCCTGCAAGGTCTACGAGGGCAGCAGGGTGACGCACGGCGCACAGAAGAAGCTTGAGCTTATGCTCAGCAAACCGGTCATGCATCCTTCCATATGCTGGCCTTCCAGCCTGGCCACGAACGAGCGAGGAGAGTTTATCGGATATTTGATGCCCGCCGCCAGGGGTAAGCAACTTCAGCGTGCGGTCTTCGTGAAACCTCTGCTCGAGAGCAATTTTCCCCGGTGGACCCGATATCAGCTCGTTGCGCTCGCCCTCGCCATCCTGGAACCACTGATTGAGCTGCACAGTCGCAACGTGTTACTGGGCGACATCAACCCGCTCAACATCCTAGTCGTCGATCAGAAGACCGTCTTCTTCGTCGATACGGATAGCTACCAGATCGAGGACTTTCCCTGTCCCGTAGGGACGGCGACCTTCCTGACCCCGGACCTGCTGGGGAAGAATCTAGCGGCCGTCCTCAGGGAATACTCCCACGAGTTCTTTGCCGTTGCCACGTTGATGTTCATGACGCTCATGCCTGGAAAGCCGCCGTACTCCCACGCGGGAGGCGGCGATCCCGCGGAGAACGTCCGGCGCCGTCACTTCCCTTATAGCCTGGCCGAGAAGAAGGGGAAAGGCGTGCCCGATGGACCGTGGCGCTTCATGTGGAGTCACCTTCCTTTCTACTTGAAAGAGGCGTTTCACGGCGTGTTCTCCGAGGGCGAGTTGCTACGGACCGACGAGTGGGCGGAGCTAATGCGCCGCTACCAGCAAGACATCGTCAAAGGCTACGTGTCTGACGTGATCTTCCCGACGACTTTTAAGCGATTGAGGCAAGAGGACGTGCTGCGCAGGGGTGGCGCGTGGCACTGTTGCGCCGAGTGCGGAGAAGGTTACGGGGTGTTCGACAATTCGAGCAGCGGTGACCTGTGCCCGGACTGCCGGAACGCCGAGGTCCCGTGCAAGTGCTTTCTATGCGATCAAGATTTCGTGATGCGACAGGCCCAGGTCCGCCAGCTTGCCAATCGACCGCGCATATGTCAACCGTGCAGGGCCCTCAAGCAAATCGAGACGTGCAGGAGCTGTGGACAGCAATTCGAGCTTGCCGCAACGGATCGCGCGTACTTCAAGAGAAAAAACCTTTCTTTACCCAAGAGGTGCCGGGGCTGCCGGCAAAGAAGCCGGAGCACTGTAAGCAGCCCGCAGGCGGCTGCAGCGGGCAACCCCGGGGCTAGCGTGGAACTCGGTGACGATCGAGGATTTTGGGATTCGCTCCGGGACCTGTTCAAGCTCTGAGACAACCAAGCTCTGAGACAACTTTGGAGAAGAGGACGAGATGAGTCAAGAAATGCTGCTCCGTAGAGAGGAGCTCGTGAACAACCCTACGCCACGGATTCCTGTGTGCCTGTGCCTCGATACGAGCAGTTCGATGTCCGGAGCGCCCATCGAGGAGCTCAACGAGGGCGTCTCGCTCTTCTTCACGGCGATCAAGGGTGACGAGATCGCCAAATATTCCGCCGAAACGGCCGTGGTCACGTTTGGGGACGTCGCGAAGAAGGTCGTGGACTTCGGCTCAATTACACGGCAGAGCGTACCGATCCTGCAGGCGTCGGGGTCCACGCCGATGGGCGCGGCGGTGAATCTCGCGCTGGACCTGCTGGACGCGCGCAAGAAGGAGTATTCTTCGGCTGGCATCGATTACTACCAGCCATGGTTGGTCCTGATGACGGACGGGCAGCCCACTGACAACATCGACAGCGCTGGGCAACGCACCGTACAACTCCTCGAGGAGAAGAAGCTCACGATTTTTCCCATCGGGATCGGGACAAGCGCGGACATGAACGTGCTCGCTCGTTTTTCGCCGAACCGTACTCCGCTCCGATTGAAGAGTCTCAACTTCCGAGCCTTCTTCGAGTGGCTCAGCAAGAGTGTGTCACGAGTTTCGCAGAGTATCCCCGGGGAGAGGGTCCCGCTCGACGAGAATGGGATCAAGGGATGGTCCGAGCTCTGACGCGGTGGATGGCGGCCGGAGCTTCGGTCACAGGCCGCCTCCACGAAAAATCTGGCGTGCCCTGCCAGGATGCCGTCGCGATATCGGCGCCTGGGAAGATCACTGTGATCGCGCTTGCGGACGGCGCTGGTTCGGCACGTCACGCGGACGCAGGCGCTCAACTCGCCGTGGCAGAGACGGTCAAGCACGTCTCCGAGCGGTTCGATGCCCTCTGGGACATGGATGTCGACCGTGCTCGCGCCGAGATTGTCGACGTGATCGTGGCACGACTGGGTGCCGAGGCACGAACTCGCCACGCCTCCCTCGCCGACTTTGGTAGCACCCTGCTCTTCGTGGCCGTCGACAGAGAGCGGTTCCTCGCCGGTCACATCGGCGATGGCGTCATCGCTTGCGAGCGCGATGGCCAAAGCGAGATCTTGTCGCGCCCTCAGCGCGGGGAGCATGCCAATGAGACAGTCTTCCTGACGTCGGGACAGGCTCAGGCTCTCATGTTCGTCGTACGGGGGAGCCTTGATGGTCGATCCTCGTTCGCGCTCATGTCGGACGGGAGCGCGGAGTCGTTGTACACCAAACGCGACGGCTCCCTGGCAGCGGCCCTGCGATCCATCTGGACCTGGCTCGACAAGAGAGCCCCTCGTGAGGTCGAGGAGGCACTCGAGATCAACCTACGAGAGCTCTTCCGTGAGCGTACCGGCGATGATTGCTCACTTGCCGTCCTGCGGCTCGTTCGCGTGCCCGCACCGCAGATTGCCGAGCTGGCGCCGATTTTTCAGCAAGCGTTGCTGGATTGTCGCTCCCCTCGGAGCCTGAAGACGCGGCTGTCGGTACTCCAGGCCATGCTCGACTCGGACACCGATGCCGCCGTCGCGCTGTCCCGCAAAGCGTCGGTCTCGGTCACGACGGTGCGCAGACACTTGCCGACCCTCCGCGCGCTGATGTGTCGGCGCTCCTCGGAAACCACGTGAATTTGGACAAGCCGACCTCTGGGGCCCGAGCTGCACGCATTGGGCCTGCAGACCCCTGAGCTTTCCTCGGGTACCGGAACGGTCCGGGCGGGGGAGTTGAGCTTTCCTCGGACACGGGAAACGGTCTTGGCCGGGCAACGGAGCTGCCCAGGCGCAAGAACACGACGTCCGGCGAGCTGCCGTCAGAACCTTGCCAGGCCCATGGATGCCTTCCGAAATGTCCTTATGCCTGGCTCGAACGTCCGGCGTTCACCGGACGCTCACATCGCGTCAGCGCCGGGGCGGCAGGGACCATGGCGCTCATGTTCCTTCGCGCCTGACCAGCGCCTCGTCGTGGCCCTGCCGAGCACGGGGTTATCGGCCGACCACTCCTGGCCAATCGGCGGCCGGCGTCGCCCGCCACAGGACCTTGTTCCCATGGACCGGCGGGCGCTCACGCAGATAGGATCCCTGTAGCGGTCGAGCTACGCCGTCCCGAAGGAGGCGAGGGGCGAGCGCTGCGCCCGGCGATGACGAGAAAGCAAGTGACGTTGAATTGGCTGTCCGTCCAGACGATCGCGCTCCGCCCCTATAGGTACCATGGCTCACCCGTCATGACGATCCGACAACAGCCACGCCCCTCGAGGCCTCGGCCCGCGGCGGCCTGAGCCGTCGAGCGCGGCCGCGAGGGGTGTGCGCGTCGCGTGGCACGCCGAGGCAGACCATCGGCATGGGACCAAAGTCTTATGGACAACGCTGCGCGCGCTGACGTACAAAGGCCGGGCCGCACCGACGAGCAGCGAACGGCGGCGACGGGGGGTTGTTTGTACGCTCTGCGCGGGATCTCCATGGCTGACCCGGACGACTACCCCGAGCATCTCCTTGGGCTGCAGCGGGACAACGGGTTCCTCGAGGTCCGCTTCGAGCGGCACGATCGCACGAGGCCGGTGCACCTCGCGCACCACGCCCCGTGCCGCATGCTCTTCCCGCGGCAAGAGCCCGACGAGCCGCTGCTCGGGGTTTTCCTTACGACATCTGGCGGGATGATCGGAGGCGACGTCCTCCGGATCTCCGTCGAGGCGCGCCCTGGCGCCACGGCCACCGTGACGAGCCAGGCTGCCGAGAAGATCTATCCGTCGCTCGGCGCCCCCGGCCGCCTCGCGATCGATCTCCGCGTCGGCGAAGGCGCCGCGCTCGAGTGGCTGCCCCGGGAGATGATCCTGTTCAACAACGCTCGCCTCGAGCGGCGCGTCGAGCTCGACGTCGCGCCCGGGGGGAGCCTGCTGGCGCTGGATCTCGTCGTCTTCGGCCGCCTGGCCCGGGGCGAGCGCTTCGCGTCCGGCGCGCTGCACGACGTCTGGCGCGTCCGGCGTGGAGGGCGGCTCACGTGGACGGACGCGCTCTCCCTGTCCGGCGACATCGCCGCGCAGATCGCGGACCCCGCGGGCTTCGGGGGCGCCACTGCGGCGGGCGTCGCGCTGCTTGTCGCCGATGACGCGGCGGCGTGGGTCGACGAGGCCCGCGCGCGGCTCTCGCGCGCGCCGTGCCGCGCGGGGGTCACGCTCGTCGGCGGGGTGCTCGTGGCCCGGGCGCTCGGCGCGGAGCCGGCGCACGTGCAGCGCGCGCTCACCGATCTGGTCTCGTGGCTCAGGGCGGCGCGCTCCGGTCATCCGGCGCGCATGCCGCGGTTCTGGTCGATCTGAGGAGGAGTCGATGAATCTCACCCCCCGAGAGAAGGACAAACTGCTCATCTCCATGGCCGCGATCGTCGCGCGCCGGCGGCTGGAGCGCGGCGTGAAGCTCAACTACCCGGAGGCGATCGCGCTCATCTCCGACTTCGTGCTGGAGGCCGCCCGCGACGGCAGGTCCGTCGAGGAGCTGATGAGCGCGGGCACGCGCGTGGTCTACGCGGATCAGGTGATGGATGGCATCGCCGAGATGATCCACGACGTCCAGGTCGAGGCGACGTTCCCCGACGGCACGAAGCTCGTCACCATCCACAACCCCATCACCACGCGATGCGTGCTGCCCGTGCAGCCCGGGGCCGAGCAGCAGAAGACTTGTGGACAGCCCCTGATCCCCGGGGAGATCATCACCCCCCCGGTGCAGGTCACGATCGAGATCAACAAGAACCGGCCCGCCGCGACGCTCCGCACCGTCAAGAACACCGGCGATCGGCCGATCCAGGTGGGCAGCCATTATCATTTCTACGAGGTCAACTCTGCGCTCGATTTCGACCGCGCGGCGGCTCGCGGCATGCGGCTCGACATCCCGGCCGGCACGGCGATGCGCTTCGAGCCGGGCAAGACGTACGAGGACGTGCCCCTGGTGGCCTACGGCGGCGATCGCGTCGTCATCGGCTTCAAGGGCGAGATCGACGGCTCACTCTAGATCGACGGCTCACTCTAGGAGACCCAGGCCATGTCCAAGCAGATCTCTCGCTTCAATTACGCGAGCCTGTACGGCCCGACGGTGGGCGACAAGGTGCGGCTCGCCGACACCGAGCTCTTCATCGAGGTCGAGAAGGACTTCACCGCTGTCCATAAGCATGGGACAGAGGACACGTTCCATGGCTATGGAGAGGAGGTCACGTTCGGCGGCGGCAAGGTCATCCGCGACGGGATGGGCCAGTCCCAGAGGACGTGGGATCCTGAGGACACCGTCCGCAAGTTGGTCGTCGACACGGTGATCGTCAACGCGGTCATCCTCGACCACTGGGGCATCGTCAAGGCGGATATCGGCCTCAAGGACGGCCGGATCGCCGCGATCGGCAAGGCCGGCAACCCCGACGTGCAGGACAACGTGACCATCGTCATCGGCCCCGGCACGGAGGTCATCGCGGGCGCCGGGAAGATCGTCACCGCGGGCGGCGTCGACACGCACATCCACTTCATCTGCCCGCAGGTCGTCGAGGAGGCGCTCTCCTCGGGCCTGACCACGCTGATCGGCGGCGGCACCGGACCGGCTGCGGGCTCGACCGCGACGACCTGTACGCCGGGCCCCTTCCACATGCTGCGCATGCTCCAGGCGGCCGAAGCGCTGCCGATCAACATCGGCCTGTTCGGCAAGGGGAACACGAGCCGGCCCGAGGGCATCATCGAGCAGATCGCGGCCGGCGCCTGCGGGCTGAAGCTCCATGAAGACTGGGGCAGCACGCCCGCCGCGATCGACAACTGCCTCTCCGTCGCCGACGAGCAGGACGTCCAGGTGGCGATCCACTCCGACACGCTGAACGAGGGCGGCTTCGTGAAGGACACGATCGCGGCCTTCAAGGGGCGGACGATCCACTCGTTCCACACCGAGGGGGCCGGGGGCGGCCATGCGCCCGACATCATCGCGCTGGTCGGGGAGCGCAACGTGCTCCCGGCGTCCACGAACCCGACCCGGCCCTTCACGAAGAACACGGTCGCGGAGCACCTGGACATGCTGATGGTCGCCCATCACCTCAGGAAGGACATTCCGGAGGACGTCGCGTTCGCCGAGAGCCGTATCCGGCAGGAGACGATCGCCGCCGAGGACATCCTGCACGACATGGGCGCCATTTCCATCATGTCGAGCGACAACCAGGCGATGGGGCGCATCGGCGAGGTCGTCCTGCGGACCTGGCAGACCGCCGACAAGATGAAGCGCCAGCGCGGCAAGCTCGAGGAGGAGAAGGAGGGCAACGACAACTTCCGCGCCAAGCGCTATGTCGCCAAGTACACCATCAACCCGGCCATCGCCCAGGGCGTCAGCCGGCACATCGGCTCGGTCGAGGTCGGCAAGCTCGCCGATCTCGTGATCTGGTCGCCGGCCTTCTTCGGGGTCAAGCCGGACATGGTGCTCAAGGGCGGCTCGATCGTCATGGCGCCGATGGGCGATCCGAACGCCGCCATCCCGACGCCTCAGCCCGTGCATTACCGGCCCATGTTCGGCGCCTATGGCCGGAACGCGATCGAGAGCTCGGTCCTGTTCGTCAGCAAGCTGTCGCTCTCGCGCGGGATCGAAAAGACCGCGCGACTCTCGCGCCCGCTGATCGCGGTGGAGAACACCCGAGGCGGCATCTCGAAGGCAGACATGATCCACAACACGGCCACGCCTGTCATGGAGGTCGACCCGGAGAGCTACATCGTGAGGGCCGACGGCAAGGTGCTCAAGTGCAAACCGGCCGACGTGCTCCCCATGGCCCAGCGCTACTTCCTGTTCTGACATGCGACGCGCCATCGAGGTTGTTCCCCGCGGGAGTTATCCCGAAGCCGCCGCCGACGCGTGCGTGACGCTCGCCTACGACGACCGGCACCGCCGGCGGATCCGGCTCACGACCGACCAGGGGTGGGAGTTCCTGCTCGACCTTGCGGAGGCGACCGTGCTCGGCGACGGGGACGGTCTTCGCCTCGAGGACGGCGCCTGGATCGCGGTGCGCGCAGCGGACGAGGAGCTCGTCGCCGTCACGTGCCGCGAGGCGGCGGACCTGGCCCGCGTCGCCTGGCATATCGGCAATCGCCATATCCCGGCGGCCATCGACGGCGCGCGGATCCTCATCCGCCACGATCACGTGATCGTCGACATGGTCCGGGGGCTCGGCGCCGAGGCGACGCCGCTGCGCGCGCCCTTCACGCCGGAGCGCGGCGCCTACGACCGGCAGTCGCCGCACGGGCACGGGCATTCCCACGCGCACGACCACGGCCATGAGCACTCCCACGCTCACGGTCATGGACATTCCCACGGCCATGAGCACGCGCACGACCACGGCCATGAGCACGCGCACGACCACGGCCATGAGCACGCGCACGACCACGGGCACTCCCACGCTCACGGTCATGGACATTCCCACGATCATGAGCACGATCGCGAGGACGGACACGGGTGATCGCCGTGGGTGAGGGAGCGCTCTACCGCCTGCTGAGCTGGACGTCGCCGGCCTACCCGATCGGCGGATTCAGCTACAGCCACGGGCTCGAGTGGGCGGTCGAGGCGGGCCTGGTCACGACGGCGGACCAGCTCCGGGCCTGGGTCGCGACGATCCTCGGCGAGGGCTCCGGCCGGGTCGACGCGGCCCTCCTCGCGGCCGCCTGGCGCGCGCAGCAGGACCGGGACCTCGACGAGGTGGCCGAGCTCGCGGCGGCGCTCCGGGGCACCCGCGAGCTCGCGCTGGAGAGCGCGCAGCAGGGCGCCGCGTTCCTCACCATCACCCGCGCCGCGTGGCCACACCCCCGCCTCGACGCGTTCGCGGAGCGCCACGCCGGCGAGGCGCCGCTCCCGGTCGCCGTCGGGCTCGCCGCGGCCGCGCACGGCGTGCCGCTCGATCCGGCGCTTCTGGCGTACCTGCACGCCTTCGGCTCCGGCCTCGTCTCGGCGGGCATCCGCCTGATCCCGCTCGGCCAGACGGACGGCCAGCGGGTCGTCACGGCGCTCGAGCCGGTCATCGTCGACGCTGCGCGGCGCGCCCGCGAGACGCCGCTCGATCGCATCGGCGCCGCGACGCCGGGGGTCGATCTCTCGTCGATGCAACACGAAACCCAGCACACGAGGTTGTTCCGGTCATGACAACAGCGAATCACGGTCCCCTCCGCGTCGGTATCGGAGGGCCTGTCGGCTCCGGCAAGACGGCGCTCGTCGATCGCCTCTGCAAGCGCATGCGCGACGAGTGGCGCGTCGCCGTGGTCACCAACGACATCTACACGAAGGAAGACGCGGAGTTCCTGACCCGCTCGGGCGCGCTCAGCCCCGAGCGCATCGTCGGCGTCGAGACAGGCGGCTGCCCCCATACGGCCATCCGCGAGGACGCCTCCATCAACCTCGCGGCCGTCCGCGAGATCGCGCAGCGCCTCGCCCCGCTCGATCTCGTGTTCGTCGAGTCCGGCGGAGACAACCTGGCCGCGACGTTCTCACCGGAGCTCGCCGATCTGACCCTCTATGTCATCGACGTGTCGGCCGGCGACAAGATCCCGCGCAAGGGCGGCCCCGGGATCACGCGATCGGACCTGCTCATCATCAACAAGATCGATCTCGCGCCCATGGTCGGCGCCAGCCTCGAGGTGATGGACAGGGACGCCCGCAAGATGCGGGGAGACAGGCCGTTCCTCTTCACGAACCTGAAGGAGAACAAGGGCGTCGAGGAGATCGCCGCCTTCATCGTCAAGAAGGGCGGCCTCGACGCCGGCGGCCGCGCCGCGGCGGGCGGCTGAGGCGCCGGCGAACGCCGGAGGCGGTCTACCCCTGGCACACCGAGCTGCCCTCCTGCGTCCAGGGCAGCGGGCTCGCTCTCCTCAGGGGGAGTCAGGCAGGCAGCTCGGCGTCTCGGGCCGGCCGCGCAGCCAGTCGGCGATGCGCTCGCCGGCCGCCGGGCCGCTGCGGTGGAGCATGTAGGTGTGGCCGGCCTGCGGCACTGTATCGAGCGTCACCGAAGGCGACTGGAGGAAGCTGGCCGCCGCGAGGAGGGCGAACGCAGAGGGGAACAGCCGATCGCTGTCGGCGAGCTGCAGGAGCACCGGGACGCGGACGAACGGCGCGAGGACACGCGAGGGCTGGAGGGTGATCGTGAGGATCTCGCCGCTGGGCGTCAGGTGGGCGGCGGCGGTGTCCGCGGCGACGACCCAGGGCTCGGCGGCGGCGGTATAGAACATCTGGGCGCGATGGGACGGCGTGCCCAGGAAGTACTCGTAATCGCTGAGAAGGGCGCGCGGGATGTCGCCTGTGGCGAAGTCGCCGATGAACTGCGCGGAGGGGAACTGGTGGTACCCCATCGCGATCAGGACATCGACGTCGTCGAACAGGCCGGCTTCCAGCTCCGAGACCTCGGCGCCGGCGCTGTGGCCGCCGATCGCGACGTGGTCGAATTCTCCGCGGAGCTGCTGGACGATCTGGTGAGCTATATCGGCGTGAGCGTCCACCGTCGCCCGATAGCCATCCTCCAGGGTGCTCTCACCGTAGCCGAGCCTGTCGATGGCCACGACGGTGTAGCCGGCGGCGGCCAGGGTGCGCGCGTAGGAATAGCCCTGCTCGGGGCTGAAATCCCAGGCCTCGGCGCCATAGGAGAGGCCGTGCTGCAGCAGCACGACCGACGTGGCCGCGCAGGGCGGGTCGACGCGGAAGCCGTGGATCTCGTGCTCGACGCTGCGCGCGTAGGGATCCGTCACGCTGTAGGTCACCGGAGTACGCTCCAGCGGGCCGCTGTCCGCGCGCGCGACGGGGAGGCCGGCGGACGCCGCGGCCAGGAGCGTGGCCGCGACGACCGAGGAGCGGTGCTGCTTCATGGTTCGAGAGCGCATGGTCATGCCGACATGGTAAGGCAGATCACGGCGCGAATCACCCGCGCCGCACGATCTCGGTCATGAAGCCGCGGCGCCGCGCTCCGGCGCGGCCAGCCGCTCGCCGAGCTCGCGGATCCGGAACTCCTCGGCCAGCCCGCGCACCTCGCGGAGCCAGGGCGCGAGCCGCGGGTCCTCCGCCTCGAGCGCGGCGAGCCGCTGCACGACGTCCTGGATGCGGCCCCGGTCGACGAGCTCGGCGAGCCGCGCGAGCTCGTCCGCGGGCGGCGGCACGACCGCCTCGCGCAGCGGCTCCTCGCCGTCGTCGCCGTCCGCGCCGCGCGCGCTCGCGGGCGCCGCGCGGACCCAGGTGAGCGCGAGGCGGCGCTCCAGGAGCTCGAGCAGGGCGCCGAGCTCGATCGGCTTCGGGAGGAAGCCGTCGCAGCCGGCGGCCGCGCTGCGCGCCCGCTCGGGCTCCTCCACGCTCGCCGACGTGGCGAGGATCGGCAGGCCGGCGAGCCCCGGGATCCGGCGGATCCGGCGCGCGGCCTCGTCGCCGCCGAGATCGGGCATGCGGAGGTCCATCAGCACGAGGTCCGGCCTGCGCGCCGCCGCCAGCGCGACGGCCGCCTCGCCGCCCGCGGCCTCCACGACCTCGAAGCCGAGCGGGGCGAGCGCGTCCCGCAGGAAGGCGCGGTTGTCCTCGTGGTCGTCGACCACGAGGATCGTCCGGCGCGCGCCCTCGTATCCGGTGATCGCCGCGGCCCCGCGCCGCTCGCCGGCCGGCGACGCGCCGGCGAGCGCGGGCAGGTCGAGGGCCACGGTGAAGGTGCTCCCCTCGCCGGGCGCGCTCTCCACGTCGATGCGGCCGCCCATCTGGTCGACGATCCGCCGGGTGATCGCGAGCCCGAGGCCCGCCCCCTCCATGCGCGCGCGCTCGTCGCCGGCCTGCTCGAACGGCTCGAAGATGCGCTCGCGATCCGCCGGCGCGATGCCGGGGCCGGTGTCCTCGACGCGGAAGACGACGCCGCCGCGCCCCTGCTGCTCGCCCCCCGCGACCCGGAAGGTCACCCGCCCCGCGCGGGTGAACTTGATGGCGTTGCCGAGCAGGTTGAGGAGCACCTGCGTGAGCCGCTTCTCGTCGACGCGGACCCACGCCGGCGTGCCCTCCGCTACCTCGTGCTCGAAAGCGAGCCCCTTCTGCGCCGCGCGCACCTTGCACAGCTCCGCGACAGTGCGCGCGAGCGACGGCAGGTGGACGTCGCCCGGCGCGAGATCCATCCGGCCAGCCTCGATGCGGGCGAGATCGAGGACGTCGTCGATCAGGGTGAGCAGGTGCTCGCCCGACCGGCGCACCACGTCCACGCCGGGCCGGTCCTCCGGGGCGAGCCGCGGCGACCGCTGGAGGAGCTGCGCGTAGCCGAGGATGCCGTTGAGGGGCGTGCGCAGCTCGTGGCTCATGCTGGCGAGGAAGGTGGTCTTCGCCTGGTTCGCGGCGTCCGCCGCGTCCCTGGCGGCCGTGAGCTCGGCGGTGCGCTGCTCCACGAGGAGCTCCAGCTCGCGCGTCCGCCGCCGCAGCGCCCGGAGCCGCAGGCGCACGCCGCCGTAGACGAGCCCGCCCAGCACCGCCGCATACCCGAGGTAAGCCCAGGCGGTGCGCCACGGCGCGGGCCGGACGCGGAAGGCGACGGTCGCCGGGCCGGCGATGTTGCCGGCGTGATCGCGGCCCCAGACCTGGAAGGTGTACGGGCCGGGCGCGAGGTTCGTGTAGCGCGCGCTCACGTCGGCGCTCCACGCGCTCGGCGCCGCGTCGAAGCCGGCGAGCTGGGTGCTGTAGCGCGTGCTGCGCTCGTGGAAGAGGCTTAGCAGCGTGTACTCGAACGAGACGGTGTTTTCGTCCCAGGCGAGCGACGCGCCGGGCGCGAGGGCGAGCGCGCCGCGCGCACGTTGAGCGCGCGCGGCGAGGGCGAGCGGCCTGGGCGTGGCGTCCGGCACCTCCTCGGCCGGCTCGAACACCGCCACCCCGCCGGTCGTGCCCGCCCAGACGCGGCCCTGGCTGTCCACGAACGAGCCGTTCTGGTTGCACTCGTTGCTCGGCAGCCCATCCTCGGTGGTGAAGGTGTACGCCGCGAGCTCGGCCGGGTCGTCCGGCGTGGGCGCGCGCGGGGTGAAGCGGGTGACGCCGCGGTCGGTGAACGCGTAGACCCGGCCTTGCGCGTCCGCGCGCATGCCGTAGACGATGCTGTCCGGCAGCGACGGCCGGGTCCGCTCGTTCAGCGGCTCGAGCCACGCCTCCGCGTCGAGGTCGTAGCGCGAGATCCCGCCCTGGGTGCCGATCCAGAGCACCCGCGCGCCGCGCGCGTCCCGGATCTCGGTGAGCGCGGCGACCACGTCCGAGGCGAGCGGCGCGTCCGCTGCCGTGTAGCTCCGCCACTGCCCGTCCGTGAGCCGCGAGAGCCCCCTCATGGTGCCGAACCAGGTCGAGACCTTCCCGCCCGGGGTCGCTGTCTCGAGGATGCCTGTCATGTGGTCGTCCGCGAGGGGCACCTGCGCCTTCGTGAAGACCTGCCACGCGCCGTCCGCGTCCAGGCGCGCGGCCCCGGTGTCCGTCGCGATCCAGAGCGCGCGGCCGTCCATGGACTCCGACAGCGCCTGGACGCCGACACCGGGGAGCGGGGAGCTCTGCTTCGTATACGTGGTGAGCTGCCCGCCTGCCCAGCGATGGAGCCCGGCGACGTCGGTGCCGATCCAGACCACACCGGGCTCGCGCGTCGACGGCAGGACGAAGGTCACCAGGGTGCCGAGCTTGCCGGCGAGCTCGGGGGCGTCGAGCGGCGCGAAGCCCTGCCCCGACGATCGCACCACCGTGTTGTTCACGGCCACCCAGAGCTCGGGCGGGCCGGCCTGTCCTCCCGGCGCGCGCACCTCGGCGATGGAGCCGATGGTGCCGGACAGGCCCGCGCTCCGCTGCGTGAACCCCACCCACCCATCGTGCCGCAGGCGCGCGAGGCCGCCGGCGTTGGTGCCGATCCAGAGCGTGCGGCCGCCGCGCGCGCCGCCTTCCGCCGCGAGCGCCATCACGTGGTCGTCCGGCAGCGTGGAGCTCGCCTTCGTCAGCGCCGTCCACGTCCCGCCCTGCAGCCGCGCGAGCCCGCCGCCGTAGGTGCCGGCCCAGAGCGTCCGCGCGCCCGTGCCGCTCACCGTCTCGGCGAGCGCCCGCACGGGGTGCGCCAGCTCCGGCACGCTCGCCGGAGTGAAGATCTCCCACCGTCCTTCCGCGAGCCGCGCGAGGCCGCCCCGCGTGCCCGCCCAGAGCACGCGGCCCCCGGCTTCCCCGTCGGTCTCGAGCAAGCTCATGACCACGTCGCTGGGCAGCCCCTCCGCGGTCGTCGCGAAGCGGGCGCAGCCCCGAGCGTCGCAGCGAAAGAGGCCGTTGCCCGAGCCGACCCAGAGCGCCGGCTCCCCGCCGGGGAGCGTCGTCGCGTGCAGCGCGCGCACGTCCGGGTGCTCGAAGCCGGGCCCCAGGGGAACCCGCGCCCATCGCTCGCCGTCGAGCCGGTACAGGCCGTCGATCGTCCCGACAAAGACCGCGCGCCCCCGGGCCGTGGGCGCCTCCAGCAGCGTCCGGATCGGCTTCTCGCCGGTGAGCCCCTCGGCGTCCCCGAAGCGCGTGAAGCTCCCCCCGGCGTGGCGGATGACCTGGCCGGTCATCATCCCGAAATAGACGGCCCCGTCTTGCCCCACGGCGACCCCCTGAACCCAGCTCGATCCCCCGCCGGTCGGCAGGGGGAGGGGCGTGAAGCGGCGCCCGTCGTAGGAAGCGGCGCCGTTCTGGGTGCCGATCCAGAGGCGGCCGCCGGGCTCGAAGGCGATGGAGTTGATGGTGATCTGGGGGATGCCGTCCTCCGCGTTGAAGACGCGCATCCACGGCGCGCCGCGCGCTCGGAGGTCGCCGGTAGGGGGGGTGGGCGTGTCGCCCGCGGCGGGCGCGGGCGCGGGCGCGAGGGTCACGGCGAGCGCGATCGCGACGGCGCCGCGCAGGCGGCTGCGGGGAGTGGGGGATCGACCGATCATGCGGGCCGCATCCTAGACCGCGATCACACAAGAAGATGCCCGTCGGGCGGTGACCGAGGATGGACGACCTTCAGCGCACGCGGCGTCACCTTCGAGCCTTCCCAGGTCCCTCGAGCCGGTCGACGAGCCGCACGGGCTCTTCGTGCCGCGCGACCACGTGCTCGGGGCCGTGGTGAGCGACCTCGCCCCTGCGCCTGCCGCGTCGCGGTCGACATGCTCACGCGATGGGTATACTGCCCCCATGCAGCACGCCGCTCCCGCGCGTCGCCTCCGTCACGTGCGCGCGCCGTCCCCGCTCCACTTCCCGGAAGAGGCCGTCGTGCCGGAGACCAAGCGCCACCTCGAGCTCAGGACCCTGCTCTACCTCGTGCTCAAGGCCTTCTCGGATCGAGCGGCGATCGGATCGGACCAGTTCGTCTACTGGTCCGCGTCGGATCCGAGCCGGTGCCTGGCGCCGGACGCCTTCGTCCGGCTCGGCACCCCGGACACGCCGTTCGGCTCCTGGAAGACATGGGAGCGCGGGGCCCCCGAGCTCGCCGTCGAGATCATCAGCGATCACGACGCGGAGCCGCAGACCTGGGCCGACAAGCTCCGGAAGTACCACGAGCTCGGCGTGCTGGAGCTCGTCGCGTTCGACCCCGACGCAGCGCCTGGCGAGCGGCTGCGGGTCTGGGATCGCATCGACGGCGACCTGGTCGAGCGCGTCGTCGAAGGGGAGCGCAGCCCGTGCACCGTGCTCGAGCTGCACTGGGTCGTCGCCCCCGCCGCGGGCCAGCCGGCCGCGCTTCGTCTCGCCCGCACCCCCGATGGGGCGGAGCTCGTGCTCACCCCCGAGGAGGCGGAACGCCGGCGCGGGGAGGCGGCGCGGCGAAGCGCGGAGGCGGCGCGGCGAAGCGCGGAGGCGGCGCGGCGGCGCGCGGAGGCCGAACAGGCCGCCCGCGTGTCGGCGGAGCGGCGCATCGCCGAGCTAGAGGCCGAGCTACGCCGGCGAGGCGGCTGACTCGCCGGCCAGTCCGCCGGACGTCGTGATCTTGGGCCTGGGCAGCGCGGCTGCCCTGCCAAGAGCGGTTCCGGTCCCGGGGGTAAGCTCAGCTAGCCCGTCCAGACCGTTTGCGGTGGCGCGAGGGCAGCGCGGGGAGGCGCCCGCGTCGATGATCAGGCGAAGTTGACAGACCTGGACACGCCGACGCACAGCGCGGAGAAAGTCGACGGTTCGATCGATGAGCTTGCCGTTGCCGCGGGTGGCGATGAGCCCGAGGAAGCGGCGCGCCTGGGGCCAGTGCAGGAAGAAGAGCTTCTCGGCGCGAATGTTCTTGTTGCGGAATGTGTGGAAGCCCGTCGGCGCGCCAAACCAGGTCGTCGCTCAGCTCGTCCAGCTCCCCGCGGCTGTCACGCACAACCCGTGACGCTCATGCAGCCCTGCGAGGTCGCGGTCCCAGCCGACGATCCATACGGGCGGTCCTGACAGGGGTACTCGCGTGCATGACGGCGCCGCATGAGAGATCTGCCTAGGACCAAGGTCCCATGGCGCGGAGGCCGCGACGACCCCACCATGCGCGACATGAATCCCGCAACGCGGCTCCAGGAGGAAGACGATCTTGCCTCCTCGGCAATCAGGAAGAGCCCACACCCGCTGAGCTCCGAGGGAGCAATCCGGGCGGTCGATCTTGTCGTGCTCATCGACTCCGGCGATGCGATGAAGGCTCTGGCAGACACGTTCACCAAGGTGGTCGGCACGGCCATCGGAGTCGCCAGGACGAGGGGCACAGCGGACCCGCGTGTCACGTACCTGGGTATCGACGGCGTGTTCCCCTACAGCGTCTTCATGGTCACGGTGCGCGGCTATCTCACCATGGTGCGCAAGGTCGATGAATCGTCGCTCCGCTGCCGCCCCCGGTCGCAGCGGACCGGACGGCAGCAGGAGGCGTCCGTCCATGGGCAGGAGAGCGCGGGGCACGCCCTCGTGGACATCCTCACCCACTTCGACTGGCGGCCCGGAGCCGCCCGCAACGTCCTCTTCCTGGGCCACGGGCCGCTCGACGGGGCTCGTTGCCATCCGCCAGCGGGGGAGCGGGACGTGGAGGTGGCGAGCCGTATCGTCGAGGTCGCGACGCGGCTCGGAGCCCGCGTGCACATGGGCCTGGCGGACGCCGGCCAATCCGGTTCCAGCACGGAGGCCCATGGGGGCTGGCGCCAGCGCATCGAGGCGGAGTACGAGCGCGTGGCCGTCGAGACCGGCGGCCAGCTCTTCATCGCGCAAGACAGCCTGTTCACCTGCCTGGCGATGATCGAGAGCGCGCTCGCCGGCAGCACGCCGGACGCGCGGGTCGCCCCCGTGCCCGGAGCGCGACGAGACGAGCCTTGACCCCTCTACGTGGTGCTTGGCCTCGCCCGAGGTGAAGGCCATGCACGCGGGCGTGCACGCCAGCATCACTCCGCGCGGCGCGCGCCCTCGTCCCAGGCCGGCAGCGCGCAGCGGAGCGTCGCCCCCTCGCCCGGGCTGCACTCCGCCCACATCCAGCGCGGCGCGCGCGCGGGGCGGTCCCGCACCATGGGAGAAGCAGAGGCCAGCGCGCCGTCGATCGCGCCGGTGCTGCCGTGCCGCTCCGCTGTTGACGTGCTCACGGGAAGGGGCGTGGAATACGGTCGCTGCCATGGCGGAGACCGCGCCCACGGTGTTTGTGGTGGATGACGACCCCTCGGTGCTGCGCGCCCTCGAGCGGCTGCTGCGCGCGGCGGGGTTCGCGGTGGAGGCGTACGCGTCGCCCGGCGCATTCCTTTCGCGCGCGCCCACGGAGCGGCCGGGCTGCGCGGTCGTCGACCTGCGCATGCCCGTCATGGATGGGCTCGAGCTGCAACAGGAGCTCGCGCGCCGGGGGTGCCCCCTGCCGATCGTGTTCCTGACCGGATACAGCGACGCGTCGAGCGCGGCGCAGGCGATGAACGCGGGCGCGATCGCTCTCCTCACCAAGCCGTGCGACGACACCGACCTGCTCGCGGCGGTGGAGCGCGCCATCGCGCGCGACGCCGAGGCGCGCGCGGCGCGGTGCGAGCAGCAGGCGCTCCGGAGGCGCTTCGAGGCGCTCACCCCGCGCGAGCGCGAGGCGTGCCTGCGGGTCGCGCGGGGGCTCGTGAACGAGCAGACGGCCGAGGCGCGCGGCGCGGAGGAGAGGTCGATCAGGGTGCATGGCGGCCAGGTGATGGAGAAGCTCGGCGTCGCGTCGGTCGTGGAGCTCGCGCGGCTCGTGGACCGGCTCCAGGAGCTCTGAGCCTGACACGCGGGCGGCGCGAGCCGCGATGGGACCAAGGTCCCATGGCGAGGGTGGATCGCATCGGCAGCGCACCGGTTGCATGCCGGCTCGATGACGCAGGAAGGGCGGTAGAGGCAGCGCCGCGCGCCTTCCCGTCATCGAGGGTGTCACGCGCCTGGAACGGATTGCCAGCACGCCTGTGGCTCGGGCCGAGGCGTTGGGGGCGCTCTCAGGGCCCGCCGGCGCTCTGGAGCTGCTCCGCGGCGCGCGCAAGCGCCGCGTGGACTTCGGATGTGGCGATGTTGGCCATGTCTCCACTCCTCCCGGGAAACGTTCCAATGAGGACGTTGTAGATCCCGCCCGCCCCGGTCGCCATGGGACCAAGGTCCTATGGACGGCGCCCACGGGCGCGGCCTAAGTAGGGGAGAGAAGACGGCGGGGAGCGCATCGTGGTGCAACACAGCCACCAGGGCTGACACCACGGCTCTCGTACGCCGTCGCAGCGAGCTCGCTCTCGCGAAAGGAGCTACTCCATGTCACAACCCACCAACACCCAATCCTCGTCTGCCGAAGAGCTCGACCTCGTGTTCTGGGAAACGTCGGAGTACAAGTGGGTCTCCGACGACTGGAATCAGTGGCGCTACATCCCCGACGGGCTGGGCGGCGAGATCGGCATTCGATTCGGCGTCAGCTCCGGCTTCAAACCTTTCCCCTGGAACCAGGGGGGCGTGGCCCCGTTCGGCTCGGTCAAAGACTCGACCGGCACTGCCTCGTTCGGGAAGCACGAGCAGGCAGGCATGTCATCGGCCAGCGTCAACGCGGTCCGCATGCAGGCGAACAGGACGTTCACCCACGCCCAGGACAACTTCACGGTCGAGCTCGATTTCTCCCTCTACAAGGGCTCGAAGGTCGGGGGCAAAGACGGCGTCGCGGGGGCCAACACGTTCATCGGCGTGAGCGACATCTACTCGGGCCACACCCACGGCAAGACGACGGTCACCATCACCGGCACGCTCACCGACGGCAGCGCCGCCAGCCCGGCAGGCTGGAAGCTGGTCAACGGCGGAGTCGCGCCGCCGAGCAAGGCCTCTTTCGATGCTCCCAGCGCGGAGCTGAGCCTCGCCAACGGCGTCCTGCAGGGCACGAGCACGCCGGCTCCCGGCGGCAAAGCCAAGTCGACCAATTGCGTGATGGGTCTGGTGCGGCTCGACGCGGCCGGCTACAAGACCCTGCTGCTGCGTTACGACATCTTCCCGGTGCCGGGCAACCCGGGGGTGCAGCGGATCGACAATTCGGGGCTGTACGTCGCTTCCGCCTTCCCTCGCAAGCCCCCCCAGCCGCCCGAGCCCCCCAAGCCGCCCCCGGTCGATCTCGTCGTGGTCATCGACACGAGCGTCTCGATGAGGGACGAGGCGGACGCGCTGAGCCAGACGATCGAAGCGGCCATCGCGGCGGCCAAGACCAAGTGCCCCTCGGACCTGCGCGTGACGTACCTGGGCATCGAGGGGACGTTCAAGAAGACGCGCTTCGACGCCACGGTCAGACAGTACCTGACCCAGACGGCGAAGGTCGACGCCTCGCTGCTCAGGGGGCGCACCAGCGCGGACGCGGAAAAACTCACGGACGAGCAGAAGAAGATATTCGATCCGAGGGAGGACGGAGGGCGGGCGATCGAGGACGTCGCCGCGCATTTCGACTGGCGGCCCGGCGCTGCCCGCAGCGTCTTTTTCCTGGGCGACGAGGCGCTCGAGGGCGGCGTCTCCGTCACCGGGCAGGATCAGGAAGACATCGAGGCCGCGAACCGCGCCATCGAGGTCGCCAAGAGGACCGGGACGCGCGTCCACACGTACCTGGGCACGTCGAAGTTCAGCAGCGACGCCCGGAAACACGAGCGGATCTACAAGGAGCTCGAGGCGGAGTTCGCTCGTGTGGCGCGGGAGACCGGCGGCAAGTCCTTCACGTCGACGGACGCGCAGAGCGGCTTCCAGGCTGTCCTGGAGGAGGTGATCTGCGGCAGCAGCCCGAGCGCGACCACCACGACCTAGTTGAACGAGGCGAGGCCCTGAGCGGGCCGCAGGTGTCCCTGAAAGGAGTGACAATGACCACGGTGAGCTTCTCTTCGGACTGGTCTCATCAGCAGAGCGGCGACATTCGATCCGGGGAGCCCTTGCAGATCGAATACGCCACGGAAAGGTTGCCTCACTGCCGGGCGGAGCGCTACGGGCAGAGGGCGTGGAGTATCCTCGCCCACCTCCGCTTTCATCCGAGCGGGGAGGTGGGAGCCGGCGATGTCTCCTCTGGAGCGTGCGAGGTGGACGTGCCCGTGAACACCAGCCGGATCGAGCTGTGGTTCCACAATACCGATCACACGGGCGGCTCGAGCTGGGATAGCCGCTACGGCCAGAACTACTGGCTGGACGTGAAGGCCGCCGAGTAAGGCGCGGAGCAGGCCTCCCTGCGTCATCGCGCCGGCATGCGACCGGTGCGCTGCCGATGGGCACCAGCCCTCGCCATGGGACCTTGGTCTCATGGCGGCTCGCGCCGCCCGCGTGTCAGGATCAGAGCCCCTGGAGCTGGTCCAGGAGCCGCGCGAGCTCCACGACCGACGCGACGCCGAGCTTCTCCATCACCTGGCCGCGCACCTGGGCCTGACCGTTCGAGCTGCCTCGGCGATGGCCGCTCCGCACGATATGGCCCGGGAGGATATACTCCCTCCATGCAACACGCTGTGCACGCGCGTCGTCTCCGTCACGTTCGCGCGCCCTCTCCGCTCCACTTCCCGGAAGAGGCCGTCGTGCGGGAAACCAAGCGCCACCTCGAGATCAGGACCCTGCTCTACATCGTGCTCAAGACCTTCGCGGATCGAGCGGCGATCGGATCCGACCAGTTCGTCTACTGGTCCGCGTCGGATCCGAGCCGGTGCCTGGCGCCGGACGCTTTCGTCCGGCTCGGCACCCCCGACACGCCGTTCGGCTCCTGGAAGACATGGGAGCGCGGCGCCCCCGAGCTCGCCGTCGAGATCGTGAGCGAGCACGACGCGGATCCGCAGACCTGGGCCGACAAGCTCCGGAAGTACCACGAGCTCGGCGTGCGGGAGCTCGTCGCGTTCGACCCCGACGCAGCGCCTGGCGAGCGGCTGCGGGTCTGGGATCGTCTCGACGGCGACCTGGTCGAGCGCGTCGTCGAAGGGGAGCGCAGCCCGTGCACCGTGCTCGAGCTGCACTGGGTCGTCGCCCCCGCCGCGGGCCAGCTGGCCGCGCTTCGTCTCGCCCGCACCCCCGACGGGGTGGAGCTCGTGCTCACCCCCGAGGAGGCGGCGCGGCGGCGCGCGGAGGCCGAGCAGGCCGCCCGCGTGTCGGCGGAGCGGCGCATCGCCGAGCTCGAGGCCGAGCTACGCCGGCGAGGCGGTTGACTCGCCGGCCAGGCCGCCGGACGTCGTGATCTTGGGCCTGGGCAGCGCGGCTGCCCTGCCAGGAGCGGTTCCGGTCCCGGGGGCGGTCCCAGCCGACGATCCGTACGGGCGGTCCTGAAAGCGGTACGCGCGCGCAGGACGGCGCCGCATGAGCGATCTGCCTACGACCAAGGTCCCATAGCGCGGAGGCCGCGACGACCCCATCCTACGCGACATGAATCCCGCAACGCGGCTCCAGGAGGAAGACGATCTCGCCTCCTCGGCCATCAGGAAGAGCCCACACCCGCGGAGCTCCGAGGGAGCAATCCGGGCGGTCGATCTTGTCGTGCTCATCGACTCCGGCGATGCGATGAAGGCTCTGGCAGACACGTTCACCAAGGTGGTCGGCACGGCCATCGGAGTCGCCAGGACGAGGGGCACAGCGGACCCCCGTGTCACGTATCTGGGTATCGACGGCGTGTTCCCCTACAGCGTCTTCATGGTCACGGTGCGCGGCTATCTCACCATGGTGCGCAAGGTCGATGAATCGTCGCTCAGCTGCTGCCCCCGGTCGCAGCGGACCGGACGGCAGGAGGAGGCGCTCGCCCAGGGGAAGGGGAACGCCGGGCACGCCATCGTGGACATCCTCACCCACTTCGACTGGCGACCCGGAGCCGCCCGCAACGTCCTTTTCCTGGGCCACAGGCCGCTCGACGGGCTCCGTTGTCCCCCGCCAGCGGGGGAGCGGGACGTGGAGGTAGCGAGCCGTATCGTCGAGGTCGCGACGCGGCTCGGAGCCCGCGTGCACATGGGCCTGGCGGACGCCGGCCGGTCCTGTTCCAACACGGAGGCCCATGGGGAGTGGCGCCAGCGCATCGAGGCGGAGTACGAGCGCGTGGCCGTCGAGACCGGCGGCCAGCTCTTCATCGCGCAAGACAGCCTGTTCACCTGCCTGGCGATGATCGAGAGCGCGCTCGACGGCAGCACGACGGACGCGCGGGTCACCCCCGTGCCCGGAGCGCGACGAGACGAGCCTTGACCCCTCTACGCGGTGCTTGGCCTCGCCCGAGGTGAAGGTCATGCACGCGGGCGTGCATGCGGGATCACGCCGTGCGGCGCGCGCCCTCGTCCCAGACCGGCAGCGCGCAGCGGAGCGTCGCCCCCTCGCCCGGGCTGCACTCCGCCCACAGCCAGCCTCCGTGCGCCTCGACGATCGAGCGGCTGATCGAAAGACCCACGCCGAGCCGCTGGGTCTTCGTCGTGAAGAAGGGTTCGAAGACCCGCTCGAAGTCCTCCGGCTCGAGCTGCAGCACGAGCTCGCGCGCCGGGGGTGCCCCCTGCCGATCGTGTTCCTGACCGGGTACAGCGACGGGGCGAGCTCGGCGCAGGCGATAAAGGCGGGCGCGATCGCTCTCCTCACCAAGCCGTGCGACGACCACCGACTTGGCCATGTCTGCACTCCTCCCGGGGAACGTTCCAATGAGGACGTTGTAGATCCCGCCCGCCCCGGTCGCCATGGGACCAAAGTCCTATGGACGGCACCCACGGCGCAGTCTAGGTAAGGGGCAGAAGACGGCGGGGAGCGCATCGTGGTGCAACACGGCCACCAAGGCTGAGACCACGGCTCTCGTGCGCCGTAGCAGCGAGCTCGCTCTCGCGAAAGGATCTACTCCATGTCACAGACCACCAATACCCAATCTGCCGAATCGCTCGACCTCGTTTTCTGGGACACGTCGGCGTACAGGTGGGGCGGCCCCGGCGACTGGAACCAGTGGCGCTATATCCCCGATGGGCTGGGCGGCGAGATCGGCATCCGATACGGCGTCAGCTCCCCCTTCAGCACCTTCGACTGGAACAAGGGGGGCGTGCCCCCGTTCGGCTCGGTCAATGACGGCACCGGCGCTGCCTCGTTCGGGAAAAACGAGCAGGCGGGCCTTTATTCGACCAGCGTCAACGCGGTCCGCATGCAGGCGAACAGGGAGTTCCTCCAAGCCCACAACAACTTCACGGTCGAGCTCGATTTCTCCCGCTACAAGGGCTCGAAGGTCGGGGGCAAGGACGGCGTCGCGGGGGCCAACACGTTCATCGGCCTGAGCGACATCTACGCGGGCCTGACCTACGCCAAGACGACGGTCACCATCACCGGCACGCTCGCCGACGGCAGCGCCGCCAGCACGGCAGGCTGGAAGCTGGTCAATGGCGGGGCCGCGCCGCACACCGCCGGGGTCGGTCAGCCCAGCGCGCAGCTGAGCCTCGTCAACGGCGTTCTGCAGGGCACCAACACGCCGGCTCCCGGCGGCATGGCCAACTCGGTCGATACAGTGTTGGGTCTAATGCGGCTCGACGCGGCCGGCTACAGGACCCTGCACCTGCGTCACGACCTCTACCCGGTGGGGGGCAACAGGGCGCCGCGCATCGACATGTCGGGTCTGTACGTCGCTTCCGCCTTCCCGCGCAAGCCTGCCCAGCCGCCCGAGCCCGCCAAGCCGCCCCTGGTCGATCTCGTCGTGGTCATCGACACGAGCGTCTCGATGAAGGACGAGGCGGACGCGCTGAGCCAGACGATCGAGGCGGCCATCGCGGCGGCCAAGACCAAGTGCCCCTCGGACCTGCGCGTCACGTACCTGGGCATCGAAGGGACGTTCAAGAAGACGCGCTTCGACAGCACGGTCAGAGACTACCTGACCCAGACGGCGAAGGTCGACGCCGCGTCGCTCAAGGGTCGCACCAGCCAGGACGGCGCGAGCCTCACGGCGGAGCAAAAGAAGGTGTTCGATCCGAGGGAGGACGGCGGGCGGGCGATCGAGGACATCGCCACGCATTTCGACTGGCGTCCCGGCGCGTCCCGCAGCGTCTTCTTCCTGGGCGACGAGGCGCTCGAAGGCGGCGTCTCCGTCAAAGGGCAGGATCAGGAAGACATCGAGGCCGCGAACCGCGCCATCGAGGCCGCCAAGAAGGCCGGGACGCGCGTCCATACGTACCTGGGCACGTCGAAGTTCAGCAGCGACGCCCGGAAGCACGAGCGGATCGTCAAGGAGATCCAGGCGGAGTTCGCTCGTGTGGCCCAGGAGACCGGCGGCAAGTCCTTCACGTCGACGGACGCGCAGAGCGGCTTCCAGACCGTCCTGGAGGAAGTGATCTGCGGCAGCAGGCCGGGCACGACCACCACGCCCTAGCTGCCCGAGGCGAGACCCAGAGCGGGCCGCAGGCGTCCCTGAAAGGAGTGACAATGGCTACGGTGAGCTTCTCGTCGGACTGGTCTCATCAGCAGAGCGGCGAACTTCGAGCGGGGGAGCCCTTCCGGATCGAATACGCCACGGAAAGGTTGCCTGATTGCCGGGCGGAACGCTACGGGCAGAGGGCCTGGAGTATCCTCGCCCACCTCCGCTTTCATCCGAGCGGGGAGGTGGGCGCCGGCGATGTCTCCTCTGGAGCGTGCGAGGTGGACGTGCCCGACAACACCAGCCGGATCGAGCTGTGGTTCCACAACACCGATCACACGGGCGGCTCGAGCTGGGATAGCCGCTACGGCCAGAACTACTGGCTGGACGTGAAGGCAGCCGGATAAAGCGCGGAGCAGGCCTCCCTGCTTCATCGCACCGGTTGCATGCCGGCGCGATGACGCAGGGAGGGTGGTAGAGGCAGCGCCGCGGGCCTTCCCGTCATCGAGGGTGTCACGCGCCTGGAACAGATTGCCAGCACGCCTGTGGCTCGGGCCGAGGCGCTGGGGCGCTCTCAGGGCGCGACGCTCTGGAGCTGCTCCGCGGCGCGTGCAAGCGCCGCGTGGGCTTCGGATGTGGCGATGTCGGCCATGTCTGCACTCCTCCCGGGGAACGTTCCGATGAGGACGTCGTAGATCCCGCCCCGGTCGCCATGGGACCAAGGTCCTATGGACGGCAACCACGGTGCAGTGTAGGTAAGGGGGAGAAGACGGCGGGGAGCACATCGTGGTGCAACACGGCCACCAAGGCTGAGACCACGGCTCTCGTGCGCCTTAGCAGCAAGCTCGCTCTCGCGAAAGGATCTATTCCATGTCACAGACCCCCAATACCCAATCTGCCGAGGCGCTCGATCTCGTGTTCTGGGACACGTCGGCGTACAGGTGGGGCGGCCCCGGCGACTGGAACCAGTGGCGCTATATCCCCGACGGGCTGGGCGGCGAGATCGGCATCCGATTCGGCGTCAGCTCGGGCTTCGGCACCTTCAACTGGAGCGACGCCCCGTTCGGCTCGACCAATGACGGCACCGGCACTGCCTCGTTCGGGAAAAACGAGCAGGTGGGCCTTGCATCGACCAGCGTCAACGCGGTCCGCATGCGGACGCCCGAGGTGGTCGCCCAAGGCCAGATCAACTTCACGGTCGAGCTCGATTTCTCCCGCTACAAGGGCTCGAAGGTCGGGGGCAAGGACGGCGTCGCGGGGGCCAACACGTTCATCGGCGTGAGCGACATTTTCGCGGGCCTGGCCTTAGGCTGCAAGACGACGGTCACCATCACCGGCACGCTCGCCGACGGCAGCGCCGCCAGCCCGGCAGGCTGGAAGCTGGTCAACGGCGGGGTCGCGCCGAACACCACCCACGCCAATCAGCCCAGCGCGCAGCTGAGCCTCGCCAACGGCGTTCTGCAGGGCACGAGCACGCCGGCTCCGGGCGGCGAGGCCAATTCGATCGATACAGTGATGGGTCTTTTGCGGCTCGACGCGGCCGGCTACAAGACCCTGCACTTGCGTCACGACATCTACCGGATGAGCGGCGGCAGCATGTGGACGTCGACCACCGACAATTCGGGTCTGTACGTCGCTTCCGCCTTCTCCCGCAAGCCCGCCCAGCCGCCCGCGCCCGCCAAGCCACCCCTGGTCGATCTCGTCGTGGTCATCGACACGAGCGTCTCGATGAAGGACGAGGCGGACGCGCTGAGCCAGACGATCGCAGCGGCCATCGACGCGGCCAAGACCAAGTGCCCCTCGGACCTTCGCGTCACGTACCTGGGCATCGAAGGGACGTTCAATACGACGCGCTTCGACAACACGGTCAGACAGTACCTGACCCAGACGGCGAACGTCGACGCCTCGTCGCTCAAGGGACGCACCAGCCAGGACGGCGCGAGCCTCACGGCGGAGCAAAAGAAGGTGTTCGATCCGAGGGAGGACGGCGGGCGGGCGATCGAGGACATCGCCACGCATTTCGACTGGCGTCCCGGCGCGTCTCGCAGCGTCTTCTTCCTGGGCGACGAGGCGCTCGAAGGCGGCGTCTCCGTCAAGGGGCAGGACCAGGAAGACATCGAAGCCGCGAACCGCGCCATCGAGGCCGCCAAGAAGGCCGGGACGCGCGTCCATACGTACCTGGGCACGTCGAAGTTCAGCAGCGACGCAAAGAAACACGAGCGGATCGTCAAGGAGATCCAGGCGGAGTTCGCTCGTGTGGCCCAGGAGACCGGCGGCAAGTCCTTCACGTCGACGGACGCGCAGAGCGGCTTCCAGACCGTCCTGGAGGAGGTGATCTGCGGCAGCAGGCCGAGCACGACCACCACGCCCTAGCTGCCCGAGGCGACTCCAGCCGTCGCCATGGGACCTTGGTCTCATGGCGGCTCGCGCCGCCCGCGTGTCAGGATCAGAGCCCCTGGAGCCGGTCCAGGAGCCGCGCGAGCTCCACGACCGACGCGAGGCCGACCTTCCATCACCTGGCTGCGATGCCCCCTGATCGTCCTCTCCTCCGCGCCGAGCTCCTCGGCCATCTGCTCGTCGAGCTCGCGCACCTGAACCAGGTGTCGGCGATGAGCGAGCTCGCTTCCTCGATCGGGCACGAGCTGAACCAGCCGCTGGCCGCCATCCTGAGCAACGCGCAGGCGGCGCTGCGCCTCCTCGCGCACATCCCGCCGGACATCGCCGAGGCGCGCGCCGCGCTCGAGGACATCGTGGCGGACGACCGCCGCGCGGGGATGGTCATCCAGCGGATGCGCGCGGCACTTCACAAGGGTGCGGTCAGCGTGGCTGCGCAGGATGTCAACGAGCTCGCCCGCGAGGTAGTCCGGCTCGTGTCGGGCGCCGCGCTGCACGCGGGCGCGACCGTGCGGGCGGAGCTCGCGCCGGGCCTGCCGCGCGTTCGGGGCGACGGCCTCCGGCTCCGGCAGGTGATCCTCAACCTGCTCGGCAACGCGCTCGACGCCGTCGCCCGCTGCCCCCCCGACGCCCGCCTCGTGGTGGTGCGGACCCGCGCGGCCGACCGAGGCCGCGTCGAGCTGTCCGTGGCGGACGCCGGCGAGGGTGTCCCGCCGGAGGACCTCGAGCGGATCTTCGAGCCCTTCTTCACGACGAAGACCCAGGGGCTCGGCGTGGGTCTTTCGATCAGCCGCTCGATCGTCGAGGCGCACGGAGGCTGGCTGTGGGCGGAGTGCAGCCCGGGCGAGGGGGCGACGCTCCGCTGCGCGCTGCCGGTCTGGGACGAGAGCGCGCGCCCCGCGGACTGATGCTGGCGTGCCGCGCCCGTGCGAGGCGCGGAGCATGCCTGCTGGCCGGGCCAGCGCGAGGAGCCTAGACGTAGGACCAAAGTCCCATGGCGCTCAGGCGCACCGCTGCCTAGAAGAGTGACACCAGCGCGGCGCGGAAAGGCGCCCCGGGAAATGGCCGCTCTCGAGGTGCGAAACGCTTGCACCTCCACGTCAGATCTGAAACTCTCCGCGCGCTCGCGATCTCGCTGCGAGCTCTCAGAGGAGGATCTGCCGCTGTCGAGGCATCCTCGACGTGAGGCCGTCTGCGCTCGCGCGGCGACTCGATGCCGTCGCGCCGCGGGACAGCTGGCCTGTTCGCCACGACGAACACGCAGTGAACATCCAGGAGAATGATCTATGAGCACCAGCTACACATTCCGCGTCCTCGACACCGACGGCTCCGTCTTCGGCAAGGGGTGCTTCACGTACGATGGCCCGCCCGGCGATGTCGACATCGCGCACCTGCTCGGCGGCGCACAGGGGAGCCGCGGGCCCAAGCTGACCGCGTTCTGGTATCATGACAGCATCGTCGGGACCCTGAGCCTCAACAACCTCCTCTCCTTCAACTTCACCCAGGACGGGCAAGCCAGCTCCCGCTTCGCCATCAACGCATGGAACGTCCCGGAGAGCACGCATGGCATCACCGCGGGCACGGCCTCACCGGGGCAGCTCGGGGTGGCGTCCGCCCACCGCGGCAATGGAGGCGAGCTGAGCTGCCAGGGCAGGAAGCTCGAGTTCCCGAAGCTCGCCGAGGCGACCACGGTCGTCGAGGAGGGCGAGACCGTCATCCCGACGGTCGATCTGGTGGTGGTCATCGACGCCAGCGGCTCGATGAGGGACGAGGCCGACACGCTCAGCAGGGTGGTCGGCACCGCCATCGATGCCGCCAAGACGAAGTGCCCATCGAACCTCCGGACCACGTACCTGGGCATCGAAGGCACGTACTCCAAGACGGTGTTCACGACGACGGTGCGCAATTACCTGACGCAGACGGCCAATGTCGATGCCTCGCTCCTCAAAGGGCGCACTGCGGCGCAGGTCACCGCAGATGCGAGCAAGGAGGACGCGGCACGCACCATCGAGGACATCTCCACCCACTTCGACTGGCGGCCCGGAGCAGTCCGTAACATCTTCTTCCTGGGTGACGAGCCGCTCGAGGGCGGCCTCTCTCTCGCTCTCTCGTCGACGGGTCAGGATCAGGAAGACATCGAGGCCGCGAACCGCGCCATCGAGGTCGCCAAGCAGACCGGGACCCGCGTGCATACGTACATGGGCACGGGAAAGTACAGCAGCGACGCCACCAAGCACGAGCGGGTACGCAAGGCGATCGAAGCGGAGTACGCGCGCGTGGCCCGGGAGACGAGCGGCCAGTTCTTCACCTCGCAGGACAACCTGAGCGCCTTCGAGGCGATGCTCGAGAAGGTGATCTGCGGCAGCAAGACGGACCCGCAGGTCACCACGACGGAGTTCTGCTGCTGCCAGGAGTACGTGGAGCAGCGCGGCGATACGGCCGCTCCCCAGTGAGCGATCCGCGCAGGCAGAGAGCCCTCGGGTCTCCAGCCCGCGCCTGAAGGTCGCGCCGAGCTCGACGTCGCGCCGGGGGCTCTCAGCCTCTGCCTGAGCTTCTTCGAGCCCACGTGAGCCGAGGCCGTCCGTCGGCTCGCGGCTTCTGAGCGAGCCGCCGCGAGCGACCGCCCTCAGGCTACGACGCTGGACCAGGCCGACCGAGGAGAGGCGCTCGCCGCGCCCTGCCGGTCCGCATCGTCCGCGCGTCGCACATCACAGACATAGATCAGGGCCCCTGGAGCCGATCCACGAGCCGCACGAGGTCCGCCACCGATTCGACGCCGAGCTTCTCCATCACCCGACCGCGATGCACCTTGATCGTCTTCTCCGCCGCGCCGAGCTCCTCGGCGATCTGCTTGTTCGTGAGCCCCCGCGCCACGCGCAGGCAGACCTCGCGCTCGCGCGGCGTGAGCGCCTCGAAGCGCGTCCGGAGCGCCTGCTGCTCACGCCGCGCCGCGCGCACCGCGGCGTCGCGCGCGATGGCGCGCTCGACCGCCGCGAGCAGGACGGTGTCGTCGCAGGGCTTGGTGAGGAAGTCGACCGCGCCCGTCTTCATCGCCCGCACCGAGCTCGACACGTCGCCGTGCCCGGTCAGGAACACGATCGGCAGGAGACATCCCCGGCGCGCCAGCGCTTCCTGCAGCTCCAGCCCGCTCAGGTCGGGCATGCGCAGGTCGACCACCACGCACCCCGGCCGCTCCGAGGGCGCGCCCTCCAGGAACGCGGCGGGCGACGCGTGCGCCTCCACCGCGTAGCCCGCCGCGCGCAGCAGCCGGGCCATGGCGCGCAGCACCGAAGGATCGTCGTCCACCACGAACACCGTGGGTCCGGTCGCGCTCATGGCAGCGATCGTACTCCATCCCCGATCCAATGAGGGCGTCCACAGCGGGCGCGCATGACGCCAGCGAGGCGCTTGACGCACCTGACGGCGCGCTTTCCTCTGCTCCCGCAAGGGCGCCGGACCGCCCCGCGCTCACCTTGCTCGTGGACGGCGACCCCGGCAGCCTCAGGCTGCTCTCGGAAGCCCTCGCGGGCCAGCCTTTCTCCATCGTCGTGGCGGTTGATGGGGATCGAGCGCGCGGTGTCGGTGCGGAATTTCGGCGGCCTCGGCCTCGGGCTTTATCTGGTGCGCTGGATCGTGGTCTCGCATGGCGGAACGGTCCGGGTGGAGAGCAAGCCGAACGCCGGAGCAACGTTCGTCGTGGAGCTCCCCTTGCGTCCCTCGGCGGTGGACAAGCAGGACGAAGCTCCCCGCGCCGGGGCTGACGACGACAGCTTGAGCTCGCGCGCTGTCGTTGTAGTCGGCGTCGTCTTCCTTCACCAGCACAGTGTCGCTGCCGATCGTGCAAGGCCACGCGCGTTCAGCTGGGGATCAAGCCGCTCCTGATCCGACATGCACTCGAGCTGCACCAGCGGACGCGCCGATGATGCCCGGGCAGCTGAAGGTCTGCTATGGGACCTTGGTCCTACACGTGGCGTCGCGCGTGGGGTGACCTTCGGTCCGGCGCCGCCGGCTTGGTCCGCGCTGAGGCCCTGCTTTCCGCACACATTCCCGCACACGCGATGCCACGCGCGCTGCGCACGGCCACGACGCCGTAGGACCAAGGTCCCATAGGCAGCACCGCCTGGTGCGAGTACGTCTCCGGCCTCGCACTGCGGTCAGGTCGTTATCCCGGGGGCGGCGCCAGCAGATCAGACGCCTTCGAGGCTGATCGCGGCCGCAGAACTCGATTCCGCTCGCGGCTTGTTTGCCTTTCGCAGGCATCGGAGAACCTGAAAATGCAACACCGACACATCGTTCCACTCCTCTTCAGCCTTCTTCTCGCGGTCCCCGCGTGCGCGGATGACTCGGACACGGGCACCGGCGGAACCGGCGGCGACGGTGGCACCGGCGGAACCGGCGGCGACGGTGGCACCGGCGGAACCGGCGGCGACGGTGGCACCGGCGGAACCGGCGGCGACGGTGGCACCGGCGGAACCGGCGGCGACGGTGGCACCGGCGGAACCGGCGGCGGTCCAGACAGAACGGTCGAGGAGCAGGTGGCCGAGCGGCTCGAGGAGATACGCGACGATCACGACGCCGTTCAAGCGTTCGTGCTGGGGATGCCCAAGGGGGGCGATCTCCACAGCCACACCTCGGGCGCCGTCACCCCCGAGAGCATGATCGCGTGGGGTGCCGCCGATGGCGCCTGCATCGACACGACCACCTTCGTGGCCTCGTCGGGGCCCTGCGCGGACGGCGCCGTGCCCATCGCGGATGCGCTCGAGGATCAGGCCCTGTACGACAGCATCGTTCAGGCGTGGTCCATGGAAGATTTCATGGGCACGCTCCTCGAAGGCCACCAGCACTTCTTCGACTCCTTCGGCAAGTTCGGGGGTGTCCTCATCGAGTCGCGCGGCGACGACATGGTGGCGCAGGTCCGCTCCACGGCCGGCAAGAACAACCAGGTCTACATCGAGCTCATGCAGGGCTTCGGCTCTGGCACGGCGGGCAGCATCGCGGAGGCCGCGATGCTGGAGGACGACGTCTGGGACGAGCCCTATCTCCTGGAGAAGCGCGCCGAGATCCTCGAGGATCCCGGGTTCGAGACGGCCATCGACGCCGCGAAGGCGAGCATCGAGAGCGCGCTCTCGGGCTCGGACACGCTGCTCGACTGCGGCACCCCGATGGCCGACCCGGGGTGCAACGTCGACGTGCGCTTCCTCGTCGCCGCCAACCGGACGCGGACGCGCGCGCACGTCTTCGGGCAATGGGTCTTCGCCTTCGAGCTCGCGCAAGTCGTCCCGGAGATCGTGGGCGTGAACCTTGTCTCCCCCGAGGAGAACGCGAACTCGCTTCTTTACTACAATGACGAGATGCTGGCGGTGAACGTGCTCGATCGCTTCAACGAGGAGGACGCCACCCGGAAGCCGGTGCACGTCGGGCTGCACGCGGGAGAGCTCATCCCCGAGGTGCTCCCGATGACGCCCGAGGGGCAGATGGAGCTCGACTATCACATCCGCAACGCCGTGGAGATCGCGCATGCGGAGCGCATCGGCCACGGGGTCGACGCGCTCGGCGAGATGGCGGGCGGCGGCGCGGACGATCTCCTGGCCGACATGGCCAGGATGGGCGTCATGGTGGAGATCTGCTTGACGTCCAACGACGCCCTGCTCGACGTCGAGGGCCGCGAGCACCCGCTGAAGCAGTACATGGCGAAGAACGTGCCTGTGGCGCTGTCGACGGACGATCAAGGCATCCTGCGCATCGACATCACCCACGAGTACGTCCGCGCCGTCGAGGAGCAGGGGCTGACGTATCCGCAGATCAAGAAGATCGCCAGGACCAGCCTGGAGCACGCCTTCCTCGCGGGCGAGAGCCTCTGGAAGACGCGCGACGACTTCAGCGCGTTCGTCGACGAGTGCGCGTCGGACTCTCCCGGGAAGACGCCCTCTGCCGGGTGCGATGCGTTCCTTCGCGCCAACGACAAGGCGCGCATCCAGTGGAGGCACGAGAGCGCCACGAGCGCTTTCGAGGAGTCCATCGTGAACCCGTAGCGGCATGTGCGGCAGGCGCGCCGCGCCAGAAGTTCACCCGGCGCGCCGACGCCTGACGCTGTGCCGAGCGCGAGCCCCGCGAGGTACGCAGGGCGAGAGCGGGCCCCACCAGCTCGACAAGCGCTTGCGGAGGTGCCCTACACGGTGCTTTCGTCGAAGGGCGTCACGGGCAGGTTCGTCGCGCACTGAGCTGAGAGGCGGGCATGAACAAGGTCCCCCGTACGATCGGCATCCTGGATTCCGGCGCGGCGCTGGCTGCAGCTGCGACGTTCGACGCTCCCGTTCCTCGTGACTCCCTCTCGCCCGTGGGCTGGCTGCACGTCGGGCTCCCCCTCTACCTGTAGCTTCCGGCCGAGCAATACACGCTCCACCAGGGGTTGCACTTGTCCGCGTCGTCCTCGTCGCCGTCGCTCATGCCGAGCAGCCCAGCGAAGCTGGCCTCGGCCTCCCCGTAGCGCAGGTGCATGTGCTTGACCGCGCCGTCGCCATGCGGCGGGCGCATGATCACGTAGTGGAACGTCTCGCAGCCATCTCCGCCGGCGGTGAGCGAGAACTGCAGCCACACGGACTCCGGGGTCTCCGGGAAGTAGTTGCTCGGCAGGAGGAGGGCCCAGTCCATCCTCCTCCACATGGCTCCCCACCTCGATCTTCAGCGCGCCGCGCGCCCGCCTTGCCAGGGGGTCGCGTGAGAGTGCATCCTGCGCGCGCATGCTGTCTGGCAGGCTGCTCGACGGCCGCTTCGAGCTGGCGGAGGTCGCGGGGTGCGGCGGGATGGGCACGGTCTACCGGGCGCTGGACCGCGCGAGCGGGACGGTCGTGGCGCTCAAGCTGCTGCACAAGGTGGACGCGCGCGCGCAGGCGCGCTTCGACCGCGAGGCGCGGGCCCTGTCGCGGATGGAGCACCCGCACATCGTGCGCTACGCGACGCACGGGGTGGCGCCCACGGGCGAGCCGTACCTCGCGATGGAGTGGCTCTCCGGCGAGAGCCTCGCGGCCCGGCTTTCGCGCCAGGAGCTGCGCCTGGAGGAGAGCGTCGCCCTCGCGCGCGCGGTGGCCGACGCGCTCGGCGCGGCGCACGCGCGCGGGATCGTGCACCGCGACATCAAGCCCAGCAACCTCTTCCTGGTCGACGGCGTGCTCGACAGGGTCAAGGTGATCGACTTCGGCATCGCGCAGCTGCCGGACGCCACGTCGCGGCTGACGCAGACGGCCGCGGTGGTGGGCACGCTGGGCTACATGGCGCCGGAGCAGGCGAGGGGAGATCAGGAGACGCTCGACGCGCGCGCGGACATCTTCTCGCTCGGCTGCGTGCTGTTCGAGTGCCTGACCGGGCAGCGGGCCTTCCGCGCGCAGCATGTGGCGGCGCTCGTGTGGAAGCTGCTCCTGGAGGAGCCGCCGCGGGCGAGGGCGCTGCGGCCCGCGGTGCCCGAGGCGCTCGACGAGCTGCTCGCGCGCATGCTGGCCAAGGATGCCAGCGCGCGCCCCGGGGACGGCGCGGCGGTGGCGCGCTGCCTGGACGCGCTCGGCGCCCTCGAAAGAGGCGGCGCGCTGGACGAGAGCGGCGTGGCCCCAGTTCCTCCCCTCGGCCAGGTGATCACCACGGGGGAGACGCGGCTGACCTCGATCGTGGCGGTCCGGCCCGCGCAAGCTTCCTTCTTCGGGCCGACCGAGACCCTGACGCTGGACGAGCCGTCGCCGAGCACCCTCGCCACGGTCCTACGCGCGGCGCTGCCCCTCGGCGCGCAGGTGGAGGTGCTGGCCGACGGCGTGGTGGTGGCGATGGTGGTGGGCGCGGGCAGCGCGACCGACCAGGCCGCGCTCGTGGCGCGCTGCGCGCTGCAGATCCGCGCCTCGCTGGCCGGCGCGGCGGTCGTGCTGGTGACGGGGCGGGGCGAGCCCACGGGGCCATCGTCGCTCGGCGAGGTGCTGGAGAGGGCGGCGGTCCTGCTGGAGAATGCCGACGCGTCCACCGGCGCGGGCAGCCAGCGAGGGGGCGTCCACATCGACGCGGTGACGCGTGCCTTGCTCGACGTGCGCTTCGAGGTCGTGGAGCAGGACGGGCTCTGCTGGCTCGAGGCGGAGCGCGAGATCGGCGAGGGGGCGCGCATGCTCCTCGGCAAGCCGAGCCCGTATGTCGGGCGCGAGCGCGAGCTGCGCAGCCTGCTCGAGCTCGTCGAGGAGAGCTTCACCGAGGGCCGGGCCGCGGTGGCGCTGGTGACCGCGCCGGCGGGCATGGGCAAATCGCGCCTGCGCCACGAGGTCGTCGAGGCGCTGCGGCAGCGCCATGCCGACCTGGATCTCGGCGTCGTCCGCGGGGACGCCATCGGCGCGGGCTCGGCGTTCGCGATGCTCGCCGGGTCGCTGCGGGGCGCGCTCGGGATCGCGGCAGGCGAGCCCCTGGATGTGCGGAGGGAGAAGCTCGCGCGGGCCCTCGAGCCGCTCTTCGCGGGCAAGGACCGGCTGCGGGTGGCCGGGTTCCTGGGCGAGCTGCTCGGCATCGCCCTGCCGGACGAGGAGCATCCGGCGCTGCGGGCCGCGCGACAGAGCCCGGCGCTGATGGCCGAGGCGATCCAGAGAGCGTACCTCGACCACGCGCGCGCCGTGGCGAGCGTGCGCCCCGTGCTCGTGGTGCTCGAGGACTTGCACTGGGGCGACGCGCCCTCGGTGAGGATCTTCGACCGGGCGCTGCGCGAGCTCGGCGACCGGCCCTACGCGGTGCTCGCCTTCGGCCGGCCCGAGGTCCACGAGCTCTTCCCCCGTCTCTGGGCGGAGCGCGGGCTCTCGGAGCTCCGGCTGCGCGAGCTGCCGGCCCGGGCGGCCGAGCAGCTGGTGCGGAGCGCGCTGGGCGCATCGATCGGGCCCGAGCAGGTCTCCGCGCTCGTACGGCAGGCCGGGGGGAACGCGTTCTATCTCGAGGAGCTCATCCGGGCGGTGGCCGAGGGGCGCGGCGGCGCATTGCCGGAGACGGTGCTAGGCATGGTGGAGGCGCGGCTCGCGGCGCTCGGCCCCGAGGCGAGGCGCCTGCTCCGCGCGGCGAGCGTCTTCGGGGAGGTCTCCTGGGTGCGGGGCGTGCGCGCGCTGCTCGGCGCCCTGGCGGCGGGGACGAGCGAACACGACGCGTGGGCCGAGCTGTTCGAGCGGGAGATCCTGGAGCGCCGGCCGAGCTCCCGCTTCGCGGGCGAGGAGGAGGTTGGCTTCCGCCACGCGCTCTTGCGGGAAGGGGCCTACGCGATGCTCACCGATCGCGATCGGGCGCTCGGCCACAGGCTGGCCGGCGAGTGGCTGCTCGAGGCCGGCGAGCAGGACCTGATGGTGCTGGCCGAGCACTTCGCGCGGGGCGGGGACGGCGCGCGCGCGGCCGAGCTCTACCTGCGCGCGGCCGAGCTGGCGCTGCGCGGCGCCGATCTACCGGCGGTGCTCGCGCGGGCGCAGGAGGGGATCGCCTGCGGGGCCGCGGGCGCGACGCTGGCCGCGCTCCATGTCCAGCGGATGGAAGCCCTCATCTGGAGCGACGCCCAGGAGGAGGCCCACGCGGCCGCGTTCCGGGCGATCGAGGCCTCCACGCCCGGCAGCCACAGCTCCTGGCGCGCCCTGAGCGGCGCGCTGAGCTGCGTCGCGAACTTCGACGATCGACAGGGTGTCGAGGCGCTGCTGCCACGGCTGGATCCGGCGGATCTCCCCGTCGACGTCCAGGGCGCGGAGCTCGCTTTCCGGATCCTCCTCGTCCTCTTGTGGGAAGGGGTGCCAGCGCTGGCAGAGCGCATCCTGCGCCGGATCGAGCGCGATCTCGCGCCGGCCCTCGATGGCGATCCCTACGCCGAGGCCTGCGTCCTGATGGCCCGGGGCGTCTGGCTGTGCCAGGCAGCGCGAGACCCGTGGGGAGCTCTCGATGCACACCTCGCCGCCGTGCGGCGCCTCGACGCCCTCGGCCACCACCTGTACTCCCTCTTGACGTCGGCGCTCATCGCCCAGGACTGCCTGTCCCTCGGCGCCCTCGATCTCGCCGAGCAGCACATCGAGCGCGTGATCGCCGCCGAGGGCGCGCCCGGTTTCGCCTCCGGCAACATGCTGCTGTTCCGGATCGCCTCGCTCTTCGAGCGGCGGAGGCTGACCGAGGCGCTCGATCTGACCGGCGCGGCGCTCCGGCGGGCAGCGACGATGCAGCCGGCGCGGAGCCGGCTCGGGACGATACGCCTGCTCCGCGCCGAGACCTGCTTCCTCCTGGACGAGCTCGCCGCGGCGGAGGAGGAACTCCGCGCCGTGGGGGACCTGGACGCGCTGGTGCCGATGGTCCGAGCCACGCACCTGTCGCTGCAGGCCGAGATCCGGATCCGGCAGCGGCGGGCGGACGAAGCCGTCGCGCTCGCCCGGGAGGCGCTTGCCTGGAACCGGCGCGCCGGCGCGGTCTTCGCGCCTCGCCAGGAGTCGCTCCCCGCGATCTACGCCGAGGCGCTCCACGCGAGCGGCGACGCCGAGGCGGCCCGCGAGGTCATCCGCGCGGCGCGCGACGAGCTGCTCGCCCGCGCCGACAGGATCGGCGATCCCGCGTTCAGGAGGGGCTTTCTGGAGAACGTCTCCGCCAATGCCCGCACGCTCGCGCTCGCCAGCGCCTGGCTGGGGGAGGCTCCTTCTGTCACCTGAGGTGAGCGTGGCTATTCGCCTCCAGGTGCGGCATGCCCGGCAGCGCTGTCGTCGCCTCCTGCCCGTGGAGGAATTGAATCCTTTACTTGCGGTTCGAGATCAACTGGTCACTCATGGCGGAGAGGACTGACACCCAGGGGCCGAGTGAACCCTGGAATCAAGGTCCTACTTGGCAGCAAGGACCACTCCCCCGCGGCAAAGGACCGAGGTCATGGCCGGGGGATGGGGCAGGGAGCGCGCCGCGATCGCGGTAGCACGGCAGCGCGGATCAGGACTCCTGCACGACGACGCGATTCATGCGGATCGGGCTCAGGGGCCGATCGTTCCCGTCGGTGCGCGCCTTCTCGATCTTGGTCACGACGTCCATGCCCTCGATCACGCGGCCGAACACGGGGTGCTTCGAGGGGCCGTGCGTGAACCAGTCGAGGTAGGCGTTGTGGACCGTGTTGATGAAGAACTGGCACGAGCCGCTGTTGGGGGCGCCCGTGTTGGCCATGGAGAGCGTGCCGGGCTCGTTCGAGAGCCTGGCGTCGGCCGGGTGCTCGTCCTTGATGCACCCGCCGGGCCCGTCGCCGGTGCCCGCCAGCGGGCTCTTCGGGTCGCGGCTGTTCGGACAGCCGAACTGGAGCATGAAGCCGTTGATGACGCGGTGGAAGTGCAGCCCGTCGTAAAACCCGCTCTTCGCGAGCTTGAGGAAGTTTCCGGCGGTGATGGGCATCTTGTCGAGGTAGAGCTCGACCTTGATGTTGCCCAGGGACGTCTCGAGGAGCGCGGTCGGGTTGGCCATGGGCGAGAGGGTAGGTGAAGGCGCGGTCGGGCGGCAAGAGCCGGCATACCTATCTCGAGGCCATTGGCGCGCTCCGTGCGAGATCGTTGGACCGAAGGGCGCGGTGCAGCGTTGCTCTGGATCAGGAGAAGACTCGATCCAGGCCTGTGGCACCCCCGACGGGGCGGAGCTCGTCCTTACCCCCGAGGAGGCGGAACGCCGGCGCGCGGAGGCGGAGCGCCGGCGCGCGGAGGTCGAGCAGGCCGCCCGCGCGTCGGCGGAGCGGCGCATCGCCGAGCTCGAGGCCGAGCTGCGCCGACGAGACGGCTGACCGCGCGGACCGACCCCGCCGCTGTACCGGTGATAACGGGGCCGGCGGTGCGGCTGAACCCGGCGGCGCAGGCGGTGGTGTTACGAGCCTGCTGGAGCTCTGGCGCGCGTCGAGCTGAAGCACGCCTCGGTGTCGATCCACGGTGGCGTGGGGAGAGCAGCCGATGGCTCGGGCTCAGGGCCCTTGCAGCCGGTCCACGAGGCGCACGAGCTCCGCCACCGACTCGACGCCGAGCTTCTCCATCACCCGGCCGCGGTGCACCTTGATCGTCTTCTCCGCCGCGCCGAGCTCGTCGGCGATCTGCTTGTTCAGCAGCCCCTGCGCGACCCGCACGCACACCTCGCGCTCGCGCGGGGTGAGCGCCTCGAAGCGCGTCCGGAGCGCCTGCTGCTCGCCCAGGGCCGCGCGCGCCCGCGCGTCGCGCTCGATGGCGCGCGCCACCGCCGCGAGCAGGTCGGTGTCGTCGCACGGCTTGGTGAGGAAGTCGACGGCGCCCGCCTTCATCGCCCGCACCGAGCTCGGCACGTCGCCGTGCCCGGTCAGGAACACCACCGGCAGCGGACACCCCCGCCGCGACAGCTCCTCCTGCAGCTCGATCCCGTCCAGGCCGGGCATACGCAGGTCGACCACCGCGCAGCCCGGCCGCTCCGAGGGTGCGCGCTCCAGGAACGCGCCGGGCGACGCGTACGCCTCCACCGCGTGCCCCGCCGCGCGCAGCAGCCGCTCGAGGGCGCGCAGCACCGAGGGGTCGTCATCCACCACAAACACCGTGGGCGCGGTCTCCGCCATGGCAGCCAGCGCATTCCACGCCCAACCCGGTGAGGGCGTCAACAACAGCGGGCAGGCGCGGCGGCGCTTGACGCGCGCGGCGCCGCGCTGGCATCTGCTCCCATCATGGCGCCGGACCGCCCCGCGATCGTCTTGCTGGTCGACGACGATCCCGGCAGCCTCAAGCTGCTCACGGAGGCCCTCGCGGGCCAGCCTCTCCTCACCCTCGCGGTGGCGATCGACGGGGAGATGGCGCTCCGGCAGATCCGGCGCGAGGCGCCGGATCTCGTCCTGCTCGACGCCGTGATGCCGGGCATGGACGGCTTCGAGGTGTGCCGCCGCCTGAAGGCGGACCCGGCGACGCGCGAGATCCCGATCCTGTTCATGACCGTGCTCGCCGACACGGCGAGCCGGGTGCGCGGGCTCGAGCTCGGCGCGGTCGATTACGTGAGCAAGCCGTTCGTGCGCGAGGAGCTCGTGGCCCGCGTGCGCACGCAGCTCGCGGTCCGCGCGACGGCGCGAGCGCTCTCCGCGGCGGTGAAGGCGCTCTCGGAGAAGAACGAGGAGCTCGCGCGCGCCCAGGCCTCCCTCGAGCTCGAGGTGGCGCGGCGGACGGAGGAGCTGCGCGCGGCGAACGAGCGCCTCGCGCGCGAGCTCGAGCTGACCCGGGCCGCGGAGCTCAGGGTGCAGAAGGCCCAGGACGAGCTCGCGCACCTGAACCGGGTGTCGGCGATGAGCGAGCTCGCTGCCTCGCTCGCGCACGAGCTCAGCCAGCCGCTCGCCGCCATGCTGAGCAACGCGCAGGCTGCAGAGCGGCTGCTCGCGCACGCCCCGCCGGACGTCGCCGAGGCGCGCGCCGCGCTCGCGGACATCATGGCGGACGATCGCCGCGCCGGGCAGGTCATCCAGCGCATGCGCGCGATGCTCCGCAAGGGCGAGCTCAGCGCGGCCGCGCTCGATCTCGACGAGCTCATCCGCGAGGTGGTCCGGCTCATGGCCAGCGCCGCGCTCCTCGCGGGCACGACCGTGCGGATCGAGCTCGCGCCGGGCCTGCCGCGGGTCCGGGGCGACGGCATCCAGCTCCAGCAGGTGCTCCTCAACCTGCTCGTCAACGCGCTCGACGCCGTCGCTCGCCGCCCGCCGGAAGCGCGCCTCGTGGTGGTGCGGACCCGTCGGGCCGACGGAGGCCGGGTCGAGCTCTCCGTGGCGGACTCGGGCGAGGGCATCCCCCCGGCGGACCTCGAGCGCGTCTTCGAGCCGTTCTTCACGTCGAAGTCCCAGGGGCTCGGCGTCGGCCTCGCGATCAGCCGCTCCATCGTCGAGGCGCACGGCGGCCGGCTGTGGGCCGAGTGCGGCCCGGGCGAGGGGGCGACGTTCCGCTGTGCGCTGCCGGTCTGGGGCGAGGGCGCGCGCCCGGCAGGGGGAGCCTGACGGGGAGAGCCGCGCAGGGCGGAAGGCCATGGGCACATCGCCCTTGCCGAAGGATTCCTGCCGTGCGCCCGGATGAGCTCCCGGGTTCGACCTCCATGGGACCTTGGTCCCATTGCAGCCCGTGGGGGCTGCGTGTCACAGATCGAGACCCTGCGACCGATCCGCGACCGCCTCCCGACCGAGCTTCTCCTTCCCCGACCGCGATGCACCTCCGCACGCGGCAGCCGCTCGAGGGCACGCAGCGACCACGGGTCTTCGTCCCACCACGAAAACCGCAGGCCCGGTTACCGCCATGGCAGCACGCTCACTCCACGCCCAGAACGATGAGGGGGTCAGCGGCGGCGACGCGCTGGGTGCACCAGCGAGCCCGCTCGCATCCGGCACGAGGCTGGCGCCGGAGCGCCCTGCGCTCGTCCTGCTCGTGGACGACGATCCAGGCACGTTCGAGCTCGTCTCGCAGGCCCTCGACAGCCAGCCTCTCGACCTCGCGGTGGTCAGCGACGGGGAGACGGCGCTCGAGCGGGTCCGGCTCGACAGGCCTGATCTGGTCCTGCTCGACGCGGCGATGCCGGGCATGGATGGCTTCGAGGTATGCCGCCGCCTGAAGGCGGATCCGGCGACGCACGAGATCCCGATCCTCCTCATGACCGGGCTCGCCGACCCGGCGAGCCGGGCGCGCGCGTTCGAGGTCGGCGCGGCCGATCACGTGACCAGGCCGCTCGTGCGCGAGGAGCTCGCGGCCCGCGTGCGGACGCAGCTCGCCATGCGCGCGGCGTGGCGGACGCTCTCGGCGATGAACGAGGAGCTCGCGCGCGCCCACGCCGCGCTGCAGCCCGAGGTGGCGCGGCGGACGGAGGAGCTGCGCGCGGAGATCCGGCGCCTCCAGCGGAAGATCAAGCAGAGCCAGGCCGCCGAGGGCGAGGTGCAGCGGGCCCAGGAGCAGCTCGCGCAGCGGAACCGGGTGTCGGCGATGCGCGCGCTCGCTGCCTCGCTCGCGCACGAGCTGAACCAGCCGCTCGCCGCCATCCTGAGCAACGCGCAGGCTGCCGAGCGGCTGCTGGGGCGGACCCCGCCGGACCTCGCCGAGGTGCGCGCCGCGCTCGACGACATCGTGGCGGACGATCGCCGCGCCGCGAAGGTCATCCAGCGGATGCGCGCGATGCTCCGCGAGGGCGAGCTCACCGCGTCCGCGCTGGATCTGAACGCGCTCGTCCGCGAGGCGGACCGGCTCATGGCCGGCGCCGCGCTCCTGGCGAGCACGACCGTGCGGGTCGAGCTCGCGCCGGGCCTGCCGCGGGTCCAGGGCGATGGCGTCCAGCTCCAGCAGGTCCTCGTCCACCTGATCGCCAACGCGCTCGACGCCGTCGCTCGCCGTCCGCCGGCGGCGCGCCTCGTGGTGGTGCGGACCCGTCTCGCCGGCGGAGGCCGCGTCGAGCTCTCCGTGGCGGACTCCGGCGAGGGCGTCCCGCCGGCGGATCTCGAGCGGATCTTCGAGCCGTTCTTCACGTCGAAGCCCCAGGGGCTCGGCGTCGGCCTCGCGATCAGCCGCTCCATCGTCGAGGCGCACGGCGGCCGGCTGTGGGCCGAGTGCGGCCCGGGCGAGGGGGCGACGTTCCGCTGCGCGCTGCCGGTGCTGGACGAGGAAGCGCGCCCCGCGGGGTGATCCGGCGTCTCGCGACCGAGCCTCGCGCGGATCGGCCGGGCGGGCCAGCGCGCTCCGCGGGGCCTGGCACTTCGCTTCTTCGATCCGTCCCGGGTCCGGCGGCGCCGTATCTACGCAGAATTGCTATACTTTCTGGCCACGCGATCCCGGTAAGAACCCGGGAAACAGCGCGCTAGCACTACTGCGGGAAGTCGCCCCGGATCAGCAGAAAAACCGCCAAGGCACCAAGGCCGCCAAGAGGAGAGGGGAAGGGCCGTCCCCGCATTTTCCCCTCCTATTTCCCTGGTTTTTGGCGCCCTTGGCGTCATGGCGGTTCGCCTCCCAGCCCGACTTCCCGCAGTAGAACTAGCGCCGGGGCGAGAAGACGACGATCGAGGTCGGCGTCACCAGCAGATCGTCCGCGCTCGACGGCTCGACCTTGCTCGGCCGGGGCAGGATCTCCGTGTTCCACCGCGCCGGAGCGAGCCCGCAGAGCGCCTTGATCTCGCCCACGCGCGTCGGAGCGCAGGCGGTCACCGCGAAGATCTCCGAGCTGCCGCCGGCGTCCCGGATGTCGACCCAGATCTTCATCATGCCGGACGACAGCATCTCCACGACCGGGACCTTGCCGGCGACCACGGGGAACCAGATCGCCGGCGAGAGCACGTGGAGCTCGAGGTGCTCGATGCCCGCGTCAGGGCGCTCGCGGAAGAACTCGCGAAAGCCAGCGAGCGTCTGGACGAACGGGTGGAGCGGGTGCCAGAGCCGGTGCTTGCCCGAGGCCACCGGGCCGATGTGCACGCGGCGGAACCCCGCGGCGTCCACCGCGCGCAAGGTCGCGCAGACCGCTTCCGAGATGACGCCGAGGTCCCGGCTGTCCTCTGGACCATCGTCGCCGGCGGCCCGCGGCGGCTCCGGTCGCCGGTCGCGGGCGGCGACGGCGAAGATCGGCGCGTCTCCGAGCCGGAAGGCATAGGACGGCGCATCGTCCAGCGGCCGCCAGCCCCCGGGCACCGCGTCCGCGACGAGCCCGGCCTCGCGCGCCATGTCGAGGAAGCCCTTTGCCTGTGTGCCCAGGATCGCGCGGTTGTCCGAGGGCGTCCGGCCCACGCTGACGACGACGCACGCGCGGCCGTCCCCGGCGGCGGGCACGGAGAGCGGCGCGTACCGCAGCCGGAGCCTCCGCGCCCCGCCAGGCGGACACGCCACGCCTTCGGACAGGCTGAACCCCAGCTCGTCCGGCATCCACGCCACCGGCGCCTCCGCGGCCCCCGACGGCGCCTCCACGGCCCCCGACGGCGCCTCCACGGCCCCCGACGGCACCGTCGCGCCTCCCGACGGCGCCGGCGCCCTGCGCTCCCAGACGGCATCGGTCAGCCGGCCGATCAGCTCCGGGAGCTCCGAGTAGTCCTTGTAGAACACGGGGGCGATGCCCAGCCGCGTCTGGAGGAAGCGGACGTCGAGGGTCTCCCTCCGGTCGGCGGAGAACAGCGCGAAGTGAGGGTGGGGCCCGGGCCCGTAGTGGTGGGCGATCTCTCCGAAGAGGTTGATGAGGTAGTCCTCGAGGATGCCGGAGCCGAGGAAGAGCAGCGATCTCCGCGAGAGGACCTCCGCGAACGCGCGCCGGAAGTGCGGCTGCGCGTTGACGGCGTGCTGGTACTGCTGGTAGCCCGCCACCACCTGGCCCGCGAGCTCGGCGCGGCGCCGCGCGTCGAGGACGAGCTCCTCGTCGAGCACGTCGAGCCGCGCGGCCTGCCCTCCCAGGAAGCCCTGCAGCGCCCACAGGATGGGCCGCGTCGGGGATTCCAGCGAGCGGAGGACCTTGTGGCAGTCCTCGACGCTCCGCCCGAGCACCTCGGGGACGTCGGTCTCGTCCCGCCTGGCTTCCCGGGAGGGCGTGCCCGTCCGGCTCACGCCGGCCATCTCGCCCGCGTGGGACTGCCGCATCCGGCTCACCACGTACAGGTCATCGTAGTTCGTGGTGAGGACGAGCGGCCAGTAACAGCGCGCGAGCGCCGCCGTCTGCGCCGGGACGTCGCACGCGCCCGCGGGCTTGCCGCCCTGGCTCAGCGCCTTGCGGTACGCGTCCGCGCGCTCCTCCGCGTCCAGGGAGGCCAGCCCGAGCACCGCCTTGTCGGCGAGCCGGTACAGCTCCGAGGTGTCCAGCCTGGCCTCGGGTCCGACCTCCCTGAGGTGCTCGGGCACGTCGACCCCCGCCGCGTCGGCGAGCCCCCGGAGCAGGTCCAGCCAGCTCGTGCACGCGGGCCTGCTCATCCCCGAGCCGATGAACGGCGCGAGCACGCCCCGCCGGTACGCGCTCGCGAGGTAGGGCAGGATATCATCGAATCTGATCTCCATCAGGTCCTCCTCCGTCACCCCGCCGCACCGGCTCACCTGACCGGCCCCGCCGCGCTCCGCTCGCGCGCTCAGCCGTCGTCGTGGAGGACGCGGTAGCTCCCCGGGATCGCCCCGGGCGCCGCCCCGTCGTACAGCGTCACCGAGCGCCGCTCCTCCTTGCGGACCCGGTACTCGAACACGCAGCGGAGCGAGAAAAATACACGACCTTCCCCGGCGACGATCCCGATCTGATCGAGGTGCATGGGAAACACGTACTGCCGCTCCTCGAGCTGCACGTGGACGTGCATCCGCAGCGCCGGCATGGCGAACGCGAGATCGCCGCCGCGCAGGCCGTGCGAGAGCCGGACCCCGTCGCCCGGCTTCGGCTCGCCGCCGGCCTCGATCATCATGCCGGGGTGCCCCATGTTGAAGAGCGTCGGCAGGATGTCCGTGTGCCGCATCGTGAGCTCGGGCGTCCTGCCGGGTGCGAGCCGGCTCGGGCTCGGCATGGCGGCGCTCGTGGCCGCTTTCACGCGGAGCGCGCCCGCGCCCGGGTAGTAGCCGAGGCCGACGGGATCCGGACTGTCGCCGAACGCCGCGAGGAGCCGCCCCGGGTCCTCCAGGTTCGGCAGCGGCTTGCCGAGCGCGTTCTTCGCGTCGAGGTAGAACCCTCGCCCCGCGGGGTTCGGCGTGAACGGCATGTCGAGGCCGTAGTCCGTGGGGCACGTCCCCCCGAACGCCCGCTCGTAGCCGAGCTCCATCGACACGAACGGCTCCGGCTCGCTCGGGACCAGGCTGCTGCCGGCGCCCGGCACCCAGGTGCGGTCGCCGAAGACGGCGATCCGCCGCCTGAAGCTCCTCCCCACCTCGAGCTCGACGTCGAGCCGCGGCCTCGCCGCGCCGCCGGGCTGCCGCACCTTCCCGCCGAGGAGCACGTCGATCCCGCCCATGTAGAACGGCTTGTCCCCCGGCATCTGGCCGAGGGGCGTGGGCGCGGGCGCGCTCGAGATCGGCCACGGCTCGTCGGGCGTCGCGGCGAGCGCGCCGCCCGCGACGCGGTACGTGGGCCGCGCGATCACGCAGCCCAGCATGTGATCGTCGCTGCGCGACGACGCCGTCCTGAGGAGCAGCGCCGGGTGCCTTGTCTCGTTGCGTAGCTTCACAGATCCGGATCTCTCCGCCGCTCCCCGCGCTCAGCAGTTCAGGCGCACCGTCCCGCCGGTGAGCTCTTCCGTGGCCGTCCCGTTGGTCACGTAGATCCCGCTCGCGGTGATCTCGATCCGCGCGGCCTTCGTGCTGGCGTCCTTCGCGTTGCCGATCTCGAGGACGATCATGTCCTGCGCGCGGATCCGGATCGTCGAGTCGGCGAAGAGGGAGATGTTCGGGCCGCCGATCTGGATCTCCTGCTCCGACTCGACGCGCACCGCGCCGCTGCACGTCACCTCGAGCGCGCCGTCGGTGATCCCGCACTCCAGCGAGCTCGCGGTGAGCGAGCAGTGCCCGTCGACGACCTGCTGCATCGTGCCGCCGACCGACAGCGTGTGGTTGCCCGCGACGCTCCTCGACTCGTCGCTCAGGATCGTGACCTCCTGGCTCCCCGACACGGTGACCGTGCGATCGCCGTAGACCTTGACCGACGCGTCTCCGCCGACGCACGCGCTGCGATCGCCGGCCACGATGTCCCGCCGATCGCCGCTCACCGCGACGGTGTGGTCGCCGGCGACCGAGACCCAGCTATCGGCGCCGACAGTGGTCGTCTGATCGGCCGCCACCGTCCTTGTCTCGGCGCCGCCCACGGTCACGGCCCGCGCGCCCGCGACGGTCACTGTCTCGGCGCCGCCCACGGTCACGGCCCGCGCGCCCGTCACCGACAGCGTGTCGTCCCCGCCGACGCTGCGGCTCGCGTCGTTCCGCGCCTCGACGCTGAGATCGCGCTGGGCGCGCAGGTAGACCTCTTCCCGCCCCGACTGGTCCTCGAAGCGCAGCTCGTTGTACCCGCCGCCCCCCGGGGTGGACTGGGTCCTCAGGGTCGACTTGGTCTTCTCGGCGGGGAGCGCGTAAGGGTAGGGGCTGACGACCGTGTACACGCGGCCGGTCACGATCGGCCGATCCGGGTCGCCGTCCAGGAACTCGACCAGCACGGCGCTGCCGACGCGCGGGATGTGCATCGCCCCGTAGCCGGCCCCCGAGGCCATCTGGGCGACGGGGACCCAGCACGCGCTCTCCGCGTCGTTGCCGTTGCGATCCCAGTGCAGCCTGACCCGCACCCGCCCGTCGCTGTCCGTCTCGATCTCGGCGCCCTGCGTCCCGACGACGGTCGCGGCCTGCGGGCCCGCGATGCGCGGCTTCGGCGTCCTGCACGGGGCGCGGAAGGCGACGCCGGCGGGCACGCACTCGAAGGTGCAGAGATAGCCCTCCCTGGCGTCGGCGCGCACGGCGTGGTGGAGCCGGGTCACGAGGTACTCCGCGTTGAAGCTCTCCCTCGGGTGGTCCTCGAGCCGGAACCGCGCGCCGGGGGCGAGCCGCACGGAGTACGCCTGTCCCTGTCCCATGGCGGCGGTCGCCTGGAGCGCGTCGAGGCGGTCCTGCGCCGCGGGGCTCCCTGGATACGCGAACACAGCGAGCTCCGTGTGACGGCCCTTCTCGGCCGCCCTGTCCACGACCGACGCGGGGTTCTCGAACGGCACCTCGCGCGTCGTGACCTTCCCCGGCCGGACCCGCTGCGCGAAGCTCCACGAATCGATGCCTTCGCCCGTGTGGAGCGCCCCCGCCACGGGGCGATACCGCAGCTCCTCCGGCGCGATGGGGGAGTGGACCGACGCCGTGTCGGAGATCATCAGCGTCGAGCCGGCGTCCGTGTGCTCGAAGTAGTAGAAGATGCCGTCTTCTTCCATGAGGCGGCTGAGGAACGCCCAGTCCGACTCGCGGTACTGGACGCATATATCGCGCGGCTCGTAGCCGCGCTGGAGCACCACCTCGTAGCGCCGGATGCCGCCGAGCTTCAGCACGCGCTCGATGACCTCGGCCGTGGTGACGCCCTGGAAGACGCGGCAGTCGTACCGCTGGTCGAGCAGCCAGACGTCCGGCACCAGCGTGGCGCGGTAGGCCGCCTCGTGCGCCGCTGTGTGGACCTGCTCGAAGCGGCTGACGATGCCGTGGATGTGGCGCGCGGCGCCGCCGCGCTCGAGCGTGAGCACGGCCGGCTCGGCGACGAGCGCGTCGAGGTCGAGGCATGTATCGGCGCAGAGGACGGTGATCTCGAAGCCATAGAGCTCCGACATCGCCTCCGTCCCGGCGAGCTCCTTGACCGCGAGGGGGGTGGGGAGTCCGTCGATCGTGAGCGCTGCGCGGACGATGGTCGCTGCCATGGAGAGCCTCGAGAGCGTCGGAGGTTCGGGCCATGAGAGCCCAGCTCGCCGTGATGTGTAAACCCCTTGCGATCCGGCAGCGCCGCACCCAGAGCATCCGGAGCTGCTCATGCCTGAAGGCGACACCCTTTTCCGGATCGCCGCTGCCCTCGGCCCAGCCCTGGAGGGCGCGCGCGTCCTCGCGCTGGAGCTACCCCGGAGCGACCGGCGGTGCGATCAGCTCGTCGGCCGCCGCGTCGAGCGCGTCGAGGCGCGGGGCAAGAACCTCCTGATCTACTTCGACGAGGGCACCGTGCTCCACACGCACCTGCGCATGAGCGGCGCCTGGCACCTTTACCGGGAGGGCGAGCGCTGGAAGCGGTCGGAGGCGACGGCGACGGCCATCCTCGCGGTCCCGGGCTACGTCGCCGTCTGCTTCCGCGCGCCCATCGTGCGCCTGCTCCGCGCGAGCGCCGTGCGCGGCGACCGGCTCCTCGGCAGCCTCGGCCCGGACCTGCTCGCCGACGGCTTCGACGCCGCGGAGGCGCTCCGCCGTCTCCGGGCCCTCGACGAGGTGCCCCTCGGCGTTGCGATCATGGATCAGCGCGTCGTGGCCGGTATCGGCAACGTCTACAAGAGCGAGCTCCTCTTCCGGAGGCGGCTCGACCCCTTCGCCCCGGTGCGGGCGTACTCGGACGAGGAGCTCTCCGCCATGCTCGACCTTGGCTGCCAGCTCCTGCAGGCCAACGTCGAGCCGCGGGACCCCTCTGGCGCGTACCGGGGCCCCACCGGGCATTACCTCCACACACGCACGACGCGCACCGGCTTCGACCGCGGCAGGAGGCCTGTCAGCGTGTACGGCCGCGAGGGGCGCGCCTGTTACGAATGCGGCGCCGCGGTCCAGATGTGCCGGCAGGGGACCATGATGCGGTCGACCTACTTCTGCCCGCGCTGTCAGCCGACGCGCGCCGTCCCGCCATCGCCCGAGCCGGCGCCGTCCGGGTCATCGCCGCCGTCCGGGTCATCGCCGCCGGCGCCGTGATCTCGGTCGCTGAGAGCCTGCGGAGCGGCGCACGAGGCCCAGAACTTCCGGTCGGCTCGATCGTACGACCGGCCTCATGCGTTACGCTTTGCTCCTTCTCGTGCTCACGCCTGCGTGCAGCCACCCCCTCGACGAACCCACCTCGCCGGACGCTGAGGGCGCGACGAGCCCTCCGTCCGGCGCCTCGCCCTCCGCGTCGGCGGCGCCCTCGGCGGCGCCTGCTGCGGCTGCCGAGGTCGACGCCCGCTTCGCTCCGCTCATCGCCTCGGCCTTTCGCGACTACAAGGCCTGGGGCCGCGTCGACGACGAGCTCCGCTGGGCGCCCTGGCTCTGCCGCCTGCCGCTGCCCGGGCGCGCCCGCATGAGCGCCGCCGACGACGGCGGCCACGCCCGCAAGCTTTACTCGGTGTTCGCCAGGCACCGCGATCGCTATCCCCTTGTCCAGACTGAAGCGCCCGTGTCCCAGCCGGTCGGACAGGTCCTCGTCAAGGAGAGCTATCATCCCGAGCTCGTGGAGAACGCTCCCGAGCTGCCGGATCACCGGCCGTCTGCGTCGAGCGAGGTTTCCGGCACGCCAGATCATTTCGACCCTTACTTCCGCGACGGTGGGCGCACCTACCGCGCGTCCCGCTTCGCCGGCGCCTACGTGGTGCTGAAGGTCGCGCCGGACGTGCCCGGCACCGACGCGGGCTGGGTCTACGGCACGGTCACGCCCGAGGGCGAGGTGACGTCTGCCGGCCGGGTCGCGTCGTGCATGGGCTGTCACGTGAGCGCCCGCCACGAGCGCGTCTTCGGAATCGCGCCCACGCCATCCGCGGCCCCCTGACGAAGCTCGGGGCCAGGTCCGCGCAGCTCTGGTGCCTCGGCCTGCATCTTGGACTACCCTGGCGCCCGGAGCCCTGACGCCCCATGTCCAACCTCGTCCGCAGCCCTACGTCCCGTCTTGCGCCTCTCGTCGACAGTCCTGCGTCCCCTCTTGCTCCAGCGAAGACGCTCCGGGACCTCGTGCGCAACTGCGACCCGGACGTGCCGCTTCCGAACAACGATCCACGCTGGCAGGACTTCTCGCTGGCGCGCGGCGATCAGGCGACGGCGGCGCTGGAGAAAGAGCTCTCATGGCGCCCCGAAGGCCAGTTTGTCCACGCCACCTTCGTGAGCCACCGTGGGGCGGGCAAGAGCACCGAGATCCTGCGGCTGACCCAACAATTGAGCAACGAGTATGAGCCGGTGTACATCGAGGCGACAGTCGAGATGGATCCGTTTCGTATCGAGGCGGAGGATCTGCTGCTCAACATGGCGCTGGCGGTCGAAGAGAGAATGCGCGAGCGGGGGACGCCGCTGCCGGAGGACCTGCTGAAGCGCGTGACGGGATGGTTCAATGAGGTCGTCCGCACGACCAGATGGGCGCAGAACTACAACGCCGAGGCTGCGGCGGGGATGGAGCTCAAGGCGGAGCTGCCGTTCGTTGGCAGCCTCTTCGGCTCCCTGAAGGCCCTGTTCAAGCAGGAGAGCGAATACCGGACCGAGGTCAAGCAGGTGCTGCGCAAGTATCCCGGCACGCTGCTCCAGAGCGTGAACGAGCTCCTCGACGCGGCTCGCGAGCTCCTTGGTCAACGCGACCTCCTGGTGATCGTCGATAACCTGGACCGCTACGAGCCTGAGGTCATCGACCGGCTCCTCGTGCAGGGCGCCGACAGGATGCGCGAGCTCCGCACGAACCTCGTGCTGACGCCTCCGATCAGCCTCCTTCTGCAGCCGAAGTCCGCGCAGCTCGACACGCTGTACAGCTGCCACGTGCTCTACACGGTGCGCCTGCGGCGGCAGAATCAGGACTACGATGTCTTTGACGGCCCTGGACGCGATCTGATGGAGCGGGCGCTCTCCCTCCGGATGGACCTCGACTCGGTGATCCCGGAGCGGGAGGCTCGCGATCGTCTGATCGCGGCGAGTGGCGGGGCGGTGCGAGAGCTGCTCGACCTCGTCAGCCAGGCTGCGTACATGGCGCACGGCGCGGTGATCACCAGGTCCGATGTCGAGCGGGCGGTCTCGTCGCGCAGGCAGCGGATGCGTGACCTCATCAACGCCAATGGCTGGCTCGATGCGCTCGTCAGGCTCGCGCGGGACAAGCAGATTTTCCCCGACAAAGCTTGCATGGACGTGCTCTTCCACCGGCTCGCCTTCAAGTACAACGGCGATGGTTGGTACGACGTCCACCCGCTCGTGGCCGAGATCCCGGAGTTCGTGAATGCGCGCCACGACCTCCTCCGCTAGCGCAGCAGAACTGCCCGCCGCGCCGAGCGATGAAGCGGCGCTCGCGGAGCCCGGCAGCTTCGAGCGCATCCTGGGACCAGAGCGCGGGGCTGCCTACCGGCGGTTCCTCGAGTGGTCTGTCGGAGGAGGCTTCATGCTCGCCGTCGTGGAGATCAGGCGGCCTGCGCAGCGTGAAGCGCTCGCCGCAGCGACGGGCGCGGCGGTGCCGGGACTATGCGTCGCGCGGCTCGTTTCCGTTGGCGCTCGCCCGGTTCGCTCTCTCCTCGAGGAGCTGTGTCCGTCTTCAGCGGACACCTCGGCGATCATGCTCACGCATCTCGAGGAGGCGCACGATACCGCCAGGATCTGCGCCGAGCTCAACGTGCACCGGGACGAGCTCGCGCGCCGGTTCGCTCTGCCCTGGGTTCTGGTGGTCCATCCCGCAGCGGCGCTCGCTCTGCAGCGTGATGCGCCGGACTTCTGCGACTTCGCCGGGCTCTGGCTGCCCGAGGAGCCGGAAGGAGGGGCGGAGCCACTGCGGGAGCAAGCCTTCCGCTCGTCGGCGCCGTCCGTCGGGTCGACGATCCGCCTGCACCCCGAGATGACGGCACCGAAGGATCTGCTGTTGCTCGCGCATGAGGCCGCTGCCCTCGGCCAGGTCGACCGGGCAGCGGACTTGCTCGCACAGTACGATATGAAGCATCCAGACGCCCGGACCCACGATGCTCGACGTGTGCACATGGACGGGTTGCTGCTGCGTACACGCGGTCGGTTAGCCGAGGCTCTCGCGCGTTTCCACGCTGCGCTGAAGCTCTGCGAGGAGACCGGCGATCTACACATGAAGGGAGTGCTCCTCGATGCAGTCGCCCAGACCCACATACTACAGGGCGATCTGACCGCCGCGCGTTACCTCGAACAAGATGCCCTGGAGATCTTCGAGCAGATAGGAGACCAGAGGAACCGGGCGGCATCGATGCACCAGCTGTCAGTCGTCGAGTGGCGCCTGGGTAATGAGGCGAAAGCGCGAGATCTGGTACAAGAATCGCTCCGCCTGAGTGAGAAACTCGGAGACGAGGCTGGGCGTGCCACGTCGCTGCATCACTTGTCTATCATCGAGGAACGCATGGGTAATCACGCGGACGCTCGAGAGCTGCTGCGCGAGTCGCTCATGATCAGCGACAAGCTCGGGGACAGGAATGGCCGGTTTCTGTCACTGCATCAGCTCGCGGTGCTCGCAAGGCATCAGGGCAACTACGCAGAGGCGCGAGAGCTGCTGCGCCAGTCGTTGAATCTGGCCGAGGAGCTGGAGGACGCAACGTATCGCATGGTGGTACTTCACGATCTCGCCATGGTGGCATTGCTTGAGGGCCATCACGCAGAAGCACGAGAGCTGTGGAGTGAATCCTTGAAGCTGAGCGGGGAGCTTGGGGCCAAGGATGGTCGGGCCGTATCGCTCGTCATGCTCGGCATGCTCGAAGCCGATCAAGGGCAAATCGAGCACGGACTGACGCTCGTGCGAGAGGGAGTTGGTATACTTGAAGAGCTCGCCGCAGCAGATCTAGCGGACGCGAAGAAGCTCCTGCACAAGCTGGAGGCCCTTTCGGTCGCGGACGCATCACGGTAGGCCGCCGGAGAGGGTGTTCGTCGCGCGGGGTGGGGGACGGGCCGTGTTTGAGCCCAGTTGCCGTCGCGCGTCCGGCGAAGCCGGATGCGCGACGGCTCAGGCGAGTTCGGCGGGGCCCCCACCCCGCGCGACGAACACCCTCTCCGGCGGCCGGGCCGCCCGGCAGGACCGCCCCCGCAGCTCCCCCCGGCTACCCGGACCGCCGCGCCCCCGCGACGCTCGGCCGCAGCAGCGACGGCGGCGGCGGCGCTCCCTCGCTGACGGGGGTCGCCTCGTGCTCCTCCGGCGCGGGCGCCATCAGGCGCGCGATCCACGAGAGCCCATCCACGTTCTCCAGCGTGATCTTCGCGACCATCATGATCGGCACCGACAGCAGCGCCCCCGACGGCCCCCAGAGCCAGCCCCAGAACAGCATCCCGAGGAGTACGGCGAGCGGCGACAGCCCCAGCGTCCGCCCGAGCACCCGCGGCTCCAGGACGTTGCCCACCAGCAGGTTGATCAGGAGATACCCGATGGCAACGACGGCGGCGGTGCCGGGGCCCTGGCTCGCCAGCGCGGCGAGCGCGGCCGGGATCGTCGCGACCGCCGCGCCGATGTTCGGGATGAAGTGCAGTACGAACAGGCTCGACGCCAGCAGCAGCGCCAGGTCCACGCCCAGGAGGGTCAGCATGATGTAGGCGAGCACCGCCACGAGCAGGCTCGTCAGCATCTTCACCACGAGGTACTTCTTCACCTCCCGCACGATGCGGTCGACGTGCTCCAGCCCGCGCCCGGGGTCCGAGATGACCGCCCGGAGCTTCGCGCCCGCGCCCGCGAACTCGCAGAGCGCGAAGAAGACCACGAGGAGCACCACCCCGAGGTTCGACGCCGCGCTGGCGACCGTCACCGCGGCGCCGCCGAGCAGCGGCACCAGGGACGCCGTGTGCAGCGTGCGCGACAGGAACTCCGGGTTCACCGGCAGCCCGCGCTCCGTGAGCGTCGCGGCGATCGCCACGGTCATCTCGGAGGCGCGGGCCAGGTAGGCCGGCACCTTCTCCTCCAGCTCCACCCCGGCGATGGTCACCACCGCCCCCACGAAGGCCAGGATCCCCAGGTCGACCACGAGCGCGGCCAGCGCCCCGACGGCCGGCGGGAGCCCCCGGCGGGTGACCCAGCTCGCGATCGGCGACGAGATCGCCGCGAGCGCGATCCCGAAGAGCACCGGCACGAGGAACGGCTCCGCGTAGCGCAAGCCCACGATGACCACCACGGACGCCGCCGCGATCATCACCATTTGAGCCCGACGAGACATCGTGAAGATCGCCATGCCAAACCTCGCTTGCCGGGTTCCCGCGTCACGCTTACTTCCGAGGAGAGCGCAGGGGTCATTCCGGGAAAAGCAAGGGATGCGCCACGCTCCGTCCCGCTGGTTCCACCGCGCGCGGCGAGGGCAGACGCGCGGCCTCCGGGGGATTCATGGGCTCGCCGCCCAGCGCAGCGAGGCGCGCGGCCCTCGGTGAGCGCGGACGTGGGGCCAGCCTGCGCGCGGCGGTGCGATCTGCTACGTGCAGGCTCGTCGGTCGGACTGAAGGGGACAGACTCAGGAGCACCGCGCGGGCGTGAGGCGCGATGTCGCATGCGGCGCGGCGCCACGCGGGTGCGGGCGCGGCGCCGCGCTGATCCGGGGGTTGCGGCGGGCCGGCTCCGCGCGCCGGCGGAGCGTCGCTACCGCGCAGACGTCATCCTGTCGCTCGGCGCCCCGCCGTTGAGCGGCACCGTGGCGTGCTGGGTGGCGTCGGTCTTCGGGGTCGTCCCGCTGACGTACGCCTTGACCGCCTCGACAAGGAACCTGAGCCCGGCCGCGCCCTCGTTGTCCCAGTACTCGCCCTCGCGCGGGCTCACGTGGATGAGCGCGAGGTGGGGGTCGTCCTTGCCCTTCGGGAAGTAGACCTTCGCCTCCTCGGACCACAGCTCGTCGATCTTCGCCCGGCTCCGCACGATCGAGGCGCGGCCCGAGAGCGAGAGGTAGCGGCGCTCTTCCTGGAGGGTCACGTTCACCTCCGGGTTGGACTCGATCTCGTCGATCTTGCCCGAGTCGATGCTCGTCATGAACCAGATGTCGCCGGTCCCGTCGTCGACCTTCATGAGCGCCATCGGACGCGCGCGCAGCGTCCCGTGGCTGCCCTGCGTGACGAGCATGGCGTTGCGGAACTTCTTGAGGATCTCCAGCAGCTTCTCTCGCGATCCATTTTCCATGTTCTCCTCCTTCGAGTTCCGCCGGCAGTTGCGAGATCCGGACCAGCGCATGTTCATGCGAGGGAAGGGGAGACTCACGGCACTTGTCACGGCTCTTCTGCGCCGCACCGGGCGTGCATTCGAGGCATTCCGCCACATCGATGCATCGGTCGCCGCGCCCGCGAATCGCCCGGAACCGCGGGTGTTCGCGCGACGCGCTATCCGGCGCGGGAGAGCGCGAGCGCCGCGACGATGACCACGACGAGCGCGATCGCGCCGGCGATCACCAGCGCCACCTTGCCCCACGCGATCGGCGCGGCGCCCGTGACGCGTCCCGCGTCCTGGCCGTGCACGACGGCGCGGTAGCTCCGCCCCTTGTAGCGGTAGGCGAGCACGTACGAGGGCAGCGCCACTCGCCGCGTCTCCAGCGCGCGCAGGAGCACCGCCACGTGCACGTTGCGGAAGGTGGACCCGGGGATTGCGCCCTGCTTCAGCGCGTCCTCCGCTGTCGCGGCGATCCGCTCGCTGAGGACCTTCCGCGCCGCCGAGCGCTGGGCGTCGAACTGCTCCAGCACCGCGTCCGGCGGTCCGAGCTGCTGCTCGGCGCGGTGCGCGGCCGGCACCATCCGGTCGAGCCGGAAGGAGGGCGCGAGCTCCCGGGCCTCCTCGAGCGAGAGCCCGCGCGACGCCGACACGAGCAGGCCGCGGAACGGCAGCTGGGCCTGTCCGGCGTGCGGCGCCCAGGCGCTCAGCCGGGCGCCCGCGTTGGAGTCCGCCGTCCAGCTCACCAGGGCGTCCACATTGACGAGCCAGCCCGCCCACCAGATCGGGCGCAGCCCCTCCACCGTGGCCGCGTGCGCGAGGTCCGACGGCCGGAAGAAGCCGAGCGTCGACATCCACTGCCGCAGCGCCTGGCCTGCCTGCTCGGGCGTCACCCCGAACGGGAGCAGCCAGTCGGCCTGGTCGACCGGGTCCACCGGCTGCTCCAGCCGCGTGACCGCCCCGCAGAAGCGGCACTTCGGCGCCTGCGCCTCGGCCGAGTACGAGACCGCGGCGCCGCACTCGGTGCACCGCAGCACCTGCACCCGCTGCGGCGCCGGGGCGCGGTCGAGCGGCGCGGCGAGGCCGCAGACGGCGCACCGCAGGTCGCCCGGCTCCAGCGGGCCCTGGCAGCGAGCGCAGCAGCGCGCCACGGCCGTGGAGGTCCCCATGCCGAGGCTCATCGCGCCCCTCCGGTCGGCGCAGGCCTGCTCCCGGCGGGGCGGACGGGCGCGGCAGCGGAGACCGACGGCCGCGCGGCGCCGCGCCGCTCGGGCTGGCCGCGGTCGCGCATCGCAGCCACGACGAACGGCGCCGCGATCAGCAGGAGCACGAGCACCACGGCGAGGGCGATCTTGACCCAGGAGAGGGGGGCCTCGCCGTGGATCGCCCCGGTCTGGCCGTTGATGAGGACCCGGATCGGCGGCTTGCGCGGGTCGTGCCGGATCGCGAGCACCCAGAGCGGCACGTAGAGCAGCTCGAGCGTCTCGCGGTCGAGGCGCGTCTCGTAGGTGAGGCCGTGGTGGCTGTCGCCGGGCATGAAGCCCGCTAGATCGCGGCCGATCTTCTCCAGCGCCTCCCGCCGCGCGAGGCCGTAGCACTCGTCCTGGGTCATGGTCGGCTCCTCGGCGATCCAGCCGCTGAGCACCGCGGGCGTGTAGCGGCGCATCGTGCGGAGGTCGAACGGCTCGACGGCCTCGAGCTCGGCGTTCGGGACGGCGCGGGACGCCACGACGAGCACATCCATGACGTAGGTGGCGTGCTGGCCCTCGAGGTGCCGGTGCTCCGTCCTGGTGACGGTGCGCGTGCGGGTGACGGTGTTCCCCTTGTCGTCGGTCGTCGTGTAGGTCTCGGTCTCCTGGTAGTCCTCGCCGATCTGGGCGGCGTAGCGCGTCTGCGCCATCGCCGAGTAGAGGTAAGCGGGCGTGTAGACGCCGCGGATCGCGTCGATCGTCCCCGTCTTGACGCTGGACTGCACGAAGAAGCTCCGCTTCCCGAGCCACGCCTTGACCGCGCCCTGCGCGCTCTCCCTGGTCGTGGTGAAGCCGAGGACGAAGTGCGGCTCCGGGCGGTCGTTCGAGGGCGGCCGCTCCACCACCGACGGCGAGGCGCAATAGGGGCACACAGCGGTCCGCTGGTCCGCTTCGACGCGCAGCGAGGCGCCGCAGGTCTCACAATCGAGTTGCACCGGCGCCCGAGGGAACCGCACCGGGGGGCGCGGCGTCAACAGGGAACGGGGCCGCGACGTCGGCCGCCCCGGGCGGCCCGCGTCAGCAGGGGACCGGCGGCGGGCGGCTGCCGAGGTCGGCGGGAGATGCGGAGTCGTCGCTGGCGTGCTGCGGTGTCGGCCGGAGCAGCGGTGAGAGGGAGCGCTGCGCCCATTGTTTGATCGGGGCGTCCGGCCAGGGCTGCCACCGGGGGCTCGCCTGCGGCGCCACCGCCACGGCCGCCGCGCGCGGCGCGCGCGCCCCGGGGCGCAGGCGCGGCGTGGGCCGCGGCTCGTCGAGGAAGCGCAGCAGATCCGGGGCGAGGTCGGCCACCGCCTCCCGGTGCGGGTAGTGCCCTGCCTTCGCGTAGCGCCGCACGGTCACGCCCTCGAGGTAGAGGTCGACGTCCGCCGCGTGGCGCGCCGGGATCACGGGGTCGCGGTCGCCCCAGTAGACGGCGAGCGGCGGGATCTCGGGGAGCCGGTGCGCGATATCCAGGAGGTGCTCGCGCTGCCCGCGCAGGTCGACCGCATGGCGGAGCGTGCGCGACAGGGCGCGCGCCGTGCCGGGCCGGGCGTTCACCCGGGCGAGGTCCTTGCGCTCCTCCGCATTGAAGTTGCCGCCGAGCACCAGCATCCCCGCGTGGGTGCCGACGCCCATGAGCACCGGCGCGGCCAGCTCCAGCAGCCCGCTCACCGCGGCGAAGCGCAGCGGCAGCGCCACCTCGCTCCCGAAGCCGCCGGCGGCGACCAGCCCGAGGCGGTGCACCCGCCCCGGCCGCTCGATCGCCACGCACATCGCAATGCTGCCGCCGAACGAGTGCCCGACCAGATCGAAATCGCTGAGCCCGAGGGCACGGATCCATTCCGCGGCCACGCTCGCATACCATGCGACCGTGTAGGGCGCGTCCGGCCGTGCCGAGTGGCCGTGCCCGGGCAGGTCGAGCGCGATGACGCGGCGCCCTCCGGCCGCGATCGCGGGCGCGAGCCGGTTCCAGGTCCGACAGCTATCGGACAGGCCGTGGACCAGGACCACGGGGCGCCTTTCCGCGCTGCCGTTCCGGGGACAGCTCCACTCCTGCCAGTGGACCTCGCCTGCGGAAAAGACGCGAACATGGCTGCGACACGTGATCGACATGTTCTACATGCAGAGTTTGCACGAAGCGCCGCATCTGTCCAGATTGAACGACCGGTGCGGAGGGGTCGGGCGGGGAGGGGGCGCCGCGAAACGTGCTTCGCGTTCGGTGTGGGCTGTGCAGGGCCGGCGTACGCCATCCTGGGACGTGGACCGGACCGCGGCCCGGCCTCCGCCCTGACCCGGCATGCCCCTGCCGCCGTCGGCCGCCTTATCGCCTCGGTGATGCGCCCGATGCGCTGGCCGGCCGCCCCAACTGGCGCACGGACAGAATTTGTGCCCCGGGTTACCCATTGACGCCACGCTCGACGGAGAAGAGTCTCGCCGCGCCGGGAAGTGGTGCGGCTCGTCAGCGAACCTGCGGCGAGCGGCGGGGCGTGAGCTTAACTCTAAGGGACGGGCGAATGACGCGTGATCGGCAAGTGGCGCAGGCGCTCTCTGAGGGGCTAAACTGTCTCTTTGCGATCGTGGAGTCGCTCGACGTCGGTGCGTCGGCGTCCGAGCTCCCGACGAATGAATGGTTAGCGACTCTGCGCGCGATGGGAGACGCCTTCGATGCGATTCTATCTAGAGAGGTGGCGACGACGCTGGTCGTGCGGCAGGCTGACTGTGACTTCGTCCGAAGGTTGGTCGGCTTGGTGCTGGATTGGACGACTACGCGCCAGCCTCCACAAGAGCTGCGGACGATGACCGAGTCTATTTTGAAGATCTTCGATCGTCGCGGCACCGAATCTGCTCCTGATACGCAGAAGTGACGAGGCGCCCGCCAGCGTAGGAGCTCGCTCGCGACACTGCCTACTCCGGGAAGCGAAGCGTCTCCACGGCGACGCCATCCTCTCCCGCCGTCATGGTGCCGTCGTGGCTCCAGCTGATGCCGCCCTTGCCCGGCGGACCGAGCTCGTACGTGACCCCCTCCAGCGTGAGCTGGTCCTCGTCGAGGTAGGCGATCCCGATCACGTCGCCGCCGCGCCCGGGGCCGCCGTAGCCGCCGTCGCCGCCGTCGCCGCCGCGGCCACCGCTGCACGCCCGCGCGCCGTCGTAGCCGTCGCCGCCGTACGCGCCTCGTCCGGGTTTGCCGCCTTGCTGGGGTGGCCCTCCGTCGCCTCCCGCCCCACCGGCGGGCGCCTTGATGACGCTGTCCCGGACCGTCACCCTGGCGTGCAGCGCGGCGATGCCGATCGACGGCGAGCCGTTCTCGCCGCCTCGACCACCTCGGCCGCCACAGCCGCCAGCGCCTCCAGAGCCGCCGCCGGCGCCTCCCTTGTCCGCCGCCGTGCACACGGCGAGCCCGCCGCGCCGGCCGCCGCCTCCGCCTCCGCCTCCGCCCTGGCCCGGCGTGCCCCTGCCGCCGTCCGTCCCCTTGTCGCCCTCCCATCCCGTCTCGGTGAGGCGCCCGATGCCCTGGCCGGCCGCCCCCATCGTTCCCGGGGACCCGGAGAGCCCGGACCGGCCGTTCTCGCAAGCGCTGTCCTGGCGCTCCGCGTCGCCGCCGAGGCCTGAGGTCGGGTCGGCCGCCGGCACCGGTTCACCGGTGTCCCCGTCCTCGGCCCCCGCGGGCAGCCCATCACCGCCTTTGCCGCCGGTGCTCGACGTTCCGTCGTCACACGGGTTCGTCACCGCCGCGCCCCCGGGGATCGTGGCGGCGGAGCACGCGTCCTCACCGAGCAGGCCATCGGCGCCGTCCGCTGCTCGGCTCGGCCACGCCTCCCCGTCGTGGCCCGCAGTGCCGTAATAGAGCGTCCTGATCTCGCTGCGGACGATCTCCACCGCGGTGTTGGACTGAACGAGCACTAAGGGCGAGCGCCTCGGCAGCGCGACCCTTTGCGAGCCTCGACATTGCCCCGCCACGCGAGCGTCCACGCCAGGGAAATCCGCCCCCACCCACCTCCCGAACCCCGTGGAGTGGACCGACGCCAGGATGCACTGGCCCTTGTGCTCCGCCCGATCGTACGCGCCGAGGGCTTGGTAGGCCATCGCAGCGGACGTTCGCATGGTCATGCTCTGTAGGCTGTCGCCGATACCTCGAAGCAGGCAACCGCGCGATCATAGAGCTCGGCATCCTTCTGGAGATCCCCTTGAGGTAAAGCGCCGAGAAGCCGCGCGCGTAGGCGGCCGTTCCCTGCGCCGAGAGATCGAGCGGCGGTGCCACCCTGGCGGCCTGCTCCATGAGCGCCGCGCATTGCACGGTGAGGTCGAATTGACCCGCAGCGGACAGGCACACCATGACGAGCCCGTAAATCTCGAGCAGCTCCCCGGCGTTGTCGGCCTAGGGAGAGATGTCGGGGAGCGCTCCCACCACCTCGATAACAGGGTGGAATTGACCGCGCTGGAGCGCCATTTCCATCTTGAATCTGAGGGAGAAGCAAGAGGTGCGATGACTTCGGGGCGCCGACCGCAACAGCTCCTCCACCGAAGCGCCTGCCCCGGCGAAATCGCCGAGGCGCCACCGGGATTCTGCGAAGATCTCCAGGACCGCGAGGCGGTGCTCCCCCGCCGTGTCGCACGAGAGGCTCCGCTCGCCGTGGGCGATCGCGGCGCGGTGATCGTTGCCGAGCTGTGCTTGCCGCGCGGCGGCGAGGTAGTGGAGCGCTGCGCGTGAGAGCTCCCCCCCGCGCTCGAAGTGCTCCGCGAGCACCAGCGCGTCGCCCTCGCCGTGCCGCTCCAGCCACTCGCCTGCCAGCCGGTGGCCGAGCGCCCGGTCGGCGTCCGTCAGCATCGCGTAGGCGCCGTCGCGGATCAGGGCATGCCGGAACGCAAGCTCCGGCTCGCCCGGGAGCCGGCTCTCCTGGCGGCGGACCAGGATCTCGCGCTCGGCCAGCGCGGCGAGCCGCTCGCGCACCTCCGCGACTTGCGTCGCGTCGCCGGACAGCGCCGCGACGCCCCCTTCCCAGAAAACCTCGCCGAACACGCTCGACGCCCGCAAGACCCGCCGCTCGCCGGCGCCGAGCCCCTCGAGCCGCGACTGCACCATCGCCAGCACGGTTTCTGGCAGCGTGGCGCCCTTGCCCTCGGCCACCGCCCGGATCAGCTCTTCCAGGTAGAACGCGTTGCCGTCGGCCTGGCTCACGAGGCGCTTGACGGTGACGGTGCCCACCTGGTCGCCGAGCGAGATCCGCGCCAGCCGCTCGCTCGCCTTCTTCGAGAGCTCCCGGAGGCGGATCTCCTGAGCTGCTCGCTCCTCCCAGAGCCTCGGGAAGACATCGTGCACCTCGGGCCGCGCCAGCGCGAGCACCATCCAGGGCTCCTCCTTCACGTCGCGCAGCGCCTTGTCGACGGCGCGCACGGTGGGCAGATCGCCCCAGTGCAGATCCTCCAGCACCAGGAGGACCGGGCGCGCCGCAGCCTCGGCTCGGAGGAAGTCGACCCAGGCCCGCTGCACGTGCTCGCTCATCAGGCGCGGATCCTGGCGTGCAGCTCGCAAGGGCGCGCTCTCCTCGTCGGGGAACGGCGTCCCCACGAGCTCGCCAAGGAACTCGGCCATTCGCGCCGCGGCGTCGAGGGGTGCGCGCCTGGCCGCCGCGGCCATCAGTTTTTGCCGCCGGGCGTCGAGCGGCTCGCCCTCGTGGAGATCCAGCGCGCCGCGGAGCGCCTGTCCGAGCAGGCTGTACGCCGAGCCCGCCCGGAGCGGATCGCCGCAGCCGATCCAGATCGACGGAGGCTCGTCGCCGCCGCGCAGCGCTCGCATGAGCTCATGGGCGACCCGCGACTTGCCGACCCCGGGCGGAGCGAGGACGATCGCGGCCTGCGCCGTCCGCTCCTCGACGCACTCGCGAAAGAGGCCCTCCAGCGCGGCGAGCTCGCGGTCTCGGCCCACGCACGGCGTCGCCTTGCCGAGCAGCGTCCGCGCTCCTCCGGTGAGCTCGCGCTCGCCCAGCAGAGCGAGCCCGGGCGCGCTCTCCTTCACGACAAACCGGGCGTCGAGCAAGCGCGCTGTCACCTCGTCGATCGCGACCGCCTGCGCGTCCTCGTCGCCCTCGGGCCGCGAGTGCGGAGCGCCGCTGCCCGCGATCAATCGCGCGGCCGTGTCGATCGCGTCCCCCGTGCCGAGCCGCCCGGTGCGCTCCGCTCGCCCGAGCGCGAGCGCCATCGGCCGCCTCCCCGCGAGCGGCCGCAGCGAGAGGACGCAGCGGGCGGCCAGCGCCGCCCGGTCTGTGGCGCTCCCCGCGCCCTCGATCGTCACCGCGATCGAGCCGTCGGCTAGGCGCTCGGCGCGGCCTCCCTTCGCCGCGGCCGCTCTTCGCAGGGCCGCGAGGCCGTCCTCGGCCTCGACGCGCGAGATCGTCGACGCCGCGAGATCGGCGCGCTCTTCGCCGATCAAGATCACCGACAAAAGCCGCCGCTCCCCGCCGGTCAGCGCCGCGGGGGGCGCGTCGCTCGGCGGGAGGGCGAGACTGGCACCGCCCGTCTCGAGCGCGACGGGCGCCTGGACGGTCACGAGCGCGTCGAGCGCCGCGGCCACGGCCGCCCCGTCGCGGGGGCGCTCCTCCGGCGCCTTTGCGAGCATGCGCGCCGTGAGCTCGGCGAGCTCCCTGGAGAGCTGGGGGCGGAGCTCGGTCACCCGGGGCGCCTCGGCGAATAAGATCTTCGCCAGGATCGCCATCACGTGCTCGCCGTAGAACGCCGGCGCGCCGGTCAAGCACTCGAACAGGACGGCGCCGAGGGCGAACACGTCAGCGCGCGCGTCGACGTTCGGGGCGCCGCGCGCTTGCTCCGGGGCCATGTAGCCGGGGGTCCCGATCACGAGGCCCGAGGCCGTGCGGCGCGCGGCGTGGGCGACGCGCGCGATCCCGAAGTCGATCACCTTGCTCTTCTCGACCTCGCCGCCGACCAAGAAGATGTTGCTCGGCTTGATGTCGCGGTGCACGACGCCGCGGGCGTGCGCCGCGGCGAGCCCTTCGGCCACGCGGCGCGCCAGCGCCACGCTCTCGGCCGCGCTCAGCCGCCCTCGGCGCAGCCTCTGGGCGAGGTCTTCTCCGTCGAGCCATTCCATGGCGAGGAAGGGCTCTCCGGCCGGCGTGGTCCCGTGCGCGAGGTACCGCACGATCGCGGGGTGATCGAAGGACGCGAGCACCTCCGCCTCAGCCTCGAAGCGGCGCGCCCGCGCAGGGTCGCGCCCGAGCGCCGCCGGGAGGATCTTCACGGCGACCTTGCGATCGCGGTCGGGATCGTGCGCGGCGTACACGACGCCCATGCCTCCCTCGCCGACGCGGGCATCCAGGCGGAAGGGCCCGGCCTGGTCGGCCACCGCGCAGGGCAGGGGAGCCCCGTCGACGCGGGCTACCTCGCGCAGGAACGAGTCGACCGCCGACGCGTCGTCGGCGGTCATGTCCTCCTCGGACGGATCGCTCATAGGGCGCGGATCCTAGCGGAATTTTGCGCTATGAAAGCGGCGCTTTCACGACATATTCAGGAGCTCGGTCAAGGCACGTTCGTCAGCCTGGGCAACCCGCCGAACGAAATGGGCGACAGCCTGCAGTTGCAGCGTGTCACGCCGCGCGAAAGGTGAAGAGCGCGCTGCAGAGCTCGGCGCAGAACCAGCCTGTACACAGCATGTACGTCACGTGATCCGATCGCCGCGAGCGGAGCAGAACTACCCGCGCGGCGATCGTCCAGCACAGCGCCGCGACGAGGGCGTCGAAGAGGATCGCGACGGGGTGCAGCCCGGCCGGCCCGCGCAGGAGGATGTTCGTCAGCGCAGGCAGCGCCACGAAACAGGCGCACAGCACGACGCTCGCCCGGCCCTCCCCGATCGCGAGCGGGAGCGTCTTCCGGCCAACCTCGCGATCGCCGTCGATGTCGCGCAGGTCCTGGATGCAAATCGTCGGACCGACAGCGAGTGAAATGAGCAGCAGTCGCTCGGTCGCCACCGGATCGTTTCCGCCGCGCCAAGATGTGAATGCGGGACGAGCAAACGTTGCGACCCGGCCGAGGGGCGCGCGGCGCCGCCAGGGGTCCCGATTGATCCAGCGCGGCGCGGGCGCTATGCGGGCGCGGCGCTCTGGGGAAGGGTGATGGACAAGCCGCAGCAGCAAGAGGTAGAGCAGGAGATCCGGCGCCGCATCGACGCGGGCGACGCGGAAGCCGCTTCCACGGCGGCGCTGCGCGGCTACGGGCGTGAGCTCTACACCTTCCTCGCCGCGATCCACCGCGAGGAGCAGGAAGCCGCCGAGGTCTTCTCGCTCCTCTCGGAGGCGATATGGCGTGGGCTCCCGCGCTTCGGCTGGCAGTCGTCGTTCCGGACCTGGGCCTACAGCGTGGCCCGCAAGCTCTCCCTCGCGCACCGGCGCGGCGAGCGCCGCCGCGCGGCTCGGTTCGCGCCGTGGCCGGAGGGCTCCACCCTGCCTGAGATCGCGGCGCAGGTCCGGACGGAGACGCAGGCGGCGCTGCGCACCGAGCGCCGCAGCCGCTTCACCGCGCTCCGCGAGACGCTCGCGCCGGAGGATCAGGAGCTGCTCATCCTGCGGGTCGATCGGAACCTGGCCTGGAACGACCTCGCCCAGGTGCTGCGCGCCAAGGAGCACGCCGAGCCGCTCGAGGGCGAGGCGCTCAAGCGAGAGGCTGCGCGGCTGCGCAAGCGGTTCCAGACCGTCAAGGAGAAGCTCTACGAGCTGGCGCGGCGCGAGGGGCTGCTCGAGCCCGACCGCGAGCCCTGAGCCCCTCGCGAGCTTCGCCATTGCCTCCGCTCACGGGGCGTGCGACGCGTTGAGCAAGAGCACGCGTTCGGCGAGCGGGACCGTGTAGCCGCCGGCTGGGATAAACGCTCGACGGTTCGGAAGGAACACCTTCGCCTGCTCGCTCCTCCGAGCGCGTCCCCGTCGCTCGACGTGCCCGCAGGCGACCCGTTCATCCAAAAGATGGCCGCCAAGAGCTACCAGATTTACGTGTAAAGACGACGGAACCGACGTACACGGCTGGTTCTTGGGTCAATGAGGCTCATGATGCACCTCAAGGATGGGGATTTGGTCTCCAGCCGCGCTGGATCTCCGCAGCTCGGCAAAGGGCGACTCGCCCGAGCTGTAGCGGCCGTCGTTGATCGACCACCAATGATTGCCGATCATGATCTGCCTCATATCGTAGATGTACCTGGCCTGGGCTCGCTGGGCCGGAGAGCCTGGCGAGCCCGGCTCGGGCATGACGCCCGTCGCCACGAGCCTGCCCTCCACCGAGGCGAGCTCCTCCATCAACATCGACATCGCCTCGAGCTGCCGCTCGTACGCTTCGGCCAGCGATAGGCCGCCCTCCAGCCGCCGGAGGAAGAGCGAGTTGAACGGGCGGGCGCCCCCCCGTGTCTCCTTGTCATACGAGTATATATCATTGCAATAGGCCACGAATATGGACGCGATCTCTCCATATCGGCGGACATCGACATTATCAATGAACTCGTCGCTCATCTCGGCGCCCGCGTCGATCTCGTTGATCGAGAACAGCGGGTACAGGCCGATATTCTCGACGCGCATTTGATGGTACAGATCCAGATCTGGTGCGACGCTCGAACGCTGGATCTTCGAAAAAGGGATCACCGAGCGGACCCAGTCCGCGCAGTATCGCAAGAATCGCTGAAAGGTCCGCGGGCGGCCTTGGCATAGCCGGCGAGAGTGCTCACGGAAATTTTGGCACATCCGCTCCGTGCCCGTCGGCGTCGGCGGGAGCTCGCCGGCCAAGAGCACGCGCAGCATCCGCTCGATCAGCTCCGAGCCCTTCTGCTGCCCCCGGTCGAACACGACACCGACCTGGTCATCGTCGAAGATGTCGTCGAAGTAGAAAAAAAAGACATTGAGCTCCAGGGACAGCTTGAGCGCCTCCTCTCCGGCGAGCGGATGGAAGTACATCGGCACGCCCGAGATGGTTTGGAACTTACGCGACATGGGATGATCAATGCCCATCTTCACCGCGTCTCGCAGCACCGGCTCCTTGTAAGCCCGGCAGCTCGGCACGTAGTCGCCCCACCTGGGCGGGAACATGGATGGAATGCGGCTCAGCATGAGAGGCATGGTTCCCTCGCTCGATATCTGCGCACCCCCGTCTCTCCGGGTGGCGCCCTGGTCGGACCGCGTCGGGCCCTCGACTGGTGGTTCCCCCTCACGGCGCGTGTGAAACAAATTTTTGTTTTTTGTCCCACCCCGCCTCACCGGTGAACGCAGGCCGCCCCGCGAGGCACTCGAACAGCACCGCGCCGAGCGCAAAGACGTCCGCGCGCGCGTCCACCGCACGCGCCCCGCGCGCCTGCTCGGGGGCCATGTAGCCCGGGGTGCCGATCAATACTCCGCTGACTGCGAGGGAGAGCGCCGCGTCGGTCTGGCGCGGCGAGCTCTTCAGCGCCGCTGTTCGCCGCCGGTGCCTCCGCGGAAGCGCGCTCATTCCAGCAGGAAGTAGTGCGCGTCGCGCTTGATATCGAAGTGGAAGTGGTCCGCGTGCGCCTCGTTCGCGTTGGGGGTGAGGACGACGTTGAACAGCCCGCTCGTGTGAACGGCGCAGATGATCTCCCGCAGCTCGAGGGCCTGCGGGGTGGGCTCCTTCGGCTCCGACCCCGGGCCGCACGGCGGCGCCCCGAGGGCGCCGTGCCAGTCGGCCTTCACGTCGAGCCGCGAGCCGTCGGCCTTCACGAGGGCGGCCACGTCGATGGCGAGCCCGAGGGCGTGCTGGCTGGGCCGCCCGGGCGCCGCCGCCGGCTTCTCCGGAGCGCGGCTGCCCGGCTTCGCCGCCTTGCCGGCGGCCTTCGGGGCCTTCTTGCTCGCCTGCGGCTTCGCGGGCGCCTTCTTCTTCGGCGCGACGGTGCCGGCGGGCGCGGGTCGGTGCATGCTGACGTGCACCACCTCGGCGATCCCGCGCGTCGCCAGGAATTCGGCGAGGTCGTCGAGCGCGAGGACCAGCCGGCAATCGGCGATATCGAAGAGGGAGGTCGACCTCGGCTTCGCCACGCCGTCGCCGCGGAACGTGACCCCGCGCAGCGCGCCGGTGAGCCTGACCGGCCGGTCCACCAGCGGGGCGCCGCGCGCCGGGGCGTGGGGGATCCCGCGGCGCTTCAGCTCGCGGTCGCAGGCGTCGCTCGAGAGCGCCCCGTAGGTGGCGGCGCGCGACGCGGCGGACCACACGGGCTTCTCGAACTGCGCGGGGCCCGCGTCCCCGTCGCCGTCCACCAGGCCGGCCCCGCCGTCGGCCAGCAGGCTCGCCCCGCCGTCCCCGAGGAGGGCCCCACGGTCCGCGATCGCCGCCGCCGCGCTGGCCGGCGCGGGCGTCGCCGCTGCCGGGACCGCCGGCGGGGGCTCGACCCGCTCCGCCCGGGCGCGGCGCAGCGACGCGACGCCGAGCGGCGTGAGGAGCGCCGCGCCGCCGATCAGGGCCGCTCCGAGGGCCAGCGCACGGCGGGAAGGGAGCGCGCTCATCCTGGGCGAGCTTACCGCGCCCCCGCTGGAGGGAGCACGCCTTGCCGTTCTGCGCGGAATTTGCTCGACTCCCGCGATGTTTCGCCCCCGCGCCGCGCTCCTTCGCCGCATTGTTTCTCTTGGAATCGCGCCGCTCGCGCTGCTCGCGGCCTGCCAGCCGCCGGCGCCCGGCGCGCCGGCTGGAGCTCGCCCGGCGTCGCCCGCGCAGCCCGCGCCGGCGGGTCCGCCGCCGTCGCTCGTCACCGAGGCCGAGCGGACCGGCTTTCAGCGCACTGGCCGCTACGCCGAGGTCGAGCGGCTGTGCCCCGGCTTCGAGCAGGCCTACCCGGGCCGCGCCCGCTGTGTCCGCTTCGGCACCACGCCCGAGGGCAGGCCGATGCTCGCGATCGCCGCCTCCGCCGACGGCGCGCTCGACCCCGCCGCGACCCGGGCGAAGCGGCGCCCGGTGATCCTGTTCCAGGGCGGCATCCACGCCGGCGAGATCGACGGCAAGGACGGCGGCTTCTGGGCGCTCCGCGAGCTGCTCGACGGCGCCATGGCGCCGGGCGCGCTCTCCGCGGCCACGGCGATCTTCGTGCCGGTGTTCAACGTCGACGGCCACGAGCGGTTCCGCCGGAACCAGCGGCCCAACCAGCGCGGGCCCGAGGAGATGGGCTTCCGCACCACCGCGCAGAACCTCAACCTGAACCGCGATTACATGAAGGCCGAGGCGCCCGAGATGCGCGCGATGCTGGCGCTCCTCGACGCCTGGGACCCGGTGGTCCAGGTCGACCTGCACACGACCGACGGCGCGAAGTTCCAGCACGACGTCGCAGTCATCGTCGAACCGTCGACGCCGCACCCGGGCGGCCTCGACGCCGAGGCGCGCGGCCTCTCCGAGGCGCTCCAGGCGCGCCTCTCGGGGCTCGGCCACCTCCCGCTCCCTTTCTACCCGTCGTTCCGCGAGGACGACGACCCCTCATCGGGGATCTCCGCCGCGCCTGGGCCGCCGCGCTACTCGCAGTCCTACAGCGCCGCCCGCAACCGCATCGGCGTGCTCGTCGAGACGCACAGCTGGGCCACCCACCCCGCGCGGGTCCGCGCGGTCCACGACCTCCTCGCGGCGCTCTTCGAGCGCGCCGCCGCCGGCGTGGGCGCCCTCCGCGCGGCCGCCGACCGCGCGGACGCCGCCGGCGCGCGGCTCGCCGGCGCCCCCTTCGCCCTCAAGCACCGCGCGTCGCCGGTCTCGCGCGTCTTCCTGTTCCGCGGGTTCGCCTACGAGAAGCGCGCCTCGGAGATCTCCGGCGGCACGTGGACCCGCTACGACGAGGCTCGCCCGGAGATCTGGCGCGTGCCCCTGTTCGACCGGATCGAGCCGGATCTGACCGTCACCGCGCCCGCCGCCGGCCATGTCGTCCCGGCGGCGCACGCGGCCTGGGTGGCCGACAAGCTGCGCCTGCACGGCGTGCGCTACGAGCTCCTGCCCGAGGCGCGCCCCGGCTTCGCCGTCGAGGCGTTCCGGGCCGACGCCGTGTCGTTCGAGCCGTCCTTCGAGGGCCGGACGCCCGTGAAGCTCCAGGGCGCCTTCCGGCCGGAGCGGCACGACCTGCCGAGCGGCTCGCTCTTCGTCCCCATCGCGCAGCCGCGGGCGCCGCTCGTCCTGCACCTCCTCGAGCCGCTCGCGCCCGACTCCCTCGTGGCCTGGGGCTTCTTCAACGCCGCCTTCGAGCGCAAGGAGTACATGGAGGCCTACGTCGCCGAGGAGGAGGCTCGCAGGATGCTCGCCGCGGATCCGGCGCTGCGCGCCGAGTTCGAGGCGCGCCTGCGCGACCCGGCGTTCGCGAAGGACTCGAGGGCTCGGCTCGACTTCTTCTACCAGCGCCACCCGTCCTGGGACGAGCGTGTGAATCTGGTCCCGGTGTTCCGGGTCGCCGCGTCGCCGCTCCCTTGATCGCGGTCCACCGCTTTCGGGAGCGCGCGCCGAGAGCGGTGTTCGCGCCGGGGGCGCCGTGGCCTGAGGAGCCGTCTCTTCCCCTTTCGTCGCACTCCGGGTTCTGGTCGAATCTCCGCGAGTCCCGCGGGCGCCGCGTCGCTCCGTGGTTCCCGGCCATCGGACGGCGCCGATACCGGACCAGGGTGAGCGTGCGCCGCGCAGGTTGCGCGGAGCGCGCCGCCATCGCATCCTCATCAGGACATGTCGGCTGACCTGCGATAGCGCGATACGCGCGCTGGCGCCGACGCACGACGACGACGAGATGTCGTCAGTCTATGAAAGGGGGCGAGCATGTTGCTGCGATGGGCGTTCGTCTTTTCTTCGGTGTTCTTCTTCGCCTTCCCCGCGCTGGCGCAGAACGCGCGGATCGACTCGTTCACGTATGCCGGCAGCGGATGTCCTGTCGGCTCCGCTGCGGGGGTGATCTCCCCCGATCAGAAGGCGCTGACGGTCATCTTCGATCAGTTCGAGGCGCAGGCCGGCCCGGGCACCGCCCGCGCCGCGAACCGCTCGTTCTGCCAGCTGGCGGTGGATCTGCGGTTCGAGCCGGGGTGGCAGGTGGCCATCTTCGACGCCACGTACCGAGGGTTCGCCGACCTGGAGCCGAGCGTCCAGGCGCTCCACGAGACATCGTATTATTTCTCGGGATCTCCGCTCACCTCCGGGCCGCTGACGTGGAGCATGATCGGGCCTTTCACGAACAACTTCTCGCGCACGGACGGCTTCGCGACCACGGTCTGGTCGGAGTGCGGCACCGTGCGGCCGCTCAACATCAAGACGAACCTGTACGTGACCAACCGCCTGGCGCCGGCGCGCTCCGGGGTGTTGACGAACGACACCACCGACGTCCAGGTCCGGATCGAGTATGCCCTCACGTACCGCCGCTGCCCTGGCCCTTGAGGATCCTCACGGCGCCTCGTGACCGCGGCGCCGCGCGGCAGCGCGCGCTGTCGGGGCGTCGATGCGCTGGTGCTCCCGGCGGCCGGCCTGGTACGCTGACGGGATGGCGTCCACCCTGCTGATCATTGTGCTGAGCGTCGTCTTGCCGCTCGGGATCACCGCGGCGATCCTCTGGGGGGTCTGGAAGAAGGTCCTCGGCCCGCTCAGAGCGCAGCAGCAGGAGCAGAAGCAGCTCCTCCAGATCGGCGTTTCCTGCGCGGCCCGCGTGCTGCAGTACCAGGAGACGGGCATGAAGGTGTCCATGGGTGCTCAGGACTCCTACAGCCTCAAGCTGCTCCTCGAGGTGATGCCGCCTGGCATGCCGCCCTATCAGGTGGAGACGGTCGCGCTCGTGTCGGTGCTGGCGGCCCCTCGTATCCAGCCGGGGTGCATCGTCACGGTGCGCTACGATCCGGCCAATCCCCGCCGTGTTGCCATGGAGGCGGCCTATCCGCCCGGGCAGGGGCCCGCCGCCGCAGCGCCGCTCGGAGGCTATCCGCCGCCGGCGGCGGCATACGGCGCGCCGCCAGGGGCCCAGGCGGGCGCCTACGGTGCGTTCCCGGGGGCCCACCCAGGCGGCTACGGCGCGCCGGCTGGCGGGTACGGCGCGCCGGCTGGCGGGTACGGCGCGCCGGCTGGCGCGTACGGCGCGCCGGCTGGCGCGTACGGCGCGCCGGCTGGCGCGTACGGCATGCCGCCCGGTGCCCACGGCGCGCCCCCTGGGCCGCAGCCGGGTGCCGCCCACGGCTACGGCGTCCCCGCTGGCGCCTACGGCGCGCCCCCTGGAGCCCCCGGCGCTGCCTACGGCGCGCCCCCTGGCGCTGCCCCCGGCGCTGCCTACGGCGCGCCCCCTGGAGCCCCCGGCGCTGCCTACGGCGCGCCCCCTGGAGCCCCCGGCGCTGCCTACGGCGCGCCCCCTGGCGCTGCCCCCGGCGCCGCTTACGGCGTCTACGGCGCGCCCCCTGGCGCCGCGTATGGCGCGCCCGCCGGCGCCTACGGCGCCGCTCCCGGGCATGGCGCGCCGCCTGGCGCTCCAGGCGCCCACGGCGCGGGTCCTGCTGGTGTGGCCGGCGGGACGCCCGGTCCATTCGGACCCGGCGGCAGCGGCCCGCAGGGCGCCTGAACGGCGCCCCTCTCCGGGCTCAGGCGGCGAGCGCGCGGCGGTGCCGCGGTGCCGCGCTCACGCCACCACGCAGCCCGCCGACCAGCCCTGCATCGGCAGGATGGCCTTGAGCTCACCGTTTTCCCCGAAGATCAGGAGCCGTGCGAGGATCGCCTCCTTGCCCGCGCCGCAGAGCGGCAGGAGCGCGAGCCGGAGCGCGGGACCATTGCCTCCGTCGAACTTGAGGGCGAGCAGCTGCTTCTCATCACACTCCTCGAGGATCTCCACTTCCGCCTCCAGGTGGACCGGCGCCACCTTCGTGCTCACCTTGGCCTCGCCGAAGCTGTCGACCGTGCAGCGGTTGGGATCGAGCGAGAGCTGGACGCGGGAAGTCCCCTCTCCGCCGACCGTCGCGATCTGGATCTGGTGAATCGAGATCCCTCTCTGGAGCGGAATGGGCTCCACGAGATAGCCTGTTTCCAGCCGCAGATTCTTGATTTTCATCGCCCCCCCCGGTCCGCTCGGCAAAGCGCGCCGCGACGCCGCCCGTCGCGCCGCCGCCGCCGCGCGCCTCCTCGCATGGGAAGCACCGGTTGTGCCGGCGCGCTCGCGCGGGGCTCGCCCCCCGCCGCGCGCCGCCGCGTGGTGCCCGGCAAGCGCCCCGAGGCGCCGCGACGCCGCGCGATGGCCGACGCTCAGACGAGCCCGAACCTGTACAGATCAAGGAGCCTGGCGAGGAGCGCCGCGTGCGCCGGATCCGCGAGGGAGCCGAGCTGGGTGACCTCCAGCTCCGCGCTGGCGCGCTCGAAGAGCGCGGCGCAAAGGCGGCTCGGGTCGTGCCGCGCGGCGTAGACGATCCCGTCAGGTCTCCTCGGGTGCTCGTGGATCGCAAGCGACCAGAGGTGAGCGGCCTCGTACGATTCTCCCGAGGTGAGGCGGGCATCGGCGCCGAGCCGCGCGAGCCCCTCTCCCGCGAGGTTCACGAGCCGGAGCGGCCGCCTCGGCGCGATGCGCGCGAGCCCGCGCGCGGCGAGCTCGCCCTGCTCCACGAAGCGCACGCCGGTCGCATGGCCGAACACCTCGATGAAGGCGCAGCGCTCGTCCTTGCCGGCGTACAGCACCCCGAACTCTCCCGCGGGCGCGTCGAAGCGGTTGTCGCCCGAGCGCCCGAAGAAGAGCGGGGCGTGCGCGAGCCGGTGAATCCGGAACCAGCACCGCCGGAAGATCGTGACCGGAAGTGGCCTCGCCCAGAGATCGAGCGGTGGATCCGGGTGAGGCCCCAGCGTTGTCTTCATATCGATTCTGCCCCGCACGAACGGAAGACAGGATGGCTTGTGCGCGCGATGTCCGGCTCACGCCCTGATCCTTCGTGCCGTCGCCGTGGGCGGAGCGCGTTCGCCGGGATCCCTGGCGAGCGCGGCGGCCTCGTCATCGTCGGGCGTTCTCAGGCCGCGCCGTGCTCGCCGAAGGTGCGGGCGGCGCGCCGCACGGGGTCCAGGTCGCCGCGGCGAACCCGGTCGAGCGGCCGCTCGCCGTCGAGGCGGTGGTTGCCGGAAAGGAAGAACCGGATCTTCGCCAGCGGCGGATGCTCCTCGAGGAGCGCCAGGATCTCTTCCAGCCCGGGCAGCACGCCGTCGTCTGCGAACTGCCATGCAGGGTAGAGGTGGCCACGACGGCCGACGTCCACGGCGAGCAGTCTCCCGGCCGCGCGCCACGTCTCGATGGCCTGGATCGAGAGGTGGAGCACCTCGCCGACGTCCTCCGCGGTGAGCGTCCCTCCCTCGGCTGCGAGGAGCGCGTCGCGCGCCTGGAGGCCGCGGAGGCGGGCCGGCGTGAGCGGATCCGCGGCGGAGAAGAGGCCGACGGCGCTCGGCTGCGTGAGCGCCGTCACCAGGGCGTCCGCATTGCTGGGCGAGGCGACGACCTCGCCAAGCTCGCTCTGATCGAGCCGCTCGGCGACCTGCGTGAGCGCGTCGATGCCCCGCGCCAGGAACGCGACCCGCAGCGGTTCACCGTCGAACTGGTGGAGTCGCTCGGCAATTTCCGCGAGCGCGCTGGAGTTCCGGTCCTTGGCCATGGCTGACTCGGGGACGATGCAGCGCGCGTGCGGCGCCGTCAACCAGGCGCTCGCCGCCATTCTGCGTCATCCGATCACGCTGAACGGAACGTCAGTGAATGCATTCCCTGTGTCGCTGGACTCTCTCTTCTTCGGTGTGCTCATCGGCGCCTGGGTTCGCCGGGGCACGGGTCGAGGGGGAGATCAGAGCCCGACCTGCTTCATCATCGCGCTCGTGATGGACTGGCGCACGCTGGTGAGCTCCGCCCATGGATCGGGGATCGTCGCGATCCGCTGCGGCACGGTGTCGATCGTGAACGAGGCTGGATCGAGCGGCGCGTCGAGCTCGTCCCACGAGAGCGGGGTCGCGACGGCGGCGCCAGGGCGCGCCCGCGTCGAGTAGGGGGCCACGGCGGTCGCTCCGCGTCCGTTCCGCAGGTAATCGACGAAGACCTTGCCGGTGCGCTTGGCCTTGGACAGCGTCGCGATGTACCGCGACGGATCAAAGCGCACGAGCGCGTCGGCCACCGCCTTCGTGAACGGCTTCACCTCGTCCCAGCCTCTGCGCGCCTCGATCGGGACGACGACGTGCAGGCCTTTGCCGCCGGTCGTCTTGACGAAGCTCCGCAGCCCCAGCGTCTCCAGGAGGTGCCGCACCGTCCTCGCGGCGTCCGCAACGCGCTCCCACGGCAGCTCCGGCGCGGGATCGAGGTCGAAGACCATCATGTCCGGCTGCTCGATCCGGTTTGCGCGGCTTCCCCAGATGTGCATCTCGAGCGCCCCCATCTGCACGAGCGACACGAGCCCTTCCGGCGTCTCGACGTAGAGGTAGGTGCGCTTTCCGTCCTCCTCCTCGACGGTGGTCCGCCGGATCGCCTCGGAGAGCCCCTCCGCCTCGTGTCGCTGGAAGAAGCATGGTTTGCCCTGGCCCTCGGGGCAGCGCACCAGGGTGAGCAGCCGGTTTGCGACATAGGGCAGCATGTGATCGGCGATCTGGGCGTAATAGTTGGCGAGCGCGAGCTTCGTGATCCCCTGGGCCGGATAGAGCACCTTGTCGGGGTTCGTCAGCCGCGCCCCGGCGACCTCGACCCTCTCCGCGCCGCCGCTCCGGCCTCCGCGCGGCGCCCTGCCCGGCGCTGCGCTCATCGTCTTGCTCGTCTTGCTCGTCGCCCTGCTCGACACGCCAGCTGACGTGCCCGACGCCACGTTTGCTGCCTTGCTCGGCGCGCCTGCTGCCTTGCCGGACACCGTACCTGCCGCCCTGCTCGACACGCCGGCTGACTTGCCCGGCGCCTTGCTCGACGCGCCGCCCGCCTTCTTCGGCGGAAGCTGCGGCGGCGGCTGCTCGCGCTCGACGGTGACCGACTCCGGGGTGCGGTCCTCGCGGAGCCCCTCGAACGAGGGGTGCCGCAGCCGCCCGTCGCGCGTCCACGCCGAGAAGTGGACCTCTGCGATGAGCCTGGGCTCCACCCAGTGGACGCCGCGCATGCGCGGCGCCCCTTGAACGGCAGGCTTCGCGCGCTCGAGGGCATCGAGCTGGCTGCGCAGGGTGGTCAGCGTCTTGCTCGTGAAGCCCGTGCCAACCTTTCCTGCGTAGACGAGCTTGCCTGACGTGTTCACGCCGACGAGGATCGCCCCGAGCCCCTGCCGTGCTCCGGTCGGCTCGGTGAAGCCGACGATCACGAACTCCTGGCGTCGGCCGCACTTCACCTTGAGCCAGCTGTTCCCGCGCCCGCTGCGGTAGGGAGCCTCCGACCGCTTCGCGATGACGCCCTCGATCCCGAGCTTGCAGGCGTGCTGGAAGACGGCGGCGCCGTCCTCCTCGAGGTGCTCCGTGTAGCGCAGGGTCCCTTCCTCCGGGACTTCCGCGAGGAGCGCCTGGAGCGCCCGCTTGCGGCTGACCTGCGCGCACCCGCGGAGATCGCGTCCGTCCAGGTACAGCAGGTCGAACGCGAAGTACATCAGGCGTCCTTCGCGCCCGTCGTTCCCGTCGCTCAGCGCGTTCTGGAGCGCCTGAAAATCGGTCACGCCATCTCGCCCGACCACGACGATCTCGCCATCCAGCACCGCCTCTCGTGCCGGCAGGCGAGCGATGTCGTCGCGCACGCCCGGGAACCGCTCGGTCCAGTCCTGACCCCGGCGGGTCAGGAGCGTCACGCGGCCGCCGCGGAGCTTCGCGAGCATGCGGTAGCCGTCGAATTTCACCTCGTACAGCCACCCTTCGCCCTGAGGTGGCCCGGTGACCAGCGTCGCGAGCTGAGGCTCGACCGCGTCAGGGAACGGACCCTTCCGGGCGCCCTCGAGAGCATCCGCGTACGTCAATGTCTGGCGCGGCGCTGCGGCGCCGTCCGTCTGTCCCTTCGCGGCAGACGAGCGCGTGCTTTCCGCGTCCACCGCGCCCGTGCCGCGTCTCCGGCGGGCTGTCAGGGTCGCGGGCCGCTCGTCCTGGGTGCGCCGCGCCGCGCCTCGCGCCTGTCTTTGTCCGACCATCGTCGCACCACCACCTTTTTCTGGTGGAAAAGCAAGTTCGATACCGTAATGGCATCGCCGCCTTGCCGGCGCTTCGCTCTTTCTCGCTTCGAGGCGCATCCTGCTCAGTCCGGCATGAGCGCCCCAGCGTGATGCGTTCTGCCACGTTCGCGTCGTTGCTCGCTGTATCGGGCAGGTGGATTGCCGCTTCCGCCCGCCTTTTTGGCTTCCGGCGCACAGGCTCTCGCGTTGCGGCGTGGTTCCCAGGCTCGTCAAAGAACGTGGAATGAACCCCTGTGCAGGACTGCACGGACGGTGTCACCTCGGGTCAGGACGGACTCGAGAACACCCGCATGCGTGTTCACTGCTGCAGCGCGGAGGGCCGCGCCTCATCGTCGCTGAAGGAGCGGTCGGACCGTGGTGCCCGACGACGTGGACGTTCATGCCTGCGTCGTCGCTCCAGGTGGCACGGCGCACGCCGGCCGGACTTGCTACTGCAGCGCCTCCGAGGGGCTCGCTGCGGTGATGGCCTGGTCGTGCCACCGTTCCAGCGTCTTCAGCTCGACGCAGGCTTCGATGCGAGCGTCGTCCTCCGGGCTCAGCTCGATCTGCCGCCGCGCGAGCACGCGTCGGAGGGCAGCGCGGGCCTCTGCCGGCGGTCACCGCGCCGGGGTCTCGCTCCAGTGGCGGACCAGATCAGGCAAGGCCGTCTCGGCCATGCGGGTCAAATGCCTCACGTGGTCCGGCTTCTGGGTGCCCGGATAGCCGCGGACGTGGAATGCGCCCTTGTGCGCCTCCGAGAGCGGCACGAAGCGCGGCCGCGCCTCGCTCGCTCCTCCTGTCAGCTCATAGACCGCTTGCGCGTCGGCGCCCTCGCCCGGGGCGCGCTGCGCGCCCGTGAGCTTGAGGAGGGCGTCCGTGCTCTCATGGGTGCCGGCGTAGTCGCCGTTCGGGATGATCTCCGAATGCGTGATCGACATGAGCTTCTTGCCGGCAGCCGCCAGCTCGGCGAAGCGCCCGAACGGCTTGAGACGCTCCATGTCCAGGCTGTGATCGAGCGGCATGTAGCCGGTATGGATGCCGTCGAGCAGGAGCACGGCGTCCACCTTGTCAGAGAACCCGGGCTGGTTCAGGAGCCCGCGAACAGCGCCGTACCCCGCGCTGAACGCCGAGAGGGCGACGCGCCGGAGCCGGGCGTCGCGCAACCCGCGCGCCTCGAGCGCCGTCTGTGCCTTGGCGAGGAGCGCCGGCAGGTAGGAGCGGATCGAGAACCGGGTCTCGTACGCGGCCGAGCTGATGCCCATGTTGATGATCATCACGACCGCGTTGAGCCCCGCGCGATCGAACCCCGACTGGACAACATCGTTGACCCCGTGGAAATGAACCACCAGATCGTAAGCCCCGTCGGGCGAGGAGAACGAAGCGGGGAAGATGATGATCCCGTCAGGGATGGGGATCACGGCCGCGCGATCGAGCGTCGCGTCGGCGCGGTCCTCAGGAGCGATGGCCGGCGCGGCCGATTCCACCTTTGCCTTGACCGGCACAGCCGGTTCTGCCCTCACCTCGACCGGCTCGGCCACTCCCGTGGTGCGCAGGACTGCCGCCGCGGCCGCGGCCGGCTGGAGCACCGAGCTGGCGCGGAGATCGAAGCCCGCCGCCCCGAGCTGCACCGAGACGAGCGCGCCCAGCACCGCGGCGAAGCTCAGGCCCGCACCCGCGCTCAGCGCGATCAGACGCGATGTGGAGCGCCGCGTCGGAGCTGCCATGACCGGCGCTGGCGCCTCGACGGGCATCGCGAGGCCCGCGAGCGACGCGGGCGGCGCGGGGGCACGACGGAAAATTAAAGTAGGCTCATCATCCTCATGGGGCAGTTGGACCTCCGCGCGGTTGGGCTCAGCGGGGAACATGCTCAGCCATGATGCGAGGCGTATGCCACGCAGGGCAAGCGTCAAATTCAGCAAGATAAGCTCACATCCACGCACGTCAAGAAGGTGGACATGGTCTGACGTAGTCCCATGGACATGGTTCGCGGATTCCTCAGGAAATCACCTTACTTGCTCAGGCGCCCACGCGGCGCCCACGCGGTCTCTCGGGCCCCAGCGGGCCCATCGCGACCCACTGTGGGCTCGTGTGTTCTATCGAACGTGGGCGCGTCGACGATGACGCACCTCGGCAAGCTTCTCCTCGCCATCAGGCGCGTTCTGGCCGCGTCGCGTCATCGCATCTTCGAACAGAGAATACCTTGGCAGAGGCGCACCGGCGCGGTGGCGCTGGAGCGATGCCGCTCCTCAGTCCGGTCCTTTCCTACGACGGCGTGGATGAGCCCTGTTCTTCGCGCGTAATCGACTTCGCGTCTTCCAATACAAGGCCACGGCAAAGATCGGTTCATGGGCAAGACTGACCACCACGCGTCCCGTTGTCCGGCTCCCCGGCGCGGGCCGTTGCAGGTCCAACGGGTCGCCACGGCGCCGCGGGGGTCGCGCCCAGCAGGGGCGCGGCTGAGGAGAAGAGAAGAGGGGAGGGAGGCGACGACGCGCCCTCGCATGACCGCAGCCACGCGTGGCATGGCGCGCAGCTCGACCGTCCCCGCGCTGGCGGGGGCGCTCACCGCGCGGTCACGTGCCAGACGGGCAGGCGCGGAGGCGCGACGGGCGCCCTCGACCACGCGTCGGGATGCGGCGCGGCGCTCTGGAAATGCAGCGGGACGGAGGGGTAGCGCACGTGGGCCTTGACAGCGCGGGGCGCCTCTGGATCTCCTCTTCCTCCCTCTCACCCGCACGGCCCCCATGACCAACTTCCCCCGCGTCTACGACGACAACACCCAGAGCATCGGCCGCACGCCGCTCGTTCGCATCCGCCGCGTGACCGATGGCGCGCCCGCCACCGTGCTGGCGAAGATCGAGGGGCGGAACCCGGCGTACTCGGTCAAGTGCCGCATCGGCGCGGCCATGGTCTGGGACGCCGAGAAGCGCGGGCTGCTCGGCCCCGGCAAGGCGATCGTCGAGGCGACCAGCGGCAACACCGGCATCGCGCTCGCCTTCGCCGCCGCCTCGCGCGGGCTCGAATGCGTGCTCAGCATGCCCGAGACGATGAGCATGGAGCGCCGCAAGGTGCTCGTGGCCCTCGGGGCCAAGCTGCTCCTGACGCCCGGCCCCCAGGGGATGAACGGCGCCATCGCCAGGGCCGAGGCGCTGGCCGCCTCCGACCCGGACCGCTACGTCCTGATGCGGCAGTTCGAGAACCCCGCGAACCCCTCGATCCATGAGACGACGACCGGCCCCGAGATCTGGGAGGACACCGGCGGCAACGTCGACGTCTTCGTCGCGGGCGTCGGCACCGGCGGCACGCTCACCGGCGTCAGCCGCTACTTCGAGCGCGGCCGCGGCCGCGCCCTCCACTCCGTCGCCGTCGAGCCGGTCAACTCGCCGGTCATCGCGCAGACGCTCGCCGGCCAGCCGCTCACCCCGTCGCCGCACAAGATCCAGGGCATCGGCGCGGGCTTCGTCCCCAAGAACCTCGACATCTCCTTCGTGGATCAGGTCGAGGCCGTCTCCAACGAGGAGGCGATCGCGATGTCGCGGCGCCTGGCGCGCGAGGAGGGCATCCTCTGCGGCGTCTCGTGCGGCGCGGCGATGGTCGCGGCGGCCCGGCTCGCGCGGGATCCGAAGTGGGCCGGCAAGACCATCGCGGTCGTCCTGCCGGACGCCGGCGAGCGCTACCTCTCGGGGCCCCTCTTCGAAGGCATGTTTGCCGAGGTCGAGAGCATGAAGGCCTCGTGAGGTCGATGTGAGCAACAAGCGTGGTGACGCCCCTGTACCAGCGGGCGATCTGCATGGCATCGTCGAGGCGCTGATCGCGGGCTACCGGGAGGATCCCCGTGGCCACCACATCAACAAGCGCTTCACCCCGTCGCGCCAGGAGATCACGGAGATCATCGATCTCCTGCTCCAGATCTTCTACCCGGGCTACCACGGGCGACAGGACCTGTCGGACGAGGACCTGCTCTACCACGTGGGCACGCTGGTCTCGACGCTGCAGGCCAAGCTGGAGCGGCAGATCGAGCGCTGCCTGTGCTTCCAGGACGAGACCGTGGACGCGGGCCGCCTCGACGTGCCCAAGTGCCGGCAGCGGGGGCGCGACGTGGCGCGCGTGTTCTTGGGCAGGCTGCCGGACGTCCGGCGGCGCCTCCTGCACGACGTGCAGGCGGCCTACGACGGCGACCCCGCGGCGGCCTCGATGGACGAGGTCATCCTGGCCTATCCAGGGCTGCTCGCCGTGACCGTGCACCGGGTGGCGCACGAGCTGTACCTGCTCGGCGTGCCGCTCATGCCCCGGATCATGAGCGAGTGGGCGCACACGATGACGGGCGCCGACATCCACCCGGGCGCCAACATCGGCGAGAGCTTCTTCATCGACCACGCCACCGGCGTCGTCGTCGGCGAGACCACCGACATCGGCGCGCACGTCAAGCTCTACCAGGGCGTGACGCTCGGCGCCGTGTCGTTGCCCCAGCACTCGCGCGGCGCGCGCGGGATGAAGCGCCACCCGACGGTCCAGGACGACGTCACCATCTACGCGAACGCCACAGTGCTCGGCGGCAAGACGGTGCTGGGGCAGGGGAGCGTGGTCGGCGGCTCGGTGTTCCTGACGAAGAGCGTCGCCGACGGCCAGCGCGTGGCGCTCGAGGCGCCGCGGCTGCGCGTCGCCTCGCCCTTGCAGAGCCCGCCGGCGGTCGGTTCCGAGCTGGATCCCGGCATCCTCGACTTCGACATCTAGAGAGGCGGTCGCCCGCTGCGGATACGGGCCCACCTCGACGTCTTCGGTGCTCGGCGTACTGGAGTACGCCTCCGCGCCGAAGACGCCGATCTGGGCCCGTCTCCTGTGCGGGCGACCGCCTCTCTGCGGGCCGTTAGCTGGAGAGAGATGGGAGGGGGCGCTGCTTGCAGGGCGGGATCTCAGGGCGGTAGTGGGGGGCTCGTTATCTGTCGGAGTGGCCCAGGGAGCGGTCGGGGGCGATGCGGTCGCGGATGGATTGCTTGAGCTCCTTGGGCTCGGGGAAGCGCTCGGCGGCGGCGCGCGAGAAGAGGAGGGCGCCGTCGAGGGTGACGTCGAAGATGCCGCTCTCGCCGGGGGACAGGAGCACCTCGATCTCGTCTGGAAAGGTGATGAGCAGCTCCTGGGCGAGCCAGGCGGCGCGGGTGAGCCAGCGGCACTTGGGGCAATAGCGGATGGCCACGAGCGGACGCGGCGGCGCGGGGGCGGTGTCCATGGCCCCAGCGTAGCGCGGGCGGGCGGCGCGCGGGGGCGGCTCAGACGAGGAACGCCCTGGCGAGCCCGAGGAAGATGAAGAAACCCATGCTGTCGGTGGTGAACGTGAGCAGGACGCTCGCCCCCTGGGCCGGGTCGCGGCCGAGGCGGTGGAGCACGAGCGGCACCGCGCAGCCGACCATGGCCGCGACAACGAGGTTGAGCAGGATCGCCGCGGACATCACGAGGCCGAGCGGCGCGCTGCCGTAGAGCACGGCGGCGACGAGCCCCACGACCGTGCCCCAGACCGCGCCGTTCATCAGGCTCACGAAGAGCTCCTTCTGGAGGAGATGGCGCGTGTTCGCCCGGGTGATCCGGTCGAGCGCGAGGCCGCGGATCATGAGCGCCACGGTCTGATTGCCCGTGTTGCCGCCGACGCTGGCCACGATCGGCATGAGCGCAGCCAGCGCCACGAGATCCCGAATCGTGCTCTCGAAGAAGCCGATGACCCGCGACGCCATGAACGCCGTGAGCAGGTTGACGAAGAGCCAGAGCCAGCGGTTCTTCGCGCTCGTCCACACGGGCGCGAAATAGTCCTCCTCGCCCGAGAGCCCCGCGCGCCGCAGCGCCTCGCTCTGGGCCTGCCGCTGGAGGAAGTCCATCACCACATCGACGGTCAGCCGGCCGACCAGCTTGCCGCGCTCATCCACCACCGGCGCGGCGATGAGGTCGTAACGCTCGAACGCCTTGGCCGCGTCGCTGGCGTGGTCCTGCGGCGTGAAGCTCACGACGTCCGTCGACATGACGGCGCTCACGGACGCGCCCGGAGGCCGGAGCAAGAGGTCCTTGAGCGACAGCGCGCCGCGCAGCACATGGCGCGCGTCGACCACGAACAGCGTCTCGGTGCGCGGCGGCAGCTCGGCCCGCCGGCGCACGTCCTCCAGCGCGCCGCCGATGTCCCAGGTGTCGCGCACCCAGACGAGCTCCGGGCTCATCAGGCGGCCCACCGAGTCTTCCGGATACGCCACCGTGGACCGGAAGAGCGACTGCTCCCGGGCGTCCAGCGAGTGGTAGACCTCCGCCACGATATCCGGGTCGATCGACTCGCGGACATAGGCCAGATCGTCAGGGTCGAGCTGGCCGAGCAGCTCGACCAGGCGGCGGCGCTCCGTCGCCTCGACCAGCGAGTCGCGGACCGAGCGCGACGCCTCGAGCAGCACCTGTGCGGCGCGGTAGGGCTCGAGCTCAGCCCAGACCACAAGGCGGTCTGCCTGGGGCAACACCTCGATGATGTGGGCGAGGTCCGCCGGGTGCAGATCCCTCAGCTTTCTCTGCAGCAGGGCGAGATTTTGACGGTGTACCAGCGATTCGACGAGCTCTTTGTTCTTGCTTTCCTGCTTGTGGGTCAGGGTCTCGATGACGCGTTGCTTTTCGAGCAGGGTAGTTACCAGGCTCAGGCTCTCTTGTAGTCTCTCCTGGGACCTGGACGTGTTCATGACGGCTCCGGGCGGGGGGGCGCGCGAGCATAGCCCGGCGCGGCCGGCCTGGCCGGTGGACGCTGCGCTCGGCCGCGCTCGCCATATTGACCGGACCCCACGGCTCATGGTTCTGTCGGCGCAATGAAACGCGCCTTCGACATGTGCGTGGTAGGGCTCTCGCTCGCGGCGACGGCCTGTGGACCGGGCCTGGATCCCGAGGTGGTGGTGCATCCTCCCCGGCCTACCGTCACGCCAGCGACCAGCGCCAGCGCGAGCAGCGGCGGGTGCCCGGCCATCGGCCACACCGAGCCGCTCATCGTCGACTGGCTCACGACCCGCCGCTCCGACCTCGGGCTCGCGATGAAAGAGGGCGTCGCGGTCGTCTCGTACGACTGCACGACGCTGAAGCTCCTCGCGCAATGCAAGCTCGCAGGCTCCTACTCCTTCGCCGGCGTGACCCGGAGAGAGAGCGTAATACAACTAACAAATCCTGCGGAGATGCGGGCGAATGTTCCCTTCGGCGCCGTGGCGCTGAGCACCGCGATCGAGGGGGGCGGCGCGAGCGCGAACGCGATCGACGTGGCGCTCGTGCCCACGGGGAAGCTGGCGACGACCGTCACCTCCGTCTCCTCGCAGGATCTCTCGGGCAGCTGCGACGGCGCGACGCACTTCGTGCGGTCCGCGCTGCTCGGGGCGTTCGCGATGACGCCGGGCGGCCGCGGCGCGGCGCGGTCGGTCGATCAGGTGTTCGCGGCGGTCGGGGCTGCCGCGGCGTCGTCGAGCCAGGGCGGCACCACGAGCAAGGAAGGGGAGCTCGAGGCGTGCCGGACCGCGAAGCCCGACGCGCAGGCGCCCACGGAGCGCTGCCAGGCGCCGCTGCGCCTGGAGCTCGTCCCGCTGCTCGCGAAGAAGGCGGCGCCCGCCGAGCCGGCGGCGAAGCAGACCGAGGAGGAGCTGCCGGCGCTCTCGAGCTCGTGCCCGGCCGGGACGGTGCTGAACGGGGCGAAGTGTTCACCGCCGGCGTTCGCGCCCGCGCACCTGTGCGATCCCGCGGACTCCAGGGCGTGCGCGGCGCAGTGCGGGAAGGGCGATGTCGCGAGCTGCTATCACCTCGGGATCCACTACCTGAACGGCAAGGACCTGCCGCGCGACGACGCGAGGGCAGCTGAGCTGTTCGAGAAGGCGTGCAGCGCCGGCGTGGCGCAGGCCTGCTACGCCCGGGGGAAGCAGCAGCTGCGCGACATCCTGAGCGCCAAGGTGCCCCCGGACGCGGCCGGGCGGGCCAAGGTGCGGGAGTTCGCCGACAAGGCGTGCGAGCTGGGCGACGGCTGGGCGTGCGCGAGCGCGGCCGAGTGGTACCTCCGGGAGGGCCCGCTGGCGGTCCTCCCCAAGGACGCGACGCGCGCGGTCGCGCTCCTGCGGCGCGGCTGCGATCTCGGGCACGGGCCGAGCTGCAGCTCGCTGGGCAACATGCTGGTCGAGGGGAAGCTCGCGGCGAAGGACGTGGCGGTGGCCGTGGGCGTGCTCCAGCGCGCGTGCGAAGGCGGCCAGGCGGAGGATTGCGTCGAGCTCGGGGACATCCTCCGCAAGGGGCAGGGCGCCCCGAAGGACGGGGTGAAGGCGATCGCGGCGTACCGGCGCGGCTGCAGCCTCGGGGATATGCGCGCCTGCAACGCCGCTGGCTCGGTGTACGGGGAGGGGGACGGTGTCCCGAAGGACGTCGCCAAGGCCTATTCGTTCTTCGAGAAGGGGTGTCCGGAGAAGGGGTTCGGCGCCGAGGCGTGCATGAGCCTCGCGGCGATGTACGAGAAGGGGACCGGCATCCCGAAGGACATGGCGCGCGCCGCGGCGCTCTACGAAAAGGTGTGCGGCACGGGCGGCTGCCTGCGCGCCGCGGAGATCTGGCAGCGGGGCGACGGGGTGCCGGCCGACCCGGCGAGGGCGTTCTCGCTTTACGAGAAGGCCTGCATGCAGTGGAGGGAAAAGAAGGCGTGCGACGCGTTCGGTCCGCTCCTGGAGAGCAAGGACAAGGAGCGCGCGCGCGCGTTCTACGCGGAGCAGTGCACGCGGACGCAGGACAAGGCGGCGTGCGCGAGCCAGAAGCGGCTCGGCGGCGCGACCAAGTAGGCGAGCGCGGCGGCTCCTCTGCGCTGAACCCTGTGTTCCCGCCCGCCGGCGCGTCGAGACGCGCGCCGGCGAGGTGGCGTGTCCAACAACGCCCCGAGGCGTTCCCTTCTGTCCCAGTCAGATCCTGCGGTGAGGCCCGGCGGTCAGCGCGAGCGGCTCCTCTCGCTGGAGCGAGCGGCCCGCGCGGACGCGGAGACGGCGAGTCGATCGAAGGACGAGTTCCTCGCCGTCCTCTCCCATGAGCTGCGGACGCCGCTCAACGCGATCCTCGGGTGGACGCACATCGTCAGCGATCCTCGCGGGATGCCGGGGCGGGACGGCTACGTGCTGATCGACGCGATCCGCCGCCACGCCGACCCGAACGTGCACGGCATCCGCGCGATCGCCGTGATCTCCTATGCGGGGGACCACCACCGGGCCCGGGCCATCGACGGCGGGTACGACGAGCACGTCGCGAAGCCCCTGGATCCAGGCCGCTTCGCCGCGACGATCGCTGAGCTCGTCGGTCACCCGGGTCGCCGGGGCACGGGATGAAGAGAACCGCCGTGACGCCATGGACGCCAGGCGAGAGAAGAGAAAGCTCTCTTGTCTTCATCTCGCCTGGCGTCCATGGCGTCACGGCGGCTCATCTTCTTCTCCCTGTCTGAACACCGCGCTAGAACAGCTTCATCTGTCGGTCGGCTCCCGCGCGTGATCTCCGCTGCGCCTCCGGCGACGGGCCGACCCGCAGGAGCAGCCGCTCCTCGACCTCGCGCACGAACGGCGAGACCTCGGCCTCCACCACCTTGCCGTGCCGCGCGCGCTGCATGGCGCGGGTGAGGAACAGCCGCTCTCGCGCCCGCGTCATCCCGACATAGAAGAGCCGGCGCTCCTCGGCGATGTCGGTCTCGCCCCTGCCGGGGAACCGCAGCGGGAGCAGGCCGTCCTCGCACCCGACCAGGAAGACCACCCGGAACTCGAGCCCCTTGGCCGCGTGCAACGTGAGGAGCGAGATGCGGTCGGCCCGCGGATCCCACGCGTCGACCTCGGAGCTCACCGCGACCTCGATCAGGAACCGATCGAGGTCCGCTCCGCAGCGCTCCGCGAGGGGCAGCAAGAGCTCCAGCGCCGCGTCCACCTCGGCCTCGCCGAGGCGCGCGGTGTCCCCCTCCAGAGCCGCGCCCTCCGCGGACACGGCGAGATCCGGCCCGGGCTGCGCAGGCGGCTGCGCCACCTCCTCCCGCAGCCGCGCCGCTGCCGCCTTGAGGCGCGCCGCGAGCGGCCCCGGCGCGGTGCCGGCGAGCGCCCGCGCGAGCGCCTCCGAGGCCGCCCGCTCGGCCACGCGGCGCTCGGACCGCCGCTGGAACGGCATGCCGGAGCGCGCGAACGCCTCCCGCAGCGCCTCGGACTGCGCCTCGGTCCGGTAGAGCACCGCGAAGTCCGAGAAGGCGTACTCCCCACCATCGTGCGGCGCCGACACCCGCCCGCTGTCCATCGAGAAGAACGTGGAGCCGCCGAGCATCCGCTCGACCGTGTGCACCACGTGCTCCGCCTCCGCGCGCTCCGTGGGCGCCTCGTGGACCGCCACGAGCTCCACGCTCCCGGCGTTCCGCCCGTCCGGCAGGAGCTCCCGGGCGCCGAGCGTCGGCGAGGGCGCGATCACCTGGAGCGCCGCCTCGATAATGGGGCGCGACGACCGATAGTTCCGCTTCAGGCGGATCACGCGTGCCTCTGAAAAATCCTGCTGAAAACGGAAAAAGAAGCCCACGTCGGCGCCGCGGAACCCGTAGATCGCCTGATCCGGGTCCCCGATGGCGCAGACGTTCCCGCCGGGGGGAACCAGCGCGCGCACGAGCCGGTACTGGCGCTCGTCGATGTCCTGGTACTCGTCGATGGACAGGTACCGGGCCTGCGCGCGCGCGGCGGCGAGCGCGTCGCTCCGCTCCTCCAGGAGGAGGATCGCGTGGCCGATGAGGTCGTCGAGGTCGAGGAGCCCGCGCGCGGCGAGCTCGTCCTCGTACACCTTCCACGCGCGGTCGACGTGGCGGTCGAGCTCGCTGCCGGCGGGCGAGGCGGCCTCCCGCAGCGCGTGCGCGTCGGCGTGGCGCGGGTAGGTCCGCTTCAGCGCCGCGATGTCGGCGAGCAGCCTGGCCGCCCGCCGCTCCGGGACCCCGAGCGCCGCGGCGAGCAGCGCTGTCCGCTCCTGGTCGCCGGCGATCTTCGGCGCCACGCCGCCGGCCGCGTGCTGGCGGAGCAGCGAGAGGCCGAGCGCGTGGAAGGTCATGGCGGGCACCCGACCCGCGGCCTCGCCGAGCAGCGCGCCGAGGCGCTCCCGCAGCTCGTCGGCGGCGCGACGGGTGAAGGTGATCGCAAGGCACTGCTCCGGCGGCACGCCGAGGTCGACGACGAGGTGCGCGATCCGGTGGGTGAGCGTGCGGGTCTTGCCGGTACCCGGCCCGGCGAGAAGGAGCAGCGCGCCCTCGGCGATCTCCGCCGCGGCCCGCTGCTCCGGGTCGAGCGCCGCGAGCAGCCCCGTGCCGGCTGGCGGCGGCGCCGCGGGCGGCTCACCCGGCGGCGCCCCGCCAGAGGACGGCGGCGCCCCGCCGGAGGACGCCAGGCGCGGCCCGGCGTCGGCGTGCGCCCGGCCGCGGCGCGCCGGAGGGCGATCTCCCGCGGTAGGTGAGCGCGCCCCTGCCGGCGCGCGCTCGGCCGCGGGCGGACGCGACGCCGGCTGCTCCGGGGTCGCGGGCTCCTCCTGGAAGAGGAGCCCGCCCCCGCGGCGCTGCTTCAGCTCGTCCGGCTGGAAGACCCGGATCGCGCCGTACTCGCCGTCGTAACCCGCGTCGCGGATCACGCGCCCCTCTCGCATCCGCGCGATCGCCTCGGAGAGCAGGGGCGTCCCGGCGCGCTCGATGTCCTCGAGCGGGGCGTCGCCGAGGAGGAACAGCTCGGGGCCGACCCGCGACAGCACCGCGTCATAGCTCCGCTGCACCGCCTTGCTGGAGGCGCCGAGGCCGTGGAGCTCGGCCAGCACCTCGGGCAGGGGCACCAGGTTGCGGAACTCGCTCGCGCTCGCGGGCCGCGCCCCCTCCTCGCGGTCGGCGAGCTCCTCGACCCGGTGCAGCACGCCCACGGTGACCGGGTGCCCGCACACAGGGCACGCCTGGGAGAGCGCCCGCGTCTCCGCCGGCGAGAGCACGACATTGCACTTCCGGTGGCCGTCGAGGTGGTACTTGCCCTCTTCCGGGAAGAACTCCACCGTGCCGCAAAAGCCCTCACCGGTCTCCAGGGCGCGCCGGATCGCGAAGTAGTCGACCGAGGTGTCGAAGGCCGTGGCCTCGCGGCCGAGCTTCGCGGGCGAGTGCGCGTCCGAGCTGGAGACGAGCCGGTACCGGTCGAGCCCGGAGATGCGCCAGTTCATGGCGGGATCCGACGAGAGCCCCGTCTCGAGCGCGAAGATGTGCGTCGCGAGGTCGCCATAGCACTCCTCGACCGCGTCGAAGCCGGCCTTCGAGCCCAGCACCGAGAACCACGGAGTCCAGATGTGCGCCGGCACGAGGTAGGAGCCCTCGCCCGACTCCAGGACGATCTCGAGCAGGTGGCGCGAATCGAGCCCAAGGATGGGCCGCCCGTCGGCGGTCAGGTTGCCAATCTTGCCGAGCGCGCGGACGATCCGATCCGCCGAGTCGAAATCGGGCGCGTAGAGTAGATGATGGATCTTGCGCGTCCGATCTCCCTTCTTGTAGATCGTCGAGATCTCCACCGAGAGCATGAAGCGGGTCGCCGCGCGGCACGCGCCCGGGAGCCGCTCCGAGACCGCGCGCTCGCGGTCCTCTCGCAGGCGGAAGAGCCCGGGCTCGGCGGGCACGAGGCCCTCGCGGAGCTCGGCCATCCACACCGGATGGGTGAAGTCCCCCGTGCCGATCACCGCGATGCCCTTGCGCTGAGCCCAGTAGCTCAGGTGCGCAAGATCGCAATCGCCGCTCGTCGCCCGGGAGTATTTCGAGTGCACGTGGAGGTCGGCATAGAAACGCATGGTGGGCCGTGAGGTGTCTTTACCTATCGAACTTCCTCACGCTGTCAATCACAGATAACGACGTTTCCACCGAAGAATGGCCGGAAAATTCAGGCCAATGAAAGCAAAGGGCAACGCGCCACAAAAGGCATCTTCGCTTGGTAAACGATGATGTCGTTCCGTAATGCTGCTCGGTGGGCCCGCCTGGCCTGAAAGAGCGGCACAGGCACGTTGCTCGCGGCGTGCGCCTCACGCCGGCTGCTCCCTCGGGTCATGACAATGCGATGTGGAACAGGGACGCCTGGCGGGCGGCTCCAGCAGAGCGGCCCGCCGCGCGCGGAGCAGCCTGGCGCGCGCCGGCGAGGCTGGAGAGCGGCCGCGAGGACCCGGGCAGCGCTGCGATGGGGGGATCTGCCCCCCTCGTCCGTCAGCGCGGCGCCCGGCCCGGAGGGGGCCGCGGCGCGCGCCGCGAGGGGGTCACGGCGTCGCGGCGGAGGGCGCCGGGGCCTTGCGGGTCAGGTAGAAGAAGTCACGCAGGGAGCGCTTGCGGATGTACTCGTCTTCCGAGAACTCGAAGCCGCTCGCCAGCGCGACAGGCGCGAGGGCGCCGCCCTCGCCGGGCTCGTAGAGCAGGAACTTCGGGTACGACCAGTTCACGTCGAGCTGCGCCACGGCCGAGGCGCCGGCGTGGCGCAGCCCGAGCGCGATCGCGGGCGCCGTCGTGTGGTTGCTGATGCCAACGAAGAGGATCTTGCCCTCGCGGTCGAGCCCCACCGCGGAGCGGCGGATCACCGTGTTGCCGTCCAGCGTGGCGCCCCAGTTGCGGACCTCGGACGCGCGGAGCAGCGGGTGGAGCTCGCCCTCGTCCACCATGCAGCTCGGCGTCTGCCGCCACCACCGCATGCTGCCCTCGTCCGCGGACAGCCTGGTCCACGGCCCGATCTGCATCCGCCCGTCGCGGTGGAGCGCGAGGGTGCAGCCCTGCTCCCGGGCCCGCACCAGGGTCACGTCGTCGACCCGCATCCCCCACTGGCCGTGCTCGGTCATGAAGCCGCCGTTGAACGCCGCGAGCAGCTGCGCCTGGTGCGCCTCCGGGACCTTCGCGCGCCGCTCATAGGTCTTGCCCTCCTCGGTGGTCGCCGCCGGCTCCCGCGAGCCGGCCATCAGGTGGACGTCGACCCCCGAGAGATCCACCGCCACGACGAACAGCTCCGCCCAGGAACGGTGCGGATCCGGGTGGATCAGCGTCTTGTAGAGGCGCGGGGGGTCGCCGGGCCGCGCGCGGTCGACGATGGGCACCCACCGCCCGTCGTCGGGAGCGGGCCAGGCCGCGTGCGAGGGGCCGACGTCCTTCGGCCGGAACACCGCCGCCACGACCGCCGGGGCCGCCGTGGCGTCCGCCCCGGCGGCGGCGGGCGCGGCCGGCTCCGGCGCCGGCTCGGGCACCTCCCAGTACGTCTTCGGCGGCTCGTTCCCGCGCCAGAGCCGGTGGACGCGATCCTCGACCGCATAGGCGGCCTCCTCGAGCGCGGTCACGTTCTCGGCCCCGATCACGGAGCGCAGGCCGTTCGCAACGAGCGGGCCCATCCACGGGATGCGGTGCACCGCCGTCCACAGCCCCGCGCCGGCGAGCACCGGGACGGCGATGGCGCCGAGGATCCAGCGCCGCCGCCGGGAGCGGAGCTGCGGCGGGCCGGCGTGCTTCGGAGCGGAGTGCCCGGCCTGAGCCGGCGGTTTCGAGGCTTCGGCGGTTTCGGCCATGGCGTGCTGCGGTGCTGCGGAAGAGCTGCGGAAGAAGGGACAGATCGGGGAAAGCGAAGCGACGCGGCGCCAGGCGACGCGCGCGAGCCCCCGGCGCGGGCGAGGGTGTAGCACGAGGCGCGGAGCGCACGGAACCCGCTCGCGAGCGGCTCGCCTCGCGGTCGCTGCTCGACTTCCTCACCACGTCGTACTAGAGTCGCGGCCTCGGACTGACCTGGCACGGGTCGCGGTGCTCGGTCGCTGTCAAGTGGGCCCTCGCAGCCTCCACGCAAGAAGGAGGCGCAGGGCGGCAGCTCTCCGTGATCGAGCCCTCTGCGTTTGAGGGCGCGGTGCCCGCGGCGCTTCTTGCCCTGCTCAGGAGGGGCTCCTGGCGAGCCCGATGTCCATGCAATTTGCCGATCTCAAGCTCATCGAACCGCTGCTCCGCGCCATCGAAGCCGAGGGGTACAGCACCCCGACGCCCATCCAGGAGCAGGCCATCCCCCCGATCCTCGAGGGCAACGACGTCCTCGGGTGCGCGCAGACGGGCACCGGCAAGACCGCCGCGTTCGCGCTGCCGATCCTGCAGCGGCTCGCGCAGGAGAGCGCGCCGGGCCAGCGCGGGCTCCGCGTCCTCGTGCTCACCCCGACGCGCGAGCTCGCGGCGCAGGTCGGCGAGAGCTTCATCACCTACGGAAAGAACCTCGGGCTGCGGACCGCGGTCGTCTTCGGCGGGGTGGGGCAGCGCCCCCAGATGGAGGCGCTGCGCCGCGGGGTCGACGTGCTCGTGGCGACTCCGGGCCGGCTGCTCGACCTCTGCTCGCAGGGCGTCGCCCCGTTCGGGCGGCTCGAGACGCTCGTGCTCGACGAGGCCGACCGGATGCTCGACATGGGGTTCATCCACGACATCCGGCGCGTGCTCGCCATGCTGCCCGAGCGCCGCCAGACGCTGCTGTTCTCGGCCACGATGCCGCCGGACATCCAGAAGCTCGCGAACAGCATCCTGCGCCGCCCGGTGAAGGTCGAGGTCGCGCGGGTCGCCACCACGGCCGAGAACATCGACCAGCGGGTGGTCTTCGTCGAGCGGTCCGACAAGCGCGCGATGCTGGAGCACGTGCTCAAGGATCCCGCCCTCCGCCGGGCGATCGTGTTCACCCGGACCAAGCACGGCGCCAACCGCGTGGTCCAGCAGCTCAGCCGCGCCCGCATCGAGGCCGTCGCGATCCACGGGAACAAGTCCCAGGGCGCCCGCGAGCGGGCCCTCGCGAGCTTCAAGCAGGGGACGACGAGCGTGCTCGTCGCGACCGACATCGCCGCGCGCGGCATCGACATCGACGACATCTCGCACGTGATCAACTACGACCTGCCGAACATCCCGGAGAGCTACGTGCACCGCATCGGCCGCACGGCGCGCGCCGGGGCGTCGGGGGTGGCGCTCTCGTTCTGCGACAGCGAGGAGCGCACGTACCTCGCCGACATCGAGCGCCTCATCCAGAAGCGCCTCCCCATCCTCGCCAGCCCTGGGTTCGCCGGCTTGCAGGCCGACCCCAGGCCCGCGCCGCAGGCGCAGGGGCAAGCGCGTCCCCAGACGCAGGGCCGGCCGCAGGCGCGGCCCCAGCCGCAGGGGCAAGCGCGTCCTCAAGGGCAGGTCCGGCCCCAGGCGCGACCGCAGGACCAGGCCCGGCCGCAGGGGCAAGGTCGGCCCCAGGGGCAAGGTCGGCCCCAGGGGCAAGCGCTGCCGCAGGCGCGACCGCAGCCGCGGCACGACACCCCGCGCGTGGACAACTGAGCCCCGCACCCCCGCCAGCCCGCCTCGCCACGCTCGCCTCGAGCTGGCGTGGCGAGCCCATCGCTCGCCCGGCTGATCGCGCTCGCTGACGAGGGCGAGGTGTCGCGGGAGCGCGCCGCGCCATTGCATCGGCGGACGTCGGCATCCCACACATCCACATTATTTTCGTCGATGTGCGCGAATTCTGGCACGATTCCCGGCCATGCGCGTCCCCGTCATCCTTGTAAGCGTGCTCACCTTGGCTGCGTGTGATCGCGATGCTCCCTCGGGCTCGCCCGACGCGAGCGTCCAGGCCTCCGCCGATCCGGCGCCGGACGCCTCGGCGGCGCCGCCGGCGTCGGCCAGCGCGCCGGCCACGGCGAGCGCGACCGCGGCGGCCGACCCCGGCGGGGCCGCCGACGCCGGCGCGGCGGCCGACGCCGGCGCCACGGGGGCGCCTGCGGCGAGCGCGGCCGCGGCCGACGCAGGTCCAGCCGCGGCCGACGCCGGCCGGCTCTCCGTCGAAGGGCGCGCCGTCCAGGGAGGGCTCCTCCGCGCCAAGCTGAACGGCAAGCTGCGCCGCATGGCGTTCCCCGGCCACCGCGTGACCGTCAGCGATGAGGGGGAGTTCCTGATCGCCTTCTCGCGCAACGCGCCGGCGCAGGAGAAGCTGACCATCACGTTCGACGACGGGCAGGTCCTCGAGAAGCTCTTCGACGTCGAGCAGCGCACGTTCGAGGTCGACAAGGTCGACAACCTGCCGGAGAACATGGTCAAGCTCGACATGGCGACGCGCGTGAAGCTCACGCAGGCCGAGAAGAAGCTCGACGCGATCCGGAGCAAGTACACGAAGAAGAACTGTTACAAGGACGGCTTCATCTGGCCCTCGAAGGGCCCGATCACCTCGCGTTACGGCCAGCCGCGCGTGCTGAACGGCACCGACGGCGGGATCCACTGGGGGGTGGACATCGCGGTGCCCGTCGGGACGGCGGTGCGCGCGCCCGCCTGCGGCAAGGTGGTGCTCGTCGAGAAGGATCTCCCGCTGAGCGGTCACACCATGATCATCGATCACGGTCATGGACTGACCTCCACGTTCATCCATCTTCACGGGTTCGCCGCGAAGGTGAACGACGAGGTCAAGCAGGGTCAGGTCATCGCGACCGTCGGGATGACCGGCCGCACGAACGGAGCGCACCTCGACTGGCGCATGAACCTCTTCGAGACGCGCGTCGATCCCGAGCTCCTGGTCACCCCTGCGAAGTGACGGCCGCCGGGGAGGGGAGCGCCCGAGTGGAACATCTCGTCGACGGTGCGCGGACTGCAGTCGTGCTGGGTCCGGTACGTGCTTTGAGCTGACCCGCCGCGTTCTCTGACTCTGCAGCGCGGCCAGCCACCCATGGAGGTCTCCCGTTGAGAACGCCCTCGCTCACCCCGGTCCTCGCGTCGCTCCTCCTCTCGCTCCTGCCCGCATCCGGGTGCGCGCCGGCGTCCCGCGCCGCGGCGCCGCCCGCCGCGCGCCCGGCAGAGCCGCCGAGCGGCCCCCCTGCGGCGCCGCCGCCGGGCGCGCGTCCGGCGACGCCGCCCGCCGCGGGCCTCGATCCGGAGCTCACGTCGTACGCGTACCCTTATCCGGTCCGGTACCTCGAGGTCGAGTCGCAGCGCCAGAAGCTCCGCATGGCGTACATGGACGTGCAGCCCGAGAAGCCGAACGGACGCGCGGTGCTCCTGCTCCACGGCAAGAACTTCTCCGCGTCCTACTGGGAGCCGACGATCCGCGCGCTGACCGAGCGGGGCTTCCGGGTGATCGCGCCCGATCAGATCGGGTTCGGCAAGTCGACGAAGCCCGCTGCTTACCAGTTCAGCTTCCACGGCCTGGCCGAGACGACGCGCGCGCTGCTCGACTCCCTCGGCGTGCAGCGCGCGGCCGTCGTCGGCCACTCGATGGGAGGGATGCTCGCCGCGCGCTTTGCCCTCATGTTCGCCGAGCGCACAGAGCGCCTTGTCCTGGTCAACCCGATCGGCCTCGAGGACTGGAAGACGGTGGTCCCCTACCGCCCCATCGATGCCTGGTACAAGCAGGAGCTCGAGGCGACGCGGGACAGCATCCGCGACTACCAGCGCAAGAGTTACTATGACGGCGCCTGGAAGCCCGAGTACGAGCGCCAGATCGAGGTCCAGGCGGGCTGGACAGAGCACCCCGAGTACCCGCGCGTCGCCTGGTGCTCGGCGCTCACCTACGACATGATCTTCACCCAGCCTGTCGTCTACGAGCTGCCGCGCATCCGTACGCCCACGCTGCTCGTCATCGGGCTGCGGGACCGGACGGCGCTCGGCCGGGCGTGGGCTCCGAAGGAGGCCGCGGACGCGCTCGGCGACTACACGACGCTGGGCAAGAAGGCCGCGCAGGCGATCCCCGGCGCCAGGCTGGTCGAGCTCCCCGGCGTGGGCCACCTGCCGCAAGTCGAGGCGTTCGAGAAGTACCGGGATGCTCTCGTGAAGTTCCTCGAGCAAGCGCCCTGAGCGCGCTCCCGCGGGGACTCAGGCCGAGACGCCGGGCGAGCGCGCTGGACATTCAGGACAACACGCCTCCTCGCGGAGCTCCGGGAGCTCCGCGAGCGCCGAGCGACGATGTCATGTGGCGGGTGGGCGCTCTCGGGGCAATGTGCCACATGAAGAGATGCCGCGGCCGGGGGCCAGATGGCTCGACGCGGCGCTCGGGCTTCCCGGAGCGCTGCTGTCGAGGTGCGCAGCGCCGGCGCGCCGGCCAGCGCCAGCCGGCTGACAACGCTTCCTCGCGCGACGGAGGAGTGACTCGCTCGCTGAGCTCGCCGGGCGGACGGATCCGCACCACCTGGCCACTCCGCGGCATGTGCCTTGCAGCCTCCCCGACCGACGAAGGCAATCAATCGGAATATTGATTTTCAAGGAGTCGGTCATGAAGATCCTGTCGCCTCGAGTTCATGGATATATTGACTATGCTGTCGCGGCCCTGTTCCTGCTGGCGCCTTCGCTGTTTGGCTTCAGCGGGCTCCCCGAGACGCTCTGCTACATCCTGGGCGCGGTTCACGCTGGCATGACGCTGCTCACCGCGTTTCCGCTGGGCGCTGCCAAGGTCATCCCGTTCCCGGTTCACGGTGGGCTCGAGGCGGCGGTCGCTGTCTTCCTCGTCGCGGCGCCGTGGCTGTTCAACTTCGATGAGGCGCCTGCTGCGAGGAACTTCTACCTGGTGTCGGGTGTGGCTGTCGGCCTGGTCTGGCTCATCACCGACTACCGTTCGGCCTACGCGACGACGGCAGCCGGCGTTCGGCCGGAGCACCGGTCGTTCTCGTGATGATGGCTGCGTGAGCGATCCTCGCGAATCGGCGTGGCGGCCGGGGCACAGCCCTGGCCGCGCGCCTTTTGTGCCATGGAGAACCGGCGTGGAGGCACCTTCCGACCGTGCTGCGGGCGAGCAGGGCGTCTGGTCGTCGATGCCGGACCGTGACGGCCGACGGCGACGTGGTGGTCGATCGAGCGGATCTACGGCAAGCTCATGCACGGCGGGAGGACGGACACGATGACCGACGCGAAAAATACGGACATGAAGGGCCTGCGGGTGGGCGATTTCCAGGTCGCGGCGGTGCCCGTCGGCGGGACGAGCGACGCTCTCGATACGGAGGCCAACCGCGAGCGGGCGCGGCGGATCGAGGAGGACAAGCGGGCGGCTCAGTTCGGCGGCAGCGTCGAGGGGGCAGGGGAGGCCGCGCAGGAGGCGGCGGAGGCCGCTGTGGACGCGTCGATCCAGGAGGCGCGAGCGCGCCTCAGGAGCGGAGAGGAAGCAGAAGAGGAAGTGCCGATCCTGCTGCGCGATCCCGTGACCGGAGCGACGATCAAGCACTCGTGAGGGGAAGTGGCGCCGTGAGCCCGGCACCGGCGGGCCACGTCTGCGCCCGGCGTCCCTCCAGGCGAGCTCGGACGCGAATACGGGAATCCGAGGCGGTCGACGAGCCAGGCTGATTCACCGAACAGCTGTCCGGCAAACGCGGCGTGGGCTCCGGGGCGAGAACACCCGAGGACGAACGAGCTCGGCTGTCGCGCTGCGTCTTCTGTTTCGTTGATGTATCGTTTCGTTGATGTGTCGCGACACGCGCTCGCGGCGAACGTGCGTTCGCCCTCGCCGCCAGCGCTCGACGTCCAGGTCCCGTGCGCTTCGCGCCAGCTCCGGAGGCTGTTCCGGCCGGGGCGGCGGCAGGAGCTGCCGTTATTGTGGATGCTCCTCCGCTCGGCTCAACAGGGCATCCGCTCCGTCCGAACACCCATCCGCTCCCCTGGAGGAAAGCGCTGCGCTCCGGGGGTTCGAGATTGCTCCGATCCGAGCAGGGAGTTATTCAAACACTCGAAACGACTGAAGGAGAACAAATCCATGATGAACATGCCAATGAGCTCGATGCCGATGATGGGGAACATGATGCCGATGATGAGCGGCATGATGCCGATGGGCGGCATGATGCCGATGATGCCCAACATGATGGGCATGATGGGCATGATGCCGATGATGGGTGGCATGATGCCGATGATGCCCAACATGATGGGCATGATGCCCAGCATGATGGGCGGCATGATGCCGAACATGATGGGCATGATGCCGAACATGATGGGCATGATGCCGAACATGATGATGCCGGGCATGATGGGCGGCATGATGCCCAGCATGATGATGCCGGGCATGAAGATGGCGGCCTGAACTCAGGAAGCCCGGACGCGGGGGACGCCCGATCGGGCGCCCCGCCCGGTCACGTCCCGGCCTCTTGCGGCGGCTTCGGGTGCTGATCCCGCGATACGAACACCGCCGCCGCCAGATCCCCCACCACGTTGATCACGGTCCGGCACATGTCGAGGAACCGGTCGACCCCGAGGACCAGGCCTAGCCCCTCGGGCGGGATGCCGAGCATCCCCAGGATCATCGCGATGACCGGGAGCGAGCCGGCAGGGATGCCCGCGGTGCCGATGCCCCCGAGCACCGAGATGAGCATCACGATCGCCTGCTGTCCGAGGGTCAGCGTGACGCCGTAGACCTGCGCCAGGAAGAGCACGGTCACCCCCTCGAACAGCGCCGTCCCGTTCTGGTTCATCGCGGCGCCGGCGGTCAGGACGAAGCGCGCCACGGACGGCGGGAGCCGCAGCTCCTCCTCGGCCACCTTCAGCGATGTCGGCAACGTCGCATTCGACGAGGCGGTCGAGAACGCCGTCACGATCGCCGTCCAGCTCCCGCGAAAGAAGGCCACCGGCGACATCCCGCCGAGGAAGCGCACCGACAGCGAGTACACCACGAACATGTGCAGCCCGAGGCCGAGCAGCACCGTGAGGACGTACGCCGCCAGCTGCTGCATGATGCCGATGCCCATGCGGGAGGTGATCGTGAAGAGCAGCGCGCCCACGCCGATCCACGCGAACCGGAGCACCCCCTCGATGAGCCGCATCGAAACGTCGAACAGCCCCTGAATGCCGTCGCGGAGCCGCGCCGCCGCCTCGGTCTGGGTGAGCGACAGGGCGAGGCCGAAGAGCAGCGAGAAGGTGATGACGGCGAGCACGTCGCCCGCCGCCGCCGCCTTGATGACGTTGTCGGGCACCATCGCGATGATCATCCCCACGGGCGAGGTGTCGACCGGCGCGGTCGCCGCCTTGATGCCGCCGCCCTGCGCGAGGCTCCGGACCGCCTCGGGCAGGCCGTCGCCAGGGCGGATCAGGTTCACCAGGACGAGGCCGATCAGCACCGCGATGGTCGAGACGACGGCCGTGTAGCCCAGCGTCCGCAGGCCGAGCCGGCCGACGTGCTTCAGATCGAGCTCGCAGACGCCCATGACGAGCGCCGAGAACAGGATCGGGAGCACGAGCATGAACAGCAGGCGCAGGAAGATCTGGCCCACCGGGTAGGTGATGTGATCGACGATCCAGGCGAGCACCGGAGAGCCCGCCGCGACCGCATTCGCCGTCAGACCGCCCGCTGCCCCGACCGCGACCCCTAGCAGCATCGTTCGATGCGATGACATGGCGCCACCTTACACAAGCCGCGGCGCCGTGAGCCGCCGAGTTCTCGCCCCGCCGCTCGCGCCCTCCTCGGCCGCCGCACGCCCTCCTCGGCCGGCTCACCCCCTTCTCCGTCGGCGGCGCGCGCCCCAGGGCCGACCGCGGCCCTGGCTGCCTGTCCAAGCCCGCGCGGATCCACTACGCTCGGCGCCGGCCATGCTGAAGCCGGGCGATTCGTTCGAGCGCTACACGATCGAGGCCGCCATCGGGCAGGGGGGGATGGGCTGCGTCTACCGGGCCCACGACGCGCGGCTCGGCCGGCGCGTCGCCGTCAAGGTCATCGCCGGCGGCACCGTGGACCCCGACGCCGCCGCGCGCCTGCTCCGCGAGGCGCGCGCGGCCGCCGCGCTCGATCACCCGAACGCCGTCTCGATCTTCGACGTCGGCGAGCTCGATGGGACGCCGTTCATCGTCATGGAGCTCGTCGCCGGACGCACCCTGCGCAGCGCGATCGGCGGCCCCGAGGTGCCGGTCTCGATCCGGGTCGCCTGGCTCGCCGACGTCGGCCGCGCGCTCGCCGCGGCGCACCGGCGCGGGCTCGTCCACCGGGACATCAAGCCGGAGAACGTGATGGTCCGCGACGATGGCGTGATCAAGGTGCTCGACTTCGGCATCGCCCGCCGGGCCGCCGGCGACGCCGATCCGAGCGCCTCGACCGAGGCGCCGGCGCTGCCGACGCTGACCGCCCTGGGCGTCAAGCTCGGGACCCCGGTGTACATGGCCCCGGAGCAGATCCGCGGCGGGGAGCTCGACGGGCGCGCGGACCAGTTCGCGTGGGGCGTGCTCGCGTTCGAGCTCCTCACCGGCAGGCTGCCCTGGCGCGGCGCCGGCGACATGCTCGCGGTCGTCGCCTCCATCCTCACGGACGAGGCCGACCGCGACCTGCTCGAAGCCGCCTCGGTGCCGCCCGCGGTCAGCGCGGTCGTGCTGCGCGCCCTCTCGAAGCGCCCCGCGGAAAGGTTCGCGTCGATGGACGACCTCGTGCGCGCGCTCGAGGCGGCCGGGCGGGGCGAGGCGCCCGCGGCGCCGGTGAACCTGCCGCCCGCGCAGGCGCCCGGCGCGAAGGGGAGCGAGGCGCCCCGCGGCGGCGAGACCGCGGCGCAGCGGTTCTCGACCGAGGAGGTCCGCGACGTGCTCGCGCGGGCGATCGAGCGGCAGGCCTCGGGGGACGGAGCGGCTCCGCCGGGGGCGCTGGGCGACGCGCGCCTCGGCTTCGACGACCTGCTCGCCGCGGCGGAAGAGGTGGGCGTGGCCCCGGACGCGCTGCGCGAGGCGAGCCGAGCGCTGCGCGCGCGCGACGCGGAGCGGATGGCCGGCGCGGCGACCGCCGCCGAGCGCGCCGCGTGGCTCCGGCGCAAGCGCCGCGATTTCTACCGGCACCTCGGCATCTACCTCATCGTCAACGCGGTGCTCGTCGTGCTCGTGGGCATGGTCGGCATCAACTGGCACTGGGGGCTGCTGGTCCCGCTGCTCTGGGGCATCGGCCTCGCCATCCACGGGCTCGTCGCGTTCACCGCGCACGAGGACGACTGGGCGGAGGAGGCCGAGCGCATGCGGTGGTGGCACGAGCACCACCGCCGCCGGCACGAGGTGGCCATGGCGAGAGCGGCCGGCAGGGCCCTGCGCCCGGCGCCGGCGCCGCGCCATCGCGTCGAGGCGACGGACGACGGGGACCGGCCGGGCAGGGTGCGCGTCGAGACGGACACGGCGCGCGCCCGGGCGGAGCAGGCAGAGGAAGAGGCCGCGATCGCGGTGAGCAAGGCGCGGCGGCGGCGCTGACCCGAGCTCCGCGCGCCCCCCCGCGTCCCGGGCGAGGCGCCGCGCCAGCATGCGCTAAGCTCGCCGCCCTCGACGCGCACGCTGCACGCCGCACGCCCCTCGCCGCCCCCGGAGGCCGCCCATGCCCAAGACGAACCTCATCGCCCGCTCGCTCGCCCCGCTCCAGGTGCTCCCGCCCTTCCTTCGCTCCCGCGCCCAGTCGGCGCTGTTCCAGCGCATGGTGCCGTTCACGGGGACCGCCGGGATCCAGTTCGACGAGGTGACGTCGGAGCGCGTGGCGCTGCGGCTCGCCAGCGGGCGCAAGGTGCAGAACCACATCGGCGGCGTGCATGCCGCCGCGGCGGGGCTCCTGGCCGAGACGGCCACGGGCTTCGTCGTCGCCGTCAACCTGCCGGACGACAAGCTGCCGCTCCTGCGCAGCATGAAGGTCGACTACAAGCGCCGCGCCCAGGGCGGCCTGCGCGCGGTCGCGACCCTCACGCCCGAGCAGCGCCGGTCATTCGACGACCAGCCGAAAGGGGACGTGACCGTCGCGGTCACGGTGACGGACGAGAGCGGCGCGTCGCCGATGGACTGCGAGTTCGTCTGGGCCTGGGTGACCAAGGGGGTGTGACGGCGCCGCAACCGCCGGCGCGATCGGGCGCGCCGCGCGCCTGGATCTCGCGCCGCGCGGCCCTCGGCCTCAGAGCGTCAGGATCTCGCAGCCGTCCCGCGTGACCAGCACGGTGTGCTCGAACTGCGCCGAGAGGCTGCCGTCCTCCGTGACGATCGTCCACCCGTCGTCGAGCGTGCGGATGCGGTGCGAGCCCAGGTTCACCATCGGCTCGATCGTGATCGCCATCCCGGCGCGGAGCCGCATGCCGGCGCCGCGCACGCCCGTGTGGGCGACGTGCGGCGGCAGGTGCATCCTCCGCCCGATGCCGTGCCCGCCTACCTCGCGGACCACGCTGCACCCCTCGGCCCGCGCGAGCTCGTCGATCGCCGCGCCGATGTCGCCGAGCCGCGCCCCGTCGCGCACGACCGCGACGCCCGCGTCCCGGCAGCGCCGGGCGACGTCCACCACGTGCCGCGCCTCGGCGCTCGGCTCTCCGATGAAGAACATCGCCGACGTGTCGCCGTGGTAGCCGTCGAGCTCCGTCGTCACGTCGACGTTGAGGATGTCGCCCGGCGCGAGCACCTCGTCGCGCCGCGGGATCCCGTGGCACACGACGTGGTTCCGGCTCGTGCACACCGCCGCCGGGAAGCCCTTGTATCCCAGCTGACTCGGGCGGCCGCCCCGCTGCGCCGTGTCCTCGCGCACCCACCGGTCGATGTCCGCGGTCGTCACGAAGGGCTGGAGCCGCGCCCCGACGGCGGCGAGGGTCGCCGCGGCCACACGCCCCGCGCGCCGCATCGCCTCGCACGCGCGAGGCCCAAGGATGTCCACGTTCATGCGAGGCGTATGCGCGCGCCGCGCGCGGCCATCCAATACTGTTTTGATCTCGGGCGCTCGCGCGCGGCTCCTCACCCGCTCGGCGTTCGCGGTAGAATCGGCCGCGTGAGCCTGTCGCAGATCCGTTACTTCATCGCCGTCGCCGAGGAGGGCCACGTCGGCCGCGCCGCGCGCCGGCTCCACATCGCGCAGCCGCCCCTCAGCCGGCAGATCCGCGGCCTGGAGGACGAGCTCGGCGCGCAGCTGTTCGAGCGCACCGCGCGCGGCATGCGCCTCCTGCCGGCCGGCGCGGCGTTCCTCGACCACGCCCGCACGATCGTCGCGCAGGTCGACGCGGCCGTCGCCGACCTCCGCAGCTACGGCGCCGCGCCGCCTGGAGGGGACCTCGACCCTGGCCGCTGCCGGCGCGCCGACCTGGGCTAGGCTGCCTCGCGTGGAGCTACAGGACCGGCATGGGCTACGACGCTGAGCTCGCGTTGGCCGTCGAGGCGGCGCGCCGCGCGGGCTCGCTCCTCCGCGCGGAGTTCCACCGCCCCGGCGGCCCGCGCGGCACCGGGACGCACGCCGAAGTCGACGTGGAGGCCGAGCTCCTGCTGCGCCAGGCGCTCACCCGCGCGACGCCCTATGCGTTCCTCGGGGAGGAGACCGGCGCCGTCGGCGGCGCGGACCCGTCGCACCGCTGGGTCGTGGATCCGAACGACGGCACCGCTTCCTTCCTGCACGGCTACCGCGGCGCCTCGGTCTCGATCGGCCTCCTGCGCGAGGGCACGCCGGTGCTCGGCGTCGTCTTCGCGTACGCCTACCCCGACGACGACGGCGATCTCATCGCCTGGGCGGAGGGCACCGGGCCGATCCGGCGCAACGGCGCCGTCGTCTCGGCCTCGCTCGCCGGCGGCGCGCTCGATCGCTACGCCGTCGTGCTGCTCTCGCAGTCGGCGGATTTCCTCCCGGCCCGCAACGCCCGTTGCGTCGCCCCGGCGCGGTTCCTCTCGCTCCCGAGCCTCGCCTACCGGCTCGCGCTGGCGGCGGTCGGCGAGGGCGTCGCCGCGGTCTCGCTCAGCCGGCCGCAGAGCTGGGATTACGCTGCCGGGCACGCCCTCGTGCGCGCCGCGGGCGGCGAGCTCGTCGACGACGACGGCGCGCCCATCGCGTACACCGCGCAGCGCGAGGGCGAGATCTGCCGCCTGTTCGGCGGCGCCCCCGCTGTCGTCCGGGAGCTCGCGCGGCGCCCGTGGAGCGCCGTCATCCACGGCCGCATCCCGGCGCCGCAGGGGACGTACGGGCTCCTGCGCCCGTCCCGCAGCCTGCTCTTCGAGGGCGCCGGCGCGCTCTCCCGGGCCCAGGGCTGCCTGCTCGGCCAGCTCGCGGGCGACGCGCTCGGCGCGCTCGTCGAGTTCCGGACCGCGGAGCAGATCGAGCTCGTGTACCCGGGCGGGATCCGGGACCTCGCCGACGGCGGGACGTGGAACACCCTCGCCGGGCAGCCGACCGACGACTCCGAGATGGCGCTCATGCTGGCGCGGTCGATCGTCCGCAAGCGCAGCTTCGTCGCCGAGGCCGCGCTCGACGCGTACGTGCACTGGTACGGCTCCCGCCCGTTCGACATCGGCAACACCACGGCGGCCGCGCTCTCCGCCGCCTCGGGCGCGCCCTTGCCGGGCGCGCGCCGCGACCGCGCGCGGGCGGCCGCGAGCCTGACCAGCGAGGCGAACGGCTCGGTGATGCGCGCCGCGCCGCTCGGCATCCTCGGCGCGGGCCGCCCGCACGAGGCCGCGGCCTGGGCGCGCGACGACAGCGCGCTCACGCACCCCCATCCGGTCTGCTGCGCCGCCTCCGCCGCGTTCGTCGCGGCGGTCGCCGCCGCCGTGGGCGGGGCCGGCGTCGAGGGCGCCTGGGAGGCCGCCCTCGCCGAGGCGGAGCGGAGCGGCGAGCGCGCGGTCCTCGCCGCGCTGGAAGCTGCGCGCCGCGCGCCGCCCCGGAGCTTCTCGCACCAGGCAGGCTGGGTCGTCATCGCCCTGCAGAACGCCTTCTACCAGCTCCTCCACGCGCCCTCGCTCGAGCAGGGGCTCGTCGAGACGGTGATGGCCGGCGGCGACACGGACACGAACGCCGCGATCGCCGGCGCGCTGCTCGGGGCGGCGCACGGCCGGGACGCGGTCCCGGACCGCTTCCGCCGCCTCGTGCTCTCCTGCCGGCCGCTCCCCGAGGCAGGGGCGAAGCACCGGCGCCCGCCCGAGCTCTGGCCGGTCGACGCGATGCTCCTGGCCGAGGCGCTCCTCGCCGCCGGGCAGCGAGCGCAGCCCGAGGAGTGCGACCCGCCGGAGAGCTTTCGGACCGGAGACATCGGCTAAACCAATATTACTTTCGGCATCTTACCGCCATTTCTTGAACCTCTTCAGGAGGATGAGAGATGCCCGGGCGGAGCGGCGCCCCAGGCGCGCCGGAGCGCGGCCGCTGCTCGTCTCCGGGTCGACCGGCGGGGCGCCGCTCAGCCGCCGGTCGGGCGCTCCAGGTGCCCGCCGAACTTGTGGCGCATCGCCGACAGGACCTTCTCGGCGAAGGTGTGATCGTGGCGGGAGCGGAAGCGCGCGTAGAGCGCCGAGGAGAGCACCTCCGCGGGCACCGCCTCCTCGATCGCGGCCATCACGGTCCAGCGGCCCTCGCCGGAGTCCTGCACGAAGCCGCTGTACCCGCCGAGATCAGGGCTCTCGGTGAGGGCGATCGCGGTGAGATCGAGCAGCCACGAGCCCACGACGCTGCCGCGCCGCCACACCTCGGCGATCTCGCCGAGGTCGAGGTCGTACCGGTACTCCTCGGGCAGGCGCGGGGTGGCCGCGTTCTTCAGGATGTCGAACCCCTCGGCGTAGGCCTGCATGAGGCCGTACTCGATGCCGTTGTGGACCATCTTCACGAAGTGGCCGGCGCCGACCGGGCCGCAGTGGAGGAAGCCCTCTTCCGACGTGCCCTGCGCCTCGCTCCGGCCCGGCGTGCGCGGGATGTCGCCCTGGCCCGGCGCGAGCGTCCGCAGGATGGGCAGCACGAGGGAGAACGCCTCGGGCGCGCCGCCGACCATGAGGCAGTAGCCGCGATCGAGCCCCCACACGCCGCCGCTCGTCCCCACGTCCACGTAGCGGATGCCCTTCGGGGCGAGCGCCCTGGCGCGGCGCACGTCGTCCTTGAAGTACGTGTTGCCCCCGTCGATGATCACGTCGCCAGGGCCGAGCTTCTCGCCGAGCGCCTGGATCACGTGCTCGGTCGGGGCGCCCGCGGGGAGCATGACCCAGACCACGCGCGGCGACGCGAGCTTCTCCACCGCCTCGCCCAGGGAGGAGGCCGTCTCTGCGCCCTCCTCGCCGAGCTGCTTCACGCTGTCCTGGTTCAGATCGAACGCCACGACCTCGTGGCCGCCGCGCATCAGCCGGCGCGCCATGTTGGCGCCCATCCTCCCGAGTCCGATCATTGCGAGCTTCATCTCTCACGCTCCTGTCTGCGATCGCGGGCGTATCACAGGGCCCCGCCGGCGGTCCGGGCGCCCTTCCCGGAGGTGGTCACCGCGGCTTTGGCCGGATGGCGCCCATCGCGTGCTCGAGCGCGCTCTTCAGCGTGCTGAACACAGGGATCCCCTCGAGGCTGCCGCCGGCTTCCAGGATGCTCGCGACCATCCCCGCCGGGACGCCGGTGACGATGCACTGGCTGCCGAGCAGCCTCGTCGCCGCGAAGAGCCGGATGAGGTGCTCGACGGTGGAGGCGTCGGTCGCCTGCGCGCCGGTGAGATCGACGATCATGAAGCGGGCGCTGTGCTTGACGATGGCGTCGAGCACCTCCTCCATCATGCGCGTCGCCCTCGCGCCGTCGACCGTGCCGATGACCGGCAGCGTGAGCACGCTGTCCCACACCTGCATGATCGGCGTCGACATCTCGAGCATCGCCTCGTGCTGCGCGCGGGCCCGATCGAGCTGCAGGCGCAGCTCGATCTGCACCCGCTCCAGCTCCTCGTTCTGCTCGCGCAGCCGCGCGCTCGCGGCGGCGAGGTCGAGCGAGTTCTTGAGCATCGTGTAGGTGGCGCCGACGTAGAGCGCGTACGTCGTCGCGCTCGCCAGCGCCTTCCGGTCGATCTGGCGCTGGTCTTCCAGCGCGAAGAGCATCGTGCCGATGGTCTTCTTGTAGACCTGGATCGGCACGTGGAACACGACGTCGGGGTCCTCGGCGAGGAGCCAGGCGCGCGCGAGGTCCGACTCCCGCGCCTCGGTCCAGGGCCCCTTGAACCACGCGGCGCGCTGCGCCTCCAGCGCCGCGACCATCCAGGCGTCCACGACGACGCCGCCGCCCTCGGGCGCGCCGTACTCGAAGGTGCCGCGCTCGTACCTCGCCGCGATCCGGGCGCCGCCGCCCTCGTTGCTGAGCACGACGCAGAGCCGCTGGGACGGGACGATCCACCGCGCGCTCGAGCAGACCTCTTCCCACAGCGAGCGCAGGTCCGGCTGGCTCGCGAGCTTGAGGAGGATCTCGTTCAGGACGCCGAGGACGATCCACCCACCGCCGCCGCTCTCGGAGGGCTGGCCAGACTCTGGCATCGACATCAGCAATCGGCGTCGAGCGGGGGGCCCGCGGCGTCGGCCCGTGGTTCGATGGTCTGCGAGGAGTCCGGCTTCATGACGGTCTCCCGGGTCGCTTCCTCGCAGAGCCCCGGCTCGTCGATGCACGCGACGGGCTCACGACCAGATCGAATCTCGGCACGGTGTACACTCCTCGCGCTCGGCGCGCGGCCGCATCTTACCCCGCAACCCGCTCGCGGTGGGAGGTCTCTCCGCCCGCGGGCGGCGCGGTGCGGCCCGCTCGCGCCCGCCCGCGCCGGCTCCGCGGCATCGCATCGCGTCGTCATTGCCCGGGTCGCCTTCCGCGCCGCGGCGGCCCGCCTGCCGGGGCGCGCTCGCCCCGGGCGGCGGCCGGTGTGCCGCCGCGCTCGCGGCCGCGGGGCAACGCGCTCGGCAGCCCTGCGTGCTACCGCTAGGGCATGAAGATCAAGGCACGTGACGGCAAGGTGTATGAGGTCGCCTCCGCTCCGCCCGGCGGGAGCCACGAGGTGCGGCTCGACGGCAAGGTGGTCGGCTCGTTCGTGCTCCTGCCCGACGAGACGCAGGTCACCGTGAAGAGCAAGCCCGCCACCGACGCGCTCCTCGTGGACATCGCCGATCGGTTCGTCGCCGAGGGCGGGGCGCCCATGGGGATCAGCTGATCCAGGGACGAGGTGGCGCTGCACGGACGCCTGGGATCCGGTCACCGGCGCGCCGGCCGCAGCAAGCTCCAGACGCAGCGTGACGGACTCGCCCGGGTACCGGTAACGGTGGCTCACCGCGCGGCCGGGCCGAGTTCCTCTGTCGTGCCATGCGCACGCGCCTGGCCGCGCGCCGCTCGTTTTCGAGACGGCCCTGCAGCCCTGCGCGGAACCCATGAATGACGTCGATCCGTTGCATTGCAGCGGAAGCTGCGCGCAGTCCCGCGCGGGCAGCACCGGATGGAGCACGGGTAGGTTTCGGTGTGACTTCATGACCTGCCCCGATTCCAGGGTGGGCTCGCATGCGACTCCGCAGCCTTGCCGGACTGCGTGAATCGAGGCCGGCGCGCTGGCGCCGACACCGCGCACGCAGGTCGACGAGGGCGCGCGCCTCCTCGGCGCGGCGGGGTCGGCGCGGGCGGGGACGCGACGCCGCGATCAGACCGATGGCGCCCGGCCGGCCGTGGATGACGGCGCGCGCTCGCGTGGCGTGCCGCTTGCTCTCTTGCCCCGGCATGAACCTCGGAACGTGCCTCTCGCTCGCGATCGGGCTCGGCGTGCTGACTGCCGGGGGGCGCGCGAGCGCCTGCGACCCTGTGGATACCAGCGTCTCGGAGGGCTTCTTGCGGGCCGGCGCTCCGGGGGAGCTCGCCACGGTGCCACGCAATGTGGCGATCGTGATCTGGGGCGACCTCCCGGCGCTCTCGCACCTGCTGGTCGAAGAGGGGACCGGCGCCTCCATCGCTGGCGCTGGCTCCGACGTTCCCGTCGCCCCGCCCGGGTACAGCGTGATCCGGCCTGCCGAGACGCTGGCGCCCGATACAACGTACCGATTGCGCCTGAGGCCGAACGTCGAGCGCCTCGTCCGGACCTCGGACGTCATCGACGACTCTGCGCCGAGCGCGCCGGTGCTCGCCAGCGGAGACGTCGAGTTCCACGCCAACGAGCCCGCATGCGGCACCAGCAGCTGCGGGGACATGACCACGCTGACCTTCGATCTGGAGACGCCCGGCGAGGACGATCACACGCCGGCCGAGGCGCTGGTCTACGCCGTGTACGTGGGCTTCACCCCGGAGGAGGTGCGCTCCAAGGTGCAGCCGGACGCATGGCTGGAGAGCGACTCGATGTTCCTCTACGTGGACGAGGACCACGTGGGCCGAGACGTGTACATCGCGGTGTCGGCGATCGACGAGGCCGGCAACGAGAGCGAGCGCAGCGAGGTGTTGCAGGTGGAGCACGAGGCGTCGGGCTGCGCGTTCGCGCGGAGCTCCACGCCGAAGGCGGCGCTCGTCATGCTGCTCCTGGCCGCGCTCGCGCCGCTCCGCCGCGCCGCGCGGAGGACGAGGGCAGCAGCGTGAAGCGTGTGCGCGTTCCAGGCGGCGCGCTGCGGGCGTGAGGCGCGGGTCGCCTGGCCAGCGCCGGCGGAGCGACCTGGGCGGGGTGCTGCTCGTTCCATCACGCACGAGGTCGCCCGGACCTCCATCTTCCTGGATCCGGCATGCAGATCACGTCCGAAACGCGGAATCCATCATCCACAGCACCTTCATGAGCTCGTCGGGCATTGAAGGTTGGTTTCATGACCGCCTCTTCTCCTGTCCTGTCCATATCCGGGCGAAGGTTGGCGCTCGCTCGATCGCCACCTGCCATCCCCCATCTCCCCCCGGCGCTCCCGACGCCCCGGCCCAGCGTCGCCGCCCGCGTCCGCTGTTCGAGGCGAAACGCCGCAGAAATCGTCAATGCCCCGGGCCCCCTGAACGCGCGCGACGGTCACCTGGAAGCGGATCACCTCCGTTCAACGACGCGACCAGGCCCGCGACACGACCGATCCAGCCCGACGGGCGAGGCAATCGAGCGGCCCGCAGAAATTCAATGAGGAGCATTGTGCGCTAGGAAAGGCAGGAATATAAGGCGGACCATGCGATACCTCCGGACAGGCGCCGCTCGCGTCTGCTCTCTGCTCTTCATGCTCGCAGCGCTCCCCGGGACGGCGTTCGGGGCAACGACCGCGATCACGTTCACCATCAACCACGCCGATTGCGGCGCCGGCGAGTTCTCGCTGCACCTGAACGGGGTTCGCCTCGACACGGTCGCGAGCACCAGCGGCTGCGAATGCAATGAAGCGCCGCTCCAGCGGACGTTCACCGAGCCCGAGGTGCTCGCCCTCTACGATCCCGAGGCGTGCAATGATGTCCGGGCCGATCTCGTCAACGGCTCGACGCTGTTCGTCGGCTTCGTACGCCTCGACGTCCAGTCGGACGAGGGCTCGTCGCAGACGTGCCTGTTCGATGCGGCCACCGGCCCCATCGCGTGCGCGGATCGCGATCTCTGCGACGGGTACCACGTCGGGCTCTCATCGATCGGGAGCCCCGATGGGGACGGCGACGGCATTCCGGACGGCCCGGGCCTCGGCTGCGACAATTGCCCCGACGAGAACAACCCGGACCAGGCCGACCAGGACGAGAATGGGATCGGCGACGTCTGCGACCCCTGTCCGCGCGGCGACCGCGACGGCGACGCCGTCTGCGACGAGGCCGACAACTGCCGTGACATCAGGAACCCGGACCAGACCGACAGCGACGCTGACGGCCGCGGCGACGCCTGCGACCCCTGTTCGCGCGGCGACCGCGACGGCGACGCCGTCTGCGACGCGGTCGACAACTGCCGTGACGCCAGGAACCCGGACCAGGCCGACAGCGACGCCGACGGCCTCGGCGACGCCTGCGACAACTGCCCGGCCGTCGCGAATGCAGACCAGCTCGACAGCAATGGGGACGGCCTCGGGGACGCGTGCGTGGGCGGGTGCGTGACCTTGCAGCGAGGCACCGCCGGCGAGGTCGCGGACGCAGATATCTGGGAGGCTTTTCCCGACTACAACGACGGCCACGTCCCTTACAACGACTCGGGCCTGTCTCACGGCTTCCGCACGCAGGCGCTCTACTGGTTCGGGCTCGACGGCATCCCGGCCGGGGTCACCGTCACATCGGCCGAGTTCGGCGCTGTCGCCTATGGCCGCGGCGATCAGAACGTCCGCGTACACCGGATCACCGCGCCGTGGAGCGAGGACGCCGTCACCTGGCACAGCTTCGCCGCGAGCTACGATGAGCCCGTCGAGGCCGAGCTCACCTGGGTCGGCCCCTACGCCGTGACGGCCGACCTGACCGAGCTCGTGCAGGCGTGGGTCGACGGCACGGCGCCGAACCACGGCTTCCTCCTCGAGGAGGACCCGATCGCACGCACGTCCTACCGCTCGAGCGACCACCCTCTCCAGCGCGACCGCCCCTGGCTCGAGGTCTGCTACCTCGCGCCCTGATCCGCGCCCCGCGGCTTCTCCTCCCCGCCCTCCACGGCCGCCGGGTAGGGCTTGCCGAGCGCCGCAGGCGGCGTCGCGTCGAACGCGCGCAGGAGCGGGCGACGCGCCGCCTCGGGCAGCAGCGCGCCGAGGCGCTCCAGCAGCCCGCTCGAGGTCAGCCCGAGGACCACGATCATCAACGCGAACGGCGCCACGCTGAAGACCTGCGTCGGCACCGACGGCAGCGCGCTCTGGCCGAGGCTCGCCATCGACGAGAGCACGCCGAAGAGGTACGCGCCGAGCGCCGCCCGCACCGGGTGGAAGCCGCCGAAGATCACGATCGCGAGCGCGATCCAGCCATAGCCCGCCGTGTGGCGGTGGCTCCAGCCGGCCTTGAAGTCGAGCGAGTACGCCGCGCCGCCGACGCCCACGAGCGCCCCGCCCACCAGGGTCGCCGCCGTGCGCACCCGCGCCACGTGCGCCCCGCGGGAATGCGCCGCCGCCGGCTGCTCGCCCACGGCCCGCAGCAGGAGCCCCGCGCGCGTACGGTACAGGAAGAGCCACGCGCCGGCGACGAGGGCGTAGCTCGCATACACCACCGGATCGCTCTGGAAGAACAGCGGCCCCAGGACGGGCACGTCCCGCAGCACCGGGATCGACAGCCCCGGCACCGTCGGCCCGGGCACGCGCACGAACGGGCCGCCGACCACCGACGAGAGATCCGCGCAGAGCATCGCCAGCACGAAGCCGATCGCGATCTGCGATCGGCGCAGGTGGATGCCGCCGATCGCCACGACGAGCGCGACCAGCGCCCCGCTCGCGGCCGCGGCGGCGAAGCCGGCGAGGACGCTTCCGGTCGACAGGGCGGCCGCGAAGCCCACCATGGCCGACAGCATCATCGCGCCCTCGGCCGAGAGGTTGATGACCCCGGCCCGCTCGGCCAGCGTCTCGCCGACCGCCGCGTACACGAGCGGCGTCGACGCCGCGAGGGCGGTCGCGAGCAGCGAGAGGATCTCTCCGTCCATCACGCCTCCTCCGGCCGGGCGCCGCCGCGCGCCTTCCATGGGGACAGGAGCGCGAGCAGCACGAGCACGCCCTGGAGCACGCCCGAGAGCGAGGACTCCAGGCCGAGCGTCATCGGGAGCTTCAGGCTGCCGACGTTGAGCGCGCTGAAGAACAGGGCGATCGGCGCGACCAGCGCGGCGCGCCGGCCAGCGAGCATCACCACGAGCAGCGCCAGGAAGCCGAGGTTGCTCGAGACGTTCGGGATGAGCCGGTGGAAGGTCCCGAGCACCTGCACCGCGCCGGCGACGCCGGCGAGCGCGCCCGAGATCGCGAACGCGAGGAGCATCTCCCGCGCCGCCGGCACGCCGAGCACCTCCGCCGCCTGCGGGCTCAGCCCCACCGCCCGCAGCCGGAGCCCGAAGTGCGTCCGCCCGAGCACCACCGCGGTCCCGACCAGCGCGATGGCCGCGAGCAGGAGCGCGGCCGGGCTCAGCTCGGTGCCACCGAGCGTGGACAGCCAGAGCGCGCTGTCCAGCGGCTCGGTGCCGGCCATCGACGCAACCCCGGGGCGCTTCCACGGCCCGAAGACGAGGTAGAGGACCGCCCCCTGGGCCACGAAGTTCATGCCCAGGCCCGCGAAGATCTCGCTCACCCGGCCGCGCGTGTGCAGCGCGCCGGTGAGGGCTCCCCAGAGCGCCCCGCCGAGCGCCCCCGCGGCGATGCAGAGCGCGACCGCGGCCCCCGCGGGGAGGCCCGGCCACAGCGCGCGCGCCGCGCCGGTCGCGCAGACGGCCCCGATCACGAGCTGCCCCTCGACGCCCAGGTGATACAGCCCGGCGCGGAACGTGAACAGCAGGCCACTGCCGCAGAGCAGCAGCGGCGCCAGCGTGGCGAGCACGCGCGCCGCTTGATCCATGGAGCCGAAGGCGCCCTCCCACAGGCTCGCGGCGACCGCGGCCGGCGAGGCGCCGAGGACGGCGCAGAGGCCCGCCAGGAGCGCGAGCGACAGGGCGAGCGGCGCCGCGCGCGAGGCGGCCGCGCCGAGCCACGCCGCGCGCGCGCTGGTCCCCGCCCGACCGGCCGGCTCGGGGCTCATCGGTCGGGCCCCGCGGGCTCCGCCGGGGCGGTCGTGGCCTCGTCGAGATCGCCGCCGATCATCCGCCCGAGCCGGTCCAGGGTCAGCTCAGCCACGCTGACCGGCCGCGAGACGCGCCCGCCGCTGAACGCGAGGATCCGGTCGCTGTAGCGCATGAGCTCATCGAGCTCGGACGACGCGAACACGAGCGCCGTCCCGGCCCGGCACCGCGCGAGGAGCTGCTCCCACACCCAGCGGGCGGACTCGATGTCGAGCCCGCGGGTCGGGTGCTCCAGGAGGAGCAGCGTGAGGTCGGCGGGGAGGAGCGCGAGCTGGGTGCGCTGCTGGTTGCCGCCCGAGAGCAGCTCCACCGGCGTCTCCGGCCGCCCCCGGATCCGGAACGCCTCGATGGCCCGCTCGGCGGCGCGGCGCATCTCGAGCGCGCGCAGGATGAGCCCCGGCCGGGGCGCGCGGAGCGCGACGTGCTCCGCGATGGAGAGGCCCGCGATGAGGCCCTCGCGGCGGCGGTCTGCGGGCAGGTAGCCCACGCCGGCGCGCAGGAAGGCCGGGTAGGGGCGGCCGGTCAGGTCGGCCCCGGAGATCGCGACGAGGCCCCGCCGCGGCCGGAGCAGCCCCGCGCAGGCGCGGAGCAGCAGGCGCTGGCCGCTCCCCTCGAGGCCCGCGAGCCCCAGCACTTCACCGCGGCGGACGACCAGGCGCGGGACGCGGAGGTCGAGCCGGTGGTCGCCGACCCCGACGTCCTCGAGCGAGAGCGCGACGCCTTCTCCCGCCGTCGGGGGCCGCTCCGGCGGCGCGAGCGCCTTGCCGAACATCAGCGCGACGAGCCGATCGGCCCCGGCCGGCATCTCCGCCTCACCCGCCACCTTGCCCTGCCGCAGCACCGTCACGCGATCGCAGAGCGCCTCGACGTCGGAGAGCTTGTGCGACACGAGGACGATCGCCTTGCCCTCCTGCTTGAGCCGCCGCAGCGCGGAGAACAGGGCCTCCTGCTGCGCGGCGGAGATACCCGTCGTGGGCTCGTCGAGGAGGAGCGCGCGGACGCCCAGCGAGAGGAGCCGCAGGAGCTCGATCTGCTGACGCTCCCCCAGGGTCAGCCGGCCGACCTGCTCGTCCGGATCCACGGAGAAGCCGAACCGCCCCGCGAGGGCGAGCAGCTCCTCGCGCGCGGCGCGACGGGGGAGGAAGACGTCCGCGGCGCGAGCGCGGGCGCGGTCGGCGCGCAGCGAGCGCGCGCCGCCTCCCGCGCGCGCCGCGCGGGGCCGCGCGACCAGGAAGCTCTCCAGGACGGTGAGGGGCGGGAAGTCGAGCGGCTCCTGGTGGAGCACGCCGACGCCGGCGGCGAGCGCGTCGGCAGGGCTCGCGAGCGCGACCGGGCGGCCATCGAAGAGCAGGCGGCCTGCGTCGGGGCGGAGGAGCCCGCCCAGGACGCGGAGCAGGGTGCTCTTGCCGGCGCCGTTCTCGCCGAGCAGGCCGTGCACGGCGCCCGCCTGGACCGTCAGCGACACGTCGTCGTTGGCCGTGACCTGGCCGAACCGCTTCGTGATGCGCTCGATCTCGATCCGCATGGAGCACCGCCCGGGAGCGGCCGGTCTACTTGCTCGGCCCGGTGATCCCCTTGACGAGCTGCGGCAGATACCAGATCTGCTGGGGGGTCGCGGCCTCGCCGTCCTTCAGGAACTCGGTGCCGTCCTGGAACTTGAGCGGCCCCTTGAAGAGCTCGAGCCCATTGGCGAGCGCGCTGACGAACGCGCCGAGCTGCGCCTTCCGCTCTCCCAGCGCGTCGCCGGGCACGAAGCCGACGACCGACGCCTCGCCGTTCAGGTCGCGGAAGTCCGGCCCTGTCCAGACGAACTCGCTCGTGTACTTGCCTGCGCGCGACTTCTCGATGGCGTCGCGGTAGAGCGGCGCCCAGTTGTAGTAGGCGACGCCGAGGCAGATCTCCGGCGCCAGATCGCAGCCGGCCTTGTGGTCGTAGTGGACGTACTTGACCTGCTTGCCGGCGCCGTGCGCCTTCTTGGCCTGCAGCGCGGCCTCTGGCGTGTCGAGCCCGGTCAGGAGCACGTCGAAGCCGCTGCTGTAGAAGTCGTCAGCCACCTTGGTGGGGTCGAGGGTGACGCCCGGGATATTGAACCAGAAGCCGATCCAGGTGACCTTGAAGGTGAGCTCCTCCGGCTTCTTTTTCCGGTAGGTTTCCCAGCAGTGCCGCGCGCCGAGGTATGCCGCGGTGACCAGCCGGCGGGTCTCGTCGTTCACGAGGGGGCCGAGATACCCGATCTTGCCCGTCTCGGTGCCGAGCGCCGCGGCGCACCCCGAGATGTGCTTGGCGGTCTCGATGCGGCCCATGATGTTGCCCAGGTTTGCCTGGGACTTGTAGTTCTTGCCGTCCTTCCACGCTGTGTCGCCAGAGACATGGAGGACGGTGACCAGCGGGTGCTTGCGCGCTGTCTCGAGGGCGTCGTCCTTGTAATCGTCGGAGTTGTAGACGACGAGCCTGGCGCCGCGGGAGATGAGATCGTCCGCGACCTGAGAGCCCTTCACGTTGGGGCGGTCGGCCGGGTTCACCTTGTCGACATACTCGAAGCTGACGTCTGGCATCTTGGCGAGGACCGCGCGAATGCCGTCATAATGTGCCTGGTTCCACCCCTTGTCGTTGTAGGGGCCGACCAGCACCATGCCGACCTTGTACCCCTGGGTCGGGGCAGCCTCGGCGGTCGGAGCGCCCGTCGGGGCCGAGGCGCTGGCGGCGGCGGACCTGTCGGCGGCCGGGCCCGAGGTCGTGGACGAGCGGTTGCAGGCCCCAGCGAGCAGCGACAGCGCAACGGCGAGGACGGACGCGGTGGAGGGGCGGGGGGCAGCGTGTGCCGCGGGCAATTTCAGCGGGCGAGGGGTCACCCCGTCATGGTGGGCGGGAATGCCGCAGGGTGTCAAGAAACTGCGGTGGCGTCGGCCGGGCCGCCCCGGCGGCGGCGAGGGGGGCGGCGTCCGGCGTTTGCCCTGAAATCACCTTGGAATCGTGATCACGTCCTCGCAGGTGAAATCGACCCCCAGGGCCGCCTTCGGGTCCGCCTGGATCGAGGTGCACGTGCTGTCGCAGAGCACGATCTGCGTCGGGTTCTCGGCGCTGTCGTACCGCCAGGCGTCCTCGGTCGCGCAGTCCTGGTCGTAGGTGAGCGCGATCGCCTCGTCGTCGCCGCTCGTGTACGTCACGCGGACCTTCTGCGCGTCGAAGGTCCTCCCGTCGGGCGCGGGCGGGATCGCGACCGTGCAGGAGACGGCCGCGCCGCGGATCGCATCGACGGCCGCCTTGAAGGCCGCCGCGGTCGCCTCGGGGTTGCCCGTGTCGATCAGGTAGGCGTGCTCGGTCCCGCCCGTGAAATGATGCTCCCCGGCATTGTGGCGCGGCAACGGGGTCACCGCGGCCCATCATTCCTTGAAGTGTGATTTTCTGTCTCACCGCCGCTCGGTGGGCGGCGCCGGGTGCGGTGGCGATGGGCCGGGAGCGCCGCGCTCCGGCGCAAGGCCCTGCCGGCTCAATTCACCCGGAGGGCGAGCTTGCCGAGGTGGTGAACGGCCGAGGGCGAGGTGGGCTTCGGCGGCCTGGGCCAGGGGAAATGTCCGGGCGATCTCGACCTCGAAGGAGCCGGGCTCGATCAGCCGGTTCAGCTTTCCGATGATGTCCGGGTACCAGCTCGCGGAGCCCTTAAGTCTCTGCGCCGGCGGGCAGAGGAGAGCGAGAGCCTCCTCGGAGGCTCTCCGTACTGCTCCACTGCGGGAGCGGGGGCGTTCAGCGAGCGATGTCCCCGCGCTTCGGCCTCACGGCCCGCGCTTCGGCCTCACGGGTCGATGGTCCCCATCGGGACCGTGAGGACCGGTTCGCCGTTTTGCTCGAAATGCAGGACGACATTGGTGTAGGTGAGCGACAGCGGTGTAGGATCGATGGTCCAGTTCCCGTTCGGGCAGGCGATGTCGGGGTCCGGTCGAGGTGGAACAGGCAGCGTCACGTTGAACACGATGTTACCGTTTTTCGGCGTGATCGTCTGAGTCGGCCCTGTCACAGCCACCAGCTCGGTTCCCTGGCCTGGCGCAATGTTGCCGCCGCGATTCCTGCATTGCCATTCGGCTGTAACGCTGTCCGCCGTGAGGAAGGCGTTCGTCACGGCGTTGCCGAAACCGGCCCCCTTTCCTCTGACAGTAAGACCGGTGGTGAGCGACTTGTCGATGGTCAGCTCCCCCACGATGTGCGCGCCAGTCCCGGGTTGGGCGCTCGCCGCCGTGGCAAATGCGATGCTCAGCACAGCAGCGACGGGGACAACGGCGGCTTGAAACATCGAGCATGCTCCTCCAAAGACACTGTTCGCGCTCGTCATAGTACGCAACCTTCCTCCCTTTGATCAAGCCAGCCACATGGCGCCTTCTCAACAGCGAGAGGACGTCTGGATGGCAGTTGTACAGCGTAGCCTCGAACGCATCGCGGACGCTCCAGCCTTGCTACCGACGCGGCGCTGTATCGTGAAGAACTATTTTCGCAGGCTGTGGCATGGTCAAGAAACAACAACGCTCTTCGTGACAAGCTGATTTTGGGCCGTGGACAGGATTGGGCGGACAATGACTCGGACAGTCGGATCATCGGCCACGACGTTCATGGGGCCATGCGCAGGCGCGATGTTGCGACAACGGATGTCGCAGCACCTCGAGCCTCCCGCGACAGTTGGTCTATTGAGCGCGGGAGGCGCCTCACGCTGGCGTCGTCGGATTTCGCTGTCCTCCCAGCACGGAGGGGTGTTTTGATTCTCGACAGGTGTGTCCAGGCTGGGTCCCCCGTGACGTTTGCATCGGACGCTGCGGCAACGTCTCGACTCCATGGTCGCGTTGAGTGAGAGCGTGGGACCGTTCAAACTTGCAGGTTCGTCAGGTGTCATGGAGCATGTGGAGAGTAGGGAGGCGCGGCAGCGCGCAACGATAAAGTAGCTTCATCTTCATCGCCCATGACACTCCGACGCTCTCGCACGACGCCGGACGCTTCCGCGCGGAGCTGACGGCTGCGGCGAAGACGATCGCATTGGCGCGCGTTCAGCGCTCGACGGATGCGCCGTCGCCGGCTGTCGCGACGCCCGCCCGCGTCATCGAGATCATGGGCGGCCGCGTCGTTCGTGTCAGAGCGACTTCGGCGAGGACGTGCTCCGCTGTGCTTCGCACCGTCGAGGAGGCCCGCTGATGCTCCCCGCCGACGTCGCCGTCGACTCGCAAGCGATCGGCCGGGTAACCCGCCCTTGCGGCGAAGCTCCGCGAAGAACCGCACCGGACCGTCGGGGTCGACGTGGTGCAGCACCTCTGGCACACGATGCCGAGGGTCTCCGGATCCAGCAGGAGCTCTCGCCCGCGTCGCGCGGCTCAAGACACCGCCGCCTCGGCGGCGATAACGGCGCCTCGACGGCGCTACCCCGACCTGGGTGAGGTCGCTGCGCGCGGGGCGGAGCCGGGCGCACGCGTCACGCGAGGGCGCCGTGGCGTGCGCTGGCCCGCGGCCATGGCCAACGGAGTACAGGCACACAGAATGCAGCGGATCCCGCTGGGTGTCGCCGGCACGAAGGTCGCGCCGGGAGACGAGCGGTCGTCGTGGAGGGAGAGGGGTGGCTGCGCTCAGAGACCGGAGGCGCTCTCGGGCGCAGGGGGAGGCCTCGACGGGAGATGAGCGGTCATCGGGGAAGGAGAGGGGAGGTTGCGCTTGGAGACCGGAAGCGGTCTCGGGCCCAGGGTGAGGTCTCGCCGGGAGACCGGAGGAGGTCTCGTGCGCACGCTCGGCTGGAGCGGGCGTTCGCCGATCTCGTCGGCGACAGACGGGCACGTCACTGACTCCGGGCACGCCGCGGGAGTGGTACACTGCGCGCACCGCTGCCCACAAAACCTGGAACGCGCGCCTGCCCGGGATGAGCGCGCGGTGACGACGATCAGCATCGAAGAGATTCAACAAGATCTGCGCGGGTACCTGCGCCGCGTCGCGGCGGGAGAGACCCTGGTCGTCATCGAGTCAAACCAGCCGGTGGCCGAGATCAGGCCGGTCACCGCCCAGCTCGCGGAGCTCGTCCGTTCGGCCTCTGCGCTGGGGAGTTCGCCGTTCCTGACGACTTCGACGCTGCGCTGCCCGAGGATCTGCTCGACTCATTCGAGGGCAGATGAAGAGCCTGCTCGACACCCACGTCTCTCTCTGGTTCATCACCGGTGATGCTCGCCTGCCCGAGGTGATGCGTCATGGCATCCGTGACACAGAGAACGAAGTGTATCTCAGCGTCGTATCCGTCTGGGAGACGATGGTGAAGCATCAACTCGGCAAGCTGCCGCTGCCAGCCCCGCCGGAGAGCTACATCCCAGTACAGCGCGAGCGGCACCGCATCGAGAGCCTTGCCATCGATGAAGCGAGCGTGGCCTGCCTCGCGAAGCTACCGCCGCTGCACCGTGATCCCTTCGACCGAATGCTGATCTGCCAGGCGATACGCCACGACCTCGTGTTGGCCACTGCGGACGGCGCGATGCGTGGTTACGCCGTCGAGGTTCCAGGCACGCCTTGGCAGCGGCCGCGTTGAGCCGCTGCGTCTAGACATTGCCATCGTCGTGGCGAGTCACTTCACGAGGGTTCCATCGATCCCGGAACCGAAGCCTCCTGCCGCCCCGGGCTGAACCTTCGCGCCGCGCACCTCAGGACACCGCCGCCTCAGCGGCGGCCGGCGACGCCTCAGCCGCCGCCCGCGGCGGGCGGAGCGGGTGCGTCTCGACGCGCCAGATCCCCTCGTCCGTCAGCCGGATGGCCGCGAACCGAGCGACCCCGTCGAGGTGGCCGTCCGTCTCGTGGCCTAGCGTCGAGGACGGATGCGCGTAGACGCTGACGCGGCCGCCGCTCTTCGAGCGGTAGTGGCCGAAGAACGCGAGGTGCTTGTGCCCGTGGAGCACGAGGGCGCTGTTCTTCTTCGGGTTCTTCTGCTGGTACGCCGCGAGCATCTCGAGGAGGCGCGGGCCATCCATGGCGATCATGAACGTGTCGTTCAGCGAGATCGGCCCCGCGAGGCGCGCCACGTGGTGGTGCAGGAGCACGACGACGGGGCCGGATCCCCGCCGGAGCGCGCGGGCCAGCCGCCGGAGCTGCCCGCCGCCGATCTGCCCGATCGCGTTCGACCCCACGAACCGCGACCGGTAACGGTTGGAGTTGAGCCCGAAGATCCGGATACCGCCCTCGAGCTCTAGCCGCCGCGGGTACAGGCCGGCGATCGCGCGCAGCCGCCGCCGCGCCCGCTTGCGGGCCGGGATGTGCAAGGGGGGCTGGAACGGGCCGCGCTCCACCCGGGTGAGCACGTCGATGAAGCGCTGCTCGCGCTCCGCGCGCTTCTTGAGGTACGGATCGGGCGACGTCCCCACGTTGATGGCGACGTCGTGGTTGCCAGGCACCATGAGCACCCGCGAGGAGGCGGGGATACCCGAGAGCGCCGCCTCGAGCTCGTCCCACTGCGCCTCTTCCCCGAGATCCGTCATGTCTCCCGTCAGCGCGACGAGCGGCGGATTCATGGCGGCGATCTCCGCGACGAGCCGGCGGAGACGGCCTGTCAGCTCGGCGGTGTCGGGGCGAGGGACCCCCTCGGGCCACGCGGCCGAGCCCTCCTCGATCTCGTACGGCTCGCGGCCGCTCGCCGTGATGTGCAGATCGGAGATCTGGCAGAGCACGAGCCGCCCGCCCGGGATCGCGTCACCGGGGTCGGGGAAGAGCGTCGCCGCGCCGCCGTACCTCAGGATCACGCGCGTCGCCTCGCCGAGGGCGAACGCGAGCCAGCCATAGAGCGAGAGCGCGAGGGCGAGCAGGACGAGCGCGATGCACGCGGCGAGGGCGAGCGCGGCGCCGCCGCCGAAGGAGAGCCTGCCGCCCGCGGGGAACCACGCGAGATCGGACGCGAGGAACGAGACGAGCGACCCCTCCATCCACGCAGAGAGCCAGCCTGGGACCCCGATCTCGAGCAGGAGCGCGAGCAGCCCACCGGCGAGGCACACCGCGGCGAGGACGCCGAACAGCAGGATCAGGCGATCGCGGACGACGTCGATGACGTCGACGACCTCGCCGAGCCTCCCGCGGAACGACGACCGGAAGTAGCGACTCCCGTAGGAGACCTTCTTCCAGGTCTCCGGCCGCCACACGCGGCCGCTGCTCCCGAGGCGCGAGACGACCACGGCGGGGATGAGGAGCAGCGCGAACAGGACGAGCACCGGCAGGAGCGCCAGGTAAAGGGCTCGGAAGGCCGTCCTTCGCACCATGTCCCATTTGACGCGCCCCGGGCAGGACCGTCAAGCAGCCGCTCGGGCGGGCAGGCGGCCGCGCGCGTCATCAAATTTGCCGGAATCGGCGGATGCCCGTAGCAGTAAGCGCGAGATCGCGCGCCGATGTCCTGCCCCGAGACGCCGAGAGAGCCGGCCTCCGCGCCGCGACCGCCCGCGCCGAGCGATTCGCTGCCGGCGCTCTCGACCGGCGTGCGCGCGGCGCCTGCGCTCGCGCGAAGGCGCTGGCGTGGAGGGGCCGCGGCCGCCGTGGCTGCGGGCGCGGGCGCGATCGGGGCGGCCGTGGCCGCGTGGACCGGGGCGCTCGCGCCGACGCCGACGCCGGCGCGCGGCGCGGCGCCCCTCGTCGCGGGCGCGCTGCGGGAGCGCGCGCCGCAGCCGGCGCCGGAGCGCGTGACGCTCACGGTGGGCGACGAGGACGTCGAGCCAGGCACGCTGGACGAGCAGCGCCGCCGGCTGTTCGGGCGGATGCGGCGCGAGCTTTCGCTCTCCGACGCGGCGATGCGGCAGGTGGAGGCGATCTTTGCGGCCTCGACCGTGCTGGGCCAGGGCAACCCCGCGCTCTCGCGCCACCCGATGTCGCGGTCCGAGTGCCGCCGCATCCGGACGCTCTCCGGCATCGATCCCGCGCGCGAGCCGACATGCGGCGCGCCGGGGATGGTGCCTCTCTTCGACCCGACGCGCGGACAGACCGCGGAGAGCGCCCGTGTCTGCATCGATCAGCTCGAGTTCCCGAACATCCCCTGCGAGTACCCCGTGGTGCACGTCCGGGCGCGCGAGGCGGCGCTCCTGTGCAGGGCGGTCGGGAAGCGGATCTGCGATGCGCACGAGTGGGAGGGCGCGTGCGCCGGCGCCCTCAGGGAGCCCGACGTCGAGTACGAGTGGGAAAGGCCCCGGAACGAGGCGAGCTGGCACCACAACCTCCTGCGCGAGCGGGTGTGGAGCTATGGTCCCGAGAAGAACCACGCCCTCTGCGGCACCGAGAGCTCGCGCACGCCGGGCTGCCCGGGCGGCGGGTGGGACCGCTGCGGCTCCAACACCTATCCTTCCGGCGCCTTCCCGGCGTGCCGCAGCAGCCTCGGCGTCTTCGATCTGCACGGCAACGTGGCCGAGCACATGAGCCTGCCCATCCTGCCCGAGGAGCTCGCGCGCAACGGCGATGAAGGCTTCACCGAGATGAAGGGCAGCTGGTTCGCGTTCTCGTCGATGGAGGTCCACGCCGACGACTGCCGCTGGCGCGCGCCCGACTGGCACGGGACGCGGCTCATGAGCAAGGCCAGCCACGCGAACTACCACCTGGGATTCCGCTGCTGCAAGGATGTCGAGCCGCCTTAGGGGCGCGGGCGCCGGACCGCGGCTCGCCCCTCCCGCTGATCGGCGAGCGGCCGCGGACGCCCGGAGGCAGCGGGCGGCGATCAGGCCTTGAACGTGTCGTAGCGGCCGGCGCGCGGCGCGACCCGCGCCTCCAGCGCGGCGCGCTCGGCGGGCGGCATCGGGAAGGGCAGGGACCGCGCGCCGAGGTTCTCGCGCACCTCGGCGATCGAGGAGCAGCCGATGATCACGGTGTCGGCGTGGCTCGCCGCGTAACGAATGAGCTCGCCCGGGCTCGCGGCGCGATCGTGGAGCAGGCGGCCTGCGGCCATGATCTTCATGCCGATGACGCCGACGCCGCGCCGCCGCGCCTCCTCGACCACCGTCGTCAGGAAGGGGAGCCGCGCGGGATCCGCGGGGTTGATCGCGCAGAGCACTGTGTCGACCGGATATCGCCGCATCGCCTCGACGAGGATCTGCGGGTCGTGGTGCCCGGTGATCCCCACGTGGCGCACGCGGCCGTCCGCCCTGGCCTGCTCCACGGCCTCGATGGCGCCCCGCTTGCCGAAGATCGCGTCGAGCTCGTCGAGCTCGCGCAGGTCGTGCAGCTGCCACAGATCGAGGTGGTCTGTCCCGAGGCGGCGCAGGCTGTCGTCGAGCAACCGGAGCGCGCCGTCGCGGTCGCGCGCGTGCGTCTTGGAGGCGAGGAAGACCTGCTCGCGCGCCTTCGGGCCGGCTGCGCGGAACGCCTCACCGTAGTAGTCCTGGCTCTGCTGGTACGCAGGCGCTGTATCGCAGTACCTGACCCCGAGGCGCAGCGCCTCCAGGATCACCGGCACGGCCTCGCGGTGGCGGTTGGTCGTCCGCAGGATCCCCTCTCCGCCGAGCGACACCGGCTCCACCCGGGCGCCGGTCCGCCCGAGCGTGCGCGGCGGCGCCGCCGCGGCGTCGTGGAGCCCCGCGGGCGCCGTGGGCGGCACGGGCGCCGCGCCCCCGACAGCCCCGGCCGCGACGGCCGCCGCTGTCGTGGCGACCGCTCCCAACACTCCGCGGCGTCCGGTGTCGGCCGCTTCCGTCTCGCTCGGCTCGCTCATGCTTCCTCCAGGAGAAAGTTCTATCAACCCATCGGCCGTACGTAAACGTACGCAGGAAGGGGGATGGCTCCATGAGCGCACGCTTGCCCACATGAGCTCCCTTGTGTGCTCCTGGCGCCGCCTGGCGCAGGATCACCCCAGCGTGGCTCGTTTCGCGCGCCCAGCGCGAAGCTGCGGTGATGGCGGCGGACGGTTATGGCCCGAGTCGATCGATTCGTATCTTGCCTTCGTTGATGCACAAACGGCGCAGCCTGAGCAGGTCAGGCGCAGGGGGCTCGGTATCTCCAGGACGGCGCAGGCGGGGTGTGGCCGGGTCAGATGACCGGCGGCCCGGCCCCGCGCGCCATCCGTGTGCGCGCCGCGAGGGAGTCCGCGGCGCCTCGTTCGTGACGGCCTCGGCGCGGGTGATCTGCTCGAAAGCGCGACAGGAGCGCTGCGTGGCCTGCGAGCGGCTCGGGCCGTCATGGTGGTGAGTTCGTCATCTCCAGCATGATGCGCGCGGCGCGCGAGCGACATGCCCTCGACCCGCGGGCCGTCCCGCTGGTCTCCGCGTTGAGATATCGGAAAACCAACGCCGGCGCAGATCCAGAGAATGCCTTTTCGTCGATGCGGCGAGGCCGGTGGTGCGAGCGTTGAGCGGCAGTGTCTGCACAGAGGGCTGAGGCACACAGCCTGCTCTTCGATGAGCCCAAGATGGCTCGGGGCTTCCGGCCATCATGGGACATTGAGGAGGACGACACATGCTTTCGATTCATGGCAAGGTGCTGGGACTCGCGGTGGTGATGGCGGCGCTGGGCACGGGGTGCGCCATCGACGCGACGGACGCAGATCTCGATCAGGCGAGCCTCGACGAGGCCGAGCAGGTCGACTCGACCACCGCTGCGCTCGAGGAGGGCGCGGAGGAGGCGAGGGGCGGGTTCCAGGCGCCGGGCAAGGAGCCGTTCTTGCCGCCCGGCAAGGGGGGGATCGGCAAGGGGTCGCTCGGGGCGCAGGCGCCTCTCGGTGTCGGCCAGCAGCTTCCCACGGATCTCGGGCAAGCGCCGGTCGGCGCGCAGGGGCCGCTGCTTCCCGGCGGCCAGGCGCCGATCGATCAGGTGGGGCAGGCGCCCATTGGCCAGGTGGGGCAGGCGCCCATTGGCCAGGTAGGGCAGGCGCCCATTGGCCAGGTCGGGCAAGCGCCCATCGGCCAGGTGGGACAGGGGCCTGTGGGCGTGCCTGGCGTGGGCGGCGTGCCGGGCCTGGGCGGGTTCGGTGTGCCGGGCCTGGGCGGGTTCGGTGGGGTAGGCCTGGGCTCTCGGTTCTTCGGCTTCGGCTGCTCCCCTGTCACCATCAACAACAACAACAACATCAACGTCATCACGCTCATCGACGAAAACGGGTTCATGCACCACGTACCGCAACCCTGCTGCCCGCCGCATGACCTCGGCGCCAGCTTCGGCCCGCCCCAACGCTTCAATCCCTTCGACCGCTTCAGCGCATTCGGCGCCGCCCGGAACCCGCAGAACTTCTCCTCCTGCCCCATGCGCTCCTGCTGTGAGGGCCCGAGCGCCTTCGGCTGGCCCGGCTACTGACGCCGGCCACGAAGGGGACGATGAGGCCGGGGCGAGGCCCCGAGGAAACACAGCCAGTGCCGCGCGTACCGCGCCGCCTTTTCGCGGCGGGGTACGCGCGGCACGCGGTGGCCGATCAGGCATCGGCCCCGGCAGCGCCTCTCCCTGCGGCGCTCCGCAGCGCTTCTCCGCAGCTGCCCGGTCCTCCCCCCGGGCGGGCGGCGACGCCGCGGACGTTGACGACGGCACCTCTCCCCGACACCCGCGCTCGCCCTCGCCGTGCCGTCAGGCGCCCGGCCTGTCGCGCCGCGCACGCCGGCGAGGCCTCGCGCGCTCGCCATCTGTCGCGTGCACAGGGCCTCGCCCGCGGCGCCACGGCGGACGACGGGCGCCCGGCACTTACAGTCCAGGGCGATCGACGTGGCGCTCATGTCGACACCTGGGCCGACGCGCAGGTCGACCGCTCGCCCCGTGCCCTGCCACCCGCGCCGCCTCCATCCCCGACATCATAGGGACCGTTTCCTGACAATCGTGGACAGGCGCGTGTGTCACCTGTCTGGTTGCTCCATACGGTGGCAATCTGAGATATCCATCCTTGTGAGCTCGAGCAGGGTGGCGGTCTGTGGATGCGATACCGCCAGGCTCCTTCTCTTCCGGCAGCGAGGCCGCGGCCCTGCTGGACGCGCCCCGGGACGAGATGAAGCAGGGCAGGGCGCGAGTCGCCGGGCGCCATGAGCTCACGCTGCGGCTCAACGGGGATGTCCGCATGGCTCCTCTCGGAGCGCCCGCCGCGGAGCTGCGGTGATGGCGGCGGACGGTTACAGCCCGAGTTGATCGACTCGGGCCTTGCCTTCATTGATGCACAAACGGCGCAGCCTGAGCAGGTCAGGCGCAGGAGGCTCGGTATCTTCAGGACGGCTCAGGCGCGGCGCGGGGCGCCGTCCGTGTGCGAGCCCGGACAGGCGCCATCCCGCCTCGCTCGAGACGGCCGCGACGCCGGTGTTCTGCGCTGACGCGCGACAGGAGCGCCGTGCGCGGCGCGGGCGGGCTACGGCCGCCATGGTGGTGAGTTCGTCATCTCCAACATGACGCGCCCGGCCCGCGGGCGACACGCCCTCCGCGCGGGGGCCGTCCCGCCGGTGTTCGCGTTGAGATATCGGAAAACCAACGCCTGCGCAGATCCAGAGATTGCCTTTTCGCCGACGCGTCGAGGCCGGAGGTGGGAGCTTGGAGCGGCAGTGTATGCACATGAGGGCTGAGGCACACAACCTGCTCTTCGGTGACGGTGAGCTCAAGATGGCTCGGGCTTCGGGCCATCATGGGACATTGAGGAGGACGACATGCTCTCGATTCATGGCAAGGTGATGGGACTCGCGATGGTGATGGCTGCGCTCGGCACGGGGTGCGCCGTCGACGCGGCGGACGCAGATCTCGATCAGGCGGGTCTCGACGAGGTCGAGGAGCTCGACTCGACCGCCGCTGCGCTCGAGGAAGGCGCGGAGGAGGAGCGGGGCGGGTACCAGGCCCAGGCGCCTACCAAGGACCTGTTCGGGCCAAGCGAGGGCGCGCCGGGCAAGGGCATGATCGGCCAGGCGCCCGTCGGTCAGTTCGGCCAGGAGCCGACTGGCCAGGAGGGGCTTGCGCCCGTGGGCGCGCCGGGTCTGGCCGGCGGCTCGCAGGTCCAGGGCGCCTTCGGTGACGAAGGCGCGGGCGCTCGGAACTTTGGTGGCTTCCCCGGTAGCTGCTTTGGCGGCTTCCCCGGCACCTTCGGCGGTGGCTTCGGCGGTGGCTTCGGCGGTGGCTTCGGCTCCCCGTTCAACATCAACAACAACAACAACATCAACATCCTCGCGCTCTTGGAAGAGCTCCTGAACAGGCACAACGTCTGCATGCCGAAGCCCGTCCTGGTGCGGGTTCCGCCTGTGCACAGTGGGTCCTCGTGTTCCGGCCTGCCCGGCTGGGGAGACCGGTGGCCGTGAAGCTGGTGGAGCCGGTCAAAGCGGACGGCGGGGCCGGGGCGAGGCCCTGAGACAACAAGCCAGTGCCGCGCGCGCCCCGCTGCGACGCGGCGGCCGGAAGGCCGGCAGGGGCTATGACGCGCGGCACGCGATGGCCGATCAGGCATCGGCCCCGGCACACCGCCGCCCTCCGCAGCTCTGCCCAGCAGCCGCCTGGGCCTCGCGCCCAGGCGGACCGGCGACGCCGGGGACGTCACCGCGGCCTTCCGCCTGCGACACCGACGCTCCCCCGACCCGCGCCGTCAAGCGCTCTGCTCGCCCGCCCCGCAGCCCGAGCGGCCTCGCGCGCTCGTCGACGCCCGCCTGCACAGAACATCGCACACCACCCCACGTCGGATGACAGGCACCCGTCAGGCTCCTTGCTCTCCCGACGGCGAGGTCGCGGCCCTGCTGGACGCGCTCCGGGCCGAGATGAAGCAGGGCAGGGCGCGCGGCGCCGGGCGCCATGAGCTCACGCTGCAGCTCAACGGGGATGTCCGCATGGCTCGTCGAGAGCGCCCGCCGCGGAGCTGCGGTGATGGCGGCGGACGGCCACGGCCCGAGTCGATCGACTCGTGCATTGCCTTCATTGATGCACAAACGGCGCAGCTTGAGCAGGTCAGGCGCAGGAGGCTCGGTATCTCCAGGACGGCTCAGGCGCGGTGCGGCCGGGTCATATGACCGGCGGCGCGGCCGCGGCGAGCCGTCCGTGTGCGAGCCCGGACAGGTGCCATCCCGCCTCGTTCACGACGGCCGCGACGCCGGTGTTCTGCGCTGACGCGCGACAGGAGCGCCGTGCGCGGCGCGGGCGGGCTATGGCCGCCATGGTGGTGAGTTCGTCATCTCCAACATGACGCGCCCGGCCCGCGGGCGACACGCCCTCCGCGCGGGGGCCGTCCCGCCGGTGTTCGCGTTGAGATATCGGAAAACCAACGCCTGCGCAGATCCAGAGATTGCCTTTTCGCCGACGCGGCAAGGCTGGAGGCGGGAGCTCGGAGCGGCAGTGTATGCACATGAGGGCTGAGGCACACAACCTGCTCTTCGGTGAGCTCAAGATGGCTCGGGGCTTCGGGCCATATGGGACATCGAGGAGGACAACATGATCTCGATTCATTGCAAGGTGATGGGACTCGCGATGGTGATGGCTGCGCTGGGCACGGGGTGCGCCGTCGACGCGGCGGGCGCAGATCTCGATCAGGCGGGCCTCGACGAGGTCGAGGAGCTCGACTCGACCGCCGCTGCGCTGGAGGAAGGCGCGGAGGAGGAGCAGGGCGGGTACCAGGCCCAGGCGCCTACCAAGGACCTGTTCGGGCCGAGCAAGGGCATGATCGGCCAGGCGCCCGTCGGTCAGTTCGGCCAGGAGCCGACTGGCCAGCTCGGCCAGGAGCCGATTGGCGCGCCGGGCCATCGCGCTCGGAACTTCGGTTTCGGCTTCCCCGGTAGCTGCTTTGGCGGCTTCGGCGGTGGCTTCGGCTTCCCGTTCAACATCAACAACAACAACAACATCAACGTCATCTCGCTCTTGGAAGAGCTCATGAACAGGCACAACGACTGCCCGGCGCCCGTCGTCGTGGTGCCGCATGAGCACCACTGCCCGCACCACGGGTCCTCGTGTTCCGGCCTGCCCGGCTGGGGAGACCGGTGGCCGTGAAGCTGGTGGAGCCGGTCGAAGCGGGCGACCTGGCCGGGGCGAGGCCCTGAGACAACAAGCCAGTGCCGCGCGCACCCCGCTGCGACGCGGCGGCCAGAAGTCCGGCAGGCGCTCTGACGCGCGGCACGCGATGGTCGATCAGGCATCGGCCCCCGCACCGCCGCATTGCATAGCTCGACTCGGCAGCCGCCTGGGCCTCGCGCCCAGGCGGGCCGGCGACGCCAGGGACGTCACCGCGGCCTTCCGCCTGCGACACCCACGCTCACCCGCCCCGCGCTGTCGGGCGCCCTGTTCGCCCGCCTCGCAGCCGCGCGGCCTCGCGCGCTCGTCGACGCCGCCCGCACAGAACATCGCACACTACCCCACGTCGGATGACAGGCGCCCAGCGCTCGCAGTCCAGGGCGTTCGTCGCGACATGGATCGCGCATCCCGTTGGTGAACCAACCAACCGACCGAGCGCCGACGCCCGCCTCCCGCGCTTCCTCCAGAGCCCGACATGGCGTCGTGTACGTTCCCTGGCAATCGCGAACAGGCGAGCATGTCACCTTGTAGGCGTGCGGCGCCGGGCGCCATGAGCTCACGCTGCGGCTCAACAGGGATGTCCGCATGGCTCGTCTCGGAGCGCCCGCCGCGGAGCTGCGGTGATGGCGGCGGACGGTTACGGCCCGAGTCGATCGACTCGCGTCTTGCCTTCATCGATGCACAAACGGCGCAGCTTGAGCAGGTCAGGCGCAGGAGGCTCGGTATCTCCAGGACGGCTCAGGCGCGGTGCGGCCGGGTCATATGACCGGCGGCGCGGCGCGGCGAGCCGTCCGTGTGCGAGCCCGGACAGGCGCCATCCCGCCTCGTTCACGACGGCCGCGACGCCGGTGCTCTGCGCGAATGCGCGACAGGAGCGCCGCGCGCGGCGCGGGGGGCTCCGGCCGCCATGGTGGTGAGTTCGCCATCTCCAACATGAAGCGCCCGGCCCGCGGGCGATACGCCCTCCCAGCGGGGGCCGTCCCGCCGGTGTTCGCGTTGAGATATCGGAAAACCAACGCCTGCGCAGATCCAGAGATTGCCTTTTCGCCGACGCGGCAAGGCTGGAGGCGGGAGCTCGGAGTGGCAGTGTATGCACATGAGGGCTGAGGCACACAACCTGCTCTTCGATGAGCTCAAGATGGCTCGGGGCTTCGGGCCATCATGGGACATTGAGGAGGACAACATGATCTCGATTCATGGCAAGGTGATGGGGCTCGCGATGGTGGTGGCGGCGCTCGGCACGGGGTGCGCCGTCGACGCGGCGGACGTGGATCTCGATCAGGCGGACCTCGACGAGGCCGCGGAGATCGACTCGACCTCCGCTGCCCTCGAGGAGGCCGCGGAGGAGGAGCGGGGCGGGTACCAGGCCCAGGCGCCTACCAAGGACCTGTTCGGGCCGAGCAAGTTCGGGCCGAGCAAGTTCGGGCCGAGCAAGGGCGCGCCGTTCAAGGGCGAGCCGAGCAAGGGGATGCTCGGCCAGGCGCCCGTCGGTCAGCTCGGCCAGGCGCCCGTCGGTCAGCTCGGCCAGGCGCCCGTCGGTCAGCTCGGCCAGGCGCCCGTCGGTCAGCTCGGCCAGGCGCCCGTTGGCCAGCTCGGCCAGGCGCCCGTCGGTCAGCTCGGCCAGGAGCCGATTGGCGCGCCGGGCCAGAGCGCTCGGAACTTCGGTTGCGGCTTCCCCGGTAGCTGCTTTGGTGGCTTCCCCGGTTGCTTCGGCGGTGGCTTCGGCGGTGGCTTCGGCTTCCCGTTCAACATCAACAACAACAACAACATCAACGTCATCTCGATCCTGGACAAGCTCCTGAACCGGGACCACTGCCCGCACCACTGCAGTGGCTCCCTCTGGGGAGACTGCTGACCCCAGCCGCGAAGCGGACGACGGGGCCGGGGCGCGGCCCTGAGAAGACAAGCGAGTGCCGCGCGCACCCCGCCGCGAAGCGGCGGCCGGAAATCCGGCAGGGGCGCTGACGCGCGGCACGCGATGGCCGATCAGGCATCGGCCCCCGTACCACCTCACTCCATCGCTCGACTCGGCAGCCGCCTGGGCCCTGCGCCCAGGCGAGCCGAACGCCGGGGACATGACCGCGGCGCGCCGCCGCGGCCCCCGCGCCCTGCCGCGCCGCGCGCTCACACGCTCGGCCTCATCCGCGGCGGGCGTGGCGTCGTGCGCTCGCGCTCGTCGACGCCGGCCTGCGCAGGCCCTCGCACCCGACGCCACGATGGATGACAGGCGCCCAGCGCTCGCAGTCCAGGGCGATCGCCGCGACGCGCATCCCGTTGGTGGACCAACAAACCGACCGGCCGCCAGCGCCCGCCTCCCGCGCGCTCTCCACAGCCCGACATGCCGTCGTGACAGTTCCCTGACAATCGCGAACAGGCGGGTGTGTCACCTTGTTCGCATGCTCCATACGGTGGCAATATCAGATATCCATCTTTGTGAGCTCGAGCCGGGTGACGGTCTGTGGATGCGCTACCGTCAGGCTCCTTACTCTCCCGACAGCGAGGTCGCGGCGATGCTGGACGCGCTCCGGGACGAGATGAAGCAGGGCACCGCGCGCGGCGCGGGGCGCCATGAGCTCACGCTGGTGCTCAACGGCGATGTGTTCGATTTTGACGCGCCGCGCGTGATCGACCAGAAGAGCGTCTTTCACGACCTCCCCCGCAGCGCCGAGCACGCGGTCCCGGCCATGGCCGCGATCCTCGCGGACCACCCGGTGTTCATCGAGGCGCTGGGCCGGGTCGTCGCGGATGGACACACCGTCGTGTTCATCTCCGGCAACCACGACGTCCAGCTCACGCTGCCCGAGGTGCGCGACACGATCCGGGCCCGCGTGGTCGACGCGGCGCTCGCCGCGCTGGGCGAGGCGTCGCGTTCTGACGGCACGCACGACGCGCACGCGAGCGCGTCGGTGCTGGGCGAGCGCGTCGTGTTCCGCGCCTGGTTCCACAAGACGCCGGACGGCATCATCGTGGAGCACGGCAACCAGTACGACGGCTATTGCAGCTACCGCTACCCGATGGTCCCGTTCGGTCGGAAGCCGGGCGAGATCCAGCCGACCATGGGCTCGCTCGTGTGCCGGTTGCTCGTCTCCCGGATGGGCTATTTCAACCCGCACGTGGACTCCTCGTTCATGCTGTCCGCGTTCGGCTACCTCGCGCACTGGGCCCGTTACTACATGTTCTCGCGCCGGTCGCTCGCGGGGGCCTGGGCGCTCGGCGCGCTCCGCACGGTGGTCGAGCTCGTGCGCCGGCGCGAGCCGGAGCGGCGCGCTCGCCTGCGCGAGTGCCTCGCCGCCGCGGCGCAGGAGACTGGCGCCCCGCTCCGCGCCGTGGCTCGCCACGCCCGCCTGTTCGCGCCCCCGGCCGAGGACCGCCTGAGGCTCGTCGCGCGCGAGCTCTGGCTCGACCGGGCCCTCCTGGCGCTGCTCACGATCACTGTGGCGCTCGTGTGGCTGCTGCTCGTCCCGGGCTGGCTCGCGCCCGCGGCGCTCGTCGCGCCGGCCGGGCTCGTCGTGTACGAGCGCCTCGTGCCGAAGCTCCCGCTCGACGCGACGTGGCAGCGGGTCAGCCGCGCCGCGCGCCAGGTCGCCCGCGCCCACCGCGCCCGCGCGGTGATCTTCGGCCACACGCACACGCCCGAGGGGGTCTGGGAGGGCGGGCTGTTCTTCGGCAATACCGGCTCGTGGTCTGCCGCGTTCCAGGACGTCGCGTGCACCAAGCCGGTCTTCGCCGCGCGCCCCCTGGTCTGGCTGCGGTCCGACCCAGGGGCGGGCAGCGCCGCGCGCCTCTCGGGCGGCCTCGTGACGTGGAAGAGCGGCCGGTTCGAGGCCCTCACCGCCAGCGTCCCGCCGCCCGCCGCGCAGCGCGCCGAGCCGCAGGGCTCGCCCCGTCCGTCGCTCCAGTCGCCCGCGGCCGCAGCGCTGCGCACGTAATCCGTTCCGTACGAGAAAAGCGTTGGCGCGTCCGAGCGCCCGAGCGCGCCGACGCTCGACGCTCGGATCGCGCCCTTCCTGACTTGCGCGGGGCGTCCGGTCGCTGGATGCTGCCGGTACGACACGCGTTCCGCCGACGAGGAAGCTCCGTGAACTCCCCGCTCCGTATCGAAGCCGCCGGTGACAGCCACGTTGGCCGCCAGCGCGAGCACAACGAGGACAGCTTTGCTGTCGATCTCGATCTGGGCCTGTTCGTCGTCGCGGACGGCATCGGCGGCGCCGCCGGCGGGGAGATCGCGTCGCGGATGGCGGTCGACATCGTCCAGTCGTTCTGCAGGGACAGCGAGAGCGAGATCACCCAGCCCACGGGGTACGACGAGCTGGCGGGGCCTCTCGAGCTGCGCCTGGTCTCGTCCATCTGGCGCGCCAACGAGCGCATCTTCGAGGTGGGCCAGCGCGACCCGCGCTTCTACGGCATGGGGACCACGTTCGCGGGCGTCTACGCCGACGCGACCTCGGCGTGCATCGCGCACGTCGGCGACAGCCGTGTCTACCGCTACCGCGAGCGCCGGCTCGAGCGGCTCACGGAGGACCACTCGCTCTGGAACGAGCACCTGCGCAGCGGCGAGCAGCTGCCCGACGACGTCGATCCGCTGCTCGCCCGCAACGTCGTTACGCGCGCGCTCGGGATGGGAAAGACGGTCGACGTCGCGACGCGCCTCGAGCAGCCGCAGGCCGGAGATCTCCTGCTGATCTGCTCGGACGGCCTCTCCGGCCCGGTCCCCGAGCCGGAGATCGCCCACGCGCTAGCGCATGGCGACGATCTCGCCGCCGCGGCGCGCTCGCTGATCGATCTCGCCAACCTGCACGGCGGCCCCGACAACGTGACGTGCGTGCTCGTGCGGTGGACCCCCGCCGACTGACGCCCCCGCCCGAGTTGCGCCCGTCTCCGCCCGGTTGCGCCCGTCTCCGCCGGGTTGCGCCCCTCTCCCGACCGTATGCGGCGGTCACCCGCACAGGAGACGGGCCCAGATCGGCGTTTTCGGCGCGGAGGCGTACTCCTGTACGCCGAGCACCGAAAACGTCGAGGTGGGCCCGTATCCGCAGCGGGTGCCCGCCTCACGGCAGAGGGTCGATGCCGAGGAGATCGGCGGACCGGGTCATGTCGTGGGCGAGCGAGCCGGGGGTCGAATCGTCGCTCTCGCGCTTCACCAGCGAGAACAGCTCTCCGAACGGGGTCGCGAGCTGCTCCTCGGTGGGCGCCTCCTCGCTCCACCCTTCGGGCAGCGGCGGCAGCGCGTCGCCCTCGATGGCGTCGTACGCGCTCGACAGCCGGTTGAAGCCGGCGAGGACCGCCTTGTCGACCTCCGCGCCCTCGGCGCCCTTGGTGAGGAGCCACGGCTGGAAGGCCTCGTACGTCGCCTCGCCTGCCGCGACGTTCGCGCGCATGTCGGCCAGGGTGTACTGGGCATAGCGCGACTCCTCCTCTCCTGTCGCCGCCTTGCTGGTCTTCTCTACCTGCTCCAGGATGGAGTTGATGACCCCGCGGTACGCGGACGGCGCGTCGAGCGCGAGGCCGCGGAAATCGGTCTTCATCGTCTCCGCGTCGGCGGCGAGGCGCGCGCAGAGCTCGTCCTTGAACGCGGCCGCCTCGGCCTCGGTCGCGGGGAAGGCGGCGGGGCTGTAGTTCGGGAGCGCCGACTCGAAGGCGAGCACCGGCTCCGGGATCCGGTCCGCCCAGAGGATGCGCTCGACGGCGTGCACGCCGGTCACCCCCTCGTCGTCGAACAGGTCGTCGTCGGCCGCTACCTCGATGAACGCGTCGTAGCGGGCGTCGGTCGAGTAGTCGAACTCCGGGAAGACCACCGCGATGGCCCCCTCGACGCGCTCGTACGACTGCCGCGCCCGCTTCCACTCGGCCTTCATGGCGGCGACGGCCTCCTCGTCGCTCGTCGCGCTCCACCCGTCCTCGTCCGGCGCGGGCGCGGCCGCCTGGAGCGCGGCCGTCGCATCGGCGAACTCATCGAGGTTGTCCTGGATGTAAGCCTTCACGTCGAGCACGGCCTTCCGCTCGTACTCCGCGTCGGTGAGCAGCGTCTCGTTGTCGCTTCCACAGGCGGGGAGCGAGAGGGCGGCGGCGGCGATGGCCAGACCGGACCGCAGGCAGGCGGGGATATGCATGGATGTCCGAGCTCCTTGTCGCGGCTCGCCTCGGCGAGCGAGCGAAGTGGATTTTCGCGATCGCGCGCGTCGATCAGAGCGAGCGTACGAAGTCGATGAGGGCCTCGCGGGCCTCGCGGGAGAGCGCGCGGAACGCAGCGACCGAGGCGGCGGCCTCGGACCCCTCGCCGTCGTGGAGCAGGATCGCCTGCTCGATCGTCCTGGCACGGCCGTCGTGGAGGTACGCGGTGCTGTGGCGCATGCCGATGAGCGGCGCCGTCCGCCAGGAGACGGAGCTCGCCGACTCGTCGGCCAGCCCGTCGGCGAGGTCGGGGCCGAGGTCGTGCAGGAGGAAATCGGTGTAGACGGGGGCGTCGATGTCCGCGAGCTGCTCGATCGGGTAGTCGGCGCGCGTCCTCAGCGAGGGGACGTGGCAGACGGCGCAGTCGGCCTCCTCGAACAGCGCCGCGCCGCGCTCGTCGGCGGGCGCGCGCCTCGGGATCTCGAGCAGGCGCATGTAGTCCGCGACGGCGTTCACCGTGTCGAGGACCACGTCCTCGCCCGGCTTGGCGTCGTCCGTGAGCCCGTCGGGGTTCGGCAGCTCATCGGGGCGGAGCGGCGAGGTGATGCCCATGTCGCCCTGGTAGGCGTCGGCCGTGAAGTCGTCGAGCGTGGCGACCCGCGCCTTGAACCCGAAGCGACCGATGAGGTTCTCGTCGCCCTCGGCGAAGGTGTGGAACGTCTCGTCCCCGTTCTTCTTCGAGTGGAACACCACGCGGTTGATGCGCCCGCGGATCGCGTCGCCCCGCGCGGCCTGCTCGGCAGCCACGCGCTCGATCTCGGCGTCGTCGACCGCCTCCATGTAACCGCGCCCGAACACGGGCGGACCGAGGCGCTGCGAGAGCTTGATGGTCACCTCGGCCCCGGGCAGCGAGAGGGTCGTCGCCCCCGCGACGCCGTAAGGCCGCATCGTATGGCCGTAGGGGAGCCCCGCCTGATCCACCGCCGGCGTCACCCCGTCGGCCTCGACGAGCACCATCTTCTGAACGGCGCCCGGACCGCGCGCGGCCCCCTCGTGGCACCCGGCGCACGCGGCGCGGATGTACAGCGGCCCGAGCCCGTCGCGCTCGCGAAAGACGAAGTCGAAGAGCGCGTCGCCCTGCTTGAACCGAGCCACCTGCTCCTCGGACGAGCCGCGCAGGGGGATGTCGCTGAGGTCGTCGCCGATCAGCTGGATGCCCGCCAGCGGATCCGGATCGTCGGAAGGGGACTCCGCCCCGCAGCCGACGTTGAACAGCATCGGAAGCGCGAGAAACAACGCAAATCGCGACATGTCAACGACGCATACCGTAATTGAAAGTCAATGTCAACAACCTGGAGGGGGTTGCGCACGGCCTCGGGGTGACGGCTCGCGCGGGAGTTCGGGCCTCCTCGCGAAGCGCGGCGGAGGCTCCGGCGTTAGACTGGGCGGAGCCGGCGCGGACAGGGCTCACGCTGGAGGACAGCGGATGAAGCAGGGAGAGGACGAGCGGCGCGCGGCATCGAGGGCCCTCCGGGACGGGCTGCGGGAGCTCGATCGGAACGAGGAGCGCCGCGCCGCTCACCGGTCGCTCGGCGCCGGCTGGCTCCGGTACATGGGCCCTGGCTACGGCAACGACATCTGCTCGATGTGCGGCGCCCTTCTCGAGCGGGGCACGGCGTACATGCACTGCGCGCCGTGCCTGGCGACGCGCGGAATCCATGAGCAGGAGCTGCTCCGCGCCTGCGCGCGGGCGATGGCCGACGAATGGCCGTTCGGGGACCGACGGCTGGACGGCAGGCGCTGGGCGCACGCGCTGATCGCGTTCTGGCGGAACCACGTCGATCCCATGGAGTCGCGGGCGGTCCCGTACCGGAACAGCACGCTGGAGTCCGCCTTTTACTACGTGAAGCGGCGCCTCTCCGAGGCTGGGCTCGCGGAGCTCTGGACGGTGCCTGACGAGAGCCAGCGCGGGCTCGAACCAGCGATGGTCGTGCGCGCGCGGGGCGAGACGCTGGCGATCGGCATTGCAACCCAGCGGCGCATCGCGACGACCGAGGACGGGGCGCGCGGCGAGCACGTGGCGCTGTTCGACGAGTTCCTCCGCCTCGCGGGCGAGCAGGAGGGCTTCCTCGTGATCGAGAAGCTGAGCCGGCGCGCGCGGCGGGAGACGCCCATCAAGGAGAGCTCGGCGACCACCGCCGGAGGGCGCCGCGTGACGCTGCTCCGCTGCATGCAGGAAGATCGCTGCTGGCCCGTCCCGCCCGCCCCGGACTAGGCCCCCTCCGACGGCCCGCGGCGGCCGCGGCGTCCAACCGCGCTACCGCTGCTGCTCGACATCGTAGATCTCGGCCGTCACGCCATCCGCCCCGTTGTACTGCGGCCCGGCCCCGAGCCCGCCTGTGCCGGCCTCGCCGAGCTCGATGGTCGTCCGCGTGAGGTCGGGCTCCCTGACCGCGAACGCCACCGCGATCGAGTGGCCGCCGAGCCCGCCGCCGCCCTGGCCTCCCTTGCCGCCCCTGCCGCCCTGGCCGCCGCCGCAGGCGGAGTTCAGCGCAGTGGCCTTGCCCAGGATGCCGCCTGACCCGCCCAGGCCGCCCTCGCCGCCCTCCTGGCCCTTGCCCCCGTCGCCGCCCTTGCCGCCGCGGCCGGTCTTCAGCACCACGTCCTCGAAGTGGGCCGTCGCGCTCCCGGCGAACACGGCGATGCTCGCCCCGCCGGCGCCTCCGGCGATGCCACCGAGCCCGCCGCAGCCACCAGCGCCCCCCGAGCCGCCACCGGCGCCGCCCGCCGAGGTCGCGAAGGGGCACATCAGCGTGCCCGTCCCGCCCTTTCCGCCGCCCCCGCCGCCGCCGCCCTGGCCGGGCTTCCCCGGCGTGCCGTTGCTGGCGAGGGGACCTGTGTACCCGTCCAGGAACAGCCAGCCGAACCCCGTCGCCCCCGCGCCCGGCGCGCCTTCCGCCCCTTCCTCGCCGTTCCTGCCCGCCGTGCAGGTGCTCGTCCCGTCCTCGCCGCTCCCGCCGTTCGCCCCTTCGCCCGGGACCCCATCGTTCCCGTCGTCGCCGGACGATATCCGCCCCGTCCCGCCGGAGCCGCCGCGCGAGTCGTCTGACCGATCGTCGGGCGTACCGCAGGTGTTGTTCACCGGGACGCCGCCGACGACCGTCGATGACGTGCACGCGGCGTTGCCGAAGTTGCCGGACTTGCCCGACTCGGCAGGGTTATTGATGAACGAATCCCCTCGCGCGCCCGGCGCCCCGTCGCCTGCCTCGATCGTGCTCCGCCGGATGTAGAGCGGGATCCCCGAGGTGTTCGCGGCGATCGACGAGCGGCCCGCCAGCCCCGTGCGGGCCTCCGGGATCGAGCGCGCGATGACGTGGACGTCCTCGAGCACCGCGACGCCGTCGCCGCCGTGGAACGAGAGCGGCGTCTCGCCTTCAGGCGCGGTGAGCGTGGTCTTCACCTTGTCGCCTATCCAGCCCCAGTCATGCTCGCAATCGAGCCCGCCGTAGATCGTGTATCCTCCGGGCACGAGCAGCGGCTCTTCGAACGTCTCGGCGCAGAGATAGATACGCCCTCCATTCTGCCCCACGACCTGGAGCGCCTTCGAGACCGTCTTCAGCGGCGCCCCCGGGAGCCCGGCGTTGCCGTCGTTTCCGCGCCTCGATGCGACCCATGTCCCGCACTCCCAGCTGACCGGCTCCGCGTTCTTGCTCGGCGTACAAGCGTCGTCGGACAAACCACCTTCGGGGTACCCGCCCTGGGTGCTGTTGCCCGCGTCGTCGACGATGCAACCGCTCGTCCCGCCCGCAGCCGCAATGAAGCCTACCAATACCAGCGCATCAGGTTTGAATTGAAATCCCATACTATTCTTATTCCGGCCAACGCGACGCCTTTTCCAGGCAAAGCGACGTGGCGCGCCCCGCGCGACGCGATCTCCACGTCCTCCACGCCTGTTCCGCTCATCACGGCCGCGCTCGCCCCGGGTTCTCGGCACATCGCGCGTACACGTGCGTGCGTGCGCGCGCGCGTGCAGCGCTGCCTCGGCGCGCGGGGCGCGTCTGCCGAGTTGAGTTGCCCATCGCGAGGTCTTTCGTGAGAACATCGGCCCATGAGCGCGAACGCGATGAGCGCGAACGTGAGGGATCTCGTACGCGAGCTGCTCGAGGCAGGCGGCGGGGAGCCTATCGAAGGCGGCCGCTTCCTGCCGCTCGTCACGCTCGAGTCGGGCGCGCGGGTTGGGCTCGACAGCGCGGCGACCTGGGTCTTCGCGCCCGAGGGCGGCGGGGCGGCTCAGGCCTTCGCGCCCGAGCGCGGGCGGATCTTCTTCGAGGTGCTGGAGTCGAAGCGCGACGACTTCGACGCGAGCATCGAGGCGGCCGCGAAGGCCGCGGGCTTGCCCCCCGAGGAGGTCGCCTTCTCGTTCCCCGCGGCCGATGTGGTCCGGGCAGTGCTCGCGCGCGGCCTGCCGAGCATGACGCGGCTCGCGCTCTCGTGGCTCCGGCTGACGGAGGTGCGCGCGCTCCGCGCCGACATCATGGCCGTCTCGCGCGACCCGACCATGCCGGTGCCCATCCGGAACCTGGCCGAGCGGCTCACGGTTCCCGAGTGAACGAGCGCGCCGCGGCAGGCGCCCCCGGGTGAACGAGCGCGCCGCGGCAGGTGCCCCGCCCGGAGGCGGGGCCGGCGCGGGCTACGGGGGGAGGGAGCTCAGACGGTCGCGAACGCCTCGGCCGGGATGTCGAGGGCGGACGAGTCCTCGCGGCCGAGGAGCTCGGCGGAGAACTTCGCGTGCGGCAGCACGTTGGCGGCGAAGTAGAGGGCCGCGTGCTTCTTGCCCTCGTAGAAGGCGCGGTCCTTCGCGCCGGCGTCGCCGGCCGGGAGGCCCTCCAGCGCCTTGAGCGCGATGACCGCGCCGTCGAGCAGGAGCCAGCCGATCGCGAGCTCGCTCATCATCTCGAGGAAGCGGTTCGCGGCGAGCGGCACCATCGGCATCTTGCCCATCTGGAACCACGAGAGCAGCCGCATGGCGGTGCCGGCGACGGCCTCGTGCGCCTCGCGCAGCTCCTTGACGCTCGCGGCGAGGACGGGGTGCTTCTCGTTCGCCTTCACGAACTCGGCCACGTCGTTCAGGAAGGCCTGCAGGTTGGCCCCGCCGGCCTGGCCGAGCTTGCGCCCGACGAGGTCCATCGCCTGGATGTGGTTCGTGCCCTCGTAGATCGAGAAGACCTTCGCGTCGCGGCAGTACTGCTCGACGGGGTAGTCCTTCGTGTACCCGGCGCCGCCGAAGGTCTGGATCGCGGTCTCGCAGACGCGGAACGCCTGATCGGACGAGTAGGCCTTCACGAGCGGCACGAGCAGGTCGACCTGCCCCTGGTTGTAGGCGGCCGCGCGGTCGTCCTTGCCCTGGTAGACGGCGACAGCATCCTGGTGGCGCGTGAGCTTGACGATGAGCGCGCGGATGCCCTCCACGCGGCTCTTCATGTCGAGCAGCATCCGCCGCACGTCCGGGTGCTCGATGATCGGCACGCGCGGCGCGGTCGCGTCCTTCCACTGGACGATCGACGGGCCCTGCTTGCGGTCCTTCGCGTACTCGAGCGCGTTCAGGTACGCCGACGACGCGACCGACACGCCCTGCAGGCCGACGGAGATGCGCGCGCCGTTCATCATGCGGAACATCTGCGGCATCCCCTGGTGCTCGACGGTGCCGACGAGCTCCCCGAGACAGCCGTCGTTCTCGCCGAAGTTGAGCACGCAGGTCGACGACCCGTTGATGCCCATCTTGTGCTCGATGTTGCCAACGAGGACGTCGTTCGGCTCGCCGAGCGAGCCGTCGTCGTTCACCCGGATCTTCGGCACGATGAAGAGGCTGAGCCCCTTCGTGCCGGGGGGCGCGCCCTCGATGCGGGCGAGCACGAGGTGGACGATGTTCTCGGTGAGGTCGTGGTCGCCGCTCGAGATGAAGATCTTCGTGCCGCGGATGAGGTACTTGCCGTCCTTCTGCTTCACCGCGACCGTCCGCGACGAACCGACGTCCGAGCCCGCGTGCGGCTCGGTCAGGCACATCGTCCCGCCCCACTGCCCGCCGTACATCCGCTTCATGTAGATGTCGCGCTGCCTCGGCGTCCCGAAGTACTCGATCACCTCGCCGGCCCCGTACGTCAGCCCGGCGTACATGTTGAATGCCGTGTTCGAGCCGCAGAGGAACTCCTCGACCATCGTGTAGAGCGTGAACGGCCCGCCCTGGCCGTCGTAGGCCGGCGAGACAGCGATCGACTTCCACCCGGCCTCGTACAGCTTGTCCCAGGCTTCCTTGAAGCCGGGCGGCGTCTTCACCTGCCCGCCCTCGATCCGACACCCGATCCGGTCGCCGACCACGTTGAGGGGACCGCAGACCTCGCACGCGAACTTGTACGCCTCGTCGAGGACCATCGAGACCTCGTCGCGCCCCCACGCCTCGAACGGCCCGCTGCCGAGCAGCTCGTCCAGGCGGAATTGCTCGAACAGGAGGAAGCGGATCTCGCGGAGGTCAGCCTTGTAGCGGTTCTGGTGGGTTTGGGCATTGGACATGGGAGACCTCCTCGTTGCCGCGGCGATGGGCGCTGGTAGCCGGGTCTCCTCCCGGTCTTCCGCGCAGCCGCAGCATAGTTCTTCATTCGCCTAGCATGTCGCCGCGTCGCGTCAACATGCGTCCGCGACGCGGGGGCTATGTCGTGGAGATCAGAGGGGATCGGGGCGTCCGCCGGGGGGGGCGGGGCGCCCCCGGGTCGGGCTCGACGGCGGTGGATCTGGCGGGCGGCGCGGCGTAGGCTCCGTCGCGATCGAACCATGTCCGACCCGGCTTACATCACGCCCAGCGGGGCCAGGAAGCTGTCCGAGGAGCTCGCGCGGCTCCGCTCCGTGGAGCGGCCGCGCATCGTCCAGGAGGTCGCCGACGCGGCGGCGCAGGGCGACCGGTCCGAGAACGCCGAGTACATCTACGGCAAGAAGAAGCTGCGCGAGATCGACCGGCGGATGCACTTCCTGACCAAGCGGCTGGAGAAGGCCGTGGTCGTCGATCCGTCGGAGCAGCGCGGCGACAAGGTCTTCTTCGGCGCGACGGTCGAGATCGAGGACGAGGACGGCGCGCGCCACACCTACCAGATCGTGGGCGAGGACGAGATCGACAGCGGGGCCGGGCGCATCAGCTGGCGCTCGCCGGTCGGCCGATCGCTCCTCGGCAAGCGCGCGGGCGACGTGATCACGGTGCGCCGCCCGGCGGGCGAGGCGGAGATGGAGATCATCTCGGTGCGTTACGGCTGAGCGCCGCGCGGGCGCTCCGCCCGGAGGAGCAGACAGGAGACGGCATGAGGATCTTCCACACGATGCTGCGGGTCGGCGATCTCGAGCGCTCGATCGGCTTCTACAGGGACGTGCTCGGGATGCAGGTCCTGTCGCGGCAGGACTACCCCGAGGGCAAGTTCACGCTGTGCTTCCTCGGCTACGGGAGGAACCCGGAGCACGCGGAGATCGAGCTCACGTACAACTGGGGCGTCGAGAAGTACGAGCTCGGCACGGCGTACGGCCACATCGCGCTCGGCGTGGACGACATCCACGGGGCCTGCGACCGCATCCGCGCCGCGGGCGGGAAGATCACGCGCGAGCCGGGACCGATGAAGCACGGCAAGACGGTGATCGCGTTCGTCGAGGATCCGGACGGCTACAAGATCGAGCTGATCGAGGAGTCGAGCTGGAACCGGTAGCTCGGCAAATCGATCGCATCGAGGTCGGCAGGTCGGGGCAGGGGCGAGCGCGGCGAGCGCTCGCGCCAGAGGAGAGTCGAGCGCTCGCTCCGGAGGAGAGGTAGCGCGGGGGGGCCGGGGGGATCCAGGCGGCCCCTGCGCCCTCCGCGACTCGTTTCATCGCGCGGATCGCGCAGGTCTGGGCGATCAGGCGTTGACGACCGGCTCGGCGTCGTTCGCCGGCTCGGCGGACGAGAGGGCGCCGTCGGCGGCCGCGGACGCCTCGTCGACGGGCATCTTCGCCGGCGCCTCGGAGGACGCGCCGCTCGCGGCCGCGGCCGCCTTCTCGGCGTTCGGGCGGCGGCCGCGCGGCTTCTGCAGGAGCGACGGGGCCAGGTCGCCGTCGCCGCCCTCGTGCCAGCGCAGGTAGGCGACGGCGCGGCGGCACTCCTCGTAGGCCTTGGCGACAAGGGAGATCGCGCGGGCGCGGCGATCGCCGGCGTCGGTGATCTTCGGCGCGGCGGACGAGCCCTTGCCGGGCTTCGCGGCGAGCGCGGCGAGCAGGCGCACGCCGAGGTCCGCGGCCCGCTCGAGCTCCTCGTCCTCGACCGCCGTCTTCGCGCGGACCTTGTCCCAGGAGCTGCGGAAGAGCTCGGCGAGGGCGATGAGATCGCTCGCGAGATCCGTGTGGCCCTTGCCCTTGCGGAGGTCGGCGACGCGCTGCTTGTCGAGCAGGTTGCGGTAGGCGAGGGCCTCGGCCGCGACGAGGAGCCCCTCGCGCACCGCGGCGGCGTCCTCGGTGAGCTTCTTCGCGTCGAGCTCGCTCGCGGGCGTGCTGTAGAGCAGGTCGGCGTACCAGGCCGCGAGGGCGTAGTCCTCGAGCTCGTCGAGCATCTCGATCGGGTGGTTCGGGAGATCGCGGACGATCTCGTCGCGCAGCTCGCGCAGGTGGGGCAGGGCGGAGAGCACGGAGCTCACGGCCCTGGGGACCTCGACGTAGACGGTCACGAGGTCGTCGGGGCCGAGCTCGAGGAGCTTCGGCTCAACGCGGCCGTACGCCGCGAGCGCGGCGGCCGGGGAGGAAGGGAGAACGGGGGCAGGTGCTGCTTTCGGGGGTCGCGCCATACAGATGTCTCCAGCGGAGGGCGCGCACACTGCCAGACGGAAGGGCGAAGGGAAAGGGGGGTGTGCGACGGCGCGGGGCCGCCACGCCGCCGCGCTTCCGCATGGCGGGCCATGGCGGGGCCGTCAAGTCAAGCCTGGAGATCGCGATGGTGGCACATTCCGGCGATATTACAATTTTTCTCGCTTCCCGTCGCGATGGTCCGCCGGCGCGGGCTCGCGAGCGAGCGCCGCGCGTGGCCGCCCGATCTCCGCCGGACGGCGGTCTGGCAGGAACAGGCACGGCCGACTCCGCCGGACGGCGGTCTGGCAGGAACAGGCACGGCCGAGCGCGCTGCGCTCTGGTAGATTGCGTCCGAGGAATCGAGACATCATGTACGCGATTGCGATCATCCGTTACCGGCGTCCGCTCGACGAGGTGCTGAACGTCGTCGACGACCACCGCGCTTATCTGAAGAGGCTCATGGATCAAGGGCTGGTGCTCGCGTCAGGGCCGCTCGATCCACGTCACGGCGGGGCGCTCCTGCTCCGGGTGCCGGACGAGGCGGTCGGGGCGACGCTGGATCAGATCCGGGATGGCGATCCCTTCACGCAGAGGGGGCTGGCGCAGTACGAGCTCATGCCTTGGGCGCCGGTGTTCGGGAAAGAGGAGCTCGACAGGGTCTTCGCCCCGAAGGCCTGACGCAGCGCCGCGCCTGCCCCTTCCGCGGGCCGCGCGCTACGGCGCGCCGAACGCCAGCACGCCCGCGTCGTCGGTCGCGTGGGCGCCGCCCGGCCTGACGCGGCTCTCTCGCGCCCGCGTCCGCGCCACGCAGCACGTGCAGGGAGCGAACATCCGCGGGGCCGGCAGGGTCCTCCACGAGCGAGCCGACGGCGCCCGCGCTCGCCACGCCGAGCGCCATCCTCATACGCCATGCTCAGTGAGCAGGAGCAAACCCCGCTTGAGGTTGCTCGGCGCGCCGACCAAGCTCTGCGACCAGGCTCGCCGCACGTTCGACCAGCACATTCTTGGTAACCTTTCCTGTCGCTGTCTTCGGCAGGGTACCAAAAAACACATGATGAGGGCGCTCATAGACACCCAGCGACTGCTCGCAATACCTGTGAACATCCTCGATGGTCAACTCGCTATTGTCAAGCACCTCGACAAAGGCAACCAGCTTGGGGTTGCCGTCTTTCAGCTTCCCAGGGGCAACGCCGACGACCGCAACGTCCTTGACTCCCGGACATTTATTGATCGACCTCTCCACGCCAATCGAAGATATGTTTAGCCACCCATAGTCGGTGTCCACGTAAATAAGATCCTTGATTCGGTCCTTGAGCTCGATGTAGCCATCAGGGTGGACCACAGCCATGTCGCCGCTCCTGAACCAGCCATCCTTGAAAGACTTCTCGGTCGCCTCGGGGTTTTTGTAGTAGCCCAGCGCGACTGTGTTGCCCGCCATGACGACCTCACCCAGCGAGGTACCATCGCGCGGCACGTCGTTCATCTTATCATCGACCACTCGCAAGCCCGTGCCGGCATGAATGGCGGCCATGCCCTGGCGTCCCAGCAGCGCCACCTGCCGATCGTCACCAAGCTGCTGCCAGCTGTCCTGGACCTCGCAGACCACGAACGCTGCGCACGTCTCATTCAGGCCATATTGATGAATCAGGCGCACGCCGGCGTTCTTCATCCCAAGGATCAGCTGAGGCGGGGGCGCCGCGCCGCCGGTCATGACCGTCAGGTTATCCCAGCGGTGCCCGGGCTTCTCCTCGACGATGCGGCGAATCAGACGCGGCGCGCCAGACACATGAGTAATCCTGTGATCGATGAGCTGCTGGCTGAACGATGAGGCCGCTCCGTCCGTCTGCTCGAACGGAGTCAGCACTTGCGTGGCCCCGATGGCAACAGCGGCCCAAATGTGGAACCAGCCATTTCCATGGAACATCGGCACCGACCAGAAGTACCTCGACTTCCTGTCGAGGCCCAGCATGACGATCTGCCCAAAACCTTGCAGATAAGCCGCTCGGTGGGAGTAGGTGACACCCTTGGGATTCCCCGTAGTTCCCGAGGTAAAGTTCACCGCGATCGGCGACATTTCGGAGTCGATCAGCGCATCGAGTGGCGTATGCGAATGGACGCCTTGAATAGACGTCTCATAGTCCAATATCTTGGCGCTTGCCTCTCCGATATCCCCACCGTCGACCAGGAGGATGTGCCGCAACGAGGAGATCGGCGACGCTGGACCGAAGAGTTCCGCATGTCGCCGGTAGTGCTGCGCGCTCACGATCAGAACCCTGCAATTGCAGAAATTGATCTGATAAGCAATATCAGTAGAGGACAGCCACGGGTTCAACGAAACAATCAGCCCTCCGGTAGCAGGGACGCCAAAGTGCGCCTCGATCACCTGCCGGCTATTTCCCGACAGGAGGCCCACACAGTCTCCCGACCCCACCCCCAAGCTCCGGAGCAACTCAGCGAGCCTCCGGGCGCGAGACAAAAGCTCGTCATAACGAACGGATCCGCCCGGGAGCACGATAGCTTCAGCGTCGGGAAAAACTGCACCGGTACGCTCCAGAAACGTAGTCGGCGTCATGGGAACATAACAATGATTTCTAGACATGGCGGCGCTCCACTCGTTGACGCGGTCTAATTCGAGAGTCTTCTGCGGATCATTGTTCATAGCGCTCTCTCCGGCATGCCGCGCGGCCTCTCTTCTTCGGGTCGGCGCGGCTCGCCGGCGCGACGGGGCAGGCGACCACGGCGGAGAGGTCAACATCGTGTGCGAGCCCATGCGGTCGGTGGCCCGCGCGAGGTGCTCCTCGTGACCGCCGGCTCGCCTCGTGCGGCGCTCGAGCGCGCCCCTCGCTCTCGGTCAAGGCACTGCGGCCGCACGAGCGCTGCGGCCCGCCCCAGCAGCAAACAATCCGTCTCCTGCCTCGACCATCACGCGCGAAAGCCGCCTCACCAGCAGCTCTCCCTGCCACGAGAGCTCCCCGGCGGCGACCGTCGTCCCCACGCGACGGCCGTGGCGGTATCACCTCACAAGCTCAGTCACCGCTCCGTCCTCCAGAAGAAGACTCCTGCAGCGCCGGATGATCCGCTCTTGAATGTCGCTGTTCACATAGAAAGTCCAAGACGCACGGCTCGGGCCCCAGAAGCGATAGATCGCCTGCACCGCGAGGTGCTTCGTGATCTCGGTCTCGACCTCACGCCTGTTCGCGGCGGAGAAATGCTCGAAGTAGTTGTCGAGGAACCGGGATATCAGCTCACCCAAGCCGACCTTGCCGAAACACTCAGCCGATATAAAAATCTCCGACAGGATGTAAGCAAGATCGTACGCCGGAGCCCCGAGATGAGATTGCTCGAAGTCGATCACGCCCACCGAACGATGATCCACCAGGATATTCCTCGAATTGATATCACCATGAGTGACACAATCCGAGCGCGATTGGTAGCGCGCTCTACAGTCCATGACGATGTCAGCCTCGTTCCTATCCAGGCGCTGCGCGATGTCGTCGTACTGGAGCCGCAGCTTGAAGTCACGAAACTCTCGGTTGCTGTAGATGGAATCCTCCGAGAACCGACCATAGGTCGACTGATGCAAGCAGGCCAGCACCTTGGGCAGCTGGACAACGAGAACGTCCGGTATCTGGCCGGAGCTGAGCCGATCGATGAGCGGACAATCCCCGGCAGCCTTCTGCATCAAGAAGGCGCTTCGCTTACGGTCGAAATGTAGAATATCTGGCACGGCCGCCATGCCCAGCGGCGCGATCGACTCCGACGCCAAGCGCTGCACTTCGCACGCGAGGTTCGATCGCTCAGATGCCGGTATTTTTGGTACGTTGTAGATCTCGTTGGATTGATTATCAAGGTACTGCTTGTAGAAGAACACGCCTCGTGTCGTCTCGACGCGCAGCAGGAAATTGAAGAGCCCTCCTGCCTGTTTGTCGATGCTGACGATGTCGTCCCTGGAGACGTTCAAGCTCTCCGCGTCGAGCAGAACGGCTATGCAGTCTTCCAATCGGTCTTTTGGTATGTTCGCCGTTGACAGTTGCATTAAACTGATATCCTTATATCGGCACGTCAATCCCACTACTGCCCGATGGGAGCGATCTCGCCCTAGTTCGTCATAGAAGGGAGCTCGAACCCGAGATCATTACAGAAATCTTCCACCCTTTTGAAGCTTCGCAGCAACGGGAGGTGGCCGGGCACGCAGCGATCGTTCTGAACATCGGAGACGATCTGCTTGGCCGACGCGACGCCAGAGACCTCAAGTATGTCCTGCCATACCAGCCAGTCTTCTTGTGAGAACCCATCCATCGCCAACGGGATATAATTGATGAACGAGTCCCGCTGCTTCGTGCTGAACTGAGAGAAGTGGTCTCTCATGACCTGCGCGACGAGACTGGCATGTGCAGCCTCATCTCGCTCGTGGAGCCTGAGGAGCGTACGACTGGACGGCTGGATCGTCTCGTCTTCTGAGACCCGCCCCAGGAACTCATAAATACTCAGCTCCCCGACGACGCACCAGGCGAGTCGCGCCAGGTCTTTCTCCCAGGTGCTCTCCAGTCTCTCGGCGGTCTTCGCGTAGCTCCTGTAGACACACGCTGGCCTGTTGAGCCTGTCCGTGAGCTCCACGGGTAGGTTCCTTCCGCGAGCTGTGATCCCTACAGCGACGTCGTGCATGTGGGAGTGGAAGTACTCGTCGACCAGCGCTTGGCGAATCGCCATCCTGGCGGAACCTTTGAGACAAATGTCAGTTCCTCCACTCATGAGCGCCGCGAGTGCCGGGCTTACGACTCGCTCCTCTGTATCGACGACCCGCTTGTTCCAGGACACCCAGGCGAACGACTCAATCCTACGATGGACCGACTCGTCGAGAGACGCATACTCGGGATGGTTCCGGAACGGCAGCAGCTGAGTTGGAAAGTCGTGCATCTCGGGATCGAACGACGGCTCCGGCACTTCCACAAACTCACCGTTTCGCACGGTCGACATCGTGGACCAGTTCCTACAGATGCGATCAACTATACTATTACCCATTGCACTCGACCTCACATTGTGCACTTCTTGCGTTGATGCTCGTTCTACAAGGTGTCGCCCGATCCAGGCAAAATTCGCCGGTAGACGTCGCCGAGCCGACGGGCGTGCTCACCGCCCCGGACCGGCCCAGCCGCCGACAGGTGCGGCTTCGCGCCGGCGAGCGCCCGGCGATGCATTACGCTGTCGGCCGGCGCGCCAGTTCATCGATGGCCATGCTGTCGGCCGGCGCGCCAGTTCATCGATGGCCATGAAGTCCGCTCGGACGATGGCCATCATCGCGCGGCTGCACGCCCACCACGGACGCGATCGCGCGGGCGTACTCGGGCGCGTCAAGGGTGCGAGCCCCTCCAACTCCTCCGCCGGGAGCCCTCCCACGATGTTGCCGCGCCGCATCAGGTCACGTAGCGGTCGGTGACGCCGAGCGCTTCATTCAGAATGCTTAACCCGAGCTGAGCGTCCTCGTCGCTGATGATGAGCGGCGGACACACATGAAGGCGATTGCCGACCGTGAGCACCCACAGTCCCCGCTCCCTGCATGCCTTCTCAAGCTCCTTCATCGGCGTAGCGTCCGAGCCCGAGGCGTTGAAGGGCACGAGCATCTCTCTGGTCTGACGATTCTTCACCAGCTCGAGAGCCCAGAAGCACCCGGTTCCACGGATCTCACCTATCGACGGATGGTTCTTCGCCAGCGCCTGCAAGCCAGGACCGAAGATATCGCTGCCTAGCCGACGAACACCATCCAGGATGGATTCCTCCTCGAAGGCTTTTATGGACGCCACCGCAGTGGCACAGGCAAGCGGGTGACCAAAGTACGTCCCTCCACCCGGGAAGGGCCTGTCTGCGAACGTCTCCGCGATCTGGCGGGAAATCGCGATGCCACCGAGGGGGATGTATCCCGAGTTTACGCCCTTGGCGAAGGTGATGAGATCAGGTACTACCCCCCACTTGTTAACGGCAAACCATTCGCCGCACCTGCCGAAGCCGGACATGACCTCGTCGCAGATCATCACTATACCATGTCGATCGCAGATCTTACGCACCCCTTCCAGATAACCGCCCGGGGGCACCAGAACGCCGTTCGAGCCGACGATGGGCTCGAGGAGTATCGCCGCCACCCTGCTCGGGCATTCATACATCAGCAGCTCCTCAAGATGCGCGAGAGCTCTCTCGCACTCTTCTGCGTCCGACGTCGCGTTGAAGGACGTCCGATAGAGGTACGGCCCCGAGAACCGAACGACCCCGGGCATCCCTGGCTCTGAGTCCCAGCGACGAGGGTCGCCCGTCAGAACGATGGACCCTCCAGTGGATCCGTGATAGCTGCGGTGCATCGTGAACACCTTGTGACGACCAGTGTGCAGCCTGGCCATTCGCACCGCGTGCTCGACCGCATCCGTGCCGCTGTTGGTGAAGAAGATCTTGTGGAGATCGCCAGGGGTTCGCTCCGCGATCAAGCGCGCGGCCTCCGAGCGAGGGGCAGTGGCATGAATCTGCGACAAGGTCGCTATCGATCCTGCCTGCTCTCGGATCGCCGCAACGAGGCGCGGGTGCTGGTGGCCGAGGTTCAGGTTCACCCGCTGGCTACAGAAGTCCAGATAGCGACGACCCCTGTCATCCCAGAACCACGACCCGGAGCCTCCAGCCACGACCAGCGGCGAGAGCCCCTTCTGAGCCGACCAGGATCGAAACACGTGCGACCGATCATCTGTAAGAATGTCACACTGCATACGCCATCCATTTATCACGTTTGAATCCGGGGTGCGCTTCTACGAGGTGCCCGCGAGACTACCTTTGGTACGCACGCGCGAGGCCACGGGGAATGCTGCATCGCAGCAGACGCAGCATTCCCCATGTTGATTCAAAAATCCGCCGTCGGCAAACTCAGCCAGCTATCAGGTAATTGCTCCCGGACACGAGATGGTTCCTGTGTGGCTCGGTCGAGCCAACATTTACCGTCTTCATGCTCCAGCGCCCCCATGCCTCTTCCGGCTCCTCCAGGTGCCCGATCTCTTTACCATGGACCGAGTGGTTGTTGGCTACACCGATGAAATCGCCCGGGCACATCTGGACCCGCTTCTTCACCTGGTGGAGCACCGCTATAAGTTTGGCCACGAGAGCGCTGCTGCGCTCATCCGTCGCCACGGTCCTGTTCTCGAAGAAGCGGATGTCGTTGTCACCGCTGATGATCGGGTGCCGATTCGCGTCACCGACCTCGTACCTCCCGCTCTTCACGGTGAGGTCGTCGAACGGCGTGTAGAACTGCACCTTGCGGAACTCCTCGATCTCGGAAGGGGTCAGCGCAGAGATCACGTCGACGTTCTTGACGAACGTCGTGTAGATGTCGTTCTTCGCGGAGGCGCGCATGGAGATCATGTTGACGTAGTCCGGGCGCACGTAGTGATTGGCCAGATCTTTATGGAAATAGATGGGGCCGATCGCCTTCTGCGACTGGGTGTCTTTGAGGGGCTTCGCAGGGTAGATGTCCTGGAACACGTCCCCACCGTTCACGTTGAGGTAACCGATCGGCGTCTGGCGAAGGAGGTGCCCGATGAGAGAGAGGCTAGCCTCCGCGATGAACGATCTCTTTAGCTCGTATTTCGAATACACGGGTCGATCGTTGTCGAACCGCGGGACATCGACGTCGATCGGCATGTTCCGCACAAATATGAACGGATTCTCTTTGGGGTTCGATTTTGCATGTTTCTCGAACACATCGACCACCTGTCGCGGGATCCGGCCCTTCGCGATCAGCTCGCCGACCTGGTGTTTGAAGGCCTCATAGTGGCGATAGGGATCGGCCACAATCGTCTTGAAAGCATTGACCATCTCCGATCTCTCGTCGGACGAGAGCTCGTGGTCCGGAGTCAATTCGCACAGAGCCGCCATGATTCCTCGATCTCCTTGAATGATATACGTTGGACGTGCACGCCCATGGACACATCCTGTGCGCATGGGTCACCGTGAGTCATGCAGTATCTACTCTATTGTATGTCCAACAGACCAGTATATGATCCGTTCAAATCGTGCTCGCGCGTCAATTCTTCCTGAGACGATGTCCTCCGCGCCGCCTTTTTGAGCTCGCCGTCATGAGCCTGACGCGCGGTCCGGTCGGCCGGCCAGGCGAAGGACAGACCTCCTCACAAAGTAGCCCTCGAGCTGGGTTCACCTCTCGTCGAGCGAGACGCACTGCAGCTCAAGCGCCGACTCGACCAGGGCCTTGCCTCGCCGAATGCACGAGACATCGAACCTCGCCGCAGCGAGATGGCGTGCGGCACCTTCGGTGACACCGCTGCCGATATCGCGAGCTCACCCGGTGGATGCGGATACACAGCTCCGCCACCCCCCAATCCACCCCGGGCGTGATTCCACTCGCAAGCCGCAGCTCCCCCCGGATGGGGGAAGCTAACCTATGGATAAACTCAAGATTGTATGGCGACGCCCGTCGGAAGCGATAGAAATTTCCCTATACGCACCATCCCCTCCGGTCGCCTTACGAAGAAGATGACACTCTCCTGACGACGTATCCAGGCGAAGGAGCCACGACATGCGTGTCGCTCGGCCCCCTGCCAGCCCTCTGCGGCAAATTTATAAAATATAGTCTTATGGAGTCAATAAATATAATGCCGATTACCTTGGTGCCAGTTGGATGTAAAGGTTGTGTCTCACTGAATTTTGGTCTGGCGCCAAGGCATTACCGAAGTACACGCGGTCCGCCGCGACGTTAGCTGGAGCGACGACATTGCGGCGCACGAGGCCGAGGTCGATCGCGTGCTCGATTGCGTCCATCTCGTCGTGAACAACGCGGGCGTCTACGCCGGCGTCCGCGTCGGCAAGAACCCCCTCGAGGACTGGATGCGGGGCGCGAGCGTCCTCCACGGCTGCCACGCGCCCTCGCTGCGCTTCAGGTAGCAGAAGAACAGCGATTTCTGAACGTCGTGCCCGCCCCCATCTCCGTGCCTGGGTGGGATAAAGAACAAAACGACTCGAGTATGTCAACAAGTACTCGTGACGCAGGGGGCGACGGAAAATTGCTTGCGAGAACCGTGCTCTCCTGTGAATTCGACTCTGTGGTGACAAACCGTCGGCGATTGATGGATCCTCCCTCTCCGCACGAGCTACGGGAGCTCATCCACGGCGGCGCCGCAGCGGGCTCGCTGGGCGGGGCGCTGCGCGGAGGTGGCGAGGGCAGAGGATTCGGCCCGCCAGCAGTGCGGCCAGGGATGGCCGGACTTCCGCGCCGCTCCGCGGCGGCTTCGCGCGGACGACCCTGGCTCTTGTCTCCTCGGGGATCCGCCTCGCTCCGCACCCCCAGCGTCCGCGTCGCAGCGAGAGTTCGTGGAAGGACTCGCCCGCGGTGCAGTGGGTCGGTGGCCTGCCCGCCCGTGCGGCGCCCGGGGCCGTGCCGCTGGCGCCGATGGTGGCTGGGGTCGGATCCGGGACGGCGATCCCTGTTCGCAGAAAGGATGGCGCAGCGCGAGCTCCTGCCATGGGCGCTTGTGTTCTAAACGGAACGACTCGACAGGATTTTCTCTCCAGAGAGGTGAAGAGTTCACCGCCTCCGCTCCCGTCACGCCTCGCGCCCGCGGCGGTCCCGCCGCGCGCCTACGGCAGGTTGAACGCGAGCACGCCCGCGTCGTCCGCCGCGCGGGCACCGCTCGGCGTGACGCGGATCTCCACCGCTGCGCCCCGGGGGACGACGGCCACGTCGTAGCCGGCCTTGGGCTGAAGGCCGGTGATCACGTGCCTGCGCGCCGTGCCGGGCACCTGGTAGGACACGGGCCCCGGGCTCGCTTGCAGCTCCGAGCGAAAGAGGACGACCCGGCCCGCCACCAGCGCGCCCTCGAAGCCGGCGCCCGGAGCGCTCTCGATCCGCACGGCCGCATCCATCGTCGCGCCCGCGTCCGCGCCTTGCAGCACGTGCAGGAAGCGCACGTCCGCGGGGCCGGCGGGGTCCTCCACGACGAGGCGGTGGGTCGTCGGCTCCATCTGCGCCGGGTCGTCGACGTCCTCGACCGGCATGACCCTCATGCTGGCGTTCCGCGGCAAGAGGCTCTGGACGAACAGCTTCTGCCCGCGCGGGGTCACGGCGCTGGCCGTCCGGCCCGAGACCTGCGGCGCCGAGGTCGTCATCAGGTTGAAGCGCTTGAACCTACCGGCGGTGCGCGAGGCGGCGCGGTCGTAGACGACGACGTGATCGGGCTCCAGCCACACGATGGACCGGCTCGCGTGCACGATGTCGCGGGCGACGTCCGCCGGCACCCACGCGTTCGGGCGGGTGTTGTAGAGATCGGTCGCGATCCCCTCGGCGAACACGTAGCCCGCGCCCCGGCTCATGCGCGCGGTGGGGTCGCCGGCGGCGCGCCCTTCGCGCCACTGGCCGCCTCGCGCGGAGAGCTCCTTTTCGTACCAGCGCACCTGCGACGGCCTGTCGTTCTGCAGAGAGAGGGTGTTGTGATAGTCGACCGTGGCCCCGATGAGGTTGTTCGAGTAACTCGTGTGCTCCTTGGTCAGCCACTCTCCCTTCCGGTAGAGCTCGAATTGATTGCAGTCGCCGAGCTGGTGGTTGATGGTGACCCAGCCGCATCGCCACGTGAACCACGTGGCGTTCTTCGTCCAGTCCGTGCGCGCGAGGACGCCGCCGCGGCCCGGCGCGCGCTCGAAGAAGACGGTGGGCATCGCCGGGCGAGGGTCCGCCGGGAGCGGCGCGGCAGGGTCGAAGAGCATGAAGCTCAGGATGGCCCGGCTCGGGGTGGGCGAGCCCCAGACCTTCGACGTGCGCGCGTAGAGCTCGGGCGCGCCGCCCTCGAACGCGTTGGCCACGATCCAGCGCGACCGCTGCAGGCGCGCGGTGTTGCCCGTGAGGAGGTCGTAGACGCCCAGCGAGCCGAACACCTCGGTGAAGCGCGGCTCGACCCAGAGGCGCAGGGTGTCACCGTAGTTCGCCGCCTCGTAGACCGGCCCGAGATCGCGCCGCGAAGGGTACGTGACCGGGCTCGGCGCGATCGAGTGCAGGAACCCGTCCGTGAACCGGTCCCAGTACGCGCTGCTCAGGAGCCCGATCTGAGGCCCCGAGAGGGCGCGGGTGCCGTACCCGGCCGTGTGGAGCCCGAGGAGCGCCTGGTGGAGGCTCGCGAGGCCGCCGCCGTAAAGAAAGCCCTCCACGGGCAGCCCGCCGCTGGCCACGCCGAGCCCGTCGGGCGGGACCCCGAGCTGCTTGGCCGCGATCTCGGGGGCCTCGAAGATGGCGAAGGCCTGGTAGAGCCAGGCGCCTGTCGCGTCGGCGCGGTAGCTGCGCAGCGTGTTGCCGAGCGCCTCCGGCGGGGTGTTCGGGTCGAGCGGGCGGTCGTCCGCGTCGTCCATCGCGAGCGACATCAGCGTGACCTGGCGCAGGTGCCCGAGATAGAAGTTGTTCGCTGCCCACCGCAGCTGGAGCGGATCGCGGAGCAGCGCCGGATCGTTCATGACGCCGACCGGGTGGGGGTGCTCGTTGCCCGCCGTGGCCGCGTGAAGGTTGTCGTCGACCCACCTGAGAAAAACCTGCCGGATCTTCGCCTTGTCGGCGGCGGAGAGCACGGGACGTCCGCTCGCGTCCGTCGCGGTGTAGATCCAGTCCACCGTCAGCGGGAACCCTTCACCCCACCAGCGCGAGCGGTCGCCGGTCGCGAACCCGGGGGCGCGGAAGGGCTTGCCGTCGGAGCGCCCCTTGCTCGCCTCCTCGATGGCGTACATCAGCAGGTTGCGCGCCCTGACGGCGTGCGTGGGGCGCGCCGCGGCGTCCGGATCGATGAGCGACATGAAGGCGAAGAACTCGGCATACGCCTCGGTCGGATACTGCACGTAGGCGTTGGTGCCGCCGTCCGGCCAGGTCGGGTTCGGCCTGCCATTCGGGTAGAACCGGCTCTCGTAACATGCGATCGCGCCCTGGAGCGCGGGGAGCATGGCCTCCTTGTACATGCGGTTGCGGCTGTCCGCCGCCCAGCCGCGCAGCCTGGGGAGGTGGTCTTTCGTGAGCCAGAGTCGCGGATGACCTGCGATGGGCGCCGCGTCGGCGCGCGCCGCCGCTCCGACAAGGCACAAAGAGAGCACCGCGGCGGTGAGGATGTATTGAATCGGTCGCATGCTGTCTCTCGGTGTCGCTCGGCGCGAACTGCCGCGCCGGCCAGCGTCGACCAACGTCAGTCAGCACGCGTCATGCCGAGTACATGCGTGCGCGCCGCGCGTCACCCCGAAAAGCTCCGGTCGTCCGCGGCGCACGCCCCGGGCCGCGGCGCAGACGAGCCTCCGCCGGCCCCCTCGGCGGACGCCGCGCCGAGGGCGCCCCGGCGCGCGACGCCGTGCTCCCGCGGCGCCGCGCGCCTGGAGTATGCATCCGGGCCTCCCGGAGAGCGCGCGCAGGGGAGGTGCGCAGAAGTTTTCCTGGCGGCGCGCGCCCCCAGCGGTGATCCCGCCTACCGTCGACTGAGGACGAGAAACCATCTCAAGTTCGGAAGAGGCGGCGCTCTCCTTCGCGAAACAGGATGGTGGTGCTGGCGAAACATGGGATGCGCGCGAACGCGCGGACACCATGAACGCAACGAGGCCTGACCGCGCCCGTGTCCAGGACCGGGGGCCTCGATAGGGCACCAATCCAACGGAGGGGGCGACGCGAATCTGTCACACGTTGACGCGAACCTGCCGCTATACTCCGAGAAGATGGGAGCGCTCCGCAGTATGTTTGCGCCAGACTTCGCCCCGTTTCTCGGCGATCCCAGGATCGTCGGCGAGGGCAACCTCGTGAAAGGCACCCTGATCAGCTCTCGTGCCCAGACCCTGCGCCAGAGCTACGGCGAGCGGTTCGTGGCGGATCTGGGTCGCCAGCTCTCGCCACAGGCCGCACGCCATCTCGTCGAGCCGCCGATGCCTTCCTCCTGGTACGAGCTGGCGCCCCTCATCGAGATCGACTGCGCCCTCCTGCACGGGGTCTTTGCTGGGAGGATGGACAAGATGCGCCACTTCGGCGCAGATGTCGCCCGGAACGACCTGACGACGGTCTACAAGACGATGGCAGTGGGGGGGGCGCCGTCGCTGCTCAAGCGCTTCGGCCTCGTCTACCGGACCTACTTCAAGTACGGCGACTTCGCCGTGAAGACCGTCAGCGACGTCGCGGGGACGGCCACGCTCTCGGGCGGCGGTCTGCCGCTCTACATGTGCAGCCAGGGCGTCTCGGGCTGGATCGAGGCGGGCCTCGCGGTCGCGGGCAGCCGGCGCATCGCGGTCGAGCACACGGCCTGCAGGCACCGCGGGGCGACGCGGTGTCTCTGGTCGATCTCCTGGGGATGAGCGGACGCCGGGAGGGGGGTTCGCCTCGCCGCGACCTGGCCGGATCGACCGCCGCGTAGTTCTGCGCGTGACGTCCTCGCTCGGGTGATCTTGGCGCGCAGCGTCAGGCGCGCTCCCCGGCGGGCCGAGGCTGGTGCAGCGGATCCGGATCCACGATGTGAGCGAGTCCCGGCGCTACCGGGTGAGCATCAGCAGGTTGCCGTCCGGGTCGGCCACGTAGGCCACGCGTTCGCCCCAGGGCTGATCGACCGGCTCCACGAGGATCGGAACCCCCGCTGCCCGGAGCCGCTCGACCGTCGCGTCCACGTCATCGACGTAGACGCAGAGCTCGATGCGGTGTCCCTGGGCCGGGCGCTGCGGCTGGCCATGGAGCGGCGCAGACGCGCCGATCGCGCCCAGGCCGACCTCCGACTCGCCCAGCCGCAGCGCGAGGAACACCGGCCGCTCACCCTCCGGGAAGCGATACGTCTCCGTGCCGCCGAGCAGGTCCCGGTAAAATCTGATCGCTCGGTCCATGTCCTCGGTGGACAGCATCGGAAACAGGCGCCGGACCGCGCCGCTCATCATCGCGCGCTCCCGGCGCCGACCGAGAGCGCCTGCTCGGCGCAGGCCGACAGCGCTCGTTCCGCAGCGCACTCGAGCGCCGCCGCAGCAAGCCGGCGACGGAGCGCGAGAACCGACGAGAACTCCAGGGCTCCCTGGGGGGCGCGCGAAAAGGAATGCGTTCGCTGTCTCTCCTTCGCTGGTATCCAGCACCTGCCGTACATGTCGATCGCTGGCGTCGAGACCACGCCGAGCACCGGGGTCGACGGATAGAAGCGGATCCTTCGCCCGGACGCCATGGCCGCCTGGCGGTTGCCCTCACGGTGCCCTCGCTTCTTCGCGCGCCCAGACCTAGAGCGACAAACGGGTTGAAACCACGAGAAAAAGCAGGAATTTCACAGGGAGGCGGGGAGGCGGGGAGCGAGAGACGGCAAGAGGGAGAAATTCATTTTTTTTCTTCCTCCCCGCCTCCCCGCCTCCCTGTGAAAATTCTCCGGGTTTCAACGTGATCGGTGTTCTAGGCGGCGGCCCGCCTTCCATCGCCGAGCGCCGCCCGCGCGAGCACCCGTCGCAGCGCCTCCGCGCTCTCCTCCCATGACGGCGGCGCCGCCTCGGCGAACGCGCGCTCGTCCCAGGGCCGCGCGAGCGCCTCGGCGAGCGCCCGGCCGAGCGCCCTCGGGTCGCGCGGCGGCACGAGCAGGCCAGTGCGGCCGGACTCCACCACATCCGGGATGCCCCCCACGCGCGTGGCCACCACCGGGCGCGCGGCGGCGAGCGCCTCGAGCACCACGTTCGGGGTGCCCTCCGCCCAGCTCGGGAGCGCCAGCAGGTCGGTCGCGGCGAGGTGGCGGGCCACCTCGGAGAGCGGCCGCGCCCCGGCCACGATGATCCGCCCGCGCCCCTCGCGCGGCCCCATCGCGCTGCGCTCTCGCTCGCGCCGCAGAGCGGCCTCCTCGACCGCGCCCCGCTCCGGGCCGTCGCCGACGACCACCAGGTGGACCGGCTCGCCGCCCTCGCCGCCCTCCCTGCCGAGCGCCTCGAATGCACCCAGGAGCTCGTGGATGCCCTTCTCCCGGATGACGTTCCCGACGAACGTCACGATGCGCCCGCGCTCCGGGAGCCCGAGCTCGAGCCGGGCGACGCGCCGGTCGCCCGGGCGGAAGAGCGCGCGGTCGACCCCGTTGCGGACGAGGACAGCGCGCTCCCGCGGGGCGCCGAGCGCCACGAGCGCCTCGACCATCGGCCGGCTCACGCCGATGGCGTACGCGGCGGACCGGAGCGCGCTGCCCACGAGCGGGCGCACCGAGCGCCAGCGGGCGACGACGTTCACGTCCGTCCCGTGGGCCTTCACCGCGTAGGGGAGGCTGAGCATCCGGGCGAGCAGCGCCGCGGCGCACGCGTCGGGGTAGAGCCACGCTCCCAGGACGACGTCGAACCGCCCGCGCAGCCGCGGGACGTGCGGCAGGAGCCCCGCCAGATAAAGCGGCGCGTTCACCGGCGCCAGCACGCGGCCCGCCCCCGGGAGGTACGGCGCGCGCGGGTGGACCACCGCGACGCCGTCGATCTCGTCGCGCGCAGGCACGGCGGCCAGGCGGCCCGGGCGCGTGCGCTCGCCGAGGAGCGACACGCCTGGGTGGTAAGGGATCGTCGCGAGCACCTCCACCTCGCAGCGGCGCGAGAGCGCCGCGAGCTGCTGCCGCTGGAACGCGCACGACAGCGGCTCAACCCGGTTCGGAAAGATGCGCGTCACCCAGAGAACGCGCAGCGGCCTCGATCGGCCTGCTCCGTCATCCATGCCCACGCGTACACCACGCTTCATGATGTAATATTTATTACAAACCTCTCTTCCGCCCTCAGCAGGGCAGGGGCGGACTCCGGGGTACGTGCCACCCTGCGTGAGCACGTCCACACCGCGCGCGCTCACCGCGTGCGGCCTGGCCTTCCCCGGAGCGCCCTGCCGACGCGCACACGCCTTCGCGCGCGGCGCCCCACAACGTGCCGAGGTAGAATTTGTGATATTGCAAACATCACGGCGCGTGGGAGGCTCCGACCGCCGGGCGTGCTGCCGGGGAGGGGAGGGCGGCCGATCCGGGCCGCTCCGCCCCGCGGGCGCGCCGCTCGGCAGCGAGGGGGCGTGTGTTTTCGTTCGTCTTGCCGATGTGGGACTCCGACGTGACGGCGCAGGCAGCGGTGGAGCAGAGCGTGGCGTCGAACGTCGCGGACATGGGCACGGGCGCGCTGATGGCGGGCGTCGCGGGCTCGGTCGAGGGCGCTCTCCGCGGCGCGACGTCGCGCTACGGATTCGGCCTCGATGGGAGCTACGAGCGCGTCTTTCAGGTCTCGCTCGACTCGGCGGCTCGACCCGCGCCGTCCGACAGCGTCTCGGCGCGCCTCGGCGGGGGAGCGGGCTGGGCGCTCTCGCCGGCCGCGGAGCTCTCGATGTCTGCAGCCGGCTACCTCGCGACCCGCCTCGGCGTGCGCGCGGCCGACGCGCTCGCCGCGCGCGATCCGTTCCTGTCCGGCGATCGCCTGCAATACGCGCTCTCCAGCGGACCGGCCCTGTCCATCACCCCCTCGCGGCGCTCCGCGGTGCGCCTCGGGGCCGGGTACGAGCAGGCGGGCGCCCTCTCGGCCGACGACCCCGCCGCGGTCGGGGTCGACGCGCACACGGGGCGCGCCGAGCTGAGCACATCGATCGAGCTCGGCGCCCTCGACACGCTGACGCCCGAGCTCCGGTACGAGGTCACCCAGTATCACCATGCGCTGCTCGACACCGAGCTCACCCGCGGCGCGGCGCGCGTCCACGCGGGCGCCGCGCTCCTCTCCGAGTCCCACGAGCTCACGCGGAACGTCTCGACGCGCGTCTCCGGCGGCGTCACCGTCGCGAGCCCGCCGCCCGTGCTGTCGTCGCGCGACGCGGTCATCGCGCCCACGGCGCGGGCCGGGCTCACCTACGTGGCAGAGCGCTACCGGCTGACTGCGGGTTATGCCTACGCCTACACGTCGCTCGGGCCGAGGATCGGGTTCGGACACGAGCACGAGGCGTCCCTCGAGGCGAGCTTCCGGCCCGTGCGGGGGGGCGCCACCCGCGATCTCGTCGTGACCGGCGTCGCCCGCTTCTCGTCCGGCAGCGCGCCGGTCGCCGCGAATCCGCCGCTCCACCTCGCGCCCGGCGCGCCGGCGCCGTCCAGGGAAGGATCGCTGTCCACGATCGCGGCGCTCGCCGGCGCGGAGATCGCCTATCCGCTCGCGCGCGGGATCGCGCTGCGCGGCGGCGTCGATCTGGAGTACGTGCGCGCCGCGCTCGACCCGGCGCCCCGAGCAGGCGAGATCGGCGGCTCGCTGCGGAGCATCGTCAGCGCCGGGATCTCGGGGACGCTGTCGACGGACCGGCACCGGACGCTGCGCCGCGATCCCGACGGCGCGTGGGATGACGAGCGCCGCAACGCGATGATCCACGGCATGCCGTCTGGCCGCTGGCAGCCACCCGAGCCGGGCCGCGATCGCGATGACCTCGGCGGCGCCCCCGGCGAGCCCTCGGATGCCCCGCCGCCCGCCCGCTCCGAGCCAGCCAGCGCGCCCGCGCCCCGCGCCGCGCGATAGCCCTCCATCGCCCCGTGAAGCGCGCTCCCGGCCGCGATCGACGCGCGCGCCGCGTGGCCGCTCGAACGCAGACCTGAGCGCGCTGCGGAATCGACGCAGGCAATCCGTCGCCAGCGTCCTCGCGCCGCGACTCCCCACGACAGCCCGCACACTCTCAGCGCAACCGGCGGCGCTCCTGCCGATTTCGTCGCGTCCGGCGCCGCGCGCTGCGGTTCAGGCCGCCGACATGATCACGAGATTCGCTGGCCGCCTCTGGCGTTCTGCCCCGGTCTGCCCTAGTGTGGGCTCAACTACAACCGTGTGTGCCCCGTCAGAGGCGATGCGCTGTGACGCGCGACCGCCTGGGGCCGACGAGTGGAGGGACGATGCTGGAGCTGTTCCGGTCGCCACGCCGGGCGATGGTGTGGTTTGTCGAGGCCAGCCTGCTCTCGTTTCTGGTGTGCTGCGCGCCGGGCGTGCTCGTGGGCTGGGAGCACGCGCTCGATGGAGAGCGCTTCGGGCGGACGCTGAGCATCGCGTTGGTTGCGCTGACGTCGCTTTATTATCACGGCGTTTACGGGCCCGAGCCGCTCGGGGCACGCGCGCTGTTCCTGACCACGTTCCGGGCGCTCGGCGTGGCGGCGGCGGTGCTGTGGCTCGCGTTCTGGCTCGTGCCGGACGCAGAGATGGGCGACCGGGTGCTCCTGATGTCGCTCGGCGCCGCGGCGCTCGTGCTCCCGGCGTGGCGCGCGGTGTGCAATCGGGTGCTCAGGAGCGAGAGCTTCTGCAAGCTCGCGATCGTGCTGGGCTCTGGCGAGCTCGCCCGCTCGTGCGCGAGGCTCATCAAGAGAGATGGTGAGGTCCTCGGGCTGCGCCTCGCGGGACGGCTCGTCCGGGACGAGGAGCCGGTCGACGACCCCGAGGTCGCGGGGAGATATCGAGATCTCCGGCGCCTCGTCGAGCAGCGCGGCGTCGCGACGGTGATCGTGGCGACCTCCGACCGCCGCGCCGCCTTCCCGCTCGAGGCGCTGCTCGATCTGAAGTTCCGCGGCGTCGAGATCGAGGAGGGGATGGATTTCTACGAGCGCGTGACCGGAAAGATCTTCGTGCGCGAGCTGAAGCCGAGCCAGATCATCTTCTCTCACGGGTTCAGCGTCCGGCGGCGGACGCTCGTCGCGAAGCGGATCTTCGACGTCGCGTGCGCGACCGCCGGGCTCCTCCTCGCGCTGCCGCTGATGGCGCTCACCGCCATCGCGGTGAAGCTCGACTCCAGGGGTCCGGCGCTCTACTCGCAGGTCCGGACAGGCGCCCTCGGCAAGCCGTTCAGGATCCATAAATTTCGGTCGATGAGGACCGACGCCGAGAAGAACGGGGCCGCGTGGGCCGTCGAGAACGATCCGCGCGTGACCCGGGTGGGGCGGTTCATCCGGAAGACGCGGCTCGACGAGCTGCCGCAGCTCTGGAACGTGCTCGTCGGCGAGATGAGCATGGTGGGCCCGCGGCCCGAGCGCCCCGAGTTCATCGTCGCGCTGGAGCGGCAGATCCCGTTCTTCCGGCAGCGGCTCTGCGTGAAGCCGGGCGTGACCGGGCATGCGCAGGTGCGCTGTCGCTACGGCGCGTCCGCCGAGGACGCGCTGGAGAAGCTCCAGTATGATCTCTACTACATGAAGAGCTTCTCGCTCTGGTTCGATATATCCATCCTCATCGACACGGTGAAGGTCGTTCTCTGGCGCATCGGCGCGCGGTGAACGCTCGCCGCGCGCACACCCCTCGCCGGGCGCACACCCCTCGCGCGCACACCCCTCGCCGCGCACACCCCTCGCCGCGCACACCCCTCGCCGCGCCCGCTCGCCCGCGCCGGCGGCGGGCGCGCTCGTCACGAGCGACCATGCCGGCGGGGAGCGTCGCCGGGCGCCGGGAGGAGCGCGGCGAGGAGCGCGGCGAGGAGCGCGAGCGCGGCGATGGCCGGGAACCCGATCCGATCTGGTCCCGCCGTGGAACCCGATCCGGTCTGGTTCCGTCATGGAAGCCGTGTACGACGAGCGACGCGGCAGAGATGTCTCGGCTGCGGCGGAGGACGTGTGTGACCAGAGTGGAGCGATCTCACCGCCGTTCGCTGTGCGACCTCATCCCCGTGCCGCGCACCTGCCCCGACACGCTCGGCGCAGGCCCTGACGGCTTCGCCCCGGGGCGCTTCCACGAGCCCCTCAGGAAGCGCGACGCCGGGGCCGCCTGGACGGTCGGCGGCGCCGCGGAGGGCCCGGCGAAGCGCGCCGCGGACCGGCCGAACCTCGCCGACAGGGAGGTCTTCGAGGCCGCGGTCAGGCCCTACCTTCCGCAGATCTACCGCGTGTGCCTCGCGCTCTGCCGCGACGCCGACGAGGCGGAAGACCTCCTCCAGAACAGCCTCGTCAAGGCGTACATCCACGCTGAATCTTTCCAGGGACGAAGCGACCCGTTCGCCTGGATCTGCGGCATCGTCCGGAACGAGCACCTGGAGACGGTCCGGACGCGGCTGCGCCGCTTCTCGCTGCTCGACGCGGTCCTGGAGGGGTGCGCGTCCGTGCTGGGGACGCTCTTCACGGGCGGCTCGGAGGAGCCGAGCCCGGAGGAGCGGGCGATCCACAGCGAGCAGTGGGACACGCTGCTCGTCTGCATGCGCTCGCTGCCGGAGGACCATCGTATGGTCGTGCTCCTCTGCGACGTCGAGGAGTTCAGTTACGAGCGGGTGTCGGAGATCCTGGAAATCCCGATCGGAACCGTGAAGAGCAGGCATGCGCGCGGCCGCGCGCGGCTCAGGGAAGCCTTCTTGGAGTCGGAGCGTGGGACGACCGTGAAGGAGGAGCGATGAACGAACGAGATCCCGAACTCCCGGACTTCCCGCAGGAGATCCAGCGCGCCATCCGGGCGGCCCGGCGCGTGAAGCCGAGCCCCGCGCTCGAGCGGCGCGTCTTCGGCGCGCTCGAGGCTGTGGAGAGGACGGGCAGCGCGCCGAGGCGACGCGCCTCGCCCCGGCTGTCCATCGCGCTCGCGATCGGCGGCGGCATGGCGGCCGCCGCCGCGCTCTCGGTCTGCCTCCTCGGCCGGAGCGCGCCCGTCGAGCTCGCGGGGCGCGAGGCGCGGGATCTCGCGGTCCGGCTGCCGGACACGGGCCACGTCGTGGTGGACCTGCCCGTCGACACGGGCCGGCATGACGACGAGCGGATACAGGTGCTGTTCCACGCGCCCGCGTCGGTGGCGCTGCACATGGAGGACGAGGCGCCCGACGACTACGAGCGGGAATGCGAGGGCCACCGGTGCGTGCACCGCTGGGAGACGAGCCCGCGCCCGGAGGACGCCCGCCCGCCGCGCGTCCGGATCAGCGAGCCGGGCAGGTACGAGTTCAGCGTGATCCACGCCTCCACCGACCAGCGCTACCACGAGCGATTCGTCGTCCTCGCCACCCGGTAGCCGCCGCGCTCTCCTCGATTCATCGCACTTCCCGCCTTCCTCAGAACGCCTGCGTCGCGCCGCCTCGGCCCGCGGGCGCGGCGCGCCCGCGCCGGCCCCGGGAACGTCTATGGCGCGAGCGCGGCCGGCGCGGGATGCAGGGATCCCGCCGCCCGCGTGCAATGGCTGCGCTCTTTGCTGCCGAGCCCGGTGGCGCGGCGTCTGCAGAGAGCGCCCGGGGGATCGGCGGGCGTCGGTCTCCCGGGGGGATCAGCGATGAAGACGCGGATGAAGGCGAGCATCGTGAGCTCGGTGTTTCTGGTCCTGGGCTGCGCGGAGCTGGACCAGGCGCCGAAAGAGAGCGTCGCTGTCGCGGAGAGCAGCGTGAACGGCTCGCCTTTCCGGTTCATCGAAGGCGGGCCCGTGCCCTACGTGCTCGGGTTCTCGCCCGAGACCGGCCAGATCCTCGGCGGTAGCCACCAGCTCCTCATCCCCACGGGCCTCGGCCGCGAGGCGATCGACAGCGCCAACTCGCCCTCGTACCTGCACCCCGATCTGCGGGGCTCGCTGCTCCAGCTCAGCCGGACGATCCTGCAAGGCGAGGCGCAGACGAGCGCGTTCGCCTCGAACTGGTGGCCGCAGCGACAGAACGGCATCGCTGATCGCTGGAATTCGACCAACAAGAACTACTCCGATCGGACCTCCGACCCGGACAACCTCTCTCCCGTCGAGAAATACGATCTCCTCGTCCATCCGGGGCAGTTCGAGTCGCTCGGGAGCATTGCGACGTGGAGCATGGACGACCTCCGGAGGCCCGCGTACCTGCGCAACCCGCCGTACATCCAGCCCGCGGTCGTCGTGGCGGGCCCGGCGACGCGCTGGGAGCTACAGCACCACGGGCTCTACCAGGGCGTCTATCCGGAGTACTGGTGGGGGCACTGCAACGGGTGGTCGGCCTACGTCGCGGCCGAGGGCGCCGGGCCGCGCCGCGACGTCCGCGTGAAGCTCGCCAGGGACACCGTGACCGAGTGCGCCGCGGGGGAGGCCGGCTGCGTGCTCTTTCGCATGGCGGACATCGAGGCGCTCATGAGCGAGCTCTACTTCAGCGACTCGGTCACCTTCGCGGGGCGCCGCTGCGAGACGCGGGCGGATCGGACGATGCGCGACGTCTACGGCAGGCCCGTCGACCCGGCCTGCCGCGATCTCAACCCGGCCACGATGCACGTCGCCATGACCGGGCTGCTCGGGGTCGGCGCGAAGCCCCTCCACGACGAGTCGGCCGAGCGGCAGCGGCTCATGTTCATCGTCGACCACACCTGGGATGTGGAGGTGTGGAGCTTCCCCGTGAAGCAGTTCGCGATCGACGTCATCGAGGAGGTGAACGCGAGGGAGGCCGCGCGGCTCCTGTGCGGCGGCGCGTACCAGGGCGCCGACTGCTACAATTACAGGTTCAACCCGAGCGCGCGGCGGTTCGCCCGCGTCGCGGCGCGCTTCTGGATGATCTCCGACTCCGTCACCGGCGACACGCTCCTCCTCCCGCCCGATCAGCGCAACGTCCCGCTCTCCGTGTCGGAGCTGCATTACCTGCTAGAGCTCGACGACAACCTCACGATCCTCGGCGGCGAGTGGATCAAGAACCCCTCGATCATCAACGGGGTCAACGGCAGGGAGCTCCACCCGGATTACGTCTGGATGCCGGTCAAGGCCCAGGGCGCGGGCGAGGACACCGACGATCTCGGGGGCTCCGAGGACAACCCCCATATCTCCTACAAGAAGGTCAAGGCGCTGCTCAAGCTCGCGCAGCGCGGCGGCTGAGGCGGCGCGGCGTCGCGCTCACAGCACCCGCGAGATGTCGAGGATCTGCCGCGCGCCCTGCGGGGGCGTCACGAACAGCTGCAGCGCGATCTCGAAGCGCGGCCCCTGGAAGTAGCCGACCCGGATCCGGTGCTTCCCTGGCTGGAGCACCACGGAGCCCCGCGCGCTCGCCGGCTCGTGCCGGCCGTCGTTGTCGATCACCAGCTGATCGTCGATGAAGAGCCTGGAGCCGTCGTCGGAGAGCAGCTCGAACTGGTGCGCTCCGGCGCGCGAGGTCACGAACTCTCCCTCATACGAGATCTGGAACCACTCGAAGCGGCCGCCGGGCACGCCCGGGAAGCCGCTCTGCCAGGAGCGCGGTGCGATGTCGAGCCGCGAGGTGTAGAGGACCGCGACCGGGCTCAGAGAGGCGGTGTTCAGGAGGTGCGACGTGCCGTTCGGCACGAAGTACACGAGGCCGCGCAGCGCGTTCACGCCCGCGGTCTGCGGCCCGCCGAAGTCCGTCGCCTGCCCGACCACGACGACCCCCGGCGGCGCGGCAGGCACCGTGTCGATCGTGATCACCGCGCCGCTGACGAGCACCGGCTCGGCCGGCCCCGTCTGCGTTGCGGCGAAGCGCCCGACGACCAGCACCACGACGCCGAGGGTGACCACCACAAGGCACGCCGCCACGACCTTCACACTCACGGGTGTCGACTTCCACAAGATAAGAAATCTGCTCATTCGGCGCTCGCTGTCCCGGCGGTCGGCTCGACCGCTCGGCGCCTGTATGCACGCGGAGATCCCGTGAATTGTCAAGGAGAAGCGTCGCTTACGCGCTCCAGGCAATGGAATGACGAGCACGGGCCACAGGGTCGCAGCCTCGAGCCGGCTGCGCATGAGATCGCGGTCGGGTGGTTCCTTAAGCCGCCCCCGGACGTGCTTCGCGCCGACGTTCGCTGGCTGCTGTCCCAGACGTGTACTAAGCGTCGGAGCGCTTTGATGCAAAGTGATGATGATGAGAGCCGCGATGATGCGACGGGCGACGCGTCGCCCCAGCGGGCGCGTATGGTCGAGAGCCTCATCGTCGCGTTCGGCGCGTCGTCCGGCGGCCTGGAGGCCTTCAGGGCCTTCCTGTCGGCGATGCCGCCCGACAGCGGCTTCGCCTTCGTGCTCGTGCACGTCGATCCGCACTACGCGAGCGTGATGCCGCAGCTGCTCGCCGCCCACACGGCCATGCGCGTTCAGGAGGCCGTGGACGGGCTGCCCATCGAGGCCGACCGCATCTACGTCACCCCGTCGAACGTCGCGACGACGATCCAGGACGGCGCCTTCCGCGTGAGCAAGCTCGCGGAGCCGCGGGGGCACCGCACGGCGATCGACGCGCTGTTCCGCTCGGTCGCCGAGCACGGCAAGCAGCGCGCCGTGGGGGTGGTGCTCTCCGGGTCGGGGCACGACGGCGTGATCGGGCTCAAGGCCATCAGGGAGCACGGTGGGCTCACGATCGCGCAGCACCCGGCGACGGCGCACCACCCGGAGATGCCGCAGCACGCGATCGCGACGGGGCTCGTGAACTACGTGCTCGCTATCCGCGACATGCCTGCCGCGCTGCTCGAGCACGCGCGGCGCCTGCTCCTGGAGGGGGATCGCTCGCGCCTCGTCGAGGAGGAGATCGCCGAGCGCCTGCCGGAGATCTGCGCCCTGCTCCTCGAGCGCACCGGGCACGACTTCCGCCAGTACAAGCGCACCACGCTGCTCCGGCGGGTGCAGCACCGCGCGCGCGTGCTGCGGTCGACCTCGATCGCGGACTACATGGCGCTGCTCCGGCGGGAGGCGGACGAGCCCGCGCAGCTCGTCCGCGACCTCCTCATCGGCGTGACCGACTTCTTCCGCGACCCGGACACCTTCGAGGCGGTGCGGCAGGAGGTCATGCCGGCGCTGCTCGCGGACCGCGCGGCGGACTGCCAGGTCCGCATCTGGGTGCCGGGCTGCGCCACCGGGGAAGAGGTCTACACGATCGCCATGCTCCTCATGGAGCACGTCGAGCCTCTGCCCGCGCCCCCGCGCGTCCACATCTTCGGCTCCGACGTGGACGAGCAAGCCATCGAGGTCGCCCGGCAAGGCCGCTACACCGGGGAGGCGACGCAGCACATCTCGCCCGGCCGGCTCACGCGCTTCTTCGTCGCCGAGGAGGGCGGGACCTTCTCGGTGACCAAGGCGATCCGCGATCTATGCGTCTTCTCCCGGCACGATCTCATCAAGGACCCGCCATTCTCGCGGCTCGACCTGATCTCGTGCCGCAACGTGCTCATCTACCTCGAAGGCGAGCTCCAGAAGCGCGTGCTCGGGGTCTTCCACTACGCGCTCGTCGAGGGCGGCTACCTCTTGCTCGGCCCCTCGGAGAGCGTGTCGCAGCGGAGCGATCTGTTCCGCACTGTGGACGGCAAGCGACGGATCTTCCAGAAGAAACGCGTCGTCGGGCACGCGCTGCCGCGGCTCCCGTTCGGCGAGCGGACCGGGGCGGACCGGCGCGCGAGCGAGCTGCACCGCGGCGCCTGCTCGCCCGAGCAGAGCATCGAGCGCACCATCGAGCGGCGCCTGCTCGAGCGCTACGGGCCGCCGTGCGTCGTCGTGAACGAGCAGGGCGACATCGTGTACCTGTCCGGCGAGACGGGGAAGTACCTCGCGCCGTCGACGGGGTCGCTCGACGTCAACGTCTCGAACATGGTGCTGCGGGCGCTGCGCCCCGAGGTGAGGTCGGCCGTGCACCGCGCGGTCAGGATGCGCGAGCAGGTGGTCCACGAGAACATCGCGGTCGACACCATCGCGGGGACGCAGCGCCTCAACCTGGTCGTGCGGCCCCTCGGCGACCTCGAGGACGACCTCGGCCTCTTCGTCGTCCTGTTCGACGAGCTGCGGCCGGCCGCGCGGGGCGAGGCGCCGCCGCTCGGGCCGCGGCGGGAGAGCGCGTCGCTCCTCGAGCAGCTCGAGCACGAGCTCAAGGCCACGCGGGAGCACCTCCAGACGACGATCGAGGAGCTGGAGACCTCGAACGAGGAGCTCAAGAGCTCGAACGAGGAGCTCCTCAGCATGAACGAGGAGCTCCAGAGCCTGAACCAGGAGTTCGAGACGCTGAACAGCGAGCTCAAGGCGAAGATCGAGGCGCTCGACGCGGCGAACAACGACCTCCAGAACCTCCTGCTCAGCACCCAGATCCCGACGGTGTTCCTCGACGAGGAGCTCAGGATCCGGCGGTTCACGCCCGCCGCGACGGAGGTGTTCCGGCTGATCGAGAGCGACGTCGGCAGGCCCATCCTCGACATCGCTGCGCGCTTCGACGCCTCCGCGCTCGTGGCGGACGCCCGCGACGTCCTGCGGACGCTCGCCCCGAGGGAGCGGGAGGTGCAGCTGGAGGACGGCAAGCGCTGCTACATGATGCGGCTCCTCCCGTACCGCACGCTGACGAACGTCATCTCGGGCGTGGTGATCACGCTCGTGGACGTGACGAGCGTGAAGGAGGCCGAGGTGCAGCGCGGCCGGCTCGCCGCGATCGTCGAGTCGGCCGAGCAGGCGATCATCGGCGCGACGGTGAGCGGGTCGATCACGAGCTGGAACGCCGCCGCGGAGCGGATGTTCGGCTACAGCGAGGGCGAGGCGGCCGAGCGCCCGATCCACCTCATCGTCCCGCCCGAGCACGCCGACGAGCTACGCGCCGTGCTCGATCGGGTGATCGGCGGCGAGCGCAGCGAGCCCATGGAGACGGTGGGCGCCGCGCGCGGCGGCGGCCGAATCGACGTCTCGATCAACCTCGCGCCCATCCGCAACGCCGGCGGCAAGATCATCGGGGCGTCCGCGATGGTGGAGGACATCACGCGGCGCAAGCGCGCGGAGGAGGCGCTCCGGGCGAGCGAGGTGGAATTCCGCGCGATCTTCGAGAGCGCCGTGGTGGGCAAGGCGCAGTGCGAGCCCGAGACGGGCCGCTTCGTGCGGGTGAACAGGAAGCTCGCCAGCATGCTGGGCTACGACGTGCCCGAGCTCCTCGGGAAGACGTTCCACGAGGTCATGGCCCCGGAGGACCTGAGCAGCGCCGCCGAGCTGTACGACCAGCTGCTGCGCGGCGAGATCGGCGACTTCGCGATCGAGAAGCGCTACGCGACGAAGGACGGCAAGCGCCTCTGGGCGAGCACCACGGTGACGGCGATGCGGGACGGGGACGGCCGCATCGTCCGCACGATGGCGGTGGTGCAGGACATCACGCGCCGCAAGCAGGCGGAGTCGGATCTCATCATGGCGCGCGAAGCCGCGGAGCACGCGAACCGCACGAAGGACCAGTTCCTCGCCGTCCTCTCGCACGAGCTCAGGACGCCGCTCACGCCGGTCGTCACGGCCGCGTCGCGGCTGCTCCGCCGCGACGATCTGGCCGAGGACGTCCGCCGGGGCGTCGAGATGATCCAGCGCAACGCCGAGCTCGAGGCGCGCCTCATCGACGACCTCCTGGACCTGACGCGGGTGGTCCGGGGAAAGCTCGAGCTCGTCACGCAGACGGTCACGGCGCGCACGGTGCTCGAGCATGCCATGGAGATCTGCGCCGACGAGATCGACGCGAAGAGCATCCGCCTGACGCTCGACGTCGCGCCGGGCGAGCACTGGGTCTCGGCCGACGTGGCCCGGCTGGAGCAGGTGGTCTGGAACCTGCTGAAGAACGCGGTGAAGTTCAGCTATCCCGGGTCGCAGATCGCGCTGCGCTGTTACCAGCAGGGCGGGCAGGTCGTCATCGAGGTCGGGGACGAGGGCGTCGGCATCGAGCCCGAGGTCCTGCCGCGGATCTTCGACGCGTTCGAGCAGGGCAACGCGACCACGACGCGGCACTTCGGCGGGCTCGGGCTCGGGCTCGCGATCTCGCGGGCGATCGTGCAGCTTCACGGCGGGACGATCACGGCGTCGAGCCAGGGGCGGGGGGCCGGCGCGACGTTCCGCGTCTTCCTTCCCGCCGCGAAGCCGCCGGTCGCCGCGACGCCGGCGCAGGCGAGGGCCGCCGCGGCGGGCGCGCCGAAGCGCGCGCTGCGCATCCTGCTCGTGGAGGACCACGAGGACACGGCGGAGATGATGAGCGAGCTGCTCACACTCACCGGCCACACGGTGCGCATCGCCCGGAGCGTCCGCGCCGCGCTCGACCTGGCCGGGGTGGAGGCGTTCGATCTGCTCGTGAGCGACCTCGGGCTGCCCGACGGCAGCGGCACGGACCTGCTCGAGTCGCTCCGGTCCGCCGGCAACGCGGTCAAGGCGATCGCGCTGAGCGGCTACGGGATGGAGGAGGACCGCCGCAAGACCACGCGCGTCGGCTTCCTGGAGCACCTCATCAAGCCGGTGAGCTTCCGCGACCTGGAGGCGGCGATCCAGCGCGTGATGGCGGCGCGGTGAGGGCCTTGTAGGCCCGCTACGCGCGCGCGGCCTTTCCGTGGGCCCTTGCTCGCGGCGCGCGGGGCCTTGCGCGGGGGCGGCGCCGGCTCTTCCGCGGCGGCGGCCGGGGCGCCTTCCTGCGGCGCTTCCTCTGCCTCGTCCCAGAGCGCGGACAGCTCGAGCTCGATGGCGTCGAAGGGCTCGGCCCGGACGCGGGCGTTCCCGTGGTGGACGCCGACGACCATCCATCGCCCCGCCTCGAGCGCGAACACCTCGATCGTCCGCGCGAGGGGGTCGAGCAGCCACAGGTGCCGGACGCCGTGGCGCGCGTACGCGGGCATCTTCTTCTCCGCGCGATCGGTGATCAAGGTGCTCGGGCTCAGGACCTCGCACACCCAGTCCGGCGCGAGCGCGAACTTCGTGGTCTTCGGGAGCCGCGGCATGCGCTCGATCCGCCAGCCGGCGAGCTCGGGGACCATGTCGTCCTCGTCACCCGGAGGCCCGAGGAGCAGCTCCGGCTCGTCCAGGATGCGCCACCCGCCAGGTCCGCCGCGGCCGCGCTGGAAGGGGCCGACGAGATCGGCGCCGAGCATCGACGACGCGTGGGCGTGCGGCGGCGCGGGGCGAGGGAAGACGTACAGCGTCCCGCGAATGAGCTCACCGACCAGGTTGGGCGGGACGGCCTCGAGGTCGGCGAGCGTGGCGCGCTGGCGCTTCTCGGCGGGGAAGCCCATGGGCGCAGCGTGCGCTGACGTCCCGAGGGAAGCAAGCGGGCCGGTCAAAGCGCCCCGCAGCCCGCGCGCGCACGGGACCCGCAATGAGTCAGCGCCTCACGAGCCCGTCGTCCTCCCAGGACCGCATCATCGATGCTGCCCTGCAGAGGGAGGCTCAGAGGAAAGGCGACTCGGAGACAGGGAAGGAAAGTTGGCGGGGTGGACGGGACTCGAACCCGCGGCCTCCGGCGTGACAGGCCGGCGTTATAACCAACTTAACTACCACCCCAGTCCGACTTCCTCACAGGACCGCATCATCGATGCTGCCCTGCAGAGGAGGCTCAGAGGAAAGGCGACTCGGAGACAGGGAAGGAAAGTTGGCGGGGTGGACGGGACTCGAACCCGCGGCCTCCGGCGTGACAGGCCGGCGTTATAACCAACTTAACTACCACCCCAAACTCACATCCAGACAGCGTACCCAGGTCCTGACCCAGGGAGTGGGCGGGACAGGGGTCGAACCTGCGACCATCGGCTTGTAAGGCCGACGCTCTGCCGCTGAGCTACCCGCCCCGTCGGAGAGGTGCGCGACTCTACTCGCCGAACGGCGTCCGTCAACATCTATTTTCGCGAGAGCTCCGTCCCAGGCCGATCCGGCTGGATTTTCACGCAATTTTGTCGCGCGTGCGAGCCCTCGGGCTGCCCGGTCTCGCCGTCTCCTCCGCTTACGCTGCCACGAACGCTCGTTGTACGCAGTAGCGACGGATCCACACGGACCAGGCCGATCGCCCGCACGCCGAGCCAGCTCATCGCTACACTTCTAGCGTAAAATTCCCGGGTATCCGCGCTACGCTATGCGTCAGCGGCAGTGGCCGCGAACACGCGTGGTGGGAGGAGACAGCAACGTATGGCGGACAAGATCGGCCTCCTCGTGGGCTGGGAGCAGTCGTTCCCGCAGGCCTTCCTCGAGAGGTGCAACAAGGTGCCGGGCGTCCGGGCGGAGATCGCGAAGATCGGCGGCACGCCCGAGCGCTTCGAGAGCCCCTATCGGGTGCTCATCGACCGGATCAGCCAGGAGGTGAAGCACTACCGCTTCCACCTGAAGGCCGCCGCGCTCGGCGGGGCGTTCGTGATCAACGACCCGTTCTGGTGGAGCGCGGACGACAAGTTCTTCGGGTACTCGCTCGCGTCGCAGATCGGCATCGCGACGCCGCGCACCGTCATGCTGCCCCAGCACGACTACACCCCGGCGATCGTCAAGGAGCGCAGCCTCCGCAACCTCGAGTACCCGCTCAACTGGGAGGCGATCATCGATTACGTGCGCTTCCCGGCGATCCTCAAGCCCGCCGACGGCGGCGGCTGGAAGGACGTGTCGGTGGTGCGGAGCCAGGAGGAGCTGCTCGCCGCCTACAATGCCTCGGGGCAGAACGTCATGACCGTGCAGGAGTTCATCGACTTCGACGACTACGTGCGCTGCATCTGCATCGGCAAGGATCGCATCCTCCCGATCCAGTACGACCCGAAGGCGATCGGCCCCACCGGCCTCCGCGGCTGCTACGTGCAGCACGACGACGAGCGGTGGCTCCCGAAGGCGCTGCACGACCGCGTCATCGAGGACGCGATCAAGATCAACAGGGCGCTCGGCTACGACATGAACTCGGTCGAGTTCGCGATCCGGGACGGCGTCCCGTACGCGATCGACTTCACGAACCCGGCGCCCGACATGCACATCGAGCACCTGCGGGAGCGCTACTTCAACATCGCCGTCGACTGGATGGTCGCGTTCGCCGTGGAGTGCGCGCGAGGCGAGCGGCGGACGCGCGACAGCTACGCGTGGTCGAGGCTCGTCCGCCCCTCCGTGGAGAAGGTGCGGCTCGGGGCCTCGTCATGAGCGCCGTCGAGGGGCTCCTCGACGGCCAGTTCACGCTCGGCATCGAGGAGGAGTTCCAGATCGTCGATGCGGAGACGCGCGAGCTCCGGTCGTACGTGAGCCAGCTGCTCGAGGGGGGGCAGGGCCACAAGCTCCTGCGCGAGCGGGTCCGCCCGGAGATGCACCAGTCGGTCGTCGAGACGGGCACCGGCATCTGCCGGGACATCCGGCAGGCGCGGGAGGAGCTCGCCGAGCTGCGCAGCAGCCTGCGGGCGCTCGCGCAGCAAGGGGGGATGCGCATCGTCGCGGCGGGGACGCACCCGTTCAGCGACTGGAAGAAGCAGGAGATCACCGACGGTGAGCGCTACCGGGGCATCGTCGAGGACCTCCAGGACGTCGCCCGCGCCAACCTCATCTTCGGGCTGCACGTGCACGTCGGCGTCAAGGACCGCGAGGTCGCGATGGCCCTCGCGAACCAGGTCCGCTACTTCCTGCCGCACATGCTCGCGCTCTCGACGAGCTCGCCGTTCTGGCTCGGCCGCTCCTCGGGCCTGAAGAGCACGCGCAGCGAGATCTTCAAGCGCTTCCCGCGCACCGGGATCCCGGGGCTGTTCGAGTCCTACGGCCACTTCCAGCGGTTCGTCGAGCTCCTCGTGAAGACGGGCTGCATCGACAACGCGAAGAAGATCTGGTGGGACGTGCGCGCTCACCCGTTCTTCGACACGGTCGAGATCCGGATCTGCGACATGACGACGCGCCTCGACGATACGGTGGCGCTGGCGGCGCTCATCCAGGCCGTCATGGGCAAGCTCTACCTGCTCTACCGGCGCAACCTCGGGTTCCGCGAGTACCGGCAGGAGCTTATCGAGGAGAACAAGTGGCGCGCCGTGCGCTACGGCATCGACGGGCAGCTCATCGACTTCGGCAAGCAGGAGCAGGTCCCCGTCCGCCTCCTCGTCGGCGAGCTGCTCGAGTTCGTGCAGGAGTCGGCGGAGATCTTCGGGTCGCAGCGCGAGCTCGAGCGGATCCGGGCGATCCTCGACGAGGGGACGAGCGCGGATCGCCAGCTCGCGGTCCACGCCCGGACGAAGAGCTTCGAGGCCGTCGTCGACGACCTGATCGAGCAGTCCAGCCTGGGTCTCTAGCGCCCCGATCGACCCGAGGAGAGCGCGCGCCGGGGCGAGTGCGCCGGCGCCGTCCGGCCGCGCGCCGGGCAGGGGCCTCGCCGCGGCGCCGAGGCGCCGGCCGGGCGCGCCCTGGGCGCGAGCGCCATCCTGGTGCGAGAATTTCTGCTCGCGCGCCAGCTCTGCTACCGTGCGGCCGTGGGAATCGCTCCGCTCCGCTGCGTCGCAGCCCTCTCGGTGAGCTGCCTGCTCCCGCTCTCCGCCACCGCGGGCTGCGCGTCGACCGAGTACGTCAACGAAGGTCCGGGGCAGCCGACGCCGCGAGCCTCGGGATCGCTGCCCCCCGGCTCGGTGGGCGTCTGCAAGCAGCCGCTCACGAAGCGGCCGCCCATCGTGAGCGAGGAGCTCTGGGCGCACACGAAGCCGTGCACGCCGCGCACGCCGCCCTCGTACATCCGGCTCGGCTACGCCAAGGACGGCGCGGCGGGCGCCGATCCGGAGGCGGAGCAGCTGGCCGAGCGGGTGCTCGCGGCGCTCGCCGAGGGGACGAAGCCCGAGGACGGCAACAACCAGGTCATGGGCGCGATCCGCGCCGTGCGGTCCTACGCGGCGAGGAAAGACGAGCTGCGCGCCCGGGTCGTCCGGGAGTCGGCCTCCGATCAGACGTGCGACGTGACCTACCTGCTCAACACGATGTCCGCCGCGCGCAGCAAGCTGTCCGGGGGCGACGCCTGCACCGCGGAGGTGTTCGACCCGGAGACGCGCGCCGACGCGTGCCTGTTCGACGCGAAGCGGCCCGAGGGGCTGTGGCTCTCGAGCGGCTGGTCCTGCATGACGTTCACCGGCGCGCTCGGGAACGAGGCGTCCTGCCACCAGCTCTGCGGCTACGACGACTACTGCGCGCGGCAGGTGTACTGCGCGGCCGGCGACGTCAACCTCTTGCTCTGCACGCTCGGCGTCTGCCTCCCGGAGCCGTCCTCCGGCGTCAAGTGACGGCCGCGGGGCCGGCGGCGGTGCGGCGCTGATCGCGCGGGGCGCAGCCGGCGCGGCGGCGACGCGGAAGCCGGGGAGCGGGGCGGAGACCCGAGGGGGCTAGTCCGCCAGGAGGGCGCTCAGCCGCTCCAGCACGCCGCGGAGCGCCTCGCGCGCGCCGCGCATGTGGTGGCGCCCGTCGCGCACGAGCTCGTGCACCGCGCCGGGCACGGGCAGGATGCCCGCGCGGGCGGCGAGCGCCGCGCCCGAGAAGAGCAGCAGGATCACGAGCAGGGACAGGAAGATGCGGCGGCGCCACCGCCGCCGGGGGCGCGGCGCCGGGGTGATCAGCGCCGGCGGCGCGGACGCGACCGGCAGCGCGAGGCTGGCGGCCGCCCCCTGCACGGACGACTTCGGGGGCCCGTCGTCGAGGGAGACGGGGAGGATGCCGGCGAAGGTGGCGGGGAGCGGCGTGCTCCCGGCGGGCGCCTGCTTGCTGCGCCGCTCCCCCCTCACCGAGGACGCGGTGCGGGCCTCGCTCCGCGACGACGTGCGGCCGTCCGCGAGCTGGATCGCGGTCGCGAGCTTCTTCCGGCGCTCCGCGACGATGTCCCCGAGCGTCTCGCGGACGAAGCGGCCGACGTCGCCGTCGTTGACCGGCGTGCCGAGCGAGATCGCGATCTGGTCGAGCGTGCGCTGGAACGAGGCGCAGTCGTTCCAGCGGTCCGCCGGGTCCTTGGCCAGCGCGCGCTCGATCGCCACCGCGAGGTCGAACGGGATGTCCGGCACGAGCTCGCGGAGGGGGACCGGGGCGAACCGCAGGATGTTCTCCATGGTCTTGGCGTCCGTCCGGCCGCGGAACGGGTGGTACCCGCTGAGCGTCGTGTAGAGGAGGACGCCGAGCGAGAAGATGTCGGAGCGCCGGTCGACCTTGCCCGACGTGAGCTGCTCGGGCGAGAGGTACGGGATCTTGCCCTTGAGCTGGCCGACGACGCGCGTCTCGTGCAGCCGGCCCGTGGCCTTGGCGACGCCGAAGTCGACGATCTTCACGATGCCGTCGAACGACACCATCACGTTCTGCGGCGAGATGTCGCGATGCACGAGGTCGACGAGCTTCCCGTCGTCGTCGCGGAGCTCGTGCGCGGCGTGCAGGCCGGCGCAGATGGCCGAGGCGATGCGCAGGAGGATCGGCAGGGGGATGCCGCCGGCCGATTTCACCTGCTTGTTCAGCGTGGAGATGGTGTCGCCGTCGACCCACTCCATCACGATGTAGAGCACGCCGTTCTCGTCGCCGAGCTCGACGATCTCGACCGCGTGGGGGTGCCGGATGCGGGACGCGAGGCGGGCCTCGTCGAGGAACATCGCCTCGAACGCCGGATCGTTGCCGAACTCCGGCAGCATCGTCTTGATGGCGACGATCTTCTGGAAGCCGCGGGACCCCACGAGGCGCGCCGCCCAGACGGCCGCCATCCCTCCGCGGGCGACCGGCATGAGGATCTCGTAGCGGCCCAGCGTGTCTCCAGGCTTGAGGTCCGACAAGATCTGCACGCGGTGGTCCTGGATGGGGAGGCGGAGTTAGGAGGGGTGGGGCTCGAGTGCCGCCGTTACGTTCGTGGAGGCACGTTGCCTCGACATCTGCCGGAGCGACGCATCGCCGTCGCGCTCGCACGTCACGAAAGAGGTCCCGCGAAGCTAGGGTGCCACGAAGCGGACACGGACCTCAAGTTCGCGGGCGCAGGCGTCGAGGGGAATGATCTCGTCGGCTTCCGGGCCGAAGCTCTCGTACGGGATCCGGGCATGGACGCGCCGTCGATGCGTCGATGGCCCCGACGGCCCAGGCAGCACCGGCCGTGGAGCGCGACGATGGCGCGCCGACTCGCGGCGCAGGGGCGCGGCACCCGATCGAGCTTGACATCGGAAGCGGCATGAAGCGCGCAGCCGCGGTCGTGCGTGCGCCGCGCGTCTGGGCCGGGCCGCTGCTGGACCTCGGCGCGCAGCGAGGAGCGAGGCGGCCACGCAGGAGGGCGATGCAAGCGCGCGGCGCGGGAGCGGCTCATCGCAGCGGATGGTACGTGAGCGCGGTCGGGCAGGGGAATGGAGCGAGCGTCGCGGCGAGACGATGAGCGCGATGGAGAGAACGAAGCGCCGCGAAAGGTAATGGAACGTGCGAAGATGCGCCATCTCGCGCTGGAGACGCGGGCGATGGAGTCGTGGTACAGGGGGAGCGACCTGCTCGACGAGGCCTCATGGAAGCCAATTTGCGCCCGATCCCGCCGCCGCACGACGAAGACAACGAAGACGTGCACTGGGCGCTGTCGACCGCGACCGCCCTCTGGGGGCGCGGCGAACGCGAAGAAGCGCTGAGGTGGCTGCGCCGCGCCGCGGAGCAGGCCTCCGATGCCAACGCCGATCTGCGCGCCCTCGAGCTCTTCAAGGCCGCCGCGGAGGTCGCGCAGAAGATCTCGGGGAGCGAGGCGGATCCGGGTGCGACCGCGGCCGCGTCGTCCGACGCCGTAAGCGCGCCGGCGACGGCGCCCGCGAGCGCGCCTCCGCCAGCGCCCGGTGCTCCTGCTGCCGGGGCGAGCGCGCCGCCGCCCAAGCCGGGCGCGCCAGGCCCAGGAGCGCTGCCTTCGCGGCCGCCTACCGCCGGCGCGGACCGGGCCGAGCGCGGCGGCGCGGGCACGAGCTCGCCATCGCCGTCGGCCGTGAAGCGGGCGCCGTCGGTGCGCGCGCCCGCGGGCAACGCGCCGCCAGCGCCGACGGCGTCGGCGACGGGGGCCTCGCGCGACCTCGGCGCGCCGCGGCCCGCGGCGGGGCTGGGCCGTCCGGCGCCCGGCGCCCCCGAGCGCACCCCGGCGCCGGCGCCGGTCATGCCAGCGGCCACGCGGACGCCGACGCCCACGCAGCAGTCGCCCGCCGCGCGCTCTCCCGGCCCCGCGCCGGCGCTCCCGGCGCGTCCCGCCGCCGCGTCGCCCGGCGCCACCCAGGCGGGGGCCGGACCGAGCGCCAGCACGCCCGGCCGCCCTGTCCCGGCCAAGGCGCGCTCGATCTCGGGCTTCGCGGCGTCTACCCACACGAGGGTGTCGTCCACCACCGCGGTCACCGAGGAGGTGCCCGTGGCCAAGCTCCCGGCGGGAGGCGCGGGCCGCGGGCCGGGGCGGGGCGGGGGCGCGTCGGGCGCTGCGCTCAAGGGCACGACCGAGGAGCAGCACGCGGCCGATGGGGAACCGCCGGCCGACCAGCGCGAGACAGTGCCGACGAACATCGCCTTGACGTCCGGCCGGCTGCACGGGAGCCCGCTCGTCGGCGCGAGCTCGTCGCAGGAGGCGACCGAGCGAAGTCAGCGGCTCTGGCCCGAGAGCGATGACGAGGGCACCACGCGCCGCCCCCTGACGGCGCAGGAGCAGCGGGTGCTCATGGAGCACCGGATCGAGGACCTGGACGAGGAGACGCCGATGCTCGGCCTGGAGCAGACGGCGGGCGACGGCGAGCCGTCCGCCGACGCTCCGCCGGGTGCACCGGAGGAGGCTCACGCGTCCGACGATCGCGGCGGCTGGACCGAGGCCGATCCGGATGACGATGATGGCGACGGCAGCGCGCCGGCGGCGCAGCAGCGAGAAGCGGCCCTGGCGAGGGAGCGCTCGGCGCAGGGCGCCGAGGGGGCGGCGTCCTGGGCGCGCGCTGCGGCCGCGGACGACCGCGGGAGCGCCGCGGTGGACTCGTCGTGGAGCGATCCGCCGTACGAAGGGGAATGGCAGGCGCCGCCGCCGAGGCTGCCCGCGTCTCAGATCGAGCCGCTGCCGGCGCTGCGGGTCGCGGTGATCGGCATCTCCAGCACCGGGGAGCTCCGGCTGGTCCCGATGGACGGGAGGAACGCTCCGCCGCGGGGCGCGGCGCTCGGGATCCTCGTTCCGCTGAGCCCCGGGGACGGCGAGACGATCGCGCGGCTGCTCCAGCTGCGCGGCTGAGCCGCGGCGCGCCGCGGCGCCGGATCGGCAAGAAGTGGGGCATCCCGCGCATCGGCGGTAGCCTCGGGGGATGCATGACGAAAGGACAGCCCCGAAGCGCCTCCGCGTGACCGGACTGCAGGAGGCCCAGCTGCAAGCGCTCGTCGCCCTGGAGCAGGCCTGCACGGCGATGTATCACGAGCGCGGCTTCGACGCGGCGGAGGTCCCGGCGCGGGCGGTCTCCGACATCATCGCGCTGACGCGTCAACACGACGTGCGCGTCGCGGAGGCGGACGGCGAGGTGGCCGGCTACATGGCGTGGCGCGACGAGGCGCCCGGCGTCGCGTACCTGGAGGAGCTCTCGGTGCACCCGGATCACCAGCGGCGCGGCATCGCCACGCGGCTGCTCGAGGAGCTCCACGAGAGGGCGCGGGAGCTCGGCATGGAGCAGGTCGTGGTGCGGTCCCGGGAGAACGCGAGCTGGGCGCAGGCGTTCTTCAAGAAGGCAGGCTTCGCGGCGCTCGGCGACCACGCGCCCGAAAAGGTGCGCGCGTGGCGCGGCGAGCAGGAGGCGTCCGGGAGGCCGCTGACCCGGCCGGGCGAGGTCGTGCTCTGGGCGGCGGTGCCGGCGAGGGCCTCCGAGGAGCCGGGCGACGATGGAGACGCCGAGCTCAGCAGCGAGAGCTGAACCCGGCGCAGGTCGGCAAGGCGGGCGCTGGCAGGCCGGCAGGCGGGCGCTGGCGGGGACGCACGTGGGTACAGCGGTGAGACGGCGCGCGCCGGGCGCGGAGGTTGCGGTTCATGGCGACCGCCGACGGGTGTCTGCGCTGGCCAGGGACGGGGGCGAGGGCTGGGCCGAGGGGTAGACGCGGAGCGATCCGGTGGGGCGGCCTCCCGGGTGGGGCGCGTCCGCCGGCGGCGCTCGCGCTGACCGAGGTTGGGCTGACCGGGATCGGCTCGCGCCGACCGAGGTTGGGTTCGCTGGCGAGCGGGTTCGCTGACCGAGGTTGACCCGCCGCGGCTGCGTCCGCCGGACGGAGATCTGCCGACCGGGGTTTCGTCCGCCGGCGTCCGCCGACCGAGGTTGGGCCTGGCTGGAGGCCCCCCAAAAGCCGCCCCGGCGCGCTAGTTGACATAATGTTTCTTATGCGATCCAGGACAGGTCAAGGGGCAGGGGGCCTCAGCCCGGTTTTCCCGAGCAAATCCGAGAAGATGTCGCCGCCCCGCCGGGCTCCGAACCAGGCGCCGCCAGGCGGCTCAACCGGGTCGTTTCGTGCACGCGCGCAACCCGGGTCGGCCCCGGTCCGCTTCACGCGCTACCTGGGTCCGCCTCATACGAGCCGCCCCGCCAGGCTCCGAGCCAGGCGCCTCAACCCGGGTTCGCCTCGCGCAACCCGGGTCCGCCTCGCGTACCGCAACCCGGGTCCGCCCCCCGCACCCCCGACGGAGACCCGCGCCCCTCCGGGACACGCAAGCCCACGTGCCCCCGCTCGTCGCCTCCGCAAACGCCGCTACGCGGCGCCCTGGCTTTCCGGAGCGCTCATACCCAGCCAGCCGGCCTTCTCCAGACCCACCCCCGGGCATCAGGATCGCCCTGCGCGCCTCGCTCCGCGGGCCTCAGTCCCGCATGAAACTGAACGCGAGTTCAGCCTTTCGGAACCGGCGGCGCCTCGACGTCCAGGCTGAGCAGCGCGCCGCCGTTGGTCATGACAAACGCGCGCCGGCCGTAGGCCGCCGGCGTCATCGCGATGCCGCCGCCGGTCTCGATGCCGTCGATCACGGCCCCGTCCAGCGGCGAGAACAGGAAGATCCCGTAGCGCGTGGTCGTCACCAGCAGCGCCCCAGCGAACAGCACCGGGGCCGAGATGCCGCCATCAGGCAGCTCCCGGCGCCAGATCGTCCGGCCATCCTCGGGATCGATGGCCCACAGGCCGGTCATGCCCGAGGACGCGAGGAGCACCCGCCGTTCCGGCACGATCGGACCGCCCCCGCTCCGGGGCTGATGCGCCGGCTGCTGCCACAGCACGAGCTCGGTCACGCCGACCGCCGCCTCGTTCACCCAGGCCCGCGTCCCGTTCTCGGCGTCGAGCGCGAAGACCCCGCCCGCATAGCCCGCCACGAAGACCACATCGCCCGAGGCGATGCGCCCGACGACCGGCGTGGTGTCCGTGTCGAGGTACTTCGGCGTCTGGCCGCCCGCGCTCTGCTCGGCCTCGGCCGCCAGATCGACGAGCGCCCACTGCTCGGACCCGTTCTTGAGGTCGTACGCCATCACGACCCCATCGGAGAACGCGGTGTAGACCTTGTCCCGCCCGAGCGCCGGGCCGGCGTACCCGGCGATCTCCATCCCGAACGCCGGCGTCCGATGCTGGAGCCAGCGCGTCGCGCCCGTCTCCGCGTCGATCGCGATCAGCGTGTCGTTCGAGTTCGTCACATAGAGCACGCCGTCGCGCAGCACCGGACGCCGCGTGACCTCGGCGTTGGTCATGAAGCGGTAGAGCAGCTTGCCGTCCGAGGCGCGCACCTTGTAGAGCGCGCCGTCGTTCGAGCCGAAGTAGACCGAGTCCGACGCGCCATCGTAGAGCGGCTCGCTCTGCACCGGGCCGAGCGTCTCGAAGCGCCAGAGGACGTCGCTCGTGTCGGCCCGCACCGCGTACAGGCCGTGGTCGCTCGATCCAACGAAGATGCGCCGGTGCGCCGCGTCGATCTCGGGACGGCCGCGCTCGTAGGCCTCGCCGACCTTGCGCGTCTCGGCGGTGAGCGCGCGGCGCGTCGTGATGCCCAGCGCGCTCCCCGGGTGGTGCAGCCAGAGCGGCGCGTCGGGCGCCGCGGCGACGCCGAGGTTGCCGCAGCCGACGAGCGACGCGAGGCCCAGCCCGACGAGCGCGGCGCCCACGGCGCGATCAGTGCGGCGCATCGCCACCCTTCTTCTCCGCGTTCTCACGCGCCCGGCGGATGAGCTGCTCGATCTCCTCCGGCGTCATCGACTGGCCCTTCGGGCCGCCAAACGCAGCGCGAGGCGGCGCGGCGGCCGGATCGATCTTGCGCAGCATCTCCTCGACGACGGCCTCGAGGAACTGGAAGGAGCGCCCCTCGGCGGACGGCGCCTGGAGCTTCTCGTGCGCGCTCTTGAGCAGCTCCTTCGCCTTGTCGGTCTCGCCCTTGGCCAGGTGGATCCGCGCCTGGTGGTACTGCGCGAGCTCCTTGAAGCCCTTCATGTCGATGCCCTCGAGCTCCTTGAAGGACGCGAGCGCGCCGTCGAGATCACCCTTGCCCTCCTTGGCGAAGGCGATGCCCTCGATCGCGCGCCCCTTCACGTCGGGATCGGCCCCGGCGAGCGGCGACGAGACAACGGCGCTGTACGCCTCGATCGCGTGCGCGTAGTCCTTCTTGTCGAGCAAGACCCCGGCCTGCCCGAGCTTCGCCAGCATCGCCGCGCCGGTGCCGCCGTGCTCGTCGATGACCTTGTTGTACGCGGCGAGCGCCGTGTCCGACCGCTCGTCCGCGCTCTTGAAGGTCCTCGTGACGTCGAGCTCCTTCTCCTCGTCGGTGCGCGTGTCCTCGGCGAGCACCCTGCCCCGGTCCGCGGCCACCGCGCCCGCGAGCGCCGACGACGATACAGCGTCCTTCTTGTCGGTCCGCGACACGTAGAACAGCACGCCGCCGACCGCGACGAGCGCCGCCAGCGCGCTCCACTGGATCACGTGGAAGTTCTTCTTGATCCACCGGCCGGCACCGCTGGTCATGCGGCTCAGCGCGTCCTCGACCATTTCGCCCGGCAAGAGCTGGACCGGGCGGCGCCCCGCGGCCTGCTCCCTGCGGCGCGCGAGCAACTCCTTCGCGCGCGCGTTCTTGTCCCGGGGCAGCTCCTCGCCGGTCGCCTTCTTCTTGCGGCGGCGCGCGGTGGCCTCCTCGCGGCGGCGGGCCGCGCGGTTCGGCGACGCCTCGACCGCCTCGTCGCTCGCCGCGTCCGGCGCGGGAGCCTCGTCCCCCTCGGCGACGCCGAGCGCCTCGGCGACGCGCTGGGCGGCCTCGTCGCCGCTCTCGTCGTCGGCGTCCTTCACCGGAGCGCCGCGAGGTGGCCGCGCCGGGGCCGCCTCCGCAGCCCCGTCGTCGTCGCCATCGCGCCGCGTGGCAGCGTCCTCATCACTCCGCGCGGGATTCTCTTCGGCCTTCTCTCGGTCCTTGTCCGACACGCGGCGGACTCTAGTCTCGCGGCCTGCGGCGTCAATCTGCGCGGTGAGCGGCGGGCGCTCCGTCGTCCGAGCGCGGCGGCGCGCCGGAGGCGTCGGGCGACCAGGGCGCCGGCGGAGGGGGCGGGATCTCGTCGCTCAGCGGGACGACCGCGCACGCGAAAACCTCGACGTTCTGCGTCGCGTACACCACGAAATCGGCGTAGCTGCCCGGCTGGGCGCCCGTCGCGGGCGGCAGGGTCGCGAACGCCTCGGTCGGCTCGCTCCCCGGCGGGATCGCGAGCGTGATCGCGCGGTCCGGATCGAGCTCCGGCGCGCTGGCCGGGACGATCGACTCGCCGTCCCGCTTGGGCGGGCGCGCGCCGCGCCTCGGGCTGCCGAAGCGCACCTCGCCGGGGCGGCCGTCGTCGGTCCGGGCGCGGCAGAGGACGCGCACGCCCTTGCCGTTGCCCGCCTTCGGGATCACGACGCCGAGCCCGACCCCGCTCTTCGCGAAGCGGCGCAGGCGGCCGAGATCGCGCTCGCGCGGACCGCCGAGCAGGTCGAGGATGTCGGCCCGGAGCGCGAGCCCGAGCCCCCCCGGCAGAGGATCGGGCGTGCCCAGCATGCGCAGGAGCGGCGCCCGGAGCTCCGGGCCGGCGCCGAGCTTCACCAGCGCCTCCGCGATCGCCACGCGCGCGGTCTGGTACGGCTCCTGGCCGAGCCGCTCGGCGAGCGCCGGCCGCGCGGCGTCCTCGCCGATCGCCGCGAGCGCGGCGGCGGCGTACGGGCGGAGCCGCACGTCGCCGAGCGCCGCGATGAGCGGCGGCAGCGCTGCCTTCACCCGGATCTTCGCGAGCGCGTCGACGATCTCGCGCGCCCGCTCGAACGGCGTCGCCTCGACCGGATCGGCGCCGCCGTCCTGCTCGGCGCCCCGGACCACCTGCCTGAGCCACGCCACGAGCACGTCGTCGCCGCGGCGATCGCCCGACTCCGCCAGCGCGAGCGCCGCGAGGCGGCGCCACTTGCGGTCGGGATCGACCACGAGATCGCGGGTGAGCGGCGCGCCCTCGCCGAGCCGCGTGAGCGTGAGCGCCGCCCAGCGCCGCACCTCGTCGTCCTCGTCGCGCACGAGCGCGAGCCGCAGCGACGGCGCCGCCTCGGAGCGGCGCAGATCGAAGAGCACCTCGCCCGCCTTGCGGCGGATCGCCACGTCGGCGTCGTCGAGCAGCGCCGCGACCTCCACCACCGCGTCGGCGTCGCCCGCGATGCCGCGGCGGAGCGCGTCGGGCCAGCCCTTGCCCTCCTTGCGGAGGCCGCGGACCTCGTAGCGCCCGTGCGACGCCTCGATCGCGCGCAGCTCCGAGCGCATCGCGCCGAGCTCCGCGGGGCGCAGCGCGGAGATGTCCTGGGCCTGGCGCGGATCGGTCGCGACGTCATAGAGCGCGCACGCGCCGATCTTGCGCGCGCAGACGAGCCGCAGCGTGCCCTTGGCGAGCAGCGTCTGCGCGTCGGTCTCGGCGAACGCGAAGCCCGGGAGCGAAGGGGGCCCGCCGGGCGGCGCCGCCCTGCCCTGCTCCGCCGCCTCGTCGCCGCTCGCGAGCAGCGGGCCGAGGTCGGCACCGCGCACGCGCGCCGGCCGCGGGATGCCGAGCCCGGCGAGCACCGTCGGCAGGAGATCCACGAGCTGCACCGGCGCCCGCACCGCGCGCGGCGAGAGCAGGCCGGGCGCGCTCACGATGAGCGGGACGCGCGCCTGCTCCTCGTACACCGTCGTGCCGTGGTAGCGCCCGCCGTGCTCGCCGAACTCCTCGCCGTGATCGGCCGTGACGATCACGACCGCGTTCGGCCGCCCCTTGCGGACCTCGTCGACGATCGCGCCCACGCCCGCGTCCGCGACGGCGATCTCGGCGTCGTAGCGGTCGACGTCGCGGTCACCGAGCGGGTGCTCCGGGTGCGCCTCGTAGGGCTCGTGCGGCTCGAAGAGGTGCACCCACAGGAACGCGCGCTGCTCCGGCCCGAGCCCGGCGAGGTAGCCCCGCACCTGCTCCGCCCTGAGCTGCGCGCTCGCGAACTCGATCTTCTGGTACTCGAAATCGAGCGCCCGGTCGCGCAGCGCGCTGAAGCGCTCGCCGTCGATGAAGAACACCGCCGGCGGGTAGAAGCCCGCCGTCTTGTAGCCGTAGCGGCGCAGGTGCTGCGCGAACGTCTCGGAGTCCTCCCCGAGCCCCTGCAGCACCAGCGGGCGGATGTACTTGCCCGTCATGAGAGACGACACCGCGTACGACGTGTGCGGCGTCGGCGTGTACGCCGCCTCGAAGCGCACGCCCTCGGCCGCCAGGCGATCGAGGTTCGGCGTGATCTTCCTGCTGTAGCCGTACGCCCCCACGTGATCGGCGCGCAGGGCGTCGATGCTGATCAGCACGACGTCGCGGCCCCGCAGATCGATCGCGTGCCCGCTCGCGCGCTCGTCGAGCGGCGCGGCGTCGAGCGGCTCGGGCGGCGAGAGCACGGCGGCGAGCTCGACCACGTGGCCGAGCAGCGGGCCGTGCGTCGCGTAGATCAGCCGGATGTTGTCCGCGAGCGCCAGCCGGTCCGCCGCGCCGGGCGCGAGCGCGGCGCCGAACGCGAACAGGACGAGCGCGAGCGCCGCGCGCACCAGCCTGGGCGAGCGCCGCTCGCGGCGCTCACGCTCATCGCCGTCGCGCGCCGCGCGCACGGGGAGCGCCGGGGTCGCGAACGTCGCCGCCGCGAGCGTGAGCGCCGCGAGCCCGAGGTGGAACGCGACGTAGAGGCGCGGCAAGATGCGCACGTTCGCGATCTCGAGCAGGACGACCGCGGCGATCGCGCCGAGGACGAGCCATCGGCCCGAGGCCACGGCGCGCGCCCGCTTCAGGCCGCGGGCGACGCGCGGCGCCGCCGCGAAGGTCGCGCCGGCCGCGAGGAGCGCCAGCGCCGCGACGAAGGGCGCCCGCCGGCCCCCCTCGAGCATGCGCCCGGCCGACACCCCGAAGGCCACGGCGCCGCCGAACGCCCCCGCGACCAGCGCCGCCGCGGCACGGAACCCCTTGCGCTCGGCGCGCATGACGATCTCGAGCACCGCGCCGAGGAGCGCGGCGCACGGCGCCGCGGCCGCGAGCGCGAGCGGCAGGAGATCGCGCACGGCGCGGCTCAGCTCGTAGGGCCCGACGAGCTCTCGCCACCGCAGCGCGCCGACGACCACGAGCTCGGCGAGCGCGAGCGCCGCGAGCGCGAGGTAGGCATCCGCCATGCGCCACCCGATCTCGGTCTCCAGCTTCCGCGGGGGCGCCTCGGAGTTGCCGCTCGGGAACGTGGCGCGGCTCGGCGCCGGCGCGGGTGTGGACGGCCGCGCCGGCCCGGCCTGCGGGCGCGGCGCCGCCGGAGCCCGGTGGCCGGGCGCTCCCTGAGCGGCAGCGCCCGCGAGCGACTCCGCTGCCGCCATCGTGTCAGGCCGGCTCCCCAGGGCGCCTCGACCGGAGGCCACGGGCCCTCCCGGATGACGGCCGGCGCCCCCATGGCCCCGCGGGCGCATCGGAGCGGCCCCGTTGCGATCGGTCATGCGTAGGAGACTTCGAGGATCTCGTAGGTGCGCGGCCCCGCCGGCATCATCACGCGGACCTCCTCGCCCACCTCATGGCCCAGCAGCGCGCGCGCGAGCGGCGAGGCGATGGAGATGCGGCCGATCTTGAGATCCGCCTCCTCGGGCCCGACGATCTGGAAGCTCTGCTCCTCGTCCGTGTCCACGTTCGCGAGCTTCACCCTGGCGCCGAACTGGACCTTGCTGCCGCTCAGCTTCGACGGATCGATCACCTCGGCGCGCGAGAGCGTCTGCTCGAGGTAGCTGATGCGAGCGACGATCATGCCCTGCCGCTCCTTGGCGGCGTGGTACTCGGCGTTCTCGGAGAGATCTCCGTGCTCTCGGGCCGTTCCTATGTCCTTGACCACCTGCGGCAGGTCGACCTCTTTCAGCCGTCGCATCTCTTCGCGGAGCCGTGCTTGCCCCTCGGGCGTCATCGGTACTTTCTCGGACGACATGGTGGGACGCTTTTAGCATGGCCCGAGGCCGGGAGACGACGGCGCCAGGCTGGCGGACGCGGAAGGAACGAGGGGAGCGCCCCGGCCGCCCCCGCCGCAGGGGGCGCCGCCCTCTACCCCCGCCAGCGCACGATCTTCCGCGGCGGCCGCCGCGCATGGGCGTCCGCTGACCTTGTCGCGCTGCGAACGAGGGCCGCCGCGGTCCGGGAGAGCTCCTCCGGGAGGGGCCCGCCGGGCGGCACGGCCGCCGCGTCCAGCGTCGCCGTGGCCGCGCCGGTCGCCTCGGCGACCCGCACCTCGACCGGGACGTCCGCGTCCGGGAGCCGCACGAGCCCGCGGTAGACGAGCTCGCCCGGCGAGCCCTCGACCTCGGTCTGCTCCAGCACGTAGCGAGCGCCGGAGGAAGGCCGCCCGGCGGCTTGCGTCACAGCCGCGGCCCCGAGCGGGCGGGGCCCGACGCCGCCTTGGCGGGCGCGCGGCCCTTCCCGGCGGCGCCCATCTCGTCGAGGAAGCGGCGCGCTGTCACGGCGAACGGCCCGCCCCAGTCCCGGATGACCGACTCGAACACCGCGCGCGCCTCGGCCAGCTTCTTCATCTTGAGGAGCGTCTCGCCCTTGAGGACGAGCGCCTCCGGGTCGAGCCCGGAGCCCGGGAAGGTCCGCAGCGCGTAGTCTATCCGCGCGAGGGCCGCGTCGAACGCGTCCTCCTTGAGGTAGTAGCGCGCCACGTAGAGCTCGTGGCGCACGAGCCGCCCCGTCACTACCTCGAGCATGTACGCCGCGTCCTCGCGGTAGCGGCTGCGCGGGAACTGCCGGAGGAACGTCCGGATCTCCTTGTGGGCCTCGATCGTGGTCGCCTGGTCGCGCTCCTCGGCCGGCGGCAGGAACACCGTGTCGTCGATGTCCAGGTAGAGCGCCTTCGCCATCCTGTACTTCGCGTACTCGACGTTCCGATCGGTCCGGTGCTCCTGGATGAACGCGCGGTACTCCGAGATCGCCTCGGGGTACTTCCCCTGCTCGAAATCGAGGTCGGCGATCCTGAGATCGGCCAGCCGGGCGTAGCGGCTGTACGCGAAGCGCCGCTTCAGCTCGGTGAAGAGGGCGCGCGCGTCCTCCCAGTCCTTGGCGTCGAACGCGGCCATCGCCTCGTTGTACGCGGCGCGCGCGTCCTCGGTGTACGTCAGGGTGGCCGTGCGGCCGTCGTTGAATTCGAAGTCGCAGCCCACGAGCCCGCCCAGGGCAGCGAGGCACCCGGCGAGGGCGAGGACAGCGGCGGAGGGTCTCATCGAGCAGGCCTCGTACCCAATCCGGCGCCGGCGCGCCAGGGCTTCCCGCTGCGGGGCCCGGCCCTCCGCGCCTTTGCTCCCGCATCGTGGCGCGCGGCGGAGCTGGGGTATGGTCGACCCCATGCCTGCTCCCTCTCCCGCGCCCTCGCCAGCGGCCCCACCCCCGACGCTGCACCCGGGCGGCGCCGCCGCGCCGACGGTCCTCGTCGTGGACGACGAGCGCAACATCCGCCGCACCCTCGCGCTCGTGCTGCAGGGCGAGGGGTACCAGGTCGCGGAGGCCCCGAGCGCCGAGGCGGCGCTGGAGCTGCTCGCGCACGGCGACAGCCCGGTCGACCTCGCCCTCGTCGACCTGCTCCTGCCCGGGATGAACGGCCTCGACCTCCTCCAGCGCGTGCGCCAGGACGACGCCACCCGCGAGCTGCCGGTGATCGTCATCAGCGGCCACGCGACCGTGAACGACGCCGTGAAGGCCATCAAGCTCGGCGCCTCCGACTTCTTCGAGAAGCCGCTGAACCGCGAGCGCGTCCTTGTGGGCGTCAAGAATGCGTTGCAGAACTCGCGGCTCGCGCGCGAGGTCGAGGACCTGAAGGCGCAGGTGCAGTCGCGCTACGAGATGATCGGCCAGAGCGCCGCGATGCAGCGGCTGTTCAAGGAGATCGATCGCGTCGCGCCCACGAAGGCGAGCGTGCTCATCACCGGCGAGAGCGGCACGGGCAAGGAGCTCATCAGCCGAGCCATCCACCGGCTCTCGCCGCGCGCGCGGGGCCCCTTCGTCCGGGTCAACTGCGCCGCGATCCCGCGCGAGCTCATCGAGAGCGAGCTCTTCGGCCACGAGCGCGGCGCGTTCACCGGGGCGAGCGGGCCGAAGCGGGGCTTCTTCGAGCAGGCCCACGGCGGCACGCTGTTCCTCGACGAGATCGGCGACATGGACCTCGCCGCCCAGGCGAAGGTGCTGCGCGCCCTCCAGTCGGGCGAGATCTGCCGGGTCGGCAGCGAGCACAGCCGGCACGTCGACGTCCGCGTGCTCGCCGCGACGAACAAGGACCTCTCGCGCGAGGTCGCCGCGCTCCGCTTCCGCGAGGACCTCTTCTTCCGCCTCGCGGTGTTCCCGATCAAGAGCCCGGCGCTGCGCGACCGCATGGACGACCTGCGCGCGCTCGCCGACGCGTTCATGGCGGCGTTCTGCAACGAGAACGGCCTCAAGCAGAAGGCGATCGACCCGGTCGTCTACGCCGCGCTCGAGCGCCGGAGCTGGCCGGGCAACGTCCGCGAGCTCAAGAACGTGATCGAACGCGCCGCGATCCTCTCGAGCGACATCGTCACCATCGCCGACCTCCCGGAGGATCCGCACGAGAACCCGTTCGAGGACGACGCGCAGGGGGCCGCCGGGGAGGGCTCGATCGCGCCGCCTCCCCCCGGCGCGGCCGAGCCGCCCGCGGGCGCGGCCCGCCACGAACCGGAGCGTCCTCGCCTGACGCTGCGCGAGTTCCGCGACCGCGCCGAGCGCCGGTACATCATCGAGGTGCTGGCCAGCCTGGACTGGAACATCTCGCGCGCCGCCGTGGCGCTCGGCGTCGAGCGCACGAACCTGCACAAGAAGATCCGCGGCTACGGTATCAAGCGGGGCGAGGCGCCGTAGCGCCGGCGCGCGCGTGCGCCTTGCCAGCGAGGCCGGCGAGCCGCTCGCGCGAGGACCCGCGCGTGCACGTTGTCAGCGAGGCCGGCGAGCCGCTCACGCGGCGCCCTCCAGCGCCTTGCGGACGGCGCGGAGGAGCGACTCGGCCGTGAACGGCTTGCCCAGCAGCGCGGCGCCCGGCCGGGCGGCGAGCTGGCCGTCGAGCGCGTCGCCCGTGTAGCCGGACATGAAGAGCACCTTCATGTCCGGCCTGAGCTTCACGAGGCGCTCGGCGAGCTCGCAGCCGGACATCTCGGGCATCAGCACGTCGGTGAGCAGGAGGTCGATGCGCCCGCGCTGCGCCTCGCAGACGCGCACCGCCTCGAGCGGCCCGCGCGCTGTCAGCGTGGTGTAGCCGCTCTGCGCGAGGAGCCGGCTCGCGAGCGTGACCACCGCTTCCTCGTCGTCGGTGATGAGCACCGTCCCGCCCTCGCCCCGGCGCGGCGCGGCGCGGGCCGCGCGCCCGCGCCGCGAGGCCGCCGGCCGCGCCGCGAGCGGCAGGTAGATCTCGACGCGCGTGCCCTCCCCGGGCTGCGAGGCGAGCTCGATGTAGCCGCGCCACTGCTTGACGATCCCGTACACGGTGGCGAGCCCGAGGCCCGTCCCCTTCCCCCGCGGCTTCGTCGTGAAGAACGGCTCGAAGGCGCGCGTCCGCACGTCGTCGCTCATCCCGCTCCCGGTGTCGCTCACGGCGAGGCGCGCGTACCTGCCGGGCGGGATGGCCGGGTGCGCGTCGTGCAGGCTCCCGGCGGCGCCGACGCGGACCGCGCGCGCCTCGATCGACAGCCGGCCGCCGTCCTGCATCGCGTCGCGCGCGTTGACCGCGAGGTTCATGACCACCTGCTCGAGCTGACCCGCGTCCGCCAGCACCCGGCAGCCCGAGGGGCCGAGCGCGATCGCGAGCTCGACCGCGCCGCCGACCGCGGCGCGGAGCGCGCCATCCATCCCGCGCACGACGTCCCGGAGGTCGAGCACGACCGGCTGCGCGAGCCCCCGCCGGCTGACGGTGAGCAGCTGCCGCGTCAGCGACGCCGCCCGCTGCGCGGCGCGCTTGATCTCGGCGAGGTCCTTCTGCACCGGGCTCTGCTCGTCGAGCTCCTCCATCACGAGGCTCGTGTAGTTCAGGATGATCGCGAGCAGGTTGTTGTAGTCGTGGGCGATCCCGCCCGCGAGCCGCCCCACCGCCTCCATCTTCTGCGCCTGGCGCAGCTCTTCCGAGAGCTCGCGCCGGCGGTCCTCGGTGCAGCGCGACGAGGAGAGGTCGACGATCGCCCCGACCACGAGCCGCTCCCCGCGCGCCTCGGTGAGGGTCTCGGTCCTCATCACCCGGACCGCCGAGCCGTCGCGGCGCGTGAGGAAGCCCTCGTTCGCGCTTGCCGACGAGGCCTTCGCGCCCGCCCCGCCCGCGACGCACCCGCCGGGGAGGAGCTCGGCCGACGCGAGCGCCTCCGCCCGCGAGCCGTAGCCGAGCAGCCGGGCGAGCTCGTCATTGCAGTCGACGAGGCGGCCGTCGGGCGAGGCGACGTAGAGGCCCGCGGGCGAGCTGGCCGCGAGCAGCGGGCTGGGGTCCACCGAGTCTCTCGCCGTCGTCGTCGACGATCGTCCGCTGCTCATCGGCGCACCGTCCGTGCAAAACCGTTCAGTCGAAGGGAGATCCCCGACTACCAGAACTGAAGCGCGGACTCCCCTCGCCTGCAACGCCGTTCACACCGGCGGCAGCGCCGTCGTTGCAGGCGGGGCGGCCCGGTCCGCCGCGCAGCCGGACGGTTTTCTCCTTCTCCGTCCCGCCGAACTGGCCTAGACCCTCGCCGCCGGGGCTCGGGCGAGCCCCGAGGAGCGCCATGTTCTTCCTCGACAGCTCGAACCCGGCCGAGATCAAGGAGATGTTCTCCTGGGGCGTCCTCGCCGGCGTGACCACGAACCCTCTCATCCTCTCGCGCGACGCGGACTGCGTCGATCTCGAGCGGCGCATCCGCGAGGTGCTCGCGGCGTCGGCGGGGCCCGTGTCGGTCGAGCTCACGAGCGAGACCGAGGCGGAGATGCTCGACGAGGCGCGCGCCTACCACGCGTGGGCGCCCGAGCGGATCTGCATCAAGGTGCCTTTCTGCGACGTCGGCCTCAAGGTGACGCACGCGCTCGCGAGGCGCGGCGTGCTCACCAACGTCACGTGCGTGATGAGCTTCAACCAGGCGTACCTCGCGGCGCTCGCCGGCGGCGCGTACGTGTCGATCTTCAGCGGGCGCATCCGCGACATGGGCTACGCCGCGACCCCCGTCATCGAGCGCACGCGCGCGAGGCTCGAGCGCGAGCGGCTGCCCGCCGAGATCATCGTCGGCTCGATCCGGCACCTCATGGACGTGAACGAGGCGCTCGACGCCGGCGCGCACATCGTGACGGTGCCGCCCGCCATCTTGCGGAAGATGCTCCACAACCCGAAGACCGAGGAGACGATCCGCGAATTCAACGCCGCCTGGGAGAAGCGTGCTAAGTAGCCGCGCGTGAACGCCGAGCCCGGCCGCGCGCGAGGAGAAGGGGAAGCTCGAGGGCCGCGCCCTCCGGAGGACGAGGGCGACCTGGCCCGCCGGTCGCCGCCGCTCCCCACGCCCGAGGCCGCGCCCGAGGCCCCCGCCGGGCGCAAGTACGTGGTCGAGGAGGTGAACCGCGCCCTCGTCGCCGCCGCCGGCCGGCCGCGGACGGTGCTCGACGTCGGCTGCGGGATCGGGATCAACGGCGCCGCCATCAAGCGCACGGGCGCGCGCGTGACCGGCGTCGAGATCGCGCCCGGGTCGTTCGCGCGCGCCGGGGCGGTGCTCGACGAGGTCCTCGCCGCCGACATCACGAGCGACGCCGCCGTGCGCGAGGCGCTCGGCGATCGGCGCTTCGACCTGCTCCTGTTCGCCGACGTCCTCGAGCACACGGCCGACCCGCTCGCCGTGCTCTGCCGCTTCCTCCCGCACCTCGAGGAGGACGGCCACGTCATCGTCTCGCTCCCCAACGTCGCGGCGTGGCCGGTGCGCCTCGGCCTGCTCGCCGGGCGCTTCGAGTACGAGCCGAGCGGCATCCTGGACGACTCGCACCTGCGCTTCTTCACCCGCGCCTCGGCGATCCAGCTCGTCGAGCGCGCCGGGCTCGAGGTGCTGCGCGTCGAGCAGAACCCGATGCTCGTCCGCGCCGCCAAGGGGCTCATCCTGAGCGGCCTCGGTGCGGGCGAGGACCCGACCGATCTCGCCCGCTCGCTCCCGTACAAGGCCTACCAGGCGCTCGTCCGCCCGCTGGAGGACGTCGTCGCCGACCGCGCGCCCGGCCTCCTCGCGTTCCAGCACGTGATCGTCGCCAGGAAGCCGCCGCGCCCGCGCCGGATGCGGCTCACGGTCGGCATGCTCACGATGGATGAAGAGGAGAGCGTCGGCGCCATGATCGGCGAGATCAGGAAGGTCGCGCCCGACGCGGAGATCCTCTGCGTCGACAGCTCCACGCGGGACCGGACCCCGGAGATCGCGGCCGGGCTCGGGGCGCGCGTGCTCCGGCAGGTGCCGCCGCGCGGGCACGGCCCGGCCATGGAGCTCCTCATGTACAGCGCCGCCGCCCGGAGCGAGCTGCTCATCTACCTCGACTGCGACTTCACCTACCCCGCCGAGAACATCCCGGTGCTCCGGCGGCTCGTCGAGGAGGAAGGCGCCGACGTGGTGAACTGCGCCCGCACCCGCACGCGGCCCGCGGCCATGCCGGTCCCGAACTACCTCGCCAACCGCGCCTTCGCGGCCATGGCGCACGCGATGCACGGCATCCCCACCTCGGACGTCCACAGCGGCATGCGCGCCTACCGTTGCTCGGTGATTCGCGCGTTCGATTTCGACGGTGAGGGCGACGCGTTGCCCATCGACACGCTGCTCTTTCCGGCCAAGTGCGGCTATCGCGTGGTGGAGATGCCCATCGAGTACAACGAGCGCGTCGGCACCTCGAAGCTGCGCAAGCTGGCCGGCACCGTGTGGACGATGGTTCGCCTCCTGCGCGCGCTCCCCGTGGGCGACCGCCTCGGCGACCGCTACGAGCGCCGCTAGACCTCACGCGCGCGCTCCGTCGCGCGCCGACAGGCGTAGCCTCCCCGGAGCGTCGCGGGACGCCGTGGCGACGCGGTGCGCCGTCGCCTCCCCTGCGTGGTCATTGCATTGCGGTCGCCTATACTCGGCATCTTTCGACTCCAGAGGAGGCAAGAGATGCGGTTTCTGAAGGTAGTTGTTGTACTAGGTGTGTCCGCGCTGACGGGCGCGGCCGCGGTGGCGGGGTGCGGGGGCGACGACACCGACGGGTCGAGCTCGAATTCAGCCGGGGGGACCGGCGGCGGGCCCACCGGCGACTGCACGCTGCGCCACCCGGTCTGCACCGCTGTCGAGTCGGACTGCATCGCCGTCCACGACAACCAGGGGGCGACAACGTTCGGGCTGCGCATGGCACAGCTCACGATCACGAAGCCCGACGTGCTCGCGACCGGCTATATCGCCCGCCTCGTCGCCCAGGGGTTAACGATGAATTTGCCCCTGTGTTACCTGAACGGCACGGGCACCTTCTCCTGGCTCCTCGAGTTCGACACGATGACCGGCAAGCTGCGCACCGGCGGCGCGATGCCCACGGAGGACCCGCTCGATGGCTACTGCTTCGCCAACATGACCGCCGGCGAGTTCGAGATCGCGCCGACGGAGATCGACGCCCCCCTGACCGACGGCGCCTGGAGCGGCGAGGCCGAGACCCTCAACGTCCCGATCTTCCTGGAAACTAGCCCGGACCCGATCATCTTGCCCCTGCACCAGGTGAAGCTCACCGACGCGGAGGTGTCGGCGGACAACAACTGCATCGGGCGGCGCAACAGCGAGGCGCTCGACCCGCTCAACGCCTGCCTCCCCGGCCAGGACGGCGACCCGCCCGCGTTCATCAACGGCGGCAAGCTCTCCGCCTTCATCACGCTGGAGGAGGTCGACCGGGTGATCGTCCCCGAGGTCAACCAGAGCCTCTGTGTCGTGCTCTCGGGCGACATCGGAGAATACGGCACGGGTGAGACGCCCAATACCTGCAAGCGCGACGAGAACGGCCAGATCGTGCTCAAGGGCGACTGGTGCAGCGCGACAAACTCGGCGGCGACGGAAGACTGCGCAGACGCCTATGCGCTTGGCGCCGACTACGCCGCGAGCGCCGTCAAGATCACGGGGCTCTGTCCACAGTAGCGCTTGCGGGTGACTCTCCCGGGAGCGTACGATCTGCCGTGGCGTCCTGAGGCCCGCGCCAGCGGGCCCGGCGCTGCGGGTCGTGCTCCCCGGAGGGTTCCTTATGCCCCGCGTCATCAAGCATCTCTCTTCCATCCTTGTCCTGCTTGTCATCGCCGGATGTGCCGCTTCGGGCGGCGGGTGCGCCGGCTGTGGAATGACCCCCCTCCCCGCCGGCTTCAAGCCCGCGGACCGCATCGAGAACGCCGGCTCGGCCCGGCTCACGCAGTCGGGGCTCGAGTTCCTCGAGGAGAACCTGGGTGTCCTCGGGCGCGCGCTGCTTGGCGGCGGGGACAGCGGCGTGATCACCTTCTCCATCCCCAGGTCCCCGGGGTCGGTTCTCGGCGGCATCATCGATTACACGCTCTGTCCCGACGGGGCCGATCCGGGGGCGACCCCCCCGACGTGCACGGCCGAGATCGACGTGGGGCGCGCGGCGCTGCAGATCCAGCCCAGAGCGCCGCACAACCTGGTCATCCGGGGGCCGCTGCCGGTGCGAATGCAGAGCCTGCCCATCTTCCTGGACGGCGGCGTCCTCGGCGAAAGCACCCAGTACGTCACCCTCAACGGCAACGACGCATGCCCGCCCGACGAGCAGACCTTCACGAACATCGATGTCGAGGTCGAGCTCTCGATCGAGATCGACGTCAACCCGCAGCACTCGCGGCAGGGGTACTCGCGCGTCAAGGTCACCCGGCTCTCGATCGACGAAGATCAGCTCGAGTCGAGCCTGCACCTCGACTGCGGGGGCACGTGGGTCGGCGATGCCCTGGATTTCGTGAAGCCGATCATCACGAGCTTCATGGGATCCATGTCCGACGCGCTGAAGACCCAGCTCGACCAGCAGCTCTGTCAGAAGGCCGATCCGGCGCTGGACCCGGCCTGCCCTGACGGCACCAACGACATCGGCGGCGTCTGCCGCTACGGCACGCAGGCGACCGACGAGTGCGCCTCGATCCTCCTCGGCGTCGAGGGCCACCTCGACCTCGGCCGCCTGCTCGCCGGGATCTCCCCCGGCACGCAGGGCGGGTTCGACCTCCTGCTCGCCGGCGGCGGCACGAGCGAGCGAGACGACACCTCCGATCTCACCTGGGGCGACCTCAACCCCGTCGGCAACGGGCTCACCCTCGGCCTCTACGGCGGCGCCGAGCCGCTGCCGATCTCCAAATGTGTACCGCTGTCGGACATGGTGCTGCCCGCGGGCATCCCGATTCCCGATGAGCTCGTCGCCAACACCGTCTCCGGCTGGCCCGCCGATCTCCCCGGCCCGCACATAGGTCTCGCGATCTCCGAGCGCTTCGCGAATTACGCCATGAACGGTCTCTACAACAGTGGGCTTCTCTGCCTCGGGATCTCCACGGAGACGGTGCCTCTCCTCAACTCTGGCACGCTGGGGCTGCTGGCCGCGTCGGCGAAGGATCTCGCGCTGCAGCGCGAGTCGCAGCAGGTCGCGCTCGTCATTCGCCCGCAGGTGCCGCCGCGCGTCACCTTCGGCAACGGCACGAACTTCAGCGACGACCCGCTGATCCGCATCCAGCTCGAGCGGGCGAGCTTCGATTTCTACATCTGGTCGCTCGACCGGTTCATCCGGTTCATGACCGCGACGTTCGATCTCGACGTGCCCATGAACCTCACGGTCACGCCCGAGGGGCTCACGCCGGTGATCGAGACGATCGGGGTCGAGAACGGCAAGGTGACGAACAACGGGCTGCTCCGGGAAGATCCCGAGTCCATCGCCGACGCGCTCGGCGGGCTCCTCAGCAGCCAGGTCGGCCAGCTCATCGGCGGCGGCCTGCCGGCGATCGACCTCAACGGGCCACTCTCGGGGCTCGGGCTCTCGCTGGTGCTCCCGGAGTCGGTCGACGGCGCGGGCTCCCCCGGCTTGCGGAAGCTCACGAAGGGGCAGGACAGCTACCTCGGCATCTTCGCGGCGTTCGGCATGCCGGCGCAGCAGCGCGCGATGAGGAGCGAGACGCAGGCCGAGCTCAGCCGCAAGGAGGTGCGGGCCGAGGGGCTCCGCCTGCCGACGATGACCCGCGACAACGGGCCCACCGCCCGGCTGGTGATGAGCTCGCCGCTCGACGGCGGCACCCGGGCCGTCGAGTACTCGTACCGGATCGACAGCGGCGTGTGGCGGCCGTTCACGCGCGACCGCATCGTCGACCTGCGCGACGACTGGCTGCGGCTCCCGGGGCGCCACGTGATCTCGGTGCGGTCGCGGATCGCGGGCGATCCGCTGTCGCTCGATCCCACGCCGGCGACCGTGGAGATGGTGGTCGACGTCGAGCCGCCGGTCATCTCGATCGGTGCGGCGGTGGACGGTCACGTGCCGCTCGAGGTGCGCGACATGGTCTCGGACGCGGAGCGCGCGAAGGTGCGCGTGCGGCTCGACGACGGGGCGTGGTCGCCCTGGGCGACGGCGGCGGAGATGAGGACGGTCGACGTCGGCGGCGCCGCGGACATCGAGGTCGAGGCCGTCGACGAGGAGGGCAACCTCGGCACGGCGCGGCAGCCGCTCCTCCGCGGCCGCATGCCCATCGATCCGTCTGCCGGCTGCGGCTGCGTCGTGGCCGGCGGCTCCAGCGAGGGTCCGTCCGGCGGCCTCTGGCTCGGCCTCGCCGTCGCCGCGGCGGCCGTGCGGCTCGCGCGGCGCGGCGGCGCCCCGCGCGGCGCCGGGCAGCCCGCGCGGCGCGCGCGCGACGCTGGACGACGCGCGTCGGCCCCGCGCGGCGCCGGGCAGCAAGCGCGGCGCGCGCGCGGCCTGCGGGGCGCGCGGGCCGCGCTGGCCGGCGTCGCCGTCACCGCGCTCCTCGGCTCGCACGCCGGGTGCTCGTGCAGCGACGAGCCGGAGGTCGAGGCCAAGGACGAGTGCGTCGCGCCCGACTGCATGACGCTCCAGGCCGGGCTGGTCGGGGCCTACACGTCGGTCGCGGTCGCCCCGGACAAGCGCACGGTCTGGGTCGCGGGCTACGCGGAGGCTGACTGGCAAAACGCCTTCCAGTGGGGCGACCTCGTGGTCGGCACGTGGGACGGCGAGGCGGTCGCGTGGGAAGCGATCGACGGGGTGCCCGCGGAGCCCCCGATCGACCCGGCGAGGTTCGACGTGCGCGGGTTCCGCGGGGGCCAGACCGACCCCGGCGAGGACGTCGGCCTGTGGACCTCGATCGCGGTCGGTCCGGACGGCGAGCCGGCGGTGGCCTACTACGACCGGACGAACCGCGGGCTCAAGTTCGCGCAGAAGCAGGGGGACACGTGGGCCGTGAGCTCCGTGCAGCAGGCGTCGAACAGCGACATAGGGCGCTACGCGAAGCTCCTCTTCGTGAAGGGGCTGCCAGTCATCGCCTACCTGGCGATGGAGCCGGGCGAGGAAGGCGCGGTCACGTCGAGCGTCCGGCTCGCGACCGGCGAGAGCGCCACGCCCGAGGAGGGCGCGTGGCGGTTCGAGGACGTGGCCAGGGACGAGGCGACGCCGTGCCGCGAGTTCCTCTGCGGCGAGGGGATGAAGTGCGTCCGGACCACGGGGCGCTGCGCGAAGCCCCTCGCGAGCGGCGACTGCGACCCGGCGTGCGGCTCCGGGCAGGCGTGCATCGACGAGGGCGGCTCGCCGGTGTGCGCCGCGATCTCCGACGGGAGCCGCACGGACACGTACCCCGAGGCGATCGGCGACTACATCGCGATGGCGCCGGACGCCGCGGGCGGGTTCGGCCTCGCGTTCTACGATCGCATCCACGGCAACGTGGTGATCGCGTCGAGATCGATGGGCGCATGGGAGACCCGGATCGTGGACGGGGCGGCGCCAGACGGGACCGACACGGGCGACGTGGGCATGGGGACCTCGCTGTTCATCGACCGCGCGGGGGACTGGCACCTCGCGTACGCCGACGGCCGCTCGGAGGGGCTGCGGTACGCGCGGGTGAAGGGCGGCACCGACGTCGAGCCCTCCGAGGTGGCGGACGATGGGCTCGGGATCGAGGGCGCCCCCTTCGAGGACGGGCAGCACCTCGTCGGCGACGACGCGAGCGTGTTCGTCACCGCGGCCGGGGAGGTGCGCATCAGCTACCAGGACGCGACGAGCGGGACGCTGCGGCTCGCGATCGGGACGAAGAGCGGCGACGGCCACAGCTGGTTCGTGCAGGCGATCGAGCAGCAGGGATTCGCGGGCGCCTTCTCGCGCATCGTCGAGGTGGATGGGCGGCTGCTCATCGCGAACTGGTGGCGCGTCGGCGGGCAGATAACGAAGGGCGACGTGGCGCTCGTCGCCCCCTGAGCTCCGGACAGGCGCGCATGAAGAGGGGCGACGCGCGGCGGCGCCCCGCCGGACCCGTGCGGCCGATGGATCACCCTTGATCGGGCGATCCATCGGCTGAGTATGCTCGGAGCGACGCGCCGCGCGCGTGCGCCTTGCAGCGGTCTGCAGGGAGAGCGAAGCGTCACAGGAAAGGCTTGGGATTATGAAAGTGACGGGACGAATGAGCAGTAACGCGGTGGGCAACGCATCCCACTCCCTCATCGGCAGGGCGCGGGACGAGGGAGGTGCGGGCGGCGCGCAGGCGCGGTGCCCCGCGCGCCGGCGGCGGGCCTGCATCCCGCTCTCTTCGTGGGTGATCCCCGCCGCGTCGGCTGTCGCGGCGCTGCACCTCGCCGGATGCTGGCCGCTGTCCTACTCCGAGAAATGCGAGGACGACTCCAGGTACTGCCCCCCCGACGGGACCGGCGGCAGCAGCGTCGACCCCGGACCCGAGTGCTCGGGGGATCCGACCCAGGACGCGAACATCGTGACGGACAGGTGCGTTGTGTTCGCGAGCGCGAGCGCGCCGTCCGGAGGAGACGGGACCAAGGCGAGGCCGTACGCGTCGCTCGCGGAGGCGATCGAGAAGGCGGCCGGCAAGAAGCCGGTGCTGGCGTGCTCGAGCGAGGCGTTCGAGGAGAGCGTCACGGTCAAGACGGCCGTCGATGTGATCGGCGGCTTCGATTGCGCCGCGGACTGGACGTGGAGCGAACAGGCGCGGAGCGCGATCGAGGGCCCTGCGAACAGAGTAGCGCTCACGCTGACGGAAAACGCGAGCGGGGCGCGGGTGCGGAGCTTCAAGATCGTCGCGGCCGACGCGACGGAGCCGGGCGGGTCGTCGATCGCCGTGGCGGTTGCGGACATCGAGGCGGAGTTCGTGCGCGTCGACGTGACCGCTGGGAACGGGATGGACGGCACGAGGGGCGAGACGCCGACGGCGGCGCAGGACGGAGCGAACGCGCCGGATGACGTCTCCAGCGCGTGCGTCGGAACGGTCTACGGCGGTCTGCCGGGCGTGACGACGTGCGAGGATGGCGAGACGAGCGGCGGCGTTGGAGGGCTGGGTGGAAAGCCCATGGAAGATGAGGGGCGCGGGCAGAACGGTAACGACGGCACGCCGCTGGCAGATCCACCGACGGAGTTCGGCCTTGGCGGCACCGGACACGGACAGGCGGGCGCGTCGCTCGAGTGCACGAGCGGTGAGAACGGCGCGAGGGGCGCCTCCGGCGACGCTGGCGAAGCTGGCAGCGGCACCACGCTGATGCTGGCCAGCATCACCGGAGGTGACGGTCGCAGCGGCGCGGGCGGGAAGCGAGGTCAGGGCGGCGGCGGCGGCGGCGGCGCGAAAGCAGGACGGTTCTGCGCGGCCGGCGGGGGCAGCTTCACCGACGGCGTGGGCGCCAGCGGTGGTGGCGGCGGGTCCGGCGGCTGCGGCGGCAAAGGAGGAGGCGGCGGCAAGGCTGGCGGGTCGAGCGTCGGGATCCTCAGCCTGGGGACCAAGCTGGTGCTGACCGACGTGACCGTCGCGGTCGGCACTGCGGGCAACGGGGGCATGGGAGGGGATGGAAGCCCCGGTGGGTCGGGCGGCATGGGGGCCAACGGTGGGGCACGCGTCCCCGGGTCCGGCTCGATCCAGGGTTGCACGGGAGGCAAAGGCGGGGCGGGCGGCGACGGCGGCCCCGGCGGCGGCGGCCGAGGCGGCCACGCGGTGGGCATCGCCTACGCGGCCGCGCCGAGCCCGGCGCCGGCGCTGAGCGTCGTGGAAGAAGGCACGCCCGGCAACGGCGGCGTCGCCGGCCTCGGCGGCCCCGTAGAGAGCAACGGCGCGCCGGGCGTGAGCGGCGCGTGCTGGGACTTCGGCGCGAAGCAGGGCTGCCCGCAGCAGTGAGCGGCGCCGCGGCGCGATCAGGCGTTCAGGGACGCCGCGCCGACCTCCGCGGTCGCCGGGCCGCTCACGCGCGCGCGCTCGGCGGCCACGAGCTCCAGGAGCTCCTGCAGGGTCGCCTGCCCGCTGTCGAGCAGCGCCCGCATTGCGCCGTCCACGTGCCCCTGCGCGCGCGCCAGGCGGGGAGCGCTCTCCCCGCTCTCCCGCGCGATCAGCAGGTCGTGCAGCATCCGCCTGAGCCCCGCCATCCTCTCGGTCTTCGAGCGCATCGCCATCACCTCGCCCGATCGGCCTAGCGGAGGCGGCGCGACCCGGCCAAGTTTCAGGCGCGCGGCAGCCTGCCCAGCGCGAGGTCCGCGGCCGCACGCTCGATGCCCGCGAGCGCGACAGCGGGGCCCTTCCGCGGGACGAGCACCACACGGCAGCGACCGCGGGTCGCCGTCTCCACGTGCGACAGCCCGAAGTCGAGCGCCGCGCCGACGGCGAAGACGAGCGCGCCCATGCCGAGCAGCTCCGGGGAGCCGGCCCGCGCGCCGTCGACGAGCAGCGACACGCCGAGGTACGTCCCGAGCCCCAGCGCGACGAGCCCCGCGTAGAGGCCGAGCCGCGGGTAGCGCACCTCGCGCGTCGCCCGGAGCAGCGCCTCGACGGGGATGTACGTCTCCTGCTCCCGCACCGCCCTACCGAACAGCTCGGTCCGGCTCCGGACGGTCACGCCCCTCGGGCTGACCTCCAGCGCCGCGGGCCGGCGGTACCTCAGGAGGAACCGCCCCGCGAGCCGGCCGGCGTGCATCAGCAGCAAGATCCCGGTGGCTGCCAGCAGCACGAGCGCCACCGGCCCGCGCGGCGGCGGCGAGAGCTCGCCCGCGAGCCGCGCCGGAGCCCGGCCTTCGATCTCCGGCGCGCCGGCCGCCAAGGCTTCATCCGCGCCCTCGCCGTCCCGCGCCGCCTCGCCGTCCCCGGCCAGGGCGCCCGGCGCGCGGCTCGGCCGCCGGCCGGGCGACAGCGCATCGCGCAGCAGCGAGCGCACGATGGGATCGCGCACCTCGTCCACGAGCGCCGCGGCCTCGGCACGCGCGGCCGGCGAAGCGCTCCCGCGCAGCGCCGCCGCGGCGATGATCGCGCCCGCCCGGCCGAGCTGCGGCAGCGCCCCCTGGTCGGCGCGCCGGACCAGCGCGGCGACCGAGCGCCAGAGCCCCGCGGCGCGCTCGCCCAGCGCCGCGTCCAGCGCGGTCAGCGCGTCGACGGACGTGTACGTGGCCAGCCAGACGAGCGCCTCGGCGACGCGCCCCTCGGCCTCCGGCCCGTCGGGCGGCGAGAGCGCTACCCCGCGCGCGAGCAGCGTGGCGAGGAGCACCCGGGTCGCGCTCCCCGCGCCCTCGCTGGTGCCGCGCTCGAGCGCCCGGATCACGTTGCCGAACCGGGTCTCCGCGTCGGCGACCGACAGGCCCGCCCGGTCCACGAGCTCCGCGAGGCCGCCCTCCAGGGTCGTCCGCCGCTCGTCCGCGGCGGCAAAGGCGGCCGTGTGCACGACCCGCGCGAGGTCGTCGCCATGAAGGTGTCCGGCAAGCTCATCGAGCACGGCGTGCGGTGAGTGTTCGGGCGTCATCGGCGCGGGCTGGTCGGATTAACTGAACGCCGCCCCTTTGGCTAGTGTTCCGAGCGGCCCCGGGGGCGCTCCGCCCCCGCCGCGGCCGCCCCCCGCCCTCCCGCGCGCGACGTCTCGCGCTACTTCTTCCGGGCGGCGGCCTGGTCCCGGAGCGCCTGCTCCACGAAGCCCATGATCAGCTTGAGCTGCCGGTTCGTGACGTGGAGCTTCGACCAGATGACCTTCCCGTCGGTGTTGAAGGTGACCTCATCCACCACGTCGATCCGGGTGATCCCGAGGTTGATGGTCCGGAGCGAGTTCAAGGTCCTCGTGAGCTCTCGCGCGTGAGCCAGTGCTTCTTCAGCGGATTCGTCCCCCGCGGTGAGCGCCAGGTCGGCGCCGCCGTCCTTCGTCGGCGTGACGGTGAGCCGCATCCACGCGAGGCTGCGCGGCAGCGCCTGGACCCCGCGGAAGGCGTTCGCGGGCGTGAGCATCGAGATGACGATGCCCGCCGCCGACGATTTGTTGAAGCTTTTCATGGACTTCAACTTGGATAGTTGATCTTCTTCCTCAGCAGGAAGGACCACGAGCAGCCGCCGATCCGGGACCATCGCGAAGATGCGCTCGCTGCGATCGGCCGTGGCCCGGGCCGCGGGGACGGGGGCGTCCTCGATCCACGCGCCGTTCGACCGCTGCACGATGACCTCGACCGCCGCGCGCATGGCCTGCTCGGGCGCGCGGTAGTCCATGACGGCGACGACCTTGCTGGAGTCGCGCAGCTGCGGCCCGGCGATGAGGAGGTGGTCGATGTCGCGGATCGGGTCGACGGAGGTGTCGCTGAAGAAGGACTGCCACTGGGGGATGGTCGTCAGGATGCGGCCGAACCACTCGCCAAGCTCGTGGCTGCGCAGCCGGTCGCCGGCGATGAGGACCTGCACGTTCGGGTCCTTCGACGCGAGCTTGCCCGGCGCGCCCGCGGCGCTGAGCGGGGTGCGCAGGTTCGGGTGATCGCTCTCGTCCTCCGCGCCCCCGTCGCCTGCCGCGTCCGGCCCCGCGTCGCCCGGCGGCTTGCGGCGCGGCGGCGTGGGCGCGCCCGCGTCGGGCGCCTCGGGCGCGGCGCTCGCCGACGCCGCGGGAGGGGGCGGCGCGGGCGGCGGCGTCGCGGGCGCGGCGGCGCCGGCCCCGGAGGGTTGCGCCTCGCCGCCAGTCGCGGAGGGCGCCGCCGCGACCGCGCTGGGGTCGTCCGCGAGGAGGTCGAGGTCGATCGGGACGATCGTCTCGCCCGCGTCGTAGTCGGTCAGCTCGCCGCGCAGCGAGAACATCGCCTCGATCCACGAGAACAGCGGGGTCGGCAAGAGGGGCAGGTGCAGGAGCAGCGCGACGGCCGCCGCGGTCGCCAGCGCGCGCCTCGAGGCCGCGCGGATGAACGGGGCGACAGCAGCGCCCCGGCCCGCGCGCCGGGCCGCCGTCGTGTTGTTCGAGCCACGCCCCGGGGTCCGTTCCGCCACGGCGGTACCCTAGCAGCAGCCGTCCGAACGGCATCTGCGCCGCGGGCGCGGCCGCGCCCGCGGCGCGCGGCTGCGTGGCATGTCCTTCGCTCACGTGACGGCGTGGCTGCTGCAGCGTCCGCCCTCGCGAGCCCGGGGGGCGCGCGCTCCGCAGAGAAGTGGATCGACACGTGAGCGACCAGGTACTAAGACCGCCGAGCCAACCCGACCCTACGGGTCGATCATCAGACCGCGAGGATCGGGAAGGCCGGTCCTCGCCCAACGCTGTGGATGCGATGAACCGCTCTCAGGCCCCCCGCCCCCGCGGGCAGAAGGATTCCGCACGACCGCAGGACAGCGGCAATGTCCGCACCCGCGACGCGCGGAAGCCGCAACCTGCGCCGGACGCCGGACGCCCCGAGGGCAGCGTCGCCCGCACCTCGCTGGTCTCCAGCGCGCTCGGGTTCGTCGCCGCGGCCGCCTTTGCGGGCACCGCGGCGTGGGCGAGCGGCTGCCAGGGCGAAGCGCCTCCGGGCCCCTCCACCGAGGGCCACCCGCCGCACGAGCGGACGACGTCCCTCCCCCGCCCGGCGCCGACGTCCTCGGCGCGCGCCACCGCCTCCGCCGAGGGCCCCAGGTCAGCCCCGAGCGCCGCGCCCTCCGACGCCTCGGAGCTGCCCGCGCCCGACAAGCCGTACACGGGGCCGCTGCTCGGCTCGATCGTGCCGCAGGCCGCGGTCTACCCGACGATGGAGTTCTCCAAGCAGCGGCTCGGCTACATCCGGCTCGGCGGCAAGGTGCCTGTCGATCCGAAGCCGATCAAGGGCGGGAGCTGCGCCAAGGGCTGGTACCGCCTCCTCGACGGCGGCTACGTCTGCGGGCGGTCGGCGACGACCGACATGTCGAATCCGCAGGTCCGCCTCGGCATCACGCCGCCGAACCTCGACGACGTCCTCCCGTACAAGTACGCCTTCAACACGACGCACGGCACGCCGCTCTACCGCTCCGTTCCATCGAAGGACGAGATGGCGCGCTACGAGCCGTACCTCGAGTCCTCGAAGCGCAAGAAGAAGGAAGAGGAGCGGCAGCGCGCCGAGGAGCTCTACGAGGAGACCGAGAAGGAGGTCGCCGCCGCGGCCGCTGCGCGCCCCTCGGCGAGCTCCGAGACGGACGGGAGCCCTGCGCCGGCCGTGACCGCGGTCGCCGCGGAGGGCTCCGCGGCCGAGGACAAGGCGGCGGCCGTCGCCGCGGCCGCGTCGCTCGGCATCGTCACCCCGGCGCCGGCCGAGGAGGAGCCCGAGAAGCCCTGGTGGGAGAACGTCGACGACAAGGGCAGGCCGCTCAACGTCACGCTCGCCGACCTCGACAAGGACGCCGACGCGACGGTCGCGAAGCGGATGGTGAAAGGCTTCTTCGTCGCGGTCGACAAGACCTTCGGCTGGAACGGCCGCAGCTGGTACAAGACGACCGCGGGCCTCGTCGCGCCGAGCGACCGCATGTACATCATCAAGCCGCCGGCCTCGCAGGGCATCGACTTCCCCGAGGGCGCGAAGTCGGTCGGCTTCATCCTCGCGAAGACGGCGAACAAGTACCAGTTCGACGCCGAGATGAAGTCCGTCTCCGTGGCCGGCTCGCTCGAGCGCTTCGCGGCGTTCGGCCTCACGGGCGAGGCGCACACCCACAAGTCGACCGTCTACCGCCGGACGACCGAGGGCTGGTGGATGAAGGGCGCCGACGGCACGTACACCGATATAGGCGCCCCGCCGCCGGACGTCGCGCCGGGCGAGAAGTGGATCGACGTGAACCTGACGCGCAAGACGCTGGTCGCGATCGAGGGCGACAGGCCCGTGTTCGCGGCGCTCATCTCGCCGGGCAGGCGCTCGAAGGACAAGAAGAAGGATCACCCGACGCACACCGGGGTGTTCCGCATCCGCGAGAAGCACATCGCGACCACGATGGACGGCGACGGGACGGTGGCGGGCGATCTGCCGTACAGCATCGAGGACGTGCCGTTCGTCGCGTACTACGACGGGTCGTACGCGCTCCACGGCGCCTTCTGGCACTCGAACTTCGGCCGGGAGATGAGCCACGGCTGCGTGAACCTCTCGCCGCTCGACGCGAAGAAGGTCTTCTTCTGGAGCGAGCCCCGGCTGCCCCGCGGCTGGCACGGCGTCTGGGCCACGCCGGAGAACCGCGGTACGCTCGTGTCCATCCACGAGTGAGCGCGGGCGGCCGGTCGCCTCGCCCGGGCGCTCCGGAGGCCGCTCGGCCGCTTGCCTCCACGCCCCGAAAGGGGCACAGCGAGCGCTGGAAATTCGGGCCGGTCGTGTTCAGAACAGCTTGAACGGTCGCTTTGACAGGGCTCCCTCTTGACTCGGAGCCCCCCTTCGCACACTTGTGGAGCCGCCATGGACCAGTTCTCGGCGCACCTCGATCGCGGGTGGGATCTTGTCCAGCGCGGGGACACGCGCGGAGCAGAAGCGTCGGCCCGTCGGGCCCTGGAGCTCGATCCGAACTCGCCGGAGGCTCACAACCTGCTCGGCTTCGTCGCGGCGCTCGAGGGCGAGGGCGAGGAGGCCATCGAGGCGTATCGCCAGGCGATCGCCCTCGACGACACGTACCTGGAGGCGATGCTCAACGCTGCCGAGGTGTACATCCACCCGCTCGGCGACTTCGACCAGGCGATCGAGATGTGCGACCAGGCGCTCGATCTGGCCGAGGTCGACGAGGAGATCATCGACGCGCTCCTCCTCAAGTTCGACGCGCTCCTCGGCAAGGGCGATCTCGACGAGGCCGCGCAGGTCGCCGCCAGGATCCCCGAGGGTCCCTACGACAACCCGAACCACACCTTCCTCGTGGGCCGCGCCTTCTACGAGATCGGCCAGGCCGACAAGGCCGCCGCGCTCATCGAGGAGGCGGCGCTCAAGGACCCGCGGCACGCCGAGGCCCACTACTACCTCGGGCTCATCCGCGACGAGCGGGGCGACGTCCGCGGCGCGACGCAAGCTTTCCTGCGCTCGCGCGAGCTCGACGTCGAGCTCGGCATGCCGCCCTGGGCGCCGAGCCGGGACGGCTTCATGACGCTGGCCCAGAAGACGGTCGCCGCGCTGAACCCCGTGCTCCGGCGCTACGTCGAGGGGGCGGAGCTCTACATCTCCGACGTGCCCGGCATGGAGCTCGTGGCCGAGGGGGTCGATCCCCGCGCGCTGGTCCTGCTGGACGGCCTCAACGCCGACGAACGCGAGCGGGGGCTCCGCGGCAGCGCCGAGGTCCACCCGTGCGCGCGGGTCTTCGTCTACGCCCTCAACGTCGCCCGCCTCGCGGGCAGCATCGAGGCGCTCGATCGCGAGATCAACCTCGCGCTGGAGCGCGAGATCACCGCGACGTTCCTCGAGGCCGAGCAGAACGAGCGGACCGAGAAAGAGCTGAACTGACGGCTGACGGACGGCCCACTGACGGTCGCGCGCACGCCGGCGCAGCCTCGAGCCTACCGGCGACGCGACCTCCGCGCGCGCGGCGGGTCGAGATCGCCCGGCGCGCGCGCGCGAGGGGCTCGCCTACTTCCACTTGATGGCGGTGATCTCGGTGCTGACGCCGGGCGACGAGCGGATGACGACGGAGCTCATCAGCCGGTGCACGGCGCCGAGACCGACGCCGAGCCCCTGACCAGGCATCCTCGGCGTGAGGCGCGGGGAGCTGGACGACGACGGGCTGCGATCGCTCTTCGGGCCGACCTCCTCCACCATCACCAGCCTCGGATCCAGGCCCGGGCCGGAGTCGCGCACGATCACCTCGACGCCCCACCGGCCGCTCCCGGCCTGCGCGCCGTCATGGATCGCGCGGATGCTGATGCTGCCGCCGCCGCCGTGGCGGACGGCGTTCGACACGAGCTCGGCGATCGCGATCGCGAGCTCGTGCTGCGCGCGGTCCGAGAGCCCCGCCCAGCGCGCGATCTGCGCGCCCTCCGCGGCGCAGGCGAAGCGATCCTCCTCGCGCGTGACGGGGATGTTGAAGGCAGGCGGGGTCCGCTGCGTCACGCCAAGACCCTGTCGCGGAGCACGGCGACGACGCACGTCGCGTCGTCGAACGACTTCTTGTGGGCGTCGACAATCCGGCGCGCCATCTCCTCGGGATCGAGATCGCGGAACGCCGCGAGATCGAAGCCGCTGGCGATGCCGTCGGAGTGCAGCATGACGACATCGCCAGGCGAGATGGGGAAGCGGAAGCTCCGGAGCCGCCGCACGCGTCGCCCGAGGATCCCGGCGGAGCAGAAGATCGGCATCGCCGTCCGCGTGATCGCCTTCATGGCGATGTTGCCGACACCAGAGAACTCGAGCTCCCCCGCGCTCTCGTCGATGCGCAGGAGCGCCGCGGCGGCCCCGCGCGTCGACGCGATGTGCTCTCCCGCTCCGGTCAGCAGATCCTCGAGCGGCATCGACGCATGGTCCTCCACGTAGCGACAGAAGGCCGAAGCTGCCTGCGCCGCGTGGGGACCGTGCCCGAGCCCGTCCGCGAGGCCAATCAGCACCCAGGGAGAATGTCGGACCACCACCACCTCGTCGCCGGCGACCTCCTCGCCGGCGGCGACGCAGCATGCAGTCCCGATCGCGACTGTCATCCGAGATATTTCCTGACCGTCACGGTCGTCCCTGCCCCGGGCGCCGTCTTGACATCGAATGCATCCATGAGCGCCTTCGTACCGCGGAGGCCCGCGCCCATGCCGTGCCGCGAGCGGTACTTCCCGCTCAGGATCTCCTGCAGGTTCGAGATCCCCGGCCCGTGGTCCGTCGCGATGATCTCGATCGCCCGCATCGGCGAGGTGAGCGACCGGACGATGATCTGCCCGTTGCCCGCGTACCTCACGATGTTGCGCCCGAGCTCGGAGATCGCCGTGACGATCTTCGTCTGCAGGACGTCGCTGACGAGGTGCTCGATGCAGAGCTCGCGGCCCGCAGACCGCGCGCGCAGCACGTCCTCCTCGTTGCGCACGTCGATCGTGATCTCGCGCGGCGCAGGCGCGGCATGATCGAGCTCGCCGAGCTCGGTGATGCACCGATCGAGCTGCGCCTGGTCGCGCACGAACAGCTTCACGCCGCGCTTGACCTCGACGAGCAAACGCCGCAGATCGCCCTCGCGCGCGTAGAGCGGATCGACCTTCGCCTGCCGAATACCGCAGTCGATGACGCTCTTCCTCACCGCGGGCGAGAGGAACTGCGCCAGCACCGTCTCGATCTGATCGGTGATCGAGCGGCCGACGATCTGCGGAGACGACGGCACAGGGCCGCGCGCCGACTGCGGTGAGCCAGGCATGCGCGTCGACACCGGTCCACTGGACCGGCTCGACGGCGGCCCCGTGGCGCCGCCACTGGAGGGCGGTCCGTCACGAGGAGGGATCTTCATGCGACACCTCGTTCGTGAGCTCCGGCGGCATCATGTCGTCATCTGCGGACGGCGCGAGCATCTCGACCGCGCGCTCCAGGTTGAGCGCCGTCACGACGCCAGGGATCTCGAGGTCCATCTCGACGAGGGCGATCGCGACCGCGGGGCGCAAGCCGCACACCGCCGTCCGAACGCCCATCAGCCGGGCCGTGAGCGCGATGTCACGGATGGCGCGGGTGAGATAGCTGTCGAGAATCTCGACACCGGAGAGGTCGACGATGAGACCGCGGGGCGAGCGCGCTTCGATCGACCCCGTCACGTCGTCGCGCAGCTGCTCGACCTGTCCATCGGTGAGCCCGCCCTGCACCGAGACGATTAAATTCCCGAAGAGGCCCACAATGGGGACCCTACCCGCTTGCATCAAGTGGACGTCTCCTTCCTCGCGCTGAGCTGCAGCTGTGTCGTGAGCATGGGACCGCTGCCCGACGGGTCGAACGCAGCCTCTGGGCCGCCAGAGGTAAATGGCTGTCCTGCCTGCTTGTCGTTGCCCTTGGGCGCGCCGCGGCGGGCGCCCATGAGCGACGTGAGCGTCGGCTTCTGCCCGGCGAACGCCAGGCTCTCGCGAAGGGCGTGCTTGAGGTTGCGCGCGGCGCGTACGGTGCCGAGGTTGATGCCGAGCTCCACCATCGTCTGCGCGACCGCGGGGCGGACCCCGGTGATGCGACACCGCGCGCCGAGCAGCTCGACCGCCTTCATCAGCTTCATGAAATGGTCGGCCGTGCGCGTGTCGATCACCTCGACGCCCGTCACGTCGATGATGACGTAGCGCGACTGGCGTCGGACGATCTCGTCGAGCAGCCGCTCCATGATCTGCGCGCTCCGGCGCGAGTCGACGACGCCGATGATCGGCAGCGCGAGGACGTCGTCCCAGAGCTCGAGGATGGGCGTCGAGATCTCGTCGATGGCGTAGCGGAGGCGCTCGACGAGCTCGCTCTTGGCGCTCTCGCTCTCCACGAGGTCGCGGTTCTTTGCCTCGAGATCCTCGATGAGGCGCTTCTTCTCGGTCGCGTCGCGGAAGACCGCGACGGCGCCGGAGATCGAACCGTCCTTGCCCCGCATCGGGCTGGCGCTGACCGTCAGGAACAGACCGGACGCAGGGCCAGGGTCGATGCGCCCGTCGGCGAACACGGACGGCACGCGGACCGACCGCGGCTCGACATCGTCGCCCTGCGTCGCCGAGGCGGGGGCGAGGGTCGGCATGGCGTTGCCCGCCGCGCCCTGAGCCCGTCGGGCGAGCCGCGCGTCCAGCTCGGCCGACTTCCTCGCGAAGAGCTCCACCTGATCGACCGTCTCTCCGCGCAGCGCGCGCGCCAGAGGGTGCTCGGAGGCGGGCCACGGCGTCGCCTGATCCGGGAAGAACAGCGTCGCGTCCCCGTGCCCGGGGCCGTCGCCCGAGGCAAGGTCGAGCGGCGCGCGGCCGAGCATGTGCTCGGCGGCCGGGTTGCGCATCAGGAGCTCGCCCCTGTCGTCCACGACGGCGACGCCGTCCGCCATGCTGTCGAGCACGAGCTTGAAGATGCCCGCCTGGCGCCGCAGCTCTTCCTCCGAGCGGGCCAGCTGCTCGCTGCGCTCGCGCGCCTCGCTCATCGCGCGGTCGAGCTGCGCGGCCTGCTCCTTCGCCGCGCGCTCGTGCTCCTCGATCTGCTGCTCGAGCGTCGCGACGCGCTCCGTGAGCCGCGCTATCTCTTGCCGCAGAGCTTCTTCGCTCATCGCGAACTCTCCGTCATAAGCCCGCGCTCGCGTCGCGGCGCGCCGGGCAGCACGTCTCTCCGGCGCGCGGCGCGGCGAGTCACCTTGGCAGCTCGCCCGAGCTCTGCGCGCCGGGAGGATGAGACGCGCGAGCCGCGCGAGACGGCCGCGGAGAGCGCCTCGCGCTCCGCCGTCCTGTCCGTCTTTTGCACGCTCGTGACGCTCATGTTTTCTCCTCGCGGGGTGCCCTGTCCCGACGACGGGGACCGTGTCCAGCACCAGTCGAGAAACACAGCTTATCGCCAACCGGGCAACCCACCGTCAAGCTTCGCGTCGGTCGTGCATGTCGCTTGTGGCGCCAGCATCCGCAGGCGCCCAGCCGAGGTAGCCCGTGTCCGCACAACCTCGCCTGTGCCTTGCGTCACGAAGGACGACTCCCGCGCTGCCGCGCCGCATCGCGGTTGAGCCCGGCCGGCGAGGCCGCCGCTCGCCGGATATGGACCTGCGGAGGGGCGGCCGAGCGCACGTGGGCTCCTCGCGTGGGGCGCTCTGGGTAGCTGCGGGCAGGAGCTCTCGAGGCGACCGAGCGAGTGGATCGATCAGTCGCCGAGACTCTGGCGCTCGCGGGCGCGCCGTCGCTTGGTCTTACGCTTCGAGTCGGCCGGCCGCTGAGGGTCCGGCCCGCTCTCGCCGCTCATCGGCGCGCCCGCGTCGAGCCAGCGCCACAGCGCCATCTGGTCGGCCGTCGCCCCGTGGCGGATGGCGCGCTTCAAGATCTTCTTGGCGAGCACCAGCTTGCCGCAGCGGGCGAGCGCGTGGGCGTAGCTCGCGGCGATGTCGGCCTCGCCCGTCTGCGCCTCGGTGGCCTGCGCGAGGAGCGGCAAGGCGTCCTGCGGGCGGTTCAGCGCGACGTCGTAGAGGTGACCCAGGTTATGGGCGTACCACGGGTTCTCGGGCGCGATGGCCAGCGCGCGCTCGTACGCGCGCGCGGCGTAGCGGTAGTTGCCGAGCAGCGACTGCGCCAGGCCGAGCACCGCCCAGGCGCCGTCGTCTTCCTCGTGGAACTGCAGAACGCGGCGCGCGAAGAGCGCGGCGCGCCACGGGTCATGCTCGACGCCCATCTCCGCGAGGTGGCGGTGCGCGTAGAGCCACGGCTCGCTGCCCGGCGCCGTCGCGCGGGCCAGACGCGCGAGCAGCGGGAGAACCCTCTCCGCGTCGAGCTTGTCAGCAAGCGCTCGATCGATGTCCCGTCGAAGCCGGTCGATATCCTCCGCTCCACTGCGCGCCATCCCTTCCGTGATACGACCAGTGGGCTGGCTTGGCTAGCGCGTTGCGCGCCGGCAGGCGCCGCCTGGACGGCGTCGCACGCGAGCGCCCACCGACGTACGCCGGCGGGCGGTGTCTGGCGCGCGCGGGCAACATCGAACGCCCACGCGGAGCCCGCTCTGTCGTTACCTGTTACCTGGCGGCAGGCCGGCGCTCCGGTGGAGCGTCCCGCGCTCAGACGTCCTCGGTCACCTCTTCGGCGCTTGACGTGCGCTCCCGAGCCTGCTCCGCGCGCGCCTCCTTGCCTGCGATCGTCGCGCCGTTCAGCACCGACACGACCCGCGCGAGCTCGGCCTTCGGGACGCTGACGAACGCGTTGCGCTCGCGCACCCGGATGCGCCGGATGTCGCCCTTGGCCATCCCCGCCCGCTCGACGAGCACGCGCTGGAAATCGGCCGCGCGCGCGCCATCGCGCCGCCCGAGGTTGATGAATACCTCGACGAACTCGCCCTCAGGCTCGTCGCGCGGGGGCTCGGCGCGCGGCGCCTCGCCCGGCTCGACGCTCTCGATCTCGACCGCGGGCTCGCCAGGGGCCGACGGGGCCGCGCTGCTCACGCGCTCGCGATCACCGCCGCCGCGCGACACGGGCGAGCCGGGCGGCGGCGACGGCGGCTCACCGAGGATCGGCTCGTCGTCGCCCTCCTCCTCCGGCGGCTGCCACATGGTGAAGTCCGCGTGGCGCGAGAACGGCTGTCCCGGCGCGCCGCCGTGAGGCCTGCCCGGCGCGCCAGCGACGCCGGCCGCGGCGGGGCCGCGGCGCGCCGACAGCAGCGTCGCGGCGCCCGGCCGCTCGCGCAGGCGCTCCGCCGGGCCGCGGCCGGGCGCGCCCTCGCCGCGCGGCGGCTCGATCCGCATCAGCGGCTCCGGGCGCGTGAGCGGCTCGACCGAGACGGGCCCCTCGTCGCGCGCGTGGCCGCCGCCCCGGGCGCGCGGCTCGACCCGCAGCTCGTCCCCCGGCGGCGCGTCCGCGCCGCGGGGCGCTCGCCGCCCGTCGTCCCGCCGGAGGCGCAGCGATCGCCGATCGCGCTCCCGCCCGCGGTCGCGATCGGCCTCGCGCGCGATCTCGCGTTCGCTGCTGCGCTCCGTCTCCGGCGAGCGCGGATCGGCGGAGTCGGCCGCGCGCGGGATCGGGTCCCGCTCGCTCCCTCCGCGCGACGCGCGCGCCTCGCCCCGCTCGCTCCCTCCGCGCGCGGCGGGCTCGGGCCTGGTCGACGGGCCCGAGGGGCGCTCAGCGCCCTCGCGCGTCGTCGCGCGCTGCGGCTGCTGGGCGCGCCGCGCGGCGCTCGCCTCCTCTTGCGCCGTCGGCCGCGCGCCGAGGTGGTCGCGCAGGAGGCCCGCCACGATCGCCTCGGCCTGGTCGTGCGTGAGCAGCCGGCGCGCGAGCGAGAGATCGTCGGGGTGCGTCCCCTTCGGCAGGAACGCCTCGGCGAGCAGCGCGACGAGATCGGCCTCGGCGCGTGTCTTGAGCTCCCCCTCCGTGGGGAGCTGCTTCTCCAGCGGCCGGATCTTGTACGTCAGCCGGAGGATGTAGAGCGGCCCGACGTCCTGCGGCGTGATCAGCGCGATCGCCGTGCCGGTGCGCCCCGCGCGGCCGGTGCGGCCGGTGCGGTGCACGTACGCCTCGGCGTCCTGCGGGAAGTCGTAGTTGATGACGTGCGTGAGGTGCGAGATGTCGATCCCGCGCGCGGCCACGTCGGTGGCGACGAGGAAGCGCAGGCGCCCCTCGCGCGTCGCGCTCATCACCTTCTCGCGATCGGACTGCGGCAGATCGCCGTTCAGCCAGTCGGCGTCGTAGCCCTGGCGCTTCAGCGCCGCGGCGACCGCCTCCGTCTCGTCCTTCGTATTGCAGAAGACGACCGCGTTCTCGGGGTTCTCGACCTCGATGATGCGGATGAGCGCGCCCTGCTTGTCGCCCGTGACGAGGTAGACGTAGTGCTGGATCTGGAGGGCGCCGACCGCGTCGCCCGAGAGGGTGATGAACTCAGGGGAGCGCAGCTTGCTGCGCGCGATGCGCTCGATGTCGGGCGGGAGCGTCGCCGAGAACAGGAGCGTCTGCCGCTCGGGCGGGAGCTCGGCGAGGATCGCGGTGAGCTCGCGCTCGAAGCCCATCGAGAGCATCTCGTCGCACTCGTCGAGCACGAGCAGCCGGATGTGCTTGGCGACGATCGTCCCGCGGCGCAGGTGGTCGAGCACGCGGCCCGGCGTGCCGACGATGACCTGCGCGCCCGCGGCGAGCGCGTCGATCTGCCGCTGCATCGGGGCGCCGCCGTACACGGCGACCACCTTGACGCCCTTGCGCTTGCCGAGGCGCTCGACCTCCGCGGAGACCTGGAGCGCGAGCTCTCGCGTCGGGCACAGCGCGAGCACCTGCGCCTGCGCGAGCGAGCGCTTCACGGCGTGGTCGACGATCGGCAGCCCGAAGGCCGCCGTCTTGCCAGTGCCGGTGCGCGCCTGCACCACCGCGTCGCGCCCGCGCGTGACCGGCTCCCACACGGCGAGCTGCACCGGCGTCGGGTGGACGTAGCCAATCTCCGCGAGCGTCTCGCGCAGCTCGGACGACAGGGGCAGCACATCGAAGGTGGGCGGCGGCTGGGGCTTTTCGCCGGTCTGCGCTTCACCCGCCACTGCGGCAGGGGGAGAAGGAACGGTCATGTCGGTCATATCGTCCTGCGTGATCGCCGCGTCGGGGGATTATCTCGGGGGTGCGGGCCCAAGCTGGCCATCGACAATCGCCCGGACCCGGCGCCGTAGCGGAGCCAGATCGCCTGCCTCGCGCCGCGCTGCGTGCTCCTCCGCATAGCGGAGCCGCTCGATGGCGTCGAGAGCGCGCTCGTCCTCGGTGGAGCCCCGGCACGAGGCGGCGACCCCGTCCCGGTACGTCCACTCCGGGGCGAGCTTGCTCCGGAACCGGGCGAGGGCGGCGTCCTCCCCGTCGGTTCCGGGGGCGGCGTCCCTGGCGCGCTCGACGGCCCGGACGAGGGCCAGCAGGCCCTCCTGGCAGCTCCCGTAGGGCGACGGCGCCGCCGGCAGGAAGAAGACCTGCCGGATCAGCTGGAGGGTGCACGCGACGATGATGAGCCCGGCGACGCTGTAATAGACGACCAGGGCGATGCGGCGGCCGCGCGCGCGGGGCCCGCCCGGGCGCCGGCCGCGGGGCGCTCGCGCGTCGGTCCCTGGCGAGGCCGAGGCAGGGGCGATGGGCGCGGGAGCGTGGGCAGGCATGAGCGCGGCGATTCCTTGGGCGGGCGGTGGTGCGCGGCGGGCGGGCCCTCTTCTTCCTCGTGAGTTCCTCGTGAGCCGGGGAGCCCTGAAGTCGTGGGCCCAGCCGCCGCGGGTCGGGTCTCCGCTTCCGCGGTCCCTTCCGTGCGGGGCAGTGCTATCACCTCGCCGCGGGCGCGACGAGATGCTGTTGGACCGGAGCAGCGCGAGGTGAGCGAGAGAACCGCGGCCCTCCACGCCGCCCGCCGCTCCGCCGCCGCGCTCGCCGCGCTGGCGCTCGTCGCCAGCCTGCCGCCGGCCGCGTCGGCCCAGCCGCTCCAGGACAACGTCTACGCCATCGACCTCTTCCAGGGGCCGATCCTCGCGCCGCTCCGTGTCACCGGGATCGCCGGCGCGTACGCCGGGTACGCCGAGGGGATCGCCGGCATGGTGGCCAACGCCGCGGCGCCCGCGCTCCGCGAGCCCTTCAGCCACAGCTGGCTGGAGGGCGACGTCGCCGCGTCGATCTCGATACCCATCGAGCTCTTCGAGAACAACGATTTCGACAACAGCGGCGACATCGACCTCGACTACTCGAATTTCGTGTACCTGACGCTCGGCGGCCAGCTCCAGGCGGGCGACTTCGGCGTCGGGGTCAACGCCGAGCTGCAGCGGTACTTGCTCACGGACGCCGCCGGCGCCGAGACAGCGGTCGTGATCGGCAAGTACCACTTCCTCGGCGGAGTCCGCCTGCTCGGCGACACGCTCGTGCTGGGCGCCGGCGCCCGCGCGGTGACGCTCGGGCTCGGGGCCGAGCAGACCAACCTGACGATCGCGGGCATCTCCCCGGAGCTCGGGATGCTCATCCGCCCCGACTGGGCGTCGTACCGGCTCGGCGCCACGCTCCGGCTGCCGGTGAACGGAGGGAGGCTGCTCGGCGAGGGCGTTGTCATGGATGGACGCGTCCGGCGCGCCGGCGGGCTGATCCTTCCCAACGAGGTCGTCCTCCCCTGGGAGCTCGAGGTAGGGCTCGCCGTGCAGGTCGGCCCGCGCCCGCTCAACCCGGCGTGGATCAACCCGCATGATCAGGAGCGGGAGCTCCGCGCGATGATCGCGCGCCGGCGCGCCGAGCGGGAGGCCCGGCGGGAGCTCGAGCTCGGCGCGATCGGGGATCCGGCGGCGCGCGCCGAGCGCGAGCGCGCCTTCGCGCTGGAGCGGGCGCGCGAGCTCGCCGCGGACGAGCGCGAGCTCGCGGCGGGCCCGGCCGTCCTCGAGCGGGAGCGACGCGCCCGCTACTGGAACTGGCCGCGCGAGCACCTGCTCATCACGGCGGAGCTCCTCGTCACGGGCGCCGTGGCGAACGGGGTGAGCCTGGAGCGATTCCTGGCGCAGAACCAGCCCGGCAGCGATCAAGGCGCCTCGGCGGTGGGCACCTCGGGCGCGCACGTGAGCTTCTCGCCGCGGTTCGGGATCGAGACGGAGCCGATCCCCGGCCGCGTGCACACGCGGTTCGGCAGCTACTACGAGCCGAACCGCTTCGGGCGCCTGGGGAGCGGGCGCGTGGGTCGGCAGCACTTCACGTTCGGCGCGGACATCCGCGTGCTGTCGACGACCTTCTGGGGACTGCTCCCCGAGGTCGCGTACACGCTGCAGGCGTCCATGGACTTCGCGCCCCGCTACGACAGCGTGAGCGCCGGCATCGGCGTCTGGCACTGAGCGGCGCGCCGCCGCTCACGCCGAGAGCGCGCCGCGGCGGTGCTCCGCGAGGAGCGCGCGGAGGTGGCTCATACGGGCGGGATCGCGCTTACCGAACTCGTCGAGCGCCGCGGCGACCGCGACGGGCGCGCCGCCGCGGGGCTCCCTCCGGAGCGCCCTCGCCGCCAGCGCGAGCGCGCGCGGGCGCAGCACCTCCTCGATGCGCAGCCGCACGGGCGGCGGCCGCCACGCGGCGTCGCGGTAGCCTCCTGGCCGCGCGGGCTCCGCGAGGGGCGCGAGGCCGTCCGCCTTGGCCTGCAGCGCCGAGAGGATCTCGCGCTCGATCGCACTGCCCTCTTCGCGATCGCTGGCACGCTCGATCGTGAAGGCCGTGTGCGGCGCGCCGCGCCGCGCGCCGCCGAGCCAGTCCTTGCGCCAGCGCACCGCCGTCGCCTTGCTGATGGTCGCCTCGCCGCGCGCGACGAGGCCCGTGAAGGCGCTGAGCATCAGCACCTCGAACGGCGAGAACGCGTCGCTGCCCCTCGCGCCCACGATGCGCGAGAGGTTGGCGGCGACGACGGGGAGCCCAGCGTCTATCGCGTCCGAGGAGCAGAAGAGCGTCGAGCCCGCGCTCGTCGGGTGGAACTCCGTGAGGCTCACGCCCTCGCCGGCGCCGTACCACCCGAAGAGCGTGCTCACGCTGCCCCAGCGCGCGCCGTCCGCGGAGCAGTACGCCCACGTGGTGCCCCAGAGCTCGAACAGCGAGCGCACGATCCACCGCGAGAGCCGCACGCCGAGCCCGAGGATCACGGCGAACAGCGCCGCGGCCGCAAAGGAGCTGTCCGCGGACTCGGCCAGGCCTGTCAGGAGCAGCACGTAGAGCGCCGTGTACGCAAGCAGCAGGCCGCTCGTGATCGCGCTCAGGAACAGCTCGATCTTCGGCGACGCCCCGTGCTGCGCGGACCGGCGCCACACGGCGCGGTGAGGGGGCTCGCCGCAGCGCGCGCAGGGATCCGCGGCGCCGCATCGCCGCCGCCTTCCGCAGCCGAGGCAGATGTCATTCGGGGGCAACCGGCTTGGCATCGGTGGTCCAGAATAGTGCCGCATCCGCGTCTCGTCGCCATGACTTGGCCCCGTCGCGCCGTCGCCCCGCCCACGGTTTCTCACACGCGCGCAGGCCCGGACCGCGCCCCATCGGCTTCGGGCTTGTCGTCGCGCGCCGGACGGCGCATCGAGTCGCGCATGCCTCGTCGCCGGCTCCGCATGGTCGCTGTCCGCACCCTCGCCTTCCTCGCCCTGCATCAAGGGATCGCCCTCGCCCAGCCGGCCCCTCCCCGGGGGCAGCCTGGCCAGCAGCCTCAGAGGCGGCCCGGGCAGCAGCCCCCCGCGGCGGCCCCGGCAGCAGCGCCGGCGCCGGCCGCGGCCCCCGCGGCGACGCCGGCGCTGCAGCGCATCGAGGTGAACGACCCGGCGCTCGCGCCCGTCCCGCCGCCGGCGCGCACGCTCACGAGCTGGAACGAGGCGCGCGCGATCATCGACCAGCGCTCGGTCGATCTCGTCATCGCCGTGCAGGAGGTCGCCCGCGCCGAGGGCATCGCGCGGCGGGCGCTCGCCGCGGCGCTGCCGAGCCTCGACGCAAGGGGCAGCCTGACCCACCGCCTGGCGGGCGACCAGACCACGGTGGGCGTACCGGCGGACCAGGATCCGACGGCCCCGAGCACCTCGCGCTCCGATCTCTTTCCGACCAGCGCCTCGGCGTCGCTGACGCTCAGCCAGCCGATCCTCGCCCCGCGCGCGTGGTACGGCATCGGCACCGCCAACCTGTCGGTCGAGGTCGCCAAGCTGAGCCTTGAGGATCGCCGCCGCGTCACGATCGGCGCGGTCGCGGACGCCGTCGTCTCGATCGTCACGGCCGAGCGGGTCAGCGAGGTCAACCGCGTCGGGCTGCGCAGCGCGCTCGAGCGGCTCGAGCTCACGCGGCGGCGCGAGCGCCTCGGCACCGGCACGAAGCTCGACGTCGTGCGCGCGGAGCAGGACGTCGCGCTCGCCCGCGCGACGCTCGTCACCGGCGACGAGTCGCTGCGCCGGTCGCGCGAGGCGCTCGGGGCCGTGCTGGGCGAGCGCGGCGAGGTCGGCGTCCCGCAGACCTTCTCGCTCAACGGGATCGCGGCGGAGATGCAGTCGCAGTGCTCCCAGGGGCGCTCGGATCAGCGCGCCGACGTCCGCGCGGCCCGGGCCGAGCTGGAGATCGCCGAGCGCAACCTCACCGACGCGAAGCTCGCGTTCGTCCCATACGCCGAGCTGTCGAGCACGCTGCAGACCCAGACCGCGTTCGGGAACGATCAGGGCATCAGCTCGCGGTCGTGGGAGTGGTCCATCAGCGCCGTGCTCACCGTCCCCATCTGGGACGGCGGCGCGCGCTACGGCGATCTCCGGGTGAACCGGGCGCTGGTCGAGCAGCAGCGGGCGCGCATCGGCCTGGCGGAGCGCGCGGCCGAGCTCGACACGGCGCAGGCGGTGCGGGGCGTCGCGGTCGCCGAGCAGGCGCGGGCGGTCGCCGAGCAGTCGCGCGACCTCGCGCGCGAGACCGCGCGCCTCACGCAGGTCGCGTTCGAGGCCGGCACTGTGACGAGCTTCGATCTGGTCGAGTCCGGCCGCAGGCAGCGCGAGGCCGAGATCGATCTCGCGGTGCAGGAGTTCGAGGTGGTCAGGGCGAAGATCACGGCGCTGCTCGCGTCCGCCTCGTGCAAGTAACCCATGTGTTGACGGGCGCGTTGATGGGCGCCGTGCAGGCGCGGCAACTCGCGTCGCAGCGCGTGGTAACGCCCGCGACTCTCGAGCAATGGACGAGCGAGCGATGAGCGCCGCGCGCCGCTCGCCTGGGGGTTGTGCCGAGCGACCGCGCGAGTAGGCTACGCGACCATGGAGCGGCTCGAGAGCTACGTCGCAGGGCAGTGGAGCGCCGGCCAGGGCGCCCCGCACGCGCTGGTCAACCCCGCGACGGAGGAGCCGCTCGCCGAGACGAGCACGGACGGGCTCGACCTCGCGGCCGCCGTGGCGTTCGCGCGCGCCGAGGGCGGGCCTTCCCTGCGCGCGCTCACGTTCGCGGAGCGCGGCGAGCTGCTCCGCGCCATGTCGCGCGCCGCGCACGCGCACCGCGACGCGCTCATCGCGGTCGCCATCCAGAACGGCGGCAACACCCGCGGCGACGCCAAGTTCGACATCGACGGCGCGATCGGCACGCTCGCCTACTACGCCGACGTCGGCGCCCAGCTCGGCGAAGCGCGGCTGCTGGCCGACGGCGACGGCGTGCAGCTCGGGCGCTCGCCTCGCTTCTTCGGCCAGCACATCCTGGTGCCGCGCCCGGGCGTCGCGGTGCACATCAACGCCTTCAACTTCCCCGCGTGGGGGCTCGCGGAGAAGGCCGCGTGCGCGCTCCTCGCGGGCATGCCCGTCATCACGAAGCCGGCGACGAGCACGGCGCTCGTCGCGTTCCGGCTGATGAAGATCTTCACCGAGAGCGCCCCGCTGCCGCGCGGCGCGCTCTCGTTCGTCGCCGGCCCACCGGGCGATCTCCTCGAGCACCTCGGCGGCGAGGACGTCCTCGCCTTCACCGGATCGAGCGCCACCGGCGCGGCGCTCCGGCTCCTGCCGGGCCTCGCGCGCGCGAGCGTCCGCGTGAACGTCGAGGCCGACAGCCTGAATGGCGCGGTCCTCGGCCCCGACGTCGACCCCGGCTCCGAGACGTACGCGATGTTCCTCCGCGACGTCGTCCGCGACATGACCCAGAAGGCCGGCCAGAAGTGCACGGCGATCCGGCGCATCTTCGCGCCCGCGTCGGTCATCGAGACGGTGCGCGACGACCTCGTCGATCGCCTCCGCGACGCGCGGGTCGGCGACCCGGCGCAGGACGGCGTCACGGTGGGTCCGCTCACCACAGCCGACCAGCTCCGCGGCGTGCGCGCGGGCATCGAGCGCCTCGCGGCGGACGCGGCGGTGGCGCTCGGCGGCAACGGGCCCTTCGAGAAGATCGGTGGGCTCGACGGCAAGGGGTACTTCGTGCCGCCGACGCTGCTCGTCGCGAGCGGCCCCGACGGCGCGGCAGCCGCGCACGAGCACGAGGTCTTCGGCCCGGTCGCGACGCTCTTCCCTTACGACGGCGGGGCGGCGCACGCGGTCGCGCTGCTGCGCCGCGGGCGCGGGAGCCTCGTCTGCGCGGTCTACAGCGACGACCGCGGCTTCGCGGCGGAGGTGCTGCTCGGCGTCGCGCCGTACCACGGCCGCGTCGTGCTCGGCAGCGAGCGGATCGCCGATCAGGCGCCCGGCCCCGGCACCGTCCTCCCGCAGACGATCCACGGCGGCCCGGGCCGCGCCGGCGGCGGCGAGGAGCTCGGCGGCCTGCGCGGGCTCCATTTCTACTCGCAGCGCACCGCGGTGCAGGGGTCGCGGCCGATCCTGGAGGCGATCCTCGGGACGAAGGCGGAGCCCCGGCCCGCGCCGGCGAGGCCGTAGATCGCGAAGGCCGGGGTAGCTCTCCCAGAGGACTCTATCTATGGTGAAGTCTCGCTCATGAGCGCGGGCCCGCAACTCATCGGCCGAACGATCGCAGGGCGCTTCCAGATCACGGGCTTCATCGGCGAGGGCGCGATGGCGGCGGTCTACCGCGGCGTGCAGGACGCGGAGCCGCGCGACGTCGCGATCAAGATCATGCACCCGCAGCTCCTCGGCGACGCGACGTTCGTGACGCGCTTCCACCGGGAGGCGAAGGCCGCGTCCCGCCTCCGCCACCCGAACACGGTGCAGATCGTCGACTCCGGCGTCGAAGGGCACCTGCCGTACATCGTGATGGAGCTCGTCTCCGGGCAGGACCTGTTCGAGCTCCTGCTCACCGAGCGCCGGCTCTCCGAGGCCCGCGCCGCGCGGATCCTGATCGGCATCGCCGACGCGCTCACCGCCGCGCACGAGCGGGGCATCGTGCACCGCGACCTCAAGCCCGAGAACGTCATGATCCTGCGGGACCCCGCGGCTCCGTCGGTCGAGCGCGTGAAGGTGCTCGACTTCGGCATCGCGAAGATGGTCGAGGGCGGCACCCGGGCCGGCGACGACGGGCCGAACAGCGCGCCAATCAGCGTCTGGGGCTCTGTCACCACGGTGGGCGTCGTCGTCGGCACGCCGGCGTACATGTCCCCGGAGCAGTGCCGGGGCGACGCCATCGACGGCCGCAGCGACGTGTACTCGTGCGGGGTCCTGCTCTTCCTTCTGATCACGGGCCGGCTCCCCTTCCCGCCCACGTCGGTCGTGTGGGAGGTGGCGATGGATCACGTCCAGAAGCGGCCGCCCGCGCCGAGCCTGTTCGTGCCGCAGATCCACCCCGGCCTCGAGGCGATCATCCTCACGGCGCTCGCGAAGCTGCCGAGCCAGCGGCAGCAGACCGCGCGCGAGCTGCGCGAGGAGCTCGAGCGGCTCCTGCCCCACCTGTCGGACGCGCTGTTCCCGGCCGCATCGGCGAGCGCGCCCGAGGACGCGCCGACCATCGAGTCGGCGATGCCGGTGTCGATCCGGAGCACGATGACGGCCGCGCCGCCGCTGCGCGAGGTCGACGTGCCGCCGCCGGCGCAGCGGGGCGAGGTGCTGGCGAAGGCGATGTTCCGCGAGGGCGCGCTCACGGAGGGGCCGCCGTCGAGCGTGATCTCGTCGCGCGCCGCGACGCTGCCCGGCGGCGCGCTCGCCGGGCCGACGTCCGAGGACTTCTCGCGCACGCTCCCGCAGGCGCGGATCAGCATGCCGTCCAGCGACCCGCCGTCGAGCGACATCGTGATCCACGATCGCAAGGACTTCGCGCCGCTCTTCTCCCCGACCGGCGCGCGCACGCCGTCCCCCCGACCGGCGTCGCCGCACGCCTCCGCGGCGCACGCCTCCGCACCGCACGGCGCCGCCGCGCTGCCGCGGCCGCCCGCGCTGCCCACGGTCGTCGGCGAGATCACCGGCGCGTCGTTCCGGGTCCGGCGGGACCGCCGGCCCCCCGCGCGCACGACGGACATGTGGATCGTCCGGCTCGTGGTGCCGCTGGCGATCGTGATCGGGCTGGCGCTCGGCGTGCTCGCGTTCTTCCTGAGCCGCTGACCCTCGCGGTCTCGGCCTCCTGGCTGGCCGTCGGCGAGCGAGATCACCGGGGACGCCGGCGGATCGGACAGCTGGAAGGCCGGTCGTCGTGTCTGAAGATCGGTGAGGCCCCGCGGGGCGCTCAGGCGCCGGCGGGCGCCTCGAGCGCGGCCCGGAGCGCCTGAGCGCGCTGCTCGACCGCCGCCGAGGCCGGCGGCGGCACCGGCACCTCCGCCTCGGCCGACAGCGCCATCGCGAAGGCGTCGATCGCGGCCTCGACAACGCCCTCGATCGGGCGCGCCGCGAGCTCGTCGGGGGCGTCGTGCACCGCCACCATGCCCATCAGGACCGCGCGCACGTGGGCCGCCGCCCGCGGCGACGGCTCGGCGCCGGAGGCCCCGCGCGCGGCGCCCGCTTCCTCGCCGCCTTCGGCCCCGCGCGCGCCGCGGGTCCCCGGATCGCCGCCCGCGTGGGCCGCCCTCGCGATCTCGGCCGAGAGAGGCCAGCTCAGCCGCGTCACGAGCCGTTCCTGCATGTAGGCGCGGACGCCGGCGTCCGTGCGCTTGCGCTCCTCGGGCAGCGCCGCGATCGGGCGCAGGTCGGCCGCGAGCTCCCGGCGCGCGGGCTCGAGCGCCTTGTCGATCGCCGCGGCGATCGTCCGCCGCTCGCGCCGCAGGTACGCCGCGCTCGCGCGGAGCCGATCGGCCTCGGCGCGCGCACGGCGCCCGGCCTCGCGATCCTCCGCGGCGCGCGCGGAGGCCGCCTGGGCGAGCTCCGCCGCGATGCGGCCCGCCTTGCGCCGGAGCGCGCGCTCGCGCAGCGCGTCGCTCGCGTCGACGATCTGCTCGGCGAAGAGCGCCTCGACCTCGGCCCACCCCGAGGCAGCGAGCGCCGTCTCGTCGCCGAGCCGCCCCCGGAGCGAGAGCCGCGCCGAGAAGGCGATCGGCGGCGTCAGCGACGTGATGGCGCTCGCCGCGAGGCTGTCGCGCACGTGCGCGAGCACCGTCTCCAGGGCGTCGGGCTTGAGCCGATCGGCCTTGTTCGCGAGGATCTGCACGGGCACGCCGAGCGCGCTGATCTCGGAGAGCACCCGCCGCTCCGACTCCTTCATCGCCTGGGGCGCGTCGAGCAGCCAGATGGCCACGTGGGCCTCGTCGAACGCCCGCCGCGCCTCCGCGATGTGGTCCGGGTCCGGCGCGTTGAAGCCGGGCGTGTCGAGGATCTCGACGCGCTTGAGCCGCTCGATCGGCGCGTAGATGAAGACCCGCGAGACCTTGCTGCCGTCCGCCGCGAGCGCGCGCAGCGTGTCCTTCAGCGCCGCGTGCGGCACGACGCGGTCCTGGCCGCCGCGCACGACGATGCGCGCGAACGGGTCGGGCGCCCAGGCGACCCAGTGGAGCGTCGCGGTCGTCGGCAGGACGCCGGTCGGCGCCACGTCCTCGCCGAGCAGCGCGTTCAGGAACGTGCTCTTGCCCGCGTTGAACTCGCCGACCACGGCGGCCCGGAGCGGGCGCTCCCGCTCCACGGCGAGCGCCTCGGTCGACGCGAGCAGGTCGAGCCGGTCGAGGAGCTTGGCCGTGCGCGCGAGCTCGCGCAGCACGTCGCTCCAGGCGGCGGGGCGCGGCGCGGCGCCGCTCTCCGCGGCGGGGAGCCACCCGCGCACGATCGAGCGGCGGATGTCCTCGGCCCACGCCGCGCCCTCGCCGGTCACGGCGTCGAGCGCGTCGAGCGCCTTGCTCCCCTGCCCCTCGGCCGCCATCGCCGCGGCGTCGCGCAGCCGGAGGAGGTCGGGCGAGAGCAGCGGCGCCGTCGCGCCGCGCTCCTTCGCGCGCGCGGCGAGGGCGTCGAGCGCGCCGAGGTCGCGCGTCTCGACGGCCATGCTGAGCAGCGCCGCCGCGGCCGCGGGGTCGCCGGCGGAGAGCCCGCGCGCGAGCGCCTGCCGCGCGTCGTCGCGCCGCCCCTCGGCGAACGCGAACGCGGCGGCCCAGGTCGGCTCGTCGAGCGTGCCCGCGGCGCGGACGACGCGGCGCACGCGGTCGACGACGAGCACGTCGCGGGAGGCGGCGACCAGCGAGGCGCAGAGCTCCGCCGCGCCGGGGACGTCGAGCACGAGGGCCCGGAGCCCGAGGTCGAGCGCGCGCGTCACCACGGCGGGCGGCAGCGCCGCCGCGGAGGTGCCCGCCGCGGCGCTCGCCTCGACCAGCGCGAGCCGCGCGAGGACGAGCGCGGCGCGCCCCTCGATGGCGGCGGGCTCGCCCAGGGTCTCCGCGGCGGAGCGCGCGCCGTCGAGATCGCCGCGCGCGAGCGCGCACGCGGCGCGGCGGAGGGCGGCGTCGCGATCGGGCACGGTCGAGAGGGGCGCCGGGATGCGGTCCAGCCAGCGCTGCGCGCGGGCCGGGTCGCCGGCGGCGAGATCGAGGTCGCACAGATCGAGCAGCGCGAGGCGCGCGGCGTCGCGCTCCTCCGGCGCCGACGCGGCCCGCTCGAGCGCATTGCGGGCGCCGTCCCAGCCGATGCGCTGCCCCGCGCGCCCGAGGCGGAGCCACACGTCGGCGCGCCACGGCACGCGCTTCGTGAGTTCCGCGAGCGCGGTGACCACCTCCTCGTCGAGCCAGGCCTCCTCCGCGGCGTCAGCCCAGAGCGCGAGCCCGACGGCCGAGTCGGGCAGGACCGAGAGGATGGAGCGCGCGTGCTCGCGGGCCTCGAGCGGCATGCCCTTCGCGAGCGCGACCTCGGCGGCGCTGCGCTCGTTCTCGAGGCCGAGCGCGAGGATCTCGACCCTCCCGAAGAATCGGTTCAGCGCCTCGACGAGCCTCGCCATGGGCCGGATGAAAGCCCCGGCGGAGGGCGGTCGTCCAAGAAAAAACGAAGCCGCGCGGCGACCGTCGCGCGGCGGGGGGTCCGTGCCCGGGGGCAGCCAGGAGTTCGCCGGCGATTTCCGAGGCGCGCTCGCGGTCATCGGGGAGCAGAGCCGACCGGGTGACCGCGAGCGGCGCGCTGGCCTCCGCTGGGTGCGCCGCATGCGCCACCGACGGACGGACGGGTAACGACAAAAGGTACGCCGTGCCCACACGCATGGGGTACTACGAGGGCGCCGCGGACCGCATCGCGGGGCTCGGTAGCGATCGTCATGCCAGGCAATCGGATCACGGAGATTCACGCAAAGGGGCTGCGCTCGCTCGCCGATGTGCGGCTTCAGCTTGACGGTCTCACCGTCCTCATCGGGGATAACGGCAGCGGCAAGAGCAGCCTGATCGAGGCATGCGAGCTGCTACAGCGCGCGGCCAGCGAGAGCTTCTCCGAGGATCTGAACAAGATCCACGGCGGTGTCGGGAGCCTGCTTCGCGTCGGCGCTCAGCGCCTGGAGCTCGGGCTGGCCATCGCGCCGGATGATCCCTACCACCGGGTCGAGTATGCGTTGACGCTCAACAGGAATGGATCCGTCGTCGAGGAGCGACTCGACGCGCTCACGTGGGACGACGACAGGGACACCGAGAAACGTGAAAGCGTGCTCCTGAGACGTGATGATGACCTCGAGACATCCTTCACGTTTCTCACAGACTCGAGCGATGGCACGCGAATCGAGAGAGACATCGATCCGAAGCGGACGGCGCTCTCGTCGTTCGGCGAGTTCCCGCCGCATCGCTTCATAAGAGACGTACGCGCCGCGCTTCGCGCCATCGACGTCCACCTGCCGTTCGACACCACGGCGCGCTGGGTGCAGCGCTCGCGCGGCCAGCCTTCGCCCATGCGCGGTGCTGCGACGGTCGAGCCGGCAGAGGCGCTGGCGCGCTTCGGCGCCAACCTCCCGAACGCATGGAGCGCGCTGAAGAACGATTTCTCCGAGGCGCACTGGCGGGAGACGATGGACTACGTCCGTCTGGGCCTCGGTCCCGACGTCGAGTCCGTCAACGTGCGCGCCGATCCAGGCGGCGGCTCGATCGCCCTGCGGCTCAAGTACGCCGGCCTCGACGAGCAGATCCCCTCGTTCGCGATCTCCGACGGCACGCTCGCGTACCTCGCGTTCGTGGCGCTCTACCGGCTGAACACGAAGAAGAGCCTCGTAGCCTTCGACGAGCCCGAGACCCACCTGCACCCCGAGCTGCTCCAGCGCGTGCTCGGGTTCTTCGAGGCCATGGCGAAGGAGCGGCCGGTGCTGCTCGCGACGCACTCCGACCGGCTGCTCGATGGCCTGTCCGATCCCGCCCGTTCGGTCGTCCTCTGCGAGCTCGATGAGCGCCGCGCCACGAGGCTCGTGCGGCCCGACCCGGAGGCCCTACGAGACTGGCTCACGGACTACCGCGGGCTCGGTGACGTGCGGGGAGCAGGCCATGCGGCCTCCATCCTGACGCGGCGGGAGGGCGCGTGACGCCGCTCGCAGTGATCCTGTACGAAGATCAGCGAGGCCCGGAGAAGGAGTTCGGCCTTCACAACCTCCTCGTCGCCTGCGTGGCCGATGACGCCGGGGAAGACCACTTCGCGCTCCGGAGGAAGCTCGACGGCCGGCCGATGAAGGGCGTGCAGAACCTGCTGCGGAGCTGTCGGAGGGACATCCGCCGCTTGAGCGCCAAGGGCCAGCAGGTCTTTGCGCTCGTCGACAACGACGCCATACGCCACCAGCTCAAGCACGAGGGCGTCGCGGAGAGCGCGGATGACGCGGCGGTGGTGCGCGCGATCAAGGACAGGTGCGACGCTCCGGAGCGGCTCCACGTGTTCCTGCTGAAGGAGAACACGGAGACTGTCATCAGGGCTGCCGAGCACTGCGACAAGGACCTCGCGACGTCGCTGGTGGCGCAGGCGCTCCAGAAGGACGTCAACGCCCGCGACGCGATCTTCAACAGGATCTCATGGCAATCCGATCGCGCCGTGCGCGACTGCATACGACAGCGTGTGGAGGCGATCCTGGAGATCGCGAAGGCGCTCACCGCGCTCGTACGCGCAGGCTACGGCAGCGCCTGAGCAGGGACCGGCGATGTTGAAGGATCGGCGCGGCGCGCGAGGAGCTCACGTGCTCCGTGTCCCCCGCCGTCACCGAAGACCTCGGCCGGCCACGCCGGGCCGACGGCGCGCGCTCGTTTGGCTTGTTTGTTAGAGTGGCCCGGTGCCGGCGGACATCCTCACAGGGCGCGTCGACGCGCTGGTCGTGACCGCGCTGCAGGACGAGCTCGAGGCGGTGCTCGCGCTCGGCGAGGGCGGCCGGGACGGCTGGCGGGAAGCGCGGGATCCGGCCGGGTTTCCGTACTACGTCCGCGAGCTACCGAACGACCGCGGCCAACCGCTCCGCGTCGCCGCAGCGTGGTCGGGGCGGATGGGCGAGAGCGCGGCCGCGGCGCGGGCGCAGGGGCTCATCGAGGAGCTCGATCCGGGGTGCCTCGCGATGTGCGGCATCTGCGCCGGCAGGCGCGGCGAGGTGTCGCTCGGCGATGTGATCGTCGCGGATCGGGTCTACAGCTACGACGAGGGCAAGCGCGTCGCGCCCGGCGGCGACGGCGCCGGCGAGTTCTTCCACGACATCGAGACGTACAACCTCGAGCGCACGTGGAACATGGACGCCGCGCTCTTCGCGCGCGAATTCGAGCGGCAGGCGCCGCTCGCGCGCGAGCGGCCGCCGTCGAAGGCGTCGCAGGCGTGGTGGCTCCGGCACGCCCTCTACGCGAGCCAGGTCGAGGGCGGACCGCCGCCGGTCGCGCTGCCGGAGCGCGCCGCGCAGTGCCCGGGCTGGACCGAGCGCATCGGCGAGCTGGAGGCGCAGGGCGTGCTCCGCATCGGCGACGGCGGCCTCGAGCTCACGGAGGCGGGCGTGGCGCAGGTCCGCCGGGACCGCATCGTCCACCCGGACGGCCCGCCGCCGGCCCGGCCGTTCCGCGTGCACATCGGCCCGATCGCCACGGGCAAGGCGGTGCAGGAGGACGCCGGGCTGTTCGAGCGGCTGAAGCCGATCGGGCGGAGGGTGCTCGGCGTCGAGATGGAGGCCGCGGCGATCGGCTACGTCGCGGAGCGCCTCGGGCGGCGGTCGATCATCGCGAAGGCGGTCTCGGACCACGGCGATCACGACAAGGACGACAGCTTCCGCGCGTTCGCGTGCCGCGCGTCGGCGGAGTTCCTGTTCGCGTTCCTGCGGCGCTACCTGTCGCCCGATCTCGCCGGTCGCGCCGGGCGAGGCCGGGCGCTGCGCCGCTTCCAGGCGCGCGCGCGGGGCGGCCACGCGGAGCCGCACAGCGACGACATCCTCCTGCCGGGCGAGGGGCGCAGCGACGACTTCCTCTCGCGCGTCGAGCGCGTATGCAGGCTGCGCGAGCCCGAGGGCGTGGAGATCGAGTGGTTCGACGCGCCCCTGCCCTTCGGCTGCTACCTGCGCGTCTCGGTCAACGAGGGCGGCATCGTCCGGATCGCGCCGCTCGCGGCGCTCGAGAGCGGCATCTCGACCGAGGCGGTCTCCGCCTTCCTGGAGAGCATCGACGCCTCGTACCGGCGCGACGATCCCGGCCTCGTGTCCACGCTCGTCTACGGCGGCGAGCCCGCGCCGGAGGAGCTCGTGCGGTACGCGAGCGCCCGGCGGGTGCGCCTCGTGCGGTTCCTCGAGTACCAGGGGCTCATCGACTTCCGCGGCTACCTGGCGTGGCAGAGCGCGAACCTCGAGCGGGACCCCACCTATCCGCCGGCGCTCTACGTCGACCAGCGCGTCGCGCTCACGACGGGCCAGGCGGAGTCGCTGCGCGAGCGCGCGCTCGACGCGCTCACCGAGCTGCTCGACTCGGAGCACAGCCGGTTCGTGCTGGTGCTCGGCGACTTCGGCACGGGCAAGACGTTCCTCCTGCACGAGCTCGCGCGGCGGATGGGCAAGGCGGGCGGCGCGCTGACGCCGGTGCTCATCGAGATGCGCGCGCTGGAAAAGGCGCGCGACCTGAACGCGCTCATCGCACAGCACCTCGCGCTCGCGGGACTCGGCAAGATCGACCTGCCCGCGTTCCGGCACATGCTCGCCGAGGGGCGCATCGCGCTCCTGTTCGACGGCTTCGACGAGCTCGCCTTCCGCGTCACGTACGATCGCGCGGTCGAGCACTTCGACACGCTGATCCAGGCGGCGCAGGGCAAGGCCGCGAAGGTGGTGGTCACGAGCCGTAGCCAGCACTTCATCTCGGAGCAGCAGGTGCGGTCGGCGCTCGCGGAGAAGGCCGCCCTCTTGCCCGGCTACCGGCTCGCGCGCCTCTTGCCGTTCACCGAGGCGCAGATCCACAGGTTCCTCGTGAACCGGCTCGGCGGCGAGGAGGCGGCCGACGCGCGCATGCGGCTGGTCGCGGACGTGAGGGACCTGCTCGGCCTGTCGGCGAACCCGCGGATGCTCGGGTTCATCGCGGAGATCGAGGAGGCGCAGCTCCGCCAGGCGAAGGCAGGCGACGGGGAGATCACCTCGGCGGGGCTGTACCGGCTGCTCCTGGACCGGTGGCTCGTCTGGGAGTACGAGCGCGCGCACCCGAAGGGCGCGCAGCCGGGGCTGTCGGTGGCGCAGCGGTGGCGGGCGGTGACGGAGCTCGCGACGCGGCTGTGGCAGCGGACGGAGCAGAGCGTGAGCATCCGCGAGCTGCCGGCGGAGCTCATCGCGGCGCTGCAGGCGCTTGGGCGGCACGAGCTCGACGCGGGGGTAGCGGCGCACCAGATCGGGTCGGGGACGCTGCTCGTGTGGGATGACCAGGAGAACTTCCGGTTCATCCACCAGTCGGTGCTCGAGTGGCTCGTGGCGCGGGAGGCGGCCGAGGAGGTGCAGCGCGCCGGGGAGGCGGCGGCGCTCGCGCAGCGGGAGGTGAGCGATCTGATGGCCGACTTCTTCGGGGCGCTCGCGGGGCGCGAGGCGGCGGCGAGGTGGGCGCGGGGGGCGCTCGGCGGGGCGTGGGGCACGGTGGCGGCGGCGAACGCGCTGCGGCTCGACGGGCGGATGGGGCTCGGGTTGCACCAGCGGATGAACCTCGCGGGAGCGGACCTGCGCGGGCAGGACCTCTCGGGGAAGGACCTGAGCGGGTGCGACCTGCGGCGAGCGGACCTGAGGGAGGCGAAGCTCGTGGGGGCCGACCTGAGCGGCGCGCGGATGGAGGGGGCGCTGCTCGACGGGGCGGACCTCTCCGGGGCGGTGCTCTGCGGGGCGGATCTGACGGGGGCGACGGCGGTGCGGGGGCGGATGGTGGGCGCGGATCTGACGGGGGCGAGGCTCGCCTCGGTGAGGCTGCGCGGGGCGAAGCTCGTGGGCGCGCGGGGGGCGCGGTTCGACGGCTGCGACACGTTCGGCGCGGCGATGCCGGAGGCGGCGAGGTTCGAGCCGACCTGGGTGCAACACGGCAGATGCAAAACCATAGCAATAAGCCCCGACGGAGCGCTGCTCGCTTCTGGACATGGCGACGGCATCGTGGTGTGGCACATGGCAACAGGAAGCGCATTACGCATACTGAGACATCATTCGCTAGGTATCAATAGCGTCGCATTCAGCCCCGATGGCAACACCATCGCTTCAGGCGCGCAAGATCACACGGTCCGGCTCTGGGACGTGTCGACAGGAAATTCAATGTGCGCATTGAGAGGGCACACAGACGCCGTGACCAGCACAGCGTTCAGCCCTGACGGCAAGACGCTCGCTTCCGGCTCGATCGATAAGACAGTTCACCTTTGGGACGTGACGAACTTCACGCAGCTCCGTGTGCTTCGGGAGCATTCACGGAGCATTTTTACACTAGCATTCAGCCCTGATGGCAAGACGCTTGCTTCCGGCTCTGATGACCACATCGTGAGATTGTGGCATGTATCAAACGGTAATATACTACGTGAACTAAAAGGCCACTCCGCTTCAGTGCTGAGCGTCGCATTCAGCCCCGACGGCCAAATGCTCGCTTCTGGCGCGCAGGACAGTGATATCAGGCTCTGGGAGCTACCTTCTGGGGCGTCGCGCGTCCTGGAGGGGCACTCAGGCTACATAGCAAGTATAGCGTTCTCCCCTGACGGTGAGACACTCGCTTCCGGCGCGCTGGATCATACCGTACGCCTGTGGGAAGTATCCGCCGGAGTTCTGTCCAACGTACTGGATGGTCACTCGGACTATGTCACGAGCGTAGCATTCAGCCCTGACGGCACCACGATCGCCTCTGGCTCTTATGACGAGAGCATACGGCTCTGGCAATCGTCGACGGGCAGTGCGCTGCGGGTTCTGGGGGGCCGTTCACAGCGGGGAGTGGGAACAACGTTGAGCCGCGATGGTTCGGTCATCGCCGCCAGCTATATCCACGATACCATTCAGCTCTGGCAGGTATCTACAGGGAAAGTGTTGCGCAGCATTTCGGGGCAGCGCCCATACCAGATGACTAGCATGGCTTTTAGCTCTAACGGCAAGACACTGGCTTTCGGCACGTACGACGGCGCCGTACGGCTCTTGCAAGTCACCGACGGCGATGACGATGATAATAAAGAGCGCGAGTTTCAGGACCACTCTGGACCTGTGACGAGTGTCGCTTTCAGTCCTGATGGTACCTTACTGGCTTCTGGCTCACGTGACAGGACGGTGCGGATATGGTCATTAGTGACCGGCACGCTTCTCGGTGTGCTTCGAGGTCACTTCGGCCGCGTCAATGCCTTGGCATTCAGCCCTGATGGAAGGACCCTGACCTTCGGCTCGGAACGTGGCAGGATCGTACTCTGGAAGATGTGGGACGAGGGCGCTGGACGCGTGCTCGACGGCTCTGTCGACACGGTTGCTAGCTTGGCATTCAGCCCTGACGGTGCAACGCTGGCATCCGGTGGTTCGCAAAGCACCGTCGTGATCTGGCGAGCAGCAACCGGCGAGATCGAGCGCACGCTTGCAGGCCCCTCCGGCAGGATCACGTGCGTGGCTTTCAGTCCTGACGGCGAGTTCGTGGCATCTGGGTCGCACAACAGTACCGTGCACATCTGGAAGGTGACCACCGGCGACAGTGCTGGCGTACTGCAAGGCCACTGCGATGCGGTCATAAGCCTCACCTTCAGTCCTGACGGCACCACGCTCATCTCAAGCGCGATCGACAACACGATTCGCTTCTGGGACGTGCATACAGGCTCTTGCCTTGCGGTACTCCTTAAGCTCCCAGAGGGCTGGGTCGCCTTCCGCCCCGACGGCCGCTACAAGCTCGGCGGCAACATCGCGAGCGGCTTCTGGCACGCTGCCAACCTCTGCCGCTTCGAGCCGGGCGAGCTCGACAAGCTCATGCCCGGCCTGCGTATCCCGGATGACGAGCCGCTACTCCCGGTGCGGTCTGTGCTCGGTCGGGATTGAGCGCGCGTCATCGAGAGGTCGGTCGCTCCCGGCAAATCCGGACCGAGGCGCGCCGCCCGGACCCGCAGCTGCTCGGGGTTCGCCCGCTGCCAGCGCCGCCGCGGGCGTGTTCGCGCGGCGCGCACGGGCTGGGGTAAGCTCCCCGTGATCTGGGAGCATCCTGATGAGCCTTGCCCGAAAGCTGGCTCGTCCCGCGACGAGGGCAGACCTGGAAGTGCTGCCTGACACCGTGCGCGGCGAGATCATCGACGACGACCTCTACGCCTTTCCTCGCCCGCGCGCCCCGTGATGGAAGGCTCGAGACCAGCATCGCCACGGAACTCCACGGCCCCTTTCAGAAGCGGCGCAACGGTCCCGGGGCTGGTGGATCCTTGTCGAGCCGGGCGTCGAGCTCGAGTGGCTGTCTCGCCTGCCCCTGAAGGAGCTTATCCGGGCCGTACCGGACTGGGACTGCGAGATACTGTCTCCTGGGATGCGTGCTTATGACCAGATCGTCAAGCGTCGCTTCTACGCCGAGATCGGGGTGAGGCACCTCTGGTACGTGGATAAGGCGAGATCATTCGCGGTTAGCCGTCTCGTCGACGGCCGGTGCCTCGAGCTCGGCGTCCACGGCCCGACGGAGCGGATCCTCTCCGAGTCCTTCGAGGAGGTGGAGCTCGATCTCTCCATCTGGTGGGAAGACCTTGAGCTCGAGGGCGACTGAGCGCCTGGACCGCGTCGACCGGCCGGATCGCTCTCTCGCTCGGCTGCGTTCACCGTGCGCCTACTTCACCGTCAGCCCCCTTGACCCCGCGCCGCTCTCGGGCTCTCCCGCCCCTGGTCGAACAGGCGACGACTCGGCAGCGATTTCGAGGACCGTCGAACCGCTACGTCACCTTTTCGACCGACTGGATCACGATCCCGCCGAACCGCGCCTCGTCGGCGCGGCACCTCACGCCGCGGATGACGCAAGCGTGGCTGTCCCGGGGCTCGCGGGTATCGGCGTAGCGCGCGCCGAAGCCGCCGCCGATCGACGTGTTGAAGAACTCGAGAGGACGCCCTCCCTCGTCCGTGGCCTCGCGCTGGCAGATCCCGCACACGGCGCGCGGATAGCGCGGCCACGGCTCCACGGGATCGCCGCAGGTCGGGCAGCGGTGCGTCCCGTCCGGCATCCCGCTCCCGTCGGCCGTCACGAGGCGCGCGCCGCGCTCACCCGCGGCGAACCGGAACGGGCCGCTCATCCCCTCGATGCTGGCGCGGTCCTCGCTCGCGACAGCGAGCACGCCGGCGCCGGTAAGGGTGAGCCCCTCGAGCGCCGCCGCGAATCCGGGCCGGTCGCCGGCCTCTTCCCCGCGATCGTCGTGCCAGGCCGCCACATCGACGCCCTCCCGCCTGGCCCATGCCTCGATGGCCGCGCGCTGCTGCGCGGCCGAGGCGCACGCGGCGTCCGTGGAGACGCGAACGTAGGCCACCGCCCGCTCGGGGCTGCCGCGCTTGAACAGACGAGCTGCCATGCGGGAGAAATGACCGCAGGCAGCGCTGGCTGTCCAGCGCGCCACGTCGCGCGTGGCTCGCCGCCGAGCGCCGCGTCGAGGGGTTCACGCGGCGGAGCAGGCCAGTCGACGCGCCCAGGCGCGCTCCCGGGCCTCTCAGGCCCGCTCGCTCCAGGAGCGGATTGTTGGCCCCGACCTGGACAGGCGTGTAGAGGGCGCTCGATGGGCTCGACCCGGACGGCCTGGCACGTGCTGCTCGTCGCGCTGCTCAGTCAGCGCGGCTCGCGCAGGTTCGAGGTGCGCAGCGAGGTGCCGCTCTCGACGGAGCCGCTTCGAGCCGACTACCTGCTGCTGCGCCAGAGCGGGGGGCCGAGCGAGCCGGCCGGCACGCTGAAGCGGCTCTGGGACCTGTTGCCCAGAGACACCATCGTCGAGTTCAAGAGCATCGGCCGGCCCTACCGCCGACGGAACCTCGACCGGCTGTGCAGCTACCTGCACCTGTACTGCGCCGACGAGCCGGAACGGATCGAGCAGCGGAGCGATCTGTGCGGCGTGCTGCTCGTCCCGTCGCGCACGAGGTCGCTCGACACGGATGTGGTCGATCTCCGCCTGGAATGGTGCGACCTCGGCGGCGGCTACTGGCGGCTCAGGGGTGGGGCGTTCACGTTGCTGGTGGTCGAGATCGACGCGGCGGCCGAGGCGGAGGACGACGATCTGCTACGCTTGTTCGGGCACGGCGAGGCCCGTACGGTCGAGGCCCGCCGGTGGCTTTCGCAGCAGCTTGGAGCCGAGGAGATCGCCATGGAAATGCACGATTTGGAAGGCTTCGACGAGGTTGTCCGGAAGCTCCTGGCCACCCTTCCGCCAGAGCGGGTGCTGTCGGCCTACGCCCCCGAGCAGCGCATGGCCGGGCTGCCGCCCGAGCAGCGCATGGCCGGGCTGCCGCCCGAGCAGCGCATGGCCGGGCTGCCGCCCGAGCAGCGCATGGCCGGGCTGCCGCCCGAGCAGCGCATGGCCGGGCTGCCGCCCGAGCAGGTGCTGCTCGCCTTGCCGGATGAGGTGCTTCACGCGCTCTCCGATTCCTACCTCGACACGCTCCCGGAGGGGACGCGCGCCGCCATCCGCGCGCGCATCGGACGATAGCGCGCGGCAGCTCCTGCGGACCCCTGACGCGCCGCTCCTCCGCGCGCATCAGGGGTCAGGGTCCTGTCGTTGAGCCGGGCGTGAGGCGCCTCCGCCCGGTCCGATTAGACTCCGGATCGATGCTCCTCCCGCCGAAAGCGACCGGCCTCGCCGCGCGCACAGGCGTCGCGCGGCCGTGGCCCTCCGCGCTGGCGACGTGGGGCCCCGGGGAGCGGAGCACGCTGCACGCCCACCACTGCTGGCACCTCGTGCTGGCGCTCGACGGGGAGCTCCAGGTCCGGACAGCCGACGAGAGCCCGCCTCGGCCGGGAGGCGCGATCCTCACGGCCCCCGACGTCGCGCACGCGATCGACGCGTCCGGAAGGCGTGTGCTCATCGTGTTCGTCGAGCCGGAGAGCGACGTTGGAGACGGGCTCGCCCAGGCGCTCGGGGCGTCCAGAATCGAGGTGATGGGCAGCGAGACGGCGAACCGGCTGCGGTCGCGCGTCGTCGCCGCGCCCGGCGAGGTCGAGCTCGCGGCGGCCCTGCCCGGCGTGCTCGAAGCGCTGGGGATCGCGGCCCCGCCGTCCGCTCCGAGGCCGAGACACCCGGGGGTCCAGCGGGTGCTGCGCCACCTGCGGGCGGACGCCGGGGGCGCGGACACGTCGCTCGAAGCGCTGGCGCGCGTCGCGCGCCTCTCGCCGGGGCGGTTCATGCACGCCTTCACGGAGAGCACCGGCGTGCCGCTGCGGCCGTACCTCCTGTGGCTCAAGCTGGAGCGCGCCGGGGCAGCGATCGCCGGCGGCGCGACGCTCGCCGAGGCCGCGAGCACCGCCGGCTTCGCGGACGCGGCGCACATGACCCGGACCTTCCGTCGGATGTTCGGGGTGAGCCCCTCCGATCTGCGACGTCGTAGCCAGCTGATTCAAGACGGGTGAGGGGCGGATTGCCATCGTGCGGGCATGGCACCTCTCCTCGTCCTCTCGATCTCGTTCGCGCTGCTCCTCGTGCTCGGGCGCCTCGGCGTCAAACACCTCGCGAGCTGGGTGACGTGCTTGCGGTACGCGCTCGCGGCCATGTTCCTGCTGACCGCATCGGCCCACTGGGGGAGCCGACGCACAGAGCTCGTGGCCATGGTGCCACCGGCGCTGCCCTATCCCGAGCTCCTCGTGACCGCCACGGGGGTCCTCGAGGTCGCGGGCGCGGCGGCGCTCCTGGTTCCGAGGCTCGCGCCCTGGGCCGCCATGGGGCTGACGCTCCTGCTCGTGGCGATGTTCCCGGCGAACGTCCACGCCGCTCGCGCGGGGCTCACGCTCGGAGGCAGCCCGGTGACGCCGCTCGTGCCGCGGACGCTGATGCAGATCGTCTTCATCGCCGCGACGGTCGCCGCGGCGATCGGCGCGCGCCGCCGGAGCCGGAGTCAGTAGCGCGGCGCGCACTCTCGGCGCGCGCTCACCGGTACGGCCCGCCCCGCCGCTCGCCCCGCAGCTCGTGCGCGAGCGCCAGCATCGACCGCAGCACCTCCCGCACCGCCGCCGGATCCGCGAGGGGCGTCACGATCGTCACGGCGATCTCCCCCGGCTGCACCGCGACCGCCTCCTCCGCGACCTCCCCGAGCCGCGACGCCTGCGCCAGGATCTCCGCCGCGATCGCCGCTCCCGCCGCCTTCATCGGTCCACCGGCGCCCCCGATCGGCGGATCCAGCCGCAACGCGAGCCGCGCGCCGGCCGGCGTCGCCCGCTCGAACCGCGTCCTCAGCTCGAACCGCGCTCCCTCGAAGGTCCCCGTGAGCCGCATCGGCCCTACCTGCAGCGCCCCGTCGCCCTCCTCCGCGAAGCGGCGCCACGCGGGCAGCCACGCCGCCATCGCCGCCGGGGGCGGCAGCGACGCGCCGGCCTCCGCGGCCGCCCGCGCGAGCGCCTCGACCTGACCCAGAAACACGTCGAGCACCGACTCGTCGAACGCCCCCACGGCGCTCCGCGCCTGCGCCCGCGCGTCGTTCAGGTCCACCTCGGGGAACGCCACCAGCGCCGCCCGCAAGGCAGGCGTGAGCGCCCCCAGCACCTGCGCGTCCTCCCGCCCCACTGCACGCAGATGCCTGTCAAACGGGGCATCGCCGGTGACCACGCCGATGCGCTCCAGGGCGCGCCTCGGCCGCACGTGAAGATCGAGCCCCCAGGGATCTGCGAAATGCACCGTCGCGCTCAGGCCAGGCGCCGAGCGCTCCTCGGCAGGAGCCACCTCCACCACGCAGCCATCCTGGACGCCGCGGAGCCCCAGCCCGCCGACCCCCTCGCGCACCGAGAGACCAGCCCTCTGTCCGGCGCGCGCCCAGACCGCCCGCCATCGGGCCACGCCCACGCGGGGACGCTTCTCATCGCGCCCGCTCCGCGGCGCGAACGAGCCGATGACCACGGGAACGCGGTGCACCACCCGGCCGCCCGAGTGCTCCAGCACCGCCTCGAGCGCGTACTCCAGGGAGACCTGCGCGGCGCTGAAGGCGGGCGCGAGATCGCCCGGCACCTCGATGCGGAACGGCACCTCCCGCCCCTCGTGGGTCCCCGCGAGATCCCGGAAGAACGACAGCCTGTAGACCTCGCTCGACGCGCTCTGCCCCGCCGCATGGACCCGCTCGACGCCGACAAGCGCCACCTCGAGGGCGCTGGCGCGGCTCCCGAGGAGCCCGCCGAAGGCGATGGCCCCGGTCAGCGTGTCGCCGGGGGCGAAGGAGCGATCCGGCAGCGACACCTCGACGAACGCGCCGCTCCCCCGCGCGCTCGCGCCGGTGAACGGCTCGCCCCTCGGCCGCGGCCCGATCGCCGGCCGCACGACGACGTCCCCGCTCTCCTCGGCGTCGAGCCACCACGGGATCGACACGAGCGCGCGGACCCCGCACCGGAGCTCGGCGACGAGTCCCAGGTGCGTCGGCGGGATGTCACCCGGCAGCGCGAACGAGGCCCGGTAGCGGTGCACGCCCTCCGCGAGCCGCCCTCGCCCGGCCACCTCCTCGCTGGCGAGGAGCCGCTCGCGGATCGCGAGGATCTCCCCGCGGCCCATCGACCACAGCGTCTGCGTGTACTGCAAGCTCACGCGCACGAAGTCGATCGGCGTCTCCGAGGCGCTGTCGAGCGAGAGCTCGACATCGAACGTCTCGCCCGGGTGCGCGACCTCGGGCAGGCGCAGCGCAATGAAAGGGCGGCTCCTCACTGCCCCGGAGGGTAACCGACGGCCGTCGCGAGCGCGCTCCCTCTGTCCGCGGCCACCCGGCTGCCCGCAGCGCGCGCTCGCCCCAGCGCGCTCGCCCCAGCGCGCGCTCGCCCCAGCGCGCGCTTCCACCCCGCCCCGCGGCGCGCATCACCCGCCCTGCAGCGCCCCTACCCCGCGCGCCATGTACGCAGCGAACAGCGCCGGCGCGAGCCGCTTCATCGCGCGTCGGGCTCGGGGCAGCGACGAGCGAGGTAGTGGGCATGAGCCCCTCGGACTTGAGATGCCGTAGCCAGTTGTTCAAGACCGGTGAAGGGCGGACTGCCATCGTGAGGGCATGGCGCCTCTCGATCGAACCCCCCCGGCAGGCGCGCCGGCCGAGACGACGGACGGATGACCCGATAAGGAGCTGGGGACCGCAGGTCCAAGATCTGGCCATGGTCGGGCGAGCCACGCGCCGGGACCACGCTCGATGTCGCGACCTGCGACTCGCTGCCGGAGGCAGTGACGCGCCGGCGTAGCGGATTCTTGTCCCAGGTCCCGGCACGGCGATAGAGAGGCGCCCGGTGGGCACGACGAGGACGGCGTGGCACGTGCTGCTCGTGGCGCTGCTGAACCAGCGCGGCTCGCGCCGGTTCGAGGTGCGCAGCGAGGTGCCGCTGTCCACCGAGCCGCTCCGGGCCGACTACCTGCTCTTGCGCAAGCGCGGCCTTCGCGCTCGTCGTCGCCGAGATCGACCCGGTGGCAGAGGCCGAGGACGACGATCTACTACGCTTGTTCGGTCACGGCGAGGCCCGGACGCGCGAGGCCCGTCGGTGGCTGGCTCAGCAGCTTGGCGCCGAGGAGATGGCCATGGAGATGCAGGATTTGGAAGGCTTCGACGAGGTCGTCCGGAAGCTCTTGGCGACCCTCCCCCCCCGAGCAGGTGCTCGCGGCCTACGCCCCCGAGCAGCGGATGGCGGGGCTGCCCCCGAGCAGCGGGTTGCGGGGCTGCCGCCGGAGCAAGTGCTGCTCGCATTGCCGGACGACGCGCTGCGCGCGCTGTCCGACGCCTACCTCGAGACGCTCTCGGCGGAGACGCGCGCCGCCATCCGCGCGCGCATCGGGCGGTAGCGGCGGGAGCGCCCGCGGCGTCACGCGGCTCGGGAGGCCAGGCGGCGGCGCGAGGAGGTCGTCTGTTAGACTGGCGCCGTGCCGGCAGACCTCATCGATTTCGGCATCGAGCGCAGTCGCCACGAGCACTTCTTCGGTCGAGAGGACGTGCTCTCGGCCATTGATCGCCACCTCGAAGGCGCGGGGGCGTCGAGCCGCTGGGTGCTCGTCACCGGCGGGCCCGGCATGGGCAAGAGCGCGATCCTCTCGCGATGGCTCGATGTGCAGGAGCAGCGTGGCCACAGGGCGCCGCACCACTTCCTCCGGCGTGACGTGATGGACTGGGATCGCCCCGAGGCGGTCGTGCGCTCCCTGTCGGCGCAGATCGAGGCGCTCTACCCGGCGCAGAAGGACCCCGAGGCGCGGCCGGAGAGCCGGCTGATCGAGCTCCTGGCGAAGGTCTCGAAGCACGAGCTCGCCCCCCGCGGAGAGCGCCTGGTGCTCGTCGTGGACGGCCTCGACGAGGCGCGGAGCGATGGTGCCGGGCAGAACCCGCTGCCCGGCTTCCTGCCCTACGCGCTGCCGCCGCGCGTACATGCGCTCTGCGCCTCGCGCCCGCAGTACCCGCACCTCGGATGGCTGGAGAGCCGCGGGAACGTGCGACGGATCGATCTCGACGCGCCCGAGTGGGCGGGCTCGAACGAGCAGGCCTGCCGCGCGCTCTGGGGCGATCAGGCGCCGCGGTTCACGCCGCGGCTCGACTCGAAGCTCGTCGAGGAGGCGGTCGCGCGGGCGCAGGGGAACCTGCTCTATGCGGTGAAGCTGCGGGAATGGCTCGAGGAGCAGCCGCCCGAGCAACGGAATGTGGAACGCCTGCCGCGCGGGCTGAGCGGATTCCTGGAGCAGATCTGGCAGCAGCTCCGGAGCCTGCCGCGCGAGCAGTTCGGGCTCGTCGCGAACGGGCTCGGGCTGATCTGCGCGGCGCGGGAGGCGCTGCCGCTCGAGGAGATCGAGGCGGCGTGGGGGTGGAACGACGTGGGGACCGGCGAGGACTTTCTCCGCGACGCCCGGGCGCTGCTCCTGGAGGAGCCGGCGTCGTGGCGCGGCGCGCGGGCGTACCGGCCGTACCACGAGGCGTTCCGCGCGTTCGTCGCGGAGAAGCTCGGGCCGAAGCGCATGGCCGAGCTGCACCGACGGCTGCTGGAGACGACGGCGCGGTGGCCGCTGGCGGAGCGGGAGAGCGACTTCCGGCGGCGGTACGCGGCGCGCCACGCGATCGCCCACGCGCTCGCGGCGGGCGATCGCGAGATGGCACGGGGGCGGTGCCGGGACCTCGGGCTGCTGGAGGCGCTCTGCCGCGAGGATGGACTTGCCGCGCTCGAGGAGGTGCTGCGCCTCGGCGCAAAGGAGCTCGGGGACGGCGAGGTCAACCTGGTCTACCGGGCGGTGCGGGCCGAGTCGCACTGGCTCCGTGAAGCGCCGGAGGCGCTGCCGGAGCTCGTGTACAACCGGCTGCGCTCGGCCGGATGGGAGGCGGAGCGGATCGCGCGAACGCTGCAGTTCCCGCGCGGCTTGCCAAAGATCCGGCTGCGGCATCCCGTGCGGATGTGGACCGCAGAGGAGCGCACGCTGCACGGCCACTCCGATTGGGTCAAATCCTGCGCGATCAGCCCCGATGGCCAGCGCATCATCTCCGCCTCACACGATAGCACGCTCAAGATCTGGGACCTTGCGACCGGCAGGCTCCTCTCCACCCTCGAAGGCCACTCCGATCGGGTCACTGCCTGCGCGATCAGCCCCGATGGCCAGCGCATCGTCTCCGCCTCCAGCGGTCGTACGCTCAAGGTCTGGGACCTTGCGACCGGCAGGCTCCTCTTCACCATCGACGCCCACTCCGGTTGGGTCACTGCCTGCGCGATCAGCCCCGATGGCCAGCGTATCGTCTCCGCCTCCAGAGATCGCACGCTCAAGGTCTGGGACCTTGCGACCGGCAAGCTCTTCTCCACCCTCGAAGGCCACTCCGATCGGGTCACTGCCTGCGCGATCAGCCCCGATGGCCAGCGCATCGTCTCCGCCTCCAGAGATCGCACGCTCAAGGTCTGGGACCTTGCGACCGGCAGGCTCCTCTCCACCCTCGACGCCCACTCCAATCGGGTCGCTGCCTGCGCGATCAGCCCCGATGGCCAGCGCATCGTCTCCGCCTCACACGATCGCACGCTCAAGGTCTGGGACCTTGCGACCGGCAAGCTCCTCTCCACCCTCAAAGGCCACTCCGGTCGGGTCGCTGCCTGCGCGCTCAGCCCCGATGGCCAGCGCATCGTCTCCGCCTCCAGAGATCGCACGCTCAAGGTCTGGGACCTTGCGACCGGCAAGCTCCTCTCCACCCTCGAAGGCCACTCCGGTTGGGTCGCTGCCTGCGCGCTCAGCCCCGATGGCCAGCGCATCGTCTCCGCTTCACACGATAGCACGCTCAAGGTCTGGGACCTTGCGACCGGCAGGCTCCTCTCCGCCCTCGACGTCCACTCCGGTTGGGTCGCTGCCTGCGCGCTCAGCCCCGATGGCCAGCGCATCGTCTCCGCTTCACACGATAGCACGCTCAAGATCTGGGACCTTGCGACCGGCAGGCTGCTCTCCACCCTCGAAGGCCACTCCGATCGGGTCACTGCCTGCGCGATCAGCCCCGATGGCCAGCGCATCGTCTCCGCCTCCTACGATAGCGCGCTCAAGGTCTGGGATCTTGCGACCGGCAGGCTCCTCTCCACCCTTCAAGGCCACTCCGGTTGGGTCACTGCCTGCGCGCTCAGCCCCGATGGTCAGCGTATCGTCTCCGCCTCACACGATCGTACGCTCAAGGTCTGGGACCTCGCGACCGGCAGGCTGCTCTCCACCCTCGAAGGTTATTCCGGTTGGGTCACTGCCTGCGCGCTCAGCCCCGACGGCCAGCGCATCGTCTCCGCCTCCGGCGATCGCACGCTCAAGGTCTGGGACCTTGCGACCGGCAGGCTCCTCTCCACCCTCGAAGGCCACTCCGGTTGGGTCACTGCCTGCGCGCTCAGCCCCGATGGCCAGCGCATCGTCTCCGCTTCCTACGATAGCACGCTCAAGGTCTGGGACCTTGCGACCGGCAGGCTCCTCTCCACCCTCAAAGGCCACTCCGGTTGGGTCAACGCCTGCGCGCTCAGCTCCGATGGCCAGCGTATCATCTCCGCCTCACACGATAGAACGCTCAAGGTCTGGGATAGTTCGACAGGGGAATGCCTGGATACAGCGCACGGAACCAGCCCATTCGTCAGCGTGACTGTGTCGCAGCAGCTTCTCTGTGCAGGCGACGCAAACGGCAATCTCTGGCATTTCTACTTCATGGCCTCGGCACCTGAAGAGAAACATCTTTCGACGAAGAAGTCCCTCCACCTCTTCTTCAGCTACTCCCACAAGGACGAGGCCCTCCGCGACGAGCTGGAGACCCATCTCGCCCTTCTCAAGCGCGAGGGCCTCCTCCAGACCTGGCATGACCGCCGCATCGGCGCCGGCACGGAGTGGGCTGGCCAGATCGACAAGAACCTCGACGAGGCCGAGGTGATTCTCCTCCTCGTCAGCGCGGACTTTCTCGCCTCCGACTACTGCTTCGACAAGGAGATGAAGCGCGCCCTCGCGCGGCACGACGCCGGCCAGGCCCGCGTCATCCCGGTCGTCCTCCGGAAGACTGACTGGCGCAGCGCGCCGTTTGCCAGGCTCCTGGCGCTCCCGAAGGACGGAAGGCCGGTCACCCTCTGGCAGGACCGCGATGAAGCGTGGACCGACGTGGCCCTCGGCATCCGGCGCGCAATCGAAGGGCTCCGCGTGCGCTCCGGGTAACTCCCGGCCACGTCCCTGGCTTGCACGCCGCTGGCCCTGTCGCGCCATGCCCGCCCGCCTCGCCGACCAGCCCCTGGCCATGTCGCGCCATGCCCGCCTGCCGCGCCGACCAGCCCCGGCCATGTCACGACACGCACGACCTACCCGCCCTGCAGCGCCCCTATCCCGCGCGCCATGTACGCCGCGAACAGCGCCGGCGCGAGCCGCTTCATCGCGCGCCGGGCCTCGATCACCGCCTCGCCGGACCGGCGCGCCTCGCGCGACGACGCCGTCGCGAGCGCCGCGACGAAGCGCCGCGCGCGCCCGAGCGCCTCCTCCTGCTCGGACGATCCCGAACGTTCGGCGACAGCTCCCCCCGGCGCGCCAGCACCCCCGGAGCTCACCTCGTCGAGCGCGATCCCCACAGGCAGCGGCAGCACCCCCGTCACGATCCCCACGGGCGCCGACCACGCCGCCGGCTCGTCCTCTATCTCGAGCTCGTAGCGCGCCACGTCGGGCAGGCCACGCACCGCCTCGTCGCGCGCCGACGCCAGCGCGGCGTCGAACGGATCGCGCAGGAGCGCCTCCAGGTAGAGCCGCCGGGCCGCGGGCTCCCCGAGCGACGTCGCGGCGTCGGCGAGCAGGAACAGCGTGCGCGCGCTCCGCCGCGCCTGCGCCGCGACCGCGAGCGACGCGTGGGCCTCGGCCGCGTCGCCCGCCGCCAGCCAGTAGTAGCCAGGGGGCTGCCCCTCGAGCCGGCCGTCGTCCCCCTCCGCCTCGCGGAGCGCCTCCGCCGTCCGGCGCAGCAGCACGCGGCGCAGCGACGCGAGGGCGCCGCTCGCGGGCTCCAGGCTGCGCGCGACCGCGAGCAGCGCGGCCGCCGGGGCGGCGGAGCCCCTCGCCCGCTCGAGCCGCTGCTCCAGCGCGGCGACCCGCTCGGACTGGCGGCGGATGTCGGCGTCGGCCGGGTGGAGCGCCGCGAGCTCCGCCAGCATCCGCCGCGCCTCGCCGAGGTCCCCCGCGGCGATCGCCTCGGCCGCGAGCGACAACCGCAACGTGCGCCGGGCGAACAGGTCGAGCTGCCCTGCGGGCGCGCCGCCAGGCGAGAGCCCGGCGGCCACGTCGAGCGGGACCGGCTCCGCGGTGAGCGTGCGGTCTTCAAAGAGAGAGAGCTGTCGCATCTCGAGATCGGGCTCCGCGCCGGCGCGCCGACCTTACCTCGAGCGATGCACGCCCGCGCGCCTTGCGTCGACAGGTGCCGTTTTGCCGACCGGTGTGAGCCGGACCGCCGAGCGCCTCGACCGGCCGCGTCTCACCAGGAAGGACGCGCGAGCGCTCCTAGCCGGCCGCCTCGCCCAGCCACTCGCGCGCGAGCTCGAGCGTGCGCGCGTTGTCGGCCGCGCGCGCGAGGAAGTGCTCCCGGAACACGGCGTCGCGGATCTTGGCGGCGCGCTCGAGCAGCCGCGCGCGCGCGGCGGCGATCGCCTGCGCGGCCTCGGCGCCGTGACCGCAGGCCCAGAGCGCCTCGGCGTGGACCAGGCGCACCACGGACTCGCCCTCCTCCACGCCCACCTCGTCGAGCAACGCGCGGGCCCGCTGCGCCGCGGCGAGCGCGTCGCCGGCGCGGCCGAGGTGGAGCAGCGCGCGCCCGAGCACAGCGACGGCGTAGGCGCGCAGCGGCGGGGCCCGCTCGAGGATCGCCTCCGCGGCCCGCGCCTCGCGCGCCGCCGCCTCGGGCTCGCCCGCGAGCACCAGGATGCTCGCGAGGTAGATGCGCGCGCAGCCCTCCATGCGCGCGTCGCCGTGGCGCTCCAGCATCTCGCACGCGGTCTCCTCGACCGCCCTCGCCTCGTCGAGCCGGCCGCGGTACGCGAGGACCAGGCCGAGGTTCTGGAGCACGTACGCCGTGGTGCCGCGCAGCTCCATCCGCTCCGACTCCGCGAGCGCCTGGCGCAGCGCCACCTCGGCCTCCTCGAGCTGCCCCGCCTGGCCGTAGGAGTAGCCCAGGTTCATCCGCGCCAGGCAGGCCCGCCGCACGTCGCCGGCCCGCTCGAACGCCGCGAGCGCCGCCTCGATGCCCACGAGGCTCGCGCCGGGATCGCCGCCCGCGTGCGCGCGGATCGCCCGCGCCTCGTGCAGGTTTGCCACCGCGTCGAGATCCGGCGCCGCGGCGCCCTCGATCGCGCTCTCCGCGCCCTCGAGCAGCGCGTCGGCCAGCGCGTAGCGCCCGCCGAAGACCAGCATGAGCGCCGCCGAGCTCAGGCAGACGCTCTTCGCCGAGCTGCTCTCCTCGATGGACGCGGGCGTGTCGCGCGCGACGCCGGCCCAGCGCTCGACGCGCTCGTGGCCGCCCGTGGCGCCCGCGGCGATGATGATCTGGGTCAGCGCGGAGAACCAGGCGGCGGAGCCCGGCCCGAGGTCCTCCGCCGAGACCGCCGCGCGCTCCTCGGCGAGCGCGAGATCGCCGCGCCAGAAGTGCGCCTGGCTCTCGAGCAGGCGGAGCTCGCCGACGGTCGCGGGCGCCGGATCGCACGCGACGCCGCGCGCCGCCCGGGCGAGCACCGCGCCGAGATCGTTGCCCCGGAGCGCCTGCCGCGCCGCCTCGAGGTACGCCGTGGCCGCGCGCGTGGGCTCGCCGCCGCGCTCGAAGTGCTCGGCGAGCGCCATGGGATCGGCCTCTCCGCGCTGCGCGAGGAAGCCGCCCGCGAGCGCGTGGCCGAGCCGCCGATCGCCCTCGGTCAGCATGCCGTAGGCGGCCTCCCGGATGAGCGTGTGGCGGAAGCGGTACGCGGCGCCGCCGCCGGATCCCGGCGGCGTGAGCCGCAAGATCATCTCGCGCCGCGCGAGCTCGTCGAGCTCGCGCGCGATCTCGGCCCGGCCCACGAGCGCGGCGACCCCCGCCTCGGAGAACGCCTCGCCGAAGACGCTCGCGGCGCGGAGCACCCGGCGCGCCTCCGGGTCGAGCGCGTCGAGCCCGGCCTGCACCATCGCGAGCACCGTCTCCGGCGGCGCCGCGGTCCTGCCGCGGGCCGCGGCGCGGATCTGCTCCTCCAGGTAGAGCGCGTTGCCGTCGGCGCGCTCGACGAGCGCCTTGACGAGCTCCGGGCTCGCCCGGTCGCCGAGCGCCTCCCGCACGAGCCGCTCGCCGCCCGCTGGCGGCAGCGGCGAGAGGCGGATCTCCTTCAGGAGGTGCGACCCCCAGAGCCCGGGGAAGAGGTCGTGCACGCCGGGCCGGGCCAGCGCGAGCACCGCGAACGGCCTGCCCTTCAGGTTGCGCAGCGCCGCCTCGACAAGCGTCACGGTCGGCCGATCGCCCCAGTGCAGGTCGTCGAGCACGAGGAGCACCGGCTGCGCGGCGCACTCGGCGTCGAGGAAGTCCTCCCACGCGAGGCGGAGCTGGTCGCTCATCAGCATCGGGCGCCGCCGCGCCGCCCTGAGCTGCACGTCGTCGTCGTCCGGGAACGGCGCGCCCGCGAGCTCGCCGAGGAAGGGCGAGACGCGCGCGGCCGCCGCGGCGCCGCAGCGGCGCTCGACGCGCGCGCGGATCTTGCGCCACCGCGACGCGATCGGCTCGCCGTCGCGCAGGCCGAGCCCGCGGCGGAGCGCGCGCTGGAGCAGGCCGAAGGCGGAGCCCGCGCTGATGGGGTCGGCCTGGCCGATCCACACCTCGACGGGCTCGCCCCGCCCGCGGAGCGCGCGGACGAGCTCGTAGCAGAGCCGCGACTTGCCTGACCCCACCGCGCCGGTCACGAGCACGGCGCCCGGGGCCTTCGCGCGGAGGCAGGCGTCGATCTCGGCCTCGCTGAGCGCGAGCTCGCGCTCGCGCCCGACGTACGGCGTCGGCCGGCCGAGGAGCGGGGGCGGCGTCTCGGGCTCCTCGCGCGCGCCGTGGAGCCAGCACCCCGACGCGTCCCGGGTCGCGTCGAACCGCGCGCCGAGCAGGCCCGCGGTCGTGTCGTCGATGCGGATCGCCGACGGGCGCAGCGGCTCGCGGCAGCCCTGGACGAGCTGCACCAGGCGATCGATCACCGCGCCGACCGGCAGCCGCGCCGCGACCTCGGCCCGGCCGGTGACGAGCGACAGGCGCGCGCCGCCGAGCAGCTCCCGGAGGGCGAGCGCGCAGCGGGCCGCCTGGGCCGCGAGATCGGTGGGCGCGGCGGAGCCCGAGAGCGTGACGAGCAGCCAGCGCGCCTCCAGGAGCTCGACCCGGCCGCGGTGGCGCTCGACGATCTCGCGGATCGCCCGCGACCGGCCCTCGTCCTCGATCGCGCAGAGGGTCGCCTCCGCGTCGGCATGGCCCTCGCGGGCGAGGAGGAGGCACATGACCTTCCGCTCGCTGGTCGTGATCTCGCGCGCGCGGTGCGACGGCGGGTGAGACGACGAGGGCTGCGACAGCGGCGGCGTGCCCGTGTCGAGGCGCTGCTCGAGCGCCTCGGAGGCGAGCGCCGCCGCGACCGCGCCGCCGTCGCGCGGCCGGGTCTCCCGCGCCTTCGACAGCATCCGCGCGACGAGCCGATCGAGCCCGGCGGGGACGTCGCCGCGGAGCTCCCTGAGCCGCGGCGGCTCCTCGAGGAGGACCTTCATGAGCACCGAGAGCGGGTCGCTGCCGGCGAACGCGGGGCGCCCGGTCAGGCACTCGAAGAGCACGCTGCCGAGCGCGAACACGTCGGCGCGCGCGTCGATGTGGGGCTCGCCGCGGGCCTGCTCCGGGGCCATGTACTGCGGCGTGCCGTGGATCTCGCCGAGCGGCGGGAACTCCTCCTCGTCGCCGGAGAGGCGCGCGACGCCGAAATCGATGAGCCTGACGCGCTGGACCTCGCCGCCCTCGAGGATGAGGTTCCCCGGCTTCACGTCGCAGTGCACGAACCCGAGCCGGTGGACGGCGGCGAGCGTCTCGGAGAGGCGCGCGGCGAGCGTCATGCTCTCGGCGATCGTGAGCGGCCCGCGGTCGAGCCGATCCGAGAGGGTCTCGCCGGCGAGCCACTCCGTCGCGAGGTAGAGCCGGCCTCCCGCGGTCGCGCCGTGCGCGATGTAGCGCGCGGTGCCCGGGATCTCGAGCGTCGCGAGGGCGAGCGCCTCGCGCGCGAGGGCGCTCAGCGCCGGCGTCGCGGCCGTCTGCAGGAGCTTGAGCGCCACGAGCCCGCCGGAGCGCCGGTCGCGCGCGCGGTACACGCGCGCCGTCGCGCCCGAGGCGGCGTGCTCCTCGATCTCGAACCGGTCGTCGAAGACCTCTCCTGACTGCATCGAGCTGACGCGCTCCTGGCGGGCGCTTTGCCGCTTCTACACAGCGTGCCAGCTGCGCGCATCCGGCGTCCACTGTCGCCTGCTCCGACGCCGCGCGGCGAGCGCGCACGGCGCCCCACCTCGCCGGCGCCCGCAGCAGCGCGGCGCACACGACGCCGCGCCTCGCCCGGCGCCCGCAGCAACGCCGCGCACCGACGCCGGCCTCGCCCGGCGCCCGCGTCAGCGCGGCGCGGCGCCGGCGCCCGCGTCGCCTGTGCGCCGCAGCACCACGTACCGGAGGTGGGGGACGCCGCTCACCGCCACCGGTGCGAACGCCTCGCCGGCGCCGGGCAGGCGCGCGAGGTGCTGCTCCACCCCGCGCGCGAACCGCGACGCGGTCCACGGGGACGCGAGCGCCTGCCCCTCTGCGAGCAGCAGCACCAGCGCGTCCACCTTGCGCGCGTCCAGCAGCGCTCCGGGGATCCGCTTCGTTGTGTGCCCGCCGGGCAGCGCGGCGATGGCCGGATCCGTGACCCCCGCGAGGTCGACGAGCGTCGCGCCCGTCGCGGCCCCGAGCCAGCCGATGTCGAGCGCGGCGACGACCTCTGCCCCGGCGAGCGCGCCGCGGAGCTCCTCGACGACGCGCAGCCGCTCGCCGCCCACCCGCGCCGCGGTCGGCCCGACCCGGACCATCACGAAGAGCTCTCCCGCGAGCGCGAGCGCGATCCGCAGCGCCGTGGCGCGCGCGTCCGCCGCGGCGGCGACGTGGGCCGCCGCGAGCACCACGGCCGGCAGCGCCGGCACGACGAGCCGCGACATCGGCATCCAGTCGCCGCCCGCCGCCGCGACCGCGAGGAAATGCACGGCCACCGCCGCGAGCAGCCCGCGCGGCCACGCCGGGAGCGCTCGCCACGCGAGCGGCGCGAGCAGCGCCGCCGGCCCGGTCAGGAGGAAGCACGCGAGCGCGTACCGGGCCCCGAGCGCCGCGTCCGGCGCCTTCGCCAGCGCGGCGAGCGGCGCCGCACGCCCGAATACAGCGAGCCGCGCCACGGCCACGGCGACGAAGGGGAGACCCGCGAGGGCGAGCGCGGCGAGCGCGCGACCCCACGCCGGCCGCGGCGCCTCCTCGCCCTGGGCCTCGCGCTCGCCTCGCGGCGCCTCCTCGCCCTGGGCCTCGCGCTCGCCTCGCGGCGCCTCCTCGCCCTGGGCCTCGCGCTCGCCTCGCGGCGCCTCCTCGCCCTGGGCCTCGCGCTCGCCTCGCGGCGCCGCCTGGGTCGCGAGCGCCACAACGAGCGCGAACGGCAGCAGCTCGGGCCGGAGCGCCGCCGCGACCCCGGCGCAGGCGGCGCCTGCGAGGGCCCTGCCGAGCGCCGGCAGCGCGACGGCGAGCGCGCCGAGCGCCGCGACGACGCCCGTCTCCATGCCCGCCGCGCTCCAGGCGCCGAGCGGGGCCGAGGCCGGCAGGAGCAAGAGCGCCGCGAACCGCGCAGGCCGCCCGGAGGTCCGATCGACCGCTACCGCCAGCGCCCCGGCGGAGAGCGTCCACGCGACGACGCCGAGCGCCTTCGCCGCCGCGAGCGCAGCGAGCGGCCCTCCGGACGCGAACGGCGCGAGCGCGAACGCCCACCCGAGCGGCGTCACGCCGTCGGTCACCGGCCCGGCCGCGTTGAAGCGATAGCCCAGCCCCCGCGCGAGGTGGTGCGCGTAGCGCGCCGTGATCAGCGCGTCGTCGACCGTGAACCCGGAGAGCGCGAGCGCCGGGAGCAGCGCCGAGAGGGCGCCGACGAGCGCGACAAGCAGCGCGCGCTTCCGCCCCGTCACGCCGCCCGTACGCCTGCCAGTACGTCGACGCGGCGCTCCAGGGGGCAGCGAGCGCCGCCGGCCACCCCCCGCACCCCCTCGCGCTCCGCCGGCCACGCTCCATCGAGGACGAACCAGCAAAGGAACATGTGTTCGGGTTGTACGGCCTTCACCACGCGTAGCGATCCTGTGACAGGCGCACGAAGGACGCAATTGCGCTCGCTTGCCTGCAATCGTGCGCGATCCGCGCAACGCGCGCGGACGTCGCGAACGCCCGGGCCCGGCGTTGCGTCTCGGGCCGTGGGCGCGAACGGCGACTGCGCCGCTGCGCCTCGCGGCGGCAGCCACGCGCCCTCGTGGACGGTATAGTTGCTCGCATGGCACTTCCCGCCGCGCTCCTGACCGCCGTCGAGCGGCACTCGTGTTTTACCGGCTGCTATCGCAGCGAGTCGGAAGTCCAGGTCTGCATCGATCCGGCGCAGGCGCTCGTGCCGACTGTGCCTGTCTGTTGCAGCGATTGCCTGAACTTCCACCCGGCAGCGCTCGTGAGCCTCTTGCCGCTCGGCATGACGTCGTACGCGCTGGCGAACGCGCTGACGGTGCATGTCCGCTCGCTGCGCGGCTACAAGTGGGCGACCGGCGGGTACCACACCGCGGGCACCGGCTTCTGGCTCAACGCCGCCTACTACGGCAACGGCCTCTTCCTCGTCGACGCCGCGCGCAACCGCAACGCGCGCACGGACGTCGACATGCTGATCGAGGCCTTCCAGCACGGGATCGTCCAGCCCGACGACCCGCGCATGCTCGATCCGGCGCTCTACACGTCCGAGCTCGCGTACATCAACATGTCGCGGCCGATCCTGCCGGTCCGCAACAAGCAGGATCTCTTGGCCTCGCCGCAGCGGAGCGCCACCCCGAGGCAGGGGTTCTCGCGCGTGTCGATCGTGGAGTTCCAGCCGCTCGCCGTCGCCGCTCCCTCCGCGAGCGCGCCACTGGCGAAGCCGGCGAAGTCGGCGCCTCCGCCCCGCGAGCTCAAGCTCGGCGACACGTGCCCTACCTGCGGCGCCGCGGTCATGGAGCGACCGCTTTTCTCGGGCACGTTCGTCGGCTGTCTCTGCTGACCGAGCGCGCGCCTGGCCGGATCACGGGGGCGGCGGCGCGGTCGCGCGCCACACGGTGCCTCCGGTCGCCGGATCGATCGCGCGGAGCGCGGCGCCGCTCACCGCGGCCCCGCTCACGATGTACACGTACGGGCCCGAGGCCTTCGCCACCGCGAGCCGCTCGCCGAGGTAGCCCGCCGGGACCTCGTAACGGCTCGCCCCGGAGGCGGGGTCGAGCGCGATGATCCGCGGCTCCGTGCCGCCCACCACGTCGACGCCGAGCACGAGAGCGGCGCCGCCGCTCGCGACCAGGAAAAGGTCCGGCCGCCCGCCGGAGACGGGCGCGCGCGCCGGGAGATCCTTCTTCCAGAGCGACGCGCCGCCGCGCCGCCCCTCGGCGATGAGCCGCGGCGGCCCCTCGGCCTGCACCTTGAGCGCGACCTCCACGTCGCCGACCTGGACCACCCGGGGGTTCTTCTTGCGTTCCCAGAACTGCCCCGTGATCGCCGCCGGCTCCGGCGCCGTCGGGCAGTCGACCGCCGCGCCCGCTGCGAGCGCGATCCCGATCGCCGCGCCGTCTTTCATCACCACGGTCGCGCAGCCGTCGCCGCCAGCGACCTCGTCGGGGACCCCGGGCAGCTCCGCCGCCCAGCGCTCCTTGCCCGTGCGGGCGTCGAGCGCGTGCAGCCGGTTGGCCTCGCCGCCGCCCGCGAGCACCGTGCTCCGATCCGGGCAGGCGAGCGCGTCTGGCTTGTCGATCGCCTGCGAGGACCAGATCCCCTGCCCGCTCCGCCCGTCGATGGCCACCACCCGCCCGCGCGTCTTGCCGTCCTGCCACAGCACCGGATCGAGCGCGTCGTCGCCGTTCGCGTCGACGAAGCAGAGCGCGTCAAGCTGCGTCGAGAGCTGGCGGGCGCGCGGCGCTGGCTCCTGCGGCGGCTCGACCTGCGCGAAGAACATCACCGCGAAGCCGACCCCCACGGCCGCCATCGCCACGGCGAGGGTCACCTTCACCGCCCTCGGCGGCCCCGGCGCGGGCTCGGCCGGCGGCGCGATCGGATGCGCGACCGGCTGTGCCACCGCGCCTAGGACGCCGGGGTTCTCGGCGCCGCAGCGCGGACATGTGACCCCATGACCACTTGCCTCGATCGAGGCGCCACAGCTCCTGCAGGGCCGCATCGCGACAGTCTATCGCCGCGGGCTGCCCGCGATCGAGAGCGACCGTGAGCGGCGCGACTTCGCCCGCCGCAGGAAGCGGTCAGGATCGAGGGGTTCGAAGGGCAAGGAGGACAGCGACAGGGCGCGTGCTGCCCGCTACTTCGCCCACAGCAGCGAGAGGTCGAGCTCGATGGCGTCGAAGGGCTCGACCCGGACCCGCGCCGCGTCGCGGTGGGTCACGACGGGCGCCCACCCGCGCCCGGGCACGAGCGAGAAGGCCTCCAGCGTCAGCTGGATCGGATCGACCAGCCACGCATGCTGCACGCCCTCGCACGCGTACACGGGCATCTTCTCCGTGCGGTCGTGCTCCTCGGTCGACGGGCTCAGGACCTCGCAGATCCAGTCCGGAGCGAGCGGGAAGAAGGCCGTCTCGGGCAGTTCGGGCATGCGCTCGCGGCGCCAGCCGGCAAGATCGGGCGCCACCGCCTCCATCTCTCCTGGCGCGTCCGGATCGGGGAAGTGAAGCTCCGGCTCAGGCAGGATCCACCATCCGCCAGGACCACCGCGACCGCCCAGCGCCCCCCTCTGGCACGCCTGCCCGAACGAGCCGCAACTGCCGGAAATCTCCGGGCAATTCTTCGACACGCGCCGCCGCGCGGAGGCCCCTCGCCGCTACGGCTTCGGGATGCGCAGCGTGCCGCTCACCATCGCGCTGCCGCTCACGACGTAGACCAGGCTGAGCGGGTGGAACGCCCAGGGGCCGAGCGCGATGGAGCCGAGCCAGAGCTGCTCGTGCACGCGCTCCTGGGCGAAGAGCACCCCGAAGAGCAGCACGATCAGCAGGCTCGTGGGGATCGGCGTGCCCTCGTAATAACGCACCTTGCCGCGCTCGTCCGACAGCTCGGCCGCCGTCACGTTGTACCGGGCGAGGCGGCTGATCCCGCAGGCGACGAAGTAGACCAGGGCTGCCGCGTCCCACGGCCCGCGCAGGCCGAGCGCGTAGCCGAGCACCGCCGGCGCGACGCCGAACGAGACGACGTCGGCCAGCGAATCGAGATCGGCCCCGAGCGGCGAGTGCTTGCGACGCCATCGCGCGATCGTGCCGTCGAGCACGTCGCACGCGAGCGCGAACGGCAGGAGCCCGAAGGCCACCCAGATGTAGATGCGCTCGCGCTCGGCCACGTAGTTCAGGCAGAGCAGGATGCTCAGCGTGCCGCTCGCCGCGTTCGCCAGCGTGACGAAATCGGCCAGCGCGAACGACCGGAGCATCGAGAAATGGGGCGGTCTTTCGGGAGGCATGGCGCTCGAGGTGCGGATTGTCGCACGTCCGGTTGGATTGCCAACCAATCCGCGCGGCGCGCGTCAGCGTACTCGAGCCGCCCTCGCGCCGCAGCGCTCATTCCGCGTGGCGAGCCGCTCGGTCCTCAGTGGCGCGCGTGGCGAGCCGCTCGGTCCTCGGTGGCGCGGCTCGACGGAGAGCTCCGGCCTCCACGACGGCAGCGGCGGCGGCCCCCCCCGGCGCCGGCGCTGTCTAGTCAGGTGCCACGTGCTTGTCCACTCCGCGGCTATCCGCGCACAAAACTTAGGACCTGGCTGCACCCTGCCTAGCATCCAGCAACGGATGCCCGGACTGTCTCTTGTCGCCGACACCACCCGATGCTCACCGGAGCCCGAGCGCACGTCGCTGCACGAGCTGCTCGACTTCGTCCTGGAGGGGGCGCGCAACGCGCCTCCTCCGCTCGATGAAGCGGCGCTGCCGCTACGCGCCGAGACCGAGGCGCTCCCGCTGCTCTGCGACCTCGCCGAGGCCGCGGCGGAGCTCGCCTCAGGACGCCGCGCGCGCGCCGTCGTGCGCCTGTGCCTCGAGCCCGATCCCTGGGAGCTCGGGCTGGAGCGCGTGGGCCGCGATCTCCTCGTCACCGTCTTCCAAGGCGGCGACGTGCCCGAGATCGCCCTGCACGAGCGGCGCTTCGAGGGCGACGCGCTCTGCGCGCGCCTGCTCGCGGCCATGGACCGGCTCGCCCCGCCGAGGAGCGCGGCCCTGCGCCGCGACGGCGCCCTCGCCGACAACGACGCGGAGCACGCAGGGCTCGGCGAGCGCCGGCTCCCCGCCGCGCGGCGGGCCCTCGCCGCCGCCCTCCCGTTCTCGTCCGACGAGGCGGGGGGAGAGCCCGCGATCGTGGGCGTCGAGCCGACCGGCGAGATCCCGATCGTCATCGCGGCCGAGGCGCTCCTGCGCACGTCGCAGGGCGCGGCCGTCGCGCAGCCGGCCGTGCTGCGGGCCGACCTCTTCTCGCTCCTCTTCCGGGGCAAGGTCCGCGTGCTGGTGGGCGAGGAGGCGCGGGAGCTGCCCGACGTCTTCATCTTCCCGTTCGCCGAGCAGCTCGCGTCGCTCGCGCTCGAGTCGCTCGATGCGTGGGCCCGGCGCCAGCCGTACCACCGGCGGCTCACCGTCGGCGGCGCGATCCTCGGCGTGCGGCTGCACAGCGAGGGGGCGCTGTCGCTCACGCTCGGCGTGCCCCGCGTGGGCCGCGTCCCGTCCGCGGATCCTCGCGCGCTCGGCCCGGGCCGCGGCTCGGCCTTCGCGGCCGCCGAGGACCGGGCGCAGACGTGGACCTTCCCGGCCGTCGATGTGGCAGCGCTCGCCCAGGGCGTCGTCGCGTTCGGGCGGGCGCTCGCGCGCAGCCTCGTGCGCCGCGACCGCGGGCAGGCGTCGAACCTGCGCCTGTTCGAGTTCCGGGCGCGCGTGCGCGAGCTCGCCGAGCGGCTCCGCGAGCTGACGCGCAACGACGCGAAGATCAACGTCGCCCCGGAGACGTACCGCGCCTTCGCGGCGGCGGCGCGCCCGCAGGCCGCGGCCGAGGACACGTTCGGCCGGACACGGCTGCGCTTCACGGCCCGGTGGGTCGCGGCCATCCCGTCGCTCGACCTCCGCGCCACGTTCCTCTGCGGCGACGTGCTCGTGGTGGGCTCGACGCGCGAGCTGACCTGCATCGACCGGCGCACCGGCGAGTGCCTGTGGCGCAAGCAGGCGCCGCGGGCGGTCTCGGTGATGACGCCGGTCGGCCTCGGCCGGCTCCTGCCCGACGGCACGCTGCAGCTGCACGAGCTGTCGACCGGCGAGGTCGCGTGGTCGACGCGGCTCTCGCCGCGCGTCGGCGCGAACGCCTCGGGCGCGGTGGTGAGCGCCCCCGGGCTGCCCCGGATGCTCATCGTGAGCGAGGGGACGCGCCACCTCGCGGCGGTGGACCTCTACTCCGGCGAGGTGCGCTGGCGCTACGCCGCGCGCCGCGGCGAGAACTTCCGGCTGCGCCGCGCGGGCAAGCTCGTCGTCGTGGGCAGCGGCGAGCCGGCGCTCGCGGCGCTCGACGTGCTGAGCGGCGACGTGGTCTGGCGCTTCTGCGACCGGCTCCCTTTCGCGTCGCCGGTCGCGGTCGACCACGACGCGCTCTTCGCGGTGGCGGGCGACGGCGCCTTCGTCGGCCGCGGAGGGGCGCGGCTGCACCACCTCGACCCGTGGTCCGGCGAGGCGCGGTGGACGGTCGATCTGCCGAAGCACGTGGCGCCGCTCGGCGCGCCGCTGCTCGGGCCCGAGACGGTGTGCGTGGTGACCCACGGGCGGCGCGGGACGGGGCTCGTGGGGCTCGATCGCCGCACCGGGGCGACGCGCTTCGACCTGACCGCGTGCGCTGCGACGGCCTCGTGCCTGATGGTCGACGACGTCGTCGTGGTGAACAGCGAGGCGGGCGAGATCATCGGGGTCGGCGCGCACGACGGCGCGGTCCGGTACCGCCACGTCATCGCGGGCGGCGCCGAGGGGGACAGGCCGCGACGCCTGGAGCCGGTGCTCCGCTCGGGGGCGCTGTTCGTGCCGCAGAGCGAGGTGCACGTGGTCCGGCCGCGCGACGGCGCGCTGCTCGGCAAGGTGCCGACCGATCTCATCCCGGATCTGCTGCGGGTGGACGAGCGGTGCGACGTCTACGTCGCCGAGGAGAGCGGCCACCTCGCCGCCTTCGCCGCGGCCCCGCGGCTCAGCCTCGTGCAGTAGCTCGGCACCAGCGGCTCGGCGCCAGCAGCTCGGCGCCGCCGCGGCAGGCGCCGAGCCCGCGAGCGGCGCCTGTCGCGACAGCGCTTGCCTCGTCGCCGCGGGCCCCGTACGCGCTTGCTGCGCCGCGCCTCCACACATACCTTCGCGGGCGTCCCGATGCCCGACGATGATCCTCCGAGAGCCACGGGCGCTCCGCTCTCCGATGGCGAGCTGGATACCGTGAAGAAGCTCCCGGGCGCGGCGCAGGTAGCGGCTGTCCGGCCGCCGAGCGCGACGGAGCGGACCTTGCCTCTCGCGGGCGCCGCGGCGCAGCCGCCGCGGCGCCTCGCCCTCACGGAGCGCTACGAGGACATTCGCCTGCTCGGCAGCGGCGGCTTCGGCGAGGTGCGCCTCGTCTTCGACGTCCGGCTCGAGCGCACCGTCGCGATGAAGATCCTCCGCGCCGACGCCGTCGCCCCGGCGCTCCGCGCTCGCTTCCTCGCCGAGATCAAGCTCACCGCCGGGCTCGACCACCCCGGCATCGTGTCCGTGCACGACTTCGGCGACCTGCCCGACGGCCGCCTCTGGTTCACCATGGCCGAGGTGCACGGCCGCACCCTGCGCGCCGTCCTCGACGAGGCCTTCGCCGCCCCGGGTGGCGCCTCCAGCGTGGCCCGCCGCCGCCTGCTGGACGTGTTCGCTCGCGTCTGCGACGCGGTCGCGTACGCGCACAGCCGCGGCGTCATCCACCGCGACCTGAAGCCCGACAACATCATGGTCGGCGACTTCGGCCGCGTGCTCGTGATGGACTGGGGCATCGCCCGGCGCCTCGACGCCCGGCCGGACGACCATCGGGGGTTGCCGTCCCCGGACCGCTTCGAGCACCGCGTCGACGGACTGACCCGGTACGGCGATATCCTGGGTACTCCCGCGTACATGGCGCCCGAGCAGGCCCGCGGCGACGTCGGCCGCCACGGGCCGACCACCGACGTCTACGCGCTCGGCGCGATCCTCTACCACGTGCTCTCCGGCCGCCCGCCGTACACGGTCCACGGGGCCGCGGGCTTCCGGCAGGTGCTCGAAGGCACGCCCGAGCCGCTCGCCGCGGCCGACGCGCCGCCGGACCTCGTGGCGATCTGCGGCAAGGCCATGGCGCGCGAGCCAGAGCGGCGCCACGCGGACGCGGGCGCGCTCGCCGCGGACATCGAGGCGTTCCTGGGCGGCGCGCAGCGGCGCGAGCGGGCGCTCGCCGAGCTGGCGAAGGCCGCCGCGCGCAGGCCGGAGATCTCGCGCCTGCGCGCGCGGGCGGAGGCGCTGCGCGCGGAGGCGAAGCAGCTGCTCGATCCGGTGCGGCCGTTCGATCCGGTGGAGGCCAAGCTGCCGGGCTGGGCGCGCGAGGACGAGTCCGAGCGCCTCCTCGGCGAGGCGGCGCTCGGCGAGACGCGCTGGGAGCAGGAGGTGCACGGCGCGCTCGCGATCGATCCCGACCTGCCGGAGGCGCACGCGGCGCTCGCTGACCATTACCGGGACAAGCTCGACGACGCCGAGCGCGCGCGGCGGCCCGCAGAGGCGGCTCGCCTGGAGGTGCTGCTGCGCGCGCACGACCGGGGGAGGCACGCGGCCTTCCTGAGCGGCATGGGGGCGCTGACGCTGGTGACGGAGCCGGCGGGCGCGCGGGTGACGCTCTACCGGTACGCGGTGTTCCAGCGCCGGCTGGTGCCGGAGCTCGTGGGGGAGATCGGACCGACGCCGCTCGTCGACCGGCCGCTCTCGCAGGGGAGCTACCTGCTCCGCATCGCCGCCCCGGGGCGCGCGGAGATGTCGTATCCGGTCCTGATCGCGAGGGGCGAGCGGTGGGACGGGCGCCCGCCGGGGAGCGCGCAGCCGTGTCCGGTCGCGCTGCCGGCCATTTCGGAGCTGGCTCCCGACGAGATCTATGTGCCTGCCGGGTGGGCGTGGATCGGCGGCGACCGAGAGGCGCCCGACAGCTTGCCGCGGCGGCTCGTGTGGATCGAAGGCTTCATCGCCGGGCGATTCCCGGTGACCAACGAGGAGTACCTCGCGTTCCTCAACGATCTGGTCTCCTCGGGGCGCCACGAGGAGGCGCTCGCCGCGTGTCCGCGGGCGCCGCAAGGGGTCGTCGCCGGCGCCGACGAGAAGCTCGCCTACGAGCGCTTGCCGGACGGACGGTTCGGGCTCAGAGCGCACGATCTCCCCGAGGTCTGGCGCCCGCGAGGCCCCGCGGTCCTGATGACGTGGCACGGCGCCATGGCCTATGCGCGCTGGCTCGCCGCGCGCACCGGGCGTCCCCATCGCCTGATCCACGAGCTCGAGCGGGAGAAGGCCACGCGGGGCGTCGACGGGCGGTTCTATCCGTGGGGCGACCACTTCGATCCGACCTGGGCTCGCACGCCGAACAGCCACAGCGCCGGGCAGCCGTCGAGGGTGGATGTCGACGAGTATCCGCTGGACGAGAGCCCTTATGGGCTGCGAGGCGGGGCGGGGAACAGCCGCGACTGGTGTCTGAACCTCTGGACCCGGAGCGGGCCGCGCATCGAGGGCAGCGGGCGGCTCGTCATCGAGGCCGCTCCGGCGGACGGGGACGCGTTCCGCTCCTGCCGCGGCGGCGCGTGGAGCAGCGTCGAGAACCACTGCCGCGCCGCCGCGCGCTTCGCGGGGCGCCCCGATCAGCCCCGGAGCACGGCCGGGCTCAGGGTGGCGCGGCCGTACCCGTGAACGCGCGCCTCAGGTGAAGCCGTCCGTCCCGATGTAGCAATTGCCGGGGTAACTTCCGGTCGCGGACGCGAGCAGGAGCGGGCTGTTGTCCGACACGGAGATGAGCTGGTTCGTGGGGTTATACCACTTCATCGAGACGATGCTCGAGGCGGAGATCTCGAAGGTGATGGCCAGGGTCGCTGTCCCGTAGTCCCCGGCAAACGTGAGGAACCCGGCCCCGGTCGAGTACTTCGGAGAGCTGACCTGGCTGCCCCACCCCGTCCAGGTCGGCGTCGTCTCCGGAAGGCTCGATCCGTCGTACGAGGTCTCGCTCGAGACCTTGAGCTTCACGGGGTACTGAGCGGAGAGGTTCTTGACGCCGGAGGCGTCGATCTTCCAGTACGTCGTCGTTCCGTCGCTGTGCGCGTAGGCGAGTAACTTCCACGTGCCACTCCTCTGGTACTCGAGCTTGTAGTACCCGGGGTCGATCTCCATCACCCCGCGTAACCCGTCCGGCGCCGCCTTCGCCTCGCCGCTGTGGCCCGCGAGACCCGGGTGCAGGAACGCGAGCGCCTCCACGCCGCACGGCCCCGAGAGCACTGGCTCCTGCTTGAACGAGAGTGTCGCCAGCAGCGCCTTCGTCACCGCGACCAGCTCGCCGTAGGACGCGTCGAGCCGCGAGACGCCCCGCTCCTCGGTCGTCTTCCACTGCCCTAGCGCCGAGGTGATCGCCCACGTGAACGCGCCGTGCACGAGGCCGCCGAAGGTGCTCCACTGCGCCAGCTCGTCGCGCCGGGAGGCCGCGATCACCCGCTCGCGCAGGCCCTGCCCCGAGAGGCCCTTCGCCTCCGCCTTGCCCCTGAGCCGCGCGCGCAGGCTCCCTTCCGCGTCCAGGCCGACCTGCGCATGGCAGCAGTCGAGCAGCATGGTCAGGTTGTCGGCGGCCTGGCCGACGCCCACCCTGCGGCGCACCTCGGCGACGTGGACGAGGTTGTCGAGCGAGCCGTCGACGTCGGCAGGACAGAGCGCGACGCCGTGGTCCTCGAGGCCGTGCCCCGAGAACGTGAGCAGCCCGGCCGCCACCGCGGTGCCCGAGAGCGCCTGCGCGAGCCATTCGACCCCTGCGTCGATGGCGGCGTGCGTCGCCTCCCCCACGCTGTCCTCCGTGGCCCCGGGGCCGAGGTCGGCAGGGGACAGCTTCGGCGACGTGAGCACGCGGATCCGCTCGGGCGAGAAGCCCATCGCGAGGCACTGGCGGAACATCGTCCTGGCATCATTCAGCGCGCCGGGGACGTCGCTCGTGCCCTTCGGTCTACCGGTCGCGAGGTCGTAGGCGCTGTAGTCCTCGACAGCGATGATGAGAGCATGGTTGTTGAACATGGATTCCTCCCGCGGTCCATCGTCCCCCGCGCTGGCGGCCGAGCGATGTGCGTGCTGCCATAACGCCCCCCGAGGGGCGGCACCATGACGGGAATCTTACTGCCCTCGCCGCGCCGGAATATCCTCGGGCCGCCATGGCTCTCCTGATCCAGGCCGGCGGCTCCCGCGGCGTGGCGCTCGCCGCGCACTGCCTGGTCGGACGCTCCTCCGCGTGCGCGCTGCGGCTCGACGATCCGCTCGCGTCCGCGGAGCACGCGCGGCTCTCCTTCGCCGGCAACGCCTGGAGCGTCCGCGACCTCGGCAGCCGCAACGGCACCTGGCTGAACGGCGAGCGGCTCGACCCCGGCGCGACGAGGCCGCTCTCGGCCGGCGATCGCCTCGCTTTCGGCAACCTGGCCGCGGCCTGGAGCCTCGCCGACGCATCCCCGCCCGTGGCCATGGCGCGGCGGCTCGCGACCGGCGCGGTCCTCGCCGCGGCGGACGGCGTCATGCTCGCGCTCCCCTCGCCGGCCGCGCTCGCCGCCTGCGTGTTCGAGGGCCGCGACGGCGCCTGGATCGCCGAGGTGGACGGCGAGGCGCGCCCTGTGCACGACGGCGAGGTGATTCACGTCGCGGGCGAGCCGTTCATGCTCCACCTGCCCGTGGTCCAGGTCGCGACCGTCGACGCGAACGCCGCGCGACCCGGGCTCGACGAGGTCGCGCTGGCGCTGCGGGTGAGCCGCGACGAGGACCACGTCGAGGTGTCGGTCGCCCTGCCCCGAGGCGCCCACGTGCTGCCGCCGCGCGCGCACCACTACACGCTCCTCACCCTCGCCCGCGCGCGGCTCCGCGACCAGGTCGCGCCCAGCCTGGCCGAACCTCAGCGCGGCTGGCGCTTCGTCGACGAGCTCTGCCGCTCGCTGGCGATGGAGGAGAGCCGGCTCAACGTCGAGATCTACCGCATCCGGCAGGATTTCGCGGCGCTCGGTCTGCACGACGCGACGGGCGTGGTCGAGCGCCGCCGCGGCAGCCGCCAGGTGCGCCTCGGCACGGCGCAGGTCGCGATCGACGTGATGGGCTGAGCGCGCCGGCAGCGGCCCGCCGGCGGACGGCGATCAGCGCGGGCGCCGCGCCGGCTTCCAGATGAGCTCGAGCGTCACGTCGGTGACGCCGTCCTGGAGCAGCCCGATCCGCTCGGCAGCCCGGCGCGACAGGTCGATGATCCTGCCGCGCTTGAACGGGCCGCGGTCGTTGATCCGCACGCGCACGCGGCGGCCGTCCCGGCGGACCACATCGACGAGCGCGCCGAAGGGGAGCGTCCGGTGCGCGGCCGTGAGCGCGCGGGGGTTGTAGGGCTCCCCGCTCGCGGTGGCGCGGCCCTTGAACTTGTCGGCGTAGTACGTGGCGCGCCCGCGCTGGATCGGGGTCCCCTTCTTCGCGCCCCGGGCGCTCGCGGGCGCGAGCGGCGTGGAGATGCCGCCGTCGTCCTCACCGGGGTCGTCGTCCTCGGCGCGGCTCGGCGGGGGCGCCGGCGCGGTGCTCGGCGCGACGGTGCGCGAGATCGGCGCGTCGCCGCTCGTCCGGGGCGCGACCGGCTGGTGAGCGGAGCAGGCGGGGGTGCAGAAGAGGAGGAAGAAGGCGAGCGTCCTCGCCGCGACACGGCGCCCTTCGAGCGTCATCACGTGGCCTCGGGCGCGGCGCGATCGGCCGACGAGGGATCGAGGTCGACCGGGGGTGGGGGCACCGCGGCGACGAGGGCCAGGGCGGCGGGCTCGCTCCCCTCCCCGTCCGCGGGCAGCGCCGCCTGGGCCATGGCCTTGGACCGCACGAACCTGGCCAGCTCGCGGAACGGCACGCCGGTCGGGCAGATCCGCTCCTTCTCGGCGAGCACCTCCTCCGGCACGTGCGCCAGCGCGAGCGCGGCGGCGTCGAAGTCCGGCATGCTCCGCGAGGACGCGAGCACCACGGTCATGAGGCCGGGGTAGGCCCCCCTCGAGGCGGCGATGCGCTCGGCCTCCCCGAGATCGCAGCGACCGCACGCGATGCAGCGGGAGAAGCCGGGCAGGGCCGCGCGCTCGGCGGGCGAGAGCGACGGCAGGCGATCGGCGTCGTAGTTCTCGTGGAAGAGCGCAAGCCCGTTCGGACCGTCGAAGAGACGGCGCACCACGACCTTGAGGAACGACCACGCGAGGACCGCAAGGGCCAGAGCTCGACCGGAAAGCACGATCGGTCCATAGCCCGAAACAGGCCCGCGCGCAGAGCCGATGCGCGGGGTCGCCCGAACGGCGCCGCGCCGAGGGCCCGGCCGACGCGTGCGCACCGCACCACACCGTGAACCTTCGTTAACAGCTCCGCGGGCACACGCAGGTCCATGAGGCGCTGCTGCCGCGGGCCGCTCCTGTCGACGGCGCTGGCTCTCCGCGGCCCGTGGCGCCCACCCGCAGCGATTCGAGCGCTCATCCCGCGCGCGCGCTAGGGACGAGCTGGCACGTCGGGTGCAATCGCTCGCTGCATGAACAGCGACTTGCTTCTCTGCGGGAAGGGATGCTCGGAAGACCTCGGCGATGTCGCCGAAGGGGTGCTCGTGAAGGAGATGATCGCGGGAAACGAGCGCGCCTGGCGCGCCTTCCACGCCCGGTACGATCGGCTCGTCCACCGCTGCATCAGCGGCGTGATCGCGCGCTTCTCCGCCGTGGTGGCGCAGGACGACATCCGCGACATCCACGCGACGCTGCTCATGCAGCTGCTCTCGAACGACATGCGCAAGCTGAGGACCTTCGACGCCGAGCGGGGCACCCGGCTGGGCTCCTGGATCGGCACGCTCGCCGTCCACTGCGCCTACGACCACCTGCGCGGGGCGAGGCGCGCGCCGCGCTGCGCCCCGCTCGACGACGCGGCGGTCGAGCTCCCCTGCGAGCGCCCCTCCCCGCAAGAGCACGCCGAGCGCCGCGAGCGCGCCGCGCTGGTGGGGCAGGTGCTCCACGACTTCTCCGACAAGGATCGCGAGTTCGTCGCGCTCTACTTCGGCGAGGGCCTGCCCCCGGATCAGATCGCGGAGCGGATGCAGATCAGCGTGAAGACGGTCTACTCGAAGCGGCACAAGATCCAGAGCCGCCTCGAGGCGATGCTGTCCGGCGCGCGCATCGCGGCGTGAGGCGGTCCGCTACCGGAGGCCCGATGGGGGCTCGGCGGCCGTCGAGCCTGTGGTATGAGCCGGGAGGATGGCCCGCTCGCTCCGCACCTCCTCCGCGCTCCCGGTCATGGTCGCCGCCGCCGCGCTGCTCGCCGCGTGCGGCGGTGGCAACGGAGATGCCCCCTCGATCCCCCTCGCCGACGAGCACGGCAGCGGCGCGCGCATCGCGGAGCTCGTCGGCGAGGCCGAGTGGCTCGACCCGGACGACGAGGACAGCCAGCGCTGTGACGTGCCGCCCGACCGCCGCGCCCACGTGACCGGCGCCACCCTCGTCGCCATCGATCGCTTCGACGAGACCGGCGAGGGAGCGCACGGCAACCACTACGTGCAAGACAGCGCCGACGAGCCGGCCGCCTACTCGGGCATCACGGTGTTCCAGCCCGCGTTCAGCCCTCCGGACCTGCGGCTCGTCCCCGGCGACGTGGTCGATCTTCAAGGCGTGCTCACCGAGTTCCTCGGCCCCTCCTCCGGCCGGTTCGGCGACTGCCGCACCCTGCCCGAGATCGGCGGGACCATGAGCTTCCGCTTCGAGGATCGCCCCGCCCGGCCGGCGCGCGTGCCGCTCGGGGACCTGAAGAGCTACGCGTCGGCGCGCAGGTACATCGGCATGCTCGTCCGGGTCGAGGGCATCAAGATCGCCGGCGACCCCTCGAGCAGCGGCGGCCGCTACACGGCGTCGATCAACGTCGGCGCCGGCGTGCCCGTCTCCGACGTCCCGAGCCTGTCGAACGAGCTCTACGACCTCGAAGCCCAGGGGCCGCCCCTCTCGGCAGGCGCGACCTTCCGCTCGGTCACCGGCGTGCTCACCTACTTCTACGGCTTCAAGATCGCCCCGCGTTGCCCGGCCGACTTCCAGCTGGAAGACGCGCCGCTCCCGGTCGACGACGCATGCGCTCCCTGAGACCCGCGCTGCCGCTCGTCCTGCTCGCGGCCTGCCGCGGCCCGGCGCCCGGCGCCACGCCCGCGCCGGGGCACGCGCTCGTCTCGACGCCCGAGGGCAGCGTCGGCCGCATCGAGGTGCGCCACCTCGAAGCCCGGCCGCGGCTCACGCTCGTCTCGCGCGACGGCGACCCCGCGCCCGCGCTCGTCGTCTCGGTGGCGACCGATCTCGGCTCCGTCGCCACGACGGCGCTCGCCAGCGTGGTCGAGGCGCGCCTGCTCGCCGCTGGCTTCGACGTCGACGCGCGCATCGACCGCAGCGCCTTCCGCGTGCGCCTGCTCGTCAAGGACGCGGCGCGCGTCGAGCCGTTCCTGCGCGCGCTCGCGGCGGCGTTCGCGCAGCCCATCGCCGCCGGCAGCCCGGAGGTCGCCCGCGCGATGGAGCGCGTGCAGGCGCTCAGGTCGAGCCCGCTCGACGCGCCCGAGCTCTCGCCTGTCGCGGCGTGCACCGGCCGGCTGGGCCTCGCGGGCGCCGAGCCCGTGGTCGACCTCGCCACCCCCGCGGGCGTGCGGGAGCTCGAGGGGTGGCGGGCCGCGGCGCTGCACGCCGGGCGCACCTCGATCGCCGCGGTCGGCCCCGCCGCGTTCTGCGCGGCGGCGGCGCGCGCGGCCGAGGGCGTCGACCGCTGGCCCGCGGGCGGGCCGCCCGCGGACGCGTGGCCGGCGGCGGACACGGTCGGCGTGTACACGACGAACCAGCTCGAGCGGCGCGCCGCCCGCGTCACCGTGGCCGCGCGCGTCGCGAGCCCGCAGGCGGCGGTCGCCGCAGCGGAGCGGCTCGGCGCGCCCGGGTCGCCGCTCCGCGCGCGGCTCTCGGCGCTCCCCTCCCCGTTCCGCACCGTCGAGGTGCTCGGGGTCGCCCGCCCGCGCGGCGGCTGCGTGAGCGTGACCATCGAGGCGTCCGATCTGCCCGCGGCGCCGCCGGTCGAGACCTCGGCGGCGCTCGCGGCCGCGGTGGTGCGGCAGGAGATCCGCCGCGGTCTCGCGGCGCCGCCGGGCGCCGCCGTCGCCGCGCGGCAGATCCTCACCGCACAGGATCCGCGCGACGCGGGCGCGCGCGCCTCCTGGTGGGCGCTCTCGGGCAGCGCGCCGAACGCGCCGCCGGAGCGGTGGGCGACGGCGCTCGGCGTGCCCCCGAGCGCCGAGCCGCCGAGGCCCGCCGCGGCGGCAGGCGACGCCGGCGCGCGGCCCTTCGAGGCCGAGCTCGGGCGCGCGCTCGCCGCGGGCGCTCAGCCGGCGCTGGAGCGGCGCGCCCTCGTCGAGCGCGGGCAGGGCGAGGTCTGGGTGCTGCTCGCGAGCCCGTGCGGCGTCGCGGAGGAGGGGGTGTACGACGCCGGCGCGACGGCGCTCGCGGCGCTCGCGGCCGTGCAGACCCGGCGGCGCGAGCTCGACGTGGCGATCGAGCCCTGGGTCACGGCGGATGCCGTCGGGGTGATCGCGCACGCGCCGTTCCGCGACGACCGCGAGACGCCGGCCGAGCTCGGGCGCCGCGTCGCGAGCGCCGCCGCGCGCACGGTCGCCGCGACGACCCTGGGGCCCGAGGCGCTCACGCTCGCGCGCGCCGCGGCGCTCCAGCACCTGGAGCACCTCTCCGGCGGGCGGGCCGCGGCGCTCGAGGCGTTCGCCTCCGCGATCGCGCCCGACCACCCCTCGTGGATCGAGCCGTTCGGCGTCTGGGACCGGGTGGCGAGCGGCGCGCTCGAGACCGTGCAGCTTCGCTGGCAGGCGCTCGCGACCGGCCCGCTCCGGCTCGCCGTCCTCGCGAACGCCGACGCTTCCCAGGCGGCCGCCGCGGCGGAGGCCGCCGAGCGCTGGCTCGCGCCGCGGCTCGCGCCGCGAAGCTGCGGCTCACCGGACGGCGCGGTGGTGCCCCGGCCCGGTCACCACGACGCCCGCCTGCCGGCCGGGACGCCCCTCTCGCAGGCCGTCGTCGGCGCGCGGCTCCCGGCCGCGCGCGACGCCACGACCACGGCGCGCGAGCTCGCCGAGCTCACGGTCGCCGCCCTCAACGGCGAAGGCGGCCTGCTCGCGGCGGCGCTCTCGGTAAACGCCGCCGCTCCTCCGGCGGCCCCGAGGCGGCCGCTCGCGGCGCGCGCGAGCGCCCGCGTCCTCGGCGGCACGCGCGCGACGGCGCTCGCGGTGGAGATCCGGGCGCCGAGCGCGGAGCTCACCGAGGCCTCGTCCCGCGTGAAGGAGCTCCTCGCCGGCCTCGCTCAGCGGGTGACCGACGCCGATCTCGGCCGCGCCGAGGCCCACGTCGCCCGGAGCGAGCGCGACGCGCTCGCGGAGCCCCGGCGCCGGCTCATCCACCTCTTCAGCGGCCGCGCCTCCCGCACGCCTCCGGCGAAGGCCACGCTGGCCGCGTGGCGCGCCTTCCTGGCGGGCGCGCTCGGCGCGGACGCGATCGTGACCGTGGAGGCCCGGCCCGACTGATCACTCCCCGCCGTCGAAGTCGCCGGCGTCCTCGATCTCGGCCGTCCGCCCTGCGCGCGTCGCCTCGAGGCCCTCGTCCTCCGCGTCGCCCTCGGCGCTCGCGCCCTCCTCCTCGTCCTCGTCGAGCGCGACCTCGTCCTCGTCCTCGTCCTCCTCGGGCTGGGTCAGCACGGGGAGGCGGCGCTTGCCGACGGGGCCCTCGTCGACGTATTCGCGCAGCGCCATCATGTCCTTGAGCGCCTCGAGCTTCGCGAGCGCCTTGACCTCGACCTGGCGGATCCGCTCGCGGGTCAGGTTCATGATCGCCCCAACGTCCTCCAGCGTCGTGCCGCCGCGATCCGCGACGTCGAGCGCGCACGTCTCGTTCATGTCCCAGACCTCGAGGTCGGGGAAGTTCAGCTTGATCGCGCCGGTCCTGGCCGACACGTCGAGATAGAGGTGGTGCTGGCACGAGACATACGGGCACGGCCTCGGGCCGTCGACGCACTCGGCGCGGGTCCGCGGCTTGTAGTAATCGGTCTCGGGGTAGAGCATCCGGCCGATCTCTAGCTCGCGCTTGGTCATGCGCTTGACGCTGATCGTCCGCGCCCGGATCTCGCGCTTGCGCCGGGACCTGCGCTGCTCTCGCGTGATGGGGTTCCCGGACGCCGCGGGGTCGACCTGGAGCGCGAGGGCCCCCTCGACGACTGGCTCGTTCGAGCCCGCCGGGTCGCACTCACCGCCCACCGCATCCGCACCGTCCAGGCCGAAGATCTCGAGCTCGCTCTCAGACACCGTCGCCATGCGCTGCCTCCGTTTGGTAGCGTCTCCGCTCTCAAGCGCGCGCGTTTCCCCCCACGCCCGAGTCCCAGCTCGAGCGCAAAGAGCACCGCTCATTGCCCGACGTAACGCCGGATGCCGTCCCTAAAAAATCGCGACGAAACGAGCTGGAGCCCGCCCCGTCGATCGCATCAACCCAGGAGGGGCCGCGCCCGCCGCCCCATTCACTTCACGAAGACGAAGACCCCGCGACTCGGCCCCTCAGGAAGAGGCCGCCTGTTTCGTGAGCCGCGCTTGCGCCATCAAGCGCTCTTCTATCAACGACAGCTTCGCGACGAGCTCCCTCGCGAGCGTCTCCGCGCTCGCGAGGTCCTGGGCTATCGCCCTCCCGCTCGTCTCGCTCCGCCTCTCCTTGGCGGCGTCCCTGAGCGCATTGAAGACCTTGGTCATCGTGCGCTCGAGCTCCTCGATATCACCTCTCACGAACAGGAATTCACGCTGGATCTCTTCGATGGTGTAGTCCTGAGCCATCATCTCTTTGATGCGCTGAATCTGGCGGACTACCGTGGCCGGATACATCCCCTGCGAACCCTGGTGCTTGCCCTTGCGCCCCACGCGCACGCTGCGCGGGAGCAGGCCGAGCTGCACGTACTTCCGGAGCGTCGCCTCGCTGAACTTGATGCCATGCGCTGCGAACAGCTCCAGGATATCGCTCGAGGTGATCCCCTGGGCGTGCTCCCGCTCAATGCGATCCAGCACGTCCTCGGGGATCCTCTGCACCGGTCCTCCCATCGATTGCCGGAGGCCCTACCCAACCGACGCGGGCGACTCTATTCCACTGAATGGAATACAGTCAATTGACGCGACTACGATTATTGTGTGGCTGTCGCGGGACGCGGTGCTTTCCCGGGGTTCTTGACACGCCTCGGACATTTTTCGTCCGTCGGGACGACGGCTCGATCCGCTCCGCACGTCGCGAAGTCGGGGTCCGGGCGGGAAAAGCGCGGTGCTAGGGGCAATGGGTGCGCGCGAGGAGGCACCTGGCGCGCGGGGAGACTCGTACAGCGACATCGCCCCTACCGTGACACACATCGGTCAATTCAGACAAAAGGGCTGATAGTCTCGTCCCCACCATGGCCAAGGTCCTTGCCAGCGAGGGTCGGGGCGCGGCCTCGCCCGCCGCCCCCCGACCGGTCGAACGCGTCATCAGGGACGTCACCGCCCGGGGTGTCAGGATGCGGGTCCTGGTCGCCGGGGCCGGCAACGGCCCGGCGCTCCTGCTGATCCACAGCTTCCTCGTCAGCCACCTGGAGTTCGACGACGTGATCGACGCGCTGGCCCAGCGCTTCCACGTCATCGTCCCGGACCTCCCGGGGTTCGGCGAGAGCGAGAAGCCGAGCCCGGCGCGGTATGCCTACGGGATCGAGACGTTCGCCGAGGCCATCGCCGACCTCATCGCCGCCTTCGGCGTCGGTCGGGCGCACCTCGTCGGCCACGCGATGGGCGCCGCCGTCGCGATCACCCTCGCGGCCGAGCACCCGGAGCTCGTCCAGCGGCTCGTCCTGGAGGACGCGCTCTGTTACCCGTTCCCGATGAGCTTCAGGATGAAGCTCCCGCTCCTGCCGGTCGTGGGCGGCATCGTCTTCAAGCAGCTCCACGGCCGCGGCATGTTCCGGTCGTTCTTCCGCGAGGACGTCTTCCGGGCCGACGCCGCGGTGCCGCTGTCGCGCGTCGACCGGCACTACGACCTCTTCAATGCCCCCTCGGCCCGTGAGAGCGCCCACGCCGTGATGCGCGCGGTGCTCGACGCGCGCCCCGTCGTCGCGCGCCTCACCCGGGTCACGGCGCCGACCCTCGTCGTGTGGGGGCGCGACGACCGCATCTTCCCGGCCTCGGGCGCGCAGCGGCTGGCCCGCGAGATCTCCGGCGCGATGCTCGAGATCATGGACGCCGGCCACTCGCCGCACGAGGAGCGGCCGGAGGAGTTCGTCGCGCTCGTGACGCAGTTCCTCGAAGGGAAGCGGTGATGGCGCGCTGGGCGCGGCGCGCGCCCGGCGGCGGGGCGGCGCGGCGAGGCCGGCGCGTGGTCCAGGCCCTCCTCGGCGACGAGGCGGCGCGGCGCCTGCTGGCGGACCGGTCGGCGCTGCTCGGCTTCGGGATCGTCGCGCTCCTCGCGCTCTTCGCCGCGGCGGGGCCGGCCGTCATCGGCGTCGACCCGAACGCGAGCGACTTCAGCCTGTCCCGCGACGCCTTCGGCGCGCCGCCCGGGCCGTCGGCCGCCCACTGGCTCGGGACGGACCCGCTCTTCCGCGACCTCCTCGCGCGCCTCGCGCACGGCGCGCGGCTCTCGCTCGCCATCGCGCTCTCGTCCACGGCCCTGGCGACGGGGCTCGGCGCGCTCGTCGGCGTCGCCGCCGGCATGGCCAGCGGCACGCGGCTCGACGCCCTCGACGGCGCGCTCATGCGGCTTGTCGACGTGATCCTCGCCCTGCCCTACCTCCTGTTCGTGACCGCGATCGGCGTCGCCGTGGGGCGCGCGGACGTGGGGACGATCCTGCTCGTGCTCGGGCTGACGGGGTGGACCGGGGCGGCGCGGGTCGTCCGGGCCAAGACCATGGAGCTCGCGCAGCGCGACTTTGTGGCCTCCGCGCGCGCGCTCGGCGCCGGGCCGCTGCACATCGTCCGGCGGCACGTCCTGCCGAACGTCGGCGGGACGCTGCTCGCGCTCGCGACGATCAGCGCCGCGCAGATGCTCCTCGCCGAGGCCGCCCTCGGCTACCTGGGCGTCGGCGTGCAGCCGCCGACAGCGACCTGGGGCCGCATGCTGCACGAGGCCGAGCCGTACCTCGGGGTGAAGCCGCTCCTCGTCGCGGCGCCGGGCTTCGCCATCCTGCTCGCCGTGCTCGGCTTCCACCGCGCGAGCGAGGGGCTCCGCGACGCGCTCGATCCGGCCGGCGCCGAGCTCCCGCGCGGCCGGCGCCTGCCCGTCGACCTGCTGCTCGCGGGCGCGGCGCTGCTCCTGCTCTCGGTCGGCTCGCCGGGCCGCGTGCGCCCGCCGCTCGGCCTGGAGGCGGCTCGAGGCGAACCCGACGCGCCCGTGCGCGGCGGGACTCTGCGCCTCGCGACCACCTTCAACGCCCGCACGCTCGACCCGGCGATCTCCTACGACGAGCTCTCGAGCACCGTCGCGGAGCTCGTCTTCTCCCGCCTCGTCACGTGGGGCCGGGACGGCCAGCTCACGCCGGATCTCGCGCGCTCCATCGCGGTCGAGCGCGACGGGCGGACGTACGTCTTCGCGCTGCGCGAGGGCGTGCGGTTCCACGACGGCGCGGAGCTCCGCGCCGCGGACGTGAAGCGCTCGATCGAGCGGACGCTCCACCCGAGGACGCCGAGCCCGGGCGCGAGCGAGTACGACATGATCGAGGGCTTCGCCGAGTACCGGGGGGGCGCGGCGCCGCACCTCGCCGGCGTGCGGGTGCTCGCCGATCACACGGTCGCCATCGACCTGCGCGCGCCGGACGCGACCTTCCTGCCGCGCATGACGCTCGCGTTCATGGCGCCGGTGTGCCCCTCGTCCGGCGCCGTGGTCGACGCGGCGAGCCCTCCCCCGCCGTGCGGCGCCGGCCCTTTCCGCGTCGAGCGGTGGGACCAGGACGGCAGCATCGGGCTCGCCCGGCACGACGGGTACTTCCGCCCGGGCCTGCCGTACCTCGACGCGATCGCGTGGCAGACCGGGGTGCGCGCGACGACGCAGCGGTACAAGTTCGAGGAGGGCGAGCTCGACTTCCTGCGCGATCTCACGGCGATCGACGCGGCGACCTACCGCGCCGACCCCGCGTGGGAGGGGCGCATCCGCTGGGTGACGCGGAACAGGACCAACGCCGTCTTCCTCAACACCGAGCTCGCGCCCTTCGATCGGCTCGCCGTCCGCCGCGCGGTCTCCTTCGCGCTCGACCCCTCCGTGATCGAGAAGGTGCGCTCCGATTTCGTCGCCCTCGACCGGGTGCTGCCGCCGTCGATCCCGGGGCCCGCGCGCGACGAGCCGATGCGACGGCACGACCTCCCGCGCGCGCTCGCGCAGATGGCCGCGGCCGGCTACCCGTACGACCCGGCGACCGGCAAGGGCGGCTACCCGCACGAGATCGACTACATCGCGGTCCCGGACACCATGGAGCAGGCGATCGGCGAGATCGTCCAGCAGCAGCTCGCGCGGGTGGGCCTCCGCGTGCGCCTGCGGCTCGTCAGCTGGGCGACCTACCTCGCCGAGGCGTCGCGGCGCCGCGCCGTGCCCATGGGCTGGGTCGGGTGGCAGGCCGATTTCCCCGATCCGGCGAGCATCTTCGAGCCGACGCTCTCGACGCGCGCCATCCGCGACGAGGGCTCGCAGAACTACGCGTTCTTCAGCAGCGAGGAGTTCGATCGCACGCTCGACGCCGCTCACGCGGAGCAGGACCGCGCGCGGCGCCTCGCGCTCTACGAGCGCGCCGAGCGCATCGTCCGCGATCTGGCACCCTGGGTGCCCACGTATACCCTGCGCCAGCTCGAGCTCTGGCACCCCTACATGCGCGGCTACGAGCCCTCCGCCCTGGTCCCGTCGCGCTTCCACGAGGTATGGCTCGACTCGTCCGCGCGGCCTGCGGACGGCGCAGGGCCGCGCGCGAGCAGGTCGAGATCCGGCGGGCCGCTCCGCGCGCTGCTCGCGCGCGCCGCCCTCCCGCGATGAGCACGACGCGCGCGCGCCCGGCCTCCGCGTCCCGCCTCCGCGCCTCCGCGCCCAGCGCCGGCCGCGCCTCCGCGATCCGCGCCGCGCTCGCGCACGTCCTGCGGCGCCTCGCGTGGGCGGCGATCCTGATCGCCGGGGTCACGGCCGTCTCCTTCGGGATCGCGTACCTCCTGCCCGGAGACGCGGCGCGGATGCTCGTCGGGCCGCAGGCCTCTGCCGCGGACCTCGCGCGCGTCCGGACGATCTACGGGCTGGATCGCCCGGTCCCCGTGCAGTTCGCGCGGTTCGTCCGCCGGCTCGTCCACCTCGGCCCGGCGCGGGGCGGCGACGCCGGCGTCGAGCGCGCGCGGGCGGGCGCTCGTGGCGATCCCGAGCACCGGAGCTGCGCGGAAGGGCCGCTCGGCCTTCACGTCGATCTCGGCTACAGCTTCCACTACCGCAAGCCGGTCGTGGATCTGCTGGAGGCGAAGGCGCCGCGCTCCGTGGAGCTCGCGCTGGCCGCCCTCCTGGTGCAGCTCCTGCTCGGCCTCGCGCTCGGGATCGTCGCGGCGGCCCGCCGCGGGACGGCCTGGGAGGACGCGGCGCTCGGCGCCGCCCTGCTCGGCGCCAGCGCCCCGACCTTCGTGATCGGTCCCGCCCTCCAGTACCTGCTCGCCTACAAGCTCCGGCTCCTGCCCTACGACGGGTACGGCGCGACGGCGGGCGATCACCTGCGCTCGCTGGTCCTGCCGGCGCTGACCCTCGGTATCTTCGGCAGCGCCCTCTGCGCGCGCATCGTCCGCGAGGAGCTCCGGACGCTGCTCCGCCAGGACTTCATCCGGACCGCGCGGGCCAAGGGCGCCTCTCGCCTGCGCGCGCTCGTCGTCCACGCGCTGCGCAACGCGCTGCTGCCGCTCGCCACGCTCGCCGCGCTCGACTTCGGCGCGATGGCGGGTGGCGCGATGGTCACGGAGAAGCTCTTCCGCTGGCCCGGCGTAGGGAGCATGGCCGTCGAGGCGCTCCAGAACCGGGACGGCCCGCTCATCGTGGGCACGGTGCTCTTCGCCGCGGCCGCCATCGTGCTCGCCACCGTGGCGCTCGATCTGGCGGCCCTGGCCCTCGATCCCCGGCTCAGGTCGCGGCCGCGCTGAGCGCGGCGCGCTCGCCGCGCGCGATCAAGGCATGCCGGCGAGCGCGCGGCACTCGGCGCCGAGCGGAGAGTCGGGCGAGGAGAGCTCCGCGCATTTGCGGAACGAGGCCTGCCCGCCGCGCCCGGCGGACTGCTCCGCGGCGCCGCGGAGGTGCCACGCGCTGGCGCTCCCCGGGGAGGCGGCCGTGAGCTGCTGCGCGAGCTGGACCGCCTTGCCGGCCTGCCCCGCCTCGAGCGCGCGCATCACGCGCGACGAGAGGGACCCGCCCTCCTCGTCCGGCGCAGCGGGCGCAGGCGACGGCGGCGCCGATCGGGGCGGAGGGCCACCATGCGCCGCCGTCGACGGCGCGCTCGGCTGCGCCGTGGCGGCCGGCGCGGCGGGGCTGGTCCCGGCCGGCGCGGCGGGGCTGGTCCCGGCCGGCCCGGCCGGGGTGTCGGCCGGGCTCGCCGTGGAGAGCCCTGGCGCGGCAGCGCCGGTCGGCTCGCCCTCCGGCGCGGCGGGAGCCGACGGGGGCGGGCTCTGCCATTCGCCATCCGGCGGCGCGGCGACCGGAGCGGACGGCGCGGGGCGCCGCGTCTGGCTGATCAGCCACACGCCGGCGGCCCCGATCGCGACCGCGGTGACCAGACCGGCGGCGATCCGGGCGAGGCGAGCCCGGCGCGCCTCCTGGCCGGGTCTCCAGAGCGTGGCCTCGAGCGCGCCGGCGGTCGTGTCGGCGTCCTCGGCGGCCGACGGAAGCCCGTGCGCTCCGAGCCTCGCCGGCGCGTGCTCCTCTGCGCGGAGGAAGAAGCGCTCGCTCTCGCTGAGCGGCGCGGCGTCGCTAGGGGGCGCGTCGTCCGGCGCCGCCGCGAGGCTCGCCACAGGTGCCACGTCGGCCGGCGCGTCGGCCGGCGCCGCCACGGCCGGCTCGAGCGAGCGCGTCTCCGCGGCCGCGGCCTCGCCGGGCTGCGGCGCCTGGACCCGCGGCGCGTCGCGTGGGATGGAGATGGCCGGCGGCGCGTCGCTCGGCGGGCGGGGCCGCAGCGTGGGGGTCGTCGAGGCAGCAGCCGCGGCGCGCTCGTCCTCGTCGGCGGCCCGCTCCGGCGCGAGCGCCTCGGGCAGCGGCGGCGGGCGCAACAGCGGCGGCGGGCGCGACAGCGGCGCCGCGGCCGCTTCGGGCGGCCAGGAGCGAAAACGCTTCTCGATGGGACCGCTGACCGGAGCGCTCGCTGCCGCGGAACTCTCGCTCTTCGCGGTGCCCTGCTTCTGCGCGAAGCTGCGGGGCGTGACCAGCGGCCGCGTGAGCGGGGCCTCATCGCTGCTGGAGAGCGTTTGATCCCGGTCCACTTGCGCCTCGGCGCGCGCGATCCGGACAGCCGCGGCGGCGACCGCGGCGCTCCGCGGCGGATCCGACGGCGAGCGGCCCCCCGCCGCCGCTCCGCCAGCGCGCCCCGGCGCGGCCGACGCGGCGCTCCGCGGCGGATCCGATGGCGCGCGGCCCCCGCCGCCGCTCCGCCCGGGCGCCCCAGCGCGGCCGACGCGGTGCTCCGCGGCGGATCCGACGGCGCGCGGCCCCCCGCCGCCGCTCCGCCCGGGCGCCCCAGCGCGGCCGACGCGGTGCTCCGCGGCGGATCCGACGGCGCGCGGCCCCCCGCCGCCGCTCCGCCCGGGCGCCCCAGCGCGGCCGACGCGGTGCTCCGCGGCGGATCCGACGGCGCGCGGCCCCCCGCCGCGCCACCCGGCCGCGCCGCGGCGGCGCTCGTGCCGGCCGTCTGTCCGGCCGCCCCGTGGACCGCGCTGCGGGCCGTCACGGGGCGCCCGGAGGACTCCACGCCGGGGTCCGCCGCCTGTGCGAGCAGATCCTGCCCGGATCGGGAGCGCGGGAGCATGGCAGGCGACAGCCGGGTCGAGAGCGGCGCTGGCACCACGGCGGCGTCCTCGAGGTCGTCGGCGCTGGCGTTCCCGGGGCCCCCTTCGGGGTAGTGGGAGCGCCGCGCGCTCGACGGCGACGAGAGCGGCGAGAACTCGTCGTGGAACGCCGCCTCCGGCTCGCTCGGCACGACGTCGTCCGGCGGGAGCGCGGCGGCGGGGACCAGCAGCCCCTCGAAATAGAGCTTCGAGATGGTGGAGAGCGTCGAGAGATCCTCGAACGGGGACGCGTCGACCACCTGCATCAGCGTCCGCTTGCCGTCGAACAGGCGCAGGATCCCGTTCAGCTCGTCGGGGATCTCGTTCAGCCGCTCGAGCAGCTCCTCGCTGTCGACCTCGAACACGGTGGAGAGCGACGGCAGCGCCTCGAGGAGCCGGCCCCACTCGTCGACCCGGCGCATGCCCTCCATCAGGAGGCCCTGCGTCGACGTCTCGATCACGTCGGGGTTGTCGACCTTGCAGAACTCGACCTCGAACGTCCCCTCGTTCCACAGGAGCGCACGGTAGACGGCCTCCTCGCCGCAGAGCCGGCCGAGCGTCGCGTCGACCACCTTGCCCTCGCGGAAGTAGACCTGCACCTCGTTGTCCCCGTGCGACAGGTGGACGATCCCGCTCTTCCGGCTCACCTCGAACGTCTGCAGGAGATCGACGACGTTCATGTCGAGGATCGACCCCGAGAACCGGGTCCGCCCGGTGGTCGAGAAGTGGCGCGTCGTGATCCCCTCGCGCGTCCGCCGCGCGAGGAGCAGCGTCACCCGCGCGATGAGCTCGCGCACGAAGATCGGCTTCGTCAGGTAGTCCTCGACCCCGAGCTCCAGCCCGCGGATCTTGTCCTCGATCGACCGCTGGCTCGTGAGGAAGACGACCGGGATGGCGGCCCAGTCCGCGTGCTCCTTCATCTTGCGGACGAGCGCGTAGCCGTCCACGTGGGGCAGGCGGGTGTCGCTGAGGACGAGGTCCGGCGTGGAGACCTCGAGCTTCGCGAGGGCGTCCGCTCCGTCCTTCGCGGTGGTCACGCTGTAACCGGCCTTCTTCAGGCTGACCTCGAGGACCCGAACGCTGCGTGGATCCGCGTCGACCAGGAGGAGCTGTTGCTTGGCCACTAGAGGTTTCCGCCTCGCGAAGGATGGCGAGCCCGAGCGGACGCTGTCAAGCGCGTCGCCGCTGCCGTCGACCGCTTGTCCCGCCGCCGTGGGCCCGGCGATCGACGGCGTCCATCGTGCGCACAGGACGCCTGGGAAGGCCAGGTTTCGTCGTGGGCCGCGCGCGCGATCAGCGCTTCCAGGGATCGACGATATCGCCGGCGGACTGCGGCCTCATGCTGGGCGCGCTGGGCGCGGCGGTCGCTGACGGTCGGGCCGTCGGGACCGGCGGCCTCGCCGGGCTCACGGTGGCCGTCCCCTGCGGGCGAGTCGGCTCCTGCGCGAGCGGCGCGGCCGCCGCGCTCGCGGTCGCCGTCGCGGGCGGCGGCTCGTCGTGCGCCGGCGGCTCGCCTTTCGCCCTGTCGTCGGGCGCCGTCGTCGCGTGGAGGGCGCCTGGGGCGGCCGCCTCGGGCGACGCCTCGCGCGCCGAGGCGCGCAGGGCCCTGAACCCGAGGGCGATGGCGATGGGCACGAGGATCGCCGCGAGCGCGATCGCCACGCGCGCGCCCATCGAGAGCGGATCGGCCGGCTCCCGGGGCACCTGGACGGGACCGAGCATCTCGTCGCGCTCGCGCAGCTTCAGCGGATCGCGGCGCGTGTGCTCGTCCTGGAGCATCGCGGCGGCCGCGCGGGTCGGGGCCTCGAGCGCGAGCTCGATGGCCGCGGCGAGGTCGGCCATCGACGCGAAGCGCTCCTCGGGGTTCTTCGCGAGGCAGCGCATGACGATCGGGCCGAACGCACCGAGCGTGGACGCGTCGGGCATCACCTGCTCGAGCGGCTCGGGCGACATGTACATGTGCTTGGTCAGCACGCCCATGTAGGTGTCCGCCTCGAACGGGACGCGCCCCGCGAAGCACTCGTACATGAGGACGCCGAGCGCGTAGATGTCCGCCCGGGCGTCGATGCGCTTCCCCTCCGCCTGCTCCGGGCTCATGTAGTGCGGCGTCCCGAACACCATGCCGATGCGGGTGAGCCGCTTGCCGCCGGCGACCTTCGCGACGCCGAAGTCGAGCAGCTTGACGAACTCCTGATCGCCGTTGCGAACCAGGAACACGTTGTCTGGCTTGAGGTCGCGGTGGATGACGCCGGCCGCGTGCGCGGCCCCGAGCGCCGCGGCGCACTGCAGCATGATCTGCCCGACCCGTTCGGCCGGCAGCGTCCGCTCGGTTCGCAGCAGCGCCGCAAGGGAGGCCCCGGTGAGGAACTCCATGACGAAGAAGGGCAGCTCCGGCTGCGCCGGCTCGACCTCGATCGCGCCGAAGTCGCTCACCGCGACGATGTTGGGGTGGCCGATCGCCGCCGCCGCCTTGGCCTCCTGGATGAAGCGGGCGACCAGCTCGGCGTCCTGCGCGATGTCGCGCCGGAGCACCTTCAGGGCGAAGAGGCGGCCGAGGGATTTGTGGCGCACCTCGTAGACGGTGCCCATCCCCCCTTCGCCCACGACCGCCTGCACCTCGTAGCGGCCGTCGATCGTGCGCCCGAGCAGCGGATCGGCGGCCGGGTTCCAGTCGGGCGCGTCGGCCAGCGGATCGCCGTCGAACGGGCAGAACCTGGAGTCCCCGGAGAAGGTCAGCTTGCAGGTCGGGCAGCGCCGCGCGCGCGGGACCTGCTTCACCTTCCCCCGGCGCGCCTGGAGCAGGTCGCCGCGCGTCGGGTGCACCGGCATGACGGGGAGCGCGTCGCCGCGCGTCGGGTGCACCGGCATGACGGGGAGCGCGTCGCCGCGCGTCGGGTGCACCGGCATGACGGGGAGCGCGTCGCCGCGCGTCGGGTGCACCGGCGTGACGGGGAGCGTGTCGCCGTGAGGGCCCGGCGCGTCGCTGCGCGGGGGCGCGTCGCCGCGCGGGGGCGCATCGCTGCGCGCTGGCGGCTGCGAGCTCACCTTGTCCCCGTGCGGCCGCGGGATCTCCTCCCGATGGAACAGCTCGGCAGCCTCGGAGTCGCCGGCGGTCATCTCGGGCTGAGCATCCCCGGCCATGCGGAGCGTTACTGGCACCCCGGCGAGTCTAGCCGAAAGCGCGCGCAGTGTTTCGGATCAGATAGCAGCAGATGGCGACCGCGATGAGCGCGCCCCCCTCGACCGATCGCCAGGCGCGGCGGGCAACGTGCCCAGAAGGGCTCAGATTTCCTCCAGAATCTTCGCCTTGCGGGCCTGGAACTCCTCGTCCGTGATGAGGCCCTTGTTCTTGAGGTCCGCGAGGCGCTCCAGGCGCTGCTCGATCGAAGGCCCTGCGGCGGGAGCGGCCTGCGGTGCGCCCGGGTAGCCCTGCTGTGGCGCGCCCGGGTAACCCTGCTGCGGTGCGCCCGGATAGCCCTGCTGCGGCGCGCCCGGGTAGCCCTGCTGCGGCGCGCCCGGCTGCTGCAGGTGCGGCGGTACGAAGTGGGGCTGGCCCTGCGCCGCCATCGCAGGGTTCATCGCCTGCGCCAGGCCGGCGCCGATCGCCACCTGGGCGCCGAGCCCCGCGACGCCGCTGCCGTCGCCGCCCCGCGCCATGCCCTCGCCGGCCCCCATCATCGCCTGGCCGGCGGCGTAGTTCTGCCAGTTGCCCGCCAGCTGCTGCACGTACCGCGCGTCCTGCTGGAACCGCTGATCGAGCTCGAACTGCTTCGCGCGGGCGCTGTCCTGCGCGACGCCGATACCCCGGCGCGCCTCGCCGCGCGCCTTGTTCGCCTCGCGGAGGAGCTTCTGGTCCTCGGCCGAGAAGTTGATGTTGAAGTTGCCGATCTCGAGGATCTTGCAGCCGATCTCCTCGAGGTTCGGCGCCGATTGTACGATGCGGGCGCCGAGCTCCATGCTCATGCCGCCGAGGTTGAGCAGGCTCTTCTGCTGCTGCGCGCAGACCTGGCCGATCACGGTCTTCACGCTCATGAAGAACTTGCCCTTGATCCAGCTCAGGATGACATCGTTGTCGCCGCTGCCGCCGCACTGCCCGTGGTAGCCGACGACGAACCGCACCGGGTCGACCACGACCAGCGAGAACTCGCCGAAGATGCGCGGCGTCACGAACTCGTAGAGAACGGGGTCTTCCATCGACTCCAGCGGCCCGCCGAAGGGCACGCCGCGGACCGGCTGCGTCTTGACGAAGAAGATCTCGGCAATGAAGACGTCCCCGCCCGTGAACTTGTTGACCAGGTTGTTCAGGAACGGGATGTTCTGCGTCTGCAGGGTGTGGCGCCCCGTCGGCAGGTAACCGACGTACCTGCCGTCCTTGAAGAAGAGGGCACACTCATCGCTGTCGACCGTCAGCTGCGACCAGAAGGGGACGTTCTGGTCCGGGTGCTTGTAGACGATGAGATGCTTCGCTGCGTCCGGGCGCGCGATCATCATCTCGCGGACGCCGCTCTTCACGAAATCGAAAATCCCCATGTCGCGCTCCTCTGCCGGTGCTGGATTTGACGAACGTGCCAGCGCCGCGCCCCCGGGACCTCGGGCTCATCTCGGCACATGGCGCGCTCCACCTGCGCTGTCGGTTATCCGTTGACGATCGCCGCGCCTTTCAGGCACACAGCGACCTCAGGATAGTCCGCAGATCGCGGGGCAGCAATGCCCCCGCCGGGGAGGACCGCATGCCCTTCGCCTCGCTCGCGCCACCTCCGCCACGCGCGTCACGCGCGTCACGCGCGTCACGCCCGTTACGCCCGTTACGCCCGTCACGTTTGCTTTCGAGCTCCGCCGCTCGGCCGACGACGCGCTCGCCCTTCCGGCACGCGGCCGGGCCGAGGAGGAGCGGCCGATGATCGCGCCGATCGACGTCGGCGTCCTCTCGGCGCCCGCGCAGAAAATGGCGCAGCCGGGAGCGCCGCAGAAGCTCCGGGAGATGGCGGCGCGCGGCATCGCCCCCGGGCTCAAGCCGGGCGAGGTGGTGACGCTGCTCGTGCTGCTCGCGTCGCGCGAGGGGGAGCCCGCCCGCGAGGCCGCGGAGAAGACGCTTTCCGCGCTCCCGGATCCGCTCCTCCAGGGCGCGCTCGGGGGGGACCTGCAGCCCGAGGTCGTCGATCGGCTGGCCCGCCTCTACGCGGATCGCCTCCCGGTGGTCGAGCGGCTCTGCGCGATGCCGACCATCGCCGCGGAGACGCTCGAGGAGCTCGCGCGGACCGGCAGCGAGGCGGTGACCGAGATCATCGCCGTCAACGAGGAGCGGCTGCTCAAGAACCCGCGCGTCATCGAGAAGCTCTACCTCAACAAGCACACGCGCATGTCGACGGCCGACCGCCTCGTCGACCTCGCCTCCCGCAACGGGGTCGAGCTCTCGGGCATCCCGGCGTGGCGCGAGGTCAGCCTCGCGATCAAGGAAGAGCTCATCGCCGAGCCGTCGCCGGAGCCCACGCCGGACGACGTGCTGTTCACCGAGACGCAGGCGCTCGCGGAGGCGCTCGCGGCCGACGAGGCCGTGGACACCCACGTCGAGGACGAGGAGGGCAAGGAGGAGCTCAAGGAGCAGTACGTCCCGCTCTACAAGCGGCTCGCCGACATGACCATGTCGCAGCGGATCCGGCGGGCGATGCTCGGCACGCGCGAGGAGCGGATGCTGCTCGTGCGCGACTCGAACCGCCTCGTGGCCAGCGCCGCCGTGCGCAGCCCGCAGATGCAGGAGGAGGAGGTCGTCCTCATCAGCCGCAACCGGAACATCTCGGACGAGGTGCTGCGGATCATCTCGACGACGCCGGAGTGGCTGAAGAGCTACACGGTGAAGAGGAACCTCGTGGAGAACCCGAGGACGCCGGTGCTCGTGGCGACGCGGCTGGTCCAGCACCTGCGCGAGTCGGACCTCCGGGGCATCGCGAAGAGCAAGAACGTCACGTCGCCGGTGAAGGACGCCGCGCGGCGGCACCTCGAGCGGCGCAAGAGCTGAGCAGGCCGGCGGGCCGCTCGCCGCCCCGGCCGCCGGCGCGGTTTTCTCCCGGACGACGGTGCGGCCGGCTTCTGGTCGCCGGCGCGGCCTGCTCCCGGGTGGCGATCCTCTTCCCGCCTGGACCCGTGCCCCGCTAGCCTGCGCCCCACGATGAGCGACCTGGTCCGCTTCGGCGTGGCGATGGATCGAGCGCTGCTGGCCGAGTTCGATCGGCGCATCACCACGCAGGGGTACGAGAACCGCTCGGAGGCGCTGCGGGATCTGGTCCGCGCCGACCTGACGCGCGCCGCGTGGGACGAAGGGGCCGCGGTGGCGGCGACGCTGACCGTCGTCTACGCGCCCGAGGTGCGGGAGCTCGTGCAGCGGATCTCCGCGCTGGAGGAGCAGCACGCGGGGTCGGTGATCTCCAGCCTGCTGGTCCGCCTCGACGAGGGCCGGCTGCTGCAGGTCATGGCGCTGAAGGGCCGCGGCGCGGCGCTTTCCGAGCTCGCAGGGCAGCTCGCCGGGGCCAAGGGGGTGCTTTCCTGCGCGCTCACGCCGGCGGCGGCGCTCTCGGAGCCGGCCCCTGAGGGGACGCGCCGGCCGCGGGGCTGACCCGGCGAAAGTGCTCCGCCGGCCGTCTCGCGCGGCCGCTCCGCGCGCGCGATGGCCTTTACTTGGGCACCTTCATGATCGTGCCGTTGCCCTCGTTGGCCCAGTAGACATGGCCTTCATCGACGGCATCAGATCGGAGCTCTCCTGAGCTTCTGATCTACGCGTCGTCGCCGGAAGTGTCAGCCACTTTCACCGTCGTCTTGGGCGGATCGACGATGAACGTCACGAGGCGCTCCTTGGCCTCGAACTCCTGCCGATAGATGACGGCCGAGCGCTTGTATTTGAAGGGGCCGATGCGGACGCGGTGCCAGAGGCCGCGGCCCTTGACGTACGCCGGCTCGACGTACGCCTTGTGCCCACGGCGTCGCAGGGCCGCTGCGAAGCCCTCGGCGTCGGCGGGGTCCTTGAACGAGCTCACCTGGAGCTGGTAGCCGCCCGGCCCGCCCCGCTCGGTCTCCGGCCCCTCCTCGCGCGATACGTGGCGGGCCATCGCCGTGAGCGTGTCGTTCGGGGCGACCTCGCCCGCGGCGGGCCCGAGGACGTGCTGCGCCGGCAGCGGGACCACCGGGAGGCGGTCCGCGGCGAGCGGCGGCCCGGCGTCCAGGACCGGCGGCTGACCGGGCTCACCGGGCTGGCCGGAGGCGGCCGCCTTGGCCGCCCGCGGATCGCGCACGGCCTCGAGCGCTGTCGTCGGGTGCTCCGCGTCCGACAGGATCGCAGGAAAGGTCACATCTTCCCCGATCGTGGCGGGGCGCGGCGCCGGCTTCACGCCGGCCGGGTGGGCGCGCGCGACCAGATCGCCGAGCGGATCGGCGCTGATCGGTCGCTCGCGCTGCGGGGCGCGCAGGAGCGCCACGGCCGCGAAGACGATGCACGCCCCGCCGAGCGAGGCCAGCACCAGCGCGCCCGCGCGCGATGGGCGAGCCCCGGGATCCTCTTCCTGGATCTGCTCCAGGTTGCGCACCGCCCCGGTGTCCATGCTCTCGCCTTTGCTGCGCCTCATGCTTCCTCCTGGACCCGTCTACTCTGCCCGGCCGGGACACGACAACTTTCGTGTCTTACTTTATCCTACATCCGCCGGAGGGGGCCCGGGCGCACGGTGGAGCGCTCGGCGGCGAGCCCACGCTTCGGCTCGGGCCGGGCAGCCTCGCACGCGGCGCGCGTGCGGTGAAAGTTCTCGACTGGCCGCCGACGGTGAGGCGCGCCGTCAGGCCGCCATGTCGGGGAGCCGATCCTGACCCAGTGACCGACCGGGAGATGCCTCCGCCTGTCGCCGCTGCGTGCTCGTCGAGGACCCACGCCCCGCCCCGCGCGTCGTGCATCCGGAAGCCGAGGGTCTCGGGGCTCTTCACCTCGTCGACGAAGGTCCACCGTGCGCGGCGTCCGATGCAGGAGCCCCGACGCCGCACCACTCGGCCGCGAGCACCACGGCGAAGGAGGCCGCGAGCACCGCGGCCATCGTCGCGACCAGGGACGCCCTCGGGCGCGCGTCGGGCGCTGCGCCGATACGCTCGGCCTCCTTGCCCTCGGCGTCGCTTCCGTCGGAGGCCCTCGCTTGATCGCCGGTAGGCACGGTCGTGTTCTTCATGTCGGTCCCAGCACGCTGGCGCGCCCTGCGGATGATCGCCCGCCATCGCAGGATAGCTCGCCGCGCGGTCGGGCGCGCGTGCGCCGCTGCTTTCGCGGCCATGAGGCGCTATGACTGCGCCCATGAACGACCCACGGCGCCCTCCCGGCGTGCCGATCGCTGCTCCTGCCGCGACGGAGCCGCAGGCAACGCGCGACGGCGGCGGACCGGCGCCTGGCGGCGTATCTGGGCAGGACGCTGTCGCGGCGCAGGCGCACGGCCACCGCGGCGGCGTCGCCGCGCTCGCGCTGGCCGCGCTCGGGGTCGTCTTCGGCGACATCGGCACGAGCCCGCTCTACGCGCTCAAGGAGTGCGTGGGCGGGGAGCACGGCGTGGCGCCCACGCCCGGGAACGTCCTCGGGCTGCTCTCGCTGATCTTCTGGTCGCTCATCCTGGTGGTCACGGTCAAGTACGTCACCTTCATCACGCGCGCCGACAACGATGGCGAGGGCGGCATCCTCGCGCTGCTCGCGCTGGTGCCGGAGCGGCTGCGCACCGGAGGGACGAAGGGCGTCGGCTGGATCGCCGGGCTCGTGCTGCTCGGCGCCGCGCTCCTGTACGGCGACGGGGTCATCACGCCAGCGATCTCGGTGCTGAGCGCCATGGAAGGGCTCGCCGTGGCGACGACCGCCCTCCGGCCGGCCGTCGTGCCCCTCACCTGCGCGATCCTCGTGGGGCTCTTCAGCGTGCAGCGCTGGGGGACGGCGCGCGTCGGCAAGGTGTTCGGCCCGATCATGGTCCTCTGGTTCACCGCGCTCGCCGCGCTCGGGATCGCGTTCATCGCCAGGAACCCGGCGGTGCTCGCCGCGCTGAGCCCCGCGCACGCGGCGCGCTTCTTCGCCGACCACGGCCTCCACGGGGTCGCGATCCTCGGGTCGGTCGTCCTCGTCATCACGGGCGGCGAGGCGCTTTACGCGGACATGGGGCACTTCGGGCGCGCCCCGATCCGGCTCGCCTGGTACGGGCTCGCGCTGCCCGCCCTCGCGCTCAACTACTTCGGCCAGGGCGCGCTCCTGCTCCAGACGCCCGAGGCCGCCGAGAGCCCGTTCTTCGCGATGGTGCCGAAGGGCCCCCTCACCTACGCGCTGGTCGCGCTGTCCGCCATGGCCACCGTGATCGCATCGCAGGCGCTGATCTCCGGCGCGTACTCGCTCACGCACCAGGCGATCCAGCTCGGGTACCTGCCGCGGACGCGGGTGCTCCACACATCGAGCGCGGCCGAGGGGCAGATCTATATCCCCGTGACGAACTGGGCACTCGCGGCCGGCTGCCTCGCGCTCGTGCTGGTCTTCCAGCACTCGAGCCGGCTCGCCGCCGCCTACGGCATCGCGGTGACCGGCACGATGGGGATCACGTCGGTCATCTACTTCGTGGTGATGCGGAGCACGTGGGGTGTCCCGCTCGCGAAGGCGCTGCCGCTGCTGCTGCTGTTCCTGGCGTTCGATCTGCCGTTCTTCGGGGCCAACCTGGTCAAGTTCCTCGACGGCGGGTACGTACCGATCGTGATCGCGGCGGTCCTGTTCGCGCTCATGGTGATCTGGAAGCGAGGCCGCGCGATCCTCGCCGAGCGCTTCACGCGGGCGGTCCCGTCGGTCGAGGCGTTCGTCCGCGGGCTCGACGCGTCTTGCCGCGCGCGCGTCCCTGGCACGGCCGTGTTCCTGAGCTCGCGCGCGGGCAAGACGCCGTACGTGCTCGCGCACCACCTCGAGCACAACAAGGTGCTCCACGAGACCGCGGTGCTCCTGACCGTGGTCACGGAGCACGTGCCGCGGGTCCCGGACAGGGATCGCCTCCAGCTCGTGAGCCTCGACAAGGGGGTTCACCAGCTCCTCATCCGCTCGGGCTTCATGCAGTCGACCGACGTGCCGGCCCTCCTGCGGCGGGCGGCGGCGAAGCACGAGCTGCCCATCGATTTCGCGGACGTGACGTATTACCTCGGCCGCGAGACGATCCTCGCCACCGACAAGGGGCGGATGGGCAAGGTCACCGAGACGATCTTCGCGCTGATGGCGCGGAACGCGGGCTCTGTGCCGAGCTATTTCAACCTCCCGCCGGAGCGGGTGGTGGAGCTCGGCGTGCAGGTGGACCTGTAGCTGCCTCTCCGCCGCTTCTCGAACTCCAAGGCGCGCCCCCGCGCGAGCTCCAGGCATGCCCCGCGCGGGGTCGACCGACCTGCGCCGGCTCGCCGCGCCGCCGGATCGTACGGCCGGCGCTGGGCGTTCGCGCGCCCGAGGCGCTATGACTGCGCCCTCATGAAGAACCAGCCTCCGGGGCGCGCCCTTGCTGCGCTCGGCCTGCTGCTCCTCGGCTGCGCCTCCGAGCCGCCGACCATCACGATCGAGGTCGTGCCCGGGCACGAGGCGAGCGCCTTCCAGGAAGACCCGCCCGTCGCCCGGATCGAGGTGACCGCCACGGCGGTCGAGGGCGACGTCGCCGTGTCCGCGACGGGGTCGCCGGGCGGGGCGCTCGACTTCGGCGAGATCCCGGCAGAGCGGGCGTACACGTTCGAGGTGCGCGGCCTGGACGCGGGCGGGGCGACCGTGGTGCGAGGGCGCTCCGCTGCTGGCATCTACCTCGCCGCGCTGGCGGGCGACGCGCTGCAGCTCTTCGCCCAGCGGACCGGCCAGTGGGCGCGTCCGCCCGGCGAGCTCGCGGCCTCGCGCGTCGGCGCGCCCGGCGCGACGCTCGCGGAGCGCTACATGATCCTCACCGGCGGCGCCGCGGCGGGCGGCGCCGCCGAGGGCGTCGAGCCGGCGCGGCTCGACGCGTACGACCTCGCGGCGTGGGTCGGGAGCGCCTCGATCGGCGCGCTCCCGCGGGCGGCGCGGTCGCTCGTCGTCCGGGGAAACCTGCTGCTCGCGCTCGACGACGACGGCGCGACGTGGACCGACCTGGCGGCGGGGCAGAGCGCCGAGGCGCCGCTGCCGGCGGGGCTCGGCTCGTTCGCGGAGGTGGCGGGCGGCCGGACGGTCGAGGCCACGGACGGGCGCTCGTTCGTCGTCGGCGCGACGCGCGGGGGTGAGCCCGCGGAGGCGCCGGGTCAGCCCTCGGACGCCGTGCTCGTCGTCGGCGCGGACCGGACGCTCTCGGTGGCGAGGCTCCGCCACGCGCGGGCCGGCGCCGCGGCCGTGTGGGTGGAGGGGCTGGGCCTTTTGGTCGCCGGCGGGAGCGCGGAAGGCGCGGGGCTGGAGGTGCTCGGCGACGGCGCGACCGCGTTCCTGCCGCGGCCGTTCCCGCCGGACGCCTCTCGCGGCGCGGGCGCCGCGGTGATCGGGCCCGGGGAGATCGCGCTCGTCGGCGGGGTCCAGGGTGGCGCCGCGGCGCCGACCCGGCGGCTCGCGCCGGGGTGCGCGGCGAGCTGCGCCGCCGCGGAGGTCGAGGGCGCCGCGCTGCCCGCGGCGATCGTGGACGTCGCCGCGTTTGCGCTGGCCGGCGGGCGCATCGTCGCGGTGGGCTCCGAGGCCGGCGAGGAAGGGCTGACGAGGAGCTTCGTGGTCGACGTCGCTGTGGCCCAGGCCGAGGAGCTGCCGCTGCGCGAGCCGCGGCGCGGCGCGACCGCCGTGCCGGCGCCGAACGGGACGCTGGCGCTGCTCGGCGGGGTCCACCCGGACGGGACGCCGGCGCTCGCGATCGAGACGTTCTTCCCGGAGTGAGCGAGGAACAGGCGGCTTCGGGTGCCGGTCAACTCGCGGTCTCGGGCCGCCGCGGGCAGCCGTCTCCGGCCGAGGTGCGCGCGCGGGCCGCTCGACGCTAGTTCATCAGGAATCCAACGCGAAAGGAGAGCGTGCGCCAGACCTCGACGGGCTTACCGTCGCTCACGACGGGCTCCACGCGCACCCTCTTCAGCGCCGCGAAGACATTATCCTCGGCCGCGCGGGGCCCTCGCAGCCGCCGGCAGCCGTAGTACTCGCCCGCGGTGGAGAGGCGGCAACGGACTTGAATAACGTCGTCCTGAAGGCCGAGATCGGAATGGAAGCTGCCGGCCGGGACCCAGGGTTTCGCATTGCCGTCGCCATCGATGTACCACGCTGGCTCGGCGCGCTCGTCGATCCCCGAGGGCGCCGCCTCCGTGGCCGGCGTGCTCGCTGCGCAGGCTGTCGCGCCGATGAAGAGCAAGATTCCTGATCGAGCGTGGTGCACCCGGGCTCCTCTCTTTTGTCTGCCTTGGAGTCTTCATGGATATCCGTGTTTGTGCTCTACGGATAGGCTGCTTCACGCACGTCACGGCGGTAGACACGGCGCTCGGTCGTCGAACGTGAGGGCATGAAGGTTATGGAGGTGAGGTGATGAGCCCGGGGCATGGCCCGCGCCTCCCTCGGTGGAGGTGAGATGAGCTCTCGGCGGGTGAGACGGGCCTTCCGGGGCGCGGGCGAGCCACGGCCGAGCGGACAGCGCAGCGCCTCCGGTTCAGCGAAGATCCTGGCCGCTGCTGCCGTCGGACGCTGCCACGGGGATCCGCTCGGACTCCCACGCGAAGAACCCGCGGGCGCCGATGCACAGATCGGCGGTCGCGTGGGCGGCGGCGATCCGCTCCTCCAGGGCGGCAGCCTCGAAGAAGCGGCGCGCAGCGCGGGCGACCTCCGGGTCGCCTCGATCGAGCTCGGCGAAGAGCTCCTTGGCGCGGGGAAGCACGCCGTCCCGCGCCCGGAGGCGGTAGCGGATCATCGCGAGCACGGCCTCGGCGAGCAGGGCGCTCGCCATGACGGGGTCGCGCTCGGCGACATCGATGGCGTCTTCGAGGAGCGTCGCGGCGCTGTATCGCTCCCAGGTGTCCTGCTCCGGCGTGAGCGAAGAGCGCTTTGCGAGCCACGCGGCGGCCTCCGCCCTGAGCTCGTCGAGGAGCGGAGACGCGAGGACCGGAAAGCCCGTGGCGAGCATGTGCGCGGTGGAAGGCCGCCCGCGCTGGTGCTCGGCGGCCCAGTAGTCGCGGACGGCAGCGGGAGGATTCACGAAGATCTCCACGGGGACGTCCCCGAACCAGCGCTGCAATCGCTGTTTGTACGGCGCGCCGTGGATCACGAACAGGTCGAGATCGCTCGATGGATCGCCGCAGCCGCGGACGATGGATCCGGCCGCCACGATGCCCAGGGGCTCGAAGCGATCGAGGACGAAATCCACCGCAGCGCGCAGCGCGCTCGCGTACCTCGGCGCGAGGTCCGGCCAGCGGCACCGCGCGAGCGCGTCGTCGTGCGCGCCGGGGCTCATCGGGCTCCCTCGGCCGCTGCGCGGCGCCTCCGCGGCGCCGGCGCCGCCGCCACCCCGACGCTCGCCGCCGCCCGCGCCGCGTCGCGCCCCCCGTACACAGCGCCGAGGTCCCTCGCGATTGCCTCGAGCCGCGCTCGCAGCGCCGCCGGCTCGATCGCCTCGACGCCCCTGCCGAGAGCGATGATCTGCGAGACCGCGATCGACTCGCGCTCGAAGTCGACCGTCACGGTCCTCGCCCCATCGCGCCCGCGCCTCCCCTGCCCCCATCGCTCGTGCTCGCCGCGGGGCCGGATCCGCCGGAGCGCCTCTTCCCCCGCCTCGGTCACGCGCAAGGTCGCCACGTAGCTCGCCCGGCGCTCCGCGAACCGCTCGCACCACGCCTTCCAGCAGGTCGCCAGGTCGAACCCCGCTGGCCGCTCGAACCCCTCTTCCAGGAGCCGCGCCCCCTCCACGCGCGCGCCCCGGAACACGCTCGGCCCCCGCTCCGCCCCCGCCACGAGGTACCAGCGCTCGGCCTTGATCACGAGCCCGTACGGGTCCACCACCCGCTCGCTCGCCTCCCCGTCGAAGTCCCGGTACGCGAGCCACACCTTGCGGTCCTGCCAGACGCCCTCCCGCAGCACATCGAGGTGCGGCACCACCTCCCGGCCCTGGAACCATCCCGACGAGTCCACGTGCAGCCGCTGCCGCGCGTGCTCGGCCGCGGATCGCTGCACGACAGGCAGCGCCGCCGACAGCTTGATCAGCCCGCTCTCCAGCGCCGCCGACAGCCCGATGTCGGCCAGCGCGCCCGGCGCGGCGACCGCGGAGAGCGCGTGGACCTCGGCCTGCGTGAGCCCGGTCAGGCTCGTTTGCCACCCCTCGAGCAGCGCGATCCCGCCGTTCGGACCGCGATGCGCGTAGACAGGAACGCCCGCCGACGACAGCGCGTCGAGGTCCCGGTAGATCGTCCGCGCCGAGACCTGCAGGCGGCGCGCGAGCTCCTCCGCCGTCAGCTGCCGGCTCTTCGCCTGCTGGAGGAGCAACATCAAGCTGAGCAGCCGATCGGCGCGCATGACCGTCCCTGGCTCCTGACCCCTGGTTCCTGACCCTGACCTGATCCGCCTCGAAGCCTACGCGCAATTCATGACAGGAGGTGTCAGGAATGCTCCCGTAGCGTCCCAGGACGACCGGAACCGGCGGCGCCGCACCTCGCGGGCCCGCGCGCGCCGTACGCGCCGTACGCCGACCGAGCGCCGGTCCCGAAGGAGGATACACCGTATGAGACCGCTTGATGGACAGGTCGCCCTCGTCGCCGGAGCCACGCGCGGCGCCGGGCGCGCCATCGCCTGCTCGCTCGGCGAGGCCGGCGCGACTGTCTACTGCACCGGACGCAGCGTCCGCGGCCGGCCCGCCACGGGCCAGCGCCCGGAGACCATCGAGGAGACCGCGGAGCGGGTGACCGCGGCCGGGGGGCACGGCGTCGCCGTGCAGGTCGACCACACAGTCGAGGAGCAGGTCGAGGCGCTCTGCGCGCAGATCCGGCGCGAGCAAGGCCGCCTCGACGTCCTGGTCAACGACGTCTGGGGCGGCGACGAGCTCACCGAGTTCGGCCAGCCGTTCTGGAAACTCTCCCTGCCCAGGGGGAAGCTCCTGCTCGAGCGCGCGGTCACCTCGCATATCATCACCAGCCGTCACGCGGTGCCGATCATGCTCGAGCGCGACAGGGGCCTCATCGTCGAGGTCACCGACGGCGACAGCTTCGGCTACCGCGGCAACCTCTTCTACGACCTGGCGAAGATGTCCGTCATCCGCCTCGCCTTCGCCATGGCCTGGGAGCTGCGCCGCCACCCCGCCATGACGGCGCTCGCGATCACGCCGGGCTTCCTGCGCTCCGAGGCCATGCTCGAAGGCTTCGGCGTCACCGAGGAGAACTGGCGCGACGCGGCGGCCAAGGACCCGCACTTCATCGAGTCGGAGACCCCCTTCTACGTGGGCCGCGCCGTCGCGGCGCTCGCCGCCGACCCGAACGTCGCCGCGCGATCAGGCCGCGTCTTCAGCTCGTGGGACCTCGCGAGGGAGTACGGCTTCACCGACGTCGACGGCCGGCAGCCCCACTGGGGCGAGTACTTCGCGCGGACGATCGGCCCGTACAACAAGGCCGACGCGGCGGCGTACGCGAGCTGGCTCAACGGCCCGATGGACATCGCCTGCCCCGACTGGCCCAGGGAGTGACCGCGCGCGCCACACGCTTCAGTGCGCGTACGGCTCGCCCCGCAGCAGCGTCATCGCGCGGTAGAGCTGCTCGATCAGCACGAGCCGCGCGAGGCGGTGCGGGAACGTGAGCGGCGACAGGCTCCACCGGTCGTCCGCCGCGGCGGACACGTCCGGCGGCAGCCCGTCCGCTCCGCCGATCAGGAACGTGACCACCCCCTTGCCGCGCGAGCCCCACCGCTCCACGCCGGCCGCGAACGCCTCGCTGCCGAGCGCCTTGCCGTGCACCTCCATGGCGATGACGCTCGCCCCTGCCGCCGCGCGCGCGAGCAGCGGCCCGACCTTCGCCGGCGGGCCGTCCGGGATCTCGATCTCGTCGCACGCCACGTAGCGGCGGATCCGACCGAGGTACTCGTCGATCGCCGCGCGCAGCGGCTTGTCCTTCACGCGCCCGACGGCCGCGACGACGAGACGCACGGCGCGCTCAGCTCGGGTCGAACCGCGGGGCGGGCTGCGCCCCCGGCGGCGGGGTCTCCTGCGGGACCGGCACGCGTCCCGCGTCGATCCAGAGCCCCTCGATGTCGTAGAGGCGCCGCGTCTCCTCCTGGAACACGTGCACCACGACGTCGCCGAAGTCGATCAGCACCCAGGTCGCCGCGGCGAGGCCCTCCATGGAGAGCGGCGCGACGTTGTGCTTGCGCGTCGCCTCCTCCAGGCCCGTCGCGATCGCGTGGACGTGCCGGTCGGAGCGGCCCGTCATGATCACCAGGTAGTCCGCGTAGTCGACGCGCCCCACCACCTCCAGGATCTCGACGCCGATCGCCTTCTTGTCGAGCCCCGCCGCGGCCAGCGTCAGCGCGAGCTCGCGCGCCGGCGCCGACGGCTCGGGGACCGGCGGCGGCGTGCTGCGGCGCGCGGCGGCGCGCTTCGGGCCGGCGAGCGGCGACTTGCCCCGCGCCGGCGACCGCCCCGCGAGCGGCAGCATCGCCTTCGCCCCGCCCTCGCCCCGGGTTGGGCGCGGCGCGTCGCCGTCGTCCCGCGTCGGACGCCGCGCCCGCGTCGCCGGCCGATCCGCCGGGATCGGCCGCGCCGGGCGCTCCAGCTGCTCGACCTCGTCGCCCGCGCCGGCCGCGCGGCGCGCGCCCGCCGCCTTCTTCTTCGCGCCGGGCTCGCCCACGCCCGCGTGGGAAGCGCGGATCCGGGGCGACGCCGGCCGCTTCGTCTTCGTCGCGGACGACGCCCGCCCCGCCGCGCCCGCCTTCGCCGTCGTCGCCTTCTTCCGCGCCGGGATGCGAGGCTCCGCGCTCTCGCCCGCCTTCGACCCCGACTTCGCCCGCGGCTTGTTGCTCCCTTCGCCTGCGTCCTTCTTCGTCGCCAACGTTCTCTCGCTTTCTTGTGCCCGGCCGGTACGACCGGGCGCCCCTCGTCTCGCCCGCGTCAGCGGGTCTGCCCCTCGCCGTACGCGATCCGCTTGATCGCCGTCAGGCTCGCGAGCCCCATGGGGCCATGGGCATGGAGCTTCGTCGTGGAGATGCCGATCTCCGCGCTGAGGCCGAGCTCGCCGCCACCGTTGAGCCGGGACGACGCGTTCACCCGTGGCGTGCCCTCGAGATCAACGTTGCTCTGCTCCATGGCGGGAACCTAGCTCGCCTCCCTGCGCGGGCCAACCGTTCTCCTTCGCGTCCGTGCTAGCGTACCGGCCGTGGGCGGCGATCTACGAAGCTCGAGCCAGGCGCTCCTCGCAGGCCGCTCCCGCCCGGCCCGTCGCGCGCCGCGCGCGGCGGTGCTCCTCGCGGGGGCGCTCCTCACGGCGCTCGCGCCCGCGGCGTGCGGCGGCGCGGACGCGGGGGAGGACGCGCCCGCCCCGCCGAGCACGGGCATCCCCCTCGCCGCGCCGAACGCGCGCGGTGCGCCGCTAGAGGCAGCGCCGCCGGCCCCTTCCATCCCGCCCTCGCCGTACGTCGATCCGGAGGAGCTCCAGGTCCCGCCCGATCCGTTCGGCCCTCCCGAGATCCCGCCGCCTCCGGCTCCCGCCGGAGCCTCCGGCGGGAGCGGAGTCCAGCTATGAAACGAGCTCCCCACGCCTCGCAGATCGCCGCGATCGCCGCGACCGCCGCCGCGCTCCTCGCCGCGGCGTGCTCGTCCTCCCCGAAGCCGCTCCCGGCGGGTCCGCCGCCCGAGTACGAGCCGCCGCGCGCGTTCGACGGCGTCGCGCCGGGCAGCGTCGCGCCCGTCGGCGGCGCGCCCGGCAGCGATGCGCCCGCAACCCCGGCCGCGCCGCCGGACGACCCGGCCGCCGCGCCGGGCGCGCCGCTGCTGGCCCCATCGCCGGGCGCGCCGCCGACGGGCGCGCCGCCGGCGCCCACGCCGCCGCCGCCTCCCGCGCAGCCGTGACCCCGGCGCGGCGAGCGAGCGGCGCGCTCGCGCCTCGCTCGCGCTTCATGCCTCGCGCCGCCCGACTCTGGCGGATCCCGCCCCGCCATGCTAGCGGCAGCCATGCTCTCACCCCGGCGGGACTTCGTCGTCATCCTCGATTTCGGCTCTCAGTACACGCAGCTCATCGCCCGCCGCGTGCGCGAGTCTGGCGTCTACTGCGAGATCCACCGCTTCGACGTTCCCGTCGCCGAGCTGCGCCGGCTCGCCCCGCGGGCGCTCATCCTCTCCGGCGGCCCCGCCAGCGTGTACGGCGAGAGCGCGCCCCACTGCTCCCGCGAGGTCCTGGAGCTCGGCGTCCCAACACTCGGCATCTGCTACGGGCTCCAGCTCATGGCGCACCACCTCGGCGGCAAGGTCGAGCGCGCGCACACCGGGGGCGAGTACGGCCCGGCCACGGTGCGGATCGAGCGCCCGACGGGCATCTTCTCCCGCTTCGCCGAGGGCGACGCCATCGACGTCTGGATGAGCCACGGCGATCGCCTCGCCGCGATGCCCGAGGGGTTCGTCGCGCTCGGCACCACGGCTGGCAGCCCGCTCTGCGCCGTCGCCCGCGAGCGCGACAAGCTCTACGGCCTCCAGTTCCACCCCGAGGTCGTCCATACCCCGCGCGGCAAGGAGATCCTCCAGTCGTTCCTCTTCGACGTCGCCGGCCTCTCGCCGACGTGGACCCCCGCGTCGTTCGTGGAGGAGGCGATCGCCGCGGTCCGCGAGAAGGCGGGCCAGCACGACCGCGTCATCCTGGGCCTCTCGGGCGGCGTCGACTCCTCGGTCGCCGCCGTCCTCTGCCAGCGCGCGCTCGGCGACCGGCTGACGTGCATCTTCGTCGACAACGGCCTCCTCCGCGAGGGCGAGGCCGAGACGGTCGAGCGCACGTTCCGCGATCACTTCCACATGAACCTCGACGCCGTCGACGCGTCGGCGCGGTTCCTCGAGGGGCTGCGCGGCGTCGTCGACCCCGAGCAGAAGCGCAAGGTCATCGGCCGCCTCTTCATCGAGGTGTTCGAGGAGGAGGCGAAGCGGGTCCAGGGCGCGAAGTGGCTCGTCCAGGGCACGCTCTACCCCGACGTCATCGAGAGCGTCTCGTTCAAGGGGCCGAGCGCCGTCATCAAGAGCCACCACAACGTCGGCGGCCTGCCCGAGCGGATGAACCTCGGCCTGATCGAGCCGCTGCGGGAGCTCTTCAAGGACGAGGTGCGGGCCGCCGGCGAGGCGCTCGGCATGCCGCGGGAGATCCTCTACCGCCAGCCTTTCCCTGGCCCGGGGCTCGCGGTGCGGTGCCTCGGCGAGGTGACGCCGGAGAAGCTCCGCGTGCTCCGGGCGGCCGACGACATCTTCGATCAGGAGATCCGCGCCGCCGGGCTCTACGAGTCGCTCTGGCAGAGCTTCTGCGTGCTCCTCCCGGTCCGCTCCGTCGGCGTGATGGGCGACGAGCGGACCTACGACGAGGCGATCGCGCTCCGCGCGGTGCACTCGACCGACGGCATGACCGCCGACTGGGCGCGGCTCCCCTACGACCTCATCGCCCGGGTGAGCTCGCGGATCATCAACGAGGTGCGCGGCGTGAACCGCGTGGTGCTCGACGTCTCCTCGAAGCCGCCCTCGACCATCGAGTGGGAGTGACGATGGCCGGCGCGAGCGCGACCGCGAAGAGAACGCGCGCCCGAGCGGCGCTCCTATTGCTCGGACTCTCGGCGTGCGCCGCGCGGACGCCGGCGACTGTCTCGCTGCGGGTGAAGGGGAACGTGCCCGACGCGTCCGTCACGATCGACGACCAGTACATCGGCGCGCTCGCCTTCGTCGCCGCCCGCGGCGTCGCGCTGCCGCCCGGCGCGCACCGGATCACCGTGGAAAAGGCGGGCTACTTCGCCTGGGATCGCCTGGTCGAGGCGAAGAGCGGCGACCCGCCGATCCACCTCCAGGTGCAGCTGACGCCCGTGCCGGATTGACGCCCGCGCCGGGCTGACCACCGTCCGGGCCTCACGCCGTCACCGGTCCTCGCCGCTCCGCCGAAGCGCGACAGCGCAAGACGAAATCATCCTCGAGCGCTCTCCGTAATCCATTGCGATGGGTGCACACAGCACCGATCCCAACTTCAACCCTGGCGGTGGAGCGGAGTATGCCGAACCGGAGCAGTCCGAGGGCGCTGTCCTGCGCGCCTGTCACCAAGAAAGCAGCCCGGCGCCCGCGCCGGCGCGCCACGCTCGATGTGTGCGGTCCCGAGAGCCGTCGTCCCGGAGGCCGCCTGTTTCATGCCCTGTGCGATCTCGCCGATCGCTTCCTGCAACGCCGGGGGGATCCGCAGGCGATCCAGCTTGGCACCGTGCTGTTCTATGTCGCCTTCCACAGCGCTCGAGCTGCCGAGGAAGACGACTTCCGCCTCTCGCTCCGCACTTCGCTGGACATGCTCGTCGAGCTCGAGCCGGTCGAACGCTGGCGCCGGCCGCCGCCGGCGTTCGAGCTGCCCGCTGGTCAGCCCACGCCGCGCCCCTACCCTACCTTCGCCGGCGCGGAGCTGCCGGCGGCGCGGGGCGCCGGATGACGCTGCCCTCGCCGCCTTCCGCTTCGGCGTGCCCGTCGTTCGAGACGGTCTACGCGGTGGGCCTGCCCTTCCTCCACCAGGCGCTCCGGTGGCTGGGCGTCGCGGCGAACGATCTGGACGACATGCTCCAGGAGGTCTTTCTCGCCGCCTACCGGGGCCTCGCCGCCTACGAGCCGTGGCGTTACCACGCGGCCCCTGGCGGCGGGCTCTCCGCGTCCGGAACGCCGCCCCTGCGCATCACGCCGGAGGCGGCGCTGCACCGGTGGCTCTTCGGCATCGCGTGGCGGAAGGTGAGCCACTACCACGCGCGCGCCCACCGACGCCGCGAGATCCCTTCCGGGGCTGGCGCGTCCTGGCCGTTCGAGGGGTGCGCCCCGACGCCCACGCCGGAGCAATCGCTCGCGAGCGCCGACCGCGCCGAGATCGTGACAGCGCTGCTCCTGAAGGTCGCGCCCGAGCGGCGCGTGATCCTCGTGATGTACGACCTCCTCGGCGTCGCGGTGGCCGACATCGCCCGCGAGCTCCAGCTCAACGAGAACACCGTCCGCTCCCGCCTGCGCCTCGCCCGCGAGGACTTCCGCGCGGCCGTCGCGCGCCAGCCCCGCGAGCGCCGCAGCGCGCTGCGAGCCCTCTCTGCGCTGGAGCGCCCCCTCCACGCCGCCGCCGCGTCCCTGCTGCGCGCGGCGCGCGCGTTCCCGCCCGTCCCCGAGCCCGTCGCGCGCGCGCTCTGGCTCCGCCTCGAGCGACGGCGCTGCCAGCAGCTCGACGGGCGCCCCGGCCTCGCGCTGCTCCCCGGCCGTCCTGCCGGCGCTGTGATCGCGTGAGCGCGAGAAACGTACGTCGGAAACGTCAGAAACGTCAGAAGACCGACACGGACGATTCGCGCCGCCCCGACGCGGCGTGCCGTGGCGTGATAATATTGTCTCGACGCGCACGCGCGCCGTCCCCCCTGCGAACTGTGAACTAACTGTGAACTGTGCGGGCGCGAGAAAAGCGAAGCGAGCGGCCCCACTGGCAGCTTGACGCCCCCGTACGTTTGTGTAGTCTCCGCCGCCCCCGCAGAGAAAGTCCTACGATCATGGCCAATACTCCGAAGTGGAATGTCCGTCTGCGTCACGAATGGCTCGCCACCCCGCTCAAGAAGAAGCGCTTGAAGCGCTGCCAGAAGGCGCGGATCGGCCTGCTCGACGCGGAGCGGCGCAAGGCAGCCAAGCAGAAGCCCGTTCAGGCTGAGCAGCCCGCGAGCTGACCCGCCGACCACCGTGCGGCGATAGCCGGACCGGCCGCGCGAAGACCTCGACATCGCGTGCCGATCACGGTCCGGAAGGTCGGCGTCCTCGCGCGGCGCGATCCGTGGTAGCGTCGCTTCGCGGTGTTCGCCTGCGATTCGTCGACGGATCGTCGGTCCCCGCCTCCGGCGTGGGCTGACCAGGATTCATGGGAGCGAGGCCCTGAGCGTGTCGGATTCGAGCTTTTCGCCCGGTCGCTCGGGCAGCCCTGCCGTACCCGCGTCCCGTTCTGGCGGAGGCGCGCCCTCGACGGCGCCTGAGGAGGGCGACGGACCCACCCGCGTCATGAGCGACACGGAGCGGCAGGCCGCTCTTGCCGCCGTCCGCGGAGCGCTGGCTCAGCCCCAGGCAGCCGCCGCCGCGTCCACGACCGCGGAGACGGTTCGCCCACCACCTCCCCCTCCGGGCGGGAGCACCGCGGCGCACGACCTGGCCCCCGAGACGGTTCGCCCGCTCGCGGTCCCCGCCGGGCTCGAGGCGGTCTACGCGACCGCCGACACCGTCCGTCCGCCTGCGCCGCCCGCAGGCAGCGCGCCGGGCGAGCAGCCTGCACAGGCGGACCCGCTCGTCGGCACCACGGTGGCGGGCGCGTACCTCATCACCCGCCTCCTCGGCGAGGGCGGCATGGGCCGCGTCTACGAGACGCAGCACACCCGCATCCCGGGCAAGCGGTTCGCCCTGAAGACGCTCCACCCCGAGCTCTCTCAGCAACCCACCATCCTCGCGCGGTTCCAGCGCGAGGCGGAGGCGGCGGCGTCGATCCGGAGCCCGTACGTCGTCGAGATCTTCGACGTGAACCGGCTGGATGACGGCCGGCCGTGCATCATCGCCGAGTACCTGGACGGCCAGGGGCTGGGCGAGCTCCTCGCCGCGTCGGGAGGACGGCTGCCGGTCGGCACGGCGGTGCGGATCGCGCGCGAGGTCTGCGAGGGCATCGCGGCCGCGCACGCCGCGGGGATCGTGCACCGGGACATCAAGCCGGAGAACATCTTCCTGACCGGCGACCCCGCGTGTCCGACCGTGAAGGTCCTCGATTTCGGCATCTCGAAGACCTCCGAGCCGTCGGCGCTCACCAGGACCGGCATGGTGCTCGGAACACCGGCCTACATGGCCCCGGAGCAGGCGAAGGGGGACGAGACCGATCCCCGGGCCGACATCTACGCCGTGGGGGCCGTCCTCTACCACGCGCTCACCGGGCAGCGCCCCTTCGAGCGCAGCGACCCGACCGCGACGCTCCTCGCCGTCATGACGGAGGAGCCGCGGGCGCCGCGGTCGCTCAACCCGGAGATCCCGCAGGGGCTGGAGCTCGTCGTCCAGCGCGCCATGGCGAAGGAGAAGGAGGGCCGCTACGCCTCGATGAGCGAGCTCGCCAGCGACCTCGCGCCGTACGAGGAGGCCGCCGCGCCCGGGGGCCCGTCGAGCGCGCGCGCGTCGCTCGCGCGCCCGTCCGTGTCTTACGGGAGGCCCTTCGCGCTCTCGTACGCCTTCGGCCTGCCCGCCTCGCCCGCGTCCGAGGCGTACCTGACGCGGCAGATGGTCTTCCTCTCGGCGAGCCTCGGCCTGGGATGGCTCGGCGCGGGCCTCGTCAGCAGCCTCGCCGGCCTCGCGCGCGCCGCGCGGAGCGACGCCGGCGCGCTGTCGGGCCGCGGTGCCGCGCTGCTCACGTTCGGGATCCTGTGCGCCCTGTTCGGCGTCGGGCTGCTCGGCGGCTTCTACGTCTTTCGCCACATCTGGCGGGACGACGTCAGGTTGAACGCGCTCGCGCCGAGGCTCACGACCCCGGTCGTGCTCGCCCTCGTGGCCTACGGCGCCGCGTCGCTGCTCGTGCGGCTCCTCGAGGCGGTGGTCCTCCAGCGGGCCGTCGGCATCGCCTGGCCGGTCTGGGACGCGCTGCTCTTCCTGGTCAGCGTGGGCGCCGCGCTCGCGGCCGCCGTGTTCCAGTGGCGAGAGCAGCGGCGATGAGGTTGCGGCCGGCCGGCGCGACGCCGGCCATGGGCCGCGGCCCGGGCCCGTGTTAGGGGAGCGGACCATGCCAGCGCAGGCACCTGGAACGGGCGCCAGCCGGGCCAGCGCCCCCGACAGACCGGGCTCGCTCGCCGGGACAGGCAACACCCTCGCCGCCGGCCTCACCGCCTCGGGCTCGCGCGCATCGGTGCTGGCGCGGGCGCCGGCCGCGGCGCGGTGGCTGGTCGCCGGCACGGCCGCTACCGTGGCCATCGTGCTCGCCGCCCCGCTGCTGCGCGACGGCGCCTCGCTCGCCCAGCTCGAGGCCGCCGCGCGCGCCGAGCGCGCGGGACCGGCGGGCTCCGCGATCCGCCGTCCGGTCGCGCCGCGCCCGAGCGACGCGGTCCCGGCCGACGAGCTCGCGGCGGCGAACGTGGGCGGCGTGCTCGCGCTGGAGGCGCTCGCCGCGCGCTACCCCAAGGATCCCGCGATCTTCCGGGCCCTCATGCTGCGCCACGCGCTCCCGCCGCCCTACCACGCCGCCTCGCTCGCCGCGGCGAAGCGGCTCCTGGAGCTCGATCCGGGGGCGGCCGACGACGACGACGTGAAGCGCGTCGTCGCGGGCGCCGCCGCCGGACCGCCCGAGGTGGCCTCGGCCGCGCTCGATCTCATGGCGAGCAGCATGGGCAGCCACGGGGCGGAGCTCCTCTACGACCTCGCGGTGGGCAGCTCTGCGCTGAAGGAGCGCGCCGCGCGCCGCTTCGCCGAGGCCGCCGTCCAGGAGCGGGCGACGCCCGCGCTGCGCATCGCGCACGAGCTGCGCGTCGCCCCGTCCTGCAAGGCGAGGCAGGCCCTCCTGGCGCGCGCGGCGGCCGACGGCGATCGGCGCGCCATCGACGTCCTCTCGCCGCTCATCGCCAGCAAGAGCAAGGGATGCGGCTTTCTCGGGATGAGCCGCTGCGCGGCGCCGTGCGCCTCGATCGCGAAGGAGATCAAGGCGGCAATCCAGGCGATCGAGGCCCGCACCGGGCCATCGCCCGGGGCGGCCCCCGAGCCCGAGCGCCCATGATCGCGCCCGCGAGTCGGTGACGTTGACCGAGGGTTGCGCGGGTGGGAGCCTTGCCATATCAGGGCTCAACTCATGTACGTTCCTGCTCAATCCTGGTCGCCAGACTCATGGCGTGAACGTCCCAACGCCGCGCCCCTGCCCTACGACGACTCCGGGGCCGTCGACGCCGCCGTCGAGAAGCTCCGGGCGCTGCCGCCGCTCGTGACGTCGTGGGAGGTCGAGCGGCTCAAAGGCCACCTGGCCCAGGCGCAGATCGGCCGTCGGTTCGTGCTCCAGGGGGGCGACTGCGCGGAGACGCTCGACGACTGCCGCCCGACCATCGTCACGAACAAGCTCAAGATCCTCTTGCAGATGTCGCTGGTGCTTGTGCACGGCGCCCGCCAGCCGGTGGTGCGCCTCGGGCGCTTTGCCGGGCAGTACGCCAAGCCGCGCTCGAGCCAGCTCGAGACGCGCGACGGCGTGAGCTTGCCCAGTTACTTCGGGGATCTCATCAACAGGGCCCCCTTCGAGGCCGCCGCCCGCCGCCCCGATCCGGGCCTGATGGTCGCGGGATACCAGCACGCGGCGCTCACCCTGAACTTCATCCGTTCGCTGTCGGAGGGCGGCTTCGCCGATCTCCACCACCCGGAATACTGGGACCTGAGCTTCCTCGAGCGGGCGGATCTGCCCGGCGAGCTGCGCGAGCGTTACCAGCGGATGACCGAGCAGGTCGGGGAGGCCCTCCGGTTCATGGAAGCGCTCGCCGAGGTCCCTGTCGGGGAGCTGTCACGGGTCGAGTTCTTCACGAGCCACGAGGGGCTCAACCTGCACTACGAGTCAGCGCAGACCCGGAAGGTCGCGCGCCGCCCCGGCTATTACGACCTGACGACCCACCTGCCCTGGATCGGCGAGCGCACGCGGCAGCCCGACGGCGCGCACGTCGAGTTCTTCAGCGGGGTCCAGAACCCGGTGGGCATCAAGCTCGGCCCGAAGACCGTCCCCGGCGAGGTGATCCGCCTCCTCGACCGGCTGAACCCGGCGGACGAGCCGGGCAAGATCGTGCTCATCGTGCGCATGGGCGCGGGCCGCGTGCGCGAGGGGCTCCCGCCGCTCATCGAGGCGGTGCGGGCGGCGGGGCGCAAGGTGCTCTGGATGTCCGATCCGATGCACGGCAACACCCAGACGACGTCCGGCGGGATCAAGACACGGAATTTCGAGGATATCCTCACCGAGATCGAGGCCAGCTTCGAGGTGCACGAGTCGCTCGGGTCCCACCTCGGCGGCGTCCACTTCGAGCTCACGGGCGACGACGTCACCGAGTGCATCGGGGCGGGGCTCACGGAGTCCGATCTCGACCGGCGCTACGCAAGCCTGTGCGATCCGAGGCTCAACTACCGCCAGTCGCTCGAGATGGCCTTCCGCATCGCCCACCGCATGGCGGAGTCCTCCCGGCGCCTGAGGGGCTGATCTCCCGGACGCCCACGGCGGCGGGCACCCCGAAGATCCGAGAAATGAGCCACGGAGATGCAGAGAGCACGGAGTCCGTGATCCCCGCGGTGTCCGCTGTGCCTCCGTGGTCCAAGCTCTCTGTCTGAATCACCATTTCAGCCCATCTGGCGCCCCGGGCGCGCGCCCTGACTGCCGCTCCAAAGCAGGAGACGCCTGGTGGCGATCCGTCGAGCCTGTCCCCATGGATCTTCGCGGGGGGTAGTTCGCCATGCAGAACATCTCGACACAACAGGGTGAGAGCCGGTACGGGGAGGGACAGGCCACGACGGAGGGCTCGCTCGAAGGACAGCAGCGCTCCGCCGCGGGCCCCACGCTGCTCGAGTCTTTCCTGCCGGAAGCCGACATCGTCGTGAACCACGAGATCGTGGTGATGGCGACGCCGGATGTGACGTACGCGGCGCTGCGGAGGGTGGATTTCGCGAAGAGCCGCTCTCTCCTGCTGCGCGCGGTCCTCGCGCTCCGCGTGGCGGACGTTCGGCGCGCCCGGCGCCGGCTCGGCCTCGCGCCGCTGCCCGCGCCCGCGCGCGTGTCGCTCCAGAACGTCCAGGACTACGGTCAGATCAAGCTGGCCGAGAAGGAGGGCTCCGAGTTCGCCATCGGCGTGATCGCGCGCCCGATGAGCACCGAGAGCATGTTCGCGGGACGGACCGCCGCCGAGTTCAAGGCGTTCGATTGCCCAGGGCACGTCAAGGGGGCGGCGAGCTTCGTCGTGACGCCCTACGGCCACCGCCGGACGATGCTCTCGTACGAGGCGCGGATCCGCGCGACCGACACGCGGACGCGGCGGCAGATCTTCCTCTGGGACGCCCTGACGGCGCCCCTGATGAAGCTCGTCACCCGCCGGATGCTCCGCCACGTGGCGAGGGTCGCCGAGCGCCAGTGCGCCGCGCAGGGCCACCGCCAGGCGATCTGACGTCCTCGCAGCGCCCTCGCCGAGCGGAGCGCCACCCGGAGGCAGGCGCGCGGCCCGCGCGGATCACCGACGACCGCCGGGCGCGCGCCTTGCGCGCCTGCCCTCGCTCGTACACCCTACGCGGCGAAGGAGGCCCGCCATGCGCCCGATTGCATCGACGAGCCTCGGTCTGACGCGCCGCTGAGCGCGCCAGCGAGGCTCACATCCCCGAGCTCATCTCGCGTGTCGCTGGAACTGCGCGGCCGACGCGTCGGACGGCGCGAGCGCGGCGCTCAGCGCGTCGCTCGCGCGGCTCGCGCGCACCGAGGACGTCGCGCACGTCGCGGTGATGCCCGACGCGCACGTGGCCGACGACGTGTGCGTCGGCACGGTGACAGCCACGACCCGCCGCCTCCTGCCGGCGGCGGTCGGCGGCGACATCGGGTGCGGCATGGTCGCGCTGCGGCTCCGCGCGGACGCGGATCTGCTCGCAGATCGCGATCGCGCGGCGCGGCTCCTCGCGGGGCTGTACCGCCGCGTTCCCCACGTGCTGCACCCGGCCGCGAGCGCCCCGCCGCTTCCCGACGATCTCGTCGAGGCGCGGCTCGGCGCTCCCGGGCTCGAGGCGATGAAGCGCCGCGAGGGCCGGATGGAGCTCGGCACGCTCGGCCGGGGCAACCATTTCCTGGAGGTGCAGCGCGACGAGGAGGGCGCGCTGTGGCTGCTCCTCCACAGCGGCTCGCGCGCCATGGGCCCGGCGATCCGGCAGCACCACGAGGCGCTCGCGGCGCGCGACCCCTCGGGCGTCCGCTTCCTCGACGCCGACAGCGAGGCCGGGCGCGCGTACCTCGACGACGCCGCCTGGGCCGCGAGGTACGCGCGGGCGAGCCGCGCGCGCATGGCGGCCGAGGCCGCGGCGCTCTTCGCCGAGCTGTTCGGCGTCGACGTCGACGCGCCGTCGCGCCTCGAGGTCGATCACAACCACGTCCGGCGCGAGGAGCACGGCGGACGCGCGCTCTGGGTGCACCGCAAGGGCGCCATGGGGCTCTGCGAGGGCGAGCTGGGGGTCGTGCCCGGATCGATGGGGAGCCCGAGCTTTCACGTGGCGGGGCGCGGCCACCCCGACGCGCTCGGCTCGTCCGCGCACGGCGCCGGGCGCGCGCTGCCGCGGGGCGAGGCGCGCCGCCGCATCGGCGCGCGGCAGCTGCTGCGAGAGACCGACGGCGTGTGGTTCGATCACCGCCTCGCGGACCGGCTGCGCGACGAGGCGCCCTCGGCCTACAAGGACATCGGCGCGGTCATGCGGGCGCAACGCGCGCTCGTGCGCGTCGTCCGCCGGCTCTGGCCGGTGCTCGTCTACAAGGCGCCATGAGCGGGCGGCGAAGCTCCATGACCGCGCCGATCACGGCCGGTCGAGGGTGATCTTGGGCGACGTCCACGTCTCCCAGTGGGCGTCGTCGCCCGGGTCGCCGAGCGCCCTGAGCACGCGCAGCTTGATCAGGTAATCGCCGTCCGGGACGACGACCGGCCTCCCGTTGAGCTTCGTCGTGCCCTTCCACGCGTACCGCGTGACCGCCGTCGCCGATGAGCTCTGGCCGACGTGGGAGAGCTCGAGCGCGCGCCCCCACGCCTTGCCGGTGGAGGCCTCGACGATGTCCATGGTCAGGCGCTCCGCGCCGTGATCGAGGTGGACCATCACGTACGGGATGTCGCTCGACGCCAGCGTGAAGGTCGCGCCGCCCGGCCGCGGGGTCACGCGCTCCCCGCTCATCTTGCCGAGCCACGGGGCCCCCTGACCGGACGGCTTGAGGACGGGCACGCTCTGGTAGTCGCCCTTGAAGCCCGCGTACGGCACCCGCAGCGCGCCGTCGCCGGCGCCGCCCCGCGGCGTGAACACGACGTAGCCGCCGAACAGGCTGCCGTCCGCGAGCGCGCCGCTCGCCCGGACGGTGACGGAGACGGTCGCGCTCCCGCGGGCGGGCACGGTGACGCTCGCGGCGCTGAAATCGACGCTCGCGGCGCCGGCCGTCGCTGTCCTCGGCGCCCAGTGGTCGCCGCCGGTCGCGCACGCCGCGGGCGCGTGCGACAGGTCGTAGGTCACGTCGCTCCAGCTCGTGTTCTCGAGCGTCAGCGTGCGTGCGACGGGGCCGGCCTCGCTCTCGCCGAGCGCGAGCTTGCCGGGGCTGATCAAGGTGGTCGCCCGGATGGCGCGGTCGACGCGGATCATCCCCGCCCCCTGCCGGTGCGCGCTCTCTGGCACGCCGGCGCCGGGAGCGCCGCTCCACGGCGCGGGGACCGCGCTGTTCTGCAGGACGTCGCGCACGCGCTCCGCCGGGAGCTCCGGGCGCGCGCCGAGCAGGAGCGCGACCGCCCCGGCCACGTGGGGCGCCGCCATCGACGTGCCGCTGAGCGTGTCGTAGGCGCCGCGCTCGACCGGTACCGTCGAGTAGATCGAGCCGCCGGGCGCGGCGAGATCAGGCTTGAACGAGAGCGCCGCGCTCAGGCCGTGCGAGCTGAAACGGGAGACGAGGCCCGCGGTGTCGTTCTGCGCGGCCACGGCCTGGTTGGTCCAGCGGTGGGTCACGGCCCCCGCGTCGAGGCGCGCGTTGAGGAGCTCACCGTCCGCCTGCGCGATCCCGACGACCGGGATAGTGATCGGGGCGTCTCCCTCGACCGACGGGTTCATCGCCCCGGCGCGATCGTTGTAGATCACGACGCCGGCCGCGCCCGCGGCCTGCGCGCGCGCGGCCTTCTCGGGGAACGGGCACCCGCCGCGACGGACGAGCGCGATCTTGCCCGCGAGGCTCCCCGCCGGGAGCGCCGCGCAGCAGTCGCGCGCGCTGGTGAGCGTCCCCGTGCGCGCGAGGGGGGCGCTCCCCGACAGCGGCGCGGGCGGGCTGCCGACGGCGCGCGTGTAGCCGATCGCGACGTCGCCCGGCGCGACGGTGAACGACAGGCGGGTGACGCGGGCGCTGTCGACGGACGCGGTGCCGATGACCGCATCGCCCACGCCGGGCGCGCCCGCGGCCCAGAGCCCCTTCTCGCCGCTGTTCCCGATCGAGGCGACGACCACGACGCCCCGCGCGACGAGCTCGTTCGCGCCGATCGCGGTCGGGTAGTCCGGCCACTGGAACGGCGTCCCGATGCTGATGTTGACGACGTCCATGCCGTCGTCGGCGGCCCGCTCCATCGCCTTCAGGATGATGTCGGCGCGCGAGCCGCCGCGGCAGCCGAACACGCGGTAGGCGCCGAAGGTCACGTCCGGCGCCACGCCCTGCACGATCCCGTTCGCGCCGATGATGCCAGCGACATGCGTGCCGTGGCCCAGGCAATCGTCGGGGTCGTCGTCGGGGACGGGCTGCTTGCTCGCGTCGCCGGAGGCGAAGTCGTCGCCGACGAAGTCGTGGCCGAACGCCACGCGGCAGCCCGGACCGAAGCACCCGCCGAGATCGGGGTGATGGTAGTCGACGCCGCTGTCGATCACGCCGACGCGGATGTCCTCGCCGGTCACGCCGAGATCCCGGCGCACGCGGTCCGCGCCCGACATCTCGCCTGCCACCGCGAGATCCGGCTCGATCGCGGCCACGACGCGCGTCACGTCGAGCTCGACGGGCAGGACGGGGTAGACGGCCTTGACCCCGGGCATGTCCACGAGCGCGGCGGCGCCCTCGCGCGCGACGCGGACGGAGAGGCCGTTCCAGAGCCCGTCGAACGAGAATCGCTGTCTGTACCGGAGCCCTCGCTCGGCGGCCGTCTGCCGGAAGCGCTCGCGGCGCTCGTCGAGGATGCCTCTCCTACCCGCGTGCGCGCCGCTCGCGGCCGGCGCGCTCTCGAACTCGACGAACCAGAGCTCCGTGGGCTCATCCGGCGCGAACGTCGCCTCGCCGGGCTCCGAGCTGCCCGGAGGGGCCGTGTTCTGGCCTGCCTCCATGTCTCCAGGCTCTCCGCTGCACCCTGAAAGAGCGATGTAGAGGGAGGCCAGGCCGAACCAGCGCACACGATGTCTCATAAGCCCCTTTCCGCGCGTGCCGAGCATCGATTCAGCTATGTTCGATGTCGCGAATCGGTCAAGCGCGAGCGGGCCGAGAACGGCTCGAGCGTCGAGCGCGGAGCCGTCATCGCCGTAGACCCTGGAAGAGCGATTGTCTCAGCGCAGCTCTCCGTTCGGGTCGGGCTCCATGAGCTCCGGGCTCAAGGCCCCCTGTCATCAGTGGCGCTGGAGCGCGCCGATTCCAGGGTCCCGGACGCCATGGTGGCAGTCCTGAAGAGTGGCTGTTTACCTGGTATCTTCGCTGTTCGGCGACACCGCTGTGGCGCTGTCCCCTGGCATCGAGGTCTCACGGGAAGGCGTGGAATACAGGATGATGATCGGCGCGCTCTTCCCGGATTCCCACCTTCCTGTCCGCGTGACGGCGCCACCCGAGCCGCGGCCTCCTGCCGGATGAGCGCCGCGAGGCGGCGGATGGCCCCGGGCGTTGCCGGTCCCTGTGCGCTCGACTAGCGTGGCGCGGCTCTCCGGCGCGGGCGGCGCCGGGGTTCGGATGTGAGATATGGCATGACGGTCCTGGAGCGCGCCTTGTTCTCGTTGCACCATCGCATGGTCCACGTGCCGCGCGTGGACCGCGTCGCGCGGGCGCTGGCCGCGCAGGTAGGTCGCGCCGCGTCGCTGCTCGACGTGGGCGCGGGCGACGGGACGATCGCGCTGGAGGTCGCGCGCCGCGCGGGCGCGCTGCGCGTCGTCGGCGTGGACGTGAAGGCGCGGCCCGGGGCGGCGCTGCCCGTCATCGCGTACGACGGCGAGCGCCTCCCCTTCCCCGACGGGGCGTTCGAGGCGGTGCTCCTCTCCGACGTGCTGCACCACTGCGCGCGCCCCGGCGCGCTGCTGGCCGAGGCGCTCCGGGTCGCGTCGCGCGTCGTCGCGCTCAAGGATCATTTCCGGTTCGGCCCGGTCTCGCAGAAGGTGCTGCTCTGGATGGATCTCGTCGGGAACGCCGCGCCGGGCGTCGAGGTGCGCGGGACCTACTTCACCCCGGGCGAGCTCGTCGCGCTCGTGCGCGGCGCGGGCGCGCGCATCACCGGCCTCGAGTGGCCGCTGCGGATCCACGATCTGCCGTTCCGCCTCGTGACCCAGGATCGCCTGCAGTTCGCGGCGCGGATCGAGCGCCTGGCCGAGGGGAGCGCGCGATGACGGAGCTCAGGTCGTTCGTGGTCGGTGGCGCCGGGTTCATCGGGAGCCACCTCACCGATCGCCTGGTCGAGCGCGGCCCCGTGACGCTGTACGATAACCTCTCGGTCGGGCGCCGCGCGTTCGTGGCGTCGCACCTCGCCTCCGGGCGCGCGACGCTCGTCGAGGCGGACGCCCTGGATCTCGAGCGGCTCGCCGAGGCCATGGCGGGCCACGACCTCGTCGTGCACCTCGCGGCGAACCCGGAGGCGCGGTGGGGGCTCGCGCGGACGCGCCTCGACCTCGATCAGGGCACGATCGCCACGTACAACGTGCTCGAGGCGATGCGGCGCACGGGGGTGAACCGGCTGATCTTCTCTTCCTCCGGGACGGTCTACGGCGACACGGCGCGCACGTGCGCAGAGGGCGATCTCGGCGCCTTGCCCATCTCGCTTTACGGCGCGAGCAAGCTCGCGGGCGAGGCGCTCATCAGCGCCTATGTCGAGTGCTTCGGCCTCACGGCGTGGATCTACCGCTTCGGCAACGTGGTCGGGCCGCGCGGGACGCACGGCGCGGCGCTCGACTTCCTGAAGAAGCTGCGCGATCGGCGGACCGAGCTCGAGGTGCTCGGCGATGGACGTCAGTCCAAGCCGTACCTCGATGTCCGCGACTGCGCGGAGGGGATCCTGTTCGGCTTCGACCGCGCCCGAGAGCGGCTGAACATCTTCAACCTCGCGCCCGAGGACGCGACGAGCGTCTCGCGCATCGCGGCGCTGTGCGTGGCGGCGTCGCCCTACCCGGACGCGGTGATCCGGTATCAGGGCGGCGAGCGCGGTTGGCCTGGCGACGTGCCGCGATCGCGCATGGATCCGGGCAAGCTGGCGTCGCTCGGGTTTCGGGTGCGTCACACGAGCGACGAGGCCGTGCGCATGGCGGTGGAGGCGCTGGCGAGCGAGGTGTTCGGGGGCGAGCCGGCGGCGTGATGCGCTCGGCGCGTTGTCGCGCGCTACGGCAACGATGGTAGGCTCCCGGCATGGCCGAGCTCACTCTGTACATCGGAAACAGGTCCTATTCGTCGTGGTCGCTCCGGCCCTGGCTTCTCCTGAAGCAGGCCGGCGCCACGTTCGACGAGGTGGTGATCCCGCTCCGGGCGCCGGGCGTGCGCACGCCGGAGATCCAGCGGCACTCCCCCTCGGGCAAGGTGCCTGCGTTGAAGCACGGGGCGCTCACGGTCTGGGAGTCGCTCGCGATCGGCGAGTATGTGGCGGAGCTCTTCCCCGAGGCGAAGCTCTGGCCGGAGGCGCGCGAGGCGCGCGCCGTCGCGCGGGCGGTGAGCGCCGAGATGGCGAGCAGCTTCACCGCCCTCCGCACCGCGCTGCCGATGAACGTGCGGCGGAAGATCCAGGGCGTGGCGATCACGGAGGCGGCCTCGCAGGACATCGCGCGCGTCCAGTCGATCTGGGGCGATTGCCGCTCGCGCTTTGGCCAGGGAGGCGAGTTCCTGTTCGGGCGCTTCAGCATCGCGGACGCGATGTACGCGCCGGTCGCGACGCGGTTCGACACGTACGGGGTCGAGCTCGACGCCATCTCGCGGCGCTACGTGGCGTCGATCCTGGGGCTCCCCGCGCTGCAGGAGTGGATCGCGAAGGCCAAGGAGGAGCCGCACATCATCGAGGAGTACGAGGCGATCGGCGTCGTGGGCAAATAGATCGGGCTCCATCGCCGCGACGCCGTGGCTGTGGCTGGCGACGGGAAGCGCTACCAGTCCCGGACATGCCGCACGAACTCGACCTCATCCTCACGCTCACGGGCGGCCTCACCGCGGCCCTTGCGCTGGGCTTCATCACCCAGCGCATGAGGCTGTCCCCCATCGTCGGCTACCTGCTGGCCGGGATCCTCGTTGGCCCCTTCACGCCCGGGTTCGTCGCGGACAAACCGCTCGCGGACCAGCTCGCCGAGATCGGGGTCATCCTGTTGATGTTCGGGGTCGGCCTGCAGTTTCACGTCCGCGAGCTCCTCGCCGTGCGGAAGGTCGCGGTGCCCGGCGCGCTGATCCAGATCGCCGTCGCCACGGCGCTCGGCGTCCTCGTCGGCCGCGCCGCGGGCTGGTCGTGGGCCGCGGCGGTCGTCTTCGGCATCGCGATCTCGGTGGCGAGCACCGTCGTGCTCACGCGGGTCCTGAGCGACAGCCACGTCCTGCACACCCCCGCTGGCCACCTCGCCGTGGGCTGGCTCGTGCTCGAGGACGTCTTCACCGTGCTCGTGCTGGTGCTGCTGCCCGGCCTGGTCGGCGGTGGCCCGAGCGGCGCGACGGGCATCGCGCTCTCCGTGGGGCTCGCGCTGCTCAAGCTCGCCGGCCTCGTGGCCTTCACCTTCCTCGTCGGGCAGCGCGTCATCCCGGCGCTGCTCGGGTACGTGGCGAAGACGGGCTCGCGGGAGCTCTTCACGTTGACGGTGCTCGTCGTCGCGCTCGGCGTCGCGGTGGGCTCGGCGAAGCTCTTCGGCTCGTCGATGGCGCTCGGCGCCTTCCTCGGCGGCCTCGTCGTCGGCCAGTCCGACTTCAGCTCACGCGCCGCCTCGGAGGCGCTCCCGATGCGCGACGCGTTCGCGGTGCTCTTCTTCGTCTCCGTGGGCATGCTGCTCGACCCCGCGCAGCTCGCCGCGAGCTGGCCCGCGGCCGCGGCGACGCTCGCCGTGGTGCTGATCGGCAAGCCGCTCGCCGCGCTCGCCGTGGTGCTGCTGCTCCGCCGCCCGATGCAGACCGCATTCACCGTGGCCCTCTCGCTCGCGCAGATCGGCGAGTTCTCGTTCATCCTCGCGGCGCTCGGCCGGCAGCTCGGCGTGATGCCGGACGAGGCCACGCAGGTGCTCGTCATCGCGTCGATCGTGTCGATCACGCTGAACCCGCTGCTGTTCAGCGCCCGCGGCCGCTTCGCGCGGTGGACGTCGGCGCTCTTCCTCCGGCGGCGACCCGCGGCCGGCGCCGACAGCGCGGAGGGCGAGGCGGCGCCGGCGGACGACCTCGCGCACCGCACCGTCGTCGTGGGCTACGGCCCTGTCGGCAGGACGCTCACGCGGCTGCTCCGGGAGAACGGCATCGAGCCGACCGTCGTCGAGCTGAACCTCGACACGGTGAAGGAGCTGCAGGGCCAGGGTATCCGCGCGATCTACGGCGACGCCACGCAGCGGGAGATCCTCGAGCGCGCCGGGGTCGGGGCGGCGGACAGCCTGCTGTTCACGTCGGCGGGCGCGCCGGGGAACGGGGTGATCGAGCAGGCGAAGGGCGTGAACCCGAAGCTGTTCGTCCTCGCCCGCGCCTTCTACCTGCGCGAGGTGTCCGTGCTGCAGAAGGCGGGCGCCGACGTCGTCGTCACGGGCGAGGCGGAGGTCGCGTTCTCGATGACCGAGCGCCTGCTCGTGCGGCTCGGCGCGACGGCCGAGCAGGTCGAGCGCGAGCGCGAGCGCGTCCGGAGCGAGCTGTTCCGCCTCCCGGCGTGACGGCCCGGCGGCGGGCGCGGTGGCTCGCCCCCCGGCGCGCCGCCGCCAAGCCAGGGACGTGCCGCGCGTTTCCACCTCGACGGGACCAGGCCTCCCTACCACGAGCCTTCCGCGACGAACGAGCACCGCGTCTACGAGCTCTCCTGGAACCCCGACACGCAGCACCTCACCGGCACCCGCAACGGCCGCCCTTTCTGGGCGGCGAGGTACATCCCTGACGAATCCAGGCTCTGCGTGGAGTGATGCCCCAGTCACGACCGCACGCCCCCCAGCGCCGCGTCCGCCCTCGAGGAAGGCGGGCGCTGCCGTGTCGGTCCGGCTCAGCGCTTCTTGCCGAGCCAGGAGACGCCGCCCACGACCAGCGCGAGCCCGAGGACCTGCTGCCACGTGAACGGCTCGCCCAGGATGACCCACGAGAACGCGATCGTGAGCACCGGCCCGAGCGTCGAGAACGTCGCGGCGCGCCCCGCGCCGAGCCGCCGGATCGCGGCTGCGAGCAGGACGATCGGGAGCACCGTGCTGATCGTCGCCATCGCCGCCGCGTACGCCCACACCGAGGCCGGGAGCTCACCCAGCCTGGCGTGGTTCCCTGTCGCCGCGTAGTGCGCGAGCACCATCGCGCACGAGGCCGCCCCGCAGTACGCGGCGAGCCGCGTCGAGCCGACCCTGGACGCGAGCTTGCCGACGCCGATGTAGTAGAGCGCGTACGTCACCGAGCTCGCGAACACCCACGCTGCGCCGATGGCGACCGCCCGCGCGTCCCCGGATTGCTCGAGATCGTGCCAGACCGCCGCCGCGAGGCCGAGATAGCACACGGCGAGCGCCCCCCAGGCGTTCGCGCGCACCGGCTGCTTCAGCCACACCGCGCCGATCAGGAGGACGAGCGTCGGATACACGAACAGGATCAGGCGCTCGAGGCCCGTGCTGATGTACGTCAGCCCGATGAAGTCGAAGAGGCTCGACAGGTAGTATCCGAGGAACCCGACGAGCAGCACACCCCCCCAGAGGCGGGGCGTCAGCGACTCCGCGGCCGCGCCTCGCTCGCGGCGGGCGAGCCAGAGGAAGAACGGCAGCGCGATGCCCATCCGCAGCGCGAGCAGCGACACCGCGTCGATGGGGTGCGCGGCGTAGGCGAGCTTCACGAAGATCGCCTTCAGCGCGAACGTCGCCGCGGAGAGGACGGCGAACGTCCGGCCATCCTCCAGCAGGCCAGTCCGGTGCTCGTCGATCGAGGTGTGTACGCGCGCTTCCTGGGACATGGGCTCCGCTTCTCTTCTCTTCACGACGCTCGAGCCCCCGGAAACCGGACGCCATCGGCTCCGGCCGCGATGGCCGGCGCGCTCCACCTGCGTGGCGCGCGTGGCGCGCGTGGCGCGAGCCAGCATTGCGCGTGGAAGTACGCGTTTGCCGTCGCACCGGGCGGGCTCGAGAAATGGAGGCGCCTTGCAAGTAGAGGACGATCTCCCGCCTGGCCAGCGGTCCCGGCCTCCGCGCCGGTCGGATCGCGTCGGTTCGGGCCGCGCGCCGCGGGAGCCTTGGGCTAAGCTCCCTGTTCTCATGACGTCTCCCGCTGGCCCAGGCACCGCCGCGCGCGGCCCGGGGGCGCTCGCCTCCTCCGGCGGCCCGCCCCCGGCGCGGAAGCGCGCGCCGCTCGCGCCGGAGCCCTCCGGCGTGCACCAGCTCGGCGGCTCGTTCCTGCAGATCGCCGCCACGGTGGGCGGCATGGCCGTGCTCGCGGGCCAGATCGCGACGCGCGTCGCCACGCTCCGCGTCGACGGCGCCGAGTTCATGCGCAACCTCTACAAGATGGGCTTCAAGTCGATGCCCATCGTCATCGTGACCGCCCTCTTCACCGGCGCGATCATGGTCATCCAGGCGGCGCCGCTGGTCGAGCGGTTCGGCGCGCACGGCCTGCTCGGCTGGGGCGCGGGCTTCGGCACGCTCCGCGAGATCGCCCCGCTGCTCACGGCGCTCATGATCAACGGCCGCGTCGGCGCCAACAACACCGCGGAGCTCGGCACCATGGTCGTCACCGAGCAGATCGACGCCCTCCGCGTCCTCGCGATCGACCCGGTGAGCTTCCTCATCGCCCCGCGCTTCCTCGCGATGGTCCTCACGCTGCTGCTCTCGGTGATCTTCGCCGACGCGCTCGCCCTCGTCGGCGCCGCGCTCACCGGCGATCTCCTGCTCGGCGTCGCGCCGGCCGTCTTCTACAACGGCCTCACGAGCGGACTCCTCGGCATCGGCGACGTCATGAGCGGCCTCGTCAAGAGCGTCGTCTTCGGCGTCGTCCTCGCGCTCTCGAGCTGCCAGTACGGCCTCGGCGTGACCGGCGGCGCCCCCGGCGTCGGCCGCGCCGTCAACGCGACAGTGGTCGCCTCGGCCGCCGGCATCTTCATCCTCGACTACTTCGTCTCGTTCACGCTCGACTGATCGACGGCGCCGCGCATGTCCCCCCCCGACCCGAGCGTCCCTGACCGCGCGAGCGCGGGCCCCCCCTCGAGCGAGCTCCGGGACCTCGCGCCGGAGCTCTCCGGCGTCGCCGCGCTCGGCGGAGCTGCGCTGTCGCTCTTCCGGTCGGGGCGCGAGCTCTACTCCGTATTTGTAAGGACGCTTTACTACTGCGTGAAGGGCCGCCGCGAGCCCGGCGCGGTGCTCGTGCAGATGTACGAGATCGGCAACAAGTCGCTCTTCTTCCTGACGGTCGTGATGGGCTTCATCGGGATGATCATGGTCTTCCAGGCCGGCCAGCAGGCGAAGCGGGTCATCCCGGATCTGACCATGCTCGGCGCGACCTACCTCGAGCTGCTCGTGCGCGATCTCGCCGCCTCGATCGGCGCGCTGATGCTCGCCACGCGGGTCGGCGCGGGCATCGCCGCCGAGATCGGCTCGATGGTGGTCACCGAGCAGGTCGACGCGCTCCGCATGTGCGCGGCCGATCCCATCGACTACCTGCTCAAGCCGCGGTTCATCGCGAGCCTGCTCATGACCACGTGCCTGCTCGTCTGGAGCGCCGCGGTCGCCTTCACCACGGGGATGATCACCGCCTACAGCATGTTCGACGTGAGCCCCGAGACGTTCATGAACGTGAGCCTCGTCGACGCGGGCGATCTCGCGACCGGCCTCGCGAAGTGCCTCGCCTACGGCGCCGCGATCCCGGTGGTCTCCGGCCACTCCGGCCTCTCGACCTTCGGCGGCAGCGAGGGCGTCGGCTGGGCGACGACGCGGGCGGTCGTGAACTCCTCGCTCGCGGTCATCGTGCTGAACATGCTGATCTCGGCGGCCGCCTTCCTGATCTTCCGCTAGCCCGGCGCGCGGGCGCGCGGCGACCACGCGATCGTCGCCGCGCGCCTCACTCGATCGGCCCCTCGGCGCTCCCGGTGATGAACTGCTGCACGATCGGGTCCGGCGAGCTCTGGAACGCGCCGCGATCGCCGAGCAGGCGGACGAGCCCCTGATAGAGCATGACGATCCGGTCGGCGATCGTGAAGATGCTCACGAGATCGTGGCTCACGACGATGCTCGTCACACCGAGCGTGTCGCTGAGCTCGCGGATCAGCTTGTCGACGCGCCGCGCGCTCACCGGGTCGAGGCTCGTTGTCGGCTCGTCGAAGAGCACGTAGCGCGGCTCGAGCGTGAGCGCGCGCGCGATGGCGACGCGCTTGCGCATCCCGTCGCCGAGCTCTGGCGGGAACCGGTCCGCGAACTCGCGCATGTGCACCTGCTCGAGGCGCCGCCGCGCCTCCGCGAGCGCCTCCTTCGGCTTGAGCCCCTTGTGCTTGCGGAGCGGGAGCGCGACGTTCTCGGCGCACGTCATCGAGTCGAACAGCGTCGAGTGCTGGAAGACCATCGCGCACTTCATCCGCACCGGGTACATCCGGGCCTCGTCGAAGCGGCTCACGTCCTCGCCGTCCAGCCAGATCTCCCCGCCGTCCGGGTAGAGCAGGCCCACGAGGTGCTTGATGAGCACGCTCTTTCCGACGCCCGACTGCCCGATGATGAAGAACACCTCGCCGTCGTCGACGTCGAACGAGACGTCCTTCAGCACCTCTTTGGGGCCAAAGGATTTTCTTACATTTCGGAACGAAATCATCGCGGCTTCTGAAGCAAGAGCGGTTGCGTCACGACAAAGGCAGCGCGAAGCGTCACGGTGGTGGCCTGGAGATGCGCGCTGCGGCACGCAGATCCTGGCCTCTTTCCCTCGCCTCCCCGCCGCCAGATCGGAGAAGATGAAAGGCCCATGGCAAGCCCGCGGTCGATCGAGGTCAAAGTCGGGATCCTCATCCTTACGGCGATCGGGCTCCTGGCCACGTTCATCCTCGTGATGGGCGGGGTCAACTTCCAGCCGAAGTACTCCATCTATGTCGAGTTCGACAACCCGGGCGGCCTCCAGACAGGGGCGCCGGTGAAGATCGCCGGGGTGGAGGTCGGCAAGCTCAGCGAGATCCACTTCCGCGGCGGCCAGCTCGGCAAGGACGGCCGGCGCGAGCCGCTCGTGCGGATCCAGCTGCGCATCGAGGAACGCTACCAGCAGAGCATCCACGACAACGCCACCTTCTACGTGACGACGCAGGGCGTGCTCGGCGAGCAGTTCCTCGCGATCGAGCCCGGATCGAGCGATCGGCCGGTGCTCCCCGAGAACGCTGTCGTCCGGGGGCTCGATCCGCCGCGCCTCGACATGCTCCTCGCCGAAGGCTACGAGCTCCTGCACGCGACCGTCTCGGCGATGCGCGAGCACCGGGAGGAGGTCGGCGAGGCGTTCGACGGGCTGCGGAAGACGCTGAAGGGCACCGGCGACTTCATGCACAGGAACCAGGATCGGCTCGACCGCATCGCCGAGAACGTCGAGCAGATCAGCCTCGACGGCACCGAGCTCGTGAACGACGCCCGGCAGAAGTACGTGAACAACCCGCAGATCGACCGGATCCTCGCGAACGCCGATCAGGTGAGCGGCACGGCCGCGCGCGACTTGCCGCCGCTCATGGAGGACGCGCGCGAGACGCTGGCGAACGCGCGCCGGCTCTCGGCCACCGTGGGCAGCGAGACGGAGCAGGCCAAGATCAAGAAGACGCTCGACGATATAGCCGAGATCGCAGGCCGGGCGAAGGCGGCGACCGCCGACGCTCAGGAGGTCCTCGCCCACGTCAAGCGCGGCAAGGGGACGGTCGGCGCGCTTGTCATGGACGAGCAGCTGTTCGACGACCTGCAGGAGCTCGCGCGCGACCTCAAGCACAATCCCTGGAAGTTCTTCTGGCGCGAGTGACCGCCTGGACGGCGCCGCGCGGCCGCGCGGCCGCTGGCCGCTGACGACCTCTCGTGCGATCCCCGGCCCTGGAGGCGCGCGCGGGCGCTGCCGTCCCGGGGGGCGGGCACCGCGCTACCGGGCACAGCGCGCGCCGCGGCGGCGATGTGGGCGCGCGGTCCGTCCGGGAGTGGACCGCGCGCTGGCTGGTGGCTGGCTGGCCGGTCAGGCCAGCTTGATCAGCGGGGCGCCTTCCGTGACCGACGCCCCCTCGGTGACGAGGATCTCCTCGACCGTGCCCTCGTCTTCCGCCTCGACGGGCATCTCCATCTTCATGGACTCGAGGATGACGACGACGGTCCCCTCTTCGACCTTGTCGCCCGGCTTGACCTCGATCTTCCAGACGGTACCGGTGATGTGCGCCTTGATGACGTTTGCCATGGGCGCGCGAAGCTACCGGAGAGCCATCGAGAATCCAACGGGACCGTCGCGCGCGGCGCCGCGATATCCGCTCCGTATCGGGCGCTCCCCGCTCGAGCATGCCCCGGTCACCCTCGACGACTGCACAGGTCGCCCGGCGTGACCTGCGAGACGGGGAGCCGAAACGGACGTGGCAGACGTGGCAGATGTAGCAGGGGTGGTAGGGCCGGCGCTACCCGCGCTGCAGGTCACGGGGCTGGAAGGGACGGAGCGCTGCGATTTCCGCTGGTACCTGCGGTGCACCACGGCGATAATCTCTGCCTGGCGGCTCCGCGGTCCCTCGGCACGACGAGGGTCGCGGTGGTCGCGAATAATTGCGTGAAAGCCGCTCTGCGGGTCACAATCCTCCTGCTTGGTGGCCCCGCGCAGGGCGACCCGCAGGTTCTCCGCACCGCCCCTTGGTAGCCAAACCGCACGCGCTCGATCGAAGGAGCCACGAGGTCATGTCGGAACAGAAGGAAAGCTCGGTCCTGTTCTCGCTCAAGGAGCTGATGAACCTCGAGGAGGATCGAATCAAGACCGAAGAGGCCCAGAAGGCCGCCGCCGCCGCCGCCGCCGAGAAGGCGCGCGTAGAGGCGGAGCGCGCCGCGCGCGAGGCCGAGGAGCTGCGCATCCGCACCGAGGAAGAGCGCCGTCGCAACGAGGAGCGCCGCGCGCGTGAAGAGGCGGCGCGGCTCGAGGCGATCCGGCAAGCCGAGATCGAGAAGGCGCGCGTCGAGGCCGAGCAGAAGGCGCGGCTCGAGGCGATGGCCGCGCAGCAGCATCACGAGCGCTCGCTCGCGGCGCTGCAGCAGGACGAGTCGAAGAAGAAGCTGCGCAAGCTCCTCATCGGCGGCGCCATCGCCAGCGCGCTGGTGGTCGGCGTCATCACGGTCGTCGCCGTCAAGTCGGCGCAGGAGCAGGAGGCGCGCATCGCGGCCGAGGCCGCGAGGACCCGCGAGCTCGAGGAGGCGAACAAGCGCCTCGAGGCGCAGTTCAAGGAGTCCGAATCCAAGATGGCCGGGCTGCGCGACCAGCTCGCGAGCGCCAAGGACGAGGCGACGCGCCTCTCGCTCCAGAAGCAGCTCGAGGCGGAGCAGCAGAAGCAGGAGCAGCTGCGGCGCGGCGGCGGCGGCCGTCCAGCCGCCGGCGGCGCTCCGGCGAGCGGCGGCGGCACCAAGGCGCCCTGCAACTGCGCCCCTGGCGATCCGCTCTGCAGCTGCCTCTGATCGGAAACAGGATCACCGCATGGTCAACCCCAGCTCCGTCCGGCAGCGGACGAGCCTCGGCGGCAGCTCGCTCGACGAGGCGCGCCGCAGGCTCGTCTTCCCGCTCGATTACCCGAACCTGGAGGAGGCCCGGGCGGCGGCGACGCGCGTCGCGCCGTCGGTCGGCGTGCTCAAGGTCGGCCTGGAGCTGTTCGTCCGTGAGGGGCCGAGCGCGGTCGAGCTCGGCAAGTCGCTCGGGCTCGACGTCTTCCTCGATCTGAAGCTGCACGACATCCCGGCGACCGTGGCCGGCGCGGTGGCGAGCGCCGCCGCGCTCGGGGTCCGCTACCTGACGGTGCACGCGGCCGGCGGCGCCGAGATGCTGAGGCGCGCGGCCCAGGAGGCGGCGCGCTCCCAGGATCTGATCCTTCTCGCTGTCACCCTGCTCACGTCGCTCGACGACGGCGATCTAGCCGCGCAGGGCGTCCAGGGGAGCGCGTCGGAGCACGTGGTCCGGATGGCGCAGCTCGCGCGCGGCGCCGGCATCCACGGGTTCGTCGCCTCGCCGCAGGAGGTGCCTGCGCTGCGGGAGGCGCTCGGTCGGGGCGAGCTGCTCGTGACGCCGGGCATCCGCCTCGGTCCCGCGCCGGAAGGCGAGCGCGCCGACGACCAGAAGCGCATCGCCACGCCCTCGGCCGCCATCTCGGCCGGCGCCGATCTCCTGGTGGTCGGCCGGCCGATCCGCGAGGCGGCCGATCCGCTCGCCGCGGCGCGCTCGATCGTCCAGGAGATCGCGCACACGCTCCACCCTGCGCGCTGACGTGAGCCGCCTCGTCTACGGTCTCCAGCCGGTCCGCGAAGCGATCCGCGCCCACGGCGCCGGCGTCGGCTGGGTCCTCGTCCAGCGGGACGGCGGCCCGAAGCTCGACGCGCTCGCGCGCCTCGCGGAGGGTCAGGGCATCCCGACCGAGCGCGCCCCCCGCGGCGAGCTCGATCGCCGCAGCGCCGGCGGCCGCCATCAGGGGGCCGTCGCCTCCGCGCCCGAGCTCCAGCTCGTCGGGGTCGACGCGATCCCTGTCGTCGAGGAGGGCCAGCCGGGCGGCGGCACGATCACGGTGGCGCTCGACGGCGTGATGGACCCGCAGAACTTCGGCGCCGTGATCCGCAGCGCCGTCGCCCTGGGCGCCCGGGCGATCCTGTGGCCCGAGCACAGCTCCGCGCCGCTCACCCCGGCGACGTTCCGGGCCTCGGCGGGCGCCATCGAGCACGCGAGGCTCTGCCGCGTCCGCTCTCTGCCCGACGCCCTGGAGGCGCTCGCCGCCCGGGGCGTGGCCTCGATCGCGCTCGACGCTCAGGGCCCGGTGGAGCTCGGCGAGCTGCCCCTGACAGGTCCGGTCGCGATCGTCATCGGTGCCGAGGACAAGGGCACCCGCCGCTCGGTCCGCCGCGTCTGCCAGCACGTGGCCCGGCTTCCCATGACCGGCCCCATCGCCTCGCTGAACGCCTCGGTCGCCGGCGCGATCGCGCTCTACGAGGTCGTCCGGCAGCGCCGCGCGCCGCGCGGGTAGCCCGGGCAGCGACCCCGCGCTGCCCCGCAGATCGCCCCTGCGACCGGGGCGATCGCGCGCCGCGAGGTCCTCCGGCAGCGCCGCGCGCCGCGCCAGTGGTCGACAGAAAACTTTGCCTGCATTGCCTCGAGCAATGCGTCCGTGGCCGGTGCGATCGCGCGACGCGAGGCCGTCCGGAAGCTCCGTAGGTCAATCCCGTAGCCACGCAAATTATTTAACGATTCCATGAAGGTATGCTCAGGATCTCATGCGAGATCGAGGCTGCGAGTCATTGCTGAACAGGCTCCCAGCAAGACGGCCGATTCGATCCATTCAATGGATCGACGAAAAGAATCCACACCCCCCGTAGAAACATGAGTCGCTGCGGGGAGTTACCCCTGTGGACTCATCCTTCTCTCCGCGGTTGCCCGGAATGGCTCGAGGATTGGTTCAAGAACCAATGAGCTCGCGGCAAGCCGCTGGATCGACTCAGCTTCCGGCTGGAAGCGACCGCAGGCGGGCGAGCACGCGGGCCACGCGGCGCACCGCCTCGGCGACGTCGGCCTCGGTCGTCTCCTCGCCGATCGAGAACCGAACGGCGGACGCCGCTCGCCCGGGTCCGAGCATCGCCGTGAGGACGGGGGACGGCTCGGCGGTGCCTGCGCTGCACGCCGAGCCGCTGGAGACGGCGACGCCCTCCAGGTCGAGCGCGGCGCAGAGCTCGTCGCCGCGCCAGCCGGGCCAGGAAAGATTCGTGATGTGGGGGGCGCGCGCGCCCTCGCCGTTGGGGATCGGCGCGGCGCCGGCCGCGCGCCCGGCCTCGATGAGCGCGGCCTCGAGGCGGTCGCGGAGCGGCGCCAGGGCCGCATACCGGGCGGGGCCGTCGAGCGCTCGCCGGGCGGCCGCGGCGAAGCCGGCCGCGGCGAGCGGGTCCTGCGTCCCGGGCCGGAGCCCGCGCTCCTGGGCACCGCCGAGCAGGAAGGGCCGGAGCCGGACGCTCGGCCGCACCGCGAGGGCGCCGATCCCCTTGGGCCCCCGGATCTTGTGGGCCGCGACCGACACGAGGTCCGCCCCGGCCCACGCCTCCGGCGGGAGGCGCCCCACCGCCTGCACGGCGTCCACGTGGAGGCGCGCCCCGCGGGCGTGCGCGATCGCCGCCGCCTCGGCGATCGGCTGGATGACGCCCGTCTCGTGGTTGACGGCCTGGAGGCTCACGAGCCGCACGGGCGCGACCGCCGCCGCTCGATCGAGGGCGGCCGCGAGCGCCTCCGGCGCGACCCGACCGGACGGCTCGGGATCGACCCAGGCGACCTCGACGCCGCGGCGCGCGAGCCCCTCCGCCGCGCGGGCCACCGAGGGGTGCTCGATCCGCGAGACAACGAGCGCGCCCTGGAGCCGCCCCGACGCCGGCGCGCCGGCTGCGCCCGCCCCGGCGGACGTCGCGTCGGCCGCGCTCGCCCCGGCGGACGTCGCGCTGGCCGCGCCCGCCCCGGGGGCCTCGTCGCCGAAGGCGTGCCAGAGCGCGAGGTTGTTCGCCTCGGTCCCGCCCGACGTGAGCGTCACGTCGCGCGCGTCCAGGCCGATCAGACGGGCGACCGCCTCCCGCGCCTGCTCGATGAAGGCGCGCGCCCGCCGCCCTGGTCCGTGCACGCTCGCCGGGTTGGCCCATGCCACCTCGGCGGCGGCCTGCATCGCCGCCAGGACCTCGGGGTGCGGCGGCGTCGTGGCGTTCCAGTCGAGGTAGATGACGGGAGCCGCCGAGCGCATCAGAGGGACGACGGCTCGGCGGGCGGCGATGAAGGCGGGCCGAGCCGGCCCGGCGAGCTGGGGTCGTCCTGGAGGGGCGCCCGGCGGGCGACGGTCAGGTAGAACGCCGATCCAGTGAGCGTCTCGCCCTCGATGATCTCGTTGCTGGGCGACACGACCCGCACGTCGCCGCCGAGCCCCCGGGCGGTGCGCCGGGCGATCGCGAGCCCGACGCCGACGCCGCCGTAGGCGCGCGTGGCCGAGCCGTCGATCTGGTAGAACGGCTCGAAGATGCGCGGCTGGCGGTCCGCCTTGACCCCGGGTCCCGTGTCCGCGACGCAGAGCTCGTAGTGCCCCGACTGGAGCACGGTGACCCGCACGCCCGCCGTGCCGCCGGCCGGCGTGAACTTCGCCGCGTTCTCGAGCAGCTGGATCATGGCGCGCTGCAGCCGCCCCGCGTCGCCCCACGCGGGCAGCGGGCCGCGCGGCAGGTCCTCGACGAGCTGCACCTTCCCCTCGGCGAAGCGGTCGGCCACCTGGGCGAGGGCGCGGCGCGTCGTGTCGAGGAAGTCGTACTCGGAGTGCATGAAGCGCATCCGGCCCGTCTCGATGCCTGTGACGTCGAGCAGGTTGTCGATGAGCGAGCGGAGCCTGCGGACGCAGTCCTCCATCGCCAGCAGCGCCTTCTTCTGGGACTTGTTGAGGGGGCCGAGCTCCTCGTCGGCGAGCAGCTTCACGTACCCGACGATCGGGGTCATCGGGGTCGCGAGCTCGTGCGAGATGTTGCGGTAGAACTCGGTGCGCGCGGCGTCGAGCTCGCGGAGCCGGGCGTTGGCGCGCGAGAGCTCGGCCACCTTCTGCTCCAGGTGGGCGACGATGCGCTGGCTCTGCTCGCGCAGCCTGAGCGGCCCCTGCGACGCCGGGAGCTCCTCGCGCGCGCCGCTGAGATAGCGGGCGATGACCGCCGAGAAGGAGCGCGCGTCGATCGGCTTCTGGAGGAAGCCGTCGCAGCCGACGGCGAGGCTCGTGTCCCGGTCGCCCTCCGCGGTGATCGCGACGATGGGGACGCCGGCGAGCGACGCCTCGCCGCGCAGCCGCAGCGTGACCTCGAACCCGTCGAGGCCCGGGATGTTCAGGTCGACGAGGACGAGGTCGGGGCGCTGGGTACATGCGAGACGCACCCCTTCGAGCCCATCGGCGGCCTCGAGGACCTCGTAGCCGGCGTTCTGGAGCAGCTTGCGGACGAGCAGGCGGTTGGCGGGGTCGTCCTCGATATGAAGGATCTTCGACATGGGCTCTACGTGCGCATACTAGTCACGATCAACGCGATCCAGGCACGTTCTGCGCGACTTTCCACCGGGTGGTCAGGGGTCGCCGACGCGGCAAAGTCCGGATCGTCCGCTCGAGACGTCCCCGCGGGTTGAGCGGGTCGCCACGCCGCGTCGTGCGCGGTTGAGATCGCGCCGAGCGGGTCGCCGCGCCGGGTGCAGTTGGGACCGCCGCGTCGAGCAGGTCGATATGCCCACATCGAGCAAAATTGATCCCGCGTCGAACGGATCGCCGCGCCGCGGCGCGCGGATCCCCGCGCCGCACCGAGCAGGTCGCCGCGCTGCACCGAGCAGGTTGCCACGCCGCGCGGCGCGGCTCGCCATGCCGCGCCGCGCGGGTTGACGTAGCGCCGTCGCCCCTTCAATACGGGGGCCGCCATGCCCGGCCCCCTCAGGTTCCCCCGCGCCGTCACGGCGCGTTGCTTCTCCTTCCCCTGGTGCTCCCGATGACGACCGCGCACCAGCAAGAGAGCGAGACTGCCAGCGCAGGCCCCGGAGGCGGAGCGGTCGCGAGCCTCCCCCAGCCGGAGGCGCCGCGCGACGCGAACGCGGCAGGCGCGGTGCGGCCGCTGCCCGCACGCCTCGCCTGCGGGCTCGCGGCGCTCAGCGGGTTCTTCTACTTCCTCGGGTTCCCGGGGATGGACCTCTGGCCGATCTCGTTCTTCGGCCTCGTTCCGCTCATCGTGGCGCTGCGCGGGCAGACGCCGGGGCGCGCGGCGCTGCTCGGCTGGATCGCCGGCTTCGTCATGACGATGGCCGGCTTCTACTGGCTGCTCGAGATGCTGCGGGTGTTCAGCGGATTCCCCACGATCCTCTGCGCGCTCTTCATGGCGATCCTCTGCGCCTACCAGGCGGGGCGCATCGCCCTGTGCGGCTGGCTGTACGGGCGGGCCGAGGCGCGCGGCTGGCCCGGCCCCGTGGTCTTCGCGCTCGCGTTCATGACGAGCGAGCTCGTCTATCCGCTGCTCTTCCCCTGGTACTACGGCGCCTCGGTCCACAACGCGCCGGTGATGGGTCAGGTGGCCGATCTCGGCGGCCCTTACCTCGTCGGCCTGGTGCTCGTCGCCGCGAACCTCGCGATCGCCGAGCTCGTGAAGTTCCGGCTGGATCGCGCGCTGCCGCGCGCCGCGTCGCAGGGCGGGCCGGACGCGCCCCGCCCCGACCGCGACGCCGGCGCGCCCCGCGACATCGCGCGCGGCCGCCCGCTCGACCGCGCGGTCCTCGCCGTGGGCATCGCGGCCCCGGCGCTCGCCGCCGTGTACGGCGTCGTCCGGATGCGCGCCGTGGACGCGGCCGCCGCCGCGGCCGAGCCGATCAAGATCGGGATCGTCCAGCCGAACCTCGCGCTCTTCGACCGCCGGAACGCGCTCAAGATCCACGTGGGTCGGACGCGCGAGCTCGCGAAGCAGGGGGCCGGGCTGGTCGTGTGGAGCGAGGCGGGCGTGCCGCAGGCGTTCCGCGAGTCGGCCTACAAGAACGAGGTCCAGCGCTCGCTCACGGGCCGGCTTGGCGTGCCCACGGTGGTCGGCACGGTCATCCACCGGCTCCCTGCCAACACGCACGAGCGCGGCGTGAGCTTCAACACGGCGCTGATGGCCGGCCAGGACGGCGAGATCCTCGGGCGGTACGACAAGCAGTACCTGCTCGCGTTCGGCGAGTACCTCCCGCTCGGCGACGCGGTCCCGTACCTCTACACGCTGTCGCCGAACTCCGGCCGCTTCAGCCCTGGCACGTCGCTCGCGCCGCTCGAGTGGAACGGCCACCAGCTCGCGACGATGATCTGCTACGAGGACATCCTGCCGCACTTCGTGAACAAGCTGGTCGCCGCGGGCGACCCGGACCTCCTCGTCAACCTCACGAACGACGCCTGGTTCGGCGATACGACGGAGCCGTGGATCCACCTCGCGCTCGCGAAGATGCGCGCGATCGAGCACCGCCGTTACCTCGTGCGCGCCACGAACAGCGGCGTCTCCGCCATCGTGGACCCGGTGGGGCGGGTCGTGGTGCACAGCGACACGTTCAAGGAGCAGTCGCTCCTCGGCGAGGCCCGGTTCATGCGCGCGCAGACCGTCTACGGGACCGTGAAGGACATCCCGTGGTACGCCGCCGCGGCCGTGAGCGCCGCGATGGCGCTGTTCACCCGGCCGGAGCGCTGGCGGCGCCGGCGCGTCGCGGGCTGAGCGCCGCCGCGGCGCGCGGCGCCGCGGCCCTCGTCCGAGCTCATGGGCCGCGACCTCGCCATACCCCAGGGCGGCGGCGAAGGTGCATGACCGCGAGCACGAGGATGCGATCGGGCTCGACGGCGTAGAGCAGCCCGTAGGGGAACCGCTGGAGTAGCAGGCGCCGGATACCGGGCTCGACCTCGGGGCCCTGCTCAGGAGCTTCGGCGATGCGGTCGAACGCTGCGATCACCTGCGCCTCGAAACGATCGGCGACGTTCGGGTCGCGCGCGGCGTACCACAGGAATGCTTCGTGGGCCTCTCGCTCTGCTTCTGTCGCGAGGACGACAGGAAGGCGAGGCACCTCAGCCTCGCGCGAAGATGCGGCCGCGGGCCTCGTCCCAGGGTACGGGCTGGGAACGCCCCGACCGGACGTCGTCGAGGCGCTTCCGGGCCTCCTCGACCCACGCGCGCTCGATGTCTTCCGGCGAGTCGTCGCCCACGCTCTCCAGCAGCCGCAGCGCGAGGACGCGCCGCTCGCTCTCGGGGAGCTTCATCGCCTCATCGAGGAGCTCTTCGGCCGGGAGGGTCATGAACGGCAGCCTAGCAGATTCGCCGGTGGCAGGGACCGGGCCCGAAACCAGGGCCGCTCGGACGCCCCTGGACTCGGCCGTCAGCAAGCCACGGACCGGAGACAGGACCTGCCGGGAATAACGCCGGCGTGCTGACGCGCAGCGCCCCTACAGCTTCATCGCCTTCTTGAAGCGCTTCGCGTCGGCGAACATGTCGACGTTCGTGAACACGTACGTCGCGTCGTCGTGCTTCGCGCCGCGCGCGATCTCGGCGAGCCGCTCGATCGCCGGGTCCTCGTAGCGCGACTTGTGCCCCGCCGGGCCGTGCAGGCGGTAGTAGGCGACCTTCAGCCGCGAGAGCCCCGCGGTCAGCGGGTCGCGCGCGGCGAGGGCGCCGACCTCCTGCGTGAGCTCGTCGCTCTCGTCCGGATCCCAGCCGGGCGGCGGCTCGAAGACGACGCGGTCGAAGCGCTTCTTCACGCTGACCAGGAAGTCGCGCAGGATGGCCTTGTTCGCGCGCGTCGGCGTGAACTCCGGGGGGCCGACGAAGACCGCGCTCTTCGCCTCGAGCTCGTCCGCGACGGCCTCGATGCTCTTCAGCGCCGTCTCGATGACCTTGCCGTCCCGGAACCCCTCCTGGCCGATCTCGCGCGGACCGAGCAGGGCGAAGCGAAAGCCGACCGGAGCTTCGCGCCGCCAGCGCCGGATCGTGCCAGGTCCCGGGAGGGACACATGGGTCTCCTGCACCTCCACGAACATAAACTCGCGGAAATAGCGCGTCGCTGGGACGGGGAAACCGGCGCAGCCGACGGTAATCATCGTCCGCACCCTAGCCCACGCGCGCCCCGGCGAGAAGCCAGACCGATGGATTTCTCGACTGGCTCGCCCGGACGCCCGGGCGACGGCTCGGCCGCTCGCCAACCCCGCAGGTCCCGGCCGGCGCGCCGGGCCCCGGGCGCGCCGCGCGGCGCTCGGCTCCCCCGCGCTGGGCGGGGCGCCCGCTCACTCTTCGCCCTCGCGCGGCGGCCCGGCGGCGCGCTCGGAGCACGGGCGCGCCGCCGCGCTCTCGGCCTGCTCGAAGGGCAGCGCGAGCGCGCCGGCGCCGCCCGATCGGCGGTCGATCTTGCGCTGCAGGCGGGCTCGGCGGCGCACCTGCGCGGGCTCGGGCTCGGCGGTGCCCTGGTCGGCCAGCTCGAGGGCGCGGGCGAAGGCGCGAACGTGGTGTTCGTAGAGCTTCGCCAGCTCGAGGCGCACCGCGGGGTCGTCGATCTCGGCGGCGAGCGCCTCGTAGTCCGAGAGCGCCCGCGCCTTGTCCCCGCGCGCCTTCGCTATATCGCCGCGCGCGCGCCGCGCGGCCGCGCCGCCGCCGCGCTCGACCGCGGCGTCCGCGAGCTCGGCCGCGCGCTCGAGCGCGCCCGCCCTCCGCAGCGTCGCGGCTACCCCGGCGAGATCGCCGGCGGCCAGGCTGCCGAGCGGCTCGCCGTAGAGGCCGACCAGCGCGACCATCGCGAGCACGTCGGCCGCGTTGTGCTCGACCACGCCGAGCAGCGCCTCCTCGTCGCCGGTGCGCAGGAAGTGGGCGTAGCACGCGACGATCTCGCCGCCGGGCACGTCGCCGACGCGCACCCGGCCGAGCACGTCGTGCTCGAGGGCGATCAGCGTGCGGGTCTTCAGCCGGGCCTTGTGGATGCGGCGCGCGACGTGGACGAGATCGAGGTGCGGCAGCTCCGGCGGCGGCGGGAGGCGGTTCATCACGTAGCGCGTGCGCAAGAGCGGCATGTCGAACGCCTTGCCGTTGTACGTGATGATCATCGAGGCGCCGGCGAGGCGCTCGGCGAGGCGCCGCAGGATGGGCTCCTCCTCGCCGAGGCGGCGCAGGAGGAGCTGCTCCATGACGAAGCCGTCGGACGACGGCTCGCCGAGCGGCCCCGCGCTGGCCCGCCCGGGGTCGAACCAGGCGAGGCCGATCAGGAACGGCACGGTGCCCGTGCCCCCGGCGAGGCCCGTGGTCTCCGTGTCGAGGAACAGCGCCCTCCGGACATCGCAGCCGGCGAGCGCCGGGTCGAGCGCCAGGAGCGCGAGCATCGCCGGGTCGGCGTCGCGCGCGGCGACGAGCGGCGCGCGGCCGACGCGCGCCGCCGCGAGCGAGCGCGTGCGGCTCACGTAGAGAGGCCCCCCGGGCGTCTGCTCGATATGGAAGGGCAGCTCGCCGCGCGCGGGGTCGGCCCTGGGCGTGGGCGGCGCGCCCCGGGCCACGATGCGGGAGATGCGCTCGCGCAGCTCGTCCAGCGAGGGTCGAGCGCCCTCCGCGGCGGGCGGCGCGGCCGCTGGCCGACCCGCCGCGGCCGCCGCCTCGCCCGCCGCGGCCGCCGCCTCGCCCGCAGCCGGCGCCGCTTCGTCTGCAGCTGGCGCCAAGGGCGGCAGCGCGGCCGACGCGGCGGGCAGCGGAGCGTCCTCCGCCGCGACGCCGCGGGCGTGCGACACCGGCGCGGGGGCGAGCGGCGCACCGCTGCGCCGCTCCGTCGGGAGCGGCCCGAGCCGCGCGAGCTTCGACTTGAACGACGTCATCGGCCGGCCGCGAGACTTCCACGCCGGGCACTGCGCATCAAGTCAGTGGTCCGGACGGGCGGCGCCGGTGGGCGCGAACCTCGCCCGGATCGAGGCGAGCACCTCGTCGGCCTGCCGCTCGGTCGCGGCGCGATCGCCGGAGTTCTCGATGACGTAGTCGGCGACGGCGACCTTGCTGGAGAGCGGGAGCTGCGAGGCGAGCCGGGCGCGCACCTCGTCCTCGGTCGCGCCGTCGCGCGCCATCGCGCGGGCGATCTGCACCGCCTCGGGCACCGCGACCACCACCAGCGGTCGAAACGCGTCGACGACCCGGTTCTCGACGAGGAGCGCCGCCTCGTAGCAGGCCAGGGGCTCGCCCTGCGCCTCGAGCGCGGCGGCGCGCTCGATCGTGAGCGCCGTGATGCGCGGGTGCACGATTGCATTGAGCTGCCGGCGCTTGCCCGGATCCGCGAACACCACCGCGGCGACGCGCGCGCGATCGAGCGAGCCGTCCGGCAGCAGCACCTCCGGACCGAAGGCGCGGACCACCTCGTCGAGCCCCTCGGTCCCCTTCGCCACCACCTCGCGGGCGAGCGCGTCGGCGTCGATGACCGGAAGCCCCTGTGCGCGAAACCGAGCGGCCACCGTGCTCTTGCCGGATCCGAGGCCGCCGGTGAGCCCGAACAGGACGAGCCCCATCGCGCCTCAGCCCCCCCGGAGGGCGGCCCACATCCCCCCGCCACCATCCGACCCCGACGCGCCCAGATGACACAATGCGCTATTGTCCACCTCGGCTGCCTGGCGCCCGGGAGGGTCGCGGCGGAGGTCGTGAAACCGCCGCGACTTCCGCGAAAGTGCGGCGGCGACGGCGCTCGGCGCTGTCCGGGGGTGCCTGTTCTCCTCGTGACCACCCATGGCCCCGAGCCTACCCCAGCGAGGGGTCCCGGCAGTCGAGTTTCCTCGCCGTCGGCGCTTAAGAAGTCCGCTTCTCCGGGAATGCAACTACCATAACGGGGTGGTGGCAAAGATCGATGACCGGCCGGAGTCGGGCTTGCACGCCGCGTTCGATCGCTCGGACGCGCACCGCGGCTCGCCGGACAAACAGCTTGCGGCGTGGTTGTCCGAGGTCGACGTCGGCGTGATCGAGATCGACGCCGAGCAGCGCGTGGTGCGCTTCAACGGCGCGGCAGAGCGGCTGACCGGATGGTCGATCGTCGAGGCGCGCGGCGCGCTGCTCGATCGCGTGCTCCGCCTGATCCCCGCGGCGGGCACGACGAGCGGAGAGCCGGACATCGACGTCGGCGAGATGACCGAGCTGTTCGACGAGGCCGCGCCAGCGCAGGCCGCGCCCGCGCTCACGCCGCGGCGCGAGCCCGTGGTGCCGCTCGCCCCGGTGATCATCGACGAGGGCGCGCTGCGCACGCCGGGCGCGCCGCTCGCCGCGCCCGACACGGGCGCTGCAGGCAGACCGCCGGGACGTTATACAGCGCTGCTCGAGCGCCGCGACGGGTCCGTCATCCCGATCCTCCACACGATCGGCGCGCTCACCGGGCGGCCCACGCGCGAGGGCCAGCGCGACTCGAAGCCGCCGCCCGCCCCCGGGCAGCTCATCCTCTTCCGCGAGCTCGGCGCGCCGGGCCCGCTGCCGATCCACCCGGCCAAGCCCCGCTACGACGCGCTCACGCGCCTCCTCGATCGGTACGCGATCATCGATCGCATCGAGGAGGCGCTGAACGACTGCAGGAAGACGGGGACGCCATACGCGCTCTGCTACATCGATCTGGATCGGTTCCGGCTCGTGAACGCGACGTGCGGGCACGAGGCAGGCGACGATCTGCTCCAGTGGGTCGCGACGCGCGTGCACGAGATCGTCGGCCCGAAGGACGCCGCCGGGCGGATCGGCGGCGACGAGTTCGTCCTCCTGCTCGCGGACAAGAGCGAGCGGGAGGCGGAGCGCATCGCGCGCGACCTGCAGATCTGCCTGCTCGAGTTCCGGTTCGGGTGGGCGGAGAAGACGTTCTCGATCGGCGCGAGCATCGGGCTCGTGGTGCTGACCCCCGACTTCGAGCGGGCGGTCGACGTGCTCGGCGCGGCGGATCACGCGTGCCGGATCGCGAAGGAGAACGGGCGCGGGAGGCTGCAGGTCTACCTCGACGACCAGCAGATGACGACGAGCCGGCGCTCGATGCAGTGGGTGGCGAGCCTGCAGCGCCACCTCGCCGAGGGCCGGCTGCGGCTCTACTCCCAGGGGATCCACCGGCTCGTGAAGCCGGACGCGGCGCACAGCCCCGCGGGCGCGCACTTCGAGGTGCTCGTGCGGCAGCTCGGCGAGGACGGGCGGTTCTACTCGCCGGTCGGCATCATCCAGGCGGCGGAGCAGAGCGGCCTGATCCACGTCATCGATCGCTACGTCGCGCGGCAGGCGTTCCGGCTGATCGGCGCGATGCCGCAGCACGCGCTGAGGCGCCTCGACACGTGCTCGATCAACCTGTCCGGCGTGTCGCTCCTGCGCGAGGGCCTGCTCGACTTCCTGGTCGAGCAGCTGCACCGGGCGCAGGTGCCGCCGAGCAAGATCTGCTTCGAGATCACCGAGACAGCGGCGCTCGCCAACCTCGGCGAGGTGCTGTGGTTCATGCAGGAGCTCGGCGCCATGGGGTGCCGGTTCGCGATCGACGACTTCGGCAGCGGGCACGCGTCGTACGGCTACCTGGAGAGCCTGCCGGTCGACTACGTGAAGATCGACGGCTTGTTCGTGCGCGATCTCCAGGACAACACGCTCCACCGCGCGATCGTCGAGTCGGTGCACCGCATCGGCGACACGCTCGGCATCAAGACCGTCGCCGAGCAGGTGGAGAACCAGGAGATCGCCGACCTGCTCACGTCGATGGGCATCCACTACGCGCAGGGTTGGCACTTCGACAAGCCGCAGCCGCTCGTCGACCTCTGCGCGTCGCTGCGCGCGCAGGGCGACCCGAGCGACCCCGACCCGACGGGCTCCCCGGCGGGCCGCTGACGACGTCGTCGCGGGGACGCCGCCGCGCGGGCGGCGCCGCGCGAGGCGGCCTTCAGCCGAGCACGGCCGAGGACGTGGCGAGGGTGACGCCGGCGGCCTGCACCTCGGCGAGCGCGGCGGCGACGCCGGCCTCGGTGATGCCGGCGACGGCGTCGGTGAGGAGCGTCGTGCGGTAACCGCGCTGCGCCAGGCCGAGGGCGGCGGCGCGGACGCAGTAGTCGGTCGCCACGCCGTAGACGACGAACTCCGGCGCGCCGCCGAGCGCCGCCGCGAGCTCGCGCAGGAAGCCCTCGGCGAGGGGGTTCGCGAACAGGCTGTAGACCTCCTTCTCGAAGTAGACGCCGTGGGTCTGGCCCGTCGCGAGCTCGCGCACCGCGGCGTCGATGGGCGCGCCCGGGACGTTGGGGATGAAGCGGAAGCGCGGCGGCAGCGTCCCCTCTACCTTCAGCCAGCCCGGCGTCCCCTTCACGCAGTGATCGGGGAAGCCCGGCTTGCCGCCCTCGGGCGCCGGCGTGTCGTTCGACCCGAACTCCCACGCGTCCCACGCGTGCGAGTCGACGGAGCCGACGATCGGGATCCCGTGCGCCACGGCGTGCTCGGTGAGCTTGCGGAACAGCGCGTTCGGCGAGCCCTTCACGTGGAGCGCGCCGGTCTCCTCGCAGAAGTCGCGCTGCACGTCGACGTCGACGAACACCCTGGGGGGCGAAGATTGCCGGGTCACGTTGCCACTCGCCATGTCCTCTCTCCTCTCGCGTACCTCTCGCACGGAGACGCGCAACCTCGCGGCGGCGCGGCCTCGCTGGCCCGCGCTATCCCGCGCCGACGACGACGCGGGCGCGCACCGTCTCGACGAGCGCGCCGAGCTCGGGCGACACCTCGACCGCGAAGGGCGCGCCCGGCGCGGGCTCGTCGTCGATGCGCCGCAGCGCCTCCGGCAGCGCGCCGAGCTGCTCGCGCACGCGCGCCCGGATGGCGTCGAGCCCCTCGGGCGGCGCGACGCGGGCGCCGCGCTTCATCACGGGCGCGAGCAGCGGCTCGGCGCCCGGGCTCATGGGCTCGCTGTCGAGCGCGATGACGTCGCGCGCGAGCTTGCCGGCCTGGTCGCGGAAGCGGTGCACCTGGTGCGCGCCGGGCAGGGTCGCCTTCCCCTCCGAGAACTTCGCGATCGGCCTGCGCTCACCCGCGGCGGTCGGATCGGCGCCGCCGATCTCCACGAGCTTGTACACGCCGCCCAGCGAGGGGGCGTCGATCGAGGTCACGAGGTCCGTGCCGACGCCGTAGAGATCGATCGGCGCCCCGGCGCGCCTGAGCTCGGCGATCCGGTGCTCGTTGAGATCGCCCGAGGCGACGATCTTGGCCGACGCGCACCCCGCGGCGTCGAGGATCCTCCGCACGGCCACGCTGAGCGCGCCGAGATCGCCGGAGTCGAGCCGCACCCCCTTCAGCCTGTCGCGCGCGATCGCGGCCGCGCGCGCGGCGCCGACCAGCGTGTCGTACGTGTCGATGAGCAGGATCGCCGCGTTCGGGAAGACGGCGACGTAGCCCTCGAACGCCGCTTCCTCCGTCGGGTGGGCCATGGTCCACATGTGCGCGGCCGTCCCGAGCACCGGGATGCCGAAGCGCATGCCTGCCTCGACGTTCGAGGTGCCGACGCAGCCGACCGCGTAGGCGGCCCGCGCCGCGTCGACCGCCGCGTCCGGGTGTGCCCTCCGGGTGCCGAACTCCATGACCCCCGCGTCGCCGGCGGCCAGGACGACGCGCGCGGCCTTCGAGGCGATCGCGGTCGCGTGGTTGATGGCGGACAGGGCGAACGTCTCGATGAGCTGCGCCTCGACGAGCGGCGCCGTCACGCGCAGGAGCGGCTCGTTCGGGAAGAACACGGTGCCCTCGGGGACGGCCCAGACGTCGCCGTGGAAGCGCAAGCTCCGCAGGTAGTCGCAGAACGCCGGTGTCATCGCATCCGCGAGGGCGGGGATCGCGCTCAGGTAAGCGATCTGCTCGTCCGTGAAGCGGAGCCCCTCGAGGTACCGCACGACCCGATCGAGCCCCATCGCGACGAGGAAGCGCCGGTGCCGGGGCAGCCGCCGCACGAAGAGCTCGCACGTCGCGACGCGCGAGGTCATGCCGCGGTGGAAGTAGCCCGCAGCCATCGTCAGCTGGTAGAGGTCCGTGTGCAGCGCGTCCACCGCTCATGGCTAGAGACGCTGGACGTACGGGTCAACCTGAAGATCGCGTTTCGGACGTACGGGTCGCGGCGTTCAACGCCCTGCGCGGCTGCACGCGTACGCCGCGGCCGGGCGCGACAACGAGGCCGGAGCCGCGGCAGCAGGGTGCCGCGGGCGGCGTTTCCGCGACGGCCACGGCTGGTCTAAGCTCCGCGTCGTGGCAGCGAAGATCCTGGATGGCAAGGCGATCGCCCAGAAGGTCCGCGACGAGGTGCGCGAGGGGGTGGCCCGCTTCGCGGCCGCCCACGGCCGGCCTCCGGGGCTCGACGTGCTGCTCGTCAGCGACGATCCGGCCAGCGTGACGCACACGCGGAACAAGGAGCGGATGTCGAACGAGGTCGGCATGCGGGGCCGGCTCCGCGCGCTGCCCGCCGAGACGACCGAAGCGGAGCTGCTCGCGCTCATCGCGGAGCTCAACGCGGACGAGACCGTCGACGGGATCCTCGTCCAGCTGCCGCTGGCGAAGCACATCCGCGAGCACCGCGCGCTCGGCGCCGTCGATCCCGCGAAGGACGTCGACGGCCTCCACCCGGTGAACGCAGGCCTGCTCGCGCTGGGCCGCCCGGGCGCCTTCGCGCCGTGCACGCCGGTCGGGTGCATGCGCCTGCTCGCCGAGGCGGGCGTCCAGATCGCCGGCGCCCGCGCGGTGGTGGTCGGGCGGAGCAACCTCGTCGGCAGGCCGATCGCAGAGCTGCTGCTCGCGCAGCACGCGACGGTCTCCATCGCCCACTCCCGCACCCGCGATCTGCCGGCGGTCTGCCGCGAGGCGGACATCCTCGTCGCCGCCGCGGGCAAGCCGAAGCTCATCGGCGGCGACTGCATCAAGGAAGGGGCCACGGTGATCGACGTCGGCCTGACCCGCAACGAAGCGGGCAAGCTGGCGGGCGATGTCGATTTCGAGGCCGCCAGGGAGCGCGCGGCCTGGATCACGCCGGTGCCGGGCGGCGTCGGGCCGATGACGATCGCCTCGCTGCTCGAGAACACGCTGCGCGCGGCGGAAGCGCGGGTCGCGGCGCGGTAGCCATGGCCGCGCCGGGCTGGGAGGCGGCGGTTCGGCGCGCGGCGGCGGGCGCGGGGCTCGGCGCGCTCGCGGCGCTCGCCGGCTGCGGCGACGCCGCGGAGGCCAGCGGCGCGCCGCGCGCGTCCGGCGGCGCCGCGGCGAGCGCTGGCGCGGGCGGCGGCGCCGCGCCGAGCGCTGGCGCGGGCGGCCAGGGCGGCGGCGCCGCGCCGAGCGCTGGCGCGGGCGGCCAGGGCGGCGGCGCCAGCGGCACGCCGGTCGAGACGATCCTCGCCGAGCTGCGCGCCGACCGCGACGCGGCGCTGCTCGCGCACGCGGCGCGGACCGGCTGGCCCGTCCCCGTGGACGGCGGCCATCTCTTCGTCTCGACCAGCGCGAACCTGCGCCTGCTCGCGGGGGACCACGACGGCTGGGCCGGCGCGGAGATGACCAGCGACGCCGGCTTCCACTGGATCGTGCTGAACGTGCCCGCGGGCGCTCGCTACAAGTTCACCGATCGAGCCTCGTGGGCGGCCGACGCCTGGTCGCGCGCAGCCACCTACGACGAGTTCGGCGAGATGAGCCTCGTCGCGCCCAGCGGCGCGCACCTCGATCGCCATTTCGGCGTGGGGGACGCGGCGATCGAGCCGCGCACCGTGCGCGTGTGGGTTCCGGAGGGTGCCGTGGACCGGGTCCTCTACGTTCACGACGGCCAGAACCTGTTCGATCCAGCGGGCCCGGCGGGCGGCTGGCACCTGCAGGATCACGCGCCGCCGCGGGTGCTCCTCGTCGGCATCGACAGCACCCCGGCGCGGCTGGACGAGTACACGCACGTCGCGGATCGCATCGAGGAGGGGGGCGCGCTGGTCGGCGGGAAGGGCGACGCGTATGCGGACTTCCTGAGGGATACGGTCCGGCCGTTCATCAGGGCGCGCTACGGCGAGCCGGGGCCGGTCGGGATCATGGGCTCGTCGCTCGGGGGGCTCATCAGCTTCCACGCCGCCGAGCGCCACCGGGGCGAGTACGCTTTCGCCGCGAGCCTGTCCGGCACGATGGGCTGGGGCAGCATCGGGGCCGACGTGCGCCACGAGACGATGATCGAGCGGTACGCGGCGCACACCGAGCGGGTCGCGACGCTCTACCTGGACTCGGGCGGCAGCGGGGCCTGCGTCGACGACGACGGCGACGGCATCGAGGACGACGACCCGACGGCGGCCGACAACTACTGCGAGAACCTCCAGCTGCGAGGCGTTGTCACGCGACCGCAGTCGCCGTACGTGGAGGGCGAAAGCGTCTTCTATGCCTGGCACGCGGGGGCCGAGCACGACGAGGCGGCGTGGGCGGCGCGCGTGGCCGAGCCGCTGCGGATCTTCGAGGCGCTTTGACGAGCGAGCCCGCGCGAGCGACGCAGCCCCATGCGCCGGCAGAGGCCCCTTCCCCCGCCGAGCGCGCCGCGGCGTTCGTGGCGCGCGAGACAGCCGTCGCCTGCCCGCCGTTCGTCCCCGAGGTGAGGCTCCACCTCGCGACCGAGGTCACGCCGCTCTGGCACGCGACCGAGGCGGCGCTCGCGCGCGCGGGCGTGCCGCCGCCCTACTGGGCGTTCGCGTGGGCCGGCGGGCAGGCGCTCGCGCGGTACCTGCTCGATCACCCCGCCGCGGTCTCCGGCAAGCGCGTGCTCGACCTCGCCGCCGGCGGCGGCGTCGTCGCGATCGCCGCGGTGCGCGCCGGCGCGGCGCGCGTGAGCGCCGCCGACATAGATCCCTTCGCCGCGGCGGCGCTCCAGCTGAACGCGGCCCTGAACGGCGTCGCCGTCGAGGTGATCACGGAGGACCTCACGGCGAGCGCCGCGCGCGGCGCGTGGGACGTCATCGTGGCCGGCGACGTCTGCTACGAGCGCGCGATGGTCGACCGCGTGCTCCCCTGGCTGCGGCGCCAGGCCGGAGTCGCGGAGGCGGTGCTGGTCGGGGACCCGGGGCGCGCCTACTGCCCCTCGGAAGGCGTCGAGGAGCTCGCGCGTTACCTGGTCCCCACATCGCTCGACCTCGAGGGTCGCGAGCAGCGCGAGACGCGCGTCTTGCGGCTGCTGCCGCTCCCTCCGAGCGCCGAGGTGGACTCGACCCCCGATAAAGAATAGGAGCTCTTCATGAGTCGATCTGCGATGCTCCTCGCGGGCCTCCTGCTCGCAAACGGCTGCGCGCGCGGCGACGTGGCCCCAGTCCCCTCCTCATCGAGGACAGCCGCGGTGCCTGACAGCGAGGATCGGGCTCAGCCCTCCGCGGCCGCGACCCCGGCCGCCTCTGCAGCGTCCGCTCAGCCGGCGCCGCGCAAGGCGGCACCCGACGCGGCGGCCGGCGCCGAGAGCCCTGGGGGCGCCCAGGTAGCGCAGGCTGACCCTCGCATCGAGGAAATCCGGAAGAAATACGCGGAGATCCAGGCGGACAAGGAGCTCGAGAAGAGCGAGTTCCGCACGGCTTGCCCTGGTGATGAGGGGAACGCCGAGATCCGGCTGCACCGGAAGAACAACGCAGTCTCGATAGCAGTGCTGAAGGACAACGCCGCGGGAGATGCCGGGTCCACCTATCACTTCTATTATGACAACGGGCAGCTCATCTTCGCCCTGAACGACGCCATGCCCTTCGGCGATGCCACGGCGACTCGCCTTCTGCAGCGCAGATACTACTACCACCAGGGCAGCCCGATCCTCTGCACGAAGAAGGAGGTGTGGGGACCCGCCGATGAGATCGAAGCCCTGCTGCACAAGGCGCCCGATGAGCGTGTTGACTGCTCCTTCGCGCCCAAGGTGCAACGTCTTGCTTCGGTGGTGCTGAGGGGCACAGCGGCCATCGACGAGCTGAAGAAGCTGCTCTGCCCGCGGCCGCCCCACTAATGTCCCTAGTTCCACGCACCAGGAGTCCGGCCAGGGGATCCGGAGAGAGATTTCAACGCAAAGGCGCAAAGGCGCAAAGGCGCAAAAAGACAGTTTCGTTCATTTTTGCGTCTTTGCGCTCTTGGCGTCTTTGCGTTGAAATCTCTCTTCGCTCGCGAGGCAGATCCCTGGCAGGACCTCTGACCCGCGGTGCTCGGCGCCTCAAGGCCGGGGCGCGACCCCCTCCGCGCCGAGCTGACCCGCGCTGAGCCATCGTTGCCGCCCGCCGAGGGCCGACGCGAGCGCCGGGTCGTTCGTCGTGAGGAGGGTCGCCTTCCCCTCGGCGCGGCGCTGCTCGATGAGCTCGATCACCGTGCGCGCGCCCTCGGCGTCCAGGCCGTTCGTGGGCTCATCGAGCACGAGCAGCCACGGGTCGCCCACGAGCGCGGCGAGCAGGAGCGCGCGCTTGCGCTGGCCGAACGACAGCCCGGAGAGGCGCTGCCGGTAGAAGGCGCCCGCGCCGATCCGCTCGACCCACGCGCGGTCGAGCGGAGGCGCCTGCTTGAGCGCGCGCACGAGGGCGCAGAGCTCGGAGACCTGGAGGTCGGGCAGCGCCTCGGTCGCGTCGGGCGCATAGCCGAGGCGGCGCCGCGCCGTGGCCCCGCCGCCGTGGATGGGATCGCCCGAGAGCGTCACGGCGCCGCGATCGGGCTCCAGCACCCCGGCGACGATCCGCAGCAAGGTCGATTTGCCGGCGCCGTTGCCGCCCATCACGACCGCCACGTCCGAAGGCCCGCAGCGGAGGTCGACGCCGGAGAGCACGTCCCTGCCCGCGAGCCGCTTGTGGATCCCCGTCGCTTCCAGCATCACCGCGCCGTCCCCTCTCGTACCGCGGCGCCGCGCTCGCGTCCCCGCGAAGACCAGCGCGCGTCGGCGCCCCCCGCGAGCAGCGCGGCCGCAGGCGCCCAGGCCGCGAGCGCGAGCTCGCGCAGCGTCCACGCGGTCGCGGTCGCCACCACGACGGCGGCGAGCACCGTGAGGAGCACCCGGCTGCTGTCGCGGCCGTCCTCCCGCACCGACCAGCGGACGCAGCCGAGCGCAACCCCGGACAGGAGCAGCCCCGCGAGCCCCGCGCCGCCGAGGACGCGCAGCACAGCCAGCGGCGCCGCGCGGTGGAGCGCGCCGACCGCCGCCCCGTGCGCGAGCGCGAGCGCGGTCACCGGCGCGGCGACCGCCAGAGCGGCGGCGCCCGCCCTGAGCGGAGCCGCCGCGCCGCAGGCGGCGAGGAGCCACGCGATCCGCCGCTCTTCGCGCAGCACCGGGCCGGCGAGGCCGGCGCCCGCGCAGAGCGCGAAAGGCGCGAGCGCGACGAGCGACGCCGCGGCGAGCGGCTCGTCCCCGAGCGGCCCGATGCTCCGGGCATAAGCCACCCCGACGAACGCGCCGAGCGCCGCGAGCGCCATGGCGCGCACGAGCACCGCGCGGTGGCCGCGCAGGAGCGCCGCCAGGTAGGCGAGCGAGAGCGAGGCGAGCGCGCCGCCGAGGACGGGCGCGGCGGACGGGATCAGCGAGGGCTCGCGGCCGGCGCCGACCTCCGGCGCGCGCACGAACGCCGCGCGCAGCCCCACGACGAGCGCCGGCGCGGCGCAGGCGAGCAGGAGCGCCGCGGGCGCCCCGAGCAGGATCGCGCCGGCGAGCAGCGACAGGGCCGTGAGCTCGCGCGGGCCGCGCGGCCGGGCGAGGAGCATGCAATGCGCCGCGATCGCCGCAGCGCCGGCGGCGCAGCCGGCGAGCGCGCCGGCGGCGCTGCCGGCGGGCGCGCCGACGCCGATGGCCCAGAGCGCCACCCAGGGGACCTCGGCGACGGCGAGGAGCAGCGCGTGCGCCGAGAGCAGGTGGGCGCGCGGGACCGGCAGGGCGCGGAGGAAGAAGGTCGACGGCGCGCGGAGCAGCGCCCGCGCCGCCGGCGTGCCGACGAGCAACCACACCGCCCACAGCGCGAGCCGGAACGGGAGCGACTCGGCCGCGAGGCCGGTGAGCTGTGACGGGTGCATCCCGTTGCCCCCGAACACGATTGCCCCGACGAGGCCGAGCCCCATGTACAGCGGCATTGCGCGCGCGACGGCGTCCTTGCCGGCCGTCGAGGCCAACGCGCGCAGGACGAGGGCGAAGCGGCGAAGCACGTCACGTGCTTTTACCGCATGGCGCGCTGGATTGACGCCCCGGAAAGGCCCGTCAGGTCGCGTCACGAGCGCAGCGAGGGGGCCCCGTGCCCCTCGCTGCGACGATGCTCCCTCTCGATGGATTCGAGCCCACGGCGCGGCGCCGATCAGCCGGCAGCGCTGGCCCGCGCGGGCGCTGCCCGGAGCGCTCCAGAAGACGTAGAATCGCGGGGTGAGCCGCTCCCCCGGGCGCCGTGGCGCCTCCCCCTCGCAGCTCTCGCTGTTCGATCCGGCGCCGACGCCCGCCGCCGAGGCGCCCGCGGCGAGCGAGCCGGACGCGATGGCGGCGGTCTACGACGACGCCGCCCGCGTCGCGGCGCGGCTGCCGAAAGGGCTGCACCTCGGCACGAGCTCGTGGAGCTTCCCCGGCTGGCAGGGCCTCGTCTACGCCCGGCGGCGGAGCACGGAGGAGCTCGCGCGCGACGGCCTCGCGGAGTACGCCCGCCACCCGCTGCTCACGACGGTCGGCATCGACCGGAGCTTCTACGCCCCCATCCCCGACAGCGACTTCCGTCGTTACGGAGCGCAGCTGCCAGACGGCTTTCGCTGCGTGTCGAAGACGCTTCACGCCGTCGTCTCCCAGACGCTGCACCGATCGCAGACGCCGCCGGACGAGGGCGAGGGGCAAGGCGCCGGCCGCGGTCCGGCCGAGCCGAACCCGGACTTCCTGTCGGTGCCGCTCTTCCTCTCGCGCGTCGCCGCGCCGCTGCTCTCGGCGTTCCGGGCCCACGCGGGGCCGGTGCTGCTCGAGCTGCCCCCCGTCGGCCCGGCCCACCGGCTCCCGCCGCGCGCGTTCTTCGAGCGGCTCGACGCCTTCCTCGGCGCGCTCCCGCGCGAGCTCTCCTACGCCGTCGAGATCAGGGAGCGCGCCTACCTCACCGGCGAGTACCGGGAGATCCTCGGCGCGCACGGCGTCGCCCATACCTACAGCTACTTCCGCACCATGCCGTCTCCCGGAGCCCAGGCCGAGGTGGTGCCGGTCTCGAACGCCCCCTTCGCGCTCGTCCGGCTCCTGCTCAAGCCCGGGCGCCGCTACGAGGCAGAGCAGCGGCGATTCCACCCCTTCGACCGGATGGTCGAGCCCGACCCCGCCATGCGCGCGGAGGTCGCGCGCATCGTGTGCGAGGCCGCGGCGCTGCGCATCGAGAGCTTCGTGCTGGTGAACAACAAGGCCGAGGGCTCGGCGCCCCTCACGGTGCGCGCGATCGCCGAGGAGGTCGCCGCGGCGTGGGAGGCGCCCGCCGCGGCCGCGGGGGGATGATCCCGACCAGGACAGAGAGCTCCCGGCAGCCCGCCGAGCGGCGCGCGCCGGGCTCCGCGCGGAGGACAGGCTGGAAAGGTGCCCCGTGACGGCGGCCCTCGGGCCAACGCGGCGCGCTCCTCAGGATTCCGCGGCGCGAAAGGCCTCTCCCCGACGCGCCATCCGTGCAACACCACGCGCTCCGCGGCCCGGACGCGCCGGGCCGCGGCCGGGGACGCGCACAGCGCTGGAGGTGCCCAGTGAAACGCAGTGAAGCTCCGGCCCGGGCCGACGTCGTCATCGTCGGCGCGGGCCACAACGGTCTGGTCGCCGCCGTCCTCCTCGCCCGCCGCGGGCTCGAGGTGGTGGTGCTCGAGGAGAAGGACGCGGTGGGCGGCGCGGTGAAGACCGAGCACCCCTTCGCGAAGGCGCCAGCGCTCGGCGTCTCGAGCGGCGCCTACCTGCTCGGGCTCGCCCCGCCCGAGCTGCTCCGCGAGGTAGGCGTCGACCTGCCCCTGCGGCGGCGCGATCCGCACTACTTCCTCCCGACGACCGACAGGCGCTACCTGCTCTTCGGCTCGGACCAGGCCGCCATGAAGCGGCAGTTCCTGGACTTCTTCTCCCAGCAGGACTGGGACGCGAACAGCGCGCTCCAGTCCGAGCTCGCCGCGCTCCGGGACGACATCGCCCCGACCTGGCTCGAGGAGCCGCTCTCCATCGAGGAGACCGCGGAGCGCCACGTGCGGCCCGCCCTCCGGAAGACGTTCGTGGAGCTCTGCCGGGGCACGATCTCCGACTACCTCGCCCGGTTCGGCTGGAAGAGCGATCTCCTCCAGGCGATGTACGCCGCGACCGACGCCTTCTCGGGGCTCGCGGGCGGCTTCGACACGCCCGGCACCGGGATGAACTTCCTCGTCCACAACATGTGCCGCCTCCCCGGCGCGGAAGGCACCTGGATGATCGTCGAGGGCGGGATGGGCACGGTCACCCGCCTCTTCGCCGACAAGGCGAGGGCCGAGGGCGCGACGATCGTCACCGGCGCCCGCGTCGCGCAGATCGAGTCGTCCGGCGGCGCGGTCTCCGGCGTGTTCCTCGAGGACGGGACGCGCATCGCGGCCAGGGTCGTCGTCTCGAACGCCGATCCGTTCCGCACCCGCGCGCTCGCCGGCGAGGCGGCGATCGGGAAGGCGCTGTCGGCGCGGCTCGACGCGCTCGCGAAGGACGGCTCGACGCTCAAGGTCAACATGGCCCTGACCGGCCTGCCCAGGTTCACGTGCCTCCCGGAGGATCGCGGGCAGTTCGGGCCGACGATCCACCTCCTGCCCGACGAGCGCGTCGTGATGGACGCGCTGCGGCAGGCCCATCGCGACGCGATGAGCGGCCGCCTCCCCGAGTTCCCCGCGATCGAGTGGTACTTCCACACGCCGGTCGATCCGAGCCTGCGCGACGCGCAGGGCCACCACAACGCCGCGCTCTTCGTGCAGTGGGTGCCCTACACGCTCGCGAGCGGCGAGACGTGGGGCGAGGCCGCGCCGCGCTACGTGAAGCACCTCCTGTCGATCTGCGATCGCTTCGCGCCGGGGATGTCCGACCTCGTGCTGGACACGTTCACGCTGGCGCCGCCGGACATCGAGCGGCACTTCGGGATCACGCGCGGGCACATCCACCACATCGACAACGGCTTCGGCTTCGCCGATCGCGTGCCGTACCGGTTCGGGCTCGCCGGGCTCTACTCGTGCAGCGCCGGCACGCACCCGGCCGGGTCGGTCATCGGCGCGGCGGGGCACAACGCCGCGAAGGCCGCGCTCGCCGACCTGGGCAGGTGACCCGGGCGGCGCGGGCCCGAGCGCTCCGGGTCCGCTGCCGCCAGCACGTCGCGAAAGCCGCGGCCGCCTCGCGCAGGCGCCGCGGCGCCCGCGCCAGCCGCGGCCGCCTCGCGCAGGCGCCGCGGCGCCCGCGCCAGCCGCGGCCGCCTCGCGCAGGCGCCGCGGCGCCTGGTTACCTGTCGCAGGGTCGTCTACTGAATACGATCGGCGCTTACCCGCCAGCACCCAGGTCACCGCCGGTGCCGAGGTCACCGCCGGTGCCGAGGTCACCGCCGGTGCCGAGATCACCGCCGGTGCCGAGATCACCGCCGGTGCCCAGGTCGCCGCCGGCTCCGAGGCCGCCAGCGCCGCCCTGCCCGCCGGCTCCGAGGCCGCCAGCGCCGCCCTGCCCGCCGGCTCCGAGGCCGCCAGCGCCGCCCTGCCCGCCGCCGCCCAGGCCGCCAGCGCCGCCCTGCCCGCCGCCGCCCAGACCGCCAGTGCCGTCGCCGTCAGGGCCCTGCTCGCCGGAGCTCCGCCCGCCGGTGCCCTGCTCTCCCGAGGCGCCGTCGCCGTTGCTCTGCCCGCCGGGAGGCATGGTGGGCGGCCCCGAGGGCGGGCTCGGCGGCGGGAGGTCGGACGGCGATGGCTCGCTCACGCACGCGGCGCCGGCGAGCGCTGAAAGGATCAAGGGAAGCCGCAGGAACATGTGTCGCAGGGGCATCGAGGACGTCGGACGCATATCGTTGCACCGTGCCTTTCTTGGTCAGTTTCGGGACACATGGAGCGAAGGCGGCCCCATGCCCAGTGTCCCGGGTGCCAGGGCGTGCATCTGGCGCTCGGCATCGCTGCAGTGGGGGCGGCCGCATGGCGTCCGCCGCGCTCCGCGCTCGCGCGATGCCGTTCGGCCCTGGCCGAGCGATCACGCAGCCGCGCGCACGACCTGTCCCTGCGTCGTCACCACGGCGCGCTCGAGGGGCGCGCCGGCGTCCACGGCGACCCGCGCGCCCGGCCACACGACGCACCTGCGGAGCGCCCCGGCCCCCTCGACCCGCGCCCCCGCGCCGATCACGCTGCCGGTCACGTCCACGCCCTCGGCCACGGACGCGCCCGGGCCGACGTGGCTCCGCAGGCCGCGCTGCGCGAGCCAGCGCGCGCTCGCGTCGAGGTAGGCGGCGAGCGTGCCGATGTCGTGCCACACGCCGGGCGCCGCGAACGTCGCGAGGGCGCGCCCCTCGCGCAGCCACGGCAGGTACACGTCGCCGACCATGCAGCCGCGCGGCGGCAGCCGCCGCCGGAGCGCCTCGCCGACCACGTGTACGCCCACGAAGTCGCCGCCCGCGGCCTCCTCGCCGAAGCGCTCGCCGCGCAGCCGGACCACCTCGCCCCGCGCGCCGACGCCCACCGTCCCCTCCCCGGCCGGCCGCGGTGCGACCGCGAGCGTCGCGGCCGCTCCACGCTCGCGGTGCGCCTCGCAGAGCGCCGCCACGTCGAGGTCGATCAGGATGTCGCCGTTCCAGAGGACCACGTCGCCGTCGCCGAGCGCGCCCGCCGCGTTCGCGAGGCCCCCGGCGGTGCCGAAGGGCTCCGGCTCGTGCAGGACCTCGACCGGCACCGGGAACACCGCGATCAGGTCGCGCGAGAAGCGCTCCGCGAGGTGGGACTTGTTCAGCGCGGCGCGCCGGACGCCGCCCGCGGCGAGCTGCTCGGCGATGTGCGCGATGAGCGGGCGATCGCCGAGCCACAGGAGCGGCTTCGGCAGCTCGTCCGTGAGCGGGCGGAGCCGGGTCCCGAGCCCCGCGGCCAGGATCATGGCAGAGGCCATGCGCGCGAGGATCGCCCCTCCGCGAGAAACGTCAAACAAATCGAGGGCGCGAGGGCGGGACGGAGATCGCGGCCGGCGAGCCGCTGCGCGCTCGACTCTCCCCCTCTCCTCACTCTCCCCGCTCGAGGAGCTCCCGCGCCGCGCGATCGAGCAGATCGTGGCCGCTCACGTCGCCGTCCTCGAGGTGCGCGACGCCGATGCGGACGACCATCCGGAAGGGCATCGACGGGATCCGCCGGAAGCGGTGCTGGCGCACCTTCTCGCCGAGCACCTTCGCGAACGCCGACGCCCGCGTCCGGCCGATCCCGGGGCAGACGATCGCGAGGATGTCGCGGCGGTAGCGCCCGAGCAGCCCGCCTTCCGGCACGTAGATCCTGACCACGCGCGCGAGGTCGCCGAGGATGCGCTCGACCCCCGCCCGGCCGTGCTTCTCCTCGATCTCCTGGAGGCCCTCCACGCCGAGCAGCAGCAAGGAGAGCCGCCTGGTCCGCTGCTCCCTGGCGCGCTGGACCTCCTTCTTCAGGAAGGCCCGGAGCCGCTCCTCGTGGACGACCGCGGCGAGATCCTCGTCGCGCTGCCGCGCGTCGACGGGCTTCGGCCCCGGATCCGGAGGCTTCGGCGCGGATTCGGTCGACGCGGCTGCGCGTCGGTCGTCGAGCTCGAGCCCCCGGCGGGATTTCGGCGCGGGGTCCGGAGGCTTCGGCGCGGATTCGGTCGACGCGGCCGCGCGTCGGTCGTCGAGCTCGAGCCCCCGGCGGGATGACGGCGGGGGATTCGTGGGGGGGGCGGGCGAGGACGGCGGGGCCGACGGGGCGGGTGCGCCGAGGGCCTCCGCCATCAGGGTGATGGCCGTCGTCGCGCGGTCGAACCGGTCCTTCGGATCGATCGCGGTCGCCTGCAGGAACCAGGCGTCGAAGGCGGGCGGCAGCCGGATGTTGCGGCGCCGCGCGGCGCGGACGCTCGGCGGCTCGGGCAGCCCCGTCGCCATCCGCTGCAGGAGCGCGTAGATCGACGGCATGACGTTGGCCTCGGTCAGCCAGTACGGGCTGCCGACGAGCAGCGTGAAGGCGACGTGGGCGAGCGCGTGGATGTCCGCCCTCGGGCCGACGGCGCCGTCGCCGCGGATCTGCTCGGGCGCCATGTAGAGCGGCGTCCCGACCATCGCGGTGCGGTCCGCCATGCTGCTCTGCGCCGCGACCTTGGCCAGGCCGAAGTCGAGGACCTTGACGCACGGCGAGCCGTCGTCCCGCCTCGTCAGGAAGAGGTTCGCGGGCTTGAGGTCCCGGTGGACGATCGCCGCCGCGTGCATCTTGTCGAGCGCGCGCGCGACCTGGGCCAGGTAGAGCACCACCTCCGCCGGCGGCAGCGGGCCGCGGCGCGCCGAGAGGGTCGCGAGCTCCTCGCCCTGGAGGAGGTCCATGACCAGGAAGGGCATCCCGGAGTCGGCGTCGATGCCGGCATCGGAGATCGGGACGATGTGGTCGCTCTCGATCCCGCCGGTGATCCTGGCCTCCTGGGCGAACCGGGCGCGCATGGCGGGGTCCTGGATGGATCCCGGGAGCATCACCTTGAGCGCGCGGCGGCGGTCGGTGACCTCGTCCACGACCTCGTACACCGCGCCCATTCCGCCCGCCTTGACGGAGCGGATGACACGGTATCTCCCGTGGAAGATCGTGTCGGGCTTGAGCTGCGCGAGGCTCGGCGGATCCATCGGGTGATCGGGCCCATAGGAGCATAGATCGGACAGGGCCCGGGCCGATCAGCGTTCGCGCCGGGGCACGGCGCGCCGCCGCGAGCGCGCGGCGCCGGAGTACGGCGCGCCACCGCGAGCGCGCGGCGCCGGAGTACGGCGCGCGAGCGCGCGGCGCCGGAGTACGGCGCGCCACCGCGAGCGCGCGGCGCCGGCGCGGAGAGCGCCGCGTCGGCGCGAGCGAGCCGGGTCGGACGGCTGCGTCGGCCCGGTTGCGTCGAGGACACGATCCGGCGCGGGGGCGGCTGCTCCGCCGCGGGCGCGTCCGCAACCCTCTTTGCGGGCGTGGTGGGGCGCGATAGGCGGCGAAAATTCGACGGCCCCGGCGGTCGCGTGGTAGCTCCGCCGGGTGGGTTCGTATGCGCTCGCCGTCCTCTCCGCCGCGAGGCGGAGCTCCGCGCCCTGGGCCGCGGCCGCGTTGCTCGGCCTCGGGGCCGTGATCCTCGCCTCGCAGAGCTGCGGCAACGACGCCGTGGGCGTCGACGCCTGCCGGCAGATCGAGCGGGCCCGGTGCGAGGCCGCCGCCGTGTGCGGCTTCAACGAGGCGCAGGTGAAGACCTGCTCCGAGTTCTACTGGGACCAGTGCCTGCACGGCATCGAGAACGTCAGCACCAGCGGGAGCACCGGTGCCGACCCGGTCACGGTGGATACATCGGACGCCAAGGTCCAGGCCTGCGTCGCTGCCATCGGCGCGGCGCGCGACTGCGCGAGCTCCAAGGTCGCTTCCATGGCGGAGTGCCCCGCTGCGCCGCCCGCCCCGGGCGAGGACGGCTCGGTCAGCCCCTGCGCCGTGATCACCCAGAAAGCTCACGTGCTCGAGGCCTGCGCGTTCGTCGTCCAGCCGCCTGAAGCGCCGGATGGCGGCACGGACGGCGATGGTGGCGACGGCGCCGGTGCTGGCGGGACCGGTGCTGGCGGGACCGGTGCTGGCGGGACCGGTGCTGGCGCGGGGGGCAGCGGCGGCTCCGCTGGTTCCTAGAGCGACAAACGGGTTGAAACCACGAGAAAAAGCAGGAATTTCACAGGGAGGCGGGGAGGCGGGGAGCGAGAGACGGCAAGAGGGAGAGATTCATTTTTTTTCTTCCTCCCCGCCTCCCCGCCTCCCTGTGAAAATTCTCCGGGTTTCAACGTGATCGGTGTTCTAGCGCATCGCGCCGGGATCGCGCGTCTTCACCGAGGACCTCCTCCTCGGGTCGCCCGTTTCAACGCTTGAAACGGGCGACTCGCCTCCCGAGTCGCCCATTTCAACGCTTGTGAAGCCCCCCTGGCGACCCGAGCCGGCGCTTTCAACGCTTGCGATCGCCTCCTCGGCTTCCGAGCTGGCCATCTCAAGCGTTGAAACGACCCACTCGCCTCCCGAGTCGCCCGCTTCAACGTTTGCTTCAAGCTTTGCAACGGCCAGGGTCCCCGCCCCCAGGCGCAGCCACGGCGCCGCTTCGCTTCACACGAGATCGAGCAGCGCGTCCGACAGCTCGTCCGTGAGCGCCGCCGTCACCGGCGCCCTCCTCTCGATCGCCTCGGTCAGCGTCGCCGCCGCCTCGCGCACCCGCGCGAGCCCCGCGCCAGCGTCGGTTCGCCCGAGCGCCCGCTCCGCGCGCGCCAGCATCGCCCTGGCCAGCGACAGGTCGCTCTCGGTCGCCTCGCCGTCGTCCCGCTCGCCCTCGCTCGCCACCGCGCGCAGCGCCTCGACCTCGGCCTGGGCGGCCGCGCGGCGGAACTCCGTCAGCTGATAAGGGCTGTCGGCGATCTCCACGGCCGCGCTCTTGCCGGACGGCAGGTGCATCGCCGCGACGTGGAGCACGCCCGAAAGATCGAGCCGGAAGGTGACCTCGACCGGAGAATTGGCGGGGCTCGGCGGGAGCGGACCCACCTGGAGCTCGCCGAGCTGCGTGTTCATGCCGAGCCGCTGGTGCTCGCCCTGCGCGATCGGAAGCGTGGCCGCCGGCTGATCCGCGTGCGTCGTGTAGACGGTCTTCGTGCGCTCCACCGGGACCACGGTGCCCCGCGGGATCACCGGAGCCGCGTCGAGATCGTCCAGGCTCTCCGGCATCTCGTCGAGCGGGAGCACGCCGACGCTGAGCGTGTGCGGGGTGATGTCGACCAGCACCTCGGCGACGTCCTCGCCCGCGATCCGCCCCGCGAGCAGCGACGCGCCGAGGGCGACCGCTCGATCCGCGTCGAGGTCGAGCTGCGCCGGCCGCCCCAGGTGCTCCGACACGCTCCTCCGGACGAGCGGCATCTTGCTCGATCCGCCCACGAGGAGGACGCGGTCGAGATCCGCGGGACGGAGCCTCGCGTCGCGCAGCGCGGCGTCGATGCACGCGAGCGTCCGCTCGACGAAGGGCCGCGCGGCCGCCTCCACGTCCTCGCGGGTGAGCGGCATGTCGAGGTGCGCGGCGTCCGCGCCCTCGCCGGTCAGGAACGGGTCGAAGAGCCTCACCTCCCCCCGATCCGACAGGGCGACCTTCGCGCGCTCGACCGCCTCGAGCAGGCGCGTCATCGCCCGGGCGTCGGCCTCGATCTGCGCCCGCCGCGGACCGAGGCGCCCGAGCACGGACGACGTGAGCGCGCGGTCGATGTCATCACCCCCGAGCTGCGTGTCGCCGCGGCTCGTGCGCACCTCGAGCAGCCCCTCGTCGCGCTCCAGGATCGAGACGTCGAACGTGCCGCCGCCGAGATCGTAGACCAGGACGAGCTGCTCGGCGCCCGACTGGTACGTGAGCGCCGCCGCGGTCGGCTCGTTCACCAGGCGCTCCACCGAGAGGCCGGCGAGCTGCCCCGCGTCGCGGGTCGCCTGGCGCTGGGCGTCGTTGAAGTACGCGGGCACCGTGATCACCGCGCGCTGCGGGCGCTGTCCGAGCTCGGCGCCCGCGCGGTCCAGCAAGGCACCCAGGATGAGCGCCGAGATCTGCGGCGGGCTGAGCTCGCGCCCGCCGACGCGCCGGCGCACCTCCTTCCCCATGAGGCGCTTGATGGACAGCACCGTGCCCTCGGGGTCGAGCACGCGCCGGTTCTTCGCGGCGCGCCCGACAAGGACCTCGCCGCCCGGCAGCGCGCCGACGGCCGAGGGCACGAGCTCATCCCCTGCCGCGCCGGCGAAGAGCGCCACCTTCCCGCCGCGTACCGCGCCGATGAGCGAGTTCGTGGTGCCGAGATCGATTCCTACGACGTCCGCCATGCCCTTCCCTCTCTGCTGCCCCCCGTTGCCCCTATCGTCAGGATCCACGGCGCTTCCGGGGCGATGCGGCGCCCTCCACCTCGGCCACCGCCACGAGCGGCGTGCCCGACGCGACGACGTCGGCCTCACGCACGAGCCGGCCGTGAGCGGCATAGCCCGGGCGGATCACGTCCACGACGACGCCTTCAGGCTCCGCCTCGCGCCGCGGCCTGACCTCGACGACGCGGTGCACCTCCGGATCCACGGCGACGCCGATGCGCCGGTCGACGGTCACCCCGCAGCCATCGAGCGCCGCGACGAGCTGCGCCCGCAGCACGCGGAGGCCCTCGGCGAGGGCGCGGAGCTCCGGATCCGGCTCCGCGGGCCGGCGAAACGGCCAGAAGCCCCCCCGCTCGGCCCGCGCGCGCCGGTCGACCATCGCCGAGACCTGCGCGACCGCGCGGTCGAGCGCGTCCGCCACGGGCAGGAGGGCGTCCAGCCAGGAAAGCCCCTCCGCCGGCCGCGGTGCGGCGTCGTCCGACGCGCCGCCCGCGCGCGCGAGCGCCGTCACCTGCTCGAGGCACGACTCCGCCGCAGCCTGCGCCGCGACGGCCGCGCGCCCCTGGCGACGCACCTCACGGACGAGCTCGGAGAGGCGCGCGCCGAGGTCCTCGGGAGGCGCGCCAAGAGGGGTTTCTTCCATCACGGCTTCCTTTCAGGGGGAAGGCTGAGCGCATCGAGATCGAGCTGGGAGGCGAGCGCGCGGAGCACCGCCAACGCGAGCGCGCCCGCCAGCAGCGGCTCCGGGGGCGCCGCGAGCGACGGCGGGTCCACGGCTGGCATCGGGCGGAGCAGGATCTCTCGCGCGCGACCGCCAGGATCCGAGAGCAGCTCGAACGCCTCGCGCACCCGCCGGAAGCCCTCTGGATCGGTGTCCGGCGGGTGCGCCATCACCTGGCGCCGGTACGCTCGCTTGATGCCCTCCGCGTCGGCGTCCGGCGCCACGGCGAGCGTTTCATGGGCCTGAAGGAAAGGGTCGAGCACGCTCATGCGCTCCTCCGGGGGCGCCCTCGCCTCCGGCCGGTGATGGGGCCGGGACCGGACGGGAGCTCCTCGTCGCCGAGGAGGCGGTCGATCAGACGCGTCAGCTCGGCGGCCGAGCGGGCCGACGGCCCCTCCGCCAGGATCCGGCGCGCGCGCGCCTCGAGCGACCGGTGTTCGGCGGCCGGGAGCCGATCGAGCACGCCGGGCGGGATGCCGAGGAACGCAAGCAACCCGAGCAGCGCCCCGCCCTCGTCTTGCCCGTCCTCCGTCAGGCCGGGGCCGCCCTCGTCTTGCCCGTCCTCCATCAGGCCGGGGATGCCGTCCGCTCCGAAGAGGCTGAACTCGGGCTCGAGCAGCGCGTCGAGCTCGTTCCCGGCGGTGTCGGGGCGCGGCGCTCTCAGCCCCGGCAGCGGTTCATCGACGGCGCTGATCCCGCGGCGCGCCGCTCGCCGCTCGCGCCGCCTGAGAGCGGCCAGCAGGCCACGCAGGCGAGAGAGCTCACCACGCTCCCATCGCGCCGCGCCGAGCGCGATGAGGCGCTCCGCGACCGGCGCGTCGCCTGCCGCGAGCGCCGCTTCCACGAGCGCGGCGAGCGCACCGGCGGACTCCGCGCCGGGAGGAGCCTGCTGCGCCGCCTCCACGAGCGCGTCCTGGACGCCGAAGAGCCAGGACGCCGCGCCGAGCTTCATGAGGGCGGCGGGCGAGGACCACCAGGCGCGCGCGGCAGCGACGAGCCTCTCGCGCCCCGACGCTGGGCCGTCGAGATCCGTGGCCAGCGAGACGCACGCCGCGTCGAAGGCGAGCTGCGCGTCGGGAGCGAGGGCGCCGCGGTGCGCGGCGGCCAGCGGCTCGATCGCGCTGGCGGAGCTGCGCGAGGCGCGCGCGGCGCGGCGCAGCTCGGCGGCGAGCGCGCCCGCCGAGGCGGCGGATGAGGGGAGATCGGCGAACGGCTCGAGCTGCCCGCGCCGGCCGCGCACCTCGCGCGCCTTGACCGCGAGATCCGGCTCCCTCGTCACCTCGGCCGCCTGCACGATCGCGGCGTCGACGAGCTCGCGGTCGCCTTGCCGCTCGGCGAGCGCGATCTTGAGCCGCCATGCCTCGGCGTCCTCGTGGCGCTCGGTGAGCACCTTCTCGAGCAGCGCCAGGGCGCGCTCGGGGTGCTCCTCGACCAGGAGGCGCACCTCGGTCAGGTCGACGTCGCGGGCAAGGGTCCCGGCGGCGCTGGCCCGCGCCACGTCGAGCGAGGCGCGGGCGGCCTTCAGGTTGTCCTCCGCTCCCCAGGCCTCGGCCGCGATCAGGGCGGCGGCCGCCACGAGCGACGCGGCGGCGGGCGACCGGGAGAGCGCGCGGGCGAGTCGGTCGGCGATCGCGGCGGCTTCTCTCCCTCGCTTGCCGTTGCCGTGATGCAGGCCGCAGTCGGGGCAGACGTCGCCCGCCGGCAAGAGGGCGAGCGTCAGCTTGCCGCGCAGCGCCTCGACGAGATCGCCACCGAGCCCGATCGCTCGATCGAAGGCCCGCGCGGCCCGCGCGGGATCGACCGAGAGGCACGCGAAGCCCTCGTACAGGCAGGCGGTCGCGCGGGCGTCCTCGGCGAACACGTCCGCGCCGAAGCGCCGCGCCACATCCAGCGCGCCCCGCGCCGCCGGCCCATCGGCAGCCGCGAGCGCCAGCGCCGCGGCCCGCGCGCTCACCGCCCGCTGGACGCGGTCATCGACCCGCAGGCGGCGCCCCGTGTCGAGCGCGAGGTCGGCGTTCGCCTCGCTGGCGGCGAGGACCAGCGCCTCGCGCGCGCCCGCCACCGCCTGGAGCGCGGACGAGCCCGCGAGCAGCGGCACAGCGGCGGAGACCGCCCTGCCGGAGGAGGCGTCCTGCACGTCGATGGCCGCGCGGATCTCGGCGGCGAGCACCCGCGTCCGCTCCGCCGGCGCGACGCGCTTCAACAGCGCCCGCGCCGCCTCGGCCTCGCCCCGCACCGCGGCGGATACCGCGGCGGCGGCGGCGTGCAGCGCCCTCAGCGCCGCGGGGGCAGCGCGCGGCGCCATGGCAGGTAGCGCCGGCGCGACCCCCCGCGCCGCGTCGACCAGAGGGCCCACGACAGCCTGGACCTCGGGGTCGCCGGAGGCGAGCCGCGCCGCCTCCGCGTCTTCACCGAGCGCGAAGGCCACGAGCGCCCGCTCGATCCGGAGCCGCGAGCTCCGCGCAGCCCCGGCGGCCGCGACGCGCTGCGCGGCCTTGAGCTGCCCCGAGCGCCGGAGACGGGCGACCAGCGCAAGCGCGCTCTCGAGGAGCGGTGTCTCCACATCGGGTGTCATCGCCCCCAGCGCGGCGGCGAGCTGCTGCGCCGCGAGCTCCGGATTCCGGTCGGCGAGCGCCCGGAGCGCCACCGGATCAGGAGAAGCGACTGCACGCCGAGCCTGGTATTCACGTCGCTCACGCCGGCTACGTTTGCCCATGAGTGAGGAAGCCTATAGTCAATCACGCCGGTTGAAGGAAGCACGAATGTGCTCGACTCTGATGATGAATCACGCGACGAGACCGGCGCTTTCTTTGGCAATTTTCATGGGCTTCCGGGAATCTCCATTGCGCGCTCGTGGACGGCGCCGCGCCAGTTATAAGGAGGCATGAGCGCGCTCATGCGCTGAATCGCGCGACGAGACTGGCTCCTTTTTTATGACAATCTTCAACAATCAACCGGAATGATGCCTGCGCGCTCCAGGACGCCTCCCTGCTGTGAGCTCGAGATACGCGACCATCAGACATCGCGACAGCTCCGATGAAACAAGGATTGCAGGCTCAGCCATGCTGCGCGGGGACGGAGATCCGGCGCGGGAAGCGACCGGGCGGTGAGCCTCGACAGGGTGGCGCCGCGTACGGGCGTGAGCCCCGGTCGCGAGCGCGGCGAGCGCGCGCGGTCATCGTTCTCCGAGCGGCGGCGTTCGTGGGTCGGCGCAGAGCGCGCGGACGGCCGCCAGGGGCGAAGGCGATCGCCGGCGCCGGTCGCGGAGACCGCGCGACCCGGCCGGAGCGCGCGGCCCGGCCGGTCGCGGAGACCGCGCGACCCGGCCGGAGCGCGCGGCCCGGCCGGCCGCGGCCCGCGTGCGCCTCCCCCTGCGCGCCTTCAGCGTCGCGGCGCGCCCGGCGCCGCGTTTCAGGTGGCGCCGTTCCCCGGCTTGGACTAGTGCCCCCTGCCGATGGGCCGAGCTCGTGCTGCTTTCGAAACCTTGTCCGGCGCGGGTCGCCGAGGCGCCTCCCTCCTCTCTCGCGCCCTGCCCGGCCGGCGCGCCGTCGCGCTCGCCGCGCTCGCGCTCGCGGCCTGCAACGAGACCAGCGGCAGCGACGACGAGCAGGCGATCCAGACGTCGCTCACCATCGACCCGCTCGCCTTCCTGGGCGACGTGCGGTGCTCGAACGAGCCGGGGGCCATCCGCAGCTACGTCGCGACGCTCACGGACGAGAGCGCGGCCGGCGGGCCTTTCACGCTCGCCTCGTCCCCGCCGATCCCGTGCTCGTCGCGCGTGTCGTTCACGTACGTCGTCGAGGGGCACGAGTACACGGCGAGGATCGACGGCTACGAGCAGTACGCCGAGGAGCTCACGCCGCTCGGCGACGAGACGTCCGGGAGCCGCCACATGCTCGTCGACGGGGCCCCTGTCGCGCCGCGCTGGACGTGGGCGTGCCCCGGCCCCGACGCCGCGGACGACGCCGACAAGCTCGTGGCGACGACGGGCGTCAACGTCGTCGTCCAGGGCTGCGCCCCGCTCGCAGGGCCCGCCGAAACGGCGAGCGCGGCCATCGTCGTCGACCCGGCGAGCGCGCTTGGCGCGCTGCGCTGCGAGGCCGACGACGGCGCTATCGCGTCGTTCGATGTCGTCCCCCAGGACAGCGCGCTGGCGTCGGTGCTCGGGGTCGCCTGCCCGCCCGCGGAGCCGGTCGTCTACGACCTCGGGGCCGCCCCGGGGCGGGCCTACTTCTTCCGCCTGGAGGCGAAGGACGTGGCGGGCGAGCTTCTGTTCGGGTCGAGCTGCTTCGCCGCGGCGAGCGCGGGCGTCACGGTGACAGCGACCTGCGATCCGCTGTCCGCGACAGGCGCGCTGGAGGTCGACCTCGACGCGCTCCTCGCGGACGAAGACCTCGCCTGCGGAACGCGCGCGTCGACCTACACCGCGACAGTGCCGCTGATCGACACCGAGCAGCCCGGGACGGAGGCGCTCCATATCGGCCCCGTTCCCTGCGGCGAGCGCGCGCTCCTGTCGGCGCTCTTCCCCGGCCCGTACGAGGCCTTGATCGAGGTGCGCGACGCCACGGGAACCGTGGCGCTCACGGCCACCTGCAGCGGTGAGGTCCGCCCCGGCGCGACCACCCGCGCCGCGTGCGCTCCCCGCTGAGCGGTCCCGGCCCCCTCCAACCTCTAACCCTCCAGCCTTTCAGGGCGCCGTCCAGCGCTCCTCCCGGCTCCTCGGACGCCCCTCCCAGCTCCTCGGGGCGCCGTCCACACCCTCCAGCCTCTCGAGGCGCCAGAGAGACGGCTCCAGACCGGCAAACCCTTTGCGCCGGCCTGCCCCTTGGAGTACCTGAACGCATCCGTCGCATCCCCTGAACAGCGCGGGTCAAGGGCGCGCGGCGGAGGCCGAACTCGACCTCGTCGCTCGTCGACCGAGGCCAGAGACGCCTCCGCCGACACGCTCGACGCTCGAGCCGCGCTGGGATGGGCCTCTACGACGGGGTCGTGCGCGCCGCGCCCGCCCCCGCGCCTCGGGTGCAGATCCCATGGAAGAGACGTCGAACATCCAGCAGAAGGTTCCGGTCAGCATCCAGGACGAGCTCCGGACGAGCTACCTCGACTACGCGATGAGCGTGATCATCGGCCGCGCGATCCCGGACGTGCGCGACGGCCTGAAGCCGGTGCACCGCCGGATCCTCTACTCGATGAACGAGCAGAAGATCGGCCCCGGCGGCGCGCACAAGAAGTGCGCGCGCGTCGTCGGAGACGTCCTCGGCAAGTACCACCCGCACGGCGATCTCGCGGTCTACGACGCGCTCGTCCGCATGGGGCAGACCTTCAGCCTGCGCTACCCGCTCATCGACGGGCAGGGCAACTACGGCTCGGTCGACGGCGACTCGCCCGCGGCCATGCGGTACACGGAGTCGCGCCTGTCGCGGATAGCCGTCGAGCTGCTCGCCGACCTCGACAAGGACACGGTCGACTTCGTCCCGAACTACGACGACTCGGAGCTCGAGCCGAGCGTCCTGCCGGCGAAGTTCCCGCAGCTGCTCATCAACGGCTCCGGCGGCATCGCCGTCGGCATGGCGACGAACATCCCGCCGCACAACCTCGGCGAGATCATCGACGCGACGATCGCCATCATCCGCAACCCCGACATCACCCTGGAGGAGCTGCTCCTGCTGGTCCCGGGCCCCGATTTTCCCACCGGCGGCCTCATCTACGGCAAGAGCGGGATCGTGCAGGCGTACACGACCGGCCGCGGCTCGATCACGATGCGCGGGCGCCACCAGGTCGAGAAGACGATGAAGGGCGACCGCGAGCAGATCGTCTTCACCGAGATCCCCTACCAGGTGAACAAGGCCCGGCTGGTCGCGAAGATCGCCGAGTGCATGAAGGAGAAGCGCATCGAGGGGATCAGCGAGGTGCGCGACGAGAGCGACCGCGAGGGGATGCGGATCGTCATCGAGCTGAAGAAGGACATCTTCCCGCAGGTGGTCGTGAACCAGCTCTACCGGCTGACGGACCTCCAGGCGACGTTCGGCGTCATCAACCTGTCGATCGCGAACGGGCGCCCCGCGGTGCTGAGCCTGAAGGACACGCTCTCGCACTTCATCGAGCACCGGCGCGAGGTAGTGACGCGGCGCTGCCGCTTCGAGCTCCGGCAGGCCGAGGCGCAGCGCGAGCTCGTCGAGGGGCTCGGGATGGCGACGAGCGACATCGATCGCGTTGTCGCGACGATCCGGGCCTCGAGCGATCCGGAGGAGGCGCGGGAGAACCTGCAGAAGCTGCCGCTGCGGGGGCTCGGCGAGTTCCTGCGGCGCGCCGGCCGGCCGGAGCCCGAGTGCGCCGAGGCCGACGGGCGCGGCGACTACTTCCTGTCGGAGCGGCAGGCCAAGGCGATCCTCGAGATGCGGCTGTCGCGCCTGACCGGCCTCGAGCGGGAGAAGCTCGCGAAGGAGTACGGCGAGCTGTCGCAGACGATCGAGCGGCTCCGGGCGATCCTGGCCGACATGGGGCTGCTCATGAACGTGATCGTGATGGAGCTCGAGGAGATCAAGGCGCGCTTCAACGACAAGCGGCGCACCGAGATCGTGCCGGCCGAGGCCGAGATCCAGATGGAGGACCTGATCCAGGAAGAGGACATGGTCGTGACCATCTCGCACGCCGGCTACCTGAAGCGGACGCCGACCTCGACCTACCGGGCGCAGCGCCGCGGCGGCAAGGGGATGGTGGGGATGGAGGCGCGCGAGGAGGACTGGGTGAGCCAGCTCTTCGTGGCGTCGACGCACTCGTACGTCTTCTTCTTCAGCGACAAGGGCAAGGTCTTCGTCAAGAAGGTCTACGAGATCCCGCAGGCGCCGCGGAACGCGAAGGGCCGCGCGATCGTGAACTTCGTCGGGATGGAGCCGGGGGAGAAGGTCGCGGCGATCACGCCGGTGCCGAGCTTCGACGGCGAGACGTTCGTGGTGACGTTGACCCGGCGCGGGCAGATCAAGAAGACGGCGCTCAACGAGTACGAGAACTACCGGGACAAGGGGATCATCGGCGTGCGGATCGAGGAGGGCGATCAGCTCTTCACGGCGGCGCTCACCGACGGCAAGCGCGAGCTCGTGATCGCGACGCGGAGCGGGATGAGCATCCGCTTCCCCGAGGACCAGGTGCGCCCGACGGGCCGCGCCACGATGGGCGTGAAGGGCATCGAGCTCGACGAGGGCGACGTGGTGGTGGGCCTCGGCGTGAGCAACGACGGGCGCGACCGGGTGCTCGCTGTGTGCGAGCGCGGCTACGGCAAGCAGACGCCGCTCGAGGAGTTCCGGCTCCAGAGCCGCGGCGGCAAGGGCGTGATCCTCATCGACGCGAGCGAGCGGAACGGGCCGGTCGTCGGGGTGGCCATGGTGAGCCCGAGCGACGAGGTGCTGATCGTGACCGACCGCGGACAGATGATCCGCACGAAGGCGAGCGAGATCCGCGAGACGGGGCGCAACGCGCAGGGCGTGCGGATCATGCACGTGGGGCAGGACGAGCGCGTTGTCGCGGTCGAGGCGTTCGCGGCGGAGGCCGCGGAGGCCGCGGAGAGCGGGGGCTCGACGCCGCCGGTGGCGGGGGCGGACGGGACCAACGGGGTCGTGGATCACGCGGGCGGGGACCACGCGGGGGCGGACGGCGGCGGCGCGGATGGCGGCGGGGACGTGAACTAGAAAGCCCGGCCGTTCATGGACTCGGCCCTGTGATCCGGAGCGTCACCGCGAGGGGGGAGGACGTCAATCGCCTGTCTGAAGGAGCTCCGCGCCGGGGCTCTCGATGCGCGGCGTCCGGTGCGCGCTTCGCCCGTCGGTGGGTCGATCCGGCCGGGCGTTGAGGGCTTGTTCACTGGCACGGACGAGGCGCGCCAGCTCGCTCACGTGCTCGTCGTCCGCGTTCATGGCCGCGAGCGCCTCGGCGAGACGCAGGACGTACTCGACGTTCGAGCCGCTCGGCCCGTGCGACGCGAGCACCTGCGCGGCGATCGCGGCGAGCGACGCCGCACCGAGGTAGTCCGGGTTGTCCGGCGTGGCCATGTACACGATGGCTGTCCGGGCCGCGCCCTCCGCCTGCGCGGCCTCGCCCGCGACGTGGAACGGCACGTCGTGGCGCGCATAGCCGCCCTTCTCGCGGTGATCCAGCGCGCGGAGCACCCCGTCGAGCTCGGCGTCGGCAACCCGGTAGGCCATCCCCCAGCAGCGCGCGCCGGGCTCCGGGATCAGCGTGACAACGCGGCCCGGCGCCCCGGGGACGCCCCGGTGATCGGTGGACCCTTGCCAGAAACGGCGCGCCCACCCCGTGATGTACCCAGGCGCCACCTGCTCGAAGCGAAAAGCCGGCCGCCAGATCAGCGAGCCATAACCGAAGATCCAGGCCTCACGATGCACAGGGCCATCCTACCAAACCGCGCCGGCGGCCGGGGCCGCTGTGTGTCCTCTCGTGCTTCCAGATGCCACGCGCGTTCGTCGCGCCAGGTGGGCTGGCCAGGTGGACTGGGCCGGACAGCTCAGAAGAAGAGCCGGGCGGACATCCCTACCTCGGCGTCGGACGCCCCCGGAACCATCTCGATCTTCACGCCGCTCTGATCGTCGACGCGGTAGGAACGGGGCCTGTTGAGGAAAACCAGGGCCGCGCCCGTGGCGAGGGTCGCGCCAGCGGCGACGTACAAGCCGACGGCGACATGGCTCTCCGTCCTGCTGCGGCTGTACTCGCGCGATCGGACCGGCCCACAGCGCAGGCCACAGGATGCCTCGAACTGCTGCTCCGCCGCGGCCATGTGCTCCCCGGCCCGCCACTGCAGCACCACGCCGGCGACTCCGAGCGCCGCGCCCGCCCCGATGAAGGACCACGGTACCCACGCGGCCCACGGGCGCTCGGTGACGACGCGGTCGACGCTGAGCACGCGAGAGGCTCGCGCCCCGGCATATGTGACGACGGTCGCGGTGAGGGGGATATACCCTTCCTTCTTCACGGTGATGAGATGCTCCCCGGGCATCAGGAACCGCTCCGCGATGCCCGGGCCAACGAACCAGGGCTTCCCGTCGAGCAACACCGCGGCGCCCGGCTCGTCACAGCGCAGCTCCATGACGGCGAGCTCGCGCGCGACGAGCTCCTGCATCAGCGCGCGCGCCTCCGCGTCGTCCTCCGGCTCGAGCGACCCTGGCCCCCACCGCATCGAGAGGCGCAAGCTCTCGTGCGCGAGCAGCGGCAGCCCCATCGTCTTGAGCACCCTCCCCAGATAGAACCGGAGATCCGGGTGCTCCCACTGCGCGAGCGCCTCCTCGTACTTCGCCCTCGCCTCGCCGAGCATCATCTGCCGGTGCAGCTCGCGCGCCTGCGCGAAGAGCTCGATCGCCCGCTGCTTGCGCTCCTCGGAGACGCCCTCGTGCCAGGGGCGCGCCGCGCCGCTGGCCTGGGCCTGGGTCTGCGCCTGGACTTCTGCCTGCGCCGGCGCGGCCAGCGACGAGAGGAGCGCGAGCGTCAGCCCGGCGCAGAGGGCGGCGCGCGCCTTTCTCGGCGCCTCCCGCGTGGGCAAAGCACGGATCGCCATTGGAGAACGCCTGCTACCGGAGCCCCTCCCGGATGTTGCCCACGGATCGCTGGATGAGCTGCTCCAGCGCCTCCTTGCTGCGACGCTCGTGCTCGGCCGCCTCCCTGGCCCGCCGCTCCTCGGCGCTGGCCCTGGCCTCCGCGTCGCGGGCGCCTGTCTCGGACGCGCGCGCCATGTCCCGCGCCGCCCGGGCCTCATGGGCCGCCGCGCGCGCCTTCTCGGCCGCAGCCTCGGCCTTGTAACGGGCGTCCTCGGCCTCCTTCTGCAAGAGCTCGGCGCGACGCCGCTGGTCCTCCGTGTTCTGCCGGGCCCGCTCGGCCGCCTCGCGCGCCGCGGTCTCGCTGGCGAGCGCCTGCTCGAGGTTGTACTCGGTCTGGCGGATCTCCTCGAGCTGCGCGGTGATGACCCGGTTCTGGCGGACCACCTTGATGATCCCCAGCGTCGCCCCCGCGACCAGCAGGGCGAGGCCGCCCATGGTCCCGACGATCAGCATGCGCTTTCTGCGCTGCGCCTGGCTCGCCAGCCTGAGCACGGCGTCCAGATAGCGCTGCTCCCGCTCGGGCAGCTGGCCCTGGTAATAATAGTCCTCGCAGAAGCGGCGCGCCTCCTCGGCGATCTTGCCGCGCCAGACTGTATCGTCGCCAGCGCCGCTCGACTCCCACTGCCTCGCCGCCACGCGCAGCTTGTCGAGGAACGCCGCGTCCTTCTGGTGCTCGTCGAGCCAGCGCAGCAGGGTCGGCCAGCGCTCGATCAGCGACTCGTGCACGATCTCCACCGTGCTGCCGGCGTCGTCGCGCCCCGTCTCGACGGCCAGGAGCCGCGCGTCCGCGAGCACGTGGACGACGCCCTCGAGCTCGTCCGGATCGCCCGGCAGCTCGCGGAGCTCCCGCAGGCTCGCGATGGCCCTCGTGCGCTCGGGCGTGACGAGGCGCTCGAACACGGCCCGGCAGAGCTTCGCCTGGCGGCCGCTCATCCCGGCCAGCACCGTGTCGGCGTGGCTCGCGAGCGTGCCGGCCACGCCGCCGATGGCCTCGTAGCTCTCCCGCGTCAGCAGCCGTCGCCCGCGATCGCGCAGGTCCCACCACCGCGCCGCCATGAACTGCAAGAGCGGCAGCGCGCCGCGGGTCGTCTCCAGCACGTCGAGGATGCCCTCGACCAGCGCCGGATCCTCGATCTCGTACCGCGCCGCGTGGACAGGCCTGGTGAGCGCCTCGCGCAGCCCCGCGCGGCCGATGGGCGGCAGGACCACGAGCCCGCGCGTCACCGCCGCCATGAAGTGCCTGTCCTCGGCGACCCGCTCGATGAAGTCCGACCGCATCGACAGGATCACGCGCAGGGGCGACGAGGCGTCGTCCGCGACGCCCCCGAGGCACGAGAGGAACGCGGCGCGCTCCGCGGCGTCGCAGGAGAGCGTGTAGAGCTCCTCGAACTGGTCGACGAAGAGCACGACGCGGCGCTGCTTGCGGGCGGACCACGCGCGCAGCTCGGCCCCGAGGTAGCCTGGCTCGGCGCGCAGCCGCTCGCGCAGGCGCCCGCGCGAGGCGTCGCCGTCGAGCGGCTCGGGTCGCTCCGAGCCCCTGTTCGACATCAAGGCAGGGTGTGCGAGCAGATCGGCGAGCGACGCCAGCGGCTCGCGCCCAGGCCGCAGGATGAGCGACTCCCACCCTCCTCCGGAGCGCTTGAGCGCCGGGACGATGCCCGCCCTCACAAGCGACGACTTTCCCACGCCGGACGCGCCCACGATCGCGAGCAGCGGCTGGCTCCGGAGGCGCGTCACCATGCTGGCGACGTCCTCTGCGCGGCCGAAGAAGCGGTCTGCGTCGGCCTCCTGGAACGCCGACAGGCCGGCGAAGGGGCTCTCATCGGCCCCGAGGACGATCTCGTGGCGCCCCGGCAAGAGCGGCAGGAGCTCGGAGAGGAGCTGCTGCGCCGAGGCGGTGCGCTCGGCCTTCCGCTTGCGCAGGCAGCGGTCGACAATCGCGCCGAGCGCGCCGAGATCGGGGCGCTCGCTGTCGAGCTCGGGCATGGGATGGTCGAGCACGGCGACCTGCATGAGGCTGTGCATCGTGACCGGCGCGAGCGGGTGCGCGCCTGTCACGAGCTCATAAAGCATGATGCCCACGGCCCATATGTCGCTGGCGTGGTCGATCCCCTCCCCGAGCCACTGCTCCGGGGACATGTACGGTATCGTGCCCATCATCGCGCCCTCGCGCGTGAGGGTTGTCCTGATCGAGACGGGAGGGCGCTCGACCGAGCCGGCCACGTCGGTGTCGAGCAGCTTGGCGATGCCGAAGTCGAGCACCTTGATCGCGCCGGATGCCTCCAGCATGATGTTCTCGGGCTTGAGATCGCGGTGCACGATGCCGAGCTTGTGGGCGCACGAGAGGGCGCGCACCACCGGCACCATCATCTCCACGGCCGCGCTCGCGGACACCGGCGCCGCCGCGGCGCCTTCACCGGCGCCCGCCGGTTTGCGCTGCTCCATCCAGGCGCGGAGGCTCTGCCCCTCGATGTACTCGAGCACCATGTAGGGGTATCCCTCGTGCTCGTTCACATCGTGGATGGTCACGATGTTCTCGTGTTTGCAGAGCGCTGTCGCGCGGGCCTCGACCAGGAATCGCTGCAGCCGGACGCCGCTCAGGCTGGTGACGACCTTGATGCCGACGAGGCGGCCCAGCCGGACGTCGCGGGCCAGGAAGACGGTGCCCATGCCGCCCCGGCCGAGCTCGCGGATGAGCTCGTAATGCCCGATCAGGGTCCCGGCGGAGATGGCCGGACCGGCTGCCTGCCGGCTCGACGTGGGCGCGCCGCTGGGCTCCTGACCGATCGATCGCCGCAGCGGGCCGATCCTGCCCGCGGCGCTCTCCTCCGGGGGCCGCGCAGGGTCGATGGGCGTGTCAGGCGCCGCGCCGGCGATCATGGATCCGGCCTTCAGGGTGCTCGTCAGGCCACCGATGCCGGCCCTGAGCCCCGGCGGCACGGTCACCGTGTCCTCCCCCGAAGGCGGCTCTCTTCTGTGCCGGTCACTTCCTCGGAGAATACTCCAGGGACTCGGCGCGTCACAACGTCGCGAGCAGTTGACGCCCGCAAATCCACCGGGGACACGCTCTCTCGGCCGAGTCGGGAACCTGCGATCCGCGGGCAAGGCCGCGGTGTGCTGTCCGAACCTGCTCTGCCCGGTCAGGAGGCTTGTTCGCTCGGCGCGCTCGCGGTCCGCGGCGTACGCGCCGCGCTGCCGTGCGTCGATGCTCTCGTGGTACGATGCGCCGTGCTCGGGAGCGTTTCCTGGCCGCGAGAACCACGAGACCTTACCGGCTGCCCGGCCCGGGCTCGCTCCGGCGAGGGACGCTGACCGAGGAGGGCGAGCCACCATGGAAACCCGTCTGTTCTCCGCGCGGATCGCGCTCATCGCAGCGCTCGCGGCCTTGCTCGGTGCCTGCATGAGCGGCACGTCCGTTCCGTGCGGAGACGGCTACTGCCTGGCAGGTTATGAGTGCCTCTCCTCGCTCGACGGAGACCGGTGCGTGACGCCCGGCACGCCGCGGGACGCCTGCGGCAACGGCCTGAGAGAGCGCGGCGAGGGCTGCGACGACGGCAACACCGCGCCGGGCGACGGCTGCGGTGCGACCTGCCATAAAGAGGTCTGCGGCAACGGGATCCGAGATCCAGGCGAAGCGTGCGACTGCGGCAAGCCGGGCTCCGTCGTCGCGGCCCTGGCCCCCGAGTGCCGCGGCGACTCGAACGCGCCCTCCGGGACGATGTGTCGTCTGGACTGCGGTCTTCACTGCGGTGACGGCGAGGTCAACGACGGGGAGGAGTGCGATCCGAACGCCCCCGCGACGCGCTACTGCGTGGATCTTCGTTACGATTTCGGCACCACCACCTGCGCGCTGGCCTGCGACGCGTGGCAACACAAGCGCTGCGGAGAGTTCGGGTGGCGCCTCATGTCCGTGCCCGACAGGTTGCTCCTGGAGCTGATGGGCGTCTGGGGCAGCGGGCCAGACGACGTCTTCGCGGTGGGCCACGCGGGCGTGCGGCATTTCAACGGAACTTCGTGGACGAAGATGGATCTGTCGATGAGCGTGGAGACGGATCCGTGGCTCGAAGCCGTGTGGGGCAGCGGGCCAGACGATGTCTTCGCCGTCGGCAGCGGCCCCTTGCTGCATTACGACGGCACCGCCTGGACAGCGATGGATCTGGAATGGTCCGTCGACCTCAAGGGCGTCTGGGGCCGCGGCCCGACCGACGTCTTCGCCGTCGGGGCCATGAGCGACGTGCCGGAGGGCGTTGTGTTGCATTACGACGGCACCGCCTGGGCGCGCATGGCCTCGCCGGCTGGCGTGGTTCTTCACGCCGTGTGGGGCGACGCGAGCGGGGCCTTCGCCGTGGGGAGCGCCCGAGGCGACCACGCCGTCCTGCATCACGACGGCGAGTCCTGGACACAGATGGCTCTGCCGGCCGACCCGGGTCCACCGACCGAGCCGGCCGAGCCGGGCTCCTCGAACGAACGCGCGCTCACCGGGGTGTGGGGCACCGGCGCGAGCGACGTCTTCGCCGTGGGGAGCAGCGGGGCCGTGCTGCACTACGACGGCAGTTCCTGGACCGAGGTGGTTCCACCCACCGGGATCGAGCTGAACGGGATCTGGGGCAAGGGCCCCGACGACGTCCTCGCCGTGGGGGACGATGGCGCCGTGCTGCACTACGACGGCGTCTACTGGACACAGACGGACGCCGGGTACGGCACCATCGAGGGCGTGTGGGGCAGCGAGCCCAACGACATCTTCGCCGTCGGACACGACAACATACTGCACTTCGACGGCATGACCCGGACAGAGCTGCCTCTACCGCCCGACGCGAACGTCGCCAGGCTGTGGGGCAGCGGGCCGAGCGACGTCTTCGCCCTGGGTACCCTCGAGAGACGCGTCTTCGACTTCGCGTATGCGGTGCTGCATTACGACGGCACATCCTGGACGCGAGTGGCTTTACCCACCGACGCGGACCCGACCCGCGGTGCGCGCTTTCGCGGCGTGTGGGGCAGCAGCCCGAGCGATGTGTTCGTCGTCGGGTGTGAATCTCCAGGGCTCGGGTCGATGGTCAGCGGCATCGCGCTACATCACGACGGTACGTCCTGGGCTCGGATGACGCTGCCGGCCGGTCCGGAGCTCGCGACGCCGTGTCTTCACGCGGTGTGGGGCAGCGGCCCGAGCGACGTCTTCGCCGTCGGAGAAGACAGCGCCGTGCTGCACTACGACGGCGCCACCTGGACATCGCTGGTTCCAGCGGGCGATCTGGTCGAAGGGAGCCTTGATGCAGTGTGGGGCAGCGGCCCGACGGACGTCTACGCCGTCGGGGGCAGCACCATGGTGCACTACGACGGCGCCTCCTGGACACGGGTGGTCTTGCCGAGGGACAAGGGCTTGCCCATCATCATGGGCTTCTCGGCCGTGTGGGGCAGCGGCCCCGAGGATGTCTTCGCCGTCGGGGACCGCACCCTGGTGCACTACGACGGCACCTCCTGGACACGGGTGACTTCACTGCTCGACGCGGATCTCGAGGACGTGTGGGGCAGCGGCCCGCACGATGTCTTCGTCGTCGGGCGCTCCGGCGCGGTGCTGCGCTATGACGGAGAATCCTGGTCGCCCTTGCGCTCGGACATGCCGACCGTAAGGGCGGTGTGGGGCGCTTCCCATGGAAACGTCTTCCTGGCCGGCGAAGCTAGCCACATCCACCAGCTCATGCGAACGGGCGCCGTCCCCTGACGCGCGAGCCGCAGCTCACCCCTCCAGCAGCTCGAACCGGATCCCGGCCGCCTGCAGCCGCTCGATGAGCCGCTCCCCCATCGCGACGGCCGGCGTGAGGACCCCGGCGCGCGCCGGCAGCCGGTCCCTGTCGAACGCCATGCAGAGCGCCGACTCGGCCACCATCTTCGCCGTCTCCGAGTAGCCCGGATCGCCGCCGCTCACCCGCGTCACCACCTTGCGCGACGTGCTCTTGCCCTGGAAGGTCACCTGGAACCAGCTGCGCGCTCGCTCCTCCGCGCTCGGCCCCTCCCCCGGGCTTCGCACCTTGCGGAGCAGCTCCCGCGTCGGTCCCACCTTCGCGAGCGCCGCGACGGCGCCGAAGCCGGCGATCCCGGCGACGAGCTGCAGCCCGGACTTGACCTGCACGTGGTGGCCGTACTGGAAGTCGGGGCCGTAGACGTCGAGCTCCCGCGCGCTCCGCAGCACGATCTGCGGGTCGATGCTGGGCATCGGACAGACCCAGGCGCGCAGCCCCTTCTCGTAGCGGACGCGCGCCTTGACGCCCTGCACCTTCCGCGCGCCGTGCGCCTCGTCGGAGCGCGCCTCGCGCTTCTTGCGGCCAGGGTGCGCCATGATCTCGAGCAGCGACTGCCACGTGCCGCCCGAGAAGCTGCCATTCGCGCGCACGATGCCCTCCACCGCGATCGGCTCGCCCGCGGGGAGCTTCGTCACGGTGAAGAGCACCCCGAGGTCGTGGGGGACGCTGTCGAAGCCGCAGCAGTTGACGATCCGCACGCCCCGCGCGCGGGCGGCCTCGTGATGGCGCTCGAGGAGGCGGTCGACGAACTCGGGCTCGCCGGTGATGTCCGCATAGTCGGCGCCCGCGCGGATGCACGCCTCGACCAGCGGCTCGCCGCGCGCCAAGTAAGGGCCGACCGTCGTGAGCACGACGCGCGCCTGGCCGGCCATGCGCTCGAGCGACGCCGCGTCGTCCGAGGTCGCCTCGATGACGCCCAACGACGCGCAGGCCGGATCGATCGCCTCCATCGCCGCCTTCACCTCGGCGAGGCGCCCCGCGTTCCGGCCAGCGATCGCCCAGCGGATCGGCCGCGCTGTAGCGCCCGGGGCAGAGGCGTCCTTGCCCTTGGTGGCCAGATACTCGGCGACGAGGCGACCGGTGAAGCCGGTCGCGCCGAAGACGATCACATCGTACGTGCGGTCGCTGATGTCGCTTCTGCTCATGGGGGCAGCCTTGATACCACGACCGCGGGCGAGAACGTCAGCGTCGGCACCACGACAAGGGCGGCGGGATCCAGCCGCCGAACGAGCGCTCCAGGTGCTGCGCCACGGCGATCGTCACGTGATCGTTGCCGTGGATCGCCGCCACCTGGACGCCGAGCGGCAGCCCCTCGCCGTCGAGGCCGAGCGGGACCTGCGTCGCCGGCATCTCCATCACGTTGAGCACCGCGGTGTACGTCCACTGGAAGGGCGGCAGGAGCGGCGCGTAGTGCCGGGGCGCGGGCCTCGGGTACGACGGGTAGAGCATCACGCCGCGCTCGCCGATGCTCGACACGAGCTCGGCCCGGAGCGCCGCGCCGAGCTCCAGGGCGCGCGCCATGCGCGCCGGGAACAGCCGGCCGAGATCCTCGAGCAGCGTGAGCCCGAGCGCGGGCAGCGTGTGCGCCGAGCGGCGGAGCGACCAGCGGGCGAGCTCGCGCGGCAGGCTGAACGGACGGCCGTCCCCGAGCATCGACCGGAACGTGACGCCGCCGGCCACGCCAAGCATCGCCGTCCAGATGTCGAGCGCCCGCCCGAGGAGATCGATCCGCGCCTCGCGGACCGTCGCCCCCCGCGCGGCGAGCGCCGCCGCCGCCCTTCGCTGCGCGGCGAGGAGATCGCCGCTCACCCGGAGCACGCCGTCGTGCTCGACCGAGAGCACCGTCAGCCCGGCGAGATCTACCGCGGCGGGGTCGCCGAGGGGCAGCGCCGCGCAGCTCGGGTCGCGCGCGTCCGGGCCGGCGATGATGCGGAGCACCGGCATGAGGTCCTCGGCGCGCCGCGCGATCGGCCCCGTGGTCATGAAGCGGAGCCCTCGCTCGCCGGGCAGCGGGAACTGCCCCGAGGTCGGCACGAGCCCGCCGGTCGGCTTGTGCCCGAAGACGCCGTTGAAGAACGCGGGCATCCGGATCGAGCCGCCGATGTCCGAGCCGAGCCCGATCGGCGCGCCGCCGGCGCCGACCACCGCGGCCTCCCCGCCCGAGCTGCCGCCCGCGGTGCGCGCCGGGTCGTAGGGGTTGTTCGTCCGGCCGTAGAGCCGGTTGTTCGTCTCCATCCACATGCAGAGCTCCGACACGTTGGTGACGCCGAGCGGGATGAAGCCCGCGGCGCGCAGGCGCGCGACCGTCACCGCGTCCTCCGCCGCGCGCACGCCGGCGCGGGCGACGAGCCCCGCGGAGTTCGGCATGCCCGCGACGGCGAAGCTCTCCTTGATGGAGCACGGGACCCCGAGGAACGGCGGCGCGCCGGCGGCCTCGCCCCGCTCGAGGCGCGCGTCGGCCGCGCGCGCCTCGGCGCGGGCGGCGTCGAACCGGTTCGCCACCATCGCGTTGAGCGTCGGGTTCACGCGCTCGATGTGCCGGATATGGGCCTCCACGACCTCGGCCGACGTCACGGCCCGGGCGCGGATCAGCGCAGCGAGCCGCGTGGCAGAGAGCAGGAGCAACGGATCACGTGAAAGCATGAGTGCGATAAGGGATCAGGCTCGGGACGACGACCCGGGTCAAGGATTCGCCGCCCGAGCCGGAGAATCGCGCCCCCGCGCATCCTGGGCGCGGCCCTCCCGGCATCCTGGGCGCGGCCCTCCCGGGCGACCGGCGCGCGCGCCCTCGCTGAGCGCGGCCGGGCGCCGGGGCGGGCGCGGGGGGCCGCTCCCTACTCGCCCGCGGCGCGCTCCGCGGCCGCGCGTGGCGCCGGCGGCGCGGCGGCGACGGTGCGCCCGCGCGCCCGCTGCGGGAAGGCCCAGCGCACGGCCCCGGTCACCAGCCAGTCGACCGCCCCCTGGCTGCCGACCTGGATCCCTGGATCCACGTACACCTGCACGCGGTCGCTGAGCTCCGCGCCGACCTCCAGCACGCTGGTCGACACGACGCGGGGCGCGCCGCGGTGGTTGATCTGGAAGCTCTGGTCCGGCCCCACCCAGAACCCGCGCGGCAGCTCGACGATCGCGAAGGGCCGTATCAGCGACGTCTGGATGTCGTCCCGCCGCGGATCGCCGCCGAACGACACCGCGTGCTGCAGCTGCAGCCCGAGCCGCGCGGGCCGCGCCACGCGAACGTACCCGACGACGAGCGGCGCGAGCTGGTTCTTCCCCGAGCCGAGCGCGCGGCTCGTCGCCGAGTCGAGGACGAGATCCGAGCCGACGACGAGCGCGAACCGCGGCGTGCCGACGGCGCGGACGAGCGGCCGGATCAGCACGTCGCCGAGCCCCATGTTGCGCTCTCCCTCGAGCCCGCCCGCGTAGGCGAGCGGCACGTCCGCGCGCAGCGAGAAGCTCCGATCGAAGGCGTAGTCCCCCCGGATCACGGAGGCGTTGAAGAAGCCGTTCCTGCCGCGCGAGACGTAATCGTTCCGCAGCTCGACGAACGTGCCGAGGTTGGCTGCCGCCGCCGCCTGCGTCCGGGGCGCCGCGGCGTCGCGCCGCTCCTCTCCGCGGCGCGGCGTCGCCGGCGGCCGCGCGATCGGCGCCGGCCGCGCGGGCTGGGCGCGCGCGAGCGCCGCGGGGCGCGCGGGTCCGAGCGGAGCCGCCGCGGCGACGGTCGTCGCGGTGCCGAGCGCGACGAGCCCGGTCGCGGCGAGAGCGGCCGCGCGGCTGCGCCGGCGACGCCAGGGCGATACCATCCGACAGGCGGCAGGGCGCGCCTGCGCCACGCGATGCGCTTGCATGCCGGATCCATGGAGGCGCAGCTCGGCCCGGCGCAGTCGGTTCAGGGCAGCACTCCGGACCTCGGGCCCGCACGAGCCGGCGTCCGGCGCTTGCGCACATCGCCTCCGGTGCTCCGGATCTTCGCCGCACCCGCTCACCTCCGCGCGCCGCGCCGCGGTCGCGCGGCGTCGAGCTCGATCGACGCCTTCCGTGCGCATCGTCCGTGTACGTCGCGCGTGCGTCGGTCGATCGGCAGGCGACAGGCCGGCCTGCGTCGCCGCGCGCCGCGATGCGAGCCGCCGAGCGCCTTGAACAGCGCACGTTCATGCAGGACGTCACGCGCTGTTTGTGCTCATGCCACACACACAAAAACCTCACGAAATAGCGCAGAAACAAGCGATCTGTAAACAAACAGCTTGACGCGACGCAGCGCTTCTGTAAGGTGATGCCACGTACGCTATGCAGAAGTCGCCCTGCACCGCCAGCACCCGCGCCTCCGGCGATGGGACCCCCGCTGTGAAGCTGGTGCACTGCGCTTCTTCCGCGTTCTCGGCGACGCGTTCGCTCGTCGTCGAGGGCGGTGTATCCGTCGGGCTCCTAGCGGGCCTAGCCATTCCTGCGCTCGTCAGCCTAGTCGTCGTCGGGCTGATTCGCGTTGGAATCGGTTGCGGGCCGCCGCTCTGAGCTGAAGCAGCATGGAGATAGGCCCCCGCACCGAGAAGGTCCGGGGGCTTTCGTTTTTTTGGCCTGAGGGTTCACGAAGAGCAGCAGTCGTCCAAGGAGGATCAGGTGAGCAAGGAACATTCGAGGAAGAACCGCGAGGACGCCTCCAGCGAGGCCGTTGACCAGCGCATCGCGGAGCTCGCGGAGCTCGTCGCCGCGGGCTGTGGGGCGCCCGTCGCGTCGAGCGCCGTGCGGGAGGAGTTCGAGGCGCTCGTCCACGAGATCCGCGCGCGCGTCAGCGGGGGCGTCGTCCGCGCGCCCGAGCGCTCCTCGACGCACCTGAAGGGCGCGCGCCCCGGCGGCGACGCGGCCGAGGCCTCGTTCGAGTTCCACTCCGACCCGCCCTCCGCGCGCGCCGGATCGGACCTGCAGGCGCGCGTCGTGTCGCTCGACGACGCGCGCCGGGTGCTCGAGGCGATCCGCCGCGAGGAGAGCAGCGGCGGCGGCCCGCGGGAGGACCTGCAGCGCGCGATCGCCTAGCGCGATGAGCCCCTGAGAGACGGCGGAACCCAGCGGCCAGGGCGCCCGATGGCGCCACCTTCACCAGCTTCACCAGCGCGACTCGATGGAGTCAGGAATATGAAACGAACCGGCGCACAGATTATATGGGAAGTCCTCGTCAGCGAAGGCGTGGACGTGGTCTTTGGCTATCCGGGCGGCGCGATCATGCCCGCCTACGACACGCTCCTCGGCTACCCGATCCGCCACGTCCTCGTCCGGCACGAGCAGGGCGCAGCGCACATGGCAGACGGCTATGCCCGCGCATCTGGCAAGGTCGGCGTGGCGGTCGCCACCTCGGGACCGGGCGCGACGAACCTCGTCACGGGGATCGCGACGGCGATGCTCGACTCGTCGCCGATCGTCTGTATCACCGGCCAGGTCTCCTCCAAGACGCTGGGGACCGACGCCTTCCAGGAGACCGACATCACGGGCGTCACGCTGCCCATCACCAAGCACAACTACCTCGTCACCGAGGTCCAGGACATCGCCCCCGCCATCCGCGAGGCGTTCTACATCGCGCGCTCGGGCCGCCCGGGCCCCGTGCTGGTGGACATCACCAAGGACGCCCAGCAGGCGTCGATGGACTACGAGCCGCTGAAGGGCGAGGTCCGCCTGCCCGGCTACCGCCCCTCGTACCACGCCATCCAGGCGGACATCGAGAAGGCGATCGAGCTCATCGACGACGCCGAGCGGCCGCTCATCCTGGCCGGTCAGGGCATCGTCAAGGCGGAGGCGACGCGCGAGCTCCTCGCCTTCGTGGAGAAGACGGGCATCCCCGTCGCTTCCACGCTCCTCGGCCTCGGCGGCTTCCCGGCGACTCACCCGCTCAGCCTCGGCATGATGGGCATGCACGGCGAGGCGTGGGTGAACCACGCCATCCAGGAGGCCGACCTCCTCATCGCGCTCGGCATGCGCTTCGATGACCGCGTGACCGGCAACCTCAAGACCTACGCGGTGAAGGCGAAGAAGATCCACGTCGAGATCGACCGATCCGAGATCAACAAGAATGTCAAGGTCGACGTGGGCCTCGTCGGGGACGCCCGGGACACCCTCCTGTCGCTCATCCCCGGGGTCAAGCAGCGCCACCGGGGCGGCTGGATCGAGCGCATCAGCGCGCTGAAGGGCGACTCGGCGGTCCGTGACATTCAACAATTGCCGTACAACGAGAAATTGTACGCCGCGCACGTGATGCACGACCTCTGGCGGCTCACCGACGGCAAGGCGCTTGTGGTAACCGACGTCGGCCAGCACCAGATGTGGGAAGCGCAGTACTACAAGCACGATCACCCGCGGAAGCTCATCACCTCCGGCGGGCTCGGCACGATGGGCTTCGCCCTGCCAGCGGCGATCGGCGCGCGCTTCGCGAAGCCTGAGGAGGAGGTCTGGGTGGTTGCCGGCGACGGCGGCTTCCAGATGACCGCGTGCGAGCTGTCGACCTGTGCGCAGGAGGGCATCAAGGTCCACGTGGCCATCATCAACAACGGCTACCTCGGCATGGTGCGCCAGTGGCAGGAGTTCTTCTACAACCGGCGCTACTCGGCGACCCCGATGCGCAGCCCGGACTTCGTGAAGCTCGCCGAGGCCCACGGCCTGACCGGCATCCGGGTCACGAAGCGCGAGGAGATCGCGGACGCGGTGGCGCGCGCCCGCGCGACGCCGGGCACCGTGGTCGTCGACTTCCGCGTCGAGCAGGAGGACAGCGTCTACCCGATGGTCCCTGCGGGCGCCGACCTGAAGGACATGATCCGACGCCCGAGCCCCATCGTGGAGACCGGGGAGGACCCGTGAACCCAGCCGTAGAGGCACGCGCCCCGGGAGCCCGTCCGGCGCGCCCGTCGCGCTCGTCGGACGAGCCGGGCGCGTCCGAACGCGTCACGGCCGGCGCCGGGCGCACCACAGACAAGAGGGACTTTCAAGAGGCATCCATGGATCGACCCATCCTGCGCACCTTCATCGCCTACGTCGAAGACCGCCCCGGCGTGCTCAACCGAGTCGCGTCCCTCTTCCGGCGTCGCGCCTACAACATCGAGTCGCTGAGCGTCGGGCGCACCCACATCGCCGGGGTCTCGCGGCTGACCCTGGTCCTGGAGGCCGACGAGGACGGGGCGCGCCGCCTGGAGGCGAACCTGTACAAGCTGGTCAACACGCTCTGGGTCCGGGATGTCACCCACACGGCCTCCGTCGCGCGCGACCTCGCGCTGATCAAGGTGAAGGCGGACGCGACGACCCGGGCGCAGGTGCTCCAGCTCTGTGAGGTGTTCCGCGCGCGCGCCGTCGACGTCGCCCCGGAGGCGCTCACCATCGAGATCACCGGGACCGGCGACAAGATCGAGGGCCTGCTCGACGTGCTCCGCCCGTTCGGGATCATCGAGATGGTGCGGACGGGGATGATCGTGATGACCCGCGGCGCCGAGGAGGCCGAGGCCAGGCTGGACATGATGCTGCCTGCGCGCTCGACCGAGAACAGCGCCGCCTGATGACGTGAAGGAAGGGAAGCCGCGAAGTGCGGATCCCTGTTGAAGGAGAGTGAGATGGCGAAAATTTTCTATGATAACGACGCGGATCTGTCGCTCATCCAGAGCAAGAAGATCGCGATCGTAGGCTATGGCTCCCAGGGGCACGCGCACGCGCTCAACCTGCGCGACAGCGGCGCGACGGTGATCGTCGCCCTGCCCGAGGGCAGCAAGAGCCGGCCCAAGGCGCAGGCCGCGGGGCTCCAGGTGGCCACGGTGTCCGAGGCCGCGAAGGCCGCGGACGTCATCATGATCCTCGCCCCCGACACGTCGCAGCCGCGCATCTACAACGAGCAGATCGCGCCGCACCTCGGCCAGGGCAAGACGCTCATGTTCGCGCACGGGTTCAACATCCGCTTCAACACGATCACGCCCCCGGCGTCGGTCGACGTCTCGATGATCGCGCCGAAGGGCCCCGGGCACCGCGTGCGCGAGACGTACGAGGCGGGCGGCGGCGTCCCGGCGCTCCTCGCCGTCCACCAGGACGCGAGCGGCAAGGCCGAGGCGCAGGCGCTCGCGTACGCGAAGGGCATCGGCGCGACGCGCGCCGGGGTGCTCACCACGACGTTCGCGGAGGAGACGGAGACCGACCTCTTCGGCGAGCAGGCGGTGCTCTGCGGCGGCGCCAGCGAGCTCGTGAAGGCCGGGTTCGAGACGCTCGTGAACGCCGGCTACCAGCCGGAGATCGCGTACTTCGAGTGTCTGCACGAGCTCAAGCTCATCGTCGACCTCATGTACCGCGGCGGCCTCAACTACATGCGGTACTCGATCAGCGACACCGCCGAGCACGGCGACTACGTGTCGGGCCCGCGCGTCATCACCGACCGCACGCGCGAGGAGATGAAGCGCATCCTCGCCGAGATCCAGAGCGGCGAGTTCGCCCGCAAGTGGATCGCCGAGAACGAGCAGGGCCGGCCGAATTTCGAGGCGACGCGGGCCAAGGAGCGGGAGCAGCGGATCGAGGTGGTCGGCGCCAACCTGCGCAAGATGATGCCGTTCATCGACCCCGTCACCATCAAGCCCGGCGACTGAGCGTCTCCACTCGTGGGAGGCGGCGGAGAACACCATGCCTGAGATGATTGCGAATCAAGCGATGCCCCCGTCCGATTACGTCCGCATCTTCGACACCACGCTGCGCGACGGCGAGCAGTCGCCGGGCGCGACGATGACGTCCTCGGAGAAGCTCGAGATCGCGCTCGCGCTGGCGAAGCTCGGCGTCGACGTCATCGAGACGGGCTTCCCCGCCGCTTCCCCCGACGACCTGCTCGCCGTCCAGACGATCGCCGAGCGCGTGGGCGGGGCCTCGATCCCCGGCCGCCCCGCGGCGACCCCGCCGATCATCTGTGCCCTCGCCCGCGCCACGAAGGTCGACATCGACAAGGCGTGGGAGGGCGTCTCGCGGGCCGCGCACCCGCGGATCCACACCTTCCTCGCCACGAGCGACATCCACCTGAAGCACAAGCTCCGGATGAGCCGCGCCGAGGTGCTCGATCGCGTCCGGGCCATGGTCGCCTACGCGCGCGACCTGTGCGCGGACGTGGAGTTCAGCCCCGAGGACGCCGGCCGGAGCGAGCCGGAGTTCCTCTACCAAGTGCTCGAGGCCGCGATCGCGGCAGGGGCCACCACGCTCAACATCCCGGACACGGTCGGGTACACCATCCCGAGCGAGTTCGGCGCGCTGATCGCCGGGATCCGCAAGAACGTCCCGGGGATCGACCGCGCCATCCTCTCGGTCCACTGCCACAACGACCTCGGGCTCGCGACGGCCAACGCGCTGGAGGGCATCCGCGCGGGCGCGCGCCAGGCCGAGGTGACCATCAACGGCATTGGCGAACGCGCCGGCAACACCGCGCTCGAGGAGGTCGTCATGGCGCTCGCGACGCGCCGGGCGGTCTTCGGGCTGCGCACCGGGATCGACACGACCCAGATCGCCACCGTGAGCCGCCTCGTCAGCGCGGCGACGGGCTTCAACGTCCAGCCGAACAAGGCGATCGTCGGCGCCAACGCCTTCGCGCACGAGTCGGGCATCCACCAGGACGGGATGCTGAAGCACCAGGAGACGTACGAGATCATGCGGCCCGAGATGGTCGGCGTCACGCAGACGCGGCTCGTCCTCGGCAAGCACTCGGGCCGGCACGCGCTCCGCAACCGCCTCGAGGAGCTCGGCTACCACCTCGACGAGGCGCAGCTCGCGGCGGCGTTCGCCAGCTTCAAGGCGCTCGCGGACAAGAGGAAGCACGTCACCGATCCCGACATCGAGGCGATCGTCTCGACCACGCGGGCGCAGGGCCCCGAGGTCTACACGCTCGACGCGCTCCAGGTCGCCTGCGGGACCACGGGGATGCCCACGGCCACGGTCCGCCTCCGCGGGCCAGACGGGGCGCTGCACGTCCGCGCCGCGATCGGCACCGGGCCGGTGGACGCCGCCTACCGGGCGATCGACGAAATCGTCCGCGTGCCGAGCAGCCTGCTCGAGTTCTCGGTGCACGCGGTGACCGAGGGGATCGACGCGCTCGGCGAGGTGAGCGTCCGCGTCCGGGCGGACGTGACGTCGAGCAAGCGGCACCCGCAGCACGACGCGTCGGCGCGCGTCTTCCACGGCCACGGCGCTGACACCGACATCCTCGTCGCCAGCGCGAAGGCGTACCTCACCGCCCTGAACCGGCTCCTCGCGACCTACGGCGTCGAGGCCAAGGACGACGCGGCGGCGTCAGAGAGCAACCAGGGCGGCCACGGCGCCGCCGTCGAGACCGCGAGATAGGCCGATGAGCGGAGCAGAGAGGGCCCCCGTCGCGGGCCGACGGGCTCCGCGGCCTAGCCTCGCCGCACAAGGAAGTCGAACCTTATGAATCCGCTTCTCAACGGCGCGCAGCAGGGCACCCGCCCCGCGGACCGCGTCGACGTCTACGACACCACCCTCCGGGACGGCACCCAGCGCGAGGGCATCTCGCTCGCCTGCGAGGACAAGCTGCAGATCGCGCGCCACCTCGACGCGTTCGGCATCACCTTCATCGAGGGCGGCTGGCCCGGCTCGAACCCGAAGGACGCGCAGTTCTTCGAGCGGGCGAGGGACATCGAGTGGAAGCACGCGAAGATCGCCGCGTTCGGCTCGACGCGCCGGGCGTCGCTCGCGCCCGAGGACGACCCCGGGCTGCGCGCGCTCCTCGCCGCCGGGACGAGCGTCTGCACGATCTTCGGCAAGAGCTCGACCCAGCACGTGACGGCGGTGCTGCGCACGACGCTCGACGAGAACCTGCAGATGATCGAGGAGACCATCGCCTTCCTGCGCGCGCACGGCCGCCGGGTGATCTACGACGCCGAGCACTTCTTCGACGGGTTCGCGCTCGACCGGTCGTACGCGACCGAGACGCTGCGCGCCGCGGTGCGCGGCGGGGCCGAGGTGCTCACGCTCTGCGACACGAACGGCGGCTCGCTGCCGTGGCAGATCGAGGCCGTGGTCGCCGAGGTGAAGGCGCAGCTCGACCACCCGCTCGGCATCCACGCCCACAACGACGGCGAGTGCGCGGTCGCCAACTCGCTCGCCGCGGTGCGCGCGGGCGCCCGCCATGTCCAGGGCACGATCAACGGCTACGGCGAGCGCTGCGGGAACGCGAACCTCTGCGCGATCATCCCGAACCTCGAGCTGAAGCTCGGCCTCGCCGCGCTGCCGGACGGGGCCCTCCGTGGGATCACCGAGCTGTCCCACTACGTCGCCGAGCTGGCGAACCTCGCCCCCGACGATCACATGGCCTACGTCGGCCGGAGCGCCTTCGCGCACAAGGGCGGCGTGCACGTCGCGGCGATGCGGCGCGAGCCCGCGTCCTACCAGCACATCGACCCCGCGCTCGTCGGCAACGCGATGCGGACCGTGGTCAGCGAGCTGTCGGGGCGCGGCAACCTCCTCAGCAAGGCCGAGGAGTTCGGGCTCGAGGTGCCGACGGGCGCCGAGGTCGATGTGCTCGAGCAGATCAAGGAGCGCGAGGCGCGCGGCTCCTCGTTCGAGGCGGCCGAGGCGTCCGTCGCCCTGCTGCTCCGCCGGAGCTCGCCCGGCTACCAGCCCCCCTTCCGGCTGCTCGACTTCAAGGTCATCGCGGGCCAGCGCGAGGGCATCGGCACCTTCGCCGAGGCCATGATCAAGATCGCGGTCGGCGACGAGGTGGTGATCACGGCGGCCGAGGGGGCCGGCCCCGTCAACGCGCTCGACGGCGCGCTCCGCAAGGCGCTCGCGCCCGTGTTCCCGGCCGTGCGCGACATCCAGCTCGTCGACTACAAGGTCCGCATCCTCGACGGGCGCGACGGCACCTCGGCGACGACGCGCGTGCTCATCGACAGCCGCGACGCGCACCGCCAGTGGAGCACCGTCGGCGCGTCGACGAACATCATCGACGCGTCATGGCATGCGCTCGCGGACGGGATCGAGTATGGGCTCACGCTCGCAGCGAGAAAGCCAGAGCAGTACACATCCACGTTGCCTGCCAGCGAGGTCGCATGAAGGCCAATATCGTTCTTTTGCCCGGTGACGGCATCGGCGTCGAAGTGGTCGCCGAAGCCCGCGCCACCCTCGATGCTGTCGCCTCCCAGTTCGGCCACAGCTTCACCTACTCGGAGCACCTGATCGGCGGTTGCGCGATCGACGCGACCGGCACCGCGCTCACGCCGGAGACGCTCGACGCGTGCCGCGCGGCGGATGCCGTCCTCCTCGGCGCCGTCGGCGGCCCCAAGTGGGACAACCCGAGCGCGAACGTCCGCCCCGAGCAGGGGCTGCTCGCGCTGCGCCAGGGCCTCGGCCTGTACGCGAACCTGCGGCCGATCCGCCTGTTCCCGGAGCTCGTCCAGGCGTCGCCGCTCAAGCCGGAGCGGCTCGCGGACGTCGACATCCTGGTCGTCCGGGAGCTCACGGGCGGGCTCTACTTCGGCAAGCCGCGGCTCCGCGAAGAGGTGAACGGGCGCCGGCGCGCGGTCGACACGCTCGAGTACACGGACGAGGAGATCCAGCGCGTCGTCGAGCTCGCCTTCCGCCTCGCCTCGGCGCGCCGGCGCCTCGTCACGTCGGTCGACAAGGCGAACGTCCTCGAGTCATCGCGGCTCTGGCGGACGGTCGCGACCGAGGTCGCCGGTCGCCACCCCGACATCCGCATCGAGCACCAGCTCGTCGACTCGTGCGCGATGCGGCTCATCACGTCGGCGGCGGCGTTCGACGTCATCGTCACCGAGAACATGTTCGGCGACATCCTGACCGACGAGGCGGCCGTGCTGGCCGGCTCGCTGGGGCTCCTGCCGAGCGCGTCGCTCGGCGACGGCACGCGCGGCGTCTACGAGCCGATCCACGGCTCGGCGCCCGACATCGCCGGCAAGGGGATCGCGAACCCGATCGGCACGATCCTCAGCGCCGCCATGCTGCTCCGGCACTCGCTGCGGCTCGACAAGGAGGCGGCCGCGCTCGAGCGCGCCGTGGCGCAGGCGATCGCCGGCGGCGCCAGGACCGCGGATCTCGGCGGCAAGGTGTCGACCCAGGGGATGGGCGAGGCCGTGCGCGCGAAGCTCGCGGGCTGAGCGCTCGCTCCGGGCGATCACGGCAGCCCCCGCTCGGGGCTCGCCGCTCCTCCGACTGGCAGCCTCGACAGGGAGGCGCCGAGTTCCGCTTCGCCGCCTCGCCAGGGGCCGAGCTCGACGCCGGCTCGCGCGCCCCGCATTGCCGCCGTCCAGCGCGCCGCTAGAAATCCACCATGTTCATCGTCGTCAACACCATCACCGCCTCGGGTCCGGCACTTCAGGCCATGGTGGAGAGCTTCCGGCGGGCAGCGCCGGAGATGCGGCAGTTCTCCGGCTTCCTCGGCCTCGAGATCTGGCTGGGTGACGGCAGCCTCAAGGCGGTCTCGCAGTGGGCGAGCCAGGAGGCCTTCCAGGAGTACCCGAAGTCCGAGGTGTTCCGGCGGCACCACCGCGGGATGGGCGGGGAGCAGGCGCTCCGGGCCGCGCACATCACGTTCTACGAGGGCGAGGTCATGGCGTGAGCGTCCCGAGCCGCCGGGCGGCCCGCGCGCGCCGCGCCGGGCCCAGGCGGCGCGACGGCCGCACCTGGCGCGCGGCGCGACGGCCGCACCTGGCGCGCGGCGCGATAGCCAGGCCTAGCGCGCGGCGCGACGGCGCCTGCGCTCCGCGTGGGCGACCCCGTCCTTGAGCGTGCCGCACAGGACGACGCCGCCGAGCTCGATGTCGAGCGCCGTCATCGTCGTCGCCACCTCCGGGCGTATCCCGGTGAGCACGACCTGCGCGCCGATCAGGCGGGTCGCGCGCACCGCGTGCACGATCGCGCTGGCGACTTGCTGGTCCACCCCCGAGACGCTGGTGACGTCCACAATACCCGCTCGACCGGCTGCTCCAGGATCTCGCCCTTCGCGTAGCCGAGGAGCTCCAGGGCCGCGCGGTTCACGCTCCTGATCGCTCCGTCAACCTGGAGCACGAGGAGCGCGTCGGCCATCGCCGAGAGGATGTTGTTGACGAACGCGGTCGAGGACTGGAGCTCCTCGATCATCATGTTCATGCCCGCGGCGAGCCCGTCGAGCTCGTCGACGTCGCCGCTGATCTCGGCCCTCCTGGAATAGTCGAGCGAGGCGACCGCGAGCGCGACGTCGGTCAGCTCGGCGAGCCGCGTCGACGCCTTCCCCTTGAGCGCGCGCAGCGCCGCGAGCTCCTCCGCCAGCAGGTTGGGCTGCGCGAGTGTCGGTTCGAGCGCGCCGTCGTCGTCAGATGGATCCGCGCGGACCGCGCGGGCCTCCGAGTTGCCGGCGGCGAGCTCCTGGATCACGCGCGCGAGCTCGCCGCGGTCGGAGGGATCGGCCGCCTGCGCGCCGTCGCTCAACGGAGGAGCCCCCGCAGCCAGCGCATGGCGTCCTCCTCGACCGTGAACAGCTTGCGGGGTACGGGGGCGCTCGACAGCGCAAGGAAGAAGTTTCCGATCGTCTTGCTCACGGGCGAGTCCACGAGCAGCGCGAGGGCGCAATGCCCCTTCGCGGCCTCCGCTCCTGCGAAGTACTCCCGGGCCACCCGGTCCACCGCCTTCTGCGCTCTTATGTCGACCAGGACGGGGCGCGGCGTGCCGTCGGCGAGCTCGATGGTCGCCCTGACCACCTCCTGCGCGAAAGCCAGGCTCATGTGCACGGGGAACGCAGTCGCGCGGATGATCCCATCGTCTTCAAGCCGGAGTATCTGGGCAGACGTCACGATCTCGCGAGCCTTCATGATGCATCCTTTGCCGCGCGCCGAGGCCTGCAGCACAGCGATCGCTCACGGGTCCGAGCCCGCTGGCGCGTCGCGCCATCTCCGCGGATCGAGCCGCTGGCACTGCAGGTCACCATCACGGCAGCCTTACAAGGCTAGGCTTTTTCAGACCAGATTGTCCATGGCGTCGCACTCTGACGCGCTCCTGCTTCTCGGCGCGCGCGCGCGCTGACCCGGCCGGGCCGTGGGCGTGGGCTGGCATTCCCGGCCCGGCGCGCGCGCGGAACCTGGGAGAGCGCGCACGCGCGTCTCGCGGCTCCGGCCGGGGCTTTGGCGCACCCCTGGCGAGCGCCGCGCCGCGCGGCCGAGTCGCCCCGCCTCGCGGAGAGCGCACATGACGCTTCGCCACCCCGCGCCACCCCGATCCACAACAACTCCGCCTTCCTTCGCGCGCGGGCCGCGCTGAAAGCGTCCATGGTGTCTCAGGTGTCCTTTCTGGGGTAATCGACATCACCTCCCCGACACCACACATGTTCCTGCGACGGGGAAACTCAGATCCCCGGGTGTCAGCGCCCGCGGCCACGACGGGCGATGACTCCATTCCACATGGATTGATGTGCACAGGAGAATGGGAACATGAGCCAATTGACGAAGTTCGCATCGCTCGTCGTCCTCTCGACGGCCCTGTCCGCGGCCGGTTGCATGGCCAGGACGACGGCGTCGGAGGACACGGGAGCCCCGCTCGACGAGGCGAAGCAGGCATCTCAGACCGAGGAGATGGATTCGGCGGATCAGGAGTCGAGCGCGCTGCCGGCGATGGGCGTGAGCTCGGAGGACGCGAGCTCGGCAGACCCCGGCTCGGCAGACCCCGGCTCGGCAGACCCCGGCTCGGCGGACGCCGGGTCGACGAGCGCGGGTGAGGAGGAGAGCGCCGGCGAGCAACCCGACGCGTCGCGCTTCTGGGGCGGCGGCTGGGGCTGGGGCGGCTTCCATCCCTGGGGCCACCACCACCACTTCTGGGGCTGGCACCGGCCCTGGGGCCACCACCACTTCTGGGGCGGGTTCCGGCCCTGGGGCTTCCGGCCCTGGGGCTTCCGGCCCTGGGGCTTTGGCGGCTGGGGCGGCTGGGGCGGCTGGGGCGGCGGTTGCGGCGGCAGCTTCTGCGGCGGCTGGTAGCGAGCGCTGACGACCGCGCGGCGCGACGAAGCGGCAGCGCGGCCCTCGATCAGCGGCGCAGCGTCGCGGCCCGGTCCTCGCCGCGGCGCTCCACGCTGTCAGGGCATCGCGATCCGCTCGCAGGACGCTCGCGGTAGCTTGACAGGCCGAGGCGCCCTCGCGCAGCGCGCGGCGGGCGCCTCGGCGTCAAAGGGGGTTCAAGGGCCGCTGGCGCGCCCGACGGCGCGAAAGCCCAGCGCGGATCAGGCGTCGGCCTCGGCGAGGCTCGGGATGCGGTTCACGAGGAAGCGGGTCCTCAGGTAGCACCACCACGTGAGCCCCATGCAGGTGACATAGAAGATGAAGAAATACGTGAGCGCCGTCGTGGCCCCGCCCGTCGCCTTGATCGAGGCGCCGAAGCTCCGCGGGATGAAGAAGCCGCCGAGCGCGCCGATCGCCGAGGTGAAGCCGAGGACGGCCGCGCTCTGGCGGCGCGCCGTGTTGAGCGCCTCGACGCGCGCCGCCTCGCCCCTGCCCTGCGCGGCGCGGAGGTGGTCGCGCCGGAACAGGACCGGGACCATCCGGAACGTCGAGCCGTTGCCGATGCCGGTCGTGATGAACATGAACATGAACATCGTGACGACCCCGGCGTAGCTCTTCTCGTTGAGAAAGTGGATGATCCCGAGCGACGCGAGCCCCATCACCACGAAGTTCCAGAACGTGATGCGCGCGCCGCCGATCTTGTCGGCGAGGTAGCCGCCCAGCGGCCGGGCCACCGAGCCGATGAGCGCGCCCATGAACGTGAGCTCGAGGGTCACGGCGGGGAACTGCATCTTGAGCAGGAGCGGCAGCGCCGCCGAGTAGCCGATGAACGAGCCGAACGTCCCGATGTACAGCCAGGCGATGATCCAGGTGTGCTTGTTCCTGGTGGCGGCCATCTGATCCTTGAAGTTCGATTTCGCCGACGCCAGGTTGTTCATGAAGAAGTAAGCGCCGGCCGCCGCGATGAGGATCAGCGGGATCCACATCAGCCCTGCGTTCTGCAGGTAGATCCCCGACTCGGTGTGATACCCGCCGATCGCCGTCGCCACCGCGCCGGGCCCGATGAGGAGGGGCACGATGAGCTGCACGTTGCTGACGCCGACGTTGCCGCCGGCGGCGTTGAGGCCGAGCGCCAGCCCCTTCTTCTTGTCCGGATAGAAGAACGAGATGTTCGCCATGCTCGAGGCGAAGTTGCCCCCGCCGAGCCCCGCGGTCGCCGCCGCGAGCGCCATCAGCCAGAACGGCGTGTCGGGCCTCGTCACGAGCATCGAGAGCGAGATCGTGGGAATGAGCAGCAAGAGCGCGCTGACGACGGTCCAGTTGCGCCCGCCGAACTTCGGGACCGCGAACGTGTACGGGAACCGGATCAACGCGCCGATGAGGCCCGGGATCGCGACGAGCAGGAACAGCTGGTCCGTGGTGTAGTTGAAGCCGACCTTGGGGAGCCGGGTGGCCGTCACGCTCCAGAGCAGCCAGACGGAAAAGCCGATGTTCTCGGCGATGATCGACCAGATGAGGTTCCGACGGGCGATACGCTTCCCTGTCTTCTCCCAGAACACGTCATCGTCGGGGTTCCACTCGGTGATCAAAGTCGACATCAGTCCTCCTGGTCAGATCGGGTGCTGGCCGCGATGCAACATGGCGGTTCGAAGCAGCCATGTCCGATCAATGCATGCTCTGCATCGGCCTCTGCGTCTTACAGGTGAGGAGCCAACATCCGAGTTTCTCTCGTGTTTCTGATCCGTTTCGACGTACTTTTCCCTCGCGACGACCCCATATAGGGGCGCCGGCAGAGTGACGCGCGAGGGTGACGCGCGCGCGGAGACGCCGTGTCGCGGCGCCTATCGCGCCGTGGCCGATCGGGTCGAGCCGCCGCGCGTCGGGGCGAGGCGCTCGGGCGGCGCCTCGAGCTGGCCGAGCTTCTCGGCGCGGTTGGCCACCCAGAAGCGCTCCGCGTCCGCCGCGCTCCATGCGGACTCGTCGAGCAGCGGGAGGAGCGCGTCGAACACCGTTCGCGCGCTCTGGAACCGATGGCGCGGATCCTTGGCGAGGCACCGCAGGACGAGGCGGTCGACCGCGCGAGGGACGGCCGCGCCGCGGCGCACCGACGGCGCGAGGGGCGCCTTCGTCATGTGCGCGGCGAAGAGCTGCCCCGACGACGAGCCCTCGAACGGCAGCTCCCCGGTGAGCAGGAAATAGAGCGTGCCCCCGAGCGAGTAGATGTCGCTGCGCGCGTCCGCGCGATCGCCGCGGCAGACCTCGGGCGCCATGTACGCGGGCGTCCCGCAGAGCATGCCGCTGTTCGTCAGCTCGGCGTCGCGGCCGCCCTCGACCATCCGCGCGACGCCGAAGTCGAGCAGCTTCAGGAAGTCGTGATCGTCGCCCACGCGCGTGACGAACAGGTTCTGCGGCTTGATGTCGCGGTGGATGATCCCGGCCTCGTGCGCCTCGATGAGCGAGCGGCAGGCCTGCAGGGCGAAGCGCAGGGCGCGCGCCACGGGCATGGGTCCGTAACTGCGCACGATGGCGGCGAGATCCGCCCCGCGCAGGTGCTCCATCGCGATGTAGTAGATGCCGTCGTCGCTCGCGCCGAAGTCGAAGATCCGGATGGTGTGCGGATCGCTGAGCTTGCTGGCAGCGTGCGCCTCCTGCTCGAAGCGCTTCAGCACCGCCGGATCCGGCGCATCCCGCGTCCGGAGGAGCTTGAGGGCGACGTCGCGCTGGAGCGTCTCGTCCCAGGCGAGCCAGACCTCGCTCATCCCCCCTTTGCCGATCGGCGCCTCGAGCCGGTACCTGCCCAGCTTGCGCGCCTGATACACCTGCTGCTGCGCGGCCCACACGACGTGGCTCGACAGGGCCCCGATCACGCCCGAGGCCGGGACGAAGATGTAATGGCTCGCGGCCGTGAGCAGCGTCGTCGGGTCGAGCCACGCCGCCTGGATCGACGGCGAGAAGAAGGCGGCGATGCCCATGGTCGCCGGGAACGCGAGGAACATCGGCGCGGAGGCGACGAGCGCCTTGCTGAACGGCGCCGGCACGAGCGCCGTGCGGAGCAGCACGACGATGGAGAGCCCGTGCATGTACGCGCTCGTCAGGCCGCCGAAATCGAGCGCCATGAGCGAGATGAAGAGCGCGGCGGTGAGGAACGCGGCGTCGTAGCCGAGGAGCACGACGCGGCCGGAGAACGTCGGGCGCCCCGAGAGCCGGTACACGAGGAGGGCGAGCCCCTGCTCGACCATGCGCAGGACGATGCAGCGCCACACCGGCGCCGCCGGGTACAGCACGGTCGCCATGAACACGTCGACGAGCGTGAACGCGGGCCAGATCCAGAGCGCGACGCGGATGGCGCGGCGGACCGCGCGGCGGACGCTCTCCGTGTCGTGGGCGCTCAGCGCGCTGCGCCGCGGCCCGATCTGGCGGGTCTCGCGCTCCCTCAGCATGCGCGACGACGCCGATCGCTCAGCGCGGAGAGCATCTCTGAGCAGCGCACGCTTCATGGCACTCTCGAGGGTCGCCAGAGCCGCGCCGAACGTCAAGCGAGCGTTGCTGACTTCGGCGCGGCTGGTTTCCTCGATCACGACGGCGGGACGCGCCGCTCTGCCGGTCGCCATCTCCCACCACCCAGGCTGTAACTACCGACAAGGCCACTCGCCGCTCCACTTGCCGTGCTCGTGCGCTGCGCGCATACACGTCGGCGAGATGGTGAATCCCCGCTGCAGGTCCGCGGTGCGCCGCGCCGCGACGCAGCGCTCGCGAACCGGGAGCAGGTCTCTCGGGTCTCCTCGGCGTCTGGCAACTGCGCGACCGCGCGGCCGTCAGGGTCAGACGCCGCCGGGTGGCTCGCCCTGCGCCGCGGGCTCGAGCTCAGCGGGCCTCCCGGCGCCGCCGCGCCGGTCCAGCCGAGTCCACGGGCGCAGCGCGCGCATCCCGCGGCGGTCTCCCTGGTCAGCCGGCCGGATCCATGCTTGAAAGCTCGCCATCGTGCCGCTCTCGCCTGAAAGCTTCCGCCGGCTGTTCGAAAGCCGCCCCGTCGTCCTCGCGCCGATGGAGGACGTGACCGACGCCGTCTTCCGCCGCATCTGCCGTGAGCTCGGCGCCGAGCTGTGCGTGACGGAGTTCGTCAACGTCGAGGGGCTCCTGCGCGGGTGCAAGACGGCGCGGCGCAAGCTCGCCCTGTCCGAGGGCGACCAGCCCACCGCGATCCAGATCTACGGCGCCAACCCGGAGCGCCTCGCCGAGGCCGCGCGCGTCGCCGAGCAGGCGGGGCCGGCGTTCCTCGACATCAACTGCGGCTGCTGGGTGCCGAAGATCGCCGGCCGCGGCGCGGGCGCGGGCTGGCTGCGCGACCCGGAGGCGATGGTGGCGATGGCCCGCCTCGTGGCGCGCACGGTCGCGCTGCCGGTCACGGTGAAGACGCGCATCGGCTGGGGGCCCGAGTCGCACATGCCGATCATCGACCTGGCGCGCCGCCTCGAGGACGCCGGCGTCGCCGCGCTCACGATCCACTGCCGCACGGCCCAGATGGGGCACAGCGGCGCGGCCGACTGGAGCTGGGCCGCCCGCGCGCGCGAGGTCGTGTCCATCCCTGTCGTCGTGAACGGCGACATCAAGACGGCCGATGACGCCGCCCGCGCCCTCGGCGAGACGGGCTGCGCCGGCGTGATGGTCGGCCGCGCCGCGATCGACCACCCCTGGATCTTCCGCGAGGCCCGGGCCCTGCTCGATCTCGGCGCGCGGCTCCCGGGGCCGACGGCCGAGGAGCGCCTTGCCCTCTGCCGCGCGCACCTCATCGCGAACACCGAGGCGCGCGGCGAACCGCACGGCGTGCGCGTGACCCGCCGCCACCTCACCGGCTATCTCCGCGGCCTCCCCGGCGCGTCAGCACTCCGGCGCGAGCTGCTCTTCTGCGACAGCCTGGCGGGGTGCCTCGACATCCTCGACAGCGCCGCGCAGAAGCTCGCGGCCTGACGCCGCCGCGGCCGCGCGGGCGGCCTACATCCCCACGGGCGTCGCGTCGTCGACCGGGGCGGGCTCGCCGTTCTGCCGGTCGGCGCCCGGCGGCGCCCCCATGGAGTCGTGCGGCAGGCTCCCGCGGTGCGAGCGGAGCAGCACGTGGGGTGTCGCCAGGAGGAAGTTCGAGACGCGGGACGTGTAGATGTCCGCCGAGCGCTCGATCTGCCGGGCCAGGTGGCTCTTGTCGTTCCCCGTGCGGAGGAGCAGCCCCCAGCGCGGGTTCAGCGTCTCGGCCGACGCCTTCGCGAGCGGGGCGATCCGCGCGTCGAGCGCCGCGAGGCGCACCTTGAGCTCGTTCATCTTCGCCTGGACCTCGACCTCCGTCGCCCCGACGACCGGCCCGTAGCCGGCGCGCATCCGCTGGAGCTCGAGGCGCAGCCTGGCGTAGACGCCCTCCATGTCCTCCTTCTCTCGCATCCACAGATCGAGGCGCGCCTCGGCCCCTCGCGCCTCCTCGATCGCGAGGATCTCGTCCTCGAGCTCGCGGATGATGAGCGCCGTGCGCCACCGCAAGACGCTCTTCGACACGTGCACATCTCCATAGATGTGATCGCCTATATAGAGGATCTCGTCACCGGACAGCCGGAGGTGGTGCTCGACGAGCCCCGCGTTGCCGCCGAGATAGTGCCCGCCCTCGCGCAGCCTGCCCGCCGGGCGCAACAGGCCGTCTTCCGTGACCACCTCGAAGAGCGGGCTGCGGCTCGAGAAGAACTCCGGCTTCCGCGCGGACACGATCACGACGTCGAACAGCTCGCGCCACGTCATGCCGTCCGGCAGGAAGCGATCGAAGGCGTAGCTCATCATCGCGCGCGTGTAGACCCACTCCGAGTTCGTGATCAGGACGAGCTTCTTGCCCGCCTCCTTCTGGTCGAGCAGCGCGAGCGGGGTCTCCGGGTCGAGCAGCACGAACCGGTCCGGGTCCGCGATGATCTCGGCCTTCAGCTGCCCTTCCATGTGCGTCGCGTCGAGGCGGTCCTTCACGCGGCGGTAGAGGTCGCTGTAGCCGAGCACCTCGGGCAGGCGGCGCTGATCCAGGAGGTCGACGAGCTTCGCGTACATGCACCCTTCCGAGAGCGAGAAGAGCGTGTTCAGGAACACGTAGCGTCCGTCCGACAGGTCGACGATCGTCCGCGCGTACGTCGAGCGCTGGGTCTCGAAGTCGATCGGCTTCGTGCCGTGGTAGGCCCGCTTCACGTAGCCAAAGCGGTTCACCTTGAGCAGGTTGCCGAGCTCGGTGTCCAGGATGAGCCCACGGATCACGAGATCCGGCTCGAACGTCAGATCGCCGACTGGCCAGCCCTCGCTCTCCAGCAGATGGCGGAGGTGCTCATACGCCCGGCGCTCCCACGCCTCCACGCGGTAGTGGATCAGCGTGTAATCCATGTCGTACCCGATCGCCTTGATCGAGCGCAGATTCAGCGTCCGGTTGCAGAAGATCCCCCGCTGCTTGGGCGGCGGAGCGGAGAGGCAATCCAGCTTGTCCATGGTGATGCGCCCGGAGAGCGGTCGTGAGGCATACCAGGGACCCACGGCGTTGCCCACCGGGACCAACGCCGTCACCCGGTCGTCTCCAGATCGCCAGCGAGCGCGTGTCGGGCCGGCGTGCTCGTCGACGTTGCGGCGGGAGGCGCCGGCCTTCCGCCCGCGAGATCAGCGGCGCCTGAGCCGGCTCTTCGCGCTTTGCCGGCGATCGGCGGTCGAGCTCGATCGCGAGGGACGCGCGCCCGGCGGCGATCGCCCCGAGTCGCCGCGATCGTCCGCCTCCCATCCGTCGTCGTCCTCGTCCTCGTCGTCCTCGTCGTCGAAGAGGTCGTCGTCGTCCTCGTCGTCGTCCTCGTCGCGCGCCTCGGCCCGGCGCACCTCGAGCCCGAGCATCGTGAGCGCCTGCTCCAGCGTCAGGGCCGTCTTCACGGCCGCGAGCTCGACCCCCATGGCCTGGAGCGTCATCGCGATCTCCGGGCTCAGCCCGGACAGGATGGTCGGCGTGCCCATGAGCCGCGCGGCGGAGGCGAGGTTCGAGAGCACGGCGCACAGGTGGCTATCCATGATCCATACGGCCGTGAGATCGATGACCAGCCCCTTCGCCCCGCTCTCGTGGATCGCCCGCAGCACCTCGGTGTTCAGCTGCTCCGCGAGATCGTCGGTCACGTCCCCCTGGATGGGCACCAGGATCCGGTCCCACAGGTTGATGATGGGAAGGCGCTTGAGCTCCATGGTCATCCTAAGGTTCGATGTCGGCGATCAAGACGGTTGAATCGTCGTGCGAGCGCCGGTGTCGGCTCATGAGGGCGCGGCAGGCCTCCGCGGCCTTCATTCCACGAAACAGCGAGAGATCGAAGCGGGGCGAGATCCCGTCGGAGAAGACGGCGAGGCGGTCGCCCGGCGCGAGCTGCGCGTCGAAGATCCGGACCTTTCCGAGCGACGCGCCGAGGATCCCCGGGCTCTGGAGCCACTGCACGCGCGTGCCGTGGGACATCAGCTCGACGTTGCCGATGCCGCAGCCCTGGAGCCGCCCGTCCCGGAAGCGGCAGATCATCCCGGCGGCGCCGCGGGTCCCGCGGAGCCGCGCGTGGAGGCGATCGATGAGGGCGCGGACGTCGTCGCCCAGCGGGGCGTCGGCGAGCGCCTTGAGCGCGACGTTCGCCGCGGCCGCCGCGTGCTCGCCGTGGCCCAGGGCGTCGATCACCGCGAAGAGACACCCGTCCTCGCCGGCGCGGACGAACGCGGCGTCGCCGCTGACGCGCTCTCCATCCTTTGGCAGAATGGTGTACTCCACGGCGACCTTCACAGGTGGACCTCGATTTCCACCCGCGTGCCCTTCGGCCCCGAGTCGATCTGGAAGCGATCGGCCAGCCGCTTGACCCCGATGAGGCCGCGACCCATCCCGGTCTTGCTCTTGTAGCGTCCAGCCAGAATTTCTTGAAGGTTCTGGATCCCGCTGCCTTCGTCCACGGCGACGATGACGAAGCGGACCGGGATGTCGCGCTGCACCGCGATCTCGATCGTCCCGCCGGGGGTATAGTGGACGATGTTCCGGGCGAGCTCGCTGACGATGGTCGCGACCTTGTGCGAGGTGAAGCTCTTTGCGCCGGCCGCGTCGCAAACGGCCTTCGCGCTCAGGCGCGCCTCGCTGATGTCGGCCTCCACGCTGATGACCATGACCTTCGAGCGCCGCGAAGGTCGATCGCCGCCGATTGCGGCGATCTCCGTCTTGAGCCGCCCGAGCCGCCCCGGATCGACGTAGAGGCGGGCCCGGCGCTCGATGCTCGGAATGATGTCGGGGAGATCCTCGAGCGAGAACTTCTCCGGCTGGATCTCCGCCTCGCGCATGGCCCGGAGCAGGACTCCCTCTGCATTCATCGCCGAGAGATAGCCGAGCAGGACGTTGAGAATCTGTTCGTGCGCGGGAGTCATCCGGGAAGAGCCTGGAAGGGCAGGTTACCGGGGCCCCGCCCCCGCGTCGAGTACGCGGCGACGGCGTCGCTGAGTTCGGCGTCCGACACGCGGGACACGCCTGTGTCCGCCCGGATGTAGGTCGCGAGGCTCGCTCGGCGCCAGCGGTCCGCGTCCCCGGGTCGGTTCGTGTCCACCTGACGCCGCCCGCGCGCCTTGGCCACCGGGTCGTCCGTCCTCAGGTCCAGCCTTCTGCGACTCGTCCGGAGTCTCCGCCCGGTCCCTGGTCACGGCGTCGCGGCGAGGTGCGCGCGGAACTCGCCCGGATCGCCGGAGCTTCGCCCCGGACGCTGCGCCCGCTTCCGCCTGTTCCCGCGCCGGCCGCACGCCGCGGCCAGCGCCGAGCAACGCTCATGCCCGGATCACCGACGCGTCGATGTCGCCGCTCACGTCGGGTAGTACGACGTCTGACCCTGGCGCAGCTCCTCGGTGATCTTGTTTTCCTCGAGAAGCTTCTTGATCGGCTCCTGGAGATCCGCTGCGGGGGTCCCCATCGCCAGCGCAAGGTCGTCGATCCCCTGCCCTGGCTCGATCTCCACATGGGCGAGCAGCGCCTCCGCGATCTCGTTCTCGGGGATCCCGGACGGCGCGTGCTCCGGGCTCGCCGGGCCGGCCGGCTGGGCACCCTTGTCGCCCGCCCCGACGGCGGGCGCCTGGGGCTTCCCGGCGCTCGTGGCGCGAGCCTTCGCCGGCGCGACCGCTGGACGCGCGGCGCCCCCGGCGGCACGCGGCGCGGCGGCCTTCTTGCGAGGGGCCGGACGCGACGGGGCCGGACGCGACGGGGCCGGACGCGACGGAGCCTTGCGCGACGGCGCGCTGCGGGCCGACGCGGCCGGGCGGCTCTTCGTCGGCGCCGGCGTCGGCGCGCGCTCGGCCTTGCGGCCAGGCTTGGTGGGAGTCGCGGCGGGCCCGGTCGATATCCCTGCGGCCTTGATGTCGACTTCCAGGTACCGCGCAGCGTTCTGGAAGACGTCCTTACGGACCAGCGCTCTCATGCCCTCCAGGAACTTGGCCACCAAAGCCCGAATCTCATTCTCGATCTCGACATCGGATATCACGCTGCCGCCGTCTCACGAATCCCCCGGAATGTCAACGTCTTCCACGCGAGGAGGCGCGCGCAGGCCGGAGAAACCCGGACGTTTCGCGCATCGTCCGGCGCCGCGACCCCGGCGCTTGATCCCTGCCGGCGCCCCCTGCCGGCGGCACGCTCGTGTGAATTTGCCGCTCTACCAAATGAAATGCTGGCAAGATCTGAAACTCATCGACAAATCATCTCGGGACCGTCCAGGCGCTTGCCAGAGGTTGACTTGCCGCTCGTGCGCCGCGCCGGCCGGGGTGGGCCCAGCGGCGCTCAAGCCGCCTTGACCGCGCGCTGCGGCGCGCGGCGCAGCGGGCGGAGCGGCGCCGCCGCGAACGCCGCGCCCAGCGCGAGCCCGCGGAACGTCAGCCGCATCCGGAGGGCGTCGAGATAGCCCTCGCGGTGCAGGGCGGTGATCGCCCGGCGGACGTCGGTCCGACGCACCGCCAGGGCCGCGGTCAATGTATCGAGGGTCACCGTCTTGCCCTCGCTCTGGAGGGCAACCAGCGTCCGGAGAAGATGCGGAACGATGTCCTTGTTGGTCATGTCACCGACCCTAGTTCAGTAGCTGAACGGTCGTACAGTTTGTGGCGACGATTTCTTTGGGCCCCCGGCAGGAGCGCCCCGGACGCCCCGAAAGCCGCCGTCGTCTGTGGTAGGTCCCGCTCGTGCGCGCCGATGCCTCGCCTCCTCAAGCCGTGATCCTCGCCGGCGGGCTCGGCACCCGGATGCGCCCGCGCACGGAGCGCACGCCGAAGTTCCTCCTGCCCGTGGCCGGCAGGCCGTTCGGGGCATGGCTCCTCGAGCGGCTCGCCGAGGCGGGCTTCGGCGAGGTGGTCCTCTGCGTGGGTCACCTCGGCGACGCGGTTCGAGAGGCGATCGGCGACCGGTTCGCGGGGCTGCCGCTCCGTTACGCCGACGACGGCCCAGCTCTCCTGGGCACGGCCGGCGCGCTGCGCCGCGCGTTGCCCCGCCTGGCCCCTGTGTTCCTCATGACCTACGGCGACTCCTATCTCCCCTTCGACTATCTGGCCCCGCTCCGGGACCTCTGCGCGCACCCCGAGGCGCTCGGCACGATGGCCGTGTACCGGAACGAGGGCCGGCTCGACGCGTCGAACACAGCGATCTCGGGCGATCTCGTGGCGCGTTACGAGAAGCGGCGCGCGGGCGCCCCGCCCGACCCTGCGCTCGACCACATAGATTACGGAGCGACGGCGCTCCGCCGCGAGGTCGTCGCGGCGCTGCCGGCGGACGCGCCGCTCGGCTTCGAGGCGGTGCAGCGCGACCTCGCGGCGCGCGGCCGCCTGCGGGCCCTCCCGGTCGCGGAGCGCTTCTACGAGATCGGCTCCGAGCAGGGCCTCCGCGATCTCGAGGCTGCCCTCGCGGGCGCGGGGGACGAGCGGCGATGATCGTCTCACGCGCCCCGGTCCGCTTCTCGCTCGGCGGCGGCGGGACCGACCTGCCGGCCTACTCCGACCGCTTCGGCGGCTATCTCGTCTCGGCGGCCATCGACAAGTACATCTACGTCACGGCCAACAAGCGATTCCATCGCGACATCCGCCTCGCCTACTCGAAGACCGAGATCGTCCCCTCGGTCGACCGGATCGAGCACCCCATCTTCCGGGAGGCGCTCCGGATGATGGGAATCGAGCACTCGATCGAGCTCACGAGCGTCGCGGACCTGCCCGCGAACTCGGGCCTGGGCTCGTCGAGCTCGTTCACTGTCGCGCTGCTCAACGCCCTGCACACATACAAGCGCGACTTCGTGTCGTCCGAGCAGCTCGCCCGCGAGGCCTGCGCCATCGAGATCGAGCGCCTCGGGGAGCCGATCGGCAAGCAGGACCAGTACATCGCCGCGTACGGCAACGTCACGGCGTTCACTTTCTCGCCGGACGGCTCCGTGCACGTCGAGCCCGTGCCGGTCCGCGACGAGGTGCTGGACGAGCTCGAGAGCAACCTGCTCATCGTGTGGAGCGGCATCGAGCGGCCGGCCAGGATCGTCCTCTCGGAGCAGGGGCGGCGGCTTCACGACCTCGAGCCCGACGTCGTCGAGCGGATGCACCGCATCAAGGACATCGGCTGCGACGTGTACCGCATCCTGGTCACGGGCAGGCTCGACGACTACGGCGAGCTCCTGCACGCCCACTGGATCCAGAAGCGTAAGCTCGCCTCCAGGATGACCGACGAGGTCCTCGACGAGATCTACGAGCTCGCGCGGGGCGCCGGGGCGCTCGGCGGCAAGCTGATGGGGGCCGGCGGCGGCGGCTTCTTCATGTTCTACGTCCGCCCGACGGAGAAGCGCCAGGTGCTGGAGGCGCTCGCGGCGAAGGGCCTGCGCGTGCTGCGCTTCCGCTTCGATCTCGACGGCGCGCGCATCGTCGCGAACCTGCACCGATCGTGAGCGGGTGCGTGGCCGCGCCTCCCCGCTGGGCATTTGCGCGCGACTCTGGCTATAAAATGACCATGCCTCAGCGCACGCACGACTTCGTGGAAAAGTACCTTCGCGAGACGTCCGAGATCGCCCTCGCGACGAGCCCCGACGACATGGCTCGCGTCATCGAGATCCTCTTCGAGGCGTACCGGAACGATCGCACCGTCTACACGTGCGGCAACGGCGGCTCGGCCGCCAACGCGAGCCACCTCGCCTGCGACATCGCCAAGTTCACGTGGGTCGAGGGCAAGCGGCGCTTCAAGTGCACCTCCCTCTGCGACAACGCGGCGCTCCTCAGCGCCCTCACCAACGACGTCGGCTTCAACCGGATCTTCCTCGAGCAGCTCGACGGCCGCCTCGTCGCGGGCGACGTCCTCGTGTGCCTCAGCGTGCACGGCGGCTCGGGCGCCGACCGGGCCGGCCCCTGGTCGCAGAACCTGGTGGCCGCCGCGGATTTCGCGAAGAGGTCCGGAGCCAAGGTGGTCGCGCTCGTCGGCTACGACGGCGGCGCGCTGCGCCAGATGGCCGACGCCAGCGTGATCGTGCCGAGGACGCGGGCCGGCTACACGTCGACGCCGCACGTGGAGGGGATCCACGAAGTCTACCACCACCTGATCTGCGAGCGGCTCCTCCAGCTCGTCGCCGAGAGCTGAGCGCCGCGTGGCGAGGCGCGGGATCCTGCTCGACCGCGATGGCACGCTCATCGACGTGGTGCGCGACCCCGAGCTCGGCGTCGTCGTGACAGCGTTTCACCCGGATCAGATCCGCCTCCTGCCCGGCGCGCTCGAGGGCCTGCGGCGCCTCTCCGACGCGGGGTTCTTGCTCGCGATCGCGACCAACCAGCCGGGCGCGGCGAAGGGGCAGGTCCCCTGGAGCGCGATCGAGCGCACGAACCGCGCGCTCGTCGACGGGCTGCGCGCGGCGGGCGTCCCGATCGCGGCGCTCGCTGTCTGCCCGCACCACCCCGAGGGCGGTCCGGGGGGCGATCCGTCGCTCATCGGCCCCTGCGATTGCAGGAAGCCGAGGCCGGGCATGCTCACGACGCTCGCGCGCGATCTCGATCTCGACGCCGCGGCGAGCTGGATGATCGGCGACGCGCCGAGCGACGTGGCGGCCGCGCGCGCCGCGGGCATGCGGGCGGGCCTGCTCCTCGACGGCCGCCGCTGCGAGCTGTGCCCGCTCCGGGGCGAGGCCGATGTCCCACGCCCCGATCGCGCAGCGCCGCGCCTCGATCTCCTGGCCGCGGAGATCCTCGCCGCGCCGCCGGGCTAGACGCCGGCTACTTGGGCGCGAGCGGGCCCACGAGCTCGGCGACGCGCCTCGACAGCGGGGGCTGGTTGTCGCTGCGCTTCGAGAACGGGATGCCCTCGGGCGAGAGGCGCAGGCAGGGCTCCGCGACGAACATCGCGAACGAGATGTACTCGTACATCCACTGCGACAGCATCGCCTCGGCCTGCTCTGGGCCGGCGATGAGGGTCGCGTTCTCGACGAGCCGCGCGGCCTCGAACGTCCCGTCCGCCGCCGGCCCCGCGCCCCGGAAGAGGGCGTCGTAGATCCCCGCGCCCGCGACGAACGCGGCGAGCTGCCACCGCACCTCGTCGCCCCGCTGGGCCGCGTCGACGGCCGAGAGGATCGACGCTATCGCCTCGTTGAAGAGCGCGATGCTGGCGGCGGCGCCCGTCGGCCCCGGCGCTCGCACCGCGACCCGCCCGGACTGCGCGAGCTGGAAGAGCGCCCGGGTGGCCTCGAACTCCCCGAGCCCGAGCGCGCGCGCCACGTCCGCGACCGAGCGCTGGCCGTCGATGGCGTCGTACACCGCGCGCAGCTCTCCGGGCGGCGGGCCCCGGTCCGGCACGCGCGCGGGCACGTGCTGGTCCGACGGGATCCGCTCGCGGAAGTACCGCATCTCGTCCATGCGGCGCACCGCCTCTAGGAGCAGCGCGTGGACGGGGAGGTTCTGGCGGCTCGCGAGCTGCTCCTCGTCGAAGCCCGCGAGGAAGTAGAACATCCCCTCGCCCGCGAGGAGCAGCCGGTACGCGATCTCCTCCGCCTGAGTGCTGAGCAGCTGGTACAGCCGCTCGCGGGACACGAAGCCGAGCTTCACCGCCACCTCGCCGAAGCGCGCGTCCGGCGCGGTCGCGGCGAGCGTCGCGTCGACCTGCTCGCGAGAGAGCGCGCCGTATCGGTAGAGCACCTCGCCGATGCGGTCGCCCTCCGCGCTCGATCGCGCCGCCACGGCGTGACCTGGCTCGAAGAACAGGGACCGGCTCGCCCCTTCATCGATCACGACGAGCTCGCCGGACCACCCTGCCTGCCCGATGAGGGACACGACGTCGCAGAGCGCGCCCGGCCCCGTCACCTGACCGGCGAGCCGGAGCGCCGCGCCGGTCCCCACGTCGCGCGGCGCCTCGTTTCCCACGTGGCGCATCACGACGAGGTGATCGGGCGCCGGCAGCAGCTGGAACACCCCCTGCCGAGCGCGCAGGCGCTTGCTCGCCTCCAGGTCGACCGGGTGAGCGGTGCCGGTCGCGTCGATGCGCACGAGGGAATGGTGCTCTTCCGTCATCGTCGCGATTTCTAACCCACCATCCAGGCGCGGGCCACGACGCGCGTCGGATGCGCCATGCCGCCCGGCGCTCCGGCGCGGCGTGCTACCGTCCGGCCGTGACGCCTCCCTCGGATCACGACGGCGGCGCGCCCGGCGATCGGCGCGCTCGCGCCGACATCCCGGCCTCCGCGGACGAGCTCGACGCGCGCCTCTCGGCGGCCCGCTACATCTCCGACCCGGCGACGTCGCTCGCGCTGTGGCTCGCCCTCCGGATGGAGCGGCCGCTCCTGCTCGAGGGGCCGGCGGGCGTCGGCAAGACCGATCTCGCCCGCGCCGCGGCCGAGGCGCTCGGCCGCGGGCTCATCCGGCTCCAGTGCTACGAGGGGCTCGACGAGGCGAAGGCGCTGTACGAGTGGGACTACGCGAAGCAGATGCTCTACACGCAGCTCCTGCGCGACGCCGTGGCGAAGGAGATCGCCGGCGCGACGAGCCTCTCTGCCGCCGCGCGCGCCATCGCGGGGAGCGAGGCGTCGTTCTTCAGCGAGCACTTCCTGATCGCGCGCCCGCTCCTCGCGGCGCTGCGGAGCGCCGCGCCGGTCGTCCTCCTCATCGACGAGGTCGACCGCGCGGACCCGGAGTTCGAGGCGTTCCTGCTCGAGGTGCTCTCCGAGATGCAGGTCACGATCCCCGAGCTCGGCACGATCCGCGCCGCGCACCCGCCGCTCGTCCTGCTCACCACGAACGCGACGCGCGAGATGACCGAGGCGCTGCGCCGCCGCTGCCTGCACGCGTTCCTGGACTACCCGCCGCCGTCGCGCGAGGTCGCCATCCTGAAGGTCGCGCTCCCCGGGATCGAGCCCCGCCTCGCCGCGCAGATCGTGGCGTTCGTCGGCGCCCTGCGGGCCATGGATCTGCGGAAATCACCCGCCATCAGCGAGACCATCGACTGGGCTCGCGCGCTGCTCCTGCTCGGCAAGCGCGCGATCACCCAGGAGGTTGCCCGCGACACGCTCGGCGTCCTGCTCAAGCACCAGAGCGACCGCAGCGACGCGGAGGCGAAGCTCGGGGCCCTCGCGCGCGCCGCCGAGCACGCGGGGGCTGGCGAGCCGGTTACCTGAGCTCGGCCACCTTCTCGCCGAACAGCTTCTCGAGCCGCCCGAGCATCGCGTCGTTCGGCTCGACGCGGAGGTCGCGCCCCAGCGACAGCACCGCCTCCGCCCCGTCGTCGAGCTGGATCACGAGCTGCACCGGGCACACCCCGGGGCTCGCCCGCAGCAGCGCCCCGAGCCGGTCGATGTGCTCGCGCCTGGCGATGCGCGACTTCAGCGTGATCGCCACGCTCCGCGTCTGCGCGAGGATCGCGTCGGAGAGCGGCTGCACCTCGTCGAGCAAGAGCGTCGGCTCGCGCGGCGCGGACTCGGCCTCCTCGGCCCCCTCTTCCACCATCGGGAAGCTGATCTTCCCCGAGATCAGGACCGGCTCCCCCCGGTTCAGGAGCTCCCCGTAGGTCTCGATCTGCTTCTCGCGCACCTTGACCTCGACGCGGCCCGCCGTGTCCTCGAGCACGAAGAACGCGATCTTGCCGCCGCCCCCCTTGAAGATGCGCTCGCGGTAGCCCTCGACCATCCCGCCGACGCGCACCCTGGACCACGGGTCCATGCCGGCCAGCGCGCTCACGGCCGTCACGTCGAAGCGGTTCAGATCCACGCCGTAGCGATCGAGCGGGTGACCCGAGACGTAGAACCCGAGCGACTGCTTCTCGCGCGAGAGCGTCTCGCGCAGGTCCCAGTCCTCGGCCATCGGGTACTCGTCGAGCCGCTGCTCGCCCGAGGGCGCCGCCTTCTTGAAGAGACCGAACAGATCCGTCTGCCCTCCCTCGCGGTCGCGGCTCGCGCGGCGCGAGCGCTCGAGCGCCTTGTCGATGGCGGCAAAGGCCCGCGCGCGGCAGACCCCGCGCGCCTGGAGGCTCGCGTCGAACGCGCCGCACTGCACGAGCGCCTCGAGAACCCCCTTGTTGACCCGCCGCGGATCGACGCGCTCGGCGAAGTCGAACAGGTCCGCGAACGCGCCGCCCGCCTCGCGTGCCTCGAGGACCGCCTCGAGCGCCGACTCGCCGACGCCGCGGATCGCCCCGAGCCCGAACCGGATCTTCGGATCGTACGGGTCCCTCACCCGCGATCCGCCGCGTCGGGTGCCGGCCGTGCGCTTGCCGCCCGTCCCCGGCTTCGCGCTGTAGACGACGGTGAAGTCCATCTTCGACTCGTTGATCTCGGGCGGCAGGATCTCGACCCCCCACGCGCGCCCCTCCGCGATGATCCGCACGACCTTCTCGATCTTGTCGCGGTCGGCGGTCATCAGCGCGCAGAGGAACTCGACCGGGTAGTGCGCCTTGAGGTACGCGGTCTGGTAGGTGAGCAGCGCGTACGCGGCCGAGTGGCTCTTGTTGAAGCCGTAGCCCGCGAAGTACTCGAGGAGCCCGAAGATGCGCTCGGCGTCCTCCGCCTTCACCCCGTTCTTGAGCGACCCGTCGACGAACGTCGCCTTCTGCTTCGCCATCTCCTCGGGCTTCTTCTTGCCCATGGCGCGCCGGAGCAGGTCGGCGCCGCCGAGCGTGTAGCCCGCGAGCTTCTGCGCGATCTGCATGACCTGCTCCTGGTAGACGATGACGCCGTACGTCGGCTTGAGGAGCTCGTCGACGAGCGGGTGCATCTTCTCGATGGGCTTCCGGCCGTGCTTGCAGTCGACGAAGTCCTTCACCATGCCGGTGCCGAGCGGCCCGGGACGGTAGAGCGCCACGGCGGCGACGATGTCCTCGAAGGCGTCCGGCTTCAGGTCCTTGAAGAGCTGCTGCATGCCGCTCGACTCGAGCTGGAACACGCCGGTGGTCTCGCCGGACTGGAGGAGCGCGTAGGTGGCGGTGTCGTCGAGCGGCATCGCGTTCACGTCGAAGAGCCCACCCGCCCTCGCGGCGATGTCCGGCCGCGCGTTCACGAGCTTGACGGCGATGTCGATGACGGTGAGCGTCTTCAGCCCGAGGAAGTCGAACTTGACGAGGCCGGCCAGCTCGGCGTCGTCCTTGTAGTACTGCGTGACGAGCTGCTCGCCGTTCTTGAAGCACGGCACGTGATCCCAGAGCGGCCCCTCGCTGATCACGACACCGGCGGCGTGCATGCCGGCGTGCCGCGTCAGGCCCTCGAGCTTCTGGGCCTGCTTCAGGAGCTCCGCTACCGTGGGGTCGCTCTCCTTGAGCGCCTTGAGCTTCGGCTCGATCTCGAGCGCCTCGGGGATCGTGTACATGATTCCCGGGCTCTTCTGCGGGATGAGGCTGGCGATCTTCTGCGCCTCGTTCGCGGGGAACGCCATCGCCCGGGCGACGTCCTTGATCACGCTCCGCGCCTTGAGCTCGTGGAACGTCGCGATCTGCCCGACGGAGGGCTTGTCCGCCTCCTTGCTGTACTTCTTCGTGACGTACGAGATGACCTCGTCGCGCCTGTCCATGCAGAAGTCGACGTCGAAGTCGGGCATGCTGACGCGCTCCGGGTTCAGGAAGCGCTCGAACAGCAGGTTGTACGGGAGCGGGTCGAGATCGGTGATCCCCATCGAGTAGGCCACGAGCGAGCCGGCGCCCGACCCGCGGCCCGGCCCGACCGGGATGCCGTGGTCCTTGGCGTACTTGATGAAGTCCCAGACGATGAGGAAGTAGCCCGGGAAGTCCATCTGCACGATGACGTCGAGCTCGACCTCGAGCCTCGCCCTGTAGGTCGCCTCGTCCACCGGCCGGCCGGTCCGCGCGATCTGGGCGAGCCGCGCCGCGAGCCCCTCGCGCGCCACGTGCCGGAAATACGACGCCGAGTCGGCGAACCCGCTCGGCAGCGGGAACGTCGGGAGCATCGGCTTGCCGAGCTTGAGCTTGAGCGCCGAGCACCGCTCGGCGATCTCGAGCGTCGAGCGGACCGCCGCCGGGTAGTCGCGGAAGAGGTGCGTCATCTCGTCGGCCGGCTTGAGGAACATCTCGAAGCTGCCGTGGTGCGCGTCGCTCGCCTCCGCGAACGTCCGGTTGGCCGCGATGCAGGACAGGTACAGCTGCCCCTCGCCGTCCTCGCGCGCGCCGAAGTGCGCGTCGTTCGTCGCGACCAGCGGCAAACCGAGGTCCCCCGCCGCGCGCGCCAGGATGCCGTTGAGCACCGACTGCTCGACCAGCCCGTGGTCCTGCAGCTCGACATAGAGGCTGCCCGGCTCGAAGCAGTCCCTGAGCCGGCTGAGCGCCTCGCGCCCCTCGTCCTCGCCTTGCTCGAGGATCCGCTGGGCGACCACGCCGCCCATGCAGCCGGTCAGCCCGATGAGCCCCGCGCTGTGCTGCGCGACCATGTCGAGCCGGACGCTCGGCCCGAGCCCGCTCGCAGGGTCGACGTGCCCCTTGGAGACGATGCGGACGAGGTTCTTGTAGCCCTCCTCGGACGCCGCGAGCAGCACGAGGTGATCGACGGGCGTCTCGTCCGCGCCCGAGCGCGACACCTGCCCCGCGGCCGCGCCCCAGCTGCGCGCCACGTTCACCTCGCAGCCGATGATCGCGCCGATGCCCTGCTCCTTGCAGGCCTTGTAGTGCTGAATCGTCCCGAACATGTTGCCGTGGTCGGTCAGGGCAACGGCCCGCATTCCCAGCGACTTGGCGCGCGACGCCAGGTCCTTGATGCGCAGCGCGCCGTCGAGGAGCGAGTACTGCGAATGCACGTGGAGGTGGATGAACTCAGCGGTCACAGCAGGCTTCCAGGGGGCTTCTCATGGCGTGGCCAGTCGGGAAAGGCAGGCAATCAGGGAGAGCGGATTCCGAAGGCATTTGGGCGAGCGACCTGCGCTTGCCGTCGAGCTCACATATAGCGCATTGCGCAGCGGGGATCGCCCTTGATGAGGCGCGCAGGCCGGCGCTAGCATAAGCGCCCGCTTGAGAGCACTTGCCTGATGTGGGGTGGGGTTTCCAGAAAGTGAGGTCGATGATGCGTCATTCCCGTATCGCCGTCGCGGTCTATTTGGCGACGGCGCTCCTGTCTGTCGCCGGTTGCGGCTCCGACCCTGCGGCTCCTGCTGACGACAACACAGACGTCGACCCCGGTCAGCCGCCGCCGCCTGGTCCGGCGCAGGCCGGTGACGGCGAGGGCGCCGCGTTCGCGATCGACCGGCTCTTCCTCGGCGACACCGATCGCGAGGGGAAGAAGACGGCCGGCAGCTGGAAGCAGTACGGCTTCAACCTCGACGGCAAGGTGTCCAGCACCGTATCGCAGGACCTGTGCAAGCCGGTCGACGGCGCTTCCCCTTCGGACGTCTACCCGGACGGCCTCGGCGGCATCGACAACTCCTTCGGAAACAAGCTCGTCAGCCTCATCTCCAGCCTCCTGAGCGAGCCGTCGACCCGGGTCACCGAGGCGATCGCCAACGGCGATTTCACCGTGATCCTGAAGCTCGACGGCCTCGGCGCACAGTCGTCGTACAACCCCCTCACCGCGAAGCTCTACGGCGGCGCCACGCTGGGCGCGGCGCCCGTCTGGGATGGCAGCGACAAGTGGCCCGTCGTTCCGGAGCTGCTCAATGACGCCGAGGACATCGAGAGCGCCAAGGTCGTGTTCCCGGCCAGCTACGTCGTCGACGACACCTGGGTGTCGGGCCCGGAATCCCAGGTCACCTTCAAGCTGAACCTGACGATCTCGGACACCACGATCGGCCTCACGATCCGGAACGTGCGGATCGCGATGGATCTCGCGCCCGACCACAAGTCGGTGGTCAAAGGCACCATCGCGGGCGTGCTCGAGACGGCCGTCCTCGTCGAGGAGCTGCGCAGCGTCATCGGCGCCGTCCAGCCGGGCTTCTGCGAGGGCTCCGGGCTCGAGACCACCCTCGACCAGGTCCGCCGCGCCTCGGACATCATGAAGGACGGCAGCCAGGATCCGAGCCAGGAGTGCGATGCCATCTCCATCGGCATCGGGTTCACGGCGAAGCAGGTCCAGCTGGGCGAGGTCGCGCCCCCTGCCGAGACGACCGGCGTGCCGTGCGGGGAAGCCCCCACCGACGAAGGCTGAGCGCCGCGCGACGTCGCTCCCCTGCGACAAGGAACACCGGGAGCCCTCGTCCAGGGCTCCACGGGCACCTCCCGGGTGCTCTCTTCCCGAGCGATCCTGCCAGCCTGCGACGCGCGCCCCGCCCGGCCTGCTCAGGCCGTCCGCGAAGATCGTGCTCGCGCATGAGCCGTCGCGCGCCCTGCGAGCGTCTCTAGGAGCAACCCCGCCCGTCCAGGGTACGCGCACCGCGAGAGCGGCCTCGGCGGCGTGTTGTGTCGATCCGCCCGCGTGCGCGGGGTCCGCGGCGGCGCCCTCTTCCCGGTTTCGTTCGTCCTGACTTTTCGCTAGAAGGCGGCGTCGCTTCGATGCGCCCACCACGCAAATACCCGACGGCGGTGAAGATTCATGGCGAGCTGCCGTCCAAGCGCGTCAGCCCGGCGGGTTGCCGACGCGAGCCCCGGCTCGTGCCCCTCAGAGGAGAACAACGTCCATGCGTAGATACGTCGCTTCCGTTCTGTGCGCCGTGATGATGGTTGGCACTGCCGCCGTGACGGCGGGTTGCACGGCCAGCGCCTCGTTCGGCTCCGGCAAGGAGCCGGCCGCCACCCCCCCGCCCCCGCCCCCGCCGGAGCCGAAGCCCGAGCCGAAGGAGGAGAAGAAGCCCCGCCCGCGCTTCAAGCTCACCTTCAAGCTGAAGGGCAACCAGGTCGAGCTGCCCGGCCCGGTGGTCTTCGAGACGAACAGCGACAAGCTCCTCCCCGAGAGCGACGAGGTGCTCAACATCGTCGACGACTTCCTGAAGCAGCGGAAGGACGTCAGCCTGCTCCGCATCGAGGGCCACACCGACTCGGACGGCGACGACGCCCTGAACCAGACGCTGTCGGAGAAGCGCGCGATGTCGGTCGCTCGCTGGCTCGTCGCCAAGGGCCACGACTGCAAGCGCTTCATCGCCGTCGGCTTCGGCGAGACCAAGCCGGTCGCCGACAACAACACCCCCGACGGCAAGGCCCAGAACCGCCGCACCGGGTTCTTCATCGCGGCCATCGAGGGCAAGGCCGTCGACAAGCAGCCGGTGGACGGCGGCGGCAAGGTCGCCGGCGATCCCTGCAAGTGACGCGCTCCGCCGGGGCGCCCTCCGGACGGCGCGCCCCGCTCGCGCGCGGTCCCGCGCCGTCGAAGCGCGCTGGCAGCTGACGCGGACCCCGCCGGCGCAAGGCCTCTTTCCTGGCGCGCCGGCGGCTGGTTCCGTCGACTTGGCCTTCTTCGCTTGCCTCCCCCATCATCTTCAGTATCCGTACTCCCCCACCCCATGCGGAGACGCCACGAAAAGCCCCTGGGTCGCCTCCTTTGCGCGGCCGTCCTCTCTGTCGGCCTCTTCGGCTGTGATCCCGGGCCGGGCGACGTCCGCCAGTGGACGGCGGCCGATCACGATCCGCCGAGCCCCAACGAGGGTCAGGGCGGCAAGGTCGCCGCTCGGCAGGTCGCCTCGAACGAGACCGATCCGGGGCTCATCGAGCTCGCCTGGCAGCGAAACTGCTCGACCTGTCACGGCAGGGCCGGCCGCGGCGATGGCCCTCAAGGCCCGATGGTCCGCGCTCCCGATCTCACCGAAGCGGCGTGGCAGGAGCGGGTGACCGACGCCCAGATGGCGGAGACGATCAGGAAGGGCAAGAACAAGATGCCCGCCTTCGATCTGCCGCAGCCGGTGATCGACGGCCTGGTGAAGCGGATCCGCACCAGCCGAGCCCGCTGAAGTCCGATGAGCTCGCTCGACCAGGAAGCTCTGGATCACGAGCAGGACGAGCAGCCGACCGAGCCGGATCGGCGGCCCTCCTGGACCAGGCGCCTCGCCCCGGTGTTCCTCGTCGCGGGCGCGCTGCTCGCGGGCAGCGTCCTCTTCAAAGGGCTGCCCGAGGAACGCGAAATCGAGCTGCGGCTCGACGACGCGGCGACCGTCGTGCAGCTCGACGTGACGTGGACGGATCCCTCGTCGGGCGACAGCGCGGCCGGCGACGCGCCGATCCATGGCAGCTCATGGCACTTCGCCGCGGGGACGGCGCCCAGGGCGGTCCTGACGAAGGTGCGGCTCCCGGACGGCCTCTACCGCCTCGAGATCGCGGTGGACAGGACGAGCGGGCGCGACGTCACGAGCCGGTCCGTCACGCTCGGCGACGCGTCCCGGATCACGTTCCCCGTGCGCTGAACAGCCCCGGAAGTGCGCGACCACCCCAGGCGGGCGCTGACATCGGCACCCTGCGTCGACAGGCGTCGGCCGGCGCACGAGACCGTTGACTCCCGGAAACTGACAAGCCAGGCAGGGCCGTGAGTTGGAAGCGTGTCCCTGAGGCACCACCTCGCGTCCAGCGGGCCGCGCCCAACCTGTGATGCATGGGCTTCAACTTCAGCAATAACATGTTGTTTTCGTTCAACTTTCCCGGTATCCAGCGGCGTCGGTTCGAGTGGGAATGGAAAGTGAGAACGAATTCCCTTGATGCGTTCCCCCCGAAACCGCTACTTCTTGGCCCGCAGCAGCAGGGCGTGGCACCTTATCCTACAACCACTTACACGCTCTAGCCGGGACGATCGTGATGCACCGTGGTGCCCCCCCGGAGGGAGCGACCATGCGGCCTGTACAGTGCCGCTGGAGGCGGAGAAGGAGAACCGATGAGGATCACCCCGTGGTATCTGGCTGCGCTTGCCCCGTTTGCTGCCATTGGTTGCAGTGGCGCCTACCTCGGTCACGCCACGGTGGTGGCGTTGACGATCGGCATCTTCCTCGGGACCCTTTCGCTCGGTCGCACCCCGAGCTCTCGCCCTGCCCCGCCGAACGCCCCTGTCTCCTGACTTTCTCGCCCAGCTGCCGCCTGCTGCGCCTCGACGCGACGGTTTCCCGAGCGCTCGACTGCCCTGGCGCTTACGCTCGGGGAGCGTGAGGTCATGACGCACGACGCCTCCGTCGGTCGGCTCAAACGGCTCGAAGAGTTCACGCTGATGGACCTGGAGTCCGTGCATCTCATCCTGCGCGGCGACTCGGTCATCGACTGGCGGAGGCTCAACCTGCAGGGCGAGCAGGACGCGCGCGCTCTCCTCCTCGCGCAGGAGTTCCGGCCTGATGAGCCGGGTGATCGCGCGCACCTCGAGAGCGTCAAGAACGAGGCGATCGCGTACCTGCGCCGCCACTTCGAGTTCCCGATCCCGAGCCCGGTCGCGCGCGCGTCGGTCGAGGAGATCCTGATGCTCGCCTCGAGCAAGGGCCACCGCCAGCTCTGCGCCTGCACGATCCTCAAGGCGATGCACATCATCCATCACCTGGCCGGGCGCGAGCTCCTCTTCTCGATCCCCATGTCGGACCAGGACGTCTTCCACCTCGTCGAGGAGAAGGTGTACCGGGTGATCGGCGGCATGCTTGCGGCGGGCTTCCCGATCACCGAGTTCATCGGCGGGCGGAAGAACAAGGACTCGCTCTACACGAAGCTCCTGTCGAAGACGGACACGACCGCGGCGGCCATCTACGACAAGCTCCGCTTCCGCATCGTCTGCCGCACCGTGGACGATCTGCTGCCCGTCCTCCTGTACCTCTCCGAGCGCCTGTTCCCGTTCAACTACGTGGTGCCTGGCGAGAGCACCAACACGATCCTGCGGTTCCGGAGCTACTGCGAGACGCGCCCCTTCCTGCTGCCGATGCTCGAGGCGCTGCAGACCGACGTCGACGATGGGCTGACGGCCGGCGACAACAGCTTCAGCGATCGGAGCTACCGCGTGATCCACTTCGTCGTGGATCTGCCGGTGCGCCTCCCCGCCGAGATCCTCGACATGGCGCCGCCCGCGGCCTGGGCGCTCGGGCCGATCATCTTCGTCCTCTGCGAGTTCCAGCTGATCGACCGCGAAACCGAGGCGGCGAACGAGGTCGGCGACGCGAGCCACGCCAGATACAAGGAGCGCCAGAAGCACGCTGTCATGCGCAGGCTCAAGCTCGGGGTGCGCTCCACCCGCGACCCGGTGAGCGGCGGACCCAAGCGGGACCGCTAGTTCCGCCCGCCCGAAGTCCAGCCAGGGATGGCCGGACTTCGGCGCCGCTTCGCGGCGGCTACGCGCGGGCGGCCCTCGCTTTGTTTCTCGGGGCTCCGCCCCGCTCCGCACCCCGGCGTCGCTTCGCGGCCGCCCTAGTTTCGCGTGTCAGCAATCCGTGACGGGATTGCTGACACGCGAAACTAGGCGCGCGGGCGCAGCGGACGCGAGGACGGCCAGAGCTCCCCGCAGGAGCTCTGGAGCGGGTCCATGGTGGAAGCAGCGCTTGGAGCAGGGAGTCGGACGCCGCCGCGACGCCGGGAGCAGGCGGGCGATCAGGGCGGGTACCGTGGAGCGAGCCGCCTCTGCGGCGGCGGGCGGCGTGTTGATGAGGAGGCGTGTCCCCTCAACGACGCCGCCGGGTGAGCGAGCTCAGATGCGGCCCTTGAGCGCGTCGCGATCGAGGACCACGATCCGGCGGCGATCGATCTCGATCACCCCCTTGCGACGGAGATCGCCGAGGGTGAGCGTGACGGTCTCGCGCGTGGAGCCGATCATGCTCGCCATCTCCTGATGGGTGAAGGGCGCGGAAATGAGCACCCCGCGCGGATCGGGGATGCCCCAGCGCGTCGCTGCCTTGAGCAGGAACTCACAGAGGCGGGCCTCCACGTTGCGGAAGAGCATCGAGGCCAGGCGCTCCTCGGTGTCGGTATGGCGCTCGACCAGCGTGGTGACGATCGCGGCCGCGAAGTTGGCGTCGCTCGCCATCAGGTTCCGCACCGTGGCTAGGGGGACGATGAGCGCCTCGACGTCCTCCGTGGCGATCGCGCTCTCCCGGTGGGCCGTCACGCCGCCGAGCGCCGCCTCGCCGAGCACGTCGCCGGCTCCTCTGTAGCCGAGCGACAGGCTGCGCCCGTCGCTCATCCCCCGCACCAGCCGGACCCGGCCGAGGCTGAGCATGGCGAGGGCGGTCGCGGCGTCGCCCTGCGTCACCAGGTGACGCCCTTTCGCGACGCGTTGAATCGTCCCTCCGTCGGCCAGCGCCGCCTGCGTGGCCGGGGAGGCTGCATTGCCGATCGCGCCGCGCCGGACAACCCGTCGTTTGCGCGAATCCAGGTCCAGTCCACCGTCGTTCCCGAGCGCGCCAGGCTGGACCCTGACGCTCCGTGCCATCGCATCCTTACCCATCATCATCGCGGCTGCTCCTGCGGTTTGCGGTGTCGCGGTCCTGCTGCTTCCCGGGGGGCCCCGCCGGCCGGGCGGCTCCGACTTGTGCCGGAACCTCCCACTTGCGTTGACATCCCGGAGACGCGGCCCGTACCTTTCGGTTTGAGCCGGGCACGCCCCGTGAATGAACCCCTGCACGGGGGAGCCAGTTCGACCGCTCCTCCAGCTACGGACGTTGGATGCGCCTCTTTAGCGGCAAAATTACTCCTCTCACAGAAGAAATCGTCCGCGCGCTCGTGGACAACCGTGATATCGAGTGCACGTCCAAGAAAGAGGTCGCGCTCGACGTCGAGTCGGTGTTCACGAGCTACCTGAACGCCGAGCGCGAAGCGACCGAGCGGGCGAAAGAGATCCTCCAGGCACGCGGGCTCCCCCAGGGCGAGTTCAACCGGGTCAAGCGCCTGGCCGCGGAGCAGAAGGGGATCAAGACAGGCGAGGAAACGATGGATTATCTCCTCGACCAGCTGCTCGAGATGCTGATGCACTCGAACAACGTCGAGGAGGTGTTCGTCGAGGACCACGACCTGCGGCGCCGGATAAGGCCCATCCTCCGGAAGTACCTCGACATGGACGAGGCGCTCGACACGGAGGTGCGCGGCAAGCTCCGCCATGTGCAGGAAGGCTCCCGCACCTGGGAGATCGAGTACCAGCGGGTCATGGGCGAGATCCAGCGTCGCAAGGGGCTCGTGTAAGCCTCTCCGCGCCGGGCGGACGAGCTCTTCGAGGTGCGCGCGCGCCGCTGCGATGCCTGCCTTCGTCGAGCAAGATCCCCACCTGGTCCGCGCCGATCGCGCTCGTTCTTCATGGGAGTCGATGTGGGACAAATACACACTGTCTCCGACTGGACCTCCTATGGAACGTTCTGCCTGCCAGATCGGGCGCCATCGTGGTACCGGAGGACATCATGAGCTGGATTCCGAAGGTCGAGGCGAAGCGGCACTTCTGTCATAAATGCAAGAACGAGCTCATCTTCGAGGTGAAGCTCCAGCGCGCGGACACCTGCCCCCATTGCGGTGTCGACCTCCACTGCTGCAAGAACTGCGAGAACTGGGACCCGGCCGCGCACAATCAGTGCAAAGAGCACATCGCCGAGTACATCCCGGACCGGGAAAGAGCGAACTATTGTACTTTCTTCACGTTCAAGAACGGCGTACCGGAGGATAACTCGAAGCGCATCGCCGACTCGCGCAGCAAGCTCGACAACCTTTTCAAGAAGAAGTAGGCGCCCGCCGGGGGAGCACGCACATGTCCACGCCTCGCTACTTGGTCACCGGCGGTGCCGGTTTCATCGGAAGCAACCTCGTCGCGGCGCTGACCGCCGCGGGGGAGCGGGTCCGCGTCCTCGACAACCTTGCGACGGGCCGGTGGGAGAACCTCGACGGGCTGCCGCACCAGTCGCTGATCGAGCGCATCACCGGGGACATCCGCGACGCGGCGGCGGTCGCGACCGCGGCGAAGGGGGTCGAGGTCGTTCTCCATCAGGCCGCGCTCGGCTCGGTCCCGCGCAGCGTCGAGACGCCGGTCGAGTCGAACGCCGTCAACGTCGGCGGCACGGTCACGGTGCTCGACGTGGCGCGCCGTCAGGGCGTGCGCCGCGTGCTCTTCGCCGCGTCGTCCAGCGCGTACGGCGAGACGCCGGTCCTCCCGAAGCACGAGGCCATGGAGCCGATGCCGCTGTCGCCGTACGCGGTCACGAAGCTCGCCTGCGAGCATTACATGAAGGTCTTCGCCGGCATCTACGGCATCGAGACCTTGAGCCTCCGCTACTTCAACGTCTTCGGGCCGAACCAGACGCCGGACGGCGCCTACGCGGCGGCGATCCCGCGGTTCATCGACGCCGCCCTCCAGAACCGGCCGATCCCCATCTATGGCGACGGGGAGCAGACGCGCGATTTCTGCTTCATCGAGAACACTGTCTTCGCGAACCTGCTCGGCGCTACATCGCCGAAGAAGTTCAAGGGCGAGGTCATCAACATCGCCGGCGGGCGCCGGATCGGGCTGAACGAGCTCTGCAAGGAGATCTCGCGGGTGCTCGGGCGGGACATCGCGATCGAGCACCTCCCCGCGCGCGCGGGGGACATCCGCCACTCGCTGGCCGACATCTCACGCGCGGCGGAGCTCATCGGCTACGAGCCCCGCGTGCGCTGGGAGGACGGCATCGCGCCCACGGTCACGTACCTGCGGACGCTTCGCGAGAAGGGCCCCGCGGCCGCGTCGGCGACGGTCACATGCGGCAACGTCCCGCTGCCCAAGGCCCAGAGGGCCGCGGACACCGGGCACCAGGCGAGCTAGGTAGAGCGGAGCGCCTCGTGCGGAGCATGACCGGCTTTGGGCTCGGTGACGCTTCGCTCACCGAAGGACGCGTCGTCGCCGAGATCCGCTCGGTGAACCAGCGCTTCCTCGATGTGCGTGCGCGGCTCCCGCGCGAGCTCGTCGACCTGACGATGTTCGCCGAGCAGGTGGCGCGCGAGCGCCTGCGCCGCGGCCGCATCGAGATCATCGTGCGCACCGAGGGGGCGGTGCTGGCCCCGAGCACGCTCGACAAATCGAAGGCGCGCGCGGCGTTCCGCGCGCTCGCCGAGCTGCGCGACGAGCTCGCGCCGGGCGCGGACGTGCCGCTCTCGCTGCTCTGCGCCGTGCCGGATCTCTTCGCGCCCGTCGGCGGCCACGAGATCGCGGCCGTCCGCGGCGCGCTCAAGCTCGCGATCGAGCGCGCGATCGACGCGATGGAGGGCATGTGCCACCGCGAGGGCGAGGCGCTCGCCTGCGACATGCGCGGGCGCGTGGCGACGCTGCGCGCGCTCGCCTCCGAGGTCGTGGCGCGCGCGGACGACGCGCGCGAGGCGCTCCGGCGGCGCCTGCGCGAGCGCGTCGAGCGCCTGCTGCAGGGCGTCGAGGCCGGCTTCGAGGCGGCGCGGATCGAGGCGGAGGTGATGCTGCTCGCCGAGCGCAGCGACATCACCGAGGAGATCACCCGCCTCCGGAGCCACCTCGACCAGTTCGGCGGAGCGCTCGCGGCGCCGGGCGGCGACCCGTGCGGAAGGAGGCTCGACTTCCTGCTTCAGGAGATGGTACGCGAGGCGAACACGCTGGGCTCCAAGGCGCAGGACGCCGCCATCTCCCATCACGTCGTGGCGATGAAGGTGGAGCTCGAACGCCTGCGGGAGCAGGTCCAGAACATCGAGTGACAGGAGAGCATGTCGACCGAAGCACTCAGTGACGACTTCCTCCTCCTCATCGTGTCGTCCCCGTCCGGCGCGGGGAAGACGACGCTCTGCGGGAGGCTGCGCAGCGAGTTCCCCGACCTTCGCTTCTCGGTCTCCCACACGACGCGGCGCCCGCGCCCGAACGAGGTCGACGGCCGCGAGTACCACTTCGTGGATCCGAGCACGTTCGAGCAGATGATCCGCATCGGCGCGTTCGCCGAGTGGGCCCGGGTGCACGATCACCTCTACGGCACGAGCCTGAAGGAGATCGAGATCGCCCGCGCAACCGCGCGCGGCGTCCTGTTCGACATCGATCACCAGGGCGCGAGGCAGATCAAGGCGAGCCTCCCCGAGGCGGTCGCCGTGTTCATCCTGCCCCCGTCGCTCGCCGAGCTCGAGCGGCGCCTGCGCGGGCGAGGTACCGAGGACGAGCCCACGACCCTCCGCCGCCTCCGCAACGCGAAGGGGGAGATCGAGCACTACGGCTTCTTCGACTACGTGATCGTGAACGACGAGATCAACCGCGCCTACGAGCAGCTGCGGTCGCTCGTCTTCGCCGAGCGGTGCCGCCGCCAGCGGCGCGCGGCCCTCTGCGAACGGCTGCTCGCGGAACGGAGATTCGAGAGATGAGCGCTAGCGCAAATCACGACGTGCTCGCCGTCATCGGCGGCAGCGGGCTCTACGAGATGGGGTGGCTGGAGGACGTCGAGGAGGTCTCGGTGTCCACGCCGTTCGGGCTGCCGAGCGACGTGGTGCTCCGCGGGAAGGTCAAGGGCGGCGACGCGACCGTCCTCTTCCTGCCGCGCCACGGCCGCGGGCACCGCTTCTCGCCGTCGACCATCAACTACCGCGCGAACATCTGCGCGCTGAAGATGCTCGGCGCCACGCACGTGCTCAGCGTGAGCGCCGTGGGGTCGCTGCGCGAGGAGATCGAGCCCGGCGACCTCGTCGTGGTCGACCAGTTCATCGATTTCACGAAGCGCCGGATCTCGACGTTCTTCGACGAGGGGCTGGTGGCCCACGTGCCGTTCGCGGATCCGGTGTGCCCGATCATGGCGGCCGCCGTCCACGACGCCGCGCGCGCCACCGCGGCGCGCGTCCACCGAGGCGGCACCTACGTCTGCATCGAGGGCCCGCAGTTCTCGACGCGGGCCGAGAGCCACATGTTCCGGTCCTTCGGCGCGCACGTCATCGGAATGACCAACTTGCCCGAGGCGAAGCTCGCCCGAGAGGCCGAGCTCCCCTACGCCACGCTCGCGCTCACGACCGACTTCGACTGCTGGCACGTGACCGAGGAGGCGGTGAGCGTCGAGGCGGTCATCACCGTGCTGAACCGCAACATCGGGCACGCGCGGAACGTCGCGAAGGCCCTCGCCCACAGCCTCCCCGACGTGTCGCAGAGCCCCGCCCGCAACGCGCTGGAGAAATCCATCATGACCTCGGCCGCCGCGACGTCGCCCGACGCGCAGGCGCGGCTCGAGTGGCTCATCGGCCCCCGGCAGAAGGCCGACTGAGCCCCGCCACCGCGGTGCCCGGGGCCGCGCCCGCCCCTCTGCGCGGCGAGCGGCAGGCGGGCACCGCTCCGCGGCCTCCCGGGGTCGCGACAGCGTCGCCGAAACGAAACGCGCGGCTAGCCGCTGCGCATAAACCTGGCTAAGAGGCCCCCTGTGACGACCTCCTCTGCGATTCTCATCATCGGCTCGATGGCCTTCGATGACCTCGAGCTCCCGTCCGGCAACGCCAGGGACGTCGTGGGTGGCTCAGCCACCTACGCGTCGTTCGCTGCCTCCTGCTTTGCGCCGGTGCGCACCGTCGCCGTGGTCGGCGACGACTTCCCCGAGGAGACGCTCGGGGCGATGCGCGCCCGCGGTATCGCCGTCGAGGGCGTCGAGCGCGTCCCGGGCAAGACCTTCCGCTGGGCCGGGCGCTACGACGTGGATCTCATCCACCGCACGACGCTGGACACGCAGCTCAACGTGTTCGCGTCGTTCGCGCCGAAGCTGCCGGAGGCGTACCGCGACACGCCCTTCCTGCTGCTCGGCAACATCCACCCCGCGCTCCAGCTCGACGTCCTCGAGCAGGTCCGCTCGCCGCGCTTCGTCCTCGCCGACACGATGAACTTCTGGATCGAGGGCGAGCCGAAGACGGTCGCGGCGATGCTGCGACGCATCGACACGCTCGTGGTCAACGACGAGGAGGCGCGCCAGCTCTCGGGCAAGTACAACATCCGCCGCGCCGCGAAGGAGATCCTGTCCCGCGGTCCGCGCCGACTGATCATCAAGCGCGGCGAGCACGGCGCGCTCCTCTTCGACGAGGATGGCGTGTTTGCCGCGCCCGGCTTCCCGCTCGAGGACGTCATCGATCCCACGGGCGCTGGCGACGCCTTCGCCGGCGGGCTCATCGGTTACCTCGCGTGCCAGCCGGAGATCACGGCGCTCGCGCTCCGGCGCGCCATGCTCCACGCGACGGCGACCGCCTCGTTCTGCGTAGAGGCCGTGGGCACGCGGCGGATCGCGACGGTGACCCGGGCCGACATCACGGCGCGCCTGAGCGAGATCCGGGCGCTTTACGATTTCGGCGCGAGCACGATGTGAAGCCCGACCGCGGGCAGACCGAGCGCGAGCGCCTGCCGTGTGCGGTCGCTGTTCACCTTCCACCGCATAGCCGTGCTAGATGAACGTCAAAGTGAACATGAACCTCACCACCCGTACATTCGCAGGCATCGCCTTGCTGGCACCCCTTGTCTTCGGCTGCGCGGCCCGTACGGCGCCGTTCGACGAGATGGACAAGGCGCAGATCACGGTGCTCCGCCTTCAGGGGCAGGAGCTGGCCCCGACGCCGGCGGCGACGACCCAGGGCCCCACCCTCATCCCGGGGATCCCGCCCGAGCTTCAGCAGATGGGTCAGGCCGCTCTCCAGGGGCTGCAGCAGGCGCTCCCCGGTCTCATCCCGCCCAACCTCATCCCCGGGCAGACGGCGGCCGCGCCGGTGCTGCCGGCTCAGCCTCGGTTCAAGAACTTCGTCATCCTCCAGCAGCGCCAGCTGACGACCAGCGACAGCGACGAGGAGCTCAAGGAGCAGATCCTGGACGTCTTCGGCGATGAGGACAGCTTCACCGCGGACCGCGGCAACTGCTTCTACCCCGGGCTCGGCATCTCCATGATCCGGCCGAACAACCCCACGCCGGTCGACCTGCTCGTCTCCTTCTCGTGCAACCAGGCCATGGGAGACGGCTTCCGCTGGCCCTACGCGGTCAACGGCTTCTCGGCCGAGACGCACCAGAAGCTCAGCGAGATCTACCAGCAGCTGTGGGGGCAGTCGGTCCCGCCCGGCGCCTGATCGCCTGCCGCGAGAAGAAAGCACTCCGCGGCGCTTTTTTTGTAAGCTGCATCACATAGCGCTACTGCGGGATTACGGATGCTAGACTTGCTCGAGCTTTCCGAGTTCCCCGCGTATCGGTCAGGAGCGCGCCGCACGAAGCCATGATCCCCCAACCCCAGCTGTTGCCGGGAAAGGAGCTCGGGCATTACGAGCTCCTCCTGCCCATCGCGCAGGGGGGAATGGCCACGGTGTGGGCCGCGCGCCGCAAGGGTCTTCGCGGCTTTCAGAAGACGGTGGCCATCAAGACGATGCTGCCGTCGCTCTCGGACGACGCTCAGTTCGAGAAGATGTTCCTCGAGGAGGCGCGGCTCGCCTCGGGGATCCATCACCCGAACGTCGCCGAGATCCTCGACCTCGGCGAGCAGGACGACGTCCTCTACATCGTGATGGAGTGGGTCGACGGCGAAGTGCTGTCGGTCATCGCGAGGGCGGCGAACAAGAGCGGCGTCGCCATCCCGCTGCGCATCGCGCTCCGCATCCTCAGCCGCGCTTGCCTCGGCCTGCACGCCGCGCACGAGCTGCGCGACCCGCAGAACGACGATCAGCTGCTCGGGCTCGTGCACCGCGACGTGTCGCCCCAGAACATCCTCGTGACGTACGATGGCCACGTGAAGCTCGTGGACTTCGGCGTTGCCAAGGCGACCAACCGGGCGCACAACGACACGACCGCGGGACAGATCAAGGGCAAGGTGCCGTACATGTCCCCGGAGCAGGCGCGGGGCGACAGGATCGATCGGCGCACCGACATCTTCGCGATGGGGATCGTGCTCTACAAGATGACGACGGGAGAGCACCCGTTCGCCGCGGAGAACGATCTCCTCACGCTGAAGCACATCATCTCGCGGCCCGCGCTCGCGCCTCGCCTCAAGAACCCGGACTTCCCCGCGGAGCTGGAGCAGGTCCTGATGACGTGCCTGCAGAAGGACCCGGACCGCCGGTACCAGACGATGCTCGAGCTGGAGGGCGCGCTGGAGTCCGTGCTGGCCAAGGAGCCGCCGGTGACGGACCGCGACGTCGGGGCGTTCGTGCGCGGGCTGCTGGGAGAGCGCAACCAGCGCCGGCGCGCTGCGCTCCGCGACACGGTCCGCACGCTCGACGAGCGCGCCTCCCGCCCGCCCGAGGTGATGCTCGTTCGCGACAGCATCAGCGAGTTTTTCTTCACGCAGCTCCCCCCCGGCCACCCGGCCGACCAGGCCCCCACGGTTCGCGCGAGCGCGCCCTCGATCGCGCGGCAGTCACTGCCGGAGATGCTGCCGCAGAGCTCGCCCGGCCAGCAGACGCCGCTCGGTCCGATCGAGGTCCCGGCGACGCGGCGTCGCTCGGGGACCCTGGTGGCCGCCGTCGCGCTCGCGCTGATCACGGCTGTCGGCGCGGGGCTCATGTGGCTCCGGCGGCCCTCGCCGCAGCAGGTCTCGTCCGAGCAGCTCATGATGCTCGCCCGCAGCGCGGGCGCGGTGGCAGCCGCCGCCACGACGGACGTGCCGGCGAGATCGTCCGGCACCGTCGCGAGCCTGGAGAACAGCGCCGATGCCGGCGCCTCACCGGCGCCCGACGCGAGCGAGAGCGCCGGTCCCGAGGAGCGCGGAGCGAGCGCTCAGCCGCGCACGGCCGATGGCGCGCCGGCCTCGGCGAGGCCGAGCGCCGCCGCGCCCGGCGCGACCGTTGCCGGCCCGAGCGCGCCGAGCGCGCGCAAAGCAACCCCGGGCAAACCTCCCTCGAGGCAGTGGGTCCCGACCGTGACCAACCCCGGGTTTTGAGCGGCCGCAGGGCACGGCAGCTCCGCGACGCGCTCCTCCTGGCAGCGAGCCTGGGCGTCGTCAGCGGCGCCCTGCTGCTCCGTCGGAGCAAGGAGCCCAGCGCATCGCCTGTCGTCCAGGCGGCGGCCACGTCCGCGGAGCCGTCGCCTCTGCCCAGGGGCGGGGAGATCGAGCGCGTGGCGCTCGACGAGCACGAGGCGCGAGCGGGGTGCGATTTCGCGGACAACGGCTTCGGCGTCTACGAACGCTGGCGCCCCCTCCCGATGGGCAGGCTCCTCGTCCCGCCAGCACGCGCGATCCACGCGGACGGCGGCTACGACCTCCTCGTCCACTTCCACGGCGCGGAGCCTGTCCGGAAGCAGCTGGCGCCCCGGGACCTCGGGCTGGTCATCGCCGGGGTCGACCTGGGCACCCGCTCGAGCGACTACGCGCGCGCCCTCGAGGGCGGCGGCTGGGACGCGCTGCTCCAGGCGATCGACCGCGAGGTCGCGAGCGCCGCGGGGCTCGCGGGGGCGCGCGCGCGCCGCCTGGTGCTGTCGTCATGGAGCGCCGGGTCCGGCGCGATCGGCAGGATCATCGAGCGCGGGAGCGGGCAGCTCGATGCGTTGATCCTGCTCGACTCCCTCTATGGCTCCTACATGCCCGGGCAGACGTCGCTCGTGCAGGGGCAGCTCGCCCCTTACGTCGCCCTGGCCAGCGCCGCCGCGCGCGGCGCGCCGGTCTTCTACCTGACGCACACCGAGACCCCGATGAGCGGCTATGCGTCGACGAAGGAGGTGGCCACCTTCCTGCTGCGCGAGCTCGCGGCGAGCCCCATCGCGGTGACCTCCAGCGGCGACGACGCCCTCTCAGGCGCGCCGGGCCGCGGCGCCGACGACGCAGGAGACGCGCTGCGGCTCACCCGGATGTACGACGGCGGCAGCCTCTACGTGCGCGGCTACGCCAGCGCCGGCCCCGGCGGGCACTGCGCGCAGCTGCGGCTCTTGCCCGCGATCCTGGCCGAGCACGTGCTGCCCGCGCTCGGCCATTGAGGGGCGCTTCGCCGCTCAGTACGACTTCGCGAACACCACCCGCCGCGGGCTCGGCTTGCCGGTGAAGATGCACTGCCCCTCGCCCGTCAACGCGTCGGCCCACGGCGCGCCCTCGAACCCGCCGGTCGGGATGCAGCGGATGGTCACCTTGTGCGCGTCCTTCACCGCCGCCTCGATCTCAGGATCGCCCGACCAGTGCGCGAGCGCGAACCCGCCTTGCGCTTCCTTGTCCCCCTTCGACCCGAAGAACGCGTCGAAGTCGGCGCGGCTGTTGATCACGTGCGTGTTCGTGTCGCGCATCGCGAGCGCGCGCGCGTAGAGGGCCGCCTGGATGTCGCCAAGGAGCTCCGTGATGCGCCCCGTGATCTCCGCGCGCGCCATGCTCGACTTCTCCTTCGGCGAGCGATCCCTGCGCGCGACCATGGCAACGCCGCCGTCGACGTCGCGCGGCCCGATCTCGACCCGGAGGGGGACACCCTTCTTCACCCACTCCCACTGCTTGTCGCCGCCACGGATGTCGCGCCGATCGATCTCGACCTCGACGGGCCGCTCCCCGAAGCGCTGCGCCCGGAGCTCCTTCGCGAAGCCGTCGATGTACTCGTCGACCTTGGCGCGCGTGTCGTCGCCCCGGTAAACGGGCAGGATCACGACGTGCGCGGGCGCGAGGCGCGGCGGGAGCACCAGGCCGTCGTCGTCGCTGTGGGTCATGATGAGCCCTCCGACGAGGCGCGTCGACACGCCCCAGGACGTCGTCCAGGCGTACTCCTCGGTCTCCTCCTTGGTCTGGAACTTGATGCCGCTCGCCTTCGCGAAGTTCTGCCCGAGGAAGTGGCTCGTCCCGGCCTGCAAGGCCTTGCGGTCCTGCATCATCGCCTCGATCGCGTACGTGTCGACCGCGCCGGGGAAGCGCTCGCTCGCCGTCTTCGGCCCCTCGAGGACGGGCATCGCCATGAAGTCGCGCGCGAACGTCGCGTAGACGCCGAGCATGCGCAGCGTCTCCTCGCGCGCCTCGGCCGCGCTCGCGTGCGCTGTGTGCCCCTCCTGCCAGAGGAACTCCGACGTCCGCAGGAACAGACGCGTGCGCAGCTCCCAGCGCACGACGTTCGCCCACTGGTTGATCAGCAAGGGCAGATCCCGGTAGCTCTGGACCCAGCTCGCGAACGCCGCGCCGATGATCGTCTCGGACGTGGGGCGCACGATGAGCGGCTCCTCCAGCCGGGCCTGGGGGTCGGGGATGAGCCCGCCGCCGGGGCCGGGCACGAGCCGGTGGTGGGTGACCACGGCGCACTCCTTTGCGAACCCCTCGACGTGCTCCGCCTCCTTCTCGAGGAACGACTTCGGGATGAACAGCGGGAAGTAGGCGTTCTTGTGCCCGGTCGCCTTGAACATGGTGTCGAGCTCGCGCTGGATGTTCTCCCAGATCGCGTAGCCCCACGGCTTGATCACCATGCAGCCGCGGACCGGGGAGCTCTCCGCGAGGTCGGCCGCGCGCACGACCTGCTGGTACCACTCGGGGTAGTCCTCGTTGCGCGTGGGCGTGATGGCGGTCTTCGGCGCTTCGTTCTTGGCCACGGTCTCTGCTCTCCTCGATGGGCGGCTTCGCAGGCGGCCTTCGACCAGGCCGCGCTCGCCCCGCAGCGGGCGGGCGGCTGGCACCGGCCCCGCTCCGGGACTGAACGCGCGACGTATCAGGAGCGCGGCAGGGTGTCGAGCGCAGCGGTCCCGCCCGGCGCCTCGCGGCCTCCCCGCCCGACGACGCGCGCCCCGCACCGCCCCTGGCCCGCGCGCCGCGCGTAGTCCGGCCAGCTTCGCAGCGGGGCGTGGCCATGATACGCGCAGGGGGACGAGTGAAGTACGTCATCCTCACGCACGGCGGGGTGACCGCGCCACAGAGCGGGGCGGAGAGCTGCGCGAGGGCCGCCGACGACGCGCTGGGCGCGCTCGACGCGGGCGGAGAGGCGCTCGCGGCGGCGATCGCCGCGACCGCGCGCCTGGAAGACGATCCGCGCCTCAACGCCGGGACGGGCTCGAACCTCCGCCTCGACGGGCGGACCATCGAGATGGACGCCGCCGTGATGGCCAGCGATGGCCGGTTCGGCGCTGTCGCGTGCATCGAGCGGGTGAAGAACCCCGTCCTCGTCGCAGCGAAGGTGCTGGACACGCCGCACCTGCTGCTCGCCGGCGCCGGAGCGACCGCCTTCGCGCGCCGGCTCGGGTTCGCCGACCACGATCCGGTCACCGACGAGGCGCGCGAGAGGCACGCCCGCGCCGTCGCCGCGCTGCGTGATGGCGGCCGAGACGGCAACCACACGGACGACGCGGCGCGGTTCCATGCGCTCACCGCGAAGCGGTTCTGGAACTTCGACGCCGAGCCGATCGAGTGCGACACCGTGGGGGCCGTCGTGCGCGACGCGCACGGCCGCTTCGCCGCCGCAGCGTCGACCGGCGGATCGACCTACTCGCTCCGCGGCCGCGTGGGGGACGTGCCGCTGATGGGCGCGGGAATCTACGCCGGCCCGCACGGGGCCGTGGCGGCGACCGGGGTCGGCGAGGAGATCGCGCGCCGCCTCCTCGCGCGCGCGATCTATGACTGGCTCGCCGACGGCGTTGCCCCAGCCCGCGCCGCGCAGCGCGGCGTCGCGATGTTCCCCGAGGTGATCGCGATCGGCGTGCTGGTCGTGGGGAGGAGCGGACAGGCGATCGCCTCGAACCGCAACATGCCGAGCGCGCAGCTCGTGGGCTGAGGGGCCCCAGACGACGATGCAAAGCCGAGATCCTGATGCGATCGTGGTGGGAGCGGGACCGAACGGCCTCACGGCGGCGGCGTACCTCGCCCGCGCCGGCTTGTCGGTGCTCGTGCTCGAAGCCGAGCAGGAGCCGGGCGGCGCCGTACGCACGCGCGAGGTGACGCTCCCGGGGTTCCGCCATGATCTCGGCGCGGCGTTCTTCCCGTTCGGTCAGACGAGCCCCGCGCTGCTGCCGCTCGATCTCCCGGGAGCCGGCCTCGTCTGGCGGCACGCGCCGATCGACAGCGCCCACCCGGCGCCCGACGGGACCTGCGCCTCGATCGCGCGCGACGTGGAGGCGACCGCGCGATCGCTTGGCGAGGACGGCCCCGCGTGGCGTCGGATCGCCGGCTGGCACGCGGCGACGCGCGAGCGACTGCTGAACGCGCTCCTGTCGACCCCGCCCGCGCTCGCGTCGATGCTGCGCTTCGGGCCGCTCAACCTGCTCCGCCTCGCGCAGGTGGCGCTCTCGAGCGGCCGTGGCTTCTCGACGCGCACCTTCCGGACCGAGGCGGCCCGTCGCGTGGTCCCCGGCCTCGCCCTTCACACCGACGTGGGCCCGGAAGATCCCTGCGGGGCGATCGTCGGCTTCATGCTCACGCTGCTCGCCTCGAGCGGCGGGTTCGCCGTGCCCGAGGGCGGCGCCGGCGCGGTCACGGCCGCGTTGCTCCGGCGCGTCGAGGAGCGTGGAGGCAGCCTCCGCTGCGGCGCCCGGGTGGAGCAGATCATCGCCAGGCAGGGCCGGGCCGCCGCCGTCCGGCTCGCCGACGGCGAGGAGATCAGCGCCCGCCGCGCGATCGTCGCCGACGTCGCGGCGCCGACGCTCTACCTCCGCCTGCTCGCGCCAGAGCTCGTGCCCGCCCGGGTGCAGCGCGCGATGCGCCGGTTCCGCCAGGGGTTCGGCACGTTCAAGATGGACTGGGCGCTCGACGGCCCGGCGCCGTGGTCGCATGAGGACGCCGCGCGCGCGGCCGTCGTGCACGCGGGCGACAGCCTCGATGATCTCGCCGAGTTCACGCGGCAGGTGCGCGCCGGCGCGCTCCCCGAGCACCCCTACCTCGTGATCGGTCAGCAGTCGCTGGCCGATCCGACCCGCGCGCCGGCCGGGCGCCACACGCTCTATGCCTACTCGCGCGTCCCCTCCTCCATCGACGGCGGGTGGGCGGCCTCGCGCGAGCGGTTCGCCGATCGCATCGAGGCGCGGATCGAGGAGCTCGCCCCCGGCTTCCGGCAGCGGATCCTCGCCCGGGCGATCTGGGCGCCGGACGATCTGGAGGCGATGGACGCAAACCTCATCGGCGGCGATCTCGGCGGAGGCTCCGCCGATATCCGGCATCAGCTCTTCTTCCGGCCGGTGTTCCCCTACTTCCGCTATCGGACGCCGGTCCGCGGCCTGTATCTCGGCTCGTCCTATGCGCACCCCGGCGCCGGGGTTCACGGAGCTTGCGGGCGCAACGCCGCCCTGGCGGTGCTGCAGGACGAGGGCTGAGGCACGCCAGGAACACCGCCACGGCGGTGCTGCAGGACGGGGGCTGAGGCGCCAGGGCTCGTCTCTTCCGCCTTCCGCCCGCCGCCTCGCTCAGGGCCTCACTTCGATCGCGACGGGGGGCCGTCCCGGTAATCGGAGCGCTTCAGGCCGTGGCTGGCGATCTTCTCCTGCAGCGTGCGCAGCGGCATCCTGAGCCGCCGCGCCGCCATCGCCAGGTTGCCGTTGGTCGCGCGGAGGGCGTCGAGGATGATCTCGGCTTCGAGACGGTCCATCTGCGCCTTGAGCCCGATCGTCGGCGCGGGACCGGGCGTCGCCACCTCCATGAGCGGCCGGGACGGCGGCGGCGTGGAGCGCTTGCGCGCCGCGAGGGTCTGGAAGCTCTCCGGCAGATCGAGCTGCGTGATCACGTTGCCCCTCGCGATGACGACGGCGCGCTCGATGGCGCTGCGCAGCTCGCGCACGTTGCCGGGCCAGGGGTACTGCTCCAGCAGCGCGAGCGTCTCCGGATCGAGCGACCGCACGTTCCGCCGGTGAACCTCGTTCGCCTGCCGGAGGAAGCGCTGCGCCAGCGGCGCGATGTCCTCGCGCCGCTCGCAGAGCGGGGGGATGCGCAGCGGCACCGCGTTGAGGCGGTACAGGAGATCCGAGCGGAACGCGCCCGCCTCGCACATCGCCTCGAGATCGCGGTACGTGGTCGCAACGATCCGCACATCGACCTCGATCTCCCTGGTCGATCCGATGCGGACCATGCGGCCGGTCTCCAGAAGGCGCAGCAGCGCGGCCTGCGAGGAGGGCGGGAGGTCGCCCACCTCGTCGAGCACCACGGTGCCGCCCGAGCACGTCTCGAAGACGCCCTCCTGCGGCTGGGTCGCGCCGGGAAAGGCGTCGGCCTCGTGACCGAAGAGCGTGCTCTCCAGGAGCTGCGCGGGAACACCGCTGCACCCGACGCGAATCATCTGCTTCTTGTGGCGCGGGCCGGCCTCGTGGATCAGCCGCGCGAGCACGTCCTTGCCCGTCCCCGTCTCGCCTTGAACCAGCACCGGGGCGGACGAGCGCGCGAGGCGCATGGCGGTCTCGAGCACCGGCCGCATCGCGGGGCTGCGCATCACGAGCCCCTCGTCGTTGACCGTGCGCACGCCGCCCGCCGGGGTCGGCCCGCCCATCAGGTTGTCGAGGCTCGGCAGCTTCCTCCGCTCCGAGACGCCGCGCCGCGCGTCCAGCGCATCGATGTTGAGCACCGGCAGCTCGGCGCTCCCGATGACGCGCAGCGACGCCGTGATCTCCCCGAGCACCACCTCGTCACCGGGCTTCAGGACGCCCTGCTCGATGCGCTGCCCGCTCAGGAAGGTGCCGTTCGTGGAGCCGAGATCCTCGATGAGCACGTCCCCGCGCTGGAACGTGAAGCGCGCGTGACGCCGCGACAGGCTGCGCTCAGGGATGGCGACGTCGGCCGTCGGATCGCGGCCGACGACGACGCCAACGCCCTCGGTGAGCCGCACCGTCTCGGCGCCGTGCCGGTGGTAGATGATGAGCAGCACGTGTGGCTGCGTCCCGCGCTCGCGGCTGAGCTGCGTCAGCGCGTCGCGGACCTGCGACATGGCGATCGGGTCCGTCACGCCGAGCTGCGACTCGGGCTGGACCTCCTGTGCGGCGGGGTCCTCGATCGCCGCGGATGGCTGCGGGGCCGCGGCTTCCGGGGACGAGTCGCCCTCCGCACGCCCCTCCTCGGGCGCGCTCGGCCCGCGGTCGTCCGGCGATGGGAAACTCCACGGAGCGGCCGGACGCGAGTGATTCATACGTTCTCTCTCATGCGTGCCCGAGGAATCCCCGGCGCCGGATGCTGGCCCGCGAGCCCTGCTCGCGCTCATCCTTTATCTTATGACCATAAGCCGCAGGTAGGCTACCGCGCAAGGCGCGAGCACCCGGTCGGCGGCGGGCATCTCCCTCCGCCACACCTCGAACGTCCCTGCCCTCCGCCGCCGTTTGCGCTGCTTCTGCCGCTTCCGCTGTCGCTTCGCGCTTCCGCTGCCGCTGCCGCTTCTCGTTCGTTTCAGGAACGTGGCGACTGCGCGCAGCTACCTGCCGCGCGTCGCGCGGCGCTCTGTCTACCCACCTTACGCACCTCACGCACCGCGCGCGACCTGCTCGCCAGAGCCGGGTGAACGCGCGGAGGCCGCGGCCAGCTCCTGGGCGCGGCAATGCGCGTCGAAGCGCGGGCACGGGGCGTCCTCGAGCGGCGGGAGCTCGGCGTAGCCGCGCGGACCGGCGATCTCGTTGAAGCACCGCCCGAGCCAGCCCGGGATGACGAGCGCGTAGGTGCGCGCGAGCCGCCTGGGATCGTCCAGGGTGCGCAGCATCGCCTGATAGGTGACCTCGCCGTAAGTCGCCTTGAAGGCGGCCGCCTGCTCGGGACGCGCGACCCAGCTCATGACGCCCGCGCGATCCGCTTCCGGATGGAACTGGACCGCCTCGACGCCCGGCGCGACCTGCAGCCCGAGGATCGCCCGGCCCTTGGAGACGCCGTCACGGCTCTCGCGGGCGAGGAGCTGGCCCCCGAGGGAGCCCAGCTGGCGCTCGTCGAGATTCACGGCCTCCCAGTTGCGGTGCTCGAAGGCGAAGAGGCGCTCACCGAACGGGGACAGCAGCGGGTGCTGCTGGCCGACGGGGGTGGTGTAGATGGGCATGACGCCGAACTTGCGGTCGGCGCGGGGCACGACGTCGGCCAGCCGGTAATGATGGACGACGAGCTCGAACGAGTAGCAGATCGCGAAGAGAGCTCGCCGGTCCGCGCCCCCGCGGATCGCCGACTCGACCACGCCGTCCACCAGGCGCCCGAAGTCGAACATCCACGGCTCGCCCTCTCCGTCGAACGGGGAGCCGGGCCCCCCCGACGAGAGGTAGAGATCGCAGTCCGTGGGGATGGGCCCGTTGGTGTCACGGGGAGACACCTCGACGACCTCGCAGGCCATGCCCGGATTGTGCGTCTGGACACGTTCGAAGAAGGTCGCGGCAAGCCCGTGCAGGCAGCGCATCGCCTGGTTCGCGTGGCCATTGTTCATGTCCACGATGCACAGACGCAGCGGCCGTAGCGTCCGGCCGTTCGCAACGGTGTCTATCCCGGCGGGCGTAGGTGGGAGTGGATTTGAGCTCATCGGATGGTGACGGAATGCAGGCGTAGGCCCCCGCGATTTCTACCCATACCACCCAGCAGACCCCGCGAAAAGAAAGGTTTTCTTGGTCACCTACCAGACGTCACGGTGAACGAACGCACCAGGAGCTCACCAAAAGTCCTTCCGCGGCTCCGCGTTCCTGAGGATCCTGTGTGTGATGAAAAAACGGAACGTATCGCCGCGTGATCCTCTGACTCGCCGCCATGTACTGACAGGGCTCGGCGCGGCGCTCGGCGCCGCGACGTTCGGGTGCAGCGCCACGGAGAACGCGGCGGTGCACGAGAACGCCGCGTCGAGCGCGGGTCACTCGGGCGGGAGCAGCGGATCCGGAGGCGCGGGCGGAGCCGGAGGAGCAGGCGGCGCGGGAGGCGCGGGCGGAGCCGGAGGAGCAGGCGGCTCAGGGGAGGCGGGAGATGGCGGGGCCGGCGGCGCGCCTGTGGATCGGTGCGTGGAAACGCTGGGCCTGAGCCCCGCAGAGCTGCTGGCACCCATCAGCACGATCGTCGTCCTCTGTATGGAGAACCGCTCGTTCGACCACTACCTCGGCTCGCTGCTGCTGAAGGAAGGCAGGCAGATCGACGGCCTGACAGGGAGGGAGTCGAACCTGGCGCCGGATGGAGCCCTGGTCTCGCCCTTCGAGCTCGACAACTTCACGCCCGCTGACCCGCCGCACAGCTGGGACGCCGCCCACGCGCAGTGGAACCAGGGGAGCAACGACGGGTTCGTCGTCGCTCACGCAGGGCCCCATCAGCGCGACGTGATGGGGTATCACGTGCGGGAGCAACTGCCGATCCTCTACGCGCTCGCGGACGCGTCGGCGGTCTGCGATCGCTGGTTCTGCTCGGTCCTCGGCCCGACCTGGCCAAACCGGTTCTTCCTGCACGGCGCGACGTCGAGGGGCGTCTCCAGGAACGTGCCGGTCACGGGGTTCACGAGCGTGTTCGAGCTGCTGAGCGACGCAGGGATCTCGAGCAGGAACTACTACCACGACGTGCCGTGGTGCTCGGGCGCGTACTTCAGGTTCAAGGGCGTCTCCGGGATCGAGCGCTTCTTCGAGGACGCGGCCGCGGGGCTCCTCCCCTCGTTCTCGATCATCGATCCCCAGTTCTTCGGCGCCACCGCGAACGACGATCACCCGGACCACGACGTCCAGCTCGGGCAGGTGCTCATGGCCAGCATCTACAACGCGCTGGCGAGGAGCCCGCAGTGGGGCCAGTGCCTCTTCGTGGTCACCTACGACGAGCACGGAGGCTTCTTCGACCACGTCGCGCCGCCCACGACGATGGACGACGATCCGCTGTTCTCTCAGCTCGGGTTCCGGGTCCCGTCGATCGTCGCGGGCCCGTTCGTGCGGAGGGGCTGCGCGGTGAGCACGGTGCTCGATCACGCGTCGATCATCCGCACGCTGGAGACGCGCTTCGGCATCCCCTCGCTGAACGCGCGTTCGGGCGGGGCGAGCGATCTGTCGTGCTGCATCGACCCGACGCTCCTCCGCGATCCCCAGCGGCCGATCGTCCTGCCCGAGGTCGAGATCTCCCTGTCGCAGCTGCGCCGGCGGATCGAGACCGGGATCTCCCAGCCGGAGCTGTGGGAGGCGGCGGAGCGCGGGCTCATCCCGCGGCACCTGGATCGCCGGCGAGAGGGTCCCGACATCGCGCGTCGGGTGCTGGCCAACGCCGAGCGGCTCGGCGCGGCGAGGATCCGCGACTGAGCTGCCGGCCGCCGGACCGCCGACGTCGAGTCGCCCGGGGCCGGGAGGTCTGATAGAAGCGCCGCCGTGCCGCCTGATCCCGATCCGCCCGCCGCCGCCCCCGCGGGGACCACGCCGGCGAACGCAGCCTCGGGCGCGCCCGCGGCGGCCGGCGCGACACCTCCGGCCGCCAGACAGGGGGACGCGCCCAGCGCGGCGCGATCGTCGGCGATGGTCACCGCCGGGATCATCCTCTCGCGGCTCATCGGGCTCCTGCGCCAGCGGGTGACGGCGCACTTCTTCGGTACATCCGAGCTCGCGGACGTGATCGCGGCGGCGTTCCGCGCGGGGAACATCACCCAGAACCTCCTCGGCGAGGGGACGCTCTCCGCGACCTTCATCCCCGTCTACGCGCGCCTCCGCGCGGCCGGCGAGGCGCGCCGCGCCGCGCACTTCGCGCTCTCCGCGCTCGGGCTCCTGCTCGCCGCCGCCGCGGCCGCGTCGATCCTCGGCGTGCTCGCGGCGCCGTGGCTCTCGTTCCTCGTCGCGGCAGGCTTCAGCGAGGAGAAGCTCGCCAGCACGACCCGGATCGTCCGGATCGTCTTCCCGATGACCGGGCTGCTCGTGATGTCGGCGTGGGGGCTCGGCGTGCTGAACGCGCACCGGCGGTTCTTCCTCCCCTACGCCGCGCCTGTCGCGTGGAGCGCCGCGCAGATCGCGGGGCTGCTCGCGTGCGGGGCGTGGCTCGGGATGCGCGGAGAGCCGCTCGCCGAGGCGCTCGCGTGGAGCGCGTTCACCGGCGCCGCGCTGCAGCTCGCGCTGCTGCTCCCCGCGGCGCGCGCGCTGCTCGGCAGGCTGACGCCGCGCCTCGACGTCGGCGACCCGAGCATCCGGGAGGCCGGCGGGAAGCTGCCCGCCGCGCTGCTCGGGCGCGGGATCATCCAGGTCTCGGGGCTCGTCGACACGCTCCTCGTCAGCTTCCTCGGCGCCGGCGCGAACGCGGCCTTCAACTACGCGCAGACGGTCTACCTCCTGCCGATGAGCATCCTCGGCGTCGGCGAGGCGGCGGTGGCGTTGCCCGAGATGGCGCGCGACACGGCCGAGGCAGACGTCGCGCGGCGCAACGAGGCGATGTCTCGCCGCCTCGGGGCGTCGCTCGCGCGGATCACGGTGCTGACCTTGCCGACGACGGCCGTGTTCATGCTGCTCGGGCAGGAGCTCATCACGCTCCTTTTGCAGACCGGGACGTTCGACCGGGAGTCGACGGCGCGGGTCGAGCCGCTCGTGTGCGCGTACGGTCTCGCGCTGCTCGGGAACGCCGCGGGGCGCGTGCTGATCACGGCCTCGTTCGCGCTGGGAGACACGAGGACGCCGGCGCGCTACGCGCTCTACCGGGTGCTCGTCAGCACCGCCCTCGCGCTGCTCCTGATGCAGCGACTCGACGTGCTCGGCGTGGTGCTCGGCGCCGTCGTCGCCGGCTGGGTCGAGGCGATCGCCCTCGCGCAGCGCGTGCGGCGCGAGATCGGCGGGCTCGGGCTGGATCAGATCCGGATCGGCCGCGTCGCCGCGCTCACGGCGGTCTCGGTCGGCTGCGGCGTGGCGCTCCGGGCGGCGCTGCCGGATGCGCTCGCCGCCACGCCGTGGGGTGCGGCGCTCATCCTCGCGTCGTGCGGCGGCGCCTTCGCCGTCACGGCGCCTGCGCTCGGGCTCTTCAGCCTGCGATCCCTCCTGCGCCGGAGGTGATCGCGATCAGCGCCGCGCCCGCGGGCCCTCTCGCCTGCGCGCGGTGCCAGGCGACGTAGCGCTCGACGAACTGGCGCTGCACCGGGCGCAGCGCGACGCGCGGGCGCCGCCGCTCGAGCAGCGCGATCGCCTCGCCCACCTCGAGGCCGCCGCGGGTCGCGAGGTAGCAGAGCGCGAGCGTGACGCTCCTGCCCACGCCGCTCGCGCAGTGGACGTGGACGCGATGGCCAGCGCCGATGTGGCGCTCGATGAACGCCACGCCGCGCGCGGCCTCCTCGATCGTGGGGGCGCACATGTCCCAGCAGGGGACGCGCAGGTACTCGACGCCCGCGGCGCGCAGCGCGAGCACCGGATCGTAGAGCTCACGAGACACGTTGATCACCGCGCGGACGCCGAGGCGGCGCAGCTCGGCGACGTCGCCGGGGAGCAAGAACCCACCCACGAGGAGATCCTGGCTCACCCACGTACGCCAGGGGTGCCGCGGTCGGAACGACGCGGTAGCGCGGCGCAGCGCCAGGAAACCATAGAAAATCACGGCGTACGGCGCGAGTAGGAGCAACACCAACGCGGGGCGAAGGCGCACGAGCCTCTCATGGCGTCGACTCGCGCGCGGCGCCAGCGGCCGGGCGGCGCTCGCGGGCATCGCCGCCGAACTTGGCCCGCGACGCGCAAGTCGGGCATGCGTCGGCAGATGCCTCTCGCCGCCAGGCCGACCGCTCTCTCCCGGCCGCTCTCCCTGCCGATCCGCTCGGCGCCGCTGCCTTGCGGGCGATCCTGCCCCGACGGCCCTCCTGGACCGCGCGTCCTGCGTGGGCGGCTCGCAGGAATGCTCGTCGCGCTGGCGTTGTCCGGGTGCAAGGCGGCGGACGCGGCGGTGGAGCTTTCGAAGGAGACGGCGCGCGACGACGGCGCGCTTCAGGTCCCCGCGCTGCCTGCGGACGGCCCCAGGCTCGTCGCGCTGCGCGCCGGGACGCCCGTGCTCGCGCGACCGCAGCCAGGTGCGCGGAAGCTGGGAGAGCTCTATCCGGGCGGCGCGGTCGTGCGGTCCTCGGAGCCGTACGGACGCGCGGGGTGCAGCGGCACATGGTACGCGATCCACCCGCGCGGCTTCGTCTGCGCAGGCGACGGCGCGACGCTGGACACCGAGGTGCTCTCGGTCTTGCCGGCGCCGCCCGACCGGTCGCGACCCCTCCCCTACCGCTACGGGCGCGCGCGAACGCAGGGAACCCCGGCGTACTTCGCGGTGCCGAGCCGCGAGGAGCTGCAGCACGCCGAGCCGGATCTCGAGCGCCACCTCGAGCGCGCGCAGCGCAGCGACGCTCAGCTCGGTGCGTCGGCCAACGACGTCCCGCTGGACGCGCGCGGCGTCGCCTCCGGGCCGCCGGTGCTGCTGCCGGGAGGAGACGGCATCGGCGAGGACGGGCGGAGGACCGAGGCCGGATACTTCCTCTTCCCGATCGCCGACACGATCGCGCCGCTGCCTCCCCTTCCCGCGCTCGGCATCGAGCTGAGCGCAAAGGACAGCGCGCGCGTCGATCTGCGCTCCGCCCTCAAGACGGTGGCGCTGCGCAAGGGCAGCGGCGTCGCGATCACCCGCACCTTCACGACGGGAGAGCCCGACGGACGCAGGCTGGGCGCGACGCCGGATGGCCGGCTCATCCCGACCGATCGGCTGCAGGCCGCGCTCGGATCACCCTGGCATGGCCTGGATGTCGAGAAGCTCGGGCTGCCGGTGGCGTTCGTCCATCGCCACGACGTGAGCACATGGTCGCTCAGCCGGGGCAAGGCGAGCCCCAACGAGGAGGAGCTCGAGCGGCACGCGGGCGTGCCGCTCACGGGCAAGTTCAGGACGGTGGACGGCGTGCGCTTCGAGGAGGCGCGCGACGGCTTCTGGCTGCGCGCGCAGGACCTCGTCATCATCGTGCGTCGCACCAGGTTCCCCGAGTTCGTGAGGGACTCGCAGCGCTGGATCGACGTCAGCCTGGCCAACCAGACGCTGACCGCCTACGAGGGCCAGAAGCCGATCTACGCGACGCTGATCTCTTCCGGGCGCGATCAGCTCCGCGACCCTGAATCGAGCGCGTCCACGGCGCGCGGTACCTTCCGCGTGCGGAGCAAGCACGTGACGCGGAACATCGATCCGCGCGAGGTCGCCGACAGCTTCGACGTCGCGGACGCGCCGTGGGTGATGGACTTCGCGCCGGGCCATGCCCTGACCGGCATGTACTGGGGCGCCGGCGTCGGTGAAGCGCAAGGCTTCCACGACATATCCCTGACGCCCGTCGACGCGCGGCGCCTCTTCTTGTGGGCCGAGCCGGAGGTCCCGGACGGCTGGCACGCCGTGTACAGCGGTGACGAGGAGGGGACCCTCGTTCACGTTCGCCCCTGATAAGCTTAGTCGCAAGCACTGGTACCTTGCGGAAACCAGCGGCCGACTGTCACCATCTCTGGTGCCGAAGGAGGGAATCGAACCCCCGACCCGGCGCGTATGAAACGCCTGCTCTGGCCAGCTGAGCTACTTCGGCTGAAGTGAGGTCGGACTAGTACCGCTCCGTCCACACACTGTCAAGCGATGTTTGCGCGCTGCGACGGGCCGCCGACGCGCATCGGCCGGGGATCACCGAGCACGCCCTGGCTGCTTCGGCAGCACCGCCGGGTTTCTCGCCTCGAAGGACATCGACCACCGGAAGCTCTCGCCGAGCTCGGGGGGCACCGGCGGGTACGGCGCGCCGCGCAGCACCGCGCGCCGGCAGTTCTCGTCGAACTCGGGGATGCCGCTCGGCCGCGTCACCGACGCGCTCCCCACGTTCCCGTCCGCGCGGATCACGAAGGTCACGATCACCGTCCCCTGGAGCCCCTCGCCAGCGGCCCACTTGGGGAAGGCGTCGGCCCAGAGCGGGTAGAGCTTGGCCATGACCTGCCGCATGTAGAGGCTGCGCCGGCGATCGAGCGGGTCATTGTCCAGCAGGCGGCCGCGCCCTGAGCCGAGCGCGCTGGAGCGCGCTCCGGCTCCCGCCACGCCGCCGGAGCCGGTCGCGCCAGGTCCTGCCTCCCCGCCCGGGCCGAGCCCGCGCGCGCCTCCGGCCGAGCTGGCGTGAACGAGCGACTGGATCGCCGTCGCCACCTCCTGCTCGCTGTCGATCGTGTCGTTCGGTCGCCCCGCGACATCGGCGGGAACCGAGGGCGTCCCCACGGCGACCCTCGGCCGCGCCAGCGGGACCGCCGCGCTGTCGCGGTGGTCCTCGCCAGGCCGCCCATCGCGCACGCCCAGCCCCACGGACGCGCGCTCGCCCCCCTCGACGGCCCCGCCGACGGCACGCGGGCTCGCTCCCACCGGCAGCGTCACGCCAGGCGCGCCGAGCGCATCGGCCGCGCTCTCGACGCCTGCGGGCGTGGCTGCAGCGCCACGCGCGCTGCCCCGACGCTCGGGCGCGCCGCGGTCGCGCGCCCCCATCGATGGATCGCGCTCGGCGGAGGGGCGCCGCTCGACTCGGCTGCCGACGCGACCGCCGGCGAGAAAAGTGAGCTCCATGGGCTCCCTGCTGGCGCGCCAGTCCTCGCGCGAGGCGCGCTGAGGCGACGAGCGCACGCGCTGGATCTGGCTCCTGTCGAGGCGCGACCGGACCTCGGGAGACAGGAAGGTCGCATCGTCCCTGTCGGCGAGGTTCAGCGCGGGCAGCTCGGCCGCGTCCGTACCGCCGCGGCCGCTCGCGCCCGTGTCTGGCCGCGCTGCGCCTTCTCCTCCTCCGCGAGCCAGGCTCGCGGGTCGCTCGCGCGCGAGCGCGGCCGCGCTGTCGAGCGTGCCGTCCGAGACCACCGGCAGATCGATCTCGATCGGCGCGCGCATCGCAGCCGGCGAGCCGACCGTTCGCGCGAGCGTCACCTCCCTCGCCGAGAGCGAGCCCGCGACGATCAGCGCGCCTGCCCCGAGGAGCCCCGCGTGGGCCGCGACGGAGAGCGCCCACGCGGAGGCGATCCGGCGGCCGTCGTCGCGAGACCTCTGCGCCATCGTCCTGTCACTATGCCTCGAAATACGCCTCACGCGAGCCCGGAGGTGCGGACCGCGCGGGGCCCGGTTCAGCCGGGGAGCGCGGCGGACGCGGCGGCCTCCGGAGAGCGCAGCCGCAGCCGCCTGCGGGTGTTCTCCGCGGTGCGGGCGGCCAGCGCCTCGAAGGGCTCGCCCCGGAGCTCCGCGACGAAGCGGGCCGTGTGCAGCACATGCCCTGGCTCGCACCGCTTCCCCCGGAACGGCACGGGCGCCAGGTAAGGGCTGTCCGTCTCGACCAGGATCCGGTCCCCGGGCGCCCACGCGGCGACCTCCTGGATCGCGCGCGCGCTCTTGAAGGTCACGATGCCCGAGAACGAGAGGTCGAAGTCGAGCGCGAGCGCCCGCTCGGCGAACGCGCGATCCTCGGAGAAGCAGTGAATGACGCCCCCCACCTCGCTCGCCCCTGCGCGCTCCAGGATCGCGAGCGTGTCCTCGGCCGCCTCGCGCGTGTGGATCACGATCGGCTTCTCGACCTTCCGCGCGAGGGCGACGAGGTCGGCGAACACGCGCTGCTGTGTGTCCCTCGGCGAGTGCATGTAGTGGTAGTCGAGGCCGATCTCGCCGACGGCCACCACCTCGGGGCGGCGCGCGAGCACCTCGAGCTCGGCGAGCATCCTGTCGTCGAGGGCGGAGGCGTCGTGCGGATGGACGCCGACAGCGGCGTGCACGTCGGCGCGCCGCGCCGCGAGGTCTGCGGCGAAGCGCGCCGCGGAGAGATCGGCGTCGACGCCGACGACAACGAACGCGTCCACGCCGGCGGCCCGCGCGCGGTCGAGGACGGCGTCCGCTCCCTCGCGGAAGTGGTGCGGATCGACGTGGCAGTGCGAGTCGATGATCATGCTTCGCTTCAGGTCACGAGCTCCGCGAAGCGCGCGCGGAGCAGCGCGCTCGCGGCGTCGAGCGCGCAGCGATCGCAGTAGCCCATGCCGTGCAGCCGCTCCAGCGCGCGCGTCGCGTTCCGGCGCTCCTCCTCGCGGAGCTCGCCCCAGCCCTTGTCGGGCCTGCCGTCGCCCTGCGCGCCCTGCGCGTCGCGGAGCAGGGCGACGAGGTCGCGCACGAGCAGCGCGACGCCCTTGCGCCGCTCGGTGAACACCGCCTCGCGCACCTTGCGGATCTGCTGCGGGAACACGACCGCGTTCACGATCTTCTGGCCCGGGTGATCGATGGCCCACGCCGCGATCGCCGAGATCAGGCCGCGCCGGTGGTCATCGTGCTTCGTGCGGATCCCGAGCAGCGCCTCCACCTCGCGCATCATGCGCTCGTCCGGGTTCTCGAAGTCGCCTGTGTGCGGGTTCCTGATCTTCTCGCCCTTCACCCAGACGCCGACGTGGGAGATGTAGCGATCGAACAGCTCGGCGTAGCGGGTCTCGTCGACGAGGCCGCTGGCGGTCCGCATCTCCTCCTCGATCGTGTCGAGCAGGCGCGTGCGCACCACCTCGCGGAAGAGCCGGTGGTCGTGGTAGCCGCCTGCGAGCTGCTTCTCCTTCAGCCAGTCGTACTCCGCCTGCCGTTTGCAGAGCGCGTCGAGCTCCGACAGCACGGCGAACGGCGAGAGGCACGCGTGGTCCGCGCTCTGCGCCGCGTCGAGCAGGAGCGTTCGCACCTCGCGCGGCGAGACGCCGAGCCGCCCCTCGAAGTCCACCGACGCGTCGCTCTCGTGGTAGATGGCCTCGATGCCGGCGCGCAGGACCTTCTGCGCCTCGGCGTCGAACCGCTCTGGCGCCGTGCCCGTCGCGAACAGCTCCATCTTCTCGACGGCGGTGAGGCTCGAGACGAGCGGCGCGAGTGCGTCGGGGTACCGCTTCGCCTCCGGCTGCCGCATGCGCGTGAGCACGGCGAACTGCGCGGCGACGCGCGTCGCGTGCGGGGCGACGTGGCGGGTCACGAACGGGACGATCTGCGTGTCGTAGATCGTCTGCTCGTCGACGTAGCTCCGGAGGTACGGCGCGCGCAGGAGCTCGAAGCGCCCGCGGAAGCTCGGGAACTCCGGGTGCTCGCGGAAGGCGTTGAGGTGCACGTCGTTGGCGCTGCCGATCATCACGACGTTCGTCTGCAGCGTCTGCTGCGGCAGGCTGACCTCGCCCGTCTCCAGCGTGAGCTGCAGATAGCGGAACGCGTCGAGCGGGCGCTTCAGCAGATCGCTGAACTCGAGCACCCCACCCGCTGCCTCGATGAGCTCGCCGTGCGCCTCGAAGAGCGTCGTCGCCTGGAGGGAGGTCGGGAGCGAGGCGAGCGAGCGGTCCGCCGTGATCTGCCGCTCACCGGCGTCCACCGAGAGCTCCGGCCCGATCGTGACGGCGCCGACGCGGTAGCGCCGCGAGATGAAGTACCGCTCGACCTGGACGTGCCGCAGCGTCTCGACCAGCGAGCCGCCGCTCGCCACGAGCAGCGCCTCGAAGACCTGCTGGTTCTTGTGGGACAGCTTGCCGCTCATCAGCCACTCGGGCGGCGGCTCCGTCGCGCCGGCGTCCTCGTAGAGCTTCAGGATGAGCGCCCGCCGCTCGCGCACCGGAAGCAGGAACAGCGGGTGATCCCTGAGCTCGATCACGAGCCGGGCGTCGATCTGGTCGTCGCCGAGGTGCGCGTAGCTCGTCCCGTCCGCGGCGCTCGCCTTCACGTCGCCGCCGAAGCCGATCGAGCCGCGCATCGTCTTGCGGCTAGGGAACACCCAGTGAAAGCGGTAGACAGCGCCCTCGTCGAGCGTCGAGTAGTGCTCCAGGGCGCGCAGCATGCAGCCAGCGAGCGTGCTCTTCGCCGAGCCGTTCGGCCCGTGCATCAGGATCAGCCGGTTGGCCCTGCCCTCGCGCACGAAGTTGCAGAGCACCCGGTACACCTCGGCCTGGAGCTCCTCGTGGCCGATCAGCGCGAAATCCCGGCCGTGGTAGGCCGCCGAGGCCGTTGTGCGCTGCTGCGCCGGCTCGTTCGCAGGGAGCTCCCATGGCAGATCGAACAGCTGGAATCGGGTCAGCTCACCCCAGGGCTTCTTGATCGTCCGCGTGCCGAAGTGATCGAACATGTCGCGGACGTAGCGAGCCGCATCACGCCCGAAGCGGACCGGATTCGAGGCGAAGAGCTCCAGGAACTGCTGGAAGGAGAGGACCCGCTGCTCCTCGCTGAAGCGCCGGGCCATCGAGGAGGCGATGGCATCGAGCTCGGAGAGGGCCTTCCGGGCCCGCTCCGCTGCGCTGCCCTGAACTGTCTGGCTGGGGCCAACCGCGCCGGGCTGGCCCTCCCGGCAACCGGAGGTGTCGTTGTTCACGTGGGGCCGAGTTTACCGCTGTGCTTACTGCACGTCGATGACCGCCTCGAGCTCCTGCTTCTGCATCAAGCAGTTCGCGGCGCTACAGATGCTGAAGGAGAGCACGCCCGCCACCTTGGTCTTGCCCTTCTTGGCCGCGACGAACGGAACCTTGAGGAGGCCCTTGTTCTCCTCGAACGAGCCGTCTTCGCGCTTGAGCAGGGGCTTCGGGTACGAAACGCCCTCGGCGGCCGCCTCGGTGACCTTGAACTTGATGGGGTACTTGTCGTTGATGTGGTAGTCGCCCTTCGACAGGAGCGACACCTCCACGAGGCCCTCCTGGCCGGCCTTGTACGTCCCTGTCGGCTTCATCTCGAGGGTGTAGACCGCATCCTCGACCTTCGACTTTCCGCCTTGCGGCGCGGCGGCGGGCGCCTCGGCTGCGCGAGAGGTCGCCGCTTCGCTCTGGTTACAGCCCGAGCCGAGGACGGCGAGCCCGGAGAGTGCAATCAGGCACATCGCGGCGGGGAGGGGCTTGCGGGTCCGAGTTGAAGGATGAGTGCTCATGGTCCACACAAATAACACAGCGGCGGCGTCCGCGCGAACCTGGGGCCATCGGCCTTGACGGAGGCTTGACGGAGGCTTGACGGAGGCTTGACGGAGGCTTGACGGAGGCTTCGCGGAGGACCGGCACGCCGCGCCGGACGGGGCACGGCTCAGTGCGTCGTCATCGCGTCGTCAGCGCGAGATCAGCAGGGCGACGAGCGCGCAGAGCAGCACCGCCGCGCCCGCCAGCGCGGGTACGACCCAGCGCGGCAAACGCTGGGGCACTCCCATCACCATATCCTCGACGAACGCGTCGGTAGCGCCCGAAGAGGGAGCGGCGAGCGCTGCGGTGACAGGCCGGCTGTCCGCGCCGGCGAGGGCCATGCTCGCGCCCTCGGCGGCCTTCTGCTGGCGGGCCAGGACGGCCGGCAGCGCCGTGCGGATGCGCGCCGCGAGCTCCTCCTGCGGCAGGTACGCCCAGTCGCGGTGAGACCCCGCGAGGCCGTACGCCTGACCGACGCCATCGGCCAGCAGACCGACGGAGGAGAGGCGCGCTTCCGGGCTCTTCATGAACGCCTTCTCCATCACCGGATCGAGCGACGCCGGGACCCCGTACGCCTTGCCCGCCTCGCTCGGGGGCAGCGGGTTGCTGCCCATGATGGTCACGAGGATCATCGGGCCGGTCGACGCGTGGAAAGGGACCCGCCCCGTGACGCACTCGAAGACGATCGCCGCGACCGACCAGACGTCGGCCCGATGATCGAGCGCGAGCAGCCCCTGCGCCTGCTCGGGCGACATGTAGAAGGGGGAGCCGATCGTCGTGCCGACGACGGTCAGCTTCTTCGCGCCCGCGCTGTTGTCGCGCACGCTGCCGAAGTCGAGGATCTTCACCTTGTCGCCGTCGCGCGTGCCGACGAGGAAGATGTTGTCCGGCTTGAGATCGCGGTGCACGACCTTGCGCTCGTGCGCCTCCGCGAGGCCGAGCGCGAGCTGCGACAGCATCCGCACGAGGCGCTCGGGGCGCAGCACCTTGTCGCGCTTCAGGACCGTCCGCAGCTCCTCGCCCTCGAGGTACTCCATGACCAGCGCGAAGCTATGGTCCTCGGTCTTCTCGAAGGCGAGCACCTCGACGATGTGCTCGTGCGGCAGCGACGCGCTGACCTCGAACTCGCGGTGGAACCGCTCGAGGCTCACCTCGTCGAGCGCGACCTCGGGGTGGAGGATCTTCAGCGCGACGCTGCGGCCGGCCTGGAGGTCGAGCGCCTGGTAGACGCGCCCCATGCCCCCGTCCGCGACGATCCGCCAGACCTGGTAGCGCCCGCGGCAGAGGGTCGCGCCGACGCGCCTGTCATCCGGGTGCCTGGGCGGGGAGGCTTCGTTGACCGGGATGAGGCGCTGGCCGTCGACCGGGCAGAAGCCGCTGTCGTGCGAAAAGAGCCTGAAGCAGGCGGAGCAGGTCTTCAAGCCGCAACCCGGGGTCAGGCGCGGGAGGGGTCCGCGGCCGGCGAGCTGCCCGGCGCGGGCTCTGGCGGCATGTAGTAGAGGATCCGGGCGCAGTTCGGGCACCGCTCGAACTCCTCCTGGCGGCGCATCTTCTGGAACATCATCGGCGGCACCGAGAGATGGCAGCCGAGGCATGTGCCGTCGTACGTGCGGGCGATCGCGACGGGCCTGCGTGTGCGGATCGACTCGTAGCGGCGGTACAGGACGACCGGCAGCTTGCTGACCACCTGCTGGCGCGCCTCGGCGCGCTGGGCGCGCTCGGCCTCGAGCGCGGCCAGCGACGCCTGCGTCCCCGGCGCGCTGCCGTCGATCGCCCCCGACAGCTCGACGCGCTTCGCCTCCGCCTGATCGATCGCGGTGCGCGCGCCCTCGGCGGCCGAGTTCAGGCGCTCGATCTCTTCCTCGCGATCGCGGTGCAGCTTGCGCAGCTCCTCGATCTCGCGCTGCGCGGCGTTCGACTCGCGCTCGTTGCGGGAGCGCTGCAGCTTCTCCCGCGAGCGCTCGATCTGGTTCGACATCTGGCGGAACTCGACGACGAGCTCGGACCGCGTCTTCTCCATGGTCGCCAGGGTCTCTCGATCGCCCTTCAGCCGCTCCTCTAGCCGCTTCAGCTCGGACCGCATCCCTTCCAGGCTGCCGCGCTGCTTGTCGAGCTGCTCATCGATGCGGCGGATCTCGCTGTCGATGGCCGACAGCTCTTCGAGGAATGCGATCTGCTCGCGGATGCTCACGTGCTTCCTTGTCTCCTTCTGTTTCGTGGCTTTCGTGGGCCCACCTGGACTCGAACCAGGAACAGCCCGGTTATGAGCCGGGGGCTCTGACCGATTGAGCTATAGGCCCTGGTGCAAGGGCGAAGCCCGGGTCGGGTCCGCCTGTTGAAGCACCGGCGGACAACGTAGTCCAAGCGGCGCGCCGTTGGAAGGGGAGCGGTTTCGGCGGACCGGATTGACCGCGGCAGACCGGTGATCGACCGCGTTCCACGGCGGTCTGCGGCGCCTCGGCCGCGTAAGGAGCCGGCCGCAGGCGACGCGCGGCGCCCTGGTGCTCCAGCCGCCCGGGCACCCCGCCGGCGCGCCGCGGCCCTCGCTCAAGGCCCCTGCCGCCCGCCCGGATCGGCCATCGGGCTGCGGCGCGGGATGCGCGCTTTCTTGTCGGCGGGGGCCACGGCCTTGCCCCCGTCGAGCGCGTCGGCGCAGCACCGGAAGCCGACCTGGTAGAAGCGGAACCACCGGTTGTGCGTCGACGTGACCGGGCGGCACCTCGACCGGATCGGCCCCCAGTAGCCCCCCTTCAGCGTCGATCGGAACGGCTTTTCGTCCATCTTGCCGAGCGAGTTGTTCACCCACTCGTCGACGTTGCCGGTCATGTCGCGCACGCCGAAGGGGCTCACGCACCGGTGCATCTCGCCGGACGCGACGCGGCGGTCGAGCCGCTCGACCTCCGCGGAGATCTTCCACGGGTCGTGGAACGTCTCGAGCACGGGCATCGAGATCTTCCTGTCGATGTTGCAGGCCTCGGCATCGCGCGCGATGCCATAGGGATACGGCCACATCTGCGGGCCCTCGCACGCGAACTCCCACTCCTCGACGGAGCAGAGCCGCTTGCCCTCGACCTCGCACGCGCGCTTCGCCTCCAGCCAGTTGACCATCACCGCCGGGCGGACGCCCTCGAGGTTCGGGTACTCGAAGACGTCGATGCAGAAGCGCCGGTGCTGGAGGCGCCCCTCGCAGAGGACCTCGGGCTCGAACCGCGCGCAGATGTCCTTCTCCTCGTCGATGTAGGCAGCGCAGTGGTGCCCGACGTAGGGGCAGTAGATGCCGTCGACGAGCACCATCCCCGAGAGGCACGCCGTGGCGCTCGCCGGGTTGACGCGCACGTACGCGGGCAGCGGCGGGGGCGGCGGGGGGGCGAGCGCGGACACGGGCGGCGCCGGCTCCGGCGGGGCGACGCTCGCCGGCGCGGCGCTCGCCGCCTCGCGCGGCTCGCGCGGCCTCTGGAAGCGGGGGGCGAAGAGGAGCGCGCTCACCAGGGCGGCGACGACGAGGGCGGCGATGAAGGCGATGCGCTCGCGCATGTCAGTCGTACACGTCGTCCTTCTCGCCGTCGCGCTCGATGAACGGCCGCGGCGGCGGCGTGACGATGCCGTCCACCGTGTCGGCGCAGCAACGAAAGCCGGCCTGGTAGAACTTGAAGGTCGGCCCGTGCCCCCCCGTCGTGAGGCGGCAGGTGTTCCGGACCGGCCCCCAGTAGCCGCCGTTGAGCGTGGCCGGGCGCGCCGTGCTCGGATCGTCGGCGAGGTTGTCGGTCCACTCGTCGACGTTGCCGGAGAGGTCGTACGCGCCGTAGGCGCTGATGCAGTTCGGGTGCGATCCGATCGGGTCAGCCTGCCACAGCCGGGCGATCTCGTCCTCGCGGGTCGCCTCGTCCACGATCGCGCCGATGTCGAACGCGATCGCGGCGCGGTCGATGTTGCAGGGGCTGGGCGTGCGCACGAAGCCCCAAGGATAGGGCAGGCGCTTCGGTCCTTCGCAAGCGAGGATCCACTCGGAGCGCCGGCAGAGCCGCTTGCCGATCGAAGCGCAGAGGGACTTCGCCTCGTACCAGTCGACGTACACGCGCGGAAGCTCGCCGACCCGGTTCGGCCACTCGTGGCGGTCGATGCAGAACCGCCGGGGATCCACGGCCGCACGGCACCGGGCGCCGCGCGCGTACTCGGGGCAGCCATGGCCGGCCCCGTCGCCGGCGCGAGCGCACACGTACGGGAGGGCCGGGCAGAAATCGCCCTCCACGAGGGTCATGTCGTCCGGGCATGCGGCGCGCGCCGCCGGGTCCGCAGCGAAGCGGTCGACGAGCGGGGCCGCGGGCGCCCCCGGGCTCGCGCCGCGCGGGGCCGGGGCGTCGGGGGGTGAGCCCGGAGCCGGCGCGGCTGGCTCGCCCGGGCGAGCGGCCGTGCCGGGCGCAGGCGGAGTGGACGACGGCGAGAGAGGCGCCGGCGGCGCGGGCGACGGCGCTGCCGGCTCGGTGAGACGCGGAGCGGCAGGGCGGGCATCGAGCCGCCCGGGCGGAGGGGACGGCATCAGGAGCAGCGCGTCCAGCTCGGGGGCGTAGCGCGCCATGAGCGCGACGGCGCCCAGCGAAACGCCGGCGCCGACCGCCATCAGGACACTCCTTGAGCGCGCTTCCACGTCACCCCGCGCGCCCCCTCATAGTCCAGCTCGCAGCGCAGCGACGTGAGAAGAATTCCAAGACATCCGGAAAGCCTCGGCCTGCGCGCCGCGCGCCGGCGGTTTTCGACGCGCCGCGCGCGACGCACGCGCCGGAGAGCGTGGCGCCGCGCGCAGGAGCGGCGCCACGCCCGCGTCCGTGTGTGATAGCTCTCCGGTTCCCCCTATGGATCGACTGGTCGTTCGAGGCGCTCGGCAGCACAACCTCAAGAACGTCAGCGTGTCGCTTCCGCGCGACCGCCTGGTGGTGATCACCGGCCCCAGCGGCTCGGGTAAATCGTCCCTGGCGTTCGACACCATCTATGCGGAGGGGCAGCGCCGGTACGTGGAGTCGCTCTCCGCGTATGCGCGGCAGTTCCTCGAGCAGCTGTCCAAACCCGACGTGGAGTCGATCGAGGGCCTCTCGCCCGCGATCGCGATCGAGCAGCGCGCGCTGGCGAAGAGCCCGCGCTCCACCGTCGGCACGGTGACCGAGATCTCGGACTACCTCCGGCTGCTCTTCGCGCGGGTCGGCACCCCGCACTGCCCCGCGTGCGGCAAGCGGATCGAGGCCCAGACCGTGCAGCAGATCGTCGACCGGATCCTCGATTTCGGGGACAAGACGCGGGTCACGATCATGGCGCCCATCGCGCGAGGCCGCCGCGGGGAGCTGAAGCTCGACATCGAGCGGCTGCGCCGCGAGGGCTTCGTGCGCGCGCGCATCGACGGCGAGATCGTCGACCTCGGCGACGAGATCGTCCTCGATCGAACGCGCGCTCACGACCTCGACGTGGTCGTGGATCGGATCGTGGTCAAGGAGGGCATCAAGGGCCGGCTCACCGACTCCGTCGAGCTCGCCCTCAAGTTGGGCGAAGGCAGGCTGCTCGTCGACATCTCCAGCGACGGCATGAAGATCGAGCCGCTCTGGATGAGCGAGCGCTTCGCGTGCATCGACTGCGGCATCTCCCTGCCGCCGATCGAGCCGCGCATGTTCTCCTTCAACGGCCCCCACGGCGCCTGTCCGGCCTGCGACGGCATCGGCGCGAGGACCCGCATCGATCCGGATCGCGTGGTCCCCGATCCGCGGCGGACGCTCCGCGAGGGCGCCGTCGTGGCCTGGGGCCGGCGCGGGTCGCTCGCGCTCGCCACGGAGACCGACAGAGCGGTCCAGGCGCTCGGCTGCGATCCGGATGTCCCGTGGGCCAAGCTGCCGGCGGCCGTGCGGCAGGCGATCCTCGAGGGGAGCGAGCCCGGCGGCGGACGGGGGAAGAAGAAGGCCGCTTACGAGGGGATCATCCCGCGGCTCGAGCGCCTGCTCAGCAGCGGCGAGCCCGCGCTGGCCGACGAGGAGGACGCCGACCCCGACGAGGACAGCGCCGCGCTCTCCGACGAGATCGGCCGCTTCGTCATCACGCGGGTGTGCGACGCCTGCGACGGCAGGCGCCTGCGCCCGGAGGCGCTCGCCGTGCGGCTCGGTGATCGCAACATCGCCGACGTCGGCACCCTGCCGCTGCGCACGCTGCGCGTCTTCCTCGAGGGGCTCATGCCGCCCAGGGACGGCGCGCCGCGGAGCTCCGGCGACGGAGCCGGGGCGGGCGATGCCCCGGTCGACATCGGGCTCGCGCCGCGCGAGCGCGCGATCGCGGAGCCGCTGCTCCGGGCGGTGATCGCCCGCCTCGGGTTCCTCATCGACGTCGGGCTCGACTACCTCACGCTGGACCGCTCCGCGCAGACGCTCTCCGGCGGCGAGGGGCAGCGCATCCGCCTCGCGACGCAGATCGGGGCCGCGCTCGTCGGCGTGCTCTACGTGCTCGATGAGCCGTCGGTGGGCCTGCACGCGCGCGACAACACGCGCCTGCTCGAGGCGCTCCGGCGGCTCGTGGACCTGGGCAACACCGTGGTCGTCGTCGAGCACGACCGCGACGCCATCCTCGCGGCCGACCACGTCGTGGACATGGGCCCGGGCGCGGGTGTGCACGGCGGCAACGTGGTGGCGCAGGGCACGCCGGAGGAGCTGAGCGCCGATCCCGCGTCGATCACGGGCCCCTACCTCAGCGGCAAGAAGCAGCTGGCGATCCCCACGAAGCGCCGGCGCCCCGACGGGCGCTTCATCCGCGTGGCCGGCGCGCGGGCGCACAACCTCCGCAACGTGACGGCCGACATCCCCGTCGGCCTGTTCTGCACGGTCACCGGCGTGTCCGGCTCGGGCAAGTCGAGCCTCATCGTCGACACGCTGCTGCCCGCCGCGAAGAGCGAGCTGTACCGGAGCTCGGCGCCGATCGGCGCGTGCGACGGGATCGAGGGCCTATCGCACATCGACAAGGTGATCTCGATCGACCAGGCCCCCATCGGGCGCACGCCGCGCTCGAATCCGGCGACGTACACGGGGGTCTTCGGCCTGCTCCGCGAGCTCTACGCAGGCCTCCCGGAGGCGAGGACGCGCGGGTACAAGGCGGGGCGCTTCTCGTTCAACGTGAAGGGCGGCCGCTGCGAGGCCTGCCAGGGCGACGGCGTGCTCCGGATCGAGATGCACTTCCTGCCCGACATCTTCGTGACGTGCGAGACGTGCGGGGGCCGCAGGTACAACCGCGAGACGCTCGAGGTGCTCTACCGCGGGATGTCGATCGCCGACGCGCTCGACCTCACGGTCGAGCAGGCGATCGAGCAGTTCGAGGCGCTCCCGCGCGTCCGGGAGCGCCTCGCCGCGCTCGCGCGGGTCGGCCTCGGCTACATCACGCTGGGTCAGCCCGCGACGACGCTCTCGGGCGGCGAGGCGCAGCGCGTGAAGCTCGCGCGCGAGCTCGCCCGCAAGGCCACCGGCCGCACGCTCTACGTGCTCGACGAGCCGACGACGGGCCTGCACTTCTCGGACATCGAGGTGCTCACCGCGAGCCTCATGAGCCTGCGCGACGCCGGGAACACCGTCCTTGTGATCGAGCACAACCTCGACGTGATCGCCTGCAGCGACTGGGTGATCGACCTCGGCCCCGAGGGCGGCGAGCGCGGCGGGACCATCGTGGCGGCGGGCACGCCGGAGGACGTGGCCCAGGAGGAGGCGTCGTTCACCGGCGCGTACCTGCGCGAGGTGCTCGCGGCGGCCAAGCGCCGCGGCGCGCAGGCGCCGCGCGGCCGCGCGGCCGCGCGCAAATAGCAAGACGGGCGTGGCCCCGCCCGGTCCGCACGACATGGACCGGAGCCGGGAGCGCACGCCCGACGACGCGGAGACAGCACCGCGCGGAGGCCACCGAGCCGGAGGCCCTCGCGCGACGCAGCGTCAGCCGTAATCCTTCTCGACCCTCTCCTGGTCCTCTTTGCAGCGGATGCAGAGGCTCGTCTCGGGGCGCGCCTCGAGGCGCTTCGCCGAGATCTCCTCCTCGCACTCCTCGCACTTGCCGAACGAGCCGTCCTCGATCTTCAGAAGCGCCTTCTGGATCTTGTCGAGAAACGACTTCTCGCGGCCCCGGAGCCTGAACGTGAACGACTGCAAGTACTCGCTCGACGCGAGATCCATCTCGTCGGGGAGATCGTTCGCGTCGAGCATCATGTCTTCGGTCAGCGTTTGCTTGGCCTTCTTGACGATCTCGTCGCGCTTCGTCTCAAGCAGGGTCTTGAACTTTTTCAGCTGGGCCTTGTTCATAGGTCCTCTCGCGTCGAATGCGCCGTTCGGCGCTGCCGTCTGAGCTCCCTGGCGCATGCAAGCCGCGGGGCGCTGCCCCCACCGGCTGCCGAAAGGGGGCTTACGCCTCCGCGACATGTCCGGAGAGGCCAGATAGCCCCCGAAATTGCGAGGCGCGGGATTCTAGGCGTGAGCTCCGAGCCCGTCAACGACGCCTCCGTCAAAGGCAGAGTTCGTTCGTATCGTCCGGTAAATACCGAGGCTTCAATGAAAAGGCCGCGACCGCCTGCGCGCTGTGGCATCGGTGTCGGGAGAGAGTGGAAAGCGTCTACGGGGAAGCCCCGAGCAGCCGGAAAGGGCGGCGGCTTTGGCCCCAAACAGGCATGCTCACCGCAGAGTACGCCGGAAAAGAGACGCAGAGGACGGTTTGACGAAAGACAGCTCACGTGGAACAAATTTATCCTAGATTGCTGGATTTTGATCAGAACCGAAACCCGGTACGACCTCGCGACGCCGCCACGGTGATCGTCCTCCGTGACGGTCGCGCTGGGCTCGAGGTGTTCTGCGTTCGCCGCCACGCGAGCTCGAGCTTCATGGGCGGCGCCGTTGTGTTCCCCGGTGGGAAGGTGGACGCGCAGGACGGCGCGGAAGTCTGGGGGGATCGGGCGACCGAGCCGCCGGCGCGCGCCGCCGTGTTCGCGACGGACGAGGCGCCGGCGCGCGCGTTGTGCGTGGCGGCATGCCGCGAGACGCTGGAGGAAGGGGCCATCGTCCCGACCGACATGCCGCTGTCCGACGACACGATCGACGTCGTCGGGCGGGAGCTTGCCGCCGGGACGCCGCTCGACGCGGTGCTCGAGCGGCGTGGCCTGAAGCTCGCCCTTGGGGCGCTCGTCCCATGGGCCCGATGGATCACGCCCCTCGCCGAGCCGCGCCGCTTCGACGCGCGCTTCTTCCTGCTGCCGCTGCCGCGCGGCCAGGTCGGGCGACACGACGGGCACGAGACGACGACGAGCTTCTGGGCCGGGCCGCGCGAGATCCTGGAGCGCGCCGAGCGTGGCGAGATCTTTCTCGCCCCGCCGACTTCACGCACGCTCGAGCTCCTCTCCGGGGCCGCGGATGTGCGCAGCGCCGTGGCGCTGGCGGAGCGCCAGTCGCTCTTGCCGATCTGTCCACGCTTCGTCCCGGGCGATGGGGTCGAGCCGCCGTATCTGGCGCTGCCGGGGGACCCCTCCCACGAGACTCGCGAGCGGCGCGCCGAGGGTCCGACCCGTTATGTCCTGCGCAACGGACGCTTCGTCGCCGAAGACCGCTGCGCGCATGGATCCCCGATCCACATCAAACAGGAACGAGAGCCCGGATCCACGACCAGCTTCGAAGCCCCCCGGACGAATGCCCCCTCCGTGCCGGCGACGCCTGATCTCGAGGAGTGAGCCATGGAAACGAACCCGAAAGAGAACACGACGCAGCCCGAGCTGTTCACCGCGAGCGACGTCGCGCGCTTTTGCCAGGTGGACCTCAAGACCATCCACAACTGGGCGGACAAGGGGGAAATCCGCCACTTCCGCACGCCCGGACGGCACCTCCGCTTCCGGCGGCTGGACGTGCTCGATTTCCTCCGAAAGTACGGCTACCCGATCCCGGAGATCCTGCGGATGGGCAAGCCGAAGGTCGTCGTGGTCGACGACGACCCCGCCGTCCTAGCCGCGCTCCGCAAGACCCTCTCGCGGCGGTTCGACCTGACGACGTTCCAGGATCCGTTCGACGCCCTCGTCGCGGTGGGCAACCTGCAGCCCGACGCGCTCATCCTGGACGTCATGATGCCGGGCCTCGACGGCGTGCGCTGCCTGGAGCGCCTCCGATCGATCGATGCGACCTCGCACATCCGCTGTATCGTGTACTCGAACCACGAGGAGATGAAGAAGAACGCGACCGAGGCCGGCGCCTACGACTTCATCAAGAAGGGCGAGGCCGGCGAGCTGCGCGACTCGCTCGAGCGGCTCATGGGCCTCGAGCGAGGGTGAGCCGCGCGCGGGCGACGCCTGCTCAGGCCGGCGGCGCCCCTCACTTGCCCTCGCGGTAGGCGCGGATCGCGTTCACGATGGCGTCCGCCATCTTCTGCCGGAAATCAGCGGTGGCGAGGCGGGCCTCGTCCTCGGGGTTCGAGATGAACGCTGTCTCGAACAGGGCGGCCGGCATGTCGGCGCCGGCGAGGACGAAGAAGCCCGCGCCCTTGACGCCCTGATCCTTCGTGTCGGGGTAGCGGGGCGCGAGCGACGCGAGCGACGACCGCTGGAGGAGCTCGGCGAAGTGGCGCGACCGGGCCGCCATGTCGCCGATGTTGAGGTTCGACAGGATCGCCTCCACCTCGAGGCGGGCGTCGGCATCGCCAGGGTCCGCGCCCTGCCCTCCACTCGCGGCGCGCGCGGCGTTCTCGCGCGCCGCGAGCTGCGCCGACGTCGTCTCGGCGTCGTGGGACGCCGCGAGCGAGAAGGTCTGGACGCCGCGGGCGCGGCCGTTGTCGCTCGCGTTGCAGTGGATCGAGACGAACAGGTCGGCGTGGAACGCGTTCGCGCGCGCGGTGCGGAGCTCCAGCGGGACGTAGACGTCGCTGTCGCGCGTGAGGAGCGTCTCGATCTTGAGCTCCCGCGCGAGCAGCGGCGCGACGCGGTGGGCGACGTCGAGCGTCACGTCCTTCTCCCGGAGCCCGGTGGGACCGACCGCGCCGGTGTCGTTGCCGCCGTGCCCCGGGTCGATCACGACGCGCCGGACCTCCCGCGCGCCGCCGGCCTTGCTCTTGTCGTCGCGCACCGGAGGGCGGGTGCTCACGTCGACGACGATCCGGAACGGCTCCGGCAGGTAGAAGACCCGGCGGTACAGGTTGGCCGCGAGATCGAGGACGACACGCGTGCCCTTCGGCTGCACGCCGACGCGCACCCGCCGCAGGACGCCGCCGACCTCGATCTCCCGCGCGATGCCGCGCGACGTCGCGCCCGCGATGTCGACGAAGACGCGGGCGTCCTTGCCGGCGTTCTCGTCCGCCGGGAGCGTGCCGACGTCGAACGTCGTCGGGGCGGAGAGCTCGACCACGACGCGCGCCCCCTTGTCCGAGCCGTGCCGCTCGATCCCGGTGATCTTCACCGGTCCGGAGGGCGCGACCGCCCGCGGGGCAACGACGAGATCGCCGCCTGCGTCGGCGGTCGTCACCTGCACCGGCGTCGCGCTCGCGGAGCTCGCCGGCGCGGCGGAGGAGGCGGGCGAGGGCCCTGGCGCGAGCGCGAGCGCGACGCCCTCGACGCGGTGCCCCTCCTGCTCCAGCGCGCGCAGCGCTTCCCCGCTGGGCCGGTACGCGGTCGCCTGCGCCAGCGCGACCGCGATCGCGCCCAGGCACGGCGAGCGAGGCGGCGGCGCGCCGCCGGACGGCGCGGGCGGGGCGAGGGCCGCGTAGCGCCGCGAGACCAGGTAGAGCTCGCGGTACGCGGCGGCGGCGTCGTGGGCGAGCTCGCCGGCGAGCAGCGCGCGGCGGCGCTCGGCCTGGCACGCGCGCTCGACGTGCGCCGGCTCGGCCGTGGCGCGGAAGGCGGTCGCCGCCGCGGCGTAGAGCTCCATCGCCTCGCGCGCGTCGGTGACCGCTTGATCGAGGCGGAAGAGCCGCACGCGCAGATCGCCCGCGAGCTCCGCGAGCGCGGCCGCCTGCGCCGGCGCCCCGGCCCGCGACGACGCGATCGCGACGGCATCGGCGAGGGCGACCGTCTCGGCGCGGGGCGGGAGCCGCGCGCCCGGATCGAGCAGCGCGGCGGCGCGTTGCTCGTCGGAGAGGGCGGCGGGCGCGGCCGGCGCGCCGCCCTCGGCGCTGCACCCGAGCGCGTGCGCTGCCACCGCAAAAAGCGTGATCGCCGCGAACGCCGGGGCGTTACGATGGGGCTGCGCTGGGCTGGTGTGCCGTCCACTCGCCGGGTCAGCCCTGTCAGCCCTGCGCGACGAGAGAACGGCGATACGTCCCGGAGGTTTCACGTGCCCGACCTCACCCCCACTTCATCCACAACACCCCTGTACGCGGACCGTGCGTCGGGGGAGAGGTTTGCCGACGCGACGAGCATGGTCAACGCGTATCTCGCCCGGTACGCTGCGAGCTCTCGAGGCGGGGGCGGATCGCCGGGCGGCGCGGGCACGAACGCGCTCGACGAGACGGGGTACGCACAGCTCCAGCACGGGAGCGCGACGATCGGCATCAACGTGCTGGAAGCGCAAGGCGTCCTGATGGTCTTCTCGCCCATCATGGCCATCCCGCTGAGCGGACGCGAGGCGTTCTACCGGCGGCTCCTGGAGCTCAGCTTCATCGCCACCTCCGACGCGGCCTTCGCGATCGACAGGTCGCGCGACGAGGTGGTGGTACGCTGCCTCCGGCGGCTCAGCGCGCTCGAGTACGAAGAGTTCGAGGATATCGTCACGACGGTGAGCCAGGTCGCCGACACCTGGGACGATGCGCTGCTGCGGGAGGTCCGCGGCGGATGAGCTGCTCGAGGCCGCCTCGGAGCGCCCGGGCGCGCGCTCCCGCCCTCGCGCGGCGGCTGGCAGCGCGCGGATCCGTCGCGAGATTGCGGTGCGGTAGACGCGGGTGATAAGTTCCTCACCGCGATGACTGCGGGGGAGCGACCAACGACCGCGGAACCTGAAGAGCGCTCCCTCTCTGCGGAGGAAGCGGACCGGATCGCGGCGTCGATCCGGCCATCCTGGGAGGGGTTCGACGAGCTGTCGAACCTCCGGGGTGAAGCGCGCGGCAGCGCCCCCGGACCGGAGACCGGCGCCCCCGCGGCGAAGCAGGCGGAGATCCCGGCGATGCCCATCATTGGCGTGTCCGACGCGAAGCGTGAGCCCGCGGTCGCCCCCTTCGCCGCTGCGCCAGGGGCGACCGCCGCTGCGCCAGGGGCGCCTGTTGCGGGCGTGCTCCAAGCGCCACCGGCCGGTGCGTCCGGCGTATCCGACACCGTGATCGACGGTGTCCCGACGATCGCCGTCGGAGACGAGGCGAAGGGAGCTCCTGCTGCCGAGGCCGCGTCCCGCGACGCGGGCACAGCGGCCGGCGGTGAGCAGCCCAGCCAGGCGTCGCCTCAGCCGCTCACGGACACCCGGGAGGCCGGCGGGGCTGCCAGCGCGAGCGCGCCGGAGGGCGGCCCGGGGAAGAGGGGGGAGTATCCCGCACCCGCCGGGAAAACGCGCGTGGGAATGGGTGAGCTGGACACGATGCCCAGCGCGCAGGCGGCCGAGCCGGACGCGATGCCCAGCGCGCAGGCGGCCGAGCTGGACGCGATGCCCAGCGCGCAGGCGGCCGAGCCGGACGCGATGCCCAGCGCGCAGGCTGCCAAGCCGGACGCGATGCCCAGCGCGCAGGCTGCCAAGCCGGACGCGCCGGCCCATACGCGGGCGGCCGAGCCGGAGGCGCGACCGGCGCACGCGCCCTCGCCGCTTCCCGAGGATGAACCGCGATCGGCGCGCGTTGCGCGCACGCGCTCCCGCGCTGCGCACCCGGCGTCAGGGAGCGCCGACGCCGCGGCCGCGACCGCCGCGCGCACGGAAGACCACGATCCGATCGAGATCCCCGTGTCCAGCCCGAACAAGACGGCGCTGCGGCTCGGCATCGCGATCGTGGGCGCGGCCTTCCTGTTCTTCGTCGGCCGCGCCGTGTTCGCCCCGGGCCGCGACGACGCCGGCCCCGATCCCGGGCCCACGTCGGCCCCGCCAGCGGCAGAGGCGCCGCTCGCCGCGCCCGCTGCGACCCCCGTCGCCACCGCGCAGGCGATCGCCAGCACCTCGCCCACCGCCTCGGCCACGGAAGGCGGCGCGACGACTACGCCGGCGCCGAGCGCCTCCGCGCCGGCGAGCCCGCCAGCTCCCGCGGCGACACCGCCTTCCTCCGCCGCGGCGTCGTCCGCCATCAAGGCGACCCCCGCGGCGCCGCCGCCCGAGCCGAAGGCGGCGCCGTCCGCGAAGAAGCCTGCGCCTCCGGCACCGACGCAGCCCGGAACAGGCTCGACCGGCGGCAACAAGGGCGGCGGCATCATCCGCGATGCGCCGTTCTGAAGCGGCCCGGTTTCCCGCCTCGGCAGCGAGGCTTGCTGCAGCCGTCACCTTCCGCGGACGCCAACGAGGCGAAGCCCTACCTGAGGAGCCATGAAAATACGCGCCTGCGCCCCCGTCCTCCTGCTCTCCCTCATCGCTCCTGCTGTGCTCACCGAGGCCGGGCTCACCTCGTTTCCTCTCGGCGAGCCGCTGAGCTTCGCGCAGGCGTCCGATCCCGTCACCGAGGTCGCGCGGCAGCGCTACGAGGACGGCGTCAAGGCGTACGACGCCGGTCGTTTCGAGGACGCGCGGACCGCATTCCTCCAGGTCTACACGCTCAAGCGACACCCGGCCGTGCTGCTCAACCTGGGACAGAGCGAGCTTCGCTCCAATCACCTGGAGGACGCCGGCAAGCACCTCCAGCAGTTCCTGCGCGAGCACACCAGCGCGACCCCGGAGCAGCGCGCCGCCGCGGAGAAGGCGATCGCCGACGTGAAGAGGAGGACGGGCTCCATCGTCGTGGTCGCCGACGCGAACGGCGCGGACATCAGCGTGGACGGCGTCCTCGTCGGCAAGGCGCCGCTGCCCGATCCGGTGTTCGTGACCCCGGGCAAGCATACCCTGTTCGCGACGTACCAGGACAGGTCGGCGACCACCCAGGTGGACGCGAAGATCGGCGTGGCCACGTCTGCGACGCTCACCCTGGGAACAACCGGGGCTCCCCCCGCGCCGGTCGCCGGCGCGCCGATGCCCGGGCCGGCCGCGCCGGCTGCGCCGACGTCGACCTCGCCCGCAGCGGCGACCCCGTTGCCGGCGCAGCCCCCGGCGGGCACCACGCAGCCGGCGCCCGGCACGACGGTGCCGGGCACGACGACGCCGGGCACGACGGCGCCGGGCACATCGCCCACGGCCCCGACGAGCTCCGGCGGATTCACCTTGTCGACGAGCAACACGATGGGTTCGATGAACCCGGACCAGACCACCAGCGGTCGGGAGCCGTTTTTCCACTGGTACAAGCGCAAACCGCTCGCCTGGGTGGGGACCGGCGTCGCGGGGGTCGGCCTGGTCATGGGGATCGTCGGCACGGCCATCACCGCCAACGCCAGCGGGAACGCTGACGACATCGGGAGCGAGATCAAGGCGTTCGTTGCGAAGAACGAGAGCGCGATCCCGGCCAATCGCAGGGCTCAGCCTTGCGGTCGGCGCGAAGATCCCTCGGGCGACCTCCCCGGCTTCGAGAATGCGTGCGGGAGCCTCCGGGAGGAGCTCGACAGCTATGACGGCGCGCTCCCCTGGGCGATCACCGGCTGGGTGCTCCTCGGCGTCGGGGTCGTCGGCACCGCGACGTACGCCATGATCGATTGGTACCCCAACGAACGGCCGGCCGCCGCGGCGGGTCCGCGCGTCACCCGGATCGCGCCGCTGGTGGCGCCCGGCCAGGCGTCCCTCAGCGTCGCGGGCACCTTCTAGTCCCGCCCACCAGGAGTCCGGCCAGGGATCCGGACCACCCTCGCCTCGGCAGGAGGCCTCGAGGCACAGATCGCCGCTGCCCTCGCCAGCGCGGCGGCCTGCTACTTCGCCCAGAGCACCGAGAGGTCGAGCTCGATGGCATCGAAGGGCTCGACGCGGACGCGCGCGGCGTCGCGGTGGGTCGCGACAGGGGTCCAGGCGCGCCCGGACGCGAGCGCGAAGACCTCGAGCGTGCGCGCGATCGGGTCGACCAGCCACGCGCACCGCACGCCCTCGCGCGCATAGATCGGCATCTTCTCGTCGCGGTCGACGTCCTCCGTCGAAGGACTCAGCACCTCGCAGATCCAGTCCGGGGCGAGCTCGAAGTAGGCCGTGTCGGGCAGCTCCGGCATGCGCTCGACGCGCCAGCCCGCGAGGTCGGGCACGAGCGCGTCGATCTCGCCGGGCGCGTTCGGATCGGGGAAGTGGAGCTCGGGCTCGTCCAGGATGTGCCAGCCGCCGGGTCCGCCCTCGCCCAGATCGAAGGGGCCGGACAGCTTACCCCCGAGCCTGGACGACGCCCGTGCATGTCGCGGTGCCGGCCGGGGGAACACGTGCAGGATGCCGCGGACGAGCTCCGCCACCTTGTTCGGCGGGACGGCTTCGAGGTCGGCGTACGTGGCGCGGCGCTGCTTCTCGGCGGGCTGGCCCATGGGCCAAGCCTGCCCGGGGACGCGAGGCGAGACAAGGCGGTGAGGAGCAGGCCGGAGCGGCGCGCCGGGGCCAGGCCGCTCATCGGCGCATGGCTACGCAGGCAACCTCTACGCTCACCCGTTCAGGTGGTCCGAGACGCGGCAGAAGATGCACCGCTGGGTTGAGCGGCATGCCGCGTGATGATGTTAAAAAGCTTATCGAACAGTCCGCTAGGACGCGCTGCGGTCCGCGATGGCCACCTACTCCAGGACGGCGGCGTAGCGCCCGCTGGGCGTGACGATGACGTGGGCCTGGAGCGGGACGTTCAGCGCCTGGGACAGGTCTCGCAGCTCCTGGGTCATCGCCTGGTCCACCTCCGTCGGCGTCGGATCGCCGCTCGGGTGGTTGTGGGCCAGGACGAAGCCGAGGGCTGCCATGTCGAGCGCCGCGCGCAGGATGGCTGCGCAGCCCACGTAGAGCCCGTCAGCGCCGCCGCGGGCGAGCATGCGCGTCTCGCGCACGCGGCCGTGGCTGTCGAGCGCCGCGATCCAGAGCTCCTCGTTCACGAGAGACGCGAGCTTCGGGCCGAAGTAACGCGCTACGTGGGCGGCGTCGGTGAGACGCGCTCCTCGACGAGCCCGCGCGGCGTGGTAGCGGCGGCCGAGCTCGAAGGCAGCGGCGAGCCGGGTCGCGTCGGGGAGCGCGAGCTGGGCGCGCTCGGCGAGCGCCGCCGGAGAGAGGCGACCGAGGGACGGGAGGGCGGCCGTACCGAGGATGCGCGGCGCCACACCCGGTATGCCGAGCACCATCTCGATCAAGCCGGCCTCGGTCGCGGTCGGGATCTCGACCGGCGTCTCGGCGGGTGCGCCGGCGCTGGCACCGCTCATCGAGCCAACCTCCTCTTACGGGTGAGAGCTCGGGCGAAGAGGCGACGCGCCAGGCGGAGCCGCGTGGCCACCGTCGGCCTCGGGATCGCGAGCGCCGCCGCGATCTCGCGCATCGTGAGGCCGGTGGCGGTGAGCGCCAGGACGTCGCGAAGCTCCGCGCGGAGATGGTGGAAGGCACGGAGCAGCCCGCGCGCCACGAGGCGCTGCTCCGGAGAGCGCGCGGCGAACGCCGCGAGCCGGTGCGGCTCGACCGCGGGCACCTCATGCCGGCGGTACGCCTTGTCGCGGTGGTGCGAAGCCTGCCGCGAGGCGACCGCGGCCAGCCAGGCGCGCAGGGCGTCGTGCGGCGGCTGATCGGGGGACGGCCGGAAGCGGCCGGCGCGCATGCTGCGCCAGGCGCCGAGCACGGTCTCCTGCGTGACGTCGTCGAGATCCGCGGTGCGGACGCCGCGGGCGCGCAGCGCGCTGCGGATGGCCGCGCGGTGCTCGAGGAGCGCGGCGACTTCGAGGTAGACGGCCGGGTGAGACGGCGGGTGATGGGGCTCGGGCGGGCGGGCGAGCCGGCCGCGAGCGGCGGGGCACACGCGGCGGCGGGAGGGCGGATCGATCTCTTGGCCCTCTTCAGGGCGCGGACGTACGGTTTTCATGTCGGACCTCGTTCGTGCGGGGTTCGGCCACGCTGCCCGGACGGTTGCAGCCGTCGCGGGCAGCCCTTGCTTGCGGGGAGCTTAGGTGGTGCAGAGGGGCGCAGCAATGCAAATGCGATCTATTCCGCGTTATTCAAGATCGCACAAGAGGCGACGCCTTCGCGATGACTGATCCTCGGCTGGAGGAAGTGCTCCGCTACATCGGGGCCAACGTCCGCCGCATCCGCATCAAGCGCGGCATGACACAGCAAGAGCTCGCCGACGCAGCCGGGGTCGCCCTCCGCTTCCTCCAAGAGATCGAGCGCGCCAAGAGCAACATCGGAGTGGGCGTCCTTGTAAAGCTGGCCGACGTGCTCGGCGTCCGGCCTGGGGTGCTGTTCCGCCAGCGGGAGCTACCGCCGGTCAAGCGGGGCCGGCCACGCAAGGCACGACTCCGCGCGCAGTGATCCCGAGCGTTGGGCAAGCGCTTCGAGGCGGCCGCCCTCCAGCGACGACGGCGCCATCGCCGTCCGGATACCCGAGCACGCGAAGAAGGAGCTCGACGCCTATCTCGAGTGCGGCTGCTCTGCCGCGGCGTCGCGCGGCTCCGGTGCGAGAGTTGCGACGGGGCCATCTTCCTGGGGCCTGTGGCGTCGCGCAGCGCGTGCGAGCAACAGCGGCGGCTCGCGCTGCGGACCGCCGCGCAGGCCGTCCACTTCGGTTGACCTGTGTTCGCCGCCAGGTAGCCTCGCCGTCGTGGAGCTGCGATTCGACCTCTGGCATCTGGCTTTCGTGAGCCTCGTCGCGGGCCGGGCTCCGCCAAACTTCGAGGTCCTGTCCGAGGTGCGGCTCACGATCGAGCCTCAGCGCGCGGACCTCTTGCTCCTTCGCCGTGTCGGCGCCGAGCGGAAGGATGACCAGGCGCTCGTGCTGCGCGCGCTCTGGGCGCGGCTCGGGCGGGTGGCGATCGTGGAGTACAAGAGCCCCGTCGAGTCGTCGTTCCGGCCCGGGGATCTGGTGCGGCTCGTGACCTATGGCGGACTGTACGAGACGGCCCACCTCGACGAGCTACCGGCGCCAGGGGACCTGACGCTGGTGCTGGTGGTCGCGTCGGTAACGCCGACGCTGCGCGAGGATCTGGCGCGCAAGGGCTGGACTCTGAGCCCGCTCGGCGGAGGGTATGCGCGCATCGACGGGCCGATGTACGATACGTACCTCGCCATCACCGACGAGGTGACCGAGGCGGAACGCGACGACTACCTGCGGCTCTTCAGCCATCGGCCCGCCCAGCCGGGCGAGGCAGCACGGTGGCTGAAGCAGTGGATGAGGGACACGAGGATGAAGCAGCCGGACATCGAGGAGCTCCCTGGGTACGAGGAGATGTTCCAGAAGCTGGTCGAGGCGATGCCTGTAGAAAAGCGGCTCGCCGGGCTCGCCCCCGAGCAGCGGCTCGCCGGCCTCGCCCCCGAGCAGCGGCTCGCCGGCCTCGCCCCCGAGCAGCGGCTCGCCGGCCTCGCCCCCGAGCAGCGGCTCGCCGGCCTCGCCCCCGAGCAGGTGATCCTCGCGCTCCCGGTGGAGGTGCTGCGCATGCTCTCCGAGGAGCATCTCCATTCGCTCCCCGCCGACGTTCAGGAAGCGATCAAGAAGCGCCTCCGGGGCACCGCCCATTGACGGCGGATCGCGAGAGCAAGGCCCATTGGATGCGTTCTCGAGGACGACTTCGCCCGTCTGATCTCGGTGCGCGATCAGCGGCCCGGGGATGAGGGACGCGAGGATGAAGCAGCCGGACATCGAGGAGCTCCCGGGGTACGAGGAGATGTTCCAGAAGCTGGTCGAGGCGATGCCCGTGGAGAAGCGGCTCGCCGGGCTCGCCCCCGAGCAGCGGCTCGCCGGGCTCGCCCCCGAGCAGGTGATCCTCGCGCTCCCAGTGGAGGTGCTGCGCATGCTCTCCGAGGAGCATCTCCATTCGCTCCCCGCCGACGTTCAGGAAGCGATCAAGAAGCGCCTCCGGGGCACCGCTCATTGACGCGCGGATCGCGAGAGCAAGGCCCATTGGATCCGCCATCGAGGACGACGTCGCCTGCTTGATCTCGGTGTGCGATCAGCGGCCCATAAGATGAGGGATACGAGGATGAAGCAGCCGGACATCGAGGAGCTCCCGGGGTCCGAGGAGATGTTCCAGAAGCTGGTCGAGGCGATGCCTGTGGAAAAGCGGCTCGCCGGGCTCGCTCCCGAGCAGCGGCTCGCCGGGCTCGCCCCTGAGCAGCGGCTCGCCGGGCTCGCCCCCGAGCAGGTGATCCTCGCGCTCCCGGTGGAGGTGCTGCGCATGCTCTCCGAGGAGCATCTCCATTCGCTCCCCGTCGACGTTCAGGAGACGATCAAGAAGCGCCTCCGGGGCACCGCCCATTGACGCGCGGATCGCGAGAGCAAGGCCCATTGGATGCACCATCGAGGACGACCTCGCCCGCTTGATCTCGGTGTGCGATCAGCGGCCCGGGGATAGTCGCATGGTCTCGTGGGACCACGGAGGGGCAGCGGACCTGATCAGCATGAGCCAGCGCATCGAGCCATCCATCGGGTCTTCCCGGCGGAGAGCCCAGCCCTGGCGGAGCGCGACCGGTTGAGTCAGGCGCTCCTGCCAGCGTGACAGCGGGGTTACGGTGCGTCCGCAGCGCTGGCACGCCGCGTTCTCGATCGGGAGTGGCTTCAGACCGGCGCGGGCTCGACGGGTTTGGGCTCGACGGGTTTGGGCTCGGCGGGCTTGGCGTCCGCGGGCTTGGGCTCGACGGGCGCCGGCTCGTCCGGCGCGGCGGCGTTGTAGCGTGAAGGCGCCCGCGATCGATCGCTGGCATGGGAGACCCCGCGGATCCCACGTCCACGCCCGTAGCGCCGAGGGGAGGGTCTGCGCGGCGGCCGCGGGTGGGCGCGATCCAGCACCGACCGAGGTGCCATCCGGTCCCAGGGGGCTCCACGTCTCAGGCGCGCCTTGTGTGGCGCGCGACGAAACGTCCCAGGTGGCATGGCCCGAAGGGAGACATGCCGGGCGGTGTTTCCTGCGCGAGCTCCGCGCTCCCGTCTTGGCGGATGGCGAGCGCCCACCCGCGGCCGCCGCGCAGACCCTCCCCTCGGCGCGTGCTCCCAGGAAAGCGCCCCAGCGCCGCCCTCACCTCTCCTTCGCAGCGCGCAGCAGATCCCGCATCGTCGTGCGCGGGATATCCGCAAGTCGCGCCGCAGCGCTGACGTTGCCCCCCACCTCCTCGAACGCGCGCAGCGCCTCGGCAGGCGTGATCTTCCGGCGGGGCGGCGGCTCGCGATCGGCGAGGACGGCCGCGACGTGCTCCGGGAGCACACGGCCGTTCGAGCGGAGCGCGGCCTGAATGAGCACATTCCGCAGCTCGCGGACGTTGCCTTGCCAGCGGTGCGCCCTCAGCGCCACGAGCGCCCCGGGGGACAGCTGGCGCGGACCGAGCTCCGAGCTCGCCAGCAGGTGCTCGGCCAGGAGCGGGATGTCGTCGGGCCGCTCGCGCAGCGCGGGCAGCTGGATGCGGCACACCGCGAGGCGCTCGTAGAGATCCGCGCGGAAGCGGCGCTCGACGACGAGGGCCTCCAGCGGCTCGCAGGTCGCGACGATGAGCCGCACGTTGACAGCTGTCGGCCCCTCCGACCCGAGCGGCCGCACCACCCCTTCCTCCACGACGCGCAGCAGCTTCGCCTGGACCTCCAGCGAGAGCGACGCGATCTCGTCGAGGAAGAGCGTGCCCTCGTGGGCCTCGACGAACGCGCCCCGCCGATCCCGGTGCGCGCCGGTGTACGCGCCCCGCCGGTGGCCGAACAGCTCGGACTCGGCGAGCTCGCGCAGGATCGTGGCGGCGTTCAGGACCACGAACGGCCGGCCGGCCCGGGTGCTCTCCGCGTGGATCGCCCGGGCGACCAGATCCTTGCCCGTGCCCGACTCGCCGCGCAGGAGCACGGGCAGCTGGAGCGGCGCCACCCGCCGCACCGCCGCGGCGAGCTGCCGCATCGGCGGCGAGCGGCCGATGAGCGACGGCAGCGGCGGCGCCTCCTCGATCGCGGACACCTTCCGCGCCGCCTCGACCCACAGCGTGGTGCGGCCGATCTCGAAGCAGCCGCCAGGGACGAGCCTCGCCTGCCGTACCCTCACGCCACCGACGCGGACGCCGTTGCGCGAGTCGAGATCGGTCACCTCGATCGCGGTGCCGCGATGCGCGACCCGGCAGTGGCGGGCGCTCACCGTGGCATCGTCGATCCTCACGCCCGCCGCCGGCGCGCTGCCCAGGGTGAGCTCGGCGCCCGGCGCGACGGCGATGTGCGCTGGAGCGCCGCCGCCGCTGCTCTCGCAGCGGAGCCACACGGTGGTGAGCTCTTCGCGATCGTCCGCCAGCTCGTGCGTGATGTCCCGGATCGGCAGGCCGCTGTGAGCAGCAGGGCCCGGCCGATCCACGCCCGCGCCGGCGAGCTCCCTCGCGGGTAGGGCGGCGGCCAGCGCGGATGCGCTGTGAGCAGACGTGGCGGGTCCCGGGGAGAAGTCCTCTTCGCAGCAGAACGGTAGGTTATCCATATCCAGGATCTCTGTCGTCGCCACGCGGGGAGCAGTTGCGTCGCTCGTGCCGCCCGGCCGATATTCCTGCCCCGGGGCCGTCGCCCCCTTTGCGCTCGGGAGCGCGCTGTTCTAGAGGCCGTCCGTGAGATCGCGCTCAACAAGGTGGACCGCGCCGGCGCTCGGCGTGGCGGCAGCGGGCTGGGTGCTCTCGGCCAGCCAGGCCCTGGCCCAGCCAGCAGATCGAGAGACGGCGACCGCTGTCGACGAAGAAGAGGAGCTCGGACCGGAAGCCGGCGCCAAGCGCCCCGCCGCACCCGACGAAAGGGCCGGGCACCTCCTGCTCCAGGGGCGGGCCGGCTACAGCCAGCCGTTCGGCAGCCTGGCCGTCGATCAACCGGTCAGCGACAGGGTGTCGGGCGGGCTCGCGTTCGGCGCCAACGTCGGTATCGGCCTGAGCCGCGTGACCGTCCTGGAAGCAAGCGGCTCCTATGCCCTGCTCTCCGCAGCGGGAGGCTGCAGCGGCTGCTCCGGGCGGAGCCTCGACCTGGGCCTCGGGTTCGTCTACCACCTCGCCCAGGGCCTCGCTGTCGATCCCTGGATCAGCTACGGCGTGGGATACCGGAGGGCCGTCCTCACGTGGTCGGAGGACCCGGCAGCTGGCCAGACAGCCCCCGACGATGTGTTCCACGGGCTCGATGTAGCCCGCATCGCCCTGGGTGCCGATTTCTACCCTGTATCGAGCTTTGGCCTCGGGGTGTTCGCCGAGCTCGACGCCGGCACCTACCTCTCGCGCCCGGGCGAGGGCTCCAGGGCCGCAGCCTACGGATTCTTCCAGTTCGGCCTGCGTCTCGCGCTGGACCCCATGCCCCGGGGACCACGTACGCCCTCCGCCTCGGCCGGTACGTCTCGGAGGATGGCCATCCAGGCCGAGGGTCCCCGGGAAATTACCCGCCGGTAAAGCAGCCGGAATCTGGGCGGTCCGGAGGGCTGGGCAGGTATAATCAGCCGCGAATGGGCGAGTTCAGGACGAGCAGCCGCACCCGACCCGTCGCGGCTGCCGTGACCGACGTTGGACGCCAGCGAAAGCACAACGAGGACAACGTCCTCGTGAAGTCCGAGCTCGGCCTGTTCGTGGTGGCCGACGGCATGGGCGGGCACAACGCGGGCAACGTCGCCAGCGCGCTCGCGACCCGATCGCTCGACAACTTCTTCGAGGCGACCCGGGCCGGCATCCTCCCCGGCCCCGTCCCGGCCGACGAACAGGAGCTCGACCCGGAAGCGCGACGCGTCGTCGCCGCGATCCGCAAAGCGAACCACGATGTGTTCGTCATCTCGAACACCTATACCCAGCACCAGGGCATGGGGTCGACGGTGGTCGCCGCCTACGTCTCCTCCGAAACGGAGCAGATCCACGTCGGGCACGTCGGCGATAGCCGCTGCTACCGGATCCGGCAGGGCGCGATCGAGCAGCTCACCAAGGATCACTCGCTCATCAACGACGCCCTCGCCCTCAAGCCCGACCTGAGCCAGGACGAGCTCGCGAGACTCCCGAAGAACATCATCACGCGCGCCCTCGGCATGAAGGACGCGGTGAAGGTCGACATCCGCTCGGAGCGCGTCCTGCCCGGCGACGTTTTCCTGCTCTGCTCCGATGGGCTGAGCGGGATGGTGTCGGAGCAGCAGATCCTCGATGTGTTCGAGATCACCCAGGAGCCGCAAGATGCTTGCGAGCTCCTCATCGCGATGGCGAACGAGGCGGGCGGGACCGACAACATCTCGGCGCTGATCATCCGCATCCAGCCCGAAGCGCTGGACGAGCGGCAGCCCGACAGCGAGGAGCTCGAGGACACCCGGCCCCAACGCATCGACGAGTACGGCGCGACGATCCCGCCGTCGGCGGCGGCGGTCGAGGAGACGCAGTCCCAGGTCGAGGAGATCGATCTCGAGGCAGCCGCGTCGTCGGAAGGCGAGCGCATCGCGGAGCAGCAGGTCCACTCCATCGCGGACAGCGGCCTGCGGAGCCAGGCCCAGGGCGCCTCGGGCAGGGCGGCGCGCATGGCCGCCGTGCCGTTCACGGACCGGCGCTCACGAGCAGCCACCGGCTCGGGCCGCTACGTCGCTGTCGCGGCCGCACCAAGGGCCCCGGTGAAGGAGGCGCCGGCGGCGAAGCCTGCAAAGCGCCCGACCGAGGTGCGGGTCGCGCGGTGCGCGCACTGCAAGCACGAGCTCTTCATCGGCAACCGCTTCTGCGTGGAGTGTGGCGCCCCCATCAAGCCGTGAGCCGCGGCGCGGGCGCGCGCGGCGCGCCGCCCCGCCGGAAGCGCTCGCGCCGTCACGCGCGGCGGGCGGGCGCCCTCGGCGCGGGGGCGACGCAGCGCATCACTTGACCGAGAGCAGCTCGACCTCGAAGAGGAGGGTCGAGTTCGGCGGGATCACGGGCGGGAAGCCGCGCGCGCCGTAGCCGAGCTCCGGCGGGATGGTCAGCTTGCGGACGCCGCCGATCTTCATGCCGGCGACCCCCTGATCCCACCCCTTGATCACCTGCCCGGCCCCCAGCTTGAACGAGAAACCCTGGCCGCGGTCGCGCGAGCTGTCGAACTTGTTGCCGTTGGTCAAGGTGCCGACGTAGTGCACCGTCACGAGCTGTCCGTGCTTCGCCTCGGCGCCCGTGCCTTCCTTGACGTCCTCGATCCCGAGCTCTGCTTGCATGGTGGATTCCTTTCGGCGCGATGGGAGGAGCGCTGCGCGGTCGCGTCAAGCCGAAGCAGCGCGCGGGCCCTCCGGCCGAGCGCTCGCGAGCGCGCATCGACGCGGAAAACCCTCGGTTCAGCCGCCGAAGCCAGGGAACGGAAACGCTGTCGCGCCCCCGGTCAGCCGCCATGTGTTGGCGGTCTGCTGAACGACGGGCTGGCGCAGCAGCGGGTGCGGGTGCGTCTGCTCGAAGGCGAACAGGATCGCGGCCGGCGTGAGCTGGTCGAGCGACGCGAAGAAGCCGAGCGTGAGCATCGCGCCCCCCTCGGTCCACCGGTAACCCTGCTGCCGCGCGCCGGCGCTGAGCAGGTTGTTCACGCCGGCGACGTCCGCCGCGATCTCGTTCGGCTGGTTGAAGACGGGGAGCGCGCGCGAAAGCATCCGCCCGAGGTCCGCGGGCGTGACGCCCCGGCTCCCCCCCTGCCCGTTCGCGCAGCCCGTGTGCCCGAGGTGATGGTGGCCGAGCTCGTGGCCGAGCACGAACGCGAGCTGCTCGTCGTAGAGCTGGCGCTGCCGCGCGACCTTGCGCGCGTCCGTGTGCTGCACCGGATCGATGAAGCCCGCCGGCGGCCGGAGGATCGGCTGCCCGGGCCGCTGCTTCTGCGCGAGCATCCGAAGGAACTCGTCGAGCTTCCTCGTCCCGAAGATCTCGTCGGTCGCCTTGAACTGCGCGATCTGCGACTGGATCTCGAGCAGCCCGTCCGTGATCGCCATGAACGGCATCCGCTGGTCGTCGCAGCCGGCGAACGCGTTCACCTCGCCCACCGTCGGATCGGCGATGAACGGGATGCCCCTCACCTTCTGCTGCGCGGACGACGGTAGCGCGCCGATGAGCGCGCCCATCACGACGCCGGCCTCGGACTGGAGCCAGCCGATGTTGATGTCGTTGATGGGATCGCCCAGCACCGGCAGCCCGGGCACCGTGGGCACGGAGAAGGTGGGCGCCGGCGCGGGCCCGGTCTGCGCCGGCGGGTAGCCCTGCTGCTGCTGCGGGTAGCCGGGCTGCTGCTGCGGGTAGCCGGGCTGCTGCTGCGGGTAGCCCTGCGGAGGCGCGCCGTACGGCGGGTAGCCCTGGCCGTACGACGGCTGTGACGGAGGCCGGCGCGAGCTGCTCCGCTGACAGCCTGCGATCAGTCCAAGAGCCAGAACGAGTGCGCCGATCGGTCGAAGCAGATTCATCGCCGCGGAGCATAGCGCACGGAGCGGGAGTCAACCTGCGCCCCGCCGCGAGCAGGACTCCCGCGCGCGGCGCGCGCTGCGCGGCGCAGCGATGAGCCGAAAGCCGGGCGCCGGGCGTCAGGCGCAGGAGGACCGATGAACCGAAACCGAGCTTGGTCTGCCGCAGCCGCCCCCCTGTGGATCGCCTCCGTCGCGCTCTCGGGCTGCGGCGGCGCCGCGGTCGCGCACGCGCCCGCGGCGCCGGAGCCTGCCGGCGCGACCGTCATGTCGACCCAGGAGGAAGGCTCCCCCCGGACGGCCGAGGACGCGCTCGCGGAACTGGAGCGCGCGGAAGGCGAGCTCGACCGGGTCCTCGGCGCGCCAGCGGGTGGAGGAGAGGGTCGGATCGTGGCGCAGTCGGCGCCGCCCGGGGAGGCGTCGCCCGCGGCGCCATCGCCGGCGGCGCAACCCCCGGCGACGGCGCCGGCGCCTCCACCGGCACCCGACAGCGCGCCGCGGGCCACGGCGGCCGGCCGTGAGCGCCCGAGCAAGAAGGCCGAGGCCGACCAGGTGTCCGCGGCGCCGTGCGAGACCGCGTGCCGCGCGCTCGCCTCGATGAGCCGCGCCGCGCAGCACCTCTGCGGGCTCGCCGGCGACGCGGACCAGCGGTGCGACGCCGCGCGCACCCGGGTGAAGAGCGCGACCGACCGGGTCGAGGCGCAGTGCCCGCGCTGCGCGGAGCCCTAGAGCGACAAACGGGTTGAAACTGCCTGAAAAGCGCAGAACTTCGAACCGCCAAGACGCCAAGGACGCCAAGAAGAGAATCCTATCTTGGCGTCCTTGGCGTCTTGGCGGTTCATTTCTCGCTTGATCAACGTGATCGGTGTTCTAGCCAGGCGCGCCGCGCCGAGATGACGACGTCAGAGGCCCGGCGCGAGGAGCTGGAGCAGCCGCACGTTCTTGTACGTCTCCCCGAGCGAGCCGGCCGCCTTCGCGCCGGCCTTGGCCAACACGTCGAGCTCTTCCGGGCGCACGTCCACCTGGACCGTGAGCCGGCCCGCTCCCGCGTCGACGGTGAGCGCGGCGCGCTTCGCGATCTCGGCGAGCCCTGCGCCGGCCTCCGGACCGGCGAGCGCCTTCAGCGCATCGAGGTTCGCGCGCTTCTCCTCGAGAAGCTTCCGGAGCTCCTCGGCCGCGTCGGCCGACGCGGCGTCGATCGCGATGGTCGCCGAGAGCCCGCCCTTCGTCGAGATGCCGACGGTGACAGCGCGCGGGCCGGTGGAGCCGGTGAGGATCGCGCGGAGGCTCGGCTTGCTCTCGGAGAGCAGCGCGACGCCGAGGACGGGGCGATCCCAGCCGATGTGTGCGAGGCGCGACGTGGCCTCCTCCCGGCTCGCCAGCGACGTCCCGGCCTCCTCGGCGTCGATGCTCGCCCGGAGCTCGGGCTCGGCGCCGTACAGGAGGATCGACCCGTCGCGCACGGCGATCGCGTCCTCGCCGGCGCGAACCAGGTACTTCACGCCCTTGTATTCCGCCTGGACGTAGCTGTGCCCCGCGAGCCGCTCCGCGAGCTTCTGCTCGTTGAACCGCCCGCGCGCGACAACGATCGACGGGGAGAGGATCAGCTTGTCGACGTCGAAGCCGAGGTCGATGCCCGTCGCCTTCTTGATGTCGTCGCGGGTGCGCTCGATGTGCTGCCGCACCGAGCCGCCCTCCGGGCCGAGCGCTTTCAGGTCGATCTGGTGAGGGTCGACGATCACAACGCCGGGATCGCTGCCGTGGACATACTCGAGCAGCGATTCGTCTTTCGGGAACGTGGCGGCGCGGAGGTGCGCCAGGCCAAAGCCGAGGAGCCCCGTCTGCTGGGCGAGGACGATGGAGAACACGAGGCCGAGGAGGACGATGTACTTGGCCTTGCCTCGCTTCCTGGTAGGTCCGGCGACCTTGGCCGGCTTTGACGCGCTCTCGGTGCTCATCTGTGCTCGCTGCGACCTCTCTGGATACGACGTGCCGTCCGGGTCCGCGGACCCCGCCTCCGCAGAGCCCGGGTGCCGCGCATCAACCCGGAGCGCGCTGCGGCAGAGAATAACCGGAAGCTGGACGCCGGCCAGGCCTTCCGCCGGGGCCGCCGGACGGATAGAAACGACGCGACGTGCCTGGATCCTCGTCCCCCGATGGCGGCCGCGGCGCGCTCGCACAGCCGAGCGACTGCGCCGCGCTGCCCGCCGCCCTCGGCCGCTACCACGTGCAGCGCCTGCTCGGCGAGGGGGCGATGGGGCGCGTGCTGCTCGCGCACGATCCGGTGCTCGATCGCGACGTCGCGCTGAAGCACCTGCGCGACGATCTCTGCATCCCGCGCGACGTCCGCGAGCAGCTCATCGTGAGGATGCGCCACGAAGCGCGCGCCGCCGCCCGCGTGACGCACCCGAATCTCGTCACGCTCCACGACGTCGGCGAGGACCCGGACTTCGGGCTCTACCTTGTCTTCGAGTACGTCGAAGGGCCGACGCTGAAGCAACACCTCCTCGAGCGCCCGCTCTCGGCCGCCCAGGCGGCGCGCCTCGCGCGCGAGCTCGGCGAGGCGCTCACGATCGCGCACCGGGCGGGCATCGTTCACCGCGACATCAAGCCGGAGAACATCATCCTGTCCGCGAAGGGCGGCAAGATCGCCGACTTCGGCATCGCGCGCATCCCGGACTCGACGCTGACGCACCAGGGCGGGCTCATGGGGACGCCCGCGTACAGCGCGCCGGAGACGTTCCGCGCGGGGAAGTTCTCGCCCGAGAGCGATCAGTTCTCGCTCGCCGCGGTCATGTACGAGGCGATCTCCGGCAAGCGCGCTTTCCCGGGCGACGACGCGGTCTCCGTCGCGTCGAAGATCGCGAGCGACGAGCCGCCGCCGGTCGCGCGCGAGCTCGGCGTGCCGCCGTCGCTCGACCAGGTGCTCGCGCGCGGCCTGTCGAAGCGGCCCGAGGACAGGTACCCGAGCTGCGACGCGTTCGGCGCCGCGTTCGCCGACAGCCTCGAGTGGGCCGCCTCCAGCCAGATGCCGAGGCGCGTGCTGGAGTCCTCCGCCGCCGCGACCGCGGCGCTGTCCACGGAGCCGGGCGCGCTGCGCGCCGATCCGCTCGACAACGACTTCCCTCCCCGCGAGCGGAAGACGGGGCAGATCGTGCTCGGCGCGGCCGTGGTCGTGGCGACGGCGATGCTGCTCGTCCGCACGGCGATGCGCTCGACGGACGCGCCGGTCGAAGCGCCCCCCGCGGAGACGGCGCCGGCCGCGTCGACCTCGGCCGCGGCCGAGGTCGACGCGCCGCGGCCTCGCGTCGCCCCGTCGGCGCGGCCTGCGCGACCGAAGCACGAGCCGGCGGACACCGCCGCCCCCGCGCCGCGCGCAACGGGCAGCGCGGAGCCGAGCGCGAGCCCGACGGGCAGCGCCCCGAGCCGGCCCGCGTCGGTCGCCATCCCCGAGGACGAGGAGCACGAAGAGGCCGCGGACGCGGGGACGCCGGAGGCCACCGACGTCGGCGCGCCGGAGACCAACGAGCCGGGCGCGCCGGACGCCGGAGCGGCCGATGCTGCCGCGCGTTGAACGGCAGAGATCGCGGATGCGTTGTCACGGCGGAAAAACTCCCGTAAAGGAGCCCGGGTAAGCGGCGTCGCTGTCCGGAACGGCCGGTGTCAAGCGCTTCACCGGGTCCCTCGCGGGCTCCGGCAGAGCGCCCCCATCGCGCCGACCGCCGCGCTGGCGACTGTCTGGATTGCTGTCTTGCCCCCTGAGATCTCCGCGATGACTACCCTGACAAACGGCGACGATCTCCATCTGTCGCTCTATCGAAAGATGTTTCAGATACGCCGCTTCGAAGAAGAAGCGGCCCGCGCTTACGCGCAGAGCAAGATCGGTGGGTTCCTTCACCTCTACATCGGTCAGGAGCCCATCGCCGTCGGCGCGTCCGCGGCGCTCCGCCCCGACGACTACGTGATGACGACCTACCGCGATCACGGCATCGCGCTCGCCCGCGGCATGAGCTCGCGCGCGGCGATGGCCGAGCTCTACGGCAAGGTCACCGGGTGCTCGAAGGGGCTCGGCGGCTCGATGCACTTCTTCGACAAAGAGCACAACATGCTCGGCGGCTACGGCATCGTCGGCGGCCATATCCCGATCGCCGTCGGGACCGCGTTCGCGTCGAAGTACCGCGGCGAGGACCGGGTCTCGATGGTGTTCTTCGGCGAGGGCGCGGTGAGCATCGGCGACTTCCACGAAGGGATGTCGCTCGCGGCGCTCTGGAAGCTGCCGATCGTGTTCGTCTGCGAGAACAACGAGTACGCGATGGGGACGCCGCTCTCCCGGACGCTCTCGGTCGAGGACGTCTCGCTGAAGGCGCTCGCCTACGGGATGGAGCGCGACCGCTTCAACTCCGAGCACGTCCTCCAGGTCCGCGATCGCCTCGGCGAGGCCATCGCGCGGGCGCGCACGCACTCGGAGCCGACGCTGGTCGAGATCAGGACGTACCGCTTCCGGGGCCACTCGATGAGCGATCCCGGCAAGTACCGGACGAAGGAGGAGCTCGAGGAGCGAAAGAAGAAAGACGTGCTCCTGCGCTCGCGCCTCGAGCTCGAGGAGAAGGGGCACAAGGCGGCCCTCGAGGCGATCGAGAAAGAGGTGGAAGAGGAGATCGCCGACGCGGTCCGCTTCGCCGAGGAGAGCCCCGAACCCGGGCCCGAGGTGCTCGAGCCCACAACCTATGCAGGACCTTTTGCGCGATGACCGTCCTTAGATACCGAGAGGCGGTTCGTGCCGCCATGATCGAGGAGATGCAGCGCGACGAGAGCGTGTATCTCGTCGGCGAGGAGGTCGGGCACTACCAGGGCGCCTACAAGGTGACCGAGGGCATGCTCGACAAGTTCGGACCAAAGCGCGTGATCGACGCGCCGATCACCGAGAGCGGGTTCACCGGCATCTCGATCGGCGCCGCGATGGTCGGGCTCCGGCCGATCGTCGAGTACATGACGTGGAACTTCTCCGCCGTCGCGTTCGACCAGATCCTCAACAACGCGGCGAAGCTCCGGCAGATGTCGGGCGGGCAGCTCACCATCCCGCTCGTGCTGCGGGCGCCTAACGGCTCGGCGCGGCAGGTCGGCTCGCAGCACTCGCACTCGATGGAGCACTTCTACGCGCACGTCCCCGGCCTCAAGGTGCTCGCGCCCGCGATGCCGGCGGACGCGAAGGGTCTCCTGAAGTCGGCGATCAGGGACGACAACCCGGTGCTCTTCATGGAGAGCGAGACGCTCTACGGCGTGAAGGGCGAGGTGCCCGACGACCCCGACTTCATCGTGCCGCTCGGGGTCGCCTCGATCGTGCGCGAGGGGACGGACGTCTCGATCATCGCGTGGAGCCGCATGGTGCACGTGGCGCTCGATGCGGCCACCGAGCTCGAGAAGGAGGGGATCAGCGCGGAGGTCGTGGATCTGCGATCGCTGCGCCCGCTCGACGAGGAGACGATCGTGCGGAGCGTCACGAAGACCCACCGTGCGGTCGTGGCGCACGAAGGCTGGCCGTACGGCGGCGTCGGCGCGGAGATCGCCGATCGCATCCAGCGGCTCGCGTTCGACGAGCTGGACGCGCCCGTGCTACGCGCGACAACGCTCGACGTCCCGATGCCTTACAACGCTCGGCTGGAGCAGTACGTGATCCCGCAGGCGGCGCGGATCATCGAAAACGTTCACCGCGTTCTCTACAAAAGCTGACTGAGCGGACGCACGTCCCCGATCAAGGTTGATAGACCCATGGCGAAGGTTCTGGAACTGCCGAAGCTGTCCCCGACCATGGAGGAGGGGCAGATCAGTGCCTGGCACAAGAAGGAAGGCGACGCGATCGACATCGACGATCTGCTCGCAGAGGTCGAGACCGACAAGGCGACCATGGAGTACAAGTCCTTCGATCGAGGGACGTTGCTCAAGATCCTCGTGCCTGCGGGCAGCGTGGTTCAGCTCGGCCAGCCTGTCGCGATCATCGGCGCCCCGGGCGAGGACATAAGCGCCCTCGCCGGGGGGAGCGGCGGCGCCGCGGGGCAGAAGCAGAGCGCAGCGGAGGCTCAGCCCACGGGGGATCGCCCCGCGCAGCCAGGCGGCGGCGCGGCGCCGGCCGCCGGCGGCGCCGCGTCGAGCGGCGACGTCCCTGCGACGAGCGCGCCGCCCGCGGCGCGCGGCGACGCTGTCTCGCCGCCCACGCAGCCGGCGGCGCCGCAGCCGTCCTCCGGGGGCCGCGTGAAGGCGTCGCCGTACGTGCGCAAGCTCGGCCGCGAGCGCGGGCTCGACCTCAGCGGCGTCGCCGGCACGGGGCCCGGCGGGCGCATCGTCGCGCGCGACCTCGATGGGCTGCAGCCGGCGCCGGCCGCGGCGGCCGCGCCCGCGGCGGCCGCGCCGGGCGAGCTCGCCGCGCCGGAGGTGCGACCGCTCAGCATGATGCGCAAGGCGATCGCGCGGCGCCTCACCGAGTCCAAGCAGACGGTCCCGCACTTCTACCTCTCGATCGACGTCGACGCCGATCCGCTGAACGCGCTGCGCGAGCAGATCAACGCGGATCTCGCGGCGACCGCTGGCGAGGGCGAGAAGCCGGCCAAGGTCAGCTTCAACGATCTCCTGGTCAAGGCGTGCGCCATCGCGCTCGTGCGCGTGCCCGAGTGCAACGCGCAGTTCACCGCGGACGCGATCCTCGTTCACCGGCGCGTCGACATCTCGGTGGCGGTCGCCGTCCCCGAGGGCCTCGTCACGCCGGTCGTGCGCAACGTCGATCGCAAGCAGGTGCTCGACATCGCCGCCGAGGTGCGCGAGCTCGCGGGGCGCGCCAAGGCGAAGAAGCTGCGGCCCGAGGAGATGGCGAACGGAACGTTCTCGATCTCGAACCTCGGCATGTACGGGATCGACAACTTCGGCGCCGTCATCAACCCCCCCGAGGGTGCGATCCTCGCCGTGGGCCAGGTCCGCCGCGAGCCCGTCGTGCGCGGCGAGCAGATCGTGCCGGGCCGGCGCCTGAGCATGACGCTCTCCTGCGATCACCGCGTCGTCGACGGCGCGGTCGGCGCGACCTTCCTCAAGGTGCTGCGTCAGCTCCTGGAGCACCCGACGCAGATCCTGCTCGGCTAGCGCTTCGCCCCGCGCCAGGATATCCGAGACGCAGAGGACGCCGGGGCCCCTCCCCTGGCGCCCTCTGCTTCGCGTGAAGCGCATGCTGCGCCGCCCGCGACGCGCGCTCGCCTCGCGGGCGCTCAGGTCGCTTCGGCGCTGCTCCCGAGCGCATCGCCGAGGCGCGCCAGGTTCCTCGAGAAGATCTGCACGGACGGGTGCGTCGGCCCGAGCGCCTTCGTGGCGATGGCGACGGCGCGCTCGATCTGCTGCCAGGCGCCCGATAAGTCGCCCAGCGCCTGCAGCACGCGGCCGAGGTTGTTCACGATGCTCGCCACGACCGGATGATCCGGGCCGTAGGTCGCCTGCGCAATGCCGAGCGCCCGCTCCAGCTGCTCGCGCGCCCCGGGCAGCTCGCCGAGCGCCTGCAGCACACTGCCGAGGTTGTTGCAGCCGATCGCCACCGCCGGGTGATCCGGGCCGTAGGTCGCCTCGGCGATCTTCAACACGCGCGCGAAGTTCGCCCGCGCCCCCTCGAGGTCGCCGAGATCGCGCAGCACGCTGCCGAGGTTGTTGATGTCCCGCGCGACGTCCGGGTGATCCGGGCCGTAGGTGTCCTCGACGATCGCGAGCGCACGCTCGAAGTCAGCGCGCGCCCCCGCGAGGTCGCCGAGATCGCGCAGCACGCGCCCGCGGTTGTTCAGCGCCAACGCGAAGCGCGGATGGTAGAGGCCGTAGCTGTGCTCATCGATCTTGAGCGCCTCCTCGAACTGCTCGCGCGCGCCCTTCAGGTCGCCGAGATCGTGGAGCAGCCGGCCGAGGTTCGTGCGCCCGATCGCCACCGTCGGGTGATCCGGCCCGTAAGCGCGGATGTCGATCGCGAGCGCGCGCTCCAGGTGCACGCGCGCGCCAGCGAAGTCGCCGAGATCGCGGAAGAGCGCGCCCAGGTTGTTGAGCCGTATCGCGACGCTCGGGTCGTCCGGGCCGTAGGTCGCCTCGTCGATGGCGAGGGCGCGCTCCAGGTGCTTGCGCGCGCCCGGCAGGTCGCCCTGATCCATGAGCACGCTGCCGAGGTCGTTCACGTCGCGCGCGACGTCCGGGTGGTCGGGGCCGACGCTCGCGATGTCGATCGCGAGCGCGCGCTCCAGGTACGCCCGCGCGCCGCCGAGATCGCCGAGGTCGTGCAGGACGCTGCCCAGGCTGCGCAGCACGGCCGCGACCTTCGGGTCGTCGTGGCCGAACACCGCCTCGTGCAGCGCGAGCGCCCGCTCCAGGTACCCTTTCGCCTCCGCGAACGCCGCCCGCCCCTGCAGATAGACCGCGAACCGGGCGAGGAGCCGCCCGCGCACCTCCTTCGCGACGTCGTAGGCCTCGGCCTGGCTCGCCGCGGCGAGCGCGTGCGGCAGCCAGCGGGCGCAGAAGGGCCACGTCTCCACGTCCTCGCTGCTCTCGGGGAACGCGTGGTCGACGAGGCGAATCGCGGCCTCGGCCCACATCCGCCGGTCCTCGGGCAGGAGGCGATCGCGGACCACCGCCTGGACGAGCCGGTGCACCGAGAGCGCGCCCTCGTGCACGTCGATGAACGAGTAGCGGCGCAGCGCGGCGACCGCCTCGTCGAGCATCAGCGGATCGCTCAGCGCCTCCGCGAGCGCCGGCGGCAGGTGCGGCGCGGCGTCGGCGAGGCCCTCGCGCGGGATGTCGTCGGGCGCGAGGAACGCGCACAGGCTCAGGAGATCGACGGCGACGGGCGAGAAGCGCTGCGCCTCCTGGAACGCGAGGCCCCAGGTGGTGGCGACCGGCGTCGGGTAATCCATCGGGACGCCGCGGAGCAGCAGCTCTCGCTGATGGTCGCCGAAGACAGCGTGGTAGGTAGCGATCGACGACCTCGTCTCCTTGATGGTCGCCGCCGCCTGCACCAGCGCGAGCGGCAGATCGCCGAGCGTCTCGGCGAGCTTCTCCGCGGCCCGCTCGTCGCTCTGCCCGGTCCGGCCGAGCAGGAACTTCACCGAATCGGCGCGATCGAGCGCCGGCACGGTGAGCGGCGTGGCGATGCCGCGGAAGCTCGGGTTGCGCGACGTGATCAGGATGTGCCCGGTGCGCGGGTGCGGGAGGTACGGGGCGACGTCCCTCGGGTCGTTGACGTTGTCGAAGATGAGGAGCCACCTGTCGTTGCGGCTCAGCCACGAGCGCACCGCCTCGATCGCGATCCGCTGGTCGGCCTCGTTCTGCTCCGGCAGGTCGAGCGCCGCGGCGAGGCGGGCGAAGTCCTCGGCCGTCGTCGCCGGCTCCTCGGCGCGGACCCACCAGACGACGTTGTACTGGTTCGCGTACCGGTGCGCGTACTCCGCGGCGACCTGCGTCTTGCCGATCCCGCCGAGGCCGCTGATCGCCTGCGTGAGCGCCGCGGGGCCCCCCGTCGTGAGCGCGCTCCGCAGCTCGTTGAGCAGCTGGTCGCGCCCGGTGAAGCTCGGGTTGCGCGGCGGCAGCTTCTTGATGTGCGGCTCCGCGTCGGGCGAGCTCGACGGCCGCCGGGCGACCGGCCTCTGCGTCGGCGGCTCCGTCTCGCGGACGGCGCTCCGGATCCCCTTCGCGATCTCGGTGAACGCCTCGCTCTGGTTGGGGTAGCTCGTCACGGGCCGCGCGTGGTTCGGCAGCGGCTGCAGCTTGCCGAGCGGCGTCTTCTCCCAGGCGCAGGGGCGCAGGATGACGGGGATGACCCGGCACTCGCCCGCGTCGTGCCGGGCGAGCGCTTCCCGGATCTCCGGAGAGAGCCACGCGTCGGTGTTGAGGAAATCCGCGCTCACGAGCAGCAGCACGACCCGGGCCTCGCGCAGCCTCGCCGCGATCACCTCCCGCCGCTCCTTCGCTCCGCCGAGCGCGAAGCCCTGATACGTCCGGATGACCCCTTGCCGCTTGAGCGCGTCGAGGTGCGTCTCGAGCTTGGGCCGTAGGTCCTCGTCCCTGGGGGCGTAGGAGAAGAACACGTCGGCGGGGCTCGTCGCCAAGGCAACCATAGTTCCTCTCGCGGGCCTTAAGGTCTCACGACGGACCTGAAGCGCAACGAGAATACGCGGTCGGGAAAGACCCAGGAAGAGACGGTATGTGACGCTCTCGGCGGATACATGTGGGTCGAACCTCCATCTTCTTCCGGGGGTGTGCCCTACCCCGAATCCGGCTCCGTCCTACCTTCGCGTTCCTCTTCCGTGCCAGGGAAGTACCTCCCGGAAGCCTGGACGATACGGCGCGCCGCTTCCATCCATTGCCGCCGGTCGTCCCGTCGCAGCTGGTTGCGGACGACGATCTTCACGAGGCGGTGGACGCTGAGCGCGTGCGGCCGCACCTCGATCAGCGAGTGCAGCCGCAGCATCGCGATCGCGTCGTCGAGCGCGAGCGGATCGTACTCGCTGAGCGCCCGCCGCGGGATCGCGTCCATCGGCAGGAACGAGCACAGGCTGAGGAGCTCCGCGGCGGCCTGGTGGCTGAACACCGCGGCGAGCGCGCTCTCCCACGCGGTCGCGACCGTGACCGGGAAGCTGACCGGGCGCTCCAGGAGCGCGGCCGGGCGTTGACGGAACAGCGCGAGGTACTCCGCGAGCGGGCGCCCCGTCTCCTCGATGTACGCGCCGGCCTGCGCCAGGGCGAGCGGCAGATCGCCGAGCTCTTCCGCGAGCGCGTCGGCCGCCTCCGCGTCGGTCTCCCCCGTGCGCCGGAGCAGGAAGTTCACCGACTCGGGACGCTCGATGCCGCGCACGTTCACCGTGGTGAGCCCGCGCCAGATGGGGTTCTGCGACGTCGCCAGGATGTGGCCGCCGTGCGAGACGCTCGGGACGTATGGCTCGACCTCGACCGGATCGCGCACGCCGTCGAAGAGGAGCAGCCAGCGCCCGCGGCGCCCGAGCCTGTTGCGCACCGCCGCGACCGCGCGCGCCGCGTCGAGCTGCTCGTGATCGGGCAGCCGCATCTCGGCGGCGAGCGCGACGAAGGCGGCGTCCATCGTCGCGGGGCTCTGGCCGTCGATCATGAAGACGATGTCGTAAGCGCTGGCGTTGCGGTACGCGTACTCGATCGCGAGCTTGGTCTTGCCGGTGCCGCCGAGCCCGCAGAGCGGCGCCATGCCGCGCTTCGCGAGCGTGGCGCCGATCTCGGCGAGCAGCGCGTCGCGCGCGGCCAGATTCCGGCCTGTCCACGCCGGGACGCTCCAGACCCCGGGGGGCGGCGGCACCTCTGAGTGGCTCACCGGCTGGGCGCCGGCGGTCGGTGAGCCTAGGAGGGGTTTTGGCTGAGCTGCTCGACCTGCTCTCGGATGCCCTTGGCGATGTCGGTGAAGGCCTCGCTCTGGTTGACCCAGCTCGTCACGGGTCGCCCGCCTCTCGGCAGGCTCTTCAGCTTGCCGAACGGCGCGCCCTCCCAGTCGCAGGCGTCGAGGATGACCGGGATGACGCGCGCCTCCCGCCGCTCGTGGCGCTCGATCGCCTTCTGCATCTCGACGTCGTAACAGAAGTCCGACGCCAGGAAGTCCGCGCTGATGAGCAGGAGGATGATCTTCGCTGTCTCGAGGTGCTCGGCGATCGCCCTGTCGCGCTCCTCGCCCGCGCCGATCTCGCCGTCGTGCCAGCCTCGGATCACGCCCTTGTGCTTGAGTATGGCGAGGTGCGTCTCGAGCTTGTCGCGCAGCTCGCGGTTGCTCTCGGAGTACGAGAAGAACACCTCGATCGGGCTCGCCGGCGGCTCGGATGCCCGCTCGCGCCGCGGCGGCTCGAGCGCCCCGGGCATCGTGACCGTGTCGTCGTAGGCGGCCAGGTCGGACGGGAGATCGTACGACGGGAAGCCGAGCGGCGACGACGACGGCGGGAGCTCCAGGTCGGGGATCGGGGGCGGCACGATCGAGCGCGACGCGCGCGACGCTGTGGCGCGCGGACGGGGCGCGCTCACGCGCTCGAGGATCGCGAGCGCCCTGTCGTGGCTGCCGTCGGGCGTGTCGTAGGGGATGAGACGGAAGCCCATGCCCACGAGCATCGTGCGCCGGTAGGGCGTCAGGCTCGCGCTCGGGACGAGCAGGAAGCGGGGCGGCGGCGAGCTGCCCGACAGCGCGTGGATGTCCGACAGCATCTCGTCGAAGTTGCTGTCGGCGCGCCCGAAGCCGATGAAGAGCACGGGGCACTTCGAGAGCACGGCCGTGAGCGACCTGCGGACGTCGGGGGCCGCGATCGACGCGAGGAAGCGCTCGCGCGCGAACACCCAGCTGCTCGGCTCCTTCAGCGTGCCGTGCAGCTTCAGGATGAAGCGACGGCGCCACGCGACCTCGTCGGTGACGCGCCACATCGTCTCCCACTCGAAGGCGAAGGCGCGCTCGAGCAGGTGGTTGAGGTTCGTGGTGAGCACCGCGCGCAGCTTGTCCCGCAGCGTCGCGATCGCGATCGCGATCCGCGGCGGCTCGAGCCCCTCGTCGTCGAGCGCATCCTCGACGAACGCGTTGAACTCCGCCGCGCCAAGCGCGTGCTCCGCCACGGCGAGCGCCTCGCTGTAGCGCTGCGATCGCGCGAGCGACGCGACCTCGGCGACCACGACCTCGTCGCCGACCTGCTCGCGCACCCTCTCGACGAGCAGGTCGACGAGCTGGCGCCACGTCGGCAGCCCGGCCGCGGCCGAGATGCCTCCCCCCACGAAGAGCACGAGCTCTCCGCTCTCGAACGCCTCATGCAGCTCTTCGATCACCGCGGCGTCGACCTCCGCGCTCATCGTGTTCGCGTTATCCATAAGGGTTGACATCGAGCCCCTCGAGTCTATCGCTCCTCGGCGCCCGGCGCACTTTTGCGGCGCGTCGCGCGCCGTCACGCGGCGATCGACGCGCGACGCGCGACGCGCGACGCCAGACCGAGCGCTCGACGGCCGGCGCGCTCACGACGTCCCAGACAACTGGCCTTCGCCGCCTCGGTCGAGGTCAGAAGAGGCAGAAACAGTCCGCAAGCCTGGACCATGCTACGCCTCCGGCATGCGTCCGGCGGCTCTCCTCACGCTGGCCACGCTGGCCTCGCTTTTCGCGGTCTCCATGGTCGGCGTGGCTGCCCCTCCGCGCTCGCGGCGCGCCCCTCGCCTGCCGGCGGGCGCGGAGGCCGCGCTCTCGGCGGGCGCCGGCGGCCAGCGCGCGCGCTCGCCGGCGAGCGTCGTCTCGCTGCGCGCGCCAGGCCCCCCGGCCGTCCTCGTGCGCGCGGGCAGCTTCACGATGGGCTCGAGCGAGGTCGAGATCGCGCACGCGGTGACGCTCTGCAAGCTCGAGCCGGCCGGTGAGCTGTGCGTCGACGAGACCGAGGCGAGCTTCGCGAACGAACTCGCGCCGCACGAGGTCTACCTGTCGGATTTCTGGATCGACCGCACCGAGGTGACCGTCGCCAGCTACCGCCGGTGCGTCTCGGCCGGACTCTGCACCGAGCCGCCCTACGCCTCCGGCGGGCAGCGCTTCGATCGGCCGGATTACCCGGTGGTGCTCGTCTCGTGGAGCGACGCGCAGCGCTACTGCGCCTGGGCCGGCGGTCGCCTTCCGACCGAGGCCGAATGGGAGCGGGCGGCGCGCGGCGTCGCCGGGCGTCGTTACCCATGGGGCCATGTCTACAACCCCTTCCATGCGAACCACGGGCGGCTGTCGTTCGACGAGCTCGACGGCAGCGACGGCTTCCTCGAGCTCGCGCCCGTGGGCTCGCTCGTCGCCGGGCGGACCCCCGACGGCATCGACGACCTCTCCGGCAACGTCGAGGAGTGGGTCGCTGATTACTACCATCCCGAGTATCCAGGCGGCAGCGCGATGAACCCGCGGGGTCCCGACATGGGCGAGGAGCGCGTGCTGCGCGGCGGGAGCTACATCCAGGGTCGGCCGTGGCTGCGCGGCGCGGCGCGGGGGCACGACCTGCCGACCAGCCGCCGCGCGTGGCGCGGCTTCCGCTGCGCGCGCGACGCCTGAGCGGAGCCGCGGGCGATGAGCCCGCGCGGCGGTTGGCCGCGGCGCGGGAAGAGCCCATACTGGCACCCGTGAGGATCGCGCACCTCTCTGACTTGCACCTCCTGTCCCTCGAGGGGGCCATCCCGTTCCGGCTGCTGAACAAGCGGCTCACGGGCTACATCAACCTCCGCTTCCGACGTCGCGCCATCCACAAGCCGCACGCTGTACACGCGGCGGCGAAGGAGATCCGGCGGCTCGGCATCGATCACGTCGTGATCACCGGCGACGTCTCGAACCTCGCGCTCGAGCGGGAGTTTGTCCTCGTCCGCAACTTCTTGCAGCGCGATCTCGGGCTTCCTCCCGACCGGGTGAGCATCGTCCCGGGGAACCACGACGCGTACACCAAGGGCGCGCACCGCTCGCAGCGGTTCTCTCAGTACTTCGCGCCCTACCTGCGCTCCGATCTCCCCCTCGACACGCCGGAGAAGAGCGATCGATTCGACGCCGGGCGCGACGGCGGAGGGTCGGCTTTCCCCTTCGTGCACCTGCGCGGACCGGTGGCGTTCATCGGCCTCTCGACCGCGTGGCCGCGTCCGCCGCTGGTGGCCTCCGGGCGGCTCGGCCCGGCGCAGCTGCGCGCGCTGGAGCGTGTGCTCGCGCACCCGGAGGTGCGGCGGCGAACGCCGATCGTGCTCCAGCACCACCCCTTCCATAACCCGGCGAGCCGAGCGAAGACCTTGCTGGAGGGCCTCGGAGACGCCGCGGCGGAGGGTCGGCTGCTCCGGCAGGTCAGCCGCGGCCTGCTGCTGCACGGGCACCTGCACCGGCGCATCCACCGGAAGCTGCACACCGAGCGCGGTCACATCGACGCTGTGGGCGCCGCCAGCGCCTCGCTCCTTCACGACAGCGACGAGCGGATGGCCGGGTTCAACGTCTACGAGGTCGACGACGCGGGGGCGATCAAGGGCATCACGTCCCACCGCTTCGTCCCGGGTCAAGAGGCGTTTCGCGAGGTGCCGGTCCCCGAGCGGTGAGCCCGCCCTACCGGAAGAGGAACGCTCGGCATAGCGCCGAGCGCCCTACCGGAAGAGGAACGCTCGGCGTAGCGCCGAGCGCCCACCGGAGCGGCGCGCACAATCCGCCACGCGCAGGACCCGCCTCGCGGGCGCGCGGTGATCGAGCTCGGAAGTGAGGTGGATCGAGCGCAGCGGGAGCGCTGCGCGGGCAGTCCGGTGGGCGCTGGCCAGGAGGCGAATCAGGCGGTGGCGCGCATCACGTTGACCGCCTGGAGACCTTTGGGACCTTCTTTGATCTCAAATTCAACGGTCTCGTCCTCGAACAGACGGCGGCGACCCTCCCCGTTGATCTGCGAATAGTGAACGAAGACGTCAGGGCCAGTCTCCTGCTTGATGAAGCCCCAACCCTTCTCATCGTTGAACCACTTTACCTTGCCAACTGCCATATTTCCTCCACTTCAGAGCTCGTCGATACCCGAGGCGCGCAGGCTGGGATTCGGGAGGAGACCGCGGCTGCGGTCCCTCATTCCGATGCGGGCTTCACTGCTTCCAGCAAACCCCCCTCGTGGACAAATCCGACTTGCGCCGGGCGGCTGCCCAGCCGCTGGTTGATGTGCGTGCGCGGTAACTTCGACGATTCTCCCCGGTCCGAGCGGGCGCCAACGTAAACGGCCCGACGCGCCAAGGTCAAGCGATGATGGTTCGATCGGAGCTTGCTCGAGGCAGTGCCCGCCTCACCGGCAGTCCCGTCGTGCAGCAGCTCCCGACGCGACTGGCTCCGCCGTACAGCAGATCCTGACGGCGAGCACGCGAGGACGATCGATGAGGGCCTCGCCGCGAAGCACAATTCGCGCAGACGTCAAGATTTGCGCTCTTATCGAAGAGCCCTGTGCGTCGGTCCGCGCCTGACGCCGCGCTCTCCATGGTGGTCTCGTCACCTCACGCTGCGGGCCTCGCGCCTCGCGCGGCGACGCCGTCGCGGCCACCACGACAGCGCGCTCGACTCGCGCGCTGCTCGTCATGCGCCGCGCGCGGCGCGCCGCGCACCCCAGCGTCGATCGGCGCGGCGCGCTCCGGGAGCTCGCCGAGCGCCTGGATCGAGCGCTGCAGCAGGCTGCAGCAGAGCGGGCCGCAGCCAGGGACGCCGCGCCCGTGCGGGAGGCGGTCCAGCCTGCCCATCGACACACGACCCCCGCGGACGCGCGCCGACGTGCCTCCGGCGTCACAGCTCGGCGGCTCGATCTCGGGGGATCGACGCCGGCGCGCTCGCCCCGCGCCGCGCCTCCTGAGCGCGGCCGGCGCAGGTGTTGGCTCGGCCCGCTCGCCGCCCGGCAGCAGAAACGAAGGCATCTCGTTGACATGTCTGTTCGAGCTTGCTCGTATGGCGTGGCGAGGGCATCGGGTCTTACCTCCGCCCTGGCCCCGCGAGGCGACGAGATGTTCTCGGTGATCATCAGCGAGAAAGGGGGCGCGGAGCGCCGCGAAACCTTCGACCGGACAGAGATCAACGTCGGTCGCGTGCAGGGCAACGACCTGATGCTGCCGAAGGGCAACGTGTCGAAGCGGCACGCGCGGCTGCTCTTCCGCGATGGGCGCTTCATCGTCACCGATCTCAAGAGCACGAACGGCACGTACGTCAACGGCCGGAAGATCGCCCAGGCGACGATCGTCCGCGAAGGCGACAAGATCTACATCGGCGACTTCGTGCTGCGGATCGAGACGGCCGCGGCAGGGACGGCGCCCCCGGACAGCACGGCGCCCCCGGTGCGCGCAGCGGAGGACATGTCCACCGGCGGCGACCCGGCGCACTTGCCTGATCGGGCCCCGCCGTCCGCCGAGAAGGGGCTGCACCGGTCGGCGCCGCTGCCGCTGATCAACGAGAAGGGTGAGCCATCGCGCACCAGCCAGGGCGTGATCAGCCACTTCCCGCTCGAGAACGATCCGGACGAGTCCGTCGACGCGGGCGCGCTGGTCCCCGGTCCGCCGCGCATCCCCTCACCTCGCCCGCCCGTCGCGCCGGGGGCGAGCGGCGCGCCCTTCCCGCCGCTGCCGCTCCCGCCGCCAGCGACGCCCAACGCGCCGCCGCCGCGCGACGGTCGCGGTGCCCCCCCGGGCAACCCGACCACGCAGATGGCGCGCCCGTCTCCCACCGCGACCCCGCTGCCGGGGCAGGGCGCCACCAACGCCGTCCACCCGAGCGTGGTCCCGATCCCCAGCCGGCGAGCCATCCCGCCCGTCTCGGATCGGGTTGACCGCGGGCAGGGCGACTCGGCGCAGGCCGTGGCGCACCGCAGGGCGCTCGGGCGCGTCCTGGAGCGGCTCGCCGACAAGATCGACCTCGCGCCGCTCGACAGCGGCACGCCGCCGGACGCCGCGCTCGCTCAGCGGATCGAGCACGCCCTCGCCGAGAGCGCGGAGGCGACGCGCGCGGCGGGCGAGCTCCCCCCCGAGGTGGACGCCGAGGCGCTCGTCGCCGACGCGCAGCGGGAGCTCTTCACGCTGGGCCCGCTCGATCGCCTGCTCGACGACTCCGACGTGAGCGAGATCCAGGTGTTCCGCCACGACCACGTGATCGCGATGCACGGGCGCCGTCGCGTCATCGCGGAGGTCGGGTTCAGCGGCGAGCGGGCGGTCGACCGGGTGATCCGCCGGCTGTGCAGGGTGGCCGGGCAGCCGCTCGAGGAGGGCGCGAGCTTCGTCGAGCGGCTCCTGCCGAAGGGACAGCGGCTCTTCGCCGTGCTGCCGCCGGCCGCGACCTCCACGCTGGTGATCCGGAAGCCGCAGCGCCCCGACGTCACGCTGGAAGACCTGGTGCGCAACGGGACGATCTCGCGCGCGATGGCCGGCCTGCTCACCCAGTGCGTGCTCGGGCGCGGCAACCTCCTCGTCACGGGGACGCGCGACGCGGGGACGAGCTGGCTGCTCGGGGCGCTCGCGGCCGCGGCGCAGCCCGACGACCGGTTCGTCGTGCTCCAGGACGAGGACGAGCTGGTCCTCGATCAGCCCAACACGCTGTCGATCGCGCTCGGCAGCACGACAACCGAGCGGGCGCGGGCGGTGCAGTCGGCCGCGCGCATCCGGCCGGAGCGGCTCGTGGTGAGCTCGTTCGCTGGCCACGTCGCGGCCGAGATCGTGGACGCCATCGGCGGCGGCATGGACGGCGTGCTCGCGGCCGCGCGGGCGCCGACGCTGCGGCAGGCCGTGACGCGGCTCCCCGCCGACATCGCCGCGACCCGCCCGGGCATCACGCCGGAGACCGCGCGCGAGTGGCTGGCGTCGTCGTTCGATCTGGCGATCGAGATCGCGCTGCTCCGCGACGGTCGCCACCGGGTGCTCCGCATCGCGGAGCTCGCCGTCGAGAACGGGCAGATCGCCATTCGCGACGTCTTCACGTTCGTGGTCGAGCGGACGGCCGCGGGCGGCGCGCTCGAGGGGACCTTCCACCCCTCCGGGCTGGTGCCGGACATCGTGGAAGATCTTCAGTCCCGCGGGGTCACGGTCGACACCTCGACCTCGTTCCGGCGCAACCGCTAGCTCGTCTTGACGGGCGCCGGCATGGAACGGAGGTTATGCTGTTGAGCAGCCATGGCCATCCGCACCATCCTCCACTATCCCGATCCGCGCCTGCGACAGAAGGCGCGGCCGGTCGGGGACATCACGCCCGAGATCGTGAAGCTTATCGACGACATGGCCGAGACCATGTACGCCGCGCCCGGCGTCGGCCTCGCGGCCACGCAGATCGGGGAGCCACACCGCATCTTCCTCGTTGACATCGCCGCCGACAACGAGCCGAGCAACCTCCTCGTGTTCATCAACCCGGAGATCGTGCGGCAAGAGGGGCAGCAGACCGGCCCCGAAGGGTGCCTGTCGTTCCCCGGCATCAGCGAGGACATCAAGCGCGCCGGGCGCGTCAACGTCCGCGCCCGCGGGCGCGATGGCGCGACGTTCGAGCTCGCGGCCGACGGCCTGCTCGCCGTGGCCATCCAGCACGAGCTCGATCACCTCGACGGCGTGCTGATGATCGACCGGATGGGCACGCTCAAGAAGCGCATCGTCCAGCGGAAGATGCAGAAGCGCGGCGCCGAGGCGGCGGGCTGAGCCGCGCGGGGGTCCCGGTCCGCTCCAGGCGGGGCGGGCCGGTCAGCTGCGCGCCGGGAAGGCGAGCGAGCCGCTGACGTACGCGTCGCGGCCGCAGAGCTCCCAGCGCGGATCGACGATCCGGGGCGCGTCCCCCGGCGTGTCCGGGCCGGCCCAGTCGACCGCGCCCGGACGGCCGCGGGGGCCGAGCAGGATCGGGGCGACGAAGGCGTGCAGCTCATCGGGCAGCCGCGACGCGAGCAGGCTGCCGGCGAGCTCGGCGCCGCCCTCCACGAGGATGGACACGATCCCCTGGGAGGCGCAGAGGCGCATCGCGGCGGTCACGTCGACCCGCCCTTCCGCCGAGGTCGGCGCGCGCAGGACGACGCAGCCGGCGTCGACGAGCAGCTGCTCTGCCGCCTCGGGCGCGTCGGCGCCCGTGAGCACCCAGGTCGGCACCTCCCGCGCGGTCTGCACCAGGCGCGTGTGGAGCGGCAGCCGGAGCCGCGTGTCAAAGACGAGCCGGATGGGCGTCCGCCCCCCCGGCGTGAGCCCGGGCTCGCGCAGCGTGAGCCGGGGATCGTCGGCGAGCGCGGTGCCGATGCCGATCGCCACCGCATCATGCCGAGAGCGCAGCTCCTGCACCTTCGCGCGCGCCTCCGGGCCGGTGACCCACTTCGAGGCCCCCGTACGGGTCGCGATGCGGCCGTCGAGCGACAGGGCGAGCTTGAGCGCGATGTGGGGGATGCCCGTCGTGACGAACTTGGTCCAGGGCCCGATCAGCGCGCGCGCCTCGGCGCCGGCGACGCCGATCTCGACGGCGAGCCCGGCGTCGCTGAGGCGCTGCGCCCCGCCGCCAACCACCGACGGGTTCGGATCGGGCGCGCCGATGACGACCCGCTTGATGCCGGCGCTCAGCACCGCGTCCACGCAGGGCGGCGTGCGCCCCTCGTGGTTGCAGGGCTCGAGCGTCACATAGAGCGTCCCGCCGCGCGCCGCGTCTCCGGCCATCGCCAGCGCCAGCCCCTCGGCGTGCTCCTCGCCCGCGCGCGCGTGGTGCGCGACGGCGACGACCTCGCCCGCGGTGTTCACCACCACCGCGCCGACCGGGGGGTTCGGCGACGGCATCGCCTTGTGCGCCTCCTCGATGGCGAGGCGCATCATCGGGGCGTCGAACTCGGGATCGGGGCTGGGGAGCTTCGCGGACATCGAAGTGCCGGATCTACTAGGGCGCCTTGGCCTTCACAAGCTTGCCAAGCTCGGCCATGAACTGGTCAATATCCCGAAAGGAGCGATAGACGCTTGCGAACCGGACATACGCGACCTCATCGAGGCTGCGCAGGTGGTTCATCACCCGCTCGCCGAGCTCGGTCGACAAGATCTCCCGCCGCTCGGACTCCTGCGCCTCCCGCTCGATCGCGTCGGCGATGGCCTCGATCTGGTCGATGGACACGGGCCGCTTGTTGCAGGCGATCCGGAGCCCCCGCACGAGCTTCTGGCGATCGAACGGCTCGCGCCGGCCGTCCTTCTTGACGACGGTCGGCAGGATGTCCTCGACGCGCTCGTAGGTCGTGAACCTCCGCTCGCACGAGGCGCACTCGCGCCGGCGCCGGATCACCTCGCCCGCGCCGCCAGCGCGGGAGTCGATGACCCGGTCTTCAAGGTGGCCGCAAAACGGGCACTTCATCGAGCCATCCGGCGCGGCGCGCGATCAGCCCTCGAACTGGGAGAGCACGAGCGACACGTTCGTCCCGCCGAAGCCGAAGGAGTTCGACATCACGTGCTTCAAGCGGCGCTCGCGCGAGGTGGACGGCACGTAGTCGAGGGTGCACTCGGGATCGGGATCGTCCAGGTTGAGCGTCGGCGGAACCCTGCCGTCGCGCAGCGCGAGGGCGCAGATCGCCGCCTCGACCCCGCCCGCGCCCCCGAGCAGGTGGCCCATCGCCGACTTGGTGGAGCTCACCCAGAGGCGCTTCGACGCCGCGTGGTCGCCGAAGATCTTGAGGATCGCGCGGGTCTCCTCGATGTCGCCCTGCGGCGTCGAGGTGCCGTGCGCGTTGATGTAGTCGATCGCGTCCGGCGCGAGCCTCGCGTCCTCGAGCGCCATCTTCATCGCGCGCTGCGCCCCTGCGCCCTCGGGCGCCGGCTTCGTGATGTGGTACGCGTCGCACGAGGCGCCGTACCCCACGACCTCGGCGTAGATCTTCGCGCCGCGCTTCCTGGCGTGGGAGAGCGACTCGAGCAGCAGCGACCCGGCGCCCTCGGCGCAGACGAAGCCGTCTCGCCCCTTGTCCCAGGGGCGGCTCGCCCGCTGCGGCTCCTCGTTGCGCCGCGAGAGCGCGAACATCGCGCAGAACCCGCCGATGCCGAGGCCGGTGATCGTCGCCTCCGCGCCGCCCGTGAGCATGATGTGCGAGCGTCCCCGGCGGATCCACTCGAACGCTTCGCCGAGCGAGTGCGCGCTCGACGAGCACGCGCTCGTGTTGCAGTAGCTCGCGCCGCGCAGGTCGAGCGCCATCGCCACCTGCCCCGCGGCGAGGTTGGCGATGACCGTCGGGATGAAGTAGGGGCTGACCTTCTGGGGGCCCTTCTCATGAAGGGTAATCGAGTGCTGGAACAGGAACTCGAGGCCGCCGAGGCCGACGCCGATGAACGTGCCGCACTGATCGCGGTCCTCCTCGGTGAGCTCGATCCCCGCGTCCTGCATGCACATCTGAGAAGCGGCGACGGAGAGCTGGGCGAAGCGGCCCATCTCCTTCACCTTCTTCTTGGGGATGTACTCCTCGGGGGCGAAGCCCTTCACCTCGCCGGCGAAGCGGGTGGGAAAGGTGCTCGCGTCGAAGAGGGTGATGGGTCCGATACCGGACTGGCCATCCAGCAAAGATTGCCAGGTGGCCTGCGTCCCGATGCCGTTGGGCGTGACGAGCCCGATGCCGGTAATGACAACGCGTTCCATGGCTCTTTTTGCCCTAGCGCCACCACAGAGGTGAAGACACGTGCTTCAACGAAGAGCAGGCCCTTCGCTGGCCCACGCGCCATCACACCTCCATGGTGACGCCGCGTCCGGTAGGGCGGTAGGGACGCTACTTCTTGGTATGTCCTTCGATGTAGTTGATCGCATCCTGGACAGACCGGATCTTCTCCGTGTCCTCGTCCGGAATGTCGATCTCGAACGCCTCCTCGAACGCGAGGACAAGCTCCACCAGGCCCAGCGAATCGGCGCCCAGATCGTCGATGAACGTCGCTTCAGGCTTGATGTCCTTCTCGTCGACGTCGAGCTGCTCCTTGATGATTCGCTTTACTTCGGCCGTGATGTCGCGACCTTCAGCCATGGTATTCCTCCCGGGAAAACGGACCCCCTAGTAGCCCATCGCCATCAGCGTTGCATCATCGAATTACCGGCGGCCGCTTTTTTCATGTGCGCCGCGTTTGGCGTCACGTTTGCCGCCGCGACGCCCGGATGCCGGGGTGCGCAGGCCAGCGCGCTCAGACGTACATGCCGCCGTTGACGCGCAGCGTCTGGCCCGTCACGTAGCCCGCCTCGTCGGAGCATAGGAATGCGATCGCCGAGGCGACCTCCTCCGGTCGTCCCGTACGCCCGAGCGGGACCATCTTGGTCAGCCCCTCTTTCATCTCAGCGCTGATCGTCGTGGTCATGTCGGTGTCGATGAAGCCGGGCGCCACGGCGTTGACGGTGATGCCCCGCCCCGCGTACTCGCGGGCGAGCGTCTTCGTCACGCCGAGCAGGGCCGCCTTCGTCGCGGCGTACGCCGCCTGACCCACGTTGCCCATCTCCCCCACGACGCTGGAGAGGAAGACGATACGGCCCGTGCGCGCGCGCATCATGACCTTGGTCGCCGCCCGGGCGCACGCGAGCGAGCCCTTCACGTTCACGGCGAACAGGCGATCGAGGTCCTCCTCCTTGATCCGCAGGAGCAGGCCGTCGATCGCGATCCCCGCGTTGGCCACCAGGATGTCGAGCCGGCCGAGCCGCTTGGCGACGTCGGCGATGGCGCCCTCCGTCGCCTGCATGTCGGCGACGTCGAAGCCGAGCGCCTCGGCCTTGCCGCCGCGCGCGGTGATCGCCTCGACGAGCGAGCGCGCCTCGGCCTCTCCGCGCACGTAGTTGACGATGACGTGCGCGCCCTGCGCTGCCAGGGCCTCCGACGCAGCCCGCCCGATCCCTCGCGATCCGCCCGTGACGATCGCGACTTTGCCCGTAAGGTCGAACATCGATGCCTATGCCTCCGAAAGGAACGCGCTCACGCGCTCTATCCCCGCCATGTCGCTCACGCTGAGCACCTTGATCTGCTTCGTGATCCGCTTGACCAGCCCGGCGAGCACCTTGCCAGGGCCGATCTCCAGGGCGTGCGTGACGCCGTCCTCCGCCATGCGCTCGATCGTGCGCATCCACTGAACGGTCCCGTCGACCTGCCGCAGGAGGAGCGAGCGCACCCGCTCCGGATCGGCGTTCGGCTCGGCGTCGACGTTCGCGATCACCGGGAAGGCGAGCGGCCTCAGCTGTGTGCGCTCGAGCTCGGGGCGCAGGCGCTCTGCCGCCGGCCGCATCAGCGCGCAGTGGAAGGGAGCGCTCACCTTGAGCGGGATGGCCTTGCCGCCGCGGGCGACGGCGAGCTCGCCCGCCCGCGCGACCGCGCGGCTGTGGCCGGCAATCACGGTCTGCCCCGGACCGTTGTAGTTCGCCGGCGCGACCACCTCGCCTTGCGCCGCCTCTGCGCAGATCGCGAGCACCACGTCCTGATCGAGCGCGACAACCGCCGCCATGGCCCCCTCGCCCGCCGGCACGGCCTCCTGCATCGCGGTGCCGCGGATCCGGCAGAGCTTCACCGCCTCTTCGATCTCGAGCGCGCCGGCAGCGACAAGCGCGCTGTACTCGCCGAGCGAGTGGCCGGCCGCGTACAGCGGCGGCTCGAGGTTGGGCAGGTGCTCGATGAGCGCCGCGGCCACGGCACAGCTCGTGGCGACGATGGCCGGCTGGGTGTTGCTCGTCCGCGTCAGCTCCTCGATCGGCCCCTCGAAGCAGAGCCGGGAGATCGGCTCGCCGAGCGCGGCGTCCGCTCGCTCGAACGCGCCGCGCGCCGCCGGCGAGACCTCCGCGAGGGACTTGCCCATCCCCACCTCTTGCGCCCCTTGCCCTGGAAACAGCCAAGCGATTTTCACGTTTGCCCTCACTTCCAAGCGGAGGAAGCGGACGTCGTCCGTCCCCGAGCTACGTCACGAGGCGGGCGCGCCGCCGAGCCTCGCCCCTGCCGGAGCGCCCGGCGAGCTCAGCCGCCGCGACGCGCAGATCTCGACCCAACGCCGACGCGCCCGCATGGCCCGCTCACATCCGGACGACGGATGCGCCCCAGGATATGCCAGCGCCGAGCGCGCAGAACAGGACGTTGTGACCCGGCTTGATGCGCCCGTCGCGGACCGCCTCGTCGAGGGCGATGGGGATGGAGGCGCTCGAGGTGTTGCCGTACTCCTCGATGTTGAGCACGAACCTCTCCAGGGGGAGGTTGAGCCGCGCGGCGACCTGGCTGATGATCCGCAGGTTCGCCTGGTGGGCGACGACCCAGTCGAGATCGGCGGCCCTCATGCCCGCCGTGTCGAGCGCGATCAGCGAGGCGCTGGAGAGGTTCTTCACGGCGACCTTGAAGATGTCCTGCCCCACCATGTGGACCTTGTTGCGGTTCTGCTCGAGCCCCTCGGCGGTCAGCGGCTCGGCCGTGCCGCCGCCCGGGATGACCAGTGAGTTCGCGAGCGCGCCATCGCTGAAGATCCGCGTCGAGACGAGGCCCCTGCCGTCGCCGGACGCAGGCCCGAGCACGACCGCGCCCGCGCCGTCGCCGAACAGGACGCACGTCGTGCGATCCTTCCAGTTCAGGATGCGCGAGAGCAGCTCGACGCCGATCACGAGGACGTGCCGGGCGACGCCGTTGGAGATGAACTGATCGGCGATCGTGAGCCCGTAGACGAAGCCGGCGCAGGCCGCCGAGATGTCGAACGAGGGGATCTCCTCGGCGCCGAGCTTCTGCTGCACGTGCACCGCGCACGCGGGCATCGGGGTGTCGCCGCTGATCGTCCCGACGATGATCATGTCGAGGTCAGCCGCGGAGAGCCCGGCGGCCTCGAGCGCCGAGCGGCCGGCGGCGGACGCCATGTCGCTCGTGAGCTCCCCCTCGGCGGCGATATGACGCCTGCGGATCCCCGTCCGCTCGCTGATCCAGCTGTCGGAGGTGTCGACGATCTTCTCGAGATCGGTGTTGTGCAGGACGCGGGCGGGCGCATAGCTGCCCGTCCCGAGGATGCGGCTCCTCGGCCGCGCGGTGCTCATGCGACAGCCCCTCGCGCGACGGCGTTCGCCCGCGCCGGCGTCGCGCCCGGGTGCGCGGGCGCAGCGTTCGCCCGTGCCGGCGTCCGCGCACCCGTCCCCGTCATGTGGCCGCGGTCGCCTTGGTCGCCTTCGCCTTGCGCCCGTTGTAGTGCCCGCAGGCGCCACAGGCGCGGTGCGGGAGCCGGGCTTCCCCGCAGTTCTCGCAAGAGACGAGCTGGACGGGGGTCACCTTGTCGTGGTTGGCGCGCCGCATGTCGCGCTTGCTGGGGGTGGTTTTCCTCTTGGGGACGGCCACGGAGCTACTCCTTCTTGGTCTTCTTCTTCGATGTCCCGGCGCTGGCCGGGGAGGCTGAGGCAGGTTGCGGGCGCTTGCCTGAGGCGCTGGGCTTCTGTCCCAGCTTCTCTCGGAGCGCGCTGAGCGGCGCGAGCCGCGGGTCGAGGCCCGGAGCGGCCTCGTCCTCCTCCACCGCCCCGCTGACGAGGGTCGAGGAGCCGCCTGCGCGGTCCTCTCGGGACGCGGCAGGACCGATACCCGGGCAAGCTTCCGAGCACAAGGGGAAGTTCGGCATCTCGAGGAGAATGGCCTCCCGGATGAAGGGATCGAGCACCACCGTCTCGCCGTCGTACGTGTCGACGTCGGCCTCCTCGGCCGTGAACTCGTACTCGGCCTCCTTGACCTTGGACTCCGCCTTCACCGCCCCGTTGCGCCCCCCGTCGTCGCGCCGGTGCCGGTGCCCCTGCCCGTGGGTCTCGGCCTTCGGGGCCGGGCGCAGGAGGAGCGAGAGCTCGGTGTCGATGTCCAGCGGAGCGGGCGAGAGGCACCGCGCGCACGGCGTGGCGACAGGCGCCTTGACGCGGCCGCGCACGACGATCTCGTTCCCCGTCCGCGAGAGGCGGGCAGAAAGATGGCCTGGCGCGCGCCCGGTGACGTCGGCGTCAGCGAGCTCTGCGTTCAACCAGTCGGTCGGGATCGACACGTCCAGCGAGAGGCCGGAGATGTCGATGTCATTGGCGGAGACGGCAAACTGGGACATGGGTTCCGGGCCAGTGAAAGCGGAGCGTTTAGCGCGGGGTGCGTTGGCTCGCAAGACCGAGCTACGACGGCCACGGCCGCTTTTCTCCTCGGCGTGCGCCAACGGTCATCGGTCGTCGCTGCCGCGTGCTCGCGCCGCACGCTGCGGACGGCGCCCGCCGCTGCTCGGCCGCTCGCGGCCGGAGCGGCTGGGCCTCGGGCCGGGTCGCCTCGCGGCCGGAGCGGCCGGGCCTCGGGGTCGGGTCGCTGCGCTCCCGGGCGCCATCAGCTCCGGGCTGCGTGGTAGCGTCGCCGGTGCATGGACCGTAGCGCCACGCCCGGGGCTTCCGCCGCGGGCGCCGCCGAACAGCGGCTGGAGTCCTCGGGAGAAGCACCGCGAGCACCGCGAGCGAGCCGGCGCGCGAGCATCGCGCTCGCCCTCTACGCGCTCGTTACGCTCGTCTACGCGCTCAGCTCCTCCCGCGAGATCTTCTCCGCCCACACGCCCTACAACCACTACGCGCTGCTCGCCGAGGCGTGGCTCCACGGCCGCCTCGATCTCGGCGGGCCGCCGCCTGCCTACGCCGGCGGCAACGACTTCGCCGTGCTCGGCGATCGCTACTACGTCAGCTTCCCCCCCTTCCCCGCGGTCCTCATCGCGCCCCTCGTCAAGCTCGCCGGCAGCGCCGAGCGCGTGCGCGATGGGCAGTTCTTCCTCGCGTTCGCCGGCGTCGGCCCGGCCGTCCTCTTCCTCGCTCTGGAGCAGCTCTCGGCCTCGCGACGCAGCCGCCGCACGGAGGCCGAGAACATCGCGCTCGCGCTGCTCTTCGCGCTCGGGAGCGTCTACTGGTTCAGCGCGGTGCAAGGGACGGTATGGTTCGCCGCGCACGTCGTCGGCGTCGCGCTCGCCTGCATCTATCTCTACTGCGCGCTCGACGCCGCCCACCCGATCGCGGCGGGCCTTGCCCTCGGCCTCGGCTTCGCGACGCGCACGCCGCTCGGCTTCGCCGCGCCGCTGTTCCTCTACGAGGCGCTCCGCGCGTGCCGCTCGGACGCGCGCTCCCTGCTGCGCCGGCTCGCGCTGTTCGCCGCGCCGGCCGCGCTCGTGCTGTCGGCGCTCCTCTGGCACAACCACGCGCGGTTCGGCGACGCGGCCGAGTTCGGGCACCGCTACCTCCACATCGCCTGGCGCGCGCGGATCGAGAGGTGGGGGCTCTTCTCGTACCACTACCTGCCGCGCAACCTCGCGGTGGTGCTCACGGGCTTGCCGTACACCCACGTGCAGGGCGCGCCGTTCCAGATCAACGCCCACGGGCTCGCGCTCTGGGTGACGACGCCGATCTACGCGTGGGCGCTGTGGCCCCGCCGCACGCCGCCCGTGTTCTGGGCGCTCGCCGCCACGGCGGCCGCGGTCGCGCTGCCGAGCCTCTTCTACCAGAACAGCGGCTGGATCCAGTTCGGCTACCGCTTCTCCAACGACTTCGCCCCGTTCCTCTTCGCCATGATCGCCGTCGGAAGCCGCCGCTTCGGCGTGCCGTTCTACGCCCTCGGCGCGGCCGCGATCGCCGTGAACGGCTTCGGCGCGCTCTCGTTCCAGCGCGCTGGCTTCGAGCGGTTCTATTTCCTCGAGCGCACCCAGCGCGTCCTCCACCAGCCCGACTGAGCGCGCCGGCGCCGCCGCTCGGCCGCCGCGTCGCCGGCCGCTGCCTCCGCGGCGGCGAGCGGCGAGCGAAAGCGCGGCGCTCTCCCGCGGGCAGAGCAGCGATCCGGTGGGCGGCGCACGCGGCCCTTGGGTGCAGGGCGCTCGCTGTGCTAGCCCTCGCCGCGCCATGGAAGCTCTGCTCGACCCGGCCGCCATCGGGCGCGGCCTGCGGCGCGTCGCTCTCCAGATCGCCGAGCGCGGCCGCGGCGTGGACGATCTGGCGCTCATCGGGATCCGGCGGGGCGGCGAGCCGCTGGCCAGGCGGCTCGCGGCGCTGCTCCTCGAGATCGAGGGGCACGCGCCGCCGGTCGGCGCCGTCGACATCACGCTGTACCGCGACGACGCCGCGACCGCCCTGCCGAACCCGCGCATCGGCCCCAGCCACATCTCGTTCCCGGTCGACGGCCGGCGCATCGTGCTGATCGACGACGTGATCTACACCGGCCGCACCATCCGCGCGGCGGTCGACGCGGTGCTCGATTACGGGCGACCGCAGCGGATCGAGCTGGTCGCGCTGGTCGATCGCGGCGGCAGGGAGCTGCCGATTCATCCTGATTACGTCGTGCGCGCGGTCGAGCTCGCCCCTGGGCAGCGCGTCGACGTCGTGGAGCGCGCGGGAGAGCTCTGGGCTCTCGTCACCCCCGCGGGCGCGAAGATCTCGGAGCCACCCTCTCCCCCGGAAGGGACGTAAGCCAGCGCATGAGGAGGATCTACCCGCACCGACACCTGCTCGGCATCGAGGGGCTCTCTCGACCCGAGATCGTGGCCCTCCTGGACGCGGCCGAGTCGCTCTTCGACGTCTCGCGACGGAGCGTGCGCAAGGTGCCCACGCTCCGCGGCAAGACGGTCGTGAACCTGTTCTACGAGCCCTCGACGCGCACGCGGACGTCGTTTGAGCTCGCCGGCAAGCGGCTCAGCGCCGACGTCATCAACATCAGCGTCTCCACCTCGAGCGCCGTGAAGGGGGAGTCGCTCCTCGACACGGTGCAGAACCTCCAGGCGATGCAGCCGGACGTCCTCGTGATCCGGCACAGCGCGTCGGGCGCGCCGCACCACGTCGCCGCGCGCACGCGCGCAGCGGTGGTCAACGCGGGGGACGGCACGCATGAGCACCCGACGCAGGCGCTGCTCGATGCGTTCACGATCCGGCGCGCCAAGGGCCGGCTCGAGGGGCTGGAGGTCGCGATCTGCGGCGACATCGTCCACAGCCGCGTGGCGCGGTCGAACGCGCACCTGCTCACGACGATGGGCGCGCGGGTGCGCTTCGCCGGCCCGCGCACGCTCCTGCCGGTCGCGGGCGAGTCGCTCGGCGCGACCCTCTACGATCGGATCGAGCCCGCGATCGAGGGGGCCGACGTGGTGATGATGCTGCGGGTCCAGCGCGAGCGGCTGAGCGGCAGCTTCCTCCCCAGCACGCGCGAGTACAGCCGCACCTTCGGGCTCAACCCGGCCCGGCTCGCGCTCGCCAAGCCGGACGCGATCGTGATGCACCCGGGGCCGATGAACCGCGGCGTGGAGATCGATCCGCGCGTCGCGGACGGCAAGCAGAGCGTGATCCTCGACCAGGTCGAGGCCGGCGTCGCGGTCCGGATGGCCGTGCTCTGGGTTCTCGCCGCGGAGGCCAACGAGTTCTCCGCGACCGGCGAGCCGCGCCCCGCGCCCTGACGCGACCGCGCTGGCGCTCGGGCGCGCGCGGCCAGGCTCGCGCGGGCCAGGCTCGCGCTTGGTGGAGGACGGTCGGCGCGAGCCTCCGCCGCTCACGAGGCGAGGCGCAGCTTCCGCGTAACAGCTTGTTTCCTCGGGGCTTCACCCCGGACATCGCGTCCGGTCGGCGGCAGCTCGCAGCGAACGGGGTTCCCTGCCGCGCTCGGTTTTAATAGGCTGGTCCATCTTCTTGAAAGGGTGGATGCCAACCATGTTTTCGCGAGACGTCCTCAGGATCGATGCCCCGGCGGTAGCGCAAGAGATCGAGCAGGCCATCCGGGATCAGGTGTTCGGCGCGCTGCGGCGGCGCGGGGCCGTGGTCGGGATCTCGGGCGGGATCGACAGCTCCGTTGTCTCGACGCTGTGCGTCCGCGCGCTCGGCAAGGACAAGGTGCTCGGCCTGTTCATGCCCGAGCGCGACACCTCGGACGACGCGCTCCGGCTCGGCAAGCTGCTCGCCGAGGGGCTCGGCATCGAGGCGGTCATCGAGAACATCAAGCCCGCGTTGACCGGCCTCCGCTGCTACGAGCGGCAGGACGAGGCGATCCGGATGGTCTACCCGGACTACAACGAGAGCTGGAAGTTCAAGATCACGCTGCCCTCGATCCTCGAGAGCGACAGGCTCAACGTCTCGCAGCTGACCGCGCAGCCGCCCGGCGAGGAGCCGCGCGTGAAGCGGATGCCCCTGAACGCCTATCTGCAGCTCGTCGCCGCGACGAACTTCAAGCAGCGCATCCGCAAGATGATGGAGTACTACCACGCGGACAGGCTCAACTACGCCGTCGCCGGCACGCCGAACCTGCTCGAGTACGATCAGGGCTTCTTCGTGAAGCAGGGCGACGGCGCCGCGGATTTCAAGCCGATCGCGCACCTGTACAAGAGCCAGGTCTACGCGCTCGCCGAGTACATCGGCGTCCCCGCCGACATCCGCGGGCGCGCGCCGACGACCGACACCTTCTCGCTGCCGCAGGGGCAGGACGAGTTCTACTTCGCGCTCCCCTACGACAAGATGGACCTCTGCCTCTACGCCTACAACAACAAGGTCCCGGCCGCGGAGGCGGCGTCCGCCGTCGGCATCAAGCCGGAGCAGGTCGAGCGCGTGTTCAAGGACATCGAGGCCAAGCGCCGGGTGGCGCAGTACCTCCACGCCCAGCCGCTGCTCGTCCGCGACCAGGGCCACGCCTGAGGGGCCGCCGTCGACGGCAGCGGTAGCGACAGCCGGCAACGCTGTCTCTCCCCGCGCGAAACCGAGCGGAAACAGCGCAGCTTCCCTTGCGTCCTCGCGCCAGCGGCGAAGCGGCGATGATGACGCGATGGGGAGGAAGCGCTTCCGCGAGAGCGCATCACGACCACGACGGACTCGGAAGGAGCTCGCGCCGAGCGGCTCGCGCCGAGCGGCTCGCGCCGAGCGATGAAGACCGCGCGGAGAGGGAGATCGCGAGTCGCGGACTTCCCCTCCACGGCACGCCCCGCGCGTCGTGCGTGGCGCGATCGGAGCGACGGACGGCGATCTGCGGCGTTCCACGCGCGCGCCACAGCGCAGATCGCTCCGCCGAGCACCCTCGACAGGAAAGCCTGGGGGGTGATAGACGTAGAAATTAACTCCATGAGCACTTCCAGCATCGAATCGACGATTCGCAACTTCCTGGTCACCTCGTTCGGATACAGGGGCGCCACCGCCGATCTGGGGGCCGAGGTCCCTTTGCTCGATCAGGGAATCCTGGATTCGACGGCCGTCCTCGAGATCGTTCAGTTCCTCGAGCAGGACCTCGGCATCCAGGTCGCCGACGAGGAGATGGTGCCGGAGAATTTCGGCTCGATCGCCCGGCTCGTGACCTACGTCAACCGCAAGAAGAGCAGCAACTAGCCCGGACACCGGGGGGCGCATGAGCACGCAGCACACCGCTCGTCGCGATCCGCGCTCGGATCGCTTCCTCATCGACTCGGCGCTGCGATCGTTCGCCGCTTCGCGCCCCGACCACGTCGCGCTGGTCTCCGAGGGGCGGCGGCTCACGTACCGCGAGCTCGACGCGCTCGCCGACCGCTGCGCCGCGCTCTTCCGCGAGGCGGGCGTGCACCGCGGCGACCGCGTGATGATCGCGCTCGACAACGGCGTGGACGCTGTCGTCGCCTACTACGGCACGCTCCGGGCCGACGGCGTGCCGTCGCTGCTCGGCACCGCGATGCGACCGCGGCGCCTCGGCCAGGTCATGGAGCTCGCCGAGCCCCGCGTGCTCGTGGCGGCGCGCGGCATGCGCGACAGCCTCGCCGCCGTGGCCGAGCTCCCGCCCAGCGCGAGGCCGGCGGCGACGTTCCTGAGCGGCGCCGCGCCCCCGGCCGCGATGGGCGCCCCGCCCGACGGGCGCGACTTCCAGGAGTCGCTGGCCAGCGCGCCCGGAGAGGCCCCCGAGCGCCGCCAGATCGAGCTCGATCTGGCGACGCTCTGCTGGACGAGCGGCAGCACGGGCGAGTCGAAGGGGGTCATGCTGACCCACCAGAACCTCCGCAACAGCACCGCGGCGATCGGCGCATACCTCGAGCACACGGCGGACGACGTGATCCTCTGCGTGCTGCCGCTGTCGCACACCTACGGGCTCTTCCAGCTGCTCGTGACGCACGCGTTCGGCGGGACCGTCGTGCTCGAGAGAGGCTTCTCCATGCCCTGGCCCATCGTCCAGAAGCTGGCCGACGAGCGCGCCACCGGCTTCGCCGGCGTGCCGACGATCTTCGCCTCGATGCTCTCGCTCAAGAACTTCGCGAAGGCCGATCTCTCGGCCCTCCGGTACATGACGAACGCCGCGTACGGGCTCCCGGCGCCGCAGCTCCTGCGCCTGCGCGAGCTCCTGCCCAACGTCGCCTTCTTCGCGATGTACGGCCAGACCGAGTGCACGCGCGTCTGCTACCTGCCGCCCTCTCTGGCGCTCGAGCGGCCGTCCTCTGTGGGCATCGCGATGCCGAACGAGGAGCTCTGGATCGAGCGAGAGGACGGCACGCGGGCCGAGCCGGGCGAGGTTGGCGAGCTCGTCGTGCGCGGGCCGAACGTGATGCGCGGCTACTGGAAGAACCCCGACGCCACCGCGCGCGCGCTCCGGCCGGGGCCCCTCCCCGGCGAGGTGGTGCTTCACACCGGGGACCTCTTCAAGATGGATGAGGACCGGTACCTCTACTTCGTCGCGCGCAAGGACGACATCATCAAGACCCGCGGCGAGAAGGTGAGCCCCCTCGAGGTCGAGTCCGTGATCTGCAAGGTCCCCGGCGTCGTCGAGGCGGCGGTCGTCGGCGTGCCGGATCAGGTGCTCGGGGTCGCGGTGAAGGCCGCCGTCGTGAAGGCCCCCGATGCCGCGGTGACCGCCGACGACGTCCGCAAGAAGGTGCGGTCCGAGCTCGACGAGGTCGCCGTGCCCAAGTTCGTCGAGTTCATGGACGCGCTCCCCAAGACGGCGAGCGGCAAAGTCAAGAAGAGCGAGCTCATCTGATATGTGCGGTATCGCCGGCCTGATCAACCTACGCACCGACGCGCCGAACCCCGATCGCGATCTCGCCCTCAGGATGGCCCGGGCGCTTCGCCACCGGGGCCCTGACGGCTTCGGCATCTACCGCGATCGCCACGTCGCGCTCGCCCACGCCCGCCTGTCGATCATCGACCTCGACGGCGGCTGGCAGCCGATGGCCAACGCCGAGGAGACGCTCTGGGTCTGCTTCAACGGCGAGATCTTCAACTACATCGAGCTCCGCGAGGAGCTCACGGCGAAGGGCCATCACTTCCGGACGAAGAGCGACACCGAGGCGCTGATCCACGCCTACGCCGAGTACGGCGAGGCCATGGTCGACCGGCTGAACGGCCAGTGGGCGTTCGTCCTCTGGGACGTCAAGCGGAGGCGCGCGTTCTTCTCGCGCGACCGCGTCGGCATCAACCCGCTCTTCTGGACGGTCCACCGCGGCGTCCTCCGGTTCGCCAGCGAGGTGAAGTCGCTCTTCCAGGACCCGACGATCCCGCGCGCGATCTCCCGCGACGGCCTCGACGAGGCCCTGACCTTCTGGGCGCCGGTCGCCCCGCTGACGCCGTACGAGGCCATCCAGCAGATCCCGCCGGGCGCGGTGGCGACGCTCGACCTCGATCGCGACGTGGCGCCGCGCGTCTCGGTGCGCTTCCGCCCCGAGTTCCCGGTCGGGCGCGCGCCGGCCGGCGACGAGGCGCCGCTCGTCGCCAGCGTGCGCGAGGCGGTCCGCGGCGGCTCGACGATCCGCCTGCGCGCCGACGTCCCCGTCGGCAGCTACCTGAGCGGCGGGCTCGACTCCACGATCGTCGCGGCGCTGATCGCCTCGAACCGCGACGTGCCGCTGCGCACGTTCTCGGTCGAGTTCGCCGATCGCGAGTTCGACGAGGCGCAGTACCAGCGCGCCGCCGTCGCGCACCTGGGCACGTCCCACGCCTCGATCCAGTGCGGCGACGCCGACATCGCCGGCGTCTTCCCGGATGTCGTCTATCACGCCGAGGCCCCGCTCCTGCGCACCGCCCCGGCGCCGCTCTTCATCCTGGCGCGCCTCGTCCGGCAGAGCGGCTACCGCGTGGTGCTGACCGGCGAAGGCGCCGACGAGTTCTTCGCCGGCTACGACATCTTCCGCGAGGACCGGGTCCGCCGTTTCTGGGCGCGCCACCCGGAAAGCAAGCTCCGGCCCCAGCTCCTCCTCCGGCTCTACCCCTACCTCCAGCGGTCGCCGGTCGCGCAGGTCGAGATGGCCAAGGCCTTCTTCGGGCGGAACCTCGCGCACACGGACGATCCGTTCTACTCCCACCGCCCGCGGTGGGACGCGACGAGCCGCATCAAGCTGATGCTCGACCCCGCGATGCGCGAGGGCGTCGGCGAGACCGCGGCGGCCGATCGTCTGAGGGAGCAGCTGCCCGGCGACTTCATGCGCTGGACGCCGCTCGCGCGCGCGCAGTACCTGGAGATCGCGACGCTGCTCTCCGGCTACCTGCTCTCCTCGCAGGGTGAGCGCATGATGATGGCGAACTCGGTCGAGGGCCGCTTCCCGTTCCTCGATCCCAACGTGATGGACGTGGCGGACGCGCTGCCGGACGCGCTGAAGCTCCGCACCCTCGACGAGAAGCACGTGCTGAAGCGCGCGATGGGCGATCTCCTGCCGCCGGGGGTCCTCGAGCGCAAGAAGCAGCCGTACCGCGCCCCCGTGGTGCAGCCGTTCTTCGGGAGCGGGACGCCGGACTACGTGGAGACCTGCCTGTCGCCGGACGCCATCAAGGACGCGGGCATCTGGCAGGCGCAGCCCGTCGCGGCGCTCATCGCGAAGTGCCGCAGGACCGGCGGCAAATCGATGAGCAACACCGACGACATGGCGTTCTGCGCGATCCTCTCCACGCAGCTCATCGCCCGCGACATCATCCAGGGGGCGCGGGTCGTCTCGGCCGCCGACGATACGTCGGGCCGGCTCGGTGTCGACGTCGATCGGTTGCGCGACGCCTCGGCGGGCTGAGCGCGCGCTCGACCACGATAAGCGGGAGCGCCGCGCGCGCCGCCGGTCAGCGGCGCAGCTCCCGCGCCGCCGGTCAGCGGCGCAGCTTGCGCACCGCGCCGTCGTGCTTCTCGTCCACCCAGTACACGTACTCGCCGTGCAGCGCGATCCCGCGCGGCGTCCCGCCTTGGTAGAGCACCTCTTGCGGCTCGTTGGCGTCCTTGCGCTTGCGCAGGACGCGACTCGACCCCTGATCGGTCCAGTAGACGTAGCGGTCGTTATCGTCCACGGCGATGCAGTCGGGGGACGGGTTCGCCACCTCGTCGTCCTCGGCAGGCGTCCACAGGCGCGTCGCGTTTCGCGCGCCGCCCTTCGGTACCCTCATCACGGCGCTCAGCTCGTTGCTGCCTCCCATGCGCGGGCTGTTGGTCCAGTAGACGTGGTCCCGGTCCACGGCGATCGCGTACGGAAAGGGCTGATCTTCCGCCAGCTTGATGGAGTCGCCGGTGTTCCGCGACGTCCTGTTCACCGTGCCGCGTTCGCTCCGATCGACCCAGTACACAAACTGCTCGTCGAGCGCGATGAGGTGCGGCGACGTGTTGTTGTCCTCGTGGAAGTCGTCGTTCGGCCGGCCGTCGGGCATCGTGATCCGGCCGATGAGGCTCCCCTTACCTGGCGCGCCGATGCCGCCGGCGCGCTGCGCCCAGAACACCTCGCTCTCGTCCGCCGCCACGCCGAGGGTCGCGTAGTTCGAGTCGAAGACCAACCTCGGCGTCTCTGCGCCTTCGCGGTCCACCCGCATGAGGTTCGTGTCGTTGAGGTTGGCCCAGAAGACGCCGTACCGGTTGACGGCGATCCCGTAGGGCGCGTTCTGCTCGGCGGCGAGCGGCGTGACCGGCCCGCCGAGGATCGACACCTTCTGCACGCTGCCGCCCTCGCTCTCGCCGGCCGTCCAGTAGACCTCGTCCTTGTAGATGGCGAGAAACTGCGCGTTCGACGACCGCGGCGGCCTCGGGTACCCGCGCGCGATCTCGGTGGCACCGCTGCAGCCGCCCGCGTCGCAGGTACCGCCGTCCACGCAAACAACACCGCAAGCGCCGCAGTTCTGCGCGTCGCTGGTCAGGCTCACCTCGCAGCTGACGCCGTCGCCGTCGCAGTCGGCCATGCCGGCCTGGCACCCCGAGGAGCCGCTCGACGAGCCCGCGCCGGCCTCTCCCACCGTGAAGTCCCCGAGCACGCTGGTGCATGCAGCGCCGGTCAGGGCAACGCTGAGCATCAAGCCGAATCCAAACGCCTGGCGCATCAGAAACTCCCCTTCGCTCCCACGGAGCCGAGCCCGATCACGGGCGTGATCGAGATCCCGGCGCGCTGCGGTGATCTCGGCGCTGTGAGGATGAGGAACGCCCCCGCGCCCACGCCCACGACGCCGACAACGAACCCGATCGTCGAGAGGGTGCCCATCGCGTGGTAGCTGTCGACGTCGCCCTTCAGCGAGGCGTCGCACTGGCCGCCAGGGCAACGCTCCGAGAGGGCGCTGTGCTTGCCGATCGCGAGCACCCCGCCCACGGCGCCGGCCGCGAGGCCGACGCCTCCGAGCCCCAGCGCGGCGAGCCCCAGCACCTTGCGGCTGCTGCTGCTCGGTGCGACGGGGCGCCTGTCGGGCGGCGGCGCGGCCGGCGCCGGCGACGCGCTCGAGGGCGGCGGCGCGATCGGCTTGAGCTCCAGCGCGATGGTCTCGCTGGCGCGCTCCGCCAGCGTGAGCTTCACCTCGACCGGAGCGAACCCCGCGGCCGACGCGCGGAAACTATGCTCGCCCGGATCGACCGGGCGCCTGACGCCGAGCGCGGCGCGCGGCACGGGCTCGCCGTCGATCGTGACGTCGGCGGTGTCCGGCCCGCGCACCGAGATCAGCACCTGCGGGATCCGCGGCGCGAGCGCGTCGAGCTCCCGCTGAGCGGCCGCGATCGCCTCGAAGAACGGCTCTGGCGAGCGCTCCGGCGCCCCCTCGCGGAGGATGCGGTTGTACGACTCCTGGGCCGCGATCCACTGGCCCATGCCCACCTGGGCGCGGGCGACGCCGAGCAGCAGCGTCGGCGCGTGGATGATGGCGTCGGCGCGGCGAAACCGATCGAGCGCGGCGGAGAAATCCTTCCGGTCGAGGGCCTCCTGCCCCTCCACGGCGAGCGAGCGCGCGGTGGCGCGATCGGCGTCGGAGACCTGGGCGAGGGCGGCGGGCGCGCACGTCAGCGCGAGCAGCAAGGAAGCGATTCCGAGTCGACGAGCCATACGAGCGAGATCCGAGCGAGGTGCTGCGGGTGAACGTCAGATGCCGAAGTCGGTCGGCTTCGGCTTGCGGCGCACGGTACCCGCTGGCGCGGGGGAACGCGGCTTCACCTGATGCGCGGGCTGCGCCGACGGCGCGCGCGGGCCGCCCGGGACCGCTACGGCCGAGGCCGCTGGCGCCGACGCTGGCGCGGCAGGGGGCCCCGCCGAGGCAGACGGCGCGGGCTCGCTCGCCGGCGCGGCGGCCGATACCACGGGGTCGGGGGCCCGCGGCACGTCGGACGCCGACGCCGTGGCCTCCGGCTGCACGAGCGGCTGAGCCGGGACATCAGCCCCGGTGCCGCGCAGGAGGAAGACCCCGGCGGCGACGAGGACGGCCGCAGCAGCCGCCGCGGCGACCGCACGCCCGACGAAGGGTCGCTTGGTCGGAGGAGACACGACCGAGACCAGGGCGCTGGCGGTCTGCGATCGCATCTGTCGACCCGACGCGCCCGACGCGCCCGACGCCTCACCGGGCGAGGCCACCGTGCGGCCGGGGCTCGGCGAGAGCCGCTCGACCTCGGCGTCCGACGACGCAATCAGCGTGGCCGCGTCGCCGAGCGACGGCACCGCGCTGTCCAGCCCCGTGCCGAGGAGCGTCGCGCCCTCCTGCGAGCGCGGGGTGAACCCGAGCTCCACGGAGACGCGGTCACCGGGCGCGCGGAACATGCCGGTGAGGCTCGTCCTTGGCTCGATGCTGTCGCTCGCGATGTCGAGGGCGATCGCGAGCGCGTCGCAGAACTCCTTCGCGCTCTGGAAGCGGGCCTCCGGCTCGCGCGACGCGGCGCGAGCCCACCAGGCGTCGAAGCCGGGCGGCACCGGGGCGAGCTGCGACGGCACGGGCAGCGGCTTGACCATGATCTTGAGGAGCAGATCGCCGAAGGCCTGGCTATCGAACGGGAGCCTGCCGGTCAGGCACTCGAACACGACGACGGCGAGCGACCAGAGGTCCGAGCGATGATCGATGCTCTTGGTCCCCTGCGCCTGCTCGGGGCTCATGTACGCGGGCGTCCCGAGCAGCGAGCCGGTCTTCGTGTTGGAGGTGACCTTGGGCGTGCTGTCCTTCGCGATGCCGAAGTCGAGGACCTTGGCGATCTCCCGGTCGTCGTCCCGGACGAGGAAGATGTTGGCCGGCTTGAGGTCGCGGTGAACCAGGCCGGCCGCGTGCGCCTTCGTGAGGGCGCGCGCCACCTGCGCGGTGATCGCCATCGTATCGTGCGGGTCGAGCCGCCCGACGCGCTGGATGCGGTGGTCGAGGTCCTCCCCCTCGAGGTACTCCATCGCGATGTATGGCGTACCCTTCCACACACCGTGGTCGAGGATCTGCACGACGTGCGGGCTGCGGATCTGCGCCGCGACCTTCGCCTCCCGCTCGAAGCGGTGCCGCACCTCCTTCGAGACGCCCTGCGCGTGCATGAACTTGATCGCGCACGGGATGTCGAGGCCGATGTGCTGAGCGAGCCAGACCGAGCCCATCCCGCCTTGCCCTAGCGGACGCACCAGGCGAAAGCGATCGGCAACGGTGGTCCCCGCGGCGGGTGTCACGCAGCCTCCCAGACCTCCGGAATACCACAGGTCGCCGTCCAGGGTCACGTTCGCGCCTGGCAAAAGTGAACGGCCGGCAGCGCAATTCTTCGGCGTCGTCAGTGGCGTCCGCGCGTCGACCTGCCCGCGCGCATCTCACGCGCCGCTTGCCGCGAGAGACCAGGGCCGGCGTCGCCGACGCGCGCGCTGGTGCCGCGCGTCAGGAGGCCTGGCAGGATGTCCGGCGCGCGACGCAGCGTCCTCCGGGCGCCGTCCCGCTCCGCGCGCCAGTGTCTGCTGCGCGACCGGCCACTCTGGCGTCTATGGCCGCGATGGCCTCCATGGTTTCGCGCGTCACGAATCCCTGGCGGGGATCTCTGACGCGCGGATCTAGCGAGTGCCCGAGCTCGATCCGGGCTCCTGCGGAGGCCGCCGCGCGCCGGACCGGGCCGGGGGCGAGCCGCCGTTGCTCGCGGCGCCGAGCGGCGTGCCCGTCGTCCGCGCGAGCTGGCTGCCGCGCGGATCGTCCGGGAAGGTCTCGAGGAACTTGCGCGCGTGGTGCCGAGACTCCTCGACGATGCCCGCGCGGAACGTCAAGAGCGCCAGGTTGTAACGCGCTTCCGCGTTCCTCGGGTCGGCCTTCAGGGCGGCGAGGTAGCCCTGGCGCGCGCCGTTGTAGTCGCCGCGCTTGTCGGCGATGAGCGCGAGGTTGTAGAGCGCCTCGGCGTCGGAGGGGTCCTGCTGGGCGAGCGGCGTGAGGCGCGCCTGCGCCCCGTCGAGGTCCCCGGCCAGGATGGCGAGCGCCCCCGCGAGGAGCTGCGCCTTCCGGCCGGCGCCGGCTTCGATCGCGCGCTCTGCCTCGGCCCTGGCCTCCGCCAGGCGGCCCGCGCGCTCGTGCGCGAGCGCGAGCGCGTAGCGGAGCCGCGACGGATCTCCGCCCTCTTCCAGCGCGGCCCGCGCCTCGGCTTCCGCGCGCTCGATGCGGCCGGCGACGGCGAGCGCCTCGGCCAGGACGGCGCGCGCGCCCTTCTGCTCCGGGCATCGCTCGCGCGCTGCCTCCGCGTCGCGGAGCGCGGCGCCGGCGTTGCGGGCGTGCAGCCTCGCCTCGGCGCGCAGCGCGAGGCACGCGCACGTGGCGGGCGCGGCGGGGCCGGCGGGCTCGACGGCGGGCGGGTGCATCTTCAGGCAGCGCGCGGCCACGCCCTCGAGCTCGTCCAGCTTGGGCTGCGCGAGGAGCGGCGTCGTGAGCTCGTCGACCGCGCGCAGGTGCGCTCCGTCGCGGCGCAGCGCCGCCCACCACATCCGCTCGCGCGACCCGAGCAGGGACGACGCCCCGAGCACCTGGACGGAGCCGAGGCCGATCATGAGGATCGCGGCCCCCATCCGCCGGTGCTTGAAGCTCGACCCGAGCCAGTGCTCCGCGGCGGCCGCGGCGAGCGTCGCGAGCGCCGCCCACAGCGGCACCGCGACGACGAAGACCCCCTGCGCGAGCGGCGCGCGAGGCCCGCGGTAGTAGAGCGTGGCCGCGAGCGCCGTGGCGATCGCGAGCCACAGCAGCGCCGCCCCGTTCCTGGCGAGGCGCGTCTCCAGCCGCGCCGCGAACCACGCAGAGAGGCCGAGCGCCGCGGCGAGCGCGGCCGCCGAGAGCGAGCCCCAGAGGGCGAGCGCGCGCGGCGGCAGCGGCTCGGGCGAGAGCCACGTCGGCGCGACCGTGAGGACGACGAGGTGCAGCGCGCGGATCAGGTGCAGGGCGAGCTCAGCAAGCCAAGGCACGGGGTGACTTTAGCCCAGCGCCCATCGCGGACCAAACGGCGGCGTCAGAACGTGGCCGCGGCGAGGGCGCGCTCACGGCAGGGTCATCTCGACCTCGACGGCGACGCGCGCTCCGGGCGGCGGCACGCCGATCCCGAGCGGGATCATCCGGAGGCAGTGCGCGGCATCGGGGCGGTCCATCCCTCGCACCTCGCTGATGCCGCGGGCGATCTCGTTCCCGGACTCGTCGAAGGTCATGTGGAAGAGGTATTTGGCGCGCGCGGGCGTCGGGTTCTTCTTGAGCGAGGGCTCCCAGCACTGCCTCACGAAGAGCGGCCGCCGCGCCTCCAGAGCGCTGGTGGCGTCCGCCACGACGCGCTTGTAGAGCTCGCTTGGCAAGGAGGGCGATGCCCCCGCTGCCGCGGGGCGAGGCAGCGGCTGCGACGGCGCCTCTGCCGATGCTGTCGTCTCCGCCGGTGCTGCCGGCGTCTGTGCCGGCGCAGCCCGGGCCTCCACGTGGGCCGGAGAGGGCGCAGCGGAGGGCGCTGGCTGCTGGAGACCGAAGTAGAGACCCGCGGCGATGATGAGGCTGCCGAGCAGGATCGCCGCCGGGGTCATCAGCTCCTTCTGCATGGTGGCATCGCCGTGGCAGGCGCCGCGCATCCTCGACGCGCGCGGCTGTCCGCCCCGCCCGACCTTACTCCATGGTGACGACCGCGGACGTGTAGGAATAGTCGTTGTTGGTCCAGTAGCGGCTCTCCGACTTTCCGCAGAGACCGACGTTGTACTGGCCCGGGGGCAGCGAGAGCACGGCGTTCAGCCCCATGACGATGCTGGTGTTCGCCGGGACCCGCAGCGCATAGACGCCGGTCCCGGCGCTGCTGATGTCCCCGAGCGGCGCGATCTGCTGGGAGCAGATCCAGAGAAAGAGCCCGTCCGCAGGGGACTCCTCGGCGCCGAGCACCTTGTTGGACACGACGACAACGCGCTGCCCGAGCGCGGTCACGCTCACGGTGGCAGGCGCCGCGAGGAACTGCAGCGATGGCCGCGGATCAGCGCCGGCGCCGGAGACGGAGGTGCTCGAGACGATGCCGGGCGGTCCTGGTGGACCGGCGGCCCCCTGCGCACCGGGCGGCCCCGCTGCGCCGGGCGGCCCGGCAGGACCGATCGGGCCGGACGGGCCAGGCGGCCCCGGCGCGCCTTGCAGGCCCACCGGCTCGCCGACCCACAGCCCGCTGCTGTCGATGACGAGACGTCCGCCGATGGACACGGAGTTCGGCGTGATGTCACCGGCGACATTGCTGGCCTGGAGCGCGTATGGGACGCTCGCCACCCTGGCGCGCGGGATCATCTCGGGATCGTTCCCCACGGTGATCCCCAGGTAGCGCGCCGTGCCGTCGTGGACGGGCTTGTCGACGGGCGCGAGCTCGCCAAGATCGACCGAGAAATAGCCGTCGTCAAACGTGATCGTGTGGACCTCGCTCCAGATGGGCACGGGCGCATCGAGCGCGTCGTAGAGCGCGAACACCACGTCGAGCGTGTCGTCGATGGGCTGACCTGCCGCGTCGAACAGGCGCCCCTGATGGGTGATCGTGATGGGGACCGCCGCAGCAGCGGGACCGGCGAGCGCGGTGACCGCCGCGAGGACCGGCGCGTGGATCGTTCGTGCCTTCATCGCAAGCTCCCGTGGTTCGCCCTCGCGAGCCAGCGCCGGGGAGCGCCGGGAAGAGGGCCGCCCGTCGCCTGCGGAGCGATCGCGGCCGATGGCGCCGGAAGTCCAGAAGCGCAGCGCGAGCCCTGGCTCGATCTCGCGAAGAAGCAGCGCCTTCGATGCCGGCCCCCGAAGGGCGTTGCGGTCGCGGCGCAGCCCCGCGGCTCGCGCGGGCCGCTCGGCCCCGCGGACAGCCCCGGGTTGCTCGTGCGCGCGGCGAGAGCGTCCTCGACGGGCTCGCGTCGGGCGTCGTGGACGCTCTCGCCTCGCGCCGCTCGCGCCTGGGGCCGCTCCCGGGTTACTCGAGGTCGTACGGCTCGACCTTCACCTCGGCGAGCTTCGGGACGGCCGCGGCGACCGCCTCGCCGATCTCCTCGTGCGTCCCTACGACGCCGATCACGAGATCGTCCTCCGAGATCCGGCGACGCACGGCGGCGTTCGCCTCGTCGAGCGTCACCGCCTCGACCCGCTGCAGGTAGCCATCGTGGTAGCCCTCGGGCAGGTCGTACAGGATCTCCTCGAGCCTCTGGTGCACGCGCTTCCTCGCGGTGTCGATCTCGAACGCGTGGGAGCGGACGAGGTATCGCTTCACGAACGTGAGCTCGTCCTCCGTGATCCCGTCGCGCCGCAGCGCCTCGAGCAGCCCGAGCTGCAGGGAGAGGCAGGCAGCGGCGTCCGACGCCGCGGGCGCGGTCCACATGGTGAAGGCGTCGCGGTGCCGGTCGAAGCCCGCCCGCGACGAGGCGCCGTAGGACCAGCCGCGCTTTGCGCGCACCTCTTGCATCAGCCGCGACGAGAAGGTGCCGCCGAACGCGGTGTTCGCGACGACGAGCGCCATGTGATCGGGGTCGTGGGCGTCGGTGCCGAGCCCGCCGATGACCATCTGCGTCTGCGTCCGGTCGGGTTTGTCGACGAACACGAGGCACCGCCCCCGCCGGCCCTCGGGGTCCGGCACCGGATCGGGGACCGGCTCGCCCTCGGGCAGGCCGGCCAGGAGCCGCTCCGCGACCGCGTGCGCCTCGACAGCCTCGATGTCACCCGAGATGGCCACGATCGCGTTGCGCCGCGTGTAGTGCCGCGCGTAGAAGGCCGCGACGTCGTCGCGCGTGATCTCCCGCAGCGTCGGGATGGTGCCCGCGATGCGGCGGCCGTAGGCGTGCCCCGCGAACAGCGTCCGCCGGAAGGCGCGGCTGCAGAGCGACCGATCGCTGTCGCGCGCCTCGATGAGCTCGGCCTCGGCCTCGCGCAGGAGCCGCGCGAGCTCGGGCGGCGAGAACGTCGGGCGTGCGAGCAGCGTGGCCCCGAGCTCGATAAACCGGTCGAGCGACCGCTTGATCACCTCGAAGTGCACCGTCGTCGCGCTCGTCGCCACGTCGGCGCCGAACTCCCCGCCGAGCGCGTCGATCGTCTCCTCGATCTCGTTCGCGCTGTAGCCCTCGGCGCCGCGGCGGAGCATGCGCGCCGTGATCCGGGCGAGCCCTTCGCGCCCGATCGGGTCGTACGCCGAGCCGGAGCGGAACGCGACGACGATGCTGACGATGGGGAGCGCGTGGCTCGTCTCCACGAGCACCGTGCCCTCCCGCGGCGTCACGCGCCCGCCCGGCGCCCCCCTGCCCTGCCCCTCGGCGCCCCAGGCGAGGCCGCTCTTCACGCTCTGGCTCACGATGCCTCCTCGCTCTCCGCGTCCGTCTCTTCCGCGTCGTCCTCGGCGCTCGATCCGTCCGGGATCACGTGGATCACGGTCCGCGCCGAGCTCACGAGGTAGCGCCGCGCCGCGCGCAGCAGATCCCCCACGGTCGCCCGCCGGTACGCGGCGAGCCGCTCGAACAGGGCCGCGGGGTCGCCGAGCACCGTCTCGTAGAAGCCGATCTGCTCGGCCTTGCCGGAGACCGTCTCGAGCCCCTGCAGGACCGAGAGCTCGATGCGCGCCTTCGCGCGGTCGAGCTCCGCCTCGGTGACAGGGGCGCGGCGCACCGCCTCCAGGAGCGGCTCGAGGGCGTCGAGCAGCGCCGGGCCGGTATGCTCGCCCCGGGCCGAGAGGTAGATGTCGTACAGCGCGGGGTCGCGGAACGAGCCGACCCACCCGCGGACCTCGCTCGCGATCTCCTGCTCCTGCACGAGCGCGCGGTGCACGCGCGACGACCGCCCGCCGAAGAGGATCTCGTTCAGCAGCACCAGCGGCGCGTGGTCGAAGTCCCCGAGCGCCGGCGAGCGGTAGCCGATCGCGACCTTGTGCGTGGCGGTCGGCTTCGCCACCTCGGCGCGGCGCTCCTCGGTCTGCGGCGGCTCGGGGGACACGTCCTCGACCGGGATCCTCGACGGCTCCTGGGCGCCGTAATGGTCCTGCACCCCCCGCAGCGCCTGATCGAGCGCGACGTCGCCGACGAGGACGAGCGCGGCGTTGTTGGGGGCGTAGTACGTCCGGTAGAACTCGACGCAGTCCTCGGTCGTGAAGCCCTTGATGTCCTCCATCCAGCCGATGGTCGGCCACCCGTAGGCGTGCTTGCGGAACGCCTCCTTGTAGAGCAGCTCGCTCACCGCCCCGTCGACGTCGTCGTCGACCCGCTGCCGCCGCTCGTTGGCGACGACCTCCTTCTCGCTCGACACCTGGGGGTCGCGGAGGACGAGCCGCGCCATGCGCTCCGCCTCGAGGCGGAGGGTCAGCTCGAGCGCGTCCTTCGGAAGGTTCGTGTGGTAGTAGGTCCAGTCGAGGAACGTCGCCGCGTTCGTCTCGGCGCCGGCCTCCTCGAGCATCCGGTCGAACGCGCCGTGGGCGACGCTCTCCGTCTCGCCGAACATGAGGTGCTCGAAGAGGTGGGCGATGCCGGTCTTGCCGATGCGCTCGTGGCGCGACCCGACGCCGAACCAGGTTTGCAGGCAGACCACGGGCGCCGAGCCGTCGACGAGCACGAGCACCTTGAGCCCGTTGCCGAGGACGAAGCGCTCGACGCGCATGGCGGGACCGAACGCGATGGTGGCGTCATGGCGCAGGCGGGCGAGCGGCGGGCGCCCGCGGTTCAGCTCGGCGAGCATCTCGGCGAGCGGGTCTGTTCGAGGGAGCGCGTTGGCGGCGCCGGGGAGCGAATAGGCAAGCGTCTCCTGCATGGCAGACGCAGCCCATACCACGCTCAGCGCCGCGGCGCTGCGTGGCACAGGACGTCGGACGGATCCCGTGTCGACTGGTGGCACTCCCACAGGTCGTCGTGGCAGGAGACGACGAGGACGCCCGCATCGTACGCCTCCCTGAGCGAAGAGCCTGCCCGCTGCGCGAGCAGGTTCGACGGGGTGCGCTCGGTGCAGCCCTTGCCCATATCGACCTCGATCTTCCGGTTCCCCTTGGTCGCCTTCGCGGGGTTGGGCGGGGTCTTGCCCTTGTCCGCCGTGCGCACCGCCGCGGCGAGCTTCGGCACGATGGCGTCGAGGTAGGCCTTGTCGACCAGCGGATCGGTCGGCTGCGGCGACACCATGGCGAGCGTGTACTGGATCGCCATCATCTGCTGCTCCGGCGGGGCGCTCGGCTGGATCGGCCCGCTCGACCCGATCGGGACGGGCCGCGGCGGCATCTCCCGCTTCGCGGCCGGCGGGGCCGCGGGGGTCGCCGCGGCGCTCGGCGCGGCGCTCTCCGCGGCCGGCGGCGCGGAAGCTGAGGCGGACGCTCCCGGCGCCGGGGCGCGCGCGTCGTCGCACGCGAGGACGGCGAGGCCGAGAGCAAGGGCGAGGACAGGGTGCGCCGCGCGGCGGACGCGCGGGCGGACGGGGGCGGGCTCCATGGGCGGCTTATACGGGCGGGGAACGCGCGCCGCCACGCTCGCGTGCCCGCCCGGCCTCCGCCCCGCGTCCGCCCGCCCCGCGCCTCAGTCGATCTTCAGGATGGCGAGGAACGCCTCCTGCGGGATCTCGACGCTCCCGACCATCTTCATCCGCTTCTTGCCCTCTTTCTGCTTCTCGAGGAGCTTGCGCTTGCGGCTGATGTCGCCGCCGTAGCACTTGGCGGTCACGTCCTTGCGCATCGCCTTCACGGTCGTCCGCGCGATGACCTTCGACCCGATCGCCGCCTGGATGGCGACCTCGTACTGCTGGCGCGGGACGATGTCCTTGAGCTTCACGGCGAGGTCCCGGCCCCGGGCATACGCCTTGTCCCGGTGCACGATGACGCTCAGGGCGTCGAGCGGGTCGCCGTTGACCATCATGTCCAGCTTGATGAGGTCGTCGGCGCGGTACCCGACGAGCTCGTAGTCCATCGACGCGTAGCCACGCGACACGCTCTTCAGCTTGTCGTGGAAGTCGAAGAGCACCTCGCTGAGGGGCATGTCGTAGGTGATGATCACGCGGTCGGACGACGCGTACTGGATCGACTTCTGCTCCCCGCGCCGCTCCTGGCACAGGGCGAGGACCGCGCCGACGTACGTCGACGGCACGTGGACGGTCATCCGGAAGATCGGCTCCTCGATGCGATCGATGAGGTTCGGCGGCGGGAGCTTCGCGGGGTTCTCGATCGACTTCATCGAGCCATCGTTCAGGAAGCAGTGATAGACGACGCTCGGCGCGGTCGTGATGAGGTCGAGGTTGTACTCGCGCTCGAGCCGCTCCTGGATGATCTCCATGTGGAGCAGGCCGAGGAAGCCGCACCGGAAGCCGAACCCGAGCGCCTCGGACGTATCGGGCTCGAAGACGAACGCGGCGTCGTTCATGTGGAGCTTGGACAGCGCGTCGCGCAGGTCCTCGTACTGGGCCGAGTCCGTCGGGAAGATCCCGGCGAAGACCATCGGCTTGACCTCCTTGAAGCCGGGCAGCGGCGTCGTCGCGGGGTGGACGGCGTCCGTCACCGTGTCGCCGATCTTCGTGTCGACCACGCTCTTGATGTTGCCGACGAGGAAGCCGACCTCCCCTGGCCCGAGCTCGGTGATGGCGGTCGCGTGGGGAGTGAACACGCCCATCTCCGTGAGCTCGTAGTCGCGGCCGGTCGCCATGAAGCGGACCTTCTGCCCCTTCCTGAGGATGCCGTCGACGACGCGCACCATCACGACCGCGCCGCGGTAGCTGTCGTACCAGCTGTCGAAGATGAGCGCGCGGGGCGCCGCGTTCAGATCGCCCTTCGGCGCCGGGACGCGCGAGACCACCGCCTCGAGGATCTCGGCGATGCCGATCCCGGTCTTGGCGCTGGCCGGGATGGCGCCGGAGCAGTCGAGGCCGATGACGTCCTCGATCTCGCGCGTCGTCCGGTCGACGTCGGCCGAGGGGAGGTCGATCTTGTTGAGGACCGGGACGATCGCGAGGTTGTTGTCGAGCGCGAGGAAGACGTTCGCGAGGGTCTGCGCCTCCACGCCCTGGGTTGCGTCGACGACGAGCAACGCGCCCTCGCACGCCTGGAGGCTGCGCGAGACCTCGTAGTTGAAGTCGACGTGCCCGGGCGTATCGATGAGGTGCAGCCGGTACGTCTGCCCGTCCTTCGCGGTGTAGTCGAGCCGCACGGTCTGGGCCTTGATCGTGATCCCCCGCTCGCGCTCGATGTCCATCTTGTCGAGGAACTGCTCCTTCTGCTCGCGGGCGGTGAGCGCCCCGGTCGCGTCGAGGATGCGGTCGGCGAGCGTGGACTTGCCGTGATCGATGTGGGCGATGATCGAGAAGTTGCGGATGAGCTTGGAATCAACAGGCATAGCGAGCTTCGGGGCGCAGCGCCCTGACCAGCGTTAGCGGCCGCAGCACGCGGCCTCGACCGAGATTGCGAAGGAGCGGACCACACGTCCGCGCCCCCTCTGGGGAACGAACCGCAGCGCGCGGCTCTGCGAGCGCCGCGGGGACGTGGTGGACCGCGGCGCGCTTGCTCCTAGCGCGACCCGCGCCCCGAAGCTATTCGCCCGGACAGCGCGCGGCGTCCAGGCGCTCCGGCCTCCCCTGCCGCTCGCGCTTGCCCCGGGAGCCCGCAGCCCGCTGTCGCCGGCGCCGGGTCACTTCTTCGGGGTCGGCGGCGGAGGGGCCGGTGTGCTCTCCAGCGTCATCTGCCCCGGCAGCACGTGCTCGTAGTGCTTGAGGACCAGGTCAATCCCCTCGCGGATGTAGACAGCGATCGGGACCTTGGTGCGTTCGTGCAGGATCTTCAGCCGCTCGGCCTGCTCGGGCGTGATGTAGATGGTCGTCGAGACTTTCTTCCGCGACATGTCACGCCCGGGAGGGTAACCCGCCAGTCTCGAAAGGTACGACTGACAAGACGTTACCCTAGATGCCGGTACGTGTGTTGTCAATCGGAATGGCGCTGTCGCTCTCCACACCTCACGGCGCTCCCCGCATGTGGCCGGGTGCCGCGCGGGGAGCCGTCGAGAGCGTCGCCTTCCCGTGGGCTTCTTGATGTGCGGACGAACCGCGGTCTAGACTGCGCCCGAAGCTGGTCCGCGTCGGGACGGCTCGCCCGGCGCGACGAGCTTCCGTCCCGAAAGTCCAGGGCCCGCCGGAGGAATCTCTTGATGACGCGATTCCCGCTCACCTGGCCGTCGCCCAGGTGCTCGCTCGTGGCCTTGATGACCGTCTTCGTGGCCTCCTGTGCCTCATCGACACCGGCGCCAACCCGCGCGAAGAGCGCCACCGGCGAGCGGGACACGGCGATCGTCCACGAGCCCTGCGAAAAGGACTCCGCCTCTGCGCAGAAGGTCGATGTGAACGGCGACCGGATGCCCGACATCATCCACGTGAAGAAGGACGGCCGGGAGGTCTGCCGGGTCGTCGATCTGAACCTGGACGGCGCGATCGACGCCTTCATCTACTACGACGCCAAGGGGGCTGAGCGCCGCCGCGAGTCGGACTTCGATCGCGACGGGCGAGCCGACGAGATCGCGCACCTCGAGCGCGGCGCCGTCGTGCTGAAGGAGCGCGAGACCAACTTCGACGACAAGCTCGACACCTGGGACTACTACGAGGGGGCGCGCCTCGTCCGCCGCGAGCGCGACTCAGACGGCGATCAGATCATCGACCAGTGGTGGCAGTTCAACAACCCGAACGACGCGAAGTGCGCGGTCGTGACGACCGATCAGAACGCCGACGGCAAGCCCGATCCCACCAGCGTGGTGGATCTCTGCGCCGAGTCGTACGGCGCGCCCAAGCCGCTCGCGCCTCCGCCGAGCAGCGCGGCGCCTCCCGCGGGCGGCGCGAGCGCCGCAGGCCAGCCTGCGGGCGGCCCGCCGCAGGGCGCCGCGACCGGATCGGCCCCGGCGACGAGCGCCGCGCCCGCGAACGCAGCGCCCGCCTCGGCCCCCGCGGGCGCGGCCCCGGCGACGGGCGCCGCGCCCGCGGCCGCACCGCCGGCGGGCTCCGCGCCCGCGAGCCCCGCGAGCCAGCCGGCCGCCAGGAAGGGACCATGACATGAGGAGACAACAGCTCATCGCGCTGGCCGCGCTCGGCCTGCTCGGCGCCGCCTGCGTCTCGGATCCAGGGTTCGAAGGCACGAAGGCGCCGAAGGTCGAGGCGGCTCGCAACCCCGACGGCAGCATCGACGATCGCTCGATGTGCGAATGGAAGGGCAGAGGCGATCGCGAGGCGAGCGAGACCGCGGGGCCGGGCGCGATCCAGCCCAACGTGCGGCGCGTGTGGCAGATCGTGGGCACCGGCGAGGACCGCCACAGGGCGCTCGTCTGCCGCGAGATCGACACGAACTTCGACGGGGTGAAGGACGTCGTCCGCCGGTACAACGACAAGGGCGAGAGCCTGCACGAGGAGTCGGACGCGAACTACGACGGCAGGATCGACACCTGGCTCACGTTCGCCAGCGGAAGGCTCGCCGAGGTGCGGATCGACTCCGATCGCGACGGCAACCCCGACGAGTGGAAGTACTACAGCGGCGGCAAGCTCGCGCGCATCAAGCGGGACACGAACCGCGATGGCAAGCCGGACGTCTGGGAGATCTACCGCATGGGCCGGCTCGAGCGGATGGGCGTGGACATCGACGCCGACGAGCGGGTCGACCGGTGGGATCACGACAGCGAGGTGCGCCGCCGCGTCGAGGACGACGAGCGCAAGAAGGAAGAGGAGGCCGCTGCAGCGGCCGCGAAGAAGGCCGCGGAGGACCAGAGCGCCGCGGACAAGGCGAACGAGGCCGCGGACGGCAACGGGGGCGCGGAGCCGCCCAGCAACAAGAAATAACGACTCTTTCAGGCCCGTCTCGCCCGCCCGGTCTCGCGGCGCCGCCCGCGCTGGTGCTTCCTCCCGCGGCGGGCGCTCGCCAGGGCCGGCCAGCGCGCCGGCGTCGAGGGCGACCTCGGCCCCGAGGAGCGCGCTGTCCAGGTCGGTCGACGCCGCGCGAGGGGCGTGCTTATCAGAGCCGTCGACCGGCAGCGCAGCGTCCGCGCAGGTCCTGAAAACACAATGGAAGAACGTCTCCAGAAGATCATCTCGCGCGCCGGGGTCGCTTCACGCAGGGCCTCCGAGGAGCTCATCCTGGCCGGGCGGGTGCGCGTGAACGGCCGCGTCGTCACCGAGCTCGGCTTGAAGGCGGACCGGCAGAAGGACCGGATCGAGGTGGACGGCAAGCGCCTTGTCTCCGAGGTTCCGGTCTACCTGGCCCTGCACAAGCCGCGGAACGTCGTCTCGACCCTGCGCGATCCCGAGGGGCGCCCGACGGTCGCCGACTACGTGCGCGGCACGGGCGCGCGGCTCTACCCCGTGGGTCGGCTCGATTTCGCGACGAGCGGGATCCTCCTCATGACGAACGACGGCGACTTCGCCAACGCGCTGCTCCACCCGCGCGGCGGCGTGCCGAAGACGTACGTGCTGAAGGTGCAGGGCGTCATGAGCGACGACGACCTCACGCCGTGGCGCGAGGGGATCCGCCTTGAAGACGGCGTCACCCTGCCGGCGGAAGCGAGGGTGCTCCGCCACGAGGGAGACAAGACGTGGCTCGAGGTGACCCTCCGCGAGGGCCGCAATCAGCAGATCCGGCGGATGGGCGAGGCGACCGGCTGGCCCGTCATGCGCCTGGCCCGGACGACGTTTGCCGGTGTCACCTCGGAGGGGCTCCGGCCCGGGGAGTGGCGCGCGCTGACGGTGGATGAGCTCCTCCACATCCGCGAGGCGTTCGGCGTTCCCAAGCGGATCCGGGGCGCAATGATGGGCGCGTCGTCTGGACCGGTCGATCATCGCCGCGCCGCCGGAACGATCCGCTCGAGCGCGAAGGCGTCACCTCGACCCGCGCCAGAGGCGGCCGGTCCGTCCGCACGCACCCGGGCGCCCGTGCCGTCGAGGCCTCGCACCAGGACCGACGTCGACGGCCCGGGCGCACCTGGCCCCGGCCCGGCCCAGCCGAGGGCGCGCTCCAGGGCGAACATCGCCCCGACCAGCGCGCCCGGCCCCGGCCCGGCCCAGCCGAGGGCGCGCTCCAGGGCGAACATCGCCCCGACCAGCGCGCCCGGCCCCGGCCCGGCCCAGCCGAGGGCGCGCTCCAGGGCGAACATCGCCCCGACCAGCGCGCCCGGCCCCGGTCCGGCTAGATCTGCGCGAAACGCCCGCTCCGAAACGAAGCCTCGAGCAGCTGAGACACGCGGGCCTCGAGCTCGCGGGCGCGGGCGTCATTGATGCCGGCGAGCGCCTGCTTGATCTCGCCGAGCGCCTTGAGCTGACTGAACAGCTGGACGTCGCCGAGCGCGGCGCCGCCCGTGAGGATCTGTCGGATACGGTCGATCTCCGCGGCGAGCGCCTCCACGCCGACGCCGAGCGCTCCGACGCGGCGGCGATCCGGGTGCTCGCGGAAGAACGCCTCGAGCACCGGCTGCACGATGCCCTCGAGGATCGCGGCCTGATCCTGGTTGTTCCAGATGTGCTTGAGCACGAAGAAGTCGCTCGCGTCCGTCACCTGCCGGCCGTCGAGGTACGCGCTCGCGGCGAAGAGCTTGAGCATCTTCACGACCCGGCGGTCCGAGAGCGAGATCCCCTCGGCGCGGATCTGGAACACCAGCCCCTTGTAGGCCGACAGGAACGCGTCGCCGAAGTTCATCCGCGCGCCGAACCCCCGGCCGAGCTCCGCGAGCTCGCGCGCCGCCACGAGCGGGCGGAGCGGCTCGCCGGCCATGTGCCGGATCTCCTGCTGGATGCCGCGCTGGAGCAGCTCGCTGAAGTGGTAGGCGTCGAGGTTGTCGGACTGTACCCGCAGCAGGAAGCGATCGAAGATCGCCGTCAGCGTCTCGTCGCCCGGCACCTCGTTCGAGGCGGCGAAGACGCTGATGAGCGGGCAGCGGATCACCTGGCCGCCGCTCGAGAACTTGCGCTCGTTCAGCAGCGTGAGCAGCGCGTTCAGGATGGCGCTGTTCGACTTGAAGACCTCGTCGAGGAAGACGATCTCCGCCTCGGGGAGCATCCCCGCGGTGTTCCGGCGGTAAACGCCCTCGCGGAAGGCGCCGATGTCGACGGGACCGAAGATCTCGTTCGGCTCGGTGAAGCGCGTGAGCAGGTACTCGAAGTACTGGGCCTGCATCAGCTCGGCGAGCGTGCGGATGAGCGCGCTCTTCGCGGTCCCGGGCGGACCGAGGAGCACGCAGTGCTCGCCCGCGACGACCGCGATCATGAGCAGGCGGATGATCTCGTCCTTGCCCAGGAACTGCCGCTCGAGGCTGTGGGCAAGCAGGCGCAGGCGCTCGTGGAGCGGAGCCGACATGAGGCGAATCCTCGTATCACAGGCCCGCCGCCCGGCGCATCGATCGCCGCAGCGCCCCGTGCGTTCTCCGACGATCGCGCGGTCGTGCGATCGCGCGCCAGGCAGTGGAACAAAACACCAGAGGCCGGTGGGTCACACCGGCCTCACAGGTTGCTCGCTGTTTCAGAGCCTATGTTGCGGAGCGGGAGACGGGATTTGAACCCGCGACGTCAACCTTGGCAAGGTTGCACTCTACCACTGAGTTACTCCCGCAGACGTCGATCACTCGAATCGGGCACTCGAACCGGGAAACTCTGTCTCAAGGCGCTTGTCAGAGAATTCCTGATTCGCGCCAGGTCATCACCGGAGGGCGGCTCCGTCGATGCGTGGCGGATGAGTACCAATCGGCGTGGCCATAGTCAAGCACTCAGAAACAAAACCTTGGATCTTCCGTCGTCGGCAGGTTGCACGGCCGCTCTGGTCGAGTATTGTGTGGCCATTGCGAGCGAGGGGGCTCGCCAAGCAGCACCGCTCTCGGTGCAGCTCACAAAAGCCTTCGCGTTCGTGACAGCGGCACCGTGAGGCGGGCTCTTACATCATAAGGGTGCCCGCCGCTCGGCGCGCTCTTGGTTGGCCTGGGTCGACCAGGCGGGTCTTTGGACTTGGGGGGAGCATGAACGAACAGACTGCTTTGCGAGTGGACGTTGCAGAAACGGCGGCGCCGGTCCTTCAGAAGGAGTACCGGTCCGGAGTCCACGCCAAGCGACAGGACGACGATGGCGGGTGGGGGCTCGTTCTGATCGGGCTCGACGCTCCGCCGCGGATCGTGAGCCTCATGGACGGCGCCGTGATCGGCAGCGCCGCGCGCGACGGGCGCATCGAGGGGCACGGGATCGCGCCGGAGCACGCCAAGATCAGCGTCCGCTCGGACGGTTGTTACATCGAGGACATGGATACCCACGACGGCACGTGGGTGAACGGCGTCCGCGCCCGGCGCATCGGCGTGATGCACGGCGACGTGGTCCGCCTCGGCCAGCAGCTCGCGGTCTTCGTCGAGCGGCACCTCGCGCTCTATGACGGCGCGCCCTCGCGGCTCGGGTCGCTCGTGTTCGGCCCGAAGCAGCGCAAGGACTGGATCGACCCGGTGATGAAGCTCGTGCAGTCGGGCTCCAGCGTGTGTATCGAGGGCGCGACCGGGGTCGGCAAGCGCACGCTGGCTCGCCTCGCCGCCGCGGTGCGCGAGGGGCTGGGCGAGACGCTGATCGTCGACGGCGGCGCCGACACGAAGCCGGCCATCCCGCCCGGCGCGCGGCCGATGACGTGGCTCGTGCTCGACGCCGATCGCCTCCCGCGCCCGCAGCAGCTGGAGATCGCTCACTCGGTCGGCCGCTCGAGCGGCGTCAGCATCATCGCCACGACCGGGCAGCCGCTCGATCGGGCCGCAGGGGACGGCCGCGTGGCGCCGTGGTTCGCGTCGCTCTTCTCCGGCAAGCGGGTGACGATCCCGACGCTCGAGCTGCGGCGGGAGGACGTGCCGCTCATCGTGCGCGACATCGCGGAGCGCAACGCGATCGGCCTCGATCGCTTCACCCCGCAGCTCCTCGAGGCGCTCGTCCGCGCCGGCTGGCCGGGCGGCGTTCCGCAGCTCGAGTCGGCCATCGTGACCGCGGCCCAGGCCTCGCCGGAGGGGCCGCTCTCCGTCACGCCGATCGCGGGGTCGCTCTCGCGCGGGCCGCGCGTGAAGCCGAACCTCCCGCCGGCGACGGATCCGTCGCTCGCGCGCGCCCGCCTCGAGGACGCCCTCGCCCGGGCCAACGGCTCCGTCGCCTCGGCGGCGCGCGCCCTCGGCATGTCGCGGCAGGCGATCTACCGTGAGGCCGACCGGCTCGGCCTCGACATCGCGCGCCGCAGGGTCCCGCGCGGCTGAGCCGCCCCCACGCCATGCTCCCGGGAGCCTCGCGGCGCGCCAGCGTCGAGGGGCTCTCGACGCGCCTCGCGGCGAGGTGGCAGCGCGCACCAGGCAGGCGGCGGGCGCGGCTCTTCAGCTGTAGAACCCGAGAGACGTGTGGCTGACGATCGATCCCTCCTCGGGGTCGATGCACTGCTCATAATTCAGCAGCTCTCCCCGCGACGAGGGCGGGAGCGCGCGGAGCAACGTGTAGATGGGGCCGAGGCCGCAGACGCGGCGCGTGCCGAGGTCCTGCGCGACGTCGGCGAAGAAGCCCGGCGGATCGATCGACGTCGCCCGCTCGATCGAGGCGAGATCGCGGTCGCGCAGCGCCCTCCGCTGGTGCGGATCGAGCGGCGCAGGGTCGCCGAAGCGCGGGCCGACGTGGGCGAGATCCGCTCCGGCGATCACGAGGACGCGGTCGCGGCGCTTCGCCAAGGCGTCGCCGAGCGCCTTCAGGAACGACTCGGCGCCGTCGTCCTGTGCCGGGTCGCGGCGCCGCGCCTGGCACTCCGAGAGCCCGCAGAGGATGGGCACGATCGACGCCGCGCGGTCGCCGAGCAAGTGCCGCACGAACACGGCCTGGAACTCGATCGAGTGCTCGTTCTTGTGCAGGTACTGATCCTCGCGCACGTCGAACCGGCTCGCCGCCGCGAGCTCCGCGATCATCTCGCGGTCCGGGTCGAGCGGGCCGAGCGGTGTGGCGAATGTCTTCTCGCAGACGGCGTACGGGCGGCGCATCGCGGCGTGCGACGTCCCGAGCAGAACGAACGTGTCGACCTTCTCCAGCCCCGGGGCGGCCAGCGCCTGCTCCAGCGCGGCGTAGGCGTGCCCGTAGCCGACCGCGGCGCGCCAGAGGTCCATGTGCGGCGCGCAGAGGCCGACCATGCGCTTCGGCGCGCCCTGCGACGCGGCGCGCGCCTTTCCGCCCTGCGGCCGCGCGGCCTGGAGGCACTGGCGCTCGATGAAGTCCGCGAGCCTCAGTCGATCACCGTGGTACGCGCCGCCCGCGTGGACAGCCATCCGGATCGGCGCCGCGTCGAACGACTGCACGACGGTCCGCCGGCGCGCGTGGAACCGCGGGCTGTCGAGCATCCACGCGCGTTCCAGCTCGTCCGCCAGCTGCGACACGTGGGCGGCGTCCACGTGCCGGCCCGTCGCTCGGGAGGCGTCTCGCGCGATCTCGTCGACGGAGCGCCTCCCGTCGAAGCGCGCCAGCACTGCAGTGCTCGCGGACGGCACGATGACGGCGGACGGCGCGATGCCCTCGGTGTCGCGCAGCATCAGCGCGCGGCCGTGGCGCTCGTCCTGGATGACCACGACCTCTAGAGCTCGGAGCTTCGGGCGCAGAACCGACATCCATCGCGAGGATAGCGCGTGCGCGCTCGCCGCCCAGCGTGCAGCCCCGCGCGGGTCCACGACGCCGCCGACGTCCTCCGCGGTCGCAGGGGCAGCTCGCTCAAGAACGGACAGGTTGGTGCCGCGCGTCAGAGCTCCTGACAAGATTCGCCCCGCCGCTTCGCGGCGGAGGCGCGCGGCACTAGACTGCTCGCCTCGGGGCTCCGCGACGCTCCGCACCCCCAGGACCCGCTCCGCGCCGCCTCGCGCCGGCCGCGCATCGTGCGACCAGCACGAGAGAGCTCTCGACCCATGCGACGAACCGCGACCCCTGAGCCGCCTGTCCGCGAAGCCGAGCTGCTCGCCGAGCTCTCGGCAGTGTACCGCGAAGCGGAAGATGCTTTTCACGGCTGGACCTGCCAGGCCTCGACCGAGTGCTGCCGGTTCGGCATCACGGGGCGCGAGCCGTACGTCACCTCCATCGAGCTCGCTGCCATCCGGCGCGCGGTCGCGTCCCGGGGAGGAGCCCGCGCGCTCCAGGGCATCGTGCGAGCCGGCGGGACAGGGGCGCGCGAGCCGGCGGCGTCCGGCGGCGACGCGAGCCGGCGGCGCGCGTTGCCGCAGGCCTCGGAGCGGCGGTGCCCGATGCTCACCGACGCCGGCCGCTGCGCGATCTATGCCGCGAGGCCCCTCGGGTGCCGCACGTTCTTCTGCGACCGCGCGTCCGCCGGCTCCCCGGTGCGCCACCACGACGTGACGCGGCTCGTCCGCAAGGTGCAGGAGATCGCGGCGCGCCACGAGCCGGGCGGCGACCTCGGCCGTCCCCTCACCCGCGCCCTCGCGGACGCCAGCCCGGGCGCCGCGGGGGCGCCGTCCAGGGCGCGCGCCCGCCGCGGGCGCTAGTCGCCGCGGGCGCTGACCTCGCCGCGGGCGCCGCGCGCCCAGCTCAGGTCCGCTCGACGGCCATGACGCCAGGGATCCGCTGGAGGTGCCGGATGACGCTCTTCAGCTGCGCGAGGTCGGAGCAGAGGAAGGTGAACGTGTTCATCGCGCGGCCGTCGTCGCCCGCCCGACAGGTCGCCTCGCTGATGTTGATGCCCTGCTCGTGGAACGTGTGGCCCACCGTCGCGAGGATGCCCGGACGGTTCGCGGTCATCACCTTGATCTGCACCGGGCGGTTGATCTTCGCGCGCGAGTCCCACGAGATCTCCACGCGGCGCTCGGGGTCTGTGTCGAACGCCTTGGCGCAGTTGCGGCGGTGGACCGTGATGCCGCGGCCGCGCGTGATGAAGCCGACGATCTCGTCGCCGGGGAGCGGGTTACAGCACTTCGTGTAGCGAACGAGGACGTCGTCGATGCCGTTCAGCCGGATGCCGTGGCTGTCGCGCCCTGTGACCTTGCGGACGAGCGACTCGATGCGCCCTTCCTTGATCGACTCGGGCGGCGGCGTCGGCGTGCCCTTCTCGTTCTCCTTCGGGGTGGGCGCGAGGAACTCGCACACCGCGCGGACGCTCACCTTGCCATAGCCGACCGCGATGAACAGCTCGTCTGCCGAGGCCACACCGAAGCGCTCCATGACCTTGCGCAGCTCGGCCTCGTTCTTCGTGAGGCGGCTCAGGCTCATGCTCCGCTGGTGCATCTCCTTTTCGAGGAGCTCACGGCCGAGCTTCAGCGACTTCTCCCGCTGCTCCGTGCGCAGGTAATTGCGGATCTTCGCGCGCGCGCGGCTGGTCGTGACGTAATCGAGCCAGTCCTTCGAGGGGTGCTGGCTCGGGTTGGTCATCACCTCGACCACGTCGCCGTTCCGGAGCTTCGAGCGCAGCGGGACGATGGCGCCGTTGACCCGCGCCCCCGAGCAGTGCTCGCCGACCTTCGTGTGGATCGCGTACGCGAAGTCGATGGGCGTCGAGCCGCGGGGGAAGACGCGCACGTCGCCCTTCGGCGTGAAGACGTACACCTCGTCCTGGAACAGGTCGACCTTGACGCTCTCCAGGAACTCGGCCGGATCCTTGAGCTCCTTCTGGAACTCCATCAGCTGGCGAAGCCAGCCGAACCGCGCCGCGTCCTTCGGGTCGATGCCGCCCGAGTTGTTCTCCTTGTATTTCCAGTGCGCCGCGATGCCCTGCTCCGCCACGCGGTGCATCTCGTGGGTGCGGATCTGGATCTCGATCCGCTCGCGCCCGGGCCCGATGACCGTCGTGTGCAGCGACTGGTACATGTTGGGCTTGGGCAGCGCGACGTAATCCTTGAAGCGGCCCGGGACCGGGGTCCACTGCGAGTGGATGACGCCGAGCGTCGCGTAGCAGTCCGCCACCGACTCGACGAGCACGCGGAACGCGATGACGTCGTACACCTGATCGAAGTCGCACTGCTGCGCCTGCATCTTGCGCCAGATCGAGTAGAGGTGCTTCGCGCGGCCAGTGACGTCGACCGCGAAGCCCTGCTCCGCGAGCTTGGCCGAGAGCACCTTCGAGACCTCGTGGATGTACTTGTCCCGCTCCTTCGCGGTCGTCTTGACCTTCTGCGAGAGATCCGACCACGCCTCCGGCTCGATGTACCTGAACGACAGGTCCTCGAGCTCGCTCTTGAAGCGCGCAATGCCGAGGCGGTTCGCGAGCGGGGCGTAGATCTCCATCGTCTCCCGCGCGATCCGGTCCTGCGAATCGGGCTTCATGAACTCGAGCGTCCGCATGTTGTCGAGGCGGTCGCACAGCTTCACGAGGAGCACGCGGATGTCGCGCGCCATCGCCACCAGCATCTTGCGGAAGTTCTCGGCCTGCCGATCTTCCTTGGAGGCGAAGTTGATCTTCGAGAGCTTCGTCACGCCATCGACGAGGAACGCCACCTCCTGGCCGAAGCTGTTCTCGATGTCGGTGGTCGTCGCGAGGGTGTCCTCCACGACGTCGTGCAGGAGCCCGGCGCAGACGCTCGCCGTGTCCAGCTTGAGCTCGGTGATGATCGCGGCCACGCTCGCCGGGTGGGAGAAGTACGGGTCGCCGCTCTTGCGGGTCTGCCCCCTGTGAGCGTCAGAGCTATAGGCGTAAGCCCGGGCGATGAGATCGACGTCTGCAGCCGGCTGATAGGTCCGAACGCGATCGACAAGCTCCGTCAACGTCAGCATGAAGAGTCCGGCGGGCGCAATGCGCCCCCTCCCTTTCGCACGCTAACACCGCGATCTAGACCCCGCAATTGTGTCACCATGCGCGTGCCCGGCGCCGGGGACGCGCTCCGCCATCTCCGTTTTCGTGCCCGGTTTGTGCCCGATTTTGTCCGTTTTCATGGATTTCATGGAGCCGATCACCGTCTACGTCCACTTCCCCTGGTGCCTCAAGAAGTGTCCCTACTGCGACTTCGTTTCGTTCGCGAAAGCGCGGGAAGCGATCGATCACCGCGGTTATGCCGACGCCGTGCTGGCCGAGCTCCGGAGGCGAGCGGATACGCTGGGCGAGCGCGAGCTCCGGAGCGTCTTCTTCGGAGGCGGGACGCCGTCCCTGTGGGAGCCGGAGGAGCTGGGCAGGGTGCTCGCGGCGATCACCTCGGCCGCCGGCCGGCTGTCGCCGGACCTCGAGGTGACCGTCGAATGCAACCCCACCTCGCTCGATGAGCAGCGGGCCCGCGCGTTTCGAGCGGTCGGCGTCAACCGGCTGAGCGTCGGAGTGCAGGGGCTCGATGCCGAGCGCCTCCGGTTCCTCGGGCGCCTGCACGACCCAGACGGAGGGCTCGGCGCGCTCGCGGCGGCCCTCCGGTCGGGGATGCCGCGCGTGAGCGGCGATCTCATCTACGGGGTCGCGGTGGGGACAGCCGATGAGGCGCGGGAGCAGCGCCCCGAGCACGCCGCCGCCGAGGCGCGGGCGGTAGCAGCGACCGGCGTCAGCCATATCTCCGCGTACAGCCTCACCGTCGAGCCCGGGACGTCGTTCGGAGAGCTCGCGCGGCGCGGGCGCCTGCCGCTCGCCGCGGACGATGGGGTGGCGGACACGTTCTTCGCGATCGACGAGGCGCTCGAGGCCGAGGGGTTCGCCCACTACGAGGTATCGAATTACGCCAGGCCGGGCCACGAGGCGCGCCATAACCTCGGCTACTGGCAAGGCGTCGATTACGTCGGACTCGGTTGCGCCGCCTTCGGGACTGTATCGCGCCCGGATCCGCGCTGGGGGCTCAGGTCGGCCGGCGCGGAGGATGGCGGCGAGGCGTTCGCGGTCCGGTACCGGAACATCGCGAGCCCGGAGCGGTACATGGCCGCCATGGCCGAGGGCGGCCCGGCGATCCCCGTGGAGAGCGAGGAGCGGCTCGCCCCGGAGACGCGGCTGTCCGAGCGCATCATGCTCGGGCTCAGGCTGCGCGAAGGGTTCGACCTCGACGCCGCGGCGGCGGCGCTCGGGGTGCCGGCGTGGAGCCCCGCGCGGCGGAGGGCCGCGGAGCGGCTCGAGCGCGCCGGCCGCCTCGAGATGAGCGGCGGGCGACTCAGCGTCCCGCGGGCCGCCTGGGTCTTCGCCGACGGCATCGCGGCCGATCTCTTCTGAAGCTCCACCGCGGCCGCGCCCGGGCCCGCGGCGCGCTCGCAGTGGACGTCGGGCGCAGGCCGCGCTCCGATGCGCGCGCCATGAGCGCTCTGCCCACCATCGAGGATATCCGCCGCGCCGCCGCGCGCATCGCGCCGCACGCCCACGTGACCCCCGTCCTGACCAGCCGGACGATCGACGGCATGGCGGGGGCGCGCGTCTTCTTCAAGTGCGAGAACCTGCAGCGGGCCGGGGCGTTCAAGTTCCGCGGGGCGTGCAACGCGGTCCTGGCCCTCTCGGACGAGGAGGCGCGACGCGGCGTCGCGACCCACTCGTCGGGCAACCACGCCGCCGCGCTCGCGCTCGCCGCCCGCACCCGCGGCATCCCCGCGCACATCGTCATGCCCTCGAACGCGCCCGCCGTGAAGCGCGCCGCCGTGGAGGGCTATGGCGGCCGGGTCGTGGCCTGCGCCCCCACGCTCCGCTCGCGCGAGGAGACGATCGCCGACGTCCTCGCAGAGACGGGCGCGATCCTCGTCCATCCGTACGACAATGCGCACGTCATCGCCGGCCAGGGCACCGCCGCGCTGGAGCTCGCCAGCCAGGTGGAGGACCTCGACGCCGTGGTCGCGCCCGTGAGCGGCGGCGGGCTGATCTCCGGCACCGCCATCGCGACCAGCGCGCTGTCGCGCGCGCGCACGGTCGGCGTCGAGCCCGAGGCGGCGGACGACGCCGCGCGATCGCTGCGCGAGGGCAGGATCCTCCCGTCGAACGATCCGACGACGATCGCGGACGGCCTCCGCGCCTCTCTGTGCGAGCTCACCTTCGCGGTCCTGCGCGAGCGCGGGGTCGAGATCGTCACCGTGAGCGAGGAGGACACCGTCAAGGCGATGCGCCTCGTCTGGGAGCGGATGAAGATCCTCATCGAGCCGAGCGCGGCGGTGTCCGTGGCGGCGGTACTCCTGCGCAAGGTCCAGGGCGCGCGGATCGGCGTCATCCTGAGCGGCGGGAATGTCGATCTGAGCGCGCTCCCCTTTGCCTGAGCGCGTTTCCCCTCCCATGAGCGCGTGCGATCGATGCGCGCGGCGCACGTGCCTTTCACGCCGCGCGCGGGCGCTCCCGAGCTCCCTCAGGCGCCGCGCCGGTGGTCGTTCTCGAGGTCCAAGGCGGCGCGCACCACGCGCGGCCCCGGGCCCGCCGACGCCGCCGCGACCGTGCGCCCGCGCGCGTCGAGGATGCGCGAGCCGCCCTGGCCGTGAAGCGCCGGGCTGGACGGCCCCCAGTTCGCGTTCACGATCGCGACGCGGTGGCGCCGGGCCAGCGCTGGCAGCAGGTCGGCGCGCGCGTCGCCCTCCCCGGGCGGATCGACCCAGGCCGTCGGAAAGAGCAGCAGGTCGGCCTCGTCAAGCGCGCCGCCGGCTTCCTCGGAGACGAAGTGGACGTCGAAGCAGATCGCGACGGTCACCTTGACACCGCGCAGCTCGAGGACCGGGGTCTCGAGATCGCCCGGCGTTGCCCAGCGCTCCGGGAACCACGGATGACGCTTGCGGTAATGTCCGACGCGCCGCCCGTCGCGGTCGAAGACGAGCAGGCTGTTGTAGAAGCGCCCCTCCCCCGCCTCGACGAGCGGCCCTGCCAGGGCGATCCCGTGCGCGCGCGCGAGCTCGGCGAGCCGCTGCGCCGACTCACCATCGAGGGGCTCCGCGAAGCGGCGCAGGTCGCTATCGCCCCTCGGCGACACATAGCCCGTGACGATGAGCTCGGGCAGCAGCGCGAGCGCGGCGCCCTGCACCGCGGGCGAGCCGAGGAGGCGATCGATCTCGGCGAGCGAGCCACGCCGGTCGCCGAAGCGCTGCGGTAGCTCGAGCGCGACAACGTCGAGGGAGCGAGCGATCACCAGGACTGCTTAGCGCATCCGCGCCGCAACCATGAGCCCGCTCTGCTCGGCGGCGATCCGACCGCGTCGCCCCGGACAGCGCGCCGCGAGGCCGCCGAGCGCCCCCGGCTCAGCGGAGGTTCCGGGCCGCCTGCAGCTGGTGCAGGCTCACCGCCAGGTCGACCTGGCGGCGCAGATCCGAGGCGATCCAGGGCTTCGTGATGATCCGGAAGGTCGCGCTCTCCCGGGAGATCTTCTGGATCTGCTCCACGTCCGTGGGCGCGCAGACGAGCACCGGCACGTAGCTCAGCCCCTGCCGGCGCAGCTCGCGCAGCAGCGCGAGCCCGCTGAAGTGAGGCATCCGGTAGTCCGCGACGACCACGGCGGGCGGCTCCTTCACCGCCGCCGCCAGCGCGCGGCGCGGATCGCCGAAGGTGCGGACCTGGTAGCCGGAGCGGAGCGCCCGCTCCATGAGGTCCAGGTTGCTCTCCTCGTCGTCGACGGCGTAGAGGAGCGTCCCTTGGCCCCGACCACTCGAAGGTGGCGGCATGCTGCCGGAATGCGGGGCATTGCCCATCGAGCGCGAGGGTATCAGACCTCGTCCTCGCGTACCACGCGCTCCCGCCGAAGTAATCCCGGTCGCCTGAACCGGAAGCCGGCGCAGGACCCGCGAACCGCGCCACGCCGCGCCACGGCGGAGGCGGGCGCCTCGTAAGCCAGTCGGGGTCCGCTGGCGCCGCTGTCGCTCCGGACAGCCTGGGCCGCCGCGAGCGATCAACCGGGGCCGGCTGCGGCGTTCGCGGTCCACTCCGGCGGCGTTCGGCGGTAAGAATCAAGGAGATGTCCGCTCGCGATGGATTGCTCGAGGTCGGCGCGCTCGTGGACGGCCGGTATCAGGTGCTCGGCCACCTCGGCAGCGGCGGTCATAGCGTCGTCTACGAGGCGCGCCAGCTCGTGACCACGCAGCGCGTGGCGCTCAAGCTGCTGCGACCCGAGGCGCTGCGGCGCTCCCGCGAGACCGGCTCACAAGAGGCGCGCTTCGAGCGGGAGATGCAGGTCATCGCCCAGCTGAGCCACCCGAACATCGTACGGCTGCTAGACGCCGGGCGCCTGCCCGAGGGCGAGCTCTACCTGGCGCTGGAGTACGTCGACGGCGAGACGCTGACCGCGCGCTGCCAGCGCACGAGGGGAATCGAGCCGAACGAGGCGAAGCGGCTGATGCTGCACGTGCTCGACGCCATCGGCTTCGCCCACGAGCGCGGCGTCATCCACCGCGATCTCAAGCCGCACAACATCATGGTCGCCGGGTCTGGCAAGCGGACGCACGCCAAGGTGCTCGACTTCGGCATCGCCGCGCTCATCGGCGACGCGCGCGCGGCCGATTACCGCGCGCTCACGCCCACCGGGGAGTTCAACGGGACCCCGGCCTACATGGCCCCGGAGCAGCTCGTGCAGTCCACCCCGACGACAGCGGCGGACATCTACGCATGGGGGCTCACCTTCCTCGAGTGCTTGATGGGCGCGCCCGTCATGCACGAGGCGACGGTCGCCGAGGTCATCTTCCGCCAGCTGAGCCCCGAGCCGGTGCCGATCCCCCGCGCCCTCCGCGGCCACCCCCTCGGCGCGCTGCTGGCGCAGGCGACCGCCAAGTCGCCGGCGCACCGCTTCCGGTCCGCCCGCGAGGCCTACGAGCTGCTGGAGGCGTGCGACGTGACCGCGATCCCGTGGCCCTTGCCCCGCGACCCGGACAGCGCCGCCTCCGCGAAGGAGCGCGGCAGCTGGCTGGAGCAGCGGGCCATCGTGACGCGACCAGCGCACCAGGTCGAGGCGAACCAGGAGACCGTGCTCGTGCCATCCGATGACTTCGGTCCGCCGCAGCCCCCGGAGCCGAGATCGTTCGAGCAGCAGCAGCTGGACGCGCGGCTCGGCGCAGCGCCGACGCTCGCGATGGCGGGCCGCAGCATCGCGCAGCCCGAGCCGCCGGCGAGGCCGATGCGCAACGCGTCCATCCACCCTGGCGCCGCCGACGGGCAGCAGACGCCCGTGGCCACGAAGCTCACGTCCCGCCCGAGCGTCCCGCCGGGGACGCGCCAGCTGCCCGCCACCGGCCGCGGCGAGCGCCGCCAGCTCACCGTGCTGGTCTGCGGCCTCGCCAGCGCCGAGCGCATCGCGGACACGGTCGACAGCGAGGCGTTCCACGAGCTCGTCCAGATGTACCAGGCCGCGTGCGCCCAGGTGATCGGGGCGCAGGAGGGGGTGTTCCTCCACTCCCCCGGCGAGGAGACGGTCGCCTACTTCGGCCACCCCGTGGCGCGGGAGGACGACGCGCTCCGCGCCGTGCAGGCGGCGCTCGATCTGGTCGAGCACATGTCTCGCCTGAACGCGCGGGAGATCGTGTCCTTGCCGCTGTCCGTGCAGGTCGGCGTGCACACCGGGATCGTCGTCGTCGCGGACAGCGACGCCGTGCCCTCGCTCGCCGGACCGACGTTGAACACCGCGACGCAGCTGAAGACGCACGCCGAGCCGGGCACGGTGCTCGTCAGCCGCGCCACGCAGAAGCTCATCGAGGGCTATTACTACGTGGACGCGCTCGGCGAGATCAGCCCGAAGGGCGCGCGCCAGCCCATCGAGGTCTTCGCGGTGCACGGGCGCACGACCGCGCGGGACCGGCTCGACGCGCGGATGCAGCAGGGGCTCACCCCGCTCGTAGGGCGGGAGAGCGAGCTCGACCAGCTCTCGGCCCGGTGGGCGCTGGCCGCGGGCGGCGCCGGGCAGGTCGTGCTGATGACGGGCGAGGCCGGCATCGGGAAGTCGCGGAGCGTGCGCGCGTTCCGCGACCGGCTGGCCGGGACACCGCACCGCTGGCTCGAGGCGCGCTGCTCGCCGCAGCTCCAGAACAGCGCGTTCTATCCGGTGATCGAGCTGCTCAACGCGCTGCTCGCGGGCGACCGCGAGCGCGCGAGCACGCTGAGCGGCGCGGCGGCGTCGAGCGAGCGCGGCGCGGCGCTGGAGAGGGGCGAAGACCGGCTCGATCGGCTGGAGCAGCTGCTCGCCGAGGCGGACGCAGGGCCGCTCGCCGTGCCGCTGCTCGCCTCGCTGCTGTCGATCCCGACCGAAGGGCGCCACGCGGCGCCGGCGCTCACCCCGCAGCGCCAGCGGCAGGAGACCATCGCCTCGCTCCTCCAGCTCTTCCTCGGGCTCGCGGATCGGCAGCCGCTCGTGCTCACGGCCGAGGACCTGCACTGGGCCGATCCGTCGACCCTGGAGCTGCTCGGCCGGCTCATCGACGAGGGGCGGCCGTCTCCGCTGCTGCTGCTCCTGACGGGCCGCCCCACGTTCACGCCACCGTGGCCGGTGCGCTCGCACTTCACGCAGATCTACCTCGCCCCGCTCAGCGCCGAGCGCATGGAGGCGCTCGTCCAGCAGCTGGCCGGCGCCTACGCGACGAGCGGCGCCCCGGCGGTGCAGGCCCCGCTGCCGAAGGAGGTGATCCGCACGCTCGCCAAGCGCAGCGACGGCGTCCCGCTGTTCGCCGAGGAGCTCACGCGCATGGTCCTCGAGTCGGCCGCCGCCAAGGCGGCCGCAGGGGAGCCGGCCGGCTCGCCGAGCGCCTCGCCGGCGTGGGTGGGCGCGCTCGAGATCCCGACCACGCTCCAGCACTCCCTGATGTCGCGCCTCGATCGGCTCGGCGCGGCCAAGGAGGTCGCGCAGCTCGGCGCGGTCTTCGGCCGCTCGTTCGGCTACGAGGCGCTGGAGCTCTGCGCGGGCGGCGCGGTCGGCGAGCCGCTCCTCATGGCTTCGAGCCCCGCGTCGCTGCGCGAGGCGCTCGCGCAGCTCGTCGACGCCGAGCTGCTCTTCCAGCGGGGGCGTCCCCCGCGCGCGACATACACGTTCAAGCACGCGCTGGTGCAGGACGCCGCCTACCAGTCGCTGCTCCGCAGCACCCGGCAGGTCTACCACGCGCGCCTCGCCGCCGTGCTCGCCGAGCGCTTCCCGGAGACGCCGCCCGAGCTGCTCGCGCGCCACTACACCGAGGCCGCGCTGATCGGCCCCGCCGTCGCCGCCTGGCAGCGCGCGGGGGAGGCCTCGCTCATCTCCTCTGCGCACGCCGAGGCGATCAGCCAGCTCCGCCGCGGGCTCGAGCTCCTCAAGCAGCTCCCGGACACGAAGGAGCGGGCGCGCGACGAGATCACGCTGCAGACAACGCTCGGCGTCCCGCTGATGATCACGCGCGGCTACGCCGCCCCGGAGGTCGAGGCGACGTACGCGCGCGCGCACGCGCTCTGCCGCGAGGCGGGCTCCTCGCCGCAGCTCTTCCCCGCGCTGTGGGGGCTCTGGATCTTCTTCCATGTCCGCGGCGACTACGCGCTGGCAGAGCAGCACGGCGAGCAGCTGCTCGCGCTCGCCGAGAGCACGGGCGACGCCGGCATCGCGCTGGGCGCTCACCAGGCGCTCGGCGCCACGCGCTTCCTGCGAGGGCGCCTCGGCGAGGCGCGCGAGCACTTCAACAAGGTGCTCTCGATCTACGACCCCGCGCACCACCTGCCGCTCGCCTTCCTGTTCGGCCACGACGCGGCGGCGTTCTCGCTGTCCCACCTCGCCTGGATCGCGTTCCACCTCGGCGAGCCGGAGCGCGCCAAGGCCTCGGTCGACGAGGCGATCGCCCTCTGCGAGGAGCTGAACCAGCCCGTGAGCCGCGGCTTCGTCGAGCACTTCGCCGCGGTGCTGTGCTGCCTGCTCGGCGACGTCGCGGGCGCGGAGGCGCACGCGCTCGTGCTCAGCAAGCTCTCCGAGGAGGTGGGGATGCCGCACTGGACGGCGCTCAGCCAGATCGACCTCGGCTGGGCGGCGGCGGCGCGCGCCGCGCAGGGGCCTGCTGGCGAGGCGGCGCGCGCGCGCTACGCGGAGGGCGCCGCGCGCATCCGCGGGGGCCTGACCATGCTGATGAGCATCGGCAGCCGCGTGTCGCTGACCTACTGGCGATCAGCGCTCATCGAGGCGGAGCTCGGCGCGGGCAACGTCGACGAGGCGAGCGCGCTGCTCGCGGACACGCTGGCCTTCGTCGACCGGAGCGACGAGCGCTACTTCGAGCCCGAGCTCTACCGGCTCGAAGGCGAGATAGCCCTCGCGCGCGGCGCGCCGACCGCCGCGGAAGCGCGCGCGCAGGCCGAGGCGGCGTTCCGGATGGGGCGCGAGATCGCCGAGCGGCAGGGCGCGCTCGGCCTCGTGGCGCAGCTCTCGGAGCGCCGCGGAGCGCGCGCGTAGGCGGCGGGCGACGCGCTGGAAGAGAAGAAGAGAAGGCGCGGCGCGCGCAGGCTCTCCGGCGCGCGGGGCTAGAGATCGCCGTGGAGCGGCGCCGGCACGCGCCAGGCGACGATCTCGACGTGCTGAGCGCGGGTGAAGGGCCGCTCGAGGAGCCGCGGGCAGCACTGCCGCGAGCGGAACAGCTCGAGGATGTAGCTCATGCGCTCGCGCAGCGACGCCCAGTCCTCGGCGCCGCAGCCGGACGTCGTGTGGTCGTGCGCGTCGTACTCGCGCAAGAGCTCGTAGAGCTCGCGGTCCTCGATCGTCGCGAGCTCCGGGCAGTGGAGCGGCGACCCGGGCGGCGCGGGCAGATCGTGGCCGAGCTCGAGGAGCTCGTCCGGGAGGCGCATGGTCATCATCTCCTTCGTGGCCACGAGCCGCCAGACGGCGTGCACCTTCTCGATCTTGTCCTGGACCATCGACCGCAGCGCCTCGGGCAGGCGCCGCCCGGGCGAGCCGACCGTGTCGAGCATGCAGCGGAGGGGCGCGTTGAGCGCCCGCGCGATGTACGGCTGGAGCCGCACCTGCTCGTGAAGCCCGACGCGCGCGTTGGCGAGGAGGATCAGCTCGGCCTTCTTGTCGCGATCCTCCGTGAGCATCGCCTCGTGGTAGTGGGCCATGGCGCTGCGGAGCAGCCCCTGCCCGCCCTCCGGCGACGGCCCGGGCTGCAGGCCCTCGAGCAGGGCCGCGAGCTGCGCCTCGCCCGGCCGCGGGCAGTCCCGGTAGAGCTGGATCATGCGGGCGAAAAGCGGCCCGAGCTCCTCGAACACCTTGAGGTTGCCGAGGGCGATGTCCGCGCTCAGCTCGCACAGGATCCGCTCCGGCATGTCCATGAGCCCGAGCCCATGGCCCCACCACGGCGTGAGCGCGTCGAGCACGCTGATGCGCGGCGCGCTCTCCCGCTCGGGCTCGCCTTGGCCGCGCAGCCTCACGCCGCTGACGCGCGGCGGGAAGCTCTCCCGCTCGTCCTCGTCCGTGAGGATCACGCGCCGGAGCACGGCCGGCACCTCCTCGTTGCGAATGAAACGCCCTGCGGTCTTGGACGCCCACGTGGCGAAGGTGCACCAGTGGGCGTCGCGCCCGCCGAGCAGCCTCACGAGCTCCGCGGAGAGCTCGTGGTAGCACTGCGTGATGAGCAGGTTGCGCAGCACCGGCTGATCGTTCAGCGCGACGACCGCGTGCACCTGGTCGAGCAGCGAAGGCAGCTCGGATGTCTCGGAGAGCACCTCGACGGGAGTCGCCCTCGCGGCGGCCCGCGCCGAGCGGTCCACGACGCCGCTTCGCGTCATGGGGGGTGCCGGCTTGGCGCCCTCCGACGGCAACGAGCGGGAGGTCCGATAGGCGGTGTCCTGAAAATGCGCGGCGTGTTCGCTCGCTGACGCCGCAGACATCAGCGGCTTTGCAGGGGTCGTCATTCTCCCGTGCTATCTCCAACTGATGCCAGCTGTCCATACCTGTCCATAAGTCCATGGTAAGAAAGCCGGACTGGCACGTAGTGTGCCTGGACATCTCCTGAACGCGCGGTGCCCCTTGCTTTCGGCGGGGGCGCAGCGACGGGACGCGATCAGGGGGCGGGCGGCGCGGGGGGCACCGGAGGCGCGGGCGAGGCGGGGGCAGCGGTCGCGAGGCCGCTCCGTGCCGGCGCGCCGCGCGGATAGGTCGTGACGATCACCCGGTGGTCGCGGACGAAGGTCCGCGCGGCCACGGCGCGCACGTCGGCCAGATCGACCTCCTCCAGCGCGCGCAGCAGCCGCGGCAGGCTGCCCGGATCGAGCGCGGCGCGCAGCCGCAGCTCCGTGATCGGCCGCGCGGACGCGGGCGGCGGCGCGGCGGCGGAGCGCCGCGCGAGCTCCTTCTCGAGGTCGATCCGGAGCAGGGCCTTCGCGAGGGACAGCTCCTTCCAGGTCGGTCCGGACGCCGCGAGCGACGCGAGCTCGGCGTCGAGGCGCTGCTCCAGCTCGGCGGCGCTGCGCGACGGGGCAGGCGTGAGCTCCACAGCCGCCACGCTCGCGTGCGCGCCGAGCGACAGCCGCCCCGTCACCTCGGTCGCGAGCTGCCCCTCCGTCGCGAGGGCCTTCGCGAGCCGCGCGACGCGCGGGCCGGTGAGGATCTCCATCGCCACCCGGAGCGACGCCTCGTCCGCGCCGCCCTCCGGCGGCGCGATCCAGCCGTAGAGCAGACGCGGCGCCGGCACCGCATCCTCGAGGACGAGCCGCTCCTCGCGCGGGTGCGGCCCGACCGGCCGCTCGGGCTCCGCCGCGACGCGCTGGAGCGCGCGCGCGAGCGCCGGCTCGACCGCCGCGCGGGAGATGTCGCCCGAGAGCGCGATCGTCGCCTGGGCCGCGCCGCGCTCGCGCCGGAGCGACTCGGTGAGCAGGAGCTCGCTCGCCGCGCTCGCGTCGCCGCGCGCCCCGATCAGCGTGCCCTCGAGCGGGTGGCCCGCGGGGAACAGCGCCTCCCCGAGCGCGATCCACGACGGGCCGTACGGCGTCCGCTCGACCGCGCGCCGCGAGGCCTCGCTGGCTTGCCTCCTGAGCTCGGCCACGCGCTCCGCGCTCGCCTCGCCGAGCAGCATCCGGAGCCGCGCCGAGACGAGGTCGATCCCGACCTCGAGATCGCGCGGAGGGACCGTGATCGCGACGCGCGCCTCGCTGGCCAGCGCGGGCCCGGCCGCCCCCGCCTCGCCCGCGGAAGGCGCCGGGACCGCAACCGCCGCGCTGATCGAGACGAGCGGCGCCGCGGGATCCTCCCGGAGGTCGACCGAGATGCCGTTCGGGAGGCGGAAGCGCTGCACATGCTCCCGACCGAGCCCCGCGAGGAGGCTGATCTGCTTCTCGATCTCCGCCTCTCGCCCCTTGAGGGCGCGGCGCGCGGCGAGGTCGACGCCGTCGAACGGCGACGCCGCGACGATGCGGCCGCTCCGGATGCCGAGCGGATCGTCCTCGAAGGCAGGGCGAAAGCCGACGCCGCCGCCGATCATCACGATCGGGAGCTTCGCCTCCAGCGCCTCCGGGTTGCCGAGGAGCGGCATCGGCGCGGGCGCCTGGCCGGGCGGGGTGAACAGCGGGAGCCGGTTCCGGCCGAGCGACAAGGGGCGGGGAGGCAACGAGGCGCCGTCCAGCGCGAGCGCGCCGCCCGGCGACGGCGCCGCGGCCGCGCTCGCCGGGGCGTCGGCTTCGTCCTCGTCGAGCTCTTCGTGCTCGAGGTAGGCGGGGAAGAGGGCCATGGCGCGCGCGACGCGATCGGCAGGCAGCGAGACCAGGTGGTCGACGCGGCCCGGCGGGACGCGGTCGCGCAGGAGCTCGGGGTTGTGCTCGCGCAGCACCGCTGTCGAGATGCCTGCGGCGCGCGCGATGGTGCGGAGCCGCGTCCCCGGCGGCACCGCGACCTCGCCGAGATCGAGCGGCGAGAGCGGCGCGACGTCGGGCAGGTCCAGCCCGAAGCGGGCGCGGTTCGCCGCGACGATCGCGAACGCCACGATCTGCGGCACGTAGTCCGCGGTCTCCCGGGGTATGACGCCGGCCTGCGCGAGCTCGGCGAGCCCGATCGGCCCGCGGGCCTCGGGATCGCGCGTGGCCGCGACCTGCGACAGCGCCCGGAGGACGCCCTCGTGGCCGAGGTTGTACGCTGCGAGCGCGAGATCCCACCGGCCGAAGCGCTCGTAGAGGTCGCGCAGGTGCGCGGTCGCGGCGTCCGTGGCGCGCGTGAGGCTCATGCGCGCGTCGATCCACTCGGACTGCTCCAGGCCGTAGGCCTCGCCCGTCCTCGGCATGAACTGCCAGAGCCCGGCCGCGCCGGCCGGCGAGACCGCCCGCGGATCGAAGCCGCTCTCCACCGCCGCGACCCAGAGGAGATCCTCCGGGAGGCCCGCCTCGCGGAGCGACCGCTCGACAATCTCGCGGTACGCGCCGGCGCGCCGGAAACGCCGCTGGAACACGGCCCGGCCCTCGTCCGACTGCGCGAAGAAGCGGACGAACCGCATCGTGCGCCGCGTGAGGGGGACGTCGAGGTCCGGCATCGCCAGCGTGGCCAGCGTCGCCCCTTCGGGGTCCTCGAGATCCTCGTCCGTCGCGGGCTGGAACTCGCGCACGACCAGCGCCGTGAGCGCGGGCGGCGCGTCGCCGACAGGCGGAAGGCACGCGGCGGCCGCGGGAGAGTCCGCCGGCGCGCGGTCGAGCAGGCTGGGATCGCGAAAGGCGCGGTACGCCGCCGAAAAGGACGCGCGCACCGACGGCGCCTGGCCGACGGCCGCGCCGGTGCCACAGATCAGCGCGCCGAGCCCGGTCCACAGAGCGGCTCGCCGTGCCCAGCTCATCAGCGCCGATCTTGCTCCGAAACGGTCCGCCAGCGCTACGGCAAAGCGCGGAGACAGCGGCCCTCGTGTGCGCTGCTCGACGCCGCGCTCCGCCTCCGCGTCTGTCCTGTCGCCGCCGCGCGGCGTGTCCCCCCTCCCCGGCGTGCCCCCTCCCCGGCCTGTCCCGTCTGCCCGTGGCTCCGCGCCGCATGCCGCGCCTGCTTCGCTGACCTGGCGCTTGTCTTGCCTCGTGCGGCCAAGCACTAGCCGCCTGCGTCCGGGCGAGCTAGCAAGCGTCGACGATGCGCTCGTCTCAAGCTTCCCCTCCTTCCGAGAAGAGCTCCCGGCTGGGCGAGGTGCTCGACTTCATGAAGCTCCTGTGGGCCGTCGATCACGGCCTCCAGTCGACGTCGAAGCGCATGGAGGCGAAGATGGGCGTGACGGGTCCGCAGCGGCTCGTCATCCGCATCGTCGGCCGCTATCCCGGGATCTCCGCCGGGCAGCTCGCCGAGATCATGCAGCTGCACCCGAGCACCCTGACGGGCGTGCTCAAGCGGCTGCAGGAGCGCGGCATCATCGAGCGCCGGGTCGATCCGAACGACGCCCGCCGCGCGCTCCTGGGCCTCACCGCGCGTGGGCGCGAGCTCGACAGCCTGCGCACCGGGACGGTGGAGGCGGCCGTGCGACAGGCCCTGAAGGCGATGCCCCGGCGCAAGCTCGAGGCCGCGCAGGACGTGCTCGCGGCCGTCGCCGAGGCGCTGCAGCCGCCGGAAGACGACGAGTAACAGCGTCGGATCTGCGCGCGGCGCGCGCGTTTCAGTCAGGGCAACGCAGATGGGCGAGCGCCCGGATGGCGCGGCAGGCGCGCTCAGCGCCGGCGCCGCCCGGCGCTGAGCGAACGGGGCTTCGCGCCGGAAGCGCCGCGCGATCTGCGCGAAACGCGCGGCCTGCCGCGACCGGCCGGACCCCCGGACATCGAACGGAGGAGCAGCGGTCGTCCCGCACGGCAGCCGTTTCCCACCGTCCCGGAGACGGAGGAGCCGCCGCGCCGGACCCGCAGACGACGCCCTCGGCGTGGCCGCCACCCGGCGCGCGCCGCGCCGAGGGCCTCTCAACACAACGCAACGGGGGAACCATGAAGCACTCGATTCCTGGGGCAATCGGCGCGGCGATCATCGCCGCCACGTGGGGCTGCGGCTCTGGCGGGGGCGGCGGAGGAGCCACCGGCGGCGGCGGCGCAGCCGCTGGCGGCGGCGGCGCAGCCGCTGGCGGCGGCGGCGCAGCCGCTGGCGGCGGAGAGAGCGGGAGCCAGGCCGCCGCCTGCACGCTGGCGGCCCAGGGGCTGGAGGTGAGTAGCGGCGACGGGGCCACGCCCGCGATCGCCTGGACCGGGGCGAGCTTCGCTGTCGCCTGGCAGGAGCGCGGAGCCGACGAGGGCGACATCCACCTCGCCGTGCTCGACGCGGACGGCAACAAGCGCCGGGACGAGGTGATCGAAGGGGGTCCGGGGGTCTCCAGCCACCCGAGCGTCCACCGCGATGGGGAGGGCCTGCTCGTCCTGTGGCAGGACCGGGACGGCGCGGGGAGCGTCGTGCGCGGCCGCCGCGCCACGCTGGCGGGCGTCGCGGAGGGCGACGCCTTCGATCTGGTCAAGAGCGGCGCGGCCGAGTCGTGGCCCATCGCCGCCGCCAGCCGGGACGGGGTGCTCCTCGCGTGGATGGACGCCGGCGGGTCGCTGCTCGGGTCGCTCGATCGCGGCGCGCTGAGCACCCCGACGCCGCTCGACGAGGCGCAGTTTCCGTCGGTGGCGACCGACGGCGAGGAGACCGCGCTGGCCTGGACCCAGGGCGACACGATCCGCTTCGCCAGGACGAGCCAGGGGAGCACGCCGCTCGAGCCGATCGGGCACCAGGGCGTCGCCGCGAAGCTGACGCGCGTCGCGCTCGGCGGAGGCGACGCCTTCGTCGCCTGGGAGGACACCCGGGGCGGCGCGGAGCGGATCCTCGCGCTCCGGATCTCCCCGCAGAACGAGGTGTCCCGAGAGGCCGAGGTCTCGCGCGGCGAAGGCAGCGCGAACTGGCCGGCGCTCGCGTGGACCGGCAGCAGCCTGGCCGTCGCTTACTACCAGTTCCGCGAGCGTTACCCGGCCGTCTTCGTGACGCTGCTGCGCCGGGATCTCACGCCGACGGGCGTCGAGCTCGAGGTGAGCGGCGACGCGCCCGCGCGGTACCCGGCGCTGGCCTGGACAGGGCAGGAGCTCGGGGTCGCCTACGCGGAGAAGGATCACGGCATCCGCCTCTCGCGCGTCAGCTGCCGCTAGCCAGCGCCGTACGCGCGCCAGCGCCCGCGCGCGATGGGCGCCGCGTACACACGCGCGCTCACGTCCCCTCCGCGCGCGCAACTGCGGCCCCCTGCACGCGCACGACCGCGCCCCCTGCACGCGCACGACCGCGCCCCCTGCACGCGCACGACCGCGCCCCCTGCACGCGCACGACCGCGCCCCCTGCACGCGCACGACCGCGACCTCTGCACCCTCTGCACGCGCGCAACCGCGCGTCGGCGCAGCCTGACCGCCCGCGGCGGTGCAGCCTGCCCCTCACCGCGGCCGCGGCTCGAACCCTGCAATCTCCCTCGCCGTGGCCGCTCTCCCCTGCGCCCTTGCGATCCTAATCTGCACAGCCGTGCTCGGCGCCTACGCCCTGCGCGTCGCGCGCCACGGCCGGCCGACGATGCCGCGGCTCGGAGGCTCCCCGGGGAGCGCGCTGCTCCCCGGCCCGGTCATCGAGGCCTTCTACTGGTCGTTCCACGCCCCCGCCCGCGCGCTCGTGCGCCTCCGCGTCTCGCCGGACGCCCTCACCTACCTCTCGCTCGCGCTGTCGCTCGCGTGCGCGCCGCTCGTCGCGACCGGCCGCTTCCGGGCCGGCGCCGCGCTGCTCGTGGCGAGCGCGATCCTCGACGCGCTCGACGGCATGGTGGCGCGCGAGGGCGGCAGGGCGTCGCGCGCCGGCGCGGTGCTCGACTCGTGCCTCGACCGCCTGTCCGACGCCGCGCCGCTCATCGGCCTCGCCGTCTTCTACCGCGGGCACGCCGCCGCGCTCGCGATCCCGCTCGCCGCCATGGCCGCCTCGTCGCTCGTGAGCTACGCGCGCGCCAAGGCCGACGTCTACCGGATCTCGCTACCGAACGGGCTGATGCGCCGCCACGAGCGGCTCGCCTACGTCGTCGCGGCGCTCGTCTTCGGCCCGGCCGTGCCGACCGCGCGGCTCACGGGCGCGCTCCCCTTCCCGATCACGCTCGCGTGCCTCGCCCTCGTCGCAGGCGTCGGGCTCGCCGCGGGCCTGCGCCTCGTGCAGCGGACGCGCGCCGCCCTCGTCGCGGCCGACGCGGCGGATCTGCCCGGGACGAGGGCGGCCACCCGCGGCCCCGATGATGGACAGCGCCGGCGCATGCTCGGCAGCGGCAAGGCCACGAGCGCGCCGCTGTGATGCGGATTCGGCACGCGCGCGCCCTGTGGGGCAGCCTGTGGTGGCTGCCCGCATTGCCGTGGCTCGCCTACCTCGCGCTCCTCGCCAGGCGCGGCGCCGCGCGCTGGGACCACGCCGCGGTGGCCGCCCTCGTCGCGGCGAGCGCCTACGCGAGCCAGCGCTCGCGGCGCTTCTTCCTGAACGCCCTGCCCTTCCTGCTCCTGTTCCTCGTGTACGACGCCATGAAGCAGCTCGGCGGCGGGCTCGCCGCGCCGGGCGACGTCCTCGGCTGCGAGCTGCGCGCGGCGGAGCTCGCGCTCTTCGGCGTGGAGATCGGCGGGCAGCGGCTCACGCCGGGCGAGCTGCTCGCGCGGCTGCAGCGCCCCGCGCTCGATCTCCTCTGCGCCCTCCCTTACGGCGGCTACGTGCTCGTGATGATGGCGCACTGGCTCCACCTCTATCGGAGCGACGCGATTGCGGCGCGCCGGTTCGCCTGGCTCGCTTTCGCGACGCACCTCCTCGGCTTCATCACCTACCGCCTGCTGCCCGCCGCGCCGCCCTGGTACGTGCAGGCCCACGGGTGCGCGATCGATCCGGCCGCCCAGAGCTCCCCCGCCGCGCTGCTGCGCGTCGACGCGATGCTCGGGATCACCTACTTCCGCGACCTGTACAGCCGCGGCGCGACCGTCTACGGCGCGCTGCCTTCGCTCCACGTGACGTACCCGCTCTACGGGCTGCTCGCGACGCTCCGCAAGGCGCGCGCGCCGTCCGTTGTCGTCCAGCTCGCCTACGCCGCGCTCATGCTGTTCGCGGCGATGTACCTCGACCACCACTGGCTGATCGACGCGCTGCTCGGCTACGCCTACGTCGCGATCGCGTGGGCGCTCGTCCTCCGGGCCCTGCCCGACGAGGGCAGCTCGGATCAGGCGGGCGGCGTCCTTCCGCCGCTCGCCGAGGCGTCGGGCTCCCAGAGGATCTCCGGCGTCCCGAGGAGCGCGGCCGCCCAGCGGCTCCAGACGAAGAGCGCGTCGCTCAGGCGGTTCAGGTAGCCGACCGCCTGCGGATCGGCGTGCCCCGCCTGGGCGAGGCGCACGCAGCAGCGCTCGGCCCGGCGGCACACCGTCCGCGCCACGTGGAGGTCCGTGTTGAGCCGCGAGCCGCCGGGCAGCACGAACGAGCGCAGCGGCGCCAGATCGGCCTGGCAGCGGTCCATCTCGGCCTCGAGCAGCTCGATCTCCGACTGCGTCACGCGGGGCTGCTTCGGGTGGACGTCCTCCGGGAGCGTCGCGAGGATCGAGCCGAGGTTGAAGAGCTCGTGCTGCACGCGGAGCAGCGTGCGCCCGAGCTCCCTCAGCCGCTCGGCGCTCCCGTCAGGCGCCCCGGGGAGGAGCTCGATCAGCGTCTGCCGCGCGGCCCCGACCAGCGCGTTGAGCTCGTCGACCGTGCCGTACGTCTCGATCCGCGCGTCGTCCTTCGGGACGAGCTGCCCGCCGACGAGCCGGGTCAGCCCACCGTCCCCCTGCCGCGTGTAGACGCGGTTGATCGCGATCTTCGGCACGCTGAACACGCGCCCGCCGCTCTCGTCCTCGGCCTTTGCCCGGAGGGCACCCGTCCCGCGCGTATCGTCGTCGCTCACGGGGATCCCACGTAAAGCGTGAGGACATCAGGGTCAAGGAACGCCCGCGATCAGGCCGGATTGGCGATCCTCCGGCTGCGGTGGAACAGTCCTGTCCCTATGCGTTCGCGTTCCCCAGCGCCGCTGCTCCGTCGTCCTGTCTGGATCACCCTCGCCCTCGCCGCGCTCCCGGTCGCGGCCGGCTGCGCCGCCGAGCCCGCCGCGCGGCCCGAGCCGCGGCCGGCCGTCACGGCGGAGATGGCGCGCATCGACGAGAGCCGGAGGCGCATCGACGAGGCGAGCCGCGCGCTGTCCGACAAGCGGTACGCCGAGGCCCGCGCGCTGCTCGACAGGGCGAGCGGCCTGGGCGTCGACTCGCACCGCTACGAGATCGGCGAGCTGCGCGAGAAGCTCGACCGGCGCGAGGCGAGGCTGTGGGCCAGCGAGGCCGCCGAGCTGCTCGAGCAGCGGGACTGCGAGGCCGCATTCGGCAAGATGTCGGCGCGGATCGACGAGCTGAAGAGCGAGGCGTTCACCCAGGAGGTCCGGCGGCTCGTGGCGTCCGAGGCCGCCGCGTGCGCGAGCGGGAAGGTCGACGCGGCGACCACCGCCGGCAAGTTCGCGGAGGCGCGCGCGTTCCTCGCGGCGGCGCCGACGAGGAACGCCCTCGGCGAGGCGGCCTCGGAGCGGCTCGCCGCGGAGCTCGACGCCACGGTCGCCGAGGCCCTCTACGGCCAGGTCGAGCCCGACGTCGCGGCCGGGCGCTGGGCGAGCGCGGTCGAGAAGCTCGACGCCGCCGTCAAGCGCGGCGACGCCTCCGAGGACCAGGGGCGCGCGCTGCTCGGGCGCGTCCGCGCGGCCGCGGCGCCGAGGCTCACCGAGGTCGCCGGCAAGGCGGTCGGCACGCAGGGCGCGGCGGCCGCGCTGAAGGAGCTCGACGCGACCATCGCGCTCCTGCGCTGGGAGGCGCTCGCGGCCGGCGCGGAGGAGCTGCCGGGGAGCAGCGCGCTGCCCGAGGCGCTCGCCCGGAAGCGCGCCGCCCTCGCCGCTTGGGTCGAGGCGATGCGGGTCAAGATGAAGCCCATGAAGAAGCCGTCGATGCGCTGGTCCCACGGCACTGTCGCGCTCGCGCCCGCCGCTAACATCGAGGGCGAGGCGAAGCAGAGCCTCGCGCCCTCGACGCCCGTGTGGATCATCGGCCAGGCCGGGCAGCTCGCCCTGATGACCGCCGTCGACCCCGGCTCGGCCGTGCTCGCGACGGCGCTCGACCTAGCGATCGGGTGGGCGCCGCTCCAGCGCCTCGCGCCGGAGCCGACCGCCGACTGGCTGCCGCCGAACGATCAGCTGAAGGGCGAGCGCGTGTGGGGCCCGCTCCGGGAGAAGCAGCCCACGCTGGAGCTCGGCGTGGTGAGCGAGGTCCAGGGCGCCGACATCATCGTCCGGCGGCTCGCGGACGACGCGGAGGTCAAGGTGTCGCGCAAACAGCTCCGCAGCGGGCGCCTCGCCCCGGGCACGCGGGTGCTCGCCCTCTGCAAGTCGGAGAACGAGCCGGCGACGATCATCGACGTGCCGCCCGCCGGCCGGGTGGCGCGCATCCAGTGCGAGGGGGGGGCGCAGAAGGAGGAGCCGCTCGCCTCCCTCCGGTCAAGGCCCGATCTCCTGCCCGGCAGCCGCTAGCGCCGCCCTCCAGCGACCCGTGACGGTCGTCCGTCGTTGACACGTAGCGCCGCGCACCTAAGTCTCCCAGTCTCTTGAGGAGCCACGATGCCTACGACCTATAGCGACCTCATCTCCGACGTCCGCAAATCCATCCGCGAGCTCTCGATCGCCGAACTCAAGCGCCGCCTCGACGACAAGGTCCCGATGGTGCTCCTGGATGTGCGCGAGAAGGAGGAGTACCGCGCCGGCTTCATCCCGGGCGCGATCTCGATCCCGAGGGGTTTTCTGGAGATGCAAGTGGAGCAGAAGCTCCCGGACAAGTCGGCGCACATCGTCGCCTATTGCGCCGGCGGCACGCGCTCGGCGCTCGCCGCGAAGACGCTCCAGGAGCTCGGCTACACCAACGTGGAGAGCGTGAACCCCGGCTTCTCCCGCTGGAAGGACATGAGCTTTCCGGTCGAGATGCCCCCCAACCTGACGGACGCGCAGCGCGATCGGTACTCCCGCCACCTGCTCCTGCCCGAGGTCGGCGAGGCCGGCCAGGCCAAGCTGCTCGCCTCCAGGGTCCTCCTGCTCGGCGCCGGCGGCCTCGGCAGCCCGGCGGCCCTGTACCTGGCCGCCGCCGGCGTGGGGACGCTCGGCCTCGTCGACGCCGACGTGGTCGACAACTCGAACCTCCAGCGGCAGATCCTGCACGCGACCTCGCGCGTGGGCATGCCCAAGGTCGACAGCGCCGAGGTGGCGATCCGCGACCTGAACCCCGACGTGAAGGTCGTGAAGTTCCAGGAGCGCCTCGACAGCGGCAACGTCGACCGCATCTTCGACCAGTTCGACATCGTCATCGACGGGTGCGACAACTTCCCGACGCGTTACCTCGTGAACGACGCCTCGGTCTTCAAGAAGAAGCCGGTCATCCACGGCTCGATCTTCCGCTTCGAGGGCCAGGTGACGACGTTCGTGCCGGGCGTCGGGCCCTGCTACCGGTGCCTCTACCCCGAGCCGCCGCCCGCGCACCTCGCGCCGAGCTGCCAGGAGGCAGGCGTGCTCGGGATCCTCCCCGGCATCATCGGCATCGTCCAGGCGACCGAGGCGGTGAAGCTGATCCTCGGCAAGGGGGCGCCCCTCATCGGCCGGCTGCTCACCTACGACTCGCTGCGCATGAAGTTCGGCGAGCTCAAGCTGCGCCGCGACAAGACCTGCCCGGCCTGCGGCGAGTCGCCGACCATCACGAGCTACATCGACTACGAAGGCTTCTGCATGATCGGCTGATCGATCGTCGCGCGCGTCGCGGCGCTCGCGACCTGCGCGGCGCTCGCGACCCGCGCCGCGTCCTGCGCGGCGCTCGCGACCCGCGCCGCGTCCTGCGCGGCGCTCGCGACCCGCGCCGCGTCCTGCGCGGCGCTCGCGACCCGCGCCGCGTCCTGCGCGGCGCTCGCGACCCGCGCCGCGGCGTCCGTACGCCCTCGCCGCGTCCTATCGCGCCGCGCCCCGCGATGTCACGCGGGGTACTCGAGCACGATGCTCTTCTCGGGCCGCTCGATGCGCTCCACGCGGCTCGTCACGATCTGCCGCTCCAGCCCGTCGGGGTCCACCTGCGTGAAGTAGATGGGGGAGCCGACGCGCGCGTGCTTCGGCTCCGGGATCACGACGCCGTTCGGGTTGATCCGGACCGCGCCCTGGAGCTTCAGGTGCAGCGCGAGGTGGGCCGGCCTGAACTTCCTTGCGGCCCGATCGCGGACGGCGACGCAGATCTCGTCGCGGACGTGATACTCCGTGTTGCGGGTGATGAAGACCCGGTGCCTGCGGCGCTCCGACCCCGTGTAGCTCATGCTCGCTCGTCGCTCCTTCGCGCCCTTCCGCGCGACGCGCATCGTGGCAAGGCGCGCCGCGCGTGGCCAAATTCGTCGCTGCCGCGCGGAGCCTGTGTCCCGCACAGAAGCGGGTGTCACCGCAACTTTGTGCGGATCTCCGCGCGCTTCTGGGAACGCGGCGCGCGGCGGTGCCACGATCGCGATCGCAATGCCGCGCAGCGAGCGTCTACCCGGTCCCGGTCTGGCGAAGGTCCAGAGCCCGCCGCTCTTCCATCGACGGCGCGTCGAGCTCGTGACCTGCTCGACGGGGCGCCTCCACGCGCTGTTCGATCGCGCCGACGTGCTGAGCGAGGGGAGCACGCGGAGCGAGGAGGGCGGGCTCGTGTACTACGGGTCGACCAGCCTGCTCGTCGCGCTGCCGCCGGACGCGCCGCTCGATCAGGCGCTCGACCGGGCGCTCGCGCTCGACCCCCACCTCAGGCTGCGGGCGCTCCGCGTCGCGCAGCGCGAGGCGACCGCACGCGCGGGGGGCCCGCTCGGGCCGATGCACGCCGAGATCCGCTGCGGGCTCGCGCCGCGCGCGGCGACGACCTCGTTCGCGCTGACCGTGGACGTCACGGCGCGCGTGTTGTTGACGACGACGACGCCGAAGACGGCGCGCCCCTCGCGCGCGTGATCGCCATGCGAAAGCCCACCCGAAGACCGCTCGCCGACGCGCAACCTCCGCGATTTTTTGCGCCCGCATTCGCCGCGTCCCCCGCGATGCGCGGGCGAGATCGCGGCCGCGCCGATCGCGCGCCCTGCCCTCTTGACGCGCGTGCCCACGTGGAGAACGGGAGCCATACGGCTCGAGGAGAGGTACGCTCCACACGACGCGCTCTGCCTCCGCCGATCCTTGACGCGGAGCTGGCGACGCTGCGATGAGCAAGAAAGACCGTTCCGCCTCCGGCGATTCCGACAAGGTGATCCACGTCGTGTTCGGCCCTGGTGGAGGGCGGGTGTCGGAGCCCCCGCCCCCGCCGCGGGCCGGTGAGCCCGACGCGCCGCTCCCCGCGCCGGGCGCGCGCGAGCCGGTCACGGACATGTTCACCGGCACCGAGGTCGCGCGGCTGCTCGGCATCTCGCACGGGCGACTGCGCTCGCTGGATCGCGCCGGCATCGCGTCGCCGAGCGGTCGCAGGTGCGGTCGACGCGCGTACACCTTCTCGGATCTGATCGCCCTGCGCGCCGCGCGCGACCTCATCGCCCGCAAGGTGCGCCTGCGCGACGTCGCGCGGGCGATCGACAACATCCGCGCCGCGCTGCCCAGGGTGACGCGCCCGCTCGCCGAGCTTCGCGTCGCCTTCGACGGCAAGGCGGTCGTGGTCCGGAGCGCGTCGGGCACGTTCGAGCCGCTCACCGGGCAGATGGTGCTCGACTTCGAGGTAAAGGACCTGCGCGACGACGTCGTCCGCGTGCTCCGCCCGAAGGTGGGCAGGGAGCGCGCGCGCACGGCTTACGAGCTCTACATGCAGGCCAGCCAGCTCGACGAGGACCCGGCGACCATGGACGAGGCCGAGGCGCTCTACCGGCGCGCGCTCGAGATCGACCCGTGGCTGGCGATCGCCTACACGAACCTCGGCAACATCTGCTTCCGGCGCAACGCCGAGGAGCAAGCCGAGGCGCTCTACATGAAGGCGCTCGAGCTCGACGCGGCCCAGCCCGAAGCGCAGTACAACCTCGGCTACGTGATGCTCGAGCGCGGCCGCGCGGCCGAGGCCATCCGCTATTTCCGCGGCGCGATCGCGAGCGATCCGCGCTTCGCGGACGCCTATTACAACCTGGCGATGGCGTACGAGCAGATCGGCGATCCGACGCAGGCGCGCCCTTGCTGGCGCCGGTACCTCGAGCTCGAGCCGACGGGCACGTGGGCCGAGATCGCGCGCAAGCACCTGTGAGCCGCGGGGCGCCGCGGGGTTGATCGGACGGGCGTCTTTTCCGGCATACTGCGGCCATCATGGACCAGCAGGGCGCACCGCTCGGCGCGGCGAACCACCCCCCTGGCGGACATCCGCCGGGCGGCCCGCCGCCCGGGGGCTACGGCCCTCCCGGCGGCCACGGCCCGCCCGGCGGCGGCCCTCCGGGCGGCTTCGGCCCTCCGGGCGGCTACGGTCCGCCGGGCGGCTACGACCGGTCTCCGCCGCCCTTCGGCGCATCCCCGGGGCACTTCGGCCCCGCGCCGGTCAGGCCGCCGCCAAAGCGGTCGAACCTCGCGCTCTTCCTCGGGATCGGCTGCGGCGCAGTGTTCCTGCTCTGCATTCTCGCGGGCGCGGTGGCCATCTATGTCTCCACGGGCGTCGCGGCCCGCGAGCTCGCCACGCGGCCTGCGCCGCGCCCCTCGGTGCCGGTGCTCGACGGCCCCCTCGACGCGCCCGACGCATCCGCTGACCGGGGCGTGCTCCGCGCCGAGATCCGCGATCTCCGGGGCTTTCCGTCGCGCGCCGGGAAGCTCCACCATTTCATCGGCGAGATCCACAACGTCGGGGCGATCCCGATCGGCGCCCCGAGCGCGCGGGTGACGCTCTACGACGCCGGCGATGTCGCCCTCGAGAGCGGCGACTGCGCGACGCAGGTGCGCTTCTTGCCGCCGGGCGAGAAGGTCCCGTGCGTCTTCACGACGCAGAGGCCCGCGGCGCTGGCCGCGTTCAGGGCCGAGGTCGCCCCCGCGGCCCCGTCCTTCCGGGGCAAGCTCGCCAAGCTCAGCATCGCGGAGACGAAGTTCACGCCGACGCGCGGGCAGAGCCCGTACCAGGTGTCGGGCAGGATCACGAACGAGTCGAGCTTCACGGCGCGGTCGGTGCTCGCGATCGTCTCGCTCTACGGCGCCGACGGGAAGGTCGTCGGCGTGAGCCAGATCCCCGTGGGCGCCGGGGATCTCGCGCCCCTGGCGAGCGGGTCGTTCGCGGCGAGCATCGTCGATGTCGCCGACGCGCCCGCGACGTGGCAGGTCTTGGCGGTCGGATACAGCGAGTGAGCGCGCGAGGTACTGGCATCGCGCGAGAACCCAGGAGAGGTGAACGAGATGAGCGACGTGGGATCGGCCCGGCGGGCCAAGGACGAGCTCAAGGCCAAGATCAGCGGCGAGCCGTGGTGTGTCGGCATCGGGGTCGAGCGAGAGGACGGGGTCGGGTTCATCGTGCGCGTCAGCGTCCGGTCTGGAGGGGCCGACGCGGCGCGCGCAGCGATCCCGGAGCGGATCGGCGGCGTGCTGATCAAGGTGATCGAGAACGACCCCTGAGCACGTCCGACCCGCGGTCTCGTATCGCCAGCCCGCGCAAACCGTGTAAGCTGCGCGCCTCGTGAACGAGCGCAATCTCTCCCGCCGACTTTCCACGAGCATCGTTGATGCGCTGAAGGCACACGGGCACATCCTCGTGGCCAGGGGCGGCGCGACCGCGCTGGCGCGCGAGCTCGAGGACCGGATGTCCGCGGTCATCACGGCCATCGCGCCCCGGCTGGAGCCGTGGGCCATCGTCGACGGAGAGGTGACGAGCACGTTCGGCAGCGACGAGCTCGACGATCAGGTCGAGGAGCTCGTCGCGAGCCTCACGAGCACGCTGATGGAGTCCGAGCACGTCGAGGACATCTTCACCGAGGACAACGTCATCAAGCGCGACGTCTTCCGGGTGATGCGCGACGCGCTGCTCGGGCCGCGCCCCGAGCTCGCCCTCGAGGACGACGGCCCGGTGCAGGTGCGGCTGGACATGCTCGGGTACGTCGCCTCGACGGTCGGCAAGCGCGCGCCGGCGCAGGTGCTGCGCGAGGCGCTGGCGCGCGCGGCCGAGACCGCCGGCGGCAAGCTGACGGCCTACGACGCCGAGCTCCGCGAGGCGACGTTCTCGGTCGAGAGCAGCGACCCCGACGCGCGGCTCGAGCTCGAGGAGGCCGTGGCCGACGAGCTCTCCGATCTCGTCGAGGCGAAGGTGGTGACGCTCCCGATGATGGAGCGCCGCTTCGAGCTGCAGCGCCGGATCGAGGCCGGCGTGCGCGCCGGCCTGCGCCAGCGGATCGACGCGATCGCGTCCAGGATGCTGCGCGAGGGCGGCTGCGCCGCGTCGTGGGAGCTCGCGGGCGACCGCGTCCTCCGGCTGAAGCTCACCCCGCTGTCCGAGCAGGATGCGCTCGAGGTCGACAGCCACATGACGGAGTTCACGCGCGAGATCGGCGCGGTGCTCGGCGAGCCGCTGGACGAGCTCGGCGCGGCGAGCAAGCTGGCCGCCCCGGCGCCGCGCACCGACGCCCCGGCCTCGCGACGCCGCGAGCCTCCTCCGGAGCCGGTGGCGGCGGACGACGACGAGGACGACCTCGACGAGGACGACGACGACCTCGAGGATGAGGACGACCTCGAGGATGAGGACGCTGACCTCGAGGACGAGGACGACCTCGAGGACGAGGACGACGACCTCGACGAGGACGAGGACGAGGACGAGGACGAGGACGAGGACGAGGACGACCTCGGCGAGGACGACGAGCTCGAGGACGAGGACGACGCGCCCGCCAGGAAGCCCGCGGCGCCCGCGAAGTCGCGCAGGCCGGCCGAGCTGGCGGCGGAGCGGCCCGCGGCGAGCAAGCCCAAGGCGGCGGCGGTCCGAGGCGCGAAGAAGGAGCCGTCCAAGAAGGTGGCCGCCGCGCCCAGGAAGGCGGCCGCCCCCGCGGAGAAGGCCGCGACAGCGAAGGCGGCGCCGGCTCCGGCGAAGAAGGCGGCGAAGGCCCCCGCCAAGAAGGCCGCGCCGGCCCCGGCCAAGAAGGCGACGAAGGCCCCGGCCAAGAAGGCCGCGGCGAAGAAGCGCTGACCGCGCGCGTCCGGCAGGACGCTCAGCGCGTCGTGTTGCGGTAGACCAGGATCACCGGCACCCCGTCGAGCCCGCCGATGTGATCCGGGCTCGTGGTCCCGAACGCGACCCACGCCTGGTACGCCTGCCCGAGCATGTGCTTCTCGTGGTGGTAGAGGGCGAAATCCGCGCCCGCGACCGCGCCGACGCCGCGGATGTCCTTTCGCAGGCGCCCGTCGCGCAGCAGCATGTCCCAGGCCTGCCCGGCGGTGTCGTGGATGTACACCGTCCCGCGGGGCGGGACGTGCTCGTTGAGGTACGCCACGACGCCGCCCGTGGTGTACCCCCAGAAGGTGCGGTTCAGCCCGAGCGTCGCCGCCCCGGGCGCGCCGCCGACGAGCGGCGTGTAGCTCGAGAGCGCCCACGGATGCGCGTGCAGCGTCTCGGCGACCGGCGCCGCGATCACGGCCGCGCCGAGCAGCGCCGGCACCAGCGGCCCGCGCGCGGCGCGCGCGGCGACATCGGCTCGCGCGCCGGCGCCGCGCCGGGTGCGCGCCAGCGCGCGGACCGCGAGGCGCGCGCGCATCACCGCGGCGGAGAACGCCGCGCCGGCGAACAGGGCGACGAACGGGTAGGCCGTCATCCAGTGCTTCGTGCCACCGAAGATCGGCGTGCTCGGCGACAGCCAGGCGCCGTACACGGCGGCGATGGCGAGGAACCAGAGCAGCGCCGTGCCACCGGGGTCGCGCGCGGGCGGGCGGAGCCGCGCGGCGAGCGCGCGCCCGCCGCCGGCCGGGGCGAGCCGCGCCGCCGCGCACGCGAGCGGATAGAGCAGCCGCTCGCGAGCGCTGGCACAGAGCCCCGCGGCGAAGAGGCAGAGCGTCACGACGGGCACCGTCGCCGCCGTCATCACCGGCGCGTACGCCCTCGGCATCGGCGGCGTCCAGTAGTTCCGGCCGAGGAACTCCATGTTGTAGTACTCGTGGTTCAGGTGGAACGACGCGTACTCGCGGAGGCGCGGGAGCGTATCGCGCCAGATCCACGGCCAGAGCGCGCAAAAGACGAGCGGGCCGATCGTCGCCATCGCGGCGAGCGCCGCGAGCGCCCGCCGGCCCCCTCGCGGCGGCGCCGACGCTGCGGCGGGGGCGTCCAGCGGCGGGACCTCCGTCGCCGCGGCGCGCGCGACGATCCGCTCCCTGAGCTCCACGGCGACCGCGTGCGCGACGCAGACGATCGGCAAGAACCAGGAGTTGTGCTTGGTGTCGAGCGCGAGGCCGAAGGTGACGCCGGTGAGCACCGGCCACAGGGCGCCGCCGTCCCGCAGCGAGCGCCAGTAGGCGTAGGCGCAAACGGCCCAGACGGTCACGATCGGCGCGTCGAAGCATGCGAGGTGCGCGTGGTAGAAGTACCGCGGCATCATCGCGAAGAGCGCGGCCGCCGACGCGCCCGCGATCCGGTCGCGCGCCTGCGTGCCCCAGAGGTACACGAGCGCGACCCCCGCGCCCGACAGGACCATCGCGGGGAAGCGGTAGCTCGTGCCCTCCATGGCGAAGAGGCCGAGCCGCTTCTGCAGGAGGAGGTTGGAGAGCGCGAAGAGCGACTTGATCAGGCCGGGGTGCTCGTGGTTCACCGACCAGGCGGCGTCGATGACCCCGGGATCGAGGGCGGCGCGCGGCGCCTCGAGGAGCGCCTGGAACCACGCGCCGTAGCGGCTCGCGGCGAAGAAGTAGAACCCCTCGTCGCGCGCGTAGCCGAGGTCGCCCGCGGTCGCGAGCAGGAGGGCGACGTACGCCGCCGCGAACGCGAGCGCGATCGCGCCATCGGCGAGCGCGAGCGGGGCGGGCCGGGCCGCTCGACTCATCGGGTGTCTGCCTCGAAGCAGTAGTGGCGGTGCGTGTAGTCCGCCGACGTCACCGCGAACTCGACCTCGGCCTTCGCGGCGCCCGCATGCGCCCCGAGCGGGAACTCGAACGCCGCCCACCCGTCGCCGTCGACGTGCGTCGCCTCCCCCACGGTCTCGCCGTCCACGCGCACGGACAGCGTGACCGGCGCGCCCTGCCGCTCCCGCTCGATGATCCAGTACATCCCCGCGTGCCCGCGGATCACCGAGCCGAGCGGGACGTCGCGGAAGCGCGTGACGATCTCGCCGTCGCGCGGCGGGTGCGACCAGATGCACCGGCGCGGCCGGAACTCCTCGTCCGCGATCACCGTGACGCCGACGTTGAAGAAGGGGCCGCCTGGGCACTCGAAGCGCTCGGCGGGGAACGTCGGGTGACCGCCGAGGCCCCCGGCCGCGACCCGCGCGCGCGGGTTCCAGCGGCACGCGGCCGGCGGATCGGTGACGCGCACGTCCGCCGACGGCGGCGCGACGTGGTCGACGAAGTCGTGGACGACGCGCGCCGGCGATGGGTTCACGAGGCGCCGGAGCACGAAGCCGCCGTGCTCCTGCCGCTTCTCCTCGCGGAAGCTCGCGAGCTCCTCGGCGCGCTCCCCGAGGACGCTGATCTCGACGGCGGCCGCGTAGCGGCTCTCATCGGGCCTGGCGGCGTCGCGCAGGGGCATCAGCTCGTCGCCGAGCGCGCGGCGCGCGGCCGGGTCGGCCCAGGCGGGCGCGATGATCACGAGGTCCCCGGGCTGCTTCATCGCCGCGAGGGGCGCCTTCACCTCGCGCCAGGCGTCGAAATCCGGGGCTCGCCGGCTGAAGTAGACGTGCGCCCCGAGCTCGCCGAGGCCGAGCGCGGGGAGGCCGACGAGCGCGATCAGGCCGAGGGCGCGGCGCCAGCCGCGCGCGCTCGTCGCCCCGCGTGCGGCCGGCGCCGTCTCGTCGGGCGGGGCCAGGGTCACGGCTACAGCTCGATCGCGTAGATCACGCTGCCGAGCGGCATGCGCTGCATGCGCTCCTCGATCACCCCGCGCAGCCCCCTCCAGGCCCCGTCCTTCTCGACGTAGGTCTCGCGCAGGCGCAGCGCGCCTGCCTTGTCGCCGCGCGCCTTGATGCCGAGCACCGTCCTCGCGAGCGCCTCCGCCGCGGCGGGCATCCTGTCCGCCTGGATCGAGAAGCACCCCTTGTCCGTGCCGTTCGCCGCCACCTCGCCGCGGTGGAAGCCGAGCGCGCCCGCGTCGAGCAGGCTGCCGAGCTGGATCGCGGCGAGGTGACCATAGGGCCGCGGCTCGCCGCTGGCGGTGTACATGCCCTGCCCGATCTGCCCGAACGCCCAGATCACGTCCCGCGCCTCGGACATGCGGGCGAGCGCCGGATCGAGGACGCCGCGCTGCGCGAGCCAGCCGCTGAAGAAGAGCGCGCCGGTCTGCGCCTTGAGCTCCTCGAGCATCGAGGCGAGCCCGCCGCCGTAGATCTCGCTCTCGGTCTTGCCCCGCACCTTGTGGTTGTGCGTCGGGCCGAGGTTGTGGGCCGCCTCGTGCAGCACCGTGCTCAGCGTCGCGACAGGGCGCTCGAGCGAGACGCTCTCCATCGTTGTCTTGCAGAGGAGCGACGCCGTGGCCGCCCGCAGGGCGGCGCGGGTGTCGTCGTCCTCGAGGAGGTTCACCATGGCCACGGTGCGGCCGCGCCCCTCGGTCGCGACCGGCCCCCAGTTCGGCAGGCTCTGCCCCGCGGTCCCGCCGGTCGCCGCGCGCGAGTCGCCGGCGTTCACGAGGACGTCGATGAAGTCGGGCAGGTGGAACGCGACCTTGCGCGCCTTGTACGGCGCGCCCGCGAGCGCCGCGAACGCCGCCTCCATGTCCGACTTCACGGGGTCGAGCTTCCTCTGCCAGGTGAGCGACTCCTGGTTGATGCGCGCGAAGCTCACGTGGAAGCCCGCCTTGCGGCTGCACGGCTCCCAGTAGGTCTCGTCCGGCCCTACCCGCAGGTACCACGCCGAGTTCTCGGCGTTCATCTTCGCCCAGGGCTCGTCCGCGACCTCCCAGCGGTTGTCGAGGAACGCCTGCGCCGCCGCGAGCAGGTACGCCTTGAAGGCCGCCTCGCCGGGGCTCTGGATCGCCTCCGCCGCCGCCTTGAGCTCCCGGCTCACCGCCTCCATCTCGGGCCTGTACGCCTCGCTGTAGGGCACGGCGCGGAGCGCGCCGCCCTGCTCGACCACCGCCGTGAACGGTGACAGGAGCGCCTGCTGGTCCGGGCGCGCCTCGAGGGCGGCGCAGAACTTCTTGTCCTGCTGGAGGCGCGCTGGATAGACGCCGGTGATGCGCGGCGGGTTGCCTGGCACCGCGCTGCAGCTCGGATCGTTCCCGGTCTTCGGCTGCTCGCACCAGGGCCCCTGGTTGCGCCAGAAAAGCGCCCGGCTGGCCGGATCGTCGGGCGGGATCTTGTCGGCCATGCCGGCGGAGCCGAGCTGCTTCGCGTGGATCTGCTCGATGAGCTCGGCCACCTTGAGCAGGTGGCCGACGATCGCGCGGTCCTCGGCCGACGCGCCGCGGAGGTCGGATTGGAGGAGCGACGGGCGGCCGGCCGCGAGCTCGGCGAGGACGGCATCGCGGCGGCGCTTCTCGGCCTCCTCGAGGCCGGAGCGCGGGTGCCCCTCGGCCTTGATCTTGACCATCGCGGCGTAGGCCGAGGTGAACGCCGGCGTGAACGCGCCGGAGGCTACCCAGGCGGGGGCCGTTGTGTGGTGCCACAGCGCGGCGACCTCGTCGGGCTCGACGGCGCCCGAGTTGTTGCGGTCGGAGATCCAGAAGAGCGGCAGATCGAGCTCCACCGCGATGCGGTTGAAGTCGAGCCGCGGGATCTGGTCGAAGCGCGGCGCCGGGGGCGCGGCCTGGGAGGCGGCGGGGGCCGGCGGCGCTGCCCTGGGCGGCTCGGCCGGCGGCGCGGGGTGCGGAGCGGCGCAGGCGGCGCCCGCGGCGAGGGCGGCGCCCGCGGCGAGGGCGGCGAGCGAGGCGCGGGAGGGGGTGTTCGGGAGGGGGATCGTCATGGCTGGAGCTCCGGGTGGGGCCCTCGACTGCGGGGCGCGCGGGGGAGGCCGGGAGGCCTGCGAGGGCGACGGGCGCGCCGCGAGAGCGGCCGGCGCCCCGGTCGCGCCGCGAGAGCGGCTGCCCGCGCGATCGGCCGCTGGACTGCCGGGGCGGGCGGGAGCGTAGATCAACGGCGCGCGGCGAGGGCGTGTTTGTGCGCCCGGGCAAGCGGTGTGTGCCGCGGCCGCGAGCAGCCTCAGGCGGGGGCGCGGGAGCCCGCCGTCCCTGGCGTCCTTCGCAGCCTTGGCAGCCGTTGCCCGAAGATGCCGGCCAGGAGCTCCCCGGCGCCGTAGTAGCAGAGATAGCCGGCCAGCACGAACTTGAGCAGCGTGGCCGAGGCGGGCAACGAGAGCAGGACGAGGCTGGCGAGCATCGAGCCGGTGCCCGCGACGAGGAGCCACCTCGACTCCACCATGCCCTTGAGCACGATCGACGCCGCGACGCGCAGCGCGCCGGAGATGAACGCCCAGAGGCCGACGAGGATCACGAAGATCTCGACCACGTAGCCGCGACGGAGCACGACGAGGCCGAGCAGGAGGCTCGCCACGCCGCGCGAGAGAGAGAGGAGGCGCCTGACGGGCGGCTCGCGTGACGCGCCCAGGAGCGACAGGGATCCATCGACGAGCGCGTACGCGGCGAAGGCCGAGACGAGCAGTCGCCACCCCGCGGACGAGCCGTGACCGACGGTGATGGTGAGTGCGCCGGCGCCCACGGCGATCGCGAGGGCGCCTTGAGCGATGAGGACCCACCGGGAGCGCTCCGGCCGAGTCGGCTTCGGAAAGAGCGTCCTCGCGGCGGCGACGGCTGCGGCGATCGGGTTCTCCGCCTTCGGAGGGGCGCAGCCGGGCGCCGCGCCCGGGAGCACGACGGGCATCTCGCGCTCGATGGCGCGCCCGTCCTTCCACTCGAGATAGCGAACATGTCCGTCCGGAGAGATGCGAAGGAAGGAGTTGGCGGGGCCGGCCCATGAGCCGCTGTTGAAGTACCAGTCACCTATACGACCTGCCTTGTGCGTGTGCCCGAGCACCGCCACGTCGTACGCGCCCCGCTCGAGCTCTGCCCGGACCCCGATCACGTGCTCGCCGAGCCGATTTGGGTTCTGCGCCGGCGTCAGCGCCGAGCCGGGGAGCACATCCCCCCTCCCTCCGCGCTGGTTCACCGTCGCCAGGGAGCGTTTCCAGATCGTCAACATCGACTCGCCGAACTGCTCGAGGACGTCCTCCACGCTCTCGCCGCTCGTGAGGAGGGGAGAGCCGTTCTGGTCCTCGAAGATGCCGGCGAAGATGGCGAGCATGCGGCCGAAGCCGGGGTCGTCCCCCGCGTTGAACGGGTCGCTCTCGTGCCCGTGGCAGAAGCGGAACCGCTTGCCCCCGAGCTCCCTGACGAACGGCGCGCGCATGCAGGAGAAGAAGGGGTGATTCAGGAGGTCCGTGCCGGTGAAGTGCCGGAGGTCGACGTCGTGGTTGCCGGGCACGTAGATGAGCGTCAGCGCGGCGAGCTGGTCGAGGAGCTCCCGCCGCTTCACGAGCAGGAGGCTGAGGTTCATCTGCCAGAGCTCGAAGAGGTCGCCGAGGACGAAGAGCTCGCCTCCCTCGCTGCCCACGTGGTCGAGAAATGCGCGCAGCTGCGGCGTCTTCTTGCCCGTGTCGAAGTTGTCGCGCGCGCCGCCGTCACCGATGTGCAGATCGCTGATGACGAAGATGTCCCTGGCTGCGTCGTCCATCGCCTTGCCCCCCGGGTCGGGCGATCCCGCCATGAGACGGCCGCGTCCCCCGCGCCACGAGCGGAGCAAGCCGTGTACCGCGACGGCGCACAGGGGAGCGAGCTCTGGTCGAGCGGGCAGGCCGGGGCCGCTCGCCGATCAAGGACCGTCAGGGCACGTCCGCGTCCTGCCGGTATTCAGGAGTCCTCATGAGCCGCGGAGTCGCGCCTCCCCCTCCGACGCGATCTGGGCAAGAGGATCCCGGTAAACCTCGTCCACCGACAGGGTGCACCCGATCGCCTCCAGGTGAGCGCCCTGTCCAGCGCGGGCCTCCCGGAGCGTCCACGAGTCATCCTCGTTGCGGTGGAATACCTCGATGCGCTGCTCGTGCTGCGAGACGAGGACGTACTCGCGGAGCGAGGGGATGTGCCGATAGTGGGCGAACTTCTGCCCCCGGTCGTAGGCCTCCGAGCTGTCGGAGAGGACCTCGACAAGGACGCTCGGGTTGAGCGCTGCGTCCTTGTCCTCGAGATCGCGCTCGAGCCTTCCGCAAACGACGCTGACATCCGGGTACGTGGAGAGACCGGTCGCCTGCACCCGGACGCGCAGATCGGCGGAGTACACCGCGCAGGGTCGCCCGCGGAGCTGCGCCCGCAGCTCGGCGCCGACGCTCATGCAGAGGCGCGCATGCTCCGGCGTTCCGCCGGCCATCGCGAAGATCTCGCCGTTCAGGAACTCGTGCTTCGTCGGGCTCGCCCGCTCCTGATCGAGGTACTCGGCATACGTCCAGATGATCTTGCGCGCCGGCTCGTTCATGGTCCTGCCGAGTATGCCACGCGGGCTCCTCCAGGAGCCAACGGTGCCCGTGAGCCTCCTCCAAGTGGCGGGTCGTCACGCAGGCCCCCGGCCAGCTCACTTCGGCTGCGCGGCCCGCAGCGCCTGCTGCTCCTCCTGCTGCTGCCGATGCGCCTGGATCACGGCGTAGCCCGCCGCGGCCCCGGCCGACGCGCGGCTCTGGGGCTGCGGAGCTGGCACCGCCCCAGCCGGGGGCGGCGCCGCTCCAGCCGGGGGCGGCGCCGCTCCGGCCGGGGGCGGCACCGCTCCGGCCGGGGGCGGCACCGCTCCAGCCGGGGGCGGCACCGCTCCGGCCGGGGGCGGCACCGCTCCAGCCGGGGGCGGCACCGCTCCGGCCGGGGGCGGCGCCGCTCCAGCCGGGGGCGGCGCGGGATAAGGGCCGGCCGGCGCCTGAACAGGCTCGCACACGCAGCCCGCCACGCCGCGGTCCACGAGCACGAAGGCGGACATCCGCATCCCGAGGTCGTAACAGGAGCGAGCACAGTGAGTCGGCCCGCGCTCCGCGCTCTCGAGCTCCGCTGCCGTCTGATACCCACGGTTGCAGCCGCTCAACGCGAGCGCCCCAGACGCCATGAGAGCGAAAACGAAAGCCGATCGGTGGACCATGAAGGGCGAACTACATGGGTCCTCGAGGGCCGTCAACGAACCGGCGCGCGCCTCGCCGGCGGTGAGAGCCCGCTCGGTGGGCGCGCGAAGACCCGCCCGCCTCCCGAGCAGCCCGCTCGACGCGGAACACGCGAGCGCACGAGCACGTGGCGCGCCGGGCTCTCGCCATCGCGATCCCCTCGGCCCTATCCTGAGCGCCATGCCCACGATCCAGAGCACCGCCGAGATCGACGCCGCTCCCGACGAGCTCTTCGCGCTGTCCCAGGACTACGGTCTCCGGCTCGAGTGGGACCCGTTCCTCCGCGAGATGCGCTACCGCGACGGCGCGACCGAGCCGGCCGTCGGCGTGCGGGTGTGGGTGCAGGCGAAGAACGGGCTGTCCATGGAGGCCCGGTACATCACCCTGAACCCGCCCGAGCAGGTGGCCATCACCATGGTCGACGGACCGCGGATCTTCCGCCAGTTCTCGGGCGCGTGGCTCTTCAAGGCGCTGTCGCCGCGCCGGACGCGCGTCACCTTCCGCTACAACTTCACCGCGCGCCCGCGCGTCCTCGCCCCGGTGCTGGAGCCAGTCATGACGGCCGTGCTCGAGCGCGATATAGCGAAGCGCCTCGCCGGTCTCAAGCAAAGCGCCGAGACGACAGACATCCTCCAGCGGCTGCCGCGGCGCGAGACCGCAGCCGTCTGACGGGCGGCGAGGCTGCGCCGCTGGAGCTCAGCGCGATGCACGCTCCGTGGAGGCGTTCGTCCGCCTGAGCGCTCGCATCCGCCGGCGAGCCAGCGCAACCCCGAGCCCCGCCAGCATGAAGGCGAGCCCGCCGACCCGCCCGTGACCGCCGACCCGGCATCCGCAGCCGACGTCATCGCCGGCAGAGCCCGGCTCGGATGCCGCGCCTCCGCCGGCGGTGCCCTCGCCCCCACCGGCCCCGCCGGTGCCCTCGCCCCCACCAGCCCCGCCGGTGCCCTCGCCCCCGCCGGCCCCGCCGGCGCCCGCGTCGGGGTCAGGCTCGGGCGGGACCGTGACGCAGGCGAACGCCGCACGGTCGCAGACCTCGCCAGCACCACAGTCCGCGTCGCCCGCGCACGCCACGCACGCGGGCGTCCCCTCCACCAGGACGCAGCGCGGCCTCTCGCCGCCGCACGGGCGGCAGGAAGGCCCGCAGAAAGCGTCGACGGCGCACGGCGCGCACAGCGCGGCGCTGTTGCAGTAGGCGCCCGGATCGCAGCCGGTCATGGCTCCAGCCTGGTCGGTGTGCTCGCGGCTGCACTGCGCGCAGGCGTCCCCCTCCGGCATCAAGGCGCCGCCCGGTACGGTCTGATGAAACGACGCTGGCGCGAGGAGCGCGAAGCCGGACTCCGCGAGGCTCGCGCTGCCGGTCGCGGCGGCGCCCAGCTGGAAGTCCTCGAATTCACCCTTCAGAAGAGAGACCTCGAGCGCCGAATGCTCGGCGATCCCGGCGTAGAGGAGCTCGACCGGATACAGCCCCTCTCGGGCGAACGTGACGGTGTTCGTCATGCGCCACGTGGGCACGCCGAGCACGGGGGATTGCACCAGCACCGGATAGGCGGCCTGCGCCGCGTCGTAGATCACCAGGGCCACGGCGTCGTCGGCGTAGATGCCGAAGTGGAGTGGCTCATCGACGTGCTCGGGCAGCACGGCCAGGTAACCGCGCAGGCGCATGCCGAACGACACCCCGGGATCGTTCTCGCGGAAGTCGCATCCCCCTGTCGGACAGCCGGCGACAGCGTCGCGGAAGTCGCCGTAGCTCCACTGCTGACCGGCAGCGTTGTTGTTCGAGAAATCAAGCGGTGTGCGCACCGAGAAGCTCACGAGATCGGGCCCGGCCGCATCGATGAACGCGTTCACCGCCTCGATGAAGCGCGGGCCGTCGGTCGACCGCGCGTAGAAGTCGTCCTCTGGGCCAGCCGATGGCCTGTGCGCGCCGCACAGGCCGGTGCCTCCCGCGACGGGGAGCGGAGCCACGGGCTCTCCGGCGATGATCACCGGCGCGGCGATGGCGGACCCGGATGCCCCCAGCGCAAGGGAGAGGGCGATCGCGAGAGATGTCGTCAGGGGAGGAAGTCGGTAGGACATGGCTGCTCCGTGCGAGGAGGAGGACAGCGCAACGACGCGACCGATCGCGAGCGCTGCGGGCCACCATCGTCGCGTTACCGGGGGCTGGAAGCACGATGCCATGACAGCGCATCGTCTCCACGGGGCCGAAGGCGAGCAGCGGGGAGCCGCACACGCCGCTCGCCGGCGGGTCCACGGGGCCGAAGGCGAGCAGCGGGGAGCCGCACACGCCGCTCGCCGGCGGGGCGCTCCGCGCGCCCGTCCATCACCCGAGCCGCGAGAGCGCCTCCCCGGACGCCCCCGCCCCTGGATGGCGCAGGCGCGCCCGCAGCGCCGCGGCCCCGGCGAGCAGCTCCCGGCCGCGCGGCGCGTCCCCGGCGCGCGCCGCGGCGACGCCCGCCCAGTGGAGCGCGTCCGCCCTGGCCCACGCGTCCTCGCCGGCCCACGCGACCGCCGACGCGGCGAGCGCCCTCGCAGCGGCCGCATCCCCCGCGCCGCGGCCCAGCGCGCACCGCGCCGCGACGACCGCGAGCCGCGCGCGGAACGGGCCGAACCCGCACGTCTCGGCGACGTGCATCCCCTCCCCCGCCTGGCGCTCGCCCTCGTCGAACCGCCCGGCCGCGAGCGCGATCCGCGCCGCGAGCTCGTGGCACCGCAGCGCGACCTCCACCTCACCCGTCGCGGACGCCCAGCTGCGCGCCTCGGCGAGGTGCGCCTCGGCCGCCGCGACGGCGCGGCAGTCCAGGTCGTCGCTCTCCTCACTTCCCTCGCCGTCCAGCAGCGCGAGGCCGAGCAGCGTGTGGCCGTGCGCCACGTGCCCCTCCCACCCGCGCCGCCGGCACGCCGCGATGTTCCGCTCCGTGGCCTCGCGCGCCTTTTCCCGGCGCCCGAGCGCGAGGTCGTGCTCCGACTCCCAGAGCCCGCGGCGCGCCATCGGCGCGTCGCCCATCGCCCGGAGGCGCGCGAAGCGCTCGCCCGCCGCGTCGACCTCGCCGAGGTCGTGCAGCACCGCGCCGAGCAGCGCCTGCGCGCGCACCGCGTGGGCGCCGTCCGCCGCGCGCTCGGCGATCTCCGACGAGCGCTCGAGCAGGCGGCGCGCCGCGGTCAGGTTGCCGCGCAGCCGCTCCGTGTACGCCAGCGTCCGCAGGCCGGTCGCGAGCGGCGCCGGGTCGGCGAGCGCCTCGGCGGCCTCGTTGTGCGCCTCGTAGCAGGCGCAGGCAAACGCGAGGTCGCCGAGCGCGCCCGCGTAGAGCCCCGCCTCGTACGCGAGCGACGCGCGCACGCGCGCGGGCAGCGCGGCCGGCATGCCGCGGGGATCGTCGCCGCCGGCGAACGCGCGCAGGATGCGGGCGCCGCGGGCCATGTCGCCGAGCCTGAGCCCGAGATGCGCGAAGCCCCCCAGGCCGAGCTCGTAGATGCCGTACGCCTCGGCCTCGCGCCCGGCGCCGAGCAGCTCCAGGATCACGGCCTCGTACGCGTCGAGCGCGGCCCGCTCGCGCGGCGGCCGGCGCGGCGCCTCGTCGAGGCGAGGCGCCGGCGCGGCGCTCCCCGCGGCGTGGACGCGATCCGGCGGCACGCCCAGCAGCGCCTTGAAGTGCTGCCGAACGAAGGGGTGCGTCGAGTAGCAGAGCTCGCCCTGCCGCGCCGCGAACACGAGCCCCAGCCGCTCGAGCCGCGCGAGGCCGCGCGCGAGCTCCGCCGCGCCCCACCCCGCCATGGCGCCCGCGATCTCGCCGCCGGCCCGGATCAATCGCAGCAGCGCCGGCTCGCCCGCACCGCCGGGGAACACCGACAGGCGCGCGAGCAGGTCCCGCTCGCCCGGCGGCAGCGCGCCCGCGTAGGCCGACAGCACGGAGCTCAGGCGGCGGGCGAGGACGTCGTCGCGCTCGGCCTCGGCGAGCTGCGCCGCGTCGAGCCGCCCCGCGTCGCCGCCGAGGAACGCGCCCACGTAGGAGCCGACGACGGCGACCGAGAGCGCGTGGCCGCCCGTCCGCTCGAACAGCGCGCGCAGGGCCGCGTCGTCGCCGCGGATGCCCCAGCGCCGCATCAGCGACGCGGCGTCGTCCGGGGAGAGCGACGCCGGCCGGATCGTGGCGAGCCCGCCGTCAGCCCAGGCCGCGAGGTCCGCGAGCTCGAAGCGCGACGTGACGAGCGCCCGCGCGCCGCCGAGCCCGGCCGCGATCGCGCAGAGCAGCCGCCGGAGGAGCGCATCGCGGAGCTCGCCGTGCGCGCGCCCGGCGCCCCCCTCGGCCTGCGCTGTCTCGAGCCCGTCGAGCACGAGCAGGTGCGGCGGTCCTTGCCCCAGCGCTTCCCGGAGCCGCGCGAGCTGCTCGCCGGGAGCCGCCGGCGCTCGCGGCGCGGCGCCCGCGCCCTGCGCGAAGTAGGCCGCCGCCTGGTCCAGGAATGCCTCGGTCCTCGGGTCGTCGTAGAAGCTCCAGACGAGCACGCCGCCCGGCCGCGGGGCGTCGCCGAGCCCCTGGAGGAAGCGCTCGGCGATCGCTGTCTTGCCCGCGCCGCCCACGCCGAGGAGCGCGACGACCCGCGGATCCGGCGGCGAGGCATCGGCCCACGCGGCGAGCCGCTCGAGGACCTCCCCGCGCCCGACGAAGTGCCGCGCGCGCTGGAGCGTGTGCGCGTGCAGCGGGCGCCACGCGGGGGCGCCTGCCTGCGGCGCGGCGGGAGCAGCGGCCGGCGCCTCCAGCCCCTCGCTCGCCGCCGCGGCTCCCGCTGCCGCGGGCTCCTCCGCCGGCGCGCCCCCGGCCCCGCCGGCGAGCAGCTCCGCCGCGGCTTCCGCTGCCGCAGGCTCCTCCGCCGGCGCGCCCCCGGCCCCGCCGGCGAGCAGCTCCGCCTCGGCGATGCCGAGCTCCGCGCTGAGCCGCTCGAGGATGCGCCGCCGGGACGGGCTCCGGACCGAGAAGCCGAGCCGCGGATCGTTGACCGCGCCCGACTCGTAGCGCCTGTAGGTCCGCACATCGACGCCGATCGACGCGGCGACCTGCTCCTGCGTGAGGTCGAGCTCGAGCCGCGCCCGCTGGAGGAGCGTGTGGTTGAAGTGGACCGCGGGCCCCGCGCCCCGGCCCGCCCTGGGGACCTGTGCCATCGCTGCGAGCGCTCGATGATCGGCGATGCCGCGCCCTCCTGTCCACCCGCGCTGCCCGCTCCTGCCCGGTCCCGCCCTTCCGGATCCGGTCCGCCCGGACGCATGGTCCACGCATGAGCACGACGCACGCTGAACGACTCGCCCAGCGAACCGCCTACGCCGACGATCTCCGCGTCTTCACGGTGACGAACCTGCTGTCGCCCGACGAGTGCGCCGGGTTCATCCGCCTCGCCGAGGCGCAGGGCTTCGAGCAGGCGCCCATCGGCGGCACCGATGTGGTGAACCTCGAGGTCCGCAACAACGGCCGCGTCATCCTCGACGACCCGACCCTCGCCACGCGCCTCTGGGAGCGGCTCGCGCCGTGGACGCCGCCCTCCTGGGGCCTCCACCGCGCCGTCGGGCTGAACGAGCGCTTCCGCTACTACCGGTACACGGAGGGCGAGTACTTCAACTGGCACGGCGACGGGTCTTTCGTGCGATCGGACGGCGAGCGGAGCCTGTTCACCGCGATGATCTACCTGAACGACGACTTCGAGGGCGGCACGACCGACTTCTGGGGCGGCCGCAGCATCACCCCGCAGCGTGGGATGGCGCTCGTGTTCGAGCACCGGCGGCTCCACCGCGGCGCCGCCGTGACGCGCGGGTGCAAGTACGTGCTCCGCACCGACGTCATGTACCGGCGCGACTGAGCTCCGGTACGGGCGGCCGCGCGCGGCCGACATGGCGCCCGCCGGCGCCGCGTCGCTACCCGCGCCTGGGCGCCCCGGTCAGCGCGTCGGCGAGGCGCGGCAGCACGTCGCCCGCCCGGGCGTCGATCTTCACGGCGCCGAGCTCCTCGCCGCGCGCGGACCCGAGGTTCACCATCGCGATCGGGATGCCCCGCTGCGCGGCGCGCAGCACGAAGCGGTAGCCCGAGAAGACCGCCAGCGAGGAGCCCACGACGAGGAGCGCCTCCGCCGCGTCGACCATCGCGAACGCCGCGTCGACGATCGGCCGCGCCACGTTCTCGCCGAAGAAGACGACGCGCGGCTTGAGCGGCCCTTCGCACCGGAGACACGGCGGCGCCCGGAAGGCGGCCACGTGCTCGGCGGGCAGGTCGGCGTCGCCGTCGGGCGCCATGTCGGCCGCGAGGCGCAGCCACCCGGGGTTCTGCGCGAGGAGCCGCTCCTGCAGGGCGGCGCGCGGCTCCAGCGCGCCGCACGCGAGGCAGGCGACCTCGGCGAGCGTCCCGTGCAGCTCGATGACGCGGCGGCTGCCGGCGGCCTGGTGGAGCCCGTCGACATTCTGCGTGATCAGGCCCTCGAGCAGCCCGCCCTGCTCGATCCGCGCGAGGGCGCGGTGCGCCGGATTGGGCTCGGCCCGGGAGAACCGCTCCCAGCCGATCACCGCGCGCGCCCAGTAGCGCTGCCGGACCTCGATCGAGCGCGAGAACTCCCGCCCCTGGATCGGGTTGCGCGCGCGGCGCCGCGTCTCGGGCCCGCGGTAATCCGGGATGCCTGACTCGGTACTGCACCCCGCGCCCGTCAGCGCCACGAACCGCTTGCCGCGCAGGAGCGCGATGAGGTCGTCGAGGGAGGCGCCGGCGAGCGTTTCGCTGAGCTGCATACGCCGGTTTGTGGCCCGTCGCTGCAGACGTCGCCACCAGCCGCCGCTGGCCCGCCGCCATCCTCGGTCGAGCCGCCCCCGGAGCCTGCGCCTGGAATTCCTTGACGGGTCCCTTCGAGCATGCAATAGGTTAGTTGAAACTGATTTTCTTTATCAGAAATCAGAAAACAGCGGCCCGCGACTTCACGTCCAGAGCCCGATGAACCGAGCCCACGCGGCTCTCGAAGCCCATCGGAGCTGGATGTGACGAAGTGCCCATTTCGACGTTCGAGCCGACTCCGCGCCTCGACGCCCTCGCTGGCGGAGCGCGCGTGCTGGTCGGTGGGACGCCTGTGCGCTGCAGCGGAGCCCTCGCGGCCGCGCCTGCGAGGCGCGCGGCCGCGCGATGAAGCCGGGAGCGCTGCCGGGCGCCGGGCGATGAGCCGGAGACGCGCGTCGATCGCGCTCGCCGCGCTCGCCGCGCTCGGGCGGCGCGCCGGGCGCCCGTCGCGGGAGCCCCGCGGTTCGCGCGCCGGGAGCGCGGGCCGCGGCGCGATCCGGCGCTAGCTCCGGGCGAACCCCGCCATTGCGCGGCGGCTGATCGGCGCTCTGGCCCGAGCGCCGCGCCGCGAGCGCCACCCGATTCCACAGCTTGCAAGGAGTAGTCGATGAATTCCATTTCGATGCCGGACGCTGTCGCGCTGCCCGTGGTGAACGCCGGGCAGCTCCTCAGGCAATACACCCCCGAATCGGCGTTCTTCTTCTCGTCGCCGACGCGCACGCTCCTCGCGCAGGGCGTGCACGACGTGATCCTCGAGCCCAATGGCGCCGACGGCGGCGATCGCCTGGCGGACCGCGTCACCAGGCTGCTCGCGGCGCAGGGGAGGAACGGCCATGGACTCCCCATCGTCGTCGGCGCGGTGCCCTTCAACAGCACGTCGCCCGCGCACCTCATCGTGCCGCGGACGATCCAGAGCGCCGGCCCGCTCAACCCCGCGGCGGAAGCGCTCCGGCGAGAGCCGCCGGTGGCCATCCAGGAGCTGCGCATGTTCCCCGAGCCCCGCGATTACGTGCGCGGCGTCGAGCTGGCCGTGGACATGATGAGAGCCGAGGCGCTGCGCAAGGTGGTGCTCTCCAGGATGCTGGAGATGACGCTGCGAGAGCCGGTCGATCTCCGCCTCGTGCTGCAGCGCCTCTCGCAGCAGAACCGGAGCGGCTACACCTTCGCCGCCAACCTCTCCGATCCTGCCGCGGGGATGTACGGCCCGGAGCGCACGCTCTCGCGGCAGCGCACGCTGATCGGCGCGAGCCCGGAGCTGCTCCTGTCCCGCTCGGGGCTCCGGGTCGTCGCCAATCCCCTCGCCGGCTCCACGGTGCGCAGCCCGGACCCCGACGAGGACCGGCGGCGGGCGATCGCCCTGCTCGCCTCCGAGAAGGACCGGCACGAGCACGCGATCGTCGTCGAGGCGGTCGCCGCCGCGCTCCGGCCTTTCTGCCGGCGCCTGAGCGTCCCCGAGGAGCCCTCCCTCACGCAGACAGCGACCCTCTGGCACCTGTCGAGCCGGATCACAGGAGAGCTGCGCGATCTCTCGATCTCCTCGATGAAGCTCGCCACCGCGCTGCACCCGACCCCGGCCGTGTGCGGATACCCCACCGGGTCTGCCCGCGCGGCGATCGGGGCGATCGAGCCGTTCGATCGCGGGTTCTTCACGGGGCTCGTGGGCTGGTGCGACGCCTCCGGAGACGGCGAGTGGGCGGTCGCCATCCGCTGCGCCGATATAGCCGGCCGGTCGCTCCGCCTGTACGCCGGGGCCGGGATCGTCATCGGCTCCGACGGCGAGCGCGAGCTCGCCGAGACCTCCGCCAAGCTCGGGACCATGCTGAACGCGCTCGGCCTCGATCAGGCGCCGGAGCTCTCGTGACGCCCGCGGAGGAGAGCCGACAGGCGCTGGACGGCTGGACTCCGTGGCCTTCCGAGGTGGCCGATCTCTACCGCCGCGCCGGCTTTTGGCGCGGCGAGACCTTCGGCGACCTGCTCCGCGAGCGCGCCGCGCAGCACCCGCACCGGATCGCGCTCGTCAGCGACGATCGCCGGCTGAGCTACGCCGAGCTCGACCACCGCGCCGATCGCCTCGCCGCGGGCCTCTTGCGCCTCGGGATCCGGCCGAGGGATCGCGTCGTGGTCCAGCTCCCGAACATCGCGGAGTTCTTCGAGGTGTGCTTTGCGCTGTTCCGGCTCGGCGCGCTCCCCGTGCTCGCCCTGCCCGCGCACCGCCGCGCCGAGATCACGTATTTCTGCGAGCACACGGAGGCGGTCGCCTATGTCGTCGCCGACAGGGACGGCGGCTTCGATCACCGGGAGCTGGCGAGGCAGGTCCGGCGCGAAGCCGGGACCGTGAAACACGTGCTCGTGGCCGGCGAGCCGGGCGAGTTCACCGCGCTGTCGAGCCTTTACAGCGAGCCCGTCGAGCTCCCGAGGCCCGACCCGGGGGACGTCGCCTTCTTCCAGCTCTCGGGCGGGAGCACCGGCGTGCCCAAGCTGATCCCGCGGACGCACGACGATTACCTCTACAGCGTGCGGGCCAGCGCGGAGATCTGCGCGCTCGACGCCGGCAGCGTGTACCTGGCCGTCCTCCCCGTCGCGCACAATTTCACGCTCAGCTCCCCCGGGAGCCTGGGCGCGCTGTGCGCCGGCGGCCGCGTGGTGCTCAGCCGCCGTCCCAGCCCGGACGAGGCGTTTCCCTTGATCGAGCGGGAGAAGGTCACGATCACCGCGCTCGTGCCGCCGCTCGCCTCGGTGTGGCTGGAATCGGCGCGGACGACACGGCACGATCTATCGAGCCTGAGGGTGCTCCAGGTGGGCGGCGCCAAGCTCTCCGCCGAGGTAGCGCGCCGGGTGCGGCCCACGCTGGGCTGCGCGCTGCAGCAGGTGTTCGGGATGGCGGAAGGGCTGGTCAACTACACCCGCCTCGACGACCCGGACGACGTTGCGCTCGAGACGCAGGGCCGGCCCATCTCCCCCCTCGACGAGATCCGGGTCGTGGACGACGACGATCGCGACGTCGAGCCCGGGCAGGTCGGTCACCTGCTCACGCGCGGGCCCTACACGATCCGCGGCTATTACCGGGCCGACGCGCACAACGCGAAGGCGTTCACGCGCGACGGCTTCTACCGCACGGGCGATCTCGTGCGGCGGACGCCGGCCGGCTACCTGATCGTCGAGGGACGCGCCAAGGACCAGATCAACCGCGGCGGCGAGAAGATCGCGGCCGAGGAGGTCGAGAACCACGTCCTCGCCCACCCGGCGGTGCGCGACGCGGCGCTCGTCGCCATGCCGGACGAGCGCCTCGGCGAGCGATCGTGCGCGTTCCTCGTGCCCCGGGGGCAGCCGCCGGCGGCGCGGGAGATCAACGCCTTCCTGCGCGAGCGCGGCGTCGCCCAGTACAAGGTGCCCGACCGCATCGAGTGGCTCGACGCGCTGCCCACGACGAGCGTCGGCAAGGTGGACAAGAAGGCGCTCCGCCGGTGGATCGAAGACCGGCTCGCGCAGGGCGCGCGGGGCTGATGGCGCGGCGCGGGCGGGGGCAGCGCGCCGAACGCCCGCTGCCCGGCCCGTCGACAGGGAACGTTTTGCTCACGCGAGAGAGGAATCACCATGGGAATCCCCAGAATCCAGGCCTATTCCATGCCACGAGCCGACGAGATCCCGCAGAGCCGGGTATCATGGCGTCCGGATCCGAGGCGCGCAGTCCTCCTGATCCACGATATGCAGCAGTACTTCCTCGGCTACTACGACGCCCAGGCGTCGCCGGTGGTCGAGCTTCTGGCCAACACCCGCCTGCTCCGGGAGCGGTGCGCGGCGAGCGGGATCCCGGTCGTCTACACGAAGCAGCCCGCCGAGCAGACGAACGCGCAGCGCGGCCTCTTGCTGGATCTCTGGGGACCCGGGCTGACGCAGCAGCCGGACAAGCACGGGATCGTGACCGAGCTCGCCCCGGGAGACGCCGATACAGTCCTCACCAAGTGGCGTTACAGCGCGTTCCAGCGCACCGAGCTGCTGGATCTCCTGCGACGGTGGGGCCGCGATCAGCTGATCGTGTGCGGGGTTTACGCGCACATCGGGTGCCTGCTGACCGCGTGTGAAGCGTTCATGAACGACATCCAGCCGTTCTTCGTGACCGACGCGACCGCCGATTTCTCCCGGGAGCAGCACGAGATGGCGATCTCCTACGTGGCGCAGCGGTGCGGCGTCCCCCTGCCGACCCGCGAGGTGGTGGCCGCGCTCGCCCCGCGCGGCGACGCAGACCTCCCGCGCCGCGACGCGCCGCCGCCTTCGTCCGCGTGGACGCTGGACCGGGCGAAAGGCCTCGATCGCCTGCGCGGCGACGTGGCCGAGATCCTGGAGCAGCCCGCGTCGGCGATCTCCGACCGCGATCACGTCCTCGACCTGGGGCTCGACTCGATCCGCCTCATGACGCTCGTCGAGCGGTGGCGCGGCGCGGGGATCGAGATCACGTTCGTGGAGCTCGCCGAGCTGCCGACGCTCGCCGCGTGGTGGGAGCTCCTGGCGACGCGGCTGCCGCGCGAGACAAGGCCAGCGCCGCGGCACGGCGCAGAGGCGCTCATCCAGGAGGCCGCCGGCTGACCGCCCGCATCACGGCGACGAGGAGCCCTGTCATCATGAAGGAAACCGCGACTCCCCCGCCGGCGGCGGCGGCGCGCACGCCCCCGCGCCTCCTCGAGGTGCTGCGCGCGACCCAGATCTCCCCTCATCTGCGGCGGATCACGCTGGGCGGCGAGGCGCTCGCGGGGTTCCCTGCGGGCGCGGGCGGCGCGCACATCAAGGTGTTCCTCCCGCGCGAAGACCAGGAGTCGCCGGAGCTGCCCGTGCTCGGTCCAGAGGGCCCGATCTGGCCGCCGGCGCCGCGGCGGCCGATCACGCGGACGTACTCGGTGCGGCGGTACGACGCGCAGGTCGGAGAGCTCGACGTGGACTTCGTGCTGCACGGGGACGACGGCCCCGCGTCGCGCTGGGCCCGCCGCGCCGCGCCGGGCGGCCGGATCGGCGTCGCCGGCCCCAGCGGCCCCGATCCGATGCTCGGGTCCGCCGACTGGTACCTCCTGGCCGGCGATCTCGCGGCGCTGCCGGCCATCGGCGCGCTGCTCGAGGCCCTGCCGGCCACGGCGCGCGGCCACGCCGTCGTGGCGGTCCCCGACGAGGCGGACGTGCAGCAGCTCGAGCGCCCGCCGCAGGTCGCGCTGACCTGGCTGCCACTCGGCGGAAGGCACGCGCCCAGCCCCGAGCTGGAAGAGGCAGTCCGCGCCCTGACATGGCCGGAAGGACGGGTCTTCGCCTGGGTCGCCGGCGAGTCGGACTCTGTCCGCGCGATCCGCGATCACCTGCGGAGCGAGCGCGGCCTCCGGCGCGACGCGATGTACGCCGTCCCCTACTGGAGGGCCAGCCGCTCCGAGGAGGCGTACCACGAGGAGCGACATCGGTTCATGGACGAGCTCGACGACACCTGAGGAATCCCCTCATTCGCAGCCATTTTCAGCGGAGAAATTGAACAGAGAGGCGGGGAGACAGGGAGTATTTTGAAGATTTCCCTCCCCGTCTCCCCGCCTCCCTGTGAATTTTCCGAAGAATTTGAGGGGATGCCTCAGCGACAACACCTGAGAGGGAACAAGCGATGGAGTTCAAGGACAGGGTCGCGCTCGTCACAGGTGCGGCCCAGGGGATCGGTGAGGCGGTCGCGCGCGCGCTCGCGGCGCGCGGCGCGGCGGTGGCCGCGCTCGACGCGAACGGGGAGCGCCTGGGCGCGGTGGTCGCGGATCTGAGGGCGAGCGGCCACCGCGCGGCGGCGTTCCCGGTGGACGTGGCCGACGCCGGGGCCGTCGATCGCGCCGTGGACTCGATCGAGCGGGAGCTGGGTCCCCTCGAGTTCCTTGTCAACGTGGCCGGCGTGCTGCGCGTGGGCGCGGCCATCTCGCTGAGCGACGAGGACTGGGAGCGGACCTTCGCGGTGAACACGAAGGGGGTGTTCAACGTGAGCCGGGCCGCGGCGCGGCGGATGACGGCGCGCTCGTCAGGGGCGATCGTGACGGTCGGGTCCAACGCCGCGCGGACGCCCCGCATGCACATGGCCGCTTACGCGGCCTCGAAGGCGGCCACGACCATGTTCACGAAGTGCCTCGGCCTGGAGCTCGCGCAGCACAACATCCGGTGCAACGTGGTGTCCCCGGGCTCGACGGACACGCCGATGCAGCGCTCGCTGTGGGCGGACGAGCGCGGGGGGCGCGCGGTCATCGCGGGCAACCTCGAGACGTTCAAGCTGGGGATCCCGCTGAACCGGATCGCCACCCCCGAGGACGTCGCCGCGGCGGTGCTGTTCCTGCTCTCGGATCAGGCGCGGCACATCACGATGCACGACCTCTGCGTCGACGGCGGCGCCACGCTCGGGGCCTGATCCGGCCCGCAGGCAGGGCCCGGCGACCGCAGCGGCCGCCGGGCATCGCGCTCACGCGCCGCCCTTCTCCACGTTGCCGAACAGGAGGTCCGACGCCGTGCCGCTCATCACCACCGCGGCCACGGCGACGGCGACCGCGATCGCCACGGCGCCGATGACCCGTGAGGGCTTCATCTGCCACCACATCGCGAGGCCGCTGATCGCCCAGAGGACCAGGGTGATGCCGGTGATGTCCGCGAAGAGCGCCCAGACCCAGGTCATCCCGCCGTGAACGGGGAAATGGTGGGTCTTGTGCAGGTTCCCGAGCAGCTCCACGAAGCGCAGCTGCCCGGGCGCGTCGTCGGGCCGCCCGTCGAGGCGGCCTGAGCCGAGGTTGTACGTGACGTTCCACGCGCGGGCGTCCGCGTCGCGCATGCGGAAGCGCAGCTCGGGGCTGACCTCCGGATCGGCGTGCAAGGGGCCCGCGCCCTCGAACCCCAGCCTGGGCAGGAGCTCCTTCACCTGCTCTTCCACCGCCGCCATCCTGTGCTCGGGCAGCTCGATCTTCGCGCCGGCGAAGGGAGGATCAGGGGACTTGCCGGGGCCGGGCGGGAACGTCGAGAGCGTCGCGTCGCCGTCGTCCAGGCTGATGAGCAGCATGGTGCGCCCGCCGTCGCGGGTCGATCCGGTGAGCTCCGGCCAGCCCGAGAACGAGCCGGGCGTTTCCTCGTCGAGCGTGTAGCGCGAGGGCGATCCGGCGTTGAGCTGCTCGACGACCCTGCGCGCCAGGGCGTCGGGATCCCAGGGCCTGAACGCGGTGAGCGCCGCGATCTGCTCGGCGGAGATCTCCCGCCGCTCGAAGTCGCGCCCGATCTGCGGATGGTTGAACAGCACGCCGCTGATCCCGAACAGCAGGATCCAGGGAAACACGAGCAGGCCGAGGTACATGTGCGCGCGCCGCACGATCTTCATCACGGCGCCGTACCGCGGCCGCGGGCGGCGGCCCTGCGCGGAGCGGGGCTCTCGCGCGGGGTCGTCCCTCATCGCACCTTCCCGATCGGGCGCCAGCATCATCGCAGCTTCGCGGCCGAGAACACGACGCCGGGCGCGGTAAGGCTCACCTCGCCGGGGCCGTTGCCACCGAGCTCGCGGAAGGTGGTTGTGTCCTGGCCCTGGAACTGGAGCACGAAGCTCTCGCCGCCGAGCGCTACGCTCACGACGCTGCCGCTCGTGGGCTCGTCGTCGAGCACCGTGGCCGCCGGCGCGTCGCCGAGGGTGACGCTGGCCCACCGCCACGCCGCGGCGCTCGCGAGCACCCGCGGGTGGGTGTCCTCCTTGATCTCGAAGGCGTTCTCGTCGAGCACGCGCAGGTACGCCTCGCCGCCCGAGCCGCGGATGAGCGAGCCGGCGGCGCCGCCGTCGAACAGCGAGCCGAGCTCGATGTGGAAGTCGGGGTCGAACGTGCCGGCTTCGAGGTCGAAGCGCAGCATGCAGGGCGCCGCCGCGCTCTCCGCGTTGAGCCGGTGCACCGCGGCGCCGTACGCCTCGGTGGCCATGTAGATCTTGCCGTCGGGCCCCTCGGCGCCGTCGCGCACGTAGCCGCAGCGATCGTCGGTGACGACGGTGGCCTTGTCCGTCGCGCTGTCCACGACGACGATCCCGGCCTGGCTCGGCACCTCGGGGCCGTTCCTCCAGCCGGCGAAGGAGATCACCGCGTCGCCCACGCGCAGGGGCGCCGCGGTGAAGGTGAGCGTGGCGTCCGGGATCACGAGATCGTCGAGCGGGATGGCGCCGGTGACCGTCATGTCCTTCGGATTCCAGATCACGACCTGGGCGGTGTATCCATCGAAGAAGTACGCCTTGGTCTCCGACACGAACTGGAACTGCCCACCGTACTCGTCGAGCTTCGCGAGCCCCTGGCCCAGGAAGCTCACCGTGGCGCCCTTCTTCAGGCCGCCGGCGCCGAGGTCGTAGCGGGTCACGGTCGGCCCGGCGTCGCTCGCCACGAACAGGGCGCCACCCCCGTCGGGCGCCGCGCCGATGCCGCGCCCGAGGATCTCGATACCGCCGTCCAGCGACAGCGGCGCGTCGCTCTCGAGCGTGTCGGTCAGCAGGATGTAGCTCAGCGTGTCGGCCGCCTCGACGCCGAACACCTGCGTGGTGAGCGCGAACAGGTCCCCGGACGCGCTCACCCCGCCCCCGGCGCCGGCTTCGCCGGCGTCGCCGCCGGCGCCGTCGCTCCCGCTGTCGCCGCAGGCGACCAGGCAGGGGACGACGAGAGTGAACAAGAACGCCTTCATGGGGCGCAGAGAACGCGACATCGAATCATCTCCTTTCACTTCTTCTCGATCCGACACGTGGTCACAGCTCGAGGACGAGCTTGGCGTAGGCCGCTCGCCCCGGACGCTGTACTCCATAGAAATCAAAGGCTTTTTGGTCGGTGAGGTTGTGGACCTCGAGGCTGCCGCTCACCGAGCGTCCGCCGCTCTGCACCGCGTAGGCGAGCGCGAGCGCGTGCAGGAGCTGCGGCTCGACGGTGTGCTTTTCGTCTCCGGCGCTCTCCCAGCCGAGGAAGAACTCGCCGACATAACGCGTGCTCCAGGTCAGCGTCAGCGCGTCGCGCCGGTGGAACGGCGCGGGCCACTGGAGGCGCGCGGAGGCGTCGGCGAACAGATACGGCTGGTTGAGCATGCGATCGCCCTGGAAACGGGCGAGCGGCCCGGTGCTCGTCGTGTTCCGGAAGTCCTGCCACGTGAGCTGACCGTCGAGCGCCAGCCAGTCGCCCGGCGACGTCCACCCGGCCGACGACTCGAAGCCCAGGGACCTGGCCGAGGGGAAGTTCTCGTACTTGGCGTAGCTGGCCTGCCCGCCCAGCCGGATGAGGTCCTCGACGAGGCGACCGAAGCCGTTCACGTCGAGGCGAACGTGACCGAACCCGGTCTCCGCGCGCTCCAGGGTGACGCCGGCGTTGACGTTGTGGCTCACCTCCGGCCGGAGGTGCAGGCTGTCGGTGATGACGCCGCCGTCGCCGAACAGCTCCTCCGCGCTGGGCAGCCGCGTGGCCAGCTCGTACGAGGCCTTCGCGTAGAGGGCCTCGGTGAAGCGGAACCGCAGGCTGTCGCCGATCCCGAGCCGGTGGCGCGTCAGGTCGAGATCGCGGAGGGCCCCGCTCGGGAGCAGCTCCTTCGTCCCGATCACCTGCGCGTAGGTCTTGAGGAAGGCGATGTTCGCGAGCCGGCCGTCGAGCGGCCTCGCCTCGTACTCGACGCCGGCCACGCCGCCGAGCAACCCGCGCTGCGCGGTGAGCGGATCGTACCCGTCACGGTTCGCGCGGTTCCTCCCGGTGCGGCTCGCGTACGTGGGCGACACCCCGAGGCGAACGATGTGCTCGGGCGCGACGCGGACGGCCAGGTTCACGCTGGCATACGCGGTGTGCTGGAGGACGGCCTGATCGGCCGCGTCGCCCATCTCCCCCGGCTGCGGGACCCTCGCGAGGCAGCGCCCGCGCCAGCCGTAGCGGCAGGTCGCCATGTCGCGGAAGGCGGTGCGCGCGAGCGTATAGCCCGCCACCGCGTCGAGCCGGAGCCTCCTGCCGTGGAGCGGCTGTTCGTACCGCACCTGGCCTCCGCCGGACTGCCTGCCATAGGTGACCTCGCCGTAAGGCACCGTCATGTACAGGTTGTGCTGCACGTCCCTGTCGTGCGCGGCGTAGAAGGCCCGCAGGAGGAGCCGATCGGCCCAGGGCCGCCGGAGCCACCCCGCCTCGACCGAGCCGCCGGCCGCGCGGTAGCGGTCGTGGAACCGGTGGACCTCGGCGCCCGCTCCGGGCTCCCTGTCCTCCAGCACCTCGACGTCCTGCATCGGGTAGTCGTTCCGCGCGAGATCGACGAAGCCGCTCGCGCGCGTGAAAAAACCGCTGGGCTCGTGCGCGTGGCGCGCGCCGAGGGTCATCCGGTAGGTGCCGAAGGAGCCGACCTGGTAGGACGCCGAGGCGCGCGTCCCGCGGGTGTCTCGATCGGTCACCAGGTTCACCGCGCCGCCGAGCGCGTCCGCGCCGAAGCGCGCGGGCACGACGCCGCGGTAGATCTCGACCCGCTCGACGAGGTTGACCGGGACGTTGGCGATCCCGGACGAGTAGCCCGAGAGCGCGAGCGGCACGCCGTCGAGGAAGAAGCGGATCTGGTCGCCGGTGAGGCCGTTGAGCGAGAAGCGGGTGGCGGAGCCGAGCCCGCCCGCGCGGCGCACGCTCACGCCCTCGGAGCGGGCGAGCACCTCGCCGAGATCCGCGGACTGCCGCCGCGCCGCGGCGGTCTCGACGACCTGCACGGCCTCCGCGGATCGGCGCAGCCGCTCGGCCTCGGAGGCGCCGCGCACGCTCACCTCGAGCGACGGCGCGGCGGCCAGCGGCACGAGGCGTAGCGTCGTCTCGGCCTCTCGCCCGGAGGCCGCCGCCACCCGCACCCTGAGCCGCTGCGCGAACGTGGGCGCGGCGGTGACGTCGTAAGGGCCGGGCGCCAGCGCCTCGATGCGGAAGCGCCCCTGCTCGTCGGTGCGGGCGACCCGGCGCGAGCCGCCTTCCGGGCACGCCACCGCGATCTCGACCCCTGCCACGGGCTCGCCGCCAGGGCCCGACCAGAGCACCCGCCCGGCGACGGCCGCCGTGGCCGGCGTCGCCGCCGCGGGCGTCGCCAGGGCGGCGACGTCGGCCACGGCGGCCGTCGCGGCAGCGGGCGTCGCCGCTGCGGGCGGCTCGGGCAGCCGGAAGTCGTAGCGGTAGAGGATCCGCGCCGCGACGCTCCGGTCCCCCCGCCGGGCCGGCCTGAAGCGGAAGCGCAGCGCGGCCTCTTGCGCGGCCTCGTCGAACCCGTGGCCGGCGGGCGTCGCGACGTTCGCCTGGGTGACGCGCCCCGCTGCGTCGATCGTCAGCGTCAGGACGACGCTCCCCTCCTCGCCGGCGGCGCGCGCCGCTTCCGGGTAGGCGGCCTCGGCGCGCTCGATGAGCTCGGGCGCGTGCACCTCGAGCGCGGCGCTGTCCCCCGGCGCGCGCGCCCCCTGCCCCGACTCGGCCTCTGGCGTCCCGCGCGCCCCGCGCCCCTCGCGCTGCTCGACTGGCGACTCGACAGGCGCCTCCTGGCTCGCCCGCGCTTCCTGCGCGAAGGCCGGACGCGCGCCGCAGGGCAGGAGGGCCAGCATCCAGACCATCCCCGCGCGACGGGAGCGGCGCCCGCGGTTCATCGCGTCTCCAGCCCAGCCCGAAAGAGCGCGATGAGACGGCGCGCCGGAGAGGCCTGCGCAGCCGCGCCCTCCCGGGCGGCTCGGCTCCCGGTCAATCCATGTCTGCTCCGCGAGGCCGAGAGAGGCGCTCGCACAAGCACGCTGCCGCGAGCGTTCATGTCAGCGCTCGACCCTTGTCTCATCCGTCGTCGTCCCCTGCCTGCGAGAGCGGAACGATGACAACACGCTTGCACCGCCGGCACTTCAGCTCGATGCCCCCGGCCACATGCCGCGCGAGCATGCTGCCGCAGTCGCAGCGAAGGGCATCGCTCTCCGCGTGACCGGCAACACCGCAGTGCTCGCACCGGCCGCCGGGCGAAGCCTCCCGTTTCAGCGTCAGGTCGTTCATCCCTGGCCCTCTTTTCTGACCTCACCTCTGCCCTGAACGTCAAAGGCGATAATGAAAACTACTTTCAATTTCAATTTCAATTCTGGGCTCTAGCACGCCAATGTCCAGACTGTCAAGCGGCTCTCCTCGCGCCCGAGCTACGGGGAAGGCCGGCGCTCCGGGCGGTCCTGTGTGCCCGAAAGCGACGCTCGCGCCGGCCGGTGCACGCGGATCTCCGCGAGAACCGGCCGGTTCTCCGTTCCGAGCGAATCCGCTTGACGGGTTCTACCCGATCCTCTAGCTAATTGAAATCAGTTTTCATTTTCATATAGAGCCTGGTGACGGCTCATTGCACGGCGCGAGCGCGCCGGGCCGGCCCTCGGGGCGGCCGGCGTCAGGCAGCCCGGTAGCGCTGTCGTCGCGCCCCGCGGAGCCCCCGCAGCGAGCGCGCTCGCTGCGCTGGCGACTCCCGGGGTCCGCGGCGCGCGGTGACGAGAGACAACAACGACGAGCCAAGCGTGCTTCGTGGAAGCCGCGTCCTGAGGTCCTGTATCCATGAGCGCCAGTCGACCCCTCACCCAAGCGCAAGCGGCCATGTGGCTCGAGCACAGGAGAGACCCGCAGAGCACCGTCAACAACACGGCGGAGCGGATCGCGCTGCGCGGGCCGCTCGACTTCGACCGGCTCAGGCAGTCGCTCGTCGCCATGCAGGGCGAGGCGGAGGCCCTGCACATCCGGTTCTTCGAGCAGGACGGAGAGCCCCGCCAGCGCCTCGGGGAGGCAGCAGAGCCCTCGATCGCGCTGCGCGATCTGACCGGCGCGGACGACCCGCAGCTCGCGGCCGACAGGGAGATCCGGCAGCAGCTCGATCAGGCGTTCTCGCTCGAGGAAGGGCACCTCTGCGATCAGACCATCTACCGGCTGGCCCCGGATCATCACCTCTGGGTCTTCCGCGCGCACCACATCACCCTCGACGGCTACGGCTTCCAGCTCTGCAAGAGCCGTGTCGCCGAGCACTACCGCGCGCTGCGCGGCGGCCGCGCGCTACCGCCGGTATTCGCGAGCTTCGCTCCGGTGATCGACGAGGATCTCGCCTACCAGGGCTCCGCGCAGCAAGCCCGGGATCGGGAGGCGCTCATGCGCGTTTACGACGGGCTCGATCTGCCGCCGGTGCTCTTCGAGGAGCTGGGTCTCTTGCGGGGGAACCGCGCGAGCATGGAGCTGCCCGCGCGGCTCGGCGCGAAGCTCAGGAAGAGGGCGACCGAGCTCAAGGTCAGCTGGCCCAACCTGCTCTTCGGCATGGTGGCCGCGTTCCACGCGCGCCTGACCGGGGAGCGCGACGTGCTCCTCGGCGTCCCGGTGATGCAGCGGATGGGCACCGCGGCCCTCAGGGTCCCGTGCATGGCCATGAACATGATCCCCGTGAGGGTCCGCGTCGATCCGGACTCCACCCTTCCGGAGCTCGCGGAGCGCGCGAGGCGCGCGTTCGACGGCCTGCGCGCCCACCAGCGCTATCACTACATGCACCTCTGGCGCGACATGAACTACAAGCGACTGTTCGGCCCCGAGGTCAACGTCATCCCCTTCAACGCGCCGCTCGACTTCGGCCCCGAGCTCACGGCGACAGTGACCAACGTCGCGTCCGGCCCGGTGGAAGACCTCTCGTTCGCCTTTTCCAGCTGGGGAGACACCCTTCAGTTCACGCTGGACGGGCACCCATCGCTCTACGATCCGGCCACCCTCGAGGCGCACCAGCAGGCGTTCGTGGCGGCGCTGGACGCGGGCTGCGATCCGCTCGCGATCCCCGCGCTGGCGTCATGAGCGCAGCCAGGGGACGACATGAGGGCCAGATCGCCGGGGCGACCGGGCGTGGCGCCGTGGGCCGGGAGCGAGGCGACCATGGCTAGCGCTCGCTCCGAACGGACGATCCTGCTCCTCGTCGCGGCGGTCCAGTTCGTCAACCTCCTCGACGTCATGATGGTCATGCCGCTCGGGCCGGACCTCGCCAGCGCCCTCGGCATCCCGGTGTCCGAGCTCGGCCTCGTCGGCGGCAGCTACACCGCCGCGGCGGCGCTCTCGGGCGTCGCGGGCGCGTTCTTCCTCGACCGGTTCGACCGGCGGCGCGCGCTCGCTGTCGCGATGCTCGGCCTCGTGCTCGGCACGGCGGCGGGCGGCTTCGCGACCGGGCTGACGAGCTTGCTCGCGGCGCGCATGGTCGCCGGCGCCTTCGCGGGGCCCGCGACGTCGCTCTCCCTGTCCATCGTCGCCGACGTCATCCCGCCCGAGCGGCGCGGCAAGGCGATGGGCGTCGTGATGGGCGCCTACTCGTTCGCCGCGGTGCTCGGCGTGCCCGCCGGGCTCGAGCTCGCGCGCCGCGGCGGGTTCCACGTGCCCTTCTTCGCTGTCGCGGGGCTCGGGGTCGTCGTCGCGGGGCTCGCGATCGTGCTCTTGCCCTCGATGCGCGGCCACCTCGGCGGCGCAGCGGCGCCGGGGAGCGCCCTGCGCGAGCTCCGCGCCCTGGTCAGCCGCCCGCTGGTGGTGCTCTCGTACCTGGCGACGGCGGCCGTGATGATGGCGTCGTTCCTGATCATCCCGAACATCTCGGCCTACGTGCAGCACAACCTCGGCTACCCGCGCGACCGGCTCGGCCTGCTCTACCTCGCGGGCGGCGCGCTCAGCTTCGTGGTGATGCGCACGGCGGGTCCGCTGCTCGATCGGCTCGGCGCGTTCCGCACGAGCCTGGCCGGCGTGGCGCTGCTCGTGGCCGTCCTCTACGCCGGGTTCCACTCGTACGTGCCGGGGCTGCCGGTGATCGGCGTCTTCGTCGGCTTCATGACCAGCACGACGATCTGCAACATCTCGTACAGCACGCTCGCCTCGAAGGTGCCGCTCCCCGCGGAGCGGGCGCGCTTCGCGTCGATCCAGTCGGCGGTGCAGCACCTCTCCTCCGCGGTCGCCGCCTTCCTGTCTGCCAGGATGCTCCGCGAGCTCCCGGACGGGCGGCTCGACGGCATGGATGGCGTGGCCGCGCTGGCCATCGCCTTCACGCTCGCCTTCTGCCCGCTGCTCCTCTGGATCGAGCGCCGGGTGGCCCTCGACCTGGCGAGCCGCGCTGGGCCAGGGCTGGCGGCGCGTCCGGCCGGCTCGCTCGGCGGCGCGCCGCCGCGGTGAGCTGCGCAGCGCGCTCCGGGCGCGCACGGGCGCGTTCACGGCCCGGGCGGCGGGAGCGCGGCGTCCGCCGGCGCGACGCCGGCGGCGACCGCGGGATAGCGCTGGCCCTCGCGCGTCCCTGCCGCCTGCGTGACGAACAGCAGCGAGAACCCCGGATAGACGGCCACCCACGGCGCGCGCGGCGCGAGGGCGGACGAGGCGCCGAACACCGGCGCCACGGCGCGCTGGAGCGGCCCGTCGTGACCCCAGCGGGCAGCCAGGCCGATCGCCGAGCGCCCCGCGCTGTCGCGGGCGGCGTAGTAGACGCGCAAGCTCGAGCGGCCCGTGGCGGAAACGGCCAGCACCGGGGCGGGGTCGAAGACGGCGACGCTGTCGAAGGGCTCGCCCTCGAGCGCGCCCGCGCCCGGCAGCGACGCCGGCGAGAGCGCGGGGCCGCCGCCGACGCGCTCCCAGACGAGGCCGTCGTCGCTGCGCGCCTCCCCCACGGAGGACGCGTCGCCGCCGCCGGCGACGGCGTAGAACATCCGGAACGAGCCGTCGGGCAGCCGGACGACGCCGGGGCTCCCCGGGATCGCGCCGCGCTCCCAGCCCTCCTCGTCGGACGAGCGCGGCGCGAGCACCGGCGCCGGCTCGCGCTCGAAGGCGACGCCATCGGCGCTGCGCGCGAGGCCGATGCCGCCTTCGGCCGCGTAGTAGAGCCAGATCTCGCCGCGCACGAGGACCGCCGACGGCGCTGCAACGACGCCGCCCTCCCAGGGCAGCTCCGGCGCGAGGACGGTCACGGACGATCGCGCGAACGAGCGGCCGTCAGCGGCGTCGTGACGGACGATCGCGTTCGGCGGGGCGAGCGGATCCGGCGCGTCCCCCTCGGCGTGGAGCGTCGCGGCGAAGAAGCCGGCGGCCGCGAGCGTCGAGGGGTCGCCGTCGAGATCGATCACGGACGCGTCGCGCGTGAAGCGCTCGTCGTCGTCCATCGCGTGCGGGGCCACCCGAGAGCTGCCGAGCTCTTCCTGGTCGATCTCGCGGAACGGGCCAGCATGGGCGCTCGGCACGCTGCCCTCGTCGCTCTCGGACGGGAGCGTCGCGCACGCGGCGAGCGACAACGAGGCGGCGCACGCGGCGATCGCTCGCAAGAGCAACCGGAGCAACGGTCGACGCAGAGCGAGCCCTGGCCGCTTGGGGGTGATCCTGCATAGGCAACGACGCTCACAGATCCGCATGCAAAGTGACCCTACGTTGCCCGTACGTTTACAGATCCGCATGCAAAGTGACCCTACGTATGTGGCAATGTTTGCCATCATCGCATCCGGCGTGAGCAGGGCCCGCTCGCTTGTCTTGAACGCAGGCTCCGCTCGCTCGATCCACCATTGACGAGGTCAGAACCCCGCCGTCACCGTCCCCCCGAGGTTCACCATCGTCCCGCCCGCCCGGTAATCACCGACGAAATCCGCCGGATTGTCCTTCTGCACCACGATCTCCGGCAGCACGGACAGCTGCCCGTGGAGGTCGATCCGCAGCGACCCCGGCAGCTCCTCCAGCGGCCGGTTCAGGACGACGCCCGCGCCCAGCGACATCGTGTGCCGATCCGCGTCGATGTAATTTGTCGCGCCCCGCTGCGGCGGGACCGGAGAGTGCTCGTAGACGTAGCCGGCGCGGAGCGGGATCTCGATCGCGCGGCGCTCGCCCGCCTGGCCGGCGACCTTGCGCAGGCCCCCCGCCGCGAGGCCGAGGTACTCGACGCCGAGCCGCGGCACGAGCCGATCCGCGAACCGGAGCGGCACGACCGACGTGGGCTTCGGGTCGTCGGGCAGGTCGAGCGGCACCTCGGGGGGCGGCGCCGCCTCGAGGTGCGCCCGCGTCCTCGCCACCGGGCTCTCGTAAGCCGACCAGTTCACCCACGCGACGTCCACGTTCACGCGCAGGCCCTCGATCCGCTGGAAGCTCGCCCCCACAACGACCTGCTGCGGCAGGAACGCGTCGACGGTGCGCGACTCGAGCTCGTACAGGAGCGGCACCTCGATGCCGGCGAAGTCGACGATCCCTTGCAGCCGCGCGTCGATCGACAGCGGAAGCTTCGCCTCGCCGCGGTAGGCGAGCCCGACGAAGCCGAGGTCTCCGGCGCGCACCCGCGCGCCGAGCTGCGGGTAGCGGATCGACGTGAGGTCGGCGTCGACCTCGTGGCGGAGCGCCGAGTCGTAGGGCGACAGCGCGTCGGCGCGGCCGGAGACCGAGAAGCGGCCCCGCGTCGAGGCGAGGAAGGCGACGCCGCCGCCGATCTCCAGGAACGGGAGCGGGCGCAGCGCGACGTTCGCGGCCAGGAACAGGATCGAGAGCCGGTCGTCGTAGAGCTCCCAGCGCGGCGTCTCCTGGCGGCTCGCCTTGATCCGCGACAGCCCGTCGTCCGGCAGGAACGTCGCCAGGCCGAACGCGAACGGCACGCCGAGCACCTCGCCCGGCGCGACAAGGCCGCCCGAGAGCCCGTGGACGTCGCGCACGCCGCTGTCGCGGTCGTCCGTGCGCAGGTGGTTCGACGCGTGCGCGTAGCCGAGCGAGAGGCCGAGGCCCGTCGCGCCGCAGAGGCCCGCCGGGTTGTAGTAGCTCGCCGAGAAGTCGGTCGCGTCCGCCGCGAGCGCGCCGCCCATCGCGGCGCCGCGCGAGCCGAAGCCGTACGCGTCCGGCGCGTGCGCGCGCGCTCGCCCGCCGGCGACGAGGGCGAGCAGCAGGGCGGCGGCGCAGGGGAGCCGGCGCATCAGAACGCCACCCCGACCGTGGTCCCGCCCGCGACGAGGACGCCGCGCGCGCGCACGGCGCCGCCTTCCCCGGCCGCGGCGCCCTGATCGCCCCGCTTGCGGTGCGCGCGCGGCAAGAGCAGCTGGACCTGGGTGAACAGGTCGAGCGTCAGCCGCGGCAGCGGCGCGGCGAGCGCAAGCCCGTAGCCGAGCGAGAGCCCGACGCGCGCGTTGTCGTAGACGTTCGACGCGCCCGTCTGCTCTGGCGCGGGCGATGGCTCGAAGAAGGCGCCGCCGCGCGCGTGCGCCGTGGCGCCGGGCCGCAGCGCGAGGCTGCGCTCCACGCCGACGCGCGGCACGACAGTGTCCGAGTACCCCGGGGCCGCGGGCGCCGGCGCCGAGCACGAGCCGGTGAACGGCTCGCCCGTGTCGGGGTCGACCTCCGGGCAGCGCACCGTCGCCTCGACCGCGCCGGGGTAGTCCGACCAGCGCTTGTACGTCGCGCCGATCGCCACCTTCCAGGGGCCCTTCACGCGCGCCACCTCGAGCGCGAGCTCTGCCGGATCGTACTGCGCGATCCCCGCAATGTTGAGCGGCGGCACGGCGATGCCCCCGAGATCCTCCGCGTGGATGACGACGTTGAACCGCCCGACGAGCTCGCCGCGGAACGTGGCCCCCACGCGGTAGGCGCCGACATCGTAGCTCGCGCCGATGATCGGCCCGTAGCTCGCGACGAGCGTGTCCTCGACGAGGGTGCCCACGCGGCCGGAGGCGTCGGTCGCCACCGTCACCGAGCCCGACAGCGCCGCCAGCGCGGCGAAGCCGGCCCCCACCCGGACGCCGCGCCCGATCGACACCCCGAGCGCCGCCTGCACCGCGACCGACTGGGTGCGGTCCGCGAGCGGGAACTGCGGCGTCTCCGGGTAGAGGATGCGCCCGCGGACCACCACGTCGAACGGCGTGAAGAAGCCGAGGCCGATCGTCACGCGGTCCGCGAGCGCGCCGCCGAACGGGATCGGCAGCGTGGCGCCGATCAGGCTGCCGCGCAGCGGCGCGTAGGAAAGCCGCCGATCTCCGGCGCGGAGGTCGAAGATCGCGCCCTCGATCCCCAGGGTCAGCCGGCGCTCGCGCGACAGCGAGAGGAGCGCCGGGTTCGCGTGGACGGCCTCGTACCCCTCGGCGCTCGCGGCGCCCGTCGCGCCCATGGCGCTCGCGCGCGCGCCGAAGCCGAGCACGTCCTCGGGCGACGCCCAGGCCGCGCGCGCCGGCGCGAAGGCGAGCCCCGCCGCGAGGAGAGGAGCGATACCGCGCCGCATCCAGCGGATCGGGCGAAGCATGCGCGGGCGACCGTAGACTGGGCCGCCCTGGCGCGCTAGTCGGTATCGGCCGTGGATCTCCGCCCCCAGAGCACCTTGGACGAACGCCGCCCTCGCCTCGCGCTCCAGGCCGTGCTCCCGGCGGACCTCGCCGGCGCGTGCGGCATCGATCTCACCGACGCGCGCCGCATCGTCTCGCTGGCGCACCGCCTCGGCGAGCTGCCCGCGCGCGCGCCCGCGACCATCCGGCGCGCCGCGCTCGAGGCCGCGCGCTCGGCGGGCGAGATCAGGACGCTCGCGCTCGTGGAGCGGCGCGCGAGCGCCGAGGATCCTTTCGTGAAGTACGCCTTCCGCCTGGAGGACGGCGCGACGGTGGAGTCGGTGCGCATCCCCCTCGAGCGGCCGGGCCGGTACTCGGCGTGCGTGAGCTCGCAGGTAGGCTGCGCGCTAGCCTGCGCCTTCTGCGCCACAGGGCGCATGGGCCTCACGCGCAACCTGGAGGCCTGGGAGATCATCGAGCAGGTGCGGCTCATCCGCCGGGACCTAGGCGCCACCGTGGGCGGCGGCGCGCGCGTCCACGGCGTGCTGTTCCAGGGCATGGGCGAGCCGCTCGCGAACGCCGACCGCGTCATCCAGGCGATCCGGGTGCTCTCCGAGCCGAGCGCGCAGGCGATCGACATGCGCAACATCACGGTCTGCACGGCGGGGCTGCCGTCCGGCATCCGGCGGCTCGCGGCCGAGGTCCCCGCGGTCCGCCTCGGCCTCTCGCTCGGCTCGGTGCGCCCCGGCAAGCGTCGCCTGCTCATGCCGATCGACGGCGCGCACCCGCTTGACGAGGTGCTCGCGGCCGTGGGCGAGCACGCTCGCGCGACGGGCCACGCGCCGATGTGGGCATACACGCTCCTCGCAGACCAGAACGACACGGACGAGGACGCCGCGAGCCTCGCCGCGCTCGTCCGTAACTTTGCGGTGGAGCACGGGATCTCTCCCCGGCTCAGCCTCATCCCGTACAACGCCATCGGCGCGGCCGACGCGCCCCTGCCCTCGCCCGGCGGCGTCGAGGCGAGCGGCGCCGCCGTCGATCCGTTCGCGCGCTCGGCGCGGCTCGAGGCGTTCCGCGCGGTGCTCGCCGCCTCCGGGGTCGGGTCGATCGTGCGCTATTCCGGCGGCGGCGACGTCGGCGCGGCGTGCGGGCAGCTCGCGCGGCCTCCGGCCGAGGCGCAGCGACCAGGCGGTCGCCGGGCGTCGCCCCGCGCGGGAGCGACGCCGGACGCCGCGGCCGGCGGGGCGAGCGCGCCGCCGCGGCCAGCGCAAGGGTGAGGGTCGCTATGGATCCCCGCCCTCGTGCGCGCTAGCTTGCGCCGGTGTTCGGCTTCAGCTTTGGCGAGATCGTGGTGCTCATCCTCGTGGGCATCGTGGTGGTCGGCCCCCGGCGGCTGCCTGCCATGATGCGGACGGCGGGGGGCTGGGTCTCCAAGCTCCGCCGCATGACGACCGAGCTCCGGACGCAGAGCGGCATCGACGACCTGATCCGCCAGGAGGGGCTGGAGCGCGAGATCCGCGAGCTCCGCGCCCTGTCGCGCGTCAACGTGATCGAGACGCTGGTGACGCCGGTCCGCGACGCCATGGCCGTCGGCACGGTCGTCTCGGCGACGCCACGGGTGAGGCCGCCGGAGCCCGAGCCGCCGCCCGAGCCGCCGCCGGACGTGAAGCCCCTCCGCGAGCGCGAGTACCCCGTCCTCGGCTGCGACGCCTACGGCGCCGAGCTGGACGCAGAAGCTGACGGCGCGACAAGGGCTGCGGAGGCCTCGGCGGGCGCGGCGAGCGCAACGATAGCGAGCGCAACCACACCAGCGAACGCGGGCACGGCAGCGACCGCGGGCACGGCAGCGACTGCGGGCACGTCCGAGCCCGCAGCGACCGCGGGCACCGCAGCGACCGCGGGCACGTCCGAGCCCGCAACGACGGCAGGCACGGCAGCGACCGCGGGCACGTCCGAGCCCGCAACGACGGCAGGCGCGGCGGCCACGGAGCCTGCGCCCACGGCAGCGTCGACGACGGCGCCAGAGGCCGTGGCGGCGACGCAGGGTGCGGCGGAGAGCGGAGCGGCGTCATGAGCCAGGAGCAGGTGGCAGCGAAGAGCGGTTCCCCGGGGGCGGCCGGCGCGTCCAGCGACGCCGAGGAAGACGCCTCCGAGGACAAGCCGATGTCGTTCTGGGAGCACCTGGACGAGCTGCGCAAGCGGCTCGTCCGGAGCATCCTTGTCTTTTTCGCAGCCTGCATCGTCGGGTGGGAGGTCCGCGAGAAGCTCCTGCACTTCCTGACCGTCCCGTTCGTGCAGGCGTGGAGGGAGCAGAACCTGCCGGGCAATCCGTCGCTCCACTTCGGCGCGCCTGCGGCCGCGTTCGTCGCTTACTTCAAGCTGTCGATGATCGGCGGCGCGGCGCTGGCCTCGCCGTTCATCTTCTACCAGCTGTGGGCCTTCGTAGCGCCCGGCCTCTACGCCCGCGAGAAGCGCTACGTCATCCCGTTCGTCCTGTTCTCGACGATCCTGTTCGTCGGCGGCGGTCTCTTCGGCTGGCGCGCCGCCTTCCCGATCTCGTTCGGTTACTTCCTCAGCATGGCCGGCACGGTCGGCGGCGATGGGATCACGATCACGCCGACCGTGATGATGGGCGACTACCTCGACTTCGTCGCCCAGCTCCTGCTCGGCTTCGGGATCATCTTCGAGATCCCGCTCATCGTGCTGTTCCTGTCGCTCGCCGGCATCATCAACTACCTCCAGCTGATCATGTTCGGCCGCTGGTTCGTGTTCGCCGCCTTCGTTCTGGCCGCGATCCTGACGCCGCCGGACATCACCAGCCAGCTCGTGATGGCCGTGCCGATGTGCCTGCTCTACGTGGTCTCCATCGGCCTCGCGTACGTCTTCGGCAAGCCGCCGACGGACGCCCAGCGCGCGGCGTACAAGAAGCGCAAGGAGAAGGAAGTCACCCAGGGCTGAGGGGCCGCACAGGGCGCGGCGCCGGTCCTGTCGGGGGCGCCGCCTTCCGGCGCCGCGCGCGCCTTCAGGCGCCGTGAATGCCCGGATCGCGGCCGCTTCCGCGGGCGCTGCTGCCACGGGCGCCGCTACCGCCGCGCCCGCCGTCAGGTGCGACGCGCCCGTGGTGGCTCGCCGGAGCTCAGGCCGCGCGCGCTGCTACCGCGACTCAGGCCGCAGGCGCTGCCGCCGCGGGCGCCGCTTTCCGGCTCCGCGCCACGTGGATCGCGACCGCGACGGCCGCCATCGCGACCCCGATGAGCTGCGACGTGGACAGGCCGAGGAGGCCGCCGCGGTCGTCGGCGCGCGCGAACTCGAGCGTGAAGCGCCCGAGCGCGTAGAGCCCGAGGAATGTCGCGAAGACCTGCCCGTCGTACCGCTTCCGTCCGTGCACGTAGAGCAGGCAGATCGCCGCGATCGCGAACGACATGGCCGATTCGTAGATCTGCGTCGGGTGCACCGGGTGCGACGGCGCGCGCGCGCTCGCGAGCTCGTGCAGCTTGAACTGCGCCTCGCTGGCGGGGCTGTTCGGCGGGAACGAGAGCCCGAGCGCCCCCTCGGTGCGCAGGCCGAAGCAGCAGCCGGCGAGCAGGCACCCCATCCGGCCGAACCCGAGGCCCAGCGGGACCGCGAAGCCCGCCATGTCCGCCGCCTTCCAGAACGGGAACCGGTCGCGCTTCAGCAGCCAGTACGCCGCCGCCGACGCGCCGATGAAGCCGCCGTAGTACGTGAGGCCTCCGGCCCAGAACTTCGCCCACGCGAAGCAGTCGGGCTCGGTCGGGTGGCAGACCCCCTTCGCCGCGTCCCAGACGCCGTGGTACCGCGGCACGCAGAGCGCCTGCTCGACCTTCCAGTCGACCTGCGACGGATCGGTGCACAGGTGCACGTAATCCCAGAAGTATCCGTCCGCGATCACGTGGAGGAGCCGGCTGCCGACGACGCCCGCGAGCAGGCAGGCGAGCCCCAGGTCGACGACAACGTCCGGATCCTCGCCGATCCGCCGCGCCCACAGCGCGCCGACCGCGGTCGCGAACAGGAAGCCGGCCAGCAGCAGCAGGAAGTAGGCAGGGAACGCGACGTCGACCAGGCGGAACAGCTCGGGGCGCATGGTCAGCCTGCGGACGCCTTCGCTCCGGGCGTGCCGGAGGGCTTTCCCACGACCTCGGGGCGGCGGGGGGAGAACATGTCGATCGCCATCAGCCCGACGCCCACGACGATCGCTATGTCGGCCACGTTGAACGTCGGCCACACGAACGTCGGCGTGAACCGAACCTGGATGAAGTCGACGACGTACCCGTAGCGGATCCGGTCGACGAGGTTCCCGAGCGCCCCGCCGAGCACGAGCGGCAGCCCCCACCGGAGCGCGATCTGGGAAGGGTGGAGCTTCCTGTACAGCGAGACGATGAAGACGATCGCAGCGAGCGAGATCACGAGGAAGAACGGACGGCGGATCGCCTCGCTCTCGTCGCCCAGGATGCCCCACGCGCCGCCGTGGTTCTTCGCGAAGATCAGGTTCAGGTGGTCCTTGATCACCTCGATCTTCCGGAACGCGAGCGGCCGCGGCGCGGTGGCGAGGTCGGTGAGCGCCCGCGGCTCCAGCCGGTCCTTGGCCCACCACTTCGTGCCGAGATCGGCGGCCAGCGTGATCAGCGAGACGCCGATCAGGAATACATACGACGGGCGGTAGGCCGGCGCCGCCGGCGCGACAACGTCGTCGGCATCCTCCTCCGGCGACGGGTCGCGCCCCTCGTCATGGTGCTGTCCGGCAGTCAGCGGCTCGCCTCCCGGCGCATCCACGCGCGCGGAGCGGTCCGGCTCGGCGTCGGCACCGTTCGTCTCCACGGCAGCATCTCGCGGCGTCGCGTCTTCGGTCATGCGGAACGCGTTCCTCTACGACAATCCGAGCGCTCCGGCAAAGGCTTCCCTCCGCGGGCGCGCTGTCTCGCGCGTCTTTCGCGTCGCGCCGTCGCGCCGTCGCGCCGTCGCGCCGTCGCGCCGTCGCGCCGTCGCGCCGTCGCGCCGTCGCGCCGTCGCGCCGTCGCGCCGTCGCGCAGTCGCGCCGTCGCGCCGTCGCGCCGTCGCGCACGTCTCGCACGTCGACCCCCTCCCCCCTCCACGCTCGGCGCGCGCGCCTGCTCCGGGCGCGCTGGCTGCTTCTGGCTCTCAGCTCGCCGGCGGGGCGGGCGGAGGCGCCTCGGTCGAGAGCGGAGGGCCGGCGTCGCCGCCTGCCGGGCTCGCGGGCGCGCCGCCTGCGTCCGGCGCGGGCGCGCTCGCGTTGCGGGCAGAGGCGATCATGTCCGTGGACATCAGGATGACCCCGGCGACGATCGCGATGTCGGCCACGTTGAACGTCGGCCAGTGAAACTCCTGGCCGCCGCGGGACACGTACACGTCGATGAAGTCGATGACCCAGCCGTAGCGGATCCGGTCGACCAGGTTGCCCATCGCGCCGCCGAGCGCCAGCGCCAGGCCCCACTTCATCGCGGTCTGGTTCCGGTGGACGCGCCGGTAGATCGAGAAGATGAAGACGATCGCCGCGGCCGAGACGAACAGGAAGAACGGCCGCCGCAGCCCGTCCGGCAGGCTGCGCAGGAAGCTCCAGGCCCCGCCGGGGTTCTGCGCGAAGATGAAATCCAGGTGGTCCGGGATGACCGTCAAGACCTTCGCGCCCGACCGCTTCGCGTCGAACCCGGCGAGCCGCGCGTGCGCCCACGCCTTCGTCGCGAGATCGGCGGCGCACGAGACGAGCGCCACGACCGCCAGGAAGGTGAGCGAGGCCTGCTCGCCCCGCGGGAGCTCGTCGGGCAGGTGCGCGGCGGGCGACGCTTGCGGTGCGTCAGAGGACATCGCCCTCGCTTCTACGCGATGCCGCCGCGCGGAGCAAACAGCCTGGAGAGGGCGACGCTGGCGGCGCCCGTCCTCGTCCGCGCCTCTGCCGCATGCCCGTCGCTCGCGCCGGCACGCCGCTCCGGGTCGCGCCGGCACGCCGCTCTGCGTACGTTCACCGCCCCTTCAGGATCATCAGCGGGCGCTCCTGGGCGCTCGCCTGCGCCGGCGTCGTCCCCTGCGGACCTGGCGGCCCGGCCGGGTCGTCTGGTCCCGCCGGGTCGGCCGGCGGCGCCCGCTTCCTGCGCAGCGCGAGCTGCAGCTCGCCGTACGCCTGAAGCGCCGCGCCGCGCTGCCGCTCCGCGGCCGCCGTGCGCCCGAGCGACTCGGCCAGCTGCGCCCGGCGCTCCGCGAGGTACGCGAGGTCCCTCGCCTTGGTGAGCTCGTGCTCCTCGGCGAACGCGCGCTCCGCGCGCTCCAGCGCCTCGCGGGCGTCGTGCAGGTCCGCGGGCGCGAGCTCTGCCGCCGCGCTCGCCCGGGCGCGCTCGTAGCTCTTCCTCGCGCTGATGAGCTCCTTCGGCGGCAGCGGGGCGCCCGCGCACCCCATGAGACCGCCGAGGGCCAGCACAGCCATCACCCTCTGGTTGCATCGCATGATTCCGCGCCTCCTCCCGGGCCCCTACCGGAGCCGCTGCTGGATTGATCCGACCTCCCCGAGCGCCTCGCGCACGAGGGCCTGGGCTCGCGTCTCGCGCGCGACAGCGACCGCGAGCTCCGCGTCCGCCTGCGCGCGCAGGAGCATGCGCCGCGCCCGATCCGGCACCCCCTCGGCCGACAGCCGCTGTGCTCTCTCCACCTGCTCCCGGGCGAGCCGGAGGTGGAGACCCGCCCGCGGGACCTCCTCGACGCCGACCTCCTCGGCGGTTCGAATCAGCGCCTGCGACGCGATGAGCCGCTCGTCGAACGTCGCCGCGCGCGCGGCGCACCCCGCCGCCGACGCGCCGAGGAGCGTCAAGATCACTGCGTTTCTCATGGGCAACACCTCGTGGCCGGCCCCGGGCGAGCGATCGCCCGGCGCTGGCGGGTCAAGGAGCGGTTGTGGGTCTCGACTCCGGATCTCCGTCGCCGGTCGGCTCGATCCTCAGGCAACCAGCACACCAGGCCCACAGCCCATCGGGCCGCGCCCTAGCGCGCCTACGAGGCGCGCAGCCCGCTGTCCGTCGGTGCAGCATCAGCGACAAGCCCACTGAGACATCGCCTCACGCGCCGTATCCGCGCTGCCCAGCCGTTGCGCGCAAACGGGTCATTCGCCGGCTCCCCGTACGCTCGCGAGCAGCGCCCAGGCCGCGCGAGCGGGCGCGGACAGCGCATCTCGCCCACGGACACGAGAGATCCTCTCTCGGCTGTACGGGCGCCTGCCGCGCGGGACTCACCCCCTCCCCGCGCCGCGCCGCCCTCACCGCGCGCGGGCTGACGCGGATCGACGCGGCCTGGCCTGGCCCGGTGGGCCAAGGCGGATCCACCCGCCGCGCGCGCCTTGCCTGATCCGGTTGAGCGACACGGCGCATCTGTTTAGTATGCCCGCGCCATGCCGTCGCCCCCCTGGAAGATCGAGACCGGCGTCGAGACCGTCATCTCGTCGTGGCTTGCCTCCGGCTATGTCCGCCCTTGTTTCACGGCGGATCGCGAGCTGCCGCCCGCCGAGGCGCGCACCTCCCCGATGCCCGAGGCGCTCTCGCCGGCGCTCCGCGGCGCGCTGGAGCGGCGCGGCATCGCCCGGCTCTACGACCACCAGGCCCGGGCCTTCGCGGCGGCGCGCGGCGACCAGCGCGGCGCGGCGGATCCTGCCCGGGCCGGGCGGCACGTGGTCGTCGCGACGCCGACCGCGAGCGGCAAGAGCCTCTGCTTCCACCTCCCGGTCCTCGACGCGCTGGCCGAGGGCGCTGCGTCGGGCCAGGGCGGCAGCGCCATCTACCTGTACCCGACCAAGGCGCTCGCCCGGGACCAGGAGGCCGGCCTGCACGCGCTCATCCGCGAGGCGGGGCTCACGATCCCGGCCATCGTCTACGACGGGGACACGCCGGGCGACGCGCGTCGGGCGGCGCGCGAGCGCAGCCCCATCGTGATGACCAACCCCGACATGCTCCACGCGGGGATCCTGCCGCACCACGCGCACTGGGCGCGGACGTTCCAGCGCCTGCGCTACGTCGTGCTCGACGAGCTTCACACCTACCGCGGCGTGTTCGGGTCGCACGTCGCCCATGTCCTCGCCCGGCTGCGCCGGGTCGCCGCCTTCCACGGCTCGAGCCCGACCTTCCTCTGCGCGACGGCGACCATCGGCAACCCGCGGGCGCACGCCGCGCGCCTGCTCGGCGTCGGCGAGGGCGAGCTAGAGCTCATCGACGAGTCCGGCGCCCCGCGCGGCCCGCGGCGGTTCTTCCTGTACAACCCGCCCGTGGTCAACGCCGAGCTCGGGGTGCGCGCCAGCACGCTGAAGAGCGCTGTGCGCCTGGCCTCGGATCTCGCGCGCGCCCGCGTGCCCACGCTGGTGTTCGGCCAGTCGCGCAACTCGGTGGAGATCATGCTGAAGTACCTGCGCGAGGGCGTCGGCAAGGAGATCGGGGCGGAGGACGCGATCATGGCCTACCGCGGCGGCTACCTGCCGGAGACGCGCCGCCGGGTGGAGCGGGGGCTGCGCGAGGGCGAGATCCTCTGCGTCGTGGCCACGAACGCGCTCGAGCTCGGCATCGACATCGGCGAGCTCGACGCGGTGATCTGCGCCGGCTACCCCGGCTCGGTCGCGGAGACGTGGCAGCGCTTCGGCCGCGCGGGCCGGCGCGGCAAGACGAGCATCGCGGTCCTGTGCGCGACGAGCGCGGCGCTCGACCAGTACCTCGCGAGGAACCCGAGCTACCTGCTCGAGCGCGGGGCCGAGTCGGCGCGCATCGATCCGCACAACACCGAGATCCTGGTGCAGCACCTGAAGTGCGCGGCGTTCGAGCTGCCCTTCCTCAAGGGCGAGTCCTACGCGGCGATGCCGCCGGACGACACCGTCGCGGCGCTCCGTTTCCTCCAGGACAACGGGGTCGTTCACGAGTCGAACGATCGCTTTCACTGGGCGACGGACGCCTACCCGGCGAACCACGTGAGCCTGCGCTCGGTGGGCTGGGACAACTTCGTCATCATCGACAAGGCCCACGGCAAGACGCTCGCGGAGCTCGACTGGCGCGCCGCGCCGACGATGCTCCACGAACAGGCCATCTACCAGCACGACGGCGAGCAATTCCAGGTCGAGCGGCTCGACTACGAGAACCACAAGGCCTTCGTGACGAAGGTCGTCCCCGATTATTTCACGACCGCGCTCACCCACCGCAAGGTGAGCATCCTCGATGAGAGCGCGACGTCCCCGCTCGGCCGGGCGGCCGCCTCGTTCGGCGAGGTGAGCGTCGTGGAGAAGATAGTCGGGTACAAGAAGATCAAGTTCTACACCCACGAGAACACGGGTTACGGCGACGTGCGGTTGCCCGACATCCAGATGCACACGACGTCTTTCTGGCTCACCGTGCCGGAGCCGCTCTGCGAGGAGCTCGGCCTCGGCCGCGCGACCGCCATCGACGGCCTGCGCGGGATCGCGCGGGCGCTGGAGACGGTGGCGACGCTCTCGCTCATGTGCGATCCGCGCGATATAGGCCAGACGCTCGAGGACGGCAGCGAGGCGCGGGCGCCGGACGCCGCGCCCGACGGCGAGGTGGCCGGGGTCTTCGATCCGACGCTGTTCCTGTTCGACAACGTGCCTGGCGGCGTCGGGCTCGCCGAGCGCATCTACGAGCAGCGCGACGAGCTCCTCGCGCGCACGCGCCAGCTCATCGCGGGCTGCGGCTGCGACCGGGCCGGCTGTCCTCTCTGCGTCGGCGCGACGGAGTCCATCGACGGGATGCGCAAGCGCGCCGCGATCAGGCTCCTGGAGCTCCTGCTGCACCAGGCGTGAGCATGAGAGCGAGAGAAGATTGAACCGCCAAGACGCCAAGACAAGCGGTCTCTGAGCTCTCGTCGTGTCCTTTGCGTCCTTTGCGTCCTTTGCGGGTCGCCTCATCGCTCGGTCACACGCAGGCAGAGCGGCGCTCACCCGCACAGGAGACGGGTCCAGATCGGCGTTTCGGCGCACAGGCGCACTCCCGTGCGCCGAGCACCGAAAACGTCGAGGTGGACCCGTATCCGAAGCGGGTGAGCGCCGCTCTAGCTTCGCTTCACCGCGAACCCGGCGAACGCCTGCATGACGGGCATCAGCTCGAGGCGGTTCACATTGACGTGCTCCGGGAGCGTCGCGCACCAGACGACGGCCTCGGCCACGTCCTCGGCCGAGAGCGGCTTCACGCCCTGGTAGACGGCGGCCGCCCTGTCCCGGTCGCCCTTGAAGCGCACCAGCGAGAATTCGGTCTCGGCGAGGCCGGGCTCGATGTCGGTGACGCGCACCCGGCTGCCGAGGAGATCCGCGCGCAGGTTCAGCGAGAACTGCGCCACGAACGCCTTGCACGCGCCGTAGACGTTGCTCCCGGGATACGGCGTCTCGGCGGCCACCGAGCCGATGTTGATGATGTGCCCCCGGTCGCGCGCCACCATGCCAGGCAGGAGCGCCCGGGTGCAGTGGAGCAGCCCCTTGATGTTCGTGTCGACCATCTGTTCCCAGTCGTCGGGATCCGCCGTGTGCGCCGGCGAGAGGCCGATCGCGCCGCCCGCGTTGTTGACCAGCACCGACACCTCCGAGAGCTCCGGCGGGAGCTCCGCGATCGCCCGATCCACCGCGCCCCGATCGCGGACGTCCAGCCGGAGGAGGTGGACCGCCGCCGCCCGCGCGCCCCCCTCGGCGCCCGGCGAGCCCGCCCCGCCGCCCGTGAGCTCGGCGGCGAGCGCCTCCAGGCGCTCGTAACGGCGCGCGGCGAGGATCAGGCGAGCCCCCAGGCCTGCGAAGCGTCGGGCGATCGCGGCGCCAAACCCAGCGGAGGCGCCCGTGATGAAGACAACTGGAGTCGGTTCGTTCAGGGCAGCGTGTATCATGTCCTGAGCGGACTTGTACCAGACCCGCGCAGATTCAGCGACACCCGCCGCCGGCTGCGCCGCAGGTCGGCGTACCCCACACCGGCGCAGGAAGTTCGCTGTGGACGTGTCGCGCTCTCGCGCCGGGCCGTCGGGACAGAGCGGTTTTCGCCGAGGCAGGAGCACCGCGAGTCGATTTGTGCAATCGACCGCGGGGATCTGCGGTGGTCGAGCGCTGTCGCCCCTTTACCGGGCCCCTCGGTGCCATTTAGAGTCTGGGCACCGTGGAGAGCGCGCCATCGAGGGGGTTTGTTCTGGGGCGTTACGCCATCGGGCCGCGGATGGCGCGCGGCGGGTTGGGAGAGGTGTTTCGCGCGGTCGCGCTCGGGCCGGCTGGCGCGGAGATCCCGGTCGCCATCAAGCGAATCGTCCCGATGCACGCGGGCAGCGACGACCTCAAGCAGCTGTTCATCGCCGAGGCGGGCATGATGACCCGCCTCAAGCACCCCAACATCGATGAGGTGCTCGACTTCGGCATCGACGAGGCGGGCGACTTCTACCTTGTGTGTGAACTTGTGTCCGGAACGGATCTCGGACGGCTCTGCAAGTCGATCTGGGCTCGCGGGGATGCCGTCCCGGTGCCGGTCGCGCTCTTCGTGGCCTCCGAGGTCCTCAAGGGGTTGGGCTACGCGCACGAGCGCTCGGCCGCCGAGGGGCGGCTCATGGTGCACCGCGACGTGAGCCCGGGAAACGTGCTCATCTCGCTCGCCGGCGCGGTGAAGATCGCGGACTTCGGCGTGGCGATCGCCACGCGGGGCGAGGCCGGCGACGCGGCCAGGCGCGATCTCGTCGGGAAGCCGAGCTACATGCCGCCCGAGCAGTTCGACGGCGAGCGGGTCGACGCCCGCGCCGACCTGTTTGCGCTCGGGGTGGTCCTCTTCCAGATGCTCACCGGCGAGCGGCCGTTCTCCGGGACCAGCGCCGCCACGCGGATGGCGGCAGCGCGCGAGGGGCAGATGCTGCGGGCGAGCGAGCTGCGTCCCGAGGTGAGCCCCGCGCTCGAGGCGCTCCTCGCGCGCGCGCTCGCCCCACGCCGGGAGGACCGCTTCCCCGACGCCCGGGCGATGCTGGAGGCGATCGAGGCGCTGCGCGAGGCCGGCCACGAGATCGGCGCGCCGGAGGACCTCGCGGCGCTCGTGAACGCGGCGCTGAAGGAGCCGCCCGAGTCGCGCTCTGCGGGCCTCACCACGTCCGAGCCACCCGACGACGATGACGACCTGGAGGGCGGCGAGCTGACGCGCGTCGACGGGGACAGCCCTTTCACCCTGCGCGTGTCGAGGCGTCCAGGGGCGCCTTCGCAAGCGCTCGCCGGCGAGGACGAGCCGCTCGACGGGTCGGGCGCGGCGCTCCCGGAGCCGTCGAGCGCCCCGGTGAGCGGCGGCTTTCACGCGGTGGCGCCGGTGTCGGGCGAAGAGAGCTCGCTCGACGCGTTCCTGGCCCCGTCCGTGAAAGCTTCCGGCTCGTCGGCGCCGCGGGCACGTGACGAGCTCCGGCCGCCGCCCTCGGCGCCCGGCAACCAATCCCTCCCTGCGGCCGGGGCGGCGCGGCAGCGCCTGCTCGCGGCGGCGATCGCCTGCGCCGCGCTGGCCGGGATCGCGATCGCCAGCGTGCGCGTCAGCCGCGGCCGGCTGAGCGCCGCGCACCCCGCGGCAGCGCAGCACGCCTCGGCCGTCGCGCGGCCGCGGCTCGCCGCCGCGGCGCGGGCGGCGCTCGTGCCCTTGCAACAACCGGCTCCTCCGGCGAGCGCTGCCCCCGACGCAGCCCCCGCCGCGGGCTCCACCCCGGGCGCTGCCCCCGCCGCGAGCTCCACCCCGGGCGCTGCGCCTGCCCACCAGCGCTGATCGCTGCGCTTCACGCCCGCTGCCCGGCGCCGGCCGCGCGCGGCCTCGACCCGCTTGCGGCGCTCAGCCCGCTCGGCTAGCAGCGCTGCGTGCGCAGCCCCCACGCCCTCCTCGCCCTCGCCCTCGCCGCGATCACCGGATGCGCGTCCGCGCCTCCCGCCGCGCCGTCTGCTCCTGCCGCCGCGCCCAACGCGGCGCCGGCCACGGCCCCGGCCGCGCCGTCTGCTCCGGCCGACGCGCCCCCTCCGGCGCCGTCCCGGGTCACCTCGGTCGAGGTGCCGGCGGCCCTGCGCGCCGTCGTCGACGCCGCCGACCGAGCGGAGGCCGACAGGGCGCTCGACGCCGGTCGTAAGCCGGCAGAGACGCTCGCGTTTTTCGGCATCCAGCCGGGGATGAAGGTCGCCGAGATCGAGGCCGGGGGCGGCTACACGGCCGAGCTCCTGGCGCGGGCGGTCGGCCCCGGCGGGGTCGTGTACGCGCAGAACAACCGCTTCGTCCTCGAGCGCTTCGCCGAGAAGCCGTGGAGCGAGCGGCTGAAGAAGCCTGTGATGAAGCCGGTGGTCCGGGTCGACCGCGAGCTCGACGACCCGCTGCCGCCCGAGGCGCGGGATCTCGACGCCGTGTTCCTCATCCTCTTCTACCACGACACGGTGTGGATGGAGGTGGACCGGGCCGCGATGAACCGCGCGATCTTCCGCGCGCTCAAGCCCGGCGGCGTGTTCGCGATCATCGATCACAGCGGGCGCGACGGGACGGGCGTGACCGAGGTGAAGACGCTCCACCGGATCGAGGAGAAGGTCGTGCGCGAGGAGGTCGAGCGGGCCGGCTTCCGGCTCGCGGCCGAGGCGACCTTCCTCCGGACCCCCACGGACACGCGCGACTGGAACGCCTCGCCCATGGTTGCCGGCGAGAAGCGGGGCACGAGCGATCGCTTCGTCCTGAAGTTCATCAAGCCCGGCGGCTGAGCCGCCGCGGCGCTCACCGGTCGGAGCGAACGCAGCGCGCGAGCCGCCGATCGCGGACCGTGTGGTCCTGCGATGCGCCATTCGAGAAGTTGACGAGGATGGCGTTGTCCGCGCTGTCGATGGCAGGCGTCGACGACCAGAAGGGATCGGAGGGTGTCCCCGGGAAGGCTTCCAGGTCGATCGCCGGGCCGGACCGCTGATCATCGACGATCGAGAGCAGCTCCTTCGCGCTCGGCAGCCGCCAGTCGCTCTGGCCGGCCAGGGTGAGCTCCTCGCAGTGCGCGAGCGCGGCGCTCCAGATGAACCGGGTCGTGGAGGCGTGGCGCTGCCAGACGAGCCCGGTCGAGCGATCGAGCACCCAGTCCTCGCCGATCGACAGATCGGCCGGCGTGGTCTCCTGCTCGCCTCCGATGCACAGCGCATGGGCGATGGCCATGCCGTCCTTCTCATAGAACCCGATCGTCGCCTTGCTGGCGAGCACGCCCCAGGAGAACGCGCTGTCCCCGGCGACGTCGGTCGCGGACCAGTAGAAGCTGTCCTGCGCGGCCGCGAAGATGTCCGGAAACGCCGTGGTGTGGCCGAAATCCAGGATGGAGACGAGCTCGCGCCGCGTCGGAAGGCGCCATGTCGCGAGGCCGCCGAGCTGCTCGGCGGCGAGCGTCGCGCAGTGCTCCTGCGCGCCGGCCAGGGTGAACGTCACGTTCTCCGTCACCTTCTCCCATACGCGCCCGGTCACCGAGTCCTTCACGGTGCCGTCGCGTTCCGTGTAGGAGGGAACGGCGATCTCGTAGTTCCCGTCCTGTCCGAAGAAGGGCTCCGACGGTCCAGGGCACTCCTCCAGCACGGTCGTGCCATCCGAGCAGCGTTTCGTCAGCGAGTCCGGCCACGTCACCGGGACTGACGGCGGTCCCCCGCCGGTCTCTCCCCCGGCCCCGCCGCCCCCCATCGGTTCGCTGCCGCCGCCGCCCATCGGCTCACCACCGCTGCCGCCGGTCCCTCCCCCGGCGCCGCCGCCGACCTGAAACGGATCTCCAACGCATCCGGCCAGCGCGACCGACTCCACGAGCAGCGCGGCCAACAGCCAGGTGAAGCGATGGGCGTGAGGGGTCTCGTTCGGCATGGGCAAGCAGCGGCGTCCTTCGATGAATCCGCGCGTGCAGCCTATCATTCACCGAGGCGCGGGGGTCGATTTCCTCGCGGGCGAGCCGCTCGCCGGAGATTTCCATCGCGGATCGCCCGCCGCACCGTCGCCGCTCTTCCCGCCTCTCGCTGCGCTCTTCCGCGTCGCCCGAGCGCTCTCCGCGTCTCACCCGAGCGCTTCCGCGTCGCCCCGCGCGCTCTCCGCGTCGCTTGCCTGCGCTGCCCGGAACGCGTCCTCCCGATGACGTCCGCCCCGCCCGTCGCGAACCTGCCGCTTCGCGAAAAACGAAGCGAGCATGAAATAAACACGAGGCGCCGGCGAAGAGTGGGTATGAGCACACGCACCTCACTGTTGTTCGCGGTCGCGCTCACGGGCAGCGTGCTCGGGGGCTGTAGCGACGGCGAGACAAGTCCGGCCGGGGATCGGGTCGCTCGGGGGGCAGCCGCCTGCCTCACCGGGGGAACGACCGTGAAGGCCGAGATGAAGGTTTACACGTTCTTCGGCGCCGCCGGGGCGCAGAGCCGGGTCGAGCGGCGGGTCCGGCCGGATGGATCGGAGACCCTCTCGAGCGAGACCCGGTCCGCGCGCGCGGAGGCCGGCGCGCTCCCCGCCGGCGGCGTCCTGCGCGAGTATGCCGAGATCGACACCTCGGGTCGCCTCGTCTACGCGGACGTCTCGCTCAGCGACGCCGCCGGCGTGGTGAAGCGGATGATCCTCGATCCGCAGCACGGCGCTGCGCTGCTCCGCCGCGCCGGGATCGCGCCGGGCTTCGTCCGGATCCCGACCGGCGAGGCCACCATCTATGCGCCGGTGAGCTCGATGGTGACGCCGGTCGCGGCGTGGGTCGCGCGGCGGGCGGCGCAGGCGGCGCCGAGCGCCCGCCTGTTCGACGAGGTGACGACCGAGAGCCACGAGATCCTCAGCGACCAGCTCGTCGTCGAGGACGGCCACGACACGTTCGTGGTGCTCGGCGACGCGGCGCTGTCGGTGGATGACGAGTTCATCACCTCCCTCCCGCTCGGCGAAGCGGCGACGGCGCCGACGGCCTGCGAGGCGGGTGGGAGTGGCGCTGCCGCGTCCTGGCGCTCTGGATGAGCCCACCCGCGGACCGGCTGGAAGCTGGTGAGGGGGGAATGGCGCCGCCGCGTCCTGGCGCTCTGGACGAGCCCACCCGCGGACCGGCTGGAGTCCGGTAGAAGCGATCCCGGGGATACCGAGGAGGGGCGATTCCCGTCCTCGGTGTCTCGCCGTGGCGTGATTGTCCCGCGATTCCTGGCGTTCTTCGCGCGTTTGCGGTCCGCGCGTCAGGGCGTCGTGTAGTCGGCCCGCACCGTGTACGAGCTGGTCGAGTACGCGTTCACGAGGAGGAAGGCCTCGGACTGCCCTTCCGGGACCGTCAGCTCGCAGGTCTCGTCCGCGCCGTCGAGGTAAGGACGGCAGTCGAAGGCGCTCAACGTGGGCTCCGTGCCGAACCGCACGTAGAGATCGGGATCGCCGGAGCCGCTCATCACGGCCCGGAACGACGTGCCCGGGACGACGGCGATCGGGCCGTGGGCGGCCGTCTCGCGGCGCGAGATGGAGCCCTCGAAGCTCGTCGACGTCTCGGTGCCGCTGGACGCGGGCGCTCCCGGCGCGGAGTAGCTCACCTCGATGTCGTAGTTCGAGGCCGTGAAGCCTTGCACCTTGATGAAGGCCCTCGTCTCGCCTTCGGGCACCTCGAGCGTGCAGGTCTCGTTGGCGTCGCTGAGGTAGGGCCGGCAATCGAACGACCGCGCCGTCGGCGCAGAGCCGAATTTCACGAAGAGATCGGGATCTCCGGTCCCGGTCATGACGACGGTGAACGTCGTCCCGGGCGCGACCTCGAACCCCTCCGCGGGCCCGACCACGTCGAACGCCCCTCGCGCGACACGGCCGCTGAATTTCTCGGTCACCGGCTCGCCGCTGCCGCCACCACCGCCGCCGCCACCACCGCCGCCGCCTCCACCACCGCCACCGCCGCCGCCGCCGCCGCCGCCGCCGCCGCCGCCTTCGGGGGTGCCGTAGAGTGACTGAACGCCATCGATGTCCTTCTGCGTGAGGTTGAGCGTCCTGTCGCCGGTGCCGTTGCACTGCGGATAGTGCATGACGGAGGCACCGTCGTACTCCGTGAGGGCGCGCCAGTTGTCATCCTCGAAGCAGGTGCCCGACTCAGGACGGGTGTGCTCGTGCCGGAAAGCGAGGGTATGCCCCAGCTCGTGACGGAGAATGCCCGTGAGCGTGGGCTGGGTGCTGCTGAAAGCGGTCCTGTCGATGAGCACGTTCCGCGTCGACCTCGACTGGCCGGGGAAGAAGGCGCGCGCCAGGTACTGGCCGCCCGCGTTCACCGGGTTCACGTCGAACAGGACGCCGCTGGTGCTCGACGTGCAGCTCGAGTCGGCCGACTCCACGTGGATGAAGTCGACGTCCGTGACCTCCTCCCACGCCTGGACGGCCTCCTCCATCGCCGTCACGACGGTCGCGTAACTGTCGCCGAATCTCGTGCTCACGCAGTAGGTGAGATTGCGCCGCTGCTCCGTCGTCCAGATAACGTCGCTCCCACCAGACTGGTTGACGATCAGCGCACCATCGCGCACATGCGTCTCCCAGAACTCGCGCAGATGCTTGATATCCACGACCGGCGTGTCCCCGTTAACAATATAGATGCCGGTGTCAGCCTCGCGGAAGACCGTCCGCTCGAAGTGGTCAAATCCCAATTGATTCGTGCCGACTGCCTCGATGTTGGCGTCGCCGACGTCTGCCGAGCAACCGGCCACAACGGCGGTCAAACCAACGACCACCACTGCGAACTTACGGGTGACCACATTGCTCTCGTGCGGCTTTGCAGGATGCATTTGAAGCTCCTTTCGGGGAGGCGAACCACGCTGTCCACGCGAACTCGATGAGACCCAAATGCCTTAACCCGATTTGACCCTCAGTCGGATAGCCAAATCTGACCGCCGTTCAGAAAAAGGGTTCCGGATTGTAAAAAATTTCAAAAGGAGCGTACCGAGTTACCCTGGCAGAAGAAAATTCTCGCACCACGCGAAGCGAACAGATCGCTCCGGACAGATACACTGGAAAATCACACCTCTTGAGTTCGCGCAATGCGCACTTGCACGGCGACAGGCATCGGGATTTTCCTGCCTGCGTTGCGCAAATGAAAGCCGCGGAGCGCATGCGTGCAACGCGACGCCGGCGGCGCGACGCGCGGTGCGCACGGACGTGGTGCGGGCGCCGAGTCAGCGGTGAACGCAAGGCGCCGCGCGCCTGTAGCCGGTGCGATCGCGCAGCAGCTGCAACCGCGATGCGCCGCGCGGGGGCGCTGCGAGAAGGCGACGCCGAAGAGATGACCTGCGTTCAGATAGTGGACGCGTCCCGGTGCTGACCGCGCGCAGCGCGTCGCAGGTCGCGGCGACGTCACGCCCGCCGTCACGGCATCGACGAAGGGCGCCGCGGGCTCGCCTCGCGGCGCCGGCGCGCGCGTGCGCCGCGGCCCTCGCGGTGCGTTCGCGCGCCGCGCTGGACCGCGCGCGTCGGTGCGCTCGCGCGCCGCGCTGGACCGCGCGCGTCGGTGCGCTCGCGCGCCGCGCTGGACCGCGCGCGTCGGTGCGCTCGCGCGCCGCGCTGCACGCGCGCTTGTGGGCGATCGGGGTCGCCCTTCCGATCAGGATCGGTACGCGTGCAACGGCGCCGGCGGCGCGCCGGACACGAGGCCGCTCTGCCCCGCCGTGGCCCCGCGCTTCTCCTCGCTCGAAGCGGCGAGCGCGGGCGCCGTCACGCGCACGGTATGGACGCGCAGCCGCTTGCGCCGCGGGCTTCGCGCCGCGGCTCTGGCGATGGCGTCGGCGAGCGCGGGCGCGCTCTCCCGCGTCGCGCCAGCGTCGCGCATCCCGTGGTTGCTGTTCGCGGTCGCGCTCCACGCCGGCACCTCGCGCGCGGCGAGCGACAGACGTCGCGGAGGAGCAGAGCGACGGCGTCGCGGAGGAGCGGAGCGGCAACGCCGTCAGGCCGGTCGACGCTTCGAGGCGCCGCGAGCGCCGGCGGTTCACCCGCGCGCGGAAAGGATGCGGCTGAACGCCTCGCCGACTGCGCGCGCGAGCTCGACCATCCGGCGCGACCCGCTCGAGGAGTCGATGATCCGGTCGGCGACCAGGATCATCGCGGGCCGGCCGACGACCTGGACCGCGACGGCGGCGACGTCGAGGCTCGGGTTGACCATGACGTCGAGCAGCGGCGCGTGGGTGGGCGTGCCGGGGATCGGCCCGACGTAGAGGTGCGTGGCCACGGCCGTGGCGAGGACGCTGGGCTGGTCCATCGGGAGGGTGAGCTTCCGCAGCGCTTCCTGGTCGCCGAACTCCGCGTTGCAGGCGAAGCCACGGAAGACCCCGCGGTGCGCGGCGAAGATCGCGACGCGCCGCGCGAACAGGCGCAGCCCCCGCAGCGCGAGCCGGACGACATCGTCGCGCGTGCGCGCGAGGTACAGCGCGTCGATGACGTCGCTCAGATCGACGAAGGGCTGCGGCGGCGGGTCGTCGTCGAGGGCGTCCGAGAGCTCCGGCTCGGGCGCGGGGGGCAGCGCCGGGAGCCGCCCCGAGCGCCTGCTCGACGGCGGCGCGGCGCTCGGCGGACGGCCCGCACCTCCGTGGCGCGACGAGGGGACCTGGGTGTCGGCAGAGCCCCGGCGCCCCGGCGCGAGGCCGGACGGCGCGTCGAGCGACAACCGGCCGAGACGCCGCGTCGAGGGGGCCGGCTCGCGCCCGCCGCTTTCCGGCCCGCTGTCGGGGCCAGGCGAGCTCTGGGGCAAGATCGAGGCGAGCAGCTTGAAGGGCGGCGAGATCTCCACGGGCGGAGATGGCGGGAACGTGACAGCGGGCGGCTCGACCGCCGGCGCCCTCAGGGTCGCCGGACGCGCGGAGCCAGCGCCGGCGCCGCGCTCGGCGTCCAGCGGGCGCCGGGCGCTCGAGGACGAGGCGCGCGCGCCGCGCGCCGCCTTGGCGTGGCGGAGCGGCAGGATCGGCTCCTCCTGCGGCGAAGGCGTGTCGGCCAGCAGGGCGTGGCCGTTGTGCGCCGGAGCGCGGCGCCCCGAGCTGCCGCTCGGCGGCTCGACCAGGCCCGGCTCGTCGAAGGAGGGCACCGAGGCGCGCCGGATGAGCGGGATCGGCACCTCGTACGACGGCGGCGGCGGGATGGTCGACTGCGGCGCGCCGTGGGGAAAGGCGGGCGTCGCCCGGCGAAGGCGGACCGGGACCTGCTCCCGCTCGTCGAGCTCCAGGGCGCGGATGGCCTCCTCGATCGCCGTGATGGGGGCGCGGAAGATGCGCACCGGCGCGCCGAGGTGGAAGCTGAACTCGTCGGCGATGTGGCGATCGAGCGGATCGGCGGCCGCGACGTCCACGGTGCCGGCGCCGGGATCGACGCGGATCGGGACGGCGCCGAGGCGGCGGCACATGGCGCGCGGCAGGCGCGCGACGAGCTCGCGGGCGCCGACGACCTGCCGCAGCGCGAGGCCGCCGCGGCGCTCGAGCTCCTGCTCCAGGGCGCGCTCGCTGATGGCGGCGCGATCGATGAGGGCGCGAGGGAACGAGATGCCCCGCAGGACCGCCACGAAGAGGGCGGCTTCGACCTCAGCCTTCGAGACGGCGCCGGCGGAGATGAGGAGGCGGCCCAGGTCTAGCGACACTCGCTGCACGATACCAGAAAGGGCGCTGCCAGCGTGCGGCGCGCGACCGCGCGACCACGACGCGCCCGTCACCCGGCGAGGACCGCTCTCGGCAGGATCTCCCTGTCTCTCTGTAACTGTAACAAGGAGAGCACGGCGCCGTGAGGGAGCAGACGCACCTCACCCGGCGCGCCGGGGGGGCCCGACCGCCGGCGCAATGGCCCCTCGTGCAGGGCGCGGCGCAGGGGCGACCGCCGCGCGCGCGGCGTGCCGCGGCGGGGGCGCCCCTGCGGGCGAGCCCCCGAGGAGTTGGCGGCGCGGGGGCGCGCGCCGGGCGAGCTCACGTGATCACGCCGGGCGCCCCGCGCCGGAGCCCCGGTGTCCGGTACGACAACAGGCATGGGACGGGTACGGGAAGCTTCGAGTCCTCAGCGGGAGAACTGAAACACCACCTCGCTCTGCCTCACGAGACCCAGGTTGTCGCGCGCGATCCGCTCCACGGCGGTCGGGTCGTCGCGGAGGCGCGCCACCTTGCCGCGGAGCGCCTCGATTTGCCGCCCGAGCTCGGCGTTCTCTTCCTCGACGTCGGCGAGCTCTCTCTCGAGCTCCCGCAGGCGCGGCAGCCCCTGAGGCGAGAAGATCATGATCGGGGCGCCCACGGCCGCCACGATCAGCACCGCGATGGGGAGCGTCCGCTCCAGGAACTGCGCTATGCGACGCACAGACATCCGCTCGCACATCGCCGGCAATCCTGTCAACTTTCCTTCAACGTTCCTGCAACTCCGCGTTAACTTCCACCGGGTCGCGGCTGGCCAGACGGCGTGAGCGCCGCTCGCCCGCGCAGCGCCGCGCGGACTGCCGCCTCGACGAGCGCTCCGGCGTGCCGCGCGCGCCCGCGATCGCCTGGCGCGCCGGCAAGCGTCGGAGGTCGCGTGGCGCCGCAAGCTTCGCTAGCATGACGCACGCCCCGCCGTCCGGCAGGTCCGCAGCGCCGCGCGCACGCCGGCACGAGGGCTCGGCCCGAGGAGACCCATGTCCATTGATATCGTCCGAGGCGAGCTCGAGCGCCTCTTCTCGCTTGATGAAATGATGGCCCTGTCGTCCGACCTCCTCGGCTTCAACCCGGCCGAGATCGGCGGCGGCGCCTCCAAGGCCTCCTTCGCACGCGCGCTCACGGACCATTGCGTCGAGCTCGACGCCATCGAAGCGTTGATCGACGCCGTCATCGCCTCACGCGCGGAGGTCGACGCCCGCGTCCGCGCCCTCGGCGCCCAGGGGCTCGCCTTGCCCGAGGAGCTCGCGGCCGGCGAGGCGTTCGGCGACTTCGTCATCACGAGAAAAATCGGCGAGGGGCCGCGGGGCCTCGTCTACGCGGCGACCCGGGGCACCGAGCCGAGGACGCTCAAGGTGCTCCGGCGCGACGTGACGCGGGACAGCAGGGCGGTGCGCAGGTTCCTCACCCAGGTCCGCCTGGCCGCGCAGGTGCGCCACGAGAACCTGGCCAGCGGCGTCGAGGCCGGGCTCGTGGGCGGCCGGGCGTTCGTGGCGTACACGCACGTCGACGGGCTGCCGCTCTCGGCGCGGCTCGCGCGCTCGGGGCCGCTCCACATCAACGAGGCCCGGCCGCTGCTCCACGGGATCCTGAGCGGGCTCGCGGCGCTCCACGAGCAGCGCCTCGTCCACGGCGCGCTCAAGCTGGAGAACGTCCTCGTCGCCCGCGACGAGGAAGGGCAGCCGCTCCCCGTCCTCGTCGACGTGGGCGGCGACCGGCTCGGCGCCGGGTGGCCGAGCCCGGAGCTCGTCCGGACCGCGAGCCCCGAGCAGCTGCGCGGCGAGGGCGCCGGCCCGGCCAGCGATCTCTACGCGTTCGGCGCGCTGCTCTTCGAGGTCCTCACGGGCAAGCCCGTGTTCTCGGGCGCGGCCGCGGTCGACGTCGCCCTCGCGCACCTCACCGAGGCGCCCCCCTCGCCGAGCGCGGCCGCGCCGCGCGGGTGGGTCGGCAAGGACATCGACGAGCTCTCGGGGCGCCTTCTCGCGAAGTCGCCGGACGCGCGGCCGAAGGGGGCGCGCTCGGTGATCGAGGCGATCGAGCCGCTCGGCAAGCCGCAGCAGAAGGGGGCGACGATCGGCGAGGCGCAGCTGAACGACCTCATCGACCGGCTCGTGGCGAGCCCGACCAACGCGGACCTCGCGCTCGCCGTCGAGGCGACCGTCGACCAGGGGGCCGATCCGGGGCGGGTCGCCGAGGCGCTCGTGATGACCGCCGATCAGCTCGACGCGAGCACCGCCGAGGGCGAGGGCGGCGCCGAGGCGGCCGCGGCGAAGAAGCTGCTGCACTTCCGGGCGGCCCGGATCTACGAGAAGGGGAAGCTCCACGACAAGGCGGAGGCCATCTACGTCGGCCTGCTCGAGCGCGACCCGGGCGACGACATCGCCTTCAGCGCGCTCGAGGAGCTCCGCAAGGCGCTCGGCAAGCACGAGGAGCGCGTGGAGATGCTCCTCCAGCGGAGCGAGAAGGCCGAGAGCGCGGGCGAGCGCGCCCGGGCCCTGAACGAGATCGGGCACCTCTACGTGCGGGAGCTCGACGACAAGGACCAGGGGGTGTTCGCCTTCGCCCAGGCGCTCGCCCAGGATCCCGAGCAGGACGCGTACGCCGTCGACCTGGAGCGCGCGGCCGGCAGCGACATGAAGATCTGGTCCGAGGCGCTCCAGATCCTGAGCCAGGCGAGCACCGACGAGGCGATGGCGGCCGAGCCGAAGATCGCGCTCTTCAACCGGCTCGGGCCCTGGTACGCGGAGAAGATCGCGCGGGCGGACCTCGGGATCCCGTGCTTCCAGTTCGTGCTCGGGCTCGACCCGGCGAACGAGAAGGCGCTGGAGGGGCTCGCGCAGGTCTACCGGCGCGCCCAGCAGTGGCAGGAGCTCGTCCAGGTGCTGCTCTCGCGGGCCGATCGCGCCGCGACCCCCGGCGAGGCGCGCGATCTCCGCGCCGCGGCCGCCGAGCTGCTCGAGACGAAGCTGAACGACGCGAACCGCGCGCGCGACCTGTACGAGCAGATCTTCGCCGAGGATCCCGGGCACACGAGGACGTGCGACGCGCTGCTCAGGATCTACCGGCGCATCGAGGACCACGCCGGCTACGCCAAGATCCTCGAGAGGCGAGCCGAGGCGCTGCGGGGCGAGGAGCGCGTCGACACGGTGTGCAAGCTCGCCGAGCTCTACGAGGACCGGCTCGGCGATCTGAGCGAGGCGACGCGCCGCTACGAGGCCGCGCTCGAGCTCGACCCGACCAGCCTGACCGCGCTGCGCGGGCTCGATCGCATCTACAGCCGCAACGGGCGCTACAAGGAGCTCCTCCAGAACCTGGAGCGGCAGATCGACGTCAGCGCGACGCCGCGCCAGAAGATCAACCTTTACGAGCGGATCGCCGGCATCCAGGACGAGGAGTTCCTCGACCACGCGAAGGCGGCCGAGGCCCTCGAGGCGATCCTCAGGATCGACGTCGCGCACGAGGGCTCGCTGGTCGCGCTCGGGCGGCACTACCGCGCCCTCGAGCGGTGGGAGGACGTGGTGGCCCTCTACGAGCGGCACCTCGGCATCGTGCCCGACGACAAGCGGCGGGAGGAGATCCTGCTCGCGATGGGGCGCGTGCTGCTCGAGCAGGTCGGCTCGCCCGAGCGCGCCCGCAAGGCCTACGAGCGGGTGCTCGCGATCGACCCGCACCACGCCGGGGCGCTCGAGTCGCTGGCGCACGTGCGCGCCGCGACCGGCGACGCGGCGGCGGCGCTCAGCGCGATCGAGTCGCTCGCGGCGACGGCCAAGACCGCGGAGAGCAGGGCCGATCTCTGGATCCGCGCGGCGAAGATGCTCGAGGAGAAGGGGGACCGGGACGGGGCGATCGAGCGCTACAAGATGGCCCTCGACGCGCAGCCGCACAACGCGGGCGCGACCTCGGCGCTGCGCGCGGCCTACCTCGCGCGGGGCGACGCGACGAGCGCCGTCGAGCTCATCGCGCGCGAGGCCGAGGGCGCGGAGGGCAACCTCGCCAAGGCCCGGCTCTACGGCGAGATGGCCCTCCTGCTCCGGGAGCGCCTGAAGGACGACGCGCGCGCCGCGGAGGCGGCCACAAGGGCGGTCGACCTCGACCCGACCAGCATGCTGGGGCACATGATCTCGGGCGACCTCGCCTTCGAAGCCGGCCGCTTCCTCGAGGCGGCGAGGCACTACGAGCCCCTGGCGAACCGCGTCGACGCCCTGCCGAAGGAGCAGGGGCTCAAGCTGCTCCTCCGCTACGTCGACGCGCTCAGCAAGAGCGGCTCGAGCGGCAAGGCGATCGGCACCGTGCAGGCGCTGCTCGCGCTCGCGCCGGACGACCCGGCGGCGATCTCGCGCGCCGCGAAGGTCAACCTCGACGCGGGCCGGGCCAGGGAAGCCGCGGCGCTCTACGAGGGCCTGGTGGAGCGCTTCGGCGCCCAGCTGCCGGAGCGGGAGCGGGCCGACGCGCTGCTCCGGCTCGGCGAGGCGAGGCTCGCGGCCGGCGACGCCGACGGCGCGATCGCTCCGCTGAACGACGCCGCCGATCTGCTCCCGGACTCCCCTGCCCCGCTCGCCCTGCTCTCCCGGGTGTTCGAGGCCAAGGGGGATTGGGAGGAGGTCGTGCGCCTCAAGCACCGGCGGCTCGACGTGGTGGTCGGCGAGGAGCGGAGCGCGCTCTTGCTCGAGATCGGCGACCTGCTCGCGACGCACCTGAGCGACCGGACGCGCGCCGCGAAGAGCTACGTGGCCGCGCTCGACGAGCGCCCGGACGATCGGAAGATCCTCACCAAGCTGATGCAGCTCTACAGCGAGGAGAAGGACTGGTCGAAGCTCATCGACGTCGTCCTCAAGCTCGCCGCCAAGATCGACGATCGGCGTCAGAAGGCGAAGTACATGCACACCGCGGCGATCGTGAGCGCGCGGCAGCTCGGCGATCTCGACCGGGCGGCGCGGTTCTACGACGAGGTGCTGGAGCTCGATCCGTCCCTCACCCGCGCGCTCGCCGAGGCGATCGAGCTCCGCGGCGAGAAGGGCGACCATGAGGAGGTGGAGCGCCTGCTCAAGGTCGAGCTCGACCGCGCGACCGAGGAGAACGACACGGCGAAGATGCTCGAGACGTTCGACCGGCTGGGCGCCCTCTACAAGGACAAGCTCGACTGGATGAGCGACGCGATCGACGCCTACGAGGCGGCGCAGACGCTCGATCCGGACAACGACCAGCGGAACGAGCTCCTGGCGAACCTCTACGCGAGCAACCCGGCGCAGTACCTGGACAAGGCGGTGGCCGCGCAGATCCCGATCCTGAGGCGCAACCCCTACCGGCCGGACGCGTACCGGCTGCTGCGGAAGCTGTACACGGAGACGAAGCGGGCCGACGCCGCCTTCTGCCTTTGCCAGGCGCTCTGCTGCCTGAGCGCCGCCGAGCCGGACGAGGAGCGCTTCTTCCGGCGCATGCGCCCGGACACGGCCGCGGCCGCGCAGCAGCCGCTCGACGAGGAGACGTGGGCGACCGCGCTCGTCCACCCGGACGCGGATCCGCTCCTGACCGCGATCTTCGGCGTGATCGAGCCGGCCGTGCTGCGGAAGAACGGGCAGCCCCTGGAGGAGCTCGGCTACCAGCTCGCTTACCAGATCGACCTCTCGCGCCACCCCTACCCGATGTCGCAGACGCTCTATTACGCCGCGGGCGTCCTCGGCCTGGAGGCTCCGCTCACGTTCCAGAACCCGAACGACGGCGGCGGCGTCTCGTTCCTCCACGCGCACGTGCCGGCGATCGTGCTCGGCGCCGCGGCGCTCCAGATGGACCTGCCGACCCAGGCCGCATCGTTCATCGCCGCCCGCCACCTCACCTACTACCGGCCCGGCATGTACCTCCGCCACCTCGTGCCCACGGGCACCGGCCTGCGCGCCTGGCTGTTCGCGGCGATCAAGCTGATCTCCCCCACGTTCCCGATCACGAAGGAGCTGGAGGGGCCAGTGAAGGACAACCTGGCGGTCCTCGAGCCGACCATCGTCGGGCCGGCGCGCGATCAGCTGGCCAGCATCGTGACCAAGCTCCTCCAGGCCGGCGCCATCGATCTGAAGCGCTGGGTGTCCGGAATCGACCTCACGGCCGACCGCGCCGGGTTCCTCCTCGCGAACGACCTCGAGCTGGCGCAGGAGATGATCAAGGCAGCCGACGAGGCCAGCGCCGCCGTGCCCCAGAAGGAGCGGCTCAAGGAGCTCATGCTCTACGCGGTCAGCGAGGAGTATTTCGCCGTCCGGCAGCGGCTCGGCATCAACATCGACAGCTGAGCTCCAGGGGCTCGCGCCTGGCGGGCGCCCGCTCCCCTCCGGGCGGGCCCACCGAGGGCGCGCTGCGCCGAGCGTGCGAGCTGGATCGGCGATGATCCAGAGGACGGAGGTCACTCTCTGCTGACTTCCGCACCGGACTGGTTGACGGATAAATCGTCAAATTGCTAGGCTGCGGGCCGGCATTAGGCCTTTTGGATCGTATGTTAGCTCGCCGCAGCGTGGCAGCGGGCAGCCTGAGCGATTGTGTGAAAGCACGCCCATGGCGGCAAAGAAGACCCGAAAAACTTCGAAAAAAGACCGGAAGAGAGCGACCAAGGCCAGCGCGGCGAGCTCGAGGCGAGCTGCCGCGACAGCGCGGAAGCGGAAGGCGAAACCTGCCGCCCGATCCACCGCGCGCAAGCCGAAGCGGAAGGCCGCTGCCTCTCGTCCTGCTGCGCGACGCACCTCGGCCGTGAAGGCGGCAAAGCGCCGGAAGGCCACGACAAAGCGGGCGACCACCCGCAAGTCGGCGGCCCCGGCGCGGCGCAAGGCCGCACGCACCCCGGCGCGGGCGACGCGCACGGGCGCCAGGAAGAAGAAGAAATTGACGGCCGCGAAGGCCAAGAAGGTGGCGAAGAAGGTGACGCGCGCCGCCGCCAAGCGATCCGGCGCGTCCAAGGCGAGGAAGACAGCCGCCAGGACGAAGGCCAGGTCGACGCGCGCCGCCGCCAAGCTCAGGACCACCAAGGCCAGGGCGAAGGCGAGGGCGACGAAGGTCAAGGCGAGGGCGGCGAAGGCCAGGGCGACGCGGGCGAGGACCGCGAGGGCCCGGGTCGCGAAGCCGAGGGTGACGAGGGCCAGGGCCGCGAAGCCGAGGGCGGCGAAGGCCAGGGCCGCGGCCGGGCGGGCGCGGAGCGCGAAGGCCGCGAAAAAGAGGGTCGTGCGGGCCAAGGCCACGAAGCCGAGGCTCGCGCGGGTCAAGGCCGCGAAGCCGAGGCTGGTCAGGAGGAAGGTCGCTGCGCGCTCCGAGCGGGTGCTCGCGGCGCCGGCGGCCGAGCCGACGAAGCTCCGGAAGAAGCTGAGGTCGGAGGACGCGCCGAAGCTCAAGCTCAAGGAGAAGCTGAAGCTCAGGGACGTCGGGGAGCAGGCCGCGCCGGTCGAGGCAGAGCGCCCGCGCCGGACCAGCGACAAGCCGCAGCGCGCGAGCGACAGGCCGCAGCGCGCGAGCGACAGGCCGCAGCGCGCGAGCGACAGGCCGGTCGTCGAGAAGAAGAGCTCGCGACCGGCCGGGGCGAAGGGTAAGGGGGTGCTGATCGAGCGCCGCCCCGGCCGCGTCCCGCTCCGGGAGCCGCCGCGGGTCGTCACGCTGCCTTTGCCGATGCTGCCGCCCCCGCGGCGGGCCACCATCGAGGAGCGCAGCGCGATCATCGAGCAGCGACTGAACGCGCAGACGGAGGATTTCCGGCTGCGCTACATCGACAGCCTCGATATGTCCTGGATTTACCACGACAGCGCGCTCGAGGGCGTGGTCTACACGTTCGACGAGCTTCGCGCGGCGCTCAACGGCCCGGCTCCGCTCGTGACGGATTCCAGCCTTCAGCCGACCTACGATGACATCCGGCGCCACAAGGAGGCCATCGTGTATGTGCGCGAGCAGGGCACGAACAAGCGGGCGCCGGTCACCCTCGACTGCGTGAAGAAGCTGTACTTGATCCTTCACCCGGAGGAGGGGGACATCAAGACGGTGAAATACCGCAAGGACATCCCCCAGCACCGGCTCTACTTCCACGAGTACGCTCCGCCGGACAAGATCGCCTACAAGGTCCGGCAGATCATCGACTGGCTGAACGACCCCGAGACGCGGAAGACGCGGAACGGCATCCGGATCGCGGCGCGCGCGCACTACGATCTGCTCCGGGTCTATCCGTTCCCGAACGACAGCGGGAAGGTCGCGCGGCTGTTCATGAACATGCTGCTGCTCCGCACCGGCCTGCCGCCGTCGATCATCCACTCGACCGAGCGGCAGCGCTACTATGAGGCGCTGAAGGGCTCGGCGACGACGGTGCTGCAGATGGTGCAGGAGTCGGTGGAGAACGCCCTCGCGAGCGTCGAGAAGCTCCTCGATGAGCATGAGACGCGGAAACGCGCCTTCGTCAGCTGAGATAGCGCAGCGCGGCCTCGCGCCGGGCGCGGCTCCGGGCGGACGGGGCGCGCGCCGCCCGGCCGGGGCCGCCATTCGGCGCACCGCAGCCCCGAGTCAGAACGAGAGCACAGCTGCCCCCGTGAAGCGGCCGAGCAGGGTCGCTCCCGAGGGTGCGCCCGGCGCAGGGCCGCGCGCGGCGAAGGCGAGGAAAGCGGCCGCGGTCGTCGCCGCAGGCCGACAGACAGGGAAGGCGAGCGCGCCCGGCGCGGCGGCTCGACCGGCGCGGAAAGCGGTCGACGCGGCGGCTCGGCCGGCTCCGGCGCGGAAAGCGGACGACGCGGCTCGGCCGGCTCTGGCGCGACCGGGCGCGCCGCCTCAGGCCACGTTCGCGCAGCTGCGCGCGCTGCACCCGGATGCCCACTGCGAGCTCGATCACAGGTCCGCCTTCGAGCTGCTCGTCGCGACGGTGCTGAGCGCCCAGACAACGGACGTGCTGGTCAACAAGGTGACGCCACACCTGTTCGGCGCCTATCCCGACGCCCGCGCGCTCGCCGGCGCCGATCCCGTCGAGATCGGCGCGCTCCTCCGGCGGCTCGGGATGGGCATGTTCAACCAGAAGGCCCGGAACGTCGTGGGGCTCGCGCGAGGCCTCATCGAGCGGCACGGCGGCGAGGTGCCGAGGACGCTCGCCGAGCTCGTCAAGCTGCCTGGCGTGGGGCGCAAGACAGCGAATGTCGTGCTCGGCGTCGCCTTCGGAGCGCCGGAGGGCGTCGTGGTCGATACCCACGTGCAGCGCCTCTCGCAGCGGCTCGGATGGACGAGGAGCGACAAGCCAGAGCAGATCGAGCGCGATCTCGGGGCACTCTTCCCGCAAAGTGACTGGGATATGCTGTCCCACACGCTGGTCTTCCACGGCCGTCGGATCTGCTTCGCGAGGAAGCCGGCGTGCGGCGGCTGCGGGATCAGCGACGCGTGCCCGAGCGCGTTCCGCGCAGAGAACGTGGGACGGAAGCCGCCGCGCCCCCCTCGCCGCCGCGACGCGCAGCCGTGAGCGTCACCCACGCTGCGCAGGCCAGCTGTCGAGCGCGCTGACGGGAAGTCGCACAGCTGACCTGCGCAGCTCACCGCTGCTCGACGCGCTGCCGCGAGCTGTTTATTGCGCTGGGGCCGAGGGCGCGGGGTAGACTGGAACCATGAAGGCTTTGCACCTGATCGTCGCTCTCACCTGCCTGTTCACCGCCGCGTGCGGCCGCCTGGAGGGCGATCTCTGCGACTACAAGTGCGACTGCGAGGGGTGCAGCGATCGCGAATACGACGAGTGCCTTGATCGCTACGACTACAGGTACGAAGACGCAGACCGTCGCGGCTGTCTCGACAGGTACGACGATCTCCTCGCGTGCGAAGACGACACCGGGATCTGCCACGATTACAAGTGGGAGATCTCCTGCAAGAACGAGAGAGAGGCGCTCGATCGGTGCGTCAACTAGGCTCGTTCCGGCCAACGTCGCGAGGGGTCCGATCCCAGGGAAGGCGAGCGACGGACGCCGCAGGTTGCCTGGCGATGCCGGGTGAGCCCGGCCGGCGGGCCGAGCCGCGCCACGGCTCGGCACACAGGGGCTGGGGCGGCGGCGATCAGGCCACGTCGCCCGGCGCGACGGCGACGCCCGGTGCGGCGGCGGCGCCGGTACGGAATGCCTCGACGAGCCGCTCCGAGGCCGTGTAGGGGTCGACCTCGCGCCGCGCGACGGCACGCACCGCCGCCTCGAGCGCGGGCCCGAGCGAGGCGACCGCGGCGTCGGTGAGCGCGTCGCGGAGCTGCACGTGCATCGCCTCGCGCAGGCGCTCTTCCCGGCGCGCCGCGCCAGCCTCGGTGCCGAACAGCCACGCCCGGTGCCCCTCCAGCATGTCCACGAGCGCCGCGACGCCCTCGTTGCGCGTGGCAACGGTCCGCGCGATCGCGGGCTCCCACGGTCCCTCGGGCGGCCCGCCGCTCGGATCCGCCGCGCCCGCCGCGCCCGCCGCGCGGGCATGGAGCGCCGCCGCGCTGTGCCCGCGCCCTCGCCCGGAGGCCTGCGCCACCTCTCCGCCGAGCGCGATCATGAGCTCCAGGTCGCGCACCGCCGCGTCGGCCCCGTCCCGGTCGGCCTTGTTCACGGCGAAGACGTCGGCGCACTCCAGGATGCCCGCCTTGATCGCCTGCACCTCGTCGCCCATCCCGGGCGCTGCGACGACCAGGGTGGTGTGCGCCATGCGCGTGATCTCGAGCTCGTCCTGCCCGACCCCGACGGTCTCGACCAGCACCACGTCGGCGCCCCAGGCGTCGAGCACCCGCGCGATGTCCGCCGCCGAGCGCGACAGCCCGCCGAGCGCGCCCCGGGTCGCCAGCGACCGGATGAACACGTCGGGGTCGCCGAAGTGCGCCTGCATGCGGATGCGATCGCCGAGGATGGCGCCGCCAGTGAACGGGCTCGTCGGGTCCACCGCCACCACGGCGACCCGGCGCCCTTGCTTCCGGAACACGCCGATCAGCCGGTCGGTGAGCGTGCTCTTGCCCGCCCCCGGATTGCCCGTCACGCCGAGGACCCAGGCGCGGCCGGTGTGGGGGAAGAGATCCTTCAGGATCGCGGCATAATCGCCGGCGCGGTCGTCCACGAGCCGGCAGGCCCGCGCCGTCGCGCGCGTGTCGCGGGCGAGGACCTTCTCTGCGAGCGGGTGCACGCGAGCGGTCTAGGCCCGGCGATGCGGGGACACAACCGGGCCGCGGTCGATCCCGCGCCCCCTACCCTGCCCCGCCGCCACCGGCCGTGCCGCCGCCACCGGCCGTGCCGCCGCCGCCGGCCGTGCCGCCGCCGGCCGTACCGCCGCCGGCCGTGCCGCCGCCGGCCGTACCGCCGCCGGCCGTGCCGCCGCCAGACGGCTCGCCACCAGCTCCGCCAGCTCCGCCGTCACCGCCCGCCGACGAGCCGGCGCCCCCGGCGCCGCCCGCGGCTCCGCGGTCGAAGATCGGCTTCGTCTGGCCACACGCGACGGCGAGCAGGGCCGAGAGCACAGCGCAGGAGGTGAGCGACAGGGCGCGGTTCCACATGGGCACGTTCATGAAGCGGGTCGCTCGCGAAATCCAGCGGCGCGCCTTCTTCACGGCGCCGCCGGCGCGCTACGGTCGAAGCGCCGACCGGCCCAGCGATGCGCCTCGTTCACGGCGCCGTGGGCGCCGGACGGTCGAAGCGCTGCCAGCGGCCGTCGATGAGCCGCTCGTGCGGCAGGTACTGCGCCTTGTAGACCAGCCGGGAGCACTTCTCGACGTAGAGGCCGAGGTAGAGGTACCGCAGACCCCACGAGCGGCACAGCTCGAGCTGCTTCAGGATCGAGAAGACGCCGGGGCTCAGCGGCTCGAGCGAGGGATCATAGAAGGAGTAAACCGCCGACAGCGACTCCAGCCCCCGATCGACGACGGCGACCCCGACGAGGCGCCCGCCGACGCGGTAGCGCATCTCGAACGTCTCGCAGCAGCTGTCCACGAGGAACGCCTCGTAACCCGCGGCGCCGAGGGGGCCGTCGTCGCGCATCAGCCCCCTGCCGTGCTTGTGCAGGTTGTAAAGCGCGACCTTCTCTCGCGTTGTCACGGGCGCGCCGATCTCGACGTCGACCACCTGCTCGCCCCGGCGGAGCACCCGGCGCTGCGTGCGGCCGGGGACGAAGTCGCGCACGAGGATCCGGATCGGCTCGCACGCGCGGCACGAGGGGCACTGGGTGCGGTAGAGCAGCTTGCCGTGGCGACGGTTGCCCGAGACAAGCCTCCGGTCGAACTCCGCGCGCGTGAGCGGCCGGATGGGCACCCGGAGCGGCATCCGCGCCTCGGCGTCGGGGAGGTACGGGCAGGGGCTCACCTCGTCATGGACCGTGAGCTCGATCGGGTCCGCCACCTCGTCGAGCCGAGGGAGCTCCACGTCCTGGGTCGGTACCGCCTCTCGCTCGCTCGATGAGCCCATGTCACCGCCGATCCGAGCGTTCGAAACTCTGTCGATACGCTGGCCGCTAGATCCAGGGGATGCCTGTTGCGCGGCCACGTCAAGCAAAACCCTGGGCCGCTCGGGGCGCCGGGCGATGCCCCGCCCGCTTGCGCCCTGCATCGAAAAACTGTCTCACATTTACCTTCATACACATCTATTCACATCTATTCGCATCTATTCACATCTATTCACGCCATCCACTCATGCCACGCATGACATTCATGTGTCCCCCGGTCCGGACGGCCTGCGCGCGGAACCGGCGCGGAGCGCCCTTTTCCCTTGGCCCGGGGGCCAGTATGACCCAGCGCGCGCCCGCGAGGCGGCCCAGTGAAGGGCCCGCTCAGCGCGGGCGCCTCGAGAAAGGCCGAACGCTTTGGATCTCACAGGAAAGCAGCGCCGCCACCTCCGGGCGCTGGGGCATCACCTCGACCCGGTCGTGCAGCTCGGCAAGGCGGGCCTGACCGACGGCGTCGTCGCGGCCGTCGAGGCCGCCGTGGAGCGGCACGAGCTCGTGAAGGTGCGCCTCGGCACCGAGTGCCCCGACGACCTGAGCGACGTCGCCGATGCCCTCTCGGAGCGGCTCCGCGCCGAGGTCGCGCAGACCCTCGGCCGGACGATCCTGCTGTACCGGCGTCACCCCAAGGAGCCGAAGATCAAGCTGCCGACCGGTAGCTGAGCGCTCGCGCGCGGTCGCGCGCCGCGACGGCGCGGCGGACCGAGCAGCCGCGCGCCCTCGGCGCGTCGGGTCACCGGCGCGCTGGTGACCCGACGCGTCGCGGGCGCCGCCGTCACACGTGCCGCAGCTCGGGGCGCGCGGCGAGCAGGTGATCGAGCCAGGCGTTCGACAGCTTCTCCTGCACCGTGTTGGCCCGGAGCCGCGCGGCGAGGTTCTTGAAGTCGACGTGGTCGATGAGCTGATCCTGGTTGAAGCACGAGAAGACCAGCGTCTCCTTGCCCGTCTCCGGATCCACGTGCCGCTGGAGGCACTGCGCGCATACCTCCTTCATCATGCACTGCATCGGCGAGTTGATGCTCGCGATGCCCACGTGCTTCGGATCGAGGTGCGGCGCGAGCACGCCGTGCCGCGCCTCGCGCACGGCGTTCATCATCTTGTCCGAGCCGATGGCGATGATGCGCCGCACCTCCGAGAGGCTCGCCAGCTCGCCGCCGAGCTGGCGCTCGGCGTAGGCCCGCATCGCCTGGACGATGTTGCCGCGGAAATGGCGGTCCGTCGGGCGCCGCGGGGGGATCTCCGCGCCGCCGTCCGTGCACCAGATGACCTGGTCGGTCGCCACCTCGATCTCGTCCTGCTTGAAGAGGTCCTCGCCCCGCCGGTAGCCGGCAAAGTAGATGACGCGGTCGCCGCGCGCCTTGAGCGCCTTCGCGATCGAGAACAGCACGGCGTTGCCGAGCCCGCCGCCCGCGAGCAGCACGGTCTCCCCCTCGGGGATGTCCGTCGGCGTCCCGGTCGGGCCCATCACGACGACCTCCTCGCCCGGGCGCAGCGCCGCGAGCAGCCGGGAAGAGGCGCCCATCTCGAGCGCGATGAGCGAGAGCAGCCCCTTCTCCTTGTCGACCCACGCGCCCGTGAGCGCGAGCCCCTCCATCGCGAGCCGCGTCCCGCGGATCACCGGCGACCGCACCTCGTAGTTCTGCAGCCGGTAGAACTGCCCGGGCTCGAACTTCCGCGCCGCCGCGGGCGCGCGCACGACCACCTCGACGATCGTCGGCGTCAGCCGCTCGACGCGCTCGACCACCGCGACGAAGTCGTGATCGAGGCGGGCGAACAGGTCGCGCCGCCGCGCGTCGCGCGCCGCCTGCGGCTCCTCGCCGAGCCGCGCGATGTCCCGCTGGAACAGCGCGACGACCGACGGGTAAGCGTCCTTCGCGCTCGCCATCGCCTTCACGACGCTCCCCGCGTAGTGCGGGTGGTTGTCGCCGTAGAAGCTCACCGCGTGCTCGCCGTCGTTGTAGCTCGTGAAGAAGCCCTCCCTCGGCTGCGCCGGCTCGACCTTGAGCTTGCCGTCGTCGCCGACGTAGGCGCGGTGCGGCTGGAAGAACTGCCGCCACTTGTCGAACGCGAACGAGCCCGGACGCTCCTTCTCGTACGTGACGTTGGGGCTCGTCCCCGCCGCGACGCACACGGTGCGGGCGGGGATCGACACCATCTCCCCCGTGCTCCGCCACTTGCCGTCCACGATCGCCTGGCGATCGAAGACGAGCGAGGAAACGCACCCGCGCTCGTCGAGCACCGCCTCGACCGGCGCGAGGTTCTCGACGTAGCGGATCCCCTCCTCGAGCGACGCGGCGACCTCCTCGTGGTTCAGCCGGTACGCCGGCGAGTCGATGAGCCGCTTGCGGTAGACGAGCGACACGCCGCCCCACGCGTCGACCAGCCCCTGGAACCGCGGCGGCCGCCCCTCGCGCGCGGCGCGCGCGCGCTCGTCGCGGATCTCCTCGGCGTGGCGCCGCTGCTCGGCCAGGAACTCCCGCTCCTCCTCGTCGAACATCGCGAGGACGGCGGCCTCGCCGCGCTCGGCGCTCAGCGCGTCGAGCCGGTCGGCCGTCTTCTCGGCCTGCACGACGTAGTACGCCGCGAGCTCCGTCGCGGTGTCGATCGCCGTGAGCCCGCCGCCGATCACCACCGCCGGCAGGCGCACCTGCAGGTTCGCGAGCGCCGAGCGCTTGTAGGCGCCGGCCAGCTGGAGCGCCATCAGGAAGTCCGACGCCTTGCGGATGCCGCGCGCGAGGTTGTTCTTGAGCGGGATGATCGTCGGCCGCCCCGCACCCGCCGCGATCGCGACGTGGTGGAACCCGAGCCGGAAGGCATCGTCGAGATCGACCGTCCCGCCGAAGCGCACGCCGCCGTAGATCCGGAGCAGGCGCTGCCGCGCGAGCGTGACGTAGAGGACGGTGAGGAAATTCTTGTCCCACCGCACCGTGATCCCGTACTCGCTCACCCCGCCGAAGCCGAGGAGGACGCGCTCGTCGAGCTCGGTGTAGAGGCGCTTGAAGTCCCTGACCGGCCGCGGCGGGCGCGTCTCGTCGCCCGTGAGCTCGACCGGCAGCGGCTCGATCTTCAGCCCGTCGATCGCCACGCACGCGAAGCCCTGCCGCGTGAGGTGGTGCGCCAGCGTGTAGCCCGCCGGGCCGAGGCCGACGACCAGCACGTTCTTCCCGTTGTAAGGGAGCGCGTGCGGCCTCAGCGCGTCGAGCGGGTTCCACCTCGTGAGGAGCCCGTAGATCTCGAGCCCCCACGGCAGCGACAGCACGTCGGTGAGCACCGCGGTCTCGATCTGCGGGATGTCCACCGGATCCTGCTTCTGGAAGACGCACGCCTTCATGCAGTCGTTGCAGATCCGGTGCCCGGTGCCGGGGCACATCGGGTTGTCGATACAGACGAGCGCGAGCGCGGCGATCGACTCGCCCCGCCCCCGCATCGTGTGCATCTCGCTGATCTTCTCGTCGAGCGGGCAGCCGTGGAGCTCGACCCCGAGCGGGTTCGATTTGATCGCCCCGGTCTTGTTGTCGCGCAGGCCCTTGGAGCACGAGTCCTTGTCGCGATCGTGGCAGAGCAGGCAGTAGTCGACCTGGCTCTCGACCTCGCGAGGCGCCGCGCGCCGATCGGTCAGCGCGAAGCCGTCGCGATCTCTCCGGTGGTGCTCCGGGCCGACGAGGAGCTCGGCCGAGCTGCCGCTGCCGTTCACGCTCTTCCGGTGCAGCTGCACGAGCTCCTGGTAGTCGAGCGTGCGCGGCGCCTTCAGCGTCGGCCAGCGCCGCGCCGGGTCGTGGTGATCCGCGCGGCGGGCGGCGAGCCACGCCTCGACAGCGTCGAGCGCGAACGCCACCACCGCCGCGTCCTCGGCCTCCGTGGGCGCCTCGCCCGCGACCGCCACCGCCGGCGCCACGCGGCCGGCGAGCGACGGATCCTCGCGCAGCGCGGCGCGCGTCTTCGCCGCCCGCGCGCGGAGCTCGTCCGTCCACCTCACGCCGCCGGCCTTGGCTGCCTTGCGCGCGATCTCGTCGACCTCGATCAGCGCGAGCGTCGCGCGCGCGATCGCGAGCTCCTCGGCGGCGGAGCCGCTGTCGAGCACGCTCGCAGGGGCGCCCATGGCCGCGAGCGACCGCCGCGCCGCGTGCGCCGCCTCGACGGGCGTGCCCTGCCAGGACTTCCCCGGGTTCTGCTTGAAAAGCCGCTTCTTCGAGAACTCGCGCTTGAAGTCCCAGAGGACGCTCCGCTCGAGGGTCGCGTCGATCTGCGCCTGGGCGTCCCGCTCGACGTGGAACAGCGTGGCCACGAAGCGGCCGACGTACGGCGCCGCCGCGAGGAGCGCCTCGGAGACCTGCTCCGCGGTGAGCGCGGGCCGGCCCGCGTCGCCGACCCCGGCGCCCGGAGACCCGGAGGCAACCGGCTGCTCCGACCGCAAGAAGGCCCGGTACGCGTCGAAGCGCGCGTAGGCACCCTCGTCCGATGCGCGGAAGAAGTCCTCGAAGCGCTCCGTCAGCTCGGCGAGCTTCGCCGGGTCGAAGAGGTCGGCGTAACCGAAACCAGGGATTCCGAGCTCGAGCTCGGAAACATCGGAGGTCGCCTGCACCCACGAAGAGAAGTCAGCCTGTACTCCAGCGTTCGCTTCCATACCCGCGGCAAATGCTTTCTATTTCAAGGGGTCTGATCACCCGATCTCAGAGAGCGGCGTAAAGTAGCACCGGGCCGTACCTCCGACCTGTCTCCCGGGCAACATTCATCGACCTCGCCACGAGGTCTCCGCGCCGCGCGACAGCGGGCGCGCAACTGCTGCGCGACGCCGGCGCGGCGGCGCGATCGCCGCTCGCTCGCGGGGAGAGGGAGCGAGGAGCGGAAGGAGCTCCGTCACGGCCGTCCGCAAGCCGCCCCGCGAGCCGTCCACGAACGGAGTGCGCGCGACGCAGAGCGCCAGCCCGGGCGACGGCCGGGCGACGATGCCTCGCGGTCAGAACCCCTGTGAGACCACGCGCTCGATCGTGTGCGTGGAGATGTTGCCCGCGATGACCTCTGGATCCCGCAGGAGCGCCTGGTGCAGCGGGATGTTCGTGCGGATGCCGCCGATGATGAACTCGTCGAGCGCGCACCGGAGCCGCGCGATCGCCTCGGCCCGGTTCGCGCCGTGCGCGATCACCTTGGCGACCAGCGAGTCGTAGGCGCTCGGCACGCGGAAGCCGCCGTACACGCCGGAGTCGACGCGGATCCCGACGCCGCCCGGCGAGTGGTACTCCGTGATGAGCCCCGGCCACGGCACGAAAGAGCGCGGATCCTCGGCGTTGACCCGGCACTCGATGGCGTGGCCCCGGAAGCTCCACGGGCGCGTGTCGGGCAGCGCGAGGCGCTCGCCGGCGGCGGCGAGGATCTGGTGCGCGACCAGATCGACGCCGGTCACCATCTCGGTGACCGGGTGCTCGACCTGGACGCGGGTGTTCATCTCCATGAAGTAGAGCTCGCCGCGCTCATCCATGAGGAACTCGAGCGTGCCGAGGCCCGTGTAGCCGGTCTCGAGGATCGCGGCCCGGATGATGTCGCCCATCCGGGCGCGCTTCTCGTTGTCCATCGCCGGGCTGGGCGACTCTTCCATCACCTTCTGATGGCGGCGCTGGAGCGAGCACTCGCGCTCGCCGAGCGTCCACACGCCCCCGTGATGATCGGCGAGCACCTGGAACTCGATGTGGCGCGGCGACTCGACGTAGCGCTCGAGGTAAACGTCCGGGTTCTTGAAGCCGCTCAGGGCCTCCTGCGTCGCGATCTCGAACGAGCGCTGCACCTCGCCGGCGTGGCGGACGATGCGCATGCCCCTGCCGCCGCCGCCGCCGGAGGCCTTCAGGATCACCGGATAGCCGACGCGCTCGGCCTGCTCGGCCGCGTCCGCGGCGCTCTTCAGCACGCCTGTGCCGCTGAGCATGGGGATGCCGAAGCGCTGGGCGACCGCGCGCGCGGACACCTTGTCGCCCCAGGTCCGCATCGCCTCGGCCGTCGGCCCGATGAAGGTGAGGCGGCACTTCTTGCAGAGCTCGGCGAACTTCGCGTTCTCGGAGAGGAACCCGTAGCCCGGGTGGATCGCGTCGGCGCCGGTGACCTCGGCGGCCGCGATGATCTGCGGGATGTTGAGGTAGCTCTTCGACGCGTCGGCCGGGCCGACGCACACGGCCTCGTCGGCGAACCGGACGTGCAGCGCCGCGGCGTCCGCCTCGGAGTGGATCGCGACCGTGCGGATGCCGAGCAGGCGGCAGGCGCGGATGACACGCATCGCGATCTCGCCGCGATTGGCGATCAGGATCTTCTGGAACACGGCACCCTCGCCCGGGCAGCGCTAGCTGCGCCGCACCTTGAAGAGACGCTGGCCGAACTCGACCGGCTTGCCGTTGTCGACGAGGATCTCGACGATCGTGCCGGGGGAGTCCGCCTCGATCTCGTTCATCAGCTTCATCGCCTCGATGATGCAGAGCGCCTGGCCCACGCGGATCGCGCTGCCGACGTCGACGAAGGGCGGCGCATCGGGAGACGGCGACCGGTAGAACGTGCCGACGAACGGAGAGGTGACGTAGCTGATGCCCTCGTCGCTCGCCGCAGCAGGCGCGGCCGCCGGCGCCGCGACGGGCGCCGTCGCAGCCGCCGGCGCGAGCGCCGGAGCCTGCGGGGGCGGCGCGACCGGCGCGCTCTGGAAGTGGAAAGCAGCGGGCGCGAGCTGCTGCGCCCCGCCCTGCGGCACAAAGCCCCCGCGGGTGAGACGAATGCGAACGTGTTCGTCCTCGAACTCGAAGTCGCTCACGTTGCGCTTCTCTAGGAGGCGCACCAGCGCCCGCAACTGCTTGAGGTTGATGTTCATGGAAGGACGTTCGGCCATCGATGTTTGCCGCCTTTCAACCAGAGTGACGGCGCATGTTCAACCTCTTTCGTCGGGCCGCACCTTCTCCAGGTGTCCCAGCAACCCGAGCAACCCGAGCACGTACGAGCTCGGACCGAAGCCCGCCACGCGCGCCATGCAGGCCGGCGCGATGCGGGAGCGGCGGCGGAACGGCTCGCGGCCGTCCGGGTTGGAGATGTGTACCTCGACTGTAGGGAGCGCGCCCGCGCGGATCGCGTCGTACAGCGCGATCGACGTGTGCGTGTATGCGCCGGCGTTGAGGAGGATGCCGTGGAAGCCGCGATCGCCGGCGTGGCTGATCGCGGTCACGAGCTCGCCCTCGCAGTTCGACTGCATGCACGACACCGAGGCGCCGTGGGCCTGAGCGGCCTCCTCGACGGCGCGGTGGATGTCATCCAGCGTGGCCGTGCCGTAGATCGCTGGCTCGCGCTTGCCCAGACGATCGAGGTTCGGCCCGGAGATGACGGAGATCCTGAAGCCGCTCAGGCGAGCTCCTTCAGCAGCACCGGCACCCTGGTGCGCAGGAGGTACCGCGCCTTGCCGATGTTCGCGTCGGGCGTCATCGAGAAGGCCACGAAGTACGAGTTGTTCACGACGCGGATCAGCGTCGTGACCTTCTCCGCCTGGATGGCGATCTCGGCGGCGTTGCCCGCGTCGAGCATCTCGGCGGCGCGCTGGATCGACTTGAGCACGACGCTGAACTCGGCGCCGATCGTGGCGATGTCGAACGCGGCGCCCGGCTTGGAGTAGCTGTCGACCGCGATCCCCTCGAAATCCATGAGAAGGGTCGCGATGCCGCCCTCGGTGTTCTCTACGACTTCCTTCAGCACGGCCTGGAACATGCGCCGAGACTACCCAAGCGCGGCACGATCGGGAAAACAAACGAACCTGCCCCCGACGTCCCGCGCCCCGGCGCCGCGTCGGCGCGGCCGGCGCTCGCGCCCGCTGGCCGCGCCGGCAGCCCGGAAGGCAGCGGCGGCGCGGGACGCCGGGAAGACGCCGGAGGCCGGAAGCCGGAAAAAAGCCGGAAAGAAGCCGGAAAGAAGCCGGAAAGAAAACTGAGCGCCGGCAGCCCGGCGGCGCGGAGGACGTGAACGACGCGAGGAACCTGGGGAACGTGGGAAACGACGGAAACGCTGAGCGGGGTCGAACGGCGAGGGCGCTTTGCCTCTTGCATCCTGGTCCCAGCCGGGCGATTCCCGCCCCTGGGGGCCCGCTCCAAAGCACGCCTTGACCCTTGTCCCGGCGAGCAGCTAACGTGCGGCCGTTCTTTCGCCCACGGCGACGCCCGGGGCGAACCCGCCGGCGCGTCTCGCCGGCGGGACGACGTGAAACGTGGTCGGGAGCGGCGTGCGCCGTACCCTCCAGCTCAGCAAGAAGAATAAGGACGGCCCAACATCTATGCGTGCGCGAGCCGGGGATCCCCCCCGCACGATGCCCCAGAAGATCCTCGCCGGGCGGGCGACGGATCCTCAGCTGCGCGGTGATCTCGTCCAGGTCAAGGTCGACCAGGTAATCCTCTCCAGGGCGCCGTCGCGCGCGCTGGCCGAGGCCATCGCGACGGGCATGAAGAAGACGCCGGTCGAAGTCGCCGTCGCCTACGACGGCACCTGCGTGGCCGACGCGAGCTCGCTCGCGGACATCGACGAGGGGAGCCCGCACTCGGTGTCGCCCGAGTTCCCTACCTACAACATCCCGATCGCGCGGCCGGGCATCGGCTTCCCCGCGCCGGTGCACCTCGAGCGCTTCGCGGCGCCGGCGCGGCTCGCCCTCACGGACGACCCGCGGCTCGCGACAGTCGGCGGCATCGGCATGCTGTCGCTCGTCGTCTCGCCGAGCCAGCTCGGGCAGGCGCTCGCCACGGGCTCGGCCTGGCTCCGGCCGCCGCGGAGCGTGCAGATCCACCTCTCGGGCCGGGTGCGGCCGTTCGTTTGCGCGCGCGACGTCGCGCTCGAGCTGCTCCGCAGGAACCTCGACGAGGTCGTGCGGCGCATCGAGGGCGAGCACCACGCGCCGGTGATCCTCGAGTTCGCCGGGCCGAGCGCGCGGCTCCTCTCGGTGGGCGACCGCGCGGTGCTCTGCGGTATCGCGCCGCAGGTGGGCGCGGCGGCGGCGCTGTTCGTGAGCGACGAGAAGACCGAGGTCTTCCTCCGCGACCAGCGCCGGTCGAAGGCCCACCGCGCGCTCGTGCCGGACCCGGGCGCGCCTTGCGAGGAGGTCGTGTCGATCGACCTCGGCACGGTCGATCCCCTGCTCATGGACGAGGACGGCGTCGTGCGGCCGGTCCGCGATCTCGCGGGCAAGCCGGTGGCGCAGGTCGTCCTCGGGGGCGACTCCGGCGTGACGTTGCGCGACATGCTCGCGGCGGCGCTGCTGCTCAAGTCGAAGCGCGTCCCCTCGCGGCTCGACCTGCTCGTCGCGCCGCCGTCGCGGCAGGTGCTCGAGGTGCTCGCGCAGTCGGGCGCGCTGGTCGATCTCGTCGCGACGGGCGCGCGCATCATCGAGCCGGACCGGCGCGTCGTGACGTCGGAGATCTACCCGCCGCCGCCCGGCGGCCTGTCGCTGCGCACCGCGGATCCGGAGCCGCGCATCGCGGGGACGCCATCGTTCGTCGTGGCCTCGGCCGAGACGCTCGCCTACGCCGTGGCGACAGGCGCGGTCGGCGATCCGCGATCGTTCAAGCGGCCGGTGCGGGTCACCGTGCCGCGGGCGCTGCCGACCGATGACGTGCTGATCCTCCGCGACAAGAAGGGCGAGCAGGTGAGCACGAAGAAGCCGCCGACGGCGCCGCCGGCGGTGCCCTGGAAGGGGCCGCTGACGCTCGACTTGCTCGCGGGCGTGCCGAAGCTGAACGGGCGCGCGGCGGTCGGGGCGCGCGGGCGCAAGGCCCCCGCTCCGGTCGAGGCGAACCCAGGGGTCGCGGACGAGAAGGCGCAGGCCGCGCCGGCCGAGGGCAAGCTGGCCGGCGGCGTGGTGCTCGTGCTGTCGACGCTCGACGAGGTGCGGGCGGTCGCGGAGCGCGCGACCGATCTCTCGGCGGTGCGCGCGGTGGTCGCGCCCTTCGTCCCGAGCACCGCGGTGTCGGCGTTCGCGAGCGAGGGGATCGCCACGTTCCTCGTCGGCGCGGAGGCGCTCGGCAGCATCAAGGAGCATAAGAGCGTGGAGCTCCCCGCTCCCGCGCAGTGGGGCGATCGCGTCGCGGCGGTCTTCGGGAGCGAGCGCGTCGAGGTGGCCTGGCTCGCGACCGGCATGGAGCGGAGCTGGACCCACGCGGGCACCGCGCGGCAGCCGCCCAGCGCGAGCAAACCAGCGCGGTAGCGGGGCTGAGCTCCCGGCGGGCGGGGACGAGCTTGCGACGGGCGGGGCCGAGTCCCGGCAGGGATGACGCCATCCCTACCGGGAAACCGGAGACAGGGGACGAGCGCTCAGGGCGCCGAGCGCACAGGGGCAAGCGGCGCGAGGAGCTTGATCCCGTTCGTGAGATCGCGGAAGCGGATCTGCTGCTCGTTGATCTGCATCTCGAGGACGATGATGCGCTTCGTGATCTCGTCGAGGCGCGCCGAGGCCTTCGCGAGCCGGTCGGTGAGGTCGCGGCGGAGCTCGTCGGCGGTCCTGTTCTTCTCGATGGCGCGGAGGTTCTGGCGGAGCTCCTGGCTCTGCTGCTCCAGCCGCTGCTGCTCCGCGATGAGCTTGTCGCGCTCGTCGATCGCGGGGCGCAGCTTGCCCCGGATGTCCCAGGCCTGGCCGAGCTGCTTCGCCACGGCCGCGTCGGCGCGCGGGTCCTTCAGGTAGGCCTGCACCGCGTCGTCGGCGAGCTGGCTGAGCCAGTCGATCTGCTGCCGGAAGAGCCGCCGCTCGTCCACGTCGAGCACCGCCGTCCCCCGCCGCGGCACGTCGATCGGCACGAGCGCGCTGCCCGTGCCGACGTTGTCCTCCGTGCCCTTCGGCGGCGCGTGCAGGCGGGTGCCGTGCAGGCGGGGGTGCTTCACGAGCGTCCTCGCCGCGGCGTCGCCGCCGTTGCGGACGGCGTACTTCGTGTGAGTGACCCAGTCGCGCTCGATCTCGAGCGCGCCGCCCTCGATCTTCGCGATGCGCGCGCCCTCCGCGCTCTCCTCGCGCGTCGTGTCGACCGCGAGCGCCCGCTCCAGCGCGAACGGCACCGTCGTCGTGGCCCCCGGCGGCAGCGGCTCGACCATGCCCTGGCCGAGGAACGCGCCGTTCTCGAAGACCGCGATCGGGCCGCGCTCGAGGAGCCCCTTCGTGTCGTTCGTGAAGCGCGCCACCCGGAACGGGTGCGAGCTCGACGCGGGGACGCCGCCGTCGGGCGCGAACAGGAAGATCGACTCGCCGGGCACCTGCTTCGCCAGCAGCAGGACCATCGTCGCGCTCCGATCGGGGATGTCGACCGGGAACGGGATGTCGTAGCGCGTCGTGCCCGCCTCCATCGCGACCGCAGCGAGGGCGCTCATGTTGCGCGGCGGAGAGGGGTTCATCATGGGCTTGCTGACCACGGCCAGCGGATCGTCGTTGAACACCGCCTCGCCCCGCGGCGGCCCCGCGGCGCCGGCCGCGCCGCCGCGAGCAGCAGCCCGCCTCGCCGCCGGCTGCGTGGGTATCTTCATCTTGGGAGCCGCTGCGTCCTTCGCGAACTCCAGCCTGCCGCGCTCCTCGGCCTCGGGCGCGGACTCGCTGGCGGCATCTGCCGCCGCCGCGGGCGGGACCGCCGGCGCCGGCATGGGCGGCGGCGGCGGCGCGGCCTCGGCGGCCAGCGTGGTCTCGCTCGTCGGCACGGACGCGATCACCTCGCCCTGGTCGCTGACGATGGGGCGCGGCGGGATGGCCGCCTTGTCGAGCGTCGCCTGGAAGGCGAGCGGCGCGCCCGCCACGAGCGACAGCTTCACCCCTTTCCAGTCCTCGCCCGAGAGGTTCTGCACGATGCCCCACGCCTGGAGGTGCGCCTCCTTCGACGGGACGCGCGGCTCGACGCTCGCGGCCACGCGAGCCCCGGTCGCGCCCATCACGAGCCGGTAGGACGGCCGCCACACCGGCGTCTCGGCCACGTAGCCGACCACGAGGTCGTGCTCTCGCCCGTCGAGCGTGAGCTTCACGCTCTCGAGCTCGTCCTTGTCCCGCTTCTTGTGGCCGTCCTTCGCGCCCTTGTCCTTCGGCGGCCGCGGCGCGGTCGTCACCTCGGGCCCGGGCTCCGACGGCGCGTCGTCGTCCTCCTCCTCCTCCTCCTCGGAGGCGTCGTCGACCTCGACCGGGAACGACGCGCTCCGGACGCTGCTGCCGCCGGCCTCGATGACGGCGAGCGTCGCGAGGAAATCGCCGACCTTCTCCTTGCGCACCCTGAAGGTCACCTGATCGGCGTCGATGAGCCCCCGGCGCTCGAAGTACGCGACGCCGTTCCTGTAGATGACCACGCGCCGCAGCGCGAGCCCCGAGACGTCCACATCGGGGCCGCGCGCGCAGCCGGCGAGCAGCGTGAGAGCGAGGAGCAGGCCGGAGCCCGCTCGCGCGACGTCGTACCGTCTCATGAGGTCCTGGATCTCTCTTGGAGCGGCTGTGGATCAGCCGCCTGTCAACTGTCAGAGGGCGCGGTCGAGGCGCGGCGCCAGTCGGGCGGCAGGTCGAGAAAGCCCTCGTTGCAGAGGAACTCGTAGAGCCCCTCACAGACCTCGCCGCAGATCATGCTGAAGAGGTGGGGGTCGGTGATGAAGAGGATCGTCTCGTCGCGCTCTGCGCCGGCCGTGTCGGCGAGCTGGGCGACCAGCTCGTCCTCGGCGAAGCCGATGAGCATCACCATGAGGTGGCGCTCGAACGCCGCGCGGAAACGAGGGAACGCCTCGCTCGTCACCTTGTACGCGAACGCCCTGCCCTCGAACGTGCCCGCGTCCCGCACGACCCGCGCGGCGATGTCCCCGAGGCTCTGGGCGAGCCGCACGCTGAAGAAGTCGACGAGCACGGTGTGCACCACCGAGACGATGCGCCGGAGCTCGCTCGACCGGCGCGACAGGAAGGCGTCCTGCATGTCCTTCGTGAGCTTCGCGAGCAGCTCGAACGACTCCTCCCGCGCCTCCTCGGAGGCGAACTCGAAGCCGTCGAGCTCGGCCTCGATCCGGTTCTTGTAGCGGGTCAGCACGTAGAAGAGCGCCTGCTCGCCGTGATGGATCACCTTCGGCGCGCCGTCGCGGCCCCGCGTCTTCTCGTGGAGCTCGGACTGGAAGAACAGGCGGGCGAGGTTCTTGTGGATCTTCTTGAGCCGCCGCTCGACGAGCAGCGAGAGGCCGTCCTCGCGGATGACCCGCTCGAGCAGCGCGCAGAGCGTCTTCTCGTGCGCGTCGCGGATCGCGTCGCGGTTCTTCGTCCCGCGCTCCGCCGCGCCGGCGGAGGCCTGGATCACCTTCAGCTGGGCGACTACCTGCGCGGTGACGGCGTCGAGCTGGGGGTTGGTCTCGAGATCGGCGCGGTAGTGGACGATGCGGGCCTGCATCTGCTCCTCGAGCAGGCCGAGCGCCATCTCGGTGATGTGGTCCTTCAGCGCCTGGCTGACGTGCTCGCCGACGCGCCGCGGCGCATCGGGCGGGAGCGACCTCGGCGGCTCCGGTGCCGTCCGCTCCCCGGGCCTCGCCGCGGGTTGCGAGCGGGCCTGAGGCGGCAGCGGTGGCGGGTTCCGAGGGGCCGGGGCCATGAGAAGAGAGCATACCGGAACTCGCCCGCGGTGTGCGGCTTTGGCGGAGCGGCGCGAGTCGGAGTAAGACGGCGGCCATGCACACGGTCGCTGCACCTACGAGCACCTGGGAGCCGGAAGGACCACGGGCGCCCTCCTCCTCGAGGCCATCACGCCCGGCCCGCCGGCGCCTCGCGGCGGCGCTCGCGCTCGCGCTCGCCGGCGCGGGCTGCTCCCGCGAAGGCGACGGCCAGCCGCCGCCCGCGCGCACGCCGGAGCCCAGCGCGCGACAGGAGCCCGCCGCGGCCGGACCGGGGGCCGCCGGAGCTGGCGCCGCGCCGGCCGCCTCGAGCGCCGCCACCGGCAAGGAAGGCGGCGGCGCGGCGGGGGCGCCGGCGGGGCAGCGCGCGAAGATGAGCGTGCTCGTCGTCTCGATCGACAGCCTGCGCGCGGACATGCCGTGGAACGGCTACGAGCGCGACATAGCGCCCACGCTGACGGCGTTCGAGAAGAAGGCGGTCAGCTACACGCGCCACTACGCGATCTCGTCGTACACATCGATGAGCGTCGGCGGCTTCCTCGCCGGCCGGTACCCGAGCGAGGTCGACCGCAGCGGCTACTTCTTCGGCAACTACCCGGACAGCGTGCTCATGTTCCCGGAGCTGCTGCAGAAGGCCGGGGTGCGGACGATGAGCGCGCACGCGCATTTCTACTTCGACCAGAAGGCGGGCTTCCGGCAGGGCTTCGACGTGTACGAGATCGTGCCGGGGCTCTCGGCCGACAACACCACCGACCGGAACGTCACGAGCCCGGGGCACCTGGAGCTCGCGCTGAAGATGCTCTCCGACAAGGCGAACACGTCGGGCACCTTCTTTGCGTACTTCCACTTCCTCGACCCGCACGACGTCTACATGACGCACGAGGGCATCGAGCCGTTCGGCAAGCGCGCCCGCGACAAGTACGACGGGGAGGTCAAGTTCACCGACATGCACGTCGGCAAGCTCCTCGACTTCGTCGCGCAGCAGCCGTGGGCGAAGGACACGGCGATCATCGTGACCGCGGACCACGGCGAGGCGTTCGGCGAGCACAAGATGTTCCGCCACGGCTTCGAGGTGTGGGACGTGCTCGCCCACGTGCCGCTGATGATCCAGGCGCCCGGGATCACCCCGCGCCGGATCGACGTGCCGCGCAGCTCGATCGACCTCGCGCCGACGATCCTGGAGCTCACCGGCGCCCCGGCCGAGCCGTCCTTCCCGGGCAAGAGCCTCGTGCCCGAGCTCTACAGCGCGACCGCCGAGCCGCGCGACGTCATCGTCGACCTGCCGCGCACGAGCGACAACGACCGGCGGAGGGCGCTCATCCACGGCCAGCACAAGCTCATCGCCTACGGCGACGACGACGCCTTCGACCTCTTCGACGTGGTCGCGGATCCCGGCGAGCTGAAGGATCTCAAGCGAGAGCAGCCGTCCGTCTTCGAGGAGATGAAGGCGCTTTACAAGGAGCGCTCCGCGGCCATCAAGGACGTGTGCCCGAAGAACACGGCGAAGCTCAAGGGCAAGAAGAAGAACAAGGGGTGCTAGCGCCTGGCCACCGCGCGCGCGTGCGCGCGGCGGTCTAGCGCGCCGGCGGCGCGACGGTGATCGTCAGGCTGTCGTCCTCGCCCGCGTCGCCCGCCGCGCGCGCCACGAGGCGGGCCCCTTCGCACTCCAGGTGAAGCACGACGGGCGAATCCGCCTCGCGACTGCACGACGGGTCGCCGGAGACGCGCGCCGCGAAGGCGCCGCGCGAGAGCTCGACCGCGAGCGCGATCCCCCCGACGCGGCCCGCGGCGTCGTCCGGGGCGACCTCGCGCGCCGAGCGCGCCTCCTCGAGGCGCGTGAAGAGGTCGGGCCCCCGGAGCGCTACCTCGAGCGGGCGGCCCGCCGCATCCTCCAGGACGGCGACCTCGAGCTCCGCCTTTCGCGGCGCGCTCTCGCCCTCGGCGTTCACGACGAACGGAAGCTCGACGCGCTTGGAGCAGACGACCGCGCCCGGCCCCGCGCGCCCGTCGGCCGGCGCGCACCGGGGGGCCGGCAGCGTCAAGGAGAACGGGACGATCACCTCGGCAGGTGACTCCGCGAGGGGACGCCCCCAGGCGTCCCTGCCGAGGAACCGGTGCAGCCATGCGGCGAGCTCCTCGCGGACCCGCGCGCGCGCTGCCCGCTGGCTCGAGAGCTGCGCCTCGGTCTCTCTGGCGCCGCGCGCGAGCAGGTCGCCCACGCTGCGATCCCGGACGAGCTCGCGCAGCCGGTGGGTCGCCTCGTCGCGGAATGTGCCGCGCGGCAGCGTCGCGAGGTACGCGGTGAGCCCCGCAGCCGTCCCGCGCTTGGCGGCGTAATAGACCGGCTCGGCCCGCGCGAGGTACGCGCGCACCTCGGCGGCGAAGGTGCCCTGCGGGTAGCGCGCCAGGTAGGTCGACGCGGCGGCGAGCCGCCCCTCGAGGGTCCTCGACACGCGGGTCGCCCGGTACGCCGCGTAGTCGTCGTGGCTCGCCAGGAGAGCCGGCCTCGAGGCGCACCCGGACAGGAGCGCCGCGAGCGCTGCGCACGAGAGCACCCGCGCGGCCGTGGCGAGGCCTGGACGGGGCGCGGCTGTGCGGCGCGCGCTCACGGCGAGGCCTCCGACGCTGGGCAGAAATTGCACTCCGTCGGGGTCGAGGGGCGCTCGTCGGCCACGTAGGCGCGGTACGCGTCGCAGCCCTCCATCTGGAGCTTGTGCAGGCACACCTCGCCGTCGTGGACCAGCGGATAGCAGCCGGGCGGAAACTCCGGCGCGTCCTCGAAGCCGCACGCGGCGTCACAGGCGCGCGAGCGCAGGCCGCACGCTTCGCACTGGGCGCAATCGATCTGTGCCTTGAGCGCGAAGAACTTGTACGGATCGAGCTCCTCCGGCGCCTGCCCGCAGCTGCCTATGTCGCCCACGACCGGCGCGATGCCCACGAGGAGCAGCAGCGCCGCGACGCCCGCGATCTCCCTCGCCTGGAGGCGCCCGCCGCGCCGCGCGCGTCCCGGCAGGCTCATGGCAGGAGCTCGTGATCGATGAGGAGCCCGAGCTGCGCCGAGACGACGGGGTAGACGGTGTACGCCGCGTCGTAGGTCGCGGCGCCGTAGAAGAGATCCCCGACGATCTCGCCCGAGAGCGCGACGCCAGCGAGGAGGAAGTACCCGAGGCCGACGGCGAGCTCGCCGCCGACGTTCACGTCAGGCTCGATCAGGATCGCCGCCCCGAGCCGCCCGTACCCGAGCGCGCGCGTGAAGCCGCGGTAGGCCACGAAGTAGCTCGGCGTGAGCGACGCCTGCGGGACGCCGCCCGCGGCGATCGAGAAGCGCAGGGCCGCGCCGTGCTGAACGCCGTCGGCCGGCCCCAGCGCGAACGCGGCGCCGAAATCGAGGTACCCCGCGGTGAGCGAGAGCGACTCCGCCGTGTCGCCGAGCTGCGTCTGCAGCCGGTAGGGGTTGTTGAAGCGGATCCCCTTCCCCATCGCGACCGTGGACACGACGCGGGCCGCCGTCCCCGGCGGCCGCGAGAGGTCGCGGTACGCGTCCAGCTCGGCGCCCTCGCTCCCCTCGCCGGCCACCGCCTCCCCGGCAGCCCCAGCCTGGCGCGCGGCAGCAGGCTGGGCCGCGGCGACGCGCCCCCAGGACGCTCCCAGCAGAACGGCCACGAGCGAGAGCCCGGTCCGGAGTTCCAGCATCGGCACGAGCCTTCTACCCCGAGGCGGCGTCCGCTGGCACGCTCAATTGCGTCCCGCCCGCGCGCGCCGCTCCGGCGCGCTCTCGATGGCGGCGCTGCCCGGAAGCGGCGCCGCCACGGCGCCCCTCGCGGCCCGCGGCACGGTCCTCGCCCTCTTTGCGCATCCGCCCGCTTCACCTGCGGACCGGACCCTGCATGCAGAGATCACCGTGAGCAATTCAAGCACCCGAGGCAGGCAGAGCACCGCCGCACACGCGTCGACATCGTCGACATTGCGCGCACCGCGCGTCAGCCCGACGCAGCGTCGAGAACGAGAAGATCGCACCGATCCAGGAAGGCCGCGCAAGCCGGCCGAGGCGCCCCGGGCCGCCGCGTCGCGGCTCGTCACGAGCGAGCTGGATGAGCCATTCACCGACATGATGGACGCCGGCGCGGCGCCCCCGCTGCGCGGCAAGGCCAACCCGCGCAGCGAGTTCAGCGACGTCATCCCGACGCTCGATGACGAGAGCCGTGGCTACCACCACCACCCGAACGACGCCGGATGCACCGAGTTCGAGGTGAACCCCGACGCCGCCGACGCCGCCGCCGATCTGGCGAGCGATCTCGGGGCGGAGTTCCTGGAAGGGGCCACCAAGGGCCAGGACATCAGCGACGTGGCGATGTCGCACGACGACGACGACGGCGACCTGCCCTATCTGCTGGAGGACGAGGATGTCGAGTCCGTGGAGCCAGACGCCGAAGAAGAGGACGAGCAACCGGTGACCCAGCGGATGCGACGGCACGTCGGCTGAAGGCGACTCGCGGCGACGCGTGGGCCGCCGCGCGCGCCGCGAGGTCGTGTGGCGCTCCGCCGCGCCGGGCGAGCGCGGAGGTGCCGTTCGGTCACGCCTGACCGAGCACGGGCAGCTCCGCGACCACCTCTCCGTCGATGCGAATGAACGCCAGCAGGCCTTCGTCCTCGTAGGCCAGCACGTCGAGCACGATCCGCTCGCACAGCGGCAGCACGTACAGCGCGCCGTCGTCCGCCATCACGGTCATGGATCGCACAGGTGCGCTCGCCGTGGGCAACGTCTCTGTGGTCCGTCGTCGCGCATCCATGTTGCTGAGCTCCCAGGCTTCAATCGAGCTCCGGCCATCGCCGGCGCCACGAGGCTAGAGGGCCTGCCCGCTATCCTACCAAGCGCCTTCCATGCCACGGCGCTGGCGCCCCGACGCCGGCGCCAGGAGCGTTCCACGGCGACATATGGGTTTCGCCCTGACCCGCGCCGCTGCGTCGCGGCGGCCCGGCCGCGCGCGCCGTCGCTCCCCGCCCGCAGCGGAGCGGAGCGATCTCGGAGCGCCACGCGGCCGCGCTTCCGGGCCCACCTCCGGCCTCTCCAAGGCCGAGGCGCGCGCGCTCGGCCGGGGAGCGCGCGGCTACCGGGGCCGGCGCGCGGATCCGGCGTCGGGCGCCGACGCCGCGGACAGGACCTTTCGCGCGAGCTTGGAAACGCCGATATCCAGCACGCCCGGATCGAGCCACGCCGCCTTCTCGTAGGGGGAGGCAAGCTTTGCCCGGCTGCGCCAGGGGGCCGCCACCTCGGCGCGCGCCACCGTCACGTCGAGCCGACGGTGCGTGAGGATGTGGCGCACGCGGCCGACCTCGCGGAGCGGCGCGTCAGGCTCGACGCCGACCTGCTCCAGGAGCGCGCGGGCGTCCACGAGCGCGCGCGCCTCGACCATGGGCGGCTCCCACAGCCCGCCGAAGAGCCCCCCCTCGGCGCGCCGGACGAAGAGCACGCGGTCGCCCGACCGCACCACCGCGGCGACCATCGCGACCGCCGGGACGTCGCGCTTCGGGGCGATCACCGGCAGCTCCGCCTGCCTCCCGAGAGCGCGCGCGACGCAAGCGCCGTCGACAGGGCACGCGTCGCAGCGGGGATTGCGGGGCGTACACACGGTCGCGCCGAGCTCCATCAAGGCCTGGTTGAAGCGTCCCGGATGAATGCTACCCGCTGCGCCCCGCACGAGGCGATCTGCGGTCGACCAGAGCTTGCGCGTGCCCGAGGCGCTGCGGATGTCGTCGTCGATGCCCTCGATGCGGGAGAGCACCCGGGCGACGTTGCCGTCGACGAGCGGCACCGGCTGATCGTAGGCGATGCTCGCGATCGCGCCCGCGGTGTACGCGCCGACGCCAGGCAGGGCGCGGAGCGCCACGACGTCGCGCGGGAGCGCGCCGTCGTGGCGCGCGGTGACCTCGCGCGCGGCGAGGTGGAGCACGCGGGCGCGGCGGTAGTAGCCGAGGCCGCTCCACAGCGAGAGCACGTCGTCGATCTCGGCGGAGGCGAGCGCGAAGACGGTCGGGTAGCGGGCGAGGAAGCGCTCGTAGTACGGGATCACCGTGTCGACGCGCGTCTGCTGGAGCATCACCTCGCTCAGCCAGATCGCGTACGGGTCGCGCGTCCTCCGCCACGGCAGGTCGCGCGCCACGCGGTCGAACCATGTCGCGAGGGCGGCCGCGATGTCCAGATCGCGCTCGCTCGGCTCGGGATTCGCCGGCGGGGTCGCGCCCTGCTCACCGGGCGGGCTGCGGCGGCGCGGGGCGCGCGTGGGCCGCTGGCTGGCGCTCGCGCCAGCGCGCGCGGGCGATCGCGACGCCGGGCTCACGCGCGAAGGGCCCGCCCGCTGTGCCCTCTGTGCGACCCGCGGCGCGGTCCTCGGCGCGGTCCTCTGCAGGGCCCAGCGCTCAGTTCATCGCACAGGCCATCGCCGGGTCCTTTGCACGGATTACCCGGCTGCCGCGCGCTGCGCTCAGAAAACGCTTCCATCGCGCGGGACTCTAGCGCAAGAGCCGACCGCGGTGTCGTCCCGGCGCGCCTGCCCCTCCCTGCCGATCCCTCGGGCCGCGCGCCTCAGCGCCGCCCTGCTCGTCGGGCTCGCCGCGCCGGCGTGTCGCGAGGAGCCGCGCCCCTGGGAGGGCAAGCCCGGCCCGCCGGTCGTGCTCTCCGCCGCGCCGCCGCACCCCGCGGTCGCGGTCGGGTCCGGCGGGCCCACGGACGCCGACGCGGGACCGGGCGACGGCGACGCCGGAGCCGGGGATCCGGACCTGCCGGTCCTGCCGGTGCGCGTCGGCGGCCCCTGGGTTCGTTGCTATGGAAACTTCAGGATCACCGGTGATCCGGTGAAGGACGTGACCCGCCTCTCGCTGCTGTGCGGCCCGGAGAACGGCATGCGGCGGCTCTCGCCCAAGCCGATCGAGGGGCAGGTGGCCGAAGGCGGGGCGATCGTCACGGCGCCGCTGCAGGCGGTCCGGGGCGCTTGTTACCGGGTCTTCGCCGTGGGCGGACCGGGGGTCCTGAACCTGGACGTCGCTGTACGGAGCAGCCGCGGGGCCATGATCGCGAGCGACGGCACCGAGGATGCCTGGCCGATCGTCCAGCCGGACCGGCCCTTCTGCCCGCTCGAAGACGACGACGCCACCGTCGAGATCAGCGCCAGGCGCGGCGGAGGCCGGTTCGCGGCCGAGGTGTGGATGCTGAAATCCTACAAACGAACCCCGGAGGGCGACGGCGGCACGGAGACGGACGAGACCGACGCCTACGAGGAACTCTGAGCCGACGCGGGCTCGACCTTCGCGCGGCCGACATCGAACGGTCACGTTCCGTCCCGGTCACGACGGCGCCACGCTGCGGGACCCTGGCGCGACCCTGGCAAGAAGAGCTCTCCCGCCTGCTGGAAGCGCGCGAAAGGTTCCCCATCGTCATCGAAATCCGGCAGATCCATGGACCATGGCGCGACGCCGGCACCCCGCACGCACCCCCGCATTGACGTGGCCGCCTCGTCCCGCTAGGGGAGCCCGAGCCATGGCCGACGACACCGAGCCGCTCCGCGAGGACGAAGGGGACAAGGTGGAGGGCGAAGGCGAGAAGAAGCGCCTCTTCGAGCGCGCCATCCCGGAAATCTTCAAGCGCGTGGTCGAGCGCGCCGTCGAGAGCGGCATCGACAAGCTCAGCGAGGGGCCCGAGAACATCCGCCACTTCGTGGGCGATCTCAAGCTGCCCAAAGAGGTCCTCCACTACCTCTACACCCAGATCGACGAGACCAAGAACGGCCTTTACCGGGTCGTGGCCAAGGAGATCCGGGATGTGCTCGAGCACACCCAGTTCGCGGACGAGATCACGAAGGTGCTGACGAAGCTCTCCTTCGAGATCAAGACCGAGATCCGCTTCGTGCCGAACGACGCGGCCAAGAGAGACGACAGCCAGGACGAGCCGAGGACCGGCTTGCCGAAACCGGAAGTCACCGCCCAAGTGAACGTGAAGGACCGAAGTAAAGAGACCGGGCGAGACCGGCGCCGCGAGGAGAAGTGACGACGAAGAAGCTTAGGACCGGCGGCGAAGTCGATGCTTGGTGCACCAAGTGCCGCCTCGACCTCACTCATAGAATCATCGCGATGGTCGGCGACGTGGTGAAGAAGGTCGAGTGCAAGACCTGCATGTCGCACCACCTCTACCGCCAGCCGAAGAGCGAGCGGGAGAAGAGCGCGGCGGCGCGCGCCGCGGCGCGGAGCACCGGCGAGCCGAGGGCGGCCTCGGCGTCGCCGCGCGGCGGCGGCGTGGAGCGCCTCACGGCCGCCCAGCGCGCCGAGCGCGATCAGACGCTCGCCTGGGAGCGCGCGATCGCGGGGCAGCCCTCCGGGGCGTTCAAGCCGTACCGCACCACCCTCACCTTCGGCGAGGGCGAGCTCATTCACCACAGCAAGTTCGGCGACGGCGTGGTCGCGAAGGTCATCGATCGGGGCAAGATCGAGATCCTGTTCAAGGATGGGCCCCGGACGATGGCGCACGGGCAGCCGTAGCGAGCTCGGCCTCGCGCGCCCGGAACTTGGGGCTGCCCGCGCGATCGGGTAGCCTCGTCGTCGCCGTGGACGAACCTTCGCCCCCCTCTGCAAGCGGGTCCTCGCGCCGGCGGCGAGCCCGACCTCGCCTGCCCGAGCGCGCGCTGCGCTGGGCGGCGGTCTGTGCGATCGCCGTCGAGTCGCTCTGGTACGGCATCCACGAGGTCCGCGGCTTCGGTCCGGCGCTCGCCGACGGCGCGCGGGCCGTGGTCGGCCCAGCGCCGGTCGCGTGGGCCGAGGACGTGGCGTACGGCATCGCCGATCGCGTGAACCAGGCCATCTACCGGCACGCGGCCCCGAAGACGTTCTGGGAGCCCGCGCCCGCCGCCGCGGCGGAGGCCGAGGAGCGCGGCGAGCGCGTGGCGGCGGAGGCGGCCTCGCCCCCCTCCTCGTTCGCGCCACCCTTCCCCGAGGTCGCGGCGACGGGCGACGGCGTCTGGGCGCCGATCGCCGACCCCGCGCGGCCCGGCGACGCGCCGGTGCTCTGGAAGAGCGTCGTGCACCCCGACGCGCGGCGCGTTTTCGCGGCGGTCGCCGTGGTGGCCATCGATCTCGGGCGCGTCGACCTGCGGCTCGTCGCGGGCACGAAGGAGCCGTTCTCGCCGGACATCCCGGCCAAGCGGCGCCCCGGGCTCGTCCCCGAGGACCACGCCGGGGCGCTCATCGCCGCCTTCAACGGGGGCTTCAAGGCGATGCACGGCCACTACGGGATGATGCTCGACGGCGACACGTTCCTGCCGCCGCGCGACCGGGCCTGCACGATCGCGCTCTACCGCAACGGCGCGGTGCGGATCCGCACCTGGCCCGAGGTGCGCGCCGAGGAGGCCCGCATGGCCGGCTACCGGCAGACGCCGCCGTGCCTGGTCGAGCAGGGCGAGCTGCACCACGCGCTCTACGATTCGAACCGCGACTGGGGCGCGACCGTGAGCGGCGAGACGGTGATCCGCCGGTCGGCGCTCGGCGTCGACGCGACCGGCAAGCTGCTCTTCTACGGGCTCGGTGAGGCCGTGACGGCGCGCACCCTCGCCCACGGGATGCGAGCCGCGGGCGCGCACGACGTCGCGGAGCTCGACGTCAACCACGCCTACCCGCGCTTCCTCCTGTACGGCCGCGGCGCGGACGGCGCGGGGCCGCGCGCGACGTCCGCGCTCATCCCGGACGTGCAGTTCAAGGCGGAGGAGTACGTGGCGGAGCCGTCGCCGCGCGACTTCTTCTACCTGCGGCGGAGGACGGGCTCCAGCTCGTAGGCTGCGGCCCGGGGCGTACGGGCTCCGGAGGGCTGGAGCGCGCGCGGACGCTTCAGGCCGCGCGTGTCCCTCGCCCGCTGCCGACCCCCGCAAGGCAGCTTCCGACCCCGCGCGGATGACTCCGCACGCCCTCGAACGATACAGTTGTGTTCCATGGGGGAGCGTGGCGAGCAGGAGCGGACGGCGGGCGGCTCGGCCGGCACCTCGCTCCCCCCCGAGCCCGCACGGCCTGCGCCCGAGCGCGGGGGCGTGAGCGTCGGCCCCTTTGTTCTGGGAGAGCTGTGCGGACAGGGCGCCATGGGCGTCGTCTACGCCGCGCGCGACCTGCGCGACGGCCGTCCGGTCGCCGTCAAGGTCATGCCCGCCGCGCTCCTCTCCGACCTCGGGCGCGCTCGCCGCTTCGCCGCCGAAGCGGAGGTGCTCGCCCTGCTCGACCACCCTGCGATCGTCCGCCACGTCGCGCACGGCACCACGCGGCGCGGTGAGCCGTTCATGGCCATGGAGTGGCTCGACGGAGAGGACCTGGCCCGGCGCCTCGCGCGCCGCGGGCTCACCGCGCGCGAGGTCGCCGCGCTGGGGCAGCGGGTCGCCGAGGGGCTCGCGGCCGCGCACGCGCGCGGCGTCATCCATCGCGACATCAAGCCTTCGAACCTCTTCCTCCGCGGCGGCGAGGCCGCGGACGCGGTGATCCTCGACTTCGGCATCGCGCGCGTCGCGGACGCGCCGCTCTCGCTCACGGCCACCGGTACGGTGATCGGGTCGAGGCGCTCACCGCCGCGGGCGAGCACGAGGCCGCCCGCGCCGCGCTCGCCATCGCCCGCCGTCGCCTCCTCGCGACGGCGGCCCGGATCAGCGCTCCGGACCTCAGGCGGAGCTTCCTTGAAGACGTGACCGACAACGCGCGCACCCTCAGGCTGGCCGAGGAGCGGCTCGGGCGTTCGCCCGTGTGAACGGTCCGCTTCCGCGGCCACGCTCATGGATCGGGCGCCGGGCGCGAGTGGCGCGTCGATCCGCGCCCTCGTGCTGCTGCGCGATCGCGCTCCACGGACAGCGGCTTCCGACGCTCGCGCTCGTCGCGGCGCCCGGCTCGCTGGCGAGCCCTACCGCCGGTCGAGGACCTCGCGCACGCGGTGCGCGAGCGTGTCGGGGGTGAACGGCTTCTGCAGCAGGGCGCGCTCACCGTCGGGCTCGGCGCCCGCGAAGACATCGTCGGCGTAGCCGGACATGTACAGCACGCGGGCGCGAGGGTGCATCGCGAGGGCGCGCTCCGCGAGCTCGCGGCCGTTCATTCCCGGCATCACGAGATCGGTGAGCAGGAGGTCCACCGCGTCGAGCCCCTCGAGCGCGAGCACGGCGAGCGCCTCTTCCGCGCTCGCCGCCGAGACGACGCCGTAGCCGCGCCGCTCGAGCACCTCGACGATGAGCTTGCGGACGGCGTCGTCGTCCTCGACGACGAGCACCGTCTCGTCGCCGCCCGCGGGCGACGGCCGAGCGCGCGCGGGCGCCGCCTCGGAGCGGTCCTCGACGCGCGGGAGGTAGACGCGGAACGTCGCGCCGCGCCCGACCTCGCTCTCGACCTCGATGAGCCCGCCGCTCTGGCTCACGATCCCGTAGACGGTGGCGAGGCCGAGCCCCGTGCCCTTTCCGCGCGCCTTCGTCGTGAAGAACGGCTCGAACAGGTGCGAGAGCGTGTCCTGGTCCATGCCGTGGCCGCTGTCGGTCACCGAGAGCACGACGTACGGGGGGCCGCCCGCGGCGGGCGCGGCGTCCTCGTCCCGCTCCGCCGGCGCGAAGGACTTCGCCGTGGGGCTCACGCCGGGCTCGCCCAGGGAGGTCTCGACCACGAGCTTGCCGCCCCTCGGCATCGCGTCGCGCGCGTTCACGACCAGGTTGAGGAGGACCTGCTCGAGCTGGCTCTTGTCGACCTTGATCGATCCGAGATCGCGGCCGACGTTCGTCTGCAGGTCGATGTTCTCGCCGATGAGGCGCTGGAGCATCGTCTGCATGTCGAGCACCACCGCGTTGATGTCGAGCACCTCGCGCTGCAGCACCTTGCGCCGGCTCATCGCGAGCAGCTGCCGCGTGAGCGCCGCGGCGCGCTCGCCGGCCTTCGTGATCTGGAGGGCATCGCGCCGGAGCGCGCTGTCGGGCCCGAGCCGGCGCAGGAGGAGCTCGCCGTAGCCGAGCATCACCATGAGCATGTTGTTGAAGTCGTGCGCGATGCCGCCGGCCAGCCGGCCGAGCGCCTCCATCTTCTGCGACTCGCGCGAGCGCTCCTCGCGCTGCCGGAGCGCCTCCTCGGTGCGCCGCCGCTCGGTGATATCGCGGAGCAGGACGAGGGCGTGACCGTCGAGGAACGGCATCATGCGCGCCTCGACGTGGCGCTCCCCGCCCGCGCCCGGAAGGGCGTGCTCGAGCGCGACAACAGCGCCCGCCTCGCGCGCTTCGCGGGTCGCGCGCTCGATCTGCTCGCCGAGGTCGCCAGGGAGCGCCTCGGCCATGCGCCTGCCGAGCAGCGCCTCCGGCGCGGTGTGGAGCTCTGAGAGGCGCGGCTCGTTGCAGTCGACGATCCGGAGCTCATCGTCGAGGCGGAAGCAGAGATCGGGGATGGCGCGGAAGAGCGCGCGGAGCTCGACCGCGGCGCGCTCGCTCTCGCGCTCGGCGCGCCGCCGCTCGATGACCTGCCCGATCTGGCTGCCCACGGCCGACAGGACGCGGAGCAGCTGCTCATCGCCGCGGTGAGGGGCGCGGCTCCTCAGCTCGAGCGCCCCGACGCCGCGGGCGCCGCTCGAGATCGGGACCGCGCAGGCCGCGCGCCCGCAGCACGGATCGAGCGCCGCCTCGGGGACGCCGTCCCCGCTGGCGCGGAACACCGGCGCACCGCTCCGGAGGGCCTCGGCGACGAGCTCGGGCTCGCCGGAGGGGGACGGCGCCTCGCGGAGCGCCGCCGCGAGCGCCTCCCGATCGAGGTGCGCGGCGGCCCGGACCTCGACGCAGCGGAGCGCGCCCGCAGGCGCCGCCGCGGGCGGAGTGTCGCCCGCGGCGGGCGCGTCGTCCGGGGCCGACGGCGGGCGCCAGGCGCTGGCCTCCGGCTCGGCCAGCCAGAGCGCCGCGATGTCCCAGCCGAGGTGCTCGACCAGCGCGGCGAGGACGCGCGCGGCAGCCTCCGCGAGCGAGGTCGACCCGGACAGCGCGCTCGTCGTCGCGAGCTGCGCGGCCAGCCGGGCCTCGGCCTGCCGGGCGTCGGGGGCGTCGCGCGCCTCGAGCGGCGGAGCGTCGCCCAGCAGCACAGCCGCCGCCGTCGCGCCGCCCTCCGGCGCGACGGCCAAGGGCGCGCCGCCCTGCGCGGCCCCGGCGTGGGCGGCGGCCTCTGGATCGAGGCCGCCGTGCGGCGCGTGGAACTGCGGAGCCCCCATGCGATCAGCCGCCGGTCTTTTCCGCGGCGCCGCTCTCCAGGTGGACCGTCCAGCACACGGCGCCGGCCGCCGGATCGCCGCCGGGTGGCCCCACGCTGACCTCCGCGCGCGCCGGCGCGACGGCGCGGATGTAGAGCCGCTGGCCGACGGAGCTGCGCCCGAGCGCGCAGACCGCGCGGCGCACGCGCGGGTCGTCGGCGGCGACCTCCCCCTCGTCCTCGGCCGCCATGAACAGGACCTCGACGTCGGGCTTCAGGCAAGCGCCCATCTCGCGCCAGACGTCGTAGTCGACGGACGGATCGAGCACGTCCGCGAGCTGCCCGTGGCGCGCGCGCCCGACGCGGTAGCGGAACGCGTCGCGCTTCTCGGCGCGGAGCGTCGCCCCGATCCGATCGAACCGCAGCGATAGCGCGCCGAGCGCGGCCGCCATCTTCACGGTGGGCGCGCCGAGGTTCGCCTTGTCCGGCTCCTTGAAGCGGTGCACCTGCACGCCCGGGGGCAGCACGCCGGCGAGCAGCTCCGCGAAGCGCGGGTTCATCCCGAGGCGCCCGCCAAGCAGGATCCGGAGCCCCTGGTACGGATCCGGCTCCCGCCCGATCCTGGCGATGGCGCCGCCGAGGTGCTGCCGGAACACGTCGATCCCGTCCTGGAGCCACCCCTCGATCGCGCTGTCGATCGCGCCGCGGTCGATCGAGAGCGGCACCTGGACCGGCTCCCCGTCGAGCCCGCGCAGCGCGATCCGCTCCTCGACCGGCGCGCTCGTCCCTCGCTCGAGGTGCGGCCGCAGGAGCTCCTTGAGCGCCCAGGCGTTGGCGCGCGCGTCGGGCGACGGGGCGAAGAGCTCCTCCGCGCCATCGAGGGCGTCCTCCTCGGGCGGGCGCTCGAACGGGATCCGGCGCTCGCGCATCGCGTCCTGGTTGGCCGCGTACACCCGGTAGGCCAGCCGGTGGAGGAGCCGCTCGCCGCCGAGCCAGGGGATCGCCGCGGGCTCCAGGTACTCGACCATCCGCTCGAGCCCCTGCGCCTCCTCGTGCGCCTTGGCGCTCCGCAGGATGCCGAACGCGATCCCCGTCTCGCTGGCGCCGGCGTCGATCACGCAGAACGGGACGCCGCCGTCCCGCGGCTGGATGCCGAACATGCGGAACGCCTGGACGGCATAGGCGATCGCCGACGGGCCCGCGTCGACGACCTGGAGGCCTTCGAGGTCGTGGTACTCGCAGAGGCCCGCGGGCAGGCTCCGGAAGAGGCCGCGCCGGAAGGCGATGAGCACGCTGGCGCGGCGCTCGGGCGACCAGCCCGTCGGCATCGTGATCGCGTAGCGCGTGTAGAGCCCTCGCGAGCGCTGGTTCAGGTGCAGGCCGATGTAGTACGCGTAGAGCTCGATCGGATCGAAAGGGTCGTGCGCGCCGATCCCCTCCTCGTCGATGATGGGCGGCGCCGGCTTCTTCAGCGCCTCGGTCGTGTCGGGGTCGCTCCTGCCCCGGAGCCGGAACAGCTCGCCGCGTTCGGTCCGCTCGCGCAGCAGCGCGAGGGCCGGGAGGGACGCCGCGGCGCGCTCGTGAACGTCCGCGCCCGGCCGGAGGCGCATGTCGCGCGCGGCGTGCCCGACGAGCACGTCGCCCCAGCGCGTCAGCGGCAGGATCACCCGGTCGCGCCAGGCCTTCGTCGTCCGGGCGAGCGCCTCGAAGGCGACCTCGCTCGGGTTCTCGTTGTCGGCCGACACCCGGAGCGGCGCGTCGGTCCCGATCCGGACGAACTCGGCGCCGCCGCGCTCGCCCCGGACGGCGACGACTGTCGACGCTGCGCCGACGTCCACGGCGACCCAGTCGGCGCGCATGTCGAGCCGCGGGTCGCGCCGCTTCACCTCGGGCGGGATCGGGTCCTTGTCGGCCTTGCCGGTGCGGCGGTGCAGCCCGACCACGCGGCCCTGCCGGAGGATGGCGATCGACGTGGCGCCGAGGAACCGCGCCCCCGTCCAGAAGCCCTGTGCGGGATCGACCAGCGTCGTCCCCTTCACCGGATCGAGGTTCGCCACGATCTTGGGGAAGAAGTCCGCGACGTGCTCCGGCGAGGCCACCCCGTCGTAGCGCTCGACCTTGATCGGCGGCGAGTAGTAGTTCTGGAGCCCTTCCCCGTAGATGCGCGGACTGACCTGGATCAGCTTCAGATAGGGGATAGGACAGGTCTGCTCGTCCAGCCGGAACTCCTGATAGAGCGCGGCCGGCGCGATCGCGTTCTCCATCTCGGGCGCGATCCGGGGCACGCTCGCGCTCATCTCGGTGCCGAAGTACATGAACTTCGTGCCCGCGCGCCCGGTGAAGGCGGCGATCCTGACCTCGTTGAACGTCGCTTGCCCGACCATGAGCGGCGGCAACGCGATCACGTAGTCGAGCACCAGCGTGGTGAGCCAGGGCTGGTCGAAGAGGCGTGATTCCCAGCGCATGACGAGCGTCGGGTACTCGCGGCCTGCGAGAGACACGACCTTCTCCGCTTCGCGAACCAGGGCACCATCGACCGACAGCTCGTAAACCGGCATACGTGGGCGACGTTATCACGAACATCCCCCGCGCCAGCCCCGGGGATGCGGGGTCGCGGAGCTTTCATGATCAGGCGGCTCGCGCTGCCATCGATCCTCGGAGGCCTCGTGTGGGGCCTTCAACGCCGCACGGCGACCGTGGACGCCCGGCGACGCGCGGCGCGGGGCAGGCCGGCGGCGCGCGGCGCGTGGGGCAGGCCGGTGGCGCGTGGGGCAGGCCGGCGGCGCGCGGCACACGTGGGGCAGGCCGGCGGCGCGCGGCACGTGGGGAGGCCGGCGGCGCGCGGCGCGTGGGGCAGGCCGGCGGCGCGCGGCGCTGGATCGGCGCGCGGTACCGGATGGACGGCGGGCACCACGAGCGGGCACCACGAGCGGGCACCACGAGCGGGCACCACGAGCGGGCACCACGAGCGGGCACCACGAGCGGGCACCACGAGCGGGCACCACGAGCGGGCACGACGACGAGGAGCGCGCGCCCCGCGAGGGCGTAGGCTGCGCTCGGGCGACCGTGCTAGTCTGGCCGCGTGATTCGCTTCTCCGAACCGGGAATGCTGTCATGACCGCGTTGATCGGCGAGATCATCGACGGTAAGTACCGGATAGTCCGGCTGCTCGGTCAGGGGGGCATGGGCGCGGTGTTCGAGGGCGAGAACGTGCGCATCCGGCGCCGCGTCGCCATCAAGCTGCTGCACGCGACCATCTCGAGCCAGGCCGAGTCGGTCGCGCGGTTCGAGCGCGAGGCCCAGGCCGCGGCGCGGATCGGCTCCGACCACATCTGCGAGGTCCTCGACCTCGGCGTGCTGCCGGACGGCACGCGGTACATGGTCATGGAGTACCTGGAGGGCGAGACCCTCGGGGCCAAGATCCAGCGGATGGGGCGCCTCGGGCCCGAGACCACCGTGCCGATCATGATCCAGGTGCTCGAGGCGCTCGGCGCAGCGCACGCCGCGGGGATCATCCACCGCGACCTCAAGCCCGACAACATCTTCATCCTCCCCACGAAGGCCGGCCTCAGCAACTTCGTGAAGGTGCTCGATTTCGGCGTCTCGAAGTTCTCGCAGCTCGCCGGCTCGGAGATGAGCATGACGCGCACGGGCGCGGTTGTCGGGACGCCCTACTACATGTCGCCCGAGCAGGCGCGCGGCTCCAGCCCGGTCGATCAGCGGACCGACATCTACGCCATGGGCGTGCTGCTCTATCAGGCGACCACCGGCCAGGTGCCATTCGACGCGGAGACCTTCAACGAGCTCCTCTTCAAGATCGTCCTCGAGACGGCGCCCCTGCCCCAGCAGCTCGTGCCCGACCTCGACGTCGAGTTCTCCGGGATCATCCAGAAGGCGATGGCGCGGGAGCCCGGGGCGCGCTTCCAGAGCTGCGCGGAGTTCAAGAACGCGCTCCTCGCCTGGGCAGCGGCGCGGCCCAGCCTGGCCATGCTGACGACGGGGCGAACCATGTACCCCCGGCTGTCGCTGCCGTCCCAGCCCGAGACGCTCACCCCGCCGGTGACCACGCCGCCGGCGACCACGCCGCCGGCCGTCCGGCCCGAGGGCTCGTGGGGAAGCCAGAATGGACACGGACCGCCGGTCCCCGGCCTGGGCCAGACGCCGCAGCTGACCGCCAACTCGTGGGGCGCCTCGTCCGGCGTCACAGGCCGCTCGACGCGCCCCCCCTCCAGGATGCCGCTCCTCGTCGCGATCGCCGCGGCGGCCACCGTGCTCGGCGCGGGCCTCGCCGTCTGGTTCGCCTTCGGCCGCAGCGGGCCCACGAGCGCGGCGACCGCGGATCCGAGCGCCGTCAGCGCGACGGCCCCCCCACCGCCGCCGCCCCCACCGACGACGACGGCGGCGACGCCCCCGTCCGAGCCGACCGTCACCGCGAGCGCCGCGGTCGCGGATCCTGTGCCGTCCGCCACCACCGCGCCCAGCGCGACGCCGAGCGCCTCCTCGCCGCTCGTGAAGCCGATCCCGCCGCGGACGGTCCCTCCCCCGACGAGGCCCCCGCCCGTCACGAAGCCGCCGCAGACGGTACCGTCAACGAAGCCGACCGCACCGCCGCAGAAGCCGCAGAAGCCGGGCGTTCCGGGCGACTTCGGGTACTGAGCGCACGCCACGCAGGGCGCTCCGCTCCGGGCGCGCCGTGCACGCGCCGGAGCGCTCCGCTCGGCGCGCGCCGCTCAGAACGCGCCGCGCACCCCGAGCCCGGTCGGCGTCACGTACGGCGCGATCCAGGCCGAGCTCGACGGCTCCGGCTTGGACGTCACCTCCAGCACGATCAGCGTCGCGCCGACGACGACGAGCACGCCGCCGGTGATGAGGTTGATCGCGCCGGTCGTCCGCTGCGACGCGGCGTCGGAGTCGAGCGTCTGGATCTGGCGCTGGATCAGCGGGCCGCAGTCCGCGCCGACGCCGCCCGGCGACTCGCACCCGCGCGCCGCGCTCAGATCGTTCGCTTTCTGCTGCGTCGAGCTCCCTTTCGCCAGGAACACCGAGCCGACAACGACACCGCCGAGCCCGAGCGCCGCGGCCGCGATGCCCCCGCCCAGCAGCGCCACGTTCGTCTTCCGCTCCGGGGTGCCCGGCGGGCCGGCGGGCGGAACCCCGGTCTGATCACCGCTCCCGGTGCCTTGCCAGTCGCCCGAGCCACCCGGCGGAGGCGCGGCCGGGCTCTCCGGGATCGGGATCTTCAGCTCCTTCCGCTCGCCGTCGGCGAGGGTGATCCCCTGCTCGATCGGGGCGAGGCCCGGCGGGGACACGACGACCACATGGCTGCCGGGGTCGATCGGGCGGTGCACGCCAAGCAGCGCGTCCGCGACCGGCTGTCCGTCCAGCTTCACGCCGATCTTCCGGCCGGCGGCGCCCTCGAGCGCGATGCGCAGCGACGCGATCCGGGGCTCGACCGCGGCGAGCTCCTCCCGCGCGTCCTGCTGGGCCCTCTTGAAGGGCGACGGCGCCGTGGGCGGGAGCTCCTCGCGCACGATCCTCAGGTACGTCTCCTTGGCCGCGACGAGCCGGCCGAGGCGCGTCTGCGCGCGCGCGACCAGGAGGAGGTGCGTCGGCGCGTGCACGAGCGCCTCGGCGCGGCCGAGCAGATCGATCGCCTCCTCGAAGCGGCCGGACGTGAACGCCTCGGCGCCCTGCGTGGCCAGCGACCTGGCCGCGGCTCTGTCCTGGTCCGATTGCGCGCGCACCTCGCCTGTCGGGAGCAACAGGAACAGCGCCGCAGCGAACGGAACGGATCGTCTCAAGAGCACTCGGGCCTCCTCGCGCGCCACGCTATCACAGGCCGTCGACAACAGAACGATTCAGCCCCCGAGCGCCGCCGCCCCGGCGCTCCGCCGGCGGAGCTCCGCGCCCTTTGCGCGCGATTTCCCGTGCTCGCGCGGGGTCCCGCGGGCCGAGCGGCCCACGTCGCGGGAGCTCCGCGCCCGGCGGGGCGCGCGTGAGCGCGCGGCGGGGCCTGCTGCTCTGTCCGCGGGGCGCTGTGAACCGTCCGCACAGCGCGATGGCACCCATTCTGCTGCGTGGGAAGCGCCATGGACTGCCTCCGCTCCTCCGCGCCCCTCGACGCGGGACTCCCGTCCTCGGAGCGATTCCTCAGGGGACGCCTGCTCGGGGGGCGGTACCTCGTCGAGCAGATGATCGGCGCCGGCGCGATGGGGCGCGTCTACCGCGCCCGGCACGTCGGGCTCGGTCGCGCGTGCGCGGTGAAGATCATCCGCGAGCGCGCCGCGTCGCCGCGCGCTCGCGGCGAGGTGAGCCACCGCGCCTGCACGACGCGCGGCTCGGCGGCGCCGCGCCGGATGGACCTCGACCCCCGGGGATCGAGCGGCGTGAGCGAGCGGTCGCGCACCGACGAGAGATCGCGCTCCGGCGGCGCCCTCGCCGGGGACGCGGTGCGGCGGTTCCACGTCGAGGCGCTGGCGGCGAGCCGGCTCGATCACCCGAACATCGTGCGGGTCCTCGACTTCGGCTGCGAGCCGGCCGAGGCGCTCGGCGCCGGCGGAGGCTCGGCGGCGCCGCCGAGCCTCTGGTACCTCGTCACCGAGCACCTCGACGGCGAGGACCTCATCGATCTCCTGAACGCCGAGCCGATCCTGCCGGCGGAGCGCATCGTCGCGATCATGCGCCAGCTGTGCGCTGCGCTGCAGCACGCGCACGACGCGGGCGTCATCCACCGCGACGTCAAGCCCGAGAACATCCGCCTGGTGCCCCGCGTCGGCGACGACGGCGCGCCGATCGAGCAGGTGAAGCTCCTCGACTTCGGCACCGCGAAGCTGCTCCACGACGACGGGCCTGGCGCGCTCGCGGGCGCGCCCCGCCTCGCCGTGCTCGACGAGGACTGCGGCAGGCTCGTCATCGGAACCCCCGCCTACATGAGCCCGGAGCAGGCCGCGGGGCAGGCCGTGGATGCGCGGAGCGACATCTATGCGTGCGGCGTGCTGCTCTTCGAGATGGCGACGGGCCGGCTCCCGTTCGAGCGCCCGACGCCCGTCGCGCTCGCCGCGGCGCACGTCGACTCCCCGCCGCCCCGGCCGGGCGCGCTTCAGCCGACGATCGATCCAGACCTGGAGGCGCTGATCCTGCAATGCCTGCGCAAAAATCCAGATGAACGCCCGCAGAGCGCGCGCGCGCTGCGCGAGGCGCTGGCGCACATCGCGCTCCGGCTGGCGCGCCCCGCCGCGGAAGACGGCGCCGCGGCGAGCCGCGCCCGGCCCCCGGCCCGGAGCGCGCGCGCCGCGGCGTCGCCGTCGTCGCGCTGGATGACCGCCGCGGAGGAAGCCGCGGCCGGGCGGGGCGCCGCGGCGTCGCGCGCCGCGTGCGCCACGACGTGGGTGGGGTACCGCGCCTCGTTGTCCTCAGGGATCGCGCCGCTCGATCAGCCTTGCTCGCCGCCGAGCCCTCGGCGCGACGCCTCGTCCGCTCCGACGTGGGTCGGTCACCGCTCCTCGCCGTGCGCGCCGGCCGCGCTCGCCGAGCTCGCCGCGCCGCCTGCGCCGATCGGCGCGCCGTCGACGAGCGACGCGCCTCCCGCCGCCGCGGTGCCCTCGCCCGAGCCGGCCGGCGCCGATCGCAGGACGAAGCTCGACGCCGCGCTCGGGCCGTTTTTCCTGCTCCGGGCGCGCCTGTCCGGCGGGCCGCGGAGCCAGAGCGGGCTGCGGCGGCGACGTCGACGGCGGCTCGCTCCGGTCGTGCTCGGCACCGTGGCGGCCACGATACTTGGCGGCTCGCTGTGCCTGCTGTTCAACGCGGCTGCCGCCGCGCTCGCCCCGCTCACCTCGCCGTCGCCGGCGCGCGACGCCGCAGCGGCGCCGGCGGGCGACGTGCGCGCCCGGGCGACGCGCGCGCCCGTGCCGGAGCACGCCTGTCCGATGGAGCCGCCGTGAGCGCGCCCGCCGGGCGGGACGCGCCCTCCGCGACGCTGCTCGAGTGCTCGCGCTGCGGGCGCTGCTTTCTCCTCGTGCCCGGCCCAGGCACCTCCGGGGCGCCGCGGTGCGCGTGCGGCGCGGACCTCACGCCCGCGCCGCTGCCGAGCGGCGTCCACGAGCTGAGGCGGCCCCGCGCAGCCCACGCCCCGCCGCCGCGGCGCCGCCGCGCTCCGCCGCCCTCTCGCGAGGCTCCCGCGCGCGAGGAGGCCGATCTCGGGTACGGCGAGTCGCACGGGTACGCCCCGGGGCACGGCGGGCCGACGGGCCCGGGCGACGCGCCGGCCCCCGCGCGCGCGGCCCCGGAGCCGAGCCCCGAGCGCGCCGGGAGCGACGAGGAGCCGGCCGACCGCGAGGGCTGAGGCCCCGGCGCGGTGCGAACGAAGCGCTCACCCCGCGCCGGCGACGCCGCGGCCCGCGGCGTCGCTCGACCCGCCGCGCGCCGGTGTACAGCCGATGCCCAGCGCCGCTCGCCGGCATGGACTCGCCGTTCACGCTGGCCGCCGTGGCGCCGCTTCATCCCGGTGCGAACGGAGCGCACCGCGCCCGGCACGTCGTCTGCAAACGCTGGCCTCCGCGTTGACACGGGAAGGCGCCCCTCGGCGCGGCCCGGTGTCGAGAGGAGCGAACCATGTCCCTGTTGTTGTGGATCCTGTTTGGGCTCATCGTCGGCGTCATCGCCAAGCTGCTGACCCCCGGGCGCGACCCGGGCAGCTTCGTGGTGACAGCGCTGCTGGGCGTGGCTGGCGCCTTGCTCGGCGGCTTCGTCGGCCGGGCCCTGGGGATCTACCCCTCGTACCAGTCGAGCGGGGGCTTCTTCATGTCGATCCTGGGCGCCGTCATCCTCCTCGCCATCTACAACGCCACGGTCGGCAGAAAGGCGAGGCCCTGATCGCTCGCCCCCGCAGCAGCGACATCGCCCTGCCGCGGGGGCGAGGGCTGCCCGAGCAGCGCGGCGGCAGGCACCACGCGCGCCGGCCCGGCGCGCCGATCCAGGCGGAAATCGAGCGCCACGTCCGGCGGCAGCGGCCGGATGGCGCCCGCGCCGTAGCAGCGGCGATAGGCGAGATCGTCAGGCCCCGCGCCCTGCCCGCCGAGCTGGTGGCTCCACCACTGCGAGTAGACCGTCGGCCGCGCGGGATCGACCGAGAGCAGATCCGAGCGCTCGAGCCGCACCTCGCCGTGATCGCCGCGGTCGGCCACCGCGTGGTCGGCGGTGAGCCGCCCGTCCTCGCCCACGCGGTAGAGGATCCTGAACCCCTCGACGTCGCCCTTGCCGTACGCGACGCGCTGGAGCCCCGGGCCGAGGAGCAGCGCGTGCGTGTAGACGAGGTCCACGGCGAGCGCCGGCAACACGGTCCAGGTGAGCCAGTTGTTGCCCCAGGGCCGCTCCTCCGAGAAGAAGGCGTAGTAGCCGACGGAGACCTCGCCGCGCTCGCCCGGCGAGCTGCGATAATAGAGGACGTCGCCGAGCTCCCCCGCGCTCGCCACCGTCGACCCGACGCAGATCGACTGCCGCTCGATCACCGAGCTGAGCGCCGCATCAAGCCCGCTCGGCTCCGCCGGCCCGCCAGCGACGGGCCGCGGCAGCGCTCGCCCGCTCGTGGAGCTCGCGAGGAGGGGTACGGCCAGCGCCGCGATCGTGAGGGGACGGCTCAGGAGATTCCGGACGGACATCAGGCCGGGCTAGGCTAGCGAGCCCGTCGCTGCCCGCGCCACCGCAAATGGCTGTTCGCGTTCGGCTCATCACCGCCGCGGTGCCAAATGGATCTCTGCCCCGGATCGCGCGCTCTCGGTGCTTCCGCCGCGCGGCTGCCGGGCGCCGGCTGAGCTGGCGCCGGTCGCGCCGATCGCCCTGCCCGCGAGCGCCCCGACGGCGAACGTGACCGCCGCGATCAAGAGCCAGGGTAGAAGTCGGACGCGCCGCACCGGGCGCGCGTCCCTCCTCCAGTGCGGCGTCACGGCGTCCCGTACCTCGCTGCGATCGCCGCGCTCGCGCCCGTCCTCCGCCGCGCTCGCGCCCGGGTCCGGCCCGAGCGGCTGCGGCGTCGCCTCGCCGCGCTCCTCCGCCGAGCGGCCCGCGGCGGTAGACCGCGCGTCTTGCCCGGAGCGGCCCGCGGCGGTCGGCCGCGAGCCTTGCCCGGAGCGGCCCGCGGCGGTCGGCCGCGAGCCGCGGCGCACGCGAAGCCCGGCCGATCTCCGGCAACTCCGCACGAGCATCGACCGGTGCCGATCGCGGCCGCTCGTGACCTCGCGCACGAGCGCCGCGAGCTCCTGGCCCGCGAGGAGGCCGCGCTCGCTCGAGCTCGGCTCGTCGCCCCCTCCGGGCGCCCTGCGCAGCGAGGCGAGCACCTCGGTGAGCGCCTCCTCCATGTCTGCCGCGGCCTCGAAGCGGGCCTCGGGATCGCGCGCGAGCGCGCGCCGCACGGCCTCCTCGAGCAGCGCCGGGCACGCCGGGCGGAGCGGAGCGATCGCCGGCACCTCGCCGGAGAGCACCGCGCGCATCGTCGCGCCGTCGTCCTTCCGGTGGAACAGGCGCCGCCCCGTCAGCAGCTCGAACAGGATCACCCCGACCGCGAAGAGATCCGCCCGCGCGTCGATCCGCTGCCCGCGCAGCTGCTCGGGCGCCACGTAGCCGAGCTTGCCCTTCACCGTGCCGGCGCCGCTCGACAGGGCCGCGCCCCGCGTCGCCCGGGCCGGGCCGAGGACGACAGCGTCATCCACGCCGCTCGTCGCCGTCATCTTCGCGACGCCGAAGTCGATGAGCTTGATCTCGCCCTCGAGCGAGAGGAGCACGTTCTGCGGGCTCACGTCGCGGTGCACGAGGCCAACGAGGTTCCCGCTGTCGTCGCGGAGCCCGTGGGCGTGCCCGAGCGCCCGCAGCACGCCCAGGCCGATCTCGAGCGCCGCCTCGATCGGAAACGGCCGTCCCTCGGCGAAGCAGGCGCGCGCCGCCGCGGCGAGATCGCAGCCCGGGACGTACTCGACGACGAGGTGGTGGCGCCCCTCGTGGAAGACGAAGTCATGGAACCGGATCACGTTCGGGTGCTGGAGCCGGGCGCTGATCCACGCCTCCTGGAGGAACATCCGCACGATCGACGGATCTCGCCTCGCCTCGGGGCGAAGGCGCTTCACGACGACGGGGTGGGCGATACCTGCCGGCCCGCGCCGGCACGCGAGGAACAGCTCGGCCATGCCGCCGGCCGACAGGCGCGCGAGCAATGCGTAGCCGCCGTCGCCCATGGGCAGGTCCATCTCCCTGGACCTCCACGGCCGCTCCGCCGCGCTCACCTCGTCTCGCCCCGGCACGCCGAGGGCGCGGAGCGAGGACGGCCGCCGCGCCATCCACTGCCGGAGTCGCCCCACCCCGGCCAGCCCCCGGACCTGCCCGCGACGCCACATCGGCCCTCCGATATTCACGCTGCATGCCACGGCGAGGGCCGCGTCACCGTCACCTCCGAGCCACAGGCGTCGAGCTCCTCCTGCGTGGATCCCGCCGGATGAGAGCGCATGTCGGCAGCTGCAGAGACCCGCGGCGAGCGCTGCTTCCGGCGAAAAATGCGGAATCTGGATCGCCCCTTGTTCCGCACACGGACCCGGCCGCCGCGGAACACGCTGCTCGCGCGCCGGGCCCGCCCGCGGCGGACCCGGATCAGCTCGCAGGCGCCGGCGAGGCGCGGACGCGGCGCGCGAGCAGCGCGCGCAGCTCGCGGAAGGAGACGGCGCGCAGGGCGAGGAGGAGGGCGACGTAGACGGCGGCGCCCACGGCGATCGACGCCCACATCCCCGCGAGGACGCGCGCGGCGTAGGCCGCGCTGGCCATCGCCGCCGTCGCGGCGAGGACCGCGACGATGCGGCCGAGCTCGACGAAGTGGGCCCAGCGCGCGGTCATGCCCCACGACGCGAGCAGCGACCCGGCGCCGACGGCGAGCGTCGCGCACGCGGCGCCCAGGGCGCGGTAGCGCGGCAGGAGCAGCAGGTTCAACGCGATCTTGGCGACGAGCGTCACCGCGAGCAGCTGCACCATGTCGACCTCGCGCTTCGCTGCGAGCAGCGGCAGCGTCACGACCTGGAACGCGAACATCACGGGGACGCCGCAGGCGAGGATCCGGAGGACCTCCGCCGCGGGGGCGTAGTCGTCCGCCGCGCCGTAGACGAGCTGGATGATGTCCGGCGCGAGCAGGAAGACGCCGGCGGCGACCGGGAGCCCGAAGAGCGCGGCGACGAGCATGCAGCCGCTGTAGAGGCGCCCGAACGCGTCGCGATCCTGGGCGTACAGGCGCATGCCCGCCGCGAAGGCGGCGCCGAGCAGGACGTCGGGGAGCATCCGGAAGTTCTCGCTGAGCACCCAGGCGGCGCTGTAGACCCCGACGGCCTCCTCGTCGCAGAGGGCGCGGAGCATGATGCGGTCGGCCTGGAGGAGCGCGCTCGCGAGCGCGCCGAGCGCGCCGATGGGCAGGCTGCGCTTCGCGATCTGCCAGAGCGCGGCGGGGGGCGTCGCGAACTCCGGCCGGTAGAGGCGGGTGCGGAGATAGTGCGCGGTGAGCCCGAGCTCCAGCACGTTGCCGAGCAGGAACGCCGCGGCCGCCGCGACGACGCCGAAGCCGAGGGCGAGCAAGGCCGTCGAGAGCCCGATGACGAACAGCCTCGCGCCGAGCTCCGCGTAGAGGATGAGCTCGAAGCGCTCGTGGGCCTCGAACGAGAGCCACATGGTCGAGTAGAGCAGCGTCGCGAGCTGGGACGCGGCGGCGAGCACGACGAGCTGCGCGCCGGTTCCCGAGCGGGTCGCGAGCACGACGGCCACCGTCGCGCCGAGCACCAGCGTCCCGGTCACGCCGCGGATCGCGAGCGCCGCGCCGAGGTGGCGCGGCCCGAGCTCCGGCCTCACGGCGATCTCCCGGGCGAGGTACCCCCTCACCCCGACGCCGGCCGCGATCGTGACGATCCCCGCGATCGCGAGCGATGCCTGGAACTCGCCCCAGGCGGCGACCCCCACCTTCCGCGCGAGATAGCCGACGAACACGACGCCGAGGACGGCCATGATCGCCTGCTTGAGGAGCATCAGCGCCGCGTTCAGGACGATGCGCCGGCCATCCTGCATGAACACCTCCGCGTGTCCCAATGGTGTGGGGCAGCGCGGCCCACATCGCGGGAGGGACCCGGATTCAGGCGTCGTGCGCGCCCAGAGCGCGTCCGTCTCGCGCGGCGCATGGGGCCGCAGGCGAGCGACGCGCGTGGACGCAGGCGATGAGCCGCCGGGCGCCGAACGCCCGCTCTCGAGCTCAGCTCAAGGAGACGTCACGGAGGCGTCGGGGCAGGAGACGCGCCTCGGCCTCGCGGCATCCAATGCAGGAGGACCGCCAGCGCAGGAGGGGGCCGGCGATCCTCGGAGCGGGACACGGGATTCGAACCCGCGACCCTCAGCTTGGGAAGCTGATGCTCTACCAACTGAGCTAGTCCCGCGCGAGGTGGAGGAGCTTCTACCGAATCCTGGGCCGCAGAGCAACCCCTTCATTTCGTTTTCCGATCGCGGGCGCGCGGTGGTCGGCGGGCGTCGGCGGGCGCCGGCGCTCAGCGACGCGCGCGGAACGCGGGCGCGCCGAGCAGGTCCCCGGGTAGCGGCGCGCGCGCGCGGATCACGCTGTCGCACTCGCTGGTCGCCGCCGCGATCGCGCTGGTGATCTCGGCAGTGCGCGCGTCCGGCGGGATCCAGGGCAGCTTCTGCAGCGCGGGCCGGTCGGGCGGAAGCCAGCGCAGGCTCCTCGTCACGAGCACGACCGGGTGGTTGGTGTCCACGAGCTCGCTCGCGAGGCGCGCGCCGCCGAGCGGGGCCGGCGGCAGGTCGAGGCAGACGAGGCACGCGTCGAACCGCTCGGTCGCCGACGCGAGCAGGGCGTCGTCGATCGACGACGCGTCCACGATCTCGACGTTCTCCAGCGCGGCCTCGATCGCGCGGGCCAGCGGGTCGCAGGTCGCGGCGCGGGCGTCATGCGCGAGCAGGATCTTCAAGCTGCGCACCGAGCGCGGCCCCGGCCGGCCCGTCTCGACGACCTGCAGCCTCCCGGACGCCAGCGCCGCGCGCTCACGAGCGGCACGTCGAGCGGTCATGTACTCCCCTTCCTCGGCCACTCGAAGGCGACCGTACTCCAGGCTAACACCCCTTGAGCTCAAACTGACCAACCTTTATATGAGGGCGCGGTTGTTTGCCGGGCGCCGGGCGCCGGACGCGCTTCCGGGCACGCCGCGTCGCGGCATGCCGACATGGTTTTACGGAAACATCTACGAAGGACGGTCACGCATGAGTCGGTTTCTCATCTCCACTCCTTGCGAGTGCCAGGCAAGCCTCTCAGCCACCCTGGACGAGCACCGGCACGTCATCGCCGGGTGGGCCACCCGGGCCCCCCGCGGCCGGTCGGCCTCCGGTGAGGCCGACAAGGAGCTCGCGCCGGCGCACAGCATCAACGCCCACCTCGACCGGTTCGACGTGGCGTGGCTGTGCCCCTACTGCGGGCGCAACACGCTCCGGACCTTCTATGCGGGCGCCATGAGGCGGCTGCCCGACGCACCGCCCGCTGCCGAGCTGCCTCTCCCCGGCACGACCTCCTCGCCGTGAGGCGCTCGCCGCACCTCGGGCTCCCCGGGCCGCACGTCAAGCAGACCCGTCCCCGGAGCGCCTGAGCCCGGGCAGGCGCCGCGCGATCACCGCCGCGCGCGCCTCGCTCTCCACCTTCTCGTGCTCGCGCGGCGACCCGGCCCGACCGGACTCTCCCCTCCCCTCTTCGATGACCCCGCGGCTCGACGCCGCGCTGTTGCGCCGCGTCGACCACGTAGACACAGGCGCCCAGGCGCGACCGATTCACGGCCTCTCAACCCGCGGCGACGCGGGCCAATTCCCACTCTCCTGACGTTCACCACACTCGCGCTCCGGAGCGCGCGCTTCGATCTCCCGCTCAGCTACCTTTTCCCGCCTGCGAGGTGCCCATCGTCCCGAAGACCCAGTCCCAGAGCGGGGACGACACGCCCCACCGCGCGCGCTCCCCCGTGTGGTGATGGACCATGTGATGGCGCTTGATCCACTTCCCCCACCGCGAGGTCATGCGGAAGTGGTGAATGGCATAGTGCGTGCCGTCGTACGCGAGGTAGCCGAGGCCGAAGCCGACGAACAGCGGATCCGCTGGAACAGGGCCGAAAACGGCGCGGAACAGCGTGTAGAACACGACGCCGAGGGGAATGCTGGCGCCGAGCGGCATCACCAGCCGGTCGGCGTCCTGCGGGAAGTCATGGTGCACCCCGTGGAGCACGAAGTGCATCCGGCGCTGCCACAGGCGCGGGCCCACGTAGTGAAACACGTATCGATGCAGGACGTACTCGGCGAACGTCCACAGGAACAGGCCGACCAGCAGGAGCCCGAGCCCGTCCAGGAGGCCGACACCATTCAGGGCGGCGCGGACCCCCAGACAGCCGTAGACCGGGAGCCAGAAGGCGAACGGCACGATCGGGTGGATCCGCGAAAACCGCTCGATGAGCGGCGTCTCGAACATCTGGCACGTCGCAGGACGCGCGGTGCGCTCGGTGGGGGTGACGGTCATCGTGGACCCCTGCTACCTCATTTATCCATTGTCTGCCAGAGGTAGGCCGGCATCCAGCGGCCCGCTGGATGCCGGGAAATGGCCGAGATCCCACCCCGGTCAGCGCTCGGGTCAACGCTCGCCGCGGCCTCTCCGGGGCGGAGGCGCGGACGCGGCGTGCGTGCGTCGCGTCCGCGTCGTCCATGCGCCGCGCGGGTCAGCCCGCGAAGGAGGCCTCGTACAGGTGGCGGAGATCCTCGCGCGAGCACGGGCGGGGGTTGCACGAGTGGCATGCGTCCTGAGCGGCGAGGTCCGCCAGCGCGTCGAGCTTGTCGCGCCGGACGCCCGCCTTCTCGAGGCCGGCCGCGAGCCCGATGCGGGTGCGCAGGGCGCGGATCGCGTCCGCGCACGCGGCGGCGTCCTCTTGCGCGCCGAGGAGGGCCGCGATGCGGGCGAGGCGCGGCCCCGCGGCGACGACGTTGAACTCGACGACGGGCGGGAGACAGAGCGCGTTGGCGAGGCCGTGGTGCAGCCCGCACTCGCTCGAGAGCGGGTGGGCGAGCGAGTGACACGCGCCGAGGCCCTTCTGGAACGCGACGGCGCCCATCATCGCCGCCTTCATCATGCCGCCGCGCGCCTCCAGATCGTTGCCGTGCGTGACCGCGCGCTCGAGGTGCGCGGCCGCGAGGCGGATCCCCTCGAGCGCGATGCCGTCCGCCATCGGGTGATCGCCCTTCGCGACGTACGCCTCGACGCAGTGGGTGAGCGCGTCGAAGCCCGTCGCCGCCGTGAGGAAGGCCGGCATCGATCGCGTCAGCTCCGGGTCGAGCAGCGCGGCGTTCGCGAGCAGGTGCGGGGAGAAGATCACGGTCTTCCGGTGGTTCACGTCGAGCGTCACGACGCCCGACCGGCCGACCTCGCTGCCGGTCCCGGCCGTGGTCGGGATGGCGAGCATCGGGGGGACGTTGGGCGTGATGAAGCGATCGCCGCCCGTGGCGTCGTCGTAGTCGACGAGCGGCCGGTCGTGGTTCACGCCGAGGCGGACGAGCTTGCCCACGTCGAGCGGCGAGCCGCCCCCGAGGGCGACGACGATGTCGGCGCGCGCGGCGCGGAACGCGGCGACGCCGTCGTGCACGTTCTTCTCGATCGGGTTGCCGAGCACGTCGTCGAAGACGGCGACCTCGACGCCCTCTCGCTGCAGCGACGCGGCGACGGGCTCGAGCAGCCCCGAGCGGACGACGCCCTTGTCCGTGACGACGAGCGCCCTCGACGCGCCGAGCCGGCGCGCCTCGGCGCCTGTCTGCCCGACGACGCCGGCGCCGAAGAGAATGCGTGTAGGAAAGCTCCAAACCGTGAACTGGCTCATGATCACACCGCCTCGAAGTAGCGCTTCAGCTCCCAATCCGTGACCGCGCGCTCGTACTGCCGTACTTCCCAGTCGCGCGTCTTGACATAGTGGTCGACGAACCTCTCGCCGAGGATCTCCCGGGCCTTCTGGCTGCCCGCGAGCATCCGGGTCGCCTCCGCGAGCGTGCGCGGCAGCGACAGGCGCGACTGCTCGGCCGACGACGCGTCCCCGGAGGCCTGCGGCGGCGGCTCGACGCCGTTCTCGATGCCGTGGAGCCCCGCGGCCAGGCACGTGGCCATGGCGATGTACGGGTTGATGTCCGCGGCCGTCTGGCGGTACTCGACGCGCGCGCCGGGCGTGCCGAGGCCGATGAGGCGGATCGCGGCCGTGCGGTTCTCGACGCCCCAGCTGGCGGTGAGCGGCGCCCATACGCCCGGCACGTACCGCTTGTAGGCGTTGATCGTCGGCGAGTAGAGCGCGGTGAGCTCGGGCATGAGCGCGATCTGACCGCCCACGTAGTGCCGCAGCGCGGCCGGGAGCCCGCCGGGCGCCGACGCGTCCTCGAACACGTTGCGGCCGTCCTTCCAGAGGCTCTGGTGCAGGTGGCCGCTCGATCCCGGGAGATCGGCGTTCCACTTCGCCATGAACGTCACCGAGAGGCCGTGCTCGTGGGCGATCTGCTTCATGGCGACCTTGAAGAGCGCGGCCTTGTCCGCGGCGCGGAGCACGTCGTCGTAGCGGATCGCCGCCTCGTACACGCCCGGGCCGGTCTCGGTGTGCAGGCCCTCGATCTCGATGTCGAAGGCGCTCATCTGGTCGAGAATTGCCGTCATGAGCTTCTTGTTCTGCCCCTCGCGGACCCACGAGTAGCCGAACATGCCGGGGCTGAGCGGCGTCAGGCCCGCGAAGCGCTTCTCGTGCAGCGAGCGCGGCGTCTCCTCGAAGAGGAAGAACTCGAACTCGCACGAGAACTTCGCCGAGTACCCCATGCTCTCGCCCTTCGCGATGACGCTCCTTAGCAGCGAGCGCGGGCACGCGGGGTGCGCGCCGCCGCGCTCGTCGCGGAAGTCGGCGAGCATCGCGGCGGTGCCCGGCTCCCACGGGAGATCGCGCAGCGTGCTCGGATCGAGCACAGCGTGCGCGTCCGGGTAGCCGGTGTGCCAGCCGGTGACCTTGGCGTTGTCGTAGAGAACGTCGGCGATATCCCAGCCGAAGATGACGTCGCAGAAGCCGAAGCCGCTCCCGAGGGCGCTCTTCAGCTTCTCGAGGGAGACGTACTTGCCGCGGAGGATCCCGTCGATGTCAAAGCCGCCGATCTTGGCGCGGGTGATGCCCCGCGCTTCCAGATCGGAGAGGAGCTTCTCGGAGGTCGAGGCGGTCATGGGCCGCGACGATAGCAGGGGAACGGGGCGGAATGGCAAGGACACGCAGGGGGCCCTCGGGCCGCGCGGCCGCGCATTCTCGTGGACGCTCGTCCGGGGCGCGCGCTCCTCGTGGGCGCGCGCCCGGCGTTCACTTCACCCTGACGCTCTGGATCGGGTAGCGCTCCGCGAGCGGCACGAGCACGCGCTCGACGAGCTCGCGGACGCGCGCGTAGCGCTGGTGGTTCGTCGCGGCCGGGTTCCGCTTCGAGTCGACGACACCGATGCGGATGTCCAGCGTGCGCGTTTCCTCGACCCCCCCGGTGACGAACGCGTCCGGGTGCACCTTGTCGAGCTCGACGTTGAGCTCGGCGGTCTCCGGGGCGGCGCCGGCGAAGGTGACCTCCAGCGCCTCGCCCAGTCCGTTCAGCACGGCGTTGAGGTTCTCCACCGGGAACGGCTGGCGCGCGAGCCACGCGACGACCTCGCGCCGCGCGCCGCGCAGCGCCACGCTGACGACGAGCGCGACCGCGACCGGCGCGAGCACGAGCGCGCCGAGCGCGCGCGCGACCGAGGGGCTCGCGTCGCGGCCGAGCGCCCCGAGGAACGCGAGCAGGAAGACGCCCGAGGCGAGCGACACGAGCGGGGGATCGGTGAGCACGCCCCACCGCGAGGTCGACGCGTTCATCAGCCGCGTGAAGCGGGCCGACACGCTCTGATCGGCGCGCTGCTCCGCGAGGGCGCGCCCCTGGGTCAGGTCAGGCATCTCCGGGATCTCCGAGCATGCGCCAGAAGAACAGGCCGACGCCGACGAGGAGCAGCACGCCGGCGACCCAGAACGCGCGCACCGGGCCGAAGCTCAGCGCCTCGCCCGAGCGCTTGATGATGAGGTCGGCCACGGTGAGCACGCACGCGAACACGATGCAGGCCACTGGCAGCGCGAGCTGCTGGAGGAGGGTCGGCCCGGCGAGCGGCTTCGGGTCCGCGGGGCGCGGCCGCACGTCCGCCGGCGGGCGCGCCGTCGGCCGGTACCGGGTCGACGGCATATCCGACAGCGGGCGCATCGCCGCGGGCGCCATCGAGGTAGCGCGCGGCGCGACGCCGAGCGCCATCTCCATCGGCGGCGCGCTCTCCATCATGCCGATGCCGCGCGCGCGCGTGCTCGGCGGGGCGCTCTCCATCCCGACGGCGCGTGGGAGCGGGCCCACGGGCGTCGCCTCCGCGAAGCCGGCGCGCTCGTCCCGCATCGCGCGGCCGCGCGTGCTCGCGGGCGGGCTGTCGGAGACGAGCGCGCCCATGCCTCGACCCATCGCGCTCGGCGACGGCCCTTCGGGCAGATCCATCTCGAGCCCGGCCGAGTCCGGGGGCGGCGCGGGGCGCACGCTGCTCGCCGGGCCGTCCCGGCGGCCTCCCCTCGGCGCGCGCATCGAGGCCGGGGCCATGTCGAGGTCGATCTCCAGCGACCCGCCGTCCGTGGGCGTGTCGAGCCAGACGTGCGCGGCGCGCTTGACCTGCGGGGCCGCGCGCATCGACGACGACGGCGGCGGCGGCACGGAGTACGCGTCCTCGTACGCGGCGGACCGCCCGAACGTGGGCGCGAGCCCGATCGCCGCCTCGAGCTCGGACCAGAAGGTCTCGATGTCCCGCGTGCGGTCGCGCGGGCTCACCGCGAGGGCGCGCTCGAACACCGCGTCGACCTCCGGCGGGACGTTGGCGCCTTCGGTCCTCGGCGTGGGCCGGCGCTTCACGTCGAGCGCCGTCCCCATCATGGCCTGCGCCTCGCCCTCGATCACCTGCCGCCCGACCAGCGCCTCGACCATCGTGAGCGCAAGACCCCAGACGTCGGTCCAGGTTCCCGTCTGCCCGAACCGCTTCGGCGCCCACTGCTCCGGGGCGCCGTACGCCGGGGAGAACGCGTTCAGCGGATCGCCGTTCGTCACCCGGCCCACCGCCTGCTCGGCCAGCGTCTTCGCCTGCGCGATGCCGTAGTCGAGGATCTTGAGGCGCTCCGTCCCCTCCTGCGTCGTGATGAAGATGTTCTCGGGCTTGAGGTCGCGGTGGATGATCGACACAGTGCCACCCGGGCTCGGGAAGCGGTGCGCGCGCGCGATCGCCTGCGCGATGGGGCGCATCATCTTCATGAGCTTGTGGAGCGGGATCGGCGGCTCCCCCTTGAGCCTCCGCCGGTCGATGACCTTGTCGAGCGACTCGCCCTCCAGCCACTCGAGGGCCAGGAAGGGGACGAACTCCCCCCGCTTCAGGTGCAGCACGTCCACGTGGAGCGGGCGGACGACCTCCGGGATCGACGCCGAGAGCCGGAAGAGCAGCTGCGCCTCCTCGCGGAACTTCTCGAGGAAGAGCTGGCGCTCGCGCGGGGTCTTCGCCTCGGAGACCTTCAGGCACTTCAGGGCGACCGGCGCGCGGAACCCGGCGTGGAGCGCGCGGTACACCACGCCGAATCCCCCCTCCGCGACCACCTGCTCGACGTGGAAATTACCCGCCTGCGTGGTCCCGACGATGCCGAAGACGTCGTCCGCCATGCTCCCTGAGCCATAGCGCACGGGGCCGCTGGACCGAAGGGCGAAACCGAAGTTTCCTGTTCGATTGTGCCAGCGTCACAACGCGCGGGGGCGCCGAGGTGACCAGATGAGCGTGAAGGACGGAGGGCGGAGAAGCGAGCGGGGCGGGCGGTTGAACGTGACGCGGACGGGCTCGCCGGCGTGGCCGCGCGGCGCGGCGGCGCGGCGGCCAGAAAAGCGCCGGCTCAGCTGCGGAGGTGCGAGGAGGCGTCGCGGCGGGACCGGTCTTCTTCCTGGAGGATCGAGAAGACCAGCCCGGCGCCGATGATCGGGAGGAGCCAGACGAGCTGTGCCTGCCAGACCTTCTGCTTGGGCTCGTAGACGCGGCTTCGAAAGACGCGCACGGTAACGTAGACCTGAAAAGCAAGGAGCGCCGCGAGCGCGGTGCCGACGAGGATATCGAAGAGCGTCATGGCTGGGTGCGGACCAGCCTAGCCATGAGGGGCTCTCCCGCAAGCCGCAGGAGGTTGCCGTGTACGTTCGTCCGGGTCGCGCCGGACCGACGCGGGGTCGTCAGGGGTCCGGCTGTCCAGCCGGCCCGGGCCACCGGCCGCGCGGTGCGCGAACGTCGGGTCGTTACAGGGTCTCCATGGATACCGAGCTGCCCGCGATCACCGCCAGGCGACGCCCGGTCGCGTCCCAGCCGCCGCCGAGCGCCGGTCGGCGGCCTTCTGAAGTAAGACAACTTACACCATTTGCCGCACGGCGGCCCCTCGCCACATTCCAACTCGCGCCGAGCGCCTCTCGGCGGCCTTCTGAAGTAAGACAACTTACATCGATCGCGGCTCGGCGGCCTCTCGCCGCGTTCCAACTCGCGCCGAGCGCCTCTCGGCGGCCCCATGAAGTAAGACAACTTACTCCATGTGCCGCTCGGCGGCCCCTCGCCGCGTTCCAACTCGCGCCGAGCGCCTCTCGGCGGCCCCATGAAGTAAGACAACTTACTCCATGTGCCGCTCGGCGGCCCCTCGCGGCGTTCGGACTCGCGTCGAGCGCCTCCCAGCAGCACCTCGAAGTAAGACAATTTACCTTGCTCGCCGCATGGCGGGCCCTTCCCGGCGTTCGGACTCGCGCCGAGCGTCTTCCGGTGACCTCCTGGAGTAAAACAACTTACCGCGATCGCAGCTCGGCGGCCTCTCGCCGCATTCCAACTCGCGCCGAGCGCAGCTACGGCTCGTTTGCCTGACACAGCCCTGAGACGTGGAGATTCACGATGGCGGTGATAACGGCCAACTCTGCACGTTGCACCGCACAGATCACCGACATCGCCCAAGCTCATCGTCAGCTCGACGAGGCGCTGCGCATACGACGAGAAGAAGAGCTGCCCGTCTACGAGCGGCTCGGGGACGTGCACTCGCGCGCCATGACCTTGGGCAAGATCGCCGACGTCGCCCACACCCGAGGCCAGCTCGACGAGGCGCTGCGCATTTGCCGAGAAGAGCTGCTTCCCGTCTTCGAGCGGCTCGGCGGACCACCGTGGATCAGATTGCAGGCGGGAGGAGACCGGGAGACCGCTCACTGGCTCGAGCGTCGCATCCAGTACCCCGGTCGCCGCTTCGCGTGAGCGAACGCGACGATCTGGATCCCAGCGCCTTCTGCCGCGAAGAACACGACGAAAGGGAAACGGCGCAGGACCTACTTTCGATAGGGATAACCAGCCTGCCATCGGGGCCATGACTCGGGCGCCTCGGCGATCGCGTCGAGGGCCACCTCACTCCGCGTTCCAGGCGTCGTCGTACGGCTCCTCGACGCTGGCAAGCAGCTCGGACGCCAGCCTGAGGCGTTCTCCTTCGGGCAGGGACAGAGCGGCAGCGAGGATGTCCTGGGTAGGATGAGCCATGGGCGCGTCCAGCGTAGCTCGGCTCGCGCCCGAGCTCGACCCGTCGAGACCACGTAGGGCTGGTTCAGCACGGCAGCGGTCAGCGCGATCGTCTCGGGTCCCGGTCACAGAGCCCGCTCGCGACGTCATGCGCGCAGCATCCTTCTCCGTGCATGGTCTCGCGCGTCTGAAGTCCCGCCAGGGATTCCCGATGTGCGAGGCTTCCACGACCGGCGGGGTAGCGGAGCAGACGCGGGTGCGGCGCGGGGCGGAGCCCCGGGGACACATCGAGATAGTGACCACCATGGGCTCAGCGGGCGCAAACGCTTCGCCGCCGGCAAGCCGCCTCTGTGCCCCGAGGGGCCGTGGTATGCTCCGGCGGAGGGCTCGCCATGCATGCATACAAGCTCAACGTGAACGTGGCGGACGACCACCGGATAGCCGTCGAGCTTCCAGAAGACTTCCCTCCAGGGCCGGCTGAGGTGATCGTCCTCGCCGTGACGCCCACGGAGCGGAGGCTGGTGCGGGTGCTCGGGTCGCTCGGCGGCGCGGCCCCGGCATCGGTCGAGGATGACCCGGTCGCCGGAGTACTCGCTGAGCTTCGCAGCGAGCGCGCTCGGCGTTTCGATGCGGGCGAGGAGCCCGAGACAGAGACGTGATTGCTGAGTATGTGACCGACACCCACGCGCTCGTATGGAGCATGTACGCCCCTTCCCGCCTCGGAAACGCGGCGCAGCAGGCGTTCGCGGCGACCGACGCCGGCTCCGCGCGAATCTACGTGCCGGCCGTGGTGATCGCCGAGACGATCATGGTGGTCGAACGTGGACGCCTGCCGGGGATCGCGCTGGCGCACCTGCTGCCGCGCCTGGAGGCGATGCGCACCAGCGACAATTACAGGTTGACGTCGCTGCTTCCGGAGGTCGTCCTCGCGAGCCACACGTTGAGCGCGATCCCGGACATCTTCGATCGGCTGATCGTCGCCGAGGCGATCCATCGAGGAACACCGCTCATCTCGAAGGATACGGTGATCCGGCAATCAGCGCTCGTCACCACCCTCTGGGACTCCTAGCCGTTCGGGGCTGCCGCGGGCACGCCACTGCCGCACGCACGCGATCGGCTCGCTGCCAGCGGTACAGCCGAGCCGGTCGCCGGCAGCGGGCAGCGGGCAGCACCTCGTCGCCGCCAGCACCGCGGCGCATCGCGCAAGCACGATCCCGGAGCTCACCGGCGGTCTCCGAGGAGAAATCCCGGGCGGAGCTCCGCCGACGTCGTACTAGAGTGCGCGCGTGCCTCGACCTCGACCCGGCACCCGCCCGCGACGTACCTCGACGCCCAACCTCTCTGTCCCCCTGCGCGGCCGGGTCCTCCTCGCCGCCGCGCTCGCCGGCGCCGCGGTGTGGATCGCGGCCGCGTGCTCCACGCCATCGTCCGGTGTCGACGGCGGCGATCTGCTCGGCGTCTTCGAGCGGGACGCCGGCGCCGGCGCAGCCGCGGCCGACGGCGGACAACCTCGGCCCGCCGCGGGTCGACAGGACGCAGGCGCCCGCGCGGCCAGCTCGGCCAGCGCCGCCGCCTCGCAGCCGGCGAAGCCGCCCGAGGCGAGGCCGCCCAGCGAGGGGAGCTGCGTCGCGGAGCAGGGGCGCCCCGGCAGAGAGCTCCGCAAGATGCTCGGCCGGCCGCCCTGCCGCGGGGCCCAGGTGCTCGAGGCGCGCGACGCGGAGGGGTCGCCCCGCTACGCCTGCGTGATCGCGCCGAGCGGCGTGGAGACGCGCGCGCCGCTGCCGCTCATCGTCTTCTTCCACGCCGACGGCGACAACCCGACCAGCGTCGACAAGGAGACCGGCCTGCGGAAGCTCGGCGCGACGTGGAACCTCACCGGCGACCCCGCGCACGCCGGCTTCATCGTGCTCGCGCCCCAGGGCCGCGCCTTCAAGAGCCCGACCCAGGCCGAGCGCGAGCGCGGCACGAAGACCTACACGGCGGTCGCGCCGTTCGACGTCGAGTTCACCGGTGACGGCAACGTCGACGTCGCGACCGTCGACGCGTTCGTCGACCAGCTGCTCGAGAAGAAGCTCGTCGACCGGCGGCGCATCTACGCGCTCGGCGCTTCCTACGGCGGCCACATGGCCGCGACCTACGCGATGATGCGCGCGGACCGCGTCGCCGCGTTCGCGACCTTCGGCAGCGACGCCCCGCCGGCCAGCTGGGCGTGCCCCGGCCCTCCCCCACCCGCGATGGCGATGTACCGCGCCTGCGACGACGTGTTCCCGTGTGAGTCCGTCGAGCGGTGGCTGCGCGCGCGCGACGCGCTCTCCGCGCACACCTCGTTCCTGCGCCTCGACGAGGCGAGCCGGGACGAGCCCCACTGCGCCCTGAGGAACCGCTGCTCGGCCAAGAAGGGCGCGATCAACCACGCGCGCTGGCCGAAGTCGCGCGAGACCGATCTGCTCCGCTTCTTCGCGGGGCACACCCTGGCCGTCGGCGCGGACGCCGCCGGCACGACCGCTGAGACCGGCGAACGCACACCCAACCCGCGCTGAAGAACGCTGACGTCAGAAGCGCACGCTCACGCTGCTCAACACACGTCGTCGCCGGCCTTCGTTGCACGTCCACACCGCAAGCATCGCGTCGCAGCGTTGAGCGGACCCGTCGTGTTGTCGTAGTGTTGCTCCCCGATGTCCTCTCAGGTCCAGACCATTCTCACCCCGCTGCCCGTCGGCATGTCCATCCCCGCCGGCACGCTCCGCGCCGAGATGGATTCGCGCCGCGCGACCGGTCGTCGCTTCGATATCCGCGAGGCCATCGGCCTCGTCGTGCCGCTCTGCACGCAGCTCCACGAGCTGCACGCGCAGGGGCGGAAGATGTTCGTGCACCCCTCGAGCCTCGGCTACGGCGCGGGCCGCGCGCTCCAGCTCATCGAGGAGCTCGCGCACGCCGCCCCGCTCCTGCCGCGCGACCGCGCCTGCCTCGCGCCCGAGGAGCGCAAGGGCAGCGAGGGCGACGCGCGCGCGAGCGTCTTCGCGATCGGGGCCATCCTCTACGAGCTGCTCACGAACAGCAGCGTCGGCCCGGGGATGCGGCGGCCGGCGGACGTGGTCCCCGACATGCCGCCCGCGCTGGAGACGGTGCTCGGCAAGTCGCTCGTCGCCGACCCGAAGCACCGCCCGGCGGACCTCGCCGCCCTGGCGCAGGCGCTCTACCAGATCGTCCCGACCGCCTCGGAGCAGCCGCCGAGCGCCGATACGTCGCACCTGGACGGCGACGGCGACTTCGAGGTCGACATCAACCTCTCGATGATGCCCCCGACCGGCCACCCGGAGGAGGCGCGCGTCCCGTCGGCGCCGTCGCTGCCGAAGATCCAGGCGGTGTCCGGCGACGGGCCGTTCGCTGTCGCCATCCCGGTGAGCCAGCCGCAGCGGCTGCGCGGCGATGATCCGACCCGCAAGCTCGCGGATCTCAAGGCCGCGCTCGAGTCCGATCCGCGGCCGCGGTACGTCGTCATCAAGGACGGCATGGACCACGGGCCGTTCTCCTCGGTGGAGCTGCTCCAGCAGATCGCCTCCGGCTCGTTCACGGGCGTCGAGGTGCTGCGCGACACGTTCTCCGGGGAAGAGCGCGCCATCCAGGACTGGGAGGAGTTCGCCCCGTTCGCCGAGCAGGCGAAGCTGAACCGGGACATCGTGCAGGAGAAGCGCGCGCTCGACGCGGTGGTCTCCGCCGAGAAGCAGGGCACGCAGTACAAGGCGCTGCTCGGGATGGCGCTGATGGGCGTCATCCTCGCCGCGGGCGCGGGTTGGTGGTACCGCGAGCGCAGCCACAAGAAGGAGCGGGAGCTCGCGGTGCAGGGCGCGACCGACCGCGTCGCGATCGAGGTCGACGCCGGCCTCGGCAGCGCCAAGGCGGCGCGCGCTGGCGGGGCGCGCCCGAGCGGGGGCGGCAGCTACCCGACGCTCGGCGGCGGCCTGAGCTGTGAGGCGGCCCAGGCGCGCTACGTCGAGGAGTACAAGCTCGGCAACAACGGTCCGGCCGACCTCACGGCCGGCGCCTACGGCAACGTGCTGAACCGCGGCACGTACCTGAACGCGTGCGGCGTGCCGTCGAACATGGAGGTGAACGTCTGCGCGGCCGTGCAGAACGGTCGCGCCGTCGGGGTCACCGTCACGACGAGCCCGTCGAACCCGGGCATCGCTTCGTGCATCTCCGGGCAGATCCGCGGGATGTCGTTCCCGTCGCACCCGCGGCTCGACGTCGCCCGGACGACGTTCAAGTAAAGCGGAGCCATGCCCCGGGGGCGCGCCCGCCCCCTCCCCGGCGACCGTGTCCACGCGACCGATGATCCAGATCGAGCAGCTGACGAAGAGCTTCGGGGGGATGCCCGTCCTCCGGGGCGTGGACCTCGACGTGCCGGCGGGCTGCCTGTACGGGCTCATCGGGCCGGGCGCCTCGGGCAAGAGCGTGCTGCTCAAGATGATCACCGGGCTCTTGCGGCCGGATCGCGGGCGCGTGGTCGTCGACGGCAAGGACGTGCACGCGCTCAGCGACATAGAGCTCCAGACGTTCCGCCTCAGGTTCGGGATGCTGTTCCAGAACAACGCGCTGTTCGACTACATGACCGTGGGGGAGAACATCGCGTTCCCGCTGCGGCGGCTCTACGACCTCAGCGAGGAGGAGATCGAGGAGCGCGTCGCGGAGCGGCTCCGCGTCGTGTCGCTGGCGGGCTTCGAGGACCGGACGCCGGCGGGGCTGTCCGGCGGCCAGAAGAAGCGCGTCGGCGTCGCCCGCGCCACGATCGCGCGCGGCGAGATCGTCCTCTACGACGAGCCCGCGGCCGGCCTCGACCCGGTGACGTCGCAGCGCATCTTCGATCTGCTCCGCGCCGAGCAGCGGGCGATGAACGCGACCGTGGTGATGGTCTCGAGCGACCTCGACCGGCTGCTCACGGTCACGGACCGGGTCGGGATGCTCTACAGGGGCCGGCTCATCTTCGACGGCACCACCGAGGAAGCGAAGGCGAGCGACGATCCGCGCGTGAGGCAGTTCGTCCACGGGCTCACCGAAGGACCGCTCTGAGCGGTCCTCGCCTGCGCTTCGGACAGCCACCTGGCAAAAGAAGACAACCAAGGATGCCAGAGGAGAGCCCCTGAGGCTTCGTGGCGTCCTGCGCTCCCACTGCCATTGATGGCTTCGTCCATCATCGATTGATGAATTCGAAGCGACTCATGAGCTCGCGGCGTGCGGTCACACCGAAGCCGGCGCGACAGGGCCCTCGCCCGTGAAGTGGAACCACTGCGTCGGGTGGGCCCGGAGGAAGCGCTCCATCGCGCCCATCATCGCCGCGGCCGCCCTGTCCCGCTCCTCCTCGGTCGCGCGGCGGGGGAGCCATATCGCCGGCGAGACGACGGCCTCGTACTCGAGGAAGCCCAGGCGGTGCGTGAACACCGGCAGGATCGGCGCGCCGCTCACGGCGGCGAGCGCGATCGGGCCCTCGGGCGCGCGCCAGCGGGCGCCGAGGAACGCGACCTCGCGGCTGCGCATCCCGGGCGGCACGCGGTCGATCTGCATCGCGACGACGCCGCCGCGCCGCAGGTGATTGAGCAGCGGCAGCGCGTCCAGCGGCCCGTCGCCTATGTGCACCACCTGGACGCCACCGCGCTGCCGCGCCGCGTCCTGGATGGCGCGCGCCTCGGCGTCCCGCTCCCGCTGCATCGCCAGCATGACGCCCTCCGGGTGCACCACGCCGAGGATCTGACCGGCGATGTCCCAGCCGCCCGTGTGCGCCGTGACGATGAGCACCCCCCGGCCCGCCGCAGCGCACGCGCGGTAGTGCTCGACGCCCCGGGAACGCCTCGCCACCGTGTAGCCGCGGCCGCTCGCGAGCAGGAGCGCCTCGGTGATGCAGCTTCCGTAGGTGGCGAACACCGCGGCGCTGTCGAGCATGTCGGCGACGCGCGACCGCGGCCCGCGCACCCGGCGGAGGTTCTGCTCGACGCGCCGGCGCAGCTCGGGGAGCGCGGCCGCGAAGAGCACGCCGAAGACCGGAGGGCTGTGGCGCACCCAGGGCTCCGGCCCGCGCGTGACGCCCGCGGTGAGGGCGCGGCGCCAGAAAGCCGAGTCAGGTCGTAGTCCGGAGAGGAGCGCGCCGCGCGTGCCAGGCATGAGGCAGCTTATCTAGCGCAAACATAACGGCCGAGGGAGAGACATCGATCCGAGAGGCCGCGGCGCCGCGGACAGCCTCGCCGACGGCGCGCCGTGAGGCGGCGCGCGCTGCCGGATCGCGGGACGCGGGAGCGCGCCGGTCCGCCGGCGGTCCGGCGGCCGTTCCAGGCATTGGCGCGCGGCGCCAGCCTCGATTGCCCTCCTGGGCTCGTCCAAGGCGCTCTCGCGAGGAGCCCAGTTCATCCACGCAGAAACGAAAGGGCCATTGCCAGGCGGCTCCTTACCGACAAAACAGGTTCTTGTGGCGCAAAGTGTTTTGATACAAGGCACCTTGGTAAGGGGGGCTTTCAACATGAATATCCTGCTCGTCGATGATCAGCACGTCGTACGGGAGGCGCTGGCGCACGCGCTCGGATCGCAGCCAGGGGTGAGCGAGGTCGTTCAGGCCGGAAGCGGGCGCGAGGCGCTCCGGGCGCAGGAACTCCGCCGCTGTGAGGTGGCGGTCGTCGAGCTCTGCCTCGCGGACCGCAGCGGCATCGAGCTCATCCGGGAGCTCAAGGAGATCGCGGAGATCCGCATCGTGGTGCTCTCGATGCACCGGGACGAGTTCCGGGTCGCCGAGGCGATGCGGGCCGGCGCGGATGGATACCTGTCCAAGCAGAGCCGGCTCGCCGATCTCATGGAGGCGCTGCGCACCGTCGTCCTTGGGCGAACCGCCGTGTCGCCGGACGTGAGCGCGGCGATGGTGCGCGCGCTCCAGCGACGCGACGCGGCCGCGCGCGGCGACATGGTGGCCTCCCTGAGCGACCGAGAGCGGCAGGTGCTCCGCCTGCTCGCGATGGGTCGCTCGGCCAAGGAGGTCGCCGCGCAGCTCTCGATCAGCGTGAAGACCGTCGAGACCCACCGGGCGCGCCTCTGCGCGAAGGTGGCGACGCACAGCGTGGCCGACCTGACCCGCCTCGCGGTGCGCTCGGGCCTCGTCGAGGCCTAGGCTCGCCCGACGTCGCCCTCGCCGAGGGAGCGCCCGGCGCGCTGCGGGCGCTCGCTCACGCGGCACCTCGCGCGGCGCGGCTGCGGCTCACGCCGCCGCGGTCGCCGCCCGCGGCGCGGCCCGCAGCGCCGGCAGGGTCTTGCCGATCAGCGCCGAGCCGACCGCGAACCCCGAGAGCGTGAGTCGCATCCGGAGCACGTCGAGCATCCCCTGGCGGTGGAGCAGGGTGAGCGTGCTGCGGACATCTTTGCGGCGAACACGCAGCTTCTCGACGAGCGTCTCGAGGGTCTCGACGCGTCCTTCACGCTGGGCAATGGCGAGCGCCTGCAGGAGAGTTGCGGCTACAATTTTCTTGTCCATGAGAGCACCCTAGGAAGGGCTCACTCGAGGTGCCCAGTTTTCGGCGACGATTTTTTGTGATTTTTTGTGTTTTCTGTGCAGGGAGGTCACTCCCCCATTGGATGACGGGCTCCCCGTACTCTGTTCAGCCTGCGCCTGATACCCACCTACGTGCCCCCACGGAGCGCATGGCCGCAGTCTGTCCTGGCTAGCGCCGGCAGCGGCACTTCCCGCTGGAAATGCGCTCTCGATGGGGCGCGAGCACCCCGGGATGGGTGATCGTTCCTCGAGTCCATGCCTCTGATGGCTCAGCGCGTCAGCAGAGCCCTGCGGAGCGCGCCGACAGTGGAAGTGGAAGAGGAGCGCGCCCGGCCGACGGGTCGGGCGCGCACAAGGGATCACCGCGGAGCTAGGGAGTCGTGTAGCTCGCGGTGAGCTGATACGTGCTGGCCGTGTAGCCGCGCACGGAGATGAAAGCCTGCGTCTGCCCGGTGGGGACGGTCAGATTGCACGACTCCGCCGCGTTGCTGGTGTATGGGCGGCAGTCGTACACGGTCGTCGTCGGCGCCGCTCCGAACCTCAGGTAGAGGTCTGGATCGCCCGTGCCGGTCATGGCGAGCTGGAAGGTGGTGCCCGGGACCACCGAGAGGGGCCCGTGGGCAGCCCCCGCGCCCGCCGCGAGGCTGCCGCTGAAGGTCGCCGACGTGGCCGTGCCGGAGCCGCCACCGCCGCCGCCGCCGCCGCCGCCACCACTCGGCCGGCTGTAGGTCACATTCACGTTGTACGTGGCCGCCGTGTACCCCAGGACCTTCACGAACGCCTTGGTCTGCCCGGCCGGCACGACCAGCGTGCACGTCTCGGACGCGGTGCTGCTCTCGGAGCGGCAGTCGAACACGGCCGTCGTCGGCGCCGATCCGAACTTCACGTAGAGGTCGGGGTCGCCCGAGCCGGTCATCACGACGCTGAGGCTTGTCCCCGGGATGACGTCGAACCCGGCGCTCGGTCCCACGTTCACGAACGAGCCGGATGCAGCGCTGCCGCTGAAGCTCTCGGTCGTCGTGTCCGCCGTCGTGCCGCCACCGCCACCACCGCCACCGCCACCGCCGCCGCCGCCACCGCCGCCACCGCCGGGCGGACCGTAGAGCGCCTGGGCGCCCTGGATGTCTTTCGCGGTCAGCGTCAGGTTCCAGCCGGCGGTGCCGTTGCACTGGGGATAGTGCATGACGGACGCCGAGTCATAGGTGGTCAGCGCGCGCCAGTTGTCGTCCTCGAAGCAGGTGCCCGCCTCGGGCCGCGTGTGCTCGTGGCGGAAGCCGAGCGTGTGCCCGAGCTCGTGCCGCAAGACCCCATCGAGCGAGGGCAGCTGCGCGCCGAAGGCGCTGTTGTCGATCAGCACGTTGCGCGCCGACCGCCCGTCGTTGGGGAAGAACGCCCGCGCGATGTACTCGCCGCCGACGTTCACCGGCCTCACGTCGAAGACGACGCTGTTGTTGCTGGCCGTGCAGTTCGCGTCGTGGGAGCTCTGGTAGATGTAGTCGACATCGGCCGCCCGCTCCCAGGCGCCGGTGGCAGCTTCCATGGCCGCCACGACGGCGGCATGGCGCGCGCCGAAGGTAGTGCTCACGCAGTAGGTGATGTTCTTCTTCTGGGCTGCCGACCAGATCGCATCGCTCCCGCCGGCGCGCTGCACGATGAGGGCGCCGTCGCGCACGTAGGTCTCCCAGAACTCCCGGAGATGCTTGATGTCGGCGACAGGCGTGTCCCCATCGACGATGTAAACACCGGATTCAGGCTCGCGGAACGCGGCCCTCTCGAACGCCTCGAAGCCCTCCTGGCTGCCGACGGCCTCCGCCGGGTCGTCCTCGATGTCCGCCACGCAGGCGGCGAGGGGGGACGCGCAGGCGATCATCGCCGCAACCTGAAAACTGACCGGGCCGCAGACACGCGTTCTCACAGAGCGCATTGAAAGCTCCTTCCGCTTGAAACGATCCTCTGTTCCCACGTGGAAGTCGGCCGGCCTGGAGGATATCTATCCTGATCCGGCCGCAGCTGGATCACAAAATCGCTGTCAATCCGTAAAAATGATGAAGTGATTCAAGCGCTCCAGCCCTCCAGCGCGGCGGAAAGGGTTACCTCGACAGTCCAATTTTCTCGCGACACGCGATATGCGCGCCTCGGCGGCGCCTCGGCACAAGGAGCGCAGGTTGGCGCGATGGCGCCCGACTGCGCGCCTCCCGACAGCCGGTCTGGCCCATGCGCCGGCGCGCGGCGCGCGGCGCACGTAGAGCCAGGCGCAGTACGCGGGGTCACGCTGCGCGCGCGGCGCCGGACCGGCCGCGAGCCGCGGTATGCTCGGGCGCCCATGCGCGCCGGAGAGATCGTCGGAGACAGGTTCGAGATCGAGGGCGTCGCGGGCGCCGGGGGCATGGGCGACGTGTACCGCGCGCGCGACCGGTGGACCGGCGAGACCGTCGCGGTGAAGGTCCTCCGGAGCTCCGGGGAGATGGAGTCCGGCCGCTTCGCGCGCGAGGTCAGGGCGCTGTCGGCGCTGCAGTACCCGGGAATCGTGCGGTACATCGCCGACGGGGTGACGGGCACGCACGAGATGTACCTCGTCATGGAGTGGCTCTCGGGCGAGACGCTCTCCCAGCGGCTGAGCCGGTCGGAGCTCACGCTCCCCGAGAGCATGGCGCTCGGCGCGCGCATCGCGGCCGCGCTCGGCGTCGTCCACCGGGAGGGCGTCGTCCATCGCGACCTGAAGCCGAGCAACATCTTTCTCACGGGCGGCGTCATCGAGGGCGTCACGCTGATCGACTTCGGGATCGCGCGCGTGTCCGGCGTCGAGCACCGGCTCACCGCGACGGGCGCCATGCTGGGCACCCCGGGCTACATGGCCCCGGAGCAGGCGCGCGGCGAGCCGGACGTCGACGCGCGCGCGGACGTCTTCTCCCTCGGCTGCGTGCTCTTCAAGTGCCTCACCGGGCGCGCGCCGTTCCAGGGGATCGATCCGCTGTCGGTGGCGCTCAAGATCGTCCTCGCGGACCCGCCGCGGCTCCGCGAGCTCCGCCCGGAGATCCCCGCCGTGATCGAGGCGCTGGTCACGCAGATGCTCTCGAAGGCGCCGGACCGCCGCCCCAGCGACGGCAACGCGGTGGCGGCGGAGCTCGCCGCGCTGCGCGAGCGCATGCTCGAGTGGCCCAGCGTCTCGTCCGCGGGCGCCCGGTCGCGCGAGATCACGAGCAGCGAGCGGAAGATCGTGAGCCTGATCCTGGCGCGCGAAGCGGGCCCGGCATCCTCGGCGCAGGAGATGGACCGGCGGGCACGGGCGCTGCGCGCCGTGGCGGAGCGCTACCAGGGGCAGATCGAGATCCTCGCCGACCAGTCGCCGGTCATCGTGCTCTCCAGCGCCGAGGCCCCCACCGACCTCGCCGCGCGCGCGGCGCGCTGCGCGCTCTCCCTCCGCGCGGTGCTCGGCGGAGCGCCCGTGGCCCTCGTCTCCGGCCGCGCGGAGATCGGGCCCCGCGCGCCCGTGGGCGAGCTGATCGACCGGGCGGTGCTCATGCTCGCCCCGGAGCGCGCCCCCGCGGCCGCGGCCCCCATCCGCGTCGACGAGGTGACGGCGGGCCTCCTCGGCGGCCGGTTCGACGTCGCGCCCGACGGCTCCTGGCAGCGCCTGCACGGGGAGCGGGACGATCACCTCGACGCCCCGCCGCTCCTGCTCGGCAAGCCGACGGCGTGCGTGGGCCGCGAGCGGGAGCTCGCGCTGCTCGAGACGGCGTTCGCGCACTGCGTGGAGGAGTCGCTGGCCAGCGCGGCGATCGTCGTCGGGCCGGCCGGCTCGGGCAAGTCGCGGCTACGGTACGAGCTGCTCCAGCGGCTCCGCGCCCGCAGCGAGGGCGCGCAGGTCTGGATCGGGCGAGGCGACCCCATGCGCGCCGGCTCCGCCTTCGGGCTGCTCGCGCAGGCGCTGCGGCGCGCCATCGGCCTGCTCGACGACGAGCCGCTCGAGGCGCGGCGGCAGAAGCTCAGGGCGCGCGCCGCTCAGCGGGGCGCCGGCGACGGCGGCCGCGTGGCCGCGTTCCTCGGGGAGATCGTCGGCGCGCGGTTCTCCGACGACGAGGGCGCGCAGCTCCGGGCCGCGCGGCGCAACCCGGTGCTCATGAACGACCAGCTCCGCGCCGCCTGGGAGGACTTCCTCCGCGCGGAGTGCACGCGCGCGCCCGTGATCCTCGTGCTCGAGGACCTGCAGTGGGGCGACCTGCCCACGGTGACGCTCGTGGACGGGGCGCTGCGCAACCTCCGGGATCTGCCGCTCTTCGTGCTGGCGTTCGGCCGGCCTGAGGTCCACGAGACGTTCCGCGACCTGTGGACGAGCCGCGGCGCGCTGGAGGTGCGCCTCGCGGGGCTGACGCGCCGGGCGAGCGAGCGGCTCGTGCGCCAGGCGCTCGGCCAGGACGCGGGGGACGAGCTCGTGGGCGCGCTCGTCGAGCGCGCGGACGGCAATGCGTTCTACCTCGAAGAGCAGGTCCGCGCTGTGGCGGAGGGCAAGGGCGCGGGCGTGCCCGAGACGGTGCTGGTGATGGTGCAGGCGCGCCTCGAGGCGCTCGACCTCGAGGAGCGGCGCGCCCTGCGGGCGGCGAGCGTCTTCGGCGAGACGTTCTGGCGGGGCGGCGTGGCCGCGCTCCTCGGCGGCGCGGACGCCGCGCGGCCGCTGGAGATGCTCGAGAAGCGCGAGCTCATCGTGCGCGGGCGCGGCGAGAGCCTCGCCGGCGAGACCGAGTACACCTTCCGGCACGCGCTCATCCGGGACGCGGCCTACGGGATGCTGACGGCGCGCGATCGGGAGCTCGGCCACTGGCTCGCGGGCGAGTGGCTGGAGCGCGCGGGCGAGGGCGACGCGGCGCTGCTCGCGGAGCACTTCGAGCGCGGCGCGGACCCGGGGTGGGCCGCGGTCTGGTACCAGCGCGCCGCGGAGCAGGCCCTCCGGGGCAACGACCTGATCGCCGCGCTCGACCTCGCCGAGCGCAGCGTCCGGTGCGGCGCCGCGGGGGAGCTGCTCGGCGCGCTGCGCCTCGTGCAGGCCGAGGCCCACCTCTGGCGGGGCGAGTTCGCGTCGGGCGAGCAGCGCGGCGTCGAGGCGGCGGAGCACCTCCGGCGCGGGTCCACGATGTGGTTCCGCGCGGTGCACCAGGCCGCGGTGGCGGCGGGCAAGCAGGGGAACTTCGACCGCGTCGCGCGCTGGGCCGAGGCGGCGAGCGGCGAGCCGCCCGGCGAGGGGGCCGGGAGCGCGCGGCTCGTGTGCCTGGCCGAGTGCGCCGGCTTCGTCGCCTTCGGCGGCGACTACGCGGCCTCCAACGCGCTCCTCGAGGAGCTCGACGCGGCGCTGAGCGACGAGAGCGCGCCGGACCCCGAGCTGCTCGGGAAGCTGTGCTACGCGCGCTCGGTGCGCCTCCTGGCCAGCGGCAGCCTCGGCGACTGCCTCGAGACAACGATGATGTCGCTCGACGCCTTCGAGCGCGCCGGCGACCGGCGCAACGGGTGCGTCGCGCGGAGCAATCTCGGCTTCTTCTACGCGGAGCTCGGCGACTTCGAGCTCGCCGAGCAGTCGCTCCGCGCCGCCATGTCCGACGCGCAGCGCATGGGGCTGCACGATCCGGCGATGCTCGCCCAGGCCAACCTCGGCCACGTGCTCGCCTGCCGCGGTCAGCTGGAGGAGGCTGACCGGGCGCTCCGGCAGGCGATCCAGGAGGAAGAGCGGCAAGGCGACCCGCGCGCGGTCGGCACGTCGCGGACCTACCTCGCCGAGGCCGCGCTCCTCGCCGGCGATCACGGTCGAGCCGAGCGCGAGGCGCGCGCCGCCGCCGCGGCGCTCGACGCCGCGCCGCCGCTGCGCGCCGCGGCGCTCGCGGTGCTCGCCCAGGCGCTGCTCGGCCTGGGGCGCGCCGGCGAGGCGCTCGCCGCGGCCGCCGAGGCGATGTCGCTGCTCGAGTCGCTGGGCGCCGTGGAGGAGGGCGAGTCCCTGGTCCGCCTCGCCTACGCCGAGTCGCTCGCCGCGAGCGGCAAGCCGGCCGAGGCGAGGGCGGCGATCGCCGCGGCGCGCGAGCGCCTGCTCGCCCGGGCCGCCAGGGTCGGCGGCCCCTCGTTTCGCGAGCGTTTCCTGGCCCGCCGCGAGAACGCGCGGACGCTCGCGCTCGCCGAGGGGTGGACCGGCGAGCCGCCGTGACGCGCCATGACGCGCCATGACGCGCCGGGACGCGCCGGGACGCGCCGTGACGCGCCGGGACGCGAGCTGAGCGGCGCTTACAGCTTGCCCCTGACGTAGGCGCGCTGGAGCGTCAGCCTGGGGGGACCCGACGAGATCTCGAATGCTTCCGGTCGGCCGTCCGGCGCGAGGTTGCCCACGAGGCGCATGGTGCTCATGGAGACGGTGACGGCGCCCGAGGCGTCGCGGAGATACTGCACGTCGACAGGCTTCGTCGGGTCGACACCTGGCATGTACTCCTGCTGCTTGAGGTCAAAGCCGCCCTTCTTCTTCAGGAGCCGCGCGAGCTCCGAGGCGGTGGCGACCGGCGAGGCGAGCCACGCCTTGGCCGAGGGGGTGAACGTCCCCTGGACCTTCTTGCCCTCGACCTCTCCCGTGTACTCGTATTGATAGTTCTTCTTCTGCGACAGCTCGATCCGGTGGTTCGTCTTGCCGCCCGACGTCTCGACCCAGACGCCTCCCTTGATGCGCCCCTGGGGGTCGATGAGCACGTTCGACGCGTCATCCTCGATGTGCAGGGATTTGGGATCTCGCGGCAGGAGGGTGGCCGAGCGCGCGAGCCACCGCAGCTGGCCGTCCTCTTCCTTGAATAGATCGCTTGTCTCGAACCCGACAGGCACCTTGTCGAGGCGCAGGATCACCGTGTCCGTGTACTCGGGCTTCGGCGCGGAGCTCTTCGACTCGAACGAGTCGAAGAGACCCTTGGCGAGCCGCTCGAACGTGCGGACATACCCGACCTCGTCGTGCAGGCAGGCGATCGGGTGCGCCTTGTCGGCGTGCAGCGCGATCTTGAGCAGGCCAGCCGCCTTCCCGGAGGCGGTCGGGGCGAGGTAAAGGGCCTGGACGAACACCGCGGGGCTCTCCCGGTGCACGCTGATCTCCCACGGCACGACGCGAGAGACCTCCACCTTCTCGGGGTCGAGGAGCTCGATGAAATTCCTTATCACCTCGCCCGAGTCGAGCATCGTGTTGTAAACGAAGCACTCGACCTGGCTGTCCGTGCCGAGGGGGATGGATATAGCGACCAGCTTCTCCTTTTGCTCGATCTTCGGCTCCCCTGCCCCGAACGCGCGCGCCGACCAGTCCCCGGCGCGGATCTCCCGCGCGGGCAGCTCGTCCGCCTCGCGGGCGAGCGCCTTCTCGAGGTCGAAAGGCTCCTTCGCCGCGGGCGCGGGGCCAGGCTGAGGGCTCTCCGCGGGCGCCGCGCCGGTGGACCCGCCGCAGCCGGCGAGGAGCGCCAGCGACAGCACGACCGGGCCCGCGCCGCGCAAAGGCCCCGCGGAGCGGCCGCGCGGGCGATGAGGCGAGGATGTCGTATGCAGTGAGAAGAGCCGGCCGTCGTCGAGCCGAGCCCCCGGAATCGGAAGCGCCATCGTGGATCTCCTGCCGTGTCGTCACCCCGGCCCGGGAGCGTCCCTCCTCGGGTTCAGGGCGCTGAATGTGATGATGCAGTGCAACAAGAACGGCAGCGGGCCGTGATGTCAAGACGCGATGCGCCAGCGCCACAGCCCCACCCCCGCTTGATGCTCCTGTCAAGGAGCGCCGCGCCTCACCGAGCGCGAAACCGTGTTGGCAGAAATAAACAGCTTCACGACAAACCGATCGATGACGAGCCGCGCGCGCGACGGGCCGGTGCGACGTCAGAGATCGCCGGACGCTCGATCGCGAGATCCCGCGGCGTCTCAGGCGATACCTGAGGAGTCGTTCACGAACCCGTGTGTCATGTGGTGATGACAGGTGATCTCGCAGGTTCGAGCGGTGGGCGAGAAGAGACATCCGATCATCGCAGCACGGAGATCAGGAGGCGCGCCGCGGCGTGCGAGCCTGTCACGGCTGAGCCCGTACAGGTTGGGGCGCCCACGCACGGCTGCACGCACAGTGAGGCAAATTGCCGCATGGCACCCTGGAGAGGACATGCCTGGTGACCGGGTGGTCATCAATTATCCGGCCTCAACGCATCGTCGGATTCGTCCGAACTCTCCCGTCTGGCACCCGCGTTGCAGCATCGCCCGGCGTCGCCGGCACCGCCGGCGCGATGTGGCTAAGCAGCAGGTAGTCACGGTCGTCGAGTGACGTTCACGATGCAAATCAAGCTGAGGAGTGGATCATGGGACAGAGCAGCGAGAGCAAGCGGGGCTTCGCGGCGATGAACGCGGAGCAGCAGCGCCAGATCGCGAGCCAGGGCGGCAAGGCGGCTCATGAGAAGGGCACGGCGCACGAGTTCACGTCCGAAGAAGCACGCGCGGCGGGCCGCAAGGGCGGCGAGGTCGTCAGCCAGAACCGTGAGCACATGGCCTCCATCGGGCGCAAGGGCGCCGAGGCGCGGAGCCAGGGGTCGAACGGGAGCCGTAGGGCGAACCGCGGCAGCCATGAGCAGCACGTGAAGGCGAGCGAGCACAGCCACCAGGGCTGAACCTGTCGCAGCGCGCCGCTCGAGATCCCTCCAGCGCCGCAGAAGCAGGAAGAGCCGCCGAGGAACCACGAAGGGTCCTTCTCTTCCTGGCTGCTCGGCGGTCCTTTTTTGGCGAGGTCGCTCGCGGGACATCGTCCCGCGGTCCAGCGCGAAAGGACCCATGGGATCGGCCCGCTGGTGCGAGCCGCGACGCGCCGCCCGGAGGCAGCGCGCCGGGCCGATCAAACGGTCGCTCGGCCCGGTCACGCAGCTCCGTCATCCGGCTCCGTCGTCGAGCCCTGCGCCGTCATCGAGCATTGCGAGGTCGTCGTCGTCGAGATCGAGATCGCCGTCGTCCAGCGAGTCGCCCTCGGCTGCGCGCGCTCCGCCCTCGGCCGCGCGCGCGCCGCCTTCGGCCGCGCCAGAAGGCGACATCCGCCAGCCGCCAGCCGGAGGTCCGGCCGGCCAGGAGCGCAGGCCGGGCGGCAGCTTGAAGCCGTCGACCTCGTTCTCGGGCCGGTCGAGCCCCGCCGCCGCGGCGCGGCGAGCCCAGTCGGGCGCGTTCCCGGGCAGCTGCCGCGGGCGCCACGGAGCCCGCTCGGGCGTGGGTGCGCGCTTGAGGTAGCCGTGCGCCCCGGACGTGAAGCCCACGTCCGCGAGCGCGCGCGCCAGCGGAGAGCTGTGCGCCGGCTCGCCGTCGATCGTGGCCACGAGCACCGCGCGCCGCCGCCCCTCGCTGACGAGCGCCGCGAGCGCCGCTGCGATCGCCCGGATCGCGTCGCCGCGCTCCGGCTCGGCCTCGGGGAGGAACGTGGTGAGGCTCCGCTCGGTGCGGCCCATCCACGCGAGCAGCCGGCCGTCGTGCAGGATCACGAGGGCGCCGGCGGCCCGCTGCGGGCGCACCGGGCCGCGGACCGCGCCCTCGGGGGCGCCGTCGCCGCGCGCGGCGAGCTCGGGCCAGCGGACGGCGGCGCCCCAGGGGTTCGCCGGATCCGTGGCCGCGAGGACGAGCGTCCGCGGATCGTCGGACGGCTCGCGGCAGGCCCGGAGGCGATCGTCGGCCCCGGGCACCGCGAACTGCGCGGCGCCGAGCCCGGCGACGAAGTAGCCGCGCCGCGCCTGACCGGCCTCCTCCATGGCGCGGAGCACGTCATAGACGGCCGAGAAGCCGCCCGCGAGCCCCTCGACCGCCGCCGCCTCGCGCGTGAGCACGCCGTGGCGCTCGAGCAGCGCGCGGGCGAGCGCCGCGCGGCGCTCGGTCTCGCTTGGCGCGCCTGTCGCGCCGGAGACGCCGGGCGCACCGGACGCGAAGGCCGCGCCCGCAGGCGCACCAGACGCGCCGGCCGACGCTGCGGGCGCGCCGGCGGACGCACCGGGAGGCGACAGCAGCGACCAGCGCCCCTCGCTGCCCGGCGGACCGATGCGGCGTGCCCTCAGGGCGGAGAGGCCGCGGCCGGGCGCGGGGCGATCGCGATCGCGCCGCCGGCCGCTCGAGCGGGACTCGCGGCCGAGGGCGCGCAGCGGGGCGAGCGTGTCGTTCGTGACCTCGCCGGCCCACACGAGGTCCCAGAGCGCCGCGAGCAGATCGGCCCCGAAGGCGCCCGTCTCCCGCGAGAGATCGGAGAAGAAGAGCGCGCCGCGGCGCGCGAGCGCGGCGCGGATGCCCTCGGCGAGCGGCCCCTCGGCGCGGCCAGGCGACGGGGCGAGGTACGGGTAGGCCTCGGCGAGGTAGAGCGCGACGCGGCCGTCGCCGTCGCCGACCGGCTCGACGCCGCGCCAGAGGACCTCGCCGGCCGCGCAGAGCGCGTCGAGATCGCCGGGGCGGTAGCCCTCGACGCGCGCGGGCAGGATCTCGGCTTCGAGCGCCGAGGCCGAGAGCGGCGCGCCCTGGAGCTGCTCGAGCGCCGCCATCAGGCCGTCGAGCCCCCGGCGGCGGCGGTGCAGGTTGTGCCAGTCGGCGAGGAAGCGGGCGTACGCCTCGGGCGGGACCGGCTCGACCTCGGCGCGCAGCCGGGCGAGCGACCGGCGCTTCAGCGAGCGCAGCACCTCGGCGTCGCAGAACTCCCGGCCGCGGCCGCCGGGGAGAAACTCGCCCTCGATGACGCGGCCCCGCTCGGCGAGCCGCGCGAGCGCGGCCAGCACCGGCGCGGGGCCGAGGCCGAAGCGCCGGGCCACGTCTTCCGCGCGGAACGGGCCGTGCGTGCGCGCGTAGCGGGCGACGAGCTCGCCGAGCGGATCGGCGGCCGGCTCCAGGAACGCGATCGGCAGCCCTGGCGGCGGCACCACGCCGAAGGCGTCGCGCAGCCGGCCGGCGTCCTCGGCGGCAGCGAGGCGGCGCTCGCCGCCGAGCTGGATCTCGATGGCGCGCCGGTCGCGCACGAGCTCGTCGATCCACGCGGCGGCGCGCTCGCCGGCGGCCTCGGGCGGGACGTCGGGGCCCGCCGCGCGCCTGGCGATCTCGTCGCGGGTCAGATCGCCGAGCGAGAGCAGGAGATCGTGCACCTGGTCCTCGTGCTTGAGCGGCGCGCGGCCGTCGAGGCGCTGGAGCGACGCCTCGAGGGCGAGCACGGCGTCCGCGTCGAACAGCTCGCGCAGCTCGGCCTCGCCGAGCAGCTCGCGGAGGCGCGCATGATCGATGGCGAGCACCTGCGCCCGGCGCTCGGCGAGCGGCAGGTCGCCCTCGTAGATGAAGTTGCCGGCGTAGGCGAAGAGCAGCGTGGCCGCGAACGGGGACGGCGCGCGCACGTCGACCGTGACGACGCGGACCTTGCGGGCCGCGATCTGCCGGAGCAGGTCCTCGAGCGCGGTGAGGTCGAAGACGTCGCGCAGGCACTCGCGGTAGGTCTCGAGCAGGATGGGGAACGAGCCGTAGCGCGACGCGACGGCGAGCAGATCGGCGGCGCGCTTGCGCTGAGCCCAGAGCGGCGAGCGCTTGCCGGGGAACTTGCGCGGCAGGAGCAGCGCCCGGCCCGCGCACTCGCGGAAGCGCGAGGCGAAGAGGGCCGTGTCGCCGAGGCCCCGGACGAGCAGGTCCTCCACCTCGTCAGCCTGCGGCAGGAGCTGCTTCGCGTCGGGGGGCGACTCGGACTCGGGCAGCCGCAGGACGATGCCGTCGTCGGTCCACACAGTATCGACGGCGAGGCCGAGCTCGAGGCGGCACTTCTCGGCGATGCAGGTCGAGAGCGGCGCGTGCACGCGGCCGCCGAACGGCGAAAGCAGGCAGATGCGGTGGTCGCCGACCTCGTCGACGAAGCGCTCCAGGACGATGGCGCGGTCGTTCGGGACCTCGCCGGTGGCCGCGGCCTGGTCGCGCACGTACCGGACGAGGTTCCGCGCCGCGCGCGCGTCGAGCCCGTGCTCGTCGGCGAGCGCGCGCTCGGCCTCGTCGTCGCCCGGCGTGGCGGCGATCCGCCGCGCGAGGGCGCCGATGGAGGCGCCGAGCTCGGCGTTGCGCCCGGCCTGGTCGCCGCGCCAGAACGGCATCTTGCCCGGCTCGCCCGGGGCGGGGACGACGAGGACGCGGTCGTGCGTGATGTCGGTGATGCGCCACGAGGACGCGCCGAGGAGGAAGACCTCGCCCTCGCGCGCCTCGAAGACCATCTCCTCGTCGAGCTCGCCGACGCGCCGGCCGGGGCGGGTCGCGTCGCCGCCCGTGTCGAGGAAGACGCCGTAGAGGCCGCGGTCGGGGATGGTGCCGGCGTTGACGACGGCGAGGCGCTTCGCGCCCTTGCGCGCGCGCACGGCGCCGCCCACGCGGTCCCAGACGATGCGGGGCCGGAGCTCGGCGAACTCGTCGGAGGGGTAGCGGCCGGAGAGCATGTCGAGCACGCCCTCGAAGCTCGCGCGGGGCAGGTCGGCGAAGGGCGCGGCCCGGCGCACGAGCGAGAAGAGCGCGTCGACGTGGAGGGTATCCATCGACGCGATGGCGACGATCTGCTGGGCGAGGACGTCGAGGGGGTTCCTCGGGTAGAGGGTCGCCTCGACCTTGCCTTCGCGCATGCGGGACGCGGCCGCGGCGCACGCGAGCAGGTCCCCGCGGTGCTTGGGGAAGACGACGCCGCGCGACGTCCCGCCGACCTCGTGGCCCGCGCGGCCGACGCGCTGGAGCCCCGCGGCGACCGAGGGCGGCGCCTCGAGCTGGATGACGAGGTCGACGGCGCCGAGGTCGAGGCCGAGCTCCAGCGACGAGGTGGCGACGATGCACGGCAAGAGGCCCGCCTTGAGCCGCTCCTCGATCTGCTGGCGCTGCTCGCGCGCGATCGAGCCGTGGTGGGCGAGCGCGATCTCGGCGCCGGCGGTGTCGTTGAGGGCCGCGGCGAGCCGCTCGGCGAGCCGCCGGCTGTTCACGAAGATCATCGTGGTGCGGTGGGCGCGGACGAGCTCGACGAGGCGCGGGTGGATGCTCGGCCAGATCGAGCGCTGCGCCGGGTCGGCTGGCCCGGGCGGCGGGCCTTCCCCTGCCCGCGCTACCTCGCCGAGCTTGGTCATGTCCTCGACGGGCACCTCGATGCGGAGCTCCAGGGCCTTCGGGGCGCTCGCGTCGACGATGGTCACGGGCCGCGGCGCGAACCGTGCGCCTGCGCCGGCGCCCTCGATCTCGCCGCCGCCGAGCATGCGCGCGACCTCGTCGAGGGGCCGTTGCGTGGCGGACAGGCCGATGCGCTGCATGGGCCGCGTCGCTTGCCGGAGGGCCTCGAGCCGCTCGAGGGACAGGGCGAGGTGCGAGCCGCGCTTCGTCGCGACGAGCGCGTGGATCTCGTCGATGATGACGGTCTCGACGGCGCGCAGCCGGTCCCGCGCTGCGGCGGTGAGCAGCAGGTAGAGCGACTCCGGGGTGGTGATCAGGATGTCCGGCGGTTTCCTGGCGAGCCGCGCGCGGTCCTCGGGCGCTGTGTCGCCGGATCGCACGCCGACCTGAGGGATCCGGTAGGGCAGGCCGAGGCGCTCGGCGGCGGCGGCGATGCCGGCGAGCGGGGCGCGCAGGTTCCGTTCGACGTCGATGGCGAGCGCCTTGAGGGGCGACACGTACACGACGCGGCAGCGTTCGGCCGGATCGGGCTCTGGCGAGGCCATGAGCCGGTCGATGGCCGCGAGGAAGGCGGCGAGCGTCTTGCCCGAGCCTGTCGGGGCGAGCAGCAAGGTGGAGGCGCCCTCGAGGATGGGTGGAAACCCTTGGGTCTGGGCGGGAGTGGGCGCGGAGAACGCGCCGCGGAACCACGCCTGGGTGGCCGGATGGAAGCGGTCGAGCGGATCGGGGGCTGGGGAGCGTTTCTTTGCCATCGGCGCTTGCGCGGAGTCGGTCCGCGCGGCGCCTCGTCCGTGCGTCTGCCTCCACGAGGTCCCGCCCCGGGCGGGGGCTGCGGATATGCAAGACCCATCCCTCACGGCGAGACCAGGCGCAACTCGTTCAGGGGGGCGTCATCGGGGCAAAGTGCCGCACAGGGCGAGAGCATCGGCCTTGATGGACGTCATCAAGAGGCCGGCCAATGAGAGGTGGTTCCGGGCGGACGCGCCGGCGGGTGGGTCCACGCGGCGGTGGCGGGCGGGCGCTGGCCATCCGCCGAGGCGGGGACGGGGCAGCTTGCGCATGGAACACCACCCGGCATGTCTCCCTTCGGGCCATGCCACCTGAAACATTTCGTTGCGCGCCACACAAGGCGCGCCTGAAACGCCGAGCTTCCCGGGGCCTCATGGCACCTCGGTCGGTGCTCAGCGCGCCCGCCCGCCACCACCGCGTGGACCCACCCGCCGGCGCTCAGGCAGCTCGGTCAATGCTCAGTGCGCCCGCTGCATCGCGTGGACCTACCCGTCGCAGTCGGGGGGCGGCTCAGGCGAACCTTTCGCACTCCCT
>CP181432.1:12297500-13555000 GCA_051717205.1 Sorangium sp. So ce1128
GAAGCCGGTCGCCGAGCGCTCCATGGACGCGGCCGCCTGCATCGGCTGCGGCGCCTGCGTCGCCTCGTGCCCGAACGCGTCGGCCTCGCTCTTCACCGCGGCGAAGCTCACGCACCTGAACCTCTTGCCGCAGGGCCAGCCGGAGCGCGATCAGCGGAGCCTCAGCATGGTGGGGCAGATGCGCGTCGAGAGCTTCGGCCACTGCACGAACGTGGGCGAGTGCGAGGCGGTCTGCCCGAAGGAGATCCCGCTCGACGTGATCGCGCAGATGAACCGCGATTACCTGCGCGCGACGCTGCGCCACCGCGAGCAGCAGGCCAAGGGCGGCACCGGCTGAAGCGCGGCGACGCCGCAGCGCCGGCCCCGACCGAGGCCGGCGCCCTCGTTTCCGCAAGATTCAGTACGATTCCAGCGAGGACCCCACCCCCACACGTCGCGGACGCCGGCGCTCCGTCGCGTCCGTCCCGCCGTACGGGCCCGCCGCGCCTCCGCGGGGCCGGCGCGCGCCGCTGGGACCGGGCGCCGTCGAGGGGCCATGCCCGCGGCGGCCCAGGCGAGCCCGGCGGCCGCTGCCCTCCGGCTCAGGCCTCCCCTCCCCCGGCTGCGGGCGCAGGCTGCGCGGCCTAGGCGCCGGGGTCGCCCCGGGACGCGCCGCGCCATGACAGGCGAACCCTGGCGCAGTCGGCCCGCCAGCAGGCCACAACAACGTCCGCAGCGGACCAAATTCCGTACCGTCCTCCCGCGATTTTTACCAACAGGCGGAAACCCGCGCAGTACCTATGGATAACCTGCCAGGAATTTCCCGAGCACCGACTCAGGGACTTCCCAAACGATCGTCGCGAATCGCGAGCAGACCGTACAGACAAAGTGGGATAACCACTCGGCTTGTTTCAAGAACATCTCGCCGCGATTTGCGTCTACGGAAGTGGTGATGGTGACCTTCCAAATGCGACGAACCCTCGACACTCCAGTAGCAGCGCAACCGGGAAGATGACGTGGGGCTCTCCCGCGCGACAAAGAAACGTGTCAGGGTCAACAGCCGCTTGTTCGAGCTCGCTAGTTCGAATAGCCTCGGAAGCTGTCCCGAACGGGAGCATGCATCATAAGACAATTGTGGTCACCCCACACCATGTCGTAGAGTAGATTGAACTTAGAGCGCCGCAGCGAGGGGGGCATCCCGCGGCGAGCGCGCCAGGATCGCATCACATCATCGCTCTTCTGCGAGGAGCCGGTTCGAGAGGGGGGCCGGCAGTAGGAGAAGCAGGGCACCACACGCGGCGATCTAATCTCTCGGCGGGTCCACAGATCCGCTTTCGACATGGAGACGACGCGCACCGGGACCGCAGACGGGCCGACCGGGCCGGTCAGACCGCCGGCCGGCGCCTCTGCACGTTCGCGCTGCGGGCCGGCGACGCCGCGCCGGGGCGACGAGGTGGTCGGATGCGGGAGTTGGAACATCAGAACAGGTCTATCTGAGAGCGAAGAAGTAGGAGGGGACTTCATGAGCAGCTGCATCGACGGCCTGAACCTGTGTCCGAAGAGCGTCCACGATGCCGCCGTTGTGCTCGACACCGTGACGGACCGGCTCATCGCTGCGGGCGACCGGCGCGCGGCGTTCACCGACGTTTACGGGATCGTCACGCGCGCTGTCGCGGCGCAGGTCGAGCGGCCCGACGGCATGTTCCTCGAGCCGGCCTGGATCTCGCGCCTCGCCGGCCGTTTCTGCGAGCGGTACCTCGAGACGCTCCGCTGGTCCGAGCGGGGCGTGGCGCAGGACTGCGGCGCCTGGCACGTCGCGTACGCGAGCACGTCATCCCGGTTCACGCCTCCCGTGCAGAACGCGCTGCTCGGCTTCAGCGCCCACATCAACTACGACCTGGTCCTCGGGATCCACGCCACGATCGTCGAGTTCGGGCACGGCCGCGACGCGCGGATGCTCGCGCGGCTCAAGCACGATCACGATCAAGTCAATACGCTGCTCCGCCTCTCGGTCCCCGAGGCGCTCGCGCGCCTCGCCTCGCGGCACGCCTGCCCCCTGAGCACCTTTTTCCGCGACACCGCCCCGGACCTCGCGACCTGGGTGGCCATGGAGATGCTCTCGCGCTGGCGCGAGCGCGTCTGGGACAACGTCGTCGCCCTGCTCGCGGCGCGCGGCGCGGGCGAGCGGGCGGCGCTCACCCGCGCGGTGGAGCAGCGCTCCGCGCGCATCGCGCAGATGCTCGCGCTGCCCTCGCTCCACCACACGCCCGGCGCGGCGCTCCGCCTCCTGTCGAGGGCCGCGTGATCGAGGATCGAAACCGGAGCCCGGCGCGATCGTAGAATGGGGGCATGAGCCAGCTGCCCAAGGAGCCGCCCGCGGACGAGATCACCCCTCCAGCGCTCTACATGCGCCGGCGCGAGCTCCTCAAGAACGCGGCGCTCTTCGCCGGCACCGCCTCGGCCGTGGGCGGCGGCCTCGTCTGGCTCACGGGCGGCTCGGCGGGCGTGGCGGACGTCGCCGCCCCCGGCGGCGAGAGCGCGCGCGCTGGTGACAACAGCGCGCCGCCGCTCCCCGCCACCGCGCCGCCGCCGACGCCCGGCGCCGCGAGCGGGAGGAACCCGTTCGTCACCGACGAAGCGCGGACCGACTACGAGGCCATCGTCTCCTACAACAACTTCTACGAGCTCGGCCTGAGCAAGTCCGAGCCGGCCGAGAACGCCGGCCGGCTCAGGCTCCGCCCGTGGACCGTCGCGTGCGAGGGGGAGCTCAACAAGCCCGAGGTCATCGACCTCGACACCCTCCTCCGGTGGTTCCCCCTGGAGGAGCGCGTCTATCGCATGCGCTGCGTCGAGGCGTGGTCGATGGTGATCCCCTGGCTCGGGTTCCCGCTGGCCGCGCTGCTCCGGCGCCTCGGGCCGACCTCGCGCGCCCGGTACGTCCAGTTCACCACGCTGCTCGACCCGGCGCAGCTGCCCGGGCAGCGGAGCGACGTCCTCGACTGGCCGTACGTCGAGGGGCTGCGGATCGACGAGGCCATGCACCCGCTCACGTTCCTTGCGGTGGGCCTCTACGGCAAGTCGCTGCTCGGCCAGAACGGAGCGCCCATTCGCCTGGTGGTTCCGTGGAAATACGGGTTCAAGGGGTGCAAATCGATCGTGAGCATCAAGCTCACCGACCGGCAGCCGAGGACGACCTGGAGCCAGGCCGCGCCGGACGAGTACGGGTTCTACGCGAACGTGAACCCCGCGGTGGATCACCCGCGCTGGAGCCAGGCGACGGAGCGGAGGATAGGTGAGCTGCGCCGCCGCCCCACGCTGCCGTTCAACGGCTATGCGGAGGAGGTCGCGAGCCTGTACAGCGGCATGGACCTGCGGGAGAGCTTCTGAAGATGAGCTCGCCGGTGGACGCCGTGAAGACGGTGGAGGCGGCGCGCGGCGTCGCGGCGGCGCAGCGGCCGCGCGCCGCCGCGACGCCGCGCGGGAAGCTGCCCTGGCTCCCGCCCGCGATCGTCACGGGCGGGCTGATCCCGCTGGCCGTGCTCGGCCTGCGCGCCTTCACCGGGGCGCTCGGCCCGAACGCCGTCGCCGAGGCGCTGAACCAGCTCGGCCTCCTCGCGCTCGTGCTGCTCATCGCCTCGTTGGCGGCGACGCCGCTCAAGCTCGTCTCGGGCTGGACGTTCCCCCTCCGCATCCGCAAGGCGCTCGGGCTGCTCGCCTTCTTCTACGCGTGCGCCCACTTCCTGACGTATGCGGGCGTCGATCAGGGGCTCGACGTCCGCGCCATCGTCGAGGACATCACGGAGCGGCCCTTCATCCTCGCCGGCTTCGTCGCGCTCCTCCTGCTCGTCCCGCTCGCGGCAACGTCGACAGCGCGCATGCTGAAGCGCCTCGGCGCCGCGCGCTGGAAGCGCCTGCACCGCCTCGCGTATGTCGCCGCCATCCTCGGGGTCGTGCACTTCTTCCTCCGGGTGAAGAAGGACGCGACGGAGCCGATGATCTACGCGGCGGTGCTCGCGCTGCTCTTCGCCGTGCGCGTCGCGAGCGCCGTCCTGCACAGACGCGCGGCGCGGCGCTGACCCCCGCGCCGCGCCGTCGCCGGACGGCGAACCTGCCGCGCCGCGCCGCGCGTTCGGATAGCATGAGGCCTCACCTTGAACGCGTGAGGACCGCAGCATGAAGCTCTTCACCATCGGGGACAGCATCTCTCAAGGCCTCATGTCGCTCGGCGTGGCGCGCACCCACCTCGCGTACTCCACGTGGATCGCGCGCTCCCTTGGCCTCGACGTCGGCGACGCTTTCTCGAGTCCGGCGTACCGCGTCCCCGATTACCCGGCGCACGGCCTCCTCCTCGACCTCGAGGTGGTGATGCGCCGCCTCTACCTCGCCTTCGGCTCGACGATCGAGGGGCTCGAGTGGGCCGCCCTCCTCACCGAGATCAACCGGGTGCTCGACGAGGCCGAGGACTACTACGAGCGGGGCGAGGGGGCCGGCCCGTACCGCGGGGGGAGCGTCCCCTGGTTCCACAACGTCTCGGTGTACGGCTACGACGTGGCCGACGCGTGGCTCGTGACCCCGGGGCTCTGCAAGGAGAGGATCGCCGGGGCGCCCGGCGCCGGGGACGGCTTCCTCCACGTGCCCAGCGCGTCGTTCTACCGGACCGCGCTCCGCGTCCTCAACCCGTCGCGCGATCCGCGCTTCGACGGGTACAGCCAGCTCGACTGGCTCGATCACCACGCGCGCGGCGAGGGCGTCGAGAGCCTCCTCCTCTGGCTCGGCCCGAACAACGCGGTCGGCGCGGCGATCCTCCTCAGCGTCGCGGCGACCGAGGACCGGCCGGACCGGCGGCCCGTCTCGCTCAGCTTCGACGAGCGCACCCGGGCGCAGTGGAACCTCTGGATGCCCGACGACTTCGTCGCCGAGTATGGCGAGCTGCTCGACCGGATCGATTTCATCCAGCGGCGCAACGAGCACCCGGGCTGGCGCGTGTTCGTGGCCAACGTCCCTCACGTCACGATCGCGCCCCTCGCCATGGGCGTCGGCGACCCGCTGCCGGGCGTCCCGCGCTACTTCCCCTATTACACCTATCCCCCGCTCGCGCAGGGCACCCGCCTCATCGAGGCTGGCGCGCCGCACCTCACCGCGGCGGAGGCGCGGCGCATCGACGCGACGGTCGACGCCTGCAACGCGCAGATCGAAAGGCTGCTCGAGGAGAAGAACGCCCGGCACCGCGAGCGGCGGTATCACCTCGTCGACGTCTCCGGCAGCCTGGACCGGCTCGCGTTCCGGCGCACGGGCGGCGAGCCCTCGTACGAGCTCCCTGCGTATTTCAAGGATGGCGTCGCGCCGCCGATGGACACCCGCTACTACCACGTCGATCGCGCCGGGCGCCGCAGGGCGGGCGGGATCGTCAGCCTCGACGGCGTGCACCCGAGCGTCATCGGCCAGGGCCTCCTCGCCCACGAGTTCCTCGGGGTCATGAAGGAGGCCGGCGTGGAGGGCGCCGACCCGGAGCGGCTGCCGTGGCCTCGCATCGTGGCGAGCGACACGCTGTATCAGGACCCGATCCCGCTGATGGAGGAGGTGTACGAGCACGAGGCGCTCGCGGCCGCGGCGCTCGCGGCCCACCGTCACGTCTTCGGCGGGTTCAAGGGGCGGCGCGGGAGCATCAAGGACTTCTGAGGCGCCAGGCCGACAGCGGGCGGCGGCCGCGGTGGCGGCGCGCTCAGGGCACCGCCGGCGGGCTCCCGCGCAGCATGAAATAGATGAGCACCCCCGTCACCGACACGTAGAGCCAGAGGGGCAGCGTCACCCGCGCGACCCGGGCGTGCTTCGCGAAGTTCGCCTTGTAGGCGAAGTAGAACGACGTCAGCGCGAGCGGCACGATGCCCGCCGACAGCACGATGTGCGAGATGAGGACGGCGAAGTAGACGGCGCGCAGCGGCCCGGTGCCCTGGTACTTCGTGTCGCCGTGGACGAAGTGGTAGGCGAGGTAGCCGACGAGGAACAGCGACGAGGCGACGAACGCCGAGACCATCAGGTACTTGTGCACGACCACCGCGCGGCGCTTGATCGCGACCCAGCCCGCGACGAGCAGCGTGGCGGCGGTCGCGTTCAGGGCGGCGTTCAGCGGGGGCATGAAGCGGAGATCGGCGCCCCCCGCGCCTCGCCGGATGATGAGGATGTAGGCGAGGAACGCCAGCGCGGCCGCGGAGAGCACGGCGTTGAAGACGTAGAACGACCGGTCGCTGGTGCGGGTGAGCAGGCCGACGGGCTTCAAGGGGCTCGAGGCGTGGGTCGACATCGCGCGGTCCATACCAGAGGAGCGCGCTGGGCGCGAACGCGAGCGGGCGAGCGAACTCGAGCGCGCGAGCGGGTGCGCGCGGGCGCCGCCGTGGGCGGGACGCCCGCGCGGCCCGCGGGCTACGCGGAGCTCGGCGCGATCCCCATCGGGGGGCTGCGATCCGCGTTCCGCAGCGGCTCGCGCATGGTCACGAACTCCTCGGCCGCTGTCGGGTGGATGCCTATCGTCGCGTCGAACTGCGCCTTCGTCGCGCCGCACTTCAGCGCGACGGCGAACCCCTGGATGATCTCGCCCGCGTCCGGCCCGACCATGTGGACGCCGAGCACCCGATCGGTCGCGCGATCGACGACGAGCTTCATCATCGTCTTCTCGTCGCGCCCGGAGAGGGTGTGCTTGAGCGCGCGGAAGATCGAGAGGTAGACGGCGACGTCGTGGTGCTCGCGCGCCTGCGCCTCGGACAGGCCGACCGTGCCGACGTTCGGCTGGCTGAAGACGGCGGTCGGGATGCCGGCGTAGTCCACGCGCGCGGGCTCGCCGCGGAAGAGCATCTTCGACAGCGCCATCGCCTCCGCGATGGCGACGGGCGTGAGCTGCACGCGCGAGATCACGTCGCCGAGCGCGTAGATCGACGGGACCGACGACTGGAACGCGTCGTCCACAACGACCGCGCCGTCCTCGTCGAGCTCGACCCCGACCTCCTCGAGCCCGAGCCCCCTTGTCTTCGGCAGGCGGCCCGTCGCGTACAGCACGCAGTCGGTCCCGATCTCGGTGCCGTCGGCGAGCGCCGCGCAGAGCCCGTCGCCGCGCCGCTCGATGCTCTCGACGCTCGCGCCGAGGCGGAGGTCCAGGCCCTTCTTCTGGATCTCGGCGGCGAGGAACGCGCGGATGTCGTCGTCGAAGCCGCGCAGCAGGTGCATGCCGCGGTGGATCAGCGACACCTTGGCGCCAAGCCCGTGCAGGATGCCGGCGAGCTCGACCGCGATGTAGCCGCCGCCGACGATGACCACCCGCCGCGGCATCGTCTGGAAGTGGAACGCGTCGTCGGAGGTGATGGCGAGCTCGCGCCCCGGGAGGTCGGGGATCCAGGGATAGCTGCCGGTGGCGACGAGGATCCGCTCGGCGGTGATCGTGGCGCCGTCGATCTCGACGGCGTGCGGCTCCACGACCCTGGCCTGCCCCCAGTGGATATCGGCGCCCGAGTTCTTCAGGAGCCGCTCGTAGACGCCGTTCAGGCGCTCGATCTCCTTGTTCTTGTTGCGGAGGAACGTCGACCAGTCGAACGACGGGCCGGCGTGCCCGTTCGCTCCGGCGCCGTGGCCGGGCACCGTCCAGCCGTAACCGGCGGCGTCCTCGAAGTCCTCGGCGTAGTGCGAGGCGTAGACGAGGAGCTTCTTCGGGATGCACCCCAGGTTGACGCAGGTGCCGCCGAGGTGGCGCGACTCGGCGACGGCGACCCGGGCGCCGAAGGAAGCGGACATGCGGGCTGCGCGCACGCCGCCGGAGCCGGCGCCGATGACGAACAGATCGTAATCGTACTTGGACATGGTGGACGACTATGCCCCATGCGGGGCGCGGTCGCCGCGCAGCGTACGCCGGCCGGGGCGCCGGCGGCGGAGGCGGCGCCAGCGGCGGAGGCGGAGGCGGAGGCGGCCCGAGGCGCCGCTCCTTCCGGCCACACCGGCGGGGATTCTGCTACCGTCCCGCCGTTGCGCTCCTCGACCCACACCGGAACCTTCGCCGACGCTCCGTCGCCGCGCGACGGCGCTCTGCCCGAGCGCCGCGCGCCGGGCCTCTGGGGGCGCGCGCGCCGCGCCCTGCCCTTCGCGCTGGCGATCGGGCTCGTCGGCTTCGTCCTAGGCCGCCTCGACTTCGGCGCCTTCCGCGCCGCCCTGACGCGCGTCGACGCCCCGCTCTTCGGCGCGTTCGCCGCCCTCTTCATCCTCGCGCTCCTCGCCGCCGACACGTTCGCGACCGTGCTCGTCTACCGCCGCCTGATCGCGCCCGTCGCGTTCCGCGATTTCTTCGTGCTCCGCGGCGCCTCCTACCTCCCGTCGCTGCTCAACCACCACGTCGGCCAGGCGTTCATCACGGTCTTCCTCGCGCGCGCGCACGGCGTGCCGCTCGCGCGCGTCGCCGGCGCGACGCTCGTCGTCTACGCGTCGTGGCTCGGCTGCCTGCTCCTGCTCGGCGCGGTCGCCGTGCCCGCGAACGGCGGTCCGCTCGCCGGGTCCGCCCTGCTCCTCGGCGCCGGCGTGCTCTACCTCGCGCTCCTCGCGCTGCGCCCTGCCCGGCTCGCCCGCACGAAGCTCCTCGCCCCGCTCTTCGAGGCGGGCGTGCGCGGCCACCTCGTCGCCCTCGCGGCGCGCGTGCCGCACCTCCTCGTCCTTTTCGTCGGTACCTGGCTGCCCTTCGGGTTCTTCGGCGTGCACATCCCCCTCGGGGCCGCCCTCACCTTCATCCCGATCCTGATGGTGGCGGTGACGCTCCCCCTCACCCCGCAGGGCTTTGGCACGCGCGACGTGCTCGCCGCCGCGCTGTTCGAGCGGTTCGCGGCCGGCGCGACGCGCGAGGAGCGCCTGGCGGCCGTCGCCGCGACGACGACGACGTGGGCGGTGGCGCTCACCCTGGTCGAGGCCGCGCTCGGCCTGGCCCTGCTCCGTGGCGCTCTGCCCCACATGGAGGCGAAGGACGTCACCGGCGCTGCGGGCTCCGCGGGCGCCGGCGCTGCGGGCTCCGCGGGCTCCAGCGCTGCGGGCTCCGCGGGCTCCAGCGCTGCGGGCTCCGCGGGCTCCAGCGCTGCGGGCTCCGCGGGCTCCGGCGTGGCTCGGAGCGAGCCTGCATGACGCGGCCTGACGCGGCTCGCTATCGGCGCTGTCACGGTATTTGCTGCTGTCACGGTAGTTGCTAAGGCTTTGCTCACGCCAAGAACGGCCGACGAGCCGGCAACGAGCTGTCACGGGATTGAATATGAGTCGCTGAGCGGACAACCAAGAGAATGGTCGACGGGGCAAGCCTGGAGCGATAGTCTCCGGTACCCCGATTCGCCTTTCTCTGTTCTTGACGGGCACCCCCCCCGCTGAACATCGCTGCTCCGGCCAACCCGGGCAGAGCCCACCGTCCATGAAGAACCTTTATCGCTTCCTCGCCTCGTCCGATCACAGCGTCGCCCGCGCCGTGCGCCACGTGCGGCATCAGGTCCGCACGTTCACGCTGCCCGCGCCGCGGCCGGTCGTGCTCCCGATGCGCATGGCGTTCGAGGCGGCGCGCGACGCGTACTACTTCGGCGCTCGCGTGCTCGTCTGCGAGCCGCATTTCAAGTCGTACTGCACGCAGTACGGCAAGGGCGTCCGGACGGGGAACTTCATTCACTACATCCAGGGGCGGGGCGACATCATCCTTGGCGACAATGTGGTGCTCGACGGCAAGATCAACTTCGTCTTCGCCGCGCGCTTCTCGGACCGCCCGACCTTGCGGATCGGCGACAACACCGGCATCGGGCACGACTGCCGGATCATCGTCGGCAAGTCGATCACCATCGGCAAGCATTGCCGGATCGCGGGCAGCGTCTACATCCTTGACTCGAGCGGCCACCCCAGCGACCCGGAGAACCGGAAGCGGGGCCTGCCTCCGGCGGACAGCGAGGTGAAGCCCGTCGTGATCGAGGACAACGTGTGGCTGGGCGCCCGGTCGATGATCTTCCCGGGGGTGACGGTCGGCGAGGGCAGCGTGGTCGCGGCGGGCTCGATCGTGATGGCCGATGTCCCCCCGTACACCGTCGTCGCTGGCAACCCGGCCCGCCGGGTGGCATCACTCCGGACCGAGCCGTCGCCGCCGCTCGTCGAGCCCGCCTCGGACCGCTCCGATGCAAGGAGCAAGGGCGCGGAAGACGCGGCGAGGCGCTCGCTGGCCGACAGCGCATCTTAACCCTGGAGCTCTTGATGGCGATTGAGGTGGAGAAGGTGATCGAGGTCATCGTCACGGTCGGCAGCCTCCCCGCTGCGATCCAGCCCGATGACGACATCTACGACGCGGGGTTCTCCTCGATTCGCGCGCTCCAGCTCCTCACCGAGCTGGAGGACAGGTTCAACGTGACCCTGCCCGACGACAGGTTCAGCGTCGCCCGCACGCCGCGCGCGCTGAGCCAGCTGATCCAGGAGCTTGCCCCGTGAGGAAGACCGTCACCGTCGAGCTCGCGACGCCCGCGACCGAGATGGCGCAGGAGGAGATCCCGAAGCAGATCGCCTTCCTGTCGAAGGAGATCTCGAACATCCGCTTCGTCCGCGAGGGCGCCGCGCTCGAGTTCGAGGCCCCCGAGGAGCGCGCGGGCGATCTCGCGGCCGCGGCAGCGGGCCTCGCGCGCACGATGCAGCGGAGCCTGCGCACGCTGACGCGGAAGCTCGTGTACCGCAGCCCGGCGTGCGACAGGGTGGAGTTCCGCGGCGGCGCGCTCCCCGACGGCATCACGCAGATGGGGCAGGGCCAGGTCGCCCTCGAGGGCATCCCGCTGCGGCTCTACCGCTACTTCGATCGCTCGCTGGAGGCGCTCGGCGCGCCTTTTTCGCCGAGTCCGATCCTCGTGCCTACGCTGATCCCGGCCGCGACGCTGGCGAAGTGCGACTACTTCCGCTCCTTTCCGCACATCGTCACGTTCACGTGCCACCTGCCGGAGGACATGCCGCGCATCGAGGACTTCCGGGCGCGGCACCAGGACCGGGACTCGCTCGACGAGCGGGCGCTGAGCGACATGGCGCACCCGGAGGTGTGCCTCTCGCCGGCGGTCTGTTACCACGTGTACGCGGCGAACCGGGACCGCGTGCTGCCGGCGGGCGGCGCGCGCTACGCGCTCGCGGGCCGCTGCTTCCGCTACGAGTCGAGCAAGATGGTCGACCTGCGGCGGCTCTGGGAGTTCACGATGCGGGAGATCGTCTTCCTCGGCTCGCGGGAGAACGTCCTCGGGCTGCGCGAGCAGGGGAACGAGCTCGTGGCGCGCTACCTCGACGAGCACCGGCTTGCTGGCGAGATCCGGACGGCGAGCGATCCGTTCTTCATCGCGCCGGACGCGGCCGCCAAGACGTACTTTCAGATCAGCAGCGAGACGAAGTACGAGATCTCGCTGATGCTCCCGGAGGACGAGCGGGTGGCGGCCGGCTCGCTGAACTACCACACCGACTTCTTCGGCCGCGCGTTCAGCTGCAACGTCGAGGGCGCGGGCCCGATGCACAGCGTGTGCATAGCGTTCGGCCTGGAGCGGTGGGTCTACGCGTTCCTTGCCCAGCACGGCAACGACCCGGCCGGCTGGCCGGAGATCGTGCGGCGCGCCCCGGAGATGGCCGGCCTCTAGTTACGAGGCAGGCGCTGTTCCGTTTGCTCGGTGTTTCTGCCAGGCTCGCGGCCATGCAGCTCGAGCACGTCGACCCGGTCGCGGTGGCGGAGGAGGCCAGCCTTGTCCTGCGCGAGGCGTGGGCGCCGCCGGCGCTCCACTACACGGCTGACTACCTGAGGTGGCAGCTCGGCTTCCCCGGCCCGGCGCCGCGCGCCGTGCTCGCGCGCGAGGGCGGGGAGCCGGCCGGCTTCATCGGCGTCGCGCCGCGCCGCTTCCGCTTCCGGGGCGCCGCATCCGAGGGGTACGTGCTCTCGTTCGTGAGCGTGCGGCCGAAGTTCCAGGGGCAAGGGCTGGCGAGCCGACTGTACGCGGAGCTCCTCGACGGCCTCCGCGGGTCCAGCTTGCCGATCGTTGTGTTCGTGGAGGCGCGCTCCGCGCCGGCCCGGCGCGTGCTCCTCAAGGCCGTCGAGCAGGCGGGGTTCAAGCTGAAGCCGCTGGCCGCGTGCCAGAACCACGGCTTCGTCCCCCGGGCGAGCGCCAGGCCGACGCAGGCCGTGGCCACGCCGGCAGGGGCCATGGACGAGGTGCTCGCGGCGATCGCGGCGTGCGACGGCGAGCGCGTGCTGTGGTCCGCGCCCGACGCGGCGCAGCTCGAGCACAGCCTTCGCGATCCGCGATCGCGCAGGCTGCTGCGCGTCGAGGAGGCGGGCCGAGCCGTCGGCGCCGCGGCGGTGTTCCTGTCCGAGATCGCGACGGCCGCGGGCATCGACCGGGTGCCGACGGTCGACGCGCTCTACCTGCCAGAGCCGACCGCCGAGCGGGTCGCGGCGGTGCTGCGCGCGGCGTCGGAGGCATTCGCCGGGGAGGCGACCGTGCCGGTGGTGAGCGCGCCGAACCTCGCTATCGTACCGCAGGACCAGCTCAGGCCGGCCGGCGCGCGCGCGACCGGCGCGACCTTCGACGCGTTGGTCGTGCACCCCAGCGGCGGGCCGTGGCTCGACGCCGAGGTGACCAACCTCGAGGTCGTCTGAGACAAGGCGCGGCGAGGTGCGGCGCGGAGAACCATCTCCGGAGCAGATGGGATCCATGAGGCGAATGCCGATTCACAAGATGGAACGGCGGCCGCATGCTGGGTCTCATGAACAACAACACCCCTTCCACGCAGGCCATGCAGATCCGTCGATCCAGCGAGCGCGGCTATGCCGATCACGGGTGGCTCCAGTCGTTTCACACGTTCTCGTTCGCCGACTACCAGGACCCGGACCACATGGGCTTCCGGGCGCTGCGGGTCATCAACGACGACTACGTCGCTCCCGGGCGCGGGTTCGGGACGCACGGTCACCAGAACATGGAGATCGTCACCTATGTTCTCGAGGGGGAGCTCGAGCACAAGGACAGCATGGGGAACGGCTCGACCATCCGCCCCGGCGAGGTCCAGCGGATGTCGGCCGGCACGGGCGTGTACCACAGCGAGATCAACGCCTCGAAGTCGGGCGTGACCCACCTGCTGCAGATCTGGATCCTGCCGGACCGGCGCGGGTACACGCCGAGCTACGAGCAGAAGGCATTCTCCGAGGAGGAGCGCCGAGGCAAGCTGCGGCTGGTCGCCTCGCAGGACGGGCGCGAGGGCTCGGTGACCGTCCACCAGGACGTGAGCCTGTTCGTGGGGCTCCTCGGACAGGGGCAAGAGGCCCGGTACGAGCTGGCACAAGGGCGGAATGCCTGGGTCCACGTGGCGCGCGGGAGCGTCGAGCTGAACGGGACGCTGCTGGAGGCGGGGGACGCGGCGGCCATCGCGGCGGGCGGGGCGCTCCGCCTGGTCGGGAAGGACGCGGGCGAGGTGCTGCTGTTCGACCTCGCCTGAAGCGCGCGAGTCGGCGCGCCGGTCCGTTCATCGGTCCTCGTCGCTCGACGTCATCAGGCGCATCATCTCCAGATCGTCTGGCCGACCGCGCTCGCCGAGGGCGCGGAGCACGCGCGCGCGGTCGGCGGGCGAGCGGTTCTGGCTCAGCTTGAACTTGCCCTCGAGGCGCTCGATAGCGATCGTGAACCCCACGATGCCCCGGAGCAGGCTCTCGTGGAGCTCGCGATCGAGCCCGCGCGTGCTCCAGGGCTCGGCCGCGCCGCGCTCATGGATGCTCGCGAGGTCGTCGAGCAGCCTTGTCAGCTCCTCGTCGTTCATCGGCCCTGCCGCGCGCCCGTGGGCGTGCACGACGGCGTAGTTCCAGGTCGGCACCTGCCTTCCGGGCTCCTCGTACCACCGCGCCGAGACGTACCCGTGCGGCCCCGAGAACACCGCGACGACCGGCCTGCCCTCCGTCGCCAGCCGCCAGATGCGGTTCGCGCGCGCGACGTGGGCGCGGAGGCGGCCGTGGGGCCCCACGCCGCGATCGAGCACGAAGGGCAGGTGCGCGATCTCGATACCTCCCTGCTCTTCATGCACCATGAGGCAGCCGAAGCTGTGTGTCTCGATGAGATCGAGCTGCCGATCGGTGTCAGTCTCCAGGAAGGATCTGGGCGAGTACATGCCAGGAGCTTACACCCGCCCCGCCGCGCGGGTCACCCGGCCGCGCGCGGCGCCGCGCCCTAGATCCGGCGCCGGCCGGCCACCATCCGGGCTGTACGGCGCGCAGGGCGCTCCTGACGAGCCGCGCGCGGCGCCCGGGATGAGCGTTGCGTCGCGGGGAAGCTCCTGACGAGCCGCGCGCGGCGCGGCTTGCTCGAAGGGTGGCTCCCGCTACATAGAGGGATCTATGGACGCCATCGACCTTCTCGAACGCCACCACCGCGAGCTCGAAGAGCAGTTTTCCGGGATGAAAAAGGCATCTTCTGTCGCCGCTGAGCAGTTCTCCACGGCCGCCGACCTCCTCGCCACGCACATCACGATCGAGGAGCAGCACTTTTACCCGGCGGTCCGGGCCCGCCGCACCGAGGATATCCTCCTCGAGTCGCTGGAGGAGCACCTGTCCCTCAAGCGTGTGCTGGCCGATCTGCTGGCGCTCGAGACCACGGACGAGAAGTTCGGGCCCAAGCTCCACGTGCTCGCCGAGCAGCTCGAGCACCACCACAAGGAGGAGGAAGAGCACCTCTTCCCCAAGGTGAAGAAGATCCTCGACGAGGCCGGGCGCGAGGAGCTCGGGCAGACCATGCAGGCGAGGCTGAGCGAGCTGCGACGCGGCGAGCCCCGCAAGCTCGTCCTGGGCCAGACCGAGGAGGCAGCGCCCCTTCCGTGAACAGCGCGCGGCGCCCGTCCCGCGCCCGCCCGGCGGCGCGGGATGGACGCCGCTGCTCCCCCTCTCGTGAGCCCGGGCGCGCGCGATCGTTGCTGGAGCTGGACTGGAACTGGAACTGGAACTGGAACTGGAACTGGAACTGGAACTGGAACTGGAACTGACATCACGACGCAATGCGCGCGTGCCTCAGCTCACGCCAATCACGGGAAAAAACGCGCTGGCTTCGCGGCGAGAATTCCATCCGGCTCAATACGATTTTTGTAGAAGGAATTCCCTTACCGTTGTTATTGTACCCTGCCGCGAGTCTCGCGGCAGGAGTCCGGGATGGCATCGGCGACAAGACACGTGGCGGAGGAGCCGGTGGAGAGTGCCTGATACCAGGCGCCTGTTGCCTGGCGCCGCGGGCGCGACCGGCGCTGGCGGTCGCCGGTGCGAGGGAGCGTCATCGTCGACGCGTGGCGCGCACGGGGGAACCTTCGAAGGAGGTAGGATGACTGCTCGACCTGTACTCTCGATTGATACATCCTTCGACCCGGACAGCGCCTGGTTCGCGACGGGCCGGACGCAGCTCTATGGTCGTATGGGAGAGCAGTTCTCCATCGTACCGTTCGGGCGTGCCAGCGCGGAGCGGCGGCGGATCCTCCGCCAGATCGCGCGAGCCGAGGGCGCGGGCAACCCCTTCCGCGCGATCGTTGTGTCGTCCCACGGCAGGACGAGCTGCGTTGTCGACGACGAGTCGCCGGACGGCATCCTGCTATCGCACGAGAGCCCGGCGCAGGAGATCGAGCTCTGGGCGCGCGGCCGCGTGCTCTATTTCTGCTGCGGCGAGACCGCCAGCGGCCCGCTGTTCGACCGGCTCCTCGAGGCGGGGGCCCGCGCGGTGATCGGCTTCACGGGGCGGCTCTGCGCTGCGACCGTCGAAGGCAAGTTCTTCTGGCGGCAGCTCGACCAGGAGCTCGTGACCTGCGCGCTGCACGATCAGCTCGCGCCGGGCTTCGAGCGGGCGAGGCAGCAGTTCCTGGAGCGCGTCGCGACGCGGATCGCGGGGCTCCCCGACGGAACAGCCCGGGAGGACCTCGCGAGGATGCGGGACCTGCTCGCATCGATGGTGATCCGCGGCGCCGAGAAGCGCTGATACCTCGTCGCTCAACTCCGTCCCTGGTTCCCTGGTGCACTGGAGGTGCCGAGCTGCCCGGCCCGAAGAGCAGCTGCCCGTCGCGCGGCGCGGGCTGGCCCCTGCGTGAGCCCAGCTGCCCTCGTGCGTGCGGATCATTCTGGACCGGTCGTTCCAGAATGATCGGTCCAGCACGAGCCGCAGGAGCGAGGGGCACCCGAGCCCGGCAGGAGCCGCCGCGCCGCGCGATCTCATCCTGCCCTCTTGCGCCGGAGACAACCTCGCGGCGCCGGAGACAACCTCGCGGCGCCGGAGACAACCTCGCGGCGCCGGAGACAACCTCGGGGCGCAAGAAGGGAATCCGGGTTGGCCTGAAGAGATGGAGAGAGAAAAAGGCCAAGACGCCAAGAACGACGAGAAGAGAAGAGGAGTTGGAAATTTCTTTTCTCCCTTGGCGCTCTTGGCGCACTCGGCGCTTCTCTCTCCTCGTCCGAGCACCGCTCCATACCGGCTCTGGCAGGAGGCCGCGCAGTCCTGTACATCCAGGAGAGCGATGAGACGCAAGCGATTCACCACGCTTTTCTCGGCGGCGCTCTTCCTTTTCCTGGCGGCCGGGGACGGCGACACCCTCGCCAGCCCGGCTGCGGCTCGAGCGGCGTCGTTCCTGGATGGCGGGCGGCGCGTCTCGGCCGAGCGGCTCGGGCCGGCTGCAACGGGCGCGGCCGGCGCCGCGCTCGCGCCGGTGCGGCTCCACTACCCCGGCGGCCGGACGGTCCAGGCGAGCGTGGGCGCGACCGCGATCGTGGAGGTCGAGCCGGGCGCCGAGGGCGCGCTCGCCGCGGCGGGCGTGGAGGTGGTGAGGCCGCTGATGCCCTCGATCGGGCTGTGGCTCGTCAAGGACGTCGACGGCGGCGATGGCCTCGACCTCGCCGAGCGCTTGCAGGGCGCGGCGCGGCCGGCGTTCCTGCGCGAGGCGATCCCGGACCTCCACGTCCGCCTCGTGGCGCGCGGGGCGCCGTTCACGCCGAACGACCCGCGCCTGCCCGGACAGTGGTACTTCGACGACCTCCGGATGGAAGAGGCCTGGGGGCGCACGCGGGGAGATGCGTCCACATCCATCGTCGTCGTCGACACCGGCTGCGACCTCGACCACCCCGACCTCGCGGCGAAGATGGATCCGGGCCGGGACGTCATCGATGGAGACGACGACCCCACCTACCAGCCGGGCGAGGACGGCGTGAGTCACGGGACAGCCTGCGCAGGCCTGGTCGCGGCCGACACCGACAACGGCGTGGGCATCGCGGGCGGCTGCCCGGCCTGCAGGGTGCGGTGCGTGCGGCTGCTCGACGACGAGCCGCGGCCCATCTCAGAGTCGGTCGACGCCTTCGAGTTCGCGCTGCAAGTGAACGCCTCGGTGGTGTCCAACAGCTGGGGATACGCCGAGCCGATGCCCGTCCCCAGGGTGGTCGAGGACGCGATCAACCGGCTGTTCGACGCCGGGCGCGACGGAAAGGGGGCGCTCGTCCTCTTCGCCGCCGGCAACGACGACCGGGAGATCAATGACGACGAGCTCCAGGCCGTGCGGGGCGTGCTCACCGTGGGCGCCGTCAACCACCTGGAAGAGCAGACGTCGTTCACGAACCGCGGGAGCTCCATCGATCTCGTCGCGCCCACCGGGACGCTGAGCACCGACATCGCCGGGAGCGAGGGAGACAGCCCGACCGATTACACCTCGCTCTTCGGGGGGACCTCGTCGGCGTGCCCGGTGGCGGCCGGCGTCGCGGGGCTGCTCGTGAGCGCAGCGCCCGAGCGGACCTCGAGCGATCTCTACGACGTCATGATCCGCACGGCCCGGCCGGCGCCTTACGCGGTGCCTGACGAGAACGGGCACGACCCCATCTTCGGGCACGGGATCATCGCCCCGGTCGCGGCGCTCAGGGAGCTGCTGGGGGACGAGCCGCCGCCCCCGCAGCTGGACGGAGACGTAGAGCCCGGCGCCGAGGAGGCCGAGCAGGCCGGCTGCGCGTGCGCGGCGGCGGGCGCGCCCTCAGGCGAGCGGCGCGGCCTCGCGGCAGCGGCGATCCTCGGCCTGGCCGCGGCGGTGCGCCGGCGGCGGGCGGCCCGCGCGCGCCGCGGAGGGTGACGTCAAGCGACCGGCGGCCGCCCGGCCCGGAGCGCGTCCCGCCGCGCGAGCAGCCACGCGCGCGCCTCGCGCTCCGTGTCGAAGAACTCCACCGGATAGGAGCGTGAGGTGAGGAGCTGTACGCTCTTCGTGGCGAGCGTCGCGATGACGCGGACGGAGAACGCCGCCCCGATGATCGCGACGGCGTCCAGAATGATCGGTCCAGAATGAGCCGCAGGCGGGAGGGTCCGTGAGTCCGCCAGCGTCCCCGCGCCGTGGTGGGTCGCCTGCAGCGGCGGCGGATCACGAGGAGGTGAGCGCGACGGGCGGCCTGCCCCTGCGCTTGCGCCGGCGCAGGGCCAGCCCGAGCAGCGAACCGCCGAGCGCGGAGCTGCCGACCGCGGCGGACCTGCCGACCGCAGCGGCCGGCGATCCGACACGGCAGCTGCAACCCCCATCGGCACCGCCGTCCGCGCCCACTGGCGGCGCCTCGCCGCCGCCGCCGCTGCCACCGCCAGCGCCGCCGCTGCCACCGCCAGCGCCGCCGCCACCGCCGGCCCCGCCCTCCGCAGCGGCCCGGCACGCGGCGACCTCGTCGGACGTGCCGATGCACAGCGTCGGCTTGCGCGACTCGCCCTCTTGCAGGCCGTTCACCACGATCACGGCCAGGCTGTCGGCGCCGGCCGTGTCGATCAGCTCCGCGCCGGCGGCGACGTCGCCGGCGCGCACGACCTCGCCGTACGCGCGGCCGCGCCGTGGCGCGAGCAGCAGGGCGAGGCCGTCGAGCTGCGCCGGGTCGCCCGCCGGCGCCGCGAGCGCGGCCGTCATGGTCGCGCGCCCGCCCGGCGGGACGCTGAAGTACTGCGCCGACGCGTGGAAGACGCGCAGCCGGTCGGCGTAGGGCGCCTCGACCGCCTGCGGGGCGAGCCCCCGGTAGCCGGCCCCGGCGGCGTAGGAGCGCTCGGGATCCGCGGAGGCGCCGGTGAGCAGGTTCCAGGTGGCGAACTCCACGAACGCCTCGGCGAACGTCGTCTGCGCCTGCGACGAGAGCAGGGGGTCGAGCTGCTCGAACCATGCGGGATCCGCCTCGCCGGACGCGCCGTCCTCGACGCGCTCCCAGAGCGAGCGGACGGTGCCGTCGCCGAAGCGCTCCTCGAGGAACTGGAAGAAGAGCGCGCTCCCGTAGCTGAAGGGGTCGACCGGGCCGATCATGGGTACGTCGAGCGATCGATCGGTGTTCGAGAGGTAGCCGTCGACGAAGCCCTCGAAGTCCCGCAGCGAGGGATCGAACGACTCGGTCGCCCAGACCGCCGTCCCCTCCGTGATCAGCGTGTCCTGGCCGTGGTCGTAGGCCGCCTGCACCGCGTGGAAGAGCTCGTGGCTCCCGAGGATCCGGTTCGCGGTCCGCGTCGACGGGTAGTCGTAGCCGCTGTAGTCGTTCTCCTGGGTCATGAACCCGGCGCAGCGGTCCTCGCTCGAGGCGCAGGCGTCGACGCGGAACACACCGTCACCGACGCCGGCGAAGTCGACGAGGTAGACGTCGAAGCGACCGTCGCCGCCGTTGTCGGGGAGGTCCTCGTCACTCCTCGGCGGCCGGAAGCCGAGGACATCGCGGTAGTGGACGATCACCTCGTCGTAGATGGCCGCGACCTCCTCGACGAAGTCGGGGACGCCCGTGGCGTCCGCGTCCGCGTTGGGCACCGCGCTGCGCCCTTCGCGCGCGAAGTGGACCAGGAAGGTCCCGGAGGCCGACGCGAAGGACTCGACGAGGTCGTCCGGATCGAACCGGAACTGGAGGTCGGTGCCGCGCGTGTCGGGCCGGTCGAGCGGCGCCGCGGCGGGCCCGCCGGACGGCCACGGGACCGCGTCGTCTGCGCCACAGGCCGAGAGCGCCGGCGCGAGCAAGGCGGCGAGCACCGGGGCGACCGAGGCCGTGAAGCTGGCGAGGCGGCGACCGCTCGAAGCGGCGAGGTCGGCGGCGCGGCGACCGCACGAGGCGGCGACGCCGGCGGCGCGGCGGCGGCGCGCCGGTGCGGGGCGCCCTTCGCCGGGGCTCTGCGTCACGGGAGGAAGGCCCACCGGAGCTGGAGGTTGGCGGCGCCGGTGTCCGTCATCATCGGCACCATCCCGGTCTCCTGGCACTGCGCCTGGGCCTCCTCGTTGTAGAAGCTCGTGACGGTCAGCTTGAGCCTCCGGCCGTCGGCGAGCCCGAGGACGTAGACGAGACCGCTCATCGCCACGCAGCCGGGGTACGTCCAGTAGCCGGAGAGCGCGGTCGCGGGGGACTCCAGCCCGGAGCCGTCGGGGATGAGCTCGCAGCTCTCGGTGAAGTACTCGTCGCGGCGGAGCCGCAGCTCGCCGGGGGCCTCGGTGAGCGCGTCGTAGTCCGGCGTGCCCGGGAGCCGCGCGGCGGAGACGCAGGACGGACCGGAGTGGCCGCTGTTGATGCGCACGACGTAGCGCCGGAAGGCGATGTCCCAGGCCATGGATCCGAGCGCTTCCTCGTCCGAGATCTCGACCTTCTCGAGGCCCTCGGCCGTGAACCGGGCATAGACGTAGGCGTCGGGCTCGGAGGCGAAGGCGCCCCCCGCCGTGGCGTCGACGAGCGAGCGGAACCCGCCGCCGTCCGGCTCGTTGTCGATCTCCCCGGGCGCCACGGTCGACTGGAAGTTCATCTGCTGGAAGACCTCGTCCTCGCAGGGCACGGGCGTCGGCTCCGTGCACGAGGACTCTGGCTCCGGGGCGGAGCCGCCGCCGCCCTCCGCGCTCGAGCTGCCGCCTGCGCCCGCGCCGCCCGCGCCGGCATCCACGGGCGGGTCGTCGGAGCCGCAGGCGCACAGGGAGAGGAGGGCGAAGCCGGCAGCGAGGAGCGCGGAAGCGGTGGAGGTGCGCATGCGCGGCATCGTAACAGAAGCCCGGGGGCCGAGGCGCGCGCTACGGCCCGCCGCTGCGCCGGTAGAGCCACCAGTCGCCGACGTGCTCGACGGGGACGATGCTCTTGTCCCTCGCGAAGAGGTGGTCGGCCCCCGCCCGCCGGCGGACGAGGAACCAGTCGAAGAAGGCGCCGTGGCGCCGCACGTCGAACTTCTCCGGCGTCCACTCCCACCGGAGCGGCGTGGGCGGCGGGACGACGGCGCCCGGCTCCGAGCGAGACCGGTAGGCGATGGGCGAGGCGTCCCAGACGGCGAAATGGAAGCTGAGCCAGCCGCCCCGCGTGGCCTGCACCCAGGCGGGGAGATGGATGAACGGGGTCGTCGACCGGGTCGAGCCGCCGTGATCGAAGACGAGGTAAAGCAGCCTGGGCGCGGGCGGGATGCGCGCGATGATGGCCTCGAAGTCCTCCGTGCTGTGGTCGAAGTGGCGGTAGTTGTCCCGGACCATGGCGCCGAGGGAGATCGCCGCGGCAGAGAGCGCGAGCACGGCCGGCGCCTTGAGCCAGGGCGATCGCGGCAGGTCGGGGAAGGCGCCGAAGGCGAGGAACAGGGCCGCGACGATCTCGCGCGGGTAGACGTACCACCAGAGGCCGATCTGCAGCGGCATGCTCAGGAACAGGCCCAGGAACACGGCCGCGCAGGCGACCGGGACGAGGGCCGCGAGGCGCGCGAAGGTCCGCTCCCGCGCGTCGACGTCGGGCGGGCTCGGTGTGATGCCGGCGAGCTGCGCGGCGGCGCCGGCGGCGCACACGAGCAGCGCGGCGAGCACGAGGCGCGCCGCCCGCCGGGCCGCCGCGGCCTCGGCCGGATCGGTGAAGCTCGTGAACAGGAGCGAGGGGACCTCGCCGAGCCGCTCCCAGTGGAGCGCGGGCGCGAAGGCGCCGTGCAGGGTGTCGGTCCGCACCGCGAGCCACACGGCGAAGAGGGTCAGCGAGGGCGCGAGCGGGAGCGCGATGGGGCGGAGCCGCCGCGTCGCCGGGAACACGACGATCGCGGCGCCCACCACGGCGGCGAGGGCGAACGGGAAGCGGAAGACATGGGTGAAGAACAGGGCGACGAGCGCGAGCGCGAGCGCGAGCTGCCGCCCGCGCGAGGGGCGATCGAGGAGCAGGAGCGTCAGGCCGACGACCATCGCGAAGAGGCCGAGCGCGCCCATGTGATTGAGGAAGCCCCAGTGGGTGAGATTGCACCAGACGGGGATGAGCCCGAGGACGCCGAGGAGAGGGCTCCGCTTCAGGCCGCGGAAGAGGACGGCGAGGCCCGCGGGCAGGAGCGCGAGCATGGCCGCCGCCGCGACCTTCACGGCGGCCACGGGGGGCAGGACGAGCATGAGCAGCGCGCCGAGCGCGTACATGGACATGTACGGCACCGCGAGCGGCTGGAGCGTGAACTGCTCGCGGAAGTGCCACGCCGGGTCGAGGTAGTGCCGGAGCGCCGCCGTCTGCGCCGCGTGGAACGGGAGATCGGTCATCGGCGGATAGCGGACGACCGCGAGCGGGACGGCGATCACATAGACCGACGTGGCGACGACGACGAGCGCGAGCGCCGCGCCGAGCGGCGCGCGGCGCGCGGCGCCCGCGGCGCGGCGGAGCGGGCCGGCGAGCGGCGAGCGCGGTGCGGGGCCGGGCGCCGCCGGAGGCTCCACCGGAAGGGACGGGGTACCCAAGATGGCGGGGAAGCTACCATCTCGGGACGGCGCTGGTCGCGCCGGCGCCGCCCCCGAACGGGGCGCGGTGGAGCCTCGCTCAGCCTCGATCCGCGGGTCCCTTGCCGCTCGCCCTGGCGGCGCTCGCGATCTGTGCCTCGAGCACAGCGACGCGCTCCAGCGCCGCCTCCTTCGCGGCGCGCTCCGCCTCCTTCGCGGCGCGCTCCGCCTCCTTCGCGGCGCGCTCCGCCTCCACGGTGGTCGGGAAGAGCTCCTCGCCCTCGGGCCCCGTGGCCAGGCGGAGGCGCGCCTCCTCGCCTGCGCCGATCACCCGCAGCCAGCAGCCAAGCACGCGCGCGTGGATCCGGTCGACGTTTGTCGTCTCCACCCGGACGAAGCCGCGCGCCTTCAGCCGCCGGTAGCGCTGCCAGCGCACCCGGTCGCGGCCCTTCTCCCAGTCGGGATCGAAGATCACGAGCTCCCTCACCCCGAGCTCCCGGTAGCGCTCGGGCGCGTCCACGTAGTCCTTGTACGGCTCGTCCGACGAGACGACCTCGAGCGCGAAGCTCGGGGCGATCCCGGTCTCCCACACCTTCCAGCTCCGCACGCGCCGCCCCGGTGGAACGCCGGGGAGCACGTACACGTCCGGCGCCACGACCTTGGAAGGGTCGAACTGCCGGTAGTAGATGAACTGGTCAGCGCCCACGAACCTCGGTCGACCGAGCTCGCTGTACCAGCGCTCGATGAGCGGACGGAGAAGCTCCACGATCCACGTCTGAAGGGAGTCCTCCCCCATCATCTTCTCCACGGGATAGAACGTCGGATCGCGCTCCTTGCCGTCGCGGTGCGCCCGCCGATGGACCTGCCTGTGCGCCTCGCTCGACATGCCCCAATCCTACCCGAGCCGCGCGCGCGCATCGACCCGCGCCGTCGCGGCGGGATGCGGACGGCGGACGGCGGGGAACTTCTCACCTCTCCGGGAGGCTCCATCGGAGATAGGCTGCGCGCGCCGTGCTTCTGCCCCGCCCCGCCTCGCGCCCGCTCGATCTGAACGGCCTCCCCGCCGCGTCCCGCCTCGAGGCCCGCGCGGCGCTCGCCATCACCGCGATCGCGACGGCGTGGTTCGCGCTCGCGGCGGCGTGGGAGATGTTCGGGCCCATCCTCGCCGGCCACTACGCGTCGTCGGCGGGCGTCGGGATCATCGCGGAGAACATGCTCCGCTGGAAGATCGCCGGGCCCGTCTGGGAGTACACCGCGAGCCGGCCGCTGCCGGAGATGTACTACTGCCACCACCCGTGGGGGATCTTCTGGACGACGGCCGCTTTCATGAAGGTCTTCGGGCGGCACGACGTCATCTGCCGCCTGCCCGCCGTCCTGCTGAGCGCCGCGACGCCACCCCTGCTCCACGCCATCGGCCGGAGCGTCTATCGCCCCGCCGCCGGGGCGGCCGCGGCGGCGGCGTTCGTCGTCCTGCCGATCACGCTGTCGTTCGCGAACCTCAACGCGCTCGAGGTCCCGGTCATGGCCTGGACGCTGCTCGGGCTCTGGGGGTACGTCCGGCTGACGCAGACGTCCCGGCGCCGCTACCTCGCGGTCAGCGCGCTCGGGCTCGCGCTCGGGATGAACGCCGACTGGCCCGCGTTCGTGCTCACGGGCGGGCTGCTCGTCTTCGGCGCGATCCGGGCGTACCTGCTCCCGAAGCGCGTCTTCGGCCCCGTCCACGCGCGGCGCTACGCGCAGTGGTGGGTGCTCACCGCCTTCATCGCCGCGCTGACCGTCGCGCTCTACGTCGCCCTCTTCCACCAGGCCGGCAAGCTCGGCGACCTCCTGGCGAGCTACGGGTTCCGGTCGTCGGGCAACGCCGAGCCGCTCAGCAAGGTGCTCGCGAGCCGGCGGTACTGGATCGAGCTCTCGTTCACGCCGGTCGCCATCGCCGCCGGAAAGCTCGCCGCGATCGTCTGCGCCGCGCGGCTCGTCCTGCTCCGACGCGAGCACGACGCGCTGCCGCTGCTCTACCTCGCGACCGCGACGGTGCAGTACGTCGTCTTCCGCCAGGGCGCCGACATCCACATCTTCTGGCCGCACTACTTCGGGGCGTACTTCGCCCTCGCCGGCGCCGCCCTCGTCGAGACCGCCGCAGCGCTGCTCGAGCGCGCCGCCGCCGCCCGGCGCGCCCCCGGGGACGCGGCGCTGCCGGCGCGGCCCGCGCCAGCCGCGCTGCCCGCGTGGCCAGCGCCAGCCGCGCTGCCCGCGTGGCCAGCGCTCGCGGCGCTCGCGCTGTGGCTCGCGCCGCTCGCCGCCGTCCTGCGCGACGGGCTCCCGGCGCTGCGGTACGCGCGGGAGACGGGCGGGCGCTTCAACGAGCGGGGGCACCTCATCGACTCCGACGGGGCGAAGACAGCGTTCCTGCGCTGGCTCGCGCCGAGGCTGCCCGCCGGCGCGCCGGTCGAGATGCACGAGGGCATGAAGGCCACCTGGGCCCAGGTCTGGGCCCTCGGCGGGCGCGTCGTGACCCCGGCGCGGCCCGCGCCGAAGCAGGAGCCGCCGCGCGGCGCCTACCTGGTCGACACGCGGTTCATGCTCGACCGGGACCAGGCGAGCCTCGCGCGGCGCTTCGACATCACGGCCGTGGGCCCGTTCTGGGCGCTCGGCTCGGCCGCCGACGTACGCGCGCCCGGCGCCCGCGGGATCGAGGCGTTCTCGTTCCGCGAACGGGAGCCGGGGCTCCTCGCCTGGTACCTCGTCTCGGGCACCGAGCCCGAGCGCGAGATAGCGCCCGATCCGTTCCTCACGTGGGAGCTCCGCGCGCACTTCGGACAGCCGGCGGAGCCGCCGGCAGAGGCGCCGGAGACGCTGGAGCAGAAGCGGGTGGCGCACAACATCGCCCTCGCCGCCGGCGACGGCGCGCGCGCGGCGGCGCTGTTCGCGGAGATCAGCGCCGCGCTCGCGCCGCTCGGGGCGCGGTTCGACGACGGCACGGAGCTGCTCGGGACCACGTTCCACGAGGGCGCGCGCTCGCTCCTCACGATCTTCGTGCGCGCGGGCGGCCCCGCGGCGAGCGACGTGGTGCTCTCGGTGCGCTCCCGGGTCGTCGAGCGCGCCCCGCTGTCCACGACGATGGCGGACCCGGTCTACCGCGATGTCGGCCTCCCGACGGCGATCTCGCCGCAGCGCTGGAGGGCGGGCTTCCTGTACGCCGATCCGGTGCCGATCCGGAAGAGGCCGGGGACGGAGGTGTTCTGGGCATCGCTGAAGGCCCGCGATCGGGGTCGCGCGCCGGGGCTCGTGGACCGCGGCGGCGCGTCCGAGGTCGAGGTGCTGCGGCTGCGCTGAGCGGGCGACGCGCCTCCATCCTCGTGGACAAGGGCCCGCATTCCGGTTTTACCTTCGGGCATGAGCTCTCGCCGAACAGGTCTGGTTCTGGTCCTCGCGCTCGCGGCAGGGTGCGCCCCGCCGCCGCCCGCCCAGGCGCCGGCGCAGCCCGCTTCCTCGGAGCCGACGGGCACGGCGCCGCCGGCGTCGGCGGGCGCGACAGCTCCGGCGACGGCGGGCACGACAGCACCGGCGGCGGCGGGCCCGACGCCCGCCGCGGGGGAGGCGCCCCCGCCAGGCTCGCAGGTCCCCGGGGCAGCCGCGCCGGTCGAGGCGCCCGCGCCGAAGCCAGGCGCGGCGCGCGGCACCGGGAGCTTGAGGCCCAGCACGGGCGTCGCGACCGGGACGCTGGGGGGCAGCATCTCGGAGGCGCAGGTCCGCGAGGTCGTGGAGAAGCACGGCGAGCTGTTCGACGAGTGCTACAAGATCGGCGTCAAGAGCTCGCCGAAGTTCGTCGGGAAGGTGACCGTCAAGGCGACCATCGGGCCGAGCGGCACGGTCAACAAGGCAGACGTGATCCGGTCGACCACGAAGAACCAGCAGGTCGATCGCTGCGTGGCCACTGCGTTCGAGAAGATGCAGTTCCCCGCGCCGCAAGGCGGGGTGACGACCGTCATCACCTTTCCCATCGAGTTCAGCGGCGTCGAGCTGGTGCAACCCTGAGGGGCCCCTGCCCGGAAACACGGCTCTCCCGGGCCGCGCCCCACGAACAGCCGACCTGCCGCACCGCGCAGAGCGTGGCGATTTGCGACACCTGAGGCGGATCGTCCGTCGATCCGTCGCTGAGCTCGCGCACCCGATCCTCGTCTTCCACCCCCGGGTCTGCCCGAGGGGGTGCTGCGCCGGCGGGGGCACGGAAGCTGCACGACGTCGCGTGTCGAGATTCGGAATGCTGACACGCTGGAACACCGAGGCGCTGAAGCGCCGAGGCACCAGCAACAGCCGGCTGCCTGATCCGCCCCGCGGGCGCGACCGGCAGACGACCGGAGCAAGCCACTCCCATGGATGGCTGTGCCGGCGGCCAAGGCGGCGCGACGCCCCGCGGCCGGTGGCATGGAGATCATTTAGCGCCGGCGACGGCACGGGTGAAGAAGCATGGAGAGGATGGAAGTTCAGCGGGATGTTCGGAGCGCCATCGCGATCGCCTATGAGCTCTCGCGGCACGAGCACGTACAGCACCGCGAGCATGTGTCGCAGGCGCTCGGCGAGCTCAAGGACGAGCTGGCTCGCATCGAGGCGAAGCTCGGCGGCGAACGTATCCACGAGGTCACCGCGGAGGGGTTGCCGCCCGTGCTCAAGCAGATCGAAGGGCTCGTCGAGGACGCGGGGCCGGTCGTCGGCGATCAGATCAAGACACTGATGCAGAGCGTGGAGCGCATCGCCAGGGAGCTCCATCCGGGCCAGGCGCCCGCCCCGGGCCAGTAGACCCTCCTCATCCGCGCCCTGGCCGTACAGCGCTGGCCCCGTCCGGAGGCTGGGCGACCGCCCTGCGTTCACAGGATCTCGCGGCGACGAACTTCTTCGCGCGCCGCGCGCGCAGCACGACGGACAGCGCTACCGGCCGTGTGCTGCGCGCTCGTCCGCGAGGCAGCGCGTCGCGCCGCGGCGGGGCCCCTGCCCTACAGCGAGGGAGCCCGGCTACGGGCAGCAGGCATACGTCGCCTTGAGCGTGCCCCCTGCGCAGGGCGCGATCGAAGCATCGAAGTGGCTCAGCGGCAGCCCCAGCGCCTGGCAGCTCGCGAGCGCCTCGTTCTTCAGCGTGTTCGGGTCCCCGCACGTCGTGCCGTCACCCACCACGCCAGTCGTCTCGCAAGGAGGCTCGGGCGGCGGCGGGGGCTCCTCGGGCTCCTCGGGCGGCGCCTCCCACGCCGGGCAGCAGAGATAGCTCGCCTGGAGCACCTTGCCGTCGCACACAGCGTAGTCCGCCTTGTCGAACTGGATATCGCGCAGGACCAGCCCGATCTCCTCGCAGATCGGGATGCCCTGCTCGATCAGCGCGTTCGGGTCCTGGCACGTCACCCCGTCGCCCAGCATGCCGCTCGTGCAGTCGTCCGGGCAGGTCACCCCGTCGAACAGCAGATCCGTCGAGCACGCCTCCTCGGGGGTGTCGCCTGTCTCCTCGGGGGCGTCGCACGCCTCCTCGGGGGCGTCGCCTGCCTCTTTCTCCGGCGCATCGCCTGCCTCTTTCTTGGGCGCGTCGCCCGCCTCTTTCTCCGGCGCGGCGCCTGCCTCTTTCTTGGGCGCGTCGCCCGCCTCCTCGGGGGCGGCGCCCTGCTCGACGGTGTTCGTGTCGAGCTCCTCGCCGGACCTGACATACGTCGAGCAACCCGCCAGCAGCGCGGCGCCGGCGATCGAGAGCGCGGTGATGTGGTGATGAGCCAATCGCATGGGATCTCCTTGGCCTCGCCTTGAGCCGCGAGGACGTCCGCGACGCGCGGCTGGCCATCGCACGGCGCCGCGTCGTCATTCGCCATGATCCAACCGCGAGGGGGGCTCCGGTTTCCTGGGCGCGCGCCGCTTCGTGACATCGATTTCAGATCGGCAGTCCCGCTACGGGCAGCAGGCATACGTCGCCTTGAGCGTGCCCCCCGCGCAGGGCGCGATCGAAGCATCGAAGTGGCTCAGCGGCAGCCCCAGCGCCTGGCAGCTCGCGAGCGCCTCGTTCTTCAGCGTGTTCGGGTCCTCGCACGTCGTGCCGTCACCCACCACGCCGGTCGTCTCGCAAGGGGGCTCGGGCGGCGGCGGCGCCTTGGGCTCCTCCGGCAGCGCCTCCCACGCCGGGCAGCAGAGGTACTTCGCCTGGAGCACCTTGCCGTCGCACACAGCGTAGTCCGCCTTGTCGAACTGGATATCGCGCAGGACCAGCCCGATCTCCTCGCAGATCGGGATGCCCTGCTCGATCAGCGCGTTCGGGTCCTGGCACGTCACCCCGTCGCCCAGCGTGCCGCTCGTGCAGTCGTCCGGGCAGGTCACCCCATCGAACAGCAGATCCGTCGAGCACGCCGCCTCCTCCTCGGGGGGCACGCTCGCCTCGGGGGGCGTGCTCTCTGCCTCCTCGTCGTCCGCGCGCGCCACTTCTTCGCCTCCCGTGCGCCCTGCCTCGTCGTCGCCCGCGCGCCCTGCCGCGCCCGGACCGCGCTCCTCGGTCCGGGGCGCCGAGTAGACCGACGGCTCGCGAGCGCCCGGCAGCCTCAGGCCGCCCGGGTCGCCTCGAGGCAATAGAAGATCGGGCCCGCGCTCCAGCGGCACGGGCGTCCTGCTCGGATCGGGCGGGCTCGTCGGCGCTGGCGGCGGGGAGCTCGTGACGTCGGCCGGCGGTGGCTCCTCGGCGGCCCGGCGCGCCTCGGGCAGGAGCGCGCGACGGCGCGGAGCGGGCGCGGGGGCCACCGGCGCGGGCGGCGGCGACACGCGGGGCCGCGCGGGTCCCGGCTCCGCTGGACCGCTGTCGGCGCGCGGCTCGCCGGCGACCGGCTCGGCGAGCGCGGCCAGCCTGCGGGCGGCCACACCCCAGTGCTCGATCGCGCTCCGGGCGCCGTCGTCGAGGCCGAGCGCGAGCGCCGCGGCCGCGAGGAGGCCGGCCGCGAGCGGGCGCCGGAGGCCCCGGACCACGTCCCGCAGCGCAGGCGCCACCGGGGCCGCCTCCGCGGCCCGCAGGCGCGCGCGGAGCCGCGCCTCGAGGTGCGGCCGCGGCGGCACGCTGGCGAGCTGCTCGTCGAGCGCCCGGAGCTGCGAGACGAGGTCGTCGCGATCAGACGTCGCCATGATCCACCTTCCATCCGGCGCCGCCGAGGTGCTGCACCGCGCGCTGGATGAGCTTGCAGACGTAGCTCTTCGAGTGGCCGAGGACCCGCCCGATCTCCTCCTGCTCCTTGCCGTCGAGGTAGTACATCGAGAACGCTATCCGCTCCTTGACCGGCAGCGCGTTCAGCGCGTCGAACGCCCGGCGGAGGTCGTCGCGGGCGATGGCGAGCGCGTCCGGCGGCCGGGGCTCCTGCGGCTGCTGGCCGAGCAGCCAGCGGACCGGGGCGAGAGAGAGAAAGCGCTCGCGCCGGAGGCGATTGAAGCAGCGGTTGGTGGTCGCCCGGTACAGCCACCCCTCGAGGTCGTCGAGATCGGTGAGGGTCGGCAGCGCCTTGAACAGGTCGAGGAAGACGTCCTGCGTGACGTCCTCGGCCCACGCGAGGTTCCCCTTGCCGTAGCGGAGCGCCAGCCGGTGCACGAGCCGGTGATGGCGGCGGTAGAGCGCCTCGACGCTGTCGATCGACCGCGACGCGGTAGGCACGGCGGGCGCCGCGTCGGCTGGCCGCCCGGAGGCCACGACGGGCGGGGGCGCGTCGGACCGCTGCTCGCAGGAGAGCGGACGGAGCGCCTCGGCGAGGCTCGAGGAGGCGAGGTCGGGGCTGGGCAAGGAAGGTCCTTGCTGCCATCACACACGAGCCGGCCGTCAGTTTCCTGGATTGTCGATCGGACGCTCGCATCGCCTCACGCGGCGGGTCCCCTGCCGCCTGCGGGCGCCGCCGGGCGCGCGGGCCTGGGGCAGACGCCGTCAAGGACGCCAAGGGACCTGGAATATTCTGCCCTTGGTATCTTCACCATGCCTGGCAGTTCAACTCCTCCTGATCCAGGCGGCGCTCGGGGCGACGAGCGATGCTGCCCCCCTCCTTCGCTCGACGGCTCGGCTCGGCCGCGCCGCGCAAGACATAGCGGCCGAGCCGGCGCCGCCAGGCTCGCGCTCCCCGCAAGCCGAGTCGAGCGTCGAGCGTCGAGCGTCGAGCGTCGAGCGTCGAGCGTCGAGCGTCGAGCCGCGATTCAAATTTACTCCGCATCACCGGGAACATCACACCAGGAGAGCATGGCACACACACCGTCAGCCAACGTGTCTCTCATCGAAGATCGCTCTTTCGCGTTGCGAAAAGCCGCGCTCCGGGAGACACTCTGAGGCTTAAACCCGAGCGCGATCGGCGGCGCGCCGGGGCTGTTGTCATCGACGTCGAACCTCCTGGAGAATGCCATGAACTCTAGATCTTACCTTTGGTCCTTCGCTCGGGCTCCGGTCGGACAGCTGCTGCGGGTCGCGTGCATCGGTGTCGCGCTGCAGACGGCGGCGTGCTCGAGCGACGGCGACGGCGCCAGCACCACCGGCGACAGCGGAGACACGGTGGGGAGCGCGGGCACGGGCAGCGGAGGTGACGACTTCGGCGGCATCGCGGTGGGCGCCGGCGGCGGCAGCAGCATCAGCTCCGGGAGCGGCATGACCGGCAACGAGGACAGCTGCGACGGCGTGGACAACGACGGCAACGGCATCATCGACGACGTGGACGCCGGCGGCGACGGCGTGTGCGACTGCCTCCGCATCGCCACGCTGGGCGAGCCGGGCGAATGGGGCGAGGGCGACGTGTTCGAGGCCTGGCTGAACAAGCGCAGCATCAACGGGGCCGTCGACCTGAGCGACGCCGAGCTCACCGCCGAGGAGCTCAGCAAGCATCAGGTCATCGTGGTCCAGGACGTGAGCGTCATCGGGCGCACGTACTCGAGCGCCGAAGTCGAGGCGCTGAGCGACTGGATCGCGAAGGGCGGCGGCCTGATGACGTTGATCGGCTACGGCGACCCGGACGAGCGCGAGAACGTCAACACGCTGCTCGAGCCGCTCGGGGTCGGCTACGACGAGCAGCGGATCCTGCCGAAGCGAGGCGGCTCCACGATCCCGATCACGGAGTGGAGCGGCGCGCACCCGGTGCTCGACGGGATCCAGGCCGTCGGCGTGGACACCGGCTACCCGGTGGCCGGCGAGGGCACCACGCTGGCGACCGGCGACGGCCACGACGTGCTGAAGGCGCTGGAGTCCGGCGATGGTCGGGTGCTCGTCTGGGGCGACGAGTGGATCACCTACAACAGCGAGTGGGTCGAGCACCCCGACTACCAGGTCGAGCGCTTCTGGCTCAACGCCATCAAGTGGCTGACGCCGGCCAACGAGTGCCAGGTGGCCATCCCGCCGAACATCAACTGATCACCGCGCGCGCCTGTGATCTCCTCACCGCGCGCGCCTGTGATCTTCTCACCTCGTTGACCCTCCCCCGCCTCAGGCCGCCGGGGCCGCCCCGCGCCGGGCGGCCAGGGTGAAGCCGAGCGTCTCGGTGCGGTCCGGCAGCGCGCGATCGAGCGCGCGCGCGCCCGCGGCGACCGCGATCATGGCCGGCGCGACCAGCGGCAGCGTCCAGACGCGCGCCCTGCCCTCCGCGGCGGCCTCGTGGCCCAGCTTGCCCATCGACTGCGCGACGCCGCCGATCTGCGCGACCTGCAGGGCCAGGTAGCTGTTCAGCTTGTGGCCGAGCAGGCTCCACAGGCTGCCGTGCGGGTGGATCTCCTCGACCACGAGGCCGGCGCGGCCGCAGAGCGCGCGGAGGCCGTGGGGGCTGAAACGGAAGTAATCGTGCGGCTCCTCGTGCAGCCGGAAGGAGAACGGCGCGCTCAGGATGAGCAGGCCGCCGGGGCGGAGGACGCGCGCCATCTCGGCGACGAGCGCGTCCGGGCGGGGGGTGTGCTCGAGGACCTGCACGCTCAGCACGGTGTCGAAGCTCGCGTCGGGGAAGGGCAGCCGCTCGCCGTCGTAGAGCACGTCGGCCTTGCCGCGCGAGCGCGCGGCCGTGCCGCCGTAGGTGGCCTCGTGCTCCACGCCGAGGTACTCGCGCACGTGCGGGCGGAAGAGGTGCTCATACGGCTTGTCACCGCAGCCGACGTCCAGCAGCCGCCCCCGCGCCCGCGGGGCGAGGCGAGCGAGCGAGTCGACGACGTGGGCCAGCTGGAGATCCACCCAGTCCGACGCGGCCCGCGCCGCGCGCCCGACCGGCGGGTGCCGGAGCAGGGCCTGCAAGAGCTCGTTCATCGCCGCTTCTTACCACGGCGCCTCACGCCGCCTCACGCCCGCCGCGACCGCGAGCCGAGGGCGACTCGACCCGTCAGCGCGCGCTCCCGGCGCGGGCGGCCCGGCTCGCCTTTCTGTCCTTTCCGGTCCCGCTCACCTACCCTGCCCGGAGCTCATGGATCTCGAGGCGGTGTTCTCTCTCTGCAATGCGGCGGTCCTCCCCGGCTGGCTGCTGCTCGCCTTCGCTCCACGCTGGAGGTGGACACAGCGCGTCGCCACGGGCACCGCGGCGGCGCTGGCGCTCGTGTACGTGATCGCGATCGTGCCGACCTTCGGCAAGGGAGAAGGCGGGTTTGGCAGCCTGCACGACGTCGCGCAGCTCTTCGCGCGCCCCGAGGTGCTGCTGGTCGGCTGGATCCACTATCTCGTGTTCGACCTGTTCACGGGGGCCTGGGAGGTGCGCGACGCCGTGAAGCTCGGGATACCGCGCTGGATGGTCGTGCCCTGCCTGGCCCTGACGCTGCTCTTCGGGCCCATGGGGTTCCTCCTCTACCTGGTGCTCCGGGCTGCGCTGCGGCGCCGGCTAAACGTCGACGACGTCGAGGACATCGACGACGCCGGCGAGGCTGCGCCGTCACCGCGCTCGCCGTGAAGTCCGGCGGCGCGGGCGGCGCCGCCCGCGTTGACACGCGATCACCCCCCACGTACGGTCCGGCGGCATGGATCAAGGGACGTGGCAGTTCGCGTGGCTCATCGTTTCCTTGCTGCTGATCGTCGGCAGCCGCGTGATGAGCGAGAGAGCGCTCTCCGCGCTCAGCGCGAGCGACAAGGCCCGTCTGGTCGACGGCTTCTCGAAGCAGCGGATGTACATCCTCGTTCCCGTGATCGCTCTCCTGGTCCTCAACTACGCGGCCATCAAGCTCGCGCCCGAGCGCACGACGGAGATCTTCGCCGCGGTGATCGCGCTCACGATCGCTCTGTTGATCGCGGGCAACTTCCTCGCGCTGCGCAAGCTGCGATCGCTGGGGTTGCCGGGCTCCTACATCAGAAAGTACCTGGCCGCTCGCGCCGTGTCGCTCGTCGCGATGATGCTGCTCGTGGGCTCCGTGTTCTATGACCCCTTCGCGCACGGCGCATAGCGCCGGCCGGAAGCGCGCTCGACGAGCGCCGCGCCGCGCCGCGACGCGCGAGAGGGGCAGTCCTCCGCGGGCTCATGCGGCCCGGGAGCCCTGGGCGCGCCTCGGGTCGATGAGGGTCCGGTAGAGCGCCTCGTACCTCGCGACCATCCTTGTGTTGCAGAAGCGATCGCGCGCGCGGCGCGCGCAGGCGGCGCGGTCGAAGCGGGCGAGCCGCGTCGCGAGGGCGCCGAGGCGCGCGGCGTCGCCCGGCTCGGCCAGGAACCCCGTGACGCCGTCGTCGACGATCTCGGGGAAGGAGCCGCGGCGGAAGCCGAGCACCGGGGTGCCGCAGAGCATCGCCTCGACGGCGATCAGCCCGAACGGCTCCTCCCACTGGAGCGGGCAGAGGAGGGCGCGCGCGGCGCGCAGGAGCGCGACCTTGCGGTCGTGGTCCACCTCCCCGAGATCCGATACCCCGCTCTCCCCGAGGCGCGGGGCCACCTCTTGCAGGTAATAGGCCTGATCCTTCGGGTGCGCGCGGCCGGCGAGGCGGATCGGCATGCCCGCGGCCCTCGCTATGTCGACGGCGAGGTGCGTCCCCTTCTCCTCGGCGTAACGGCCGATGTGCGCGAGGTAGCCCTCGTCGATGAGGCTCCGCGGGTATCGCGCCGGCGTCACGCCGTGGTGGATCACGCACGAGCGCGGGAGCGCGATCTCCAGCGAGCGCTGCCGCTCGCTGATGGCGACATACGCGATCTCCGGGTGTCGCGCGTAGATGCGCGAGCTCTCGTCGCAGCGCGCGTGGTGCAAGGTATGCACGACCGGCACGCGGACGAAGGGGGTGAACACGACGGCGAACGGGCTGTTCACGTGGAGCACGTCGAACCTGTCCTCGCGCGCGGCCTCGGAGAGCGCCCAGGCGATGTGGTTGACCTCGTCCTCCGGCACCGGAGGCCAGCGCGCGCTGCCGTACAGCGCCCGGCGGCGGCAGCTGACCGCCGAATCGCCCGTCGCGAAGAGCGTGACGTCGTGTCCGCGCGTGGAGAGGCCCTCGGCGAGCTCATAACAGAACAGCTCGGTCCCCCCGTATCCGGAGGGCGGCACCCGGATGAACGGAGTGGAAACTATCCCGATCCGCATGGTTGTCGCTCCTGGATCGCCGCGCCGCGGGCAGGACCTGGTCTCGGGCCCGTTCGCGACGGAGTACATGCCCGCAGATCAACGCATCAATGAGCATGCCAGCAGCGCGCGCCCCACGCGTGCTCTCGCGTCCCCGTGATCAGGCGCACGAGGGCAACCGCGCGCCGCGAGCACAGCATGCAGTCGCCGCCGCCGCGCGATCGAGCTCGAGCCAGCTCAGCAACGCGCGGTGCGGCGCTTTCGTCAAGCGGCCCCTGCGTCTAGGATGCCCGGCTGCTCGTCACCTGCGCGCGGGGCAGCGCAGGAAGCCTCGAGGGCTCGAGCGCCCGGTCCAAATTACACGAGGGTGGTCAATGATTTTGAGATCGAATCGATACGGTTCCGCGCTCGCGCTGAGCATCTGCCTTCTGGCCATCTCGGGCTGCGGAGGGGACGACGAACAGGGAAGCTCTGGAGGACAGGGCGGCGCCGGGGGCGGCACCGGCGGCGCCGGCGCCGCGGGGGGAAGCGACGGCGGGAACGGCGGCGCCGGGGGCGGCACCGGCGGCGCCGGCGGCGCGGGGGGCAGCGACGGCGGGAACGGCGGCGCGGGGGGCAGCGACGGCGGCGCCGGCGGGGCTGGCGGCGCCGGCGGGGCTGGCGGCGCCGGGGGCGAGACCTGTATCGCCGACACGGACTGCGCCGAGCCGGCGAGCGAGTGCGCGGTCGCTGTGTGTGTCGACGGAGCGTGCGCCAGCGAGCCAGTGGCCGAGGGGACGCCCGCGGAGATGCAGATGGCCGGCGACTGCAGCGAGCGCCTCTGCGACAGCGACGGCGCGGTCGTGGAGGTCGACGACAACGACGACGTGCCGGACGACCACAGCGAGTGCACGATCGACTCCTGCCGCGAGGGCTCTCCGGTCAACGAGCCGGTCGCGGTCGGCACCTCGTGCTCCCTCGCCGACGGGGGGCTGTGCAGCGCCGAGGGGGCGTGCGTGCAGTGCCTGGTCCACTCGGACTGCCCGACCGAGGTCTGCATCGATCACGCGTGCCAGGAGCCCTCGTGCGATGACGGCATCCTGAACGGCGACGAGGGCGGCATCGACTGCGGCGGCTCCTCCTGCGCGGACTGCGGACCGCCGGCCAGGGTGACCTCGGTCGACTACCCGGTCATCGCCCACCGGGGCGCGCTCGTGCTCACCGGCACGGGGTTCACCGGCGCGACCGCCGTGACCGTGGGCTTCGTGCCGCAGACCTTCACGATCGACTCCGACACGCAGATCACCATCGCTTCGCTGTCGGAGGAGACGACTATCGGCCCGGAGGACATCGTGGTGAGCCGGCCGGGCGCGCTGTGGACGTCGTTCCCGGTGACGGTGATCCGGCTGCAGATCAACGAGCTCGACGCGGACACGCCGACCGCGCCGGTGAACGACGACCGCGAGTTCATCGAGATCAGCACGGGCATGTGGGACGTGAACCTCGCCGGCTACTCGCTCGTGCTCTTCAACGGCAGCCTCGCAGACGAGCCGTCCTATCGGGTGGTGGAGCTCAACGGAACGACGAACGACGAGGGCCTGCTGCTCGTCGGCAACCCCGCCGTGACCCCTGAGCCCGACGTGCTCCTCGACGCGACCGCCGAGAGCGACAACCTGCAGAACGGCGCCGATGGCGTCGGCATCTACCAGGCGCGGCCCGCGGCCTTCCCCGCGGCCACCCCGGCCACGGCCGCGCGGCTGCTCGACGCCCTTGTCTACGGCACGAACGACATGGATGACGCGGGGCTGCTGAGCGCGCTGATCTCCAGCGACGCGACCGCGCCCGAGCGCGTCCAGGTCGACGAGGGCGCGACGTCCGCGCTGTCGACCACGCAGTCGATCCAGCGCTGCGCCGACGGCCCTCGCGACGGCCGCCGCTTCCAGGCCGCAGAGCCCACCCCGGGCGAGCCCAACACCGTCTCCTGCCCCTGAGCGCGAGGCGATCCGCGGCGCGCAGCCTGCCGGGCCGCGCCGCCGCTCGCGGCTCACTCCCGCCGAGCGGCTCACTCCCGCCGAGCGGCGCGCGAGCCGCCGAGCGGCGCGCGAGGCCGCCGCTCAACGCTCGAGATAGATCTCGAAATCCTCGATGAGCACGGCGAGCTCGTAGCGCTCCTCGAGGAGCCCCGCGAGCGCAGGGAACCCGTCCAGCGTGTCGCGCGAGTCGAGCGCGTCGCCGGTCACCGAGGGGAAGACGTCGCGGCGCTCGACCACGATCGCGGCCGGCGAGCGCGCGGCGAGGTCGCGCATCAGCGCGTCGCGCGCCTCCTGCCGGGCCCACGCCGCGCGCTGCGGGACGTTGTAGAGGTAGCGCGTCGCCGGCGGGCGCTCGGCGAGATCGTAGATCACCGGCTCGAAGCCCCACACGAACACGGGCCGCCCCGGCGCCACGCGCTCGCGCAGCCACGCGGCGACCGCGCGGTTCGCCGCGGCGTTGACGTCCGCGACCGAAGCGAGGCGATCGAGGCGGCCCAGGTCCCGCGCGCCCGCGGCGAGCAGCGCGACGCGCTCGGCGCAGCGATCGATGTAGTCCTCGTCCACGTCCTTCGTCGCCGAGCGGGCGAAGGCCGTCGCGACGAGCGCCGCGACGAGCGCGGCGGCCGCCTTCGCGCCGAGCCGGACGCAGCGCTGCCACGCCTTCCAGAGGCCGAGCGCCGCGAGCATCGCCGTGAGCGGCCAGGTCGCGCCGTAGTGGTACGGGAAGAACTTCGCCTGCATCACCACGCCGACGAGGTGCATCGCGATCACGCCCGCGAGGAGCGCCACGCCCGCCCGCTCGTGGCGGTCCGGGTGCAGCGCGAGCAGGCAGCAGAGGCCGAGCGCGAGCGGGCCCGAGTACCGGACGAGCCACTCGCTGACGCCGTGCCACGCCATGTCGAGCACGCCCACGCCGCGCCACCCGAGCGCGGTGTAGTGCGGCGTGAAGACGAAGAGGACCTCCCGAAGATCGCCGAGCGCCCCCTTCGCGGCGAACCACGCGACGCAGGCGAGCACGGGCAGCACGCCCCCGAGCGCGATGAGCAGGGCGGGCCGGAGCGCCGCCCACAGGAGCGCGGGCGCCGTGGCCGCCGGGCGCGCCAGCTCGGGAGCGGTCGCGCGGCGGTCGGGGGCGCGCGCCGCGGGATCGAGCGCGGTCGCCGGGGCGCGCGCAGCAGCGGGATCGAGCGCAGATCCGGAAGCCTCGGTCGCGCGGCGGTCGGTGCCGCGCGCCGGGCTGCGCCGGGCGCGCTCGGCGAGCGCCGCGCCGCGCCGCGCGAGCTCGGCGAGGGCGGGCGCGGCCAGGACGACGGCGAGCACGACGCCGCCGCCAGCGAGCGGCGGCTTGAGCAGGCCGGCCGCGCCGAAGAGCGCGCCCGACACGACCAGCGCGGCGGCGCCCGGCGCCGGACGCGGCGCGCCGGCGCGGCCGCGCGGCGTGGCCGCGAGCAGGGCGAAGCTGGTGAGCATGCCGCCGAACGACTCGGGCTGCGCCGTGTGCCAGAAATCGAGCTGGGCGTGCACGAGCACCGCGAGCGCCGCGGCGACGATCCCGACCCGGCGGTCGCCGAACGCGCGCCCGGCGAGCGACACCATCGCGAGGCACATGCCGGCGAGGCCGAGGACCTCGAGCGCGCGGACGCCCCATTGCGCCGGGCCGAAGAGCGCCCGCGCGAGCGCGTAGATCAGGAAGATGCCCGGCGGCTTGAAGTCGAAGGCGTCGCGGTACGGCATGCCGCCGTCGAGCATCGCGCGCGCGACCATGGCGTAGATGCCCTGATCGCGGCCGTAGCCGTAGGTCAGGATCTGCAGCAGCAGGAACGCGATGGCGCCGATCGCGATCGCCCCGATCGCCTGCGCGCCAGCGACGCGCGCAGGCCCGGCGGCGCGGCGCTCGCTCGCGGCCTCGCCGCTCGCGGCCTCGCCGCTCGAGGTGGCCAGGGGACAAGAGACGGCGGTCGCGTCCGGCGCGGCGTCACGCACGGGGGTCTTTTACCGGCTCGGGCGCGCCAGCGTCTACGTACGATTCCGGTCCTCCTGCGCCCGGCGCCCCGGTGGGGCTGCCTCGCCGTCGCCAGGGCGGCCCCTCGGCTGGCCGGCGGATGGGGGCAGGCGGAGGCGCGGGCAGCGCGTGGCGCGCGGCGCGCGGGGGCGCGTGGGGCGGGGGCGCGTGGGGGGCGCGTGGGGGAGGCGTGGCGCGTGGGGGAGGCGTGGCGCGCGGGGGGGCGTAGCGCACGCCGCGCCGCCGACATGCTGACAAATGATGCAAAGGATGCGCACCGGACGAACATGTGTCGTTGCCCTCGAAGGGCGGGCGGCGTATACGACCGTGCCGCCTTGCCCGGAGAAACGGGCGCTCCCGGCGGCGCGTGTTGGAGGAGCGAGAAGCGATGGTCGATGTTCGCATGCCACAGCTCGGCGAGAGCGTGCTCGAGGGGACCGTCTCGAGGTGGCTCGTGCGCGAGGGCGATTTCGTCAAGCGCGAGCAGCCGCTGCTCGAGGTTGCGACCGACAAGGCAGACACGGAGATCCCGGCGCCCATCGCGGGCCGCATCGCGCGGATCGCGGTGGCCGAGGGCACCGTCGTCGCCAAGGAAGGTCTGCTCTGCCAGATCGACGAGACCGCTCAGGCGGAATCTCAGACGACAGCCCAGGGCGCGGCGCCAGCGCCCGTCGAAGCGCGGCCCTCCGCGCCGGCGCCGAGCAGCAACGGGCACGACGAGGGCGCCCGGCCGCTGACGAGCCCGTCGACGAAGAAGCTGGCGCGCGAGTCGGGCGTCGACCTGCGCGAGGTGCAGGGGACAGGCGATCACGGCCGCATCACCCGCGATGACGTGATGCGCGCGGCGCACAGCGGGGCGGCCGAGCCGGCGCCGGCGCCGCAGACGAGCGCGGCGCCGCAGGCGGCGAGCCAGGCGGCCGAGCTGTCGCAGCTCATCCAGGCGAGCGGCGGGTTCGTGCCGCCGGTGCCCGGCGTCGGGTTCGGCGCGTACAAGGTGCCGCCCTACACCCCGAAGCCCGGTGACAAGGTGGTGCCCTTCAGCCGGCGCCGCCGCATCACCGCGGACCACATGGTCTACTCCAAGGTGACCTCGCCGCACGTGGTGACGGTGGCCGAGGTCGACCTGCACGAGACGTCGAAGCTGCGCGACGCGCACAAGGACGCGTTCAAGAAGGCGGGGGTGTCGCTGACGTTCCTGTCCTTCATCTGCGCCGCGGCCGTCCGGGCGCTGGGCGAGCACCCGGAGTTCAACGCGCGGGTGCTCGAGAACTCGTACGTGGTGCTGCGCGACGTCAACCTCGGCGTGGCGGTGGACACGCCCGGCGGCCTCATCGTCCCGAGCATCAAGCAGGCGGATGGGCTGTCGCTCCGCGGCATCGCGAAGAGCATCGACGAGCTGGCGGGGCGCGCGCGGTCGGGCAAGATCACGGCGGACGACCTCGCGAACACGACGTTCACTGTCTCGAACCCTGGCCTCAAGGGAAACCTGTTCGGCGGCGCGATCATCTCACAGCCGAACGTCGGCATCCTCAGGATGGGTGAGATCAAGAAGCGCGTCGTGGTGGTCACGAAGGACAAGGAGGACTCGATCGCGATCCATCCGGTCATGTTCCTCGCGCTGTCCTACGACCACCGCATCATCGACGGGGTGTTGGCGAACTCGTTCCTCTGGCGCGTCGCCGACATCCTCACACGCGGGGAGTTCGAGGTATGAGCGTGAACAGCGACGTGCAGGGCCTGAGAGCGCTGAGCGAGGTCGATCCGGAGATCGCCGAGCTGATCCGGCTGGAAGAGCGGCGGGAGGCGGACACGCTCCGGCTCATCGCCAGCGAGAACTACGTGTCTCGGGCGGTGCTCGAGGCGACCGGCTCGGTGCTGACGAACAAGTACTCCGAGGGCTACCCGCACAAGCGGTATTACGAGGGCCAGCAGCAGATCGACGTGGTCGAGGAGCTGGCGCGGGCGCGGGTGGCCAAGCTGTTCGGGGCCGACCACGTGAACGTGCAGCCCTACTCGGGGAGCCCGGCCAACCTGGCCGTCTACCTCGCCTTCGCGCAGGCGAACGACACGATCATGGGCCTCGGCCTGCCCGCGGGCGGGCACCTGACCCACGGCTGGTCGGTGAGCATCACCGGGAAGTACTTCAAGAGCGTCCCGTACGGGGTGCGCGAGAGCGATCACCGCATCGACATGGACCAGGTCCGCGACCTGGCGCGCGCTCACCGGCCGAAGCTCATCTGGTGCGGGACGACGGCGTACCCGCGCATCATCGACTTCGCCGCGTTCCGGGCGATCGCCGACGAGGTGGGGGCGATCCTGGCGGCGGACATCGCGCACATCGCGGGGCTCGTGGCCGGCGGGGCGCACCCGTCGCCGGTGGGCATCGCCGACGTGGTGACGTCGACGACGCACAAGACCTTCCGGGGCCCGCGCGGCGCGATGATCCTGTGCAAGAAGGAGCACGCGAGCGCGATCGACAAGGCGGTGTTCCCGGGCCTCCAGGGCGGGCCGCACAACCACACGACGGCGGCCATCGCGGTCGCGGCGAAGGAGGCCTCGGAGCCCGGGTTCCGGGCCTACGCGAAGCAGATCGTCGAGAACGCGCAGGCGCTCGGGCGCGCGCTGGAGTCGCGCGGCTTCCGGCTCATCACCGGCGGGACCGACAACCACCTGCTGCTGATCGACATGACCCCCAAGGGCATCGCCGGCAAGCCGTACGCGCAGGCGCTCGACCGCGCGGGCATCGTCGCCAACTACAACTCGATTCCGTTCGATCCGCGCAAGCCGTTCGACCCCTCGGGGCTCCGCATCGGCACCCCGGCCGTGACATCGCGCGGCATGGGCGTCGCCGAGATGGAGCGCCTCGCTTCGTGGATGGATGACGTCGCGCAGAACATCAACGATGAGGCGCGCATCGCGCGCATCGCCGCCGAGGTCGCGGAGCTCTGCCGCGGCTTCCCGGCCCCGGGCATCCGCCTCTAGCGCGCAGCTCGGCGGGTCTGGCCAGCGCGATCCGGACCAAGAGAAGAAAAACCGCCAAGGACGCCAAGGGAACCAAGAATTTTTTCTTGGCGCTCTTGGCGCTCTTGGCGCTCTTGGCGTCCTTGGCGGTTTGTATTCTTCTTCGTCTGGAACCGCTCTCGTTCCGCAGCGGTCGACAGAGCACGCCACGGAGGGCGCCGAGGAGATAAAGCTCTCCCGGCGCCCTCAGCGCTCTGGCGGCGTCACTTCACGTAGAGCTGCGCGGCGGCGATGCCCGAGCCGGCGGTGGCCTTCACGATGTACTTGGCGTTGATGCCGACCGGCAACGACCAGCGGAAGCAATTGCCCCGGCCGCCGAGCGCGGCGTTCGAGCCGGTCAAGGTGTCCTGCGCCAGCACCGACGAGCCCATCGGGATCGGGGTCAGCGCGACCAGGCTGATGTCGAGCTCGGTGATCCCCGCGCCGACGCCGAGGATCGTGTAGCACTTGCCGGGCATCAGCTGGATCTGCTGCTCGAGCGTCTGCCCGGCGCTGAACTGGCCCGCGACCGGCCCACCCTCCTTCGTCATGCCCGGCGCCTCGGTCGCGGCGAGGTTGTTGAGCGGGATGGTCGCTGCGGAAGCGAAGTTCGGGTCGACCGCCGACGCGCTGCCGGAGCTCGTCCCGCCGCCGCTCGGGGCCGGCTGCTGGCCGCCGGTCGTCGTCTGACCAGGGAGCGGGAACGGCCACGGGAAGCCGCCGGGCGCCGTCGTCGCCGTGCCAGGCTGCTGCGGGGCAGGCTGCTGCGTCGTCGGCGCGGGCTGCGTCGGCGCGGGCTGGTAGCCGGGCTGCTGCGGCTGCTGGTAGCCCGGCTGCTGATACCCGGGCTGCTGGTAGCCCGGCTGCTGATACCCGGGCTGCTGGTAGCCCGGCTGCTGGTACCCGGGCTGCTGGTAATAGCCGGGAGGCGGCGCATAGCCGGGCGGGGGCTGGTTCGCGTAGTTCGGCGGCGTGGAAGCCTCTCGCTGTTGACAACCGGCAGCGAGGGCTGCGGTGAGGACCATGGCTGACAGAACGCCAATCGTACGGAGCAAAAGAACCTCCTCGAATTTCCGGCGGAACGCCGCGTTCAATCTCACTGACGGGCTCGCGACGCAACGGGTCCCTCGCGGGGAGCTCCCCGGAGCGACCTCCCCCGGAGCCGGGTGAACCGAGCTCCGAGGGCCGTCCGCCGGATGTCGTTTTGGACGGGTCACGCCCCCGCTTTCATCGCGCCCGCCCGGCGGATTGATGCTGCTTCTGCCACAATTTCCCGGGTTTTTGCGGTCAGGCTCGGCTGGCCGACGGGGAAAAGTGAGGTAGCCTACGGCATGACCGACCACGGCTCCCGTGCGAAGTTCGATCGTCCCGGAGAGTTTGCGCGGTGGTTCCTGGAACGAGAGATGCTGGCGAGCGCCGGCATGGGGCTCGCGACCGACAGGGCGCGGCTGCACCTCGGGCGCGCGGTCGCCTTCCTGGAGCAGGGAATGCTGCGCGAGTCGCTGACGGAGGCGAACTCGGCCGCGTACCTCGACCGTGCGATCCGGCCCGAGGCGCTGCTGATCGCGCGCATGTGCGTCCTGCGCGAGCTCATGGGTGGGGCCAGCGGCTGAACGGCGCGCGGCACCGAGGCCGAGCGGCACGAGGCACCGCGGCCGAGCGGCACGAAGCGCGGCGACGCCCGCGGTGGCCCGCCTGCGCAAAGCACCTCGCGCATAGCTCCCGGCCTCCGTCGGGTGTATGAGCGCCCGCGAGCACAGCTTTCCGAACGAGGAGCCGCGGCGTGCGGCAGGGCTGTGCGCGAGGAGGCCGCAGATGACGGTGACGGGTAGGTCGTTGGGTTCAGCAGTGCTCTTGGCTCTCTCGGCGGCAGCGCTGGGCTGCGGCGGCGGCAGCAAGGAGTCGGAGTTCGCGGACGATGCCCCGGACGCGGGGACGCTGCCGCCCCCGCAGCCGACAGCATCCGTCCCCCCCCCGGACGCCGGCCTGCCTCCGGTGGCGGTGCCCACGACGTCCCCCTGCGATGGAGTCCAGTCGCTCGCGATGACCACCATGTTCCAGGGCCGCGCCTCGGCCGAGGCGCCGAGGATGCAGCCGGAAGGGACGCCGGTGTGCAACGTGGTGCCCGAGGGGCAGACGGCCTCGGGGCAGACCTTCATGCTCCAGCCGGGCAATTGCTACACATTCCTGGCGCAGGCGCTCCCCACGGTCACCGAGGTCGACCTCCAGCTGGAGATCGACCTCAACGCGGGAGGGCAGCCGGGGCTCGCCGCGTTCAACCTGAAACCGGTGCTCGCTGTCGACTCGGATACCGGGCCGACTGCGGCCATCGGAGCCAAGCAGAACTGCTACCAGTGGCCATTTCCGCTCCCGGCAACCGCCAAGCTGGTTGTCAAGGCGCGCACCGGGTCGGGGCCGGTGGCGGCGCAGGCCTACAGCCGCAAGAAGTAACACGGCGGCGGGCGCCCCGGGGCGCTGGCGGCGGGCGAGGAGGGTGTTCCAGGCTGCCCGGCCCCCCGGAGAGGGGGCTCGACGGGCCGCGCGGGCGGCGCGCGGAGGTGTTCCGAACTGCCCGGCCCCCCGGAGAGGGAGCTCGGCGGGCCGCGCGGGGCCCCGCCGAACTCGCCTGGGACGTCCTGTCACCGGCGCGCTCCGCACGCCGGTGACAGGACGTCATCGGGGCTCAGACATCGGCCCATCCCCGCGCGGCCCGCCGAGCTCCCTCTCCGGGGGGCCTACCGCCTCAGGAGCGGCCCACCACCTCAGGAGGGGATCTACCGCCTCAGGAGGGGATCTACCGCCTCAGGAGGGGATCTACCGCCTCAGGAGGGGATCTACCGCCTCAGGAGGGGATCTACCGCCTCAGGAGGGGCGTCTAGTCAAGCGGGCCAGGAAGCCAGCGGTCGCGCGGCGGAGCGCGATGGCGCCCGGCGCTCGCACAGGAGCAGGGGGCATGGAGCAAGAACGGCCACGTCGCCGTGGCCGCCCTGCGCTCCGATGGAAGATCCTTGAGCCTAGAGGAGCGCGTCCTTGATGGCCTTGATCGGCCGAGCGCGGACCGACTTGCTCGCCGGCTTCGCGGCGAAGGTCATCGGCTGCTTGGTAAACGGGTTGATCCCCTGGCGCGCCTTCGTTGCAGGGCGCTTGACCACCCGGAACTTCGCGAAGCCGGGGAGCGTGAACACGCCCGACTTCTTCAGCTCACGATGACCGATCGTGATGAGGGACTCGAGAACGTTCTTCACCTGCTTGCGGCTCAGCTCATCACCGGCAGCTTCGGTGATGGCCTGGATCAGGCCGCTCTTGCTCAACGTCTTCTTCGCGCCGCCCCCGGCCGTCTTCTTGGTTGCCATGGCACTCTCCTGGGACATGAGCTCGCGCGCGACACCTCGCCGCGCACAGCCTTAGCGAACCTTACACACGACACAGGACAAAAAAAGACAAAAATGCGGGGAGAAATCGCGATTTCTGAGAACGGGCATCGCGCGGACCCCTGAAAGGCCGCTCGGAGCGGTGCGCCAGAGGGGGAACGAGCCGCCAGGAGGGCCCGCCGGAGCGGCGCGTTGATGGGGCAGAGAGGCGCCAAGAACACGCGGAAAAGCGGCTGGAATCGCGCGGTTCCGCGCGTCGGCGCGCCGCCTTGGGCGGCCGCGAGGGGCGTCGCCGCGACCCGGGCATACCCGAAGAGAGGCGCGGGAGGGGGGTTTAGCCGGCGCGCAGCTCGTCGAGGAGCGCCCGGGCCGCCTCGAGCGAGGCGTCCTCGGAGACGGACTTGTCGAGCATCAGGCGCGCTTTCCGGCGATCGCCGGCGGCGAGCGCCATCGCCCCGAGGTGGTAATAGGCGAGCGCCCGCGCCGCCAGGGTGGTGCCGCCCTCGGCGGGCTCGGGGGCAATCTTCATCAGGGTGACCGCGCGGTAAGCCCGCGCGGCGATGTCCTGCTCCCCGAGCCCGAGCGCGGCCTCGCCAAGCTCCATGGCGAGCTCGCCGTTCTGAGGGTCGTTCTCGAGCGCCCTCGAGAGCGCAGTGAGCGACTCGCGCGCATTCCCCTCGGCGTCCTCGATCCGCGCGAGGCGGTGGTAGACGGCGCCGAGGAGCCGCGAGCGACGACCCTTGTTGGCGGCGATGAGCTCCGCAGTGACAGCGCGCGCCTCCTTGGGGCTGCCCGCGACCGTCAGGGCGTCCACGAGCAGAAGCGCGACCTCGTGATCCTGCGGGCGCAGGGAGCGCGCCTCCCGGAGCACCGGCGCCGCCTGCGCCGCGTCGCCTACCTCGAGGAGCAGGCGGCCGGCAGAGACGAGGAGCGCGAAGCGGCCGGCCACGTCGGACGCGGCCGCGGCGTCCTCGAGCGTGATGGCGGCGAGCTCGCGGCTCGCGCCGATCTCGGCGTAGAGCGCGCGCAGGCGGTCGCGGATCGCGGCGTTGCCCGGCGCGGCGCGGAGCGCGCGCTCGAGGCCGCCGCGGGCGTCGCCCAGGTGCCCCGCGCGCGAGCAAGCGCCGGCCAGGCGGAGCGCGGTGGCGACGAGGGCGTCGCCCTCCTCGAGCGCGATGAGCCTGCGGTAGACCGCGCTCGCGGCGTCCCACCGCTCGGCGGACTCCTCGAGGCCAGCGAGCGCCTTGAGCGCGGCGCGATCCTTGGAGTCGGCGTGGAGCAGGTCGCCGAGGTGGGCGCGCGCGCGCTCGAGGTCGCCCGAGCGCGCGAGGATCTCGGCGAGGCGCAGCCGTAGAGCGCGCGGCGTGGCGGCGCTCGCGGTCTCCGGCGCGGCCTCGGCCTCGCCGGGCCGCGCCGACGCCGCCGACGCCCGCTCAAGCGCCCGCTCGAGCCCGGCGACGAGCTCGCGCGCGTACTCGGCGCCGTCGAGCGCGTACGCGCGCTCGAGATCGGCGAGCGCGCGATCGCCCTGCCCGAGCGCCCCGTGGACCTCGGCCCGCGCGCGGTAGAGCCACGGGTCGTCCGGGCTCGCCTCGAGCGTCGCCGTGAGCGCGCGGGCCGCGCGGGCGTGCTCGCCCACCGCGCTGCACGCGTCGATCAGCGCGAGCAGGACGTCGCGGTCGCCGGGCGCGATGCGGAGGGCGCGCTCGAGGAGCTCGGCCGCGGCCGCGGCGTCGCCCGCGCGGTCGCGGAGGATCTCGGCGGCCCGGCAGAGCGACTCGACGCGCTCCTCCTCGGCGCCGGCCACCTGCGCCGTGAGCACGTGCAGCTCGGCGAGCGCAGGCCAGGCCTCGCGGGCCGCGTAGCGCGACGCGAGCTCCTCGCGGAGCCGGTCGCTCGTGGGGCAGACGGCGTAGCCGGCCTTGAGGGCGGCCTCGGCGGCGGCGTCGTCGCCGCGCGCGGCGTGGAGCTCGGAGAGCTCCAGGGCGAGCTGCGCCGCCTCGCCGCCCTGCTCGACGCGCAGGAGCTTCTCGAGCGCGTCGATGAGGTCGTCCGCGTTGTCGCGCTTGCGGCCGAGGCGCACCAGCGCGCGCAGGACGTCGCGGTTCGCGGCGTCCCAGTCCGCGGCCCCGAGGTAGACGTCGCGCGCGCCGCGGTCGTCGCCCCGCTGCTCCAGGAGCGCGCCGAGGCGCATCGAGATCGACGCGATCGAGGCGATGTCGCCGCGATCCTTCGCGGCGTCGAGCTGGAGCGCGAAGAGCTCGCCGAGCTCCTCGGTGCGGCCGGCCTCCTCGAGCATCGTGGCGAGGAGGATGGCGGCCTCCACCTGCGCCGGATCCTCGTCGAGGATGTCGCGGAGCAGGAGCGCCGCCTGCGCCGGCGACTCCTGCGCGAGGAGGCGCGCGCGCTCGAGGCGCAGCGCGCAGCGCTCGGACATGTCGTCGACGAGGGGGACCGTCTCCTCGAGCAGCGCGGAGAGGCGCGCGGCGTCGCCGCTCCGCCGGTACACGCCGGCGAGGGGCATCCAGATCTCGCGCTCGGCGGGCTCGCGGGCGCGGAGCTCCTCGTAGAGGCGCGCGGCGCGGTGGAGGTCGTCGAGCGGGCCGGCGGCGAGGGCCGCGGCGTGCAGGAGCAGCGCGCGCTCCTCCTCGGGCGCCGAGGCGCGCGCGGCGCGCTCGGACAGCCACGCGGCCGCCGCGAGATCGCCGGCCTCCTCGCGGAGCTCGGCGAGCGCGACGATCGCCCACGCGGCGCCGGGCGGGTCGGACGAGGGCGGCGCGGCCGAGCCGACGATGCGCTGCAGGATCGTCTCCGCCTGGTCCCGGTCGCCGAGCGCGCGGGCGGTGCGGACCGCCTCCTCGAGGACCCCGGGGCCCTCGACCTCGGCGAGGAGCAAGAGCGCGTCCACGAGGGCGCGCGGGCGCCCGCTCTGCCGGGCGAGGCGCTCGAAGAGGCGGATCGCGCGCGGGTTCCTCGCGTCGGTGCGGAGCGCGTCGCGCAAGATCGCCTCGGCCCGATCCGGATCAGCGTGGAGCTCGAGCGCCTCTTCGAGGAGCGAGATCGCCTGATCGACCTCGGCCGGATCGGCCGCGAGCAGCGTGGCCAGGCGGTAGCGCGGATCGGCGCGCTCGGCGCGGCCCGCGGCCTCGTCGGCGCGCGCGGCGTCGGCGAGGGCGACGCGCTTGCGGAGGGCGTCCGCCTGCGCCGGGCGGTCGCCGAGGCGCTCGTAGAGGGCCTCCAGCGAGCGCCACAGCTGCTCGACGTCGGCGCCCGCGTCGCGCCCCGCCGAGGGCGCGCCGGCCGCGATCCTCGCCGCGGCGCGGCGGTAGACGGCCGCGGCGCGCTCGTGGTCGCCCGGCTCGAGCTCGAGGGCGCGGCCGAAGCGGAGCAGGAGCGCGACCTCGTACGGCTCGCCGGCCGCCCGGGCGACGAGCCGCTCGACGAGCTCGAGGTACCGGGGCGTCTGGCCGAGGCGGCGCGCGAGATCGAGGGCGGCGTCGTGGGCGGGGCCCGCGCCCGGGGTGAGATCGAGGGCGCGCAGGCGCGCCGTCAGCGCGGGCTCGGGGCGATCGAGCGGCCCTTCGTAGAGCGACGCGAGCTCGCCGAGCGCCGCGGCGGCGTCCTCGGCGGGCTCGAGGGCGGGGCCGGCGAGCCTCGCTTCGAGCGCGCGGGCGAGCAGGTCGTGACGCCCGCGGGCGCGCAGCGCGGCGAGGAGCTTCTCGTGCTCGGCCTCGCTCTCGCGCGCCGCCTCGAACGCGGACTCGACGTACTCGGCCTCGCGGTCGGGCGCCTCCTGCCGCCGCGCGATCTCGCCGAGGGCGAGCAGGACCTCGGCCCGGCTGAACGAGACCGCCGCGGGGCGGCCCACGCTGGAGCGCATCGGCGGCATCGTGCTGCGCCGGCCGCCGCCGAGCCCCTCGCCCTCGTGGGGCCGGCGCGCGACGAGCAGCAGCGCGCGGTAAGCGCGGTGCGCGCGCTCGAGCTGGCCGTCCTCGAGCGCGAGGCCGGCGAGGCCGTGGAGCGCGTCGGGGTGCGCGGGATCGATGCGCAGGGCGAGGTCGAACTCCGCCATCGCGCGGGCGCGGTCGCCCGTGGCGAGGGCGACGCGGGCGAGCTCGTAGTGGACGAGCGCGCGCTCCTTCGGGCGGCGGCTGCCGAAGTCGGCGATGATCCCGCGCAGGGACGCTGTCGCGTCATCGGTCCTGCCCGCGGCGGAGAGGGCGCGGCTGCGCGCGAGGCGCAGCGAGAGGTCGTCCGGGGCGAGGAGGATGGCCTCGTCGAACAGCGGGATCGCGGCGGCGGGCGAGCCGCCGCGCGTGAGGTAGAGGTCCGCGGCCTCGCGGAGGAGCGAGAGCCGCGCCGGCGCGTCGTCCGCGCGCCCGGCGTCGCCCGCGATGAGCTCGGCCAGCGCGCCCCACGCGCCCGACGCGCGGTAGAGGTACGCGAGCCGCTCGCGGAGCGGCGCGGGCTGCGCGGCGCGGGGCAGCGCCCGCTCGAGGGCGGCGCGGGCGCGGTCGGCCTCGCCGGCGGAGAGGTACGCGTCGGCGAGGCGGAGCGCGGCCTGATGCAGCTCGTCGGCCGGCGCGCCCGCGCAGAGCCGCTCGAGCGCCTCGGCGGCCGCCACGTGCTCGCCGCGGCGCGCGAGCAGCCGGGCGAGCGCGTCGAGCGCCTCGGCGGAGCCGATCTCCGCGGCGCGGCGGTAGCTCGCGATCGCGCGCTCGGGCTCGTTGAGCTCGTGCTCGGCGAGCGACGCCGCCTCGAGCCAGAGCTCGGCGGCCGCCGGGCCGCCGCCGGCCGCCTCGCGCGCGGTCGCCTGCTCCTCGCGCAGCAGCATGAGCTCGCGGTGCAGGCCGCCCGCCTCGAGCAGCGCGGCGAGCCGGTCGATCGACGGGCCGTGGCCCGGGCTCTCGGCGAGGTTCTGGCGGAGCAGCGCGATCGCCTCGGCCGTGCGCGGGGTCTCCGAGAGGAGCTCGGCGGCGTCGTACCGGAGCGCGACGCGGCGCTCGACGTCGCCCGAGACCTCGATCTGCCGCTCGCGCAGGCGCACGAGTTCGTCGCGCCGCGAGGCCCTCCGGAGGAGCGCCGCGAGGCTCTCGCCGACCGGCTCGTCCGCCGGATCCTCGTCGAAGAGCCCGCTGTAGAGGGCGATCGCCTCCTCGGGCTCCGCCGCCTCGGCCGCGACGCGCAGGAGCCGGCGCTGCTCGCTCGACGCGAGCGGGAGCGCGGCGCCGCGGCGGCAGAGCGCGACGATCTGCGGCCGCTGGCCCGCGTCCGCGAGCATACCGATGAGCGCGTCGATCGCCCACAGGGCGGCGCGCGCGGGGGGCCACGCGCCGGGGCTCGGGGGCTCTGCGCCGTCGTCGCCGAGGCGCCGCACGGCGATCTCGAGCAGCTCCGCGGCGATCTCGCGGGCCCGCGCCGCGTCGCCCGCGGCGTCGCGCGCGGTCTCGACCGCCTCGCGGTAGAGGGCGAGGTCGTGCCCGGTCGCCGCCGCGAGCCGCAGCAGGGCCGGGACGAGCGCGGGCCCGCGCCGGTGCCGCAAGAGCTCCGTGAGGTCGAGCAGGATCGCGCTGTTCGCGGGATCGTGGAGGAGCGCCTGCTCGAAGGCGCGCTCGGCGGCTTCCTGATCGGCGCGCGCGTCGCGGTGCCAGCGGCCGACGCGGAAGGTGAGGTCGCGGAGCGTGGCGGCGGGGACGTCGCCGCGGCGCTCGAGCTCGGGGAGCGCGTCGGCGATCGTGTGCCAGCGGGCCGCGAGGTCGGTGAGCCGCAAGAGGCCCTCGGGCGGCTCGCCGCCGGGCGAGAGGAGGAACGCGCGGAAGGCGAGCTCGAAGGCGCCCTCCCGGTCGCCGCCGCGCTCCTCGAGGAGCACGGCGGAGGCCTTCAGGATGGCGACGCGCTCGGCGTCCGACCCGGCCGCGGCGAGCCGCGGCTCGAGCAGCGCGACCTGGCCGCGCCAGTCGTCGGCGGCGGCGCAGATCTCGAGCAGCGCGCCCAAGGCGACGACCAGCGCGCCGCGGTGCTCGGCCGACGCCGGATCGATGCGGCGGAGCAGCTCCTCGAGGCCCGCGCGCGCGGAGGACGCGGTCGCCTCGCCGCCGTCGCCGCCCTCGCCGAGCGCGGCGAGGGCCGACCGCTCGGCCTCGTGCGCGCGGCGGTAGCCCTGGACGGCGCGCTCCCACGCGAGCGTGCGATCGCGGTGCGCGTCGCCGAGCCTGCGGAAGAGCTCCGCGCTGCGCGCCGCGGCGGCAGCACCGGGGAGCGCGCCGGCCGCGGACGCCTCCGCCTCGAGCAGCGCGACGAGATCGTCCCAGCGCTCGGTGCGCGTGTAGAGCGCGGCCAGCGCGTCGCCGCTCTCGGGGTCGGGCGAGAGCTCCTCGCGGACGCGGCGCCATGTCGCGATGGCCTGCTCGACGTCGCCGAGCTCGCGCTCGAACAGGCGCGCGACGCGCGCGAGATCGCGCCGGGCGCCCGCGCCGCCGCGCACGGCCGCGCGGCGCTCCAGCACGGCCGTGAGCTCCCGGTAGCGCCCGCCCTCCTCGAGGATGGCCGCGAGCCCGTCGAGCGCCTCGAGGTCCTGCCGGTCGTCGGCGAGGCGCGCGGAGTACGCCGCGATCGCCCGCGCTTCGTCGTGGAGCCGCGCCGACGCGAGCCGCGCGAGCTCGCCGAGCGCCGCGCGCCGCGCCGCCGGGTCCTCCTCGAGCGCGGCGAGCGTGTCGAGCACGTCGCACCGCTCGGCGATGCGGTCGCCCTCGGCGAAGAGCCGGTCGAGCGCGCGGGCAGCGCCCCGCGCGGCCGCGGCGTCGCCGTGGCGCTCGGCGAGCGAGAAGAGCCGGCGGAAGAGCGCGATCGCCCCCTCCGCGTCGCCGAGCCGGTCGCGGCGGAGGAGCGCGGCGTCGCGCACGAGCGCGAGCGCCTGCTGCGCGTCGGCGGCGCGCGGCTCGGCCGCGGCGAGGACCTCGGCCAGGCGGTCGTGCCGGCCGAGGCGCTCGGCGAGGTCGGCGAGCTCGACGCGATCGCCGGGCTCCGACGGCCTGAGCTCGACGAGCTCCGCGAGCCGCGCGAACGCGCCCGGCTCGTCGCCGAGGGCGTCGCGGCGGAGCCGCACGATCTCGCGCAGCAGCGCCGGGCGGTCGTCGACGTCGGCGCCCTCGAGCTGGATCTCGAGCACGCGCACGAGGTCCTCCGGCCGCTCCGCCTCGCGGTAGTGCCGCGCGAGCAGCACGGCCGATCGCTGCCGCGCCGCGCGCGGCGTCGCGCGAGCGCCGGCCTCGCCGGCGGGCGCCTGCTCGGGCGGGATCGCCGCGAGGACCCGCTCGAGCAGCGCGAAGGCGGCGCTGGACCTCGGGTGCGCGTCGAGCAGCTGCTCGATCACCGGGAGCGCCGACGCGGCGTCGCCGACCCCCTCGATCCAGAGCAGCGCGATCCGCTCGCGCAGCCGCTCCGCGGCGTCGCCGGCGAGCCTCGGCAGCTCGGCCGCCAGCAGATCGATGAGCGGGCGGTGCCTGCCGTGACGCTCGTAGAGCCGCTCGAGCGCGGCGCGGGTGCGCGCGTCGTCCTGGAGCGGCAGGAGCTGCTCGAGGTAGCGCATCGTGCGCTCGCCGTCGCCGGCGAGGTCGCGCGCGACGGCCGCGGCGTCCTCCAGCAGGAAGATGCGCTCGTCGGCGGCCGAGGTGCGCTCGAGCATCGCGTCGTAGAGCGCGAAGAGGTCCTCCCAGCGCTCGGCCGCGTTGTAGGCGAGCTTCAGCCGCTCGAAGCCCCAGAGCGAGCCTGGCACGAGCTCCACGAGCCGGCGGAGCAGCGCGAGGGCGGCCTCCGGCGCGTCGAACCACTCCTCGTGGTGCTCGACGCCGCGCCGGCCGATCTCCTCGATGACGTCGGGCGCGAGCGCCGCGCCGGCGTCGTCGAGCGCCGCGACGTACGCGGCCGCGACGCGCTCGGGCTGCTTCGCCCGGCGCCCGAGGTCATCGAGCCGATCCCAGAGGGCGAGCTCGCCCGGCAGCTCGGAGACGGCGCGCAGCGCTACCTCGAGGCCGCGCTCGGCGTCGTGCTCGTGGTGCTCGAGCAGGCGCTCGAACCAGCCGCGGCGGACGGCGGCGCCCTGCGCGGACGCGAGGCTGCCCAGCGCACCGCCGGCGGAGCCCGGCGCCGCGTCGGCTGGCGCACGCGGCCCGGGCGAGCTCGCGAGGAGCGTCTCGAGCAGGGCCGCGCGCGCGGTGGAATCGTCGAGCGCGTCGCACGCCCGCTCGAGCAGCAGCGCGGCGCGCGCCTGCGTCTCGGGGCGCCGGAGCGCGCGCTCGGCGACCTCGAGCACCGCGGGGTCGATCGTGCCGGCCTCGATCGCGGGCGCGATCGCGTCGAGCGCGTCGGCCGGCCGATCCAGCCGGTCGAGCAGGAGCGTCGCGAGCTCGACGTCGAGCGCCACGCGCGCGCTGCCCTCGCTGCGGTCGCGGCGCATCGCGAGCACCTCGGCCGCGCCCTCGTGATCGCCGAGGTCGGAGAGGAGGCGCGCCCGCGCCGCGAGCGCGTCGTCGTTCTCGGGATCCGCCTCGATCAGCCGGGCGTACAGCGCCGCGGCCGCCGCGCGGTCGCCGATCTCCTCCTCCCAGGCGGCCCACGCGGCGAGCGCCCGGAGGCGCTCGCCCTCGCCCGTGCGGTTCGTGAGGAGCGTGAAGAGCCAGCGCCGGTCCACGCGGCGCGCCAGCGTGTCCGGGCTCTGCGCGAGGAACGCGCGGAACGCCTCCAGCGCGGCGGGGTCGAGCGCGCCGTGTGCGGCGTCGCCGCCCCCGGGCGGCGCGAGCAGGCGGCGGTAGACGGACGCGGCGTCGTCCTGCCGGTCGGGATCGGCGGCGAGCACGCGCGCGAGCGCGGCGTCGATCGCGCGGCCCCGCGCCGCCGCCTTGCCTGCGGGCGCGCTCCCCTCCCCCTCGGCCGCCAGGCGGTCGCGCAGCTTGAGCGCGGCGTCGACGAAGCGCGACGTCGCGCGCGCCCGGATCGCCGCGTCCTCGAGGGCCGCGAGCGCGGAGAGCGCCTCCTCGCCGGTCGGCGCTGTGTCGAGCAGGACCTCGCAGACGGCGGCGAGCCGATCCCAGGCCCCCTGCCCGCGGTAGAGCGACGCGAGGCGGCCGGCGGCGTCGCGGTGCTCCGGCGAGACGGAGAGCACGCGCTCGTAGAGCTTCTGCGCCCGCTCCGGATCCGCGAGCGGCCCCTCGGCGAGCGCGGCGGCGCGCAGCCACGCCGCGACCGCGGCCTCGAGGTCGCCCGGCGCCGGGGTGACGCGCGCCGCGGAGGCGCCCGCATCTCCCGCGGCGCCGGCGGCGTTCGCGGCGCCCGCGGCGCCGATCCCGAACGCCGCCAGATCGCCGAGCCGCTCCAGCCAGAGCGCCTCGTCCTGCGGATCGCCCGAGGCGGCGACGCGCCGCTCGAGCACGTCGCGGAGCAGCTGCGCGTCGCCGGCGGAGAGCGCGAGCGCCTCCATCGCGGAGAGCGCCGCGTCGGAGAGCGCCGCGCCGCCCGAGAGGATCGCGCGGTAGTGCGCGACCGCGCCCGGGATCTTCCCGCCCTTCGCCGCCGCCTCGGCCATGCGCAGCTCGTGCGCCACGCGCTCCTCGGGCGCGATGCCCGGGAGCCGCTCGGCCAGCGCGCCGTAGAGCGCGTCCCACGCGCCGCCCGCCGCGTACGTCTCGAGCAGCGCCTCGTACGCCGCGTCGTCGCCTGGGTCGTCCTCGATGGCCGCGCGGTACGTCGCCGCCGCCCCGGAGAGGTCGCCGAGATCGCGGCGCTGGATCGTGCCGATCGCGTGCAGCAGCTCGCGCCGCCGCGCCGGCGGGCACGGCTGCGCGAGCGCCTCGCGGTAGAGCGCGAGCCGCTCCTCGGGGCTGCCCTGCTCGCGCAGGAGCGCGTCCACCCGCGCGATGAGCTCGGGCGACGAGGGCTCGAAGGCGAGCGCCCGCCGGTAGAGGGCGAGCGCCTGCGTCACGTCGCCGCTCGCGAGCAGCGCCTCGCCCGCCCGCCGCGCGAGGTGCGACAGCGCCGGGCTGTCCACCGCGCGATCGCCGAGCGCCCCGGCGAGCGCCGGCGCGCGGCGCGCCGACTCGCTGCCGTGCTCGGTCAGCCGCTCGACCTCGGCGACCCACTGGGCGAGCCGCTCCGGCGCGGACGCTGTCGCGAGCGTCAGCGCGCGCGCCGCCAGGTCGAGCGCCCGCTTCGGATCCCTGAGCTCGCGCTCGGCGATGCCCACCGCCTCCTCGAGCGCCGCGAGCCTGCCCGAGACGTCGGCCGGCGCCGGCGCGGCAGCGCCGGGGGTCCACACGACGGGCGCGATCTCCGCCCGGGTCTCGAGCACGCGCACGAGCAGCGGGGCGGCGCCCTCCGCGCGCGCGATCGGCTCCAGCACCGCGCAGGCAGCGAGCCGCTGGTCGTCGGTCAGGTGGAGGTGGGCGCTCTGCCGCGACGGGGACGACTCCACCCCGCTGCCGCCGGCGCCGCTGCCCGGGGCCGGCCCGAGCATCTTCTCGAGCGCGAGCCGGCTCGGCCGGTCGGTCGGATCCAGCGCGAGCGCGCCGCGGTAGGCGGCGATCGCGCCGGCCGGATCGTCGAGCCGCGCCATCCGGATCGCGCCGATCCGGGCGAGCACCGACGCGCGCTCCTGGCCGGCCGCGAGCTCGGCCTCGGCCTCGAGGAGCGACTCGAGCTCGGCCCAGCGGCGCTCCTGCTCGAGCAGCGGGATGAGCCGGGCGTGCGCCTCGCGCGACGGCCCGAACGCCGCGAGGTAGCGGCGCCAGGCGGCGACGGCGGCCGGCAGGTCCGCGAGCCGGGTGCGCAGCTCGGCCGCGCGGAAGGCGAGCTCCCGCGCCGCGCGGCGGTCCGGCTCCGCCTCGGCGCGCCGCTCGAGGACCCACGCGAGGCCCTCGTGCGCGGCGGTGGCCTCATACAGCCGCTCGAGCGCGGCGAGCGCGCGCGGCTCTCGCGAGGAGCCCGCCTCCGCGAGCCTGCGGTACGCGGCGATCGCGCCCGCTGTATCGCCGAGCTCCTCCTCGTAGAGGCGCGCGAGCCGCTCCGCCGCGGCCTCGCGCGCCTCGGCCTCCGTCTCGGCCTCGACGAGCCGCTCGAGCGCGCCGGCGAGCCCGCGCGCGTCGCGCTCCCGCTCGCAGAGCTTCGCCAGCCCGCGCGCCGCGCGCCGCACGGCCGCGCCGTCGGGCTCGCCGTCGAGCGCCTGCAGGAACGCCGCGCGCGCCCTCTTCCCATCGCCGAGGCCCTCGTACAGCTCGCCGAGCTCGGCGGCGATGCGCGCCCGGAGCGGCTTGTCCTTGGCGCCGGAGGACGCGCGCACGAGCACGCGCGCCGCGTCCACGCGGCGGTCGAGCGCCGGCGCGAGCGCGAGGAAGCGCTCGCGCACGGCCTCGTCGGACGGATCGACCGCCAGGATCTGCTCCGACAGCGCGAACGCCGACGCGAGGTCGCCGAGCTTCTGGAAGAGCAGCTCGACGAGCCGCTTCTGCACCTCGACGCGGCGCGGTCCGCGCAGGTTCTCGATCTGGAGGGACATCATGCGCGCCGCGTCCTGGGCCTTGCCCAGCCGCGCGTAGGCCGACTCGAGCGCCGCGGCGGCGCGCACGAGGACGGTCTTGCGCCCGAGCAGCGCCTCGCCGGCGCGGAATGCGGCCTCGTGGGTCGGGTCCTCGGCGAGCACCTCCTCGACGTGCGGCAGCGCCCGCTCGATCTCCTTGAGCGGGCCGCTGTAGAGGTCGATGAGCCGCGCGCGGATCTCGAGCGCGTCGGGCGGCGGCGGCTCCGCGGCGAGCGACTGCTCGAGCAGCCGCGCGACGTCCTGCGGGCGCCCGGCGCGGGCGTAGCGGGCCTCGAGCGCCCAGCGCGCCGAGGCGTCGCCGGGGTCGATCCGGAGGATCTGCTGGAGCAGCTTGATCGCGCGCTCCTCTTCTTTCCCGCTGGCCTCGATGAGCTCGAAGGCGCGGCGGAGCAGGGAGAGCTGCTCGGCGCGGTCCGTGCGGTGGTTCGCGGCGAGGGCGTAGAGGTCAGCGAGCTTCGGCGGCTCGTTCGCCTCCACGAGGATGCGCTCGAGCCGGAAGAAGGCCTCCTGGTGCGACGGCAGGACGGAGAGCGCCCGCTCGAGGTAGGGGCGCGCGCCGCCGGGGTCGCCGAAGGAGTCGGCGAGGAACTCGGCGGCGTGGACGAGGAACTCGGCCTGGGCGGCCTGCGGGAGCATCCCGAACCGCCGCTCGCCGGCGAAGCGCTCGTACGCGAACGCGAGCTCGGAGAACCGGTCGTTGCGCGCGGCGGCCTCGTGGAGCTTCGCCCACAGCTCGGGGTGCGGGTTCCCCTTCGCCGCGGCGGCCACGAGCACGTCGAGCGCGGCCGCTTCGTTGTCGATCCCCTGCTCGAGCGCGGCTTCGAGGTTCTCGATACGGAACGAGACGCGCGCGCTCTTCGTGTCCTGCTGCATGTTGGATCCGAACCTCGGCTGGCGATGGGGCGAGAGGCCGGCGTGCCGGCGCTGCCGTCGAACCTGCGCCCGCAGTGCGCTGCGGAGCGCCGCCCAAGGTAACAGGAGCGTTTCCCAAATGGGCTCGGGGATCGGCGGCATTGAAGCGGCCGGGGCAGGATCCGCCGCCGGGGGCGGCGGTGCGCGGGGCGCGGGAGCGCGGCGAAAGCGGCGAAGAGCGGCCGGGGCGGAGGACCGGGAACGCCGCTGAACCCGGCCCTTCGCGCCTGCCTCGGTCGCGCGCGCCGCGGGCCAGGCCCCCTGCCGAGGCGGCATCGAACGACCGGCGAGGAGGCGCGCGCTGGAGTCGTGCGTTGTCTTCTCCTGGGCGCCCGGGTAGGCGCACCGCCGCCATCTCGCTACCCGGGCGCCAGGACGGCCTGAGCGAGGAGCGATGGCGGCTCGGAGCTGCTCGATCGCGCGCGTCGCGCCTCGTCGCGGCTGATTGCCCATCACGCGGTATCGCCCGTCCGACTCCTTCGTTCCCAATGCTCGAGCGTGCTTCGACACGGCCAGGGATTCCCATCGTGAGCTCACCGGTTCAATGGCAGCGCGCCGGGCACCTTGACGGGGCCTTGGCTGGGTACCAGGGAGTCCTCGGCTTTCGAGCAGGAGGCGTCCCCACGTCACGTCGACGGGCAACCCCCGCAGGACGAGGGGAGACGCGCGAAGCAAGCCGCGCAGAAAGGAGCGGTTATGCGGATCGAAAAGGCGATTTTCGGTGGCCTCCTCGCAGCCGCGCTGATCGGGGCCGGGCCCCTGACCGCGCGAGCGAGTGGGCCCATGGCCACGGCGGAGAACGCGGTGGCCAGCCCGGCGGGCTGGTCGCTCGCGGGGGACGCGCCGGACGCGTATGTGGTCGGCGTCGACAGCAAGGTCAAGCGCAGCGGCAAGTCGGCCGCGTTCCTCAGGTCGGTGAGGGACCCGGGCGAGAAATTCGGCACCCTGATGCAGTCCATCAGCGCTAGCGATTTCCGCGGCAAGCGGGTCCGACTGCAGGCCTGGGTGAAGACCGATGACGTCAAGGGCTGGGCCGGTCTGTGGATGCGCGTCGACGGTCGACCCGGCACCACGCTCGCGTTCGACAACATGAGCAGTCGCCCCATCAAGGAGACGACCGACTGGACGCAGTACCAGGTCGTCCTCGACGTCGACAACGCGGCCGAGTCGATCTCGTTCGGCACCCTCCTCGTCCGGACCGGCTCGCTCTGGATCGACGACGTCGAGCTGGCGCCGGTGCCAGCGACGGTGCCTACCACGGAGCTGTCACTCGCCAGGAGCCTGCCCACGCAGCCGGTGAACCCTGGTTTCGAGGAGTGACGGCGCCTCGCTGGCGCATCGACATCGTCAGGACGACGGCCCGCTCGCGCTCGCGCTCGCGTGCGTGGGCTGGGGCCCCGCCACGGCGGCGGGCTCATCAACGGCGACCCGCCGCCGGCTTTTACAAGCGCTGTCCGCGCCTTTGCCCTCGCTTCTCGCAGATCCCCCGCGAGGCGAAGCGCGCGCGAAGCGCGCGCGATGGAAGAAAGCGCGCGCGAAGAAACCAGCGTGGTACCCCTTGCGCACCACGCCGTGCCGGATTACCCTGCCCTCCTCACGACGTCACTGGCTCTCGACACGATGCTTTTTCTCCCTCTGCACGAGGGAGGCGTTGCTCGCGCGGATGACTGGACGACGCACCGTGTGCCTGCGCGGGATTCGCCGCGCGGCACGTCACCGTTCGATCCGCGACGGCTTCATCGAATGGCAGGCGAAGAGCGCTCACGAGCGCAGCTGCAGGCCGTGAAAGCAATGTGTCATGGGTAATCGTCTTTACGTCGGCAACCTCTCGTACAACACCACGCGCGAGTCGCTCGAGAGCGCGTTCGCCGGCACCGGCGAGGTCCGCGAGATCGCGATGCCGACCGATCGCGAGACCGGTCAGCCGCGCGGGTTCGCGTTCGTCACGATGGGCTCGGCCCAGGCGGCGAACAGCGCGATCTCGCAGCTCAACGGCATGATGCTCGATGGGCGCGCGCTCAAGGTCAACGAGGCGCAGGAGCGCCCGGCCGGCGGCGGCGGCGGCGGCGGCGGACGCGGCCGTTACTGATCGCTCTGCTCGTCGAGTCGACATAGGGCGGCGGACCCCCGAAGGTCCGCCGCTTTTTTTTGCCGCCCCGTGGAGCCTGCGCGCGAGCCAGTCGAGCTCGGGCGGGCCACCGAGCGCGCGGTAGAGGGCGCCCTCCGCGTGCTCGTGGGCCGACACCCGTCGTGCGCCCACAGATCCCACCGAGAAGCCTATTTCGCGACGCCCGTGCAGGAGCGTCCTGAAGCCGGAGTCATCATGCAACGACAGACCGCGTTGAAGCGCCAGAAAGAGCGCGCCCGTATCGAGAAGCAGCGCGAGAAGACGGCGAACCGCCTCGAGCGCCGCAATGACAAGGGATCGAGCGGCGGCCTGGCGCCGGGTGAAGATCCGGATATCGCCGGCATCGTCCCAGGACCGCAGCCGCCCGCCGCCGATTGAGCCCGGTCACCGCGCCGCGCTGCTCCGCGCGGCGCAGCTCGCGAGCCGATGCCCTGCTGGGACAGACCTTCCTGACGCTCACGCGCGGCTCTTCGCTCCAGCACAGGCGCTGGCTCCCGCCCTCTCCCGGCGGCGCACGGAGCGAGCAGCAGATTCGACGACACCCTCTCACTTCCGTGACCAGGTGAGTCCGGGGTCCTCTGCCCGGGCCGCTTCGGATCGTGGGGCCGCGAGTTGTGATAGTGCTCGTCTTTCCGGGGGGAGAAAGACAGCACCATGTCGGAGTCGAAGCTCGCCGCGCCGCAGATGGTCATCGATAGCCGGATGCTCTACTCGAGCTGGGTCCCAGCCGATCCAGACGCCGCCGCCGCGCTCCTGCCGAACGGGCTCAGGCCCGCCGCGAACAGGGCCATTTACATGAACCAGTACGTGGTCGACAAGCCGGAGCAGACGTCCGGCTTCGGAGCTTACTCGCTCACGTACCTGGGGCTGGACCTCGCGGATCACACGACGCCTGACGGCGCGGGCCCGGCCCGCTTCTTCACGCACTACTTCAACTCCTCCGACACCGTGCGCCGGTACGTGGCCGAGCGCGGAGTGCCTGCGTCGCCCGGGGCGACGACGCTCGATCTGCACGGCAAGGAGCTCGTGGCCACGACCTCGGTGGACGGCGTGCCCATCATCCGGACCAGGGCACATGTCGGCAACAAGATCGGTGTGGTCGCGCGCGGACATCTCACCTACGTGACGAGGCTCGGGGATCGGCTCGTCGCCGGCAACTACCCTTATATCGCGGACATGGCGGACCCCTACGAGCTCCTTTCCGTCGAGTTCCTCGCCAAGGATCACCCGGTGTACGCGCTGCGGCCGGGGAGCCCGCTCCAGGTGGTGAAGAGCGCCTCGTGGTACTCGCCCCGCGACTCCTTCGTGTATCCGGGCGGAGAGCGCGACCTCATCTGACGGCCAGCGGCCCCGGCCCGGCCGGGGCTCGCGCGCACGGCGGCCGCCCTGCGTCGCTGCGCCCCCACCACCGCCGCTCTCGTCCCCGCGGTGCAGGCTGTCCTTCATGCCCGCACATCGCTCGCCGCGTCCGGTCCAGCGAGCCACACGAAGAAAACCGCCAGGACGCCGAGTACGCCAGGAGACCCCAGAAAGCTTGTCTTCCTGCCGCCGCTGGCGTCCCTGGCGCTTCCTGGTCTTCTCGTCCGAGCACAAGAGCGCCGTCCCGGGTGAGCCCGCGGCTTCCCGCCGGGGCGAGCAGCCCTGTGCCCATCCTGCCCGCGCCGGCCCCCGTGCGCGAGAGGACAGACCGGCAGGGTGGAGCTAACGAGATCTCGTCAGAGCGCTCGAGAAGGAAGCGGGAAGGTTGGAAGACCGATGAGCTCTCATGCCTCGCCCGCCGCGCCGCGCCGGGCGCGCGCGGTCCCATCGTGCACAACGAGGCCCCCGGTACGTCGGTTGCTCCGTGCCCCCCGGCGGCCGGAGGCGGCCGCTCTTGCAAGGGAGAGAAAGAATGAACCAACTGACTCGATTCGGAGCACTCTCGGCCTTCCTGTCGCTCGTCCTCTGGGGCGGCAAGGACGTGGCGGCCGCTCCGATACCAGCCGCTGTGAGCAGCAAGCAGCTCAAGGACCTGACGACCGCGGACGTCGAGTCCACGTGCCAATCGCTTGCGCCGAGCCTCTCGCTCTCCAAGGAGGACACCTGTGAGTTCGCCGGCGTCCTGTGGTCCACCGTCGGGCAGGAGTGCAACGCGGTGAAGGAGAAATGCATGGCCGAGGTCGACCAGCCAGAGACCCAGCCGGACGACGCCGCTCCGGAGCCGGCGAGCTGTCTGCCTCCTGCCGAGGCGCGCACGGGCTGCACCGCGACAGTGGCCGAGTACGAGGCCTGCCTGCTCGCCCACATCGCGAGGCTCCGGGCGCTCACGTGCGCTTCACCCGCGAGCACGATCGAGACGCCGGTCCCGGAGTGCGCGCTCATGAGGCAGAAGTGCCCTGATCTCGTCGGCGGCGACGACGACGGCGGCCAGGGCGCCGACCAGCCCTGACGGCTCCGCGCGGCGCGCCTCGCTGGCCGGCCGTCGCCCGCGCCGGGCGACGGCCGGCGAGGCGCACCGCGCGCATGGTCACAGCGCGACCGCCGGGGAAGGCGACCAGCGCCGCGCGCATGAAATCAATAAAAAGGCGCGCCTCATGGCTCGCGCAACAGGCGCGAAAACTTCGTGCAACAGGCGACCGGGCACTCTCCGCGCTGCTCCCGAGGCAACCGGAGAAAGGGTCGCACGATGACGTGGCTTGTTCGACTGGTCGGGCTCGTGACGCTGCTGCTGCTCGGCGCCTCGTGCGGAAAGGGCCCGGGGCCCGCGGAGGGTTCGAGCGACGACGGCGCGCCCGGCGCCGCCCGGGCCGGGACGCCCGCGCTCCCCCGGCAGAAGCCCGCCGGCGCCGCGCTGCGGATCGCCTACAGCGACTGGCCGGGGTGGGTCGCCTGGGACATCGCCATCCAGAAAGGCTGGTTCAAGGAAGCCGGCGTGGAGGTCGATTTCACGTGGTTCGAGTACGTGCCCTCGATGGAGGCCTACTCGGCCGGCAAGGTCGACGCGGTGTGCGTCACGAACGGCGACGCGCTCGTCACCGGCAACGGCGGCGCGCCGAGCGTCGCCATCGTCGTCAACGATTACAGCAACGGCAACGACATGGTGGTCGCGCGGCCCGGGATCACCCGCGTCGCCGAGCTCAAGGGGAAGAAGGTAGGGGTCGAGGTCGGCTTCGTCAGCCACCTCCTGCTCCTGAACGCGCTCAGGTCTGCAGGCCTCGGCGAGAAGGACATCCAGATCGTCAATGTGCCGACGGACCAGACGCCGCAGACGCTGAGATCGGGCACCGTCGACGCCATCGTCGCGTGGCAGCCGAACAGCGGGCAGGCGCTGCGCGAGCTCCCGGGCTCGACCGCGATCTTCACGAGCGCGGACGCGCCGGGGATCATCTACGACGTCCTCGCGGTGAGCCCGAAGAGCCTCGCCGAGCGCCGCGCCGACTGGGGCAAGGTCGTTCGGGTGTGGGACCGTGTCGCCCGGTTCATCAAGGACGAGAAGAGCCTCGACGAGGCCGTGCGCATCATGAGCGCGCGCGTCGGGCTCACCCCCGAGCAGTACCGGCCGCTCTGCTGCCGCTCGCCGCGTGGTGCGTCATCAGCTATGTGCCGTTCGTCTGGCACCCGCTGGTGCGCGTGACCGATCCGGGCGACACGACCGTGCCCGGCGCCTATGCCTACGTCGCGGAGGGCCAGCTCGTCGAGCGCGAGGTGTTCGAGCGGCGCAACATCGAGCTCTCGCAGGCCGGGAAGCGGCTGGCTCGCGGGGAGCGCGCGAATCCCATCTTCCTCCCGGCGCCCCACGAGGTCGGCCGCGCCCTGTACACCGCCTTCACCATGCCTCCGCAGCGCACGGGGGACTACTGGCTGCACGAGAGCCTGCTCCAGAGCTGCGACGTCATCTTCTGGGGCTTCTTCTACGCCGCGCTCCTCGGCGTCCCGCTCGGCGTCCTCTGCGGGGCGTTCGCGCTCTTCTCACGGCTGGTCGAGCCGTTCGTCGACTTCATCCGCTACATGCCGGCGCCCGTGTTCGGCGCGCTCGCCGTCGCCGTGCTGGGGCTCGGGGACGCGCCGAAGATCGCCATCATCTTCATCGGCGTCTTCTTCCAGATGGTCCTCGTCGTCGCCAAGTGCGGCCTCAGCGCTCGTCGGCGCCTATGTCGATGCGCGCGCCGCTCGTCCGCGCGCCGCCGTCGATGTCGGTGGCTCCGCTCCGGGTGCCCAGATCGACGCCTGCGTCGACGGCGGGCGAGCCGCTGGTCAGGTGGAGGTCCGCCGGGGGCCCGACGAGGAGCGGGTCGACGAACCTCGCGTGCGGGTCGGAGAAGGCGCCCGCGGAGCTGCGGCTCGCGCCGAAGAAGATGTTGTTGTCGACGGTCACGTTCCTGTTGTTGCTGCCGCTGCTCACGTAGTCGTTCCCCGACCTTCCGTGGAGGATGTTGTTCTGGATGAGCACGCCGTTCGAGTTGTTCTGGATGATGATCTCGCCGCCGGCGGCCTGGTAGAGGGTGTTGTTGAGCACCGCGATGTCCGCCGCGTTGCCCCTGTTCGTGGCGTAGCCGCCGATCATGATGTTGCCCTGGTAGCTCCGCGACACGAAGTTGTTCCGCACGATGATGTTGCTGGTGGTCTTGCCCGCGTGCTCGCTGGCGATCTCGATGCCTATGTCGCTCGTGTCGACCTTGTTCCGTTCGATGACGATGTCCTTGCCGCCGTCGACGTAGATGCCGTCAGCCGACCGCTCGCCGTCGTACGCGGGGTTGGTGGCCGAGGAGATGTTGTAGACGATGTTGTCCACGCACACGCCGTCTCTCGCCTGGTCCGAGCCCGAGGGGCCGGTGCCCTCGAAGCCGATGAAGTCGATGCCGATGTTGTCGTTGTCGTGGATCGTGTTGTGCGAGACAACGAACCTGGTGACATTGCCGTTGAGGACCATCGCCTCGCTCGAGCCGAGCTTGCAGTTCCGGATCTCGTTCCCGTCGACGAGGAGGTCGGTCATCGGCGTGGCGGACGTCCCGTAGAAGGCGATGCCGTGGGCGTCCTCGGCGCTCTCTATGTGGTGCACGAGGTTGTTGCGGATCTCGAGGAAGCTCGAGCTGCCGCTCACGCTGATGCCCATCGGCGTGTCGCCGCTGCCCTTCCAGTTCTGCACCGTCATGCCGGTGACCTTGACGTAATTCTTGCTGGAGATGTCGATGCCGACGCCGCTCTTGCCGGTCCCGTCGAGGATCGCGCCGGCCTCGCCCTTGAGGGTGATGCAGCCGGCTGCAGCCGTGCCGCTCCTCGTGAAGGAGACCTTCTCGTTGTAAGTGCCCGCCTTGACGACCACGGTGTCGCCTGCGGCCGCCGCGTTGAGGCCGGCCTGGATCGTCCTGTGGTCGCCGCCCGATGGCGCGACGGTGATGGTCCTGCCGCTCGAGCGATCGCCGCACGCTCCGACCACCGCGCTCGGGCTGGGGGTGGGGTTGGGGCTGGAGCCGGCGTCGCCGCACACGCCGGGCGACCCGCCGCCGCCGCACGTCTGCGTGCCAGAGCACGATCCACAGCTCGCGACGGTGCGGGGGTTGCCGCAGCTGTCGTTCGCGGAGAGCGGGCCGCAGCTCCTGGCGAGCTGCGAGCAGAGTTGCGCGTCGGTCTCGGGGACGCACTCGGGCGGCGGCCCGCTGGTCAGGGTGGCGTTGAGCACCAGCAGGTCGACGTCGGACGCGTCGGCGTTGCTCGTGGTTCCATAGCGGATCTTGAGCTTGCCGCCGGACACGAACCGAGCGTGCGGGGTCGGGAGCGCGATGGTGGCGGTGCTCCAGGTCCAGGAGGACGCGAACGCATTGTCGCCGATCTTGATCCAGGTGCTTGTGGTCCAGTCCCAGGCGTCGAAGGTCCAGAGCATCTCGGCCTTGGCGGGACCTCGGTAGTTCACCGACAGGCTGAGCGCCGAGACGTCGGCGTCCGAGGCGCCGGCCGGCAACGCGTACTCGCACTGAGCCTGGCTGCCGGGGTTGAACTCGACATATTTGCTCCACGTATCGGCCGTGCCGCTCAGATCTTTCGTCGCCAGGGCCGCAGCGCCCTGGCCTCCGGTGGACCCCTTGAGGACGGTCAGCTTCGAGCAGGTCATCGTCGCGCTCGAGGCGAGCCCGGCGCCCAGCCTGTCGGAGTCGGACTCATCGGATTCGCTCTGCATCGCGCATGCGGGAAAGAGCCCGACGGCGAGCAGCAGGGCGCCGGGCGGAGCGTACCGATGCATCGTATGAGTCATCCGGTTCTTGCGCGATCGGTTCATGGGTCGTTGTCCTCGTTGTGTGGCTGTTCACGTTGGAGTCGCGTCGACGACGCGTGCACCAGGTGCTTCGACGCGAGGACATTGCAAGCTGGCGGCCATGCTGCCCATCGTGAGAGAACGACGAGGCGATCGCCTCGATGGCACGATTCGATGGCTCAGGGGATCACGCGATCTTGCGCAACGATCGTACAGCTGCGCATCGTACGGACAGCGATCGGTTCGCGAGGTGTCTGGCCGAGAAGGGATTCAGTGCCATAAGATAGAGATGGCGGCGCTGGATTCCATCCTTGTCCAAGCTTTCTGGCTGAGTGCAATCCAACCTGGGTTGGGTCGCCCCGGCGCCTGACCTGGGTCGGGTCGCTCGGGTCGAGGCGCTCAACCTGGGTCGGGTCGCCAACCTGGTCGGGTCGCTCAACCTGGGTCGGGTCGCTCAACCTGGGTCGTGGTCGCTCAACCTGGGTCGGGTCGCTCAACCTGGTCGGGTCGCTCAACCTGGGTCGGGTCGCGCCTGGGTCGGGTCGCGCCTGGGTCGGGTCGCGGCAACCTGGGTCGGGTCGCGCCTGGGTCGGGTCGCGCCTGGGTCGGGTCGCGGCAACCTGGGTCGGGTCGCGGCAACCTGGGTCGGGTCGCGGCAACCTGGGTCGGGTCGCTACCATCCGCCCTAGCGTCGCGGCATCCGTTATAGTAGACACGCCACATGACAGCGAGACGCTCGGAATGGCCGCGCGCGCGGCCCGGGGTTCCACGGTGGTCGCACGCACTCTGAAGCTGGGCGCGTTCATGCGCCCGGTCAGCATTCACACGGGCGCCTGGCGCTACCCAGGGGCCTACCCGGACGCGAACTTCAATTTCGCGCACCTCAAGCGCTTCGCGCAACGCCTGGAGCAGGCTCGCTTCGATGCGTTCTTCATGGCCGATCACCTGGCCGTGTTGAACATGCCGCTCAACGCGCTCGTGCGCAGCCACACGGTCACGTCCTTCGAGCCGTTCACGCTGCTCTCCGCGCTGGCCGGCGCCACCGAGCACATCGGCCTGGTGGCGACCGCGTCGACCACGTTCGATCAGCCGTTCCACGTGGCCCGGCGCTTCGCGTCCCTCGATCACCTGAGCGGCGGGCGCGCCGGCTGGAACATCGTCACCACCGCGAACCCGGACGCAGCCCTCAACTTCGGGCTCACCGAGCACGTGGAGCACGACGAGCGCTACCGGCGCGCGCGCGAGTTCTATGACGTGGTCACGGGGCTCTGGGACAGCTTCGCCGACGATGCGTTCGTGCGCGACGTCGAGGCCGGGATCTACTTCGACGCGGCGCGCCTGCACGTCCTGGATCACCGGGGCAAGCACTACTCCGTGCGCGGGCCCTTGAACATCGCGCGCCCGATCCAGGGCTGGCCGGTGATCGTGCAGGCGGGCGCCTCGGAAGCAGGCCGGCAGCTCGCGGCCGAGACCGCCGAGGTCGTGTTCGCGGCGCAATCCACGCTGGAAAGCGCGCGCCGCTTCTACGCCGACGTCAAGGGCAGGCTGGAGCGCCTGGGGCGGCACCCCGACACGCTCAAGATCTTGCCGGGCGCGCTCGTCGTGGTGGGGGACACCGTCCAGGAGGCGCAGGAGAAGCGCGCGCGGCTCGACAGCCTGGTGCACTTCGACAGCAGCATCGCCTCGCTCTCGGTCGCGCTCGGCTGCGACGCCTCGCAGTTCGATCCGGACGCGCCGCTCCCGGAGATCCCGCCCACGAACGCCGGGCAGACCGGGCGCGAACGCGCGATCGAGCTGGCGCGTCGGGAAGGGCTGACGGTGCGGCAGCTCGCGCAGCGCTTCGGCGGCTTCGGGGGGCTCACGTTCGTCGGCACGCCCGGGACCATCGCGGACCAGATGGAAGAGTGGTTGGTCCAGAACGGCTGCGACGGCTTCAACATCATGTTCCCCTACTTGCCGGGCGGGCTCGACGATTTCGTCGATCGCGTCATCCCCGAGCTCCAGCGCCGAGGCCTGTTCCGGCGTGAGTACGAAGGGCGAACGCTGCGCGAGAACCTGGGGCTCGCGCGGCCCGCCAACCGATTCTTCCCGGCGGCGCGCTGAACGCCGGCGGAGCGCCCCTTCGACAATCCGTCCATTCTCCAACCGTTGCGCACGAGGAAACGATGTCACGAGCCACAGTCACCTTGAAGACCCGAGACGGGCAAACCGAGGCCTCCGTCTTCCGTCCCGACTCCGGCGAGGGTCCCTGGCCCGCGGTGCTGGTGTATCAGGATGGCCGCGGCATTCGGCCCGCGCTCTTCGAGCTGGGAGAGCGCATCGCGCAGGGCGGTTACTTCGTCCTGCTGCCGGATCTGTTCTACCGCGCTGGCCATTACCAGGCGCCGGACGCCGAAGCGTTCAGCCGAGATCCGGAGCTTCGCAAGCAGTGGCAGCAAAAGTACATGTCCACGGCCACCAAGGTCAACGTGCGCTCGGACACGGAGGCGTTCCTCGCCTTCCTGGCAGCGCAACCCGACGTCAGGTCCCTGGCGATCGGCACCACGGGGTACTGCATGGGAGGCGGGTTGTCGCTGTCGGCCGCCGGCCATTTCCCCGATCGGGTGATCGCGGCGGCGTCTTATCACGGCGGCAACCTGGCGACCGACGATCCGGAGAGCCCGCACCTCCTGGCGCCGCGCATCCGGGCGCGCGTCTACGTCGCGGGCGCCGTCGAGGACGCCTCGTTCCCGGACCAGCAGAAGCAGCGCCTGATCGAGGCCCTCGTGCAGGCCGGTGTACAGCATACGGTCGAGACCTATGCAGGCGCGAAGCATGGCTGGGTCCCCTCCGATTCGGCGGTGTACAACCGGGACGCGTCCGAGCGCCACTACCAGACGTTGCTCGCGCTGTTCGACGCGACGCTCAAGTCGGCGCCGCCGAAGAACTGAAGAGGAGGAGCACCATGACGGATCTACCCACTCGCCAGCTCGGACGCACCGGCGTCCGCGTCACCACGCTCGGCTTCGGCGCCATGGAGCTGCGAGGCGCCCCGCGCGGCCCCGAGCTCTCGGACCAGGAGGTGGAGCGCATCCTGAACGACGTGCTGGACGCCGGGATCAACTTCATCGACACGTCCATCGACTACGGTCGCAGCGAGGAGCGGATCGGACGCTTCATCTCGCACCGCCGGCACGAGTACTTCCTGGCCTCGAAGTGCGGCTGCGTCGTCGGCGGGGCTCAGGGCGAGCACGTGCACACGGCGCAGAACATCCGCCACGGCGTGGAGAATAGCCTTCGCCTGCTGAAGACGGACCACCTCGACCTCGTGCAGTTCCACCGGAGCCTCACCCGGCGAGAGTTCGAGCAGGACGGCGCGCTGGAGGAGGCGCTGAAGCTCAGGAGCGAGGGCAAGGTTCGCTTCCTCGGCGTCTCGGGCACGCTGCCCAACCTGGTGGAGCAGATCGAGATGGGCGTCTTTGATGCCTTCCAGATCCCGTACTCCGCGCTGCAGCGCGAGCACGAGGAGGTGATCAGCAAGGCAGCCCAGGCCGGTGCGGGCACGATCATCCGCGGCGGCGTGGCGCGCGGCGCGCCCACCGACTGGCAGCGCACGAACTACATGCTGCCGGGCACCACCATGCAAGACCGCTGGGAGCGCGCCAGGCTCGACGAGCTGCTCGATGGCCTCAGCCGGATCGAGTTCACCCTGCGCTTCACGCTCTCGCACCCGGGTCTGAGCACCACCATCGTCGGAACCCGAGATCCGAAGCACCTGCGCGACAACCTGCAGTTCGCGAGGAAGGGTCCCCTGCCGGGTGACGTGCTCACCGAGGCGAAGCGGCGCTTGAGCGAGGCGGGCTCGGTGCCAGAGCCCGTGCTGGCGGCGAGCACACGCCCGCTCAGCGAGGCGCAGGCGACGGCGTCCGCGCGGAGCCAGCTCTGAGGAGCGGCTCTGGAGAGCCTGCCCGGAGCGGCGCCTGCTGCATGGCGAGCGGGCGTCGAGGCCTCTCGGGCGGGCTCCCCGGCTGGGTGGCGCGTTGCCTGCTGGCGCTCGGCGCCGGCGTCGGCTGCGCGCCACCGGGCGCCGCGATCGGCCCGGCTGGCCCAGGCTCCCGCGAAGGAGACGCATGTGACGGGGCGCCGTGCGGAGATGGCTTCACCTGCCACTACGAGCGTTCAGGCGAGCGGACGATCGGCGTGTGCCGCGTCGAAGCGGGCCGCTGTCGCGACGAGCGGGACTGCGGCCCGGCGCGTGCGTGCCAGCGCTTCGGGGAGAGGCTCGGCGTGTGCGTCGAGCGCGGGGGCGCGGGCTAGGCGCCGTTCGAAGGGCTGCTGCGCGGCCCGAGCCGTCGATCGGGCTCGCCCGGAACACTGCTGGTCGGCTGGCTCGCTCTTTCCGGGGCGCGTGCCGCTCGCGACGTTCGTCGGACCGCGCCTAGTGCTACAGCCGCACTTGCGGCCCATCTGCGGCTATAGACGGGCGGACGGACACGGATTTCTCGATGATTTTGATGTCTACAGCCGCACCTCGGACCAAGTGCGGCTGTAGTACTAGACCGCTCCGGAGGTTCCGCCATCCACGTTGATGCTGGTGCCGGTCACGTAGCTCGCGGCCCTCGAGGCGAGGAAGGCTATCACGTTGGCCACCTCCTCGGCCTCGCCCACGCGCCCGAGCGGCACGTTCTTCCCGAGCGCCGCGTAGTGATCCTCGGGGCTGAGCCCGCGGCGCTCGGCGTTCCTCCGCTGCTGGCCGCTCTTGATGACGCCGACGCAGACGGTGTTCACCAGGATGCCGTGCTCGGCCAGGTCCTTGGACAGGGCCTTGGTGAGCGCGATCCCCGCCGCGCGGCTGACCGAGGTCGGGAGCGACCTCGCCCCGGGTTGCTTTCCGGCGGGCGTCGTCACGTTGATGATGCGCCCGCCCCCCTGCTTCTTCAGGTGGGGTATGGCGGCGCGCGACGTGCGGATCGCCGCGTGCAGCTTGAGGTCGAGATCGGCCTGCCAGGTCTCGTCGTCGACCTCCTCGAAGTGGTTTGCCCGTCCGGTGCCGGCGTTGTTGACCAGGATGTCCAGCCGACCGAACCGGGCGACCGTGTCCGCCACGAGGCGCTCGACGTCGTCGGGCTTCGTGACGTCTGCCACGATCGCCAGCACCTCCCCGCCTCGGTCCCGGATCTCCTGCTCCGCGCTCGCGAGGACGTCCAGCCGGCGCGCGGCGATCGCCACCCGCGCCCCCTCCGCCGCGAGCCGAAGGGCGGTGGCTCTCCCGATGCCTTCGCTGCCACCGGTGACGATGGCGACCTGTCCCTTCAAGCCGAGATCCATGGCGCTCCTGTGAAAACAACTCCCATGCCGCTGCCTCGCTGGCCAGAGGGCGTCGCGCCGCCCGTCGGGCTCATGACCGTCGGCACCGGGTCGGCCCCCCAGGTCGCCGCGCGGAGTGGATCTGCCGCCCGCGCTGCTGCCCTGGCAGCAGCCGGTGGTGATCTGCTGCTCCGGCACGGGCACGCCCCGCGTCCGGCCGGGAGGCGACGAGCAGAGGCGGTCCGCTGCAATGCGGTATCCTGGCCGGAGAGGACGGGCGCATGAACGCGATCATCTTCGACTGCGACGGCACGCTGGTGGACAGCGAGCGCCTCGGCAACGAGGTGCTCGTCGAGCACGTGGCCGGATACGGCGTCAGCATGACGGTCGACGAGGCGACGGCGCTGTTCCGGGGCTGCAAGATGGCGGATTGCGTCGCGGCGCTCGAGGCGCGCGCGCCCTCTAACGCCCTCGGGTGCGGCTCCGCGACGGCGCGGGCGCGGCATGCGTCAGCGGCGGCCGATCGCGACGTTCGCCGTCGAGGGGACGCGAACGGCGCCGCCTGGCCCGGCGCAAGCCTCGATGGCGGCGCGCAGAGGTCCGCTCAGCCGGGCGCGCCCGTCGCCGTCGAGCCCGGCGTAGAGCGGTATCAGGCGCAGGATCTGGTCGATGTCCCCCATGACGAGGTCCACCGAGGGCCCGCCCCAGGCGCCGTCGACCGCGTGCACGGCGACCTCGCCGCACCCGGCCCGGACCATCTCCGCCTTCAGGCCCTCCGGCGAGCAGAGGACCGCCATCCCCGGCGGCGGCGGGGGGATGGCCGCGCCCGGGAAGGCACGGCGATAGGCCTGCAAGAAGAGCGGCGTCGGGCCGGCGCCCTCGGGGTTCACCCAGGTTGCCATGATCACCCGGCCGCCGGGCCGGGTCGCACGGACGAGCTCGGCCAGGCCGCGCCGCCAGTCGGGGAACAGCATGACGCCGAAGACGGAGAAGCTCGCATCGAAGGTCGCGTCCTCCACCGTCAGCGCCTGCCCATCCATCACGCGCGCCTCGCTCCCGGCGAAGGGCTGGAGCCGGTCGCGCAGGCGCGCCACCATGCCGGGCGAGAAGTCGGTCGCGAGCACGCGCGCGCCCGCCCCGGCCGCGGCCAGCGCGAGGGCGCCCGTCCCGGCCGCGACGTCGAGCACGCGCTCGCCGCGATCGACCCCGCCCGCCAGCGACAGCGCCGCGCGCGCGAAATGGGATGTCAGGGGCTCGGCCCAGCGCTCATAGCTGGCCGCAACAGCGGTCCAGCGCGCCTCGTCACCGGGGGCGAGGTGCTCAGCTCGGTCAGGCATCAGGTGATCCTCGGGTGGTGCGGATGTCGGTCCGACACGAGGAGCCTGGCGCCGGCGGAGGCGCGCGTCCTTGGACGCCTTTGGGGTGGCCTTGGCGTCGTTTTCGATCGCGCGCCGCACCCGCCGCCGGGCCGCGGCGAAGGTGGTACGCTCCGCGGGTGAGCCACGACGATCTCGGCCCCAATCCGATCCGGTTCATGCGGCGTGCGGGCTCCTGCGACGTCGTGCGGCCGATGCGGAGCCCGGCGGTCCACACCTACGTTGCCCTCGCCCTGCACGTCGGAGGTCGGATGCGGGTCGAGCATCGCGGTGAGTTCGAGCTGCGGGCCGGACACCTCCACATCATTCCGGCCGGCGACGCGCACCGCGTGCTGTCCGCGAGCCGCCCCGAGGTGTGGGGGCTGGGCTTCTGCCGGACGTGCCTCGACCCGGCGCGCTACGGCGACCTGCTCGCCCCGATCGACCGCGTCCGTCATGGGGCGTCTCCTGTGGTCGAGCTGCCGGCGGCGCGGCAGGCGTACGTGCTGGATCTGCTCCGGGAGCTCGAGCGCGAGCAGCAGGCAGCGGGCGCGATGCCGGTGGTCGCCGAGAGCCTGCTCGCGCTGGTGCTCGCGGAGGTCGTGCGCGCGAGCGGGAGCGTCCGGGCCGCGCCGCCGCAGCGTCCATCGATCGTGGCGGAGGCGCTGGCCGTGATCGAGGCCCGGTGCCTGGGGCCGCTCTCGCTCAAGGAGGTCGCGGAGGCGGTGCGACGGACGCCTGCCCACGTGACCACCGCGGTCAGGCAGGCCACCGGGCGCACGGTCGGCGCGTGGATCGTGGAGGGACGTCTGGCCGAGGCGCGACGCCGGCTCCTCGCGACCGATGAGTACGTCGACGTCATCGCCGAGCGCGTCGGCTACGCCGACCCGAGCCACTTCGTGCGCCTGTTCCGGCGCCATCACGGCGCCACCCCCGCCGCCTGGCGCGCCCAGCACCGAGCGACCTGACCCAGGTTGAGCAGCCGCGCGACTCGTTGCAACCTGGGTCGGGCCGCCGGCCGTCCTCAACCTGGGTCGGGTCGTTGCAACCCGCCGGCCGTCCTCAACCTGGGTCGGGTCACCGCAACCTGGGTCGGGTCACCGCAACCTCGGTCGGGTCGGGTCGGTCGGGTCACCGCAACCTCGGTCGGGTCGGGTCGGTCGGGTCGCTCAACCTCGGTCCGTCGTCCTCAACCCGGGTCGGGTCGGTCAGTCGCCGCAACCTCGGTTGGGCCGCTGTTGGGTCGCTACTCCAATCTGGGCTGAATCTTACAGCGACAACGTCCCCAACCTGGGCCGGGTCGTCCAACCTGGGTCGGGTCATCGCGCGTGGCGGCGGGTCACAGAGCGCCGCTCAGCGCCCCACGAATGGCCTGCTCGACGGGTGAATACTCGCCGCCTTCGCGCTCGAGCCGCAACGGCTCGACCGGGAGCAGGGGCGGCTGGGCCAGAAATCGCGGGCGCGTGCCGCGGTGCGGCTGCGCCGAGTGCACCAGGAACGGATGACATAGATAGACCGTCCCCGCCTCGCCCGTCGCGAGCACCTGCGGTCGCTGCGCTGTCTCTTCGAAGCCGTTGGCGGCCAGCTCACGCAGCGTCAGCCCCTGCTCGCCCGCCGGCGCGAGCTGCCTCGCGATGTCCAGATGCGACCCCGCTCGGATGCGCGTCGGCGCGTCCGACTCGCCGACATCCGAGAAGAGAAAGAGCATGAGCAGCGCGCGGCCGCGCGACGCGACGTTCGCGCGCCACGACATGAAGTCCGGGTTCTCGGTGCCGAAGCTCGCGTCGATATGCCAGCCCGCGTCGCCCGGGTCATCGGGCGACGGGAAGCGAATCGGGAACGTGCCGAGCACGGTCCGCGGCTGCCAGCGCCCGCGGCCGACCAGCTGATCCAACGCGGCCCGAAGCACCGGCGTGTTCGCCGCGTCAACGAACGGCCGCTGACCGTAGAGCCCGAGTCGAACGACCGGCTTCGTCCACGTCTTCGGATCGTTCGGGTCCATCCCGGTGTCACGCCACAGGATCGCGCGGCCCTCGTCGGCGACGCTCCGGGGAAACGCCTCGTCGATCCGGACGAATCCCTCCGCAATGAAATGCTCTATCTGCGAACGGCTCAGCTCATTCATGTGGCTCCACTCCGTACGGCCTCTCTCCACACCTTGCAAGCAGGCGGGGACGGGCTCGCCGGCCCTCTGGCCACCCCGACCTGGGTCGGTCGCTCCGGGCAGCTACCTCGCGCTCATGGCCGCAGCGATCCCCGACCGCAGCGTGCCGTAGGTGGCGATGCCCTGCAGATCGACGCCGAGCTGTACCAGCACGTGAGCCATCGCGGGTTGAATGCCCGTGATCAGCACGCGGGCACCGAGGAGCCGCACCGCATGAGCCGCCCGTATCAGGCCGTTCGCAGCCTGCGTGTCGATCGTGTCGACCCCGGTGACATCCAGGATCGCGATCGTGGTGCCTTCCCTCGCGACGCCTCGGAGCAGCCCCTCCATGATCTGCTCGGAGCGCCGGGCATCGATCGGCCCGATGAGGGGCATCGCGAGCACGCCGTCGGCCAGAGGCAGGAGCGGCGTGCTCATGACACGTATCGTCTCCTGCTGCGCCGCGATCAGCTCGGCGCTCCGCCGCAGCTCTTCGGCCCTGGCCTCGGCCGCCTGCCGCGCCCGCACCTGGTCGGTGATCTCGACGCCGAAGTGGCACACGCCGACGATCTCACCGCTCCCATCCCGGACAGGCGCGTACACGATGTTCAGCCAGTGCTGCTCCGCGCGGCCCGTCTCCTGGTGACGCAACGTCACGGGCATCTCGTTGCCGACGAACGGCTTGCCGGTGCGATAGACTTGATCGAGGAGATCCCAGAACCCTTGCTGCTTCGCCTCGGGAAGGACGTCGAGGAGCGGCCTGCCCAGGAACGTGTGATCCGGCAGGACGCGCAGTAGTGCGGGTTCGCGAGGGTGAACACGAAGTCGTCGCCTCGCCACATCGCGACCGGCGCCTCCGCGTGCATGAGCATGTCGTACCGGCTCTGATAGCTCGACCGCGCCTCGGACAGGGCGGCCTCCGACGCCGTCAGGGCGGCCTGCGACTCCGCCAGCGCCCTTTCCAGCGCCTCTATCCGCTGCCGCGCCGCGGCGAGATCGGAAAGGGACGCATCTGCGTGGGCCATCTTGTCATCCATGCATTCCCCCATCGTGCTGACGCGCTCTCCTCACCCATCGATCAACAGCGCTATTCCTGCATGCCGCGAGGACAGCATGCGCCGGCGACACCGGCGCTAACGCCGCAGGATGGATATCCTCGAGTAGAGCTGGACGACCGTGAATTGCGTCATCGACGTATCGTATCGGAGCGATGTAACCGTGGCAAGGCCTCTCGCCGGCGGACGAGCTGCCCTCACGCGCAGGACTCATCGCTGGTTCGCGTCGCCAGCTCGATGTCGGTCCGTGTGGCCGAGCGCTCCTCCGCTGCGGATCCGGATTGCCCGGCTCGGTGTATGATCTCGTGCGCGCGCGAGCGACCTCCACCCCCGCAGGCACTCGCGGCGCCGCTGCACGGTGCGCACCGCCGCCTTACTCGTAGATCTCCCTCCCGCTTCGCGGTGTCCTCCATCAGGTCGCTCGCTGGTGAGCTCCCTGGCTGCACCGCTTGCCCGGCGCGAGCGCTTCTTGCGCGGAAGCACGCGCGGCGAGGTGACGGAGGGACCTCGCTCATGCCGGCGCGGCTGCGCCCTGCACCGCCCGGAGCAGTGCCGCGCGCGCAAGCAATCGTGTGGAATCGAGCGTCGGCAGCGGGGAGTTAGCGTCGTTCATGATCAACGGGATCTCGGTGCAGCCGAGCACGACGCCGTCACACCCCGCCTCTTTCATCCGCCCGATGACCCGCTGAACGCAAGCGACCGACTCGGGCCTGAGCACGCCGAGGACCAGCTCATCCATGATGACGCGATTGATCTCCTCGCGTTCGGCGGCGCTCGGGCGCACGCACTCGATCCCGCGCGCGGCGAGCTTCTCCGGATAGGTCTCGCTCTCGACGAGCCAGCGAGTTCCCGTCAGGCCGAGGCGACGGAGCCCGCGCCGGGCGGCCTCCCCGGCGACGATCTCGGCGATGTGCAGCCAGGGCAGCGGCGATCGCGGCGCGACGTAGCGTAGCGCCTGGTGGATGGTGTTGTCGGGGCAGATCAGGAAGTCGGCGCCGATGCGCGCGAGCTTGGTCGCTGAGGAGAGCATCAGCTCCCCCACGCCCTGCCAGTCGCCGCGGTCGATGCACCGCATGTACTCCGCGAGCGAGGGTGTGTGCATCGAGACCTCGGGGTGAGCGTACGTGCCGAGGAGCTGCGCGCCTTCGGCGCAGAGGGTCCGATAACAGAGGGCTGCGCCTTCGGCGGAGCAACCGACAATGCCGATGTGGTCGGGCATGACGTTCGTGTCCCATGACGTGGGGCAGGAGGGCCGTTGCGCTACTGCCGATGTCCGTCCGCCTCCCGTCCGTCGCGATCGCCGCCTTGTCGAGGCGCTCGTCAAACTCTCGACGCAGATCGAGGTTGCGGGTGGCCAGCGGGCAGCTTCGTGAAATCGGCAGGGATTTCACTCGCGGATTCCCTTCCGGTCCTGGGCTCAGTCCTCGCCCCGGATACGATGGCTGAGGTACATCGCCGCCAGTTTTCCGAGCTGTCTCGCCGCGTCTCGCGCGCGCCCGCCGCTCGATGGATTGTACAGCGACGCCGGCGACTTCGTCTCGAACAGGACCTCGTCGAGCACCATCCCGGCCGGATCGGTGATCTGCACCGTCGCTTTGAGGACCGTGTCCATGTTGAAGACGCCGGTGAAGACGCCGGGCTCGTAGAACGTGACGTTCGAGCGGATGAAGAATGGCGCGTCGGCCGCGCTTCTCGCCATGACGACTGTCGCGTCCTCCGACGCTGCCTCCGCCATGAGAGCCGCCGTGAACTGCTCGTTGATCGCCGTCTTGTCCTCCTGCCAGCTCTGCCTTTGCTCGGCGTCCTTCTCCGCCATCCAGTCGGCCTCGGATCTGTCGCCGACCTCGAGGGCGATGAAAGTCACCGGGACGACCCCGAAACGCCCCTTGCCGTAGAACGGGTTCGGCGCAGCCTGACGGGTGGTCTTCCAGGGGTGCCCGCACGCGGCGAGCAGGGGAGCCAGGCAAAGCATCAGGATCCAGAGCGCATGTCGACGGTGCACGGGGGGTCTCCTTGTCAACCAGTGGCGGTGCGCACAGTGGCGGTGCGCAGGCGCGCGATGCAGTGGCGGTGCGCGGGCGCGCGATGCCGCGATCCTAGCGGCAAGCACCCGCCGGCGGAAAGGACAACCGCCCATGGCTGCGAAGAGCGATCGACCGGGAGCCGCGGAGGGCTCGCGTCAGCGGCGCGGGCCGGGTGAGGCGTAGTAAGGCGGCGGCGGCGCCTCGTCGAACCGCTCCAGCCCGTCATCGCAGAGCGTGTCCCAGGCCGCCTTCGCGCTGTGACCCAGGTGTGGGCCACCGGGCGAGCGCCCGGGTCCTCCTCGAGCGTGCCGAGCCGCACGCGACGGATCTCGGGGCGGCCGAGCATGCGGGAGTAGAGCGGCGAGCCGCATCGCGAGCAGAACGCCCTGCGCCTGCCCGGCGACGACTCGTACTCGGTGATGAGCTCCTGCCCTTGCACGATACGGAATGCGTCGGCGTGTACCGGCACGTTCGTGGCGAACGCGGTGCCGCTCGCGCGCCGGCACATCGAGCAATGGCACTGGATCACCGGACCGAGCTCGCCCGTGATCTCGAATCGCACGCCGCTGCACAAACACCTTCCGCTGACCATCACGCTTGCTCCGTTCTGCGGCCGATCGCACCGCGCCGCGTGCAGTATCGCGCGCCGGCCGCGGCGCGCGAGAGCAAAGCTGCGACACGACCCGGGCTGGCAGCAAGCAGGCACGACGCCGATCCCGCCGGCGGTTCATGCGCGAACGCTCGGAGGCAGCTCCGGGGCGGACCGGCACACGTCATGAACCCGTGCTCGCTCGCCCGCGCCACCGGGCGGCGCCCTCGGTCGCCCCGACCTGGGTCGGATCGCCGCCTCGGCAGCGGCTCACGCCGGGACGCAGACCCCGCCTTGGGCACAGACGCAGCATTCTCCGCACCCACCGTTGTTCACGCAGTCGATACACTGGCCCGCCCCATCGCACTGATCCTGCTGCATGTTGCACAAGGTACCTGCCGGCGCGGGCCCCTCCGCGCAGCGCCCGTTATCGCAGGTGTATCGGTAACATTCCGTGGAGTTTCCGCACTCGATGTCGCGCGTGCACTGGACCGGCACGCAGTTGCCAGCGTCGTCGCAGCGTCCCCCGGGGCACGGCCCTGGCTGGGGCGAGTGGATGGGCGCTGTCCCGTCGCAGGTGTCAGACGTGCACGGGTTATCGTCTTCCTCGGGCTCATCGGCAGCAACGACGATCTGAGCGCCGCGACCATCGCAGAAGATCTGCTGGCAGTCGTCCGCCGCCGACGCAATCTCGGTACCTTCCGGCAGCGGCGCCGCGCCACACTTGCCTTCGACGCAAGCAGGGATCTGGCACGGGTCCGCCGGGGCAGGGCAGTCCGATGGCGCCGTGCAGCTCTCGCCGGAGCCGGTGCTTGAAGCGCCGTCGCTACCTGCCCCGCCGGCGTCCGCGCCGCCTGTCCCGCCGGCACCGCCGGAGCCCCTGTCGACGAAGCTGCGTTGCTCGGCGGAGCATCCAGCGAGCGCGGCGACCAGGAGAATTTGCAGGAGAGCCGGCCACATGCCGCCAGCGCAGCGACACGGGCCCGATGCAAGGGCGGAAGACGACCACATGTGCCGCATCATAAAGCAGAGCTGCTCGACGGCTAAGCTCGTCGCCCATCGCGACCCGACCCGGGTTGGCGCGACCCGACCCGGGTTGGCGCGACCCGACCCGGGTTGGCGCGACCCGACCCCGCGACCCGACCCAGGTTCGCAACCCGGCCCGGATTGGCGCGACCCGACCCAGGTTCGCGACCCGACCCGGATTGGCGCGACCCGACCCAGGTTCGCGACCCGACCCGGATTGGCGACCCGCGCGACCCGACCCGGGTTGGCGACCCGCGCGCGCGACCCGACCCGGGTTGGCGCGACCCGACCCCGCGACCCGACCCAGGTTCGCAACCCGGCCCGGATTGACGGCGCGCGATCCGACCCAGGTTCGCGACCCGACCCGGATTGGCGCGACCCGACCCAGGTTCGCGACCCGACCCTGGTTGGCGACCCGCGCGACCCGACCCTGGTTGGCGACCCGCGCGCGACCCGACCCGGGTTGGCGCGACCCGACCCGGGTTGGCGTGACCCGACCCGGATTGGCGGCGCGCGCCGCGGCAGCGCAGCCCGCCTCGGCCAGACGTTGCGGAACCTGGCCGAGAGACCGCGTCTGCGCAGCCGATTTTAACAGGGGTGGAATGATCCCCACGGGCGCGGATGAGCCACGATCTCACACACTTCGCCGTCGGCAGCACGCGCGCCATGCAGGGCCTTGTCTTTCCTCCTCGAGGTGAGACGCTGGGCGCTCGTTGAGACACTGGACCTTCTGGAACTGGCGCACTGATCCGTACGCTCCGCGGGCGTGGACAGACACGGCCGAGCGGCTCGTGGTGCTCGAGCCCACCGCCTCCCTGCCGTCCGCGACCGTGCTGTCCGAGGCGCTCAACATGGCCGATCGCAGGGCATGCGTGGTCTTTCCGACGCGCTCTCCGGTCCTCATGTCCTACGTGCAACACGTGCGCATCATCCCGGCGCTCGTTGCGACGACGCAGGCCGAGGTCGAGGCCGGCCTTCCCGCCCTGCTCGCAGTGCCCGCCGCCTGCCGCGCGCTCTGGCTGGAGCCCCGCGAGGCGATCGACCTGGGGCCGGACCCCGCTGTGGCGTGCTCGGACCCGAAGCTGCTCTGCCCGCGCTGCGGTGGATTCGGCCGCGTGTCGCACGGCGTCGACGTCTACGGCGGCCCGGGCCACGTCCAGTGCGACGCGTGCCGCGGGTCCGGCGGCGTGGACTGGGTCATCCTCCGCGGCGGCGACGCGCCGCTGCCTCCTGCGTGGGTGAGGAGCATCCGCGATGCGTGTTGCGAGGCCGGGACGCCGCTCAGCCTTCTCGGCTGGAGCGCGCACGCCCCGAGCTTCGACGTGGCGCCGTCGCCTGCGAGCGCGCCGCCCCCGTCAGCAAAGCGAGGACGCGAGGGAGATCCTGAGGATCGACTGCTGTCCACGCACAGCGAGGGCGCCGAGCGCTCGAACACGCTGCTGGCCGGTGAGACCATCGACGAGCGGCCAGAGATCGCGAGATGACGACCGAGCTCGAGCAGAGAGCGCCGGAGTCGCTGTCACGACCGCGCCGGTGGCGACCTTTCGTGGCCACCCCCGGTGATCATCGTGACAGCCCAGCACACCGCCGGGCCGTGGCGGCGCGACGGCGGCGCTACATCCTCCCCTCGAACGGCGGCGACGGCGCTGGGCAGACGTCGGTCGTGCGGTAGAACAAAGGCTCCCTTGCCGAGGAGCTGCCGCATGACGAGTCGTCTTCAGGAGCGCCTGCTCGCGATCATGGACCGCAAGAACCACTGGGCCTGGGCGCACCTCACGGGCCCTGGCCTCACGCGCGACCAGCTCGCGGTCCACTTCCGGCACGAGTACCGGGTCTACGTGCGCGACTTCCCGGTGCTGCTCGCGCGCGTGCTCGGCCAGTCGCCGCCGGCCCCGGTGCGCAGCGCCCTCGCGGAGAACCTCTTCGAGGAGCAGACCGGAAAGCTCTCGCTGGGCGTGTCGCATCCGGAGCTCTTCCTCGAGATGATCGACGGCCTGGGCATCCCGCGCGCGGCCATCGAGGACGAGTCCATCCCGCTCGAGCCCGAGGCTCGCGCCTACCGGACGCTGCTCGACCGCGTGAGCGCGGCGCCGCCGTGGGTGGTGGGCGCGGCGGTGCTGACCATCTTCGTGGAGGGCAGCGTGCACGAGCGCGCAGAGCTCGAGGGGCGGCGAGAGGTGCTGCCTATCGAGGAGGCGCTGAGCGCGCACCCCATGGTGCGTCACTACGGATGTCCCCCGGAGCAGATGCGCCTGGCGAGGGCGCACCGGGCGGTGGAGGGTGGGCACCGGCGGGACGCGTGGGAGATGGTCCTCGGGCACGTGCCGGACGAGGGGCCGACGGCAGATGCGGTCGCGTCGGCGGTGGCCGCAGCGCATGCAGCCTGGATGGAGTACCGGGACGCCGTGGCGCGCGCGATGGGGCTCCAACCGGGGTGAGCGGGCCTCCCCGCGCGAGCGCGGGCGTGGCGCGCGGGCGAGCGTCCAGCTCGGCTCACCTCGGGTCGGTCCATGTCCCCGGGCTGTCCGGGGTCGCGCGGAGCTCTGGGCGTCGCTCTCTCCTCGCCTCCGAGAGCGCGCGTCGCACACCGTTCGCGTCGAGCTTCGCCGTGTACACGGGCGTGCCGGGCTGCTGTCGCCACGACCCGTCGAGCCCGCCTGCGTCGACCGCGTCGAAGCCGAGAGCATCGACGAGGCGCATCACGATCGCCTTTGCGTTCGCGTCATCGCCCGCGACCGGCAATGCGATGCGGTCAGGTGCGCCGGGAGCGCGGCCGAGCGCGGCGAGGTCGTGCGCGAAGATGTTGTTGAACGCCTTGACGACCGGCCGCCCGAGCACCTGCGCGACCCACGCGCTCTCGTTCACGCCGCCCTCGATCGCCTCGATGCGACCGTCGCGCTGCTGAGGATAGTAGTTGCCGGCGTCGACGACGGCGACGTGCGGAGGCAGCGCGCGGAAGAGGGCGCGCGGCAGATTCTCCACCTCGCGCTCGGGCACGGCGACGACGACGACCTCGCCGGCTCGCGCCGCCTCTTCGACGGTGACCGCGGACGCGCCCGTCTCGGAGGCGAGCTCCGCGAGCGTATGCGGTCCGCGCGAGTTCGCGACGAACACCTCGTGTCCGAGCTTCGTGAGGCCGCGCGTGAGCGTCCCGCCGACATACCCCGCCCCGATGATTCCGATCTTCATGCGCCCTCCGCTCGGGTGCGGCGGATGCGCGCGCCGAGCTCTTCGAGCCGCGCGAGGAAGCGCGCGGGGTCGAGCACGCTCTCGGGGTGGTAGAGGCCGGGGCCAACCGGAGGACCGCCCGCGAGCCCCAGCAGGCGCTCCGTCGCGATCGCGGCGCCGTACGCGCTGAGCCGCCCATGGCTGTCCGCGTCGATGATGTCGTAACGCAGCCGCGCGCTCGAGCCGTCGTGGCGCCGCCCCGAGACCTCGATGACGAGGTCCGTCACCTGCCCCGCGCCACGCTTCGTTGCGTCTCGCGCGGCGATGTCGACACGGATCGATCGTGCGTCGGTCGCGGCTGCGAGGCTGACCACGTCGAGGAGCGGCAAGGCTTGGCCGACGACCTCCACACCTTCGACGTCGACGATGCGCCGGGTCGACGCGTCGCCTCGTGCCCAGATCCATTTTCCGTCTTCGAGGAGGAGCGCAGCCTGCGCGATCTGCTGGTTTCGCTCGAAATCGGCCTGCGCTGCGGGACCGCCGTGATCGTCCGCGTCGATCACGCAGCCGATCGCGATCGCGTCGACGCTTCGAAGCTCCTGCGCGAGGTGCAGCGCCGCGAGCGTCGCCGTGCCGCCGAGGGCATGGCCCAGCATGAGGATGGGAGCGCGCGTCGGTCGCGCGATGTAATGGGCGACCACGGGACCGATCTCCGAGACGAAATCAGAGAAGGCCACGTAAGGCACGCCGTCCGCCTGCGCGCGCTTCATGGCGTTGGACGCCCCGTCCTTGACGAGCACGATGAGGGCGCTGAACGACGCGCCACCATCGAGACCGAGGTCGTCCCGGTCGACGTCGACGGTCGTCGCCGTCGTGGGACCGCCGACCTCCGCGGCGACCGTGGACGCCTTGCGCGCGTCGCGTCCGGCGATCGCGATCGGGAGGTCTGGATGCAGCAGCCGGAGCGCCTTCGCCGCGCGCGCGCCGACGTGGCCGGAGCCACCGATCAAGAGAACAGGTGACATCGTTCGTGTGGTCATGCGGATGGACTCCTCCCGCCAGGTCGCGCGGGCGCCCGAGTTGTGTTCGATGCGAACTTACCGTTGGTAAGTTACCTTTGGTAATATGTGCCGACCCGTGGTAGTGTCAAGGCGGATGGCGAGAGCGAACGCCGCGCGACCCGCGACCCGGCCGACGAGCGAAACTTCCGGCAAGCGCCTGCCGAAGGCGGAGCGCCGGGAGCAGCTGCTCGAGACGGCCGAGAGGATCGTGCGCGAGGAGGGCACCGAGGCGCTGACGCTCGGCCACCTCGCAGAGCGCGCGGGCGTCAGCAAGCCGATTGCGTACCAGCACTTCGAGACGCGGGCCGGGCTCCTCATCGCTCTCGCGCGGCAGATCGACGACCGTCAGGTGGCGGCGCTGCTCGGTGCGTTGAAGCGGACGCGCCAGCGGCTCGAAGACGTCGCGCGCGTCGTCAGCGCCGCGTACATGCACTGTTGCGCGACGGTCGGCCCTCAGTGGCACGCGATCCTCGCGGCGCTGAAGGGCGACGAGCAGATGGATGCCGTCGAGCAGGAGCTCCTCGACAGGTACGTGACGATCTACCGGGACGCGCTCGCGCCGTTCGCCCACCTGCCAAAGCGTGAGCTGCACCTTCGCTGCGTGGCGATCATCGGCGCCGCCGAGGCGCTCGCAGCCGACATGTTCCACGGCCGCACCGACGAATCCGCGGCGGCGAAGGTGCTCGAGTCGCTGATCGTACAGTGGCTCTCGAAGGGCCACGACGACCCGACCCAGATTGGGGGGACCGGACCCGACCCAGGTTGAGGCGGCGACGACCCGACCCAGGTCGACGACCCGACCCAGGTTGGAACGACCCGACCCAGGTTGGAACGACCCGACCCAGGTTGGAACGACCCGACCCAGGTTGGAACGACCCGACCCGGGTTGGAACGACCCGACCCAGGTTGGGGGGACCGGACCCGACCCAAGTTGAGGACAACCCGACCCAGGTTGACGACAACCCGACCCAGGTTGAGGGGGACCCGCCGCTGCAGCCCGATCAACGTTGAGGCAGGGCAGGGCGACTCGACCCAGGTTGGGGCAGCGCAACCCACCTTGGGACAGCAGAGCAGCAGAGCAGAGCGGCGCCAGCGCCAGCGCAGCGCACATCGGCCGAGGGTGGCGGCGCCATGGCGAAACTGGCGGCCGCCACGCACCGAGCGCGCAAATACTTGAAATGTTCTACGCCGACTTCCGGCACGGTGCTTGTTTCTGCACCCCGGCCATGAGCCAGCCTCGCGAGATCGCTCCAGGCGTCACATACCTGATCACCCGACGCGTCCTGCGCCGGCACCTGCTGTTGCGCCCCGATGCGACCATCAACCAGCTGTTGGTCTACGCCCTCGCCGTCTCGGCACGCCGCTACGGCGTCGAGGTTCATGCCCTTTGCGCCATGTCGACGCACCTGCACCTTGTTGTAACCGATGTGCAGGGTGTGCTGCCGCGCTTCTTGCAGTTCTTCCATCGCCTCGTCGCGTTGGGCACGAAGGTGCTGCGCAAGTGGGAGGGGCCGGTATGGGATCATGAGGCCACGAGCGTGGTGAAGCTGCTGACGCAGGCGGCGGTGGTCGAGAAGATAGCCTACGTGCTCGCAAACCCAGTGACTGCTGGCCTGGTCCTGCATGCGAGGGAATGGCCAGGCGTCAAGGCGGATGTGGGTGAGCTCGGCCGTGGCGCGCTTCACGCGACGCGTCCCTCGGCATATCTCGACCCGGAAAACCCGCAATGGCTCGACGAGGCGACGCTCCCGCTCGTGCTGCCGCCCGTCATCGCCCAGGAGAACGCGGATGGCTTTCGCCATCAGGTGGCTGATGAGCTAGCCCGCATGGAAGCGCAGGCCCATGCGGAGGTGCACCAGCGAGGTCTCGACTTCTTGGGCGCCGAGCGAGCCAGCAATGTCTCCCCCTACGAGCGAGCCACAAGCTTTGAGGACCTGCGTAAGCGCAATCCGACATTCGCAGTCGGCCGTGAGCAGGGTGACGCATGGCGAACCGCTGCTGCCGCGGTGCGTGCGTTTCGCGCGTCGTACCGCGACGCGCTGGAACGATGGCGTGCTGACGTGCGCAGCGCAGTATTTCCGGTGGGGACATGGTGGATGCGCATATTTCACGGCGCTCGCGTGAATGACGCGGCGCTCGCGGTGTAGAATCGATCGCGGGAGCGCGACAGCGATACGGGCAGGAGCGGGCGACGGTCTCGACGCGATGTCGTGGGGACGTGCGCTTGGCGGGTTCTGAATAGGTGGTGGCTCCTCGATACAGCTCTGTGGCAATCAACCGGCGTGCGCCGTGTGACGTCGGACACACATCATGCGGCGCGAAAGTCAGACCGCCAGAGTCTCTGCTTGGTTCGATGAGGTGGTTCCCTATCGGCAGATGAGTCTGGCTCAGAGCGCAGCTGGGGTCGAGTCGCCCAACCTCTGGGCCGGTCGGGACCGAGCCATGACTCGAGACCGCGACCCGCGTCCCAAGGCCGCGACCTGCGTCGGGTTCGGGGTAGACCTGTTGGTCGGGTACACTTCGGCCGCGCTGCTCCGAATGCAACCCAGGTCGGGTCGGATCCTTGTGTCGGGCTGACAACTCAACCCGGGTCGGGTCGGTACGCCTCCGGGTCTCGCCGCCTCCGCAAGGTCGGTGTAGACCTCCACGACCTACATCGCTCTGCTCATCCCGGTGAGCTACACGACGTTGCTCGGCCGGTACCAGTCGAAGTTGTTGTGGAACGGGAAGCTGTTGATCCCCAGGCTGATGCTCGCGTCGAGCGCGCGGACATGGTGCCACCAGCCGACCGGAATGAAGAGCGCCTCGCCCGGCTCGAGCACGACGTCCTTCACGAGCACCGGATCCATCGAGCCCTGCTCCGGGTCTCGAGCAGCATACATCGCGCGCGCCCCCTCGAACAGCGATGTCTCGAATGGCGCGATCATGCGGTAGCGCTTCCTGCCGTACACCTGGCCGAAGAGGATGTTGGACGTGTCGTAGTGGAGCGGCGTCACGGTCCCCGCGGGGCCCAGCCACAGCGCCGTGCTGCCCAGGAGCCGCTGCGCGGCGCAGTACCCGTCCGGGAGCACCACGTCGTTCAGCAGCGCGCCGAGCCTGGTCCGCTCGAGGACACGGTTGTTGGCGACCATGTAGAAGTCGTTCGTCTCCGTGCGCGAGGCCTCGATGCGCGCGACGAAGTCGCGCAGCGACGTGCTCTCCGTGTGTCGCGCCGCGTGCATGTCGTAGTCGGGGTCGCTCAGGCGTCCCGTCGTCACGTCCACCACGACGTCGCCGAAGGTCTCGGAGAGATAGGCCGGTGTCCACCGGCCGAACGCGGGCCAGCGGGTCACAACGTCGGTCAGGATGACCGGGATGTTCCCGGCGACATACACGTCGCGAAGCTCCGCGGCGGACACCCCGGACCGCCGTGGAATTCCCGTCGGATCGCGGGCCGTCGCCGCCATCCTCTGTTTCAGCCGCGCCAGCATCTCGTGTTGCCTCGCCGCGCGGGCGAACGGCCGAGCGGCGAGGAAGATGGGCGAACCGACGATCGCCGAGATGAGCTCCCTGGCCTGTGCGCCGCTCACGCCCGCGGCCTGGAGCTGCTCCGAGACCAGGCCTTCCGGCACGCCGCGCAGCAGGTTCTCTGCGGCCCAGCGCCACCACTCGGGCGCTACCTCGAGCTCGCGATCATGTTCGCCCATCTTCCACCTCCATGACGTTACAGGATATGCACCGGCGCGACGCTGGAACGACTCACTCGCACGGGGGAGGCATCGGCGGCGGCATCGGTGGGATGACCTCGCCCTCGTCACCGCACGGCGGCGGAGGCGGCGGCATCGGCGGGATGATCTCGCCGTCCGGCGGTGGAGGCGGCATCGGCGGGATGATCTCTCCCTCGCCACCGCACGGCGGCGGAGGCGGCATCGGCGGGATGATCTCGCCATCCGGCGGCGGAGGCGGCATCGGCGGGATGATCTCTCCCTCATCATCGCACGGCGGCGGAGGCGGCATCGGCGGGATGACCTCGCCCTCCTCGCCGTCGGGCGGCGGAGGCGGCATCGGTGGGATGATCTCGCCTTCGTCGTCGCGTGGAGGAGGCATGGGCGGGATCGGCGTCCAGTCACCACAGCCCTCTTCCGGCTGAGGCTCGGTGGTGAGCTGGTCGCCTTGATCTCCTTCCTGCTGGGTGCTCGGCGCACCACAGGCAACCACGAAGACGGCAGCAGCCGCGGCGGCAGCGCGGGACACCCCCCGTATCAGGGCCGCCGTTCGCGGCGGGGGCGTGGGCAGCGGCGATAACAAGGCTGCATCGTCCTGAAGAAAGACACGTGACATAAACACCTCCACTGTCGCCGTCCTGCAGGACATGTGCCAGCGCTTCACCGCTGGATATCGCTGGAGATCTCGCAACCTGCGGCCGTGCCCCAAAGCGCCCGCCCTGCCCTGGCCCAGAGTGGCGCACAGGAGAGTGGCGCACCGTGGTTTCCATCCCGCGCCCGCCACGCCGCCCGAACGGCGCCGCCCGAACGGGCGCCGCCCGAACGGGGTTGCCGAACGGCGCACCGTGGTTGCCGCCCGGCGCCGCGCCGCCCGCGCCGCCCGAACGGGGTTGCCGAACGGCGCCGCGCCGCCCGAACGGGGTTGCCGCCCCGGCGCCGCGCCGCGCCGCCCGAACGGGGTTGCCCCCCGGTGCCGCCCGAAGGGGCTTGCCGCCCCGAGGCCGCGGGTGTTCCCCGGCGCCGCCCGAACGGCGCCACCCGAACGGGGTTGCCGCCCTGCCGCCCCAACGGGCTTGCCGCCCGAACGGGGTTGCCCCGCCCCCGAAACCCCGGCCCCCCTGCGCTGCGCGCCCGGCGCCGCGCCGCCCGAACGGGGTTGCCGCCCTGCCACCCCAACGGGCTTGCCGCCCCCGCAACCCCGGCCCAATCCCGGCCCCCCTGCGCCGCGCGCCCGGCGCCCCCGCAGGGCTCAGCGCAGCGCCCGCGCGAGCGCGGCGTCATCGAGCTCCTCCTCGGCGGCCTGCTCCAGCGCCGCGCGGAGCGCGTCGTCGGCCGTGGCCCCGGCGGCGACGCGGATGCGGTCCTGCGCCTCGGGGTAGCCGGCGACGCGCAGGAAGAGCGCGGCGCCGATCCGGCGATCCCGCGGGGCGTCGGCGTCGTCGAGCGTGTGGATCACGTCCTCCGGGGTCAGGCCCGTGGCGCGGTAGTCGCCGGCGGCGAGCAGCCTGCGGAGGTCTTCCCGCCAGGCCGCGACGTCGCGGCCGCGACGCTCCAGCGCCTCGGCCCCGCGCGGCGCGGCCCCGCCGGCGACCCGCTGGTGCGCCTTGCGGATGCGCGTGGCGACCGCGTCGCTCAGGGCCTCGCCCGTCTGGAGCACGAGCGTGCCGCTCCGCTGGCTCACGAGCAGCAGCGCGTCGCCGTGCTTCCGGATCTCCGTGAGCTCGGCGTAGGGGAGCCAGGCGCTCGAGAAGGGCCGCTCGACGCGCACGCCGTCGCTGCCCACCACAACCTGGGTTGGCCGGGCGGCGCGGCGGAGAAGCCAGGTGGACAGCAGGGTCAGGGCCAGCCACGCCCCGGCCAGCCCGGCGCTCAGGCGCCCGAAGAGCGCTCCTAGCACGAGGACCCAGAAGATCATCAAGACCGGCAGGCCGACGCAGCCGGCCACGAGCTCGCCGTGGACGCCGCCGAGCGAGATCGCGACGCGCCGCTCCGCGGGGCCGATCCCGAGGGCCGCGAGCAGGCGCGCGCCCTCCTCCTCGCTCGCGACCTGCACGTCGAGCACCTGCCCGCGGCGCAGGCGGAGCTCGACCCGCATGCGCGGCTCGGGCAACACCAGGCCGGAGCGGACCTCGTCGCGCGGGATCCAGCGCTCGGCGGCGCCGATGACGAGGCGCAGGCCGTCCGCGCCCGCGGCCACACGCGCCGGGCCCCGCCGGGTAACGGGCGTGGTGGAGAGGAAGACGCTCACCAGGGCGAGGCCAAGGGCGACGAGCGCGCCGGGCATGGTCAGCGTCAGCGCGTGGAGAGAGTGAACGCGAAGGCCCGGACCGCCCAGCAGATCCGCGAGCATGATGATGAGCACGCTGGCGAGGAAAGGCCCCCCGATCGCGAGCAGCGAGAGGCCCCCGAAGACGCGGCCCAGGCCCTCGTGGCGCCGCGCGACGCGGGGGCTCGTGAGCTCGAAGGAAGGCCGGGAGGCGGGCAGCATGGTCGGGATGGGCGGGTCAGCTCGACGGAGGGCGGGTCAGCTCGACGGCGTCAGCTCGACGGAGAGGAATCGCAGAGACGGGTGGACAAGATCAAGCGCCGCACGGCGCGGCGCCCGGCAGAGAGGGCCTGTGGCGCGGGCTCGCGCATCGACCCTCGAGCTCGCGCCCGCAACGGAGCTCACGCCGTCCACTCCTGCGGTTGTGCCTGACATGCGGGTGGTTCACTGGTAGAGTCGCGCGCATCGCTTGGGCCATTCTGCGCCCTTTGTTGAGGAGATCTCCAGCATGTCCTTCTTGGCTCGTTCCTTCAGCTTGTTTGCTGTGCTCACGCTCGCATCCGTGGCCGCGTGCGGCGACGACTCCAGCTCCGGAAGCGGCGGCGCCGGCGGCTCCGGAGGGGAAACCGCGGGCCCCGGGAGCAGCTCCTCCGGCACCGGCGGCGTCACCACGAGCGGCGTCACCACGGGCAGCAGCGTCACCACCAGCGGCGTCACCACGGGCAGCGGCGTCACCACCGGCGCGGCCACCACCGGCGCGACCACGGGAACCGGGGGCGGCGACGCCACGACCAGCACGGCGACCGGGAGCACGGGTTCCGGTGGGTGCAGCATTTTCTGCTCCGACTTCGAGGGCGGCTCGCTGCCCTCCGAGCTCCAGTTCTTCCCCGAGTACCTGCGCGCCAACGCGGGCAACTACGTCACGCTGGACAGCTCGGGCCACAGCGGCTCGCACTCGGTCAAGGTCACGGGCTCGGACTTCAGCCAGATGCTCGGCATCCCCGTGCCGAGCGCGTTCTGGGGCAGGGTCTACCTCAAGAGCGACACCGCCATCCAGATGGGCCACAACACCTATGTCGCGGCGACGACCGGCAACGGCGATCCCAACGAGGGTGAGCACATCCGCATCGGCGAGCACCAGTGTCAGCTCGAGCTGAACCGCAAGACCGACGACGCCGAGAAGCTCTCGAACGGCGGGACGTACTCGTGCGACGGCGGCGTGAAGCTCGCCGCGAACACCTGGTACTGCCTCGAGTTCAACTACAACGGGCCTGGCAGCGAGGTGCGCGTGTTCGTGGACGGCACCGAGGTCGAGCAGCTGCACGTCACGAACTGGGGGCCGTACGACTACAAGCTCTTCAAGCTCGGTTTCGAGAAGTACCACGGCGGAGCCAAGAACATGTGGTACGACGACCTCGCGCTCGGGGCGGAGCGCGCCGGCTGCGGCCCGTGAGGGCCGCGCCGCGCAGCGCTCACGGATCCTGAAGAGCGCCTGATGCGCGCGCCGTCCCGGAGCGGCGTTGTGCCGGGGGCCCATCGCCTTCGCAGCGGGAGCCGCCCCGCGCCGCTTCAGCGCGCGCCGTGCGTGGCGGCGTGCCGCGCCTCGCGCAAGAAGCGCAGGTGCGGCACGCCGCGGGGGCGCAAGCGCGGCAGCGGCGCCGGGACACGGTATGTCCCTGATTCGTGAGCGACATCAGGGCCGATCTCCCCGACGATCTTCACACGGTCTCCCGGTCGCAGCGCGATGACGTGGCCCTCGGCATACGGAAAGAGGTCGTCCGGCTCGCCGCGAGCCCCGGGCGCGCGGAGCGGGTCCATGCGGCGCAGGTGCGCTTCGATCTCATCCTCCGGGAGCTCGCGCTCCGACCTGCGGGGCCCGTCGAGGCGGATCCGCCCCGCGGGGACGTGCACCCGCCGCCCGTCCGCGAGATCCACCTCGAAGCCCTCGCTCCACGCGTCGCGCAGCGTGACGCCGCCCCCCTGATACGGCGCCAGCTTGAGGACCACGAGGCGCGCGCACGGCTCGGACGGCGGTCGGTCGTCGGCGACCACGGTCCCGATGCTGCCGTCCATGCTCATGCGCGGGCGGCGCGTGGCGCGGCGCGGGCGGCGCACCGCGCCGATCACGCGCCGCGCGCGGAACACAGCGACACAGTACCCCACCATCGCGAAGAGGAACGTCGCGCACTGCAATGCAAAGACGGGCGGCCGGCGGTGGTAAAGCGAGGCATAGAGCGCCCAGATGCCGGCGAAGCCGAGCACGCCTCCGACGAGCACGCCGCCCCAGCCGTCCGAGCGCCGTGTCTCGTGCCGTGGCGTCTCGTGCCACACGGCGCTCCGCACGCGCGCGCGGTCCTCGGGCGTCGCGAGCGCGAGGACCACGTGGTCGCCGCCTGCGTCGCAGGGCTCCCCCGCCGCGAGCAGCGTGCGGCACGTGGCGCACAGCGCTCCGCGCTCGAATCCGTCACGGGGCGTCGGCTCGTTCATGAGAGGGCGGAAGCCTAGCCGAAGTCCGCGCCGGTCACTCGTCCATGACAGCGTTGATGATCCCGTCGAAGAACTCCGCGCTTCCGACCGAATCGAGCATCCGGTTCCACCCGATCTCGTCGAACGGGGTCGGCAATCCGTGGTTGGTCAACAACACCCCGAACAGCTCGCGGCGGCTGTCGATCCACATGAACGTCCCCGCGCCGCCGGATTTTCCGTAAGCGCACCTGCCGAGGCGCGTCCCGCCGTTGGAGAAGCGGCGGGTCGCGAGCTCCCAGCCATAGCCCTTGGGCGTCGCAAGGAGGTTCGAGAGCGGGGACTGGTCGGTGTCCGCTGCCCTGACCTCGGGCGTCTGGTTGCTCACCATCGCGGCGGCGGCCTGGCGGCTCAGGATCCGGACGCCGCCGTACTTGCCGCCATTCAGGATCATCTGACAGAAGACAGCGATGTCCCTCGCGGTCGAGAAGGCGCCGTCGCAGCCGGCGATCCCGCCGAGGGCGAAGTCCTGGTCGTCCTGCACCTCGCCGCGGACCACCCGGCCCCGGAGCTCGGAGAAGCCCGTGGCCGCGGTCCGCGGGATCAGCGCCGCCGACGGGTTGAAGGTCGTGTCGCGCATGCCGAGCGGGCCCCAGATGCGCGCCTTCGCGAACTCGTCGAGGTCCATGCCCGACGCCGCCTCGATCACCCGCCCGAGCAGGCGGTAGGTGAGATCGCTGTAGAGCACCTGCGTCCCGGGCGCGTACTCGAGCGGCGCCTCGGCCATCCGCTGCCAGACGCGATCGTCGTCCGGCTCGTCCAGGAACTGGCTATCGATCGGCAGGCCGGCCGTGTACCGGAGCATGTCGCGCACCGTGATCGCCGCCTTGCCGTGGGCCGCAAACCCCGGCACGAAGTCGGCGACCCTGTCGTTCAGCCGCAGGACACCATCCTGCACCAGGATCAGCGCCGACGTCGCGGTCGCGAGGACCTTGGTCATCGAGAGCAGGTCGAACAGCGTGTCGAGCGTGACCGGCTCGTCCTGGCCGCGAACCCGGGTGCCGAACGCCCGGTGTCCGACGATCCGGCCCTGCCGCGCGATAAGCGCGACCGCGCCCGGGAAGAGGCCGTCGTTCACGCGGCGCGAGACGCGCGCGAAGACGTCCTCGAGGCGATCCGAGCACAGGCCGACGCTCTCGGGCCTCCCGGGGGCGAGCTCCTGCGGCACCAGCACGTGCGCCTCGGCGACCGGGGTCGAGAGGACCGCCGCCGGCGCGAACGCAGCCACCGCCGCCGCACGGCCTAGCCCCTGGAGAAGACGCCTGCGGTTGAAAGATCCATGCTCAGTGCACATGACCACTCCTGATGCGTAAGTGGGGGTAAGGGGGCGGGCCGAGCCCGCCGGGCCGCTCGGAAGCACCACGCACGCTGTCGATCGGAACCGGTCGCGCTGCTCGCTCGCGCTGGGCGGTCGAGCAGCGGTCACCGGTCGGCGTCGTCACGGTCGTCGACCGGTTCGTCGTCGACGTTCAGACGCTCGAACGCGGGAAGAGCAGGACGCATGCCGCGCGGCGAACCCAGCATTTCAGGGCGCCGGCGTCCGTTCGCTCGGCGGCCGCGGCGCGGATCGCGCAAGCGTTTGCACGATCTGCATGATTCTGCATGATTCGTGCAGGACAGGGCGCGGCGCCGCGTATCATGGTCGCGTGGACGAAGGCTCTCCGGGGGGCGATGGGCGTGGCTCCTGCGCGGCGCTCCGGCTCGCGATCGTGGCGGGCAGCACCATCGCCTTCGCGCCCCTGCCGCCCCGCGGCTCGGTCGTACTCGGCCGGGAGGAAGGGTGCGACGTGCGCATCGACGATCGCTCGGTCTCGCGCCGGCACGCCGCCCTCCACGTCGGCCCCCCGCTCCGGATCGAGGATCTCGGGAGCGCCAACGGCACCTTCGTCGGCGAGCAGCAGCTCCCCGCCCTGACGGCGCGGACCCACCGCCTGCGGCGCCTGTCGCGGGAGAGCGCCGAGATCGTCGTCGGCGAGCGCTTCAACCTGGGTGCGACGACGGTCGTCGTCGGCCGCGCGCCCGCCGGGCCGGCCGTGGAGCCCGACCGCGGGCACGCGCCCGAGGACGTCGTGGTGCGGGCCCCGGCGATGGTCGCGCTCTACGAGCAGGCCGCCCGCGCCGCGCGGAGCCCCATCAGCGTGCTCATTCTCGGCGAGACGGGGGTCGGCAAGGAGGTGCTCGCCCGGACCCTCCACGCCCGCTCGCCGCGGGCCAGCGGGCCCTACGTCGAGCTGCACTGCGCCGCGCTGCCGCCGTCGCTCCTCGAGGGCGAGCTCTTCGGCCACGAGAAGAGCGCCTTCACCGGCGCGAGCCAGGCGCGCCCGGGCCTCATCGAGTCGGCCGACGGCGGCACGCTCTTCCTGGACGAGATCGGCGAGCTGCCGCTCGCCTTCCAGGTGAAGCTGCTCCGTGTGCTCGAGGATAGGAAGGTGCTGCGCCTCGGCGGCCGCACGCCTCGCCGCGTCGACCTCCGCTTCGTGGCGGCCACCAACCGCGACCTCGAGGCCGAGATCGCGCGCGGCGCCTTCCGCCAGGACCTCTACTTTCGCCTGAACGGCATCTCGCTCATGGTCCCGCCGCTCCGCGAGCGGCGCGACGAGATCGCCCCGCTCGCCAGGAAGTTCCTCGAGGAGGCGTGCCGGCACCTCGACCAGCGCAGCGCGCCCCGCATCTCCCCCGAGGCGCTCGGCGTGCTCGAGGCGTACTCCTGGCCGGGGAACGTGCGCGAGCTGCGCAACATGGTCGAGCGCGCGGCGGTCCTGTGCGCGGGGGAGTCGGTCCTGCCTGGCGATCTCCCGCCGCACCTCGTGTGCGGCGCCGCGCCGCCGCTGGGCGGCTCCGTGCCGCCGCCGAGCAGTGCCACCCCGCCGCGGGGCGGCTCCGTGCCGCCGCCGAGCAGCGCCACCCCGCCGCGGGGCGGCTCCGTGCCGCCGCCGAGCAGCGCCACCCCGCCGCGGGGCGGCTCCGTGCCGCCGCCGGCCAGCGACGCCGCCCGCGCGCGCGGAGGACCCGGCGGCGACGGCGCCGAGACCCCCGCGGCCGCCGCGGAGCCCCCCCCGCCGACGCCGCGCGCCGACGCCATGGCGAAGCTCCGGCTCGAGATGAAGGCCCTCGAGCGGCAGCGCGTCATCGAGGCCCTCGAGCAGTCCGCGGGCAACCAGACGCGCGCCGCGAAGCTCCTCGGCGTCTCGCTCCGCACGCTGATCAACCGCATCGACGAGTACGGCATCCCGCGGCCGCGGAAGCGGCCCCCGTGACCGCTCACGAGCCGGGCGAGAGGGCGGCGCCTTCCGCGCGCAGCGTGTCGGAGACCCCCTCCAGGATCCCGTGGAGCGCCGCCTCGACGTCCCGCCCCGCGCCGAGCGCGAGCCCCCGCTCCGCGAGCGCGACAGCGGCGGCCGAGTCGCTCCCGGCGAGCGCCTGCTCGGCCGCGCGCAGGTAGAACTCCACGGCGAGCTGCGGCTCGCCCCCCCGCTCGAAGTGCTCGGCGAGCACCTTGGCGTCGTGCTCTCCCGCCTGGAGGAGCCACTCGGCGGCGAGCCGGTGGCCGAGCGCCCGGTCGTGGTCCGTGAGCATCGCGTAGGAGCCGTCGCGGATGAGCGCGTGCCGGAACGCGTACTCCTCCTGGTCCGAGAAGCGGCTCTGCTCGCGCCGCTCGAGGAGCTCGCGCTGGAGCATCCAGGGCAGCCAGTCCACCGCGAGGGTCGAGCCCTCCGCGTCCCCGAGCAGGGCGAGCGCTCCCTTCTTCCAGAACGTCTCGCCGAAGACGCTCGCCGCCCGGAGCAGCCGCCGCGCCTCGGCGGGGATCGCCTCGAGCCGCGCCTCGACCATGCCCAGGATCGTCTCCGGCAGCCGGTCCGCGCGCCCCTCCGCGACCGCCCGGATGAGCTCCTCGAGATAGAAGGCGTTGCCGCTCGCGCGCTCGACCAGGCGGGCCACCTCCGAGGGCGGGAGCCCGTCGCCGAGCATCTGCCGCACGAGCTCCTCGGCGGCGCGGCGCGGCAGCGCGCCCAGCGTCATCTCCTGGACCTCGCTGCCCTCCCAGAGCACCGGGAACGCCTTCCGCACCTCGACGCGCGCCAGGTAGAGCACCGCGAACGGCCGGTCGCGGAGCTCCCGGAGGACGCGCGCGATGAGCTTCAGCGACGCGGCGTCGCCCCACTGGATGTCCTCGAGCACGAGCAGGTACGGCCCCGCCGCGCACGCCGCCTCCATGAAGTCGAGGTACGCGAGCGGGATCTGGTCGGCCATCAGCGGCGGGCTCTGCCGCGCCTCCTGGAACCTCGGGTCGGCCTCGCCCGGGAAGGGCGTGCCCACGATCTCGCCGAGGAAGGCGGCGATCCGCGTCCTGTCGCCGGGCTCCAGCGCCGGGGCGCGCGCGACAAGCGAGAGCAGCCGCTCGCGCTGCGTGGCGGCGGGCTCGCCGCCGGTGATGCCGGCGGCGCCCCGGAGCGCGGAGCCGAGGAGCGAGAACGGCGAGCCCGCGCTGAGCGAGTCGCCGCGTCCGACAGCGATGGTGAGCTCGGGGTGCCGCTCCCGCAGCACCTCGATGAGCTCGTAGCGCAGGCGGGACTTGCCGATCCCGGGCGGTCCGGTGATCAGGATGGCCCGGGGCTCGGGCCCGCCGAAGCTGTCCTCGAGGAGCTCGCGCAGGTTCCGGAGCTCCCTGTCGCGGCCGACGTAGGGGCTCGGCTTGCCGAGGAGCGTCCGCGCCGTCCGGCCTACCTCGCGCTCCTGGAGCAGGAGGAAGGTGCCCGACCGCTCGCCCTCGATCTCGAACCGCGCGTCGAGCAGCGCGCGGGTCACATCGTCGATCCGCACGGGCGCCGGCTTCCGGTCCGGGCGCGCCTCGCGCTCGGCGAGCGCAAGGAGCGCGGCCGCGCGGTCCATGACGGGCCCGACCGGGAGGCTGCCGGTCTGCTCGGCGCGGCCGGTCGCGAGCACCACGGAGGCCTCCGGCAGGAGCTCGCCGAGCTCCAGGGCGCAGCGCGCCGCGCGCGCGGCCTGCTCGATCGCGTCGCCGACGCCCGCGATCGAGAGCAGGACGGTCCCGTCGGCGAGCGTGTCGACCCGCGCCCCGAACGGCTGCGTCCTCGTGTGGAGCTTCGTGGTGAGCTCGCGGGGCAGCGCGGAGACGAGCGTGCTCGTCTCGCCCCCGCCGGAGGTCTGCCGCGGCTCCCGCGCGGCCACCATCGAGAGCAGACGGAGCTCGCCGGTGGTGATCGCCTCGTAGAGGACGGGCGTGACGGCCAGGCCGCTGCTCGGATCGCGCTCGAGGGCGTCGAGCGCCTCGACCACGGCCGAGCCGTCGCGCGGCCGCTTCTCCGGGTCCTTCGCGAGCATGCGGGCGACGAAGTCGTCGAGCTCCTGCGGCAGGTCGGGCCGGAGGTGCCGGACGCGCGGCGGGTCCTCCATGAGAAGCTTCGCGAGCAGGGCCATGACGTGCTGGCCCTGGAACGCCGGCCTGCCCGTGAGGCACTCGAAGAGCACCGCGCCGAGCGAGAAGATGTCGGCGCGCGCGTCGAGGCGGTCCCTGTCGCCGGTGGCCTGCTCGGGCGCCATGTACCCCGGGGTGCCCATCACCGAGCCGGTCCGCGTCAGCGCGCCGATGGTGCGCTTCATCCGGGCGATGCCGAAGTCGAGCACCTTGAGGCCGGCGACCTCGCCGCCCACGAGCAGCAGGTTGCCCGGCTTGACGTCGCGGTGGACGATGCCGCGCGCGTGGGCCGCCCCGAGCGCCTCGGCGGTGGCGCGGAGGAGGGCGAGGCTCTCCTCGAGGTCGAGCCGCTGCCGGGTGAGGCGCTGCGCGAGGCTCTCCCCGTCCAGCCACTCCATGGCGAGGTAGGGCACCCCGTCGGGGGTGACGCCGTGGGCCACGTGGCGGACGATCCGCGGGTGATCGAGCTCGGCGAGGATCCGGGCCTCGTGCTCGAAGCGGTGCACGGCGCTCCGGTCGGGCTGGCCGAGCAGCTTCAGCGCGACGGGCGTCCCGGTGACCCGGTCGACGGCGCGGTAGACCGTCCCCATCCCACCGGAGGCCGCGACGCGCTCGATCTCAAAGCGGCGGTCGATGACCTCACCCGGGCGCATGGGGCGGAGAATGCACCGGCGTCGAGCCGTCTTCAACGGGTCGTCGGCGGGGGCGCCCGCGCGAGATATCAGCACTCGAAGAAGCGGCGGAGCCCGGGGCGGATGACCTCCTCGATCGTCTCATCGAGCAACACCCGGGCTTCCAGGCCGCTGCACAGCCCGAGCTGCTCGCCGCGCTCCGGCGCGCCGCGCGACGGCAGGTGTGCGTGCTCATGCTGCACGAGGTGACGGAACGCGACAGGGAAGTAGCGCTCGACCGCTCCCCGCTCCGCCGCGGAGAGCTCCGGCGCGACCTGCTCGAGCAGGCGCCAGCCGAAGCGGGCGTGCCCGACCTCGTCGGCGTAGATGCGCGTCAGCAGATCGAGCAGCGGCCCCGGCGGCATCTCCAGCCGCTCGGCGCCGATGAGGGACACAGCCACCGTCTCGCTCATGCAGCAGATGTGGATCACGTTACGGAGCACGGCGGCGCGAGGCGGCGCGTCGCGGTGCTGGGGGAACTCCGGGCGCTCCGGGACGTTCGCGGTCGCCGTCCCGCCGAGGGACTCCACCACGGCGCCGCAGAGGACCCCGTGCCGGCGCTCCTCGGCGGCGAAGCCCTGGCACGCGTCGGCGAGCTCCGGCGGAAAGCCCGCGTCGGCGAGCTGGCGCGCGAGCGCCTCGAACACGGCCGACGACGCGTGCTCGTTCACCATCCGCTCGCGCCACGTGCGGATCGCCGAGGGGAACAGCTCCACCGGATACCCGCTCACGTCGAGGGCGTGCGCGCGCGCCTCGGCGCGGAGATCGAGCTGCGAGGCGTTCATGCGACCTCCGACGCGGCGTCGGCGTCGAGCGCCGGCGGGACCGGGGGGCCCCAGGGCGTGCAGAAGAGGTACGCGTAGAGCTCCTCCTCGGGCGCGACGAGGTCGCCAGAGCAGCACGCGCCCCGGACGGGCTCGGCCTCCTCGTAGGAGATGGCGTGGGCGCCCACGCCCACGATCAGCGCCGTGCAGCAGTTCACGAAGGAAGCGTCCTCGGCCAGGGCCGCCAGCTGCTGCTCGGAGGGACGCAGCGCGCCGTCGGGCACGCGTTGCGCCGTGTAGTCAAGGCAGCACTCGAGCTCCGCGCGGGGACGGGCCTCCGCGTCGTCGAGCCCGGCCTGCTCGGCGCAAGCGAGCTCGGCCGGCGCCGGCGGAGAGCCCCCGGCGCCGTCCGTGCCGCCTCCTGCGGCGCTGGACGCGGACACGTCTCCGCCCGTTCCCGGTGCTGTTCCGCCCGTTCCCGGTGCTGCCCCTCCACCGCCGGCCGCCGCGCCACCGCCGGCGGGATCCGGGCCATCCGGCGCCTCCGGGGCGACCTGCTCGCCGGGATCCGGGGCCGGCGCCTGCTCGTCGGAGATGTGGACTCCGCCGCAGCCGACCGAAACGCCACAGGCCAGCGCTCCCAGCGCGACCCTTGCTGCTGCACGCAATGCTGCCCGTCTCGTCTCCTCACGCATACACTTCGCCTCCAGTCGAAGGACCACGCCTGCGGAGCGCATCCGCTGCCTGTGCGGATCGCTCGTGTGCCCTTGTGAACCAGAGTACGCGCGCAGAGAAATAGAGAGAATCTGCATTTTCCGCACGTGATTGGATGGGAATGCCGAACAATCTGGCCGGGAGCTCCGCCGCGCGCGGCGCTCACGAGGATGCGGCCGCCGCCGGTCGCGACGCGCGGCCTCCCGATCGGTAGGCGCCCGGGGGGGACCCCGACCTCACGGCGAAACGCGACGCTGAAGGGGCCTCGAGCGACCCGACCCAGGTTGCAGCAACCCGACCCAGGTTGAGCAACCCGACCCAGGTTGAGCAACCCGACCCAGGTTGCGACCAACGACCCGACCCAGGTTGCGACCAACGACCCGACCCAGGTTGCGACCAACGACCCGATCCAGGTTGCGACCAACGACCCGACCCAGGTTGAGCGACCCGACCCAGGTTGCGACCAGCGACTCAGGTTGAGCGACCAACGCGACCCGACCCAGGTTGACCCGACCCAGGTTGACCGGACCCGGGTCGTGCGAGCGGGCTGGCCCTCACGCGGAGGACCCTCATGTGCAGTAGTCCCCGACGCCCGACCTCAGCAGCTCGAACCCGCGCTCGCCGAGCCGCGACAGCGCGGCGCAGATCTCTGCGTCGGAGTCGCCGCGGAGCACCCGCGCCTGCAGCTCCTCGACGAGCGCCCGCTCCAGCCCGATCACCATCGCCGCGACCATGCGCGCGGTGGGGTCGTCGGCCGGCGCGCCGGTCTGCTCGCTCAACGTCTGCGCGAGCCGCGCCTCGCTCCGCACGAGCATCAGCCGCCCACGGGCCCTGAGCGCCGGGCTCGCCTCGACCGTCGCCATGAACGGCCTGAGCCGCTCCGCCCGCAACGGCTCCTTCTTGCCCTTCACCACGTCGAGGAAGCCTCGATGAAGCGCGTCGATGGCCGACTCCCCTGCCCGCCGCTCCCGCACGATCCGGCTCGGCGCCTCCTCCACCTCCTCCGCCCGATCGAAGAACAGCTCCTCCTTCGTGACGAAGTAGTTGAAGACCGTGTTCACCGACACCTGCGCCGCCTCCGCCACCTCGGCCACGGTGACCTGATCGAACCCCCGCTCGATGAACAGCCGCGTCGCCACCTGGGAGATCGCCAGGCGCGTCTGCTGCTTCTTCCGCTCCCGCAACCCCGGTCGCTCGCTCATGCCCCTCTCGCTCCGCTCGAACCTCGGACGCTCCCCGAGCGGCCGCCCTTATTTTGCATTGACACCAATTTTGTATCCACTACATTTTCATCCGCTCGGGGGGCGAGGCGCGCCCTTCCGGCGCTCGCGGAGGCTCACCCATGGCGGATGGCAGGTTTCCCGTGGTGATCGTCGGTGGCGGCGTGGTCGGCCTGACGGCCTCCCTGTTCCTGGCGCAGCACGGCGTGCGCGCGCTCCTGGTCGAGCGCCACCCGGGCACCAGCATCCACCCCCGGGCTCGAGGGGTGAACGGTCGCACGATGGAGCTCATGCGCGAGCTCGGGCTGGAGGACGCGGTCCGCCGGGTGGGCGCGAAGCTCGCCCCGGCCGTGGGCGTCCACGCCGGCGCCACGCTGGTGCAGGTGCTCGAGTCGCGCGGCGAGGGCGGCTGGCTGCTCCGGAGGCTCCGCCGCAAGGGGATCAGCGGGCAGGGGTCGAGGAAGAGCCCGACCGGGCCTTGCCGCTCCACGCAGGACGAGCTCGAGCCGGTGCTGCTCGGCGCGGCCCGCGAGCGCGGCGTCGACGCGCGGTTCTTCACGGAGCTGGTCGGCTTCGAGCAGGACGCGGACGGGGTCACCGCCGCGATCGTCGACCGGGAGACCGGAGCGCGGCAAGCGGTCCGCGCGGACTACCTGATCGCCGCCGACGGCGCGCGCAGCCCGATCCGCGGGCAGCTCGGCGTCCGCCAGACCGGGCCAGGCGTCCTCACGCACCAGCTCAACCTCTACTTCCGGGCGGACCTCACCGCGCTGGTGAGAGGGCGAGAGTTCAGCATGTGCCTGGTGGACAACCCCGATGTCCGCGGGCTCTTCGCCTCGATCAACAACACCGATCTCTGGGTGTTTCACGTCTCCTACCATCCCGAGCGGGGAGAGCGGCCCGAGGATTACCCGCCGGAGCGGTGCGTCGCGCTGATCCGCAAGGGGGTCGGGATACCGGACCTGGCCGTCGAGCTCAAGGGCGCGCTGCCCTGGCAGTCCGCGGTGCGGGTGGCCGAGCGCTACCAGCATGGGCGGGTGTTCCTCGCGGGCGACGCCGCGCACGTCATGCCGCCCTGGGGCGGGTTCGGGGCCAACACGGGCATCCAGGACGCGCACAACCTGGCGTGGAAGCTCGCGGCGGTGCTGCACGGCCACGCGGGGCCGGAGCTCCTCGCGACGTACGATGTCGAGCGGCGGCCCGTGGGACGCGCGGTGGCAGAGATCGCCGGGAGCATGAACGACGAGCGGGGGCTGTTCGCGGTGAAGCCGGGGCTCGGGATGCTGTGGGGGATGCGCAAGGTCTTCCCGTACCTCACGATGGGCTACGGCTACGCGTCTCGCGCGGTGATCCTGGAGCGCGGGCCGCTGCCCGGCCCCGGCACAACCGAGCTGCGGGGACGCCCGGGGACGCGCGCGCCGCACGTGTGGATTCGGCGGGGCGGCGAGAGGATATCGACGCTGGACCTGTTCGGCCGGAGCCATGTGCTCCTGGCCGGGGAGGAAGGCGCCGCGTGGGTCGAGGCCGCCCAGGTCGCCGCGAGGCGGCTGCGCGTTCGCGTCGACGCGTTCCGGATGGGCGTCGATCTCGAGGACGCCGGGCGCCGCTGGCCAGGGGCGTTCGGGGTCAAGGCGAGCGGCGCGGTCCTGGTGCGACCGGACGGCATCGTGGCGTGGCGAGGGAGAGCGCGCGGCGCCGCGGCGGAGGCCACGCTGACCGAGGTGCTCGCGCAGCTGCTGGCGCGCCCCGCGGCGTGACGCCGGGGCGCTCGCCAAGGCCGCCCGTGCGCGCGCCGGCAGGTGGGCGCACGGCCCGGGACCTGGGAGAGAGCCCCTCGCGCGCGCTCCGAGCGGCTGCCGCGCTGTGCTGCACGGGCCGCATCACGGGGCAGGGTCGCCAGGACCGAGCTCCGAGATGGCCTGGCGCACGATGCCACCTCGGACCCAGACCCAGACCTCGCGGGCGTCCACGTGCGCGATGTCCTGGATGGCGAAGAGCTCGGGTGGCGTCGTGAACGACCAGTGGTGCGCGTCGGCCAGGCGATAGACGTGGACCACCTCGTCCGCGATCGCATGGACAGCGTAGAAGCCTTCCCCGGCGGCCGAGATCCGGTATCCGATGATGGGACCAGGCCGGCGCCTGGTCGGCACGACGTCCGCCGCCGTCGCCGCGAACGGGCTCGTCCAGAGGGTGGACGGCCCGTAAAGCCCTTCGTCGGAGAGCGGGAGCGCCGCCTCCAGCCAGACGAGCGTCTGCCCGTCGCTCTTGACGTCGGCGATGACCCGAGACGACGGCGCCCGGAGCAGCGGCCCGACGGCGCGGGTCCGTCGGCTCCAGATCCAGGCCTCGACGGCGCTGTCCTCGAAGAACGCCGCGCCGAGCACGCTGTCGCCGACCGGGTGCATGTGGTCGAGCGCCGGTGCTCCGCTGCCGGACCGGGGCCCGAACTGCTCGGCCTGGTCGCGGAGCCGGTCATAGACGGTGATCGTGCTGCCGTCGAGGTGCGACAAAACGAGGAGGTCGTCGGTCGCATGGAGGCCATGGTTCCCCGCATCGATCGGGAGGAGCTGCCTCGCCGCCGCGAGCTGATCGTAGGTAGAAACGAGGTAGACCGAGCCGCCCGGCCGCTGCGCGCCGAGCCAGACCCGCTCGCGGCCGACCTCAGGCCTGATCGGCACGCAATTCTCACCCAGGGTGCGCCAGGCGGCGAGCGGCGTCCCGTCGACGTCGTAGACGCCCGTCCGTCGCTCGCCCCAGCGATCGATGTACATCCCGAGGCGGTAGCCGTCGTCCCAGCGAACCACGCTCGGCGAAGCGGTCCGTGGATAGGACTCGACGTCCCAGTTGATGGCGAGCGACGTGCACCCCGGAGCGCCCCCCGGGCACGGCTCCCACTGCAAGGGAGGCAGCGCCCTCCTCGGATCGTCGGCGACTTCTACCTGACATCCGTCGAGCCAGCCCGTCGCTCTCCAGGTGCTGTCGAGGGGATCTGCAGGCGGGGCTGCCGGGAGGTCCGGGCCGGGGTCCTCTGGAACGCCGGCGCCAGCCGCCGCCTCGCTCGGAGCGACGGACTCGGTCGCTTCATCGGTCGCCGGGCGCCCACCGGAGCCGTCTGCGGTCGGGAGGTCCAGCACGCTGCGAGAGCAGCCCGCGGACAGGACCGACAGAGAGAGAAGGAGCGGAATCGTGCTCGCTGCGAGGTGGGCGGGGAGGTCGTGTCGCATGGCGCCGAGGCTCCCTGGCACCTTGCCACTCAACGTGGTTCGCGTCCACGCTCCGACCGGATCACGGCAGACGATGGGGCGGCAAACAGCACCGCTCAGGGCAGTCGCGGGCGGTGCCTTCCGGGACGCCGGACGACGTGTCCCGCCGCCCGGGCCTATTTCGGGAGCTTCATCACCGTGCCGCCGGCGCTGTTCGTCCAGTAGACGCTGGTCCCGTCCACCGCGATGCCCAGCGGATGATCTTGCCCTTCCGCGAGCGTGATGGGGTCGCCGCCGCCGAGCGGCACCTTTCGCACGCTGCCGTCGTCGTTCGTCCAGTAGACGCTGTCGCCGTCGATCGCGATCCTCCGCGGGTTGCGTTGCCCCTCCGCGAGCGTGATCGGGCTGCCGCCCTCGATCGGCGCCGCCATCACGGTGCCTCCGTCGTTGGTCCAGTAGACGTGGGTCGCGTCCACCGCGATGTCCTGCGGCTTCGCCTGTCCCTCCGCGAGGGCGATGGGGTCGCCGCCCTCGATCGGCACCTTCATCACGGTGCCGCCTTCGTTCACCCAGTAGACGTGGGTCGCGTCCACCGCGACGCCGAGCGGGGAGGCCTGGTCTGTCGCGAGCGCGACGGCGTCGCCGCCGTCGATCGGCGCCTTCATGACCGTACCCAGGTCGGCGCTCGTCCAGTAGGCGTTCGCGGCGTCGACCGCGATGGCCAGGGGGTACGTCTGCCCCTCCCCGAGGATCTCGAAAATCTCGCCATCGAACGAGGACCTCACGACCTGCTCGAGGCCCGAGTCCGTGTAGTAGAGGCTGTCGGGGCTGACCGCGAGGCTCCGGGGGGAAAAGGGGGGCCCTACCTCAATGAAGACAGCTTCATTGCCGCCGCCGATCGGCACCGTCATGATCTTTCGAGCGACAGAATCGACCCAGTAGACGGTGGTGTCGTCGACCGCGATGTCCAGCGGCTCGGACCCGCCCGACGCCAGCTCCAGGGGCTCGCAGCGCGACTCCACGCACCGCTGTCCCAGGCAATAATGGCCGCAAGCACCGCAGTGCTCCGGATCGGAGCTCGTGTCCGCGCAGGCGCCAGAGCAGAAGGACAGGCCTTCGTCGCAGGCGGGCAGCCCGCCGCCGCCGCCGCCGCCGCCGCCCTCGCCAGCGCCAGCGCCAGAGCCAGACGACGCCGCGGTCGTGGAATCGGAGCTGGCGGGAGCGAAGTCCCGCTCCTCCGGGCTACACGCGGCGGCCAGATACAGCATGCTCATCATGAGGAAGCGCTTCATGGCGGGCAGTGTACACCGGCGGGCTCTCCAGGGCGGGCTGCGCGCGCCGCCACGCCCTTCCGCGAGGCGCCTCGCTGCCAGCGCGGAGCGAGGCCGCCGGAGCCCCCGCGCCGCCAGCGGCGCTCACGCCGCCGGCGACGCGCACATCACGCCGCCTGCGGGGTCACGGCACCGTGTTCCTGCGGGCGATCGACGAGGAGCGGAGGGCGGCGATCTTCGCGTCAACCTCGGCGGGCGACAGGATCGCGTCCCTGGCGAAGTAGACCCAGTCGGCGTCTTGATGGTACGTGCGCGAGCTGCCCTGGTTCACGTCGAGCTCGTCGAACCAGACCTGGAAGCTCAGGTACTGGCCCGCTTCCGGGACGAACCTGGACGCGTGCGTCGCCCTCAGTACCCCGTCGATGTAGTAGCTGATCGACGAGCTGGTGATCTGGATGACGAGCGTGTGCCAGCCGTCGTGGCTCCCCGAGACGCGGGTCGACGTGCTGTCCGTCGTCGTCTCCCACGAGGTCAGCCACATCGTACTGTTGTCGCCCTGCCCCCAGCCTCCGTTGGGCATGTACTCGAAGTCTTGCTCCGAGTAGTTCGGGTCTCCCGTGACGTAGTCGGTGATCGTGAAGAAGGTCTCTATCGGCTTGTCGGCGAAGAAGCGCCCGCCGGACAGCGGCGTGTTGTAGAACTTCACCCGGGCGGCGTAGGTGCCCAGGCGGAACTTCTTGGAGGTGGACATGACCTCGGCCTGCGAGCTGCCCTCGGGATCGCCGTTCGTGGTCGCCTTGAGCCGCATCAGCTTGTTCGCGGAGTTCGAGGGATCGGTGATCAGCGAGATGTTGGACGACAGCCATTGCGCGCCGTCCACGCCGGGCCCACCCGACCAGGTCCGCAGCGACCACCAGGAGAGGAAGCTGCTGTCGCCGGTGCCTGTGTAGCTGAAATCATCGAAGAACTCGGCGGTGGTCGCGCCTACGGCGAGCGTCGTCGCGCTCGCCTGGCTCGACGCCGCCGAATCGCCCCCGGCGCTCGAGGCCGTGACGCGGTAGTAGTACGTGGTCGACGCCGAGAGCCCGGTGCTGTTGTAGCTGGTCGAGGGCACGCCGGTGGCGATCCGGTTGCCTGCAGCGGGCGTGAAGCCCGGCGTGGTCGACCGGTAGACGCTGTAGCTCGTCGCTCCGCTGCTCGCCGACCAGCTCAGGGAGATCGCGCTCGGGCTCGCCGCCGTCGCCGCGAGCGACGTGGGCGCCGCGGGCGGCGACACGCTGCTGCCGCCGCTCGGCGGCGTCCCGCCGCGCACGCCGGCCGTGGGCGCGGAGCCGGCGTCGTGCACGGTGATGTGGCTCCAGTCGGCGAAGGCGGTCTGGTTCCTGTACGAGTAGTCGTCGGCCTCGTTGACGTTGACGCCGAACACGATCCCGAGGTCGATCGGCGCGGTCGTGGCGCCCGCTGCCAGGCTCCCGGCCGCGCTCGAGAAGCGGATCTCCACGTAGCTATCGGCGCCGGGAGCGGAGGCGGTCCCGGTCGCCAGCGTGATGTTGCTGCACGACGGGCTCCACCACCAGCACGCCGGGGTCACCGTCGTGGCGCTGCTCTTCGTGAACCAGTACCGCACGACGATGCTGCTCAGCGGGATCGACGCGGTGGTGTTGTTGCGCACGCTGATGCCGGCCTCGGTGATGGTGTCGTTCGGGGTGGCTGCGTTGTAGTTGGCGTACTGAACGGTGAAGTCGGCCGCGCCGGCGAAGCTCTCGCCCGGGTGGCACGCCACGGAGAGCGCGATGACGAGGCTCAGCCACGCGAGGCAGGCGCGGCCGGCCCGCGAGAGGGCGGCCGTCCTCCCGAGGGGCGCCGATCGCCTGCGCACGCCGGGTCGATTCTTCTGCTGGTCGCTCGCCGGAGATCTCGATTGCGGTTTCATCAAACGCGCCTCCTCATGCAAGGATGTTGTCGTGTTCCTGGAAAGAAACGGTGTTGCGGCGTTCTGCCATGCTCGCAGTCGAGCTTGGGGCAAGGATCCGCGCGGCGACGTCGTGCGGAAGTTTTCATTGCAGCTTCTACGAGCAGCGTCCGACCGCGGATCAGGGCCTGGCGAGCGTCGAGGCGACTCGGCCGAGCGCACGCTCAGGCCGGCCGTGGTTCACGTTTCAGGCACAGGGACGCTGCACAGCGTGCCAATTCGTCGAGATCGCGCCCGGACCCCCTCGCTTGAATGCCGGCACGAGCGGCGGTCCTTCAGGAAATCGTCAACTCCGGTTCCTTGCCGGACCCACATCGCCGCTCACCGCCGCACTTGCGACCCGACCCGGGTTGACCCCTGCGGCGACCCGACCCGGGTTGACCCCTGCGGCGGTGCGACCCGACCCAGGTTGACCCCTCGACCCGACCCGGGTTGACCCCAGCGGCGGCGACCTGCGACCCGACCCGGGTTGACCCCTGGCGACCCGACCCGGGTTGACCCCTGCGGCGGTGCGACCCGACCCAGGTTGACCCCAGCGGTGCGACCTGCGACCCGACCCGGGTTGACCCATTCGATCCTACAATCCTTCCAGAGTGTAGAAATCGACTGGCGGACGTTGACGTGGGTCAGCTCGCCTCAACCTGGGTCAGCTCGTCACCTCAACCTGGGTCAGCTCGTCACCTCAACCTGGGTCAGCTCGTCACCTCAACCTGGGTCAGCTCGTCACCTCAACCTGGGTCAGCTCGTCGCCGCCTCAACCCGGGTCAGCTCGTCGCCGCCTCAACCCGGGTCAGCTCACCGGTCAAGCCGTCCCCGGCGGAACCGGCGCGAACGCGCTCTCCTCGTACGCGCTGCGGGGGTTCCACGCGGCGTAGCCGGCGCAATCGGCGTCCTCGATCGCGCGGATCTGCTCCCGAACATGCCACGGCGTGTACCTGTACCGCCGCATCGGACGCGAGCTGTCCAGATCGAACGCCTGGATCCAGCTGCGCAGCAGCGCGATCCGCCCCGGCAGCTCCGCCACCCTGCTCCAGCCGGCCGAGAGCGCCGCGTGCACCGTCTCGTACGGGTGGTGCGCCGGGTTGGCGAGCCCGAAGCTGCCCGGCCCCCAGTGCGACGGGTACGGCATCGGCATCACGTAATCGAAGAGCTCCACCGCGTCTTCCAGCCGCTGGCCGACGCCGTCCTGCGGCCCGAGGAGCGTGATCCCGAACAGATCCGCCGAGATCGGCCGTCCCGCCGCGTCGCCTACCTCCGCGCGGAGGAACTCGAAGAACGCACGGATGGTCGGCGCCCTCTCCCGCACCGGCGTCCGCGACCGCGGCTCCCGCGCCGCGCCGTAGCGCACGTAATCGTAGTTCACCTCGTCGAACCCGAGCTCGAACGCCCGGAGCGAGATCTCCGCGATCTCCCGCCATCGCGCCTCCGAGCCAGGGTCGTACCAGCCTCGCGGGCCGCCCTTGAACGCGACGACGCGGGCGATGAGGTACACGCCCGCGTCGCGAAGGCCTTCCAGCTGGTCCCTGGTCTCCTCGTCGCGCTCGTGGAGCAGCGCCCCTCCGTTCGACCGCACGTCGATGACCAGAGAGTTCAGCTCCGTCCGCTGGACCAGCGAGGAGAGCCGCTCCATCCGTTCCGCGCTCCTCGCCGCCGTGAAGTTCACGTAAACCGCCTTGATGGTCGTGGGCATGCTGTTCCCCCGCGCCGCGACAGAGCACGTCGCCGGCCACCCGGGCGCGCGTCGCGGGAACACACACCATCCCTACGCCTGCCGCCCTTGCGGCCTTCTCTCCCTCTCTCGCTCCCCTCGCGGCGTGCGACCGCGACGCCCGCGCCTCACGGCTCTCCGCTCGCCACGAACGGGTGCTCCTGCATGTACGCCAGGACCGTCTCGCGGCCTGGAATCCCTGCCATCCCCGCGTGCTCCACGCCGAACGACGCCGTGACGTTGGCGAAGCGCGCCGCCTCGACCGGGTCGCCGGTCTCCTGGAGCCGGATCATGAACGCCGCCGCAAACACGTCGCCCGCCCCGGTGGGGTCGACCTCCCTGGCCGGACGAGGAGGGATCCTGGTCTTCACCACCTCCCCGCTCCCCCCATGAGCAGCACGCCGGTAGAGCGTGCTCCCCTCGCAGGATTCGGTGACCACCACGAGGGGCACGTGCTCGAAGAACGGCTCGAGCCGGCTCAGCTCGTGCTCGATGTCCTCCTGCGACAGCACGAGGACATCCAGGCAAGCCAGGATCCCCTCCGCGTCATCCCACCGCTTCCCGTACACGCGCCCTGTCTCGTCCCACCGCCGCATCCACCCCTGCGGCGTGGCCACGACGAGCGCGCCGTCGTCGAACAGGCCCGCCACGTCAGCGCCTATCTCGTCGACGAGGGGGCCGAGCAGCACCGCCCGCGGCCGGCGCAGCCGCTCGTCGATGTCGCCAGACCTGATCGGCAGCGCCTGCGCATGGCAGTACTGGACCCGCCCCTGCTCGGTGTAGACGTTCGCGAACGTCGTGGTGGCCGGCGACGGCAGCACCACCACCTCCGCCTCCGCCGGCAGCCCGGACAGGTCCGCCGACGGCGCGGCCCGCGTGACGACCGTCGGCGCGCGGCCGAGCCGCACCGCCGTGACCGCCGCGAAGCTGACGGTGCCCCCGATGCGGTGCTCGCCCTGCGGATCGGCGCTCAGCAGATCGCGGGTGACATGCCCGATGAGCAGGATATCCGGGCGGCTCATGGCCTTCAGTCCCCTCCCCCTCGGCGCTCGATCTAGCACCCCGCATCCTCGATCGAAGCGCCGCTCCAGAGGCCAGCCAGCCGGTCCCAGGGGCGCCTCCGGGGAGCGCGCCCCCGGCCGACACCCCTCTGAAAGCCCTCCCGCCGCCCTGGTAGCTACCTACCCGCGCATCGCCTGGATCGGGCTGATCCGCGCCGCGCGGAGCGCCGGGAAGAAGCCGCCGAGCACGCCCATCGCCACGGCGACCAGCACCGACGCGATCAGGATCCCCGGCGTCGGCTCGAACGTGAACACGATCTCCGAGAAGCTCGCGAAGTTGATGGTCGAGAAGCGCACGAACCGCATCCCGAGCGCGGCGAGCACCCCGAGCGCCCCGCCGACGAGCGCGAGCAGGATCGACTCGATCAGGAACGACGTGAGGATGCTCAGCCGCGAGAAGCCGAGCGCCCGCAGCGTGCCTATCTCGCGCTGCCGGTTGGCGATCGACGCGTGCATCGTGATCATCGCCCCGATCATCGCGCCGATCGAGAAGAAGACCGCGATCAGCACGCCCATCGCCTTGATGAACATACTCGTCCCCTCGGACTGCTTCTCGTAATAGTCGCTCTCGCGCATCACCTCGAGCCCGAGGTTCCGGTTCTGCTCGATCGACGCCTCGAACGCGTCGAACTTGCTGGCCGAGCCGAGCCGCGCGCGCACCGCCGACACGCTCCCCTCGCGCCCGAACGCGGCGCGCGTCGTGTGCAGATCGGCCCAGACCTCGGACTCCGACGACGAGCCGCCGTCGGAGAACACCCCGACCACCTTCACCGGCCGGTTCTTGCGCAGCTCGAACGACTCGCCGATCGACAGGCCCTTGAAGCGGCCATGGATCGCCTGCCCCACGATCACCTCGTCCGTGCCAGGCTGCGCCGGCCGGCCCTCGATGATCGTCACCTGCGGGCGGAAGGCGAGCACGTCGTCGGGCACGCCGCGCACCTGGACGTTCGAGACGCCGTCGGTGCCGAGCTTGTCGAGGAGGATGACCGCCACGACCTCCCCCACCCCGTCCGGCTTGCCGTCCTGCCGCCGCGCCACCTCGGCGCTCGCCAGGATCACGCCGATCTGCTGCTCGTCGACGCTGCTCGCCATCTCGACGTCCGAGCCCTTCCGGATCACCACCGCGACGTCGCTCCGCGCGGTGCGCCCCAGGGTGCGCTCCACGCTGTTCGCCAGCATCAGCACCGAGGCGAAAACGAACACCACGAGGCCAAGCCCGGCCGCCGTCGCGACGGTCGTCGTCTTCCGCACCACCAGGTTCCGCACGTTGTAAGCGACGGGGATCATGAGCGCTCTCTCCCGCTTTCAGGGTATCGAGGACAGGCTGCCACGCGGCTCGCTCACGCCACGCGCCGCAGCGCGTCCGTGACCGACAGCTTCGAGGCGCGGTGCGCCGGGATGAGCGACGCGGCCAGCGACAGCCCCATCGAGAGCAGCACCGCGATCACCATCGTCGCCGGATCGATCCGGAAGTAAGGGAACATGCCGCCCATGTTCTCCTCCAGCCACCGGCCCATCCCTAGATCGACGATCGGATAGGCGATCGCGAGCCCCACGAGCCCCGCGAGCAGCCCGACCGTCGCCGCCTCCCCGATGATGAAGATCCTCACGTGCTTCGGCTCGAACCCGAGCGCGCGCAGCACGCCGTACTCCCGCGTCCGCTCCCGGACGCCCATCGCGATGGTGTTGCCGAGGATCATCATCATGATGAGGAGGATGATGATCGACACGACGTTGAGCGCCGTCAGCACCGCCGACATCATCGCCATGAACGACAGGTTCATCGCCCGCTCGCTCATCGTCGCCGTCTGCACGTCCTTCTCGTCGAAGATCTTGTCGATCGCCGCGCTGATCTCCGCGCTCCGCGACGGATCGTCGATCCGCGCGGTCATCCACCCGATCTGGTCGCGCTGCTTCTCGGGGATCGACTCGTTCAGGTAGTCGTAATGGAAGATGAACTGGGACCTGTCCATGGACTTGCGCGTGGCCGTGTAGATCCCCGAGATGTTGAACTGCCACGGACCGGGGTAGATCGACCCCTCCAGCGTCACCGTGTCGCCCACCTTCACGCCTTTCTCGCCGAGCCTGCTCGCGAGGACGTCGCCGACGATGGCGCCCTTGCGGTCGGCCATCCACCGCTCCATGTCCGCGGGGGCGACGACCATCTCGTCGTAGACCTTGAAGAAGGTCTCCGACTCGACCGCCATCGAGCCGAAGAAGTTGTTGGCGTCGCGCGGGTCCTTGCCGCCGAACCAGTTCATGAACGTCCCCGCCGTCACGCCGGGGACCTCGCGGACCGTGGCCATGTAGCGCTTGGGCAACGGGAGGATGAACGAGATCTTGTGCCGCGTCGCGATCCGGTCCTTCGCCGCGTAGTCGGCGGCGACGTTCCACGCCGTCAGCACCGTCCGGAGGAGCACGAACGCGAGCACCGCCACCGCCGCGCCGATCACGGTCAGCAGCGTCCTGAACTTGTTCCGGAGGACGTTCCTGGCGGCGACCGAGACGAGGTTCATGACAGGTTCCCCTTGTCGAGCCGGCGCGTCACCGTGGCGCGCTCGGCCGCTTGCGGATCGTGCGTGACCATCAGGATGGTCTTCTTGAACTCCTTGTTGAGCTTCTCCAGGAGCGTCAGGATCTCATCGGCGCTCTTGCGATCGAGATCGCCGGTCGGCTCGTCCGCCACGATGATCGTCGGGTCGTTCACGATCGCCCGCGCGATCGCCACCCGCTGCTCCTGACCGCCGGAGAGCTGCCGGGGATAATGGCCCATCCGCTCCTCGAGCCCGACAACGCGCAGCGCCGTCTGCGCGCGCTTGCGCCGCTCGGAGCCCGACAGGCTCGTCAGCAGGAGCGGCAGCTCGACGTTCTCCACCGCCGTGAGGACCGGCATCAGGTTGTAGGCCTGGAAGATGAAGCCCATGGTCCTGGAGCGGAAGCGCGCCAGCTCGCCGTCGCTCATCCGCGTGAGCTCCTGCCCCGCCACGCGCGCCGTGCCGCGCGTCGGGCGATCGAGCCCGGCGATGAGGTTGAGGAGCGTCGACTTGCCCGAGCCCGAGGGCCCCATCAGCGCCTCGTACGACCCTTCCGGGATATCGAGCGTGATGTCGTCGAGCACCACGATCGGCTCCTTGTCGCGGAAGTAGGTCTTGCCGACCCCTTGCAGCTCGACAATGGGCTTCGGCTTCCCCTCGCGATACCCCTCGCTCATTCGCTCCCCTTTTCCTTCTCTTTGATCTTCTGGCCGTCCGCGAGCTCGGGGGACGGCCTCGCCACGAGGCGCGTCCCGGGGGCCGGGCCGTCGAGCAGCTCCAGCCCGCCCGGCGCCGGCCCGCCCACCTTGATCGGCACCATCTTCGCCTGGCCGTCGTTGACCACAAACACCACCTTGGCGCCGGCCCGCTCGGCGATCGCGGCCTCCGGCACCACCCGCTTCGGCGGCTCCTTCATCGCCTCTTCGGAGAGCGCCTCCGCGAGGAAGCTCACCCGCGCGCTCATCTCCGGCAGCGCCTCCTTCACCTCCCCGACGAACTTCACCTTCACCGGGATGGTCGCCTTGGCGCGGTTCACCCGCTTGCCGATCTCGACCGTCGTGCACCGGTGGCGCTTCTGCGGATAGGCGTCGAGGACGATCTCGCACGGCTTGCCCGGCTCGATGAGGTAGAGGCGCGTCTCCGGCACGTCGGTCTCGACCACGAGCGATGTGAAGTCGGCGATCTCGAGCAGGTGGGGCAGCTCCAGGCCGGCGACCTCCCCGACCTCCGGCGGCTTCGTCATGATCGTGCCGCTGATCGGCGCCAGGATCTTCCGGTCGGCCAGCGTCACCCGGAGGCTCTCCACGTCGGCCGCCGCGGCCTTGACCTCCGCGTCCACGGCCCGGGCCGACTCCTCGAGGGAGCGCATGCGCGCGGTCAGGTCCTCCATCGAGGCGCGGCCGGTCACCTGCCGCTCGACCAGCGCCCGCTCCCGCGCCACCTGCTGCTCGATCTCGACGATGCTCGCCCGCGAGGCGGCCGCGCGCGCCCGCGCCGCGGCGACCTTGGCCTGGGCCGCGGCGACGAGGCTCCGCTGGTCCGCGTCGTCGAGCTCCACGAGCGGGTCGCCCTGCTTCACCACGTCGCCTTCCTTGACGAACACCCGGGCGATGCGGCCGGGGATCTTCGCCCCGACGCGGGAGGAGACCTGCGGGACCACATACCCGGTCGACGTCACCGAGATCGACGCCTGCGCGGGCGAGACAAGCGCCACCTCCGTGGTCGCCACCTCGGTCTTGAAGATCGCGCTCTGCGCCCGAGGCGCGACGAGCACGGCCACACCCGCGACCGCCGCGAGCGCGAGCGCGGTCATGATGGCGGTGCGGAGCGGGCTCCGCCTGTCGGGATCGACGTCCCGCTGGATCCGGAGCGAGGCGAGCTCCGAGCTGAGCTGGTCGGACACGGCGCCCCCTTAACACGCTTCAGCCGTGGCGTTTATATTCTAACGTTAATTCCTGACACGCGGCGTCCGTCCGGCCCGATCGGCCGCGGTGGCCTCGGCCGGCCCGACCCGGGAGCGGCGCTACTTCCAGGGGACAGCGCGCAAAGGCAACGACCCGTGGCAATATGCCCGTCCTGACTACAATGCATCGCGCGAGACGCCCCCTGTGCCCCGGCCTACCGCGCCGCGCCCGGACCGCGCCGCGCGGAAGGCACGGGCGGCGCCCTGGGGGCGGTCATTCGACGGTGATCGACCAGCCGTTCGAGCCGCAGCACTCGAAGGAGATGTTCTCGTCGTCGCCGCCGCCGCCGACCATGCGGAGCGTGGCCTGGCTGGACACGACGCCGCTCACCGCGAAGCTCGTGTCGCAAGCGGCGGTGACCTCGAGGGAAGTCGGCCCGTCGAAGGTCACGACGAAGTCGGCGGTCTCGCCATCGTTGCAGCCGACCGAGATACCCACGCTCGCGATCGCGCGCTCAGCGCCGAGATCACAGGGGTATTCGTCGCCCACGGCGATGGCGCCCGCGCCGGGGCAGAGCACCTCGCGGGGACCGCACGGGGCGCAGGCGCCGCCGCAATCGACGCCGGCCTCGCCCTGGTCCTCCACGCCGTTGAAGCAGGGGTCGTCGCCGAAGTCGGCGAGCCCGTAGACGCAGAGCTGGTTGGAGAACGACGGGAGGAAGACCTTGCCGTCGGCGATGGTGGGCGGCGAGAACTTGGCGAAATCGCCGCAGTCGTCGCGCGCGGCGACCTGCTGCGAGGTCCAGAGGACGCGCGAGAGGTCCGAGGCGTCGAACGCCTCCAGGACCCCCGGGCGCACGGCCTGGTTCGCGTCGCCGCGGAGCGGGTGCGTCGCCCACACGATGCCGGTCCCGGGGACGCTGCCGTTGGCGGAGAGCGAGAGGATCCCGCCGGGCATCCCCGGCGGCGCCGGCCGCTCGCTCTGGCCTGCCGGCTGGAACTGCGCGCCGTCCCAGCGGAAGCCGCGGAGGTGGTTGTTCTCGCCCCACACGTAGATCATCGGGCCGTCCGGCAGGTCCCAGGCGATGGGGGAGCCGTGGACGTGGTCCGGCGTCACCGGGAACGACTGCAGTATCTGCGTGTCGCCCTCCGGGTTGAACCCGCCCAGGTTGTCGCGATCGAGCACGTACACGTAACCGCCCTTGCCCGCGCCGACGAGCAGGTTCGAGCGCGGCAGGAGGAGCGCGCCGGACGAGCCGAGATCGAGGTCGAGCTCGTTGAGGTAGTCGACGTTGTACGGCGTGAAGTGGTCGAGCACCTCGAGCTCGGGAGACAGCCGGACGACGCTGCTGCCGAAGTCCTCGGCGCCGTCGAAGGTGCCATTGCCTGTCAGGAGGTAGACGCTCCCGTCGGCGTCGACGCTCACCCCCTGCCCTGCCATCCAGATGCCGCCCGCCCAGCCGCCGGGCGTGTCGTTCCAGGCCGCGCGCTGCGCCAGCGTCGCGGCGTCGTGGGCGAGGACCCAGCCGTGGTAAGGACCTGTGTCGCAGTAGCCGGCGAAGGCGATGTAGATCATGCCGTTCGCGAGCGTGAGCGCCGGCCGCTGGTTCTCGATCGCCGCGTCGAAGACGACGGTGCCGTCCGCGCTGCCCTCGCCGGTTCCCGGCGCGCTGGCCTCGAGGACGACCGGGCTCTCCGGCCGCTCCGCGCCGGTGGCGAGGTCGAGCGCGCGGAGCCGATAGACCTGCTCGCCGCCTTTCTCCTTGGTCTTGGCGACCACGTAGATCGTGCCCGTCGCTTCGTCGATCACGGGCGTGCTCAGGATGCCTATATTGCCGCTGATATCCCGGTAGACCCCGCACGCCTGGCCGACGTCGAGGTGGTCGACCGGCGTCACGCCGTTCGCCGGATCGTTGAAGTTGACGTGCCAGAGCGGCTCGCCGGCCTGTGGATCGCGGGCGTCGAACGCATAGACCGAGTTGTTCATCGTGGCGACGTAGACGACGTCGCGCGCGCCCTGGCCGGGGATGGCCACGCCGGAGACGTAGAGCGGCTGCGCGTAGATCTGGTCGTCGACGGCGCGCCGGAACAGGAGCCCGAACTGGCCTGCGCTCACGTTCTCGGTGGTGAGCGCGGTCTCGGCGAGGTTCGCGCCGGTGCGCGCGTTGTCGTTATGGAACGTGAGGACGCGCGCGCTGCCCGGCGCGGCGCCGCCGCCTCCGCCGCCTCCGTCGCCGCCCTGATCCCCCGCTCCCGCGGCGCCGTTGCCGCCGTTGCCGCCGTCGCCCCCGTCGCCGCCCCCGACGCCGCCGGCGCCCGGGACCGGGGCCGGCAATACGACCTCTGGAGCGACGCACGACGCGGCCGCGGTGCCGAGCGCCAGGGAGAGCCCGAGCGCCGCGACGGCCGTGAGATGCCGGCGCGGGGCGCTCACGCGCCGGCCTGTGGAGAGCGAGCTTGCCATACGAGCCTTTCGAGGAATCGGACCGGAGCGCGCCGGACGGGGCGGGCTGGCGCGACGTCCCCGGACGGCCGGCCATCGACGGATGACCGGCGACCAACGGAGGCGTGGCGGTGGCTGCTCGCCTCCGCTCATGAATGCACCCGGGCTCATCCGTCCTTCATGTCATCGCGCCCGGCCGTGTCGTTTTCCTGGGGTCGGCGCCGACTGCGCCGCGCGGGCGCGCCGCCCGGTGAGGCGACATGAGCCCCTCCCGTGTGCTCGGGGCTCACACGAAGTCACGACGGGCTCCACGTCCGTCGGCTGGTGCGGATGCCCGGCGAGGACCATCTCCGGCGCCCCAGGGGCAGCTCAGAGGGTAAAAAGTGACCTTGGCGTGCCCAGGGCGCGGGCGTATGGCGCGACGGCAAGCTTTGCCGCGCCTCTGCATTCAGGGCTGGCGATCTTTACCTGGATGGCAAGGCTTGCCATGCGCCTGCTAGACCCGCGGGCGAGCTCGATTGCGCGGCAGGATTCCTGGCGTGAAGGTCACCCTCACTGGATCGCAGAGCGCATCGACGTACACTGATCTGAACGGCAACTACCAGTTCGTGGTGCCTGCGGGCTCTTCCACTTCAGTCAACGTATCGATGCCGGGGGCGACATTCACCTGTCGGCCAGGTAGATGACGCGCCCTGTGGCTCCGAAGTGCAGGCTGAGCATGTCGATCGCTCGCCGCCTGGCTTTGTAGTGAGGTCGCCCTTCAGCCATGGCGCTCTGCGGGTCCGACAGCGCGTCGACGATCCTCACCAGCAGGCGCTCGCGCTCCGCCGGGGTCATCGCGCGCCACTCTTCCTCTGTCGGAGCGATCAGCGGGGGGGCGGGCGGCCGCGGCGTCCCGGAGGCGGGGAGGACCATACCGAGAAGCTAGCACTCGACGCCGCCGCGGCGGAGGGGATGCATTCGCGATCGAGCTATGTCCGCGCGGACGCGTATTCCTGATCGGACCTCGGACCGCGGGAAACCGTCGTCGCGCGTCGTGCGGCCCGGGCTAGCCGCTGGGCGGCGCGGCAGCAGGCGCCACCTGCGGCTCCGCGCCGGGCGGCGCGGCGGCAGGCGTGGCGCCGACGGCAGGCGCAGGCGTCGCTGCGCTGTCGGTCGGCGCAGGCGGGGCCGTGCCGGCGGGCGGCGCGGCGGTGTCCTCGGGCTCGGCGGCGGTGTCGCTGGACGACGCTGCGCGGCCGCCGCGGCCCTTGTAGAGCGACGGAGCGATCGTCTCGGCATCCCCCTCGCTCCAGCGCAGATAGCTGACGGCGCGGCGGGTCTGATCGTAAGCGTGCACGAGCAGCGAGAACGCGCGCGCCCGCTTGTCCGCGGCCTCGGTCGGCCCGGGCCCCTTGCCGTGCTCCCGCACGCCGAGGGCGGCGAGGAGCTGCGGCCCGATCTCCCCGGCGCGCTTCACCTCCTCCTCGGTCGCCGCCGTCTTGCCGACGATGTCGGACCAGCTGGCGTTGAACAGCGCCGAGAGCGCCACGAGGTCGTTGGCCGTGTCGATGTGCCCCTGCCCGGCGCGGATCTCCGCGACCGTCTCCGCGTCGAGCAGGCCGCGGCGCGCGAGCGCCTCGGCGTCGCCCAGCAGGTTCTCGCGCAGCGGGACCGCCTCTGCGAGCAGCGGCTTCAGCGCGTTCTCGGCGCCGCCGCTGGACAGCCACAGGAGGTGCGCGTACCAGGCAGCGAGCGCGTATGTCTCGAGCCGGTCGAGCAGCGCGACATCGTGCGTCTGCAGGTGCTCCGTGATGGCGGGGCGCAGCGCGAGCAGGCCAGGCAGCACGCCGAGCACCTGGGAGACGGCGCGCGGGATATCGACCTTGATGGCGATGAGCCGATCCGGGCTTAGCGCCTCGATCTCGGGGAGGATCCTGTCGAACGCCGCCGCCGCCTGGGGCGGGGCCGCGGGCTTGCTGGGAGCTGGCTTTTTCTTGATGGGAGCGGAAGGCTTGACCATGAGGGGAACACCTCTCGTTGATGTCCTTCGCCGGGCAGCGAAGGGACATGAATGCCATGCTCCCTGCCCCCCGGCGCTGGACGTGATGTGAGCGTCCGGCGCACGCCGGACGTTCCGGCCAGGGGTAAGCACCTGTCTCCATGCGTCAACGGCCATGGCAGAAAGCCGACGACAGGCCGCCGGACGTCGTGATCTTGCGCCTGGGCAGGACCGCTTCCGGTGCCGGAGGCAAGCTCAGCTACCCGATCAGGACCGCTTCCGGTGCCGGAGGCAAGCTCAGCTACCCGATCAGGACCGCTTCCGGTGCCGGAGGCAAGCTCAGCTACCCGATCAGGACCGCTTCCGGTGCCCCGAGCGCAGCTCAGCTACCCCGCCGAGACCGTATCCGGTGTCGGAGGCAAGCTCAGCTACCCGATCAGGACCGCTTCCGGTGCCCCGAGCGCAGCTCAGCTACCCCGCCGAGACCGTATCCGGTGTCGGAGGCAAGCTCAGCTACCCGGCCAGGACCGCTTCCGGTGCCCCGAGCGCAACGCAGCGGAGCGCCGGCGACCGCAGGCGGCGTGCAAGAGGAGCAGCTCGAGCAGAAGCCGAGCGCTGCGACGGCCCCGCCGGCCGGGACGTGGTGGGCCAGCGGGACGCCATGTCGAGCATGCGGAGCGGCTCGGCGGTGGGATCACCATCGGGCGGGGCATCCCACGGGCAGCAGCCCGAAGCACATCCCCCCGAGGCCCGCGGTCTCCGGTCCCCGCCGACACGCCCCCGCCTCGATGTTTTCCGTCCAGCCCGCGTAACGTCGGCACCCGCGACGAGCTGATCTCCATCGTCGACGCGTTCGATGTCCACGTCCCGGACCGCCACCGGCGCTACTGCGGCATCGAGGAGCATCGTCGCGGGCGCGATCGAGCCTGGATTCGCACGTTTACTGCGTTGCCGGTTTAGGCTTTCCGGGGAACATGCGCTGCAAGCCAGGTGCACTGGGCTTTCCGTTCACCGTGAGCGTCCCGTCTGGCTCGCGCACGATGACGGGCGGAGCTATCTTTGGAAGGTCGAGCTGCCGGAACGCGGCAGGGTCCGAACGCGGCCCGGCATCTGGCCCAGCATACCATCCGATTTCCCCGCCTGGCAACTTTCGTGCTACAATCACTCCATCGCCGTCGATCGGCCATTCGTCTGGCTTATAGACGCCAGTCGTCCCGTCCGAATGCCGGACAATGACAGCCTCGGAATAGCTTTCCAAGAGCTCGCGGTTTCGCCGGATCTCTGCGGCGCTTGGCGTATGTTGCGGGTCGACGGATTCGAGATCTGGAGCACCTGGCTCAGAGCGCTCTGGAACGTCGGACGGTTCGGTCTTTGGGCCCCTCGCGAAAAAAGCCATGCAGATAGCCAGCTGCGCCTTGGTCGAGGCAAGCTCGGTGCGTTCAGTCTTGCAGCTACCGCCGGTAGGCGCCGCAGTCGAAGGCGAGGATGCTGTGGACGATGGCACGGGTGATGCGTTCTCAAGCGCCTGAGCGATGGATGTATCGCGCGGCACGGCGCGTCCGATGAAGACACCGACGATGCCGGTAACGAGCGCGAGCGCAATGGATCTACGATTTGTCATGCAACATCTCGCTGCTACAGCGGGCAGCCTGGGGGTACAGGCTGGCAAAACTCATGGTCTTGATTCGGCCACTCCTGTGGAGCAATGTCGAGGTGGCACGGCGTCAAGAAGAACGACAGATCGGCCTCAGGGCATACCTGATTGCTTCCGGAGGCAGCGACGCTTTTCTCGCCGCAGCGCGGCGTCAATAGGTAACACGAATCACAGTACAAGAACTGCCACCCCGACGGCCCCGGCCGCCGGCCAGGACTGCGGCGGGCAGCCCTGCGTGCAGTCGCTCTCGATCGACGCGCCCACCGTGCTGGTGACCGCCGCCTGCACGCCCAGGGTGGACGAGCCGCCCCCGCCGGCTCGCCTCGATCCCTGGCAGACCCGGGCGCTCGCCTGCCTGCCCGGCGCCTACACCGAGTGCCCGGGCGACAGGACCACCTCCCCGAGCGGAGCGGTTCGTCTCTCCTTGCTCTCGTCTTCACGTGGGAGCTCGCGTTCACATGAGAGCTCGCGCCCCCGCACCCCGCCTCCGTGCCGTGACGAAGGCGGAGCCCCGCTTCCGACTTCACGCGAGCCGCTCGCGACGGGAGTTCATCTAATTTATAAAACAGTCCACCAGACCACGCGGTCTCGAATCGTGCGAATCGAGATCACGCGGATTTTTCCGCCCTCCTCGGGGTTCTCTCAGCGTCGCAGCGGTGCGGTACACCCGGGGGATCTCCCCGCGGAACTCCCCGCCGGGTGCCACCCCAGCCATGCGGCTTCGACCTTCTGCCGCTTCGGGGCTCTCATGCTATGGATCCATGAACACCTCCAGGCATCACACAACCTCTCTGACACGGAGGGATGTCGGTGAATCCGCCGAAGACTTGGCTCGCATCACGCGTAATCATCGCCTCAAGCGGCCAGCAGGTGGTCGAGTCGGAGCGTGCAATCCGCCATGACGAGGAGGATCTCGTCGAGCTCTCCGAGAGCCTGCACGAGCTCCGCGAGCACATGGCAGGCCCGATCTGCAGGGGCGCCCCTCGTAGCTGAGGCGCAAATGCGCCACACAGTGGCGCAACGCGGCAGACTCGGGGATGGAGGCGGGATGGCTCTGCACAGCGTGCGGGACGCTTTACGCCCGCGCGTCCGTGCTCGGGCGCGGAACGGTCGTTGCGTGAGGCAGCCGAGCGACTTGGCGCGGAGAGGCGTGCATGAAGCAGCGGGACGACGCGAACGACCACCGTGCAGCGCAGGGCGTGGACGTTCCCGAGCCGCCTCGATCCTGGCCGAAGCGCCTGAAGGCGCTCGGGCCCGGGTTCCTGTGGATGGTCTCCGCGTCCGGCTCTGGCGAGCTGCTCTTCACGCCGCGGGTGGGCGCGCTCTACGGGTATGCGCTGCTCTGGGCGTTGCTCCTGGCCATCGTGATGAAGTGGTTCATCAACCGGGAGATGGGGCGCTACGGCGTGTGCACAGGGAGGTCGGTGGTGGACGGATTCCAGAGCCTGCCCGGCCCCCGGAACTGGGCCGTCTGGCTCATCCTCGTGCCGCAGCTCCTGGTCGCCGTCGCCACGATCGCGGGCCTCGCCGGAGCGGCAGGGTCCGCTGCCGCGCTCGCGCTGCCCGGCGGCGTCCCCCTGTGGGGCGCGCTCTGCGCGGCTGGCTCTGCGCTCTTCGTGGCGAGCGGGCGTTATGGCGCCGTGGAGAAGGCGGCGAAGGTCATCGCCTTCACGCTGGGAACGGCGGCGCTCGTTGCAGCAGCCTCGACGCTGTCGTCCCCCGCCGCGCTCGCCCGCGGCCTTGCGCCGTCGGTTCCCCCGCAGGTCGCGTGGAACGAGGTCCTGCCATGGCTCGGCTTCGCGCTCTCGGGGGCCGCGGGGCTCCTCTGGTACTCCTACTGGCTACCCGAGAAGGGGTACGGGCTCCCCAGGGGCGCGGACGCGAGCGCGACCGTGAACGATGATGTCGCCCGCCGGAGGCTCCGCGGCTGGCTGCACCAGATGACGCTCGACAGCACCCTCGCCGTGGTCGGAACCACCCTCGTGACGGCCGCGTTTCTCGTGCTCGGCACGGAGCTCCTCAAGCCGCGGGGGCTCGTCCCGAAGGAAGAGCAGATGGCCTCGGTCCTCGGGCGCCTCCTCGGCGACGTCTGGGGAGCATGGGGTTACTGGGCGATGATCATCGGACTATTCGTCACGTTGACCGGAACGGTCCTCTCCGATCAAGACGGCTTCGGGCGGATGTTCTCCGAGGGGACCCGGATCCTCCTCCGCGATCGCGGCGCGAGGGGAGGCTGGCTCGCGGACGAGAGGCTCGTCCGCAGGCTCTACGTGCTCGGCCTCCTCATGGTCGTCCCGATCGCGGTCCACCTCGCGGTGGACAGGCCGGTCACCTTGCTCCAGATCGCCGGGGCGATCGAGGCGGCGCACATCCCGATCGTCACTGTCCTGGTCCTTCGCCTGAACCGGAGCCGGCTCGCCCCCGATCTTCGGCCGTCCCTCGGGTCCGTGATCGCAAACGGGCTCGCCGCCGCGTTCTTCGCGGTCTTCGCGGCTCTCTACGTCTGGCAGCTCTTCGCCTGATCCGCGAGGCGTCAGCGCCGCGTGCGTCAAGCTGCCCGACGGCGGGTGCGCGCTCGTCTCCGCCGGGGAGAAGCGGACGGTCGCGACGCTTCCGGTCGAGGTCGTCGACAAGACCGGCGCCGGCGACGCCTTGGCGGTCGCGCTGCGCGACGGCAAGCGCCCCGTGGACGCCGTGCGCGCCGCGGTCGCTGCGTCGAGCCTCGCCGTCTCGGGCTACGGTTCGCAGGACGCGTATCCGGATCGCGAGCGCCTCGAGCGCGCCCTCGCAGATCGCCCGGAGCGAGCGTGAGCGCGCCCTCGTCCGGCCGCCGTCGGGGCAGCGCGCCGGCGCTCGGCGAGCACGAGGGCGTTCACGTCGACGCCTGGACCCTCGCCTACAACCAATTCGATCCGCGCGAGGAGCGGACGCGGGAGGCGCTCTGCGCGCTCGGCAACGGCTGCTTCGTCACGCGGGCGGCGGCGCCGGAGTCTTCGGCGGACGATGTGCACTACCCGGGCACGTACCGTGCGGGGCTCTACGATCGGCTCACGAGCGTGATCGAAGGAGAGGAGCTCACGCACGAGGACCTCGTCAATCTCCCCAACTGGCTCCCGCTGACCTTCTCGATCGGTGGAGATGCGTGGTTCGATCTCCGGCACGTCGAGGTGCTCGCGTTCCGCCAGGAGCTCGACCTGCGGCGGGGCGTGCTCACGCGCGCCCTGCGGTTCCGCGACCGGCGGGGCCGGCACACCGCGCTCACCGACCGGCGGCTGGTGCACCTCGGCGCGCCGCACCTCGCCGCGCTGCACCTGACGCTCGCGCCCGAGGACTGGTCGGGGTGCGTCCGCGTCCGCTCCTGGCTGGACGGCGGCATCGTGAACGACAACGCCGATGAGCACCGCGGGCTCGACGGCAGGCACCCCGCGTGCATCAAGACGGCGCGCCAGGGGAGCGACATCGTCACCCTCCGGGCGCGCACCCGGCGGTGCGGAGTTCCTCGCCGGCCATGGAGCGGAGGTGATCCTCGAGATCGCCCGCTTCTGGGCGAGCCTCGCAACGCACAACGCGGCGCGCGGCCGCTACGAGATCCGGGGCGTCGTCGGTCCCGACGAGTTCCACGACGGCTATCCGGGCGCGGACCGGCCCGGCCTCGACAACAACGCGTACGCCAACGTGATGGCCGCGTGGGTCTTGCTGCGCGCGATCGACGTGCTCCGCCTATTGCCGGACGAGCGACGGCGCGAGCTGGAAGAGGAGCTCGGGCTCGGCCAGGACGAGGTCCGGTCGTGGGATGAGATCAGCCGCCGGACGTACGTGTCCTATCACGGCGGCGAGATCATCAGCCAGTTCGAGGGGTACGAGCGCCTCGCCCCGTTCGACTGGGGCGCGTACCGGGCGAAGTACGGCGACATCCATCGCCTCGACAACATCCTCGAGGCGGAGGGCGACACGCCGAACCGCTACCAGGTCTCGAAGCAGGCCGACGTGCTCATGCTCTTTTATCTGCTCTCGTCCGACGAGCTCGGCGCGCTCTTCGCCCGCCTTGGTTACCCCTTCTCACCCGAGCTCATGCGCAACAACGTGCGTTATTACCTGCAGCGCACATCACACGGCTCGACGCTCAGCCGCGTGGTGCACGCGTGGGTGCTCGCGCGCTGCGACCGGTCGCACTCCTGGGCCATGCTCGCCGAGGCGCTGGGCAGCGATCTCGCCGACCTCCAAGGCGGCACCACCGCGGAAGGCATCCACCTCGGCGCGATGGCGGGCACGGTCGACATGTTCCAGCGCTGCTACACCGGGCTCGAGGCGCGCGAGGACGCGCTCTGGCTCGATCCGTGTTTGCCCTGCCCGTGTGGCGGGCGGCGGAGGCTCGTGGCCGACATCTCCGAGCGCGAGGTCATCGTCGCCCTCCTCAAGCATCTCGGGCTCCCGAGCGAGCCGCCTCCCATCGCGCGTGCGCGGAGCCCGAACTGCGAAGCGGCGTGAGCGCCGCAGGCGAAGCCCCCTGGCGCCCGCAACGCCGGCGTCCACGCCGACGTGCGCCCGCGGCGCTGCCCGCGCCACAGGTTCGCGGCAAACGCGCTCGGTCGCGCAGCGCCGACCGACCCGAGGCGCCACGACAACCGGCGACTGGGCGGTAGAAGGGGCATTCGACGTCCTAGCCTCTCGACCTCCGGATCCGGTGAGCCCGCGTTGGTAGGTCCATGACCTCGACGCTCCTCGGTGACCGAGGGGTGAGCTGAGGCTGCTGCGGAGCGACGGCGAGGGCAATGTGGGGGAGGGCTGCCCGAACGGCTCAGCTTGCGGCCTAGCGGATCTCCGCGCGCGCGTTCTCGCTCGCCCTGCCGGACGCGTGCTCGCGCGCGGCGCGGGCGAGCAGCTCTTGCACCTCCTCGTCCGTCGTCTGCTCGAAGCTTTCGTACCAGAGGCCCACGGCGTAGAACGGCTCAGGCGTGATTGCGCACACGATCTCGTCGACCTCGTCGCGAAATTCGTCGCAGGTCTCGGGCGCGGCAACCGGCACCGCGACCAGGACGCGCGCGGGCGAGAGCTGGCGGAGGGCGGTGACCGCGGCGCGCATGGTGGCGCCGGTGGCGAGCCCGTCGTCGACCAGGACGACCGTCTGCTGCCGCACGGCCGGCGCGGGACGGCCGTCGCGGTACGCGCGCTCGCGACGCTCCACCTCGCGCAGCTCCTTGGCCGTGACGGCGTCGAGGTCAGCCCTGGAGAGGTCGAGCCGCGAGACCACGTCCTCGTTGAGCACGCGGACGCCGCCGGACGCGACGGCTCCCATCGCGAACTCCTCGTGGCCGGGCACGCCGAGCTTGCGGACGATGAACACGTCGAGCGGGGCGCCGAGCGCGCGCGCGACCTCGTAGCCCACGGGCACGCCGCCCCGAGGCAGGGCTAGGACGACGAGCCGCGGGTTCGCATAGGGGGCGAGCTTCGCGGCGAGGTGCCGCCCAGCGTCCCGACGATCGTGAAAGCGAGCCTTGCTCATGTTCCCTCCTGTTCTGTGTGGGCCCCTGTCCGCAGAGCCCTTGCACGCGCATCGGTGTAGCAATCGATGTAACAAGTTGTAGCAAGCGCCGTACCGGCTCCGCCAGGACACCCAGATCGAGCGCTTCGACGAGCTGGCACCTCGTGCCCGCTCGATCGTCGTGACATCGCACATCGCGCCATTCCCCGCTCGCGGCGAGCTCAACACCTATGTCTCGCCGGCGTGATGGCCCGCCGTTTGCTGGGTTTCGAGACGGGACGATGGGCGTCTCGAACACGATGCTGAATGCGATGTCAGGAGGAGAGACAATGAACTGCTCCGAGCTCATGAAGACCGACGTGGCGTGCTGCAAGGCGAGCGAGCCCGTCGAGCGTGTCGCCGAGCTGATGCAGGCGCGGAATATCGGTTTCGTTCCGATCTGCGGCGACGACGGATCTGTCATCGGAACTCTCACCGATCGCGATCTCGCGATCCGGGTGCTCGCGGAGCACCGTCAGACCTCGTCGACGCGGGCAGAAGACGTCATGACCCGCGAGGTCGTCTGCTGCCATCCGGACGAGGATCTGAACGTGGCGAAGCGCCTCATGAGCGACCACAAGAAGTCGAGGATCATCTGTGTCGATGACCAGAAGCACCCCGTCGGCGTCATCAGCCTGTCGGACATCGCCGACAGGGACGGCGGGGCGAGGTCGTCAGAGCTCTTGAGCTCGTTCTCTCAGCGAGAGGTGCGCTCGTAGCGCCCCGCCGCTCCGCTCGCGTGGGTCAGGGCGGTCCGCCGTGCTCCGGCCGGGCGCCCCGCGCGCCGGCGTGCTGGGCTCATCACCGCCGGGACGATGTCGTCTCGTGCGTCCGCTCATCAAATGTCTCGTTGCCGCAGTTCGGGCACTTGGGGATCTCATGCCCCTTCGTGACCCGCACCGTCTCGTTGCACTTCGCACAGTGGAACGTCCCCGACTCCTGAGCCTTCTCACCTGCTCGCGCTGCCATGGAACATCTCCTTCGCTGCGCCGCACCTGGCGCGGCGCGGCATGCACGTCAATGGCCCTGGACCTGGCGGACCTGGTGAAAGATCGGTGCGCGCTGGTGACGACAGGGGCGAACCACGCGTCCGCTCCGCGGCCGGCTGGAGGTTGGCCACACGTTTCGTGAGCCAGCGTTAGCGGGCGCCCTGGAGCTCCCCGAGGACCACCTCCTTGCCGTGGGCCGTGGTCTTGCCCTGCTCGATCAAGCTCTTGAAGCGTGCGAGGTCCTCATCCATCGCGCGCTTCGGATCGGCGCCGAAGAGCTCCGCCACGGCGTGGCCGAGCGTGCCCGCGGGCGGGTTGTACGACATCTTGATGTCGAGGCGCGTGCCCTCGGGGCACTCCTCGAACCGCACGATGCCCGCGTTCTCGATCGCCTCACCGGGCAGGCTCCGCCAGGCGACGACCTCGTTCGGCACGAGCTGCGTCAGCTCGGCGTCCCAGGAGACAGGGATGCCCGCCGGTCCAACGGCGGTCCAGCGCATCGAGCCGTCGCCCTTCGTCTCCACCTGGCGCAGGTGCGACATGAACCGGGGGAAGCTCTCGAACTGGATGAAGGAGGAAAACACCTCCGTGATCGGCGCGCGCACCGTGATCGTCTTCTGGAAGTCCACGGCCCGCCGTCCCGCGCCGACGCCGAGCAGGCGCTTGGCCGGACGGTTGCTGATGTCCCGGAGCAGCACCGCTGCGCCGGCCACGCCGAGCAGGACCCCGAGCGGATCGCGGCGCTTGATCGCGTAGCCCACGAGCCCCATGCCGAGCGCGCCCATCAGCACGCGCGTGGTGGGCGACCAGCTCGCCTGCATCAGCTCGAATCGGTCGCCGGTCCGGCGTGAGGAGCCCTGGAGCGACGGGATACCCTCCGCCGAGCGGTGCACCTCGAGCTCGTTGCTCACGCGCTCGACGCCGTCCACGGCGGAGACGGCGGCCAGCAGCTCTCCACCTCGCGCGCGAGGACAGGGCCGCGCAGGGTCACGCACCCGTCGAACGCCTGCACGTCGATCGCGCGGGGGTGCGAGACCACGCGCCCGAGCTTCGCGCGGACCCGGTCCGCCAGCACGTCGTCGGAGACCGTCCCCCGGCGGAACATCGCTTTGGCGTTCGCGAGCACGCCCCGACTCCGGTGCCGGAGGTCGCGGGAGCTCTTGTCGAGCAACGCGCCCGTCTGGTGCGCGAGGCCCACGGTCTTGTCGCGTGCGCCCGCCCGGCGCCGCGCGCCGCGATCGGGATCGAGCGTGTACATCAGACCGGCTCCGATGCCGAGCGCGGCCGCAATGGCCGCCGCATCACCGAGATCGTACCGTCTGGGTCGAACCACCAATCGCAATACCTTTGTCGAAGACGTTCATTGGATTCCTCCTTGCTATCTCTCCACGTTGCGGCTCCGGGACGCGACGCGACGACCGGGGCTCCGCGCGCCGTGGAGGCTCGGAGCCCGGGAACGCAGCCCGGATGAGCCGGCGGTCTCCGGTCCGACACGGCTACCGCCCCCGCGACGAGCAGCACTCGACGGACGAGCGCGCGACGGTCACCGAACATTGGATTGGCCGGTGGAACCTCGCCCACCCGAGCCGGCCGTCATCGTATCCCTTGCTGCCGCACAGGAGCCCTCGAATATTGGACAGCGGCGAACCTAGAATACCGATCACGTTGATCCACCGAGGAATGAACCGCCAAGGACGCCAAGAAGCGCGCCGACCGAGCGGCGCGCGGCGCGCGGTCTCGGCTACGTACCCCAGGAGCACGCCGTCTTCAGCAAGCTGTCGGTGCTCGAGAACCTGAAGGTCGGCGCACTCCGTGCGAATCTGGCTGTCCGTGGCCAGACGTCTGGCTGTCCGTGGCCAGACGTCTGGCTGTCCGTGGCCAGACGTCTGGCTGTCCGTGGCCAGACGTCTGGCTGTCCGTGGCCAGACGTCTGGCTGTCCGTGGCCAGACGTCTGGCTGTCCGTGGCCAGACGTCTGGCTGTCCGTGGCCAGACGTCTGGCTGTCCGTGGCCAGACGTCTGGCTGTCCGTGGCCAGACGTCTGGCTGTCCGTGGCCAGACGTCTGGCGGGCGTCCTCCTGATCGAGCGCGTCGGACCTCGCTAGTTCCACCCCTCAGGAGTCCGGCCAGGGATCCGGAGAGAGAATTCAACGCAAAGGTGCAAGGGTGCAAAGGCGCAACAGAAAGAACAAATTTCGTGCATTTTTGCGTCTTTGCGCTCTTGGCGTCTTTGCGTTAAATTCTCTCTCCGCCTCCGCCCGCGAGGCAGATGCCTGGCAGGATTTCTGACCCGCGGTACTAGGCGCTCTCGCCGGGCAGCGCCGTGCCTGCGGCATACCCATCGACGAACTCTTGCAGCTTCCGCATCTGGTACATCCGCACGAGCCCCCTGAGCTGCTCGAGCCACGGGCCGAGTCGCGGGTCGGTTTCCTCCATCCGCACCGCTTCCGCCACCACGTTCCGGACCCGCCCCGACGCCACCAGCCGCGATAGAAGGGCAAGCTCCTCGGCCGAAGGCGGCACCAGCGGACCACTCTCCCGCGCCGCCGTGACAGGGGCCTTCTCCTCGGCATGAATCCATTCCACGCCGAGGAAGCGCTGGATCTTGTCGAAGAGCTCGCCCGCTTGCACAGGCTTGTGCAGGGAGTCGTTCCAACCGGCGCGGACGCCCTCCTGCCGTTCGGCTCCCGATACGTTCGCCGACGAGATCAGGATGACGACCTCGCCGAGCTCGGGCATCTGCCGCAGGCGGCGCGTGGCCTCATGGCCGTCCATGCCCGGCATGACCAGGTCCATCAAGACGAGCGCCGGCCTCCGCTCCATGGCCAGCCGGAGCGCCGCCTCACCGTCTTCGGCCTCCACGACCTCGAAGCCGATCGGGACCAGCAAATCGCTCACCAGCGCACGGTTCTGCGGGTTGTCATCCACGACGAGGATCGTGCGGCGCTCTCCGCGATACCCGGTGATGGTATGCCACCCGAGGGCCTTGTCGGCGCGCGCGGAAGCAGGCCCCTCCGCGAGCGCGAGCGTCACCGTGAAGGCGCTGCCTCGGCCGAGCTCACTCTCGACTTCGATCGTGCCGCCCATCTGGTCGACGATCTTCTTCGTGATGGCGAGGCCGAGCCCTGTGCCGGCGCTCTTCGCCTTGTGGTCTCCGAGCTGCTCGAAGGGATCGAAGATGCGCGAGACGTGCTCCGAGGCAATCCCAGGGCCCGTATCCTCGACCCGGAACCGCAACGTGCTCCCTTCGCCGGGGCCGCGCTTCAGCTCGTCAATGACGAGGGCGACGCTCCCTCGCTCGGTGAACTTGATGGCGTTGCTCAGGAGGTTCAACAGCACCTGCGTCAGGCGCTTCTCGTCGCCGTAGAGCGCAGACGTCGTTCCACCGCGTACCTCATGGGTGAAGGCGATGCCCTTCTGGTCCGCGCGTACGCGACACAGATCCACCACCGTGCGCACCAGGGCCTGGAAATCGAACCTCTTCGAGGCGAGATCCATCTTGCCGGCCTCGATCTTCGCGAGGTCCAGCACGTCTTCCAGCAATGATAGGAGATGCTCGCCCGATTTCTTGATGACTTGCACCCCATCACGGCTCTTCAGGGAGAGCTCGGGCGCGCGAGAGAGGACCTGGGCATAACCGAGGATGCCGTTGAGCGGCGTGCGCAGCTCGTGGCTCATGCTCGAGAGGAAATCGCTCTTCGCCCGGTTCGCCCGATCGGCCGCCTCCTTGGCGATCCGGAGCTCGGCCGTGCGCTCCTTGATCTTGGCCTCCAGGTCCCGATACAGAGTCGCATTCTCGACGGCGATGGCCGCCTGCGAGGCCAGCACCGACAGGAACTCCACGCGCGCAGGAGGGAACGCCGACGGCACGTCGCGGTGCTCGAGGTACAGCACGCCCACGAGATGGCCCCTGTGTGTCAAGGGCAGGGCCAGCAGCGAGAGCACCGCGCGCGACGCGAGGTAAGGGTCGATGGCGAAGCGCGCCTCGCGCGTCGCATCGCCCGTCACCACCGGCTCGCCCGTGCGGGCCGCATACTGCACCACTGTCGCCGGCACGTCGTGGTTTTGCCCGAGCGGCTCCGACAGCCCCGTCTCGATGCGAGACCCCTCCACCGACAGCCGCGCCACGACGGAGAGCGCTTCCCCTTCGCGGAGCACGAGGGCTCCGCGCTGCGCCCCCGCGTTCTCGAGCAAGAGCTCCATCAGCCGGCCCACGACGCGCTCCGGGTCGAGCTCGCTCGAGAGCGCCTGCGCCGCGCGCACCGCGGTGTTCACGTCGAGGCTCGCGCCCGCGGAGGCGCCCGTGGTCGTCGTGGTCGCCGCCGCCATGGTCGTGCGCTCGACAGTCGCCCCGTGCATCGACGCCCTGAGCAAGGCAGGGTATTTCGCGTTCAGATGGGCGACCACGTTGACTGCGCCCCAGCGCGCATAGGCGTCGCGAGCCTCGCGCAGGTACATGGCACCGATGTGGCTCTTGCCCGCTTGCAGTCGGGACTCGGCGGCGAGCTGGATCGAAAGAGCCTCGATGTGCAGGAAGCCGTGCTCGCGGCCGAGCTCGATGGCCTCGTCGTATCTGGCGATGGCCTCTTCGGTCTTGCCGAGGACACGGGCGTATTCGGCCTCGACGAGGCGCAGCTTGTGGAGGAAGTTCGGCGCACAACCTTCCGCGAAGTAGCGCAGCCGCTCGAGGCCGTGCTCGATGTGCTCCCGCAGCCGCGCCTGCTCCTCGGTGCCGGCGGCGTCGTGCCAGCACTTCGCCGACGCAAGCGCGAGGAAGAACGGGATATCCGTCACCGGCGGCATGCCGAGGATGTCTGCTCGAAACTGGTCTGCCTCCCGCGCCCGCGATAGCGCTCGCTCCCACCTACCGGTGACACAGAACAGATAGGCTTCCAGGGTACGAGCGAGCCCTCCCGTGAACCCGTCCCCGTCGGCCAGGAGGGAGTGCGAACCTCGCGACAACGGCTCGTCGTTCAGGAGCTTTGGGGCGCCGTCAGGGGTCATCAGCACCTCACAATAGGACGCGATCGCCTCGTAGTGGTGCCTTCCCACGGCGTCCCCCGCGCGCTGCACGAGATCCCAGCGAGCCTTGACCTGCGCGTCGAGCTGGCCGAGCGGCATGCCACGCCAGACGCGGTGATAGAACAGCTCGGCCAGGAGGCCCCAGCTCGTGCCCGTGAACGAACCGATCTTCAGGCCGGCCGCAATGGCTTGTTCATAGAGGACAGCCGTCTCGTCGACAGGTCTGGAATAGACCATGTAGATACCATGGAGCACCAGACACTCGGGGAGCATCGGGGACCCCACGCGCTCTGCAGCACGTACCCCGGGCTCGACCCAGCGCAAGACGCGGCGATACATGCCTGTGGCCACCGACCACACATTGGAGAAGCTGCAGATCATGAGGGTGGCAGCTGGCGTGAGGGCCCCCCGTCGCACCGCCTCGGAGACCAGGCGAACGATGATGAGCGTGTAAAGCATCGGCCGGCCGCCGTAGATGGAGCAGAGCTGCGTCCGCGTCATCAGGTCATCGATGAGCCGGTGCTCCGGGGACTGCTCGGGCGGCATTCGATCGAACGCGCCGAGGTCCTGCTCCAGCCACCGATCCAGCGCGGCGGACTCCTCGACGAGCGCCGGCTGACACGCTTCGTCCGTGTCGGGGAAGGTGAAACCGCGCTCCGCGAGCGCCGCGATACCAAGCCCGATTCCCCGCGCATACTGGCCCGTCGCCAGGCAGCAGCGGACGCGGATCTCCTGCGCCGACAGCCAGGGCACCACCCCGAGAGGCCTCGCGAGCAAGTCGAGCGCACGTGCTTCGACGTCGTCGAAATCTCGCAACAGATAGGCCGCCTCCAGGCGCTCGAGCGCTATCTCCACCGACAGCGCTAGCTCCTCGCTGGTGGCTCGCTCGCCGAGGAGCGCCTGCGCGTTCTCCAGCAGGCTGGCCATCAGTCGGTGGGAGCTCGCAGCCTTCGCGACGCGAGCGGCCTCCAGGTTCAGCCGCGCGACGTCATTGAGCTCCTCCGCGGACGTGAGCCGCGCCGAGCCCTGGTTCATGTGCCGCGCGAGCTCCAGGAGCTGCTGAGCCGTGCCCCCTTCTGCTCGATACCGCGCCCAGAGCCGCCGGCCGATCTCGAGGTGCGCGAGGACGCGCTGCTCCGGCGAGATCCGCTCGTAGCTCGCCTGCTGCACGCGATCGTGCAAGAACCGGTACGAAGCGTCCAGCGCTCCGTCGCCCACCTCTCCGAGCGCCTGCGCCGGGCGATAAGCCCCATCGACCGGAACGACCAGCTCCTCCTGCAGCGCCGGCCATAACGCCGCCGTCACCCGGGCGCACGCCCACCCGCTCAATCGCTCGAGATCGTGGAGATGGAACGTGTGCCCTGCGCACGCCGCGAGCCCCATGAGCTGCTGCGTCGCGTCCGGCATTTCTCGTACTTTGTCCGTCAATAACGCCACCACGTTGTCGGTGATCTCCGCTCGCTCCAGGTCCGCTTGATTCCAGCGCCATTCCCCGCTCTCCGCGTCCCTCACCAGCAGCTTCTGCCGGTGCAGGGAGAGCAGCAGTTGCTCCAGGAAGAAAGGGTTTCCACGCGTCTTTTGCCACTGCACACGCGCGAGCGGCTCCACGCGCCTCGGCTCGCTCTCGAGCGTGCGCGAAAGCCACTTTTGCACCTGCTCTTCCGACAGGGGGCCCACCGTCAGCCTCGATACCTTGGCCTCGCTCGCCTCCACCGCCTCCACGAGCTTCCACAGCGGATGCTCGGGCGGTGTCTCGTTGTCACGGTATGCTGCGATCACCAGCAGCGGCTTTCGCTCAACGTCCGTCAGCAGCGTCTGCAGGATGATCAGCGTGGCGCTGTCTGCCCACTGCATGTCGTCCAGGAACATGACGAGCGGCGGGTTCCGTGCCGTGACGGCTCGAACGAAGTTCAGCCACGTCAGCTTCTGCCGATTGAGCACCTGCTCGCCCTCCACCGGCGGCACCGGCGGCAGCTTGCCCATGACGAGGTCGAGCTCCGGCACCACATCGGCGATCAGCCGCGCGTTGTCCCCGACCTCGTTCCAGATCCGGTCCTGCCAGGTCTCCAGGACCGTCTTCGGGCTCGAGAGCCATTGGCGCATCAGCCCCCCGAATGCTTGCGCTATCGCGGCGTACGGCGTCGACCGCGCGAGCTGGTCGTGCTTGCCTGCGATCAAGAGGCCGCGCCCCGCCTTCGCTATGTCGTTGTAGACCGTGCGCACCAGCGCCGTCTTGCCGATGCCCGACGGTCCACCGACGAGCAAGAGCTCCGCCGCGCCCCGCTCGGCGCGGGCAAACGATTCGCCTACCCGCTCGACGTCCTGCTCCCGCCCCACGAGCACCTGCGGCAACCGCAGCTTCCGTGAGAAGTCCTTCTTTCCAAGCGAGAAGGGCTCCACCGTACCACGCTCGTGGAGCGCGCGGAGCGCCTCCTCCAGGTCCTCCGCCGCGCCTCTGGCTGTCTGGTACCGACGCTCGGGATCCTTCGCCAGGAGCTTCGATATGATCGCCGACACGGCGCCCGGCACCTCCGGTGCGATTGTATCGAGCGGAGGCGGGTTCTTGGCCAGATGCGCGTGCACCAGCGAGAGCGGATCGCGGTCCGTGAAGGGCCGCCGCCCCGACAGCACCTCGAAGAGCGTCACGCCCAGCGAATAGAGATCTGTGCGCGTATCGAGCGCACGCGCCGTGCGCCCCGTTTGCTCTGGCGAGATATACGCCAGGGTCCCCTCCAGCGCTTCGGGAATGCTGGCCTCGGTCGCTTCCTGGGACAGCAGCGAGGCGATGCCGAAGTCGAGCAGGGTGACCTGCTCGTACGTTTCATCCACGAGCAGGTTCTGCGGCTTGATGTCCTTGTGCATCACACCGGCGGCATGCACGCCCTCGAGCACCCGAGCAAGGCGTCGCCCGAGCCGCAGCCCGGCCGCCACCGGCAAACGCCCCTGCCTGGCGAGCACCTGATCGAGCGAGCGAGCTCCAGGGTTTTCGAGCACCAGCGCCGCCGTGCCGTTCCGCTGCTCGAACGCATGCACGCGCGCCACGCCGGGCACAGCCGCGAGTTGCCGAAGCACCTGATGCTCGTGGACCAGTCGCCCCATGACGCGCGGGTTTGGCACCTCGGCGAGCGGGAACTTGATCGCCACCTGCGCGCCCGAGGGCAGATGCACCGCGCGATAAACGCGCGTCTCGCTTCCCTCGTAAGCGATGTCCCCCAGCGCATACTCCATCAGTTCCATCCCCGACCCCCTCCCGTGCATCGGCACCGAGGTACGATAGCCGAGCGTGCGCTAAACTAACCTGGGCAGGGCAACACAAGTCAATGCAATTGTGAACGATGCTTCGCGACGGCCACATTTGCGCACTCCGCGCGTGCGCGGAAGCACATCCGCGCATCCCGCGCATGTGCGCTGGGTGCGCAAGCACACCCGCGTACACCGTTTCCAGATCGTGACCAGTGTTACGCCAAGCCGTACACGTTGGCACACATACAGTTCGATCTGCCCGAGTACCTCGCATCGTCGGAACCGCACTCGCTCCCTGGAGCGACGCGGCATGCGTGACCCTTTACAGTCGTCGCGCTTCTTGATAGGGTCCACACTGCGTTTTTCAGGCACTGGATGGACGATTTGACGGAATTCAATGGTCTCGTGATCGCGGTCGACGACAACCCCGTCAACCTCGACATGCTCCTCGAAGCGCTGTCGGGCGAGCATCTGGACCTCGCCATCGCCACGGATGGCAGCATGGCGATGAGCTTGATCCAGCGCGAGCAGCCGGATCTCGTTCTCCTCGACGTCATGTTACCAGATGTCGACGGTTTCGAGGTGTGCAGGCGCCTGAAGGCCAACCCGCAAACCACCGACACTCAGGTCGTCTTCATGACCGCCTTGAACAATCGGGAGCACCGGCTGCAAGGGTTGAAGGCGGGCGCCGTGGATTACATAAGCAAGCCCTTCGATACCGAGGAGCTCCTTGCGCGCATACGCCCGCACATCGCCGTCCGGCGCATGACGCGAGCGCTGCAGGAAAAGAATGCGAGCCTGGAGTCGGAGGTTCGGCAGCGCGTCGCCGTCGAGACCGCGCGCGAGGCGCTCCTCCTCGAGCTCATGACCCGTACCGAAGAGCTGCGCGAGGCCAAGGAGGGGCTCGAGCGCGAGCTCGCCGAGAAAGCGCACGCGAACGCGGAGAGGACCGCGCTGCAAGAGCAGATCATCGCCGCCCAGCGCAGCCGGCTCCTCGAGCTCTCCACGCCGCTCATCCCGATCACGGATCGCATCCTGGTCATGCCGCTCATCGGTACGATGGACAGCGACCGAGCTCAGCAGGCCATCCATGCGATGCTCCACGGCGCCAGCAGCCGAGCCGCCGAGTTCGTCATCCTCGATATCACGGGCATCAAACGTGTGGACGAGAGCGTCGCCACCACGCTCCTCGTTGCTGCCAGCGGCCTGCGGCTCCTGGGGACGCGCACGGTGATCACCGGGATAGGTTCGGAGGTGGCCCGAACGCTCGTGCACCTCAACGCGCCCCTGCAAGGCATCGTCACGAAGGCCACGCTCCAGGACGGCATCGCCGTCGCGATGCAGGCCTCCCGTCATCGAGGATAGGGCTTCTGCTCTGCCGGAAGCTCCCGATCACCTGAAGCCAGATCCGCGTCAGGGCGCCGACGTGACCTCCACGTTGTCGAACCATATATCGCTGGGCACGGCCACGGCGATGTCGCTGAACCGGATGGCGATCTGCTTGCCGATCGGCACGCCGGTGCTGCCGGTGCGGTACGACACGCCGGCCGTCCTGACCCACGTGGAGCCCGTCGCGTGGATCTGGCGCGCCAGGAGCCGGAACGACGCTGGCATGCCGTCGATCTCCGCATACCCGATCTCGTAGGGCACGCTCCCCTTGTTGTCGTTGCCACCCGTGGCATAGCTCCGGAACGTGTAGAGCCGGTTCGCGACAAAGCGCGTGCTCAGCACCTGCGCGACAGTCTCCCAGTTCCCCGACGAGTAGTAGCCGAAGCGCAGGCCCAGCCCGGAGCGGCCTTCGCGCCGGTTCGAGTCGTGGAACGCCCAGCCGCCGGCCATGCCGAAGCCGTGGATGCTCCCGAACTGCGGCGTGGTGGCCGTCTCGATCGTCCCGTTCAGCACGGGCAACTGGGCAGGCGGAGAGACGCCGCAGCTGGCCGCGCAGGCGCCGGAGCGCACGGCGTTGCAGCCAGCCGGGTCGATGCCGCACCAGTTCGCGACGATGTTGTCGCGGTTGCCACACGTGGTGTCCCAGCCGTTCGACGCGTAGAAAGGGAGGATGTCGGACCGCTGCACCAGCACGCACTCCGTGCACGCCGAGCCGCACGAGAGCTCCTCGCTCGCGGTGGCGATGGGCTCCACGTCCGAGGTTTCCAGGGATGAATCCACGTCCTCCCCGCCGCACGCGGACAGCAACGACAGGAACGCAACGGAGACGATGAACAAGGAGCGAGATACCATGGGTGTGCCTCGAGCTGGAACGGGGTCTCTGCCATCAAGGCCGCGGCCCGGCTGCCCGCGCCCTGCAAGGCGCCGGCGGCGCCCTGCAGGTGTCGCCGGCGCGCGCCGCCACCGCCGCGCGCGCCGAGCTGCGCCTCTCGCCCGGATGACAGCGCCCGCCGCCGGATGTCGCATCGAGATCGTCCCCTCGGACGATTCACCGCGCGGCGCGCCAGCACGCTGAGGCATCCCCTCAAATTCTTCGGAAAATTCACAGGGAGGCGGGGAGACGGGGAGGAAAATCTTCAAATACTCCCTGTCTCCCCGCCTCCCTGTTCAATTTCTCCGCTGAAAATGGCTGCAAATGAGGGGATTCCTCAGGCCAGGACGAGCAGCCCCCGCGGGCCGCCTCGCTCCGACGCTTGCCCGCGTCAGGGCACCGTCGGGACGAGCTCCAGGTTGTCGAACCAGATGTCGCTGGAGCCACCGGCGGCGCCGTCGCCGAGCCGGACGATGATCTGCTTGCCGAGCTCCGCGCCGGTGCTGCCGGTGATGTACGTCACGCCGCTCGTCTTGACCCACCCGGCGCCCGTCGAGTGGACCTGGCGCGCCAGGAGCCGGAAGGACGAGAGCACGCCGTCGGTCGACGCATAGCCGATCTCGTAGGGGACGGTCCCCGTGTTGTCACCGCCGCCCTGCGCGAAGCTCCGGAACGTGTAGACCCGGTTCGGACCGAAGCGCGCGCTCAGCACCTGCCCGACGGTCTCGCTGGCCCCGGCCGAGTAGAAGCCGAAGCGCTGGCCCAGGCCGGAGTTGCCGCTGCGCGGATAGGAAGAGTGCAGCGCCCAGCCGCCGTACGGGCCGAAGCCGTCGATGCGACCGAACTGCGGCGTGGTGACCGCCTCCATCTGCGCGTTCGTGATGGTCAGCGGGGGCGGCGGGGTGCCGCAGGTGGCGGAGCAGCTGCCGGAACGCACGGTGTTGCAGGCGGCCGGGTCAATGCCGCACCAGTTGTTGACGATGCTGTCGCGGTTGCCGCACGTGGTGTCCCAGCCGCTCGATGCGTAGAAAGGCAGGATGTCGGTCCGCTGCGTCAGCACGCACTGCGTGCACGGCGAGCCGCAGGCCGAGGTGCCGCACGCGGCCGCGCAGCTGCCGGAGCGCACCGCGCCGCAGGAGGCCGGGTCGATGCTGCACCAGTTGTTGACGATGTTGTCGCGGTTGCCGCACGTGGTGTCCCAGCCGTTCGACCCGTAGAAAGGCAGGATGTCGGTCCGCTGCGTCAGCACGCACTGCGTGCAGGTGGAGCCACAGCTGCCCCCGCCGCCACCGCCGCTTCCACCGCTGCCGCCGCTTCCACCGCTGCCGCCGCTTCCACCGCTGCCGCCGCTTCCACCGCTGCCGCCGGTGCTCGTGGTGCTCGTGGTGCTCGTGGTGCCGCCACGGGTCAGCCGGTCGCCCGCGGCGAGGTTCTCGCAGGAGCCGCTGCCGTTCTTCGTGCAGCTCGCGAACGCCTCCGGCACGACCGCCTGACCGCCGTACGGCCCTTTCGAATCCTGCACGTTCCTGAAGAGCGCGTTCTTGGAGAGCGCGAAGTGGAGGTGCACGCCGATCGGCAGCGACCCGGAGTTCCCGGCCGCGCCGATGCGCGTGCTCGTCGTGACCGTCGCGCCCGTGGCGACGGCGGTGCTCGCGAGGTGCGCATACAGCGAGTAAAACTGTTCACCCCCCACCGTGTGCCGGATGAAGACGATGTTGCCGTAGGGGTCGAAGCCGCCTTTCGTCTCGCCCGCGAACACGACCTGGCCGTCGGCGACAGGGTAGACGCTCTCGTTCAAGCTCAGGTCGAAGTCGAGAGCGTAGTAATCGTTCGTATGTCCCGTGTCGTTCGTGTTGTCGTGAAAGTCGGTACCGTATCCTCGCGTGATCGTGTGCTGAACGCCTGTCCCCCAGGGCGGCACGATCGTGAGGCCCGCGGGTTTGGCCACGGCGCCGGTGGCCGGGGTCGTCAACATCTCCTGCCACGTTGCGATGGACTCCGCGTCCTCTCCGCCACACGCGGACAGCACCGACAGGAGCGCAACAGGCACGATGTACAAGGAGCGAGATAGCATGATGATGCCTCAGGGTTGAACGGGGTCTCTGGCAGCAAGGCAGCGGCTCGGCTGGCCTGCCCCTGCGAGCGCCGGCGGGCGCGCGGTGAGGGCGGCGCGTCGAGCGGCGCCTCCTCGCCCGATGACAGCGACCGCCTCCGGATGTCGCACCGAAATCGTCCCCCCGGGCGAGTACGGCGCCAGGACGCGCGGCCCCCCGCTCCCGAGCCACCTCCGCGCCACCTGAGGCATCCCCTCAAATTCTTCGGAAAATTCACAGGGAGGCGGGGAGACGGGGAGGAAAATCTTCAAAATACTCCCTGTCTCCCCGCCTCCCTGTTCAATTTCTCCGCTGAAAAGGGCTGCAAATGAGGGATCCTCGGCCGCGCCACCCCGACTGAACTCATTTCATCGCGCCAGAACGCGCGGGCCCCCTCCCCCGCACTACCTCCGCGCCACCCCCGGTGAATTCATTGTTGTTACAAGGATGTCGTTTTCCGCCTACATTCCGCTTCCAGAAGGAGTCTGGATGGGCGACACAGCGAACGGGCAGCCGACCCGCTGCCTCGAGGAAAACACCCTCGATGCCCTGGGCCGAGGGCAGCTGTCCGCGGCAGAGCGCGACGCCGCCGTCCATCACCTCGACGCGTGCGACGACTGCCGTCACCTCGTCGCCGCGCTGGGCCACGCCGCGAGCTGGCCGGCGGCGAAGGCAGACACGACGGCCGAAGCGCCGCCGCCCCCGGACGCCGCCGGACCGGAGATCGCGCCGCCGCGCCTGCCGCCCGGCAGCCGGATCGGGCGGTATACAGTGCTCCACACGGTCGGCGCCGGCGGCATGGGGGTCGTCTACGCGGCGTATGACCCGGAGCTCGACCGCCGCGTCGCGCTGAAGCTGGTCCACCACGAGCGCCTCGCGGACCGGGCGCGGGAAGAGGCGGCATCACGGCTGCTGCGGGAAGCGCAGGCGCTGGCCCGGCTGTCCCACCCTCACGTGATCACCGTGTTCGACGCGGGCCGCTTCGACGGGCAGGTCTTCCTCACCATGGAGTTCATCGAGGGGGGCACGCTGCGGCAATGGACGCGCGCGGCGCGCGCGGAGCGCCGGACGCCCGGCGCCGTGCTCGAGATGTTCCTCCAGGCAGGGCGCGGGCTCGCCGCCGCGCACGCCGCCGGGCTGGTGCACCGCGACTTCAAGCCGGACAACGTGCTCATCGGCAAGGACGGGCGCGCCCGCGTGACCGACTTCGGCCTTGTGCGCGTCGCCTCGGCCGGGCCGGCGGCGCCCGCGCGCCCCGAGCACGGCGCCGAGCGCCCCGCCCGGCCCCTGCCGGCCAGCGCGGGGACGCAGACCGAGGCGGGAGCGCTCCTCGGCACGCCGGCGTACATGGCCCCGGAGCTCCTGCGCGGCGCGCCGGCCGACGCGCGCAGCGACCAGTTCGCGTACTGCGTCGCCCTCTACGAGGCGCTCCAGGGCGAGCGGCCTTTCACGGTGACCTACCTCGGCCCCGGCCAGCAGGGCACGCCGGAGGGCCGGGAGCCGCCGCGGGGCAACAGCATCCCCTCGTTCCTCCAGGGCCCGCTGGCCCGCGGCCTGTCCCTCGCGCCGGAGCACCGGTATCCATCGATGTCCGCCCTGCTCGCCGACCTGGAGCGGCGCAGCACGTCGCCGCGGAGGCGCCGCCTCACCCTCGGGGCCCTCGGCGTGGCCGCGGTCGTCGCGGCGGGCGCCGGCGCGCTGTGGTGGCGGGACCGGGGCGCGGGCGTGTGCGGGCACGCCGAGGAGCGGCTGGCCGGCGCCTGGGACGACGCGCACAAGGGCAGGCTCCGCGCGGCGTTCCTCGCCACCGGAGCGCCCTTCGCCCAGGCGGCCTGGTCCGGGACCGAGGCGCTCGTCGACCGCTACGCGAAGCGCTGGGTCCAGATGCACACCGACGCCTGCGAGGCCACCCACGTGCGGGGCGAGCAGTCCGGCGAGCTCCTGGACCTGCGCATGGCGTGCCTCGCGCAGCGCCGCGAGGGGCTGCGCGCGCTCACCGCCTTGCTCGCCAGCGCGGAGAGGGACGTCGTGGAGCGCGCCGTGCAGGCGGCGGATCAGCTCCCCCCGCTCGAGGAGTGCGCCTCGGTCGAGGCGCTCACCGCGCCGCTGCGCCCGCCGCGGGACCCGGCGGCCCGCGCGCGGATCGAGGCCGCCCGCGGCGAGCTCGCCGAGGCCGCCGCGCAGCGCGCCGCGGGCCTGTACGCGCAGAGCCGGGCGCTCGCCCAGAAGGTCGCCGACGAGGCGACGCCGCTGTCGTACAGGCCGCTCGAGGCCGAGGCATGGATGGCCGTCGCGCTCGCCGACATCCAGCTCGAGGAAGGGGCGCGGGCGGAAGCGTCGAGCTACCGCGCCTTGACCGCGGCCCAGGCCAGCGGGCACCTGACCGTCGCGGCGAGGGCAGAGCTCTCGCTGGCCCACGTCCATGGCGTGATGTTCCGCCGGCACCCGCAGGGGCATGTCTGGGCGGATCTCGCCGCGGCGACGCTGGAGCGCGTCGGGGACGCCCCGCTTGTCTCGGCGGATCGGCTGCTCGTGCTGGGCAAGCTCCTGCTCGACGAGGGCCACGCGAACGAGGCCCTCCCGCACCTGCAGCAGGCGCTCGCCCTCCAGGAGCGCGCCCTCGGCCCCGACGACCTCACCGTGGCGACGACCCTCGGCCGCCTCGCCAGGGCGCTCTCGAACGTCGAGCGGTACCCGGAGGCGCTCGCGCTCGCGCAGCGGTCGCTCGCCATCCAGGAGCGGCTCCTCGGCCCGGACCACCCGGATCTCGCGGCGTCGCTCAACGCGATCGCGTTCATCCTGTACATGTCCCAGCGGAGCGCCGAGGGGATCCCGTTCGCCTCGCGCGCCCTCGCCATCCAGGAGCGCGCCTTCGGGCCGGGCCACCCGGCGCTCGTCAAGACGATCATCGGTCTATCGAACCTGCACAGCGGCCCGCGCGACGCCATCGCGCTGCTCCAGCGCGCGCGAGACATCCAGGAGCGCTCGGTGGGCGCGGAGCACCCCGACATGGTTTACATCCTGAAGAACATGGCCATCAGCCATGGCCTGCTCCGCGAGACCGACAAGCAGCTCGAGTGCGCGGAGCGCGCGCTGACAGTCGAGGAGAAGCTGCTCGGCCCGGATCACCCGGATCTCGCCAACACGCTGGTCGTGCTCGGGCAGGCGCACGACAGGCTGGGGCATCCGGAGAAGGGCCTGCCGTTCCTGGAGCGGGCGCTCGCCATCACGGAAGCGCGCCCGCTCACCGACTCCTACGCGATCGGGCGGAGCGCTCGCGTGAACATCCGCGGGCAGATGGCCGACACGCTGTGGGCGATCGGGCGCGATCGCAGGCGGGCGCGCGCGCTCGTGACCGGCGCGCTCGAGGTGGCGCGCGGCGGCGGCAGCGAGATGGAAAGAGACGTCGCCGCGCTCGAAGCGTGGCTGTCGGCGCATCCACTCCCGCCTTGATGCACGTTCCCCGCCATGAGAGGGGAGAAGGGCGCATGAGCGACGCACGGTCTCCGATCCGCGCCCTCCGGGAAGAAGCCGGCCTGGGCGGGGGCGATGAGGTGGACGCGGCCCTCGGCGGGCTCTTCGAGGAGGGCCGGCGCTCGTGGCCGGGGCTCCCGCTCGCCTTGTCCTCGTGGATTCGACACGTCGCGCGCCACCTGCCGGATCGCGACGCGCCAGAGGCGCACCTCGCGTCGCTCCACGCCGCGGACCTGTACCTCGCCTGCGCCTGCGCGGAGCGGGCGCCGGGCGCGGTCGAGGCGTTCCTGTCCCGCCACGAGGCCGCTCTCGACGGGGCGCTGCGCAGCCGGAACATCCCGCCCGGCCAGCGCGACGAGCTGCGCCAGCAGGTGCTGGAGAAGCTCATCGTGGGCCGGCCCGGCGCGCCTCCCAAGATCGGCGACTACGCGGGCCGCGGCCCGCTGGGCGGCTGGGTGCGCGTGGCCACGATCCGGACGGCGCTCAACTTCCTCAAGAAGGCGGGGCACGACCGCAAGGCGGCCGGGGCGGAGCCCGATGAGGCCGCGGAGCCCTCCACGCCGGACCCCGAGCTCTCGTTTCTCAAGGCACATTACCGGGCCGAGGTCTCCCAGGCGCTGAAGGACGCGTTCGCCGGCTTGCCGGCCGACGAGCGCAACGTGCTGCGGCTCCACTTCGTGGACGGGCTCAGCATCGACAGGATCGCCGCCGTCTACGGCATCCACCGCGCCACGGCCGCGCGCTGGGTGACGCGCGGCCGCGAGGCCCTCCTGAGGAGAACGCAGGAGCTGCTCGGGCAGCGGCTCGGCATCGACCGGGCCGAGGTCGACAGCGTCGTCGGCATCGTCCGGAGCCAGCTCGACCTGGCCGTCAGCAGCCTCTTCCGCGGCTCGTGAGGGAGGTAAATTGAATATTTCGAGCGAATAGATGCCTGGATGTCAGCAGCATCAGGTCCCAAGCTCTTCGACCATGAGATCGATGAAGCGCCTGACACGGGGCTCCAGAAGACGTCGGGTCGGGTAGATCGTCACGATCTTCACGTCCACCGCCTCGAGGTCGGGTAGCACCTGCTGGAGGCGACCGGCAGCCAGGTCCTCGGCGACCAGAAAGTCCGGAAGAAACGCGATGCCGACCCCTGCGACGGCAGCATCCCGGAGGGCTTCTCCGCTATCCAGCCGCAAGCGGCTTCGCCCCTGCGCCTTGACCCAGGCTCCATCGTCGCCGAGGATGCGCCAGCTCTGCCTTCGATTGCGGCTGCTGAAGATCAAGCAGTCGTGGCCAGCGAGTTCATCGATGTTCAGCGGTTCGCCACGCTCGGCGATGTAGGACGGCGAGGCACAAAGCACGGCCTTGTACCTGGCGACCACCCGGGAGACCAGCCGCGTGTCCGGGGGCGGTTCTCCGATCCGTACAGCCAGATCGAAGCCTTCCTCGATGATATCGGCCAGGCGATCGGTGAAGCTCACCTCCACCTGGATGTCGGGCCAGGCCTCGAGATACTTCCGCAGCAGCGGCAGAACCACGAGCCGCCCGAAGGCACCGGGAACAGTGAGCCGCAGGAGTCCCCGTGGGGTGCCGGAGCGCCCCGCCACGCTCGCCTCTGCGTCGTCGACCGCCGCGAGGATCTGTAAACCTCGGTCGTAGAACACACGACCTTCATCGGTGAGGCTCAGCGCCCTTGTTGTGCGGTTCAGAAGGCGCACGCCCAGCCTGTCTTCCAGGCGGTTCACGGCCTTGCCCGCCGCCGACCTGGTCAGGCCCATCGCCTGCCCCCCGGCGATGAAGCTTCCTTCATCAACGACGGCCATGAAGACGAGGATCTCGTTCAGATTCGCGCGCAGCATAGTGCAACTCCACCTGCTCCGGGGCTGGGCTGAGCAGGGCGTCTGGATCGTATCAAGAAAGTTCTTCGCGTCTGTGTAGACATCCGTTCGTCAATTGGCTGGCTACAGTTCCCGACGCCTCGTCGACGTCGCGGCGAGGAACCACAAATGTAAGGAAATTCACATGACACAAAAACCCACCACCTACAACCACGGCGTTCCGTGGGAAGAAGGCTTCGGCGTCACCCAGGGTTACAGCGTCAACGGCATCATCTACATCTCGGGGCAATTTTCCCACGACATGCAGGGCGCTTTCGTTGGTGAGGGCGACTTCGAGGCACAGGCCCGGAAGACGCTGGAGAACCTTGATCGGGTGCTGGCGGGATTCAACGTCACGAGGTCCAACATCGCCGAAATGGTGATCTATCTCACGAATCCGAGCGAGCATTTCGAGCGATGCGTTGCTCTGTTCAAGGAGTACGTGGGGCAACATCGTCCGGCAGGCACCCTCATCGGCGTTTCGGGTCTGGCGTTCCCACACCAGCTGATTGAAATCCGCGCCGTTGCGCACACCAGCTAACTCCGGCACAGCGGGCAACGCTTGATGTCGGCATGAATCACCGCCACCGCTGCGTCACGCGGCGCGGCGGGCGCGCTCCTCGACGTGCAGGCTGTCCATCGAGACACGTGCTGTGTGGAAGGTCGCCTCGCGACCAGGCGCGGGTTCAGCTGGAGGGGTCAGGCGGCGACAGCGCGGCGAGACGGCCATGCAGGCCGAGGCCGGCGGGCTGTCAGAGGCACTCGACGAGGCCGTCGTAGAGCGACCTTTCCGTTCCGGGGAGCGCGGCGTTGATCGCCCGACCTGCCGCCGCCGAGAGCGCCTCGACGAGGTCGACCACGGCGGTCTCCGGGGCGACGGGCATCTCGCAGAGGAAGATCCTGGCGTCCACCTCCACGTCGCCCGTGGAGGGCAGGATCTCCTCGCTGCTCGCGGCGAGGACCCACACGCATCTGCCTATCGTCCCGGTGTGCTCCTCGACGGAGCAACGGAATCGAAGCGGCTTGTAGTTGCTGAACTCGCCTTCGCAGAACGTGTCACCGCACACGACGTCGAAGTCGTCGTTCAGCTCGCGAAGCAGCCCGTACCAGGCGTCGAGCTCGGCCGAGCTCGTGAAGTACGACTCGGCGTCGACGAAGCTCTTCGCGTCGGCCGAGCCGACCGGAGCCCCTGCGCCGTCGTGCTGCGGAGCGGTGCTCTCCGGTCGCTCTGGAGCGGCGCCTCGCGCGGCAGTGCAGGCGAGCGCGAGGAAAGGAAGAAGCATGGACATGGAGCGATGAACCAACATATGTGCCTCCATTCGAGCGCGACGCGCGGCGCCGGCTCGAGCTAGCACGCCGCTTCCGTGCCTTCGCGCTGCCCCGCAACGGCGAGGCGAGCGCGAGGTCGGACCTCGCGGCGTTGCGGCGGGCACCCTTGCGAGCGGCGTGCCGCGGCTTTTTTGCCGGATCTTTTGGCCCTCTCCGCGCTCCGGGACCTGGCGGCCGCCAGCCGCGCCGCCAGATCCGCCAGCTCGGGGCCGTCGCGCCCGGTGCGGTTCGGAGCAGGACGACACCGCCTGGCAGCACCGACCGTCTGCCGACGGCCCACCCTGGATCGCAGCCGTCAGTGCTCGGCGCACGTTCGCGACAAATACTCACTTATCGCTCGTTTCTGGAGCATTGTTCGCGAACACGGACGGAGGCGGCTCCAGCGGGACGACAGAGAAGAACCGCGGGGTGTCGTGGCTCGACAGCCAGGGCTGTCGCTAGGCCCCACGTCGCTGGCGTTGCGACCGGCGCCACGTACACCCGGAGCAGCTCGACACCGCTTCGGAGAGCCGGACAGCTGCTGGCCGCCAGGGTCACAAGCCGGGCGCGGGCTGCCCCATGCTGAGCCCAGCCGCCCCCGCACCTGCGGATCATTCTGGACCGGTCGTTCCAGAATGATCGGTCCAGAATGGGCCACAGGAGCGAGGGTCACGTGGGTCCAACAGGGTCCCCGCGCCGGGCGATGAGCGGGGGGGCGCGCGCCTGGAGCGGCAAGCGCGCGCGTCAAGGGGGTGACGGGCTCGTCAAGCCGCTCGACTTTGGGATCGTCCAGGCCCATGGCCTGGCCCCGGCCAGCAGCGAGGACAGTACGGGCTCTCGGATCAGGTTCCTTCCGGCCACCCTCGCAGGTATGGTCAGGCCGGACGTCCTGGCTGCCCTCGCCAAAGGCGGCACCGGGAAGTCGCCCGCGCCAGCCCTCCAGGCGAGCTTCGGGCCCAGCCAGATCACCCGCTATGGGAGCTTCTGATGAGAGAGCACGCAGCAGTCCGGACGACAGAGCCTCTCGCGACAGTGATGGCCGCGGCGCTCGCCCTCGTGTGCGGGAGCGCGGCATGCAACGCGATCTCGGGGGTCGACGAGCTCGACTTCTCGGGCACCGCCGACGCGACGGGCGGCGGCGCAGCCGGCAGCGGCGGTGGTACGGCCGGCGGCGACGCGGGCGGCGGCGACGCGGGCGGCGGCGACGCGGGCGGCGGCGGCTCGGGCGGCTCGGGCGGCTCAGGCGGCGCTGGCGGCTCGGGCGGCGCTGGCGGCTCGGGCGGCGCTGGCGGCTCGGGCGGCGCCGGCGGCTCGGGCGGCGCTGGCGGCTCGGGCGGCGCCGGCGGCTCGGGCGGCGACATCTCTTACGAGATCCCCTGCGGGAGCGGCAACGTGGCTGTCGGCATCCACGGCCGGAGCGGCGGCTCGATCGACCGTATCGGCCTGATCTGCGCGCCGCTCGCCGCCGACGGCACCCTGGGCACCGCCTTCCAGACCGTGACCGCCGGTGGCGACGGCGGATCGCCGGGCAGCGCGATCTGCCCTGCGAGCCAGGTCCTGGTCGGGATCAACATCTGGGTCGACTCCCTGGTTTACCGGATCGAGCTGCTGTGCCAGACGGTCGAAGCGTGGAAGATGAGCGACATGAACACCAATGTCGTCCCTGGCCTCGGGAACGCCCATAGCACAGCTTACACGGTCAAGTGCCCGATGGGGACCGCCATCGTTCAGATCGACGGCGACGCCGACCAGCTTGTGCACAACGTGCATCCAAAGTGTCTCATGCTGTGACGGGCCGTTCTCATTCCGGGGCTGCGGCGCTCGTGAGAGCGCTTCCCCGAAGATCGGCTTCACGTTGGCGCAGTCCCGGGAGGCGGGCGTGATTCGAGGTCCCGCCCGAGGAGCCGCTGTCGGTCGCGTGGCGAGGCTGGCCATGCGCCCGAGCCCAGATGTCCTCGCGCCTGCGGCTCATTCTGGACTGATCGTTCCAGAATGATCAGCCCAGAATGGGCCGCAGGAGCGAGGGGCACGTGAGTCCAACAGGGCCCCCGCGCCGCGCGAACGACGTCAGACGAGGCCTTTCAAGCGCGCCATGCCTCTCCCGGGAGGCGCGCGGAACAGCCTCCGGTACGCGCGGCTGAACGGCGAACCCCGCGAACGGCCACCTGCGCGCTCAGCACCTGATCCCAGGATGACATCGTGCGGCTTAACACGTCTTAACAGCGGGCGGACTCAGCCTGCGCTATTCACGCCGCGGGGGGAAACCTCGCTTCCAGGAGAAGCCTTATGATCGAGAAGAGCACCCTGTCGATGCATACCCACCCTCGTCGTCCGTCACGCGCTGCCCGGCCGCGCGTCGGCGCGGCGCTGTTGCTCCTCGGAGCCCTCGGCGCCGCCGCCTGCACCTCCGGTGTCGCCGTGGAGGAGGAGCCCCTCGGGGAGGCGAGCCTGCTCGGGACTTACGATCTGACGAGCAGCTACACGGGCAACGTCGGGGACACCCGCGGCTGGCTCATCGAGTGGGAGGTCCCCGCGCTCCTGAACGAGTCCACGGCCTGGACTGTGGTGGGCCAGTGGTACTACAACCTCGAGTCCGGCATTTACCACAGCCCGGACGGGTGGTTCGTCTACTACTTCGGCGATGACAACGGGGTCACGGGGAATCATTCGAGCTGCAACAACCAGTGGGGCGTGGGGGGCACCTGCGGCGGCTCGCTCAGTAACCTGCAGCCCGGGCAGCAGGTCGTCTTCAAGTACGAGTGGTGCACGCCCGAGCGCGTCGCGAGCGTGACCGGCACCCAGCTCTGCCTCTATGTCGACATGAAGGACGGCGCCGGCTGGCAGTTCCTCGCCCAGGACGCGCGCACCACCGTCGAGATGTACACGCACGACGTCGAGCATTTCCGCGACGTCGGCCCGCAGTACACCGAGCCGCAGATCTCCTGCTCGGCGCCCATCAAGATGGTTCGCCAGCAGCTGAAGACGACCTCGGGCATCTGGCAGAACATGTCGGGCGCGAGCACATGGTCGTTCCACAACGCCCCTCCTTACGTCTACCAGAACAAGGACCTCAGCGCGTCGCCGTCGACCTGGGAGGCCTGCAAGACCTGCAGCAGCTTGCCCGCGTGGGCGTCGGGGCAGGTGTACACGCCTTCGACCCTGGTCACCAACGGCGGCCGCATCTGGTTGGCGAACCAGCAGATCTGGTGGTCGAACCCGGCCTGCCCGCCCAGCAACCCGGACTCCTGGTGCCCGGCCGAGTGGACCGACCTCGGCGCGTGTAACTGATCGGCGGCCCCCGCTCCCCACGACGCGCACCGGAGGCAACCGCCGCCGCCTTCTGCTCCACGAAGTACGGCGTCAGCTTCCCCATGTTCGGCGGCTGAGCGCCGGGGCCGCCGGCTCGGGATCTTTGCAACCGGGATGAACAGCCGCCGTGTCGGCGCGAAACCCGATAGACTGCGATGCGTGGACGCCACGACACACGACGGCGCGGAGCGGCCTGCGTCGATTCCGCCTTCAGCCCGGTACAACCCCGAGCACCGGACGTTCGAGCTCGTGGAGACCGACGCCGACGGCCGTCCCTCCGGCGAGTGCTGCGCGTACCGCGCGAGCGACGGCTCGTTGCTCTCGCGCTGCCGCTACGCGGACGGGGTGAAGGACGGGCCGTTCACCGTGTTCCACCCGAACGGTCAACCCGCGCAGCGCGGGCGCTACAGGGGCGGCCAGCTCGACGGCGAGGTGGTGCTCTACGGCAGCGACGCCCCGACCGAGCTCAAGCTGCGATCGTGCTGTGTGCCGCCCGGCGCCTGGGAGCTGCGAACGCAGTATCGGCAGGGGCGCATCGTGCGCCACGTGTTTCACGACCGCGCCGGATACCCGATCTCCGCGGACGGCTCCCGCTGGCCCGACAGACCCGCCGGCGCCGCCGAGGACGCGGAGTACGACCAGGGCTCGCAACGCTGGCTGGTCAGCGAGGAAGACGAAGCCTCGGCCGCGCTCATCTACCGCTACGTCACGCGCGAGGGCAAGCCCTCTCAGGAAATCGAGATCCGCGCTGGAGTGCGTTATCGCGAGCTCCAGTACGACGCGCTGGGCCGCCCCTCCGAGGAGCGGCACTTCGATCCCCAGGGGCGCTTCCACGGCCCTTCCGTCCGCTGGTTTCCCGATCCGGAAGCGAGCCCTTATCCCGATCCGCGCCTGCGCGAGGAGCGCGGCCAGTACTGGCACGGTCACCCCGTCGGAGCGTTCACGTGGCTCGACGCGGAAGGGGCGCTGGTCGTCCGGCGCGAGCTTGGCGAGGCCCTCGACGAGGCAAGCCTCGGCGCGTCGCCCGCGCTCGCCGAGGACCTCGCGGCGTGGGACGCCGAGCGCGTCTGGGCCCTCGCGCGAGAGCTCTTGCAGGGCGGCCGCGCGCGCGAAGCCTGCTGCGCCGCAGCCCGCGCGGCGGTCCGTGGGGGCGAGCGCGAGCGGCTCGCCGAGTTCCTGCACGCCGCGACGCCGCGGCCAAGGCCCGAGGTCGCCGAGCAGCGCGGGCGAGCGCTGCTCGAGGCGTCCGGCGCTACAGCGCTCGGCGTCCTGGACGAGCTGTTGCTCGGCGCCGAGCCGAGCGCGGCCTACCGCACGCTCGCCGCCGTCTTGCCGGGCTCGCGCCGCGTCGCGCTCTCGCTCGTCGAGGCGGCGCTGCTGCTCGAGCCCGAGCGCCGCTCTGCCTGCGTCACGCGCGCGCTCCTGCGGCTCGAGCTCGGCGACACGCGCGGGGTGCTGGAGGATGCCGACCGCATCGAGCAGGAGGCCGCCGGCGTGGCCGAGCACCTCAGGACCTTCGTACGGCTGCTGTTCCCGGAGTTTGCTTTCTGGCCGGCGCGCCAGGCCATCGATCCGGTACCCGGCGACGCATCGGACACGGTCGAGCTCGGCCAGCCGATCGAGCAGGTCCGGAAGAAGATCCAGCTCTACGCCACCCGCTTGCTGCGCCTGCGCGAGGCCGTGCAGCGCAGCATGCCGGGCGGGGAGCCCTGCCCGTGGCTCCCGCCCTACCTGTCGCACGTGCTGCCGGAAGGGCCGGTGGAGCTCGCGCGGACGGCGGCGACATTGACCGAGGAGACCGAGAACGGCGTGGAGACCGTCGAGCTCACCGTGGACGAGACGCTCGACACGGGAGCCCTGCCTGTCTCTCTCCTGATGCGGAGGGCCCGGGCGGAGTGGGCCGCCCTCTGCTGGCTTTGCTGGTCGGCCGGCCTCGACAGCGTCGCGTTGCCGGAGCGCATCGCGCACCGGCCCGACTTCACGGCGGCGGTCAACATGGCGCTCACCCGTTGCTTCCGCGCGCGCGACCAGCTGCAGACCAGCGGGCTCGTCAGCCGGGCGCGCGGCGTGCCAGGCTTCGTCTGGGAAGGGCACGCCATTGGCGAGCTCGACCCCTCGCTCGCGGCCATCGCGGCCGACGAGTACTTCGAGATGCGCTGCCTCTTCGCGTGGCTCCTGTTTCCGGAGAACCTCTCCCCGTTCCAGAGCGACATCCGCGCCGCGTGAGCCGATTCAGGGCGGTTCGTCGGGTTCGCCCTGCTGCCCCGCGCTCGCGGTCGCCGCCGGGACGCGGAAGATCAAGGCGCTTGGCAGGACGCGATTTGACCCTGGTAGCGGTTATCGCCGGCGTTTGACCAGAACACGCCCTGACCTTCCGGGGCGATGATGCGCCAGGCGACGGGCTGCCCCAACGCGAGCACGACGGTCCTGTTGCTCTCGAGATCGTGCGCGTTGACGCTGCGGTTCCCGCTCGTGTCCGTCGAGAAGAGCGTCGAGCCCCGGATGGCCAGCCCCGTCATCGAGCCCCCCTGATGGATAAGGGTCTTCTGCCCTCCGGCGATGGGCGCCTTGTAGACGCCGCCGTCGCCGACGTTGGCCCAGTAGACGAACTCCGCGTCCACCGCGATCCCGGCCGGCTCGGCCTCGTTCTCGGCGATGACGGTCACCTCCCCGCCCGACTTCGCCACCTTGTACACCTTGTTGGTCGCTGCGCCGCCGGTCCAGTAGATGTGCTCTGCGTCCTGCGCGAGGTGCGCGGGCCGCCCGGCGTCGGACGCGAGGACGACGGGCTCGCCGCCGTCGAGCGGCATCGTGTAGAGGTTCTCTCCGCTGCCGTCGCCGAAGTAGAGGGCCGACGCGTCGCCGATGACGCTCACGACATAGCCTACCTCGACCAGCGTCTCCACCTCCAGGCTCGCCTTGTCGACGCGCCGGAGCGCCGAGGGGATCACCGGATCATCGTCGCCGCCGCTCGCCCAGTACACGTGGGAGTCGTTGACCCACAGCGCCTTGGGATCTGGATCGGCGGGGATCATCGCCTCCGCCGCGCTGGTGCCCGGCTTCGCGCGGTAGATGTAGCCGTCGTTGTTGTCCCCTGTCGCGACGTCCTCGGTGCCGCCGCTCGCGAAGTAAAGGAAGGATTCGTCGGCGGCCAGAGCGCTCGGGTAGCGGTGCTGGCTCGCCATCAAGGTCGGCAGGATCATCCCGGGGTAGAAGCTGGAGAGGCGGTCGGCCTCCGTGACGACGCTCTCCCTGGAGACGTCGTGTCGCGCGAGCGGCACGAATTCGTCCGAGCCCTCCTTCGCGGTGAAGCCATGGGCGCCGAGGACCGTGTTTTCGCCCAGCTCCGCCTTGAGCTCGACGGTTATCGGCAGCGTCAGCGCGATCGGCTTGTCGAACGTGTGGCCCTCCGGGCCGAGGACGTACATGGGCCCCACAGCGCCCTCGGGGGCGTCCTCGAGGCGCTCGATGGTGATCACAGTGGCCTCGCTCACCGCGCCCGGCGGCACCTCGATCGTGAAGCCGTCCGCCGCGGTGAAGGTCCCGCCCTGCGCGTCGACGGAGAACTGCTGGTCGGACCCCGGCTCCGCGCCGGTCCCCGACGTGGCGCCGCCGCCCGTATCGCCGCCGCCCGTACCCCCGTTGCCCTTGTCGGTCCCTCCGCACGACGCGCTGCTCAGCGCGGCAGCCGTGCACGCCAACACAACGAATAAGGTCCTTGTCATCGTTTCGCTCCTCCGCGGGCGGTCGTCGCCGCCATGTCATGGAAGGCCATGGTTCTGCCGAGCTCGCCATGGCGCGGCTGCGGCATCGCCATTGATCCAGGCTACAGCGTAGCGCCCGGTGCGCCGGTGGCGAGCTGAGCCAGAGCACGTGACGACATACAGTCTTCACCCGTCAGGGTTATCCCAGGAGCGCTACAGTATTTGCCCATCAGGGTCGTCCCAGGTGTGGAGGCGGGCAGCTCACGCCGCGCGGACGCCGGCGGCCGAGCGGCTTCGCTTCAACCGCCCGCCTTGTTTGCGAGCAGCACCAGGGCGAGGCCGATGGCCGACGGGACGGTCTGCACGAACAGGATGGAGCGCTTCGCCGTCGCGGCGCCGTAGACACCGGCGACGGCCACGCAGAGGAGGAAGAACGTCTGGATCTGCCATGCAAAGGCGTTGTTCGGGTGGATGACGCCCCAGAGCAGGCCCGCGGCGAGGAATCCGTTGTAGAGCCCCTGATTGGCCGCCAGCGGCGCGGTGACCGCTGCGATCTCGGGGGTTGTACCGAACGCTCTGTACGCTCGTTCCGAGCGCCACAAGAACATCTCCATGATGAGTATGTAGATGTGAAGGATTCCGATCACCGCGACGACGATCTGAGAAGCGGTCAGCATCCGGCGCACGTTAACACGCCTGCCTGGGTTGTGCACCCGTTGCGGGGTCGGCTCGGCCCTCAGAGGTCGTCGATCGGGGGCGGCGCGTTCATCCAGTTCAGCTCGCTGTCTTGCATGAACTGGGCGGGCCAGGTGGCCTCGCTGATGTCCCACGTCTTGTACTCGCGAATCATGCGCACGAATCGCTCGACGCCTTGACTCGTGGGTTCCGTGGCCAGCGCCTCGATCAGCGGCACGACGCCCGCGGGCTTGTCGGGCGCGGCATCGAGCACGCGCAGGAACCACTTGTGATAAGGGTACAGAAGCTCGTTGTGCGCGAGCACGATGCGGCCGCCGAAAAGGGTGAGCTTGGAGACGGCGGTTCGGAGCACGGGCATGTCGCGTCGCTTCAGCGCCTCCTCCGTGTACCAGCGCCAGGCCTCGAACTGCGCCTGGAAGCGCACGATGCGGGACGCCTTGTCCTCGACCGGGTAGCGCGCGGAGCGCTCGATCAGGGTGGAGAGCGAGGGTCCCCTGGAGAAGAGCACCTGAGCGTCCTTGAACGCGTAACGCGCGGGCTCGCTGCCCCTCGTCGCCACCTCCCGCAGAAAGCCTTCCGACACGTACTTGCCGTCGACGTACCCGCCCTCGTAGGTGCAGAGCTCGCGGCTGAAAAAACACGAGCGGCCGGTGCGGAGCCGATCGCGATGCTCCTCGTCCGAGACCACGATCATCACGTCGACATCCGACGCCGGTGAGCAGAACCCGTGGGCGATGGACCCGCCCAGGATGAGGCCAGTCACCTCGGGGTCTCTTTCGAAGTGCTCGGTCGTGCGGCGCAGGGTCGTGGCGTGGTGCGGGAACATGTCGGCCTTCTTCATGCAGCGCGGAGGATACATCGAACCCGGACGGAATGGACGCCAGGCGATGCACCGCGCGGCCAGCCCGCCCGCGGACAGCGATGCCGTACGCGCCGGCTCGGAGTCCGAGGACGCCAGGGCAGGTCCCGCAGTTGGGGCTTGACGTCTCCGGAGTGTTTGGATTTCATTCTCCCGCAGCAGCCTCATCCAGATCGCGGCGTCCTGCGTCGCTCAAGATCGGGATCGTCAGCCCGAGCAGGATGACCGGCAGACCCACGAGCGACGGCAGTCTTGCACGAATCGATAATGCCATTGGTTCATGTGACCCTCACGGCCAGCAGCCCCCGGCCCGCGTATCACGATTTGCTTCGAATTTGCTCGAGGTCGGCGATCTGGCGCGTCACCCATACTTGCGAGCATAACACACGTGGACTCGTCAACGATGTTCACGCCGAGCACGTTTCCCATAGGATGCGATCTCGGTAATGAGGACAGCGATGAACTTGCGAATGACAAAGTTTCCGGTCGCATCGTCATGGCTTGCGTTCATGGTACTCGCCTGCACGCCCAGCAACCAAGGCAATCAGGTCGGCTCTCCCAGTCAGGCAAGCACTGCCGATCAAGCCAGCAGCGTCGCTCCTGGCGGCACCCCGGGTCAGATCGGCACGGCTCAGACGTCTCCAGCGGCGGCTCAGACGTCCCCGGCGGCGGAGCCTGCGCCCCTCGGTCCACCGCTTCGGCCTGCTGCCAAAGGAGCGTACACCACGGGCGAGTATCGCAATCTGTTCGCCGAGCTGGGGCACAAGCCCGCCGAGATCGACGCCAAGATCGCGAAGGCCTACGCGCAGCTGTTCCATGGCGATCCCAAGGAACAAGCCGTCATGTTCGCGGCGGGGAAGAACGCGAACGGCCCCAAGGCGTACATCATGGACATCGGCAATGGTGACGTCCGCTCCGAAGGGATGTCCTACGGCATGATGATCGCCGTGCAGGTCGATCGAAAAGACGACTTCGACGCTCTGTGGAACTGGGCCAAGTCTCACATGTACCATGCGGATCCGCGGCACCCCGGCTTCGGCTATTTCTCCTGGCAGATGCGCCCGGACGCCACGGCCATCGATGAGAACCCTGCTCCCGATGCGGAGGAGTATTTCGCCACGGCATTGCTGTTTGCGTCCCATCGCTGGGGAAACGGCAAAGGCATCTACGACTACCGGAAGGAGGCCTTGGCCCTCCTCGACGCGATGAAGAACCGCAAGTCCATCACCGGATCGGTCAATTCAGGCAAGCGCAAGGCCACGTTGCTCTCGCTCTTCAATACCGAGCACAAGATGGTGCGGTTCACGCCTGACTCTGACAACTTCGCGAAGAACGGCGATCATACAGATCCTTCGTATCACCTGCCTGCTTTTTACGAGCTCTGGGCCGTCTGGGGCCCCGAGGCGGACCGCGCGTTCTGGGCCGACGCGGCCAAGGTGAGCCGCGATTTCTTCGTCAAGACGACCCATCCAAAGACCGGGCTTGCTCCGGATTACGCCAACTTCGATGGCACCCCCAAGGCTGCTTCCTGGGACGCAGGAACCGCCAACTTCCGTTACGACGCGTTCCGTACCGCGATGAACTGGGCGGTGGATGCGGCATGGTGGGCGAAGGATGCACGGGAGACCGAGCTGAGTGATCGAATCCTCGCGTTCTTCGAGGCGCAGGGCCCCAAGTACAAGGCCAACTTCAGCCTCGACGGCAAGCCCATCGTCGAGCACGATTCGCTCGGACTCGTGTCGATGAATGGCGTCGCGGCTCTGGCTGCTACCCATCCGCGGGCCTGGCGTTTCGTCGAAGACGTGTACCAACGCGAGGCGCCTACCGGCAAGTGGCGGTACTACGACGGCATGCTTTACACGATGTCCCTGCTGCACCTGAGCGGGAAGTTCCGCGTCATCGCGCCGCCAGCACAGCCCTCGGCGTCCACTGCTTCGGGCAAGCGCTAGTTCGGCAGGTGTGTGCGCGGTGAGGCATGGGCGCTCGGGTCGCTTCCGTGATTGCGGGCGCTCGATGCTGATCCGGCCAGAATGATCCCGGCTCTCACCAGCCGGGATCGAGCGCCGGCTCGACCGGCACGAACGGGCCGACCTCACCGAAGCTCCCGCCGCCGTGGCGGAAACAGGCGCTCGAGCCGTCGGTGCGCACGCCGCAAAGGACGTCGTGCCCGCCTTCGATCAACGTGAAGCGCCCGGCGTCGAGCGGCATGTCGGCGCCGTCGTAGCGCCTGCAAGTGAGGGCCCCCTGGGCGTCGATCGCGCACACCGCTCCGGCAGTGGCGGTGACGGAATGATATGGCCCGCCGGGAAACTCGGGATACTCGGGCCCGGCGCAGTTCGTGATGCCGGTGTTGCCGCAAGCGATGACCGGCTCGAAGCACTCGATCCTGCCGGCTTTCGTGAGCGCGCAGAAGATGCGGTTGCTGAATGCCACTTCGGTGAACTCACCGGGGATCCTCTGATTGCCTTGCAACAGCCACAGGCTCCCGTCGGGGCGCACGCCGGCGGCGAGCCCCTCGAAGACGCAGAACGCTTGCGTGAACGAGCCCTCCATCTGACTCACCTGCGTGGGCTCCGAGCCGCCGTTCGGGGTGCGATCGAGCAGCACCGCGAACGACCCGTCCGCGAACAGCGGACACACGCCCTTGTAGCCCCACATGTTCGTCGCTCGGAAGGAGGCGGCCGGTGGCAGCCCGTCTGGCAGGAGCGTTCCCGTCGCGAGCAGCCGACCGTCCTCGGTGAGCCCGATCAGCCCCTCTCGCGCGAGCTGGACACGCCGGTAGCGCTCGACCGGCAGCGCACCGCCCGGATTGTCGCCCCAGCAACGATAGGTGCCGTCGGCCTTCGTCACACAATAATTGCCGACGTCGTCGTCGACCGCGACGGCTCGCGCGCACACGAAATCCGAGACGCTCCAGCGGCCGTCGCTCGTGCACGTCTCGCGCAGGCCGCTCGCGTTGCAGCGCGCCTCCCCCGCCGTGCACGGCGTGGCCGCGGCGCTCCCCGCATCGCCGCCCTGCCCCGTGCCGGCGGTCCCGCCCTGCCCCGTGCCGGCGCTGTCGCCGTCTGCCGTTCCTGCGCTGTCGCCGTGCGTCGTCCAATCCCCGCCGCAGCTCACGGTGAGCAGCGCGGCGCCCGCTGCCCCAAGCCGCGCCACCGTCCAACTGAATGCCATGACACAATGTTACCCAGGCGCTCCGTGCTTCGCACGAACAATCCGTGCTTCGCACGAACAATCGGTCGTCGACCGCCGGCCGCGACTCAAGGAGTGAGCATCTCCGCGTCTGCGCAAGTGGCCAGCCCACGCGCCACGCCTCGTCGCCGAGCGGTCGAAATTTTGCGCGCCCGGTAGACGCCACGACCGCCGCGTCGCGAGCTTCAGCGGGCTGTCGGCGCGCTCGTACAGGCCCTCCACGCGGTTGTACACATAGAACCCCTGGCCGCTCGGGCTGAGCTCGCGCCGCACGACGGTCTCACCATGGTCGGGGCACCTCGCAGCGATCTCACCGTGGTTGGCGCATCGCTGACGACGGGCACGTCGCCGGCCAACCTGGTCGAGGTCGCGCCGGCCAACCTGGTCGAGGTCGCGAGGTCGCGGGATGCGATCGCGGCTTGACAAGCGACGCGCAGATCTGTCATGAAAATGAAAATGACTTTCAACATCGGCTACGGCTCCACGCCACCGTTTGCTCGACCCCGTGCCTCGACCTTCGCCCCGGCTCGGCGAGGGGCGCGCGTCACGTGGAGCTCCATCGCGACGGCGGGGGCGTCGAGACGTTCCCGTGGCTACGGGTCCTCGGCGAGGACGACTACCCCGCGCCGCTCGGCGCCCGCGTCCGAGCCACGAACGGGCTCGCGCGCTTCCTTCGCAAATCGCACTTCCCGATCCTCCGCCACCTACGGCGCGTGTGAGCCCTCAAGAACAGGACCAGGAAACAGGACAAAGGAGCTCGATGAACATTCACGAATACGCTGAAGCACCGGCGCCGGACGGCGCCGCGCTCTCCCTGCGCGACGCGCGCGCGCTTCGGGGGAGGGCCTCGACATGAGCCGCTACACTGGACCTCGCGTCAAGGTCATGCGCGCGCTCGGGGTCGAGCTCCCCGGGCTGTCGGCGAAGAAGACCGAGCGCCGGCCCTACCCCCCCGGGCAGCACGGCCAGGCCCGCAAGAAGCTCAGCGAGTACGCCCTGCGGCTCCGCGAGAAGCAGAAGGTCCGGCACAACTATGGCCTCACCGATACGCAGCTTCGAACGCTCATGCTCGAGGCGCGCCGGAGCAAGCTGGCTGCCGGGACGAAGCTCATCGAGCTCCTGGAGCGGCGGCTCGACAACGTCATCTTCCGCGCGGGCTTCGCGCGCACCATCCCGGCCGCGCGACAGCTGGTGACCCACGGGCACGTGCTCATCGACGGAAAGCGCGTCGACATCCCCTCCTACCGCGTCAGCGCCGGAGAGACGGTGAGCGTGCGCGAGCAGCGCCGCGACCACCAGACCGTCGTGGCCGGCCTCGCGCGAGCGGACATGGAAGCCCCCTCGTGGCTCGCGGTCGACAAGGACGCCCGGCAGGCGCGCGTGGCGAGCCTGCCAGACGAGACGAGCATCCCGTTCCCGATCGAGGTCCAGCTCATCATCGAGTACTACTCGCAGCGGCTGTGACGAGCGGCGCGCCTCCGCGAGGGCAGCGGCACGATGCTCGACAACACGATCCTGCTCTGGGGCATGGAGAGCGGCACGACCACAACCACAGCGCGCGGGACATGCAGTACCTGGTCATCGGCGGGAAGAACCTGGGCGTGAACGTGGGCCAGTACATCAACAACACGACCGCGCAGAGCTCGAACAAGCTGCTCACGTCGGTGATGAATGCGCTCGGCCACGACGCGACAGGCATCGGCATCGAGCCGGACTGCGGACCACTGCCGGGCTTCCTTGCCTGACGCCCGCTCGAGGCAGGGCGGCCCTGGCCGAGCCCCCGATCTCACCGACGAGACAGCGTGTCAGCGCCTGCGAGACCCTTCCGGCTGAATTGAAACTCAAACCGGAGGCTGCCGAGACCCTCCCGCCTGAATTGAAATTCAAACCGGAGGCTGCCGAGACCCTCCCGCCTGAATTGAAATTCAAACCGGAAGCTGCCGAGGGTAATGCTCAACTTTGGGCCTGAGTGCTCAACTTTGAATCTTGAGCGTGGCGACTAGGGATCTCGCCGCGTAGGTTCGGCCGGAAGAAGTGCAGCCCGCGAGCGCGCCAACGCTCCGGGCTGCGTGGCCGAACCCCGCAAGCACGAGGTCCGACAGTGCAGCTATACCTCATCCCGCCCGACGGCGGGCAAGGCGGACGTGTACCCACACGCCGCTCGTACCATCGAAGCCGATCCCTCTCCCTCACGACCGACGAGACCCGACGCCTGCGCGCCGCGCTCCGCGGGCTGAAGGCGCGCCTCGGCACCTGGCGCGCCGTCTCCCAGGCCATGGGCGGCGTCCACACGCGCACGCTGGCAGGCGTCGCCTGCGGCATCGGTCGCGGCTCGCCCGCACTGGTCCTGCTGGCCGCTCGCGTCGCCGCGACGACCGTGGAGCGCATCCTCTCCCCTGGCCTGGCTGTCGCTGACCGCTGCGCCGCGTGCGGGAGGAGCGGGTGAAGCCCCGGCGGAAGGGGGCGCAGAGCCCGCCTGCCGCACGACATCCCAGCCAGCGCCCGCCGGTGGAGGCGATCCTTGCGGAGCGAGGCATCATCCGCGCGACGCTCGCTGGCGTCCCGAAGCGCGACCGCGCCGACGTGGAGCAGGCCGTGATCATCGCTGCGTGGCGGTGCGTGAAGCGACGCATGTACCGGCCGGACCCGAAGGACAAGCCGCGCGACGCGCTCCGGAAGTGGCTGCACGGCATCGCCTGGCGGCAGGCGTCGAAGTACTTCGAGGCCGCGTACACGAGGCGCGTCATTCTCGACCCGCAGCCGCTCGGCTTGCTCCGCGAGCCGGTAGGCGTGAACCTGGAAGCGCAGGTTGCGGCGCGCGAGGTGCTGGAGGCGCTGAGCGAGTTGCCGGACTGGCAGCGGGAGGCGCTGCTCTCCGTGGACGACCCGGAGAGCCTCGTCGCGTACGCCCGACGGCGCGGCATGCACCCAGGGACCGCTGCATCCCGGCTCCGCATCGCCCGGGAGGCGCTCTCCCTGCGGCTTCGCAGGTGGCGCCGATGAAGCGGGGCAAGCGCACGAGGCGCGCGCGGGACGTTCGCGCGAAGCTCCACGCCGAGGCGACGCAGCTTGCCGAGGATGTGTTCCACCTGGCGTACGTCGCGGTGCGGTTCCAGCGCGACCACCTGGACCGCTACGAGCGCGAGGCGATCGAGGAAGCTCACGGCTTGCTGAACAAGGCGGGGCGCTCGCTGGAAGCGCTCGCCCGGCGCTTGGGCGGGCCAGCCCGGAGGCGCCGATGAACGACCGGGAGAAGCGACGCGTCCTCACCGACGAGGACCTCACCTACCTCGCCGAGCGGGCGCGCGCACTGGAGACCTACGCCGTCCGCCCGTGGGACCGCGAGCGGCTCTGGGCCGCCGTGCTCGCCGCCCAGATGGAAGCGAAGAGTCGCCGCGAGCACGAGGCCGTTGCAGAGGCGCGCGGCGCCGTTCAGATCCTCGACGCCATCGAGCGGCACTTCGTGCGGAAGGGGGACCGATGAGCTTCAACATCCGCGACCCGAAGCACCGGATGAGCGTCACGTTCCCCGGGCGGTTCGTCACGCGGAGCGTTTCGCCCGCCGACGTTGAGGTCTACCTGAGAGCGCGCGGCTACGAGGCGCATGGCCTCGCCGACGACCGCTGGCCCCAGGACGTCGTCTACTCCTGGTGGCCACCGCGACCGCCGCCGAGGTGGCCGGACCCGCGCCCCACGTCCATCAGCGTCCCGCCCCGCCCGGTGCGCGGGCTCCGGGAGTGCTGCAAGTCGCTGGAGCAGGCGATCGAGACCATCGCCGAGAACGAGGACCGCACGCCCGGCGAGGTCCTGCGCGAGATCGCCGTCATGGCGCAGATGGCCGAGGGCGGCGGGTAGACGACGGGCGTCGCTGGGTCTGCATGGAGCGCATCGCGCCGTGTCTGACACGACGCATCAAAGTTGCGCCCACCCGCCATGGCATGGTCTGCTGAACCAGCCATGACCCGCTCTCGACACCAGATCGATCCGAAGAAGCAGTTTGAGTTTGTCAGGCACACGTTCAAGGGCCCTCGCTTTGCTAACGGGACGATGGATGTCGACGTGCTGCGAGAGCTCAGTGCTTATAAGGCCGTCGTGGTGGCAGTTGCGAAGCACCTGTTCTTCTCGGAGAATGGGCATCGAATTCGCATGCCCAGCGGCATGGAGCGCTCCTTCGACCTGGCTATACAGGCCACACGTCACAGCTCGTTCGATGCAACTCTCGTTCACAGCGTACACGTGGCACCGCTAGCTGCGGCGATGATGCAGGGCAGCCCAAAGGACGTCGAGATCCTTACGCGGACGTTCTTCACACGAGCCAGGGACGTCGTGTCAGACGCAATAAACGCGGCCGCCAGCGGCGAACATGTTCGGCTACCGGACCATGTGCTCCGCGCGTTTAACGACTTCGGAAAGGGCCTGCTCGACGATGAATACATATCGATCTCCAGACCTGGCGCCCAAGACGGCGTGCGTTACAATAGGGAGATCAGGACGCGCATACTGCGAGCGACGAAACAAAATTTCGAGGACCAGATCGCTGTTTCCGGCAAAATCTTCGCTGCCAACCTAAAGAAGAAAACATTCCAGATCCGCCTAGACAGCGGCGAGACAATCGATGGCAAATTCTCGCTAGAGAACAAGTCAAAGATCGCCAAGGCCTTCGATCCGCATGATGCGACCATGGTCAAGATCGAAGGCACTGGAGAGTTCACGCCAGACGGCGAACTTCGAAAAATCCTAGCCATCGACGATCTGATCGTGGTGCGCGGCCCTCGTGGCGTGGACATAAACATGCTGCAAATCGATTCACAGACAGAGAACCTGCTGCTGCCTCAGGACTTGGGCGACGCCGGCACCGTCACGCTCGACCCTGATGGCGTCGCCTGGCTGAATGATATCCTGCACAACCTCACGGACGAGGCGCAGGTGCCATTGCCGTACTTGTACGCTACTCCGGACGCTGAGGTGAGTGCCGAGTGGACGTTCGGCCCGTGGGAAGTCATCGCAACCTTCTCGCTGGAGAGCAGGTCAGCAGCATTGCTTGCTGTGAATACGACCACAGGAAAGTCCGCAGATGACGAAGTGGCCGATGCTGGGTCGCCAGATGCGACTGTGGCGATCGTCAGGTTTGTCACTGGCTTTGCCGCGTCGGAGGCGTCATGAGCCTTGATATGCATGACCAGACTTCCGCGAGCCAATCGGCTGCCGACGCGGAGGTGATGGATCCTATCGTCGATAAAGACGAGATGATGTACAGGCAAATTGGCCGCGACGCGTACAAATACGGGCGGCTGACGAGCCTGGCATTCCTCCCGAAGAAGAACGACAATCGTCTCCTGTCCACGGACAGGGGCTCGATGTCTACGCCGGAGTCCGCATTCATTACATTTGCCGGACAAGGGTTCTTATCTCGTGGCACATGGGGCGTCACCGTCGGTGAGTGCGAGAATATCGGGATGAGGTGCATCTGGAACCCGAACCCGATTGGAGTCAATGGCATCAGGATACGGAATGAAGCGCACAGTCTTATCGACTTCCGCAGCATAACGCCTGACAAACAGGTCAAAGTGAAGGCCGTGCTTCTATCCACAGTAGCGGGCGCTCGTGGATGCATGTACGTGAATCATAATTTTCCGGCAGAGCCGGACGCGGGCGGCTGAGGGGCGTCTGTGCCCCCCCCCGCTACTCGGCGTCTCCGAACAAGCTCAACTGCACCATCCGCCTCGGCTCCGGCGCTGTCGGAGGCTCTGACGGCGGCGTAGGTTCCGGCTCCCGCTGCGGCTTGCTCACCACAGGCGCAGCCGGCGCGTTCCCGACCAGCCGCAGGAACCCCCTCCCGTTCGGCAGCGCCCGCGCTGGCGCCGTGGGCGCTCCGGCGGGCGGCTCCGGCAGCTTCAGCTCCTTCGGCTTCGGCGGCTCCGTGGGTGCCTCGGCGAGCGCGAGCGTGACGAGCTCCTCGATGCTCCAGACGTGATCGGTCAGCCCGGCCTCCATCGCGGGCGTGACGCGCAGCGCCTCGTGCGGGCGACAGAAGTTGTAGAACGCCATGTGCAGCGCGACGGCCGCCTTGTGGTGCGGCAGGCGCTTGCTGAAGCCGTTGCACAGCCGGGTGAAGCGGCGGATGTGCATGCGGATCGTCAGGTTCTGCCGCTCGACGTGGCTCGTGCTCGCCCGCTTCAGGTCCGGGTCCCCGAAGACCGGCGTGCGCGTGATGAACGGGTCTCGCGGCGGCTCGTAGCGGTGATCGTCGTCGCGGCGAGCCTTCCGGCTGTAGTTCTTGACGACCTGGGCGTAGTCGACCGACCCCGCGAGCGCGAACGAGTCGCCGACAGCGGCGATGTAGGGCTGCCAGCCGTCGCTGTAGAGCTGCGGGATGGTCACCAGCCGGGCGCGCAGGTCGGCGATGAAGGCGCGCGTGTTCTCGTCGTCGCGCTTCCCCACGCGGTAGCTGATGACCAGCTTCGACGCGCTCGCCATGCCGACGAACACGTAGGCCTCGCCGACCTCGGGCGAGTCGCCCGGCTGCACGCGCGCCTGCTTCTTCTGGACGTAGCTCCAGATCTCGTCGACCTGGACCGTGCGGCAGTCGACGTCGCGCACGAGGCGGTTGTGCAGCCGCTCGCTGCCGTCGCCGACGCGCAGCAGCAGCGATAAGATCGCGGGCTGACTCACGCCGGTGAGCCGCGACGTCGGGCGGATGCCTGCCCCCTCGACAAGATGTGCGACGACATCCACACGCTTCGCCATCGGCAGCACGTGCGCCATGCAGGGCCTTGCCTCTCCCCAGGCGACGGCCCATGATGCGCATGCGTCGTGCGCTGGACGGGCCACCGTCCGGTGTTCCGCAGCCCCGTCTCGGGTACCAGCCGAGGCGGGGCGCTTTGCTAAGTACCCCTCAATATAGCGCGAAACGCCTATGTTTCCCGGCATTTCCGAGCGGCTAGGACACGCGACGTCATAGCCTGCACGGGTCGTGTGCGTGCTCGGATCTGTGTGGCGGAGGACTATCACGCGCCGCCGCTTGACTGGAGGGCGGCGGCATGGGACGCGGATCGCATGAGCAACCCGTTCCTCGATCCGCTACGCGAGAATGCCGTCCGACTGTACAATGAGTACCTTTCTCTCCTGTGTCGGAAGGCCACAGACGAGCGCGTGAACCAAGCGAAGCAGGCGTGGCTTCGTGCGGAGAGAGCGGTCACAGACGCGCTGACTAGTCCGTTGCCTGACAGCCGTGGTCCTCACCCGCGAGAAGCGGAGCAGGCAGAGCTGAACGAACTCCTGCGGAAGGCCAAGGGGCTTTAGCGCACGCCCATGCGAGCGCGACTCATCCTGGAGCACGGCGGACACGCCATCACAAAGCACCTGGAGCTACCCGAGGCGCCCGCCGTCGGCTCGGTCGTCATGGCCGAGCGCGAGCGGAGCGTGGTCAGCGTGGAGCATGACGCGGCGCGCGGAGATGTGGACGTCTACCTGCACGAGGACGCGTTAGACCTCAAGATGCAGACGATCCCTGAGGCGCGCCTTGCCTACCTTGACCTGATGAAGGTGGATGGGTGGGAGATCGAGGACGAGGCGGTGCTGCGCGTTGAGCTCAGGCACCTGATCGACCGTCAAGACGACGAAGTGACCATTGCTCAAAATTGAGCACTACCCTGCCGAGACCCTCCCGCTTGAATTGAAATTCACCCCCGAGGCCGCCGGGAGCCGCCGCTCGGCCCCCGCCGAGAGCCGCCGCTCGGCGTCGTGGTAGCCTCGACCGGATGTCGCACGGCCAGCCATCGCCCTCCTCGCCCGACGAGACCCGCGCGCTCGTGTCCCGCTCCAGGGAGCTCGTTTTCAGGCGCTTCCGGCTCAAGGTCCTCGAGGGCCCGGAGCGCGGCCTCACGCGGGTCTCGGACGAGCCCGAGCTCGTGATCGGCACCGCGCCGGGCACCCACCTCACGCTCACCGACCCGACCGTCTCGCGCCATCACTGCGCCATCACCGCCACGGCCGAGGGGTTCCTGCTCCGCGATCTCGACAGCAAGAACGGCACGACCATGGCCGGGTACCGCGTCCGCTCCGCGTACCTCAAGGCCGGGACCTTGCTCGGCGTCGGCGAGACCTCGCTGCGCTTCGACCACCTCGACGAGGAGGTCCGCCAGCCGCTCAGCGACGAGGAGCGCTACGGCCGCGCCCTCGGGCAGAGCGCCGCCATGCGCCGCCTGTTCGCCCTCCTGCCCAGGATCGCCGGGAGCGCCTCCACCGTGCTGATCGAGGGCGAGACAGGCACCGGCAAGGGCCTCGTCGCCGAGGCCATCCACCAGGGCAGCCCGCGCGCGCGCGGGCCCTTCGTCGTCGTCGACTGCTCCGCGATCCCGCCGAACCTCATCGAGGCCGAGCTCTTCGGGCACGTGAAGGGCGCCTTCACCGGCGCGGTAGCGTCGCGCCCGGGCGCCTTCGAGGCGGCGCGCGGCGGCACCGTCTTCCTCGACGAGATCGGCGAGCTGCCGCTCGACATGCAGCCCAAGCTGCTCCGCGCGCTCGAGGAGCGCATCGTCAAGCGCGTCGGCAGCCTCGATCCGGTGCCGCTCGACCTGCGCGTGGTCGCGGCGACCCACCGCGACCTCCGGAAGGACGTCAACCGCGGCCGCTTCCGGGCCGACCTCTTCTACCGCCTCAACGTGGTGCGGATCCGCATCCCGCCGCTGCGCGAGCGGCTCGAGGACATCCCGCTGCTCGTCGCCCATTTCTACGAGCAGCTGGTCACGGACGGCGATCCGACCCCGCCCGCCGAGCTCCTCGAGGCGCTCGCGCAGCAGGACTGGCCCGGCAACGTGCGCGAGCTGCGGGCCGCCGTGGAGCGCGCGGTCCTCCTCGGCGACGCGGCGCCGTGGCGCGACGGCGCGGACGATGACGAGCGCGCGCCGGACAGCGGCGCGCCGCCCGCAGCCGAGGAAGCCTTCGACCCGGCGCTCTCGTTCCGCGCCGCCAAGGAGAAGGCCACGTCGCGCTGGGAGCGCGCGTACCTCCGGGGGCTGCTCCGCGCGCACGGGGGCAACCTCTCGGCGGCCGCGCGCGCGGCGCGCATGGACCGGAGCCACCTCCACGAGCTGCTCCGCCGCCACGACCTGTCGGCGCGCGAGGAGTAGGGGCGCGCCTACACCTGTGGGCGCGCCCCTACAGGGACAGGGGCGCGCCGCGCAGAAAGCGCCGCCGTGAAGAAGGCAGCGCCGGCGATCCGCGAGGCCCGCGGCACGGCACGGGCGCTGCAACAGGGAGCCGCGACACAATGAAAACGCAAGGCATCCCCCGGTACCTCCTCCTGACACTCCTCGGATCGAGCCCCGCTGCGCTCGGCTGCGTCGCGGCGGCGGACGGCGCCCCCGCCGCGCTCGGCGAAGCGGCGCAGGCCGTGCTCAGCGGCGACGAGCCGCCGGCACCGGAGCCGGAGCAGGAGCCGGAGCCGGTGCCCATCCCCCCGAGGCCGCATGTCATCTCGTTGAACGGCCTCGACGCCACGTTCACGCGGGACCCCGGCGTCCTCCGCCTTCTCGGCGACCTCAAGGCCGCCCCCCTCTCCAGCGCGTCCAATTTGATCGCCACGATCGTGACCGGCGTGGAGAACGAGCTGCTCCGCGACGCGATGGCGTACATGATGTCTTGCGCCCTGAGCCACGGCCAGAAGCTCATTGTAGAGAATCAGCAACGGACAGCTCTCTATCAGTTCAACGGTCTCCACGGCCTTGCCCCTTCCTGGAGTGACCAGCGTGGGCTCACCGAGGAAGAGCAGCGCTGGGTGAGCGCGTGCCTTTTGGCGCACGCCAACAAGCGCGGCGAGCCGGTCCGCATCTCGCTGCGCGCGCCGCGCCTGACCATCACCCCCGGGGAAGCGATGGCCTACACCGCTCAAGAGGCGGCGTACTTCGGCGACCTCTTCGTCCCGGATCCGAAGAAGGTCGCGTGCATCGGCGCGACGAGCAACGCGGAGGCGAGGCAAAAAGGGCGGACTTGCCACGAGTCAGGGCGGGAGTGCGACCTCCACGTCCTCGGATCCTGCGCCGAGCATTGCTCCAGAGACGGGGACATCTTCGGGCAGTGCGGGAAAGACGGCGTGACGTACCGGGAAGTCATCACTGTCTACAACCTGTCGAGCCACGATCTCGCCCCGACCAGGCCTGGGGCGACCGGCGTCGGGGTCTTCCGTGCGCCGGGCACCTGGGTGCTCGATCGCAACCGCAACGGGTGGGACGGCGACGCCGGGATCAGCTTCTCCGTCACCGGCGACACGCCTGTCGTGGGCGACTGGACAGGCGACGGTCGCTCGAAGCCCGGCGTGTTCCGCGACGCCGACGGGATGTGGTTCCTCGATCTCGACGGCTACGGGTGGTCGCCTCGCGCCGATCGGCAGCTCCAGTTCGGCCTGCCCGGCGACGTGCCCGTGGTCGGCGACTGGACCGGCACCGGGCAGACGCGCGTCGGCGTCTTCCGGGCCGGCGTCTGGTTCTTCGATCTCGACGGCGACGGGTACGACCCGTCCGACCGCGTCGTCCACTGGGGCAGCCCGGGGGACACGCCGGTCGTGGGGAGCTGGGACGGCAGCGGGCTGGCGCGCGCCGGCGTCGTCCGCGTGCTGCCCGACGGCATGATGTACTGGTTCCTCGACATGAGCGGCAACGGGATGGACGGCGCCTACCGCGTGCTCCAGTTCGGCCTGCGCGGCGACGTGCCCCTCGTCGGCGACTGGACAGGCACCGGGCAGACGCGCGTCGGCGTCTTCCGGAACGGGGAGTTCCACCTCGATCTCAACGGCAATGGGTACGACGGCGAGCTGCCACTCCACCTGGGCCAGGCAGGGGACAAGCCCGTGGTGGGGCGCTGGAGCGGCACCGCCAGGAGCCTCGTCGGCGCGTGGCGGCCGTCGACGGGGATCTGGCTCCTCGACATGAACGGCAACGGCTGGGACGGCGCCGACCGCGCGCTCCAGTTCGGGCTCCCAGGCGACGTCCCCGTCACCGGCTCCTGGTAGAGCGAGAGCGGCGGGCACCCGCTTCGGATACGGGCCCATCTCGACGTTTTCGGTGCTCGGCGCCCTTTCGTGCGCCTGCGCGCCGAAAACGCCGATCTGGGCCCGTCTCCTGTGCGGGTGACCGCCGCTCTGTGATGCTGTGTGCCGAGGCGGGGAGATAGCCGCTTCAGAACAACTGGTTTGGGACAGCTGATCTCGGGGCCGCGCCGACGCGGGGAGATCGCTGTTCGCAGCAGGCGTGTGTCGTCATACCGGCGATCCGCGCCATGACCGATGGACCACATACCGTGAGGATGAAACCTATGAATTCAATGTCGACCCGATCCAATACGCTGCTCCTTCTGATCGCCGCTGTCACCGCCGCGGCGGGCTGCGGGGAAGCCCCGCTCGACGGCGCCGACGCGATCGAGGACTCGCCCGGCGAGGCGGCCGGCGCGCTCGAGGCCGAGAGCGAGGACGGCAGCGACAGCCCGATCTCGCCGCCCGCGGCGCGGGCTCCGACCGGCGTCGGGGTCTTCCGTGCGCCGAGCACCTGGGTGCTCGATCGCAACCGCAACGGGTGGGACGGCGACGCCGGGATCAGCTTCTCCGTCACCGGCGACACGCCTGTCGTGGGCGACTGGACCGGCGACGGTCGCTCGAAGCCCGGCGTGTTCCGCGACGCCGACGGGATGTGGTTCCTCGATCTCGACGGCTACGGGTGGTCGCCCCGCGTCGATCGGCAGCTCCAGTTCGGCCTGCCCGGCGACGTGCCCGTGGTCGGCGACTGGACCGGCACCGGGCAGACGCGCGTCGGCGTCTTCCGGGCCGGCGTCTGGTTCTTCGATCTCGACGGCGACGGGTACGACCCGTCCGACCGCGTCGTCCACTGGGGCAGCCCGGGGGACACGCCGGTCGTGGGGAGCTGGGACGGCAGCGGGCCGGCGCGCGCCGGCGTCGTCCGCGTGCTGCCCGACGGCATGATGTACTGGTTCCTCGACATGAGCGGCAACGGGATGGACGGCACCTACCGCGTGCTCCAGTTCGGCCTGCGCGGCGACGTGCCCCTCGTCGGCGACTGGACAGGCACCGGGCAGACGCGCGTCGGCGTCTTCCGGAACGGGGAGTTCCACCTCGATCTCAACGGCAATGGGTACGACGGCGAGCTGCCACTCCACCTGGGCCAGGCAGGGGACAAGCCCGTGGTGGGGCGCTGGAGCGGCACCGCCAGGAGCCTCGTCGGCGCGTGGCGGCCGTCGACGGGGATGTGGCTCCTCGACATGAACGGCAACGGCTGGGACGGCGCCGACCGCGCGCTCCAGTTCGGGCTCCCAGGCGACGTCCCCGTCACCGGCGTGTGGTGATCGCAGGGAAGGCGCGCGCGTCGAGCCGCGCCACGGCCCCGGCCGGCGCCGCCTCGAGCCCGAGCCCGTCGAGCAGCGCCGGCGTCGCGAAGAGGCCGGCCGGCAGGCCGTCCGGGAGCCACGCCGCAACGTCGAGCAGCGGGCCCCCAGCCGGCGCGCCCCCGTCGAAGCGCGCCGAGGCGGCGTGCAGGCACAGCGCTACATGCACCCGCGGGTCGCGCGCGGGCCGCGCCTCGAGCGCGCCGAGGAGCGCGCGCGCCGCGTCGATCGCCGACCGCCGCGCGGCGCGCTCGCCGCCGGGGAGCGCGCCCGGATCGACGACGTAGAGCGCAGCGTGGCCGGCCTCGACCGCGGCGCGGAAACCGCGCTCGGCGAGGCACGCCAGGGCGGCGGGCAGGATCGTCTCCAGGTCGTCGAGCAGGCCCGGATCCGCGTCCTCCAGCGCCGCCGCGTCGGCGCGCGCCTCGACGTGGAGGGCGACAGCGAGCCGCTCGGCGCCGGACGGGAGGCCCGCGCGGCCCGCCGCGTCCCGGAGCTCGGCGAGCAGCGCCGCGGCGCCCTGCTGGCGCCGCCCCGGGTCCTTGCTGAGCGCCCGCAGCACCACCTCGTCGATCGCGGGCTCGACCGGCGCGCGCGCGCTCGGGCGCGGCGGGCGGGCGTGGAGGTGCAGCTGCGGGAGCAGCGCCGACGTCGCCGGGAACGGCGGCTCGCCGGTGAGCAGGGCGTAGAGGAGCGCGCCGAGCGCGTAGACGTCGGTGCGCTGGTCCGTCGGCAGGCCGCGGATCTGCTCGGGCGCCATGAACGCCGGCGTCCCGACCATCTGCCGCGAGCCGGTGATCGCCGGACCCGACTCGTCGAGCAGCTTGGCCACGCCGAAATCGAGGAGCACGACGCGCCGCGCGCCGCCTTCGTCCGCGAGGAAGACGTTCGAGGGCTTGATGTCGCGGTGCACGATCGCCTGCGCGTGCGCCGCCGAGAGCGCGGCCGCGAGCGGCTCGAGGATCGAGAGCGTCTCGTCGAGCGACAGGCGCCCGGCCGCCGCGAGGTGCGCCCGGAGGTCCACGCCGTCGAGCAGATCCATCGCGAAGTACGGGCTCCCGTCCGGGAGCTCGCCGACGTCGTGGACGGCGACGACGTTGGGGTGCCGGATGCGGGCGATGGCGCGCACCTCGCGCTCGAAGCGGAGCGCCGCCTCGCGGCTCGAGGCGAGATCGGCGTGGAGCACCTTGAGCGCGCGCGCGGCGCCGCCCCCCTCCGCGGCGACCGCGCGGTACACCGCGCCCGCGCCGCCGTGGCCGAGCAGCGACGCGACGACGTAGTCGCCGACCCGATCCCCCGGCGAGAGCGCGTGCCGGTCCCCGGAGGAGCGCCCCCGCGCCACGACCGTGGTCACCGGCACAGGCTCGGCGGCGTCACACTTCACAAGAGACACAGCGTAGCATGCGGGCAGCGGCCGGTGGCGCGCGGAGCGCCGCCGGGCGCGCTCCGGATCTCCGCTCTCCTCCTTGGCGCACCGGCTCGGCGCACCGGCTCGGCGCACCGGCTCGGCGCACGGGACGCCGCCGCCGATCGAGAGGTCCTTTGCCTCGCTGCCCACGCTGCCACATCCGGGTCTCCGCCTCGCGCCCGTGCCCCCGCGACGGCTTCACGGCGCCCGCGGCCGCGGAGGCGGGCGCCGGGGCGCCGTCGCGCATCGAGGGCTTCGCCGTGGGCGGCGAGCTCGGCCGCGGCGGGTTCTCGGTGGTCTGGGAGGCCACGCGCCGTGACGACGGCGCGGCCGCCGCCATCAAGGTCGCGCGCGCCAGCACCGAGCTCGCGCGGGCGCGCTTCGCGCGGGAGGCAGCGGCGATGTCGCGCGCCGGCGCGCCGCCCGCGCCCGCGCTCCACGCGAGCGGGCAGCTCGACGACGGGCGGCCGTACCTCGCGATGGAGCGGGTGCGGGCGCCGACGCTCGCCCGATGGATCGAGGACCGCGCCGCGCGCGCGGGCGCGGCGGCCGACCCCGACGGCGCGCTCGCCGTGGCTGCGGCGGTGCTCGCGGCGCTCGACGCCGTCCACGCGCGCGGCGTCGTGCACCGCGATCTGACGCCGGACAACGTGGCGGTCGACGCGACCGGGCCCGCCGTGCGCGCGACGCTGCTCGACTTCGGCCGGGCCTGCGCGCTCGGCGAAGGCGCGGCCTGCGCGACGGGCGACGGCGCGGCGTGGGCCGGCCCCGAGCGGACCCGCGCGGGCGTCGCGGTGGGGACGCCCGAGTACATGGCGCCCGAGCAGATCCGCGGCGAGGCGGCGGCGGACGCGCGGACGGATCTCTATGCGTTCGGCGTGATCCTCCACGAGCTCTTCACGCTGAGGCCGCCCTTCGTGGGCGATCGCAGCGCGATCGAGCACGGCCACCTCCACCTGCGCCCGCCACACCTGCCGGAGGAGGCGGGCGCCCCCGACGCGGTGCAGGCGCTCATCCTCGCCTGCATGGCCAAGGACCCCGCAGAGCGCCCGCCGAGCGCCGACGCCCTCCGGCGCGCGCTGGAAGACGCGCTCCCGCGCGCGCTGGACGATGCGCGCCGCCGCGCGCCGCGCGCCGTGCCCGTGGCCGCCGCAGCGCCCGCGCCGGCCGGGACGCCCGCCGCGGCCGCAGCGAAAGCACCGGCCGCGGCGCTCATCGCGGAGGGCCGCCGGCTGATGGCGCTCGTCGCCGTCGAGACCACGGCCGACGCCGCGCAGGTGAGCGCCGCCATCGCGCGGCGCGCGGGCTTCGTGGCGCGGCGCCGCGGTCGGCGCTTCGTCGCCGTCTTCTCGGGCGCCGACGTCGAGGCGCCGCTCGCTGCCGCGCTCGCCGCCGCCGAGGACCTCACCCGCGGCGGGGAAGCGCGCGCCGCGGTCCACCTCGCCCCGCTCCGCAGCCGTCCACGCAGCGACGGCCCGCCCGCCGTCTACGGCGCGGCGGTGGAGCAGCCCGAGACCTGGATCCCCGGGGACGCGGGGGCTCCCGTGGTGCTCACCGAGGCAGCCGCCCGCGCGCTCCCGGCGGCGCGCGCCCGCGCCGGCGCTGGCGCGGAGGTGGACCTCCTGCGGCCGCGCGCGGGGCCGCCGCTCGTCGGCCGCGACGACGTCCTCGACGCGCTCGCCGACAGCGTCGGCGCCTGCTTCGCGCGCGGCGCGCCGGGGCTGTTCACGCTCCTCGGCGAGCGCGGCCTCGGCAAGTCCCGCCTCGCCGCGGAGGCGGCCGCGCTGGTGCGGCGGCTCCGGCCCGACGCGGCGGTGATCGCCGCCGCCGCCGAGCCGCCCGCGGCCGGGGATCCGGCGCGGCCGCTTCAAGAGCTCCTGCGCCAGGCGCTCGCGGGAGCGCCGCCGGGCGACGAGCACGGCCCGCGCGCGCTCGCCTCCGCGCTGCGCGCGCGGGCGCGCAGCGGGCCTGTCGCGGTCGTCCTCGACGACGCGCACTGGGCGCCCGACGGCCTCCTCGACGCGCTCGAGGTAGCCACCCTGGACGGCGAGCGCGGGCCCTGCTGGGTGCTCGTCGCCGCGGACCCGCGGCTCGCCGCGGCGCGCCGGGGGCTCGGCGCGCGCGCCGCCCGGCGCGACGCGCTCACCCTGGCCCCGCTCGACGCGGCCGCCGGAGCCCGGCTCGCAGCCGCGCTGCTCGCGCCCGCCGAGTACCCGCCCGCGGCCGCGCTCGAGCGGCTCCACGGCTGGGCCGGCGGCAACCCCGCGGCGCTCGTGGAGCTCGCCGCCGCGCTCAAGGAGGCCGGCATGGTGCGCCGGCGCGCGCGGACGGCCAGCTTCTACCTTGCCACCGCGGCGCTCGACCGCATCCCGCCCTCCCCCGCATGGCAGTGGCTCGCCACCCGTGAGCTCGACCTCATGCCGCGGGAGATCTCGGCTTGCGCCCGGCTTTGCGCGATCCTCGGCGTCACCTTCAGCGCCGCGGAGGTCGAGCGCGTCCAGCGCGCGCTCGAGCGAGACGGCGGTGCGACCACGCCCGTCGACGCGCGCGCCGGCCTGCGCGCGCTCCGCGACAACGGCCTGCTCGAGCAGCGCGCGCCCGATCGGTTCGCCTTCCGGAGCGCCTCGCTCCGCGACGCGCTGTACGGGATGCTCGACCCGTCGCACCGGGATCGCGTCCACCAGGCGGCGCTCGAGGTGTGGCGGCGCGCGCCGGATCCGGGCGCGGACGCGCTCGAGCGCCTCGCCCTGCACGCCGCGGCGGTGGGCGCGCGCGCGGAGGCCGCGGCGGCGTCGATCCGGCTCGCCGAGGCCGCGCTCGCGGCGCACGAGCACGTGGCCGCCGACGCCCACGCAACGCGCGCGATCGAGGTGCTTGGAGAGGTGCCTGGAGAGGTCCCGGGAGGTGTGCCTGGCGAGGCGCTCGGCGGCGCCGACTGCCGGGCCAGAGCGCGCGCGCTCACGCTGCGGGGCGCGGCGCGTTACCGGATCTCGCGCACGCGCGAGGCGCTCGAGGACCTCGCCGCTGCGGCCGCTTCCGCGCGCGCGTCGGGCGCGGAAGCGCTGCTCTGCGAGGCCCTGCTCGAGGAGGCCGCGGCGCTCGACTGGGACAACGACTTCGCCGGCTCGGCGGCGCGCGTGGAGGAGGCGCGGCCGATCGTCGCGCGCCTCGGCGACCGCCGGCTCTCGCGCCGCTTCCTCGTGGCCGAGGGGCGCTGCGCGTGGCGCCACGCGCGCGTGCCCGAGGCGGTCGAGGAGCTCGGCCGCGGCGCGGCGATGGCCGAGGCGGACGGAGATTACGAGGCCCGCGTCGTCGCGCTCCTCTTGCTCGCTTGCGCGCTGGTGGTGGCGGGTCGGCTCGCGGAGGCCGAGGCCCGCTTCGACGAGGTGATCGCGCTCGCGGCCGGAGCGAAGGACAGCGTGCACCTCTGCGTCGCGTACTGTAACCGGTTCTTCCTGTGGACCGCGAGGGAGTCGCTGGACCGCGCGATCGACGACCTCCGGCGCGCGGTCGATCTGGCGCGCGAGGTGGGCAACCCGTGGCCCGAGCGCGCGGCGACCGGCAACCTCGCCGAGCAGCTCTTCTGGAACGGGAGCGACGACGAGGCGCTCGGGCTCGCCCGCCGAGGCCGTGCGCTCGAGGAGCGCTTCATGGATCGCCCTGTGTACGAGCTCTCGCTGATGCTCGCCCGGCTCCACGCCGCGCGCGGCGAGGAAGCCGAGGCCGCGGCGGAGGTCGCGTGGATCCGCGCGAGCTGCCCGCCCGGCCCGGCGGCGCCGAACGCGCAGGCCTTGCTGGACGCCGTGGCGCTCGCGATCGGCGCGCCCGGCGGCGCGAGCTGGGAGGAGACGCTCGCGCGCTCGCGCAGCCTGCTCCCGATCGAGCGGCTCGAGGCGCTCTACTTCCTGGCGCGCGCCGCCCGCCGCGCCGGCCGGGAGGCCGATGCGCGCGCGGCCTTCGCCGAGGCCCGCCCGCTGCTCCCGTCGGGCCTCTCGTTCTCCCGGCGCTTCGCTGCGCTGGGGCTCGACGGGTGAGCCCGCAGGTAGCTCGACCGTGGCGGCAGGCTCCCGCCGGCCGCGGTGCAGCCGCTGGCGCGCCGGTGGTACCATCGCCCGGTCGTCGTGGAGCTCCGACCTGACGCCGTCATCGCGGGCAAGCTGCACCTGCTGAGGCCTCTCGGGCAGGGCGGGATGGGGGTCGTGTGGGCGGCGCGGCACCTCGCCCTCGACACAGACGTCGCGGTGAAGTTCATCCGTCCCGAGCGGGTGGCGGAGAGCCCTGCCCTCGTCGCGCGTTTCCACCGGGAGGCGAGGGCCACGGCGCGGATCGCGCACCCGCACGTGGTGCAGGTCATGGATTACGGCGCCGTCGACGGCGCCGTGCCGTACCTCGTCATGGAGCTCCTGCGCGGGTTCTCGCTCACCGAGCTCCTCGAGCGCGGCGGCCGCCTCAGCTTCGCCACCGCGAGGTCGCTCGTGCGGCAGGTGGGGAGCGCGCTCGAGAGCGCCCACGAGCACGGCATCGTGCACCGCGACATCAAGCCCCACAACATCTTCGTCACGGAGGGGAGCAAGGGATACCCGCTCTTCGTCAAGGTGCTCGACTTCGGCGTCGCGAAGATGGCGGGCGACGCGGCGGTGCCGGCGGCGAACCCCGCGCTCACCGAGACAGGGATGGTGATCGGATCGGCTCCCTACATGAGCCCCGAGCAGCTCGAGGGGAGCAAGGACGTCGATCTCCGCTCGGATCTCTGGTCGCTCGGCGTCGTCGTCTACGAGACGTTGACCGGCGCGCAGCCGTTCCAGGGCAGCTCGTTCGTCGCGGTGGGCGCGGCGGTCCTGAAGGGGAAGTTCCGCCCCGCCACCGAGCAGAGGCCGGGCCTGCCGGCGTCGATCGACGACTGGTTCGCCAAGGCGCTCTCCGTCGATCCGAGCTGCCGATTCCAGTCGGCGCGCGAGATGGTCGAGGCCTTCCTGGGCCTGGAGGCCCGGAGCGTGGAGATCGACGCGCCCGCTGGCCGCCATCACCCTGCCGCGTTCGCCACGACCGTGGCCGCGCCTGTCGATCTTCCGGGCGCGCCCCACGGCGCGGGCGAGCTCGCGAGAGCGCCTGTGACCTCAGGCGCGCTCGCTACCTCAGGCGCGCTCGCTACCTCAGGCGCGCTCGCTACCTCAGGCGCGCTCGCGGGCGACCCGGCGGCGGCGGGCGCTGTCGCTGACTCTGCGGCCGGCCACACAGTGCTCCACCCGCTCGCCGCGGAGCGGCCAGCGGCGCGTGGCCCCTCGGGCGCGCGCGCCACGCGCCTTCGGCGCGCCGTGCCGCTCGCCGCCGCCGCGTGCGCGGCGGGCGCGGGGGTGTACCTCTTCCGGCACGCGCCGTCGGCCGGATCGGGCGGCTGCCCGGGCGGCATGGTGCTCATCGAGGAAGCCGAGTTCCAGATGGGCTCCGACGCGGACGCCGAGACGCCCAGCGACGAAACGCCGCGGCACGGCGTGAGCGTGGAGTCGTTCTGCCTCGACGTCACCGAGGTCACGGTGAAGGCCTACTCGGACTGCGAGGCCTGCGAGCGCCCGCGGCAAACCGTCGAGTCGGAGGGGCTCACGCCCAATGGCCGCTCCTTCTGGAGCCAGTTCTGCAACGGCCCCGAGGCGCTGGACCACCCCATCAACTGCGTCGATTGGTACCAGGCGAAGGCGTATTGTACGGCCTCCGGCAAGCGGCTGCCCACCGAGGCGGAGTGGGAGCTCGCGGCGCGCGGCAAGGACGCATGGACCTACCCCTGGGGCCACTCGCCTCCCTCGGGCGAACGCCTCAACGCCTGCGGGCCGGAGTGCAGCCGGATGCTGACGGAGCGGCTCGAGAAGGTGGGAAAGGGGCCGTGGCCTCGCATGTACAACGACGGCGACGCGGCCCCGGCGACTGCCCCCGTCGGACGAACGCCGGCAGGGAAATCGCCTGCCGGCGCGCTGGACCTGGCCGGCAATGTCTGGGAGTGGACCGAGGGTCATTATTGCCCCTACGACAGGGACGATTGCGACGACTCCCGCCGCGTGCTCCGCGGCGGCGGGTGGGACACTGTCGAGAGCCAGTACGTGCGCTCCGCCCACCGCCGCCCGAGCGCTCCCACGGCGCGCGGCTGGAGCATCGGCTTCCGCTGCGCCAAGGCCCCCTAGAGCGACAAACGGGTTGAAACCGCCCGCGCAAAGCGGAGGTTCGAACCGCCAAGACGCCAAGGCGCCATGATCCTGAGGCATCCCCTCAAATTCTTCGGAAAATTCACAGGGAGGCGGGGAGACGGGGAGGGGAATCTTCAAAATACTCCCTGTCTCCCCGCCTCCCTGTTCAATTTCTCCGCTGAAAAGGGCTGCAAATGAGGGGATTCCTCAGGCCATGATCTGGTTCTCTTCTTGGCGTCCTTGGCGCGCTTGGCGGTTCATTCCTCGGTGGATCAACGTGATCGGTATCCTAGACTAGGACACCGAACAGGTTGAAACCCCGAGAAAATGAACCACAGAGGCACAGAGGGCACAGAGTTTTTTTGTTGTTCCTCCGTGCCTCTGTGGTTCAAATCTCTTCATTCCCGAGCGTTTCAAGCTGATCGGTGCTCTAGCCGCGATCAATCCGCTTCCTGGGTGCGCTTGAGGAACCGCAGCAGCTTGCCACGCGAGACGCCGAGCCGCTCCGCGGCCGACGTCGCGTTGCCCCCGGCGGCTGCGAGGGCGGACTCGACGCGCTCCTGCGTGAGCGCGGTCTTCTGGTCGTCGGGCGCCTTCCCCAGCACCTCCTCGAGCGCCCACAGCCGCAGCCCGGGCTCTTGATCGAGGCGGCGCACCGCCGCGAGGGCCGCGTCGAGCCCGCGCACGTTGTTCGGCCAGGGATCGAGCAGCAGCCGCTCCATGGCCTCGACCTCGACCGCTTCAGCCGGGAGCGCGACGCCCGCGCGCCGCGCGAGCTCGCACGCCACGCTGAAGAGGTCCTCGCGCCGCTCGCGGAGCGCCGGCACGTGGATGCGCGCCATCGCGAGCCGCGCGAAAAGGTCGCGCCGGAAGGCGCCGCGCGCCACCATCTCCTCGAGGTCCCGGTGGGTCGCGGCGACGACAAGCACGTTGACGTGGACCGGCCGCTGCGCCCCGACCGGCAGCACCTCGCGGTTCTCCAGGAGCCGCAGGAGCTTCGCCTGGAGATCGAGGTCAAGCTCGCCGATCTCGTCGAGGAACAGCGTCCCGCCGTCGTGGGCCACGACGATCCCGGGCGCGGCGCTGCGCGCGTCCGAGAACGCGCCCGCCACGTGACCGAACATCTGGGACTCGAAGACGCCGCGGGCGACGCCGGCCACGTTCACCGCCGCGAAGGGCGCCGCGCGCCCGAGCGCCGCCGCTGCGGCGCGCGCGACGAGCTCCTTGCCCACGCCGGTCTCCCCCTCGATGAGCACGTTGCCGGGGCGGCTCCGCTGGAGGCCCGCGAGGGGCTGCGCGACGGCGCGCAGGCCGTACGGGCCGACGAGCCCGCCCACGGGCGGCGCCGGATCGAGGGTGCCGTGGAGCTCCTCGCGGAAGACGAAGAGGGTGCGCCCGAGCCTCAGCACCGCGCCTTCCTCCAGCGGCGTGAGGTCGCGCGGCGCGAGCCTCGCTCCGTTCACCCACGTGCCGTTGCGCGACCCGACGTCCGCGACGCGCAGCGCGCCGCCGGCGCGATCGATCCGCAGGTGCCTGCCTGACACCTCCGTGTCGGCGAGGCCGCGCTCGGCGAGCCAGGTGCGGCCGATGACGGTCCCGGAGTCGGGCAGCGCGAACGCCATGGGCCGCGGGAAGGCGCACACGAGCGCCGGCCGCCGCCGCCCGGCCTCGGGCCGCACCGGGCTCCGGTGCTCGCTGGTGCTCGGCACGTCCTTGGCCATTCTCCTCGCAGGGTGCCATGCACATCCGGAGCGTGGAAGCGCCGCGGTGGGGGCGGCGGCGCTGTCGTTCGCCCGGAGAGCGGCGCTGTCGTTCGCCCGGAGAGAAGCGCAGCTTCAGCGCCTCAGAGACGCCGCCCGTCGAGCCCGCACATGGGGTCGCCCGGGTTCGTGCACTCGGGCTGCGGTGGCCGGCCCTGCGGCTGCGGACCCGGCGCCGCAGGCCGTGCGAGCGCCTCCCGCAGGCCGCCGAGCGCGCTCTCATAGGCGCGGAGCGCGCCCTCGTCGGCGCCCGCCGCCCTCGCGCGCGCCGCGGCGACCCGGGCCGCCGCCGTGGCCTCGGTCCGCCGCCGCTCGGCGGCCCAGGCGGCGAGGTCGGCGTGGCGTCGATCGAGCGCCGCGAGCGCCGCGAGCGCCTCGATCCGCGCCTCCAGCGCGTCGAGCGCGTCCCCGAACGCCCGCAGCCTTTCGTGGTCCAGCGCCCGCGGATCGAGGGCATTCCGCGCCGCCTCGGCGGTTGCGCGCGCCTCCTCGGCGTCGCGGGCGAGGGGCCGGCCGCGCAGCGCCGCGTGGCGCCTGTCGAGGGCCGCGAGCACGGCCGCCCTCGCGCTCTCGCGCTCCTCTGCCAGCGCCGCCTGCGCGTCGCGGAGCCGCCGGGCTTCCTCCTCCAGGCCCGCCACGTGCTGCGCGACCCCGTACGCGGCCGCTGCGCCGCCGCACAGCACGAGGCCGAGCGCCGCGGCGAGCGCGTGCACCAGGCTGCGGCGCCGGCCCTCGGCGCGCGCGCGGACGACGGCCAGCTCGTGCGCGCGCGCCGCGTTGTCGGCCTCCAGGCGCGCCTTCGCCTCGGCCTCGATGCGCGCTACCTCGAGCGCCGCTCGCGCCCGCGCTTCCGCGCGCGCCTCCGCTTCGGCCTGCTCCTGCTCGCGCCGCGCCCGCGCCTCTGCCTCGGCGGCGGCCCGCGCCGCCTCCGCCGCGCGCCGGCGCGCCTCCGCCTCGCGCTGCTCGCGGGCTTCCTGCTCGCGCGCTCTCGCGCGCCGGAGGTCCTCCTCCCGCACGCGCGCCTCCTCGAGCTTCGCGAGCTCCGCGAGCGAGAACGTGACGGACGTGTCGGAGGTATTTCGGGTCATCATCTGCATCGGGCTCCTCTCCGAGCGCCGCCTGTTGCAGCCCGTGTGCCGACGAAATGCGACGTGGATTCGAGGAGTTATGGTCGCGATTCAGCCCGGATGCTCGATCGCGATCGCGCCCGGCGCCGCCCGGTGCGATCGCGATCGCCAGCGCGCGACGGGATCGGCTCGGCGCCGTTCCGCCAGGCGCCGGCCGGAGCGACGCTGCCGCCCCCGCCGTGGACGCTGAAGCGTCCGAAGCCGCATCCCCGTGCTCCCGTACGATGGGCCCGGATCGCGGCGTCCGGCGTCAGAGCCCGAGCGCGGTCGCAATGGACTGCGCGGCGCGCAGCGCGAGGGCGGCGATGGTGAGGGTAGGATTCGCGGCGCCGCCCGTGGGGAACACGCCGCTGCCAAGCAGGTAGAGGTTGTCGTGGTCGTGCGCGCGCAGGTTCGGATCGACCACCGAGGCGCTCGGGTCGGCGCCCATCCGGATCGTGCCCATGATGTGCCCGGCGCCCTCGTGCTCGATCCGGTGCGCGCGGAAACTGGCCTCGAGCGCATCGAAGATCTGGTCGTGGACCGCGCGGGCGGCCGCCATGCCGTCGCGGGTATAGGAGCCGACCCGGTAATGAAGGCGCGGTCGCGGGAGCCCGAGCGCGTCGAGCTGATCGAAAGCAGGGGTGATGCGGTTGTCGGGATCCGGGAGCTGCTCCATCAAGCTGGAGAGGCAGATCTGTCGCGTGCAATGCGACGCGAGCTCTGCAGCGAGCTGCTTGCCACGTAGACCCTTGCGCACGAGATCGACCGCGACCACCTCCGGCCCGCCGACCGGCCACCGCCACCCGTCATTGCCGAGCTCCACCCGGAACGCCGCGCGCACCCCCCGAGAGGCGCCCGTCCGCGTGGCGTCGATACCCGCCGTCGAGAGCGGTCCTCGGGGCTGGCCGAGCGCGTCCGCTGCGAGCGCCCAGCTCAGCTGGACGGGGTGATCCATGAGGTTGCGCCCCACCTGGCCGCTCCTGTTGGCGACCCCGTCCGGGAGCGCGTCGGTCCGCGACATCAGGAGTAGCTTGGGCGTCTCGATCCCGTGCGCCGCCACGATGTAGACCTTGCCCGAGGCCTCGTGCTCGGTGCCGTCCGGGCGCTTGAACAGGAGTCGCGACACGCGCCCGTCGGGGCCGATGCGAACCGCGGTGGCGATGGCGTCTTCCACGATCCGCACGCCGGCCAGCTCGGCCTTCTTCACATGCACCGAGGCGTCATAGCGGGCCGCGATCGGGCAGATCGGGACGCAGGAGTTGCTGCCGCAGCACGCGGGCCGACCGTCGTAGGGGGCGGTGTTGCGCGCCTGCGCCGTCGCGGTCACCGGATAGCCGAGGGCCGAGGTCCTGTCGGCGACGCGCAGATCCGAGTAGCTGCGGGGGATGGGCGCCATCGGATGTGGCTTGCTGCGCGGCGAGCCGAGGCTCTCCTCGCCGGCCACGCCCATCTCGATCTCGCTCTCGACGTACCAGGGCTCGAGCGCGTCGTACGTGAGTGGCCAGTCGACGCCGACTCCATGAAGGGTCCTCATCCGGAGATCGTCGGGCAGGAGGCGCAAGGTCGTCCCGAGCCAGTGCCAGGTCGTCCCGCCGACGACGCGCAGGTAGGTGCTCTTGAAGGTGTCCGGGCCCTCCTGCACGTAGTACTCGCCGGGAGCGCTCTGGCTCGGCGCAGGCGCAGCCCTGGAGCGCGGAAAGGGGACCTCCAGCGTCTTGACCACGGCGCTCCGGTACGCGCCGACGGCCTTGTCGCGGTCGACCCGCGGCCCCGATTCCAGCACGAGCACCCTGGCGCCCGCCTTCGCGAGCCGATAGCCGGCCAGCGTGCCCGCGATGCCCGCGCCCACGATGACCACATCCGCCTGCAGCTTGTCCCCCATACCGCGCTCCTTCCGAACGGCGGCGGCGCGCCCTCACCGCCTCACCCTGCGGGCGGCTCTCCCCAGAACCCCGGCGCCCCGCCGCAGGTGCCCGGCGCCCTGGCGTAGGAGAGCGCTCTCCACACGAGCGAGCCCTCGTCGGTCGCCAGGGCGCGCCCGCCGGCCGCGTTGTACTCGCCCGTGTACCAGAGCAGGAGGATCTCGTCCGCGAGCGCTCGCAGGCGCAGGTCGGCGAAGACGCCCCGCGCGGTCAGGTCATCGAGGGTGTACGCCGGAGCGTCGCCGAGGGTCCCCGCCCTGGCATGCAGGTCCTCGAGCGCCGCGGCCTGCTCCGGATGCGCAAGGAGGCTGTCGAGGTAGAGCTGCCCGTGGGCCCGGCTCAGGTCGCCATACCCGGTGAGCAGCGTCGAGAGGGCGAGGAACCGGCCGAGCGGCGTGGCGGCCCGGTCGCTGGATACGTACTTCGCGAGGCCGGCGGCGGCGAGCAGCGCGGAGATGGAGAGGGCGAAACGGCGCCGACCCCCGGGGAGGACGGCGCGAGAGGGGGCGGTCGTGGTGCCGGGCTTCGCCATCGGGGTCTCGCGTGCAACCTAGAGTGACAAACGGGTTGAAACCGCCAGAAGAGAGCAGAATTTCGAACCGCCAAGGCACCAAGGACGCCAGGAGAAGAACATCATCTTGGCGTTCTTGTTGCCTTGGCGGTTCATTTCTCTCTCGATCAACGTGATCGGTGTTCTAGAACACCGATCACGTTGAAACCCGGAGAATTTTCACAGGGAGGCGGGGAGGCGGGGAGGAAGAAAAAAAATGAATTTCTCCCTCTTGCCGTCTCTCGCTCCCCGCCTCCCCGCCTCCCTGTGAAATTCCTGCTTTTTCTCGTGGTTTCAACCCGTTTGTCGCTCTAGACGTTTCCCGCACGCAAGGGGAAGGCGTATGCCACCTCGAGGTTCGCGCGGACGCCCCCCATCGTCACGCCCGCGCCCAAGGGGACCGCGACGACGAGCCTGAAGATCCTCTCGTCACTTCGTATCCGAGAACAGCGGGCGCCGGGTGCGTGAGCTCGGCGTTCATCCGGCGGATCTGCCCCGGATTGAACTGCGTGGGTGCTGCTGTTGCCACGGTGGGTTTTCCTGACGAAGGCGAAGGTACATGACGGGCGAGGTGCCCGACGTCAATCACAATCTCCCAGGGTCGACCGTCACCCATCTGGCCACCTGGCCACCTGGCCACCTCGCCACCTCGCCACCTCGCCACCTCGCCACCTCGCCACGCTCTGCCTGACTGCCCCCGGGTCTGTCGTGGTCGTTTATTTGGATCGGCCGGCTCAGCAGCAGCGCCGCGCTCGGCGAGGCCACCCAGCTCGTTCAACCCTCTTCCGGCGGGCTGCGCGATCGAGCTCGCACGCGGTGTCCGAAAAGGAACCGGGCCAGGTACGAATTCCCGAAGGGGCACCTCACCCGCCAGCATCAAGGGACCCAGAGAGAAAACCGGGAGCCGGAAACGCAGGTCGCCCATTTGTAATCAGTATTTTAAAAGTCGACCCGCGCCCGGGCTCGCCGGGCTCGAATTGTCCCGAGAAGACGAGATGAATTGATTGCATGAGCCACATGATAACGATGAGTTGGAAGGAGACCGTTTCGCGATTAGACGTTGGCTCGCCTGACTCGAGATCTGTAAAGATTCGTCAAAGATGTCAGGTTCTTGCTTCAGGAGTGCTGGAGCATTGAATTGAGCAGCTCGTCTCGCTAAAGAATCTGCCGTCGCCGGTCGCCTGGAGCGCGAGCTGCCAGATGGAAGCGCTCGATGTCAGCGCGGCCGCGGCCGATATTTGCGCTCACGGTTCGCACAAGCGAGTTCTCGCTCAACACCTGCAACGGGTGCCACGGCGCGGCCGAGACAGGGACGCCGTTCCTGCACGTGAACCCGAGGGCGCCCGGGAACGAGGGGACGCTGTCCGGCTTCATGACCGGCATCGAGATCGCTGATCCGGTGACCGGCGAACTGCGCACCCTGAACGATCTCGCGCGCCGGAACCAGGATCTGAAGGCGCTGGTCTGCGCGCCCGCCCCGGCCTTCGCGGGCACCGCGACCGCGGCGCGGGCCGGCGTGGCCACGAGCCGCTCGGCGTTCATCCGCCGCGGCATCGGGCGCGTTCACTGATCCCCGGCAGCCCCGGCGGGGGCTCGCGGCGGCGCTCGGCGTGAAACCGGCCGGTGCGGCTTGAAAGGCGAGGCCGCTCGAGTGCAGCATCGGGCGCATGGATCCTATCGAGTTCGTCGACGTCGCGACAGCGAAGGCGGCCCGCGGCGTCCGCATGGTCGCGTCGGGGATGGTTCCGAGCCCCTGGTCGGAGGCCGCGAAGGGGCTGTTCCGGCTTCAGGGCGTGCCGGTGCGCGTGGTGCGGTTCTCGCGGGACGACGCGGAGCTCGCGGCGTGGATGCGCGCCGACAACGTGCCCGTCGTCTTCCACGACGACGAGCCCCCGCGCGCCCACTGGGCCGCGATCATGACCCTCGCCGCCCGCCTCGGCCCGCCGGGCGCCCTGCTCCCCGACGACCTCGATCACCGCGCCCGCACCGTCGGCCTGATCCACGAGCTCGCGGGCGAGGAGGGCCTCGGCTGGAACGCGCGCCTCCTCATACTCCACGCCTCGATGACGAGCGGTGGCAAGCGCGGCTTTCCGCTGCCCGTCGCGCACTACCTCGCGGCGCGCTACGGCTACTCCCCCGCGATCGATCTCGACCGCGTGCGCGCCCGCATCGCCACCACGCTCTCCGCCCTCGCCGCCCGCCTCGACGGAGGCCGCGACTACCTCGACGGCGACCGCCCGAACGCGCTCGACGTCCACGCCGCCACCTTCCTGACCCCGCTCTGTCCGATCCCGGAGAGCGACTGCCCCCGCCTCCAGCCGTTGCTCCGCCAGGCCTTCGGGACCGCGCGCGAGGAGATCGGCGACGCGGTGCCGCGCGCGCTCTTCGAGCACCGGAGCCGGATGTACGAGCGCCACCTCGGCTGGCCGATCGAGATCTGACTGCACGGGCACCATCCAGCGGTCGCCCTGCTCGCCTTCACCGCGAGCACGCTCGGATGTACTGGATGAGCTTGTTTGTGTAGAACTCGGTCGCGTAGAAGTCGCGCGGCGGCTGCGTGTACACACCGTCCTCGCGATAGAGCTGCGCCTGCTCGGTCGTCGGCGGGTCGACGTACTCGTTCTCCTCAGGGCTGGGGCCCGCGATGCTCTCGCCCGCGTTGAAGTCGTCCGGGATAGGCAGCGTGCTGAGCCCGCTGCCCTACAGCCGGATGCCGATGTGGTCCTCCCCCGCTTCCGCCTCGGCATTCATTGCTATCTCCCCTCCTTCCGGAGTCGCTCGAGCGCCGAGGCGAGTGCCACTTTCCGGGGACCGGCGACCACGAAGGCCAACATGCGCTCTCGCCACCCTCCCGGGTGAGGCGAGCGGCGTGGTAGGGGCAAGCGGCCTGTGGCGCTCGCGCAGCGCCTACGCGCCGTCGCTCGTGCCCTGAGGGGGCGTCGACCGGACCAGCACCTCGTGCAGCAGCCACAGGCCCGCGGCCGTGACCACCGCGAGCGTCCCGATCGACGGGAGCCCCACACGCGCGGCGAGCACGCCGCCGATGCTCGGCAGGAGCGCGCCGCCGACCATGGCCGCACTCGCCTGGAACCCGATCGCGTGCGCTGTGTAGGGGCCGAGCCGAGCCGGGGTGCGGGACATCAGCGTCGGGTAGATCGGCGCGAGGCCGAGCCCCGCCAGCATGAGCCCCGCGGCCCCTGGCCAGGCCGGGCCGACCGCGAACAGCACGCTTCCGAGCAGCGCCGTCAGCGTGGCCATGCGGAGGAGCCGGTCCGCGCCCACCCGATCGACCGCCAGGCCGAGCACGACGCGCCCGACGCCGATGCTGCCCCAGTAGGCGCCCGCCCACACCCCGGCCGTCTCCGCCGCGACGCCGCGCGCCTCGGTGTTGAGCGTGAAGCTCCACTGTCCGAGCATCAACTCGAGGCCCGTGTAGAGGAAGAACACCGCGATCTGCAGCCACACGCGGCGCTGCCGCAGCGCCGCGGCGAGCGGGACGGGAACGCCCGGCGCCCCCTCCGGGCCTTCGGCGGCCGCCGCCCGCGCGCGGAACGATCCCTTGACCACGGCAAAGGCCGTGGTCAGGAGCAACATGATCGCGCCGATGATCGCATAGCCCGAGCGCCATGAGCCGGTGGTCGCGAGCGCCGCCGTCGCGATGAGCGGCCCCAGCGCCGCGCCGGCGCAGTAGCAGGCGTGCAGCCAGTTCACGTGGCGCGCGGAGAAGTTGCTCGCCGCGTAGGCGTTGAGCCCTGCGTCGATCGCGCCCGAGCCGAGCCCGGCGATCAGCCCGCAGAGGATCAGCAGCGGCCAGACCGGCGTCGTCGCGTAACCGAGCAAGGCGATCGTGATAAGCCCGCTGCTCAGCGTGAGCAGCTTGCCCACGCCGAGCCGATCCACGAGCTTCCCGGCCGCGACACTGGACGAGAAATACCCCACGCCCGTCCCGACCAGGAGCGCGCCGAGCGCGCTCTGCGGGAGCGCGAACGCGGTGCGCAGCGAGGGCCACGCGACGCCGAGCACCGCGTCGGGCAGGCCGAGGCTCACGAAGCCCACATAGGTGAGGATCAGGAGCGGCGGCACGCGGGCGGCTTCTCCCCAGGCGCCCCGCAGGCCCTGGATCGATGTGTCTTCCTCGATGGATGCATGCGCCGGGCGAGATTACATCTTTTCCGCCCGCCCGCCACCGGCGTGAGGCGGCCCCTTCGATGCACGGATGAGTTGTTGATACAACGTCACTTCTCCAGGAGGGAGGTGGATCACGTAAGGTGCTAGTTGCCAACCAGCGCGTGCAGCGTGGCTGTACGGTGGGACGGCCACCACGAGGAGCTTGACTTTCGGATCGCATTTGGATTTCTTAGCCCCAAAGCGCCTGAGCCAGGATGGGGAGCTGATGGACCAGCGAATGTCGACATCCCCCGAGGGAGCCAGCGACCATTGAGCACGCCGGCACGGCTGAACGGCACGCTGTTCGTTTCGGAGACGCGGATGCTCTACGTGGGCCCCCTCGTTGCCACGAGGCGCCACGCGCATCACGCGGCCCAGATCGTCATGGCGCCGCAAGGGCTGAACATCGAGGACGGTGCCAATGGACGCATTCACGCCGGCGCCGCCGTCATTCCCCCACGCCTACCCCATGCACACGGCGCGTGTGCACACGCTGCGGTCCTGTTCCTCGACGGGGACGACGTCGCGAGCCGAGGGCTCTCTCGTGACGCCGAGCCCCGGTGCGAGACGTGGTGCCGCGACACGCTCGACGTGAGCGTCCCCCGCGATCCTACGCCGGAGATGGCACGCGCTCTCATCGTCTCGATCCTCTCCGCCGTCGACCTGCGTCAGCCACCGGAACCGCGACACCCGGCGGCACGTCGGATGTGCGCCTACCTCGATGGCTCCGACCAGGTCGACCTCGCGAGCCTTTCGGATGAGGCCGGGCTCTCGCCGCGGCAGATGCGTCATGCCTTCGCACGTGACGTCGGGCTCCCGATGCGCGCGTATCTGCGGTGGAAGCGCCTGCGCCGCGCCATCGCCGCGGTGGAGGGGGGAGCGAGCCTGAGCGCCGCCGCGGCCTCCGCCGGGTTCGCGGACAGCGCCCACCTGAGCCGCGTCTTCCGGGAGCAGTTCGGCATGACGCCAACGCAGGGGCTGAGCTCGATCACATGGCGGACGCTCGACTGACGAGGAACTCGGGGATTCCGTCCCTTCGGCGCGGCATCCCGCATTGGTACATGATGGCGTCCACGTTTCCGCGATGATGGGTCGTGTGCGTGACCACGTGGAGGATCATCGTGGCGGCGGTCATCGGCACGACCTTCCCGTCGGTGAAGCGCACATCGCGAGGTCGTGCGAGCTCCTCCGGTCGGAGCGACGCCGTGGTGTCCACATACCAGCGGTCGATGGTCTCGGATCCGCGATCGAGCTCCGCGAGCGCAGGAAGGACCGCGCTCTGCGTGGACTCGTAACCGTGCGATACACCCTGGAGGTGGGCCTGAAAGATGCGGCTGACCACGTGGATGTGGTCGAGGACCCGCAAGATCAAGTCTGCGCCCTTCTGCGACTCGAAAGAATCGACGTCGCGAAGGGCGGCGAAGAGCTGTCGGTTGGCCCACGCGGCGTGGGTGACTAGCGTTTGGAGTGGCTGCATCGTCACGCTCCCTCGGACCATTCGCGGTTCCCGCGATGCGGCGTCACGCCGACCATCGAAGGGCAGGTGGTTTGGTACTCGGCGACGGCCGCATGGCGGCCATCGGTGGGGATGCGGCGCAGGCGCGCGTGTGGGTCGAAGTGCGTCGGCGCGAGGGTCTCGTCATCCGACGCTACCGGGAGATAGCGGTTCATACGTCCGAGCGTAGGCAGCGACCGGACTGCATGCTTGAACGCAACGGCGGACTCGGCACCAGGTCAGGCCGAGCCCGTCTGGATTTGTAGCCCCCGCCGTCAGCACGCGCGGTGCTGGGTACCCTCGCCGGGCGTGATGAAGATCATCACGCTCGCACTCCAGGGAGCCTTGGCGCTCGTCAGGACACCACCTCTTGGAAGACCGGGCGCGAGCTGGTATATGCGAAGGGCATGCGCGTCGTTGCTCGTGGCCTTCTGCTCAGCGTATCACTGTCGCTCGCGGCCTGCGCCGAGGGGCAGGGCAAAGCGGCGGTGACGCCGGCCGGTCGGTCGTCCGTCGCGGGCGATCCGGCGGGCGCGACGCGCGGCGGAGCCGCCTCGAGCGCCGGCGCGAGGGGAGCTGGCGCGCCCGGCGTCGCAGGGGCGGGCGCGCCGGGCGCGGCGCCGTCGACGAGGCCGATGGGGAGCACACCGCAGGCCGCGGGGACCGGGGCAGGCCGTCCGACGGCCCGCGTGGTGGTGACCGGCGTGGTGATGGCCCGCGGCGCGGAGCTCGAGATCTGTCGGGGCGAGCGCGTCCGGCCGTGCGCGGGGCTCGTCGTCGAGGGCCCGGTGGACGCGGCGTTCGTGTCGACCGAGAAGAAGACGGTGGTGGTGCGGGTGCCGGGGGTGTTCGACGGCGTGCGCCTTCGCGTGGACGGCGCGTTGGAGGCTGCGTACGTATCATGGCCGATCGACGTCAACACCCGCAACGCCCGCCACAACAACCGCTGTCCGGAATTTCAGGACCGCATCCCTGTCGGCGACCCGACGCAAGAGATGCGCTCGCACCAACAGCTGAGCCAGTACGTGGGGCGCATCGCTGAGGCGCACGCCGAGCGCCTCGCTGGCGTGTGGTGGGACCGGGAGCGGCAGACCGTGGCGATATGGCTCACGGGCGACGCGACGGCGCTGAAGCGCGAGATAAAGCGCAACGCGCCGAGCGCGCGGGTGTGCGTGCTGGGGAATGCGAGGTTCTCCCAGCGGGCGCTGGAGAGCGTCCGCGCGCGTGCGGACGTCATCCTGAAGGAGGGCGGCGTCGTGTGGTCGACCACGCACACTGACACGCTCGGCAATCACCTGGTGTACGACGTGGAAATTATCGATCCGGGGACGCTCGAGCGGCTGCGGCGCGAGCTGGGCGACGCGGTGCGGGTGGTGAGCTTCATCGAGCTGCGCGACGGCTCGCTCGCGACGTTGCCCACAGCGCCCCCCGCCGGCGATATCCCGCTGGTCACGAGCCTGAGCCGCGGCGGGGTCGCCATGAGCGCGCTCGGCCGATTCAGCGTTCACCTGGACGCCGAGCAGCGCTGCGTCTACCTGAAAGACGCGGACGGCCGGCGCGTGCTTCCGGTCTGGCCCTTCGGCTACTATGCGACCCAGGAGCCGTTCGCCATCCGCGACTTCGACAACAACGTCGTCGCCCGCTCCGGCGAGACGCTCGACTTCGGCGGCGGCATGGTCGACGTGCCGCACACTCAGACCAGCAACACCTGCGGTGCCCAGGTCGCGTGGCTGGGACAGCCGTCGGGGCGGTGACTGCGCGTGATGGGCTTCAGATCGCTACCTTGCCTTCGAGATAAAAGACACACGCGCCCTCCAGCTCGACACGGCCATCGACCAGCCGACAGACAAGTTCTCCACCGCGCCTGGAAGCCTGGAATGCGAAAAGTGCCGTTTTGTTCAGCCGCGCCGCCCAATACGGCGTCAGTGCACAATGTGCGCCGCCTGTGACGGGATCTTCCGGGATTCCCTTGGCCGGCGCAAAGTAGCGGCTGACGAAATCGTACGACGCGTCTCCCGGCGGCTCGCCGGGCGGGCGCGGCGGGGGTGAACAGGCCGCGACGGCCACGCCGATGGTGGATGCGCAGAGGAGCTCTCGAACGGGCATGAGGAGAGAATCCATGCCAGCGCCGGGGCCGAACCACAAGAGATGTGGTGATGCCACCAGGCCAGCCCGTAGGGAGGGGCGCTGCCGAACCTCCGTAACAGCCCGCGGCGCCCCCGATGAGCTCTCATGTCGGCAACGGCGCTCGCGCTGATCTTCCTGCGCCACGGTCGCGCTCGTCACTCCGGCAGCGGCGTGCTTTGCGTGCCGCAGCGCGGCCGGCTTTGTGCTACCCGAGCGAGCAGCCGGGCTGCCGGGAGAGGAAACAGCGAGGAAACATGCGGGTATGGCTGCGAAGACGGGGCATGGAGAGGAACGGGAACGTCACAAGCCCTCCGCGGGGCGCCTGGGCGCCTCGTCACGTCGTGGCGATCGTGTTCGTGATGGCGCTGATCGCGGCCACGGGTGCATGCCTCCAGGGCGGGAAACCTTGCGGCGAGAGATTTTGCCCGATCGGCCATGACTGCGTCTCGGTCCCCGAGGGCAGAAGCCTGTGTCTTGCCCCCGACCACCGCAATACGTGTGGCAACGGGGTTCCCGAGGAGGGCGAGGTCTGCGACGACCGCAATGAGCTGGACGGCGACGGATGCAGCGCCGACTGCACGTCCGACGAGCGCTGCGGCAACGGCGTCGTCGATGCCGCGCGGCACGAGGTCTGCGACGACCGCAACGAGCTGGACGGCGACGGATGCAGCGCCGACTGCAAGTCCGACGAGCGCTGCGGCAACGGCGTCGTCGATGCCGTGCGGCACGAGGTCTGCGACGACCGCAACGAGCTGGACGGCGACGGATGCAGCGCCGACTGCAAGTCCGACGAGCGCTGCGGCAACGGCGTCGTCGATGCGATACGCGGGGAGACATGCGACTGCGGCGCTGACGGAATTCATGCAAATGCCCCACCGTGCCGCGGTGACCAGAACTCGGCGCTCGGCGGGTACTGCAGACACGACTGCAAGACACATTGCGGCGACGGAGAGCTGGCAGAGAACGAAGTCTGCGACACCGAGTTGTCCGTCATGACTTCCTGCTTCTACCTGCGCTACGATTTTGGCCGCCCGGGGTGCGCCAGCTCCTGCGATGGCCTGTCCGCCACCCCGTGTGGGAGCTGGAACTGGCGTCGGCAGGAGCCCGTCACATCGGAATTTTTGCATGGCGTATGGGGAAGCGAGCCGCAGGATGTCTTTGCTGTGGGTACGAATGGCACGATCCTGCACTACAACGGCCAGAGCTGGCAGCCCATGACCTCGCCCACATCGAAGCTCTTGCTTGGCGTGTGGGGAAGCGGGAAAAAGGATGTCTTCGCCGTGGGCGGCGAAGGCACGATCCTGCACTACAACGGCCAGAGCTGGCAGCCCATGACCTCGCCCACATCGAAGCTCTTGCTTGGCATGTGGGGAAGTGGGGAAAACGATGTCTTCGCAGTGGGTGACGAAGGCACGATCCTGCACTACGACGGCCAGAGCTGGCAGACGATGGACTCAACCACATCGAGACCACTGTCTGGCGTGTGGGGAAGCGGGGAAAACGACGTCTTCGCCGTTGGTGAGGGGGGCACGATCCTGCACTACGACGGCCAGAGCTGGCAGACCATGAGCTCGCCGCCCTCGCACAGGTTGAGGAGCGTGTGGGGAAGCGAGAAAGACGATATCTTCGCAGTGGGCAATTACGGCACGATCCTGCACTACAACGGACAGGACTGGCAGCACATGACCTTGCCCCCATCGGAGGCGCTGTCTGGCGTGTGGGGAAGCCGGGGAGATGACGTGTTTGCCGTGGATATCAACGGCGCGATCCTGCACTACAACGGCCAGGACTGGCAGATCTTGAGCTCGTCCACATCGTCGGAACGTTTGTTTGGCGTGTGGGGGAGCGGGCCAGAGGATGTCTTCGCCGTGAGTGACAGGGGCACGATCCTGCACTACGACGGCCAGGTGTGGCAGGACATGACCTGGCCCACACTGGAGCGGTGGTCTGACGTGTGGGGGAGCGGGCCAGAGGATGTCTTCGCCGTGGGCGATGACGGCACGATCCTGCGCTACGACGGCCAGGACTGGAAGGACATGAACGCGCCCACATCGTCGGAACGGTTGTCTGGCGTGTGGGGGAGCGGGCCAGTGGATGTCTTTGCCGTGGGTTATGCTGGCACGATCCTCCACTACGACGGCCAGGACTGGCAGCACATGACCTCGCCCATATCGCAGGGATGGTTGGATGACGTGTGGGGGAGCGGGCCAGTGGATGTCTTCGCCGTGGGCGATAATGGCACGATCCTGCACTACGACGGCCAGGACTGGCGGAACATGAACTCGCACACATCGCAAGCGCTGTCCGGCGTGTGGGGGAGCGAGAGCCGAGATGTCTTCGCCGTCGGCGATAATGGCACGATCCTGCACTACGACGGCCAGGACTGGCGGAGCATGAACTCGCACTCATCGGAAGCGCTGTCTCGCGTGTGGGGGAGCGGGCCGCACGATGTCTTTGCCGTGGGCAACAACGGCACGATCCTGCGCTACGACGGGCGGCAGTGGCAGCGCATGACCTTGCCCACATCGGAATGGTTATATGGGGTGTGGGGGAGCGGGCCGCACGATGTCTTTGCCGTGGGCGCGTTCGGCGCGCTCCTGCACTACGACGGGATCTCCTGGCTCAAGCTGAATTCCACGACAGATCGCTATCTTTTCGCGGTGTGGGGCGCTGGGAGATCGTCCTTCGTCGTGGGTGATGGCGGCGCCATCTACCGTCACACCCGAACGGCACCGTGATGGGGCCCGCGACCCACCTGGCCGCGGCGCGCCTACGGCAGCGCCCGCTACCGGTATCGTTGTTGTTGCCGCCTCGATGGGATCAGGGACGACGTCGGGGGATGCGGTGACCGGGAGAGCGATGCGCCTGCGCGGGGAGGCGCAGGCGCATCGCAAGGCGCGGGATCAGTGCGTCGTCGAGCCGCCGAGCGTGGGGACCGGCTCGTCGCTCGCGACCGCGAACGCGGCCGCGGTCGTCGTCGGAGAGCACGTGTCCCCGTCCGCGTGCGCCGCGAGGAAAGCCTCGAGGATGCCCTCGCGGTGCGGGAGGAACGACCCGGTGAGCGCATCCGAGAGCGCCCCGTCCTCCCTGATGTGGACGAACGGGAAGCTCTGACCGGGCCACGTCACGCCGTTGCCGAGCGAGACGCCAGCGCTCAGCTGGTGGCACCCGGCGCACGACTGGGTCGTGGCGCGGTTGGCCACGTCCACGGGCGAGAAGATCGCGTCCCGCCCGAGTCGCTCGAGCTCGTCGTTGATCCGCTCGATGAGATCGGTGTTCGGCGTCGCGTTCACCAGCGGGTCCAGCTGGTTCGCGTAGTCGTTGCTGTTGTCAACGGGGCTCTGGCCCGCGTTGTAGAGGGCCTGCCTCGAGCCCTTGAGCTGGATGTCGTTGATGTCGGAGCTGAGGGTCGTGAGCTTGTCCACCGACTCGAGGAAGTCGTCCATGAACCACGTCCAGCGGAAGTCGCTCGGGTCGAAGTTCGTGCCGAACAGCTCGCCGAAGGGGTTCTCCTTCACCGTGACCGGCTTGAAGTAGAGCCGCTCCCCGCCGTTCGGCCCGCCGAAGGCCTTCGCGATCTTGAACTCACGGAGCTGCCAGATCTGGCCCGGCTGGACCTGCCCGGGAGCGCCGGCGTTGCCCATGAACTGGTTGGTGCGGATCTGTCCCGTGCCGCGGCGGCCTCCGGGGCCGTGGACCGCGTCGGCGAAGTTGTCCGGGTGGAGCACCGGACCGAAGCCGGCGTCGAGCAGGCCGACGGTGAAGAACGTCTCGAGCTCCTGGGCGCGCTCGGCGGCGTCCAGGGTCGAGAGGCGCGCCCAGAACTCGGCGACCGGGAGGCATGCGTCGATGCCGCACTCGGGGTGGGGGTTCGGGAGCTGGGCCTCGACGATGATCAGGTTGCGGTCGGCGATGCCGGCCGACTTCTTGCCGTACACGATCCGGTACTCGCCGCAGTGCGAGCCGTCCAGCGGCGCGAGGTCGAAGCGGTTCACGACCGCGAGCGGCTCCATGAAGTCCGGCGAATCCGGGTCAAACGGATCGCTCGTGGCGAGGCGGCCCTCCCTCCGGAGGCACGAGCTCCGGTAGCCGTTGAGCGTGGGTATACCGTTGCTGTCGGTCTGGTCGTCGCAGTGGATGGCATCGGGGAACTGAGCCGCGGTGGAATGGTTGAAGAAGTCCCACCAGCGCCTGTAGAGATCGAGGGCGGTCTGTTCGTCCCCGGTCCCCGCCCTCATGATGAGCTGATTGAGGACGAACTCGAGCGGGAACCGGGTCATGGACTCCGGGTCGGTGACTTTTGTGAGGATCAGCGAGCGCGTCGGATCGATGTCCAGCGGGGCCGACAGCGCCTGCCTGCTCTCCGCGGCGAGCTCCTCGGCGCCGACGCCGGAGAGCTCGCCGCGCGCGCTCGCGTCGCCGCACGCGGCCAGAGAGGCCGACGCCGCGACGCACATGACACCCGCGATGAGGGGGAACCTGGAGACATGACGAAGATGCATGGTCGCTCCTGTGGAATAGCGCGGCCTGGGTCGCTCCGGGGGGGAGCGGCTTGCGCCCCTGCGCCAGCTCCACCGCGCGCTGTACCTGCGCGGCCGCCTCCCCGGGGCGAGCCCCTGCCGTGGCAGCCGACTTGCAGATCGCTATCGCAACCGGCGTGCCACCCCGCCGCGCGAGGGCCCTTCCGACGAAATGGTGCGGCGCGACGAACCGAGCGCGGCGCGCGAGCGGCTGCCGCGCCATCGAGCTCGCCTGCCGTTCCAGCACGCGGATGGCAAGCCTTGCCGTCCTGGCAACGATTGCCAGCCCTGAAAGGCAGAGGCATGGCAAAGATTGCCGTCGCACCGCACGCCCGCGCACCGCACGCCCGCGCGCCACACGCCCGCGCCCTGGACACGCCGATGCCGCATTTCCGACGCTCCGCCGATGCGGGTGCTCCGGCGCGCTACCTTCGCGGGCGAATCGACCGGCACACCGCCTCGGCCGCCCCGAGGTCGCGGCCATTGACGTCTGCCCACGAGCAGTGGTAGTTGCCGGCAGCGATCTCCCGGTAGATGACGTGCGCCTTGCCGCCCGACCGGCCTGGCTCGGCGCCCGGGAGCGTCGGCATGTCGTACGTGAGCTCCCACCCGTCGGGCGTCACGACCTCGCGAAAGCTCGAGCCCGCGTGGCTCTGCTCGAGGCTCGCCTTCTCGGCTTCGAGCGAGACACGCTGCGCGGGCTTGGCGATCTCGACCCTGTAGCCGTCGGGGCGGGTCAACACGACGCTCGGGCGCACGCCGGCCGGAACGCCGCCGAGCCCCCCGGGCCCGGGCAGCACCCCGTCGCTCTCGAACGCGTGCGCCCCGTCGGCGCGATACTGGATACCGTGAAAGTCTCTCCAGGCGCCCTGGCCATCGGTGCAGGCGGCACAGGCGAGCGCGAGCGCGAGCGGGGCATAGAGGGGGCGCGGCGGCTTCATCGACCCAACGCTCTCATGATAGCCGCGCCGCGCCCGTGCCGCACGCGGGGCCAGCGCGCAGGCCGCGCTTCGACGACCGTGGGCTGCTGCTGCTGCCAGCGCTCGACGTCGGTGGCGCTCTGGACAGCACTGCGACCGCTTCAACTCCTGGGCAAGAGAGCCGGGGCGCGACGACGAGACCGTCGGCCAAACGGCTCGCACGTCACGGCTTGGTTACCTCGAAGGAAGCAACGTTCACCGAGCCGCCCAGAGACTGCGTGGCGTAGTTGAAGATACCAAAACGATAACCAAGGAAATACTGCCAATCCTTGGTCATGTTGAGCGTGTTGCCCAGGCTGACGAATCGGGCGCCGTCCGTGCTGTAGGAGAAGCGCGCTTGCGCGCCGCCGGCATCAGTGCGGACGTTGGCTTCCACGCGCAGCCAGATCTTGTTGCCGGACACGTCGGCGCCAGCCACCTCGGTACCCGTGCTCGTCGTGGTCCACGAGGTATTCATGTTGACCCCATTGGTCATCACGACGCGCGTCGCCCCGTTTGCTTTCTTGACCCCGATCCACGCCGACACGTCCCGCAGGGCAGCGAGGCCGGCGACATCACCGTTCTGCATTTTGCTATAGTCGAGCTCGATGGTCCCGATCGAGACGGGCCCCTCGATACGACGCGTCAGCGTGTTTCGAGCAGCATAAAGATCGTTGGTCACCGTCGCCGTCTGCAGGGTCAGTCCAGCCCCGGAGGACCACTTGGTGTTGTCGGGATTGTGGTTCCACTCCCACTCGTGGCTCAGGGTCTCCTCCGCGAACGTCTCCTTGCTCGCAGGCGGCTTCACTCGATTCGATCCGCAAGGCAGGTTCGGGAAGGGGTACGTACCTCCCCATTTGCCGTCCACCAGGGTGACCGACGGCCAGCCGTCGGTCCACGTCATCGGGGCCATGACCGGCATGCGGCCCGCCGGGAACGAGTCATTGAACGCGACGTAGTACCAGTCGCCGTTTTGCGTCTGGACGATGCCGCCTTGATGCGGGCTTCCACCGGAGCCCGGAGCGCCAGCGTAAGGCAGCTTGACCGCGAAGGGCCGCAGCTCGTAAGGACCGAACGGCCCGTTCGTCGAGCGCAGCACATACTCACCATTCGCGTATTGCGTGGTGAAGATGTAGTAGTTGCCGTCGATCTTGTAGAAGCGAGAGCCCTCCAGCGGCCCGGAGAGGTTACCCGGTGTCTGGAACACCATCTGGTTCTTGACCTCGCTGAAGCCATCTGCGCTCAGCTGAGCCACGCTGATCGTGTTGTTTCCGTACGCCACGTACATGGTGTCGTCGTCGTCGATCAACAGCCCCATGTCGTAATAGCAACGGCCGCCTCTGTGCTTTTCCCACGGGCCTTCGGGGGACTTGGCCGTGAAGACCCAGCTGCCGCCCACGTTGTGCATGCAGCCCATCCAGTAGAAGGTCTCGTTGCTCTTCCGGTACTGGAGCGTGGACGCCCAGATGCCATTGACATAGGAGTTGCCCCTGCTCATGTCGTACTTCGGGTCGAAGTCCAGCAGGGGAACGGAGTGGGACAGGTATTCCCAGTGGACCAGATCGTAGGAGCGGAGGAGGGGCGCTCCGGGCGAATGGTGGAACGAGGACGCCGTATAGTAGTAGGTGTCGTCGACGCGGATGACCTCCGCATCGGGGAGGTCTTCCCAGATGAGAGGATTGGAGTACGTCTCAGGGCAGACAGCAGGGGCGCCGCCCCCCGAGCCGCCGTCGCCGCCGCCGCTACCAGGATCACCGCCTCCGGACGTCCCCGAGGCTCCGCTGGGAGCCGTCGAGCCGCTGCTGGCCGCCTGCCCATTGCTCCCGCCCGAGCCGCTGCTGCTCGAGTTGCCCGTTCCAGGACCGGTCGTCGCGCCCGTGGTGCCGCCCTCGCCGTCGCCCACCTGCGACTCGCCGTTACAACTTGCGAGTAGAGCCAGAAGAACGACTGCAGACGCCGTTCCGCCTGTACGTCGGATGCGAGAGCGGGTGTTGGTAGATCGGGAAGAAAAGTACATGGTGGTATCCTGAGGAGAGGTGTCAGCGAGAACGCCCAGCACGCGTCGTCCGCCCGGCTTCGTGCCGTACGAGGGCCCCTGTGCCAAATGTGAACGTTCACATAGGGGCGTCAAGCAAAATCGCTCGGCGCGCGGCTCTCCTCGGATGCCGTCAGGCGCGCAGCTGCGACGGGCCGCGTCAAATTCGTGATCTATCTTACGGTATTGACGCGTGCGAGCTCGTCGGTGTTCGGGCGCGAGCGCGGGGCGCGAGGAGGGTCGGCGGCATCTCTCTGGTGCTGGGTCTTTCGTTCGGCGCCGGTGCGTCGCTGGCGCCGGGAGGAGCAAGCGTCTGTCATTCTGGACAGGCCGTTCCAGAATGATCGGTCCAGAACGCGCCGCAGGAGCGCGGGTCACGCGGGTCCGGCAGGGTCCGCGCCGCGCGACGTCGAACGGGGAGACCTCGCTGGAGGACGACCGCGCGTCGCCCACCGCGTCGTCGATCACCGTCCGCGGACACCGTCCGCGGATCTGCACGCGCGCCGAGGGGATGCACCGGCGACGCGCGCCGCCAGGCGCTCAGCGAGCGTTGCAGGCGAAGATGTGCTCGATGGCGTCCACGCACATCTGCTCCGCGACATCCTGCGTGATCCGAGACAGCACCCGGAACCGCGTGAGCTCGGTCAAGGTCTGGGCCACGTTGACCTCGGCGATCACCTCTCCATCGCCCTCGGCATCCGCCCTGGAGAAGAGGCGGATCAGGTTGTTGGCGTCCGCCGGTACGCCCCGGAGCAGGATGTGAAACTCGAGGCTGGGGGTCTGTTCGCCCACGTCATGCTCGATCCGGTAGCTATGGCCCGACGCGGCGAGCTCGTCGCCGATGGCCTTGAGCGTGGGCACGATGATGTCGGCCAGGATCCGCCGAAAATCGGAATTGAAGCGCTCGCGCCGGTCGGGCACGTCAGAGCCGCTCGTGTCCCGGGCGAGGCGCGGGCCGTATTTTCTCTGGATGATCGCCAGGCGGATGCGGGCGTGCTCATTGATGGCCATGCTTGTGTCTCTCGACGGGCAGAGCAGCGCAGGGGTCGTGGTCGCCGCTCTCGCGGACGGCTCTCGCGGACGAACGCGCGGACCTCAGAGGAGCAGGACCTTGTTCTGGCTCGGGACGATGTTCGTCCCGTTGATGTTGATCTGGTTCTGGAGACCCGTGGCGCCGAGCCGCACCGCCGGCTTGCCCTGCAACAGCAGCTTGGGATAGGGGACGAGGCGCCGCGAGGGGCCCATGTTGCGACGGGAAACCACGCCGCCAAGAATCCCAGGGTTATCGCCCATGGAGATGGGGATGATGGTCGCGATGGTATGGGCCGCGCCCCTCCCCAGGATCACCTTGTATGCGACGGACGTCCCCATGGCTCGATTTGCCGTGTTTGGGTACGGGACGGGCCCCGGCAAGCAGACGTCCGGGACGCCGAAGTCGATCCCGCCGCCCGAGGTGATGGCAAAGCACATGTCCGGTCACCCTACCTGGATCTGGTCGCCGTCGATCTTCACGACGTGCGACGCGGTGATCTTGGCGTTCTCGCCGTGCATGGCGAGGCTGCCCTTGGCCGCATAGTCGATGCGCTCGGCGCGCACGTGGTCCGCCTCTTCCACGATGCGGTAGGAGCGCTTCACCCTCTGCATCAGCCGTTCGAGCTGAGCGTCGAGGCTCCGGCCGATCAGCTTGGCCCGGTCGACCTCCGCGCGAGCCATCTCGCTGACGAACGAGAACAGCCCCAGCGCGACGTGTCCCTCCCTGGCCTGGACACGGAAGGTCGACGCGGCCATCGAGAGGTCCTTGCCGGACGCCACGTGCACGCCGTCCGGCGCCGAGAGGCCCAGCGATCCGCGCTGCAAGCGGATCTGGAGATCCCCTTCGGAGACGAGGTGCGAGGGCGCGCCTTGCTCCCGCTCGAGGACGGCGAGGATGTAACGCGTGCCATTCACCGCGGCGAGGAGCACCAGGTCTCCGGCGGCGGGCTCCAGCAGGCAGCTCGTGGCGCGCTTCGCGCGGACCTCGCCATCGTCGGTCTCGACGATGTACGCGGCGCCATCGATGCGGAGCACGGCGCCGTGTTCACCGTAGGCTGCCCGCTCAACCTGTCTCGTCCTTGCTACGCTCTGCATGGTTTGCTCATGAGTGAGGGGTGCGTTGACCACCGGCAGGCCTCCCGAGGACGTTGGCCTGCCAGTCTTCTGCTTCCTTGAGCTCCTCGTCGTCGCCGTGCGCCAGCGCCTTGCCCAGCGGCCAGATCGTTCCCTTGTCCGTCACGCGGTGCAGCCGCGCGCGCGCCAGCGTCGCGTCGGAGAAATCGGCGAAGGACACGTCGGCGTGGGAGAGGTCTGCATAGCTCAGGTCCGCCCGGCAGAAGCGGGTACCCGGGCAGCTCGCCCGGTGCCAGACGCTCGTCTCGAGCCGCGCGCCCGAGAAGTTCGCGGCGCCCACACGCGCGTCGACGAAGAGCGCCTGGGTCAGGTCGGCCTGGGCGAGGCTCGCGTTCATCAGGGTCGCCTCGACAAAGACGGCCATGTGGGCGATGGCCCCATCCAGCCGAGCCCCGGTCAGGTCGGCGCCCTTGAAGCTGCATTGCGTCAGCGTGGCCCCGGAGAAGTCGCAGCCGTGCAGGTCGGCGCTCGTGAATTGCACCCCGCTGAGGTCCATCCGCCGGAAGTCCTTGGGCCCCATCCGCACCTCGACCAGGATCGCTTCCGCGAGGGCAGTGCCCGTGAGGACGGCCTGGGACAGGTCCTGACGGAACAAGACCGACTTGGTCAGGTTGGCGTGGGAGAAGTCCGCGCCTCCGTTCTCGGTCTGAAACAGGGAGGCGTCCGTCAGGTTGGCACGCACCAATCGGGTGTTCTTGAGGCTGGCGTACTCGATGCCGGCCGACGAGAGGTCCGCTCCGGTCAGATCGGCCGCCTCGAGGTCCACGTGCGAGAGGCTCGCTCCCACCAGCGAGGCGTCGGCGAGCGCAGCCCCCGCGAACGTGCAGTCCATGGCGGTGCCAAGGTGAAAGTCCAGCCCCTTCAGGTTCGCTCCGGCCAAGTCACAGCGGTGGAAGATCGCCTCGCGCACCTTGGCGCCCGCCAGGTTGGCGTTGGCGAAGCGGACATCCTCGAAGATGCCGCCGGAGAGGTCGAGGCCCGAGAGGTCGAGGCCCGACAGGTCCAGCTCCGAGACGACCTCTCCCTCTTCGATCAACTTGCGCAGCGCTTCTCTATCCATGCTGCTTCTCGGCCGGGATCACCCGGAGTCGCTTGAGGTTGGCGCCCTCGAAGCTCGTGTCGTTGTCTCCGATCATCCGGTCGGCGCACACGCCGAACAGGTTGGCCTTCTCGAAGATGGCCCCACGGACGCACGCGCTGTTCATGACGCCCTGCCTCAGGTCAGCGGCGTAGAGCGACGCCCCGGTCAGGTTGGTCCGGGTCAGCATGGCCTCGACGAGGTTCGCGCGATCCAGGGTCGCCTCGGTCAGGTCCGCCTCGTCGAGGAGCGCGCCGCGCAGGTCGGCGTCGGAGAAGTCGCTGCCGCGAAGGCACGTCCCCATCAGGTTCGCGCCGGCGAGCGTCGCGCCGCTGAAGTCTGCGCCCGCGAAGGACGAGCCCTTCACGCTCGCGAGGTCCTTTGCCATGACGTTGCGGAAGACGGCGCCGTCGCCCTTGGCAGCGATGAAGGTGGCGGAGCTCAGGTCGACGCCGGTGAAATCTACCTCGGTCACGTTCACCTCGTTGAACGTGGAGCCCGAGAGCCGCGCGCCCGAAAGGCGCGCTCCCGTGAGGTCTACCTGCTGGAAGGTCGCCTTCTCTGCGACGACGCCCTCCAGGTTTGTGTCGCGGAGATTGGCCTCGGAGAGGTCGGCGCCCGAGAGCTTGGCGCCGGAGAGGTCCGCTCCCCAGAGGTCGGCCTTGACGAGCACGGCGTCGCCGAAATCGACGCCTCCGAGGGCCTTCACGTCCCGCAGACACGCCGAGCCGAGATTGGCCCCATCGAGCTTGGCCTCCGAGAGATCCGCGCCCTCCAGGTTCGCGTGCGCCAGGATGGCTCCTGTGAGATTCGCCTTTCGCAGGTTGCTCCCGGTGAGAAAGGCCGACTCGAGGATGGCGCCCGAGAAGTCGATTCCCGCGAGGTCGAGATGAGAGAGGTCGGCGCCCGTGAGGTCGCACCCCGCAAAGCTCCGCCCGTCCTTGTGCCCGGCCTCGACCTCGTGGCGAAATCGCAGCGCTTCTTCGCTGTCGAGGCGCGCCGAGGCCGGCAAGAGATGCGCGAGCAGCCGCGCCTCTTCGCCCCACTCGGCGCGAAACGAGGCCTTCTCGTCCAGTCCCCCCGCAAATTCAGGGGCGTCGTCCTCCGCAAACTCAGCGCCCTCGTCCTCCGCAAACTCAGCGCCCTCGTCCTCCGCAAACTCAGCGCCCTCGTCCTCCGCAAACTCAGCGCCCTCGTCCTCTGGAAAGTTGTCTCCGGCTGGCTCCTCGGGCTGGGCGCTGGCGGCCTCGGGCGCCTCGTCGGGGATGTCGTCGTCGAGGTCGGCCTGGGCGGCCCGGGTCTCGCCCTCGAGCGTTTGCCAGTCCACCGCCGACAGGAGCTCTTCGGTTTTGTCCGGTGCGACGCCCTCGCGCTGCATCGCTTGCCGCAAACGCTCGCGCGTCTCCGACACCGAGAGCTCGCTCGGCTGCTCGGCGGTGCGCCGGCGCGCTTCCGCGAGCAGCGCACCGACGTCCACTCCGTCAAGCTTCAACGCTCGGCCGGTGATCTTGCTCTCGACCAAGCCGACCACGGCCTCCTCGGATTCATCGAGGGGCTCGGGGTCCTCGGAGGGGCCTTGCTGGGAGAGATGGGCCTCGGGATCGACGCCCTGGTCCCGCAGCCGCTTCCTGGCCAATTCCAGGATCGCATCCTGCTGGCGAAGCATCTCGGCGTCCTCGGCGTCCTCTGCCAGATCGGGGGCCGTCGTCGCGGCCGCAGGCTCGATCGGCTCCGGGTCGGCGTCGTGGTTTACCCCCGCCTCCGCTTCGGACTCGGACCATGCGAGGCTCTCGTCTTCGTCCTCGCCCTCGGGGAAGTCCCTGGCCGACCCCGCCGCGTCCTCGCCGGCCGCGGCATCGAGGTGCTCGGGGTCGATCCCCATCGCGCGGAGCTCGGCCTCGATCTCTTCGATGTCGGGGTCCCTCTCTGCTCTGGCTTCGCGGGCACCGGCGGCGGCGACACCGGCCCCGGCCGCGGCCGTGGCCGCGCGCCTGACGGCTCGATCCGGCGTACCTCCCAGGAACCCCTGCCGCCGGAGCCTCGACGCGAGCCCGGAGAGCTTGTCATCGGGCAGCGGCGGCGCCTCCGGATCCTCGGGCTCGGGCATGAGCACGTCATCCTCGTCGTCCGGGAGATCGGGGTTCCGGGGGCCAAGCCGGGGGGCCAGGTACTCATGGTAATACGCGGCGGGCCTGGGAGCGCCCATGGCCTCGCAGGCGACCAGCACGGCCACCACGTCCTTCGCGTCGTCCTCGGCGACCTCGACGCCGCCGCGAAAGAGGACGACTCCCCGCTCGCGGTGCGGGAACAGACGCACCGTGTCGAGCTTCATGGCGGGCTCGCGGATCTCCACCCCGTCGCTCGTCTTGAGGCAGACGAAGCACCGGCCCGCGATCCTGGGGAGGGCGCCTTCGATCCGGGGCTTGTCGGGGTGCATGTTCTCGACCACGAAGGTCTCGTCGCCCCGGAAGAACCCGTCGATCTGCTGATCGTCCGGGGCCATGTTGAACAGCGTCGGGTCCAGATCCCGCGCAAAACCAGGGAAGCACTCGTCGCGCCACGCTGCATCGTGGGTGCCGAGCTTGGAGAACCTCTGGGGCCACGTGATGTCGTACCCGTCGAGACCGGCGGGCATCGGGCGGTCGCCGCGCGCGCGGATCAGGTGCCTGGGCGACTCGATGTTGGGCAGCGCTGCGCTCCTGTCGCCGTGGCCCTTGCCCAGCGGGTTCTTGGCGAACCCCTCTCCGCCAAAGGCGTTGCGCCAGGTGACCGGCATCTCGGTGAAAGGCGCCGGGTCCGACATGCCGAGCAGACCCCACGTCCGGTCGCCGATGACATAGAGGCTCTTGTCGATGGGTCCGAGCTGGACGCGGACCGAGCTCGCGGGGCGAGCGACGCCTCCCGGCGGATAGCAGCGGCCCGTGACGAGGAGCTCGCCCCGGGTCTTGGGGTTGAACTCATCGAGGAGGCCGTCCTTGCCGAGCTCCTCCGTGGCCACCTTCCAGACCGTCGGCTCATAGAGCAGCCGAGCCGGCTTTTCATAGGAGAAGCCGACGAAGGCGGTGATCAGGAGGTGCGGGGTGCGCTGGGCCATGAAGACCCTCGGCACCACCCCGAGGCGCATGGGTTTGACGATTTTCATCCGACGGAATCCAGGATAGCGGGCTCGATGGGTCGCACGGCTCAGCGGTGAGCGCGAGCTTGTTCCACAAGCAGGGCATGAATTACTTAAAAATATGCAGATCCGACTGCTGGAAGCCGAGTACAGACAGGATGCGAAGTGTTTCGGTTCTGTAGTTGAGGCCCTTCGCCTTGAGGCTCGCCACGTCCAACTTCTTCATCTCGAGAGGGGCATGTTTGAATGCAAGCCCTTTGATTCTCTCGGTTTTTGTTCCATGGATGATCTCGACGCGCGTCCCAATGTCGGTTCTGTAATGGCCGGTCACTTTGCCGCTGGCAGAGCCTCTGACAATACTATCTCTCGTTCCCTCAACCACAGAGATGCTTATCCCTTCGACGTTGGTTCTGGCAGAACCTATGATGCGCGTGAGGCTCATCCCGTTAACTGTAGTCTCTCGCCCTCCGCGGAACTCGCTCGTGTCGCGGCCACGAACTTCCGTTGTCCTCGTACCCATCACCTGGGTCTCGCTCTTGCCGTTGATCGTCGTTTTGTTCAGCAGGTTGACCGTCGTCTCTCGGCCGGTGTCGAAGATGCCCTTGTCGCGGCCTCGGATATGGGTCTTGCGCTTCCCGAAGATGGTCAAATCACTGTCGCCCCTGACGGTGAGGTCGCGGTTGGACATGAGCAAGGTCGTGTTGTCGCCGCCGATGGTCGTCTTCCGGGTCCCCTTGATGCGGGTCTTTCGATTGCCGTAGACGTTCGTGGACTCGTTGCCGACGATGCGTGTGTCGCGATAGCCCAGGACCACGTTCTGCGAGTATCCAGCGACGAAGCTCCCGGAGTATCCCCCGACGAAGCTCAAGGAGAAGCCTCCCACGACGCTCTCGGAGATACCCACGGTGATCGCCGTCCGGTTGCCGGTCACGACGTTCTCGGAGGAGCCTCCGATCCACGTGAAGGCGTGGCCCTGCGTCTTGACTTCATACGACGCGCCGGCGTTGGGCGCCCCCATCCGGATGTAGGTGTTATCATAGGGCGTCGACAGGGTGATCCGCTCTTGCCCGGCCTGGTCCTCGATCTCGAGCCGGTTCCGTCCGCCCGTCTGGAGCACGTTCCGCGTGTTGTTTCCCGCCGTGACCGGGCTCGGCGTCAGCGCGTTGGGCGCGACCCCGACGATGGCCGGCCGGTCGGGATCGCCTCCCTCGAACGCGCACATGACCTCGGTGCCCACGCGCAGCGGGAAGTGGAAGCCCTCGATGCCGCCGCCATGGGGCTGGAGCATCCGGACCCAGGTCGACGCCTTCCCCCCGGTCAGGTCGCTCTCGTCGAAGTAGAACTTGATCCGGTAGCGACCATGGCTGTCGATCTGCGCGTAATCGCTGACCGCCCCGCCGTCGACGACCGCAGGCTCGGTGCCGTAGATGCGCGGCCACGCGGTCATCTGCGGCGCGCGGAACTGCACCGTCGAGGGGATGGCCTTGGCCTCGATGCGATAGAGGCCTTCCCACGGCGCGAGCCCGCGGAGCTCGGGCATGTCCGGGGTCTGGTTACACCAGTGCTCGGCCTCGATGGCCAGATACTTGGTGTTGAACGCGGCCCGCGGATGCTCGTCGAGCTCGAAGGTAAACCCAGGAAGCAGCGTCGCCGCGTTGCCCATCGCCTGGTAGACGACGCCGGTCGCGGCGAGGCTCTCGGCCTTGACCCGCGCCAGCCGCTCCCCGTCGCCCGCCGAGAAGAAGCGCGCGCCGAACAGGCTGACCTCGCCGAAGCCATTGGGGGAAACCAGCGCCTGCCCGGTGACCGGCACGGCCGGATTGGCGTAGTTATGGTCCTTGAGGAGGACCGAGCTCGGCACGGCGTCATGCCGGCAGGTGAAGGCGTAGACGGAGTCCTTCGCGGTGTTGGCGCCGCCGGGCTGCGGGTAGTAACGAACGGGCTTGCCGCCATACGGCTGATGGGCCGACCGATCATCCGTCAGCACCAACGTCTCGCCGCCCTCGCTATGCTCGAAGTAATAATAGATGCCCTCGCGCTCCATCCACCGGGTGACGAAGGCGTAGTCGCTCTCGCGGTACTGGCAGACATGCTCTTCGGTGGCATAGGCGCCCTGGAGCAGGAGACTGCAGTCCGTGACGCCACCCTTTTGAAGGACGGCTTGGATGATCTCCGGGATGGTCTTCTCGGTGAAGACGCGGCTGTGAAACGCCAGGCTCAGCAAGGCGAGGCGCGGGATCATGGTGGCCCGGAAGACGCACCGGCCGGCGGTATCGTTCAGGAGCTCGAGGCTGCCCAGGACGCCGCTTCGAACGAAGGGTGAGTCGCCGCTGTTCTCGCTGTCGCTCCGCTGCAGAGAGATGCTCAGCGGCTGGCCCACGGCCGCCGCCATATCGACGCTGTGGCCGACATCGTTGGTCATCACCAGGTAGAGCTCAAAGCGATAGAGCTTCGAGATACCCTCGGTGCCATGAAAAGCTATGAGTCTTGTGGAAGAGGGCAGGGCGCTCGATTGAACGACGAATTTGTCGGGCATCATAGTGAGCCTTGGAGGGTGAGGAGCGGCGGCAGGGACAAGAACGCGCTGTGGAGCCTATTGGAGCTCTGTGTCGATCGCGTGTCGGAACGCCTCCTTGTTGCTGTCGTCCAGGACGAACCGACAGCCAGGGCGAATTTTTCCGCCGGGAAGCGAATTTTCCGCTGAGATCCGAATGCGGCGCGGACTGGCGCCATGCTCGAGCCCAGCTGTCCTCGCGTTGTGGCCTATTCTGGACTGATCATTCTGGACTGATCAGTCCAGAATGGCTCGCAGAAGCGAGGGTTCACGTGAGCCCAACACGGCCCCCGCGCCGCGCCCCGCGACGGGGCCGTCAGCCCGGCGCGATCACTGCGCCACGTCGACCGACTCGACCGAGGCCGTCAGCTCGTTGTCCGCTGCGGAGCGCCCGCCGACCACGATCACCTCGCCGTTGCCCGGGCAGATCAGGGGGCTGAAGTAGCGCGTGAACGCGAGCTCTCCGGCGGGCTCCCAGCCGTCGCCGGCCTCGTTGAGCCGGAAGAGGCCGTCGGCGTAGTTGACGTAGAGGTCCTCGTCATCGCTGCACGCGGTCGCGCCGAAGCCCTTGATCGGGATCTCCGAGGGGAGCTCGGGGCCCGGCGCCCAGGTCTCGGTCTTCGTGTCGAACGTGTAGACCTCGCCGGAGAACTCCTGCGCGTCGCCCACGCCCCCCATGGTGTAGATCACGTCACCGCGCTTCGCGACGCCCAGCGAGCGGAGCTGGAACGGCGGGTCCGGCAAGGGCACCCAAGCCGCGTCGGGCGCCGACAGGTCGAGCACGAACCCACCCGACCGGAACTCCCCCGCTCCGCTGAGCTCCCAGCCGGCCAGCGCATAGAGGCGATCGCCCACGACCACGGCCCCGTGCCCGGAGCGGCCCTCGGGCATGTCCGGCAGCGCCTGCCACTTCCCCGTGCTCGGATCGAAGCGCTCCACGGTGCTCACCGAGACGAGCTCCTCCGGCTCTCCGGCGGCGTTGTCCGCGCGCAGGCCGCCGACGCGGACCACGAGGCCGCCGTGCGCCACGAGCGCCGTGCTCTCGAGGTGCTCCACGGCCCCGAGATCTTCCCACGCCCCGCCCGGCGCGAGCGAGAGGCGCCGGAAGGCGCTCGACTGGTTGTCGGCCGCGAACTCGCCGCCCAGGTTCCCGCCGTAGGTGTACAGCGCGTTGTCGAGCAGGACGGCGCCGAACGAGCTGACCGCCTCGACGAGATCGGGGTAGTCGCGCGCCGTCTGGACGTCCGGCTCGACATCCGGCGTCCCGGGCCCTCCGCCGGTGCCCGGCCCGGCCGGCTGCACCCCATCGTCGCCGCAGCCCAGGGCCAGCAGAGCGCTCGCCGCGGCGAGCATACCGAACGTGAAACGCAGCGATCGGTTCCAGTGCGACATCTTGCCTGATCTCCTTTCGGTGATGACGTCGGGCGCCGGCGGCGCCGCTCACTCGATCACGGCCCCGTGGGCGATCCAGCGGCGAACCGTGTCCTTCTCGGCGGAGGAGAGCGGCTTCAACGTCGGCGGCATGGCGAGGCCGCAGGTCTCGGGGCACGAGAGGAGCTCGCACGCCAGCGTGCCGTCGATCTTGTGCATGAGGAAGCTGTGCTCCGGGTCCCCCGGCGCCACGAGCTTCATCCCGGCGGCCTCTCCCGAGTCGACGTCGACGATCCGCTCGCGGATCGCGGCGAGCTCAGCGTCGCCGACCTCCGCCGCCGGCGTGTCCGCGGTCGGGCCCAGGTAGGGCTGCAGCGGCGAGCCGGCCTTGCGGGAGTGACACGAGGAGCCGGTCGCGCACGAGCGCTGCAGCAGCGGCAGCACCTCCGCCCTGAAGTCGACGGGGAGCCCCCTGTCGAACGTCGCGTAATCGTGACAGGCCGCGCCGCCCTGCCCGGCGCTCGCCGAGCTTCCGCCCTGCCCGGCGCTCCCGGAGCTTCCGCCCTGCCCGGCGGCGCCGCCGGCCCCGCTGTCACCACCGCCGCCGGCGCCGGGCACGGCGCTCGGGGTGTCGCCGTCGCGGCCGCCGCACGCGGACGCGATCGCGAGCGCCAGCACGAGGAGAGGGGCGCGCCGGGAGCACCAGGAAGGCGCGCCGCGCGCCGGGAGCGCGCCGCGTGCGCGAGCGAGACGAGGAGCAAGCTTCATCAGCAGGGTCGCGAGGGTAAGGTCTGACATGGTGCATACCAGAGCTCGGGGACGCGCGCGCCGGGCCGTCGAGGCGGAAAGCGGCTCTGCCCGCTAGGGGCTGTCGTCCGAGGGGACGGTCGCTCCCCCACCCGGCCCCTGGAGCCACCGGACCTGCGGCCACCGGACCTGCGGCCACCGGACCTGTAGCCACGGGCCTGCGGCCCCGCCGGGGCGACCTATACTCGGGCTCGCCGGCCCCACGCTCGAGATCGCGGCGGGCGCGATAAGGAGCGGCTGGAGAAGAAAGGCCTCACGACGCAAGATGAGATCAACCACGCCGCGTCGGAGGACAGCACGGAGTGGGGCAGCCCCTGCTCATCGCGCGGCGCGGAGCCCCTGCCGGCCTCTCGTGACCCTCGCTCCTGCGGCTCATTCTGGAATGATCGGTCCAGAATGAGCCGCAGGAGCGAGTCGTGCACCGCGACCACGGGCTCCTCCACCATGCCAGACGCTCGTTCACTTTCTCAGGGCGCGAGCGCGGCGATGAAGTCGCGGATGCACGCGATCTCGGTGTCGCTGAGCGGCTGGGCGCCGAGCGGCATCCGGTTGTTGCACGTCGGGGTCGGGGTGACCTTCGTGTAGACCGTGCTGGCGTCCGGGTCGCCCGGCACGAGCACCATGGCGCCGCCGCCGCACGTGGACGCCTGGCCCCGGACCGTGTTCTCCCACCCGGCGGCGAGCGAGAGGCCCGCCTGCTTCGAGTTCGCGTCATGGCAGCCGGCGGTGGCGCACTTCATCGTGACCAGCGCCGGCGCCTCGGCGCACCCGGTCGGCCCGCCGCCGGTCGTCGCGGTGGTGGTGGCGGGGTCGCCACCGGTGGTCGCGGTGGTGGTGGCGGGGTCGCCGCCGGTGGTCGCGGGGTCGCCGCCGGTGGTCGCCGCGGGCGTGCCGCCGCCGCTGCCGGTCACCGCCGGGGCGGCGCCGGTGCCCTGGGTGTCGTCGCCGCCGCCCTGGTCGCCGGGGGGAAACTCGTCGTCGTCGAGGGTCCCAGCGCAGCTCATCAGGAGCGCGCCGCCGGTCAGCAGGGCGGCCGCGGTGAGCGCGGCGCGTCCGTAAAGGGAAGTCATGAACGTCACGTGCTACCTCTCTCTCTCAATAGACGTAGGCTCCGGCGAGCCGCAGTCCCAGGTATTGATCGATGGCCCCGCCCGCGATGTAAGCGTCGCCCTGCTCGGGCTGGAACGACGAGAAGAACCGGGCGTACTCGACGAGCAGGCGCGCCTCGATGCCGGTCGCGACGGGGATCATCACCCCGGCCAGCGCGCCGATGCCCTGCACGCTCGCCCCGGTGAACCGCTCGTAGACCGGGCCTGACGAGAGCGGCAGGATGTACTCGGCGCCCAGCCCGAGCGCGACCGGGCCGACCGGGAAGCGCCCGTCGAGGCCGGCGCGGAACAGGGTGTAGGAGACGTTCGGTATGGTGCTCGCGAGGGCCGCCGGCGCGTCGATCTCGAAGGTAAGGAACCGGAGCCCCGCGGAGATCCCGAGCACGGACTTCTCGCCGAGCGACAGCCGCTCCCGGAGCCCCAGGTTGATGCGCTGGTAGGTGGTGCTGATCGGGTCGCCGCCGCCCACCGCCGAGTTGAGGCCGAGCGCCCGCGCATACCCCGCGGTGATCCCGAGGCCCTTGAGCACCGCGATGTTCGTCGACGCGAGCGGATACAGCTCGCCCGAGACCGACAGCGCGGGCTGCCCGAAGATGCTGTAGGGCCGGAGGTTCTGCGTGCGCGGATCGGAGTAGTCGAACCAGCGGCCGACGAACTCGACGCCGAGCTCGACCGAGAAGAGCGCCGAGCCGACCTCGTTCTTCTTGCGCTTGCCGCCCTTGTCGTCTTTCCCGCCGTCGGCTTCTTCCTTCTCGTCGCCGCCTTCGTCCTTCGCCCCGTCGCCTTCGCCTTCCCCGCCGCCCTTCGCCTCGTCGGCGGCGGCGGCCGGCGGCGGCGCGATCTGCGCCAGCGTCGGGCCGAGCAGCTCTTCCAGCGCCTTCTTGCGGTCGTCGCGCGAACCACTCAGCGGCACCGCGCTGTCCACGGCGAGGTCGCCGGTGTTCTCGTCGACGTAGACGAGGTGGACCTCCTTCTTCTTCTTCTTGTTGGTCCGCGAGACGCCGTAGATCACCCCTTCTGCCTTCGCCGCCTTGCCTGCCTTGCGGATGCGGTCGATTGCCTTCTTCCGCTGGGCCTTCGACACCAGCGTGTCCCCGACAGGCTTGGCCTGGCCGGCGCTCTTCAGCGACTTCGAGAACGCGTCAGGCTCCACGACCCCCAGCGTCTCCGGCACAATGGCGAGGATGTCCTCGCGGATGTCATCCGCGTTGGGGCCCTCGATGTGCACCGCGATCGACTTCGACGCCTTGGGGGCGGCGAGCGTGACGGGCGCGAGAGCGAACGTTGCGGTGGTCGCGGCGGAGAGCCCGAGCAGGATCCGCCCGCAAAGGCTCATAGAAAGGAAAAGCGTTGTGGTTCTGATGGGTTTGCGCACGAGCCTCTCGCTAGCGGCAGTGACGTCGACCGGAGCTTTCACGCGCGCGAGCCTACAGGCAACCTTGGACGAGCTCCCGCAGGCTGTGGAGTGAAGGCGGCCCCTTCAATGCATGGATGAGCTACTGGTACAGCGTCGCTTTTCCAGGGGGGATCCCGCGCTCAGACCTGGATGCCCGCGAGCGGTGACGTGACCCGCCCCGCGTCGAGGCCGATCTCCGTCGCGGTCGAGCCCATCACCTGGGCGACCGTCAGGAGCGCTTTGCTCAGGTTATCGCCGGGGAAGTTGTGATGCTCGTTGCCGCGCAGCCGTCCTCCGGCTTTCCCCGCGAGGAGCACCGGCCATTCCGCCTTCGTGTGGATCTTGCCCCAGGCGGTGTCGGACGTGACGAACACCAGCGTGTTGTCGAGCAAGTTCGAGCTGCCGTGCGGCGTGCTCTTGAGCTTCGTCAAGAACTCGTTCAGGCAGCGCATCGTGTAGATCACGCCCTTGTCGACGCGAGGCTGATCCGATTGATCTCCGGCATCCCCGTGACAGATGGTGTCGTGAAAGTCGTCGTTCATGTCCTGCGCGAGGTGCCGGTAGTAGACGTGCGCGGCGGGCAGCGAGAACATGAACGAGAGCACGCGGGTCCTCTCGCAGGCGAGCGCGAGCGCCGAGAGCTCGACCATGGCGGTGTTCACCTGCGGGGGCGCTTCGCTCTGCAAGTCCTTGCCGGCGGTGGGGGCCGTCGGGCTGCTGCACGCGGGCGGCAAACCGCCGCCGGGGGTCATCGTCTCGAGGCGCCGCTCGATGGCGCGGATCGACTCGAGGTGCTGCTCCACGCGTTGCCTGTCGGCCGCCCCGAGCCGCTGCTCCAGGCTCGCGCCGTCTTGCAGGATCGCATCGAGCACGCTCTTCCGGACGTTCACGAGCTTCGCGGCCTGGTCCGCTTCCTCGTCGTTGGGCGCGGGCGCGCCGCCCATGAACAACCGATTGAACACGGCCCTCGGATCGAACTCCGGGTTGTTGCGCGAGTTCGGTCCCTTGTGCGAGACCGTATGCAGCGAGTCCGGAGCGCCGTTCGGCGTCGCCGGCGTCACGCCCACCTCGAGAGAGCGGTACGGCACCCCCTCGGAGTTGAGGTTCGCGACGACCTGGTCGATGGATGGGGCCCGCACGGCGTTCCCGCTGAGCGGCGCGCCGGTCGTGGCCCCCGCCGACCCCGTGGGGTGCTCGGCGCCGGATGCAACGAGCTTGTTCTCGAGGCCGCTGATCACCGTGAGATGAGACTTGTTCTCCATGAGCGGCTGGAGCTGGGGACTGAGCTCCCAGGCCGAGCCGGAGCCCGCGCGCGCCGGCTTCCAGCGACCCGGCAGCGTGCCGTTCCCGAAGAACCACGTGACGTAGAGCGGCGAAACCGGCGTTTTCGGCTGGGCGAGCGCCGTGCCGCTCTCGTTCAGCATGATCTCCAGCAGCGGGAGCGGGATGGTGACGGCGGCGCCCGTCGCCAGCATGCCCCGGAGTACGGTTCGTCGGTCCAAAGCTTTGATGGTCATGGTGGGTCCCGTGCGTTCAGGGTTGGGGGGCGACGGACGCAAAGGCTTCGTTCGTCACGACGTCGAGGACGAGCTCGCGCAGATTGAACCCCGACGCCTCGAACGAAGCGGCCAGCGTGTTCAGCACGCTGCCGTCCACGGCTCGCTCCTCGTGGCCTGCTGCATACGAGTAGTACTTGCGGACAAGGCATCGAGCGACCTCGTCGCTCTCGCTGACGGTCATGCCGAGATCGCGCGCGTCGGCGACCGGCTCCCCGCTGAAGTCGCCGCTGGGGTCGATCGGCAGGCCGTGGTCGGTCGTGCGGTGACGGCCGATCGCGTCGAACGTCTCGAGCGGCAGGCCGAGCGGGTCCATGAGCCCATGGCAGCCGGCGCAGGCAGGGGCGGTCCGATGGTTCTCGAGCCGCTGACGTTTCGTGAGGGGCCTGTCCGCAGGCGGCTCCGGGAGCTCGAGAGCTACGTCGCCGGGGGGCGGCGGGATGGGCGTGCACATGAGGGCGTCACGCATGAACTTGCCGCGCAACGTGGGCGACCCCTCTTTCTGGTTGGCGAACTGCGAGAGGAAGCCGGCCTTGCCGAGGATCCCGACGCGCGGGCCGTCCGCAGGCAACGAGCGAACCTCGAAGGTGCTCGAGCTCAGGCCGGCCGTGTCGAGGCCGTAGAGCTGGGCGAGCTCCGTGTTGACGACGACCTTCGTGGTCGAGAACAGGTCGAGCGCGCTCGCTTGATCATCGAAAGCGAGGACCTCCCAGGTGCCTCGCATGTCGCGAACCATCGCCGCTTGCAGCGCGGCGCCGTACTCCGGGAACAGCTCCGAGTCTTTTGCCTGCGTGCCGATCCGATCGAGCCGCATGTACTCCTCGGCGAAGGCGCCAACCGCCTCGCGTCCGGCGGGCGTGTCGAGCATCCGCGTCGCCGCGGCGCGAATACCCTCCGCCGTGTCGAGCATCCCGCTCGCGGCCTCGTCGAGCAGCGTCTTGTCCGGCAGGCTGTTCCACACGAGAAACGCGAGCCGGGACGCCATCTCGTAGCCCGTCAAGCGAAGCGACCCATCGGCGCTCGGAGCCCCGAGCTCCGGGCGATACAGAAAGTTCGGCGACGAGAAGAGAGCCACCGTCGCCCAGCGGGCCCCCTCGACGGCGCTGCCGAGCTCGGTCGCGGCCTTGTTGGCGACCGCCGCGAGCCTGTCGACCTCTGCCGTCTCGAGCGGGCGGCGCCACGCTAGAAGCCCCAGCGCCTGGATGAAGCCGCGTACGCAAGCGTCGTCTTCCGCGCCGCTGGGCGTGCAACCGATGAACTGGTCCCGCTTCGTGGAATTCGAAAACACCGCGTCCACGGCGTTCTCGATGGCCGTGTGGTACTGCTCGACGCCTCGCTCCGAGGTAACGACTGTCGCGGCGCCGATGGTGGCAAAGTTTCCGTTCCAGCTGTCGGCGTCGAGCTCATTGATATTGACCTCCACGCCGAACACGTCGCGCACCGCGTTGCGAAATTGCGTTCTCGTCAAACGGCGCAGCATCCCGGCCGCGGGTTGGAACGGCGGAGGGTTGGAGCCCGTCGACGATCCACCGTTTCCAGCGGAGGCTCCTCCAGCGGAGGATCCCCCCCCGTCATCCGCCGAATCACCCAGCGCGCCCGTGCACGCGGCCGCGAAAGCGAGCGCACAAACGGCAGCGACTTCTCTTGAGGAACGGAGCTCGTGCCAGGACGGCTTCTTCATCTTGCTCTCCGATAATGCAAGAGGGTGACGACTCACAGGAACCCACATCTGGCGACCATGCCTCAGAGCAATGGCTCGCATCGCAAAACCCATCTCGTCCGGCGTGACGGAACCTGGAGCATCTGATCCCGGACGGGGCCGACGTGACGCCGGTGCGCCCGAGGAGGGCTGAGCATGGCCCGCCGCGACATAGGTTACGCCGCCCCCAAATTGCTGTCCGGCCGCCTTGCCGGATCTCAGAAAATTCCAGTGGACAGTACCTGGATCTCACGACATCCGAAGTGAGGCTTGTCGTGGTCTCCGATGCATCACCCTTGGCAAAACGTCAAGCACCATCGATCGGCGATCGCTTCCGCGATGACCGGGCGAACGACATCGGTGCCGAGACCAATCAGATGCCGAATGTCTCGGTGCGCATGACGACCCACCCGAGACGAAGCAGAAGAATACCTCTCGAGGAGAATGTGAACGATCACATGGTCGATGTCAACGCCAATTGATGGGACCGCGGGGGGTAGCCCCGAGCCCGTGGGAGGGCAAGGCTGGCGGGGCTCCTCCGGAGCGCCGCGTCGAGAGGGGCAGGCCCGGACCGCGGTGATCGCCGGCGCGCCCGACGGGCTCGAGCCGAGCAGCGCATCGACGGTTGGCACTCGACGCTGCGGGCCCGCCGGCGCCTGGGCACCGCCGCTTGTGCGCGCGACTCGAACGCGCGCTCCGGCGACGAGCTCGCCCTCGGCTCCTGCGCTCGCCGGACCTCTCCGAACTCGGGCGTCGCGGCTGGCCGCCGCTGCGCGCCAATCGGGATCAAGGGTAGCCGCGCGTCGGTCGATTCTGGTTGACTCCGCAAATGTGAACGTTCACATTTCGATCTTCCGAGCTGCGATGATCTGGCTGAGCTTGAAATTTTCATAACAGGAGACGTCGGATGTCGATGAGCATGAAGCTGATGAGTGCGGTGTTGATGAGCGTCGGCATTGGCTTTGCGGGCGCAGCATGGGCCGCGAGCGGGACGGCGGACGTCCCCGGGTCTGTTGCCGAGGGGAAGGATTTTGGCTGCGGTGCAAAAGGACAGAAGGCCTGTCCGATGCAGGGCTGGATGAAGACGGTGATGCAGTCGGCGACCACGAGCGGCGACGGCGCGAAGATCGCGTCGGCGCTGGAATACGTTGCGTCGAAGGCGCCGCCCGGGATGCCCAAGTGGGTCGCGATCTCGAAGGAGGGCGCGGAGAAGGCCAAGAAGGGCGATATCGACGGCGCCAAGGCGAGCTGCAAGGCCTGCCATGATCTGTACAAGGCGGAGTACAAGGCGAAGCTTCGAGACGCCGCCTTCTGAGGCGCCTCGCTCTGCTATCCCCCTCTCCGCTCCTCAGCGCCGGGCGCGCGCTCTCCTGGCAGCCCGGCCGTGACCACGAACCCCTCGCCGACCACGAGCCGGACCGCGTGGAGCTCGTCGAACCCCTCGGCGAGCGACGGCGCCTCGAAGCGCCTGGCGGTCGCGAAGATGGCCACGTCCGGCACGCGCAGGGCGCCCTGCCGCCCGCGGTTGCGCTCGAGACACTCCTCGACGGACGCACCGAAGCAATACCCGACGACGAGCGCGCCGTGAGCGCGGCCGAGGGCGAGCAGCGGAGCGCGGACGAGCGCGGTGGGGCTCGTGTTGTCCACGACCACCGAACGGCCGGACTCCAGCGCCGCCGCGATGAGCCGCTCCTGGCGCGCGTCCTTGTTCTTCGCGCGCCTCGGGAAGTGATCCTTGCTGACGTGAACGTGGGTATCGCCCCACCGCGCGCGGGTGAAGCTCGTCTTGCCTGCGCCTTGCAGGCCCATGAGGACCACGAGCGCCGGCGCCGATCGAGTCGCCTGCTGAGCGAGCATGTGGGTCTCACACACATAAGCTCCATCGGTCGCGCCGTCGACCGCGGCGGCGCCGGCAGCCGCCGCGCCGGGCGAACACAGCGGCGCGGCCGCGGCTGCGCGCGAGCGACGCGCGCGAGGTGAGCGAGGTGCCATGGGCGGAAGCCGAGGCGCCGGGGTCGAACAGCCATTGCGAACAGCCCATCTCGACGCGTCGGGGCCGCACGTCTAGGCTGGCCAGATGGGTTTTGTCGTGAGTCTTCTCATCGTGTATGGGGTCGCCGGGGTGGCGCTGGGCGCCGCGGTTGCGATCGCGATCGCGCGCTGCCTCCACCACCGGCGGCGCTCGCAGGTCGCCGCTTACGCGCGGAGCCCTGCGGCCTCGCCGGACGCGATGCGCGAGGGGTTCGCCCTGCTCCGCGGCGAGGTGGGCGCGGAGGACGCCGCGCCGGACGACGCGGTGATCGCGGTCGAGATCTCGTGCCGCGGCCAGGCAGGCCCCGGCGCCGCGCCGGGCGCATGGCAGACCCGGGCGCGCGCTTTCTCGCTCCGGCTCCCCTCGGGCGCCGCGGTGCGCGTCGAGCCGGCGAGCGGCAGGCTCACCCTCGACACGACCTTCGTCCCGGCGAGCCGCGGCGGCGTGCCCGTCTACGTGTCCGAGGTCCGCCCGGGCGACGCGATCTACATCGCGGGCGCCGTGCGCCGCGAGATCGACCCGAGCGCCGCCGGCAAGGGGTACCGCGACGTCGCGCAGGCGTGGGTGCTCCGGGCGCCGGCGCACGGCAACCTCTGCGTCTCCTCCGATACGGTCATCGCCCACCACGCCCGGCGCGCGCGCTTCCACCGCGGCTGGGCGCTCGCGCTCGGCGCGGCGCTCGGGGCGCTGCACCTTGGGCTATTTCTCCCGTTCCACGCGAGCGTCCTCGGCGATCTCGGCGCGGCCCGCGGCATCGACGTCGGCCCGGCGGCGCTCGCGCTCTTCTTCGTGGGCGCCGCGGCGCTCGCCTATCGTACCCTGGCCGAGCAGACCTCACCCTGGACCGAGCTCCGCGTGGAGCGCCCTCGGACGGCGTGAGCACCGACAAGGGAGGAACCATGAGCACACAGCCGGGCGACGACTCGATCGCGGCAGAGAACGCGCGCCTGCGGGCCCGCGTCGAGGAGCTGGAGCGACGGCTCGGCGAGGGCGCGCGGCCGCCGGGCGCGCAGGGCTCCGCGGGCGAGCCTCGCATCGCGTACGAGGCGCTCTTCGAGCGGCTGCCGATGCCCATCTTCGTCTACCGCACCGACGGGCTGCTGGCGGCCATCAACGACGCCACCGTCGCGTGGTTCAAGGCCCGGCGCGAGGACGTGGTGGGTGCGTTCAACGTCCTCGAGGACCCCGAGTCCGTGGCGCGGGGGTTCGCGGAGCCCTTCCTGCGCGCGGTCGCCGGCGAGGTGGTCACGCTCCCGGCGACCCCCTACGTGACCAACGAGCAGCTGGGCCGCCGGTGCTGGCTCGAGGTGATCTACGTGCCGCTCCGGGACGAGTCCGGGGTCCAGTTCGTCATGGCGGTGACCCGCGACGTCACCTCGCACCAGGAGGCCGAGGCGAGGCAGCGCCAGAGCGCCACGCTCCTGGAGGCCATCATCGACAACGCGCCGCTGCTCATCTACGCGCGGGACACCGAGGGCCGCTTCACCGTCGCGAACCGCCAGATCGAGGCGGCGCTCGGCAAGCCCAAGGGCGCGCTCCTGGGGCGGATGCAGCGCGAGTTCGTGTCCGGGGAGATCGCCGCGCGGTTCGAGGCGCAGGACCGCGAGGTCCTCAACTCCAGCGCGCCGATGGTCGTCGAGGACCGGGTGGAGTTGCCCGACGGCACGCACGTGTACATGACCACCAAGTTCGCGCTCCGCGACGACGAGGGAAAGGCCACGGGCGTCTGCGGGATCTCGGCGGACATCACCGAGCGCGTGCGGGCCGAGGCGCAGAATCTGCAGCTGCACGAGCAGATGTTCCGCGTCCGCGAGGAGACGCTCCGGTCCATCTCCACGCCGCTCCTGCCCATTGCCGCCGGCGTGCTCGTCATGCCCCTCGTCGGCAACATGACCCGCGAGCGGGCCGATCAGGTCATCGAGGTGCTCCTCCACGGGATCTCGGACCAGCAGGCCAGGATCGCCCTCCTCGACGTCACCGGGATGCCCGAGGCGGGGGCGGAGGTGACCGACGCGCTGGTCCGCGCGGCCCGGAGCGTGCGGCTCCTGGGCGCCGAGGTCGTGATCACCGGGATCCGCCCGAGCGTGGCGCAGGCGCTCGTCGGCCTCGAGGCGGATCTCGGGGGCATCGTCACGAAGGGGACGCTGGAGCGCGGGGTCGCCTACGCGCTCTCCCGCCAGGCCCAGCAGCGCGGCGCGGCGCCGTAGCCCGCAGCCCGGGCGCGCCGGTCGCCGCCGCCGCGCGCGGGCCGCGCCTGCGCGCGCGGAGCCACGCGGCCGCGCCCCCGCGCCCCCGCGCGCCCGGTCAGGGCCGCGCGCGGGCCGCGCCTGCGCGCGCGGAGCCACGCGGCCGCGCCCCCGCGCGCCCGGTCAGGGCCGCGCGCGTCGGCCGCGCCTGCGCGCGCGGAGCCACGCGGCCGCGCCGATCGCGGCGGCGGCGAGCGGCGCGCTCCGCCCCGGGCCGGCGGCGGGCGGCGCGGCGCTGCAGCCGATCTGCTGGTCCGCCGCGCACTCCGCGGAGAACCCGTGGGGAGGGATGGGGTTGCAGGCCGAGGCCGAGAGATCCCGCGGGGGGTACATCTGGCAGATGCCCGCGATGTCGTCCTCATGCAGCGTCCGGAAGTTCATCGGATCCGACCTGTCGTACCGGTAGTGCATGGTCGCCTCTGGCCCGGCCATGGTGTGGTCGAGCCCCAGGAAATGCCCGGCCTCGTGCGTGACGATGGCGAGGAGATCTTCCCTCGGCGCGGCGGAGTCGTCCCCGACGCTCATGTCGAAAAGATCGGTGTTGATCTCCATGTCTGCCCCCCAGAGATCACCGGTCTTCTTGTCGAACTGCACCGTGGTGAGCGCGAGCATCTCGGTGCTGTGCCCCGCGGCCGCGAGCCAGTCCATGTCGCGGAAGACGACCACGTTGGCGTTGCCCGGCACGAGCCCGTCGACGACCCTGGTCTTGCCGTCCCTCGCGTTCAGCTCCACGGCGCCGCAGCTCACCGGGCCGAGGTTCTGCACGCGGATGCCCGGCGTCCCCGCGCCGCAGGGCGCCTGCTGCCACGCGCCGAAGGCGGCGTCGAGCAGGTCGGACATCTCCTGGTAGGAGACCTCGCTCGACGCGTCCTCCTGGATGGCGAAGCCGATGCAGTCGCCCGTCCAGCGGAGCGGCTTGCACAACCCGACCGGCTGGTCGTCCTGCAGACACAGCGTTGCGTCCTTGCAGGTGTTCGAGCGGCAGTAGGCTGAAGCCTGCTGCGCGCTCGCCAGCACGGCGAGCGCGAGCGCCGCGCAGGAGCACCTCGCACCCATCGTCGACATCGACTCCTCCACCGTCGCGAGACGGTACTGCGACGGTACCAGCGTGCGAGCGAGGTGTGGGGATTTCGCGGCCGGCGCCTTGCTGCCCGCGGGCCCGGCGCCATCCTGAGGCGCATGGGGCGTGCTCGTGGATGAGGCGGGCGGCGAGGCGGGCCCGGCGCTGGACGCGGCGGCGGGGCCGAGCTTCCTGTGCGACGCGATGCTCGGCGGCCTGTCGCGCTGGCTACGCGGCGCCGGGTACGACGCCACGTTCGAGCACGGCATCGACGACGGCGAGCTCGTGCGCCTCGCGCAGCGGACCGGCCGGGTGCTGCTGAGCTCCGACGCCGGGGTGTTCGAGCGGCGCCCGCTGCGCACCGCGGCGGTGCGCGGGCTCTACGTGCCCCGCGGGCTCCGGCCGATGGAGCAGGCGGGCTTCGTGCTGCGGGAGCTCGGGCTGTCCGTGCGGGATCCGCGCTGCATGGCGTGCGGCGGCGCGCTCGCGGCCGCGCCGAAGGACACGGTGCGAGACGCGGTGCCGGCCATGGTGGTGGAGCGCTACGACGAGTTCTGGCGGTGCGAGCGCTGCGGCAAGGTCCTGTGGAAGGGCAGCCACTGGGAGGGCATCGTCGCCGGCGTGGCCGCCGCGGCCGCAGGCGCGGCGGGCGCGGGCATGGGCGCGGGTGTGGTGGGCGCGAGCGGGGCCGGCGCGGGCGCCGCGGCGCTTGCTCCAGCGCCGGGCGGCCGCAAGCCCTCGCCTTGAGGCCGCGTCTGCTGCACGACGGCCTGCGACGGCGCATGCGAGGCGTGCTCGGTCGAGGCTGGCGACGCCCGGAACGGCATCTGCGGGCCGGTGAGCGAACCGGGCTGCGGTGGCGGCGAGGGTGGCGGAACGGGCGGCGTCGGCGGCTCCAGCGGTGTCGGTGGCGCGGGTGGTGACGCGGCTCGATGGGCGACGGCGGCTCGACCGGCGACGGTGGCTCCGCCCGACGCTACAGGCACGTGTTGTCGACGACCACGCCGGTCGCCTGGACGTGCTCGGTCCCCGGCTCGCCCTCGAGCGCGACGGTGACGTCCATGTCGACGATACACGGGATGCCGGTGTCCGGCTCGGACTCCCACGACATCGTGCCGGTGGCGCCGGTCACGACATAGAGCCCATCGCCGTTCGGCGTGCGCGGCGCGGTGCAATCGCGCATCCGCCCGGTGAGCGACACATCCAGCAGCGCCCAGTGCTCCGGGAGCTCGACGCCGGTGAAGCGCGGATCGCTCTCGGCCGGCCAGGCGAGGTAGAGCGTCAGGCACCGATTCGCCTCCAGATCGGCGTTGTGCACATAGACGCTGTCGTGCCCGCCGATCACGTAGTCCGCGCTGGCGCACGACGTGTCCTTCGACGCGTTCACCCCGGCCGCGTGGGCCAGGCACTCGTTGCAATACACGCGCTGATCGCACCCGCAGACGCCCGGGCACTCCTCGGGGCAGTCCTGGAGCCTCGGCCTCGGGGCGCACTCGCCCCGCGCGCCTCCGGCGCACGCGTCGCCCGCCTCGCCCATCTCGCAGTACTCCGCCTCGCTGCAGCTCTCCCCCGCGCTCCCGCAGGCGACCGGCCCTCCGCCGCCGCTTCCACCCCCGCCGGTCGAGCTGGCGTCGCCCTCGCCGCCGGCCCCGCCGCCCCCGGGCTGCGCCTCGGTGGGAGCGTCGCCGCAGGCAGCGAGGAGGAGTCCGAGGAGCGCTGAGCCAAGGAGTTCGCGGTTCATCGGCCGACTATGCCATGACCGTTCGCCAGAGAGGAGCGGCTCAGGCCGTCTCATCCGGTGGGGGCGGAGCCGGTCGCAGGCGGCTCGCGAGCTCGGCTGTGCGCGGCGGGCGTCGTCATGGCCGCGCGCCGGCCCGCGGCGGAGTCGCTCGATCGAAGCGGCGCCACGGCCGCGCGCCGGCGGCGGCGCGTTGACCGGGGTGGGTGAAGCTGGTAGCCCCTTGTCCGGGCCGCCGCGCGCTCGCGCGGCGCGCGGCCCCGGCGCCGACACGCTCCTGGAGGTCCACGCATGTTCCGCAAGACGCTCGCCGCTGCTCTCCCGCTCTCGCTCGCGCTCTCCGCCGTGGCGCGCGAGGGCGCCGCGTCGAATTACCCGCCCAGCTACGATTACTGCGGGCCCACCACCACGGTGCACGCAGGGCCGTTCGAGATCATCCAGGATCCGGTCCGGAGCGACGCCGCGAAGCTGACCGTGGCGTACCGCGGCTACCTGCGGGACATGTATCCGGACCACGAGATCAACCTCTATATCCGGCTGAACGGCAGCGACGCATTCCTCCCGGCGAGCGCGGGCGCGCACGGCGACGCCTACGTCCTCGTCAGCAACGCGCCCCGCGACTGCCGGTGGTGCTCGCCGCCGCCCGACGCCTCGGGCCAGCGGATCTGCGGCGGCGCGCCGCTCCCGCCCACCTCGAGCGGCACCTGGGTCTGCAACGAGCCGACCGCGACAGAGGAGGATCTCTTCCTCTGGGCCTACGATCAATACGGCCACCTGAACGCCTGGGACATCGAGGTGGCCGCCGAGTCCCACGGCGCGTGGGACAGTAACCTCGGGTCGAACTATGCGGCGCGCTTCGAGGCGCGCTCGAGCTGTTTCTGAGCGCTCCGCGCGAGCGGTGGCGGGAGGCTAGGCACATGGCGGAGTCGTTGAACAAGGAGAAGGCGCGGCGCGCGGCCGCGCACCCGGACAGGCCGGGAGACAAGTGCCGGGCCGAGCCCGGCGCCTTCCGGCCCGTGGTGGACCGGAACCGGTGCGAGGCGAAGGGCGATTGCGTCGAGGTGTGTCCTTATCAGGTCTTCGAGATCACCCGCATCTCGAGCGCCGATTTCGACGCCCTGTCGCTCCGCGGCAAGCTCAAGTCGCTCGTCCACGGCCGCAAGACGGCGATGACGCCGAACGCGGCGCAATGCCAGGCGTGCGGCCTCTGCGTCGTTGCCTGCCCGGAGGACGCGATCCAGCTCGTGGCGGCGACGCAGGCGGGGTGAGCGCGGGCGGCCCGCGGGCGGCGGAGATCAGGCGACGCTGCGCGCCGGCCCGGACGCGGGCGCGGCGCTGTACGTGGCGCGGTAGCGCCCGTACCGCTCGACGAGCTCACAGGTGGTCTTGGGCATCGGCACGCGCGCGCGGGTGATATACGAGATCACATTCTTGCCGCGGACGATCAGCTCCACGCCCCGCGCCGCCTGCTCCCGCTCCGCGGGCGAGACGTCCGGGCCAAGCAGCGGCTGGAAGGCGGCGAGCTTCTCCGCCGACACGACGAAGGACGTCCAGACCTCGAAGATGTCGGGATCGGTGCGGAGCGTCTCGCACTTGACCTTGGCCGCGTGCGCGAACTCGCGGGCGAGGCGGTCCAGCCCGGCGAACATCGGCGTGCCGCCGAAGGTGGTGATCATCTCGTCGCGGAGGCCGTCGATCGCCCTCATGCTCTGCGCGATCTTCACATACCGGCTGTTGTAGAACGCCTCGACGGGGAAGGAGAACGCCTTGAACGGCTCTCCCCAGAGCTCGTCGAGCCCCTCCTCCCCGCTGCGATGGAGCACCATCTTCCCGAGCGTCAGCGCCTCGAGCAGGTGCTCTCCGCACTCGCGCATCAGGGCGTTGTCAGGCTCGATGGTGACGCCGAGCTCCTGGATCTCGACGAGCTTCGTGAAGATATCCGCCGCTCGATTGAAGATCGCGCCGGCGAGCATGGCGCCCTTCACGCGCTTTCGCTGCGGATCGGTCTCCGACTCGTAGGCGCGCCGCGCCTCGTCCAGCCGCTTGCCAGGGACGTTGATGCCGTGCTCGACGTGGTTGAACAGGCGCCGCGTCAGCGCCTCGATGAGGCGCTTCTTCGCGAGCAGCGTGTCGGCCGGAGCCTCGTACGCCTTGATCCAGTAACCGTAGTAATAGACCCGCAGCTGGCCGTCGATGATCTGCTTCTTCCCGAGCGGTATCGCGCTGTCCATCGCCCGCCTCCGATCGGCTGCCAGGCGGCGCCCCTGCGCGGGAGGAACGCGAGGGATGCACGCCCTTGCCACATGCGCGTAGCATGGGCCCGACGCGGCCCGCAAGTCGCGCGCACCGCGAGACAGCCGCGTCCATGGCCGGAAACCGGGACTTAACCGACAGGAAAGACATCGGCTCGCGAGGTCGTCGCCGCGGCCGGGCGCTGGCCGCGACGACCCGGCGCGCAGCGAGCGGCGAGCGGCGAGCGGCGAGCGGCGAGCGGCGAGCGGCGAGCGGCGAGCGGCGAGCGGCGCGAGGAGCTCGCGATACGAGAGCTCACCAGGGCCGTCGCGCGCACCCGCGCCCCGGGGCTATTGCACGCTGCACCCCTCGAGCTCGGCCATCATGCGCCAGAAGACGCGGGCCTTGTTCTCGCAGCTGTCCTGCGTCGTGTGCGTGTACTCGTACTCCGCGTTGCCGGACGTATCCACGTCGTAATGCGGGTGCTCCATCGGGATCTCGACCCCGTCCACCTCGGCGGTGTGCCGCTCGCCGTTCCAGTGGACGTCGAGGTCCTCGAAGTCGTAAAGGATCTTCCCGTGGTCGCGGCAGAAGTCGCGGATCTGCTGGTTGCGCTTCGCGCGGTTCACGCCGTTGTACTCCTCGTCCCCGGGGCCGGTCATGTAGATGAACGTGACCTCCGGGAACTCCTGCCCGAGCGCGTCGAGCGTGTCCAGGTAGAGCTGCACGCTCTCCTCGGTCTGCTCGGAGATCTCGAACGACCACGCCCACATCGAGTACCGGATCTCCGGGTGTTGGCGCAGGATGGCGCGCAGCTCGTCCACCCCGGCCCCGGTCGCCCAGTACTGATCGCCCTCGACGAGGTTGGTGTCGAGCATCCCGTCCCACATCCGGAAGACGCCGGTCTCGGCGGGGACGTCGCAATACTCTGCCTCGAAGCCGTAGGCAGGGCTCTGCGCCTCGATGCTCTCGGCGCCGACGATGATCTGCGAGCCGTGCGAGCGATGGCCATAATGAAAGATGAAGTCCGCCGACTTGAGCGCGTCGATACAGCTCTCCGGAATTTCCTCGAGCGTCCCGTGCCGGTGGTCGAAGGTCCGCGCGTCCGCGGGATCGGGGTCGGGATCGCCGCCCGTGCCGGTGGTCGATGCGCTGCCCGTGCCGGTGGTCGACGCGCTGCCCGTGCCGGTGGTCGACGCGCTGCCCGTGGTGCCGCTCGACGCGCTGCCCGTGCCGGTGGTCGACGCGCTGCCCGTGCCGGAGCTCGACCCGCCGCCCGCGCCCCTGTCGCCCGCGTCGCTGTCGCCGCCGCACGCCGCACCGCCAAGGGCGAGCGCGAACCCGAGCGCAATGAGACTTGAATGGTGCAAAGATTTTATCATGGCATCATGGATTCTAGACGGCGGCTACACGAGCGCAATAGCTCTCTCGGGCGGTCTCGTGCTGGCGCGCCGGGGTCGCGCCGCGACCTCCGCGTCTCTGCGTCTCCGGCGCCGGCGGCCGGAGCGCGCCAGACGGCGTGCTGCGTTGCGCCAGCGCGGCCTCTGCCCGCCGGCCGCGGAGGGTCGCCGGGTCAGCGTCTCAGGCGGCCTGGCGGGCGCGCAGGGGCCGGAAGAAGGCGCGCACGTCCTCGAGGAGGAGCTCGGGCGCCGCGAGCGCCGCGAAGTGCCCGCCGCGCGGCATCTCCGTCCACCGCACCAGGTTGGGGACGTCGTCGAGCGTCGATTCGGGGACATCGATGCGGTAGGGGCGAACGTGCACGCGCCGACACTACCTCAGGGTGGTGGGTAGCGAAGGACGAATCCGCTGATGCCCGGCGACATGACGGGTCCCGATCCGACATCGAGGGACAGGTACATGATGCCCGCGACCCAGAGGGTGCCGTCGGGGGAGCGCGCGATGTCCTCGGCGGAGCTGTCGGTCGCCACGTAGCGCTGGGTCACCGTGGGCTCGGAGGGCCCGCGCGTGTACGCCACGAACGGCGCGTACTCGAGGGTGGCCGTGTCGTCGGAGCGGCCCGCTGCGTGGACGCCTCCCGTCAGGTCGGGCGCGATGCCGGACGCCTGACCGCTACGCTCCGGCGTGGTCACCCACTCGGCGGTCCCGCTCTCCGTGAGCTTCGCGACGAACGCTGTCCCGCGTGGCCCCCGAGTCGAAGCTCCTCGCCCAGAGCACGGCGCCCTCGGCGTCGAGCTTGGCCACGAGCGCGTCGGGATCGGCCAGCGGGGCCGTCAGCGTCGTGCTCCCGATCTTGATCTCTCCATTGAGCTCGCCCGCGAAGAGCACGTTGCCCGCCCGGTCGGTCGTCACGGCGTTGGCCCCGGACTCGTATTCCGTGACGATGGGCGCCGACCAGAGAAGATCGCCGTTGGGATCGAGGCGCACGAGGAATGCGCCCTGTTCGGTGATCAGCTGGTCGCCCAGCATGAGCTCGCCGTATGAATTGCCGCCGACGTAGGCGCCCCCGTCGTGAGCCCCGGCGATGGCGATGCTCCACACGAGGCTGCCGAAATCGTCACGCCAGCCAATCTGCAATCTATCAGCGATGATGAACAGGCGAGGCCCCTCGCGCCCCGGATCTCGCGCTCGGCCCATCTCGAGAGCTCCACACCGGCGACCGGCCGCCTCGGACGGCATGGACGCAGGCAGTCCAACGAGCGCGACGGGAGCAGCGCCTCAGTCAATCAGGTCCCCCCCGACTGCCCGGCTCGGGGCCACGCCGGAGCACCGCTCCCGATCCTGGCGCGCGGCGCTCGTCCAACGTGCCAGTCGCCGCGTCGCTGTGTGAAGCGCAAAGGCGCCCGGAACGTCGCGCACACAAGGACAATCTCTCTACATCTCCCGGCTCATCATGGCCTGAGCCTTTCTTATCCTGTACGCTCATCCCACTTCCCTTGGCACCCAGGAGGAAGCCATCGCCATGCATTACGCCCCAGATTCCGTCGTAGGTGGGAAATACCGTCTTGAGCGTCCGCTCTCGCGCGGCGGGATGGGCTCGGTGTGGGTGGCGCGGCACATCAACCTGGGCTCGCCCGTCGCGGTCAAGTTCATGGCCCCGACGTATGCGGCGTCGTCAACGTTCGTGGCCCGCTTCGAGCGCGAGGCCAGGATCGCGGCGAGCCTGCAGAGTCCACACGTCGTTTACGTTCAGGACTATGGCATTGACGACGACACCCCGTACCTCGTGATGGAGCTGCTCCAGGGCGAGGATCTGGGCACGCGCCTCGAGCGCGTCGGCCGGCTCTCTCTCGTGGACGCCACGCTGATCCTGATGCAGGCGGGCAAGGCGATCCGCCGTGCGCACGACGCCGGCCTCGTTCACCGCGATCTCAAGCCCGCCAATCTCTTCCTCGTGCGCGTGGAAGAGGAGCAGGACGAGATCGTCAAGGTCCTCGATTTCGGCATCGTCAAGGAGACCGGCACCCACCTGAAGGACGAGGTGACGCGCACCGGCGAGCTGCTCGGCTCGCCCCACTACATGAGCCCTGAGCAGGTCCGGGGCGAAAAGGACGTCGACAGGCGCAGCGATCTCTGGTCGCTCGGCGTCATCCTCTTCTGCGCCGTCACCGGCGAGCTGCCCTTCCAGGGCGACCAGCTCGGCGCCGTGATCGCGAACATCCTTGTCGCGCCGCTGCGGAGCGCCTCGCAGCTCGCGCCCGATCTGCCGCCGGCGATCGACGCGTTCTTCGCGCGGGCGCTGGCGCGCGACCGGGCGCAGCGCTTCCAGTCGGTCGGCGAGATGATCGGCGAGCTCCGCCGGCTCGCGGGCATGGCGTCGCCGTCGGTCCCGGACCTCCAGCTGTCGTCGGCCAACCCCACCTCGTCCCGGCCGAGGTTCAGCGGGACGATACCGCTGCGCGCGGTGGAGGTCAGCGCGCCGGCGGCCGCGCCGCGCTTGGCGAGGCCCGGCACGCTCACCGGCGCCGGGTCGACGGCGCAGGAGGCCGTGCAGCAGAGGCCTTCGCGCGCGCTGCTGGCGATCGCCGTCGCGGCGACGGTGCTCCTCGGCGCCGGCATCACCGCCACCGTGGGCCGGGGCAGCACGGGCGACGGGGATCGCCAAGAACGCGCGGAGGTCGCCCCGGCCGAGGCGCCCGCAGCCGAGCGGACCGCGGCCGGGCCGCCGGCAGCACCGCAGGCGCCGGATGAGCCTCCGCCGAGCGTGACCCCGGGGGGGCCGTCCCCGCCCGCGCCGCCGCCGAGCGTGATCCCCGGGGAGCCGACCGCAGCAGCGGTGAGCGCGGCGGCGAAGGTTCCCGGAGACAGGAAGGCGCGACCGTCGCCGCCGGCGATGGCAACACGAGCGCCGGCGATCGTCCGACCCAGGGCGGGGAGCACGGCTGTCACCGAGCCCGCAACGAAGCCTCCCGCGCCGCCTGCGGAAGAGCCCGAGGTCGACCGCGTCCCGATCCCGGAAGTGCCGTTCTAGCTCCACCCGCCAGCAGCCCGGCCATGGATAGCCGGACTTCAGGTCGCCGCGGCTCCCATCCGGCACGCAGGGTGCGAACCGCACCATGCGTGCCGGCGAGCGGGAACCAGACGTCCTTGCGTGGACGGGTGCACCGAGGGAGTGGTCCTGCGTGCGCGCGACGCGCGTCAGTGGCTGACGGTGAGGGCGACGCCCGGCCCCGACTCGTTATACACGTAAACGTCGGCGCCCCAGAACCAGCGATAGAAGCAGGTCCGGTCGTGCGCATAGACGCCGAAGTACTGGCCGAACCAGTCCACGTACACTACCCCGAACGCGTTGGTATTGTTCACGATGCAGATCGATGTCTCGCCGAGAAACGTAGTTCCGCAGCGGACCGAATGCCCCGGAAGGATCGTCTGACCGCACGAGAACGTCAAGGCGTCGCTTGCGGCGCCGATCTGCTCGCCATCCGCAGACGTCAGAGGCTCCGGCGGATGCGCCACACCCGACGCCGAGAACGCCTTCAGATCGCCGTAGAGCGCGTTCGCAAGCGCGACGGCGCGCGCAGAGCCACCGCCAGTGACGACGCCGTCAGCCGTCATGGTGAGCGTCTCGCGGGTGGCCTCGGTGTCGACCTCCACGAGCAGCCTGGCGCCTCGCTCGAGGTCTTCGGGCTGGATCGCGAGGGTCGCGACCGGTGCCGCGGCGTCATCCAGCGCGACGAAGGTCCGCGCGTCGCCGGTGCCGGAAACGGACCAGGACGCGATGCGAAGCGCATCGTGCGTGCTCGCCGACGCACGAATGGAGAGCGGGGAGTCGGCGGTCGTCGACTCCCCGCTCTCCAGCTCTGTCGAGGACGGCGTTTCGCAGGCAATCATGAGGCTTGTGAGAGCGGGCAGAACACAGAGCAAGCGCCTTTTCATGAGCAACTCCTTCATGGGTACCGATGCGCGCGATGCGAGGCTCGCTACCGTCAGCGATCCTCGTCGGCGCGGGGAAGTGTCAGCAACCGAGGTGCCGATTGCAGATCTCGCGAGGGCACGCCGCGGCGGGGCTTCGGAGAGTGCGAACCGACGGGTATGGGGCGCCCGCCGCGACGAGGCTCGACGCCGGGACGATGCCCAGACGCCAAAAAAAGCAATCGTTACACGTGGTTATCGAACGCAAAAAAGAAACTCTGTCGTCCTCGGCGCAGGTGCGTCGCCTCATTCGGATCGACATGCGGATCCCTGACACCAGACCGCTTGAAGCGCTGTTACCCCTGGCGTACCTTGCCGAGCGCATGGCGGGCAGGCGGGCGGTAGACGGCGGCGAGCGACCCGAGGATTCGCTATGCGCAGCGCTCGAGCGGGGCGACCATCGCACAGCGCTCCGCGCCCTCATGGCGGAGCACGGCGCGGCCGTGTACGGCTACTGCACGCGCGTGCTCGGCGACGCCACCCTCGGCGCCGACATTCACCAGCAGGTGTTCGAGGAGGCGTACCGCGACCTCGGCAAGCTCCTGCGCCCGGAGCACGCCCGATCGTGGCTCTTCGGGATCGCGAACCACCGGTGCCTGGACGCCATCAAGGCTCGACGCCGCCTGGAGAAGCGCTTCGTCGGCGACGACGAGGCGCTCGCCGACGTCGCAGACGAGCCGCGGGACCTGGCCGAACGCGTCGACGCGACGACGGTCGCGAAGGCCCTGTCCGCATGCCTCCGCGAGCTCTCGGCCGAGTCGAGGATGGCCGTGCTCCTCCGGTTCCAGGAGGGGATGACCTACGAGGACATGGGCCGCATGTGCCGCGAGAAATCGACGACGCTGCAAGCGCGGGTGACGCGCGCGCTGCCGCTCCTGCGCCGCTGTCTCCAGGGGAAGGGCATCGAGCCATGAGCCGGCCGAGCTGCGACCGATCCGAGCACGAGAGGCTCGCTCGCTGGGACGACGGAGCGCCTCCGGACGCTCATGAGCTCGGGTGCGACGAATGCCAGCAGGCCCGCGCTCGCTACGATCGCATTGCCGAGATGTTCGTGAGACTGCCCCTGCTCGATCCGCCCGCAGGGTGGGAGGAGCGCGTGCTCGCTCGCGTCGATTCCCCGGCTGCACCCGCGAGGCGTCTCCCGGCGCGCTGGACGTGGGCGCTCGCGGCCGCGCTCCTCCTGGTCGCCGCGGTGGTGATCCTGCGGCGGCCGCCCGAGGAGCGGCTCGCGCTGCGCCAGGAGGTGATCCCGGGGGCGTCGGGCCGTCGCGCCGACTCGGCGGTCGTCGGCGATCGCCTCGGGCTACGGGCTTCACCTGGCGGTGCCGCGCACGCGGAGCTCCGCGTCTACCGGGGAGAGCGGGAGCTCGTGCTGCGGTGTCCGGGGGACCCTCGGTGTCGCGCCGCAGGCGGGGCGATCGAGGCGGATCTGACGCTGACGTCGAGGGGGAGCTACCGCGCGCTGGTGCTCGCGGCGGACGCGCCGCTGGCGGCGCCGGGAGGGTCGCTCGACGAGGACGCCCGAGCGGCCCGCGCGCTCGGCGGGCGCGTGGAAGTGGGGCCGGCGGTCGACGTGGAGTGAGCGGCGATCCGTGGACGCGGAGCACGCTCGCTGGAACGGACGCGGAGCGAGCCGCGATCAGGGATTGATGCGGTACACATTCTTCATGTCGAATGGCACGTCCGGCGCGCTCCCTGGAGGCGGTGGGGGCGGGGGGTCCTCTCCGGCGATGTAGCCAAGGGAAGGCGAGAAGACGATGTAGTTACTACTCGACTCGCCTTGGCCGGCCGCCCTCAGGGCGTCGAGCACCTTTTGATCGACGATGACGTCCGAGAAGTACATCTCGTAGACACAGTCCGCCCTCAAATCGAGTGTTCCGCGGCCCTGCTGGACGTGGAGGGGCGGCGAATCGATCGCCTTTCCACCTGGATCGACGCCGCGGATGGCCACCTGGATCCACGGCTTGAGCGCGGTGAAATTCAGCTTCGGGGCCAGCAACGGCGACTGTGGCGTGATGTAGTATCGTGCATAGCTCATGTTCGTCTCCTGTTGGATTGCGTGGCGCGCGGAGCGCGCGTTTGCCTCCGCGATCCGCACCACGCGTACCGCCAACGATGCGATGTCGCCTCGGGCGTGCGGCCGAAATCTCGGCGCGCTCACCTCGGAAGGCGCCACATGGGGCGCAGAACCGCCGAGGGGCGGCCGGACTCACTGAAGAGTGAGGCTGCTTCGAGCCGTTGGCAAGATTGTGAAGACAACGTTATCGTGCGTCGCCCAGGTCCATCGCCTTATCGTTCATGCGAGGGCGCCGCAGCGCTGTACGCCACGAACGAGGCCCAGCGCCGGGGAGAGACCGAACGCGCCATCTCGCGCTGCGCGGCCGCGAGCGCGCGCACCGGATCGTCGGTCACCCCGTTGCGGTAGAGGCTCGTCACCACCGCACGCGCGTCGGCGTCGTCCACGGAGCCGAGCGTCGCGATGACGGCGCCGCTGCCGTTGGCCAGGAACGCCGCGGCGAGCGAGCCCCACATCTCCTCGTGGCGCGTCGAGGCCGAAGCGCAGCTCGCGAGCACCACGACGTCGGCGCGGACTTTCGACGCGAGCACGTCGCGCGCGGTCCACCGCCCGTCGTGGAGGCGCAGCCACGCCCCCCCGGCATCGATCCCGGCGTGCGTGGCCACGTGGAGCACGCGGCGCGACCGAACCGCCAGGAGCCGCTCATGCGTCGCGTCGGCCAGGGTGAGCGGCGCGACGCCGAGGAGGCGCCCGACCTGCGCCGCCTCGTCGCGCGCAGCCTGGAGGGTGCCGTCGGCGTCTGCGAGCACGAGCGCTCCCTCGGACCGGGCGGATACGGCGCTCGCCGTGAGCGCGCGCAGGCTGGGCGCGAGCGCGACGGGACGCTCGTCCACGAGCCGGCGAGACCCACGCCGGAGCGCCGCGTAGGGAACGGAAAGGAAGCTTCCGGTCGGAACGATGTACAGGACATCGTCCCCCGCCGTGACGCGCTCGGGGATCAGGAGCTCGCCGAGCTCGCCGGCGGCCGCGTCGTCGTCGAGATCGGCCGCGAGCCGCTCCGCGAGCGTCCGCGCTGGCGCCGCGTCGCCGTGGTTGGTGAACGCGAACTCCCCGTCCCGGCCGCGGTGCACGACCCAGAGGCTGCCCTGCGCCTCGACGTGCACCAGGATCTCGCGCTCGCCAAGGCGCGGTCCGAGCTCGGATGTCACCGCGTCCTCGCGGAGCCCGTGCCAGAGCGCGCGGATCGCGTCCGCGTGCGCGGGCGCATCGCCAGCGGCGCCCTCCGCGCGCACGAGGGAGTCGAGGAACGAGCGCGCGGTGAACGCCTCGAGCGCCTCGAGCGCCTCGGGTGTCCGGCCGGCACGGGCGAGCATGGCGAAGAGCGCTTCGTAGGGCGCGCGTCGGCGCTGCAGTACCCACGGCTGGAGCTCCGTCAGGTCGACCGCATCGCGCATGCGCTCGACGATCGCAACGGACGCCCGATACGCGCGCTCCGCCCCCGCCGAATCGCCTGTGCGCTCGGCGATCCGGCCACGCTCATACGCGACGTCCCACGCCCAGTCGTCGCTCCCGGCCACCGCCGCAGCCTCGTCGAGGAGGCGCGCCGCCTCGACGAATCCACCGCGATCGGACTCGAGCAGCGCGCGGTTGTAGAGATAGGACACATCGCGGGGCGCAGACAGCTCCGCGAGGTGTCCTAGCCCCGCAATGGCGTCCCCTTCGAGGTGGGCCGTGTAGGCGAGGTTCAGGCGCGCAGCGGCCTCGATCTCGCGGAGCCCTGTCTCACGCGAGATCGCGAGCGCCTCCTCGAAAGCCTGCCGCGCGAGCGAGAGCCGGCCGGCGTCGCGGTGGAGCATCCCCATTTTCAGCCGGACGTACACGAGATCTCCGCGCGTGGCCGCGAGCGCCGCATCGGCCTCGCGGAACGCACCCTCGGCGCCCCGCGCGTCACCGAGCGCTCGCAGCACGTCGCCGCGCATCAGCGCGACGTACCCGATCATGCGCGCGTCGCGGCCTGCCTCCGCGTCGCGCATCGAGGCGTCGAGCTCCGCGAGCGCTTCGCGGTAGCCAGCCCTCCGCCAGTGCGATCCCGCGAGGGCGTAGGCGGCCCGCGCGGCCTTGGGCGACTCGCCCCGCGCGCGGAAGAGCGCGAGCGCCTCCCCGAGCGCCGCGCGCGCCGGCGCCTCGTCCCCGCGGCGATCGAGGACGAGCCCCGCGATAAGCAGCGATTCGGCGCGCATCTCGCCGGCCTCCGCAAGGCGCGCGAGCTCCAGCGCCCCGTCGTCGTCGCCAAGGCTCATCTTCGCCCTCGCCAGGGCGAGTCCGTAGCTCGGCCGTGGATCGCGCGCGTAGCTCGCCTGATACTGCACCAGCGCCTCGCGCCAGTCGCCCCGCTTTTCGGCCTCATGACAATGGGAAGGCGATCCGACGCCCGCGTCGTCGGAGACGGCGAGAGTGACGCTCGCCAGCGCCAGATAGCTGAGCGTCGACGCAAGCCTCACCCGATGGATTCTACGCCGGTTCGGTCGGCGGCCAAAAACTACCGTGGCCATCCGGGGAGCAAGGCCGGCACGACGTGCGATGGCGCCACGTGCGCGCCGCTCGGCGCCGCCGGCGCGCCCTGCTCCGCCGACTCGGACTGCGCGTCCTTTGCATGTGCTGGTGCGACGGGCACCTGCGCCGACGTCTGCAAGGGCAGCTGATCGCAGGCCAAGGCGGCCATGACGATGCCGTGGCCGAGATCCGTTGCATGTGCGAGGGCACGCCCCCCAATGCGTGGTGCCGCATCCGGGGGCGAGGTGGCGGTGGCGGACCGTCGCGAGCCGTCGGAACGAATTTGCGGTGCCGAGTTGGCGCGATCCGTCGCTTTCCCCGGAGTTTCAGGGCGACATGACGACGAATCGCTCCCCCTCGGAAGGCGGGCCCCGCCGTGAAGGCGCGGCGCCGGGGCCTCGACCCGGCGGCCGAGGCGTTCACGAGGGCGAGGGGGGCGGATAACTACCCCCGAGGCGGTGCGTGCATTTTTGCACGGGCCTGGGCGCGCATTGCGAATCGACGGTTCGTCCGCCGGCGGGTACCAAAGCCTTACAACGACGGCAGGGCGGGCCCCGCGCCGCCCGCCCCTTCGCGGGGGCGCGCGCCGCCCCGACCCGTTCAGGGCGTCGTCATCCCACGCACCAAGGAACCCCAATGACACTTCGGCCGACTCACCTGTCTTTCTTGGCACGCGCCCTTCCGGCGCCCATTCTTTTGTATACAGCTTGCGGCACCCCCGGCGCCGATCTCGAACCCGCGCCAGACGGCGCCCCCGCGGCCGAGGTGTCCGCCGGGCTGTCGTCTTCGACGACCGTCATCAACCGAGAGATTCCAATTCGGTTCGTTCAGTTCGTCGACGGCACCAACGACTCGCTCGGCCGGGCCGCCCTGAACGAGCAGATTGCCGGCGCGAACGCCGCCTTCGTCAAGGCGGGCATTCGCTTCTCGCTGGCCGCATCGGTCGTCGTCACGAGCCCGACCTTCACCGATATCGGCGGCAGCTACGCCTGGCCCTCGCCCCCCTCGTCGGCGCCCCCCGTCGCCTTCAACACCGGCTGCGCGGCCCCCGGGCTGAGCGGCACCGAGTCGGAAGAGATGGCCCTCTTTCGCGCCGCCTCGCTCTGCGGCAACGAGAACGAGATCGTCGTCTTTACCGTGCGCTCGAGCAGCCAAGCCTGGGGCGCCTACCCCTGGGAGGGCAACGGCATCATCATGCAACGCTACAACATGGGCGCGGGCAACCGCACCTTCGCCCACGAGCTGGGGCACTACTTGGGCCTCTCGCACTCGTTCCGCGGCGCGGGCCTCGGCTACGATCTGTCGAACGCCAACCTGAAGAACCCCGCGACCGGCGCCCCGGCCAAGCTCGCCGACTTCTGGGACCTCGTCTACAAACCCGCCGACCTGCCCCCGGCGACCACGACCAACGTCTACTTCTCGAGCCGAGCGCAGGCCGCGGGCTACCCCGAATCGTCGCTACGGCCCATTCAAGGCAACAGCGGCTGGGCGCAGAACCCGCTCGGCTTCGCCTGCTACGGCTCGCTCAACAACTGCCCCCCGGCCGAGCCCGACCGCACGTTGCGCTTGGCCGTGCCGCGCACGGGCTTCGATTACGCCGACTGCAACCAGGCCGACCCCGGTTACAGCCAAACGTGCCTTTGCGTCAGCTTCCCTTCGGCCTGCGACATTCTTTATACGGGCGACGACGGCTTGAAGGGCCTCGGCCTCACGCTGCCCGGCCACACGCCGTCGGCGCCGAACCTCGGCGCCAACGTCATGAGCTATAACTACGATCCGGGCTACACCGGCGACCGCTGGTCGCTCAGCGACTCGCAGGTCGAGCAGGTGAAGCGCGTTCTGACCTACGACGTCGACTCGTCGTGGTTCGCCGGCGCCCGGGGCCAAAGGCCCGCGCTCGGCATCGGCAAAGGCTGGGGCGACTGGGAGTCCGTCGGGGCCGGGGTAAGGGGGCTTCCGGCCGCCGCGATCAAGCCGTCGGGCCAGCTCGATCTCGTCGTCAGAAACGCCGACGCCACCTTCGGCAACAAGGTGCAAACCCCCGGCTCGCCCCCCTCGTGGTGGCCGTCGCAGCTCGGCCTGGCGGGCCTCGGCGGCTCGTCGAGCAAAGCGCCGGCGCTCGTCAGGCGGGGCGACCACCTGAGCGCCTTCATGCTCGGCAACGACAACTCGGTTTACCACAAAGTGTGGGACCCTATCCTCGCCGACTGGTGGCCCTCGCAAACCACATGGGACTCTCTCGGGGGCCCCGCTTCGGCACCGCCGGTCGCCGTCTCGCCCGACCCCGACTCGCTCGACGTATTCACGCTGGGCGCGTCGGGCAAGGTCTTGCACAAGTCGTGGTCGACCTTGACGGGCCAGTGGTCGCCCTCTCCATCTGGCTGGAACGACCTTGGCACGATGGGCTCCGCGCCGACGGCCGCCTCGTGGGGCGCCGGCCATATCGACGTCATCGCGCTCGACGCGAGCAAGCGGGCGTACAACAAAGTCTATAACGCGTCGGCCGGCTGGTGGCCCTCCCAGACGGGCTGGCAGGGCCTCGGCGGCAAGCAGTTCGCCGAAACCCCGGTCGTCGATTCGTGGGGCGCCGGCCACCTCGACATCGTCGGCCGCGGCGCCGACGGCCGCGCGTACAACAAGGCTTGGGAGGCGTCGGGTTGGTCGCCCAGCCAGACCGACTGGTATGACATGGGCGGCGACCTCGCGGGGCCCCCGTCGGTGGTCTCGCCGGACGTCGGCCACCTCGAGGTCGTCGCCCGGAGCACCGACGGTCGATTGCTTTACAAAGAGTGGAGCGCGGGCAGCTGGTGGCCCGGGCAGACCGAGTGGGCGACGCTCGCCGTCGACGTCGGCGGCGACCCCATCATCGTGAGCTCGGCCCCGGGCAGGCTCGACGTCTTCGTCGTGGGCCCCGACGGCACCCTCTGGCACCGTTCGCGGGACCTTTAGCCCCGAATGGCCCCGGGGCAGGGCGCCGCTCGTCAGCGGCGCCCTGGGGTCCCAAGGTGCCCGCGCAACGCCTCGGTGACGAGTTCGATGACCGCCCTCACCGGCTCGGCGAGGGGCGCCTCTTTGCGGTATACGATCGAGAGCCGGCTCTTGCCGAGGCTCTCGCCCGTGAGCCGCCGGAGCGAAGGCTCGAGCGAAGCGAGAAGACAAGGCAAGATGGCGAGGCCCATGCCCGCGACGCAGGCGGCCAGGAGGTCGCTCACCTCGCGGTATCGCATGAGCACGCGGGCGCCTTCGCTGTGCTCTTCGAGCCACCGGGCCAGCGGGGCGTTGCTGATGCCGGCCTCGAAGCCCAACAGGTCGTGCCCCCGAAAGTCGCACGAGCCGGCCGAAGCCGGGTGCCGCGCCAGGTAGGCTTCCGAGGCATACAGCGACCAATCGAGCTCGCCGAGCTTCTTGGCGATGAGATCGTCGCCGTCGACCGTGCCCGAACGCAGCGCGACGTCGGCCTCGCCCTTTCTGAGGTCGGCCGGGCGGCTGCCGCTCAGTATCTCCAAGACGATTTCGGGGCGGGCGGCCTGGAAGGCGCCAATGTGCGGGGCGAGCAAGCGGCCGAAGGCCGAGGGGGTGGCCAGCTTGACCCGAACCGTTTGCGACCGCACGGCCGCTTGCACCGCGAGCGCCGCCTGCTCCATCTGCTCGAGCAGTGGCGCGACCGTCTGGCCTATCGCCGTGAGCGAAAGCCCCTCGGGGCCGCGCGTGAGCAGCGGGGCGCCCAGCGCCGTTTCGAGCGCCACGAGCCTGCGGCCTACCGTCGAGTGCTCGACGCCCAGCGAGCGCGCCGCGCCAGCCAACGTTTTGGCCCTCACGGCGGCGAGGGCGTAGCGAAGGTCGTTCCAGTCGAGGTCTGACGGCTTGGTCACGAGGGGTAGAGCTTAGCCCAGGTGTGCCTTCAGCTGGAACGTCACAAAGCTGGCCGGCAGTGACAGCGCGCGTGGTAGGTCGTCATGCGGCTAGCAAAGCACACACGCGTCGCGTGCGACAAATCGGTGCGCTCGGCATGGACGGCGGCGTCCGGGACATCCGATGGTGGTGGCCCCCGATCCGGCGCGCTGAAAACTCCGTCGAGGTTCAGAAAGCGACCGACCGCGGCGGGGCGACGGCGGAAGGGGGCTCCCCGGGCAGGGGGCGGCGGGGGCAACGGGCGGGCACGCCGTCGGCGGACGGCTGGGGCCAGGTCGCGCGCTACGACTGCGACGCGACCGGGGCTGACGCGACGGCTACCGGCGGCGCGTTGGGCCACGCTGGCGAGTCGCCCGGGCGCGAATCAGCCACCCCTGGTTGACGTCGCCGCGCCATGACGCGCACGGACAAGGACGCTCACACCGCGAGCACAGCCGGACAGGAACGCGCTCGCGGCCCCGGCGGATCGCGCAAGGGACCTTTCGTCACCCGAGGCGAGCGGCGCTTCGGCCTTGACACCCTCGATTCGTTTTGCTCCTCCTGTCGAGCAGGATCTCCATGAAGCTCTTCTACGCTCCCACTTCCCCCTTTGCCCGCAAGGTGCGGGTCACCGCGCACGAGCTGCACCTCGGAGATCGCATCGAGCTCGTGCTGGTCAATCCGTGGTCGGATGCGGAGCTGCGGTCCCTGAACCCGCTGGCCAAGGTTCCGACGCTGGTCCGGGACGATGGGCAGGTGCTCTTCGAGTCCGCGCTCATCTGCGAATACATGGACCACCTCGCGGCCGGGGGGTTGTATCCAGCGCCAGGAGAGGCGCGGTGGAGCGCCCTGCTCCGGCAGGGCATTGCGGACGGCATCAACGCGGCTGCCGGGCGCCTCTTCGCCGACGAGCATCGCCCAGCCGATGAGCGATCGAGCAGCGTCATGCAGCGCCAGGCGGCTGCCATCGAGGCCGGCCTCGACAGGCTGGAGCGCGACGCCGGAACGCTCTCGAGGGAGCTCGCGGACATCGGCGCAATCTCGGCCGCCTGCGCGCTCGGCTACCTCGACTTCCGCTGGCCCGACCGGGCGTGGCGCAACGGCCGGAGCAGCCTGGCGCGCTGGTTCGATGTCGCCGGCCAGCGCCAGTCCATGATCGCCACGCAGCATCACCTGCCTTGATGTCCTGAAGGCGCTCCCAGGCGGCGTGCGCCGTCCCCTGCCCTCTTCCCCCACCCCGCAGGTCGCGGTGTGGAGACAGCCCCTTCGATAGGCGATGTACATCGACCCTGGAGCGACGCGCGTCGGCACGACCGGCGGCGATGCGCTGGCTTTCAAGAACCCTGACGGCACCATCGTCACGATTCTTTACAATTCCGGCAATTCAGCGAAGACGACGCTCCTCGGCGTGGCCGGCGAGAAGCTCCAGTTCAGCGTTCCCGCTCACGGGTGGGCCACCGTCAACTGGAAGTGAGGCCGGCGCCAGGAGGTGACCGGATCGATGGCCAGCCATCTCGGCGCCACCGCTCACTGCACCAGGAGCAGATCCGCTGGCGCGCGCGGGGCCACCTCGTACGTATCCTCGTACTGCGACGTGAACCCCGTCACCGCGAGGCTGTCGCCTATCGCGATCCCCATGAGATCGGCGGCCTTGAAGCCGGCCGAGATATGGATGAAAATTTGAATCTCCCCCGAGCCGTCGTCGACGTAGAGCTTGTAGCCGTAAGGAGAATCGTCCTCGAACGTCTTTCTCACCTGGCCGGATACGCTCACGAGCCGCCCTTCCACCGGTTCCTTGACAGAGCCGGTGGCGACGTCCTCGGGCTCGACCGCCCTTCCGCCGTCGACGCGCTGGACCTGCGCTGGAGAGCTCGCGATCGTGCGCAGCTGGGCCATCTCGCCCGCGCGCCCGGTCACCCGCACCTTCGCGTCGAGGGCGAGCTCGATCTTCTCCGGCAGGCTGACGTAAACCCCGCCCGAGTCGTCCTGGATGGCGAAGCCCTGCTCCGACGTCGCGGAGGAGAACGTGCCCGGCGCCACCGTGACGAACCCTTCGACCGTTGTCTCGGCGTCGAGCGCGACGGCGCGCGCCTCGGCGATCGTGCTGATCTCCGGGGCGCCGGGCGCGGTGTCGGAGGTGTCGCCGCACGCGGCGAGCGCGAGGGCGGCGATGGAGCAGAGGAAGGAGGAGCGGAGCGGTGTCATGGTCACAGTACGGATCAGCATCGCGCGTATTTCCTTTCGGCGGGAGCGACTCCGCGACAGACGGCTTGAAAGCCCGTGAGAGCTCCCACCGAGTACCGATATCACACATATGGACTCATGCGGGAGCGCGTGAAGCAACTACTTTGTTGCGATCGAGGGGGTGCGCGCCGCCGCGTCGTTATGGGCACGGCTGTCGCCTGGCCGGGCTCCTCGCGTTTCCCGCTGTGCCTTGCGGTACGCGCCCGGGGGGGTGCCTGCCCACTGGCGGAAGGCGTGGCTCAAGGCCGCTTCCGACGAGTACCCGGTCCGCTGCGCCACGTCGGCCAGGGTCGAGCCCGCTCGGAGCAGCGCGGTTGCGCGCTCCATGCGGAGCCGCGTCAGGTAGCCGAGGGGCGGCTCGCCGACTGTCTGCTTGAAGCGCTCCGCGAACGTCGAGCGCGAGAGGCCGCACTTCGAGGCGAGGGACTCCACCGTCCAGGGGTGCTCCAGCTGCCGGTGCATCAGCCCGAGGGCCTGTCCTATGTGCGGCTCCCGCAGCGCCCGGAGGAAGCCTCCGGAGTCATCGGGGAGCCGCTCGATGAAGGCGCGGAGGGCCTGCACGAACACCACGTCGGCGATGCGCGTGAGGACGACGTGCGAGCCGGGTCGAGGCGACGCGGACTCGGCGGCGATGAACTGGAGGTTCTGCTCGAGCCACGGCACCGCGCACCCCTCGTCGGACGTGATGCGGATGAGCGGGGGCAGCGAGGCGAGGAGCGGGTTCCTCGACCGGTCCTCGAACGTGAAGCAGCCCGAGATGAGCGTCGTTGTGGGACCACCGCCGCCGGACCTGAGGACGTCGTCGCCGCCGGCTTCCGAGATCAACGCCTCCATGGTCCGAACGGGGCTCTTCACCCTGTCGCGCAGCGTGTGCGCATGGCCGAGCGGCAGGAGCACGAGGTCACCTCCCGAGAGCGCCGTGGCGGGCGGCGGGGTCCCCTCGACAGTGAGCCAGCAGCTCCCGCGGACGACGTAGTAGAAGCCCGCCAGCGCGCCGCCCCGCATTCGAACGCCCCAGGGCGCCGACAGCTCGACTCGTTTGAACACGTTGCTCGCGAGGCGGATCGCCTGGAGTACGTCACTGAGTGCGTCCACAACACCTCCTGTCGGACGATGAATCAAGAACGACGGACGACCTCGGATGGTACGTCCGCGCCCGCAGGCGCACCATCAAGGTGCACCACGACGGAGGAACGCACAACGCGCACGATCGCGATTCGTGGGCCGCACCAGGGTCGTCATCACCAGACATCGTGAGGAAAGAGCACCATGCGACCGTTCACTGCCCTCTGCTTCTCTCTCGGCCTCTCCCTGTCCACGCTTGCCTGCGCCCATGACGGCGGCTCCGGCGACGGCGCCAGCGAAGACGATCACGCCGGCTGGCGCGAGCTCCCCGCCATCGCGGGCGGCCCGCGCCAGGAGCACGGCGTGGTGGCGCTCGGCGGCAAGGTCTACGTCGTCGCCGGCGCCGGCGGCGATGGGTTGAACACCGGGCGCGTCGAGGTCTACGACCCGCGCGAGGACGCCTGGTCCGAGGCCGCGCCGCTGCCTGTCGCGCTGAATCACCCGAACGTCGCGGCGCTCGGCGGGAAGATCTACCTGCTCGGCGGCATGGTCGGTGACTTCCCCTGGACGGCTGTCGGCGACGTGTTCGAGTACGACCCCGGTGCGGACGCGTGGACGGAGCTCGCGCCCATGCCTGCGGGCACCGAGCGAGGCAGCGCGGCCGTGGGCGCGCACGGCACGAAGATCTACCTCGCGGGCGGGCTGCGCTCGCTCTCGGAGGCCTTCCAGGACACGGTGCCCGAGTTCTCCGCGTACGACGTCGCGACGGGCGAGTGGGAGACGCTGCCGGAGCCGCCCGAGCCGCGCGATCATGTAGGCGGCGCGGTCGTGGGCTCGACGTTCTATGTGCTCGGCGGGCGAGCGAACGGCCAGGAGAACGTCAAGGATACGGTGTTCGCGTTCGATCTGTCGGCCCGCGCCTGGTCGACGCGCGCGCCGATGCCGACGGCGCGCGGCGGCGTCGCGGCGGCTGTGCAGGGCGAGAAGATCTACGTCATCGGCGGCGAGGGCAACCCGGCGCCGGGCTCGCTGGGCGTCTTCGACGACAACGAGGTCTACGATACGGCCACGGATACGTGGGAGGTGCTCGCGCCGATGCGGACGCCGCGCCACGGTACGGGCGCGGTCGCTGTCGACGCGACGATCTACGTTCCTGGCGGCGGCACGCAGCAAGGCTTCGGGCTGACCGACGTCTCGGAGGCGTTCACCCCCTGAGCGGGGCGAGGAGCGCGGCAACGCGTTCTGTACAGCGGCCTCGACGAGGTGCAGGCGCGCCGGGTCCGGTCGCGCCCGGCGTCGCCTCCTCCTCCGAGCCGGCCTGTCACGCGCGCGCGGGGCGCGGGCCGCAGAGCGGGCGCAGCGCCTCGCGCTCGGCCGTGGACAGCACCGTGACCGGGTACTTCGGGTTGCCGCTCGCGCGATCGAAGAACGGGTGTGGCCACCCCTTGCCGCGGAGCCTCCAGCCGAGCAGCTTCCCGATCAGGCGCGCGAGGAAGCGCACGTTCGGCTTCACCGACCCGGGCGGCGGCTCGCCGACAGCGAACTTGCCGTAGATCCGGCCGGCTGGCGGGCCAAAGACCTCGTCGGACGGGCGCGCGCTCGGCGCTTGCTGGAACAGCTCGGTGACGATGCCGAGGACCGGCAGCCGCGGCGTCGGCGTGTTGCCGAGCGGCGTCTTGCAACAGCTCGCGTACCAGCGATAGAGGGCCTTCGGCGTGAGGCGCACGGCGGTGATGAGCTCGCTGCCACGGTCGAACGAGACGGTCGAGGGGGCGACCTGCACGATGTCCGAGCCTCCGTGCTCGTCGAGCAGGTCCGCGCGGCCGAGGTGGTGCAGGAAGGCCTGACAGTCGTCGCAGTAGCAGATGGCGTGGTTCACCGTGCTCGGCGACGCATCGCGCAGCCATCCGTGGACCTTTCCGCAACGACACTGGAGCTCGACGTCTCGGGACATGGAGCCCGCATATCACATCCTGACGCGCGATGCGCGCGCATCTCGCCGCACCCGCGACGAGCGCTCCAGGCGCGCCGGTCACCGCTGGGTCGGGAGCGCCCTCGCCCGCAGCGCGCGGCTCGCGGCGGTCGACGATGAGCGGCTCCGCGGGGAACGAGGGGCGGCGAGGGTGAGGGTGAGGGCGACGTCGCCATCCAGCCTGCGTCGATCGGCCGGCCGACCCCGCCGCAGTGCTACCCCTCACCGACGAGCGAGCTGGCCATCTTCGAGCAGCAGCCAGGGGGCTGAAAGCGAGTACGCCTCGGTCCCGGCGATGGGCTCCAGAGGTTCACCCGCTCATGAAGGCTCGCCGACACCCACAAGACGATGGTGGGGCTCCCAATGGACATCCGACGAATAAACCTTATCCCATTCTTCGGTCGAATTCCACCACATACGACGTACCCGGACATGTTCCAGGGCATCCCGACGACTCGGACCGATGACAAGACGATCGGACGCGCGCACAACATTGGTTGCATCGATCTGCAACAACTGCTCCGTGGTCAACCCATCGAAAGCAGCACGGGTAGCCCCACCGATGTCAACGCCCTCTGTGCCAACGTCGGCTGAGACAGGCTTCCCCTGGAAATCTGTGGTGAGAGGGCGGAGAATGGACCTGACCCGTGCCGAAGCCTTCCCGTCTCCGATCCGTCGATCCTACCCCCGCCCCAGCGGCGCAGGGCGCTGCTCCCCGCCCGAGTGGCGTCGCCGTCGAGACCGTGCCGAAGCCGGGCAAGAGGCGGAAGTTCTCGGCGGCGGAGAAGCTGCGCATCGTTCGCGAGGCGGCGGCGTGCACCCAGCGCGGGGACATCGAGGCGCTGCTGCGCCGCGAGGGCATCTACAGCTCCCTGCTGACGGCGTGGCGCAAGCAGCTCGCCCTCCACGGCAGCGAGGCTCTCGCGGGGCGCAAGCCCGGCCGCAAGCCGAAGCAGGACGCGAAGGACCGGCGCATTGCCGAGCTCGAGAAGCGCTCGGCGCGGCTCGAGGAGAAGCTCGCGCTCGCTGAGAAGCTCATCGACCTCCAAAAAAAAGTCTCTGCCATTCTGGGGATCAACCTCACGACCGACGGAGAGCGCTGATGGACGTCATCGAAGACCTCGATGACCCGCACCTCCCCATCGCGCAGGCGTGTGCGGCACTCGGCGTCAGCCGCGCCACGCTCTACCGGCAGACCCGGCCCGCGTTGCCGCCCGTGCTGCCCCGGCCCGCTCCGAGCCCGCGCCGGCTCAGTGACCCCGAGCGGCAAGCCGTGCTCGACGTGCTGCACAGTGACGAGTTCGTCGACCAGCCCCCGCCGGAGGTCTACGCGACGCTGCTGTCGCGCGGCGTCTATCTCGCCTCCATCCGCACGATGTACCGGCTGCTCGCCGCCTCCGGCGAGAGCGGGGAGCGGCGCGCCCAGCGTGGATCGATGACGCATGCCAAGCCGACGCTCACCGACACGGCTCCCAACCAGATCTGGACGTGGGACATCACCAAGCTGCGCGGGCCGCTGCCCGGGGTCTTCTACTGCCTGTAGTCGTCCTTGACCTGTTCAGTCGCATGACCGTTGGCTGGCTGCTCGCCGAGCGCGAGAGCGCCGAGCTCGCCGAGCACCTCTTCGTAGAGACCGTCGCCCGCCACGGCGTCGAGCCCGGCTCGCTCACGGTGCACGCCGACCGCGGCTCCGCAATGAGGTCGGAGGGGTTCGCTCAGCTCCTCGGCTCGCTCGGCGTTGTTCGTAGCTTCAGCCGGCCGCACGTCAGCGATGACAACGCCTTCTCCGAGTCGCAGTTCAAGACGCTCAAGTACCAGCCCGACTATCCGGACCGCTTTGCCTCGCTGGCTCATGCACGAGCGTGGTGCCAGGAGTTCTTCAGCTGGTATAACGACCTTCATCAGCATTCTGGCCTTGCGCTCTTCACACCCGCTGACGTATTCTATGGCCGCGTCGAAGATATCGCGGCTCGGCGCCAGGTCGCCCTCGATACGGCCTACGCCACGCATCCGGAACGCTTCCCGAACGGTCCGCCCGTCGTGCGCAGGCCGCCCGCTTCGATAGCCATCAACCCGCTGTCCGTTGACGACGCCGCCTGCGAGGCCGCGGCGCCACCGCTCACGGGCACGACCAGCGCCGCGCCCGAATCTGGCGCCACGCCTACCGCCGTGCCGCGGCCGGCCCGACCGCGACCGGTCAGGGCCCTGACGCATCCCCTCAAATTACACCGGCAATTTCGCGGACAAACGCATGCTCTTGGAGGACCTCCGCGTAGGCATTGATGAGCACGACAAGCCGTTCCTCCCTCATCCGGGGTATGGCCATGTACCAGTAGCAGCCCTGGTTGTAGAGCGACATGGTGCGATGCTTCGCGGTATTCGCTTTCAGGAGGCGATCAAGGCCAGCCCGCTCTCCGGCCTCGCCGAGGAGCGTGAGCAGCACATAGGCGAATGCCGCGATCAGCAGGAGGCGATCGCGACGAGCCGTGTCGCCGATGTGGGTGGCGGACAACCCCATACCGAAGTGGATGTCCTTCGTGTCGCGGAAAGTTTCTTCAATACTGAAGCGCCGACCGTAGAGCTTGACCACTTGGCTGGCGGCCAGATCGTCTCGATTGGTCGCAAGGCACCAGGGGTCTTTCATCTTCTTGTCATGAACGAGCACGACAGCAGCGATGGCGGTCTCGTCCTGCGTCACCCGGACGTTCCTGATCATCTTGGCGCGGCCCGTCGAAGCAAGCCACTCGGTCGCGGCAGCTGCCTTGCCAGCGGCGTCCTTGATGGTGATACACTCGCGGAATCGAATGACGTAATCCCAGCCGAGCGCTTGGAGATGCTCGTAGCGCTTCTGGTCGCCGAACCCACGATCAGCGAGCAGCGTCACGCGAACGGTCTCGGGCAAAATCTCGTGCAGTCGTTCGATTACCTCATCCTCGTAAAGGTTACGGTTGCCAGCAAGGGAGGACTTCTCGACAGTCTTCCAGAGCAACGGGGTCGCTCGTCCGTGGCGAGTGATGAGGTACAGCGCCAACGTGGCTTGGTCATCGGGATCGAAGTCTGTCCAGTCGAGGGCAACGAGGATCTCCTCCCGTGGGCCCACGACGAAGCGCACCCACGAATCGAACAGCTGCCACGGAGAGACATGCTCGTTGCTGAGCAGGCGGTCGACCTGCTTGATGGCATGTTTCGGATGGCCATCTCGGGCCCACGCCAGGGCTCGCCCGATCACGTGGATGCAGAGCGAGACAGCGTGCAGTACACCGAGCGTTGCCAGCGACAGCGACAGGACCGTCTTGACGTGCAGGTCCACCTTTACCGTCTCGTTCAGGAAACGCTCCACGCTGTCCGCGCTGAGGCCAACGCGCGCGAGCTGCTTTCGAACCTTGATAGAATGCGAGCGCTCCTGCGCGCTTACGTTAGGGAGTGCATCCGACGCCGTCGTGGACCTTGTACCGATGCGCGCTGACTGGGCCATACTAATCTGTTCCGATCAGCGACGAGATTTTCTCACGCCCGCGCCATTCTAGTCGGCTCGGATCCGACGTTGGAAGACCAGTAGGACATTGTGGGTCTTCGGCCTTTGCCGATGAAAATGAGGGGATCAGTCAGGTCAGGGCCCAGAGCCGGAACGCGCCCCTCAGCGCGATCCCCTCATAGGATTCTCGTCCGGCCTGTCTCAAATCCGTTGGCATTCTCCGCTCCCGCGCTGCCGCGGGCTTCGGAGACTGAACGGGGGCGAGTAGAGAGCGATCCTATCCCTCCGCCTCACCATCCATGGCCGGCGCTGCCCCCTGGACCTGGGCAGGAGCGGGCGGCGTGCTCGCCTCCAGCAGGAGTGCCCATTCTGGGAACACGGTTTCTCCATGTTCAGGCAACGTCAGACGACCTCTCATGGTGTACCACTCGACGTACTTGGAGAGCGCGAAGATGCCGAGGATGACCGCTCCTAACCCGTCGGTTCCCCACACCGGCGGCAGTTTCCACGGTTTCTCTGGATCCAAGATGTCGATCTGGACCTCCCAGCCGTCATCCGGTCGCTGTTGAGGTCGGCCGACGCGAAGGGAAATCTCGCGCTCATGCTCCGCTCCGGCCGGCTGAAAGACGATTTTCCGTTCGCCGATGATGTCCATGCTGGCATCATAGCACCCGATCTCCCCCCAGCCCGTCAACTGGGTCGTCAGGGACAGCGCGCGTGGCATGCAGCGTTTCCAGAAGCTTTCGCGAGATGGCAACGAACCTTCCAGTTTACCGGAACTTGCGAGCAGAACCTGTCGATGACCTCATAATAGGCCATACAGGCGTCCTCGCATCTGCCGCGCGGAGCCGCATCCGGTGCTACATTCGTCGCCGCTGGTGTTTCCAAGAGCTCGAGGCTTTCCGAGCCGTCCAAGTCCTGCTGGCTGTCCCGCACACCGCCGGCCATGGCCGCGATCCAGGCCTCGGTATCGGCGTCCGACTCCTGCGTCGCTTCCGGCCTCAGGGTGCACGATGCAGCGCAGAGCCCGCACAAGAGGGAGAGCAGCATTGCTGAGGCGAGATGATGTGTTCGCATCTGCGCTGCCTAAGCGAGTCGCAGGCCACCACGGAGCGATCACCGAGGGAACGACTTCGGGCGCGGTCGTGACCCATCCGCCGGCTGCATACGTCCGCAACGGATCAATCGGCGGCTCCGGCCCTGGTTACAGGCAGCCCGCCGGGTTCGTCACGCTGTGTGACCTCCGTGTGCCCCGACGTCAGGGCACGGGGCTCCACGAGAGGGCACTCGGGTATACGAGAGGAACTGAGCCCTCGATGGCCTCTGACACCCCTCTGACACCGCTCCGACGCGTCCGACGCGGCGTCCGCCGTATCTCTCGTGCATGCGCCGCTCAGATTCGTCTCCGGGTTCGATTCCCGGCGCCTCCACCAAGAAGACACGGCGAGAGCCGTGTCTTCTTGCTTTTGTGTGACCTGCGTGTGACCTGATAAATTTCAGCAGGGGTGGATCGCTGCGCAGCCGGGTGTAGGCTGTATTACCGGACGAGCAGAGGCCGGGCTGGCCGGACAGCTGGGAGACGGCCTCGCAGAGTCGGAGCTCCGCGGCGGGCACCCGGCCGGCGGGGCGACCCCGGGTCCGCGTCTGTGGCGCCGCCCCTCAGCGAGGCCGAGCGGGCGATCAGAGCGTTCAGGCAGCCGACGGGTGGGATCCCTCGCCCCGCGAGGTTGGCCTCCACCCCTGGCCACTGCCCCCTGCCGAGCGCATGCCCCTCCTTGACACGGGACGGCATCTCCGCTGGCCTCGCAGCGTGAGGTAGCCATGAGGGTAGCTGGAGCAGCAGCGAGGACCGGAGAGATACTACCGGGCGTCTGTGCGCGCGGAGGGCTGCGACGTCCGGACCGTCGCAGCGCCGAATCGCCGGGCCTGACGCCAAGGACATTGATCATGTATCAAACAGCCGTTGATCGACTATGGAAAAACGCTTGGTGGAGCGGCACAATGCTCGCATGCAACGGGCTTGCATTACTCGGCTGCTCGGGAATGCTGTGCCCAACTGGGGGACTAAGACGTGACCACGAAGGACCAAAACGGCCACCAGAAGAGATAGCTGTCGTAATGGCAGAGTGCGGCACGAACATCTCTCACTTAGATGGCAAATTGGTCTGGGGCCCAAAGTTCCTCGAGCTAACACCTGGCAAACACTCGATCCAAGTTCACTTGCATAGCGTAAACATGGTGGAAAAGGAACCGCAAAACCTTGAAGCGACGTTTGGCGCTGGCAGCCACTACGTCGTGAGAACCGTTGCATTACCTACCCACAGATCAGGAGGCTCGTGGTCGGTCACCATCGAGGAAACCCACGATCCCGGCTTCACCGCTCAATGGCTTCGCGAACGAAACCCCAAGCCAAAAAGTGAGCGCGGGCTCGATATAGACTAAAGCAGTCATCGTGCGGCCAAGCTGCGCGCCCTTGCTAGTCCAACCACCCCGACACCGCTTTCGCTAAGCCCGCCGACGCCCTCCGCGATCTATCGCCATCGGTCTCGTGCTGGAGCTCGCGTGCCTCGCACGCCTGCGGCAGGCGGGAGCTGTAGACCCGTGTACGTCCACAGCGAACAACCTAGGAGCCGCTCGCCGGGAGTACGACGGCCGAGCGCCCCCTGCCGGGGCTGAGGCTCGGATGGCCTCGGAGAGGGATGGCCTCTATCTGGCGTGGGTCGTGCTAGAGATCTGGATCGCAAAGCCACGGACAATAAAATATGATTCCGCGCATTTTTCCATTCAATGAGCACGGGCGAATGAGACGAGAGGAACTTTCTGCCTTCGCGCGCGGGCCACGGGAACGACCTCTTCGTGTGTTTATTGACGCGGATAGCTGCGCAGCAGCCGATGACCTAATCGAAACCCTGCGAGGCTTCGGCGCAAACCCATATACTGAACTCGAGGATGTGCACCTGAGTCAAATCAAATTCGACGACGATGGCAGCGCACAACTGGTCCGCACGAAGAAGGATTCCGAGACTACTCATTCGCTCCGCCCCGCAAGGGCAAATCTCAGCGCAATTCGCAATTGGGGAACAAGCCTCGATCTCGAGCAGGATCCATATATCGATAGCAGGATGGTTCTGGCGATGATCGCAGAACAAATCGGCTGCGATGCGCTGGCGACGACTTCACGCCAGCTTCTGGAGACAGCGGCCAAATTCTACTCCAGAAGCAACACAATGTCACCCGCTGATGCAATCGCCACAATTGGACTGCACCTAAGACTCAGGGAAGATTTTGTATATAAGCAATCCACAGTTGTCCGAGTAGAAACCAACAGCGCCGACTACTATTCAATGATGTCCCATGGACTCTTGCCTGCTCTGTGGCGCTGGTTTGCTCTTTGCCCCAAAAACGAATCGCCGCTGGCGCCCTCTCCTCAAGGCCACCCCTTTCAAGGTGACTTCTCGCGGTTCTCCTGAAAAGTACATACTTAAGAAATATCCGCCCCCTCCGCCCTGTCCGGAAAGGTGACAAGGCTCGGTACGAGGCTCACGCTCAGGGCGAATTCGCTCTGGGAGGGAGCCGCGATGCTGAATGCTGTGCTCGCACGGTTTGAGGAGCAAAGCCCACTGACGGTCATGGCACGTTTGACGATGCAGCGCGTGCTCGACCCTGCCTGGCTCGACGAGCTGTTCGAAGCCGAGCGGCAGCGGCAATACACGCGCGAATTGCTCTTCTCGTCGGTCGTGGACATCATGGCCGAGGTCGCCTTGGGGTTGAAGCCGTCGGTGTATGCTGCCGCGCGTGCACGTCCGCAGCTGCCTGTCTCGCTGACGGCCTTGTACGACAAGATCAACCACACCGACCCCGAGGTGGTGCGCGCTTTGGTTCGGGGCAGCTCCGAGCGCCTGACGCCGGTGCTTGATTCGATACCTTGCGATCGTAGCCCCTGGGTGTTACCGAGCCGGCTGGCTGATGGCACCGCGCGCCGTCTGGCTGATGGCCATCTGGCGGCCGCTCGGCAGGGCGCTATCGGGTGATGGCCATCGTAGGCGCTGCCCCGGCGCCACGCGGCGCGATGGGCATCGTGCGGGCCACCGCCGCTGTGGCGAGGGGATGGCCATCGTGGGCCTGGCGCGATACGGCCCGCGAGGCCGACGCTCCTCGCGGGCCGCGCGCCGCCGTTCAGCCGAGCGCCGAGGAGAGCGTGAGCGTGTCCGCGACGCGGACAACCACGTCGCGGTCGACCAGCTTCCGCTTCCGGCGCGCCGATTCCCGCATTGCCGCCGAGGCGAGGCGGTCGATCTCGCGCAGCGAGCCCGACGCAAGCTCATGCAGCGCGGTGAGCGACTCGCGCGAGAAGATCTCGTGGTCGGCGCCGGCGCCCTTCAGCCGGAATGCCACGTACTCCGTCGTGTCCTCCACCGTCGCCGGCTCGATCATGAAGCGGTGATGGATGCGCGTGAGCAGCGAGCGGTGGGAGCGCAACGCCATTCGGCCCTCGAGCTCCGGAAGGCCAACAAGGACGATCGACAAGAGAGCGCGGCTGTCCCACTCGTGGTTCAAGAGGATATGCAGATGCGCCATCATGTCCGGGTGCAGCAGATGGGCCTCGTCGAGCAGAAACACCGGATGCACCTGATCTCTACGCAGCTCGTGGACATGCCGCTCGACCGCGAGGAACAGGTTCGCCGCGCTCGAGGTCGGCTGCAGCCCGAGCGCGTGGCAGAGGTAGCGGTAGAAGTCGCGGCGCCCGAGCGTCGCATTGTGGCAGTAGGTCAGGCGAAATCCGGCCTCAGGCAGCCGATGTCGCAGGGCTCGTAGCACACACGTCTTCCCGACCCCGGGCTCCCCCACGAGGAGCACGCTGGCACGCTCGTGGAGCGCGCTTCGAGGTCGTCGACGAGCACCTGCTTCGAGGTGGGCAACCACAGCTCGGCATCTTCTTGCTCTTTGGAGAAGGCGGCTTTGCTAAGCCCGTAATAGATAACATCAGAAGATCGCATCGAGGTCCTCCTCTCCGTCGACGGCGTCCGCGTCGTCCGCCGCAACTTGATCGCGCGCAGCCTTGTCGCGTAGCGCGCCGCCCGGGTCGAAGGCGACCGGCTTTCCCCTGGGCGACGCGCCGGTCCTCGTGACATGGCGCGGCGGCCGCTTCACGTGGGCGTTGTGCACCGGATCGACGAGACGAAGCGGGATCCGCTGCCCCTCGACCTCGACGACCGGGGCCAGAGGCTCGTCGAGCAGGCAATAGGCGACCGTCACGGTGCGGCCGGCGAGGTAGCCGTGATCCAGCTCGAAGAGCTGCCCGCGGACGGAGACGGTCGTATCGCGGCGCACGCGCCGACGCTGCCGGAGCGTGAGCGCTTCGCGCAAGCGGGCCTCGGAGAGGGCGTCGATCTCACGCTGTCCGGGCGCGTACACGAGCTCCGGCGCGCGCCCCATCAGACCGGCGTGCGGGGACGCGTGGTAGTGGACGTCGACGAAGGCCTGGATGCGAGAGGCGATGTCCTCCAGCGATGTGATCGAGCCCAGGTGGTCGAGCACGTTCTCCCGTAGCGTCCTCCAGAATCTCTCCATCTTGCCGCGCGCCTGCGGATCGTAGGGGCGCGAGTGGAGCAGGGTGATCCCGAGCCGCGAGCAGAAGAGGCGCAAGGCATCACCACGGTAGGTTGCACCGTTGTCCAGGTAGAGCGCGGTCGGAATGCCGTAGAGGCGGAGGGCCCGGACGAGCAGCCGCAGCATGGTGTCTTCCTTCTCGTCGCTCTCGACCGAAACGACGAGGATGAAGCGCGAGGCGTCGTCGAGCAGGGCGTGAATCCGCACGGTGACCCGGCGCCCGTCGAGATGAAGCGTCGGACCGTGACAGACGTCGCCATGCCAGAGCGCGTCCGGGTGCTCGGCCTGCCACTTGAGCCGGGTCGTCGGCCCCTTGCCGTCGCGCTGCGCGATCTTGTCGAGTCCCTCTTGACGGTAGAGGCGACGCACGGTCGAGGCGCTGACCGTGGCGTCCAGGCGTCCATCGGCGCGGAGGGTGCGCAGGATGAGCGGCACCGAGGCCGCCGGGTGCTCGCGCCGGATGTCGCAAAGAAGCTGCCGGAGCCCGGGGTCGAGCTCCCGGCCACGACCGCGGTCGGAGCGGGCGCGAGGGCAGAGACCTTCGAGCCCCCGCTGACGGTAGGCGTAGAGCCAGCGCTCGAGGGTTGGCACCGCGAAAGAGCGCGTGCACGCGCTCCCCGGCGGGCGCACGCGCTCCTTCGAGAGGGTGCGCAGCGCTTCGACGAGATCGCCATGCTCGAGATCGCGAGCGCAGATCTGGCCGATGAGGCCGTGGCGGAAGAGGGCGATTTCCTCCGCGTGATCTTTGGGTTTGAGGATGTCCACGAACGGTCCTTTCCACGGGTGCGTATCGACGACCCGTGGAAACCCAGTGCCAGAGCGCCCCGCCGCCGTGCCCGATCTTGGATGGTGGAGTCGCCGGAGCTCGCGTTTCGCGGAGCATGGGCATCACGCTGCGAGCGCGGCGCCGCGGAACGCCAGGTGAGCGGCGGGCTCGCCGGCGCCGCCCCGCGGAGACAGCGCCACGAGCTGCATCGCCGTGCGCTCGGCGATGTGCGCGCGGCGGCTCTCGGCGCTGTGGCGTCCGAGCCGGGGGAAGAGCTGTCCGCGGCGACTGGCTTCGATTCATCGCGACGGCGCGAGCCACCGCTCGGCCGCCGCGACGCCCACGATCACGGCGCCGCAGACCTCGGCGCGGACGACCGGCGTGGTCGCGCCGTCGAGTCCGATGCGGGCGAGCACCCAGCCGATCGCCGATGCAGCGTAGCGCCGTCGGCGTAGCACCCCGCGCGGCACGACGACCGTGATCGCGCCGCAGCCGCTGCAGCGGTAGCGCCGAGCGCGCACCGTGACCTGCTGGGGAGCGCCGCGTGGGTCGAGCGGGCCGCACACCTGCCGCTCGCGCAGGCCGTGACCGCGCATCACCCGCGGGCCGTTCACGGGGCGGCTGGGCGCGTCACAGCAGGGGCAGCGCGGCGGCCGCATCTGCTCGACCGAGGGCAGCGCGGTCATCCAGCGCTTGATGTCGATGTCGGCTTGAACGATCCTGCATGGGCTCCGTTCCTCCAAGGTCCTCGGAGCACGACGAGGGGAGGACGAGTCGCCACAACACGCATCCCCTCGTCGCCTATTTTGTGGCCGGCCCCGCGCCGATGCTCCGCTCCGCTGCCGCTGGCCTTACGCCAGCGTCAGCGGAGACATGCCGCCAGATGCCGTGGTAATTGTGGCAATGGATCAGGAATGCTCGCCGTCCGGGAGACGGCGAGCATCGATGCAAGATTTTGTGAGAATTTTAGACGTCTACTCGTAATGCACTTTGGCGAACGCTCGCCGACGCGGCGCCCTCTGCGTCCACCCCGGCTCCATCTCTCGGGTCCGCACCGACTCGATGATGGAGGGGCCGGGAGCGATGGGTGGATATCCATCACGAACACGGATCGAGATCTGGGGGATGTCCATTACTGGGAGGGCGCGGTAACAATTGGCAGAGGATGTCGGCGCGGTAGAGCCAGCCGTCCGGCTCGGCGAGGTTCGCGCTCATGAGGACGCTCTGCGTACGCCGGCAGGGGGCCTCCAGCCGCGGACTCCCAAAGCCGCCGCCGCCGTGTGACCTCCGCGTGCCCCGACGCCAGGGCACGGGGCTCACTCTGCGAGGCCGGAGTAGATGAGGAGCTCTCGGGCATCGCTGACGACGGCGATCCGGCGGTCCAGCTCGGCGAGGTCGGTGCTGGCGAGGACGCGCTCCTGCGCTGCCGCGGGCCGGCCCTGTCCAAGGCTGGCCCTTACAGCCGAGCGAGCCGTCCGTCTTCGAGCAGCACCCAGGGAGATGAAGCCGAGTACGCCTCGGTCCCGGCTATGGGCAGGCTTGGCGCATCCGTGATCTGGTCGAGCCCTTTGTCTCGGAGCCGCACACCACGCTCGGTGAGGCGATACACCTCCGAGAGCATGGGGTAGCCAGCGTTAGGAGGCTTCGGGCCAGGCGCACGCTCTACGAATGCGCTCGAACTATGGTCTGCCCAGTGCTCTAGCCGGCGTGGCAGGAACAGGTCCCCTGTGCAGGAGAGCATCCGCCATAAATTCATCCCAGATCGCATGTCGCGACTAACCACCGCGAGAGGAGTCTGCCATTCTGCCGACAGGATGGTCATTAGCAGCTCGTCGAATCGGCTGAGACGCAGGGCTCCGCCCGCAATCCTTCTTGGAAAGAAGGAAGCGAGGAGTTCCCATAAGGGAGCGAGCTCTGGAAACCCGTCGACACCACGTGCGCAATTCTGCGCGAGCGGCCTCGGGTCCGCTGCGGTGTACTGGCTCCAGAGGCGGACGGCACGCCCGTAGCGTTCGCGCGGCCAGGGGCGCGCTTCAGTGAGCCGCGCCGGGAGGGTACCCAGCTCGGAGGCGGAGCACCACGTCGACACGGAAGATTCGCGCGTATCCAGCCCGCGAAATGGCGGGTCCAACTCGACGATAACGATGTCCTTGCGCGGAATACCACACTCGCGCAGCCTTCCGCAGACTCTCCAGAGACCCACGCGCTCGCGCAGATTTGTCGACGAAACCCACACGATGACGAGGCTCATCTTACCATCAGCACCGATGGGGTCGACGAAAGAGCCCCACCATGCCTGACGCGCAAGAACATGCTCTGGCGTGCCCATACGGGACGGCCCAACAAGAAGGCAGTCGGAGTCAACGACCACGTTGGTGGCGCCTAGCGACGCAACGCGATCCGCCACACGAGACTCAAACACTACATGTGTCGCACTAGCGATATCCACAGCGATAACACTCACTGAATTCATATGGTTCGTTACGAAGGCAGTAGTCAAGGCAGTCGCGGCAGAACGTATAGCCACTTGTCGTTATCCGCGTGCAAGGCCGCCCTTTGGCCTGACAAGCTTCGAAGTATTCGCTGCACCTGGTGACCGGAACGCATCCGGCCATCGCAAGCGGTGCGCTACCCACTTCTTCGGCTCCGCCTTCACCTTCATTACCATCTCTGAGGTAGTCTCCCGCCCCTACGGATTCTGTCGGATATCCCGCGCCCACTCCGACAGACTCTGTTGTATCACATACGTAAGTAGGCAATTCACATGCCGACGCGAGCACCATCGCGAGCCCGCCACATAGCACGAGCGCGCTCGCCTTCAGTTTTAGGTTGTACCCCATGTCTTCCTCCCCTTCCGGATGAGTGCACCGATCTCCCAGCAGAGAGGCGGCGTCAACAGGTGATCTGGACTACGTTACGTTCATGCAGCCCTTGCGCATGGGAGCCGGAGCGCGACCGGCCGCGTGATTGATCGAGGCGTTCGGCAGCGAGCTCGGCGGCATCTCGTCTACGCCGCTGGCTCGCTACGTCCGCAGCGGATCGATCGGCGGCTCCGACCCTGGTTACAGGCAACTTGCCGGGGTCGCCACGCCGTGTGACCTCCGTGTGCCCCGACGTCAGGGCACGGGGCTCCACGAGAGGGCACTCGGGTATACGAGAGGAATCGAGCCCTCGATGATCTCTGACATCGCTCAGAGGCCTCCGACGCGGCGTCTGCCGTATCTCTCGCGCATGCGGCCCTCAGGTTCGTCTCCGGGTTCGATTCCCGGCGCCTCCACCAAGAAGACACGACGAGAGCCATATCTTTTCTCTTTTGTGTGCCCTGCGTATGACCTGATGAATTTCGGCGAGGGTGGATTTCAGGCGGCACCTATATGAGGCGGACCACTGGGAGCAGGCGCGGTAGGTGACGCCGGGGTACGGGGCTCCACGGAGCTCCACGGCGGGCACCCATCCGGCGGGCCTACCCCGGGTCCGAGTCTGCATGCTGGCATGCTGCCCAGCGCGGAACCGCGCGAGCGGATGGCCCCCGTCCCGCTACGACCCCGTGGACTGGTACCTCCGCTCGCCGAAGCGCCAGATGCGCAGCGACACTATCAGGAACGCCACCCCCACGACCGGCGACGCCCACCGCGCCGCCTCGGGCAGCGCCGGCACCGTGGGCCGCTCGAGCAGCACCCCCGCCGGGATGTAGCTCACGAACGCCAGCGGCACGACGAACGTGAAGAACCGCCTGAACCAGTCGCGGTACAGGGTCAGCGGGTACTGCGCCGCTTCCGTGCCGCCGTAGGTAAGCGTGTTCATGATCTCGAGCGACTCGACCGTCCAGAAACACAGCGTCGCCTGGAGCACGAGCAGCCCGTAGAACACGCAGGCTCCGCCGCCGATCGCGCCCGCGAGCAGCGCCACCTTGGCCGCCGTCCACCCGACCTCCAGCGCGGCGCCGGCCCAGAAGAGCATCACGAGGCCAACGGCGAGCCGCCCGGCGCGCAGGAACTGGAACTCCCGCGTCGCGACCTGGAACGCCGTCGAGCGCGGGCGGAGCAGCATCCGGTCGAAATCGCCGGATTTCACCAGCGCCGAGAAGGTGTCGAATCCACGGCCGAACGACTCGGCCAGCGCGAACGAGACGTTGACGAGGCCGAACAGGAGCGCGACCTCCGCGAAGCGCCACCCCCGCACCGCGCCGAACCGGTCGAACAGCGCCCACACCCCGAGGAGCTCGATGCCCACCGTGATGAACTGGCCGACAGACCACATCGCGAACGACGCGCGATACTGCATCTGCGACCGCAGCGACGCGGCGGCGAGCCGGAGGTAGAGCCTTGTTGCGTCGCGCGACATCTCGCCTCTTCCTCCCTTGCTCCTCGCCTGTTCCTCGCCCGTCCCTCGCCCCTCAGCCGCCCTGCACCACGAGCCGCCGCAGCCCGCGCGCGACCATCGCGCGGCCGATCACCACGAACACCGCGGTCCACAGCGCCTGGTGCAGCAGCACGCCCGGGAGCGCCCCCGCGGGCAGGTGCCCGAGGTAGAGCCGGAACGGCGCGTCCATCATGCCGCGGAACGGCAGCGCATCGAGCCAGGGCTGCATCCACGACGGGAAGAGCGGCAGCGGCACGATCATGCCCGAGGCGATGAGGACCACCGACGGCACGATCCGCGCGATGCCATCGCCGGACGTCGTCCACAGCATCGTCGACGTCACCGCCGTCGCGAAAGCGCCGACGAGCGCCGCCGCGCCGACCATCGCCGCCGCCCACGCGCCGGCGGCGGCGAGCGACGGCGGCAGCGACATGCCGAGAAACGGCACGGCGACAGCGGCCATCGGGACCGCGCGCAGGACCGTCGGCGCGACGCGCGCGGCGAGCGCACGGGTGAGCCACATCGCGTGGAGATCGAGCGGGCGCGCGAGCTCGTACCCCACCGCGCCGGTGCGGATCTGCTCGCGCACCTCGGGGTCGGGGTTCGTCGAGAAAGGCATCAGCTGGAAGAAGGCCTGGCCGAGCCACGTGTACGTGACCGCCTGCCCGAACGCCATCGGCAGCGGCGCGCCCGCCGCAGCGTTCGCGTAGAACGCCTCGAGCACCATCACCTTGATCAGCCCCCAGAAGAGCTGCGTGGCGAACCCGGCGGCAGCCGCCGCGCGGTACTGCAAGAGCGCGCGGAAGCGCGCGCGGAACAGGGCGCCATAGGCGAGGACCGCGCTCACGGCCGCGCGCGCGCCCCGTCGCCGCCGCCCTCGCCGCCCTCGCCGTAGAGCCGCGCCACGATCTCGTCGATGGGCGGGTTCTGCACGAGGAGGTCGCGCACCGGGTAGCGGGCGGTGACGCGCCCGACGAGCTCCGCCGTCGAGATCTCCGCCGGGTCGAAGCGCAGCGTCACGCGATCGCCCTCGCGGCGGATCACCTCGGCGTGCGGCTCGGCGATCTCCGCCGCGGGGTCCGTCAGGTCCACGATCAGCCAGCGCTCGGCGGTGACCTGCGCGCGCAGCGCCTCGAGCGAGCCGTCGGAGAGCACCCGGCCGCCGGCGATGAGGATGACGCGCGAGCAAAGGGCCTCGATGTCGTCCATGTCGTGCGTCGTCAGGATCACCGTGACGCCGCGCTCGCGGTTCAGCCGCTGGACGAAGCGCCGCACCGCGAGCTTCGAGACAGCGTCGAGGCCGATCGTGGGCTCGTCGAGGAAGAGCAGCTCGGGCGCGTGGAGCAGCGCGGCGGCGAGATCGCAGCGCATGCGCTGGCCGAGGCTGAGCTGCCGCACCGGCGTGTCGAGCAGCGGCGCGAGGTCGAGCATCGCGACGAGCTCGTCGCGCGCGCGGGCGTAGTCGGCCGCGCCGACGCGGTAGATGTCCCGGAGCAGCTCGAACGAGTCGATCACCGGCAGGTCCCAGAGCAGCTGGGTGCGCTGGCCGAAGACGACCCCGAGCCGCTGCACGTGCGCGACGCGATCGCGCCACGGGACGCGGCCGGCCACCTCGCAGCGCCCCGAGTCAGGCACGAGGACGCCCGCGAGGATCTTGACCGTGGTCGACTTGCCGGCGCCGTTCGGCCCGATGTACCCGACGAGCTCGCCCCGATCGAGCGAGAACGAGACCCCCGCGAGCGCGTCGACGGCGCGGTAGTGCGGGCGCACAAGCCCGGCGACGGCGCCCCACGCGCCCTGCCGGCGCTCGGCCACCCGGTACGCTTTGCGGAGGTCCTCGACGACGATCAGCGGCATGGCGGCGAGCGCCCGGCGGGCGGCGCGGGAGCATACAGCACGTCCGTCCGGTGGCCAGCGCCGCCAACCTCAACCTCGCCAACCTCAACCTCGGTCGGGCGCCCCAACCTCGGTCAGGCGGCCAGCGCCGCGAACGCGGCCTCCGCCCCGACCTTGCCCGTCTCCCCGGCGGCGATGAGCTCGCGCGCGACGACAGACCCGGTGTTCCCAGTGACTCCAGCGACAGCGAACATGGATGTCTCCCTTCGAGCGGTGGAAGCGCGGCCTCTCCCTCGCTGGGCACCCGGCGGCCTCGCGCAAGCTGACGGCGGAGCAGTTCGCCGCTATACCGCAGGTGCTCGTCGCGCCCGGGGGGAGGCCGGGGAGCATGATCGACGATGTCCTCGCCGGGATGGGCCTGCGGCGCCGGGTGACGGTCCGGGTGGCGAGCTTCATCGCCGCGCCGGAGATCGTGGCGAGCTCGGACCTGATGGTGACGCTGCCCGAGCGGATCGCCGCGAGGGCGCAGCGCCACCTGCCGCTGCGCGCGATGGAGCTCCCGTTCAAGCTGAAGGGGTTCACGCTGTCGCTCGCGTGGCACGAGCGGATGCGGCAGGACCCAGGGCACGCCTGGTTCCGGGCGCTGGCCGCGTCGGTCGGGCAAGAGCTGAAGAGGAAGCGGGCGGTGGAGCGGAGCTAGCGGCTCCGGCGCGACGGGCGGGCGTCCGCGAGGCGCGCGGCGCGGAGGCCGGACAGGGCCGGTCGCCTCAATCCCGGATATAGACGCTGAGCCCCTCGAGCTTCGCCGAGCTGCCCTTGTCCACGAGCCTCGCCACCACCCGGATGGCGTCGCTCCCGCCGGCGGGGACCTCCATCGCGCAGCTGCTGTTCAGGTGGGTGGCGCTCGAGCCGCACCCGGCGCCGCCCTCCAGCTCGAACCCGTCGCACGCCATCGTGCCGACCGGCGCGCCGCCGCGGAGCAGGGTCACCTCGATGCGCACGTAGTTTGCGCCGCTGTACTCGTAGCTGTCGGCGTGCACCGGGAACTCGAGCTTCTTTCCCCCCGGGAACGAGAGCGCCTTCTCCACGGGGGTGTCGAAGCCCGGCAGATCGACCTGGCCCGCCGTCGGGCCGAGGCAGCTCAGGAGGAGGGCGCCGACCCCGAGCGCCGCCACGACGGCGCGCGTCCGGCCCCGGCTCGCAGCGGCCCGCACGGGCCGCGCCTCACCCGCCGGACTCTTCGAGGACATCGCGGACCCAGGAGTAGACCGCGACCGTGCCGGGCAGGCCGAGCGTCGCCGCGGAGATCGCGACGACCTGCTCGATCTCCTCGGCCGATATCCCCATGGCGAGGGCCTTGCGCACGCTCGAGTGGACGGCCCCTTCGCGCATCGCGCCGCACGCGAACGCGAGCTTCAGGAGGCGAACCGTCTTGTCGGGCAGGGGCCCCTCCGCGCCGGCCTCGCCGAGGAGCGCCCAGGCCTCGCCGAGCTTGGGGAAGCGGCCGATGAACTCCTTGTGGGTTTCCGGGGGATCCGGCATCTGCATGGTGGAACGCTCCTCTCCAGGAGAACGAGGTGGTGTCGCGGGACGACGTCTCGCGGGACGACGTTTCCCGCGAAGGATGTTCCAGCCGCCCGCGCTCCGCCAGGCGTCCATTCTTCTCTTCCGCGCGGCGCGCCCTCTTCCGCGCGGCGCGCCCTCTTCCGCGCGGCGCGCGAGATCGAGATCGCCGCCGCGGCCGGTGCGCTTCGCGGCGCCCCCGGCGCCGGGGAGCCACGGGCCACGTCCGTGCTCGCCGGCAGCCGCGCGGGCCGCTTCCGCGATGGCGGCCCTCACGCGCGCCGGCTAGGGTGCTCGCCGCCTATGCCGCCCGATCCGAGCGCGCCCGCGGGCGACCAACCCCTCTTCCCGCCGTTCGACGGCCCCCGCGCGTTCGACCAGATCCGCGCAGATCTCCAGGCCTTTCGCCCGGCGATCCTCGCGGTGTGCGCGCGCCACGGCCTCTCGACGGGCGGGCTCTCCGCGTTCGCACGCGGGACCAACGTCGTTGTCGCGAACGACGCGGGCCAGATCATCAAGCTGTTTCCGCCCTTCCTTCGGCACCAGTTCGAGGCGGAGCGCCTCTCGCTCGCGCGCTTCCACGGGAACATCCCCGCGGTCACGCCGGAGCTCCTCTGGCAAGCGGAGCTCGACGGGTGGCCCTATCTCGTGATGTCGCGCCTCCCGGGGCGCACCCTGGAAGAGGCGTGGCCCGCGATGGGCGGCGCGGAGCGGGTCGAGGCGCTCGCCCGCATCGGCGAGATCATGAGGGCTGCCCACGCGCTGCCCACCGGCGGGCTGGAGGTCCTGGACCTCGGCTGGGACGCGTTCGTGGAGCGCCAGATCGCCGGGTGCGAGGGCCGGCACCGGCGCATGGGCTTGCCCGAGCACCTGGTGTCCCAGATCCCCTCCTACCTGGAGTCCGCCCGCCCTCTGCTGCCGAGGTCCGTGGTCCCGGTCCTCCTGACCGGGGAGTACACGCCGGAGAACCTGCTCGCGACGCGGACGGGCGAGAGGTGGCGTGTCACCGGCATGATCGACTTCGCGGACGCGTGCCTCGGGCCGCGCGAGTACGATCTGCTGGGCCCGTGCCTCTTCCTCGCCGCCGGCAGCGCGGAGCTCCAGCGCGCCCTCCTCAGCTCGTATGGATACGAGCTCACCGAGCCGAGCCCGGCGCCGAGCCGCAGGCTGATGGCCCTCGCGCTCCTGCACCGGTACAGCAACCTCAAGTTCCAGCTCAGGCTCGACGGCTGGGAGTCCCAGGTCTCGTCGCTCTCGGAGCTGGAGCAGAGGATATGGCCGTCGTAGTACCTCGTCGCCCGGGCACGGATCTGGGGTGGCGAACCGGCGCGCTCCGTGAGCTCCGCCGGGCTCTCGGCGGGATGTGACGACGGATCGCCCCCCTCGGTGGGCGTGGGCCCCGCGTCGAAAAGTTGCTCGGTGGACGGATAAGCTGATCGAAAGGACGCTGGCCGGATATTACCGTCGTGCGTCCGCCGATTCCAGCCGATGGAGGGGCGGAGCTCGCTGGGCACCCCTGAACTGCAATGTCATCGCGAGCAGGCCTGTGCACACCGCGTCGCGCCGCAGCGGCGCCTTTCGCGATCTGGCCCGACAGCGATCAGCCGCGACGCAGCGCGCCGCCGCGCGGGGGACCGGACCGACACGATGGCGGGTGAACATCAATGAACCGGCCGCCATGGGTAGCCCAGCTCGCGCATGAAGCGCGGCTCTAGCAACACGGAGAAGGAGGAACATGAACATGCGATATACGGTCGTCGAAGCGTCGACAGCTGCTTGCGTTCATTCCACGGTAGCGAGAAAAATCCACGTCACCCTCGGCGCCGTGTTGGCCGTTGCCGGCCTCGGGGGCTGCGCTGGGGAAGCAGCCGAGGACACCACCGAACAAGCCCGGTCGGCCCTGTACTTCGAAGACGACGTCTCTGCGTGGTACGACAACGATATGCACGTTCCGGTCTGCTGGACCGGCGATCCGGGGCACTATGTCGAGAAGGCGTGGGCCGCTGAGGCGATCGCCGGGACATGGGAGGCCGTGACCGGTCTGAGATTCACCTGGACCGATCCTTGCCCGACGACGGGGACTGACAGGCACTTGAAGGTTTCCTACAAGCCCTATTCAGGCAGGAGCAACTCGGCGCTGGGCATGGGAAGGACGCTGAAGTACCCGGACCAGGGCGCCAGCACGCACTTCTACTTCCCGCCCGGCGTCTCCAGGACGCAAGTGAACTACGTCACCGTTCATGAGCTCGGGCATGCCCTCGGCTTCCATCATGAGCAGGATCGGTCGGACAACCGGAACGAAGATGGCACGCCCATCTACTGCTCGGAGGGCGTGGACTGGTCGCCCGGAGACGTGTACGCGACGCCGTACGACAACGACTCGGTCATGTCGTATTGCGGCCCCAACAACGGCACGCTCACGGCATACGACCAGGCGGGGGCGCAGGCCATCTACATGTTCCCGGGCGGCTGGGGGCCGACCGCGGGGTTCTGCACCGGCAGCAACGAGCGCATCTTCCTCGCTCGCATGAACGGTGACGATCGGGCCGATCTCCTGTGCATCAACTATGACAACGGCGACATGGCTGCGGCGTTCGCCGATGAATCCGGGACCTTCCCCGCCGAGAGCTGGCGGATCCCCGGCCGGAACTTCTGTCGCTACTCCACGGACCGACTCTTCATCGGCGACGTGAACGGCGATGGCCTCGACGACCTCGTGTGCAACAACGTCTCTTCAGGCGGGCTCTACGTGGACAAGGCCGACGAGAACGGCCAGTACACCGGGAACAACTGGTCGCGGACCCGCCATTTCTGCGACGGGACGGCGAATCGGATGCAGATCGGATATTTCAACGCCGATGCGCGAGCCGACCTGGTCTGCGTCCAGTCCGATGGCACGGTCCGCGTGGATCTCGCGAACAACTACGGCGAGTTCTGGAGCGACGACTGGACGATGGAAGGGCGATACTACTGCCGGTCGTCCGGCGAGCAGCTCTACGTCGGCGACGCGAACGGCGACGGGCAGGACGATCTGATCTGCAACAACGTGTCCAACGGGTCGCTCTGGGTGGACTACGCCGGCCCAGGCGGTGAGTTCGACAGCAATGACTGGGGACGGAGCCGAGACTTCTGCCAGGGAGCGGGCACGACGCATGAAATGGTCGTCGGCGACATCAACGGCGATCTGCACGACGATCTCGTCTGCCGGGAGATCGAGACGGGGTACATGAGCGCCATGCTGGCGGCCCCGGACGGTCACTACAACCTCGTCCACTGGCAAGGGCCGTTCGCCCACTGGTGCGCGGGTGAGGGGAGCTATCTGTCCATCGGCAAGCTGGACAGCGGCAACGATCACGCCGATTTCCTGTGCGCGTCGACCACGGACGGCACCCTCGCCGCGCAGTACTCGATCCTGCCTCTCTGAATCGCGTCGCGTGTCCAGGGTCGCCGCGGCGACCCTGGACAGATCGCCGGGCGTCGCGCGCTGTGGGAGCGACGCGTCTACCGGGAGCGACGTGCGGTTCGAGTCACCCTACCGCGCGACACCGTGCTAGCCGAGATGTCCTCTGGAGGTGGCCGCCAGGACAGCCGGGGCGCGCGGCTTCATGATCCCCGAGGTGACGCGCAAGGCGAGCTCGCGCGGGAACAAGCGCGGCAAATTGGACTGCACCCAGTTCCGCAAGCCCACGATCAGCGAGGGACTCCCCTTCTCCAGGCCGCGCAGGCCCGCAAGGACCACCTGCTCCGGTGTGGCCATCGGCCCGACTGCCACATCGCGTGTCCCCATCACGTCGAAGAAGCCCGTCTCCACCGGGCCCGGGCACAGGGCGAGGACGCGCACCCCGCGCTCGCGGTTCTCCGCCCACAGCGCCTCCGTGAAGGAGAGCACGAACGCCTTGGTCGCTCGGTAGGTCGCCATGTACGGCAAGGGCTGGTAAGCGGCGATCGAGGCCACGTTGATGATCCCTCCCTCGCCGCGCTCGACCATGCCCGGAAGGAAGAGGTGACTCAGGTCCACCACGGCGGTGACGTTGAGCGTCACCTGCTCGTGCTGCCTGGCGAAAGGGGCCTCGTGGAACGGCCCGTGCGTGCCAAACGCCACTCGAGCGCGGGCACGGCGCCCGATGTTCCATTCCTCGAACGCGGCCGTTCCAGGAAGCCGCCTGGCGTCGCCCCGGGCATTGTCGAATACTCCCGTCGTGATCCTGGAGCGAGCCGGCGCCGGGGCAGCGCCCCTACACCGTGATCCGCGCCCGTGCGCGCGAGCCGCCATCGACGATGCCGATCTCCCGAGCCTCACGAGGCCGCAGATCGCGCGCCTACGCGGCGGCCATGGCCTTCTGGAGCTAGAGGCCGTCCCCGCCTGGCAAGAGTGGAGCGCGCCGCTCGGCGCTCACCGGTGCACAGCCGCCTGGCTGAGGCGGGCTCCCTCGGCGCGAACGATCGTCCGAACAGGATAATGAGTGGAGATACAATGAACAAGAAAGAACTTGGGAATAAGGTTGCTCTCCTGGCCTGCGCCGGCGTCGCGCTCGGTCTCTCCGCGTCCTGCTCGGGCGCCGACGAGTCGGACGAGCCGCTCGAGCCGCTCGAGTCGCAGTCATCCGAGATCATCGGCGGCGAGATCGCCGAGGCGAGCCCCTGGGCCGTCCAGGTCTTTGACGTGCGCGGGAGCACGGGCGACTTCTACCAGTGCACCGGCACGCTCGTCGCGCCGCGCTGGGTGCTCACCGCGCAGCACTGCATAGCGGACGAGGGCGAGACGTCGGCGGTGCGCATCGGCAGCAACACGTACCGCGAGGGCCGGCGCATCGCGGTCGACGGCGTCGAGGTGCCCTCGGCCGAGGTCGACATAGCGCTGCTCCACCTGACCGAGGACGCCGGCGGCGCGGTCGTCCAGCTCGCCCCTGCAGGGACGGCCGTGAACGGGAGGGACGCGACGACCTACGGCTGGGGGAGCGAGGGCACGCCGCTGGTGATGGCGCCGTCGCTCAAGAAGGCGAGCATCCACATCGATGGCCGGCGCGCCGACCACGAGCTCCTGGCGACCGGCGTGACCGGCTCGGGCTGGAGCGGCGACTCCGGCGGCCCGTGGTTCGTCGACGGGCTCCAGGTCGCCGTGTACTCGGCATCGAGCGGCCAGGACGGCACGAACTTGCACGCGTCGCTCCTCGGCATCGACGTCGCGCGCTACCGCGCGTGGATCGATGCCACGATCGCCCGCGGCCCCACCGTCCACTCCGACGACGAGGTCGTGCTCCACGATCTATCGGACTTCTCCGGCGTCTCGCAGAGCTTCGGGATCGGCCGCCACAACCTCCCGGACATGGCGATCATCGGCAACGATCGCGCGAGCGCGATCAAGGTCCCCGCCGGGCTCCGGGTCACGGTCTTCTTCCACCACAACTTCGAGGGCGAGGCACGCATCTTCACCTCGGACACGGACCTCGTGGCCGCGGGCTTCAGCGACGTCATCTCGAGCCTTGTCGTCTCGCGCGCCTCGGACCCGCAAGAGGACGTGGTCACCCTCTACGAGCACGCCGACTTCTCGGGCGACTCGCTCACCTACGGCGTCGGCGGCAATTACGTCATCGGCGGGCCCTGGGACAAGAGGATCAGCTCCGTCCGCGTCCCGGCCGGCTTCCAGCTGACGCTCTACAGCGAGTTCTTCCGGTACTCGACCGAGACGCGCGTCCTCACGACCGACGCGAACCTGGATGTCCACGACTTCGACGACAAGACATCGAGCTTCATCGTCGATCGCTTGTAGGAGCGGCCGACGTTGGTGCCCCATGTGACCACGATGCCAGGTGTCGATCGCCAGGCTCGTGGGGCCACATCGGCGTTGAGGCGCTCGACGCGCTCATCGGCCTGAAGCAAGAGGGCAAGATCCGTCACCTCGCGCTGAGCAACGTGAGCGCAGCTCAGCTGGAAGCAGCGCTCGCGCGCACGCCGATCGTCGCGGTGCAGAACATCTTCAACGTGGCCGACGGCGGGGGCGGGACGCTCGCGAAGATGGCGCACGCCGAGGTGGAGTCGCCCGAGGCCGTGCTCGCTCTCTGCGCCGCGCGCGGCATCGCCTTCCTGCCCTTCTTTCCGCTCGCCGTCGGCGACCTGAGAACAGCGAAGCCGGCGCTCGCCGCCGCGGCGGAGCGGCATGGCGCGACGCACGCGCAGATCGCGCTGGCCTGGCTGCTCGCGCGCTCGCCGGTGATGCTGCCCATCCCGGGGACGAGCTCGGTCGCGCACCTGGAAGAGAACTGGGCGGCGCGCCGCATCGCGCTGGAGCCGAGCGAGATGGCGGCTCTCGCGCAGGAAGCGAGATAGCGGCTCTCAGTTCATGATGTCATGTCGGCCTCGGTGATGCGCTGCCGGCCGCCGCCAGGGACCCTTGTCGCACAGAAGCCGCCTGGGATCCCCGCAGGCGGCCCCTCGGCATCGGACCGGCTCGGGCCGCTCAGACGCGGATCACCACCTTCCCGAAGTGCGCCCCCGACTCCAGGTATTTCATCGCCTGCCGCGCCTCGTCGAACCCGAATACCCGATCGATCACCGGCTTGATCCGGTGCGCCACCAGCACCCGGTTCATCTCCTCGAACATAAGCCGGCTCCCGACGAATACCGGCCTCACCTGAAGTCTCTTCTGCTCGACCGCCTTCGGCTCCGGCGCCCCCCAAGCCCCGCTCAGGAGCCCGATCAGCGCGATGTGCCCCCCTTCTCGCGTCGCCCGGATCGACCTCGGCAGCGTCTCCTCCCCGCCCACCTCCATCACGTGGTCCACTCCCTGCCCTCCCGTCACCTCCAGCACCTTCTCCTCCCAGTCAGGGTGCTTCCGGTAATTGATTCCTTCGTCCGCCCCGAGCTCGCGCGCCCGCGCCAGCTTCTCGTCCTTGCTCGACGTGACGATCACCCGCGCCCCCAGCGCATGCGCGAGCTGCAGCGCGAAGATGGACACACCGCCTGTGCCCTGCGCCAGCACCGACTGCCCCGCCTGTAGCTTCCCCCGCGGCACCAGCGCGTTCCAGGCCGTCACGGCCGCGCACGGCAGCGTCGCCCCCTCCTCGAAGCTCATGTGCTCCGGCAACGGCACGAGCCCCTCGGCGTCGAGCGCCACGAGCTCCGCCAGCACCCCATCCGTGCTCCCGGCCCCCAGCGCCCTGTCCCCGAGCTGCTCCCGCGTCGCCTCGCCGTCGGTCCACGTCTGGAAGAACGTCGGCGTCACCCGGTCCCCCACCTTGACCCGCGTCACCCCCTCCCCGACCGCCACGACCTCGCCAGCCCCATCCGAGACAGGGATCACCGGCTTCGTCACCGGCTGCAGATAGCCTCCTTTCGCGATCAGCAGATCGCGGTAGTTCAACGACACGGCCCGTATCCGCACGAGCGCCTGCCCGGGTCCCGCCTTCGGCGCGTCTCTCTCCACCTGCACCCACGCATCCGCTCCCCCGGTCGTCTGCGTCCTTTGCAGCTCGTATGCCTTCATGTGCTCTTCATCTCCTGTTCGTCGAACGCCGCCCAAGGGTGCGCCCCGGCGCCGCTGAACGCGAGGTCAGGCGCGGCGACGTCGCGAGTATAGAGCGGGATCGAGCGGGCCGGCATGGAGCCGCCGTCGTTCTGCACACCGCCCCGGTCATGAGCTCGCTGGATCCTGCTGAGCACGGACGAGCCCTTGCCGAGCGGTCGCAGGGCCTCCTGCACGCGCGCCGATCACGTGTACGTGAACGTGGCCGCCCCACGTCCGCAGGGGGCGGCCGCTCCGGTCAGACGTCGAGGAGGACGTCGAACCCGCCGAAGATCATGCGCTTTCCGTCGAAGGGCGCCTCGTCGTCCATCTTCATGCGCGGATCTTCCATGGCCTTCCTGCTGCCCTCGTCGCGAGCCTCCTTCGAGGGCCAGACGATCCACGAGAAGACGACGACCTCGCCGGCCTGCGCCTTCACCGCGCCCTTGAAGTCGGTGATCTTGCCGTCGGGCACGTCGTCGCCCCAGCACTCGACGACGCGCGTCGCGCCGTGCTCCTTGAACACCACCGCGGCCTTCGCGGCCAGCTCGCGATAGGCCTCCTTCTTGTCCGCCGGCACCGGCACAACGAAACCGTCGACGTAGCTCATCGTGTCCTCCTCTCGCTCGGGCCCGATCCTGACGGGCCTCCGGCCCTCGCCTCGAATCCGCGCCGCCCGCCGGCCGGCTCGATGGTCGGGGTCGATGCCCACGTGCCCCACCCGATCGCGGAAGGCAACTTCGGAGCGGGACCTCCCCTCACCTCTCCCGCCCGGCCCGCCTGCCCAGGCAGACGCCCACGTAGTCGCGGACCATCCTCTCCAGCGAGAACCGCTCCCTCGCGCGCTCCCACCCCGCCGCCCCCATGCGCGCCCGCAGCGCCGGATCCGCGGCCAGCTCCACGAGCGCCCCGGCGAGCGCCGCCGCGTCGGCCGGCGGCACCAGCCGGCCCGTCACGGCGTCGTCCACCTGCTCGGACATCCCGCCGACCGCGGTGGCCACCACCGGCAGCCCCTCGGCCATCGCCTCCAGCGATGCGTTCGGGCACCCGGCCGGCTCGGCGATCAGCGCGAACATATCGAGATCACTCAGGAAAGCGCGCGTGTCGGCGAGCTCGCCGACCCACTCGACCGAGAGGCCCGCCGCCATCCGCCGCAGCTCCTCGGCGTGCGCCTCCGCGCCGCGCTCGACGCCGCCGGCGATGCGCAGCACGTGCGGCGGCAGGCGCGGCGCCGCGAGGCGCAGCGCAGAGAGGAGCTCGTCGAGCTTCTTGTGCGGATGGATCCGCGCCGCCGTCCCGATCGCGAGCCGCGCGCGCTCGTCGCGGGACGCGCGCGGCGCCGCGGGGGGGCGCGGGCCGAGCGCCACGCCGTTCGGCACCACGTGCGCCGGCGCCCCGAGCACCTCCGCGGCGAGCGCCGCCTCGGCCTCGTATTTGACGATCACCCCGGCCAGGCGCGCGCCGTAATCGCGCGGCGCGCGGTACGGAAGCCCGCGGCGCGGCGACGCGAAGTACCGGCGCAGCGAGGCGAAGTACATCTCGCCCGGGCTGATGTCGAAGAGCGGAACGTCGAGCAGCCCATCGGCCAGGAGCACCTTGTGCTCCGCGATCACGTTCCACATCAGCACGGCCTCCGGCGGGTCCTCCTCGATCGCGCGCAGCAGCCGCTCGACCGCCTCGGCCGGCTCGATGTCCGCCGGCGGCGGCACCGCCAGCACCGGGATGCCCGCGGCCGCGAGCGCGCGCCGCCCCGGCGTCGGGTACTCCGGCTGCTCCTCGATCACGGCCGCCCGGCCGCGCACGCCCGCCGCCGCGAGGCCGAGCAAGAGCCGGCGCGCGCTCGACTGGGCCCCGCCGGTCGAGAAGTTGTTCGTCACGAGGAGCAGCCCGTCCCCCCGGCGAAGACCGCGGTTCCGCGCGATCGCCCGCGGGTAGAGCCGCGCGTAGCCTTCGGCCATCCGCGCCGCGCTGAAGTGCCGCGCCACGACCTCCCGGCCGCCCGGCGACGCCGGGAGGGCACGCGCCGCCGCCACGATCGCGGCCGCGAAGCGCTCCGGCGCGGCGTCGAGCGGCAGGTGGACCATCGCCGGGGTCTCGGCCGCGATCTCCGCCGTGCCGCCGGCGCCGGTCGCGACCACCGGGAGGCCCGCGGCGAGCGCCTCCAGGTGCGCGAGGCTCAGCCCCTCGTGGGCGCTCGGCGATACGAGCACGTCGGCCGCCGCGAGCAAGCCGGCCACGTCGGCGACCGCGCCCGCGAAGCGCACCTCGGCGCGCAGGCCGAGCCGGTCGACCTCGCGCCAGAGCTCCGCCTCCGAGGCGAGCGCCTGCTCGCTGCGGGGCGAGGCGCTCCCGGCGATCACGAGCCGCGCCGCCCGCGGATCGCCGGTCGTGGCGAGCGCGGCCCGCGTGGCCGCGAGGATAGCGGGTAACAGGTGCAGCCGCTTCTGCGGCCGCGGGTTCGCCACGGCGAGCAGGACGAGGTCGTCCGGCGCCATCTCGAGGCGCCGCCGCCACGCCGCGGCCTCGGCCGCGCTGGCCCGCATGGCGTCTGCCGAGCCTGACCGGTGCGCCGCCTCCGCGGGCGCGAGGTCGTGCCCATTCTGGACAACGCGTTCCAGAATGGACCGCCTGCGCGCGGCGGGCTCCGCCTCCGCGGGCGTGCGGTCGCGCCTATTCTGGACAGCGCGTTCCAGAATGGACCACCCGCGCGCGGTGGGCTCCGCCCCCGCGGACGCGAGGTCGCGCCTATTCTGGACAGCGCGTTCCAGAATAGACCACCCGCGCGCGGTGGGCTCCGCCCCCGCGGACGCGAGGTCGCGCCCATTCTGGACAGCGCGTTCCAGAATAGACCGCCTGCGCGCGGCGGGCTCCGCCCCCGCGGACGCGAGGTCGATCCCGTTCCAGACCGTGCGCACCGGGACGGGCAGCGCGCACGCGGCGAGCTCCGCCTCGACCGCGCGCGCGCAGGCCACCAGCAGCACCGCACCGTCCGCGCCGAGGCGATCGAGCCCCGCCGGCCAGCCCGCGGCCACGTTGTGGACCGTGACGAGCGCCCGGTACCCGCGCGCGGAGAGGCGCGCGAGGTCCTCGGCGTCGAGCAGGTGCGCGTGCGCGAGGTCCGCGCCCCACGCCGCGAGCCCCCGGGCGAGCGCGTCGAAGCGCGCCTCGCGATCGCCCCGCGCTTCGGACAGGTCGAGCGTCCCCGGCGGCGCGCTGAACGTGGGACGCGTCGGCCGGTACACCGCATAGACGCGCGAGCGCACGCCGCGGCGCGGCAGCCCGGTCGCGAGGTCGATCGCGATCCGCTCGGCGCCGCCCTGCTGCAGGCTCGTCACGACCTGCGCGACCCGCAGCGCCGCGTCATCGCAGACGTCGAGCGGCGCGTGCCGCACCACGCGCGCGCGCCGCGCCCCGAGCTCGCCCTGGAGCGCGGCGTCGAGCGGATCGCCCGCACGCAGGCGCGCCACGACGCCCGCCGCGAGCCGCGCGTCGAGGTACACGCTTGCCGCGCGAGGCAACCCCGGGCCGCGGCGCGCGCGCGCGGCGCGGCTCAGCTCGCCGCCGGTCGCCCGCAGCAGCTCGGCCCACGCCACAGCCTCGGGCTCGGGCTCGGCGCGCGCGGAAGGATCGAGCGGCGCCACGACGGCGCCGAGCGCGCAGAGCGGCAGCCCGGTGTCGCTCGGCGGCGGGAACGGGTCCGGATCGAGCGCCGCGGACGGGGCAGGCCAAGCGCCGCCGCGCACGAGCCACACCGGCCCCGCCGCGAGCGCCTCCGCCGCAGCCGCGAGCGGCGCCGCCGTGAGGTCGACCGGCGCGAGCCCGGCGAGCCGGAGCGCGCGCAGCGTGCGGATGGCGCGGGCGCGGTGCGCGGGCGCTTCGGCGAAGACGGCGCAGATCGGGCGGCGCATGCGGGGCCTGGCGGCGCGGCTCAGTAAGCCGAGGGATAGCCGCGGAACGGCGCGACAGCGGCCACGTCCGGCGAGCTCGAGATGCGGTCCCGCGAGCGGTAGGATCCGGCCCCGCGCGGCGCGCTGGCGGCCCCGCTCGGCGCGCCGGCGGCCCACGCGGCGGCGCCGAGCTGCTCCACCTCCACGGCCGACGGAACGCCGCCCGTGTAAACAAACTGCCCTCGCGGGTTCGGCTCGATGGGCACCGACGCGCGCCGCATCGCCCCGTTCACGAAGCATCGATAATGGAGCGTCGACCCGCGCAGGTGATGCGGAGCGTTCAGCCAGAAGCCGTCGCCCTGCGGCCGGAACGTCACGCCCGGCGGCGCCCCCGCAATGGGCCGGCGGCGGGCTGCGCCGTGCACGAGCAGGCCGATGAGGCCGACGACGGCGCTGGTCAGGACGAGGCCCCCGCCCACGAACGCCACGATCGTCGCGGTCGACCACGAGCTCGAGGGCGACGTGCGCCTGGTCCCCGCAAGGAGCGGCGCAGGCGCCGCGGGCGTCGAGGACGCCGCGGCGGCCGGGGCGCTCGCCTCCAGCGCGGCGATGACGCGGAAGCCGTTGTCCGCGTTGCGGCTGCCAGGGTCGTTGCGGTACCGCGCCGCCGCGCGCAGGTGCTTCGGCTCCTTGAGCCACGACCCGCCGCGCAGCACGCGCCGGGGCTTGTCGCCGGCCGGAGGGCTCGTCTGCTCTGGGTCGACCGCCGGGCCGGGCGCGTAGGGACCGTACCAGTCGCGGCACCACTCGTAGGCATTGCCGCTCATGTCGTACAGGCCCAGGGCATTCGGCTGCCGCTGCCCGACAGGCTTCGTCCCGCCCCCCGCGTTGCCCTTGAACCACCCGATCGCGGCGGCGGACTGGTCGTCGTTCCCCGCGTAGAACCGCGTCTGCGTGCCCGCGCGGTAGGCGTACTCCCACTGCGCCTCGGTCGGCAGGTCGAAGACGCGCCCGGTCTTCCGCGTCAGCCAGCGGGTGAACTCGCCCGCATCCTTGAAGGTCACGAGGGTCACCGGGTGCATGTCGGTCTGCGGGAAGCCAGGAGTCCTCCAGGTGAACTCCTTGCGTTGCGAGAGGCCCTGGCCGTCGAAGCCGAACCCGCCAGAGGCGCCGACCTCGGCCTCGGTGCGGTACCCGGTCGCCGCCGTGAAGCGCGTGAACTGCCCGACCGTGACCGGAAACTTCCCCAGGTAGAAGTCGCGGCGGATGGTCACCTCCCGGAGCGCCTCGTCGTCGCCCCGGCCAGCCTCCGTCGGCGGCGAGCCCTGGCGAAAGCGCCCCGCCTTCACCAGCACGAGGTCGAGCTGCGCCCCCCCGAGGTCGATCGCGACAGCGGGGGCCGGGTCCGCCGCCTGCGCGGCGGCCGGGGCGAGGAGCGCGACGGCGGTCGCAAGCGCGAAGGCAGGCGAGAGGTGACGGGTGTCGGAGCGGAGCTGCACCGGCCCAGGCTACCAGAGCGCGCAGCCGGCGCGAACTTGCAGCGCCCGCCGCCATCCAGGGGCCGGAAAGGCCCAGTCGCCCCGCTCACCCTTGTTCGCGCGAGCTCGCCGGCTCTGGGCCGCTCGACCTGAGGAATCCCCTCATTTTGCAGCCCTTTTCAGCGGGGAAATTGAACAGGGAGGCGGGGAGACAGGGAGTATTTTGTAGATTTCCCTCCCCATCTCCCCGCCTCCCTGTGAATTTTCCGAAGAAGTTGAGGGGATGCCTCAGCCGCTCGACAGCAAGGGAACCGCGCTGGAATATTCCACTCACGCCAGCTGACCCGCTCGCACCGCGCGGAGCGACATCACGTCAATCAAAGCATCTTTGCTGTTCTTGACTCGGCACACTCCAGCCCGCTCGCGCCACGCGGAGCAACGTTACGTTAATCAAAGCATCTTTGCAGTTCTTAATTCAGCAAACAACCGGTCGCACCAGGCTCGAAGCGCAGCGCCGCGACGCCGACTTGAAGCGATGATGAGAGTCGAGCTCAGGGCTCGACAGCCGTTCCTCCGCGTGTCATCAACACGACCGCTCGCCGGGCGCCGCACGACACGACGACGCTTGTCCCCCTGAGAGGTTCGCGGCGGACGAACGAGCGCTTCTGGCGGCTGATCCGGGCGTTCGGCGACATCACGGGCGTCCCCGTGGTGCTCAACACCTCCTTCAACGAGGATGTACGCATTGTCGGACGAGGCGTTCGATGTCCTGTGGCGCGCGGACGGCCGGGCACGGCTCGGCGATCTGCTTTCCGGGGAACCCCGGCGCGAGGCCGTGGTCAAGGAGCTGATCGAGCTCTGGTCGCAGCGCGTGGTGCGGTTGACGACGGGCTAGGGAGAGGAAGGAGCCATCCATGCGACAGCACCCTTCCATGGCAGAACAGCGCGGGGCCCGCCTCGAGTTCAACCCGTACGCCCCCGGGTTCGATGAAGATCCCTACCCTGTGTTCGCTCGCTTCCGGGCCGAGGCCCCCGTCTTCTACTGGGAGCAGGGGCGCGCGTGGCTGGTCTTCCGGCACGAGGACGTCGTATCCTTGCTGCGCGATGGCCGCTTCACGACCGATCGGGCAGCGTGGGAATTCTCCACGAGCGACGACCTCCTCTCCTTGAACAGCAAGTTCGAGCGGCTGAACAAGCACAGCCTCTTCTCGCTCTCCCGGCAGGATCACGTGCGGATGCGCAAGCTGATCGCCCCGGCGTTCACGTCCCGCGAGATCGAGCGCCTCGCGCCCGAGATCCAGGGCATCGTCGACGAGGCCCTCGCCGCTGCCGTCGACGCGCGCGGCGCGGACACGCTCGACGTGGCGCGCGACTACGCCGAAGCCATCCCGATCCGGGGGATCTGCTCGATGTTCAAGATCCCGAGGCGGCACGACGCGTCATTCCTCCGCTTCACGGACGCGATCCACCGTCTCTCGATGGCGGGACAGCTCTCTCCCGAGGACCTAGGGAAGCTCGACGCGGCGCTGAGCGTAGGGATCGACGTCGTGAGTGACACCATCGAGGAGCGCCGCAGGAAGCCGCTGGACAACGATGTCCTGACCCTCCTCATCCAGGCCGAGGAGCAGGGCGACCGGCTGAGCAAGGACGAGCTCGTCGCGCTGGTCGCCGCGGTGCTCGTGGTAGGGACGGAGACCACCGTCCACATCATCTGCTTCGCGGTGTACAACCTCCTCCGGTCGCCCGAGGCGCTCGCCGAGGTAAGGCGCGAGCCCGAGCTCGTCAGGAACGTCATCGAGGAGACGCTCCGCCACGACAACTTCGGCAAGCTGGGCATCCCGCGCTATGCGCTCGAGGACGTCGACTTCCAGGGGGCGCGGATCAGGAAAGGACAGATGGTCATGGCCATGCTGAGCAGCGCGCTGCGCGACGAGGCGGTCTACCCTCGCGCCTCGGCGTTCGATCTCCGGCGCGGCGTCGACGCGGGCATTGCCTTCGGCGGCGGCGCCCACTATTGCATCGGGGCGACGCCGGCTGGCCTCGAGGGGCGGATAGCCATCGACACGCTCCTCAGCCGCTTTCCCGAGATGGAGCTCGCGGGCCCTGCGATCTTCGCTTCGCACCCCTCGATCCGGAAGATGACGTCATTGCCTGTCCGCCTGAGCCCCTCCGGGGGATGAGGGCGACCGCGGGCACGCCGGCGCAGGCCAGCCGGCACCAGCCGATTTCCCTGGGCAGGCGCGACGCCGCCGCGAGAGACCCCGGGATCCAGGCGCGCGCTCTCCGGCGCGCGCGAGATGCGACCACCACACAGCAGGGATCAACCATGCGCACAATCACCTCATTCATCGCTCTCCTCGGCGCCGCCGCGCTCGTCGGCTGCTCCTCCTCGGACGGCGGCACCGAGACGCCGCCGGGGGACGAGATGCTGGAGCCGCCGCCCAAGGGCACCGGCGTGCAGTATCGAATGACCTCCACGATCGAGCCGGGGACGGAGGTCGAGCGCTGTCAGCTCTTCGTCGCGCCGCCGGAGGGGCTCAACGTCAACCGGGAAGAGGTCCGGTTCTCGAGCGGCAGCCACCACGTGCTGCTGTACGCGACGCCCTACACCGAGATCCCGGCCACGACGCGCGACGGCGATCCCATCGACGCGGCCCAGGTCCACGACTGCAGCCAGGGCCCCCAGGCCTACTGGGATGTCAAGGGCGTGGTCGCCGGCTCCCAGTCCCCCGACGGCGACTCCTTCCTTGGCGACCTGCCGGAGGGGGTCGCGCTCAAGGTAGCGCCGGGCACGGTGCTCCTCATGAACACCCACTACCTGAACTCCTCGAGCAAGCCCCTCGAGACCGACGCCCGCATCAACCTCTACACGATCGCGGATGACGAGGTGAAGACCGAGGCGGGCATGCTCTTCCACTACAACCCGTTCATCAGCGTGCCGGCGCGCGGGACTTCCTCGTCGCAGATGCGCTGCACCACCGATACCGACATCTCGGTCGTGAGGATCCAGTCGCACATGCACCGCCGCGGCGTCGGCTACGTAGCCCGCAAGGTAGACGCCGACGGCAAGACGACGGAGCTCTATGCCCACGACCGGTGGGAGGGGGTCCCTTCGCAGGAGTTCACGCCGTTCCTCGAGGTCAAGGCGGGAGAGGCCCTGGAGTACCGCTGCGACTTCAAGAACACCGAGGACCGCAACATCGCGCAGGGCCCGACCACGAAGGACGAGATGTGCATGCTGATCGGGCCGTACTTCCCGCGGTCCGAGGCCTACGAGAACTGCGAGAACGAGGCGGGCTTCTTCACCCCTACATGGACCGGCTCCGGGACGTCCACGTGCGCCGAGGCGATGTCGTGCCTCAACAGCACGCCCAACGGGGACGATGCCACGTTGTACGGCTGCGTGGTGAACAGCTGCGCGAGCGTCGGGCCCCAGCTCTCGAAGACGCTCAACTGCCAGATCACCGGGGCTTACGGCGCGTGCGACGAGGACTGCAGAGGCCAGGACCCCGAGGTGTGCAACACGTGCATCGTCACGGCGTGCGGCGCGGAGATGGAGGCCTGCGAGGTCGCCACGTGCGACTGACCTGAACAGGGGCGGCGCCCCTCCGGGCTCCATGCCGCCGAGCACCGCCCCTCCGGGCTCCATGCCGCCGGGCGGCCGGGCCCGCGACCCCTCGGCACACGGCACACGCGACCGACGCGCGCGACGTCCGCCGCGCCCTAGGGCTCGCGCTGCTGACGGCTGCATGCGGGAGCCAGCCCCCCGACGCGGGCGAGGGAGACACACCCATCCGACGGATCCCGACCCTCGAGAATGAGTTCACTCCGGTGGAGCTCGAGGCGACGGTCGACAGCTTCATCGCCGAGATCAACAGGAGATCGTCCCAGCCGATGCAGATGGCGATCGTGCTGAAGAACGCTACCGGCTTCTGGACATCGGTCATCACGGCGGCGAACCGGGCCATGGGTGAGCTCGGGGTCACGGGGAGCGTGATCGGGCCGGTCGCAGATTCGGAAGATACAGAGGAAGCGCAGCAGCTCCAGAATCAACAGATCGAGCAAACGGTGGAGTATGGCGCGGAAGGGCTCGGCCTCGCGCCCCTGAACGACGCCCAGGCGGCCGCCGTCGACGAGGCGATCGCGAAGGGGGTCCAGGTGGTGACGCTCGACACCGACGTGGCGACCTCGAAGCGCGCGATCTACGTCGGGACCCTCGACAGGTCTGCCGGGGCGACGGCAGGGGACACCCTGCTCGCGATGCTGCCCCCGGCGCCGGGGACGGTGATCCTCCACGGCAACGCCGACGCGGCCTGGAGCAGCGGGATGGAGCGAACGCAGGGCGCCCAGGATGTGTTCGAGGCAGCCGGCTACGAGGTCCTGGTGCGGCAATCCTCCTGGAATCCCGACGGCGAGACCGAGGACGTCGAGTGGATGACAGCCCAGCTCGAGGCCGCGGACCCGCCCGTCGTGGGCATGCTCGGCCTGTTCAACATCTCGTATCGGTGCGCGATGGCCGCAGAGGCCGCGGGCAAGCTGGATATCCCCATCGTCGCCTTCGACTTCGATCCGAGGACCGTCGACTACATGCGCCAGGGGCGCATCCAGGCCACGCACATCCAGCGGCAGTACTACCAGGGATATCTCGTGCCCTACATCCTTTACGGCATCAAGAGCATCGGCCTCGACGCGACCAAGGAGATCCTCGCCCCGCAGATGGTCGACGGTAGCCGCGTCAACACGGGCCTCGACGTGGTCCCGGGGGACAAGATCGACGCCTACAACGACTTCCTCGCCTCGATCGGCGCCAACCAGTAGCGGCGCCGCAGCTCGTCCTCGCCGCCTCGTCGCTCGGTGGCGCGCCCGCGCCCCGCGCCGGCCGCGTCAGGGCTCCGTGAGGAGCCCGGCCGCGAGCTGGGTCCCGAGCTCCAGCCCGGCGCCAGCGCTCGCATCAGAACGCCCCCTGCAGCGCGATCCCCCCGAGGCCCACCCCGGCGCTCCAGACCACGCCGCGGCGCGCTTGCGGCGCCGCGCCCGCGGCGTCGGGCGCGCTGTCGCCGCCGGGCGCGCTGTCGCCGCCTGGCCGCACCACGAGCAGCACCACGCCCGCCGCGGCCGAGGCGGCGCCGACGATGAAGCCCACGGTGGACACGTGGCCCAGCGTTGTCGCGGTGTCGGCGTCGCCCTGCAGCTCGGCCGGGCAGCGCCGGCCGTCGCACTGCGACTTGATGTCGGACACCTTGGAGAGCGACGCGATGCCCGTCGCGGCGCCGACGCCGAGGCCCACCGCCCCGAGCCCGAACGCGAGGCCGGCGGGCAGCAGCGAGCCGCCGCCCCCGGCGCGCGGGGCGGGCGCCGCCGGGGCCGCGGGCGGCGGCTTCAGCGCCGCGCGGACGCCGGCGAGCTCGGTCTCGGCGTCCCTGCGCGCCTCGAGGAACGCCGGCGGCGGGTCCTCCGGGAGCGCCTCGTCGAGCACCTGCTCGTACAGGGCGCGCGAGGCCTCCAGGTTCCCGAGCTTGCGCTGGCACCGCGCCATGTAGAGCACGAGCGTCGGCGCGTGATAGAGCCGGTCCGCCTCCTGGAACGCGTCAAACGCCTCCTGCCACCGGTCCGCGCCGTAGAGCTTGAGCCCCTCGTGCGCCCTGGTCCGGGCGAGCTGCTGCGCGTCGGCCGAGGCGCCGGCCGGCGGCTCCGCCGCGAGCGCGGGCGCCGCGGCCAGCAACGTCACCACGAACGCGCACCGGCGAAGACAGTTCGAGAGCATCATCTTCCTTTTCATCAGGGACCGAATATCACGTTGTCCTTGTGGCCCGCTGCACGGCCCTGCGCCCGCACATGCGAGCTCGCCGCCGCGGCGGTCGATAGACTAGGGGGGATCGCGCGCCATCGTCCAGCGGCGACGCGGGCCGCGAGCGGCCCGGCTCCGGGGCGCGGTGGACGCGCTCGCCGGCGAGGTCTCCAGCGCGACAGCGGCGCGACGGCCGCGTGACAGCGGCGGCGCGACAGCCGCGCGCGACGGCCGCGTGACAGCGGCGGCGCAACGGCGGCTCGGCTTCATGCGTGTCGCTGCGCGCACATCGCGCGCGCGGCCGGCGAGCGAACCTCCGCCAAGATCGTCTCACGGAAACGGATCGGATACATTGAACGTGCTACTCGCTCCTTCATGTCCGGTGTCGTCAAACGCTTGGATGAACCAGCGACGAGAGCTCGATTGAGGCTCGACAATGTCTTGACGGATGAGCGGTCTCTGGTGGAGCTGCTCCGGGTCGTCACCGTCGACGTGCACGAGGCGGCGAGCGTCGACGAGGCGCTGCATCGCACCATCGCGCACATCTGCGATCACCTGAGCTGGCCCGTGGGACACGCGTACGTGCCGGCCGCGGACGACCCCTCTCTGCTGCTCCCCACGGCGCTCTGGTACATCAACGATGAGGTGAAGTTCGCGACCTTCAAGACGATCACGGAGTCGATGCAGTTCACCTCGGGGGTCGGGCTGCCAGGGAGGGTGCTCGCCACCAAGCAGCCGGCGTGGGTGCGAAACGTCACAGAGGACGCGAACTTCCCGCGCGCCAGGCTCGCGAAGAACCTGGGCGTCAAGGCGGGGTTCGCGTTCCCCGTGGTGGTGGGCGCCGACGTGGTGGCGGTGCTGGAGTTTTTCTCCGACGCCGAGCACGGCGACGACGGGACGTTCACCCGGACCGTGGGCCGCATCGCGCGGCAGCTCGGCCGCCTGTTCGAGCGCAAGCACGCGCTGGAGATGCTGAGCCGCGAGCGGGACTTCATGGCGGGCGTGATGGACCTCGTGGACGGCCTCATCGTGGTGCTCGACGCGCGCGGGCGCATCGTCCGCATGAACCGCGCCGCCGAGCGGGCGCTGGGCGACGCGCTCGGGTTCCTCGAGCCGAGGTACCTCTGGGATCTCACGCCCGATCCGGAGGCGTCAGCGCAGCTCAGGGGCCTGTTCGAGGAGCTCGGCGCGGGCGCGCCGATGAAGCAGGTGGAGGTCCCGTGGACGGCGAGGGACGGCGCGCGCCGGGTGACCGCCTGGTCCGGCGCGGTCCTGCGCGGCAAGGACGAGGCGTCCCGGTTCGTGATCATGACCGGCATCGACATGACGGAGCGGAGGCGCGCCGAGGAGGAGCGCGCGCGCCTCCAGGAGGAGGTGATCCAGGCCCAGGACGCGGCGCTGGCGCGGCTGTCCATGCCGCTCATCCCCCTCAGCGACGACGTGGTGGTCCTGCCGCTCATCGGCCCGCTGGAGGCCCAGCGCGCGCGGCGCGTGATCGAGGTGCTGTCGCGCGGCATCGCCGAGCGCCGCACGCGGATCGCCATCGTCGACCTGAGCGGCGTGGACGAGCTCGATCCGCGGTCGGTGGACGCGCTGCTCGAGGCGGTGCGGGTCGCGGGCCTGCTCGGCGCGCGGGTGGTCCTCACGGGGATCCGCCCCGAGGTCGCCGGCCGCCTCGCCGCCGGCGGGGCGGACGTCGGCCGGCTCGCGGTGAAGGGCTCGCTGCAGAGCGGGATCGCGTTCGCCATGGGGAGCCGCTGAGGCGGGCTCCGCGCGCGGCGCGGCGTCGCCTCTCGAGAAGCCGCTCCCCTGCACGTGCGCCGCGGTGACGTGGCCGCCGGCCACCCAGGCGAATCCGTCGAGCGCGGCCGCCCCGAACGACCCTGCGGCCTCCGGCAGCCGCGGATACCGTCCCGCCGGTTCCGGCTGCCCCGCGCCGCCGCCATCATCGCCACATCCCATCAGTCCGATTCCGCTCGTCGCGCAGATTGACAGCCACAGCGCCCAGCGGAGAGACATCTTCATCGTCTTCGTGACGCACCTCGATTTTCAGGATGAGAACATGGGGTGAACAGGCGCCTGTCCCGGCGTTGAGGGCGTTTTACCGCAGGGCGGCGCCGCTGTCGTGAGGGAGAGCGCACACCCGGTGCGCGGAGGTCGGCGCGCCCTCCGAGGCGACGAGCTCGAGGCGCGTGTCATCCGTTCGCAACCGAGACCGCATCATCGCTGCATCGGACAGGGACGATCATGGCTCGGCTGTGCCCTTGTTCCGTGCTGTAATACGAAGATCCCGAGAAAGGTCCGGTGCGACGATATGCTATTGACGTCTTCCATCTCGAAGCGGTGCGCCTTGGTCCGTCTGCCGTTGCTCGTGTCAGCGCTCGCCATGGCCGCGTGCGCCGCCGACCCGCCGCTCGACGGGGAGATAGGCCCGGAGGCGACCGTCCTCGGTGAGAGCAGCGACGCGCTCTCGACGCGCGTCCGGCTCATGGCCGCGAACCTCACGAGCGGCACGAACCAGAGCTACGATCCCGGGCACGGCAGGCGCATCATGCAGGGGGTCAAGCCGGACATCGTGATGCTCCAGGAGTTCAACTATGGCAGCAACAGCACGTCCGACATCCGCGCCTTCGTGGACCTCGCGTTCGGCGCGGGGTTCAGCTACTACCGCGAGGACGGGGCGCAGATCCCGAACGGGATCGTGAGCCGGTGGCCGATCGTCGCGTTCGGCGAGTGGGACGACTCTTCGGTGAGCAACCGGGACTTCGCCTGGGCGCGGATCGACATCCCCGGTTCGGTCGACCTCTGGGCCATCAGCGTCCACCTCCTTACCTCGAGCGCGGGCGCGCGCAACACGGAGGCGACGCAGCTCGCCTCGTTCATCAACGCGGTCGTGCCCGACGGCGATTACCTGGTCATCGGCGGCGATTTCAACACGTCGGTCAGGAGCGAGTCGTGCATCGCGACCTTGAAGAACGAGGGTGTCGTCGTCACGTCCGGTCCCTACCCCGCCGACGCGAGCGGGGACGGGGACACCAACGCCGGCAGGACCAAGCCGTACGACTGGGTGCTCGTCGACGGCGACCTGGACCCGCTCGAGACCGCCGTCACGATCGGCGGGAGCAGCTTCGCGAACGGCCTCGTGGTGGACACGCGCGTCTACTCCCCGATCGCGGACATCAGCCCGGCGCTCTGGTCGGACAGCGGCGCCTCCAACATGCAGCACATGGGCGTCGTGCGCGACTTCCTGATCCCCGACGTCAGCGGCGGCAGCGGCGGTAGCGGCGGCAGCGGCGGTAGCGGCGGTAGCGGCGGTAGCGGCGGTAGCGGCGGCAGCGGCGGCAGCGGCGGCAGCGGCGGCGGCACGGGTACGGCCATCGTGATCATCAACGAGGTCCTCGCGAACGAGCCTGGCGGCGACGCGGACGGCGAGTTCGTCGAGATCGTCAATATAGGCACGGGGCCCGCTGCGATCGGCGGGTGGACGCTCGTCGACCCGACGGCGACGCGGCACACCTTCCCCACCGGCGCGTCGCTCGCGCCGGCGACGGCCGTGGTGGTGTACGGCAACGCCGCGGCCGTGCCCGGCGGCGTGAGCGGAGCCGTCGGGGCGTCCACGGGCGCGCTGAGCCTCGCCAACGCAGGTGACACGATCACGCTGCGTAACGCCTCGGGGGCGACCGTGAATACCGTGACGTACGGGAGCGCGCTTGCGGGCCAGGACGGTGTGTCGATGAACCGTAACCCCGATCTGTCCGCGGTGGCGCCGTTCGTGCTCCATAGCACCCTCGGCGGGAGCTCGTCTCCGGGCAAGCGCGTGAACGGCTCGGCGTTCTAGCTAACAAGTGCCGGGCGGCGTTCACCACGGCGATCCAGCGCTGAAACGCTCGCTGGAAGTCACGTTCTGAGCGCCGCGCGGCGCGCCCTCAGTCCGTGTTCTTCGACTCGATGGTCCACGCCCGGTCGGTACACAGGCCGCAGCTCGCGCCGACGAACATGCCCTTGCCGGTCGCTCCCATGTCACCCTTCCGCTGCCAGCCTAGCCAGGCAACGCCGACCTTACCGAAGACTCCACCGTTGTCCTGGCCGCAAGTGCCGCCGTGGCCCACGTTGGTGCTCGCAAGCCCCCTCGGCCATCAGTCCGCCACAGGACCAACCCATGACCGCTGTCTTGTCGGCAGCCAGGCTTCGGTAGTACTGGCTGCACGCTCGCCCGTTCTCCTTGATGGCCCAATCCAGGGACTCGAGCAGGGGCTGCCCCATGGCCTTGTAGTCGTCGACCATGGGCCTCGATCCGGAGCCATTCGGTTCGCCATCGAAGATCACCAGGTACCCGTCGTCTGCTCACAGGGCTCGTTCGCGGCCAATGTGAACGCTCACAGTTTTGATGTCAATTCCAATCCCCCCGTCTGCGGCCGAGCTCGGGCCCGGATGGCTGGCAGGTTTCCGGAAGTGCCGCGTCAAGCGAGGCGGGCGCCGGGCCGCGGTCATGGTCGATGTGGATTCCAATCGTACCGCCCGAGCTCTGTGCTGCAGCGGCTCGTCACCGGCGGCGCTCGCCGACCCTGGGGTGGTCAGCTTGAGCTTCGCGACGCTCCACGGCCCGGCGCCTGCCTCGCTTGACGCGGCGCTCCGGAGGAGCCCCCCAGGCTTGTCCTCCCTCAGGCTCGAGGATACCCGCGGTCCAGCCGACAAGAGTTGACATCGAAAGTGTGAACGTTCACGATACATACCTCACCGCGACCGCGGCGAGCGGAACAGCAAGCGCTCGTCACAAGAGGTGAAGATGCTGTCTGCATAAAATTCGCGTCATATCGCCGAGTCCTGGCTCCGTCGTCGGCCTCAGATCATTCAATCAAACGGAAACGACCTCACGCTGAGGGCGCGCCTCGTGGAACGCTGCCGGTGAGGGCGAAATCGCGCCTGGGGATTCAAATGATCAACAAAACCACTTTCGCTCGAACCACATCATTCGCGGCACTGGTCGGCTCTTGCGCTCTCTCGGCTTGCAGTAGTGACGGTGGTGACGGCGCGGGCGCGTCGGGCAACGACCCTCAAGCCGGAACGGGCGGGGCCGCCGTCTCAGGCAGCAGCGGTAGCACCACGACCGGCGGCGGCACAACGACCAGCGACGGCAGCGCGTCCGCAGGTGGAGCGGGCGGTGAGGGAGGAATGAGCGGAAGCGGTGGTTCGCCAGGAGCCGGTGGCTCGGGCGGATCGATGGGCGGCAAGGTCGCCCCGCAGCCGAGCACGGGTTGCAACAAGGCCAATCCGCAGACGGGCAGCGCGCAGAGCCCACTCACCGTATCGGGTCACCAGTACTACGTGAAGCTGCCGACCAACTACGACGCCAGCAAGCCGTATCCAGTGATGATCATGTTCAACCCGACGAACAACCCGATCAGCTGGGCAGAGCAGAACGCGGGCTTCGAGGCGACCGGGCCCAAGGAGGCCTGGATCCGCGTCTACCCGCACCCGGCCAACTCCGGCTCGGGCTGGGTGGCGAACGACGTCTCTTTTTTTCAGCCGTTCTACGATCAGATCACGGACAACTTCTGCATCGACAAGGCTCGCGTGTTCGCGGCGGGCGAGAGCTCGGGCGGCGACTTCTCGAGCATTCTTGGCTGCGAGCACGCGGACAAGCTGCGCGCGGTGGGCCCGTGCGCCACCAAGAACGTACCCCAGTATCCACTCAACGCCAGCACCCGAGAGTGTACCGGACAGGTCACGGCGGTCGTCATTCACGGAGAGCGCGACTCGGTGGTCGGGACGGAGAACGGCCCGAGGACGCGCGACTTCTATACCGAGCTGAACCACTGCCAGGCGAGCACGACGCCGGTCGAAGGATACACGGACGACCTCTCGAACTGCGTCATGTATCAGGGCTGTGACGAGGACCATCCGGTCTACTGGTGCGAGCACGGAGACCCGAACTACAGCAACACCAATCACGGCTGGCCCGCGTTCGCGCCCAAGTTCCTCTTTAGCCTGTTCTCGACCTATTGAGAATCGTGATTGGCCCGGCGGCGACCGGCGCATGATGCCTGCATCAACCAGCCGGGGGAGCGTGGCGGACAACCCGTGATCGTCCGCCCCCCCGACGAGCAGCGGTTAGCGAGGTGGTGTCCCCATGTAGTTATGCGTTTGGACTGAGCGTTCTATTCACTGCGGGCGTGGCGACGGGGCTGGCCGCTTGCTCGTCGGAGCCGGAGCCCGTCGACCGCGGCGCTGATGCATCTTCTGGCGCCACCACGAGCGGCGGTTCCACCGTGGGATCGACCGTGGGATCGACGTCGGGCGGAGGAGCGGGCGGGAGCGGGGGCGCGGGCACGGCCGAGAGCGCGAGCAGCTCCGGCGGCGCGGGCGGCGACTCGACCGGTGACGGCGGTTCGGCGGGCGCTGGGGGCGCTGGCGACGGCAGATCGATGGGCTGCGGCGAAGCCGTGACGCGCCCCGACCCTCGCACGCAGCAGACGCTGATGGTCGGTGGGGTGACGCGCTACTACCTGATGTACGTGCCGGGACAGTCCCTGAGCGATGCGCGCGCCCGCGCGCTCACCTCACGCCGGGAGCAGCGAGAGCTCCATCTCTACCACATCGCGCGGCCGGCGCGCACGAGAGGAGCAGCGGCGAGAGCGAACAAGTGGCTTTGCAGCGCGCGCGAAGCCGGGCCGCCTCCACCGCGCAGCCTGCGTGGGCCGCCCAGGTGCAATTGCAGTATCAATTGAATTCGACTCTCGCCCGAATCGTCCAGTCCACCAGAGCGGGCGTGACGTCTCGCATCGAGGCATAGGCGATTATGCCTATGCCTCGAGCCAGAGGGCTCGTGTACGAAGTCGTTGCAGGCACCTGCATCGGGCCACGCGAGGACGGACGGCGATCTTGGAAAAGGGAGGCGATGACGAATGGAAACGCTTCGCAATTTCGGCACGACCGCTCCAGGGGTCGTCGCGCTCGCGGTGCTCACGGCGCTGGGCTGCTCCAGCCAGGGAGATACGGCGACCGATGCACCGCCAGGCAGCAGCAGCACCGGAGGGCTCGCTGGGCCCAGCACCACCGGCTCCGGTGCCACGGCTGGCTCGTCGGCGACGGGTGGCTCGTCGGCGACGGGTGGCTCGTCGGGGGCGGTCGCTGGCGCCGGCGGCAGCGGCGGGCTCCCGACGTCGGGGGAGGCTGGCGCGGGCGGCGCGGGCGGCATGGGCGCCGCCGGCTCCGGCTCGAGCGGTACTGGAGGAGAGACGCGGAGCACGGGCTGCGGTAGCACGACGGCGCCGACGAGCGGCCGTTTCAGCATCGATGTAGGGGGCGCGACGCGCGAGTACATCCTCGCCGTACCGGACGATTATGATCCGAGCCGCGCTTACCGGCTGATCTTCGCCTGGCATCCCCGCGGCGGCTCGGCCCAGCAGGTCGCGACCGGGTTCGGCGGCGGCTATTACGGCCTCCAGGATCGCGCCGACGGCTCGGCGATCTTCGTCTCGCCCGAGGGCCTCGACCAGGGCTGGGCGAACACGGGTGGCCGCGACATCACGTTCCTCCGCGCCATGCTCGACCGCCTCCGCGCCGAGCTCTGCATCGACCAGAGCAGGGTCTTTTCGACGGGATTCAGCTACGGCGGCATGATGTCCTACGCGATCGGCTGTGCGATGGGCGACGTCTTCCGTGCCATCGCCCCCATGTCCGGCGCCATCTACAGCGGCTGCGAAGACGGGGACAACCCTGTGGCCATGTGGGGCGCCCACGGCAACGCCGACAGCGTGGTTCCGGTCGAAAATGGTCGGACCGCTCGCGATGTCTTCATCGAACGAAACCACTGCGAGCAGCAGACCACACCGGCCGAGCCGAGCCCCTGCGTCAGCTACGACGGCTGCGACGCGGGCTATCCCGTCGTCTGGTGTGAGTTCAGCGGGGACCACACCATGCCGAGCAATTTCGGGGAGTCGATCTGGAGCTTCTTCTCGCAGTTCTGAAGCGGGTTTCGCTCGGTGGCGGCCACCGCTACCAACCAACGGCATGCTCTTACCTGAATAGACGGATGCGGCGATGAAGTTCGAGAACCTGACAACGCAGCTCTTGATGGTTGGAGTCCTTGGCATCTGCTCTGGAGGGTGCGGTCAGTCAGGTGAGGATGGCAGCGGAGGAACGACGAGCTGGACGCCAGGTACGCGCTGTCCTCGAACGACGGCGAGGTCATCGTGGTGAGGAACTGTGGACCGTTCGGCGCGCTCGTGCCGGTCTTCGAGGCGCGCGCGGACGGCCCCTACACGATCCTCAACACGAAGGCTTATGTGAGCTCCGACCCGGGGCCCGCGTCGGGCGGGGTGAGCCTCACCTTCTACGAACGCAGATAGAAAAGCAGGCCCGCAGCAACACAGGCACCTGGCTGCGGCCAGCTGCAACAATCCCGGGCAACGGGACGGAAACGAGAGGTCTCCCCATGGGCGCATCGCCCCCTCACGCGTCAAGCGGCGCGGTCACGCTGTCGCTGTGCTCCCTGATCGCCCTGCTGGAAGGGTTCGACATCCAGGCCATCGGCGTGGCCGCCCCCCTGCTGATCCCTGACCTGGGCCTGACGCCCGGGCAGGCGGGCGTCGTGTTCGGGGCCGGCATGGCCGGGCTGGTCTGCGGCGCGCTGGCCGGCGGCTGGATGGTCGACCGCATGGGCCGCAAGCCGCTGCTGATGATGGCCGTCGGCTGTTTCGGCCTGTTCACGCTGGCCACCCTGGTGGCGGGCGGACCGCTGTCGCTGGGTCTCTACCGGTTCCTGGCCGGGACCGGCATGGGGGCGGCGATGCCCAGCCTGGTGGCCGTCGCCCTGGAAATCGCCCCGCCCGACCGGCGGACCCGCACCACCACCCTGATGTTCAGCGGCATGCCGGCCGGCGGCGCGCTGGCGGCGCTGTTCGCGGCCGGTGTCCTGGAGCGGTTCGGCTGGCGCAGCATCTTCCTCGCCGGCGGCGTGCTGCCGCTGCTGCTGCTGCCGGCCATGGCGCGGCTGATGCCCGACAGCCGCGCGGCGGCGCCCAGCGGCGCCCAGCGGCCGGGCGGCGTGCAGGCGCTGTTCGGCCATGGCCGGCTGCTGGTCACGCTGATGGCCTGGGTCACCTTCGGCCTGACGCTGCTGGTGCTGTATCTGCTGCTGAACTGGCTGCCGTCGCTGGTGGCGGCCAAGGGCCTGGGCGGGGTGGGGGGCGCTGGCGCCGCCTTCGCCTTCAATGTCGGCAGCGTCATCGGCGCCTGGGTCCTCGGCATGCTGGTGGATCGGCTCGGGCCGCGCCTTCCCATCATCGCGGCCTATGCCGCCCTGGCCCTGTCGCTTTTCGGGCTGGCGGGGGCCAACAGCCTGCCGCCGGTGCTGGCGCTGGCCGGCCTGGCCGGCTTCTTCCTGCTGGGCGCGCAATATTCGCTCTATGGCGTCATCCCGCTCTATTACCCGGCGCGGGCGCGCGGGCTGGCCACCGGCGCCTCCATCGCCGCCGGCCGGCTGGGTTCCATCGGCGGGCCGCTGGTGGCGGGCCACCTGCTGGGCCAGGGCTGGGGCCCCGCCGGCGTGGCCATGGCCATGGTGCCAGTGGTGCTGTCGGCCGGGGTGGCGGTGGCGGTGATGACCCTCCGCGGCCGCCATGCCGGGGATTGACGAATGAGCGGCGGCAATCAGCCCTGGGCCGTGGCGGTTGACGTCGGGACCAATACATCATCAAGGCCTGTAACAATGGGCGGCATCAAGCCGCATGTCTGCGGGAGGATTTCATGCAGGTGATCGTCGCGGGCGCCGGGATCGGCGGCCTGGCCGCGGCTCTGGCGCTGCGCGCCTCGGGCCATGAGGTGACGGTGTTCGAGGCTGCGCCCACCATCCTGCCGCTCGGGGTCGGCATCAATCTCCTGCCCCACGCCGCCGAGGTGCTGGACGAGCTGGGCCTTGTCGAGGGCCTGCTGGCCCACGGGGTGGCGACCCGCGAGCTGGTCTATTTCAACCGCCTCGGCCAGCGCATCTGGGGCGAGCCGCGCGGCCGCTTCGCGGGTCACGCCGCGCCGCAGATCTCCCTGCACCGCGGGGCCCTGCAGAGCGTGCTGTTCGACGCCGCCGTCGAGCGGCTGGGCCAAGACCGGGTGATCTGCGACCGGCGCCTTTCGGACTTCGAGGAGGGCGAAGGCCGCATCGTGGCGCGCTTCCTCGACCGCGAGGGCGTGGCCTGGAAGGTTCCCGCCGACCTCCTGATCTGCGCCGACGGCATCCATTCGGCGGCGCGCGCCGGCCTCTATCCGGACGAGGGGCCGCCGGTCTATGGCGGCCGCATCCTGTGGCGGGCGACCAGCCTGGCGGCGCCCTTCCTCACCGGCGCCAGCATGATCATGGCCGGGCATCAGGACCAGAAGTTCGTCGCCTATCCCATTTCCCCACCCGGGCCGGACGGCCGCCAGAGGATCAACTGGATCGCCGAGCTCACCGTCGCCGAGAGCCTGCGACGGGAGGACTGGAACCGGCGGGGCGATCCCGCCGACTTCCTGCCCAGGTTCGAGGCCTGGCGCTTCGACTGGCTGGATGTGCCCGGCCTGATCCGGGGCGCCGAGGCGATCTACGAGTTCCCGCTGGTCGACCGCGATCCCCTGCCGCGCTGGAGCCATGGGCGCATGACGCTGCTGGGCGACGCCGCCCATCCCATGTATCCGATCGGCTCCAACGGGGCGAGCCAGGCCATCCTGGACGCCCGCGCGCTGGTCCGCGCGCTCGCCGCCCACGCCGATCCGGTGGAGGCGCTGGCCGCCTACGAGGCCGAGCGCCTGCCCGCCACCGCCGCCATCGTCGCGGCCAACCGCGGCAACGGCCCGGAGCAGTGCATGCAGATCGCCCAGGACCGCGCGCCCGACGGCTTCGACCGCATCGAGGACGTCTTCGCCCCCGGCGAGCTGGAGGCCATCGCCGCCCGCTACAAGGTGCTGACCGGCCTGAAGCGCGCCTCGGAGCCCCGCGCGTGAGCCCGCCCCTCATCCGCCTGATGACGCTCGAGGTGACGGTGGACCCGCCGGTCACCGTCAATCCGAGCCCGCCCGGCCGGCGCTTCATCCCGATTGTCGGCGGCACGGTGGCCGGCGGCCTCGAGGGCCGGGTGCTGCCGGGCGGCGACTGGCAGACGATCTGGGCCGACGGGCGGATGGACATCTCCGCCCATTACATCCTCGACATCGCCGGCCATGGGACGGTGGAGATCCTCTCCGAAGGCGTCCGCGCCGGGCCGCCGGAAGTGCTGGCGGCGCTCGGGCGCGGCGAGGCCGTGGACCCCAGGCTCTACTATTTCCGCACCGCCATCCGTATGCGCACCTCGGCGCCAGGGCTTCTGCGGCTGAACGCCGTGCTGGCCCTGGCCGTGGGCGAGCGGCTGGCCGACCGGGTGCGGCTCACGGTTTACGAGATCGGCTAGTGGGCGCGATCGTGGCTGAGACCGCGGCTGTTCTATTGACGAGCACACCACGGAGAACGCATGAGCACACAGACGAGAGCGTCGAGACGCCGGGGCGATGTTGGCGCAGGTATCTTGGCCGTCATCCTCAGCATCACTTCCTTCAATCGCTCGGCACGGGCACAAGCGCAGCCCGAAGCACCGCCGGCGCCGACGGGCGAAGACCCGCCGATCGCGGCTCCCGCGACCGAGCCCGCGAGCCCTCCTGCAGACGCGAGCGCGGCGCGAGCGCCGTCCGCGGAAGCCCACGCGGGCGCGCCGGCACAGCAAGGCGCTGCCGGGCCCGGCCCAGCTTCGCCGACGCCGCCGGCGGAGGAGGAGCCATGGAAAAAGCCGCTCAGCGTCGCGGCCTGGGCCCGCGTCGGAGGTCGCTTACAGAATCCCGTCGAGCGCGAGAAGATGGACCGACTGCTCGGGGACGGAGAGCTGGATCTGTCGTTTTCAGGCGAGATCAACCGGTTCATCGGGGTGCAGGGCGCGATCGTTGCTCAGTTCGGGCCGACCCCGACCGGGGGCAACATAACGGGCAGCGCGACCATCCGTGACGCCATCGCCAAGGTCAAATTCCATGATCTGCTGAACGTCTGGATCGGTCGAATGATCGTGCCGTCGGATCGATCCGCCTTCTCCGGGCCGTGGTCGATGGGGCCGTGGAACTATCCCGGACTCTTCGAACCCTATGCGCCGCCGATCGGGCCGAGACAGGGGCCTTTCGGGCGCAACGATGGGGTGACCGCCTGGGGCAAGGTAGCGGGCGGTCTGTTCAAGTATTACGTCGGTGCTTACAACCTGCACGACTCTTCGATGAGCCCGCTCTACACGGCGAGGCTCAACTTGAGCTTGCTCGACCCAGAGCCAGCCTATTACCAGAAGTCCACGTACCTCGGAGAGAAGAGCATCCTCGCGCTCGGCGTGGCGGGTGAAGTGCAGAGGGAAGGTTCAGTCGAATCATTGCCGCCCCCTGCGATGGACATGCCTCCAGGCGTCCCGCGCAAGGACACATACATGGAGGCCAACGCCGATCTCCTGTTCGAAAAGAACCTCGGCACGGCGGGCACGATCACGCTCGAAGGCGCATTTTACAAGTACTTTGGCGACTTCGAGAGGTTCAACTATTCCTATTTTGCGCTCGCGAGCTACCTCACGCCGACCAACGTCGGCGTCGGGAAGTTGCAGCCTCTGGTCCGACTGCAACAAGCGAAGCCGAAGGGTGCCGACCCCTATCTGCTCATCGATGCCCAGATGGGCTACATCATCGAAGGGCACGCTGCGCGTGTGGCGCTCGGCTATCAAAGAAGCGATCTGTCGGGGGCGAAGGGGAATGCCCTGTTCCTCGGCGTCCAACTGCAGAAGTGATCCCCGAAACTTGGGAGTCCCGCGTCCACGACCCGCTTGCGAGGAGCTGGTCATGATCCGCATTGGAGCGGCATCGCGGCATAGGCGAGTATGCCTATGCCGCGAGCCTGAGGGATCGGTTACGAAGTCGTTGCAGTCACCTCCATGGCGCCGCACAAGATCGTGGGAGGAGCTCGCACGCGCATGAAACTCGCCTCTCTCCGCGGCCCCGGCCGCGATGGTACGCTCGTCGTCGTCCGCCGCGACGGCCTCGCCTACGCGCCGGCCGGCGCCGCCTTCCCCACGCTCCAGGCCGCGCTCGACGACTGGGATCGCGCCGAGCCCGCGCTCCGCCGCATCGCCGACGACATCGAGCGCGGCGACGCGGAGGTGGCCCCGCTCGTCGTGGAAGAGCTCGCTGCGCCCCTGCCCCGCGCGTACGAGTGGATCGACGGATCCGCCTACATCCACCACATCGTGCTCGTGCGCAAGGCGCGCGGCGCCGAGCCCCCCGAGACGCTCACGACCGATCCGCTGGTGTACCAGGGCGGCTCCGGCGTCCTCCTCGGCCCGACCGACGACATCGTCCTGCGCGAGGAGGCGTGGGGCCTCGATTTCGAGGCCGAGGTCTGCGTCGTCCTCGGCGACACCCCGCAGGGCACGCGCCGCGACGAGGCCCACCGGCACATCCGCCTCTTCCTGCTGGCCAACGACGTCACGCTGCGCAACCTCGTGCCCGCCGAGCTCGCGAAGGGCTTCGGGTTCTTCTGCTCGAAGCCCGCCACGGCGTTCTCGCCGTTCGCGATCACGCCGGACGAGCTCGGCGAGGCGTTCCGGGACGGGCGCGTCCACCTGCGGCTCCGCTCGATCTGCAATGGCGCTCTCATCGGTGATCCCGAGGCCGGCCCGGAGATGCAGTTCTCGTTCTTCGATCTCATCGAGCACATCGCCCGGACCCGCAGCTTCACGGCCGGGACCCTCCTCGGCAGCGGCACCGTCTCGAACCGGGATCCGGCGCGCGGCGTGTCGTGCCTGGCCGAGAAGCGGATGCTCGAGATCCTCTCGCACGGCGCGGCCACGACGCCTTTCATGAAGCCCGGAGACACGATCATGATCGAGATGCTGGATCACTCGGGCCAGAGCCTCTTTGGGCGTATCGCGCAGCGGGTGGTATCCGGATGAGCGCCCCGGCGAAGCGGCCCACGCTCCACGGCGACTGGCGGAGCTCGTGCAGCTGGCGCGTGCATATCGCGCTCACCTACAAGGGCGTCTCCCACGCCGACCGCCAGGCCGACGCGGTCCCGGCCGGCGCGTAGCTCACCCCTGCGTTTACCCCCTCGCGACGGAGGACCTGTATGGCCAAGGTGGAGTCGATCGGCATCAAGCGGGTGGAGGCGCTGCACTACTACGTGCGCGACCTGGAGCGGAGCCGCAGGTTCTACACGGAGAAGCTCGACTTCCAGGAGATCGCCGCGAGCTCGCCGGAGCTCACGGCAACGGCGGCGCAGCGGTCAGTCGTCTTCCAGGCCGGCGAGTGCGCCATCGTCTGCTCGCAGCCGCTCGGCGAGGGCGGGCGGGCGTGGCGCTACCTGCGCAAGCACCCCGACGGGGTGGGCACGATCATCTTCGAGGTGGAGGACGTGGGCCGCGCCTTCCGGCTGCTCGACGGCCGCGGGGGCACGCCGATCGACGAGATCCACCGGGCGACGGACGAGGGCGGCACGTTCGCCTCGTTCTCGATCACGACGCCGTTCGGCGACACCACCTTCCGCTTCGTGGAGCGGCGCGGCTACCGGACGCTGTTCCCCGGCTGCGTGGCCTACGACGCGCCGCGCGGCGGCGAGGACCGGTTCGGGATCGCCCGGTTCGATCACATCACCTCGAACTTCCAGACGATGGCGCCCGCCCTGCTCTGGATGGAGCACGTGCTCGGGCTCGAGCCGTTCTGGAAGATCGCGTTTCACACCAACGACGTCGCGAAGGGCGCCGATCACGGCTCGGGCCTGCGCTCCGCCGTGATGTGGGACCCGGCCTCGGGCGTGAAGTTCGCGAACAACGAGCCTTACCGGCCGCACTTCAAGAGCTCTCAGATCAACGTCTTCAACGAGGAGCACCGCGGCGACGGGGTGCAGCACGTGGCGCTTGCCGTGGACGACCTCCTCGCGGCCGTGCGCGGGATGCGCGGCCGAGGGGTGGAGTTCATGCCGACCCCGGCCGCCTACTACGACCTCCTGCCCGAGCGCTTGCGGCAGCTCGGCATCGGGCAGCTCGACGAGGACATGGCGGCGCTGCGGGAGCTCGAGGTGCTGGTCGACGGCGACGGCGCGAAGTCCTATCTCCTCCAGATCTTCCTCAAGGAGTCGGCGGGCACGCACCGCGATCCCGACGCGGGGCCGTTCTTCTTCGAGCTCATCCAGCGCAAGGGGGACCGCGGCTTCGGCGCCGGCAATTTCCGGGCGCTGTTCGAGAGCATCGAGCGGCAGCAGAAGGCGGAAGGGAGTGGCTGATGCTCGACCGCATCGCCGTCGGAACCGTCCCCCGCAAGCACCACATCGCCCTCCGGAGCGAGGCGGGGGAGCTCTGCTACGAGGAGTGCCTGACGCGGGAGGGCTTCGACGGCCCCTACACGATCGCCTACCACGAGCGCCGGCCGCACGAGCACCGGGTCGCGCGCGCCGCGCACGGCTTCACGCTGCCGGTCGCCGCGCCGGCGCGCCCGCTCGCGAAGCGGCACTACCGGTCGCAGGACCTGCCGCGCCGGCGCGGGCCCGCGATCGACTGCCGCGTGCCGCTGCTCTTCAACGACGACGTGGTGATCGGGATCGCCCAGCCGGACGCCGACGATCCGGTGTACTTCGCGAACGCGGACGCCGACGAGCTGTTCTTCGTCTTCCGCGGGAGCGGCGTCCTGCGCACGATGCTCGGCGATCTCCGCTTCGAGCAGCACGACTACGTCGTCGTCCCGAAGGGGCTCTTTCACCGCTTCCTCCCGGACGCCGCGCCCCAGCAGTGGCTCTCGATCGAGGCCGCGGACATCCACCTCCCGCGCAAGTGGCGCAACGAGGTCGGGCAGCTGAGGATGGACGCGCCCTACTCCCACCGCGATTTCCGGCGGCCCACGTTCGTCGGCCCGCTCGACGAGGGCATCCGCGCGCTCGTCGTGAAGCGCGGCGGCGCGTTCCACGGCTTCGCCTGCGAGCGCTCGCCGCTCGACGTCGTCGGCTGGGACGGGACGGTGTACCCGTTCGCGTTCCCGATCCAGAGCTTCCAGCCGCGCGTCGGGCTGGTGCACCTGCCGCCGGACTGGCACGGGACGTTCGCGGCGCGGGGCGCCCTCATCTGCAGCTTCGTGCCGCGCCCGGTCGACTTCCACCCGGAGGCGATCCCCTGCCCCTACCCCCACTCGTCCGTCGATTGCGACGAGCTCCTGTTCTACTGCCGCGGCAACTTCACCTCGCGCCGCGACGTCGGCCCCGGCAGCATCTCGCACCACCCGGCCGGCGTGCCGCACGGGCCGCACCCCGGCGCGTACGAGGCGAGCCTCGGGAGCCGCGAGACGAGCGAGCTCGCCGTCATGCTCGACACGATCCGCCCGCTCGCGGCCACCCCGGCCGCGCTCGAGGTGGAGGACCCGGGCTACCAGGACAGCTTCATCGCGGGCCCATGATCGGGATCAGGCGCTCAGCGCATCGAAAAGCAGCGGTTCAGGAGCTCGTTGATTTCCTTCCGCCTGATGACGCGACGCAAGAAGACCTCATGAAACGCCAGAGCGCGCATCCCACATTCGACCCCCTGGCTCGCTGCGCTCACGGCGCCCTCCCACGCAGAAAAGTAATTCAAATTACATAAATCTGCTCTGCAAAAAAAACGACGCGACCGCTGCCGATCGCGTGAAGGATGAGCGGGCTCACCAGCATTCAGGTGGGCGTGCGGTGCTGCTCGACGATCCTGGCCCAGCGCCCGGCGCCCTCGGCCTGGAGGGGTCCGACCTCGCCGGCCGGGCTCCGACACGGCCCTCGAGCCGGGCGCGCGCCCCCGCCTGACCTCTTCCACGCGGAGCGCGACGGTCACCGATCGAGCTTCGCGCCATCCAACACGCTCCGGAGCACCAGCAGCGAACCGATCGTGATCTCCACATAACGTCATCGCCGCTTTGCCCCGCCCGCGCCCCGCGCCACCCGGCGGGCGCGCGGCATTCCTTTGCAGGTGAGTTGACGGACCGCTCCGGCGCGGCGCCGACACCGTCCATTTTGTGGGCCGAACAGGAGACTTCGCGGCAGCGCGCGAGCCATGGACAGGACATCTCGCAAGACACGGTAGTTCTTGCCCTGAAGGTAAATCGTATTAACATTCCTGTCGCGCTCGCCTCCGGCTCATCGCCGGAGGCGAGCCGCGCGCGAGCAGATCGTCGCAAGATCGTCAACGCGACGAGTCGATGAGGCCACGTGTCGTGACACCGTGGCCTTCGGCGACGCATGCCCCAAAATGGGCGAGCGCGCCCGAACGGCTCGTCGGGCAGGGCGCGGCGTTCTCCCGCGCTCGCCTGAACTCCGTGTCTCTTCATCCGTGAGCGCGCGCCCACCGACGTGGCGCGCGCTCGTCATCGTGGCCGCTTCCTGGAGGTTTCATGCTGTTCAATCGTTCGAGTTCGAATATCCCGGTGCGCACCTGGTCTGGTCTCGGCTCCGCCGGCGCATGGCGGAGGGCGCGGCACGCCGCGCTGGCCGCGCTCGCGCTCCTGCCCGCCTCGTGCGCGGACTTCGATCCGGGCGACGGGGATCTCGACGATTCCAGCGAGCTGTCCGAGCTCTCGGAGGGCGAGATCGGCGAGGCCGCCGAGGGGCTCACGCTGCCGTTCACGATCGATCAGCGAAAGTCGCTCATCGTCACGGACGTCGATATCGTGTCTCAGTTCTCGCTGCAGCAGGTGCTTCAGCAGCTCATCACCCAGTCGGGCGTCTCGGGCTTGACGCCCCTCACGCTGTTCCGCCGGATGATGGACACCCACCGGACCACCGCGACCGGGGCCTTCTCCTCCGTCCAGCACTGCGACGCCGTGCCGGCCAACACCGCCGACATCTATCCTCCCGGCTCTTCTAACCCGGCCGAGCAGCCCACCGGCTCGATCAACGGGTGGCCGGTCCTCTGCCCGCGCGCCGTGGGGGACGAGGCCGCGAGCGATCCTTTCGCCGACCCCAACGCCGACAGCGCGTACATGGCCACGACCCTGTCGAACCGCTTCGACCTCGCCCCTCCGGACGGCTCCAACTGCGGGGAATACCGGGTCATCTTCGCGAGGAAGGGCGGCGCGTCCGACACGAACAGCCTCCAGCGGAACTTCATCATCTTCGAGGCCCGGCTGCCCAACCCGAACCCGAGCCAGGGCCGGGCGGCGTGCGCCCCGGTGGTCAACTTCTGGCTGAACCAGTCGGACCCCGCGAAGAGCGTGACGACGCGGAAGAACGAGCTCCTGAACTTCTACTTCAACGGCCTCACCGGGTTCGAGCCGGTCATCCACATCGACCACTACGGCCACGCGGCGGGCCCGGACCACGGCCAGATCCGGACCAACGAGTTCCTGAACGGCACGTCGCCGCCCGCCGCCTGGTCGCTCCGCGAGTTCAGGCTCATCCACGGCACGAGCGGCAGCCCCTCGCTGAACATCGTCCCGTCCTTCGTCAAGGACAACCCGGCCGCGAGGCTCTTCTCGCCTGCCGCGTCGAGCGATCCGCGGGTCACGAACTTCCGGAGCACCGTCTTCCCGAACGCGGTGGAGCGGCTCGCCGCCACCGACGACATCAACCGCTTCGCGTACCCGTCGGCCCTGCCCGACTCGAACAACGCGGGCGAGAGCCTGATGATCCCCCTCCAGAACAACTACCTGAACGCGATCGGCACCGGGACGTCGACGCTGAGGACCAACATCGCGAACAAGCTGACCGCCATGGGCAGCGACCTGTCCGGCACGGCCGGCAACCTGTCCGTGGACCAGGTCGTGGCCCGCGCCGAGACCCTCGCCTGCGCCGGGTGCCACGAGCCGCAGGACCGCGACGGCGCCCCGGCGACCGCCTTCGACGTCGGCGTGCCGAGCGGTCCCTTCCCGAACACGCTCGTCTTCACGCAGACCTCCGAGAAGACGGAGCCGATCGACGCGAGCAACCCGAGCGGTCCGAGGCGCTTCCTCATCTCGCCGGCGCTCATCAACGTGTTCCTCCCGTTCCGCGAGAAGGTGATGACCGATTACCTCCTCAACAACCCGACCCTCGGGTTCGAGAAGCCGGGCGCGTGGACCTCGCCGCAGGCGCTGCTCGCGGTCCACTCGGGCCGGGTGAAGGAGGGCATCTCGTCGCTGGAGGTCCGGACGCCGGCGTCGTTCAACGCGATCGTCAGCCCGAACTTCAGCACCTCGGGGCTCACGCCGGTGGGCAACAAGATCAAGCTCGATCTCTTCATCTCGAAGGTGCAGCCGAACCCGAGCTGGGTCGGCACGATCGAGGTGCTGATCTCGATCCCGTCCGCCGGCATCGACAACCAGTGGGTCGGGAACGTCGTGCTCAACAGCTTCACCCGGGGCGCGTTCAACGTGATCACGTTCCCGCAGCTCCCGGCGGCCACCATCACCGCGCTCAACGGTGCGCCGAGCGACGTGAAGCTGCAGTTCAACCTGAACGTCACCCCCAGCTCCGGCCCGTACTACCTGGACAACGTCCGGTTCGAGAACTGAGCCTCGCCGCGCTCGCCAGCGCCCTCCCCGAGCGCCGATGACAGGCGCTCGGGGATCCCATCCCCTCCTGAACGCACGCGCTGCCGGCCCGAGGAGATCGGGCCGGTGACCGTCCCGACCCTCGGGCTGGGCGGGCTCTGACGCCCGACCCCGACGTTGGAATTTTGCGCTCTCGGCACAATTTGACACGAAAAGGCCCGTACTGGCCCGAGTGTGCGCGCAACCGGCACGCGCCGGGAACGCGGGCGAGGCCGCTCCGCTGACGAGGTATCGCGGCCTCGGTGCAGGTGATGGAGGGGCTGATCTCCGTGGCTCCGCCCGACACCTGAGGTCGATGAATCCCCGCGCCGCGCGCAGCGGCACTGGCGCGGCATAGCATGTGCTTGGCAGCGCGGTGCTTGCCTGTCGCTCGAGAAACGCGTCTGGGTGGACGCTTTCCGTGCGGGGATCGCTGCGATCGCAGCGGGCCGCCCGACAGGTGCACGCTCGTTCGAAGCGGAGGGTACCACGATGGATCGATCTCTTGTGTCTTGCCTGTCGGCGCTCGCGCTCCCTGTCGTCCTCTTGCTGTCTGCGTGCAGCGCTGGTGGCGGAGAGCCAGACGACACCGATAACCCGGGGGGGAGCGACCCCGAGGAGAGCAGCGGCGACGCGTGCTCGGCGATGAGGGACGAAGCACCGCTCGATCCGGAGTCGGACGGAGCGGTGGTGAAGATCGTGCTCACGAACGAGCGCGATGTCCCTGTGTACTATCCCGTGTGGGACAACGCGCACTGGTACGGTTGTTCTGGCGCGTCATGGCTCCTCGATGGCGCCAGCATCCCCGGATTCACGCCGCCGGCATGCGAAGGGCTGTTCGTGGGGGAGCCGGGCCTGCCCCTTTGCCTCTCGGGCTACGAGCGGCTGGATGCCGGGGCGACGGTGGAGTTCGAGTGGGATCGGCTCGCGGTCGAGACTGTCCCTGTCATCCAGGAGTGCGTCAACACGGCGGACGGGCCGTTCACGACCTGCTCGCGCGCCCGTCTCGTCGAGGAAGGGCCGCACGAGCTGGCCGTGGAGATCGGCCTCGACCGCGACGAGAACTCCGGGTTCCCGACGAGCTACCTGCCGCTCATCGTGGTCCCCTTCACGGTGCCCACCGCGACGGTGAGCGTGGTCGTCGAGCCGTGACCTCCTGGCTAGCCAGGCCCGATGCCGGTCAGCCAAGGGCCGCGCCGTTCAGGAGGCCTATTTCGCGCGTAGTTGCTCATCTTGACCTTCACGGCACGGGGTGCGTGGTGAGACCTCAACACCATCAGGCAGACCAGGCGCACCTGCGGGTAGCCGCTGTCGCCGCGTGGGCTTGCGGTGCAAGAGGACCGGCAAGCACCCCTCGCAGCCTGGAAGAGCCCGATTGCGACGCCTTCCTGGCCCCCGCGCCAGCCCCTCATCACCTGCCGACCGTGGCCGCGCAACCGGGCACGTCGGAGGAGCTTCGCCGTCGCCTGGCGAGGCTCGGCCCGGCTCCTGTCGCTGGTCGCCACCGGCGCAGGTTACCTCACCAGCCCACGGGCGGACGAACCGCGCCAGCGCCCCCCGTCCGGCTGCTGTCCGACGATGCCTCCGGGCGGGAGCGGCTTTCGGTCTGGCCCCTTGCAACTGGATGGCTTCCGGCAGCGACCAAGCATCACCATGGAGTGACAGCGCTGCCGGGGAGACATACCGTCTCGGGCGCCAGGCAGCCAGCCTGACGCTGCTGGTATTGCGCGCTCCTGGAGATCCGCGGACCGATGGCAAAGCTCACCGGGTGGCGAAAGGTGGCGTCGGCCATATGGCGCGCACCGGAGAACCCGCAGATCTTCGGCGCGTTCGAGTGCGACGCCCGCCCGCTCTCGACGTTCATCGAGGCGGCGCGGGCCGCGGGCCACCACGTCACGCCCACCCACCTCGTCGGCCGCGCCGTGGCGCACGCGCTCTTCGAGATGCCCGATCTGAACACCCGCCTCGTCGCGGATCGCGCGGTGCCCCGCCGATCGATCGACATCTTCTTCATCACGGCGGTCGAGGGCGACAGGGACCTCTCCGGCGTGAAGATCGCGTGTGCCGATCGCAAGAGCGCTGTCGAGCTCGCCCGCGAGCTCGCTGAGCGGGCGCGTGGGCTCAAGGCGGGCCGCGATCCGGGCTTCACCCGGACGAAGCGGACGGGGAATGCGCTCCCCGGGCCGATCCTGCGCCGGGTGCTCCGGCTCTCGTCGTGGTGGACCGGGACGCTCGACCGCGACCTCCCGGCGCTCGGTCTGGAGCGCAGCCCCTTTGGCAGCGCGATGGTCACGAGCGTGGGGATGTTCGGCATCCCCATGGGATTTGCCCCGCTCGCCTCGTTTTTCAAGGTGCCTTTGATGGTCCTCGCTGGAGAGATCGCCGACAAGCCGGTTGCGGTCGACGGCCGCGTCGAGGTACGGCCGACGATCCCGATCACGGCGACCATCGACCACCGGGTCGTGGACGGTTGGCACATCAGCCAAGTGCTCCGGCACTTCCGGGCCTACTTGGCCGATCCTGCGGCGTTCGAGCCCGAGGTGCACGCTTCATGACGAGCTGCGCCGGAGGGCGCGGCGACGCCTCGCCGGAAGGCGCCAGAGCGACTCGACCACGCCGAGCAGGACATAGGCGCTGATCAGCCAGACGACGACGAACCCCGGCGGCCACCGGGCCGAGATGAGCGCGCTCGACCCGAGGGCGAGCGCGGCGAGCAGCGCGGTGCGGGCGTCGAGGCGCAGATCCTTGAACGAGCGGAACCGGATCGTCGACACCATGAGGAGCGAGAGGAGGAGCGTCGTCGCGAGGACGGCAGGCGCCGCGCCGGCGCCGCCGGGCTGCCCGGCCGCGGCGCGGTGGGTCATCACGATCGCGACCAGGATCCCGGCCGCGCCGGTGACGGGGAGGCCGACGATGTACCTCGGGGGCGCCGCGGACCGGGCCGCGTCGCGGGTCGCGAGGACGTTGAAGCGGGCGAGCCGGAGCGCGCCGCACGCGGTGAACGCGAAGCCGCCGAGCACGCCGGCGAGGCCGAGGCGGTGCAGCGACCACTGGTACACGAGCACCGACGGGGCCACGCCGAACGACACGAGATCGGCCAGCGAGTCGAGCTGGAGCCCGAACGCGCTCTGGGTGCGCGTCATCCGCGCGACGCGGCCGTCGAGCGTGTCGAGGAGCATCGCGAAGAGGATGAGGAGCGCGGCGCGCTGGAAATCCTCGTCGGACCGCGCCGAGGCCGAGAGCCGCACCGAGTCGAAGCCGCAGAAGACAGAGGACAGCGTGATCAGGTTGGGGAGGAGGTACAGGGGCCTCCTCGGCGCGGGCCGCGGCCGCCGCGCCGCCTCGCCGCGCGGCCGCTCGGGAGGTACCTCCGGGCCCTGCCCTGCGCTCGCCGGGCGCCGCGGCCCGACGCCGGCGCCCCGCGCTGCTGGATGACGTTCTGACATGATGGCGATCCCGCGGGACATCGGTGTCGCGCGGCGCCGGGCCGGCGGCCGACGAGCACGCTCGGCGGGCCTCGTAGTACACGAGGCCGCTCGCCTTCAAGCCGCGAGAGCGCGCGCAGCCCGCGCGACCCTCAGAGCACGACAGCGAGGACGCCGGCCCCGATGAGCGCGGCGGCCCAGGCCCGATCGAGGTTGAACCAGGCCGTGCGGAGGATCGCGACGCCGAGCTTGTGATAGACCACGAGCGCGACCGCGGCGGCCGCCGCCATCATGGCGGCCGTGTGCACGAGGACGGCGGCGAGGTAGCCCAGGGGGCTCGTCAGCGACAGGCCCGCTGCGCTGTGGCAGCCGCCGCCATGGCACGGCGCCGGGTTGTCCGCGCCGAGCAGGAAGACAGGCAGCAGCATGAGCCCCGCGCCGTGCGCGGTGGCCATCAGGAACGACCACCAGGTCAGGTCGCGGAAGCCCACGCGCATCCCGACCCACCTCGGGTGGCGCGGCCTCACGAGCTTCATCACGCCGAACCCGACCAGCGCCGCCGCCGTGAGCCAGCGGAGCGCCGAGGCCGGGACGCTCGCGAGCCCGAGCCCGAGCAGCGCGACCGTGAGGCCGATCGACGCCGCGTGCCCGATCGCGATCGGGACGAGCGCCCGCCGCACCGCGCTGCTGCGCTTCTCCTGCAGGCCGAGCGCGACAGCGAACAGCCACCCCATGCCGGGGTTGATGCCGTGATAGGCGCCGAGCAGCGCCAGCGTGAGCCAGGGCATCATGGCCAGTCACGGATAGCAGAACGAGTCGGACGACGCGTCGCCCCCCTCGAGCCGCACCTGGTGAGGGCGCAGCGCGCCGAAATCGACGAAGAACTCGGGGTCGAGCGCGATGCCCCCGCCGGCCGCGACATCGACCTTGGCCATCCAGCCGCCGACGCCCTCCGGATAGAACTGCTCGTCCCAGGAGGCATAGAGCGAGTTCGTGAAGTAGACGCGCCGCCCGTCGCGGCTCACCTCGACCATCTGCGGCCCGCCCCGCAGCGGCCCGGAGCGGCGGTGCGCCGCCCTGCGGACGACGCCCCCGAGGTGCACCGAGCCGGTCAGCTTCGGGTGGAACGGGTCCGACACATCGTACTGCCGGAGCTCGCCTGTTCCCCAGCAAGACACGTAGAGGAACCGGTCGTCGAGGGAGAGGTTGATGTCGGTGATGAGCGGCGGGACCGCCTTGAAGCCCTTGAGCAGCGGCGGCAGGAGGTCGGGCTCCGCGGGCTCGGCCGGCACCTCGATCACCTTGCGGATCGCCCACCTGTCGCCGTCGCGGTGCCAGAGCCAGACCGAGGCGGAGAGGTCCTTGACGCTCACGACGACGCCGACGAAGCCATAGGCCTTGGTCGGGTCGTGGGCGGGGCGGAGCTCCAGCGCCATCTGGTGCTCGTCGCCGAGATCCAGCGCCTGGAGGTGCTTGCGCTTCCGGAGGTCCCAGACATGCACCCTGTGGCCGTACTTCTTGCCGAGCAGGAGCTCCGGATTCAGGCCTTCCTCGATCATCTTCGGCGTCCCCCACTCGCTCGTGAGGAGGGTGTCGTGGCCGAGGTGCCACCAGAAGTCGTAGTGGAGGAACTGCGGCCCGCGGTCGATCTCCCAGCGGCCGAGCACGTCGAAGCTCTCGCAGTCGAGCACGAAGATGCCCCCCGGCCCGTCGCCGTCGGGGCTGCCGAGCGCGCTCACGTAGATACCGTCGGGGCCGCAGTGCAGCGTGTGCGGGCGCGAGTAGCCGGCCCGCTTCGCGATCTCCTCGGCGCGGACCGTGTGGACGAGCTCGGGGCGGCGCGGGTCCGGCTTGACGTCGAAAACGAAGATGTTCGACGAGCGGAGCGCCGGGAGCAGGAGAAAGCGGCGCTCCACGTGCGGGTGCGGCGCGTAGGGGCACAGCGCGGCGCTGCACGCGTTCCAGCCGGAGTGGTGGAGCTCGTCGCCGTAGGTCGGCACCTCGTTGACCGAGACGAGGGTGCCATAGGCCGGCGACCTCGGATCGAGATCGACGACCGTGAGCGCGTCGTGGCGGAGGTCGCCCTGGCGCCTCAGCGCGGCGCCCGCGTCGAGCGCTGTCACGTAGGCCAGCCGCTCGGGCGGCGCCTCCATGGCCAGGCGCGGCGACGGATAGAAGGTAGGATCCGGACGAAACCGCATGCGCTGCTTCTCCTTGAGCTGTGGGCGGCCGCGCGTCCTTCCAGGCCCCGCCGCCGGTCCAGGCGAGGCCGGTCGCGCGATGATCGCGGCGAGCGAGCGTGGCGAGATCGTGAAGGACGGCGGGCCGCCAGGCCGATGCGCTTCATGACCAGGCGGCTCCGCGCGTCGAGCCGGACAGGTCGGACCGTGGACGAACATCCACTATAACAGACGTCGCGGGCGGAAGCTACTGTCGCGGCAGCCGCGCGCCTGCGCCCGGGGCGCGGCGCCGGGGCGCAGGTGCGCGGGGACCGGCGGCGCCCTGGCGGCGCGGCGGCGCCCGGCCGATCCGCCGGACGCGCGCCGAGCGCTACTCCTGCAGGTCGGTGCTGAGGAAGACCTCGTGGATATCGAGCTTGCTCGGGCCCGCGAACATCTCCTTGGGCGCGCGGTTCCGGTGCGCCTCGGCGAACGCGGGGCTCCTCGTCCAGGCGATGAAGTCGTCCATGGACCGCCACCAGGTCTTCACCTCGTAGAACCCCTGCGTGTCCGGGTCCGGGCTCCACGAGCCGGTCGCGTGGTCCAGCTTCATCGGCCTCGGCCGGTGCACCTCGTTCCGGATGAAGCCGGGCGCGCGGTCGACCAGGTGGACCCGATTCTTGAAGCGGTCCTCGAAGTCGGCCTCGTGGCCCTCGGCGACGGGAATGCGGTTGGTGACGACGATCATGGCTCCTCCTTGCTGGTGCCCGAGGCCCGCGCGGCGCGAGCGCCGGCGAGCCTAGCAGTGCTGGCGCCCCTCCGGGGGAGCGCCGCGCGCTCCCCCGAGGCCCACGGTGAATATTTGTGGAATTTCTTGTCGCTCATGGCAATGCACTCCACGGCGCTCGGTCGGTCAGGACGGGTTGCTGCGCAGCCGAATCGGATTGACAAGTCCGTCTTTCGGCTCCTTTATCCCGGGAGGCCCCTTCATGAACGGCCCCGAGAAGGTTGACGGCAGACCTGCGGAAGACGCGCTCGATCGCTCGGAGGTCGAGGGGGTCGTGCGCCGGAACATCCACGCGCTCTTGCAGGTCCGGAGGGAGCTCGAGCGCAAAAAGAGCTTCCAGGAGGCGCTCGCCGACCGGATCACCAGCTTCACGGGGAGCATGACGTTCGTCTTCCTCCACGCCGGCCTCTTCGGGGGCTGGCTCGTGGTGAACATGGGCGTCATCAACGGCGTAAAGCCCTTCGATCCGTTCCCTTTCGTGATGCTGGCGATGATCGCCTCGGTGGAGGCGATCTTCCTCTCCACCTTCGTGCTCATCAGCCAGAACCGCATGCAGGCGCTCGCCGACAAGCGCGCCGATCTCGATCTCCAGATCAACCTCCTGGCAGAGCACGAGATCACCCGGCTCATCGAGCTCGTGGACGGCATCTCCAGGCACCTCAAGGTGCCCCGGTCGACCGACCCGCACCTCGAGGAGCTGAAGAAAGATGTGCACCCCGAGGTGGTGCTGGAGGAGATCGAGCGCGCGCAGCAGGACGCCGTGAAGCAGGACCCTGTGGAGTAGTCGCTACGGACTCTCCCTAACAGAGCGCCGGTATTCCCTGATATCACGGCGCATTGCCACGACTGTTTCCGCCCGCTTCTGCACTGTCCTCCTGCAATACAGGCAGCCCTTGAGACCTGTCAGGTAAATCCCGGATAGCTTTGGCGGAACAAGAGTACTCCTCAACCGGATTCCGGAGGTCCTACTGAACGGGATCGAGTCAAAACTCTCACGAAGCGCTCTTGCAGGCTCGTGAAGAACATGTTACTCGGAGGTCGTCCCGGGCATCGATTGTACGATGTCCGCAGTGAACAGACCCGGGCACGCTGTAACGGATCGTTCGAAGTGCAGGGTGGCAGCAAGGGCGCCCTGTTCTTATAGCCCGGTCTAGCCTCGTCCGTTCAGGCTCGTGGCGTTTTGCCACGCATTGACCAGCGACCCAGAGGAATATGGCCAGTCACGTCCTCATCACCGGTGGAGCGGGGTTCATCGGCTCGCATGTCGCCGATGAGCTCTTGCGTCAAGGACATCGCGTCCGGGCGCTCGACAGCCTCATACCCCAGGTGCACGGCCCCGAGCGCCGCCGCCCGGCGTACCTCAACCCGGACGTCGAGCTCATCGTGGGTGACGTCCGCGACCGCAACGCGGTGAAGTCGGCGCTCCGCGGCGTGGACGTCGTGTACCACTTCGCGGCCATGGTCGGGGTCGGACAGAGCATGTACAAGATCGAGGAGTACACCTCGGTCAACAACCTCGGCACCGCCGTGCTCCTCGAGGAGCTCGCCGAGAAGCCTGTCTCGCGGCTGATCGTCGCCTCGAGCATGAGCGTGTACGGCGAGGGGCTCTACAGGAACGCCTCCGGCGCGGTCGTGCCGGGGACGAGCCGGCCGCTCGAGCAGCTCAAGCGCGGCGACTGGGAGGTCCGGAGCGAGGCCGGCGAGGCGCTCGCGCCCGTCCCGACCCCCGAGTCCAAGACGCCGTCGCTCGAGTCGGTCTATGCGCTCTCCAAGTACGACCAGGAGCGGCTCTGCCTGACGATCGGGCGCGCCTACAACATCCCGACCGTCGCCCTCCGCTTCTTCAACGTCTACGGCCGCCGCCAGGCCCTCTCCAACCCGTATACAGGCGTCCTCGCCATCTTCGCCTCGCGGCTCCTCAACGACCGTCCGCCGCTCATCTTCGAAGACGGGCTGCAGCGGCGCGATTTCGTGAGCGTCGCCGACATCTCCCGCGCCTGCGTCCGGGTCCTCAGCGCCGACTCCGCCGTGGGCCAGGTGCTCAACATCGGCAGCGGAAAATCGTACACCGTGCGCGAGGTCGCCGAGCACGTCCGGCGGGTGATGGGCAAGGACCGGATCGACCCCGAGATCACCGGGAAGTCGCGGCTGGGCGACATCCGCCACTGCTTCGCCGACATCACCGCGGCCCAGCGCAAGATCGGGTATGAGCCCCAGGTCTCGCTCGAGGAGGGCCTGCGCGATCTCGCCGGCTGGCTCGAGGGGCAGGTGGCGAAGGACGCTGTCGCCCAGGCGCGCGCCGAGCTGGAGTCCCGGGGGCTGACGGTATGAGCGCCGCGGACCTCGATTCCACCTTGCCGACGGGGATGCCGGGGCGCCCGGCGCTGATCACCGGCGGCGCCGGCTTCATCGGGGCCAACGTGGCCCACCGCCTGCTCCAGGCGGGTGAGTCGGTGATCCTCTTCGACAACCTCTCGCGGCCCTCGGTGGCGCGCAACGTGGACTGGCTGAAGCGCGTCCACGGCGACCGCGTCACGCTGATCACCGGCGACGTGCGGGACGCCGGCGCGGTGGCCGATGCGGTCCGGCGCGCCTCCAGCGTCTTCCATTTCGCCGCCCAGGTCGCGGTGACCACCAGCCTCACCCGGCCGGTGGAGGACTTCGAGATCAACGCCCGGGGGACGCTCAACGTGCTCGAGGCGCTCCGTGGCCTGAGCCTCCCGCCGCCGCTCCTCTTCACGTCCACCAACAAGGTGTACGGCGGCCTCCCCGACGTCCCGCTCCAGTGCCGCGATCGGCACTACGAGCCCGAGGATCCGAAGCTCCGCGCCTCCGGCATCTCCGAGGCCCGCCCGCTCGACTTCCACAGCCCCTACGGCTGCTCCAAGGGCACGGCGGACCAGTACGTCATCGATTATGCCCGCACCTTCGGGCTCCCCGCGGCGGTGTTCCGGATGAGCTGTATCTACGGGCCTCGCCAGTTCGGGACCGAGGACCAGGGCTGGGTCGCCCATTTCCTCCTCCAGGCGCTCCGGCGCGAGCCGATCACCCTCTACGGCGACGGGATGCAGGTGCGCGACGTGCTCTTCATCGACGACCTCGTCGACGCCTTCCTCCTCGCCCGCAAGAACATCCGGCAGCTCTCCGCCTCGGCGTTCAACATCGGCGGGGGCCCGGAGAACACGATCAGCCTGCTCGAGCTGCTCGACATGATCGAGGAGCTCGACGGCAAGCGGCCCGCGACCGGCTTCGAGGGGTGGCGGCCCGGCGATCAGCGCTACTACGTCTCCGATTGCCGCCGGTTCTCCGCGGCGACGGGGTGGTGGCCGCGCGTCCGGGTCCGCGAGGGCGTCCGCAAGCTGTACGGGTGGCTCCAGGAGCTGACCGGCGCCGGCAAGGCCGCCAGCCAGGCGACCGAGGAGCTGCGCATGGAGGGCGTCGGGTGAGGTTCGCGCTGGTCAACCCGCCCTGGAGCTTCGAGGGGAGCATCTATTTCGGCTGCCGCGAGCCGCACCTGCCGCTCGAGTACGGCTACGCCAGGGCGCTGCTCGAGGCCGCGGGGCACGAGGCGACGATCGTCGACGCCCAGGCCCGGGGCCTCTCCCAGGACGCGCTCCGCGACGAGGTGGCCGCGCTCCGCCCCGACGCCATCGTGGTGACCACCGCGCCGAGCTACCTCTTCTGGCGCTGCGCCCCGCCCGAGCTCCGGGTCCCCCAGCAGACGCTCCACGCGCTCCGCGACCTGCCGGGCCTCCGGTTCGCTGTCGGCCCCCACGCCTCCACCACCCCCCGCGCCACCCTGCGCAAGCTCGCTGTCGACGCGGTGGTCATGGGCGAGTGCGAGGAGGTGCTGGTAGAGCTCGCGGCTCTCCCGCGCTCCCGCTGGGGCGAGATCGCCTCGATCGCCCACGTGGAAGGCGGGGAGGCGCGCGTCCAGGGGGGCCCGCACGCGACCGACATGGCCCGGCTCCCGGCCCTCCGCTGGGACGACGCCACGGTGGCGCGCCACGCCCACCACCACCACCGCTTCGACAGCGCGCCGGTCGGCCCCGGCGCCGAGGTCGAGGCGTCGCGGGGGTGCCCGTACCACTGCACCTTCTGCGCGAAGGACAACTTCCGCGACCGCTACCGCAAGCGCCCGCTCCCGGTGCTCCTCGACGAGCTCGACGCGCTCATCGCCCAGGGTGTCCGCTACGTCTACTTCATCGACGAGATCTTCCTGCCCGACCGCCCGCTGCTCGAGGCGCTCGTGGATCGCCAGGTGTCGTTCGGCGTCCAGATGCGCGTCGACAACTGGAACCGCGAGATGCTCGACCTGCTCGGCAAGGCGGGGTGCGTCTCGATCGAGGCGGGGGTGGAGAGCATCACGAAGGAGGGCAGGAGCCTGCTGGCCAAGCACTGCAAGCTCTCGACCGAGCAGCTCAGCGATCTGCTGATCCACGCCAAGAAGAGCGTCCCCTTCGTCCAGGCGAACCTGATCCAGTCGCGGACCGACGACCCCGCGGACGTCACCGCCTTCCGGGAGCGGCTCCGGGAGCACGGCGTGTGGGCGAACGAGCCGGTGCCGATGTTCCCCTACCCCGGCTCGCCCGACTACACGATGCGCTGGGGCCTCCCGGACGATCAGGCGTGGGAGCGCTCTGTTGCGCACTACCTCGGCCAGTTCGATCACTTCAGCGACATCCAGGAGAGCCGCCCGCTGCCGCTCTCCGAGCTGGAGGTCGCCGCACCGGGCCATGGTTGACGCCTTGCACGAGCCCGGCGCCGTCCTGATGACCGCGGACACCGTGGGAGGCGTCTTCTCCTACGCGGTCGAGCTCGCGCGCGCGCTCGCGGAGCACGGGGTGCGGACGTCGCTCGCCACGATGGGCGGGCCGCTCTCGGCGGCCCAGCGCGAGGCGGTCGGCCGCGTGCCCGGGCTCGCCCTGTTCGAGAGCTCCTTCCGGCTCGAGTGGATGGACGACCCCTGGGACGACGTCGCGCGCGCCGGGGAGTGGCTCCTCGACATCGAGGAGCGCGTCCGCCCGGATGTGGTCCACCTGAACGGCTACGCGCACGGCGCCCTCGGCTTCCGCGCCCCGAAGCTCGTGGTGGCGCACTCGTGCGTCCTCTCCTGGTGGGCCGCCGTCCTCGGCGGGGAGGCGCCGCCGCAATACGCCCGCTACCGGCGCGAGGTCGCGAACGGGCTCGCCGCCGCGTCGGCCGTCGTGGCGCCGACCCAGGCGATGCTCGACGCCCTGCGGCGCCACCACGGCGCGCTCTCGCCCTTCCAGCGCGCCCGCGCGGTGGTGATCCCCAACGCCGCCGACCCCGAGCGGTTCGCCCCGCTGCCCAAGGAGGAGTTCATCCTCGCTGTCGGGCGGCTCTGGGACCAGGCCAAGAACGTCGCGGCGCTCGGCGAGGTAGCCCCTCACCTCCCCTGGCCGATCCGGGTGGCCGGCAGCGACGTCCACCCCGGCGGCGGCGCGCGGCCCATCCCGTCGCTCGAGCACCTCGGCGTGCTCTCCCCTTCCGGCGTCGCCGCCGCGCTCGCCCGCGCGTCGATCTACGCGCACCCGGCCCGCTACGAGCCCTTCGGCCTGTCGGTCCTCGAGGCGGCGCTCTCCGGCTGCGCCCTTGTCCTGGGCGACATCCCCAGCCTGCGCGAGGTATGGCGCGACGCGGCCCTCTACGTGGACCCCGGCGACACGGAGGCACTCCGGCGCGCGCTCCAGTCGCTCATCGACGAGCCCGGCGCGCGGCGGGAGCTGGCTTCCCGCGCCCGCGCCCGCGCCTTCGACTTCGCGCCGCGGCGGATGGCCCGGGGCTACCTGCACCTTTACGGCGATCTCCTCCGGCGCCGGTCCGACGCGCGGCGCTCGCTGGCGCGTGAGGCCGCGATCGCCGCCGCGGGAGGCGAGTGAACCATGCGCATCGTCCTTTTCTGCCACTCCCTGCTGTCCGACTGGAACCACGGGAACGCGCACTTCCTCCGCGGCGTGGTCACCGAGCTCGCCGAGCGCGGGCACGACGTCCGCGTCTTCGAGCCCAGGGAAGCCTGGAGCCTCCAGAACCTCGTCGCCGATCACGGCGAGGCGCCCCTGATCGAGGTGCGGGACGTCTACCCGCACGTCGACCCGATCCGCTACGACCTCGCCTCGCTCGACCTGGACCAGGCGCTCGAGGGCGCCTCGCTGGTCATCGTCCACGAGTGGAGCGAGCCCGAGCTGGTCGCCCGCGTCGGCGCCCACCGGACGGGCGCGTCGTACCGGCTGCTCTTCCACGACACGCACCACCGGTCGATCACGGATCCCGGGGCCATGGCCCGCTACGACCTCACCCACTACGACGGCGTGCTCGCCTTCGGCCGGGTGATCCGCGACATCTACCTCGAGCGCCGCTGGGCCCGCCGCGCCTTCATCTGGCACGAGGCCGCGGACACCCGGGTGTTCCGCCCGCGCCGCGACGTCAAGCCCGAGCGCGATCTCGTGTGGGTCGGCAACTGGGGCGACGAGGAGCGCACGCGCGAGCTCGACGAGTTCCTGATCGGCCCGGCGCGCGACCTCGGCCTCTCCGCCCGCGTGCACGGGGTCCGCTACCCCGACCACGCCCGCGCCGCGCTCCAGGCGGCCGGGATCGAGTACCGGGGCTGGCTGCCCAACCACCGCGCGCCCGACGCGTTCGCGCGGGCGCGGGTGACCGTCCACGTCCCGCGGCGGCCCTACGTCGAGTCGCTCCCGGGCATCCCGACCATCCGGCCGTTCGAGGCCATGGCCTGCGCCATCCCGCTCGTCTGCTCCCCGTGGAGCGACGCGGAGGAGCTTTTCTCGCCCGGGCTCGACTACCTCGTCGCGCGCGACGGCGACGAGATGAAGCGGCACCTGCGCGCCCTCCTCGCCGAGCCCGCCATGGCCGCCGAGCTGGCGGAGCGGGGGCGCAAGACGGTCCTCGCGCGCCATACATGCGCCCACCGCGTCAACGAGCTCCTGTGCATCTCCGCCGACCTCGGCATCGAGGCCGACCGCCCCGCGCCCGCCGCCACCACCCAGCGAGCCACCGCATGAACCGACGCCCTACCTCGAGCCGATCGCTCAACATCGCCTTCTTCGGATCGAGCCTCGTCTCCGCCTACTGGAACGGAGCCGCCACCTACTACCGCGGCATCATCCGCGCCCTCGCCGCGCGCGGCCACCGCGTCACGTTCTACGAGCCGGACGCCTACGACCGGCAGAAGCACCGCGACATAGAGGACCCGCCGTGGGCCCGCGTGGTGGTCTACTCCGGCACGGACGCCGCGGAGCCGCGGCGCCTCGTCGAGCAGGCCCGGAGCGCCGACGTTGTCGTCAAGGCGAGCGGCGTCGGCGCCTTCGACGAGCTGCTCGAGGCCGAGGTCGCCGCGCTCGAGCGGCCCGGGCTGACGACGATCTTCTGGGACGTCGACGCCCCGGCCACGCTCGAGCGGGTCCGCGCCAACCCGTCGGACCCGTTCCGCGCGCAGATCCCGCGCTACAACTTCGTCTTCACCTACGGCGGCGGCGACCCCGTCGTCCGCGGCTACGAGGCGCTCGGCGCGCGGCGCTGCGTGCCGATCTACAACGCGCTCGACCCCGAGACCCACTTCGAGGTCGCGCCAGATCCGCGATTTGATTGCGATTTTGCGCTCCTCGCCAACCGCCTCCCGGACCGGGAGAGGCGCGTCGAGGAGTTCTTCCTGCGGCCCGCGGCCGCGCTGCCCGAGCTGCGGTTCCTGCTCGGCGGCAACGGCTGGCAGGACAAGGCGATGCCGCCGAACGTCCGGTACGTCGGGCACGTCTACACAGCGGATCATAACGCCTTCAACGCCAGCGCCCGCGCGGTGCTGAACGTGGCGCGCGACAGCATGGCGTCGGTCGGCTTCTCCCCGGCGACCCGGGTCTTCGAGGCCGCGGGCGCGGCAGCGTGCCTGATCACGGATGCGTGGGAGGGGATCGAGCTCTTCCTGGAGCCCGAGCGCGAGGTGCTTGTCGCCAGGAACGGCGACGAGGTCGCGCAGATCCTCCGCGCGCTCACGCCCGAGCGGGCCCGCGCCATCGGCAAGGCGTCGAAGCAGCGCGTGCTCGCCGCGCACACCTACGCGGAGCGGGCAAAGCAGGTCGAAGCGCTGCTCGCCCGCCCTGACGAAGCAACCCTCACCGCGACAGCGCCGTGAAGACCACCTCCTTCGTTTTCCTGGGCCTGTCGATCACCTCGTCGTGGGGCAACGGCCACGCGACGACCTACCGCGGGCTCCTCAAGCGGCTGGCCCAGCGCGGGCACCGCGTGCTGTTCCTCGAGCGGGACCTCTGGTTCTACGCGGAGAACCGCGACCTCCCGCACCCTCCCTATGGCCAGACCGAGCTCTACAAGAGCCTCGACGACCTCCGCGCGCGCTTCGGCGACGCGGTGCGCGACGCGGACATGGTGGTGGTCGGGTCGTACGTGCCCGACGGGGTCGAGGTAGGCGCCTGGGTGACGGAGACGGCGCGCGGGAAGACGGCGTTCTACGACATCGACACGCCGGTGACGCTGAAGAAGCTCGAGCGGGGCGACACAGAGTACCTGTCCGCGGCGCTGATCCCGCGGTACGACCTCTACCTCTCGTTCACCGGCGGCCCCACGCTCGACCTGCTCGAGCGGCGCTACGGGGCGAAGCGGGCGCGCCCGCTCTATTGTTCGGTGGACCCGGACGAGTACTTCCCCGAGCGCGTCTCGCCGCGCTGGGATCTCGGCTACCTCGGCACCTACAGCGCCGATCGCCAGCCCACGCTGGATCGCCTCCTCGTCGAGCCGGCGCGCCGCTGGGAGCAGGGCCGCTTCGCTGTCGCCGGGCCGCAGTACCCGGCGGACATCGACTGGCCCGCCAACGTCGACCGGACAGACCACATCCCGCCGGGCGAGCACCGCGGCTTCTACGGCGCGCAGCGCTTCACGCTGAACGTCACGCGCCGCGACATGATCGAGGCGGGGTACTCGCCGAGCGTGCGCCTCTTCGAGGCGGCGGCGTGCGGCGTGCCGGTGATCAGCGACGACTGGCCGGGGCTCGACGAGTTCTTTGAGCCTGGCAAGGAGATCCTTGTCGCCCGCTCCTCGGAGAAGGCGCTCCGCATCCTGCGCGAGTTCCCCGAGCGGGAGCGGATCGCTATCGGGCAGCGGGCGCGAGAGCGCGTGCTCGCCCGGCACACAGCGGCGCACCGCGCCGAGGCGCTGGAGAAATATGCCCGGGAGCTGCTTGATGACCAGGAGCTCCCAGGGGACCGGAGACAGTGACATCGACGTGTGGTGTCGGGCTTGGAACAGCGTGCTGCCAATGAAGGATGACGAAGCGACCGTGACGAGGAGGAATCCTTTCGCGTTCACCCCTCCCGGTGCTGGCGGTCGGTCGTCGTCTCCTGGAGAGGAGGTCAGAGAGACATGAGCGCTGCGCTGCGCATCCTGGTGACCGGAGGCGCCGGCTTCGTCGGCTCCCACCTGTGTGATCGGCTGATCCGCGATGGCCACGAGGTCGTCGCGCTCGACGATCTCTCGACCGGCTCCCGGGCCAACGTCGCCCACCTCCTCCACCATCGCCGCTTCCGGCTGCTGGAGCACGACGTCATCCAGCCGTACGACGTCAAGGTCGACCGCATCTACAACCTCGCCTCGCCGGCGAGCCCGCCCCATTACCAGCGCGATCCGGTCCGGACGACGATGGTCAACGTGGTCGGCACGCACAACGCGCTGAAGCTCGCCGCGAGCTGCGGGGCGCGGGTCTTCCAGGCGTCGACCAGCGAGGTCTACGGCGATCCCGAGGTCCACCCGCAGCCCGAGAGCTACCGCGGCTCGGTGAACCCGATCGGGATCCGCTCCTGTTATGACGAGGGGAAGCGCTGCGCCGAGTCGCTGGTGATGGACTTCCACCGCAGCCGCGGCGTCGAGGTCCGGATGGCGCGGATCTTCAACACCTACGGTCCGCGGATGGCGCTCGACGACGGGCGCGTCGTGTCGAACTTCATCGTCCAGGCGCTCCGGGGCGAGGATCTGACGGTCTACGGGGCCGGCTCGCAGACGCGGAGCTTCTGCTACGTGGACGATCTCGTCGAGGGGATCGTGCGGCTGATGGAGCATCCCACCGAGACGGGCCCCGTGAACCTGGGCAACCCCGAGGAGTTCACGGTGCTGGAGCTCGCCGAGGAGGTGATTCACCTGACCGGGAGCCGGAGCCGGATCGCGTTCCGCCCGCTGCCGCAGGACGATCCGCGGCAGCGGCAGCCGGTCATCGACCACGCGAAGCGGGTGCTCGGGTTCGAGCCGAAGGTGCCGCTCCGGGTGGGCTTGCGCCGGACGATCGAGGGTTTCCGGAGCGTGCTCGGGCTGGGCCGTCACGCGCCGGCGCTGGCGGCGTCGGAGAGCGACTCGCCGCTACCTCAGGCAGTGAACGGCTGAGCTGAACGAGCGGGCCGGGAGCGGCTGAGTTGAGTCGAGCAGCCGGGAGCGGCCGCGCTGAAGCGCGCGCCGCGAGCGGCTGAGTTGAGTCGAGCAGGCCGGGAGCGGCCGCGCTGAAGCGCGCGCCGCGAGCGGCTGAGTTGAATCGAGCAGGCCGGGAGCGGCTGCGCTGGATCGAGCAAGGAGATGATCGGATGAAGCAGCCGCAGAAGCTGGCGAAGCCGCAGGGGAAGCTGGCCGTGCTCCTCCCGGGGCTCGGGGCCGTGTCGACGACGACGATCGCGGGCGTGATGCTCGCGCGGCGCGGGGTCGCCGCGCCGGTGGGGGCGTTGACGCAGCTCGGGACGATCCGGCTGGGGAAGCGCACGGACAACCGCTCCCCGCGGATCAAGGATTTCGTCCCGCTCGCGTCGCTCGATGATCTCGAGTTCGGCGGCTGGGACATCTTCCCCGACAACGCGCACGAGGCGGCGGTGGAGGCGAAGGTGCTCGAGGCAGCGCACCTCGATGCGGTCCGCGAGGAGCTCGCGGCGGTGACGCCGATGAAGGCGGTGTTCTACCCGGACTACGTGCGCCGGCTGCACGGCCCGCACGTGAAGACCGGCCGGAGCAAGGCCGACATGGTGGAGCAGCTGCGGGACGACATCCGCGGCTTCGTGCGGTCGCGCGGGGCGGACCGGGCGGTGGCGGTGTGGTGCGGCTCGACGGAGATCTTCATCGCGCCGTCGGAAGTGCACCAGTCGGTGGCCGCGTTCGAGGCGGGGCTGCTCGCGAACCACCCGGCCATCTCGAACTCGCAGATCTACGCGTGGGCGTGCATCAAGGAGGGGGTCCCGTTCGCGAACGGGGCGCCGAACCTGACCGTGGATTTCCCGGCGGCGTGGGAGCTCTCGCGCACGCACGGGGTGCCGATCGCGGGCAAGGACTTCAAGACGGGTCAGACCCTGATGAAGACGGTGATCGCGCCGGCGTTCAAGGCGCGGATGCTCGGGATCTCGGGGTGGTTCTCGACGAACATCCTCGGCAACCGCGACGGCGTGGTGCTCGACGATCCGGACTCGTTCAAGACGAAGGAGGCCTCGAAGCTCAGCGTGCTCGAGCAGATCCTCCAGCCGGGTCTCTACAAGGAGCTGTATTCGAAGCTCTACCACAAGGTGCGGATCGAGCATTATCCGCCGCGCGGGGACGCGAAGGAGGGCTGGGACAACATCGATCTGTTCGGGTGGCTCGGCTATCCGATGCAGATGAAGGTGAACTTCCTCTGCCGGGACTCGATCCTGGCGGCGCCGATCGTGCTCGACCTGGCGCTGTTCCTCGACCTCGCGGCGCGGGCCGGCTTCAGCGGGACGCAGGAGTGGCTGAGCTTCTACTTCAAGAGCCCGATGACGGCCCCGGAGCTCTACCCGGAGCACGACCTGTTCATCCAGTCGATGAAGCTGAAGAACACGCTGCGCTGGATGATGGGGGAAGAGCTGATCACGCACCTGGGGAACGAGTACTACGACTGAGCCCTCGCACCCGGCGAAACCAAGCCCAGCCTCAGTCCCAGATGCTCTGCATCACGTCGAACGAGTCCTTGTGCCAGACGAAGAGGCCGTTATTGATGTAGTGCGGGTGATGCTCGCCTCCGCACATCACGTAGCCCTGCAGCGGATCGCAGTGCGGGGCGCCGAAGAGGTGTCCTGTCTCGTGGACGGCGATCAGCTGGCCGATGCCCACGGACAGAGCGGAGTCGAAAAGGCCGCTCACCTGCACGCCGAGCCAGCCGCACGTGGCGCCGCCGCCCAGCTCCGGCGTGAGGCCGACGAGGATGTCGAACCCGTGGTGGTCGGGATCGGTGTAGTTGCCGCCGGCCTCGTCGATGTCCCAGTCGCGGGTCAGGCCGAGGACAGCGCGCCCGTAGGCGCCGACGTGCTCGCAGAACCCGCCGCTTGACGGGTTGTTCGGGAGCCCGCCGACGGCGTGGAAGATCTGCTGGACTCCCATCATCTCATCGAAGCCGTTCGGGTGAAGCACGTACGTCCCCGAGCTCGATCCCGGGCTCGACGGGGTGAAGAGCTCGCTGGGCCGCGTGAACGCGTGGCTCAGGTAGGCCTCGGCCGTGCCGGTGTAGCCGATCGCGTCCAGGTAGTCCTGGTCGTAGACCACCGCGTTGAAGATCACGTCGCTCGCGCCGATCGAGAAAGCACCGCCGGTGAAGGAGGTGTCGAGGGACGCCGTGCCGCCCGCCGGCTCGACGCTCACGCCAGAGAGGGTGTAGGCGCCGCGGCCGAGGGCGAAGCGCTTGCCCTGCGCCGTGTCGACGAGGATCGGCCCCGCCGTGAGCGTGAGCTGCTTCGTCTCGCCGACGCCGAGCGCAGCGCTGACGGTGCCGGCCTGGACGTTGGTGAAATCGTTGAAGCGGGCGCTCGTGACGCGCGGCCTGAGGACGACCGTGCCCGGCGCCGTGCCGGGGTTCGTCACCGTGAGCGTGATCTTCAGCGGGTCTCCCTTCACCGGCGCGAGGCCCGCCGCGTTGGTCACGACCACGGCCGTGACGTCGGGCTCGAAGCCCGCGGCGGCATTCACGGCGTCCAGCCGGTCGAGCAGGTGCGGCCCGCTGCCGGACGGCACGTTGACGGTGATGGAGAACGACAGGTCGGACGCGCCGGCGGACAGCGCCTGCTGGACCGCCGAGGGCACGCTGAAGACGAGCCGATGGAAGGTGCCCTGCGCGAGCCCCGTCAGCGGCTTGGTTCCGAGGCTCTGCGAAACGCCTTTCGACGGCGCCTGCACGGCGAGCGAGATCTCGCCGGCCCACCAGGGATTCGGCTGCTGCGCCGGCACGCGGACATCGAGCGAGACAGCGCTCTTGATCGGCTCGGTGATCGCGAGCGGCGCGCTCTGGACCACCGCATACGCCGCGTTCGCGACCGAGAGCGCGCTCGCTCCCTCGCTCGCCGTGGCGCTCAGGGACAGCGAGCCCGCGCTGGCCGTCCACCCGCTCAGCGTCTCGAACCCGAGCACCGCCGCCGCTCCGGGGCTGAGCGCCGACGCTGCCTCGCCGCACTCCTCGCAAGAGGCCACGTCCTCGACCGCGCAGCCCGAACCCATGACCCCCACGCACACCGCCGCCGCTGCGTACAGATAACGCATCTGAATCCTCCTCGAGTCGAAGTGACCAGGCGCGACAGGCGCTCCGGCCACAGCCCGGTCGATAGGCAGCGTCACACAGGCCGTCAAGCGCATGCCAGGAGAGCGCACGAATCGCACGCTGCGAGCATGTGAGCTTGATGAACTAGTGTAAAGAACCGTTGAGCTCAGCTGCGGCCGCGCGCGCCGGTGATACTGGCTGCGCCTTCGCGATACTTGACTCAGTCAATCATTTATGCGACGTTCCTTCCACGACGACGGAGGAGAGTGGCATGGGCGAGCTGCATGCTGTCGACGAGCGCATCGATACGGTGCGGGAGTTCAACCGCTTCTACACGCAGAAGATCGGCGTGCTGGGCGGAGGGCTGCTCGACAGCAAGTACACGCTCACCGAGGTGCGGGTCCTCTACGAGATCGCGAACCGCGAGGGCCCGCTCGCCAGCGACCTGGTGCGCGATCTCGGGCTCGACGCCGGCTATCTCAGCCGCATTCTCGCGGTCTTCCAGCAGCGCGGCTGGATCAAGCGCGAGCGTTCGCAGGCCGACGCGCGCAAGTCGCACCTGCGGCTCACGGCGAAGGGTGCCAGGGTGTTCGGCTCGCTCGACGGTCGGGCACGCGACCAGATCCGCGAGCTGCTCGGGCCGCTGTCGTCCGAGCAGCAGCGGCAGCTGGAGGAGCATCTGCGGAGCGTGGAGGCATTGCTCGGGCACGCGCAGCCCACGGCCGCTGAGGTCACGCTTCGTGAGCATGGCCCGGGCGACATGGGGTGGATCATTCAGCGGCACGGAGTGCTGTACGCGCGCGAGTATGGGTGGAATCAGGAGTTCGAGGCGCTGATCGCCGAGATCTGCGTGGGATTTCTGCGCAGCTTCGATCCGAGCGGCGAGCGTTGCTGGATTGCCGAGCGCAACGGCGTTCCGGTCGGGTGCGTCATGCTGGTACGCCACGCGCGTACGGTCGCGAAGCTGCGCCTGCTGCTCGTCGAGCCGAGCGTTCGGGGCTCGGGGATCGCACGCAAGCTCGTGGCCGAATGCGTAGAGTTCGCGCGTCGCGCGGGCTACCGCACGGTGACCCTGTGGACGCAGAGCATTCTCACCGCTGCGCGCCGCATCTACGAGAGCGCCGGCTTTCGCCTGATCAAATCCGAACCACACGCGAGCTTCGGGGCCAAGCTCGTCGGCGAAACCTGGGAGTTGTCGCTGCGAGAGACAGAGAGCGGGCGCTAAGCTGCCAGGGCTGGCCAGAGCAGCGCAATGCTCGGCGTCGCGGCTCCCGTCGCCTCCCGTCGCACGCTTCCTTCTGCCGTGCCGCGTCCCTCTGGGGGTCCACGGCGAATGGCTCCCGGACACGACGGACTTGTGACAGCGGTCCCGAGCCGTTCGAGCGTGATGACGCGTATCGGAATCCCACCGGTCCGTATCCGCGCGAGGCGGTTCTTACGTGGGACGACACGGACTGATCTTCGCGAGCGCCGGCCGTTGCCCCGGCGCTCCCTGCCTGGTATGGGTAGGATGGCTGCCATGAGCTGGACCAGGGACGATCAGAGCAAGCTCGACCGCCTCCGCGGCAAGGAGCTTGCCGGCACGCTGACGGAGCCCGAGCAGGCGGAACTTGCGGCGCTCATGGCGCGCGTCGAGGCGGAGGAGGCGGCGCTGCTCGCCCCGGAGATGGCTCGGCTGCGTACCGAGACTGGCGACCTGGCGGCCGAGCTGGCCAGAGTCGAGGGCGAGAACGAGCAACTGGCCCAGCTCATGGCACAGCAACATGCCCTCGTGGCCGACACACGCAGGTTCCTCGAAGAGTTCGATCGGCGCCGCGCCTCCATCCTCGACGGACTTGCCCGTGTCGCCGGCGGCCCGCTGCCCGCTGCATGAATGGCCGTCTCGACGGAAGCGCGCGCAATCGTACGGGCCGCCTTCGGTGGCCGGTGTGGTTACTGCGGCGTTTCCGAAACGTCGGTGGGGGGGCGAGCTGGAGATTGATCACTTCCACCCGCTGGCAGCGGGTGGCTCCGACGACGTCGAGAACCTCGTCTACGCCTGGCTGAACCCGCGCTGGAGGTTGGCTGGGCCTTGCTCCAGGGTTGACCCCGCAGGCTGCGATGATGGCTTCGTCAGCATGGAATGATGGGTCTGCCATCATTCCATGCTGACGAAGCCATCATCGACCTTGAGCCCGCCAGGGGGACTCCATGGCCCTCCGAACAACGACCGGTCACGCCGAGCCTCGATCGGTGTCCACTTCCGATGAGGCGCGCTGGCCTGCGATCGGTCATCGGGTCCAGATCGCCGCCAGATCGAGCTCCACCGCGTCGAACGGCTCGGCCCTCACCTTCGCGTCCTCTTCGTAGGTCTCGAGGAGCACCCACCGCCCGCCCTCGAGTCGGTAGACCTCCAGCGTCCGCAGCAAGGGGCTGAGCAGCCACACGTGCCCCACGCCTTCGCGCCGGTAGATCCGCATCTTCTTCCCTCGGTCGACGCGCTCGGTACGCGGCGAGATCACCTCGCACACCCAGTCGGGAGGGACGTCGTAATGCGCCGGCGTTTCCTCGTCCCCGAGGGCGTCCGGCATGCGCTCCCGCTTCCACCCTGCGAGATCGGGTACCACCTTGTCGGGCCGCGGCCCGAGGTGGAGCTCCGGCTCATCCAGGAGCACCCAGCCGCCGGGCCCGTCATCGCCGAGGTCGAAGGCGCTGCCGAGCTTCATCGTGAGGCGCGATGCGCACCGCGTGTGGGGGCGGGCGGGCCGCGGAAAGGTGAAGAGCTCCCCGTCGAGGATCTCTGCCACGCTCTCGGGCGGCACCGCATCGAAGGCGGCCTCGACCTCCGGTGCGTTGCGAGCAGGCTCCAGGTTGCCGGGCAGCACGCCGGTGCTCATGGTCGACCCTACCACGAGAGCGTGGTCCCAGCCGGGGCGAGCGCCGGTTCCCGCGCCCTCGCGGTCGTACGTCGGGCTCACGATGCGGGCCTCCGCTGAGGACGCCCGCGCGCGGGAGGCGACGCGTGGGGTGGGTCGACCTCTCGATGCGGTGCGCTGGGTCGGGTCTCGCGGCGGCTCCACGTGCTCCAGCTCGTCGTGCGGCTGCAGGCGGCTCGCGGAGCCACGGGCCGGGACGGCGCGCTGGAGGCTGGTGCGTCCTTCCGCCCGTTCGATGCCTCTGCAACGGACCGCCGACTTTCTCGAAAGCCGCGGGGATGGCATCCTGCCGGGCATGACCCTTGAGCAGATCGTCGCCGCGATCCGCGCCCTCCCCGTCCCCGATCGGCTTCGCGTGATCGAGCTTGTCGCGCACGAGGCCGCGAGCGACGTCCCTGCTGCAGACCAGCCAGCGCGACGCGAGGGTGTCACCTTGACAGAGCGGCATGGTCTCCTGCTTGTCGACACCGACGCCAGCATGCCGGCCGATGTGTTCGACCATCGCCCCGATCGCGACGCACGGGCGGACCGCATCCAGGGAGGCTCGTGAACATCGCTTTCGATACGAGCGTGCTCGTCGCCGGACTGCACCGGGCGCATCCGCATCACGGTCGCGCCGTCGTCTGGATCGACGCGGTGGCCGAGGGACGGGTGAGCGGCCTCGTCACATGACACGCCCTCGCGGAACTCTGGTCTGTGCTCACCCGCCTTCCGAGCCGGCGCGAGCCAGCCCGGAGCAGGCCTTGCAAGTCGTCCGTCGGGTTCGGGATGTGTTCGACGTCCGCCCTGTGGATCCGGCCGTATACGACGAGGCGATGCAGCGGTGCACCGATCGCCAGCTCTCTTCCGGCGTCCTCTTCGATGCCCTGCACCTCGTGGCTGCCGAGCATGCCGGCGCGAATGCGCTCGTGACGTTCAACGGCTCGGACTTCCTCCGGTTGGCCGCTCTGACCTCGCCGCGCATCGTGATCCCTCCCGACCCACCCGAGGTCACTCTTTGACCCCCGACAGGGCTTCGTCCGGCGTGAGCTCTGTCCGCGCGCCCCCCTTCTTGCCTGACGATACCCGACCGAGGTTGGGTAACCACGCCACCGTCGGTGGCTTCACGTGCTCCAGCTCGTCGTGCGGCTGCCGGAGGCTACGAAGATGCGGGCCGGGGTGGTGCGCTGGAGGCTGGCTGCTGAACGCGAGGGGCACGGCGCGACCCGCAGGGGCAAGGGCGCAGCGCCCCGCGAGGGCCTACTCGTGAACGGCGGCGTAGCGGCCGCTGGGCGTGACGATGACGTGGGCGGTGAGCGGGACGTGCAGCTCGGCGGAGAGGTGGCGCAGCTCCTGGGTCATCGCTTCGTCTTCGCGGGTCGGCGTCGGGTCGCCGCTGGGGTGGTTATGGGCGAGGACGAAGCTGACGGCGGCCATGTCCAGCGCGGTGCGCAGGACGGTCGCGCGGCCCACGTAGAGACCGTCGTCGATACCGCGGGCGAGCAGGCGTGTCTCACGGATGCGACCGTGGCTGTCGAGCGCCGCGATCCAGAGCTCCTCGTGGACGAGGGACGCGAGCCTCGGGCCGAAGTAACGCGCCACGCGGGCGGCGTCGGTGAGGAGCGCTCCCCGGCGGGCGCGGGCGGCGTGGTAGCGGCGGCCGAGCTCGAAGGCGGCGGCGAGGCGGGTGGCGTCGAAGAGCGCGATCTGGGTGCGCTCGGCCAGCGCCGCGGGCGAGAGGCGACCGAGGGAGGGGAGAGCGGCCGTGCCGAGGAGGCGCGGGCCGACGCCGGGGAGGCCGAGCACCATCTCGAGGAGGGCGGCCTCGGTCGCGGTCGGGAGATCGGCCGCCGTCTCGGCGGGGGCGTCGACGGGGGCGCGGCTCATCGGGGCCACCTCCGAAAGCGGGTGAGGGCGCGGGCGAAGAGGCGGCGCGCGAGGCGGAGGCGGGTGGCGACCGTGGGGCGCGGGAGCGAGAGGGAGGCGGCGATCTCGAGCGAGGAAAGGCCGGTGGCGACGAGCGACAGGATCTCGCGCAGCTCGGGGCGGAGACGGTGGAAGGCGCGGAGGAGGCCGCGGGCGACGTGGCGGGCCTCGGGAGAGGGGGCGGCGAAGGCGGAGAGGCGGTCAGGGTCGACCGCGGGGAGCTCGCGGCGGCGGTAGGCCTTGTCGCGGTAGTGCGAGGCCTGCCGCGAGGCGATGCCGGCGAGCCAGGGGCGGAGGGCGTCGGCGGGAGGAAGCGCGGGGGACGGGCGGAAGCGGCCGGCGCGCATGCTGCGCCAGGCGCCGATGACGGTGTCCTGGGTGAGGTCGTCGAGATCGGCGGGGAGAACGCCGCGGGCGCGGAGGGTGCGGCGGATGAGCGGGCGCTGTTCGAGGAGCGCGGTGGGGTCGAGGTAGACGGCGGGGTGAGGTGACTGGTGAGGGGTCTTGGGCGGGCGGGCGAGGCGGCCGCGAGCAGGCGGGCGGGAGCGGCCACGGGAGGGCGGATCGATCTCTTGGCCCTGGGGATGGTGTAGACGTACGGTTTCCATGTCGGACCTCGTGTGAGCGGGGTTCGGCCACGCTGCCCGGACGGTTGGCCCCGTCGCGGGCAGCACTTGCTTTTGGGCAGCTTAGGTAGAGCAGGAGGGCACGGCAACAGAAATGCGACCTATGCCGCGTTATTCCAGTCCAAACGAGAGGCGACACGTTCCTCATGCCTGATGCCCGCCTGGAGGAGGTGCTCAGCTTCATCGCTGCCAACGTCCGCCGGCTCCGCCTGAAGCGCGGCATGACGCAGCAGGAACTCGCTGAAACAGCAGGCATCGCCCTTCGCTTCCTCCAAGAGATCGAGCGCGCCAAGACCAACGTCGGGGTGGCAGTCCTGGTGAAACTGGCCGACGTGCTCGGCGTACCGCCCGGAGTGCTGTTCCGCCGGCGAGAACGGCCCGAGGTGAAGCGCGGTAGGCCGAAGAAGAGGGCGTAATGCGTGAGCCGTTCCGAGTTCTAGCTTTGCAACCGTCCTTGCTGCCGTCAAAACCTGAGAGCTTTGCTCGCTCCAGTAGGCACTGTGCGTGTACTGTTCGGAATTCCCGCTGCGCCAGGAGCCGCCGCAACTCCAATCAGGCTGTTCGTTCAGATCCGATCGATCCGACAAGCTCTGGTCAACTCAGACCTACTTCCCCCTTGCGGAATCACGTGAGTCTGGCTCGCTCTCTTCGAGGGCAGCTGCGCGCGCTCGTCGACCAGCGACCCAATAGGCCGAGCGTTATAAGAGTCGGCCGCGACCGCAGGGCAGACGTAGCCAGAAGAACCGCCGAAACCTATCGACTGGCAGCCACCGGAGCCCCCCAGCAAATTGCCGCAAGTACCGTACACGCCAAGATCCTAACGTCTCGGCGTGCACCAAGCGATCCGGGCAGAAAATCCCGGAAGCGCGAGCGTCGAGGGCACAGCCCCAGTCGGTGCCACGCGAACCGATTTTGATCGCCTGGGGTGCTCGCTACTATCGTAATGCAACCGACCTATGTTCGCCGGAGTAGCAAGGACGAGCCCAGCTTGGACTACAAATCCCGACATGGTTACATCATGCCCCACATTCAGGCCCTAGGTCGGAGCGGGCGAGGACGCTGCGGCTGGCCTCGGTTCCGGGTTCAAGACTGCCCGGAGTTCGTCCCCTCTGTGCCAACATCGTGCTGGATGGGGTACACTCGGCCATGACTATGGAGACGAACAATGACGTGCTGGCTGTTGTAGTCACGGCTCTGGAGAAGGAACGGGATGCAGTGCTTCGACATCTTCCTGCGCCGCGGGAGACGTCCATGCGCAGGAGAGTCGTGCACCGCTCGACGTTGCAGAGGAGCGACAGCGCAACTCCACGTGATATAGTCGTCGTTTGTCTCCATAACATGGGTAACATCCATTCTGCTATAGCGATAGAACAAGCAATCGCAGTTTGGAATCCACGCAACATTCTGCTTACAGGAATTGCCGGCGGACTGAAAGACGGGTCCAATCGATATTTAGGCGACGTGATCGTTGCTGAGCAGGTTGTCGACTACGAACTGGCGAAACAAGAAGCTGATGGCGCCAGGCGACGATATCAGGTTTATCGTCCTGCGAAACCACTACTTGACGCAGCCCGAATGCTTCCCGCTGAACGTTGGGCGCTTTCAGTCAAAATTGCGCGTCCAGACGGAACAACAGGACGAACGATCCCTCGTGTACACTTTGGTGTTGTTGCATCGGGCCAGAAAGTCGTGAAGGATCCCTCGCTAACCTCCGAGCTAAAAGAAGATTGGGCTCAACTGATAGGGATTGAGATGGAAGCCGCCGGCGCCGCGGCCGCTGCCTATGAAAGCGGTACCCAACCGGGAATACTCCTTGTCAAATCAATCTGTGATTGGGCCGATCCGGGCAAGGATGATGCTTGGCAAGATTACGCAGCCGATGCGGCAGCGACCTTTGCAACCTCACTCTTAGCGTCGTTAGTGACGGAGGAAGATAATGTCACATCCATTCGCCGTAACAAGCGCAAAGCGTACGGAGGTCAAACCAAAATAGCTATCTGTGGCAGAATGAACCAAAGCTGGCAAGACTTGGCGGACTACTTCGAGATTCGAGCATCGGATCGAGCTAGATTCGAGCGTGGGCGTGAGCCGCAAGGCGTTTGGGAGTGGTTAGAGGCCCGGAACCGGTTGAGCGATCTGAAAGATGCACTCAACTTCGTAGGTCGGGAAGATCTTGCCCTTGAGCTCTAGAGATGACCTCGAATCACTACGAACTCAGTAGCCGTCTCTTGGATAGCTGGGAAAATCTTGCAGATGCGCTTCAGGTTCCTCCGCTAGAGCGAGCTAGATTTAAACGCGGCCGCGAACCGCAAGAGCTATTCGAGTGGCTTAACAACCGTGGGCGCATGGCAGAATTGCCGAGCGCACTGCTATCGATCCAGCGCGAAGACTTGATCTGTCTCATATCGTCTGATTCGGAAGCTGCGCAATCTCGTGCCGCAGGTGACGCATCCACGCGGAGGATAGCAGCACGCGCCGCTAACGTCGCATCTAGTGTGCTCGCCAGTGCGAAATCCAATCGCACGCGGAAGTCGAATAAAAGCGAGGCCATTGGCCGAAAAGATCGTTCTGCGAAGCGGAAAATTAGAGCCTCTGAAGAGAGGCCCCTTACTTTCGAGGCGCCGGCACCGCTAACAGTGTTTGTGAGTTCCAGAATGCGAGCGGGACTGGACAACGAACGAACGTTGACGGCCACAATCATTGACGGACTTGGACTCGCTCGGGCATGGCTGTGGGAGCGCGATGGCCTGAACGGCCCATGCGAACGAGAGCTATGCCTAACGGCAGCTCGTACGAGCGATGTGCTCGTACTTCTGCTCGGAGATGACATCTCTCCGATTGTAAAAGCCGAATTCGAGGCTGCGTACAGTGCGCACGCGCATTGCGTGGTGCTCGCGAAACGCACATTTCAACCAAGTCGACATTGCCTGACATTCATCCGGCGTCTAGCAAAACGAACTATCATACCAATAAACTTCCAGAACGAGTCGGAGTTACGCACTTACCTTACTCAGCGAATTCACGCCTACGTGATTTCGGCAACTCGTGCGACTAGAAGGCGCTCATGAGCCGCCGTCGAAAGCAAGCGGCAGCTAGGTCGTTAGGAAGACGACAGACGAGGTCATCACCAGCATCTGCGAATGTTGCCAACGTCAACGACACGCACAGATTTGATGATCTTATAAATTCCGCATCTGAGCTTAAGAACTGTAGCCGCTTTGATCAGGCGCTCGAGTTACTGACAAGGGCACGGCAACAATTCCCCGACGCCTCGCAGGGGAGCCTAGCGTGGGCACTCGCACTTGAAGGCGAAATCCTTCACCGTCTCGGGAAACTCGCCGAGGCAAGTGCAGTATTCAGAAGAATGCTACGCATCGGCCGTGAGAGCAAAGATGTCCACATAAGAGGATGCGCGGAATTTGAACTGGCTGCAGTAGCGCAGTCTAGAAACGATGCGTCGAACGCGCGCAAATATTACCGAAAATCAATACCATCACTCGTGGCGGCAGGTGACTCGCGAACTATCGCACGGGCAATGATCAACGTGGGCGCTCTCGAGTCAGACGATGGACAATACGATGCCGCAGACAGAATTCTTCAGTCCGCTGGTGAGCTCGTCGCTTCATTACATGACGCGGAGCTGCGTAGTGCCTGGCACGGGACCCGCGGAAACATGTTTGCTCAGAGTGGTGATTTTGAAAAAGCCGCACGAGAGTACCGTGCTGCACTTGCAGCTGGACGCAGGGCGCGTTCTGGATTCCTCAAGTTAACTTCCTACCAAAATCTCGGCTCTGTGCATATGGATATGCATAAGCCACGCCTTGCACGTCGCTGGTACGAAAAGGGCGTTTCTGCCGCAGCCAAATGGGGAACGGCTGAACAGAAGATGCTATTTCACAGAGGCGCTGCAATGGCCTGCTACGAACTTAATGAGCTCCTGCCTGCAGCCGCACATTTTGAGCACGTTCGCGATATTGCGAGTAAAATTGGAGATGAGTCAGCGTGGGCGCGAGCTACCGTTGACCTTGCTGGCACAGCTTTGCGGTCCAATAATCCCGTGCTTGCATGCCGTCTCCTAGCCGCCGCACGGCCGGTCCTGAGATCCGACATAGATCGCGATTGGCTGGAACCGTTCTGGCTCAATACCATTCGCTCAATAGAAATAACGTCTAGCGACACCAGTGATCTCACCAAAGCGGCAAATGAAGCAATGAGCGAATTGCCAATAGAGAATCATGATGCTCGTGAAGGCGTGCTAAAAATTCTGGCGGAGACGCTCCTTAAAAGGCGGAATTTCGATGCAGCTGCCGCCGCATTGAGGCAGAGCCTTGAAGAGAGTAGACGTACAGGTGATCCAAAGACTATCTCGCTGAAAGTTGCGCAGGCTGGCGCAATGCTCAGTCATAGCGGCGCACATTCGCACGCTGTTCCATTTTTTCGTCGCGCCGCTCGTCGGCACAAGCGACTCAACGATCACCAGGGAGTGTTTAAATGTCGCAACGACCTCGGGATCGCATATGCTAAGTTGAAAAAATTCGACGCAGCAACTAGAGAGTTTAGCTTGTGTCTTGCACTCGGAAAGACGCTTCGAGATCGCGTGATTCAAGCACGAACGTGTATGAACTGGGGCGAGACGCTACGGCAGCAGGGGCGCCACCTTGAAGCCCTGCCTTACTTGCGTCAAGCAGTTCGCAAATATCGAAGCCTCGGTGACTTGAGCGGAGAGGCTAACGCACGCGCAAATCTTGGTCTCTTGTGGTACGATCTCGGACGAAGCAAACATGCGCATTCTGTGTTTTGTGACGCTGTAAATCTGGCGAAGCAGGTGTCCGACGAGAACGCGCTCGCGGTTGCGTTTGGGGGCCTTGCAGAACTAGCGCGTGACTCGGGACGCTTCGGCGAAGCTGCCAGACTGTATCGTAGAGCAATTCGAATCGAGTTAACTGCGAACGATCCAAGTCATGAGCTTGAGAGTCAGGCAGGTCTGTTAGCTGCTGTCGCTGGTCTTGGTAGAGAAGAGGATGCTCAATCATGCGGGCAGCGAGTGATTGAGCTTGCGCACATACTTGGTGCGACAACCGCTGCAGCGTGGGCGTTCGGTCGTGCGGGTGCCGCAGCACTAAAACGCAATCACGATGAGCTTAGTGTCAATTTGTTTGCGACAGCAATAGTGTTGGGTGCCGCTGACCAGACTGATGCTAAGTCGATCCTGAATGCCATGGCCGAAGAGGTGGTCCGAATTGCTATTGTGCTAAGACGAGCAGAGCCGGCTAGACTGGAATATTGGTCAGACCTCATCGTCGCGAGAGTGCGAAAAATGTCGGGAAAATCAATAGCCGCGATCGTCGGCCAACTCTTTGAGTACGCGAGGGCGGCGGCTAGCCGTCCGTAAATGTGGGGAGTCCGAGGAGCACGATGGCCGTCGCCTGCGTAGGGCAGCGCCTGCAGTGGGATGGCCGTCCAGAATTGGAGAAGACGAGAGCGGCGCCGGTAGCGCGGAGGCGGCCGAGCTGTCGCCGATGCTCGAAGAGCTCGACCTGTCGCAGGCCGCACGGCGCGAGCGCTGGAGACCCGGCGTGAAACATCGACGCGTCGAAGCAAAGCTTGATGAGTGCGCGCAGGCTCGATATCCAGCGCGCCCCGTGAGAGCCGCTCGGCCGAGACGCGTCCGCGCGCCTCGAACGCGCGGAACACGGGGCCTGCAGGTCGACGACCGCACGATGAAGATGCTCGAGAAGGTCGCCCGCCGCATCAACGCCGTCAAGGAGGACGATCGCGATTTGCCAGGGCGCTGGAAGCTGCTGCATCCGGTGTTTCTGCTCGACGAGGCCCATCTGCTGCACCCGGACATGATGGCGCATCTGCATATCCTCTTGAACCACGAGTGGGACAGCCGCGCTCTCTTGTCGATCGTCCTTGTTGGCCTTCCGGAGCTCGAGGGCCGAATGGCGTTGCGCTCCCACCGCTCGCTGCTCACGCGCATCCATCACCGCTTCGTGATCGAGCCGGCGACGGTGGAGGACACGACGGAGTACATGGCATTCCGGCTGAAGGGCGCCGGCGCCGACCACGAGATCTTCTCGCGCGAGTCGCTCACCGCGCTGCATGAGCTTGCGTCGGGCTCGCTGCGCGAGATCGACCGCCTCGCCTCGGCGGCGATGCGGGAATCGGCGCGCCGGAAGCGGAAGCTGGTCGACCGCGACGTGGTTGTCCGCGTCGCGGACACGCTCACGCTCTCCTCGGCGCTCGGCTGAACGGCGGCTCGCGGCCCGCGAGGAGCGTCGGCCTCGCGGGCCGTATCGCGCTAGGCCCACGATGGCCATCCCCTCGCCACAGCGGCGGTGGCCCGCACGATGCCCATCGCGCCGCGTCGCGCCGGGGCAGCGCCTACGATGGCCATCACCCGATAGCGCCCTGCCGAGCGGCCGCCAGATGGCCATCAGCCAGGCGGCGCGCGGTGCCATCAGCCAGCCGGCTCGGTAACAAGGGCCTCTTCGAGCTCGGCGGCGCCGACCGCGTCGAGCAGTTGCAAAAGCCGGGCGATCGCACTGCCGATGTTGTCCCCGCGCTCGGCGACGATGCGCAGGAAGGCCTGGCTGCTGCGGGCGGCGCGGGCGAGGCGATCGAGGCCGCGGTGCTCGCGGGCGCGGCGCTTCTCATCGACGAGGCGCTGGAGGTGCTCGGGCTGCTCGATCTGCTGGCCGCGGTCCCACGAGCGGACGTGGGTCGCGACAATCTCGTTGCCGTCGGCGATGCGCACCTGATCGAGGTCGGCGAGGACGACGAGCGTGCGGCGCGTCCGGTCGTGGGGGACAGAGTAGTCGTTGAGATCGAAGCGCGCGTAGGGGGTCTTTCCGACCTCGACCTCGACGCGCTCGTGGGCCGGAAACGACGTGTCCGGGTGTCGCAAGAGCACGCTGCGCTCGTCGTCGAAGGCCTGACGCACGGTGCGGGCGCGGTCCCTCGACCCAGGAGCGATCGAGCGCCGCAGAGGAGGTCCACTCGGTCGCTTGCCGGTTGAGGTCGCCGAGGTCGGCGTAGCTCCGGGCCTCGAAGAAGGCCTCGCGCACGTAGCGGATGGCGCGCTCGACGCGGCCCTTCTCGTTGCCGCGGGCGACGGCGACGGGGCGCGGCTCGAAGCGGTAATGCGCCGAGAGATCGAGCAGTGTGGGATGGAACCGGATCGCGTCGCCGTGGCGCTCGACGACGGCGCTCTTGAGGTTGTCGTAGAGCAGCACGCGCGGGACACCGCCGAAGTCGGCGAACGCCTCGACGTGTCCGCGCACGAAGAAGGGCATCGCCGCGCCCGGGAAGAAGCGCAGGAAGATCCGCCGCGAGTAGCTGAGCACCATGACGAAGGCCCAGAGCGGACGCAGCGCCCGGCCGACAGCCAGCTTGCCGAAGTGCGCCCAGTCGACCTGCGCTTGCTCGCCGGGCAGCGTGCGGAGCCGCTGGAACGCCTCCGCCGGCTTCCTGGGGCGGAGACGGCCGATCACCCGGCGGAGGTGATCGGGACCGCCCGGATAGCCGCGCTCCTTGAGCATGACGAAGAGGCGACTGGAGCGCAGCGAGGGATACTTGCCGAGCTGCTCGACGATAAAGGGCACGAAGGGGTCGACCATGGACGGGCGCGGCGCGACGACCTTCGGGTCGACGCCCGCTTGCCCGAGCACGCGTTGCACGGTGGTGTGGTGCAGCCCGAGCTGGCCGGCGATGGTGCCGACGGGCCACTTCTCGCCGTGGTAGAGGCGCAGGATCTCGGCCTCCTTCTCCTTGGCGATCACCGTCGCCCCCGGTCACCGCGGAGGCCCTTGAGGGACGCGGGGAGCGCGTCGGTGAAGAACCGGCCGAGCGCGCCGCTCGCGTGTGGCCCAAGGCGGAAGCCGCGCTCCGCAGAGCGAGCAGCGGCCGACATCTCGGATTTGATTGTCATCGTCGTCCTTTCGGCCGGAGGAGATCTCCGGCGCGAGCTGGGACGTCGACGCGGCCGCGTCTTGCGTCACCCCGTGATGCGTCACTTTCTGCGCGGAGAACTTGTCCCGCTGCCGGTCGCGATAGCGGGCCCGGCGAGCGGCCTGGAGGCGGCGAGCGCGAGGCCGGGTGCGGTAGGCGGCGCCGGCGCGGCGGAGCGAGTCACGACGCCGGACGGGGCGGCAGTCGAGGCACAGGCGCTGGCCGCGATCGCAGCGACGGCACAGACGAAGCTGGACGCGGCAGCAGGCGCAGAGGGCGAGGCGATAAGCGGACGACGGCAACGGGCTCCATGCCGCCGTTTTTTGGACCTGGAGCCCGGCTTGTGGTGAAGGTGGGGGACTCCGTAGGCGGAGCTCCAGAAGGCTCGAGGGTGGCAGCCCTCGGGCCTTCGACTTTTCGGCGGGCCCAACGTCTACGCCGCGGAGGCGAGCGTGGCCCAGATCGGCGGGGGTGCCGGCGGTGAACGGTGAACGCCGGCGATCACGTGGCCGCGGTCTTCACCGATCCGACGCGGGACGCGATGATCACCGACAGCACGCCGACGGCGCACGCCAACACGGCAACGGCTGCGGGCTCGCGGTTCGCGCCGAAGCGGCGGCGACCTCGGCGGGGTGGCTCATCGTGGCCGCGCTCCTCGCCAACCGGCGCAGGCGTCGCGGGTAAACCCCGGCCACGCCAGAGGCGCTACTCCTGAAGGTCCTGGCAGATTCTAGAGCGGCAATCATGTTGAAAATCTTCTAATTTCAATAGGTTACGCCGCCACCTGGACCAGCCGCTGGGCGGCCTCGAGATTCTGGATTGCTGCTGCGCGCCGGAGGTCGAACAGGTTTCTCCTGGTGCCGATGTAGCGCGCGCTGTGTCCTTTCCGCGCCGCGATATGGGCGAGCGCATGCTCCACAGCGGTGCGCTGCCGGAGCACGGCGCGTCCTGGCCCGGTCTGCTGCAGCTCCCGGAACTTGCTCTGCAGCGCTTCGTCCTTGGCGATGGACACGGTTCGCCCTCGTCCGGACGCGGCTTGGGTGCACTTGGCTCGGAGGGGGCACGCGCCACACTCCTCAGGATCGAACTCGACCGTGTCGCCTGGTTCGAACACTTCGACCTGTCCTGCCGGACACGTAATCGTCTTGGCGCGCAGGTCAATCTTGAAGTGGCGCTTGCTGAACAAGTCGGGGCTGCGAGCCCGCTGCCCCCAAGGCTTCGAGAATACCTGGCCACTCGTGCCGATCACGTCATCAACGACGGGACTGTTCACGTAGGCGCGATCAATGTGGAGTTCGGCGATGCGCAGCCGCTGACGCTGAATGTCCTTGGCGATCGGCGCGGCTCCCTCTTCTTCGGGCCGATTCGCGGGCGTGACCGCGCAGGCGACGATGACGGGAAGGTCAAGGTCTCGTGCGATATGTTCCTTGTAGCCGTCGAACCGCTTCGAGCGGCTCTTTCGGCCGTGGCGCATCTCGGCATCCTCAATGGAGATGCGGCGGTCAGGCGCAACGCCTTGCCGGATGCGAACGGTCCCGTCCTCGGCTGTTTCCAGGTCCTGGTGTCGAACCTGTGTGATGGCATCGAGGTAGGGGCGAAGTGGCTGCTCGACGACATCGTCGAGGTGGCGGTCCACCCACTGCTGTAGCGAGGACACCTGCTGCTCCAGCATCTGGATGCCCAGCGCCTTCTGTTTCGGGTCGCTCCAGTCGAGGTCGAGCCCGGCCTTGATGCTGGGCGCCAGAAGCAGCGGGATGCCCGCCTTACGGCATATCTCCTCGGGCGGACGCTCGGTGATCTTCGACACGACCTGGACGATACTGCGTGCAGCATGGCCGAGCAGATTGATCGTGTCCTCAACCCGCCCGGCCCCCGCTAAAGGGCGGCTATCAATGGCCACGCGCAGCGCTTTGGACACCGCACGCCTCTCGCCGTCCGTCATGGCGCCGGACCGGACGAGCGCCACGGTCCGCTCCAGCAGCACCCGGTCCATCTCGTGCGCGACCATGCGCTCTCGGAATCCCTGCAGCGCGCCCTGCGAAAATGGAGGCGTGGCCGCACCCAGGCAGCCGAGCACCATCTGCCAGCGCAGGTCCACGACGGACAGCTCCACCGCCTCGGCATCCGATGCGCCGACGTAACCTTGAAGCAGCGTGACCATGCACATGAGCGCCGGTGGATGGGGCGGCTCCCCTGCTCCCGTCGTCCGGTACATGCTCTCGAGCTGCTCTTGGAACGCCTCGTCGAACAGCTCGTGCCGGTGCAGCCTGAGAAAGCCGAACAGTGTCCTTACGCGTGTCAACCGCTTCATCAGCGACTGCTCCTGCCGCGACAGCTCCACCGGCGGCGACCATCGTTCCATCCATGCACCTCCTGGCGCGGACGAGATCATGGCCATGCAAACCTGTCGATCCTTCCATCGGACCGCTCAGAATTTCCAAAAAATCAACCTGATCGATGCTCTAGGGCAGGACGCGCGTCGCCCGCGCCGCCGCGAGCGCCGCGCCGCCGGCCCACGGCTCCAGCCGATCGCCCAGCGAGGCGCGCACCTTCGCCACCTCGTCCCGCGTGATGGCCGGCGCGCTGTTCCCCCAGTTCGACCGGGCGTGGGTGAGCACCAGCGCGATCTCCTCGTCCGATAGCGTCACGCCGAGGTTGGGCATGACGTCGTTGTACAGCGCGCCGTTCACCTCCATCGGTCCGGTGACGCCGAGCAGCGTGATCCGGATCGGCGTCTCCTTGTCGTCGAGCAGCCACGAGGCACCGACGAGGGGCGGATAACGGCCGGGCTTCCCCTCCCCCCTCACCTGGTGACAGCCGGTGCACGATCGGTGGTAGATCTTGCCGCCCTGGGCGAGGTCCTCGCCGGTGACGCCGGAGGCGACCTCGCCGCGCGACGGCGCGCGCGACTCCAGCTTCCGCAGGACCATCCACGGGAGCGCGAGCACGCCGAAGGCCACGATCAGCATGATCACCACGACGTGGGCCGTGCTCTGCTCGCCGTCTCGAGCCTCGTCGCGCTTGCTTGTTCCACCCACGGGGCACGCCTCCGGCGGCGGCTCGTTACGACGCGTTACGAAGCGATGAGCCGTGGCGCGCCATCGTGAGCCGGTGCCCGGGGCGGCGCTCGTCGCGCTTGACAGACGGAGCGGGATTTTCGAGCATGGTCCCTATAGCGAGGTTGGAGCGGGAGCGGGACACGGTGGCACAGGCGGAGTCGCTTGGTCGGCTTCGGACCGTGCTAGGCCGGCCTCGGTTGAGGGGCGTTAGGCAGTCCGGAAGGAGGGATCCTGGACGGCTTTCGACCTGCTCGTCGAGGTCAGACGAATGATAGTTAGGCCTGCGGGGATCGCGATGCGCTGTATCGACGTCAAGAACCGGTCAAGGCGCTCGTCTTCGAGTGTTGCGCTTTGGAGTAGGCAAAGCAGCTGCCTTTGGTTTCGTCGGCTTCTTCGGGACGTCAGAGGCGATACCGCCAGCGACGGCGTTCCACTCCGAGAGCCGCACCACGACGGACTCGGGCACGGGCTCGTCGAGTTTGAAGCGGATGATTCCCTTGCTCGCCTCGCGGCCTTCAAGATCCTTTGTGATAGCTTCAAAGAGCGTAGACGAGACGATGTAGAGAGCGTAATGGTCCTTCCATCCCGCGAAGGATGCAACGGCGCGGCCATCAACGAGGTACGCCGGCATTCCGTACTTGATGGCCTCAACGGAAGTTGGGAGAGCACGGCGCATCGCGGCTCGGACTTTGACGAGGGCGGCGCGGACTTCGGGAGGTTGGGCAGCGAGGTACGCATCGACATCAGCGGGCTTGGGGGTCGGCATACGCGAAGGCTTAGCACGTCCGGCGATGGCGCGCGTAGCTGACCTTGCCCTTGCCCGTCGTACCGGCACAACGGGACCAGCGAATCGCGCTGAGGCACTCTACAAGGGGGTGGAGTTGCTCCGCCGCCCAAACTTAGCTGCCGGTCCGAGGACTTGCGCTCCTTGCTGGGGACAACATCGCCTAACCGTTGCATGCAGCCGACCTGCCTCCGCGTCGGTGCTTCGCACCGCCGCTCCGGCAGGCGGCTGATGCTGGACGTTGGGCGGGTGGGTATCGGGGCGCACGCTCGAAGCCGCTCGGCGTCGCCCGCAGGGCTTCGTCCAGGCGACCGAATCCGTCCCTGATTTCGCTGCAGTCGCGAGCTCGATGGACTTCGGCTCTCGATTCACGCGGCTCGGGTGCGAGCGGCGCCCGCGGGCGCGTCGCCGGTGCGCGCGTGCGCGGCGCGGGCGTGCTCGCCCTCCGCGGCGAAAGGCTCGGGTGCTGCCCGCCTCTCATCGGGCCTTGTGGCGAACCGCGGCCTCTCGGTTCCCTGGCGAGCGGATCTGGACTAGCGTGTTGAGTGTATGCAGAAGCCTCCGAAGCTCCGCGGCAAGGAGAACCTCGACGACCTCGATGAGCGCTATCGCCGGTGCGTCATCGATCAGCTCAAGCAGCTGTCTTTTCCGGGCGTCTGCCGGTCGGGACGGGACGTCCGGCTGTCGCTCGAAGAGGTGTACGTCGAACTCAACGTGGTGGCCGATGCGCCCGAGGCGGCCGACACCTTCAGCGCCGACGAGCGCCGCATGATCATCGAGGCCGAGGCGCGCGGCCGGGGAGGCGACGCGGACGTTCGCATGGCGCTCGATACCCTGCGCGCCGAGCGCTGGCGCAAGGAGGGCCGGGCCGCCGGGTCGCGCTTTGAGCGCCGCTCGATCGAGGCGGCGATCGCCGATCCTCGCCACCCGTGCCTGGTGGTCCTCGGCGATCCCGGCTCGGGCAAGACGACGGCGCGTAGGCAAATCAAGCCGGATCGCAGCGCGAGGAAGTGTAGCGCGGCAGAGCGAAAGGGTGGGACCGCGAGCGTCGTGATGGCTCGGTCCTGGGTCGAAAGAGCGTGGTCCGGGCGGCGCCGCGCGCGCTAAGGGGCGCATCGGCGTGCCGTGGGCACACGTGTCCGTCCGGGCGTTGGTATGGCCCGGGAGGCGCGTCGCGAGACGCTATACGGCGTCACCGAGCGCCTTGCGGCGCACAACGGTGCTTTTCCAGTACGGTGGTCCCCGGTTGGGAGAGCGGCGTTCTGGATGCGCCAGAACCGCCCGGTCGAGGAGCTGGTGCGCCGGCGCCGGGGGCACGACGGCCACGTCTCTCCCCCCAGGGCGGCCACCGAGGCGAGCGTACGGACCGCCTGCGGGCTCGGCGCCTCGGCCATCGCCCGCGCGCTCGCCAGGGGGGATGAAAGCTCCACCCATGCGCTCGGCTCCCGGGTGCTCGCCCTCGATCTGGCCACGTTCCAGATCACCGCGCACGCGGTCGTCCGGAGGCCGCAGTGCCCGGCGTGCGGAGATCCTGCGCGGATGGCGGCCGTCGGCGAGCGCCCGATCGAGCTGCAGCCGGTCGAGAAGGCGCATTACGAGGACGGCGGATACCGCCGGCAGACCCCGCGGCGGACCTACGAGCGCTACCAGCACCTCGTCAGCCCGATCACGGGAGCCGTGACCCACCTTTTGCCGATGCCGGGACGGGACACCGAGCTGCGCGCCGTGTACGCGTCCGGTTACCTGGTCTGCCCTCGGGAGGGCGTGCCGCACACCAACGTCTTCGACAAGGGCTGCGCCGGCAAGGGGCGCAGCGCGGACCAGGCCAGGGTGAGCGCGCTCTGCGAGGCCCTCGAGCGCTACAGCGGCGTGTACCAGGGGGACGAGGCGCGCGTCCGCGCCAGCAAGGGCGAGCTCGGCGCGGCGGCCCTCCCGGTCGGCGATCTGCTGAACTTCAGCGAGGCTCAGTACCGTGAGCGCGATCGTCTCAATGCGCAGGCAGCGGATCGGCGCCTGGGGGTGCCCGAGCCGTTCGACGCCAGCATCCCCATCGACTGGACCCCGGCCTGGTCGCTGAGCAAGCGCGAGCGGCGCTACGTGCCGCTGGCCTACTGCTACGCCGAGGTGCCGGCCGAGAGCGGTAGCGCGTTCTGCGGCCCGTGCAGCAACGGCGTGGCGGCCGGTACCTGCCTCGAGGAGGCCCTCTTGCAAGCCCTGCTCGAGCTGGTGGAGCGCGATGCCGCCGCGGTCTGGTGGTACAACCGGCTCGCTCGCCCGGCCATCGATCTCGAGGGCTTCGCGGATCCGTACTTCGAGGCCCTCCAGGCCGACTACGCTCGTCTCGGCTGGGCCGTCTGGGTGCTCGATCTGACCCACGACCTCGGCATCCCCACCTGCGTGGCGCTCGCCCACGAGGCCCGGGCGGATCGGTTCGCCATCGGGTTCGGCTGCCACCTCGACCCGCGCCTCGCCGTGCAGCGATCGCTCACCGAGCTGAACCAGCTCTTCGATCCCGCCGGCCCCCGCCGGGCGCCGTGGGACCTCGAGCGGATGCCCGACCGCGCGTATCTCTTCCCCGACCCCGATCTCCCGCGGGTCGCAGCCGAGCGCTTGCCCCGGATCGCCGGCGCCGATCTGCGCGCCGACATCGAGGAATGCATGAGGCGCCTCGACGAGGCGGGCCTGGAGCTCGTCGTGGTGGACAAGACGCGCCCCGACATCGGCTTGCCCGTGGTCCAGGCGATCGTCCCGGGGTTGCGCCATTTCTGGCCCCGGTTCGGCCCGGGGAGGCTCTACCAGGTGCCGTGCGCGCTGGGGTGGCTGGCCCGCCCCCTCGACGAGGGCGAGCTCAACCCGGTCCCTCTGTTCGTCTAGTACAGGATCCCCTGAGTTCGTCCCTGGCTCTTGGCTCCACGAAGAGGGGCAGCGCCATCGCGGGCCGAGGCCGGGAGCCAGCGGCCTCGGGAGGGAGCGGCGGCGCGGCTGCGGTCAGGTACCCGCGATGAGGGGACTGTCCGTGGATCCGTCGGCGTGAGGTCGGCCATGGGGAGCAGAAGGGGGAGGGAGGCAGAGAGGCCGCGTGTCTCTCCAGCAAGCGCTGCGTCTCCCGGAGACGCAGGCCCAGCGCGCGGATGCACCGCGTCAAGCTCCAGACGTTGCCCGACGTGCGGCAGCTAACGCCTCCGACATGTGCGCCGCTCCTGCGCCCAATGGCAAGCGCCATCTCTCCCGGAGAAGATTGCCCCGCCCGCTGGTGGCCCGTGTCTCAGCCGGACGCGGCGCGTCCGAGAGGGACGCGAGCCGTGTCGACGCCGCCCTACGGGGTGGCGGCAGATGGCCACATCCGACCCGCATTTCGCAGCCTCCAAGGCGTGCGTCAGCGATGCATGGTGAATCCACCACAGCGGGGCCGGCCCACTCGATCAAGCCACTCGCAGCGCCATGGCATGCACGTTGCTCTGCTCAGGGACGCGGGCATCACAGGGCCTTCCAACGCGGGCCGTCTCAGGGGCCGTGTTGCCTCGCCCTTGCAACCAAGGAGAGAAAACCATGTCGAGCATCATTGATGTCGTTATTGTTGTGGACACCGAGGGACTGAGTCGAAAATATCCCAACGGCGTTGGGAGACACGAGCGCGGGGAAGACTTCGAGCAGTTCTTTACGGTGCTGGTCGACAAGGACCACGCATACAGCGACGACCAGCCCGATGCGCGTAATATGCCTGGAATCGTGTGCAATGTGAATGACACGATCTACTTCAGGGCGATTTCGAAGAGTGATACCGCACACGGCGTCATCATCCTGGAATGGGCTGACAAGAGCGCTGGGCTCTCTCCGGACCAGCTGGTGAACTACCTGTCGATCCCGTCGTTCCGGACGAGTACCTTCAATGGGTTCACGTACGACAACAACGCGCTTGCACAGTTCTTCGCCGAGTGGGACGGCTGGAAGATGTGGAATGCTGTCCTCCAGACAGTTACGGACATCAAGGACCCGCACATGTCCGTGCAGGCGCTGAAGAGCACCGAGCAGCTGGAGCACAAGCACATTCGCTATACGCTCGGGTTCCGGGTGTCGTACCCCGGGTACGTCCGCGACTATTGGTTCGACCCGGCCATCAAGATCCGCGGTTGAGTATCCGGTCCGGCGTAGCCTGGCGGGTGGCCGGGTCCCGTCGGAATACCTGGCCGGGTCAGGTCGGAACGGGTGGCCGGATCACACCGGGTGATCGAGGGCGAGTCGTATCGACCGCGCCTGAAGCCCGACGTGGAGAAAGACGGTCCTCCGCCTTCGGCTCCGGTCACCAAGCGGCCGACGCCTGCCCGCAAGCGCCGGCAGGCGCGGTAAGCCAACGGCGCCCGGACCGAGACAGCTCGCGGAGAGCGGTCCTTCGAGAACGGCACCCCGGGCAGAGGGGCAGCGCATCCCGCTTCGCCCCGTCGACCCCGAGCTCAACGCCCACCTCGAGTCTGCGAAGCCCATCTGCCCCGCGGGCCGAGCCTGCGCCGCTCCTTCGCCGTTCCCTGGCCATTCCTTGGCCGCTCCTTCGCCGCTCGTCACTCCTCTCCTCGATCAGTCGACGATCTCCACGCGGTCGGTGCCCAGGCGGATCTGGCGGGTGAGGGGCCGGCGCTCCACGAGGGCGCCGGCGTTGAGCACGCCGAGCTCGGCGAGCTGCTGGCGGGCGCGGTGGATGCCCACGTTGAGGTGCTCCGCGGCGATGTCGAGCGTCTCGAGGATGTCGTCGACGTGCATCCAGCCCTGGTCCTCGGGGGGGAGGACGCGCTCCTTGCGCGCGGTGAGGCGGGCGCGCGCGAGGGTGAGCAAGATCTCGTTGTAGGCGCGGGCGCCCATGCGGATCTCCTCGGCGCCGTTGGCTGCTCGCGGCCGAGGAGGCGCGGGACGCGCGCGGGGCGGCGCGCAGCGAGGCGCTGCTGCGGCTGCACGACCGCGGCCGCCACGCGGCGGCGCTGGCGGGCGAGGGGGCGCTCTCGCTGGTGACCGATCCCGAGGGCGCCGAGGCGTCGCTGCTGCGCTACGTGGAGCGCGACCGGGTGCTGGTGCCCGAGCCGGTGCGGGATCTGGGTCCGACGCCGATCCGCGCGCTGACGCTGCCGCGGGGCAGCTACCTGCTCGTGGTGCGCGCGCCCGGCCGCGAGGAGGTGCGCTACCCGGTGCTGATCGGGCGCGGCGAGCACTGGGACGGCGCCCGGCCCGGGGACGGCGACGCGGGGCCGCGCCCGGCGCTGCTGCCGCGCGCGGGCGAGATCGAGCCGGACTGCGTCTACGTGCCGGCGGGGTGGTTCATCGCGGGCGGCGATCCCGAGGCCGCGGAGAGCCTGCCCCGGCGGCGGCTCTGGGCCGACGCCTTCGTGGTGCAGCGCCACCCGGTGACCAACGCGGAGTACCTCGCCTTCCTCAACGACGAGGTGGCGCGGGGCTGCGAGGCCGAGGCGCTGGCGGCCTGCCCGCGGCTGCAGCTCGGCCGGGTGGGGCACGGCGTCATCAAGTACGCTATACGCCCATCGGGCAGGAGCTCGATTCGATCGAGTGCAAAGGCCGGGCGGGAGCAGTACCGCACGAGCCTCTCGCGCCCCTGAACATCATCCGCTGCGATGCGCACCGCGCAATGCACGTCGAACCCGTCGCACGCCGCGGAGAAGGGTCGCTCCCGGCGCTCGAAAGCCGCGTCGGGACTGTCCTTGTGCTCGAAAGGCCGCGCAAGGAAAGCTCCACCTGCGAGTGCGAGCTGGGTACACGCATCGAGCGCGGAGGGCACGACGGTCTCGTTGCTACGCTCCTCGGCCGTGCGCTCGTCGAGGTAACCGCGGCGCCGTAGCCAAAGAAGCGCACGCTCGCGGACGCGTCGCGCCACAAAGCCGACATCGTCCTTTGAAGGCGGCGGCGCATCGTGGAAGCGCACGCCCATGACGGTCTTCTCGAAAACACCGTCAATTGCCAGCGTGTGGAAATGAACGTGAACGTTCAAGCTCGAGCCGAATCTCTGAGGGAACCCGACCGAGCCCGTCCGTGCGCCGGCGATGCTCGCGAGCCGCGTGGTCACGCGGGCGATCTCCTCCGCGAAGATGCGCTCCATCTCCGCGAGGACGTCGGACCTTGTGGCCGCAAGCGCACGCAGTTCGAACGGAAGCGACATGACCCACTGCCTGACAGGCACGTTGGGCAAGATCCGACCGACGAGCGTCGCCGCCTCATTGCACATCCGGCGCGAGGCGCAGCTGGGGCAGGGGCCGCGGTGCTTGCATGAGAAGGCGACGAGCACATCGTGCCCGCAGCCATCGCAGTGACATCGGACGAAACCTCGCGCGAGATCGCCACACGCGAGGTAGCCCTCGAAGGCGGCGACAACGTACTTCGGGAGCGGGGCCTCGTAGGTGCGCGCTGCGTGCGCGACGAAGGTCGCGAGGTGCTCCTGGACAAGACCATACAACACGGTCTGATGCGGTTCGCGAGGCGCGTAGGCGTGCGGCGCTGGCCGCGAGGCCCTTGGACGCGCCGACAGCGGCCGAGACTCCGCTTGGGTGAGCATCCCGGCGGCTGCGGGCGAAACGCGGGCCGCTCGTGCTCCGCGGGGAATTCAGCGACACAAAGCCGGCGGGACCTGGCGGCGCCATGGCGGAGCAGTAGGGCGCGACCACGACCGCTCCTGCGGCGAGCGGCGGCTCTCAGCCCGGCAAGAGGCGGCTCTCGGATGTCTGATCCCATGATGCGCGACCAGGCTCCGCCCAACACAGAATTGGACCTGACGGCGCTTCGCGCCGCAGGTCAATTCAACGTTGGCCAGGCCAACTGCGGCAGGCGCGCGAGATGGTCCAAAAGGGCGAGATCGGCGAGATCCGCAAGGTGCTGGTGGAGTACATCCAGGACTGGCTGATGGACCCCATCGAGCAGACCGGCCAGAAGCAGGCGGCCTGGCGCACGGACCCGGCCCGCTCCGGCGTCTCCAACTGCGTGGGCGACATCGGCACCCACGGCGAGAACCTGCTGGAATACATCACCGGGCTCAAAATCAAGTCCCTGTGCGCCGATCTCACCTCCTTCGTCCCGGGCCGCACCCTCGACGACGACGCCAACATGCTGCTGCGCCTCCAGAACGGCGGCAAGGGAGTCCTCACCTGCTCCCAGGTGGCCTGCGGCGAGGAGAACAACCTGAACATCCGCATCTACGGCACCAAGGCGGGCCTGGAATGGCACCAGCAGAACCCGAACTACCTCGTCGTGAAGCCGAAGGGCAAGGGATGGGAGACCTGGGGACGCGGCCAGGGCTACATGGGCGAAGCCGCCAAGGAGTGCACCCGCACGCCCTCGGGCCATCCCGAGGGCTACCTGGAGGCCTTCGCGACGATCTACAAGAACGTCTGCGCGGACATCCGCCGGGCGAAGTCCGGGCAGGCGCCCCAGGGCGGCTATCCCACGGTCCAGGACGGCGTCCGGGGCATCCAGTTCGTCGTCAAGGCGGTGGAGAGCTCCAGGAAGGGCGCGATCTGGGTTGATCTGTAAACGGAAGATATCCCGATGGGCTCCGCCCTAGAGCATCGATCAGGTTGATTTTTTGGAAATTCTGAGCGGTCCGATGGAAGGATCGACAGGTTTGCATGGCCATGATCTCGTCCGCGCCAGGAGGTGCATGGATGGAACGATGGTCGCCGCCGGTGGAGCTGTCGCGGCAGGAGCAGTCGCTGATGAAGCGGTTGACACGCGTAAGGACACTGTTCGGCTTTCTCAGGCTGCACCGGCACGAGCTGTTCGACGAGGCGTTCCAAGAGCAGCTCGAGAGCATGTACCGGACGACGGGAGCAGGGGAGCCGCCCCATCCACCGGCGCTCATGTGCATGGTCACGCTGCTTCAAGGTTACGTCGGCGCATCGGATGCCGAGGCGGTGGAGCTGTCCGTCGTGGACCTGCGCTGGCAGATGGTGCTCGGCTGCCTGGGTGCGGCCACGCCTCCATTTTCGCAGGGCGCGCTGCAGGGATTCCGAGAGCGCATGGTCGCGCACGAGATGGACCGGGTGCTGCTGGAGCGGACCGTGGCGCTCGTCCGGTCCGGCGCCATGACGGACGGCGAGAGGCGTGCGGTGTCCAAAGCGCTGCGCGTGGCCATTGATAGCCGCCCTTTAGCGGGGGCCGGGCGGGTTGAGGACACGATCAATCTGCTCGGCCATGCTGCACGCAGTATCGTCCAGGTCGTGTCGAAGATCACCGAGCGTCCGCCCGAGGAGATATGCCGTAAGGCGGGCATCCCGCTGCTTCTGGCGCCCAGCATCAAGGCCGGGCTCGACCTCGACTGGAGCGACCCGAAACAGAAGGCGCTGGGCATCCAGATGCTGGAGCAGCAGGTGTCCTCGCTACAGCAGTGGGTGGACCGCCACCTCGACGATGTCGTCGAGCAGCCACTTCGCCCCTACCTCGATGCCATCACACAGGTTCGACACCAGGACCTGGAAACAGCCGAGGACGGGACCGTTCGCATCCGGCAAGGCGTTGCGCCTGACCGCCGCATCTCCATTGAGGATGCCGAGATGCGCCACGGCCGAAAGAGCCGCTCGAAGCGGTTCGACGGCTACAAGGAACATATCGCACGAGACCTTGACCTTCCCGTCATCGTCGCCTGCGCGGTCACGCCCGCGAATCGGCCCGAAGAAGAGGGAGCCGCGCCGATCGCCAAGGACATTCAGCGTCAGCGGCTGCGCATCGCCGAACTCCACATTGATCGCGCCTACGTGAACAGTCCCGTCGTTGATGACGTGATCGGCACGAGTGGCCAGGTATTCTCGAAGCCTTGGGGGCAGCGGGCTCGCAGCCCCGACTTGTTCAGCAAGCGCCACTTCAAGATTGACCTGCGCGCCAAGACGATTACGTGTCCGGCAGGACAGGTCGAAGTGTTCGAACCAGGCGACACGGTCGAGTTCGATCCTGAGGAGTGTGGCGCGTGCCCCCTCCGAGCCAAGTGCACCCAAGCCGCGTCCGGACGAGGGCGAACCGTGTCCATCGCCAAGGACGAAGCGCTGCAGAGCAAGTTCCGGGAGCTGCAGCAGACCGGGCCAGGACGCGCCGTGCTCCGGCAGCGCACCGCTGTGGAGCATGCGCTCGCCCATATCGCGGCGCGGAAAGGACACAGCGCGCGCTACATCGGCACCAGGAGAAACCTGTTCGACCTCCGGCGCGCAGCAGCAATCCAGAATCTCGAGGCCGCCCAGCGGCTGGTCCAGGTGGCGGCGTAACCTATTGAAATTAGAAGATTTTCAACATGATTGCCGCTCTAGGCGTTATTCGAAGGAATACCTCAGGAAGAAGTGCGCGCCGTAGCCCATAGCAACGTCACTGGAAGAAGGAGAAAGCCGCGCGAGCACCAGCGTCCCACATTGCGCGGTCGAGCTGCCTGTAATGGCAGAAGATCAGCCCCAAGCTGAACGCCGAGAAGACGTGCCACACCGCGTGCCCCTGCAGGATGTGGTTCGTCGGATCGCACCAAACCCTCCTGACGTCGAGCGCCGAGGACACGCCCGCCGCCAGCATAAGCGCGAGCGACGCGAGGAAGGCGTGCAGGGAATAAGGGAACGCTGCACGGCCACGTCGATAAACAAGCAGCTCCGTCCCGACGACGGCGGAAGCGAGCAGCGCGATGAAGCCCTGGATCGGGACCTCATGGCGCACAACCATGGCCGAGAGCGCGGTCATCCCCACCGCACAGCCCATGAACGTGACCGAAAATCGCGAGAGCGGCAGTGCGCGGAGCCGCATCAGATTGAACGAGAGAAGCAGAAAACAGAGCAGATACATCCCCAGAAAGTCGAGAACCTGGGTCAGGTACACATTGCTGGCGTGGTAGACAAATGAGCACACGCCCGTGATCGCGAGGGTGGGAGCGAACCATCGCAGAGGAGATTCCTCTCGTGCAATCTCCTTGCGATGCACAAGAAATATCCATCCAGCGACGACCAGGTAGGCGACGTTGGACCAGGCGTTCGCCGGCTCGTTGATCCATGCGCACAGCCGCTCTTCACACCACTTGACGTTGGGCAGGCCGTACTCGGCGAGCCCCTGCCAGGGGCAGCCCGTGCATCGACCGTCGACCTCGATTGGACATGGACCCATAGTGTTACCGCGTCGAGCGTCGACGAGGGGCGTACACCTGAACACCCGCGGTCCTCCTCCCGTCGACGGGCTTGGGACGTGCAAGCGATCCGTTGTCGACACCTCGCCGGCAGCCTCGGCTCCGCCCGTCAGAGCTCCATCCAGAAGGCCCAGCACAGCTTCGTCCGGCTCGTTGTACCCGATTTTTCAAGAACACCTGTAACGTGCTGCTCCACCGTGCTGATCCGACGGCCAAGCTTCCTGGAGATCGCCTCGTTCGTATATCCCCGCAGAATCAGCTCCAGCATCTCGGTCTCCCTTGGGGTGAGCCTCCACGCACGCCGCGCCAGCAGTAGACGCAGCTGAAACGCTCGTGACGGGCTGGCCTGTTCCGATGAACTTCGCGCGTCGTTCAGCATCTGGGCCAACCACGGGATCAGCTCGTCCAGGACATCCTGCCGCGACTCGCTCTGCGCTTCGACATCCAGTCGACCTACCAGGGTGTTCCCGCTCTGGAGAAGGAAGTGGCGTACGACACCTGCCCCTTTTGCCCCGACGCTTCGAAAAGAAGCGAGCTCACCGGTGCTTCCACCCTGGAGCCAGATCTCGACGTACGGGAAGAACAGACGAAAGTGAACCAGGTCGAGAATGATACCGATCAGTGGCTCGAGCTCCGGGAGCCGAGAGAGCCCATCAACGAGCTCATTTACCAGAACAGGCGCACTCTCATGCTGCCAGCGAAACCGATACACACACGACTTGCTGCCGCGAGCACAACATTCATCATGCCACGAGCACAGGACCGTACCACACAGCTCGAGCATTCGACCGATGTATCCGACGAGCCTGCGACAAAGCACGGCATCGGCCACACCCCAGCCCGACAGCGTCGCGACAAAGTCTCCGCCAGCCAGCCCGGTACTCCAATGACCGCAGCTTTCGTCCTGGCGCCAGTACAGGTTCATGAACTGAACGATGAGCGACGGACGCATATACTGGAGCATCCATCGGCCTCTGGCGTTCATGTCACGTTCGGCGGAGAACCGCCCAAGGGCTTCCATCGCGGCAAGGTTACCATCGTAGAACATGTCGCAAAACGCGCGGCTGAGCCGCGAATGAACACCTATGTCATACCAACAATCCGGCAGTACCGAGACAAGTGCGAATTTGTCCGCGTCCGACTGTGTCTCGATGAGCCGAGTCCAGGCGTCTGCACCGAAACATTCCTCCACGAATACCTTCAGATTTAATATACTACCACCTTTCCTGAGCACTGCTGCCATCGCTTTCTCCCTTTCCTGACATGGCCGGAGCCCGCGCGTCCGTAAGCACTGCGCGCCTCAACCCACTGGAGCGGCAGACCTTCACGAAGCAAGCCACAGCGAGTTTGCGGCAGACTACCGCCACTCTGCACCGAACGGTCACAGGCCAGACGAGCCCGGTCTTTACACGCGCCGCGTAAGGGTTTACCGCGCGTGGGCTTCCGCGGCTGTCCGACGGTGGCCTCCGCTTTACGATCCGCATCAAGGACAGCCTCGCAGCATTCGAATACAGCTCGACGAGGCGACCGGGAGGCAAACATGTACACGAAAAGCTATGTTGCGCAGCTGGTGATCGTTACGGCTCTCGCCTCTGCCTGGGCCGGGTGCAGCGCCGGATCGGCTGACGAGGCAACCGATGTTCAAACGGCGAGCACGGCTGTGCCGCCGTCCACGGTCCTCGGGACCATGGAGCAGGAGGACAGGATCAAGAGAGGCTGGCACATGAAGACCCAGGCCACGTTGCATAGCGACGGGACGCTCGATGGGATGACAGAGCTCAGGAACAGCAGATCCTTCCAGGGATTCCACGGGGCGCTGGTCGTCGTACTGGTCGACGATCAGAAGCGGCCGCTCGCCTATGTGCCTGCCGGGCGCTGGGGCATCGACGCTTGCGGCGGCAGCTGCCCGAGGACCAGGAATGAAACGTGGACGGCATCCGTGCCTGCCGACAAGTGGACAAGCATTGCGTCCAGCGTCCGTGGTATGGTGTTGTACCAGAACCACGATCCGGACCCCTGGCACATCATCTTTAACAAGATCTTGCAGCTCTGGGACTCCCTCGTACCAAGGATCAAAATGTTCTTCTAACGAGCCGATGGACCCTTCGGCAAACCAGTCCTCCTCACGCGCTCAGGCAGCCCAACATCGACAGTTTATTCGTGGCATCGTGAGAGGATGAACACAGAGGCACAGAAGAGCGCAGAGGAGCGAGCCGAGTAGCCCCTGTGCCCTATGTGCCTCTGTGGCTTCTCTCTTTCATCACGAAACCACGGTAGCTCACGGTGGCGACCTCGCTCACAACGAGGTCCAGCTAACATCTCAATTTCTGGGATTTCGGCGATGCCCTCGTCGCGCTCGCCGCTGGCACACGCGACACCACTGCGGCGCGTCACGACGAGTGCGGCGCGAGCACGCCGGAGCCGAGCCCAGGCATCCGCACCGAAGCATTCCTCCACGAACGCCTGGAAGTTCAAGATACTTCCCCCCTTGCTGAGCACTGTAGCCATCGCATCCATCCTTTCCTGAGCTCCTGGATCCGTCGGTCCATCGCACGCTGCACACACGAATTCGCTAGAACGGAGCTCTTACACGATGCAAGCCAAGGCGACATCCAGCGAGACGACCGCCGCTCTGCGCCGAACAGGCGCATGCCACCGAGCCCGGTGTTCACACGTGCGACGTAGGGGTTTACCATGCATGGATTTCTGAAACTACCCAACGGCCGCATCCTCTTTTACAAATAGGAACAAGGCAGCCTCGCAGCGTTCGAACACGATTCTGTGACGCGCCCGTAAAGAGTCATCAATGGAGGCACATATGAATCATTCATGGAATATTGTCGCCACAGCGACTATTACGACCATCATGGCTGCGTGTGATATCGCTGGAGGAGAGCGATTCGACTCGGCGACGAGCGACTCATCACTGTCGGCAATTGCCGATAACGTATACACGGACTTGGTCAACAATGAAGCGTCCGCGAATGCGCCCGTGGCAGGAGCACTTGAATCTGATTTCGCAGGCTGCAGTCTCACGGATTTGAATGATGATCTTCCCGAGGAAATCGGGCCTGAAACACCAGATGCTGTAATGTGTTACGCGACGTGCACTGTAAGAACTGCGGGCGGAGCAGGGTCGGCGACTTGTCCATCTACAGTCTCGGGCGATGGTAGCGCCGTATTCCCCGCAGGCTGCCGCCGCGCGTGCCGCCGCGCGAAAGGAGATGCAGCCTCAAGGCTCCCGGATGGTTGCATGATCAACCAGTGCGACTTCTCTGGCTGTGCAGACTGACCACAACACAGGTTGATTGATTCGACGCTATAAACCATCACAAGCCGAAGACAGGGGAAGATGCTATGAAACGATCAGTGTTCATCACTTGCTTGGCGTGCTCTGGCCTGACGCTCGCGTTGCCGGTCACCGCTACGGCGGCAACGAATAGAGTTTTTTCGGGGGGCGACGGTGTCGCCTACGGGATTTTGCCGGACGGACGTATGCAATGGTACAAACATAATGCGTGGAGAACGGGAGATTGGGATTGGACTGCCGGTAGCGGAGGTCGCAACGTCGGCACCGGCTGGAACGCGTTTTCCAAGGTGTTTTCCGGTGGGGAAGGGGTTATTTATGGAATTCTTCCAGACGGACGCATGCAGTGGTACAAACACAATGCCTGGAAAACGGGAGATTGGGATTGGACTGCCGGTAGCGGAGGTCGCAACGTCGGCACCGGCTGGAACGCGTTTTCCAAGGTGTTTTCCGGTGGGGAAGGGGTTATTTATGGAATTCTTCCAGACGGACGCATGCAGTGGTACAAACACAATGCCTGGAAAACGGGAGATTGGGATTGGACTGCCGGTAGCGGAGGTCGCAACGTCGGCACCGGCTGGCACAATTACGTGAAGGTCTTCTCCGGTGGTCAGGGCATAATTTACGGCATCCATTCGGACGGGCGCTTGCAGTGGTACAAGCACAACGCGTGGCAAACGGGAGATTGGGATTGGACGGCTGGAAGTGGCGGTCGCAACGTCGGTACCGGCTGGCACACATATGTGCACGTGTTCTCGGGAGGTGATGGCGTCATTTACGGCATTTATCCTAATGGACGCTTGCAGTGGTACAAGCACAGCGCGTGGCAAACGGGAGATTGGGATTGGACGGCTGGAAGTGGCGGTCGCAACGTCGGTACCGGCTGGCATGCATTTCTCTGAGGTTACTTCGATCGCGGAATTGAGCCCGCCATGCGTCGAACCGGATGGCGGGCTGTGCTAAACGCGGATTTCGGTGCGCCAGGCGAAGCCTGGGCGAGGAGGCTAAGTGGGTCCTCACCGCTGATTTGACAACCAGCGCGCGTGGGGGAAACCATCGGCGCGGGGTGAGCGTGCTCGCGAAGTTTGAGGGGGTGCCGAGCACGAAAATTGAGGGACGCGCGGCGTCATGGCCGGCGCGGCCTTGGGGGGTGATCCTGCTGCGCGGCTTCCAGGCGGCCCCTGGGGCGCTGGTCGTCCGCCGGGTGGCAGGCCGCCGATCTCGCCGCGTCGTCGTGTGGGCCGGGCGGCTAGTTCGGGTCCGGCCCCCCACGAGCACGCCGCTCGCGGGCCCGACCCTCCTCGAGCCAGCACTGCGAGAACACGTACAGGTAGAGCGGCAGGCCGATGTGGAGCCAGCCCACGGGCGAGAGCGTCCCACGAGGGACAGGCGCGTCGAACACCGCCGCGGCGACGAGTGCCACGCCGGATGCCACGATGCCGACGGTTCTCAGGACCTTGCCCATGGCTCAGAGGAAGCCGCAGAAGACTCCCAGGGTGCCGAGGGCGGCGCCCGAGTCGTCCGAGCAGCGTTGCGCGTCCCGCGGGTCCCTCGCCCTGGGGCAGAGCACGGAGGTCGCGACCCTCGTCGCCCCGAGCATGAAGACGCCGCACCCCAACCCGATCGGGCTCCATGGCTGCTGAGCCGCGCCGATCGGCTCGCTGTCAGCCTGTCAGCATCGGGTGCCGGCTCGGTGCTCGCCTCTGCCTCGCCGCAGCGCATCGAGGTGCAGGGCATGTCCCCGTAGGCGCCTGGGTCGAGCGGGTTGAAGACCCGGATCCACGCCTCAGGACGGTCAGCGCACGCCGCGGCGAGCTCGTGCCGTCCCGCCTCCAGGATCTGGGGGATCACGGTCTCCGCCGTCGTTACCCGGTCGAGCGAGACCGCGAAGCTGCGCGGCAACGTGTCAGCCTCCGCCCTGCCGTCCTGCTCTCCTCCCGCGTCGGTCGGTTCGTCTGCTGCTTCCACAGGCCGGCGCTCCCACGAGCGCGACCATGGCCAGCCCGATCCTGCTGTGCATGAGCCGCCTCCCCGCGCAGCGACGTCCATTGCGCATGGAATTACAGTGCGAGCGGCATGCCACGCTGATGAACCAGCGCGCGAGGTGGGCCGCCGCGGCCGCGCGCGGGGCTCCACGACTTCCAGCATCGAGCTCGCTTGCGCGCGTTCCTGCCGCGCCGAGGCGGTGCGCGCTCAGGAGCCGGTCGTCGCGAGCAGCTCCCTGGCGTCGCCGACGGATGCAGCGCGGCGGATCCAGCGGTCCAGCTCGGCGAGGTCGGTGCTCGCGAGGACGCGCTCCCGGACCTCGGCAGGGACCTCCAGCCCGCGGGCCTCGAGGAAGGCCAGCACGTCGTGCGCCTTGGCTTCGAGGATCCCCTGCTCCCGGCCCTCCTTCCGGCCCTTCTCCACGCCCTTCGCCACGTAGCTGCGCGCGAATTCACTCTGAAACTCGTATCCGCTCTTCATCATCGCCTCCAACGTCCGCCTCGCCGCTGCGTTCAGCGAGGGATAGCACCAGGTCCCCGTACACGGCGCGGCGCTCCTCATCGAGCCCGGCGGCCGCCCTCAGGAACGCCACGCCGATCGCCTCCCCGACCTCCTCCTGCCCGTGCGCCATCGCCGAGAGCACGACCACCTCGGGCGCCACCCTCGCCTGCTCGGCGTCGGTGACGACCGGGACGCCCTCGGGCCCGAGCACCAGCGGCGTCAGCGTCAAGCCGGGGTGGCCCGTCTCGATCGGCCGCGCGCACCACCGCGCGATCCCGGCGTCGATCGCCACGACCAGCAGCCGGGTCGGGCAGCGGTGCCGGGCCCGCGTCTGCGTGACGTACACCGACCAGACGTACGGCTTGTCCGGGTCCACGCCGAGCTGGACCTCGACCACGATGGCCATCGCGGGCCGCTGCTGCTCGCCGACCAGCAGCACGACGATGACGTCCGCCCGGCGGTCCGAAGGCACGATCTCGGCGAGGTCGGAGGACTCGACGCGCGCCTCCGTGAAGGCCGGTATCGGCTGGCCGAGCGCGTCCTGCAGCATCTCGGCGGCCAGCGTCGGCCGGTTCTTGAACAGCTCCACCAGGGCTTCATGGGTCACAGAGGGCATCGGGTCGTCTCTCGGGTGATGGCAGCCATGCTGACTCTCGAGCGGCGCGCCAGGCCCATGCGGTACGGGCCGCAGGGGCCGGAGCAGCCGCCTCCACCTCTTCAATTCCGGGCAGCTCCCTCGAGTCGTCACGCCGTGTGACCTGCGCGCGCCCCGACGTCAGGGCACGTCACGAACCGCCCCGTGGCCCGCAGCAGCGCCTCCGGAAGCGCGCCGGTCCAGACGGACAGGACCTGGTGCGAGCCCTCGTCTCCGAGGGCCGGCCCCTCGACGTTTTGGGCGGGGTCGACAGCCAACTGACGCGATGGTGCCGAACCGATTCTGGAGGTTGGCCGGGCCTTGCTCCGGGGTTGACCCCGCCGGCTTCGACGATGGACGTTCCAGGATGGAATGATGGCCGACCCATCATTCCACGGTGGCGAAGCCATCATCGACCTTGAACCAGCCAGGAGGACTCCATGGCACCCCGAACGACGAAAGCTGCTGCTCGACTTCCTCGGCATCTTCCGCCAGGGCGGCGCCCGCAAGCCGCAGTCCGCCGGGCCGGCCGCTGCCGAGCCGCGCGCCGCCGAACCGGCCGCCGTCGCGTAGCGAGCCGACGGCCGCCAGTCAGGCAGCAGAGTGCGGCGACCCGACCCAGGTTGGGGTAGGCGGCGGAGGAAGCGCCGGCTGTCCGACCGGCGGGGAACTCCGCCTTCCTGCTGCCCACCTCCGAACTCACCTCCCCGCCGCTGCTCGCGCTCCCATCAACCCGCACGTTATCAGCGTTGCCGCCGGCAGGGTTCGACGGCCAATCTCAGCCTTCTTGCGCCATCCTGCCGGCCGATGTGTTCGACCATCGCCCCGCTCGCGACGCACGGGCGGAGCGCATCCAGGGAGGCTCGTGAACATCGCCTTCGATACGCCGCATATCGTCATCCCTCCCAACGCGCCCGTCGTCGGTTATGATTCGCGCCATGGCGCGTACGGCTCCTGTTCCGAACATCCCGGCGATCCCTGGCATGAACCCTGGCACCTGGATCATGGGTGGCGGAGGAGGCGGCGGCGGAGGGAACGGCCGCGGAGGGCGAGGCCGCGGTGGCGGCCAGGGAGCCGGCGGGAACGGCGGCGGCAACGGGGCGCAGGGCGGCGGCAAAAACGCCGGCGCGTGCGGGCCGGGGAGCGGCGGGGGCTGCCCGAATCCGTCGCACGGGCGGGGAGGCGGCACGTCGGCCGGCGACCCGGTCGATCCGGTGACGGGGCGGGTCTACACGGCGAAGGCCGTGGATCTGGCGCTGCCAGGGCTGATTCCGCTGGTGATCGAGCGGAGCTACTCGTCGGAGACGAGCAACGTGGACCTTGGCCTCGGGTACGGCTGGAGCCATTCGCTGGCCTGGGCGGTCGAGGTGCGGAGGAGGACGCTGCGGGTGCTGGCGCCGCACGCGGCGCCGACAACGGCGGACGTGCCCGAGCCGGGGCGCGCCGTGGCGCTGCCGTGCGGTCAGCTGACGCGGCACGAGGCAGGTTACTCCCTGGTGGTGAACGGGCTTCTGTACGTACTCGACGAGCCGCAGGGGAGTTCGTGGCTGCTGTCGCGGATCGTGGATCGGTACGACAACCAGATTCGCCTAGTCTATGAGAACAATCGGCTGTCACGGGTGCTTGACAGCGTGGGGCGGGTGGTGCGCGTGCGCCGGCACGGTGACGGGAGGATCGCGGCGTTCGAGGTGAAGAACGCCTCGGAGCAGGGGCGGTGGACATCGTTGCGCGCGTACCGGTACAGCGAGCGAGGCGATCTCGCGAGCGCCGTCGACGCTGCGGGGAACGAGCACCGGTACGAGTACGACGAGGAGCACCGACTGCTCCGGCGTCGCGAGCCCGGGGGACTCGTGGCGGAATTTCGCTACACGGATCAGGGACGCTGCGTGGAAGCGTGGTGCCAGCGCCCGGGCAACGATGCGCTCGATGGAGAGCTGCCCGACACGCTGGATGACCGGCAGACCAAGGCGAAGGGCTTCTGTCACGTCAAGATTGAAGACCACGGCGTCTTCATCGAGGTGATCACCTCGCGGTCGACGCGGCGGATCGAAGGCAACCACCTGGACAAGGCGGACAAGGTGGTCTGGCAGGGGAACGTGCATTCGTACCGGTACGACGCGGCGGGCAACGTGATCGAGTACCAGGATGCGCTCGGGCATGCGTGGCGCTGCGAGCAGCACGAGCTCGGCCGGCTGCGCGCGGAGATCGACCCGCTGGGCGCCAGAACGGAGTATGTGTACGACGAGCGGGGCGCCATCGTCGAGATGCAGGATGCCCTGGGAGGCATCGCGCGCTATGACCGGAACACGCAAGGGGACGTGACGGCGGTGTTCGACGAGCTCGGGCCGGTGGCGGAGTTTCGCTACGACGAGCGGGGATCGCTTGTCGGGGCGACCCTGCCAAACGGCGGCGTGACACGTATGGAGTACGACGCGCTCGGCAACCGGGTGACGGTGGTCGAGCCGGACGGCGCGACGCGGCGGATCCAGTACGATTTCCTGGGACGCGTGCTGAGCTTCGCGGACGAGAGGGGGCTCGCGACGTTTTACACGTACGACGTCTGCGGAAGGCTCGCATCGGTCCGGCGGCCGAGCGGAGCGACCGATCGTTACGACTACGATGCGGATGGGAACCTCGCGCGGCTCGTCGACGCGGACGGCCGCACGACCACGCTACGCTGGGGCGGTATCGGCGTGGTGACCGAGGTGGTGCGGCCCGACGGCCACGCGGTGCGGTACTTCTACGACCGCGAGCAGGACCTCGTGCGGCTGGTGAACGAGTCGGGCGCGGAGCACCGCTACGTGCGCCGGGGCGAGGGGCACATCGTCGAGGAGCTGACGTTTGACGGGCGTCGTATTCACTACCGACATGACGTCATGGGTCGCGTAATCGAGATTCGGGACAACACGAGCCAGGTGGAGTTTGTCTATGACCCGTGCGGCCGGCTCGTCGAGCGCAGCTTCACGGGCGGGCGCAAAGATGAGTTCGTGTACGATCAGCTCGGCCGGATGGTGTGTGTGACGAGCGGGGATGCGACATGCGATTATGCCTACGATGCGCGAGGGCGCGTGGTGCGCGAGACCGTGACACGGGGTAAGCAAAGAACCACGATCGAGACGGCATACGACGCGCTCGGGAATCCGATACGCGCCCATGGGCCCTTCGGGACGATGGCGATCGCGCGGGACATCGTCGGGCGTCCCGTCGAGGTGCACCTGGGTGACGTGGGGCCCGTGCGCATGTCTTATGATCCAGCGGGAAACCTGGTGGAGCGGGTGCTGCCGGGAGGCGGACGGATTGCAGAGAACGTGACGCCAGACGGGTTGCCGGCGTGGGTGCAGGTCCTGCGGTCCAGTGCGATGCCGGTCGTGCAGCCGGGCGAGCCCGCGTGGGTAGGGCCGGCACCACACGAGGTGACGTTCGCGCAGAGCTACGAGTGGTCGCCGGCCGGGCTGCTCGCGACGGTGGTCGAATCGGCGCGAGGAGGCTACACGGAATATGCACGCGACGTGAACGGTAGGGTCGTTGCACGACAGCGGGTCGAGGGCGCGCGGCGGGCCGTGCTGGAGGCGGTTGCCCACGGGCCGAGCGGGGAGCTGTACGACAGCGCGGCGCAGCGCCAGTACGCTCCGGGAGGTCGGATTATTGCGCACGGGCACGTCACGTTCGCGTATGACGACCGGGGACGCAGGGTATGCAAGACCCTTCCGGACGGACGGCGGTGGCATTTCGAGTGGGGGGATGATGACCTGCTCCAGGTCGTGTCGTTGCCCGACGGGCGCGCGGTGCGCTTCGCGTACGACCCGTTCGCGCGACGCATCGAGAAGCGCGTGGAGCGGGGCCGCGCTGTCGAGAGCATCACGCGCTACACGTGGAGCGGAGACGCGCTGGTGCACGAGATCTGCGAGCGGACGGCGCCGGCGGGCGAGGCTCCGGAGGTGGAGGAGCGGGCGTACGCGGTGCTGCCGGAGGGCGTGATGCCGCTCGCGGAAGAGGTGCGCCGGGGCGGGCAGAAATTTTTTCGCTATTACGTTGAGGCGCAGAACGGCATGCCGGAGGCGCTGGTCAACGGGGATGGGGCGCTCATCGGGACGCTGGATGCGTCGCTCTTCGGGCAGGTGGAGGGCGCTCGGGAGGCGCTGACGCGGCACAGGTTCCCGGGCCAGTACGTGGATGAGGAGACGGGAATTCATTACAACAGGTACAGATACTACGACCCGGAAGTTGGACAGTACCTGAGCCCAGAGCCGCTCCGGCTCGAGGGAAGCCTCAGGGCCTACTCGTACGTCGACGGCTGGCCGGTCGAGTTCGTAGACATCGACGGCCTGATGAGATGCGTCATCACGCGGCGGGATGGCTCGACCATTGAGGACTCCAGCGGGTTCAACGATCCTGTGACCGGGCGAAGGAGGACACCCGACCAGCTTCATCCAGCCGTTCAGGCAGCGCTGCCTCCTTCGAACGCCCGGGGCCCTGCGTCGCGTACTCCACCCTCCGGCTGCGCGGAGCCATGGGCGCTCTCCCGACATCTCAACGACTGGGAGACCCGTAATGCACCCAGGACCTGCCGCCCGGAGGATCCAAGGTGGCGCGAGAACCTCAGGAGTGCTCTCGGCGAGATCAACCCGAGGGGAGGCATCGCCTCGACTCAGGATGACGTGCCACGGGCATCCTGCCCCAACTGCTCCCAGACCATCCCTCGCCTGTGGGCGCTGGCCGGTCAGATGCCGCCGAGCGGCGTGATCGCTCCGGGGTATCAAGGTCAGCGGCGCAGAGGAGAGTCCGGCCCGACCACGCCCCCAGCGGTGGAGCTGAGCCGGAGGCCCGTCGAGAATCAGAGGGCCGCAACCGAAGCGTACGGCGACATGGATCTCGGGATCTGGGACCATGGTCGCAATGGATGGAGACGACGTCCTCGCCAGGGAGGTTGAGCATGCACCGTTACTCCGAGCGCGTCATTCGGCGCTGCACCGATCCAGCAACCGAGATCCGACCATGGTCACGTGAAGAACTCCACCGCGTCGAGGAGAGGATTGGCCCCCTTTCCCGGCGCCATTGGGAGCTGGAGGAGTCGCTCTTCGAGGCCACCGGGGGCCGGGGTCTGCCGGTCCTGGGAGAGTGGGTTGTCGGGGCCGCCGCGGTGCTGTCCGGGGTGGAGCTACCGCTCGTGCTCCACGGCTCCGGGGACAAGCACGGAACACTGTTTGCTTCCAGCGGGGATGGCGGGCTCTATGTCTTCCCGAGCGGGGAGGTCCAAGATTCGCGCGGCTGGGCGATCGGGCGAGACGCGTTCGCCGTCGTGGAGCGGCTCGTGCTCCTGTCGGACAGCGACTGGCTTCCGATGCAGGCCATCTTCATGCGAAGGAGTGCCTCGGAGCTTGCGGATAGGCTGAAGCTCCGCACGCTCGCCGAGTCGTCCGACGGCTGGGTCGATGTCTGGCTCAAGGAGGGCTTGCTGCTGGTGGCAGACGACCTGCGGTTCGACCGTGCCAGGTTCGCCACATTCGAAGCGCTGGCATCCCTGCTCCGGGGGTGCGCCGCGTCAGGCGCTCCTGTGTACCTCGAGTCGAGTGCATCGGTCACGGTTCGAGACTCCGATGATGTGGAGTATAGCTCCGCGCTCGAGAAGCAGGCGCAATGCATCGTGCGGAACGACGGCGAACGGCTGCTCGCGAGCGATCCGGCCTCACGAACGGCGCTGCAGGCCACGATCCGCAAAGGTCGCGTGATCGAGCGGAAGACATTTGGCGAGGAGACGACCGAGATCGTGCGTTACGCTGCGGCTTCCCGGTACCTCTCGGGCCTCGTGTCTTCCCGAGTGGCTCGCCTCTGCGATATTCATGGCATGTTCCGGGATCCTGCGCTCTCCTGTGGATTCGATGCGCTCGCTGCCGAGCTCGATCAGCGCGGACTGCCATTCCATGACGCCTGGTTCGAGTTCGAAGAGCGCTTCGGTGGCATCGTCTGGGAGAGCGCTCGTCGCGGGGCCGTAGAGATGTCGCTGGGCATCTGTCAATGCCTTTCAGCGTCCGCCGACGATGGGCCAGCCTGGCGCATCCGATCGACGCAGGTCATACCGGATATCTGGCCTACCGCACGTCATGGTGAAGCTCACCTGATCCTGGCCGGCGCCATGGACAATTTCGACGATCAGATCTTCGTCGACGATCGCGGCGTCGTGTACCGGCTCGCGGGGCTGCTCGACGAGCTGAGCGCAGAAGCGACGGATGGTCGAACGTTCCTGGAGAAGATGGCCGCCGAGTGGGAGATGCACGCGTTGATCGAGGAGTCGGCGCCGACGACGGTACATGCCGACGTCGCCCAAGCGCTCGTGCAGCGCCTCTCGCTCTCGGAGATCACAGAGGCCTCGGACGCGGTCTCGCGCGTGTACCAGAGCGAGAAGGTCTGGGTCTGGCAACGCCTTGCCTTCCTGCCCAACACGGCGAGCACAACGTTGGTGGCACGGACGCCGAAAGCGCTCGTCGATGCCCTCCGGATCGCGTACGACGCCGCCCCGGACGCCGACATCTCGGTACGTCGGGATCTCCCCGGCGGCCGGGAGCGCATCGCCGCGCTTCGCGCTGCGGGGATGACGGTACGAGAGATGTTCTGACTGTGGCTGCGTCCGACGTTCGCGATGGTGCCGAACCCGTGCTGGAGGTTGGCCGGGCCATGCTCCGGGGTTGACCCCGCCGGCTCCGACGATGGACGTTCCAGGATGGAATGATGGCTGACCCATCATTCCTTGCTGACGAAGCCATCATCGACCTTGAACCAGCCAGGAGGACTCCATGGCACCCCGAACGACGACGAAGAAGAATAGCTCCAAGCCCACCACGAAGCCGAGCAGCACCAGGCCGGTCAGGCCGCCGAGCACCCGCGAGGTGGCCGACATGCTGGGCGTGACGCTCTCGCCGCCGCTCAAGCCCGAGCAGACCGCGCGGCTGCGCAAGGCGCTGCCCGGCTATGCGGGCATCCTGGACGACGTGACGGCGCTGCTCGAGGAGGACGCCGGCGCGCTCAACCTGCCGGACGTCACGCCCGAGGCGCTGCTCGCGGCGCAGGCCGAGCAGAAGTACCTCGCCGCGCGCGAGACCGTCGCCCACGCCGTCTACCGCAGCCTGTTCGAGCAGCGGATGCAGGTCGACGACCGCGCGATGAAGATGCTCGAGAAGATCGCCCGCCGGATCAACGCCCTCAAGGAGGACGACCGCGATCTGCCGGGCCGCTGGAAGCTGCTGCTCGACTTCCTCGGCACCTTCCGCCAGGGCGGCGCCCGCAAGCCGAAGTCCGCCGAGCCGGCCGCCGCCGAGCCGGTCGCCGTCGCGTAGCGCGACCAGAGCGAACCGCAGCCCGTCCCGGGCTGGGGCGACCGAGGCCCTCTCCGCGCTGGCGGAGCACGGTCCATCCGCCGCGCTTGCGACCGCCGCACGCTTCCGAAGCTCGCGCCGCCCGGCGACCCGCCCCGCTGGACCGACGCGGCGGACCTGCTCCTCGCGCTCTCCCAGGGCCACGGCCTGGCCCCCTCGGCGACGACGACTTCGACCCCCTCGCCGAGTTCGACTTCAGCATCCGCCGCCACCCCGCTGGCCCGCCCGACTGGGTGATCGCAAGGCACGCCTCGGTCCGGCGCGTGCTCCTGACCCAGCGGAGGGCGCTGTCTCCCCGGGGCCCGCGTGCTACTGCCCAGAGAGAGGGAGGACCCATGCCGGAAACGTTAGTGATCCATGTCGGCAACGCGCACAAACTGGATGAGCCGCTCTCCAAGGCGCACGACGCCGGGCGCCTGACCATCGAGGGCGCGACGCGTCCCCGAGCGGATCGGGAGTGCGGCCCGAAGGTGCTGCTCGCCGCATCCGCCGAGCCCGTTGCTGGCGTGGGCTCAGTATACTTGGTCGTGGGAGTACTCCATGCCGCGAGTCTCTTGCGAGCCGAGAACGTGATCACGTTTGAATTACTGGAGCGGTTCGCGGTGCCGCTGGTCATCAGCAACTCGAAGGGTACCGTCAGACCAGGACTCCCCGGTGGTGCGAGGTACTGGAGTCCGCAGCACTTCTACTGGCTGCCCGCAGAGGCCGCCGAATGGTGCGCTGAGGAGGCCCGGCGACTCGTCACTCTGGAGACGGGATCATGACCAGCACCGTCCGGTCTGTCGTCGGTAGACTCGCCGAGCGCGGCAAGGCAGCGGGCGATGCTCCTTACCAGCGCCTTCCGCTTCACCCCTTCCGCGCGCCAGCTCGCGCACGGCCGACGCGGCTCCGAACGTGGGCGTCGAAGTTCGCGTAAGCACCCAGGGGCGCCGCGGCCTGAGACACGGGGCTGAGACACGGGGCCGCGTCCCCGCGGTGCTGCCGTCGTGGTAGCCTGGTCACGATGCGCAACGCTGACGAGCTCCGGCGGTTCGCTCGCCAGGGCTGGGTGGCCGCCCAGCGCGACAAGGAGCTCTACTGGCGCGACTGGAAGAGGCAGCACGGCCCTGCCGCCGGGATCCGGATCGCCGATGAGCTCCGCAAGCAAGTCCTCGCGCAAAAGCCCGGCTGGCCGGGCGAAGAAGAACGCCGCGAAGACCTCGCCACGCACCTCCGCGTCCTCGAGGCCCTCGACCGCGTCGCGCCCCGCCGCCGTCGCCCTGCTCGCTGACCTGGCCGCGGCGCTGCGGCGGCGCCGCCTCCGCTGGTACGTCTTCGGCGCGCAGGCCGCCGTGGCCTACGGGAGGCCCCGCATGACCGCCGATGTCGATGTCACCATCGACCTCGCGCAGACCAGCACGCTCACCCTCGTGGACGACCTCTCGCGCGCGGGCTTCGACCTCCGGATCGACCTCGGCGAGGCCTTCCTCCGCGAAGCCCGCCTGCTCCCGCTCGTGCACCGCGCGACCTGCATGCCCATCGACGTGGTGATCGCGGCGTCGAGCCTGCACGTCGAGTTCCTGGCGCGCCGCAGGCTGATCGACCTCGGCGGCGTGCGCGTGCCGATGATCAGCCCGGAAGACCTGATCGTCACCAAGGTCCTGGCCGGCCGCCCCAAGGACCTCGAGGACGTACGCGGCGTGCTGCTCGAACAGCACGACCTCGACCTCGATCGCATCCGCGAGCTCCTCGGCGAGCTGGAGGCCGCCCTCGGCGAGGACAGGTTGCTCCGCCGCCTCGAGCGTCTGCTCCGTAAAGCTTCCGCGACCTCGAAGCGATCTCCGGCGGCGACCTGACCCATCCGGAAAAACATGTGAAGATCGCCCTCAGGGCGCCTGGGTACACGCAGCGTGTTGTTCGTGGCTATTCGCCCGACAGGGCCCCCGCCAGCCGCTCCGCCAGGTCGCCCCTCGGCTCCACCCGCACGCGCTCCAGCCCCAGCCACGCGGCCATGGTCCGCAGCTCGCCCGCCAGCCGTTCCGGCGTCTGCGCGCCCGCCCAGGGCTCGGCGTGGCTTGCCTGCACGACCAGCACGCCCGCCTTGCGATCGGCCTTCAGGTCCACCCGCGCGGTGATCGCATCGCCCTCGAGGAACGGCAGCACGTAGTAGCCGTGGGTCCGCTTCTCCGCGGGTGTGTAGATCTCGAGCCGCACCCGCACGCCGAACATCCGCTCGGTGCGCTCGCGGAACCAGATCAGGTTGTCGAAGGGCGACAGGAGGGCGCAGGCCTCGCTCCGCCGCGGCCGCCGGGCGGCGGGATCGAGGAAGGCCGGCTCCCGCCAGCCCTTCACGCCCACGGGGATCAGCTCACCGGCCTCGACGAGCTCGGCGACCCGCGCCTTCGTCTCGGCGACCCCCATGCGGAAATAGTCCCGCAGGTCCCGCTCGGTCGCCACCCCCAGGGCCCGGGCGGCGACACGGATCAGCGCGCGCTGGGCGTCCTCGCGCGCGGGCGTCGGCGCCTCGATCACCGCCCTGGGCAGCGCCCTCTCCGGCAGGCCATACACCCTCTCGAAGGTCCCCCGCCGGGTGGCGGTCGTCAGCTCGCCGATCCAGAACAGGCACTCGGCCGCCCGCTTGGCGTCGCTCCAGCCCCACCAGCCGCCCTTTCCCTTCATGCCGATCTCGAGCTCGGAGGCGGCCAGCGGCCCGCGCTCGCGGATCTGTTCCAGCGCCCGGTCCACCACCGGCCGGTGCTCGCGCAGGAAGCGCGCCACCCCCTTCCAGACGCCCACCCCGTCGCGCGCGTCGGCCATCCGCCAGCGCAGCAGCGGCTGGGTGGTGAGCGGCAGCAGCGACGCCTCGTGCGCCCAGTACTCGAACAGCGGCCGCTTCCTCGCCCACGCGAGCTCCTCCAGCATCGGCCGCGGATAGGCCCCCAGACGCGAGAAGGCCGGCAGGTAATGGGTGCGCGAGACGACGTTGACGCTGTCGATCTGCACCACGCCCAGCCGCTCGATCAGCCGGGTCAGCTGCTGCTTCGTCGTCGCCGGCCCGGGTCGCTCCGCCCGGAAGCCCTGCGCCGCCAGCGCAACACGCCGGGCCTCCGCCGCCGACAGGGTGTCCTTCATCATCCGCGCCTTCCGTCCGTTGGGGCCCGCACCCTAGAGCCCGAACAACGAAAGAACAACGTCGCGGCGCCACCTCACCACGCCAGCCGCCCTCGTGAAGGGCGGCGCTCTCGAAGGCGGACAGGAAACCGTAGCGCTCTCGCCCGTGTCGAGCCCCGCGGGATGGCGCCTGGCCAGCCGTTGTGGACCCACACGAGGCATGGGACGGCACCCGTACAAGCGGGCACCCGACTCGCGCTGACCCAGGGCCGCGGCCTGCCCCTCCTCGGCGACTACGACTTCGGCGCCCTCGCCGAGTTCGACTGCAGCATCCGCCGCCACCGCTCTGGCCCGCCCGACCTGGTGATCGCAAGGCACGCCTCGGGCCGGCGCGTGCTCCTGACCCAGCGGGAGGGTGCTGTGTACCTCGGCAGGTACGAGAAGCGCCTCTGCAAGATCTGCGCGCGTTCCTGGAGCGCCTCGCCGCCGAGCTTTCCCCCACGCCCGCCCTCTACAGCTTCTCCATTCACTGGCGCGCGGGCGACGAGGCCAGAAAACTCGCGACCAAGCTCCGCGTCACGGAGAACGACGCCGCCTCGGCACCGCACGACCCGTGCTGGTCGGATGACCGCTGGTTCATCGTCCGGGAGCGCGCCGCCGCCCGCCGCTTCGAGGAGCTGCCCGCGCTGCTCGCCGCCGCCCGCGCCGCCGGCGCGGAGATCGGCCTGCACGACGGCCGCGCCGAGGCGATGCTCGTCGAGGATCTCCAGCGCGTACCCGGGGGCGCCCAGCTTCACCAGGTGGTCGGCATCGCGGAGCTCTCCATTCGAATCGCCGAGGGCCGGCGGATCGAGCAGGCCCTCCACTACGGGGATGGCGCCACCGAGCGAGCGGAGTGGGAGGACGGCGAGCGCCTCGTCCAGCGCACGCGTCCGACGGCCGAGCTGTTCGCGCCGATCCCCGAGCTGCAAGAATGCCTGTTCGCCCGGCGTATCCATCGCATGGATCGCTTCCGGCGCTCCGAGGAGGACCTGCGCAGGCTCTTCGGTGACGACCTTTGGCCCGTCCTCTCCGCGGTGGAGCGGGACCACGGCGGCGTCATCGCGGAAGACGATTTCGCGCCGTGGAGTCTGCTCGGTGTGGCGCCGCTCATCGCGCCTGGATACGTCGCGGAGACCGTTTCAGGCGACCAGCGGATCAGAGACATCCAGGGCAAGCCGGTCCGCCAGGTGGGCAAGGTCGACAAGATGCGCTGGCTCTGCATCGACGCGGAGGGGCGCTGGTATGTGACAGGAAGCCTCGGCAACGACCTCGAGCCTGGCGGCGACGACCTCGAGTCGACCTTGCTGCGTCTCGCGCTCGACTGGAAAATCCAGCGCTGGCGCACCGAGACCAGCATGGGCGGGTTCCTCCAGCGCGCCGACGCTGAGCGCCTGCTCAAGGAGCTGCACGGCGCGGCCGAGCGAAGGCTCGATACCTTCGGGCACACCCATCATGTCGGCGCCGGCTTCGTGGTGCGGCACCGTAAGGCGGTACTGGGCCTGGACCCATACTTCCAGCTTATCGCCACCTCGACCAAGCGCTTCTGCGAGCTCCTGCACCCCATCGCCGCCGAAGGCCGTCCCGTGCGCGTCCTGCAGGACACCGAGTCCTTCCCGACCGACGAGGAGCTCGCCGCATGCGCCCGCGCAGGGGTGGTCATCTCCGATCACTGAACCCGCCAGGTGGGCGCCCGGGAGACCGCCTCGGCGCGGCACTCGATCGCCATCCGGGCGGTGTCGCAGACACCGTACAGGTTGCTGCGGCTGCCATTCGCGGTGCGCTCGAACGGCTTGGTCTCGTCGTCGAGCAGCCGCTCGAGCGCCGGCCGCACCCGCGCGTCGCCGAGCTCGCCTAGAGCGACAAACGGGTTGAAACCACGAGAAAAAGCAGGAATTTCACAGGGAGGCGGGGAGGCGGGGAGCGAGAGACGGCAAGAGGGAGAAATTCATTTTTTTTCTTCCTCCCCGCCTCCCCGCCTCCCTGTGAAAATTCTCCGGGTTTCAACGTGATCGGTGTTCTAGGCCCTGTAGACGCCGTATTGACCCTTCTTGCCCTTCGCCCCGACGACGTGCTCCTGAATGCCGAGCCTCTCGAACATCGCTCCGCATTTTTCGCACCGCACGCGTTTTCTCCACCGCCCTTCGCCTTATCGCCGCCGTTCTTGCCGCCGGCCCCCTGTCCTCGCGCCTTGCCGCGGCCCGAGGCTCCGCCGCGCCCACCGACGACGGCGCCTCCGCCCATGACAAACACGCCTGGGTTCATGCCACGAATCGCCGGGATGTTCGGGACAGGGGCGGTGCGAGCCATGACGGAAACGCTGCCAGAAGTCGAATGTGGCCGTCAATCTCGCCGCCCCGCCGCGTCGAACGCGACAGCTCCGCCGCGATTCCGGCGTGCCGTTCACCTCGCTGCGCAACGGCTTCTACGTCACCACCGCGGTCTTCCTGCTCCGGCGCGCCCTCGCCACCGGCGTGCTCGCCGCGCCCGAGGACGGCCCGTTCTCCTGGACCGCCCACGCCGACCTCGCCGAGACGACGGCCATCGTGCTCACCGAGGGCGGCTTCGAGGGGCGGACGCCGGCGTTCACCGGGCCGGAGGCGCTCGGCATGGCCGACCTCGCCGAGATCGGTACCGAGCTCAGCGCCTGTGGGAGCGGCCGCACGAGACGGAGGGCGCGCGGTGCCATGCGCGCCAGATCGCCGGGTGGCGAGCCTGCGGGCGGAGAAGGTGGAGCTCGAACATGAGCGCACGCTGGACTCGGCGGTGGATGTGAAGCGTTCGACGTGGCAAGCCAGGCGCTCTGGGCCGTGGGCTCGTTCGTCGGGCGAGTCTCGTTCTCGGGGCGAGCGATCGACTCCCCTTACGCCTATCGGTGGCATTGCCAGGTGAACCCTGTGGAGTGCTCGGAGGACGGCAAGAAGAAGGAAGCGAGCTTCGCCTTGTTTGTGTCCAGGATCCCGCTCCACCGCCGGTGAGGGATCCTGCAGCGCCGCTCCTGCGACGCGCTCGCTCGTTCTTGCTGAAGACGCCCGGCGCTGAGGCCCCCGCGAGAGCGGGCTGAGACGCCGGGGGGTGCGCCAGGGGAGCTGGTCACTGAAGCGTCGCTCCTTGCCCGACTGCGACGCTCCGCAGCAGCTTGCTCAACAGCGCAAGCCTGTGCTCAATCGACGAAGTCGGCTCTTGCGGCGATGTCCAGAGCCGCCAGGTTCGCCATGGGTCTTCGCCTGACCGCTGTTGCTCCAGGGGCCCTGTCGGCGGCCGCGCAAACCCCTTGAGCCCGCCTGAACGAGCCGGCTCCAAAGGAGCGGAGAGAGCTCCGGCCCGGATCGGCATGCGCCTTGCTCTTGCCAGGGGTCGCGGAGCGCGAGCAACCGCATAGGCTGCGTCCTCAGACAAGAAGATTGCAAGAGAGTCACGTCCATGAACGCACTGCCCACCATCGGGTTCTCCACGAATGTCTTCGACAATCCGCCCAACATGCTGGCGAACGTGGAGAACATCTGCAGGCACTTCAAGCTCATCGAGCTGGAGGTAGAAGGGGAGGCCAAGGCGGGAGTTCTACAGGCGCAGAGCTACGATCCGCTGGTCAAAGGGCTGCAGAGGCTCAAGGAGGAGCGGGGGCTGCGCTACTCCGTGCATGCGCCCTACGTGGGGCCGCAGACCAACTTCTGCACGCGCGACGAGCAGCTTCTGAAGCTGGCGCGCGGGAACCTGCGGCGCGCGATCGAGCTCTGCGCGGACGTCGGCGGGGAGCGGGTGACCTACCACCCCGGCTACCGGTACGGCCTGAGCAACGCCGAGTTGAAGAACAACCTGAAGCGAGCGATCGCTGATCAGGTGGTCTTCGCCGATCGGCTGGGGATCAGGCTCTGCCTGGAGAACATGGGCGCCGACCGGCCCGCATTTGTGGTCTTCGACGAGGAGGAACAACTGGAGATCTGCCGTGACACCGGCACCTCTCTGACCATGGACATCATCCATCTATCGTCCCTGATCGACATGGGACCCGCTTACGACGCCGTGCTCCGCCGGATGGTCAAGCACCTGGACAACCTGCATATCGCCGACATGGTCGTCCCGCGCCATGTCCACATCCCGTTCGGGCTGGGCGACCTGCCCATCCGCGACATCCTCGGCAAGCTGCGGGCCTACGGCTACCGCGGCAACGCCATCGTCGAGGAGTCCGACGGCGAGCACAGCGGCGAGGAGTTCCTGCGCCGGGCCGCGGCGTTCTTCACCGAAGAGGAGCGGGCCTACGCATGAGCAGCACGGGGCGCGCTGGGCCATGGGCGGCGGGGGCAAGGGCAGGTCTGCCCGTGGGACTGACCTTCATCCCGACGTTCCTGGCGGTGGGGGCTGCCGCGGAGCAGATCCATCTGGGGGGCCTGACGACCACCCTGATGACGCTGACCATCTTCGCCGCTCCGGCGCAGCTGGTGCTGTTCGAGTTCCTGAACATGGGGCAGCGCCTGCTGGATGCGCTCTTCGCCGTGCTGATCATCAACAGCCGCTTCTTCTTGATGTCGATCAGCCTCGCCAGCCAGCTCGAGGGGGTGCCCCTGCGAAAGCTGCTGCCGGCGCTCCCGATGCTCAGCGCGAGCACCTTTGCGACCACCTTCCTGGGCCTGCGGGACTACCCCCATGCGCAGGATCGCTTTTCCTACTACCTCGGCGTGTGCCTGGCGAGCTTCCCTCTCGCGGTAGTATCCACGGGGTTCGGCTATGTGTCAGCGAGCAGCCTGCCCCAGCGCCTGTCGTCCGCCATGCCGATGCTCATCGCTCTGTATTTCGCCGCCTGGATCAGCCGGAGCTGGCCTGAGCGGCAGCCCGTCCTGGCGACCCTGGGCGGCTGCGTGCTCACGCCGCTCCTGGCCCGGTGGTCGCCGACCTTCGCCACGATCCTCGCTGCCCTGCTGGTGGGGGCGGCGATGGCTGCCTGGGGCCATGGAGGAGCGAAAGATGATGAGTAGACCGAGCATCTGGATCCTGCTCGCCGCGAGCAGCGCGCTGACCTACCTGCTGCGGGCGCTGCCGTTCATCGTGGGCCAGTGGTGGAGGCCGCAGCTATCCAGGCGGTTCTTCCACTTCGTGGACGCCGCCAGCTACTCGATGCTGGGCAGCATCATCGCGCTGCCGCTCGTGGAGCCGACGATGACCGAGGGGGGCGACGCCGTGAGCCAAGTGGCCGAAGTCGCCGCCAAGCTTGTGATCACCGCCGCCACCTGCCTGCTCGTCATCCGCAGCAAGCGCCTCGGGTGGCCTTACCTGCTCGGGGCGCTCGGCGTCCTGTTGATGTTGCTGTTCACGAGGAGCGGCCCGTAGCTGCATGCGCCAAACCGCTATCTCACAGGAGCGTTATTGATGTTAATCGTAGAGCGACCCCACATCCTGGTGCTGTCGTCCCCCAACCAGAGCCGTCTCGCCCACTTCAGGAAGCTCCGCTCGCTGCGGGAGCGTTTCCGTTTCACCCTGATCCTGGAGCGGCAGGGGCTGGGCTGGGAGCAGCGCTTCGTCGACGACGTGCTGCCGGTGCCGGAGGGCGACGTCGACGCCGTCGCGCGAGCCCACCTGCAGCGACTGGCGGCCTTCCCCGGCGTCGAGGGCATCCTCAACCTGAGCGAGGCGTGCGTACCGATCCACGCCAGGCTGTGCGAGGCCCTCGGGCTGCGCGGGCCCAGCCGGGAGATGGTGAATCTCGGGCGAGACAAGTACCAGATGCGCAGGTTCTGCCGCGATCTCCATATCCCGGTGCCACGTTTCCTGCTGATCCGGGGCGGAGACCTCGCCGATTGCGCCGGACTGAGCTACCCGGTGGTGCTCAAGCCAGCGCTGGGGAGCAGCTCGACCCTGGTCAAGCGCTACGACAGCTTCGACGAGCTGCGGGAGGAGCTCCCCTCGATGGAGCAGGCCGCCCTGGCGTACTACAGGCACGACGCGTTGACCCAGGAGGCGCTGCGCCGTGGCGGAGGGTTTCCGTTCGTGGTCGAAGAGCTGATTGGCGGCGAGGTGCTGTACGAGACGCTGGTGTCCTATCCGGTGGGAGAGCTGAGCGTCGAGAGCTTGTACTGCGGCGGGCGGGTGCACGTCCTGGCGATGCACGACAAGCCTCTGCCGAGCAACGGGCCCTATTTCGAGGAGGTGTTCCTGTCGACGCCCACGAGGATCCCGGAGCGCGTTCAGCGGAGGGCTATTGACTACGTGACCCGGATCCACGAGCGGCTGGGCGACGGCGCGTACGTCCTGCACACCGAGCTGCGCACCTTCGCCGAGGACCTGGTGCTGCTCGAGTTCGGCATCCGCATGGGCGGCGGACCCATCTACCGATCGGTGCTGACCTCGACCGGACATGACATGATAGAGCACCTCATCGAGATCGGCATGGGGCGCACGCCGCGAATCGAGGCGGCGCCGGGCGTCCCCTGCGTCACGCATGATATCTGGGCGCCTTGCTCGGGGCGGATCGCCGCCTACCTGGGCGAGCCCAAGCTGGTCAGCAACCCTGATTATGCCGAGCACCAGATCTACGATGACGTGGGCAGCGAGGTGCATCGGGCACCGATCAGCAGCCGCGGCAGCGGTTACTTTCTGCTGTGCAGCCGCAGCAGCTTCCGGGAGCTGGAGCACAGCCTGCTCGCGGCGCTGCGAGACTTCAGCGTCCGGATGGAGCCCGGGATCGCCACGGAGGTGCCCTGATGCTGGCGCAGAGAGAGGCTGCCGTCTCGCATCTCCGGCAACAGCCCCTTCTGAAGAAGCTCCTGGACGGGGTGCTGCGAGATGAAGAGCAGGAGCGCCGCACGCTGTCGCTCACCGCCTATGAAAACAGGATCTCGTGCCTGGCGAGGCGGTTTCTGACCAGCCCCCTGGCCGATCGCTACCACCTGGGCCTGATGGAGGAGCATGGGCTGGACGAGGTGGTGCAGAAGGGGGACCTGATGTTCAAGGGGCTCCCCGGCGTGTACGCGCTGGAGAGCAGCGCGCAGGACGCCATGCACCGCCTCTTCGGGGCGGCGGTGGCGGACCTGCGACCCCTGTCCGGGGTGCACGCGATGATCTCGACCCTGGGGACCGCGACGAAGCCTGGGGATCTCGTGCTGTCCATCGCCAAGGAGCATGGCGGCCACTTCGCGACGCAGCACATCCTGGCCAGGATGGGCCGCCGGGGGGGGTTGGTCCCGTGGGACGTCGCTCGCTTCACCTGCGATCTGGATCGTCTCGCCCGACTGGTGAGGCGGCGGCGGCCTCAGGCGATCTTCTTCGACCAGGGGGCGCCGTTGTTCCCGCTGCCCCTGCTGCAGATCCGGGAGATCGTGGGGCCGGAGTGCCTGTTGATCTACGACGCCTCGCACACGCTGGGGCTGATCGCCGGCGGCGCCTTCCAGCGTCCGCTGCAGGAGGGGTGCGACATTCTCCAGGGGAACTCGCACAAGTCGTTCCCTGGACCGCAGAAGGCGTTCATCTTGTTTCGTGACGGCGAGCGTGGCGCGGAGATCACCGAGTCGATCTCCAGCGGCTTCGTGTCAAGCCAGCACACCCACCACGCCATGGCGCAGTACATCACGCTGCTGGAGATGTCCTGCTTTGCGGAGGACTACGCGCGGCAGCTCCTCAGCAACACCCGCGCCCTGGCGGAGCACCTCCAGCGCGCCGGCTTCCCGCTGGCGGGGCTGGACGGGGTGCCCACCAGAACGCATATCCTTCTCCTCCCTCACGGCACGGAGGCGCAGATGTACGAGGCCTGCCGGCGGCTCTTGGCCTGCAACATCGCCACGAATGCCCGTTACTGCTATGGAATGCCGGTGCTGCGCCTCGGGACGCAGGAGATCACCCGCAGGGGGATGAAGGAGGTCGATATGGAATACATCGCGCTGCTCCTCAAAAGGGCCCTGCTCGATCGTGAGAGCGTGAAGTCGATGCGGCTCGAGGTCTCCCGCTGGAACAAGGGATTTCCGAACGTCCATTACTCCTTCGACCGGGAGCTTGGCTACTGGAGAGAGGCGGCGTAGCTTCCACTCCCCCGCAGGCTGTGGAGTGAAGGCGGCCCCTTCGATGCATAGATAAATTAGGCTCCTTCGCAGGATCTGTGGGCGCATGAGCTGAGCAAGGGCAGAACGACTTGCGGGCATCCGCGGGGCGCCCTGCCGCATCGCATGGCTGGGCGATGCGTTGCGGGCATCCGTGGGATGCGTCGCCTGCTCGCAGACCGTGGTCGCAGAGGCGGTGCATGGGCGTGTCTACTCGCAGCGGGAGATCGGAGAATTTAACGCCAAGGCGCCAACGCGCAAAGGCGCAAAAAAAAGCAAGAGAGAGAGAGAGAGAGAGAGCGAGAGAGAGAGAGAGAGAGAGAGAGAGAGAGAGAGAGAGAGAGAGAGAGAGAGAGAGAGAGAGAGAGAGAGAGAGAGAGAGAGAGAGAGAGAGAGAGAGAGAGAGAGAGAGAGAGAGAGAGAGAGAGAGAGGAAGGTCATTCTTGCAATCCATTGACGACGCGATGGATGCCCTGCCTCACCTTCACTTCGCCGAAGTTGATGACAATCGTGAGCTTGAGATCGGACAGCCGCAGGCAGGTGAGAGCCTGCGCCTCGAACACTCTGTTGTAGGCGGCCGCCGCCTTGCACTCGACGATGACTCGATCGCCCACGAGCAAGTCGAGGCGAAGGTCCGACGCAAGACGCTTGCCCTTGTACACGAGCGGTACGGCCTTCTGGCGCACCACGGTGAGCCCTCGCGACTCGAGCTCGAAGGCAAGCGCCTCTTCGTAGACTGTCTCGAGCAGCCCTGGGCCTCCAAGGGTACGATGCACCTCGATCGCTGCGTCGACGACGACCTTGGCTATCTCCTTCTCGGTCATTCTCTCCGCCTTTTTGCGCCTTGGCACCTTTGCGCCTTGGCGTTAAAATCCGAGATTCTCGACGACGTCAGCTGCAGGCACGATGAGGCACCCGGCGATCTGACAAGCTGCGGGTTGACGCCCTCCGTCAACGTGACTTCATGGTCAGCTGGGCGTGAAGCTGCGCGACGGTGCGTTCATGCGGTGACGACCTGCATTCACTGGACAGCGCGGTCGCGTGTCCGCCGTCGCGTGAGACGGGTCGCGCCGTGCTCGCTCGCGTCCAGGTCCTCCGCTGCGCTCCGGCCCGCTGCGCGGGCGCCTCCGGCGACCTGGACCCGAGCTGCGCGCCTCGCGCTGAGCGAAGCGTGGGCGACGGCGGACGGGTGCTCCGCGGGGGGCCCGTGCTCCGGGTCGTGGAGACACGAAGAGATGAGCGGTGGCTCGGACCACCACGCGGAGATCGCCCTCTACCACGCGCTCGGGAACCTGCCGGAGCCCGAATGGCTCACCCACAAATTCTTCTGAGGAGGCATTTTTCTGAGGAGGCAGATATACTTCTCGGCTTGCCGCTTGATCCGAAGCCACGAGGCTCGGCATGCACCTCAAGCGACGACCCGGCCGCGGATCGGGAGCCTGCGAGAGGTTCGGCCGCGAGGGTTGAGGAGTAAAAACGCACATGGTCCTCTTCGAGCTGATCGTCGGTCTGCTGTTCGCGGGGGCGCTCTTCGCGCTCTGGGCAGAGCGACTGAGCGTGCCGTATCCGGCGCTCCTTGCGCTGGTCGGGGCCAGCCTTGCGCTGATTCCGGGGGTACCCGCCATCCAGCTCGACCCGGAGCTGGCGCTCGCTTTGTTCGTCGCGCCGACCTTGCTCGACGCGGCCTACGACGCGTCTCCTCGCGACCTGCGCCACAGCCTGGCTTCGGTCGTCAGCCTGGCCGTCGTCGTGGTCGTGCTGACCGTGGCGGCCGTGGCCTGGGCGGCCCGCCTCGTCGTGCCCGACATGAGCTGGGCGGCGGCGCTCGCGCTCGGGGCGATCGTGGCCCCGCCCGATGCGTCGGCCGCCACCGCGGTCCTGCGAAAGCTGCAGCCTCCGCACCGTCTGCTCGTGGTCCTCGAAGGCGAGAGCCTGTTCAACGACGCCACGTCGCTGCTCATCTACCGGGTAGCGGTCGGCGCCGCGATGACCGGTGCCTTCTCCGGATGGAGCGTGGTTCCGATGCTCTTGCTCACGTGCGGCGGCGGCGTCGTTGCGGGCTGGGGGCTCGCGCGTATCTACATCTGGTTCGCCTCCCGCGTGGAGGATATCCCCATCAACGTGCTGCTGCAGTTCCTCGGCACCTTCGCCGTGTGGATGCTCGCCGAGCGCCTCGGGCTCTCCGCCATCATCACCGTGGTCGCGTATGCCATGACGCTGGCCCAGCGGGTGGCGGGCCGGATGAACGCGCGCCGCCGGATCGCCTCGTACGCGGTGTGGGAGGTCGCGGTGCTCGTGCTCAACGTGCTCGCCTTCGTGCTCATCGGGCTGCAGCTCCGGGTGGTGCTCTCGCGCGTGCACGGCCACGAATGGCGTACGTACGCGCTCTGCGCGGGAGCCGTGTGCGCGGCGGTCGTCCTCGTCCGGGTCGCGTGGATCATGGCGTACACCGGAGCGGTGCGCTGGAAGGCGCGTCGCTTCGGCGCACGGTCGCCGTCGCCGGCGGCGCTGCCCACCACCGGAAGCGCGCTCCTCGCCTCCTGGTGCGGGATGCGAGGCATCGTCACGCTGGCCGCGGCGCTGGCCTTGCCGGACGGCTCGACCGCCTTTCCCCATCGCGATCTCATCGTCTTCTCGGCGTTCTGTGTCGTGCTGAGCACGCTGGCCGTGCAGGGCTTGACGCTGCGGCCCTTGATGCAGCGGCTCGGCTTGCGCGACGACGGCACGGTGGAGCAGGAGATCGGCCTGGCCCGGGTCGAGACGGCGCGCGCTGCCCTGCGCGCGCTCGAGCATCCGAGCGCAACGTCGCCTTCGGTCGATCTCCTGCGCAGCGAGTACGAAGCCCGGCTGCACGCCGAGGAGTCACGCGACGAGCACAGGGCCGTGGAGCAGAGCGACGCGAGCCTCGCGACGCTCCAGCGGCAGGCCGTGGAGGCGCAGCGAGAAGCGCTCAGGGACCTGAGAGCCCGCCATGTGATCGGCGATGATGCGTTTCACGTGGTGGAGGAGGAGATCGATCTGCTCGAGCTGACCGCGGACGTGCGGGTGCGGCCCACGCTCGAGGGCGCGGCGTCGTGACCGAAGCGCGCGCTCTCGGGGGCGTCCCGGAGCCGTGACCGACACGATAGAGCGGGTCTTCGAGACGATGCCGTGGAGCGGTCATCGTGTCTTGCCGCGCGCCTTGCGCGGCCGGCCGCCCTCGGGGCGAGGGCCCGGCGGTCCTTGATTCGTCCGCTTCTCTCGAGCTTCCCGCTGCGGCAGGCACATCACCCGCACGGCGACGGACATGCCCGCGACGAAGGCCTCGCGCGTCGCGGCGCTGTACTTCAGGCCGCGCGCCGAGGCGTAGAGGGTGTCGGCGAGCTGGCGCCCGGTGACGCCCGCGGGCGCATACGCGTCCGCCAGCCCGGAGGCGCGCACGGCCTCCTCCACGGCCTCGATGAACTGCCCCTCACGCTCGTCGACCATGGGGCCGACGAGCTCCCTCGTGGCGACCGCGAGGTCCGCCGCTTCGGACCCGAGCGCGCCCACGAACCGGCCGACCCACGTGTCGAACGTGGCCACGAGCCGCTCCTCCAGCGGGCGCTCCGCGTCGGCGAGGGCGGCCGCGGCGGCGGCGAGCGCTGTGTCGAGGAAGTACGCCACCGACGCGCGAAAGAGCTCCTCCTTCGTCGCGAAGTGGAGGTAGAGGCCCTGTCGCGAGACGTTCGCGGCGCGCGCGACCTCGTCCATCGACGTCTTCCGGAAGCCGAAGCGCAGGAACACCGTCAGCGCCGCGTCCATCAGCTTGCGGCGGCGCAGGTCGTCGGCTGGCCTGTCGGGGGAGCTCGCTTCGCTCACGATGATCAAACTTGACAGAACGGGCACATCTTGTCAACAGCTGACTTGACAACCTTGGCCCGGATCGTCAATCTCGTCCGGTGAGCTCGCCCGACCCCTTGCCCGATCTCGCGCTCCCGCCGGGCGGCGCGGCCGCTTCCCCCGGCGAGCCGGCCGGGGTCTCGCCTCCTGCTCCCGCGTCGCCTCCTGCGCCCCTGCCCGGTCCGTCGGCGGCCGGCGGCGCCCTCCGGGTCGCGAAGATCGGCGCTGTCGCCGCCGTGCTCGCGCTCCTCGTCGCCGCGCAGCGCGCGGGCCTGCTCGAGATCTTCGGCGAGCCCGCGCGGATCAAGCAGGCGCTCATGGAGCTCGGGCCGTGGGGGTATGTCGCGTTCGTGGCGGCGTACGCCGCGCTCCAGCCGTTCGGCGTGCCGGGTACGGTGTTCATCCTGGCAGCGCCGCTCATCTGGCCCTGGCCGGTGGCGTTCGCGCTCTCCATGGCAGGCACCATGGCGGCGAGCGTCGTGGGCTTTTCATTCGCCCGCTTCGTCGCTCGCGACTGGGTATCGAAGCGGGTGCCGGCGCGCTTCCGCGCCTACGACGAGGCCCTCAGGCGGCGGGCGTTCTTCACGGTGTTCATGCTCCGCCTCGTCCTCTGGATGCCGCCCATGCTCCACGTGTTCTTCGGCGTCTCCGGGGTGCGCTTCTCCACCCATTTCTGGGGCTCGCTGGCCGGTTATATCCTTCCGTTGCTGGCGACTGCGTATTTCGGAGAGCGGGTCTTCGACGCCCTGCGCGACGCGCCCCCCTCGGCGTGGGTCGGCATGGGCGCCGCTCTGGTCACTGTCACGTTCGGGCTCTGGCTCGTCAGGCGCCGCGCCCGGCAGGAGGTCGTCCCTTCATGAACGATTCCCAGCGTCGCAAGGGGCTCCGGCTCGAGCGGGCGCGCGCTTCCGCTCAGTTCCGGGGCGGCAAGTTCCAGAACCCGTCGGGCGCCGGCCCCGGCATGAACGGCTCGTCGCTGCCCGTTATCGGCGAGTACTTCTTCGGTCGCGGCCAGCGGTCGCCGCCCGGTCCGCTCCCCCTCGCGCGGCCTCACGAGGTCTGGGCACGACGGAGCGCGACCGGCCTGCGGGTCACGTGGCTCGGCCACAGCACCGTGCTGCTCGAGATCGACGGCCGCCGCGTCCTCACCGATCCGGTGTTCGGCGAGCGCGCCTCTCCCGTCTCGTTCGCGGGCCCGATGCGCTTCCACCCCGTCCCGGCGGCGCTCGGGGAGCTGCCGCCGCTCGACGCCGTCGTGCTGTCGCACGACCACTTCGATCACCTGTGCGCTCCCACCATCGAGGCGCTGGCCCGCACGCGCGTCCCCATCGTCACGGCGCTCGGCGTGGGTGCGCACCTCGAGGCGCTCGGCGTCGACCCCGCGCGGATCACCGAGCTCGACTGGCACGAGAGCGCGGCGGTGGGCGGCGTTCGCTTCACCGCGACGCCGTCGCAGCACTTCTCGGGTCGCGGGCCGACGAGCGGCAACAAGACGCTCTGGGCCTCCTGGGTCATCGAGGCGGAGCGGCGCAAGGTCTTCTTCTCCGGCGACACAGGGCTGTTCCCCGAGTTCGCGGACATCGGCCGGAGACACGGCCCCTTTGATCTGGTGATGCTCGAGGTAGGCGCGTACCACCCCGCGTGGGGGACGATCCACCTCGGCCCCGAGAACGCGCTGACCGCGTTCGAGATGCTCGGCGGCGGCACGCTCCTGCCGGTCCACTGGGGCACCTTCAACCTCGCCCTCCACGACTGGGACGAGCCGGCCGAGACGTTGCTGTCCCTGGCGGCCGAGCGCCGCGCGCGCGTCGTGACGCCGCAGATCGGCGCGGCCGTCGAGCTCGAGCACGTCGACGCGCCGACCCCCTGGTGGCGCGCCGTCGCCGTCGCGCGCTGACGGACAGGGCGGTTCCGCGCGGCTCTCCCTTCGCGCGAGCGCTGCCGGCGTCGACAACCTGTGTTGCAGCGGGAACGTCGCAGTCCACGCCGAGCAGCAGCGCGCGATCCGGTTGACAAATAGGCACGGAATATCCCTTCTCACCCGGACTTTTCCCCTCCGATGACAGACATCGAGGGGCGCCTCCGGGGGAGGCTCAGGCGTTTGGGGTTGGGGCTCGCGGCGACGGCCGCGCTCTTCACTGTCTTCCGGAGCGGCGCGTCGGCCTGGGGCCGATCCCGGATCGGAGACTACCGCGATACAACCGAGGTCGACTGGGAGGCCGAGCGCGCACGGATCCGCGAGCGATCGCGGCCCGCGGGCGGCGGCGCCGCAGGGGCGGACTGCGCAGCGAGCTATGCGACGCTGCCGAGGATCCCGGCGGGCGGCGACGTCGGCGAGCTTTCGCGAGCGGCCGAGGCGGGCCCCGGCGCGCCGCTCTCCCCCGCGATCCTCGCCGCGGTCGAGCGCTATCGCCCGGAGATCGACGCCTTGCGCGAGGCGGCGCGGTGCTCTCGTTACGAGCTGACCGACGGCAGCGCGTGGGTGGACTATGGCGACGTGCACCCGGTGTGGAGGGCCGGCATCCTGGTCGCGGTCGAGGGGCACCTGCTCGCGGCCAGAGGGGATGCGCCCGGCGCCCTCGATCGCTATCTCACCCTGGCCAAGGTCGGCGCGGACATGTCGGCGGGGTCGAGCCTCGCCGGCAGGGTCGGGAGTCAGGCCGCGAAGCGCGCATACAGCGGGGTTGCTGCGCTCGTCGCCGGCGCGCCCCGGCTCCCCGCGGCGGAGCTCGCCGCGCTGGACCGGACGCTCGCGGAGCGAGGGCACCACCTGCCGCTGCTCTCCGACGTGCTCCGGAAAGAGCGCCTGGAGCTGCGGAAGGCGGCCATCAGCCTGAGCGACAGGGGCGCCCTCCCCGAGCCGACCCTTCCTTTCGAGCAGTCCACCGACCTGCGCGCGCTCACCCTTGTGTTCTCGACAGATGCCGTGTTCGGCCGCGCCCTCCCGCTGCTGGACGCGCGGATGCGCCGCGCGGAGCAGATCGCCGTCGACGCGCAGCGCGACCCATCCCAGGTCATGCGGTTTCAGGAGGTCGCCCCCGACTCGCTCGTGGCCGAGGCCACGGCGCTCGGCATCGTGCAGCACCCCGACAATTATCAGCATGTCGCCGGGCTGGATTGCGCCCTGCGGGCATCCCATCTCCTGGCGCGCACGGCCGTCAAGGCAGAGCGGGCGTACATGGACGGCCGCTATCCGGAGGTGCTCCCGGATCTCGCGCAGGATCCTTGTGGGACAGGCCCCCTCGAGTACCGCAGGAGCCCGGATGGCGACGGCTATACGCTGTCCAGCGTCGGCGCGAACGGCAAGGCGGACGGCCCGCGCGTCGCCGGCAGCAGGGGCGGCGACAGCGACGATATCGTCGTCGCGAGGCGGGGCGCGAACGTCCTCTAGTTCCGCGCGTCAGCTCTGATACAGGAGCTGGCGCCCGACGCGAGGTAGGCCAGGAGAGCGAGAACACCGGAGCGTCTGCGCGGCTCGTCCCGTGCCCGAGCGTTCGGCGTCAGGGCCGACCTTCGCCCGAGGCGCTCCATGAGGCTGCGCCGCACTAGCTCGCTCTACTTGCCTCCCATCGCCATCGTCGCATCAAACACGATAGAATGTCTTTGGATTATCCCAGACTAGCTTGCGCGTGAAATCATCGCTGATGGCGCGCGCGCCCGCGAGCATCTTGCTCACGGACTCGCGATCAGAGTCAACGTGGGGGAAGTCGCTGCCGCACAGAATGCGGTCCTCGCCGATGCAGTCAATCACCTGCCGGAGGCCGGGCTCCTTGGGTTCCCAGGCGATATAGCACTGGCGGCGGAAGTAGTCCGAGGGCGGCATGCGCACCGTGTTCTCCACCTGCCAACCCATCTGCTCGTACTCCTCGTCAAGGCGCCACAGCCAGTAGGGTAGCCAGCCGCACCCCGACTCCAGAAACGCGACACGCAGCTTTGGATGACGCTCCAGCACCCCCGATTCGAGCAGAGATAGAAACGCCATCATTTGCTCCATCGGGTGAGAGCAGGCATGCACCGCGAAACGATTGGTAAACCGATCCGAGCCGGTGGTGCTCAACCGCGAGTGGGCGCCCTCGTGGACCCCAACGGATACATCGAGCCGCTCACATGCGGCCCAGAATGGCTCGTAGGCCTTATCTCCAAGCATGCGGCCGCCGATGGGATTCGGCCGCACAAACACCGTGCGCGCCCCCCGCTCGACGAGCTTCTCTGGCTCACTCACCAGCATTTCCGGGTCATGCAGATTGACCGCCGGCACGGGCTTGAGAAAGTCAGAAGTACGAGCACAGTAATCAAAAAGCCAATCGTTGTAGGCCTGAACCAAGGCTCCAGCCAGGCTTGGGTCCATGCCCTCGACCGACCACATCCACAAGCCGAAGGTAGGGTAAGCGATCGCTTGATCGATGCCACGCTCCTTGAGCGTCTGCGCATGAAACTCCGGCGACATTCCATCCGCTGTCCACACCTCAGGGTATGGCGCGGAGGGCTTTTCAAGCTCGAGCATGCGTTTCGTGATCAAGTGCGTGAAGTCGTCTCCCTGCAGGGTATAAGGCACGTATCGACGCGAACCATCGGGACAGGTCGGCGCGTATCTGAAGCCGACATGTTCAAATCTTCTCGCTACACCCTGCCATAGGGTGTGTGGCTCAACCACGTGGGAATCGGCGTCAAGAATGCGAAATCCGTCCTTCATCGCATGGACTACCTTTCTACAGGAGACGATTCCTGCCCAAGCAGGATCTGATGAACCCGCGATATGAGCGGCGGGTGCTCCAAAAATAGATGGCCACCAGGCCAGATATGATGCGCGAAAGCGCCACGGGAAAGATTGGCCCATGGCATGAGGTGCTGGCGCTCGACCCAGATGTCTTCTTCACCACCCCAGGCCATGAGAGGACAAGACAATGGCCGTCCCTCGCGATAGCGATAACCACCGAACAGCAGAAGGTCTGCGCGCAGCGCGGGAATGACGCTCGCCACCACTTCCGAGTCAGCCATCCATGATGAGGAGGAGGGGTCTGTCTGAGCGATGAATTTCAGAATCTCTTCGTCTGAGCTGTCAGCATGGAAACGCAGCGGATTGTCCAGCTGCGGTGCCCGACAAGCTCCGACAATCAGCATATCAGGAACAATCCCATGAATGTGCTCAAGCCTCCTTGCCAGCTCAAACGCGATGAGAGCGCCCAGACTGTGTCCGTAGAGGACAAAGCGACCTGTCGGCTCTCGGAGGATCTCTTCCTCGAGATGGGCGATCACCGCTTCGAAGCTCGTGATAGGCGTTTGTGCAGCTTGAACTTCGCGTCCCGGTAGCGCCAGGGCCCACACCTCCACGTCATGGAGCTTTGAGGCCCACGGGCGAAAGGCCGAGGTACCTGCACCCGCAGGGGGTAGCGCGTAGAGGCGGGGTCCCTCGGGCCGGGGGGGGCTCAGTCGCTGCAACCAGGTGTTCTTGAGAGCTGTAGAATGGCTACTGATCTCGCTCGTGCCGCGTGAGGATAGCGCCAGTCGAGCGCCGAGCGCTTGCAGGGTGGGGTATCGAAACAGATGAGCGATGTCAACTTCGACGCCTAGCTCCTTGCTCAAGCGGCGCTGGATCCGCACCAGCTTGAGCGAGTTGGCGCCAAGCTCGAAAAATGAGCGTTCGGGATCGAGGTCGAGCGTCGAGACACCCAGCACATCCGCGATGAGGATCTTGAGCTGATTCAGGAGAGAATCCGGGAGCGGTGGAGCCGAAGCGTCAACTTGATCATGGGTCTCTGCGCTGACGCGGGGATCGGGGAGCGCAGCGCGATCGACCTTGCCATTGGCAGAAAGCGGGAGGTGCTCGAGCGTGACGACAAAGGTGGGCACCATATAGTCGGGCAATCGCTGGGCGAGCCAGGCGCGGAGCGTGCTGGTGAGCTCTGCGTGGGGCATGGTGGATGGGCTTGCAAGCACGATGAAGGCCGCGAGCTGGCTAGCGGCTCGGCGTGGCCCGACCGTGTCGACACAGGCTTGCTGCACCAGGGGGTGCTGCTCAAGATGCCAGGCGATTTCGCCGAGCTCGATACGGTAGCCGCCGATCTTGACCTGATGATCCTCGCGGCCGCAAAACTCGATGTTTCCATCTGGCATCCAGCGCCCGAGATCACCGGTCCTGTAGAGGCGCTCCCCGGTGAGCGGGTGGGTGAGGAAGCGCTCGGCGGTGCGTTCGGGATCGCCGTAATACCCGCGTGCCAGTCCCGCGCCGCCGGCATACAGCTCGCCAATGACTCCCTCAGGCCGCTCTCGAAGACGGCTATCGAGCACATAGTAGCGATGGTTTCGCAAGGGTCGCCCGTAAGGGATGCTGGTCCACTCTGGCGGAACCTCCTGAATCGCATAGCCGATGGACCAGATCGATGTCTCCGTGGGCCCGCCCAGGCTCTGCACGTGACATCCTGGGACCAGCGCTCGGATGCCGTCGGGCACGTTCACCGGGATCCAGTCACCGCTTAACATGGCGAGGCGAAGAGTCTGAGGCACGGTCCCCGGGCGACCATCTGCATGCTCGACGAGCAGCTGCAGCATGGCGGGCGTGGAGTTCCAGATGGTGACACCCTCGGCGCGCATGCGTGATGCCCAGTGCTCCGGATCTCGGCTCTTCTGTGGGAGCACCAGCGTGGCGCCTGCGCTCAATGTGCCGAAGATGTCCCAGGCTGACAGATCGAAGCCCAGGGCTGCCAGACCGAGGACGCGATCCGCGGGCCCCACAGCGAACCGCTCATTGATATCGACGATGGTGTTGGCCACGCTGCGATGCTCGATAGCAACGCCTTTGGGCTGCCCCGTGGAGCCAGAGGTAAGGAGGACATAGGCAAGATCACGTAGATCTCGCCGGACAGGCACCGGATTATCGCTGTAGCTATCCCAGGGCTCGTTGTCGGATACCGCGATGACATCGAGCGCTGCCGGCCATTCTTCGCGACGGTAGCGCGGCTGTGTAAGTACCCGCCGAACGCGCCCTCGCTGCAGGAGATCGTGGCGCCGCAGCGCGGGAAGATCTGCGGCGATGGGGTAATACGCGCCGCCGGCTTCCAGAACCGCAAGCACGGAGACGATCTGCTCCCAGCCCTTATCCATCACCACGGCCACCAGCTCGTCGGCCTCGACCTCGCCTCGCTCGCGGAGGCGGCGAGCGAGGCGGCGAGCCCGGCTGACCAGCTCGCGGTAGGTGATCCGGCGCGAGCCGTCGATGACGGCCACGGCCTCGGGCCGCTGACGAGCTTGCTCCAGGATAGGCGTATGCAGCAGATGCTCAGGCATGGGGGCCTGGGTCGCGTTTATCGCGGCTCGCGCATCCAGGGTGCGCTGCGGAATGAACGACGGTACCGGGCCAGTCCAGAGCGCGGGCTCGCTAGCGAGACGCCGGAGCACATCGACATAGGCATCGAAGAGGTCGTCGATCATGCCTGCCGGAAAGAGATCCTCGATCACATCCCAATGAACACAGAGTGAGCCGTTGACCTCGATGAGCAGGTGGTCCAGACAGACCTGAGGAGTCTGTGTCGTCCACACAGGCGAGCCGAGAATCTGAGGAAACTCCGCGAGGTCCTCCGCTGCGATCCCGGGAGAGTGTCCGAGCATCGTGGTGAACACGACAGGGAACATTTCCGGCACGCTGTTCTGTTGCTGGATGGCTCTCAGCACTTCCACAGCATTGACTCGACCATGAGCTTGATCTTCGGCGATCTGGAGCTGAAGCTCGCGGGCGCGCGCCTGCAACGACAGATCAACGGACAGATCGATCGGTATGAGGGAGACCGCCGCGTAGTTGCCTACAGTATCGTTGACTTGTGGATGTACCGGGAGCGGGGCGTCGAAAGGCACGTTGATGGTAAAGGTCGGGCTCTGAGACCAGGCGCCCAATGCTTCCACGAAGATCGCCAGGGCCAATGCGGAGGGCGTGACTCCATGGCGGGCACATTGCTGCTTGAGCGATGACCAACAGGCTTCGTCGACGACGCGCATACCTGCTTGGTATCGTTGCGAGATCACTCCTGCCAGAGGTCTCGTGTACGGCAATGCCGGCGCAGGCGGGAGATCGCGGAGGCGAGCGCGCCAGTAATCGCGATCCTCCTCTGTCGGCAATGTTTGGTACCATTCCGAATAGTCTCGGAAGCTCACCGCGAGCGGCGGAAGCTCTCGTCCAGCGTAGAGGCGAACGAGATCGCGAGCGAGAATCTGGACCCGATGACCGTCCGCGATGATTGAATCTATGCTGAAATGAATGCGGTCTATCTCCCCAGGCATATGGGTCAGGTGAACGGCGAACTGAGGCCACCGATCGAGCTCGAAGAGGTGGCCCCAGAGGCGCTCGCGCAGCTGGAGCGCCTGTTCTTCAGATTGCTCCCGGCTCAGCTCCCGCAGGTCGAGCCGAGGGCAAGTGTACTCTGGTACCTCGGCCATGATCCGCTGCAATCCGTCCTCTTGAAACACGACGCGAAGCATTTCATGCCGGCGAATGAGCGCGTTGATCGCGCGGTTGAGACGCTCTGGATCCAGACGCTTCACGTCCAGCTCCATGTACCCATGGCAGCCCACACCACCGAGAGGGAATATCGGTTGTCTCCCGATCCAGTATGCCTTCTGTATTGGCATCAGGGAGAAGGGTTCATGGCGGGCATCTGGACGTGCAAGCAGCGGCGGCAGCTTTCTCTGGTCACCTTTCTTCGGAGACCCCCCAATCTTGGACGCCAGTTTCTCGACGGTGGGCGCCATGAGCAAGGTTGAAGCCGACAGGTCGATCCCGAGCGCTTCACCGATGTGGCGCGCCAGTCGAATGGCCTTGAGTGAGTCTCCTCCCAGGTCGAAGAAGCTGTCCTTGACGCTCACTCTGTCGATTCCGAAGATGTCGGCCCAGAGCGCGGCGAGGTTGCCTTGTAGCTCATCGCTGGGTGCCACATAGGCCCGCCCTGCGTCTCCGATATGTGCAGGCGTTGGCAACGCCTTACGGTCGAGCTTGCCGTTGGGCGTGATGGGCATGGCCTGGAGCACGACAATCTGGCTCGGCACCATGATCGGCGGCAGATGCTCGCGGAGCGTGCGGCGTAGCTCGACCGGCTCAGGGGTACGACCAGGAGCCGCCGTGACCCAAGCTACCAGATGAGGTTCCCCGTCAATCTCGCGGATCAAGGCGGCCGCTTCGTGTACGGTTGGGTGTCGCTCGAGAGTGCGCTCTATCTCTCCGAGCTCGATCCGATTTCCGCGCAGCTTGACCTGATGGTCGAGGCGGCCAAGGAATTCGAGCGCGCCATCGGGGCGATAGCGGACCTTGTCCCCCGTGCGGTAGATCCGCTCGCCTGCTCGAAATGGATCGTCCAGGAACCGTTCTGCAGTCAGAGCTGGACGGTCGTGGTAACCGCGGGAGACGCTGGCTCCGCCAATATACAGCTCACCTGGCACTCCCACCGGAGCTGGGCGGCGGTGGCGATCGAGGACGTAGCAACGAGTATTCGGGATCGGACGGCCGATCGGGATGCTCTCGGGGGCGCCGATAACGTCGTGCATCGTGACAACCACCGTGGTCTCGGTCGGGCCATACATATTGGTGACGCGCGCAGTACAAATCGCGCTCAGCTCCTCGGCCAGAACACGGGGGAATGCCTCGCCGCCGACCATCAACTGCTTGATCGAGCCCAGAACCCTGCGCACATTCGCATCTGCACACACGATCTGCAGCAGGGAAGGTACCCCGCTCATGTGTGTAACTCCGCAATGCGGGGCCAGGCAGCGTTCGACCTCAGCGGGCTGCAGGAGCGACATGGCGTCATCGACGACAGTGACCCTGAAGCCATGTGTCAGAGGCCACAGAATATCCAATATGCTAGGGTCGAAGGAGAGCTTGATGGTGGCCAACGAGTTCCCGGGTGGGTCATGAGCAATCGAGCGATCCATTGCGAAGAATAGATTCAGCAGATTGCGATGCTCGATCATGACCCCGTTGGGTCGGCCCGTGGAGCCCGAGGTGTAGAGCATACAGGCCAGGCTCTCTGGACGTGGATCGGCGGGGGGCGATGCCGAGGAGCATCGCGCGATCGTAGGCCACTCTGTATCGATGCAGACGAGCTCGGCTTCGCAGGGCGGCAGCTGGGGGACGAGATGCGCCTGCGTCAGCAGTACCTTGACGCGGGCGTCTTCGATGAAGAAGTGGACCCGCTGCTTCGGGGAGCGGGGGTCGACGGGCACGTAGGCGCCGCCGGCCTTGAGCACGCCGAGCAAGGTCACGACCACATCGACACCGCGCTCCATGCAGACGCCGACGCGGTCCTCCCGCTCCACGCCTTTGGCGCGCAGGTGCGCGGCGAGCTGGTTCGAGCGCTGCTCGAGCTCGGCGTAGCTGAGCTCGGTGTCCTTGTCGGCGACGGCGATGGCGCTCGGCGTCCGAGCCGCCTGCTCGCTGAACAAGTGGTAGATGGACGTATCCGCGCGATAGCTGGCGGCGGTGTTATTCCAGGTATACAGGACCAGCTGTCGCTCAGCATCGGACAGCAGATCGAACGAGACCAGCGGCGCGTCAGGGGCGCGGGCTATGCGTTCGAGGAAGCAGGTGAGGCGCTGCTGCAGGTCGGTGATTTGCTCAGGGTTGAACAGGGTGGTGTCGTAGCCGAGCGCGCAGGTGCGACTGCAAAGATCGATGGCCACGGTCAGAGCGCTACCGGCCGCGAGAGGGCCGTCGTCCGAGCCATTCCATTGCTCGATGCCGATGGGAAGTGCGCGCCCGACGAGCTCGGGGCGACCGCGCAACATGGGGTAGCGGCCAATGGCATCATGAAGCCAGGTGCCGTGCGTACGCAGGCGGCGGCGCTCTTCGTTCAGAGTAGCTACAAGGTCGCGGAAGCTTCCCTCGCCGAGGACGATCTCCACGGGCACATGGCTGGAGACCCAGGTCTCGAGCCCGCATGTCTGCTGGCGCAGCTCGGCATCCTGAAGCGCAAGGTGATAATGATCGCAATCGCAGAGCACGCCGAAGAAGGCGGCGATCCCGGCGATGAGCGCGTCCCCGAGTGACTCGGCAAAGCCCTGGCAGAAAGCTTCGGGTATGCTCACTTCGCTCCGGCTGGTCACCCCGCCCGGTGCGGCGTTCTGGAGATGAGGGAGCTCCGGGCGCACGAGCTCGACGAGCCGGTCCGCCCAGAATTGCTCCGTGCGGGCCATGACCTCATTCAGCTTATCGAGCCGTCGCGCGGTCTCGGGTGCGAGGTTGTCGCAACACACGCCGATGACCAGGCCGAGCTTTTCGATAGCATCGCAGATGGGCAGCGACTCCCCGTCGCGAGTGGCGAGCCCCTCGATGACGAGCTGGCCTCCGCCGGTCGCGATGGTGATGGAATCCTCGCGGACGCCGGTGATCTGGCCTGGGGAGCCCCCCGCAGCGCCGGAGACGGCGTGGGCGCGGGCAACGACCACGACTTGGCCGCCCAGCACGAGCATGGGCGAGCCGAGCGCGTTCGGATGATAGGGACCGAAGTCGAGGGCGCGGACCATCGCTTCGAGCTCGACCGCCGGGCGGTTCCAGTCCAGGATGCATGCGGCGGCAGGCCGCTGGTATTCGCCGTGATAGCTGCCTTCCCCCTTCCGCGTGCGAGGCTCGAGCGCATTCCGCTCGATCGCGTCGAGCAGGAGGTCGAAGCTGGCGAGAGCTTCCTCGACGCAACGAATATTCAGGGTACAAGAAGTCTCCTGCGGCCAGATGTCAAAGCGCCGCTGCACCAGGATCTCGCTCGCGCCGATATCGGCGCTGATGCGATGCCAGGTGACGCCGTGCTCCTCGACGCGATCCATCAGCGCCCAAGCGGCAGCGTTGGCCCCGGCATAGCGTGGCAGGAGGCTGTTGTGGAAGTTGATGGCACCATACCTGGGAAGCGCGAGCGCTTCAGGGGAAAGCACGGAGGGATTGACGATGCTGAACAACCAGCCAAATGGCGCCGCGCCGGCCATGGCCTCCAGTCGCTTCGGCTCATCGTGGACGGTGAGCCCGTATTCTTGAGCCTGTCGCTGCAGCCTCGGCTCGGAGGTGATGACGCTGCGAATGGTCCAGCCACGCGCCAGCAACCGCTTGCCAAGCTCGATCAGCAGTGTATCGCCACCCATCAGCACACAGCTTCGATCGAGCTGGGCAGGGGCGTTAATGATCTGAACCACGAGTGCCTCCCGACTAATTCTCGAGGGCCTATCGCATAGACAAAGCAATGTCCAGCATAAAATTCGTTACACCTGGAACCACATGTATCATGTGCCCATGAAACCAATTGAAACATTCGGTTCACAGTCTCGTGCCATAGCAGCGAATTCTGCGATAAAATCGCACCATTGCGCGGTATGTGTGACGCAGTGGTGCTAGTGCGGCATTCCCGAGTTTCGTAGCGGTTGGCTGAGGCGTGCCGCAGCGGCGTACTATTACATCGTCTCGGAAATTCGTGGGCGGCGGAAGCGGGCCGACGACGCGCCGCGCTCGGTCAACGACCTGGCGAGGTCCGAGAAGCCCTGCGACGCGGCGAAGGTCATCCCAACATCACCGCCGCGGAGAGGCATAGCAAACAGGCGTGTGCTCGAATGCAAGCGACTTGCAGCCGTCCGCGTTCGAGCAAACGTCCTGTTGGACGAAGCCGGTCTGCGGCAGCGGGCGTGACGCTCCCGGACGCGCCTACGTGACGCGGCGCCATAGGGAAAGTGGCCGTCCACGTTGCTCGACGAGGCCTTTGGCGGCGTGGCGGGACGTGATGCGCAGGGAGCTACAAGGGTGTCAGTCAGGGGAACCAGAGCAGCTTCTCGGACGAGGGTTTGTAACAGCTGTCCCGCGCTGCCTCCTCGTCGTCCGAGCAGCTGGACGACGAGAGGCAGTCCGCGATGGCGTGCAGCGCGCCTGCGTTGTACGTGGTCGTGAGCACCACCCGCTGGGCCGTCTCCAGCTTGTCGACGGCCGTCTTGCAGTCGGCCGCCGACACCTTCTCGCAGCGCTCCGCCCGCTGGCACCGCGCCGCGATCACCTCCTCGCTGCCCGGCCCGTCCGCGCCCATCTCGACCGTGACCTCGTCGTTGCACTCGGTGATGAGCTGGCTGTTGTCCGGGGCATCTTCACCAGCCGCCTCGTGCCGCGCCGTGAAGCACCTGGTCATCCCGCGCAGGTAGACCGCCGACGCCGTCGGGTATGCGCCTTTGCACGCCCCGAGGTGCTCCCATGCATCACCCGAGCCGTCCAGCTTGGCGAGAGCCTGGCACCACGCTGCCTGGGCGGTCGTGACATCGGAGCTATCGGGGTAGCTGGCCCCGCCGCCACCGCAGGCGGCGACCAGCAGCGCAGCGATCCCGAGGGCAGGGATCGCGGGAAGGGTCGGAGGTCGGAAGGCGCTCATGCCCGAATGTTTGCCAGCAATGCGCGGAGACCGTCAAGGTTTGTGATGCGCCGGGGAGCTCCGCCATCACCGGCCCGGCCAGAGGTCGCAGGCGCAACGAGATGGGCGCGACGCGCTGCGCGTCTCCTGCAAAATTCCCGTGTTGCAACTGCGCTCTTCCAGCATTGACCTGGCCGGCCTTGATGCAGAATCGATCTGTCTATTACCGAGTGCGGCTCCCTGTCGGACTATCGCCGCACGGCAAGCTGCAGCTCGTGCGATCGACGTCGCGGCCTGAGCGGCACTTCACGGGTCTGGAAACTTCTGCCCGATGCGGCAACCCGACGACGAGCTATCCTTCAAACGGTTCGCCTCGCTTGATCAAAAGTGCAGACCCGAGCATGCTCCAACCATGAAGGTCCTCGTTTCGTCCCGTTGGTCGCAGGAGATCCTCGCCGCTTGCCTGGCTGCCGCGGCCTTCACGGGCTGTGCCGGCTCCGGGGAGGTGAAGGACGACAACGGGAGCGGCGGATCGATCGCAGGATCCACCGGCGGGAGCGGAAGCGGTGGTCAACCGGGCGCCGGGGGCGCGGGTGCTACCTCCGCTACCGAAGGCGTCACGGGGAGTGGCGGCGCGAGCAGCAGCGGTGGGCTCCCTGGTGCGGGCGGAGCGACGGGTGGAGGTGGCTCCACCGGCGACGGCGGCGGGTCCACGGGCGGCGCCGCGAACACCTGCCCGCCGGCGACACCCCTGACCGGAGGCATGGAGTATTGCTCGAACAGCCGAGGCAATGGGGGCAGCGGTTACGGTTATGAACTTTGGGCGGAAGGGGGCGGGTCGGGCTGCATGACCGTGCACGGCGTCGACGCCACGTTCAGCGCGGCATGGAACGACCTCGAAGATTTCCTGGCGCGCGTCGGGCTCGACTTCAACCAGACCCAGAAGCACACCCAGATCGGCACCATCTCGGCGGAGTTCGCGCATACCAAGACGGAGGAGGACGGTGGATTGACGTACATCGGCATCTACGGCTGGACCGTCAACCCGCTGCGCGAGTTCTACATCCTCGACGACTGGGGGAGCGAAAAGCCGGGAGGTTTTTCTTCCGACGGGACGCCGCGGGACGAGGTGGGCACGCTCACTGCCGATGGCGAGACCTACGACGTGTGGAAGAAAACCCGCGTGAACAAACCGGCAATCACGGGTCCGAGTGAAACGTTCGATCAGTATTTCAGCATCCGGCGGACGGCTCGCACGTGCGGCACCATCTCCGTTTCCGAACACTTCACCCAGTGGGAAGAGCTCGGCCTTCCCCTCGGGGATCTGCACGAGGTCAAGCTGTTGATCGAGGCCCAGTCCAACAGCGGGACAGTCAAGTTCACGACGGCGAAAGTCGTCGTGGAATGAGCGAAAGCGTTCAAGTACCTCGAGCTCGGCATGGCCAGAGCGAGCCTACGCCTGAGTCCACGTGAACGTTTCGAGGCCAGCCCGCTCACGACGCCGTGACCCTGGCAGTCACGGCATCGCAGGCGTCCTTCCATGGTCGACTTGGTTTTGCCCCTTGCGGCGAACCTTGCGGGCAGGAGTCCGGTTCCCTGCAGGCTGTGGAGTGAACAAGCGCTGTCGGCAAGCAACAGGCCTGTGCCGGGGAGGCAAGCGCGAGGGCGTCGGAGGCCGCGACGGCGATGGGGAGGATCTTCATGGAGGAGATCGCGCGGGTCCAGGAGCACGCGGCTCCCTCAGGGCGCGCAACGTATCTGAGGGGGCAGGCTCTTGAGCAGCAAGCACCCCCGACCTCCGCATTCGATGGCGCAAGCCGCCTCCATCGTGGTGCACACCGTGCCCTCGCAGCGCTTGAGCTCGAAGCATTCGCTCCCCGCGGGACAGATTCCGTATTCACCACAGGGCGCGAGCGCATCACAGCGCGGCGCGGCCGCCTGCTGGACGCCGGCAGCCGGCGCGGCTGGGCTCTCCGCGGACTGACGTTCGGTGCTCGGCGGCTCTGGATGGGGCTCTTGAGCCGGAGCGCCGGCGTCTTCAGCCGGAGCGCCGGCGTCTTCAGCCGGAGCGCGGGCGTCTTCAGCCGGAGCGCCGGCGTTCGAGGCAAGCGGTGAGCTGCGCGGTTCCTCGCGTTCGGTCCCCGCCCCCCCGACGCGGCTCGAGCTGACGCACGCGGAGCCGGCGACCACAACCCCGAGGAGAAACGGCAAGGCGGCCTGCCAGCGCGGGCCGCGGCGGTGACCTGTTGCAAAGCGTGCGCCGCGGGGCGCCCGCGGCTTCGGTCCATGCATCGGCGTTCGCATTGTCCTGGCACCTTGGCGCTACGCGGGCGCCCGCACCTTTCGAAGCCAGCCTATCCGCGTCTCGGCGTGCTTGCCACAGCCTCGTTCATTGGTCGACGAGCCCTGATTTTCCGTGGGGGGAGGTCACAACAGGCGACGAGCTAGACAGACCTGGTCCGGCGGCTTCGGTTGACCAATCGACGGATAGTGCGGCGGCCCAGGTACTCGTGATCGTGTTGCTTCAACGAAGTACAGGTGCGTTGTCGTCGGCGTCTCGCGAGGTAGGGCGGCTCCTTCAAGGTGAGGACATGGAGATATGCTCCGAAGAGGTCCGAGCTCCGGTAGCGCAGGCCGTCCTCGAGGGACCCCTCCTCGCCCCCGCCCCGGATCCCAGCCGCGGGCGCCTCCGGAAAAAATCGATCGACCCTCTGTCGGGTTTTCCTCCCGGCTTCCGGATGACGGGGTGAGGCGAGCGAAACAGCGGGGTGAAGGCCACCCCGGGACCGCTCGCTGCGCTCAACCCCTGAAAGAAGATCCTGGGAGCCATCATGAACCACATCGCCCTCTTCCGCAGCTTCTCGCCCCTCGCCCTCGCCCTGCTCGTCGCCGCCCCCGGCTGCATGGCCACCACCGCCGATCCGCAGGCCGATTCTCTCGCGGAGGACGCCCCGGCCCCGGATGGCGCGGAGATCGGGAGCGCCGCCGCCGACCTGGCGATCGATGACGGCGCGGAGCTCTCGACGGCGGACACCGACGGGGACGCGCTCGTGTCGACAAGCACGCTCGTCGGCCTCTCCACGGGGTTCTATGTCCCGCCGCACGTCGGTGGGGACGCCGAGTACGACGGCCACGGCCCGAGCGTGTCGCTCCAGGTCGAGCTGAGCGTCTTCAATGGCAACGAGCTCTGGGCCGCTGTCTACATGGACGCCCTGGAGACCAGGAGCAACTGGACGCACGCGGCCGGCACCGCGTGGTACCGCCTGTACACCGCGAGCCGCCCGATCGTGGGGGTGGATGGCCCGATCTCCTTCAACCACACGTACACGGACACGGACCACGCCCACGACATCTTCTCGTTCGCGCCGGACAACCTCGTCAACAAGCTGGATTACGTAGGTGACACGAAGGGCAACGAGGCGGGGACGAAGACGGGCGTGAGGGTCTACTTCAACCCCATCACCATCGTGACCGAGTAGCGGCGGAGCTGAGGAATCCCCTCATTTTGCAGCCCTTTTCAGCGGGGAAATTGAACAGGGAGGCGGGGAGACAGGGAGTATTTTGCAGATTTCCCTCCCGCCTCCCTGTGAATTTTCCGAAGAATTTGAGGGGATGCCTCAGGCGGCGGAGCCCCTGGCGCCGGCGTCGCCGCGCGGAGAGCACAGGATCGGGGCGGTTCACCGCCCGTCCTTCCTCGCCGGCGGCGCGGCGCTGGCGAGGTGCCACGCGGCGATCGCGTTCGCGAGGGAGCCCAGCGCGCCGGCGACGTAGATCGCGCCGGCGTGCTCGGGGAGCACCGCGGCGGCCACGGCGCCCGCCGCGCAGATCGCGGCCGACAGCCAGCTCGCCCTCGGCAGGCCCGGCGCGGCGGTCGCGTGGATCGCCGCGAAAAGGAGCAGGTTGGTCGCGAGCGCGCGCTCCACGGGCTCGCCCGTGATCACGGCGAGCGCCCGGTGCAGGACCATCGCGCCGAACAGCACCTTCACCACATGGCCAATCCGCCGGTTCACGGCGTTCCTGGAGAGCGGGCGGCGGAACGCCCAGAGCAGCGAGAGCCCCGTGACGGCCGTGACGCAGCCCATCGCGAGGAGGTGCACGGGGTGGTGCACAGGAACGAAGCGGCCCACGCCGACCGTCGCCATCACGACGCCGAGGGCGCCGACCGCGAGGCCGAAGCGGATCCGCTCGCGCCTCGACACGGAGAGATCGATGTCGAAGCTCTTCGCGAGCCGGTCGGCGAGGGCGTCCAGCAGATCGTCGAGCCTCGGCCAGCGCTCCTCGGGGCTCGCGCGGAGCCCCCGCGCCAGCGCGTCGCGGACCCATGTGGGCACCTTCGAGCCGGGCGGCGCGGGCCTCAGGAGATCTCGCCGCGCCCTGTCGAGCCGCGCGTGGAGGTCCTCGCCCTCGAAGGGCAGCTCGCCGTAGAGCGCCTCGTGGAGCGTCGCGCAGAAGCTCCATTGATCGCTCTTCGACGTCGCCGGCAGCCGCTCGGCCTGCTCGGGGGCCATGTAGGCCGGCGTTCCCATGAACGCGCTGCCGGCCGTGAGGGGCGCATGGAGCGAGCCGCTCCCGGGGACAGCGGCGCTCGGGCCGTCGTCGGGGAGCCAGTCCTCCTCGTGTTGGAGGCGCGCGAGGCCGAAATCGGCGATGCGCGCCCGGCCGTCCTTGCCGATCAGGATGTTGTCCGGCTTGACGTCGCGGTGGACGAGCCCCTCCTGATGCGCCGCCGCGAGGCCGCGGCCCGCCTCGATGCCTGCGGCGAGCACGGCCTCCCACGCGCGGGGCTGCTCGCAGGCCAGGTCGCGGAGCGTCCGGCCATCGACGAACTCCATGGCGACGAACACGCCCCGCCCGTGCTCGCCGATCTCGTAGATGGGGACTACGTGCGGGTGCGAGAGCCTGGCCATCACCTGCGCCTCGCGCACGAGGCGGGACCGGCCTTCCGGGTCGAACCTGCCCGGCGCGATGAGCTTCAGGGCGACGCGGCGGTCGAGCTCCGCGTCGTACGCCGCGTAGACGATGCCCATGCCGCCCTGGCCGACCCTGTCGAGCACCGTGAACCGCCCGATGCGCGCGCCGGGGCTCAGCGCCTCGTCGGGCGCGGCGAGGGCGACGGCGGCGCCCTTCAGGAACCCGTCCGGCTGCGCGCCGTCGCACCGGAGCAGGCTCCACACTTCCTGGAAGAGCTCCGGGCGGCCCGCGCACCGGGCCTCCAGGAACGCCCGGCGATCGTCGTGGCTCTGCTGATCGAGCGCCGCCTCGAAGAGCGCCTCTACCTCGCTCGGATCAAGGGGTGGGCTCATCTCCGCCGTGCAGCGCCCGGTAGAGCCACGCCTTCGCGAACCGCCACTCGCGCTCGACCGTGCGCGTCGTCACGCCGGAGAGCTCGGCGATCTCTTCCTCGGTGAGGCCCGCGAAATAGCGCAGCATCACGACCTCGGCCTTGCGCGGGTGCTCCTGGCTCAGCTTGCGCAGTGCCTCGTCGAGGGCGATGAGGTCCTCGAAGGGGAGGTCGATCGCGAGGGGCAGCGCGTCGATGGCCTCCTCGGGGGCGCGCTCCTGGTCGCCGCCCCGCTTTCTGGCCGCCTTGTGGCGCGCGTGATCGACGAGCAGGTCGCGCATGGCCTGCGAGGCGGCGCCGAAGAAGTGGGCGCGGCTCTGGAAGCGGGTTTCGCCGTCCCGGAAGAGCTTCTCGTAGGCCTCGTGGACGAGGGCGGTGGGGCCGAGCGTCTGCCCGGCGCGAAGGTGGCGGACGCGGGCCAGGGCGATGACCTTGAGCTCCGCGTAGACGGCGTGGAGCAGGGCGTCCGCGGCGTCTTTCTGGCCCTCCTGGGCGGCGTGGAGGAGGACGGTGATGCCCTCGCCGGCGCTCGGCCGGGGTGCGCGTCGATCGCTCGCGGTCATGGGGGTGCGTCTCGCTCAGGCCGGAGCGTACACCAGACGGCCTGGCTGAGGGACCTGATACCAGAGCACGGGGCCCGACGAGGCGGCTCTCGGCGATACGGGACGGAGCGGCGCTCGACCGCAGCTGGAGGCCTGCGCGCTCAGGAGGCGTTCGCGGCGAGGAGCTCCCGGGCGTCGCTGACGACCGCGGCACGGCGGATCCAGCGGTCCAGCTCGGCGAGGTCGGTGCTCGCGAGGACGCGCTCCCGCACGTCCGCGGGGACCTCCAGCCCGCGGGCCTCGAGGAAGGTGAGTACGGCCTGCGCCTTGGCCTCGATGCTGCCCTCCTGTCGGCCCTTCGCCACGTAGCTGCGCGCGAATTCACTCTGGAACTGGTATCCGCTCTTCATCATCGCCTCCAACGTCCGCCTCGCCGCTGCGTTCAGCGAGGATAGCACCACGTCCGCATAGAGTTCGCGGCGCTCCTGATCGAGCCCGGCTGCCGCCGCCAGGAACGCCACGCCGATCGCCTCCCCGGCCTCCTCTTGCCCGTGCGCCATCGCCGAGAGCACGACCACCTCGGGCGCCGCCCTCGCCTGCTCGGCGTCCGTGACGACCGGGACGCCCTCGGGTCCGAGTACCAGCGGGGTCAGGATCCAGCCGGGGTGGCCCGTGTCGATCGGTCGCGAGCACCACCGCGCGATGTCGGCGTCGATGGTCACGACGAGCAGCCGGGTCGGGCAGCGATACCGGGCCCTCGTCTGGACGACGTACACCGGCCAGACGTAGGGCTTGTCTGGGTCCAGGCCGAGCTGGACCTCGACCACGATCGCCATCGCGGGTCGCTGCTGGTCGCCGACCAGCAACACGACGATGACGTCCGCCCGCCGGTCCGAGGGCACGATCTCGGTGAGGTCGGAGGGCACGACGCGCGCCTCCGTGAAGGCCGGTACCGGCTGGCCGAGCGCGTCCTGCAGCATCTCGGCGGCCAGCCTTGGCCGGTTCTTGAATAGCTCCACCAGGGCTTCATGGGTGACTGAGGGCATCGGATAGTCTCTCGGGTGATTGCAGCCATGCTGGATTTTCAAGCGGTGTGCCTGGCTCATGCAGTGGGTCCCGCACGGGTCGGAGCAGCCGCCTCCCGTCTTTCAAATTCCGGGCAGTGCCCCGGATTCGTCACGCCAGGTGACCTCGGTGTGCCCCGACGTCAGGGCACGGGGCTCCACGAGAGGGATCGAGAGGGATCGAGAGGGTACGAGAGGAATCGAGCCCTCGATGGTCTCTGACACCGTTCCGAGGCCTCCGACGCGGCGTCTGCCGTATCTCTCGCGCAGGCGGCCCTCAGATTCCCGGCGGGGCGGAGTCCGGGTCCGAAGGGCGTGCTGGCGTGCTGGCGCAGCCCGAAGCCGGACGAGTGGCACGGCTGGCTTCGCGCGGGCCCCGGCCCGGTCCCCTACCCTGCCGCAGGCAGAGCGGGCGCCTCTTGACACGGGACGGCATCTCCGCTGGGCTCGCAGAGTAGAGTGGCCATGGGGGTAGCCGGTGCGGCGGCGAGGGCGCGGGAGAGATCTCGGATCTCTGCGCGATACGGTGGGCAACACATTGCCCTGGCACGTCTTCCAGATCGGAAGAAGACCGCTCGATATTGCTTCGTCGCCAGAACAGGCGAACACTCGTTTGACCAGACTGTGAGAGTATCACATGGATACGAAGGATATAGTTGCTCTTCTGGAGTTGCTCCCAAAGACAATCCTCGCAGCCTCAGTGCTGGTCGCGGTGGCAGTATTTCGCAAACCTGTCACGGAGCGGCTCGTCCCAAGCCTACAATCGGCCGAGATCTGGGGGATAAAATTCGATTTTTTGAAGTCCGAACTCAAGATAATCGAGAAGCAGCGCACGAACGCCATGCGCGCTGAGCTAGGACCGTACCTGACGGAATCCACATTCGCGGCGCTTCAACACCGTGCCGAGCGCATGAAAGCTACTCTGTCACAAATGCGACTAATCTGGGTGGACGACATGCACCCATCTCAGAACCTTCGCGAGCGACGCGCCCTCGCCGCCCTTGGAGTATTCGTTGACCCCGTGAGAACGACCGACGAAGCTATAGACCTGCTCAAGCAGGTCTCCTACCAGGGCGTCATCACCAATTACTCAAGAACGGACGATCATGGTGCCGAGCGCCTGCTATCGGAGATAGGCAAAAAGCATCCCCATCGCCAGACGATCTTCTATGCGGGCGAGGAGCGACCGGTGCCGAAAGGAGCCCTCGGATACGCCGTGCTGCCCGACGAGCTACTTCATCTGGTAATGGATCTCGCCGAGCGGGGCCGAGATGTCGGTGGATGGCTGACACGGGAATGAGGCCGTCCAAGCGCTTCGCTCCCCGATCCGACTACGTTGACCAGAACGATCCTGACCGCCTCGGCGCCCTCGCCGACACCGCGCTCGCTGACCCCGCCATACCCTGCGCCTGCCCATCGCATCCGGCCCTGTGCCGGAGCTCGCCTGCCGCGCGGCAGGCGGGATCCAGGAGACCCTACGTACACCACAACGGAACGGCCCGTGCAAGGCACAGGAGACGATGAGCGACACGATGTGTGGCGTTCCACTCGGCGCCGCCGTTGCGAGAGCCGCAAGGAGCCATGCCCATGGCGATGGCTGGGCAGTCACGAGCGCGACGGGGTCGCTTTGCGGGCCAAGGCCGCAGTTGAGCCGACAGCGGCGGGAGCTCAGCCGGCGAAGCGACGAATGGCGTGCCGGATCTGCTCGGCGGTCATGGGATCCGTGGACAGCGCGCTGTGCAGCACGAGGCCCTCGACCAGCGCGTCCAGCTCCCGAGCCGTCACCGGGTCGAAGTGCATCTCCAGCGCTCGTCGGCTCCGCAGCATCCAGGCCTGGGTGACGGCCCGCAGCGCGGGCCTCCTGGCGGCGGCGACGTAGAGCTCGACGCTGAGCACCAGGTCGCGCGGCGAGCCGAGCAGGTCGGCGGTGAGGTGCTCGACAAGGGATTCGACAGCGGCCTCGCGGTCGGGCGCGGCGCGCATCCGCGCCTCGAAACAGGCGGCCACGGTCTCCGCGTGCCTGGTGAACGCCGCGGCGAGGAGCTCGTCGATCGAGGCGAAGTGGTACGTGGTCGAGCCGAGCGGCACGTCGGCGGCCTGGGCGATCGAGCGGTGCGAGGCCCCGGCGACCCCCTGCTCGGCGATCACGTCGAGGGCCGTCGCGACAAGCCGATCCCTGCGCCCCGGGTCGTGCCGGCGAGCCCGCCGCGCCGGCGGGGCGGACCTCGCCCTGGTAGCGCTCATCGCGTCCCCGTCACACTCGCGCGTTGCCCCGCGCCGGCGCGGCCCCGGCCTCGGTGCCATCGAGGTGGCGAATCACGCGAGCCGGATTCCCAACAGCGATGGCGTTGGCCGGCAGATCGCGCGTGACGACCGAGCCGGCGCCCACAACGGTGTTGTCCCCGATCGTCACCCCCGGCAGCACGATCGCGCCGCCGCCGAGCCACACGTTGTTCCCGATCTTGATGGGCTTCGCGGCCTCCCACTTCTGCCGCCGGGGCTCGGGCTCCACCGGGTGGGTCGGCGTGAGCAGCTGCACGTTCGGCCCGATCTGCACGTCGTCGCCGATGGTGATCGGCGCGACGTCGAGCGCGACAAGCCCGAAGTTCGCGAAGCAGCGAGCCCCGATGGTGATGTGCGCGCCGTAATCCACGTAGAAAGGCGGGCGGATCTCCGTGCCCTCGCCGATCGAGCCGAGCAGCTGCTCCAGCAGGCGGCGGCGCAACGGGCGCTGGCGCACCGACGTCGCGTTGTAGGCCGCCATCAGGTCCAGCGCCGCAGCGCTCTGCTCGGCGATCTCGGGGTCGTCGGCGATGTACAGGTCTCCAGCGAGCATCCGCTCGCGCATCGATCGTGAATCGTCCGGGTTCTTCATATGGACGAGTGTACACATCATTGGAACGGGTGTCCACATGGGCGGCGGGAAAACCTGCGCTGGGGGCGTGGTGGACGATCTGCTCGCCGAGCAGGGCCTCGCCCGACGGGTGACCCGCGTCGTGACCTCGTTCGGGCTGGCCGTGCCGCTCCTCGTCGCGTCCGATCGGATCGCGATCCTGCGCCCGGAGCTTCGCGGTCGCGCGCGCCGGGGAGCTCGACCTCGTCGTGCGCGAGGCGCCGCTCGAGCTGCCTTCCATCGAGATGCAGATGGCCTGGTACCCCGGGCACGAGCGAGATCCGAGGCACGTGTGGTTCCGAGGGGTCCTGCGGGACGCGGCGCGCGCGTCAGGGCTGCGGCCGCTGTAAGCCCTCACGTTTTCGCTTCACGACCGCCCGCCCTCCTCGTTACAATATCGGGAGCGCCAGCCCTCCAGCTGGCGTTTTCGTTTCTGATCCCGCTCGCTTCGCGCTGCAGCTCTGTCGAGAGCAGCGCGCTGTGCGGTTGAACCTGGACGAGTGGATGACGGCGCTCTTCCGCCCGGACCGCCCGGATACGGGCGTCCTGGAGTGGTACATCGAGCGCACCGGACGGTGCATCGATCAGATCTGGAGGCTGACCGAGAGGATGCTCGAGGTAGGCACCAGCGTCGTGCTCGAGATTGGCCTCATTCGCCGCGACGAGCGGGAGAGGTTCTATGAGCGCGTCGACGCCGGCGGGCATCCCATGACCATCCACGTGCTGGACGCGCCCCGCGATCTGCGCCGCGAGCGCGTGCAGCGGCGCAACCAGCAGAAGGGAGACACCTTCTCGATGGTGGTTCCACCCGACTTTTTCGAGTTTGCCAGCGACATGTGGCAGCCGCTCGATGATGCCGAGCGCGACGGGCGCGACGTGCGCATCATGTCCACCGGGAGCTAGAGTACCTCGTCACCCAGGTTCGTCCCTGTTTGCGCGGGAGGTCTCGCCGAGCTGCCGAGCCGAAAGCTCCTGCTCATCGCAGGGCGCGGGGCCCCCTGCCGGGCTCACGTGCCCCGCGCTCGTGCGGCGCATTCTGGAACGATCATTCCAGAATGATCAGTCCAGAATGCGCCGCACGTGCCCCGCGCTCGCTCGGCGCATTCTGGAACGATCATTCTAGAATGATCAGTCCAGAATGCGCCGCAGGAACGAGGGCAACTGGGCTCGAACACGGGGCCAACCCGCGCCGCGCGACCGACAGCGGATCCTCCCGCCGGCCAGGCCATGCGCCGCGACCCCCGTCGCCCCCCGCTCACGCCTCGCGCAGGACGCGCCTGTACGTCTCGATGTAGGCCGCCGCCGTCCTCGCCGCCGAGAAGCGCTCCTCGGCCGCGCGGCGGCACTCGGCCGGGTCGAGCCGGTCCACCCTCGCGATCGCCTCGGCCATCTCCCCGGCGCCGTCCACCAGGAACCCCGTCCGGCCGTGCTCGACGATCTCCGGCAGCGCGCCCGCGCCGCGGAGCGCGATCACCGGCGTGCCCGAGGCCAGCGCCTCCATGGCGACGAGCGAGCTCGTCTCCTGGACCAGGCTGGGCACGAGCAGGCACCGGGCCGCCGCGAGCAGACGGCGCTTGCGGGCGAGGCCGACCGGGCCAAGGAAGCGCCGTACCGGCCCGGGGCCGCCGAGCATCGGCAGGAGAACGTCCCGGAGATACCGCGTGTGCTCCTCGTAGCCGAACGCCTGCCCGGCGATGAGCAGCGGCGCGCCGGCGCGCACCGAGGCCTCGACGGCGACGTGATACCCCTTCTCCGGGCAGATCCGGCCCAGCGCGATCGCGAAGCCGCGCTTGTGCCGCCTCGGCCGGTAGTGCTCCAGCCGGACGCCGTTCGGGACCTCGGGCAACAGCCGCGCCCCCGGCGGACAGGCGCGCCGCTGCGTCGCGGAGACGCAATGGAGGAACGTCCTCGGGCGCTCGAGCCGGAAGACCGATGGCGCGTAGAAGCTCGGCGGCAGGTGGAGCGTGGCGAGCACCGGCACGCCGGGCTCGGGCAGGTAACGATCGAAATCGACGCCGTGCAGGTGGACGAGATCGATGGGATACCGATCCAGCGCCCGGGCGATGGCGCTCCGGTGATGGCGCCAGGCCTGCTCCCTGGCCGCCTCGTCGAGGACCGCGCCCGGCGGCGGCGCCGGCGTGGCGACGAGCGTCCCCGCGCACGTGGAGCCCTCCGGCGCGACGACGATCGACCGGTGGCCGCCGCGCGAGAGCGCCTCGTCGAGCATCGAGAGCACCTGCTCGGCGCCGCCGACGGCGTCCGGCCCCACGGGCGCGAGCGGATAGCTGACGTGCAGGACCGTCAGAGACATCGCTCTCGCCCGAGGCCGAGCAAGGTGAGCGTCATGACGGCGAGCTTCCGCCAGCGCGCGCCGTCGATCGGGAAGCCGAGGCGCTCGTAATGGAGCGTGCCCTCGTGCGGCGGACGCCGGAAGTCGTACGCAGGCGCCGGCCGGAACCGCTCGACCTCCGCGCCGAACGGGGCGAGCGTCTCCTTCTGGCTGGAGAAGCAGGCCAGCATGGCGCGCTTGCGCGCCGCCTCCTCGTCCGAGAGCCGGAGGGCGATCTCGGGGACGCCGGGATACGGGATGAACTCGCCGGTGACGAGGTGGCCGCGCGCGGCGTGGTACGAGGCCGCCTCGAAGATCAGCGGCGAGGTGACGCCGTTCCAGAGGGCGAGCACCGCGGCCGAGTGGACCGCGAGCGCCGCCGCGTCGTGATCGGGGTGGCCGCCCTCGTAGGGGTGCGTGATCACCACCTCGGGGCGCGTGCGGGCGAACAGCTCGAGGAGCTTCCGGGCGAGGCCCGGGGCCTCGTCGATGGCCTCCTGGTCGACAGCGCCGAGGCACCTCAGCTTCGACGCGGGCACGTTGCCCACGGCGAGCGCGCGGGTCACCTCCTCGCGCCGGATCGCTGTGTACCGCTCGCGCCCTATATCGGCGAGCTCGGCCGGCATGAAACGGCTGTCGCGGGGCGCGCCGTCGGTCACATGGACCACCTCGATCGGGGCGAGCCGGCCGATGCGCGCGCCGAGCCCGATGGTCTCGTCATCCGGATGGGCGAGCACGACCAGGCAGCGCGGCGCCCGGCCCGACGAGAGCCACGTGAACGGCGGCCACGCGAGCTCCGGCGGGATGCGGCCCTGGCGGCGCAGCGAGGCGAGGTTCACGAGAGCGCCTCCGCGGCTCGCTCGAGCCCGCCGCGTGCTTCGAGTCGCCGGTCCGGAGCCGCCGAGGTGCCGCGGTGTTCCTCGGGTCTCTCTCGCTTCGGGGTGCTCGCGGCGTGGGCCATGATCTACCTGGAGTGCGCAAGGTCAGGTCATCCGGGCGCAGAGCGCATCGAGATCCACCCTACCAAGCGCCGACGCGGCGCGCCAGAGTGCTGGCGCCGCCTACCCCACATAGCGCCGCGTCATGCGGGCACAGAACTCGGCGAACTCCTCGATGCGCTGCGGAGGGCTCGTGTGGTGCGGCCGCACGCCGGCGTGCTCCGGGGTGAAACAGTAGGTCAGCGTCACGTCGAACGGCTCGAGCACCTTCATCTGCCGGTCGAACCAGGCCTCCGCGCCGGGACGGAAGCTGTCGGCCCAGCTCAGGCCCGTGCGCAGGTGGCGCACCCCGAGCTTCTTCAGCCACTCCACCGCGTCGTCGAGCCGGTGATCCTCGAAGTGGAACCACTGGCACAGCCCGAAATCAGGGGTGCACTCCGGGAAGAGCCGCAGCGCGCGCTTGGGCGTCCCGTCCTCGCGGAGCAACCCCATGTAGAAGTGCCGGTAATACGACGAGCCCTCGGCCTCGCGATGCCGCGTCGTCGCCGGCCACGCGCGCGGTAGATCATAAAGGCTGTACCAGTGGACCCGGTCGACCTTGCCGCGCAAGAGCTCGGCGCTGCGCTTGAGGCCGAACTCCTGCACCTCCTCGGCGCCGAACGTGGAGACGCCGATCTCCGTGATCCAGATCGGCTTGTCCGTCACCGCGCGGATCTCGTCGAGCTTGCTGGGCCACTCGTGGATCTGCCAGTGGTTCCAGTCGAGAGGGAACCCGTGCACCGCGACCACATCCACGTGATCGAGCACGCCCTGACGGCCCATGTTGGCGATGAACGCAGGATCGATCGGTGAGATGCCGCCCAGCACGCGCGGCAGCCCGGGGCGCTCGCTCCGGATCGCGTCGGAAGCGAGCTTCACCATCGATCCGAACGTCGTCCACTCCGGGTCGATCTCGAAATCCCAGTGGGACTTGTTGTTGGGCTCGTTCCAGAGCATCACCGCTTCGATCATTCCTGCTCTCCGTTCACGCCATCCACGCCGTTCACGCCATCCACGCCGTTCACGCGAGCCCGCCTGGCCGGGTAGACCGCGCCCGGCACCCACTCGGGCCGCTCGCGGCGGCGGCAGATGTAGACCTCGGGCTCGGGGTGGTTCACTATCTCGAAGCCCGCGCTCCGCAGCATCGCCTCCGCGCAGGCCCGGTTGGGGACCCACCAGTTGGTCGGGTCGTGCGAGTAGCTGTGCTCCACGAAATGGAGCCGGGGATAGCCCTCGTCGGCGAAGATCTGCTCCTCGGCGAAGGGGTAGTCCGCCTCCAGCGGCATCACCTCGGCGCTGCCGCGCTGCATGCTCTGGAAGACCAGCGTGTGCCCGACCACGTGCTCGTGGAGCAGGTCGAGCGCCAGGAGCGGGTGGCGGAGGTGGTACAGCACGCCCATGAAGAGCACGACGTCGAAGCGCTCTCCCAGGCTGCCCACGTCGTACACGGAGAGGTTCCGGAACTCGATGTCCGCGCCGGAGACCTCCGCGGCGAAGCGCGCCTGCGCCAGGTAATCGTCGTCGCTGTCGATCCCGAGCACCCGCGCCGCCCCGCGCCGCTTCATCTCGAGCGAGTAGAAGCCCGCGTTGCAGCCGATGTCGAGGACCGTCTTGCCCGTGAGATCGGCCGGGATGGCGTGGGCGAAGCCCTTCCATTTGAAAGCAGGGTAATCGCCCAGGAAATGGTCGGGCGCCGTCTTCACCCCGCCGAGATCTATGTTGTGGAACCACTGCCCGAGACCGCGCACGCGCTCCTGGATCTGCTCCCGGGTCAACTTCGACGCGTCATCGATGTTCCGCTCGCTCCTCTCCATGGCTCCTCCGCTCACACGACCACCCCGCTGAGGAGCTGCATGGCCTCTCGATAGCCGTGCAGCGTCCCCACGTCGACATACGCCTCGCCGGCCCGCACCGCGCGCGCGCTGCCGCCGCGCGCGAGGTACTCGTTCACCAGCGTCCCTATGTAAGGATCCTTCTGCCCGCGCTCGCACCAGAGGTCGTGGAGGTCCCGCATCACCGCCCCCGTCAGCTTGAAGGCGCCCCAGACCCAGTGCGACCGCGCGTCCCGCTGCTTGACCTGGATCTCGAGCACCCTGCCCCGCTCATCGGTGACGACAGCGTCGAAGAACTCAGGGTGCTTGACCGGGAAGAGCAGGAACGAGAGGCCCCCGCCGTCGAGCGACCGGAGCCCGTGCTCCGGGAACCAGACAGTGTCGGGGAGCCCCACGAGGACCTCCTCCTCCGGCTGGATCCAGGGCAGCGACCGGAAGATGGCGTCGCAGAGCCCGGCGGCGACCGGCTGCACCACATAACAGATGTGCGCCGGACCCACGTTCGCGCCGTAGTACTCGACGATATCCGACTTGCCCGGCGAGATGACCATGCAGATCTTGTCCGCGCCGGCGAGGATCATCCTGTCGATGAGGTACTCGCTGACAGCGCGCGGCCGCTCCACGTCGCCGTCCCTGCGCGTCCCCACCGGGAGCAGCTCCTTCGAGAACGCGAGCGGCTGGATCCTGCTCCCCAGGCCCGCCGCCGGAATCACTCCCCACATCGCCGCCTCCCTTCCTTCATTGAGCCGAGACCGACTCGAGAATGGCCACGAGTTCCTCCGCGCGCCGCGCGGCGCTGTGCTCCGCGAGCACCCGCTCCCGCGCCGCGCGCGCGATCGCCGCGATCTCGCCCGCCGGGAGCGAGAGCGCCGCGACGGCCTCGTCCGTCGTCCGCGCCACGAGGATCTCCCTCCCCGGCGTGAAGAACTGGTCGAGCCCCTCCCAGCTGTCGCTCAGGATCGGCGTCCCGCACGCGGCCGCCTCGAAGAGCCGCCCGGAGGGGCAGTACCCCATCGCCGCCATCGCGCCCCGGGTCACGTTGAGCGTCAGCGGGGAGGAGCAGTAGAACGCCGGATGATCCGCCGGCGCCACGTGCCGCATGTAATAGATGTTCTGCGTCCACGGGAAATTCTCCGGGTAGAGCGAGCCCCCGATGACGAACCGCTTCTCCGGCAGCCGCCTGGCCGTCTCGAGGAAGAGGGTCGAGAGCGCCTCCTGCCGGTCGGCGGCGTACGTCCCGAGGTACGAGAGGTCCCCGCGGAACTCTTCCCGCGGCGGGACCGGGCGGTGCACCTCCGGGTCCGCGCTGCCGTAGAGCGGGAACACCCGCCGGGCGCCGAGCTTCGACTGGAGCTGCGCCAGCGCCTCACCGCCGGTGTAGCTGAGCACGCAGTCGAAATCTACGAGTCCCCGCGGGCCTATGTAGCCGACGGACTGGCCGGCGTTGATCCGGTCCAGCGTCACCGGCGTGTCGAGATCGTAGAAGACCTTGAGTCCGCGCGACTCGAGGACAACGTCCGTCGCGGGGCCGCCGTCGGGGCAGTACGAGGTCACCATCGCCGCGTCCGCCTCCCGGATCGCGCGCCGGGCATCGGGCAGGACGTCCTCGAACGAGGAATACAGCCGGAGCTCGTTGCCGTGCGAGAGGGCGAAAAGATCCCGGTGAGAGGCATAATACGGGGCGTCGCGCTCGAAGAAGGTGACGCGGTGCCCGGCACGCCCGAGGGCCGAGATGACGCCGCGCCACAGCGTGGCGTGGCCGTTGCCCCAGGACGAGCTGATCGTCAGACCGAAGATGACAATCCTCATTGCGCGCCGGACCTCCTCTATGCCTGCGTCTCCGCCGGAGCCGGCGCCGATGCCCTCCTCGGCTCGCCGAGGATCATCGCCTCCACCTCGGGGCGGCAGCGGATCCGCGGCAAGAGCGCCCGCGCCTCGGGCCGGAGGCGGCGAAGCGTGTAGGCCACCTTGGCGCGGGTGTGCTCGGGCCCGTAGTAATCGAGGAACCCGCCGCTGTTCAGCGAGAAGAACGAGAGCGCGTCGGCGTCGTTGAGCAACGCGAGCTCGGCGTCGTCCCCCGGCCGCTCGTGCGACCCCACCAGCGCGCCGATCCGCTCGAGGACCTCGGGCGGGAGCCCGAGATCGGCGAGCGCGGAGCGCGTGAGGGCCGCCCCGCGCCGCGCGTGCTCGTCCTTGAAGGCCTGGTAATCCGGGGCGCGGTGCTCGATCCGGACGTTCGCCTCGGAGACCAGCCGCTCCACGTCGTGAAAGAGCGCCGCCGCCTGGGCGGCGACGCTGGCGCGCGGCTCGAGGCGGAGCATCCATTGCCAGACGTCGACCGCATGGTCGTAGTCGGCGCGGACAAGCGGCCTGTCGAGATCGTGGAGATCCCGGTGCCGCGCGAGGACGCGGGCGAAGACCGCGCTCGCGGAGGAGAGATTCCGCCTGCGGATGAAGCGCTGGCAGCGGGTGAGGACCTCGTACGCCGTCGGGGCGGCGCCGTCCCGCTCGAGCCCGCCGATCCGGAGGTGGAAGAGGCCGCGGGCGTCGAGCGCGTGCAGGTGGGTGTCGAGCGCCCAGAGATCGAGCGACGACGCGCGCCACGCGCGGGCGTCGATGGCCGCGTGCGGCTCGTCCCGGGGCGGAGCGGGCGCGTCGATCTCCACACCTGGGAACTCCCTCGAGAGCTCCGCCTTGTCGGAGGGAGAGAGCAGCGGTGTGTGGCGGACCGACGGGTCATCGCTGCTCGAACAGGAGCCGGCAACGAGGATCAAGCGCTTGAGCATGAGCGTGCGTTCTTCGGTCAGCTTCGGGCGTGGAGCGGCGTGGAGCTCAAACCAGCTTCCGCGAGACGGCTGCCGCGGACGAACAGGGGTACGGCGCCGTGAACCTATCGCCGCCGCGCGCGTCGCACCATCGCGGAAATTCCGTAGAGGGGGGTCAGGAAAGAAATGAGCCCTCGACGTGAAGGCCGTAGGCACGCCGGCGGCGCTACCCGAGGATGCCCGGGGGCGCGCCGGGGCGAAGGCCGTTGTTCCCGTTGCTCATGGCCGCGCCGTAGCGCTGTCGCGCCGCGACAAGGCGCCGCGCCTCGCCCTCGTCGGCGACCGACACAGCGGCCATCGCCGCGTGACCCAGCCGCAGGAGCGCGTAGGCCAGCAGATACGCCGGCAGGCGCCGCTCGGGGTCATCGCCGGAGCGTCGGCGATAGCGCTCGAGAAAGGCGCGCCGGGCGTCTTCCGCCATCCGCCACTCGATCATGGCGCCGGCGAGATCCCAGGCGATGTCCGCAGGGCCAGGAAGGAAATGATCGTCGCCGTGCCCGGATGCGTCCACCTTGAAGAGCTCGCCAGACGAGGACCCGAGCCACTCGTGGGGATCCATCTTGCCATCGACGAGCACGGGGCGCGCGATCTCCAGGTGGAGCTCGCCCGGGAGCTCGCTGCCCATCTCTGTTGAGAAATTGGTGCGTGCCATCGCAATGAGCTCGTCGACGGCGGGGCTCGGGACAGGGAAGGCCGAGGCGCGGAAGGCGCAGTAATCGGCGAGGCGCTCGAGGACGGCGGTGGACAGGTCGTCGGCCTGGAGCGGCCGGCCCTGGATCCACGGGTAGGAGAGGAATCCCTGCCCCTCGTCGCGCGGCTCCGGCCCGAAGCCGGCCCGGGAGACGCCCAGGGCCCGTTCCATGCATTCGGCTCCATAGCGACCCATGCCTTCGAATTTGAGAATCCGGCTGCCGTCACGGGAAAGGCACTTGAAGCGCTCCATGGTCGTCCAGGAGGGCGGCCACCGCGACTCGTCATCATAGTGGCGGCGGCGCCACTGCCCGCCGCCGATGAACTCGCCCGCGTCACCCGGGAGCTGCGTCACGCCCTCGACGCGCTCCGCGCGGAAGGACCGCCAGCGACGGGCGCCGTCCGGCGCGACGAGCGCGTCGGGGTCGGGCGCGCGGGAGCCGAGGAAGACGACATTTCCACGGGGGACGCCGGCGCCGGTCAGGGCGTCGCCGGTGGAGAGGAACGATGAGCCGCTGAAGCCTGGCCCCTCGTCCGTCACCCAGAACTGCGCGCCCTCGGCGATACCTTCCTGGACCCAGCGGAGCTGCCCGGCGCCGAGCTCGACCCGGCGATCGTAAGGGTCGCCTGTCGGGCGCACGGTGGTGCGCTCGGCCCGGATCCCCCGCCGGCGGAGCGCCGCGGCCGTCACCGCGCTCAGCGTGGTGCCGATGCTGCGGACACCGACGACGCGGACGGGCGCCGGCGGGGAAGCGAGCCGCTCGGCGAGCCGCGCGAAGTCGAGCGGGTGCAGCGCATAGAACGAGAAGCCCTCGGGGGGCGAGGTCGGTGCCGTCGCCGGGACATCGATCGCCGTGAGCGCCGCGAGCGCCTCCGCCATGGCCAGACGTCTGGCCGTCCGTGGCCAGACGTCTGGCTGTCCGTGGCCAGACGTCTGGCTGTCCGGGATCGCGAGCGCGCCCGCGCCGTCGCCGCCGACCAGCACGGCGGCGAGATCGTCGGTGATCCGCGCGAGGAGCGAGGCGCCCTCCGCGCCGGCGTCGGCGAGGATCGATTCGAGCTCGCCGGCGCGGATCAGGGCGCGCAGCACGACGGTGCGATGGAGATCGGCGCCGGCGGGGGCGGCGATCGCCCGGAGGTCGTCGGCGAGCTCGGCGACGAGCCGCTTTCCCGGGACGTCGCGGCGTCCGCTGCGGAAGACGTACATGCGGTATCCGGAGCTGTCTGTCATGGATGGTATTCGCCAGGATCGGTTCGCATGGGCCGGGGCTGACTCCGATGAGCTCGCCCGAGCCGCAAGGCGCGGTGTTCGCAGCGCGGCCCGCGCACCGGCGTGGTGCTCGGGATGCCGGGCTGCTTGCGCTGCGTGGGGCGGGATCGAGGCGATGCCAAGCGGGGATGCGCCGCAGCGCCGGCGCCCCTCAGGCGACAGCGCCGGCGCGCATCCGCTTCATGCAGTACCAGAGCCCCTCCCGCAGGCTCCGCAGCGTCGCGATGCCCGCGAGGTCCAGCCCCAGCGCGGCCATCGTCTTCGCGCCGCTCGGGGGAACGCCCGTGATGATGCCCTCCGCCCCGAGGAGCCGTACGGCCTGGACGAGGCTGAGGAGGTGCGCCGCCGCGCCCGCGTCCATCGCCTCCACGCCGGTGAGATCCAGGATCGCGAACCGCGCGCCCGTCCGGCTCACGCCCGCGAGCAGGGCCTCCATCACCGCGCCCGCCCGAGCGCTGTCGATCGCGCCCAGCATGGGCACCGTCAGCACCCTGTCCCACACCTCGATGATCGGCGTGGAGAGGGCCCGGATCACCGCCCGCTGCCGCTCGATCAGGGCGATCTTGTCCCGCAGCTCCTGCTCGGTGCGCTTGCTCCCCGTGATGTCGATCGAGAAGCCGATCAACACCTCCTGGTCGGTCTCCTCGGAGCGCACAAGCGTCTTGCCGACCAGGAGGTGCCGCTTCTCGCCGCCGGCGTGCTCGAGCGCGAGCTCCTCCACCAGCATACCGCCGTTCGCTCGCAGCCGCTCGTCGGATGCGCGGATCGCGCGCGCGATCGGCTCGGGGAGGACGTCGAAATCGGTCTTCCCGATCAGCTCGGTGTTCTCGCGCCCTGCGAGCTTCCTGACGTTCTTGTTGGTAACGAGGTAGCGGTGCTCGCTGTCCTTGGCGAAGATGTTGATCGGCAAGCACTCCGCGATCCGGTCGAGGAGGTCGCCTCTCCATCGCCGCTCGCGCGACTCCTCGACGAGCCGCCGGTGCGTCTCGATCAGCCGCTCGCCCGGAAGGGCCTTTTGCCGGAGCTCCTCGCCGAGCTCCTCCAGCTCATCCGCGATCGACGGCGCGGGCGGCGATGCTCGGTTCATCGAGCCGGAGCTTACCGGAAATCGTCGGTCTGCTCCAGGTCTCACCAGCGCCGCGGAGATGGGGAACGGCGGCATGCTGACGCCTCCGTTCTTCGACGCGGCGGGCTGGAAGCTCTTCTGGAGGGGCTCCGGCACCAGCCGCCGTGCCAGGCGCCGTGCACCAGGACGTATGTCGTCTTGTCCGGGCCTGTGCAAGACTGCGCGCCGATGCCCTACGACGATCTCCTCGGACGCGTGGTGACCCTGCCGATACGACGGTTCGGGCCGCCAGGCGCCTTCCTCTCGCCCGATCCCGACGACCTGCGCCCGAACGCGCCAGTGCTCCTCTTGCCGGGCGGCGAGGTGCCCGAGGGCGCGGAGGAGGGAGACGCTCTCGAGGTGTTCGTCCACCTCGACTCCGAGGATCGCCCCATCGCGACAGCGCGCCGGCCGCGGCTCACGCTCGGCGAGGTCGCCTTTCTCGAGGTGACCGACGTGGCGCCCTTCGGCGCGTTCGTCGACTGGGGCTTGCCGAAGGAGCTGCTCGTGCCGCGCGCGGAGCAGACGCGCGATCTGCGGGTCGGCCAGCGGCACCCGGTGGGGCTCTTCGTGGACAGGACCGGGCGCCTCGCGGGGACGATGCGCGTGAGCGAGATGCTGCGCGACAGGGGCGAGTTCGATCTGGACGAGTGGGTCGAGGGCGAGGCGTGGCGCAACGAGCCAGAGCTCGGGCTCTTCGTCATCCTCGAGCGCAGCTTCGTCGGCCTGGTCCCCGCGAGCGAGCCCCACCCGCTCTCGCGCGGCGAGGCGGCGCGATTCCGCGTGACGAGCGTGCTGCCCGACGGGAAGATCGAGCTGTCGCTGCGCGGCCACGCGCACGAGGAGCTCGAGAGCGACGCGCAGAAGATCCTCGCGAGGCTCTCGCGCCCGGGCGCGCCGAGGGTCGGCGACCGCTCGAGCCCTGAAGAGATCCGGGCGGTCTTCGGCCTGAGCAAGAAGGCCTTCAAGCGCGCAGTCGGACGCCTCCTGAAGCAGCGCGCGGTGGCGATCGATCGCGATGGTTACCTCGTGCAACCCCGGCCCTGACCCGCGCGCCTCCGACCACGGTACGGCAGCGCTCGTCCGGTATTCGATAGCCGCGCCGCGCAGCGCCCTGCGCAACTGTTGACGCATTGACGCTACCCACCTTCTCCCACTAGGATCGCCGCCGAATGAGCACCCGTCCCGCGCGGCGCCGCGTCTGGGTCGTCGACGACAGCCCTGTCGACGCCGAGCGGGCGCGTCGCGTGCTGGCCTCCGAGCACGACGTGGAGGTGTTCGGCGACGGCTCGACGGCGCTCGAGCGGTTTTCCTCGTGCTCGATGCCGGACGTGATGGTCCTCGACTGGATCATGCCGGGCGTGAGCGGCCTCGAGGTGTGTCGATTCCTGCGCTCCGAGCCCGTGGGATCCCAGAAACTCGGTATCTTGCTGCTCACCGGGTACCACCACACCAATCAGATCGTCGAGGGGCTCGCCGCTGGCGCCAACGATTACCTCGCGAAGCCTTACGAGGACGAGGAGCTGCGCGCGCGCGTCGCGTCCCTGGTGCGCTGGCGGGCGCTGCTCGAGCGCGCGGAGCAGGCCGAGGCGGCGAATCGGAAGCTGCTCGAGACAGCCCCCGATCCGCTGCTGGTCATCGACGCGCAGGGGCGCCTCAGCTTCGTGAACGAGCAGGCCGTCGCCGCGCTCGGCATCCAGCCGGAAGCCGTGCTCGGGAGGGCGGCCTCGGAGCTGATCCCCGGCCTCTGCATGAATGATCCAGAGCCATTCAGCGGCGAGTCCACGTTCCCCCTGCCAGACGTGGAGATCCGCGGCAGGCTCTTCTCGCCGACGCTGCGGGTGCTCCCGGGGGAGGCCGCCGCGAGCACGATCGTCTCGCTGCGCGACGTCACCGACCGGCGCCTGCACGACGAGCGGCGGCTCGATTTCTACTCGATGATCGCGCACGACCTGCGCACGCCGCTGAACGCGATGACGCTGCGGATCGCCAGCATGCTCGACGGCGAGGAGCTCGGGAGGCAGCCCTCCCTGCTCGAGGACGTCCAGAAGCTCGATGTGCGCCTGCAATCGCTGGTGTACATGATCAACGATTTCCTGGAGCTCGCGAGCCTCGAGGACGCGAATCGCCGCATGGATCGAGAGGAGGTCGATCTGGTGCGCCTGATCGTGGAAACCGTCGAGGACTTCCGCCCGCTGCTCGAGAAGAAGGGGCACACCTTCTCCGGGCCAGCCCCTTGCGAGGGCGCCTCGGTGCTCGGCGACCGGCGGCGCCTCGCCCAGGTGCTCTCCAACCTGATCGGCAATGCCATCAAGTTCACTCCCCCGGGCGGCGCGATCGCGGCGCGCGTCGAGGTGAAGCCCCGCCACGTGGAGGTCGCGCTCGAGGACACGGGCACCGGCGTCGCGCCGGAGATCGCGGCCACGCTGTTCCAGCGCTACCAGCGCGCCGAGCACAGCGTCGGCGGCACCGGGCTGGGGCTCCTGATTGTCCGGGAGATCGTCGAGGCCCACGGCGGCGTGGTCGGCGTCGAGAGCCACCCCGGGCGGGGCAGCCGCTTCTGGTTCCGCCTGCCGCGCGGCCGCAGGGCGGCGCTCGCCGTGCCCGCCTGAGCTCGCCACCTGGCGGCCGGGCGCGCTGGAGGCGGGGAGTTAACTACTCGAGCAGGCTGCGCAGCATCCACGCGGTCTTCTCGTGGATCTGGAGGCGCTGGGTGAGCAGGTCACAGGTCGGCTGGTCGTTGGCCTGCTCGGCCACGGGGAAGATCTCGCGCGCGGTGCGCGCGACGGTCTCGTGCCCCTCGACGAGGCGCCTGATCATGTCGGTGGCCTTGGGGATCCCGTCTTCTTCCTTGATGGACGAGAGCGCCACGAACTGCTTGTAGGTCCCCGGCGCGGGGAGGCCGAGGGCGCGGATGCGCTCGGCGATGAGGTCCACGGCGAGCGCCAGCTCGTTGTACTGCTGCTCAAACATGAGGTGCAGCGTCTGGAACATGGGCCCCGTGACGTTCCAGTGGAAATTGTGCGTCTTGAGATACAATGTGTACGTGTCGGCCAGCACACGGCCCAGCCCCGTCCCGATCTGCTCGCGGTTCTTGGCGTCGATTCCGATGTTGATCTCCATGATGGCTCCTCTCGTGTCGTGTGCGCTTGGCTAGATGGGCCGTGTGCAGCGGAGGTGAAGGCCCCCCGCGCCGCCCTGCGTGGGCGTGACGCGACCGGCAAGGTTCGTCCTTGCCGTCCCCGCGTCAATCCAGCCTCACGCCTCGCCAATCGTGCGCATGGACATTACCTCTATCGGGCTCAGCCCGAGCAGCGCATACGCCTGCTCCCAGCGACGGTCCGGCGCCACGTCGAAGAGGACGCGCTCATCGAGGGGCACCGGCAGCCACGCGCCCGCGGCGATCTCCCGCTCGAGCTGCCCGGGCCCCCAGCCGCTGTAGCCGAGGAGCACCGTCCTCCGCCGCGCATCCGCGGCGGCCGCGCCGCGCACCGCGTCGGCCGCGAGCGCGTCGAACGCGCTCCGCGAGGAAGTCACCCGCACCCGGGAGCCCACCGGGAGCACGCCCGTCTCCTCGGCCCCGAGCGCCGGATCGAGGCACAGGATCCACCCCGAGCTCGGCTGGACAGGCCCGCCGAGGTAGACCGGCGCCGGATCCTTCAGGTCGTTGCCGTAGCCCGCGAACGACAGCAGCTCCCCGAGGGTCATCGGCGCCGGCCGGTTCACCACGAATCCGAGCGCCCCGCCCTCGCTGTGCACCGCCAGCAGCACGACCGTCTTGTCGAAGTTCGGATCGCCCAGGGGCGGCGACGCGATGAGGAACCCTGGGGCCAGCACGCTCGCTTCGCTGTTCATCGCCGATCCTCCCTCACAACGGTCAACCGGTCACTGCGTCCCGCACGAACCCGCGCGCCGCGGCAGGCCGGCGGGGGAACCGTCCGCACCTTACTCCCGCGCGGCGCGACATGCGATTGGGATCTCCCTCCGGGGCCGCGACGACGAGTATAGTGCGGCCATGTACACGGTCGGCGTCCGCGATCACATCATGGTGGCCCACAGCCTCAAGGGCGAGCAGTTCGGCCCTGCGCAGCGCCTGCACGGCGCGACCTACACTGTCACCGTGGAGGTGGACCGCGAGGAGCTCTCGCCCCTCGGCCAGGTCATCGAGACGAGCGTGCTGCGAGAGAGCCTGCGCGGCGTGCTGGCGGAGATAGATTACCGCAACCTCGACGAGCACCCCGCGTTCGAGGGCAAGCGCTCGACGCCGGAGCTCATCGCGCGCCACATCCACCGCGAGCTCGGCCGCAAGCTCCCGGTGAACGCCGGCACCGCCCTCACGATCACGCTGCACGAGTCCCCCCTCGTGTGGGTACGTTACCGCGCCCCGATCCGCGGCGCCTCGATCCTGCCGGCCGAGCTGGCCTGATCGCCGCTCTCTCCGCTTGGCACGCGGCCCTGCCCGCGGCAAAAGAGCGCGCCGATGACCGAGCCGGTCCGCACAGCGCCGATCGTCCTGACCTTCCAGGGCGGCACCCTCCGCATCGAAGGCGTCGCGCCGCGCCCGGCGCTGGAGCCGGCGGCCTCCGACCTCGACGCCCTGCCGCCCTCGCCGCCCTCCGCAGAGGCGCCCGACGACGATGGCCCGGGCTCGCCCGCAGAGGGCGCGCCGCTCGACCCCGCCTGCCTCCCCGCCTCCTGCCGCTGGGACGCGCGCGAGCGCGTCTACCGCGTGCCGGCGATCGATTATGCCGAGCTCGTCCTGAGGCTCCGCGCCCGCGGCGTCCCCTTCACCGACGCCGCCCGCAAGTACGAGGCGCTGCCGCTCACGCCGCTCGCCAAGCACGACCCCTTTCCTTACCAGCGCGAGGCGCTCGAGGCGTGGGCTGGCCGGCGCAGCCGGGGCGTCGTCGTGCTCCCGACGGGCGCGGGCAAGACGTTCGTCGCGACGCTCGCGATCGCCGCGCGGCAGCGCAGCACGCTCGTGGTCGTCCCCACCCTCGACCTCCTGAACCAGTGGTACGACGGGCTCTCCGCCGCGTTCGGCGTCCCGATCGGCCTGCTCGGCGGCGGTTACCACGACGTGCTCGACCTGACGGTGACCACGTACGACTCGGCGCACGCCCACATGGACCGGCTCGGCGCCCGCTTCGGGCTCGTGATCTTCGACGAGTGCCACCACCTGCCGAGCCCGTCGTACGCGCTCGCCGCGAAGATGTGCCTCGCGCCGTTCCGCCTCGGCCTCACCGCCACCCCGGAGCGCGCGGACGGCCGGGGCTACGACGAGCTCATCGGTCCGATCGTCTTCCGGCGGGAGATCACGGAGCTCTCGGGGCAGTACCTCGCGGCCTACGACGTCGTGCGGCTCGACGTGCCGCTCTCGGACGGCGAGCGCGCCGCGTACGAGGCCGCGCGCGCCGTGTACATCGGCTTCCTGCGCGCGAACGGCATCCGCATGCCCGAGGGGTGGGGGCAGTTCATCCTGCTGAGCTCGCAGTCCGACGCGGGCCGCCGCGCCTTCGAGGCGTACCGCCGGCAGCGGAGCCTCGCCCTGTGCGCGCCCGGCAAGATCGACGTGCTCGCGCGGCTGCTCCACGCCCACCGCGCGGATCGCACGCTGGTCTTCACCGAGGACAACGCCACGGTCTACCAGATCTCGCGGCAGTTCCTGCTGCCGGCCATCACGCACCAGACCAAGGTGAAGGAGCGCAGCGCGATCCTCGAGGCGTTCAACCGCGGCGCGCTGTCGGCGGTGGTCACGTCGAAGGTGCTGAACGAGGGGGTGAACGTGCCCGAGGCCAACGTCGCGATCGTCCTGTCGGGCAGCGGCTCGGTGCGGGAGCACGTGCAGCGGCTCGGCCGGATCCTGCGCCGGAGCGAGAACAAGACGGCGATCCTCTACGAGCTCGTGGCCCTCGGCACGAGCGAGCAGCGGGTGAGCGACAAGCGCCGGGAGCACGTTGCTTACCAGTGACCTCGTCCGCGTACGCCGGCGGGGGCGGGCAGCTCGTCCCGCAGGTGCTCGAGGACGGCTGCGAGTACGAGGTGCAGGAGGGCGTCGATCCCGAGGCGCTCCGGCGCGAGCTGTTCCTGGCCGCGGCGGCGGCGCCGAAAATCAAGCTCCTCGTAGCGGCCGTCCCACCGTACAGCCACACTGCACGCGCTGGTTACCCTAGAGCACCTTAGGCGATCCACCTCCCTCCTGAAAACGTGGCGCTGCCCGCTGCATCACGCTGGCTCGGCGCAAGGAAGCTCGACGATGAACGTGGCCCCGGCGCCCGGCCGGCTCTCGCATCGGATCAAGCCCCCATGCTCCTCGACGATCCTGCGGCTGAGGTAGAGGCCCAGGCCCAGTCCGCCGTAATGCGTCTCCGACACCGCGCGCTCGAAGCGGCCGAAGATCCGATCGCGCTGTTCGGGGGCGATGCCGATGCCGTGATCGCGTACGACGAGCCGCGCCGTGCCGCGCTCGGCGCCGACGGCGATCTCGATGGGCTTGCCGGTGCCGAACTTGATGGCATTGGAGAGCAGGCTGGTCACAATCCGGTCGAGACAGGATCGATCCCACCTGCCAAAGGCCGGCGCGCCGGTCTGGATCGACACCGAGCAGAGGGCCCCCGCGAGGTCGGCCTTGAAGCGCTCGACCACCTCGCGGATGAGGGCGCCGAGGTCGACGTCCGTGCGCTCGAGCACGAGCGGCCCCATGTCGAGGTGCGAGACGTCGAGCAGATCATTGATGAGCCGGGTCAGCCGGGTCCCCTGTCGCGCGACGAGCTCGAGCCGCCGATCCAGCACTTGCGGATCGATGACTCGCCCCAAAGGCGCCGCCCTGCGAAGGGACTGCACCGCAAGCGTGAGCGAGGTGAGGGGCGTGTTGAGCTCGTGGGTTGCGACCGTGAGGAACTCGCTGCGAGCGCGGACGGCCTCCTGCGAAGCGCGGTAGAGCCGGGCGTTGTCGATCGCGATGGCAGCGCGGCGCCCCAACTCCACGGCGAGCCCGAGGTCGGCGCGCCCGTAGCGGCGCCCCGGGGCGTCGGAGGCGAGGGAGAGCACGCCGAGCGTCTGCCCGCGCGCGATGAGCGGCACCGAGAGCCCGGTCCGCGTGCCGAGCGCGCGGGCGAGCCGCACGTGCTCGTCGTCATGGCAGATCACCCGCAAGACATCATCGGTCACCTCGGGTGTGAGGACTGGCTCGCCGGTGCGGAGGGCCTTGGCCGCGGGGTGGGGTGAATCCCAGCCAGGCGGATATCGCTCCTGGACCTGCCGGAGCAAGGGCTCTTTCATGGGGTCTCTGTGCGCCACGGCCAGGCGCCGGATCTCTCGACCCTCCACGACGTCGATCGCGCACCAGTCCGCCAGCCTTCGCACGCACAGCCGGCCAAAGCGGGCAAGGGTCTCCTCGTAGTCGAGCGACTCCGACAGGAGCGCTCCGGCCTCGGCGAGGAAGGCTGCGCGTTGCTCGGCGTCCTCGGCCACCGCCCTCGCCGCCTGCTCCTTGGCGAGGAGCCGCGCGTTGTCGAGCGAGATCGCGGCTTGCGTGGCGAGCAGCGCGAGGGCCAGGAGCCGATCGGGCGTGAAGGCGCCGGCAAGGAGGTCGTTTTCGAGGTAGAGCAGGCCGACCACCTCGGCCTGACGCAGGATCGGCAGGCAGAGCACCGACTTGGGCCGGTGCGCCGCGAAGTAGTCGTCGCCGTCGAACTTGCCTGCGTCGCCTTCGGCGTCGCTCAGGATGACGCGCTCGTTCGTTCGGTGCGCGTAGTGGACGACGGACGCGGGGAGGCGCTGGGAGCCATCCACGGACATGGGCTCGAAGACGATCGTCACCGCCCCTTTGGCGTCGAGGATCGCCTCCGCTTCGATCGAGAGACGTTCGTCCCGACACAAGACGAAGCAAGCCCGCTCGGCGCCACCCTGCTCGAGGACGATCGTGAGCAGCGTGCGCAAGAGCTTGTCGAGGAGGATCTCGCCCGAGATGGTTTGCGACGCTTTGGTCACGGAGTAGAGGTCGAGCTGCTCGGTCCGCATCGCGACGGTGGCCGTGGTCGCGAGGAGCCTCGACTCGACGAGATGGGGATGCTGCTGGTCGAGCTGCTTCACCTTGCCGTCGGCCCCCCACCGGGCATAACAGGCGCGCGCGTTGCGGAGATGGTTGACGCCGTTCGTGTCGAGGCCGCGGCCCATGTAGAACCGGCCGGCCAGCTCGTTGGCCAACGCCTCGAGGTGCACGAAGCCGCCGTCGTGGGCCGCGCGGCTGGCCTGCTCGTAGAGGCGCATGGCCTCGAGGTCCCGGCCCTCGACGCGCGCGATCTCGGCGGCGCAGAGCGCCCTCGGAGGTTCGAAGTTCTCGGGGCAGTGTTCGGCCCAGATCGCGAGTTGCCGGTGGTGCGCCGCCAAGGCGTCTCGATGAGGGGCTCGGTCTTCGGCAGGTGCCTCCGTGCAGGCCGCCGCGTGCGCCAGAGCTGCGTAAAAATCGTACTCGACGTGCTCCAAGAAACAGCGCGTCGTCCAGAGAAGTCCTTGCGCCTTCGCGGCCGCCGTGAGGGCAGACGCATGGTCTCCAGCGAACAACTGTGCCGCGAGCTTCCGGATCCAATACCAGCAAGAGGCAATGGCCAAGTTCGGATTGGCTTCGAGGTGCTGTTCGAATTGGGCCTCGTCGAAGCCTGGTCCGTTGAAGGAGGTGAAACAAACCGTCAGACCACGCAGCATCCGGACGAGACGCAATTGTGTCGCGATGATGGCGATGGTGAGGCCGAACTGCGCCTTGCGCGCGAACGAAAGTCCAGTGACGGCCTCACGCTCCACTTCGACGAGCGGATCTCCGCATACGAGCATGTTGGTGACCAGACTATTGCAGGCGAAGTTTGCATAACTGAGGTCGCCGATCCTGGTCGCCGCATCGAAGGCGCGCCGCAACCACGGCTGGGCCGAACGGATGGGCCTTGCCCATGGGACGATGAACGTGCCGAACATGTCGTAGACGCGGGCTTTGTAGCCGTCGAGGCCCCGCTTTTCCACCAGATTGACGGCGAGCTGACCGAAGCGGAGCGCCGTCGCATAGTCCCCGAAGTAAGGACCGAGGATCATGCCGAACCAGACGTAGGCATTGGTCGAGGCGTCGCAGTTGCCGTGCTCCAGGCTGAGATTGACGGCGTGCAAAATGACCAGGCACATGAGGTTCTCGTCGGTGAACAAGGCCGATGGCCTGATCCGGGACAGAACGTCCGTGGTCGTGCGCGCGGCCGGATCGGTCATCAAAGGCGAGTCGACGAGATCCTCGATCCGATCGCGATCGAGTCGCCGCCACAAGCGCTCGTATTCCTGCCCGACCTCCGCATGGGTGGGATGCGGCGACCAGTGGACCCCCCGCCTTCGGAGATAGTCGAGACCGACGGCGACCGCACGGTCGGACCGAGCGAGGGTCGTGTACAACTCCACTCGCAAGCAGGTGACGGCCGCCTGGTCGACGATGCTCTCGGCCCGCTCCCAGAGCATCGAAAGCCTCTCTTCCGCCGCCGAGAGCGCGCCGGTCAACAACTCACATTCCGCAAGGTGGAGCTCCAGCGCGAAGGTGAGCCCGTAGGCGCGCTCCCAACGATCGTCGGCCAAGAGCGCCGCGCCGGCGGCGAGGTAGCGCAAGGCCGAGGCATAGGCCGTCGCCGCCTTGGCGCGCTTGCCGGCCAAGAGATCGAGCTCGGCGATCCGCTCCCGCTCCTCCTGCGACGCGACCAGCTCACTGCCGCGATTGAGCTGGTTGACGACCTCGAAGATCCTCTCGGCGATCGCCTCGGACGTCAACCGATTCGATAGGATTCGGCCGATGCGCAGGTGGGCGCCGGCGCGCGCGTCTTCCGGGATCCGTGAATAGGCTGCCTCCTGCACCCGGTCGTGGAGGAAGGTGTAAGCGTCCGGGAGCCGGAGGACCAGACCCGCCAGTACCGCCTCCCCCAAGGACGCGTGGATCGCCTCCGCGGGTTGCCCGAGCACGAGACCGAGCGTCCCGACGTCGGCGACGTTGCCCAGACAGGCGAACTGTTTCAAGGCGTCCTGTGTGCCTCCTGAAAGGCGGGCGAGCTTGCCCACCATCAGGTCCACCACGTTGTCCGTAAAACCCTTGGCGTGGATGCGCGGCAGATCCCAGCGAAAGGCCCGGCTCCCGGGGTCGAAGCCAAGCAGCTTCTCCTCCGCCAGGGCCGTCAGGAACTGGATGGTGAAGAACGGATTGCCATGGGTCTTCTCGAACACGAGCTCGGAAAGTGGCCGGACCCTCTCGGGCTGATCATGAAGCGCGTCGGCGACGAGCCTCCCGACATCGTCCAGCGAAAGGGGGGTGAGGACGATCTCCTGGACGATGCCGCCCGCCTTTCGGATCGCCTCGAGGCGGCGCATCAGTGGATGGCTCGAGTCGACTTCGTTGTCGCGGTAGGCCCCGATGAGCAGCAGGTAACGCACGTCCGGGTGGGTCGCCAGATCCGCGAGCAGGGCCAGCGTCCCCGCGTCCAGCCACTGCAGGTCGTCAAGGAAGAGCACCAGTGGATGCGCGGCCTGGGCGAAGACGCCGATGAGCTGCCGGAACACCATCTGGAAGCGGTATTGCGCCTCCTGCGGCGGCAGCTCCGGCACCGGCGGCTGAGGCCCAAGGACGAGCTCGAGCTCGCGGATGAGACTCATTATGAGCTCTGCGTTCGGGCCCAGCGCCGCGCACAGGGCGTCCCGCCACTCTCGGATCCTGGCTTCGCTCTCGCCCAGGATCTGGCGCACCAGGGCCTGGAAGGCCTGGGCCAAAGTGGCATAGGGGATGTCGCGCTTGTACTGGTCGAACTTGCCGGCGATGAAATACCCCCTCTTCTCCACCATCGGCTTGTGCAAGGCATTGACGAGGGCACTCTTGCCGACCCCCGAATAGCCGGACACCATCACCAGCGCCGGCGCGCCGGTCGTCGCCACGGCGTCGAAGGCATGGAGCAGCGTGGCCGCCTCCCGCTCACGCCCATAGAGCTTGTGCGGGATCTCGAGGCGGTCCAGGACATCGTCCTTGCCGAGCGGGAACGGCTCGACCCGTCCGCACGCCTGCCATTGGGCCGAGCAGCGCTCCAGATCGGCCACGAGGCCGCCCGCGGTCTGATAGCGGTCCTCGGGCATCTTGGCGAGCAGCTTCGAGACGATGCGCGCGATCGGCTCGGGCACCTCGAGGAGGATCTCCGAAAGAGAAGGAGGAGCGCGGGCGACGTGGCAGTGGACCCATTCCGCCGGGTCCTGCGCCTCGAAGGGGAGCTTGCCGGTGAGCATCTGGAAGAACGTGACGCCGAGCGCGTAGAGATCGGAGCGGTGGTCGATCGCGCGGTTCATCCGCCCCGTTTGCTCGGGCGACAGGTAGGGCAACGATCCCTCGATGAGCCGGGGAGGCTGCGCGGTCGGCTGCTCGCGGGGCACCTGCGACGCGAGCCCGAAGTCGGCGAGCTTGAGCTCGAAGGAGGCTGGGTTCACGAGGATGTTGTCGGGTTTCAGGTCCTTGTGGACGATGCCCGCTTGGTGAACCTCCGAGAGCGCCCTCACGATGGCGAGGGCGAGCGGGAGAAAGCGCTCCATCGGCATGGGCGTCCCGCCGAGCAGCTCACCCAGGGACCGGCCGCCGAAGTCTTCGAGGACGAGGGCGGGCATGCCCTGGTAGGTCTCGAGGGCGAGCGGTTTGACGACGGCCGCGGAGTCGAGGTGCCCGCCGATCTCGAATTCGTTCTTCAGCCGTTCGAGGTCCTTCGGTCGGCTGCGCTGCGGATCGAGCACCTTGAGGACCACGGGGCAACCATCTGCGTTCCGGATCGCGCGATAGAGGGTGGATCGGCTACCGTGGGCGAGAGACTCCGTGATCGTGTACGGAGCGGAGGAGCTCATGGTGGGAATCCGAGCGGACCGATGGAGTCGCGTACCTTCACCATGACTGCGCAATGTGGCATGAGCAAGCCCACCCCGGACGACGCTGCTCGCACGCATCCGGTCCTCGCGTCCTCGCGTGCTGCCGTGCTGCCGTGCTGCCGTGCTGCCGTGCTGCCGTGCTGCCGTGCTGCCGTGCTGCCGTGCTGCCGTGCTGCCGTGCTGCCGTGCTGCCGTGCTGCCGTGCTGCCGTGCTGCCGTGCTGCCGTGCTCGGCAAGCGTGGGCCGCTTTCCCAATCGCGGGATCGCGAGGTGCCGAGCGGGCGGGCCGTCCGTCAGCCTGCGTCACGGCCGAGGGCGCAAGCCTGTCCCATGCGCGCTGCACGCGTCGGTTGGCGTCGCGCGTCGCGCGTCGCGCGTCGCCGGCCGACCCTGCGGGCGCCCGCAACCCTCCTCGACGTGGCTCGCGGACACCCGCAATCTCCGCCGCCGGCCTCGCGGACGCCCGCGAGCGCGTAGGTAAAAGAAGCCGGATCGCTGCGCGAGGAAGAGTGGCGCGGCGAACCGATGTGGCGGGACCGCGAGCGTGTCGCCGCATCCAAGGTGAATCCGTCGAGCGAGGCGCACAGCGGCTTGTCGTACGCGAGCGCGCTCGGCAAAAGCGACGAGAGCCCGCGGAGCCATCGCGGTCCGGCGGGCGGCTCTCGTCCGGACACGGCGGATGCGCAGAGCGCAGCCTCGGGCTCGTCGTCCTTCTCGACGCCATGCTCGAGATCAGCAACCCGTGCCGCCGCAGGTAGCGCGTCATGCGCCGGACGGCGCCCTCGAGCACCCCAACTCCCCGAGCGCTCTCGAGCTGGCGCGCCCCTCCGCACCAATGACAGCCGAACTCCCCGTTCGCGATATTCCTCGACGTCGACCTGAGCGTGGTCGGCGGCGGCTCGCGCGCGGTCGAGGTCGCCCCGCTGAAAGGCTTCCTCGGCCGCCGCACAGGCGGCCGCGAGGTCTGTCATGTCGGGCGTCTTGGGCTCGCTCTCCGTCGTGGGGCCGGAGTATGGAGCACCTCGGCGCGGCGGTCGTGCCCTTCACTCTCCGGTTGGCACGCGGCCCTGCCTGCGGCAAAAGAGCGTGCCGATGACCAAGCCGGTTCCCACAGCGCCGATCGTCGTGAGCTTCCAGGGCGGCATGCTTCGCGTCGTGGGCATCGAGCGCGCCCGGGGTGCGCTGTTCCGCCTCGGGCTTACCGCCACCCCCGAGCGCGCCGAAGGCAGGGGCTACGACGACCTCGTCGTGGCGCTCGCGACGAGCGAGCGGGTGAGCGACAAGCGCCGGGAGCACGTTGCTTACCAGTGACCTCGTGCGGGTCCGCCGCCGGGGCGGGATGGTCGTTCCGCAGTACCTCCGCGGCGCCGCGGCCGAGCGGCTGCTCCCTGTCGCGCGCGCGTACCTCGACATCCTGTCGCAGCGGGTCGGCGAGAGCCGCGACGAGGTCGAGGCCGCGCTCGACGCCGTGGAGGTGCCCGCGCGGGACCGCGTCGCCGCGCTCGGGCTGCGGAAGGTGCTCGAGGACGGCTGCGAGTTCGAGGTGCAGGAGGGGGTCGACCCCGAGGCGCTCCGGCGCGAGCTGTTCCACGCGGCGGCGGCGGCGCACCGCGCGCTCGACGTGCGCGCCCGGTTCGATCGCGCCGCGGTGCTCGACGAGGTGGCCGCCCGGCTCGGCACGACGCCCGCCGCGATCGAGGCGGGCCTCTACGCCGACCTGCGCGGCGCCGAGATCCTCCGGCGCGCGGCGACGGACGCGCCCGACGTCCTGCTGGATCGCTACAACCTGTCGCTGGCGCAGTCGATCCTGCTGCGGGCGACGCAGGTGACGATCCGTATCGACGGGGAGAGCGCCGCGCGGTACCGGAAGATCTTCCGCGCGGCGCGCTTCCACGGGCTGATCCACGTGGTCCAGGGCGATCCGGCCTCGGGCTACACGATCGCGCTCGACGGCCCTTTCAGCCTCTTCGATGCGGTCCAGCGCTACGGCCTGCGGCTCGCCATGTTCCTGCCGTCGGTGCTCTCGTGCGCCTCGTTCCGGCTGCGGGCGGACCTGCGCTGGGGGCGCGACAAGGAGCCGCTCGCGGTCGAGATCGGCCCGGCGGACGGGCTCGTGTACCACGGGCGCGAGCTCTCGGAGACGACGCCCGAGCTCGCGGCGTTCTGCGAGGGGTTCAGGAAGCTCGGCTCGCCGTGGAGCGTGGCGCAGAACGAGCGGCTTTTCGCGCTGCCCGGAGAGGTGGTGTGCGCGCCAGATCTTGTGTTCCAGAACGCGGAGACCGGCGAGGAGGTGTACCTGGAGGCGTTCGGGTTCTGGAGCCGAGCTGCTGTGTGGCAGCGCGTCGAGCTGATCCGGAAGGGGTTTCCCGCGAGGATCCTGCTGGCGGTCGGCAAGCAGCTCCGCGTGAGCGAGGAGGTGCTGGGGGAGGACGACGCGGGGGAGATCTACGTCTACCGGGCGACGATGTCGCCGCGGGCGGTGCTGGCGCGGCTGGACGGCAAGCGCGGCGGGGCGTGAGGGCTGAGGGGGCCGGGGGGAGAGCCGAGGGGGAACCTCCGATGGTTCAACGTGGAACGTCGCCTGCCAACTGCGCAGTCACCGATACAGAACTCCGTACCCTGCAATGCTTCGCACCACCTCGACCAGCCGCTCCAGCTCCGGAAGTGTATCAAACGTGTACCCAGCGCCAACGAGCGCATCTCGCGCTCGCTCAAGGAGCGCCTTCCACTCGAATACGAACTCGGATTTGCCAATCTCGAGGACCGAACGTCCGCGCAGCAACTCCTCAGTATCCCCAACTACGGATCGCCACTCTGAAGAGGTTACGACCAGACGCTCGCCCGCCCACCTGAAATGCCAGCGGGCGCAAAATGTATTCGATGGCCAATCGACCTGCCACTCCCCCGAATCCGCCGCGAGGAGCTCCCCCACCATCCGAAGCACGTCCTGAAGAATCGTACCGACGTCATACTTGTAGCTGAGCGGGATGTACACGTGCCGCCATACAACGAAAGCGTCCTCGGTAGCACGAGGAAACACGGCCTCAATCGCCTCATCGACGGTTGACGCCTCGAGCTCGTGAGGCGTTCGCCACCGGGGACAGCTCGCCTGAATCCAAAACTCAGTACTCATATAATTGGCCCTCCCCCGCTCCCGCGGACAGTCTCACTATACCGCGAGCGCGGCCGCGCAGGTCTTCAATTCGTACTCAATCGGGCTCATGCAGGCGAGCCGTGGATGCCGTCGTTTCAGGTTGTAGAAGTTGTCGATATCGTCTCCGATTGACGCGATGGCGGCCGCTCGCGTCGGGTAGCGTTCGTGCTCAACCAGTTCCGCCTTCAGCGTCGCGAAGAAGCTCTCGGGCACGGCGTTGTCCCAGCGGGCGCAGGCGCGGCTCATGTTCGGGATGAGCCCATGCTCCCGAGCCCCAGGTGGATGTTGAAGCTCCTCGGCCCATGGGCGGTGAGATAGTGGAGCGCGAAGAGCATGTGCTCGCCGATGTCTGTGAGGTACGTCGCGTCGGGTCCGGCGGCGGCCTCGAGATCATGGATCACGCGGTGGGGCGCCAGGGTCGGAGACTCGTCGCTCCGAAAGCCCTCGCAGTCGAAGGGGGAGCCCTGGGTCGCCTCGGTGTGTACATGCGCGGCGTTCCGGTTGTAGATTCCTAGTTCGAGAGCGAGGCTGCGGACGCGCTCGGCGATGCGCCGACCCTTCGCGTCCTGCTTCGGCTTGCGGCCGGGCTTACGCCCCGCGAGAGCCTCGCTGCCGTGGAGGGCGAACTGCTTGCGCCACGCCGTCAGCAGGGAGCTGTAGATGCCCTCGCGGCGCAGCTGCGCCTCGATGTCGCCGCGCTGGGTACATGCGGCCGCCTCGCGAACGATGCGCAGCCTCTCCGCCGCCGAGAACTTCCGCCTCTTACCCGGCTTCGGCACAGTCTCGACGGCGACGCCACTCGGGCGGGGAGCAGCGCCCTGCGCCGCTGGGGCGGGGGTAGGATCGACGGATCGGAGATGGGAAGGCTTCGGCACGGGTCAGGTCCATTCTCCGCCCTCTCACCACAGATTTCCAGGGGGAGCCTGTCTCACCCGACGTTGGCACAGAGGGAACCAGTCCGGATCCATCTTGCTCGCGATCCGCGTCTGCCCCGCGTAGATGTGCTTGGTCACGAACCGCCCGTCCCGCAGCATCAGGTGCTGGTCGTGGTACGCCGTCTCCTCCTCGCCGCTCACGTGGTGCAGGTGCACCCGCCGCTCGCCGCCGACACCTCATCACTCCTTTTGAAGAATGGATGCGAGTTCTGGGAACCCGCGCCGAGCAATCTGGATCTCGTCCTCAGACAGCAACATATATGCCTCGCGCTCATGCGAGATTGTAACGAGCAACACATCTCCGTTGCGGCGGAGGAAGCAGGGGTCCTCCGGTGCGTCGGGATGAATCCAGCTGAACAAGCTGGCCGCTTGTTGCTTCAGCCGTTCCTGTAGCCCCTCGCCAGAGGAGTACCGATAAACAGTAGCCTCGTCGGCATACAGCACTGTCCCAGGCCATTCTTTTTCCCGGGAAGAACCCAAAAGAAATGGGCTCAGGAGGTCCAGCTGGCTCTTGATAGAATCTCCCGGATCTAGCTGCGGATCTCGTACGACCAGAAGCATCGTCGGAGCCATCAGACAACAAAAATCTATCAGCTGTCCATACACGACCCCTGTTGGCTCATCCGTAAAAACATAGCAGTCCATTTCTTTCATTCCTTGCATCGGCTTCACTTGACGGGGATGTGGTCGACCGGCCCCACGTGACCGTGCGGCTTTTGTCCAGGCCCGGGCGTGGAACTCGGCGATCTCAGCGGATGGGCCTCGGGCCCTCGCCCCACCGCAACCCCGTTGGCCGCGAGCCACGACGGCGGCCTGAGCAGCCGGATCTGGATGGCATTGTGCGCCCCCGCCGGGCTCGGCATCTCGAGCTCGACCAGCCGCCAGCTCTCGTCGACGAGCCATTCCGAGCAGCCGCGACATTTTCTGACGCCTCCGAGATTTCTGTCACCGAGCGGGCCTGCCCGCTTCAAAAACTTCAATAACTTCGTGTCAGTGTGGGAGCTGCACCCAAGTAGTAGAGCCCCGTCGCCTGGTCGAGCTCCTTGCCCGTGAACACGTACGCCCGCCGCAGCTTGTAACGCGAGTCGGACGCGTCGATCCACAGCTCCCCCGTCGGGAAGTACTCGTCTCGTTGCGTCAGCGTCTGCTCCCCGTTCGACGCGAAGCTCGTGCTCCCCAGGTGGTCCGGGTGGTAATACAGCGTCGGCGGGTCCCGGAACCAGTCCGGATCCATCTTGCTCGCGATCCGCGTCTGCCCCGCATAGATGTGCTTGGTGATGAACCGCCCGTCCCGCAGCATCAGGTGCTGGTCGCGGCTCCACACGCGGCCCGGAGCTGTCGACAGAAGGGGAGGGCAGTGGCTGCATACAAGCGCCTCCACCCTCACGCGTGTCCGCCGCTCAAGCTTCGTGCTTAGCGTTGTACTCTCCCGGCAAATAGTCGTTATCTGAGAAGAGCGCCTGATAGAGTCTCACGTTCTCAGGGTCTGTATCGAAGAGTCGCAGCCCGATCGGCATCTTCAGCACATCGAGGCGAAGCACTTCGACATCATGCTGTCTGCATGCTTCCAGGATCCAACGTTCGTCCTCCGACCTGACATCCGACTCGTCTTGAACATAAACATCCCAACCTCTTGCACCGGTTTCACGGAGGAGGACAGCGTACGGCCCAACAAGGGAAATCTTTAGAGTCCATTGAGCCACCGATCCCTCAGGAGATATCGCGAGCACGCAACTAACATCGTTGTTCAGGTCCGTAATATCCTCCACCGAGAAGCGACTCATCAGGTACTGTTCGAGCCCGCGATAGGGATTTCGCTCGTACTCCTTAACCACCCAGTGATAATCCGGATTCTCTAGAGACTTGTACTTTTCCAGAATGGCTTGAAATAGCTGGCTCGGCTCTGTCATAGCTTCACTGCGGCAGGGGTCCCTCGAACACCCGTCCCCAGGGTGAACCATGGACCTGTCCTTTTGCATCCATTGATACACGGATCTGTGTCTGGTAGCCGCCGCCGCCTGGGCCGGTGGCAATGGGGGTACCAAAGTCGTACAATCTCAGGTCGCCATTGCTTCCGATGGGAGCCCCTTTGGCCCAGGCCTCCTGAGTCAGCGCATCGGCTTTCTTCGGATCGAGGAACGTGGAGGTCATCTTCCCGCTGGCGACGCGGTTCTTGTGTTGCGGGGTCCCTTCGATGTGCCCGGCCTGCTTCTGTCGGTTGATCGGAGGAGCTGGCGCGGCGGCCGGACCGCCCGACCCGGAGCCAGATCCGGACATGGCCGCGTTCAATGATGCCACGCCCGCCTGAATGCTGCCATACCCCTGCGCGATCAGCGCACCGCTGGCGACCACTGCGGCTTCAGGTACTCCCGTGAGGAGAGCGGCTCCACCTGTGCCAACGGTCATGGCTCCGCCGCCGGCGCCGCTGACCACCCCGGCGCCGGTCACGACGATTCCAGTGACGATGTTCCCGGCAGCTTTCCCGGCCAAGAAGTCCGAATCTTGGGACGGCTGTCCCGCCATATCCGCCGCGAATCCGCCGGGCGTCAGTGCTTGAGTGGTGCCATAGAAGACGCCCAGGGCCTGCAGTCCTCCACGCTTCCACCACGGATCGCCTGGCGCCCGGCCGTCCGGATCCACGAGGACGACCGGATTGTTCCAGGTATAGGTGTACAGGCCGAGGTTTACCGGCCGAAACACCCCGCCGTTGATGTGCCCTGCCATGTACCGGGCGAGCACCGGATCCGGGCTCAGCCACTGGCTCTGGCGCCCGTCGTAGTAACGCGCGCCGAAGTAGTAGAGGCCGGTGCCGACATCGAGCTCCTTGCCGCTGAACGTGTAGCGGCGGGCCAGCTCGTAGCGGGAGTCGGTCTCGTCGCGCCAGAGCTCGCCGCTCGGGAAGTACTCGTTGTGCTGGATCAGCGTCTGCTCTTCGTTGCTCGAGTACTGCGTGCTGCTGAGGTGGTCGGTGTGGAAGTAGAGCGTCGGCGGGTAGTTCAGCCAGGCGCTGTCCATCTTGGACGCGAGCTGCGTCCCCCCCGCGTACACGTGCTTGGTGAGGTAGCGACCGTCGCGGATCGTGAGGTCCTGGCTGATGTACGCCGTCTCTTCCTGGCCCACGACGTCGTGCTTCGAGATCGCGCGCTGCCCCTCGCCATCGTAGAGGTTCCTCGAGCGGGTCTGGTTGAAGAGCTTGATCTCGCTCGCGAGGTTCTCTTCGTTCCAGATGATCTCGCGGGTGGCGCCACGGAAGGTCCATGTCCGCTGGTTGCCGCTCGCGTCGTACTGGTAATCGCGATCGTAGCGTTGCGACTCCGCATGGAGCAGCTCGGAGGTCTTCGTGACCGCGTGAGGCCGGGGCCCCGCGTAGGTGTAGTTCGCGTCGTACGTCTGCTCGGGGATGGGGTGATCGTTCGCCCACCCGTCATCTTCGCCGTCCTCTTCATCACGCGAAGAGGAGTCCGGCACCTGCCGCAAGCTCTTGTTCGTCTTCTTGGTGATGTTGTGGATGTCGTCGTACTCGAACCCCTGCGTGTAGCGATACCTCTCATGGGACCTGGCCTGCACCACGCCGGCCGCCTGCTTCAGGCGGTCCAGCGCGTCGTACTGGTACGTGTGCTTCAGGTTGCCGACGAGCACGCTGCCGTTCATCTGATTGTCGAACGGCGCGTCGTTCCGCAGCTCGGTCACGTTCCCGGCTTCGTCGTACGTGTAGTCGAGCCGCTGGAACGGTCTCGCCGGCTTGTTCTGCTGACGCAGGAACGGGTCGCGATGGTCCGCGTTGACGTTGGCCAGCCTGCGCGTGCGCGGCTTGTACTGGTACGTCGTCTCGATGAAGTTGCCCGCGATGAGCCGGACCTTCTGCCCGAACTCGTCGTAGCCGATGTGCGCGAGGTAGATGGTGTTCGGCGACTCGTCGGGGTGCTGCTCGTTGATCTCCGTGTTCAACCCGAGGATGCTCTTGAGGTTGCCGCCGGCGTCGTAGCTGTAGCTGATCACCTCGCGGCTCGGATCGCCGAGCGGCATCTGGTCGGGGTTGGTCCCGACCCGCAGGTCCGGGAAGAGAATGCGCAGCACCCGTCCGAACGAGTCGAACTGATGCTCGACCTGGTAGCGGTAGGGACCGCGGTGCGGCTCCCGCAGCCGCGGGAACGTCGCCTGGAGCTGGACCCTGTTGCCGTGCCGATCATAGCGGAAGGTGCGCTCGCCGGCCTCGCTGGTCTCCGTCATGACGCGACCGGCGACGTTTCCGTTCTCGTCCCCCGCGAGCGACGGACCACCGTAGGTGTAGACCCGCGGCGTGCTCGTCGGATAGGTGACCTGCCGCAGGCGATTGTAGTCGTACTGGTAGGTGATGCGCTGCGACGATGCCCGCAGCTTCGCGGTCTGCTTCTCCCGCAGATTGCCGACCAGATCGTACTCCCACTCGATGAGCCCGGCGTCAGGGCTGTTCAGGCTCACCATGCGCCCGAGCGTGTCGAACGTCGCGGTCGTGACGTTGCCATGAGCGTCCTCGACCTCGACGAGGTCGCTCACGGGGTTGTAGCGGTACTGGGTGACGATCGGCGTGCCATCCGCTGGATTGGCGCGCTCGATCATCTCGACGATGCGATCCATGACGTCACGGTGCTGGATGGCCATCCCGTTGTCGGGCTCCGTGACCGTGGTGCGGAAGCGCAGGACGCCCTCCTGGTCCAGCCCGAAGCCGTAGGCCGTATGGGTCTCGACGGAGCTCTGCCCGACGTCCTCGGGATCGGACGGCATCGTCAGCTTGGTCACGCGCCCGAGGGCGTCGTACTCCCACGTCGTGAGGAGTTCGTCCGAGTCGGATACGTCCACCAGGGCGGTGGCGGCCTCCGTGCTGAAGACGGGCTGTCCCTGCGCCTCCCGGCGCCCGCGCTCGTCGAACTGGATATAGCCGCTGACCATCATCCCGACCTCGGTGTGGTCGCCGAAGTCCTTCTCCAGATCTTTCTTCGTCTGAATGACGCGATCGAAGCCGTCGATGAAGGTGACCGTCTCGACGTAGTCGTGGAGCTGGGGCGGGGTCGTGGACGCGTTCCGGGAGACGTCCTTGTGGCCCATGATCGCCCAGAACGGCGCGGCAGAAGCCCCCGGCTGCAACCCGTACACGGCGCGCAGCGTGGGGACCACGCCCTCCTGCACGACGGGATCCTCCACGAAGTCGTTCGGCCCCCACACCGCAATCAGGCGGCCGAAGGCATCGTATTTGTACCTCGTGCCGTGGCCGTTCAGGTCGGTCGTGGTCTCGACAGCACCGAACAGGTAGCTCGGGCTGCTCTCGGACGTGTAGCCGAACGAATCCGTGATGCTCGTCCGGTAGATCCCCGTGGCGTCGTAGAGGTAGGTGAGCTCGTAGTCGTTCGGATCCATCAATTTGTGGATGTTGCCGAGCTCGTCCCGCTCGATCGTGACCGTGCTCGCGGCGTCGTTGTACGTCGCGGTGGAGCCCGGAACGCCGCCCCCAGTGATGTGATGGCTGAACGTCTCGAGCGCGCCGGTCGTGGGATGGTAGGTGGCCCGCCGGTCACGCAGCACGGCGCCTGACGCGCTTCCGCTGCGCGCCACCACCCGGTCCGGCTGCGCGAGGTACAGCTCGCTCGGGCTCGAATAGCTGAAGCCGCGCGTGTCGTAGTCGACCTTGTAGAACAGGTCGTCCGCGGCGCCCTCGTCGGCGCTCAGGAAGAGCGTATCGAGGCCGCCGTGGTCGAAGCTCCAGGTCCGCTGCTCCACCGTGGACTTCTGAGCCGTCGCCTCTCCCTCGAACCACTCCGTCGTGCGATGCGTCTCCGCGGGGAAGAAGGAGCCGACGATGGGATCCGGCTTTGCCTGCACGCTCGCACCGCCGGGTGTCGGGTCTTCGTACGTGAACGTCTGGCGCGTGTAGGGGACGAGATCGCCGCTCGGCGTGAAGCCGCGCTCGATCGCCTGATGGACCAGCCCACGACGGTAGTAGTCCTGATTGAAGTAGTGCGTCTCGACCTGCGAGCCGTCGCCCGAGCCGTCCACCCAGTTGCCCTCGCTGTCCTTCACGCCGCGCGTCAGGGTGACGATCGACGAGCCGTAGTCCTCGCGCTCAACGCGGTCGTACTTGCCCGTCTGCGCGCGGGCGGCTCCGCCCGCCGGCGCCGTGTAGTCCAGGGTCTGACCGAGGGCCTGGCCACGGCCGTCCATCGAGACGACCGAGACGAGGGCGTAGCTGTTGCCCGGCAGGTCGACGCTCGGCTCCGCCTCGTCGCCGACCTCGTTGCCATACCGCTCGTACTCGAGCTCGAACCTGCCGTCGAAGGGGCGATTGACGGCCTTGAGGAGGTTGGCCCTCCCGAGCTGGTTCAGCTTGACGTGTACCTGGGCCTGGCCGTCGACCTTGGCGACGTGGTCGACCAGCCCGTCGCCGTTCACGTCACGCCAGGCCACGTCGCTGCCGCCTGCCGTGTCGTTGTAGAAGCCGTAGACGCTGCCGCAGACGAAGAAGTAGCAGATCTCGGCATCGAAGGTCGCGCTGTAGTCGCGCGAGCTGGAGAAGGTCAGCGCCTCTTGCTTGCGCTTGTTGGCGTCGAACGTCTTCAGGATGTCCGAACCGACGGTGGCGAATTCATCCTCCACGTCGCTCGGCCACGGCGGGAGCTCCCACGCCTGCTCCGTGTCGAAGCGATCGCCCAGGTTCAGCTTGACCCGAAGCTGCGGGTCATACGGCAGCCGGCTGACGTGATCGAGCAGGCCGTCGCCGTTGACGTCGATGAAGTCCACCGCCTGCCGGTTGAGGCTGTAGACGTACCCCGCGCCGACGTGACCGCCGCCCCCGAAGAGGCCCACGCTGAACGACGCGCCGACCGAGACGCCTGCGCTGAGCGAGCCGGTGTCCTCGTAGCGCGCCGCGTTCGGACCGGTCTCGACGTCCATCACGTTGATGGCATTCAGCACGTCCTCGCGGAGGCCGATGCCGCTGGCGATCCAGTCCGGATTCGACCACGCGATCGGCGCCGTGAGGCCGTAGCCGGTGTTGAGGCGCACGATGGGATCTCCGCCTTCGGGGCTGAAGGATACGCGGTCCGGCAGGCCGTCCTGGTTGATGTCGAGCAGCTCCGTCTTCGCGGAGCTCACCGCGTAGTCGAGCCCGACGGAGAAGCTCGTGGACATGACCGCGCGCGTCCGGCCGCGCGTGTCCGTGTCCGGGACCGCCTGATCCTTCTCGTCGTTGCCGCCGAGCGCCATGCTCGCCTTGAAGCGCATGCTCTCCTGGTCGACCTCGCGGAACTCGTCGAAGTCGACCGCGCGCTTGGAGGTGAAGCCGCCGCCGGTGTTGAGCAAGACGCCGTTGCGCGTCACCAGGTCGGGCAGGTTGTCCCCGTTCATGTCGAGGAAGTCGACCTCGCCCGTGGTGTCGGCCGCGCCGATCCCCACGCTCGCCACGCCGAAAGCGCTGGCGTCCAGGCCATAGCTCCACGTATCGGACAGCCGCAGCGCCTCGATGCCCGCGCTCCCCGAGAAGCCGCGGCCGGCCTTCGTGCGCCCGGGCGAAAACAGACCGGGCCCCACGAAGCTGTTCTGACCACGCGTGCTGTACACGGGACCAGCGCCGCCAGCCATCCCCGCGCGGGAGATGGTCGCGAAGAAGAAGGGCGACGTGTCGCTGCTCACATTCGCATGCTGGAGCGCAGGCTCGCTGAAGGTCTGGTCGCTGCGATAATCCCCGAACGACCACCGGTGATAGCCGCCCGCCATCATGTCGTGCGTGGGCGCCGGCGCCTCGGTGTCCCCGAAGTTCGGATCCAGCCAGCGGACGTTGACGGGCGCGAGGTCCCCTCCGGTCGAGGGATCCCAGTACACCTGGCCATCACTGGGCGTTGCGCCGACGCGCGTGAGGGGCGATCTGGAGATCAGGGTGAAGTAGATGGGCTCACCCGGGGTGATGCCGACCGGAGCGGGGAGCGCGACGGGGCCCGTCGCCGTGGGGCCGAGGCACGCCTTCGAGAAGAGCTTGTTGACGCCCTGCACGAGGGCGCACACCGGGTGGCTCGTGATGCCCTTCATGAAGGTGCCCGCGCTGGTCGAGCTCTCCGCCGTCACCGGCGTCGTCGGCGCGCCGGCCTGCCACATGAAGACGGCGACGTTCACCTCCGGCTGGTGCACGATGAAGCTCACGGGCACCGGATCTTCCGGCGTCGGATCGTTCTCGATCTCGCAGACGAACGTCTCCGGAGCTTCCTCGGAGGGACCGCACCCGAGCACGGCCCCCTCCACGTAAGCCTCGGCCTCCGGGTCCGGCCGGCTGTAGCGCGTGTACTCGACGACGGGCGCCCAGCCCACCCGCTCGGGGTCCACCGGTGAGTCCGACTTCAGCTCGAAGTAGAGCAAGTCGCCCGTATCGACGCGGATGCCGGTCGCGGTGACCTGATACGCCCCTTCGAAGCTGGCGGCCAGGGGGGTGCTCGCCACGAGCTGCGCATCGTTCCACTGGGCCGCAGTGGACGGCACCTTGTAGACGTTGAGCTGGACGTCGTCGGAGGTCGAGAGCTTGGTCCCCTCTCCGAGCACGCTGACCTCGCCCGGCGCGTTCGGGATCCAGGGCCGCTTCGGCATGCCCACGAGGCGGAAGTCGTCGGCCAGCGACGTGCGGTAGACGAACGCGCCGTACACCTCACGGTCGTCGACGCGGCTGGCCGGGATGCCCTGGTACGCAATCTCGGGAGACCACTGCACGAGGTCCTTGCGCGGGTCGTCGACCGCGCTCACGCGGAAGTAGAGGTCGTCCCCGACGCTGAGCGCCTCCTGGAGCGGCGTGGAGCCGTTGCAGGTGTTGCCCGCGGTGGGCACGCACGGCGCCAGATCGTCCCCGGCGAACGTCCGGGTCCAGATCGGCGGGAGCGCGTCGTTCTTGAGGATGGAGACGGTGACCCCGTCGCCACCCGCCGCGCCCTTCTGGATGGCGCCGCCGATCTGCACCGTGCCGGCGAACGGCGCCTTCCAGCGCGCCAGCGGGTCGACGAGGAAGAAGCTGCTCTTCTGGTTCTCCAGGCGGTCCGCGTTCGCGAACGCGATCATCGACTCGTCGTACGCGCCGAACGTCTCCTCGCCTCCGAAGCGGTCCTTCGCGCCCTTGCGGACCTTGATGGCGCCGTCGCTCACCCACACCTGATCGACGAAGCCGTCGCCGTTGATGTCGGAGAGGATGTGGCGATCCTCGGCTTCCGTGTGGGCGAGGCTACCGCCGAGGCCGAGAGCGCCGCCGAGCACGGAGATCCCCGCTCCGGCAGTCCAGCCGCCGGTGCTCGTGTATCCGAGCGAGTTCTCTACGACGCCAGGGATGCTCTTGTAGCTCAGGTGATCGAAGGGGGGCAGGAGGCGAGGCGCCGTGTTGACGCTGCTGCTCACGCCGGTGAGGAAGTCGAGCACCCCATCGCCGCTGACATCCAGGAGCGAGCGGCGCACGCGGCTGTGCCCGCTGGAGCCGCCGAGGCTCGCGTTCGCGGAGATGACCGCAAAATTGACGCCGATGCCGCCGCCACCGCCGAAGCTCGAGCCCTTCGTCCGGGAGAGCCCGAAGTCCGTGCGCAGACCCGAGCTCGACTTCAGCGTGCCCCAGACCTCAGGCTCCGCGAAGGGGGCCGGCGGCGGCTCCTCGTACTCGAAATCGTGCTTGTACAGCTCGGTGCCGTCCGTGCCGAGCAAGCCGACCTCCTCGAGCAGCGTCTTCTGGAAGGCGCCGAGCGTGTAGCGGAGGTCGTAGCTGCGGATGATCGTGTCGCCGAAGGCGACCTCGACGCTCTCCAGGCGGCGCGACGTCTTGATCGGGAAGCCGGCCCGCGCGTCGACGGTGCGGTCGGGCCGGGTCTCGGCGGCGTCGAGCACGAAGCTCACGTTGTAGGTCCCGTCGCAGTCGACCTCGTCCTCCGAGGCGATGGCGCCGTAGCAGATCTTCTTCGGATAGACCTGCGGCATCGAGACGCCGGACATCGTCTGCTCGTCGTGGAAGTACTTGAACACGATCCGATTCCCGAACCGGTCCTCGGCGTACTCCAGGTTCCACTTGAAGATGCGGCTGGCGTCACCGGGGTCGGCGAGGCGCGCGTTCGCGGTCTTGCCGTAGACCGACTTCACCCCGTTCTTGTCGGTCACCTCCCAGTAAACGATTCCCGGCTCGCCGGTCGGCAGCCGCAGGATGCGCTGGAACGCCCCCTCGACGCGGCGCTCATACCGCATGCCGCCGGCGGCGGGGCCCACGGCGGTCAGCTGGGCGCCGTCGAGCGCGTAGCGCACCGAGCCCGCGACGGAACCCGGGTGATCGTTCTGGATCTTAGTACCATCGTAGTCGGGGACGCCGAAGCGCGTGTCGTGCTGGATGCTCGAGATCTCGAGGTCCCAGCCGATGCCGAGCCAGCCGTTGCCACGGCCGCTCGAGTACGTGAGCGCCAGATCGGGGTCGAGGCCGTTGCGACCCGGCGGCACGCGCAGCGGATAGCCCAGGTTCGCCGTGCGCTGCGGGCTCGCGCTCGGCGGCTCGATCAGGTCCACGCCGGCCGATGGGCTGCCGAGCTCGATGCCGTTCATCTCATCGGGCAGCGTGTTCTTCGGACCCGGCGCGTCCGGCGCCGGGAGCGTGGCGTTCATGAACTCGGTGAAGTGGTCGGTCTCGCTCACCATCACGCCGCCGCTGGCGTCCGCCACCTTGGGGATCGCTCGCCACAGGCCGACCGGCACGTCGAAGTAGAGGGTCGAGATGCTGCGCATCGTCGCCGCAGGCGGCATGCCCTCTCGGTCGAACGGCAGCGTGAGCCGCACGGGCCGCTTGAAGCGCAGCCCCGCCGGGCCGAAGCGGAAGCTGCCGCTGCCCGGCACCACGTTGACGAGCCCGCGCCCGGGGGGCGAGGCATGATCGCGCGTCAGGGGTCGAATCGTGATGCGCACCGGCTCCGAGACCGCCCCCGCCGGGATCTCGAGCGTCGCGCCGGCGTAGTGCAGTGTCTTCGCTTCATCGGGCGTGACCCACTCGCCATAGGGCGCACCCACGTCGGGCGTGAGGCCGTCTGGCGCGGCCGCGAGCGCGCCCTTGTCCAGGCACGGCCCGAGCTCGACCTGGCGAGCGACGGTGGAGCCATCCGCGAGGGTGGCGCGCAGCTGAACCGACCACGCGGCCCCTCCCCGCGCCTCGGGGACGCTGAGCTCGAAGGCCCCGTCGCCGCCCAGCTCGGCGGGTGTGAGGGCGCGGCCATCGACGCTGACGCCCGTCACCGCGGCGCCCGCGCCGTGCACGAAGCCCCGGACGTAGGCTCGCCCCTGCTCGCACTCGCCGTGCAGCGGGTAGGCAATGCGGAGCTCCGGACGCGCTTGCGCCGGCAAGGCGCTCGCGGCCACGCGCAGATCGCCGATCGGCGAGGATTTCTCCTTGCCGCCGTGGAACGAGAAGCGAACCGCGTCGAGCGTCGCGAACACGCCCACCGCGTCCCATTGATGCCAGCCGGGCGAGAGGCCTCGAAGCGGGATCTCGAGGCGCTCCTTCCTCCCTGCGGCGATGGCGACCAGCTTGCCGTCCGACGGCTCGGTCAGGCGGAAGCCGAGCGTGTGGGGGGCCGAGGGCTCGGCGAACGCAACCGTTCCGAGCTGGGTTGCCTGCGCCGAGGGCGGGCGGCCTGCGATGCTCGACAGCTCGGCGGGGGAGACCGCAGCGTAGCTGCCGCCGTGCGGGATCCCGATCACGCGCACGTGGCTCACGCTGTAGCTCGACACGGAGCCGTGCTCAACGGAGCTCCGCGGCGCCCCAAACGCCACCTGATTCACGCCCTGCTTGAGCCACGCGGGGTTGATCTCCTCGACCTGCAGACCGGACTTGGCGCTGGCCGGCGGGAGCGCCGCCGACGCGCGCTCGGCCGCCCCGTTGATGCTGCGCGGCACCCCGCTCCAGTGCGACACGCCCTCGAGCTCGTAGACCAGGAACGCGCGCGACAGCGACCGCGGCTCGGCGAAGACGTCGACCTCGAATGTCTGAGCGCCTTTCCCGACCTCGCCGACGCGCGCCGTGGCGCGATCCGAAGAGAAGACGAGCGCCCCGGGGAAGCCGTTGCTCGTCACCCGATCGGCCCACTGCGCTTCCGGCAGCACGCCCACCGGATCGCGGGCGCCCCAGAACGCGAGCTCTGCCAGACCGGACTCATCCCCGGGGAGCCACTCGATGAGCGCCCGCTCGGCCAGGACGGGCAGCGGCATGCGCAGCGGGGCGAGGGCGCCCGACAGCTCCAGCGGGCGCTGCTCCACGCCCTCGAGGACGCGCTCGCCCCCGGCGCCATCCACGGTGATGGTCAATGCGCCCCGGGTCCGCCCGAAGCCGCTGACCTGGTGGATCCAGGTGGGCTCGGCGAAGCGGACCTCCACGCGAATCGGGGCTCCCGAGGGCGAGGACAGCGTCGTCCGCGCGTCGCCGTCGAAGAGCGACCAGGCTGCGCTCGGATCAACGTTCGCAGGGGCGTTGAGCCACTGCGCCGAGGCCACCGCCGCGACGGTCGTCGCGTCGCCCGAATCCGGGAGCGCGGTCGCCGCATCCCGCGCCACGCTCTCCGGCGCCGCAGCGCCAGATAAGCCAGCCTTCGCGGACTCGATCTCGTGCAGCGCATCGTCGAGCGGGAGGCTGGGCTCCGCCGCGCTCGGCGCTCGCGACGATGTCGCGGCCAGCGCGGCGATCGGCCCCGCGAGCCCCAGCACCTGGATCAAAACGAAGGACGTGGTCCGAGCCCTCTTGGATCGACCGATGACATTCAGCATGGTGCGCTTCCTCGCAGCTCGCTGGTCAGCTGCTCACTCCCATCACAAACGAATCGAATCTTCCCTGCGCCGCGCCCCAGAAGGCCGCGTAGCCGCCCCTCGCGCGCTCCAATCGTCGGTCCCATGGCTTCACAGCCCGCCCGTCCAGGTGCAGGTCTCGAACTCTTGCCGCGCGGTGGTGATGGCCTGCCGGCACACGTGCGCCAGCGCTTGCTTCTTGAAGGGGCTTTCGGCCAGCGTCTTCCACGCGGTCCGCTGGCGGCGGATGCCGTTCTGCTGCTGGGTGAACTGGTGCGACGGCAACGTCGCCTGCATGCACAGCTCGTATTGATCGAGGTAGCTGTCGCACTCCGTCACGCCGGTGCTGCCGTCGTTGGCGGTCAACGAATTCGACGCTCTGCCGGCCCCCGGCGAAGCGCCGTCCTCGCATGCGAGGAGCAACAAACAGATGGCGCCCAGCCACGAGGCGCTGCGCAGCGGCGCGCTCGGGAGCCTGCTGGAGCCCGCAATCTTCAGCCGAACCGGCGGCCGCACGCACGTCGCCGCCGCACCGCGCCCCTGGGCGCTGCTGCCATGTTGCTGCATGTCGCTTCCTTCCCGAATCGTCCCGGTCAGGGACCAATGCCTAGAGCCAACGGGGCTCTGACACTCCGCCGCGTCACATCGCGCAGGAGTCTCCGGGCGGCGTTACCCACCGCCCCGGAACCACAGCGGCGCATGTAAGCACTGCGACAAGCAAACCGTCCAGAGTCACTCGTGCTTGCAGCAAGAATCTGTCGACCGCTTCAAGCTCCCATCGCATGTGCTTGCGGACGGACCAGCGGGCCAAACTGTCTGCCGGCGCTCCGGTGCTTGCTTCAACCGGAAGCCATCTGCGCTGGAGCAGGCGGGCGTTTGCCGGGCGCCGGCGCGCGCGAACGAATTGGGTTTGCCGGGCGCCGGCGCGCGCGAACGGTGGATAGAGTGGCGACGCGGGCAGGGTCGACCGCCGCGGCGGGAGCGGCGAGCTTCCGTGCGAGATCGACTCTCGACGATCGTGTCAAGGTCGCGGCCCGGCTCACGACGACCTCCGGCGCGCAGCGGGCCAGCGTCGCTTAAATAGGACGTGCCTTGTCACCACGCGCCCGCCGCCGCCGGCCACACCGGGCGCGCTCGCCGTCGCTGCCGCTCCAGCACGCAGCTCCGCGTGAGCGAGGAGGTCCTGGGGGAGGACGACGCGGCGGAGATCTACGTGTACCGGGTGTCGATGTCGCCGCGGGCGGTGCTGGCGCGGCTGGACGGGAAGCGGGGGGAGTGAGGCGGCGGGGGTTCGGGGGCGGAGCGCATTGCGGGGAGCGGCGCGATGTCGTGCGCGATAGCGCTGCTCATCGGCGCGGCGAGCGTCTTCAATCTGCTGCTCGGCTCACACGAACCGGCTATGCTGTTCCTTTGAGGCATGGAGGTCGCTCATGCGAACGGTGGAGGATCTTGTCGAAGAAGCCCGAAGCTTCCCTGTGGCGGACCGCTTGCGGCTCGTGGAGCGGATCGTCCACGAGCTCGCGAACGCTTCGGCGGAGGATCGGAAGTCGCGAACCAGCGAGAGCCACTCTCGTGAGCGAATTGGTGCTGGAGACGTGGGCCCACCGCGGCGGTGATGCGCCTCGCCCCTACTCCACCGCCGCGTACGCCTGCGTCCACGCCCGCTTCCCGTCCGGCCGCGTGATCCGCGCCCGCACGTAGCGCTCCCCCCCGCGGAGCAGGTACGTCGCCCGTCCCCCGAGCGGCCGCTGCCGGTCCAGCACGCGGCCGCCGGCGCCGATGAACTCGACCACGGCGTCCGTCGCCGCCGGCCACACCGAGAACGCGTCGTCGACGATCGCGATGCGCCGCAGCCTCGCGCCCGATGACGCATAGAGCCGGCCCCAGGCCAGCGCGCTGCAGATCGCGGCGGGCGACACCTCGCGAGAGAACACCTCGATGAACCCGCGGCCCGGCCCCGCGGGCGGCGCGTTCGAGTCGGCCACGAGCTGGTGCAGATCGTCCACCGCCACCGCGGCGATCCCGCCGCTGGAGGCCCCCCTCGCCGTCAGCACCGTGTCCCACAGCGCCTCGTGCGACGGCCGCTTCGCATCGCCGTCCGTGTACACGTACGGGTGACCGCTGTGGATCTCCAGCAGCTCCGCCGCGGGCGCCCCCAGGATGTCGGCGGCCGAGAGCGCCCAGTCGAAATTCGGATGGTTGATGAGCGCCACGCCCCCCTCGGCCCGAACCCGCTCGATCGCCCACCGCAATGCGTCGACCCTCGTCGGGAAGCTCCCGCCTCCGATCTGCGCCTGCGCGCACAGCGCATTCACGTGCACCGGCCGCCCCTCCGCCGTCATCGTGATCTCCTCACCCGGGATCACCGCAAAATTCGATGATGCCTGGAGGCCCTGGAACATCGCGGGATCGACCCGAAGGTTGTGGTCTGTCAGGGCCACAAACGTATACCCGTGCTCGCGGTACCAGCGGACGACCTCGCGCGGCTCGCTGTCCCCGTCGCTCAGCGATGTGTGTGTATGAATGTTCCCGCGCTGGAATACCTCCACGTCCAGCGTCTTTTCGAAGCGCAAACGCCCCGGCGGCCCCTCCCGCAAGGCGGCGGCGTCGGGAGCGGCCGAGAGGTTCTCCTTCCAGCAGGCGAAGGCGAGGAGCGCCGCCGCACCGACGAGCAGGAGAGCGAGCCAGCGTCCGCGATTCCTCATCTCGATGATCGAGAGAGTATACCGCGGGCCGCGGCCGCGACCAATTCGGCGCAGCGTATTCGCGCCCACGCCACGAGCGCGGCTCCTTCTTTCGCCTTCCGCCTTCCGCCTTCCGCTTCCGCACGTCCACCGCTCCCCCTGCTTCCCCGCTCCCCGCTCCCCGCCTGCTGCTCCCCCGGCTTCCTCCCCCTTCCCCCCTCAACTCATTCCTTCTCCACGCTTTTTTTCTTCACCTCTCCTCCGCCCCCCTCCTCCGCCCGTCCGCCATCAAATCGCCCCGTCTCCCGCGCGTCCGGCCGCATACTCCCTCCCGTGCCGCGCCCCCTCCTCGCGCTCGTCATGATCGTCAAGGACGAGGCCGCCTCCATCCGCGAGACCCTCGCCTCCGTCAGGCCCCACGTCGACCGCTTCACCCTCCTCGACACCGGCTCCACCGACGGCACCCAGGCCCTCGCGCGCGCCGCCATGGCGGGCGTCCCCGGCGACCTCGCCGAGGAGCCCTTCGTCGACTTCGGCGCCACGCGCAACCGCGCCCTCGACCTCGCCGGCGACGCGGCTGTTTTCACCCTCATGCTGAGCGGCGACGAGCGCCTCGCGGGCGGCGACGCGCTGCGCCGCTTCTGCGAGGAGCACCGCGACGCCTCGGGCCCGGGCCACGGCGCCTACCACGTGCGCGTGCGCTACGGCGAGGCCTTCTACGACTCCGCCCGGCTCGCCCGCGCCTCGGCCGGGTGGCGCTACGTCGGGGCCACCCACGAGGTGCTCTCCCGCGAGGGCGAGCCGCCCCCCTCGATGCGCGTCCCCGACGCCCACATCGTCCACGACCTCTCCCGCCGCGACGCGGCGGCCCAGACCCGGCGGTGGGAGCGCGACCTCGAGCTGCTCTCGGCCGCGCTCGCCCGCGCCCCCCGCGATGGCCGCACGGTCTTCTACCTCGCGCAGACGCTGGAGTGCCTCGGCCGGCACGCCGAGGCGTTCGAGACCTACGAGCGGCGCGCCGCGCTCGGCGGCTGGCAGGAGGAGGTCTACGAGTCGCTGTTCCGCATGGCGCGCACCGCCGCCGCGCTCGGGCGCCCCTGGCCCGAGGTGCAGCAGCGCTACCTCGACGCCCACGCCCATAGCCCGCACCGCGCCGAGCCGCTCTTCGCCGTCGCCTGGCGCTGGTACGAGCAGCGGTGCTGGCCGCTCACCTACCTCTTCGCCTCCCGCGGCGCCGCCATCCCCTTCCCCGCCCAGGCGACCCTCTTCGTCGACGCCGAGGTCTACGAGCACAAGCTGCTCGACCTCGTCGCCACAAGCGCCTTCTACCTCGGCGAGCTCGCCGCCGGCGAGGCGGCGCTCCGCGATGCGCTCGCGCGCCGCCCCGGCGACGCGCGCCTGCTCAGCAACCTCGCCTTCTACACGACAGCGAAGAGGCGCTGACGCGCCCCGTCACCGCTGCCGCGGCTCGGTATCGTCGGTGTTCTTCCCGAGCCAGCCCTTGCGGCGGTAATACGTGAGCAGCCCGACGACGCTCGCCAGCATCAGCGCCCAGACCAACGGATAGCCGTAATACCAGTCGAGCTCCGGCATGTTGTACGGCGAGCTCTCGTGGTGGAAGTTCATCCCGTAGATGCCCGCGATCGCGGTGACCGGGAGGAAGATGGTCGAGATGATCGTGAGCACCTTCATGATCTCGTTCATCCGGTTCGAGATCCCGGACAGGTGCAGATCCATGAGGCCCGAGCTCAGCTCGCGGTAGGTCTCGACCATGTCCATCAGCTGCACGGCGTGGTCGTACGTGTCGCGCAGGTAGAGCCGCGTGTCCTTCGTGATCATCGGGTTGTCCTCGCGGAGCAGCGTGTTGACGAGGTCGCGCTGCGGCCAGATGGCGCGCCGCAGCGTGAGCAGGTCCCGCTTCATGTCGTGGATCGGCTTCGACATCGTACGCTTCGCGTCCATGACCTCGATCTCCAGGTCCTCGATCCGCTCGCCGAGCCGCTCGAGCACCGGGAAAAAGCCGTCGACCACCGCGTCGAGCAGCGCGTAGGCCAGGTAGTCGGCGCCCCGCTGCCGCACCGTGCCCCGGCCGACGCGGATGCGCTCCCGCACGGCCTCCATGACGTCCCAGTCGGCCTGCTCCTGCACCGTCAGGACGAAGCTCTTGCCGACAAGGATCGCGAGCTGCTCGGTGCGCAGCACGCACCCGTCGCTGACCTGCGCCATCCGCGCGATGATGAGGACGTGCTCGCCGCCGTAGACGTCCGCCTTCGGCCGCTGGGGCACGTTGACCATATCCTCCAGCGCGAGCGGGTGGACCTTGAAGATCTCGCCCAGCCGCTCGAAGGTCGGCTTGTGCCCGAGCCCCTGGACATCGACCCACGTGATCGAGGGCCGGTCGTCCGTGAGGTACGGGATGCACTCGTCCACCGTCTGCATCTCCTTCTCGGACACGACCTCGGCGTCGTAGTCGATGACGAAGATCTTCGGCCGCCGCGTGTCCTCGATGACGAGCGTTCCGGGCGGCGACGCCGGCGGCGGCTCGTGCACGAGCCGATCGCGCCTGGGCCGCTGCGACGACCGGTCGAGTTCGGCCCTCTCCTGGGCCCAGGAGGTGCGCAGCTGTGGCTCGCTGTTGCTCTGCGACTCGGGGGGTAGCGTGGTGCTCGTCACGAGGCCGGGATGGTAGACCAAGATTCCCCGGCATCGAGCGCGCTCGCTACGAAACACCCCGTGGCGTATGCTGAGCTGGCCGCGGGGGGAACGGGCGCTCGCAAGGCCGCCTCTTCCTCCCTGTCCTGCTGGCCGGGGGAGCACCGCGAGGCGCGCCGGCCCGCGCCCCGCGCCGCCGCGCGCCCTGCCCTGCCGGATGCCCATGGGAACGACCCTCGACATCGCTATCGGCCTCGTCAGCGTCTTCTTCCTCCTCAGCGTCCTCTGCTCGGCGATCTACGAGGCGCTCGCCGGCGTCTTCCGGCTGCGCGCGCTGAACCTGGCGCAGAGCATCGAGATCATGCTGGCCGACCACGCGCTCGACCGGCACGTGCTCCGGTCCCTGGCCGCGCGCGAGGCCGCCGCCCGCGACGCCCCCGGGCGCGGCCTCGCCCCGAGCGAGCCGGTCACGCGGCGCCTGCTCCGGGCCGCCGCCGACCTCGTGCGCACCCGGCTGATGCCGGCGCCGCACCCGAGCCCGCTCGCGGCGGCGCTCCGGCAGCACCCGCTGATCAAGGACCTCAAGTACGGCTGGGTGGGGCCGTCCTACATCCCGGCGCACGCGTTCGTCGCCACGCTGATCGACACCCTGCGGCACATCGACTGGTCCGGGGGCGACGCGCCGTCACCCCCGCCGGCCAGCGCCGCCGCGCCGCCGCTCCCGCCGGCCAGCGCCGCCGCGGCGCCCGTCGCCGCCGCGGCGCCCGTCGCCGCCGCGGCGCCCGTCACCGCCGCGGCGCCCGTCACCGCCGCGGCGCCCGTCACCGCCGCGGCCGTCGCGCCACCGCCCGCGGGCGACGCGGCCGCGCCCGCACCGGGGAGCGCCGCGGAGCCCTCGCCCCCGTCCGCCAGCGCCGCGCCCTCGCCCCCGCCGGGCGGCAGCGCGCCGCCGAGCTGCGACGAGGAGCCCCTCGACGAGCTGCGGCAGATCATCGAGCGCATGCCCAGGGACAGCGACCTCCGGCGCGCCCTCGCGACGATCGTCGACTGCACGGTCAGGGACATGCGCGAGGCCAACATCCGGCTGGAGCGGTGGTTCAACGACGCCATGGACCGGGCGGCCGGGCGTTACAAGCGCCGCGCGCAGCTCATCATCAGCGCGACGGCGCTCGTCCTCTGCATCGGGTTCAACGCCGACAGCATCAAGCTCGCGGGCGCCCTCTCGCGCGACGCTGCGGTGCGCGCGGCCATGATCGTCGCGGCCCAGGAGATGGCGAAATCGCCGCCCCGCGAGGCGCCGCTCGACGGCGGCATGGACAAGGACGAGGACGTCATGGGCGCGGTCGCCAGGGGCGGCGGCGCGCACAAGCAGCTCACCGGGCTCGACCTCAAGATCACCTGGGGCGTGCAGGCCCCCGAGCAGATGAGCGCCCCGGGGCTCTGGAAAGCGCTCTCGGCGCTCCTCGGCCAGGGCGTCGTCGCGTGGATCCGCGGGGTGCTCGACAGGCTCCTGAGCCCCGGCATCCTCATCACCGCCGCCGCCGCCTCGCTGGGCGCGCCCTTCTGGTTCGACCTGCTCAACAAGCTCGTGAACCTCAGGACCACCGGCAAGAGCCCCGAGCCCTACGAGCCCCCGAAGGGCGCCGGACCGGACGCCAGCGTGAACCGCTGACCGCCGCGCCTCACCCCGCCGCTGACCGGCGCGCGCGGCGCGCGGCACCGGCGAGAGCAGCGAAACGTCCATCGGCTCGGTGCACGGACGAGAGAGAAGCCGCCACACCGTCATGCACGCCAGGAGTAGAAATTGCTTGATTTTCTCGACGTCCTCGGCATCGTGACGGGACAGTTCTGCGCTGGTCTCTATCGCCACCGATCTTCGTGACCTCGCAGGGGAACTTGTCCGCCGTGTCAAGGAGATCTTTCTTACGAGTTCACCTGTGCCGCGGCAGGGCGCTGCCGCTCTCGTACCCGTGGCTCCGGAGGGCGTCCTCCGAGGTGGCATCGGACCCCTGCGGAGAGACGAGCAGTTCCACCGCGGTACCGAGTCCATCGGCGCGGGCGGCGACGGCGTCTGCGCCGAGAGGTGCCCCCCGAAGCACCGGGCAGGCTAACCACGTACCCCCGCTCTCGCGAGCTCGTACACCTGCGCGGCCCAGGCCAGAACTGCGTGCGCCGCGCGGGCGGCTGGGTCCTTGGCGCCCATTGCGTCCAGGATAGCAAGTACCCGCCGTCGCCCTTCTTCGTCTCCATCGACCCAGCGGTTCATCGCGTCGTCGAGCGGTGTGATGCGACAGATCGGCGCAGGGGTTTCAGGAGCTTCAGGCTCGTTCTGGCATCCAGGAGTCGCCTCGTCCAGGACCAGCCGAGCGAACGTCAGGAGCGCCGTCGCCACCTTGCCCGCTGGATCGCTGTGGTACGCATTGAATCCCTCCTCGATGAGCGCCTGCACGTGCCCCTTGCTCAACGGAACAACACGCCATTCCATCCGTTGAACCAACGGCTTGAGCTTCGATCTTTGGTTCTCGGGTTCCACTTATCCTCCGTTGAGCTCTCGTCCGGCTGAGGCATCCCTTCAAATTCTTCGGAAAATTCACAGGGAGGCGGGGAGACGGGGAGGACAATCTTCAAAATACTCCCAGTCTCCCCGCCTCCCTGTTCAATTCCCCCCGCGCGAGCAGACAGCGGCGACAGCAGCCGGGGTTGTGGATGTCCGACGACATCACCTGCGTCACCGCCTGCTGGCTGTCGGAGGGACGCCGAAGACTCAGCGGATTTGCGCCAGGAGCGCTTCGCGCTCCGCGGCGAGCTGCCCTTGCGGGAACTCCCGTGCATGCGTCTCGAGCAACCGGCGCGCCTCTGCATCTGCGACCGCGTGATGGTCCTCGATGGCCCTTCGGGCCTCCGCGATGAGGCTCTGCTCGCGCTTGCGGACGGCTGGGACCACGGCGCGGACGGGGAGCGAGGTACGACGAACCGGCGCGCCTGACGGAGCAGGCACCCGTGCGTCTCGGTCCTGCGTCGGCTGCTCGGTCTCCTGCGCGGCCGTCGCGGCCGTCGTGCGCGTCGAGAGTTGGGCCGGTGGCGGAGCGTTCTCCTCCGCGGCCGATGCGGGCGCAGGGGCGTGCACCGCCGCCTGCCGCAACCACGACTCCGGACTGAACGAGTCCGGCAACGGCGCGATGAGGGCGCCGGTCAGCACGACGACCGCTCCCTGCACCAGGATCTTGATGCCCAGGCGGCCTAGCGTGCTCAGCCACCCCTCGCGGCCGCGCAGATCGAAGGCGAACGGGACGCATGCCGCGTCGTCCCATCCGCGCGAGCGCTGCCGCACCCTCCGGCGTTCCACCGCCGCGGCGAGGTCCTCCAGCGCTCGGCGGTAATGTGTCCTCACCGTCTTCGGCTTGAGCCCCAGCTCGGAGGCGATCTCGACGAGCGGCACCTCCTCGATCGCGTGCTTGATCAAGACGTCGCGGTACCTGGGGTCGACCTGGTTGATCAGGTCGCGGAGGAGCGCCTCCCGCTGCTGCCTGCGGAGCATCTCTTCCGGAGTCGGGCACTCCGCCGGAAGCTCGTGGTCGTCGAACGAGGTCAGGACTTCCTTCCGACGGCGTTCGTTCCGGACGTGGTTCCGCGCCTGGTTCAGGACGATGGTGGCACCGTAGGATGCTCGGGCCTCCCCGAGCTCGACCCGCAGATCCGCTTCCAGTCCCCGCAGCAAGGCGTCCTGCGCGAGGTCCTCCGCGTGTCGCGCAGGGACCCCGAAACGCCGCGCGAGGCGCCGGAAGAAGTCGAAGCCCGTAGGGGTGCTGCCTGGCTGGCCCATGACCGGTAGAACACCTGAGCCGCCTGCAGGGCTTCAAGAAAATGCAGGGCGGCCCCAGGGTCGGTCGGACAGTGTGCGACATGTGGGCCGTGGGGGGGGTACGCGACTGCACGAGCGGCGAGGATCGCTTTCCCCGTTCGGACAGGGAATTCTCATCTAGTCGTTCAGATCATGACACTTTCAGCGCCGTTGACGCGCCACAGCTGGCGTCAGTACGGTCCATGCATGCGTTTCGTTGCGCACTCGCTCTGGATGTGCCTGATGCTTGGCGCCGTGATCGGCACCACGCATCCGGTCCGTGCGGAGGACGGCAAGCCGGCCCTCGCGCGAAGCGACGGCTCGAACATCAAGGACCATCTTCGTCGCGCCCGACGAGCTCGGGCATCGGGCAAGTCGACCGAGGCACACGCCGCTTACAAGGCGGCCTTCGAGGCGATCGACGCGACATCTGTCACAGAGAGAGAGTCCGCTGAGATCGCTGGAGAGCTGGGCCTCTGCGAGCTCGACCTGCGCAAGTTCCGTGACGCGGCGGAGCATCTGGCATGGAGCCTTGAGCGGCGAAAGGCGCTTTCTCCTGTGCAGCAAAAGAGATTTGACGATGGCCTGTCCAAGGCCGTTCCGTTCGTCGCGACGCTCTATCTGTCGGTGGATCCGCCGGATGCCGAGGTGCTCATCGACGGCAAGCCCATCGGCCGACCCAGGCGGACCTACACGCTGTTCTTCGAGCCTGGCATGCACATGGTGCGGGCCCGAGCACTGGGCCGTGAGGAAGCATCCCAGACGCTGGACGCGCGGGCGGCGACAGAGCCGAGGATGACGATCCAGTTACCGCGCGCCGCGGTGAGCAGGACGGGCGAGGGCGAGCCAGGGGGCCCGGCGAAGAAAGCGGCGACGGAGGCGCACGCGGCGACGACCTCCACGCAGGCTCCGGCGCCATCGGCTACATGGCCGCGGACGGCGCGGATTGGCGGCGTCGTGCTCACGACGGCGACGGCGGCGGCCGGCGCGGTCTGCCTGCTGCGCGCTCATGTGGTGCACACCAACCTGCGCGAGGCCAACGCGGTACGTCGCGAGCAGGGGTGGACGTCCGACGCCTGCCGCAAAGCGAGCGCGCCGGCGGCGTGCGCCGACATTCATGCGCAGATCGAGGAGCGGAACCTGCTCGCCACCCTTGGCAAGGTGTCGCTGGCGACGAGCGCCGCGTTCGGGATCGCGACGGCGGCCTCCTTTCTCACGGAGGTCGCGGTCTTCGGGGACGCGCGACCCGCCAAAGGCCTCCGCATCGTACCCGTGACGACGAGCGAGCGGGCAGGTGTGATCCTCGAAGGAGCATGGTGAGGCGGAGGGAGGGTATGCGTCGCATAGTGAATTGGCGAGGTCGAGAGCTCCTTCGTTCCCTCACGCCCCTCATGCTCGGCATGGCCGGCGCCACCGGCATGTTGGGGTGCTATTCTGACCACTGTGCGGGGGGCTTCCTGTGCGAGAGCCCTCCTCCCCAACCGGGGCCCTGTGACGGCGATCCAGCGATGGCGCCGGCCCTGGATGAATGCGGCGTGTTCGTCAGCGAGCAAGGCGACGACGAGAGCCCCGGCACGAAGGACGCGCCGGTGAAGACTTTGCAACGTGCGATCCGGCTCGCCGCGAGCGGTCGAGGCGACGGCGAGAAGGCGACCCGGCGCGTGTACGCGTGCGGCGGGGTGTTCGAGGAGGCGATCTCGCTCTCCCAGGGAGTCGACCTCTGGGGCGGCCGTCAGTGTGCCGGCGGCGACTGGTCCTACGGCGGGCCGCTCGATCGGCAGAACGCGTTGACCGTCATCGCGCCGCCCGTGGGGATCCCGGTGCGGGTCCTCGGGGGGGACGACGCGGTCATCGCGGGGGACGACACGACATCAGTGATCTTCGGCGTGCGCGCCGTGGCGGCCGACGCCTCCGCGAGCGACCACAAGTCATCGATCGCGATGCTCCTGGAGCACGGGGCCAAGGCGATCGTGCAGTCGAGCGTGATCCTCGCAGGCGACGGCAAGGATGGAGAGCCGGGCGAGGACGCGCCGAACTTCCGCGCGAGCCCCGGCGTGGTTGGGAAAGACGGCGCGGACGCCTGCACCGCGGACGTGGCGCCGGGCGCCCTTCCGGTCGTGACCGTGTGCGGCGATGGCATCGAGTCGACGGGTGGCGAGGGGGGCGACGGAGGCCTCGAGGCGGGCCGCGATGGAGCTTCAGGGCTGCCGGAACCGGTCGGGAATCCGCCCGACCTCGGCCTGGGTGGCTTAGGCGCGTCCAGCATGCCGTGCAAGGAAGGGCAGAACGGAGCAGATGGCGCCCCTGCGGAGCGCGCTGCCGGAGCAGTGGATCCTGGTCTCCTGGGCGTCGACGGATGGATCGGCGTCCGCGGGGAGGACGGGAAGCCGGGCGGCGTCGGCCAGGGCGGCGGCGGAGGTGGCGGCGGCAAAGGACGCGACTCCACCAGGAACGCGTGTCCGGCAGGTTGGCCCCAGGGCGGTGCGGCCGGCGGATCGGGCGGCAGTGGCGGCTGCGGTGGCAAGGGGGGCAAGGGGGGCGGCTACGGCGGCGCGAGCGTCGGGATCGTGGCCTTGCAGGGGAGCGACCTCACGGTCGATGCCAGCACGGTCCTCGGGGCCAAGGGCGGCAATGGCGGCGTCGGCGGAACGGGCCAGTGGGGAGGCTTTGGCTGGGACGGCGGTCTCGGGGGCCACGGTTCTGTGACCGACACGTCGCGCGGGTGCCGTGGCGGCCGTGGCGGCAACGGCGGCCGCGGCGGCGACGCCGGCGGCGGGCTCGGCGGCCACTCGTTCGGCATCGCTTCCGTGGGCGCCTCCGTGGCCATCTTGGAGAATGCGACGGTCTCGCCCGGACGAGCCGGCACCGGGGGGCTCGGCGGCAACGCAGCCCCGGAAAGCAGGCTCGGCCTGGCGAGCGATGGGACTGCGCTGTTCTGGTACCGGTTCGATGCGCCAGACCCGGAGCCGCCTCGATGAACCGCCCTGTGCTGGCGGCGCACGTCAGGAGACGCCCATGAGGAAGACCACCGCTGCTACCTTCGTCCTTCTGTTGTCGCCGTGGGCGACCGGCTGCGGAACCGCTCCCGGCGTGAACGACCCTGGCGTGACGCCTTGTGAAGGCACCTCGTGCGAGGACGAGCCACCTCCGGAGTCGGTCTGCGTCGAGCACGTCGCCGCCGATATCCTCGACGACGGCTGCGGCGTGTTCCTCGCCGGAAACTACGGTTTTGGCGACGACAGGAACCCCGGCACGAAGGCGAAGCCCGTGTACACCGTCGCGCGCGCCATCGAACTCGCGCGCGCTGGACGAGGGCGCGTGTTCCTCTGCAACGATGGATTCAGCGTGGAGCAGATCAGAGTACCCTCTGGCGTGGATCTCCTCGGGGGCTTCCACTGCCGGAGGTGGGAGCGCGACCCTCTACGCCCGCAGACCACGTTTTCTCACGCCACGGTCTTCGGCCCCATGGTGATCGTCGAGCCCGCGGGCCCAGAGGACAAGGGGGCCGCGGACGGGGTGTCGACGCTCGCCGATCTCTACGTCCGCTCGGCGGGCCCGGTCGGCGTGCTCGTTCAGTCGAGCACGGCAGTGGAGATCCTGCGGAGCGAGATCTCCGCCCGCCACGGAGATGGAGGCGGTGCTGGCGAGAAGTGGCCGACCAGGCAACCGGACGGACCGGATGGCATGTTCGGTGGGGACGCGTGCTTGGCGGCCGTCGTCGCCGGCGGGCCTGCGACCGTGAACCAGTGCGAGAGCGGGCTCACGAGCGTTGGCGGCAAGGGAGGGGACGGGCTGCCCGACAGCGCCGAGGATGGAGGCGACGGGGAGCCCGCCTACGCTTCGCCCTCGCGCGGCGGTCTCGGGGAGCGGGACAACCGCAGTTGCTCCGACGGATTCACTGGGGGCCCGGGGGCTCCGGGGACGCAGGGCGCGCCCGGCAAGGGCATCGGGCGCCTCACCGAGACAGGGTGGGAGGGCGACACGGGCGGCGAGGGGACCTGGGGCACGCCGGGCCAGGGCGGCGGCGGCGGCGGCGGTCGTCGGGGCGGGCTCGCCGTGTGCGGCGTGGCCTCGAAGGGTGGTCCAGGAGGAGGCTCGGGAGGGGCCGGCGGTTGCGGAGGCCGAGGAGGCCGCGGGGGAGGGAACGGACAGCCGTCCATCGGCGTCCTCGCGCTTCACGCCCGGGTGACCGTGCGCGACACCAAGATCACGGCGGACTTTGGCGGCAGGGGCGGCGACGGCGGGGAACCCCAGGACGGCGGCCGAGGCGGCCGAGGCGCACCGGGCGGAACGCTGGGGGATGAACTCGCCGCCTGCTTCGGCGGCCGGGGCGGCCAAGGAGGGCCCGGCGGCTACGGCGGCCCGGGGCGCGGCGGCGACTCGATCGGCGTCGCCTACCTCGACGAGGACCAGCTCACGCTCGAGGGCGTCACCATCGAGACCGGACAGCCGGGCAAGGGCGGCACGAGCTGGAATCACGATGGCACGACGACGATGGGAGAGAGCGGCGAGGCCTACGAGACGCTCCGCTTTCCTGAATAACTGGACTCTTGCTTGGCCAAGAGATAGCGGCCTTCGTCCGCGAGCAGAACCGCGCCGAGCGCGCGGTGGTCGCGGTGTCGAGCGATGGCTACAGCAATGCCCGCCTGTGCAGCCGCCACGAAGCGCTGACGCGTCTCGAAGAACCGCGACAGATCCTCGCCTTCACGTTGAAGCTCGGTCTCGTCTGGCCCGAGTAAGGCATCAAACAATCATCAGACCTTTACCAGCGTTGCGGTGTTCAACGCGAGCGATCAGGGCGTTGCGAGGCCGTCGACGGGACGGTCAGCCGTGGCGAGCCGAGTCACGTAAGGCGTCCCCCCTACATCGAACCGACACACCCACGGGTGATCGGGATCGTAGGCGACGGCGCCGCCGATAGAAATCGACGGTGCGACGTGCAAGCTCGGAAGCCCATCGAGTATCGTTTCCGCTCCCGCACGCCACCGGAAAGACCACCCACTCAATTCAGAGGACCTTTCCGGGTGCTCCTGGCACTCGACGATGCGTCCGTTGCTATGGCGTGACCACTCCAACAGTCGCCTCGACACATAATAATCGCCTACGTGTGAGAGCCAGGCATGTAGGCCGGACTGCGCCCTCATTCCGTTAGAAAACACCTTGACCGGCTTGATCCAATCACTGGAAAGCTGTCGCAAGAGAAGCTCGTCAAAGCGCGATAATAGCAGGCCGCGGCCGGCCTTTCTCGGGAAGTAGCCTGCATGATAGCGACCAAGATTTGCCAGCAGCGGGTAAAGTGCGCCACCTGTCGCAAGAAATCGCGATATAGCAACAGGAGATCGGCGACACCACAGTTTCCATAGCGTAGCAGAGAGCGCGATCTCCAGCTCTGAACATTGAACAATGGACGGTTTTCGTTGCAGTGCGTCCGCGACATCGACATAGATCTCTGCGACTGGATCGAGTCCCTGTGGCATTAGCACCGTGGCGTCTGGCCTAAGAGACCACGCATACACTTGTCGCCCTCGCTCAACTCCGGATGCGCAAATCCTGGCGAAGCTCAGCAGACCGCGGATCGTCGGTGGCACAGCGACGCATATCGATCTACCATCGGAGCGAGCCAGATCTTTGTTTAGCTTCGCAGATGGCTGGACACCCCAGTATCTAGTCCGCTGGATGCGATGACGATTCAGCTCCGCGCTCGATGGACCAAGGAGGATGCAGTCATCCTCGACCACTACCGGGGACACGATCTTTCTCAGCTCCGATTGTGCGATTCTGCCAATTGCGACATAGACGGCGTCTTGAATCGAGCAGATCATCAGCGAAACCCGCATTGTCTACAGTTGCACTGAGGCGGATACGGCATGTCGCCGAGGCACGCCGTAAAGCAAGATCTGCAAGGACTACTGCCGTGAATGTCGCATCCGGGGAACCCGATACGACACCTTCCGCCAATATCTTCGCAGTCATCAAACATGTCGTAGCAGTCCTTCGACGTACAGCCCGCCATCAGCGCTTCCGATGCGCTGTTGACTTCTTCTCTTGCGTTCTCTTCCTCGTCCCTGAGGTAATCTCCAGCCCCTACTGAGCCTGTGGGTATTCCAGCGCCAGCACCGCCCGGCTCCACCGTTTCGCATTCGTAACTCAAGTCGCACGCGGAACCGAGCACCATTACGGCCATGCCGCATAGGACGATAGCGATCACCCTCATCGTCAGCCGATGCTTCATATGTTCCCCCGAGCCGCTCCGGACGATCCTCTGGAAGCAACGCGGCGTCAAGGTAGCACTACAAGGAAGCTCGATATCCGACTCCACGAACCAATCGGCCAGGAACTCCGCTCGCCCGCGGCTTGCGGCTTCCACCGGGCGGCGGTGGCGGTCGCTGGGGCGGGCTCGTCATGTGCGGCGTGGCCTCCAGGGGAGGCGCGGGAGGAGGCTCGGGCGGGGACGGCGGTTGCGGAGGCCGCGGGGGCCGCGGGTGAGCGAACGGACAGCCGTCCATCGGCGTCCTCGTGCTTCACGCCCGGGTGACCGTGCGCGACACCAAGATCACGGCGGACTCTGGCGGCAGGGGCGGCGATGGCAGGGAACCCAAGGACGGCGGCCGAGGCGGCCGAGGCGCACCGGGCGGAACGCTGGGGGATGAACTCGCCACCTGCTTCGGCGGCCGGGGCGGCCGAGGAGGGGCCGGCGGCTACGGCGGCCCCGGGCGCGGCGGCGACTCGATCGGCGTCGCCTACCTCGACGAGGACCAGCTCACGCTCGAGGGCGTGACCATCGAGACCGGACAGCCGGGCGAGGGCGGCATCAGCTGGAACCACGATGGCAGCATGACGGTGGGAGAAAGCGGCGAAGCCCACGAGACGCTTCGCTTTCCCGAATAGTCGCAATCACGTCCGGGAAGGACGACGGCACGGATCTCCACGACGGCTACGAGGGAGCTTCGGGATCCGAGTCCACGAGCCAGCTATCCAGGAAGCTGGAGGCCCAAGCGACCATGGAGGCCGGCGGCTCGCCTTCACCGTCCCACGAAGCGACCAGCGCTTCGAGCTCGCGCTTGGCGACCATGGCGCGGAGAGTCTCCGGCGATTCGTCGTGCGGGCGCATGCGCGCGAGCTCCTCTTGCATCTTGTCCTTGTGCAGGAAGCCATCCGTCGATACTGAAGCAAAAACCCCCACGGACTGTCGATATGGTTCTGGCAATTGTAGAACCGCTTCTGGCAGCGCGAGAGTCAATCCAATCTGATGATGCGCCCGGAGCACGGTAAGCACCGCAACGAACCTTTCTGTGAGGCTGGTCGCGTCGACTGTTACGCCGGGTGCCGGCACGTCGGACGGCGAGGGCTTTACCCATTCGTGTTCTGAGAAGAGACAATCATATACCCTGACCTCTCCAGGAATCCGCAGGCCCGTTGCCACCTCTGGCACGAGCGCGGTTCCGACCTCTGGCGGCATGCACTCGCAACCGAAGATCGCTTCGATCTCCTGGGCAACCCAGTCTGCGTATGGCTGCTCGGCGGGCGACAGCTCGAACGTGACGTATTCCCGCTTGATGGCGACCGTCCGTGGGCTTTCATGGTCCGGGTTTGAGATGAGCCTCGGATCGAGTGGACTTCGTGAAACGCGGAAGTGCATGCCCCGAAAGTCGACTATGAAAAGGTCTCTTAGCTGCTTCACTATTTCGATTGTTTGCGAACCGTGAATAATGTAGTATGGAGCCAGAAAACTCACTTGGAACCACAGCGTTCGACCGTTGGACTCTGCCAGATCGAGCGTAAATGAGTAACATCCGTCGCAGCCGCCGGAGGGAAGATGGAGCGACTCGTTCATGACCATGCCAGGGAAGCGCCCTTCGACGCGACGCAGCATGGCATACCAGCGATCGTCCTTTGATGCTCGGATCCGCGCGTTCACGAGCCGGGCGTGCTCTTCGGTCGCATTGCGTAGCTGCACATCGACATCATCGGTGATCCCAACCCCACGGGGATAGTATTGATAGATGATATCTAATAGCTCGTTGAGGCTGTGTTTCATGGGTCCATCATCTTAGCGCCGAGCCCTTTGTACTGCTTATCAAATACATCTCCCATGTCATGTTTTATTCTTGAGCAGAATATACCAAACGGAAGTTCAAAACCTCCTGTTTTCTCCAGCTTCGCGGTTACCGCATTCGCCACATTGGCACTAATTGTCGCGGCGTCCTCCGCAGGGATGTCCCCCCAAAATTCGCTTCTCAGAGGCATGCCAATGCGGACAAAGCACGCCTGTTTGCCGGCGTCACCTCTGTAGAAAGTGAGCCCTGCCCTTGCCTCCTGCCAACCGCCTGCAACGGTCCCGTCGTAGGCGACGATCGTAACAAAATTGAAATCAGACGGGCCGAACCGCGCATTTGCGCATCCCATGCTCGGAGCGCCGCTCTGCTGGCAGGGATCTGGCGGGCTCGTCGGGCTAGCTGTCGGCGCCTCCGAGCTGTCGCTCGGGCTTTCCTCTTCCTCTTCGTCTTCGTCGTCCGTTTTGTTGCACTGGATCTTCTCCTTCTTGCCATCCTGCGGGCCTTCTGGCGGTGCAGCCCCGAAGTCCCCCGATGCGCTGGAGCTGAAGACGGGAACGGGCGGCCCGACTGGTCCACCTGCACCCTCACCCTTCTCCCACTCCTCGCGGGGATAGCAGTCTCCTACCGTCCAGTTGCACGCCGATAGCACCCAGACGGCGACAGCCACAATTAGCAGCAGACTTCTTCTTGTGTTCATTTTACACTCCATCGAAGCACGGGACCGGCGACAACAAGCACCGACACGTAACCTGGAAGCACAAGGCTGCTCCCGCCGACCCAGTCCACATTGGCGCTCACCGACACGCCGAGCGGTCCTGCAACGTACGCGTTGGTTTGCGCATGCGCGCCTGCCGCCATCCCGGCAACGCGACCACACAAGGCGCTTCCGCAGGCTGGCATGACGTAGATCGCGAGGGATGGACCCACGCTAAAATCGCCACGATCCCAGCCATATCCGAGGGCGGCGGCGGTGCTGTTGTAGACACCGGACCCACCTATCTGGATCGGGGGCACGACGCTGAGCAGATCGTGAACATGAAATAAAATGTTGCTCGTGATGCGCCAGGAGATCCCCGCATGCGGGCTCACCGCGAGGCGCGTCGCGGTGCCAGCCTGGATCCATCCGAGGCTAATTCCGGCGCTCAGCTCGGATGCGTCTGCCTGCGTCGAAACGACGCTGAGAACGAGAGCGAGTGCTGTCGCCGATGGGATCTGCCGGCCTGTCGTCCTCATCGTCTGCTTCCCCGTCTTTCGCAACACGCGAGCAACGTGGCAACGCGGGCCATTCTTCTGATGATAAGATTCGGCGTCAAACGGAATCTAGGCGAGAACATCACCACGAACGTGGTTCGTACCGTCCAGAGCGTGCGCCAGCGCGCAGCTGCCTGCGTGGCCTGCGTGGATCGAGTGCTTGTCCACCTGCTGGCGCCGGCTGCCGGTCCAGGTCGCCGAGCGCGCTAGCCGCCGCACGGCTCGGGCTGCACGACGTCGCCCCCGAGCGCGACCCGACGCGGGCCGCGGGCACGCCGAGCCTTGGACACGGTGACGCGAGCACGGCCCTCGCCACCAGCAACCTGCCAGAGCCCGACCCGTGGACGAGCGCGCGGCGACACGCGCCTCACCCTCCCATCGCCGACGTCGCTGGGAGAGAGCGGCGAGGCCCACGAAACGCTTCGCTTTCCCGAATAGCCGCGGTCACGTCCCGGGGAGACGGCGCGGATCTCCGCGACGGCTATGAGGAGGCGCCAGGATCCGCGTCGCCGAGCCAGCTATCCAGGAAGCGGGAGGCCCAGGCGACCATGGCGGCCGGCGGCGCGCCCTCACCTTCCCACGAAGCGACCAGCGCTTCGAGCTCGCGCGCGGCGGCTTCGAGCTCCCGCTTCGCAGCGATGCCGCGTGGAGTCTTCGGTGGGTCCATGAGCACCCGAATCTTCGCAAGTACTCTCAGCACTTCCTCTTTGCGCAGGACCCCATCTGTCGTCACCACGCAGTAAGAAGAACCGGTCTGCAGCTCTGGCATCAGGGTCCACACGAGGTCATAGAGCGCCGCAAGCACGGTGAGCACCGCGACGAGCGACTCTGTCAGGTTGCTCGCTTCGATCTGGGCGCCGGGTGCCGGCTCATCAGACGGCGATGGCTCCACCCACGTGTGATGGTCCGTGAACAGGCAATCGTAGAGCCTAGCCTCCCCAGGAAGACGTAGGCCCGCTATCACATCCGGCACGAGTACGGTCCCGATCTCCGGCGGCATGCGTTCGCAACCGAAGGTCGCTTCGATGTCGCCGGAAATCCACTCCGCGCATGGCTGCTCGTCGGGCAACAGATCGAAGGTGGCATATTCCCTACTGATGATGGTGAACTCTTGGCCATGATCCGGACGTGCGACGAACCTCGGATGGAACGGGCTGCGCGACACGATGAAATGTAGGCCTAGAAACTTGACCGAGAACGAGTCCCTCGTTCGCTTCACGATATCGACCGTGCGTGAGCTATGGACGATGTAGTAAGGAACCAGAAAGCTCACATGGAACCACAGCGTTCGACCCGTGGACTCCGGCATGTCGATCGAAAAAGAGTAACAGGCGTCGCAGCCTCCGGCGGGGAGATGCAGCGAATGATCCATGAACCTACCAGGGAATCCGTCTCGGATGCGACGCCGCAGGGAGCGCCATCGGTCGCCCTTCGATGCCTGGATCCGCGCGCGCACGAGTCGGTCGTGCTCTTCGGTCTCCGTGCATCGCTGGACGTCGATATCGCCATCCTCTTTGATCCCAACCCCACGGGGATAGTATCGATAGACAATGTCGAGCAGCTCGTCGATGTTGTGTTTCATGGATTCATGATCCTGGATCCGGTGTGCATGTACTGCCATCCAATAGCGGGCGCTGCAACAAGCGGATGGCGGCGCGGATCAACGCTACGGCTACGAGGAGGCTTCGGGCTCCGAGTCCAGGAGCCAGTTCGCCAGGAAGCTCGAGGCCCAGGCGACCATGGCGGCCGGCGGCTCGCCTTCTCCGTCCCACGCAGCGACCAGCGCTTCGAACTCGCGCACGGCAGCCTCGAGCTCACGCTTGGAAGCGATGCCGCGAGGAGTCTTCGGCGACTCGAGGAGCAGCCGAATCTGCGAAGCCGCCTCCAGGATTTCTTCTTTGTGCAAGACCCCATCTGTTGTCACCCCCCCGAAGAAAGCGCCCTGCGCCTCTGGCATCAGGCTCCACAAGATATTGTAGAGCGCCGCCAGCACCTTAAGGACTGCGACGAATCTTCCTGTCAGGCTGCTCGCATCGACCTCTACGCCAGGCGTCCGCACTTCAGACGGCGAAGGGCGCGCCCATTCATGACCGGCCTTAAACAGGCAATCGTAGAGCGTAGCCTCCCCGAGAGTCCGCAGGTTCACTGCTACATCTGGCACAAGTATGGTTCCAATCTCCGGCGGCATGCGTTCACAACCGAAGGTCGCTTCAATGTCGCGGGCGATCCACTCTGCGTACGGCAGCTCGTCGGGCGATAGCTCGAAGTCGATATACGACTCATTGAACGTGACACTCTTTAGTCTTTCATCACCCGAATTTGACACGAGCTCCGGATCGCGCGGGCTTCGTGAAACGAAGAAATTTATACCACCAAAGACAACTCTAAATTTCTCTGGCTGCCTCACAAACTGGACCAGGCGCCAACCGTAAACGAGATAGTAAGGAACCAGGAAGCCAATTTGAAACCACAACGTTCGGCCGTGGGTTGTATTTGGCAGAGAAACTGAAAAGGAGTAGGAAGCGTCCAATGACCCCGTAGGCAGGTGAAACGAGTCATTCGTAACGATGCTAGAAGGAAATCGTTCTTCGATCCGACGCAGCAAGGCAGGCCAACGTTCGTCCGCTGCCGCGCGCCGCCGCGCGGCTACTAGCCGGCAATACTCTTCGGTTTCCTTATAACGCTGTATGTCGGTTTGCTCGGCAAGATCGATCCCACGCGGATAATGCATGTAGACGACGTCCAGTAGCTCTTCAACACTGTGTTTCATCAGTTCATAATCCTGGCAAAAATGGATCGCAGCCGATGGCCCCGCGCTGAAATCGCCGCCCTTCCAGGTGTGTCCGACAGCGACGGAGGTGTTAAACGCCGGCCCCACCGATCTGGATCGGGGGCACGACGCTGCACAGGTCGTGAACCTTGAACAGGACTTCCCCCGTGATGTGCCACGAGATCCCCGCATGAGGCCCCACCGCGAGGCGCGGCGCTGTGCCCGCCTGCATCCACCCGAGGCTCACACCGGCGCTCAGCTCGGACGCTTCTCCCTGCGTCGGAGCGACAACGAGCGGGAGGATGACCATTGCCGCCCGTGGGCTCCGCCGGCCTCTGGTGCGCATCGTCTCCTTCCCCTTCTCCGCACCGAACGATCAACGCGACGACGCGAGCCATCCTTCTGAGGCTGGAATTGGACGTCAACCGGGATCTTGGCGAGAGCATCACGCTGCACGTGGCAATACCGTCCAGAGCGTGAGCCATTGCGCACCTGCCTCCGATGCGCGAGTGCTTGCCGACGTCCTGGCACCGGCTGCCTGTCCAGGCCGCGCCAGGCCGCGCGTGAGAGCGCGCTGGCAGCCGCGCGCTCTGGGCTGCACGATGTCGCCTGCGAGCGCGGCCCGCGCGGGCTTGCCTTCACGGCCCAGTGGCTTTCTCCGCGGCCGGTCGAGGGTCCGGGCGCCGCGGGCTGGCCCCTCCGCCGTCGGGATACGGGATGGCTGCGCGCGCGGGTGCCTTCGTGGCGTGCCGTTGCGCGCTTGCGCGGTGCCGCCTCCGGAGCCGTCAGCGGGGCGGCGAGCAGGTTCTTGGAAGGCGTTGGCCGCGAAGGCGGGCGGCGGAGAGCGCGCGAAGGCGGGCGGCGGAGAGCGCGCGAGGCGGGCGGCGGAGAGCGGCCCGCCCCGGTGGGCTATGCAGAGGGACGAAGCATCACCTCAGGTCGCAAGCCGTTCACGGCGACGCTTCCTCGGGCTCCTCGTCGACCTCCTCCTCTTGGTCGACCTCCTCCTCGTCGCCGCCGTCCTCGTCGACCTCTTCCTCGTCGGCCTCCTCCACTGCCGCCTTGACGACCCTCGACTGGAGCTTCGGCGTGACGTCCTCGAAGGCGTCGCCGTGGAAGTAGTAGCCGATCTTCCGCAGGTCCGCGTGGCGCCGGACCAGGAGCGTCCAGAGCCTGTCGCGCATCGCCTCGGCCTCGCCACGCTGCTTCGTGGCGGGCCGGCGGGCGCCGTCGGGCGTGAGGTTGTCGAGCAGCCACTCGCTCGCCTCCCGCAGCTGGTCGAACTCCTCCCGGGTGAAGGGGTGCTTTCCGCGGAGCGCGTCCGCGTGCTCCTCGTACAGGTGGGCCAGCGCCATGCCGTCGCTGGCCATATCGTACTTGCCGCTGCCGGCGCGGATCTCCGCCACGACGTCCCTGGGCAGGAGGCCGCGCCTGGCGAGGGTCTCGGCGAGCGAGAGCATCGGCTCCCGCAGCTCGGCAACGATCTTGAGCTTCGCCTCGATCTCGCGGCTGCTGGCCGGCCTGGCGGTGACGCGGGTCGAGGCGAACACGAGCGCCCGGCCGAGATCCGGCAGCGCGAGCACGTCGTCGAGCGGCAGCTCAGGCAGCGCCTTGCGAACCCGCGCCGGATCGGCGCAGGCCGCCTCGACGCCCTGCTTCACGTTGGCGAAGGCGATCCGCACGTCGGCGCGGCAGAGCTCGACCTCCCTGTCCGGGAGCGCGAGGGCCTCCGGGGCGAAGCGCTTGTAGCAAGCGCGGTAGGAGTGCTTCCCCGTGGGAGGCGACGCAGGCGCCTTCCCCATGTCTTTGTTGTTGGTCTTGGCTTTGGCCATCCTGAAGACGTACCCGCGAGCGAGCGCGGCGGTGAAGCTCGGAGCCGCATGGCCACCGCTGGGAGCAAGAAAGGCACGCACGCGTCCTCGGCAGGAAGGCTCCGCACCTCTCGGACCAGGCGCGCAGGTTCGCCGGCCCTCCGCACTGTAAACGTCCGGGCACACGTAGTGTCACTCCGGATGCTCTCCTGTAAACGTCCGGGCACACGTAGTGTCACTTCGGATGCTCTCCTGTAAACGTCCGGGCACACGTAGTGTCACTTCGGATGCCCTCCTGTAAACGTCCGGGCACACGTAGTGTCACTCCGCCGCGTGCCGGGACGGGGCCCCGCATCGACAGGCGCCCCAGGCTTCGCGACCGGCCTCGTTCCGCGCGCCCCGATCCCTGGCCGTCTTCTTCTCCGGGTCGCTGTACCCGCTCTCCGGGTCGCCGTACCCGCACGCGCGCCCCGCGCCCCGGGCGCCCTCGCCGCCCCTCACCGCTCGGCGCGGTCGAGCCACGCGCGCGCGTCCTTCTCGAGCAGCGGATCCCCGAGCCGCACCGAGAGCTCGAGCAGGTCCTCGAACTCGCGCCGCGCGAGCGCGTCGTTGCGCGCGTTCTTCAGCAGCATCGCCGCCGCCCAGCGGCCCTGCAGCACGTCGTGCCAGTAGCCCTGCTCCTCCGCCCGCGCGATGAGCGCCTTCAGCCGCTCGCGCGCGTCCCCCGCCCCCTGCACGCCGTCGAGGTACGCGATGTACATCCGGTTCGAGGCGGCCACCCGGTCGTACCCGGCCTCGTCCGCCCGCTCCAGCGACTCCGCGAAGAGCGACCGCGCCCGCTCGTGATCGCCCAGCCGGACGCACGCGTACGCGAGGTTGTGCAGGTTCACCACCCCGTCGAAGCGGAGCCCGAGCGCGCGATCGAGCTCGAGCGCGCGCTCGCACGCCCGCACCGCGGCCCGGAAATCCCCCGTGTAGAGCTCGATCATCACGAGCAGCTTCGCCCGCACCGCCTCCGCGGCCCGATCGCCCGGGTCCGACGCGGCTTCCGAGCGCGAGAGCGCCTCCATCGCGCCGGGCCGGTCGCCCGAGGTGGCCCGCGCCAGGGCGACCGACAGGAGCGCCCGCGGATCGTCGATCGGGCCGAGGGCGTCGAGGTCCAGCGCCGCGCGCCGCGCCCGCGCGAACTGCCCCTGAAGGCACGAGACCTCCAGGTCCACCATCAGCGCCTCGCGCAGGAGCTCGCGGTGCCCGAGCGCCATCTCGAAGACGCCGTCGAGCAGGTCGTGCGACAGCCGGAACTGGTTGGTCGCGCCGAGCGCGCGGGCGAGCTCGATGCGCGACTTCACCCGGAGCTCGAGCGGGGAGACCGCGTCGACGCGCGACAGGATGCGGCCCGACGCCGCCGCCAGCGACGGCGCGCGCCGCGCGAGGCTAACCGCCTGCGAGAGGATCTCCACCCAGCGGCCGAGCTCCTCCGGCTCGCGCCGCGACGCGTCCGCGAGCTCGAACGCCCGCGTCATCGCGCCGATCGCCCCCTCGAACTGGCCGGCGCGCACGCGCAGCCGCGCCGCGCGCACGAGGTGCCCCGCCGCGCCGTCGGCGTTGCCGAGCGCGAGCGCCTCCTCCGCCGCGCGGCCGACGTGCTGGTCGACCAGCGCGAGCACCGCCGGATCGTCGCCGCCCACGCGCTCCAGCCACTCGGAAGCGAGCCAGTGCCCGAGCGCGCGATCCGCGTCGGTCAGCATCTCGTAGGCCGCGTCGCGCACGAGCCCGTGGCGGAACGCGAACTCCGGCTCCCCGCGGAGCATCGACTCGGACCGCGGCACGATGAGCTCGCGCTTCTCGAGCGTGAGCAGCCACGACTCGAGCTGCGGCACCTGCCCGCCCCCGCCGAGCAGCGCCTCGATCCCACCGCGCCAGAACACCTCGCCGAGCACCGCGGCCGCGCGCAGCACCCGCCGCGCCTCGGGCTCGAGCGCCGCGAGCCGCGACTGCATCATCGCGAGCACCGTCTCCGGCACGCCCCGCGGCCGCTTCTCCACCGTCGCGCGCACGAGCTCCTCGAGGAAGAACGCGTTGCCCGCCGACCGGTCGACGAGCGCCCCGAGCTCCGCGGCCGGGAGCGCGTCGCCGAGCACCTCGCGCACGATCCGCTCGCACGCGCGGCGCGACAGCTCCCCGAGCCGCATCTCCGTCGCCTCGCGCTCCTCCCACAGGTCCGGGAACGCCTCGCGCACCCCCGGGCGCGCCAGCGCCAGCACCAGCAGCGGCTGGTGCCGCAGCTGCCGGAGCGCCGCGTCGATGTACTCCACCGTGCTGCGGTCGCCCCAGTGCAGGTCCTCCAGCACGATCAGCACCGGCTGCGCCTCGCACTCGGCCCGGAGGAAGTCGAGCCACGCCCGCCGCGTCTGCTCGTCCATCAGCGCGCGGTCCTGCCGGGCCGCGCGCAGCGCCGGGCTCTCCGGGAACGGCGCCCCGCAGAGCTCCCCGAGGAACTCCGCGACCCGCTCCCGCGCTGCCTCGCCGACGCGCCGCGCGACCCGCGCCGCGAGCTTCTGCTGGCGCTCCTCGAGCGGCTCGCCGTCCGAGAGCCCCGCCGCGCGCCGCACGAGCTGCGCGAGCAGCCCGAGCGGCGCCCCGCCGTGCATCGGGTCGCCGTGCGCGCGCCACACCTCGACCGGCTCGCTGCGCGCCTGGACGCGCCGGATCAGCTCGTAGCCGAGGCGCGACTTGCCGACGCCGGCCCCCGCCGTGACCAGCACCACGCGCGCGACCCCCTCGGTGGCGCACTCGTCGAGCAGGTCCTCGAGCGCCCGCAGCTCCCGCTCGCGCCCCACGCAGGTCGTCGGCTTGCCGAGCACCTTGCGCCCGCCGTCCTGCGGCGCGCGCGCGCCGAGCAGCGTCGGGCCCTGGCTGCCCGCGGCGGTCTCGAAGCGATCGCCGAGGAGCGCGGCCGTCATCTGGTCGATGAGCACCGGCCGGCCCGAGGACGGGTCGTCCGAGGCGTGGCGCACGCGCGCGTCGAGCAGCGCCCCGGCGCGGTCGATGACCTGCCCGACCGCCTGCGTCCCGGCGATGACGTCCCAGCCGGTCGCGAGCGCCACCCACGCGCCCGGCAAGAGCGCGTGGATCGACAGCGCGCAGCGGGCGGCGTTGCCGGCGAGGTCGGTCGGCGAGCCCGCGCCGGCGACGACCGCGGCGACCGAGCCGTCGGCGAGCACCTCCAGGACGGCGCCGTGCGACTGCGCGGCCTGCCGCACCTCGTGGAACGGCGCGGTCGGCGGCGGGGCGGGCCGGGGCCGCACCGGCGGCGCCGGCGCGAGCAGGTCCGCGGGCAACGCGTCCTTGCTGCCGGAGACGACCGTGGCGTCGTGGCCCGACAGCATCGTGTCGTTCGCCCGCGCCGGGCCCGCCATGGCCTGCGGGCGGGCCGACGGCGGGCCGCGCTTGCCCGCGCTCATCTCGGCCGCGAGGACGACGCTGACGAGCCGCCGCTCGCTCTTCGTCAGCGCGGGCGTCGGCAGGCCGGTGCCGGTCGACATGCTGCCCTCGACGACGCTCAGCATCCGGAGCTCGGCGGCGATCTCGCCCGCGTCCGCGGGGCGCTCCGCGGGGTTCTTCGCGAGCAGGCGCGCCACCAGCAGATCGAGCGACGGCGGGATGTTCGGGCAGAAGGTGCTCGGGCGCGGCGCGGCCTCGAAGAGCACCTTGGCGAGGACGGACAGCGGGTGCTGGGCGACGAACGGCGACCGCCCGGTGATGCACTCGAACAAGAGGCACCCGATCGAGTAGAGGTCGGCGCGCGCGTCGACGTCGAGGTCGCCGCGGACCCGCTCCGGCGCCATGTAGGCGGGCGTGCCGATGGCCGAGCCGGTCAGGGTGAGCTCGTAGGTAGCGTCCGCCTGGCGCGCGATGCCGAAGTCGATGAGCTTCGCGCGGTCGATGTCGCCGCCGGGCAGGAACACGTTGGTCGGCTTGAGGTCGCGGTGCACGATGCCGCGCGCGTGGACGGCGGCGAGCGCCTCGGCGACGCGGCCGACGAGCATCAGGCTGTGCTCGATCCCGAGCGGCCCGCGCGACAGCCTGGCGCCGAGGTCCTCGCCCTCGAGCCACTCCATGGCGAGGTAGTAGAGCCCGTCGGCGGTCATGCCGTGGTCGATGTAGCGGGCGACGGCGGGGTGCTCGAGCTCCGCGAGCAGGCGCGCCTCCCGCTGGAAGCGCACGACGTGCTCCCTGCCCTGGTTGAAGATCACCTTGAGCGCGACCGCGTGGCCGCTCTGCCGGTCGAGCGCCCGCCACACCGCGCCCATCCCGCCGGAGCCCGCGAGGCGTTCCAGCTGGAAGCGGTTGGCGACGACGTGACCTGAATGCATGGCGCAAGGTTCGGGGTGCAGACCTTCGCGGGCCAGGCGACCGGCGCGCGCAGGGACAGCGGGCCGCGGGCTCACCGCCCGCGTCCCTCGCGAGGATACCCATCCCGCGGCGCCGCTACGAGCCTCGAAGACGCCCCGCGGCGCGGTCGGGCGCTGGCGGGCCGAAGGGCGCGCCGGACCGGCACGTTCAACGGCCCTACCGCGCCGCGCGGGAGCGGCCGGTCGTGTGGGATTCGTGGGCAGATGCAGGCCCGGGCGGCGTCGCGCGGGCGCCCCGTTCCTGCCCGCGGGCACATCGGACACCTCTGCTGGATCTCGCGCCAGCGCGGCTGTCGCTCGGGCGTGGGCAGCGTGGGCCCGAACGAGCCCGGGGCGGCGGCGCCGCGCGCCTGCCGCGCCGCCGCGGGGAGGCCTCAGCTCGCGAGGCGATCGATCCGCGCGTCGACCTCTCGCTCGGCGTTCAGCCAGTCGTCAACGGGGTTGTTCCGGAAGCCGGCCCTCTCGGCATATCCATAGGCCACCTTGGCGATCAGCCGGTGCCGCTCCTCGCGCGACAGCCGCGGGGGCGTGACCTTCGGCGCCTCGACGCGCGCGCGCTCGGCCGCGAGCTCCGCGGCCGGAGACGGCATCTCGACGGCGGCGGGGGCGGAGACCGCGCCCTTCCGCTGCGCGGCGCGCGGCTCCTGCGAGGTGGCCGGGGCAGCGAGCGGGCTCGCGACCTTCGTGGTCTTCGTGCGGGCCGGGGTCTTGCGCTTCGAGCTCATCTCGTCGTCTCTCCTTTCGGGTGCACCGGTCGACTAACCCAGGTCCGTGCTCACGCACAAATTTTGAGCACGTAGTTTCTCGCCGTCCGGCCGCCTCCCGTCGGGATCTCCCTTCCGCCAGAGCGTCGTTCGCGGTAGAGTGGATGTCGCTGACCGGGTGAGATCATCCGGCGTCTGTCATCCATCATCCCTTGTCGCCGCTCGCCGGTCATTCGCCCTCGCCGTTCGTTGTGGCCCATCCCTGGTGACCGCCTGCTCCGGGGACAGCATGGTAACGCAGATAACGGCAGACGCGGCGCTCGCCGCCTGCCCCATGAAGAAAATGGCAGACGCGGCGCTCGCCGTCTGCCGATGAAGAAAATGGCAGGCACGGCGCTCGCCGTCTGCCCATGAATCGAGGAGATGCGATGTGGAAGAAAGCGCAGCCCCTTCCCGGCGCACCGGACACCTCCGCTCCCTCGGCAGCGGGACGATGACGCGCGTCGTCTGGGTCGAGGATGACAGCGAGGCGCGCCTCGTCGGCGCCTCGGAGCGCTGGGCGCGCGCGATGGAGCAGCTGCGGCAGCTCGCCGCGGGGCACGAGCGCGCGCCGCTGCTCATCACAGGCGAGCCCGGCACGGGCAAGGAGCTCTGCGCGCGGCTGCTGCACGCGGCGAGCGCGCGCGCGGGCGGTCCCTTCGTCGCGGTGAGCGCGGCGCGGCTGCCGGCCGAGCGGCTCGGGGAGGAGCTCTTCGGCGTGGAGGCCGGGGCGGACGGGCGCCCCGCGGCGCGCCCCGGGCTGCTCGAGCTCGCCGAGGGGGGCACGCTGTTCCTCGACGAGATCGGCGCGCTTCCGCTCGAGCTCCAGCAGCGGCTCGCGGGCGTGCTCGACGGCGCGCCGTTCTGCCGGATCGGCGGCGCCGAGGCGCTGGTCGCCGACGTGCGCTTCATCGCCGCCACGAGCGTCGACCTCTCCGCGCGCGTCCTCGGGCGGTCGTTCCACGGCGATCTTCACCAGCGCGTCAGCGCGCTCGGGCTCTCGCTCCCCCCGCTGCGCGAGCGCGACGGCGACGTGCGCCGGCTGGTCGAGCACTTCCTGGAGCGCCTCGGCGGCGCGGCGAGCGGCGGGATCTCGCCCCGCGCCCTCGCCCGGCTCGAGGCGTACCCCTGGCCGGGGAACGTCCACGAGCTCCGGAGCGTCCTCGAGCGCGCGCTGCTCCTCTCCCACGGCGCGCCGCTCGACCTGGAGCACCTGCCGCCGGAGATCGGCGCGCTGCCGGAGGCGAGCGCGCCGCCGCGGCCGGGCTCGGTGCGGCCGTCCCCGCCGGCGCGGGGCAGCGCCTCGCTCGGCGAGGCGGTGCGCCGCCACATCCTCGCGGTCTACGCCGCCCAGGGCGGCAACGTGACCCGCACGGCGAGCGCGCTCGGGATCACGCGGGTCTCCCTGCGCCGGCACCTGCGCCAATACTTCGCCGCCGACGCGCGCGCCAAGGAGCCGCTGAGCGGCTGAGCTGCGCTTGTTGGCGGCGCGACAGCGTGGGCGGAGCGTCGTTGTTCTCCGCGCTACGTGGGAGGTGCGACGATGCGCGACGATCGACAAGCGCTGGTGTCCTGCGGCGCGCGCGCTGTTTCCGGGCGCTGCGTGCGCTGACATGTCTCTCGCGATCGGATACTCATCGAGGCCATGTTGCGCCGCCGCTGTGCGTTCCTGATCGCCGTTGTCTCTGCCGTCGTGCTTCCCGTCCCGCTCGCGTGTGGAAACGATCACGAGCTCGACGCCGGCCACGGAAAGGGCACGGGCGGCGCCGGGGCGGCCGGCGGCGGCGGCGGCGGCGGGCAGCAGGGTGGCGTGCTCTGCCCGACGTCGTTCACGTTCACCCCGCCCCCGGGGGCCACGGACGTCCGTGTCCCTGGCGAGTGGAACGGCTTCGATCTCGACACTGCCCCGGAGCTTGTCGAGGGCGACACGCCGGGCGAGCTCGTCGCCACCGTCGACCTGCCGCCGGGGCTCCACGGCTACAAGATCGCGTATCGGTCCGGCAGCGAGGTCGCGTGGGTGTTCGACCCCGCGGAGGGGCGCCGCAAGTACGTCGGCGGGACCGAGAACTCGGCCGTCAAGGTCCCCGACTGCCGTCTTCCGGCGTTCTCGGTCGCCTCGAGCCAGGTGACCCGGACCGCTCCCGGCCAGGGCGCCTTCGAGGCGCAGCTCGTGTACCGGGACGGCATCGAGGGCGCGGGTCCCGAGGCGGACGCTTTCGAGGCGACGCTGCTGGACCAGGACGGCGAGGCGCGCCCGCTGACGGAAGAGGAGATCTCGATCGACGCGCGCGGCGACGTGCAGATTGCGCTGGGCGACCTCGCCGACGGCAAGTACCGGGTGACCCTGCGCGGCGCGACCCGGAGCGGCCGCGCCGGCGAGCCGCTCCGGCTGGTCTTCTGGGTCGAGGAAGAGCCGTTTTCCTGGGAGGATGCGCTCATTTACATGGTCGTCACGGATCGTTACCGCGACGGCGATCCCGACCTGAACGCGCCGCCCACGCCGGGCGCCGATCCGCGCGGCGACTGGGCCGGCGGCGACCTCGAGGGGCTGCGGCGGTCGATCGAGGACGGCACGCTGGACGCGCTGGGGATACGGGCCATCTGGCTCACGCCGTTCCAGGAGAACCCTGCCGGCGCCTACCCCGCGAGCGATGGAGTCCACCAGGTCACCGGGTATCACGGGTACTGGCCCGTCAAGGCGCGCGAGGTGGATCCGCGGCTCGGCGGCGAGGGCGCGCTCCGCGCGGTGGTGGCCGAGGCGCACCGCCACGGGATCCGGGTGCTCCAGGACTTCGTGGTGAACCACGTCCACGAGGATCACGAGTACGTCGCGTCGCACCCGGACTGGTTCCGGACGGGGTGTGTCTGCGGCACGGACGGGTGCGACTGGACGTCGCACGCGCTCGACTGCATGTTCGCGGGTTACCTCCCCGACGTGAACCACACGGTGCCCGAGGCCAACGCAGCGTTCGTGGAGGACGCGATCTACTGGCTCGACGAGTTCGATCTCGACGGGCTCCGGGTGGACGCCGTGAAGCACGTGGAGGAGATCGCGACGCGCAACCTCGCCGCGGAGGTCCGGGCGGCGTTCGAGCCGGCCGGTACCCGTTACTTCCTGATGGGCGAGACGGCGATGGGCTGGAGCGACTGCGGCCAGGGCGCGTCGTGCAACGACGAGAACTACGGGACGATCGCGAAGTACATCGGCCCTCAGGGGCTGGACGGCCAGTTCGATTTCGTCCTCTATCATGGGGTGTCGTACCGCACGTTCGCCTGGGGTGACGCCGACATGCTGCACGCCGCCTACTGGGTCGAGGACGGGCAGCGGAGGTGGCCCGAGGGCGCGATCATGACGCCGTACCTCGGCAGCCACGACACGGCCCGGTTCGCGACGCTGGCCGACTACAGCGGCCGGGACGCGTCTCACGACCGGGACGTCCCGAACCACCAGTGGTCGGACACCGCGGAGGCGCCGGCGTCCTCCGATGTCTATGCGCGGGTGCGCCTCGGGATGGCGTGGTTGCTCGGGCTGCCCGGGGCGCCGCTGCTCTATTATGGAGACGAGTACGGCGAGTGGGGCGGCGTCGACCCGAACAACCGCAGCCTGTGGCGTCCGGAGGCGGAGCTCACGCCGGACGAGCTCGAGACCCTCGACTTCGTGCGCAAGCTCGGCGCCGCGCGCCGGGCCATCCCCGCGCTCCGCCGCGGCGCCTACGTGAACCTGACCGCCACGGAGGACACCCTGGTCTTCGGCCGCCGCCTCGCCCAGGGCAGGTCCGCTGTCGTGGCGCTGACGCGGGCGGCGACAGCGCAGGACATCTCGGTCGAGGTCGCGCAGTCGCTCGGCCTCCCGGCGGGCACGGAGCTCACCGACGCGCTCAGCGGACAGACAGCGACGGTCTCCGCGGCCGGCATGCTCTCGATGACGATCCCACCGGGCGGCGCGCTGATCCTCGCGCCGTGATCCCCTTGGCCCGGCGCCTCGTCGAGCGAGGCACCCCCGGTTCCGTGAGGATGGAGAGATTGAACCACAGAGGCACAGAGGGCACAGAGGTAGAGATAAAGAACAGAATATAATATGCAGAGCGCACAACCACTTTCTTCTTCTCTCCTCTGTGCCCTCTGTGCCTCTGTGGTTCAATCTCTTCTCATGAAACCTCCTGGAATCCCGCTCACGACCGCGCTCAGGACGCGACGCGCACGATCAGCTTGCCGAAGTTCTCGCCCTTGAGCAGCCCGATGAAGGCCTCGGGCGCCCTGTCCAGCCCCTCGACGATGTCCTCGCGGTACTTGATGCGACCCTCGCGGATCCACCGGCTCGTCTCCTGGAGGAACTCCGGGCTTTGCTCGGCGAAGTCGCTGACGATGAAGCCGCGGAACATCAGCCGCTTCGAGAGCACCTGCCTCATCAGGCCGGGCAGGCGGTCTGGCCCGGGAGGCGGCGCGGTGTCGTTGTAGTGGGCGATGAGGCCGCAGACCGGCACGCGCGCGAAGGGGTTCAGGAGCGGCAGCGCCGCCTCGAACACGGCGCCGCCGACGTTCTCGAAGTACACGTCGATCCCGCCGGGGCAGGCCTCCTTCAGGCGCTCGGCGAGGTCGGGGCTGCGGTGGTCGACGCACGCGTCAAAGCCGAGCTCGTTCACGACGTGGTCGCACTTGCGCTGCCCGCCCGCGACGCCGACCGCGCGGCAGCCCTTGATCTTGGCGATCTGCCCGACGACCGAGCCCACCGCCCCGGAGGCGGCCGCGACCACCACGGTCTCGCCCGGCTTCGGCTGGCCGAGGTTGAGCAGCCCGGTGTACGCGGTCATGCCCGGCATGCCCAGCACGCCGAGCGCGGTCGAGACCGGCGCGAGCGCCGGGTCCACCTTGCGCAGGCCGTTTCCATCGGTGACCGCGTACGCCTGCCAGCCCGTCCTCCCCTCGACGATGTCGCCCGGCGACAGGCCCGCCACGCTCGACCGGAGCACCTCGCTGACGGCGCCGCCGACCATCACATCGCCGATCTCGACCGGCGGCGCGTACGACTTGGCGGCGTTCATGCGGCCGCGCATGTACGGGTCCAGCGACAGATAGAGCGTGCGCAGCAGCGCGCGCCCCTCGCCGGGCTCGGGGAGCTCCTCCTCGATCAGCTGGAAATCAGACACCTTGGGCTCGCCGTCCGGCCGGGCGGCGAGGATGATCTTGCGGTTGCGCAGGGTGGTCATGGTGCGGCTCATCGTGCGCGACCCGGCAGAGATTTCCAGGAGGAACTCGCCGGCGCGCAGATCCAGGCGAGCTGAGCGAGCGCGCGGCGTGCGCGACGTGATCAACGCCGGGCAGCGGGAAGGTGGCTGATCCCGCGATGCACGATTGAGCTCCGCAGGCATCGGGGGTATGCCGAAGCTGCACGATGGAGTCACTCGACGCGATCCAGCTGCCGGCGGAGCTTCGCGGGCCACCCCCGCGCCCCTGGGCGGCTCTGCGCCACGCCCGGCACCAGCTCGCCGGCGTCGGGTACGCATTGCTCTTCTGGGCCGCGCTCCTCGTGGCCGGCTCCTTTTACCGCGACATCCCGTTCGTCGCGATGGTGCTCGCCTTCTCGTTCGCGGTCATGCCGTTCGTGCTCCTGTATCAGGTGCTGGGCAGCTACACCGCCTGTCGCCTGGCGCTGCGCGGCGCGCCGTCACCCGCGCAGATCTACGAAGGTGTCGTCGTGACGAGGTTCGGGACGGTGAAGATCTGGCACGTCGTCGTCGCCGGCGAGCACGTGCGGATCCGCGCCGACGCTCCGGTCGACCGGAGCATGGTCGTCCTCGTGACGCCCGAGGCGGGACGCGGGAAGCGCAGAATCGGCGTGTACCATCCCCGGGTCGGGATCTGCACATCGCTCGTGTGAGCCGCGCTCCGGCCCGGCGCCGAGGCGCCGCGCGCCGTCACGCCCCCCCGCTGACGGGCCTACCTTCGGCCGTCGCGCGGCTCTGCCTCGATGGAGGGGATGAGCTCTGACAGGCGATGAGCTCTGACAGCGAGTGAGCTCTGACAGGGAATGAGCTCTGACAGCGAGTGAGGCTATGCTCGGCCGGCCGGGGCGCTCGATGAGCCCTCCAGGCCGGCCTCCAGGGCGTCTGCCCTCAGCCCGCCGACTTCACGAGCCGCAGGCGCTTCTCCGCCTGTCCCCGCTCGTTGAGCCGGAGCTCCGACGCGGCGGGCGCGCGGCGCCGCACCGGCTGGTGCAGCCGGGCGCTCGCGAGGATGGCCTCGCAGAGGTCGCCGAACTCGTAGCCTGCGGCCGCCGCGATCTTCGGCAGGAGGCTCGTCTGGGTCATGCCCGGCAGGGTGTTCACCTCGAGCACGTACTCGTTCTCTCCGCCGGTCACGAGCAGGTCCACGCGCACGGCGCCGGTGCACCCGAGCGCCTGGGCCGCCCGCTCCGCCAGGTTGAGGACCCCGCGGTAGCGGGTCGGCGGGAGGCGCGCCGGCATGTGGTACTCGGTCATGCCCGGCGTGTACTTGGCCTCGTAGTCATAGAGCCCCTTCTTCGGGACAATCTCGATCGCGCCAAGGACCTTGCCGTCCAGGATCCCCACGTTGACCTCGGTCCCGGCCACGAACCGCTCCACGATGGCGGCGTCGTCGAACTCGAACGCCACCGCGAGCGCCGCCTTTAGCTCCTCGAGCGACCCGGCCTTGGCCACGCCGAGGCTCGACCCCTCGCCGCGCGGCTTCACGATGACCGGGAACCCGAACGAGCCATGGATCGCGTCGAGCTCGTCGAGGTTCTGGTGCGCGCCCACAGTGTAGTAGGGAGGCGTCGGCACGTTGTGCAGCCGGAACATCTCCTTGGCCTTGAGCTTGTCCATCGCGAGGGCGCTCGCGAGCACGCTCGACCCGGTGTACGGGATCTGGGCGAGCTCCAGGACGCCTTGCACGCACCCGTCCTCACCGAGCCGCCCGTGCAGGGCCAGGAACGCCGCGTCGAGCTGCGCGCGCTGCAGCGTGGCGCAGAGCTCAGTGCCGAACCGGTCACCGAGCGTGATCCGGACGACATCGTACCCGCGCGCCTCGAGCGCCTCGGCGACGGCCGCGCCCGAGCGCAGGGACACTTCGCGCTCACCCGACGAGCCGCCCATCACGACGCCGACCCGCCTCCGGACTTGCCGCTCCACCATCGAAGAACCTCCGTCGCCTTCCGTGAGGACACCAACACCACGCCAGCGTCTCCCGGTACAGTCAGACTGCCGAAGAGGCGCTGCGCAAAAACCAAGCCAGCTGCTCCCAAGGCCCGATCACGGCGGCCTTGCAGCGGAGGGGCGGTAATTCCTCAGCTGTGGTTGAGGAAAACTGCGCCCGCCCGCCGTGTTCACCTGCCCACGGCGCGCTGACCGCCAACCCGGTATCAAGGCCAGCGGCGGAGGTCAACTAAACGGAGCGAGCGCGCCATCGGGGGAAGCGGCCGGGGCAGAGGCCTCTCGCGCGTGTTGGGTAGCACATGGGCGTGAAGACCTGCTCCGCGCGGCCTCCGTCCGGGGGGGGCGGCGCGGGCCGCGTCACGCGCTTCGCGCCCGCGAATGGCCGCAAGCGGCGCGCGAGCTCTTCGCGGGGCGAGCTGCGCTTTCCCCCTCTCGCGGCGCGCGGCGCCGGACGAGCGGAGCGGCTGGTGGGCGCCGGAACGCTCGACTCGAAAGGGACGTTGAAGAGGGGATGAGCCAGACTCCCCTCCACGGCGCGGCGCTCGGCGATCGCGCGAGAGCTCGGGCGCTGCGGCGCGGCGCGGAGAGCGCGATCCGTCGGACTGGACGGCTGGCACATGGTCAATCTGCTGTTGCGCGTTCGATGCCGCGGGGAGCCCCGCGCGCGGGCTCTCGATCGCCGCGCGCTCCGGCGCGGCCCACCATGTCGACGGCGCGGCGTCGCTCGATGCACCTGCCCCGTCGGAGTGAGCCTCCACGGCGGGGGCTCTCGTCCCCTCCCGTGACTGGCACCCCGACCGGCGGTTGCGCTCTCTCGCGATGTCCGCGCGCGTGGACGCATGGACACCCGCGTCCGCCGCTGCGGCCAGCTCATGATGTCTCGACGCCAGAGAATGACCTGATAATTCCTCGTCGCTCTCCGTAAGTGGCTGCACTTGAAAGTGGCTGCGATCTCGCGCGAAAAAGATCTTTTCTGCTCCTCATTCTTACACCCTTTGGTAGGATCTCGCTCAGCCCATGCGGAGAACTCTTGGCGCCTGTGGGTCAGGTTCGATCCTGCGGAGTCCCTCGGCTCGGTTGTAGAGGACACACTGCGGCGGCCTCATCACACGACCCGTCGAGCGTGCGCTGCGCGTGCGCTCGTGAGGTGCCAGGGTAGGATGCCTGCGTGCTCGTCTCTGACCTCGTCGCCACCTCCGAGCGTGTCGCCACGACCTCCAGCCGTCTCGAGAAGATCGCCGCCCTCGCCGACCTCCTGCGCCGCCTCTCTCCCGAGGAGGTGGAGATCGGCGTCGACTGGCTCGCCGGTCGGCTGCGCCAGGGCCGCATCGGCCTCGGGCCGGCGATCGTCACCGAGGCCCGCCGCGCCGGTCCCGCCGCCGCCGAGCCCACGCTGACTCTGGGGGAAGCCGACGCTGTCTTCACGGACATCGCGCGCACGACGGGCGCCGGGTCTGCGGGGCAGCGCCGCGCGGCGCTCGGCAGGCTTCTCGCCCGCGCCACCGAGCTCGAGCGCGACTTCTTCGCGCGGCTCCTCGTCGGCGATCTCCGCCAGGGCGCGCTCGAGGCCGTCATGATCGAGGCGGTGGCGCGCGCCGCGGGGCTGCCGCCGGCCTCGCTGCGGCGCGCCGTCATGCTCGCCGGCGACGCGGCCGAGGTCGCCAAGGCCGCGCTCCTCGAGGGGGCGTTCGGCCTCCAGCGCTTCTCGCTGCAGCTGCTCCGCCCCGTGCAGCCGATGCTGGCGCAGGCCGCCGACGATGTCGTCACGGCGCTCGGCGAGCTCCGCGCGATGGCCCTGGAGTGGAAGCTCGACGGCGCGCGCGTGCAGGTGCACAAGGCCGGCGACGAGGTGCGCGTCTTCAGCCGCAGCCTCAACTCCGTCACCAAGGCGGTCCCGGAGATCGTCGAGGCGGTGCGGGCGCTCCCGGCCCGCTCGCTCGTGCTGGACGGCGAGGCGATCGCGCTGCGTCCGGACGGCGCGCCCCACCCGTTCCAGGTCACGATGCGCCGCTTCGGCCGCACGCTCGACGTGGCCGCGCTGCGCGCCGAGCTGCCGCTGCGCGCCCTGTTCTTCGACGTGCTGCACCTCGACGGCGAGGACCTGCTCGACCGGCCCGGCAGCGAGCGGGCCGCCGCGCTCCGTCAGGTGCTCGACAGGTCGCTGCGCGTCCCGCGGATCGAGCTCCCGACGGCGGCCGAGGCCGAGGCGTTCTTCGCCGACGCGCTCGCCCGCGGCCACGAGGGCGTGATGGCCAAGTCGCTCGCCGCGCCCTACGAGGCCGGGCGGCGCGGCAGCTCGTGGCTCAAGGTGAAGCGCGCGCACACGCTCGATCTCGTCGTGCTCGCGGTCGAGTGGGGGAGCGGCAGGCGCCGCGGGCTCCTCAGCAACTTGCACCTCGGCGCCCGCGACCCTGCCGCCGGCGGCTTCGTCATGCTCGGCAAGACGTTCAAGGGCATGACGGACGAGATGCTCTCCTGGCAGACGCAGCGGCTGCTCGAGCTCGAGATCACGCGCGACGCCTACACCGTCTACGTGCGGCCGGAGCTCGTCGTCGAGATCGCCTTCGACGGCGTGCAGGCGAGCCCGCAGTATCCTGGCGGCCTCGCGCTCCGCTTCGCCCGCGTGAAGCGCTACCGCCCCGACAAGGCCGCCGACGACGCCAGCACCATCGACGAGGTCCGCGCCATCCACGCCGGCGCGCTCGCGCGCGAGGCGGCCGAGCGGGCCGCGCCCGCGCGCGAGGCGGCCGGGGGCGGCGCGCCCGCGCGCGAGGCGGCGGTCGGCGACGAGGCGGAGGGCGAGGCGGCGGCGCGCGAGGCGGCCGAGGGGGGGGAGCCGACGGGGGGCGAGGGGGCGTGAGGCGGGCCGGCCCAGCGCCGGCGTTTCAGAGCGGCAGGTGGGCGAGGAGCACGTCGCCCCAGCCCTCGCTCCGCAGCGTCCCGTAGCCGCTCTGCGCCTCGCCGTGGAAGGTCGTCACCAGCGAGAGCCTCCCTTTTGCGTCGAGCGCCGCGGCGCCCAGGCCGAAGAACCCGTTCTGCGTGTCGATGATCATCGCGCCGACCTCGGCGACGTGCCGCTGCGACCCGAACGCGCCCGTCGCGGGCTCGTAGACGGCGACGTAGCTCCCCCGCTCGTCGATCTCGCCGCCGCCCAGGTCGAAGGGTGCGTCGAGCGACGCGATGAGCGCGACGCGACCGTCGGGCGTGAACGACAGGCTCGTCCCGCCGACGCGGGCCGCCGGGAGCACGTTCGCCCACTGGACCGCGCCGTCCGCTCCGGCGAGCTTCGCGAGGAACGCGCCGCCCGCGCCGTCGATCGGTCCCTTGCCGAGGTCGGCGCCCGCCGCGAGCTGGCCGGCGACCAGCACGTCGCCGCGCGCGTCCACGAGCAGCGCCTGCGCCTCGTCGCCGAGGCCCAGGCCGTAGTCCTCGGACGCGCCGAAATGCCTCGACCAGAGGTGGGCGCCGGTCCGGCCCGAGTACTTCGCCACCCAGGCCTGATCGCCGCGCAGCCCGGTGATGGGGCCGCCGCCGAGATCGGCGCCGCCGGAGAAGCTGCCGGCCACGAAGATGTCGCCGCTCGGGTCCACCGCCACCCCGCCGATCGGCGCGAACAACGAGGCGCTGCCGGAGAGACTCCCGAGCCGTCGCTCGAAGACCGGCGTCCCGTCGATGGCGAGCCTGGCGAGCAGGAGGCTGCCCCCGGACTGACCGGCGACGATCACGCTGTCGTCGGGACCGGCGGCCACACGGCCAGCGAGATCGTGGCCGGGCCCGCCGATGCGGCGCGCCCAGCGCAGCTTGCCCCGCCCGTCGAGCGCGACCGCGAAGATGTCGTGGTCCGCCGGCGCCTCGAGCGACAGGGCGCCTACCTCGAGCGGCCCGCTCGCGTAATGACCGACGACGACGACGCCGTCGTTGCCGAAGATCGCGGCGCCGGTGCTCGTCACCAGGCCTCCGCCGAAGCGCTGCGCCCAGCGCAGGGCGCCCTTGTCGGTATACTTCGCCACGAAGAGATCCTCGAAGCCGGCGAGCGCCGTCGGGCCCGCGCCGAAATCGGCAGGCCCGCGCGAGCTGCCGGCGACAAGGACATTCGCGCCCGGGTCGATCGCCAGGGCCATGGCCTGCTCGATGTCGGGGCCGGCGATCTGCCGGTGCCAGGCGTCCGCCGGCGGAAGCGGCGCGTCGCCTCCCGCCCCTGCTCCTCCCGCCTCCGGTGCGCCGCCTCCCGCGCCGCCCTCGCCTCCCGCCCCGCCGGGCGCGTCCCCCCCCGCGCCCCCGCCGCCGGGCGCGTCGCCGCCCCCGCCGATCGAGCCGGCGGCGAGCTCGGGGGCCTGGAGCTGGAGCTCGCCGCAGCCGGCGAGCGCGATCGAGGACACGAAGAGAACCGAGGAGAAGATGCGCATCGGAGAACCTCCACCGGCGAGGCTAGATCTCCTGGCGCGGGCCGCTCCTTAAGCCGCCCTTAAACGCGGCCGTCGCCCCCCGCCGCCGGCTCGATCGCGACGTGGTGGACCGGCAGCGCGGGATCCAGCAAGTATCCCTCCCCGTCCCTCCGGAGCCACGGCTTGAGACCGAGCTTCCGCAGCTGGTTCATCGCCACGTAGATCCGGTTCGCCGCCGCCTCCGGCAAGATCCGCTCCCCGGGCCACCCCGCCTCCTTGAGTGCCGCCAGCGAGAGCCCGCGCCCCGGCGCGCACCGCTGCTGCTCGGCCAGCGCCAGGAGCAGGCGCCGCGCCGCGTGCCGCTCGCGCAGGTCGTGCCACGCCCCCCCCGGCGGCCGGCAGAACCGCGCCCCGTCCGTCAGCAGGAGCTCGCGCTCGCTGCCCTCGCCCTCGCCGCGCCCCTCCGGCAGCCCCAGCGCCGCCAGGCTGCGCTCCAGGATCCGGAGCAGCAGCCGCACGTCGTCGGAGCGGCTCGCGCTCGACGGCGCCCCCTCCGCTCCCTCCCGCGCGCGCGCGATCCTCCTCCGCGCCGCCCCCGCGTGCGCCGCCGCCTCGTCCCCCCGCCCCGCGCGGCGCGCCGCCTGCGCCAGCGAGAGCTCGACGAAGCCCGACGCCACCCGCGCGAGCTCCACGTCGGGCTCGTCGCCGAGCTGCGCGAGCAGCCGCTCGGCGGGCCCGAGCGCGCGCCGCGCCTCGTCCACCTCCTCGAGCGACGCGAGCGCCGCGCCCAGCCTGCAGAGGGCGATCGCCTCCGAGCGGCGGTCGCCCACCTCGCGGAGCAGCGCCACGGCGCGCCCGTGGCAGGCGCGCGCCTCGGCCAGGCGGCCCTCCTCGTGGTGGAGCGCGCCCAGGTTGCCGAGCGTGATCGCGAGCAGCCTGAGGTCGCCCACCTCGCCGAGGATCGCGGCCGCGCGCTCGTAGCGCCGCCGCGCCTGCGCGGGCGCGCCGCGCTCCTGCTCGAGCAGGCCGGCGTTGGTCGAGAAGATCCCCTCGAGCCGGCCGTCGCCGATCTCCGCCGCGATGGCGATCGCCCGCTCGTAGTAGCCGGCGGCCTCGCCCTCGCGGCGCTCGTCGTGGTGGAGCGCGCCGAGGTTGCCGAGCGCGCGCCCCTCCGCGCGGCGATCGCCGAGGGCGCGGTGGAGCGCGAGCGCCTGCTCGTAGTGCTCGCGCGCGCGCTCCATCTCGCGCCGCCCGTGGTGGAGCACGCCGAGATCCGCGACGATCCCCGAGAGCAGCGCCTCCGCGCCGAGCGCCGCCGCCTGCGCGCGGGCGCGCCCGAGATCCTCGAGCGCCGCCTCCGCCTGCCCGCGGAGCCGCCGCGCGCGCCCCCGCGCCGCGAGCGCCCGGGCCACGACGAGCGGATCCGCCGCGAGCTGCTCGGCCGCAGCGAGCGCGCGGTCGAGCGGCTCGAGCTGGGCGCCGAACGGCCCGCGGGTGCTGAGCACGGGCTCCACCGCGCACAGCGCCCGCAGCGCGCGCTCGGCCGCGGCGCGGGCCCCCGCGCCCTGCGGGCCCGCGGCGGCGGCCGCGAGCGCGCTCTCGGCGACGGCGAGCAGCTCCTCCAGATCGCCCGCGATGCGGTTGAGCGCGTCGAGCGCGCCGCGCCGCTCGAAGTCCGCCGCGGCGGCCTCGCCGGCGGCCAGGTAGAAGGCGGCGTGCCGCTCGGCCGCGCCCTCGCGCTCCCCGCGCTCGGCGAGCTTCTCGGCGGCGAGCTCCCGCACCCCCTCGTACAGCGCGAAGCGCGTCGCCCCGTCGCTCCCCGGCGGCGCCGCGCGGAGCAGCGACTTGTCGCGCAGCGCCTCGACGCGGTCGATCGCGGCCGCGTCGGGCTCGGCGAGCACGGCCGCCGCGGCCTCGAGCGTGAACGGCCCGCGGAACACCGAGCAGCGCGCGAGCGCCCGCCGCTCGCGGTCGTCGAGCAGGTCCCACGACCACTCGATCGCGCCGCGCAGCGTCGCCTGCCGCGCCTCCCGGCCCCGCCCCGCGCCCGCGAGCAGGTCGAGCCGGCTCCCGAGGCGCGCGAGCAGGCCGCGCACGCCGAGGACCCCCTCGCGCGCCGCCGCGAGCTCGATCGCGAGCGGGATCCCCTCGAGCCGCCGCACCAGCGCGGCGACGTCGGCGAGGCGCTCGTCGCCGGGCGGCGGCGGCGGTGCGGAAGCGCGGTGGGCGGCCGCGCGATCGAGGAAGAGCGCCACGGCCGCGCTGCGCTCGGACGAGCCCTCGGCGGGGAGGCCGAGCGGGCCGAGCTCGTAGCTCACCTCCCCGGGCAGGCGGGTGCGCTCGCGCGACGTCACGAGGAAGCGGAGCTCGGGCGCGGCGCGCACCCACGCGTCGAGGGCCGGCGCCGCCGGCTCGAGCACGTGCTCGAGGTTGTCGAGCACGAGCAGCGCCCGCCCCTCCGCCGCGAGCGCGCGGCCGATCCGCTCGACGAGCGTCGCCTCCCGGCGCCCTGCCGCGACCTGCGCGCCGATCGCGCGCGCGACGGCGCCGCAGACCGCGCGCAGATCGCGGCAGGCGGTGAGCTCGCAGAGCCACACGGCCTCGCCAGCCTGCGCCTCGGCCCACCGGCTCGCGAGCTCCAGGGCGAGCCGCGTCTTGCCCATGCCCGCCGGCCCCCAGAGGGTCACCAGCCGGTCGCCGCGCTGGAAGAGCCCGGCGATCCCGGCGAGCTCGCCCTCCCGGCCGATGAAGCGCGACGCGGGCAAGGCGAGGTGCTGCCTCCGCGGTCGAGCTGCCTCCGCCACCCGGCGAGCTTCGATCGGCACGGGGCGGAATTCAACGACGGAGCTGGAGCGGAGCTGGAGCGCCTCGGAGGGTGCGATCTAGGGCCGATCGAGCGGGGTCACGAGGAGGTCCTTCCGCGCGCCGTCGACCTCGACCCGCACCTCGATCCCGCGCCGATCGATCTCGTGGAGCGAGCGGATCGGCGTCACCTGCGCGTAGCGGTCGCCGGCGCCGCACCAGGTGCCCTGGAGCGCTGGCGCCTCGGCGCCTTCCGGCGTGTGGACGACGACCCCGGTGCGGCAGCCGCTGTCGACCGCCGTGTAGAGGCCCTCGGCGCGGTCGAGCGACGCGGGGCGCACCCGGAAAGCGAGCTCCGCGCCGTCGGGCGTGCGCAGCCGGCCGGCGTCGCCGCCGGGCTCGGCGCTGGCGGTCCACCCGCCGTTCGCGATCGAGAAAGCGCCGCTCGCGTCCGCGGTCCCCTCGAACCAGCGGGTCATGGTCGCGTAGCTGCTTGCGCCGCCGCAGACGTAGAGCGTGACCTGGCCTTCGCCGCGCACGACGGCGACGACGGCATCCGTGCCCTCGACCGCGCCGACCGAGGTCTCGGGCGCCAGATCCACGGCCTCCGCCGCGCACCCGGCGGAGAGCATGAAGCCGAGCGCCCCGGCGGCGCGCGCGAGCGCGCGGGCGCTCTTCAAGCAGTAGAGAACGATCTCCCCGGAGCGATGAAACAAGCCCATGGGGTCGTATTTTAGCCGAGTCCCAGGCGGAGGCGCCCGTGATCTGCGAAGGGCGCCGCCGAGCTCCGTACACTGCAAGCGAACGCTGGGTGGCGCGAGCCTTCGCGAAACCGCGCTCGAAAGAACCACCCAGATCTACGCTGCTGGTGACTGGCGGGATTGCGATGCTCCCGCGGCCTTGTTCACCGTCGTCGGTTCACCGGATCGGGTGCAGAGCCCCGGCTAGCGGCAATGCCGGTCAGTTAAGCTCTTCGCGGCCCGATGGCGCCCAGTGATTTCGGGCACTTACACGATCGCTGGCGGCCAGCGGCCGCCTTAACTGACCGGCATTGCGGCTAGCGGCGGCGTTTCGGCGCCCGGCACCGTCCTCCCTGTGGCCCTTCGAACGTTGACCGACGCCGGGCAGCGCTGGTAAGGTCGACCGCCGTCTGCGAGTGCGTGGATCCGTCGATCTGGAAGGGGAACCGATGAACCATCGGCGCGGCGTCTTGCTCGTCGTGTTTGCCTGCGGCTGCTCCATCGTGGATCCTAGCGACCGCGATGAGCTGAGAGACCGGATTGCGGCAATGCCACTGCAAGCGATATCAGAGCTCAAGAGGTGGGGCATGAATACCGCGGCGGTCAGGTGGCTTAGAAACAAGGACGAGAAGGATCAGGTCGGCAAGCTTCAATGCCGCTACCAAGCCGGTGGTCAGTGGACCAACTGGGCCGACCAGGAACCTCCCTTGACTGTCGCCGACATGCTCTATCATCTCATCAAAACCCCTTTATGGATAACTTATGAGATGGCCAAGGACCAATGGGAATCCGTGGAGCGTCAAGCCAGAAAAACGGATCTCATGAACAGCCTGCCGATCCCTGGCGGAGCGACCGTGGAGTGCCGGTTCGTGTGGGACTTCCGTTACGATCCGGAGAAGGTGCCGGTCGAGCTGACGGACCCCGACGAGTTCGACTCGGACGACATCATCGATGCCATGATCGCGGTACCGGCACCGCCTCCCGGATGGGCCTTTCCGCAGCTCGTCCCGCTCCTCTGTCCGCTCGGCGCCGGGCCGGGCTGGGGATGCCCGCCCACGCCTACCGACCCGACCGGTGGTCAACCGACAGACCCGACCGGTGGTCAACCGGGAGATCGGCCGTGAAGTGGTGGTCGAGCTTCCCGCCCGGAGGGGTCCAGCTGCGCGAAGCGGTCGCCGGACACGGCCTCTTTACAACCAGGGACCCCGAAACATGGAAGTGGGACCTCGAGAATCTGGGCAGGCATTGCGCCGAAGCGTGGCGCGACGACCTGCTCGAGGAGGACCGCGCATGGGCAGAGCGACACCGCGAGAAGTTCGCGCGGTGGATCGACGACTCGCGACCCCCGGGCGTTGGCCAAGGCAACGCAGGCGCTCCCCCGAGCCGCCACCTACGCTTCGACGGGCAGCCGGCCCCACCCTGGCCGATGCTGCTGGAGGCCGTCCAGAGCGCGTTCTTTGCCATGCTCGAGGCGTTCAAGAAGGAGCGCCCCGGCACAAGCGAGCTTGCTGCGGCCGACCCGACGTCTCGCCTCCACAGGACCTACCTCTGGCGGACGCTGACGTCCGACGACACGGCCGAGGAGCTCCGGGCCCAGGCGCTCCGCGCTTTCCGGAGAGGGTTTCGGATCGGGCGCCGCGGCAAACCGAGGACGCTGACGAGACCCATCCCCCCGATGCTGCAGCCGCCCGTCGGCTGGGACGCCGCGCCTGATCTCCCCGGGCCGAGCGCCGCGCGCGACCGCGCGATCAGGGCCCTGCCGCCGCCGGCCAGTCGAGAGGAGCTTGCTTCACGCGAGCAGGAGCTCCGCGCGCTCTATGCGAGCGCATGGCGGGAGGACGTGCCGGAGGAGGACCGCATCTGGGCAGCGATGTACCGCGACACCTGCACGATGTCGGTCAATTACCGCTGGCGGAGGGCCCTCGCGCAGAGCGCCTACGAAGGCTATCTCCAGAGCAGCGATGGACGCTTTGGCGGGGAGCCCGCTCGACCGTGGATGAGCCTGAGCCACCGCGCCTCGGAACCATGGTGCTCTTTCGTGGACCGCGTCGAGGGAGCGCCCGAAGGCGAGAGCGAGCCGGCAACGGCCGAGGCGGCAGTATGGGAATACTGGGACACGCTCTACCGGGAGGCGCCGCCGTGGGACAGCGACCCGGACCAGGCGCACTGGCTCGCGGCGCTCCGCGCTGCTCGAAGAAAGGCGCAGGCCGACGATGGTCCGCCGGAGATGGACGAGTAGCGCGCTGACGGGGCCGTGCGCCGGGATTGTCGCGCTGTCGCTCGTGTCCACGGGCGCCCGGGCGGAAGAGGGCGCGCCGCCGCGATGGCAAGTCGACGTCAAGGCGGCCTATGTCGTGCTGGGGGACCCATGCCGCGCGGGCGACCGGCGGCCTCATGCCGTCGGTCACCGGCATGCGTCGATGGCCGGTCCGTGATGCCGTGGACATCGGCATCGGCGCCGACGTGGGGCTCTTCGGTCTTGGCGGCGGCGCACGCTGGCTCGGCCTCCTGGGAGGTCCGACGGCGTCAGCCCGGGTCATGCCGTTCCGCGTGCCCCTCTCCTTGGAGCTCACGGCGCGGCTCGACTTCGGGCGCATCCCCGTGTGCAACGCGTGGGGGTTGTGCCTGCGGTACCTCGGATTCTTTCCGGCCGCGGAGCTCGGGGCGGCCTATCTGTCGACGCAGCACGTGGCGGTCGTGGCGACGTGCGGCGTCCGCTTCATCAGGACGCTCGCGTGGTCCGGTGTCAGCGTGGAGCCCGCAGCGGCTGGTCGGATTTCTTGGTAGGCGTGACCGCCCGATGGGGCCCGGCTAGCTAGTCGGCCCCGCTGCAGTCCCAGACGTGAAAGGTTGCTGTCACGAGGCGCGCCTTGGCACCGTCGAAGAGCCGGACGAGGTCGCACGGTCCCGCCGCCACATCGGCCTCATACGGGTCGCCTTGCTGCTCCTGAACGATGATCTCGCATGCACCCTGGTACAGCTCTCCGTCGATCTTCGCAGACGCATGAGGGAGTCCGCCCTCGTCCATAATGTTGACGTAGGAGAGACCGGTGTCATCTCCGTTATCCACTGCCACGCTGAGGTCACCTGCGTTCCGCACGACGCACAGGCCTATCGGATGATCGTCTAGGCCTACAACATCCGTTCCGTCGCCGCCGGTGTCGATCACCAGCTCCTCGCCACCGCGCGTCACCACTGCCTTGCCCGAGACCTCGGGTTCGGGATGGGCGCGGCATCCTCCGCCCGAGCTCCACAGAGCGACCCAGAACAGGGGCAGGAGCGTCCGCGCCAGGGTATTTACAATCGGGCCGTTCATGTCGTGCATTCGCCATAGCTCTGAGGAACCACAGTCGGCGGGTTCCCCACGGGCGTGCAGCACATCACGTGTTCTTCTCCATCCTCCTCGACGTACACCGAGCGGTCCTCATATCCCTCGTAGCAGATCTCCGCTATCTCGGTCGGGATCACGCAAAGGGTGTACGCGTCCGGAAGGTCGTCTCGGACAATGCCAGCGCAAGCGCGTGCGAACGTCGGCGACTCCGGGGCGGTGGAGGAATCTTTTCTCCAGCCGTCCCAGAGAATCTCCGTCGCCTCCGCGCAGTCTTGCACCTCATTCTGCGTGCCCTTCCAGAGCCACACAGCAGGGTCCCCCTCGTGGGGCCCTGTGCCAGGGCAACCGCGGTCGGGGACACAACCCACCCCGGCAGTCGCGCCGATGAACAGAAGAATGCATCGCATCGACAGAAGCCCTCCTAGTACAGCGCAGGACCACAACTCACATCACCGGACTCGCAGTACGGCCGGTGCAGATCGGCTCTCGCCGCCACGCCTAGTCGCGGCGAGAGCACAGCACGCGGGCGGCTGTCCGTTTCCTCCAAGGTGATTGGCGTCGAAGTCGGCGGCGGTGAACGCTGCTGCTCACACAGCGGCGAGCCCCATTCCACCAGGGTCGTCGCGAGCTTCTCCGCGCGGAGGACGACCTCAACCGGGCGCAACAGGCAAAGCGCGCCGGCGCACAGCGCAGCTATCGCGGTGACCGAAGCTGCGATGCGGCTCGCGAGCCTCCGGGGCGGCGTGTCGGCAGGGTTGCTCCGGGCCATCATCATGGCTCGCCCAGGTTCTCGGACGAGCGAGGGCGGCGGTGGCAGCATCCGCTCCTGCGAAGCGGGAGCCGTACGCGATGGCACGTCAAGAGAGGGGATCTCCGGCAGCGGAGGATCATCGTCGTTCAACAGCGAAGCCACCGACGCGCCCTCGGAACGGACGTCCGGCTCTTCCGTCACGGGGGCCGGCGAATGCGGGCCCTCCAGGTGGGAGCTGCGCAAGGTCGATGGCACCGCGCCGGCGACCGAGGCGTGCCCCTCTCCGCTGCTCGGTTCCCGGTCCAGCGTGACCCATGCGTCAAGGAGGCCCTCGAGCACGGTGATGAAGTGGTCCACGTTCCTGTACCTGCGACGCGGATCCTCTTCCAACGCCGTCTCGATGACGGCAGCGACAGCACGCGGTATCTCGATCGGGATCACAGGCCTGTTCCGCTGCGCCCCCAACGTGCCGGGCTGACCGGCGTCGAGCGAGCGGCGGCAGACGAGCTCGTAGAGCAGGTCCCCGAGACCGTAGACATCCGCTCGTGGCCCCACCCGGTCGCCGCTCAGCAGTTCAGGAGGCGCCACCAGCGGCTCCCGCGCGGCTTCGTGCGGCTCGATCCGGAACAGCCGGACCAGGCCGAACTGGCTGATGCTATAGTCCCGCTTCGACGTGATGAACACGCGGTCCGGCCCGAGTGCCCCATGGCACCAGCCCAGCGCGTGGCACCGCTGGATCGCGCAGGCGACCTCGATCACCATCCGCAGCGCGGTCGCCCCGAGATCGGCCCCGCGCGTCGCGTCCTTGATGCTGATGCCGTCGCTTCGCCGGCACGCGACCCAGGCAGAGAGGCCGCCCGCGTCGCCGTAGAGAACCGGCTCGATCTGCGGCACCGCTCGCGAGACATCCTGCAGCCGCTTCAGCTCGGAAGCGAAGGCCGTCCTATCCATGGGTTGGCCCTCGCGGAGGTGCAACCAGACGGTCGCGCCCTCATCGCCTAGCTGTCGGGCCAGGAAAGTGCGGACCATGCCATCGTGAACCTCGCCAAGGATCCGGTGACCTTCCCAGACGGTACCAGGCTCTACCACGAGAACCGCACCTCCGCGCCAGCACTTCGCGCACGGATCTGGGCGCCGTTCGGCAGCACCGCAACCGCGAGTGTCGCGGCACCCAGCGCAGTGCCGGCGACAAGCGCCGCCGTGCTGAGGTGCTGCTTGAGCTCGACGGCGTGCTGCTCTCTTCGAAACGCTCCCGCATTCTCGATGTCCGAGTGGGGCTTGCACATCTCATCCCTCAAGGCGCTGTCCTCGAGCGATGCCACGATGTGCAGCACGATCCCGGACGCCAGGAACGCCCCCGATGCTGCTGAGCCCGCATAAAGAAGCCATGGCGCCGGAGGAGCCGCCGGTTGTGCCGGCGCGCCCGCGGGCCTCGCCGGCGGCGAAGCGACGGGGCGAAGCCCCGCAGGCGCCGGGCTCAGGAGGACGGCCCGCGATTCTCCCGCGGCGACACGCACGGTGGAGCGCGCCTTCCGGCCGTCCGGCAACACCGCAGTGACCTCATGTGGCCCCGGCTCGACGTAGATCCGGCCGGTCTCGTCCACGATACGGCCGTCCACGAGCACGGGCGCCGCTCCGGCAGGCGCGAACACACGGAGCTCCGCGACCTGCCGCCGCACCGCGGCCAGATCCGCGTGCCGTGTATCGTGGAGTCGCTGCTCTCTCGGCGTGGCCGGCGGGCGCATCTCCTGCACGCAGCGCGTGAGCTCCTCCGCCGCGTCCACCCAGCGCCCGAGGCGACGGTCGAGCTGCCCTAGCTGGCAGATCCCCACCGTGGATCTCTCGAGATCGTAGATCTGCGCCCACAGGTCGCGGGCGCGCGCGATATCGAGCCGATCGAGGGCCGCCTCCGCCTCCCTGACCAACGCTGCCACACGCGGCGACCGTGGTGGCGACGGTGGTCGTGGCGGCGGCGTGGCGGAGGCCAGCGGAAGCGCGAGGAGGAACATCGTGACGGCCGCCGCTTTCGACCAACCGACGACCAGCGCAGAACGCAGCAAGCTTCACCTCGGCCCAGCGCGTGGATCGGATGCCGCGCTGGCCCAGTCCGGCGCGGCATCCCTCTTTCCGCCCAGCCTCGGCCGGAGCGGCGCCCGTTCCTCGCGCAGAGGTGAATTACCATGGGTCTCCTGGCGCTGTGAATCCCTGATGACCCAATCCGCCGCCCACGCACGCATTACGATTCGCGGCCAAAAATTCTCATCGTTCGGCGGCTGGTGCGCTCGCCATGGAGGACCGCGCTCCGGCCTCGACCGGCGCCGCCGCGCTGTCTGCTCCGGCGCCATGCACGCGACGTAGACGGCGGCGCCGAGCCAGCTGCCGTGGCGCGGGGCCGCGCCGCGCCTGGCGAAGCGGACGTCCGTGGACGCGGGCACGGGTAAGGGACCGGAGTGGCCTGAAAGGGATAATTCGGAAGAGGTGGGGCGCGGCTCGGGGCAACACACTTGAGCCCGGCACGCCGGTCGCAACAGGCGCGGCATGCGAACATTCAGCACCATCACCGCCGCTCTCATTTGCTGTTCCATCCCTTCGTGTATGGTTGACTCGACACCTGGATCGGAGTCCATATTGAACGAGGAGACTCTGGAGGCTGGCGAGCCGCTCGCAGCGCGAGGGCGGTGCGAAGATGCGGTAGACGAGGGGGCTGACATCTGGAGGCTCATGTGCGGATCTGCGATGGAAGTATATTTGACGCGCCCGGAAACACGTCTCTGCCTTTCGGAGAGCAGCCAAGGGCGAGCCGCGGGCAAAGCGAAGTGCCGTTCCACCAAGTATGAAGCAGTTGGCCGGCTTTCGCGGTTCGAAATGGAGTGTGTCGGGTTCCCCGAGATCGATATTTCGATGTCGTGAGCCCATGGCCTCGTCGATGTAGCCGACGCGCTCCTCGACTTCCACGGCCCGCTGTTCAGTGGTCCGGTTTTTTCGTCAACCGATCAAGCGACGAGCGGCGAGCTCCGCGCCGGAGCGGAGCTCGCCCACGTCCGCCGCAACGATGGCCGCACCGAGTTCGCCCTGCCGGACATCGGCCCGGCCTCGCCGAGCTGGGCGAGGCGCGTCGGCGCCGTCCAGCGGCAGCGTGGACACGCCAAGGGGCGCCTCGCGGAGCGCTGGCGAGGCAGGCCGCTGTGCCATCCAGCAGCAGCGTGGACGCGCCGAGGGGCGCCGCGAAGGGTACGGACGCTTCGCCCTCGCCGAGGCGCGTCGGCGCCGCCCAGCGGCAGCATGGACGCGCCAAGGGGCGCCTCGGGGAGCGCTGGCGAGCCAGGCCGCTGTGCCGTCCAGCACCGGCGTGGACGCGCCGAGGGGCGCCGCGGAGGGTACGTCGCCCTCGGCGAGGCCCGAGACGTTCACGAGGTGCGGATCATCTCCTCCAGGTAGAAGCACCGCACAAGCTCGCCTCGATACCACGGTCGCGCCACGCCGCAGGGACCAAGCGGGCGAGTTCGGCGTGACCGCCGCGGTCTGGTTCGCCCTTGAGCTCCTCGTCGCCGGCAATCGCGACCGGGTGGCGGCCAATCGTTCGCCTGACTCGACGCCTCACTACTCAATGTAGATAGCCGATGAGCCCCACGGCGCGATGACCTTGGCCGCGAGGGGTTGGATTTCGGGCGCGGCCGCGGCGCCGTTCGACCATCGCGCGATCAGGCGCGCCAGCTCGAAAGACGCGGCAACCTCGGCCTGCGTGACTCTCAGGTCGCCGCCGAGGGCGCCCCGCGTGTGCAGGTCGCACATGAAGGTGTGCAGCGCCGACATGCCGCGCTCCAGCTCCATGGCTCCGCGTCCCTGCACCGATGCGGCTGCGGCTGGGTCGCCCGATCGGGCGAGCTCGAAGGCTGCGACGAGCCCAACCGGCACCCATTCGCGCAATTCGGCCTCTTCCGCGGGCTCCGCGGCTTCGGCCGGGGGCAACGACTTCCACGGCGCCAGCGCCTCGGCCGCGAGCGGCTGGATTGCTGCCGACGCCACACCCGTGCCTGCCCAGATGGCCACGAGATCCGCCAACCTGTGGGCGGCCGCGGCCTCCTTGTTGGTGACCGGCGGCCCTTCGTACCGGCCATCACGGAGCTCGTAGATCGCGTTCTGGAACGCCCGCATGGCGTGCGCGAGGTCGCGATGGGTGACGCCCAGCTCGGCCGCAACGGCGGCCAGCTGGACCGACTCGGCAAGGCGCTCGGCCGCCGCGATGCCGGTGATGATCAGGTCCCATTCAACATCATCGGACCCAACGTCTTCGCCCCCATCGATCTCCACGCTCCCGGCAGGCGCCGCGACCAGGCCGAGGCACGCCACCACGGCTACCCCAAAGAGCTCACGTCGTCTCATCGCCGTCCTCCTCCTGCGTCCCCTTGGCGCCGCTCCTCGGCACGCCCGCGGGCGCGTCCTTCCTCGAAGAAGCACCGTGCGAGGAGCATCGGGCCGCCGACGACGCCTCTCAGAACCACACCACACCGCCACGGGCTGACGCACGGGCTCCCCTGCACGTCGCAGTAGCTGACGGCGGAAAAACAGGTCCACCCCCAGTCGACGATGATCCCGAACGCTCCCGATGGCGACGCCATGCATGCGTGTTGCCACGCGCCGACGCGCGCAAGCAAGCGAATTCTGAATCCATACTTTCTGGCCGAGGCAACTTCGGACGCGCCGGTAGTGCTACGTTCTAAGGGAAAGCCTGGCTCATCACGAGGACTTGTTGGCTTGAGAGCGGACGTTAGGTTCCGCACATGAAGAGCCTGTCCGCCATCGCTATCGCCCTGTTCTGTTCACTCTTCGCCGTTTCGTGCGTCCTCGACGCCGAGCCGACCCCCGACGAATCGACCGGAGAGGCTCAAGAGCAACTCCCCGCCTTCGGAGGCTTCGACGCGAGCAACTTCCCGTTCGTCACCATCGTGGGGCATCACGGAGGCGGGGCCGGCGGGTGGCAGGAGGCGAAGGCCAACCTACATTTCTGGAGAATCACGGTCCCGCGCCGCATCAGACGTTGGGACTGCTCCGTCACTGTCGGGATGCCACTCCGACCCGCGTCCATGGGACGGATTTCGTCGAAACGCGCAGCAACAATGAGCGCCAAGATAGCGACAGATGCCATGCGTTCCTTAGACTTCAAACTCCCAACAGCAATGTTCTGCAGACAATTTGTGGAAAAGATGGAAGAACTCTTCGCGCTCCGCTACCCAAAGCTCGGCGCTAGAGTCAAGAAATGACCGTGAAACGCTTCGATCTGTTTGACGTCATCTACCGCTTTTACCCAAGGGGTATGCCTAGGCACGATCCGGGCTACGACGCTACGGAGGAGCACCGCCGGTTGGTGGAATCCGCAAAACGCGGGCGGGCAGAATACAGGACGTGGGAGACGATGCTCCGCCGGTTGGGGGATCGATACCGCCTGCAAAACGAGTCGCTCCATATCTTGGCAGGGTGGGTCGACCCAGCGTACTCGGCCCACATCATCCTTCCCACGCACTCGCTCGGTTTCCACGTGAGCTTCCTCGGTCCATACTACGCCGTCCATCGCACGGACGACCCCGACGAGGAACCGGTGGCGAGCGACATCGCTCAGGAAATCGAGGCCACCTATCGCGGCTACCAGCCAATACCCCCGGAGCTCGGCAATGAGGTTGTTCCTGATGTGGACAAGATATGGAAGGGGACAGCTACGATCTACCTCTGTCTCTTCTCGGTAGTATGGGGGCACCACCCGTTTTCGATCCCGTAACCATGGCCCCATCTGTGGGCTGAGCAGTAAATCCCTTGCGCCACGACATCCTCGCGCGCGGCACCACCTCGATGCGCGGAACGGTACCAGCTTGGATGCATCCGAGGCTCATACCAACAGCTGCAGGCCCTGATGGAACCGTCCAGAGCAGCGCGAGCGCGAAGCCGTGTACGCAGCGGAGGTGTTCGTCAACCAAACTGGTAGGCGAACAGCCCCCGCGCAGAAACCCGCCTCGACGCCGGCCGCGGCGTGGAGGTGGACGCCGGCAAGCTCGGGGCGGCCGTGCGGGTCGAGCCCCTCCGATCCCAGAGCAAAATCGCAACGCCCGCCCGGGCGCCCGGCAGATTGCATCCGGTCAACCCGGGACCGACACTCGGGTCGCCCCTGACCAAAGGAGGGTATCTCATGGGTTATCGCAATCTCAGCCCCCAGGCGATGGTCAACATCTCCGCGCCGTGGCTCGATCCGGCGCAGGACCGGAAGGTCTTCACGGCGCTTCCGCTGCTCGCGCCGCTCCTGCCCGCGGTCGAGGAGGCGCACGGCCGGATCCTCACCACGCAGCGGCTCGGCTCCAGCCTGCAGCAGCAGATGAAGGCGCTCATGGAGAGGGCGCTCGCGCTCGACGCGACGCACGACCGCAAGCTCCGGGGAGCGTACAACTACCTCGGCGCGCTCGCCGAGATGACCGACGAGCCCGAGTTCGCGGCGGCGCTCCTCGACCTGCGCGATCGGCTCGCGCCGGCGGGGCTCAAGGCGATCTCGCGGAGCTACGGCGATCAGGCGGGCGACGCCAAGCTGCTCCGATCGCGGCTCGACGAGGCCTCGGAGAAGCTGCTCAGGAAGCTGAAGACGCCCGAGGGGCCGCTCGCGCAGGTGGTGGACGCCTGGGTCGCGGCCGCGCTGGAGATCGAGAAGGTGGAGGCGCAGCGCGAGCAGCTCGCGCTGAGCGCCCCCTCGAACACCGACGGAGCGACGCCGCGCGAGGTGCTGAACGCCCGCAACGCCTGGATCCGCATGGCCCGGGCCGTCGAGACCAACCTCGCCCTCGAGAAGGCGGTGACCGGCGAGATCGAAGGCCGCCTCCTCGGCCGGCTCCGCCGCGAGTCCGCCCGGGCCGACCGGCGCGGGCGCAAGGGCAGCCCCGAGACCGCGGCCGAGCCCGCGCCGGCCGAGGACGCCGCGCCGCCCGCCGCCGGCGACGACGACGATTCCTTCGACAGCGCCTGACCCTGGCGCTCCTGGCCTCAGCGCCACCCTCAAGCCCCCGCGCCGGGGCGCGCGCGGCAGACACGTTGCTCGATCTGCCGCCCTACACCCCCGCAGAAGAAAGCCATCTTCCTTCTTCCGCCGTCTGCCGCCCGGGTGCGCGGCTGTCCACTTGCGCGGAACGGGTGGCAGGCGGCGATTCGAGTAAGAAGCCTTACGCTCAAGTGCCACCGGGCGGCGATCTCGAGTAAGAGGCCTTACGTCGAAGTGCCGCCGGGCGGCGATCTCGCGTAAGAGGCCTTACGTCGAAGTGCCACCAAGCGGCGATCGCCGGCAGTTGACTTGCGCTGAACGCCGATGAGCGGCGATCGCGCGTAAGACATCTTACTTCGAGGCGCCGCCCGGCGGCGATCGCCGGCAGTCCACCTGCGCCGAGGCGTCGCCCGACAGCGATCACCGGCAGCCCGCATGCGCCCGCCGGCTCGCGGCTTATCCCTGGCCGCCCGCGGCCGTGCGCGCAGCGGCCCAGCCGCCGAGATCGCCGTCGTTCAGGCCGAAACGATCGGGGGCCGACCGGGGCATCCGTGGGTCGGCCAGGTCGTCTCAGTACACCGGCCGGACCTGGCGGTGGACAGACGCGCATTCGGCCTCGACGGCCCCTATTCGCATCCGTGCCAGAAGTGCTCACACGGCATACCACGCACTGCCACGGTATCCATTATTTCTATGTTAAGCGTGCAAGATGTGCACACGGTTGGACGCGCCGAGGGAATTCCCAACACAGAAAAATCCTGTCAATTCTATTGCAAACTGGACAATCGACACGGCCTGGAAGGTGATGGTCGACGATATGGAAGCCGAGCCTGGCGAGGTGGTCTTTTGCAAGCGAACCCGGGAGCTGACGGCGACGCTCGCCGGAATCCTGCAGCAATGCACCGATGTCAACGGCGATGCGACGATCCTGGCGAGCGAGTGCGATTTCACGGAAGAAGAAATTTCGTTGCTCTTGGACACGGGAAACGCGAACGCGTTCAACTGGGTGCAAACGAATGTGGGCGTCGGTGAGCACACGATCAAGGTGTTGGCCAGGATTGACTCATCGACATCATCCCAGTTGGGAACCGCCGTGGCCGAAGGGTACATCGGGAAAGGCTCTGTCGTGGTCAGCGAGCAGCGCCTCGTGAAGTAGACCTGGCCGCGTATTCCTGTCCGCTTTGGACAGGAAGCTCGAATTGCTCCCGAGGAGGGGCGCCGGAGAGGCCGGTGATGGCGCTCGCCATGGCAGAACTCCCGGTCGTGAGCCGCCGGCCGGAATCATCCCCGGCGGCCCTCGGCCGCGCGCGCAGCGGCCCACCCCTCGCGCGACACGAGCTCGGCCACGCGCGCGCGGACCTCGTCGCGGATCTCTCGCACGCGCTCCACCGGCTTGCCGCCGGGGCGCCTCGGCGCCGTGGAGCCCCGGATCAGCCGAACCGGTAGTGCTTGCGCACCGGGGAGCGGACCTCCCACGTACAGCTCAGCCCCGCGGGGAACGTCACCAGATCTCCCGCCTGGATGCGCACCGGCGCGCCGCTGCCCTCCGCGGGCGTCACGATCACGTCGCCCTCGAGCAGGTAGCAGGTCTCCGGCTCGTCGTAGTGCCAGGAGAAGGTCGACACCTCCTTCGTCCAGATGGGCCAGCCGCGCGCCCCGAGCTTGTCCAGCTGCTCCTCCGACGGACCGTGCTCCAGCTTGATCGACTCCATGGCTCCTCGTCCTCGCGCGATGTGCCTCCAGGCCCGCCCCCGCGGCGTCCTCAGCCACCGTCGCGGCCGATGCTAGCAGCTCGGCTCGCCCTGGCGGCACAGGTCGCGCGTCTCGCGCGCGAGCGCCTCCATGCGCTCGAGGCTCTCGAGCAGCGCATCGGCGTCGAGGCCTGGCGCCGAGAGCGTCGCCTCCACCCGGTCGGCGAAGCGCTCGGGGCACCGCGGAAGCGCCCGCGTCCTCTGCACGGCGCCCTTCTCGTTGGAGAGGTAGCGCTCGTTCAGCGCGAAGAGCGCCTGCACCAGGCAGGCCGCGGCGCGGAAGAGACACCCGCTCACGTACGGCACATCGCCGCGCCTCCCGGCCTTCTGCGCTGTGTCGAGCGAGAAGCCGGCCTCCCACAGGAACCTGTCGATGAGCGCCCGCCGCAGGGCCGGGGGATACGGCGTCGCGAGGGCCTTCAGCGGCGCCAGCGCGCCCTCCGGGTCGAAGAGCGGCCGGCAGTCGTGGACCTCGGCCAGGTAGATGTGGTTGAGGAAGCCGTGGGGGTGCCCGGGCTGGTAGTCGCACGTCACCTGCCCCGCGCGGCACTCCTCGATCACGCGCCGCACGCGGGAGAGATCGCGGTAGAGCCAGTCGACCCGGCGCCCCTCGATCTCCAGCCACGCGCCACCGTTGATCCACGGTCCCCAGGCGCCGGGCGGCGTCACGACGTCGTCGGGGACATTGCCGTGGAGCTCCCGCGCGAGCGGCGCCACCTGGCCCGCGGCGCCGCCCGCGCAGAGCTCCCGCGCGAGCGCGCGCAGCGCCGCGAGATCGGGCGGGCGCTCCGGCTCGTAGTAGATGCCCAGATCGATGTCCGAGTCCGGGTGGCCCGCCCCGCGGGAGAGCGAGCCGCCCAGCACGACCGCCGCCACGCCCGGGACCGCGCCGAGCCGGGCCGCCACGCGCGCCGCCACGTCCAGTGCCTCGTTCACGTCGCCTCCTGTCTCTATGTCGATCCGCTCGATCCGCCGCGAGGCGCCGACCGTAGCACCACGGCGCGTCCCGTTCGCTGTGCCCGCCGCCGCCGTTCTGCTAAACGGCAACGCGTGCCCGACCTGATCGTCCACCCGGCGGAGCGGCCGCTCATCGGGAGCGTCCCGGTCCCTGCGGACAAGAGCATCGCCCACCGGGCGCTCCTCCTCGCCGGGCTCGCCACCGGGCGGAGCCGCATCCAGGGCGGGACGCAGGGCGGCGACATCCGCTCGACCGTGAGCGCGCTGCGCGCCCTGGGCGTCCGCATCGACGAGCCGACGCCCGGCGAGCTCATCGTCGAGGGCGCCGGGCTCTCCGGCCTCCGCGCCCCGGACGGCCCCATCGACTGCGGCAACTCCGGCACCACCATGCGGCTCCTGTCGGGCATCCTCGTCGCCCAGCGCTTCGCCGCGCGGCTCACCGGCGACGCCTCGCTCTCGCGCCGCCCCATGGAGCGCGTCGCGAAGCCGCTCCGGCTCCGCGGCGGGCGCATCGAGGGGCAGCTCGACCCGCGCAAGATCGGCGAGATCACGGCGCCGCTCGACGTCGGGCCGCTGCCCGAGCCGCACGTGCTCTCGTCGATCGAGTACGAGCTCCCCGTCTCCTGCGACCAGGTGAAGAGCGCCCTCCTCTTCTCCGGCCTCTTCGCCGACGGCCCCACCTTCGTGCGCGAGCCGATCGTCTCGCGCGACCACACCGAGCGCATGCTCACCGCGCTCGGCGCGCCGATCGACTCGGTCGGCGCGATGGTCTGCCTCGACGCGCTCCGCTTCTCCGGCGCGCTCCCGGCGTTCGAGATCGACGTGCCCGGCGACCTCTCCGCGGCCGCGTTCCTCCTCGCCGCCGCGCAGCTCGTGCCGGGCAGCCGCGTGACGGCGCGGCGCGTGGGCCTCAACCCCACGCGCACCGGCCTGCTCGAGGTGCTGCGCGACATGGACAGCTCCATCGCCGTCGAGATCAAGGGCGAGGCCCTCGGCGAGCCGACCGGCGACCTGCACGTCGCCTTCAACGCCGGCGCCGGCCTGCGCGGCGGGCGCGCCGGCGGCGAGCTCGCGTCGCGCGCCATGGACGAGCTGCCGATCCTGCTCGGCCTGGGCGCGCGGGCGCGCGGCGTCACCGAGGTGTTCGACGCGAGGGAGCTGCGCGTGCAGGAGACCGACAGGATCGCCGCGATGGCGTCCGTGCTGGGCGCCTTCGGCCTGCGCTGCGAGGAGCGGACCGACGGGCTCCTCGTCGAGGGCAGGCCCGACCGGCCGCTCGACGCCGCCGACGTCGACAGCCGCGGCGATCACCGCATCGCGATGACGGCCGCCGTGCTCGGGCTGGCCGCGAGCGGGCCCACGCGCGTGCGCGACGCGGGCTGCATCGCGACGAGCTTCCCCCTCTTCGTCGGGACGCTGCGCGCTCTGGGCGCGCGCATCGAGGTCGAGGGAGCCCGCGCAGCGTGAGCGCGGGGGCGAGGGAGCGAGGAGGAGCGCAGGTGACGGAACGGCAGAGACAGGACGACGCGCGCCGCCTCACGGCCCAGGACGAGGGCCGGCGGCTGCGCGTCGCCATCGACGGGCCGGCCGGCGCCGGCAAGGGCACTGTCGCGCGGGGGCTCGCCGAGCGGCTCGGCTACCTCCTCGTCGACACGGGCGCGATCTACCGCGCCGTCGCGCTCGCGGTCCACCGCGTGGGCCTCGCGTGGGACGAGAGCGGCGCGATCGGCGCGCTCGCCGAGGATCTCGCCAGCGGCGGGCGCATCGCGCTCGAGCGGAGCGCGCCGGGCGCCGCGCGCGCGGACGGCGCGGCGCCGGATGACAGCCCGGCCCAGTCGAGCGTCGGGGGCAGCGGCATGCGGGTGCTGCTCGACGGCGAGGACGTCTCCAGCGCGATCCGCGCGCCCGAGATCAGCCTCGGGGCGAGCCGGGTCTCGGCCATCCCCGCGGTGCGCAAGGCGCTGCTCGCGATGCAGCGGCAGGCCGGCGCGGTGGGCGGGGTCGTGCTCGAGGGGCGCGATATAGGCACCGTGGTGTTCCCGGACGCCGAGGTGAAGTTCTTCCTCACGGCGCCGGCCGAGATCCGCGCCAAGCGGCGGTACGACGAGCTCGTCGCGCGCGGCATGACCGTCAGCTTCGAGGCGACGCTCTCCGACGTGCTCCGCCGCGACAAGGCCGACAGCGAGCGCGCCGTCGCGCCGCTCCGCAAGGCCGACGACGCGATCCTCGTCGACTCCGGCCACCGGAGCCCGCAGGAGATCATCGACGAGATGGCGACGCTCGTGGAGGGCCGTGCGCGCGGCGGCTGAGGTCCGCGCCCGAGCCGCTTCCGCCGCCGCCCTGATCGCGCTCGCGCTCGCGCTCCCGGCCTGCGGGGACGCCGCGCCGCAGCTCGCCGGCGAGCGCGGCGCGAGGAGCGCCGCCGGTCCGCGGCTCGTCCGGCGCGTCGAGCCGGCCGACCTCATCCCGGCCGACCTCGATCTCGTCGTGCGCGTCGACGTCGCCCGCATGCGCGATGGCCTGGGCCAGGCGGCCGCGGACGAGCTCGCGCAGCGCGCGCTCGACGAGGCGCCCGACGAGGTGCTGGAGAGCGCCCTCCGCCGCGCGGACGTCGTCTGGCTCGGCCTGCGGCTCGCCGATCTCGAGGAGGGCGACCGCGTTGTCGTCCTCGAGGGCCGCATGGCCGGGCTCGCGCCCGATCCCGACCGCTGGGAGGCGGCGCCATCGGCGCTCGGCGGCGTCTCCGTCTTCGACCGCCGCGGCGGCGTCGACGCGCGCGCGGACGCCACGCGGATCATCGCGCTCGGCGATCGCGCCGTCGCGCTCGTCTCCGCGGTCGAGGTGAGCAGCGTCGCGCGCGTCCTGCGCGACGGCCCCGACGCGCGCCGCGGCGACCCGTCCGCCGAGGGGCTCGTGAGCCTCGACCTGCGCGCGCGCCGGCTGCCCACGCACCTCGTGCGGCGCTTCCCCTCGCTCGGCGCCCTCGTCGCCGGCGTCGAGCGCGTCCGTGCCGTGGCGTCCCTCGACGACGGGGGACTGCGCCTCGACGCGGAGATCGTCGGCGTCGACGCGGCAGGCGCCAGGCGCGCGCGCCGGTTCGTCGAGGTGCTCCGCGACAACGTCGAGGACGCCCGCTACGCCGGCCTCATGAAGGCGCTCTCGGTCGATCAGGTGGAGCGCACCGTGCGGCTCCGCTGGCTCCTCCCTGCGCCCCTCGTGCTGGCGCTGCTGTCCCGGCGCCCCGCGGCTGAATCGACGCCCGACACGCAGTAGTATTTTACTGTCTACTTGTTGAGTTGTTATCCGGCCGTCCCGGCGCTCTCCCGGCTGAACCGATGTCCGACACCCTGATCGAAGAAGAAGGACCGATCCGCCCCACCGTGACGGACGACGCCGCGGCGCCCGCGCCGGCCCCCGGGAGCGACCCCGCCGAGGCGCGCCCCGGGCCGCCCGGCGAGCGCCCGCCCGCCGCCCCGCCGCGGCCGGCCCGGCCGCGGGCGGCCGCGTGCCTCCTCGCGGCGATCGCGCTCCTCGCGCTGCTCGCCGGCGCCGCGCTCGGCGTCTACTTCTTCTTCTGGCGCTACGAGCCGACGGCCCGGCGCCACATCCCGGGCGACGCGAACATCGTGATCCGCCTCGAGACCGCCGAGCTCGCGCTCTTCGGCCCCGTGCGCCAGCACTTCCTCCCGCTGCTCGACGAGTCGCCCCCGGGCGCGTCGCGCAAGGCGCGCCTCGAGGCCGCCACCGGACTCGATTTCCCCTCGGACCTGCGCGAGATCGTGATCGCCTCGACCGACGCCGCGAGCTGGGTCGCGCTCGCGGGCGGGCGCATCCCGAAGGGCCGGTTCGTCGCCGGCATGGAGAAGGTCGCCCGCGACGAGGGCTGGGCCGGCTTTCGCCGCGAGGGCGATCTCCTCATCGTCGACCCGCGCCCGAGCCCGCGGGTCGTGATCGGCCAGGCCGACGACGGCACGATCGTCCTCGGCACGGACGTCGAGATCGTGAACGCCGCGCTGCCCGCGTCGGACGAGTGGCAGCGCCTCGATCTGCCAGAGCAGGGCCCGGTCACCTTCGCGCTCACGAGCGCCGCGTGGTCCGGCGCCGCCGGCGTGGTCTCCGCCGTGCTGCCGCGGGCCGCGGCGCTGTTTCGCCGCGTCGATCACGCCTCGGGCGCCCTCACCCTCGGCGCGGAGCCCGCGCTCGCGATGCGCGTCGCGCCCGTCTCGGGCGAGGCCGCGGCGGCGCTCGCCGCGGACACCCAGGCGCTGCTCGGCAGCCTCAAGCTCGCCCTCGCCGTGCTCCCGGACGTCGCCGGCGCCAGGGCCGCGCTCGAGGGAGCCCAGGCGCTCGCGCAGGGCGACCTCGTCGAGATCCAGACGAGATGGCCCTACGAGGGCCTCGATCGCGCCTGCGCCGATCTCGCGCGGCGCGCCCGCGCCGCGCGCGACGCGCGCGACGCGGGCGACGCAACCAAGGCCACCCCGGGCGCCACGCCCTGAGGATCGGGCCCCCTTGAGCCGGCGAGCTCGTCGTTTCTCAGGGAAACGACAAAAACCTCCCATGGCTCGGTCGTTGCATTGACAGAGGCCCCTCCTCAGACTACAGGCTCGCCTCTCCCGAGGGGCCGGGTGCATCGGTACGCGTGCGCCTGCCCCTCCGTCGCTCGTGCGTGGCACCATGGGTCCACGCCTACGCCCGCAGCGGCGAATCCCAGGGAAGGAAAGGAAACAAGAACGAACAACATGACTAGTAACATCCAAGTGGAGGCAGGCTCGTCCGGGGCGAGCATGGAGAGCTTTGCCGCGCTCTTCGAACAGAGCGTGGAGGGGGGCGATTTCGCGCGTGAAGGAGAGATCATCTCCGGCACCGTGGTCGCAGTGAACCGCGACTCTGTCGTGGTCGACATCGGCGGCAAGAGCGAGGGCGTCATCGCGCTCCGCGAGTTCGCGGACGCCGCGGGCCAGAGCGCCGTCAAGGCGGGCGACAAGGTCGACGTCTACATCGAGAGCCGCGAGAACGACGACGGCCTCGTCACCTTGTCGAAGGAGAAGGCCGACAAGATGAAGGTCTGGGATGAGATCTCGAACGCCTGCGAGGCGGACGAGCTCATCGAGGGCACGATCAGCCAGCGCGTGAAGGGCGGCCTCTCGGTCACCATCCGCGGCGGCGTGAAGGCCTTCCTCCCGGGCTCTCAGGTCGATCTTCGCCCGATCCGCAACTTGGACAAGCTGATCGGCCAGACCTACAAGTTCAAGGTCATCAAGTTCAACAAGAAGCGCGGCAACATCGTGCTCTCGCGGCGCGTGCTCCTCGAGCGCGAGCGCGACGAGATGAAGGCCAAGACGCTCGAGACGTTGACCGAAGGGATGACCGTCAAGGGGACCATCAAGAACATCACCGAGTACGGCGCGTTCGTCGACCTCGGCGGCATCGATGGCCTCCTGCACATCACGGACATGTCGTGGGGCCGCGTGAACCACCCGAGCGAGGTGTTCCAGGTCGGCGACGAGGTCCTCGTGAAGGTCCTCAAGTACAACGCCGACACCGAGCGCGTCTCCCTGGGCCTGAAGCAGACCCAGGAGGACCCGTGGAACCACGCCGAGGAGGCCTACCCCGCGGGCAAGAAGGTCCGCGGCAAGGTCATGTCGATCACCGACTACGGCGCGTTCGTCGAGCTGGAGCCGGGCGTCGAGGGCCTCATCCACGTCAGCGAGATGAGCTGGACCAAGAAGGTCAAGCACCCGTCGAAGCTGCTCGAGGTGGGCCAGGAGCTCGAGTGCCAGGTGCTCGAGGTCGACGCGCGCGCGAAGCGCATCAGCCTCGGTCTCAAGCAGCTGGAGCCCGATCCGTGGATGCTCTTCACGGACAAGTACCACCCCGGCGACAAGATCGCGGGCAAGGTCCGGTCGCTCACCGACTACGGCGTCTTCGTCGGGATCGAGGAGGGCGTCGACGGCATGGTCCACAAGAGCGATCTCTCGTGGTCGGTGCGCGTCAACAACCCGAGCGACCTCTACCACAAGGGCGACGACGTCGAGGCGATCATCCTCTCGATCAACCACGACGAGAAGAAGGTCTCCCTCGGCATCAAGCAGCTCTGGGACGATCCGTGGCCGAGCATGCTGACGGAGTACCCGCCCGGCCGCGTCATCGACGAGGCCCAGGTGGTGAGCATCGTCGACTACGGCGTGTTCGTGCGGCTGCGCGAGGGCGTCGAGGGCCTCATCTCGCAGAGCGACGTGCAGGAGCCCGAGGAGGGCAAGCTCAAGGTTGGCGACAAGGTCAAGGCCGAGATCTCCTCGCTCGACACGGTCGACCGCCGGCTCTTCCTGACGATGAAGAACATCGGCATGGAGCGCCCCGCCCCGGTCCAGCGCCAGCAGCAGAAGCGCAAGGACGACGACGACAAGCCGGTGGCCGGGACGATCGGCGATCTCATCAAGGAGAAGTTCGGCGGCAAGCTCGACCTGAAGTGACGTTGCCCGGCGCGCGGCCTCTCTGAGCGCCGCGCGCCAGGCGCGCACGCCGCCGCGTCAGGTGCGGCGGGCCGCGGGCGCCCCGGTGCCGCTCGGCTCGCCGTGTGGACCCGATGTCGTGAGAGGCGAGGCCCTTCCCAGGGCCTCGCCTCTTGCTTTTTCCACGACGTCACGGACGATCCGGCGATGAGAGGCCTCCTTGCGCGCGCCGCCCTCGCGGCGCCGGTCCTCGCCGCCGTGGCGCTCGGCGCGCCCTCTGCCCGCGCCGACGGCCCCCTCTCTGGCCCCGCGGCCGCGCCCCCGCCCCACGCCAGCGGCGCTCCTGCCCGCCCCGCGACCGATCCCCCGCCCCGCGCCAGCGGAGCCCCTGCCCGCGCCACGGCCGTGCCCCGCGCCACGGCCGTGCCCCGCGCCAGCGGCGCCCCTGCCCGCTCCGCTTTCGCGCCCCGCGCCAGCGGCGCCCCTGCCCGCTCCGCTGTCGCGCCCCTGGCGGGCGCCAGCGGCGCCCCTGCCCGCGTCGCGGGCGCGCCGCTCTGGCTGTCGTCCACGGCGCAGCCGCTCGCGCGCGGCGCCGATCCGTGGTTCGGCGATGACAAGGTGCGCCATTTCTGCGCGTCAATCGTCCTCGCCAGCGGCGGGTACGCGCTCGGCTCGCTCGCGACCGACGACATCCGCGGACGGATCGCGCTCGGGGCGGCGGTCGCGCTCGGCGCTGGCCTGGCGAAGGAGGCCCTCGACGCCGCCGGGTACGGCACCCCCTCGTTCCGCGACCTCGTCTGGGATGCGCTCGGCACATCCGCCGGGCTTGGCCTCTCGGTCTGGTTCGACCTCGCGGCGACGCCGATCCAGTTCTGAGGCCCGCGGCGGAGACCGCGGCGAGCAGGCAACTCCGGCGCGAGCGCGGCGCGGGACGGAGGCGAGCGCGATGCGAGCGCGATGAGCGCGCGGTGGTCCCGCGCGCGTGGCCGCCGTGCTAGCGTCTCCGCGACATGGGCAACCCCCTGTGGGCGCCCTGGCGCATCGAGTACATCCTTGCGCCGAAGGGCCAGGCCGACTGCATCTTCTGCGGCATCCCCCGCGCACCCGGGCAAGAACAGCGCGACCGGCTGGTCGTGGCCACGACCGGCCGCGCGTTCGTCATGCTCAACCGCTACCCGTTCGCGTCCGGGCACCTCCTCGTCGTCCCGCACGCGCACGTCGCCTCGCTCGACGCGCTCGATCCGGCCGACCACGAGGCGCTCTTCCGCCTCGTGCGCGAGTCGACGACCCGCCTGCGCGCCGCGCTCAAGTGCGAGGGCATGAACATCGGGATCAATCTGGGCACGGCCGCGGGCGCCGGCATCGCCGAGCACCTGCACGTCCACATCGTCCCGCGCTGGCCCGGCGACACCAACTTCATGCCGGTGCTCGCCGACGTCCGCGTCGTCCCGCAGGCGCTCGAGGCGACGCGCGACCACCTGCTGAGCTTCTTCGCCGACCTCCCCGCGTCGCGCATCGACGGCGGCGCCCCGGGCCCGGCCGCGCGCGGCGAGGCCCCGTGAGCGAGGGCCTCTCGCGGCGCACCGTGTTCCTGACGGTCAGCGCCGTCCTCACGGTGGCGCTGCTCGTCGTCTCTCACGCGGTGCTGCTCCCGTTCGTACTCGCGCTCGTCGTGGCCTACGTGCTCACGCCGGCGGTCGTCCGGCTCGAGCGCGCGCGCGTCCCGCGGTGGGCGGCGATCCTCGTCGTCTATGCTCTGGCGATCTCCGGGATCGCGAGCTTCTTCGCCCTCAGCGTCCCGCGCCTCGTCGCCGAGGGGAAGGCGCTCACCGCCGAGGCGCCGCGGCTCGCCGCGCGGCTCCGCGAGGAGTACCTGCCCGCGCTCGACGCGCGGCTCCGCCGCTGGTCGGGCCGCGAGCCCGCCCCGTCGGTCGTCGCGCCGCCCGAGGTCGACCCGGACGGGGAGCTCGACGAGCTCACCGCGCCGCCCGACGCCATCGCGCTGCCCCGGGAGGACGATCGCGAGCGCCCGCCCGTCCGCATCACGCCCGGTCCCGACGGCTCCTACGACGTGCGGATCGCCGATGACATCGAGATCCGCGAGGCGGGCGACGGCGTCTGGCAGATCGCGCAGGCGCGCCCGAAGCACCCGCTCTCCAGCGCGAACATGCTCCAGGAGGGCTACGAGAAGGCGGCCGCCTACCTCAAGGAGAACTCGCTCACGGTCCTCAGGATCGGCCAGGCGATCGCGACCGCGATCTCCCGCGGCATCTTCAACCTCTTCATGACGTTGATGCTCGCCGGGTACATCATCCTGACGCACGAGAAGATCCTCCGCTTCTTCCGCGAGCTCTGGCACCCGAGCTCGCGCGACTCGTTCGATCGGTTCCTCCGCCGGCTCGACCGCGGGCTCTCCGGCGTCGTCCGCGGGCAGCTCCTCATCTGCCTCGTGAACGGCGTCCTCTCGGCGATCGGCTTCTGGCTCTTCGGCCTCAAGTACTGGCCGATCCTCTCGGTCGTCGCGGCCGTGATGTCGCTGATCCCGATCTTCGGCTCGATCCTGAGCTCGATCCCGGCGGTCATCATCGGCCTCACCCAGTCGTTCGGCACGGCGGTCGGCGTGCTCGCGTGGATCGTGGGCATCCACCAGCTCGAGGCGAACTTCCTGAACCCGAAGATCATCGGCGACTCGGCGAAGATCCACCCGGTCCTCGTGGTGCTCGCGCTCCTCATCGGCGAGCACTTCTTCCAGATCACCGGCGCGCTCTTCGCGGTCCCTTGCCTCTCGATCGCGCAGACGATCTTCCTCCACTTCCGCGAGTCCACGCTCGGCCTCGCCGACCCTACGGCCTCCATCCCGCCCGCGCGCGGCGCGCAGTTCGTCACGCCCTCGATCGAGCCGCTCCCGCCGCTGCGCGGCTTCGAGACGGTCCGCCCCGCGGTGACCCCCCTGCCCGCCTCCGGTCCCGATGGCGAGCCCGGCGCCCGCGGCCCCGAGGCCGCAGGCTAGCCGCGCCCGACCTCGTCCCTCAAAACCCACCGTAGGCCCCCGGGGAGGGGGGTCGTCGCGCGGGGCGGGGACGGGCTGGTGTCTGAGCCCAATTGACGCGCTGTGTCCGGCGTGCGCAGCACGTCGGGCACAGCGCGTCCCAGGCGAGTTCAGCCCGTCCCCGCCCCGCGCGACGACCCCCCTCCCCGGGGGCCGGGCAGCGCTGGCCGCTCCCGCGCAAGCCGGCTATGAGACCCCGCGCCCCGCGAGCAGGAAAGTCCGATCCACGACCTCGACGAGATGAAGACCCCCGGCAAACCCACCCCGAAGAAGCAGAGCCCCAAGCAGCAGCGCGAGCAGGCCGTCGCGGCGCTCCGCAGCGGCAAGCCGCCGGCCGACCCGCTCGCCCAGCTGAACCCGCGCTCGCTCGCCCTCCGCGTCGGCATCCCGGCCCTCATCGTCTGGGCCATCGCCCTGGCCATCCCCGGGCTCTGGCCGAAGGTGGCGGCCGGCGTCCTGACGGTCGTCGTCGCGGGCGTGATCGTCTGGGCGCTGCGCTTCGCGACCAAGACGCGCGCCGTCGCGCAGATCGTGCAGACCGCCGACACCGCCGAGGCCCGCAAGGGCGCGATCGCCAAGCTCGACACCGAGTTCAAGAAGGACGACGCGGCCGCGACCTTCGCGAAGGCGCAGCTCCAGATGCAGGAGGATCCGCGGGCCGCGCTCCGGACGCTGGAGACCATCAACCTCGACAAGGTGATGGCCCCGATGGCCGACGAGGCGCGCGCTCAGCGCGGCATGATCCACCTCATCCTGAGCGAGACGGACGAGGCGCGGGCGCTCGTCGACAAGATCGACATGACCCGCCACAAGGAGCCGAAGATCCGCGCCATGATGGCCGCCATCGTCGGCGAGGCGTGGGCCCGGACCGGCCAGGCCTCGAAGGCGGTCGAGCTGCTCGAGACCTTCGATCCGAACGACGAGGCGTTCGCCGAGCTCAAGCCGCAGCTGCTCCGCTCGCGGGCGTTCGCCTACGCGTGGGCGAACAACACGAAGCAGATGAAGAACACCCTGCGGAGCCTGAGCGCGCTGAACCCGCAGTACCTGAGCGGCTTCGTCACGAGGAAGAAGAGCCCGATGGGCGTCCCGCCGCGCGGCATCCACCCGATGCTCGAGAAGGAAGCGTTCGAGATGCTGATGCGCTCCGGCGCCGTCCCTCGCAAGATGCAGCAGATGCGGCGCGGCTGAGCGGCGGCCGGGCGAGGCGTGCGGCTCACCGGAGCGCCCGGGCGGCCGCCTCCCGGCGGGCGGGCCCTTGACGGGAGGCGCGCCGAGCGGCTCAGATCCGCGACCTGATGAGAGGGACCGCGCTGATCTACAGCTCGCATAGCCGCTGCAACGTCATCCACAACGACTACATCGCGCAGCGCGCGCTGCGCGGGCAGGACAACAAGCGCATCCTGTTCCTGCCGATGTCGGAGCCGCCCCGCGACGGCAACGAGCTGGAGCGGCAGGAGTTCGCGTACGGCAATTTCCGCTGGTTCTTCCAGTTCTACGAGCGGTTCGGCCTCGAGCACATGCCGTTCTACTGGACCAGCAGCCTGCGCAAGGAGGATGTCGACCTCCTCTGGCACCACCTCGCGTGGTCCGAGGTGGTGATCCTCGGCGGCGGCTACAGCACGACGGGGCTCTGGCGATACAAGCAGCTCGGCGCCCAGTTCGACGGCGAGCCCGGCAAGTTCGGGCGGATCCTGCACGAGCGCCGGCAGCGCGGCCTGCTCACGGTCGGGTTCTCGGCCGGGGCCGATCAGCTCTGCCAGCACCTCTTCCGCCGGGTGTGGGACAGCCCGGGCGACAACGACGGCTTCGGCCTCGCGCGCGACACGCTCGTGACGCTCCACCACGAGCCGAGCCGCAACGGCGATCTCTGGCACGCCGCGAGGCGCATGCCCCGCTGCTTCGTGTTCGGGCTACCGAACGACTCCGGGATCAACGTGGACTGGGGCGTGCTCCCCTCCGGCAACCTCTGGCAGGTCCACGAGCTCATCGTCGACACCACCTGGGACAACCCGGCCGACGCGCTTCACATCAAGACGCGGCAGGGCGCGCTCATCGACCACTTCGACCACACGGGCCGCCACTGGGCGTTCCACGGCGGCGACCACCTCGTGCGGATCACGTCGCCGGACGGCCGCTACGACCGGGCCTGGATGACGGCCGGCGGGCGGCTCCTCGACTACTGGACGCGCGAACCGACTGGCCACGGGTCGATCGAGGACATCCTCGCGAGCCACTGAACGCGCGGCGCCCGGGGCAGGCCAGCATTGACGCCGGCCCCGGGGCGCGGCATCGCTCGGGGTCGCCTTGCCCGACCGCCCTTGCATCTTCTGCAGCATCGTCCGAGGCGAAACACCGGCCTACGTCGTGCTGGACGAGCCGGACGTGATCGCGTTCCTGGACAGCCGCCCGCTCTTCCCCGGCCACTGCCTGCTGATCCCGCGCGTGCACCACGAGGTGCTCACCGACCTCCCTGCCGCGCTCGTGGGCCCGCTCTTCACGACAGCGCAGCGCCTCGCGCGCGCCGTGGAGTCGGCGCTCTCCGCAGATGGCTTCTTCGTCGCCATCAACAACCGCGTCAGCCAGAGCGTCCCCCACCTGCACGTCCATGTGGTGCCGCGCCGTCAAAAGGACGGTCTGAAGGGCTTCTTCTGGCCTCGTTACAAATATGCGAATGAGCGCGAGATGGTCGACGTTCGTGACGCCATCGTGACCGCGTACGCGGACGGTTGAATCCGGTAACGATAACGGTTATCTGGACGTGGAGCCGTCCTAGCTCAGGCGCGAGGCATCCGTCCTTGACCGCCGCATTTTGCCACACGCCGGGGTTTCGCCCGGGCGGCATCTTGCGACGCACCGAGCCCGCTGCCAGGTTAAGGAATAGAGTGGGTTTCTCCCCGGTTCGAACGGCCGACAAGCTGTCTCATCCTGAACGATGCTAGGCCTTCGGTCATTTTTCCCCCGGATCGCGCTGCTCTTCGTGCTGATCCTCGCGCCGGTTATGCTGGCACAGGGGAACAGCAGCCGCGTTGTAACGAGCAACGCCGATGTTTCGGGAGCGTTTCACAGCGGATCCGTCGAACCAGACCAGGTTGACGTTGAGGCCTTGCAGCCGTCGTCCCGCAGCGGGTTCCATCGCACCCGCGCGATGCGCTCGGTGGCGAACGCAGGCGCGGCACCGCCGCGTGTCATGCTCGTCGCCGACCTCCGGCTCGTTCGTATCCCGTCGCCCGTCCCTCACCCTCCCGTCCGTCGCCCTCCACCACGCCTGCTGAACTGATCGGCTAGCTCCGGCCCCGCGGCGCACGCCTCAGGGACGGAGGAGCTGGAAACGGAGGTGTTCACGACGACAGCCGCGCTGGAGCAGCGCGGTCAATCAGAGGGTTTGTTCAATGCAGAAGCTAGCTGACGGGTTGCACAAGTTCCATGCCGAGGTCTGCCGCACACATCAGGATCTCTTCCGCCACCTGGCGAGGGGTCAGCGGCCCGAGGCGCTGTTCATCACGTGCTCGGACAGCCGGATCAATCCGAACCTGATCACGCAGACCCAGCCGGGCGACATCTTCATCGTGCGCAACGTCGGCAACATCGTGCCGCCGTATGGCGCCAGCAACGGCAGCGAGGCCGCGGCGATCGAGTTCGCTGTGGCGCACCTCGAGGTCAAGCACATCATCGTCTGCGGTCACACCCTGTGCGGCGCGATGCGCGGGCTGCTCGATCCCTCGGGCCTCGACGAGATGCCGTCGGTCAAGTCGTGGCTCCAGCACGCGGAGCTGACGCGCCGGCTGGTGCACGAGAACTACCCGCACATCGAAGGGGAGGATCGGCTGACGATCACGGTCGAGGAGAACGTGCTCGCCCAGATCGAGAACCTCCGCACGCATCCGACGGTCCGCGCGCGCCTCGCGCGCGGCGAGCTCTCTCTCTACGCCTGGGTCTTCAAGATCGAGACCGGGCAGGTCTTTCAGTTCGAGCACTCCACCGGCCAGTTCGGGCCGATGGCCGAGGCGTCCCCGTCGGCGCTCCCGGAGACAGCGGTCTTCCGGCGAGCCATCTGAGCGCCTGACAGGCAAGGACCCAAGACCTCACTCGAACAAGAGAGCCATCCGATGCAGTTCCAGAACGCCACTCAAGCAAGCGTTGGGGCGGAGCACGCCGGCGCCCCTGTCTTCACCGCCTCGAGCGAAGCAGCAGCCCGGGGGGCGCCGCAAGCGGCACCCGAGAAGGAGAGCGCGCCCCCGCTCGACCCGCGCCTCAGCGCGAACCTCAAGTACGATATCCCCGCTGGCCTGGTCGTCTTCCTCGTCGCCCTGCCGCTCTGCCTGGGCATCGCGCTCGCGTCGGGGGCCCCTCTCCTGTCCGGCATCGTCGCCGGCATCGCGGGCGGGCTCATCATCCCGCTCGTGAGCCGCGCCCAGCTCAGCGTGAGCGGCCCGGCGGCGGGCCTCGCGGCCATCGTGCTCGCGGGCATCACCAGCCTGCAGAGCTTCCAGGTCTTCACGATGGCCGTGGTGATCGGCGGTGTCCTGCAGCTCGCGCTCGGCCTGCTGAAGGCCGGCGCGATCAGCCACTTCTTCCCCTCCTCGGTCATCAAGGGGATGCTCGCGGCCATCGGCGTCCTGCTGATCCTGAAGCAGCTCCCCCACGCCGTTGGCTTCGACAAGGACAACTTCGCCTCCGAGTCGTTCAAGGCCGACGGCGGCAACACCTTCACGATGCTGGGCCAGGCGACGCAGGCGATCGAGTGGGGCGCGTTCCTCATCAGCGCCGTCTGCCTCGCCATCCTGGTCGGGTGGGAGAAGTCGCGCCTCGCGAAGATCTCCTGGCTGCCCGCCCCCCTGGTCGCGGTGCTCGTCGCGACGCTCGGCAACGAGCTGTTCCGGGCGGCGGTCCCGTCCCTCGCGCTCGAGCAGAAGCACCTCGTGTCGCTGCCCACCGGCGATCTGTTCAGCGCGCTCCAGCTGCCGGCCTGGTCCGCGATCCTGCGGCCCGAGGTCTGGGTGCTCGGCGTCACCCTGGCGATCGTCGCCAGCCTCGAGACGCTGCTCAACCTGGAGGCCGTCGACCGGATCGACCCGTGGCAGCGCAAGTCGCCGCCGAACCGGGAGCTCGTCGCGCAGGGGATCGCCAACATCGCCTCCGGGCTCGCCGGCGGTCTGCCGGTCACGTCGGTCATCGTCCGCAGCAGCGCCAACACGAACGCCGGCGCGCGCACGCGGGTCTCTGCCTTCACGCACGGCGCGCTCCTCCTGCTCGCCGTCGTGTTCGCCGCGGGGCTGCTCTCGCGCATCCCGCTCGCGTGCCTCGCGACGATCCTGCTCGTGACGGGCTACAAGCTCGCCAAGCCGAAGATCTTCGCCGAGATGCACAAGCTCGGCTGGAGCCACTTCATCCCGTTCGTGGTCACGATCGTGGCCATCGTGCTGACCGATCTCCTGAAGGGCATCGCCATCGGCCTGGCGGTCGGCGTCCTCTTCGTGCTGAGGACGCAGATGAACCGCGTGTTCGACGTGATCCACGAGGGGGCGCGCGTGACCATCCGGTTCAACAAGGCGGCCTATTTCTTCACGCAGGGCAAGCTCGTCACGCTGTTCGAGCGGCTGCCGAACGACACGCACGTGGTCGTCGACGCCCAGGGGGCGTCCTACGTCGACCATGACGTCGCGGAGCTCATCCGGCGCTTCCAGCAGTCCGCGCCGCGACGGAATATCCGCGTAGAAGTCCTCGGGTTGTAGAGCGGCACGCGCCCGCTGCGGATACGGGCCCACCTCGACGTTTTCGGTGCTCGGCGTCCTTCCGTACGCCTGCGCGCCGAAAACGCCGATCTGGGCCCGTCTCCTGTGCGGGCGCGCGCCGCTCGGCGACGGCGTCCGGAGCGGCGCTCGCTCTGGAGGGTCGAGGGCATGAAGTCGAGGGCATGAATTTGCCCGGCGGACCCGTCTCGAGCGACGCTGCCTGGATGCGTCCTGCTCTCGATACAACCGGCACGACAGGCAGAGTCCTCCTCCTCCCCGGCTCGGGTTGAGCATGGGCGCTGGAGGTGCCAGCGGGGCGCGGGGGGGCGCGGGCGGCGGCCTCGCTTATGTGGGGGGCGCTCCTCCGCCGCCGCGCCTGGAGGAGATTCCCCGCAAGCCGCTCTGCTTGCTCCAGGGGTATGGGGGGCTGCACCAGTCGTGCGGGGACCTCTACAGCCCGACCTCGGTCGAGCAGCTCAGGGTGCTGTTCCGCATGGCGAGGCGGACGGGGCGCAGGATCACGTTCCGCGCCGGGGCCCAGTCGTTCGACGGGCAGGCGCTGAACGACGACCTCGTGATCTCGATGAGCCGCTTCGATGCGATCGACATCGACGTCGAGGGAGCGCGAATGACCGTGGGCGCGGGCGCCACGTGGGGAGCCATCGCCCGAGAGCTCGCCGCGCGCGGCTTCGTGCCGTACACGGCCGTGTCGACGAGCTACGCCACCGCGGGGGGCACCGTCTCGGGGGACTGCCTCTCTCGCTTCTCGGGCATCGCCGGCAAGGAGGGGCACTACGTCGAGCGGCTGACGCTCCTCACCCTCGACGGGCAGCTGCTCTCGCTGAGCCGCGACGAGGCGACGAGCGCGCTGTTCCACGCGGTGATCGGCGGGCTCGGCTACCTCGGCGCGGTGATCGACGTCACGTACCGCATCGCGCGCGTCGTCCCGGCCGGGACGCCGATCCGGGTCGAGACCCAGGCGGCGCGCTGCGCGTCGTTCGAGGAGCTCGCCGCGACGCTCGTCCCCCGCCCCGAGCTGCTCCTGCGCTCGGAAGGAGGGAGCGCCGACGAGGACGGATGGATCCCCGAGGCGCTCTTCTCGATCGCCTTCCAGACGCTCGAGGGGAGCAGGAGCATGATCCTCCGGTCGCGCTACGTCGCGGGGACGTCGCGCGCGCTCCGCCCGCTGCTCACCCATCGCCCCCGGCACGTGCTCCGCGTCCCGATCGAGTGGCTGATGCGCGCGTCCGTGGTGAGCCGGGGTGTCTGGACGATCGTCGATCGCTTCATCTTCGACGTCTCGCGGCCGTACGTCGATGAGCTCATGGGCTACCTGTTCTTCATGGACGGCAACGTCCTCGCGAAGCGAATCGCGCAGGCCTTCGGGGTGCACATGACGACGGTGCAGCAGGCCTTCATGATCCCGTACGACCCGGGCGCCCCGGAGGACAGCCTGCGCCGGCTCGCCGGCTTCCTGAGCAAGGTCGACGAGATCGCCACCCGGGACGGGATCCCGCCGCTGCTGCTCGACGTGCTGCACATCCAGGGCGACCAGTTCCTCCTCTCGGCGAACCACGGGACCGATGGATTCGCGGTGACGCTCGCGTTCCAGGCCTCGGATGAAGACAGCGTGTGCCGTATCCGCCTGCGGCTCACCGAGCTCAGCGCGCACACCCTCGAGCTCGGCGGCCGGGTGTACCTGGTGAAGAACGTCCATGCGGAGGCGGAGCACCTCCAGGCGATGTACGCGCACGCGCTCCCGGAGTTCGTCCGGCTGAAGCAGCTCGTCGATCCCGACGGGCTCCTGCGCAACGAGTTCCTCGAGCGGGTGTTCCCCGCGCACTTCCGTCCGGCGCCACGGCTCGCCCGCCGGTGAGCACGGCGCGCCACGGAGCACGGAGACCTTCCCCCGTTTCCAGCCCTCTGGAGGCGCGAGCACATGGCCTGGCTCACGAGAGGTTGGACCGCGGAGGCGCTGCGCGCCGAGAGGAGGCGGAGAGGAAGAAGACCACCCTCTGCAGCCGCTGCGCGTCGGTGGTCGAGGCGCGCTGAACAACGGCCGGGACAGCGGCGCAGCATCGCTGGTTGGGATCTTGCACCTCTGACGATGGGCGCACGGGCGCACGATGGGCGAACGATGGGCAATGGGTGACGGTGGGGGCCATGCACGGCAGTCAGCAGCGGGATCAATCTCTCGGCGCGCGCGGCGCGTACGGGTGGGCACGGCGGCTATCCGGCGTGCTCACCCCGCTCGTCCCGCTGGCGCTCGCCGCGTGCCGCGGCGACTGCCCGCGCGTGGAGGCCACGCAGCGCGCCGAGGCCACGCAGCGGCGCGCCGACGCGCCGGCGAGCCCGGCGGAGACAGCGAAAGCAGAGAAGCCGGCGGGGCCCGCGCCGACGATGATCTCTGTCGCGGCGCCGTGGTACCTCACGATCCAGCCGACCTCGTCGGGGCGCGGCGTGAGGATCGCGAGCATGGATATCCGCAGCTTCGCGGCCCCGCTGCTGGAGCCGGGCGACGTCATCCTTGCGGTCGACGGACGGCCGGTCCACTCGACGGCAGGGCTGGAGGGCTATCTGCGCGCCTGCGCGCCCGGCGGCATGGTCGTGCTCACCGTGCTGCGCAGCGAGACCACCATCAACTACGCGATGCTCCAGGTGCCGGACGGCGACGCGCCGAAGCCCCCGCCGGTCGGCGTCGCGGAGCACGCCGGGCCCGCAGGCGGCGGTTGAGCGCGACCGCGGCTGCCCGCGGCGCGGTCGAGAGCCCTCACCGACCCCGAGCGCCGCGCCCGCCGCTGGGCTTCCTGGCGCCGCCCCGCCTGCCGATCAGGAAGTCGAGCGCCTCGTCGACCTGATCATCGGTCATCGCGTGCCCCGCGCGCGGCTTGCCGAGCGACTTCGAAGGCCATTTCAGCCTGCGGAGCATCCTCGCGAGCGCCACCTGATCCTTGTGCGCCGGGTCCTTGCCGCCCCAGCCCACGAAGACGGGCGCGCGCAGCCTCGTCTGCGCGCCGGAGCGCTCGAGGTGCCGCGCGCCGGACCCGCCGGCGAACGCCGCGTAGCCGTCGACCTGCAGCCGCCCGCGCATCGCCAGCGACGTCGCGTAGTACGCGCCGTTCGAGAAGCCGAACACGAGCACCCGCTCGAAGCGTCCGCCCGCGCGGCGCTCGAGCTCCGCGCGCGCGACGTCCCACTCGGCGAGCAGGGCGTCCTCGTGGGCGGCCTGCGCGGCGGCGGAGGTGGGCCAGCACCACCAGTCCTCCATCGACGTGGACGCCGATCGCGACACCGCCCGCGGCCCGATCCCCCGCCGGCCGCGCGGCATCAGCACGGCGACGCCGTGCCGGGCGCCGGCCCGCGCCGCGCCCCGCTGCTGCGCCCACTGCCAGCCTGAATCGGGCTGAACGACGCCGTGGAGGAAGATCAGCAGCACGCGCGGGCCAGGCGCTTCCTTGGCCGGCAGGAAGGCGCACACGTCGCCCGGCAACGAGATGAGCTCCGGCGCGCACCACCCCGCCGACGGCGCGGGCGCCGTGGGCGCGGCCGGCGCGGGCGCGGCCGCCGGTGCGGCTGGAGAGGACGCGGGGGCGGCCGGCGCGGCTGACGGGGCGGCCGGCGCGGCTGACGGGGCGGCCGGCGCGGCTGACGGGGCGGCCGGCGCGGCTGACGGGGCGGCCGGCGTGGGCGCGGGGACGGCCGGCGTGGGCGCGGGGACGGCCGGCGTGGGCGCGGGGACGGCCGGCGTGGGCGCGGCCGCCGGCGCGCTCTGCGAGGACACGGCCGCTGCCGCTGGCGCCCCCTGCGAGGGCGCGGTCGCATCGGCGGAGGGCGGGCTGGCCTTGCTGCCCTCCGCCGATGCGACCGCGCCCGCGGCCAGGAACGCGGCCAGGGACAGCACGATCACGGGCGAGCGCATCGGCGCGCAGTAGCATTTCCGCGCTGCCGCTGGGTAGAGGGGCGGCAGCGCGGAAGCCCTCGCCACCGGCGCCCCTGCCGCGCCCCCGCGCCCCCTCCGCATGCGCGGGTAGCTTCCCCTGCCCTCGCGAGGAGAAGAGTTGAAGGGGCCGTCGTGCGCGGCCGCGCTCCGTCAGAGCCGCATCTCGATGCCGGCGCCCGACGCGCTCACCCACGGCCCCACGGAGCCCGACCTGGGCGCGCTCGGCGCTGGGTCGCTGTTCAGCAGCAGATAGAGCCCGATGCCCACGGTCGCGATACCGACCCCGCCGAGGGCGTCGCCGATGATCCCCTTGGCGCGCGCGGAGCTCGCGTCGGAGCCTGAGCTCGTGCGCGCGGAGCTCGCCTGCTTGACGCCGGAGAGGCCGAGGATCGCTCCCCCGGCCACGAACGCGCCGCCCACGCCCATGACGACGATCGGGAGCGTCAGGCGCGACGAGGCGCCAGAGGAATCGGCCACGGGGGGCAGCCCCCCGGCAGCCGAGGCCTGCGCGGCCGCCGCTGCGCCGGGCGCGAGGGTGATCGGCACCTCGACCGAGGCGCCCGCGTCGACGGTGAACCGGGCCGCGGCAGCGCGGAACCCCGGAGCGCGCGCCACGAGCTCGTGCGCGCCTGGGTCCAGCTCGACGACCTGGCCCGGCGCCACGCGCAGCGGCTCGCCGTCGACGGACAGCGTGAGCCCGTCGACCTTGCCGGGCCGCACGGCGATCGTCGCGCGGCCGACGCGCCCCTCGAGCGCGGCGACCGCCTCCCGCGCCGGCCCGACGTAGGGCGCGGTCGTCGACGTCGTCGGCTCGGCCAGGAATGCGCGAAAGCTGGCGAGCGCGTCGGCGAGGTGCCCGGACTCCTTCTGCGCCACGCCGAGGCTATACCGCGTGAGGGGGGCCGGCTTGATCTCGAGCGAGCGCGTGTACAGCGCGCGCGCCTCCTCCCAGCGCCCCTGCCTGGCCAGCTTCGCACCCTGGACGAACAGCACGCGCGCCGACTCCACGTCGCCTGATCCCTGCGCAGAAGCGGAGAGCGGGGACGCGGCCGTGAGCGATACAGCGGCGAGGAAGGCGCCGATCCGTCCGGCGCGACCAGGAGAACGCGCCCTCATAGACATTCTCCGTGCCGGCAGCCGGTGCCGTCAGGGCACCTGTTGCCGCAAGCGCCGCAGTGCGCGTCGTTGTTCCACAGGTTCGTCTCGCAGTGGTGCGCCGCGTCCCCGTCGCAATCGGCGAAATGGCCGTTGCAGGTCGCTCCGCCGCCAGAGCTGCTGCTGGCGCTGCTGATTGCGCCTCCGCCGCCTTCGCCGCTCCCGCTGCTCGCGCCGCCTTCGCCGCTCCCGCTGCTCGCGCCGCCAGCGCCGCTCCCGCTGCTCGCGCCGCCAGCGCCGCTCCCGCTGCTAGCGCCGCCAGCGCCGCCAGCGCCGCCAGCGCCGCCAGCGCCGCCAGCGCCGCCAGCGCCGCTCCCGCTGCTAGCGCTGGAAGCGCTCTCGCCGCCGCCGCTCGCGCTGCTTGTCGCGCTGCCGCTGCTCGTGCCAGCACCGCTCCCGCTGCTCGCGCTCCCGCCGCTGGCCGCGCTCTCACTGCCACCGCTGGCCGCGCTCTCACCACCTCCGCTGGCCGCGCTCTCACCGCCGCTGGCCGCGCTCTGATCGCCGCTGGCCGCGCTCTCACCACCTCCGCTGGCCGCGCTCTCACCACCGCCGCTGCCCTCGCTGCCGCTCGTCGTCGCGCCGCTGCTCCTGCTGAGATCGCCGCCGCCGCTGCCGTCGCCGGCTTGATCCTCCTGCTCCCCGGCGTCCTCTGTCTCGTCCGGCTTGTCGGACAGCTCCGCGCCGATGAGCGCGGAGCAGCCCCCCGGCCCGAGCGCCGCCGCGGCGAGCGTGACCAGGAGGAGCAGCAGGTCGCCAGAGCCGCGAACGGAGCAAGACTTCACCCCAGGATTGCGCATGACCACCTCAGAAATCCGGCGCCGTCGGGAGCGGCATCGACGTTGTTCCGGGCCTCGGGCGCGCCGGCAGCTCGGCGGACCGGGCGGACGGCTCGACCCGAGGAGCGCGCCGCTCGGCGCGCCGAGCCGGCGTCTCGACCCGCTGCGCAGGCGGTTCGACCTCTGGCGCGGGCGGCTCGTCCCACGGGTACAGCAGCTCCTCCTCCGACGCGGGTGACGCGGGCGGCGCGACCCGCTGCGCGAGCGGCTCTCCTGCCGTCGCGCCCCTCGCGGTCAGGCCGGAAGCAGCCGCGCGCGGCGCGCCCTCGTCGGCAGGCGCGACAGCGGCGGCCGGCGCCGCCGGGGTCGCCTCCCTGGGGACCAGCGTGGCGCCCGGATCCACAGCAGGAACCACGGCCGCGGCCACCGGCTGAGCGGTGCCCGCGCTCGCGCTCCCGCCCCGCACGTTCAGCCCCATCACGACGATCACTGGCGCGACGAAGGCGGCGAGAACCCCGACCAGAAGCGCTTTCTGCAGCCGCAAGGGGGGCGTGAACCCGACCGGCGCGCCGTTCGGGACCTCCGTCATCCTGATCGTGCCGCCCCGCCGCGCGGCGGGCGTGTTCAACGGCGCCGGCGACGCGAGCAGCGTCCCTCCTGCGCCGTGACGCCGCTGCGCTGCCGGCGGACCGGGCACGGCGCTGGTGACCGCCAGCGCCGCCCGCTCCATGGTGCTCGGCGACTCCGCCCCTCGCGCGAGCCACTGGTGCTCGAGCGACGTGCCCGCCACGTCCGCCGTGATCCCGCGCTCGATCGCCCAGGATGCCAGCGCGCGGCCGAGCGCGCGCATCGACGGCCATCGCTCGGCCGGCTTCTTGGCCAGCCCTCGCCGGATGATCGCCCAGAGCTCCTCGTCGCCGGCAGCGAGCTCCGTCGTCGGCACCGGCTCCCTGTTGAAGATCGCCGAGATCACCGCGCCGAGCGACTCCCCGCTGAACGGCCGCTGCCCGGTGATGAGCTCGTAAAGCACCACGCTGAAGGCCCAGACGTCGGTCTGCTCCCCGACGTCCATCTGGCCGTCGGCCTGCTCCGGCGACATGTACTCCGGGCTGCCGACGATCATCCCTCGCTGCGTGATCGCAGGACTTGCCATGTTGGCCAGCTTGGCGATGCCGAAATCGACCACCTTCGGGACATGGCCGCCCGCCCCGTCGGGCACGACGAGGATGTTCGCAGGCTTGATGTCGCGGTGGACGATGCTCTGCGCGTGCGCGGCCGCGAGGGCGCACGCGACCGGCAAGAGCATCTGGACCGCCTGCCCCGCCGGCATGGGGCCGTTCTCCTCCAGCCAGTTCGAGAGCGACGTGCCCTCGAGGAGCTCCATCACCAGGAACGGCTCGCCCGAGTCGGTCTCGCCGAAATCGAACACGCGCACGATCGCCGGGTGTCCGAGCCTCGCCGTCGCGCGCGCCTCCCGGAGCAGCCGCTCGGCGGCGTGGGCGTCGAACTGCTCCTCGTGAAGCACCTTGATCGCCACGTCGACGTCGAGCCACAGGCTGCGCGCGCGCCACACGGTGCCCATGCCGCCGGCGCCGAGCCGACCCACGATCTGGTACTTGCCGGCGAGGACCTCGCCCACGGCGCGCTCCTTCTGCGGCAGCCCGCGGACGCAGGACGAAACCCCGCCCGTGCTCGCATCGCCTCTCCTGGCGAACGATCTGCTCTGGCCGGGGACCTGGTGCTCGTCCTTCATGGGTCGTCCTTCTGCTTCTCGAAAGCAAGCGGCGAACCACGAGCCACTTCCCGGCCTCCGCCGGCGCCAACGCGGTGAAATGCGCAGCCAGCGTCCGTTCGCGAGCAGGACGACCGGCGAGCTCAGCGTTAATCCGTCCTTTCTTGCAGCAAAGATATAAACGCCCCTGACTCCGCGCGGAGAATCGGCCGCGCGCATCGGTCACGCGCTGAGGCAATTCGCACCAGATTCTTTCGAAGGAGCAAGGCGCTCTCCGCGATCGCGGCCCTCCCTCTCTCATCGCCTCGATCCGTACATGTACGCGACGCGTCGAGCTGCCCTCGGCCCCTCGTCGCCGTCGGCCGTCACGGCACGGGAGATCGCAGCCAGCTCGGCCGGGCGGCGCGGAGCTCGGCCCGCGGCGCCCGGAGGCGAGCGACACACACCATGGGCGCACCTCCTCGGGAAGATCCTCAACGCTGCGGTCCGCGCTACACTCGGCAGCGACGTGGTGCCCACTGCGCCCGAGACCACCCTGGACGAGTCTTTCGGCTCGGGATCGGAACACCTGCGTAGCAGGAGGCCGACGCCTGGGCTGGTGCTCATCTTCTCCGTGGACAGGCCCCGCTGCGACGTCCTCCCGCTGAAGGACGGCGAGCTCGAGCTCGGGCGCGGCGAGGTCGGCGGCGTCCCCCTGTACGACCTGCGCATGTCGCGCCGGCACGCGCGCGTGCGGTGGAGCCAGGGCCAGTGGGAGATCGAGGATCTCGACAGCCGGAACGGCACGTCGGTCGACGGCGTCCCGCTGACCGGAGCGCGCGCGGGCGGCGAGCCGCGCGTCGTGCGCACGGGCTCGTCGCTGTTCGTGATCCAGGCCGACGTGGAGCCGTTCCGGGCGGGGATCTCCACGACCGGCGGCACGATCCTCGGGCCGACCCTCGCCCGCTCGTGGGACGCGATCGATCGCGCGGCGCGCTCCGGGACGGTGCTGCACATCACCGGCGAGAGCGGGACCGGCAAGGAGCACGCGGCGCGCGCCTTCCACGCCCTCGGCCTGCGGCGCGGCGGGCCCTTCGTCGCCGTGAACTGCGCCGCCATCCCCGACGGCCTCGCCGAGCGGCTGCTCTTCGGCGCACGCCGGGGCGCGTACTCGGGCGCCGGGGCGGACGCCGAGGGGTACGTGCAGGCCGCGAGCGGCGGGGTGCTCTTCCTCGACGAGGTGGCCGAGCTCGATCTCGGGGTGCAAGCGAAGCTGCTCCGGGCGCTCGAGGCGAGGGAAGTGATCCCCCTCGGCGCCTCGCGGCCCGTGCCGGTGGACTTCGCGCTGGTGTCCGCGACCCACAAGGACCTGCGCGCGCAGGTGGCGGCAGGAAAGCTCCGCGAGGATCTCTTCTTCCGCATCGCGCAGCCGACCGTCCGCATTCCGCGGCTGCGCGAGCGGCCAGAGGAGATCCCGTGGATCATCGACGCGGCGCTGCGGAGCGCCGGGACGAGCGCGCCGCTGGCGGCCCACGCGACGCTGCTCGAGGCGTGCCTGCTGCGCGCCTGGCCCGGCAACGTCCGGGAGCTGATGGCGGAGATCCGCGCGGCGGCGCAGGAGGCGCAGAGCGCGAGGAGCCCCGTGGTCCAGGCGCGGCACCTGTCCTCCTCGGCCGGGCACGCCTTCGCGTCGTCGCAGCCGAGCATTCCGCAGCCGAGCGCGCCGGGAGCGGCGGAGCAGAGCTCGCGGTCGCGGCTGGCCGCGGCCGAAGAGCGCTCGGCGCGGCGGCCGGCATCGCTGCCCTCCGACGAGGTCATCGAGGAGACGCTGCGCCGCGAGGGCGGGAACGTGGCGCGCACGGCACGGACGCTCGGCGTGCACCGCACGCAGCTCCGCCGCTGGCTCGACCGGCGCTCCGCGACCGACGAGGCCGGCGAGGGCGAGGAAGCCGAGGGGTAGGCCCGGCGCGCCGCCCCGGAGCGCGGTGGAGGTAGGAGCTGAACAGGACGGCGGGAAGGCAAAAGCTCGACGATTTCCGCAGCTTACGCCCTCGTGGGGGCGCCCTCCGGGCGAACGCGACGGCTGCCCGGAGCTGCGCGGCTGATCTCAGGCGTCCAGGACCGTCACCCCGGCCTGCCTCGTCAAGACGGTGGCCGAGTGTCCGGCGTGCAGCGTGTACGCGCCGGGCTCGACCTGCCAGCCACCTGGCGCCCAGTGCGCGAAGGCCCGCGACTCCACGGTGACGGCGACCTCGACCGTCTGACCGGGCTCGGCCTCGACGGTGGCGAAGCCGGCGAGCCAGAGCACGGGGCGCTCGACCTCGGAATCCGGCCGCGACAGGTAGAGCTGGACCACGTGCCGCCCGCGGCGGGGCCCCGCGTTGCGGACCCGCACCCGCGCCTCGACGGCCGCGCCCGGGGCGACGCTCGGCGGCGCGTCCACGTCGAGGATCTCCCAGCGCGTGTAGCCCAGGCCGTGCCCGAACGGGTAGGCCGGGGTGACGCCGGCGCGGGCCCAGGCCCGGTATCCGATGTGCAGGCCCTCGGTGTAGACGAGCTTGCCGTTCTCGGGCTTCGTCGAGAGCACGGGCACATCCTCCTCCCGCGACGGCCAGGTCGTGGGCAGGCGGCCGCCGGGCTCCACGGCGCCGAGCAGCACGTCGGCGACGGCGTTGCCGAACTCCTGGCCCGGGAACCACGTGAGGAGCACCGCAGCGACCTCTTCGCGCCAGGGCATGGTGACCGGCCCGCCGGAGTTCACCAGCACGATGGTGCGGGGGTTCACGGCCGCGACCGCGCTGACCAGCTCGTCCTGGCGGCCGGGGAGCGCGAGCGAGCTCCGGTCGAAGCCCTCGCTCTCGATCGCCTCCGTGGTGCCGACGACCACGATGGCGACGTCGGAGGAGCGCGCCAGCTCCACGGCGCGCGCCAGCTCTTCGTCCCCGGGCAGCGCGGGGACCTCGGCGCCGAGGGAGAACGCCACCGCGAACGTGTCCGGGGCGACGGAGTGCGTGAGGGCGACGTCGATCTCCTGGCCCGCGGCGAGGGACAGCTCGGCCGCCCGCTGCGGCGGGGCGAGCAGCTGCGCGGCGAGGTCGTCCTTGTCCGGGGCGACCGTCTCGTCGAAGAGGACCTGCCCGCCGGCGGTGAGGCGATAGGCGCCCACGCCGGCCACGCCGAGCTTGTAGCGGCCCGCCTCTGCGGCGCGGAACCGCGTCATCACCTGGATGGTGGAGGCCTGGTTCGCGCGGAGGTCCCCGATGAACGTGAGCCGCCCCACGGCGCGGTGCTCCTCGTGCATGACGCTGCCCTTCGCGTCGAGGAGCCGCACGTGCACGCCGTGCTCTCCGGTCACGGGGTCGGTCACCTGGTCGCCGGACACGGGCACGAGGCCCTCCTCGCTGCGGGCGCCGAGCGCGTGGCGCACCTGGACGCGCTGGCCCAGCGCGGCCCGCAGCCCGTCGAGCGGCGACACAGCGTAGTGCGGGTGCACGCTGGCGCTTCCGCCGCCCTGGATCCGCCCCTGCGCGGCGTTGGGGCCGATCAAGGCGACGCGCTGCAGGCTGGCCGCGTCGAGGGGGAGCAAGTCGCCGTGGTTGCGCGCGAGCACCATGCTGGCCGCGGCGGTCTCGCGGGCGAGCTGGGCGGCCGCTGCGGCGGGGAGCTGCGCGGGGGCGGGGGCGGCCGGCGCGATGCCCTCGAGCGCGCCGACGCGCGCGGCGAGGCGCAGCAGGCGGCGGACCTTCTCGTCGATGGCCTTCTCGGGCACCTCGCCGCTGCGGACGGCGGCGACGAGCGCGTCGCCCCACGGCCCTCTGGGGCCCGGCATGGCGAGGTCCATCCGCGCGCGCGCCGCGGCCACGGTGGAGCGGGTCGCGGTCCAGTCCGAGACAACGACGCCGTCGAAGCCCCACTCGTCGTCGAGCGGCGACGCGAGCAGCGCGTTCTCGGTCATGGTCACGCCGTTGACCGCGTTGTATGCGGCCATCACGAGCCACGCGCGCGCGTCGACGATCATCCGCTCGAACGGCGCGAGGTAGAGCTCGCGCAGCGTCCGCTGATCGATCCGGGCATCCACGGTGAACCGCTCGGTCTCCGAGTCGTTGCCGACGTAGTGCTTGGGGGTGGCGCCGACGCCGTGGGCCTGCAGCCCGCGGACGTAGGCCGCGCCGATCCGGCCGGTCAGCAGCGGGTCCTCGGAGAAGCACTCGAAGTGCCTGCCGCCGAGCGGGCTGCGGTGCAGGTTGACCGTCGGCCCGAGGACGACGTCGACGCCCTTGCGCCGCGCCTCCGACGCGAGCAGGGCGCCGAGGCGCTCCAGCAAGGCCTCATCCCACGTGGCCGCGAGGGCGGTGGGTGAAGGAAGGCTCACCGAGGGATCGCGCTCGTCCCACAGCTCGCCGCGCACGCCGACCGGGCCGTCCGAGACGACGATGCGGCGCAGGCCGATGGCGGGCTCAGGGTACGTGCTCCAGACGTCGGCGCCCGTCAGCAGGCGGACCTTCTGTTCGAGCGACAGCGCGGCGAGGGCGTCTGCCACCCGCCGTTCGACGGCCTCGGGCTGGTGTTCGATCCGGTTCCGATGAGGAGCAGCGTGCGAGTCGGCGACGGCCATGAACCCTCCTGGAAGCGCAGAGACGCCGCCGCGGGAGGCGGCGGGGCAGCACGGTACTTAGAAGCTCCAGGAAACACCAGGTTCACAGGACAGTGAAGGTCACCGTGGCTCGCGATCTCCCGAACTGTGGAGAGGGTCACCACCTGACATCGAGTCGCCTCGTAGGCGCTTGCTCTTGAGCTTGCTTGCGCGAGCGCATGGCTCGTGTGACCGCGGGTGACCGCGCGGTGTGCGATCGCGCGAGATCCGCGTCTCTCGGATCGCGCGCTGCGTACGTCCCTGCGGTCGACGGCGTGCTCAGGGGCAGGCGCAGACCCCGCCGTGATGCGAGCAGCACCCCCGCTTCACGTAGGTGCAGGTCGGTGAGAGTGTACCATCGCAGCAGCATACGCGGCCCTCGGGAGCCGGCCGCCGTCCGGAGAGCGCCCCCGACCTGCCGCCCGGCCGCGCGGAGGTGCGCGTCTCGGCGGCTTCCCGGGAGCGCTCCCCGGCGGCCCTCGCGGCGCCGCGCTCGGCGATCAGCCGCTGCCCCTTCTCGTGGGAGGCGCGCACCTCGGCTGCGCGCACGTCCATCGGGTCGGCCCCGGCGAGATAGCGGAGGAGCGCGTCGCAGGCCACGGCGTCGCCCTGCTGGGCGCAGGCGAGCTCGGCCGCAGCGAGCTCGAGGCTGGCCGCGTGGGCCGCCTCCTCTTGCCGGCGCGCCTCCTCGGCGGCCTCGAGCTCGGCGCGGCGGCGCTCGGCCTCCGCAGCCTCGAGGGCCTGCCTCTGCGCCGCGATCTGCGCCTGCCGCGCCTCGCGCCGCTGTCGGTAGGGGGCGACGAGGGACCTCGACGCGCGCAGATCGGCCTCCGCCTCCTCGCAGGGCGACGCGCACCGGTCGACGCGGGCCTGGGCCTCCAGCTCGAGCACGAGGCAATCCGGCTCGCTCCCGCAGCCGCGCGCCAGCCGGCGCCGGAAGCCGTCGTCCAGAAGGGCACCGTCGCCGCGATGGCAGGCGGCCTGGAAGGCGATGGGGAAAAGCCAGGCGACGGCGAAGCGGGTCACGAGGGTATTCTTTCGCCGGCTGCGTGGATACGTCGAGCCCTTGTGCGCCACGGAGCAACACCGAAGGAGGAGGAGCGCCGTCGTGCGCGCACCCGCGGCTGGGCCAACGGAGCGGACCGGACCGGAGCGCGCACGCACACGCGGAGGCAAGACGCAAGACGCAAGACGCGAGACGTGAGATGGAGCGGCTTGTTGCGCAGCGCCGGGAGCGGCGCAATGCTCGCAGGCCTTCGATCGGAGTCTCCGCCATGAGCCTGTCGACCGTGCTCCGCGTCCTTGGCCGCACTGACGCGAGCCGCTCGGCGTCCGACTTCAAGAAGGCCGGCGCCCGCTTCGACGAGGAGCGGCGCGGGCCGGTGCTGCAGCTGGCGGCCGACTACGGGGCGAGGATCCGCGTCGTGTACGTGGAGGCGCCCGCAGCGGTCCTGTTCGCGCAGAACCGCGCGCGCGAGGCGGCGGTGCCGGAGGCGGCGATCCGCCGGATGACCGAGCGCTGGGAGATCCCCGCGCGGACCGAGGCGCACGAGGTGGTGCTGGCGGTGCGCGGGGAGGGGTAGGGTGCACCCGGGGCGTGACCGAGCTGCCCGGCCCTCGTGGAGGGTGTTCGTCGCGCGGGGTACGGCCCCGCCGGACTCGCGTGAGCCCGCTCTCCTCCAGCAGAGCCGGAGGAGAGCGGGCTGTTAGGTTCAGACATCGGCCCGTCCCCATCCCGCGCGACGAACACCCTCCACAAGGGCCTACTGTGATGTCTGGGGGTGAGCCCCTCGTCTGCTGGCGATTTTCGAGATCTCAGGAGAGCCCCTCCTGCCTCGATCGGCCGAGCCGAGGAGATGTCATGCGGGCCTCAACGCTCGTCGCAGAAGTGGCTCAGCGTCCACTCGCCGCCACACGGGTAGTGGATCAGCTTGAGGCCGGCCAGGCGCAGGCTGGTGTCTTCGTACTTGACGGGCGCACGGCCGATGGCGGTCTTCGGGGGGCGAACGCTCGAGCTGAAGAGCAAACCCCGGTAGACGACCCGCAGATCCGCCTGCACCCGGGCGTGGTACTTCACCATGGAGACGATGTACTCGGCCAGGAGCATCCCGTTCTCAATCTGCCCCCTGCTGCCGCTGACGTTCTTGGATTTCAGCTCGCACAGGAAGACGTAGAGGGGCCCGGGCGCGGCGCGGCGCTCGCCTTCCCGCTGGTAAAAGATGATGTAGTCACAAAGAGCGCGGACCCCTGGACCGGCCTGGAACAGAGGGAAGAGGCATTCATCGACCGAGAACGTGCATTCACAGTTCAGACGCGAGCAGCGGCGGGGAGCGAACCCGTCGAACCTGAGCACGACGGCCGGACCCTCCTTCCGGAGCGTGACCGCAGCGCTCTCGCCGGCCTTCCCATGCGCCATCTCCCTGAGCTCGATCACCGCTGGCAGCTCGCGAAGATCGCGTCGTAGCAGGTCGGCGATGCGCTGGAGGACGGACGGGGCCGACATGAATCAATCGAGGCGATCGAGCTCGGCGTAAATCCTCTGAGAGACCGCGTTGAGCCGGTTGATCTCGTCGTCGATGGTCTTCACCTCGAAACCCGACTCGGTGACGGGCACGGAATAGGCACGGTGGTCGTTGAACAGGTACACGCCGACCTTCTCGGGGCGTAGGAGCGAGGCGCGATCGTACTCGAGGTCATCGACGAGGCTGGAGCCATTCACGGAGAGGCGGCCCAGCATGAGGAGGTGGTTGAGCTCGCGGATGAGGTAGTCGCTGTGGGTGCTCATCATGATCCTGAACCCCCGGTTCACGGCCTTGGCGAGGGTCCGCGCGATCTTCCGCTGATTGTCGGGGTGCAGGTTGAGCTCGGGCTCGTCGATGATGAGGAAGTCGCCCTCTCTTGCCATGTGCCGGAAGTAGAACACGAGACTCGCTAGCGACTTGACCACCGACGCGGTGAGGTGAACCGAGAGCCGTCGAGCCGGCGCCGAGGCGGGTGAGAAGACCATCTCGCCAAGGCCGGACACGCTCACCTCACCGCCTAACACTGCCACTTCGATCTCCTCCGCCAGGTCCTCAAAATTGCTTTTCTGGATGCTGATAGCGGCCAGATCGTTGGCGACGCGGAGACTGTCGCGAATCGGCCAGGGATACCGTCCAGCACGGCGCTCTACTATCTCCATCGGCTCCGCCTGATCGCCGCGTACGCTGACATCGAGCAGCTCGTCGACCAGCTCAGTCCGCTTGAGCGCGAGCTCCTTGGCGAAAATGTTGACCGCGATGCGTTCTGCCGGAAACAGGACGCACTGCTCCAACGTCGCTCTCATCAAAAGCACCAGACCCTTGACGAGCGCCTGCTTCACCAATGTGCGCTCGCTGCTCGTCACGGACGCTGCGTCCAGAAGCGTCGGCTCCGTCGACTCACCTGAGTTTACATTCGCCCTCAGATGCAGGCGAAACTTGATTCTAGAACGATGCGACACGCCGCCAACAGATAAGATCCACCGGTCAGTTGCTCCTCCCATCGCGGAGTTACGTGCCAGTCGTCCTCTCCACGCATCCGCCATGCGCGGCGAATCGAGCTGGAGCGACAGGATGGTGTCACGGAAGCGGTCGCTCTCTGCTGCAAAACACTGGTGTATCGCCGGGGTGAACGCCTTCGCGAGGCTCACCAGATAATCGCGCAGGTACGGCGTCATGTCATCCAGGGCGATGCTCTGGTCCTCGGATGCTAGGAGCACCTCGCTCAAGCGCTCGATCGATTCATTGGTCCGTCTGGAATGAAACTGAAACAACCCGTAGACCGCCCACGCAAGGTACGTCTTCCCCGAGTTGTTCGGCCCCGTCAGCACGATGAGGTCCTTCGAGAGGTCGACCTCCGCCTCGCGCAACGGGCCCAGATTTTCGACACGGAATCGCATGCCCTTCGTTCCAGGAGCCCCGCGCGAAGCGCGTACAGCCGCGGCCCGCAGGAACCCCGAGCAACCTACCGCCTCCCCTCTGGGTCGGGCAAGGTTGCACAGGGCACAGATCAGGCAGGCGCGCTCATTTGTTCACCGTTCTCGACGTCCGGCGGCCAGGCGACCGACCCCTGCCAACCTCAACCTGTACAAGTTTCCGTCTCGGCTAACCCCTGCCACCCTCAACCTGTACAAGTTTTCCGCCTCGGCCAACCCCTGCCACCCTCAACCTGTACAAAGTTTCGGGGTCGGCGATCCTGGAGCCCTTGCACCTGTACAAGGTTCCCCCCTCGGCCGACGGCAGCTTGAGCTCTCCGCTCCGTTTACCCACCTCGGTCGACCCGCTCCCCCGTCCCGAACCCAGTCACCAGCGTCGCTGCCCACGAGGCCGGGCTCTCGCTCCGCTCCAGCGCCATCTCCCCAGCGAGGATCCTCGTCATCCACGTCAATTACGTGGATGACGCCTGCGTCGCTCGTGCTTGACGACACGTGTCCCTCCATCCAGGCGGCACCGTCCGGGCGCGTCGCGGTGGCCGGCCGGCTGCGCTCGCACGCGCAGAGCGGTACGCTGCGCCTGGAGCGACGTATGCCCTTCCAGAGCGAGAACTCTCCCATCCCGATTCCCCCGCCCGGTGAGGACGAGCTCCCGTACGACGATGGAGCGTCGATGTCGTCCGAGCGCCACCGCGCGCAGATGGACCTGCTCATCGAGGTCCTGAAGCTGCGCTGGAACGACCGTGACGACGTGTACGTCGCCGGCAACATGGCCATCTATTTCAGCGAGCTGCAGGCGAAGAAGAACGACTTTCGAGGGCCCGACGTATTCGTGGTGCTCGATACCAGCAGACGAGAACGCAAATCCTGGGTCGTCTGGCAGGAGGACGGGAGGACGCCCGACGTGGTCATCGAGCTGCTCTCCGACAGCACCGAGGCCGTCGATCGCGGCGAGAAGATGCGTATCTACGCGAAGCTCCTGCACGTGCCGGAGTATTACCTGTTCGATCCGTTCTCGGGCGCGCTCGAGGCCTATACGCTCGATCTGGCCACGCGATCGTATGTACCAGTACCGCCCGAGGCGAACGGCGATGTCGCGAGCGCGTGCCTCGGCCTCCGGCTCGGGGTGCGCCACGGCACCTACCGCGGCCTCGAGATCGACTGGCTGCGCTGGCTCGACACCCAGGGGCACGCGCTACCGACCGGCGAGGAGCAGGCCCGCGCCGCCAGCGACGAGGCGAAGCGCCTCGCCGCCCGGCTCGCGGCGTACGAGAAGCAGTTCGGACCGCTGCCCGGCAACGGATCGGACGAGCGGTAGCCGCAGACTCCCGCTGTCCGCCGCGCGGCACACGTCAGCCACATCAGCCCAGCCGGCCCCGCTCACCGCCGCCCGAACCCCGGCGCCAGCATCGCCGCCCACCGCGCCGGGCTCTTGATCCGCTCGCGCGCCATCACCGCGTCCGCCACGAGGAGCCGCTGCAGCCCCTTCTCCCCGCCGAGCAGCTCGCCCGCCTGGCGCCGCGCCGCCGCCGCGTAGAGCGGCATGTCCGCCGCGTCGAACCCGGCCGCCGCCGCCTCGAGCTGCGCGATCGCCGCGTCCCGCTCGCCGCGCAGCTCCGCCGCGCCCGCGCGGATCAGCGGCACGAACGGGTCCGACCACGCCATCCGCTCCCGGACGAGCGCGGCGGCGTCCCTGAGCGCCGCCTGGACGAGCGGCTCGGGCTCGGCCGCGCCCTCGGCCGCGCCGAGCGCCGTGCACGCGCGCTCCACGTGGGCCATCACCCGGCTGTTCTGCATCATCAGCAGCATCGACCCCTCGATCGTCGGCCAGGCCGCCGTGAGCCGCCGCATCGCGGACCCGGCGCGGCCGGCGTACCGGTCGACGTAGGTCTCGGCGAGCAGCCCCACGAAGTGCTCGAGGTGGAACCCCGACGTCGTCCACCTCGACAGCGCCCCCGCGATCGCGCGGCGCGCGCCCGCGACGTCGTCCGCCCCGAGCGCCACCCACGCCGCCTGCACGCTGAAGATCGCCGCCGCGTAGCGGTCGCCCCGCTGCTCGGCGGCCCGGAGCACGCCCGGCATCGTCCGCGCGAGCGCGTCGATCTGCCCGCGGTAGTACCGCGCCCACGACGCCATCAGCTGCGTCGTCGCGAGCTCCCAGGCCACGCCGGTGCAGCGGTCGCGGAGCAGCTCGTCCGCCCGCTCGTACCACCCGGACGCCTCCTTCCAGCGCCCGGCCGTGAACGCCTCGAGCATGCCCGAGACCATCATCGACAGGCCGAGGAGGTGCGGGCTGTCGAGCTGCTCCGCGAGCGCGCGCACCGCGGAGACGAGCTCCTCCGCGCGCGCCCGGTTCTGCGCCCCCATCATGCACGCGGACGAGGCCTCGAACGCGAGCGCGCGGCCGACGCGGTACGGCTCGCCGGCGCGGAGCGCGAGCAGGAGGGCGCGCGCCGAGAACTCGGCGGCGCGGACCATGTCGACGGCCGAGAGCCCCACCGTCACCGTCCAGCAGGCGTCGATGCGCGCGAGATCCTCCGGGCGCACCTCCTGCTCGGGGCGCTCGCGGAACCGGAGGCCCCGCAGGCGCAGCTCCGCGCGGTGCAGCAGCAGCGCCACCAGCGCGCGCCGCGGCGTCTCCGGGAACGACAGGCCGACCGCCCTCAGCACGGCGCGGACCAGCTCGATCCCCTCGTCGATGTGCCCGCTCCGCAGGTACTGCTCCGCGGCCCGGCGGCGCAGCTCGAGCCCGAGCGCGCTGTCCGCCCCCTCGGCCGCCGCCGCGTAGAGCCTCGCCGCCTCCGCGCCCTTGCCCGCGTTGACCAGCGCGTCGGCGCACCGCACCCCGAGCGCGCGCCGCTCCGCCTCGGGGAGCTCCGCGTCGCGCGAGAGCAGGCCCAGCGCGAGCTCGTGGAGCCGCGCCGCCCGCTCGAACGCGAGCGCCTCCGCCGCCTGCTCGGCCGCGAGCGCCGCGAGCCGCCCCGCCCGCGCCGGCTCGCCCGCGGCGAGCCAATGCCGCGCCAGCGTCTCGGCGTCCGCGGTCCCGAGCGCCTCGAGCGCCCGCCCGACCCTCCGGTGCCGCGCCGCGAGCTGCTCCGGGCCGAGCCGGCCGACCACGGACGCGCGCACGAGGTCGTGGGACACCTCGACGAGCTCGCCCTCGCCGGCGCGCCGCGCGGCGACGAGGTCCTCCCTGAGCAGCAGCGCGAGCGCCGGCGTGCGCTCCTCGTCGTCGAGCTTCGCGGCGCGCGCGGCGACCGCCGCGTCGATCGGCTCCCCGGCGACGGCGACCACCTCGAGCAGCCGGAGCGCCTGCTCGGGCAGGCGGTGGAGCCGCGCCTTCAGCGCCCTGTCGAGCGCGGCGTTGCCCCGCGCGCCCGCCTCGCCGCCCTCGCCCGCGAGCTCCTGCGCGTCGCGCACGAGCTCGCCGAGCAGCCGCGGGTTGCCCCGCGAGGCGCGGGCGATCGCGTCCGCCCGCGCGCGCGTGCCCTCGTCGCGCGCGAAGAGGAGCGCGAGCGCGAGCTCCTCTGACTCGATCGGCGACAGCGGGCCGACCGCGATCTCGCGCAGGTCGCCGTCCCGGCGCAGCCGCTCGACGTGCTCCGGCGCGCCGGGCGGGGCCTCGCTGGCGGCCGGGGGCCGGAACCCCATCCCCTCGAGCAGCGCGCGGAGCGGCGCGCTCCCGGCCGCTTCCTCGGTCCGGTAGCTGCCGAGGAACATCATCGCGGGCGCGTCGGGCGGCCGCGTTATCTCGAGCAGGAGCGCCACGCTGTCGATGTCGCTCCACTGGAGGTCCTCGATCGCCACGATGAGCGGGCGGCGCTCGGCGATGCGCCAGAGCAGCTGCCGGAGCGCCGCGAAGCTGCGCTGGCGCAGCTCCTGCGCGTCGGGCGCCTCGCTCACGCGCGGCGCCGACGCGACGGCGGGCACGCGCGCGAGCACCGGGAAGACCCGGGCGAGGGCGCGGATGTCGCGCGGCAGGAGGCGCTCCACCTCATCGCCGGGGACCCGCCGGAGGAAGCGGCTCAGCGCCTCCAGGAGGTCCCCGAACGCCTTGTAGGACTCGGTCGCCCCGAGGGCGCAGCGCCCGCGCAGGATGACCGGCCCCCTGTCGCGGCGGAGCCCCATCAGGAACTGGTGGATGAGCGCGCTCTTGCCGATGCCCGCGGCGCCGTGCACGAGCACGGAGACGGGCCGCTCCAGGAAGAGCGCCTCGGCGGCGCGGCGCAGGGCGCGCAGGTGCGGGCGGCGGCCGATGAAGTGCTCGATCGTCGGCGGCGCGAGCACGGGCAGGAGCGCGCTCTCCGGGACGGGCTCGGCGCCGCTCGACGCGGGCCCGGCAGCGCTCGACGCGGGCCCGGCAGCGCTCGACGCGGGCCCGGCAGCGCTCGACGCGGGCCCGGCAGCGCTCGACGCGGGCCCGGCAGCGCTCGGCGCGGGCCCGGCAGCGCTCGGCGCGGCCTCCGCGAAGCTCGGCGCAGCTTCGGCGCTGCTCGGTGAGGCCTCGGCTCCGCTCGGCGAGGCCCCGCCGCCGCTCGGCGAGGCCTCGGCTCCGCTCGGCGAGGCCCCGCCGCCGCTCGGCGAGGCCTCGGCTCCGCTCGGCGAGGCCCCGCCGCCGCTCGCGTCCTCTGCTCCGCGCCCCCCGCCCTGCGCCACGGTCACTTCTTGCTCAGGAACGCATCCATCGCCCGCCGGTGCTCGGGGCCGTTCCACTGCTCGACGAACGCCTGCCGCTCGACCTCGACGGCGGAGGCGCGCAGCGCCTCACGCACCTTGCGCAGGGACCGCTTCATCGCGGCGACCGAGGTGCGCGGGCTGTCGGCGATGCGGTTCACCTGCGCGATCGCCCGGCTCCGCGCCGCGCCGGTCGGGACGACCTCGCTCACGAGGCCGATCCGGAGCGCCTCGGCGGCGTCGATCTTCTCCGCCGTCAGGAGCAGCCGCGCCGCTTCGAGCGGCCCCACCCGCTCGCAGAGCCGCGTCAGCCCGCCCCAGGCCGGCGACAGGCCCATCTTGACGTGGCGGAACGAGAGCCCCGCCTGCTCCTCGACGATGACGAAATCGCACAGCAGGAGCAGCTCGCAGCCGCCGCCCAGCACGTCGCCCTGCACCGCGGCGACGATCGGCACCTCGCTCTCCTCGAAGGCCGCGAAGCCGTCGAACATCGCGAGGATCTCGCCGCCCTGCGCGCCGCCGCAGGCGAGCGCGTGGAGCTCGCGGATGTCGCCGCCCGCCACGAAGATGTCGCCGCCCGCGGCGATCACGACGCCGCGCACGCGCGGGTCGGCGCCGGCGAGGCGGATCGCGTCGCCGAGGCGCCGCGCGAACGCGCTGTCGATGGCATTCCTGCACTCGGGACGATCGATGGTGAGGACGACCGCATCGCCGGCCGCCTCGACCCGGAGGGTCACGAGACCGCCCTCCGCGCGCCCCTCCCGTTCGTGAGCATCGCGGGCTTCCGGCGGCCCGCGCCCGCCCCGTTCTCCGCCGCGCGGCTGAGCCGCCGCGGGACCGGCATGCGCTCGTCGTGGATCACCTCGGCGATGCGCGCCTCGAGCGCGGCGCGGCTCAGCCCGCGCTGCTCCGCCGCGTACCGCTCGGCGTAGCTGATGATGGCGCCCGCGACGTCCACGCCGCTCGCGCGCTCGATCCCCTCCAGCCCAGGCGAGCTGTTGATCTCGAGGATCTTCGGCCCGGAGCGCGCCTCGAGCATGTCGACGCCGGCTACCTCGAGGCCCATCGCCTTCGCGGCGCGCATCGCGACGCTCCGGTAGAGGCGCGGCAGCTTCACCCGGTCGCCCTTGCCGCCGCGGTGGAGGTTCGAGCGGAACTCGCCCGGCTTCGCGACCCGGCGCATCGACGCGACCACGCGGCCGCCGACGACGATGACGCGGATGTCGCGCCCCTTCGACTCGCGCACGTACTCCTGGAGCACGATGTCCTGCCCCATGGCCCAGAACGTCTCGAGCAGCGCGTGCACGGCGTGCGGCGTCTCGGCGAGCATGGTGCCGATGCCCTGGGTCCCCTGCTGGAGCTTCACGATCGCCGGGCAGCCGCCGACGAGCGAGAGCGCCGCCTCGACGCCGGCCGGGCTCCGGGCGCACACGGTGATCGGCACGTTGAGCTTGCGGCGCGTGAGCAGCTGGAGCGCGCGCAGCTTGTCGCGGCTCCTCGCGATCGAGACCGCGCCGTTCAGGACCGGGACGCCCATCAGATCGAACTGGCGGACCACGGCGAGGCCGTAGTTCGTGATGCTGGCGCCGATGCGCGGGATCACGATGTCGAAGCGGGGCACCGGCGAGCCGCCGACGAGCAACGACGGCCGACCGCGCGACACAACGATCTGGAAATCGAGCGGATCGATGACGCTGACTTCGTGGCCGCGCGCGCGCCCCGCGAGCACGATGCGGCTCGTCGAGTAGAGGGACGCGTTGCGCGACAGGACGAGGAATCGCATGTGGCCCGGAGGCTAGCAGAGCCCGCAGACCGGGTGGATGGGTGCGCGACGATTCAGCTTTCGCGCGATCTCTCCGGCGCGGCCTCTCGGGTGAGCCCGGCGCGAGCGCCGCGGCGCTCGCGGTCGCGCGCCGCGCCATCCGCCCGCCTTTCCAGCGCTGGACGCGGCGGGGGCGGAAACGCGGTAAGGCGCGTCGCTTGCGCTGGAAAATGTTTCGTGTACGAATCATTTCGATTCCTGCCGCCGAGGAGGGGTTCGCGATGTGGCAGCCGTTCACGGAAGAACATCAACAGTTCAGGAAGACGGTGCGGGCCTTCGCAGAGAAGGAGCTCGCTCCTCATGTGGAGGAGTGGGAGGCGTCGGAGTGCTTCCCCGACTGGGTGTTCAAGCGCGCCGGCGAGCTGGGGATCCTCGGCGCGCACTTCCCGGAGGAGCACGGCGGCGCCGGGCTCGACTACTGGTTCTCGGCGGCGAAGGCCGAGGAGCTCGTGCGCTGCACGATGGCGGGCGTCTCGATGGGGCTGCTCGTGCAGAGCGACATGGCGACGCCGGTGATCAGCGACATCGGCACGAAGGAGCAGATCGAGGAGTTCCTCAGGCCCGCGCTCGCGGGCGAGAAGATCGCCTCGCTCGGCGTCTCCGAGCCGGCGGCCGGCAGCGACGTGGCCGGGATCCGGACGACCGCGCGCAAGGACGGCGACGACTACGTGCTGAGCGGGCAGAAGACGTTCATCACGAACGGGACGCGCGCCGACTTCGTGACGCTGCTCGCCAAGACGTCGCCGGACCGGGGGGCCCACGGCTGCTCGTTCTTCCTCGTGCCGACGGCGCTCCGGGGCTTCACCGTCGCGAAGAAGCTGAAGAAGATCGGCAACAAGTCCTCGGACACGGCGGAGCTCTTCCTCGACGACGTGCGGGTGCCGCGGCGCTATCTGCTCGGCGAGCCGGATCAGGGCTTCGCTTACCTGATGCAGAACTTCCAGACCGAGCGGCTCGTCGCGGCGGTGGGCGCGATCGCGAGCTCGTTCATGACGCTCGACAACACGGTCGAGTACGGGCGCGAGCGCGTGGCGTTCGGCAAGCCGATCATCAAGCGCGAATCGTGGCAGCACAAGTTCGTGGACCTGTACACGCGCTGCGAGGCGGCGCGCGCCTTCGTCTACAAGTGCATCGACCACTACAACGACGAGCGGTACGTGCGGAAGGTGCCGATCAGCTTCGACACGGTGAAGCTCATCTCGATGGCGAAGATCCTGGCCGGCGACGTGGCGAACGACGTCGTGGACACCTGCCTCCAGTTCCACGGCGGCTGGGGCTACATCGAGGACTTCCCCATCGCCCGCGCCTGGCGCGATCAGCGGCTCCTGCGCATCGGCGGCGGGACGACCGAGACGATGAAGTACTACCTGGCGAAGCTGATGAACTTCTGAGGGCCGCCGTGCCCGCCGGCGAGGCGCATGACCCCGCCGGCGAGGCGGGGACCGGAAGGGAAACGAACCGCCGGCCGAAAAAAAATAGAGACAAGGGGCGCGAGAGGCTGTAGATATGCCGCTCCCAACGACCGGGGCTGTAGCTCAGCTGGGAGAGCGCATGACTGGCAGTCATGAGGTCAGGGGTTCGATCCCCCTCAGCTCCACCGATAGGAACGAAGGACTCCTGCGGGAGTCCGGCATGCCGCGCCCGCCCGCCGGCATGCTCGCTCAGAGCCTGCTGTATCCGCCGTAGCGAGCGGCCCGGGGCCAGGGAAGCCGACCGATGCGTACGAAGGTACGTCGACGGAGGCCGACCGGCGGCCCGGGCAGCGCAGCAGGCGGATACGACAGGCCCTCAGAACGCGCCGAGGTAACGCGGCGGCAGGCCGACCCGCGGGTCGACGTGGAAGGCGCCGGCGTGCACGAGCGCGCGGCTGTCGCCGCCCGCGCCCACGTCGAAGCGGTGCACGACGCCGCCGTCGGTCTCGGCGTCCGCGACGAGGCACCGCCCGCAGGCGGCGGCGCAGCGCACCTCGCCGAGGGAGAACGGGAGCTCCTGCGAGCGCAGCAGGACGACGGGCTCGCCGCCGGCGAGGTCGACCGCCGTCAGGGTGTCGTCGACCGGCCGCTCGCCGCCGCTCGCGTCGCGCCCGAGGGTCGTGAAGAGGACCGTGTCCTCCGACGCGAAAGCGACGGAGAAGCCGGGCGGCCCCTCGCCGAGCTCGCCGGCAGTCCAGCGCCGCTCCTCGACGAGGCCGCCCTCGCCGCGCGCGAGGACCACGAGCCCCGCCTCGGCCAGGTTCGAGGCCGAGTCGCCGCCGAACGACCCGGAGCACACGACCGCGAGCCGCGCGCCGCTCCCGGACGCGGCGAGCCCCGTGCAGCCGTGCAGCCCCTCGAGCACGGTGACCGCCCTGATCGCGTCGTCGCGCGTGTCGATCTCGACGAGGCGCGACGCGGCCGTCTCCAGGAACGAGAGCGTGGACGCCGCGAGGAGCACGTAGAGGCTCCCCTCGACGAGCACCGCCCGGCTGGGCCGCGGGTGGAACTCCGGGGCCTCCCCGGCCATCGCGGGCGAGAGGTCGACGCGGCCGACGAGGGCGCGGGCACCGGGATCGACGACGAGCACGTCGCTCCCGCCGTCGAGCGGCTGGGCGCCCGGGGCGAGGTTCGGCTCGAGGCGCGGGACGTACGCCTTCGCGGGCGAGACCTCGACGTAGTCCTGCGGGTTCGCGGCGAACCCGGTCGCCACCGAGAGCTGCCCGGTGACGTCGCCGCTGCGCGCGTCCAGCCAGGTGAGCACGGAGGCGAAGCGATCGAGCAGCACCAGCCGGCCGCCGTGCAGGGGCATCGTCGGCGCGGTCACGTCGCCGGAGAGCGGCGCCGAGAGCACGACGGGCGCCGAGGCCGACGACGCGATCGACGCGGAGAGGACCGCGCCGTCCCAGCTCAGCAGGCCGACGCTCGTCGACTGATAGTCGCTGCTGATCACGACGGCGCCGATCCCGCACGGCCCCTCGGGCGCGTCGGTGCCGCCGGTGTCCCCGGGCGGCGCCGGCGCGTTGCACCCGAGCAGCGCGCCGGCCGCGCCCGCGACCAGGGCCAGCGCCGGCAGGGAAGAGCGCGCGCCCCGGCGAGGGCGCTCTCCGAACGTCTGCTTGAACGAGGACGGCATCACCATCACCACCACACCTCCATCGCCGCGTGGACGCTCCGCCCGGGGAGCGCGAAGCCGACAGCGTCGAGCATGCGCGCGCCCGTGGCGTTCTCGACCGCGAGGCGCCCCGACAGGCGCCCGTCGAGCGCGAGGACGGCGAGCTCCACGTCGACCGCCGCCTGCTCCGGGAGCACGATGAGCCCCGCGCGCTCGGCGACGCGCGAGGACCGGTAGAGCAGCCGCGCCCCCAGCGAGGCGCGCCCCCCGCGGAGCCACGCGGGCTCCGCGTACGCTTCCAGGGACGGCGCCGCGACGAGGCGCGACTGGAAGGGCAGGAGATCGCTCACGATCCCGCGCTCGGGCGACGTGTCCCGCGGGTCGAGCGCGGTCAGCGTGAGCGCCGCGCGCACGTGGTCGAGCGCCGACGCCGAGGCCGTCAGCTCGAGCCCGAGGACGCGCGCGCCGTGCACGTTGTACGGCCGCACGGCGCCGAGGCCCGAGCGGCGGTACGCGACGAGCGCCGACGCGAGGCGCGAGAAGCCGAGGAGCTCGAGGGAGACCTCGGCCCGCGCGCGCGGCAGGGCCGCGGCCGCGCGCGCGCCGAGCTCGGCGGTGACGCCCTGCTCGGGCTCGAGCTCCGGGTTGCCGCGCACGATCGGCGAGATGCCGTGGAGCTCGCCGAGCGCCGGGACGCGCACGTAGCGGCCGACGTTGGCGAAGACCGCGGCGCCCTCCGCGAGGCGCAGCCGCGCGCCGAGGCGGCCGCTCGGCTCGACGAGGCCGGCCGCGCCGCCGTCGCCGGCGACGCGCGTCGCGTGGTGCTCCACGGCGCCGAGCGCGTGGACCTCCAGCCAGGGGGTCGGCGTGAACGACGCGCTCGCCGAGGCGCGGGAGGTCGCGCGGAAGGCGCGGAGCGGCGCCGCGCCCGACTGGTGATCGATGCCGAGGCGCTCGAGCTCGATCGCCGCGGAGGCCCACGCCGTCACGCTGTCGGTCACGCGGAAGCGGATAGCGCCCTGCTCCGCCGCGCGCTCGCCGGCGCTCGCGACGAACGGCGAGGGCAAGCCGTGCCGCTGGAGCGGGTCCCGGAGGCTCTGGCGCGTGAGGATCGCCGAGCTCCTGAGCTCGAGGCGGCACCGATCGACGCCGCCGCCGCGCGGGCCGGCGCAGGGGACGGCGGCGGCGACCGCGCCCAGCCAGCGCTGCACGCGGGAGCGCGCGGCCGCGGCGGGGCTCGCGGGCTGCGCGGCCCTCGCCGAGAGGTCGCTGAGGCCCTGGTCGCGCGCGAACCCGTTGAACACGGCCGTGACGCCGCCGCCTCGCGGCAGCCGGTAGCGGCCGACGCTCCAGAGATCGTAGGCCTCGAAGTCGGCGTTCTGCCGCGTCCGGGTCCGGTCGTCCGCGGCGGTGAGCCCCGTGTCCGCGTCGTCGATGTACGGATAGTCGTTGTCCGCCGCGCGCCGGCTGAGCGCGACGAGGACGCTGGCGCGCTCGTCGCCGAGGCTGGCCGAGGCCGACGCGGAGAGCTCGCCGAAGCTGCCCGCGCCGAGCCCCGCGCCGACGCGGGGGCCGCGCGGCAGCGCCGGCTCGAAGAAGATGGCGCCGCCGATGCCGAGGCGATCGGCGTCGGCGGGCGCGTTGCCCCGGTAGACCTCGACCCGGTGGAGCATCCAGAGCGGCACGAGCGAGAGGTCGGCCGTCCCTGTCACGTCGTCGTTGATGCGCACGCCCGCGAGGTACACAGGGGTCTCGGCGCTGCTCGCGCCGCGGATCGAGGCTGTCGCGAGGTCGGCCCCGGCGCCGGTCCGGACGACCTGCAGGCCGGGGACGCGGCCCAGCACGGAGGAGGCCGTGGCGCCGGGCGCGCGGAGCTCATCGCCGCGGATCACGTACGACGCCGCGGTGGGATCGCGCGCGGCGCTCGTCGAGGAGCGCTCTCCTTCGACGCGGACCTCGAGCGCCGTCCCGCGCTTTCGCGGAGCCTCCCCCGGCGCGGTTGCTTCCGGCGCGGCGGCCTCCGGCGCGGCGGCCTCCGGCCGGACCTCCTCCCGCGGCGCAGCGGCCTGCGCCGCGGCGCCCTCGCCGCGCGCGCCGCGGCCCGTCTCCTCGGCCCCCGCGCGCGGCGAGAGGCCCACGACCGCGAGCGCGGCGCCGGCGATCGCCCCGGCGCGCCTCACGGACACAGCGCGTGGACGATGCCCACCGCGTCGAGGTCGAAGACGTCGGGCGTGCCGGCGCGGTCGGTGATGCGCACGAACCGGGCGAGCGGGACCCCGATCTCGGCCAGGTCGAAGGGATCGCCCCCCGCCGACGACGGGTCGAGCGGATCGACGTCGTTCTCCCCGGGGTTGGCGTGCACGGGGTGCCATCCGGCGCAGCCGTCGTAGGGATAGCGGTCCGCGGCGCAGGGGAATACCGACCAGGCGACGCCGTCCTCGCTCACCTCGACCGTGGCGAGCTCGGCGAACACGTTCGCGGCGTCGTCGCCGCGCTCGAAGGCGTTCTCGAACACAAGGAAGTCCGCCCCGGGACCGTCGACGATGGCGTTGCCCTCGAAGGCCACGACGATCGCCCCGCCGTCCCCGAGCGAGAGCACGTCGAGCGAGCCGCCGCAGCACCCTCCGCCGCTCGGCGGGCCGAGGACGATGTCCGGGAACCGGTCCTGACCGAACCCCTGCCCCGGTCCGAAGCAGGCAGACACAACGCGGGTCGCGAACCGCGCGCCCGGGCCGGCGCACGACGCCGCGCCCTCGCCGAGAGCTCCGCCGTCGCCCCCCGAGAGGCACGAGCCGCCCGCGCCCCCCGCGGCGGAGGGCTCGTCGCCGTCATCCCGGGGCGCGTCGACGCCGCCGCACCCGGACAGGGCGCCGGCGGAGGCGCCTGGGCAGACGGAGCAGACAACGCAGACGAAGAGGACACGCAGCGACATCCTGACCCCAGTTCGAGCGAGCCCGCGCTCCGCGGGAGGCATCCCCGCCTCCGCGGCGGCCTGCCCGCCCCGGGAGGGTCTCCACCTGGCCTTGCTGGCAGGCTTCCCGGAAGGCACCTCTTCGGCGGAACGGGCGGCTATCACGGCCCACCGGGACGGTCAACGCGCTTCCCGGGCCACCGGCACGAGAGTAGAGAACCCGGACATGGCTTCTTCGCCTCACTGGGTGTTCCCGGAGCTCGACGCGGGCGCGGCGGGCGCGGCGCGAGCGCGGCAGGACGCGCTGACCAAGCCGCGCGGCAGCCTCGGAGCGCTCGAGGATCTCGCCGTGACGCTCGCCGGCATCCAGGGCGGGCCGCCCGCGAGCCGGCCGGCGGCAGCGGTGCTGTTCGCCGCCGATCACCCTGTCACCCGGCACGGCGTCTCGGCGTACCCGGCCGAGGTAACGGCGGCGATGGTGGCGAACTTCGTGCGCGGCGGCGCGGCCGCCAGCGTGCTCTGCCGGCACCTCGGGGTCGAGCTGCGGGTCGTGGACGTCGGCGTCGCCCACCCGTACGAGCGCGTCGATCGCGATCTCGGCGGCGCCGGCGCGCTCCTGCGGCGCGATCCGGTCGCCGACGATCCCATCTTCGATCTCCGGGTCGAGGACGCGCTCTCCGAGGCCGTCTACGAGCGCGCGCTCCGGGCCGGCGCCGCCGAGATCGACGCACTCGGCGGCGACACGCGCGTCGTCCTCCTCGGCGAGATGGGCATCGGCAACACAACGGCGGCCGCCGCGATGACGGCGCTGCTCCTCGGGCTCGCCCCGGAGGACATCGTCGGGGCGGGGACGGGCGTCGAAGGCGACGCGCTGTCGCGCAAGATCGAGGTCGTGCGCGACGCGGTCCGCCGCGTCCAGGGCGCCGATCCGCGCCGCGTCGTGCGGGCGGTCGGCGGGAAGGAGATCGCCGCGCTCGTGGGCGCCCTGGCGCGGGCGATCGAGCGGCGGATGGCGGTGCTCGTCGACGGCTTCATCGTGTCGGCGGCGGCGCTCGCGCTGGTCCAGATGGCTCCCCGGGCGCGCTCGGGCATGATCTTCGCCCACCGCTCGGCCGAGCGCGGTCACGCCCGCATCCTCTCGGCGCTCGGCGCCCGCCCCTTGCTGGACCTCGAGATGCGCCTCGGTGAGGCGAGCGCCGCCCTGGCCGCGCTGCCCCTCCTCGACGCCGCCTGCGCCCTCCACGCCGGCATGGCGACGTTCGAGAGCGCGAGCGTGCCGCGCGTTCCCGATGACGCGCCGCCCGGGACTCCATGACGATGCCGCCGGTCCTGCGCGGCGCCCGGGCAGCGACGACCTTCCTCACGCGCGTCCCTGTCGGCGGCTTCCCGTACGCCGAGGCGGACTGGCGCTGGGCCTCGGCCTGGTTCCCGTTCGTGGGCGCCTGCCTCGGCGCCGTCCAGGCCGCGGCGTGGCTGCTCGTCGACCGGGGCGGCGCGCTCGTCGCGGCCAGCGTCACCGTGGCGCTCGGCCTGCTCCTCACCGGGGCCTTCCACGAGGACGGCCTCGCGGACACGGCCGACGCGCTCGGCGGCGCCTTCGACCGCGCGCGCATGTTCGAGATCCTCAAGGACAGCCGCATCGGCTCGTTCGGCGCCGCGGCGCTGATCGTGGTCCTCGTGCTGCGCATCGCGCTGCTCGCGCGGCTCGACGCCGCGGCGCCGGTCGCGCTCGTGCTGACGCAGTGCCTCTCGCGCACCCCGCCGATCTGGCTGATGGTCGCCCTGCCCTACGTCACCCAGGGCGGCTCGCGCAGCCGCCCGGTCGCGCAGGCGGCGCTGCCGCAGGCGCTCATCGGCTCGCTCTGGCCGGCGCTCGCGCTCGCCGCCGCGCACGCCGCCGGGGCCCTCTCGGCGGGCGAGGTGGCGGCCATGCTCGGCGCGGTCGCCGCCGCCTCGGCGATCTGCGGCCTCCGCTTCCGCGCCCGCGCGGGCGGGATCACCGGCGACTTCCTGGGCGCGACGCAGCAGGTCGCCGACTGCGCGGCGCTGCTCGCCCTCGCCATCGCGCGGGGCGGCTGAGCCGGGAGCGCCGCGCGTGGATCCCCTCTCCTGCGGCCTCATCGCGTTCCGCCACGCCCCCGTCCCGCTCTCCGGCGTCTGCTACGGCCGCCTCGACGTGGCGGCGGAGCTCTCGACGGAGGCCGTGGCGACGGCGATCGAGCGCGCGCTCGACGACCTCGGCCTGCGCCCGCGGGCGATCTGGTCGTCCCCGCTCTCCCGCTGCGCCGGCCCTGCGGCCGAGCTCGCGGCGCGCCTCGGGGCGCCGCACGCGGTCGACGAGCGCCTCCTCGAGATCGCCTACGGCGCCTGGGAGGGGCGCGCCTGGTCGGACATCGAGCGCGACGACCCGCTCGCGTACGCTGCGTGGCTCGACGGCTGGGAGCGCGTCGGGCCGCCCGGGGGCGAGTCGGCGGTCGAGGTCGAGGCCCGGGTGCGGTCCTTCTGGCGCGCGCTCGGCGCGACCGGCGGGTCCGGCGCGTCCGGCGACGTCATGGAGCCAGTCGGCGCGCGCCCGCACCTCCTCGTTGCGCACGCGGGGGTGCTGCGGGCGCTCCGCGTCGTGGCCCACGGCGCATCGTGGCTCGAGGCGATGAGCGCGCCTGCGCCTCACCTCACGGCCGAGCGCTTCCCTCTGCCGGGCACCTGAGCAGGTTCTCAGAGAGCTCTCAGGATCCTCTGGCATGCTCGGGGGCGTCATGCGCGTGCTGCTGGTTGAAGACGAGGAGCGGCTCTCGGCGGCCATCGCGAGCGGCCTCGTGGCCGAGGGCTTCGTTGTGGACGCGGTGCGGAGCGGGGCGGACGGCCTGTGGCGCGCGACCGAGGGCCAGTACGCGGCCATCATCCTCGACATCCTGCTGCCGGACCTGAACGGGTACGAGGTGTGCGCGGCGCTGCGCGAGCGCGAGGTCTGGACGCCGATCCTGATGCTCACGGCGAAGGACGGAGAGTACGACGTGGCGGAGGCGCTCGACACGGGCGCGGACGACTTCCTGTCGAAGCCCTTCTCGTACGTCGTCCTGGTGGCGCGGCTCAGGGCGCTGGTGCGTCGCGGAGGGGCGCCGCGGCCCGCCGTGCTGCGGGTGGACGATCTGGAGCTCGACCCCGCGACGCGCAGGTGCCGGCGCGCCGGGCAGGATGTCGCGCTCACGCCGCGCGAGTTCGCGCTGCTCGACGCGCTCATGCGCCGCCGCGGAGAGGTCGTCCCCAAGCAGCGGCTCCTCGATGTCGTCTGGGGCCTCGACTTCCCGGGCGACCCCAACGTCGTGGAGGTGTACGTGCGGTATCTTCGGCAGAAGATCGACGCGCCGTTCGGGCGCCGCAGCCTCGAGACGGTGCGCGGCGTGGGCTACCGGCTGCGCGAGGAGCGGCGGCATGGCTGACGCGCGGCGCTCGCGCCTCCGGATCATGCTCGCGCGGGCCGGCTCGCTCCGCGTGCGGCTGACGGTCGCGGTCGCGGTCCTGTCGGGCGCGGGCCTCGCGACGGGCGGCGGCCTCCTCGTGCGCGCTGTCGAGGCGACCGTGCTCCGGGCCGTCGAGGACGAGAACCGCGCCGAGCTCGAGGACATCCGCGCGCAGATTGAGCTCGGCGTGCCCATCGATGCGCTGCAGATCGAGGCGCCGCCACCCAGGCTCATCCGCGTCTTCCGGCCGGACGGCTCGGAGGTCGTGCGGCGATCCCTGGAAGCTCCCCCGCCCCCTCCCTTCGGCTTCGGCCTTGCCCCGATGGGCCCGCCGGAGCTGCCTGTCCCGCCTCCGGGGCGCGCTCTGCGCGCGCCGCCGTGGTCCGTCGTCCAGCCGCCGGTCGTGTCTCCGGCCGAGGGGCCGCCGTGGTCCGTCGTCCAGCTGCGGGTCGTGTCCCCGGCCGAAGGGCAGCTCACCGCCATTGCGATGACGCCGCTGGCCGACGTCCTCCACGCCATAGAGATGCTGACCCGGGTGCTCGCGGTCGGCATCCCCGCGCTGGTCATCCTCCTCACGGCGGCGGCGTGGGCCCTGATTGGCCGCACGCTCCGGCCTGTGCGCGACATGACGCTGCGCGCCGCCGGCATCGCCGATGCGACGATGGGCGAGCGGCTCGCGGTGCCGCCGACGTTCGACGAGGTGGCCGAGCTCGGGCGCACGCTGAACGGCATGCTCGACCGGCTCGCCGACGGCGCGCGCCGCCAGCGGGTGTTCGTGTCGGACGCCTCGCACGAGCTGCGCAGCCCCATCGCCGCCGTGCGCGCCTCGCTCGAGGTCTCGCTCGCGCACCCGGACCGGGCGGATCCCTCGGCGGTCCAGCGCGGGCTGCTCGCCGAGATCCTGCGGCTCGAGGCGCTCGTCGCGGATCTGCTCGCGCTCGCGCGCCTCGACGAGCAGCGCGCGCCGCCTCACGACGAGATCGATCTCGACGACGTCGTGCTCGAGGAGGCCGCGCGCGCGCGCGCCGTCCCCATCGACACGCGCGGGGTGACCGCGACCAAGGTCCGCGGCGACCGCCGCGGCCTCGAGCACCTCGTGCGCAACCTGCTCGACAACGCGGCGCGGTACGCCGCGTCCCGCGTGACCGTCACGGCGGAGATCGACGAACACGAGGTCGTCCTGCGCGTGGACGACGACGGCCCCGGGATCCCGGAGCAGGACCGCGCGCGCGTGTTCGAGCGGTTCACGCGGGTCGCGTCCAGCCGATCCCGCGACGCCGGCGGCGCGGGCCTCGGCCTGGCCCTCGTGCAGCGCATCACGGACCAGCACGGCGGGGCCGTGCGGGCCGGCCGATCGCCGCAGGGCGGCGCCCGCCTGGAGGTGCGCCTCCCGGCGCTCGTCGCCTTCTGCGGGACCCGCGAGCGCGGAGCTCCGATCCGCGCGAGCTGAGAAGCTTCTCAGCGATGCTCAGCGGCTCCTCAGCCTCATCCGGCATTCTCTGCGCCGGGCCTGGGCAGGTCGCTCCGCGCGCGTGCCTCCGTGGAGGACGGCGGAGGCGGCGAGGAGGCCTGCCCTGTGCCCGAGCGCCCGGAGAGGAGATCTATTCATGGAGACCGATCGATCGAGCATGGCTTACGGCATCTACCTCGCAGGCGCGGCCTGCCTTGTCACGGCCGCGTTTGCCTGCACGAGCCCGAGCCCGAGCCCGAGCACCGAGCCGCAGCCCACCGAGTCCTGCACCACCCCTGCCCTGGAGGACTTCGCCGCCCTCATCGAGGACGCCAACGACTCTCGTCCCGGGGGCGGTGGCCCTCCGGGCGCCGGAGGGGGAGGGGGGTTCATCAGGAGCGGAGGCGGCCCTGTCGGCCCTCCTGGAGCCGGTGGCGGCGGAGGCGGCGGTGGAGGCATTGTCTCGGGCCCTCGCCCCGCCTCCAACGAGTACGGCGAGGGAGAGAATGGCCCCCCAGCCCTGTCCTTGATCACCGGGCTGCCCAGGGCGTTCGGCACCAACGGCCGCCACTGCGAGTCGTGCCATCACAACGAGGGCGGGTGGAGCCTCCGGCCCGAGAACGTCGTGGAGCGCTTCGAGACCGGGCTGGCGTTCGCCGAGTTCTTACCGCGGCACGCGACGAACGAGAGCACCGCGACGAACGACGACCTGGAGCCGATCTTCCGCGTCGTCGATGGAACGAACAGCCCCCTCGCCGACGTATCGACGCCCGAGGCGAGGCTCGAGGCCTACTCGATGCTCCTTCATCGGGCGGTCTTCCGCACCAGGCTCCCCGCGCCCGAAGACGCCGAGCTGGAGCTCGTGGACGTGGACGACCCCTACGGGTTCGCCTCGGCGAGCGAGCTCTCCCTCTTCCGCCGCCCCAACCACATGGCCAACCTGCGCTTCAACACCAGCGTCATGTGGGATGGGCGAGAGACGGCGCCTTGCGAGACGCTGTCGGCCGGTCTCGGAAGCCTCGCGAACAACGCCACGCTGGGGCACGCGGAGGCCGCCGAGGAGCTGTCCGAGGAGGAGCGGGCCCGGATCGCCGTCGAGCAGCTCAGCATCTACTTCGCGCAGACCAAGGACAACGCGGCCGGGCGGCTCGACGAGGACGGCGCGCACGGCGGCCCGGCGTTCCTCTCCGAGCTGCCCTTCTATGTCGGCATCAACGCCTTCGAGCAGACCGATCCGGAGGGCAAGCCCTACACCCCGGAGGCGTTCGATCTCTACCGGGCGTGGCGCGACCTCCCCCCCGACACGCCGCAGAACCAGGCGCGCGCCCGGATCGCCGCGGGCGAGCACCTCTTCAACACGCGGGAGTTCGTCGTGCGAGGGGTGTCCGGCTTCAATGACGAGCTCGGGCGCGCCGAGGTCGTGGCGACGTGCACGAGCTGCCACAACACGCCGAACGTCGGGACCAGCTCGGAGGGCCGGCTCATGGATATCGGCGTCAGCGACGCGTCTCGCCGGACCGCGGATCTGCCGCTCTACACGTTCCGGGAGAAGAGCTCGGGCGCGCTCGTGAAGACGACGGATCCAGGCCGGGCGCTCATCAGCGGCCGCTGGGCGGACATGAACCGCTTCAAGGTCCCGGGTCTGCGTGGCCTGGCGGTCCGGCGCCCCTACTTCCACGACGGGTCCGCGGCGACGATCGCCGTCGCCGTCGATCATCATGACCAGCGGTTCGGCATCGGGCTCAGCCCCTCGGAGAAGGAGGCGCTCGTCGCCTTCCTCTCGGCCCTCTGAGGCCGCTGGCCAGGATCCGTCAGGGCCCCCGGAAGGGCGCCGCCTCGAAATGCCGCCGGCTCCTCTCGCCTCGCGGCCGAACGCTTCCCTGCCCTTGCGCCCGCCGTCTCGCTGGCGGCCTGCCAAGGGGCGCGTACCCTCGTCGAGCATGACCCCGCAAGAAGAGCTCGCGCTCCTGCTGCGTCCGGCGGCCGGAGGCCTCTACCTCGTCTCGACCGGGCGCGCGCAGCAGCTCGAGGTCCAGCGGCGGCTTTACGGCGCCGCGACCCACGAGGAGGTCCTCGCCCGGTTCCGCGCGTCGCTCGACCGCATCGACGGCGCGCGCGCCGTCTTGCTCGGCATCCCGTCCGACGTCGGCGCTGGGTTCCTCCGCGGGTCCAACATGGGCCCGCAGGCGATCCGGACCGCGCTCCTCGACGCCCTCCCGGGCTTCCCCGAGCGGGCGCGCGACGTCGGCCTGGTCGACATCGGCGACGTGTTCGTGGTCCCGCAGCTCCTGCACGACGACATGCTCTCGGAGGCCCAGAAGGCCGCGTCGCGCCGCGCCCTGTACCCCGGCGTGCCCGAGGCGATCTCGTCCCGGCTGCCGGTCTCCCCGCTCTCCATCGCCGAGCGCGCGCTGGATCTCGTCTTCTCGCTCAACCCGGACGTCGCGCCCATCGTGCTCGGCGGCGATCACTCCACGGCCCTGCCGGTCGCGCGCGCGCTCGCCCGCGCGCGGGGCGCGCAGCGGCGGCCGTGGGGCATCGTGCAGCCCGACGCCCACACCGATCTCCTCGAGGAGCGGCTCGGGGTCGCGTACTGCTTCGCCACGTGGTCGTACCACGCGAACGAGCTGGTCGGTCGGGGCGGCCGGCTGACGCAGGTCGGGATCCGCGCCTCCCAGAAGCCGCGCGAGCACTGGGAGAGCCGCTACGGCGTGCGGCAGTTCTGGGCGGCCGAGTGCCGCGCCGATCCCGAGGCGGCGCTCGACGCCATCGTCGCCCACGTGAAGAGCACCGGCGTCGAGGGCGTCTACTTCTCGAACGACATCGACGGCACGGACGCGGCGTACGCCGACGCCACCGGGACACCGGAGCCGGACGGCCTCTCGCCCGAGTTCGTTGTCGCGCTCATCCGCCGCCTCGGCCGCGAGGTAGGCCTGATCGGCGGCGACGTCATGGAGGTCGCGCCGGCGCTCCAGCCGACGCCGGAGAGCTCGGCGCGCACGCTCGCGCTGGCGGTGCGCTACCTGCGCGAGACGATCGAGGCCGTCCTCGGCCGCGCGCTCGCCTGACGCCGCGCGCTCGCCTGACGCCGCGCGCTCGCCTGACGCTGCTCAGGGATCGGGGCCCTTCGCCGCGGGCAGGGCCGCGTCCCGGGCCCAGTCGCTCCACGACCCCTCGTAGAGGATCGCGTCCGCGCGCCCGAGCGTCGCGAGCGCGAGCAGGTCGTGGCAGGCGGTGACGCCGGAGCCGCAGTAGCAGACCACGGTGGCCGCCTCGAGCGCGCCGAGGTCGCGGTAGCGCCGCTCGAGCTCGTCGCGCTCGCGGAAGGGACCGGAGGGCGCGCGGAGGTTCTCCGCGAACGGGGCGGAGCGCGCCCCGGGGATGTGGCCCGGGCGCGCGTCGACGGGCTCGCTCTGCCCCTCGTAGCGCTCCCGGGCGCGCGCATCGAGGATCACCGCCGAGGGATCGCGGCGCAGCCGGTCGACGGCCGCCTTGTCCACGACCGCGGCGCCCCCGGGGGCGAGCTCCATCCGCGGCGCCTCCGCGATCGCGGGCGCGTCGGTGGCGAGCGGGTGCCCCGCCGCGGTCCACGCCTGGAGGCCGCCGTCGAGCACGCGCCCGCCCGGATGGCCGAAGTAGCGCAGCAGCCACCAGAGCCGGGAGGCGATAGCGCCGCCCGCGTCGTCGTAGGCGACGACCAGCGTCTCCGGACCGACCCCGATCCGGGCGAGCACGCGCGCGAAGGCCGCCGCGTCGGGCAAGGGGTGGCGCCCTGGGCCTGCCTGCGCCGGGGCAGAGAGGTCGGCGTCGACGTCGAGGTGCACGGCGCCGGGGATGTGCCCGCGGGCGTACTCGTCGGCGCCGCGGCGACCGCTGAGGTACCAGCGGCAGTCGACCACGCGGACGCGCGGGTCGCCGGCGTGCGCCGCGAGCCAGGGGACGTCGACGAGGGGACCGGTCGGCACGGAGAGGGGATCGCGCATGCGAGGAGGGTAGCAGCGCCTGCATCCGGCGGAGCGCGGCCGCGCTCAGCGCCCGATCTGGACGTTCTCGAGGACGCCGAGCGCGTCGGGGATGAGCACGGCGGCGGAGTAATAGGCGCTGACGAGGTACGACATGATGGCCTTGTCGCTGATGCCCATGAAGCGGACGTTGAGGCTGGGCTCTACCTCATCGGGGATCCCTGTCTGGTGCAGCCCGACGACCCCCTGATCCTCGAGCCCGGTGCGCATGACCAGGATCGAGGTCACGCCGCCACGGGTGATCGGGATCTTGTCGCACGGCAGGAGCGGCACGCCGCGCCAGGAGCGCACGGTCGTTCCGTTCAGCTCCACGGTCTGCGGGTAGAGGCCGCGACGGCTGCACTCCCGGCCGAAAGCGGCGATCGCGAGCGGGTGGGCGAGCAGGACGCGCGACTTCCTCCGCCGGCAGAGCAGCTCGTCGAGGTCGTCGGGCGTGGCCGTCCCGGTGCGGGTCTGGAGCCGCTGCTTGGCGTCGGCGCTGTGGAGCAGCCCGAACTCGCGGTTGTTGATCAGCTCGTGCTCCTGGGTCTCCCGGAGCGCCTCGATCGTGAGCCGGAGCTGCTCCTTGACCTGGTTCATCGGATCGTTGAACAGGTCGGCGACGCGCGTGTGCACGCGCAGGATCGTCTGCGCGACGCTCAGCTCGTACTCCCTCGGCCTGAGCTCGTAGTCGACGAACGTCCCCGGCAGGTCGGGCTCGCCCTTGTGCCCGGCGGCCAGCTCGATGGCGGCCTGACCGTCCTTGTCCTGCGGCTTGCTCGCCCTCGCCTTGAACTGCTCGAGGTGATCTCTGAGCGCCGCGGACCCGCTGACCACCTCCTCGAACGCCCGCTGCTCGAGGAGCAGCACCGTGCCCGCGGTGACCGCCCTGGCGGTGAACTGCCAGTGATCCTGCGATTCGAGCAGCGCCTCGGTCGTGAAATAGTCACCGTCGGCCAGCACGCCGAGCACCGTCCGGTCGCCGTATTTGCCGACCCCGAGCTTCTCGACCTTCCCGTGCGCGATGAGGCAGATCTGGTCCGCCGGCTGCCCCCGCTCCACGATCACGTCGCCGGGCTCCACGTCGCGCTGGACGAACCTGTCGGCGAGCTCCTCCAGCACGGCGTCCTCGTCGAAGCCGCGCAGGATCGGCAGCTCGCACAGCTCCCGCGGGATCACGCGCACGCTCCGGCCTACCTCGGTGAAGGTCACGCGGCCGTCGCCCACGGCGTAGGAGAGCCTCCGGTTCACCCGGAACACGCCGGCCGAGACCTCCACCCACGGCAGCACCTTGAGGAGCCACCGCGGCGTGATCGACGCCATCTGCGGAGGGGACTTGGTGGTCGTCGCCAGCTTCCGCGCCGCCTCCGTCCCGAGGCTGAGCCGCTTGCGCCAATCCTCGTCACGAGGTCCCCAGTTCGACGACGTCGTCATGCTTTCTCTCCCCGAGCCTTGAGCTGTTCAACCAATGAAGCCGTCCTCGCCGTGCCGATCCGCGCGGGAGCCCGGGCCGGCGCCGCCTCGGCCGCCCCCGAGCCCCGGCCGCCGCGGAGCGAGGCGACGCGCGCCGCCGAGGTGCCTAGTCCGCCAGGGCCATACAGCAGGCGTCCCACCGTGGGTGTCTTGTGGAGCACGGGCTCCAGGTACCGCTTCGTGCCCCGGTGCCAGTGGAGGACCCCGGCCATCCAGTTCTCGATGTCCTTGACGTACCTGTTGAGCTTCTCGCGCGCACCGGCGTCCAGGCCCAGGTCGTCGAAGAGCACGGGGAGCTCGGTGGCGACGATGTGCTCGAACTGCTCGACCCGGGCCCTCATCAGGTCGTTGACGACGGCGACCGCTTGCTCCTTGTCGCAGTCGAGGAACTTCTGGACGACAAGCACACCGTTGTTGAGCTCGCCCTCGAACTGGATCTCCTTCTGGTAGGAGAAGACGTCGTTCATCAGGCAGCAGAAATCCTGGGCGCTGTTGGCCAGGTTGCGCATCGTCCGGGTGCGGAAGACCTCGGGCGCGATGCTCTCGCCCACGGTGAGCTGGCACAGGGCCATGGTGAGATCCGAGCCGAACGTGGCGCGGCGCATCTCCACGTAGTCGACCGGATCCGGGATCCGGTCCTGGATGTGGTTGGCGAGCTCCCACAGCCAGCTCTCGACCATCTCCTCGATCGCGCGGCGGAACCTGCGCTGCGCGTACGGCGACATGGGAGGCGCGGTGCGGGACCAGAGGTCGAGGAGGCTGCGCTCGACCACGTTCGTGGGCGGCGGGGCCATGTCGGAGCCGACCGGCATGAACGCCGGCAGCCGCCGGACGAACGCCTTCGCTCCCGCCATGTCGCGCGCGTTCCCGTAGACGGCCGGAAAGTAGTCGTCTCCGTAGGTCCCCCAGGTGATCCACTGCGACGAGATGTCGAGCGCCGGGCCGGACGCGTCAGGGTGTATCCCGGCGGCACACAGGGCGAAGTCGAAGCCCGCGAGCTGCTCCTCCGTCCACAGGCCGGACAGCAGCGCTCCCGGCACGACGTCGAGCATCCCCATCCGCCGCGCCCATTCGACGGTGTGCCTGCGCGCGGCCTCCAGGTGAGGGCTCAACGCCAGCGGGAAAGGCATGTAGATGTCGGGCAGCTTGACCGGCCCGACCGGCTGGTACGGGACGTGGGTGAAGCTCTTGAAGCGCGTGAGTCCCAGCGCCCCGACGACCCGCTTGAGGCTCGCCGCCGAGGTCCCGAGGCCCGTCGGCCCGCCGGCGAGCCACCCGACCGGCGAGCCGGCGTTCGCCTGCTTGTTCATGTAGCGGCTCGACCGCATGTGCCATTCGTGGCCGCCGGACTGCCAGTCCTGGAGGCCCCGCACATAGACGAGCACGTCCCGGCGCTCCCTCGGATCGAGGCCGTGCTCCTCGAAGAGCGAGGGCAGCTCGGTGAACACTGTGTTCTCGAACTGGTACAGCCGCGAGCTCAGGATATCGTTGACGAGGTCGGCGGCGCGCTGGGTTTCCACGCCGAGGAAGCGCTCGAGGACGAGGATGCAGTTCGCGTTCTCCCCCTCCTGCTCGACCTCTCGCTGATAAGAGAAGATATCGTTCCGGAGGTGGACGGCGTCGGAGAAGGTGTCCTTGAGCACGCGCAGCGGCCGGCTCTCGGAGATCCGGGCCGGGATCTGGGCCGAGACAGCGTGCTCGACCAGGCCCGCCGACCAGGGCGCGCCGCCGACCTTGCGCCGCATCTCGATGTACTCGATCGGGTTGGCGACCCGCCCCTCGTTGATGTTGTTGAGCTCCCAGGTGGACTCCGCGAGGAGGTTCTTCGTGGCCTCGACGAACCGGCGCCGCCAGTCCGAGGACGTGCCGGGCGCGGTGCGAGCCCACAGGTCGGCCAGGCCCAGCTCGACGGGGTTGGTCGGCGCGGGCGTCGCGCCGGTCGGCTCCACGGGCATGAAGAAAGGCAGCCTGTCGAGGTACGCCTTCGATCCCTTGAGGTCCTTGGTGCGCTTGTAGATCTCGAGGAAGTGGTCGTCGAAGTAAAATACCCAGACGTACCAGTCGGTGATGAGGTTGAGCTCCGCCTCCGGCGCCTCCGGGTGGGTGTACGCGCAGAGGAGCGCGTAGTCGTGGGAGTCGAAGTCGTGCTCGGTCCAGATGTCGTCGCTGCTCTCCTTGCCTTCGGGGGCCAGGATCCCTACCTCGCGGGCCCACGCCTTGGAGTGCGCGCGGGCGGCTTCCAGGTGGGGGTTGAGCCGGGCCGGCCACGGCACGTAAAACTGGGGTAGCTCGAAGGGTTGCATGACCTCTGCTCGCCGCTGAGTGAACAGCTCCCGACCGCGTTCCCCCCCGGGGCGCGTCAGCCCTGGGCGCGGCCGATCTCCACGTTCTCGAGGATCCCGAGCGCGTCGGGCACGAGGACGGCCACCGAGTAGTAGGCGCTGACGAGGTACGAGATGATCGCCTTCTCGTTGATGCCCATGAACCGCACGGACAGGCTGGGCTGGTACTCGTCGGGGATGCCGGTCTGGTGCAGGCCGACGACCCCCTGCTTCTCCGCGCCTGCGCGCATCAGCAGGATGGAGCTCGTGCGCGTGTCGCTGACGGGGATCTTGCTGCAGGGGAAGATGGGCACGCCGCGCCAGGCAGGCACCTTGTTGCCGTTCACCTCCGTGCTCTGCGGGTAGACGCCGCGGCGGTTGCACTCCTGGCCGAAGGCCGCGATGGCGCGCGGGTGGGCGAGGAAGAAGCTCGGGTCCTTCCACACGAGCGAGAGGAGCTCGTCGAGATCGTCGGGGGTGGGCGGCCCGCTCCGGGTGTGGATGCGCTGCTTGAGGTCGGCGTTGTGGAGCAGGCCGATCTCGCGGTTGTTGATCATCTCGTGCTCCTGCCGCTCGCGCAGGGCCTCGATCGTGAGCCGGAGCTGCTCCTCGGTCTGGTTCATCGGGTTGTTGAACAGGTCCGCGACGCGGGAGTGGATCCGCAGCACCGTCTGGGCGACGCTCAGCTCGTACTCGCGCGGCGCGAGCTCGTAGTCGACGAAGGTGCCCGGGAGGTCGGGCTCGCCTTTGTGGCCCGCCGACAGCTCGATGCAGGCCTCGCCGTCCTTGTCCTTCGGCTTGCTCGCCAGCTCCTTGAACCGCTCGATGTGGCCCCGCAGCGGCTCGGACTGTTCGAGAATGTCGCTGAAGGCCCGCTGCGGGAGCGTCAGCACCGTGCACGGCGTGGCCGCCCGCGCCGTGAAGCCCCAGTTGTCCTGCGACTCGATCACCGTCTTATCGCCGAAGTGATCGCCATCGGCCAGCACGTCGAGCACGGTCTGATCGCCGAATTTGCCCTTGCCGATCCGCTCGACCTTCCCGTGGGCGATGAGGAAGATCGCGTCGGACGGCTGGCCCGCCTCCACGATCACGTCGCCCGCCTTGAACTCGCGCTGGACGAAGCGGCTCGCCAGCGCGGCGAGGAGCTCGGCGTCGTCGAAGCCGCGCAGGATCGGCAGCTCGCACAGCTCCTGCGGGATGACCTGCACCGCGGCGCCGGTGTTGGTGAAGCTCACGCGACCGTCGCCCACGGCGAAGGACAGCCGGCGATTGACGCGGAACACGCCGCCGGACACCTGCACCCACGGCAGGAGCTTGAGCAGCCACCGCGACGTGATGCCCTGCATCTGGGGCGGCGACTTGGTGGTCGTCGCGAGCTTGCGCGCGGCCGGCGTCCCGAGGCTGAGCTGGTAGTGTTGCTGTCCGCCCAGGGGGGCCGAATCATCTGTGTTCGCCATGAGAAACCTCTTCGCTCTGTGGTCGTGGCGGTGGTCAGGGGCGCTTCGTCGTTCGATGAGATCGGGCCGAAGGAGCACGCCGTGTTCACGGGGAGCCGCCGGGGCAGCCCAGGCAGCCCTCAGCGACGGACCGATTGACTCCCCCTGAAGAGTACAGCTCTCGAGTCGACAGAGACGCCGGGCAGCGAGCTACGCAGTCCAGCGGCTGACCGGCGATCGATCGATGAAGCCTGTCGCGCGCACTGCCCCAACGCGCGACCTCACGCGTGCTCCCACGCGTCACTGCTCTGGTTCTGCACGGTCACGCGGCGACGCGCGGCCGTTCAAGCTTTTTCCGTCTGGCGCCTGCGTTCTAACGTCCGCCCGGGGCATGGGTCAAGACTCGACCTGGGTCTCGCTTATTTTTTCTTTTGAAGCTCTCGTGACGTGCGCCATGCCCCGGTGGAGCTGCACCGTCGAGCCCGGCGGACGATCCTCGGCCGGCCTCGAGGGCCGCGCAGGTTGAAGAGCTCTTCATCCGAGTGAATGCATGGATCGCAGGATCCGAGGTTTCGAGACGCGCCAGTGACGTGACCGCGGGCGTGCTCCCCGGCGCCGCGGCGATCGCCGAGATACCAGCGGCAGTCGACCACGCGCACGCGGGCATCGCCGGCGTACGCCGCGAGCCAGGGCACGTCGACGGGGGGCCGGCGGGCACAGTCAGGCGATCGCGCATGCGCGGGAGGGTGCAGCGCGCGGAGTCCCGAGCGGCCGAGGACGAAGCGCAGCGAAGGACATGCCATGATGGCGCGTACGCGAATTACCAGTGTCGCGATGCCAGGGCGCTGGGGTGCCTCCAGGCGCCGCTTATTTGTTCCCTCGCGGCGGGCACACTTACGATGGGCCACGCCCATGCCTGCGCCCATTCGCCCGCCGCATCCTGCCACGCTCCCCCCGGGAAACACGGTGCAGCTCAACAGCGCGGCGGGACATCAGCCGCCGCACCCGGCGACACTGGTGACGGTGAGGCCGCCGCACCCGGCAACGGTGGCGCAAAGGAGCGAGTCTCCGACGCGGCACGTGAAGCACGCCGCCGTCCAGCGCGCCGAAACACAAGTGGACCGCAACGAGATCGCTCTCGACTGCATACACTGCAATAGCTTTCTCAAATCAGATGCACTCCTGGAAACTGAGCTCGTGAAAGTCACCCGGTGCATCTTCAAGTCGAGTCTCTACGTCATCAGCAAGCGACATCGGGAAGAGGACGCGCTGGACGCAGGAATCGGGCATTTGCACGAGACGGTACAGATCGCCCGAGGCTTGAGCCGGGGCGAGCTTTCAATTTTCCCCTACCACAACAGCTTCTGGAGCGACTATATTACCCATGTGATAATGCACATTGGACCAACCAAGAAGAAGTCAGGAAATTCGTACGATGGATACGAGCACTTTCACTCCTTTATCGTCCTCGATCCAGCAAACAAGAAGCTAGAAAACGAATTTCGACCGCGGCAGGTTCCACTCTGGGCTTCGAACACGAGCGTGGGCACGGAACTCTGGGGAGACGTGTATTCTATCAACTATGCTGCGGACTCCTATGAGCTGGCGGTAGAGCACCTGTACAAGCAAGAACGCAAGCAATTGGTCCGAAATACCACTCCTGTATATTTCTCTATCACCTTCGCAAGAGGAGCGCCGACGACCACGTTTTTCAGCATCTAGCACCTCGTCATCGTTGACGGGATTCGGAGATGCGCGCTCAGCAGGTCAACTCGGCACTCTCACTCCAAGCAGGATGAGGTCGTCTGCATGCTTGGTGGAACGCCCACCCGGGTCACAGAATCACGCGAGAACGAACTGCGGCCCGGCATGTCAGACAATGATAGTGAGGCCTACCGGCCGTCGCCCACGAACTGGCGGCCCCGCATGTGCTCCTCGAGCACCGCGGCCGTCTCTTTGAACTCGCGGCTGGCCAGGTCGATGTCGGCGGGCACGCGCACCGCCTCGGGGTAGAGCGAACCGTGCCGAGCGATGCGCCAGAGCGGCTGCTCGAGCTCGGCATCGAAGGGGCCGCCTTCACTCCGCAGCCTGCGGAGCCCTCCTCGGCGCTTGACTTCGTCGCGGCGCCACCTTGCTGGGCTCGCCCGCGCCGGGGCGCTCGCCTAGAGTCCACGGTCGAGCGCGGCCGGCCCCGAGCCCCGGCGCGGAGCGATCCCGTGAGCCCCACCCTCTCCCTCTGCGACGGCTATCGACTCGACCTGTCCGACTACGCCCGCACCGGCCTGCGCGTCGGCATCTGGGCCTCGTCCGGTCGGGGCAAGAGCTTCGGCGTCGGCGTCCTCTGCGAGGAGCTGCTCGCGGCCGGCATCCCCGTCGTCGCCGTCGATCCCGAGGGAGAGCTCCACACGCTGCGGGAGCGGTTCCGCCTGCTCGTGCTCGGCGGCGCCCACGCGGACCTGCCGCTGCCGTCCGGCGAGCGCGCGGCGGCGCTCGCGCTCGCGCGGGTGCTCGACGAGGGCCTCGGCCTCGTCATCGACCTCTCCGATCAGCCGACGAACCGCGCCCAGCAGAGCGCCGCGCTCCCGTTCCTCGAGCGGCTCTGGGTCCTCCTGTCCGAGCGCCGCGCGCCCGCGGCCCTCGTCATCGAGGAGGTGCACATCTTCGCGCCCCAGTCCGGCGCGTCGCTCACCGCGGACATCCTGCATCGCTTCGCCAAGCAGGGCCGCAAGCGCGGCGTCCTCCTCGCCGTCGCCAGCCAGCGCACGCAGGCCGTCTCGAAGGAGCTCATGAGCCAGCTCAACTTCCCGGCGATCGGCGGCTTCGAGATCGAGCGCGACTACGACGCGGTGAGGGCGCTCGTCGACGGGCACACGTTCGACGAGTTCCGCGCGCTCCCGGCCGGCGAGTTCTTCCTGCCGGCCATCGGGCGCTTCGAGCGCTGGCGCGCCCGCCACACCGCCCACGGCGGCGACGCCCCGAGCTGGACCGGCGAGGCCGGCGGCGCGCCGCGGATCGCAGACTCGAAGCTGAGCACGCTCATCGACGAGCTGCGCGAGGCGCTCGCGGACGAGATCGCGAGCGCGAAGGCGCCCGATCCGAGCGCCGCGCTGCGCGCCGAGATCCGTCGCCTCGAGCAGCAGCTCGAGCAAGCCGACGAGGCGCGCAGGGCCGCCGAGGCCGAGGCCGAGCAGCTGCGCATCGCGCTGCGGGTGGCCGGCGTCGTCAAGGTCGTCATCCAGAACGAGACCGTGGCGCGCGCCGGCCAGGTCGACGCCGCGCCTCCGCCCGCCGCGCGCCCGCCGCCAGCGCCCGCTCCCGCCGCGCGCCCGCCGCCGGCGCCCGCTCCCGCCGCGCGCCCGCCAGCGGCTCCCGCTCCGGCGCCGGCCGGCGCGGCCGTGAAGGTCGCCGCGAGGCCGGCCTCGCCGTCGCTCCGGGATCTCGCGCTGCCGGCCGGGGCGGTGCTCGAGGTGCGCGGCGTCAAGCAGATGGTGAGCGCCGCGAGGAGCCACGCGCGGCGGCGATCACCCCGGTCGGTGGCGCACGTCGCCCTGGCGGCGAAGCTGCTCGCCGGCGGCGCGGCGCTGACCGCGGAGGAGCTCGCCGCGCGCGGCGGCTCGCGCAGCCAGGTCGAGATCCGGCGCGCCGTGCACGCGCTCGCCGCGCTCGCTCGCGCGGGCTTCGCGTCGGTCCAGGGCGGCCGTCACGCGCTGAACGAGGCGGCCGTGCTCCGCGCTATCCAGCTCGGCTGACACGGACCTGGTGCCGCGTCGCCCAGGTTCTCCCTCGTTCATGAAAGAGGGAACCACGGAGGCACAGAGGCACAGAGGCACAGAAGAGAGGAGAAGAACGCGTCATTGCTGCATCTCTTTTCTCTCCCCTCTGTGCCGTCTGTGCCTCTCTGTGGTTCAAATCTCTCCCCACCACGGATCACGACGAGCGTCAGAGGCGCCGGCTAGCAGCCCGAGACGAGCAGCAGGCGGGTCGTCGCGAGCGCTCCCAGCACGAACAGCCCCGCGAAGAAGATCCTCCGCTTGCGCCGCTGCTGCTCGGGGCTGAGCCCGGCCATCGCTGGCTCGTCGTCGAGCGCCGCCTCGTCAGCGAGCGCCGCGTGCGCCGCGGGCGGCTTGCTGGCCGCCGACGTGCTGGTCCTCTGCGCCGCGTCGCCGCCGGCCTCGAGCGCGGCGCGCCTTCGCTGGAGCTCGCCCTCCGGCGTGGTCGACGTCGCGTGCAAGCGCGGGCGCGGCGGCGCGTCGTCCGGGTCGTCGAAATCGAGGAACTGCACCGAGAGCGAGCCCATGGCCGCGCCGGGCGGGCGCGGGGCGCCGCTCGCGCGCGCCGGCGGCGCGCTCCGCCGTACATCGGGCGACGACGAACGGCCCAGCGAACCAGCGGGCGCCGACGGACGGCCCGACGAGCCAGCGGGCATGGCGCCGGGCGCCGGCGCATGTCCCATCGGCCCCGGCGAGCTCTGCCCCGGCGCGCTCGCGGGCGGGATCGACGGCGCGACGTGGCAGCCGGAGTTGCTCGTCGAGCGCGCCCGCGCGAGGTAGGTCTCGACCAGCTCCTTCAGCTCGTTCCGGGCATCCTGCTCGGCGCCCTGGCCCATCCCGAGGAGCACCTGCTCCAGCGCGTCGGCCAGCTTGCCCGCGGTGGCGGTCCGCTTGTCGACGCTGAACTCGGTCGCGGCGTCGAGCGCGTCCGCGAGCGGCGCGCTCAGCTCGGGCAGGAGCGCGCGCGCGCGGGGGATCGGCGTCGAGGCGACGCGCAGGATGAGCTGCGTCTGCGTATCGGCCTTGCGCACCCGGCTGCCGAGCAGCGCCTCCAGCAGCGTGAGCCCGAGCGAGAAGACGTCCGCGCGCCCGTCGAACGGCTCGCCGCGCGCCTGCTCCGGGGGCATGTACGGGAGCTTCCCCTTGAACACGCCGCTGTCGGTCTGCTCGTCCGACAGGCCCGGGATGCGCGCGACCCCGAAGTCGGTCAGGCACACGCGGCCGTCCCGCGCGATCAGGATGTTCGAGGGCGAGACGTCGCGGTGGACGACCGCGTAGCTCCGCCCGTCGTCCTCGCACAGCGTGTGCACGGCCTCGAGCGCCCTCGCCATCTCCCGGCCGATGTAGGCCACGACGCGCGGCGAGAACGCGCCCACCTTCCTGAGCACGCGATCGATCGCGGGGCCGTCGACGTAGTCGAGGGCGAGGTACACGGAGCCCTCGAAGCTCCCGAGCTCGACCAGCCGGACCACGTTCGGGTGGTCGAGGCGCGCGATCACCTGCGCCTCGGCGAAGAACGACTCCCTCGCGTAGGCGCCGAGCTCGGGCCTCGGGGCCAGCCGCTTCAGCGCGACAAGGCGCCGGGCGTCGGGCGGCCCCACCTCCTCGGCGAGCCACACCTCCCCCATGGCGCCCTTGCCCAGCATCCGGATGAGCCGGTACTTGCCGGCGAACAGCTCCCGCGTCGCGTCGGGCTCGGCGTGCTTGGTGCGGGGGCGTGAGGCGGGCATCTCGTTGTCTGCAGCGCTCGATCTTCGCGTCGCCGGCGTCGATCGAGGCTAGCCCTCCTGCTGCGGGTGGACGGGGTGCGGGGAACGCATGCCGATCCTATCGCCGCCCGCGCGCCGCAGGAATCGTCACGACCACGCCCCGCGCGGATTCACCCCGGGGCGGCCGCGCCCCGGCTCACGTGCGGGAGCGCCGCTCACTCCTGGGTGTGCTCCTCGCGGATGGGCTCCCGCATGGTCGTCGCCGGGAACCACTCGAAGAAGCGGTGGATGAGCTGCCGCCGCTCGGGCTCGATGTACTCGAACACGGCGCCCCGGTCGTTGATCTCCCAGAACTCGTTGCTCGTCACGGCCAGGAGCTCCGCGCGGATCGAGCGCAGCCGGTCGGGCCGCTCGTCGCGCATGTCGCGGTAGATCTTCCGCGCGAGCGCCTCCTCTTCCTTCTGCAGGTAGTAGGTGGCGAGCTTGACCTGCGCCTTGCGGACGCCGCGGAGCGAGCGCTCCTGCTGGTCGAGATCGGCCTCCTTGTCCACCTCGAGGAAGATCCGGAGCAGCTCGTCGCGCGCGGGCGCGTGGACGTCGTACGCTCGCTCGTTGAGCACGCAGAGGTCGAACGCGACCGTCTCGGTGAGGAACGCGAGCCCCATCGCGTGCGCCGTCTGCGCGTAGTACTTGAAATAGCGCGCGATCTCGAGGACCTGCTCCCCCCAGCCCGCCTTGAGCAGCTCCTCCGCGAGGTAGCGGTACTGGTTCAGGTTGTTGTAGGCCGCGGCGATGTCCTTCGCGTTGAGCGACCTGCGCATGTAGGTGTTGAAGAACTTCACCACGACCGCGACGGCCGCCCGGTCGCCGGCGCCGATGGCGGTCTGCCCGATGTAGCGCGTGTCGATCGCGATGCGCGTGATGAGGTCGGGCATCGCCGTGAGCGCCTCGCGGTAGACCATCAGGAACTGGCGGAGCGCCTTGTATTCGAGCCACGTCCGCGTGGTCGACAGCTTGCCGAGCGCCTCGGCGTTCATGCTCACGAAGTCGGTGTCCCTGGCGAGGCGGTCGCGGATCTGGAACCAGCGCGGGTCGAGCGTCGCCTTGTACGGCAGGTACGCGACGACGAGCTCCGACAGCGAGTCGATCGTCTTCGACGCGATCCCCTTGTCCTTCTGGTCGATCGCGTTGAGCGCCACGTCGGCGAGCTGCTCCAGCGACGAGAGCGCCGTCACCCGCCGCTCGTCGATCGCGTCGTCGCTCTCCCCGCCCGCGGGGCGCAGCGCCTGCTCGATGCCGCTCTTCTTGATGCGCCCGACCACGTTGTCAGGCTCGACGAAGTCGAACACGTACCCGAAGTACGGCGCCATCATGAGCAGGCTCGCGGTGAGCAGCCCCATGGTGACGAGGACGCCGTAGTACGGGACGAAGGCGTGCTCGGTCGAGCCGCTCCCGCCGACGCGGATCGAGAAGTTGATCCACAGCGAGAACACCGCGCTCACGACGAAAAAGCCCATCACGAGCATGTTCGTCCGGTCGCGGAAGAACATCTCGGTGATCCGCGGCGTGTAGCGGTTCGCGGCGAGCTGCACGATGATCGAGGCGACCGTGATCACGATGCCGAGGATCGCGGCGATTACCTCGCCGATGCCGCCCATGATGTGCTCGGCGTCGCTCGGCGACATCCGCAGGAACATGTCCGAGAACGGGAGGCCCTCGTTCTCGTGCCGCGCGAGGTCGAGCAGGTAGATGACCGCCAGGGTCGCCATGCTGACGCCGAGCAGGTACGACATCGGCCGCAGCCAGATGCGCGCCACGGCCGCGCCCCCGCGGCGCTGTCCCTCGTCGGCTGCAGTCCGCTCTCGGCTCATGATGTGACCGCCGATCGACACGCGCGCTTGATCCCCGCGCGCTTGCTCCGCGCGCGCCTGCTCGCCACGCGCCTGCTCGCCACGCGCCTGCTCGCCACGCGCCTGCTCGCCACGCGCTTGATCCCCACGGGATTGATCCACGCGCCTGCCCACGCGCTCGCCCCGCCAGGCGGCCGCCCGGCTATTTCTTCTCCGGGGGGCTGTCGAGGTCTTCCGCGAGGTAGCTGAGGATCACCTCGTCCAGCGACTTCTCGCTGATCAGGTCCTCACCGAAGATCGAGGCGCCCTCCCCGGGCCGGTTGGTGGCGAAGATGCTGGCCGGGCGCGAGGCCGCATAGCGTCCGGAGCCGGGGCCGCTCGCGAAGTGCTCGACCGCTACCTGGGGCGCGGGCGGCGCCGCGGGCTGCTCCGGGTGGACGTTGCTGTAGACGCCGGCGCCGGACGACGCGGACTCCGATCGCCGTCCGATCACGGACGCCGGCGGCGGCGGGAGGTCCTGGATCTGCTGGAAGAACGGCGTCTGCGCCTCGGCCGCGGCGCGCTCCAGCGCGTCGAGATCGAGATCGATCGACGGCTGCTCGGGCTTGATCTCCGCGGGCGCGGGGCGCACCGCCCTGCCGGAGAGCGGGCTGGCCGCGCGCCCGCCGCCGAGCGCCTGGAGCGCGAGCGGATCGAGCTCCAGCCGCGGGCGCGAGATGGCCGACGCGGGCGGCGGCTCGGCCACCGGAGCGCGCGGCGGCGGCGGCGCGGCGGCGATGGGCGCGGCGGCCGGCCTCGCCGCCGGCGCGGCGGGCCTCGGAGGCGGCGTCGGCGCTGGCGCCGGCGCGGCGGCCGGCTTCGGCCGAGGCGCCGCCTCGGGCGTGAGGGGCAGCGACGCCGGGGGCGGCTTCGGCGCGCCGGTCGCGTCGGGCGACGAGGGCGCCGGGGAGCGCGCCGGCTTGCTCGGCTCGGCGGGGGGCGGCGCCGCGGCCGTGGCCGCCGACACGGGCGGGGCGGCTGTGTCGTCGAAGAGGTAGTCGAAGTGGCCGTCGCGCAGGGCGATGAACATCGCCTTGTGCTGCTCCTTCATCATGCCGCGCACCGTCTCCGCGAGCGAGGCCTGGCCGACGTGCTCCGCGTACGACGTCTTCGTGGTCTTGAGGATGCGCCCGCCGTCGGCGAAGAGGTGCGTGATGATGTGAGGATGGCGAACGCCCGAGTCCTCGGTCTGTATATGGAACAACCGCCCCTTGTGCCGGACGTTGTTGTTGAAGCCGAGCAAGGGCGACGGGGCTTTCACGACAGGCAATCCGAGGGTGGGGAGGTGAGGAGATCGCGCCAGTGGGGAGCGCTCGCCACGGCCGAGACTACCACAGCGCGGCGCGCTCGGAACGATTCGCAGCGCGCTGCGCCTCCTTCACGCTGGGGGTGCATGTCGGAGCGGGTCGTCCGTCGGCCTCGCGCTCGTCGCGTCAGGGCAGACAGCGCTCCAGGTCGTCCGCATTGCTCGCCTGGAGGGCGCACGCGACCTCCGCCTGCGTGAGGTCGGCCTCGCAGCGGACGAAGCCGCGCTCGCCGGCGGCCTCCCGCGCCAGCGCCTTGCGCTCGGCGACCTGGGATGCGGCGGGCTCAGGCGTGGCCGCGCGCAGGACGAGCTCTACGTAGCGGTCGAGGAGCGCGGCGCACGCCTCCGGCGAGGGGCGCGCGGCCAGGCGGCGGAGCGCGGCGCGCCCCGCGACGACGCCGACCACGATCAGCACGATCGCCAGCGTCGCGAGGACGTCGGCGCGCGTCGCCGGGCGCCTCATTCCAGGCACCGGTCGAACTGCTCCGGCGTCGTCGCCTGCCGGACACACGCCATCGCGGCGTCGGTGATGTGCCGCCCGACACACCGATCGATGAGGTCCTTGCGGGCGTCCCGCACCGCCGCGATGCGCTCCTCGACGATCTTCGGATCCACGATGTTCTGGGCGCGGAGCTCGATCTCCGCGCTCCGCTTGAAGATGGCCTCGCACTCCTCGCGGCCCGCCGGGTGCCCGCACCCCGACACGAGGGGCGTCGCGCCGAGCAACGCCAGGCACGCCGCGAGGCGGAGGGTGGAGCCCCGACCCGGGCTGCCGGAGACCGTGGAGACGGAATACCCACTCTTCTGAAGCGAGCTGGACCCAGGGCGGCGACGCATGGCCGCGACGTATGGCGCCACGCCCGGTAGGGTGCAACTGGGCGTAACAGCGTCCAGCGCCCGGCCCAACCCGAGTCAATCCTGGAAAGGTCGCGTCTTGCTGGAACGTCTGTGCAGGTCTGGTACGATTGATTGCTGTGCGCAAGGCGAGCGAGCACGGTGACAGCGTGGGCGGCGCTCGAACCGTCCGTGGGGGCTCCGGGGGTGCGCCGCGGCGCACGAAATCGACGGTGCGGGCAGTTGCGGACAGCGGGGGAGACGCTGGCCAGGACGAGGCCCCACGAAAGAAGCGCCCGAGCAGCGCGGCGCGACGGCCGGCGCCCGCGACGACGCTGACGGCCGAGGAGATGCTGCGGCGGGCGCTGGGCGCGGCGACGCCGCGCTCGCGCGCGCTGTGGGCGCGGCGGGGCCTGTCGCTCCGGGGGCCGCTCGACAGGACGACGCAGGCGATGCTGCTGCGGCAGCTCTACCTTGCGTACTTTGAAACGCGCCGCTTCGAGAGGGCCGCCGAGGTGGCGGAGCAGCTCGTGGCGCTCGACGTGCTGAGCGACGTCGCCCACCAGGACGCGGCGCGGGCGAAGCAGGCGCTCGGCGACATCGAGGGGGCGGTGGGGCACCTCCGGCTCGCGGCGCGCACGGGGCCGGGGAGCCGCAGGGCGTTCCACTGGTGGACGCTCGGCAGCGTGTACCACCTGGCGCGCCGGTACGACGAGGCGATCGGCGCGCTCACGCGGGCGGCGCGCTGGGGCACGCGGGACAAGCCGCTCTACCAGGGGCACCTCGCCGTCGTGGAGTGCGAGAGCGGCAAGCCGGTGGAGGGGCTCGGCGCGCTGATCGACCGGCTCTCGGAGGTGCCGGCGGGCCAGGGCTACGGCCGGTTCGTGCTCGGCCAGATGGCATATTTCGACCGCCGCTGGGACGAGGCCAGGAAATATCTGGAAGCTTTCGTACAGCGGAGCACCTCGGGGAGGGCCGCGGTCGCCATAGCGCTCGGCGGGGAGATCGAGGCGGCGCGTCAGACGCTGGCGTCGATCGCGAAGCGCTGACGGCGGTCTGAACGGAAGGCGGCGCGCCGCACGGGGGCGATCGCTTTGCTATAGAACCTCCGTGATGACCGCTTCGACTCGTCTCAAGGGAAGCGCCGGCGCCGCGCCGGCGGGTCTTCAGCGCGGCGCGCTGGTCGCGCTGGCCGCGCTCGCGGTGCTCGCGTCTCCGGCGCTCGCGCGGGCCGATGAGCAGCCGGATCTGTTCACCCGCGGTCTCCAGGCGGGCCCGCTCTTCGCGGGGCTCGCCGCGCTCGCGGGCGGCCTGCTCACGTGCCTCACCCCGTGCGTCTACCCGATGATCGCCATCACGGTGAGCATCTTCGGGGCGCGGGAGGCGAAGTCCCGGCGCGAGGCGATGCTGCTCTCGACGAGCTTCGTGCTCGGGATCGTCGTGCTCTTCACGGCGATGCTCGTGGTCGCGGCGCTCACCGGCAGCCTGTTCGGCAGCGTGCTCGCGAACCGGTGGGTCATCGTCGGCATCGCGATCGTGTTCATCGCGCTGTCGCTGTCGATGTTCGGCGCGTTCGACATGACGCTGCCCGACACCCTGATGCAGCGGCTCTCGCAGGTCGGCGGCATCGGCTACGGCGGCGCCTTCCTGCTCGGGCTGGTGAGCGGCCTGGTCGCCGCGCCGTGCACCGGGCCTGTCCTCACCGGCATCATCCTCTGGATCGGGAAGACCCAGAGCATCGGCCTCGGCGCGCTGGTCGGCGCCACCTTTTCCATCGGGCTCGGCCTGCCGTTCTGGCTGGTCGGCACGTTCGCTGTCGCGCTGCCGAAGGGCGGCAAGTGGATGCTCGGGGTGAAGTCGTTCTTCGGGATCGTGATGCTGATCGTCGCGCTCTATTTCCTGAAGACGACGTTCCCGGCGCTGTCGTCGCTCGCGCAGCCCACGCCGCAGTTCATGGCGGTGATGGCCGGCCTTGTCGCGCTCGGCCTCGCGCTCGGCGCGGTGCACCTGTCCTGGGACGACGGCGGCCTCGGGGTGAAGGTCCGCAAGGGGCTCGGGATCGCGCTCACGGTGGCCTGCGGCTTCCTGCTCGTCGCGAGCATGGACCTGCCGAGGCTCGCCTCGCCCGTCCCGTCGGCGGTGGCCGGCGAGGCGGCGTCGCGGCAGCTCACGTGGCTGCACGAGGAGCCGGCGGCCGTCTCGAAGGCGAAGGCGGAGAAGCGGCCGCTGCTCGTGGATTTCACCGCGGAGTGGTGCGGCGCCTGCAAGCAGCTCGACAAGGACACGTTCTCGGATCCGCGCGTCATGACCAAGGCGGCGCACTTCGTCGCGGTGAAGGTCGACGCGACGGACGACGAGGATCCGCAGGTCGACGCGGTGAAGGGCAAGTACAGGGTCGTCGGCCTGCCCACGGTGGTGATCTACGATTCCACCGGGGCGGAGCGGAAGCGGTTCAACGACTTCGTCGGCCCGGACGTGTTCCTGGCCGCGCTCGAGGGCATCCAGTAGCGCGGCGCATCGCCCGCGGCGTCGCATCGCCGTGCGCGCGCCAACGCCGATCGCCTGGACGCGGAGGGCCGAACGCCGCGAAGATGGGGCGACAGGCGCCGCGTCCCCTGCGGCCCGGTCGCCGTGAACATGCGCACCTCCCTGCTCGCCGCCTTCGCGCTCTGTTTCCTGGTGGTCGTCGCCGGCTGCGGCGTCGAGAGACCGACGACCGGGACCGTCGTCATCGGCGTGACGAGCGAGCTGCTCGCGGGGGCCGACATGGACCGGATGCGCGTGGTCCTGCGCGCCGGCGGCGAGGTCGTGCGCGACGATGTGATGACGCAGAAGAGCGGGCAGCTGTTCTTCCCCAGGGAATTCTTCTTCAGCGATCTCGAGGACGGGACGGCGGTGGAGATCTCCCTGGAGGTGTTCGGGGCCGACGACGCGGACAGGCCGCTGCTCGTCCGGACCGCGTCGACGCAGGTGCTCGGCGGCCGCACGCTGCTCCTGGAGGTGCGCCTCGAGCGGGAGTGCGTGGTCGCGCCCGGAGCGCCCACGTGCCCGGCGCCGCAGACCTGCGTGGCCGGCGGCTGCAGCGCCCCCGGCGTGGATCCCCGGCGGCTCGAGCCCTACAGCGCCTCGTGGAAGGCGGACCCCGTGCCGGACGTCTGCAAGCCGGCCGGCGGGGAGGAGCCGATCGTCGTCGTCGGCGAGGGCCAGGCCGACTATTTCCCGCTCGAGGATCTCGACGAGGTCCAGGTGGAAGCCGGACCGCAGGGCGGGTACCACATCTTCGTCGCGACCCGGATCAAGAACCTCCGCCGCTCCGGCTCGATCACCGTGGTGAACGGCTTCGTTCCCGACCTCCAGTACACGGTCGAGCCGCTGAAGGTCATCTTCACCCTGGACCAGGACGAGGGCGGCTTCTGCAAGCTCTCGGGGCTGCGGTTCCGGCTCGATGGGGAGCGGGGCATCGAGGAGCTGCTCGGGAAGGTCGTCGAGATCGAGGCGACCGTCACCGATCCCGACGGGGACACCGGGACCGGCAAGCGCAAGGTGACGCTCTCGCAGACCATCCTGTAGCCGCGGGCGTGACGAGCGGGTGAGCCGGGTCTCACTCGCGCGCTGCGCGCCAGCGCGTCATCCAGCCGCCGGTGAGCAGATCGAGGGACGCCTCGGCCTCCAGCGCCGCGAGCGCCGCGGCGCGGTGCTCCTCGGGGGTCCGGCCCGGGTCTGCCGAGAGCGCGACGGCGCGCTGCCACGCGAAGAGCAGCTCGAGCGCGCGCGCCACGAGCTTCGCTTGCAGCTCGGCGCGCTCGCGGCGGAGGCGCTCCAGGGCGATCTCCTCGTCGACGAAGACCAGGCGGTCGAGCCGCCAGGTCGCGCGCGCCTCGAGCCAGAGGCTCGTGCCGCCGGAGGCCGTCCTGCGCGCCGGATCGTACTCGGTGGGGGCCAGGTTCTCCGCCTCGTCGACGAGGCGCGAGACGCGGAGCCGGAGCTCCGGGAGCAGCGACGACGCGCGGGCGCGCGAGGCGAGCGCGTCGATGCGCGCCCCGGGATCGAGGAGGCGCGCCTGCCGCAGCGCCGCCTCGACGATCGCGCGCGCCATCGCCGGCGTGACCCGGACCGGCAGCGGGAGCGGCGGCTCGACCTCGACAGGCCGCGCCGGGGGAGGCGCTCCCGGGAGCTCGGGCGCCGGTGCCGCACCGGGCGGGCCCGGGGCCGGCGGGGCCGGCGGGGCAGGCTTCAGTCGAGGTGCGTCTGCCTCGGCGACGGCGGAGGGAGGAGGGGGCACGCCGGGGCGGTCGGACAGCCGCTCCAGGGGGACGCTCGCGAGCAGCATGCCGCTGATGGAGCGCTCGCCGCGATCGAGGTGAGCGACGCCGAGCTGGACCGCGATCCAGAGCGGCTGCGCTCGTCCCGGGGCCGCGGCCCAGAGCTCGTGAGGCGCGGTGTCGAGGCGGTCCACGCGCGGATCGAGCGCCGTGGGCTCGTCGTCGGAGGGGAGCTCGGCGCGCGCCGGCGGCGCGGACAGGGCGCACGCGAGAGCGCCGAGGAGGAAGAGAGCGGAGCTGGCGGTGGTTCGGTGGTTCGTTTGCACGCGAGCTGGGTCGACCGCCGCGCCTCGCCAGTTGCGTGCGGCGCGTCGCTCGGTCCGCTCAGCGGGCCCCGGATCGCGGGCGCTCCGGGGTGGCAAAGCTTCGCCAGAGCTCGTTTCCGCCGCCCGGGGACCACGCCCGCTCGGCGCCCGCGCGCACCTCGCTGGCGCCGCCCGGGGACTGCGGCCGCCCGGCGCCCGCGCGCAGCTCGCTGCTGCCGCCCGGGGAATGCGGCCATCCGGCGCCGGCGCGCAGCTCGCTGCTGCCGCCCAGGAGCTGCTGCGGCCACCCGGGGCCCGCGCGCAGCTCGCTGCTGCCGCCCGGGGAATGCGGCCATCCGGCACCCGTGCGCCGGAGCGCCTCGCTCGCGTGAGGCGGACCGCCGTGCCCGAGCTCGAGCCCGCCGCTCCCGCCGCCGCCGCTCCCGCGGCCAAGCTCGCTGGCTCCACCGCGGGTCGCCGCGACCGCCTGCGCGAGCGCTTCCGGCGTCGGCGACGTCCCGGAGGGGAAGCGCGCTGGCCCCTCGCTCGATGAGTCGCGGGTCGCCGCGACCGCCTGCGCGAGCGCTTCCGGCGTCGGCGACGTCCCGGAGGGGAAGCGCGCTGGCCCCTCGCTCGACGAGGAGGCCGCCAGCTCGGCGGCGTTCTCCGCGCTGCGCTCAGGTGTGACCCCCTCGGGAGCGGGGCTGCGGAGCGGGACCGATGCGGCCGCTTCAGAAGCGATGTCGCGACGCTCGACCTGCGCGGCAGCCGCTGTGGCCCCATCGCGCGCAAGGGGCGCAGCCGCCTCCGCAGCCACATCGCCGCTCGGTACAGGAGCAGCCGCCTCCCCGATCGCACCGCTGCTCGCGGCCGGCGCGGCAGCCTCGGGAGCGATGTCGCGGCCCGGCACCGGCGCGGCGATCCCTGTGGCCACGGCACCGCTCGGCCCAGGCGCAACCGCCTCCGAGCCCACGTCGCCGCTCGCGTCTGACGCGCTCGGAGCCGGCGGAGATGCGTTCACCGGCGCCGCGCTCGCCGCAGCGTCCGCCGCGACAGCAGGCGTCCCCTCCTCACCAGCCGCACCAGAAGACGCGGCGGACGCCGCAGGAGCGTCGAGCGCGCCGGATGCCGGGGATAGCGCCCCCTCGGCGTGCGTCTCCGCGTCGCCCGGTGCGGCGAGGCTGCCCGCCGGTGCCTCGCCCGGCAGCGCCGCGGGCTCCGAGGCGGCAGGCTCCACCGAGGACGACCTCGGCGAGACCGGCAACGCGCGCGGCGCAGCGACCTCGAGGCCCACGGCGAAGGGCTCGAACACGTCGCCTACGAGCCAGCCCGTACACATCCGGAGGTGCGCGCCGGCCGGGATGTCGCGCACGAACATGTCCCCGAAGAGCGCGTCGATGGCGAGATCGCGCTGCTCGACCACGGGCCTCTCCCAGCTCGGAAGCACCGCGACAACGCGGATCACGAGCTGGCCTTCCGGGTGACGCGCGCGCGCTCGCGCGAGCGTCCTGGGACGCACTTCCCAGTAGAGGTAGAGCGTCTCCGGATCGACCGCGATGCCGACGATCTCGTCGAGATCGTACCGCGCCGGCATCTCCGCCTGCTGCTCGTCCTTCATGATCGCCGCGAAGCCCATGGCCGCGCCGTCCTCCGCGACGGGCGACGCCTGCGCTGGAGCAGCTGCGGACGACGGCGCTCGCGGCGGCTGTGCCGGAGCGCCCTCCGGAGCTCCGGAGACGGCCGCTGCCCCCCCACCCTGCGCGTCCGGGCTCGGCGTCCCGCTCGGCGCAGGCAAGCCAGGGGCCTCCGCGACAGGAGCCTCCGCGTCCTCCGCACCAGCGGGCTCCGGAGCTGCGCCCCGCACGGGTTCCGCGCCAGCGGTCTCGGAGGCGCCTGCGCCAGCGCCGGCCCCCTCCGCGACCTCCGGAGCAGCGGCCTTCGCCGCGTCCGCGGGTTGCGCGACCTCCGGAGCAGCGGCCTTCGCCGCGTCCGCAGGTTGCGCGACCTCCGGAGCAGCGGCCTTCGCCGCGTCCGCGGGTTGCGCGACCTCCGGAGCAGCGCCCTTCGCCGCCCCCTCCGCGGTCTCCTCGTCGTCCTCCCCCTCGTCCTCCGCAGCCTCCTCGTCGTCTGCGTCCGCCGCCCCCGCGCCCCTCGCGCCCGCGCCTTGCGCCGCCTCGCCCCCTCCCGGCGCGCGCTGCGCCTTCTCGATGAGCTGCGCGCGCAGCCGCCGCGCCTCCTCGTGCTGCGGCGCCCGCGCGAGGATCTCGTCGAGCACCTCGATCGCGCGGCCTGTGTGCCCCTGGGAGGCGTAGATCTCGGCGAGCGTCGTCGTGGACAGCGGCGGCGGCGGGGGCGGCGGCCACTGCTCTGGCGGGGCCTCACCGAGCAGCGCGCGCGCGGTCTCGGGCATGTGCAGCCCGCGCTCGACCACGCGCGAGAGCAGATCGCGCGCCCGCCCGAGGAAGCCGCGCAGGCGGGCCCGCTCCGGCTCGCTCTGCGTGGCGCGCGCCAGGATCTCGTCGACGAGCTCGGCTTTCGTGAGCACGCGCGGCCGCGGCACCCCGAGCCCCTCGGCGCGCGCTATCAGCTCCTCCCGCGTCAGCCCGTCGAGCTCCCGGCGCTCCATCGCGTGGACGCTACCACATCCGCCGCTCGCCCACCGTCGCCCACCGTCAGCGACCGCTCAGCGAAAGGCGCCTTCCGCCGCCGGATCCTCGCTCAGCGACGAGAGCCGCGCGCGCGCAGCCTCGGCGTCGCGCGCGATCTGCGCCTTGAGCTCCGGCAGGCCGGAGAACCGCCGCTCCTCGCGCAGGCGGGCGATCAAGTGTACGCGCAGCGTCGCGCCGTAGAGATCGTCGTCGATGTCGAAGAGGTGCACCTCGAGGTTCGGCCGCGCCTGCCCCGACGCCTCGACCGTCGGCCGGACGCCGAGGTTCGCCACGCCGCGGGCGAGCGCGATCGCGCGGCCCGACGAGGTCACCCGATCGACGAGCGTCGCGTAGACGCCGAACGGCGGGAGCGCCTCGTCGATCTCGTCGAGGTTGCACGTGGGGAAGCCGATCGTCCGGCCCCGCTTGGCCCCCTGCGCGACGACGCCGGACAGCATGTGCGGGCGCGACAGCATCTGCTCGGCCGACTCGAGATCCCCGCGCGCGATGGCCGCGCGGATCCGGGTGCTCGACCACGCCCCCTCGGCGTCGCCGACGAGCGGGTGCGACCGCGTCTCGAAGCCGAGGTCCTCCCCGAGGCGCCCCAGCGTCGTGAAGTCCCCGGCGCGGCCCTGGCCGAACCGGAAGTTCGCGCCGACCAGGACGACGCGCGCGGCGAGCCTGTCGAGCAGCACGCGCTGCACGAACTCCTCCGGCGTCTGGGCCGCGAACGCGCGGTCGAACGTCACCACGTCGACGCGGATCGCCGGCTGCACGCGCCGGATCAGCTCGATCTTGCGCGGCAGCGCCGTCAGCAGCGGCGGCGGGGTGCGTCCAAGGACGCTCGCCGGGTGCGGCGCGAACGTGAGCGCCACCGGATCGAGCCCACGCCGCTCCGCGTCGAGCGCCGCGTCGGCGAGCAGGGCCTGGTGTCCCCGGTGAACGCCGTCGAAGTTGCCGATGATCACGAGGCTGCCCCGCGGCCCGACCGCGGCGCGCCCGTCCTGCCCGCCCGCGGCGGCAGCGAGATGCTTCACAGCCGCTACCTAACCCGAAGCAGCGCCGAACGAAAAGCGGCTGGAAAGGGGACCTGCCGGGCACGATACAGCCGTACAGCCAAGCGATCGATGTACAGAGTCGCTTGACGTGCCCATGTCAGGCTGATAGAGCCGCGCTCCCCTAAATGGGCTGGAGGCGCGCCGTGTTCAAGAGAGTCAGTATCTTCTCCGGCAACGCCAATTTAGCGCTTACCCAGGAAATCTGTCAGGTACTCGAGCAACCGATGGGGAAGTCGCGCGTGTCGCGCTTCTCGGACGGGGAGACGTTCTGTGTCATCCAGGAGAACGTCCGAGGTGTCGACACGTACGTCGTGCAGCCGACCTGCTCGCCGGTGAACGACAGCGTGATGGAGCTCCTGATCATGGTCGACGCGCTCCGCCGCGCCTCGGCCGGCTCCATCACGGCGGTCATCCCCTACTATGGCTACGCCCGGCAGGACCGGAAGGTCGCGCCGCGGACGCCGATCACCTCGAAGCTCGTCGCCGACCTCATCGTCGCCGCCGGGGTGAACCGGATCGTGGCGCTCGACCTGCACGCTGGGCAGATCCAGGGCTTCTTCAACATCCCGTTCGACCATCTGTTCGCGATGCCCGCGCTGCTCGACCACCACCTCCGCGAGAATTACGGCAAGGACGTCGTCATCGTCTCGCCGGACGCGGGCGGCGTGGAGCGGGCCCGCGCCTACTCGAAGCGCCTCCAGGGCACGCTCGCGATCATCGACAAGCGCCGCGAGCGGGCGAACGAGAGCGAGGTCATGAACATCATCGGCGAGGTGGCCGGCAAGAACTGCCTCATCCTCGACGACCTCATCGACACCGCCGGCACCCTGGTCAACGCCGCCAACGCCCTGATGAAGCAGGGCGCGAAGAGCGTCGCCGCCTGCGCGACGCACCCGGTCCTGTCCGGGCCGGCGGTCGAGCGCATCAAGGACTCGCCCCTCACCGAGGTCGTGGTGACGAACTCGATCCCGCTCTCGGAAGAGGCGAGGGCCTCAGGTAAATTCAAGGTCGTCTCGGTGGCGCGGCTGCTCGCCGAGGCGATCCGCCGCATCCACCACTCGGACTCGGTGAGCTCGCTCTTCGTCTGACCGGCTGCGCGCCCGGCGGCAGGAAGCGAGGACGACGCAGGTCGTCCCCGCGCCCCCTGCCACAAAACGCGCCACCCGGCGACGAAGGCTCGACTTTCTCTTCTCCGTTCTGCTATAGCGCCGCACCCTACGCCGGAGCGGACCGCGCATCGCGGACCCCCGGAACACTTCTGGAGCCGTCGTCATGGAGATCATCAAGCTCAACGCCACGAGGCGCGAGGAGAGCGGCAAGAGCGCGTCGAGCCGCCTGCGCCGCGCCGGACAGATTCCCGCCATCGCCTACGGGCGCGAGCTCGCGCCGCTGTCGGTCGCCGTCTCGCCGAAGGCGCTCCTTCAGGTGCTCGGCTCCGACCACGGCAAGAACTCCGTGGTCGAGCTCGCCATCGAGAACGGCGAGACGCTCACCGTCATGGTGCGCGACTACGACTACCACCCGATCTCGCGGGAGCTCGTCCACGCCGACTTCATCCAGGTGAAGCTCGACCAGCCCGTCGACGTCCACATCCCCTTCCGCTGCGTGGGCAAGCCGAAGGGCGTGGTCACCGGCGGCGTGCTCCAGCAGATCTTCCGCACCATCCCGGTGCGCTGCCTGCCCGAGAAGATCCCCTCGTTCATCGAGATCGACGTGACCGAGCTCGACGTGGGCGAGTCGTACAAGGCCAGCGGGCTGAAGCTCCCCGAGGGCGTGAAGACCCTGCTCGCCGACGAGCAGACGATCGCCGTGGTCAACGCGCCCGAGAAGGCCGGCCCCGAGGAAGAGGCGAAGCCGGCTGCCGGCGCGCCCGCCGCGGCGGCTGCTCCGGCCGCTGGCGCGGCTGCCCCCGCGAAGGGCGGCGCCGCCCCGGCGGGCGACAAGAAGGACAAGAAGTAACCCGGGAGCAGGCCGCCGCTCGCCGCCTCACGGCGAGGCGCGCGCGGCCCGTCCTGCCCTGCGGCCCGGCGCGCCGCCGCCACGTCCGCTTCAGGGACTCAGCAGAACCAGCTCGTCATGCTGCTCGTGGTCGGCCTGGGAAACCCGGGCAAGGAATACGCTGCTCACCGGCACAACGTCGGCTTCATGGCCGTCGACGCGCTCGCCGACGAGGTCCGGGCAGATCCGTTCCGCGACAAGTTCTCGGGCGTGCACGCGAAGGCGGAGATCGCCGGGCAGCCGGCGATCCTGCTCAAGCCCATGACCTACATGAACGAGTCGGGGCGGAGCGTTCAGCCGGCGATGGCCTTCTTCAAGATCGCGCCGTCCGGGCTGATCGTGCTCCACGACGAGCTCGACCTGCCCTTCGGCACGGTTCGCCTGAAGGTCGGCGGCGGCCACGCGGGGCACAACGGGCTGCGCTCGATCATCTCGCACTGCGGCACGGGCAACTTCGGGCGCGTCCGCCTGGGGATCGGCCGGCCGCCGGCGGGCTTCCGGGGCGAGGTAGCGGACTACGTCCTGTCAGGGTTCGACGCCGTCGAGCGCGCAAGCCTGCCCGACTGCTTGAAGCAAGCTGTCCAAAGTGTGCTAGAAGTCGCCGCCCGCGGCTTCGACGCCGCGATGAATGTTCGAAACACCCGGCCCAGGCCGGGCAAGAGGCAGAAGGGCGAAGGGGACGGGTCGACAGACCCAGCCCCTGCCGCGAAGGGAGAGAGGGGATCCCTCCCCCCGACGCAGAAGCCCTGATCCTCGACGGAGACAGCGGATCGAGCTCGCCGGTGCGTCGCTCGATCCGCTGCTCCTTTCCTCGCTCCGGGGCATCGCCCCGGGGCCATTGGCCGAGAGGGAAGACTGAATGAGCCGACAGGTGACGGCGCCCGGGCGCGCCAGAGAGTACGAGACCATCTACATCCTTCGACCCGACATCGACGCCGACGGCGCCGAGAAGATCGGGTCGCGCCTCGCCGAGGTCGTCAGCCGCGAGGCCGGCCGGCTGACCAAGGTCGAGACGTGGGGGCGCCGCCGCCTCGCGTACGACATCGCGAAGCACCGCCGCGGCGTGTACGTGTACCTGAAGTACCTCGGCGGCGGGAAGGTCGTCTCCGAGATCGAGCGCAACCTGCGCCTCTTCGACGGCGTGCTGAAGTACCAGACGGTGCTCGTGCGCAACGACGTCGAGGCCCAGGGCGTCACGATCGCCGACGAGGACGTGAAGTTCGAGCGCCTGGAGCTCGCGCCGCTGGAGGACGACCGCGACGACTCGCGCGAGCGGCAGCTCGGCCTGATCGAGCCGGAGCGTCGCATCGACCGGAGCTCCGAGGCGGCTCCGGCGGGCGACATCGACGACGTCGAAGAGGGCGAGGCGGAAGGCGCGACCGACGAGGAGGAGAGCTGAGCAATGAACGGCCGCAACAACGACATGGGCCGCAACGGCGGCGGTGACTACGACGATCGCGACTTCGGGCGCACCCCCGACCTGAACGCGGACGCCCCCGGGCGCCGCCGCACCGGCCGGAAGCGCGTCTGCCGCTACTGCGCGGACAAGGCGCTGATCATCGACTACAAGGACCCGCAGGCGCTCAAGTACTTCATCTCCGAGCGCGGCAAGGTCGTCCCGCGCCGCATCAGCGGCAACTGCGCGCGCCACCAGCGCAAGGTGACCCTCTCCATCAAGCGCGCGCGCAACATCGCGCTCTTGCCGTTCACCGTGACGGCGTAGGAGGTCGATCATGGCAACCCACATCCATGTGGTCCTCACGGAGGACCTCCACAACGTCGGCAAGAGCGGCGAGCTCGTGAAGGTTCGCCCGGGCTTCGCGCGCAACTACCTCATCCCGCGCGGCCTCGCGGTGGGCGCCACCGCCGAGAACGTGTCCCGCATCGAGCACGAGAAGCGGGTCGCCGAGTCGCGCGCCGCGAAGACGCGCTCCGAGGCGGAGCAGCTCGCGGGCAAGCTCAACCAGGTCAAGATCACCATCAGCCGCCCGGTCGGCGAGGGCGACAAGCTGTACGGCTCGGTCACGGCGCGCGACATCGAAGAGGCGCTCGCCGCGCAGGGCTTCAGCGTCGACCGGCGCCGCATCGAGACCGACACGATCAAGACGCTCGGGGCCCACCCCGTCGTGATCCGCCTCGCCCCGTCCATCACGGCGTCGGTCGAGGTCACGGTCGCCGCCAAGTAGCGCCCGGGAGCGCGGGCTCGCCCCGCGCTCTCCGCCTTCCCCCCTCGCCCCCCGCGCCTCCTCGCTTCCCTTCTGGGCCGCGCTCTCGCGCTCCCGTCCTCAGCCGCGCTTCCGCCTCACCCACGACCGCGCGACGTCATGCCCCCGCGCCACCGCGCGCAGCATGAGCGCCCCGTCTCCCCACCCCTCGCGCCCCTGCCACACGAGGCTCGCCAGCATCCCGGCGCAGAACGCGTCGCCGGCGCCGGTCGGATCGAGCGGCCGCACCGGGCGCGGGGCGACCGAGCGCTCGCCCGCGGGGCCGAGCACGAGCGTCGCCCGCGCGCCGTCCGTGACCACCAGCGTCGCCTCCGGGCGCAGCTGCTCGCGGAGCGCGCGCGCCGTCGTGCCCAGCACGTCCAGATCGCCGGCGCTGCACTTCACGAGGTCGGCCTGGCCGAAGAGCCGGAAGCAGCCGCGCACGCCGGGGCCGGGCGCGGCGCGCTCGGCGCGCGGCCACATCCGCGGGCGGGCGTTGACGTCGACCGAGATCGCGCACCCCTCGCGCCGGGCGCTCGCGGCCGCCCGCGCGAGCGCGCCGACCGCCCCGCGCACCGGCGCGATCCCGGTGAAGTGGACGACCCGGGTCTGCCATCGCGGGGGCAGCGCCGCGGCGAGCGCGCGCGCCTCGAGCTCGCCTTGCCTGTACCCGAGGAACCGCGCCTCGCCGCGCTCGGTCGCGACGAACATGAGGCCGGTGCGCGCCGCGCCCAGCGCGAGCCGGCTCACGTCGACGCCGGCCGCGGCGACCTCATCCCTCAGCCCGCGCCCCATGGCGTCGTCGCCCAGCGCGGCGCACAGCCCCGACGGTACGCCCAGCCGAGCGAGCGCCGTCGCCGTGTTCACCGCCCCGCCCCCGGGCACACGACGAAGCAATTTTGCTCGCTCTAGCGGAATGCCCTCCGGCGCGATCAGGTCCCACAGCGCTTCACCAACGCAGATCACCTCGGTGGGTTCAATCCTTGTTTGACGCGTTTTGTGATCCACAATGGCGGCTCCCCGTGATGGTTCATGGCCGAGCGCAAAGCGCCATCGCAGCTGAGTCAAGCGCGAAGGGAAATGGCGTTCAGACCGGGGTTGCTCGATTTCCATACCTCGCCGCTGGCGGCGCCTCGCCTGGACTCGCCGCTTCTCCGCGATTGGAGGAGAGGCCCCTGGATGTTGAGCCCACATTGGGATGCCCACCGCACGAACGCTCACTGCAATGCAAACAGAAACCCTTCTCAGGGCTGCCCATGTTCTGATAGACGGAAATCGACCCTGCACCCGACGCCCCGAAGGACCGCCGCGCCCTCGGGGCGTCGCCCATTTCGGAACCTGTGGAAAAGCTCGGGGCTGGATGGGGGTAATCGGTGGGGAGGAGAAGCACGGATGATGAGAATGATGGAGCGCCGCGGCCAGCGGCCTCAGAGGATCGAGCCTCCCATCGTCGCCGGACGCGTGCCGCCGCACGATCTCGACGCCGAGGCGGCGGTGCTCTCGGCCATCCTGCTGCACCGCGACGCGCTCGATCGGGTGCTCGAGATCCTGAAGGCGGAACATTTTTACAGCGAGGCGAACAGCCGCATCTACGAGGGCGCACAGGAGCTCGCGGCCGCCGGCACGCCCATCGACATCGTCTCGGTCGCCTCCTGGCTGCGCGACCGGGAGCGCCTTGCCCAGGTGGGCGGCGCGGCGTACCTCGCCCAGCTGGCGGACGCGACGCCGGCGGTCGCGCACGTCGCCGCACACGCGCGGGTGGTGTACGAGAAGTGGCGCGTCCGCCAGCTCATCGCCACCTGCCAGCGCGTCGCGGCCGAGGGGTACGGCGACGTCGGGGTGGTGCAGGAGTTCATCGACGGCGCGGAGCAGGCGGTCTACCAGCTCGCGCGCACGCCCCAGGGGACGTCGACGCAGCCGATCGCCCAGGTGCTCAAGGCCGCGTTCGAGCAGATCACCGCGGCCGCCGAGCGCGGCGACCGGATCACCGGCATCTCGACAGGGTACGAGAAGCTCGACGCCAAGACGGCCGGCCTGCACGACGGCGACCTCTCGATCATCGCCGCCCGCCCCGGCATGGGCAAGACGTCGTTCGTCCTCAACCTCGCCGTGAACGTCGCGTCGCCGCGCACGGTGAGCTCCCCCGGCCCCGACCAGGCGGGGCACGGCATCGAGCGGCACGAGCCCGGCTTCGGCGCCGCGATCTTCTCGCTCGAGATGCCGCGCGAGCAGCTCGCGACACGTATGGTCTGCTGCGAGGGGCGCGTCGACCTCGGCAGGCTCCGCCAGGGCTTCCTGCAGCCCGACGACTGGCGCCGCCTGACCGAGGCCGCTTCCTTCCTGTCGACCCTGCCCATCTGGGTCGACGACACGCCGGCGATCACCCTGCTCGAGCTGCGCGCCAAGGTGCGGCGCATCCAGGCCGAGTACGACCGGCCGCCCAGCGACGGCCACTCGGGGCGGCGCGTCGGGCTGGTCGTCATCGACTACCTGCAGCTCATGAAGGGGCGGGACGGCGTGAACAGCCGCGAGCAGGAGATCAGCGAGATCTCCCGCGGGCTGAAGCAGCTCGCGAAGGAGCTCAAGGTGGCGGTCATCGCGCTCTCGCAGCTGAACCGCGCGGTCGAGACGCGCACCACCAAGGACAAGCGCCCTCAGCTCTCCGACCTCCGCGAGTCCGGCGCGATCGAGCAGGACGCCGACAACATCATGTTCATCTACCGCGACGAGTACTACAACCCGGAGACGACCAACCATAAGGGCATCGCGGAGATCATCGTCGCCAAGCAGCGCAACGGGCCGACGGGCAAGGTGCTCACGCGGTTCACCGCCTCGTGCACGCGGTTCGACAACCTCGCGCCCGGCGACTACCCGGAGATGGTCGACGACGAGTAGCGCTCGCCGTCCTCGTTCTCCTCGCGACCGGGCGCTCCGGACCCAAGCCGCGCCGCGGCCGCGCATCGGAACAGCACCGATGATCCGCTCACCCGAGAGGCCGCTCCGTCCCCCCGCCGGCCGGGCGCGCGCGCGGCGCGTCGCGGGCGTCGCGCGCGCCGCCGGCCTCGCCGCGCTGGCGCTCGCCTGCGCGACCTGCGCGCCGCCTGCGCAGAACGGGAGCGTGGTCGTGTCGTCCGGCGCGGCCGAGCGCCTCGGCATGCTCTGCCGGTGGGGGCACGGCGACGCGGAGCAGGGCGAGCTGTGCGCCAGGGGGGGCGAGGGCGCAGCGCGCCCGGCGCGCGTCCGGCGGATCACGGGGCCCGCGGACGCGCTCTCGGGGCCGCTCGCGGCGGGGCGGCCTGGCGACTACGTGCTCGAGAACGACGAGATCGCCGTGGTCGTCGATCAGCTGGGCCCGGGGACAGGCCTCGCCGCGGGCGGCGGCCACGTCATCGACGCGGCGGACGCGCGGGCGCGGCGCGACGAGCTCGGGCAGATCGTCGCGCGGGTCGGCGCGCCGCCGCGGCAGGTGATCTACAGCGACCTCGCGACGGGCGCCGGCGAGGACGGCGCCGCCTGGATCGAGGCGCGCGGCGAGGTACGCGGGCGCGAGCTCGCCGGCGGCGCGCTCTCCGTCACCACCCGCTACACACTCGGGCCGCGCGACCGGGCAGTCGTGATCACGACGTCGCTCCAGAACGACGGCGACCGCCCGGTCGAGGCGCTCGACCTCGGCGACGTCGTCCACTGGGGCGCGGCGGAGCACGTCGCGCCCGGCATGTCGCCGGGGCTCCGTAGCGAGCACGAGGCACCGTACCTGGCCGGCATCGGGGCCGGCGTCGCGTACGTGCTCGCCCCGGCGGATGGCGCGACGATCCGCGCGCGGAGCGGCGCGGGCTTCAGCGACGTGACCTTCGCCCGGCAGGCCGCGCTGCCGCCCGGCGGGCGCGCCGCGTATCAGCGGGTCCTCGCGATCGCGCCCCGCGGCGACTCGCTCGCCGCCGCGACGGAGCTCTTCTTCCTCGCCGGAGGCGCTCCCGGCGGCATCGCGCTCAAGCTCGTGGACGCCCGCGGCGCGCCGCTCCCGCCCATCGCCGGCAAGGCGACGCTGACGCCGATCGCCGAGGGCGGCGCCGCGCCGGCCGCCGGCTCGCTCGATCTGTGGTTGCGGACCGGCAAGGGCGCGCCGCTCGCCGCCGAGGCGCCGCCTGGCCTCTACCTCGTCGGCTTCGAAGGGAGCGGCCGCCGCGCGCTGGCGAGCGCTCGGATCCGGATCCGCGCTGGCGAGATCGCCCCCGCGCGGCTCGCGCTCTCCGGCGCCGGCCAGCTCGACATCGAGCTGCAAGAGCGCGGCGCCTCTGCGCCCGTCGAGGACGAGGATCTCTTCATTCCGCTCACGCCGGCGAAGGTCAGCCTCTTCGACGCCACGACGGGCAAGGCCGTATCGCCGCCCCACCTCACGCTCACGGGCGAGCTCCAGCTCTCCCTGCCTCCGGGCCGGTTCCGGGTCGTCGCCTCGCGCGGGCCCGAGTACGCGCTCGCCGAGGCGACGGTCGACGTCGCCGACGGCAGCAGGTCGCGGCTCGATCTCACGCTGGAGCGAGTGGTCGACACGTCGGGCTACATCGCCTGCGACCTCCGGCAGCACACGGCGCAGAGCGCCGACGCGGGCGTCGACACGGCGGCGCGGATCGTGTCGAACGCGGTGGAGGGCGTGGAGTGCGCGGTGACGAGCGAGCACAACCTCGCCGCCGATCTCCGGCGGGACATCGCCGCCCTGCGGCTCGAGGCGCAGCTGCGCATGCTCCCGGGCGTGGAGCTCACGAGCGGCCGGAGCGGCGCCGGGCTCGGGAGCCTCAGCGTGTTCCCGCTCGGCAGAGAGGCGGCCGCGCCCCGCGAGGGCGCGCTGCGGTGGGTCGACGAGACCGCGGGCGAGATCCTCCGCGAGGTGCGCGCGCTGCCCGGCGAGCGCGTCGTCCAGGTGAGCCGGCACCACGGCGGCGTCTCCCCGCTGCACGCATCCGGAGCGCCGCAAAGCGCGCCAGACCAGGGCGCGGGCCTGCTCGCGCAGATCGTCGGGGACGGCGCCGGCGCCGATGCGGTCGAGGTCTGGACCGGGCGCGAGGCTGCCGCGCGGGACCGCGCGCTCGAGGAGCTCTGGGCGCTGCTCCGCGCGTCCCGCCCGGTCACGCCGACGGCGACCAGCGACACCCACGGGCTGCTCGGCGCGGAGGCGGGTTACCCGCGCACGTACATCGCCGTCGCCGACGATGATCCGGGCCGGCTCGACGTGGCCGATCTCGTCGCGGGCCTGCGGCGCCGGCGCGACGTCGTGATCACGAACGGGCCGTTCGTGACGATGCGCCTCGGCGACACGCGCCAGGGCGGCATCGCCTCGGCGGGGCGCGGGTCCCGCGGCGGGCAGCTGTCGCTCTCGATCCACGTCGAGCGCGCCCCCTGGGTCGACGCGCGCGAGCTCCACGTGCTCGTCGGCGGCGTCGCCGCGGGCGCGCCCATCCCTCTGGAAGGTGCGCGCACGACCCCCGCGGGCGCGCTCCTCGACGAGATCTCGATCCCCGTCGTCCTCGGAAGAGGCAGCCGACAGGGAACGAAGGTGCACGTTAACCGGATGAAGGCCCACGCGGGCGGCGCGGGCGGTGATCGACGGCCGGGGCCGAGCGCGCCGGGCACGATCTACATCGCCGAGGACACCTTCGTCGTCGCGATCGTCCGAGGGCGGCGGCCGCTCGAGCCGGTGCTCACCGGGAACCCGGACGAGATCCTCCCGTTCGCCATGACGGCGCCGCTCTGGATCGACGCCGACGGCGACGGCCGCTCCCTCGGCCGCACGGTCGCGCCGTGAGCGCCGCGAGGCTCACACCGCGCGCGGGCCCCCGCGACCCGCGCGTCGGTTTTCGTTTGCCTCCCGTGCGCCCGAGCAACATGGACCGCTGCGCATGCGAACCGAGCGGCTCGCCGCTGACGCGGCATCCATCGCACGGGCGGCCGAGATCCTCCGCCGCGGAGGGCTCGTCGCCTTCCCCACCGAGACGGTGTACGGCCTCGGCGCGCGCGCGGACGACGGGCGCGCGGCGCGCGGCATCTTCGACGCGAAGGGGAGGCCGCCCGGCAACCCGCTGATCGTCCATGTCCCCGATGTAGCGTCCGCCCGCGCGCTCGCGGACGGCTGGCCAGCGGACGCGGAGCGGCTCGCGCAGGCGATGTGGCCGGGTCCCCTCACCCTCATCGTCGCGCGCCGGCCCGACCGCGTCGCCGACGAGGTGGCCGCCGGCGGGCCGACCGTCGCGATCCGGGTGCCCGTGCACCCGGTCGCGCGCGCCCTGCTCGACGCGGTCGGGCTGCCGATCGCCGCGCCGAGCGCCAACCGCTCCACCGCGATCTCGCCCACCACCGCCGAGCACGTCGAGAAGAGCCTCGGCGGGCGCATCGACGCGATCGTCGACGGCGGCCCGACAGCTGTCGGCATCGAGTCCACCATCGTCGACGTCACGCGCTCGCCCGCGCGGCTGCTGCGCCCGGGGCACGTGGCGGCCGAGGCGATCGCCGCGCTCGTGCCGCTCCAGACGAGCGCCGGGGTGATCACCGCCCCGGGCGAGCGCGCCCCCTCCCCCGGGACCCACGCGCGCCACTACGCCCCCCGCGCGCGCGTGGCGCTGGTCCCCGGCGAGGCCGTCCGCGGAGAGGTCGAGCGCGCCGCGCGGGTCGGGTCGCGCGCCGGCGCGATCGAGCGCGGCACCCGCACCGCGACCGGGCCGCACGCCGAGCTCCTCCCCGCGGATCCCGCCGGCTACGCGGCGGCGCTCTACGCCGCGCTCCACCGCCTCGAGGACGCCGCCTGCGACGTGATCGTCATCGCCGCCGTCCCCGAGGATCCGGCCTGGGACGCCGTGCGGGACAGGTTGACGCGCGCGTCCGCGACCGCCTGAGCAGGCGCCGCGCCAGCCCGCGGCAGGCGCGCGGGCCGCCCGCGGCGAGGCGCTGGTGTGTTTTCGTCCCCCGGGCGGGCGGTTTGTGGCAAATCAAGGTCGCCCGCCCGCCGGGTGAGCCACCTTTCCCTCGCCCGTCTCGTCCATCCATCGACCCCATGCCGGCACCGCCCCGCGCCGCCAAGAGCCTCACCGCCGCCCTCGGCTTCGCCGCGCTCGTCGCCGCGCTTGCCCCGGCGCGCGCCGGCGCGACCCTGCTCGACGAGCCGCCGAGGCGCGCGACCTTCAACCTGGACGAGACGGTCGCGCCGGAGCTGCCGCTCCTCCGCGCCTTCCGCAACGCCGCGGTCGAGCGCCCCGGCCCGCTCCGGCTCTACCTGAGCAGCGCGTACGGCAAGTGGCAACAGCAGCCGTGGTGGCAGCTCGCCTGGGGCGGCGCGCGCCCGGACGCCGAGCAAGCGCTCGGCGAGCGTGGCCTCGCCCCCGCCGCCCTCGGGAGCTCGGCCTTCGCCAGCGCCTACTCCCCCTTCTTCTCGCCGTTCGAGTCACGGTTCGAGCCGCCCGCCCCCCTGCACCTCGATCCGGCCCCGCCCGCGTGGCTCCGCCAGCTCGATCCGATCGTCAGCCCGCCGCTCCTCGCGACAACGGGGCCGAGCCTCTCGTCGAACGGCTTCGACCTGCTCTGGGATCCGCCGAAGAAGCAGCCGCGCGACTGGCGCTGCCGCAGAGGTCCGGTCCAGTTCGCCCGGTACGGCGGCCAGCGCGACGCGTTCGAGCTGGTGCGCTGCGACGGCTCCGTCGCGCCCGGCGCGCTCGATCGCCTGTCGATCATGGCCCGCCCCCCCGACGCGCCGGACCCGGGCGCGCAGCTGCCCGACGAGCCGGACGCCGACACCTGGCAGCGGTCGCTCGAGTGGGTGCCCCAGGTCCGCATCGTCCACCCGCGCCTGCTCTGGCTGCTCCAGCAGATCGCCGACGCCTTCCCGCGCCGCGGGATCCACATCTTCAGCGGCTACAGGCCGCGCCCCTCCGGCGACGGGCCGGGGGCGCGGGGGAAGAGCTCCGGCGGCCACCACAGCCAGCACGCCGACGGGCGCGCCATGGACATCCTCGTCATGGGGGTGCCGAACGCGGCGCTCTTCCAGTTCTGTCGCACGCTCGATGACGTGGGCTGCGGGTTCTACCCGAACAGCAAGTTCGTTCACGTCGACGTGCGCCGCCCCGGCACCGGGCGCCTCTTCTGGATCGACATCTCCGGGCCCGGCGAGCCGTCGGAATACGTCGATTCCTGGCCCGGCGTCGTCGAGAGCGGAGGGCTCTCCTCGGGAGCGCACGTAGCGCCGTCCGGCGCCGCCGCTCCTCGCTGACATCGCCTGCCCGCAGGCGGCCTCGCACCTCCTCCCGACCTCACCGGCGCGATCGGGATGCTCTGCAGCCTGGTCCCGTTCCGGATGGAGGGAGCTCCAGGGCGGCGCGAGCTTGCCTTCCTGGGATCGGTGTTAAGCTTGGCTTCCCCCTGGGCGCGCGGCGCAAGACGAGGGTGGAGCTCGGCCAGCCGAGCGCTGCTCCCGCACCTCCGGCGGCTCAAGGCCGCCCCGCGGTCGCCCCGGAGAAAAAGGTGCGAAATGGGCGAGTTGCGGACAGGGATGGTTGAGAAGATCGCGGCGATGCAGGACTTCGCGCTCTACCGCGATCTCGCGTGGGAGGGCACGTTCGAAGAGTACCTCCAGGTCGTGCGCCAGAACCCGCAGGTGACGCGCAACGCGTTCCAGCGGGCGTACGACATGATCATCCGCTACGGCATCGAGGAGTACACGGACAACAAGAAGAAGCTGATCCGGTACAACTTCTTCAAGGACGAGATGCACGGCGGCGCCGACGCCGTGTACGGGCTCGACATCCCGCTGATGCGGCTCGTCCACGTGCTCAGGGCCGCCTCCGAGGGCTACGGCCCGGAGAAGCGCGTCATCCTGCTGCACGGCCCGGTCGGCTCGTCCAAGTCGACGATCGCCCGGCTCCTCAAGAAGGGCATCGAGCACTACTCGACGACGCCCGACGGCGCGCTCTACACGTTCGACTGGGTGAACCTCGACGACGTCGGTATGGCGGGGACGGAGAGCGCCCGCTTCAAGTGCCCGATGCACGAGGAGCCGCTGCGCCTCATCCCGCCGCCCTGGCGCGACCGCGCGTTCCAAGAGCTCGGCCTCTCGAGCCCGCAGTTCCAGGTCCGCGCCGAGGGCGACCTCGACCCGGCGTGCCGCTTCATCTTCAACCGCCTCATGGACAAGTACGGCGGCGACTGGTCGAAGGTGATGCAGCACGTGCGCGTGCGCCGCCTCGTGCTCAGCGAGAAGGATCGCGTCGGCATCGGCACCTTCCAGCCGAAGGACGAGAAGAACCAGGACTCGACCGAGCTCACCGGCGACATCAACTACCGCAAGATCGCCGAGTACGGCTCGGACTCCGACCCGCGCGCCTTCAACTTCGACGGCGAGTTCAACATCGCGAACCGCGGCATCGTCGAGTTCATCGAGGTCCTGAAGCTCGACGTCGCCTTCCTCTACGACCTGCTCGGCGCGTCGCAGGAGCACAAGATCAAGCCGAAGAAGTTCGCCCAGACGGACGTCGACGAGGTCATCATCGGCCACACGAACGAGGCCGAGTACAAGAAGCTCCTGAACAACGAGTTCATGGAGGCGCTCCGCGACCGCACGATCAAGATCGACATCCCGTACATCACGAAGGTGTCGGAGGAGATCCGGATCTACGAGAAGGACTTCAACAAGGAGAAGATCCGCGGCAAGCACATCGCCCCGCACACGCTCGAGGTCGCCGCGATGTGGGCCGCGCTCACCCGGCTCGAGGACCCGAAGAAGCACAACCTCTCGCTCGTCCAGAAGATGAAGCTCTACGACGGCAAGGTCCTGCCCGGCTACACGCAGGACACCGTGAAGGAGCTCCGCAAGGAGGCGTCGCGCGAGGGCATGGAGGGCATCAGCCCCCGCTACGTGCAGGACAAGATCTCGAACGCGCTCGTGAACGACCTCGGCGAGGGGACGATCAACCCGTTCATGGTCATGAGCGAGCTCGAGAAGGGCCTGCGCCACCACTCGCTCATCACGAACGACGAGCAGCGCAAGCGCTACACCGAGTGCATCGGGATGGTGAAGCGCGAGTACGAGGACATCGTCAAGAACGAGGTGCAGCGGGCGATCAGCGCCGACGAGGACGCGATCCAGAAGCTCGCCGCGAACTACATCGACTCCATCAAGGCCTACACCCTGAAGGAGAAGGTGAAGGACCGCTTCACCCGCGAGGACATCGAGCCGGACGAGCGGCTCATGCGCTCGATCGAGGAGAAGATCGACATCCCCGAGAACCGGAAGGACGACTTCCGCCGCGAGATCATGAACTACATCGGCGCGCTCGCGGTCGACGGCAAGAAGTTCGAGTGGCACACGAACGACCGGCTGCGCCGCGCCCTCGAGCTGAAGCTGTTCGAGGACCAGAAGGACGCGATCAAGCTCCAGACCCTCGTGTCGAGCGTCATCGACAAGGAGACGCAGGAGAAGATCGACATCATCAAGACCCGGATGATCAAGTACTTCGGGTACAACGAGGTCTCGGCGCGCGACGTGCTCGACTACGTCGCCAGCATCTACGCGCGCGGCGACACGAAGTGAGCCAGCGCCGGGGCGCGGCCCCGCGCCGCGCCCGTCGCCAGAGCGCGGCCCCGCGCCGCGCCCGTCGCCAGAGCGCGGCCCCGCGCCGCGCCCGTCGCCAGAGCGCGGCGCCTCGCCCGCGCCGCGCCGGCCGCGCCCCGCCGGATCAACCTTCCCGCCTGAGCCGCGCGAGCTCGCGCTCCAGAGAGGCCACGGTCCGCTTGAGGTCGCGGACCTCCTCGGCGGTCGCCAGGCCCATCGCCTTGGCGAACGTCTCCTTCTGCTCCGCCGTGAACGAGGAGACGCGGCCGGGCACGCTCATCGCCGTCATGAACAGCCGCATGAACCGCTCGTCCTGCATCAGCTTCGCCACGTTCGGGTTCGCGGCGAGCTTCATCCCCTCGGTGACCAGTTTGTCCTTCAGCGCCATGCGCGCAGCCTAGCCGACTTTCGAGCGAGCGCGTCAGCCCACCTCGACCAGCACCGCGGTGATGTTGTCCCGCCCCCCGCGCCGATTCGCGAGCTCGATGAAGAGGTCGACCGCCGTGTCGCCGCCCTTCGAGGCGATGCTCGCGATCTCCTCCTCGGCGTGCAGGTAGCCGTGCAGCCCGTCGGAGCAGAGCAGGTATCGATCGCCCTCCTCCACGGCGACGATGGAGGTGTCGACCTCGACATAGTCCCTGTTGCCGACCGCGCGCGTGATCACATTGCGGTGGGGCGAGCTCCTGGCCTCGTCCGCGGAGATGAGCCCATTCTTGATCTGCCACGCGATGAGCGTGTGATCCTCGGTCATCTGCACCGCGTTCCCGTTGCGGACCTGGTAGATGCGGCTGTCGCCGACCTGGCCCGTCACGAGCGCGCCGCCCACGATGAGCGCCGCGCTGATCGTCGTGCCCATACCGCTCTTGTCGCGGTCGAGCTCGGCGATGGCGAAGACCATGTACGTCGCGGCCTGGATCGCGCCCTCGAGGATGCGCAGCACGGCGCGCGCCTTGGGCTGCGTCAGCGGCTCGTCCGGATTGCCGATGGCGGGCAGGCCCCGCTTCACCATGCCGTAGATCGTCTCGACGGCCTCGGCGCTCGCTACCTCGCCGGCCGCGTGCCCGCCCATCCCGTCCGCGACGATGTAGAGGCGGAGCTCGTCGTCCCGGAAGAAAGCATCCTCATTGGCGCGCCGGTGGCGCCCGACGTCGGTGCGGCCAAATGATTGGATCCTCATCGAGCTTGCCCGGTCCTTCATCGCCGTCTCGTGGGGAAAGCCCCGAGGCGTCGGCGCGATTCTCGCACGATAAACTTCTTCAACGGGGCCTGTCGAGTGGGCGACGGCTCGGTTAGGATGGATAGGCCAGCCATGGCACGAAGCTTCTCCGCCACCTGTGGGCCGGATGGCCTTCTCCACCATCTGGCCGACCTGCGCAGCGCCGTCCCGTCGGCCTCGGGCGGCATCGTCTTCGTTTCCGGCCAGCTCGCCCAGCGCGCCTCGGGCGTCGCCGAGCTCGTCCGGAACACCTGGCGCGGCGTCCCCGCCTGCGTCGTGCCGGCCGCGGGCGTGCTCAGCGAGCGCGGCGAGATCGAGGGGGACACCGGCGCGAGCGGCGTGCTCTGGTCGGGCGGGCGGGTCGCGCCCTTCGCGCTCCCCGAGCGCGCCGAGGACCCGAGCCGCGCCCTGCGCGAGACGCTCGCCCGCACCATCGGCCCCCGCTCCGCGACGGCCATCCTCTTCGCCCGGCCCGGGGCGCTCGCGGCCGGGGCGCTCGAGGGGCTCGCCTCCTGCGCGCCGGGCGCGTGCCTGTTCGGCGCCGGGACGGCGTCGAGCTCCGCGATCGGCGTGACGTCCCAGGGCGAGCTGATCGAGGGCCCCGTGACGGGCCTCGCCATCACCGGGTTCGCCCCGCCGATCGTCGACGCCTCGCCCGCCGCCAGGCTGCTCTCGGGCTTCCACCCCGTCGAGGAAGTGAGCGGCGGCGTCGTGCTGCGCGCCGGCGGGCGCTCGGCGCTCGAGCTGCTCTCCGCCGCGACAGCGACGCTCGGCGAGCAGGCCAGCGCGCAGCCGCTCGTCCTCGCCGCGCTCGCCGACCCGGCGGTCGATCCGCGCGGCGGCGCCGCGGAGCCGCGCGGCGACGCCGCCGAGCCGGCGACGCTCGGTTCCGTCAGTTCCGTCAGTTCCGTCAGTTCCGTCAGTTCCGTACGTTACGTGCTGCGGCCGATCCGCGGGATCGATCCGTCGCGGCGCGGGCTCCTGCTCGGCGACGACGCGCGGCCCGGCGCGCGCCTCGCCTTTGCCGTGCGCGACGCCGCCGCCGCCCGCGCCGGGCTCGAGGGGATCGCGCGGCAGGTCTCCCGGAGCGCGCTCGGGTCGGCCCCGCGGTTCGCGCTGTACCTGAGCTGCGCCGGGCGCGGCCAGGGCCTGTACGGGGCGCCCGACGTCGAGGCGCGCATCCTGCGCCAGCGCTTCGCCGACCTCCCGATCGCCGGCATGCACTCGAGCTTCGAGATCGCCCCCTGGGCGCCAGGCGAGGCCAGGCTCGCCCTCTACACCGGCGTGCTCGCGCTCTTCCGCGCGCCGAGCTGAGCGCACGCGCTGCGCGCGCCGCCACGGGCGCCGACCGCGTCAGCGTTCGTGGTAGGCCGCGATCACGGCCGAGGCCCGCCGCTCCACCTCGGCGTGGATGGCCGCGAAGCGCGGTTCCCCGCGCAGGGGGGCGAGGACGGGGCAGCGCTCGATCCAGGGCAGATCGAAGAGGCCGTCGGCCAGCGAGAGCTCGAGCGCGGTCAGCGCGAGCTCCCGCTCGCCGAGGAAGCCCGCGGTCTCCGCCTGGATCTGCCGGAGGAACGACGAGCGGCGCAGCGCCGTGACGGTCGGGCTCGCGCCCTCTGCCGGCGCGGTTCGGACATCCGAGAGCCGGCCCTCCACGATGTCGCCGACCAGCTGCGCGAGCGGCTCGGGGATGCCCGGGAAGGCCTCGCTCACGAGCTTCTTCGGGAGCTTCTCGACCACCTCCGGGTCGCGCAGCCAGAGCGCGCGGCGGATCCGGAGCACAGCGTTGCCCGAGGTGCCGCGCATCGCCGGCAGCGACGCGAGCACGTCGTCGCCGTCCGACCACCTGCCCAGGAGCGCGTAGGCGCGCGCCAGCGCGTACCCCGCGAGCGGCACGTCCGGCTCGCGCGCCAGCGCGGACCGCGCGCGCCGCGCGCCCTCCTCGAACGCGCCGCACTCGAGCAGGATGGTCGCGATGAGCCCCTCCGCCTCGGCGTTGCCGGCGCGCGACGCGAGCGCGGCCTTGAGCTCCCGCATCGCCCCGACCACGTCGAGGCGCTGGAACCGCACCGACGCCATCGCGACCCGCGCGTCCGGGAGCCCGGGCGCCGCGGCGACGGCGCGCGACGCCACCTCGATGGCCAGATCGCCGCCCTGGTCCGTGAAGAACCAGAAGCGGGAGCGCGCGAGCGCGTAGGCCGAGAGGATCATCGGATCGCCGGGCGCGCGCGCGAGCGCCTGCTCGAACAGCGCGATCGCGCGCTCCTGGTGCTCCGGCCAGAAGCTGCGGTACTCGTGGCGCCCGCGCAGGAACAGGTCGAGCGCGACCGGATCGCTCGGCGCCGCGCGGCTCGGGGCCGCCGCGTCGAGGGTCAGCGCCCCCGCGATCGCCTCGGCCACCTCGTCGTTGATCCGCAGCACCTCGGTCTCGGGGCGATCGAAGCGCTTCGCCCACAGCTGGAACCCGTCGGCGACGCTGAGGAGCCGCGCGCTGATCCGCACCGTGCCGTCGCGCCGCCGCACCGAGCCCCCGACGACCACCTGCACCCCGAGCTCGCGCCCGATCTCGCGCGGATCGGCGTCGCCTTCCTTCCACCGCGCCATCACCACGCGCGGCCTCACCCGCAGGCCCGGGGTCATGGAGAGCGTATCGATGAGATCGTCCGTCAGCTCCTCGGCCAGGTACGCGTCGGAGGCAGGGCCCTGGTTCGTGAACGGCAGGACCGCGACGCTCTTGCCGCCCTGCTCGCTCACCCCGGAGATCGCCCCGGGGATCGGCGTCCGCTCCTGCGGCGGCGTGATCGCCCGGGGGACGATCGTGGCCGGACGCGTGAGCGACGCGAGCTCCTGCGCGACGCCCTCGACGGACTCATACCGGTCGTGGCGCGAGCGCGCCATGCAGCGGAGCACCATGCGCGCGAGCGCGTCGGGCAGGTCGGCGCGCCGGTGCCGCGGGTCCGGCGCGTCGGAGACGAGCCGCGCCGCGGCCACGGCGAGCGGCGCGTCGCCCTGCCACGCGCGCTCGCCCGTGAGCATCTCGTAGAGCATCGCGCCGAGCGCGTAGAGATCGGCGCGCGCGTCGATGTCCGCGGCGCCCTGCACCTGCTCGGGCGCCATGTACGCCGGCGTCCCCAGGACCGAGCCCAGGGTCTTGCCCGCCTCGCCGTCCGGCGCGAGCGCACGCGCGATCCCGAAGTCGGTCAGGACGACGCGCCCGCCGCGCCCGATCAGCACGTTGTCCGGCTTGAGGTCGCGGTGGATGACGCCCGCCCGGTGCGCGGCCCCGAGCCCCTCGCAGACGCTCTCCGCTATGTCGATGGCGCGGCTCACGCTGAGCCGCCGCTCGCGCGCGAGGAGCCCGGCGAGCGCCTCGCCGTCGACGAACTCCATCGTCAGGAACCGGTCGCCCTCGTGCTCGCCGATGTCGAAGACCCGCGCCACGTTCGGGTGCGTCACCTTGCGCGCGAGCCGCACCTCGCGCCGGAACCGCTCGATCACCTCCGGGGCGCCGCTGAGCTCGCGGCGCAGCACCTTGACCGCGACGACCTCCTCCAGCTCCAGGTCGCGGGCGCGGTACACGCTCCCCATCCCGCCGATGCCGACAAGCCCGAGGAGCTCGTACCGGCCGGCGAGCACCTGCCGCGGGCCTGTCTCCGCGGCGTCCGCGGGCACGGCGCCTTCCCGCGTGCCGCTCGCCGGGAGCGCGAGGTCATGAATCGTGTCGTCCTTGAAGCTCTGCGGCATAGGGGAATCCCGGGCGACCGTTGCCCCCCACCGCCTTGAGGCTAGCGCAGGATCGGCGGGACGAGCACGGGTCGTCGCGGGAGCTCCAGCGTGGAGGTGCTAGTCTGCGCCGCCCATGGCAGAGGCGTCGAGCGCCATCGCGGTGGAGTCGCTCTCCAAGACGTACCAGGTCCACGAACGCGCCGCCGGCTTCGCCGCCACGGTGCGCTCGGTCTTCCGGCGCCGCTACCGGGTCGTCCACGCGGTCGAGGACCTCTCGTTCTCGATCGCGCCGGGCGAGCGCGTCGGCTTCCTGGGCCCGAACGGCGCCGGAAAGACGACGACGCTGAAGGTGCTCGCCGGCCTGCTCCACCCGTCGGGCGGCCGGGTCAGGGTCGCCGGCTTCGTGCCGCAGCACCGCGAGGCCGACTTCCTGAAGCGGATCACCCTCGTGATGGGCCAGAAGCAGCAGCTGCTCTGGGACCTCCCGCCCGCCGAGACCTTCGCCCTGAACCGCGCCATCTACGGCATCGGCGACGCGGAGTTCCGGCAGACCCTCGGTGAGCTGGAAGACCTGCTCGGGATCGCCGAGATCGCCTCGAAGCCGACGCGGCAGCTCTCGCTCGGCGAGCGCATGAAGTGCGAGCTCGCGGCCGCCCTGCTGCACCGGCCGGAGATCCTGTTCCTCGACGAGCCGACGATCGGGCTCGACGTGGCGATGCAGCTCAGCGTCCGCGAGTTCATCCGCCGCTACAACGAGCAGCGCGGGGCCACCATCGTGCTCACGTCCCATTACATGGACGACGTGGCGGCGCTCTGCCCGCGGGTCATCGTCATCGATAAGGGTAGGCTGCGCTACGACGGCGACCTCGCCGCGCTCGCCCGCGGCGTGCGCCCTCACAAGCGGATCGCGCTGCGCTTCGGGGGCGCGGTCGACCGGGCGCTCCTCGAGCGGGTCGGCGTCGTCCTCTCGCTCGACGCGGGCCGCGCGGTGCTCCAGGTCCGCCAGGAAGAGCTGCGCCAGGCCATGTCCTGGCTGCTCAGCCAGACCGACATAGCGGACCTCACGGTCGAGGACCCTCCCCTCGAGGAGGTGATGCGGGAGCTCTTCGCGGGCACGGAGCCCGCCGGCGAGCCAGCAGCCGCCGCAGGCGGGCCGGCAGCCGCCGCGGGCGAGGCCGCGTCGTGAGCGCGCTCTCCAGGGCGGTCCACGCGTTCCCGACGCTGCTCCGCGTCGGGTTCGCGGCCGCGATCGCGTACCGGGCCGAGATGCTGATCTGGATGCTCACGACGACGATGCCGCTCGTGAGCCTCGCGCTCTGGTCCGCGGTGGCCGCGAGCGCCCCGGTCGGCCGCTTCGGCGCGCGCGACTTCACCGCGTATTTCCTGGCGATCCTCATCGTCCGGCAGATGACGGGCTCGTGGCTCGTGTGGGAGATGAACATGGAGATCAAGAGCGGCGTCCTCTCGCAGCGCCTGCTCAAGCCGATCCACCCGCTCGTCTCCTACGCCGCCGACAACCTCGCCGCGCTCCCGCTGCGGGCGCTGCTCTGCCTGCCCATCGCGGTCGTCGCGCTGGCCGTGACCTCGGGCGAGCGGTTCCATCCGACGGCGCTCGATCTCGGGATCTGGGTGGCCTCGCTCGTCGGCGCCTGGATGATCAACTTCTTCACGATGGCGCTGATCGGCTCGCTCGCGTTCGTGATCGAGAGCTCGACCGCGGTGTTCGACCTCTACCTCGCGGCCTTCATGATCTTCGCCGGCTACCTCGTCCCGCTCGAGCTGTTCCCCCCGTGGCTCGGCGACATAGCGCGGGTCCTGCCGTTCCGTTACAGCCTCGCCTTCCCGGTCGAGCTCATCACCGGCCTGCTCGACCCGGGCCGCGCGCTCGCCCAGCTCGGCGCGCAGTGGGCCTTCGCGATCGGCACCGCCGTCGCGGCGCTCGTCGCGTGGCGCGCGGGGGTCCGGCGGTTCTCGGCGTTCGGCGGGTGAGCGGCGTGCGTTACCTCCGGCTGCTCGCGACCCAGCTGCGCGTGTCGATCGCGCTCGGGATGCAGTATCGGTGGGATTTTCTGCTGGGCGCCGTGATGACCGTGGTCTGGACGCTCGTCGGGCTCGTCCCGCTCCACATCGCGCTCGCGTCCCGCCCGCCGGTCGAGGGCTGGACCTACGAGCGGGCGCTCGTCGTCGTCGGGTGGTTCACGCTCCTCAAGGGCATCCTCGAGGGGGCCGTGAACCCGTCGCTCATCAGCGTGGTCGACCAGATCCGGAAAGGCACGCTCGACTTCACGCTGCTCAAGCCGGCCGACGCGCAGTTCCTCGTCTCCACGGCCCGGTTCGAGATCCGCAAGGTCGTCGACGGCGCCGCCGCGGTGGCCATCTTCGTCTATGCCTTCGCGAAGATGGGCCGCGCCCCCGCGCCCGCCGACGTGGCGCTCTCGCTCGGCCTGCTCGTGACGGCGACGCTGGTGCTCTACTCCATCTGCATCCTGGTCATCTCCGCCGCGTTCTGGGTCGTGCGCCTCGACAACCTCGCTTATCTCTTCAACTCCCTCTTCGATTTCGCGCGCTGGCCGGTCACCCTCTTCAAGGGGTTCTGGCGCGTCGTCTTCACCGTCGTCGTCCCGCTCGCGCTGATGACCACCTATCCGGCGGAGGCGATGCTCGGCACCATCGCCCCGCGCACCGCTGCCGCTGCCGCGCTGGGCGCGCTCGCCTTCGGCGCCGTCGCGCGCGCGGTGTGGAAACGGGCGATAGGACGGTATACGTCAGCGTCGAGCTGAGCGCCGGGGGGCTTCCTGCGAGCGGCGCCGCGCGTTAGGCTCGCGGTCTTGGCCTCCTGGCGCGAGGAGGGCGGGCGGGCATCGGAGAAGGAGACCAGGTGAAGAACGGGGGGCTCACGCTCGAGGAGTTAGGCCGGAATCTCGTCGATCTCGCGATGACCGAGGACGTGATACGCCGCCGGGCGACTGCGCTTCTTCCGGTCGCTCGCCGCGAGGAGCGGGAGCTCAAGGTCCTCGGGAAGGTGTCGCGCGTCACGATGAATTTCCGCGCCGGCGACCCGGCGGTGACGCGCGGCACGAGCGGCGCGTTCGACGTCGCGATCCCGCACGCCATGACGGTCCGGCTCGAGACGGAAGGGGAGGCCGAGGCCGCGGTGCACCAGTTCAGCGCGACGGTCACGCTGCGCATCACGCCGAGGCCCTGCGCGCCGCTCGGGATCTTCCTCGACATCGCGGAGCCGTCCGCGGACTCGGTCCTGTTCGCCGATCCGCCGGTCAGCACGCGGGACTACCTGCGCGGCCGGCTCGAGGAGGAGGTGCGGAGAGAGCTCCTCCGCCTGGTGCGCGCCCGGCTCGCCGACAGCCACGCCGAGCGCACCGTCGACCTGGAGGGGCCGCTCGCCCGCGCGCTCGGGCTCGAGCCGGACACGCGCGACGCGCCCCCGCCGAGCCGCCTGCGCGGGGCCGGCGTCCAGCCGAGCGGCGCCGCGGCCCAGCGAGGCGCTCCGTCGGGGGAGGCGGACACGCAGCTCCGGATCTTCGGGAACACCATGCCCATCCAGGTGTGGACCGCGCGCCCGGACGGCCAGCTGAACTTCGTGAACAAGGCCGTCCTCGATTACTTCGACCGCACGGAGGCGCAGATGCTCGGCGAGGGCTGGCTGGCGGTGCTGCACCCGGACGACGTGCCGAGGACCGTCGCGACGTGGACCCGGTGCCTGGAGACCGGACAGCCGTACGAGACGGAGTTTCGCCTGCTGCGCGCGAGCGACCAGACGTACCGGGAGCACGTGGTCCGCACGCTGCCGCAGCGCGATGCGGCCGGGAACATCGTCCTGTGGATCGGCGGCAACACCGACGTGGCCGAGCTGCGCCGCGCGGAGGCCGCCCTGCGGAGGAGCGAGGCGCGCTACCGGCTGTTCGCGGAGGCGTCGAACGAGGGCATCTGGTTCTGGAACATCCGCGAGGACACGACGGAGTGGAGCGATCGCATGCTCGCGATCATCGGCGTCCGCCGCGAGGCGTGGGGCGGGACGTTCATGAGCTTCTTCGAGCGCGTTCACCCCGACGACCAGAGCGCCATCCAGGCCGCGCTCAAGGCGCACCTCGAGGAGCGGCGGCCGTTCGAGGTCGAGTTCCGGATACGGCACGAGAACGGCGAGTACCGCGTCATGTTCTCCCGCGGCATGGCCGAGTGGGACGAGAAGGGCGTGCCGTTCCAGATGGCCGGCGGCGCGACCGACATCACCGAGCAGAAGCGCCACCAGGCCATGCTGCAGGAGCGGCGCGAGATCATCGAGCAGCAGCAGGAGGCGATCCGGGCGCTGTCGACGCCGATCATCGAGGTCTGGAAGGGGGTGCTGACCATGCCGGTGCTCGGCGTGCTCGACGAGCAGCGCTCCCAGCAGATGATGGAGGTGCTGCTCGACGCCGTGGCGCGGACCCGCTGCCGCCACGCGATCATCGACCTGACCGGGGTCAGCGCCCTCGACGCGGCCACGGCCGATCACGTGCTGAAGCTCATCGACGCCGTCGCGATGCTCGGCGCGCAAGGCATCGTCGTCGGCATCCGGCCCGAGGTGGCGCAGACGGTCGTGTCGCTGGGGCTCGACCTGTCGAACATCAAGACGCTCTCGAACCTGCGGGAGGGGCTCCGCTTCGCGATGCAGTCGAGCGGGGTGACCGTCGAGCGGCGGCGCAGGCGGAAGGCGCGCCGCGAGGGCGCGGACGACGCGCCGGCGCCGCTGTCCGAGCGCGGCGGGTGACCGACGCGGGAGCCCCAGGGAGCAGCAGCGCGTGCGCGACCTCGACCCCTACCGCGACGGGCGGCCCAGCCTGCTCGCCGAGAACGAGCGGCTCCGCCGGGAGCTCGCCCGCTTGCGGCGCCGCCGCGCCTGGCCCGCGGTGGCGGCGCTCGGGGGCTACCTCCTGCTCGTCACCGAGCTCCGCGGCTGGCTGAACGGCGCCGACCCGGTCCGCTACTGGGCCGCGCTCGTCGCGCTCCTCCTCGCGCTCGGCTTCAGCATGGCGAGCGCCCTCCGCCTCATCGTGGGGCGCAGCGACTGAGAGAAACGGCATCCATGGCGAAGATCCCCCCCATCAAGTTCAGCCCTTCCGGCGGCGTCGCTGGCGCGGCGCGCCGGGTCGCGCTCGGCCTCGTGCTCCTCGTCGCGACGTTCTTCGTCGCGTGCACCACGGTGACGCGGATCGACGCCGCGCACGTGGGCATCCGGGTCAAGCTCGCCGGCTCGAGCCGCGGCGTCGACGACATCCCGGTCGTGACCGGCTGGGTGTTCTACAACCCGCTGACCGAGCAGATCGTGCAGTTTCCGACGAGCGTGCAGAACGTGGTCTGGACGGCGTCGGTGCACGAGGGCCGGTCCGTGGACGAGTCGATCACCTTCTCGTCCTCCGAGGGCGTGAACGTGGGCGCGGACATCGGGATGTCGTTCCACATCGAGCCCGACAAGGCGCCTCACCTCTACCTGCGCTTCCGCGAGAACGACCTGATGCGGCTCGCCGACCGCTACGTGCGCAACGCGGTGCGCGAGTCGTTCAACGCGGTGGCGTCGAAGATGCCAGTCCAGGAGATCTACGGATCGGGCAAGACGAGGCTCATCCAGGACGTGACCAAGGAGCTCGCGCAGGTCCTCGACAAGGACGGTATCCGGATCGACCAGCTCACCATCAACGGGGCGCTCCGGCTGCCCGAGAACGTGGCCGCGGCGATCAACCAGGCGATGGAGGCGACGCAGAAGGCGATCCAGGCCGAGAACCGGGTGCGCCAGGTGCGCGCCGAGGCCGACCAGGCGATCGCGACGGCGCGGGGCGCGGCCGAGTCGGCGCGGGAGCGCGCCCGCGGCGAGGCGGACGCGCTGCTCATCCGGGCGCGCGCCGAGGCCAAGGCGAACACGATCATCCGGCTGTCGGCGACGCCGGCGGTGCTGCAGTACCGCGCGCTCGAGCGGTGGAACGGGCGCCTGCCGGCGATGAACCAGGGCCCGCTGCCGATGCTGACGTTCGACATGAAGAGCGCGCTCGAAAAGGACGCCGAGCAGAAGCTGGCCGAGCTGCTCGAGGAGACCGCGCCCGGCGCTCCCGGCGCGGAGGCGGCGAGCCCAGGCGCGGCGGCGGCGCCCGGCGCGGGCGGCGGCCCAGGGGACCGCGGCGCGAAGCCCGCGGAGAAGCCGGCCGGGCAGGCACCGGCTGCGGCGCCCTGAGCGGCGCGGGCAGGCGGTGCAATGGCCGCCGATGGGTCTCGCTCCCTCCAGACGCTCGTTTCGATGCCCCCGTGTGGTCTCGATCAGGCGCTGAGGCTCTCCTTGAGCCGATCGCCTGGTCGGGACCGTGCCGTTTGTATGAAAAGATTCGTTTCTTTCGATCGGGACCTGTTCCCAGGCCGAAAAGATCCTCCGCGATCGGTCGTGACCTGTGCGGGGCCTCGCAACGAGCGCCGGCGCTGGTCGCGACCTCCGGGACAGCATCTTTTTGACCGGCCGGGTTGGTCTCGCGCCGTCGCCAACCTGCGGGCCCTCGACGAGGAGCCGTCGATCGGCGAGTTCCTGAAGGGAATCCCGGCGCCCGGGAAGACGACGCTGCTCCACACGACGCAGCGGTGGATCAAGACGGGCAAGGAGCTCGAGGCGATCGAGCACCGGCGGGACGATCTCGCCGCGAAGGAGAAGACGGCGCCGGTGACAAGGGCGACGATCGCCGCCGCGCGCAGCCAGTGGTTCCGGGTCGTGTCCGCGGTGCTCTCCAACCTGGAGCTCTCCGACGCCCCGGCCGAGGCGATCGAGACGATCCGCGGGCCCGTGCTGAAGGCCTCGGAGCGGGCCGGCAAGCGGTACGGCGGGGCGCCCGCGGGCGAGGGGCCGGGCTTGGTGGAGCCGGGGGAGCCGGCGGTGGGTGAAACCGAAGAGGAAGCGGGCGCCGGGGACGGCGAGCTCGTGAGCTGAGCCGCCGCTGCGGGCGCCAGCGAGATCAGCCGCCAGCCGGCTTGCAGCAGAGCGCGCTGCGCGCTCGCAGCGGCAGGGCGGGCAGGTCGGGTCGTCCTGGAGTTCCAGCCACCGGTCCGCTTCCCACGCTTGCCCGTACTCCTCGCAGGTGGGCTCCTCGCCCTGCTTGCCGACCCACACGACATACCTCCTGGAGTTCAGGATGCCTTCCCACTGCGCATTCTCGAGGCAGTAGCCCGGGCACGGCTCGCACCGCTCCTTGCTCCAGCACCTGAGCTCCTGGCCCCCGCAGCTCGACCCGAGCAGCGCGCCGGCGAGTCCCAGGAGCGCACCGGCCGCCGTCCTCAGGAGCCATCGACGTCGCGCACTTTCCTGATCCAGGGCGGCACGCCGGACGCTGGTCTGGCTCATTCCGGGATCTCCTTCTCCATGCAGCAAAGCGTCCTGGGTTGCATTTCCTCCCGGTCCCGCACCGGCTCGCCTCCGGACGGCTCACAGCCGCCGGGCACATTCGTGACCCACTCGGCACGGACGCTGCCGAGCGGGAAGCCAGCGCTCGGATCGGCGCAGCCGCCTTCATCGGTGACGGCCACGGAGGCGATCTCCTGGCGGCACGCCGTGTCGGCGTAGGTCGACACGAGCGCCTCGCACACGCTGGGCTCGGTCGGCGTGCAGGTACACGGCGAGCAGAGGCCGTCGTCGTGGCTTGCGTACCATGGGTGCTCGTGCGGGTACTCGTCCGGGCAGTCGACCTTCTCGGTCACCTTGGCCCAGACGCACATCTTGAAGGCGGGCGTGGCTCGCTTCTGGAGCATGGGGAAACACAGCTTCCCCGACGTGATCCCGCACGCTTGGGCATTGCTCGGACCTGTGCAGACCTTGGCGTGGCGCTTCCAGGGTGACCCCAGGCCGCCGCTGCGGGGCACCACCGCCTCGACGGGCGCTGGCCCGCGGGAGCACCCGCCGGAGCCGCGCATCTGCGGCGAGGATCGCGGCGGTGCCGAGCACGACGCCGAGGCCGGCCCGGGCGGCCTCGTGCTGCGCGAGCAGGCTGGTGGAGGTGATCACGAAGCGCTCCGGAGGCACCAGGCGATCCAGCCAGCGGATGTAGGCCGGCACGATGCCGCGGGCAGGGAGGCCAACGAGGTCGTGGCGGGCGAGGTCCGAGAGCCGGCGCGGGGCGCCGCGGGCGGCGAGATAGCTCGGCGCCGCGAAGAAGCCGAAGCCGAGCGACGCCACCTTGCGGGCCACGACATCAGGCTGGGTCGCGCGGACGCCCCGGCTCCGGCGCATGAGCAGCCGCGCCCCGAGCGCGGCCTCGAGCTCCGCGACCTTCCGGCCGGCCGTGGGCTGGCTAAAGGCGCCCCGCCCAGAGATAGATCTGCTTCCGCATCTTGGCGCCCATGTCGTTTCCCGACATTTCGACGCTTTCGATCACACCGATGCGGAAATGATCGGCATGCGCTTCAAGTCGCCTCCCAATCTTCCAGCCGAAGCTTCGTCACGCGGGAAAACTCGGAGATGTTGTGGGTCACCAGCGTGAGATCGTGGGCCAGCGCGATCGCGGCGATCAGCAGGTCATTGGCTCCGATGGACTGGCCGCGTCCCTCCAGATCAGCTCGAATCACGGCGTACTTTTCGGCGGCCATGTCGTCGAACGAGAGCGACTTGTAGCGACTGAAGAAGGTTCGCTGGACGTTGAGATTCCGTTCGCGCCGCGTGCTTCGCTCCGATCCGTAGAACATCTCCGCCTTGACGACGCTGCATACATGGATTTCCTCGTCGGGTGTCTCGGTCAGACGATCGATGAGCGCTTGTGACCGCTGGTTGAGGAATCGAATGCAGGTGTTGCTGTCGAGGAGGTACCTCATTCGATCGGCAACCTGGTCTCGAGGAGCGGCTGCGCGGGACGCTCGATGGGATCATCCGCCAGGGCGCCGGCCAGTGCCTCGATCTCGGCCCGCTTGTTCTCTAGCGCTTCCGGCGGAGCTCGGACGCCATCTATCTCCTGCCAGACGAGCACGACCTCGACTCGGCGATGAGGGGCGCCGATCGGAAGATCAACATGCACCGTGCCTTGTTCGTCGCTCTCGTACAGCTTGCGAACTGTGTTCATCCAGGGAGCTCCTCCGGAACGACCAGGTAGGGCGATCTTCCTAGCACGTGAACGGCCGATGATGCAGAGCGGCGGGTGCCAGAGCCCATCGCTCGGGCGGTGCCGGGGATCTGATCGAGCGCCGTCTCGGGCCACGGCTCACGTCAGCCACGTCCCGGACCGGAGCCGCTCGACGAGGAAATCGACGAAGGCCCGCACGCGCGCCGCCGCGCGCCGGCCCTCGGCGTGCACGACGTGGATCGGGACCGGCGGGGGCTCGAACGCGGGGAGCACGATCTGGAGGCGCCCGGCGCGCAGCTCGGGGCCGATCTGGTAGGAGAGGACGCGCGCGAGCCCGCGTCCTGCCACGGCCGCCGCGACGGCGACGTCGGCGGTGTTGACGAGGAGCTGGGAAGACGGGAGGACCTTCTCGATCCGCGATCCCGACGCGAACGACCACTCCGCGGGAGAGGCCGTCTGCGAGAAGGCGATCGTGTCGAGCTGCGCCAGGTCGGCCGGTCGTTCGGGCGCGCCGCGCGCGGCCAGGTAGGCCGGCGACGCGCAGACCACCAGCCGCACCGAGCCGACGCGGATCGCGCTCAGGGACGAGTCCGGCAGGTGGGCGATCCGGACGGCGACGTCGACCCCCTCGTCGAGCAGCTCGACGATGCGGTCGACGAGCAGCGTCCGCGCCGACACGTGCGGATGGCGCGCGAGGAAGTCGAAGACGGCCGGCGCGACGAACATCCGCCCGAACGACACGGAAGCCGTCACCGCGAGCTGCCCCCGCAGCGCGGCGTGGGATCCGGCCGCCGACGCCTCGGCCTCCTCGATCTCGCCGAGGATCCGCTTGCAGTCCGCGAGGAACCGCGTGCCCGCCTCGGTCAACCGGACGATGCGCGTCGTGCGGTGCAGGAGCCGCGTGCCGATCCGCTCCTCGAGCGCGGCGATGGCCCGCGTCACCGCCGGCGGCGACATGGACAGGCGCCGCGCCGCGGGCGCGAAGCCCTCCTCCTCGGCGACGGCGACGAAAACGCGCATGGTTTCCAGGCGATCCATTCGATCATTCCAGTTCCTGCAATGGTCCATTGTCAAGGACGGCCATTACCGTCGGCGGCAGCAACGGGCATGTTTCGCTGGCGAGCGAGGGAGGCACGCGCTGCCTGTGCCGCCTCGCCCTGACCTCCCGTCGAAAGGAAACGTCGATGACCACTCCTGAAAGCCCCATCCGCCTCTATCGACACCCGCTCTCGGGGCACTCGCACCGCGTGGAGCTGTTCCTGTCGCTGCTGCGGCTCCCGTTCGAGCTCGTCGATGTCGACCTGAAGAGCGGCGCTCAGCGGACTCCCGAGTTCCTGAGCAAGAACGCCTTCGGCCAGGTGCCGGTGATCGAGGACGGCGACCTGACGCTGGCAGACAGCAACGCGATCCTCGTTTATCTGGCGACGCGGTACGACCCGTCGGGGCGCTGGCTCCCGCGCGATGCGGTGGCGGCGGCGCGCGTGCAGCGATGGCTGTCCGTCGCCGCTGGGCGGCTCTTCGCGGGGCCAGGGACAGCGCGCCTCGCGCACGTGTTCGGCATCAAGCTGGATCACGAGCGCGCCAGGGCGATCGCCGTCGAGCTCTTCACCGTGCTCGACCAGCACCTGGCGACGCAGCGCTTCCTCACCGGCGATGCGCCGACGATCGCGGACATCGCGATGTACACCTACACGGCGCACGCGCCGGAGGGCGGCGTGTCGCTGGACCCCCATGGCCACGTGCGCGCGTGGCTCGCTCGCGTGGAGGATCTGCCCGGCTTCGTGCCGATGAAACGGACGCCGGTCCCGGCGGGGGCCTGAGGGCCGCGGGAGCCGCCGGGTCGCCGCGATCCGGCCTGGCGGACACCGCCCTGAAGGGAGAGCCCGATGTGGATCGCGAGACCACCGCCGCGGAGAGATCTCATGACGCAGGAGTCATCGTCCAGAGCCCCCGTGACACCCCCGCCCGGCTGGCCCGGTGACGGGTCGCCCTATCACCAGGGCGAGATGTCCGTGCAGGCGCGCGCCGGCGCGCGCGAGCGGGCCGAGAAGGCCGGGCGCCGGATCATCCGGGACTTCATGCCCGACCAGCACCGAGAGCTGTTCACGAGGCTGCCCTTTCTGCTCGTCGGAAGCCTCGACGCGCAGCGCCGGCCATGGGCCTCGATCCTCGTGGGGCGGCCGGGGTTCATCGCGTCCCCGGATCCGCGGACGCTCGCGGTGAGCGCGCGCCCCGCCGCCGGCGGTCCGATGAGCGCGCACCTCGTGGCCGGCGCGCCGGTCGGGCTGCTCGGCATCCAGCTCGAGACCCGCCGCCGCAACCGCATGAACGGCACGATCGTCGAGGCCGGCGAAGGCGGGTTCATCGTGAAGGTCGGCCAGAGCTTCGGCAATTGCGCGCAGTACATCCAGGCGCGAGAGCCGGTGTTCGTGAGGGACCCCGACGAGGCCGCCGCGCCGCGCCCGGCGCAGGCGGAGGGGCCGGTCCTGTCGGCCGGGGCGGCGGCGCGGATCCGCCGCGCGGACACGTTCTTCATCGCGACCGCCGCGCCGGCCGCAGGCGGGGGCAGCGCGATCGAGGGGGCCGACGTCTCCCACCGGGGCGGCAAGCCCGGGTTCGTGCGCGTGACCGAGGAGGACGGTCGCACCGTCCTTACCTCGCCCGATTTCGCAGGCAACCTCGCCTTCAACACGTTCGGCAACCTGGCGCTCGATCCGCGCGCCGGGGTGCTCTTCGTCGACTTCGCCACCGGCGGGCTGCTGTCGCTGACCGGAGAGGCCGAGGTCGTCTGGGACGGCCCGGAGCTCGCGGCCTTCGCCGGCGCCCAGCGGCTCCTGCGGTTCCGCGTGGCCGAGGGCGTCCGGGTGGAGGACGCGGTGCCGCTGCGCTGGTCGGCGCCGGTGGCGGCGCCGCAGCTCGCGGCGACCGGATCGTGGGACGACGTCGAGCGCGCGACCGCCGGTTGAGCCGAGGAGCTGCTGCCGGCGAAGCGCGGCGCCCCGCGGCCCTCGCGGTGCCGCGCCCTCGAGCGGGCCGGTCCAGGGGAGTTTTGCCCCACCCGGGGAGATCCGGGGCGCCCCGGGCCGACCGGCGCTCCCGCGCGCCGCCTTGAGAACGCGCACGCGTCCTGCATCCTCTCCGGGACCTCATGCGCATCGCCAGCAAGCTCACCCTGGCCCTCGTCCTCGTCATGTGCGTCGTGCTGAGCCTCTACGGCTACCTCTCGGTCCGGCGCGAGCGGGCGCTGTTCGAGGCGGACATGCGGCGCGACGAGCACCTCATCGGCATCGCCCTGCGCGCGGCGGTCATCGAGATCTGGCGCCGGGACGGGATGAACGAGGCGCTCCGCGTGCTCGGCGAGGCGAGCGAGCGCGAGGACGGCGTGACCTTCCGCTGGGTGTGGCTCGACGCGCCGGCCGGGGGCCGCTTCGCGCCCGCGCTGCCCGCCGCCGACATCGCCGAGCTCTCCCGGGGCGCCGAGGTGTTCCGCCTCCAGCGCGAGGGCGACAGGAGCGGGCGCTTCTACACCTACGCGCCTGTCGCCGTGGATCCCGCGCGCGTCGGCGCCATCGAGATCTCCGAGTCGCTCGAGGAGGAGGAGACCTACGTCCACGCGAGCGTGGTCAACACCGTGATCAGCATCGTCGCCCTCGCGGCGCTGAGCGGCCTCCTGGCGATGACCTTCGGGCAGCTCCTCGTCGGGCGCCCCACGCAGCGGCTGGTCGACAAGACCCGGCGCATCGGGGAGGGCGACCTGGGCGGCCCGCTGCTCCTGCCGCAGCGCGACGAGCTCGGGCAGATCGCCCGCGAGATCAACGCGATGTGCGATAACCTCGCCGAGGCGCGCGAGCGCGCCGCCCGGGAGACGACCGCGCGCATCGCCGCGCTGGAGCAGCTCCGGCATGCCGACCGGCTCGGCACCGTGGGCAAGCTCGCCTCGGGCCTCGCGCACGAGCTCGGCACGCCGCTCAACGTGGTCGGCGGCCGCGCCAAGATGATCGCCCGCGGCCTGTCGCCGGAGGAGGCGGCGGAGAGCGCCCGCATCATCGCCGAGCAGGCGGACCGGATGACGAAGATCATCCGGCAGCTGCTCGACTTCGCGCGCCGCCGGGTCGCGCACAAGGCGCCGGCTGACCTCGCGCAGATCGCGCGGCAGACGCTGGGGCTGCTCGAGCCCCTCGCCCGCAAGCGGGGCGTGACGCTGCGCCTCGACGAGGCGGGCGGCGCCCCGGCGCGCGCCGAGGTGGACGCCGGGCAGATGCAGCAGGTGCTCACGAACCTCGTGATCAACGGCATGCAGTCGATGAAGCGGGGCGGCGAGCTCGCCGTCCGGGTCGAGCGCGTGCGCGCGCGCCCGCCGGCCGATCACGGTGGCGCCGAGGGCGAGCACCTCGCGGTCCGGGTGATCGACCGCGGCGAGGGGATCGAGCCCGGGAACGTCTCCCGCATCTTCGAGCCCTTCTTCACGACCAAGGACGTCGGCGAGGGCACCGGCCTCGGGCTGAGCGTCTCCTACGGCATCGTGCGCGAGCACGGCGGCTGGATCGACGTGGAGAGCGAGCTCGGCGAGGGCTCGACCTTCACGGTGTACCTCGCCCCGAGCGGCGACGGCGCCGCGAGGCCGGCGGCCGGGGACGACGGCGCTCCCGCGCCGCGGCGGGGCGGCGCGGCGGGGGCGTAGCCGCGGGCGAGGGGCCATACTGTGCGAGCAGTCGAGGAGACATGGGCAGGCGAGCGCTGATCATCGACGACGACGAGGCCATGTGCGCGTGGCTTGCGGCGGACCTCCGCTCGCGCGGCGTGGAGGCGAGCACCCGGACCTCGCCGACGGCGGCGCTCGCGCTGCTCGAGGAGGACGAGGGCTTCGACGTCATCCTCACCGACCTGAACATGCGCGGCATGGACGGGATCGCTGTCTGCGGCCGTGCGGCCGAGATCCGGCCGGACGTGCCGGTGGTGGTGATCACCGCGTTCGGCAGCATCGAGACCGCGGTGGAGGCGATCCGCGCGGGCGCGTACGACTACGTGACCAAGCCGGTCGACATCGAGACGCTGGCGCTGGCGCTGGAGCGGGCGATCGCCCACCACGCGCTCAAGGCCGAGGTGCGGCGGCTGCGCCGCGCCGTGGCCGGGCCGGGCGCGTTCCCGGACCTCGTCGGCCGGAGCGCGGCGATGCGGCGCGTGCAGGACATGATCGAGCGGATCGCCGACGCGGACGCGACGGTGCTCATCACGGGCGAGAGCGGGACCGGCAAGGAGGTCGTCGCGCGGGCGCTGCACGAGCGGAGCCGGCGCAAGGGCGGGCCGTTCGTGGCGGTGAACTGCGCGGCCGTGCCGGAGTCGCTGATCGAGAGCGAGCTGTTCGGCCACGTGCGGGGCGCCTTCACCGACGCGCGCACGACGCGCTCCGGGCTGTTCGTCGAGGCGAACGGCGGGACGCTGCTCCTCGACGAGATCGGGGAGCTGCCGCTCGCGGTGCAGGCGAAGCTGCTCCGCGCCCTGCAGGAGCGGCGGGTGCGCCCGGTGGGCGGCAGCGCGGAGGTGCCGTTCGATGCGCGCATCGTGGCCGCGACGAACCGCGATCTCGACGAGGCGGTGGAGGAGCGCCGCTTCCGGGAGGACCTGTACTACCGGATCAACGTGCTCCACGTGGAGCTGCCGCCGGTGCGGGCGCGAGGCAGCGACGTGCTCCTGCTCGCGCAGCGCTTCCTGGAGGACTGCGCCGCGCGCTCGGGCAAGGAGGAGGTGATCGGCCTGTCGCCGGCGGCGGCGGAGCGGCTGCTCGCTTACTCGTGGCCGGGCAACGTGCGGGAGATCCAGAACTGCATCGAGCGGGCGGTGGCGCTCACGCGGTACCAGGAGATCACGGTGGACGACCTGCCGGCGAAGATCCGGGAGCACCGTCCCTCCCACGTCATCGTGGCAGCGGACGATCCGTCGGAGCTCGTGCCGCTCGAGGCGGTGGAGCGCCGCTACATCCTGCGGGTGCTCGAGGCCGCGGGGGGGAACAAGACGCTCGCGGCGCGGATCCTCGGGCTCGACCGGAAGACGCTGCACCGCAAGCTGGAGCGGTGGGAGCCGCCCGCCGGGGGGGCGGCGAAGGGCGGCTGAGGGCGCGGAAGAATACCTCGGGCGGGGAAGGGCGCCCCACCCGGCGCGGGACGACGCGAGGCGGCAACCTGGGTCGGGGGCCTCAACCTGGGTCGGGGGCTCAGGGCTCAACCTGGGTCGGGCGCTCAACCTGGGTCGGGCGCTCAACCTGGGTCGGGCGCTCAACCTGGGTCGGGCGCTCAACCTGGGTCGGTTCGCGACCGCCCAACCCGGGTCGGTTCCGTCGCCGCAACCTCGGTCGGTTCGCGACCGCCCAACCCGGGTCGGTTCGCGTCCGGCGGTCGGCACGCTGCCTGCACAGGGAAAACTCAAGGAGAACACCCGATGACCCCCGAGCTGCTCCGCGACCGTGCTTCGTCCCTGAATCTGGTCTCCGAACCCCCGCCCGCCCTCGCCCCCGGCGAGCGCCCGTTCCGCGTGCTGCTCGCCGAGGACGACCGGGAGCTGCGGCGGCTGCTCGCCACCGCCCTCCGCCGCGACGGCTACGAGGTCCTCGAGGCCCGCGACGGCAACCACCTCCTCGAGCTCATGGGCGAGTCGCTGGTGTCCAGCGGCGGCACCCCGCCCGATCTCGTGGTGAGCGACGTCCGCATGCCGGGCAGGAGCGGCATGGAGCTCCTGGCCGGGCTGCGCCGGGAGGACTGGTCCACGCCGGTCGTCCTCATCACCGCGTTCGGCGACCCGGAGACCCACGCGGAGGCCTACCGCCTGGGCGCCGACGCGGTCCTGGACAAGCCGCTCGACGTGGACGATCTGCGGATCGTCGTCCAGACCCTCATCGCGATGCGCGGTTGACCCGCCGCACGGCCGCGCGCTGCCTCACCCCGCCTCGACCGGCAGCCGGCGCGGCTCCTCCGCGCGCTGCGCCTTCAACCGCGCCCGCCGCATCTTGTGCCACGCGAGGACCCCCGCGTCCGCCCGCACGAAGCGGCACGCTTCCACGTCCGCGTCGCGCGGCTCCGAGGACGCCAGCACCCGCTCGTCGCCCGGCTGGATCAGCCAGAACTCCATCAAGAGCCCGAGCCGCGCGAGCGCGCGGCCGATCACCGGCACCGGCATGTAGTACCGCGCCAGGATCGCCGTCCGCCCCGCGTCGATCGGCGCGCACCCCGCCATGCCCGCCATGCGCCCCCCGAACGACAGGCGCAGCATGCCAGGAAAGTGCACCTCCATCGCAAACTTCCACCCCCGGCGCCCATCCCAGGGCTCCCCGTCGTCGTGGCGGAGCACCCCTTCGGTGTGGATGACGTCGCCCTCCACGCGGACCTCGTAGGGATCGAGCAGCGTGCCGACCCCCGGGACCCAGGGGCGGTGCGCGAACGGCACGTGGTGGATGTCGAGCATGCCCTCCATCGCGCGCGCGAACGGCACGTCCCACGCCACCGACGTCGTGTGGGCGTGCCGCTCGTCGGGCGGCATGCCGTCGAACCACGGCAGCGGCGGCAGCTCCGCGGGCCGCTCGCCCCACCAGAGCCACACGAAGCCGCGGTGCTCGCGCGCCTCGAAGCGCGTTAGCGCGAGCGCGTCGCCCGCGCCGCGCGAGCGCCCCTCGCGCCCCTCGCACGGGATCGCGACGCAGCGCCCGTCGCCGGCGTAGCGGAAGCCGTGGTACGGGCACTCGATCGCCCCGTCCACGACCCGCCCCAGGCTGAGGTCCGCGCCGCGGTGCGGGCAGGCCGCCCGCGCCGCGACGAGGGCGCCGCGCTCGTCCCGGAACAGCACGATGCGCGTCCCGAAGCGCTCGACGGCGACCGGCCGCTTGCCCACGGCGGACGCGTCCGCGATGATGTACCAGGCGCCCTCGACGAACGCGCCGTGCCTTTCCTCGATGCCGTGCCTTCGCATGTTGCTCCTCCGCTCGCCCGAGAGCCTGCGGCGCGCCCGGCGAGAGCGCCGTGACAGCGCGCGCCACAAGGGCTGACATGCGGCGCCAGGCCGGAAGGGCGCCGGCGCGCGCGCCGACCGCCTGGGCCCGCACCGCCGCGCAGCTCGCGGACTACGCGGCGGAGCGCGGGGCCGACCGGGCGGCGCTGATCGAGGCCGCGGGGCTCGCGGCCGCGGCGCTCGCCGACCCTGACGCGCGCGTGCCGCTCGCGGCGTTCTACGCGCTGATCGAGGCCGCGGTGACGGCCACCGCCGATCCGCACCTCGGCCTCGGGTTCGCGGGGCGCTTCCAGCCGGAGCAGTTCGACGCGCTCGGCTTCCTGGCCATGAGCAGCCCCACCCTGGGCGAGGCGTTCCGCCGGATGCTCCGCTACCAGCAGCTCTGGAACGAGGGCGAGCGCTACACCCTGGAGCTCCGCGGGCGCCGCGCGCACGTCGCGTTCACGCCGTTCGGACCCGACCGGCCGGCTCACGGCCAGGTGGCGGAGATGTTCGCTTTCGACGCGCTCGTGAACGCCGGGCGCATGTGCGGCGCCCCGATCCACGCGGTCGCGGTGCGCTTCCGCCACGCGCCGGCGGGCGATCCGGAGGAGAAGGCGCGGCGGCTCGGCGCGGCGGTGCAGTTCGAGGCGCCGCAGACCGAGCTGGTCCTGCCGGCGGAGGCGCTCGACCTGCCGCTGCCGCACGCGAACGAGGCGCTCGCCGCCTTCCTGGAGCGCCAGGTGGGCGCCATCGCGGCGCAGCTCCCAGGGGCGGCGTCGCCCGCGCCGGCGCTCGCGGACCGCGTGCGGGCGCTCCTCGGCGAGCGGCTGCGCGAGGGAGCCGACCTCGGCGCGCTCGCCGAGCGCCTGCGGATGAGCCCACGCACCCTCCAGCGCCGCCTGAGCGACGAGAGGACGTCGCTCCACGCCTTGCTCGACGAGGTCCGGCGCGGCCGCGCGGCGGCGCTCCTGGAGGCGGACATGGCGATCGGGGAGGTCGCCTACCTGCTCGGCTACTCGGAGCCGAGCGCGTTCCACCGGGCGTTCCGGCGCTGGACCGGCGAGACGCCGGAGGCGTTCCGCGCTCGTATAGCGGCGCAGCGGGTCGTGGGAAAGACGTCGGGCGGGTGACCCCCAGGGGGGTTTGGCTCCTGCGTATTTGCTGCAGCGACAGCAACGATGACGCCGACGAATGGATGGAGTTCACAGAGCGGCAGGGCGAGGAGCTCAGTGGGGTGACGCCGCGACCGGCAACGACGTGTATCCAACATCGACGGAGCTCTCCCTCCGCGCGGGGCGAGCGGGAACGGACTCCACAGCGCCGCCGAGACGAGACCCACGTCTGACGACATGCTGCCCCCTGGCGACCACGCCGCCTCCACAGCATCATTTCCAGATCGACACCGGACGGCGGAGGTCCGCAAGCGTATGCTTCCGGCGGAGCATGAGGCATCACGAGGCGAGAAACGCACATACGCCCGCTCCGGAGGCCTCAGGCCGTCTCGGTGGCTTCGGCGCCGGCGACGAGGTGCCGGCCCGCGCTCATGGAGGATACGTATCATGGAATTACCTAAGATCGCCATTGTTGTGATGACGGTAGGCGCACTCGGGGTCGCTTGTGGGAGCACCGGCACCGGCACCGGCGAGGGCGACAGCAGCTCTCGGAGCTCAGGGAGCGGGGGCGCGGGCGATGGAGGCTCGCCGAACTTCGGCGGCAACATCGACTCGGTCGGCTCTGTCGGAACGAGCAACGGCGGCTCGTCGGGCGTAGGGATGGCGTGCGCCACCGAGACTGCCGAGGCCGATCTCGAGCCCGTGTACCTGGCCTTCGCGTTCGACGTATCGGGCAGCATGGGCATGGGCGACGAGCCCTGGTACGACAAGTCGCTCAAGTGGGATCCCGTGGTCGCGGCGACGAAGCAGTTCTTCGCGGATCCGCTGTCCCAGGGGATCACGGCGTCGCTCACGTTTTTCCCCAGCGAGGGCGATAACGACACGAAGTGCAGGACCGAGACCTACGCCACGCCAGACGTCCCGCCGACGCCGCTCCCTTCTTCCGCCTTCGCCGACGCCATCGACGCCGTCACGCCGGCGCCCGGGGCGGACTGGCGCGGCGGTACGCCCACCGTGTTCGTGATGCGAGGCACCATCGGGTTCGTCGAGCAGCAACGACAAGCCACTCCCGGGAAGTACGCGATCGTGCTCGTCACGGACGGCGAGCCGGCGGGCTGCGGCAGCGCGAACAACGATATAGGGCTCGTGGTGGACGAGGCCGCAGCGGCGCTCGAGGACCAGGTCCCGACGTACGTCATCGGTGTCGAGAATCCTCCGCTCCCGGACGCGCCGGAGACCGTCGGTAACATGAACCAGGTCGCCGTGGCGGGAGGCACGGATCACGCGTTCATCATCGACACCGGCGATCCCGAGGCGACCACCGCCGCGTTCAAGGCGGCTGTCGACGCGATCCGCGGCGCCTCGGTCTCCTGCACGGTCGCGATCCCGGCTGCTCCCGATGGGAGGACCTTCGACAAGCAGCGGGTCCGCGTGAACTACACGAGCGGCGCGAACGACTCGACGGCGCTCAGCTACGACCAGGAATGCAGGTCGGAGAACGCCTGGCGCTACGACAACCCAGGGAACCCGACGCAGATCGTGCTCTGCGAGAGCACGTGCGCCGCGATCCAGGCGGATCCGCAGGCGGCCCTGGGGGTCGACTTCACCTGCGAGGACGTGATCGAAGTGCCGCTGTGATCCGCGTCCGCCGCCGTCCGGCGGCGGAGATCCGCGCAAAAAAGAAGATGGCCCCCTGGGTTCTCCAGGGGCCTTCCTGCTAGCCATCGAGCGAGAGACCGTCGCCGGAGAGCTCGAGCGAAGGGAAGCTCGTGGACGTCCCGCTTTTCTCTCCCCCCTCTCTCCTCGGCTTTCCTCATCTCTGCTCGCTCCGCAGCGCGTGCCCCGCTCTTCTGGCGCACGCTGCCGCAGCCGCCGCGCGGCGGCTGGGAGAACAAGATGCTCGCGCGCATGCTCGCGACCCTCGACGCGTTCCGCCCCATGGACGCCGCCGCCGAGGTGCGGTGCCCCGTCCTGCTCGTCGCCGCCGATCGCGACGATCTCGTGCCGAGGGCCTTCGTCGAGCGCGCCCACCGCGCGCTCCGCTCGGAGGAGAAGCGCCTCGACGTCCTCTCGTGCGGGCACTTCGACCTCTACGTCGGGCCGTTCTTCGCCCGGAACGCCGAGTCGCAGGCTGACTTCCTGGCGCGACAGCTCGGCGCCGGGCCGTGACGCTCAGCGCGTCAGCGCCTCGACATCCAGGGCCTTCGCTCCTCCTTCTCCTCGGCGAGGTCCCAGCGGTGCATCAGGCCGAGGGAGAACTGCTGCTGATCGAAGCCGCCGTCGAGGATCGGCACCATGGTCCACGGCTCGGACTTGTCGCCCCGGTCGAGCACCGCGACCCGCACGTACAGGTCCCAGTCCTCCACGTACGAATAAGCGGTGCCCACATAGACGTTGAGGCGCGTCGTGGGCGCCAGGAAGCCCGAGGGATCGGGATCGTGGTTGTCGGGGTTGTGCAGCACGGGAAAGCGCAGGTCCACCCCGAGCCACAGGGTGAATGCCCGCACCGGCGTGCGCAGGATCGTCTCGGCGTCCACCACGATCTCGCCGAGCCAGAAGGGCTGCTCGGTGTCCTCGGCGAAGTCCAGGTGCGTGAAGGCGCCGCCCAGCGCGCCCTGGAAGACAAGCGTGCTGTGCGCGGCGCGCTTGGCCTGGAGGAGGAGCTCCCCGCCCTCCCAGAGCCCGAGATCGCCGAGGAGCGGCCCGCCCGCGAGGCGAAGGGTCAACGCCTGGCCGTCGCCGACCGCCACCCGGCCCGCGAGCGAGCCGTTCTGCGGGACGAACTCGTTCGTTGTGTCCGGCTGCTTCACCAGCAGCGCCATCGCGGCCGCGAGCTCGACCGGGCCGAAGGAGTAACGGCCGTTCAAGGACAGGAGTCCCACGTCGGTGAACGCGAGCCCCTCGCCGTCAGGGTCGCGGCGGAGCGAGAGCTCGCTCGTGACCAGGGTCATCTCCCCGCCGATCTCCAGCCCCCCGGCCGGCAGGAGCAGCGAGTTCGCGGAGAGCGCGCGCACGCTGCTGGAGTCGAAGCTGCCGCTCGTCTCCGCCGTGCGGACCTCGATCGACGGCGCGATCGCGGTGATCGCGGGCTGCCCGGGCGGAGCCTCCGGCGGAGGCGCGGTCTGGTCAGCGGGCACGGGCTGCTCGGACGGCGCGGCCTGCTCGGACGGCGCGGCCGGCGCGGGAGGCTGCTGCTCGACCGGCGCGACCGGCGCCGGGGGTTGCCCGGACGGCGGCGGCTGCGCCGGAGGCTGCTGCGCGGCCGGCGCGGCCGGGGGAGGCGGGACCTGGGCGTGAGCCAGATCGAGGGAGAGACCGATACCCAGGACGACGCCGAGCGCCGCAGCAAGCCGCATGGCGCGCGAGCATACGCGCGAACGCGCCCGAGCGGCCACGGCCATCACGCCGCGCTCGCGGCCCCCTGGCGCCGCCGCATCAGGGCGCCGCCCCGACGAGCAGCAGCTCCTCGAGCGCCGCGGTCAGCTCGTCGACCCTCACCGGCTTCGTGAGGTAGCGGTAGAACCCGGCCTCCTCGGCGCGGCGGGTGTCCCGCGGCATCGCGGCCGCGCTGAGCGCGATGACGGGGATGCCGCGCGTCTCCGGCCACTCCTGCAGCTTGCGCATCGCCTCATAGCCGCTCATGCCGGGAAGGTTGATGTCCATGATGACGACGTGAGGCCGCCGCGCCCGCGCGAGCTCGATGCCGATCTCGGCGTTCGGCGCGGTGATCAGGTCGATCCGATCGAGCTCCGAGATGAGCGCCTCCATGAAGGCGATGTTCGACGGGTTGTCCTCCACGTAGAGGATCACATGGCGGGCGCCGCCGGCCCCGGCGAGCGGCGAGGCGTCCGCGCGCGGATCGGGCTCTCCCGAGGCGTCCTCCGCGTTCACCTCGTGCGCGGGGAGCTCGATCCAGAACTCCGACCCTTCACCCGGCGCGCTGCCGAAACCGACGCCGCCGCCCATCATCTCCGCGAGCCGCTTCGTGATGGCGAGCCCGATCCCCGTCCCCTCGATCGGCCCCGTCTCCTGGCCGGCGCGCTGGAAGGGCTGGAAGATCTTCGCGTGCTGCTCGAGCGCGATGCCCATGCCGTCGTCCGCCATCGAGACCCGCACGCGCCCGCTCTCCGGCACCGACACGGCGAACGTGGCGTGCCCCCCCTTCCGGCCGTACTTGATCGCGTTCGAGCCGTAGTTCATGAGGATCTGCGCGAACCGCGTCCGATCGGCCATGATCTTCGGGAGCCCCGCGGGGACGGGCATCACGGAGAGCTCGATCCCCGCGCGCAGCGCCATCGGGTCCAGCGTCGCCTGCACCTCGGCCAGCACCTCGGGGACGTTCACGGGCTCGAGCGACACCGCCACGCGGCCCGCCTCGATGCGCGAGAGATCCAGGATGTCGTCGATGAGCTTGAGCAGGTGCTCGCCGCCCTTCAGGACGTGCTCTATCCGCTCCTTCTGACGATCGGTGAGCGGCGTCTTCCGGTCACGGTGGAGGAGCTGCGCGAAGCCGAGGATCGCGTTGAGCGGCGTGCGGAGCTCGTGGCTCATCGAGGCGAGGAACTCGCTCTTCGCGGAGCTGGCGGCCTCGGCGAGGGCCCGCGCCTTGCGGAGCTCCTCGGCGCGCTGCACGTCGCCGGTCATGTCCCAGATCGTGCACACGGTCGCCCCCTCGGCCGTGCGGCGCTCGGTCAGGCGCAGGCTGCGCCCGTCGCTCGAGCAGAGCTCCACGGTGCCGCTCGGCTCCGCGTGGTAGGCGAGCAGCCGCGCGCGAAGGGCGGCTTGCGGCTCGCCGTCGGGGGCGAAGAGCCCCGAGCCGAGGCTCTCCTCGAGGAGCTCGCCGTAGCTCCGCCCGACGATGGGGGCGCTCGCCCCCGCGCCGAGCCAGTGCCTGTACGCGCTGTTGCAGAGCGCGAGCCGGTCCTCTGCGTCGAACACGGCGAACGCGCCCTGGGTGCTCTCGACCGCGCTCCGCAGGAGGTCGCTGGAGCGCTGCGCCACCGCCTCCAGGCGCTTGCGCTCGCTGATGTCGCGGATGGCGCTCGACACGAGCGTGCCCTCGCCGGTCGAAAGCGGGCTCAAGCTGATCTCGATCGGGAACTCGCCGCCGTCCTTCCGCCGGCCGAACAGCTCGAGCCCCGACCCCATCGGGCGCGCCCTGGGCGCGGCCGTGAACGTCGAGCGGTGGGCGATGTGAGAGCGCTGAAACCGCTCCGGCAGGAGGATCTCGACGAGGCGGCCAAGCAGCTCGCCGCGCTCGTAGCCGAACATCCGCTCGGTCTGGAGGTTGACGAACACGATCCGCCCCCGCTCGTCGACGACCACCATGGCGTCCGGCGCCGCGTCGATGAGCTGGCGGAACTTCTCGTCGTCGAGCTGCTGCGATCCGGGCCCAGCAGGCGCCTGCCCGGGTGGAGACAGGCGCTCGCCGGAGGGCGGTTCATGTGTCATCGGGGAGCCTCACACAGAAGATCGCGCCAGGCGCGTTGTCCTCGACCCAGATGCGCCCGCCGTGCGCCTCGACCGCCATCTTGCAGAACGCGAGGCCGAGCCCGCGGCCGGCGCGGTGGAGGTCGTCCGCGTCGCCCCCGAGCTGGACGAAGCGATCGAACACCCGCGCGCGCATCTCGGCGGGGACGCCCGGCCCCGAGTCCGCCACGCGGAGCTCCACCGCGGCGCCGTCCTTCGTGGCGCTCACGGACACCGCGGACCCGACCGGGGCGTGGTGGATCGCGTTCTCCAGGAGGTTCTCGATCGTGCGGCGGAGCAGGTCCGGGTCGGCCTGGACGGCGGGCGCATCGACGCCCTCGCGCAGCGAGACCGACCGGGAGCTCGCGCGCAGGTCGAGCGCGGCGAACACCTCGAGAACGAGCGCGCGGAGGTCGACGCGCGCGCGCTCGGGCGCGAGCCTCCCCTCCTCGCTCTTGCTGATGTCCAGCAGGTTGTAGATGAGCCGCAGGAGCGACCGCGCCTGGTCGCGGATGTGCCGCGCGGAGTCGCGCGCCGCCTCCGGGAGCGCGCGGTCCCGGAGCAGGAACTGCGCGTGCAGGTCCATGCTGCTCACCGGGTTCTTCAGATCGTGCACGACGAAGGCGGTGAGCTGCTCCTTCTGGAGCTGGAGCCGCATGAGCGCGTCCCGCTGCTGCTTCACGAGCTCGACGTGCTCGCGCAGCTCCGCGCCGAGCCGGCGCACCCGGAGCGCGGCCTGCACCCGGGCGAGGAGCTCCGACGGGCGGACGGGCTTCGTCAGGAAGTCGTCGCCCCCGGCGCGCAGCGCGCTGTCGAACGTGTCGACGTCGCGGAGCGCGGTAAGGAACACGATCGGCGCGGTCGCGCCGCCGGGCAGGCCGCGGATCCGGGCGCACACGGCGAAGCCGTCCATCCCCGGCATCCGCACGTCGAGCAGCACGCAGTCCGGCCGGTGGCGCTCGAACTCCCGGACCGCCTCCTCGCCCGTGACGGCGAGCACGACCTCGTAGCCGTCGTCCTCGAGCGTCGCCTGGGCCAGGGCGCGGTTCTGCTCGTTGTCGTCGACGACGAGCACCTTGGACCGCGATCCCTGCTCCATTCGCCCTCGGCTCTCGGCGCGAGATTACACGAGCGGTCTCGGCCCTACCAGCGCGCTACGGGGCGGCGCGCGCCGGCGTCGAGCGCGGCGGGGCACCTGGATGAGCGCTGAAATGGCGACGGCCGAGGCGAGCGCTCGCGGCGCCCTGCCTCGGCCGGCCCTCGATCTCACGCTCGCCCAGCTGCGGTCCGCGCCGCCGCCGGGCTCGCGCTCACTGGCCCGCGGGGGCGATCTCCAGCTTGGCCATCACGTTGGCGCTCGCCGTGAGGCTCGCCTCGATGTTCTCGACCGCCTGCGTGATCGCGTTGGTGGCCGGGATGATGCAGGCCCCCGCCTTCACGCTGCCCGTTACCGCGCCCTCGAGGCTGCCCGAGGCCGAGACCACCGCCTCGGCGTTGCTGAGGAGCAGCTCGCCGCGCGCCTGGGCGGCGACGAGGAGCCGCGGCAGGTTCGCCCTGAGCGTCGCGATGACAGCGTCCGCCTCGGCCTCGCCCGAGATGTTGATCGCGGGCTCCTTGCAGGTCGCCCTCGCGCTCGCGCTCGCCTCGCAGGAGCCGCTGCACTCCGCGCTGCCCTGGCACTCGGCCGTCGGCGGCTTGAGCTGGGCCTTGCACTTCGGCGCCTTGAACTGGACGTCGCACGAGCCCGAGCAGTCCGCGTTGCACTGCACCTGCGCGTCCGCCGCGATCTCGCACGAGCCGCGGCACTCGCCCTTGCAGGTGCCCTGGCACTCGCCGCGGCAGTCGCCGCCGGCCGTCGTCGCGGAGCACTCGGTGTCGCACTCGCCCTCGCAGGTGCCGTGGCACGTGCCCTCGCAGGCGACGGCCAGGTTGGCCGAGCCCTCGCACGTGCCGGTGCACTGCCCCTCACACCGGCCCGACAGCTCGCCCGGATCGCACCGCGCGATGATCTCCGCGGGCTCCAGCTGGCACTCGACGTTGGCGCTGCACCGCGCCTCGCAGTTCGCCTGCACGCTCGCGTCGACGGTGCAGCTCGGCGGCTGGAAAGAGATCGACAGACCGGCCGTCGCGTCCCCGAGCGCGTCGATCGCGAGCTCGCACCACGCCGTCGCGCGCTCGCTCGGCTTGGTCGCCGTGATCGTCGCCGAGTCCGCGCCGAGGTCCAGCGCGATCGCCTGGCAGGCGCTGCTCACGTCCGCGACGATGGATCCCGCGGCGCCGGTGAAGTCCGACACGGCCTGCATGAAGGCACCATAATTGAGCTCGGCTTCGCCCTCGAGCCCCCACTCGACCGTGGCGAGATCGGCGCCCGGCGTGAAGTCGCGACAACAGAGGTCGTTCTGCAGCTCCGAGGCCTTATCACACCCCATCAACGGAGCGACGGAGAGCCCCGCCAGCACCAGAGGGAATGTCGCGATTCGCCACGTCACACGGATGTTCATCAGGAAACTCCTTGGTTCTTTGTCGGGAGCGCCGCTTGTGCCGGAGCGCCATGGAAAGCGGCGAAAGCCCGCGAGGACGACCGCTCACCTTCGAACTCGGCCGCCGCCGTCTCCGAAGCAGGGCGACAATAACTCATAAACCGACCCGGCTGACAAGGGCCATCCGGCGGAATTGTTGCTGGTCTCGAAGGCACCTTAGGGAGCAGCCTGTCAGCGAGCCAGCAATGCATGACGAGATCTGTTGATGGTTGTCTCGACGCCGGGCGCCACGCCTGGATGCGGCCGTCGCGGCGGCCCGAGCGCCCGCGCCGCTCGCGGCTGTCCAACCAACCGTGTTGACGCGCCATGACACGGCTGTCATGGGTCCACACAGACCATCATCGAATAGGCGTTGCAGAGCTCGCCCGGGCCGTAGGACAATCGTCCCGTGAAGACGCTCGCCCCACGGCTCGCCCGATTCGCGCGGTTCCCTCTCGTACCCGCTCTCGCGCTCGCGCTCACCGCAGGTTGCGGCGGCTCGTCCGATGACGAGAGCGCCGCGGGCGAGCCGCCCGGGATGAGCGGGATCACGGAGGCCCACAACCGGACGCGCGCCGCGGTCGAGCCGCCCGCCGATCCGCCCATGCCCGGGCTCTCGTGGTCGCGCGAGATCGCGGAGGTGGCGCAGGCCCATGCCGACAGGTGCGTGTTCGGCCACAGCGAGAACAGCTACGGAGAGAACCTCTACGCGACGAGCGGCTCCTCGGTCACACCGGAGGAAGTCGTGGCCACCTGGGTCGACGAGGCGGCCAATTACGACCTTGCGAGCAACGCCTGCAGCTCCACCTGCGGCCATTACACTCAGGTGGTGTGGGCGGACTCCCTGCGGCTCGGCTGCGGGGTCGCCAATTGCACGGGCGACTCGCCGTTCGGCGGAGGCGCCTGGCAGATCTGGGTGTGCAACTACGACCCTCCCGGCAACTTCGCCGGCGAGCGCCCGTACTGAACCGCGCGCCAGCGGGTCGCGCTGGCCCGGCGCTGGCAAGGATGGACGGCGCGCCGTCCTCGCGTGCTCCCCGCCCCTCGCCCGCTCTGGTATCGCAGCAGCGATGGATTTCGGATGGACCCCTGCCCAGCGCGCCGTCCACGACCGCATGCGCGCCGTCGGCGCCGAGGCCGACGCCGCGGGCCCGGACGAGCGCATGCGCGTCCTCGCCCGGGGCGGCGCCCTCGGCCTGCCGATAGCCCGCGATCTCGGCGGCGAGGGCCTCGACCTCGTCACGACGGCGCTCGCCTACGAGGGCCTCGGCGCGACGCTGCGCGACGGCGGCGTGCTGCTCGCCGCGGGGGCGCACCTCTTCGGCGTGGCGCTCGTGCTCGCGCGGGTGGGCACACCCGCGCAGCAGCGCGCGTGGCTGCCGCGGATGGCGAGCGGCGACTGCATGGCGACGGTCGCGGCGACCGAGGCCGGGGCCGGCTCGGACGTCGCCTCGGTGCAGGCCAGGGCCGATCGCACGGCCGCCGGGTACCGGCTCACGGGCGAAAAGCGGTACGTGACCTGGGCCGATCGGGCCGACGTGTACTTCGCTGTCGCGCGCGACGGCGGCGAGGGTCGCCCCGGGGGGGCGCCGGCGCGCGGCCTCACGGCGCTGCTCGTACCCCGCGCGGGCGCGGATGCGGCGGACGCCCCGCGCGTCCGACCCGGCGCGCCGCTCGCGACGGCGGGCCTCCGCGGCGCGCGGCTCGCGCCCGTGTCGTTCTGCGGCTGCGAGGTCGGCCCCGACGCGCTCCTCGGCCGCGCCGGCGCCGGCCTCGCCGTCTTCCAGATCGCGATGACCTACGAGCGCGCGCTGATCCTCGCCTTCCGCCTCGGCGCGATGGAGCGCGCCCTGGGCGAGGCCGTCCGCTTCGCCCGGGAGCGCGAGATCGGCGGCCAGTCCATCGCGCGCCACGAGGCCGTCGCGCACCGCGTCGCGCAGATGAAGCTGCGGCTGGAGACGTCGCGGCTGCTCATCTACCGCGCCGCCTGGGAGCTCGACCAGGGCCACCGCGGCCAGGCCGAGGCCGCCCTGGCCAAGTGGCACGCGGCGGACTCGGCCGTTCTGTTCGCGCTGGACGACCTCCGGCTGCGAGGCGGCGCCGGCTACCTCGAGGAGAGCGGCCTCCCGTCGGCCGTGGACGACGCGCTGGGCGGCAGCATCCATTCGGGGACGTCCGACGTGCTCGCCACGGTGGTCGCGCGGTGGCTCGGGCTCTAGCCGCCGGCCCGCGCCGGCCCGCGATGGCCTGCGCTTCGTGAGGGCCGGCACTAGCCAACCCCCGCCGGCGCCTTTACCAAGGGAGGGCTGCGCGCGCCGGCCGAGGGTAGCCGGCGCCGCGCCCCGTCCGCCGGCCCCCTCGGGGCCAAACCAGGAGCGATAATGACCGAAGCGACCGACAATCCCCTGCTCTCTCTCGGCTTCGAGATCCCGTTCGATCGCATCCGGAGCGAGCACGTCGAGCCCGCGGTGCGCGCGCTGCTCGACGACGCCCGCGCCCGGCTCGAGGCCGTCATCGCGACCCCCGGCCCCCGCACTTACGACAACACCCTGGGCGCGCTCGAGGCCGTCACCGATCGGCTCGATCGCACCATGAACGTCGTCTCGCACCTCGAGTCGACGTCCACGACCCCCGAGCTGCGCGCCGCGTACAACGCCGTCCAGCCCGCGGTCAGCGAGTTCCTGAGCGGCATCGCGCTCAACGAGGGCGTCTACGGCGCGCTCAAGGCGTTCGCGGCCACGCCCGAGGCCGAGGCGCTGACCGGCCCGCGTCGCCGCTTCTTCAAGAAGACCCTGGACGATTTCCGCCGGAGCGGCGCCGAGCTCGACCCTGCCGGCAAGAAGCGCCTCTCCGAGATCGACGTCGAGCTCGCGACCCTGACCCTGCGCTTCTCGCAGAACGTGCTCGACGCGACGAACGCCTTCGAGTTCGTGCTCGAGGACCCGGCCCGCCTCGCCGGCCTGCCGCCGAGCGCCGTCGAGACCGCCCGCCAGAGCGCGGAGGACCGGGGCATCAAGGGCTACCGCTTCACGCTGCAGGCGCCGAGCTACATCCCCGTGCTCACGTACCTCGACGACGCCTCGATCCGCGAGCGCTTCTACCGCGCCTTCAACACGCGCGCGACCGAGGGCAGCCACGACAACCGCCCGCTCATCCGCCGCATCCTCGAGCTCCGCTGCGAGAAGGCCAAGCTGCTCGGTTACGCGAGCTTCGCCGACCTGGTGCTCGAAGATCGCATGGCGAAGACGGGCGCCGAGGCGCGCCGCTTCGTCAACACGCTGCGGGAGCGCACCGAGCCGGTCTTCGAGCGGGAGAAGGAGGAGCTCGCCGCCTTCCGCCGCGAGCTCGAGGGCCCGGACGCGCCGCCGCTCGCGCCGTGGGACGTCTCCTACTACGCCGAGAAGCTGCGCCGCGCCCGCTACGACTTCGACGACGAGGCGCTCCGCCCGTATTTCCCGCTCGATCGTGTCATCTCCGGCCTCTTCGAGATCGCCCACCGCCTCTACGGCGTGCGCATCACGCCCTGGCAGGGCGCCCCCACGTGGCACCCGAGCGTCCGCGCCTACCGGCTCCTCGAGGCCGACGGCGCCCAGAGCGCCGCGTTCTACCTCGACTTCCTGCCGCGCGAGCAGAAGCGCGACGGCGCCTGGATGCACGGGCTCGTCACGGGCGCGCCGGCGCCGGTCGAAGACGGGCGCGCGGCCGGCGAGGACGCGCGCCACCTCGAGGTTCTGGCGGGCAGCTTCACCCCGCCGGTCGGCGGCCGCCCCGCGCTCCTGAACCACCGCGAGGTGGAGACGCTGTTCCACGAGTTCGGCCACATGATGCACCACGCCTCGAGCCGGGTGCCCATCCGGAGCCTCGCCGGCACCAACGTCGCCTGGGACTTCGTCGAGCTGCCCTCGCAGATCATGGAGAACTGGTGCTGGGAGCGCGAGGCGCTCGATCTGTTCGCGCGCCACCACGAGACGGGCGCGCCCATCCCGGACGACCTGCTCCAGCGGATGCGCGCGGCCCGCACGTTCCGCGCGGGCGCCACGACGATGCGGCAGCTCGGCTTCGCCGAGATCGACCTCGCGCTCCACATGGACTGGAGCCCCGATCGCGGCGACGTCGTCGAGCTCGCGCGCGAGGTCCTCTCGCGCTACTCGCCCGTCCCGCTGCCCGAGGGCTACGCCATGATCGCGGGCTTCTCGCACCTCTTCTCGAGCCCGGTGGGCTACGCCGCCGGCTACTACTCGTACAAGTGGGCCGAGGTGCTGGACGCCGACGCCTTCTCCCGCTTCCAGGAGGAGGGCCTGTTCAGCCGGCAGGTGGGCGACGCGTTCCGGAGCCAGATCCTCGCGCTCGGCGACACGCAGGACCCGATGGATCTCTACAGGAGCTTCCGCGGCCGCGAGCCCACCCTCGACGCCCTGCTGCAGCGCAGCGGGCTCGCCTGAGCCGCGGGGCGGCCGCCCGGTCCGCCCTGCCCCCTCCACTACGGTTCCCCCACCGGTCCCGCGCCGGTCCCCCCCACCGGTCCCGCGCCGGTCCCCCCACCGCCGGTCCCCCATCCCGTGGCCACGCCACGCGTGCATCGCGAGCCCCCTCACGCCGGCGCGCTGCTGCGCTCCGAGCACGCCGCCGGCGCGCACAGGAATTGCTTAACCGGTTCACAGTAACGCGCCCGCGCTCCACCCGGATCACTTCGCCGAGGGTTGGCGACGTGATCCCCTCGAGCTCCAGCGGGGCGGCCCGCGCCGCCGGCGCGCCGCACAACCTCCTCATGAACCGGTTCAGTTTTCGCTGACCGGGCGAGCCTGCGCGCGGCTCCGTCGCCGGACGAACGCGACGCCTGGCTGCGCGCGGCTCCTATCTGCTCGCGCTCAAGGCCAACCAGACCAAGCTTTACGAGCAAGTCGCTCACATCTTCTCGGAAGCCGGAGTGCCGGTGGATCGTCGAGCGAACGTCTGGATGGCTGACTCGTGAACGATGCTTTAGCAAGGACCATGAACGACTGCCCAGCACGACCGAAGCATGGGTAAATGTGACGATGGTGCGGCTGATGACGCGTCGGCTGTCCCACCCGGCGGCGGAATCCGCCCTGCTGCCCACCACTGAACCCACCATCCCGCCGCTGCTTCCGCTCCCATCAGCCCGCCCGATGTTAGCGTTGCCGCCGGCCGGGCTCGAAAGCAAAAATCAGGCCACTTACTGCTAGACGCGCTCTCAGGGGATCGCGACGATACTCACGGATACACGGGGCAATGCCGGCCGCGGTGGCTCCTGGGCGGGCGGGAAAAGATGGATACGACGTACGTCATCAAGGAGGTCCTCTCCACGAGCAAGAGAGCTGTGCTCTATCGCGGAGTCCGCGCCGCAGACGGGCAGCCGGTCGTCCTCAAGGTCCTCGCTCCGCAGCACCGCTCGCAGCACCTCACGTGGTTGAAGAACGAGTATTCGATCCAGAGCGCGCTGAATATCCCGGCCGCCGTGAGGCCGATCGCCCTCGAGACCTACGAAGGCAGGCCGGCCCTCGTCATGGAAGACTTCGGCGGCGAGTCGCTCGATCGAGCGGTCGGCCCGCCGATGGACGTCGCGGAGTTCCTGCGGCTCGCGATCCGGATCGTCTCGGCTGTGGCGGATATCCATCAGCGGAACGTCGTCCACAAAGACATCAAGCCCGACAACATCCTCGTCCACACCACGACGGGCGAGGTCAAGCTCATCGATTTCGGGCTCGCCTCGACGCTGCCGTGCAATTGGCAGGCGAGCGCTGGCCTCCGGCAGATCGAGGGCTCGCTGCCCTATATGTCGCCCGAGCAGACCGGACGGATGAACCGAGCGCCCGACGAGCGGAGCGACCTCTACTCGCTGGGGGTGACGTTCTGCGAGATGCTCACCGGCAAGCTGCCCTTCCAGGCGGCCGACCCCATGGAGTGGGTGCACTGCCACGTCGCCCGCTCGCCCACCCCCCCGACGGAGAGCGCCCCCTGGGTGCCGGACGTCGTCTCGGCCATTCTCATGAAGCTGCTCGCAAAGGAGGCCGAGGACAGGTATCAGAGCGCTCGCGGGCTCCGGCACGATCTGGAGAGGTGCCTCGAGCCATGGAGCTCCCGCGGCACGATCGAGCCGTTCCACCTCGGCGAGCGGGACGTATCCGACCGCTTCCAGATCCCGCCGAAGCTCTACGGGCGCGGCAAGGAGATCTCCGAGCTGCTCTGCGCCTTCGAGCGCGTTGTCCGCGATGGAGTCCCCGAGCTTTTGCTGGTCTCCGGCTACTCCGGCATCGGTAAATCGGCGCTGGTGCGTGAGCTCGAGAAGCCCATCGTCCGCGAGCGGGGCTTCTTCGCCTCGGGGAAGTTCGAGCAATACAAGCGCGACGTCCCCTATGCCACGATCGTCGCGGCGTTCACCGGGGTCGTTGACGAGATCCTCGCCGAGAGCGAGGAGAAGATCGCCGCCTGGAAAGAGCGGCTCCTCTCGGCCCTCGGCGCGGACGGGCAGCTCATCGTGGACGTGATCCCGCCGGTCGAGCTCATCATCGGCCGGCAGCCGAACGTCCCTTCGCTGCCGCCGGCTGGGGCGCAGAGCCGGTTCAAGCTCGCGTTCCAGCGCTTCATCGGCGTCTTCGCCCGGAGGCCGCACCCGCTCGCGCTCTTTCTCGACGATCTCCAGTGGGCCGACCCGGCGAGCCTCGAGCTCCTTCAGGATTTGATGACCCACGCCGAGGCGCGCCATCTCCTCGTTATCGGGGCATACCGTGACAACGAAGTGCCCCCCTCGCACCCGCTCATGCTGGCGCTCGACACGGTGCGGAAGGAGGGCGCGCGCGTCGCCGACATCGTGCTCGGCCCGCTCTCGAGCGAGCACCTCACCGCGCTCATCAGCGATATCCTCCATTGCTCCCGCGAGCGCGCCGCGCCGCTCTCGCGCCTCATCGAGGAGAAGACGGCCGGCAACCCCTTCTTCGTGATCCAGCTCCTCACCGCGCTCCACGACGAGCGCCTGATCGAGTTCGACGCGCTCGCGGAGGCGTGGCGGTGGGACATGCGGAAGATCCACGCCAAAGGCGTCACCGATAACGTGATCGACCTGATGGTCGAGAAGCTCGCGCGGCTCCCTGAGCGAACCCGGAAGGCGCTGAGGCAGCTCGCCTGCGTGGGGAGCACCGCGGAGATCTCCATCCTGACCCGCGCCTTCGGCCGCTCGGAGCTGGATCTCTACGAGGATCTCTCGCCGGCCGTGCGCGCCGGGCTCATCCTCCGCCTGGAGGGCGCGTACCGATTCCCCCACGACCGCGTCCAGGAGGCAGCCTATTCGCTCGTCCCCAAAGGCGAGCGCGCCGCGGCGCACCTCGAGATCGGCAGGCTGCTCCTGTCGCGGACCGCGGCGGAGGAGCTCGAGGAGAAGATCTTCGAGATCGTGAACCAGCTCGACCGCGGCGCCGCGCTGATCACGTCGCGAGAGGAGCGCGAGCGGGTGGCCGAGCTCGAGCTTGTTGCCGGCCAACGCGCCAAGAGGTCGACGGCCTACGCCTCGGCGCTCACGTACCTCGCCGCCGGCTCGGCGCTGCTGGCAGGAGACAGCTGGGACCGGCGGTACGAGCTCACCTTCGCGCTGGAGCTCAACCGGGCCGAGTGCGAGTACTTGACGGGCGCGTTCGAGGCGGCGGAAGAGCGGCTCCGTACGCTCGCGCGTAAGGCCAAGGATCTCATCGACGCGGCCGCCGTCGCTTGCGCGCAAATGATTCTCTACGCGACACAGACTCGGAATGATCGGGCGATCGACACCGGCCTGCAGTATCTCCGGCGCATCGGAATCGAGTGGTCACCACAGCCGACGAGGGAGGACGTACGGCACGACTACGAGTGGATGCAGGGGCAGCTCGGGAGTCGCCCGATCGAGGAGCTCCTCGACCTGCCGCCGGTGACAGACGCGCGCTGGCAGGCGACGATGGACGTCCTCACGGCGCTCGTGACAGCGGCTGTGGCGAGCGACGAACAGCTCCTCTGCCTCGTGGTCTGTCGGATGGTCAACCTCAGCCTCGAGCATGGCCACTGCGACGGCTCGTGCCTCGCTTATGTACATCTCGGCACGCTTCTCGGCCCGTTCTTCGGCGACTATCAGGCGGGGTTTCGCTTCGGCAAGCTCGGGCTTGATCTCTTGGAGAAACGCGGGCAGCTCCGCTTCCGCGCCACCGTTTACGCCATCTTCGGGCTGGCCATCAATCACTGGACAAAACCGCTTCGCGGCGGCATCGAGTGGCTCCGGCGCGCCCTCGGCGCGGCCGTGGAGACCGGCGACCTGGTCGTTGCCTGCGGCGCCTCCGAGGCTGTGGTCACGCTGCTCCTTGCCGGAGGGGAACCGCTCGATGAGACGCAACGGGAAGCCGAGCGATCGCTCGCCCTCACACGGAAGGCGAGGTTCGGGCTCTTCATCGACGTCGGCGTTGGCAAGGAGCGGCTCATCCGCACCCTGCGCGGGCTTTCGCCGTCGTTCTCCTCGTTCAACGACGAGCAATTCGACGAAAACCAGTTCGAGGCGCACCTCGCCGGCGACCCGTCCCTGCTGATGGCCAAGTGCTGGTACTGGATCCGCAAGCTGGAGGCGCGGTTCCATGCCGGCGACTATGCGTCCGCCGTGGCGGCCGCTGCGGTGGCAGAGCCGACCCTCTGGATAACCGGGTTCGTTTTTGAAAGGGCCGAGTACCATTTCTATCGCGCGCTGGCGCTGGCCGCCCATCATGACGAGGCTTCGCCTGACGATCGGCGGTCGTACCGCGAAGCGCTGCTCGCTCATCTTCGGCAGCTCGAAGCCTGGGCTTCGAGCTGCCCCGAGAATTTCGGGAGCCGCGCGGCGCTGGTCGCCGCAGAAGACGCGCGCCTCGGCGGCGAGGCGGAGAAGGCGGCGCATCTGTACGAGCAGGCAATCCGCTCCGCCCGTGATGACGGCTTCGTCAACAACGAGGCCATCGCCTACGAGACGGCCGCGCGCTTCTACCGCGCGCGCGGGTTCGACCAGATCGCGGATGGATACCTGCGGGAGGCCCGCGCCCGCTACGTGCGCTGGGGGGCCGACGGCAAGGTGAAGCAGCTCGACAGGCTCTACCCAGGGCTCGTCGAGCGGAGGTCGCTCGCGCCCACCGCCACGCTCGCGGTCGGGGCCGAGCGGCTCGACGTGCTGTCGGTCGTCAAGGCGTCGCAGGCCATCTCGCGCGAGATCGTGCTCGACGACCTCTTGGCGAGGCTCGTCGAGGTCGTGATCCAGCAGGCCGGGGCGCAGAAGGGATACGTGATCCTTTGCCGAAAAGGCAGCCTCACGATCGAAGCCGAGGCCCTCCTCGACGAGAAAGAGTCGGCCTCCGTGAAGCTCCTCCGCTCGCTGCCGGCGACGCCCTCGCCGCTCTTGCCGGCCTCGATCATCAGCTATGTGTCGCGGACAAAGCGGCACGTGCTCCTCACGAACGCCGCCGAGGCGCCGACGTTCTCTTCGGACGAGCACATCGCCCGGACCCGGCCCAAATCGGTCTTGTGCTTGCCGATCCTCAAGCAGGCTGAGCTCGTCGGTATGCTCTATCTCGAGAACAACCTCGTCACCGGCGCCTTCACGAGCGAGGAGACGGAGGTGCTCGAGCTCCTCGCCGCCCAGGCGGCGATCTCGCTGGACAGCGCCCTGTGCCTTGCCGAGGAGCACGCGGCGCGGGCGGCGGCGGAGGAGGCGGAGCGCCGTATGGCCTTCCTCGCCGAGGCCAGCGTGCTCCTCAACGAGTCGCTCGATTACGAGCAGGTCCTGGGAAGGCTCGCCTCGCTGTCTGTCCGCGAGCTCGCCGACTCCTTCGTGATCGACGTCATCGAAGAGGGCGAGGTGAAGCGGATCGCGGGGATGCACGCCGATCCGGCCAAGCAGGTGTTCCTCGAGGAGCTCGCGAGGCGCTATCCGCTCCGGCCCGACTCGCGGAGCCCGGCGGCCCGCGCGATCCAGACGGGAGAGTCGGTGCTCCTGCCGACGCTCACGGACGCCGAGATCCGGGCCGTATGCGGAGACGGCGAGTATGCGAGGCTCATCCGCGCGATCGGGATTCAGTCCGCGCTCTACGTGCCGCTCATCGCCAGGGGAAAGCCGATCGGGGCGCTTACGTTCGGCTCCGCCAAGCCGGGGCGCTATGGGAGCGCGGACCTCCGCCTCGCGGAGGAGCTCGCGCGCCGCGTGGCGCTCGCGATCGACAACGCGCGCCTCCACCGCCAGACCGTGGAGGCGCTGCGCCTGCGCGAGGAGTTCCTGTCGGTGGCGTCCCACGAGCTGCGCACCCCGATGACGTCGCTCACGCTCGCGCTCCAGACGATGCTGAGGGCAGGTCGCGCCGCAAAGCCCCTCGCGTCTTCGACCCTGCGGAATCTCATCGAGCTCGCCCACTCGGAGGGCCAGCGGCTGAACCGCCTCATCGATGAGCTCCTCGAGGTCTCCCGGATTGACATGAACGAGCTCCCGCTCGACCTCGCGGAGGTCGATCTCGCGGCCGTCGTCCGCGAGGTCGTCACGCGCCTCGAGCCCAACCTCACGCGGGCCGGGTGCGAGGTGTCGATCCACGACGAGGGGCCCGGGTTGGGCTTCTGGGATCGGTCGCGGCTCGATCAGGTGGTGACGAACCTGCTCTCCAACGCGATCAAATTCGGGGCCAGCAAGCCCATCGAGATCCATATCGGTCACGGCGCAGGGATCGCGCGGCTCGTCGTCAAGGATCATGGCATCGGCATTGAGATGGCCCAGACGGCGCGCATCTTCGAGCGCTTCGCGCGCGCCGTCTCCACCAGGCACTATGGTGGGCTCGGCCTGGGGCTCTACATTTCCCGCGCGATCGTCCAGGCGCTTGGCGGCTCGATCGGCGTCGAGAGCCAGCTCGGCGAAGGCGCTGCGTTCACGGTCGAGCTCCCATGCGCCGGTCCGCGGAAGGACGGCTGAGCTCTTCGACGCCTGGCGAGGAGCCTCTCGACGTCGCTCGCGGCCGGAGCCGCGATCGGTGAGGTCTCGGAGAGCTCCGATCTCTACCTCGGCGTCTTCCCGGTCCTGCGCCACGGCTTCCGCGTACCGTGGCGAGTCCCGAGCCTCGGCCCCCCACATCGATAGCCAGAGTGACGCGCCCGGCCAATCTCGCCGGGCGCATCGCCCCCTTCCCCTCGACCTCGGTAGGCCCGAGGAGACCGTGTTCTTCGCGCGGCGCGGGGAGGGCCGATGTCTGAGCCCAAATGACAAAGCTCCTCCGGCGAAGCCGGAGGAGCTTTGTCTCAGGCGAGTCCGGCGGGGCCCCCGCGCCGCGCGAAGAACACGGTCTCCTCGGGCCGGGCGTCCCCGGACGGCCCCTCAGCGGAAGCGAAGGAACCGGCGCTCATCCACCGGCTCCTCCACGCGATTCACCTGATCGTGAAGTTGCACGCCGAGAGCGACGCCGACCCCACGGTCTGGGTCATCGCCCAGTTGTTGAGCGACCGGATCTGCGCCTGCTCGCTCCTGAACGCGAACCGGTTCGCGAGCTGCACCTCGGTACCGTTCTTCGGCTGGATGTACACCGAGTACAGCCTCGACGCCGTCTCGACCACCATCCGGACCGTGTACGTCGTGCCGGCGGTGTACGGGAACACCTTCGCCGCCTCGTAGCGCGAGCCGTTCCGGACCCGGACGTTGCCCTGCTCGTCGAAGATCACGATCGCCGCGAGCTCGGTCCACTGATCCGCCGCGCCGCTCGACAGCCCGACCACGCCGTCGATCTTCGACGCGCTCGGCGTCACGTCCCACGTCGCCGTGAAGGTGCCCCACTGCGTCGTCGCCAGCGGCGTGTTCACCCACTCGCCCGCGTCCACCGAGGGGCAGGACGTCGGCGCTGGTGTCGTCGGCTCGGTCGGCGTCGTCGGCGTCGTCGGCTGGGTCGGCTGGGTCGGCTCGCTCGTCGTCGTCCCCGAGCCGAACTCGAACGCGCCGATGTCGACCGCGCCCACGGCCGTCCGCCGCAGGGCGCCGCCGTAGGCCGCGACCGCGCCCTTCGGCGGGTGGAAGAGCGGCATCGCGAGCGGCGACGGGAACTCGCGCCCCGCGATCCCGGCCGTGGCGCTGACGCCCGCGTTCAGGAGCTTGCTCGTCGAGCGCAGCGTCACGTCGCGCTGGCCTACGTTCGCGAAGCCGAAGTCGCTGTCGCTCAAGGCCAGCGTCCCCTTGAAGCCGGAAGGCACCGCCGTGCCGGTGGGCACGGCGTTGTTGGTCCCCTTGATGAGCGGGGCGCCCGTCGCCCAGCTCGCCTCGGTGTCGCGGATGACCTGAACGCTCCCGCCGCCGACGCGGTAGAAGATGTTGTTGTGCAGCTCGATGCTCTCGATGCCATCGAACAGGTGAATCGCCGCGCTCGACCCCTGCATGAGCAGGAAGGTGTTGTTCACGAACCGATACCGCCCGTTCGTGTCGCCCGTGCCGTCGCCGCCGACGCGCACCGCATACTGCGTGTGCGTCTTGCGGAAGACGTTGCCAACAACGTCGGAGTCCTCCCGCGCGAGATCCGGATCCTGCCCGTCAGGACCGATGAGCTCGAGCTCCTTGTAGAGCCCGCCCTCGATCCAGTTGTAATAGATCTCGTTCCGCTCCGCGCGGGTCTTCACCGCATTGCCGCCGATTGCGTCGTGGACGTAGCTATGCTGCATCCGGAACACGGCGCCGGGGTAAGCCGTCTCATCCGTGGCGATGTAGATCGGGTGCTTCTGCGTCCCGCTACCACACCGGTGCACCTCCACGTATTCCAGGGTCAGCGAGCCCGAGTCGCTGTCGGCGCCGAGGATGCCGTGCGCGGCGCAGTCGTGGACCACCGTGTCGCGGATCGTGACGTCGTGGCCGTGATGGAAGATGCAGCGCGCCGAGCCGCCCGTCACGTCGAACCCCTCGAGCACGACGTGGTTCGCGTTGACCTCGATGGTGTTGGTGCCGCCCTGCAGCACGGGGCGCTTCCCGTTGACCCGCACGCCGCGGATCGTGATCTTCGCCGTGGACGTGCCCCCCTTGGTGATCCTGATGTTGCCCGAGTACGTCGCGTTGCCGTCGACCTCCACCACGTCGCCCGGCGCCAGCCGGCTCGCTACCTCACCGATGGTCTTGTAGGTGCGCGTCGGGCCGACTTTATAGGTGGTGCCGGCCGCTTGCTCCTCCGCGTCCAGCTCCTCCGCGGTCACGTCCTCGTCGAGCGGCGCGCAGCCGAAGCCCACGATCGACACCGCCATCAACGAGGCGATGATCTTACCGGCGGCAAACGACCGCGACCCAAAGCCCTGAGAAATCGAATGCATGGCTTTTTCTCCCCCGGCGTCGTCGAACCCCTGTGGTGAACAGGACCGTAACGGCCGAAGGCAACAGGGGGCAGAAGTGGAGCCTCCCGCTGTTTGCCTTCGTGCCGCCAACCATCGGTGCAGACCATTCAGCACCAGAGGGGCGGATACCGGCGCTCTCGTGAGACAACTTATTCCTGGATTGGAACGAAGGGTCAAGACGAAATGCTTTCGAAAACCAAACGAACGACCAATTAGGTCGCACACTTGAGCCGCTTTTCACATCAAGGTTGCAAAAATTCGATGCAGAACTGCAATGCGCAGTTCGTCCGCTCATGTGAGGAATGTGCAACGATGTGGCCGCTCGCTCGCTCGCACACGGTCGAAATGCAGCAAAACTGTTGGGAACCATCCAATACGACCGAAATCTCCATCCGGTTCAGCGACCTTTACCCACCTACCCCCCGTATTCTCGAGCTCGACGGCCACGTCCACTCCCCGTCGAGGCGGCGTCGTCTGGTCGGCGCGCGCGGACCCGGATCTCGGCGACGGCCGCAGCTTCCTGTGCGCGCAGCGCAGCGCCGCCAGCCCGGACTTGCGGACGCGGAGCGGGGCCGCCGGCTCGACCTCGGGACGAAAGGCCGCGGAAGGACGCCCTGGTCGCGCACGCGCACCGGCCACGGGCGGCTCGCGCTGAAGGGCGGAGCCCGCGAGGTGCTCGCGGCGGGGACGCTCGAGGCGCTCGGCGCCACCGCGTCCAGGTCAATCAGTCAGGCTGTTCGAGACGGCCGAGGCGCTCTTGCCAATAGCGCGCTGTTCACCGGGCGAGCAGCAATGGCCAATCAAGCCCGGATCCGCCTAGAAAACTGAACACGCTGGCGGCGGTGAGAAAGACGAAGCGGGTCGGGCGGAGCTATCGCACACCTCCGAGACTCCCGACTTCCTTTTCGATCCAGGCCATTGAACCATTGAGCTGTGCGCGCTCCCGCCGATTGCGTGGCGCGCGCGAGAGAATGGCAGAGGCGCGGCGAACAAGGCGGGATCCGGTGCTGATCCCGCCTTGTTCGCCGTGCCTCTCGCGCCTCGACCGCGGCTGCGCTCGCGCGGTGGTTCAATTGGCCCGGCGCGGCGGGCGGCCGGGCGTCGGGCTCAGCGCCTTCCCTTGAAGCCCATCATCTGCTGGACCACCGCCTCGCTCTCCTCGGCGATGGCGCCCTCCTGCGCCGCGCGATCGGCGCAGTCCTCGCAGACCTTCTTCTTCTTGCTTCCGACCTTGATCGTCTTGAGCTCGTCAACCTCGCTGTCGCACTCACGGCACGTGGGCATCGCCGGACCTTCCTTTCGCCGGGCGAGCATATCGCACGCGTCGGGTTCGTGCGCCCTCGCGACGCCGCGACCGCGGGGCTCGCCCGCCCGATGTTTGGCCCTGACGGGACGCGTGGCCTAGGCTCGGCGCCCGTACGAGAGACCCTCAGGAGGAATACATGGATCGAAGGCAAGGCGCGCGCGCGCAGGTCGACTTCCCCGTCTCGGCGCTCGTCGATGGCCACCGGCACCGGTGCCGCGCGATCGATCTTTCCCCCACGGGCATGATCGTCGAGCGCGCGCCCGCGCTCGCGGGCCGAGCGCTGCCCGCCGTCACCCCGTTCGAGCTCGACCTCGGGGTCGGGCGCCCCATCCGGCTGCGCGCCCGCCCGGTCTGGGACCGTGACAACCTGCTCGCCGTCCGGTTCGTGGTGATGAGCGACACCGACCGGCTCACCATCGCCGAGCACCTCGACGAGAGGGCCCGGCGCCGCGAGCCGCTCCACTGAGCCCCGACTGAGCCCCGGGTCAGCCACGGGGCGCTCGCGACCTCCGCCCCGCCCCCGACGCAATGCGGGCCTGCAAGGATGAAATCGCAGGATTGCAACGGCCGGGGAATGCGCCCGGGACACCTGGCCGAGATCGCTTCACATTTCGATCTCTTCGCGCTGGCACGTGAGCTGCAATCTCTCCGGCCAGCGTTGCTGGTGCGGCCTCTCCCCCCCGGGCCCCGGCGACGCTTTTTCTTTTTGTCGCGCCGAGCGTGAGGCCCAGCGCGTCGCGCCGAGCGGGAAGCCCAGCGCGCCGCCCGAGGGTCCCCTGGGCGCCGGCTCCACCTGCCCCTCGCGCCTGTGCGGCGCATTCTGGACCGATCATTCTGGAATGCTCAGTCCAGAATGCGCCGCGGGCGCGAGGACAGCGGGGCTCAGCATGGGGCCAGCCCGCGCCGCGACCGAATGGGGCCAGCCCGCGCCGCGACCGAATGGGGCCAGCCCGCGCCGCGACCGAATGGGGCCAGCCCGCGCCGCGACCGAATGGGGCCAGCCCGCGCCGCGACCGACAGCGGCTCCTCGCGCCGGGCAGCTCGGTAGACCGGCCGCGCGACCTGGGAACCAGGGACGAACCTGGGCGACGCGGTACTGGCTAGAGCGGCGCCTTCCGCCGGCGCGCGGCGGAGATCGACGCCCGCGGGATGTTGGCGGCGGAGCGGCGGAGCTCGTCGAGCGCGTGCTCGGGGAGGCGGGGTGGGCGCGGCACGCGCGGCTCGCCAGCGCGCGGCAGTTCGTCGGCGCGCGGCAGCTTGTCGGCGCGCGGCGGCTCGTCGGCGCGCAGCTCGGCGGGGGCGGAAGGGGCGGCGGGACGCGCGCCCAGGTACGGCCAGAGGCTGTCCCGGATGGGGGACGGCAGGACGTTCTCCAGGTACTCGAGCGCGGTCCCGCGGAGGTGGGCGTCGTCGGCGTGGAGCGCGCGGTAGGCGATCTCGAGCGGCTCGCGTTCGAGGCAGAGCGAGAGCACGCGGAAGACGTGCTCCAGGCTGCGGCTGGTCCGCTCGACGAGCAGGCGCTCGGCCGGGGGCGCCTCGCCCGGAGGGGCCGCATTCGGGGGCTGGGCGTCCCACACCCGGCGGTCGATCTCGATCTCGCGCGTCGCCGCCTCGATCACGTCCTCGCGCCGCAGGTGGATCGGCGCGCGCTGCTGGAGGAGCCGCGCGAGCGCGACGCCGCAGCTGTAGCGCACCTCGAAGCGCTCGTCGGCGAGGCCGAGCATCAGGCCGTCGGCGGCGCGCTGGGTGGGGCAGGCCTGGAGCACGCGCGGGATGCGGCGCCGGACCGCGACGCTCAAGGACGGGTCGAGGAGCGCGTCGAGGAGCTGGCCGGTCGCGCGCTGGGCGACGGCGCGGAGCGCGCGGAGGGCGTCCGAGATGAGCCCCTCGCGCTCGAGGAGCGGGATCATGTGGGCGACGAGCGCCGGGTCGGGCTCCCGGGTGAGCGCCCGGCGGACGCGCTGGAGGTCGCCGGAGCGGAGGTCGGCCGTGGCCGCGAGCACCGGATCGGCCGCGAGCGCCGCCGACGCGGCCCGCGCCGAGAGCGGCCCGTCGGAGAGCCGGCCGTCGCTCGCGGCCGCCCGGGGGCCGTCGCCGGGCTCGCGACCCGGCGCGGAGCCCGAGGCCTGCGCGCGGGCCGAGATCGGCGGGCCGGCGTAGGACGTGCGCTCGCCGTCTCTGCCCGGGGCGCGCCCGGCGTCCGGCCGCGCGGCCGTCCCCTTCTGGAGGGCGGCGAGCTCGGCGAGGACCTTGTCCCGGCTGAGCGCGTCGACGGTGCCGCTCAGGGTGCGGCGGGTGGTCGCGTCGACGACGTTCGCCGGGTCGAGCGAGACGGCGCCGGAGCGCAGGCTGCCCTCGAGCGCGGCGACGTAGCCCCGGTGCAGCCGCGGCGTGAAGAGCAGCGTCACCCCCGCGGCGGCCGTGCCCAGGCCGAGGAGGAGCGGTAGCGACCCGCCCGGCGAGACCAGGAGCAGGACCATCGCGAGGCCGCTGCCCGCCGCGGTGCCGATGCGGTCGAAGCCGACGTCGATGAGCGTCTTGAGCGACCGCTTCTGGTCCGGGGGCAGCGGCGTGTAGAGCAGCTCGTAGCCTGACCGGAACAGCGAGTTCCGGAGCACCGCCTCGGTCGCGCGGACGATGGAGGCGGCCCAGAGCCGCGGCGCGAAGACGATGGAGAGCGAGCTCGTGAGGACGGCCGCCGGGAGGATGCCGATGGTGGCGGCGAGCCCGAGCCGGTCGAGCGAGAAGGTGGCGGCGAGCGACTGCACGAGGAACGAGAGCAGGCTCACCGAGAGGTGGAAGAGCGCGAAGAACGAGAGCAGCTCGTTGCGGTCGGTCATCGCGGCGGCGGCCTCGGCGCTGAGGGCCACGTCGAAGAGCGCGCCGCTGACCGCGCCGAGCCCGACGAGCAGGGCGAGGTCGCGCAGGTGGCTGCTCTCGCGCAGCGCGCCGAGGCCGGACGCGCTGGCGTCGGCGCTGGCGTCGGCGCGCACCTCCTCGCCGGCGGCGGCGCCGGCCGCGGCGGCGGCGCCGGTCGCGGCGGCGGCGCCGGCCGAGGACGCATGCGGGAGGCTCCCGCCGAGCAGGTACGTGGTCAAGGCGGCCAGCGCGCTCGCTGCGGCGAGCGCGAGGAGCATCGTCGGGGCATCCATGAGCCGGCTGGCGCGCCAGGCGAACAGGCCGCCGACCACGCCGCCGAACGTCCCGCCGCCCGCGATGCGCCCCATGGAGTGGCGCGCGGTGTGGGGGTCGAAGCGCTCGTTGACGAGCGACCAGAAGGCGGAGATGAGGGTCGCGCCGAAGACGGCGACGTGCAGGTAGACGACGAGGGCCGCCGCGCCGGGCGCGCGCAGGGCGAGGGCCCACTCCAGGGCGAGGAGGACCGAGCTCGCGGCGAAGGTGGCGGGGACGACGCGCGCGGGGGAGAGCTGGAGCAGGGCGCGCGAGATCAGGAGGACGGCGGCGAACGACAGCGCCGCGCCGGCGGCCATGACCTTGGGGACGTCCGCGGCGCCGAAGCTGGCCAGGAAGAGGGCGTCGCGGGTCGCCCGGCCGGCGACCTGCTGGGCGATCATCGCGCCGGACGCGACCGCCGCGATGAGGACGGGCCTGTCGCTCGCGCTCGCGTCTTCTACCGGATCCTTCGACATTCTAGGCTGGATCGGCCGCGAGCACGCGGGCGTCGGTCACGATGGTCCCGAGCGGGACGTCGCCCTCGGTCGCCGGCACCTCGGCGATCAGCTGGAAGTCGAACGCGACGCCGACGGTCTCTGCCGGGGGGGAGAAGCGCGGCAGCGTGCTGTCGTAGTAGCCGGCGCCGTAGCCGATCCGGTGCCCTCGCGGGTCGATCTGGAGCGCAGGCACGACGATGACGTCGAGCGCCCCGGCCTCCTCGTCGGCCGGGTCCGGCTCGCGGAAACCGAGGCCGCGCTCCTCCATGGCGTCCGGGTCCGCGACGAAGCGGAAGGTCATCAGGCGCGACTCGGGGTCGATGGCGGGGTACGCCACCCGGACGCCGCGGCCGCGGAGGAGCGGGTCGAGCTCCCGGAGGTCGACCTCGTTGCGGTCCTCGATCGGGTAGAACAGCGCGACCCTCCGGGCCGCGGCGACGGCCGGCAGCTCCGCGAGCGCGCGCTGGATCCGGCGCGATCGCTCGAGGATGGCGTCGCGGGGGATGGAGCTGCGGAGCGCCCGGGCGCGCTTGCGCAGCTCGGCTTTCGCGCGGTGGCGCAGGGCGGCCTCGGCGTCGGGGTCCATGGCTGGGTGCTTCCTCCGGCGCGCATCCTAGTCTCGCCCGCCGGAAATCCCGCCAGGGATTCCTGACGCGCGCCGCCAGGACAGACGTGCAGCGGACGCCGGGCGCGACGCGTACGCCGCCAGGCGCGGCGCGCGGATGGGGCCCGCGGACGCGAGCGCGGAAACCACGGACGAGCTCGGTGGCACCGTTCCTGCTCGCGGCGCGGAAGTCTGGCATCACCCAGGCAACCACGAGCGGGTGGTGGATCTCGGGGTGCTTGCCGGAGTAGAAGCCGTCAGCGTCGGGAGAGAGCGATGTTCTGGGAGGATTTCAAGAAGTTCGCCATTCGTGGCAACGTCGTCGACATGGCGGTCGGCGTCGTGATCGGCGCGGCGTTCGGCAACATCGTCAAGTCGCTCGTCGATCATCTGATCATGCCGCCGATAGGCCTGTTGACGGGCGGCATCGACTTCAGCCGGCACTACATCGTCCTGAAGGCGCCGAGCGGGCCCGGTCCCCACACGAACCCCGAGGAGATGACGAAGGCGGGCGCGGTCCTCCTCCAGTACGGCCAGGTCATCAACAACCTGGTGAGCTTCTTCATCGTCGCCCTCTGCGTGTTCCTGTTGATGCAGCTCATGGGGAAGCTCCAGAGGAAGCACGAGGAGGCGGCGACGACGAAGGAGTGCCCCGAGTGCGCGATGAGCATCCCCATCAAGGCTGTGCGCTGCGGGCACTGCACGGCCGCGCTGAAGGGCGCGTAGGTCGGTCCGGGGAGGGTCGAGCCGGCGGTCGCCCCGCGGCGCCGGGCGGGGTAGCGCCGCGGGGCGCGACCTGATCACCCGAGCCGCGGCACGATTCCGCTCAGCCCCCCGCGAGCAGCCGCGCGATCTCCGCGCGCTGCCGCCGCGCGGAGCGCGCCAGCGAGAGCTGCCCCGCCGCCCGCTGCAGGTTGTGCGCGACGCGCGTCGGGAAGCGCGCCGGATCCCAGCCGAAGTAGCGGTCCTCGAACGCGTCCCGGCAGAAGCGCGCCGCGAGCTCCAGCGCGATCCGCTCGACCGCGTCCGCGAGCGCCGCCCGCTCCTCCGCGCCGAACGGCCGCACCTCGCGGTAGCCAGCGACCGCGGCGGCGAAGACCTCGAGGTCGAAGCGCGCCTCGGTCGAGTCCTCCCCGGCCGGGTTGCACCACGACCGCCACGCGTCGCCGAGCTCCACGTCGAGCGGCTGCAGCGCCAGCGTGTCGAGGTCGAGCAGGCAGATCCCCTCCCCCTCGTCGGAGAAGCGCACGTTCGAGATCTTGAGGTCGCCGTGGCAGTGCCGGAGCGGCAGGTCGAGCCGCCCCTGCCACGTGCGGAACGCGTCGAGGATGGCGTCCGCCAGCCGCCGCCCCTCGCCCCCCGTCGCCGCGGCGTCGAGGCGATCCATGTGCAGCGCCGTGTCGTGCGCGCCGGGGCGGACGTGGCGGTACGCGTGCTCGAGATCGTCCACGGCCCGGTGGAAGCGGGCGACGAGGGCGCCGGCGGCTCGGGCGACCGCCGGCGAGCCGACGCGGTGGAGCGTGCGGCCAGGTACGAAGTCCATCACCCGCCACACCGCGCCCGCGGCGTCCCGCGCGCAGAGGGCACCGTCGTCGGCGCGCACGAGGCGCGGCGTCGGGAGGCCACGGCGGGCCAGGTGGGCCGTCACCGCCTCGATGTCGTCGTGGACCTCCGGGGCGAAGATCGGGCTCACCCGCTGGACCACGAACCGCGGCGGCTCGCCGGCCACCCAGGTTCCGTTGATGAGCCCCTCGTCCTCGCAGCGGCGCACGGAGAGGCCGCGTAGAGGCGCCCACACGTCCGGGATCATCGGGGCGGGAGACTACCTGCGCTCCGTCTCCGGCTGCAAGGAAAGCGCCTTCTTCTCCGCCGCAGCGCGCCGGCGCAGCATCCACTGCGACCCGAGCCAGGCGAGCACGCCGGCGCCGAGGCCGAGCCACGCCGCCGCCCCGGGGGCGCCGACCTGCTCGACGAGCACCGCGCCCCCGAGCAGCGCGGCGCACAGGCCCACCGTGAGCGCCAGGTTGTCGATCGCCGAGAGCCGCCCGACGAAGCGGTCCGGCGAGAGCCGCTGGATCTCCGAGCTCGAGAGCACCCAGTTCGCGCCGCTGCCCAGGCCCCACGCGAGCACGACCCCGAGCAGCGCCGCCCAGTGCCGGGTCACGGCGAGCGCCGCGATCGACGCGAACGTCACCCAGGCGGCCCCGGTGGCCGCGAGCTCGCCCCGGAGACCGCGGCGGACGAGCGCGACGCCGAGCAGCGGGCCGACCCCCGTCCCCGCCCCGCGCACGCACTGGAGGAGCCCCAACGTGAGCGCGCCCGTGCCCGCGAAGGCGAGCTGCGTCGCGAGCAGGTTGAGGAGCAGGAGCGCCCCGCCGTTCGCCAGGTGGACCGGCGTCTTCGCGAGCACGGCGTCGAGCAGCGGCGGCCGATCCCACGCGTGCTTCCAGGCGAGCACCATGTCGCCGCGGACCGACGCGAGCGCGGCGAGCGTGCCGCCCTCCGCCGACCGCCCCTCGGCGACCATCGGCGGGAGCCCCCAGAGAAACAGCGCCGACAGGCCGAAGGACGCCGCGTCCACGGCGAGCGCCGCCGCCGGACCGAGCGCCGCGATCAGGCCGCCGAACGCCATTCCGACCGCGAACATGACGCTCCACGTCGCCGATGCGATCGCGTTCGCCTCGAGCAGCTCGTCCTCCTCGACGACGTGCCGCAGCACCGCGCTCTGGGCAGGCAAGCGCAGCGCGCCCACCGAAGAGCGGACGAAGACGAGCACCTGCACCGCCGGCACGCTGCCGACGACGGCGGCTCCCAGCATGGCCAGGGTGAGCGCGCCCTGCACCAGGCTCGCCGCGATGAGCAGCCACCGGCGATCGAGCCGGTCCGCCAGCACGCCCGCCACCGGCGCGAACAGCGCGTTCGGCAGGTGATGCCCCACCATGACGAGCGCGAGCGCCACGACGCCGCCCCCCTCGCCCCCGAGCGCGAGCAGGCTCACGGCGACGAAGCTCATCCAGTCGCCGAGCAACGAGACGATCTCGCTCAGCCACACGCGGCGGAAGCGCGGGCGGCGACGGAGCAGGCCAGGACCGGGGTCCGGGCGACGATCGCCGGCCGGCGTCGAGGGGACACGCACGTGGAGGCTCCTTGATTGCGTTGATTGCGCGCTACGCGAGGGCTAGCCGGGCAGGCACGGCCGCGGCCGTCCGCCAGGCGTCCTGCGCTTCCCCTCGCCCGCGTCGAGCCCAGCCGGACGTCGGCCAGGAGACAACGTGGCGGACAGATCGTGCCTGCCGCTGTTCATCCAGGGCACACCATGGTAATCGCGCTCTGCTTCATGCGGATCTGCGCCATCATTCCTGCCTACCAGGCAGAGCGCAACGTGGGGGATGTCACACGCGAGACGCTGCGGGTCGAGGGGCTGGCCGGCGCGGTCTTCGTCGTGGACGACGGGTCGAGCGACCGGACGGCCGAGCGGGCGCGCGCGGCCGGCGCCACGGTGCTGAGCCACCCGGAGAACCAGGGCAAGGGTGCCGCCCTGCGCACCGGGATGGAGTTCGCCCTGGCCGCCGGCTTCGACGTGGCGGTCACGGTGGACGCGGACGGCCAGCATCCGCCGGAGGAGGCGCGCCGCCTGATCGAGGCGGACGCCGATCCCGAGGCGCTGGTGCTCGGCATCCGAGACCTCGTCTCGGCGGGCGCGCCGCGCGCGAACCAGATCTCGAACCGCATCTCGAACTTCTTCCTCTCGCTCTTTGCGGGCCGCCCCTTCGCCGACACGCAGTGCGGCCTGCGCCGCTACCCGCTCCGGACGACGCTCTCGCTCGGCGCGCGCGACGAGGGGTACGCCTTCGAGGCGGAGATCCTCCTGCGCGCGGTCGCCGCGGACATCCGCGTCGTCGAGGTGCCGATCCGGGTCATCTACCCGCCCGAGGAGGAGCGGCTCACGCACTTCGACAGCGTGCGCGATCCGGCGAGGATCGTGCGCCGGGTGCTGGCGACGCTCGCGCTCACGCGGGGTCTCCGCCACGTGCCCGCCGCGTCGCCAGCGTCGCGCCGCCCCGCCGCGGCGAGCGCGCTCGTCGCAGAGCTCGACCCCCACCCCTCGCAGCCAACGGCGGCGCCTCCCTGAACGGGGCGCGCGTTCTGGCACGAGCATTCTGGAACGAGCAGTCCAGAATGAGCGGACCAGGCCGTGTTCGGACGAGAGGGCGGCGAGCTGGGAAGAGCATTCTGGAACGAGCAGTCCAGAACGAGCCGACCAAGGCGGTGCTTGGACGAGAGGGTGACGGCCTGGGACGAGCATTCTGGAACGAGCAGTCCAGAACGAGCGGACCAAGGCGATGCTCGGACGAGAGGGTGACGGCCTGGGACGAGCATTCTAGAACGAGCAGTCCAGAATGAGCGGACCAGAGCAGTGCTCAGACGAGAGGAGTACGGGCCGCCAGGGCGCCGGAGGGTCGCTCCCGCGGCCGTCGCGCCTCGCCCGCCATCGGCGCAAGCTCATCGCGGCCGCCGCGCTCCTCGCCGTGCCCGTCCTCGCGCACCTCGGCATCGCCGCCGCCACGCGGATCGATCCGCCGCCGATCGGCGCGGTCGCCGGCGAGCCCGCGGCCGGGCCGACAGGAGTGCGCGTGCTCGGCCCCGCCTATGCGCGCCGCCGCGGCCGGATCCTCGAGGCGCGCCTCTCCGGGTCGCCGGAGGAGATCGGGCACCAGCACGGCCGGCTCTTCTATCCGGAGATGGTCCGGAACGAGGGCACCCTCTACGACCAGTTCCGCCGCTACGTGCCCGTCGCCCCGGTCCGGTGGCTGATCATGGACGTCTCGCGCCTCCAGTTCCGCGGCGTGGACGAGGGCATGACCGACGGCGTGCGGCGCGAGATCGCCGCGCAGGCCCGCGCCTTCTCACCCGACCCGTTCGCCGGCGTCCTCCCCACGTACCACCGCTTCATCTTCCTCCAGTCGCTCTACGACATCGCGCTCTCGTTCGAGCACTCCCCGCTCATCGGCTGCACGAGCTTCGCGCTCACGGGGTCCGCGTCGGCGGACGGCCACGCGGTGCTCGCCCGCAACTTCGACTTCGAGGCCGGGCCCATCTTCGACGAGGGCAAGGCGGTGTTCCTGGTCCACGAGCAGGGGAAGGTCCCGTACGCCTCGGTATCCTGGCCCGGCCTGATCGGCGCGGTGACGGGGATGAACGCCGCAGGCCTCGCGCTCGTGGTCCACGGCGGGCGGGCCGGCGAGCCGCGCGCGGCGGGCGAGCCCGTCGTGCACACGATGCGCGAGGTGCTCGGCCGCGCGCGCAGCGTGGACGAGGCGCTCGCGATCCTCGAGGCGCGCGCGCCGATGGTCTCCCACCTCGTGATGCTGGTCGACGCGGGCGGCGAGGTCGCGATCGCCGAGCGGGCGCCCGGCGCACCGCTGCACGCGCGCCGCGGCCGCGGCAAGGTGCCGCTCACCAACCACTTCGAGGGGCCGCTCGCCAGCGACCCGCGCAACCGCCGCGTCGAGGCCGAGACCTCGACCCACGCGCGGCGCCGCCGCCTCGACGAGCGGCTCGCGGCGCTGCCCGAGGGCGCGACGATCGAGGCGGCAGTCGACGTGCTGCGCGACCGGCGCGGGCCCGGCGGCGCGCCGCTGCCGCTCGGCGACCGGCGCGCGATCGACGCGCTCATCGCGACCCACGCGGTCGTCATGGACGCGACCGCGCGCGTCCTCTGGGTGAGCGAAGGCCCCCACCTCGCCGGCCGCTTCCTGCGCTTCGATCTCGCGCGGCTGCTCGACCCGGCGTTCGATCCCGCCCGCGACACCGTCGAGCCCGAGGCGCTCCCCGAGGACCCGCTTCTCACGCGCGGCGACTACGCCGCCTGGGAGCGCGCCGGCTCGCCTCACCCGGGCGGCGAGCTGGGAAGCGATGCAGCCGATCCGTCCGCTTCGGATGGCGAGCGCGGCAGTGCCGCTCCTTAAATAAACACTCGTCCCGGTACCGCGGGCGCAAGCGCCAGCGCCGGCCCGGCCTAGCCGGGCGCGCAACCGTTTCGCCCCTGTTTCACTCTCCCCTAGCTTCCACGACCGTACACCGGCGGTAGGACACCTCTCGTCCGGGGCTCCCCTACCGCGAGATTGCCTAGCGGGAGCTTCCGTCCGAGAATGCGATTCGGGGCGCAAGGTCGCGGCATCGGAGCGGCGACCGGGTCGACCGGACCATGACGGACATCAACCTGATCAACACCACCCTCGATCAACGGTACCTCATCCTCGGGCTGCTCGGAGAGGGCGGGATGGGGGCGGTCTACGAGGCACGGCACCTCGGGACCGGTCGTCGCGTCGCCGTGAAGGTGATCACGAGCAAGCTCGCGCAGGACGAGGCGGTCATGGCCCGCTTCGAGCGCGAGGCCAGGGCGGCGGGCGCCATCGACAGCGAGCACATCGCCAGCGTGCTCGATAGCGGGAGGGACCGGGCCACCGGCCTGCCGTTCCTCGTGATGGAGCTGCTCTCGGGCGAAGACGTGGACCAGCTGCTCCGGCGACTCGGTCCCCTGCCGCCCGAGCTCGCGCTCTGCATCGTGGCCCAGGCGTGCATGGGCCTCATCAAGGCGCACGACTCGCGCGTCCTCCACCGCGACATCAAGCCCGCCAACCTGTTCCTCGCCCGGCGCGACGGGGGAGAGCTCTCGGTCAAGCTCCTCGACTTCGGCGTCGCCAAGATCCAGGCCGACGACAGCTTCGAGCACCACCAGGAGCTCACGGCCACGAGCAACCTGATCGGCTCGCCGATCTACATGTCGCCGGAGCAGGCGCGCAACATGAAGGACGTCGACGGCCGGACCGACCTCTGGTCGCTCGGCATCGTCCTCTTCAAGATGCTCGCCGGGCGCACCCCTTACAGGAACTCCCGCGGGCTCGGCGAGCTCATCGTGGCCATCTGCTCGGTCCCGGCGCCGCCCATCCAGAGCCTGGCGCCCTGGGTAACCTACGAGGTCGCCGAGATCGTGCACCGCGCGCTCCAGATCGACAGGAACGCGCGCTTCCAGACCGCGGCGGAGATGCTCGACGCGGTCCGGACGCTCCTGCCGTACGGCGCCTCGATCCGCGACGACATGCTGCAGCCCCTCCCCGAGTCGCTGCAGGCCGACATCCCGCCGCCTTCGCGCGCGCCCGCGAACCCCGACGCCTCGACGCGGCGCCCGCCGACCCCCGCGGGCACCAACGTCAGCTGGCCCGAGCACGGCGACATGATGACGCGGCGCCCGCCGACGCCGGCGGCCACGCCCCGCAGCTGGCAGGACCACAGCGGCATGATGACGCGGCGCCCGCCGACGCCGGTGGCCACGCCCCGCAGCTGGCAGGACCACGGCATGCTCTCGCAGAGCGGCCCCGCGGTCCGCACGTCGGAGTCAAGGCTCGACGGCCCGCCCCCGTCGATGACGGTCGCGGGGACCTCGGTGCCCTTCCAGCGGACGATCATCGTGGCGGGCGAGCCGCCCCCGGCCGCCGCGCGCCCTCGCAGCAAGGCAGCCCCGCTCGTGGCGGCGGCGGCGCTGGTCGCCGCGACGGGCGCGGGCGTGGGCGCGTGGCTCGTGCAGAAGACGACGGCGGCGGCGCCCGGCGCGGCGCCCGGCGCGGCCCCGGCCGCCCCCCAGGCGGCCCCGGTCGGCGCGGCGCCGGGCACGGCGCCCACCCCCGGCGCGAACGAGCCGGCGGTGCAGATCGATCCGGAGCGGCTCGCGAGCTTCAACCCGCTGCCGGCGGTCGTCACCTCCTCGAACAACCCGCTGACGGACGAGAAGATCCAGCTCGGCCGCATGCTCTTCTACGACACCCGGCTCTCCAAGAACCACGACCTCTCGTGCAACTCGTGCCACCCGCTCGACCGGTACGGCGCCGACGGCGCGAAGGTGTCCATCGGGCACGCCCACCAGAGCGGCCGCCGCAACACGCCGAGCGTCTACGACTCGGCCGGGTTCTTCTCGCTGATGTGGGACGGGCGCTTCGACAGCGTCGAGGACCAGGCCAACGGGCCGATGATGAACCCGGGCGAGATGGCGATGACGCCGGTGCGGCTGGAGGCGACGCTGCGCTCCATCCCCGAGTACGTGAAGGCGTTCGGCAGGGCGTTCCCGAACGACCCGTGGCCCGTGACCGTCAACAACACGGCGAAGGCGCTCGGTGCGTTCGAGCGCAAGCTGTTCACGCGCGGGCGGTGGGACCTGTTCCTGGAGGGGGAGCCCGACGCCCTGACCAGCGCCGAGAAGGAAGGGTTCAACACGTTCGTCGAGGTCGGCTGCGTGACGTGCCACTTCGGCCCGCACGTCGGGGCGACGATGTTCCAGAAGCTCGGCCTGGTGCGGTCGTGGCCCGACACGATGGACCGTGGGGTCTTCGAGATCACGAAGAAGCAAGCCGATTTCATGGTCTTCCGGGTGCCGACGCTCCGCAACGTCGCCGCGACGGCGCCGTACTTCCACGACGGGTCCGTCTCCTCGCTGCAGGAGGCGGTGCGGCTCATGGGGAAGCACCAGCTCGGCAAGGACCTGAACCACACCCAGGTCGAGCAGATCGTGGTCTGGCTCAAGTCCCTGACGGGCGATCTCCCGAAGGAGTACATCACGAAGCCGGAGCTCCCGGAGAGCGGGCCCAACACGCCGAAGCCCGTGGCGGACTGAGCGCGGCCCGCAGGTCTGCCGCCCGTCTGCTCACCCGTCTGCTCACCCGTCTCTTCCGGTCTGGCCCACCTGCGTGAAGCAAAGCGCGGCCCGCCCGTCTGGGGTAAGAGGACGAGGATGCAGCGACGATCTTTCCTGATGGGCCTGGCGGCGTGCGGCGGCGCGCTCTCGGTCGCCGGCCGCGCCCGCGCCGACGAGGTGGGCGACGCCCTCGCCGAGATCACGCGGGCGCGCGCGTCGGTGAAGACGCTGGTCGCGCCGTTCACGCAGGAGCGGAGCATCGGCCTGCTCGCGACGGCGGTGAAGAGCGACGGGGAGATGACGCTGGTCCTGCCGGACCGCCTCCGCTGGGAGCTGAAGCCGCCGGACGCGATCACCTACTGGATCACGCCCGAGGGGTTCGGCTTCGCGACCCCGAAGGGCGCCGCGGGCGCGGGGCGGGGCTCCGCGGGGCGCTTCGGCGCGGTGCTCTCGGACCTGCTCGTGCTCCTCGGGGGCGACCTCCAGAAGCTGAGGGCGCGCTACGAGCTCTCGATCCCCAGCCGCGCGGACGGGATCACGCTGGCCGCGCGGCCGCGGGCCGAGGAGGTCGCGAAGCACGTGCGCAGCCTCGAGATGACCTCGGGGCCGGAGCTCTGGTCGGTGCGGCGCGTGGTCATCGAGGAGAAGAACGGCGACCGGAGCGTCATCGCGTTCGGCAAGGTGGCGCGGGACGTGGCCGTGGACCCGGCGCGGATGAGGGCGCCGAAGCAGGGCTGAGCGCGTCGCCTGCTCGGCGCGCCGGCGTATCGGCACAGCTGCACGCGCCCTGCGCGCCGCGCGCCTCGACGAGCAGGGCGGTCGACCTGCCCGCCGGCGTCGGGGTACGCGGCAGCACCAGCGCTACGGCGCGGGTTCCCCGCCGAGCGCCGGCTTCAGGCGGTCGATGATGGCGCCGATCGCCGGCCGGTAGCCGAAGTCGGCCGCGGCGGCGTCGGCGAGCTGCCTCGGGCACACCGAGCCGACGATGCCCTGCGGGCCGAGCTCCCGGATGAGCTGCAGCTCGCGGAGACCCGGGTAGGCCTTCGCCTTGATCTGCGTCGCCGTCCTGGGCTGCGGGTCCGCCAGATCGTTCCCGGCTGCCGGCTGGCACAGCGGGCTGTCGTTCGCCAGGTCAGCCGTCTCTCTGCAATCGCAGCTCTCGGCCATCCCCTCGCAGTCCTTCGGCTCGGGGAGATCGAAGATGCAAGCGTACTGGAGATCTCCCTCTCGCGCGCTCCCCTGCGGGACCGTGTACTCGCGGCCGTTGAGGTTGTTCCACCCCGCCTCGTGCGGCGGGACGGTCGCGTCGCCGGTGATCGGGTTCGAGCCCGTGCGCGGCGCCATCGACTCGATCATGAAGGGATCCCTCGGCGGCTGGAAGCGCGCGGGATCGCCGAGGATGAGCTCCCAGGTGCTGCTGACCGCGCCGTCGAGCAGCGGGGCGCCGAGCTCGCTGGCGCTCTTGAAGCCGCCGACCGGCTCGCCCCGCGCGTCGAGGCCGCGCAGGAGGTCAGGCTGGCCCTCCGCGTTCTGGCGCGCGATGTCCTGCCACGGCACGCCGACGATGCCGGCGAAGAAGACGCGCCCGGGATCGCGGATGTCGGTGTCGCCGTCTCCGGGGTTCAGATCGCTGAAGATCGGGTTGGGGACCAGCTCGCCCTGGCGATTCTCGATCTGCGCGTCGGTGAAGGCGCGCCGGTATCGCTCGATCGGATAGAGAAAATCGAAGCCGAACCGGCGCTTCTGGTCCCAGCAGCGGGCGTTGACCGGGTCGTCCTCCGGGCTCAGCCTCGCCGTCTCCCCGTCCGGGCCGATGCACGTCGGGTCGACCGGGCAGTCGCCCTGGTTCTGGTTGCACGACCTGCAGCAACTGTCGCCCGGGTCGGTGGCGCACTCGAAGCGCGGCCGCCACAGGCGAAAGCTGTTCTTCGTCTCGGCCACGATGTAGTTGCGGCCCTCCTCGCGGATGGAGCAGTCGTTCTCGTCGCTGAGCAGGAGGATCGCGAGGACGGAGCTCGGCCGGAGGAACTCCCGGCGTTGCCGCAGGATGTCCTCGTCCAGGCCTGTCGGCACCGCGATGTCGCCCTGGAGCTCGATCGTGGCATAGGGCTCCGGGTCGACGAGGAAGCGGTACACGCTCTCCAGCTGCGCCTCGAAGCCGCAGCCGGCCTGCCCCGTGCCCTTGACCATGTGCGTGAGCTGTCCGATCAGCGACGTGTCGTTGGCGTCGGCGTCCGAGTCGGTGTCGAGGTCCGCTTCGCCGTCCTCCGCGTCCGGCACCCCGGGCTGCCCGGCGAGCTTCTGATCGGGATCCCAGGCCAGGAAGCCCTTGTCGAGGTAGGTGGGGATGTCGTTGACGCCGGAGCGCTCGTCGGTGCGCGCGAGGAGGTGCGCCATGTCCACGTTCGAGGCGCTCGCGCTCCCCGGGCAGGAGGACGCGCCATGGCCGCCGAGGCTCGAGCTGATGATGCCGACATGGATGTCCTTGACCGGCTCGAACTCGCGCCTGAAATCCCGCGGGCACGCGTCGTTCGGCGACCGGACCGCCACGGGAGGCACCTCGCCGGTCCTGTGGATGCAGCGCGGGTTCACGAAGCTCGCGACGAGGTCGGGGACCGCGAGGGCGAGGATGTCCTGCTTGTCGGCCATCGAGCCCGAGTTGTCGATGGCCAGGAGGAGGTCGATCTTGTCGACCGTGGTCGTCGGAGGCCCCGCGCCGGGCTGATCCACAGGTGGCGGCGGCGGCGCCGGCCGGTCCGGCCAGTCATGGGCGACCTGCCCACATCCGGAGAGGTTGCCTGTGCCGGCGATGACGAGAGAGAGAAGGGCGAGCTTCGCCGCCGCCCAGCGCGGGCTGCCGCGCTTCACCTTGGTAGTCGACATCTCGTGTCCTTTCGTCGACCGCTCTGGACGCAGATCCGGCGCGACCGAGCGAGCCTTTGGCGACCGACCCGGCCGCGAGCAGGGCGGCAGAGCAAGGGCAGGACCGTGGCCTGGGGCGCTGCGTTTCCCCTGCGTTCCTGTCCGAGGGGCCGTCTACTCGGTTGACGATCCGGCAACGCCTCGCGCGCCTCGCGAGGTCGCGCGGCTCGCCTGGCCCACGCGGCCGGCAGGCTCTGCAGCGGCGCCGCTGCCGGACGCCGCCGGGCAGCGCGGGGCCGCCGCGCCGGCCGCGGAGGTCGCCGCGCGCGCCGCGCGCTCCGGCGGCGGTGTCGCGGGGCTCGGGGCGGGGGCGCGACCCTGGTTCCCCTCGCCGCTATATCGACTATGACGCCCGGCATGCGACGCCTCCTGCTCCCCCTCCCCGCCCTGACGCTCGCCGCTGCCTGCTCTGGCGCTCCCCCGGAGCCCGCCCAGACGGCGGCGCCCCCGCGCGCGCACGACGGTCGTTCGCCCGCGGCCGCCCCGTCCCCCGCCGAGACCGCGGGCGCGGCGCCCACGGCGGCGCCGACAGGCGCGCCCGCCCCCGAGGCCGGCGCGGCGAGCGCTGCCGCCGAGGAGCAGGCCTGCCCGGCCGACATGAAGCTCGTCGAAGGCGAGTACTGCACCGAGGTCGAGCACAGCTGCCTCCGCAGCTGGTACGACAAGTCGAACAAGAAGACGATCTGCGAGGAGTTCGCCCCCACCCCCGCCCGCTGCACCGGCGAGAAGGTGAAGAAGCGATACTGCATCGACACGTACGAGTGGCCGAACAAGAAGGGGGAGCGGCCCGAGGTGATGAATCGGTTCCACCAGGCGCAGGTCAAGTGCGCCGCCGTCGGCAAGCGCCTCTGCACCGAGTCGGAGTGGACGCTCGCCTGCGAGGGGCCCGAGATGAAGCCGTTCCCTTACGGGTACTCGCGCGACGCGACGAAGTGCAACGGCGACCACCTGTGGGACGACCCCGACATGAAGAAGGTCGCGAAGCGCGACCCGGGCGAGCTGGCCCGCCTGTGGAAGGGGGTGCCGAGCGGGTCGCAGCCCGACTGCATCAGCGATTACGGGGTCGCCGACATGCCCGCGAACACCGATGAGGTCGTGGCGAGCGAGACGAGCGGCGGCTGGCGCGGCAAGTTCGACAGCGTCCACACCGGCGGCCCCTGGTACAAGGGCGTGCGCAACCAGTGCCGGCCGAAGATCTACACGCACGACGAGGGGTTCTATTATTACTTCCTGAGCTTCCGCTGCTGCGCCGAGCCCGACGGCAAGACCACCGACCCGCGGACGCCGCGCCAGATCCAGGAGGGGTGGAACATGGACCGGGTCGAGCGGCTCGCGCAGTTCACGATCGAGCAGATGCGCGGGAAGCTCGAGCTGAAGCAGCAGGGCAAGTGCGAGTGCAGGCCGACCGACATCCTGTGCAAGACGATGTGCGGCACGCTGCTCGGGCCCAATGCGGTGGACGGGACGCCGGGGGGCGGGCCCGCGGCGCCGGCAGACGGCGAGAAGCGGTGAGGGGCGCTGTCGGCGTCCCGCGAGCCTGGCTCGCTGCAACTGCAAGCGAGAGCGCGCATCGCTGCCGGCGCTCCTCGTTTTCAACTCAGTAACTCGACAAGAAGTGCCGCTGTCTTGCCGGTGAGATCACCAGTCCCCGGGCACGATCCTCACCCGCAGCGGACCACAGGCGGGCCCCGCGAGCTGCCGCCCCGAGGCCAGCTCGAACGTCGCCCCGTGCAGCGGACAGGTGATGCAGCCTCGCCGCTCGTTCACATGGCCGTACGCCAGTTTCCCGCCCCGGTGCGGGCATCGGCTCTCGACGACGTACGTCGTTGCGCCCACCTGCACGCGGAAGCTCTCGGGCTCGCGCTCCGAGCTCATGCCTGCACCCGCCGCGCCTTGTCCACCGCGGCTTCGAACGCCTGAGCCAGGATCGCGCTCGCGACGTCCACGCCCACCCAGACCTTCCTGAAATCGATGCCCGCCACGTCCTCGACCTCCCGGATGGCTGTCTTGAGCTCCCTGGCGTGGTACTGATCGATATGGATATGCTCGGTGTAGTAGAGGCTGCTCGCGATCCCGAGCCTGTCGCACGCGGCGGAGAAGCAGCCGAAGGAGATGGGCACGCTGCTCTCGAGATAGGCGAGCGCACCCAGGAAATACTCGACCCGCGGCGCCCGCTGAACAAGCCAGTAGAAGATATTGGAGAACGCGAAGCTCTCCTCGTTGATCTCGTCGAGATAGCCGTTGATGTCCAGCGGCATCCGGAGCTCCGAGAGCAGATCACGATACAGCTGAGAGTGCGCCCGATCGGCGTTGCCGCCCCCGAACTCGTCGATGAGCACCCGGAGCACCGCCATCTGCGCCTTGAAGGGCAGCCGCTGGACGATCGGGAGGAAGGACTCGGCCTCGGTGAGCCCGTCGACCGCGAACTCGGCGACGATCACCTTGAACTGCGTGAGCGTGGCGCCATCGGCGACGAACGCCGCGCTCTCGAGCGGGCTCGCCCGCTCCTCCTCCAGCCGGTCGCGCAAGGCCGCGAAGAGCTCCGCGCGCGAGGAGACCGCCTGCGCGCTCACCTCGCGCGCGCTTACCGCCGCGTCGACCCACCGGCGCTCGGCGTCGAGGATCTCGTCGCGTCGAAGCGCGTCGCCCGATGAGCGATTGTACAGAAAGAGTTGCTTCTGGTCCATCACATGATGTTTCATGACGTCGCGACCCTCTCCGTCTTGATGACACCTCTCGCGCGAAGCTCTCGCTTGATACCGCTGTACCAGTCGTCGCGGAGCAGGCCGTGGCGCGCGCAGGCGGCGTCGATGGCGGCCTGCTTCTCTCGCGAAGGCGCCTCGAACATCTCGTTGCACAGCGCGGGATCAAGGTTGGCGAGCGGCAGGACGTAACCATGGACGCCCTGGGACTCGCGGCACAGGTGCTCCCACCCCTGGAACACGGGGACGCCCGTGTCCGCGGCGAGGAGCTGGCGCAGGAAGGCGGTGGAGCCGCTCGACTCCTTCACGCCCACCACGCCGCCGCGCCGGCATACGTCGATCAGCGACTCGACGTCGACGTGGTTCCCCGACAGCGCGGACTCGTTGTAAATGAAGAGCGGCACGCGCAGGGCGCCCCGCAACACCTCGAAGTGCTCGCGTATCTCGCGCTGCGAGATATCTCTCCTGACGGGCGTCGAGACGACGACGGCATCGACCGAGAGGCGCTCCGCGATGCGGCCCAGCTCGATGATCTGCCGGGTCTCACTCCGCTGGATGCCCGCGAGCACCGGCGCGCCGCGCGCGTACCTCCGCGTGAGGGATATCATGTCATACCACTGCGTCTCATCGAGCCGAGAGCCCTCCCCGGAGCTCAGGGCAGGCATGAACGCAGACACCTTGCCGTGCAGGCCACCGACGAGCGCCCTGACGCTCTCTTCACAGACGGCGCCACGCTCGGAGAGCGGCGTCACGAGGGGCACGATCACTCCATGATACATTGAACGTTCCTCCGGCTGCACTCGCGGCTTATCCGCAAACACATGGACTGCTGATAGAGTCGCTCGAGGCGGTCCGGGAACACCGCTTCCGTGGTGGCCTCGGGCGGCCGGACGGGCAGTCCGGGCCTCCTGAGCAGCGCTCGGTTCACGGAGCAGAGCGTGCCCCCACGGTTCATCACCATCGCGAGGAGCAGGCGGTCGCACAGGGCGAGGCCGCGCAGGCTTCGCGTGCGGGCCGCGACGCGGAGATCCGCCTGCTTGTACGCGCGCCGCTCGATCCTCATGTCCGTATGGAGATTGTCCATGAACGGGTAATACAGATCCTGTATGGCGCGAGGGTTCCTCCAGATGATGTCGTCGCAGAGGCCCACGTGCTCGAGGCTCATGACCACGCTGCCGCGCAAGTGCTCGACGAAGAACGTCTTGCAGGCGGCGCGCGTCGCCTCGTGCGCGCTGTGCATCCCCAGGAACAGGGACGCGTCGATGAACAGCTCACCTTCGGTCATAGTTGTCCAGAATCCCCCGCAGCCGGGTGATCGCCTCCGTGAACATCTTCGGGTCGCGCGCTAGCGCGATGCGCATGTAGGCGTTCCCCTTCTCGTGATCGCTCCAGAAGAAATATGTACCCGGGAGCAGGTACACCTCCTGCCTCACGAGGACCCTCTGCAGCTCCGTGGCGCTGAGCCGTGGAGCTCTTATCTTGAACCAGCCCACGCTCGTCTTGACGTCAGGGGGGCAGTACTCGAGCAGCGATCCGGAGAGGCCCGCCACCGCGGCGCTCCGGTTCTGCTCGAGAACTTCCCGGACTGAGGAGAAGCCGTCCTGCTCCGAGTCGTCGACGTACGCCGAGAGCACGTTCAGCACGAAGGGCGAGACGTTCAGCAGGACGCTGGTGTGAATATTGTAAATCACCTCGTCGATGTCGTCGCTGGCCGTCAGGAGCGAGCACTTGGCGTCCTGCACGGGCCATGTCTTCCCCGTGTCCTCGATGGCGATATAGCTGACGCCCGACGACTCCAGGAGATCGTAGACGTCGAAGCGGCCCACCTCCTCGTCCATCAACGCGAACGAGGCGAAGCAGAAATCGAGCATGAGGAGCTTGCCGTGGTCCTTGCAGTACCGCACGACCTCCTCGAAGCCCCGCCTGCCATACTTGAGGAGGCTGAACCCGGTCGGATTGTTCGGGTCCACGAGGAAGAGCGCGTCCGTCTGCACCTCCGCGCGCAGCCGGTCGTAGATCCGCGAGGGATCGTCGAGGCTCCGCTCCGCCAGCCGCGCTACCCTGACACCGGTGTTCTTCATGATGTCATGGATGTTATCGAAGCACGGCTCGATGAGCGCCACGGACATCCCCTTCTTCGCGAGATAGGTTGCGGCGACCATCGTCGAGATGGATGCGGCGTACGCGAGGAGGGTCTTCGGCTTGCGCAGCGCCGCGGGTTGGCGATGCAGCCGGAAGAATCGCTCGATGAAGCGCCTCTCGTGCTCGGCTTGGGGCTTCTCCTCCGCCTCGTACCAGAGCTCTGGCAGCCTCGCCAGGATGCGACGTTGAGATGGAGATTGACGCTGGTGGGTGTGCGCGTCGGCCAGGTTGTACCTGGTCTTCAGCGCGTTGATCTCGTGCTGCGTGATGTCTCCATGTTCGCGCGACACGACGGACGCTGCGACTTGGGGAGCATGCACGCTAAAATTCGCATATGACGACATGACGATTCTTATTCTCTTCTCTGTGTCACAGCTTACTGAACGTCGTGGGAGCGTTCCTCGCGTTTCCCTCGCTCGGGAATGAGGGTGTCGTTACGCGGCTCTCCCCTCGTGCACTGCTCGAAGCTGGCGATGGGCCTGCCGTCTCGCACGACATGGCCTCGCCAGAAATAGACCTGCGTGAACGGGCTATCGCTCCGGTCCGGGTACCTCCGGCCGAACTCGAGTTGGATCCTGTCGCCCCGCTTCACGCTCACGGGCGCCTCGATGGGAAGGTAGCCATGCTTCCAGCTTCCCGACGTGGCCCCGCCCGCGATGTCATCGCCGGAGATGTCGAGCGGCACCGTCCTGGAGAGGCTCGCGATGAAGTAGCCTTTGAACCCGGTGAAGCAGCCGTCCGTTGTAACCGCGTACTCCGTCGAGTGCTCGTACGTCGGCTCGTCGGTACCATCGAGGCGGAAGATCCTGATAACGCGCGGAGTCGCCAGGTAGATGCTGCACGGCAGGATGGCGTCGTAGTAGATATCGAAGCGGCTCCGCGCGCCGCTCTGCTGGAGCGCGTCTTCCAGCGTCCGCAGACCGCCGAGCCCCTCGCACTCACCCTTGACGACCCGCTCGTGGGCGGACTCGGCCGCCACCGGGACGAGGTACGATTCAACAGCGCGGGGGAGCATCTGCCCGTCGGTCTTGAGGAACCTCGCCCTGGCGTCATTCAGGATGGCGATGCAGTCCTCGTTGTCCGCCAGGTTGCCCATGATCTCTGAGATGATCAGGTCGACGCGTTCCGGGAGGTGAGCCCGATAGGAGAGCTCGTTGACGGGAAAAAATCTGTGTCCAACTCCGGCTCGGCCTATCGCCTCGACCGCGGCGCTCAGGACGTCTGTGCGGAGCTCGATCCCGTAGACGCGCTCGGCGCCGGCACGGAGCGCCCACTCCGCGAGGATCCCGGTCCCTGTGCCGAGATCGAGGACGACCATGCCGGGTCTCACCGCCTCGTCGATGGCCGCCTTGAAGGCGGTCATCCGAATACCATCTTTCAGCATCAGCTCGTGGAACGCCTCGTCCCAGGAGAGGATGTTCTCCGAGGCGGGGAGCCACACCTGCTCGGCCGTGTAGCCCGGTCGGCTGCGTGTTTGCATATTCCGTGTGTCCGCGAAGGCGCCGTTCAGGCGCGTGGGGCTTCCTTCCGCGCGGGTGAGGACGCGAGCCTGTCGGCCGAGAACGCGCCGCTCCCCTTGACATCTGTGCTGCGCCGGCAGCTCGATGTCGCAACCAGTTGTGACGGACAGGAGCAATCGATAGGCCAGGGCGCAGCGCCGAGGTTGCCTATCCGCTTCGGCTCACTCGGTTGCCCCGCCTCGGGCTGTATTTCGGGCGGGCTGCTCCGCCAGCCGGGCCGGCCTGGGGAGCGGCTGCCGGGCGTTGCGCAGCGTGCATTGCTCGATCGCGCAAAGCGATGTCTGAAGGAGAGTAGAATAACTAGAATTTTCGTTATTCTATAAGAACAGGAGACATGAGGACTCTCGCCCATCGCGAGCCCCCTCGTGAGGCGCGTGGAGCACGCGATGCGGCGGCCCTGCGGCCCATCGTCGCAGAGCACGCACCGCCGCTCGCCTGGGTGCGGGCACACCGCTGCCTCGGCGACCTCTCCGGGCGCGTGCGATGGCGACGCGTACGGCTACGTCGGCTCGGAGCCGAGCTCGGTCTCCTGCCAGGGTGGGGCGCGCGCAGGCGCCCGCGGGAGCGGGTCTGCTCGCACGCAGATTGCTGCACCTGGATCGGCCGCGATCTCGAGCAGGCTGCGATGACTACGGATTCGCGCCGCGTACCGATCGCGTGCAGCTTGGCGGCGAGGTCTTCACCTTGCGGCTGACAGAGGCCACGGATTTCGGCAGGAAGGACTCGCGCGGGCTCGACTTCTACATCGATGAAGCCATGGCGGAGCATTGGGTGCAAGTCGCGCGCTCGGTCTCGAACGAGTGCGTTTCTACCGACGAGGCCGTGTTCGCGCGCCCCGGACGATCCGGTCCTGCTCGCTCCAGCGCGCGGCCTCCCGGCGCCCCCTCGTCGCCGTGCACCGTGACGTCGACCACCGCGAGCCCGCGCTCGCGGCAGAGCGCCTCCATGCGCTCGGCGAGCCGCGCCACGAACCGCCGCACCTCGATCGGCCCCCGCCCCGCGCTGATCTGCACCCACGCCCGGCTCACAGACATCGTCGCGGGCGACGAGGCGGGCGTGGGCGGGAAGGACGACGCTGTCGGCGGGCGCTTTCATGAGGGTCTCCGTGGCGCCAGACGGCGCGGGCGAACGCGAACACGGAGGAGACTTGCGGATCCCGTGCCAGCGCGCGATCCGCGCCCGCGCCGGCAGAACGGCTCGACTTCGCCTCGATGTGGTGCATGGCGCACCACCTTGAATGGTGCACGGCGCACCATCACTGGTGTACGGTGCACCAGTGAATCGCCTCCTGCTGACCTGGTCGGATGCGGGCACGCTCGGGCCGGCGCCGGCGCACCAGGGCCGCCGGCCCGAGGGCGACCGCGGGCCCGTGCTGCGGCTCCTCGACCAGGAGGAGAGCCGCTACGACGCGATCGTGGTCCTCACCATCCCGGCGGGCGAGGCGCCGTCGCGGGCGCTCGTCGAGCGGGCGCGGGAGCGCGCGCCGCGGGCCGAGCTCCGCGTCGTCCATGTCGACGACCCGTCGGACTACGCGAAGCTCTTCCGCGCGCTCGGGCCGCTCTCGGCGAAGCTCAAGCGCGCGTTCCCCCCGGCGGCCTGGGCGACGGACGTCCTGCTCTCGGCCGGCACGCCGCAGGCGCAGACGCTCTGGGTCATCCTGGTGCAGGCGGGGCTCCTGCCGGCGCGCATGCTCCAGGTGATCCCGGCGGCGTTCGTGCCGCGCCCGCACCCGCGCGCGGTGCGCGAGGTCCGGCTCGACATCGAGGGGTTCCCCGAGATCCGCGCGCTGCGCGAGGAGGTCGTGCGCCTGCGGGCCGAGGCGCGCACCCGCGACGCGGTGCTCGTCGGCGAGAGCGAGCCGATGCGCTTCCTCCGCGCCCGGATCGCCCGCGTCGCCGCGACCGACGTGCCCGTGCTGATCCTCGGCGAGACGGGGACCGGCAAGGAGCTCGCGGCCAGGGCGATCCACGAGCACAGCCCGCGCGGCAGGGGGCCGTTCATCGCCGAGAACTGCGGCGTCTTCGCCGAGGGCGTGCTCGCGAGCGAGCTGTTCGGCCACGAGGCGGGCGCCTTCACCGGGGCCGCGGGGCGGCGGCGCGGCGTCTTCGAGCAGGCGCACGGCGGCACGCTGTTCCTCGACGAGATCGCCGAGCTGTCGCCGCGGGTGCAGGCGTCGCTCTTGCGCGTGCTCCAGGACGGGACGCTGCGCCGGGTGGGCGGCGAGGCGACGATCGAGCTCGACGTGCGCGTCCTCGCGGCCACGCACCGCGACCTCGGGGCCATGGTCGCGGAAGGGACCTTCCGCGAGGACCTGTATTACCGGCTCCGCGGCGCGATCATCGAGGTCCCGCCGCTGCGCGCGCGGGGGGGCGATATCGAGATCCTCGTCGACGCGTTCCTCGACGAGGTGAGGGCGCGGCGCAAGGGGCGCGGGCTCAAGGTGACCCGCGAGGCGCTGAGGAGCCTGTGCAGCCACCCGTGGCCGGGCAACGTGCGCGAGCTGCGCGCGGAGGTGCTCCGGTGGGGGGTGTTCTGCGATCACGCGGTGGACGTGGGCGACCTCGCGCCGGAGATCACGGCGGCGGCGCTGCGACCGGCCGGCGGCGCGGACGCACGGCGGGCGGGGGCGGAGGCCGGCGGCGAGGACGTCGCGCCGCTCGCGGACGCGGTGGCATCGGCCGAGCGCGCGGCGATCGGGCGCGCGCTCCGGGTGCATCGGGGCAACATCTCCCGCGCGGCGCGCGCGCTCGCCATCGACCGGAACACGCTGAAGCGCAAGATGGCGGCGTACGGCCTCCGCGGCGACGAGGCGGCCTGATGTCTTTACGTTGTGATGCGGGCGCTTGTCCGGCCGGGCGCCTCCGAGCTGGACGACGATCAGAACTCCGCGACGTCGAACCTTCGCCCGTGCGTGTCGGGGCCCTCGCCGGTCCCGTTCGGGTTGCCCGGGGTCAACCCTTGTAGCTTTCCGGTGATGGTGCTGCTGCGGATCGTGCCGTAGAGGACGAGCCGCACGTCATCGACCTCCGCAGGGTCAACCTCGGTAATCCGATAGGAACCCTGGATCTGCAAGGGATAGATCACGTGGATGTACGTGACGGCGTCGCGGTTTCCGGCCCGGAGCGTGACCGGCAACGAGTCGGCGAAGGCGCCGTCCTCCGTCGAGAAGCTCAGCGGAACGTCGATCTCCAGAAACGGATCGCCGCCGGGGCAGCTCGTCGCCATGGAGTCTACCGGGTCGTCGGGCGGCCCGTCGCCCCCCGCAGTGTACTGGACCCCTGACCTCGTGAAGTGGACGAAGCGCGCGGTGAGCGGCGCACCCGCAGAGACAGTCACGGTCGTGCTCCCGCCCTTCGCCCACGTGAGCGTGGCAGAGCGCGCGCCCGAGATGGCAGAGATCGCGTCGTTCGCCGAGAAGCCGAGCCGGGAGGCGTCCGCCACGCCGATGATCTCCGAGCGCGCCGTGCACGGCCCATCCACTCCGCCGATCTGGCCGTCCAGCGCGCCTGAGCGGCCGTCGGTGCCGCTGCCGGCGCCGTCCGAGCCCCCGAGGAGCGCAGCGCTCAACATCAGTGCACCCATCCAAGAAGGCCGCTGTCCCTCGTGCATTCAAGAACCTCGCGCGGCGCATCTTGTGCTTCCCCGCGCCAGGGTGCCAGTTCACCTTCGCACATTCCATAGCGCAGCTGAGCCAGTCGACGTGCGAATCTGCGCTACGGTGGACCGCGCCCGGGCACGTCGAGAGGTAGCGGCCCCGGCAGCGCCCTTCGCGCGGCCCCTGGCACGGCACACGCCGCGCGGCGCACCGCGAGCACGCCGGGAGCCGCCCATCGATCTGGACTCTCGACGGCCGCTCGTGTTCCCCTCTGGAGCTGCGGCGGCGGGTGGCGGCCTGCCACCGGCCGCCGCGGGAAGGCGGGCAGCCCGACGTGAGCGATCTCGACGAGCCATGAACTGGGAGCAGCTCTGCAAGCTCGGCCTCGCGCTGCCCGAGGTGGTGGAGGACGTCTGGTTCCGCACGCCCGCGCTCAAGGTCCGCGGCAAGTCGTTCGTGCGCCTCAAGGAGGACGGCCAGTCTGTGGTCTTCCTGCTCGAGAGCGTCGACGAGCAGGAATTCCTGATCGAGACGCAGCCGGACATCTACTTCATCACCGACCACTACCGCGGCTATCCGGCGGTCCTGGCGCGGCTCTCGGCGCTGCGCGCGCCCGAGTGCCGCATGCGGCTCGAGCGAGCGTGGCGCCTCAAGGCACCGAAGACCCTGCTGAAGCAGCTCGACCAGCGCGCGCCCGCGAAGCCGAGACGGCGGCGCCCCTGAGGCGCGTGCGTTCGGTGAGGAGGGGGCCCACGCTTGCCGATGGATCAACCGGGATCAGGGAGCTGATGTCATGGTCGCGAGGATGTCATCTCGCATCTCGCTCCTGACGTCGAGGAGGCCGCCGTTTGGGAAGCTCATTCCTTCCTGCGTCAGCGCGTTGATGGCCTGGTAGAAGGGCTCCTCGCTGATCGTGGGCGCCGAGTACGCATCGAGCGTCGCTGCCAAGAGGTAGCGTGGAACGCGGGTCTCCTGCGGCGCGTCCTCGCTCGCGAGGATCCACGCGAAGGTGCTGGCCGAGCTCATGTAGGCGACGAACGCGGCGGCAGCCTCGGCGCAGGCATCCGTGCACCTTGCGCTCACGACGAAGCTGTCCGTGAAGAGCAGCGGGTGGTTGCCGTCGCCCAGTGGCGCCGAGGAGATCTTGATCTCGGCCGGATCACCGTCAGGAGGAAGGTTCTTCAAGATCGTGTGGAGCCGCTCGGAATAACCGAAGGTCGCATCGACCTCCCCTGCTGCGAATTGCTGTGCCGGGAGGTCGAAGTTCTCATCCAGATCGTAGGTGCCGTCGAGGCACGGGTTGCTCCCCCCGCTCTCGCACGTCCCCGAGAAGGTGCTGAGCGCATCGAGGGTCGCCGCGTCGTACATCGTGGTGGAGATCGCCGATGCGACCCCATCGGGGCCGTTCGTGTCTGCCCACGCGTCCAGATACAGCGCGGGGAGGTTCCAGCTTCCGAGCAAGTTGCCGGCCATGTCCGGCGCATCCGTCTGGAGATCGACCAGCGCCGACGCCAGCTCGGTCGCCGTGTCAGCGCTCTCCACGGACGTGTCCCTGGAGAAGGTGAAATGGCCACAGAGCCAGTGCGGGACGCCGTAGATCTCCCCGTTGTAGGTGGACGCCGCGACGCCCGCCGGGTGCCAGTCCGCGGGAGGAAGCTCCTCCCACGGGCGGATCGCGCCCGTGGCCACGAGCTCGCCGAGCAGGATCATGTCCGTCTCGATGACGTCATACGAGCAGTCGGCGTCCTCCACGGCGAGGCCCTCGGCCAGCGACGCGGGGTCGTAAAAGTCGCCCGCAAAACAGGGCGGATTCACCACGAGATCGATCCCGGAATGCGCTGCCTCGAACTCGGCCTCGATGCGGAGCGCCATCGCCACGAGCTGATCTCCCGCCGCGTCGGGGATATAGGGATACAGGGGAACCCGGAGCACGGTCTTGTCCCCGACGCTGCCACCCTGGCCGCCGCTCCCGCCCTGGCCGCCGCTCCCGCCCTGGCCGCCGCTCCCGCCCTGGCCGCCGCTCCCGCCCTGGCCGCCGCTCCCGCCGGCACCAGTCGACGAGCCTTCATCCATGCCGCTTGAGCAGCCCAGCGTCGAGAGCAACATCAGACCAACCATCCGGGTCAGGTTGCGGGCCATCGAGGCGGGCAGGCCCGACGATGAGAAATACCCAGTTTCATATTCCTTCGTTTCCATGGTGACACCTCGTCGTTCAATGCTGGCGGCGACAGCCCTGAGGATCGGTGCATGGGGCTCTGCAAGGGGTGATTGCAGCACCATGGCTCTCCCCCTTGCGCACGCGGTGTACCATGGCCTGATTCCGTGGAGCAAGCGCCATCCAGCAGACTGAACTATCGATGGTTCAAGGGCCGGGAGTGCTGTATAGCCCTCTCGGCAGGCAACAGCCCAGCGCAGCTGGAATCCAGCATCAACGTGCTGCCATGCCTCACGAGTGTTGCAAATCGCGCCCGGCGTGCAGCTCGGGGTGCCACCCGTCCGATCGACGCGCTCGGCCGCCTCTAACCAACTCTGCCGCACGGGTCGCAGCGCGACGGCCAAGTTCGTGCCGGGCTCTGCGAAGAGCGTAGGCCCGTTGAACTAGCGTCGGGCTCGTGCCGAGCCGCCCCTCGAGCCCGTCCATCAGGCCGGCGCCGTCCGTGTCCTGGTTCGGGTAGACCCGCGGGACTAGAGCGCCCGCAGGAACGCCGTGAGATCCGCCTTCTCCTGCGCGGTCAGCTTCGTACCGAGCACGAGGTTGAAGAACTCCACCGTGTCCTCGAGCGTGAGCAGGCGCCCGTCGTGCAGGTAAGGCGGGCTGTCCTTGATGCCCCGCAGCGGGAACGTCTTGATGGGGCCGTCCGCGGTGGCCATCCGGCCGTTGATGAGCTCGGGCTTGAAGAAGCGCTCTGCCCGCAGGTTGTGCATCAGGTTGTCGGTGTAGTACGGCGCCACATGGCACGTCCCGCACCGGCCCTTGCCGTGGAAGACCTGCTCGCCGCGGAGCTCCTCCGGCGTGGCCTTCGCGGGGTCGAGGCGCCCGTCCACGCCCAGCTTCGGGGCCGGGGGGAAGTCGAGGATCTCCTGGAACTCGGACATCGCGTGCACCTGGTGCCCGCGATCCAGGATGTTGATCCCCTTCTTCACGGCGATGACGATATCGCCGTCGAAGTACGCCGCCCGCTGCTCGAACTCGGTGAAGTCCTCGACGGTCTTGAGCGCGCGCTGCGAGCCGAAGAGGCGCTGGATGTTCACGCCGCGCAAGGTCGGGGTGTCGACCCGGTGCCGGAACTCCTGCGGCCTCGTGTCGCCCACGAGGTGAAATGCGTTGTTCGTGTGCCCGTTCGCGTGGCAATCGAAGCAGGCGACGCCGAGGCTCGCCCTCTCCGACCGCCGGTCCGCGGTCGCGTTGAACTGCATCTGCGGGAACGGCGTGACGAGGAGCCTCAGCCCCTCGAGCTGCTTCGGCGTCAGGATGCCGTTGAAGAGCTCGTAGAAATTGTCGATCGTGACGAGCTGCCCCTTGGACACGTCGCCGAGGTCGGGCCGCGTGGTGAGATAGATGGGCGCCGGGAACTCGGAGATGAGGTGGTCCGGCAGGTCGAAGTCGAGATCGAAGCGCGCGAGGTCGCGCCCTGTCTGGCGCTTCAGCTCGTCGATCTGGACCTTCGGGAAGACCATTCCGCCTTCCGGGTGGTTCGCGTGCGGCAGCGGCAAAAAGCCCCTCGGCCAGAGCCCCTGCTCCCGGATAGCGTCGGGCGCGAGCGCGGCCAGCGCTTCCCACGTCGTCCCCTTCGGGAGCCTCACGCGCACGCCGGCCTGGACGGGCTTTCCGCGCGACATGGTGACCCCCTGCGTGGGGCGGTTGGCGAGATCGTACCGCTCCTCGAGCAGGGTCTGATGGCGCTTCGCCACCGCGGGCTTGTCGGCCTTCATGCGGGCGACCATGGCGGCGAACGGCTCCTTGTCCTCCACCGGCAGGTAGCTCGTGCGCGGCGTGTCGGGGCCGGGCGGAGGGTTCGCGTTCATCGGCGCCCTCGGTCCCGCCGGCGCGACGGTCCCGCCCACCGCCGGCGGGGCCCCCCGCGGGCCGGTAGGCTCTTCAGGGCCCACGCTGGGCGCCGAGCCGCAATGCACGAGGCCGAGCGAGAGCGCCGCGGTGCACGCGACCAGGCACGAGACATCCATTCTCTTCACTGGCATACAAGCGCTCCTTCACGAAGAATAGGTCGATTGGGGACAGACACCCGCCCGCGCGTCACGGCGCTCCCGAGCGCCCGAGCAGCCATCCGGCTCACGTACGAAGATGGCTCGCCGGGCAAACAGGCCAGGCGCCGTGAGCAGGTCCGCCCACAGGCGACTCCCGTGCCAACGTCGAGCCCGCTGGAGCTTGCCTCCTGACGAGGAGCGGCGCGCGAAGTACGGCGTTTCGAGCGCGGCTCGGCGGTCTGGGGCGCCGGGCAGAATGAGGCGAATTGCCACGCCCGTGGCATGAATGCTCACCCGGCTTCACCAGCGCGCGGCAGGGACGGCGGGCAACGACCACGGGTCGGAGATGGCGGCGGCCGGCGCTCACCGCTCACGGCCGCTCAGGGCTGCCCACGGCCGCTCAGGGCTCCGCCGCCGAGCCCAGTGCTCAGTTGTTGACGACGTTGAGGGTGATCTGAAAGGGGACTGGCTCCCGGGGTGCTTAGCTAGAGCGACAAACGGGTTGAAACCGCCTGAGAAAAGCGGAGGTTCGAACCGCCAAGACGCCAAGGCGCCATGATCTGGTTCTCTTCTTGGCATCCTTGGCGCGCTTGGCGGTTCATTCCTCGGTGGATCAACGTGATCGGTATTCTAGCGCTCGCCGCGCGCGCGCCGCTCCGCCGCGACGCGGACGAAGGGCTCCCTCACGTCGCGCGCGTCGAAGAAGAACACCCGATCCCAGCAGGGCACCCGCTCCCGCTCCGACAGGTCGAACACCTCGCCCAGGGACAGGCTGCCGACGAGCTTCGCGCTCGACTGGCCCCTCATGCTCCACCGGTACTCGTACGGCAGCATGACGTCGGGGTCGCTGAACATACCGCGCCTCGCTGTGAAGCTCTCCCGCGCGGCCTCCGAGAGCTCCTGCGCGTGGCGCAGGTTCGGCGCGACAGTGTAGGTGATCGCCAGGCCCTCCTCGAGCAGCACCCGGTTGATGAGCTGGCCTCCGGAGATGACATACGCGAGCACGCGCCCGTAAGCGTCGCACGGCTGCTCGTCCGTCTGGATCTCGACCTCGGCGCCGTCGGGCAGCAGCTCGGAGAGCCGCGCTGCGGCCGCCTCGGCCCAGGGGCCTTGCGAGGTGCCGAGGAAGTGCGTCTCCGGCGTATCGATCGAGAGCATGCGGACAGGATGGATCACGCCCCGCTCGTCACGTACGTGGAGCGTGTCCCCATCGACCACCTTCACCACCTCCGCGCGAAAGCGGTCGCCCGGGAGATCCGGCGCCCGGCGGAACCTCCGCCGCCGGGAAACAAGGGACACGTAGCCGATGAACCTCCGGAATCCCGGAAGCAGTCCTGTCATCGCCCCCTCCTTGGATGGATAGACTCCCAGAAACGGCCGTTCGTATGCGCCCGGACTTCCGTCCTGCCCTGGCGGCCTGTTCCATGAAGATATAGAGCGAGCACCGGCCGGATGACAGCGCCCGGTCTCATGACCCTGGGGACGAGATGACCTGAAGCGTCGAGCGGATGAGAGCGAGAAAGAGAGAAGGAAGAACCGCCAAGGACGCCAGGAGCGCCAAGGGAGAGAAGAGCGATATATAACAAGCTTAATCAAGGCTCGTTATCTCTTCCACTCTTCTCGTCCTGGCGTCTTTGGCGTCTTGGCGGTTCAAATCTCTTCCACAGCAAACTATCTCTTCCACTCTTCTCGTCCTGGCGTCTTTGGCGTCTTGGCGGTTCAAATCTCTTCCACAGCAAACCGCAGCCGCCCGAGATCCGCCCGCCGTCCCGCTCCGGGATAGGCCTACGCTTCCTGCGCGCTTTCCCGTTACGATGACCGCTGCGATCGCTTCGGTAGATCGTTGCGGGGCATGGGACGTCTGCATGCGGCCCCGCGCTGGGCTCCGGGGGCGAGAGCCACCGCGGCGAGGAGGACCTGGATGTCGTCGCATGAAGAGGTAGGGCCGGCCGGAGCGCCGGCAGGGGAAGGCGCAAAAGAAGCGGGGGCCGCGCTGGCGCGCCGCAAGCGCGGCCTGCGCTTCCGGCTCGCGGCCGGGGTGCTCGTGCTCGCCGCCAGCGTGACCGCGCTCGTCCTGAGCCAGGAGACGCCGCCCGCGAAGGCCAGCGCCATCGGCGCCCGACTCGAGCTCTGCTCGGGCGAGGTGACGCTGGAGCAGGACGACCGGCCGGCGACCGTGGTGTCCGGCGTCCCGATCCCGGTCGGGGCCGAGCTCGCGACCGGAAAGGGCGCGCGGGCGCTCGTGCGGCTCGCCGACGGCTCGGCGGTGTTCCTCCGCGCTGACTCGGAGATCGCCCTCGGCGCGGACGGGCTCTCGCTCGCCAGGGGTGAGGTGTGGCTCGACGCGCCGCCCTCGGAGCGCGGCGAGCTCTCGCACGCGCTCGGGGACGTCAGGGTGTCGGCCGCCGACGCGGGCCTGTCGATGAGGCGCTCGAGCGAGGGGGTGAGCGTGTACGTGGCGCGCGGGCTCGCCGTCGTCACGGCCCCCGGCGGGCGCGTCGAGGTGCACGCCGGCGAGCAGGCGACCGTCGCGGGCAGCGCCGCGCCGAAGGTCGCGCCGCTCGCCTACTGGGAGGACTGGACCGGCGGCATGGGCGACCACCGGCCCCTCGCCGGCGAGGGCAGCGGCTCGGGCCGGATCTACGGCGTCGACCTGCAGGGCGCCCCCGGGGCGCCGGCGCGCACGCTCGAGATCAGCCGGCAGGCCGTGCGGGCGGTGCTGCGCGACGGCATCGCCGAGACCGAGGTGGACCAGACCTTCTCGAACCCGGGCGGGCGCCAGGTCGAGGGCTGGTACTGGTTCACCGTGCCCGAGCGGGCGTTCGTGAGCTCGTTCGCGGTGGAGACCGACGGCGTCCTCGTCGAGGGGGAGGTCATCGAGCGGAAGGAGGCGGCGCAGCGGTACCAGGCCGCCGTGCAGACCGGCCACGAGCCGGCGCTGCTCGAGTGGGTCGACGGGCACAGCTACCGCGCCCGCATCTTCCCGGTGCCCGCGAGCGGCTCGCGGCGCGTGGTGCTGCGCTACGTGGAGCTGCTCGGCGCGCCGGCCGGCAAGCTCGCCTACGTGTACCCGATGCGGTCGAGCGAGCCGGTCCAGATCGGCGAGTTCTCCCTCTCCGTCGACCTCGGCCAGGCCGGCCAGGGGATGCAGATCGCGACGCTCGCCGACGCGGTGATCGAGAACGGCGGGCGGCGGGTGAGCATGCGGCGGAGCGGCTACGAGCCGCGCGCGGACTTCCAGCTCGAGGCCTCCGTCAAGACGAAGCCGTCGCCGCTGCGCCTGTCGCGCTTCGAGGCGGGCGAGGACCGCGCCGACTACGTGATGGCCCGGTACGTGCCCGACGTGGACTGGGCCGAGCTCAAGGAGCTGCCCGCCGATCTCGTCGTCGTGGTGGACACGTCGGCGTCGGCCGAGGAGACCGCGCGCCAGCAGAAGGCGGCGGCGGCCGAGGCGATCCTGCGGGCGATGTCGCCGTCGGACCACTTCGCGCTGATCGCGCTCGACTCGGCGCCCGCGGTCCTGCACCCGAAGGACGGGCTGGCCGAGGCGTCCGATCAGGAGATCTCCGCGGCGCTCACGCGGCTGGCCGAGCACGCGACGGGGGGCGCGACCGACCTCGGCGCCCTGTTCGAGTCGGCGCTCGGGCGCGTGCACGGCAAGGAGCAGCCGGCCGTCATCTACATCGGCGACGGGCTCGCGACGAGCGGCGAGGTGACGGGCGCGCGCCTCTCGGAGCGGCTCCGGCGCTCGCTCGCGGCCTCGCGCGCGCGCTTCTTCACGGTCGGCGTCGGCGAGAACGCGAACCACGCGCTGCTCCGCGAGCTCGCGCGCGCCGGGGGCGGGCAGTCGTTCCGGATCGACGAGACCGAGGGCTCGACGTCCGAGGTGCTGCGCCTCGCCAGCGCGATCAAGACGGCGACCATCACCGATCTCTCGATCGACCTCGGCGCCGGGCTCGACGAGCCGATGCTCACCGCGAGCGGCAAGATCTCTCGCGGCGAGGAGGTCGTGCTGCTCGCGCGCACGCACCACGCGCTGCCCGCGAAGGCGGTCGTGAAGGGGCGGCTCGCGGGGAAGGAGTACTCCCGCGAGCACCCGATCGAGCTCGATCGGGGCGTCGGGGCGGCGCTCGTGCCGCGCTTCTGGGCGGCCGAGAAGATGCGGCGGCTGCTCGCGGACGGCGACGACGCCGAGGCGCACCGGGGCAAGGTGGTCGAGCTCGGGCTCGAGTACGGGCTGATCACGCCGTTCACGAGCACGCTGGCGCTCGAGAGCGAGCAGGCGTACCTGAACCAGGGGATCCGGCGGCGGCGCTCGCCGCTGCGGGGCGAGCGGCTGACGGCGCTCACGCCCAAGCGAGAGCGCGAGCTCGCGGCGCTGCTCGCGCCGCCCTCCATGGCGGTCGCCGCCGGGTGCTCGAAGAGCGAACCGAGCGCGAGCTACGAGGAAGCCTCGGACAAGGAGGGCGGCTACGGGCTGAGCAAGCAGGCGGCGGCGCCAGGGGCCGCGCCGGTGGCAGCCGCCGCGCCGGCGCCGGCCATGGCGGAGAGGGCCGAGCCGCTGGAGCAGGGCGCCAGGGCGGATCTCGCGGAGCCCGCCGCTGCCCTGCCGGCGCCGCCCCCCGCGCCCGCCGCCACGGTCACGGCCGCGGCCGACGAGGCGAAGGCGGAGTACGCGCCGCAGGAGCAGGAGGCCTCGACGACCCCGCGGGGAGCCCTCCGGGCGCAGGCCAGGAGCGGGGGCGCCCCGGCGGCGAGCGCGCATGTGGCGTTCGGCGCGCCCGCCGTGAATGCGTCCAGGCCCCCGCCGCGCGGCGCCGGTGGACCGGCCGGGAACGCCGTCCCTCCGGGCGCGGCGGGCGGGGCGGCGGCGCGGAAAGCTGCCCAGGCGTGGACGCCCAGGCCCCGGCCCGTCGCCATGTCGCCGTGCAGCGACACGGCGCGGCGCCCGCTCGCCGAGCGCCTCGTCGTGTGGTCGAAGCGCCTCGCGCGCGCCACGACGGCCGAGCAGCTCATCGCGCGCTACGAGGGCGCGCTCGCGACGTGCGAGCTGCCGGACTGGCGCGCGAAGGCCGCGCTCCTCTCGCTCCTCCAGGCGAAGGTGGCCACCGAGGGCGGCGCCGAGGCGCTGCTCGTGCGCTTCGCCGACGAGCCCGAGGCGCAGCGGTTCATCGCGCGCGCGCTCATGCGGCGGAGCGTCGATCCCGCGATCGCCGCCGCGGTGCGGCGCACGCTCTTCGGGGGCGCCGATCCGAGGGCGCGCTGGACGCTTGTCGACGAGCGGCTCGCGGCGCTCCCGGCGGTGGACGACCGGCTCGCGCTGCTGCGCCAGATGCTCACCGAGCGGCCCGACGACCCGGAGGGGGAGATCCGGCGGGTGCGCCTCCTGGCCGAGGCGGGGCGGAAGGACGAGGCGCTCGCCTACGGGCGGAGGCTCCGCGACCGCGGCTTCATGAGCCCGGGGCTCGCGCTGGAGCTCGGCGACGTGCTCGCGTCGAGCGGCTTCGAGTCGGACGCGCTCCGCACGTACTCGGAGATCGTCGAGTTCGATCCGACGAGCCCCGCGTCGCGGGAGATGCTCGGCGACGTCTACCTCCGGCACGGCTGGTACGCGGCCGCGTACCGCCAGTACACGACGCTCACGGACCTCGCGCCGGCCGCGCCCCGGGGCTGGCTGAGGCTCGCGGCGGCGGCCGCGGGCAGCGGGCGCGTCGACGAGGCGCTGCGCATCCAGCGCAAGGTCGCCGCGGCGGAGGGCACGCCGGGGCCGGACGATCCGCGCGCGTGGGCGCGCCTCCTGTCGGCGGCGCGCATCGGCCGACTGCTCGCCGGGGGCGGCGCGCCTGGGGCCGCTGCCGGCGCCGAGGCCGAGAGCCTCGCCCGCAAGCTGAAGGAGCTGCAGCTCTTCAGCGGCCCCGGGGCGCTCCGCGTCGTGCTGTGGGAGGACTACGCGGCGGAGCTCGCCCTCGCGGCGCGGGACGGCCAGGTGGACGCGGCGCTCGGCGACGGCGTCTTCGCGCCGGCGGTCGGGCTCGCGGCGGTGCAGCTGCCGGCGGCGGAGCTGGCGCGCCTCGAGTGGCGCGTGCGGTTCCGCAGCGATCCGCCGGGGAGGGACGTGCGCTTCGTGGTGACGACGCTCGTGTGGGACGGGGCGTCGTTCCGGGTGACGAGCGTGCCGGGGTCGATCGGCGCGCAGGAGCGGGAGGTCGCGCTGGCCAGCGGCGCGCTGCCATGATCGACGTCTCGCTGCTCGGCTGGCTGGTCGTGACGCTGACGTCGCCGCTGTCGCTCGTGCTCTTGCTCGTGGCGCTCGGCGCGGCGGCGTACGTCGGCGTGACCGCGCTCGAGGCCGCGCCTCCCCAGCGCGGCGCGCGCGCGGTCGGCACGGGCGCTGCGGCCTGCGCGCTCGCGGCCGGGATGGTCGGGCTGCGCGTGGGAGCGGGCGCGGGCGCGGTAGTCCCGACGGCCGCGGTGGGGATCGCCGCCGCGGCGGCGCTCGGGACGACCGCGGCGTGCGCGTGGACCTTCGGCGCGCGCGGCGCGGCGGCGCTCGGGGCGGCGCGCGACCGGCGGAGGGCGGCGGCGCTGCGGGCGGGCGACGAGCGGCGCCGGCTGCTGGCGGCGAGCCAGCGCGCCTACATCGAGGGCGACGACCTCTCCGCCGAGACGGCGGCGGCCGACGCCGCCGTCGAGCGGCTGCGCGCCGCTGTCGAGGCGCTGGCCGACACGCGCGCCGCGCTCCAGGCGAAGCGCGACGCCGCGCGGGGCGGAGGTGGCGCGGGCGACGAGGGCGGCGCGGGCGAGGGCGGCGCGATGGACGGGCCGCAGGCGGAGCAGCGGCCGGCGGAGGCGAGCGCGCTCGCGGAGGAGCTCGCGCGCGCGTGCGACGAAGCCGAGCTGAAGCTGTCGATGGGCCAGCGGGTGCTCGCCGCCGCGGAGGCCGCGGCGCTGCGGGTCGCGTGCAACGCGCCGCTCCGGCGGCTCCTGCGGCGGCGGCCGCGCGAGGCCACGCAGGCGCTGGCGACCCCGGGCGCGGGCGCGCTCGCGCCGGCCGCCGCGTCGGTCGAGGCATTCCTGGGCGAGGTGCGGGCGGCGCGCGACGAGGTCGCGGCGATCGCGGCGCAGCGCGCCGCGGGCGCCTCGGACGGCGTGGCGGGCGCCTCGGACGGCGCTACGGGCGCCGCCGACGGCGCGGCAGGCGGCACCGCGGACGCGGCGGACGCCACGGCCGGATCGGACCCGGAGCAGCGCCCGGCGGCGCTCGCGTTGCGCGAGCTCGCCGCGATGGAGTCCGCGTACGGGGCGCTGCTCGAGCGGCTGCGCCTGGCGGAGCTCCACGCCTCGACGCGCGCCTCGGTGCAGCAGGTCGAGAGCGCCGCGGGCGCGCTCTCAGCGGCCGCGAGGGCTGCGGCGATCGACCCGGCGGAGCTCGATGCGCTCGTGACGGAGATCGCGCGCGCCGAGTCGGCCGTCGCTGCCGCCGCGCCGGAGGCCGGGGGCTCGCGGGCGCTCGCCGAGGCGCTCGCCGCGGGCTCCCTGGCCCTCGATCGGAGCGACGCGACGTCGCTGTCGGAGCTCATCGCGGCGTTGCGCGAGCTGCGGTGAGGCGATGAGGCCCCCGCCCGGGCCGGCGCGCACATCGCCGCCGCGGGGCTAGCCGCCCTTCAGCTTCGCGGCCAGGAACTTGCGGACGTGCTCCCAGGCATCGGCGGCGGCCTTCGTGTCGTACCGCTCTCCCGACGGGTTCGCGAACGCGTGGTCCGCGTCGTACCGGAGCACCTGGTGCTCCACGCCCGCATCGTGCAGCGCCTTGTCGAACTCGCTCACGACCTCGGGCGGGATGCCCTTGTCCTGGTTGCCGAAGACGCCGAGCACCGGCGTCTTGATCGCCTTGAGCTTCGCGGGGTCGGTGACGAGCCGGCCGTAGTAGATGACGGCAGCGTCGAGCTCGGGCTCGTTCAGGGCGAGCTTGAGCGACCAGGCGCCGCCGAAGCACCACCCGATCGAGCCGGTGCGCGGGGCCGCGACGCGCGCGTCGGTCGTGAGGAAGCGGTGCGCGGCGCGCGCCGTCTCGATCCCCTTCGCCTCATCGACCGCCTTCATGGCCGCCATCGCGTCGTCGGGCGTGGTCGCGACCTTGCCGCCGTACAGGTCCACGGCGATCGCCGCGTACCCGTCCTCGGCCAGGCGGTCGGTCCAGTGCATGATGTGCTCGTTCAGGCCCCACCACTCGTGGATGACCACGACGCCAGGGATCGGCGGCTTCGCGTCCCGCGGCAGGCTCAGGTACGCCCGCGTGCCGGCCACCTCGATCGACTGACCGCGCGCGGGCGGGGCCTTGTCCGACCGGAGCTGGTGCAGGGCCTTGAAGTCCTCCTCCGAGAGCAGGCCGGTCGGGCTGTCCGCGGCGCTGGACGGCGCGGGCGCCGGGGCCGCGGCGCCGGGCGGCTCGGCGCGCGGGGCGGGAGACGAGGCGGAGCAGGCGGTCGCCACGACCAGCGCGAGCGGCGCGACAAGACGGCAGGCGTGCGGGCTGAGCTTCATGGCGCCGCACCCTACCAGCAGAGCGCCGCGCGTCGGAAGTCTCGGGGGGAGGCGCGCGCCCGCGCGCTCCGCGGCAGCCTCGCCGGGGAGGCCGCGCCCTGCCTACGTCGCGACGCGCAGGCGCAGCTGGCTGGACTCGAGGCCCCGCCGGACCGCGGCCACCAGCGTGTCCGGGGAGAACGGCTTCGCGACGAACGCGTGGGCGCCGAGCCGGACGGCGCGCTCGCGCTCGCGCGCCGAGGACATCGCGGAGACGACGATCAGCGCGACGTCGCGGTGGTGCCGGCTCTGGCGGATGAAGCGGATGAGCTCCAGCCCGTCGATGTCCGGCAGGTTGATGTCGATGATCACGGCGTCGTACGCGCCCCGATGCATCCGCCGGAGCGCCTCGAACCCGCTCGCCGTCTCGGCGAGCTCGACCAGCCCGAGCTCCCTCGCCCCCTCGAGCGCGGCCCGCATGTGCGTGCGCATCGCGGCGGAGTCGTCGATGAGGAGGAGGCGGAGCATACAGGGGGTCCGACGGGGCTCTTGGGCCGGCGTATGTACAATAAAATCAACGAAACTGGAAGTGTTCGTCAAATTTCCGACATTCCGGCGCCGGACCGGTCCACGGAGCAGGTACCGCTGAGCTTGCCTCGGGCCGCTCCACGCCGCCGTGAGCCCGGGGCCCGCTCGGCGCCTGCGGGACGCGCCGCTCCACTGGACCGTGCCGGCCCAGGTCTGCGCACCATGGACGGCGGCTTCGCGCGGCGCGCTGCCCTGCGTCGCGCCGCACGGTGCTCGACCAGCGCGGCCGGCGGCTCGGCCTGGCAAGCGCGGACGTTCCAACGGCACGACGCCTCTTCAGCTCCGCCCCCACCGCCCGGCGTGATCACATCCGCCCGGTCCGGGAATTCGTCTGAGCCACACAGGAGACCGTTGTGCGCGCCAGGTCATTGCATACCCTCTCCACGGCTGCCGGACTGCTCCCTGCGATCTACATCGGCGCAGACGCCGGGGATGCCGCTCCGGGCGGCGGAGGGAACCTGGGTCGCGCTGGCGGCGCCGGCCCCTCCGGCCGGTCCACGACATCCCGTGGCTCCTCGACGGGCCCTACCCTCCGCACCTCGATCACGTCACCGGACAGGGCCTCGCGGCGATTGACGGACGCCTCCGGGTCCAGCTTCGCAGGAGGGTCACGGGCCTCCCGTTCGACGCGCGCTCGATCGTGGCCCTCGTCGCGCCTCGCTCGATCGTCGTTCAGAGGGAGAGTCCGACGGCTGGAGCAACAACCGATCAGGCGGACCCTACCAGTCGACCCGGGCTGCTCGGGGGGTCTTCGAGTACCTCGATATCCAGGAGGATCTCGGCTGGGTCACGGACGGCCACAGCCACGGCGTGAGACCAACCGCGAGAGGGACGCGACTCTCGCGTTCACAGAGAGGCTCCTGCTCGGTAGACACGCGTCGACGGACCATCTCGACGAGAGTTCTGGCCCTCGGCACCTGTCCTGGTTCGCGCCACAGACGAGATAGCCGACATACGCGCCGCGCTGCTCCCTCCGGTAGGTGCTCGACGTGGCCGAGCGAATCCTCCCGGGACACTCGGTCTTTTCCCGCCATTCTGTTACGATTCGACTCAATCACAGCCTCGGCGCGACGAGATTTCACGTCGCACATACTTGGTGAACAAACTATCCGTTTGACAACAAAATTGAACAACGGTATTCCCATTGGCGGGCAGACGCCATGAGACGGCGCCCCTCTGGCGTTGCGCGAGTCTTACTTAAGAGAGGGCAGCCCCTTCGGTGGGGATTCCGGCCGATCAGCCCGCGCTCATCCGCCAGTGGATCGTGGAGGCGGCGGCCCCACCCAGTCTGTTCAGAGTATTTCACGGTCAGGGCATGACTTATTTAAGGAGATCGTTGTATGGGTGAGAGAAAAGGAGCCGCGGCTCGTGATCTGCTCGGCTGGGTCCTCGACCGGCGGCAGATCCTCATCAAGCTCGGGGCGTTCGCCGTCACCGCGCCCACGATCGTGTCCTGTGGAGAGGACGACGGGTCGGTCGGCAATGACACCAGCGGGAGCGGAGGAGCCGGCGGCGGCTCCGGCAGCACGAGCTCGGGCTCGGGTACCACCAGCAGCACGAGTGCCACCAGCACGAGCAGCACGACCGTGGGCACCGGAGGCGCGGGCGTGGGCGGCGCGGACGTGGGCGGCGCGGACGTGGGCGGCGGCGACTCGCTGGATCCTTCGATATTCGAGGACGCAGCAAGCTGCTCCATGACGACCACGGACATCGAGGGACCGTTCTTCCTCGACGACAACGAGATCCCGAACGACATCACCCTGTTCCGGAGCGATATCCGGGACGGCCATCCCGGCTGCGAGTTCCGGCTCTATTTCCGCCTGCTCGACGGCCAGAACAGCTGCGAGCCGATCCCCGATGCCGAGGTGTACATCTGGCACTGCGATGCGGAGGGATACTACAGCGGCTTCAACAACCAGGATCCCTCGACGCCGTACGCAGGCCCGATCGAGCGTACGCCGGACAACCTGGACCGATTCTGCCGCGGCGTGCAGCTCTCCGACCGCAACGGGATCGTGGGCTTCACGTCGCTCTGGCCTGGATGGTACGCGGGGCGCCCCGTCCACGTTCACCTGGTCGCTCGCATCAACGGGGCCACGACCAGGCTGATCACCACGCAGCTCTATTTCGACGCCGACTTCAGCGCGGAGGTGTACGCGTCCGAGCCGGAGTACGCGGCTCGCTCGACGAACATCCCGGCGTCCAGCCTCGATCCGCCGCGGGGCAACCCTGCCATGCCGACCATGAAGCACACCCCCGGGCTGATCACCGCCACGCTCAACGTCATCATCAACCGCGCCTGAGCGTACAGCTCTCCTGAACAGCAGGCCGCTGCGGCCGAGATCGCGAGCAGCGGCGCCGTGAGGGCGCCCCTGCTCGCGGCCTGGGCGAGCGGCCTCTGCCCGGCGGCTCCTGAATGTCGGACGCGCCCGGGCGCTGCCCGCCCACGGCCGCGAAACATCCTGGAAATCAAGGCAGCCCTCCTGTTCGCCGCGCCGGCGCGGCGTCGCGGGGCGGACAGCCGCCCTCACGGACGCCAGACTGCGGTAGGGAGGTTCCATGAGCGACGCGGATCGGCTGGATCCAGGGGGCATGGCGCGCGCGTTCCGCGAGGCGCGGCGCCGCGGGATGGACGTGGAGCCTGCGGTGCTGTTCCACGACCTCGGGCGCATGCGGGCGCGCATCGGTCGGATCGGCGCGGCGTTCCCGCCGGGCGCCCTCCACACGGTCGCGATCAAGGCGAACCCCCTCGTGGAGGTCCTCCGCGCGGCGGTCGACTGCGGCGCGGGGCTCGAGGCGGCCTCGCTCGAGGAGGTGAAGCTCTCGGTCGCCGCCGGGTGCCCCCCCGGCCGCATCGTCTACGACTCGCCCGCGAAGACCCGCGCCGACATAGCGGAGGCCCTTCGCCTGGGCGTGCGGATCAACGCCGACAACCTCGACGAGCTCGAGCGCATCGACGAGCTCGTCGGGCCCGAGGGGGCGGCTGGCCGCATCGGTCTGCGGATCAACCCGCAGCTCGGGGCGTCCAGCATCGCCCTCACCAGCGTCGCGGACAGGCGCTCCAAGTTCGGTGTCCCCCTCGAGCAGGCGGACGCCGTGCGCGCCGCCTTCGCGCGGTACCGGTGGCTCACCGGCCTGCACGTGCACGTCGGCTCGCAGGGGTGCTCGCTCTCGCAGCTGGTCGACGGGATCCGCCGCGTCGAGGCGCTGCGCCAGGAGATCCGCCGCGCGCTGGGGCCGGGCGCCGCCGGCACCATGGATATAGGCGGCGGGCTGCCGGTCGCCTACCGGAGCACCGACCGGCCGCCGCTGCTCGAGGACTACGCGGCCGCGCTGCGCCTCGAGGTCCCGACGCTCTTCGAGGAGGGGACCACGCTGATCACCGAGCTCGGGCGCTGGGTCCAGGCGGGCTGCGGCTTCGCCTTCTCGCGCGTGGAGTACGTGAAGAAGGACTCGGCCGGGCGCACCGCGATCCTGCACCTCGGGGCCGACTTCCTGCTGCGCCGCGCGTATTACCCGGCCGACTGGCACCATGACTTCGTGGCGCTCGACCCCGACGCCGCGCCCAGGGAGGGGCCGCTCTCGCCGTGCACCCTCGGCGGTCCGCTCTGCTTCGGCGGCGACGTGCTGGCCCGCGATCTCCCGCTGCCGGACCTGTCGCCCGGGGATCTGGTGCTCATCCGCGACACGGGGGCTTACACGCTGAGCATGTGGTCCCGCCACTGCAGCCGCGGCATCCCCGCGGTGCTCGGCGTCGACGGCGGCGACATCCGGGTCCTGCGCGAGCGAGAGCGGCCCGAGGACGTCGTGGCGTTCTGGAGCCGCGGCCGCGGCCAGCCATGAGGCCGCTGCGCGGCGTTCACGCCGCTGTTTCCCCGCGGACCCAGGATGTGACAGCGTAGAGCGGCGGGCGCCGCGAAGTGGAGGAGCAGAGATGAGGTCGACGGGAGCTTCCGGGGTCGTGGGACGGAGCGCGAGGGCGTGGCGGGTCGCGCTCCTCGGCGCCGCGCTGATCGTGCCGCCGGTCGCCAGCACCGGCTGCGGCGACGACGAGGGCACGACCCCCCATGAGCAGGCCGGCGGCACCGGCGGCGCAACCGGCACCGGCAGCCAGGGCGGCGACGGCGGCTCGGGCACCGCCACCGGCACCGGCGGTCAGGGCGGCGACGGCGGCTCGGGCGCCGCCACCGGCACCGGCGGTCAGGGCGGCGACGGCGGCTCGGGCGCCGCCACCGGCACCGGCGGCCAGGGCGGCGATGGCGGCTCGGGCGCCGCCACCGGCACCGGCGGCCAGGGCGGCGACGGCGGCTCGGGCGCCGCCACCGGCACCGGCGGCCAGGGCGGCGACGGCGGCTCGGGCGCCGCCACCGGCGCCGGCGGCCAGGGCGGCGACGGCGGCTCGGGCGCCGCCACCGGCGCCGGCGGTCAGGGCGGCGACGGCGGCTCGGGCGCCGCCACCGGCGCCGGCGGTCAGGGCGGCGACGGCGGCTCGGGCGGCGGCGGCTCGGGCGGCGGCGGCAGCGACACCGTGAGCGTGCAGATCCTCTCCTTCAACGACTTCCACGGCAACCTGGAGCCCCCCGCCGGCAGCAGCGGCAGGATCACGATGCCCGACGCGACGCAGGTGAACGCGGGCGGCGCCGCGCACTTCGCGTCGCGCATCGCCGAGCTCCGCGCCACGAACCCGAACACCGTGGTTGTCTCGGCCGGAGACCTCATCGGCGCGAGCCCGCTCGTGTCGGCGCTGTTCCACGACGAGCCCACGATCGAGGCCATGAACCTCCTCGGCCTCGACATCAACGGCGTCGGGAACCACGAGTTCGACAAGGGCACCGCCGAGCTCCTCCGGATGCAATCCGGCGGGTGCAGCCCGGTCGACGGCTGCGCGGACGGCACCTCCTTCGCGGGCGCGAGCTTCAAGTTCCTCGCCGCCAACGTCGTCGTGGACCCGTCGACCGGCAGGACGCTCTTCCCGCGCTACGACGTCCGCGAGTTCGACGGCGTCAAGATCGCCTTCATCGGCATGACGCTCGAGGACACGCCGTCGATCGTGACGCCGATCGGCGTCGCGGGGCTCTCGTTCATGGATGAGGTCGATACGGTGAACGACATCGTCCCGGAGCTCCAGGCGCAGAGCATCGAGGCGATCGTGGTGGTGCTCCACGAGGGAGGGCTCCCCACGGGCCACTTCAACGAGTGCCCGGAAATCTCTGGCCCCATCGTCGAGATCGCCACCAACGTCGACCCCGCCGTGGATGTCATCGTCAGCGGTCACACGCACCAGGCGTACAACTGCGTCCTCGGCGACAAGATCGTGACGAGCGCGGCGTCCTTCGGCCGGCTGGTCACCGACATCGATCTGGAGATCAGCAGGAGCACGGGCGAGGTGACGGCGAAGACGGCAAACAACGTCGTCGTGACGCGCGACGCGGCCGACGCGACGGTGGGCGCCCTCGTGACGCGCTACAAGGACCTCGCGGCGCCGCTGGCCAACGAGCAGATCGGCACGATCACCGCGACGCTCGACCGCTCGGTCCCGGCCATGGGCGCCGGGCTGTTCACGCTGGGCGCGGTCATCGCCGACACCCAGCTCGCCGCCACGCGCGGGGCGAGCACCGGCGGCGCCGAGGTAGCGTTCATGAACCCGGGCGGCGTGCGCGCGGACCTGACCTACGCAGCCTCGCCGACCGAGCTCATGGACGGGGTGGTCACCTACGGCGAGGCGTTCACGGTCCAGCCCTTCGGCAACAGCCTGGTCGTGATGACCCTGACGGGCGAGCAGCTCCACACGCTCCTGGAGCAGCAGTTCCGGGTGGACTCGATGGGCGTGCCGCGGAGCGTGATCCTGCAGGTCTCCGACGGCTTCACGTACGCCTACAGCCAGAGCGCGCCGATCGGCGCGAAGGTCGACATCGCCTCGATCCGGATCAACGGCGTCCCGGTCGAGGCGGCGCGGACGTACCGCGTGACGGTGAACAGCTTCCTGGCGACGGGCGGCGACGGCTTCACCGTGCTCAACGACGGCACCGATCGCCTCGGCGGCGCGCTGGATCTCGACGCCCTGCGCGCCTACTTCGCGGCGAACTCTCCTGTCTCGCCGCCCCCGCTCGACCGGATCACGGTCGTGCCCTGAGCGGCGGCCACGCCATCCGCTGCTCGGCCGCGACCGCGGGCGACCTGCGGATGGCGAGAGGCGACGCTTCCGCCGCGCGAGCGTCGCCGGCGGCGGCCCGCGGCCACCAGTTCATGCTGAGGTGGATGTGGTGGTGGTGGTACGGCCACCCCGACCCGTACGCCATCCGGTCCGAGAAGCTCGCGAGCTCGTCATCGGTGATCCTCCGCCGGTCGCTCTCCGGAAGGGCGTTCAGCCTGGCCGCGGTCTTCGAGAGGAACGGCGCGATGATGTTGTCCACGCCGACGACGCGCGTGCGGGGCGAGCGGAACAGCCTGGCCATGAAGAACGCCTCCCGCTCGAGATCGACGATGTGCTTTCGCTTCGCCGCCGAGGAGCAGTACCCGTCCTCGTGCTTCGAGCCGTCTCCGCAGATGATCTCCCCGTCGTTCGAGCCGTCCGTCTGGAAGTAGGCGATATCGATGTTGCCCCCGTGATCGTGCGTCGACTCGGGGTGGCGCGGGTCGCCGATGTCGTATCCGGGCGTCACGCCGTTGCTCTGACAGACGTCGATCAGCGAGAGCGGCGTCGTGCCCGGGAATGCCCCCATCGTCTCGGCGAGCGCGTCGCGCACGAGCATGATGAGCTCGCGCCGGGCGAAGCGGTAGTTGCTGAAGGTCTCCCAGACATAGCCGCCGCCGACGACCGAGTCGTCGAGGTCGGGGAACGGGAACGGCAAGAGCCCGCTGCCATCGTCGCCGAAGCCCGCGCACTCGTCGAAGGAGAAGCCCGCGTCCACGCAGCTCGGGCCGTCGACGTACGGGTACGTGGTCACGTCCAGCCCATAGGCGTTCTGCGCGCCGTCGTGACCGACGACCCGGACGAGGTACTCGGCGCCGCCTCGCTCGGAGTAGAACCCGTACACCTCGGCGTTCGTCTCCTGATCTCGGTACGAGTACGGATACTGATCGCCGTTACGCGAGCCGAGCAGGCGGCCCTGGCCGTCATAGGCGACCAGATCGATGTCCCCGGCGGCGTGGCGGAACTGGATGCCCACGCGGACGATGGTCTTCTCCGGCACCACGATCCTGAACCAGTCCTCATCCCCCTCGCACAGCGTGAGCTCCTCCGTGAGGCCCACGGGCGCGCTCACCGCGGCTCCCGGATCGTCGTTGGGCTCGAGCGCGTCGCCCTCGGTCTCGCAGGCCAAGGCGTCCTTGCGGCACACGCCGTCGTCGCACCTCTCGCCTTCCGGACACCAGCCGGACGGGACGTCGGCCGAGCACGCGACCTCGTCCGACATGCAGAGCTCTCCGAGGCAGGTCGTGCCCCGCGGGCAGGTCGCGGCGGCGTCGCAGCCGGCAAAGCAGGCGGACCCGCTCGCGCCGTCGACGTGGTGGCACACGTAGCCAGGCCGGCAGTCGAGGTCGCTGCCGCAGGTGTTCAGGCAGATCGGCGCGCCGTCCTCCCCCGCGGGGAAGCAGCCCGCCTCCGGCCCGCACTGATCGTCGCTCTCGCAGTCGAAGGCGAGGCAGTAGCCCTCGACCCAGCCGTTCGGCCCCGTCGGGCTCGCGTCGCTGTAGCAGGTCGCGCCGGGCAGCGAGCACGCCTCCTCGGTATCGCACGCCGCGCCCACGTCCCCGGGGCCGACCGTGTCCTCCGCGCACGCCGCGCCGCACGCCGCGTTGCACCCGTCGCCGCGCCGCGGAGAGCACAGGCCATGACGGTTCTCCACGCCCTCGCAGGTCGCGGGATCGTAGACGGGATAACACACCCCCGTGTCCGTCAGGATATCGGTATTGAAGCAGCGGGAGCCGGGCGCGCAGCCCTCTTCGCTGTTCGGCGCCGTACAAGGCCCGTCCGCGCGCTGCATGCAGATGCCGAGCATGCAGACGACCGCCTCGCCGTCGCAGTCCGCATCGCAGCTGCAGCTCGCCCCGATCGGATTGACCTTCGGGCCTGCCCCGCCGCGCATGCCGCTGTCGACCGGCAACGCCGCCACCCATGGGCCCACGTCACACCCTTCCAGAGAGCCCATGAGCGCCGGCACAACCACGAAGAGCCATCGCCATCGTCGATGCATGTCACCTTGCCTGTCGAGGGGTGCGAGACCGCACGCAGCGAGCGTTCTAGTCGCAGGCGAGGCGCAATTGGCCATCGAAAAGAACAGAGGGTCACGCAGGCTACCCCGCGCAAAGATATTTCCACCTTCCGAGCGGCGTTGTTCAGCGAGACAGTGAGGGTGCCTACTCGACGAGAGACCGGCCCACGTCCACCACGATGAACTCGCTGTCATCGGGCAGCTTGGTCCCGAGGTGGCGCCCCTGGCCGAACGGGAAGTTATTGTCGTTCAGGACGCCGATCCGCCGGTCGCCGAGCAACGCCCGCGCGCGTCGTCGAGCATGATGAAGCGAGCGAGGGCGCGGGCCTCACTCGTACTTCTGGCTGACGCGGAACGAGCCGAGCGAACGCACGCCGGTCGCGTGCTGCTGGAGCAGCGCGAGCGCCTCCTTGAAGGAAGGCTCCTCCGTGCTGCCCTCGCACTCGACGAGGAAGAGGTACTCCTCGGGGCTGTCCGGCAGCGCGCGCGAGACGATGCGCGTGAGGTTGATATGGTGTCTCCCGAGCGCGGAAAGCGCCGCGACAAGGGCGCCCGGGCGGTGGTCGAGCCCGAACAGGAGGAGCGTCCGCCCGCCCGCGGGCGGACGCTCCTCGGCCCTGCCGACGATGAAGAAGCGCGTGATGTTCTCGCCCTTCACCCCGAGCTTCGGCACGAGGATGTCGAGCTTGTAGATCGCCGCCGCGCCCTGGTTGCCGATCGCCCAGGCCTCGCCGTCCTGCGCCGCGCGCTCGACCGCCTCCGCGGTGCTCTCCGCCTCGAGGATCTGCGCGCCAGGGTAGTTCTCGCGCAGCCAGTCGCCGCAGTGCTTGAGCGGGACGAAGTGCGAGTAGATGCGCCTCGGCGTCACGCCCTTCCTGCCGAGGAGCGACAGCGTGACGTGCAGAGAGAGCTCCTCGCACACGACGAGCGCGGCGCCCGTGCCCTCGCGGCGGATCAGCTCATCCACGGTGTCGTAGATCGGGCCGCCCACCGCGTTCTCGATCGGCACGACCCCGTAGGTCGCCACGCCGCTGGCCACGGCGTCGAACACCGCCGAGATGGTGCGCCGGGGCGCGAGATCCGCGCCCTGCCCGAACCGCCGGGAGGCGACCTCATGGCTGAACGTCCCGGGCCGCCCGAAGTAGGCGACCAGCTGGCGCGCCGCCGCGGCCTCGCCCTCCCCCGCAGCGCCAGGGGCTGCGGTCGCCGCCTGGTCGCGGGGCTCCGCCCCTGGGTTCTCCGCGTCAGTCGACATGGGCGGTGAGCGCCTCGCCAGGGCCCCCGCGGACGAGCGCGGCGCGCGCCGGGCTGGGCGCGCCGAACCGCCGGAAGGCCGGCATCCTTCGATGGAGCCTGTGCATCAACGGCCGTGTACCGGCGCGGTGCCGTGGCGTCCAGCGAGGAAAGCGGCCGCCAAAGCGGAGTAGGACCCGAGGCGTCCGGAAACGAACGTGCTCGAGGCGCCGGAGATCGAACGGCCCGGCGTGTCCGAAAAGGAACGATCGTTACATCTCCAGCACCATCGTCGAACGGCGCTTTGTCCGACGTTTCAGCCTTCGTACGCGTAAACCACGCCTCGGGCGGCCACAGGCGATCGCCCCCACCTACACCCACACTATCTCACCTACCAGGCGAAATTCTGCCCGGGATCGCTTCGACCGCGTTTTGCAAGTTTCGTTTCTTGTGATAACGATCGTTACGCAATGCCGGGCACGGGGCATGGGAGCAACGGTGCGCAGCCGCCGAATGACAGGGAAAAGGCTTTTTGGCGGATCTTCAACAAGAAAACGATCGTGCTCGTGCGGCGCTGGCTGCGCCTCCTGGGGGTCCCGCGCCGGGATCGCCGGGACGTCGCTCAGAACGTGATGCTCGCGGCGTACGAGAGCTTCGCGAACTACGACCCGGCGCGCGGGCCGCCTGATCGCTGGCTCAACCGCATCGCGGTTCACACCGCGTCCCACTACGCAGAGCGCGCGCGCCGCCGGGTAGAGGAGCCGCTGCCGGACGACTTCGACGCCGAGCTCGAGGAGCCATCGGCGGAGGAGTACATCATCTCGGAGTGCGATCGACTGTTTGCGCTCTCCGTCCTGCGGGAGATCGACGGCGAGCTCGGCGCGGTCCTCATGGCGCACGACATCGAGGGCGTCCCGATGGCGGACTTCGCGAGCCAGTCCGGAATCCCCCTCTCGACGGCCTACAAGCGGCGGACCCGGGCGCTGACCGCGTTTCAGCTCCTGGCCGCGCAGCGGCTCGCGTCGATGGACGGGGGCGCGGAGCCCCGGAACGGCGCGCGGAAAGCGCGAGGAGCGGCGCCCGGCGGCGCGGCGCCGCTCCTCGTGCTTTCCGCGCGGCCTTGAGCGCTCAGCGGCTCATCGCCCGGGGCGCCGGCTCGACGACGAGGGCACGGCGCCCCGCGACGCGCGCTCTTCCGGCCGGGGCCGGGAGCGCGGCCGCGCGCGGTCCGTGTCCTCGTTGATGAGCGCCAGGATGGCCTGCTTCTTCGGCGAGTCGTCTGGCTCGATCAGGAGGAAGAGGAGCGCGTCCTGGAGCGCCTCGGGCGCGCGGTCGAAGCGATCGGCGACCACGGCGGAGACCGGGCTGCGCCCGTCGCCGGGAAGGAGGAGTCGAGCGTCGCAGTTGAGCCCCTGGGCGATGAGCGCCAGCGCGCCGAGCCCGAGGTCGCGCTCGCCGCGCTCGACCTGCCGCAGGTACGTCGCAGAGAGGCGCGCCTTCTCGGCGAATTCGGCGTAGCTGAGCCCGTGCAGCAGCCGGAGCACGCGAATGGCCCGACCGACCTCCCTGGGAAGCGTATCGCCCATGACCGGCGCAGCCTATCAACTCCCGCCGCGGCCAGAGAAGCACGATCGCACCTTTCTCTGGCGGTCGCGCGCGTGGACATGCGCGCGCACGCGCGCGCATGTCGGTGCCCGTAACTTACTATAACTGATTCAGCTCCTCCGCGAGCGCCCGGGAGTGCGAGTTCTCGCTCTTTTCGAACACGCTGTTCGTACCGAGGGACGCGCGGGTCGCGGCCGGCGCGCGCCGGGCCCGCGTCTGCTCTGTGTCTGGTCGCGCCGGGCCCGCGTCTGCTCTGTGTCTGGTCGCGCAGGCTGCGTCTGTTTGCGTCTGTTTGCGTCTGCTTGCGTCCGCTTGCGTCGGGTCAGTGTCTGGTGGCGTAGGGTTGCGTCTGGTCTGCGTTCTTGCAATCGCGCAACGCTTTTGGCATTCCTGGCGAGTCATGGCCAGGACGTGCGCTGTCTCGGGGGCACGTCTCGGCCCCTGGAGCCGCGGCAAGGGCATCGATGATCCGTCTGGAGCTTTCAGCAGAGCACACCCGGCTGCACTCGACGCTGTGCGGCCAGTGCCCGCAAGGCCCGGCGGGCTGCTGTGTCAGCCCGCCCGAGCTCGACTGGACCGACATCGGGCGTATCGCCTCCCTCGGCGGCCACGCCTGGCTGCTCGAGCAGATCGCCGCCGGCAACCTGCTCCCCGTGAGCCGCGGACTCCAGCTCCGGCGCGTGCGCAAGCGCGAGGAGCGCTCGGCCCCGCGGCGCTCGAAGTGCGTCTATCACGGCCCCCGCGGCTGCACCGTCCCCGCCGAGCGGCGGGCCGCGACGTGCAATTACTTCCTCTGCGAGGACGCCTTCGCCGAGCGTCTGGGCGACCAGGCGGACCCGGCCTCCGCCGCGGCCCGCCGGGCTCACGCGCTCCTCCGCGAGGTCTACGGCCGCTGGGACCGTGAGCTCGCCGAGGCGGTCGCCGCCCGGCCGGAGGGGCCGTCGTGGGACGCGGCGTTCCTCGACTGGCTGGGCGCCGAGTTCGAGCGGCTCTCGATCGCTGCGCGCGGCGAGCTCGCGGCGCTCGCCGCTCCCGGCTAGCACCAGGTCGCTCGAGTTCGTCCCCGGTTGCACGCGAGGTCTGCCGGAGCTGCCCGGCCCGAGGAGCCGCTGTACGTCGCGCGGCGTGGGCTGGCCCATGCTTGAGCCAGCTGTCCTCGCTCGTGCGGCTCATTCTGGACCGATCATTCTAGAATGATCGGTCCAGAATGAGCCGCACGAGCGAGGGTCACGTGAGTCCGGCAGCGTCCCCGCGCCGCCCGATGAGGAGGGCCTTTCGGGCTCGGCAGCTCGGCAACACCTCGCGTGCAACCAGGGACGAGCTTAAGTGACGAGGTACCAGCGCACCGCGGGCCCCATCACAGCATGGCGACGGGATCCACGTCGATGATCACGCGCGCGTTCCGGTCGAGGCCGTCCCTCATGAGCCCGGCCAGCGCCGCGAGCGTTCCCCGCAGCGGCCCGCGCTCGCGCGCCCGGAGGAGCACCCGGAACCTGTACCGCCCGCGCAGGCGCGCGATCGGCGCCGCCGACGGCCCGAGCACCTCGACGCGCCGCGCGAGCCCCTCCGGACAGGTGCGCGCGTGGGCCGCGAGCTTCGCCGCGGCGCCGCGGCCCACGCTCTCGTCGACAGCGTCGACCCGGAGCAGCGCGAGGCGCGTGGCCGGCGGATAGCCCACCTCCTCGCGATCGCGGATCTCCCGATCGAGGAAGCCGGGCACGTTGTGCGCCGCGGCGAACGCGATCGCCGGGTGCTCGGGGTTGCGCGTCTGGATGAGCACCCGGCCAGGCCGGTCGCGCCGGCCCGCGCGCCCGGCCACCTGCACGAGCAGCTGGAAGCCGCGCTCGGCCGCGCGGAAGTCGGGCAGCCCCAGCGCGGCGTCGGCGTTCACCACGCCGACCAGGGTCACGTTGGGCAGGTCGTGGCCCTTCGTGACCATCTGCGTGCCGACAAGGATGTCGATCTTGCCCTCGCGCATCCGCGCCAGGATCGCCTGCGACCGGTCCTTGCCCGCGACGTCGCGGTCGAGGCGCGCCACGCGGGCCTCCGGGAAGGACGCGGCGATCGTCGCCTCGAGCCGCTCGGTGCCGAGGCCCTCGAGCAGCAGGGTCCGCGAGCCGCACGCCGCGCAGCGGTCCGGCAGCGGCCCCGCGTAGTCGCAGTAATGGCAGCGCAGCCGCCCGCCCTGGGGCCGCTCGTCCATCGGGGGCGCCGCGGGCGCGCCCGCTGGCAGGGCCGCCGCGGGCGCGCCGGCAGGCAGGGCCGCCGCGGGCGCGCCCGCCGGCGGGGGCGCGTCGCGGCGCCGCCCGCGGTGGTACGTGAGCGCGACCGAGCAGGCCTCGCACGTCGTCAGCGTCCCGCACGAGCCGCAGACGACGCTCGGCGCGAAGCCGCGGCGGTTCAGGAACAGGATCGCCTGCTCCTTCGCCGCGAGCGTCTTCTCGAGCGCGCGGTGCAGCGGCAGCGAGATCAGCGGGTCGCCCGAGGGGCCGGCGCCGAAGCGGCGGAGGTCGACGAGGGTGACCTCGGGCAGGCTGGCCTCGCGGTGCGCGCGGTCCGGCAGGCGCAGCTCGGTGAGCTTGCCGCGCCGCACCAGCGCGACCGACTCGATGGAGGGCGTCGCGGAGCCGAGCACGCACACCGCCCCGGCGCGGTGGGCGCGCAGCAGCGCCATGTCGCGCGCGTGGTAGCGCACGCCCTCCTCCTGCTTGAACGAGCCGTCGTGCTCCTCGTCGACGAGGATGAGGCCGAGGTCCGGCACCGGCGCGAACAGCGCCGAGCGCGCCCCGATGGCCACGCGCACCTTGCCGCCGTGCAGGCTCGACCACATCGCGTGGCGGTCGGCGTCGCTGAGCCCGCTGTGCAGCACGGCGAGCGCGTCGCCGAAGCGGGCGCGGAAGCGCGCGACGAGCTGCGGGGTGAGGGCGATCTCCGGCACCATCACGAGGGCGCCGCGGCCCCGGTCGAGGCAGCTCTTGATGGCGCGCAGGTACACCTCCGTCTTGCCGGAGCCGGTCACGCCGAAGAGCAGGAACGCGCTCGGCGCGGCCGCACGGGGCTCGTGCGGCGCGCCCGCGCGGGGCTCCCCTGCCCCGGGCGCGGAAGCGGCCGCGAGCGCCGCGTCGATGCGCGCCGCGGCCTCGGCCTGCGCCGCGTTGAGCTCGGGGGGCACGTCGCGCGCCTCGGCGAGGCGGAAGAACGGGTCGCGCGGCGGCTCGCGCTCGTCGAGGGCGACGAGGTTCCGCTCGGCGAGCTTCTTCAGGGCGCTGCGCGCGTTGCCGAAGCGCTCCTCGAGCCGCGCGACCGGCTGCTCGCCGTTCGCCCGGAGCAGCGCGAGCAACGCGGCGGCCTGGCCGCGGAGCGTCCCCGGCTCCTCGACAGCGTCCGTCGCCCGCGCGTAGGCGACCTTGCGGCCGCCCACCTGCTTGGCCCGCCCGAGGTCGAGGACGCCGTCGAGCTCGCCCTGGGCCTTGAGCGCCCGCACCTGCTCGCGCTCGATCGCCGGCAGCGCCAGGCGGAGCACCTCGCCGATCGGCGCGAAGTAGTAGGCGGCGAGCTCTTGCAGGAACGAGAGCAGCTCCGCGGGCAGCGCCGGCCGCGCGTCGACGAGCGCCGCGAGCGGCTTGATCTTCGACGGATCGATCGCCGTGCTGCGCTCGCTCACGGCGAGCACGACGCCGAGCAGCTTGCGTCGGTGGAACTCGCAGAGCACGCGCGACCCCGGCCGCACTTCACCGGCGAGCGCGGCGGGAACCTCGTAGGTGAAGGCCTGCGAGAGCGGGACGGGCACCGCGACGTCGGCGAGGAGGGGCATCGCTCCGGGAGGGCCGCGCGCGGCGCGGCACGGGCGAGATACCAGAGAACGCCGCCCAGGACGAGGAAGGCACGGCGCGCTCGCGCGGGCGCGCCCTGCACGGCGGGGAAAGACGGCAAAAAAAAGCGCCGCCGGGGCCTCGGGGGGGGGAAGGCCGCGCCGGCAGCGCTGTCCGGACATAGAGCACCGTCCGTGCCATCCGTGATGTTCTCGATTCGAACGGATTTCTTTCCAGATGCGGCGGGATCGATTTCGAATCTGAAATTTCGGCATCGCACCATTGCAGAAGCGAATGGCGCCGGCCTGGTCAGCGCCGCGCCGCGCGGCGATGGGAACGCCCGAGCCGCTTGCGCGGGGTCCGCCGATTGCTCGTGTGTCGTCGTGCGGGGGTTGACCGCTGGACGTCGGCTGAGCGTCGGCGCGCGGGCGCCATGAGCCGGGAATGCGCGCGAGAGACGCGCCACGAGGAGGGAGCATGATCGGAAGCGCAGTCTTGAGGGAGATCGAGGAGCAGGACTGGATCGACCGGATCGCCGATCCGCTTCAGCGCGGCATCCGGTCCGTCCTGAGGCGAGCGCCCACGGTGGCCAAGGTGCTCCACGGCAAGTTCCTCGGGCACCCTCTGCACCCGGTGCTGGTGACCATCCCCATCGGTGCCTGGTCGTGCGCGCTCGTGCTCGACCTCGCCGGCATCGGCCGCGGGCGCAAGGTCCACCGCGGAGCGGACGCGACCGCGGCGATCGGCCTCGCCGGGGCGGTCGTGGCGGCGGCCGCCGGGCTCGCCGACTGGAGCACGACGCTCGGGTCGGCGAAGCGGATCGGCTTCGTCCACGGCGCCATGAACATGGCGATCGCCGGCCTGTACGGCGCCTCGCTCGCGTCGCGGGCGGTCGGGCTGCGCCCCGTCGGGATCGCGCTCTCGACCGCGGGGTTCGGCCTCGCCGGCGCGAGCGGCTGGCTCGGAGGAGAGCTCATCTACCGTTACGGCGTGGGCGTCAGCAACGACGCGTGCGAGCGAAAGCCGGAGACGCAGGTTCCCGTGCCCGAGGCGCCGATCGCCGAGCCGGCATGACGGCGACCGGCGGCGCCGGTGCGCGGCCGGCTGAAGAGCGGAGCTGCCAGGAGATCGCTTCGTCTCTCTCTCCTGGCGCCGTCTTGGAGCCTGGCGCCGTCTTGGAGTCCCTGGCGCTCCCGGCGGTTGAGATCTCTCCTCGGCCCAGAGGACGCTATCCGCGCGCCGCGAGGTAGCAGCCGGCAACGCAGAGCGCGAGGAGCACGAGCAGCAGCGCACCGCGCGCGAGCAGCGGCCCGAGCGCGCGCCGCCGGGATCGAGCGAGCGGACGCTGCGCCTTCACCCGGGGCGACATCGGCTCGCCCCCGGCCCGCGCGGCAGGCCTGGCGCGCTGTGCGCCAGCCGCCCTCGCCATCGGCGCCGCCTCCCTCGGCGCCGCCGCCCTCGCCATCGGCGCCGCCTCCCTCGGCGCCGCCGCCCTCGCCATCGGCGCCGCCTCCCTCGGCGCCGCCGCTGCCCTCGCCATCGGCGCTGCCTCCCTCGGCGACGCCGCCGCCCTCGCCATCGGCGCTGCCTCCCTCGGCGCTGCCGCCGCCCGCGCCCGCGGCGTGGCGGCCGCCGTCGCGACCGGCTCGATCACCGCAGGCGGACCGAGCTCCAGCGCGCGCACCGCGCGCTCGCGCGCCCGGCGGGCGGCCACGATCTCCGCGCCGAAGTTGTCGCGCAGCCACGCCCCGAAGCGCAGCGGGCTCGCCGCCATCTCGGCCGCCGCCGCGTACGCCGCGACGTCCCGCAGCATCGCCGCCGCGCTCGAGTAGCGATCCTCGGGCGCCTCCGCGAGCGCCCGCGCCACGATCGCGTGGAGCGTCGCCTCGTTTGGGAGCCCGCGCTCGACCAGCGGCGGGATCACGGCGCGCCGGGCGAGCTCGAGCAGCTCGCCGCGCGCCTCTTCCTTGGAGAGGGACGCCCCGCCCGCGCTGTACATCCGCCGGCCGGCGAGCAGCTCCCACAGCAGGATGCCCGTCGCGAACACGTCGGATCGCGCGTCGAGCGCCTCGCCGCGGGCCTGCTCGGGGCTCATGTAGCCGGCCTTGCCCTGCAGCGCCTCGTCCAGCGTCCCCCCGCTGCGCTCGTGCGCGCGCGCGATGCCGAAATCGCAGAGCTTGATCTCGCCCTCGAAGCTCAGGAGCACGTTCGACGGCGAGACGTCGCGGTGCACGACGCCCTTGCGGTGGGCGTAGGCGAGCGCCTGCAGCGCCTCGACGACGATCAGCAGCGAGAAAGCGACCGGGAGCTTCACCTTCTGGCGCGCGCAGCGCCGGAGCAGCTCGCGCAGGTCGAAGCCCTCGACGTACTCCATCGCGATGAACAGCGCGCCGTCCTCGCGGCCGAGATCCTCGACCTGCACGATGGACGCGTGGCGCAGCGCCGCGGCGAGCCTTGCCTCGCTCGCGAGCATCTCCACGAAGCGCGGGTCGTGCGCGAACCTCGGGGCGACCTCCTTGATGGCGACGAGGCGCGCGGCGCCGAGGTCGGTGCGCACCCGCGCGAGGTAGAGGTCGGCCATCCCGCCCTGGCCGATGTGATCGAAGAGCGTGTAGCGCCCGATCCGGCACGGCAGCAGCCGCCCTCCGCGCGGCGCCCGGCGGAGCGGGGGCTCCTCGCGCGCGGGGCCGCGGGCGAGGGGCGGAAGGCCAGAAGGCGGGTACGGGAGCGTGCCTCCGCGACGCACATCGAGGCGATCGATCTGCACGAGCCCTCGTCGCAGACTTCGCCCGGGCGGGCCAACTAAGCGGGCGCCGCGCCTGGCGAGGTGGCGGTCGCATCCGTCTGGACGGAGCTCGCACGACGTTTGTAAGTACATAGATTTATTGGCATTTCATGCTTTCCCCGCCTCCATGGTCCCAGTCCCGCTACCACCCGGCGCCCGCCGCACCCCGGCGCCCGCCGCACCCCGGCGCCCGCCGCACCCCCGGCGCCCGCCGCACCCCCGGCACCCGCCGCACCCGCCGCACCCGCCGCACCCCCGGCACCCGCCGCACCCGCCGCACCCGCCGCGCCCAGCTGCGGCCCCCCGGCGCGCGATGCTGCGTCGATCGCGCACAGCGCGCGCGACGCAGCGCCGATCGCGTGCAGCGCGCGCGGCGACGGGCTACATCCGGCGCATGGAGTTCAGCGCAGGCTGGGGCCCGGCCTTCGCCGGGTCGTTCATCCGCATCGTCGACGACCGCGGGCGCAAGCACGAGTGGCGCGCCCCGCCGCAGCGGATCGTCTCGATCGTCCCGAGCGACACCTACTCGCTCATCCGGCTCGGCGCCAGGGAGCGACTCGTCGGCCGCACCCGCTACTGCGTCGCGCCCGCGGAGGACGTCGAGGGCATCGAGCTCGTCGGCGGCACGAAGGACGCCGACGTCGACCGCATCGTCGCGCTCGACCCCGAGGTCGTCGTCGCGAACCAGGAGGAGAACAGCAAGCGCGACATCGAGCGCCTCGACGCGGCGGGCCTGCGCGTGCTCGTCTCGTTCCCGCGGCGGGTCGCCGACGGCGTGGCGCACCTCGCCCGCCTGGCGCGCCTGCTCGGCCACTCCGCGGCGCCCACGCGCCCCGCGGCGCCGGCGCCGGAAGGCGGCGCCCCCGCCCCGCCGCCCCCGTCGGCCGCCGCGCGCGAGCAGGTAGCGGCCGCCTACCGCGCCCACGCCGCGGCCGAGGCGCGGCGCCGCGAGCGCCCGCCGCTCCGCGCCTTCGTCCCGATCTGGATGGACCCGCTCATGACCGTCCACGGCGACACGTTCATCTCCGACATGCTCGACCTCGCGGGCGCGCAGAACGTCTTCGAGGACCGTCCCCGGCGCTACCCGCTCGCGGCCGACCTGGGCAAGGCGCCACCGCTCCCGCCCGAGCGCATCCAGGGCCGCGACCTCCGCTACCCCCGCGTGACCCTCGACGAGGTGATCGCGCGCGCCCCGGACATCGTGCTGCTGCCCGACGAGCCGCACGCCTTCACCGACGCCGACGCGGCAATATTTCGCTCCCTCGCCATCCCCGCCGCCCGCCGCGGACACGTGATCCGGTGCGATGGCAAGGACCTCATGTGGTACGGGGCGCGGGCGCTGGAGGGGCTCAGTCGGCTGCGCGAGATCATCGACGCCGCCCGTCCCTGATGCAGCGCGAAGGTCTGTTCAGGGGACGCGCGGCCGCATTCGAGCGCCTCGCCGCCGGAGCAAGCCCCCTCCTCGCCACGCCGCAGTTGGGGTAGGACCGGACGATGACGTGGACACGGGAGACGTTGCGGGCAGAGATCATCCAGCTCCTGGAAGGGCACACGGCCGGCGAGGTGAAGATCGAGGAGTCGAGCCATCTGGTCGCCGACCTCAGCCTCGACTCGCTGGGGGTGATGGAGATCGTCGCGGACATGGAGGACAAATTTGACCTCTCCATCCCCGACGACATGTTGCGCGAGGTCGACACGGTAGCCGACGTCGTCAAGGCCATCGAGCTCAGGCTCAAGAACGAAGGAAGGCTCTCGGGATGACGGCTGTTTGGAAAGCGCGAACGGTCGCACAGGCGATCGAGGACGCAGCGGCGAGCACGAAGACGGGCTATCGCTTCATCGAGGAGTCGAGCGAGACCGAGCCGTTCTTCACGCACGGCGGCATCGAGCGGGCGAGCGCGCGCATCGGCGGCGCGCTCCAGGCGCTCGGGCTCCAGAAGGGCGATCGCGTCGCGTTGATCCTGCCGGACAACGCCGACTTCATCTTCGCCTTCCTGGGCGCGATCCGCGCGGGCGTCATCCCGGTGCCCATCTACCCGCCGACCGGCCTCGGCAAGCTGACCGGCTACCTCGAGAACACGCTGCACATCGTCGCGAAGAGCGGCGCCAAGGTCCTGCTCACGAGCGCCGAGATCAAGCGCATGCTCGGCACGATCCAGGCGCAGGCGCCGGAGCTCCAGCAGATCGTGGCGGTGGAGGGCATCCGGGGCTCCCGCGAGGAGCTCCGGCCGGTGAAGGTCGAGCTCGACGACGTGTGCTTCCTCCAGTTCACGAGCGGCTCGACGTCGCGCCCGAAGGGCGTGGTGCTCACGCACGCGAACCTGGCCGCCAACGTGCGGGCGATCGTGGATCTCGGCCTCGGGGTGCGCGAGTCGGTGGATACTGGCGTGTCGTGGCTGCCGCTCTACCACGACATGGGGCTCATCGGCTTCGTGATCGCGCCGCTCTACTACGTCAACACGGTCACGTTCCTGCCCCCGCTCCTGTTCCTGAAGCGCCCGGTGCGCTGGCTGGAGACGATCACCCGCCACCGGGGCAACGTGTCGTTCGGGCCGAACTTCGCCTATGCGCTCTGCGTGAAGCGGATCCGGGAGCAGGACATGGCGGGGCTGGATCTCTCGACGTGGCGGGTGGCCGGCTGCGGCGCGGAGCCGATCCGGGCCGACAACCTGCGCGCATTCGCGGAGAAGTTCGCGCCTGTCGGCTTCGACGAGAAGGCGTTCGTCTGCTCCTACGGCATGGCCGAGAGCACGCTGGCGGTGTCGTTCAGCGCGCTCGGGACGGGGCTGCAGACCGACGCGGTGGACGGCGAGACGCTCTGGAAAGAGGGCAAGGCGGTGCCGGTCGCGGCCGACAGCGACGGCGCGTCGTCGCTCGTGCAGTGCGGGTCGGCGTTCGAGGGGCACGAGATCGCGGTGTTCGCGTCGGACGACGCGGAGAGCGCGCGGCCGCTCGGGGATCGCGAGGTAGGGGAGCTCAGGCTGCGGGGGCCGAGCGTGATGCCCGGCTACTTCAACGAGCCGGAGCTCACGAAGGAGGCGTTCGCGGGCGGGTGGCTGCGGACAGGGGACCTCGGGTATCTCGCGGAGGGCAAGGTCTATATCTGCGGGCGCTCGAAGGAGGTCATCATCGTCAACGGGCGCAACTACTACCCGCAGGATCTCGAGTGGGAGGCGAGCCGCGTCGCCGGGGTCCGGAAGGGCAACGTGATCGCGTTCGGGACGATGAAGCCGCACAACGACCGCGAGCGCGTGGTGATCGTCTTCGAGACCGCGGCGTCGGACGAGCAGGAGAAGCAGGGGCTGAAGGGCGAGGTGCGCCGCGTGGTGCAGCAGGCCATGGGGCTCACGGTCGATGACGTGGTGGCGGTCGGGATGAGCGTGCTGCCGAAGACGTCGAGCGGGAAGCTCCAGCGGAGCAAGACGCGGGAGCTCTACGAGAACGGGGAGCTCCTGATCCGGAGCTCGTCGCGCGACGGGGACCGGCTGGACGCGGCCAAGGAGTTCGCGAAGAGCCAGATCAACTACTTCCGCCACGCCATCTTCCGCGGGCGGGGGGGGTGATCCGGGGCGGGACTGCCTGGGGGGGTTCCGGGACGCAGGGGCCGCCGTGGAGGGCAGGGAGCGCGTGGGGCGCGCGCGGGGCCCCGCCGAACTCGCATGGCCGGTGAATCGCCCTCGATCGGGCGATTCACCGGCTGGATATGCTCGGACATCGGCCCGTCCCCGCGCGCGCCCCACGCGCTCCCTGCCCTCCACGGCGGCTCGCTGGAGTGCGAACGATACCGGGCCGCACGCGCGCCATGCCCTCACGTCGGCTCGCTGGAGTGCGAACGATACCGGGCCGCACGCGCGCCATCCCCTCCACGGCGGCTCGCTGGAGTGCGAACGATACCGGGCCGCACGCGCTCCCTGCCCTCCACGGCGGCTCGCTGGAGTGCGAACGATACATCGCCACGCTGGCGTCGGCGGCTTCCAGGTAGCGAGCGGGCGGGCGGGGGTGCGCGCGAAGGCGTAGCCGCTGGTGCGGGGCGCCGTTATCGTCGGCGGCTGGAGGGCGATCCATGCCTGCTTGGCTCAATCAGCTGCTGCCGATCCTTCTGCTGCTCGCGGCGATCGCGGTCGTCATGCGGCGGCTGCCGAAGATCGACCTCGGACACACGCCGGAGTTCCGGCGGCGGCGGTTCTTCAACTGGTTTCCGCTCGGGCTCACCTACGCGTTCCTCTACATGGGGCGGTACAACTTCTCCGCCAACGCGTCGGCGCTCGACGCCATGCACCTCGTCAGCAAGCAGGAGTTCGGGAACATCGACGGCTGGGGCTCGGCCATCTACGGCATCGCCTTCCTGCTGAACGGGCCGCTCACAGACCGCTGGGGCGGGCGCGTCACCATCCTCCTCGCCGCCGGCGGCTCCGCGCTCATGAACGTGCTCATGGGCACCGCGGTCCGCTTCGCCGAGGAAGGACAGCTCGGCCACGACGCGGCCATCACCGCAATGACGGTGCTCTTCGCCGGCAACATGTACTTCCAGAGCTTCGGCGCCGTGTCCATCGTCAAGGTGAACGCGCCCTGGTTCCACGTCCGCGAGCGCGGGATGCTCGGCGGCGTGTTTGGCATCCTGATCTCGCTGGGGCTCTACTTCGCCTACGACTGGAGTCGATTCATCGCCAAGCTCCTGCCCATGCCGTGGGTCTTCCACGTCCCCGCCCTGCTGCTGCTCGGGTTCGCGGTGCTCGACTTCTTCCTCATCCGCGACACGCCAGGGCAGGCGGGATACCAGGACTTCGACACGGCCGACGCCTCGTCAGGCGACACAGGAGAGCGGATTGGCCCCTTCGAGGTCGCGCGGCGCATGTTCTCGCAAAAGGTCATCTGGATCATCGTCGCCATCGAGTTCTGCAGCGGCTTCCTCCGCAACGCGGTGATGAAGTGGTACCTCATCTTCGCGGACAAGACCGGGCTCAAGGGCTTCGTGTCGACGCACTGGGGCGTGCTCCTCTGCATCGCCGGCATCCTTGGCGGCGTCTTCGCGGGCTTCATCTCCGATCACGTCTTCGAGTCGCGCCGCGGCCCGGTCGCCTCGGTGCTGTACGCGGGCCTCGTGCTCGGCACAGTGGTCGTCCTCTTCACGCTGAGCCTCCCCATCGCGGGGTGGACCGTCGTGTTCATGTCCCTCTGCGTGATCGGCGTCCACGGCATGCTCTCCGGGACCGCGAGCATGGACTTCGGCGGAAAGAAGAACGCGGGCATCGCGACAGGCATCATCGACGGCTTCGTCTACCTGGGCACGGCAGCGCAGTCGTTCCTCTACGGGAGCCTCTTGCCCTCCGGCGACGCGGCGAAGGACCCGGGTAACTGGATGTCCTGGCCCATTGCCATGCTCCCGGTCGCCCTCGTCGGCTTCGCGCTGGCGACGCGCGTGTGGAACGCGAGACCGCAGCGGCAGGCGGCGGCGCACTGACGCGCGCAGCAGGCCAGGACACACTGACAAGATGAGGCCGCCCGGCAGGGCGCGGCTTGCGGTCGGGCCGGGCGGCGCCCAGCTTACGTCGTCGAGGAGGGGCGTTCGCCATGGCTGACCTGGCAGGAGACATCGAGACGCTCGCGCGCTGGATCGCGGGCAGCAAGCACCTGGTCGCCTTCACCGGCGCCGGCATCAGCACGGACTCGGGCATCCCGGACTTCCGCGGCCCCGACGGCGTGTGGACGCGGCGCGACGCCGGGCTGCCGCCGCCCCGATGGCGCGTGCGCGCCGCCGAGCTCGCCCCGAACGTCTCGCACGCCGCGCTCGTCGCGCTGCAGGAGCTCGGGCTGCTCCGCTTTCTCATCTCGCAGAACACCGACGACCTGCACCTGCGCTCCGGGATCCGGCCGGAGCTCCTCGCGGAGCTCCACGGCAACGGCGCCCTCATGCGCTGTCTCCGGTGCGACCGCCGCTACCCGCGAGAGGCGGTGGGGTGGGACGTCGAGCTGTGGGGCAAGGGATATCGCTCGAAGGCGCAGGTCTTGGGACAGCCGGCGTGCCCCGCGTGCGGGGGCCGGCTCATCTCCTCGGTCGTGAACTTCGGCGATCCGCTGCCGGAGCGCGAGCTGCGCGAGGCCGCGGAGCACGCCGAGCAGTGCGACGTGCTGCTGGTGCTCGGCTCATCGCTGGTCGTGAACCCGGCGGCGGCGCTGGTCGGGGTTGCGCTCGAGGCGGGGGCGAAGGTCGCGCTGATCAATCGCGGGGAGACACCCTATGACGAGCTCGTCCAGCTCCGCAGCTCGGCGGGCATCGCCGACGTGCTCCCGCCCGCCGTCGCGCGCGCGACGAAGTGCCGCGCGGCCCGGCGGAACTCGTCGGGCCCGTCGGCGATGACGGCGAAGCTGTCGCGGTGGTGATGGTGGAGCCGGACGTCGCCGAGGCCGCCGGTGACCGTCATCTCCGGCGAGGCAGCCAGCATGCGCGGCCCCGGGATCTCCCCCGCGTTGATGGCGTTGCGGATGACGATGTCGAGCCGCGGCTTCGCCGACGCGGCGCTCAGGATGCTCGTGAAGCCGTGGTCGAGCAGCACGCGCACATGCTTCATCGTGAGCAGCGTGTGCTCCTCCGGCGGGATCGCGCCGAGCGACTCGATATCTGGCGTGTTGGCGAAGCTCGGGTGCGCGTGGGCCTCGACCATGCCCGGCATCAGCGTGGCGCCGCCCCCGTCGACGACCTCGGCGCCGGGCGCCGACAGCGCCCCGGCCGTCCGGGAGATCCTCATGAGACAGCGCGGAGGCGCCCGCGGGCGGACGGGAGGGGTGAGGGCGCCGGCGTGGCAGCCTGGCGGTCGGTCAAGCTGCTGTGACTGCACGGTGACGCCGCTGTCACCGCGCGGTGAAGCCGCCGTCGATGAGCAGGGTGGCACCGGTGACGAGCGAGGCCGCGGGTGAAGCGAGGAAGACGACCGCGCCGGTCACGTCGACCGGCTCGCCGACGCGGCCGAGCGGGATGCGCGAGAGGAGGTCGTTGCGGAAGGCGTCGTCCTCCAGCCACTTCACCGTTCCTGGCGTGCGGATGAAGGTCGGCGCGACGCCGTTGACGTTGATCCCCTGGGGGCCCCACTCGACGGCCAGACACCGCGTGAGGTGCACGAGCCCCGCCTTCGTCATGCAGTACACCGACTCCGTCGGAAGCGCGACGAAGCCGGCCTGCGAGCTGAGGATCACGATCTTGCCGGAGCGCTGCCGGAGCATCACCCGGCCGACCGCCTGGCTGACGAAGAAGGTCCCCTTCAGGTTGACGGCCACGGTGTGGTCGAAGTCCGCCTCGGTGACCTTCTCGGCCGGGTTCGGGGGGCCGATCCCGGCGTTGTTGACGAGGATGTCGATGCGGCCGAACGCGCGCTCGGCCTCGGCGACGGCCCGCGAGATCTCCTCGGCGCAGGTGATGTCCATCTGCACCGGGAGCACGCGGCGGCCGAGCGCGCGGATGGCGCTTGCCGGCCCGTCGTCGCGCCCCGCGTCGCGCAGCCCGAGCACCACGTCGGCCCCCGCCTGCGCCAGCGCGACGGCGCACGCGGCCCCGAGCCCGCGCGCGGCACCGGTGACGAGCGCGACCTGGCCCGTGAGGTCGAACCGAGGCGGCGCGGGGAGCTCGCGATCTTGCATGCGGCGCTTCTGCCGAACCGGATACGGGGCGTCAAGCGATGGGGCGCCGGGGGCACGACGGGTCCTCGAGGAGGCAGCGCCCTCGCCTGAGCCCCGCGCTGGAGTTGTCCGCGCCGAGCGGCGCCCCAGGAGGAGGTCAGTCCATGAGCTTCACATCAGAGGCGCCGCGGGGCGCAGAGAGGGGCGGTCGGGAGCTGCGCTCCTCGGACGCCAGCGGCTCGGCAGGCCCCTTGCCGCTCAGCCCGCTTCTTCCCCTGCATCCTCGAAGACGCCCCGATACACCTCATCGAGCGGGAGGCTGCACCCGAGCGACGCGAGCTCCGCGACGCCGCTCCCCCGCACATCGTAGAGCGTCCAGGTCCCGTCGTCATTGCGGCGCAAGACCTCCACGCGCCTCCTCTGGTACGAGACGAGCACGTACTCGCGCAGCGACGGGATGGCCTGGTAATGAGCAAACTTCTCCCCGCGGTCGTAGGCCTCGCTGTTCGGCGATAGCACCTCCACCAGCACGACCGGGTTCAGGATGCTGTTCTCGTCCTCCGGATCGCGCTCCAGCCGCCCACACACCACGCTGACGTCCGGGTACGTCGCGAGCCCTGTGGCCTGGATACGCACTCGGACGTCTGAGTTGTAGACGCGGCAACGTCGGTCGACGAGCTGGCCACGGAGCACGCTGGCCACGTTGACCGCCATGAGCCCGTGCTCCGGCGTGCTCCCGGCCATCGCGAAGATCTCGCCGTTCGCGTACTCGTGCTTCGTCGCGCTCGCCTGTTCCCGGGCGAGGTACTCGGCGAACGTGAACTTCAGCTTCCGCGCGGGCTCGGCCATGGTCAACCTCTTCCCCCCCTAGATTACCTCGCTGCCATGCGCCGAGCGAGTCGGTCAGCGATCACCACCTGTCCTCGACCGCCTCCACCCTCACCTCGCACGCGTCATCCCCCCGGAGCGGCGACTTCGTCTCTTGCACCCGGAACCGAGTCCCTATCTTGAACAACCCACCATACGTCTCCGCGTCGATCGGCCGCTCCGTCTCGAAATCCACGCGGTGCAAGAGCTGCATGATCGCGAGCGCCGTCCCCTGCTGGAACAGGAGCCGGGCCCTCGCCGTGGGGCCGTGCTTCATCGCGTAATACGCGCTCTCGTGCGTCATCGGCGCCCGCAGCACCAGCAACCGGCCGGGCTGGAACTCCGGCGCGGAGAGCGCTCCCCACCCGAGCGCGCGGGCGAGCCCGAGCAGCTGCTCCAGGCGCTCGTGCTGGTCCCTGCCCACCGGGCCGCACGCCGCCTCGAACGACGCGGACGCGAGCATCCCCCCGAGCAGATGGAACGCGCCCGTCTGCGCCGCCTCCCGAACGAGCGCCTCGAACACAGGGACCAGCTCCGGAGACCGCCGCTCGATGAGGTGCACCGTGTCGAACGTCTTCTGGTGCACATACCCCACCGGCAAGAGCGCCAGGTTCACGCCGTACGCCGAGATGAGCCCCCGCTCGTCGGACCGGAGCGCCCCGAGCTCCTCGAGCATCGCGCTCCCCACGCGCCGCGACCGCGCCGCAGGGCCGCCCTCGTGCCCCCAGCTCACCCGCGCGGACTCGACCAGCTTGCGCGTGAGCGCCTCGCCGAAGCGCGGCCGCTCGGACCGACGCGTGAGCAGGAACGTACACACCGCATCGCCCCGCGCGACGCACGTCACCTCGTCGGCCTCCAGACGCCCCCAGTCGGACGGGAACGCGAGGCTCGCCGCCGCCGCGCAGTAGCCGGACGCGAACGCGTCGACGACCATCCGGTTCTGGACCCGGCCGCCGTACTTCGCGAGGAAGCTCGTCCCGTGGAAGAGCGACTCCGCCCGCACCGCGCCGCCCTCCGCGCTCAGCTCGAACCGCAGCCGCCCCTGCCCCATCGCGGCGAACAGCTCGCCCGCGAGCTCGAGCTTCTCCCGCGGCGAGGCCCCGTGGCGCTCCGCGTACAGCGGGCCGAGCAGCGCGTGCGCCGCCTCGAACGCCGCCTGCCGGCGCACGCCGCGGCTCTCCCCGCCGAGCGCGTCGAAGATCGTCTGCTCCAGGAACAGCGCGAAGTGGTGGGAGTGCGCGATCACCAGCTGGTCCGCCACGTGGAGCAGGCTGTGCGGGACGACCGGGCCGAGCAGATCGCTCAGCGGGCCCTCGATGCGGCCCCGCAGGCCCTGCCGGAGCGCCGTCACAGGAGCCTCCGCAGCGCGGCGCGCTCCAGGCCGAGGATGTCCGCCACCGCCGTCTCGATGAGCACCATCGCCTCCGCGCCGAGCTCGTCCAGGTGCTCCAGCGCGAGCGGCGTCAGCCCGGCGCGCAGCGCGAGCCGCAGCCGCGCGACGTGCGGCTCCGGCGCGCGGGACTCGAGCAGCGCGAGCAGCCGCGCGATCCGCGCGGCCTCGGCCGACGGCGCCTCGGCGGGCGGCGGCGTCCCGCCGGTCCGACGCGACGGAGCGATGGAGGCGCCCCGCGGCGGCGCCGAGCGCGCGACCCCCCGCACGAGATCGTCCACCGTGTCCGCGCTGAGCGGCTCCTCGAAGAGCCCGGGGGGGTCGCTCAGCATCTCCTCGGGCGGCTCCTCGAGCGGCAGCTCGGGCGCGAGCGCCGCGGCGAGCCGCTGCGCCACGAGCCGCGCCATGCCGAGCGGCATCATGCCGTCGAAGAGGCTCGCGACGACGCAGGCGCGGACGCGCCGCAGGAGGACAGTGCGGCCGCTCAGCTCCAGGGTGACCACCGGGTCCGGGAGCTCCTCCGCGCGGCCCTGCGAGCCAGGCGGCTTGCTCGACGATCGCGCGCCGCGGCCACGGCTCGACCGGGCCGACGCCTCGCGCTCCGGGACGAGCCGCTGCGCGGCGAGCTGGCTCCCGAGATACGCGTCGCGCAGCCCGGCGGCGACGTCGCCCGGCGAGAGCGCCGCGCCCTCGCGCACGAACACGGCGTGGACGCGCGCGTCGCTGAGGTGGAACACGATGATGGCGTCGAGGCCGCCGACGCCGTAGCCGACGCTGTCGAGCGCGATCGGGGCGAGCGGATCGTCGTCGTCCAGCGCGCCCGCGCCGGCCGTGACCCCACGACCGAACGAGGACTCGCCGTGCTCCGCGCTCACCCGACGACCCCGAGCGCGGCGTCGAGCGCGTGCTGGCACGCGACCCGGACGGCGTGCGCCTCGCGCGGGACGAGCGGGATCGAGCGCATCAGGCCGACGATGTACGCCGCCGAGCGCGCCTGGAAGCCGATGAGCTGGAAGAACGGCCCGTCGCCGACGCAGAGCTCGAAGCGCTGCGACGGGGCGCCGGGCAGCGCCGTCACGAGCGAGCCGATCGCCGACGCGATGAGACCCGAGGCGGCGAGCCTCGCCTCCGTGTCGCGGATCGCGCCGGCGAACGGGAGCCCGGCCGCGTCCGCGAGGAACACGTCCGTGGCGCCCGTCGCCTCGGCGATCCACTCGATCACCCGATCGCAGCGCGCGACGGGGCCGGCCGCCGCGGAGAGGTCCGGGAAGCGCGGCCGCTCGCGGCCCGCGGCGAGCACCTCGACAGCGTCGTCGAGCCGCTCGGCGCGCGGCCCGGAGACCGCCGCGAACGAGGCCGATGATGAGCCGGGCGACGGCAGATCGAGCGCCATGCCGTGCCGCGAGTCGACGTCGTCGGCCGACGAGGGCAGCGCGCTGCGGAGCCCTATCTCGCCGCTCGCGCCCGCGCTCGACATGGGCAGGAGATCGCTCGACGGCGCGAGCTCCTCGAACGACGGCGACAGCGGCGACGAGGACATCGGCTCCGGCTCCGCCCGCGAGGGCGGGGGCGGCCGCGACTCGAACGACACGAGCGGCGCGCCCGCGGGCGCGACCGACGGCGCCCGCGCCTTCGGGGCCTTCGGCCGCTTCACGAGCGCCGAGGCGGTGGCGACGGCGCTGTCGATGTCAAAGGAGGAGCGAGATCGGGCCATCGTCATCGTCCGGCGAGGTGGGCTCCAGGCGAACGAGCACGTCGTTCGCGAGCTGATCGAAGACCCGCGCGAGCGGCGGAGGCCGCTTCTGCATGAGCAGGAGCGGCGCCCCGCGCAGCGACGCCTCGAGGAACGCCTCGTCGCGCGGGATGACTGTATCGAGGATGATCCCGTCGGGGAACCTGGTCCAGAGCGTCTCGGCGACGTCGAGCGACGCGGGCGCCTGCCGATCGAACATCGACAGCACCATGCCGACGAGCGACAGGCGCGGGTTCGTCTCGGCGCGCACGCGATCGATCACCGCGAGCACCTGGCCGACCGAGCGAAGCGCCAGCGGCTCGGCCTGGAGCGGCAGGAGCGCGTGCGTCGCCACCTCGAGCGCCCGCGTCGTCACCTTGCCGAGCCCCGCGGGGCAGTCGACGACCACGAGGTCGAAGTCAGGCGCGAGCCGCGCGAGCACGCTGGGGAGCACGGGCCCGCGGGCGAGCGCGTCCTCGAAGCCCGAGACGGTCGTGGGATCGACCCGGCCGACCGTGAGCACCTGGAGCTGCGGATCGCGCGTCCGGAGCAGCACAGACTCGAGGCGCTCGGCGCCCGTGAGCAGCTCCGCGACACCCGGCCGCGCGCGGTCGGCGAGGCCCAGCGACAGCCCGAGGCTCCCCTGCGCGTCGAGCTCGAGGATCAGCACGCGATGGCCCGCGCGCGCAAGGGCGAGCCCCAGGTTGAGGGAAATCGTGGTCTTTCCCACGCCGCCCTTCTGGCTCGCGACCGCGATGACGTACATGGACTCCCTGACAGCGCACACCGTGGCGCCCGGGGGCCATCCTACAGGACGGGTACCGCTGGAAACTACAGCAGCGAGATCCGCTTCATCAGGGTGCCGCACAGGTCGCTCTGCGGATTGCGCTCCCGCTCGATCGTGAGGCCGGCCCGGAAGATCTTGTCGGCGCTCTCGAGGTTGCCGAGCACCACGTGACAGAGCCCGAGGAGCTCGTGGTCGCCGGGGTCGCCGTGGATCGAGACGAGCTCCGTCAGGGCAGGCACCGCGGCGCGGTGGGCCTCGATCATCGCCTCGGTCGGCGTCGACGGGACGCCCTTCGCGAGGATCATGAGCCGCAGCACCTGCCGCTGATCCTCGGGGCGGTGCTTGAGAAACTCCGGCTTCTGGAAGAGATCGCGGTACCCCCGGTAGGCAGCGTCGAGGTCGCCCCCGCGCGCAAGGGTGACGATGGACTTGACCGCCTGGACGAGCGCCTCATTCGCCATGACGAGACGATACACGGGCCCGCGCCGCTCGGGGAGACGCCGCGGCGCTGCCGCGACGTCGCGCGCTTCCGTCGCCGTCGAGCGCGCCGGCGCGCGAGACGCGGCGCTTGCGGCGCCGCTGTGCGCCGTGGTAGTCGCGTGGGGCTCTCTCACCGATGCGCGCGTCTGGACCAGAAGCAGAGACGGCGAGGCGGCGCGCAGGCGCGCGGCGCGTGCGCGCGTCCGGGCGCGCCGGCGCGAGCGCTGCTCGTGCCCGAGAGGGAGCCGCCGCGTCGAGGCGCCGCTGGGTGCTCTTCTGCTGCCTGTCTGCCGGCGTGCTCGGCGCACCGCCGGCGCTCGCGCAGCCCGAGCCGCAGCCAGGCGGGGCCATGGCGCCGCAGATCCTCGAGCACGTCGACCCGGTGTACCCGCCCGAGCGGCTCGCCGAGGGCGTCGACACGACGGTCACGCTGTTCGTCACGGTCGAGAAGGACGGCACGGTCAGCGACGCTGTCGTCGCCGAGTCCGGCGGCGCGGGGTTCGATGAGGCCGCCATGAACGCCGCGCGGCGGTGGCGCTTCTCGCCGGCCATGCGCGGCGGCGCGCCGGTGCGGGCGCGGATCCGGGTGCCGTTCCACTTCGCGCCGGGCCCGCACGAGGCGCCGCCCGAGCCGGCGCCGGCCGCGCCCGAGCAGCCGGCGGCGTCCCCGACGCCCGCGCCCGCGCCGGCGGCGCCGCGGCCGGTGGAGTTCGCCGGGGGCGTCGCGGGCCCGCACGCGGTGGCAGAGCCCGGCAAGCCGATCGAGATCCACGTGCAGGGCCGCCCGAACCCGCCGCGGCGCGCGGCGAGCGACTTCCGGATCGGCCGCGCAGCCCTGTCCGCCGCGCCGCACGCGACCGCCGCCGACCTGCTCCGCGCAGCGCCCGGCGTCCACGTGGCGCACCCCGAGGGCGAGGCGGTCGCGCAGCGCATCTTCCTCCGCGGCTTCGACGCCGAGCACGGCCAGGACGTCGAGCTCAGGGTCGGGCCGATCCCGCTGAACCAGCGCTCGCATGTGCACGGCCAGGGGTACGGGGACCTCAACGTGATCATCCCCGAGGTGGTGCGGTCGCTCCGCGTCGTCGAGGGGGTCTACGATCCGCAGCAGGGCGACTTCGCCGTCGCGGGCAGCGCGTACTTCGACCTCGGCGTCGAGGACCGCGGGCTGCTGCTCAAGGGCACGCTCGGCTCGTTCGGCACGCGGCGGCTGCTCGCGATCTGGGCGCCGGAGGCGCAGTCGGAGGACACGTTCGGGGCCGCCGTGGTGCGCGCCACGGACGGCTTCGGCGACGGCACGCGGGGGGCGATCTCGGGCGCCGCCGTCGGCCAGTACCGGATGCCGCTGCCCGACGAGTTCTCGCTGCTGCTCCACGTGGCGGCCCACGGCAGCCGGGCGAACCTCGCGGGCGTGCTCCGGCGGGACGACATCGAGGCGGGGCGCGTCGGCTTCCACGACACGTACAGCGACCCGTCGGCTCGCTCGCAGTCGGCCGCGTCGACCCGGCTACAGGTCGCGCTGATGGCGGGGCGCGAGGACGACGACGGCTCGCAGAAGAGCGCCTGGCTGTGGGCGATGACGTCCGGGTACCGGAGCCGGATGAACTTCACCGGCTACACGCAGCGCTCGCGCGTGCGGCCCGCGTGGGCCGGCCGCGGCGACCTCATCGAGCAGTCGAACGAGGACGTCGCGCTCGGCGGGGGCCTCGCTTACCGCACGCCGCGCATCCCGCTCGCGCCGTGGCTCACCGGCCAGGTCGCCGTGGGGGCCGAGGTGCAGGCCGACGGCATCGATCAGGCGCAGAGCCTGCTCCAGCCGCCGCAGAACGAGACGTGGGACCGGCGCGTCGACGCGTCGATCCAGCTGACCGGGATCGGCGTGCACGGCGACGCGCTGCTCGAGCTGTCGCGCTGGGCGCGGCTGCGCGGCGGCGCCCGCGCCGACGTGCTCGTCTTCGACGTGGACGACCGCCTCGGCAACTTCATCCCGGCGTTCCAGAAGGAGACGCACATCGAGGGGTTCCGGCGCACGGCCGCGGGCGTGGCCTTCGGCCCGCGGGCCACGCTGGAGGTCGATCCGCTGCCCGCGCTGCGCCTGTCCGCGTCGTACGGCCACGGCTACCGCTCCCCGCAGGCGCGGCAGCTCGAGGAGGGCGAGAACGCGCCGTTCGCGACCGTGAGGAGCTACGAGGTCGGCGCGACGGTGCGCCCCGGCGGGGGCCTCAGCGCGACCGCGGCCGCCTACGAGACGCGCCTCTCCTACGATCTCGCGTTCGACGCGGCGGAGGGCGGGCTCGCGCGCATCGGCCCGACGACGCGCCGCGGGCTCGTCGTCTACCTGCAGGCGGCGCCGAGCCCGGCGCTGACCGCGGGCGTGAGCGCGACCCTGGCGCACGCCACGCTGGACGCGCCGCCCCCGCCGACGCCCGAGAACCCGACGCCGCCGTACGTCGAGGGGCAGCAGCTGCCGTTCGTGCCGCCCGTTGTGGTGCGCGCGGATCTCGCGGTGAAGAAGCCGCTCGTCACGATCGCGGGCCGGCCGATCGAGGGGCGGCTCGGCTACGGCGCGACGTTCCTGTCGGCGCGGCCGCTGCCCTACGCGCAGAGCGCCGCGCCGCTGCTCGTGATGGACGCGTCCGTGTCGCTCCGGCGGAGCCTCCGCGCCGGCGGCGACCCCGCGCAGGAGGGCCCCTGGATCGAGGTCGGCGTGGAGGCGCAGAACCTGCTCGACGCCGAGCACGCGGACACCGAGTACTCGTTCGTCTCGAACTGGCAGACCACCCCGGTGCCCTCGGCGCTGCCGGCCCGGCACATCAGCGCGGGGCCGCCGCTCACGGTCCTCGGCAACTTGACGCTCTCGCTATGAACGACCGCCGCGATCGCCGCGATGGCAACGACCGCTCCGCCGCGCGCGGCCTCCTGGCCCTCGCGGTCGCCGCCGCGCCCGCGCTCGGCTGCGCCGGCACCGGTCAGCCGGAGGTCTCCTACCTCGCGCACGCCGAGGCCGCGCCGCCCGGAGCGATCACCGCCGGCGGCTGGACGGTCGCGCTCGACGAGGCGTCGGTGGCGTTCGGGCCGGTCCAGTTCTGCGCCGCCGCGTCCGGCTCGGCGACGCTGTGCAGCACCGCCGTCGCCGAGATGCTCTCGATCGCGCGCGTGGATCTGCTCGATCCGGCGCCGCAGCCGCTCGGCCGGGTCCGCGGCTTCGAGGGGGAGATCCGGAGCGCGTCGTTCGACTACGGCATCCACTGGTTCCTGACCGAGTCGGCCCCGGCGCGGTCGCCCGCTGCGCCCGGCGGGCACTCGGCCCACCTGCGCGGGCGCGCGACGCGGGGCGCGGACGCGCTCGACTTCGTCGCCGACGTCGACGCGGTGCCGCAGTTCCAGGGGCAGCGCGCGGTCCCGAGCGTCGCGGTCGCGGCGACCGTCGGCGCCGAGCCGGTTGAGCTCGCGATCCGCTTCGACGTGGGCGCGTGGCTCGCGCGGGTCGATTTCGACGCGCTGGCGGAGGACGCCGGCGGCGAGGGCGGGGCGGCCGAGGTGGTCATCGCGCCGGGGTCGCGCGCGCACAACGCGCTGGTGATCGCCATGACGGCGCAGAGCCCGCCGGCGTTCGTCTGGTCGGGGGCGCCGTGAGGGGCCGCCGCGGCGCGGGCGCGGTGGCGCGCTCGCTGGCGGCGCGGCGACGGCACCCTCGATGCGCGCGCCCTCGCGGGGGCCCGGGCGCTCGATGGCTCGCGCTTCTCGCGCTGCTCGCGCAGGTCTGCGGCCTGGCGCACGCGCTGCTCGTGCGGCACGCGCGCTGCGAGCACGGCGAGCTGGTCCACGTCGGCGCGCTGGTCAGCGCTGCCCACGCCGGCCACACCGCCCACGCCGCGGCGCCCGCCGCCGCCGCGCCGCTGCTGGTCGAGGACGGGACGCCCGGCCCCGGAGATCGGGTCGCCGCCCAGGACGCGCGGCGCCACGTCGACGACGATCACTGCGACGCATTCGCGCTGCGCGGCCAGCTCGGCGCGCCCCTTCACCGGGTGGCAGAGGCCACCCTGCTCGAGGTGCTCTGCCTCGACGCGCTGCGGCCCTCTCCGGAGGTCCGCCCGATTCCACTGCTGATCCTGGCTCCGAAGAGCTCTCCGCCCGCGGCCTGAGCTGCGAGGTGAGCGAGCGATGCGGGCGCGGGGCGCGCGATGTGCGCGGGCCTGCGCTCGGCCTACGTGGCGGGCGGCGCGCCGGTGCGCGCTCGTCCGGAGTTTTCGACGACAGAGGAGCTTGGATCATGAAGAGAGCGAGAGAGACAGGGATCGCGGTCGCGGCGAGCGCGCTCGCGCTGGTCGCGGGTTGCGGTGGGGATGACGATGGCGGCGCGGCGTCCGAGACCGGCACCGTGCAGGTCTTCGTGGAGCCGGAGGACACCATCCCCGAGGGCCTCGAGCCGGGCACGGGGGAGGAGAACATCGCGGACGGCTGGAAGGTCACGTACGACCGGTTCCTCGTGACGGTCGGCAACGTGCGGGCGGCGCGCTCGGACGCGAAGGAGACGCTGAGCGATCCCTCGGTGTTCGTGCTCGACCTCAAGAACGCGCCGGCCACGAGGTACGTGATCGCGGAGTTCCAGGGCGCGAGCGCGGTGCGCTGGGACCGCTTCGGGTTCGACCTCCCGAACGCGCGGGACGGGGTGAAGACGCTGCCGCCCACGACGCGGGACGACGTGGCCTTCATGGTCGAGGGCGGCTACTCGGTGTTCTTCGAGGGATCCATCGAGAAGCAGGGCGGCGAGTCGTGCCCGCGCGGCGAGAATTGCGTCCCCGCGGAGCGCGTGCGCTTCAGCTGGGGTCTGTCGGCCGGGACGTCGTTCGACGACTGCGCGACCGAGGACGAGCTGACCGGGTTCAGCGTGCCGACCGGCGGCACGATCGCGGTGAAGCCGACCATCCACGGCGATCACTGGTTCTTCAACAACATCACCGCGGGCGCGGAGATCACGAAGCGGTACGCGCAGTACATCGCTGACAGCGACCTCGACGGCGACGGCGAGACCACGATCGACGAGCTCAAGCAGGTGAAGGTCGCCGAGGTCTTCGGCCAGGACTACAACCTCGCCGGCGCGCTCGGGGAGATCGAGACGGCGTACGATTACGTCGTCGCGCAGGCGCGCACGCTCGGCGACTTCCAGGGCGACGGCGAGTGCCCGACGCGCGCGGTGCTGCCGTGAGCGGCTGAGGGCGGGTGGCCGCGCCGGTCATCGCCCGCGCGGCCACGCTGCCCGGCGTTGCCACGAGGGTTCGTCCGTCGAGTCGGACGCTTTCTTGCGTTCCGCTCGGAACTGTCAGCTCGATGGTACGTCCCGCGATCACGGCCGGCATGGCCCCCGGCTAGCTCTCATCCCGAAAAGCGCTTCAGGCAGCCGGGACTCTCGAAGAGTCCTCGATAAATTCAGGGTTGACAGGTCCAAGCTCGGGCTCTTCGGGATGAGAACCAGCTAGCGCGCTGGTCGGCGATGTCGAGCATCCTTACTCCGCAGGAGTTCAGGCACGTCCTCTGCCCCTTTTGCCTCCGCCTGTTCGCAGATGCTCTTCATGAGCATGGGCGCTCGCTCCTCGTACTGCGCTTGGGCTTCTCGCCTTGTGCTGGGGAGCGGGCGACAGAAAGATCAATTCTTCGAAAGGCTTCAGGTTGCCTATCGACCGGGGCACACTTCGGTGTGGCCCAGCGCGGGACCACCCGACCGCCTCCCGGGCCTCGAGCGTCCAAGGCGATGGTGCGGCCCTCGTCGCCAGGCGCGGCGCGGCGATCTGCTTGCGAGACAGGTCGCGGGGCTGGGGTGCATTGACGGTGGCGAGGACGAGCTGACGCTCGTGTTCGCTGAGCTGGTCGAGCGGCCTGCTCCTCGGCCCAGGTGCCGGTCGTCGCCAGCGTCTCGCGCGCGCCAGCGTTGCAGGGTGCGAGCGAGAGGCACTCTGGGCCATTGAGATGCCCGACGATACGTCCGTGATAAGCCGGGTCGGACGCCAGAATACCGTCTATATTGAAAGATCGAACTCTTGCGGCGAGCTCCAGACGCTGCGCGCTTGTTCCAGGACTGGCCCTTCGAGGGCTCTTGACGACCCGCCGTCGTCTGTGATTTACGTAATAAGTTACTCTCATCGGAGAAGACCAGCGCTCTGAACCGCGGGAGTCCCGACGCGGGATGTCGCGTCCTGCCCATCGCGGCTTGGGGTTGTCTCCTGCCATTCACGCGAGGATTCCAGGATGACGTCCTCCCCAAAACCACCCGGGAAGCCCGACCCCCTTGACCAGGTTGCAGCGAGCGACCGGGAATCCAGCAGGACCCCGGATCCGAGCGAGCTGGTCACCACCCGACGCGGAATCGAGCCTCCCCAACGACCGGTTCCGGGCGACATCCTCGCGGCGCGTCCCGACATTGAATCCTTCTCACCCCCTGACCTGAGCGCAGCGCTCACCGCCAGCGGCGACGTCGTCGGGCTGATGAAAGGAGAAGACGTTAACCCCTTTCAGCTCGCCGATCTCGCCGCCCGCGGTGCCCGCGAGCCCTCGCAGCTCCTCGATCAGGGCGGTTCCATCGCCCGCCGCGGCCTCGAGGCCGTCCCGGCCGCTGCCCAGGCCGCCGCCCGCGGTGCCCGCGAGCCCTCGCAGCTCCTCGATCAGGGCGGCTCCATTGCCCGCCGCGGCCTCGAGGCCGTCCCGGCCGCTGCCCAGACCGCCGGCGGTCTGATCCGAGGTGCCCTCGACCCGCTCCACGTCGACGACTTCGCGTTCGCGTGGGAGGGCGCCTCCAAGGAGATCGGACCCTGGGATCACCTGCGGGTCGTCGAGCTTCAGGGCACCGAGGCGCTCTCGCGCCTCTACCGCTATGAGATCGTTCTCGTCGCGCGCGACCCCGCGCCCGAGGTGGACCCCGAAGAGCTCATCCAGGCGCGGGCCACCCTGCGCATCGTCACGCACGACACGCCCCGCGTCCGCCTCATTCATGGCATCATCGCCGAGGCAGAGGAGCTCGGTTGGGTCCACGGTGCAGCCGTCTACCGCGTCGCCCTCGTCCCGCCGCTCGCGCGCGCCCTGTACCGCACCCGCTGCCGTATCTTCCTCGAGAAGACCACTCGGCAGATCATCGACGCCGTCCTCCAGGGCGACCCCGAGCTGCGCCGCCAGGATGATGCCACCGCGCCAGCCGCCGACGTAGATCCCCTCTTCACGCCGGCCCGCGAGCTCTTCGCATGGCGCGTCGCGGGTACCTCGCGCATCGACCAGGTCGCGGCGCGGCCCTACTGTGTCCAGTACAACGAGAGCGACCTCGCGTTCATCGCGCGCCTCCTCGAGGAGGAGGGGATCGCCTACCACTTCGAGCACGGTGACGGCGTCTGTCTCCTCGTCCTTACCGATACGGACCAAGGTCGGGCCCCGCTCGAGCCCGCCACGCCCCTAGGCCCCAACGTCCTCGGCCGTGCTGTCACCGGCATGAAGCTCGGCGCGCGCCTGCGCCCCAGGAAAGTCTCGCTCGTCGACTACAACTGGAAGAACCCCGGGCTCGACCTGTCCGTCGCCGCCCCCGCGCGCCCCAGCCCGGCCGAGCTCGTCGACCATGAGTACCCGGGGCGCTACCCGGACAAGCCCGACCAGGGCCAGCCGCTGGCCGCCGCGCGCCTGGACAGGCTTGGCGTCGAGGCGAGCTACGCGGTCGGCGAAGGGTCCTGCCGGCTGCTCTCGGCTGGCTCCATCTTCGCGCTCGAGAACCTCAGGCCGCGCCACGACGGCGAGTACCTCGTCACGCAGCTCGACGTGCGCGCCCGCCAGGACGGCGCGCTGCCGCCAGGCACGCTCGCCGCAACCTTGTCGACCGCCGCGCTCGACAGGCCCTACGCGGTCACGTTCGAGTGCGCCCGGCGCGGCAAGGAGGGCGCCGCGGCAGACTCGCGCTTTCGCCCCGCGCGCGTCACGCCGAAGCCGCGCGTCCAGGGGACGCAGACCGCGTTCGTCACGGCCGATCCTGGCGCGCAGGGCGCCGAGATCAACGTCGGCGGTCCGCCAGGCGCCGAGATCGGCTGCGTGCGCGTGAGGTTCCACTGGGACAAGGAGACGGAGCGCCACGCCAAGGAGCCGACATCGTGCTGGGTGCGGGTCAGCCAGGTCTCTGCGGGCGTGGGTGAAGGGGGCGTGTGGCACCCGCGCGTCGGCGTCGAGGTGATCGTCGACTTCGAGGAGGGCGACCCCGACCGGCCGATCGTCGTCGGGCGCGTCTACAACGGCAAGAACCGGCCGCCGGGCGGCGCGCCGACGGTCAGCACCCTGAAGAGCATGACGAGCCCCGGCGGCGGTAGCCATAACGAGCTGCGGTTCGACGACACGGCGGGTGCGCAGCAGATCCTGCTGCACACGCCGCATGACTGGAACAGCGAGGTCGGGAACGATCGGAGCGAGCAGGTGAGCGTGAACTCCAGCTCCACGGTCGGCAGCAACCGGAACGAGTCCACCGGAGCGGACCGGAGCACGATGGTCGGCGGGAACAATTCCGAGCTGATCGGCGGCAACGAGTCGGTCATCGTGGGCGCCAACCAGAACGTGTTCATCGGCGCCAGCCAGACCGTCACGATCGCGACGAACCAGACGCTCTTCGTCGGCGCGGACCAGTCCGAGTGCGTGACCGGCAACCGCAAGATCACGATCATCAGCGACGACGAGGAGTCCGTCACCGGCACGCAGACCCTCACCGTCACGGGCGCTCAGAAGACCACCTACCTGGCCACGCATGATGTGAACGTGACTGGCAACGAGAAGATCCACGCCGGCGGCACGCAGACGTTCGAGACGACAGGAGCCCAGGTGCTGACGTCGACGGTGAGCCAGAAGATGGAGGCGCCAGAGCAGGAGATCAAGGCGGGCGGCACGCAAGCGCTGAAGTCGACGCGCCTGTCGGTGGACGCCAGCAGCGCGGTGGCGGTCGACACGCCCACGTTCGAGGTGAACGGCTCGCGGATCGAGCTCAAAGGAGGCCAGATCTTGATCAAGGGCGGTCAGGTCACCATCGAGGATGGCGAGATCAGCATCCGAGGTGGGAAGGTCACGGTGAACGGATCGCCCATCGAGATGGACGGCGGCGCCAACGTCAGCGTGACCGCGGGCCTGATCAAGCTGAACTGACAGCGCATGCGCTTCGCCAACGAGACCCCGCTGCCTGCGGCGATGATCCCGAACGGCGAGGAGGACGACCGCATCACGGCGCTCTTCCTCTGTGCCGTCACCTACCGCATCGCCGCGGGCCGCCTGACCGTCGCCCCCGCCCAGCGCCCTCTGCTGCTCGACCCGAACCTGCCTTACCCGCACGATGGCATGTTCCTCAAGACCGCCGCCTCGGTCTGCGCGACCGGCTTCGTCTACCCGGCGCAAGGCCAGTCGCGTGAGGCGACGGCGACGCTGCGCGTGGGCGACCGCGACGCGACGATCGTCGCCGTCGGCCCGCGCGTCTGGCAGCGCGGGCTCGCGGGCGGCCTCACGCCGAGCAGCCCGCTGCCGTTCGACCGCGTCGCCATGACCTGGCAGAACGCTTATGGAGGCATGACGGACGAGCCTGCGCGCGTCGTCGAGCTCGACGGCGAGGAGGCGTTCGTCCCGCAGCATGAGAGCGGCTATCCAATGAACTTCGACGGCAAGGGCTTTTACACCGATGCGGCCCAGGCCCTGGACCAGCCCCTGCCTCAGCTCGAGCACCCCGACCAGCGCATCCGCCGCTGGGACGATCACCCCGAGCCCGTCTGCTTCGCCCCCTACCCCTTGTGGGGCGGCCTGCGCGCCGTTCACGTGTGGCACGACCAGAAGCTCGACCCGTCCGGCGCCGGCAAGCTCGCGAGCCGCGCTGCCCCCCGGACCACCGTGGATGCCCTCCCGCCGGGCACCCGCATCGCCCTTGCTGGCATGCGGCCCGGAGGCGCGGCGCTCGTGTTCGAGGCGCCGCGCGCGCCTGTCGCGGTCGAGATCACCGTGGGCGGCGCGTCGGAGCGGAGCCTGCCGGCGCTCGATGCGATCGACATCGACGCCGATGCCGCCGAGGTCCGCCTGCTCTGGCGGGCCACGGTCACCTGCGGCCTGATCCAGTACGATCTTCGCCGGGCGCGGCTCGTCCCGACCGACGATTTCCCCCCCGGGTGAGCGGAGGAACGCCTTGCCGCACAACTTCCACGACATCAACGGGTGGTTGCTCTTCGGCATCGAGATGCACCAGGGCCTCCACGCCTTCCCGCTCGTGCCGATGAAGTTCTGGAAGATCACGCTGCTCCACCCCTTCACGATGGGGGACAAGCAGAAGCCCAAGGTCCTTTTCAACGGGGTGCCCTCGGTCACGCACGAGCACGCGCCGAAGTACCTCTGGCCTCACCTCGGGATCATCCCCGATCCGCTCGATCTGCTGACCCCGCTCCACGTTGCCTTCGGCTCGCAGAAGTGCTGGCTGCCGCGGGGCTCGGTCGAGATCTGCGGCGAGAAGGCGACGTGCTGCGTGATCTTCGGGGCGAGCTCGGTCAACGCCGACTGCTGGGATCTCGGCAGATGGCCGTCATCGATGGTGCTCAACCCGGGCACGGTGCAGACGACGCCCTCGTTCGGTGATTTCCTGATGGGGGCGGTGACGCTGGCGATCGACCTGGTCATCGATCTCCTCTTGCAGGGCGCGTTCAGACTCGCTGGCAGGTTTCTGATGGCCGTGGGCCGCAGGCTGCTGATGCCGCTGCTCAGGAGGGTGGGGTCCCTCGTCGCGAGGGGGCTCCGGGCGGCCGTTCGCGGGTTGGGGCGCGCGGGGCGGTCGCTGGCGCGGGGGGTGCGGTCGCTCGGCCGGCGCGCGATGTCGGCGTTGAGAAACGCGAGGTGCGCCCTCGGCCTGGAACCGGTCGACCTGACCTCGGGCCGGGTGCTCGACGACGAGATCGATCTCTCGCTCCCCGGCGTGATCCCGCTCGTCTGGCAACGTCGTTACTCCTCCGGCCGCGCGCCGGAGCGGACGTCGCTCGGCCGCGGCGGGTGGACCCACAGCTTCGAGCAGTGGATCGATCGGGACGAGGAGGGGATCACGCTCCGCGACGAGGAGGGGCGCGACCTCTATTTTCCTGCGCTCCAGCCAGGCGAGCGCTCCTTTCACCGGCCCGACCGGCTCACGCTCACGGCGCTCCAGGACGGCGGTTTCACTGTGTATAGCCACGAGACCCGGCTCACGCGCCACTTCGCGCCCGCGGTGGCCGGGGGCAGGGCGCTCTTGCGAGCGATCCGGGACGCGCACGGCAATGCGATCACCCTCGAGTACACCGGGGAGCGGCTTCACCGGGTGATCGACACGGCAGGACGCGAAGTTCGCGTGAAGATGACGCACGGCGGGCGGATCGCTCGCCTCGAGGTCTGGGCCGGAGACAGCCTCGAACAGTGGGTCGACCACGCCTATACGAAGATGGGCGAGCTGAAGAGCGCGACCGACGCGCTCGGGCACGCCCAGCAGTACGCGTACGACGACGACCACCGGATGGTGAAGAAGACGCTGAAGAACGGCGTCAGCTTCTACTACGAGTACGACCCCGAGACTGGATGGTGCAAGCGGAGCTGGGGTGACGGCGGGCTGCACACCGGCGAACTCCGGGTGGATCTCGAGCAGCGGATCACCTGGCTGACGGGCAACGACGAGCCGCGGATCCTGCACTGGAACGAGGACGGGCTCGTGGTCCGTGAGGAGACCCCGGACGGGATCCTGCTCAAGACGCGCGAGTACGACGAGGACCAGTACCTGATCGCGGAGGCGAACGGCGCGGGCGAGGCGACGCGGTACGAGTACGACGAGCGGGGGAACAAGACGAGGGAGATCGATCCGGCGGGCAACGTCACCCAGTGGGACTATGAGGAGGACTTGCCAGTCCTCCACGTCAGGCCAGACGGCCTCGTCACACGGTACGAGCACGACCGTCGAGGCTCGCTGGTCGGGGTGACCTACCCGTCGAAGCTGCACTACAGCCTGACGTACGACGAGCGCGGTCGCCTGCACGCGATCCAGGGGGAAGAGGGGCTCCTGGCATCGTTCACGGTCGATGCGCGGCACAACGTCGTCGAGGAGGTGGACGCGCGTGGCGCGAGGACCTCGTACGACTATGATCCCTTGGGACGCCCCACATCCCGAACAGACGCGCTCGAGCGGCGCACGTCGGTGCAGTACGACCGCCTGGGGCAGCCGCTCCTCGTCCAGCAACCCGATGGAACCGTGACGCACTCCGAGTACGACGCGCTCGGCAACCCGATCCGGATCGTCGATGCGCTCGGTCAGACGACCGAGATGGAGTACGCCGGGACCGGCACGCTGGCGGCGTCGAAGCAGCCGGATGGGCGGCAGTGGCGCTTCAAGTACACGGCGGGCGAGAAGCTCCGCCGTATCGAGAACCCGCGGGGCGAGGCGTACGAGTTCGCCTATGACACCGCGGGGCGCGTCACCACGGAGGTCACCTTTGACGGGCGCGTGCTCGAGTACCGCTACGCGCCGAGCGGGCGCCTGGCCCGCATCGATTATCCAGACCGGAGCTTTCGCGCCTTCGCGCACGATCCGCTTGGCAATGTCCTCGAGGAGCTGTCAACCGACGGGCCGATTCGCTTCCACCGGGACCGGATAGGCCGGTTGCTCCGGGCGGAGGTCGATGACAGGGGAGAGCGCATCGTCACGCGCTTCGAGCGGGACGCCCTCGGGCGGGTGGTCGCCGAGACCCAGGGCGACCGTACACTCCGCTACAGCTACGATGCGCGCGGCCGGCGCACCGAGCGCGTGATGCCGGACGGGGCGACGACCCGGTACGCGTACGACGCGCTCGACGATCTGACGCGCGTGGAGCACGAGGGATTCCAGCTCGTCCTCGAGCGCGACAAGCTCGGGCGAGAGATCTCGCGCGGTGATGGCGGGGGGCGCTTTGCGATCCGGAGCGATTACGACTCGATGGACCGCGTCATCGAGCAACGGGTCGATGTGCGCGCGCCGGGCGGCGGCGTGCCTGACTGCGTGGTGCAGCGGCTCTGGCAATACGATCCGCTGGGGCGAGTGAAGCTGGTCGAGGATCAGCGGTGGGGAGCGACCAGCTACCGCCATGACGCGATCGGCGAGCTCGTCGAGGCGCGTCGGGGCGGGCGGCGGGAGGTGTTCGCCTACGACGCAGCCGGCTCGCTCCAGAAGATGCTGGAGGGGCTCGATGCCGGCCAGGAGCAAGCGGCGGAGCAGGAGCCGTGGGAGATAGGGAAAGGCAACCTGCTCCTGCGCACGGAGCGGGAGAAGTACGCCTATGACGCGCGGGGGCGGCGGGTCCTGAAGCTCGCGGGAGGCGAAGGGCCGGACGCAAAGCGGACGGAGTACGTCTGGGATGCGCGAGATCGGCTGCGGGAGGTGAAACTGCCTTCCGGGGAGAGCGTCGCCTTTGCGTACGACGCCTTCGGGAGGCGCGTGCGCAAGGAGATCTGCGACGAGGACAACGCGCGACGCCGCGCGGTGGCGTTCATTTGGGATGGGAACGTGCTGGCGGCGGACATCGACAGCCGGCAGGGGGCGCGGTGCTTTGTTCACGCGCCGGGGACGTTCACGCCGCTGCTCCAGGCGGAGCGGGGGGAAGTGTTCAGCTACGTCTGCGACCACGTGGGGGTGCCGAAGGAGCTGATCGACGACAAAGGGAAGGTAGCGTGGTCGGCAGCTCACTCGGGGTGGGGGGGCGTGATGGACGTGTCCGTCGATCCGGGGCGCGAGAGACGACCCGGACCTGCGGTGGCGTCGCCGTTCCGGCTGCTGGGCCAGTATGCGGATGAGGAGACGGGGCTCTGTTACACGCGGTTTCGGTACTTTGATGCACAGGTAGGGAGGTGGTGCAGTCCGGATCCGTTGGGATTCGATGGCGGGCCAAATCTATTTGGATTTGACGGCAGCCCGACGGATAAAGTGGACCCGTTCGGGTTGGAGTGCGTTAATGCAAGGGGAGCAAGCGCTGGGGAACCGACGGTCTTGTTCCGGAGCCCGCGTCCCCAGCAGGTTCCGGGAGTCTTGGCTGGCGGATTCGATCCAGCAGCATATCCCGCGCCGGGTTTATTCGTTACCACCGAAGGGGCTTATGCGGCAGGCTATGCACAGGTTTACCGCGGAGGAATGTTCGAGATAAGTGTGCCACAGGAAACGATGACAGCGCTTCAAGAAGGCGGTCATATTGCACTCGATCTCGATCCCGTGGCTGCTGCACGCGGATCATTCACAATCGCCCCATCGGGCTTGCCACTTCTCAATGCAGGAGCCTCGACCCGTCACATCCCTCACGGCTCTTATGAGCTTTGGTCGCGCTTCGGTATAACACCGTAGCAAACGGATTCCTGAAAGTGGTCCTGCAGGCAAAGGCAAAAACATGAGAGAAGACGAAATCGTTCGAGCAACCGTTACCGCGGTTCACGAGTTCGGCATTGAGATTGAGGTAGAAGGCCAGCAGGGTTTCATTCAGCCTACCGAACTAAGCTGGATTCCGGAGAGCGTTGCGCCAAATTCCGTTGCGCGAGTCGGCGATTTAATCGACGTTTATGTTTATTCCGTTACAAAAATGCGCTTCTTTGCTTCAATTAGGCGTGCACATCCCGAGCTGAACCCGTGGAGAGATCCTGGAAAGTTCAGCATTGGCTCCCGTCACGAGGGAACGGTCAGGGGCGTTTTTGACTGGGGCTGCAAGGTGGAAATCGCCGAAGGCGTGAATGGGATGATCATTCTAGAGAAGTACCCTGGTGAGTACCGTGTTGGAGACATCATAGAAACCGAAGTCACAGATGCGGAGCCTGTGCTGAAAAAGATCGAGCTAAAGCCGATTTGACGACGTTGCTGGGCAGGAGCGAATCATGACGCTCTTGGCCGATGTTGATTACGGTTCGTCTAAAGCACCGGGCAAGGATGTCGTTCATCTCGTAAGAAAGCGGGATACACGTGGCTCTCTGTTTGGAAATCGCCAAACCCCAAACAAGGATCCCCCGCGCACCTGGATCATGCCACGAATGAGCCGACCGGAGCGTCACCTCTTGCTTCGGCTCAGGCGTGAAAAAGCTGAATCGAACCCACGTTCATGTTGACCCCTCCTCCCCCCGAGGCACCAGAAGGTGAAGGAGCCCGCGCAGGCGGTCGCACCAGTGGTCCACGCCGAGTAAAGAATCGGCACCATGTCCATGCGTCAGGTTTCGACAGCCCAGGGTTATTGGTGCTGAGCTTTCCCTCGACCGCTGTCCATGCGCCAGGTGAGCGGGCCGAAGATGGGGCGGTGAAGGTCCGGAACCGATAATGGATCGGTTCCCAGCGACGGGTTCTGTTACAAAGACTATGGTTTCGCAACGCCTATCGAGGCTGATCCGAAGCCACGAAAACCCCACGATTCCGGTGTCCAGATCATGCCGCTTCCGGAGACAATTGTGGAACAGCCAGGAGGGCTCGACGGAGGGTGGTCGGGTGGACGCCGAGGGTGGTGGCGATCTGCCGGATGGACCGACCTTGACCACGAAGAGCAACGGCCCACCCGAGGTCGAACTCGACCCTGGGCCTGCCGAGCTTCGTGCCACGCTTCTTGGCCGCCTAGATCCCAGCCCTGGTCCTCTCCCGGATCAGCTCCCGTTCCAGCTCAGCCACGGCGGCGATGATGGTGAAGCTGAACCTTCCGGCCGGCGTGCTCGTGTCAATGCTGTCGTGCATGGAGATGAAGTCGATGCCCCTGGCCCGGATGTCGTCGAACGCGATCACGAGGTGCCGGACGCTGGGGCGAAGCGCCAGCAGGCCACGAGGTCAAGCCCCTCGCGGTGGGCATCCTTCATGAGGCGGTCCAGCTCGGGAAGGTGATCCTTGGCGCTGCTGACGCCATGGTCCATGTACTCCCCCGCGATCGTCTAGCCTCGTTGCTCGACCAGCCGGCGAAGGCCATCGAGCTGAAGGTCGACGGACTGATCCGAGGTGCTCACCCTGGCGTACACGCTGCAGCGTCGAGAGGCGTTCCGAAAGGCGGGGCTCACCATTTTGATACAACTGGGCCCGTGCTGTAATGAACTCATCGGGGCCGGCGCCCGAGAGTTACTCAACAAGGCGAACTACTCAGCTCCGCCATCGAAACTCCGGAGGGCAATTGCGCCGCCGTGCACGGAAAGGCAGGTTTTGGCCGAGCTTCATTTCTGCGTATTCCAACGGACGTGACGGCTCGTTCCGGAGCGACGCGACGGCCCAGTCCGGCGTGACGTGGACCGGAGCGTGGCGTCGAGCGCAGTCAGGGCTTCGTCTCGGTCACATTGAATCGCTGTCGACGGATCATCATCCGATCGTCGAAGCGCACGGACACCTATCTCGCCCTTTTGCACTTCGCCTGTGGGTTCTCATTACCTCGTGCGGCCGGCATACTGGGACAGGCTCTGAGGCATTTCATGAGCGCCGCGGAGGCCCTGAAAGAACATGACCACGCCTCCGCATCATCAGCGCCCCCAACGCACCCCCATCCCCGTCTCCCTCAACTGCTCCTCCGCCATCGGCGCCATCAACCTCACCGCCCCGCACCACGTCAGCGCCACGGTCCTCTTCTCCCCATCGATCCGCACCGTCTGCAGCACCGCCTCCGGCGCGAACGCCTTGGGCGATCCCGGCGGCCGCACCGACATCACCGGCCGCTCCCCCGGCAGCGCGACCTGCGTCTCCTTCTGCCCCCGCACCAGGTTCTGCAAAATAGCCAGCTCATCCCCCCGCAGCCGCTCGACGGCGAGCCCCGGCGCCGCCCCCTGCGTGAGCCGCGGCAGCACCTCGTTCTTGCGAAACGGCCCCGCGAGGTCTTCCCCGTCCGCGAACGCCATCTCCCGGATCGGCTTCGCCGGCGGATCGTGCTCCAGGAACGCCCCGAGCTCCCGCATGATCCGCGGGTACCAGGTGTGCGCCACCCAGCCGAAGCCGCCGGACGCCGGCGCGTCGATCCAGGAGAGGGGCGAGCGCACGAAGAACCGCGAGGGCGTCAGCGGATCCCCCGGATCCTCGATCTGCGGCAAGAGCTCCCCGTCCGCCCGGTCGCGGTCCACGTCGAGGAAGTAGCCCCGGCCCACCTTGTTCCGCGGGTACGCGAATACCCCCTCCTCCCGCGGCGACGGCTCGATCCGCCGCCCGTTCCGCCGCTCGGGCGGGTCGAGCTCGTCGTGCGCGTATGCGTCGTAGCCCCCATAGGCCAGCTCCCACGCGAGCGGCACGCTCTCGAACGGCGCCGGATCAGGGAACCGCACCCGCCCCTCGATCGATACCTCCGCGCGCCGCTCGCCGAGCACCTTGAGCACGCGCGCGCTCCGGCCCAGGGCGACGCCGACCGTCAGCTCGCGCGCCTTGCCCGGCGCGTGCGCGCGGCCCGTCACCACGACATCGGTCGCGATCTTCGGCGGGAACAGGTCCGTGTCGTCCCGCAGCGTCCGATAGCGTTCGTGCTCGTCCGTCTCGATGTCGGGCTCGATGACGATCGGCGCCTGCTCGTCCGCGAGCGTCACCCGGCCGCCCGCGAAGGAGTACGTCCGCTTGGCCACGCAGACCATCCACAGCTTGCCGTCGGCGCTCTTCATGCAGCGCACGGTCTCGGTCAGGCGCGGCGTGGGCTCGGCTTGGCTCGTGGCGTTCCTCGGCGTCTCCATATCCGACCGGTATCCGCAGGGGGCGGGCGAGCGCAACCAGCAGCGTGGCGTTCTGGGTTAGGATGCCGCCATGAGCGACACGCCCGACTCCCCCTCGTCCCCGGCATCTGGCACCGCGGCCGAGCCGGGTGCTGCAGCGGCCGAGCCGGGCGTTGCGCCGCCAGCGCTCGGCCCTGTAGCCGCCACGCTGGCCAGCCCCGCCCGCATCGTGGCGCTCGCATCGGGCCGGTCGCTCGAGATCGCCGAGGAGGAGGCCGCCGAGCGCGTCCAGATCCGCTCCGCCGAGGGCCAGCTCCTGCTCTCTATCCGGCTCACCGACGAGGGGCCCGTCCTCTCGCTGTCGGGGGCGTCGCTGGAGATCGCTGCGACGAAGGCGCTCGCGCTGTCGTGCGACACGCTCCGGATCCAGGCCGCGCACGACGCGGACATCGAGGTGGGCGGTAGCCTGCGCGAGCGGGTCCGCGGCAGCGTGGCGCGCGACGCGGGGAGGTCAGCTCGGATCTCGGCCCAGGAGGTCCAGGTCGACGCTTCCCCGGGCGGCGTCGTGATCCAGGCCAACGACGACGTGGCCATCACCGGCGAGCGCGTCCGGCTCAACTCCGACGATCCGCCGATGCCGCTGTCGTGGGAGGAGCACCGCGCGCGGCGCGCGGTCGCGGCGAACCGGCCGCAGCTCGCCTGGGCGGGGCCGGACATCGGAGGAGGAGGCGCGCTGCCGTCGCTCGGGAGCCCGGAAGGGAAGCCCGGAATCGCTCCCGACGAGCCCGGGAGTGCGGCAGGCGAGCCCACGGGCTCTTGACCGACCCCGCACGCACCGCCTCGCGCTCCGGCGAATCCGGGCATGCCCTGATCGGCATCGCCCCGCCGGGGCCACCCTACCCTGCCCGCAGCGCCGCCAGCATCGCCGTGACCTCCCGGACGAGCTTCCCGTCGCGCGCCACCTTCTTCGTCCAGAGCCGGAGGATCGGCATCAGCGCCTGCCGCTGAATTCTGAGCGCGTCGAGCGCCTCGCCTGCCTGCCCCCGCTCCTGGGCCACTGCGAGCCGCGCGTACTCCGGCGCCGCGATGGGCCCGCGGAAGCGCTCGACCGCAGCCACGTAGGCGAGGTCGTAGGCACCGCTGAGGCGGCCGCCGCCGCGCGCGAGGTCACGATCGAGGGCCGCCCGCCAGTGACGCTCGATGGCGGTCCACGCATGCTCGCTCAGGTCATGCGTACGCAGCACCTCGGCGCGCGGCGCTCGGCCTTCGGCGAGCTCGGCGGAGAGGGACGCGAAGCGCTCGACCGGGATCTCGGCCGGATTCACGGAGGGCTGGGGCGGCCCTGGCGGCGAGCGCAGCCCTGGTGAAGGCGAGGGCGGCGCAAGCGCAGGCGCGGTGTCATCTGGTGCAGCAGCTGCCGCCGCGAGGGCCGGTGCCGGCGCGGGCTGCGCCGCGGGGGGCTCGTCGCGCACGGGCCGCTGGAGGACGGGCATCCCGAGCAGCGGCGGAGGCGGCGGGGTGGGGCGCCGAAGCGGAGCGTCGAACTCAACGCGGAGGTCAGCGCCGCGCTCAATGCGGGGGTCAGCATCGCGCTCAGCACGCGGGTCAGCGTCGCGCTCAGCACGCGGGCCGTCCACGGGCTCCGCGAGCTCCGGGGCCGAGGCGCTCGGCGCCGGCAGGGGAAACGGCGCCAGACGGGCCTGCAGCGCCGCGGCAGACAGCTGTGGCAGCAGGACGGTGGAGATTCCGGCATCGACCTCGTCTTCGTTCTGCTGCTCCGGGGTCGGCGCTGCGCGGGGCCCGGCAGCTTCGTCTCGCGCGCCCGCAGGCCCTGCTCCACCGGAGGCGGTGTCGAGGGGCCGTGGCGCCCGCAAGAAGGGAAGGAGCGCGCTGTTCCCAGGCACGAGCGGCCCGGTGACGGTGCCTGTGCCCTCGTCCTCGTCGCTGGTCTCCGGCGTCGCCGCCGCGAAAGACTTCGCGGCACGCTCCGCATCCGGAAGCGGCCAGAGCGCCGGTGCCCCGGGAACGAAGGGCAGTCCCGCTCGCGCCTCGCGGACCGCTCCCTCCCCATCCGCCAGCATGCGCGCCGCGACCGGCAGCGTCCGCGTATCCACATCCTCCTCGTCCGCCAGCACATGCGCCTTGGCCGGCAGCGTCTGCGCGTCCGCTGTCTGCGAAGGCGCAGCGCCCTGCAGCCGCGGCGCCTTCACCCCCTCCAGGGTGACCCGCACCCACCCCCGCTCCGCCGGGTGCTGCAGCGGCACCACACCCCGCCACGTCAGCGCGCAGGTCCCGCGATCCGCGTCGATGCAGAGCGTATCGCACCGCAGCCGGATCTCGCCGGCCGCGCCCGTGCTCCGCTGGACCACGGCGCGCGGGAGCACCCGCTCGAGCTGCGTCTCCAACCGGGCGTGATTCGCGCTCAGGTGCTCCAGCACGATCCGCTCGTCCCCCCGCAGCTGCTCCACCTGCTGATCGGGCGGCGCCGTATTGAAGTACGCCGCGTCGATGTCCGGCGGCAGCGGCCTCCGGTTCCACGCGCGGTGATCCCACGCGGCGGCGTGGTGGTAGAGCTTGCCCACGCGCCACGGCCACGCCGCCGCGATCGGTCCAAACCCGACCGGCGCGATCGTGTCCCTCGGGCTCGTGATCACCGCGCCCGCCGGCTGGAGGTTCGGCAGCGCCCGGGGCCCTCGGCCGTCGTGCGGCGTGTCCGCGGGCACCCCGACAGGGTTCGGCGTCCCCGGCCCGCCCGCCGCCCGTTCCCAGCGCAGCGGCATTCGCACGAAGGGCGCCCCCGTCCGGAGCTGCCCGTCGGCGGTCCAGGCCCGATCGGCATGGACTTCGATGACCTTGTGCATCTCGCCGACGTGAAGCCGGACCACGAGCGAGCGCGCCGGCTGACCCGGCGGTGCATGGGCATGGCCGACGAGCAGCACGTCCGCTCGCCGCTTGAACGGCGCGAGGTCGCTCGCCACACGCAGGCTGCGCCGCGCGTCGTCGTCCCAGAACGCATCGGCGTCTTGCGTTTCGTCCTGCTCGAGCGCGAGCGGTGATACGACGGGCAGGAGCGAGAACGTCGCCTTGCAGACAACGGTCAACGCGAAGGCGCCGGGCTGAGGCTGCCAGAGAATGGAGGCGACGCGCAGGGGAGAGTCGGAGACGACATCCATCGGCTGGAGAGCTTAGAAGCGATCCCAGTGGAGAGCACCTGGGATTTCGGGCGACCACGATCTGATACATGCGGATGTCCTGGCGAGACGGCTTGACCTCGGCGTGTGACGCGGAAGCCGCCGGCGGATGAAGCAGCTCAAGGATGATGGCTGGAGCCCCCCGAACGTCGTCTGGTTAGAGAGCACGGATTCCTCTCCTCACCCAGCCGCCTGGCTCGATTCGGATGAACACCTGCGACGACTCACCTGGCTGCGCGGCGGACGCAGAGACCTGTGCCGCGATGCTGGCCGTCGCCTGTTCCGTCCTTCCCTCTCACACGGAGAGGCCCTTCACCCGACGCGCGGTGGACGCGAATCGCGGGTAGACGGACGTCGATTGCGGAGGCGCTTGCGATCCGGGCCCCGCAGGGAGCCGGCGCAGCTCCGGAGCGGACTGCGCCGAGGGCGTATGTGACCCAAGCAAGACGTGTTCCGAGGCGCGCTGCGACGACGGCCTCAAGAATGGTGTCGAGACCGGCGTCGACTGTGGCACGATCGCCTGCCGATCCGCGTGCAGCGACGAGGAGGGCTGTCGTTCCGGCGCCGACTGCGCGAGCTCCGTCTGCCTGGCCGGTGTCTGCCAGCCGCCGAGATGCGGCGACGGCATCGCGAATGGGCACGAGGAAGGCTGGGACTGCGGGGCCCCGGCTGCCATCCTTGCGAGTAACCGGCACATCCACCGACCTCGTGAGCGGTGGGCAGTAAAGCGAACCGAGGAGCACATCATGACGGTAGATCCGGCCGAGGTGATCGTCCTCGTCATGATGCCGAACGTATCCGCGGACGGGTTGGTCACCGAGGAAGCCCTGCTCCAGGCGGGGGCCGAGGCGGCTCTCGGGCAGGATGGCCGTTTCCGCGCAGACGGCGGGCTCGTCGTCTTCCGCGCCGAGCTCGCCCCCGAGCTACAAGGCGAGCTCGATCACCGGCGCGATCGCGAGCAGCGGCTCGCAAAGCACGGCGCCCCTGTGACCGCGCTTCGCTGAGCGCGCCGAGGGAGCAGGAGGCTCCGCCACCTACCGCGCGTCGTGCTCGCGCCAGAAGGCGAACGCCTCGTCCAGGTAGATTTCCTTCGCGCCGTGGCCGACGGGGTGCTCGGCGACGCGCACGGGCCAGCCCGCGCCGCGCAGCACGCCGGCGAGGCCGCGGGCCGAGCGGCCCACCGAGTCGTGAGCGCCGAAGCCGATGTAGAACGGCCTGGGCGCGAGCTTCGCGAGCTCGGGCGTCGCCTGCCCTCCCCCGCCGGACATCGCGCCGAAGCCGTCGGCGTCGATGCCGCCGCGCAGCGCGAGCGCCGCCGCGAAGAACGCGCCCGACGAGGAGCCGGCGACGTACACCCGCGAGAACGGGACCCCGGCGATCTCCTCGAGCTTGCGCCGCTTCTCGGCGAACGTCGCGACGAACGCGGCGGCGTGCTTCTCGTACGCGGGCCCGCCTGTCGGCCAGCCCCACCAGCTCGCGTACCCTTTCGGCGCGAGGCCGACCTTGCCGCGCGGCATCAGGGCGGCGACGCCCGCGCGCCGCGAAGCGCGCGCCACGACCGTCTCGAAGTTGGTCTTCTGCTGGCTCTCCTTCCCCGGCGGAACGATCCCGTGGAGATAGATGAGCAGCGCGCGGGTCGGCGCGTCGGGCAGCGCGTAGCAGGTCTCCTCGTCGAGCGCGTCGACGCCGTCGATGCACCAGTTCGTCTCGACGCGCGGCGGGCGCGCTCGAGGCCAAGGCGCCTGCTCGGGCTGCGCGCTCGTCGCCGCGGTGACGGACGCGGTCGGAGGCGGCGCCGGGCCGGGCGCCGCTGGGCCGGGCGCCGCTGGACCGAGCGCGGCGCCGTCGTGCGCCAGCGCGCGCCTGCTCCCCGGCGCGTCCGCCGCGCTGTTGCACGCGCAGGGTACGACCGCGATCGCGGCGAACAGTCCCGCGATCCATCGCACGTCGATTCCGGAGCACGGTCCCTTGGCGCCCCGGCCACCACCGCCCGGAGCGCCGCACGCTGACCGCCAGCCCATCACCCCGCCCGCGCGTCGCTCACCGCGATCAGCGCGCCGAGCGCCGCGGCGCACACCGTCTCGGTGCGCAAGGTCAGCGCGCCGAGGCGCACGCGCTCGAACCCGAGCGCCGCGCAAACGCCGAGCTCCTCCGGCGTGAACCCGCCCTCCGGACCGACAGCGAACGCCGCCTCCATGCCCGGCGTGAGCGCGGCGAGGCGCGCGCCGAGCGGCGTCTCCGCGTACGGATCCAGGCACATCCCGAGCGCGCCCCCCTCCACCTCCCGCGTCGCGCGCGCCTCCGCGAGCGCCGCCGCGAGGCTCATCGGCGCGTCCACCCGCGGCGCGTCCCCGCGGCCGCACTGGCGCGCCGCCTCCACCGCGATCCGGCGCCAGCGCTGGCTCTTTTCCTCGGCAGGCCGCGCCACGCTGCGCGCCGAGATCGCCGGGATGATCCGCGTCGCCCCGAGCTCGGTCGCGTCGCGCACCACCGCGTCCATCTTGTCGCCCTTGCCGACCGCCTGGATCCACGTCACGCGCCGGCCAGGCCGCAGCGCCGCCGGGCGCGGCGCGTCGATGCGCGCCTCCGCGCCGCGGCGGCCGATCGACTCGAGCGTGGCGTCCGCCTCGATCCCGAGCTCCGGATCGAAAACGACGAAGCGATCCCCCTCGCGCAGCCGGTGCACCCGCACCACGTAGCTCGCCGCCTCCGACGGCAGCGCGATCACGCCGGCCGCGATCGAGCCGAGCGGCACCCGCAAGAGCCCCGGGCCGCTCATCCCGGCGAGGAAGCCGCGCCGCCCGGCGCGCGGAACAGGAGCGCCACCCAGCCCTCGCCGCCCGCGTCGCCCCGCGCCGCCGGCGGCGCCGCGCCGCGGTCGCCCCGCGGCGACGCGGGATCCGGCCGGGTCGCTACGTGCACGAGCGGCCGCGCCAGCGAGGTGTACAGCGCCACCATCTCGTCGCGCTCGCTCTCGAGGATGCCCGACAGGATCAGCCAGCCGCCCGGCGCGAGCACGCGCGCGAGCTCCGGCGCGATCGGCCGGAGCACCCGCGCCTCGATGTTCGCGACGACCCACGGGAACTGCCGCGTCACCGACTCGACCACGCCGGCGCTCGCCTCGACGCGCCCCTCCAGGCCGTTGCGCGCCGCGTTCTCGACGACCACCTCGATCACGTCGTCGTCGTTGTCGATCGCCACCGCCCGCGCGGCGCCGAGCAGCAGCGCGACCAGCGAGAGGATGCCGCTGCCCGTGCCCACGTCGAGGACCTCGCGGCCGCGGAGCTCCGCCGCGTGCTCGTCGAGCAGCTCCGCCACGAGCGCGGTCGTCGCGTGCAGGCCCGTGCCGAACGCCCGCCCGGGCTCGAGGAGGAGCGCCCGCTCGCCCTCGCGCTGCGGCGCGTACTCGACCCACGGCGGCACGACAGTGATCGTGGGCGTCAGCGGGAACGGCGCGAAGTGCTCCTTCCACGCGTCGCGCCAGGCGTCGCCCACCACCTCCTCGAGCCGCGCGGCGAGCGGTGGATCGAGCTCCGCGAGCGCCGCGATGGCGGCGTTCGCCTCGTCGTGATCGTCGAAGCTCGCGACAAGCGTCACCCGGCCCGACTGCGCGCCGCGCACGAGCGTCTGCTCGTCGCGCTGCTCCACGCCGGTGGCGCCCAGCTCGAAGAGCGCGGCGGCCAGCTCCTCGGCCTCCGGCTCGGGGACATCGACTGCAACGAACGGGTATCGAGGCTCCACCTGGCTTGCTCCGTGACGGGCCGCCGGCCTGAAGAGCGGCGGCGGCGCGGCCGGGAGCCTAACGAAATTCGCCCTCCTCCGCTCCGCCGATCGCTCGGAACCGCTGGAGAAAGCGGAGCATTTCTAGCGCCCCACGTAGCGGCGGCGGGAGGGAACAGAGACGAGCACCTCGGCGCGCGACGCCGGCGGCGGCACGCGCTCGCCGTCGTGGAGCACCATCGCGGTGAGGCGCCCTCCATACACAGCGCCCGTGTCGATCCCTGTCGCCCACGCGTGCATCTGCGGCTCGCTGCGCGCGTTGTGCCCGAACACGACGTGCGGCGGGCCCTGGTACGTCTGGCCCCACAGCGTCTTGCCCCCGCGGCGCTCGACCGGCTCGCCGTAGCGGCCGAGACAGCGCACGTACATCAACGTGTGCGGGTCCTGACGCTCGATCGGCAGCCCGGGGATCAGCCCCGCGTGGACGACGCGCAGCTCGTGCTCCGGCAGATCCAGCCAGTACGGCAGCGTCTCCAGCCAGGCCCAGTCGCGCTTGCGCAGCTGCTGCGCGGTCTCCTTCGAGAGCTCCCCCAGCGGCTCGCCGCGCGGGTCGCTGCGGCCCGCGCGCCAGCGGAGCAGCCGGTCCTCGTGGTTGCCCCGCACCGAGATCGCGCCTACCTCGCGGAGCAGGTCGAGCGTTCCGCACGGATCAGGGCCGCGCACGATCAGATCGCCGACCATGACGACGCGATCACCCGACGCGAGCCCGACGTGCTCGATCAGCCGCGCCAGCTCATCCCGGCAGCCGTGAACGTCACCGATGATGATCGTGCGCGGCATCTCACACCCAACGTAGCAGGGACGCCCCGTCCAGGGGGCTCCGAGGCCCCGACCCCCGCGCGCAGCAGGACCGCGCGGCACTCCCACGGCGGGCTAGCCGCCTCAACCGGGCGCCGCAAGAAGCCGATTTTTCCTTGAATTCAGGGTACTTGGCCGCCGGGAAGACGCTGCCGGGCGGGCTCATCGGGACCGGCGGCGCTCGCCCCGCAGGGAGGTGCGCGGGCGTGCCGCGCCGGGGCGGCGCCGGAGCCGGGGTCAGGGGGTCACGGGGAGTCGATCTTGGCGCGCTTCGGGATCACGACGATCCCGCCCTCGCTGACGAACCACTTCTTGCGGTCCTCCTCGAGGTTGAAGCCGATCTCGGCGCCCGCGGGGATCTCGACGTCCTTGTCGATGATGCAGCGGCGGAGCTTGACGTGGCGCCCGATCTTGACGTCCTCGAACAGCACGCACTCCTCGATGTGGCTGAACGAGTTCACGCGGACCCGGTTCGAGAGCACGCTCCGGTGGATCCTGCCGCCGGAGATGATGCACCCGAGCGAGACGAGGCTGTCCGTCGCGATGCCGACGCGCGCGTTCGCCTCGTCGCGGAACACGAACTTGGCCGGCGGGTCGTGGCTGATGCCCGTCCGGATCGGCCAGCGCATGTTGTAGAAGTTGAACGCCGGCTGGATGCTGACCAGATCCATCTGGGCCGCCCAGTACGCGTCGATCGTCCCGATGTCGCGCCAGTACCCCGCGCCCTCGTCCTCGCCGGGCACGCGGTTCTCGTGGAAATCGTAGACGTACACGCGGCTGCCGCTCTGGACCATCTTCGGGATGATGTCGCGCCCGAAGTCGTGCGCGCTGTCCTCCGTCGCGGCGTCCTGCTCGAGGACGTCGAGCAGCGCCGGGGTCTTGAAGATGTAGTTGCCCATCGAGGCGAGGCACATGCCCGGCCTGCCAGGCATGCTCGGCGGATCCTGCACCTTCTCGTGGAAGGCGATGATGCGCCCCGACTCGTCGCACTCGATGACGCCGAAGGCCCTCGCCTCCTCCTTCGTCACCGGGATGGCGGCCACTGTCACGTCGGCGCCGCGCGCGAGGTGATCGTGCAGCATCTGCCGGACGTCCATCTTGTAGACGTGGTCGCCGCCGAAGATGCAGAGGTGCTCCGGCGACTCGTCGGTGATGACGTGCTGGGTCTGGTAGACGGCGTCCGCCGACCCCTTGAACCAGCTCTTGCCCGTGCGCTGCTGCGCCGGGACGGTCTCGATGAAGCTGTCGAGCATCGGCGACAGGCGCCAGGCTCGGGCGATGTGCTCGTCTAGCGACGCGCTCTTGTACTGCGTGAGGATCTTGATTCGGTGCAGGCCGGAGTTGACGAAGTTCGAGAGGACTATGTCGATGATCCGGTAGCGGCCGCCGAACGGCACGGCTGGCTTCGCCCGATCGTGTGTGAGCGGGCCGAGCCGGCGGCCTTCGCCGCCCGCGAGGATCATCACCAAAACCTTCGACGCTTCGAAAGCGGCGCGCAGGGTCGTCTCGCGCATGGGACGCAGAGGGTACTCGATCGATGTTGCCAGCGCGAAGAGCGGAAACGCGTCCTCCGCGTATTCGAGGCAACCCCCCGGGCCGGGGAGAACGCCGCGGCGGCCCGCGCAACGCGCGACGCGGCCCGCGCGCCGGCGCGGCGGAGGCCCCCGCGCAGGGCCTCGCGCGCGCTGGAGGCGCTCCCCTCCGGTGGCGGGTCGGGCTCCTCCGGCGCGTCACCTCGCCCTCCGCCGCGGCGGGGAGTCGGCCCCTCCGCCGCCGGGGGAGCGGCCGGCCCGCCCGTTCGCCGCTTGCGCCGCTTGATGAAGAGCGGGGAACGTTTCCGTTTCTCTTTACGATCTGCTCGCGGCCGTGTTAGCCGTTTTCGCCGCCGCGTGCGCATACGAGAGGCGCCTGATCCGCGCGCGGCGCCCAGCCGTCCGAGGGCTACTCCAGCGCTGGATCTTTCCTGCTGGTGCGCCCGCCACGTTGACCTTGGAGATGCCATGAACGCCCGATTCGGTCGAACCCTCGCCGCCGCTGTCCTCCTCGTCGCGGGCACTTCAGGGTGCGGAACGGACGAGCAGCCCTACCAGGCCAAGCCCGCTTTCAGCGGCCGGAAGCCGAACCTGCCCGCGGTGCCGACGCTGCCCGCGAAGAACAAGAAGCAGGGCGACGCCTACACGGTCTGGGGCGTCACGCACGACCTGCGGAGCCGCGTCCACTTCGAGGACGTGAACGGCAAGAAGCTCTCGATCATCGGCTACATCGTCAAGACGAACCTCCAGGACGCCCCGGCCTGCGCCGTGCACAAGACGGGCAAGGCCGACCCTGCGGACTGCAAGGCGCCGGTCCCGAGCTTCGCGGTCGCCGACGAGAAGGGCGACACGAAGGAGGTGATCGAGGTGATGGGCTGGGCCTCGAACTTCGCGCAGATCTACAGCATGATCGAAGCGATCGACAAAGCGCCGCGCGGCAAGGAGAACGAGGCGAAGCTCACCGACGAGTTCTGGGGCCAGGAGCTGCCGAACCCGATCCCGGCCGTCGGGGCGAAGGTGAAGGTAACCGGCACCTACGGCGTGACGTTCACGAAGTCGACCGGCGGCGCCGCGGCCAACCCGAAGTACGGCATCATGTCGGCCGAGCAGATCGAGTACCTCGAGCCCCCGCCCGAGAAGGCCACCCTCCCCGGCATGAAGCGGCGCCCCTGACGCCGCCCCCGCGGCGGCCGCGCGCCGGAAGACTGAACCGCCAAGGGCGCCAAGGACGCCAGCAGAGAAGAGAGAATTTTCTTTCTTCTCTCCTGGCGTTCTTGGCGTTCTTGGCGTTCTTGGCGGTTTTTCTCCCTCTCCGTGCTCAGGCCGCGCGCCGCCGCGGCGGCCCGGTTCACGTGAGGATGGACCGGATCCCGCTGCTCGGCTCGGCCGCCGCCGACTCGAAGATGGCGTCGATGAGCAGCCGCCGCGCCACGTCGTCGTGCGCCTCCAGGCGATCGATGCGCACGAGCGAGGCCGGCGCCTGCCGGATGACCGCGTCGAACGACTCCGGGTCGAACCGGTACAGCTCCTCCGTCACGAGGACGGCGTAGGGCTGCGACGCGATGATGGTCGGCCGGAGCGAGCGCAGATCGCACTCGCGCACCGCGACCCCGAGCCGGGCGCCCGCGTCCCGACACACGGCGACGAACTCGGCAGGGCAGCCGGCCACGATCACGAGCGGGATGGGCGGAGCGCTCGGGACCACGGCCTTGCGCGGCTTCGTACCGTCCTCCATACGCGCCTCAGCGTAGGCCATGACCTGAGTACGCCGGCAAGCGAATTATTCTATCGAGCACCACCGCACCCGGCCTCCATTGCGCGGACCTCCGGCTCCGTCCGACGCTAACGAGCGCCGGCCCTCACCTCGACGTGCCACCCGCGGCCCTCCTCCGCGCCCACGAAGCGGATCCGACCGGACCGCTCCATGTCGTCGACCAGCTCCTCGGCCTCCAGCTGCGAGATGTCGATCCGGCCGCAGAGCACGTCCCGGAACTGCGTCTTGCCCTGCACGTAGTCGGCGTCGACCAGCGCGCCGAGCGTGCCGGCGAGGATCTCCGCGGCCAGGTCCAGCGCGAGCACAGGCGTGAACACGGCCTCGTCGGTCGTGCGGACGCTCTCGTCCGTGGTCCGGACCGCCGCGTTGCCCACCGCGACGCTCTCGTCCTCCGTGATGATGGTGCCGTACTCGACGGTGCTCGGATCGATCGTCATGCCTCACCTCGTCACGCTCTCGTCCACGTTTCCGCGGCCCGGGGACCGCGCCCGCCTCGGGCCTGCCTCCACGCTCATGGAGCGGAGGAGCCCCGGGCGGAAGCCGACGGCGTGACGACCCGCCCGAAGAAGTCGCGCCCGGCCTCGATTTCAGGCAGCAACCCGCGGAGAGATCAGGGAAGCTACCCCCCCTGCCAGGCCCATCGTTCGGCGGGGGGGCTCTGGTCCCCGAGGTCATGATGTCGTCCCCCGAGGACTTCCCTTCTCGCCCCAGCCGGTTGGGGGTGGTGCGCACCCCGCTCCCTCGCCCGCAGGGGCCCATCGCGTTCCAGCTCGTCGGCCGGGTGCTGCTCCACGCGGGCCTCGTCGGTGCGGCCGCCGGCATCGTCGGCTCGCTGTTCTTCGCCGCGCTCGAGCTCGCCGAGCACGAGCTCCTCGTCTCGCTCACCGGCTACCGGCCGCTCCGCGCGAAGGGCGAGGCCGTGTTCACGGGCGCGCACACAGGGGCGTTCCGGCCGTGGCTCCTGTGCATCCTGCCCGCGCTCGGCGCGCTCGTCGGCGGGCTGCTCACCGCGAAGCTCGCGCCCGAGACCCGGGGCGGCGGCGGCGACGCGTTCATCAACGCGTTCCACCAGATGGGCGGCACCATGCGCAGGCGCGTCCCCCTGGTGAAGGCGTTCGCCTCGATCTTCACGCTCGGCTGCGGCGGGTCCGGCGGGCGCGAGGGGCCGACCATGCAGATCGGCGGCGCGATCGGCTCGATCATCGGGCGCGCCCTGCGGGTGGGCGCGCGCGAGCGGCGGATCCTGCTCATCGCGGGCGCGGCCGCGGGCATGTCGGCCGTGTTCCGGACGCCGCTCGGGGCCGCGCTCCTCGCCGTCGAGGTGCTGCACCGCGACGACTTCGAGGCCGACGCGCTCGTGCCGTCCATCCTCGCGAGCGTCGTTTCGTACTCGGTCTTCATCTATTTCTTCGGCGAGTCGACCCTCTTCGCGCACGCGCCCCGCTACCCGTTCATCCCGGGCCACCTCCCGCTCTACGCCGCGCTCGCGCTCGTCGTCTCGCTCGTGGCCACCGTGTTCCTCCGGACGATGCACACCGTGGAGCACACGATGCACCGGATCCAGCTGCCGATCTGGGCGAAGCCCGCGCTCGGCGGCCTCGCGCTCGGCGCGCTGGTGACGCCGCTGCTCATGCTCCTCGGGCCGCACTTCGACCGGCCGGGGCAGGGGTTCGGGATGCTGGGCGCGGGCTACGGGGCCGCCCAGGTCGCGATCACGGGCGCCTCGTGGATGCCGCAAGGGTGGACCGCCGTAGAGCTCCTGCTCGTGCTGCTCGTCACAAAGATCGTCGCCACGTCGTTCACCGTGGGCTCGGGCGGCAGCGCGGGGGACTTCGGCCCCTCGCTCGTGCTCGGTGCGCTCACGGGCGGCGCCTTCGGGCGCGCGGCGGAGCTCCTGCTCAACGATCCGCGCATCGACCCCGGCGCGTTCGCGCTCGTCGGGATGGGCACGTTCTACGGCGGCATCGCGCACGTGCCGATCGCCTCGCTCGTCATGGTCTGCGAGCTCGCCGGCAGCTACGACCTGCTCGTGCCGCTCATGCTCTGCGAGGGCATCGCCTTCGTGGCGCTCAGGCACAGCATCCTGTACCGCGCGCAGGTCCCGACGAAGCGCGAGTCCCCGGCGCACCGGGACGAGCTCATCGTCGACGTGCTCCGCAGCATCCGCGTCGCCGACATCGTCATCCGCAGCCGCCCGTTCGTGTCGTTCGAGGCGCGGACGCCCGCCTCGAGCGTGGTCGAGCGCATCGCGGCCTGCGAGTGGCAGGACACGTTCCCGGTGCTCTCCGACGACGGCAAGGTCGTCGGCACCATCGACGCCGAGATCCTGCGCGCCACCGCGATGAGCCCGGAGCTCTCGGGGCTCGCGATCGCGCACGACATGATGGCGAGCCCCGCCTCGGTCAGCGAGACCGAGGACCTGCACGGCGCGCTCCAGGTGCTGCTGGAGCACGGCGTGCGCGAGCTCCTGGTCACCGACTCCGACAGCAAGATCGTCGGCATCCTCGACGAATCCGACGTCACCCGCGCTTACCACGAGGCGACGGCGCGGTTTGACGGTGCGGCGCAGTAAGAGCGGCGCGGACCGGCGTCCACGCGCGCTCGCGCCCGGGCGCTTGCGCTTGCGCCCGCGTTGACGCTTGCGCCCGCTCCGGCGCGGGCGTTGACCCGCGCGCCCCCGGCGGCGCATCCCGCGGAAACGGGCAACTTTTCGTCCCGCGCGCCCGGGTCGCGACCGCCCGTGCTTCACGAACGCGCGCGGAAGGATGTCCCGGTCACGCGGCGCGCCAGAGCGCGAGGAAGGGCGCATTGCGGCGTGCGCCGCCGCCGTCGGTTTCGGGAGTCTCCTGAGCTACCAATCTTGGATTCCACGCAGCGACGGAACGAAGAGCGTGGGGGATACTCTGGTTCATCCCTGGAATTCGGTCCGGAGAGCGCGCGGGGGAGAGGTATTTCATGCTGGTCGATACGCTCGGAGGTCGGACGGTGCGGCGCAACGCAGAGGTACGAACACGCTCGAGCGCGCCGAACAGCCGCGCCAAGCTGGTGGTGGTCGTCGACGACGAGCCAAGCATCCAGGAGGTCGTGAGCATGATCCTGGAGAGCGAGGGCGGCTACGAGGTGCGCTGCGCCTCGAACGGCGAGGAGGCGCTCGCGCTCCTCGACCAGATCGCGCCGCCGGATCTGCTCGTCGTCGACATCATGATGCCGGTGATGGACGGCTGGGGTCTGCTCACGGCCCTCCGGCACAACGAGAAGACGGCGCGTATACCAGTCATTGTTTCATCCGCGTCTTCAAAACATGACGCGACGAGCCTCGGTGTCGCTCGAGTGCTCCCGAAGCCGATCGACTACGACGCGTTCCTCGCCGCGGTCGACGAGCTCACGCGCTGCCGAGAGCGCCAGACGCTCGACGCCGAGTAGGCCGAGTCGGCCGAGTAGACCGCCGCGCCGCCGACTGCCTCCATCGCGGCAGAAACCGCAACTGGCCCATGGACCTCGAGGGGCCCGAGGCGGTAGCTTCACTCCAGTGTTGTTAGAGACCCCGGGTGCCGGCCTCTTCGCCGGCTACACTCCCCTCCCCGGCGCCTACGACGAGCTGTTTGGTCCAGACGGCGCCCCTCGACCCGAGTTCCTGCGCACTGCCACGCTCCTCGGCGCGTTCGCGCCGAACGAGTTCGCGCGCGCGCAGCAGCTCGCGGAGCTCGCCCTGCTCAACCAGGGCGTCACCTTCTCGGTCTACGCGGACCAGCGCGGCGCGGAGAAGATCTTCCCGATCTGCCTCATCCCCCGCATGCTCTCGGCCGCGGACTGGGCCCACATGGAGCGGGGCCTCGAGCAGCGCGTCCGCGCGCTCGGCCTGTTCCTCGACGACGTCTACGGAGAGCAGCGCATCCTCCAGGAGGAGCGCGTCCCCCGGGACCTCGTCCTCGGCTCCGGGCAGTACCTGAAGCAGGTCCACGGCCTGCGGCCCCCGGGTGGCGTGCGCATCCACATCGCGGGCGTCGACATCATCCGCGACCCGACCGGGACCTTCCGCGTCCTCGAGGACAACCTCCGCACGCCCTCCGGCGTCTCCTACGTCCTGGAGAGCCGGCTGATCAGCAAGCGCGTGCTGCCGCACCTGCTCGACAAGGCGCGCGTCCAGCGGGTCGACCACTACCCGGCCCGGCTCGCCGAGACGCTGCGCTCTGTGTCGCCCGTGGCCCCGGGCGGCACGAGCGCCGTCGTGCTCACGCCGGGGCCGTACAACTCGGCGTATTTCGAGCACAGCTTCCTCGCGCGCACGATGGGGCTCGAGCTCGTGCAGGCCCCCGATCTCTTCGTCGATCAGGACCAGGTCTTCGTCCGGACCACGCGCGGCCCGCGCCGGGTCCACGTGATCTACCGCCGCATCGACGAGGCGTTCCTCGACCCCGAGGCCTTCCGCCCCGACAGCCTGCTCGGCGTGCGCGGCCTGATGCGCGCCTACGCCGCCGGCAACGTCGCGCTCGCGAACGCGCCCGGCAACGGCGTGGCCGACGACAAGGCCGTGTACCCGTTCGTGCCGGAGATGATCCGCTATTACCTCGGCGAGGAGCCGATCCTCGAGCAGGTGCCCACCTACCTCTGCATGCGCGAGGACGACCGCCGCTACGTGCTCGAGCACCTCGAGGAGCTGGTCGTCAAGGCGGTCGACGAGGCCGGCGGCTACGGCATGCTGATGGGCCCGCAGTCGACCGCCGCGCAGCGCGACGAGTTCCGCGCGCGCATCGAGGCGACGCCGCGCCGCTACATCGCGCAGCACCGGGTCGAGCTCTCGACGAGCCCCACGTGGGACCCGGCCGTGAAGGCCGCTGTCCCGCGCCGGCTCGACCTCCGCCCCTACGTGCTGACGGGGCGCGAGGGCTCGTGGGCGCTGCCCGGCGGGCTCACGCGCGTCGCGCTCGTGGCCGGCTCCTACGTGGTCAACTCCAGCCAGGGCGGGGGCTCGAAGGACACGTGGGTCCTGAAGGGCCCGTCCGACGGCGGGCAGAGGATCCCGTCGATCGGCGCCGCGGGCCCGCCCCCCGGGGCCGCGAACAACGAACCTCCCAGCGCGCCGCCGCCGTCCGAGCCCCCGGAGGCCCTTTGATCTCCCGCGTCGCCGATCACTGCTTCTGGTTCGGCCGCTACCTCGAGCGGACCGAGAGCACGGCGCGCATCCTCGCCGTCACGCAGAACCTCGCGCTCGACGCCGAGCTCCCGGCGCACCAGTGCTGGCTGCCGGTCGTCATCGTGGCCGGGCAGAAGGCGCACTTCGGCGCCGTGCACGGCGAGGAAGCCGCGGCCGACGGCGAGCTCGTGCAGCGCTACATGAGCTTCGACGACGAGAACCCGACGAGCCTCCGCAGCTCGAGCTCCGCGGCGCGCTTCAACGCGAGGACGATCCGCGAGGTCGTCAGCCTCGAGGCATGGGAGACCGTCAACGAGCTCCACCTCTGGATGAGCAGCGAGCAGGCGCTGGAGGAGTTCAGGTCGAGCCGCTACGCCTTCTACCGGCGCGTCCGGCAGCTCACGCAGCTCTGCCTCGGGCTCACCCAGAGCACGATGCTCCACGACACGCCGCTCGATTTCATCTGGCTCGGCGTGCTGCTCGAGCGCGTCGGGCAGACAGCGCGCACGCTCGACGTCCACCACCACGCCCTCACCAACCTGGAGCAGCCGCCGTCGGACCGGAACGGCCAGGCGCAGGCGCAGGCGCAGGGCAGCGTGCGCAGGCGGCACCGGGTCGTGGAGACGGCGCTCTGGCTCTCGCTCCTCCGCGCCTGCTCCGGGTTCGAGCCGTTCATGAAGCTGAACCAGGGTCAGGTGAACGCGCAGGCGGTCGCACAGTTCCTCCTTTACGAGCCGCGCTTCCCGCGCTCGATCCGGCACTGCGTTCACGCGGCGTTCGCGCGGCTCTGCGAGATCCGCCCGCCGGAGAGCGCGACGCTGCCCGGGGGCGAGAGCCTGGAGCGGCTGCACCTCCTGCACCAGTGGGTGACCGACAGGGCCACCGAGGCGTTCGACCCGCTCGAGGTGCACGCGGCGCTGACCCACGTGGTCGACGAGACAGCCACGATCTGCGACGGTATTGGCCGCGAGCTGCTCGGTTACGGGCCGCCCGACAGCAATCCCCCTGCGACGAGCCAGTAGCCAGACCCGCCAGAATCATCCATGCCGAATCTCCTCGCGATGTCGTTCGAGGGCGAGCTCGCCCCGTGCTTCGACCTCACCTGCCTGCGCCCCGGAGGCAAGCTGCCCGACGGCTGGGGCATCGGCTACTACCCGGGCGGCGAGCCGAGCGCCACGGTGCTCAAGGAGCCGGCGCCGCCGCAGGGGAGCATCCGCAGCGAGCTCGTGAAGGCGTGGGAGCACCTCGAGTCGTCGCTGCTCGTGCTGCACATCCGCATGGCGACGTGGGGCAGCATCAACGACGCGAACACGCAGCCGTTCAGCCGCAGCTGGGGCGGGCGCGACTGGCTGTTCGCGCACAGCGGCAGCCTGGTCGACCGCATCGAGGTCGATCCGAAGTCGCTCTTCCAGCCGGTCGGCTCGACGGACACGGAGCTCATCCTGTGCGAGCTCCTGCGCTGGATGGCGTCGGAGGACCTCCGGAGCATCGGCGACATCGACCCGGCGGTGCTGCGCGACTGGTTCGACGAGATGAACGAGCACGGCCCGCTCACGTCGGTCCTGGCCGACGGCCGCGATCTCGTCGTCTATGCGGATCGCGATCGCGAGGGGGACGCGTTCCTGTGGGAGGTGCTGCCGCCGTACGAGCGCCTGGCGTTCGGGGACGACGACCTCGAGGTCGACCTCACCCGCCGGGGCGTCAAGAGCCGCAAGGGCGTCATCGTCTCGTCGGAGGAGCTCAAGGTCCACGCCGGCGCGCAGCCGGCGGCGTGGGCGCGCGTCCCGCCGGGCCACCTCGTGGTGCTGCGGCAGGGCGCGCTCCGGGCCAGGGCGTCCCCGCAGACCGACCGGCGCAGGCCGTCGCCCTCCACGCCGCCGCTCTCGTCGCGCCCGGTGCGCCGCCCCACGCACGCGGCGATCCGCCGCTACAAGGTGGTGCACCGCACCGCGTACCACTACGCGACCGCGGTGGAGCGCAGCACGCACCTCCTGCGGCTGACGCCGGCGCACGACCGGCTGCAGACGCTGCTGCACAACGAGGTCGACGTGTCGGTCGAGGGGAAGCAGCGCGAGTACGACGACGTCTTCGGCAACCGCGCGCGGCGGGTGCTGCTCGAGACGCCGTTCAAGGAGCTGATCATCGAGTCGCGGTCGCGGGTGGAATTGCTCGACACCGACCCGCTGAGCTTCCGCCCGCTGCGCGCCCGGTCGACGATCCCGCTCGTGTGGATGCCGTGGCAGCGGCAGATCCTGCAGCCGTTCCTCCTGCCGCCGGAGCTGGCGGAGAGCGAGCTCGCGGAGCTCAGCGAGTACGCGATGACCTTCGTCGAGCGGAACGACTACGACCTGCTCGACACGCTGCTCGATCTGAACGCGTCGATCTTCGAGGAGTATGAGTACAAGCAGGGGTCGACCAACCTGTCCACGACGGCGTTCGACGTGTACGCGAACCGCCGCGGCGTGTGCCAGGACTTCGCGAACCTGTTCATCTGCCTGACGCGGCTGCTCGGCGTGCCGTCGCGCTACGTGTGCGGGTACATCTACACGGGGCCGAAGCACGAGAACCAGCGGCAGAGCGAGGCGTCGCACGCCTGGGTCCAGGTGTACCTGCCGGAGATCGGGTGGAAGGGCTTCGACCCGACGAACGGGGTCCTGACGCAGACCGACCACATCCGCGTCGCGGTGGGGCGGAACTACATCGACGCGACGCCTACCTCGGGCACCATCTTCGTGGGGGGCGGGGCAGAGCGCCTCGAGGTCGACGTGCGGGTCGAGCCGATCGACTGAGCGGGCGGGCGGCTCGGGGCCGCCCGGCGCTCAGCGGCGGCCCAGGGCCGCGTGGCGATCCAGCAGCGTCAGCGGCGGCCCAGGGCCGCGTGGCCATCCAGCAGCGTCATCGGCGGCTCAGGGCCGCGTGGCGATCCAGTAGAGGAGCGCCGTCCGGCTGAGGCCGTCGTCGAGCTCGGTCAGCTCCTGCGCCGCCTCCCAGGCCGCCTCCTTGTCGACGGTCGCCTGCGCCGCGATCAGGAACGCGCGCCAGGGGTCGGCCGCGTCCTGCGTGGTCTCCGAGATCGTGGGCCACGCGTCCTCGATCCACTGCCTGGAGATGAGCGACTCGGAGATGGGCGTGATCGGGAGCAGCTGGATCCCGTAGACGTACTCGGGGTTGGCCCCGAACCACGTCGAGAAATCGGCCTTCGTGGACCAGAGGACGCCGACAGCGTGGTTGTTCTTGAACGGCTCCGGGTAGATGGTGCTGTCCGAGGGGATCTGCCAGTACGTCTGCGCGGAGGCCGTCTCCACCGCGAGGAGCACCCGGCCGATGTTCATCACGTCCTCGTCGCCGAGCGCGTCGCCGAGCAGCTGGACGCTGTACCAGGCGTTAACGGCCTCGGACGTCGACTCCTGGTTACGGCCGTCCGCGAACGGCGTCAGCCCTGACGCCCAGGAGTGGCCCCGGAACCAGTCCATGTTGCGGAACGGCGTGAAATGCGGGTCCTTCGCGCTCGGGTTCGCGATGTCCCGGACGAGCCAGAGCACCTTGTCCGCGTAGTTGTCGCGCCAGGCCTCATCGCCCTTCGCCAGCACGGCCGCCGCATAGAGGAAGTAGCCGTAATGGAAGTGGTGATCGTTGTAATAACCCTGGCCGAAGTCCGCTTCCTTGTCCGCCAGGCCGTTCGTCGTCACGAGGCCGCCCCAGGTCGTGTCATAGACGAGGGGGTTCGCGTTCTCGCCGTTGAGCCACGGGTTGATGAGCGACTTGAGCCGCGCCCGGAGCTCCTCGGCGAGATCCGCCTTGCCGACCGCCTCGGCGATCTGCGCGAGGCGCGCGAGCTTCGCGAGCTGCTTGCCCCCGAAATACGGGTCTGTGCCGACGACGTCCTCGGCCGGCGTGAAGCCCCGCTCCTCCTCGAGGGCCGCGACGACGAGGTCGCCCCACTGGTCCGAGACGCGGCGCGGCGCGTCCCAGGTGATCGTGCTGAGCGGGTACACGAGCTCCCAGCTCGACCCGGAGACGCCCTTCATCTGGCCGATCACGGTCGGGTACGCGAGGTCCACGGTCTCGGCCTTCTCGAGGAGCTCCGCGTGGTGCGGCAGGGCCATGGTCAGGAGCTCGCCCTCGCCCTTGGTCTCCCAGACGAAGCGCACCGAGGCGGTGTCCTCGGTGACGGACGCCTCGATGTCGCCGCCGACCGGGATGACGGCGGCGTGCTCGTCGAGCACGGCCGCGGCGTTCGGCCCGGGCACGAGCGCGAGGCGGAGCGAGCCCGTATACGCCTCGTCGGAGTTCATCAGGAGGGCGTCCCACTCGAAGCTGATGGCGGGAGACGCGTAGAGGACCCACGTCTGACCGTTGTTGAGCTGGATCTCGAATCGATCGCCCGTGACCTCGGTGGGGCTCGTGGACTCGCCGTTGACCGAGGTGATCGCCACGCCGTCGCCGGCGCGCACAGAGGGCGTGAGCCCGTCATACATGGTCGTCACGTATGGCATGCCGTACACGATGGGCGCCGTCATGGTGCCGCCCTCCGCCGCCCACTCCACGGTGACCGAGAGGAGATCGGACGACCGGATCGCGTGGCCGGTGAAGGCCTGGCGCGCGCTGAGCCCGAGCTGCGCCACATCAGGCGTCGTGACGGACGCGCTCTCCACCACGACCTCCGGCCGGGAGATCGACAGCCCCTGTCCGAGCGCCTTGAGGTCGTACGGCGCGGCGTTGATCCGCTGATCGCCCTCGCCGAGCACGAAGTTCATCCAGGTGGTGTTCGTGGGGAGCGGGGTCTCCAGCTCGCCCAGGGTAGCGCCCGGCTCGAGCGGATGCGGCGCCGGCGCGAACTCCGGCTCGACGACCGACAGCGGCTTGGCGCGATCGAGCTCCCACACCTCGACCACCTCGCCGCCGCTCCCGCCGTCGCCCCCTCCGCTGCCCCCGGCGCCGCCGGTCCCGCTGCTCGGCGGCGGCGGCGGCGGGTCGTCGCCGCAGGCGGCGATCGCGCAGAGGCAACTCAGCAAAGCAAAAGTCCGTACCATCGGATGCCTTAGAATCATGATCCAGCTCCCTCGCTCCAGCGCTCATCGCTCCACCTGACGTGAGGCGAGTCGAGGGATGAGCCCTGGTGTCGTGGCAATTTCATCCATCTGCAAGCAAAGGTCCAAGATTCTTTCATGAAGCGCGCGATCCGTCCAGCCCGGAGAGCGCGCGCTAAGCTAAGCCAAGCCGCGCGCGAGGCCCTCGCGACGGCATCCGACAGGCGATCGTCGCCGCGCACGCCGCCAGTCCGCCATGACGTTGTCCGTCGGTCCGGGCGGTCCCTTATCTGGATCTGGTAACCGGCTTTGCCGGCGCCTTCACGGCGGCTTTCTTTGCCGGCGCCCTGGCAGCGCTCTTCGCGGCTGGGCTCTTGGCGGCTGCGCTCTTCGCGGCGGGCGGCGCGGACGGCGCCTCGGACGCGCCGCCGCCGCGCACGAGCGCGAGCACCGCGTCCGCGTGGCCGTCGACCTTCACGCCGCTGAAGGCGTGCTTCACCTTGCGGTCGGGGCCGATGATGAAGGTGCTCCGGATCGTGCCCGTCACCTTCTTGCCGTACATCGTCTTCTCGCCGTAGGCGCCGTAAGCGTCGTGCGCGGCGAGATCCGGATCGCTGAGGAGCGTCACCCCGAGATCGTATTTGTCCCTGAACTTCCGGTGGCGCTCGACGGAGTCGCGGGAGACGCCGAGCACCACGGCGCCGGCGTCGGCGAACGCGTGGAGGGCGGCGGAGAAGGCCTGGGCCTCCCGCGTGCAGCCGGGCGTGTCGTCCTTTGGATAGAAGTACAGGACGACCGTCTTGCCCGGGAAATCGGCGAGGCTCACCACCTTGCCGCTGTCGCTTTCGAGAGAGAAATCCGGGGCACGGTCGCCTGCATTCAACATCGCTCGCTCGCTCCTTGTCTGATCGGGGCATGGAGGACTGACCCCCTCGGCCCCTCGGGGCGAGCACGATACACGCCGCGTCGCCGGCGTACCACAGGCCGGCGCCCGGCGCGCCGGGCCGAGCCGACGAGTCGACCGGCCCCGGCGCCCGGCGCCCGGCCGAGCCCGAGCGCTCAGGGCCAGCCCGGGTCCGGCTCGGGGGGAGCATGAATCCCGTCCCAGAGCGCCCGCACGGCGTGGGCGGGCCATGCGTCCCGGAGCCTCGGCCGCACCGGGCCGCCCCAGAGCGACCGCGAGCCGTCGTGCGGGTGCCGCCGCGCCCACGCGTACATCGCGTCGCGCGTCGCGCGGTCGGCCATGGCGTCGAAGATGCTCATGCTGGCGGCGATGCGCCGCTCGAGGATCGCGAAGCCGCCGACCTGGATCGACGCCTGCGTGCACGGCAGGACGACCGGCGCCTCCTGCCCGAGCGCCTCGGCGAGCGCGACGAGCGCCCGCGCGATCGGGAACCGGGGGTGGTGCACGACGCGGCGCTCGATGAGGTTCTGCTCGTTGGTCACGAGGTCTCTCACGAGCGCGCGCTCGAGCGCGGGGTGCCGCTGGCCGGCGCGCCGCGCATGATCGTGCCGGGCCCAGGCCTCGCGGATGAACCGCGAGCACCTGCCAGGCCGGAGATCGGCGCTCCGCCCGAGCAGGTGGTGGAGCACATGATACCAGGCGTCGAAGAAGATGAGGTGATTGGCGCGCTCGAGGAAGAGAAAGAGCTCTCGCAGCGCGGACGGGGCGATCGCGCCGTCGCCGCGGTCGAGGATCACGGCGATCTCGGTCATCAGGGACCCCGCGTTGCGCGACACGAGGTGCGCCATGAGCAGCCAGGGCAGATCCTGCGGATAGGCGCGGGTGAGCGCGTAGAGCTCGAGGTAGCTCTCCGTACGGGTCACATTGTCGAGGTTCCGCTCGTCGAGCTCGGCGAGCAGCGCCGCGAGACGCGCCGAGTCGGCGCGGCCCGACGCTTCCGAGCACACCATCTCAACCATGGCGGGCGCCGTTGCACGAGCCCGGCCACGGCACGAGCCCGCCCACGGCACGAGCCCGCCCACGGCACGAGCCCGGCCACGGCACGAGCCCAGCCACGGGGCACGAGCCCGGCCACGAGAGTTCACGTCTTTCCGGTTCTCGCGGCGCCGCCCTGTGGGCCCGTGTGAGGCAGCGCGCAGGCGGAAGAGCGTCCCGGGCTGGCTTGCCGCCACCGGTCAACCGCGGTACCAGAGGCCTGTTCGTGAGACGCACTGGACGGCGTCATCGAATGACAGCACCACCGCCGCTGGAGGAGATCATGACCCTACCCGTCCCCGTGTACATCGTCGCAGCGGCCCGGACGCCGATCGGCGCGTTCCAGGGTGCACTCTCGCCCTTGCCCGCCCCCCGCCTGGGCGAGGTCGCCATCCGGGCGGCGCTCGAGCGCGCAAAGCTCCCTCCGGATGCGGTCGAGGAGGTGTTCCTGGGCAACGTCCTGTCCGCCGGCATCGGGCAAGCCCCCGCCCGGCAGGCCGCCATCTATGCTGGCATCCCGAGCAAGGTCCCGGCGACCACGGTGAGCAAGGTCTGCGGCTCGGGCCTCCAGGCCGTCATCTTCGGCGCGAAGACGGTGGCGCTCGGCGACGCGGACGTCGTGGTCGCCGGCGGCATGGAGTCGATGTCGAACGTGCCCTACTACCTGCCGCAGGCGCGCACTGGCTACCGCATGGGCGACGGCAAGCTCGTGGACGGCATGATCCACGACGGGCTCTGGGACCCGTACGGCAACTTCCACATGGGCACCGCGGGCGAGGCATGCGCCAGGGAACACGGCTTCTCGCGCGAGGCGCAGGACGAGTACGCGAGGGAGAGCTTCCGCCGGGCGCTCGCTGCGCAGCGCGAGGGGCTCTTCGCCGCGGAGATCGCGCAGGTTGCAGTCCCGCAGAAGAAGGGCGACGCCCTGGTCGTGAAGGACGACGAGGGCCCGCCGGCCGGCAAGCCCGAGAAGTTCGCGTCGCTGAAGCCCGCCTTCCAGAAGGACGGGACCATCACGGCGGCCAACGCCTCGTCGATCAACGACGGCGCGAGCGCGCTCGTCCTGGCGAGCGAGCGGGCGGTCAAGGAGCACAAGCTGACGCCGCTCGCGCGGATCGTCGGTTATGGCGGCGCCGCGCAGGCGCCCGAGTGGTTCACGACGGCGCCGGCCGCGGCGATCGCGAACACGACGAAGAAGCTCGGCCTGACCACGGACCAGATCGACCTGTTCGAGGTGAACGAGGCGTTCGCAGTGGTGGCGCTGGCCGTGAACAAGCTCGCCGGGATCGACGCCCAGCGGGTCAACGTCCGCGGCGGTGCGGTAGCGCTCGGCCACCCGATCGGCGCGAGCGGCGCCCGCATCCTGACGACGCTGCTCTTCACCATGAAGGACCAGAACGCGAAGCGCGGCCTGGCGACGCTCTGCATCGGCGGCGGCGAGGCGCTGGCCGTCGTCGTCGAGCGGTGATCCGGCCGCAGGCGGTCGCGCGCGGCGTGCGCAACGTCGAGGTCTTCGCCGCGCGCACGCCGACGCTGCCGCCGGCGACGCACACGAACAGCTACGCGCTCGGCGGCAGCGAGGTGCTGCTCGTCGAGCCGGCCACGCCGTACGAGGACGAGCGCCGGGAGTGGCTCGCGTGGGCGCGCGGCCTCGCCGCAGAGGGGCGTACGATCGTGGCGATCGCGGTGACCCACCACCACGCCGACCACGTGGGCGGCGCGCGCTTCTTCGCGTCCCAGCTCGGCGTGCCGGTCTGGGCCCACGCCGAGGCGGTCCCGCGCCTGCGCGACGTATCGATCGCGCGCCGGCTGGTCGACGGGGACGTCGTGCGGCTCGACGGGCCGGAGCCGGTAGCGCTCCGGGTGCTCCACACGCCGGGGCACGCGCCAGACCACCTCTGCTTCCTCGACGAGGCGCAGGGCGTCCTGGTCTGCGGCGACATGGTGGCGGGCGTGGGGACCATCCTGATCGACCCCCGGGAGGGCGACATGGCGGTGTACCTGGCGCAGCTCGAGCGGCTCGCGGCGCTCGGCGCCCGGGTCGCGCTGCCCGCGCACGGGGGGGCGCTCGACGCGCCCGAGGCGCTGTTCCGGCGCTACATAGCGCACCGGCTCGGGCGCGAGCTGCGGGTTGTCGCGGCGCTCGAGGCGGCCTGCGAGGGTGGCGCGGGCGGCGCGACGCTCGAGGGGCTCCTGCCGGTCGCCTATGCGGACACGGCGCCCCTCCTCTGGCCGCTCGCGCGGCTGAGCCTCGAGGCGCACCTGATCAAGCTGGAGCGCGAGGGGCGGGCCCTGCGCCGCGACGACCGGTGGCAGCGCGCGGCGGCGGGCGGCGCCTGATCTGCGCGCCGGCTCCACGCTTCGCGAGCTGCCCCGCTCCCGCGTCGTCTCTGCGATCACGACCTCGATCGTGCCTGCGAGTACGACCTCGATGCGCCTCCGCGTGCACCGAGCGCGATCGCTTGGATAGCAGACAGCGATCGCGCGCTAAGCGATTCTCGAGAGACGGACGCCTCGGCTACTCTCCAGCTCGAGGTGACCGATGAACGACCGTCGACTCGTCTGGCTCGCACTGCTATCGCCTGCGCTCACGGCTGCGGCCTGCGCCGTGAGGCCCGATGAGAGCCCGACCGCGACCACGCGCGCGGCCCTCACGTTCATGGAGGACCAGCGGCTCGCCGAGGCGGCGCCGGAGGCGCAGCGCCTCTTCGGCTTCGCCGTCGCCGGGAGCGGGAGCACGGTGCTGATCGGTGCGCCGGACGAGGGTGGCCTGAGCCGAGGTGTGGCGCACGTCTACACCGTGGCCGGGGGGGTCGCGACGTTCTCGACGACCCTCGAGCCAGGCGATGGCGAGGACGGCATGCGGTTCGGCCGTCAGGTGGCGATCGACGGCGACACCGCCGTGGTCATGGCCGGCGCCGACTACGAGGCGAGCGCGATCGAGGAGCGCATCTATGTGTTCGGCCGGGCAGACGAGGGCTGGTCTGAGCAGGCCCTTCTGGCGATCCCGGAGGTCATCGTCGGCGGCCTGTCGACGGTGGCTGTGGACGTGGACGGCGACACGGTCGTGGCCAGCAATGTGTGCGAGGACATCGATCTCGCCGTCGGCCGGGCTTTCGCGTTCACGAGGGTGGGTGGCGTGTGGTCGCCGCGGGTGGAGCTCGTGCCGGGTGACAGCCCTCGCGGGCTCGGCTGGTCGGTCGCGCTCTCGGGCGACACCGCGATCCTGGGCGCACCCCAGGACGACCCCGATGGACGCTACAGAGCTGGATCTGCGTACGTGTTCGTGCGCGAGGGCGGCGCGTGGACGCAGCAGGCGAAGCTCGTGCCGCCCGACAGCAGCGTGAACCTGGCCTTCGGCACGTCGGTCGCCGTCGAGGGCGACACGGCGGCGATCGGGGCCAAGAGCGCCGTGTACATCTATGCGCGCCACGATGGCGAGTGGACGCAGCAAGCGAAGCTCACTCCCGCGCTGACCGGGGCCGCGGCGACCGGGGTGCAGCTCCTGCGCAACGCGGTGCTGGCCGGGTTCGTCGGCGCGAACGAGCAGAAGGGCGTCGCCTCGGTGTTCTACGGCGGAGGAGCGACGTGGATGGAGGCGCGCACGCTGGCCCCGTCGGATGGTCATCCGTTCGATTTCTTCGGCTGGAGCACCGGTTATGCTGGAGGGAGCGCGATCGTCGGGGCCCCCTACCTGGGCGAGGCGCCCAGCCGCGCCGGCGCGGCGTATGTCTATGCGCTGCCGTCCCTCGATGGCGGGAGCTGCGCCGCAGATGAGGACTGCCTGAGCGGCTCGTGCCTGTCGGGCGAGTGCGTCCCTGCGGGCGGCAGCGCGGCGGGCGCGGGCGGCGGCGCGGCGGGCGGCGGCGGCGGCGCGGCGGGCGGCGGCGGCGGCGCGGCGGGCGGCGGCGCGGCGGGCGGCGGCGGCGGCGCGGCGGGCGGCGGTGGCGGCGCGGCGGGCGCGGGCGGCAGTGCCACCGGCGGCGGCGGCGCCATCGGCGGCGGCGGCGATGGCGCGGCGGGCGCGGGCGGCGGCGGCGCGGGCGGCAGCGGCGCGGGCGGCGGCGGCGCGGGCGGCGGCGGCGCGGGCGGCGGCGGCGCGGGCGGCGGCGCTATCGGCAGCGGCGGCGACAGCGCGGCGGGCGCAGGCGGTGGCGATGGCGAGGTCGACAGCGGCGAGGGATGTCAGATGGGCAGCCCGGATCAGCCGGCGCGGCGCGCTCCGGCGATCGCCGTCCTCCTCTTCGCGCTCGCAGCCGTATCCGCACGGCGATCCAGGGGCTGGAAAGGGTGGAGACCATCCTGATCGAGCCGAGGGAGGGGCACATCGCGTGTGTACCTCGCGCAGCACGAGCGGCTCGCGGGGACCGAGGGAGGAGGACATCACGGTGTCAAGGCGATTCCCAGTCTTCGAGCCTCAGTCCTCCCACGCGCGAAAATTCCCGAACATTATGGGTGACCAGGATCAGCCCATTCGCGAGCGCGATGGCGGCGATGAGAAGGTCCATGCTCCCGATCGGTCTGCCATCGTTCTCGAGGTCGGAGCGGATGCGTGCGTAGTGTTCGGCAGCGAGATCGTCGAAGTCGAACGAAACGAGCTCTCGCAAAAAAGCATCCTGCACGGAGCGATTTTTTGTGGGTCTCGCGCTCTTGAGCGCTCCGTAAAATAATTCGGCCTTTACCACGCTGCATGTACAGATGGAGGAGCGCGGCACCGCTGCATAACGAGCAAGTATTCCAATGTGCTTCGCACGCAGGACCCCGATCACCGTGTTCGTGTCGAGGAGGTACCTCACTCTACGCTCTGACGCTGTTCGAGAGCGGGTTGAGCGGGGCGCTCGAACGTCGGATCGTCGATGGCTCCCCAGAAGAGAAGGGCCTCGGGGTTCGAGATTCCGTCCTCGCCGACGCGATCGAGCAGCGCGATGGCGTCAGGATGCCCACGCCGCCGGATCTCCTCGAACAGCGCCTTCCGGTCGACCTCCACGGGTTCCCAGGTCGCTTCGACGTGCACACGGAAGCGTCCGGGCTGGGGCAGACGAAGCGTCACCGTCCCGTCCGGTGCGCTCTCGATGTCGAGCTTCAGAGCATTCATCGGCCACCTCACGAGGGTGAGCTTAGCCTATCCAGGCGGTGAGGCCGAGCGGGCCTCGCGCTCCGCCCGCGGCCTCGCGCTCCCTCCGCGCGGGCGCGCGCAGTGGACGACGACCACGGCCGACGTGTCGCTCCAGCCCCTCGCCCCCGCTCACCGCCTCCCTATGCGGTGGCGCGCTCGACGCGCCCACGGCAGCAGCCGTGTAGCAGCGGCAGCGGAGCGTCGACCTTCTTCTTCGCCCGCCGCGCGGACTCGGCCCGACGCCGCCGCTCGTAGGCGCTGGTCGCCTCGCGCACGATGTCCGGCCGGTCCCGGAACACGAACCGCGCCGCCGCGCGCACCGTGGATAACCGCACGCTCAGGAGCCCGATCACCTTGTTGCGGAGGACGAGCGCCTCGCGCGCCTTCTCACCGAGCCCGGCGCCTCTGCGTGGGGTGTGCCCGGAGCGCGGCCGCAAGCTCCCTGGCCTCGTCGAGCATGGCCGCTTCGAGCCCGCCGAGGCCGTCCATTGCCTCGCGGTGGGGCGCTCCGAGGGCGGCATAGTCGTCGAGGGCCAGCGCTAGCGCATCGGCGGTGGCCGGGTCGTCCGCATCGGCCTGTCCGAGCTTGGCGAGCCTCGCGTCGTTCTCGTCCTCGACGCCGTCGTCAAACAGCCACTCGAGCGTCGCGGTGATCTCGTCGAGCACGACCTGCCCGCGCTCGAAGGGGCTCGCCTTCTTCGGGTCCACGGTCGTGCGCGCCAAGAAGCGCTGCGGCACGGTCGTCCTCGTTGTCGCACCGGACGCCGGCGTGGCTGCCTGGGCGGCGGAGAACATCGACCTCGGCCTGGGCCTCGGCAACGTCGAGCCGCTGGTGCTCGGTCCGGCCGTCGTGCCCGAGATCATCGACCCGGCCGAGGCGGAGAAGGAGACCGAGCTCGCCGTCCTCACGGCGGTGGCGCACGGCAACAAGCTCGAGGGTAAGAGGGACACGCTGCTGCGGCTGCTTGCGCGTGCAGGGCTCGTGCTCACCAACAACGAGAGCGCGCGCGTCCAGGCATGCACGGAGATCGCGACGCTCGACCGCTGGATCGACAACGTCCTCTGGGCGAAGACTGCCACTGGAGTCCCCGCCGCGCCCGCCGCCGCCATAGCCGCCCCGGCCCCCGATGCCGCCGTCGCCGCCGTCGCACGCGCGGGCAATCTCATCGGGCGAATAGGCGCCGGCGCCCCCGCGCCCCCCGCGGCTGCCATCCTGAGGCTCTCCTCCGTCGGTCCCAGGCACGCCCTGACGCGTCTTGATCAGGCTGTCGCGCACCGTGACCTTGGCGTGGAGCGCGAGGATCGCGATGCTCGGGATGCCGTTGGCGCCTCCCTTCCCGCCCTTGCCGCCGCAGCCGCCGCCGCCGCCCGAGCCTCCGGACGGTCCCGACCGGGAGGCCACACCGCAGAGGGCGGCGCTCCCGCGAAGACCGCCGCCCCCGCCGCCCCCCTGGCCCGGCGCCCCCGGCGCGGGCACACCGTCACCGCCGTCACCGCCGTCGCCGCTTGCGGTCGCCCCTCCGTCGCCCCCCTTGCCGCCGATCGTCACGGCGCCGTCGTCACAGGAGGTCATCGCCGGAACCCCGCCAGCCGCGGGGGCCACGGAGCAGCCCTGCACACCGCCGTTCCCAGGCGCGCCTTCGGGCGGCTCGGGAAGTGTCGTCGCATCCTGCCCTTGCTCCGTCCCGAAGAGGTAACTCCCGAAGATCTCGCTGCGAACAATCTCGACGGCGCTGCCGGACCGGACGAAGAGCCCGACGTCATACCCGCCCTGGATCCGCAAATCGACGAGCGTCGAGACGCCATCCGCGGCCCCTGTATCGCCGGGGCTCGCGGGCTCGATGGTCAACGCGACCCTCGAGGGGAACGTATAGATCAAGGGACCGCCGTTCGGGTTGATCCGCGTCCAGTCGTTCATGCAGTCAAAGCTCCCCACGATATCGACGCCAGAGGGCAGCTCGGTCGCGCCGGAATAATTACCGCAGAGGAACACGCGCCCGCGCCCCGTGCGCGCGAGCGCGATGCCGCGCGACAGGCTCTCCACCGGCTTGTCCTGCGTGCCGGGGTTCTCATCGTCGCCCACGAACACGTCGACGAACACGCCGCAGCCGTCCTCTGCCCGCTCGGCGGTGAGGTACGCGCGGCAGACCGACTCCGGTGGAGGAGCAGGCGCGCACGACGCCGCGCCGCACGGCGCAGAAGGCTGCTCATCCTCATAGGGACCGATATCGATCCCGCACCCCGCCGCCGCGAGCGACATCAGCAAAAGCAGTCGTCGGATTTCAGCGATCCTCATGGAGCCTCTCGAATGTTGCGCCCCGCACGGGGGGGACCTTCATCGCGGTGGCTCCTCGGCCCGGGCCCACCCGGTCACGTCGAGGCTGCCGAGGCCGCTCGCACCAGGGCCGTGCCGCCCCGGCTCACCGTTCGCGCCCGGCGTTCCGGCTGTGCATCGCCCGCCGCCCGCGCCGAGCCCCCCCTCGCCGGACGCTGCGGGATTCTCCGCCGAGGAAGGCGCGCCCCGCTGGCCGTCGCCACCTTCCTCGACGTACCCGTCGCCTCCCTGTCCGCCGATGGACTCGATGCCCCCATCGCACTCGGTGACCACGGGGGGCGCGCGCCGGTCGCGACGTCCGCCGTGCACGCGTTCACCCCGTCCTCCCCGTACGTCCCGTCTTTCGCCCGGAGGCGTGGGGCGTCCTCCCCCGGCTCCCCGTCCCTCCCGTCGGCCGCGTGGACCTGGCTCTCCACCACCCGGAGCTTCGCCCCCTGGCTCAAGATCATCCCGATCGACGACTTCCCGTCGCTCGCCGACCCCTCGGCGGCCACGACGCGGACCCCGAACATGGTCGATGTTGCCCCTCCCCCGTCGAGGACCCGGACCGGGACCCCCGCCGGCCCCGGGGCGATGGTGATCAGCTGGTCGGCCCCCCCGAACGACCACCCGAACGACCAGTCACCGTCGGCGCAGCGGCGCCCTCCCCAGAGGTCCACGCCCGAGGGCAGGACGACCGCCTCCTCGAACGTCTCGCCGCACGCGTACACGCGCCGGGTCGGCGCCTCCCCATCGCTGCGTCCGCCCGCGGCAAGCACGATCGCGCGCTGCAAGGTCTTCACGGGCTGCTTCCGCGTGCCCGGGTTGCGGTCGTCGCCGTCCGCGCGCACGAACACCCCGCAACCGTCCAGCGCCGGCGCCCCCTGTGGATCGCCATCGCACGGCGAGGCCGCGGGCGGCGGCGCCGGGGGGGAGGGCTCGTCGCACGTCTGCTCTTCCCAGCAGTGGCTCCCAGGTACATGCACCCCGAGACCGCGCTCGCACCGCACACGCACAGCGCGGCGACCGCGAGCGACACCGAGGCCCTCCGCGCCGCCCTCACCCACCTCACGCCCGCCTCCAGCCCCTCCAGGCCGGCCTCCGACCCCCTCACCACACCCCCAGCGCCATCACGCCGACCTGCTGTGCCGCCATCGTCGGGACGACACGCAGCCCGCTCCGCGCCGGCGTCGATCGCAGAAACGAGAAGTCCACGAAGAACGAGGCGGCGGTCACCGCGCCGACCACGGCCCCCGTCGCGACCAGGGCGGTCCCGAGGGCGCCGGACCGATCGCGCTGCTCGCGCATACGCTGGAGCTCGGGGCACGCCGGGGGCTGCGGCGCTGCGCTGCACGCGCCCGAGGTCCACGCCGGGTCGCGGTGGAGGCCGTCGATGCGCTCGTCGAGGTCCCCGTCGAGACGGCTCGCCCGGAGCATGAAGACGGCCCCGGTCGACACGGTGGCCGCCGTGACGGCGATCCCCGCGATCCGCAGCGTCCCCGGCCAGGACGCCCACGGCCCCGGCGTCGCCACGGGCGCGGCCGCCGCCGCCGCCGGCGTGATCGGTGCGCTCCGCGTCGCGCCCGGCTCCGGTGCGCGCGCGGGCGCGTCGGCCACGCGCGCGAGCTGCAGCGCCGCGCCGACCGTCATCCCCGCCGCGACCTCGACCCGCTGCGAGACCTCGCCATGCCCTGACAGCCGGGCGCGGAGCGTGTACGCCCCCGGCGCGACGAACAGCTCGTGGACCGTGGCGCCCGTGCCGATGGGCTTCCCGTCCACGAGGATCTCGGCGTCCGGCGGGGAGGCTGCCACGTAGATCCTCCCGACGTGCTCGACTGCCCTGTTGAACGCACGCGTGAACCTGCGGACGAGCGCCTGATTCAGGGCGGCGTCCTGCTCGAGGCTCTGGCCCAGGTGCTCGGCGGCTTCCCGGTGCTTGCCCTGCTCCAGCTCGCAGAGCCCGAGATGGCCGAGCACCTCGGCCCGCTGCACCGCGGTCATCCAGGCGGCGCCGGGCGCTGCCAGGGCGGCCTCGAAGCTCGCCTCCGCCTCGGCCCACCGCCGCGCGCCGAAGGCACGCCGGGCCTGCTGGTGCGCCTTCGTCACCGCGCTCTCCGCCGGCCTCGACTCCTCAGCCGCCGGCGCCGCGCGCGCGAGCCCGATGCCGCTGCCCAGCGCGCCGAGAAGGCAGATCCCGCCCACGAACGAGCGCAAGCGCGTCATGCGTCCCACTGTACCGACGAAGCCGCCAGCCCAGCAACCGCGCTTGCACGCCGAGCGCTGCACTTTTGCGTGACAAATCCGACGTCACACTCGTGATTTATTCCGCGGTACGAGGTCCTCGTGCCGAGCGCCGGTCGTCTCCACCAGGACCATGCCCCTGCGCCGCTCGAACAGGTCGAGGCCCGGAAAGCTCTGGACGATCTGAGACGGGTCGCCCCGTATTCATTCCGTGTACGCCGAGCAGCCCCGGTGCCCTCGCCGAGCGCGTCGGCTCAGGTAGACCGCCATGACGATATTGAGCACCAGGATGACGACGCGCGTCAGCCGCCATCCATGGCGGACGAGGTCCATGATCTCGAAGGGGACGAGCGAGGCTGTCGCCCCGACGACCAGCCAGGGCGCCCACCGATAGCCATGGTGGAGCGACCAGCCCTCGATGAAGCTGAGCAGGGCGTCCGCCGCGAGCGCGGCGCTCACGACGTGGGCGCCGTGCGGCGTCGTGGCCGTCGAGAGCGCGTCCATCAGCGCGGCGCTCCAGGCACTCGCGCTCTCCCTGCCCAGGGTGACCGCGAACGCGTGAGCTCTGGCGGCGAGCCCGGACGAGGCCAGGCGGAAGAGAGCGATCGCCATCACGAGCTGCAACACCGACTTGGCGAGCTTGTAGACGATGATGACGCGCACGCCGAGCGCCGGCCGCGGAGGATGGGCCTGACCGTCTGCGAGTCGATCCCTCTCGGCCATGCGCTCCATTCTGGCACGCGTCTCCCGCGAGCGGCGGCCCTGATAGACCTCCAATCGGTCCGGCGTTCACGGCGAGCAGGCGCTGATCCTGCCCTGCCTGGCCCGCAGCGAGGAAGACCATCAGCGCACCGGGTGCAGGGCACCACGGTCGAGGACTCGAGGGCGATGGGATCTCGGGGACGGCGTGTTGCCTGTCGCGGGGGATGCCGCTTCTCCTGCCGCAGTCCCCGCCCCGGAGGCGGACGACCGTTCACCGGCCGGCGTTCAGCAGCACCTCGGCGGTACCCGCGAGGCGCGCATGATGCTGCTTGCGGAGCGTCGCGACCAGGGCGGCAGCGCTCGGTCCCGGGTCGAGACCGAGGCTCACCTGGAGGAGGAGTCGCTCTTCGCGCGCTGCGCGTCGCGCTCGCGGCGTGCGTCGCGGTCGCGCTGCCGCTCGGCGGCCCGGCGCGCCCGGTCGGCCCGCTCCGAGGCGATCTGGCTCGGGGACTTCGTCCCTGCCTTGATGGACTGCGCCGCCCAGAACTTCGCGGCCTCCTTGCTGGACATGGCGCACTCCTCGCCTTCGCTGCAGCTCATGCGGGGGCTCTGCCGCTGCGCGAGGTCCCGCGGCGCGGCCGCGCGCTCCTTGCCCTGGGCGGCCGCTGGCTCCCGGGTGGCCCCGACCGACCGGGCGGCCCACGCGCCGCGCGCCCCGGTGCTCGAGGCGGTGCACTCCCCCGCCTCGCTGCAGTTCATGCGCGACTCGGCCTTGCTCTTGAGCGGCGAGGCGCTCCTCTGGGCCGACGCCGCGCGCCCCGCCGCGGGGCGCGCCTCGCTGCGGCTCCTGGGAGCCGACGCCCCGCGAGAGGCGCAGTCCGTGCCGGTATCGGAGCAGCGGATCCGCTCCTGCCCCCGAGAAATGGGGTTCGGTGCGGCGCGCTCGGCGCGCCACGACCGCTCGGGGGCCTGATCCCGCGGCGCGTGACGGTACGGCCGATCCACCATGTCGCCGCGCGACCGGTGAACCTCGATGTGCCGCGGCGCGCGCGCGGCGCGGCCGCCCTCGGCGAGCGCCACGCCGGCGCACAAGGAGGCGGCGACCAGGGTCGAAACCACAGCGGAAATTTTCATTGGACTTCCTCGCTCTCCAGCAGAGTGGTGAACGAACCACGTCGTTCCCGGCGAGCGAGCGTCTGCCTGCGGGTGCTCGCCCGCCGTGAGCGCGAGGGAAGCAAGAGCAACACCACCATGGAATGGCGGGAAAGCTGGCCGACCTCCGCCACGCCGTCACAACGCTAACACCGCGGCCCGGCAACCCGTCAGCGATCCGCGGGCACTTCCGCGAGCGCGCGCGATGCCGGCGCCACGCGACTTCCCTGCCGTCGGTGGTGCTACCGACCCGGCGCGGCTCGACCTTGCCCGCGCAGGAGGCCGCCGCCGCAGCGCGATCGCGGCCGCGGCCCGCTCCGCTGCGGCGGCGCAGGGCTGGCCCGGGCGCAGCTGCCGATCGCCCCCGGCGCCCTGCTCGCGCCGTCCGGGCCTCCGGCCGGGAGCGGCGGAGTCGGAGCTGCGATGGTGGAGTGGATGAGCGCGCGCGATGCGGAGCCCGCCGTGAGCCGATGACCCCGTGAAGGCAGAGCTCAGCGCAGCGCGGTGGTGATCACATACCGCGTCTTGCCCGACTCCGGATCATCGCAGTTCCTGTAATACTCCCCCGACCGGTGGAGCTTGCTGCAGTGGTCCTCGCAGTCACCGACGATCTCGATCATCCCGCAGCCCTCGAGATCCCCGTCCGCGTCGGGGTGGCCAGCGGCGCAATCGCGCCGCGCCGCGTGCGCGACCTCGACGTTCTCCGCGTTGTAACAGGCGCGCAGGTACGGCGTCTCCGCGAAGAGGTTCCCCCAGAACGCCCCTTCGATGTGCGGGTACTCGTCGAGCTCGTCGGGCCCTACCTCGCGGCGCAGCGGGTTCTGCGCGGAGCGCATCGAGATGAGGACCGATATACCATAACGGTTCGTGTGCGCCGCGAGGCACGCGGAGACCATCTGCTTGCCGTCCGCGTCGAGCGGGCGCCTGTCCCACCGGTCGGCGAGGCCGAGATGTCCAGCGTAGACCTCGCGATGGACAGTGCCCGCGCTGTCGGTCCAGGAGAAGCGGAACGACTGGGACTCGTTCAGCGCGCAGCTGACCGTGTACTTCACGAGCGTCCGGAAGAGATCGCCCCCCGCGCCGGGATCCCTGAGGGCGGAGGCCGCCCGGGGGCTCAACGCGTTGTAGCTGAGCGCGTTGTAGCTGAGCGCATTGTAGCTGAGCGCGTTGTAGCTCAGCGCATTGTAGCTCAGCGCATTCCCGCTCTCGATCGCTTCAGCGCTCGAGCCGAGCTCCTCTGTTCCGTCCGTGCCCTGCGCGAGCTCGGGCGCCATGCAGCCGGTAGCCACGAGAAGGATGCCTGCGCATCCAAGCACACTCTTGGTTTTCACGTGATGAGACCTCGGTAGCGAGCCAAGAGGAGCGCCCCCGCTCCCCGATCACAGCACGCCCTCCGGCGCGTCGCTCAGGGCGACTGCAGCCGGGAACTCTCCACGTCTATGGACAGCGTACGGCCAATCACGTCGGCTGTCAGCCCTTAAATTGCACGTCCCGTGCGGATTCACCCGTGGGACAGCGGTGCTGTGTTCCGACCCGTCCCGACCCACTGCGCCGCGAGCTCCAGTGTGCGCGCGTTGTCGGGGACGTGGGAGAGGAAGCGCCTCCGCCACTCGGGATCACGTACGCTGGCCGCGCGATCGAGCAGCTTGTCGCGCGCCGCGGCGATGGCGGCGGCCGCCCGCTTCGCGTCGCCGACCGCGGAGAACGCCTCGGCGTGCACCAGCCGGATCATCGACTCGCCCTCTTCGAGCCCGCCGAGCGACTCGAGCGCGGCCAGGGCCTCGCCGGCGGCAGCGAGCGCCTCGCGCGCGCGCCCCAGCCCGATGAGCGCCCGGGCGCGGATCGCCGTGGCCGCGACGCGAAACGGCGACGCGCTCTCCAGCGCCTCGGCGAGGCGCGCCTCGCGCTCCGCCGCGCCGAAATCGCCCGCGAGCAGGGCGATCTTCGCCAGGTAGGAGCGCGACACCACCTCGGCGCGCGGGTCGCCGAGCCGCTGGCTCGACGCGAGCGCCGCCTCCTCGACGGCCCGCGCCTCGGCGAGCCGGCCGCGGTAGGCGAGGACCTGCCCCAGGCTGGCCTGCGCCGCCGCCGCCGCCTCGTGCAGGCCCATCCGATCGGCGGCCTCCAGCACGGAGCGGAGCGCCGCCTCGGCGCCGCCGAAGTCGCCGAGCTCCCCGTACGAATAGCCCAGGTTCGCGCGGGTGATGCACGCGTTGCGGCGGTCGCCTACCTGCTCGAACGCCGAAAGCGCCGCCTCCAGGCCGGTGACGCAGGCGCCGGGGTCGCCCCCGCTCATCGCGCGGAAGGCGCGCGCCTGGTGCAGGCCCGCGACCACCTCGGCGCCGGCGCCCGCGCCGGTCGGCGCCCCATCGCAGAGCGCGCGCTCCACCGCCGCGATCAGCGCGTCGACGACCGCCGGGCGGCCGGCGAAGGCAAGCGTCGCGGCGCCCGCGCAGAGGCACGTGCTCCTCGCGCTCTCGGCGCCCTCCAGCGCGGGCGCGGCGATCGCCTCGCTCATCCACCGCTCCACGCGGTCGAAGCCGCCGAGCTTGCTCGCCGCGGCGACGACCTGCGCGATGGCCGCGAACCACGGCGCCGAGCTGGACGCGAGGTGCCGCGCCGCCTCGGTCCCGCGCTCCTCGGCGAGCGCGAGGTCGCCGCGCCACACGTGGGCCTCGGCCTGCACCAGCCGCAGCGCCCCGACCACGGCGGCCTCCGGGGCGCACGCGAGCCCGCGCTCGGCCCGCGCGATCGCGGCGCCGAGGTCGTTGCCCTCCAGGGCGTGCTGCGCCGCGCCCAGGTACGCCGCCGCGGCCCGCGCGGGCACGACGCCGCGCTCGAAGTGCTCCGCGAGCGTCATCGCGTCGGGCTCGCCCGCGCCCTCCAGCCAGGCGCCCGCCAGCGCGTGGCCCAGCCGCCGGTCCGACTCGGTCAGCATCCCGTACGCCGCCTCGCGCACCAGCGCGTGCCGGAAGCGGTACTCGACCTCGCCCCGCAGCCGCCCCGGGCCGCGCCGGTGGATCACCTCGCGCCGCTCCAGCTCCGCGAGCCAGCGCGTGACCCCGGCCCCGCCGAGCAGCGCGCTCACCCCGCTCGGCCAGAACGCCTGGCCGAACACGCTCGCCGCGCGCAGCACGCGCCGCGCCTCCGCGTCGAGCGCCTCGATGCGCGCCTGCACCATCGCCAGCACCGTCTCGGGCAGGTCCGCGCCGTGGCCGGCCGCCACCGCCCGCACCTGCTCCTCCAGGTAGAACGGGTTGCCGTCGGCCCGGTCCACCAGCGTCGCCACGAGCTCCGCGCGCACCTCGTCGCCGAGCGCCGCGCGCACCAGCCGCTCGCTCGCCCGGCGCGTGAGCGGCGGCAGCATCATCTGGTTGCCGAAGCGGCCCTGCGCGAGCCCCGGGAAGGCGTCGTGCACCTCCGGGCGGCCCAGGCCGAGCACCAGGAACGGCAGGTCCTTCAGGCTCCGGAGCGCCGCCTCCACCATCGTCACCGTGGGCAGGTCGCCCCACTGCAGGTCCTCGAGGATCAGCAGCACCGGCTGCTTCGCGCACTCGGCCCGGATGAACTCCTCCCACGAAAGGCGCAGCTGATCGCCCATCAGCAGGCGGTTGCGCCGCGCCGCCCCGACCTGGATGTCGTCGTCCGGGAAGGGCGCGCCCACGAGCTCGCCGAGGAAGGCGCTCACGCGCCCGACGTCGAGCTCCCGGTGGCGCTCGACCCGCGCCCGCACCTTGCGCCGCCGCTCCTCGAGCGGCTCGCCGTCGACGATGCCCATCGCGCTCCGCAATGCGCGCGACAGCATCCCGAACGCCGAGCCGGAGCTCATCGGGTCGCCCTGGCCGACCCACACCTCCACGCCCTCGCCGCGCGCGCCGTGGGCCCCCCGCGCGCCGTGGACGCCCCGCTCGCCGCGCCCCGACACCTTCTCGAGGAACTCCTGCCGCAGCCGCGATTTGCCCATCCCGGCGGCCGCCACCACCAGCAGCGCGCCCGAGGTCGACTCCTCGATGCTCCGGTCGAGCTCCGCGGTCAGCACGGCGAGCTCCCGATCCCGCCCCACGCACGCCATCGGCTTGCCGAGCAGCGCCGGCGCGGTCGCCACCTTGAGGTCGTCGCGCGCGCCGTGCAGGAAGCGCGCGCCGCCCTCGCAGCTCGTCTCGAACCGGCCGCCGAGCAGCCCCGCCGTCACCTCGTCGATCCGGACCGCGGGCGCGGTCGCCGGCTCGCCGCGCGACGGCAGGAGCTGCACCGCCCTGTCGATCAGCTCGCCCATCGGGATGCGCGAGGTGAGCTCCGCCCGCCCGGTCACGAGCGCCACCGGCGCGCCGCCGAGCAGCGCGCGCAGCGAGAGCGCGCAGCGGGCGGCCTGCGCCGCGAGATCGGTCGCCGCCTCGGCGCTCGTCAGCACGACCAGCGGCGAGCGCGCGTCGATGAGCTCGATCTGGCCCTGATAGCGCGCTGCGAGCGCGCGCAGCTCCTCGGCCTGCTCGAGCGCCCGCGCCTGCTCCTCTTCCTGCGAGCGCGTCTCCTCCTCGGGCGCCGTGCTCTCGTGCGCGAGCACGAGGCACGTGACGCGCCGCTCGCTGCTCGTGAGCTCCAGCACGCGCACCGGCGCGGCGGGCTCGCCGCCGCCCGCCGCGTCGACGCTGCAAAGGTCGACCGCGCCGAGCGCCTCGGCGACGGCCGCGCCGTCGCGGGGGCGCTCGTCCGGCTGCTTCGCGAGCATCCGGGCGACGAGCGCGTCGAGCTCCTCCGACAGCTCGGGGCGCAGCTCGCGCAGGCGCGGCGGGTCGTCGAGGAGCACCTTGACCAGCACGGCGAGCGCCCCGACGCCCTGGAACGCGGCGCGCCCGGTGAGGCACTTGAAGAGCACGCAGCCGAGCGCGAAAACGTCCGCGCGCGCGTCGACGCTCCGCTCGCCGCGCGCCTGCTCGGGCGCCATGTACTCCGGCGTCCCGAGGACGGTGCCCGGCATCGTGAGCTGCTGGTCGATCCGCAAGCGCGCGATCCCGAAGTCGAGCACCATCACCCGATCGAGCCGCCCCTCGACGAGGACCAGGTTGCTCGGCTTGAGGTCGCGGTGCACGACGCCCTGCTGGTGGAGGACGCCGAGCGTCTCCGCGACCCGCGCGACGACATCCACGCTCTCGGCCGGGGTGAGCCCCCGCTGCGCGATGCGCTCGGCGAGCGTCTCGCCGGAGAGCCACTCCATGACCAGATACGGCTGGCCGCCCGCCGTGATCCCGTGAGCGATGTAGCGGACCACCCCGGGGATGCGCAGCGCCGAGAGCGCCTGCACCTCGTTCGAGAAGCGACTGAGCTCGCTCTTGCCGGCGCGGCGAAGCACCTTGAGAGCCACGGTGTTACCGGTGCGCCGGTCGCGCGCTCGATAGACGTGGCCCATCCCGCCCGAGCCCGCGAGGCCCTCGATCTCGAACCGCGCGTCGACGATCTCTCCCGCGTGCATCAACGGCCGTGGATCCAGCGATATCATGTGCGCGGCCCGTTTCGCTGGGGGGCATTCCTGCTTTCGCGCTCGCGGGGTGGGCGCATGACCGACATGCAGTCTCAGCGCGTCTCTCCGGCGCGCAGCGTCATCGCGCGCTCTCCGCGCGGCGTCTCACCATGTGAGACAGCTCATGATTTCACCCGAGCTCACGTTTCCAGCACGACGGGATCGCGGACCTGGGGTTCTGTCGCGACACGCCCTCGTCGCGAGGCGCGCGTGTCCCGGAGAGGCATTCCGCTCGGGCGGCTCGCGCTCGCCGCGGCCGTGCTCCCGCCGTCCTCGCTGTTCGCGGGGCGAGTGGGGCGCGTGGGGCGGGGCGCGCTGCTCGCGGGCCAGCGCGCCCCGGCGCTCGGCCGCGACGCGGGCAGGGTCGCCGCGATGTAGGTAGGGTCGCCGCGGCGCTCGGGCCCCTGCCCGCCGACGGGCAACCGCGCTCGCCGCCTCGCCCGCCGTGCTCCTCGCCGCGCGCGGTGCCGGGGATCGGGATGCTGCTCTGCGTCATCCGCCTCTGCATGGGCTGGGCTCGTCACTGCTCATCAGGTCCTCGCCTTCGGCTGCTGGGGCGGCCGGTGGCGACACAGAAAAATCGACGGCTTGAATGAAGTTTTTCTGCCCTGACGCCGTCTCCGCCCCGGCGGCGTTCGCGAGCGCGCTCGATGCTCAAGGTGGCAGTTGACAACCACCCGCGGAGCTGCGATGTCTCTCGCTGAGCTTGCCCTTTCCTACAGGAGATGTCGGATGTCGATGAAGCTGATGAGTGCTGTGTTGGTAGGCGTCGGCATTGGCTTTGCTGGGGCTGCGTGGGCGGCAGGCGGGCCGACGGACCTTCCCGCCTCCGTCGCCGAGAAGAAGGATTTCGGCTGCGGTGCAAAAGGACAGAAGCCCTGTCCGATGCAGGGCTGGATGAAGACGGTGATGCAGTCGGCGACCACGAGCGGCGACGGCGCGAAGATCGCGTCCGCGCTGGAATACGTCGCGTCGAAGGCGCCGCCCGGGATGGCCAAGTGGGTCGCTATCTCGAAGGAGGGCGCGGAGAAGGCCAAGAAGGGCGACATCGACGGCGCCAAGGCGAGCTGCAAGAGCTGCCACGATCTGTACAAGGCGCAGTACAAAGAGAACCTCCGCGACGCCGCCTTCTGAGGCATCGCTCTCCGTCCCTTCGCTTCCCCTCACCTCACGTTCACCTGACCTCCGCGCGCCGAGCGCGCGTCCTCGCGGCGGCCGCGGCCGTCTGCGCCGGGGCAGCGCGCCGGCCTGCGCCCGCCGCGCTGCCCCCGCCGGCCTGCGCCCGCCGCGCCGCGCCCCCTGGCCTGCGCCCGCCGCGCCGCGCCGCCCCGCGGGCGCCCAGCGCGCGCTTCTCGGCAAGCGCGGCGCCCGCGCCGCTCAGCAGCCGTCGTTGCCGGCGGCCGCGCAGATCTCCCGGGGCGCCAGCGTCCGGCCGAAGACGCGGAGGCTGTCGATCATCCCGTCGAACTCGTCACGATCCGACGGCTCGTCCGAGCCGATGTGGATCGGCTTCTCCCCCTGGGCGCGCACCGGTCCGGACGGGCTCCGGTCCACCTCGACGCCGTTCACGTAGAGGCTCTGCGTCTGGCCATCCGAGAGGCAGGCGATGTGCGTCCACTTCCCCGGGAGGATGGGGTAAAGCACGTTCCGCTCGACGCCCATGGTGCAGCGGATCAGGCCGCCCGGCATCAGGAAGAGGGAGGGCTTCCCGCCGCTGTCGATCACGGTGTACCGCTCTCTCAGCGGGATCGAAGCTGGGTTGATCCAGACATCGATGGTCATCGCGGGGGCTGTCCACGCGGCGTCGTGGCCGAAGCGGAGGCGGCTCCCCCGCGTCACCCTGAGCGCCTGGCCGTCCTTTCCGGGCGCGTAGCTCAGGTCGCGCTCGCGATCGGGCCTGAAGTGGTGCTGCGAGCCGTCGCCGGGGTCCCCCTCGAACGCAAAGCACGCGATGAGCGACGGATCTGCCGCTTCGCAAAGCGCGGCGGGGCGCTCCTCCTGGGGGAGCTCTTCATCGGGGTGCCCATCCTCCGGGCGCTCCTCCGCGGGGAGCTCATCCCCGGGGCGCTCCTCCTCGGGGTGCTCCTCCTCGGGGAGCCCTTCCTGGGGGCGCTCCTCCTGAGGGCGCTCCTCTTGCGGGTCAGGCTGCTGCTGTTCGGTCCGTCGTGGCTCGCCTGTGCCTCCGCGCTCGAGGACACATCCCGAGGAGGACAGCAGCACAAGGGCCATGCCGGCGAGGCCGTGTGTAAATAGATTTGACGAGCAAAGCATCATGAATTCCCTGAGGGCCGTCAGGGTAACTCAGAACGCCGCGCCATGTCACCGCGACTCGCAAGAGAATACCAATTGTGTAGGCGCGCTCCCTCCGGCCGGCCTCGCGTAGGTGCCCTGAGAGGAAAAATGAACCACGGAGGCGCGGAGATTTCTATCGTCGATCTCCCTGTTTCTCGTGCGCCTCCTGCACCCTCTGCTCCTGCTCTCTCGGGGCCTCTGCGCCCCTGCGACTCGTCTCCTTGCGGGAGGACAGAGGCCGAGCGGGGGGTCCTGGTCTCGAGACCTCGGAGGTGTTTGTACAATGGCGCGCCGCCGGGGAGAGCCGTCCGCTTCTTCAACGGCATCCAGGTCGGGGTGCTCGCGACAGCGGACGGCCCGAGAGGACCCACGCAGTCGTGGCAGCGTCATGCAGAGTCCGCGAGGGATGCCCACGCCTCCATGCGCGCCGCCGAGCCCCGCGGCGGTCGCCGCGGAGGCGCTGGCCCTCGCCGCCGGCCGCTCCGCGCGAGCCGCCGCACGGAGCGTAGCGCCTCGAGGTGCTCAGCCGCCGGCGCCGGCGCGCCGCACGGCGACGCCGACGCCGGCGGTGCTCCAGCAGCCGCCCATCGTCCAGGAGATGGTGGTGTTGGAGTTGGCCACGAGGTAGCCGGCCAGCGCGAGCATGGTCGCCGGAGAGGTCAGGCGCAGGTTCATGATGGAGGTCACCGTGCTGGAGTTGAGGGTGGCGCCGGCGTTGCCGTTGCGCGCCGCCAGCACCGTGTACACGAACGAGCCGGTTGCGCTGAAGTCGGTGCTGACCCCTCGGGACGCCGAGGCGCCGCAGTCAGCCGCGCTGGCGTGGATGCCGGTCGTGGTGGTGCTCGCGAACGGGTTCGACTGATGCACGCCCTTCAGCTCCACCACGTTGGCGAAGTACATGCCCCAGCTGCTCGAGTTCGCCATCCGCACCACCACGGACCTGTTGCCGGTGGTGGCCGGCAGCTGGCTGTCCAGGAGGTAGTAGATGTGCGCCGCGGCGTTGCTCTCGCCCGACACCTGCTGCGCGTTGAAGAGCCTCATCGGCGTGCCGTCGTAGGTGACGCTCACCGGCACGAGTGAGTTCTCGGAGGCGACGACCCCGAGCAGGACCATGCGATCGTTGCCCGGCAGCGTCTGCAGCGCGTGGGTCACGTTGATGATGGGCGTCGAACTCCCGCTGGTGCCCACGCTGCCGGTCGTGCCCGAGTTGACGACGACGATGTCCGGCGTGACGACGCAGCTGCCGTTCGAGCAGATGGGCCTCGCCGCCGAGCACACGTGGCCGCAGTCGCCGCAGTTGCTGGCGGTGCCGAGCTGGGTGGTGCAGCCGTCACCGGGGTCGCCGCAAGCCTTCCAGCCCGCGTTGCAGGTGGGCACGCACGTACCGGCGGTGCAGGCGACGGCGCTCGCATTGGTGTTCCGGCACACGTCGCCGCAGTCAGCGCAGTTGCTGGCGGTGCCGAGCTGGGTGGTGCAGCCGTCCTCCGGGTTCCCGCACGCTTTCCAGCCCGCGTTGCAGGTGGGCACGCAGGCGCCGCCCGTGCAGGTGGTGGCGCTCGCGTGCGCTTGAAGGCACCGGGTGTTGCAACCGCCGCAGGCATTGATGTCGCTGGAGGTGTCCTTCTCGCAGCCGTTCATGCCGTTGCCGTCGCAGCTGCGCCACGCGCCGCTGCACACCGGCTGGCAGTCGCCGCCGCTGCAGCTGTTGCTGCTCACGTGCGCGCCGGCGGCGGTGCTGCACACCTGGTTGCAGTCGCCGCAGTGCCTTGCGTTCGTGGTGGTGTCCGTCTCGCACCCGTTGTTCACGTCGCCGTCGCAGCTCTCGTAGGCTCCGGAGCACACGGGGTTGCAGCCCGACGAGCTGCAGTTGTTGCTGGTGACGTGGGCGCTGGCCCCGCTCTGGCACACGATGTTGCAGCCGAGGCAGTTGCTCTCGTCGTTCCACAGGTCGATGTTGCAGCCGTTCTTCGGTACCCCGCAGTCGTCGTACTGCGCGGTCGTGCACACCGGGTTGCAGGTGCCGTCGAGGCACTGGTTGCTGGTGGTGTGGATGGTGTTGCACTGGGTGCTGCAGTCGCCGCAGTGCCCCTCGTCGGTCTTGACGTTGGCCTCGCAGCCGTCGGTCAGCGAGCTGTTGCAGTTGGCGTAGTCCGCCTTGCAGCCGACGAAGGAGCAGGCGCCGCTCTGGCAGGTTGCGGTGGCGTTCGCGTAGATGGTGTTGCAGTTGACGCCGCCGGCGGCCGCGCAGGCGCCGCAGTTGGTCTGGTTGGAGTTGACGTTCGTCTCGCAGCCGTTGTCCGGATCGCCGTCGCAGTCGCCCATCCCGCTGTTGCAGGTCCTCACCTCGCAGTCGCCGCCCTCGCACTTGGGGGTGCCGCCGGCGACGGTGCAGGTGTCGCCGCAGCCGCCGCAGTGGCTGAGGCTCGTCTGCGTGCTGGTCTCGCAGCCGTCGTCGTAGCCGCCGCCGCAGTCGGCGAAGCCCGGCTCGCAGCTGTCGATGGCGCAGCCGGTGGCCGTGCATTTGCCGGTGCCGTTGGCGACCGTGCACAGGCCGCCGCACGTGCCGCAGTTCTCCGGATCGGCGGCCAGATCCACCTCGCAGCCGTCGTCCGGGTCGCCGTTGCAGTCGCCCTTGCCGGCCGCGCAAACCGTCTCGCCGCACACGCCGTCGCGGCACCAGGGCCTGCCGCCCGCCGTGGGCACGCACTCGATGCCGCACCCGCCGCAGTTCAACACGTCGCGGTTGATCGGCCTCTCGCAGCCGTCGCCGATCACGCCGTTGCAGTCGGTGAAGCCCTCGTCGCACTCGACCTTGCACGCCGACTCCTCGCAATAGGCGTCGCCGTTCACGGCCGGGCACAGCTCGTCGCACCCGCCGCAGTGGCTCGAGTTGGTCGAGGTGTTCACCTCGCAGCCGTTTTCGGGATCGCCGTCGCAGTCGGCGTAAGGCGCTTCGCACTCCTTGACCTTGCAGGCGCCGCCCTGGCACTCGGCCATCGCGTGCGGCAGCGTGCACTTCTGGCCGCAGTCGCCGCAGTTGTCCGCGTCGACGCGCACGTTCACCTCGCACTCACCCTCGGCCTGGCGATCGCAGTTGGCGTAGCCATCCGAGCAGGTGGGGCCGCACACCCCGCCGATGCAATCGTTGCTGAGGCAGTCCCTGCTCGAGCGGCACGTCTTGCCGTCCTCGCAGCCCTCGCAGCTGGCGCCGCAGTCCACGCCGCTCTCGCTGCCGTTGAGCACGCCGTCGGTGCAGGTCGCCCCGACGCACAGGCTCTCCTGGCACACGCCGCTCTCGCAGTCGCTGGCCCGGTTGCAGCCTTGGTCGGTCGCGCACTTCTTCTCGCAGCTGCCGCCGCAATCGACGTCCGACTCCGAGCCGTCGCGGGCGTCGTTCATGCAACCCACTTCCTGACAAACGCCGTCGATGCACTCGCCCTCGGCGCAGTCGCGGCTCGCGGCGCAGCCGGAGCCGAGCGGGCATGGATCGCACTCGCCGCCGCAGTCCAGGCCCGTCTCGCCGTCGGACTGCGTGTCGTCGGTACAGTGCGCCGGCGGGCCGGATGCCGGCGCGAACTCGAAGTCCGGCACGCTGCACGAAGCGGCGGAGATCCCCGCCGTCAGCGCGGCGGCCGAGAACGCGCGGAGCAGCGCGAAGCAACGCAGAAAGCTCGGGGTCGACATCCAACGACAAAAATATCACTCTCCGGCGGATTTCGCGGCCATAAATCGAGACAGCGTCAGGATCCGCGCGCCGAGCTCTGCCGGCACGCTCGCACCTCCGACGACGACGCGGCGCGGCGTCGCGCGCCGCGAAGCCACGTTGACAGGAGCGGAGACGACAAGTCACTATGGTAAGCGTCGCATGAGGAATTTTCTACGAATGTTCCGCGTCGCAGCGGTGAGGAATTTTCTACGAATGTTCCGCGTCGCAGCGGTGAGGAATTTTCTACGAATGTTCCGCGTCGCAGCGGTGCTGCTGCTGCTCGAGGCGCCCGGGCTCGCCCAGGACGTCGACGAGCTCAAGCGAGCTCGCGCGCAGTTTCAGCAGGCGACCGAGCTCGAGCAAGCTGGTAACTGGGCCGCGGCCCTGCAGCAGTTCCGCGAAGTCGGCCAGGTGCGGATGACGCCCCAGGTTCGCTTCCACATCGCCGTGTGCGAGGAGAATCTGGGGCGGCTCGTGGCCGCGCTCGGTGGCTACGAGCTGGCGCTCGCGGAGGCCGACGCCGTGGGGCCCGATTTTCGGGCCGAGGTCGAGCAGGCGATCGGCCGGCTGCGTGCCCGGATCCCGAGGCTCGTCATCGTACGCGGCAAAGGGGCGGCCTCCGCGGCCATGGAGCTCGACGGCATCGCCCTCGGCGGTACGTCCATTGGCGTCGAGGTGCCGCTCGATCCCGGGCCTCACGCGCTCACCGCCAAGGCTCCCAATTACAAGCCGTTTCAAAAAACGGTGGAGCTGAAGGAGGAGGGGGTGACGCGCGTCGAGGTGACGCTCGAAGCGTTGCCGCAAGAGATGCTGATCCAGGCGGGCGCCTTGCCGGAGAGGCCGCCGTCCAAGGTGGTGCCGTACGTCATCGGAGGCGTCGGCGCCGCGAGCCTGATCGGCTCCGGGGTGTTGTTCGTGCTCCGCCAGGGAGCGCTCCAGGATCTGGAAGACGCCTGCGGTCCGGGCGGCAAGTCGTGCCCGCCCTCCATGGAGTCGCGCTACGACGACCTCAAGTTCTATCACTACGGCGCGCAGGTGGCGCTCGGCGTCGGCGTCGTCGCGGTCGGCACGGCGACCGCGATTTTGCTCCTTCAGAAGAAGCCAAAAGAGCCCGCGAAGACCTCGCTCAAGCTCGTGCCCGTCGCGGGCGGATCCGAGATAGGCGCGAGTCTCTCAGGAGCATTTTGATGGAGTCGAGTTAGTTCCGCATGTCAGCAATCCTGCCAGGGATTGCTGACATGCGGAACTAGAGCGGCCGCGAAGCGGACGCCGGGGTGCGGAGCGGGGCGGAGCCCCGAGGAAACAAAGCTAGGTCCGCCCGCGCGAAGCCGCCGCGAAGCGGCGCAGAAGTCCGGCCAACCCTGGCCGGACTTCTGGCGGGCGGAACTAGAACCCCGGATCATGCTTCCACGACCTGGGCGGCGCGGGCGTTGGCGTCGGGCTCGGCGACATGATCTGCTCGGCGGGCTTGGCCTGACGGCGGGGCGCTGCGCTCCCGTGTGACACCGGGCGCGGAGCCGGCGCCGGCGCTGCGCTGGCCGAGACGGAGGCAGAGGGCTCACCCGGGGGTGCGCTGAGCTCGGTCGCAGGGGGCGCATCCGCCTTGTCAGGCGCGGGCGCCGGCGCCTCCGCCTTGGGAGGCGCGGGCGCCGGCGCCTCCGCCTTGGGAGGCGCCGGCGCCGGGGCGGCGGGCGCGGCGACGGAAGGAAGAGGGGCCAGTGCGTCGGCGCTTCGGAGCAGCAGGACGGCGAGCACGCCGGCGGCGAAGAGACCGAGGATCACGACGGCGGGCAGCACGCGGTTCCTGGAGCGCGCGAACGGAGGGATCTCGTCGTCGGGCGCGCTCTTTCCGGCCGCGCCCGGGGTCGCGCGGCGGATGTCGACGGTGTGGAAGGCGCTCACCGTCGAGTGACTCGTGCCGGTCACGTCGGAGATGCCGAGGTTGTTGCTCAGCGGATTGCGGTCGGCGCGCTCCAGCGCTTCGGTGAGGGCCGCGCGCATTTGCTGGTGCTGCTCCTCGAACAGCTCGCGGATGAAATTGGCGACGTCCTCGTCGGTGGCTCGCTGGCTGGGCGGCAGCGCCTTGTCGAGCGCTCGCATCAGCTCGTTGGCCGTGGCGTAGCGCTGGTCGCGCTCTTTTTCGAGCGCGCGCAGCAGCACGGCCTCGAGCAACGGCGGGTAGTCGGGCTGGAACGTGCGCGGCGCCACCACCGGGTCCGGTGACGAGATGGCGAACAGCGTCGCGCCCTCGGATTCCTGGCGGAACGGGTGTTTGCCGGTGGTGAGCGCGTAGAGCACGATGCCCATCGCGAACACGTCGACGCGCCGGTCGATCGCGTCGCCGCGCACCGCCTCCGGCGCCGTGTAGCTCACCTTGCCCTTGAGCTGGCCGGCCCGCGTCGTGCTGTCGTTGAACGCGGTGGCCTTGGCCACGCCGAAGTCCACCACCTTGGCCATGCCGTTGTACGTGACCAGGAGGTTCTGCGGGGAGATGTCGCGGTGCACCAAGCCGACGAGCTTGCCGCTGTTGTCCTTGAGCTCGTGCGCGGCGTGCAGGCCGGCGCAGGCCTGCACCACGATGCGCACGGCGATCGGGATCGGCACGCCGTTCAACCTCTTCGCAGCCTTCATCACCAGGCTGAGCGGAACGCCATCGATCCACTCCATCGCCAGGAACAGCACGCCGTCCTGCTCGCCGAGATCGAGGATCTCGACGGCGTGCGGGTGGCGGATCTGTGACGCGAGCGACGCCTCCAAGAGGAACATGCGCTCGAACTGGTCGTCCTCGGACAGCTGCGGCAGCATCGTCTTCACGGCGACGATCTTCTGGAAGCCGCGCGTTCCCTTCAGCCGCGCCGCCCACACCGTGGCCATGCCGCCTGCTGCGATCGGCAGCAGCAGCTCGTAACGACCCAACACGGACCCGGGCCCGAGCTCGGCCAGGGTGTTGGGTAAGATGTTCGCCGCAGGATTCACGCTACTCGGAATGTTTACTACGTTCCCTGCACGAGTGTGTGGCGAAACCAAGCAAGAGCCTAGCGATTAAGAAACACGGTCGAGACAAGCTGCGTCTATCGCACCAACACCCCCATCCCCTTACATTCGCCGGCAGCCGACGGCGGCGCTTCGCAGGTGGGCAGCGGCCTCTCCCGCAGGCGGTGGAGTGAAGGCGGCCCGTTCGGTGCATGGATGAATTTTTAATATAGTGTCGCTTTTCCAGGAGGGCCGGATCGCATAGAGAATGTTCCGTCAACCCAGGAAAGGTCCCGCAGTTGGGGCTTGACGTCTCCGAAACGTTTGACTTCCTTCTCCCCATCACGTCGCGAGCCAGCACGGCGTCGTGGGCATGACGAAGCGCATGGCCATCGAGCTCGGCGTGCACGGCATCCGCGTCGTCGCGGTGGCGCCGACGCTCACCGAGACCGGCGGCATGACGCTCCGGCGCAAAGACCCGACCGCCGACGCCGGGATGAAGGCCTACGAGAAGAACCTGCCCTCGGCGCGCCGGGCCGAACCGGCACGCTCCTCGCCAGCGCCGCTCATCGGGCCACCGCAGCCGGCGCAGGCGCGCCACAGATCCCGCGCCGTTCGTCGCCGGGGGACCCCGCAGGCTGTGGAGTGAGAGCGATCCACTCTAGGGCAGATTGGCAGAAGAGACATTCCAGGTTCTGTCGCTGCAGAAGCGGCAGCTCGCGCCGACGAGCATGCCCTTGCCGGTGGCCGATTCGTCGCCCTTGAGCCACCAGTTGAGCCACGCCAGGTTGACCTGGGTGAACTCGCCGCCGTTCCGAGCCCACAGATCTCCCCCATGATCCGCGCCGACCTTGGCGAACATCATGACCGGGATATCACCCAAGGCGGCGATGTTCTCGAAGTCTCTCGCGCCGTTCTCGTTCGCGCCCAGGCTATCCGCGGTGCCGGTGACGATCAATACGGGTGTGTGAATCGAGTCGTAGAATGCCTGATTCGCTGAGAAAGAGCCGCTGCTCGTGTGTCCCCAGGTCGTCATTCTGGGATCTGCGGCAGTCCCCGCCGCCATCAAGCCGCCGCAGGAGAAGCCGTTCGCGGCGACCTTCGTGGTCTCGATACGCTGGTAGTAGGCGCTGCAAGGCTTCTCGTTCTCAGCGATCACCCAGTCGATGTAGGCGAGCAGCACGTCGCCTCCGCCCCCGAGGTCGCGGTTGGGCTCCCTGTTTTCAGGTGTCCCGTCCGCGACCACGAAGTAGCCATGCGAGGCAATCTCGGCCATGGCCGCTTCATTCGCGAGCCCGTCTCGCGAACATCCGCCCTGCCCCCAGACGAAGATCGGATACTTGGCGTCCCCACCGAGATCCGCCGGACGAAAGATAGTGCCCTGGTTGATGCCCGGGTCTGAATTCGTCTCGATGACCACCTCATGAGGGCCGCTCCCCGACACGTTTCGACCAGCCGATTGTGACTCGGTGCACGTGCCGGTAAAGCCGCCGCTGCCGTCGCCCGAGCCTCCGTTCCCGCCCGCCATTTCCCCGCCGCCGGCAGGCGCTCCTCCGCTCCCCGCGCCCGAGCCGGAGGGCTCAGACCCTCCGGTAGTGCTTTGTGAGCTACCCGAGCCCGTAGGCAGAGGCCCGCCGGTGGCGCCCGCCTGCTCGCCGCCCGAGCCGCTCACGCTCCCTCCTGCGTCCGCCGGGGCTCCGCCGCTCCCCCCAAGGTTGCCGTCGTCATTTGAGCCGCTGCAAGCGCCGACGATCATGCCCAGCGCGGCCCAGGTGAAAGCCCAACTCGATCTGGTTATCATAGCGACTGCATATTACCTCGAGCGAGGGAAGAGAAGAGCCCCATTCGCATCTCTCCGCGATTCGAGTCGCTGGTAGCCAAGTGTGACGCCGAGGCGTCGCCCTCGACTCGACCCACACCATGAACCTTTATTGCGATTCGGATGCGGCTGCGTCCGGCCCGGCGCCGACCGGGCGAGGTTGCGAGGCGTAATCACGACGCGGCGCGAGCGCAGGGTTGCCTGAGCGACGGCAGCAGACCCAGCTTGAGTACACGGGTCTTCTGGCGCCCCACGGCCCCCGGCGGCACGCCGTCGATCGCCGTCGATCGCCGTCGATCGCCGAAGCAAAAGCATGCCCCTCCAGGTCAGTGTGAGCGTTCACATGTCAGATGTCAATTCCAATCGACCGGCCTGCGGTGTCCGCGAGCCCGAGGGAGGACGAGGCTGGCGGGTCTCCTTCGGAGCGCCGCGTCGAGCGAGGGTTCGTTCGGAGCGCCGCATCGAGCGAGGGCTCGTTCGGAGCGCCGCGTTCAGAGGGGTGGGCGCAGGATCGCGATCTTCGCCGGCCCGCTCGACCGACGCGGAGGCGATGTGGCCGTCGACGTGTGTGCACGTTCATAGATGTGCGATGGGACGGAATGCGCTCGCGGCGCGGTGCGGGGGAGCTCGCGCTCGGAGAGGTCAGCCCGCCGAGCGCGGCGGCTCGCCCCCGGGGCTCTCGCGATGGTCGACAGCATACGGACGGCTACAAAACAACCGCCACGGCGTCCACCACCAAGGTACCGCCCAACACTTTGACCTGAACCGTGTGAGCACCATGACCAAGCCCGCGGAGCGAAAATGTTTGATAAAGCTCCTTGGAGGTCATCGTGCTGGCCGAAGAATTGACGACTTGTCCGTCCACCGTGACTTCCAGCTTCGCCGAACCATTGTTCGGGCCCAGAATGTCCAGTCCAGTACCCGTGAATGTGTATTCCAGCGTAGAGCCTGTTCCTTGGCTCGTAGAAAGAGAACGTTGGTAATTGTACATGCCTTTGCCGTTCTCATGAGCCCAGGCACCACCGTAAACTAGCTTCGGAGCCGGCACCGAAGCCAGGTCGTTCATCTCCAGATTGTCAAGCAACTCAGAATAGTACGGGGCATGACCGTCAACTGTTTCCACCTTCAAGTTGTCAAAACGGGTGAAGTAATAACCGCTGGCCAGATCGACGCGACCGGAGAGCCTGGGCTTGGAATCGGTGTAGGTGGCAAGCGTCGCACCGTCCAGAAACGCAGTCACCTTGTTCTCCACAGCCTGAATGGCAATGTTGTGCCATGCGTCGTAAACGGCGTTGAATCCATCAATCTTCACGCCGCCAGAGCCACTAACCACATTTCCGCTAGCTACGGACATGCCGTCGACCAGGAGCTGCCAGCCTCCGTCAAACCAGAACTTCAGGAAGTAGGGAGTGCCGTTCAGATAGTGGGAGCTGTCGCCGCCCTGCTGCCGGGCTCCGATGGCAGCGTAGTTGTTGCCGCTCTGGGTGCTGTTATTTTCAAATGAAACATCGACGCTGGCCTTGTAGTCGAGCCACCGGTTGTCTCCAATACCTGTGATCGGATTACCCTCATTCCATGTACCTCCAAGCCCCATGGTCGGCCGATCTACCTGTTGGCGCAGGATGTAGTTGCTGGAACCGTTGGGGAGATACGCTTCGAACGCGCCGTTGCGATCGCAGGCATAGCGGGGGATTATGCTCTGGGGGCCGCCGCGGGACGCTATATAGCTTTCGGTTCCCGTGATTTCCCCACCTGACCCGATCACCGGGACGGTCTTGGTGGAATAGTCGAAGCTGTCGGCATATAGAATCTTATCCGACATATTTTGAGCTGAGCCGCTCGCATCGGTGTCGAGTACGGTGCGCGCACCCTCTACCGGTAACGGTTGATTGTATTCTTCGTTTCCACTGTTCGCCAATGTGGTGGCAGTCAAAACCGAATAGGGGTCGACTTTGATGGTGTAAATGCCGCTGGCGTCAGCGGACATGTTACACCGATATTTCATATAGTTGCTGTTGAAGGCTTTCCCGGGGTCGGCCGCGCGCGTTTCCCACAGTTCGAGGGGAGGGTTGCCCGTATAAGCCATATTGGCCGTCTGGAGCTTGTAGGTTTGCGCGCGCTCGCTGTCGTTCATGAAAATAGTCGAGAAATTGCGCTTGTCGGGAGCGGCGAGCGTCATGTAACTGGGGGTGCCGTTGCGTCCATTGACAGGGTTCGTGCCCGTCGCGCCGGTGTAGCTGGATTCAGGTACCACCCTCCAGATTCCCGCGGTGTTGTCCTGATTCTCCCAACCGACCTTCGCAAACCAGCTGAAATGCCTCAGAATGTCCAGGCCCGCATCATAGTGAATCCAGCCCGACCATGGGTCGCGTGCGCTGAGCAATTCCTTGAAGGAATATTGTCCACCTTCGTAGAAGGAACCAATGGCTGGCTGGTAGATGAAGTGAGTCCGGCGGGAATTGACGAATCCCTTGATGATGGTGTTGCCCATTTCCAGCGGGCCGTTGATGCCGCCGATGCCGGTGCCTGCCACCGCGGGATCCTTCATGTTGTTGTTGGAGCGGAAGGCCGTATTGCCAAATGTGGCCTGCGCCTCACTGTTCCAGACCTCTTTGTCCAATTGATCTGCGAGCTTCTTGAAATTGCCCGCGCTGTCGTCATCCGTGTTGTAATGGTATCCGGCAACCGATACGGCGTTCCGCAGGGTGGAGTCGCTCACCATCCTGCCGCCGAACGAGCCGATCCCGACCTCATCGGATATCATAACTTTGATGCTGTTGTACAGCGCTCGCTCGGTTGCGTCATTGAAGCCAGCGGTATCCTCTTTGACCCGAGCGGCATATTGCATGGTCCATGTCAAGTCCGGCGAACGTTCATTGAGACCGGGATTGACGTAGTCGACCATGTAACCGTAATTTCGATACGCTGCCAGAATGGTATCTTTATGCCAGGTATAAACCTTGTCGTTGTTGTTAACCCAGCCGGGAGCGTTCCAGCGCAGGATGCTCACTTTGAGGTTGGGGTTGACCTTCTTGGCATCGGCGGCAAGCTGGAAGCCGGGGCTCCGGCTGACGTTCGCCGCTTCACTTGCCAGTCGCATCGTGGCCGCGTCCGGGCCGGTGGAGTTGTTTCGGTCGTTGCCCATTTCGATCTTGACGTGTGTGATGATGGGCCTTGTTCCGCCGAACAGGATCTTGAGCAATTTTGCGTATTGCTCGGGGTGCTCGGACTTGTAATCCATCAAAAGCTCACTGGTGCCGTTGGCGCTGAGCACACCGAAGCCTTTGAATGTGAGGCCGTTTGTGTTGCCGCTCTGGATGTTGTTGCCGTCCAGTGAAATAGTGGTTGCCGACCCAACGTCTGTGGGCTCTTCGCACGCGACTGGAGAGATTGCCCCACCCGAACCGGCCTGACCGCCGCCGTCGGAGGGGCCGCTGCCGCCGGTGGTGCCGGTATCTCCCGAGCCGGAGGTTCCGTCTGCGCCGGCCGTGCCGATGCCTCCACCCACGGCCCCTCCGGCCCCGCCAGCTTCACCCCCCGCGCCAGCGCCAGGCGACGAATTCTCACCGCAGGCCAGCGAGAGCGCCATGAAGCAAAGAGCCATGGAGGATACGGTCTGCTTGGTCATGGTTTTCTTCTCTTCTTGGCATTCTACGAGTGCGCGGGGAAAGCGGGGCACCCGTCATCTTGTTTCGCATCGTTGCGCGAGCTGGAGTTGATCAAGCTCGCCGCACCCGGTCAGGGGGGAAGGAGAAGCAAAGCGATTGAGGATGTCACCGGGCGAATCGCCGCGCTCGCCTCACGTGACAGAAGGTTCCTTATGCGATCCGCCTTCCTCCTGGAAGAGTGACGCTGTATCAACAACCTGTCCATGCATCGAAGGGACCGAGTCCGCTCCACAGCCTGCGGGAGGCAGCTTGTGCTGCGTCGCGGTCGTCTTCGCTGCACGCCAGCAGCGCGACGCTCGAGAGCAAGCAGAAGACAATGAAGCGCCTGACGGCTGCATTTTTGTGCATGAGGCCCCTCTCATGACGTCACGCCAGCGCGAAGCGCCATCTTCAGCCTGACGATGGCGAAGTTGGTAGACCATGCGAACGGAGTCGGTGCCGAGATCGATCGGATGACGAAGGTCTCGGCGTTCACGACGACCCATCCATGGCGAAGCAAAAGGATACCGATCGGGTCCATTGTGAACGCTCACATGGCCGACGTCAATTCCAATCGTCGCCTGCGCTGACGCCGAGGGCAACCCGCTGCCGCCGAGCTACGAGCTCCAGCTCGGCAGCATCGCGATCGAGCGCACCGGGCCGCATACCGCCGCCGCCACCGACGGCGACGGCTGCACCTGGACCTTCGCGGTCCACGGCAACACCGCGCTGCTCGACCCATGTACTGGCTGCTCGCCGCCGCCGGCGAGAGCGCGGTCAGGTCGCGATCTCGGCGGCGGGTGGGATTCCTCATGTCAGGACTTCGACATACCCGTCCGTTCCATGCACGCGGATGCGTTGCCCATCCCGGATCAACTTGGTCGCATTTTCCACGCCGACGACGGCCGGCAAGCCGTATTCCCGGGCGATCACCGCGCCATGGGTCATCAGGCCCCCCACCTCGGTCACCAGGCCCTTGATGGACACGAACAAGGGCGTCCAGCTGGGGTCGGTGAAGGCGGTGACCAGGATGTCCCCCGCCTCCAGAGCCGCATCGGCCATGTCCAGGAGGACGCGGGCTCGTCCCTCGACAACGCCGCGGGAGACCGCCAGGCCGACGATGGCTCCGGCGGGGAGATCGGCTCGTTTGTACGCGCCTGCCACGATCTCCCCATCGGACGTGATGACGCGCGGCGGCGTCAGCTTCTTGTTGAGCTCGTGTTCGGCTCTCCGTTGGCTGACGACCTGGTCGTCCAGCTGATGCGTGCGCACGACCTCGCGAAGCTCGTCGAACGTGAGGTAGTAGATGTCTTCGACGTCGTCGATCACGTTGGCCTGCACGAGCCGCTCGGCTTCTTGCAGCAAGGCCTGCTTGTAAACGAAGTAGCGACTGACGATGCCGTACTTCGGATACTCGCGATAACCGATGAAGTTCCGGAGCCGGTCGATCATCCGCTGGGCTTCGCTGGCCTTCTGCTCCCCATCCGGCAGCTGCCTCAACCGGTCGAGCAACGCTCGCGCGTGCTGCAAGGCCTCCTGCCGCCCCTGCTCGAACTTCCGCTCGCCGGCACGAGGCTCGAAATTCTTGATGTTGCTCAGGATCAAGGGGACCAGGGTCGTTGGCTTCTCGCTCCAGCGGTCTCTCGTGATGTCGATTTCCCCGGCACATCGCATGCCATATTTGTGGAGGTAAGCCCGGATGGCGTCCCGGGCTTCCTGCCCACCGTCGAGCTCGACCAGCTCATCCAGGAAGCCATCGTGCTTCACGCTCTGCAAATAAGCGACCACGTCCGGATAAGGACGGATCACGTCGGCGACATTCAACAAATCCAGGCCCATCTCCGACGTGATGTTGTTCGACACGGACTGGGAAAGCGTATCCGCGGCGTTCTTCTCGCCCAGCCACGCCATCATCTTCTCGTTGATCCACGAATGAGCGTTCATGGCCGCCATGATCGCGCCCATGTTCCGTGGATCGAACAAGGACTTCTTCAATCGCTGGATGTCCTCCAGGATGAAGTCGAGCAACGCCGTTCCGGTCTTGGTTCGGATGTCGCGCTTCAGCTCCTCGACCGCGGCCTGGCTGCGCTCGACCAGATCCGCGACGATCGCCGGGTCGTCTTCGACCTGCGCGTCGAAGCGCGAGAGCGCCGACCCTTGCTTGCCTTGGCCGGGACGCGAGGCCGTCGGATCGCCGGGCAAGGGCTCGATGAAGTCTCCCCGCTCGATGATGGTCAAGAGGGCGTCCGTGGTGAGCGGATCGGAGCTCCCCAGGACATCCAGGAGGGCGTGCCGGCCGGCCGGTGAGGCCAGCTGCTTCGTGGCATCGGCGAACAACCTGCCACCCGCTGCGTGCATGGCGCCACCAGAGGTCAACTGGCGCACGGACAGCCCCAGGGGCTTCATGGCGTCGGTCATCATCTGTTGATGGCCGACGGATAGGTAGACGTGGTTGCCTCCATCTCCTGCTTCGGGGACGGGATAGAGGGTCGTGATCGGCCGGCTCTGGACGATGTGGAGCTCATCGTCGACCAGGCACCACTCGATGTCCTGGGGGTGGCCGAAATGCCCCTCGATCTGCCGGCCCAGGCGCTCGATCCGCAGGATCTGCGCATCCGTCAGCACCTGCCCTTCCTGCTGCTCGGGCTCGATCGCCCGTTCTTCGGTGCCGCCCTCCTCCAGGGCACGAGTCGCCAGCGTCTTCTTGGCGATCGCCTTCTCGATGACCTGGCCGTTCCGCACCTTGTAGCGATCGGCGCTCGCCAGGCCGGAGACCAGGGCCTCGCCGAGGCCGAAGCCAGCCTCGATCGACGACACCTTCCGGTTCGACGTGACGGGATCGGCCGTGAACAAGATCCCGGCCGCCTGCGGGAAGACCATCTTCTGCACCACCACCGCCATGTGGACCTTGCGGTGGTCGAAGCCGTGTTGGATCCGGTAGGTCACCGCCCGCTCGGTGAAGAGCGATGCCCAGCACCGGCGGACGTGCTGCAGGCTCGCCTGCGTCCCGATGACGTTCAGGTACGTATCCTGCTGGCCCGCGAAGGAAGCCCCCGGCAAATCCTCCGCCGTCGCGCTGGACCGTACGGCGTAAGCATCGTCCGCGCCAAGCCTGGAAAGAACCTGGGTGAGCGCCTCGTGCAGGTCCTCAGGGATGGCCGTCCCTTCGATGATCCGGCGCAGCTCGCCGCTGAGCTCCCGGATCCCGTCCCGGTCTTCCACCTCGAGCAACGACAACCGATCGAGCAACCCGCCGATCGACGGCGCTTCTCCCATGATCCGCTGGAAGGCTTCGGTCGTGACGCAAAAGCCAGCGGGCACGCGGATCCCCTCGATCCTGGAAAGCTCCCCCAGGTTCGCGCCCTTCCCCCCGACCAACTTGGCCTTCGTTCGATCGACCTCGTGGAAATCAAGCACATAGTTCCGCATCCGTTCACCTCCATCAGGGCGTCGGCAGCTCGTTCGCTTCGACGGATCGTCACGCCCCCCTCGTCGAAGGGCGCCACCATCACGCGAACCTCCGCGCCGTTCAAACTGGCGTCACGACTGGATTTGAGTCCGTCGTTGATACCCGTTCAGAAAAAAATGGTCAGATCCTCTTTCAATGGCTCACTGCGCCGCGAGTCCCACCATCGGTTCGACGTCCCCGCGCGACCCATACGTCGACAACAGCACACGCATTTCGTGCCTCCCATTTCCGTAGGTTCTGGCTTCGGCCGGCGATCATGCGGCACGACCCGGGTCTTGCCGCAAGCCCCCCGGTGCGCTATACGCTGGGACTGGCAAGGAGGGGATACTCCGCTTGTCCGCTGTGGACGGAAAAGCCCCTTGCTAGGCGGCGGCGCGGCGCGCACGGCGGTACCCGGCGAGGGAGCACGTCGTCGGCACCGAGCTCTGCGGAGAAGAGACGAGATCAGCGGGAGACGAGATCCTTCATCCAGGGCACGTCGTCGGGCGTCGCATTCTGGATCTCGCCCGCCCACTCCTGGTCGGTCATGCGCTCGAAGTCCCCGGTGATCTTCTCGAAGTACGACGAGGCGAGCCCCACGAACGCGCGCGGCGCGCCGCCGCAGGGATCGGCCGTCACGACCATGAGCCGCGGCAGGCCGGTGCCCACGTGGAGCACGCGACCGACAGGCGCGCCGCCCGCGTCCGTCGGCTGGGTGTGCACGTCGGCGATCGTCGGATCCTGCGTCACGCTCTTCAGCGTGTCGAAGAAGAGCTGCGCGTACCACCCAGTGGCGCCCCACGGATCGCCGCAACCCCGCTGGACCTTGACGGCCTGGTTGATGAAATCGAGGTGTTCCGGCGTGAGGGGCAGGCCGGCGCGCTGGTTCGCGGCCATCTCGCCGAGCGTCCGCGCGACGTCGCGGAGCTGCGAACTGCCCGAGCTCCGGCGCGAGCATCTGGCCCGCCTGATCGTTGCCGAGCGCCGCGAAGCCGACGTCGAGCGTGCTCGGCATCATGCGCTTGACGGCGCCGCCCTTCACCCGGTCGTAGACCACGTTCGAGAAGACGTGCGAGTCGACCACGTACCGCTGGCCGAGCAGCGCGAAGCTCGACGAGAGGGGCATCGTGCCCCTGTCGAGCCCGTTGATCATGATGTGGCTCGCGATCCGCTGGGTGCCGTGGCCCTTCTTCACGATGACCTCGGCGATCCGCGCGTCCGGGACGCCGGCGAGGCCCGAGGCGTCGCTGAGGCCGAGGTCCTCGAGCAGCTCGTCGAGCTCCGGCAGGGTCATGTAGTCGCTCTCGCCGACGAAGGCCTGGATCGCGTCGTCGATGCGCTTGTAGCGGGCGAGGGTCTCCTCGCCGGCGAGCGCGCGCAGCACGTACGCGCCCTCGAGCTGCCGCCGCTGGAAGCGCTGGGTGCCGTCCGACTGGGTCTCGAGGAAGCGGAAATGACGCCGGGCCCGGGCTGGCTCACCTCGCCCGAGCAGCCGGCGGCGAGGGCGACACAGAACTGCGAACCGCCAAGCAGCCATCAATGGATCGCCAATAATCAAAGCCGCCTATTCATTTGACTATTTCAGAATCTCAGAATCAACGTCGACAGCACCGCTTCGCCGAAGATCTCCGGGCCACCCTCGCTCGCCGCTCCTTGGTTACATGGCCGGCATCGCGGGGGCGGGACAGGCGACCTGGGGCGCCTCGCTTCAGGCCCTCTTCGCGGTCGTGACCGGATCCACGTAAGGCGCGATGGCGAGCTGCTCCCACGTGTTGTGGAGCCCGTCGAGGTACATGACCGGGACCCCGGAGAGATCCGCGTCGTCGAGGCAGTTCAGGTTCACGGAGCAGTACTCCCCGCCGAGCTCCGGGAGGTCTCCGTGCCCGAAGACGCGGATACCGCAGGTCTTGCAGAAGCGGGCATGGCCGGCCTCGGACCGCGAGAAGTCGCCGAGGACCTCCTCGCCGGCGACGAGACGGAAGTCGCTCGGCTTCATGATGATGCCCCACCACCTCGTCTTCGTGCAGATGGTGCAGTTGCACTGCGTCGTCCCGGCGCTCGAGTCGAAGTCGGCCTCGAAGCGAACGGCGCGGCAGGCGCAGCTCCCCCGATAGGTCCGGGCGCCGGGGGTCGTCGTGGTTTGCGCGGGCAGCGTGGCGGCCCTGCAGCGGATCCATATCGACCGCGACGGCCCGTCGGCAAAGGCGCGCTTGCGCGACAGCCGCACCAAGCCGTCCTGTTGTAGCTCAGCGCTCCTGCGCGATCGGGGGGTAGCCGGCGTCGGAGTGCTGATGAAGCAGCACGCCGCCTTCCGTGGTGAAGACGACGACGAATGAGGCTTGCGCAAGCCCCGGGCGGGGAGCACCATCTTTCCTCGGAGGTGAGCATGAAACGGGTGGCGTGGATTCTGAGCGGCGCCGCGATGCTGCTGGCCGCTTGCGGCGGTGAAGTGGATCTGGCGCAGAGCGAAAGCGCCGTGGAGCGAGGGGAATGGAGGTGCGGTGCGGCGGCAGTGCCGTACGACCTGCTGCACGACTGCTGGATGGCGGAGACCCAGCTCGCCGAGGTTTGTACGCGCGAGCTCGACGTCGACCAGCCGTCGGCGCAGCAGGTCCAGACCTGCGTGATCGACGCCCAACGCACGACGTACGCCGTGAGCCTTGGCGACCGCGCCGAGCTCCAGGCGCCCGACGGCTGGTCAGTGCTCGTGCGCGGCAACGACGGCAGCTACACGTCCGACGGCTTCCCGATGCACGAGCTTGCGCACTGCGCGGATTACATCGGCTCAGGCGCCTTCGTGAAGCGCTGCGAGCCCTGAAGTTTATCTATGCACGACGGCGTCGGTCACGCCGCCGGCCACGACGACCCTGCCGTCCGGAAGGAGCGTCGCTGTATGGCCGGTGTGCGGCGTGCTCATCGACGCGACGAGCGTCCATGCCGACCGCCGCACGGGACATATGCTCGAAAGCCCGACGCCCCAGGGGGCGTGTCGGGCTTTCAGCGGTTCATCATCTCAAGAATAGATGATAGGCCGCATTTTTGGTCTCTTCGATGCATGGATAGCCGAGCTCGGTGAGAAAACGGTCGAACTCGTCGTATTCGGGCTCCGGGACCTGCAAGGCGGCGAGGACTCGCCCAAACGCGGCGCCGTGGTTGCGGTAGTGGAACAGACTGATGTTCCAGCGCCCGCCGATGTGAGTGAGGAATTGCATCAGCGCCCCGGGGCGCTCCGGGAACTCGAAACGTAGGAGCCGCTCGTCCGCTGTCGGGGCGCGCCCGCCGACCATATAGCGCACGTGCAACTTGGCCATCTCGTCCATGCTGAGGTCGATGACCGGCAGCCTGGCGTTGTGGAGGCGCTCCAGCACTTCGTCGCGCTGCTTGCGCCCGTGGGACAGGCCCACGCCGACGAAGATCTGCGCCTCGTCCGCGCGTCCAAAACGATAATTGAACTCCGTGATGGTCGCGCGCCCGAGCAGCTGGCAGAACTCGCGGAACGCGCCCGGTCGCTCCGGAATGGTGACCGCGAACAGCGCCTCGCGCTGCTCGCCGAGCTCTGCCCGCTCGACCACGTGCCGCAGGCGGTCGAAGTTCATGTTCGCACCGCTGTGGATCGCCACCAGCGTCTTTCCGCCCAGGCCCTCGCGCTCGACGTACGCTTTGAGGCCCGCGACCGCCAGCGCGCCTGACGGCTCGGCGATCGAGCGCGTATCGTCGAAGATATCCTTGATGGCGGCACAGATGGCGTCGGTGTCCACCACGATCACGTCATCCACGCACCGCCGGGCGATGCGAAACGGCTCCTCGCCCACCTGACGGACCGCCACGCCGTCGGCGAACAGCCCGACCTGACTCAGCCTTACGCGCTCGCCCGCGTCGAGCGCCGCGCGCAGACACGCAGCGTCGTCCGGCTCCACGCCGATGACCTTGATCTCCGGGTACAGATGCTTGACATACGCGCCGATACCGGCAAGCAGCCCGCCGCCGCCCACGGGCACGAAGATCGCGTCCAGCGATCCGCGATGCTGGCGCATGATCTCCATGGCGATGGTGCCCTGACCTGCAATCACGTCCGGGTCGTCGTACGGGTGCACGAAGGTCAGCCCCTCGCTCTGTTCGAGCGTCTTGGCGTGGGCGTAGGCTTCGTCGTAGGAATCCCCGATCAGCTCGATCTCCGCGCCGAGCGCACGCACGGCGTCGACCTTGATCCGGGGAGTCGTGGTCGGCATCACGATGCAGGCGCGGATGCCGAGCCGCTGAGCGGCAAGGGCCACCCCCTGCGCGTGGTTGCCCGCCGAGGCGGCGATCACGCCGCGCGCCTTCTCGGCCGCGCTCAGCGAGGAGATCTTGTTGTAGGCGCCGCGCAGCTTGAAGGAGAAGACGGGCTGCAGGTCCTCGCGCTTGATCAGCACGCGATTGCCCAGGCGCGCGGAGAGCCGCGGCGCATCCTCCAGTGGGGTTTCTTGGGCCACGTCGTAGACGCGGGCGCGCAGGATTCGCTCGAGATAACCGCTCGGGGCCATTGGGCCCCGAAAGCTACGGTCCTCCGCACGCGTCGTCAACTAGTTCGGGTATCTGTTCGAGACCGCAGTGAACGCGCCGCTCGCCCCGGCGAAGTACACGTGGCCTGGGGCGCATGCCGGCGCCGCGAGCGAATTACCCGCTGTGCAACGGATCGAACCAGGGCGATAGGAAGGTGATGCCGTCGGAGAGATCACCGCCGACGACGTGCGCGGGCTGGTTGCCGAACTGCGGGATCAGGCTGTTGTCGGAGGTTTGTTTGATCTTGGAGCCGTGCGGTCGTGGGCGCAAGCGTGGACCACATGCCGGGAGGCTTGCTCGCCTGCACGGGCGACGATCCGCGCTACGCTGATGATCTGCGTGTCTTGATCGGCGCAAAAGCGCAGTAGGGACCTCCGGGGACTGCTCGCTGCCCGTCGACTTTCACCCTGGCGGCGAGGGCGCCTGGCTCCCGTCCGACCGCACGACCCAGGCGGGAGAGCCCGGCCGAGTGCCCCCGCCTGTAATTATTTCCCATATTGCTAATAGTTGTCGTGTGTGCTAATTAACCGCCGCGATGGTGAAGGTGTCTCTCGCCGATACGGAGGCCGTGTTCGCTGCGCTCGCGCACGAGTCGCGCAGGAACATCCTGCTCATGCTCAGCCAGCTTGGTGGGGAGCTGCCGTCGGGCTACCTGGCCGCGCGCTTCCAGCACACCTGGCCGACGACGACACGCCACCTCGGCGTGCTGGAGAAGGCGGGCTTGGTGCAGGTCCGCCGAGAAGGCCGCGGCAGCTTATATCGGCTTGATCGCGAGCGTCTACGCGCGGTCCTGGAAGCCTGGCTGAGCAACCTGGAGCCGGTCGGCCCCGAGAAGACATGGACCTCGTCAGGGCCGAAATCAACGACGGCGCTGCGCAGTACCCAACGCAAACCAAAAGGAAAGGCACGATGAGCACAATCGCGAACGAAACCCCGAAGCTCTTTCGAGTCACCCTGGAAGTCGCGAACATCGACGAGGCCGCGGCGTTCTACGCGAAGCTTTTAGGGCACGAAGGGAAGCGGCACCCAGGCGCGCGACACTATTTCGATTGTGGCGGCGTCATTCTCTCTGTGATTGATCCGACCAAGGGCGGAATGACGCCGACGCCTGGGCCGAAGTCGCTCTACTTTGCCGTGACGGATCTCGAGGCCGTGCACGCGCGCGCGAAGGAGCTCAAGGCGCTCGCGCCATACAAGGTGCACGGCGAGCCGGGGGACGAAGCGCTGAAGCGGCCCTGGGGCGAGCGCTCGTTTTATGTGGTCGATCCATGGGGAAATGATCTGTGCTTTGTCGAAGAGGGAACGCTTTATACGTGACGTGAGCGCGCTGCGCGGGAGAGCGCGCGCTGGCGGTGACGGCGGCGGAGGTGGCCGCCTCCGCCGCCGTCACCGCCAGCGCTGGGTCCAGCTCCTCCCGGAGAACCTCGACCTGCTCAGGGGTGAACACCCGCCTCCGGGACCCGCGAGAGCGCGCCCTCCAGCTCCACCTCGATCCCGCCGTGCTCGGATGGCCGCAAGGTCAGGCGGAAGCCGTGGAGCTCCGCCGCGCGGTAGGCGATGTGCAGCCCGAGCCCCTGGCCTTCCGGCGCGCGCGTGCGCGCCTCGTCGGCGCGAGCGCCTCGCGCGACGAGCTTCGACAACGCGGCGGGGTCGATGCCGGGGCCGTCGTCGATCACGCGCAGAGAGAAGCGGTCCGGCGCGGTCGGCTCCGGGATGACCGCGACGTGTCCGCCGGGGCGGTTGTAGCGGACCGCGTTGTACGCGACGTTGCTCACGGCCTGTTCGATCAGCGTCACGTCGGCCTGGACGACGAGGGGCTCGGGGGGCACGGCGCCCTCGATCGCGACGCCCGCCTGCCGCGCGATGGGCCGGTGGCGGCCGATGACCCGCAGGACGAGCGCATTGAGGTCCACCTCGCTGCGCTGGAGCGCTGCCTCCGCCGTGTCGAGCCGCGCCACGGTCGCGAGGTTGTGCAGGAGGGAGGCCATGTAGTGGGCCTCGTCCATCGCCGAGACGAGCACGCCCACGTCGGCGGGCTGGCCCTCGCCCGCGCGCTGCCGGAGGGTCGCGAGGTGCCCGTGCAGCACGGTCAGCGGGATCATCACGTCGTGGGTCGTGTTGGCGAGGAAGTGGCGCAGCGCCTCCTCGCGCCGGTCCTTCTCCTGGAGCTGCGCGCGGATCTCGCCGCCCGCGGCGTTGAAGGCGGCCGCGAGCTCGCCGATCTCGTCGGGGCCGAGGGCCTCGACGGGGCTCCCGTAGCTCGCGGAGGCCGAGCGCCGCACGGCCTCGGTGAGCCGCCGGATGCGCCGCACCACGGGGCCCACGGCGAGGAGCACCGCGCCGAGCACGACGGCCATCGGCAGGAGCCAGAGCTCGGTCGCGGGCAGGATGGAGCGCCACGCCGGGTCGGTGGTGCCGCGCCCGATCGAGGGCGCCACCGTGGACATCTGGCACACGCGGAACGCCGGGCTCTACTCGGGGGACGACTCGGTCGAGATGTGCACGAACGACGACGAGGACGCGCTGAGCCACAGGTACTTCCGCGGCGTGCAGCCGACCGACGCGAAGGGACGGGTCGATTTCGACACCTGCTACCCCGGCTGGTACTCCGGGCGCGCCGTTCACATCCACTTCACGGTTCGCGTTGGAGGAGAAGAGTACGTCACCTCGCAGCTCTTCTTCCCGGAGGAGCTGACCGCCGAGATCTGCGAGAGCCATCCCGACTACGCGGAGTTCGGGCAGCCGGACACGACGAACTCGAACGACAACATCTACGGCGGCGAGGAGTACGTCGCATCGACCGAGAAGCAGCCGGATGGGTCGCTGCTCGCCTGGAAGACGCTCGTGGTCCGCTCGTCGCTCGCGGACGAGCTTTGCTCGACGGGCGGCATGGGCGGGCCTCCCGGCGGCGGGCCTCCGGGCGGGTGAGCCGGAGGGGACGGCGCGGGGGGCCTCCCGGGGTGCCGAGAGCCTCCGGGGAGAATTGAAATTCAAACCGGAGGCCTGTCCGGAACCTCCGGGGAGAATTGAAATTCAAACCGGAGGCTGTCCGGAACCTCCGGGGAGAATTGAAATTCAAACCGGAGGCTGTCCGGAACCTCCGGGGAGAATTGAAATTCAAACCGGAGGCTGTCCGGAAGGTGGTGCTGCACTTTGGCCCGAAGTACAGCACTCGCGCTCAAAGTACAGCACTCTGAGGAAGCGAAGTGCATCACTCACGATCCCTTCGGGGGATCGAACAGGGACAACTGGACCGGGCTGCGGCGGCGGCTCGGGAGGAGGCGGAGGAACGACCTGGACCGGCGGGCCTGCCGGCGGAGGCGGCGGCTCGCTCCGACAACGCTGCTTCAGCGCTGGCGTCGGTTCGGTCACGAGGCGCAGAAAGCCCCGGTTGTTCGGAAGCGCCCGCGCTGGCGCGGAGGGCTCGCGATGAGTGAGCGGCTTCGCCTCGGGGGCGGGTCCCTCCGCCTCGGCCAGGAGCGTCTCCAGGAGATCGTCCAGCGTCCACACGTGGTCGGTGATGCCGGCCTGCATCGCAGGCGTGACGCGCAGCGTGCGCACGACGCGGGTAAGATTGTAGGCCACGTAGTTCAAGGCGACCGCCGCGGCGTCGTGGTCGGCCTTCTTGCTGAAGGCGTAACAGAGCCGCCGCATCCGCCCGTTGCTGTGGCGCGTGGAGCCGTTTCAGGCGCTCGACGTGCGACGTTGACGCCTTGGCCGGGTCGGGCGCGCCGTAGACGGTCGTCTTCGTGATGAACGGGTCGCGTGGCGGCTCGTACCAGTGGGGCGGGTCGGCCTCGGTCACGCGCGCCTGCTTCTTCTGCACGAAGGACCAGATCTCGTCGACCTGGACCAGGCTGCACTGCACGTCCCGCACGAGGCGGTCATGCAGGCGCACCGCACCCCCAGAGGCGCTCGCGGTCCCAACCGCGAACGGCGTAGGTCTCGAGGGCTCGGGCCCGCTCGGCGAGGTAGGAGAGGTCCTCCTCCGTCCCGGAGGTGGCCGCAGACCGCCGACCAGCGGCGCGGCGCACGTGGTGGGGCCGCGGCACGCGCGCATGGCGCTCATTCGCGCTGTGCGCGCGCTCGCTTCACCTGCTCGCGCACCTTCGGATGCTGCTGGCTGACCTCCACGATGACGCGGCCAACGACCTCGACCGCGAGATCGAATGCCCGCTCCGCCAGGCGCTGGAACCAGAGCCCGAACGGCGAGTCGATCGGCCGGTACAGCCCCAGGTCGCCGGGCTCCCCGCCGGCCCAGGTGATGGGCAGCCCGGACGCCTCCAGCGTCTGCCTGGCGAAGCCCTGGGCGAGTTGGAGGGCTTGCAGGGCGTCGACGCCCTCCTGCCACTTGAACACCTCAGCGCCGAGCCCGGAGATGAGCACCGGGCAGCACCAGTCGCCGCCCTGCGCGCCGGGAGCAATCGGCTTGCCGATGACGAGTACGATCTGCCGGTCAGGCTGGCCCTCCACCCCGTAGCGACGGACCGCGATGGGCTCACCGATGCGCTTCTTGGGCATGGGGCTAGGCTAGCCCGGAAACGACGTGACCAGGCAGTAGACCTCCCATCTGCCAGGTGACCCGCTGTTCGCCACTTCCCAGCAAGCCCTCTTTCTCACCGGATCCAGCTTCCACTGTGATCGGCAGAATGCCTCCTTTGCCCGCTGACTCGCGTGGGTCAGCAACAGGCAGATCCCCCTGGCATCAAACGCGGTTGGCGACGATGTGGTTCCGGACATCACCTGTCCGGAACCTCCGGGGAGAATTGAAGTTCAAACCGGAGGCTGTCCGGAGGTAATGGTCAATTTTGACCAGCCGACTCTCGGCGACCTCCCGCTTGAATTTCAATCCACCCGGGAGGCTCTCGGCAGCCCGTTCAGCAGTCTGCATTACAGCCCAGCTGAGCCTCGTCCACCTGGGACGGCATACGTCGACCATGGCTCGCCAGCGACCTCGCCCGCCAGGGTCGTCGGCGCTCCAGAGGGAACCAAGCGGAAAGGGAGGTCGCTCCTCACGAGGGTGTCGCCATCGACGCCGCGCGCGATGAGCACCTGCGCTGACGCGGCGCGCGCCGGAGCGCTCGTGGACAGCGGTGTGGACGCCCAGCCACGCTCGGAGGAGGCCAATGCCGAGCGTGCAAGGTGCCCTTCCAGCCGACGAGCAGCATCGCAGCCGCAGGCGCGCGGACCGAGCCTCTTGCTTTTCAGAGGGCCTGGGGCGAGTCTCGCGTCGAGGGCGCGGCCTCCACGGGGCCTATGGCCGGGACGGGGGACGAGACAACCGCCCTGCAACACCCTTCTTCAGGACACTCTTGACGTAGACTTTCACATCCACTCCGGGAGATCTCATGACCCATCGCTTCCTTTTCTCGCTCGGTCTGCTCGCGGCGCTCCTCGGCAGCGGCTGTCCCGGCGGAGCGAACGGCAACGGCAACACGGGCGGTGGCCCCGAGGAGACGCCGCCAGCGACGGACAAGGATCCTCCGGAGCCGAGCAGCTCGGTGCGCTGCAAGCTCGGCCTCCTGGCCCACGAGGAGGGCGGAGAGGGGGCCGTCGCGCTCTCGAACGACGGTCTCACGGCGAGCGCGTCGGAGAGGTCTCAGATCGCCCGCGCCGCGGCCAGCCACGTCGAGGGGCGCTGGTATTACGAGATCACCGTCGACAGCCTGCTCGATGGCGCCTGGTGGGCCCAGAACATCGGGGCCTCCGTGGAGGGCGTGATCCACACGGTCGGAGACACGGCGTACATGGGCGCCCTGTACAACACGACCGGCACCATCTCGAGCGGCGGCGACGGGAGCACCCGCATCGGCGGCGGTCGGGGCAGCGCCGTGCAGGCAGCGCCGTTCGCCGAGGGGGACGTCATCGGCGTGGCGCTCGACCTCGACGCCGGGCGCGTGTACTTCAGCAAGAACGGCGCGTGGCTCGAGGGGATGGATCCCGAGGCGGACGCGGGCGGCGCGGAGATCCTCGTGCTCCCTGGCACGGGCGCGTACTATCCCGTGCTCTATCTCTCCGACGGTGACGTCATGACAGCGAACTTCGGCGCAAGCGAGTTCGCCTCCAGCGCGCCCAGAGGCTTCTTGCCCTTCGCCGAGGGCCTCGAGGCGGACGACGACGGGAGCTGCATCGACGAGGGCCCCGCCGGGCTCGCCGCGCCGCCGGCGCCGGTGGAGGCCGCCTGCGAGGACTTCACCAGCTACCAGACCGACGCGAAAGACGCGACGGAGCTCCACATCATCGGCATCCACAAGCGCGGCGAGGGCGGGCCCAAGGCCAGCGTGCACGTCTCCCGCACCTCGGAGATGGTGCTGGCGCTCTCCTCGTACGCGTTCACGCAGTGGACCGTGACGGTCGATCCAGGCGCCCAGCTCAAAGGGATCGTGCTCGTGGGCCACCAGCCTTCCCGGGTGAGCGCGCCGGCCGGGATCTCCATCAACACGGTCATCTACAACGAGGACGGCTCCGGGATCGAGGCCGCCTACACGTGGCCGAACGCGCCGGGCGGCATCGACACGCCCGACCTGATCCGCTCTGTTGAAGGGATCACCGGCCTGAGCATGACGTCGTTCGGCGGCTGCCGCGACGGGGACTCGTTCACGGTGGTGGACGATCAATAAACGTCGAGCGGCCTGTTCAACCTCCGCAGACGCTGAGGTACGCTCTCGCCGATGTCGACGCACTCGTCCTGTCGCGCCGCGAGGGCAGCGCTTTGCACGAGCTGGGTCGCCGCCGCGCTCGTCTTTCCTCGCGGCGAGGCGCTCGCGCAGAGGGCGGCGGACCCTTTGCGACCTCGGCAGGCCGCGGCAGGGTCCGTCGGGCGAGCTGTGGTTCGACTTCCCAGCTCGCGGAGGTGAGTGCGCGCCATGAACACAAGGACTCCTGTGCTCGATCCCGAACAGAGACAGGGACGCGCGCCGTGCAGGCACGCCATGGCCCTGCGGGCGCTCCTCGTGCTCACGGCAGCGGCGCCCCTCGCGGCCTGCGGCAGGGAGGCTCCTGCGAGACCGCCCGCCGCGACCACGGACGGCGGCGGCGGCGAGGGCGGCGGCGGCGGCGAGGGCGGCGGCGGCGGCGAGGGCGGCGGCGGCGGCGAGGGCGGCGGCGGGGCGGCCGCGCCGGGGTGCGCGCCCGGGGAGCTCGCGACCGCTTCAGGGTGCGAGCCGGCGGGCATACCGCCGGACGCCTGCGGCGCTGGCTTCGAGCCGGGCGACCGCGCGTGCGCGCCCGTCCTGCCGGAAGCGGCCTGCCCCACAGGAACCATGGCCGTGCCGGGAGAGACCGCCTGTCGGGAGGTCGCGCCGTGCGGCGACGGGACGTGGGGCGATATCCCCGTGGATGCGGAGACCCAGTTCGTCGATGGCGCCTACGCAGGGAGCGACTCCGACGGGACGCCGGCGAGGCCGTGGACGACCGTCGGCGAGGGCCTCGGCGCGGCCGCGCCCGGCGCCGTCGTCGCGGTCGCGGCAGGCACCTATCCAGAGGACGTGCGCGTCGACAGGCCGGTGCGCCTCTGGGGGAGATGCCCCGCGCTCGTCGAGATCGCCGGCGCGGGGGCGGAGACGGTCGCTGCCGTCCTCGTGGACGAGGGCGCCGACGCGGCCGAGATACGGGGCGTCGCGGTCCGCAGCGCGGGACAGGGCATCGCGGTGACCGGAGCGCGCGGCGTCGTGGTCGACGAGGTCTGGGTGGCCAGCGCCGGCGCCGAGGGCGTCGAGGCGTACAACGAGCAGGGCCCGGCGCAGCTCACCGTCCGCCGCTCGCTCATCGAAGGAGCCCGGTCGACCGGCGTGCACAGCGCGGGGGCCGAGCTCGTCGTCGAGTCGTCCGTCGTGCGCGGCACCAGCGAGTCCGGAGGACCAGGCGCCGGAGCGAACAGGGGCGCGGGCGGCGCGCCGGCCTCGCTCACGCTGCGCGCGTCCGTCGTCGAGCAGAGCCGGGGGGCCGGCGTCCACGTCATCGCCGTCGAGGCGATCATCGAGGACAGCGTGATCCGCGACAGCGTCGCGGTCGACGCGGACGCCGCGGGGATGGGCGTGCTCGCGATGCCGAACACCCAGGGCCAGCCGGGGCGCGTGACCCTGAGGCGCAGCGTCATCGAGCGCAACCAGGAGGCGGGGATCTGGGTCCAGGGCTCGTCTGCCGCCGTCGAGGACACGGTCGTACGCGACACGCGGTCTTACCCGGACGATCTGGCGACGGGATGGGGTATCTACATCGCCGCCCACCTCGCGGACAGCCTGCGAGCCGAGGCCACGCTGCAGCGCGTCGTCGTCGAGCAGAACCGTTACGCGGGCGTCGCGATCCTCGGCTCCGACGTCTCGCTCGCCGGCCTGCTCGTGCGCGACACCCTCCCGCGCGACAAGGACCAGAACCACGGTGTCGGGCTCGCGATCGCGTCCAGCAGCCAGCTGCGCGGCAACGTCACGGCGCGCGGCACCGTCCTCGAGCGGAGCCGGACGCTGGGCGTCTTCATCGAGGGAGCCGACGTGACGCTGGAGGGGGTCGCGATCCGCCGCACCCTGCCGCGCGCCTCGGACGAGCTCTTCGGCCGCGGCATCGAGGTCCACGCGCGGGGCGCGCGGGACGGGCGGGGCAGCCTCGTGCTCCGATCATCGCTCGTCGAGGAGAGCGTCGAGTCGGGGCTCACGATCTTCGGATCGACAGCCACGCTGGAGGACACGATCATCCGCGATACCCGGAGCTCCTCCGCCGGGCTCCTCGGAAACGGCATGACAATCGTCAAGGACGTGGATGACGCGGAGGCGACGCTGACCGGCGTGCGCATCGAGGGGAGCGAGGGCGCCGCCGTCGCGAGCTTCGGCGCCTCGGTGGCGCTCGAGCGCAGCATGATGGAGTGCAACTTCATCGATCTCAACGTGGAGACGGAGCTCGGCGCCCAGGGGGAGATCGCCGACCGGGGACAGAACCAGTGCGGCTGCGAGGGCGCGAGCATCCCCTGCAGGACCAAGAGCGAGGGGATCGCGCCGCCGGAGCCGCTCCCGCCGTCGCTGTAGCGCTGGCCCGCCACCGCGCATTCACCCGACCAGGCTCAGCCCGCGGGCACCACCGTGATCTCGCCGGTCGTGTACAGCGCGGAGGTGTCCCAGGCGAGCCCCGGGGCGAGCGCGATGTAGATGATCACCTCGTCGAACTCCCCCGAGAGCTCGCCGGTCCAGTCGAGCAGCGCGATGGTGTCCCCGAGCTGGAAGGGCGGTACGTCGCCGTTCGCCGCGCCCACCTCGATCCGGCCGCCGAGGCTCACGTCCCCGTCCACCTGCAAGATGGGCGGGGCGTTCGCGCCGAAGACGAAGTAGAACACCGAAGCGCTCGGGCCCTGGGCGTAGTCGCCGGCGATGAAGACCGAGGGCCTCCCTATCATCAGCTGGCCGGCCTGCGTGTTCGCGAGATCCCCCACGAAGCTGCCGAAGTTCAGGTACCCTCCGGCGAAGTCGAGGTCGCCCTCCTGCACCGCGATCGTCCCCGCGTTGAGCGTGCCATACGGCTCGATGCGCACCGAGGGCCCGGCATAGGGGGAGTCCTCGAACAGCGGCGCGGTCCGGAGGACACCGCCAATGCCGACGGTCCCGTAGCGCTGGACGATGAGCGAGGGAGAGATGGAGTACGATGCGAGGACCGTCACGTCACCGCTGTTGCGCCATGCCGCGCTCACGTCGCCCACCTTGACGAAACCCCCGCCGCGGTCCGAGCGGATCTCGGTCTCTTGTGTCTCCAGGGTCCCGAGCGTCCCGACGTGGACCTCGCCGAACCCTATATCTCCCCCGACGCGCAGGAGCCCATCGTTGGTCCAGGTCCCGCCCCAGCCGCTCACCTTCACGTAGCTCTGCCCTGTGTTGTCGTCGCCCTCGATCCCGGCGTTCGCGGTGAACAGCTCGCCCCTGTAAACATCCACCTTGCCGGTGTTGCCCCCGCCGACCACGAACTCCCCCGTGTTGATCCACCGCGTCGCCGAGCCCGTGACGCTCGCGAGGCCCAGGCAGTTCGTGGTGCACGACCCGATGTAGGCGTTGTTCGAGAAGAAGCTCGCCCCCTGCTTGAGCTCGACGCGGCCAACCCCGTTGCGCGGGATGAGCGCGGTGCCCCGGCTGGTCAGGGTGGCGTCGTACCCCTCGACCAGCACGTTGCCGATCCCGTCGATCCGCACGCCTGCCACGAGATCGTCGGTGGTCACCTGGGCACCCCTGCGGACGTTGACGAAGCCCGTGCCCTCGGCAGTGGCTATATCGAGCCTCCCGCGGTTGATCCACCTCGATCCGTACCCGATGACATCCACCACGCCGGTGCTGTAGAAAGCGTACCCCACATAAGCGCCGTTGCTGGACAACTGGCCACGATTGCTGACGGTAACGCGGCCCCACTCGTTGCGCTCCGTGGCCACCAGCAGGGTGCTGGACCCGAGATTCCATGGGTCGCTCGGGCTGCCGGGCGACACGAACCCCTCGACGGTCACGTCCGCGCGGGCCACCCCCGCCGCGCTCACGGACGCTGCCGCGATCAGGGTCCCGAGAGCATATCGAAGCTGCTGGTTCATGGATCTTGCCTCTCCAGATAGAGCGCCATCGTTGTAAGCCCTGCCGCGGCGAGCCGGCCGCCGTGCTCCCGATCGCCGGGACGGAGTCACAGGACGCGTCCCTGAGGAATCCCCTCATTTGCAGCCATTTTCAGCGGAGAAATTGAACAGGGAGGCGGGGAGACAGGGAGTATTTTGAAGGTTTTCCTCCCCGCCTCCCCGCCTCCCCGTGAATTTTCCGAACAATTTGAGGGGATGTCTCAGGACGCGTCCGGCAAGGACCGCTGCTGGCAGGGAAAGCACGGTGCCCGGCGAGCTCTGCAATGAACACCGCTACCTCCGAGCGTCGCCCGGCCTGTGCATCTCGATCCCGCGCTTCCGGATCGGGACAGGTGGGAATAGTGTAGCAACAAACAGTGCGACGCAATGCGCCCGGACCACCGAAATCAAAATTGCGAGGAGCCGCAACCTGCCTGACGTCAGCGAGGCTGTCCGCACATGGGGCGCCCTGTCTCGAGATCGAACGAGTCCCCGGCGCTCAGCACGTGGAGCCGCACGTCAAAGAGGCTGAGCACGCGATCCCCCTCCTCTTCGCCGATGTTCGTGTGGCTGAGTTTGCGTCCGTCTACGACGTAGACTGCGCCTGTTCCCAGCGCGCATAGACGTCGATCCGGCTCGATCACGGCGGCCGTATCCTCGTCGATGCCGACCCCGAGCAAGCGCGGGTTATGGGCGACGGCCCCGAGCAGTCGGCCGAGCCTGCCGCGTTGCGCGAAGTGCTGATCGACGAGGATGTCGCGCACCAGCCCGAGGCCGGGCGCCATGCGGACGGCGCCGCGCACCTTCGCGGACTCCTCGCCCGCCCCGCCCACGAGCATCGTCTCGCTCATCACCGAGGCGCCGGCCGAGGTGCCCGCGATCGTGCCGCCGCGCCGGTACACCGCGCAGATCGCGTCGGCGAGGCGGCTGCCCCCGAGCTTGCTCGTGATCTTGAGCTGATCGCCCCCGGTGAAGAACACGCACCCCGCGCCCTCGAGGATCTCCAGCCAGCGCGCCTCCCTGGCCTGGTCGCGCTGGACGATGTCAAGGTGCCTGACGTCGCCCGCGCCGAGCGCCCGGATGACCCGCTCGTACTCGTCCCAGAGCTCGCCGGCTACCTCGCTCGCGAGCGTCGCCACCACGATCGGCCGCCCGGCCGCGCGGTTCACCACCTCGCGCAGGATCTCCCGCTCGCCCTCCTTGTCCTCGTGTCCCCCGATCAGCACCAGCGCGCCGGCCGGGCGGTCGCGCGGCGCGCTCCCCGAAGGATCCCTGTCCGACCCGTCAGCTCCCCCTTTGCTTTCGACCATTCAACTCGACCTTTCGATTGCTCTGCTCGAGGAACCGCTCCGTGACGGCGAGCTGCCCTGCCCTCACCATCCGCCGCCCCCGCGCGATGACCTCGCGGATCTCCAGGGAGCCCCGCTCGAGCACCACGACGTCCGCGTCGTGGCCGGGCCGCAACGCCCCTTTGCGCGGGAGCTTCAGGATCCGCGCCGTGTTCGACGTGACGAGCGGCAACGCGCGCTCCAGCGGAAAGCCGTGCTCGCGCACCACCTCGCGCAGCTGCTCGGGCACCCCACCACCGTGGTGATGCCCGCCGTCACCACCTCGCGCAGCGCGATCTCGGGCGTCTGCGACGACGAACATCAGACCGCCGCGAGCGCTTCCTCGCGGCGCCGCGCGCGAACCCGGATGCCGGACCGCAGCTCGGGCACCGCGTTCACCGCGACCGCCCCCATCCGGGTGAGCAGCTCACCCATCAGCGAAGCCTCCTCGGTGAACAGCACGATGACCTCCCCCGGCTCCGCCGTGGCCAGCGCGTACTCGACCGCCTCGTGCTCGTCCGGAATGACCTGGCACGCCTGCCCCGGCCTCACCTCCGTCACGACCCGCTGCACGAGGGCCGGGACTTCCCCGGGCGCGCGGCCGCGCAGGTCCCCGTCGTCCTTGGCGATGATCCGGTGGAACCCGCCCTCCGCTATCTCGCAGGCGCACGCCTCGAGCAGCGCGTTCGAGCGGTCGCCGGGCAGGCTCACGATGCCCGTGATCCTCCGCCCCTCCCACTGCGCCGCGAGCTCGCACGTCGCGCGGAGCGCGCCGGGGTTGTGGCCGTAGTCGATCAGCACGTAGCTGTCCTCGAGCTGGTAGAGGTTCACGCGGCCGCGGTTCTTGCCGCACGCGTCGAAGGTCCTGAGCGCGCGCTGGATCGTCTCGACAGGCATCCCCTGCGCGCGGCAGGCGGCGATCGCCGCCATCGCGTTGGCGACCTGGAAGAGCGCCACGCCCGCGAAGGTCGCCGGGATCTCCGCGGCCTCCACGACGTGCCGCTCGGCGGCGCCCTGGAGCTCCACGATGGCGCCGTCCCTCAGGGTGTAGCCCGTCCCGCCCTCGGCGACGTGCGCCCGCAGCACCGCATTCGCCGGGTCGAGCGCGAAGAACACGATGTTGCGCGAGAGCTTCGCCATGCGGCGGTGCTGCGGGACCGCGGCGAGCAGCGGGTCCTCCGCGTTGAGCACGAGCGTCCCGCCCTCGCGCACCCGCTCGGCGACCACCATCTTGATCCAGAGGAGGTCCTCGACGCTCTCGATGCCGTCCTGGCCCAGGTGATCCGGCCCTATGTTGGTCATGATCGCGACGTCGGACCAGTCGTAGCCGAGCCCCCGCCGGACGATGCCGCCGCGCGCCGTCTCGAGCACCGCGACGTCCACCGTCGGGTCGAACAGGATCGTGCGCGCCGACCCCGGGCCCGTCGTGTCGCCCGCCTCGACGCAGTGCCCGCCGACGTAGATCCCTTCGGTCGTGGTCATCCCCACCGTGGCGCCCGTCGCCCCGAGGATGTGCCCCACCATGCGCGTGGTCGTTGTCTTGCCGTTCGTGCCCGTGATCGAGACGATCGGGACGCGCGACGGCGCGCCCGGCGGATACAGCATCTCGACGATGGCGCCGCCCACGTCCCGCGGCTTCCCCTCGCTCGGGTGCTCGTGCATGCGGATGCCCGGGGCGGCGTTCAGCTCGATGATCGCGCCGCGGCCGAGGGGCCTCGCGATGTCCTCGGCCACGAGGTCGATCCCGCAGATGTCGAGATCGATGGCCCGCGCCGCGCGCTCGCACAGGCGGGCCGTGTCGGGGTGGATCTCGTCGGTGACGTCGCGCGCGATGCCCCCGGTCGAGAGGTTGACGCTCTCGCGCAGGAAGAACCGCTCGCCGCGCGCCGGCACCTCGTCGAGCGAGCGCCCCTGCTTGGCAAGGCCGGCGCGCACCACGTCGTCGACCACGATCTTCGTCAGCACCCCGTTGTGCCCGTTGGCCCGCAGCGGGTTCCTGTTCTCCAGCTCGATGAGCTCGGCCACTGTGTGCTGGCCGTCGCCGACCACGTGGGCCGGCAGCCGCTCGCTCGCCGCGACCACCCGCCCGTTCACCACGAGCACGCGGTAGTTGCGCCCGCTCACCATCTCCTCGACGAGGACTCGAGGGCGGTGCTGGCGGGCGATCGCGAACGCCTCGCGCACCTGCTCCTCGGTCCGGAGGTTCAGCGACACGCCCTTGCCCTGGTTGCCGTCGAGGGGCTTGACCACGACGGGCGCGCGCAGCTCGCCGAGCGCCCGCGCCGCCTCGCCGGCCGTCCTCACCACGACCCCCTTCGGCGCCGGCAGCCCCGCGCGCTCGAGGAGCTCCTTGGTGAGCTGTTTGTCGCCGGCGATCTCGACGGCGACGGAGCTCGTGTTGCACGAGGTGGTGGCCTGAACGAACCGCCGGTGCTTCCCGTAGCCGAACACGATCAGGCTCTCGTCGTTGAGGCGCGACCAGGGGATACCCCGCTTCTCGGCCGCCTTGACCACGGCCCGCGTGCTCGGCCCGAGCGCCGTCTCCTCGGCCACCTGGGCGGCCTCGGCGACCTTCGCCGCCACGTCGTAGGGCCTGCCCTCGAGCAGGGCCGTGACGAGCTCGAAGGCCGCCTCGAGCAGCAGGCGCATCGCGGCCTCGTTCTCGAACTCGACGACGACGTCGTAGACCCCGGGCGCCCCGGCGTAGACCGTCTTGCCGTAGGTCACGCCGATGCCGGCCGGCTCGCTCAGCTGGAGCGCGACGTGCTCGATGATGTGGCCCCAGTACGTGCCTTCCCGGAGCCGCTCCACGAACCCCCCCGGCTTGCCCCGCGAGCAGTGGTGCTCGCCGAGGCCTGGCAGGAGGGCCAGCAGGCGGTCGACGAAGTGAGGCACCTCCGCGCTGCTCGTCTCGGCGAGGTCCTCGAGGTCGAGGGTCATGCGGAGGACTGGCCAGCTGGCGAACACATTCGGCCCTTGAAGCGTACGGATCATGAGGATGCGCATGGGACTAGCTCGGCTGTGTTGATGTCAGTCTATGACGATGGGTTTTCTCTCGAGCAAATCGAAGCTCCGGCCGTGAGGGAGCGAGTGCAGGGTGACCCCGCAGAGCGTGATGCAGCCTCCCGAGCCGGTATCCACCGCGTCGTTGAAGGAGGCGCCGCCGGCGTCGACGATGGTGACGGCGCCGCTCCCGATCACGGTGGCGTTGTGCCCCTGGACGACGATGGCGGTGTCCTCGTCGATGCCGACGCCGAGGTAGTGGGGGAACAGCCCCACGACGGAGAGGAGCCTGCCGATGCGGCCGCGCTGCGCGAAGTGCTGGTCGATGATGACGCCGGGCAGGAGCTCGAGGCCCGGGCCGGTGCGCACAGCGCCTGCCCGCGGGGACTTGGTCTCGCCCTCGACGATCATGGTCGACGACATGACCGCCGCGCCGGCGCTCGTGCCCCCGACGACCATCCCCTCCTCGCACCGCCGGTGGAGCATCGTGTCGACCCCGGTGCCGCCGAGGCGGTTCATGATCCGGAGCTGATCTCCCCCCGTGAAGAAGGTGCCAGTCGCGCGCTCGACCTGCCGCATGGCCGCCTCGTTGCGCGCGTCGTCGCGGGCGGCGATGGTGAGCACGGCGACCTCCGAGGCCCCGAGCTCCTGGAAGAGCCGCTGGTAGAGCTCGCCGGCCACCTCGGGCGTCTCGCTGGCCGACGGGATGACCACGAGGCAGGCGTCCTTACCGCCCGCGAGCCGCACGAACTCGCGCAAGATGGTGCGCTCGCCCTCCTTGTCCTCGGCGCCGCCGATGGCCACCAGGCGCGGAAAGGTCGTTCCGGGGACCATGGGTCAGGAGCTCACCCGCTGTCGCAACGCCCGGGCCAAGCGGTGCTCCGCTTCGTTTCAGGTTCATTTCGGCGCGACGGTCAGGCCTGCACCATGGCAAAATGCCACAGGGGTGTCTGATTGCCTCTCTCCGCTGCGGTCGAGGCTGGCGCTCTGCCTCGGCAGGCGGCTTGCAGCACCGGGGCGCGCGCAATTCCCGCTGAGTCCGGCGGGGTCGGCCCAGGGAAAGGCTCGGTCCGGCCGGTCGGGCGCGCCTGGTCGAGCGCTCGTCGGGGGCGAGCATCGTGAAGTGCTGCGCAGGGAGCTTGCCAGGCGCGTGGCGGTCGCCCGCGTGCGGGTGGAGACCTGAGGCATCCCCTCAAATTCTTCGGAAAATTCACAGGGAGGCGGGGAGACGGGGAGGGAAATCTTCAAAATACTCCCTGTCTCCCCGCCTCCCTGTTCAATTTTCCCGCTGAAAAGGGCTGCAAAATGAGGGGATTCCTCAGGGTGGAGACAGAAAGAGATTGAACCACAGAGGCACAGAGGCACAGAGGCACAGAGGCACAGAGGCACAGAGGCACAGAGGCACAGAGAGAGAGGGATGAAGATTCTCTCCTGTCTCCCCCTCTCTTTCTCTGCCCTCTGTGCCCTCTGTGCCTCTGTGGTTCAATCTCTCTTCGGGCTCGGATCGCAGCACGTTCGCGGCGTGGAGGGCCCTATGCAGGGCAGCCTCCGGCAGATATCCTCGCCGTGGTTGCCGTGAAGCCACCTCGACCTTCCTTCTTCTGCGTCCCGCGAACCCCGCGCGCCGCCCTTGGTGCCCTCGCGCTCGCCGCGCTCTCCGGCTGCGGATCGTACGTCTCCGATTACGTGCCGCCGCCAGACGGACGGGCCCGCCCGGTGTACCGCGACGGGGCGGTCGTGATGCAGGTCGGCGGGTCGACCCCGGACTGCCTCTCGGGCGAGCACGGGTCGGGCGGAGCGCTGCCGCCGTACCTTGCGCGGGCCTCGGGCGGTCCCGCGCAGGCCGCGCCCGTGCGCTTCAGCGGCGGCTTCTGGGTGCCGATCTACTTCGGCCCGCGCATCGTCGTCGAGCATCGCGGCGTGGCCCCGCCGCCCCCGCACCACCACAGGCCCGGGCCGGGCGTCGCGCGGAGCCCCGCGTCCCCTTCGCGGGGCGTCAAGGCCGGGCCCGGCGGCAGCGCGCCGTCGGGCGGCAGCGGCGGTCGCAGCGACGGTGCCGAGGCGGCCACGGTCCTGCTCGCCACGTTCGCGGTGGTCGCGCTCATCGCGCTGCCGCCCGTCGCGGTCGGGCTCTCGGTGGGGCGCCCCGAGCGAGAGAAGGACACGGCGCTCGCGCTCGACCACGTCAACGCCTACAACGACCTCGCGCGCACCCCCGGGTCGCCGTGCGCTGTCGAGGCGCCGGGGGCGCAGGCCCCGTGAGGCCTTCGAAGCGGCCCTCGATCGCCCTGCCCGCGTGCGTCCTCGGCTGCGCGCTCCTCGGCGGCGCGCTCCTCGGCTGCACCCACGGACACACGAGGTACACCCCGCGCGTCGTGGCCCGGGGCGAGCTCACGGCGAGCTACGACGACGGCTTCACGCTGTGGGCCGGCGGCCAGCAGGTGGCCGAGAGCTACCATTACGACGGCCTGGAGCGCTTCGTGCGCTGCGTCCCCGAGGCGCGCGAGCACGCGCGCCAGGCGTCGCAGAGCGGCCGCTCCGCCACGACGCTCTCGACGCTCGGCGTGGTGCTCGGGGTGAGCAGCCTCGGCGGGCTCTCGGGGCTCTACTTCGACGACAAGAACGAGGCCGCCATGGGCACGATCCTCGGCATGGGCGTCGCCGTCGCCGCGACAGCCGTCGTGCTCGGGGCGCTCTCCAGGCCGGCGAAGGAGAGGGCCCACGGCCACGCGCTCGACGCGATGAACTACTACAACGACGCGGTCGGGAGCCTCGGCGCCACGTGCGATGATCTCACGTACCCGCCGCCGGCCGGGCCCGAGCCGCCGCCGCTGCCAGCCCCCGGGACCTCGCCGGAGGCCGCGCCGCTGCCGGCTCCTGCGGCCGCGCCGCAGCTGGCTCCCGGGGCCGCGCCGCGACCGGCTCCCGCGGCCACGCCAGGGGCCGAGTCTGCGTCGCCAGAGCAGCAGATGGACACGCCCGCGCCGCCGCCCCTGCCGGCGCCGCGCCAGTGAGTCGTTACCCGCGTCCCCCTTTCGGTTCGGATCGGGTGTGCGACATCCGTGACCGCGCCGCGATCAAGCCCGAAGAAGTGGGCGCCGGGCCCCCCTCTCTCCCGAGCTCGAGAAGATCGCCGCGGAGGTGTCGGCCGCGAGCGGAGATGCCGCTCAGGGGCAGCTCGACGCGGTGTAGAGTCCGTCGGCGTCGAAGCCTCCGTGGGTGAGCACGGTATGGGACCCGTACACCCTGCATGAGACCCCGCTCGCGTCGATGCTCAGGATCTCGATCGTGCCGCCGTCGAACACGTCGGTGATGGGCTCGCCCGCCCAGCAGCCCGTGCTCGCCGGGTGGGTGAAGGAGAAAGACGCAGCGATGGCCGGATCCGTGAGATCGAGGATCCCGGGCTTCTGGTAGGCCGGCGGGAGGCTCAACATCACGCGCGAGGCGCCGGTGCACGCGATGGGCGACCAGGGATCCGCGCAGCTCTCGGCCGCGCTCCCGAGGAACAGATGGAGCGCGTCGGGATCCGGGGTCGGCCCGCCCGCAGGCGCGGCCAGCGCGGCGCCAGGGATCGCGAGCCCCGGGGAGGGCGGGCTCGGCAGCGGCGGATCGCCGCAATAGGTGGCCGTGTAGTCGCCGCCGAGGTCCATATCGGGCTTGTACGGCTCGCCATTGAACTCGATCCGCCACGGCGGCGTCCCCCAGTAGAGCTTCACCGAGACGGAGTTCGCGTCGCTGCTCACGATCTCGAGCGTCTTCTCCCACACCCCTCCCATGGCGCCCGAGTTCCCGCCGCCGAGGGAGCTCCCGCCGCCGCGCGAGGGCTCCCAGACGGCCATGTACGTCGCGATGCGATGATCCCTGAGGTCGATGAGCCCGGGCCGATTGAGCTCTGGCGGGATGAAGAGGGCAATCTGCCAGAAGGCGTACGTGGCCGGAGTGGAGTCCAGCCCGGTTGGCCCCCGCCCGATCAGCGGCTGGCTGCTGCACTCCTGCCCGGGATCACTGAAGAAGAGCGCGAGTGAGTCGGGGTGCGGCAGGTACTGGAACTGCATCCCGTTCATCAGCACCTCCCTGTTGAACGGGTCTGCTAACAGATCACCGAACCGCACGGCAATGGCGCTGCGCGCGGGCGGCTCCTCCCCCGGCTCCTCCTCCGGCTCCTCCCCCACCGGGCTGAGCACGATCGGGGCGCACCCGCCGTTCACGAGCATCACCGCTGCCGCGAGGGCCGTCATCCATGGTTTCATTCGATCACCTCCAAGCCGAGCTCCTCAAGTGAAGACCTCAGGGGTGTCGGCCACGGCTCATCGAAACCAACCAAAATCGACGCCGGCCGAGGGGAGCACGATCGGCCTGCCCCAGGTCGCGAAGCGCAGGCCCACCCCGGCGAGCAGCGCCGCGAGATCGGCGCCGCCCTGCGCCTCCGACGCGCGGCCTCGCCAGCGGGATCGCGGGGAAGCCGCCAGCCGTGCGTGCTCGCCCGTACCGCAGGCCACATCGAGCAGCGTCTGCGCGTGCGGGTGGCCAGCGCGGATCAACGTGGCCAGCTCTGCGGCCTCGGCCGCATGGTCCTTTCTGTGTAAAGGAAGCCATAGAGGTCGGTCACGGGCGAGGAGTACATGGATGTCCTTGTAGCTCCTCGCGGTCCGCCTGGGAGCGTGAGTTGGGCGGACCTCGTCGACCGCCTCGGAGGTGCGCTCGACGGTGCGCACACGCGATCACACGCGCATGTGGGCGGCCTGAGCAGCGTATACAACACAGGCGGCGGATACGCTCTGGTAAAGACTCTTTACGGTGGACGCGAGCGCGGCAGATCCGATAACGTCTCCTATCGTCGGGCTCCCTGAGTTCGCGGGCGTCCACGTGCCCGCCGGCACGTTCTTCAGCTTCGGCGATTACAGCATCGAGGTGACCCGGCCTGGCCGCGGTCGAGATCCCGAGCCGATCGTCATCCATTATCAGTGCAATGATCCGCTCATCCCCCTGTCCAACGCGGGTGAGGTCTTCACCTGCGATCTGCTGAGCGACGAGTTCGGCGCTGGCAGGGCGCAGGGGATGACCTCGCCGAGCATCGAGGACGGCGAGCTCAGGCCCAACGGCCGCACGGTCCTCACCTTCTCCGACGAAGGCGGCCTCTGACCCTTCCGGCAGCCCGGGGCGCGACCACCTCGTCATGAGGGGCCCCGCAGCAGGCGCAGGACGCCGAACTGCAGCGCGGCCGCGGCGGTCCCGAGCGAGGAGCGCTGTGGTCGTCGAGCCGACCCGTGGAGCGCTGTGGTTGTCGAACCGACCCGAGGCTCCACGCCTGCTACGCTTTTTCTCGCGCGCGACTCGCCCGGAGCCTCAGATCTCCCGTCGTGGTACGATATAATCGGGAGGGCAAATTTCCATGTTATCAAATTCTGCCACAGGCTCCGACCTCGGCCGAGAATTCAATCCGTTCGAGGCAGGGTTCGCCAGGGATCCTTTCGCTTTCTATGCCCGGGCAAGGCGCGAGGCGCCCGTGTGCTACAGCCCGCTCTTCGATTTCTGGCTCGTCACCGGGGCCAGCGAGATCGTCGAGATCACGAGGGATCCAGCGCGCTTCTCGTCGGTGCACAACATGACGCCGGTCATCCCGCTGGCGCCGGAGGCGGAGGCGCTCCTCAAGCAGGGCTTCGATGTCTTCCGGACCCAGGGCCTGATCAACAACGATCCGCCGACCCACACGCGCGTCCGCGCGCTCTTCTCCCAGGCGTTCAACCCGCGGCGCATCGCCCTCCTCGAGCCGATGGTCCGGGCGGTCACCGACGAGCTGGTCGACGGCCTCGTGAAGGACGGGGAGGTCGACATGGTGGCGCAGCTCGCGTATCCGCTGCCGATCCGGGTGATCGGCGACATGATGGGTATCCCGCGCGCCGATCTGCCGCAGATGAAGGCCTGGACCGACGATTTCATGTTCCTGCTGGGAGGGAACGAGCCCCCGGAGAGGCGGCTAGAGCGCGTGCGCGGCATCCTGTCCTTCGGGCGGTACTGCCAGGCGATGCTCGACGACCGGCGGCGGAACCCCCGGGACGACCTGACGACAGGCATGGTCGAGGCGCGCGTCGACGGGGAGAGCTTCACGACGGCGGAGATCGTCCAGCAGATGGTGATCCTGTTCATCGCAGGGCATGAGACGACGACCAACGCGCTTGGAACCGCGCTGTTCTCGCTGCTCCAGCAGCCGGAGGTCTGGCGCGGGCTCGGCGGCGAGCCCGGCCTGTTCCTGGCGGCGTTCGAGGAGGGGGTGAGGTTCCACTCCCCGGTGCAGTGCGAGCCCCGGACCACGACGACGAAGGTGGAGCTCGGGGGGGCCTCTCTCCCTGAAGGGGCGAAGCTGCACCTCGTGTACGCGGCGGCCAACCGGGATGAGACGGTGTTCGAGAGCCCCGACAAGTTCAACATCCACCGCGAGAACCCGAACCGTCACTTCGGGTTCGGCTACGGCGTCCACTTCTGCGTCGGGGCGCCGCTCGCGCGCATCGAGGGGCGCATCGCCCTGGAGGTCCTGAGCGCGCGCCTGCCGAACCTGCGGCTCGCGCCCGACTTCACGCCCGAGTACGACATGAACCTGTTCTTACGCGGCCTCAAGCGGCTCCCGGTGCGCTGGGACGCCCCGTAGCTCCCTCCGGCGGGCGCCGTACCGGGCGCGGGCGCGGGTTCTCGAGCGCCGCCTCCGCCTCGTCCGCATAGGGCGCGCGCCGCACGTCGGCCGTGCTCGGACCGAACAACCCGGGGAGATAGGGAACACCACCGTGCGCCTGCGCGCGAGAGGCCGAGGCGCGTGCTTCAGCGGCGGCAGCCGATGCGTTCGGTCGCGACGACGACGTCGTCGTAGAGGATGGTGTGCGCGTCGGAGACGGTCATACCGCGCTCTTCCATCTCCGCCCGTCGGCGAGCGTCGGAGTCGCGCTCGTAGTAGGCGTCGAGTATGAAGCTCTTGAAGCGCACGTCATCGCTCGATCGGAAGTCGAAGCCCCCGAACGGCTCGGGCGGCGTGCACGCGCTGAAATCGCACCCTCCCGTGTGGAACTGGTCGCGGAGCCAGGTGCCGTCGGGGTGGCCGGGGCGGTAGTCGCCGATCACCACGCCGTCGATCCAGAACGCGAGCGCGCCGTCGCTCTGGCCGACCGTGTTCGCGCGCGCGTGCATCTCGACGCAGAACCAGCGGTCCCGCGGGAACGGCGCTTGCCCCGGCGGCTGGAAGCCGTTTCCGTAGTGGTACGTCGTGCCTTGATCTCCCGCGCAGCCAGGCGTGGTGGTCCCGTCGTTACAGCGGCCGGAGCGCATCTTGTACCAATAGGCGTAGAAGTGGAAGACGTCGTCGGTGTTCGTGTCGAAGTCGAACCAGAAGCCCTCGTCTCCGGGCGGCACCGTGTTCGCCAGGCCGCTGCTGTCCCAGCTCTCGGTGCCCGCCGCCATGCGCACCCAGTGGTGCGGGTTCGGAGCGAGCTCGGGGAAGCGCACGTGGAAGCGCCAGTAGGTCGCGTCGACGCGCGCGTGGGTGACCCATGTGGACGACGAGATGTACGTCTCCTCCGCCAGATCGGCCGTCGTCACGGTCGAGCGGAGGTAGCCCTGTCCGGCATGGGCGGTCGCCGGGTCGGTCTCGATGTGAAGGTAGCGCGTGTCGGCGGTTGGCCCGTCCCAGCGCCCCCAGCCTTGCTCGAAGTCGTCGTGGAAGAGCACGGCCGGGTCACCGGCGATCCCGACGTCGTCCGGGTAGCGCTCGCTCAGCGTGCCGGGGGGCGGCGATGTGTCGCCGCCGCCCCCGCCGCCAGCGCTCGTTCCGCCGCCGTCGGGGTGCGGCGAGGGCATGTCCGGCCCTGAGCCGCCGGAGCCGCCGGAGCCGCCGGAGCCCGGCGTGGAGTCGCAGGCGGCGAGGAGCAGCGCGATCACCAGGGGAAATTGCAGGTGGTTCTTCATCCTTCCACGCTATCCGCTGCTCCGCCGCCTGCGCGAGCGCCCGAGGAAAAAATGCGGAAGACCCGGTGGCGGGCGGTGTAGGTTCGCTGTCCGGCGAGCCGCGGCCAGGATCAGGGGGGCACTATCGTCCTCCTGTTCGCGCCGCGCTTTGCTCGCGCAGGCGGGCGGGCGCTGTCAGGAGAGCGCCGACTGACGGCGTGATCCGGGTTCATCACGGCATGGATCGCTCCGTGCCGGCAGGCGAGCATGGATCGATTCCTCGACTCAGGTCGGTTCGCGCCTCGCTGCGGCGCCCCGAGCATGGCTCGTTGTGATGTGGCTGGACCATCGCCGAATCTTCATGACCGGGCCGGCCTCGGCGTCGAGGCCGTCAGAAAAGAATGGCTATTCTCCGCCGCTCACGGGCGGCGGCGTCGCGCAGCTCAGGGCGTCGCGCAGCTCAGGTGGCGTCGCCGTCACCCTGGCTGCACGCGATCTGGATGCACATCATGCCCTTGGGCACGCACCAGCCGCAGCTCGCGTTACAGCAGACCGTCCCTCCTGTACAGACGTTGCTGCCGCACGGCTGACTGCCGATCTCCTGTTCGGCCTCCTGCGTCGGCTCTTCCTGCTCCTGCCCTTGTCCCTCGTCCACGTCGTCCGTGGTGACGCCGCAGGCCACGACGGCGAATCCGAAGAGCGAGCACGCGACGATCGAACGAATGCCTCTCATGAGCAATTCTCCTTGGCTGTCCCGATGGGACGCTCTGTTCATTCCGGCTTCCCGGCGGGCGCCCGGCGCTCCGAGCCCCCGCCGTCGTGCGGGTAGGCTGAAGCACCCGCCGGAGGAAGTCGAGGCGCCCGCACGCCGTGATCGCGGCGTGACGAGGAGGTGTCGAGCGTGTGAATCAGCGCGCGATCCGGCAGCGACCTGAGCAGTCGTTACCGGCCGCGCCTCACCCCGTCGCTCACTTCGTGCGGCGAGCGTTCACGGCCGCGCCCTTCCGATCCTCCGGCTGGCAGGTCGGGCAGAAGATCGCGTCGTATCCGTGGACGCTCGCGCGACGGAGCTTGTCGCCGCAGCGCGGGCACGGCTGGCCCGGGCGCCCGCGGACCTTGAGGAAGTCGCGCAGCTTCTCGTCGAGCGGCGGCGCCCGCTCTGCGATCGTCCGCGTCGCGCCGCCAAGGACGCAGGCGATCGCCGCGTGCAGGCGGTCGAGCTCCTCGTCGCAGAGGCCCCTGACCGCCGCCTTCGGGTGGATCTGCGCCTCGAAGAGCACCTCGTCGGCGTACGCGTTTCCCATCGAGTCGAGCGCCGCCTTGTCCATCAGGAAGTCCTTGGCGAGATCGCGCCGCCCGCGCGCGGCGGCGCGGAACGCCTCGGGCGTGAACACCAGGGGATCGAGGACGTCGAGGCCCACGCGCGCGAACCCGGGGATCTTGTCGTACTCGCCCCGCGCGAGCACGTAGGCTTTGCCCATCTGCACGTCGTCTCGAAACCTGAGCTCGCGCCCGTCCGCGAGGAGCAACGAGAAGGCGAGATCGGTGGGAATCCGCGTCTCGCCAGGCAGGGTGATCGAGAACCGCCCCGCCAGCATCGGGGAGATCACGAGATCGAGCGCGCGCGCCCCGGCGAGCTCGAAGATGACGGCGTGCGCCCGCCGCGTCACGCGCCGGATCTCCTCGCCCGGCAAGAGCGCGTCGAGGCGATCCGGGAGCAGGACGCGCAGCACCACGGGGCTGTCGACCCGGGCCCCCGCCACGGTCGCGCCCGCGAGCTCGCGCGCGAGGATCGGGACGACATACTCCAGGTCTGGGCGCTCAGGCACGACCCCAGAATACCGATCGCACCGCGAAGGTCGACGTGCGGTTCTCGGGCCAGGCAGAAATAAGGAGCGCGCGGCCTGGTCGTGATCGCATGCGGCCGGAGGGAGCTCGCGTGAAGGCGGGAAGACAGGGAGATGATTGAGCTTTTCTTCCCGGCTCGCTCCTCCCCGCGCGAGCGCTACCGCGGCGGGCGGTTCAGGCGCTGATCCGCGGAGCCTCCTCGGCGCGCGCGGCCTCACCTCCGTCCCCCTCCCCCGGCCGCCGCTCGCCCTCGGCCGCGAGGTCCTGGCTCCGCGCGAGCGCGTACACGGCGCGGACCCGCGCCGCGGCGAGGGCCGGACCGGGCTCGGGGTTCAGGAGGACGGTGCCGTCGTCGAGCTCCATCGCGATCGGGATCGCGCCCCGGGGCTCGAGCGCCGCCCGGAGATCGTCGAAGCCGATCGCGCCGTGCGCCTGCTCCGCCGCGCGGCCAGGCCACGGCTCGACGCGCAGGAGATCCTGCCCGCCCTCGCCGAGGAGCTCTTCGTAAAGGGTCGTTACTCCCGGCACGAAGGCGCTGTGGACCATGAAGTAGTTCTTGATGCGCTCGGTGCTGACCAGGCTGAGCAGCAGCCGGTCCGGCCCGGCGAAGCCGCACCGGCCGGCGTCGAGCAGGCTCCGCACGTGCTCGCCCTTCGCCACCGACGAGAACTCCGCGAGCACGTGCAGCCGCCCGCCGTGCGCGAGCTCCCGGCTCTCCAGCGCCCGCGCGAAGCGGATGAGCCGCATCGCCGTGCGCGCGTCGCGGTCGAGCCCCTCGGGCTCGCTCAGGAACACCGCCGCCGAAGCCGGCGCCCCGCGCGCGGCGCAGCGCACCGCGAGCGAGGCGAGGTCGTGCCCGCGCTGCGTGTACACGGTGGCGCGGCCCCCGCGCGGGAGCGGGAGCGCCGCCCCTTCCGGGCCCGGCGGCGCGCCGTCCTGCGCGAGCGTCACGCCGAGCGAGGCGAGCCGGTCGGCGAGCGGCATCCGCTCGTCGCCGCGCTCGCCGAGGACCAGCGTCACCTCGATCCCCGGGACGAACTGCGCGAGCGCGCGCAAGAGCGAGGGGAGCGCGGCGCTGTACCCGACGATCAGCACGCGCTCGAGGTGGCTGCGGCGCCGCGAGAGCGTCGCCGCCCACGCCTCGGCCCACGCGCGCGACGCCTCCGCGCCGCCGGTCGCCGCCGGCTCGGCCGCGACGCCGCGGCCCATGAGGAGCTCTCGACCGTAGCGGCGGAGGGGCGCGTAGGTGGCCGACACGCCGATGAGCCCGCGGAGCCGCCGCGCCGGCACGCGGCCCGCCCGCGCCCCGAGCGCCCACGCCGGCGACCCTTCGGGCGGATCGAGCAGCGGGTTGAGCCATTGCACGAGCCCGTCCACCGGCACGAGCTCGCCCTCCCTGCGCTCGGGCACCTCGTCGCCGAGGAAGACCCCCGCGAGGATCACGTTCGCCTTGTAGGCCGCGCGCGCCATGCGCGAGAACGAGAGCTCGCCGCCCGGGCCCTCGCCGAGCGCGGCGACGGCGCGGGCCTCGTCGTCGCCGAGAAAGACGTGCGTGTAGAACTCCGAGCCGTCGGCGGTCATGAGGTCGGTGTAGAGCGACTCCACGCCCGGCGTGATCAGGTGCTGGCACAGGAAGAAGCCGAGGAACCGCTGCATGTCGAGCGGGTACGTGCCGGGCCCGCCAACCGCCTGGATGAGGTCGCGGTTCTTGCTCTCCTGCACCTCGACGAACACGTGGCCTCGCCGGTTCTGCATGCGGAACGAGGAGACCGCCATGGCCGTCACGGCGTCGGCGTCGGGCCCCGCGTCGGGCCGCGTGAGGATGAGCGCCCGCTTCGCCCCGGCGGCGCCCACGAGGCCGAGCGCCTCCGGCTGCGCGCTGTCCCCCTTGCGGTAGGTCACCCAGCGCATCCTCGGGGCGTAGAGGTACGCGGGCGGGTCGTCCTCGGTGCCGAGGAGCGCCATGCGCGGGAGCGCGTGCCGGGTCGGCGCGGGCCCGCGGCGGACGAGCCACAGCCAGAGCTCCGAGAGCCGGATGGAGCGGAGCGACCGGTGGCGCTCGTACAGGCGGACGAACTCCTGCACCAGCATCTCCGCCTCGTGCACCGGGCCGATCACGAGGGCGTGGCCCGCGTAGCCTACCGGCCGGCGGCGCGCCGCGCGCACGACCTGGTCGACCACGTTGGCGCCGATGCCGATGATGAACGAGGTCACGAAGACGCCGACCATGGTGAGGCCGAGCGAGATGACGGCCACGATGGGGTGGACGCGGAGGTTCGCGACGAGGTTGTCGGCGCTCTCGAGCTGCCGGAAGGACCACCAGATCCGGTCGAGGAAGGTGGTGTCGGGGGCGGGGCCGCGGCCGTCGTAGTCGTGCGGGATCGCGAGGTGGCTGAGCAGCACGGAGGCGCCGAACGCGAGCCCCCAGACGGCGAGGGTGACGAGGCCGAACTGCTCGAGCAGCTCGCGGCGCGTCATGATCGCGTAGAGGTCGATCGCGATCTCGCGCGTGAACCGCAGGAGCAGGAAGAGCCGCGAGAGCCGCAGCACGGGGAGGGCGTGGGCGGCGTGCGCGTCGAGGAGCTGCTCGAGCGGGAGGAAGCTGAGCCAGGCGACGATGTCGAAGGCGAAGAGCAGGACGTCGAGGCGCGATCTCTCGCGCCCGCGCTGGCCGAGGAGGGCGGCACGAAGGATGAGCTCCACGCCGAAGATCCCGAGGAAGTACGGGCGGAGCTCGTCCTCGAGGCCCTGGATGGGAAGGACCGAGACGAGGATCAGGAGCGAGAGCGCGAGCTTGACGGGGCGGGTCTCGAGCCCGCCGGCGAGGCGGAGGAGCAGGGGCGGGCGGGGCGCCATGCGGCGCGAGCATAGAGGAAAGGCGACCCGACGCGCGGCCGTCTCCGGGCGGTCCGGGAGGCTCCTTGGCGCGCCCCGCTCAGGGCGCCGCGCTGCCCGGACCGGTGTTCGCGTGCTCGTAGAGCTGCAGATCAAGCTGCGCCTCGGCAGCCCACCAGTTTACAGAAGCTGAACATCGCCGCGCGTTTCCGCGCGCTGGCTCAAGCTGCCGCGGACTGCGCCCTAACGCGCTTCGTCGGCTTCTTTGCGCGAGAAGTATTGAGCGCGACGGCTGCGCGGATGAGGGCCTTGAACGCTTCCGCGTCAATCTCGTCGCCCTCGCGAATGTCGATGGCGCGCCTGACGTTTCCGTCGAGGCCCGAGTTGAAGAGCTTGGCCGGATCTTTCAAGGCAGCGCCTTTGAAGAAGGTTAGCTTGACCCACGACTTGTAGGTCTCGCCCGTGCAGATGCCGCCGTTGTGGGACCACACCGGTGTACCCATCCACTTGAGCTCTTCGACGACGTCAGGGGCGGCCTCCGTGATGAGGGCGCGCATCTTGGCGAGCGCTTTGCCTCGCCAGTCACCCAACGCGGCGATCTGCTGGCTGATTTGTTTGGAAGCCGCGTTGACCGCCTTGGGTTGACTCTTCATCTTCAAACCTTTCGTTCAGGTGGTGGGCGCGCTGCGGCGCTTGGAGGTGTACGGCAGCACGAATAAATACAGACCGGTGAGCAGCAGGAAGAGGAGCGGCAGCAGCGGTGAATAGGTGATGAGGTTCGAAGTTTGCCCGTACCCCATGCCCATCTGGGCGAAGTTGGCGATGACCGTCAGCGTGAAGAGGATCGACACCCAACGGTGGATCTGGCGCATTCCTTTGCTCATGGCGTCCTCTCGAGGAGGCTGATGAGCTTTTCGCCCATCATCTTCCAGCCGTAGCGTGCGCCGCCGAAGTTCTGCTTCTGGTCAGGCTTGAAGCCCGATTGTTCGAGAGACAACTTCGTGCCCGATGCCGTGGGCGTGAGCGTGAAGGTCACGACGGTGTCGAGGAAGGGGACCGTCCACGTGTACTTGAGCTTACGCTGCGCTTCGATCTCGAGGAGCTTGCAGCTCACCGTGCCGTCCCACCCGGGGTACGGATCTGTCTTGAAGGTGAACGCCGCGCCCGGCTCGAGCTGGAAACCGATGGTGGGCAGGAGCCACTCGGCGAGCAGCGCCGGATCAGTGAGCGCGCGCCACACCTTCTCGGGCTTGTGCGGCAAGTCGAACTCGAAGGTGAGGGCGTCGGTCTGCGATCGATCGGTCGTGTCGATGAGATTCATTCGTCCATTTTCTCCAGCAGTTGTTCAAGGCGACTGATGTGCTCCGTCCAGAACGCGCGGTAGTGCGCGATCCAGTCGATGAGCGGCTTCATCCCGCGTGGCTCCACGCGGTAGTAAACGAGGCGCCCTTCGCGCCGCGCGCTCACGAGCCCCGCGTCTTTCAACGCGGCGAGGTGTTGCGAGATGGCAGGCTGCGAAATATCGAAGCGCGCCGTGAGCGCCTTCACCGCCGCTTCACCCCGCGTGAGCGACTCAAAGATCGCCCGGCGGCTGGGATCCGCCAGCGCCTGGAAAACCTTGTTTTCGGCCGCGGCCGCGCTCTGCATGCCCAACTAATAAGCCGAGGCTTATGAATTGTCAAGCGAGCGAAACGTCCCGGTGGCTCCCGTGTAGGACGGGGTGCGGCAAAAGGCGACACGTGGCTCCGTGAAGCGGGGCGGACCCAGCTCGGCGGGGCCGCCGCCGGCACGCAGATCACCTCGCGGTAAGCCCCCGACGCGACCTGGATATAGACCCGGCTCGTCCCGCCGGAGTCCACCGCCGCGTCGATGGCGGACTGCACCGTCCTGTGCGTGCCCCCGCTCGCGGCGACCGTGTACGTGGGCGTGAAGCCGCCGACATCGCCGGCTCCCGCGGTGGGATCCCAGGAGTCCGTGACGAGGCCAGACGCTATGTCGCCGGCCTTCTCCAGGTGCCTCAGGATGGTATGGTGGGCCGCCTGCGCGGCCGTGAGCAGCGGGCGCGTCTCGGTTCCCGCCGCGAAACCGCCGTCGCCGGAGCCGCCGGAGACACGCACCACTCGGTTCAGCGCGGCGCCGGCCCGCCCGGCGTGTCAACTCCGGGTTGACACGATGTAAAGCCCCAGATGACAGCCGCAATCGCGCGGCGGCTGGAGGACGCGCAGAAGGGCGCGGCTGCGCACGGACGCGGCGAGCGGCGCTCTACGGGTCGTCGCGGTCGCGGGTCGAGCGAGGAGCCGGAGCCCCGGCGCGACGGCCGACACGGCGAAGCCGGGTGAGATCCGCGTGGAAGAACACCCGCTGGATCTTCCCGTCGGCCACCGCGAGCAACAGCGCGGCGAACGGTCGCTCCCCGGCCCAGAACACGACGGCGGGCTGCCCGTTGAGCTGGTGCTCCTCGATATGAAGCTCGCTATCGCGCGCCGCCGCCGCCGAGGCGGCCACGAACGCCGCGATGCGGGCCGCGCCGTGCAGCGGCCGGGGCAGGTTGCGCTGCCGCCCGACGACGCGGCCTTCCGCCCCTCCGTCGCTGATCATGATCGCGTCGTCCGCGAGGAGCTCCACGAGCGCTCGCGTATCGCCGGCCGACGCCGCGCTCAGGAACGCCCGGAGCAAGCGCCGGTGCTCGTCGGGCCGCGCCGCCAGGACGCGCCGCTCCATGGCGATGTGCTGGCGCGCGCGCTCGAGCAGCTTGCGGCTCGCCGCCGCGTTGTTGCCGACGAGGTCGGCGATCTCCTTGTGGTCGAAATCGAAGACGTCGTGGAGCAGGAGCACGGCGCGCTCCGCAGGTGTCAGTCGCTGGAGCAGGACGAGGAACGCCATGGATATCTCCTCGAGGCGCTCGACGCGCGAGATCCCTCCTTCGTCGAGGTCCACGGGCTCTGGCAGCCTGTCGGCGCGGCTCTCCTCGCGCCGCGCCCTGGCGGACTCGAGCTCGTTCAGGCAGAGGCGCGTGACCACCGTCGTGAGGTACGCCTTCGGAGAGGTCGCCTCGACCTCGTGACCCTCCCAGCGAAGCCAGGCCTCCTGCACCATGTCCTCGGCGCGCCCCATGTCGCCGAGCATGCGGTACGCGAGCGCGACGAGGTCCCGACGACACGATTCGAACTCGGCGAGCCGGCGCGCGGAGGATGGGGTCGTCATCGGAAGGGTCTCGCATTCATGAGCACGGCGTTCAAGGTGACGGCGGCGCTCCGAGCGGCATGCTCGGCGACACAGCGCGGCCGGTCCGGCGCGCCGGCGGCGCAGCGATGGACATGGCCCCGAGCGGCCGGGTCCTGACGGCCGCGACGACCTGACGGGGCGCGATGGGCGCAGCGCAGAGGCTCACGCGTCACGCCCGCTGGCGAGCCCCACGATTTCCCGGGCGTGGGTGCGTTGCTCGACGCAATCGAGCAGGAACGCGGCGACCGCGCGGAACGACATGGCGGCGGCGCCCGGCGGGAGCGCCTCGCGCGCGCTCCGGTAGCGCTCGCCCCGCGCGTCGACGAGCCGGGGAGGCCTCGCGATCGTGAAGTCGCAGCGGCTCGCCTGAATCACGGCCTCCATGGCGACGAGATCGCGAAGGTGATGCTTGAGGAGCTGACGGAACAGGGTGAAGCGGAGGCTCTTCTCCGGGAACAGGAGCGCCGCCGAGACGATGGCGATGCGCTGCACCCCCGCCGTGGTCATCGCGGCCACGGTGCTGGCGGCGCACTCCGCGAGCAGTGTGCTCGGCCGGAACGCCTCGCGCGCGGGGGGGCCGAGCGCCGAGAGCACGGCGTCGTGCCCGCCGAGCGCGCGCGCGAGCTGATCAGCCTGGAGCGGATCGCCTGCGACGACGGTCAGCGCGCCGTCGCGGCGCGCGATCTTCTGCGGAGATCGCACGAACGCGGTCAGATGATGGCCTCTGGCGAGGCCGAGGTCGAGGATGTGCTGGCCGGTCCGGCCGGTCGCGCCGAGTACGAGGAGTCGCATGTCACCGTGAAGACCGGACGGGGGGCGAAAACGTGACGACGATCGTGCGTTCCACCGCGACCCCGGCGCGACCCCACCCAGGTTGGCACCGCGGCGACCCGACCCAGGTTGCGGCGACCCCGACCCGACCCAGGTTGCGGCCACCCGACCCGACCCAGGTTGCGGCGGCCCGACCCGACCCAGGTTGCGGTCCCCCGAGGTCGCGGTCCCCCGACTCGACCCAGGTTGCGACGACCCGGCGGCGACCCCGACCCGACCCAGGTTGCGGCCACCCGACCCAGGTTGCGGCCACCCGACCCAGGTTGCGGCCACCCGACCCAGGTTGCGGCCACCCGGACACGGTGTACAGCCGTGCGTGACAACGCCGGGCGCGCCGGTGGACCGAGGGGGAAATTGCGGCGGACCTTTCGCAAAATATCCAACGGTAACGCATGTTTCCCGCGATCGCAGGAATCCAGCGCATGGCCCGCGGGTTGCTGACAGGACTCCTGCGATCAGCGCAACGCAGAGCTCCTCGGGTGGAGCGCGCAGGGCTGGAGGCAGCTCTGCGCATCCGGTCGGGTGCCTCCGCGAGGCAGCTTTGCGGCGCGATAACTTACTTGAACAAGGACTGGAACAATGAAGCTTCGTTCGATTTCTGCTCGTCATGTATTTCTGGCGCTGGGCACCCTGGGAGTCGTCGCGACCGGCTGCCTCTCGGAAGAAGAAGCCCTCATGGAGATGGATCGCGTGAGCGAGGCGGTGACCGCCACGCGGCTGGAGGCCGAGTCGCAGTCCTGGTCGAGCTCGTCGGGGGACGGGCTCGACGCGAGCTCGAGCAGCGTGAGGCTCAAGGCCAACGCCAGCGGTGACTACTTCCGCTTCTCGAAATCGGTGGCTGCGGGTGAGTACCAGGTCGTGGTGCGTTACGCCCAGCGGAACCTGTACGGGAACTACCAGCTCCAGGTGAACGGCGCCTCGGTGGGGAACCTCGACGGCTATTCCTCTTCCACGAGCGATAGCTGGAAGACGGTGACGCTCGGCACGAGGAGCCTCTCGGGCACCGTCGAGTTCAAGCTGGCCTGCAGCGGCAAGAGCTCCGGCGCGACGGACTACGACATCAAGATCGACCACATCGAGCTCGTGCCGACGGGCAGCGGAGGCAGCGGGGGCAGCGGGGGCGGAAGCAGCTCGAGCAGCAGCGGCGGCTCGACGTCTAGCTCCTCCTCCGGCGGCGGAGCGGGCGGGAGCGGCGGCAGCACCACGACGGGGACGGGCGGGGTCGTGGACTCGACGATCGTCGTGAGATCCGGACAGGTCTACGACGGCGGCGGCAGGCGGTTCATCGCCGGCAGAGCGCTCGGTGACGGCAGCCAGTCCGAGAGTCAGAAGCCGGTGTTCAAGCTCGAGAACGGCGCGGTGCTGAGAAACGTGGTCCTCGGCGCTCCGGCCGCGGACGGCATCCACACTTACGGGAACGTCACGCTGGAGAACATCGTCTGGGAAGACATCGGCGAGGACGCCTTGACGGTCAAGGAGTCTGGCACGGTCGTCCTCAACGGCGGCTCGGCGTCGAACGGCGAGGACAAGGTGTTCCAGATCAACGCAGCCAGCACGTTCCGGGTCTCGAACTTCCGGGCCTCGAACGCCGGCAAGTTCATCCGGCAGAACGGCGGAACCACGTTCAAGGTCGACGTCATCATCGACCGTTGCGACATTTCTCACATGGACGAGGCCATCTTCAGGACGGACAGCAGCACCAGCACCGTCACGATGACGAACACCCGCTACAGCGACATCGGCGACTCGCTGTTCATCGGCCTGTCCTCGTCGAGGATCACCACATCCAACAACACCGAGTACTGACGGGGGCGCGCCCCGTGGGGCCCGCCGGACAGAAGCAGACTCTGGCGGGCCACCAGGCGACCGGCCCAACACGCTATCCCCCAGCCGACCCTGGTTGAGACGTCCCGCCCCGGGGGCGTCCCGATCCGGGGCGTCAACCTGGCAACCCGACCCGGGTCAACCCGACCCGACCCAGGTTGAGGTACCGCACGACCCAGGTTGAGGTACCGCACGACCCAGGTTGAGGTACCGCACGACCCAGGTTGAGGTACCGCACGACCCAGGTTGAGGTACCGCAGGTTGAGGTAACGGAGTTACCCGGGGGCACATGGTGGGCACTGGCGCTTCACCCTGCCCCTCGATGCGCGGAATGAACAGTTCTCTTCGGCGAACGAAAACGGAACAATCCCCGCGAACACGATCGGGTCTCATGTCACCTGCGACACCCATCGGCGCACCGTCGGACGAGCGAAAGCGTAAAGAGCGTCGATCGTGCGACGCAGGGGCGCTCGAAGGTAGGTTGCGCGGTGGACGGACCACGCGTGGAAGACACACGCATCTCCCGCGCGCAAGACGACGCGCGCGGCGTTCGGCATGTCAGGCGTGGTCCGATCGGCGCCCCTGCGGATCCGAAGCTCGTCCGGGGTGTCCCATCGAGCGTGTGAGCCGGGGACGATCTCGAGCCGATCGTCGTCCTCCAGCGCCGCCCGGAAGTGCACGGACGTCGTCGTCGCGACGATGGTGCGCTCGATTTCTGGATCGGGCTGGCCGAACTGGCTGTCCCGATGCCAGTCCCCATCCCAGTCACGCCTGGTCTGTTCGTGGTAGTAGTGTGCGTCCTTCAGGCGCGGCATGTCTTCCTCTCCCGGAAGCGCCAGGCCGGAGAGGAGCGCGCAAACGCGCGGGGAACCGACGAACGCGACGATCCGCTCGAGCGCACGGGGGTCGTCGTGGAAGCAGGTCGCGCCGTCGGTGAGGAGCGAGATCCTCGGGGTCGAGTGACCCGTCTCCCGGGAGAGCGCTCGTGTGCGAAGAAGCGCGACGTCGCACGCGCGGCGGAGCTCGGTCCGCTCGACGACATCGAGGAAGGCGCGCACGACGAAGAAGCCGTGCGCGCGGAAGGAGTCCATTCGGTCTCTCGTTGACGTGTTCATCATGACCCTGCGGCGTTCGAGCTCGCGAAGATCACGCGATGGACGGTCATCGGCCTGGTCCATGTGATCTGCCGAGTTCGATCCTTGTCGGCCGGCACCGACGGAAGAGCGGCAGCATCACGATCCAGAACCGCCGAAGGGCGAGGGCCCTCTTCGCCCCTCGCGCGAGCCGTGCCGGCGGCGGGCGAGGAGCCGGGCTCGGAGCAGCCCGCGAGGTCGAAGGATTCATCCGGATGCGGCCTCTGTCAAGCAGCCGCCCCGTGCCGAGCTATCTGAGCGACGTGCGATCGGCTGGCAGCGATCCGACCCAGGTTGGCGCGACCCGAGCGATCCGACCCCGAGCGATCCGATCCAGGTTGGCGCGACCCGACCCGGGTTGCGCGACCCGCGACCCGGCCGAGGTTGGGACGACCGAGGTTGGGACGACCGCGACCGAGGCGACCCGACCGAGGTTGCGCCGCAACCCAGGTTGCGAGCAGGTTGCGCCGCAACCCAGGTTGCGCCGCGACCCGACTCAACCCAGGTCGACGCCGCGGCGACTACCGACTCGGGTTGCGCGAGATCGGCGCGAGATCGTGCCCGAGCTCACGGCTGCCTTTGCCCGACTCCTCGAAGACCCGCTCAACACGGACAAGGGCTGCTCCGGCAAGGACCGCATCGTCGAGGCGCTGCTCGCGTTCGATGCGCACGAGCCGGACACCTACCTCGCGGGCCTACGCCACGTGCAGATCGAGCCGGCGTTCGGTCAGCCGATCGACACGGCCGCCGGGCTGCGCGGGCTCTGCGCGCACGCGCTCTTCCACATTGGCCACCGCGATGCGCTGCTCGAGGTCGCGCCCCTGCTTGCCGACCGCGAGCCCGTGACGCGCGGCGAGGCCGCGCCGGCGCGCCGCGCGGGTACCTACACCGCGGGCATGGCGTCGGCCACGCTGGCGCCGTGGAATGTGCGCATCCACCATGTTCCCGGCGGGAATACAGCGCTGCGTATACCGGCACGCCACCGTTCGAGCGCCGCGCGATACAGCGATCTAAACGCTCGCACGGCGGTCGCAGCGACTCGCCACGCGTCCCCCTGCTCACGGCCGACCGCAAACGTTGGATTGCAATCGCCCAGCGCCTCTGAGCTCGTGGCTCGATCGTAAGGAGAGACCTCGCTGGCTCGCTCGGCGCTCAGGAAGTGGAGCCCTCGCCGCTGCAGCTCCGCATGGGCCTGCGCTTCCTGGCGCTCGAGCTCGGCCGCGACCTGGCAGCGAAAGGTCTCCGCGCTGTCCTGCTCGATGGCGGGCGGCAGCGCGAGCAGGAGTGTAATTTCTTCCGGCCATTGTGGATTCTCAGGGTCGAGGTACGCGGCGGGACGCGCCGCGCGAAGCGCCCCGCGACCGAGATCGCTCACCTCCACCTTGGCGCCCGGCCACTCACATGCATGCTGGACCAGACCAGCGGCCACAGGGTTCGCGAGCACGTAGGCGATCTTCTCGACGACTGCCGCGCGCGTCAGGAGCCGCACGACGCTCGTGGCCTCGTGGTCCCATACCGGCCCTTCCCACTTGCGGAGCACCTTCGTGCCGAGCGCGACGATGCGATGGAAGAACTGCAAGAAGCGCGGCAGCACGCCCTGCGCATCGGTCACGACGAGATGCAGATGAGATGACATCGCGCAGAGCGCATGGACTTCGATGCCGTAGCGGCGGGTCGAGACCGCGAGGGCGTAGACGAGCAGCTGGGTGATGGCGGCATCCGGGCGGAGGAGCAGATGCCGGCGCACGATGCGCCGGGTGATCAGGTACGTGGCGCCGGGGGCGATCTCGCGGGGCTGGCTCATGGCCGGCGTACATCAACAAGCGCCGTGCCAGGCGTTGTAGCCAATCCTTTCAAGGACTTGGCCCGCGCTGTGGTTGGCGGCCGCCAGGCGGGTCCGCCACCCCGCCACCCCAACCTGAGTTGCCACGCCGCCACCCCAACCTGAGTTGCAGCCCAGTTGCAACCCAACCTGGGTCACCTCCCCAGCCTGGGTTGCAAGCCAACCTGGGCCGGGTCGCGGCAACCCCGCGGCAACCCAACCTGGGTCGGGTCGCGCAAGCCCAACCTGGGTCGGGTCGCGCAAGCCCAACCTGGGTCGGGTCGCGCAAGCCCAACCTGGGTCGGGTCGCGCAAGCCCAACCTGGGTCGGGTCGCGCAAGCCCAACCTGGGTCGGGTCGGGTCAGAGGCTCATGCCCAGGCCCACGCGGAGCCGCGCTGCCAGCGACGGAGCGACCTCGTCCTCCTCACTGCCCGCGCGCTGCTGCTTGAACACGTACGTCTGTACTGCCCCCTCGACGCCAAGGTACAACCCCCCCACCAGATCGACGTTCACCCCGACTCCTCCGCCGAACGCCCCTCCCAGGCCATGACGGTCCGGTGCGCGTCCAAGGGTCTCGAACCGCTGCCTCATGACCGTGAGGCCGGCCTCCACGCCGACGCCCACGGTGATCACGGGCAGATCCCACGCGCGGGACACGCGCATATCCAGGCCGAGCTCATCGTTGCTCGCCGTGAGGTGCTCGTTCTGGAACGCGCCGTGGCACACGCTCAGCCGGGTCGCGACGCCGACATGCTGCAGCTCGATCCCGTACCCGACGAACCCGCCGTGGCACAGCGAGCTCCCTTGGACGAGCGGCGTTCTCATCTGATAACCGGCCACCGGCCCGTGCGCGACCTCGCGGACTCCGCCGCCCTTGCGCACCAGCCGCGCGAACATGACGCGGCTCAACCGCTCATCCCCCACGTCGATGGTCTTCCCAGCCTCGGCCTCGACGCTCCCCTCCAGGAGGAAATCGGGACCTCGACCCCGCACGAAGTAGCGGCCAGGGCGCAGGCTGATCGTCCGTGTCGCGTCGCTCGCCCCCACCTCGGCCGCCACCGGGCCCTCGCTCGCGTCCCGCATCACGAGGTAAGACCTGCCGCCCGGGAACCGGAGCACGCCCCGGTGCGACGCATGGACCGGCAGCTCCGTCAGAACGAGCTTCCCCTGCCCCCGGAAATCGTAACGGAAGGTGGGGTGTTGCGCGCCAGCCCACGTGCGGCTCGTGGCGCGCAAGGTGCTCTCGTACGCGTGGCGGTACGCCTCCTCGAGCGAGACAGCTCCGTCTCGATCCGCATCGGCCGTCCCGAGCAGCCCCGACACGAGCACATGGGTGAAGAACGACCCCTTGAGCTCATCGGACTCCTGGGCGTCCTCGTTGCCGGAGCTCGACGCGAGCGTCACCATCCCCTGCCCCGCGAGCCGCTGATCCAGCCTGATGACGAAGGGCGGCGCTGTCGTCCCGCCCTTGGCGCGCGTCAGCGCCCCGGAGCGGCACGAGTCCACGATCAGCAGCCGCGCCGAGGCCGCCGAGCCGCGCACGAGCTGCTCGAACTCCGTCAGCGAGAGCGGCGTGGGCCCGAGATGAAGCCCGTTCCCGTCGGCATGACCAGAGTAGTAGACGAGATAGAGCACATCGGTGTCAGGGCTCGACATGGCCGCGCGGACCCGATCGTTCATCGTGATGAGCGTGCGCCGGACCGTCTCTGCGCCCTCGCTCCGCAGGAGCACCAGGTTCGCCGGGGGGACCCCGCCCAGGTCCTTGAGCACGTCGTACATCTTCGCTGCGTCGTCCTCCGCATAGCGGAGCTCGACCTCGCCCTTCTCCCCCGCGTTGTTGCCGATGAGCACCGCGAAGCGCTCGACGCGAGCCTCCGCCGGCGCCGCCGAGGCGACGACCAGGCCGCAAGCTGCAGCGGCGAGCGCCGCGAGGCGACCGAGGCTCACGGCAATCCCGCGACCTTCTCCGCCGTGAGCGTGTCGACGTCGCAGCCCGGCGGGACGGGAGGCGCGTCGGGGTGGGCCGCGAGCGCGGCCCGGAGCGGCTCGACCGCTATCGCCTCCGAGCAGAACAGCCCGAAGATCCGCTCGGTCCCGAGCGTGTCGTCCAGCACCGTGCTCTGCGGGAGAAGAACATCCCGACCAGGCTCGATCCGCGCGGCGACCGGGCCGCTCGGGTAATAGACGCTCGCCTGCGACGCCCCATCGACGCTCAGGATCACGAGATACCGCGCCTCGGCGCTGGAGTACGTGAACTGGATCGCGTCGCCGGGCAGGAGCCGCTCCCCTGCCCCGCCGGGCAGGACGCTCCCGCCGCGCTTCACGTAGAAGCCGATGCGCTCCGCTCCCTTGATGCGCTCTCCGAGGCGCTCCGCCTCTCCCCCATCCGGCGCTGCGCGCAGGAAGAGCGCCACCGCCGCCGCGGCCGCGAGCCCGCTCGCCGCGGCGGGCAAAAGCCACCTCCGTGGCGAGCGGGCCTTCGTCGCGGCGCGCCCCGGCGGGGCGCCTCGGTCGAGCCGCAGGGGCGGCGCCGACGCCGCGAACGAGGCGCGCTCCGCCTCGATCTCGGACAGCCGCGCCGAGCACCGCGCGCAGCCAGCCACGTGCGCGCTCGCCTCCTGCGCGGCCGCGGCGTCGAGCTGGCCCGCCATCAGCTCGTCGAGCGTCAGCTCCGAGAGGCACCCGTCGGGTCGCGCCGGCGTCATGGACTCGAACTCCCTTCTCTCATCTGTTCGGAGAGCGCGGCCTTGAGCCGCTCCAGCAGGTTGCCCACGTGCCGACGGGAACAGCCCATCACGCGCGCGATCTCCTCGTGGGTCATCTCGTCGGAATAGTAGTGGACGGCGACCTGCGCGAGGTCGACCGGGAGCTGCGCGAGGAGCTCCCGCCTGAGGAGAGCTCGCTCGGCGCGCGGCGCCTCGCTCTCTTGCTGCATGGGCGCAACATGGGTGTCGAGGAGCCGCAGTCGGTTTTTCTGATCACGGATGCGGTTCAGGCAGGCGTGCGTCGTGGCGCCGTAGAGCCAGCTCACCAGCGGACCCTTCCCGTCGAACTGCCCGGGCTCGCCGAGCAGGGAGGCGAAGACGTCCTGGAGGATCTCCCGCGCCTCCTGCTCGTTCCCGAGGAGCCGCCGCGCCCGGCGCAGCACGATGTGCCCGTGCTGCCGGTAGGCCGCATCGATCTGCGCCGTCAGCGACACACGATCGTCCACGTCTGCGCGTGTACCACGATCAGTGCCAGTCCGGATACTTCAGATCTTCCGAGGGCGCCATGCGGACGGTGAGCGTCGTGCCCGCGCCGCCCGCGGAGGGGCGGATCTTGAGCTTCACATCGTACCCGTAGCACGCTTTTTGCTCCGCCTCCGTCGTCGCCGCGGCATTGCACGCGTCGAAGGCTGCCTGCAGCTCTGCCTCCACCTCGCCTCCGGGCTTGCGGGGAGACACATCCATGACGTGGAATCCGGGGGCGAGCGGCCCGTCGAAGAAATTGGACCAGAAGCCGTCTTCGTCCATCTCGCTCTCCACGTACACGATCACATGGTGCTCGTCGACGCCGAGCCCGCTGCCCTCTCCAGCAGAGTCCTCGCTCAACGCCGCTTCGATGGTGGCGATGCCGACCCTTGTGTCGACGAGGCCGGCCTCGCCGAGATCGTTGAGCGAGATCTCGGGCGGGGGCTCATGGATGGACAGCGTGAAGGCCGCGGGGAAGCTCCCGGTCACCGTCGTCCGGACGGGGAAGTTCTCGTTTTCGGTGTCGGACGTCACGCTGTTCCAGACCAGCACGGCATCGACCGGACCCGTCGGCGCGGCGTCGAGCTCATTGACGATCGTGCCCTCCACCGTGAGGAGAGCCTCGCCGGGATAATCGGAGCCCACCTGGGAGTCGCCGCACGCGACGAGCAAAGCCGGGAGAACAAGTGAGAGAATCGAACGAATCTGCATGACGTTCCTCCAGAAAAGATGATGGTGAGTGAACAAGCAGTGAACCCGCGCGAGGGCGCCGCGCGCAGCATGGCCAGCGCCGCCGTGGCCCGGCCGGCGCGGCCGGAGCTCTCGTGGACGAGTGGCGGGGGACCCTGCCGCTCCGTGCGTCGCGGCGCCCGAAGCGACCCGCTGTCGCTGGCCCCTTCAACCTGGATAGACCGCAGGGGCCCCGGTCTGGGCACGGGCCCGCGTCGATTGTTACTCTTCTAGCACCGATGTAATTTTACTCTGCCGGAGCAGCGAATCGTGCGCGCTGGAATGGAGCGAGCGTCCGGCCGCCGTGGTCGGAGCAGCGCGCCGCGCGCTCACCGCTTGCCGGACGACCTCGCGCCGCGCTCCCGCGCCTCGCCCAGCGAGCGCCCGATACAGTGCTTGAGGCCCGCCTGGAGGTCCGACAGGGTCGTGATCTCGGCCAGGTCGAGCCCGAGCGAGACGACCGTCTGGGCGACGCTCGGGTAACCTTACGCCCTGTCGGCAGATCAAGCTCCGAACGGGCGCGGCGCGGGCATGAGGGCCGCGGCTCATCACGGCACCCCCGGGTCGTCCGACAGCGTGCGCGCAATAAGCTGCCGGGGACGGCCCGGACGAGGAGGCCGGCTCGGTACGCTGGCGGGTCGGCCGGCGCCCGCCAGCTAGCTCTCCCCGGCGCGCCCGGCGCGCGCGTTGAGCTGCACGCGCAGCGCCTCCACCACGTGGTCGCGCAGCGCGACGGTCTTCTTCGGCAGGTGCTGGCCGCTCGGGAACACGAGGAAGACGCCGCCCATCGGCAGGACCCAGCGCGGCAGCACGCGGACGAGCGCTCCGGCGAGCACGTCCTGCTGGGCGAGGAAGGCGGGGAGCAGGCCAATCCCGACGCCGTGGCGCACCGCCTCGCGCGCGAAGAACCCGTCGTCCGCGAGCAACCGGACGCGGAGCGGGGCGCGGGCGCGCGACGCCTCGTCGCGCGCGAAGGGGCTCGTCCCTGAGAGCGCCACGCAGTCGTGCTCCGCGAGATCGTCCAGCGTCCGCGGCGTCCCCCGCGCGGCCAGGTACGCGGGCGAGGCGTAGAAATGCAGGCTCAGCTCGCCCACCTTGCGCGCGACCACCGTCGAGTCCCGGGGCTTTTTCCCGAGGAACCGAAAGGCCGCGTCGTATCCCTCCTTCACCAGGTCCACGGGCCGGTGCGACAGGTGCATCTCCACTGTGATGCGCGGGTAGCGACGGCAGAAGCCGGCGAGGAGCTCCGCCAGCACCTCGGTGCCGAAGTCCGCTGTCGCGGTGAGGCGCAGCGTGCCCGACGGCTCATCCGCGAGCTCCGCGAGCCCATCGATCGCCTCCGTCAGCGCCCTGAGCCGTGAGCCCACGCGATCGACGAGCGCCTGCCCGGCCGTCGTGAGCGCCACGCTGCGCGTCGTCCGCTGCAAGAGGCGCACGCCGAGCGACGCCTCCAGCGACGCGATGCTCCGGCTGACCGTCGACTTGGGCACCCCCAGCCGGCGCGCCGCCGCGGTGAAGCTCGCCGTCTCGGCGACCGCCGCGAACACGGAGAGGTGGTTCAGGTCCATTGTTCCCATTTCGGAACACAGTAACCATGAATCGCTTATTGATCCAGATCCGAGACAGACTCAGAGTTCTCATCAACCTCGTCACAAGGAGCTCTCACCATGTCTCAGCCTCTCCTCGTCACCGGCGCTGGCGGCCAGCTCGGGCGGCGCGTCGTCGATCTCTTGCTCGCGCAGGGCGCGGGTCCCCTCATCGCCACGACGCGGCACCCGGAGAAGCTCGGCGAGCTCCGCGCCCGCGGCGTCGAGGTGCGGCGCGCGGACTTCGATTCGCCTGCCTCGCTGGCGGAGGCGTTCGCCGGCGCGGCGCGGCTGCTGCTCATCAGCACCGACGCGCTGGACCGACCGGGGCGGCGCATCGCGCAGCACCGGAGCGCGCTCGAGGCCGCGGTGAAGGCGGGCGTGCGGCACGTGGTCTACACCTCGTTGACCAACCCCGGGCCGGGCTCGCCGATCACGATCGCGCCGGACCACCAGGGCACCGAGGACGCGCTCGCGGAGAGCGGGCTCGGCGCCACCGTCCTGCGCAACAACCTCTACGCCGACCTCCTCGTGGGCTCGCTACGGCGCGCGCTGGCGACGGGCCAGCTCGTGGCCGCGGCCGGGGACGGCAGGACCGGCTACGTCACGCGCGAGGACTGCGCCAGGGCCGCAGCCGCGGCGCTGGCGGCGGAGTTCAACGGCAAGCGGGTGCTCGATATCACCGGACCGGCAGCGGTCTCTCAGGGCGAGATCGCCCGGATCGCGTCGGACCTCACGGGCAGGCCGATCGCCTATGTCCCCGTCCCGCGCGAAGCGCTGGAGCAGGGCATGCAGAAGGCTGGCATGCCCGCCGAGGTGGCCACGCTGCTCGCCTCGTTCGACGAGGGGATCGCTCGCGGCACGCTGGATGTGGCCACGAACGCGGTGGAGGAGCTCACCGGCAAGCCCGCCGAGGACGTGCGGAGCTTCCTTGCGCGCCACAGGGGCGCCCTGCTCGCGCCGATCGAGCGTTGATGGCGGGTTACGGTAGGCAAGCTCACAGACGGCAAGCTCCGTCGCTATCTCAACCCGCTACTCCGCTGCCTCAACCCGGGTCGGGTCGCCAACCCGCTACCTCGCCCCGCCCAACCCAACCTGGGTCGGGTCGCCACCCCGACCTCAACCTGGTCGGGTCGCCACCCCGCCACCCCGACCTCAACCTGGGGGTCGGGTCGCCCGGGTCGGGTCGCCCCGACCGCAACCCGGGTCGGGTCGCCGCTCGGGTCGCCGTCACCTCCGCCGTCACCTCAACCCGGGTCGGGTCGCCTCAACCTGGGTCGGGTCGCCCCAGCCCAACCCAACCAGCCAGCCTCAACCTGGGTCGGGTCGCCCAACCTGGGTCGGGTCGCCCAACCTCAACCCCGGTCGGGTCGCCCACCTCAACTCGGGTCGGGTCGCCCAACCCGGGTCGGGTCCCCGCCGACCTCAACCCGGGTCGGGTCGCCCGGGTCGGGTCGCCGCCAACCTCCGCCAACCTCAACCTGGGTCGGGTCGCCCGCGCGAGTCCCGGCTCGATCCGCTCGCGCCGCACCTCATCGGGCGTGCCCTCGCCGTCGCTGTGCACGACGAACAGGTTGCACTCGCTCCAGCTCTCCTCGATTGCCGCGGCGATCCGCTCTTCCCGGCTCGCTCCCCGCATTCGTCGCGGCTCGTCGATGCGCCGGGCGTCATCCATATAGAAGCCGCCCTTGCAGGTCTCGACGGCGAGCGGCGGCAAGATCCGGTTGATCAAGTTGCAGAGGAACCGGTCATCGGTGGGGCCCTCGGCGTAAACGCCTGCGCACAACCAGATCACGCCTCGTCCTCCGGGCGGGCGGCGTCCAGGAGGCGCTCTATCTCCCGCCGGGAGACGGTGCTCGGGTCGCGCTCTGGGCCGTCGCCGGCGCGCACGTGGCGCATGCGCGTGGAGCGAAGGTCGTCTCCTCGCCGGACGAGATCCGCGAAGACGAGCGACTCGGGTCTTCCGTGGAGCGCGGCGAGTATCGCCGGCGAGTGGCTCGTGAGCAGCAGCTGCGGCGGGAGCACGTCGCCCTTGGGTGTGGTCGCGTCGACGAGCTTGTCCATGAGCGCGCGCAGGCGACCGGGATAAACACCATTTTCCGGCTCCTCGACCGCGATCAGCGCACCGGGCGGCGAGCCACGCAGAAGCGTGAGCAGCGCAATGAGGCGCAATGTGCCGTCCGAGAGCACGCGGGCGGGTACGCGGGCGCCGTCCGTGAACTCAACCTCCAACCGGAGCTCTTCGTCAGCCGGAACAACCTCGAACGAGCGAAAGCCCGAGATGAGCTCCGCGAGATCTGCTCGGATCTGAGCGCGCGCTTCGGGGGCCAGCGCGGCAAGCGCCGTGGGGAGGTTGGAGCCGTCGGCCGCGAGCGCAGGTCCTGCAGCGCGGTCGCTGGAGAGGCGAAGCTTGGAAGGCTCGAAGTGGATGATGCGGATCGCGCTGAGCTCCCTCGCAACTTTGCCGAGCAGGCTCGCGGGGCGTACTCCTGCCATGACGCCACGACCCGAAAGGGCTCCGAGGAAGCCAGGCTCCCACTCCAGTCCGAAGTGACTCCAACGAATGGCCCGAGTGTCCGGCCCGGTGACCGGTCGTGTGCCCTCCAGCTTGAAAATGCTTTCCCTCTGCGCGCCACTCGGGGCGTTGTAACGAGCCAGCGGCACCAGCGCAGGATGCCGCGCGATCCACGTATCCGCCGCCGGACCATCGAGGATAACGAAGCGCTGTTCATCGATGGCGATATCCTCGATCCCTGAAGAAAGGACGGCGCGCCCGATCTCGGTCCTGTGGAGCACCCTCGTCACGGACGGGTCCTCCCAGGGAGGATCCCTGGTTGTATCAAGAAGCATCTCCACCGAGATGCTAATGCGCCCCGCCGCTCCGTCCCGCAGCCGCGAGAACTGGTCCCGGATCGCGCCGCGACCGCCCTGCAACGCCTCGGTGACGCTGGTCTGGGCGAGCCGCGACAGGAGGTGCAGCGCGTCGAGCAGGTTCGACTTGCCCGCGCCGTTGGCGCCCACGATCGCCGTCAGCGGCTCCAGGTCAAGCGCGAAGCCGCGGAGCGACTTGAACCCATCAACCTCGATCCGCGTGATCATCGCCGGCCACCGTACCGCAGCCGCCCCCCGGCGCACCGCCTCACCGGGCCCCGCCATGCCCCATGGCTCCAACGCGCCGAGCCGTCTCGGGCGATCTCCGTGAAGCAAGGGGAGCTCCACCGTACGTCGCGCACGAGCCCGCTCGGCCACGTCCTCCCGCATGGTAGCGTCCGCTCATGGAGCTCCGCCTGCGCGGCCTCACCCACCTCGATCCCCTCGCCGTCCCCCTGCCCCACGGGACGGAGGTGACCACCCGGGTCGACCGCGTCCTCGGCGAGCGCCGCGTCCCGCAGGGCGCCATCGGGCGCGTCGTCGCCTCGGCTGGCATGGAGCTCGACGTGATGCTCGTCGGCATCGGCGTCGTCCGCTACCGCCGCGACGAGCTCGTCCCGCGCAAGGCCGGCCAGGTGCGGCACGCGGAGCGGCGGAGCGCCGCCTGGGACGCGCTGCGGCCCGCCGTGGTCCTCGAGGCCGTCGTGGGGTCGCGCGCGTGGGGGCTCGCGCACGAGGGCTCCGACACCGACAGGCGCGGCGTCTTCGCGCTCCCCTTCCCCTGGACCACGGGCCTCGCCGAGCCGCCCCGGGACCTCGTGAGCACGGACGGCAGCGCCTCGTACTGGGAGGTCGAGAAGGCGATCCGCCAGGCCCTGCGCGCCGATCCGAACACCCTCGAGCTGCTCTTCGTCCGCACCGCCGAGGCGCGCGACGAGATCGGCGCGTGGCTCCTCGAGGCGCGCGGCGCGTTCGTCTCGTCGGCCATCTACGGCAGCTTCGGCCGCTACGCGCTCTCGCAGCTGAAGCGGCTCTCGCAGGCGCACCGGCTCGCCGAGCACCGGGAGCGGGTGCTCGACTGGCTCGCCGACGACCCCTCGCTGTCGCTCGACGACATCGCCCGGAAGCTCGCCGCCGTCAGCCCGCGCGCCGCGCCGACCGAGGCCGACAGGGAGCTCCAGGCGAAGGAGTACATCAAGCAGCTCTACCGCTCGCTCCACGACCAGGGCCTCTTGCCCGCGCGCGACTTCGCCTCGCTCGCGACCTTCGCCCGCGCGAACAGGACCTCGCTCGACCCCGCCCGCGATCTCCGCCCCAAGAACGCCTACAACCTCGTGCGCCTCATCGCGACCGCCATCCGCTGGCTGCGCGACGGCGAGGTCGATCTGGTCGTGCAGGGCGAGCTGCGCGAGACGCTCCTCGCCATCAAGGCCGGCGCCTGGCCGCTCGACCGGACGATCGAGCTCGCCGAGGCGATGACACCCGAGCTGGAGGCCGCGCGGCTCGCGACGAAGCTCCCGCCGCACCCCGACGTGCCCCGCGCCGACGCGCTCCTCCGGCGCGTCCGCGAGGAGGTCGCCCGGCGGCACCTCGCGGCGGCGCCAGGCCCGCTCGGCAAGGACGCTCCCCCCGCGCCGGTCGCGGTCTGGGACGACGGGAACGCGAGCCCGACGCGCGGCAGCGATGATGCGGATCCGGCGCGCGGCGACGACGACGCGGCTCCGGCACACAGCGGCGAGCGCGGCAGCGATGAAGGAAAGGACGAGGTATGAACACCCAGGTGCTCGAGGCACATCAGCAGGAAGTCGCGGCGCGCGTCATCGCCCAGGAAGAGGCGAAGCGCCCGCACCTCGTCGTCGCCCTGAGCGGCGCGCACGCGTACGGCTTCCCCTCCCCGGACAGCGATCTCGACCTCAAGGCGGTGCACGTCGAGCCGACCGAGAAGCTGCTCGGCCTGCTGCGCAGCGGCGCGAGCCCCTCGCGGATGGAGGTCATCGACGGCGTCGAGATCGACTACACGTCGAACGAGATCCACCCCGTCCTCCTCGGCGTGCTCCAGGGCAACGGCAACTACATCGAGCGGATCCTCGGCCCCCTCCAGCTCCACATCGATCCCGACCTCGCCTCGCTCCGCCCGCTCGTCGCAGAGGCCCTGTCGCGCCGGATCTTCCGCCATTACGTCGGCTTCGCCACGAGCCAGCTCCGCGCCTGGGAGACGGGCGGCCGCACGTCGGCGAAGAAGCTGCTTTATGTCCTCAGGACCACGTTGACCGGCGCCCACGCGCTCCGGACAGGCGAGATCGTCACCGACGTGACGGCGCTCCTCGATCTCTACGGCTTCAGCGCCGCGCGCGAGCTCATCGAGGCGAAGCGGGCCGGCGAGAAGACGGGGCTCTCCCCCGAGACCGCCGGGCGCTGGGCAGAGCAGATCTCGCGGGCCTTCACGACCCTCGAGGCGGCCCACGATCGCGCCGTGCTGCCGGAGGAGCCGCGCAACGAGGGCGACCTCAACGACTGGCTGCTCGCGCTGCGCAAGGCGCGGCTCTGAGCGCGGAGACGGCTTGAAGATCTGTACATCGGGGTGTACATCCTGGTATGCCGAAGCGTTACTCCATTGCAGAGGCCCGAGCCAACCTGCCGACCATCGTCGATGAGGTCGAGGCAGGCAGCACGATCGAGCTCACGCGCCGCGGCAAACCGATAGCGGTCGTGCTCTCGCGTCAGGAGTACGACGCCTTGCGCTCCGAGCGGCCGCGCTTCTCCGAAGCCTACCGGCATTTTCTGGAGAGGTTTCGACTGGAGGAGGTCGGCGTCGATCGCGATTACTTCGACTCCCTTCGAGCAGCGAGCCCCGGGCGCAAGGTCGCGCTGTGACCCTGAGATTCCTCCTGGACACGAACATCGTGTCGGCTCCGGTGTCGACCAGGCCTAGCCCCGAGATCGTGCGTCGACTCGAGCAGCACGCACAGGAGTGCGCGATCGGAGCGCCCGTGTGGCATGAGCTCACGTACGGGTGCAGACGGCTTCCACGCGGGCGACGGCGGACGGCGCTCGAGGCTTACATCGACGAGGTCGTGCGCGCGTCGTTCCCCATCCTGCCGTACGATGAAGCGGCGGCATTGTGGCATGGCTCCGAGCGCGCGCGCCTCGAGGAGCTCGGTTCGGCAGCGCCCTACGTGGATGGGCAGATCGCAGCCATCGCGCATACGAACGGGCTTGTCCTCGTGACTGCAAACACGAAGGACTTCGCTCGCTTCAAGGATCTCGAGCTCGAAGACTGGTCAAAACGACGGGCGCGATGATCAGCAGCGCTGGGTTCTGGCCGCCCGGCGCGCGTCGCCGTCGAGGCGGCCGGAGCGACGTCGCGCGACAGGATCCCGGCAGCCCCGCCTCACCGCGGCAGCGAGCAGCCGTCCCCGCACGCCCTGCGGCCGTCGCTGCACCGCTTCGCCGCCCCCTGCCCCTGGCACTCCACCTTGCACGAGCCGGTCCTGGAGCACGACACCGCGCACGAGCCCGTGCAGGTCACCTCGCACCCTCCGACGCGGTTGCACGTCACGACGCTCCCGTCTCCCACGACGGGGACGCACTTGCCCACGTCCTCGCAGGCGTACGAGCACCCCGCGCCGCAGGTCGCCTGGCACGTCTCGGCGTGGCGGCAGGCAATATCGCAGCCGTCCGCGCACCGCGTATCGCACGCCTTGCTCCTCGCGCAGGAAGACTGGCAGTCTCCGGCGCAGCGGCTCTCGCACACCTCGCGATCGGAGCAGCTCGGCTTGCAGCCCGACGCCTCGCCACAGGTGAGCTGGCAGCTCTTCGGCACGTTGCCCGGGGTGCCGCCCGGGCAGGTGCAGGGCACGCCCGGCTGGCAGCCGGCGGAGTCGGCCACGGGCACCGCGGAGCTCGAGGCGCGGGGGATGTCCTTGAGTGACACAGACGTCGGCGCGCCGCTGCCGCGGGCGTCGCTGCCGCCCTGGTCGCGGGAGGGCCAGAGCAGCAGCACCGCCCCGAGGCCGACGCAGAAGAAGAGCACCGCCGCCGCGCCCACGATGGCGAGCCGCGGCGACCCCGGCGCGCGCGGCCCGCGCACAGGGCCCGCGCTCGCGCCCGCCTGCGGCTGGCCCGGCAGAGCCGCCGTCGAGAAGGCCGCCGCAGCGGCCGACGCGGCCGGCATCGCCATGGCCGGCAGGCTCGCGCCCGGGAAGGACGCGCCGATCGGCGGTCCTTCGGGGATGGCCCGTCCCCGGCCGTGCACGCGCGTGCGCTCGTCGACGTCCGCCATCTCCACCGTCGCGAAGGGGGGCTCCTCGCCCCGGCGCACGGCGCGCACGTCGGCGAGCATCGTTTGCGCGTCCGGATAGCGCCGCTCGACCTGGAAGGCGAGCGCGCGGTCCACGACGCGCGCGACCCGCGGATCCACGCCGGGAGCGACGGTCGCGAGCGGCGGGGCGGGCGTCGTGCTCATCCTGATGAGGAGCTCTCCCTCGGTGAGCGTGTCCGCGTCGTGAAGTCTGCGGTTCGTCAGGACGGTGAACATCGTCGCGCCCACCGCGTAGAGGTCGGCCCGGCCGTCCACGTGCCTGCCCAGGGTCTGCTCCGGGGCCATGTAGCTCGTCGTGCCGAGCACCGCGCCCGTCCGCGTCTTCAGCCCGGCGCCGCCCTCCTTCATGCGCGCGATCCCGAAATCGAGCACCTTGAGCCGCCCGTCGCGGGTCACGAAGAGGTTGTCCGGCTTGATGTCCCGGTGGACGATCCCGACGTCGTGCGCGGCCTTGAGCACCTCGAGGAGCGTGTCCACGTGGGCGAGGAGCTCGGGCAGCGGGACGCCGCCGAGCCGCAACGCGCGCTCGCGGAGGCTCTCGCCGTCGAGCAGCTCCATGACAAGGAACGGCTCCCCCGGCTCGGTCGCGTCGATGTCGAGGACCTGCACCGCGGCCGGGTGCCCTAGCCGCGCGGCGGCGAGCGCCTCCTACTCGAAGCGGGCGCGGAGCTCGCGGGACACGGCGCCCTCCGGGTGCAGGATCTTGATGGCCACGCGGTGGCCCACGTGGTGAGTGGCAGCGTAGACGGCCGCCATCCCCCCCGCCCCGATCAGCGCGTCGAGCCGCCATTTCCCGCGGAGGGTCGTCCCGACACGGGCCCTCAGCTGCTGCATCTCTTCGTCATCTGCTTCCGACATCGGCGCCGAGCCTAGCACGCGCTGCGCGCCGGTCGGATCGGGCGTGGGCGCGCGCGGCGCCCCTCTGGACACCGCGCTGTCACACGGCACATCGAGAACGCGCCGCGCGCGCGCCGGTCCGCCCCGCGCGCAGGGCCGCGCGCCACGGGCGCTGCGGGCAGGGCAGATTCGCGCGCTCGTATTCGCGAGAGAAGGGCGGCAGCGATGGTGGAGGTCGACGCATTCGACGGCTCACGTCATGATGGCCACGGCCACTGGCCATCTCCGTTCTTCAACCCTCGTGCACCACGGCTCCGTGCCTCGATGTCATGAGAGGCGTGTCGCGCTGCCCAGGAAGGTCACTTCATGCGCACCATCGCCAGAGCGTCCGTCCTCGTCCTGCTATCGGCATGCAGCGCGAGAGAAGCGATCCCCGGGGGCGGCGGAGACGGGGGCCGCGGCGGCGACGTGAGCGCTGCCAGCACGGGCAGCGGCGGCGCGGGGAGCTCGACGGCGAGCGGGATGGCGGCGAGCGGTACAGGCGGTGCAGGGGCTGAAGGCCACGGCGCCGGGGGCGCAGGTGGCGGGAGCGAAGGGGGCGGCGGGAGCGACGGCATCGGTGGGAACGCAGGTGGCGGGAGCGACAGCATCGGTGGGAACGCAGGTGGCGGGAGCGACAGCATCGGTGGGAACGCAGGTGGCGGGAGCGAAGAGGGTGGCGGCGGCGCGGCCAGCGGCGGCGACAGCGCGGGCGGGAGCGGAGAGGGCGGTGGCGCTGGTGGCGGCGCGGCCAGCGGCGGCGGGAGCGACGAGGGCGGCGCTGGCGGCGGCGCGGCCAGCGGCGGCGGCGGGAGCGAAGCGGGTGGTGGCGTTGGCGGCGGCGCGCCGGACTGCAGCGGAGCTTCCGTGGCGATCACCGGCGATGTGCTCGACCCCGATCAGGTCTACCTCGCCGGAGCGCTGTCGGAGGGGGGCTGCGGCTGGGACGCCGTGGCGCACTGGAGCTCTCCCAGATCAGCTGTTGTGGGGTTCGATTGCCTCGTCGACGAGCGCAGCGCGCGTATCCGCCCCACCGACGGGCGCGTGCTCTACACCAACCTGTTCGAGGACCTATTGCGCGAATTTCGCTGCGACGACTGCCCCTTTCGCGGCGACGCCTATCCGGCCGCGCCGCTCGACAACGATACCGTCCTGCACACGCCCCCGTGCGCAGAAGGGCTCGATCCGCTCACCGGGTTTCTCATCTCGCCCGCAGGCGCCGTCCTGCACCGCTGCCGCTCGGACGCCGCCACGTGGTACGACGAGAGCGGCCGAGTCGCCTACGCCGACCCGGAGGACCCGCTGCTCCACCTGGGCCACGGCGATCTCGCGCTGGCCGCGCGGAGCGTGGTTCGCCTCGCCACGTCGGCGTCGCTGCCCATCGCCGGTCTCCCGGACGACCGGCTGCTCCACACCGTGCGCGCCAGGGCGCCGGACGGCTTCCTGCTGGTGCTCGAGGCGGAGCACCCGGCGGACGACGGCAGCAGCCAGGAGCTCTGGGAGGTGGACGGCGCCGGCACCGCGACGCGGCTCGGCGCCTTCCCGCCGCTGCCGGCGGGAGCGACGCAGGTCAGCGCGTACACGTCAAAGCTCGACGGGTGCGGCGCCTTGCTCCAGTTCGGGGGCGGACTCGGGGTGCTCGAGGACATCATCGTCCGCCGGCACATCGACGGGGCCAGCGAGGTCGTCTACACCGAGGCGACGGATCCGCTGGTGAAGATCCATGTCTCCGCCCTCGTCACGGGGCCCTGACCGCGCCCCGGCCAGCATGGCCAGCGAGGTCGTCTACACCGAGGCGACGGATCCGCCGGTGAAGATCCATGTCTCCGCCCTCGTCACGGGGCCTTGACCGCGCCCCGGCCAGCGGAGCTGTCGCGCCCCGGCGCGGCGGTCGTGGTCGCACCTGCCCGGGAGGGAGAGCACCTCACCAAGAAGGCCAATGCATTGAAATCATTGGATTTTTCTTCACGTCCGCCCGCCTTCAGGCTCAACCACGCCGCCGCCGGGGCGGCTCCGCCCGGCGATGTCCCACGCCACCGTGACGGCCTCTTCCGCGCTCGCGACCGACACGATGCGATCCGAGCGCCGGTCGTCCACGCGCCCTCCGGCGAGCTGCCGTGCCCAGCCGCCGCTCGTCGCGAGGGCGAGCAGCGGCTTGCCGAGCTGCCAGGCGACGGCGATCTCGCTCAGCGTCCCCGCGCCTCCACCGACGACCACGACCACATCCGCCGCCGCGACGACGAGGATGTTGCGCCCGATCTGCAGCCCGGTCGGGACGACGATGTCCACGTACGGGTTCGCTGCGGACGCCTCGTACCCCGGCAGGAGCCCGACGATGTCACCGTCGCGCCACGTCGCCGCCTCGCGCCCGCCGCGCGAGACGGCGGCCATGACGCCGCCGAGCCCGCCGGTGACGAGCCGGAACCCCGCCTCGACGGCGCGCCGCCCGAGCTCGACGCACACCGCCTCGGTCGCCGAGTCCAGCGCGAGGCCGTTGCCGATCACCGCCATCACGGGGCGGCGCGGCACGTAGGGGGCGATGTCCCTCCGCGTGTCCTCGTCTTCGTGATCGTCGTCCATCACGGCTCCGCTCCGGCGCCCGCGTGCCGCCGCGTCACATGGCGCTCAGCTCGGTCGCGAGGCGCATCGTCTCGCTTCCCGCTCAGCATGGCAAGGCCGCGCACTACCGCGCGCGCCCCGGTCGGCGACGCCGCGCTCACCGGCGGCGCCGCGCTCGCCGACAACGTCGGGCTCGCCAATGGCGCCGCGCTCCGCCGCGCTCGCCGGCGGCGCCGCGCTCCGCCGCGCTCGCCGGCCGCTCCATCGCGGCGACCCCTGGCCCGGAAGCGCCACGGCGACCGTCGCATCGTCGCGCTCCGCGCTACTTCCGCTACTTCAGCCGCTCGCCGCTCGCGCGCCAGATCTAGCTAGCGCTCGCGGCCGCGTGGGGTCAAGGCTCGCGCCGGCGCCGCCTCGGTCGGTTGCGCGTCGCGCGCTACTGCTGGCCGACGTAGAGGCCGTTCACAGCGTCGGACCAGAGCTTGTTCATGGCGACCCGCCCGGCGGGATCCGGGTGCACCTCGTCGGTGAGCTGCTCGGGGTGCGCCTCGAACCACGCATACAGATCCGGCCCCGGGACGAGGGCGTTCTCCGTCGTGAGCTCGTCGATCGCCTGGTTGAAGACGTCGACCGCGTCGTGGTGGCCGTCGGGCGAGAACGGGATGCGCGCGAGCACCGGGACGCGCCCCGCGGCCTCGATCGTGTCGATGAGCTCCTGCAGGTTCGATTTGAAGGTGCTCGGGTCGGTCTGGTCCCAGGAGTCGTTGGTGCCGTAGCCGATGGCGAAGAAGTGGAAATCGGGGTTCATCTCGAGGACGTCATCGATGCGATCGAGCGCGCTGGGGCGGTCCGTGCTCCTCGTGAGCTCGCCGCCGATGCCGCCGTTGATCATCGCGGGGTAGTTCGCCTCGTGCGCCGCGTGCACGTTCTCCGCGAAGCTCGGCTGCGTGGCCGGCGTGTCGCGGTCATACGCGAACGCCGTGATGCTGTCGCCGAGGAAGAACCACGTGTCCTCCGCGCCGTTCGAGATGTCGTGCACGTCGATCTCGTCGAGCTGCACGCCGGTGTCGTCGCTCGTCGCGGGGGCCGCTGTCACGACGAGCCGCACCCAGCTCTGGCCGCTGAAGTCGAAGCTGTGGGCGCGCGTGCGGACCGGGTTGTCGGTCACCTCGGCGACGCTCTTCCAGGTGCCGTCCTCGCCGTTCGTCGAGTCGCTCGAGGTCTCCACGCGGTAGGCGCCCGGCGCCCCGTATTGCACGTCCGTGTAGTTGTAGTTGTACGAGGCCGTCCAGCTCAGGAGCAGCCGCTCGTACCCGTCGCCGACCTGGATCGCGACCCAGGCGGGCGCGGCCGCGGTGGGTTTGCCCGCGATCCAGGTGCCTGCCGACCTGTACTTGCCGTCGTTGATCACCGACGCCGTCCCCGCCGAGGCGAAGGCGGGCTTGCCGCGGGAGATGATGGGGTTCGGCGTGATCCCCGGCGCGTCTGGACCGCCGCCGCTGCCGCCCGTGCCGCTGCCGCCGTTGCCCCCCGTGCCGGTGGTGGCGCCGCCCGCGCCGCCGGTGCCGCCGCCCGCGCCGCCGGTGCCGCCCGTGTTGCCGCCCGAGCCCTGAGAGGCGCTCCCGGTGCTCGCGGACGAGCCGCCGCCCGTGCCGCCGGAGCTGTTGGACGAATCGCCGTCGTCGGAGCAGGCGGAGAGGAGAGCGAGCGTCCCCAGCGCAAGAACGAGTGAACCGGTTCGAAGAAGTGAGCCAAAAGCCATCTTGGTGGACCTCCAGAGGGCGGCACTCTGAGACAATGCGGCGCTACGATCAATATCGGAGTCGACCTCCGGCATCGAGATGGTGTAGATAAAGTGAACCGGTAAAGCTGGGAACGTGTCGGCCCGGGGTCGCGGCGGGAGCAGCGCGCTGCGCCGTGATCGATTTATCGCCTGGCGCGGCAATTTTACGGAGATGGTGTCCGGCCAGAGGTGGAGGGATGACCGGCACCGCGGCGACGCGCGCCGGGTGACTGGCGGGAGGCGCAACGTGCTGGTTCTGCGGAGCTTGGCGCCTCGACGAGGTCGCGCTGGCACGGCTTGGGGTGGACAGAGCGGCGATGGATCAAGAGCGCGGGGGAGCAGCCGCGTGGCCGCGGACGCGCGGAGCGAGCCCGCAGCCACCGCCGCCCTTCATGCCGGAGCAGAACGACTCGGCAGCTTGCGGCGGCGTGATGCGTTGCTCAGGAGCCGGTGGTGGCGAGGAGCTCGCGGGCGTCGCTGACGACAGCGGCACGGCGGACCCAGCGATCGAGCTCGTCGATATCGGTGCTCGCGAGGACGCGCTGCCGCAGTTCGACGGGGACTGCGAGCCCGCGGGCCTCGAGGAAGGCGAGCACGTCGTGCGCCTTGGCCTTGAGGATGCCTTCCCGCAGCCCCTCCCGCAGGCCTGCCTGCAGGCCCTCCCGCAGCCCCTCTCGCAGCCCCTCCCGCAGCCCTTCCTCCCGGCCTTCCCGCCGGCCATGGGCTACGTAGGTGCGCGCGAAATCACTCTGGAACTCGTATCCGCTCTTCATCATCGCCTCCAATGTCCGTCTCGCCGCTTCGTTCATCGAGGATAGGACCAGGTCCCCGTACAGGGCGCGGCGCTCCTCATCGAGCCCGGTAGCCGCTGCCAGGAACGCCACGCCGATTGCCTCCGCCGCCTCGCTCTGCCCATGCGCCATGGCCGAGAGCACGACCACCTCGGGCGCTGCCCTCGCCTGCTCGGCGTCGGTGACGACCGGGACGCCTTCGGGACCGAGCACCAGCGGCGTCAGCGTCCAGCCAGGGTGCCCCGTGTCGATCGGGCGCGAGCACCACCTCACCATCGCCGGTTTGATCGTCACGACCAGCAGCCGGGTTGGGCAGCGGTGCCGGGCCCTCGCCTGGGTCACGTACACCGGCCAGGCATACGGCTTGTCCGGGTCCACGCCGAGCTGGACCCCGACCACGATGGCCATCGCGGGCCGCTGCTGCTCGCCCACGAGCAGCACGACGATCACATCGGCGCGGCGGTTCGGGGGCACGATCTCGGTGAGGTCGGAGGCGTCGACGCGCGCCTCCGTGAAGGCCGGGACCGGGTGGCCGAGCGCGTCGTGCAGCATCTCGGCGGCCAGCGTCGGCCGGTTCTTGAACAGCTCCACCAGGGCTTCATGGGTCACTGACGGCATCGGGTAGTCTCTCTGGCAGGTACAGTCATGCTGGATTTCCGAGCGGCGTGCCTGGCTGGTGCAGTGGCTCTCGCACGGGCCGCGCAGCCGCCTCCCACCCTTCAATTCCGGGCCGCCTCGTGGAGTCGTCACGCCGTTTGCCTTCCGTGTGCCCCGACGTCAGCGCGGTACCTGTTCGTGAGAGTCATCGTCGCGCGGTGCGCGCAGTTGCCTCGAATTCGCGCTGCGATGCCACAACGAGAGCGGCGTAAGATGAAGGGTGAGGGGACCGGCGTTCCTGGCGATGGCTTTGATGGCCTCACCAAGCCGGCGGGCGCGTGACCTGCGTGACGGACCACGACAGGCCGGATAGAGAGCGGCAGTGAGAGAGAGGGCTCGGCCGCCTTGACAACACCCGTTGCACCGCGAGCGCTTCGGCCGGTTGCGCTTTACCGGGAAGTACGGTTCGTACCGGCAGGCATGCGGAGCGTACTGGCCAACCACCGCCCCCCAGGGCGGCGCTGGACGACTGAAAACCTGAAGCGTTTGCTCAGGAGCCGGTTGGAACGAGCAACTCCCTGGCGTCGCTGATGACCGCGGCCCGGCGGACCCAGCCATCCAGCTCGGCGATGTCGGTGCTGGCGAGGACACGCTCCCGCACCTCCGCGGGGACGTCCAGCCCGCGGGCATCGAGCACGGCGAGCACGTCGTGCGCCTTGGCCTCGAGGAGCCCCAGCTGCCGGCCCTCCTCCCGACCTTTCTCCATGCCCTTCGCCACGTAGCTGCGCGCGAATTCACTCTGAAACTCGTATCCGCTCTTCATCATCGCCTCCAACGTCCGCCTCGCCGCTTCGTTCAGCGAGGATAGCACCAGGTCCCAGTACAGGGTGCGGCGCTCCTCATCGAGCCCGGCAGCCGCCGCCAGGAACGCCACGCCGATCCCTTCCGCCGCCTCGCTCTGCCCGTGCGCCATGGCCGAGAGCACGACCACCTCGGGCGCCGCCTTCGCCTGCTCGGCGTCGGTGACGACCGGGACGCCCTCGGGACCGAGCACCAGCGGCGTCAGCGCCCAGCCAGGGTGGCCCGTGTCGATCGGGCGCGAGCACCACCTCACCATCGCCGGGTCGGTCGTCACAACGAGCAGCCGGGTTGGGCAGCGGTGCCGGGCCCTCGTCTGGGTCACGTACACCGGCCAGGCATACGGCTTGTCCGGGTCCACGCCGAGCTGGACCTCGACCACGATGGCCATCGCGGGCCGCTGCTGCTCGCCCACGAGCAGCACGACGATCACATCGGCGCGACGGTTCGAGGGCACGATCTCGGTCAGGTCGGAGGCATCGACGCGCGCCTCCGTGAAGGCCGGGACCGGGTGGCCGAGCGCGTCGTGCAGCATCTCGGCGGCCAGCGTCGGCCGGTTCTTGAACAGCTCCACCAGGGCTTCATGGGTCACTGAGGGCATCGGGTAATCTCTCTGGCAGGTACAGTCATGCTGGATTTCCGAGCGGCGTGCCTGGCGCGTGCAGTGGCTCTCGCACGGGCCGCGCAGCCGCCTCCCACCCTTCAATTCCGGGCCGCCTCGTGGAGTCGTCACGCCGTGTGCCTTCCGTGGGCGCCGACGTCAGCGCACCTTCCGAGGTTCATCGACGCCTCCGGAGCTTCAGCGCGAGCGCTTCACGGGCGATGCGGAGCCGGCTCGCTGCGGTGTACGGGTTCATGCCGCGCGCCTTCGCGAACGCGACGAGCGACTCCGGGCGGTCGACGGCGAGCAACATCTCGCGCTGCCACGGCTTGAGCTGGGCGAGCGCCTCCAGATCGGCGCGCGCGTCGATCTGCGCTTCGAGGCTCGGTCCGGCGGGCTCGCGCAGCACGCCGAGCGGCTGCGCGTGGAGGACCACGCGACGCACGTAGGCGCTGTTGACGTAGTGCGACACCTTCCTCCAGGCGACGCCGTGGATCCACGCGCGGAGCGCCCGCCGAGGCTCGTCCGAGGGGTCCGGCCGGTACATGCCGCGCTCGACGGAGCGCCATGCGCCCAGGAGCACCTGCTGCTCCACGTCGGGGCGGTCCCGCGCCGGGACGCCGCTGGAGATGAGCACGGCGAGGATGAGCGAGCGCTCGGCCAGGATCGCCTGGAGGCTGGGGTGGGCTGCGGGATGCGGCTCCGGGAGATGGGCCTGATGGGCGCGCGTGCCGCGGGGGCGCTCGGTGCTGGACCGCCGTGATCGGCGGTGAAGAAGGCGATCGGGGTGAGGTGTTGGGCTGTCGATGGACGGATCGATCTGTTGGCCCTTCTCGGGCCGCGGACGCAGCTTCGCCATGTCGGACCTCGTTCCGCGAAGTTCCAACGACGTTTAGCGCCTCGCTCTGGCCGAATTAACAGACGATAGTCTGTGTTTCCTTGACGGCGTGCAGCGTGAAGCCGAGTGCTGGTGTTCGCGTCCAGATGGCCGCTCCCTGGAGGTGTCCTCAGGGTTCTTGCTAAGCCCCGCAACGATGCCGGAGGTCAAACGAGGCTGGCGGCCAAGACTCCAAAATCACAGTCGCTTTCTTCACGGTGACCGCTGGCAACGCTGTATGCCGCTCTTTCGCTGCAAGCCGAAGTAGCACTGCAGCGACTTCGTCGCCGGGCGAGCGCGACTGTCCTTACATCTTCACACGAGCTTCTCGCTGGTCGTGAGCCCGGCAAGCTCCTCAGCCCCGTCGTGACGACCACCTACACGGCTCGGTCGGGCGAGCTCGTGCGGGTCCACGCGCACGACCCGGTGACGATCCGCCTTCCGGCCGCGGGCAACGCCGGCGCCGAGGTCGTCATCAAGGAGGTCGGGGGGGGAAGAGGTGGCGATCGAGGTCCTCGCGAGCACGGGCCAGCAGACCGCGCGGGACGGGTACCCCTACGTCACCTTCCGTCTGGTCAGCGACGGCGCGACGTGGATCGTGCTGTGACGGGCTCGGGGCAGCCAGCACTCAGGACGACGAGGCACCCGAGCCGGACGGACCAGTAGCACGCGGTGGAGCCTCCCCCGACGCCGGTGCCCGCGCTCTCGTTGCGGCAGCGCTGGCCGGAGGCGCGCCCCGGCGATCTGGTCATCATCGGCCGGCGATGCGCCGGTGAGCCCGGGGGTGGATCGCTCCGGTGGTCGGCCGTGGTGCTCGGGTAGGCTTGATGTACCGTGTTGTGGACTAGCGCGGCGCGAGGAGAACCTGTAGGATCTTTGGACGGAACCCAGAAGAGAGTCGCCAATGAACGTTCGTGTCCCACATGCAGTCTCCTTCTTCAACAACAAAGGCGGAGTCGGCAAGACCACGCTTCTTTGCAATGTCGCTGCATACATCGCAGAGCACACTAAAACAAAAATCGCTCTCGTAGACGCCGATCCTCAATGCAACGCAACGCAGCTAGTTGTTGACGAACAGCGCATGGATCGACTCTACACACATGCACCCGAAAAAGAAAGCTCTACGATACAAGATATTCTGCGCCCACTGACACGTGGAGAACCGAGCATAAACAAAAAATTTAGTTTAATAGATGGCGCCACGACACGTTTCACGTTTGACCTATTACCAGGCCACCCTAGGCTCGCGCTACTGGAAGACCGACTAAGCCAGTCGTGGACAACTTTTGCAGCAGGGGACTTTGCCGGGGCAAGACAAACAAACTGGTGCACTCAGCTCATTCGTGCACTTGGCAAGAAGTACGATCTTATATTTGTCGACGTCGGCCCAAGCCTAGGAGCACTCAACCGCTCAGTACTTATCGGCACTGATTTTTTCGTCACCCCGATGGGCTGCGACATATTTAGCATTGCAGGAATTGAGAACATTGCGACCTGGCTCACAGAGTGGAGCAAGCGGTATACTCGTGCAGTTGATGAGTGCCAGAGCCGCGGCGTCGAAGTGGACGAATTCAGACAGAACAGTGTCCGCCTCAACCTTGAAAACGCCTCGCGATTTGTTGGATTTACCGTACAACAATACGTTGCAAAAAGCGAAGGCAAGGGCGGTGGACAACGAAGACCTACTTGGCAATTCGAGCGAATTCGAAAAAGAATCCCTCTTGCCATGCACAAGAACCTACAATTCTTCCTTGCAGATCATCTCGACAGTGGCGACATGGAGCTCGGCGATGTGCCGAACATGTACAGCCTTGTGCCGATGGCACAGAGCGGCCATACGCCGATTCACAGACTTCAGGGCTCAGACGGACTTGTGGGAGCCCAGTATAGCCAACGCGACAATTACGCCGAGTTCGTCGGCTCATTGGCCGAATCTCTGCTGCGGAATCTTGGGACAAACAAATGATTCCGTGGCCCTCCACCCTCGTCGATGATATCGCACGGCGCCATTGCGTAATCGTCATAGGCGCTGGCGTGTCGATGAACTCATTGAGTCGCGACGGCAAGCGGCGCCCCAAGAACTGGAATCAGTTTCTCCACGAGGGAGTCAACAAGATGCCGTCAGGAGCGCCCAAGAGCCTGAAGGCCGATGTAAAGAAAATCATAGACTTGGGCGATCCGCTCACTGCCTGCGAAATAATCAAAGACGTGCTAGGCCGTCAGGCATTTGCCGACTTATGCAGAGAAGAATTTCTCGATCCTCAGTTTCAATATGCCAGAATCCACGAATTAATCCACCTACTGGATTCACGCATCGTAATCACACCGAACTTCGACACGATTTATGAAACTTATGTTTCTACCAAGCAGGGCCACCCAGCTTTAATCAAGAGCTATCGGGACGCCGATCTCGCCGAGATGATTCGCCTTCCGGGCAGATTAATATACAAGGTCCACGGCACCATATCAGCCGCGCATGAGATGGTATTCACCCGAAGCGACTACGCTTCCGCAAGAAACGCCTTCCCTGCAAGCTATCAGATCTTAACAGCGCTCGTGTTGACACATACGTTCTTGTTTATCGGATGCAGCCTTTCGGATCCGGACATCGCACTCATCCTCGAAGATTACGCATTTCGTCACGGCATCGGGCGAGCCCATTATCTGACTATACCCAAAACCGAAATTGGTCGCCCCGAGCGCCAGAACGTTGTCGAGAGAACTCGGAATCTAAAGCTCTTGTCGTACAAACCCGACGGGGGCCATGTCGAGCTAGTAGATTCTCTCGATGAGCTCGTGAAGTTGGTTGGCGTTGCACGCGCAGGACTGTTGACTTCACAGAATTGGTAACTCACATGACAGCCGCCCCGCTAAGCAAGCGATCACGGATCCAGGGTAGGCGAATGATTAACCATGACGATTAGGCTAGAGCGGTGTTAGTTGTGTGTGCCCGACGTCAGGGCACGCGGCTCCACGAGAGGGATTCCGGGTATACGAGAGGAATCGGGCCTAGGATGCTTTCTGACACCGCTCCGACGCGTCCGACGCGGCCTCCGCAGTATCTCTCGCGCATGCGGCCCGCAGATTCGTCTCCGGGTTCGATTCCCGGCGTCTCCGCTAAAAAGACACGGCGGGAACCGTGTCTTTTTAGCGGAGACCTGCGCGTAACCTGATAAACTTTGGCAGGGGTGTAGCCGCTCCGCCGACTGCGTTTTTGACATGGCCAGCTTCGGTTGCACGCTGTGAGGCGCCAGGAGGGAGCGATGCCCTCCTCGACGTACAGGAGCGAGCGATGCCACGAAGCAGGGATTTGGTGCAGCTGCGAGCAGCGCTGTCGACGCATCGAGAGCAGCAGAGGCGTGGGAAGTATCCGAGCGAGCTGCGAAGACGGGCGGAGGCGTACGCCAAAGAGCGCTGCCGTGCGGGGGCGACGCCGACGGAGATCGCCACGGAGCTCGGTGTCCGCAAGATCACCGCCGATCGATGGGTATCTGGAGGTGAGCGTGCGGACGAGGGCGTGTTGCCAGCAAGCCCCAAGGCGGTCGAGTGTTTTCCGCTCATGCCCGTCGTGGTGCGCCCGGAGCGCCGAGAGGCGCCCTCGATGCGGCTCAAGCTCGCGTTTGCCGACGGGACGCGGATGCAGGTATGTGGGATCGGCGCGCGCGACCTGGTGGAAGGTAGCTGCTCCGCGGACCGCGTTCCGAAGCGTCCTTGTGGAAGACAGCCGAGTGCGTAGAGTCGCCTGGCAATGGCGAAGCGACGGCCCGGACTGGCAGGTGGTGACGTCCCGAGCACGACGGCGAGGGTGCTCGAGCTGTCAGCGCCGCATGTCGCCTGGCAAGGAAGCGAGGGCGCCCCGGCAAGCGCGAAGGGACGCGCACGTCATGCGGTCGGGCAGCACGAGAGCGCAGGGGCGGTCGAGGCCGCTGGTGTCCGGCGCCGCAGGCGTGCTGACCAGCCGTCTGTGGAGCAGATAGGCAGGCGTCCGCCGACCCGAGGCGCGGACGAGCAGCGCGGAGGCGAAGCGAAAAGGATTCGCCCCAAGACGAGCCCGAACCCGGCGGAGAGAAGCGAGCGCAGCACCGGCTCGCCGAGCCGACGCGCCTCGGCGCGGAGCGGACGCGCGCCTGGCTCGGCCGCGGAGGACGCCACCAAAGCTGTGCGCCGGACCGAGGCGTGCGACGGGTCGCGATCAGCGATCGCGCAAGACGAGCCGCGAGCCGGTGATCCGAGCCAAGTCCAGGTACTTGAGCCGTCCCTCGGCGATGAGGCGTTGTCGAGTCGCGACCCAGTGCTTGGGGCTCAAGTCGAGGATGTGACTGAGCGGATAGCTCGGAGCGACGGTCAGGATCTCCTGCAAGTAGAGCTCGGGGTCGAGCCCGTGCACCTGGCAGGTGGCGATGAGCGACGTGATGGCACAAGCCCGGACAGCATGCTCGTCGCTGCCGTGGAAGAGCCAGTTGCGCCGTCCCTTGACGACGCGGCGCAATGCTCTCTCGCTGGCATTGTTGTGGATGGGGATCTCCCCGTTGGAGAGGAACTCGCAGAGCGCCTCCCTCTGGTTGTGCAGATAGACCAGCCCTTCGCGCAGAGGCGCATGCTCCGGGACGACCAGCCGTTGCGTCTCGACCCAGGCGAAGAGTCTCTCGATCAGCGGGGCGGACTCGCGCTGCCGGAGCGCGAGGCGCTCGTCCGGGCTGCACAAGGCGGATTCCTCCTCGATGCGGAAGAGGGCCTGGATGGTCTGGAGCGCGAACGCCGCCTCCTTGCCCGCCCCGGCTTTGAACGCCTTGAAGAAGCGCCTTCGTGCGTGACTCCAGCAGCCGGCCTCACGCGCCTTGCCCGGCCCGAAGAGCACGTTGTGGTTGGCCGAGGCATCGGCGACGAGGGTCCCCTGGTAGCCGCCGAAGAGCTTCGCGACGGTGGGTCCGTCGTACGTCGGGGTGTAGCGAAACAGCACCCCATCGCCCGGCGCCACCAGGACGAAGACATGCCCATAGCGGTGCTTCTCTTTGGCCCGGATGGCGGTGCCAGTCGCATCCATGGCGAACCACGACCGCGAGAGCGCATCGCGCCAGATGGCATCGGCGATGCGCATCGCGATGCCGCCACAATCGTACTGCCAGCGGGTCATGTTGCCGCGGCCGATGCGGAAACCGTGCCGGTCCGACTCCACCTCTTGTCGGTAGTAGGGCGTGTGGTAGTCGAGCTTGTGGACGAACAGGTGGGCCAAGAGGCTCGGATCGGCAAGGCACCTGTCGATCGGGCGCTCCGGCAGCGAGGCGATCCTCACCGATCCGCCGCTCTCCTCCGTGGTGTCCGACTCGGGCGTGTAGCGTACAAGGACGCCGTCGACGAAGGGGCTTTGCTTGAAGCCCGTATCCGCAGGGATCCCCAGCAGCTCGTACTCCTGCACGACGAGCGGCTCGCCGCGCTCGTGATTGAAGACCGGCCCAGCGGCTGGCGAAGGAGCCGGCTTCTCTTCAGCTCCGCTGCTCGCCGCCGGTGCCTCCGCCTTGGCCACGTACTTGGGGCGACGCCTGACGATCTCGATGAGGCCGCCACGCCGGTAGCCGAGCACCGAGCTGTCTTCGACGCCCACACGCTCGAAGCGCTCGATGCCTTTGAGCAGCACCTCCGGCGGCAGCGTCTCGATGATCACCCTCGGGATGACACCGATGCGACGGCGCCCGTGCTCGTGGCGCTTGACTCGCTTGCCACCTCCGGGATCAGAGCCGGAGGAGGATTCTGCCGTCCCGGCGTGCTCCGGTGGGCTCGCGGAGCCCGGCGGCGGACTGCTGGCCTCGCCCGGGTCCGCTTCGGGCGCGGCATCGACGCTCTCGGCCTGCGACGAAGCCGGAGCCGGACAGGCACCTGGCTCCCCGGCCAGCGAAAGCCGCAGCTGGTCAGGCGAGACTTGCTCGGAGACGTGGCGCCGGAATCCGATCTCCAAGGTCCGAATCGTTTCCTGCAGCTGTTGATTATGCGCCTTGAGCGACTCGACAGACCGAGCGAGCTCTTGTGCCTGCTGCTCCGCCGCCGAGAGCTCGGTCAGCCTCGCCTCGAGCGCCTGCACCCGCCGCAATAGCGCGTCGACCAGCGACGCCGGGTCCGCGGCGGTACCTTGTCCTTGTGACCTGGCCTCGAGATAACCAAGCACGAGCGCCGCGCCGTCAAGGCGCTCTGTCTCCGACGCCTGCGGCAGCTCGGTCTCACCATGTCGTGTCGTCGAGGTCAAGGCGCGCTATGGATGCCCGCTTCGCCTGCTCTTGGCAAGTGCCTTATGACGAGAAACTTTCGCTGCCTTGGATGAGAATTTCCCGTCGAACACAGGAATGCAAGACAGGCATCTTGCGCCATCGGTACCGCGCCCCCGCGAGGTCTTCGGGACGATGCAGCTCGTGCTCTGCCTTATCTCCGCATCTGCGCCGACCGCCATCGGGCCGCGCTGGTGCCGTGAGCGCAGTGAACGAGCGCCAGGACTGGCGCCTCAGTGGACCATCCGGCGGCGGCTTGCCAGCGCTTCCACGGGTAGACCGGCGAGCAGCTGCGCGAAGTCCTGTGCTGACAGCTCGATGCACTTGCCGTCGGCCTCGGTGAACGAGGGCAGAGCAAACGCCCCCTTCGAGAGACGTTTGTATAGGATCGTGTACCCGTTGCGGTCCCACCAAAGTGCCTTCAGCCGGTTGCGCTTTTTATTGAGAAACAAGAACAACGCGCCACTGGCCGGGTCCAGGCAGAGCACCTGCCGGGTGATCGCGGCGAGCCGGTCGAACGCACCTCGCAAGTCCACCGGACCGACCGCCAGATAGACGGCTATCGTCGCGGGGGTCACCGTCCCCTCCGCAGCGCGTCGATCGCTTCCACCAGGTCGCGCGCGCCGATCCCACATACCTGCATCCGCGTCCCGTCGGCAAACGCGAGCTTGAGCCGCATCGAGGGCGCCTCTCGGCGCTCCGGGCGCACCACGACGGGCATGAGCGGAAAACACTCGACCGCCTTGGGGCTTGCTGGCAACACGCCCTCGTCCGCACGCTCACCTCCAGATACCCATCGATCGGCGGTGATCTTGCGGACACCGAGCTCCGTGGCGATCTCCGTCGGCGTCGCCCCCGCACGGCAGCGCTCTTTGGCGTACGCCTCCGCCCGTCTTCGCAGCTCGCTCGGATACTTCCCACGCCTCTGCTGCTCTCGATGCGTCGACAGCGCTGCTCGCAGCTGCACCAAATCCCTGCTTCGTGGCATCGCTCGCTCCTGTACGTCGAGGAGGGCATCGCTCCCTCCTGGCGCCTCACAGCGTGCAACCGAAGCTGGCCATGTCAAAAACGCAGTCGGCGGAGCGGCTACGGTGGAAGCGATCGACGCGCTGCGGAGGGGACGGTGACCCCCGCGACGATAGCCGTCTATCTGGCGGTCGGTCCGGTGGACTTGCGAGGTGCGTTCGACCGGCTCGCCGCGATCACCCGGCAGGTGCTCTGCCTGGACCCGGCCAGTGGCGCGTTGTTCTTGTTTCTCAATAAAAAGCGCAACCGGCTGAAGGCACTTTGGTGGGACCGCAACGGGTACACGATCCTATACAAACGTCTCTCGAAGGGGGCGTTTGCTCTGCCCTCGTTCACCGAGGCCGACGGCAAGTGCATCGAGCTGTCAGCACAGGACTTCGCGCAGCTGCTCGCCGGTCTACCCGTGGAAGCGCTGGCAAGCCGCCGCCGGATGGTCCACTGAGGCGCCAGTCCTGGCGCTCGTTCACTGCGCTCACGGCACCAGCGCGGCCCGATGGCGGTCGGCGCAGATGCGGAGATAAGGCAGAGCACGAGCTGCATCGTCCCGAAGACCTCGCGGGGGCGCGGTACCGATGGCGCAAGATGCCTGTCTTGCATTCCTGTGTTCGACGGGAAATTCTCATCCAAGGCAGCGAAAGTTTCTCGTCATAAGGCACTTGCCAAGAGCAGGCGAAGCGGGCATCCATAGCGCGCCTTGACCTCGACGACACGACATGGTGAGACCGAGCTGCCGCAGGCGTCGGAGACAGAGCGCCTTGACGGCGCGGCGCTCGTGCTTGGTTATCTCGAGGCCAGGTCACAAGGACAAGGTACCGCCGCGGACCCGGCGTCGCTGGTCGACGCGCTATTGCGGCGGGTGCAGGCGCTCGAGGCGAGGCTGACCGAGCTCTCGGCGGCGGAGCAGCAGGCACAAGAGCTCGCTCGGTCTGTCGAGTCGCTCAAGGCGCATAATCAACAGCTGCAGGAAACGATTCGGACCTTGGAGATCGGATTCCGGCGCCACGTCTCCGAGCAAGTCTCGCCTGACCAGCTGCGGCTTTCGCTGGCCGGGGAGCCAGGTGCCTGTCCGGCTCCGGCTTCGTCGCAGGCCGAGAGCGTCGATGCCGCGCCCGAAGCGGACCCGGGCGAGGCCAGCAGTCCGCCGCCGGGCTCCGCGAGCCCACCGGAGCACGCCGGGACGGCAGAATCCTCCTCCGGCTCTGATCCCGGAGGTGGCAAGCGAGTCAAGCGCCACGAGCACGGGCGCCGTCGCATCGGTGTCATCCCGAGGGTGATCATCGAGACGCTGCCGCCGGAGGTGCTGCTCAAAGGCATCGAGCGCTTCGAGCGTGTGGGCGTCGAAGACAGCTCGGTGCTCGGCTACCGGCGTGGCGGCCTCATCGAGATCGTCAGGCGTCGCCCCAAGTACGTGGCCAAGGCGGAGGCACCGGCGGCGAGCAGCGGAGCTGAAGAGAAGCCGGCTCCTTCGCCAGCCGCTGGGCCGGTCTTCAATCACGAGCGCGGCGAGCCGCTCGTCGTGCAGGAGTACGAGCTGCTGGGGATCCCTGCGGATACGGGCTTCAAGCAAAGCCCCTTCGTCGACGGCGTCCTTGTACGCTACACGCCCGAGTCGGACACCACGGAGGAGAGCGGCGGATCGGTGAGGATCGCCTCGCTGCCGGAGCGCCCGATCGACAGGTGCCTTGCCGATCCGAGCCTCTTGGCCCACCTGTTCGTCCACAAGCTCGACTACCACACGCCCTACTACCGACAAGAGGTGGAGTCGGACCGGCACGGTTTCCGCATCGGCCGCGGCAACATGACCCGCTGGCAGTACGATTGTGGCGGCATCGCGATGCGCATCGCCGATGCCATCTGGCGCGATGCGCTCTCGCGGTCGTGGTTCGCCATGGATGCGACTGGCACCGCCATCCGGGCCAAAGAGAAGCACCGCTATGGGCATGTCTTCGTCCTGGTGGCGCCGGGCGATGGGGTGCTGTTTCGCTACACCCCGACGTACGACGGACCCACCGTCGCGAAGCTCTTCGGCGGCTACCAGGGGACCCTCGTCGCCGATGCCTCGGCCAACCACAACGTGCTCTTCGGGCCGGGCAAGGCGCGTGAGGCCGGCTGCTGGAGTCACGCACGAAGGCGCTTCTTCAAGGCGTTCAAAGCCGGGGCGGGCAAGGAGGCGGCGTTCGCGCTCCAGACCATCCAGGCCCTCTTCCGCATCGAGGAGGAATCCGCCTTGTGCAGCCCGGACGAGCGCCTCGCGCTCCGGCAGCGCGAGTCCGCCCCGCTGATCGAGAGACTCTTCGCCTGGGTCGAGACGCAACGGCTGGTCGTCCCGGAGCATGCGCCTCTGCGCGAAGGGCTGGTCTATCTGCACAACCAGAGGGAGGCGCTCTGCGAGTTCCTCTCCAACGGGGAGATCCCCATCCACAACAATGCCAGCGAGAGAGCATTGCGCCGCGTCGTCAAGGGACGGCGCAACTGGCTCTTCCACGGCAGCGACGAGCATGCTGTCCGGGCTTGTGCCATCACGTCGCTCATCGCCACCTGCCAGGTGCACGGGCTCGACCCCGAGCTCTACTTGCAGGAGATCCTGACCGTCGCTCCGAGCTATCCGCTCAGTCACATCCTCGACTTGAGCCCCAAGCACTGGGTCGCGACTCGACAACGCCTCATCGCCGAGGGACGGCTCAAGTACCTGGACTTGGCTCGGATCACCGGCTCGCGGCTCGTCTTGCGCGATCGCTGATCGCGACCCGTCGCACGCCTCGGTCCGGCGCACAGCTTTGGTGGCGTCCTCCGCGGCCGAGCCAGGCGCGCGTCCGCTCCGCGCCGAGGCGCGTCGGCTCGGCGAGCCGGTGCTGCGCTCGCTTCTCTCCGCCGGGTTCGGGCTCGTCTTGGGGCGAATCCTTTTCGCTTCGCCTCCGCGCTGCTCGTCCGCGCCTCGGGTCGGCGGACGCCTGCCTATCTGCTCCACAGACGGCTGGTCAGCACGCCTGCGGCGCCGGACACCAGCGGCCTCGACCGCCCCTGCGCTCTCGTGCTGCCCGACCGCATGACGTGCGCGTCCCTTCGCGCTTGCCGGGGCGCCCTCGCTTCCTTGCCAGGCGACATGCGGCGCTGACAGCTCGAGCACCCTCGCCGTCGTGCTCGGGACGTCACCACCTGCCAGTCCGGGCCGTCGCTTCGCCATTGCCAGGCGACTCTACGCACTCGGCTGTCTTCCACAAGGACGCTTCGGAACGCGGTCCGCGGAGCAGCTACGCAGGGGTGGATTTAGGGCGGGCCCGGTGTGAGCGAGACCATCGTGAGCGGGCGCGGCAGGTGACGACTGGGTACAGGGCTCCACGGAACTCACGGCGGGCACCTGGCCGGCGGGGCTCCACGGCCGCCGAGAGCACCGCCGGAAGCGTCGCAGAATCGTCCGGCCGACCAGATGTCGCGGGATTAGCGCTCACGATCGTCAGGTTGACGTCGGCCTTGACTTCCTCAAAGAGTGCAGAAACCAACCTCGTCGCGCCGCTCTCCTCCCCCACTCCGCGCGACGAACACCCTCTCCGCGGCCGGGGAGCTCAGCAATCCTCTTCCCCGCCTACCCGCCCTCCCCCACCAGCGCGCTCCAGTCGATGTCGAACCGCGCCAGGTACTTCCGTAGCCGGTCCGCGTCATTGACGCTCTTCTTCTTCGCCCGCGACGCCGCGAACAGCACCCGCCCCGCCTCGGACAGCGACCGCGCGCTCTTCAGCACCCGCAGCACCTCGGCGAGCTGCGCCCGGTCGAACTGGTCCAGCGCCGCCGCCTTCCGCGCCCCGAGCGCCGCGACCACGACGTCCTCCCCATCCCCATCGCTCCCCTCCCCCGTCGCCCCGCCCGCGCTCCTCGCGCTCCCTCCACCCCCCGTCGCCAGCCCCCGCCGCCACGCCTCGCTCAGCCGCTCGATCTCCTCCTCCACGATCTCCATCCCGATCCGCCCCCCCGGCGCGAGCGTCGCCATCCGCGTCACCGCCGCGTTGAAGTCTCTGAAATTGCCCGACCACACCGCCTCCCGCGATGTAGCGAACCGGAGGAACCGCGCGCGCGCGTCGCGGCTCATCGTGATCCGCACGCCGAGCAGCCGCGCTGAGGCATCGAGCTCGTAATCGAGGTTCGGCTCGATGTCCTCCACCCGCTCCCGCAACCCCGGCAGCCGGAAGGTCCACAGGTTGATCCTCGCCAGCAGGTCTTCCCGGAAGCGCCCCGCCGCGACCTCCAGCGACAGATCCCGGTTCGTGCCGGCGAGCAGCTGGAACTCGCTACGTACCTCCCGGTCCGACCCGACCGGCAGAAACGCCTTCTCCTCGATCGCCCGCAGCAGCATCGCCTGCTCGTCCGCGCCGAGCTCGCCGATCTCGTCGAGGAACAGCACCCCCTCGTGCGCCTTGCGGAGCAGCCCCGGACGGTCCTTCAGCGCGCCCGTGAACGAGCCCTTCGTGTGCCCGAACAGCGACGACATCGCCCCATCGCTGTTAGCGATCGCGAAAATGCGCGGAAAACTGGTGAAGACCTCCGCCGGGGGCGCTCAGTGCGGGGCGACCTGAGATCCGTGGAGGACCTTGAGCCGGACCAACCAGCGGCGGTCCCCGAAGTGATGTGCGACCTGTGCGACGTCGGCCCGGAGCGCGGGATGATGAGCGTGCTCTTCCCGATGCCGGCCGCTCCGACCCGGCGCAGCCCTGGCCCGGCACCGCCTGACGCGTCAGCCAATGTGCGTGTGGAGGAACTCGACCGTGCGCTGCCACGCGAGCGCGGCGCTCTTCGGCTCGAACTTGGACGAATCGGTCGAGCGCATGAACGCGTGGCCGGCGTCGTAGACGTAGAGATCCATCGCACCTCCACCGGAGCGCGCCGCCTTCTGGATCTCTTCGGCTACGGAAGGGTTCGCCCAGTCGTCCACCTTGGCGTAGTGCCCGCAGATGGGCGTCTTCACCTCGGCGAACTCCTCCGGTGCGATCCGCGGAAGACCGTAGAACGGGACCGCCGCCTCCAGGGCCGGCCGCACGTAACGTGCCGCAGCGAGGGTGAGCGCGCCACCCAAGCAGAAGCCCGCGACCGCGACCCTCCCGTTGCACCGGGGATGCGAGCGCAGGTAGCCGACCGCGTGGCCGAGCTCACCTACGGCCTTCTGGAAGTCGAAGGCGCCGATCAGCTTCGCCGCCTCCTCGTCGTTCTCGGCGAGCTTGCCGTGATAGAGGTCGGGGGCGAGCGCGAGGAAGCCCGCCTGCGCGAACTGCTGGCAGTGCGCTCGCATCACCTCGTTGAGGCCGTGCCACTCGTGGACCACGACGAGCCCCCCGACCTTGCCCGAGCCAGGCGGCTCGGAGAGGGCGCCCTTCATCTGCCCCGCGTTCCCCAACGAAAACGTCACCATCGTCGTCATGTTGTCCTGCTCCTTTCGTCACTCACTTCTCTTCACCAGGGCACGGGGCCGCGCGCGTCGAAGAACCCGCCGGTCGGGCCGGCGTCGTCGAGGAGCGCGAGCCTCACGGACGCGCGGGCGCCTTCCTCGACGGTCTGCGTGCCGCGGTGGCCATTCAGGTCGGTCGCGGTGTAACCGGGGTCCGCGGCGTTGACCTTGATGCCCGTCGGGGCGAGCTCCTTCGCATACTGCACCGTCACCATGTTGAGCGCCGCCTTGGAGGCGGGGTACGCGATGGCGTTGAACGACGCGTACTCCCACGCTGGGTCGCCGTGGTTCGCGAGCCCGCCGAGCCCGCTCGACACCATGACGATGCGCGCCGCGGGCGACGCTCGTCGGAGCAGCGGGAGCATCGCATTCGTCACGGCGATGGCAGCGAAGACGTTGACCTCGAACACGTGGCGCACCTCGTCGAGTCGCGTCGCGCTCGGCGTGGAGCGGCCGAGGAGGATGCCCGCGTTGTTCACGAGGACATCCAGCCGCCCGAGGTCGCGCTCGATCGTGCGAGGCGCTTCGGCGACGCTCGCGGCGTCCGTCACGTCGAGCGCGATGAAGCGCGCGTCGATGCCTTCTCGGCGCAGCGCCGCAGCGGCTCGCGTGCCGCGCTCCTCGTCGCGTGCTCCGACGAGCACCGTCATGCTCGCGCGGCCGAGCTGGCGGGCGGTCTCGAGGCCGATCCCCTTGTTCGCGCCCGTGACGAGCGCTGTTCGCTGGACGTTCATGCCCTCCATCTACGACCGAGCGTCCAGAGGAGATTGGGCGATCTTGGCTCGACGCGCGTCCTTGGGGAGCAGCCCGAGAACGCCCTAGCGCCGAGAAGGGCCGCACGGTATCGTCCTCGGCGTGGATCTCTCGGCGGCGCAGCGCGGGCGGAGCCGGATCGCATTCTCACGCCCGGCTGCGCTCCCCGGCCTCACCGTCGGGCAGTTCCGGAGCGACGGGCCCCTGTTCACCTGCGTGACGGACCGCTACGCCACCGCGCTCCACTTCAGTGGCCGCTCCGAGTGGTCGCTTCGAGGCGCGCGCTGGTCGAGCGGCCCGGGCACGATCGACGTGAAGGTCCCCGGAGAGGTCTTCGCAGAGCACGCCCGCCAAGGCCAGCGGCGGTTTCAAGTCGTGATCTTCGACGCGCGCATGGTCGACGAGGCGCGCGCGACGCTGGACTCTCCCGCGTCGCCCCCGACGGAGAACGCGCTCTGCGCGCACGACCCGCGCGCTGCACCGTTGGCGGCGTTGCATCGCTCGCTGCTTCGCGGCGACGCGACGCCTCTCGAGCTCGCGGGTGTGTCGTCCGAGGCGCTCGCCGCCCTGTGCGAGCTCACCACCATGCGCCGAGATCCGCCCCGTCCGCGCAGCGCGTGGGCTCGCGCGGTGACGCGCGCGCGCGAGCTCCTCGATGCGCGGTTCACCGAATCGATCGCGCTCGACGAGCTCGCCGCCCACGCGCGACTCGACAAGTTCCGCCTCTGTCGTGCCTTCCGCGAGGAGGTCGGGCTTCCCCCGCACGCGTACGTGACCTACCGGCGCGTCGGCCTCGCAGGGGCGCTGCTCGCCCGGGGAGTCCCTCAGGCGGAGGTCGCTGCGCGCGTGGGGCTCTACGACCAGAGCCAGCTCCACCGGCATTTCAAGCGCATCGCCGGGGTGACGCCGGGGGCGTACGCCCGAGCCGCCCGCTGACTCTTTCTCCTCGACGCGCCGCGCCTCGCCTACGCCTGCCGGATCAGCCTGTCGATCTCCGGCGGGATGCAGCCGTAGCCTTCGGCGGCGGCGAGCAAGGCGGCGTTGTGAGGCAGCCCGAGCAGGAAGCTCCGCGAATAAGGGGTGCCCTCGAGGCTCTTGAGGCGGCGGAGCAAGGGGGCGATCCCGCGGGCCATGGCGTCGCGGGCGCCGCGGAGGTCGCCGATGTCGACGTACGCGCCGTGGAGGCGTCGGCGAGCTCGGCGCGGCCGCCGTCTTCACCGATCGGACGCGGGACGTGACGATCACCGACACCCATCGCCGCGCATCGTCGCGCAGTTCAGATCCACGAAGTCCCCGCTCACCTGCCGGCGCCCCTTCTTGAGGTCGTAGATCTTCCGCGCGAGCTGCGACTTCCCGGCGCCCGTCGGGCCCGTCAGCAAGATCGGCGCGCGCGACGCGATCGCCACGTGCTCGATCCGCTCGATCAGCTTGTTGTACGCCGCGTGGCGCGTCGCCTGCCAGCGCCACAGGCGTTGCGGGACGAAGTCAGAAGCTGGATCTTCACGGTCGTCGCCCGCACGTGCCCAGTGAAGCACTGTAAGGGGGCAGGAAGATCGACCGTTCGCCCGGGATGCATACGAGCTTGGGCCGAGGAGCTGGTCGTGTCGTGATCGCGATCGCCGCGCTGCTGGCCGCGTGCGGCGGCGCACACCGTCCGAGTGGGCCCCCGCGGGGCGCGGTGCAGCCGCCCGCTGCCGCCGTGACGCCGACTGCGGCATCGACGGCGACCGTCGCCGGCTGGCCGACGGGGTCGCCCCTGCCGCCCGGCCCGGCGACCTGCGCTGCCGCGTCGGACTGCGTGATCGTGTTCGCGGTCGACCGCTGCTGCGCTTGCGGCACGATCTCGTCGAGGGCGGTCGCGGCGAGTGCGTCCAACCTGATGGTCTACGACGGCAGCGAAGGCTTCTTCCGTCAGGTCAACGCCCGTCTCCCCCCCGCGTGCCGGAACCTCCAGTGCGCCCCGTGCCCGCCAGCGCCGCAGCTCGCGTGCGTGGCCGGCACGTGCCAGGCCGCGCCGCAGCCAGGCCCCTGATGGGAATAGGTAACCGGCGCCGCGCGGACGGTCACGATGCCCTTGGCTGGGCGGTTACGCTGCTGCGGCTCGTCGTTGAGGTCGCGCCACTGCATCGGACTGGGGCACCCCGGGGCCGCTAGAATTATGCCGCAACGTGTGCCGTTTGCTGGAATTATGCCGCAACGTGTGCCGTTTGCTGGAGGGAGGCTCCTGATCTGCCGTCCATGCGTCCACTAGCTTCGTTAGAGCGAGAAGCTGAAGCCCAGCCACACACGCCTTGGAACGCGGGCCGCCGGGCAGAGCACCAGGAGGCCCACGGTCAGTCCATTCGATAGGCACCCGTAGAGGCCGGCCCTCTGGATCGTCGACCTCGATGTGCGTGTGTCCGGGCGTTTGGCAAGTGCCACTAACCTATCTTCGCACGCGTACCTGCCGGCCCGCGTACGGATGGATCGGAAGAGTGATCGTGATGAAGATCGAATCGTTTATAGAGGCTGTCGTAGTCTGCTGGTTCGTTCCCACCAAAGTGCCTTCAGCCGATTGCGTCTCTTGTTAAGGAACAAGAACAGCGCGCCGCTGGCTGGGTCCAGGCACAGCACCTGCCGGGTGATCGCGGCGAGCCGGTCGAACGCGCCACGCAAGTCCACTGGACCGACCGCCAGATACACGGCTATCGTCGCGGGGGTCACTGCCCCCTCCGCAACGCTTCGATCGCTTCCACGAGGTCGCGCGCGCCTATCCCACATACCTGCATCCGCGTCCCATCGGTAAATGCGACGTTGAGCCGCAAAGGCGGCGCCTCTCGGCGCTCCGGGCGCACCACGACGGGCATGAGCGGAAAACACTCGACCGCCTTGGGGCTTGCTGGCAACACGCCCTCGTCCGCACGCTCACCTCCAGATATCCATCGATCGGCGGTGATCTTGCGGACACCGAGCTCCGCGGCGATCTCCGTCGGCGTCGCCCCCGCACGGCAGCGCTCTTTGGCGTACGCCTCCGCCCGTCTTCGCAGCTCGCTCGGATACTTCCCACGCCTCTGCTGCTCTCGATGCGTCGACAGCGCTGCTCGCAGCTGCACCAAATCCCTGCTTCGTGGCATCGCTCGCTCCTGTACGCCGAGGAGGGCATCGTCCCCTCCTGGCGCCTCACAGCGTGCAACCGAAGCTGACCATGTCAAAAACGCAGTCGGCGGAGCGGCTACCCAAGAACGGGCCGTCGGTGGGCGAGATGGCTGTCGCCGTCGCGCTTCAGCGCGCATGCGCGCCGGGCCCGAAGTGTGACCTGGGGGACTTCCTCGACGGCGCATTGCCGCGGGTCTCGTGCCTGCCCGGGTCAGCATTCACGGGCCAGGCGTTTCACCGCATCGCGCAGCAGGTCACCGATCAGGAGCTGGAGGCCGCCCAGGTGGCGATCGCTCGGGCGGCGATCGGTCGGTTCGCTCTGTCAGCCGACGTGCTGGCGTTCGATACGACCAACTTCGACACGCACATCGCGACAACGACCCCCGGTGAGCTGGCGCGTCGCGGACATGCCAAAAGCAAACGAAGTGACCTGCGGGTGGTGGGACTCGGCCTGCTCGTGAGCGAGACCGGGCACGTGCCGCTCTTGTACCGGGCCTTCGGCGGCAACAGCTCGGATCAAGCCGTGCTCGAGGAGTGCCTGCAAGGGCTGAGCGAGCTGCACAGCGCGCTCGACGCCGGGGAGCAACGAACCAGCCCAGGTCATCGGACACTCGTACGCGACGGTGGCTTCTGGAGCCCTCAGCTGGAGCTTCATCTGGAAGTCACCGGCTACTACAGCCTCATCTCGTTGCCCCTGGGACACAGCGCGGCCGAATGGGCGCTGCAGCAAGCTGCGCAGAAAGGCGCGATGCGGCACCTGACCGGACAGTACGAGGACGTACGCGCTGCCCGCGTCCGGACCGAGGTCGGCGACCTTGACCGCACGCTCGTCATTATCGAGAGCGTCACGCTGCTCGAGGGGCAGAAGCGCGGTATCGAAGCGCGGCTGACCAAGGCCAAGGAGGAACTGGGCAGGCTTGAGGCGCTGGTGGAGGCCGGCCGCATTCGACGCGCGTCGCTCGAGCAGCGCGTACGCAAGGCGCTCGCGCGCGAGCACTTGGCCAGCTTCGTCGTGGTCGAGATTGGCGGCGAAGAGCAGGCCCCGACACTGAGCTGGCGGGTCGACGCCGCTCGCCGGCGAGAGCTCGAGGCAACGCGCCTGGGCAAGCGTGTGCTCTGCACCGACCACCACACCTGGAGCACCGAACGCATCGTCCATGCCTTTCGCGGCCAGTGGAACGTCGAAAAGCTCTTCCGTCGCTCGAAGAAGGGAGGCGTTGTGCCCTGGGGTCCCTCACATCAGTGGGCCGACGGCTCGCTGCGGCTTCACACCTTCGCGACGGTGCTCGGGCTGATGCTCGTCAGCCTGGCACGCATCGCCCTTGGCACCGACGCCTCCGCCCGCGCCATGATGGACAGCCTCGGCGACATCCGCGCCACGCTGGTCCGGACCGCAACGGGCGCCCAGGGACGGCGCCCCACGATCCCGCTCGCGCCCGAACTGAATGCAGAACAGCGCCGCGCTGCGCGCATCTTCGAGCTCGACCGCTGGCTTCCAGGTCTTTCTTCATCTAGACGACGACAAAGCGCAGCACCTGGAAAGCAAGCGCCTTCCTAAACGTCAGGAACGCGCGTTGCGAAAGTAGGGCTAGGAGCCCGCGTGCCCCGCGTTGCCGCCGTTGGTGCCCGGGAGCACGGTGCCTGGCTCAGGCCTAGGACACCGATCACGTTGATCAAGCGAGAGATGAACCGCCAAGACACCAAGGACGCCAAGATAGGATTCTCTTCTTGGCGTCCTTGGCGTCTTGGCGGTTCGAAGTTCTGCGCTTTTCAGGCAGTTTCAACCCGTTTGTCGCTCTAGCGCCGCGGCCACGAGCTCCCCGCGCCCCGCTGGCCTGCCCGCGTGAGGGCGACGTCACGCCCGTGGGCGCGAGGAGCGCGGCGGCAGCGGGGGCTCTCCGTCGAGGCGCGGCCGTTCGGGAAGTCGCTGACGGTGTGCACCGGCCGGAGACTTCCGGCGGACGAAGCTCGCGCGGCGCCCGCGCCCCGAGGCGGCACTGAAGAGCCTGCTGGAGGCCCTCGAAAACGCCAGGCTCCGACTCGGGTCAAAATCTACAGAGAGTCACGACGGTGACAGCCTGGGAAATCGCGTGTATGTTCCTCAGGCGGGACGGTACGCGACCCACTAATCAGATAGGAAAGAACATGACACCGAAGCAGAATCCGGCCACCTACGATCTCGACGACCTCCGTCGGCAATTTATCGAACTCGGCATCGAGAAGAACGTGATCGATCGTACTCTTGAGTCGATCGGTAATGTCGTCGCGTTAGAATCGGCCCCGGTCGACGAAAATGCGCCATATATGTTTCCAGCACGAGTTAGAATTGAGATAGCTAATGGGAACTCGGCGTTCCCACTTGCGGTATATATTGTCAATCTGGAGGCTCGTGTTGTTCGTGTATCCTACGAGCGAGTCGTTGAGATTGTGGGAGCTCAGATTTCGCGGTCGTCCGCCACGCTCCAACCCTACGAGCGCCGATACATCGGCGACCATTGCGAAACGGGGGACTATATGAGGCTCTGTAGAGCTCAAATTAGTACGAGAATCCTCTCTGCCGAGGCGTCCATATCGGGAGGGTGACCGCGACTATGGCGATGGCTGGGCGCTTACCCCGCGCCGGCGCTCAACGGAGCGCCCTGGCTCTCGGGGGAAGCCGGGGCAACGGGCGCGAGTACGCGCTCGCTCTCGGGCGGCAACGGCGCCTCGCCTTCCGGCGCAGGTGGCCCTCGGGTGACCGGGGTGCCGGGTTCGATTCCCGGCGCCTCCACCAAGAAGACACGGCGAGAGCCGTGGCTCCTTGCTTTTGTGTGCCCTGCGTGTGACCTGACAAATTTCCGCGACGCTGGATTTGGGGCGAGACCGGCGTAAGCGAGGCCACTGGAAGCGGGCGCGGCGGGTGACGCCAGGGCACGGGGCTCCACGGAGTTCCACGGCGGGCGAGCGGCGGACACCAGGCCGGCGGGGCCGACCCCGGGTCCGAACCTGCGTGCTGGCGCAGCCCGGAACCAGGCGAACGAACACTAATGCGCGGGGATGTAGACGGCGGGCGGGGCCCTGCCCTCCGGGGCCGGGCCTGGCGCCCCTGCCGAGCGCATGCCCCGTCTTGACATGGGACGGTATCTCCGCTGGTCTCGCAGACTGGGATGGCCATGGGGGTAGCTGGAGCGGCGGCGAGGACCGAAGAAACGCATCCATGTACGAGCGCTATACAGCAGTGCAGTCCAAGGTACTCGAAGTGCATTCGCGACGTTGCCCCGGCGGGGGCAAGCTATGGAGAATGAGATGTCGTTAATCTATCCCCGAGAAATGCTTAATCAGCTCATCGAACAGCATGAGCTCCATCTAGCGTGCGGGAATAGGAAAACCGCCATCGCCTTGGCTGACACCGCGTTCTTCGCAAGCCTCATGCTTGAGGAGGGAGAGTCAATCCAGGTCGCGATAGTCTATGACGAGGGAGGGTCATCCACACTCGTCGATATTACAGATTCAGAGACAGCCCAGTGGGGCGAAGAAGGTCCGCCGGCCGCGTGGCGCATCACTGAAATCGAGCGGCGCCCCTTCGACTCACGCACCCTCGCCAAGCTTTCGCGTGGATTGAGATACGGCACACATCTCGTCGTGGTCGGCGGAAGGGCGCCTGAACTGTGGATCGACGGCATCGCGCGGCGTGACCCACACACCGACGGTGGAGCGGTCATCCGCATTGCCGCGCCGCGACCTGGAGTCCTCGTATTCGAGAAACAAGACCGAGAGTTGCTACGGTACGATGCGGGCGTGCGTGTTTCGCCCGCGATAGACGTTCTAACAAGCGATTGCGTCGTTGGCGCCGCCGTCAATGCTATCACTGGACGGTTCGGCGCCGCAATGAACTACAGTCCATCAGAATGGATTACGATGCAAATTTTGCGCCAGATGCGCACAACCAGAGCGGGAGCGATCCTCGCATTGTTACCGCAGGCGCCAACTGATGAAATGCTCGCGGAAGTTAGGTATCGACGAACCGACGCACATATCCTCGCCAATAGAATGCAATCCGATTGGCAAAAACGGATGGCTTGGTTATCGGCATTGGTTTCTACTTCGAACAAGTCGCTGGATGCGAACAAAGTAGATGAGTTGTCGATCAAACGCACGGAGCGCGACGTGGCGCGCGAGGAGCTCGATGCGGCCATAGAAGATATTGCTCAGCTATCAGCGATCGACGGCGCAATTCTTGCCGGGCCCCGGCTTGCCATCTATGGCGCAGGATACATTATCCCCGGCATCGGAGAGGTGAAGCCTTTCAAAGCACTCGACGCACATGCAATTAATGTCGAGGCTATGCCGAGTCATTATGGAGCACGCCACAAGGCGGCATTCTCGTTTGCGCATGTTCACCAAGGCGGAGTAGCGTTTGTCGTATCAGAGGACGGCCCAGTCAGCTGCGCACTCCGGGTGAACGACCGAGTAATCGTTTGGCCAGTTCGGATTTCTGAGACATGATTGGAGACAGCATAGCGTCGCTCAAACAGCCTCTGCTGGTGACAACGCCTCGCTCCGCCGCCGATCCGGATGTTAGGTGGGCGCACGGCACCGCCTCTTGAGCACGGCGGCTAGGCGTAGGCGACCCCGGCGGAGCCGTGAGAATGCCGTCCCGAGGGGCATCCCGAGGCTCCGGGCGACCTCGCTGACCTGCTCGCCCTCGCCGGCGAGGATCGGCACCCGGCGCTCCCGGGGCTCGACCATCCAGAGCAGGTCCAGGAGGGCGTGTGCCTCGACCTCGCCGTGGGGTATCGCGCCTCGTCGATGCCATCCTCAAGCGAACGCGGCGCGGTCGAACCCGTTCTGCCTTAGACGACTTGCGCCGCGTTCTCACGCGCTGCTCAGCGGTTGGACGCGAGCTCGGCGACAACCCTGGCCCGCAGGCGGAGGAATCTCCGCCGCTCCTCGCCAGCGGCGAGTTCGCAGCCAAGAACCGCAAGCGCGCGCGATAGCGGCGGCAGGGGTTCTCCTTCGGGCGGGATCAAGCTTACTACTCGCTCCAGGATCTCTCCGCGAAGCTCCATCCGGGCGGCGGCGAGCGCACGCAGGCCGAGCAGCGCCGCGGCCGAGCTCCAGTCATCAACGCCAGCCAGCAGCGAGCAAAGCCGCTCCTTTCGCACGAGGGGCGCCTCGGGCCCACAAGCCGTCATAACGTAACCGCCCAGCCAAGGGCATCGTGACCGTCCGCGCGGCGCCGGTTACCTATTCCCATCGGGGGCCTGGCTGCGGCGCGGCCTGGCACGTGCCGGCCACGCACGCGAGCTGCGGCGGTGGCGGGCACGGGCTGCACTGGAGGTTCCGGCACGCGGGGGGGCTACGGGCGTTGAGCTCACGGAAGAAGGCTCCGCTGCCGTCGTAGACCATCAGGTTGGACGCACTCGCGACCGCCCTCGACGAGATCGTGCCGCAAGAGCAGCAGCGGTCGACCGCGGCCACGATCACGCAGTCCGACGCGGCAGCGCAGGTCGCCGGGCCGGGCGGCAGGGGCGACCCCGTCGGCCAGCCGGCGACGGTCGCCGCCGATGCCGCAGTCGGCGTCACGGCGGCAGCGGGCGGCTGCACCGCGCCCCGCGGAGGCCCACTCGGACGGTGTGCGCCGCCGCACGCGGCCAGCAGTGCGGCGATCGCGATCACGAGACGACCAGCTCCTCGGCTCAAGCTCGTATGCATCTCGGGAGAACGGTCGACCTTCCTGCCCCTTTACAGTGCTTCACTGGGCACGTGCGGGCGACGGCCGTGAGGATCCAGCTTCTGACTTCGTCCCGCAGCGCCTGTGGCGCTGGCAGGCTGATGCGCTGCGTCGTGGCGTGCGCGGCGCTCGAGTCCGCGGGTTGCAGCGGCTTCAGCACTGGCCCCGCCCCACCGGCACCTCCGCAACCGACGGCGCGCCCCGCGGCGAGCGCCACGGCCTTGGCGCCGGCGGCGAGCACGGCGGCGCCGCTGCTCCCGCGCACGCCGGCGCGCCGCATCTCCATCTCCCACGACCGCGGCTGCGCGGTCCTCGTCGACAAGACGGTCGCGTGCTGGGGCGGTCCACGGGGCAGCGTGCCGCGGCTCGTGCCCGGGATCGCCGACGCCGTGGATGTCGTGGCCGTCCAGGAAGAGACGGCCATCCGAGCCAGCTGCGCGGCGGCACGGCCTGCCCGCGGCGTCTGGTATGCTCGCAGCGTGCGTCCCGCTCGCTACCCCCCACCATGGCGACGAGCTTCATCCGCCCCTTGCAAGTTGGGCACTCGAGGACATCGATCGCAAATGTGCTCGCGAGCAGCGTGGCCCAGTCAAGGCGCGAGGCGTTCGTCTCGCGGGGGGGCCGTGGCGCGGGCGGCGAAGCCAAACGCGTGGCAGGGGAGCGGGTAGGAAGTCCTAAAGCTTTTGTGGATGTCAAGAAAATGCAGATCCTCCAGGTTCGGCTGGGTCAGTTGACATAAGCCTCTGTAGGCGATCTCCGTCGGGACTCCCGAACGCCCTGGAAAATCCCGCAGATTCGCTGGGTTAACCCGCATCGGGGTGGCCCCTGCTTCCTCACGGAGCGGTGGTGGCCGATGATCACGGCCTATGGCTCGCTGAACTCGAACTATTGTTCGGTCGTCAACTGGGGCGCGTCGCCCTCCGGGACGACGACCGTCCGCGTGCGGTGCTTCGACTCGACCGGCACCCAGGTCAACGCTTCGGGCACGGCGTTCACGTCGTCGACTTCGGCGCTCACCAGAAATGACCCACCCGTGCTCGTCAGAAATGGTCCGGGCGCGGATCAGCAATCGCTGCGTGGACTGCGAGCGCGGACTTGGAGCACGCGAGGCGTAGCGCGCCGACGTAGGCATCCGACGGTGCTACGCTCGCGCCCACGATGCCCTCGGACCTCATCCCGCCCGAGTACGCCGGCTGGTGGCGGATCACCGAGACCGGCACGTGGGTCAGCGAGTACCTGGACGACCTCGGCCCGGCCGTGATCTCGTTCACGGGGCACGGCGATCGGCTCCGCATGCACTGCCTCCTCGCCTACGTCACCGCAAGGTTCACGCGGGGCGGGATCTCGTTCACGTGGGAGGGCGCGTGGGAGTACGACCCAATGTCTGGGACCGGCCGAGCACGGCTCGGAAAGGACGGGCGGCTCACGGGGACGATCAAGATCAAAGACGGCGACGAGTCCACGTTCGCCGCTGAGCGGACCGAAAAGCCCACCGAGCCGATCCCACAGCCGCCGTCCTACCGCGACAAGTGGCGTCGGAGGTGGTGATGGGATCGGTTCGGAAGCTCGCGCAGCGCGCAGGCGAGGGTACGCTCGAGCTCGGACGCGAGGTGGGGAGCGGCGGAGGACAGCGCTAAAACGGGATCTCGTCCGGCTCGATGGCGCGCGCTGGGCGACGATCACCGCCTGCCCCGGCGAGAAGATCGCGATAAGCGTCGATGGCGCGGTGCAGCTCGCGGATCCCATCGAGCAGACCGCGGGCGGCGCGCAGGCCGGGCGGCGGATGGATCACGGTCACCTCGGGCGGCAGGAGCAGCTCCGGGTGCCGCGCGACGAGGACCTGCACCGTGAAGAGGAGCGTCGCGTCGATGAGCGCGAGCGGTTCGGGGACGTGCAGCGAGATGGAGTCGGAGCGGAGCATGGGACACCTCCGGACGTGGTGGAAACATCAACTCTGGGGATCGCGCAGCGACGGTCCGTCGATGCGTACGGTGTGACACTGGTGACGCAGGCGGCTGAGCAGCGCCTCGACGAGCGACTTGTTGCCCAGGAAGTTCGCCCACTCGGAGTAATCCAAATTTGTTGTAATGATCGTCGGTCGGCGTCGATACCTCTCCTCCATCAGTTTGAAGAAGATGTTGGTCTGCTCGGGCCGGAGGTTCAGATAGCCCATCTCGTCGATCACCAAGACATCGACGCGCGCGAGCCGGTTGAGCAGCTTGCGGCTCGATCGGTCCGCCAGCGACGCGTACATCTCGTCGAAGAGATCCTGGGCGCGGACGAAGAGACCGCGGTGACCGTTCTGCAACGCCTTCAGCAACAGCCCCGTGGCCAGGCCCGTCTTGCCGACGCCGGTAGGGCCGATGAAGACGATGTTCTCGGCCTTGGGCACGAAGTCGAGCTCGGCGAAGCCACGGATCTGGCGCTGCGTGACGCCGGGCTGGCGCTTCCAGGGGAAGGACTCGATCGTCCACTGCTCCGGCATGCAGGCTTGCTTGATCCGATACGCCAGCACGCTCTCCTGCTGGTGATGCCACTGGGCTCGGAGCAGGCGCGCCCACACCTCCTGGTGCGACAGGCCGTCCTTGTTCGCGCGGGCCAATTCCTCGTCGAACAGCTCGGCGATCTTGCCGAGCCGCAGCGACCGCAACAACTGCGCGATCTCATCCGTCATCGTCGTCCTCCGGTCCGGTGGTGTCGTCGCCCTCGGGCGCGTCTTCGCCGTCGGGCCCGTCATGGCCTTGCTCGTCGTCTCTCCCTTCCTCGCCCAAAGGCTCTGCGGTCACCTCGAGCGGCAGCGGGAAGAAGTCGCCGGCGACGTGGCGCAGCACCAGGCTCTCGAGCCGATCCATGTCGTCGAGCCCGTAGTGCGTCGCGATCCGCACCGCGGCGAGCAGCGGCTCGCGCGGGTAGTCGCGCATCATGGCCGCCAGCCTGCGCAGGGCGCGCAGCGACCGGCCGCGCCGCTTGAGCAGCGCGACATACCCGATCACCTCCTCGCCGCCGCGCGAGAGCTCGCGCTCCTCGGGCGACGGCGCGTCGCGCGCGAAGACCTTCTCGCTGCGCGGTGGTCGGTGCTCGGGCACGGTCACCCGCGCGTCGATAGGCTCGGGGATCCGCTCGTGCGTGGCGACACGGCGCGGGCCGTCGTACAGATCGATCCGGTCCTTGGTCTCGCGCACCTCCAGATGCCGCCCGATGAGCCGCCACGGCGCCGAGTAACGATTCCGATGCACGGTGACGTACCCCTCGCAGTCGACGATCCGCTCGTGGAGCTGGTAGACCTCGGGCACATGGACCGGCAGAGGCGCGAGGTGCTGCCGCTCGACGGCAAATAGCTCTCGCGGGCTCGCGTGCAAACTACGCTTGATCTTCGCGTTGACCTTGTCGCACCAGGCACGCGCCTCGCGGTTGAGATGCGCCCAGTCCGAAAACGCTCGACCGGCGAGAAAGTTGTTGTCGATGTAGTCGAAGGGCCGCTCCACGCGGGCGGACCGGTTGGCGTCGCCCTTCTCGTGCGCCACGAAGACGGCGCCGAAGCGCGCTGCGAAGGCGGCCATCTCGGGCACCGGCACCATGTCCCTCCCCGTGCCGGACAGCACCACCACGTGCGTGTTGTCGATCATCCACCGCGAGCACGCGCCCTCGAAGTAGAGCGCGGCCTCCGTCAGGAACACCTTGCACTCGAAGCGGGTGAAGCGCGGATAGAGCTGGAAGAAGAGCATCCGCGAGTAGCACAGCACCATCGAGGCCGTCTGGGCGCGTCGCTTCTTGCCCCCGATGACCGGCTCGTGCGGCGACGTGTCGTGCTGCGACTCCTCGCCCGGCCCGAAGTGGTATTGCCCGACCGGCTCGGGCGGCTCGTGGCCGATGCCGTGCCGCCGGCAGTACGCCGTCAGCGCAGGATACGAGAGCTTCGCGCCGGCGGCGACGAGCTCCTCGTGCACACGCACGAGGTTGTTTTTGCACCGTGGCACGAGCTCCAGGATCTGCTCGCGGTACGGCTCGGCCTTCTCGGCGCGCGCGATCTCGGGCACGTCCGCGCTGCCCGCCGCGAGCACCTCCTTGACCGCGCCGCGCGAGATCCCGAGCGCTCGCGCGATCGGCCGCGTGCCGTGGCCCTCTTCATGCAATCGCAGGATCGCGATTCGCGTGCTCTGGTCGAGCATCGTCGAGCTCCTTTCCGAGCCGCTTGATCAGCCGCTCCACCTCCCGACGCGCCTGCGAGAAGGCATGTCGGATCTCCTCCCGCTCGGGCGCGAGCAATCCACGCAGCTCCCCTCGCCGCGTCCGCTGATGGACCCGAGCCGCGATGCCGCCGAGCGCGCCGAGGTCGGAGAGCATCTGCTCTGCCGGCGTCGCCGGGCGTGCTTTCGCTCGCCGTGCCTCTTCGTGCGCTCGCACGACCAGCGCCGGGTCTTTCACGATCAGCGCGCGTCCCTCGGCATTCGCGCCGAGCCACGCCGCATGCACGACCGCCATCTGCCGCGTCGTCAGCCCGAGCGGCGCTACCGCGTCCGCGAGCCGCTCGCCGTCAGCGCGGTTGGCGCGCGCCAAGGGCACCAGGTATTTCGGCTCTTCGTCGAAATCCGGGCCGGCGTTTTCATGCGGCAGCACGTAGGGGAGCCTGCATTCCAAGGGCCAGGAATCGCGCCGTGCCGGTCGACGTTCGGACTGGGTTCGCGACCATGAAGCGGAGCTTGAGCAGCAGGTAGTCGTGATTGCGATAGCCGCGAGCTCGGCGCACCAAGGTCTCCCAGTTGTTGTTCAACGCCTCGGTCCGCCCGGTTGCGGGATGGTGGTCACCCAGCGCCACGATCTGCTCCCAGTGGTCGACGAGTGAGTCGTGGAGCCTTCGAAGCGCCTTGCAGCCGCGTAACTGCGTACGGCGGAGCAGATGACGGAGTCCCGCTTCCATTGAGGCACGATCCGGGGCGTGAAGCGTCTCGCGGAGCTCTTCCTTGATTTGGTAGGCCCGTGCCAGCGTCCGGTTGTACGACAAGAGGATACGAAGCTCACCCTGCTGCGCCGGCGTGCAGCGCTCCCAGGCGCGCAGAACCAACCAGCGTGTTCCCCTTCCTATGCCGCGCATTTCGCGCCCCGCACGAAAGAACGTTTCTTTGCGGACCTCTGTGACTGCCTCTCCTGCACGTTTCATGATGTGGAACGGGTCGTGAACGACGACGGCGTGCTTCAGCTGAGGGTCGCTCTGGACCGCGTTCAGAAAAGGACGATGCATATCCATCGCGAATAGAACGATATTCGCTTTCTGGTCAGGCGATAGGGTATCGAGCCAGGTACGCAGGGTTTCTTCGCGTCGATGGGGACCTATCCACAGTGGCTCGCCGGTCTCTAGGTTGCTAACAATCGTCACGAACTCATAGTCGAGTCTGTGGCGACGGCCAAGCCACTTCTCATCGACGCCCACGTGCCGAAGTGCCACTTCGGGACGCGTAGCGTCCCAGCGGGCGAGCGCCTCGCCCTCCGCGCGGCGTACCGTGTGCCAGTCCAGCCCATGCAGCACAGCTACATGCATCACGGGCATACTTGCCGCTTCGAGTGCAACTTGCTGTTGAAGCCGTTTGGTCTGGCGTTGATGAGGTTCGGCCCAAGGCAGCATTTCTACGGGAGCCCCCTTGCATCGCGTGCACTTGACGCGGATGAGCTCGGCTTCGAGGACGGTGGGCCGACCCGCCCACGGCAGGTCCCGCCAACGCCGAACCGGCAGCCGCTCGTGTGCGGCCGCCCGGCAGATCGTCCCGCACTGGCTGCAGCGCGGCGCCCACCGGCGCTCGACCCGCAGCACCAGCCGCGTCTCGGGAAGCGCGCCGTAGCCAGCGACCGGCTCGAAGCGGGTGCGCTGCGCATCCTCGAAGTAAGCCTCTCGCACTTTCCAGCCGTTGAACCCCAGAATCTCTGTTAGAATGCGCGTGCGCTGACCCATCCTGGTCTCCTCGATTCGCTTTGCCGTGAATACGAAGGGACCACCGCAATGCCGCGGAGTCGATGGGTCAGCGCACCGTTTATGTACTCGACGTCGTCGACGATCGTCATTCCGAACGTCGGCTCGGCTTTCTCGTTCTGAGCAAGAATTCGTCGCGCCGGAGGTGTTCTCAGCTCAACTTACCCAAATCATTCGGCCCGAGTTCTCACGAAGAGCCGGTATTTCATGGCCGCGTGCGCGCCGATCGCGCCCGCGCGCACCTGCGCGTGCACCGACTCCGGCAGCTCCGCGACCAGCGACAGGCGCCGGCTCACCCAGCTCGGCGTCCGGCCGAATCGCTTGCTCAGCTCCTCGCCGCTGAGGCCGAATCGCTCCCGCAGCTCGCGCAAAAACCAGCCCTGCTCCAGCGCGTTGTCCGCGTCGCCCGCGCGCATCATCCGCTCGAGCAACAGCGCCTCCGCCTCGCCCAGATCCCACGCCGTCGCCCGCACCGTGTCCTGCCCGAGGCGACGAAGCAGGCGCACCCGCTTGTACCCGTCGATCAGCACGTGCCGCTCCGACGAGACCGGGCTCACCACGACGATCGGCGCTTGCTGTCCGACCTCCGCGAGCGACGAGAGCAGGCGCCGCTCGCGCGCCGGGCTGCGGCCGCGAAGCTCTTCGTAGCGAAGGTCGAGCTGGTGGAACTCCAGATCCATCGGGCACCGGAGCGCCGCGGCTCGGCGGCGCACGGCCGACCCTCGCACACCCCGGCTCACGTCTTTTCGGCGACCCCCGGGATGTCCGCCCGTTTCTCATGAAGTATCCAGGACTTGCGCCTGCCTCTGGTCTTGCGCGGCGCCCAGCAGGACTCGGCCGAATACCCCAAGGAAATCCGCACCTTGGACCCCGAACTCGTCTTGCGCGATGTCCCAGGGAAGTCGGTCGAGCGGTGGCGGCACCCGCAGCGGCGCAGGCGGCGGCGGCGCCATCGCCGTCCGCTGCTTCAGCCGCCGCGCTACGAAGTAGTCCGGGTTGCGCTCCCGCCACGACGCCTGCGTCTTCTTCCGCCTCGCGGCCTGGCAAGACGGCGACGAGCAGACGTGCTGCCGATCGCCAACGCGAGGATCAGGCTGGAACCACCGACGGCAGACCCGGCACGGTCGTGCACGACGCATCCCCCGAGCGTCGCACCTCGTTCCCCGTCACGATCCACGCGCTCACCAGCGCCTCCACCGCGAACGCGCCGGCGGCGCGCTCGACACGACCACGGTCAGCCGGGGGGGTGGACCATTTTTCGCGAGCAGAGGCGGGTCAATTCTCGCGAGCGCTGAAGTCGTCGATCACCAACTGGTCCTGACCGGGGCCCTGCTGAGGTCGCGGTGGCAGTGACAGATTGTCTCGGCAGGCCCAAAATTAGCGCGAGGTCCTGCCTCGATGACACGGGCGCATGGCTCGAAAGCTCTGCATGCCGTGTATTTCGCGGTGGCACGGCGCCTGCAGTCATGTAATGCGTGCGAGGCCACTGTAGATCCCGAATCGCTTTGCTCCCGTCGCTGTGGGTTGCCATGTCGATCTGCTCGTGCGGCGGGTCGTCGCCCGAGCCCGACCCTCTGCCGAGGCTCCGCGCCCAGATGGTCGCGCCGTGCGCGCCTTCGCCGGAGGTCTCCTTGCCGGCTGCCGGCGTGCCGAACGTCTTCATCGAGGTCCTAATCCTCGAGGTTCCCGCCAAGCCTCCGCGTGATCTGCGGAGCGCGTCGATTCAAGAGCTCTTGCGCGAGCCGGACGTGGGCGTGCTCATGACGCCTCATATCCTGGCGACGCCAGGCGTGCGGGCGGAGATCAGGCTGGACGCGCCAGGCAGCATGCCATTCCGTTTCACGGTCAAGCCCGACCTCGGCGAAGGGGACCGGATCGCGCTCGACCTCGACCTGGGTTTCGACTTGCAAGGCGAAACGGTCCAAATTCGGAGGGTGATCGACGTGACCGCCGGCAAGCCCAGCGTTTTGGCCGAGGCGCGAACGCCGGTCGCCGAAGGCAGGGGGGTGACGGCGATCGTCGTCGCCCACGTCCTCCGCAGGCCCGACGATCTCCGGCGGGTGGCAGCGTGCAGGGGGATGCCCATGCCGCCGCCCGTGCCTCCGCAGGGCCCGCCGGCACCCACTTGAGGGCGCCCGTCAAAACACCAGCACCCCACCCTCGTCGGACTTTGCCCCCGATCCCGGCCGCACCGTGATCTGCACCCCGCCGCCGGAAGGCTGCCTCGCGACGTCGTAACCGGCGTTCGGCGTGAGCTCACCGTGGCTCACGGTAGTAACGTCGGTCACGACGACGCCGACTAACCTATTGAATTTGCTGGAATGTCATCGCGCGAGCGGGATCGCATACAGGGGGTTCTGTCAACCGAGGCTGGAGGAGCTGAGCGGGTAGGAAGTCCTAAAGCTTTTGTGGATTTCAAGAAAATGCAGATCCTCCAGGTTCGGCTGGGTCAGTTGATATAAGCCTCTGTAGGCGATCTCCGTCGGGACTCCCGAACGCCCTGGAAAATCCCGCAGATTCGCTGGGTTAACCCGCATCGGGGTGGCCCCTGCTTCCTCACGGAGCGGTGGTGGTGGCCCCTGCTTCCTCACGGAGCGGTGGTGGCATAGCGGCCATGAAGCGGCTCGCGCCGCGCGATCACCGCCTTCGTCCCCGGGCACCCGGTCCGCTACGCGGGCGGCGCAGCGAGGGTCCTTGAGCACGCGGGACATGGCGCTGAGCGGCGCTGTCGCCGCCAAGGTCAAAGGCCCCGCTCACCACGGGGCGCCGCTCCGGCGCTGGGTCGGTCGTCCGCGAAGGTATCCTCCGGCAGGCTTCATCCAGGACACGTGAGCCCCGGCCAGTCGGACCGCCCCTCGCGGCGGGGGACAACCTCTCCAGGCCCCCCCGGCGACGGCTCCAACCCGGGTTCGCCAGACCCGAGCCAAAACGGCGACGGTGCCGACCCGGGTTCGCCGGACCCGAGCCAAAACGGCGACGGTGCCGACCCGGGTTCGCCGGACCCGACCCAAAACGGGACGGCTCCGACCCGGGTTCGCCGGACCGGCCGCCTCCCCCTCGCCTCCAGATCCTCTGGCAGCTTGTCCAACCGGCCCAGCGCCGCCCCCCCATGCCGCGGCCCGCCTACCCCGACGCGCGCCGGCTGTTTGACGGCCCCGAGGCGGCTCTAACCCGCCGAGGACCTTACGAATTGCCTTCCGCCACCGCCGCCCCGCCTCCGCGCCCGCCGCTACCCGCGCTTCCGCCCCCGCCTCCGCTCCCGCCAACGTCGCTCTCTTTTAGGAAGGGCAAGCGGCGCCCGGCGCCTTTTTCACGACGAGCGACGTCGGCTCCTCCACCACGACGAGGCCAGACGGCTGGACTGCCTCCGCCACGAGCTTGACGGCCGCTTGGGTGGTGACCTTGCCTTCGTGGCGCACGTCGACCGGCGAGGCGCAACCAACGAGCGCCGCTGCATCCGGCTCAATGACCAGGGGCTTCTCCGTAACCTCGGCGAGCGCCTTGAGGACCATATCGACGTCCGCCTTCAGCAGGTTGAAGCTCACGAACTTTGGAGCCGCTCGTGGCTCAGGGGGCGCAGCTTCGTCCACCGACGCGCCGCACGCGAACGCTGTTACGGCCCAGAACAGCGCGGCAATTCGAACCAGGGTCATTCCGTGTACCTCCTGCGCTCCTGTCAGCACTCTCCGTGCCGCCGTGAAACCTCGGGGTTTTGAGCGCTCCGGCGGTCCACGTTCGCCACACTGTCGCGAAGCACGTCGACGCACGCCTTGGCCGCGACCATCTGTCAGCGCGGACGGCGCGCGGCTCGACGTCGATCGCTGGTTAGGACAGGGCCGTCGCGTTGATGAGGGCTTTCTAAGCTCTCGGCCTCGGTTCATCGCGAGAAAATGCGTAGCCGGCGATCATCCACGGCGAGCTTCAATGACGACCTGTCACTCTTGCTCTGCCGTCACCGCCCCCGCCCCCGCGTGCGCCCCCGCTTCCGCGCCCGCCTCCGCTCCCGCTCCCGCGCCCGCGCCCGCTCCCGCCTCCGATCCCGTCCCCTTCCCCGGGCCCGCGCGCTTTCTCATCCTCGCCTTCACCCGATCCGTCACCACATAAAACGCCGGCACCACGAGGAGGCTCAGCAGCGTCGACACCGTGAGCCCCCCGAGCACCACCGCCGCCATCGGGCTCCGCGTCTCCGTCCCGGACCCGATCCCCAGCACGGGCGGCACGGCGGCCATCATCGTCGCCACCGTCGTCATCAAGATCGGCCGCAACCTCAGCGGCCCGGCCTTCCGCATCGCCGCGAGCGCGTCCGCCCCCTCGTGCTCGCGCACCTGGTTCGCGTACTCCACCAGCAAGATCGAGTTCTTCTTCACGATCCCCATCAAGAGGAGCACGCCGATCATGCTGAACACATTCAGCGTCTTGCCGGACACGATGAGCCCGATCGCCGCCCCCGCGAGCGCGAGCGGCAAGATCGTCAGCACCGTCACCGGGTGCAGGAACGAGTCGCTGTGCGCTGCGCTCGATGGCTTCACCTTGCACGCAGCGACGCGCGCCGGTGCGTGCAAGGTGAAGCCATCGACCGCAGCGCACAGCGGCTTGTCGTACGCGAGCGCGCTCGGAGAAGACGGCGAGAGCCCGCGGAGCCGGAGGTCTCACCCCGTGCTCCCCGGGCAACGCGGCGCAGGCCGGCCTCCCTGCCACAGGCTGGTCCTCAGAGCCGAGCGAGCCGTCCGTCTTCGAGCAGCACCCAGGGAGCTGATGCTGAGTACGCCTCGGTCCCAGCGATGGGCAGGCTTGGTGCATCCGTGAATCGATTATTCGCCCTCCTTCATCCGCGGCTCGATGGGCGGATCGAGCGCATCGCCATGGACCCCGCGCAACACGATCGCGGCGTGCTGGGCTCCGTTTTCAACCGCATCGAGAGGGTCTACCCCGTATGTAGTAGATGGGCGCCCATCGATGTCAACAGTGACAGCCCACGGCCACTTTTTCTCCGGTGTGTTTCGGGTCGGCTCGTGGATGCGAACCAGGATGTCACGCGACTCGCCGCCCTCTCCGGTCACCTTGAAAATTAGATCCATCATCACTTGCACCTCTTGTCACACTCTTTGAGGCATCGCCCAAGTTCCTCGGTGCATTCCGGCGTGGGCGAGGATCTCCCGGTCACCGCTGACGACGGCGGCCCGGCAGCTCCAGCGGTCCAGCTCGGCGAGGTCGGTGCTCGCGAGGACGCGCTCCCCGATCGACGCGCGGCATCGTGTAGTCGCAGGTCTATGTTTCCGGAGGAAGAACGGGCGGATCGAGCGTTCCTCCGCCCGCAAGTTCCACCTTGTCTGCCACCATCCTCTTGATGAATCGCCCCGCGTCCTCAATCGCAGCCGCCCAGTCCACCTGTTTCAGGCGCACACTGTCATCGTGCTTAAATCCAAGCACATCAACGGCAATGGACCACGTGAAGCCATCCGGGTCCGGACGCACGTCGCTGATCCGGAGCGTGATCGTTCGAGGCGAGCTCCCGTCCGCGGGTGTAAATGTCGTGGTGAGCTCCAGCATTGGTCCTCCTAGCAATTTCGGTCACAGTCCCTGAGGCACGAGGCATACTCGTCGTTACACTTCTTGCGACAGCGCAAGGGACGGCCCGAGGCTGACGGTCGTTGTCTTCGTGGCGTACCCAAGAGTGACGGCCGTTCGGTCGTAGATCCCGACACCAGCGCCAGGAACGATGCTGAGCATGTTGTGGGCTTCGAGCCTGAAGTCTCCCTCGCTGCGCCAGAGCCACCCGGCGAAGGGGCTCACGGCGAGCCTGGGCTCGATCCCGACCTGGATCCCGCCCACGCTGACGCCGCCGCTGAACTCGAGTGCGTGTGCCGGCGCCGGAACACTACTGACGAGCGCACAGGCACAGCCGCACAGCACGAGCACGCGCGTCTTTGCCTTCAGCCCGTGCCCCATGCCCTCCCCCGATCCCGGATGCTTCTCCTATCCAAAGGCGGCGTCAACAGGTGACCTGGACTACATTACGTCCGAACGGTCCTTGCACACGAGGGCCGGAGCGCGACCGGCAACGTGAATCGTCAAGGCGTGCGTCAGCAGTTCGGCACCGTCCCGTTCAACCGCTGGCTCGCTACGTCCAAGCGGATCGCGCGACGGCTCTCCGCCCATTACGGGCATCGGCTGGGCTCGTTCGCCGCCGTGTGACCTGCGTGTGCGCCGACTCCAGGGCACGGGGCTCCACGAGAGGGCACTCCCCGCCTACCCCCCCTCCCCCACCAGCGCGCTCCAATCGATATCGAACCGCGCCAGGTACTTCCGCAGCCTATCCGCGTCATTGACGCTCTTCTTCTTCGCCCGCGACGCCGCGAACAGCACCCGCCCCGCCTCCGACAGCGACCGCGCGCTCTTCAGCACCCGCAGCACCTCGGCGAGCTGCGCCCGGTCGAACTGGTCGAGCGCCGCCGCCTTCCGCGCCCCGAGCGCCGCGACCACGACGTCCTCCCCATCCCCGTCGCGCCCCTCCCCCGCCGCCACGCCCACGCCCCCCGCGCTCCCCGCCGCCGGCCCCCGCCGCCACGCCTCGCTCAGCCGCCCGATCTCCTCCTCCACGATATCCACCCCGATGCGCCCCCCCGGCGCGAGCGTCGCCATCCGCGTCACTGCCGCGTTGAAGTCTCTGAAATTGCCCGGCCACACCGCCTCCCGCGAGGTAGCGAACCGGAGGAACCGCGCGCGCGCGTCACGACTCATCGTGATCCGCACGCCGAGCAGCCGCGCCGAGGCGTCGAGCTCGTAATCGAGGTTCGGCTCGATGTCCTCCACCCGCTCCCGCAACCCCGGCAGCCGGAAGGTCCACAGGTTGATCCTCGCCAGCAGGTCCTCCCGGAAACGCCCCGCCGCGACCTCCAGCGACAGATCCCGGTTCGTGCCGGCGAGCAGCTGGAACTCGCTACGTACCTCCCGATCCGACCCGACCGGCAGAAACGCCTTCTCCTCGATCGCACGCAGCAACATCGCCTGCTCGTCCGCGCCGAGCTCGCCGATCTCGTCGAGGAACAGCACCCCCTCGTGCGCCTTGCGGAGCAGCCCCGGGCGGTCCTTCAGCGCGCCCGTGAACGAGCCCTTCGTGTGCCCGAACAGCGACGACATCGCGCCATCGCCGCGGATCGTCGCGCAGTTCAGATCCACGAAGTCCCCGCTCACCTGCCGGCGCCCCTTCTTGAGGTCGTAGATCTTCCGCGCGAGCTGCGACTTCCCCGCGCCCGTCGGGCCCATCAGCAAGATCGGCGCGCGCGACGCGATCGCCACGTGCTCGATCCGCTCGATCAGCTTGTTGTACGCCGCGTTGCGCGTCTCGATACCGCTCTTCAAGAACGACACCCCCTCGCGCTGCTCCTTCTGGAAGCGCGACGCGATGCGGTCGTACTTCGAGAGGTCGAGATCGATGACCGCGAACGACCCGGCCGCGAGCTCCGCCCTGTCGCGCTTCGGCGGCGACGTCTGGATGAGACGGCCGGGGAAGTAACGCGACTCGGTGAGCAGGAACAGGCAGATCTGCGCTACGTGCGTGCCCGTCGTGATGTGGATGAGGTAATCCTCCCGGTCCGGCGCGAACGGGTACCCCTTCGCGAAGTCGTGGAGGGCGCCGTACACCGCCTCGAAATCCCACGGGTCGTCCACCTCGACCACGTGACCGCGGATCTCCGTCTCCGGCGACACGTGCCGCACGTCCTTCATCACCGTCTCGGCCAGCGCCTCGAAGCGGCGCTGGTAGAGCAGCTCGAACCGGTCGACGATCAGGTCCTCGTGCTGGCAGAGCGCCACGCTCGGGCGCCAGTGCGACCAGCGCTCCGGCGTCTTGCCCGTGTCCAGCGTCGGGCCGAGCATGCCGAGGACCACCGTGGGTTTGCGGGTCATAGATGAACCTCTAGGCACTTTATACAGCAAGATAAGCGCCCCGACCAGAGGGCCCCCGAACCCTGAGGCATCCCCTCAAATTCTTCGGAAAATTCACAGGGAGGCGGGGAGGCGGGGAGAAAAATCTTCAAATACTCCCCGCCTCCCCGCCTCCCTGTTCAATTTCTCTGCTGAAAATGGCTGCAAATGAGGGGATTCCTCAGCCCCGACCCCGGAGGTTCTCACCGGATTCCGGGTGGCACGCGCCGTGCGATACGCCGTGACCGGACGCGACAGAGCGCGAAGCAGCGCGAGAGACGCGACCCGACGCACGAGACGCAACCCACCCATGCGGCGAGCCGGACGGCCCGCCCCTCCCGGAGAACCAGCCATGGAGCGAAGCTACAACGTCATTCCCACGGACTCGGGCGTGCCCATCAAGGCGTGGACGGTCGGCGTCCCGTTCGAGCCCGCCGCGGAGGCGCAGCTCAAGAACCTCGCGTCGCTGCCGTTCGTCCACAAGTGGATCGCCGTGATGCCCGACGCGCACCAGGGAATCGGCGCCACCGTGGGGAGCGTCGTCGCGACCCACGGCGCCGTCATCCCGGCAGCCGTCGGCGTCGATATAGGCTGCGGGATGATGGCCGCGCGCACGAGCCTCCGCGCGGCAGAGCTGCCGGACTCGCTGCGCGGGCTCCGCACCGCCATCGAGGGCGCGGTGCCGCACGGCCGCTCCGACAACGGCGGGAAGAACGACCGCGGCGCGTGGCGCTCGCCGCCAGAGGCCCAGCTCGACGCGTGGGCCGCGCTCGAGCCGCGGTACAAGCAGATCGTCGAGAAGCACCCGCGCCTCGGGCGCGGCTCGGCCATCGAGCACCTCGGGACGCTCGGGACCGGCAACCACTTCATCGAGCTCTGCCTCGACCAGGAAGACCGCGTCTGGGTCATGCTGCACAGCGGGTCGCGCGGCGTCGGCAACCGCGTCGGGAGCTACTTCATCGACCTCGCCAAGCAGGAGATGCGGCGCTTCTTCGTCAACCTGCCCGACGCGAACCTCGCCTACCTGCCGGACGGGACGAAGCACTTCCACGACTACATGCAGGCCGTGTCGTGGGCGCAGGACTTCGCGGCGGTGAACCGGGAGCTGATGATGGCGCAGGTCGTGCGCGCGCTCCGCGCGTCGGGCGAGCTGCCGCCCTTCGACGCGACCGTCGAGGCGGTGAACTGCCACCACAACTACGTGGCGCGCGAGCACCACTACGGGAAGGACGTCCTCGTGACCCGCAAGGGCGCCGTGCGCGCACAGGCGGGCGACCTCGGGATCATCCCGGGCAGCATGGGCGCGCGCTCGTTCATCGTGCGCGGGCTCGGCAACCCGGAGAGCTTCTGCAGCTCGAGCCACGGCGCGGGCCGCGTTATGTCGCGCACCGAGGCGCGCCGCCGCTTCACCGTCGCCGAGCACGAGGCCGCGACCGCCGGCGTCGAGTGCCGCAAGGACGAGGACGTGATCGACGAGACGCCCGCGGCCTACAAGCCGATCGACGACGTGATGCGCGCGCAGAAGGACCTCGTCGAGATCGTCCACACCCTGCGACAGGTCGTCTGCGTGAAGGGGTGAGCCGCGGCCCGGGGTCGTGGTATCGCTCATCCAGGGAGAGTCGACTGCCATGCTGACCATCGATGGATCCGTCGGAGAGGGAGGAGGCCAGATCCTCCGCACGACGCTCAGCCTCTCGCTGATCGCGCAGACGCCCGTCCGGATCACCTCGATCCGCAAGGGCCGCGCGCGCCCGGGCCTGATGCGGCAACACCTCACCTCGGTGCAGGCCGCCGCCCAGATCGGGCGCGCCGAGGTGTCGGGCGCCGCGCTCGGGTCGCAGGAGATCGTCTTCCGGCCGACCACGATCGCGCCCGGCGAGCACACGTTCCGGGTCGGCAGCGCGGGGAGCACCATGCTCGTGCTCCAGACCGTCCTCCCCGCGCTGCTCCGCGCGCCCGCGCCGTCGACCCTCACGCTCGAGGGCGGCACGCACAACCCCATGGCGCCGCCGTTCGACTTCCTCGAGCTCGCCTACCTGCCGCTCGTGCGGCGGATGGGGCCGGACATCACCGCGACGCTCGTGACGCCAGGCTTCTACCCCGCAGGCGGCGGGCTGGCCCGGGTCTCGGTCGCGCCCGCGCCGTCGCTCGCGCCGCTCACGCTGCTGTCGCGCGGGGAGATCCGCGGGAAGAGGGCCGTGGCCACGGTGTCGAACCTCCCGCGCTCCGTCGCGATGCGCGAGCTCGCCGCGGCCGAGGCGGTGCTCGGGTGGGAGCCCGGGTGCTTCAAGCCGAGCGTGCTGACCGGTGGGCACGGCCCGGGCAACGTGCTCACGATCATCGTGGAGAGCGAGCACGTGACCGAGGTGTTCACCGGGTTCGGCGAGAAGGGCGTGCGCGCGGAGACGGTCGCCACGAAGGTCGCCGAGGAGGCGCGCGATTACCTCGCCGCCGGCGTGCCGGTGGGCGAATACCTGGCCGATCAGCTGCTCTTGCCGATCGCCCTCGCGGGGCGCGGCGCCTTCAGGACCGTGCGGCCTTCGTCGCACACGACGACCCACCTGCAGCTGCTCCGCGACCTCCTCGGGATCCGCGCCTCGGTCGAGCAGATCTCGGAAGATGCGTGGCACGTCGAGATCGAGCGCTGAGCGACACGGCGGCACGAAAGAGATCACGAGTCCACGCGGCGCGACACACGCTGTCCCGGCGCATGCCTGGAAAGCGCCGTGAGACGGCCATAAAGCTGCTCGGCTCCCTCAGCGGAATGCGCGGTCTACCGGCGCGTGCTGGGCGCGAGGCGGAACACAGGGACATCAGCCGAGGTCGTCGGCGCGGTCCAGACGATCGGCACCGACGCCGAGAACGACACCGACTGGGGCTTCTCGGTCATCGTGCAATACGACCACATCCGGGCCGTGATCACCGGCGAGACAGGCAAGAACATCGACTGGCTCATCCGCACCGAGATCGACGTCCACACGGCATGACGAGATGACGAGCGCCGCCCCCGGCAGACGCGCGCGGTGAGGCGGGGCGACGCGGCGGCGTGGCGTCCGCCTCACCGGGCTGGCGCGCGGCGCGGCGTGGCCGGGCGATGGAGGGGCCATGGCGCCCGCGCGCGCGCGATTGACGGGGGCGCGCCGGTCGTGCCACATGACGGCGGCGCACGGCGCGCTCGCTCCCGGCAGGGCTGTCCACGGCCGCGGCACGAGGGCGCGCCTCCGGATGCAAGCGGCGCGGAAGGCGGGACCATGGCGAAGCGCGACTACCTCAAGATCACGGACATGACCCTGGCCGAGGCGCACCGCGTGCTCCGGCTCGCCGCTCGCCTGAAGGAGGAGCCGAAGGGGCGGCGCGCCACGCTGCTCGCCGGCCGCTCGATCGCTGTCGTCCTCGAGAAGGCGAGCACGCGCACGCGGGTGTCGTTCGAGGTCGGGATCGCGCAGTTCGGCGCCCATCCGGTCGTGCTCAGCACCCAGGGCAGCCAGCTCGCGCGCGGCGAGCCGATCCGGGACACGGCGCGCGTGCTCGCCCGGTACTGCGACGCGATCGCGTTCCGCACGTCGTCGACCGCGCGCCTGCTCGAGATGGCGGAGGCGACCGTGCCGGTGATCAACGCGCTCTCGGACGACGGCCACCCGGTGCAGGTGCTCAGCGACATCTTCACCATCCAGGAGGCGCTCGCGGCGGGCGGGGACAGGAGCGGCATCGCCGGCAGGCGCATCGCGTTCCTCGGCGACTGCTCGAGCAACATGGCGCGCTCGTGGCTCGAGGCGGCGCCGCTCTTCGACTTCCACCTCGTGCTCGCGGGGCCCGAGGGGTACATGCCGCCCGCGGACGAGGTCGAGCGGGCGCGGGCGACAGGCCATGTCACGCTCACGAACGACCCGCGCGAGGGCGCGGCGAACGCGGACGTGGTGAACACGGACGTGTGGGCGAGCATGGGCCAGGAGGGCGAGGCGGAGCGGCGCCGGGCGGCGTTCGCCGGCTGGACGGTGAACGCGGGGGTGATGGAGAAGGCGGCGTCGCACGCGCTCGTGCTGCACTGCCTGCCGGCGCACCGGGGCGAGGAGATCGACGACGAGACGCTCGAAGGGCCGCGCTCGCGGGTGTGGGATCAGGCCGAGAACCGGCTGCACGTGCAAAAGGCGCTGATGCTGTGGCTGCTCGGCGTCGAGCTGGCCTGAGCCGGCGGGGCGCGCCGCGCCGGGTCGTGCGCGGCGCGCGCTCATCACCGGGCGCGCGCCTGTCGGCGGGAGCGGCACGCTTCACGACGGGCCGGTGAGGGCCGCACCCCCCTGTCACACCCATCCGCTCTCGTCATGTGTGTCCGAGTCCCTCGGCGCCGCAGAGCAGCCTCGCCGCGCGGAGCAGCCCTCCGCGCCGATCGCCGCGCCTGAACGCCCAGCCCGCCAGCCCAAGGCCAAGCGCGCCCGCCAGCGCGCCAAGAGGGGCGCCCAGGTCCCCGCCCCGCCGCGGGCTCCGGCCGAGCGCGTACAGAAGGCCAGCCCCGAAGCTTGCCGTGGCCATGAGGGCCGCTGAGGCAGCGTTGACCGGCGCCGGTCCTGTCATCGATCGCACCGGGCTACCGGAGACATCCATGGCGACCTCCTTCGTACCTTTCCGTGCGGGCGCCGAGCAGGCCTTCCGACGGTCCCCGGCCGCCCTTCATCGTATCTCCTGATGCTCCAACGAATCCCTGAACTTCAATACGCAAGAACCTAGCCCTCCGCGCGGCGGCCCTCATCGGGTCATGCGCGCAATGGACAATCGGGCCACGCCGTAGGCAACACAACCGCATGGCAGACGGGCTCGTGCATCCTGTGGACGCAGTGTGCAACAAGGCGCGATGAGCCCGCGCTATGAGCCCGCGCTATGAGCCCGTCAGATGGAAGGTGGCATACTCCGTCGGTTCGTTCGCATTGAACGCACCACCGATCTCTGGTGCGCAGCGCTACTGAGCCCATGTGGGCAGTTGCTCGTTGAACGCTGCACAGCGCCGAGCGATCTCATGCGCGCGTGGTGACGATTCCCCGTTTCGGGATCATCCCGTCGACCAAGAACAGGTTTTCCCTGATTGCTAATAGGGGCAATGAGCTCCATCGTTGTGACCCCGCCCGATGAGCTGGACGTAAGGTCGCTGCGCGCAGCTCCGAGAGGCGTGGTCGAGAGACGTTGGACGTTGTTTCACAACGAGACAAAGGAGTCACCATCATGCGAAATCGATATGACAGGAACACGAACTACGGACGAGACGAGCGCGGCTGGGACGAGCGCTACGGACAAAGCAGCAGCGGCTCGGACGAGCGCTACGGGCAGAGCGGCGGCGGCTGGGACGAGCGCTACGGTCAGTCGCGGAGCAACCTCCCCGAGCGCAGCTGGGGTCGCGACGAGCACCGCACCTCGGGCTACGACCAGGACCGCGAGTACGGGCACACGACGCAGCGCGGCTACGGCGGGGAGCACACCTTCGATCAGGGCCGCTTCGCTGGACGCGATCGCGGCTTCGATCGCGACTATAACCGCAACTTCGGCGGCGACTACAACCGCAACTTCGGCGGCGACTACAACCGCAACTTCGGCGGCGACTACAACCGCAACTTCGGCGGCGACTATAACCGCAGCTTCGGCGGCGACTACAACCGCAACTTCGGCGGCGACTATAACCGCAGCTTCGGCGGCGACTACAACCGCAATCTCGGCGGCGACTATAACCGCAACTTCGGCGGCGACTATAACCGCAACCTCGGCGGCGACTACAACCGCAACTTCGGCGGCGACTACAACCGCAGCTTCGGCGGCGGATACGGCCGCGACTTCCGTGGCGAGCACGAAGGCAACTTCGGCGGCGGGTACGGCCGCAGCTTCGGCGGCGACTACAATCGCAACTTCGGCGGCGGGTACGGCCGCGACGAGAGCCGCGGCTGGGGCCGCGACCAGGACCGCAACGAGTTCGGACGCGACCAGGGCCAGGAGCAGGGCCACGACTTCGTGCGCACCGTCCGCGACGCGGGCCGCTCCGCCATGTATAACGTCAGCGGCGCGCTGAACAACCTCGGAGAGCGCGTGCGCAGCGCGCTCGGCCGCGGGCCCAAGGGCTACAAGCGCTCCGACGACCGCATCCGCGAGGACGTCTGCGAGGTGCTCTCGGACCGCGACGACATCGATGTCAGCGAGGTGAGCGTCCGCGTGCAAAACGGCGAGGTCACGCTGGAGGGCACCGTGAACGAGCGCCACCACCGGCGCCTCATCGAACAGATCACGGAGAACGTCCGCGGCGTCGAGGACGTCCATAACCAGATCCGCGTCAAGCGGCCCACCGAGACGACTACCGCGACCACCGGCTCCACCGCGACCACCGGCTCCACCGCCTCGACGGGCACGCAGCAGAACGTGTCTCGCCCCATGGCGAACGACGTCGCCCACCGCTGAGCCCTCGCCAGCTCACGATCGCCGCTGAGCCCTCGCCGGCTCACGATCGCCGCTGAGCCCTCGCCGGCTCACGATCGACCGGCGAGGTCCGCGATCACGCTCACCAGGCCGGACGGGTCGATCGGCTTCGCCACGTGCTTCTGGAAGCCAGCCATGAGCGCCCTCCTCCGGTCCTCGATGCGGGCATAGGCGGTCGGGGCCACCGCGGGGATCCCGCGGATCTCCTCCCGGCCCGCCGTGCGCACCTGCTTGATCAGCGCATAGCCGCTCTCCCCCGGCATGCCGATGTCGCTGACCAGGACATCCGGCCTCTGCCGCTCGAGGACGCCTATCGCCTCGCCCATCGAGCCAGCCAGGGTGACCCGCGCGCCCGTCTCCTCCAGCACGAACGCGATCATCAGGGATTGCTCGCGAACCACGGAGGATGCTGTTTGACCGGAACACCGCGCACCCCCTGGAGGCGCAGCGCCGCCCCCCCAGCGAACGGACGCGCGGTATGCGTGCTTCAGATCTGTACCGCTTGTATCAGGGGCTTGCGGAGGTGCCTGCCAGCCGCGCCGTGGTCGGCCCGACGCACAAAACTTGGCCCGGCCTCCAGATTCCTGCGCAAACCACGCTCTGCGTGGATTTCCGCGACGTACCGCCCGAGCTTCTCCTGGCCGTGGCCGGCGCGGCGCTCTTCTTCGGGCTCGTCCAGACGCTCCGGCTGGCGTGGCGGAGCGCCCGGCAGCGGCGCCGCATCGAGCGCATCCGGGAGCAGGGCGCCGCGGGCGAGGCCCGCGCCGAGGCGCTCCTCCGCGAGCTCGGGTACACCATCCTCGGCCGGCAGGTCGCGGTCTCCTACGGCGTCCAGATCGACGGCGAGCCGATGACCGTCGGCCTGCGCGCCGACTACCTGGTGGCGCACGGTCCCAGGCGGTATGTCGCCGAGGTGAAGACTGGCCGGCTCGCGCCGCGCATCGACACGCCCGCGACGCGGCGGCAGCTGCTCGAGTACCGCCTCGCCTTCGACGTCGACGGGGTGCTCTTGGTCGACGCGGAGGCGCGGCGGGTGCGATCCGTGGTGTTCCCGCTGCCCGGCGCGGCCGCGGCGCGCGAGCCCCCCGGCGCGCACCTCGCGTGGTTCCTGGCGGCTGTCGTGGCGGGGCTCGTGGCCGCGATGGCCGCGCGCTCGGCGTGGTGACGCGGGCGCGGCAGGCCGAGGGCTGCCGCGAACTGCAGCGCGGCGCGCGCGGAGGACCTCAGCGCGGCGCGCGGAGGACTACAGCGCGGCGCGCGCGGAGGACCTCAGCGCGGCGCGCGCGCGGCGCCTGCGGCCGGCGAGCAACAGCAGGCCGAGGCCGAGCAGGCCGACCTTGGCCGGCGAGCCCTCCGACGTCGCGCCCGCGCGGCACGCGCAGGACGAGTCGGGTTTGCCGATGCCGCCGTTGCTACCGCCGCTGCCCGCGCCGCCCGCGCCGACGGTGCTCGTCAGGTCCGGCGGCACGTCCAGGAACAGGCCACCTCCCTCCGTTCCCCCGCTCGAGGCCGTGGCGCCGCCGTGGACCGGCGGCTCGCCGCAGAACCCGGCGACGCACGGGGCGTTGCCCGGGCAGACCACGCCCGCGCACGCGTCGGCGCAGCTCCCGCCGCTGCAGAACTGCCCGGCAGGGCAGGTCTTGTCCTCGCAGCCGGCGTCGACGCAGCGGCCGTCTGCCGCGCACGTCTTGCCGGCAGGGCAGGTGCGACAGCCACAGTTCGACTGGCAGACGCCGCGCTCGCAGACCGCGCCTTCCTCGCAGGTGATCTGGGCGCAGAGGTCGACGCACCGCCCGAGCTGGCACTCCTGGTTCGCGGGGCAGATGACGCCGTCGCACCCGCCCACGCACGCGCCGCCGACGCAGACCTGGCCGCCCTCGCACGCCACGCCCACGCACGCCTGCTCCACGCAGAGCCCGTCCTCGCAGACGAGGCCGTCGTCGCAGACGACCTCGCCGCGCCCGCAGTACGGCACGCACGCCCCGCGGTTGCACACGAGGCCTTCCTCGCAGAGCCCTTCGCCGTTGTCGACCTCGCCGTCGCAGTCGTTGTCGATGTTGTCGCAGCGCTCGCTCTGCTCGCCGGGCTCGAGGACGGCCAGGCACTCGGGCGCGCCGTCGGTCGCGCACCCCGTCCTCCCCACGGCGCACGCGCCCTGAAGGCCGGTGTCGCAGAGCTGGCCGCCGCCCTGACAGGTCACGCCCGTGATGTAGTAGACAAAATCGTTGAAATCGCCGTCGTTCTCGTACCCGCCCTGGCTCCCTTTCCAGCTCGTCGGGGTCACCGGCAGGTCCTCGAAGGCGACATAGAACGCGTCGGGCGTGGCGGTCGACGTGTAGATCAGCGTGGTCACCCACGGCGCGTTCGGCGTGCAGCTCGTGCAGATGGTGTTCAGCTCGCGCTGCGAGAACTTCGTCTGGGTGCAGTAGGTGCCCGCCTTGCCGATCAGCGCGAAGCCGACAAGGCCGCCCTGGTACCGCGGGTCGTTGCGGATGTCCGCCGCCGAGAAGGTGGTCGGCGTCCAGTCGTGCTGCCCCGCCTGGGTGGTCATCATCGTGGCCAGCGGGCAGAAATCGTTGTCCTCGCACCGGAACGCCACCGACGGGTCATCGGGGATCAGCTCGTAGATCTGGTTGTCCGGCGGGCGCATGCCGCTCGCGGTCGCGTTGTACCAGCCAAACGCGACCTTGCACCCGCCCCCGCGCAGCACGAGCTCTCCCGTGAACCCGCAGAGCGGCGAGAAGACGCCTGGCTCCGTGCTCGCGTCGGCGACGGGATCGATGTCCTCCCCCCGGTACATGAAGAGCCCATCAAGCGTGACCGCGTCCTCCGGAAACCCCCGGCCCATCACGAGGCCCAGCTCCGCCTCTCTGACCGGCGTGGGCAGCCTCGTGCCGTCCAGCTGCGTAACCGCAGCGCTCGTGGGCAGGGCCGACGCGAGCGGAGCGAGCGAGAGGAACAACGAGAGCGCGGCTCGTATCGAGCGGCGTCGAGGCAGCATGAAGAAAGGCGTTTGCGGCATGCGCGCCACTCTACACCTCCTGGAGAGCTCAGGGTGTATAAGATTCCACTGCTCCGCAGCGCCAAAATGTTGCAGCACCGTTGTTCTTGCGTCGCAGCGCGCGCCTGATTTGACGCATGCTGTCACCACGGCGCGTGGAGTTGAGCTCGCCGTCAGGGGCGTTCTGGCGCCGGGCCTGGGCGCACCGGGACAAGCCTGCTCGAAGCCCTCGCCGGGCGTGGCGAGGGAAGTTGCGTGGCGAGGGAAGTTGCGCGCCGGGGGAAGTTGCGTGGCGGGGGAAGTTGCGCGCCGGGGGAAGTTGCGTGGCGGGGGAACGGCGTCCCCCCTCCGCGCGGGTGCGCGCCGGGGGTGTGGTAGGCTGACGCGCTCCGGCTGCGCCGGGCCGCCGCCGTATGACCAAGAAATCGCTCCGTGTCTATCTCATCGCCCACCACGACGGCCGCGTCACCGGAATTCTCCTGCGCACGTGGGCATTCCTCTTCGACCGGCCGGCGCCGTCTGCCTATGGCGCCTCGGAGGAGGACGTGCTGCGCAAGCTCGAGATCGAGCTCCACGCGCGCATGGCGACGGACGAGGACGATCTCGACCGCTATCTCTGGGACGAGTCGTTCGAGGTGCGGACGCTCGGCGTGGACGTCCACCCGCAGACCACGGTGAAGCGGACAGCGGTGGTCGGCCAGCGCCGGATCCCGCTGCGGCTCACGTACCTCGCGAGCAAGCTCGCCGAGGGCGGTTATCGCGTGATGCTCCCCCGCTTCGGCTGGTCCGTGATCCTGGAGGATCTCTCGATCGCGCCCGACGTGCTCCGCCAGCTCGTCACGAGCGCGCTGCTCGGCGAGTCGCCGCGGTCGCTGTTCGATTTCCGGCACGAGGGAGACGAGCACGTGCGCGCGTGGTCGCCGCGCCTCACGTCGCGCGTCGAGCGGAGCTCCCGGCACGCGCGGGACGAGCGCCCCACGCTGGGCGCCGTCGCCGAGGATCTGGTCGAGAAGGCGGCGCGCCAGCGGCTCCCGCTCGCCGTCGGCGAGTCGGAGGAGCTGGAGCAGGCGCTGCCGCTGCTCGATGTAGCGCGACTCGCGCCGGGCGCGCCGCTGCCGTCGATCTTGCTGGTGGGCGGGCCCGGCGTCGGCAAGACGACATGGGTTTACCGGCTCGCGCGGCGGTTCGCGGCATGGCGCAGGGACAAGGCGCGCGCGCGCTCGCCGGGCCTGTTCAGCACGTCGGCCGACCGGCTCCTCGCGGGGATGATGTATCTCGGCATGTGGCAGGCGAGGTGCCTGAAGCTCGTGAGCGAGCTGTCGCACGAGGGGGATCTGCTCCACGTCGGCGCGCTGCTGCCGCTGCTCCGGCCGCAGCCGGACGGCGCGTCGATCGGCGATGTGTTCCTGCCGGCGCTCCGGACCGGCGAGGTGAGCCTCATCGCGGAGTGCACCGAGCAGGAGCTCGAGGCGTGCCAGCGCCGCGCGCCCTCGCTCGTGGCGTGCTTCCAGATCGTCCGGCTGCGCGAGCCCGAAGCGGCCGCGGTCCCGGCGCTGCTGGCGGAGTACGAGGCGCGGAGGGACGCGCGCGTCCGGCTGCACCCGGCCGGCAAGAAGCGGTTGGTACAGCACCTCGCGATGTTCCGGCGCGACGTGCTCTTCCCTGGCAAGGCGTTCCGCTTCTTCGACTGGCTCGCGCAGGAGGCCGGCGCCCGGCCCGGCGCGGAGGCGCGGCCGGGAGAGCCCGCGCGCGCAGCGGCGAGCGCGGCCGCGGGGACGGCGGGCGCGGCGGCGCGCGAGCTGTATCCGCGGGACGTGTCCGAGGCGTACGCGCGCCACTCGGGGCTGCCGATCGAGCTGATCGCGGACGAGCTCCCGGCGAGCGCGGCGACGATCGCGCGCGGGCTGAAGCGGCGCGTGATCGGGCAGGACGAGGCGTGCGACACGGCGGCGCGGGTGCTCGCGCGCTTCAAGGCCGGGATGAACGATCCGGAGCGCCCGTGCGGCACGCTGCTGTTCGTCGGCCCGACCGGCGTGGGGAAGACGGAGCTGGCGAAGGAGCTCACGCGGTTCATGTTCGGCGACGAGGCGCGGATGATCCGGCTCGACATGAGCGAGTACCGGCTCCCTGGCTCGTCGGCGCGGCTGCTCGAGGCGGGGCCGGGCGCGACGACGCTCGCGCAGCGCGTGCGGCAAGAGCCGCTGTCGCTGGTGCTCCTCGACGAGATCGAGAAGGCGCACCGCGAGGTGTTCGACCTCCTGCTCGGGATCCTCGGCGAGGGCCGGCTGACGGACGAGGAAGGGCGCCACGTCGATTTCCGGATGGTGCTGATCGTGATGACCTCGAACCTCGGCGTCGCCGACCGGCCGCCGGTCGGCTTCGGCGGTGAGGGCGGCGCGCTGGCCTCGGCGGGCGCGCCTGCGGGCGCGCGGCGTGCGGCGCCCGCGAGCGTGCGCGAGCACTTCCGGCCGGAGTTCGTGAACCGCATCGACCACGTGGTGCAGTTCCGGAGCCTGGAACGCGACAGCGTGCTCAGGATCGTGGATCTCGAGCTCGCGAAGGCCGAGGCGCGCACCGGCCTCGTGCGGCGCAACCTGAGGCTCCGGGTGCTGCCCGAGGCGCGGGCCTGGCTGGCCGAGGCGGGGTTCGACCCGAGGCGGGGCGCGCGGCCGCTGAAGCGGGTGATCGAGGAGCGGGTGATCACGCCGATCGCGGCGCGCATGGCGGAGGATCCGGGGTGCAGAGACAGGGAGATCGTGGTCGCGGGCGGGGGCGCGGGGCTCGAGCTGCGGTTCGGGTAGCGCGGATGTTCGGGTAGCGGCTGCGACGGGGCGGGCGCGGCCCTCGCCGAGCGGCCTGCCGCCCCTCTCAGCGCGCTTCGGCGGGCGGTTCGGCCGCGGGCCCGGGCTCTCCGTGAACGACGGCCCACACGAACTCCGGGATGAGCGCGAGCGAGTGCTGGTCCTGCGTGACGCCGATGAGACCGCTGATGAACTCCAGGGCGTGCTCCTGGCGCTGCTCATCGATGAACCGCAAGGGCGCGCTGGTCAGCCCGGGCGGGAGCCGAGCGAACCCGGGCCCCTCGGGCTTCGCCAGCGCGGCGAGCGGGTTGCGCCGGGCCTCCGCGGCCCGCCACCGTTCGAGCCAGCCGTCGAGGGCCGTGTTCGGAACGAAGTGGTCGGCAGGCCAGGCGCGCAGGTAGGGGAAGAGCACGTGGATCCACCCGGTGAGCTCGTCCGCGGCGTTCTCGTACCGGAAAAAGGCGCGCCAGAACGCCGGATCCTGACTGCCCTCCGCCGAGGCGACGAGCTGGTCGAGCACCGGCAGGAGAGCCTGAGTCCAGCGCTCCGCCCCGAAGGGGCCGAACGCCGCCGCGCGGTGGCGCACCCAGCGCCAGTCGTCCGCCGTGCCGAGCAGGTAGATGCGCGGGATTCCACGGTTCGGAAAGCTCATGTCCGCGGGGAAGGGCGGCTGCCACTCGAAGTGCGGCACGAACGGCGTCATCACCGTGAGCTCCGACGCCACGCGCTCGACTGGTCCCGTGGTCGAGAAGCTGGCTGTCACGAGCTCCCGCAGCTTGCCGACCCGCGCGGCGATCTGGGCGGAGAAATCCGAGAACGCGACGGGCCACGGGTTCACCTGACCCAGCGTGAAATCCGGCCGATCGATCCTCAGCTCGAAGTCGCCGTCCTCGAGGAGGACCTGGCGCCGCTGCTCCTCGTTCGCGGCGATGTGGAGCGTGAATCCGCGGGCCAGGCAGAACCAGATCACGTCGGGCGAGAGGACGAGTGGATAACGCTGTGTGAAGGCCATGTAGGCCGCCTGGACGAGCGGGTGCACGTCCGTGCGTCCGACGAGGGGCAGGCGATGGCGGTAGGCGGCCTCGACGGAGGAGACGAGCAGGCTCTGCACCGACGATTCCTCGTCGAACGCGGGCAGCGGCGCCGTCGCAGGCTCGAGGTCGGTGACGGCGATGGTCGTGATGCTCATGGATCCTCGCTCTCCTGGCCCTGCGCGACGGCTTCATGGGCCAGCGCTGCCGCTCCAACCTCGTACACAAGAGCGCCGCGCGAAACAACTCGCCTCGGCGGCGGTGCACAGCGAGCCGGCTCAGCCTCGGATTCGCGCCGATAGCCCTCGATCCCCGCCGAGCGCGCCGACGCACGACCGTGCGCCCGGCGCGTGAAGGAAAGGCAAGACAATTCGCTCACACAAGAACATTACAGCACGATCGGTGCGCCGGCACATGCATTCGAGAGATAGATCACCTGCTCGGCGGGTTGACCGCAGTCGCGGCGCCTGTCGCGCGTCGCCCTGAACGCATGCGCGGATTCGCGGCGGCGTCTCGACGGGCGAGCGCCGCAATGGGGCGAGCCGTTGCGGATCCGAGGTGCGGGGATCGCCGGTCCAGAGGCGGCTCCGAAGCGATGCACAGCGGGCGGAGCAGGATGCCAGGGGACGGGATATCCCGCCGCAAGGCGCGGGGGCGAGGCGCTTGGCAACGCATGATTTTCGCGTCAATCATGGTTCATGAGGTCATCGCGCAGCCGTTCGTCGTCGCCAGCCAGAGGTGTCCGGTCGGAGCTGCGCGCCCAGGTAAAGAGCGCTGGTGGTTTCGCGCATCCCTCGTCCGACGCCAGCCTCCCGTCCAGCAGCACGGCTGCGCCCAGCGCCGTGAACCAGGCCGCGGCCCCGAGCCCGACGCCGAAGCCGGGCGCCTTCTCCGGCTGGGATCCCGTCACGCGGAAGAGCGTCAGCAACACGAGCTCGCCCGGCGCGACGACCACGACGACCACGCCTTCGGGAAGTCAGTTCGGGAGCGCGACGACCGGCAACAACAGCTCCAATGTCGGACAAGCACCCACCACTGCGCCGAGCTCGCCCACTGCAGCACCCAGGCCTCCGGCCTCTCCGGTCAACGTGCCTCCGAACCAGAGCGTGATGCCGGGCAGCGACGGGTCGCAGTCCCCTGGGCTCCCCGGCTCCAGAACGCCCCCTGCCACCGCTGGAACCCCGCAGGTCCCTGTCAGACCTCAATCTGCTCCCTCCAACAACAGCGGCCTTCCCCAGGGCTCCACGCCGCGCCCCAACCCGACGCCTCAGACCCTCGGAAATACCGCCACCCCGCCTCAGGCCACACAGACCCCGGTCAGGCCTCAGTCCGCTCCCTCCAACAACAGCGGCATTCCTCAGGGCTCCACGCCGCGCCCCAACCCGACGCCTCAGACCCTCGGAAATACCGCCACCCCGCCTCAGGCCACACAGACCCCGGTCAGGCCTCAATCCGCTCCCTCCAACAACAGCGGCATTCCTCAGGGCTCCACGCCACGCCCCAACCCGACGCCTCAGACCCTCGGAAATACCGCCACCCCGCCTCAGGCCACACAGACCCCGGTCAGGCCTCAATCCGCTCCCTCCAACAACAGCGGCATTCCTCAGGGCTCCACGCCGCCCGCGAACCAGCCGCCTCAAAGCCCCGGCGACTCGGCCACGCCGTCTCAGGCCACCCAGACCCCGGTCAGGCCTCAATCCGCTCCCTCCAACAACAGCGGCATTCCCCAGGGCTCCACGCCGCCCGCAAACCCATCATCACAGCTCCCGGGCAATGGTTCCCAGGGGAACACCAGCGCGACGGCGCAGGGAAGCACGCCGCCCAAGACCGGCGAGACGTCCGACAAGGCGCCCGCAAAGGAGGCCGCCGCCAAGGACGGCACGTCAGCTCAGACCTCCCCCAAGACCGGCGAGACGTCCGACAAGGCGCCCGCAAAGGAGGCCGCCGCCAAGGACGGCACGTCAGCTCAGACTTCCCCCAAGACCGGCGACACCGGCGGGAAGAGCACCCCCACGCAAAAGCCCGCTTCCGCCGCGCAAAGTACGCCCACCAGCCCCTCGGCCGCGAAGTCACCGCCCGCGGGGCAGGGCTCCCAGCAGCCGGGGCGCGGTCGCCCGGGACCGCAGCCGGGAAGCTCGTCCACCACGACGCCCCCGGCGCAAGACGGCGAGGTGACATGGATCGCGGACAAGGCCGTCAAGAAGAGCGGCTGGCGGACTCCCACGGGCAGAGGAAGCCGCAAAAAGGGGAAGCGAGCCATCCCGAAGATCGCCGACCAGCTGACCAGCGGCGGCTTCCCCGCCCACCCCGCGGAGGCAAAGAAGCAGATCGGGAGGCGCTTCCCCAGGGGACCGCTGCTCAGCGATGCCGAGTGGGACGCCTTCAAGCAGATCTCCTCGACCCCTGAGGGACAGACCTGGCTCAACGCCTCGGGCATGCTCACGCACGAACAGGTCGAGCAGTACCTGTCGAATGACAACCCCGAGAGGTTCCGTGGCTTCCACCTGCTCCACAAGCCGAGCAAGGTCGTCCTGGCGAGCTACGTCTCGCGCCAGATGAACGGCGGCGATGACGGCAAGCGCTTCGAGGGCACGCCTCCGGCGGCGGTGGCCCTGTCCATGGAGGCGAGGCACACGACCGACCCGGCGAGGAGGGACGAGCTCAAGAAGCAGATCGACCAGGGCATCGCCAACGAGTGGGCCAAGACGCTCGAGCACACCGAGCCCAACGACGACGCGAACACGGCCATGGACCAGGGCGCCGTGCTGGCTCCGAGGACGCTCAAGGATACCTTGACGTTCGCAGACACCAAGACGCTCCCGAGGGACGAGGCCCTCGCCCGGCATCGGCAGTCGATCGAGGTGCTCAAGAACATCTTCCACCTGCTCCAGGCCGGCGCCGAGATCTACGACGCCGGCTCGAAGAGCCATGTCCCGCTCCAGGGCGTGCCGGTCGCCAAGCTCCTGTCGCACGGCGGCCGCGTCAACATCCAGATCCCCGAGGGCAGCCCGCCCTACGCGCTGACAGAGCTCCTCGGCATCACCGACAAGAACGGCAACCCCACGACCGGCGTGTTCAAGCGCGACTTCGGGACGCATCACGTCGCGCTCGGCAAGGGCAAGTTCAAGGAGGAGGGCGGGCACATCGCCATGGTCAAGTCCAAGCTCGACGACACCGAGCTCTACGGCATGAACCTCGCCATCGGCGGGCTCGGCCTCAAGGACTTCAACGGCGACGTCATCCTGAACGACGGCGCTCACGGCCACGTGTTCATCGGCTACCGCCCGCCCAAGCCGGACAGGCCGGGGGCGCTCCAGATCGGTATCGAGACCACCGGCCCCGGCGCGCCCAGCACCGTCGGCTACGTCCACAACGCGCGGTCCACCGAGAAGACCGCCAACCCCATCTCCAGCGTCGGCGGCCTCAAGCAGGACAAGATCGGCGACGAGAAGGGCAAGAACGCCCGGACCGTGGACCTGCGCAAGCTCGGGGACGATTGGAAAGGGCCCCTCGAGGACCGAGCGGACCAGTTCGCGCAAGATGTGAAGGAAAACCCGACAGAGGCGATCAAGGATCTCGTCGGCCCGCGCGAAATTCCGCAGCAGGACACCCAGGATACCGCGCCGCGCGCCTCCGACGAGTCGTCCGACGAGTCATCCGACGAGTCGTCCGACGAGTCGTCCGATGGGTCGGATCGATCCGAGCGAGATTCGCAGGGCGGCGAGCGCCGCGATCCGCCGGGTGACGCCGCGTCCGACCCGAAGCAAGGCGCCCAGGACCCCGGGCAGGGCGGCTCGGATCAGCGGCCGCGAGGGGACGAGCAAGCCCCCAAGGGCAACAAGCCCCGCGAGATGCCCGGTGACGCGCCAGAGCAGATGACGGCCAAGACGGAAGAGGCCTCGAGTCCTCGCCCGGAAGCTGGAACGACGCAAAGCGCTCCAGGGAAGGCGCCGGAGAGACCTGGCCAGCCCCGGCCGGAGACGACCTCGCAGCCGCCCGCGCAGCGCTCCGCGACCCCGGCCACGGCCATCACCACGGGGATGCAGGCGCCGGTCAGGCCGCCCGCGCCCACCAAGGTGGGGTGGCTCGGCAAGAGGCTCGGCACCGGTGGACACGGGTTCGCCGGGATGGTCTCCAACGAGGGCGCCGCCCAGCGCGAGCAGGCGCTGGCGGACCAGTACAACCTGCAGGTCGGACCGGACGAAGACGCCGGCGGCACGCACTTCTCGCACAAGATGCTCGACCATATCGAGAAGGCCCTCGGTGCGCTGCCGCCCGAGCACGTCACTGGCAGCCCGACGCTGCGGAAGATCATCCGCGACATCTCCTCGGAACAAGCGGCGAGCGCGTATGACGAGCTCACCGACACCATCAACATCGTCAATCCCCCGAAGGTACCCACCTTCATCTACAGCCGGCTCAACCGACGCTGGGACTGGCAGCGAAAGCAGATGGATCGCGGCGCCATCCGGGACTACGACGGCGTCAACAAGGAGCAGGACAGGGCGCTCGGCATCACCGAAGACCGCCACGTCATGGGCGGCGCGTCCGACGTGCTCGCCAACGGCAACCTGATCAAGTGGACCATGCGCCACGAGATCGGCCACTCCATCGACAAGCTGATCGACTGGAAGGGGAACCTCGCCGAAGACCCCCGGTTCGGCGGCTGGAAGGTGCACTCCGACACGCGGGACCTCGAAGAGGTCACCCGCGCCATCTTTGCCAAGGCGGGCATCACCGACGACGAGGCGAACAGCGAGACCGACGGGTTCTCCCTGGTCCAGCGCTTCGCTTCCGTCCTCCATCCGCCCTCGCGGCGCAAGGACATGACTCCCCTGGAGGACTTTCCCGCCGACGTCGCCTCCGAGGACCCAGACCTGAAGAAGAAGCTCGAAAAGGCCGTTGACACCGTCAAGTTCGCCATGGCCCAGCCCTGGACGCTGGACGACGGCGGGGCCTCGAAGCTGCAAGTCGACGGCCGCATCTACCACGTCGACCATTACGACCAGTGGGTCAGCTATCGCGCCGACGCCCGCAACAACGCCGTCTCCAACTACCAGTTCTCCACGCCCGCCGAGTGGTTCGCCGAGACGTATGCGTCCTACTACGATCCCAGCCCCGCGCCGAAGGCGCAGCTGACCCAGGCGGTGCGCGACTTCTTCGAGAACGACCTCCCGGGCCTGGTCAGCAGCGGGCAGGAGAGATGGCAGCGCATCAACGAGAACATCCGGAACGCCGAGCAGGGCACCGGGCCCCAGCCGCCGCAGCCGCCCGCCGGGAGCTCAGCCAGCCCCAACGCAGCGAGCCCCAGCGCGGTCACCGCGGGCTTGTCCAGGAACATCGCGACCGGAACCCCGTCCAGCGGCTCGCGCGCGGCGAGCCCGCCTCGCGACGCCACGCGCGCCCCCCAGGACAGCCCGCCTCGCGACGCCACGCGCGCCCCCAACGACAGCGCGGTCCTGGAGACCGACGACGCCCGCGAGGGCCTGGGCAACTCCCAGGCCGCCTTGCAGACGCTCCTCGACGCCAGCAAGACCTGGTCTCATCCGGCCACCGCCGCGGACAAGCAGGACGCCAAGAAGCTCCTTGGCGACATCATGCGTTCTCAGGGCGTGGACAGGTCGCTCGTCGACAGGCTCGCAGAGCTCATCGACGACCCCGACTCCCTCTCCCAGCACGAGTTCGCCATCTGCGCGCCGCAAAGCGTGCTCCGCACGCAGCTCACGTCCGACCTGGCCGGGTTCGCGCGCGTTGTCGCGGCCGAGTTCACCGGCAAGCTCTTCGATCGCAATGGCAAGCAGATCGCCGACTTCTCGCTCGACAACCAGGGCGAGCACCGCGCGACGACGAGCACCCAGGCGACCGACGATCCCATCCAGAGCGTCATCCGCGGCGACCTCCCGCTGAAGGACGCCCCCATCGGCAACAAGCTGCTCCAGAACGGCGTCAAGAAGGCCGGCGCCAAGCGCGCCGACGTCGAGAACAAGGGGCGCGCCTGGTCCGACAAGCACGTTCTCGATTACCTCCTGGCCCGCGGCCTCGGCAAGATGCTGAGCAAGCTCGCCCCCGAGCAGTACAAGGCCGACGCCGATTACACCGCCGGCGTCATCCCCGGTTACCTCGACAAGGCGGCCACGCGGGACAAGGACGCGACGGGCCCGTCCAAGAAGCTCGGCGATCTGCAGCTCTCGGCCGATTCGCTGGTGACGATCTTCACCAGGATCCTCGGCGGCGACGCCCAGACCATGGTCGACGGCGACAATTACGATGTCGGCCGCATCAACGACGCGCTCGCGAGGCCCGAGCAGGCGCCCTTCGCCGTGGCCACGTTCCTCGACGGTAACGGGCTCCTCGAGCGCGCGGAGCAGCTCGCCAAGGATCCCACGACGGCCAAGCCGTTCGACAAGGCGGTCACGAGCGACACGTCGAGTGCGCACCAGGTCGTCCTCAATGGCAAGATCACCGAGGATGGCGATCATTATGTCGTCCCGCTGCACACCTGGCAGCAGAGCTTCTCCATCAAGGTGAAGAAGGACCTCCTGCCCTCCCTCTTCCCTGTCTTCACCTACGGGACCTATCTCCCGTCGCAAGCGCCGGCTGCAAACGAGGCCACCAGCGACCAGACGCCGGCTGCGAACGACATCACCCGGCAACAGGCTCCGGCTGCAAACGAGTCCACCAGCGACCAGGCGCCGGGGAGGAACGCGTGGAGCGGGCTCACCACCGGGGGCGGCGACCCGCTCGGCACCGGAGGACGCGGGCTCGGCGGGCTGATCTCCAACAAGGGCGCCGCGGAGCGCGAGCAGGCGCTGGCGCAGCAGTACGAGCTGCAGATCGGCCCGGGCGACGGCGCCGACGGCAAGCACTTCTCGCACAAGATGCTCGACCGCATCGAGAAGATCCTCGGGGAGCTGCCGCCGGATCACGTCACCGGCAATCCGACGCTGCGGGCCGTCATCCGCGACATCTCCTCGGAGCGATCGGCGAGCGAGTACGACGAGCTCACCGACACCATCAACATCGTCAATCCCAAGCTCAAGAATATCGAGGTACCCAGCTGGCTGTACAGCCGGCTCAACCGGGGCGTGAGCTGGCAGCGATACCTCATGGATCGCGGCGCCAAGGCGGACTACGACGGCATCAGCAAGGAGCAGGACAAGGCGCTCGGCATCACCGGACGCCGCAAGGTCATGGGCGGCGTGTCCGACGCGCTCGCCAACGGCAACCTGATCAAGTGGACCATGCGCCACGAGATCGGCCATTCCATCGACAAGCTGATCGACTGGAAGGGGAACCTCGCCGACGACCCCCGGTTCGGCGGCTGGAGGGTGCACTCCGACACGCGGGATTTCGAGGACGTCACGCGCGCCATTTTTGCCAAGGCGGGCATCACCGACGACGAGGCAAACAGCGAGACCGACGGGGTCTCCCTGGTCCAGCGCTTCGCCTCCTTCCTCCATGCTCCCTCGCGGCGCGAGGACATGACTCCCCTGGAGGACTTTCCGGCCGACGCCGCCTCCGAGAACCCAGATCTGAAGGACAAGCTCGAAAAGGCCGTCCGCACCGTCAAGATCGCCATGGCCCAGCCCTGGACCCTTGTCGACGGCGGAGCCCCGGAGCTGGAGGTCGACGGCCGTATCTACCACGTCGACCAGTACGACAGCTGGGTCAGCTACCGCTCCGACGCCCGCAACAACGCCGTCTCCAACTACCAGTTCTCCACGCCCGCGGAGTGGTTCGCCGAGACCTACGCGTCCTACTACGACCCCGACCCCGCGCCGAAGGCGCAGCTGACCCAGCAGGTGCGCGACTTCTTCGCGAACGACCTCCCGGGCCTGGTCACCGGCGGGCGCGAGAGATGGCAACGCATCAACGAGAACACCCGGAACGCCGAGCAGAGCGCCGGGACCCAGCCGCCCGCGGGGAGCGCAGCGCGCGCCATGACCAGCGGCCACAACCCTGCCGCGAGCGACCCAGGCAAGGTCGGGGAGGCGTCGCGGGACAACGCGCCTCGAATCCCACCCCAGGATGCCCCGGCGGGCCTGCAGGCAGGAAACACCCCCGCGTCGGGCAGGGGGGATGTGACAGCGGACCCGCAATCGCAACTGGACGAGATCCAGGAAGAGCCGGAGCCGCCGTCGGAGAGAGCGCCGGATCCGGCGACATCCACCCCGGTCGAGGAGGTGACCTGGATCGTCGACAAGGCCGTCAAGAACACCATCTGGCGGCCCGACACCGGCTTCATGAGCCGCGAGAAGGCGAAGCGCGGTCTCCCCGCGATCGCCAACGAGCTGCGCGCGGGCGGCTTCCCCCGCGATCCTGGGACGGCGAAGGAGCAGATCGGAGGGCGCTTCCCCAAGGGACAGCTGCTCAGCGACGCCGAGTGGAGCGCCTTCGAGCAGCTCTCCTCGACCCCCGCGGGGCAGAGCTGGCTCAACGCCTCCGGCATGCTCACCCTCGACGAGGTCAAGAAGTACCTGTCAGGTAAAGACGACGACAACCCCGAGCGGTTCCGCGGCTTCCACCAGCTCCACAAGGCCAGCAAGGTCGTGCTCGCAAGCTACGTCTCGCGCCAGATGAACGGCGGCGAGGACGGCCAGCGCTTCGAGGGCACCCCTCCAGCCGCGGTCGCCATCTCCATGGAGGCGAGGCACACGACCGACCCGACCAGGAGAGAGGAGCTCAAGAGGCTCATCGACCAGGGCATCGTGGAAGAATGGTCGAAGACCCTCGAGCATACCGAGCCCAACGACGATGCGAACACGGCCATCGACAAGGGCGCCGTGCTCGACCCGACGAAGAAGCTCCTGCAGCAGCCAAAGAAGCTCTCCAAGCAAGACGTCGTCAGCAGGCACCGGCAGTCGCTCGACGTGCTCAAGAGCGTCTTCCACCTGCTCCAGGAAGGCGCCGAGATCTACGACGACAGCGCCAAGAGCCATGTTCCGCTCCAGGATGTGCCCGTCGCCAAGCTCCTGTCGCACGGCGGCCGCGTCAACGTCCAGGTCCCCGCGGGCGGCGCTCCCTACGAGCTGACCGAGCTGCTCGGCATCACCGACAAGGACGGCAACCCCGCGACGGGCGTGTTCAAGCGCTCCTTCGGGACGCACCACGTCGCGCTCAGCAATGGCAAGTTCAAGGAGGAGGGCGGGCACTTCGCCGCCGTCAAGTCCAAGCTCGACGACACAGAGCTCTACGGCATCAACCTCGCCGTCGGCGGCCTCGGCCTCAAGGACTTCAACGGCGACGTCATCCTGCCCGACGGCGCCCATGGCCACATGTTCATCGGCTACCGCCCGCCCAGGCCGGGGAGGCAGGGCGCGCTCCAGATCGGCATGGAGACCACCGGCCCTGGCGCGCCAAGCACCGTCGGCTACGTCCATAACGTGTTTTCCACCGAGAAGACCGCCAACCCCATCTCCAGCGTCGGCGGCCTCAAACAGGACAAGATCGGCGATGACCAGATCAAGAATGCTCGCACCGTCGACCTGAGCAAGCTCGGTAACGACTGGGCCAGGACCCTCAGGGACCGAGCGGAAAGGTTCGAGCAAGACCTGGCGCAGCGGGGCAAAGATGCCCTCACCGAGCTCGTCGGCCCGCGCACCCAGCCGCCTCAGGAGCTGCAGGACAGCCAGCAACGCTCGGGAGATCCCGAGCAAGCTCCCCGGAACAACGAACCCGGGGATTCCCCGGGGGACACGGCGCAGGGCGCCAGAGCGCCAGCGAACACGCTGGCAGGCTATAACCCCGTCCTCGACGGCGGGAGCGTGACGGTCGATCCGCTGCCGCACACCGGCAACGGCGCACAGGTCGAGCCGAGCACACAGGATCAAGGCAAGACTCTCGACGATCTCCTCAGCTCGCTCGACGAGCAGAGCCGCGCGTGGTCCGGCCCGGCGAACGACGACCTCAGGCAACAGGCCGCGAACAGCCTGGCAGGCCTGCTCGAGTCGCTGAACGTCGACCGCGCGATCGTGGACAGGCTGCGCGAGCTCATCGAGAACCCCGCGTCGCTGTCGCAATCCGCCTTCAGCAACTGCGGCCTCAACAGCGCCCTCTACACGATGCTGAAGGGCGATCTCGCCACCACCTCGCACCTGGTCGCCGCGCTCTTCACCGGCCGGCTGCTCGGCCGGCTCGCGCAGGCGCCCGGGGCCCGCGAGCTCGGCGCGCAGCAGAGTCCGGGCACGGCGGTGCTCAGCGAAGACCTCGACATCCTCCGGCGCGTGATGACAGGAGAGATCCCGCGCGCCCTCGGCCCGGCTCCGACTCGGCCGCTCGTCAACGGGCTCAAGACGGCCGGGGCAAAGCGCGGCGGCCTGACCCGAGCGGCGGACCGGCAACAGCTGGATCGCCACCTCCTCGATCACCTGCTCGCCCGAGGCCTGGTCGAGGTCCTCGGACAGGACGCCGTCGCGCAGCACGGGAAGCGAACCGACGACGCCAAGCAGCCCGGCGTCGTGGCGGCGGAAGGCGACCTGCTCCTCTCGGCGAACTCGATCGCATCCCTCATGCGCAACGCGCTCGGGGCGGAGGTCGCGGTCACGAGCGGCGGCCCCTCCGAGAACGACGTCGCGCGCATCAACGAGACGCTCAGGCGCACGGATCGAGCAGGGTTCGCGGTGGCGACCGTATCGAACGGCAAGGCGCTCTGGGAAGCGGCGAAGAAGCACCGCGACGGCGACGCGAGCGCTCCCGCGACCGTCGCGCCGCTCGGCACGGGCGAAGCCCAGAGCCGGCACCACTTCGCGATCGACGACGAGATCAAGGCCGACGGCGACGCCTTCATCGTGCCCGTCCAGTCGTGGGGGCAGTCGTTCCCCATCCGGGTGGAAAAGGCCGACATGCCGAGGCTCTTCGAGGCGATCACCCTCGGGACCTACCCCCCGCCGCGTGCCCCGGCCCTCGACACCTCCGCCGAGCAGCAATCTCCGGCGCACCTCGCATCGCACGGGCCGTCCGGGACCGCGCAAGACGGCGCGGCCCCGGCCGACCTGCTCGCGGGAGCTCCCGTGAACCAGGGCGAGGCCAGGCCCGCTCGCCGGCCTGCCGTGACGCCGGCGAGGCTCGATCCCGGGATGGTCCAGCGCACGCCGTCAGGGCTGGACATGGCCCTCCTGGAGCACGTTCCAGAGCAGCACCTGAACGAGGTAATGCGCCTCGTCATCGACACCATCGACTCGGAGCTCCTCCCGCAGCTCCTCGATATCCTGCCCATCGCGCAGCTCGCCGCCAGGCGGCTCGCCGAGGAGATCGTCGCGAAGTGGCTGATGTTCCACCCCAGCTTGCTCGACCTGCCCGCCGGCGAGCTGCGGCAGCACCTCGAGGCCCACGTCACGTTCGTTCTGGGCACGCTCAAGCGGGACCAGGGCCGCCGTACGGTCGACCGACACAACAGCGCCGAAAAGGACGGCAACTCCGCCGGCAAGGCGCCTCCCGCCGCGGCAGCGTCGAGCGCCTCGCAGCACCGCGAGCGGACGCCCGCCGCTCGGGCGGAGCGCGAGGGCGAAGCGCAACACGCCTCATCGGACACGAGCAGCGGCGCAGGCGCGCCCCCCCGCCCGGTGGACTCGGCGGCCGAGAAGAAGCCGACCGAAGCGCAGAACCAGCTCAAGCTCACGACGCCCGCTGGCGAAAGCGAGAAGAAGCAGGGTGTCCCCGGGTGGATCGAGGGGAAGCGGCAGTACGAGAAGCTGAAGAACAGGCTGCGCGAGCGCCTCGACGACGACACGGTGCAGCGCGCGCTCACCGAGCTTCTGAACAACGAGAGGCCAGTCGTGAGTTTGCTCGCGCAGTTCCTGGAAAGCGCGCTCCAGGGCACCATCAAGGACAAGTCCCTGGAAAAGGCGTTCAAGAATCGGCTCGGTCGGTTCAAGAACGATGAAAATCGCAGGCTCGCCTTCGACGTCGCCAAGGCGCTGGGTGCCATCGCCTCGCTCGAGAAGATGCCGGGCCTCGACCTCGCCGCCCTGCGCGACCCGCCGCCTCCGCCGCCGAAGCGCGACGAGGAGCCACCGCGCGTGGTCGCCAAGAAGGGCATGGAGGGACGCTGGGTCACCAGCGAGGAGCTCAAGATCATCAATCGCTCGATCGGCGAGCGCGCGTTCGCCGGCATGCTCGCGCTCGCCATGGACAAGGGCAAGGTCGCCAACACCCGCGCGATCATCGAGCACCTGGTCCGCCACGCCGAGCGCCTCTCGGACCCGGAGCTGTCGCCACCGCTCACATCCACCTCGCTGGTGGTCGACTCCAACCTGGTCGACGATCTCTTGACGCCGCTCGACAAATTGTCGCCCGCCAGGCGCCCCATCCGCGATCAGCTGGAGTCGTTGATCCGCGAGCACAAGATAACGGATCTGCGCCTCGCCAACATCAACATCGGAGAGCAGTTCCAGCACGACAACCTCATTGGAAGCACGTTCACCACGTCCGATGGGCGGGAGCTCCCCTGGTACGGCATCCGGCTCGACCGCAACCAGCGCGGCGACACCGCCGATTACGAGCAGGGGTTCGAAGAGCTGACGAAGAAGTCGGTCGGCGAGAAGAAGGGCAGCGCCGACCGCAGCATGCTCGCCGACGCCTTCTTCTCCGAGCGCGCCAGCAAGGACGGCGCGACCGCGGTGCCTCATTTCGCCACCAACGACAATGGCATCCTGACGCCGCTCCTGGATTTCGCCGGCATCAAAGCGGCGGAGCGCGGCGAGAGGTCGTTCAACGAGTTCGTGAAGGAGAAGACCGGCGGAAATACGCATTTCCGCCCGGCGCTCATGGGCCGTGAGCTCAAGGCCCATGCGATCCTCACCCCGAGGAGGCCAGCGAGCACCACGACCGAGGGCGCCGCGCCCGCCCGGAGCCTGCCCATCGGCGCGTCGCTCCTCGATACCCCCGTCGGAGCCAGCCAGCGGGTCCATGACCTGATCTCGCTCATCAGCAGCTCAGGCTTCGACGTCTACTTCGTCGGAGGCGCGGTGCGCGACGCCCTCAGGGGCATCGAGCCCAGGGATGTCGATCTCAAGACGAACATGCCCATCTCGCGGCTCGAGGAGGCGCTGCGCAACGAGTACCCGTCCCTCTCCGTCACCACCATCCCCGACCTGCGCCTGCTCCAGGTCGGGAGCGGCGAGGACGTGGTGGACATCACCGCCGGCGACGACGCCAGCGCGCCGGGCGCGTTCGACGTCGTGGCCGACGCGATGAAGCGCGACTTCCGCATGAACGCGATCTACCTCGACAAGGATGGCTTCGTGGTCGATCCGCTCGACGGCATCGAGGATCAGCTCCTCGGCAGGCTGCGCTTCGTCGCCGACCCCGGCCCCTCCGCGCGGGTCCAGGAGCGGCAGAAGGCGGTTGTCGAGCACCTGCGCAAGGCGCCGTGGAACCTCGGCCGCGCGCTCAAGTTCTACCACCGCGGCTACGAGCTCGAGCCCGAGATCCTCCTGGCCGTGCTCGAAAACGCCGAGAGCATCCTCGCGTCGATGAAGGAGCGCGAGGCGCCGCTCCGCGACAAGTCGCTGTTTTTGCACCAGACGCGCGTGAAGTCGCCGGAGCAGCTGATCGAGACGATGGAGGTGCTCGGCTTCTCCCCGGGCGCGATCCGCGAGCTCATCCCCGACGAGGTGGCCGGCCGCCTCGACGACGAGAGCCTCGCCTACGAGCGCGACATCCTGCCGCGCTGGCGCGACACCCCCGGCGACGACGCCAAGGGGTACCCGCTGGCCGCGCCGGAGATGAAGGTCGATATTGCGACCGGGCGAATCTATCAATACCGCTTCCACGCCATGGCGCCGCCGCAGCAGGAGGGGCAGCCGGCGGAGCGCGTCATCATCGACGTGGACCTGAGCGACCACAACCAGCCCGGCCACAACGCCCCGCACTATCACGTCTACCGCTGGCGCGACCGCAATGGCCAGCGCACCTGGGACAAGAAGAAGAACGGCTTCTCGGACACGGGCCAGCCGGGCCTGCCGCTGATCGACGGCGACCACTACCTCGGTCCGCAGCCGTGGCGGATCAACGAGGGGCTCGACAGGCTCGACAGCAGCAGCAACTTCCTCGAGGCCGCCGAGGGGCTCATCAAGGAGGCAGGCGTCCAGCTCACGAGGACCGGCGATCAGATCGACCTGGGCGGGCAGGTCAAGGTGCATCGCGAGCGGCTGCGAGAGCTCCATGGCCGCGGGCAGCTCGGCAAGCTGATCATGCTCGTCAAGAACCTGAACGACGGGATCCCCTGGTCCTCGAAGGACCAGGCCACCGCCGACCTGTCCGGCTCGCACCGCGGCCAGGAGCGGCTGCGCTTCAAGCCGCAGCTGGATCAGGTCGTCCCCTTCCTCCGCGACAGCCTCGGCAAGGACCCGACCTTGATCCCGATCTTCGCCGAGGACGGCCAGATGCGGCACGACGCGCTGCTGCGGCTCTACGATCTGGTGAGCGGCGAAGCGCGCCAGGATCTGCGCGGCCTGGCGGCCGCGTACGCGCTGGAGCGTGCCAGCAGCGTCAACGAGTTCGTCGAGCGCTTCGAGTTCTACGTCGCCTCGAGGCAGGCCGACCTGAGCGGCGCTGACATCGAGTCTCTCTGGCAAGCGCAGCTGAAGGCGGCCGAGGCCGCCGACGCTGTGGGCGACGTCACGCTCGGCGAGGTCGGCACTCTGCAGGAGAAGCTCGCGGCGGCGGCCGGCGGGCTGCGCTTCGAGTCGACGAGCACCGCCGCCTACCACTCGGCCAAGCACATCGCCGACTTCCTGACGCCGGAGGAGCTGGCGGCGGTCGAGTCGCCGGCGGACAGCGTGCGACGTTACCTCGAGGCCGCGCGCGACGTGGTCCGCAACGCCACCGTCATCGAGGCGCGCACCGACGAGACAGGCGCGACAAACGTCGTGCTCTGGCGCGGCGTGAACAAGGCCATCGCGCGGGTCAGGCCCGACGGCACGGCGCACCTCCTCACCAGCTACGCGCACGACCGCCGCAACGTCGCGCCTGCGGCGGCGTCCACCCCCCCGGCGAGGACCGCGGCGACGAGCGCGTCGCGCTCCGGGGCTCCGAGCTCGCAGGCGAGCGACACCGGTATCGAGAACATCGGCAACAGCTGCTTCCTGTCAGCCGGCCTCACGATGCTCGCGCACACCGACGCCTACTACGAGCTGTTCGCGCCGCGCGAAGGCGAGAACCTTGCCGCCCGTGGCCCCCGGCTCCGCGCCGCGGTGCGCCCGATCCTCGACCGGATCCGGGCCGGCACGCTCGTCGGGGCGGACATGATGCGGGACCTCGACGCGCTCCTGACCGCCACCGGCGTGCTCGACGGGACGTCCGTCACGACGCAGCAGGATCCCAGCGAGGTCCTCTTCGGACGCCTCTTCCGGACAGCGGGCCTCGATACAACCGGCGTGACCCTGGCCCAGACGCAGCGAACCGACTGGACCGAGGTGGAGCCGCGCGAGCACGATGAAACGCTGGGAGATCCCACCTCGCTCGACGACAACCTCGTATGGAACGAGCCGGCGTCCGACATCCTGCTCAGCCCGCCGAGCGACGGCAGCCGCACCCTGCAGCAGGCGCTCGACACCCATTTCGGCGAGAGCGCCATCGAGGCGACCGCCGTGCGTGAGGGCCGAGCGGTGATCGGCAATCCGTCGAGGCAGCTCCTCGTCCATCCGGCCGACAACACGCCTCGGGCGATCACGATAGCCCTGCAACGCTGGAACGGGGTGGACAAGGACGAGAGCGAGATCGACGTCCCCGAGTGGCTCAGCGTCAATGGCCGCTGGTACCGCCTGAACGTGGTCGTCAACCACCACGGGGAGACGAGAAATGAGGGGCATTACACCGCGATCACGCGCAACGCGGCGTCGGGTCAATGGCAGATTCGCAACGACGCCACGGTCTCCGACGCCGACCCGCGCGAGGCCGCCGAGAGCAGGAACCGCGGCTACCTGTTCACCTTCGAGCGCGTCGACAACCCGGCCGACGGTCCGGACGCGGCGGCCGCAGCCGCGGCCGCGAGGATCGGCGCGGCGCCGGCGACTCTCCCGGGCGCCCCGTCCAGCGCCGCCGCGACCAACGGCGTTACCGAGCCCGAGAGCGGGGAGCCGGCCGACCGGCTCGGCGCGTACAGCCCCTGGAACGGCGCCTCCGAGGGGACACTGGGCCCGCAAGCCCCGCAAGCGAGCGGTGTGCCGGCTGCCCTCGACGGCGACGTCGCCATCCCCGCGCCGATCGACGCCCTGGTGAGGACACTCGTCGCGAAGAGCGGCGCCTGGTCCTCCCCGCGCACGCAGGCGGACAAGCGGGAGGCCATCGCGCTCGTCACCGAGCTCCTGCAGCAGCTCGGCATGGACGCGAAGGTCGTCGACAGGGGCGAGCAGGGCAAAGACGCGCCCGACGACGAGCACTCCGCCTGCACGTGCGTCCGCTAGAGCGACAAACGGGTTGAAACCACGAGAAAAAGCAGGAATTTCACAGGGAGGCGGGGAGGCGGGGAGCGAGAGACGGCAAGAGGGAGAAATTCATTTTTTTTCTTCCTCCCCGCCTCCCTGTGAAAATTCTCCGGGTTTCAACGTGATCGGTGTTCTAGGACCCGGCCCGCGTCAGCCCGCCTCCGCGCGGGCGCGCTCCGCCTGCCTCATCGCCATGTAGCGGCTCAGGAGCGCCCACCCCGCAGCGACCGGCACCATCGCAAGCGCTCGGCCCGTTGCCGCCGCGCCCGAAGCCGCGCCGGCTCACTCCGCCTCTCCGCGGGCGCGCTCCGCCTGCGCCTTCGCGAGCCGGTGGTTCAGCGCGAGCCACACGCCCGCGACAGGCGCGACCGCCAGCGACAGCGCCGCCGCCGTCAGCCCGAGCGCCGACAGCCCCGCCAGCACCCAGGCGCTCGCCGCATCCCCGCCGCGGAACACGACTGTATCGATGAAGCTCTTCGCCTTGTACTTCTCCTCTCGCGCGACAACCGTGAACAGGATCTCGCGCGCCGGCCTGTCCACCGCATAATGCACCGCCCGCCGGAGCCCCTGGATCGCGATGATCACCCAGAGCGTGGGCCGCACCGCGAGCGCGACGAGCCCGACCCCCGTCAGCACCGGGACCACCGCGAGCGCGACCCCGAGCCCCACCCGCGTGATGAGCCGCCCCGTCACGAGCGCCTGCACCAGGATGGTCAGCACGTTCACGGTGAGATCGATGGTGGCGAACATAGCGGTCCGCCGCGCGGGCTCCATCGACGCCAGCGACACGATACGCGCCTGTTCGAAGTACAGCACCGTCGCCGTCATGGACTGAAAGAGCGTCTGCGCGCAGATGCCGAGCAGGTACGGCGACCGGAACACGAGCGCCACGCCGCGGAGGACGCCCCCGCCGATGCGCTCGTCGCCGCCTCCGCCGCTGCCCTGCGGCGCGGCCCCGCCTTCCTGCCGGCCGGAGAGGCGGCTCAGCCGGCCGGCGCACAGCACGGCGAGCTCGAGCAGCGCCGCCGAGACGAGGAGGAGGTTCGCGGTGCCGATCTGCCGGGCCTGCGCCGCCGTGACGAACGAGCCGGCGAGCGCCCCGGCGCTGCCGCCGGCGGCGATGAAGCCGAAGAGGCGCTTGCCCTGCTCGCTGCGCCAGATATCCGCCATGAACCCCCAGAAGACGGAGACGACGAACAGGTTGAAGACGCTCAGCCAGACATAGAAGACCTTGCCCACCTCCGCGCGCGGCACGTCGAGCGACAGGAGCCCGAAGAACACGAGGAGATTCGACGCGAAGAGGCGATAGACGATGGGAATGAACCGCCGCCGCGGCACGCGCGACACGAGCGCGGAGAAGGCGGGCACGGCCGCGAGCATCGACGCGAAGACCGCCGTGAACAGCCATGGCAGCCTGTCCATGCCGCCGGAGATGCCCATCTCCTCGCGGACGGGCCGCAGGATGTAATAACCGCACAGGACGCAGAAGAAGTACGCGAAGCTCCAGAGCAGCGCGGAGACCTCGCCGTCCTTGACGTCGCAGATGCGCCGGAGCAGCGCGGTCGCCGCGCTCAACGCGCCGCCGCTCTCCCCTCAACGGAGCGTCGCGCGGCGGGGGAGCGTCGCGCGGCGGGCGGCGCGGGGCGTGGTGGCGGGCGCGGCGGTCGCTGCATCGAGCGCGCACTGCATGACAGCGCGCCGCCTGCGTCAAGGCGAGCACCGCTGGCAGCGGCCGCGCGGAGCCCGGACGAGCGCTCCAACGCGCATCGTCCGCATGGCCGATCTCGGTCGGAGTCCGCATGGCCGATCTCGGTCGGAGTCCGCATGGCCGAGCTCGGTCGGAGCCTACCGCGGGGGCCGAGCTCGGTAGACGCCGGCGGCAGCGCCGCGCGCGACACTCATCGGATGAGCAGCGCTCCGGGCCGGAAGCAGCTAAGCTCGCGCCGCTCCAGCCCATGAAGTTCGTCCACGCCGCCGACCTCCACATCGACAGCCCTCTCCGCGGGCTCGGCCGTTACCCGGGCGCCCCCGTCGAGCAGATCCGCGGGGCGACCCGCCGCGCCCTCGAGAACCTCGTGAGCCTGTGCCTCACCGAGGAGGTCGACCTCCTGCTCCTCGCCGGGGACATCTACGACGGCGACTGGAAGGACTACAGCACCGGGCTGTTCTTCGCCGCGCAGCTCTCCCGGCTGCGCGCCGCCCGGGTGGAGGTCGTGCTCCTCTACGGCAACCACGACGCCGAGAGCAACATCACGCGTCACCTGGAGCTCCCCGAGAACGCCCGGCGGCTCGATCCCCGCCGTCCCGAGTCGGTCGTCTTCGACCGGCTCGGGGTCGCCGTCCACGGGCAGAGCTTCGCGACCAAGGCCGTCACCGACGATCTCGCGGCGGGCTACCCGGACGCGCACACCGGGCTCTTCAACATCGGCATGCTCCACACCTGCCTGGGCGGCCGCGAGGGGCACGACAACTACGCGCCTTGCACCCTGAGCACGCTGGTCGGGAAACGATACGACTACTGGGCGCTCGGCCACGTGCACACCCGGGAGGTCCTCTCCGAGGACCCGTACATCGCGTTTCCCGGCAACCTCCAGGGCCGCCACGCCCGCGAGACAGGCGAGAAGGGCGCCCTCCTCGTCACGGTAGACGACGGCCGCGTCGCCTCGGTCGAGCACCGCGCCCTCGACGTCGTGCGCTGGAGCGCGTGCGAGGTAGATCTCGCCCCGGCCGCGAGCGCCGACGACATCGTGGAGCTGACGCGGGAGCAGCTCGAGCAGCGCCTCGCCGAGGCCGACGGGCGCACGCTGGCCGCGCGGGTGATCCTGTGCGGCGCGACGCCGGCGCACGCCGCGCTCCGCGCCGATTTCGAGCGCTGGACAGGGCAGATCCGCGCGATCGCCAACGACCTCGGCGGCGGGCTCTGGATCGAGCGCGTGCTCTCCCGGACGCTGGCCCCGCTCGAGGTAGGCGCGCTCGAGGAGCGGGACGACGCGATCGGCCAGCTCACGCGGTCGCTGCGCGCGCTGCGCGAGGACGAGGCGAGCCTCTCCTCGCTGCTGCGCGAGTTCGCGAGCCTCAAGAACAAGCTCCCCGCCGAGGCGCGCGAGGGCGACGACGCGATCCGCCTCGACGACCCGGCGTTCCTGCGCGAGGCGCTCGACGATGTCGAGCACACGCTGGTCTCCCGGCTGCTCGGCGCGGGCGAGGCGCCCTGATCGCCCGCGGGGGCGGGCGGGGCGACGCCGGGACAGGCACCCATGACGACAGGAAGGCCCGCGGAGAGCGTCGAGCCGCGCGCTCGACCGCGCTCCGCGGGCCGTTGACGGGGCGTCCGCTCAGCCCGCCGAGCGGGCCGTCCGGGCGTAGGCGCGCAGCACCTCGGCCACGCTCCAGGCCTGGGCGACGCACCCGCGGGGCGTGAAAGGCGGCTCGGCGTCGAAGATCTCGCTGATCGACCCGGCGCAGGCCTCGTCGAGGTGCGGCGGGAAGCCGGCGAGCAGGCTCCGCGCCCCGGCGAGATCGGCGGGATACACCTTCAGCCAGGCGTCGACGAACGGGCCCATGAGCCATCCCCAGACGGTGCCCTGGTGATAGGCCAGGTCCCGCGCGCGAAGATCGCCGAAGTACTTGGGCTTGTAGTCCGGGTGCCCCGGGGCGAGCGACCTGAGGCCCACGGGCGTCCAGAGCCGCTCCTTGACCTGGTCGACGATCCCCTTCCAGTGGGCGGGATCGAGCACCGGATTCGGCAGCGAGATCGAGAAGATCTGGTTCGGCCGGAAGGCGTCGTCGTCGCCCTGCTCACCATCGATCAGGTCGTACAGATAGCCCTTCGCCTCGGACCAGAAGCGCTGGTTGAACGACGTCTTGGCCTGGTCGGCGGCCTTGCCGTAGCGCTGCGACGCGCCCTCGCCGTCCGACTCGCGCACCCAGCGCTCCATCAACCGGAGGGCGTTGTACCAGAGCGCGTTGATCTCCACCGCCTTCCCCCGGCGGGGCGTGACCACCAGATCGCCTACCTTGGCGTCCATCCAGGTCAGCTGATAGCCCTCTTCGCCCTGGCGGACGAGGCCGTCCTTCGGGTCGACGCCGATCCCGAAGCGCGTCCCGCGGGTGTGGTGATCGACGATATCGATCAACGTGGGGAGCACGAGCCGGAGCGTCTCGCGATCACCTGTGTACGTCAGGTACCGATCGAGCGCATGGAAGAACCAGAGGGTGGCGTCGGCGGTGTGATAGAGCCCGTCGTTCTTGCCCTCCGGGAACATGTTGGGGATGAGCCCGTCCTTCACATAGTGGGCGAACGTGCGCAGGATATAGCCCGCCTCCGTGTGACGCCCGGTGACGAGCGTCAGCCCCTCCAGGCTGATCATCGTGTCCCGGCCCCAGTCGGTGAACCAGTGGTAGCCCGCGATCACCGTGCGCACCTCGTCCCCGGCCGCGCGCGCGCGGGCGGCGTCCTCGACGCGGCCCGCGGGCGTGATGAGGAACTTGTCGGCGCCGAGGATGAGCTCTGCCGGCGGCCCGGAGCGGACCTCGGGCGCCGCGGCGAGCAGGAGCCGGGTCCGGCGCTTGCGCTCGGCGCGCTGCACCTCGTCGGTGGAGAGGGCGTTGATCGTCTCCCATTGCTCGGTGGAGGCGACCAGGGTCACGCTGCCGGAGACCGGCAGCTCGAGGCTGAAGCGGCCAGGGCTGTAGAACTCGCCGACAGCGTCGTAGCCGCGGCTCTGCTCGATCCGGTAGCGCACGTTGCGCAGGCGGGCGCTGTCGATCCTGAACTCGGCCCGCGCGCCCTGGACCTTGAGCCGGAGCGGCGGGAGGGCGCTCGGCGAGGCGAGCTCGTACCGGTCCTCGACCACGGTGAGCGCGTAGGGGCCCGCCACCGGCCGATCGAGCGCGCCCTCGTGCGGGCGGAAGTTCACCCACGGCTGGAGCTCGATCTGGACCGGCCCTGCCCCCTCGAGGAGCGTGTACGTGACGTGGACCGTGTTCTGCCCGTGGGGCAGGAGAAGGCGCCGCTCGAAGACCATCCCCGCGCCCTTGTAGAGCCACACAGGGAGCCCGGCCTCGAGGCGGAACTCGGCGAGATCGATGACCTCGGCCGAGCTGTCGTCGAGCCACGGCTCCTGGCCGCCCACCTGATACACCTTGCCGTCCGAGGTGAGGACGCGGGTGGACAGATCGCTGAGCATCATGGTGCGGCCGAGCGGCGCGGGCAGCGCCGAGATCAGCAGTCCATGGAAGCGACGGGTCACCGCGCCGGAGATGGTGCCCGAGGCATAGCCGCCAAGGCCGTTCGTGACGAGCCACTCGCGCGTGAGCGGGTCCGAGCCGTGCTCGGCGTCGTCGTGCGAGGCGGGGGCGGTGCCTCGGGACCAGACCATCATCCGACAGATCTCGTCAGCGTACATTCTTTTTGGGCTCCTCTGGGCGAGGGTTGGCGCTCGTCTTCTCGGGGACCGGCTTCCCGACCGCGGGGTGCAGGAGGATCGCCGCGTCGCCCGGGATGTGAACTCCATCCTCGGTGATGACAGGTGGACTGCCTTGGCCCCCGTAACGGGGGGATTCGCTGGACCACAACGTCTCCCAGCGGCGCCCCGGCGGCGGGGCGAAGAGCGGCTCCGGCAAGGATCCTCGATGGATGTCTCGCCCGAGGTTGACGAGGAGCAACCGGTCGTCGCACTCGTCCCCGAAGTAGCGGACGAGGAAGGCGTGCTCGGCGAGGACCGCCCCGTCGACGCCGCGCGGGCGCTGGGCGGCGATCACCGGATCGCGCCGGCGGAGCGCGATCAGGTCCTCGTGGAGGGCGTAGATGCCCGCGTTGCGCTCGCGCTCCGAGAAATCGAGCTTGCAGCGCTCGAACGTCGCCGGATCGGCCGGGTCGTCGAGGCGCGCGCGCACCTCGGGCGTGGCGTACGAGGGGAACTGCGCCAGGAACTCCGCCCTGCCCTTGCGCACGAGCGCGGCGAGCTCGGGGTTATGGTCCGCGAAGAAGAGGAACGGCGCCGAGGACCCGAACTCCTGCCCTTGAAAGAGCATGGGCGTCCCGGGGGCGAGGAGCAGGAGCGCCGACATCGCCCGGAACTTGCCTGGACACGTGAGGTGATAGAGCCGCTCCCCCTTCGCCGTGTTGGCGACCTGATCGTGGTTCTCCAGGAAGAGGACGAAGCGGGCCGGATCCACGCCGAGCACCGGCGTGCCTCGCCGCTGCTTCTGCCATTCGTAGCGCTGCCCCTGGAAGAGGAACCCGTACTTCAACGCAGAGATGAACTCCTGGGGCGATCCCTCGTGATCGGTGTAATAGGCCTCGTCGTGGCCGGTGAGCGCCACCTTGGCGCTGTGGTGGAAGTCGTCGTTCCAGATGGCATCGATCCCGTAGCCGCCCCGCTCCTGGGCGCGGATCAGCCACTCTTCCTGGGACTCGTTCTCGGCCACGATGAACGTCTCCTTGCCGCCCGCGGCCGCCCGGACGCGGCGCGCGATCGCGGCGAGGATGTGGTCCTTCGAGCTGTCGTAGATGTTCTGCGTCGCGTCGATCCGGAGCCCGTCGAGGTGGAACTCCTCGATCCAGTAGCCCGCGTTGGAGACGAAGTACTCCCTCACCGCCTCGGACCGTGGGCCCTCGAAGTTGATCGCCGCCCCCCAGTCCGTCTTGTGCCGGTCGCTGAAATAGTCCTTGGAGAACTGGCTGAGATAATTGCCGTCCGGGCCGAGGTGGTTGTAGACGACATCGAGGATCACCCCGATCCCGGCGCGGTGGGCCGCGTCGACGAAGCGGCGGAAATCATCGGGGCTGCCGTAATTGCGCGTCGGCGCGAAGAGGTTCACGCCGTCGTACCCCCAGTTGAAGCGGCCGGGGACCTCGTTGACCGGCAGCAGCTCGATCAAGGAGATGCCGATCCGGGCGAGCTCGGGCAGCTCGCGGGCGGCGGCCTCCCAGGTGCCCTCCCGCGTGAAGGTGCCGACGTGCATCTCGTAGACGACTTGCCCCTTGAGCGGGGCGCCCCGGAAGCCCGCGTCGCCCCACGCGAACGCGCCGGGGTCGACCACCTCGGAGGGCCCGTGCGGCCCTTCTGGCTGCGAGCGCGAGGCGGGGTCGGGATAGAGCTTCTCGTCGTCGTCGAGCCGGAAGCGGTAGCGGGTGCCGCTCGCCGCGGCGGGGACGAGGGCCGAGAAGTAACCGCCCTCCTCGGCCCGCAGCGCGGCGGCCTCGCCGCTCCCCGGCCCCGCCTCGAGGACGACCTCCACCCTGCGCCGGGCCGGCGCCCAGACGCGGAAGTGCACTCCTCTGGCTGTACCGGCGAGCACCTCTGCGCCGACGGGCAACCGCCGTTTCGTCTTTGTATCCGGCATTGAAATGAATTCTAGACACAACACAGGTGACGTCCAGCACCGATAGGGTCGACGGTCCCCTTTGCAGCGGCTCCTGTTCACCTGGCGAGCGCGACGGCGCCTTACGGGATCACCTGAGAGGGAGATCGGGGGGTGACTGACAGCGAGATACGGAGCAGGTGAAGTAGCCAGTCTCGCGGAGCTCAAGATGCACTGGAGCCCGGGCATACCTCACCCATGCTGGCGGGCGCCGAGCGGGGGAGAGCGCCCCAACTCGCTACATCTATAAGTGCCGAGACGAGTCGATTGCAAAGACACGGTGACCGCCGCTACATCGCTCCGGCGCTGGGCCCTGGCGGCACGGCGCCGGCGGCCGGCTCCCCCGGCTACGGGTGGGCGATGACCACGAGCGTGCGCGCGCGCCGGAGCACGCAGCGCAGCGCTCGCTCCAGCGTCTCGGGGTCGAGCGCCGCGAAGCTCTCGTCGAGCACGACCACCTCGGCGCCCTGGAGCAGCGCGCGCGCGATGTAGAGCCGGCTCCGCTCACCGTGCGAGAGCTGCCAGCCCGTCTCGCCCACCACCTGCTCCAGCCCTCCCGGCATCCGGCCGAGCAGCTCGCCGAGGCCGAGCTCGTGGCAGATCTCCTCTGCCTCGGCGAGGTCGCCGGGCCTCGGCGGCCAGCGCCTGCCCATCAGCAGGTTGTACGCGAACGTCCCGGCGAGGACGTAGTTCTCGTGGAACTGCGGCGCCGCGGCCACGCGGCGGCGCCACGCGGCGGCGCCCAGCATGTGGCGGTCGAGCCCGTTCAGCAACAGCAGCCCTGCGTCGGGCGCGCGCAGCCCCGAGAGCAGGGCGCTCAGCGTCGACTTCCCTCCCCCCGAGGGCCCTTCGAGCAGGATGCGGTCGCCCGCCGCGATCCGCAGCGAGACGTCCGTCACGGCGGGGCGAGCCCTGCCCTTGTGCCGGAAGGAAAGCTCGTGCGCCTCCAGGACGGGCGGGCGGACCTCCGCGTCCCGCGCGCTGTCCGGGCCTGCGACGCCCGGCGCGCCGGCGGGCGACCGCTCCGCGTCGGGCGGGGGCGGCGTCCGCCCCGCGTCGGGCGGCAGGGGCGGCGGCGGCGCCCCGCCGCGGGCGGCCGCCTGGAAGAGCGTCGAGACCTGCTCCCAGGCGATCGCCGCGCTGGCGAGGCTCGACAGGCCGGCCGACAGGCCCAGGAGCGCGCGGCTCGCGAGCAGCACGCCCCCCAGCGCCACCGCGTACGTCGCGGCGGAGCCGGAGCCCGCGAGGAACGGCGGCAAGAGGCCGGCGATGCCCGCCATGAGCCAGCCGCGCGGCATCAGCGCGCCGATCTCGATCTGGCTCCGGTCGAGCTCGCGCGATCGCAGGAGGTACTGCGAGAGCGCCTCGTCCTCGCCGTGGTGCCAGCGGCCATGGCGCTCCTGGGCGAGGCGGGTCCTGTGGCCGACCAGGCGCTCGATGAGGTCGTGGGTCATCGCGAGCCGCGCGGCGGTCCAGCGCGCGCGCCGCCGGTAGAACCGCGCGCAGAGCGCGACGACCAGGACCGCCCAGGCGACGAGCAGGAGCGCGTGGAGCGCGCCCGCCGCGCCCTGGGCGAGCACGACCGCCGCCGCGACGAGCTCGAAGGCCGACGCGACGGCCGCGACGCCGCCGCCCATCGCGAGCGCCTCGATCGCCTCGGACTCGATCACGCGGCCGAGGAAGCGGCCTGCTCCCTCGCTGCGCACCTCCTCGGCGTCGAGCGCGAGCGCGCCCGAGAGCAGGCGCTGCTTGATCAAGGCGCTCGAGTCGATGGCGAACACGCCGGACAGCCACGCCATCAGCTGGCGCAGCGGGACGACCGTCGCGAGCAGCAGCGCGCCGGCGAGGAGCCACCCCTCGTCGAGGTGATCGTCGAGGATGCTGCGCCCCACGGTCATCCACACCAGGATCCAGAGCGTGTAGGCCGCCACGTGGGCGGCGAGCAGGCCGAGGATGCGGCGCGGGACCCGCGCGGCCGCGAGCTGCCGCCGGAACGGGGCGCCCGGCGGCAGGCGCAGGCTCCAGATGCCGTCGAGGATCACGGGCCCGAGGCGCTCGCGGAGCAGGGCCTCTCGCGCGCGCCCGCGCCGCCGCGGCCGCACGCCCGCTCGCGCGAGGATGCGATCTACCTCCGGGAGCACCTGCGCCTCGAGCAGGCGGGAGATGCGGCGGGTGATCGCCTCGACCGGAACGCGCGCCGTGGAGCGGTCGGCGCGGAGCACCGAGAGATCCCGCCCCCTGCGCCCCACGACGGCGAGGAAGCGGGGCGTCTCACCGCCGCGCAGCCACACGAGCGCGGGCGCGACGCGCAGGAGCGCCGCGTCGACCTCGTCGTAGCGCGCCGCGATCGGCTCCGCCTCGACGCCGAGGTAGCCCGCGGCCTGGTCGATCCAGGCCCCGAGCGCGTCCGCGCTGCGGAGGTGTCCGGCGGTCGGGATGGGCGCCGCGACCGCGCGCGGGGCGAGGCCGCCCTGCTGCGCGAGCGCCTCGAGCGCGTCGCCGAGGCGCTCTGCCGGCCACTCGAGGGCGCCGAGCGGGTCGACCGCCTCGTCCGGCCGAGCTCCCCACCCACCTTGAGCCTGCGCGCCGTCCGGCCGAGCTCCCCACCCAGGTTGCGCCTCCGCTGTCACCTCCGTTCGCCCTCTGCGGGCGCTCCGGCGCCCTCCGCAGGCGCTCCGGCGCCTTCTCCAGGCTCTGCGGCGATCCGCCCGCGCACGACCTTCACCCTGCGCCACCCGCCGCTCGACCAGAGCCCTCGCTGCACGGCCGCCTCGGCCTCCAGCAGCGCGCGGTAGCGCGAGCCGGGGCGCGCCGCGAGCTCGGCCGGCGCCCCATCCTCGACGACGCGCCCGCCGTCCACGACCAGCACGCGCTCGAACGAGCGCGTCTCGCCGACGTCGTGGGTGACGCACAGGAGCGTCGCGCGACGAAAGCGCCGTCGCGCCCGGGCGAGCAGCGCCCGGCGGCGCTCCCGGTCGAGGCCGCGGAACGGCTCGTCGAGGATAGCGAGCCGCGCCTCGCTCCGCAGCATCGCCCGGCCGAAGCGCACGCGCTGCCCCTCGCCGCCGGAGACGAGCCCTCCGCCCTCGCCGAGCAGGGTCTTCTGCCCTTCGGGCAGCCGCTCCAGCACCTCGCGCAGCTCGGCCTCGTCGACGACGGCGCCGAAGTCGGCGGCGTCGTCGGGCGCGCCGTAGCGGAGGTTGTCGAGGAACGACCGGTTCCAGATCTGGACCGCCGGGTCCACCCACGCGGTCTCCTCGCGCAGCGCGCGCAGCCGCTCGCCGTCGAGCGGGCGGCCGTCGACGAGCACCCTGCCCTCGCTCGCCCGGTGCCACCCGAGCAGGACCCCGACGAGGCTCGACTTCCCCGCGCCCGAGGCCCCCACGATCGCCACGTGGCTGCCCCCCGCGATCTGGAGATCCACCCCGTCGAGGATCACGTGACCGGCGGCCTGGATGCGCACGCGCTCGAAGGCGATCGCGCAGCCCGCGCCGGCCTGCACCGGCGGCGCCAGGATCGCGGCGGGCGCGCCGCCTTCGCGCGTCTCCTCCGGCGCGCCGAGCGGCTCCAGCAGGCGCAGCGCCGTGTTGCGGTGCGCCGGGTACTGGAGCAGCGCGCTCGCGAGCGCCTGCCCGATGGCCGGCAGCGCGAGCGCCCAGTAGAAGAGCAGGAGCGCGCGCGAGAGGGCGCCCCCGCGCGCGAGGAAGTCGCCGAGGATCCACGCGGCGAGCGCGAAGCCGAGCAGCGCCTGCGCCCCGTCGACCGCGAGCGCCGCGCGGAGCAGCGCGCGGCCGGCGAACGCCCACTCCCCGAGCAGACTCGCGTGCTGGCGGCGCACGGCCCGCTCCGCCGCGTGCGCCCGGATCGGCACGAGGCCGAGGAGCGCGTCGAGGTAGAAGCTGGTGAGCGCGCCGGCGTGGGTGCGGACGCGCAGGTCCCGCTCGACGAGGACGCGGTTCCCCGCGAATGGCAGCGCCAGCGCGAGCAGAGCGCACGGCAAGGCGAGGCGCGCGCTCGCGGGATCGACCCAGACGATCGCGGCCGTGGTGACCGCGAGGTCGAGCGCCGAGCGCGCGATCTGGCCGCCGAACGCCGGCAGGGCGCGGAGCACGTGCAGGCTGTGGCCGCGCTGCGCCATGTCCGAGGCCGGACGGCTGTGGAAGTAGCGGTCGCCGATGCGCGGGATCTTCGCGAGGAACGCCATCCGCAGCCGGACCTCGAGGTGGCGCCCGAGCCGGATCACCCCCGTGGTCAGCGAGAGATCGATGGCGAGCTCCACCGCAAGGAACATGGCGAGGGCGCCGAGGGCGGCGAGGCGCTGCTCGAACAGCACGAGATCGTTCGAGATCTGGAGTAGCCCGCGGAAGAGGAGGCTCTCCAGCACCACCGTCGCGACGCTGAGCACGAGCGCGCCGGCGAGCACGGCCGGCGCCAGCAGCCCGTCCTCGCGCATCATCCGGAGGAGCTCGCGCGCGGGTCGGACCTGGCGCTCGGTGAGGGCGGCCGCGAGGTCGGGGGGGAGGCGCACCTCGTCGTGGGGGGCCGCCTCGTGGGGGGCCGCCTCGTGGGGGGCCGCCTCGTGGGGGGCCGCCTCGTGGGGGGCCGCCTCGTGGGGGGCCGCCTCGTGGGGGGCCGGGGGCGCGGGCGCTGCGGCGGTTCGCGGGGCGCCGCCGCGACCAGCCGGGGCGCGGGCGTGGCTGGGCGGACGCCGCCCGCGGATCCGCACGAGCACGGCGCCTCGCGCGACGACCAGCTCCTCCCCGCGCGGGCCGGCCGGCCCGGGGCGCGCCGTCCAGAAGGCGGGCGGGATCATCTCCTCGCGCGTGGCCTCCGGACCCTGCTCGAGCAGCGCGCCCAGCACGCGCGAGACCTCGCGACCGCGGCCGAGGCCGCCGGAGCGCACGAGGGACGCGACCAGGCGCGCGCCGGCGTCGAGCGCCGCGATCGCTCGCCACCCCGGATCCGCGAGCGCCGCCTCGAGCGGCTGCGTCCCCGCGCCGAGCCAGGCGAGCCGGCGATGGAGCGGTCGCGTGAACCCGTCGCTCGTCGCCCAGGCGCGGAAGTCCGCGGCGGACAGGGGCAGATCGTGCTGGTAGAGCTCGCCTTGGAGCTGCCGTCGCGTGACCCAGCGGCGCCCCGTGGCCGGGTCCATGACCTGCACGAGGCCGCCGTGCCGGCGCCAGATCACGACGACGTGGAGCGGCCCGGTCGACTGCCGCACGATCGCCAGGGCGGGCAGCGCCTGGGCCTCGTCGAGCAGCACGTGCTCGGGCGGGACGAGGATCTGCTGGGCCACGAGCCCGAGCTGCCCCGCGAGGTCCTCCAGGGTGTCGATGGAGGTGCCGTCGACGTCGGTCTGGCAGGCCTCGCGCAGGCGCCCGTAGCTCACGCCGATGCCGAAGCCCTCCAGCACGCACTTGAGCGTGGCCGGCCCGCAATCCATCGCCGAGGTCTGCACGACCTCCGGCGCGAGGAGCTTCCGCCTCGGGCTCGACGCTCGACGATGGGGCTCGGCGTTCGCTGATCGCTCCGGCGCGGATCGGGGATCGGCGTTCGTCGTCTCCTTCACCCGCCCGCTCCGCCGCGGACCCTCACGATCTGCCCCGCGGCCCGCAGCACGAGCGAGGCGGGCGAGATGCGCTCCATCTCGATGACGACGCTGCCGGGGAGCCCGTGCTGCATCGGGATTGGCGACGCCGGATCGGGGCGCACGCCGAGCTCCACGCGGATGCGGCCCTCCTGCGTCTCGCTGGCGACGCGATCGACGGTGGTGGACAGGGTGCCGTACTCGGTCCAGGGGAACGCATCGAGGCGCAGGCGTCCCTCCTGCCCCGCGCGGATCCGCCCGACGGAGGAGGGCGGGAACTCCGCGATCACCCTGAGCTCGCCGGGCGGCACGACGGCGGCCACGACGTCTCCTTCGCGCACGAAGGAGCCGGCCCGCAGCACCGCGATCTCGCCGACCCGCCCGGCGATCGGCGAGCGGATCTTGCGCCGCTCGATCTCGGCGAGCAGCCCCTTGATCGTCGCCTCCAGCACGAGCCGCTCCCCCTCGAACGTGGCCGCCTCGCGGTCGAGCCGCGCGAGCTCGGCCTGCTGCTCGCTCCGCCCGGCGCGCCGCTCGACGTAGGTCCGCGCGGCCGCGCGGTCGAGCGCCTCGGTCGCCGAGCGCCTCGACTGCGCGTCGGCCGCGAGCCGCGCCGCTTCGGCCTCCGACACGAGCCCGTCCTGCCGCAGGCGCACGGCCCGCTCCGCCTCGAGCTCCTGGAACCGCGCGCCCGCCTCGGACTCTCGCAGCCGCGCCTTCGCCTCGTCGACGTGCGCGCGCGCCGCCTCCTCCCCGTCGCGCAGCGCCCGGGTCCGCGCCGCGATCTCGGCCCGGAGCGGCCCCATCTGCCCCGCGATCGCCGCGAGCCGGGCCTGCTTGTCGTCGATCTCGCGGCGGAGCGGCTCCACGTCGAGCTCGATCAGGACGTCGCCCGCGGCGACCTCGGCCCCGAGGTCGAGGTGGACCGCGGCGACCTTCCCGTCGAGCGGCGCCTCGACGCGGTGCGCCGCGCGCCCCACCTCGAGGCGCGCGCTCACGCTCGCCTCGTACCGCCCGACGCGCGCGAGGAAGAACCACGTGAGCCAGGCGCCGAGCAGGAGCGCGCCGATCGCGGCGCCGGCGATCGAGCCGCGGTGGCCGTCGGTAGCGATCGCGTGGATCGAGCGTGAGAACCCGGCGGGCATGGGTGATTGCGCAAAGGTACACGAGCGAAGCAGGCTCAGGAAGTCACGCCCATCGCCCGGGTGAGGGCATTGAACATAGCAAAACTTAACGTGCGCGGCGGGCCGAATGGATGAATCCTGTCTCGGCGGCTCCGCCGCAAGGCAGTACATCCATCTGGAGGTTTCCCATGGCTGATATCGATCGTGATCCCGAGCAGGTGCCCTTCTTCGCTCGCTTCCTGGAAGATCAAAAGCGCATCCGCACCGGCGTCAAAGCCGGCGGGTGCGCCACGACGCTGAAGTACCCCTCGGACAACGAGGATGATGGTGGTGGTGGTGTCGTCACCCTCAAGTACCCCTCCGACAGCGACGAAGAGCCGCTCGCGAAGTGAGCGGCGGGCTGCGCGCCGCGGCTCACGCCATCGAGGCGGCGCGCGACCACAAGCGACCAAACGCAACCACACGCGCGCCTGCGCAACGACGCGCAACAATATTTAACACTACTCAACAAGACCGATCGCTTCGCGGTTAAATACAACCGCAACAGCAGAATCAGGTCGCCGCTATCGTGCGCAGGCGTCCGCGGGCTTGCCTCCCCACCTGGTTGCTCGTTTAATTAGCTCTCTTGATATTCGGCGGCGGCGCCGCCGTCGCAACCTGGAGGTTTCCCATGGCCAAAGTCGATCTCCGTGAGCCCGAGCAGCAGGAGCAGCAGCAGGACGCCGAGGCGGTGCCCTTCTTCGCTCGCTTCCTGGAAGATCAGAAGCGCGTCCGGACCGGCGTCAAAGCCGGCGGGGGCGACCTGACGAAGAAGTACCCCTCGGACAGCGACGAGGGCTGCGAGCCGCCCATCTTCGTCACGCTGAAGTTCCCGTCGGACGGCGACGAGGAGGTCTGAGCGCCGCATGAGCCGCCCGCGCCCGTGCGAGAGAGGCATCCTGACGTGACGACCGCGGGCGCGAACGTCCTCCTGGTCTCGCATTCACAGGACGAGTTCGGGATCGATCGCGTGGCGGACGCGCTGCGACGGCGCGGCGCTCGCCCCGTTCGCCTGAACGTCGACCGCTTTCCTCGCGACATCACCCTCTCGACGGCGCTCGGGGCCGGCGGCGCGCGCCGCCGCCTGGTGGACGCCGGGGCCGCGATCGACGGAGACGAGATCTCCGCCGTCTGGCTCCGGCGCCTCTGGGCGCCGAGCCTCGGCGAGGGCATCCCCGAGGAGTACCGCGCCGCCTGCGTGCGCGAGTCGATGGCGGCGCTGGCCGGCTGGCTGCGCGGGCTCCCCGCGCGGCGCTGGATCAACGAGCCGGCGGCCGAGGAGCGCGCCCAGGACAAGCTGCGCCAGCTCGCGGTGGCCGCGTCGGTCGGCCTGCGCGTCCCCGAGACGCTGGTGACGAACGCGCCGGCCGAGGTCCGCGCCTTCTTCGCGCGCCTCGGCGGGAATGTGGTCGCCAAGATGCTCACGCCCTTCTCGACGAGCCTCTCGGGCGGCGCGCCCTTCGTCTTCACGCACGCCGTCGCGGAGGCCGATCTCGAGGCCCTCTCCGGCCTGCGCCAGAGCCCCATGGTCTTCCAGGAGCGCATCCCCAAGGCGCGCGAGCTGCGCGTCGCCTGCGTCGGCGGCCGGTGCTTCCCCGGCGCGCTCGACGCCTCCCGTTACGAGTCGATCGCCGTCGACTGGCGCCACCCGGACGTCAACCAGGCCGGCATCGGCTGGGAGCAGGACGCCCTCCCGCGCGAGGTCGAAGCGCAGCTCGGCGCGCTCCTGCGCGCCCTCGGGCTGGTCTTCGGGGCCGTTGACCTCATCCGGACGCCGGACGGGGAGCACGTATTTCTCGAGATAAACCCCGCCGGCGAATGGGGCATGCTGGAGCGGGATCTCGGTCTGCCGATCGCCGATGCGCTGGCGGAGGCGCTGCTCGCTCCGACGGAGAACCCGTGACAGTCCTCATCATCACGCACAGCGAAGACAACGAGTGCATCGACCGCGTCTCCGACGCGATCGCCAGGCTGGGCGGCCGGGCCTTCCGCTTCGACACCGACGCTTTCCCCGGGGGGGCGCGGCTCGCGCTGGCCTCGGGGCCCGGGGCGGGCCGCTCCACGCTGCGCACGTCGGGGCCCGGAGGCGGAGAGCTCGATCTCGGCGACGTGACCGCCGTCTGGTATCGCCGGGTCGCTTACGGCCGCGGGCTGCCCCCGTCGATGGACCCGCAGCTCCGGGGCGCGTCGGTCCAGGAGGCGAAGCAGACCGTGGAGGGCATGCTGGCGGCGCTCCGCGTCCCGCAGGTCGACCCCCTGCCGGCGGTGCGCTTCGCGTCGAACAAGCAGGTGCAGCTCGACATCGCGCGCGAGGTAGGGCTCGACACGCCGCGCACGCTCACCACCAACGACGCCGACGCGGCGCGGGCCTTCGCCGACGCGTGCCCGGGCGGGGTGATCGCCAAGATGCTCTCGTCGTTCGCCGTCTACCGCGAGGGCGAGGAGCACGTGGTCTTCACGAACGCCCTCCGGGCCGAGGACCTCGCGGACATGCAGGGGCTCTCGCTCTGCCCGATGACCTTCCAGGAGCAGATCCCGAAGGCGCGCGAGCTGCGGGTGACGGTCGTGGGCGAGCGCGTCTTCTCGGCCTCGGTCGACTCGCAGGCGGCGCCCGGCGCCGAGGTCGACTGGCGGCGACAGGGGCTCGAGCTCATCGACACGTGGCGCAAGGACGCGCTCCCGCCCGACGTCGAGACGGGGGTGCTCCGGCTGATGGACCGGCTCGGCCTCAACTACGGCGCCATCGACATCCTCCGCACGCCGGACGGCCGGCACGTCTTCCTCGAGGTCAACCCGTCGGGCGAGTTCTTCTGGCTGGAGCGGACCCCCGGGCTCCCGATCAGCGAAGCGCTCGCCGAGGTGCTGCTCGGCAAGGCGCCGCGCCGCGGCTCGTGGAGCGCCTTCCTGCATTCCCGGTGACGCAGCGCCGCTGAGCCGGACGCGCAGCGTCCGCCCGCCCGCCCTTCTGAGCGGTTTCCAGCGGACAGGACAGGGGGCGCTTCGCGAAGTGCGCCTTGACAACGCGCGGAGGTTTCGCACTTGCTATCCGTTCAGGGGAGGGCGCCTCCTCCCTGCGCTCGGCCGGCGACCTCGTGAAGATCCTAGAGCTCCACCTCCTCGCGTTCGGTCCCTTCACGGATCTCCGGCTCGATTTCTCCTCTCCTTCCGCGGGCCTCCACGTCATCTACGGCCCCAACGAGGCCGGCAAGAGCACCGCGCTGCGAGCGATCCGCGGCCTGCTCTACGGCATCCCGCACATCACCCCCGACGCCCACGTCCACCACAACACCGACCTCCGCGTCGGCGGCCGGCTCGCGGGCAGGGGCGACACAGCGCTCGCGCTCGTCCGCCGCAAGGGGCGCGTGAAGACGCTCCGCGACCCGGAAGACAACCCCCTCGACGACGCCGCGCTCGCGCCGGTGCTCGGCGGCGTCACCGAGGAGCTCTTCCGCACCTCCTTCGGGCTGGACCACGACACCCTCCGCCAGGGCGCCGAGGCCCTGCTCCAGGGCAAGGGCGACGTCGGCCAGAGCCTTTTCGGCGCGGGGCTCGGCGGGCCGGGGCTGCAGCAGCTCCTCACCACGCTGCGCCAGGAGGCGGACGAGATCTTCACCCCCCAGGCGAGGACCCGCCCGCTCAACGAGGCGATCAAGGCGTTCGAGGAGGCCCGCAACAAGGCGAAGAGCGCCGCGCGGCCGCCCGCGGACTGGACGCGCAAGCGGCAGGAGATCGACGAGGCCAGGGCCGAGCAGGAGCGCGTCGACACGGAGCTGCGCGCCCTCCGCGCGGCCGACAAGCGGCTCCGGCGCGCGCTCCGCGTGCTCCCGCTGCTGGAGGCGCGGCGCGCGATCCTCGGCCGGCGCGCCGCGCTCGGCGACGTCGTCCTCCTGCCCGAGGCCGCGCAGCGCGACCGCGAGGACGCGCAGGACCGCGCCGCCGACGCGGGCGCCCAGGCGGAGCGGCTCCGCGCCGACATCGAGGAGCTCGAGGCCCGGCGCGCCGCGCTGCACGTCCCCGCGTCGCTCGCCGAGCTCGACCCGGGCGAGATCGACGGCCTCGTGACCCGGCTCGGCAGCCACCGCAAGGCCGCCGTCGACCTGCCGCGGGTCCGGGCGGAGCTCCACGGCCTCGAGGAGGAGGCGCGCGCGATCCTCCGCCGGCTCGGGCGCGACGCCTCGCTCGTGGAGGGCGCCGATCCCGGGCGGCTCGAGGCGATGCGCGTCGACGTCGCGACCGAGGCGCGCATCAAGAAGCTCGCCCGCGAGCGCGGCGCCGTCGAGGCCAAGCCGCGCGAGGTAGAGCGGCTGCTCGCGGCGCACCGCGCGCGGCGCGACGCGTGCGCGCGCAGGCTGGCCGAGCTGCCGCCGGGCGAGGACCCCGCCCCGCTGCGAGGCGCGCTCTCGCGCGCGCAGAAGCAGGGCGACCTCGAGCAGCGCCTCCGCGAGGCCACCGCCGCGGCCGCCCGGCTCGCCCGCGAGGCCGACGCGCAGCGCGACCGGCTCGCCCTCGGCGTCGCCGGCTCCACCGCTTCACCGGCGCAGCGGCCGCTCACCGCCGCCGAGGCGAGCGCCCTGCCCGTCCCGCTGCCCGAGACGGTCGACCAGGCGGCCGCGCAGTGGGGCGCGCTCGCCCGCGATCGGGAGCGGCTCGGCGAGCGCGCCGCCGAGGTCGAGGTGCGCCTGCGCGAGAGCGCGCGCGAGATCGACGCCCTCCAGCGCGCCGGCGCCGTCCCCACCGAGGCGGACCTCTCCGAGGCGCGCGAGCGCCGGGACGCCGCCTTCAAGGCGCTGCTGCGCGCCCTCCAGGCGAAGGGCAGCGCCCGCGCCGCGGCGGCGGCGATCCACACCGCCTCGCTCTTCGACCTCGGCGCCGACGCGGCCGCCTCGCCCGGCGCGCGCCGGCGGCCGCCGCTCGCCGCGCGCGGTGTTGACGACCCGCCGGCAGCCCGCGGCAAGCCCGACGAGTATGCCGAGCTGGTCCGCATCGCGGACGCCGTCGCCGACCGGCTGCGCCGCGAGGCCGACCGGGTAGCGCGCCTGGCGCGGCTGCTCGCGGACAGGGCGCGGGCCGAGGCGGATCTGGCGCAGATCGCCGCGGAGCGCGCCGCGCTCGCGCGCCGCGCCGAGGAGGCCGAGGCCGCGTGGCTCGAGCTGTGGCGGCCCGCGGGCGTCGCGCCGCGCTCGCCCGAGGAGATGCGCGGCTGGCTCGGCCGCTACGCGGGCCTGACCGCCACGGTCGACCGGCTGCGCGCGGCGGAGGCGGAGGCCGAGGCGCTGCGGGCCCGGATGCAGGCGCACGCGGCCGAGCTCCACGCGGCCGTCGCCGCCGCCGCGCGCGCCGCGTCGGGCGACGCGCGCAGCAGCGTTGCGGGCGAGGGCGCGCGGGCGGGCCTGGCCGGGGCGCCGGAGGACGCGGCGCTGCGCCTCCCGGCGCTCATCGAGGCCGCGGAGCAGGAGCTCGCCGCCATCGAGGGCGCGGCCCGGGAGCGGCGCGAGCTCGCGCGGGAGCGCAAGGAGCTCGAGCGCGAGCTCGAGGACCTCGAGCGCGAGCGGGCGGAGCACGCGCGCGCGCTCGAGGCGTGGCGGGCCGAGTGGGAGGCCAGCGTGCGGCTGCTCGGGCTGCCCGGCGACGCCTCCGCGGACGAGGCCACGGCCATCCTCGACGAGCTCGGCGCGCTGTTCCGCAAGGCGGACAGCGCGGCCCACGAGCGCCGCCGCGTGCGCGGGATGGAGCGCGACGCCCGCGCTTTCGCGGCCGACGTCGCCGAGCTCGCGTCCCGGCACGCGCCGGATCTCGCCGCGCTGCCGGCGGATCAGGCCGCCGAGCAGCTGATCAAGCGCCACCACAAGGCGCGCGCCGACCTCCGCGAGCGCGGCGAGATCGAGCACCGCCTGGCCGACAAGCGCCGCGAGCGGGACCAGCAGGAGGCGCGCCGCGCGGCCGCCGAGGCGCGCCTCGCGAAGCTCTTCGAGGCGGCGGGCGTCCCGCGCACGGGCGACGACGCCGCCGACGTCGCGGCGCTCTCCCTCGCCGAGGAGCGCTCGCGCGAGGCGCGCCGCCTCGACCGCGAGCTCGTCGAGAACGAGGGCAAGCTCCTCGAGGCGGGCGAGGGCGCGGGCATCGCCGCGCTCGAGCTGGAGACCGCGGGCGTGGAGCGGGACGCGCTCGCGCTCGAGCTCGACCGGGCGGAGGAGCGCCTCGCCGCGCTGGAGGACGAGCGGCGCCGGATCGACAGGACGCTCGGGAGCCTGGAGCAGGAGCGCGAGCACCTGCGCGCGACGGTGGGCGCCGCGGAGGCCGCCGTTGAGGCGCAGATCTGCCTCTCGCACCTGCGCGGCGAGGTGCGCCGCTACGTGCGGGCGCGCCTCGCCGCGGTGCTGCTCGAGCGGGAGATCGAGCGCTACCGCGAGCGCAACCAGGGCCCGATCCTGGCGCGCGCGAGCGCGCTCTTCCACCGCCTGACGCTGGGCGCCTTCGCCGGCCTGCGGGTGGGCTACGACGAGAGCGAGCAGGCGATCCTCCGGTGCGTCCGCGCGGCCCCGCCCGCGCCGGCGGCGGCGCCCGCGCCGGAGGCGGCTGCCGCGGAGCCCGCGAAAGCGCCCGTGCAGCGCGAGGTCGACGTGAGCGGCCTCAGCGACGGCACGCGCGACCAGCTCTACCTCGCGCTGCGGCTCGCGAGCCTGGAGCACCACGCCCGGACGGGCGAGCCGATGCCGCTCATCCTGGACGATCTCCTGATCCACTTCGATGACGACCGCGCCCGGGCGGCCCTCGGGGTGCTCGGCGAGCTGACCGGGATCACGCAGGTGCTGTTCTTCACGCACCACGCGCGGCTCTGCGAACTCGCGCGGGAGGCGGTGCCGGCCGAGGTGCTCCGCGAGCACCGGCTGCGGTGAAGCGCCGGCTCACGACGAGAACAGCCACACGATGCTCGCCGCCCCGCTCAGGAAGATCGCCGCCGTGAAGATCAGGATCGCCGTCCGGTCGGGGCGGTAAGCCCCGCGCTCTATGTCGCTGTAGGCCCGCAGGTAGCGCACCGCGGCCCAGCACATGAGCGCCATCCCGAGCAGGACCATCCACACCCCGACCCCCACCGCGTCGTGCAATAGCGAGCGCGGCCCGACCTGCGCGGCCTTCTTCTCCGCCTCCAGGAAGTACAGGCCGACCCGGTTGATGGTGATGCCGAAGCTGAGCAGCGCGATCGACGTGCGGACATAGGCGAGGTGCGTCCGCTCGTTCGCCAGGTGCTCTCTCGCGTAGGCGTCTGTCCGCTTCTTTGTCTCTTCGCCGGCGCCGGTCATAGAGCAGCTCCTCAACGCCTGGTGTCGCCGTGCGGCGCCCGCGTCGCGCCGCTCCCAGGGCGACCTCGTCCGCCGGCCCGCGCCTTCCCCCGGGGCGTGGCCGTGGCGACGGCGCGCCGCGCCTGCGGGATCGAGCTCACCCGCTCTTGCGCCCGGACAGCTCGACCGACGCCGAGTCCACGGAGACCGAGGTCGGGGGGCCGAACTTCTTCACCTGAACCGTGACGCCGAGGGCCGGCGTGTCCTCGATGACGCGCCCGATGATCCGCTCGGCGAGCGTCTCGAGCAGCTTGTACGAGGCGCTCGTGCCCGCCTCGACGACGAGGCTCGCGAGCCGGTCGTAGTCGAACACCCGCGCCCGCGCGTCGGCGCGGGGCAGCAAGGCGACCGGGAGCTCCACCTCCAGGCACACGACGAAATCCTGGGGCAGGTCGCGCTCGGCGCGGGACGCGCCGTGCCTGGCGCGAAAGCGGATGCCGTCGAGGCGGATCCGGTACGTCTGGATCACAGGCTCCATCGACGCCCCCTAGCACGCCTTCCGTCCGGCTTCTTCCGTCGCAACGAGGCCGTCCGTGGGCTCGCCCGCCCGGGGGCCTTCCCCGCCGGCGGTCCAGCGCGACGGCGCGCGCTGGCCTCTCAGAGCAGCGGCCGCTTGAAGCACACGGCGTCGATCTTCGCGGTCATCTCGCTGCGCAGGAACTGCACCGGCTCCCACCCCTCCTGTCCGAACCGCTTGAGGACCGGGTTCCATCCGGTGGCGTTGGTCACCTCGAGGACCTGGCTGTCGCTGACGCGCGCCGTCTCGACGTCCACGCACCGCACCTCCCAGCGAGGCGGATCGGTCCCCGCCTGCACCGGCGGCACCAGGAAGCGCGGCGCGACGTACGACGCGGAGCAACCGAAGAGAAACGCGACGGCGATGGCTGTTCCGGAGCTGAGCTTCGGCATGAGCGGTCCTTTCCTGCGGGTCGACTCGCGAAAGGCGTATCGGCGCTCCGTACGCCCCGTCAACTGGGAACGGCGTCGCTCGGGCCGCTACCGCTTGCGGGCGAGCGCCTCGCGGTCCTTCACGATGAGCCGCCGCCCTGCCACGTCGAGCAGGCCCTCCTTGCGGAGCGCGCCCAGCGTCAGCGTCACCGTCTCCCGGGTCGAGCCGATCACCTGCGCGATCTCCGCGTGCGTGATCGGCGCCGAGATCAGCGTCCCGCGCGGCGTCGGCACGCCCCACCGCTCCGCGGCGTGCAGGAGGAACTCGGCCAGCCGCCCTCCCACGTTCTTGAACAGCATCGACTCGATCCGGTCCTCGGTCTCCCGCTGCCGCGCGACAAGGAGCGCGAACACAGCGCCCCCGAACCCCGGGTGCTGCGCGCAGAGCTCGCGGATCAGGGCGAGCGGCACCCGGACCACCTCGGCCTCATCCATGGCGATGGCGCGCTCCGTCCGCATCTCCAGCCCGCCGAGGCACGACTCGCCGAGCACGTCGCCGGTGCCGCGGTAGCTGAGCGGGAACGCCGCCCCCGCCGCGTTCACGCGCTCGACGCGCGCCCGCCCCCGGCCGAGCACGACCAGCGAGTCGGCAGGCGAGCCCTGCTCGAAGATCGCCGTGTCGGACTCCACCACCTCGAGCACGGCCGCCTCCGTGACCGCCTCCCGCACCGCCCGGTCCGCCTGCGCGAACAGCGAGGAGAGCCGGAAGGCGCGCGCGACCCGCGCCCTCGCGGGATCAGCCACCTGGCGCCCGGCATCCGGCGCGTACTGCGAATCCAGATCGCTCACGGTAGGGAGCGGAAGCGTAATCCATCTTTCGTAGCTTGACACACAGGAACACCCCGGCCGGGGCCGGCACCGGGGGGCGGGCGGGGTGCTGCCGTCAGCGTCCGTCGCGGCCGAGCGGGGTGCTGCCGTCAGCGTCCGTCGCGGGCGAGCAGGGTGCTGCCGTCAGCGTCCGTCGCGGCCGATCTGCACGACGATGTCCCTGTCGAGCGCGCCGTCCGCCGCGCGCGCGAACTGCTGAAACCGCGGGTAGGCGTCGGGCTGCACGCGGCCGGCCGGCAGATCCAGGAGGCGGTCGAGGAGCAGCGCGCCCCTGTCGACGCGGTCGTTCACGCGCACGGTGCGTCCATCATTTTCCGCCGCGAATGGAGCGAGCTTCGTGGCCACGCGCGCGCCCGGGGGCAGCTCGATCCGGAGCCGCACCTCCGAGCGGGTCGCGATCTGCTCGGACAGGTAGAGCGGCGTCTCCCGGGTTGGCAGGCTGGCGAGGCTCGCCACGCGGACGCCGAACGGCGGCGACAGGACGAGCTCCGGGCCCTGCGCGCGCGCGAAGCTCGCGGCCGAGATCTTCATCTTCAAGGTGAGCGGCCGGTCGATCTCGGTCAGCTCCTTGACCTGCATCTCCTGGAGCCGCGCCCCTGGCACCATCTGCGGCAAGAGCCGCGACTCGACCGCATCCCTGAGCTGCGCGTCGGGGAGCGCCTCCAGCGCCGAGCGCAGCGCGATCGCGAGCTTGCCCTCGTAGCGCTGCTCGATGGTCAGCGACGCCGAGCCGTCCCTGGCCACCTGGGCGACGCCCTCGGTGACCACGCCGTCGTGCGCGCCGGACGACGGCGTCACCTCGCGCGGCGTCCCGGGCCGCAGCACGATGGCCGGCTGCCCGCGCAGCGAGCTCGGCAGGTAGCCGTACGGCGCGAACTTGTCGCGCACGAACATCCAGCGGACCCCGCCCGCGCCGGGCCTGTCGCCTGTGTCGAGGCGCACCGCGAGCGCGTTGAACGTCTCGGCCTCGCTCATCGGCCCGCGCGGCGGCGCGGTGAGCCGGTCGCTGACGACGCCGTAGCCCGCGTCGATCCCGAGCAGGCGGCACAGGTAGAGGAACGCCTCGGTCCGGTTGCCGCTCTTGCCGATGACCACGCGGCGCCCGTCGTTCTCGCGCCCTGCCTCCACGTTGGCGAGCACCCACCGGTAGATGCGGCGCGCCTGCTCGTCCTTCGACGGCGCGGCCGCTCCGCCCTCGCCGCGCGCGCTCGACGCCGGCCGCGCGGCGGCGTGCCCGCCCTTGCCGCCTGTGGCTTGCTCCCCCTTGTCGCCTGTGGCCTGCGCGCCCTTGCCGCCTGTGACCTGCTCCCCCTTGTCGCCTGTGGCCTGCGCGCCCTTGCCGCCGCCCGCGGCGGCCGCGCGCGGCGGCGGGGCCCCGCCCGCGGCCGGCGTGAGCGCGATCGACCGGGCGATGCGCACGAGCCGCGGGTCGCGCGGCGTCTCGTCGGCGGCCGCGTCGACCATGCGCGCGATCGTGCTCTCCAGGCGGATGCCCCAGCCGATGCGCACGTTCGGCAGGAACTCGGCCGCGGGCGCGCTCGCCGGCTCCTCCGGCAGCGCGGGGCTCCTGTCGACGCGGTAGCGCCGGGTGACGAGCGCGCCGGACTCGAGGATCTCCGGCGCGGGCACCGGGCCGGAGGCCTCCACGTCGAGCGGGCGGCTCTTCGGCGACACGACGATGAACTCGCTCCGCCAGTAGGGGACCTTCTCCTCGCGGAAGAACCAGCGCGGGCCCTGGAACGTGAGGCCTCCCTGGCCGTCGCCGCGCAGGACGAACAGGTTCTCTACCTCGATGTAGTCGCCCACCTCGAGGTGCGGCATCGTCACGGTCGGCTTGTCCTCGACGAACTCCGGCTCGTGGATCGACCCGTCGCGCTTGACCGTGCGGAGCTTGAGCACGAGCCCCTCGGGCACGCGCTGCTCGGCGTGCTCCTGGATCGCCTCGCGCGACTGGATCCGGATGATCTCGTGCTGGAGCATCCGCGCCGAGCCGTCCTCGTGGACCCACATGGCCGCGTAGTCGAGCACGCGCGCCGCCGTGCCGGGCATGACCTCGCCCGAGGCCTCGTGCTCGGCGATCACCTTCTTCGAGTCCAGCCGGTAGGGGCTGAGCTCCGTCGTACCGTCGAGCAGCTCGATCGCGTCGCGCAGCTCCGAGGTGTCGGCGCCGGTGCGGATCGCCTCGATGAGCGCCTTCTGGAGCGCGTCGCGCTCGCCCCGCGCGAAGCGCGCGTCCGCGAGGGCGAGGCGCGCGTCCGCGTCGTCCGGCGACTTCGCGAGGGCGCGCTCGAGCTGCTCGAACGACTCGGTGCGCTTGCCGGCGCGGGTGAGCAGGTCGGCGATGCGCAGCGCGATGTCCTTGCGGTCCCGGCGGGCCGAGCCGATGCGCGTGAGCTCCTTGATGGCTGCCGCGTAGTCGCGCCGGTCGATCGCGCGCTCCAGCTCGATCTCCGCGTCGGGCTCGAGCGCCCGGATGCGGGCGGCGAGCGCGTCGGCCTCCGCGACGTGCCCGTCGCTGTCGTGGATGCGGAGGAGCGCGCCCAGCACCTCGACGTCGTCCGGGAAGCGCGCGGCGGCCTCTTTCACGGTGCGGACCTGCTCGACCCGCCAGCCGAGGCGCGAGTACATCCCCCCGAGCGTCTTCAGGATGTCGGGCACCTCCCGGAACTGGTCGGCGAGGGCCTCGATGGTGCGGGTGACCTCCGACAGGCCGACCTTGTCGGCCTCCTCGAGCGCGAGCCAGAAGCGGGGGTACCAGAGCTCCGGGTCCTTCTCCGCGGCGCGCGTGCGCACGTCCTTCACGAGGTCGCGGCCGTCGGACGCCGGGAAGATCGGGTCTTTCTCGAGGAAGACAGCCTGCGCCGCGAGGGCGGGGCCGGTGGCGCGCGCCGGGTCGGCCACGAGCGGCTCGATCAGCACCGCGCTCACGTCGTCCTGGCCTTCCAGGTGCGCGACGGTCGCGGCGAGGTACCGGGCGATCGGGTCGTCCACGTCGCGCTCGGGGCGCGGCGCGCCGCGCAGGCCGAGCGCGCGCGCCACCTTCGGCGCGGGCTGCGGCGGCACGCCGAGCGCGGTGAGGAACGGCTCGATCGGGTTGGGGTCCGGGAGGATCTCGGGCGGGACGATCGCGTACGGCGGCGCCGGGTCGGTGGACGTGGCCACGCCGAGGGGGGTGCCGTCCGGCGCGAGCAGGCGGATGGACGTGTCGCCGCTGCCGACGCGGGCGAGGATGCGGTGCCTGCCGGGGCCGAGGCGCAGGCGCGCGCCGAACCTGGGCCAGATGCCCCATTGCTTCGTGTCGCGCGTCAGCACCTCGACGTCGTCGACGACGATGGCGAACGCCCCCTGGACCGCGACGATCATCTCGCGCTCGGCGGGCAGGTCGACGAAGGTCTCGACGTAGAAGATCCCGCCTCGCGCCCCGGCGCCGGGCGACCCGTCCGGCGACACCGCGGAGAGCTGGCAGCCGCGGCGCTCGGCGCCGAGCACGCGGGGCGGGTCGGCGCGGCGGGGGTCGCGCGGGAACACGGGCGGCCAGGGGCCGGCGCGCTCCGCCTCGTAGTGGACGCGGTGGTCGCTCTCCGCGAGGTGGCCGAAGGGGCCGGCGAAGCGGGCGTTCTCGATGCAGCCGTAGCGGCGCGCCGCGAGGTCGATGAGCGGCACGGCGCGCGCGGCCCCGGCGGCCCCGGCTCCGGCGGGCGCTGTCCCGGCGGCTCTGGCGGGCGCTGTCCCGGCGGCTCCGGTGCCGGCGGCGCGCGCCGCGGCGGCCGCCTCGTCGGGCAGCCCTTCGAGGCTCCACCACTCGACGAGCTCGCCGCGCGCGCGCCAGCCGAGGTTCCCGGGGTGGTCGATCGCGCGCAGGACGACCTCGCGGGACTTCTTCCAGAGGCCCACGACGCTGGACCGCAGCCCGAGCAGGTGGTTCGCGGCGAGCCAGCCCACGAGCGGGGCGTCGGGGTGGGCGCTCAGGCGTGCGGCGTCCAGCGCCTCGAGGTAGGCCGCTGCCGCGCGCGCGTTGCGCCCGTGCCCCTCGTCGTCGATCGCGCGCCCGAGCGACGCGAGCATCGTTTTCTTCGCGTCGAGCCCGTCGAGGCGCTTGCGCGCCGCCTTGACCCCTGCGGGCGTGCCGCCCGGGACGAGGAGCTCTCCGAGCAGCCATCGGCCGACCACTTCGCTGTCGGTCGAGTGGACGGCGGCGTCGCGGAGCGAGGCGATCGGGTCGGGCGGCCGGGGCGTGGAGGCCACGCCGCAGGCGCCGAGCGCGAGGGCCAGGGTGGCGGCGCCGGCGAGCCGGAGGAGCGCAGAGGTGGGGCGAGGAGCGCGCATCGGCTCGGTCCTTAGCGCGAGCGCCTGCGTGCGCACAGGTATCCCGCGCGTCCCCCCGAGGTCGAGCTGCCGGCGTTCCGGGTCGAGCTGCCGGCGTTCCGGGTCGAGCTGCCGACCTTCGGGTCGAGCTCGCAACCCTGGTTACCCCGGGACGTTGTGGGCCTCCTCGCTCCGCCGACTGGGCTGGGTGCCGGCTTCGGGGTTCCTCCTGGATATCGAACGCAGACTTGAATGCGGGAGGCCCGGGAGGCCGACAACGCGTCACTGCGCAGCGCCCACCGTGTGCGGTGCATCCCCGCAGGCGTGAAGGGACATTGGCCCTGCGAGAAAAACCAACGCGACAACACAATGAGTTTCTGAGCTCGCCTCACGAGCGGTCCGCCGGCACGACGGAGCTTGCAGCGCCGGAAATCCCACGTTCGCCGGAGAGCCTGATTGACAGACGAGAGCGCCCTGTATGATCGCCGGGCCTCGGGCGAGGAGGGTCACACCGTGCACAGGAACATTCGTCTTGGTATTCCGCTCGGGCTGGGGTTCGCGCTGCTCACCCTCGCGACAGGGGCGCTCGCCGAGCGCCGTTCCGAGACGCGCGATCGCCTCATGGCGCAGGCGCACGCCGCGGTCGATGAGGGGCGGCTCGCCGACGCGCGCGATCTGTGGATGGCGGTGTGGAAGATCGAGCGCTCCCAGGTCGCCGCCTGCAACATCGGGGCGCTGTCGTTCCGGCTCGGCGAGGCGCCGGCCGCCGTCCGCTGGCTGTCGCTGTGCAAGGAGATCATGCGAAAGCCCAGGACGCCCGGCGAGCGCGAGCTCTACGAGTCACGGCTCGCGGATCTGGCCCGCGCGCGCCAGCTCGTCGGCGAGCTCCGCGTCGTCGCGCCCGCGGGTGCGGCGATCACGATCGACGGCGAGCCCGTCGAGCTCGAGGGCGGCAAGCCCATCCCGGTCCTCCCCGGGCGGCACGTCGTGCGGGCGTCGCTGAATGGCAAGACGGCGGTGGCGGAGGTTGACGTCCCGCGCAGCGGGACGCGGGAGGTGAGGCTCACCTTCGCTGCGCCGTTCGAGGAGCCTCGCGCCGCGGGCGGGCCTGGCGCGGCGCGCGGACCTCGCGCCGCGATCGGACCTGGCGCCGTGCGCGACCCCGGCGCCCCGCAGCCGAGCCCCTCGCCTCCTCCTCGCCCCGGACCGCGGCCGGACGTGATCGTCGGCGGCGTGGGGCTGTCCGCCACGCTCGCGGCGCTCGGAGGCGTGATGATGATGGCCACGGAGAAGAAGGAAGCCGCAGGCCGTGCGGCCGCCCGCTCCGCGGGACCGAGCGGTTGTTTCCGGGTGACCTGGCCGATGTGCCGCGACTCCGCCTCGGCTTACAGCGACATGCGCGCCTTCCGGACCGTCGGCATCGCCGCGTTCGCCACCGGAGGTGCGGCCCTGGCCGCCACGCTCACCTACGCCCTGGTCCCGCGCGGGCAAACCGAGGTCAGGGTGTCGGCCGACGGCATCGCGGTGACGGGCGTCTTCTGATCGCGGTCCGCTGTAGGCCCCTCCGGGACAGGGCGCCCGCGGCGCCGCGGCGCACTGGCGAAAACTTGCGTGACGAACGCGCGCCCGGCGCGGCATAGTCGGGACGACGAACGACCTGGCCGACGCCACCCCGGCGGATTGGGGCCTCCGGGGTGCCCGCGCCTCAGCCTCGTGCCGGAGGACTGGACGCATGAAGCGACGTGTTGCGCATTGTCTTATTTCACTATTTTTTCTCACCAACTCGACACTTTTCTTCGCCTGCGGTGGTCCTTACCAGGGTGGAGCCTGCGAGGTGACGGACGACTGCCACTCGGAGCACCAGAACGTGCCGGGCACGATCTGCGTCGATGAGCTGTGCGAGTGCTGGGAGCCTGGCAAGGTCGTCTGCTGCGCGCGCGGCGAGAGGGAGCCTGGGTGTATCCTCGAGTGCCGTTCGTGCGACGAGTGCGGAGAGGACAGGCCGGCGGAGTGCTCGGGGGTGCCCGGGCCGCCGGGAGGGTGCGAGAGCGACGCGGAGTGCCCGGGTCCGCCGGATGCCCGGTGCGGCGCGGGGCGGTGCGTGGAAGGCGCGTGCGAGGTCCAGATCACGGTGGGTCCGCTGGGCTCGCAGCTCCGCGGCGACTGCAAGCAGGACGAGTGCACGAAGGACGGCCGTGTGGTCAGCGTGGCGGCGTACGACATCTACAACGACGGGAACGAGTGCACGAACGACCTGTGCGATTACGACACGCCGGTGAACGCGCAGCTCACCGGCGTGCTCTGCCCCATCTCGGGGGCCGGGCGGTGCCATGAGGGGCAGTGCGTGGAGTGTATCGATAGCGATCCAACGATGCCCTGTCCGAACGGTCTGGTTTGCGACGGCACGCTCTGTGTACGGGATCACTGCGTGAACAATCGGCGCGATCCGGGCCTCGGCGAGACCGACTACAACTGCGGGGGCCCGTGCAAGCCGTGTCCAATGGGGTTCGATTGCGCGACGGGGGACGACTGCCTCGAAGGCGTGTGCGACGGCGGGCTCTGCCGGACGCCCACATGCTCCGACGGCGCGAAGAATGGCGTCGAGACGGGCGTCGACTGCGGCGCGCCGTGCCCGCGCTGCGCTCCGGAGGGCGGCTGCAAGACCGGCGCGGACTGCACGAGCGGCGTGTGCTGGGCCGGCGCGTGCGTGGCGCCCGCGTGCACCGACGGCGTGAAGAACGGCGGCGAGCGCGGCGTCGATTGCGGCGGGAATTGCGATGCGGAGTGCCCGGGCTGAGCGCCGGGGACACGCCGGGGGAAGAGATCGCAGCGGCTACTTAGCTCGCATGCACAAGGCAGCGGCTGGCCGTGAGAAATTTCGGCACAGCAATGCAATGCAAGCCGCGTCTCTCGGTCAGGACATCAGCCCGAGCGCGCGGAGTGCATCGGCCCAGAGCGGCCAGAGCGTGCGGTAGAAATGGGTCGCGATAATCACGCCGCCGCTCGGGAGGCGGCGAATGGTGAACGGGGCGTGGTCGACGAGGAAGTAGACGTGCTCGCCCGTCATCTCGACGTACCACAGAGGTGGCCCTTTGAGGCTCTCGGGGAGCTGCTCGCCGCGCGCCTTGGCCTGCACCGTCAGGTTGTGGATCTCCTTGGCGCGCGGCTCCGCGGCGCGCCACGCCTCGTCGGGCACGTCCGCCGCAGCCATGAGCGCCTCGAGCAGCGCGGAGCCCGGCAGGGCGAGGGTCTTGAGGACGGTCTCGCGGGAGAGCGGGATCGAGCGCCCGCTCTTGTCCGTCGGAACCACGCGCGCCCCGGCCGGCGCGGCGTCGACGCGCGCGTGCAGCGCCTCGAGCGACAGGCCCGCGATCCGCGGGACGCGTTCGCCGTCGTGGAGGCTGATCCACGACAGTGCGAGATCGCGCGCGATGTCGCGGGCGTTCGCGTGGTACGTCGCGCACATCGAGACCGGCGCGAGCCAGGTCCAGGCGGTCGTGCAGCCGCCGGTCGAGACGCGCCGGCTCGCGTCGGGCGCGCAGAGGCGGAGCAGGAAGTCCTCGATGTCGGTCACGACCTTGTGCCATGCCAGCACGGCCTCGGCCCCGACCGAGGACGCGCCGCTGCCCAAGTCGAGGATCATGTACATGGGGGCGAAGTCCTGGAGATGTTCAGGGTGCAGGTGGAGGGGCCCCCACGACGTGGAGCGTTCGCTCCTGTCGGTGAAGCAGCGAAGCATGCAACGGACGAACTGTCGGGAGCTCAAGGTCGAGCAAAGGACGACCTCCGCATCGGCGTGTCTGAAGTGGGCGCGGATCGTCGCGACCGCCTCGTCGACAGAAGCCTCGTGGGGCTCCGGGCCAGGGCACAGGCCAACGCCGACCGTATACGGAGGGTCGTCGACGAGCGCCGACAGCGCCGCGCCGAGCGCGTCGACCCGCGCGGCCTCGTCGCACCAGGCATAGAAGTAAGGTCCTGCTCTCATCTCTCGACGTTCCTTGTCAGCCCATCAGGCCGAGCGCGTCGAGCGCGCCGGCCCAGAGCGGCCAGAGCGAGCAGAACGGATGGGTCGCCAGCACCACGCCGCCGCTCGGCAGGCGGCGCACGAGAAACGGCGGGTGCTTTTTCAGGAAGCGGAAGTGACGGTGCTTGTCTGTGTCAACCGGCCAGGTCGGTGGACCGTCCCCGGTCTCCGCGAGCCTTCGTGTCCACTCCAAGATCTCAGCGGCGCGCGGCGCGGCCGCGCGCCACGCGTCGTCGGGCACCGCCGAGGCTTCCAGCGCATCGAGCAGCGTCGAGGGCGGCGCGGCCAGCGCCTTGAGGACGGTCTCGCGGGAGAGCGACCACGCCCGCGCGCTGCCCCCTTTCCTGGCGACGCGCGACCCGCGCGGCGGCGCGATGGCGACGCGCGACCCGCGCGGCGCGGCGTCGACGCGCGCGTGGAGCATGGACAACGGGATGCCCGCGATGCGCGACACGCTGTCCTGGTCGTGGAGGTGTACCCACGACACGGCGAGGTCGCGCGCGATCTCTCGGGCGTCCGCGTTGTACGTCGCGCACGTGGTGACCGGCGCGTGCCAGTGCCATGCGTTCGTGCACGCGCCGGTCCGGACGCGCCCGCTCCCGTCCGGCTCGCAGAAGCGGAGCAGGAGATCCTCGAGGTCGATCCGCAGGATGTGCCAGGCCAGCTCCGCCTCGACCTCGAAGGAGCGCGGTCCCCTGCCCCAGGCGAACTCGATGATGAAGCCGAAAAAGTGCATGTAGTTCTCCGGGTACATCTCGAGGGGGCCTTGCGGCTCGTGGGGGCCTCGCAGCGACCAGCGAGGCTCGTACGCTTCGGTGAAACACTGAAGATCGACAAGGATGCTGCGCATGGCAGGGGAGTCGGGTCCACGCTGGTCCGGAAAGGCCAAGCGCTGGGCGCCGGGAAGGATCGTGCTGCACGTGGCGTGAGCAGTGCCGGTGCATGGGTACTGGGTGCGGATCATGGCGACGGCCGCCTCCATGGATTTCGTGGCGCATCTCACGTCGAAGTTTGCCCACGCATCCAAGAACCCCCCTGGGCGCGCGAGCGTCGACAGCGCCGCCGCGAGCGCGTCGACCCGCGACGCCTCATCGCACCAGGCGTAGAAGCGAGGGCCCGGAGTGCTCATAGCCGGATCACCTTGATGGGCATATTGAAGCCTTTCAGGGTCGCCCTCTTGCCTTTCTGCGTGTCGAAGAGGTAACCGTCCTGCGCGATGTACTGGGTGCCACCGAACTTTCCGCCCCGCTCCATGAGGAGCTGGGCCTGCTCGACATCTCCACGAGTCCGTTCTGCCGTACCCCCTCCATCCCGCTCGACAATTGCTCGATCACCTTGTTGCCGTCGACGTTGACGCCCCCTTTCGCCTCGCTCAGAATGAGCTTGTTCCGCGCGGACACCGTGATGAAGTCGGGCGCCTTTGGCTTGGCGCCTGCATTGCCTGCTAACTTAGGCCAGAGCATCGCGCGCACGCCGTCATGGCCGACGCCGAGGAGCGTCCGCCCATCGCGGGAGAGGAACTTCACCGCCTCCTTCTCGAATGGGTTGAGCGGCTGCTCCGTCACCGCGCCCTTGAGCAGTCCCTTGTACGCGCGAAGCCTGCGTACCTGAAATCCCTTGACAAGGACATCATCGACCTCCGCGATCTTCCCGGCGATCCGGATCCCACTCGGCGGTAGCGCGCCGGCGGCAGCAACGCCGTGCCAGACGTGCCCGACCGCCCCGAGCCCGAAACCCAGCCCCGAGAAGATCCGCTCCTCGTCGCTGAGCTCTCGCCCCGACGGCAGGCAGAACGCATTGCCCGTCACCGCCTCGCACAGGTCGAGCGCCGGCCCCACCACCGGCACGAACCCCACCCCGATGCGCGTCGTCGCGTGCACCAGCGTCTGCATCACCTCACCGTACGCCTCGAAGCCCTCGCCGACCGTCGACATCGCCCCCGCGAACGCGCTGATCGTCTGGTAGAGCTGCGTCTGCTCCAGGTCGAGCGCCTCCCCCGTCCACTGGTTCAGGCTGTCCTTCAGCTGGTCCGCGAGCGCGTCGAAGCGCGGCTTGAGCACCGTGTCCACCTGCGCCCGCAGGTCCGCCGGCACCGGCGTGTCCTCGAACCAGTCCGACGCATCCATGAACTGCCGCACGAACCCGGTGATCCGGTTCTGCGCCTTCAGGAACGCGTTCGTCTCCGCGAGCGACACCCCCATCCGGTCGCGCAGCGCGATCTCCAGCGCCGCGCTGTTCGCCCGCCACGCCCGCACGTTCGCCACGAAGTCGGCCCGCGCGACCACCACGTCCCCGCTCACGTCCGCCTCCAGCGCCGCGATCACCGCGTCCGCGTACGCCGCGTACGGGTCGCGCCCCTCCTCGAACGCCCCGTCCACCTCCGCGATGTCCGGCACCTCCACCCACGGCACCTCGCTCTCGCCGAGCGCGTAGTTCCACGGGTCGTCCGGGTCCCACCCCTCGGTGTTGGCCGTCGATCGGACGGCTCTGAAACGGTGGCGGATAGCTCCGAGAGAGCGGGTGCCCACCCCCGGCCCGTGCTCGGCGCTTCGCGCCTGCGCGCGGTCCGCCCCTCCCTAATCGCGCGCTCCGCGCGCTCAGGGAGGGGTGGGCCGTCTGGTGCCTGCGGCCGGGGTATGAGGTTCGGAGAAGGGAGAACGTGCACGACGTGCGTCAGGACATCAGCCCGAGCACGAAGAGCGCGTCGGACCAGAGCGGCCAGAGCGTGCGGTAGGGGTGGGTGGCCAGCACCACGCCGCCGCTCGGGAGGCGGCGGACGTGAAAGGGAGCGTGGCGCTCGATGAACCGGACGTGCTTGCGCGAGGTGAGGTCGGCCTCGTAGGTGGGCGCGCCCGCCTTCGTCGCTGCGACGGTCTCGATGGCGGCCAACTCGACGCTGCGCCATTCGTCGTCCGGCACTGCAGAGGCTTCGAGCGCGTCGAGAAGCACGGGCGGAGGTGTATCAAGCGCCTTGAGGACGGTCTCGCGCGTGAGCTCGGCGTCCCCGTCGATGGCGGTGCGCGCTCCGCGACGAGCGGCGTCGGCGCGCGTGGGCCGCGTCTCTCTCGATGCCGCCGTGGCCCAGTCCACCCGCATGTGCTGGCGCACGAGATCGATGTCGCTTGCGATGCCGACGCAGGCCCCATGCGGAGCGGCGTCGATGCGCGCGCGCAGCAGCTCAAGCGACATCCCCGCGGTGAGTGCTGTCTTGTCACCGTCGTACAGATGGACCCACGAGAGGGCGAGATCGCGCGCAACCGACGCGGCGTCCGCGTGGTAGGTCGCGCACGTCTCGACGGGAGCGCCCCAATCCCCGACGTCCACGCACGCGCCGGTTTTCACGCGCACATGCGCCTCCGGCGCGCAGACGCGGATCAGGAGATCCTCGATGTCCTGCAGGACTTGCATCGACGCGATCGCCGCCTCGATCTCCACGCCGCGCATGCTGCCGCCAATAGCGATATTGAGACTCCACGGAAGCAGATCCCTCCGGTCGAACGGCGACGCACACAGAGGCCCGGAGGGTCCGCGACGTTCGTAATTATCACCGTTGCATACAACGGCGAAGCGAACACTAGATCCGGAGCTCAACGTCACTGGGAGCGACGCGAAGACGTACGTACCAGGGGCAAAAGCAGTACGCACCGCCGCGATGGCCTCGTCGATGGGAATCGATCGGTGCCATGCTACATCTGGATGATCGATCGACTGAATATCAACATTACACGTTGCGCCGCGAGCAACAAGGACAGACATCGCCGCCGCGAACGCATCGACCCTGTCCGCCTCGTCACACCATGCATAGAAATAGGGACTTCCGTCGCTCACAGTTCGATCACCATGACGAGGTTCTTGTACCCTCTGATGCGGACCCGCTCACCCGTGCTCACCTTGACCAAATAGCCGCTCACGACCTTCAGATCGTTATTATTGAGCGGCGCGCCCTTCGGCATGATGAGTTCAACCCTCTCGACATCACCGGCAAGTCCCCACTCCTTATCGAGCTTCTTCATCGCATTTTCCAATTGCTCGAGCGCCTTGTCAACATCAATCTTTCCAGTTTCACTGGCGATTGACTTCGCCTCGCTCAACGCCAGCTTATTCCCTTTGGTCACTGTGAGGAAGTCGGGCGCCTTCGCAATGCCGTTGCGACCATCCCTCGGGATGCCCAGGACATCGCGCATGCCGTCGTCCCCCACGCCGATCAAGGCCCTCCCGTCGTCCAGCATGAACTTGGCCGCCTTCTTTTCCATCGCATCGAGCGGCTTGCTCGTGACCGCTCCGCGCAGCGTCTTGTACCAGTTGCGCCGGTTTGCACGAATCGCTGCCCAAACGGGATCCTCGATCTCCGCGATCGTTCTGGCGACCCGGACCGCCCCCGGCGTCAGCCCGCCAGCGGCGCTGACCGCGCGCCACATTGGTCCGACCGCCCCGAGCCCGAACCCCACGCCCGAGAAGATCCGCTCCTCGTCGCTCAGCTCCTGCCCCGACGGCAGGCAGAACGCCTTCCCGGTCACCGCCTCGCACAGGTCGAGCGCCGGCCCCACCACCGGCACGAACCCCACCCCGATGCGCGTCGTCGCGTGCACCAGCGTCTGCATCACCCCCGCGTACGCCTCGACGCCTTCCGCGACCGTCGACATCGCCCCCGCGAACGCGCTGATCGTCTGGTAGAGCTGCGTCTGCTCCAGATCGAGCCCGTCCCCCGTCCACTGGTTCAGGCTGTCCTTCAGCTGGTCCGCGAGCGCGTCGAAGCGCGGCTTGAGCACCGTGTCCACCTGCGCCCGCAGGTCCGCCGGCACCGGCGTGTCCTCGAACCAGTCCGACGCATCCATGAACTGCCGCACGAACCCGGTGATCCGGTTCTGCGCCTTCAGGAACGCGTTCGTCTCCGCCAGCGACACCCCCATCCGATCGCGCAGCGCGATCTCCAGCGCCACGCTGTTCGCCCGCCACGCCCGCACGTTCGCCACGAAGTCCGCCCGCGCCACCACCGCGCCCCCGCTCACGTCCGCCTCCAGCGCCGCGATCACGCCATCCGCATACGCCGCGTACGGGTCCCTCCCCTCGTCGAACGCCCCGTCCACCTCCGCGATGTCCGGCACCTCCACCCACGGCACCTCGCTCTCCCCGAGCGTGTACCCCCACGGGTCGTCCGGATCCCACCCCTCGGCACGCGCGTCCTGCGTCGCCAGGTCCGCCACCTCGTCGGCCTGCGCGCCGAACTCGTCGATGAGCCGCCCGAGCTCGTCCTCGAGATCGCTGACGCTCTTCTTCAGGTCGTCGACGAGCTGCTCCATCGCCGCCCGCGTCTCCGCGTCGACCACGTCCTTGTACCGGTCCAGGATCGCGTCGAGGTCGGTCCGCGAGATCTCGTCCAGCGGCCGGCTGACCAGGTCGTGCAGCTCGGTGTCGAGCTGCCGCAGCAGGTCCATCCTCTCCCTGAGGTCTGCGACCCTGGCGGCGTCGCGGATGAGCGCCTCCAGCAGCCTGGCGATCGCGACCTCCAGCTCCGCGATGTCGCGCGCCAGCGCCGGGTTGATCTCCGCGAGGCTCAGGTCGACGTCGGTGCTGCCCTCGAAGCCGGTCCCATCGCGGCGGAGGTTGAAGAGCGGCTTGTTCAGCCCGAGCGGCGCCGAAACGAGGTGCACCACGTCGTGCGCGTGGGTGCACCAGTTGCCGCCGTTGCTGGTGTGGACGCCGAAGTGGAACTCGTTTCTGCCCATGAGGAGCAGCACCGAGTCGAACTCCGCCTCGAGCGTGTTGCTCCGAGAGCCGTCGCCTTCGACCGTCAGTCCGCCCGGAACCCCGTAGGTGGGCAGCGGCGTCCGGTTCACCTCGAACATCGCGCTGCCCTCCTTCTCCAGCTCGGGGCTCGCACACGAGGTGACGTCCTGGCGGCTGATCCAGTGCACGCTGTACGGCGTACCGGCCCTCGCGAACGACGGCGCCAGCACCGCCAGCACCGTGACCAGCGCGACGAGCCTCTGGAACACCGCGGCGCCCCAGCCACGCCGCGCCACATCCTCCGCGCCGCTCATGTCCCCTCCGCGCCGCGCACGGCGGCGTCGTACGCGATCGCGGCGCCCTTCACGTCTCCCGCGTCGAGCCTCGCCTGCGCCGCGTCGAGCGCCGCCGCGGCCATCCCCTTCTCCCGCAGCGCCGCGAGGCCCGCCGCGATCTTCCGCGGCAGGCCGGTCCTGAGCTCTGCCTCCGCGGCGTCGAACCGCCCTCGAAGCGCCGCGCACCCGGCCTCGCGCCACGACGAACCCGCCGCCTCGCAGAGCGGCCGTATCTGCACCAGCGCCAAAAGCTCCCCATACCGCTCGGCCAGCAGTGGCAGCCCGAGCTTCTCGCTCACCGGCGGCCCCGCCGACAGCGCCGCGGCCCGCGCGCGCGCTCCCTCGCCGAACACCTCCGACGCCCTCTGGATCCGCGACCGCGCGACCGCCTCACGCGCTCCCTCGTCCATCTGTAATGCGCGGAGCGCCTGCCGGCGCATCGCGATGCCATCGAGCAGCGCCGTCGCCGTCGCGTCGCTCCGGGCGACCCGCCGCTGCGCGTAGCCCAGCATCGCGCCGAGCGACCGCAGCGCCCCCGAGGTCATGTCGGGCACGACCGTGCCGTGCGTCGCGAGGAACTCCTCGTGCGATGCCATCGCTTCCTCGAAAGAGACCGCAAACGCCTGGAGCTCCGCCGACAGCGTCATCACCTCCGCGGCGAGCTCGTTCGGCGCCCGGCTCGCCTCGCGCGCCGCCGCGAGCACCGCCTGCTCCGCGCCGTCGAGGCCTTCTATGTCCGATCGCGACGCCCGCTCCGACAGCGCCGCGTACGCCGCCGTCTCCGCCGCCTCGGTCGCGCGGTACGCGGCGAACCTCTCCGCGGCGCCCGCGTACCTGGATCGCAGCGGCGCGGCGTCGCTCCGGGCCTGGTCGAAGATCGCCTGCACGATCGCCATCGCCTGCTTGTCGGCCGCGAGCGCGGCAGCGAGCGGCTCCTTCTCCGCGCTCGCCTTGTCGCTCATCGCCCTCTTGAAGTCGTCGGCCGCGCGGACCGGCTCTCCCGCGAGGATCTCCTCCTGGCGATACCTGACCTCCGAGAGCAGCCCACGGAGCTTGCCGGCCAGGGTCGCCCGCAGCGACTCGGCGTTCTTCGCGTCGTCCCTCACGTAGTCGACCGCCTCATCCAGGTGGCCGCGCCAGACGTCGAGCCAATACGCGCTCGCGACCAGCTCATCGACCGTCACGTCGCTCGGCCACGTGGCCCACATCTCGATGGGCAGAGCGCCGTCCTTCTCGGCCTTGCTCCACGCGCTGCCAGGGCCCAGGTTCGCCCCCACGCAATGCTCCTCGCCGCCCGCCGGCGCCGCGCAGAAGCTCCCGAGCGAGTCATCCCCGCGCTCCCACAGGCACCCTGCCATCGTCACGCCGAGCGCCAGGGCGGCGAGGGCCCCCGCGAGGATCGCCTCCTGTCGCCTCGTTCGCCTTCTCATTCTCATTCCCTCCACCCTGCGATTCTTCTCACCCGCGGAAACTCTCCCGCTTGCCTGCCAGGGGCAAGCGCCATCACGGAGCCGTAGGACATTGCTCAGCCGAGGAGCGCTCCCCGAGCTCCCATGTCCTCCGTCCTCAGCGCACAGGCCATCGCCCGGGGCGCGCCGGGCCGAGAGAGCAAAAAAACGGCGGGCCGGAGCACGGTGAACTCTCAACAAGCCTCTTCCAATCGCCGAAACTCCCATTGTAGCTTCCGCTCTCATTGCCGCCGTCCGGCTTTGCCGGTCGGCAGGGAGGAATCAGCATGGATTATTCAGATGAGGTCCTCGAGGCCACGCCGGAGCGCGCCACCAAGTTCCTGACGGGGATGGGCGCCGTCGCCGCGATTCGCACGATGATGGCCGCGGCGGGGATGACCGATGACGACATCCTGGAGGGCCGCACGCTCCTCCTCGATGTCCTCGCCGCTCCTCGCAAGATCGGCGCGCCGCCCGATACCGACGATGCCAGGGCGCAGCGCGCCGCGACCACGGAGCTCGATCAGTGGGATGAGCCCAACTTCGCCCGTCACGGCGCCGCCCTCAGGCGGCGTTTCCCCGACGTGCACGCCTATGTCTTCAAGGACCTCTCGCCCTCCACCGGCACCGCCGCCGTCCAGGGAGTGGCCACCTTCCTCACGCGGCTCGACGCCCTCGAGAGCGGCGCTGAGCCGGACCGCGCCGGAACGAAGCAGAGCGACAAGAAGGCAGTCGCCTTCCTCGCGACCCGCGGCCTCGACAAGGCCGAGCGCAAGCGCCTCCAGGGCCTCGTCGACGTGGCGCTCGGCCCGACATCGCCTCTGCCCGAGCAGGCCGAGCTCCCGGAGACCGCACGCCGGCGCGAGGCGCTCTCCAGGCTGCGCGGCTGGTTCGACGAGTGGTCGACCACCGCGCGCGCGGTCGTCAAGAAGCGGGGCTACCTGATCCGCCTCGGCCTCGCGAACCGCAAGGTGCCCCAGCGCAAGGCTGCCGCCGCGCCCGCCGCGCCCGCCGCATCCGCCGGGCCGGTCGATCAGACGGGCGCGACCGATCTGGAGTAGCCCAGCACACCAGTTGCGCCCTCCGGCGCGTGGCCGAGACCTTCCGACGCGCGCCGGAAGCTTCCGTCGCGGAAACGAAGCCCTCCGGCGTGCTCCGGAGCACGAAATTTCGCGTACTTAGCGGCGCCGTCCCCATCCCCAGCGTCGTCCGGCGCGCACCCGAAGACGAATTTTCCGGCAATTTCGCGCTCCGTCCCGCGACGGAAGCTCCGAGCGCGCGTCGGAAGCCTTCCGCCGGGCGACGGAAGCTTTCCTTCCGGTGTCGGAAGCCTTCGTTCTGGCGACGGTCACCTTCGCGCGCGCGACGAAGGCCTTCCAGCACATGACCGAGACCTTCGCGCGTCCGTCTCGCTCACCATCGCACGCGCATGGAGCGCTTCGCGCATCGCCTCGGCCGAGCGCGCCCCTCACGCCGCGCCCGCCGATCGCGCCCTCCTGGACCGGGACCGTCGGCCCCGATCCGCGGCGCGGCTCACACGCCGGCTTCGACGGCGCTGGCGATCTGCTGGAGGAGCACCGCCTGCTCGATCACCTCGGGCAGCACCGCCAGGTCCGCGCGCACCGCGCCCACGTCCTCGCGCGCCCCGCCCACGTCCTCGCGCGCCCCGCCCACTTCCTCGCGTCCCGCGCCCTCGTCCTCGCGCCCCGCGCCCACTTCCTCGCGCGCCGCGCCCACTTCCTCGCGCCCGGCGCCCACTTCCTCGCGCGCCGCGCCCACTTCCTCGCGCCCGGCGCCCACTTCCTCGCGCCCGGCGCCCACTTCCTCGCGCCCCGCGCCCACTTCCTCGCGCGCCGCGCCCGCATCCCCGCGCCCCGCGCCCGCCTCCTCGCGCTCCGCGGCCCGGCGCAGCGCCGCGATCTCCGCCTGCGCCGCGACGAGCGCCTGCTCCAGCTCGTCGTGGAGCGCCGCGGGCGAGCTCGCCGTGTCGCGCGCCTCGGTGAGCTCGCGCTCGAGCTGCGCGATCTTCCAGCTCGCCGCGCGCAGGTCGGCCTCGCTCGAGGCAGCGCTCCGCGCCAGCGCATCGAGCTGCTGCCGCAGCGCCTCCGCGGCGTCGCCCGGCCCGCCCGACCCCGGGGGCGCCCCGCCCGGCCCGCCGCCCATCGCCTGGCCCGACCCGCCGCGCTCGCCCGCGCCCGCCTCGAACACCGTCCCGAGCTCGTCGACGAGCTCCTTACCCACGCGCTCGCTCTCGCGCAGCTGCGCCTTGAGCGACGCGATCACGTGGCCCCGGTCGCGGAGCGCCTCCTCGAGGCTCGCGATCTCCGCGGCCGCCGCCTCGCCCGGGTCGCGCTTCTCGAGCTCGGCGGCCCGCTGCTCCAGGGCCGTGACGCTCTGCTCCAGCTCCACGATCCGCGCCTCGAGCAGCAGCCGGCGCGCCTCGAGCGCGCTCCGCTGCTCCTCCAGCGCGCGGTTCTCCCGATCGAGCTGGCTCGCCCGCTCCTCCAGCCGGTCGCGCTCGCGCGCGAGCTCCTCCAGCTTCGCGGTCGCCTCGCGCCGCGCGCGCTGCGCCTCCTCCAGCGCGCGCTCGCTCTCCTGGGCGCGCCGCCGCGCGGCGTCCCGATCCGCCGTGGCCTTCGACAGCTCGCGCCGCGTCCCCGCGGCGGCGGCCTCGAGCTCCTCCACGCGCGCCGCGAGCGCCGGGTCGGGCGCCGCGACAGCGGGCCTCGCCTCGAGCTCGGCGATCCTGGCGCGCGCCGCATCGAGCTCGGCTATCGCGGCGTCGAGGCGGTCCCGGGCGCCGGCGATCTCCGGCCGGTTGCGGATCATGCCGAGCTCGAGCTCGACCTTGGTCCGCACCCGCTTCTCGTCGTCGAGCTGCTTCGTGAGCCGCGTCGCGCGGTCGCGCTGGCTGCGCAGCTCCTCCTCCATGTCGCGGATCTGGTGCGCCAGGCGCTCGGCGCGGACGTGGGTGTCGCCCGCCCTGGCCTCGACCTCCCGCAGGCGCGCCGCCCTCGCCTCGAGCTCGGTCTCGACCTCGGCGAGGCGTGCGGCCGTCGCGACAGCGCTCTCGGCGCGCGCCCCGGCGTCCTCGCGGTCGCGCTGGTGCCGGGTGCGCAGCTCCGCGAGCTCGCCCCCGAGCCGCTGGGCGCGGCCCTCGGCCTCGCTGAGCGCCTCGGGCGACGGCCCGACGCTCGCGACAGGGAAGCCCGCGAACGGCAGCTCGATCACGGCGAACGCGTCGAGCCGGGGCAGGCGCTCGCCGGCCACGGCGATGAACCACTCCGGCTCCTCGGAGCTCTCGAGGATCGACGTGTCGACGCTGACCTCGGGCTCGCCCTTCGGCGCGAACTCCGCGACCGTGTAGCCGACGAACGGCGCCTGGCCGATCATCCGCACCTGCTTGAACTGGAGCGCCACGAGGTCGTAGAGCGCGTAGTAGCCGGGCGCCGCGCCGCGCCGCGCGCCCGCGGGGAGCAGGCCGCGCGCGACGTCGGGGTTCGGCGACGCGACGATGGCGGCGCCGCTCGCGGCCGTGAGCCGGCGGGCGCGCCGGAGGATCTCGGCCGGCTCGCTGAAGATCGAGAGGTCGGGGATGACGAGGGTGTCGAAGGCGCCGTCGCGCACGCCGAGGTCGCCGTCGAACACGGCGTAGCTCGGGTGCGGCTGCCGCGTGTGCCCCGATCGCGCGAGCATCTCCGCGACGCGCGCCGCGTCCGGATCGTAGGCGTGGACGAGGCGGGCTCCGCGCTGGAGCAGCCGATCGGCGAGGCCGATGGTGGCGTCACCCAGGACCGCGACCCGCCGGCCGCGCACGAGCGGCTCGAGGTAGGCGCTCAGCACCAGAGCAGGGTGGAGCGCAGCGGGGGCGGCGTGCCGCGGCGAGCCCGCGGCGGCGAGGGGGGACTCCGTCGTCATGGTTCCGTCCTCTTACGGCGCGGGAGCCCGGGAGTCCACAAAGCGCAGTGCAGAGTTGCAAGGACCCGCCCGCCGCGCCGGGCGCCGGTCCCCCGTCCCCGGGCGCGGCGTGGCGGGTTTTCCCCTCGCCGATGACGCTCTGCGTCTCCGCCGCGCCCGGTGCCCTTCCTGGCCCTCGATGTCATCTCCACGACACCCGCGCGGCTGCGCCGCGGTCGTCGACCTGGGCAGCAGGCTGGCCGCGCGCGGCGCGTCAGCGGATCACTGTCTCGCAGCCGAGGAGGATCTGGATCCTGGCCGCGGCAGCGTTCCTCGCCGCGTTGCACGTGTCGGGGCACAGCACGAGCGCCGTCGGGGCATCCGGGTTGTCGTAGCGCCAGCCTGGACCGTCGCAGCCGGGGCGCTGCGGCAGGATGTCCTGCGGCGCGCCGTCGAGGCCGAACAGCACATTGACGTCGTTGAAGGCGACCTGCCCGCCGGCCACCTCGGCCGGGACCTCGTACTCGCACGGCAGCGCCTGACCCGTCACCTTCGCGAGCGCGTTCTGGAACTCGACGGCGATGTTCGTCGCCGCGACGAGGACCGCGGCGTCGGTGCCGCCCGCCGCCGCGATCTGATTGGCGATGCTCTGATCGACGCCCGGGAGCCCGATCACGTACGTGCGCACCGGGGGGCGGTAGCGCGCGCCCGCCGCCGCGAGCGCCGCGATCGCGGCCGGGTCCTCCGGGTCTGCGCCGCCGCACTGGGCCGCGGGCCCCTGCGGCTTGCCGTCGGTGACGAGCAGCACCGCGGAGGCCTCGCCGGGGTTGTTCTTCGCCGTCTCGATGCCCTGGAGCAGCGCGCCGCCCAGCGCCGGATAGATGGGCGTGCTCAGCCCGTCCGGCCCCTCGGCCTCGATGGCCTCGATGATGGCGCCCGCGTTGTCCGGGAGCGGGCCGAACGGGACGAGCGGCGACTTGTAGGCGTTCTGGTCGCAGGCCGGCACGGCGTCCGCGTCCCGCGGGAAGAAGCGCAGCGCCACGCGCACGCCGGCGAACCGCGCGCTGTTGACGAACGCCGTCAGGCCGGCCTTCGCCCTGTCCCACTTGCTTTCCACCATCGGGTCGTCTCCCGCCATCGAGGAGGACTTATCCATCATGATGTAGAGATTGAGCGGGACGGCGATCGCCTCCTCGGTGACCAGCCCGCACGCGGCGTCGGGATCCGGGCGCACGTCGATGGGCGCGTCGCCCAACAGCCCTCCATCCGGCTCGACCCCGCCGCCCGAGCCGGCACCTTCCGACGCTCCTTCCGATGAGGACGAACCGGAGTCGAGCCCCGAGTCCGGGGAGCAGGCGCCGTGGAGCCCGGCGGCGGCGGCGAGCCCGAGCAGGGAGGCGAGCGAGAGGCGGTGGAGCGGTACAAGGCGCATGGGCGTGCTGTCGGGCGGAAGATGCGGGAGCGGGCAGCGGGGAAGGAGCGCAGATGTAGACTACCGGAGTCGGCGGCAGGCGCGAGGGCGAACTCGATGGATCGTGAGCTGGCTCGCGCCGGCGCGGCGCAGCGCGGCACGGCGTCCTCGTGGCGTATGCGGCGCGCGGCGCGCCGTGCAGGACGATTACGTTCTGCGTGACAAAGTCTTTCCGCGCGGCGCGTGAAGGTGCAGAATTAAGCATGCGCGCGCAACTCTTTCTCGGAACGACTTCTCTGCTAACGATGCTCTCCGCGCTCGGTTGCGCCGAGAGCAGCTCGATCGACGGACCCATCGGGCCGGTCTCGGGCACCGGGGGCGGCTCCGGAGCGGGCGGCGCGGCCTCCTCGTCGACCTCGTCAAGCAGCGCCACCACGACGTCATCGAGCGGTAGCGGGGCTGGCACGAGCGGGGCGGGCGGGGGCGACGGCGGCTCGGGTGGAGAGGGGGGCAGCGGCGGAGAGGGGGGCGGCGGAGATGGGGGCGGCGGGGGCGAGGTCACCGATCCGTGCGCGATGGGGTGCCTTCCGGGGACGCACGACGTCGACGGCAGCCCGCTCACGGGCGAGTGCGGCTGTGAATACGCGTGTACGCCGACCTCGACGACCGAGGATCCGATCGACGGGGACTTCGTCGACGCCAACTGCGATGGCGGCGACGGGCTCGTGGAGCAGTGCGTGTACGTCTCGGCGAGCGAGGGGGATGACGCCAACAGCGGGACGCGCATGGCGCCGCTCAAGACGATCGGCGCGGCCATCGAGGTGGCGAAGGACAGCGCGGTCCCGGCGGTGTGCCTCTCCGGCGAGCTCTACGACGAGGCGGTCACTGTCGTGTCCGGTATCAGCATCTACGGCGGGTTCGATCACGAGGACCCTGACTTCAAGTTCCGGAGGACCCGCGCGGTGACCACGACCGTGCGCGCGACAGGCACGGTGTTCCACGCGCCGTCGATCGAGCAGCCGACGCACATCGAGGGGATCACGATCGAGGCGCTGACGCCGCCGTCGGCGGGGTCGAGCACCTATGGAGTGCGCCTCGGCGGGGGCGTGGCGGAGCTCTTCGTGCGGTACAACCAGATCCACGTGGGGGACGGCCAGGATGGCGCCGCAGGGGCGAACGGGACGGCGCCCCCGGCGGGGACGGCGACGGGCGGGAACGCGGGAGAGCAGGGCTGCAATGACTGCAGCGGCCTCGGGAATGCCGGCCCAGCTCCCGTATGCGACGAGCCTGGCGGGAGAGGCGGGTATGGCGGACATGGCCCTAACACCGGCGCGGCGGGCCATCCGGGCAGCCGGGGCGCGGCGGGCGGTGCGGGAGGGGTCTCGTCGGACAGCTGCTCGACGCGCAGCTCGCCAGGACAAGATGGCGCGCCGGGCATGGCGGGATCGCAGGGGACGCCGGGGACGGGGGGCGCGAATCTCGGGCGCATCGCCTCGGGCGTTTACCAGCCTGCGAACGGCACCAACGGGCAACCGGGGACGAACGGCGGCGGCGGCGGCGGCGCGGGCGGCGGCGGCGGCGGCTCGTGCTGGAGAGGCATTGATGATCGCGGTGGTGGCGGCGGCAGCGGCGGGTGCGGCGGACTCGGCGGCCGCAGCGGCCAGGCTGGCCGCGGTGGAGGCGGGAGCTTTGGTGTCTTCGCGGCGGCCGGACGGGTGGTCGTCTCCCGCAACGAGATCACGACCGGAAAGGGCGGCAACGGCGGCCGCGGCGGCAACGGCGGAGCGCCGCAGCTCGGGGGGAACGGCGGCCCTGGCGGCCCCGGTCCTGATGACGCCGGCAACGGCGGCGTCGGCGGCAGGGGTGGCAACGGCGGCGACGGCGGCCCGGGCGCGGGCGGCGGCGGCGGCCCGAGCGCCTGCCTGGCGCGATCCGCGAGCATCAGCTTCACGTTCGGCGACAACAGCTGCTCGACCGGCACCCCCGGGTTCGGCGGCGCTGGCGGCACGACCCCGAGCGGCGGCGCCGCGGGCGCGGGGCAGGAGGGCGAGGCGGCCGCGAACCTGCAGATCAACTGATCAGCGCCGCGCCTTTCGGGGACCTATCTCCCGACTCGCCGAAGGTCGATCTTCGCCACGACGGAGCTGAACCCGCCGGCAGCCGCGATCTTGATCTCGTTGCCAAAATCCAGCGTCCCGTCGTTGATTCCAACGGCTACAAGCGTATTCGTCGCCGGATCGCTGTCGATGCCGGCGATCCCTTGCCCTGTCGCAGCATCGCCGAAACGCCTACTCCAGATGTGCTCCCCGCCAGCGCTCAGCTTTGCGATCGTCCAGTCCCGATCCTGTCTTCCGCCGAGCAACCCGCCCCCAAAGTCGACAGCGCCTGCAAGCCCAGCGCCCAGCACGATGTCTCCGGCGGCGTCGGCGGCGACGTGAATCCCGAAAGGTGACACGAATGGGAAGTTCGCATTGATATCGAACTGGGGCAAAGCATCCCCGAATTTCAACGACCACAGGTGGGTTCCCGCGGAAGACAGCTTCACGAGCAGGAGGTCCGAATCTGCCAGTCCGCTGGTCTGCTGGGCGCCTCGAACCCCTTGCGTGGCGATATCGATCGCTCCTGTGAACGCCGCAGCCGCGACGAGATCTCCTCGCGCATCGACATCGATGTCAGTCACCCAGGCATCGCCCTCTCCTTGGATGACAACGGACCAATCCCTCTTCCCGGTGGGCGCGAGCTTGAGAAGGAAGGAGCCGGTCCCCGACGGGCTCAGGGCCGAGATCTCGTCGAAGCTGACCTCGGTGAATCCCGTGAAGCGGCCCCCCACGACGATATTTCCGTCGGGATCCACGGCCACCGCCGTTGCCTCAATTCTCGTCGTCGTGGCCTCAGGATCTCCCAGCTGAAGGCTCCATCGCACGTTCCCCGTCTTGCCGTCCAACTTCACGATGAAGGCGTCCCTCGATGCGGTCGTCAAGGTCGACGAACCGAGGCTCACCTCTCCTCGGAAATAGCCGACCAGGATTACGTCACCGTCGGGTGTAGCCGATGAATCCACGGCGAAGAGGTGCCCCGTCCCCGTGAACAGGTTGCGCCTCCAGATCAGCTCGCTACCGGACAGGAACCTGGCCACAAAGCAACCATCCTCATCGGGATTCGGCGCCGTGAGCGCATCACCGGAGCCGAAGTTGATGCTCCCCTCGTATGAACCCGACCAGACAACGCTATCGTCAGGCAGCACCGAAAGGCGCGATTCAATGGCTCCATCGGAGGTAGTCACCGACAGCCATCGACTGAAGGCATGGCTGCCGTCCGGCTTCAGCTTGGCGAGAAAGAAAGCCGCATGAGACGATATCAACGGCGGACCCCCGAAATCAGTGGTACCTCGAAAGATTCCTGAGAGGAGGATGTTCCCCTTCGAGTCGAGCCGAGCGCTCTCTGGAAAGACCAACTCATGGCTCTCGAAGCTCTTCGCCCAGACCACTCCTGAGCACGAATCTTCGTCGCAGTCCTCGAACTCGTCGAGGCCCAGGACCTGAGCGCACGACGCAGTGCCCAGGAGGGCACCCAGGGCGAGCACGCGCGTGGCGCGGACGAGGGGCGGAGAAGGCGTAACGCGGCGCATGGTGACGTATGAGGCCCCAAAGGCTCACGCCCGTCAAGGGCGAAGCAAGACGCGCAGGAGCCCTGCTCGCTCGCGCCGCAGGGCGTCTTCGCGCGGCACCTCCACCGAGCAACGGGCGAGCCTCTCCCGGTTCCGGCGGCTTCGCCTCGGGTGGACGCGTCGAAGCGCTTTGGGCAGGCTCAGGCGATTGCCGCGCTCGCACACACGCGCCGCGGCAGGCTCACTCAGTCCATGAGGAGCGCCGACGGCGCTCGCGGCCTCGAAGCATGGGGAGGCGCCGGTACGAATGATCCCGAAGTTTCAACGACCACAGGTGGGCGCCGCGGACGGCAGCTTCACGAGCAGGAGGTCCGGATCTATCAGTCCGCTGGTCTGCTGGAAACCTGGAGCGCCGTGCGTCTCGATTTCAATCGCCCCTCTGGAGGCCCCAGCCGCAACGATGTAGCCTCGCACGTCGACGTCGATATCGCTCTTTCTGGCTCCAGCCCGTGCGCTCGAGCTGATGAACAGCGGATCTCGGACGTGATCTCACCGTCTGGGCCGACCTGGCGCGCCTGTCAGGCCATCGTGAGGCTCCGCGGACCAGGTCACCTCGATGCCTCCGTGATCCGGCTCAGCTCCGTCGTGGTCCAGACGCGCTGCCATTCACGCCGCCCATGTCCCTCTTCGATCGTCTCGTGCACCGTATGCTTCACGAGTCGCCCGCCGAGCCGTCGTGCCCGCCGGACCACCCCGATCTGGCCGGGACGCAGCTCGACAGCGCCGCCCAGGACGCAGCTCGACAGCGCCGCCCGGGCGGAACGTCCCGTCGCCATGTTGGACGATCCTCCGCTCGCAACGCCGGCGCCTCCAGTGGCCGTGGACGCGCCTCCGCTAGACTGGAGCAAAGTGATGGGCGCCCGTGTGAACGCGTTGCGAGCGCGCGCCGACCGGGTAGAACGGCCCCGCAAGCAACGAGCGCTGAACCAGGAAGGCACCCCCCATGACCACCGCGACGCAGATGCCGATGATGCCGCAGACCATGACCCCGATGATGTCCATGCCGGAGATGACCTCTGGTGCATCAATGATGCCCGGCATGATGGGCATGGGCATGCCGATGATGCCGAACATGATGGGCATGATGCCGAACATGATGGGCATGATGCCGAACATGATGGGCATGATGCCGAACATGATGGGCATGATGCCGAACATGATGGGCATGATGCAGAACATGATGGGCATGGGCATGCCGATGATGCCGAACATGATGGGCATGATGCCGAGCATGATGAGCATGATGCAGAACATGATGGGCATGGGCATGCCGATGATGTGCAAGATGTCCTGTGAGATGACCAAGGACGGGATGACCTGCAAGATGATGCCGCCCGAGGGCATGTCGATGGACATGCTCAAGGAGCGCTGCGAGGCGATGATGAAGATGATGTCGGCCGGAATGCCGATGATGATGATGTGCGGCGGGATGCCCATGATGATGGCCATGTCCACCATGACCAAGTAGCTCGCCACAGGCCTTCTCGGAGCGACGGAACGCCGGCCCATGCCGGCGTTCTTTCATTTCCCCTCCCCTGCTCCGCTGTTCCCCTGCTCCCCGTGGGGAACGCGCCCCTGCTCAGGGCGCCGACAGGGAATAGGTCATCACCAGGTACATCAGCGAATCGACGTTGGCCGGATTGCGGTAGACGTGCGGGACATCCGCCTGAAACACGAGCGCATCGCCCGTCGCGAGCAGGAACCGCTGCCCATCAACGCTGATCTCGACCGTCCCCTGGCTCACCACGATGTTCTCGGTGGTGCCAGGCGGATGGGGGTCGGCGTTCTCGATACCGAGCGGGGCCAGGTGCAGCTCGTAGAACTCGACCGTTCTCGGCGTATCAAACGGGAAGAGCGCCCGGGACGTGAACTTGCCATCATGAGACGTCAGCCGCTTCGCGCGGTCGCCGCGCAGCAGCATCGGCCCGCCGGCCGAACGATTGCTGATGAGCGCCGAGAACGGCACGCCGAGCGCGCGGGCGATCTTCCACACGACGTTGATGGTGGGCGCGCTACGGCCGAGCTCGATCTGCCCGAGCATGGCGCGGCTGACGCCGGAGGCCTTCGAGAGCCGCTCCAGAGAGAGACCGCGGCGCGTGCGGAGCCGCCGGAGGTTCTCCCCGACCACAGCCGTGAGCTCCGACGGCGCGTCTGGATGAGCGACCTCGTATGTCCACGCCTCGTCCTCGTCCAGCTCCTGCGCGCCAGGCCCAGCCTGATGCACGTTGATCGCGATCGGCGACGCACCGTTCGCCGCGGGAAGGTCGGAGTTCTGTCGTACCGATCTCATATCCGGGTGAGCGGCACTCTACACTGGATCATCAGGCCGGCAATACAGCGAACTTCGTCACCCCGATGTAACGAATACAAGCAATCGTCAGGGTTTTACTTGGACTCCTAGGATTACGCCCGAGCCCGCCGCGCTACCTCTCCTGTCGCGTTTCCCTCGCCCGCGCGCGCCGCCCCGGCAGGCTCCCCCTTCCCCGCGGCTTCCCGCGTTCGCCTCCCCGCGTTCGGCTTCCCGAGTTCGCCTTCCTGTACGCTCGACCGCTGCCGCCCAGGTCGCCGTCCACCCGTCCCTACCGCCAGGGCGCCGGAGCGGCTACAACCAGGGCTCGTCTCGCCCGAGCCTGCCAGCGCAGTGCGCGCGGGACACCGAGGACCTGACGATGGACCACGACATCAACGACGTGATCGACGGCCGGTACAAGCTGCTCGAGGTGGTCGGTCAGGGAGGTCACGGCGTCGTCTACCGCGCCCTCGACCAGCAAACCGGCGCGCACGTCGCCGTCAAGTGCCTCCACCCCGAGTTCGCCAGCGATCCCGCCCTGAAAGCCCGCATGCGGCGCGAGGCCAGCGCCATGGGAGCGCTGTCCGGCACCAGCGCCACGCAGGTCTTCGCCTTCACCGAGGCGCCCGACGGCACGCTCTGCATCGTCATGGAGTTCCTGAAGGGCAGCGATCTCGAGACGACGCTGCGCCAGCTGGAGGCACAGCACCAGCGGCTCCCGCTGGCCCGGCTCCAGGAGCTGTTCCGTCCGATCGTCGACACCCTCGACGCCGCCCACGCGCGCGGCATCGTCCACCGCGACCTGAAGCCCGCGAACATCTTCGTCCTCGAGAGCGACGCAACGAGCCCTTCCTCTTCTTCTTCCTCCTCGCCGCCCTCGCCGCACCCTTCCGGTTATTCAGCTCACATGGCCAGCGATCATGCCCGCCCCGCGGGCGGCCCGGGGCAGCCCCCGGGCGCTGGCGGTGGCGCGCAGGGCAGCGCCGGCGCCGCGGCGCGCGGGGGCGTGCGCTTGCTCGATTTCGGTCTTGTCAAGGTCATGCAGGCCGACCCACTCACCCGCGAGGGAGCGATCCCCGGCTCGCCCAGCTACATAGCGCCCGAGGTATGGAAGGGCCGACCCCAGGAGATCGACCACCGCATCGACATCTACTCGCTCGGCGCGGTGCTCTTCCGCGTGCTCGCGGGCCGCGTGCCGTTCTCCGGCGCCAGCCGGGTCGACATCCTGCTCGCCGCCGCCCGCGGCCCGCGGCCGAGCCTGTACGCTGTCCGGCCCGACCTGCCGCCCGAGGTGGACGCCTGGGTCGCCCGGGCGCTCGCTGTCGTCCCCGAGGAGCGCTTCCAGGACGTCCGCGCCCTCTGGAGCGCGCTCGGGCCGCTCCTCGAGCGCGCCGCGCAGGCCGAGGGCGACGCAGTCCGGCCCTGAGCGCGTTCCCCACCCGAGCGCCTTGCGACGCAGGAAGCCGCGCTGATAGCGTGTTCCAGACCATGTCTGAATCGAGGGCCGCTGGATGAGCTCCTCGCCCGGCCTGCTGCAGCCGAATACGCGGTTCCGCAACCGCTATCAGGTCTTGCGCGTCATCAAGGCGGGCGGCATGGGCGCCGTCTACGAGGTGATGGACGACGTCACCGCGACGCGCCGCGCGCTCAAGGTGATGCTGCCCAGCCTCCTCGACAGCGAGGAGCTGCGCGCCCGCTTCGCCCTCGAGGCGCGCATCACCGGCATCATCGAGAGCGACCACATCGTCAGGACCTCGGACGCCGGCGTCGACGACGAGACCGGCACCCCGTTCATCGTCATGGAGCTGCTGCGCGGCGAGGAGCTCGGCAGCCTCGTCAAGAAGCGCGGCCCCCTCCCCGCCGAGGACGTCGCGCTCTACCTGTTCCAGGCCGCGCTCGCGCTCGACAAGACGCACGCCGCGAACATCGTCCACCGCGACCTCAAGCCGGACAACCTGTTCGTCACGGTCCGCGACGACGGCTCCCCGTGCGTGAAGATCCTCGACTTCGGCATCGCCAAGGTCATCGAGCAGCACCACGCCTCCACGTTGACGCGGCAGATGCTCGGCACGCCCGTGTACATGGCGCCGGAGCAGATCCGGGCCGAGCGCAACATCGGGCCGCGCGTCGACATCTATGCCCTCGGGCACGTCGCGTACGCGATCCTCGTCGGCGAGTCGTACTGGGCCCAGGAGGCCGAGGTGATCCCGTCTCCATACCTGCTCGCGTCGGAGCTCCTGCGCGGCGCGACGGAGCCGCCCAGCACTCGCGCAGCCCGCCGGCGCTCCGCGGCGCTGCCTGGCGAGTTCGACAGCTGGTTCCTCAAGGCGACGGCGGTCAAGGCGGACGACCGCTTCGAGCGCGCGTCCGTCGCGGTGAGCGCGCTCGCCGCCGCGCTCAACGTCGCGCTCCCGCGCGCGCCGCGCGTCGTGCTCCTGCCGGATCCGCCGCCGCCCGGCGCGATCCCGAGCCCGGGCCCGAGCCCGACCCCGAGCCCGACCGACCCGACGCAGCCCTCGCGGCCCGGAGCGCTGGTGGGCTTCGCCGACGTGCCGACCGTCACCGTGCCCGAGCTGGCCAAGACGCCCTCGTCGTACCGCGGCCCGAGCCCGTCGCCGCCCACCGCGAAGGCCCCGGAGACGCGGCCCCGGCCGTCCTCGATGCCCTCGTCGATGCCGCCGTCGCTCGAGGCGCCGAGCCGGACGAGCGCCTCCGGGGGCGAGCCGTCGAGGAGGACCGATCCAACGTCGCGGCGCGACCGCGTCCCGCAGCGGCGGTTCCAGGTCAGGCCCGACACCGCGACCGGGGTCCTCCACGTGAAGGTCTGGGGGTTCTGGGACGTCGACGAGGGCCGAGCGTACCTCGACGATTTCCGTCAGAAGGCCTCGACGCTGCTCCACCTGGGCAAGCCCTGGTACGTGCTCGCGGACATCGCGGATTTCCCGCCGCAGAAGCCCGACGTGAGCCCCTACGTCGAGCAGACCATGGCCTACGCCGTCGAGCACGGCATGCGCAGGGCGGCGAACCTCGTGAACAGCGCGCTCTCGAAGATGCAGATCTCCCGCCTGTCGGCCGCCATGGGCCTGCCCGAGTACTCGTTCTTCACGTCAGAGGCCGACGCCCTGGCGTGGCTCCTGAAGGGCTGAGCGCGACGCCGAACGCGACGCCGAACGCAACCACCGAGCAAGAGGGCCGAGCGCGCTCAGCCTGGCGCGAGCCGGCGGAGCCGCCCGGCCGCGCCGCCACCCGACGGAGCGCGGCGCGCGCTCAGCCGAGCACGAACCGGCGGATGCGCCCGGCGAGGCTCCGCACCTTCTCCTCGGCCTCGTTGTAGCGCTCGGCCGCGTCGCGCAGGTGGGCCTGGCGCGAGGCCATGAGCAGGCTGAGCTCGATCACGAGCTGCGGGCGCGCCTCGATGATCGGCTGCAGGGCCTCCTTCGTGATCTCGTAGAGCACCACCTCGTCGACGGCGCGCACCGTCGCGGTGCGCTCCTCGCCCGTGAGCAGCGCGAACTCGCCGAAGACGGCGCCCTTCTCGAGCGCCGCGACCGTCGAGTCCTGCCCGTCGGGGTGCCGCACCAGGACCTCGACGGCGCCCGAGGCGACCAGGAACATCGACGAGTCCCGCTGCCCTTGCAGCACGATCCGGTCGAGCGGGCCGTACTCGACCCGGCGCGCCTTCGTCGCGAGCTTGCGGAGCTCGCGATCGAGCAGCGGCTTGAAGACCGGCGTCCGCCGGAGCAGCGTCACGAGGTCCTCGGCGCTCGCCTCGTGCGGGGCCTTGCTCGGCTCGTCGAGCTCGACCGACTGCGCGGCCCCGTAGCCGTCGCGCCGCTGCAGCGCGGCGAGCAGCGACGAGTTCTTCTCCATGTACGCCTCGAGCAGGCTCGCGTTGCGCGGGATGCACTCGTCGCCCGTGTAGTCCATGAGGTGCCGCTCGGCGGCCCACTTCGCGACGTCGTTCATCGACTTCCGGTACTGCCGGCACGCCGCGGGGAAGATGCCGTCCTGGTCGCCGAAGAGCGCCGTCAGCGCCTCGGGCATCAGGCTGAGCCCGAACAGCCGCACGTCGCCCCGCTGGTGCCAGAGCGCGAAATCGCGCCAGCGCGGGTCGATGTGCGCGAGCTCCGGGAACGCGAGCGCGCTGTTCTTGAGCACCGCGCGCTCGGCGTCGCGGAACACCCGGTGCCACGTCTCCTGCGCGTTCCACAGGTTGGTCCCGGCGAGCTCGATGGCCTTCTGCAGGTCCGCGTGGTGGGTGTGCAGGAAGGCGAGCGTGGCCTTCTGCTTGCGCATCAGGTTCGTCAGGCTCACGGGCCCCGCCGCGAAGAAGCCGGCCGCGCGCGGCGCGATGTGCCGCATGTCCCAGACGTGCCGCCACGCCGTGACGTCGATCGCCGCGCGGATGGGCGCGAACGACGGGCTCTTCTCGAACGCCTCGCGCTCCTCCGGCGAGAGCATGTCCGGGTACTCGTGCTTCACGGCCTCGTAGATGCCGAGGCACGTGAGGAGCTCCAGGTAGAGCCCCACCCGGAGCAGCCAGCGGGGATCGGGCAGGTTGCGCCGGTGCTGCTCGAGGTCCTGGTGGATGGCCCGGAGATACAAAAGGGCCTTGTCCATGCCGATGGTCAGCACGGGGAACCACGGGTGATAGCCGACGTGGAGCTCGTCGATCCCGAGCGCCCGCTGCTGGATCTCCGTGTCCGCCTTGACGAGCCGGTCGAGCAGGCGCGCGTAGAGCGAGCCGAAGCGGCCGGTGTCGAAGATCTCGATGTCCGTCGACTCGGAGCAGACCGTCCTGCCCGCCTCGCTGAGCCGGATCTCGACCCGGAGCTGCTGCCGGAACAGGCTCGCGAACGTGAACGGGTCGGCGCCGTCCGGGATGCGCTCCCGGAACGACGCCGGCAGGTCGAGCCAGTGATAGCCGCCGCCGGTGTCCTCGCCGGGGGGGTGTGGCACGAGCTGCCGCGCCGGCGCGATGGTCGCGACATAGACCGTCTGATGGAACGAGTTCCACGGGGCGGGCTCGAGCATCGGGACGGGGTACGACGACGTCGAGACGATCTGCGGGCTGAGCGGCAAGTCCATGATGCCGGGCACCGGGCAGGGCTCGCCGTCGCCGGGGCTCGCCGGGAGGAACCACGCCGACATGGTCACCTCGAACGGCCGCTCGAAGGGGGCGACGAACGCGTACAGGTTGCGCAGCCGGTACAGCAGCCACACCTCGTCGCCGAGCTCCGCCGGGTCGCCCGAGTTGTTGATGCAGCCGACGCGCTCGCTGCACCCGTGCCCCGGATAGAGCGCCTCGTCGACGGGCCGCTTGCCGGGCTCGAACGGGATCAGCTCCAGCGACGGCGAGAGCTCCGCCGACTCCTCCTCCGGGCTCTGGCGCGCCTCGAGCTGGCGCAGGTACTGGCGGACCCGGGCGAGCTTGTCCTCCCAGTCCATGCCTTCGACGCGGCTCATCAGCAGCCGCTTGAACTGCCTCTGGAACTCCTTCGGGGTCATCATGCTGCGTCCACCTGAGTTGGCGGGGGTCAGACAGCCGCCCTCCGCGAGAGCTTACCGGCTCCGCGCGCGCCGCGTTTCGCGATCAGCGCCGGGAGCGCGGCCGCGCGATCCCCTTGCGGCGCCGCGTCTCGGAAGGTACGGGCTTGCCCCCTATGGCTATCGAGCTCCGCGAGCTTCGGAAGGGCGACAGGAAGGTCCTCAAAGACTTCCTGAACGTGGTCGATACGATCTACGAGGGTGAGCCCAACTATATCCGCCCGCTCGACCTGGACATCTCCGATCGTCTCGACAAGAAGAAGAACCCGTTCTTCGAGCACGCCGAGGGGACGGCCTGGGTGGCGTACAAGGACGGGCGGCCGGCAGGCCGGATCACCGCGCAGGTCGATCACGAGCACCTGAGAGTCCACCGCGACGAGACAGGCTCGTTCGGCTTCTTCGACACGATCGACGACGCCGAGACCGCGCAGGCGCTGCTCGCCGAGGCCGCGGGCTGGCTGCGAGCGCGCGGGATGAAGCGCATGCGGGGCCCCTACTCGCTCTCGACGAACGAGGAGATCGGCTGCCTCATCGAGGGCTTCGAGCTCCCGCCGGTGATGATGATGCCCTACCACCGGCCGCACCAGAGCCGGCTCAGCGAGGAGGCCGGGCTCGAGAAGGTGAAGGACCTCTATGCGTGGGGCTACACGGTCGGCGACGTCCCCCCCCGGGCGCTGAGGGCGCACGCCGAGGTGCTGGCGATGCCGGAGGTGCACACGCGCTGCGGCGACCCGAAGAACCTGCTCCGCGACATCCGCATCCTCATGGACGTCTACAACGACGCCTGGAGCGACAACTGGGGCTTCGTCCCGATGACCGAGAAGGAGCTCCTCAAGTGGTCGAAGGACGTGCGGCTCATCCTGCTGCCGGAGCTCACGAAGATCACGTTCATCGACGGCGAGCCGGCCGCTGTGTCGCTCGGGTTGCCCGACCTCAACCAGCTGATCAAGGACTTCCACGGCAAGCTCCTCCCGACCGGGGTCTTCAAGCTGCTGTGGCGGCTGCGCGTGCGCGGCCCGAAGCGCGGGCGCCTCGTCGTGCTCGGCATCCGCAAGAAGTGGCGGCACGTGCGGCGCTACGCCGGGCTCAGCGCGTTCCTCTACGTCGAGATGAACCGCGCGGCGCAGCTGCTCGGCATGACGGGCGGCGAGCTCGGGTGGACGCTGGAGGACAACGCCGCCATCAACGCGGGCATCCGGCTGATGGGCGGCCGGGTCCACAAGAAGTACCGCGTCTACGAGCGGGCGCTCTGAGCTGCGCGGGCGAGAGCGCCGCGGGCGGAGGCGGCGCGGCGGGGAGCGGGAGAGAAGGAGCGGATCGATGAGGGTGCTGGTCACGGGCGCGAGCGGGTTCCTCGGCTCGCATGTCACCGAGCAGCTCGTGCAGAAGGGGCACAGCGTCGTCGCCCTGGTGCGGCGCTCGTCGAGCACGAAGTTCCTGTCGTCGCTGCGCGGCGTCGAGCTCGCGTACGGCGCCATCGAGGACGCGGAGAGCGTCCGCCGCGCGGTGGTCGACGCGCCGGGCGTCGACGCGATCGTGCACTCGGCCGGGCTGGTCAAGGCGCGCGACGAGGCGGAGTTCTTCCGGGTCAACGTCGGCGGCACGCGGAACATGCTCGACGCCGCGAAGGCGGCGCGCCCGACGACGATGAAGCGCTTCGTCTTCGTCTCGAGCCTCGCCGCCATCGGCCCGAGCCTCGACGGTCGCCCCGTGGCGGCCGACGCGCGCCCGGCCCCGGTGACGCGCTACGGGCGCTCGAAGCTCGAGGCGGAGCGGCTGGTCCTCGCCGAGAAGGACGCGCTGCCCGTGGTCGTCCTGCGCCCCCCGATGATCTACGGCCCGCGCGATCAGGAGTCGTTCGCGTTCTTCCAGAGCGTCGCGCGCCGCTTCCTCCCGATGCTCGGCGACGGCAAGAACACGCTGAGCGTCATCTATGCCTCCGACGCGGCCGCCGCGTGCATCCGGGCGCTCGAGGGCGACGTGCCGAGCGGCCGGGCCTACTTCATCGACGACGGCCGCGTGTACGTGTGGCGCGACATGCTGGCGGACGTGGAGGCGGCGATCGGCGCGCGGGCGTTCGTCCGGGTCGGCGTGCCATTCTCGCTCGTGCGCGGCGCCGCGCTCGCGAGCGAGGGGATGAGCCGCCTCACCGGAAAGCCCGTGATGCTGACGCGCGACAAGCTGAACGAGCTCACCGCGTCGCACTGGGTGTGCGACTCGGCCGAGGCCCGCAGGGAGCTCGGCTGGGAGCCCCAGGTGAGCTGGGCCGAGGGGACGCGCCGCGCGGTCGCCTGGTACCGCGAGCACGGCTGGCTGTGACGTGGCGCCGCGCCGTGCGCCGTTTGACGCTCGGCCGCGGCCTCCGTACCGTAATCGCATGTCGCGCAGCACGTCGGCAGCCCCGGGCCTCGTCGCGGTGGCGCTCGGCCTGACGGCCGCGCCCGTGCAGGCCGAGGGGCCGGCTCGCGGCGCGGCGGCGGAGGCCCCGCGCGCCGCGCCGGCGGAGGCCCGCGCGCCGCGCCGGCGGAGGCCCCGCGCGCCGCGCCGGCGGCCGTCGCGTCCCGATCGGCCCTGCGCGGCGCCGTCGTGGTGGCGGTGGACGACGCCAGCGTCGAAGCGGCGCGAGCGCTCGCGCGCGCGATCTACCGCGACCCCGCGCTGCGCCCGCCCATCGACGAGGCGGCCGCGCAAACGCTCGCCGGCGAGCCGCCGCGGCCAGACGCGCCGGCCGCCGTGAAGGAGCTCGCGGAGGTGCGCCGCTCGGCCGGGCGCGCCGAGTCCGAGCCGGTCGCGCGCGGCCTGCTCGCGTCGCTGGGCGCGGGCGCGGGCGCTGCGCTCGTCGTGGCGGTGACCACGGCGCAGGGTCACCCCGTGGCGCGCGTGCTCCGGGTCGCCGGCGCGAGCTACGCGCCCATCGAGCTCGGCGCGACGGTCCAGCGGACCGCGGAGGGCGCGACCGCCCCCGGAGCGGCGACGTTCGACTGGCCGGGCGCGGCCGCGGCCGTCCGCGCGCTGCTCGCCGGGGAGGAACGACCTGAGGGCGCGGCGAGGGGCCCGGCGACGCCGCCCGGGCCCGCGCGCGCGCCGTCGCGGAGCGGGCCGCTGAGCGCCGACGCGCGCGCGGGCGTCGACCTGACGTCGAAGGCTCCGGACAGCGACGGGGGCTCGTCCGGGCGGCGCTCGGTGTGGAGCTCGCCCTGGTTCTGGGGGCCGCTCGCGGGCGTCGCCGTGGCGGGCATCGCCGTGCTGGTGCTCTCCCAGACCGGCGGCGATGGCGACACGGTACACCTCCGCGGTCGGATCGCGCCATGACGTGCTCCTCTCGGCGCAGCCCGGCGGCCGCGTTGGGCCTGAGGCTCGCGGCGCTCATGTGCCTCGCGCTCGCCGCCGCGCCCGGGCTCGCTGGCGCCGCGCCCCGCATCTACGACGCGCCGGCAGCGTCGTTCGACGGCAAGGCCGCCCCCGCCATCCCGCCGCCCCCGCCGGAGTACCACACCGAGAACCTCGGCTGGATCGAGTTCGCCTACCGCCCGTCGACGCGCGACCGCGTCCGCCCCTTGATCGTCCATGCCGGCGCGATCCGCGCCGAGCTCAGCGCCCTGCTCGGCCGCGAGGCGCTGGTCGCCCCCGTGAAGGTCCGGATCGCCGCCGTCCCCGCCGAGCTCGACAACCTCGTCCCCGGCGGGCTCGAGAGCCCCGCGATCGCCGCCTCGTTCGGCGCGCTGCGGCTCGCCGTGCTGAGCGCATCCCCCCGGACCGGCTTCGCCGCTCCCGATCTGGAGAGCGCCTTCCGTCACGAGCTCGCGCACCTCGCGCTCGACGAGGCCACGGGCGGCGCGCCGCTCCCGCGCTGGTTCCACGAGGGCTTCGCCGCCCACGTCGCGGGCGACCACGCCGCGGGCCGCGCGCAGCGGCTCTCCGTCGCCGCACTCCGCGGGCGCCTCCTCCCGCTCGACGCGCTCGAGGCGAACCTGCCGGGCGCCGGCAACGCGCCCGGGTCGGTGGCCTATGCGCAGTCGGCCGACGTCCTCCGTTTCTTCCTCGAGGGCGAGCGACGCCAGGGCTTCACGCGCGCTCTCGACGCGGTGCGCGCCGGCGCGCCGCTCGCGAGCGCGCTCGAGGCCGCCTATACCTCGACGGGTCACGAGCTCGAGCTCGCCTGGCGCGCCGACGTCGCGCGCCGCTACGGCTTCGTCCCGGTGCTGCTGGGCTCGCTGCTGGTGCTCGGGCTGCTCGCCGCGGGCGTCCTCGGCGTGCAGCGGCTCCGCGGCCGGAGGTCGCCGGCGCCTCCTGCGCCGCACCGGCGGCTGCGCGTGGCGCCGGAGGCGCGCCACCGGCCCGCGCGCGCGTCCACGGCCCAGCTCGTGGCCACGCTGGGCGCGCGTCACCGCAGCGAATCGGACGGCGACGCGGGCGTCCCGAAGGTGGAGCACAACGGCCAGTGGCACACGCTCCACTGAACGCGGCGGAGGGCGGCGCACCTCGACCCGATCGCGCGCGGCAGCGGCGCCGCCTGCTCGATCTCGCGCTCGGCGCGGCCTGGCTCGTCGGCCTCGGCGCGGCCCTGCAGATCCTCTCCGTGCTCCTCTCGTCGAGCCCGCTCGCGGCTGCCCTCGCTGGCGCCGTCGTCGCCGACCTCGGCGCGGTGCGGGCCGGCGTGCAGTGGACCGACCCGGTGGAGCGGGAGGCCCCTGGCCACCGCGCGCGCGTGGCCCGCCGCGCCGGCCTCGGCGCGGCGCTCGGCGCGCTCGCCGCGCTGCTCACGCTCGGCATCTCCCTCGTCCTCGGCTGGGCGACCGTCGAGGCCGGCGAGCCCTCGGTGGGCTTCGCCTTCGCCGTGGCGCGCGCGATCGCCCTCGCCGTCCGCGACGAGCTCCTGCTCTCCGGTATCCCGTTCGCCACGGCGGCGCGCGCCGGTCTCTCGAGCCGCCACGCGGTCGCCTTCTCCGCGCTCGCGCACGGCGCTGCCCTCGGGCTCGCGCCGGGCGCGACCGCCTCGAGCTTCGCCCTCGCCGCCGCGCTCGGCGCGCTCGCCGCGGCGCTCTTCCGCCGCGGTCGCGGCGCGTTCGCCGCGATCGCCGCCCACGCGAGCTTCACCGCGACAGCGGGCGCCGGCCTGCGCGGCTCGTTGCTCGACGTCACGTGGGCCGACGGCGCGCTCGCCGCGGGGACGCGCGCCTTCGGCCCGCCTGCCTGGGTCGCCGCGGCCGTGCTCGCGCTCCTCGCCGCGCTCGTCCTCCGCGCGCCCCGCCCCGGCCGGCCTGCGCCGTGAGCGTCGCCGCCCGCGCGCGCCCGCCCCGTCGCGCTCCCCGCCCCGCGCGCCGCGCCGGCCTCCGGTGAACCTCGCCGCGTCGTGCGGCGCAGCCGCATCGCGCTGACGGTCCGGACAGCGGCGCAGGAACTGCCGTTTTCATCGAAGCCGCGCAATCGATCCCTCGATTCCGGCGTTCGACACACCAACGTCCGTCGGATCGACACCGGCATTTCACAGGGCCGTGCGAATACCGGCCGCGCAGCGCAGATCGCGGGCCCTGACGCGCAACGTCCCACAGCGCCTCACCCCCCGGACACGGCTATGTCATATTCCAGCGCACCGCGTCAAATCCACGTTGACGCAACGCCTTCGAGGAATCAACGATCGGGTATGTACTGGGAAAGGATCGGTCAGATAGCGCCGGTTGCGCTGCTTGCCCTCGCGTCGACGGGCTGCGGCATGGCGACGATGGTCGACACGAACACGCGCTCCATCCAGGCGACCACGGACGAGATGCGGCGCACGCGCGCGGCGATCGAGGAGTCGAGTCAGACGCTGCGGGACTCGCAGAAGAGCCTCGATGGGCTGGCCGAGCTGCGCCAGCCGATGGAGAAGGTCGCCGAGATGCAGGAGGCGATGGAGCGGCTCGCCGAGCTCAAGGGGTCGATGGACGCGATGCAGCAGAGCCTGCGGGAGACCGCGAGCCTCGAGCAGTCGATGGATCGGCTGAGCGAGATGAAGGCCACGATCGCCGCGATGAACGAGAGCCTCGCGGGCATCCGCGGCCCGCTCGCGGACGTCGCCGCCCTGAACGCCCCGATGCGCGACGTCGCCGCCCTGAACGCCCCGATGCGCGACGTCGCCGGGCTGAAGCAGCCGATGGAGCAGGTCGCGACGCTGCGCGAGCCGATGCGGGAGGTGAGCAAGCTGTCGGCGCCGATGGAGGAGATGAGCCAGCTCGGGAGCGACGCCTCGCGCCAGACCGGCCTCGTCGCCCTCGGCCTGCTCGGCTGGGGGCTCGTGACGTTCCTCGGCGTGTACTTCGGCGTCCAGGCCGGCACCCGCCGCCAGCAGCGCCTCGCACAGGGCGACGGTGACTCGAGAGAGGCCCCGCCGGAGGCCAGGCCCGTCTCCCGCATCCTCGACGAGAGCCGGAGCTTCGAGCGCCGGGCGCAGATCAAGTCGATGTGATCGAGCCCTGACCGGCGCGCCGTCCGGCTGGCGGGGGGCGCTGCCCTCCGCACGCCGGACAGCTGCGCTCTCTCTTCAACTGCCGGTCAACGATACACGTCCCACTGCGCGGACATGCGATCGGTCTGTCCCGCAGTGAACGAGTTCATGCAGGAATCGTCGGTGTAATCCATGAAGTTCGTGATCGGGTCGGCCCCACTTACGTTTCTGCAGCTGTCCCGGCCGGTCGGGCAGCCATACGCGGGTTCCTTCTCCGCCGCCGTGTCGGCGACGCCGTCCCCGCCCTTGGTGCAGGCACCCTGGAACGTGTGGAGGAGGCCGAGCCAGTGTCCGACCTCGTGTGTCGCCGTGTCTCCCAGGTTGTACGGCGCCGCGTCGCCGCCGGGCAACGATCTGTAAAGCACGACGACGCCGTCGTCCGTCGGATTGCTCGTGTAGCTCCGCGGGAACGTGGCCCAGCCGAGTAGACCGCCGCCCGGGTTGGCCGTGTAGAGGTTGAGGTGGTCGGACCCACCGGTGCGAAGCGCTGCCTTGGCGTTCCGCTCGGCGGTGGAGCCCGACCCCATGGTGTACCAGGTCGCGTTCGTCGTCCGGTCGGTCGAGACCAGCTCGAAGCTGAAGCGGGTGCTCGCGTAAGCGGCGTTGAGCACATCGATCTGCTGCGCGATCATCGCGTCGGTCACGTCGCCGTTCGCCACGCCCGCGCCCTTGTTGATGACGTGGACGTGCACAGGGATCACGACCGGTGTGCCCGCGGCGAACCCGGCCTCCAGCCGGTTGCGGACGGACAAGTCGACCTCCTCCCTCTCAGCCACGCTCAGATCGACTGTCCCACAATTGCGCCGAAGGGGGGCCGGGGCCGCCTCCACCTCGTCGGGCTCGACATCCGATGCGCCCGGCGTTTCCTCCTCCGGGATCGACGTGTCGACGCTGCACGCGGCGGCGCTCAAGGCAGCGATCACGACTAAGGCAAGTACCCCCGCACACGTCCGAGCTCGCATGGACATTCTCCTTGGTTCAGGCCCCGCAAAGGAAGCAGGAATATATATCCACCGTGACAATCAGTTCAATTCGAAAAGACCGGCTCCGCGCAAGACGACAAGGTGAGATTCGACGTCTTGGTCGTCTCGCGCCATTCGGTCGGCCATTCGTTCGAAAGGCGGCTGGATTCTCCGTCGCGCGCGACGCCATGACGCGGCGCAACGACGTGCGCGGAGCGGACACGCCTGCTCCAACCTGGATCGATCGCTCCATTATGGAGCACGCGGCGAGCGTCCGATCGGACCGAGTGGCGCACAACTCGAGATCAGTACGCGACCCGGGTTGGCCGCTTGACTGTCCATGTTTCAGTGCCCTCATCCCCGCCGTTCATCAGGGATCTCCTCCACGTTTCCAGGAGTATTCCTGATGAGTCCGCATCGCGGCCCATCCGCCTGGCTTGTGCAGTTCAAGCCACGCTTGAATAGCGACGCACGAGGTTGCCCAACTCGCCATCTGCCACGTTCTCAGCTCCGGTCCTGCACCGCCGCTCATCCGGCCCGGCGCCGCGCGGCGCACGGGGAGCCCGCAGCCCGAGCGCGATCGACGTCGCCCTCGCCCGGCGAGCTCACGGCGGCGGCGGTCGCGCCGTGCGCAGCGCAGCGCGGCGCGGCGACCTCGGCGGGGATCGAGCGATCTCACTCACGCTGGCGCGCCGCCGGCCAGGCGCCGCGCGTCCGGCGAGCTCCGTGCATCCTGATTGCAGTACCGTCGGGGCGACGGTAGATGTCTCGCATGGCGCGTTCGAAAGCAGGGCAGTCCGCGGAGCAGCTCCGCGAGCAGATCCGGACGACCGGCCTGCGGGCCACCTCGCCGCGGATCGCCGTGCTGCAGAGCCTCGGCCGCTCGCGGACGCCCGTCAGCCATGCCGAGCTCGCGGCCGAGCTCGCGCCCAAGGGGTGGGATCGCGCCACCATCTACCGGAACCTCATCGACCTGACCAACGCGGGGCTCGTGCGCCGCACCGACATGGGCGACCACCTCTGGCGGTTCGAGCTGCGCGAGGGCACCGGCGAGCACGCGGCGGACGAGCACCCGCACTTCATGTGCGACACGTGCGGAGACGTGCTCTGCCTCCCCGACGAGAGCATCGAGATCAAGGCAGCGCGGGGCGCGCCGCGCGCGCTGCGCCGCAAGGGGCTCCAGATCCAGATCAAGGGCCGCTGCGACCGGTGCGTCCAGGCCTGAGCCGCGCGGAGGAGGCGCCGCGCAGCAGGAAGGCGCGGGCGCGGCGGTCTCGCGCATCTTGATTGCAACATCAATTTGATGTTGATTGGGGTCCGTGGCTCGGGCATAGGCCACGGCGCCCATGCTCGCGCTCGTCGTCGCCCTGTCGATCGCTGGCCTCGCCGCGGGGCCGCTCCTCGTGGCGCTCGGCCAGCGCCGGGCTCTGCCGACGTCCGCGCTCGACGGGCTGACGCTCGGCCTCGTCCCCGCCCTGGTCCTCTCGCGCCACCTGCCGCACGCGGTCGAGGAGATCGGGGCGCAGGCGGTCCTCTGGGCGGCGCTCGGGTACGCGGCGCTCTCGCTCGCCGAGCACCGGCGGCGCGGCGCCGGCGAGGTGCTGGGGCGGGAGCTCGCGTTCTCGGCGCTCGCCGTGCACGGCCTGCTCGACGGCGCCGGGCTCGCGCTGGCCGCGTCCGCGGCCGACGGGGGCGCGGACGGGGCGATCTTCGCGGTCGCCGTCCTCGCGCACCGTCTGCCGGAGGGGCTGTCGCTCGCGGCGCGCTTCCTGCCCGCCTGGGGGTGGCGGCAGCTCGCCGCGCGCCTCGGGCTCCTCGGGCTGCTCACGCTGCTCGGCGCCCTGCTCGGCCAGCGCCTCGTGGAGGGCCTGCCCCACGAGTCGCTCGAGGTGTTCATCGCCTTCGGCCTCGGCGTACTCCTGCGCATCGTGGTCCACACGCACGAGCCCCCGCCGCGGAGCCGGACCGCGCGGACGGCGAGCGCCGTCGCCTTCGCCTCGGGGCTCTGCGTCGCGCTCGCGCTGCCGAGCCCGGAGAGCTTCCTCACGCGCGCCCGCCCGCTCGAGCTGTCGATCGCCGAGTCGCTCGGCCCGCTGTTCGTCGCGACGGCGCCCGCCATGCTCGCCGGGCTCGCCGCGGCGGGCCTCCTGCGCGCGCTCGTCCCGCGCCGCGTTGCCGGATGGCTGCGCGGCGGCACCGCGCCGCCCCGGGCCCCCGGCGGCGGGGTGCTCGCGCCGCCGCTGCCCGCCGGCTCGCGCGGCGGCGCGTCGCTGCTGCGGCGGCTCCTGCTCGCGGGCGCGCCGGTCGCCGCGGTCGTTCCCTTCGCTCCAGGCGCACCGGAGCTCGGCGTCGGCAGCGCCCTGCTCTCGCTGCGGCTGCTCGGCCTGCCGCTCACCGCGGCGCGCGTCGCCGGCAGCGCGCTCCTCGCCGCGCTGGTCGCGCTCCTCGTCGTCCGGTCGGCCGGCGCGCCCGGCTCCGGCGCGGTGCCGCGCGGCAGCGGGCCGCCCGGCTCCGACGCGTCGCCGCGCGGCAGCGGGCCGCCCGGCTCCGACGCGTCGCCGCGCGGCAGCGGGCCGCCCGGCTCCGACGCGTCGCCGCGCGGCAGCGGGCCGCCCGGCTCCGACGCGTCGCCGCGCGGCAGCGGGCCGCCCGGCGACGCGCGGGCCGCCGCCCCGCCCGACGCCCGGCTCCGCGCCGCCGTCGCCGAGGCCGTCGGGCCGGCGCTCGATCGCGTGGCCGCCTGGTACCTCGTGGGCCTCGTTCTCGCCGCCTTCCTCGAGGCGACGCTCGCGCCGGCCGCGGCGCGCGCGCTCGGCGCACCGGCCGACGTCGTGGTGAGCGCGCTCGTCGCGCTGCCCCTCCACGTCTGCGCGCAGGGCGCCACGGCGGTCGCCGCGGTGATGATCCACAAGGGGTTGTCGGTCGGCGCGGCGCTCGCGTTCCTCATGGCGGGGCCCGCGACCAACCTCGCGGTGCTCGCCGCGCTGAGGCGCTCGCTCGGCGCGCACGCCGCCGCCGCCTTCGCGCTCTCCAGCCTCGGGCTCGCCGTCGCGGCCGGACTCGCCGCGAACGCCCTCGTCCCGGGCGCCGCGGTCCCGGAGCTCCACGCCCTCGCGGCGCACGAGCGCGCGCCCGTCGAGTGGGCCTGCGCGGCGGCGCTCGGCGGGCTCCTGCTCTCGAGCCTGACGAGGCTCGGGCCTCGCGCGTGGCTCGGCAACATGGCCGGCCCGAGCGACGAGCCTGCGCCCGGCCCGCCGGCGCCGCGCGCGCACTCGTGCGATACGCACGCGCACGCCTGCGGCGCGCCGGGCGCGCCGGTCGCTCACGTGGAGCACGCGCCCGCCGGCGCGCCGCGCGCCTGAGCTCGGAGCCCCGGAACGCGCGCCCGCCGGCGCGCCGCGAGCCCGTCGGCCCGCCGCTCAGCGGATCCAGTACCTGCCGAGGAGCACGATCACCATCGCCCAGAACACCACGCCGAGCCCCGCCGCGACGAGCGTGGCCGGCGGCAGCCGCCTGCCGTGCTGCACGAGCCGGCCGAGCGTGCCGGCGGAGCCGCCGCGCAGGGGGCCGCTCTCCGGCGCGAGGCGCAGCCTGTCGCCGAGGCCGACGTCCGAGGCGCGCCGTCCCTTCTGCCCCCGGAAGCGCGCGGCCCGCATCTCGCGGAGCACGGCCTCGAGCTCCCGCGCGAGCATGCCCGCCGAGGCGATCCGGTCGTCGCGCTCGCGCTGGAGGCACGCGTCGACGATGTGGCAGAGCCGCGGCGGGAGCCCCGGCCGGCGCTGGGCGATCGGGTCGCAATCCGTGCTCAGGATGCGGACCATCAGCGCGTTATAGTTCGGCGCCTGGTGCGGGAGCGTCCCGGTCAGCGCCTCGTACATGACGACGCCCAGCGACCACAGGTCGGCGCGCCCGTCGAGGTCGTCGCGCCCCGCGGCCTGCTCGGGCGCCATGTAGGCCGGTGAGCCGACGACGCAGCCCGTGTGGGTCAGCGCGAAGCTGTGCTCCTTCTCGAGCACCTTGCTGATCCCGAAGTCGAGGATCTTCCCGACGAGCTCGCCCAGGTGGTTGCGGTGCACGTAGATATTCGCGGGCTTCAGGTCGCGGTGGATGATCCCTTGCTGGTGGGCCATGTCGAGCGCCCGCGCGAGGCCGATGAAGATCTCCACCAGCGTCTCCGGCTCGATGGTGCGCTCGCGCCGCAGCCATTCGTCGAGCCCCTCGCCGATGAGCAGCTCGAACACGAGGAACGGCGAGCCGTCCTCTGCCTGACCGAGGTCGAGGATCTCGACGATGCTGGGGCTCCGCACACGCCCGCTCGCCTTCGCCTCGTTGAAGAAGCGCTGGAGCGCGACGGCGTCCTCGGCCACCTCGGGGCGCATCACCTTGAGCGCCACGTCGCGATCGATGAGCTCGTTCTTCGCAGCCCACACCGACCCGCTGGCGCCTCGGCCCAGGAGCTTCACGAGCCGGTAGCGAGACTGGATAAGATCGCCGGGGTTCACTGCTGCGCCGAGGTGTTTCCGGGAAGAGGGTGTCTCACCCCCGACCCGCGTCCGAGACGGGGCGGAGGATAACCCGGCGCCCAGGCGAGCGGTATCGCAGGCCGTGAGCTCCAGCAGGAGACAAAAGTTCGAGAGACGAGCAACCGACGAACCAACAGCCCGCCTCCCCGCCCGACCCCCGGAGCTAGCGCAAAGAAGCCCTGAATACGGCGGTTTCCCGGCGCTTCGCCCTGGCACCTTCGGCGCCGGACGAGCACGGCAGCGAGCGTGGGAGACAGCGGGGCGCGAGGGTCACAGCGCAATTTTCTCGTGCGCCGGACCCTGCGCCGCTCGGGTGGGGTGGATCAGACGTCGTAGTAGAGGAAGAACTCGTGCGGGACCGGGCGCAGCCGGATCGCGTCGACCTCGCGCTCGCGCTTGTAGTCGAGCCAGGTCTTGAGGATGTCGCGCGTGAAGACGTCGCCGCGGAGCAGGAACTCGTTGTCGCGCTCGAGGGCGGAGAGCGCCTCGTCGAGCGAGCCCGGCATGTGCGGCACTTCCTTGAGCTCCTCGGGCGAGAGCGCGTAGATGTCCTTGTCGAGCGGGTCGCCCGGATCGATTCGGTTCTGGATGCCGTCGAGGCCGGCCATCATCATGGCCGCGAAGGCGAGGTACGGATTGCAGCTCGCGTCCGGGAAGCGGACCTCGATGCGGCGGCCCTTCGGGCTGTTGCCGGGCGGCAGCGGGATGCGGATCGACGCCGAGCGGTTGCGGCTCGAGTACGCGAGGTTCACGGGCGCCTCGTAGCCCGGGACGAGCCGGCGGTAGCTGTTCGTCGTCGGGTTGGTGAGCGCGGCGAGCGCCTTCGCGTGCTTCAGGATACCGCCGATGTACCAGAGGCCCGTGTCGGAGAGCCCGGCATAGCCGTCGCCGGCGAAGAGCGGCTTGCCCTCCTTCCAGAGCGACTGGTGGCAGTGCATGCCGCTGCCGTTGTCACCGAAGACCGGCTTCGGCATGAACGTCACCGACTTGCCGTGCTTGCGGCCGACGTTCTTGATGACGTACTTGAACCACATGAGGTTGTCGGCCATCGAGGTCAGCGTCGAGAACTTGATGCCGATCTCACACTGCCCCGCCGACGCCACCTCGTGGTGGCCGACCTCGACCGGGATTCCGGTCTCGATCAGCGTGGTCATCATGTCAGCGCGCAGGTCGCCGAGCGTGTCGGTCGGCGCGACGGGGAAGTAGCCCTCCTTGGGCCGGATCTTGTGCCCGAGGTTCACGCCGGACTTGCCGGAGTTCCAGACCGCCTCGTCGCTGTCGATCTCGTAGAAGGCGCCGCGCTGCGAGCTCTCGTAGCGGACCGAGTCGAAGACGAAGAACTCGGCCTCGGGCCCGAAGTAGGTCGTGTCCGCGATGCCGCTCGCGCGGAGGTGGTTCTCGGCCTTCTGCGCGATGTAGCGCGGGTCGCGGCCGTAGGGCTGGCCGGTCACCGGGTCGCTGATCTTGCAGATCATGCTGAGCGTCTTCTGCGCGTGGAACGGGTCGAGCTTCGCCGTCGCCGGATCGGGCGTCATCAGCATGTCGCTGGCGTTGATCGGCTGCCACCCGCGCACCGACGAGCCATCGAAGCCGATCCCCTCCTCGAAGATGTCCTCGTTCAGGCGGGACGCCGGGATCGTCGTGTGCTGCCAGACGCCGGGCAGGTCGATGAACTTGAGATCGACAAATTTAACGTCGTTTTCCTTCGCAAACGCGACGACATCTTTCGGCTTCATGATCTTCCTCTACCTCGCTGACTCTCGCTGCTCTCGCTGTGTGTGGTTCGGCGGCGCGCGGGCTCGTGCTCGTTGCTCGCTCGTTACTCGTTGCTCGGCTCTCGAGCCTGTGACCCGCCGCGAATGCCCTGTGACGCTCTGCCCGCGGCTCGCCTAGATGGCGTCCTCGCCGCGCTCACCCGTGCGGATACGCACGGCTTCCTCGACGGGGACGACGAAGATCTTGCCGTCGCCGATCCGACCCGTCTTGGCGCTCTTCTCGATGGCGTCGATCACGTCGCTGACCATGCTGTCCGGCACGACGATGTCGACCTTCACCTTCGGGACGAAGTCGACGACATACGCCGACCCTCGATAGACCTCCTTCTTGCCGCCGGTCCGACCGAAGCCCTTTACCTCGGTCACCGTCATGCCCTGAATCCCGACCTCGGCGAGGGCGTCCTTGACCTCGTCGAGCTTGAACGGCTTGATGATCGCCTCGACCTTTTTCATTGCGCACGCCTGTGGTGACCGGGTGCCCGCCGGGGTAAAAGCCCGGACGATCGCCCGAAAAGCCCCGCCGGAGCAGAGCCGGTAAAGGGGGGGCGCCTCCGCCGGCGACCTCCCGTCAATGTGCCGGGCGCCGCCCGGCTCCGATCCGTGACGGGGTCGGCCCGGTCCACCGGGCATTGCCCCGACGCTGTCAACGACTCAGGGACCCATCCAGCAGAGCCGGATCGGCGACCCTTCGCCCCGGGCGCTGGCGCAGCGACCGGAGGTCCAGGCTGGTGTACCCAAGCTCATGTTTCCGGAATGTTTCGCGCACCGCGCGTGCGTGAGAAAAGTGTATCCGGCGTCAGGAAATCGGAGCCAGCTTACTTTTTTCACAGCCCCGCCGGAGAGAGAGACCCGCTCCCCGGTGACCTGCTCGGGGGGTGAGGCTTCCGCCCACCAGGAGCCGACAGGTGGGACTCACACCCACCACGCGCCGTCGGGGGTCGACCATGCCGACCGGGCCCGGGGTGAGGTCTGCTCGCCCGCTCCTGTCAAGGGATGAGGTCGCCTCCGCGGCTCGTTCGGGGTTTCAGCGGCTCGTCGGACGGCCATGGCGCGCTCGCCATTGTCCTTGTGACGCGGCTCGAATAGTCTGCGCTGGCGAATCCAGTCGCGGGACAGCCCTGCCTGATGGCTTTGCCGAACAAAGCGAAGATCCCGGTAGGCACGGTCCTCGCCGGAAAATACCGCATCACACGCGAGATCGGGCGCGGCGGCATGGCCGCCGTGTACGAGGCCGAGCATATCGACATCGGCAAGCGGGTGGCGATCAAGGTGCTCGCACAGGAGCTGACGACCTCCGCCGTGGTGGTCGAGCGCTTCCTCCGCGAGGCGCGCGCCGCGGCGTCGATCCGCAGCCCCTTCATCTGCGACGTCTACGACTCCGGCAAGCTCGACGACGGGCGGCCGTTCCTGGTGCTCGAGCTCCTGGAAGGCGAGTCGCTGTACGAGCGCATGACGGTCGTCAGGTACCTCGACCCCGAGACCACCGTCGCGGTGATGTCCCAGGTCTGCCGCGGGCTCACCAAGGCGCACGCCGCCTCGATCGTCCACCGCGACCTCAAGCCGGAGAACATCTTCCTCACGAAAGACGAGGAGGGCCGGCTCTGCGCGAAGATCCTCGATTTCGGCCTGGCGAAGTTCTACGCGCCGGTCGACGGAGGCGACGCGCAGGCGCGCCTCACCCGCGAGGGCGCGGTCTTTGGAACGCCGGCTTACATGAGCCCGGAGCAGGTGCGCGGCCAGGGGGCCGTCGACCATCGCGCGGATCTCTGGGCGCTCGGCTGCATCACGTACGAGTGCCTCACCGGCCGCACCGTGTGGCAGACGGAGCAGGGCGTCGCGATGACGTTCGCGCAGATCGCGAACGCGCCGCTGCCGCAGCCCGCGGCGCTCCGTCCGGATCTCCCCCCGAGCTTCACCGTGTGGTTCGAGAAGGCGCTCGATCGCTCGATCGACCGGCGCTTCCAGACCGCGAAGGAGTTCGCGGACGAGCTCTCGGTCGCGCTCGGCGTCGCGCAGCCGATGCCCCCGCGCGGCGCGGAGCCGTCGCAGGCGGGGCTCATCCCGACGAACGGCGACGCGCCGGTCGACGTGGCGTTCGACCCGCCGGGCGTCGTCCGTGTGACCCCCAACGAGGCGCGGCGGACCGTACCCTCGGGCCCGGCGGAGCGCGGGGCGGATCCGCTCGCCGGGATGGACCTCTCCGGCCAGCGAGGCGCCTCGGTGCCCGGGCGCCTGAGCCAGGGCGGCCCGGGGCAGCAGATCACGTTCTCCGGGGGCTCGGGCGAGGCCTCGGTCCCCGAGCCGCTCGCGCAGCGATCGCCGTCGAGGCGGGGCGGCGCCGGTCGCGCGCTGGTCGTCTTCGGCGTGATCGCGCTCGCCGCGGGCGCCGCGTACGCCGGCTACCGCCAGTTCCTCAAGCCGACGGCCCTGCCGCCCAACTCGTCGAGCGCCGCGCCGCCGCCGTCCCCGACCGCGCCGTCGTCGTCCGCCGTCGCCGACGTGCCCGCGCGCGCCGATTCCCCGGTCGAGCCGCCCGGCCTGCCCTGGCCGCCGCTCGTCGCGCAGGCGCAGGAGTCGATCGCCGCCGGCGATCTCAAGGCCGCGCTCAGGCACCTGAAGGACGCCCAGGAGAAGGGCAACCATGCCGTGCCGCGGACCCTGATCGAGCACGTGCAGGTTGCCCTGAAGGAAGCGAGCGGCAAGGCGCCCTGCCGGCTCACCGGCCTCGCCAGGCCGCGCACGCACGATCTCGTGCGCGAGGGCGGCCGCGCCATCGGCGCCAGCCGGCCCTCGATCGCGCTCGGGCCGCGCGGCGCGGTGGTCACCTGGACCGACTCGCACGAGGGCAGCGAGCACGCCTACACGGCGATGCTCGACAGCGCGATGCGGCCGTCGTCGCCCGCGCTCGACGTGACGCCCGAGGGCCGCGCCATCGGGCGCCCCGAGCTGACCTCCGTCGGCGAGCGGCTGGTGCTCACGTACTGGGACGGCAAGGGGCCGGAGGCCGGCGTCCACGTGCGCTGGCTCGACGGCGACGGCCGCATCGACGGCCCCGCGATGATGGTCGCCCCCTTCCCTCGCGGCGGGAACTCCTGGCCCTCGCTCGCGCGCGCCGCCGAGGGGTTCGTGATCGCGTGGTCGGACGACGGCGACAACGCCTCCGAGGACCTCTTCATGCGCCGCCTCTCGCCGAACCTCGATCCGGTCGGCGAGATCATCCGGCTGACGGACGTCACCCCGACGGGCCCCTCGAAGCCGCGCGTGCGCTTCCCCTCCATCGCGGTGATGAACGACGTGCTGCACCTCGCCTTCCGCTTCGATCGCGAGCCGGCGCGGCTCATCCAGTACATGCGCCTCGCGCTCGCGAGCGCGGACAAGGGGCTCCCGCCGGCCAGCCCCGGCAAGCGCGCCGACCGCGCGCTCGGCGACCTGTCGCTCGTGAACAGCGACCGGGCGCGCAGCGACAGCCCGTCGCTCGCCTGCGGCGGGGGCAGCTGCTTCGTCGTCTGGCACGGCGAGCCGCCGTTCGGGGGCGCCTCCGCCGCCTACATCGACCCGGCGAAGGGCCAGCCGCTCTGGCGCAAGCGGCTCTCGAAGAACGGGGCGCGCCCGTCGATCGCGATCGCGTCGAACGGCCAGGCTCAGCTCGTCTGGTTCGAGCAGGGCCGCATGCTCACCGCGTCGATCAACCGCGACGGCATCGGCACGCCCACGAAGTTCGCCCGCGTGAGCGGAGATCAGCCGGCGCCCTCGCTCAGCCCCGGCGCGAGGCCCGGAGAATGGTATGTCGCCTGGCTTGACTACGAGGCGGGTCATCTCGAGCCCTACGCCGCTCGCATCCAGTGCCGGTGACCCCATGCTCATCCTCCCACCTCGAAGCGAGGTCCGCGCCCGTCCGCTCGAGACCGAGCGGCTGATCCTCGTGCCGATCGACCCGTCGGACGGGCCCGAGCTCTGGCTCGCGGTCAGCGGCTCGCGCTCCTACCTCCAGCGGTGGCTGCCCTGGGTGCAATTCCACACGGACCCGGCCGCGAGCGTGCGCTTCGCCGAGGCGTGCGCCGCCGACTGGGATCACGGCCGGGCGCTGCGCTTCGTCATCCGCGAGCGCGCGCACCGCTCGCTCGCCGGGGTGGTCGGGCTCGAGTCGTGCGTGCACCTGCACCGCTCCTGCGAGCTCGGCTACTGGCTCCGCAAGGAGGCGACTGGACGTGGGCTCATGACCGAGGCCGCGAAGGCCGCGCTCGGGTTCGCGTTCAGCCACATGGGCGCGCACCGGGTGCGGGTTGCGGCCGCGACGGACAACCATGCTTCGCTCGCGGTCATCGGCCGGCTCGGCTTCCGCTTCGAGGGCATCGCCCGGCAGGCCGAGTGGTGCGACGGTCGCTGGCTCGACCACTCCGTCTTCGCGCTCCTGGCGACCGATCCCAGGTGACCCGGGTGACGCGCGCCCCCTCCAGCGCGCGCCGCCTCCGGGCGCCGGATGCGGCCCGTACACCGCCCGAAGCGCGCTAGCATCCCGATCTTCACCGTGGCCCGCCGTCGTCGCCTCCTCCGCTGGCCTCGCGGCACGACGCCGCTCGTGCCGCTCGCGCCCGCGATCGTGATCGTCGTGGGGATCGCCACGGCGGTGGCGATCGCGCTTATCGGCATCAGCCAGCTCGCGAAGATGAGCGATCAGGCCGCGAGCCTGCGCGCGGAGGTGCTGGCCGCCACGCTCGTGGCGCGGCTCCGCGGGACCGCCGAGGGGGAGATGACGGAGTTCCTGGGGCTGGCGGCGAGGCGGGCGGGGTCGGAGATCCTGCTGGTCGAGCAGAGCGGCCACGTGCTGGTCAACGAGAGCTTCGGCGCGCCGGCCCAGGCCGACATCTTCCAGATGCTCACACAGGGCAAGGGCGAGACGACGACCTCGCTCGGCCGCGTCCGGTTCGCGGCGCGCCCTCTCCACCCGCCGCTCTCCAACCTGTCCGTGATCACCTTCGTCTCGGCGCCGAGCCCGCCGCCAGACTCGATCGCACTCGGCAACGCCGTCGCGGCCCTCACGACGCTGCTGCTCGGCGTGGCGGTCGCGGTGGCGCTCTCCTTCACCAAGGCGGCGCGCGACGACGTCGACTACCTGCGCGAGCGCATCACGGCGATGGCGCACGGCCACAACATGAGCGGGTCGAACTCGGACCTCATCCAGATCGAGCCCGTGCCGATCAGGTCGCTCGATCAGGTCGGCCTGCTGACGGCGGCCTTCAACCTGCTGATCACCCGCTTCGCCGCGGCGGAGCGCTCCTACCGGGCCGACCTCCAGCAGGCGTCCGCGATGGACCGCGAGCGCTCGGCGTTCCTCGCGGGGCTCAGCCACGAGCTGCGCACGCCGCTCAACGCGATCCTCGGCTTCGCGCACGTCCTGGAGAGCGAGGTCGACGGGCCGCTCAGCCAGGACGCGCGCGAGGCGCTCTCGGTCATCCGGCAGAGCGGCGAGCACCTGCGCACGCTCATCGACGACATCCTCGATCTTTCGGCGCTCGAGACGGGCAAGCTCCAGCTCTCCCGCCGCGCCGTGAACCTTCGCGTCCTCGTCGACCAGGTGATGCGGGAGGCGTCCGCGGCGGCGCGCGACAAGCCCGTCCAGCTGCGCGTCACCGGGGATCACGGCCTCGTCGCGCACGCCGATCCGCGGAGGGTGCGGCAGATCCTGACGAACCTCGTCTCGAATGCCGTCAAGTTCACGGCGCGCGGCTCGGTGACGGTGCACATCGCGGCGCGCGGCCGCCATGCGGCGATCGTCGTCCAGGACACCGGCCCCGGCATCCCGCCGGAGGAGACGTCGGCGGTCTTCGAGGAGTACCGGCAGACCGGCGACGTGCGCTCTCGCCGGGCCGGGACGGGGCTCGGGCTCTCGATCGCGCGCCGCCTCGTGCTGATGCACGGCGGGACGATCCAGCTCGAGAGCGAGCTCGGGCGGGGCTCGACCTTCACGATCACGCTGCCGATCTGGGTCGTCCCGCCACCGCCGGCTCCTCCGGCCCAGCCTGCGCCCACCACGGCGCCGCCGCCGCCGCCGGCGGAGCCCGGCGGCGGCCGGCCAGGAGGGAGGGTCGCATGACCGACGAGCGCATGAGGGACGACGCGATCCACTTCGCGAGGCGCGTGCTGGTGCGCCAGGCGCTGGTCGGCCTCGCCGCGTTCGGGGCGATCGCGGCGCTCGCGCCGAAGCTGCTCATCCTGGAGCAGGACGTCGCCGCGAGCGTGCTCTCGGTAGGGGCGAAGATCGCCCTCGCCGCGATCGTCGCGACCACGCTGCTGACCCTGCTCCGGCTGCGCACCCACCGGGACCTGCTGCGCTCGCTCATGATCGGCGCGCGCGACATCGATCACGAGGAGCTCGAGCGCTTCGCCGAGCTGCCGCCGTCGCTGGCGCTGCGCTTCGTGGTGGCGAGCTCGACGATCTCGGGCCTCACGATGATCCCGGGGATCAGGCCGGAGAAGCTCGACGACGGCCGCGTGGTCAGCCTGCTCATCCTCGCGATAACGATCCTCTGCGCGTCCGCGATCCCGCACTACGTGCTGACGCGCGCCACGACGTTCAGCCTCTTCGAGATCAGCCCGGCCGAGGCGATAGGCGCCTTGCTCGAGACGGCCGAGCTGTACCAGACGCCGCGCCGGCGGGTCACCTACAAGCTGCTCCTGGCCGTCGCCGCGCCGGTGCTGCTCGTCGGCGTCGGGGCGGTGCTCATCGCGAACGCGCACCTCCAGACGTTCATCGAGCGGAGCCGCCGCGCGACAGCGGGGCTCATCGCGCGCACGGCGCTCGACCCAGCGCTCGGGGCCATCGAGGAGGCCGATCGCAACGACGTCGTGGCCGCCGCCGCGGAGTTCGGGTTCCTCGCGCGCGTGGAGCAGAACTGCGTGGGCGCGGAGCCCTCCTTCGGCCGCGAGGCCGACGGACAGATCGCCGTGATCACGCCGCTCGACAAGGGCTGCGTCAACACCCGGTTCTCCGCGGACCTCGAGCCCTCCGCCGCGATCTGGGGCGCGCTCGTCGCGCTGCTCGCGGTGCTGGTGGCCGGGGCGCTCGGCAACCTCTTCGGCCGCGTCCTCGCGGCCGATCTCGTGCACGCGACGAAGCAGGTGCGCCTGCTGGGCACCGACAGCGTGCTCCGCGGCGCCACCCAGATCGCGCGCCCCGCCCGGTTCGCCGTCGTCGCCCGGCTCGGCCACGCCATCGAGGATCTGGCCGAGCGCTTCCGCGTCTTCGCTGCGGCGCAGGAGCGCGCGCTCGAGTCCCGCGAGGCCGCGCAGCGCATGCGCGGGCTCCTGTTCGCGAGCGTGAGCCACGACCTCAAGAGCCCGCTGAACGCGATCCTCGGGTTCGCCGAGCTCGTCGGCCAGGAGGACCTGACCGCCGCGCAGCGCGAGAGCCTGGAGCTCATCTCGACGCGCGGCCGGGAGCTCCTCGGCCTCATCGAGTCGATCCTCGACGCCGCCCGCGTCGAGGCCGGGCAGCTCACGCTCGAGCCGCAGCCGACGTCCGTCGGCTCGCTCATCGCGGGCGCCCTCCGCAAGGCGCGCGAGCTCGCGAGCGACGCGGACGGCGAGGTCGTCGTGGAGGTCGGCGACACCCTGCCGCTGATCCCGGTCGATCAGGCGTACGCGACGCGGGCGATCGCGGTCATCGTCGCGCACGCGCTCAGGACCGGCGCGGCAGACCCGTCCGCCCGCCTTGTCCGCCTCACGGCGACGATGGCCGGTGAGTTCAACAGCGAGGTCCGCATCGACATCGAGTACGGCAGCCGCGACGTGCCGCCGGAGGAGCTGGAGGCCCTGTTCAGCCGGCAGACCACGGCGCGCGGGCGCGGCCTGACTCTCGGCCTCAGCCATGCGCGGTCGGTGATCGAGCTCCACGGCGGCTCGCTCGAGGTGGACGGCGCCCCTGACGGCCGCCCGCTCTGCCGCGCTCGGCTGCCGCGCGTCCCGCCCCCGCGCCGCCCCCGCCTCTCGTCGGTCCCCGCGCTCGGCTGAACCCGCGCTCGGCTGAACGCGCGCGCGGCGACGCGCGCCGCGGCCGCACAGATCGCTGCCCGGATCGCTTCCCTTCGCCCTCCGCCCGCGGTACTCCCATGGCATGGCTGAACGGGCGCTCTCTCCTGCCGAGACAGGCGACGACGATCGCTTCGACCGCCTCTTCCGGCCTGCCTCGCTCGCCGAGTACGTCGGCCAGGCCAAGCACACGGAGAACCTCAAGGTCTTCGTCGAGGCCGCGCGCCGGCGGCGCGAGCCGCTGGATCACATGCTGTTCTGCGGCCCGCCCGGGCTCGGCAAGACCACGCTCGCCCACATCCTCGCCCGCGAGATGGGCGTCACGCTCCACGTCACGAGCGGGCCGGCGATCGAGCACAAGGGCGCGCTGGCCGGGCTGCTGACCAAGCTGGAGCGCAACGACGTGCTGTTCATCGATGAGATCCACCGACTCACCCCGGCGGTCGAGGAGAGCCTCTACCCCGCGATCGAGTCGTTCAAGATCGACATCATGACCGGCGACGGCCCTTACGCGACGACGATCCAGCTCGCGCTGAAGCCCTTCACGCTGGTGGGCGCGACCACCCGCACCGGGCTGCTGACCGCGCCGCTCCTGTCGCGCTTCGGCCACGTCGTCCGTCTTGATTTCTACCCCGTCGAGGAGCTTGAGCGCATCGTGCAGCGCAGCGCCGGCCTGATCGAGGTGCCGATCGACGCCGGGGGGGCGCGCGAGATCGCGGCCCGCGCGCGCGGCACCCCGCGCGTCGCGAACCGGCTCCTGCGCCGCGTCCGCGACTTCGCCGAGGTGCTCGGCGACGGCGCGATCACCATGGCGATCGCGCGCAAGACCGCGGAGCGGCTCGAGATCGATGCGGCCGGGCTCGACGAGATGGATCGCCGGCTGCTGCGCGTCATCATCGACCACTACGATGGCGGCCCGGTGGGCGTCGACACGCTGGCCGCGGCGCTCAGTGAGCCGCGCGACACGATCGAGGACGTGTACGAGCCGTTCCTGCTGCAACAGGGCTTCCTCGGTCGAACGCCGCGGGGCAGGATCGCGACCCGCCGCGCGTACGAGCACCTGGGCCTCTCGGCACCGGCGGCGAAGCAGGGCGACCTCTTCTCGTAGCCCTGCGCGGGGTGACAGGCGGACGCGTCGGCGCCGCGCTGAGCTCGGAAATTCTCTCATCGCCGCAGCCTGGAGTCGATAAGCTGGCGGTGTGTCTCGCCGCGATCCTGTGCTCGTCGTCGATGACGACGCCGTCAGCCGGCAGATGTTGCTGCACGCGCTGGCGGACGCGGGCATCGAGACCATCGCCGTCACCTCGGGTGCGGAGGCGCTCGCATGGCTCGAGGCGAGCGTGCCAGCGCTCGTGTTGCTCGACCTCGTCATGCCGCCTCCGGACGGATACGTCGTCCTCAGCGCCGTGCGGGACAACCCTCGGACGCAGGACGTCCCCGTCGTCGTGCTGACGGCGCTCGACGCCGACGAGGAGGTCGCGCGCGCCTTCGAGCTCGGCGCCGACGACTTCATCCGCAAGCCGTTCCGCCCGGCGGAGCTCATCGCCCGCATCCGCGGGCAGCTCCGGATCCGCGACTACGTCGACGCGCTCGCGCGCAAGGAGCACGACGCGAAGGTGGTCCTCGAGCTCACGCAGGCGCTCTCCTCGACGCTCGACTTCCGGAACATCCTCTTCACGGTCGTGCGGCGCATCGCCGAGGTGGCCCGCGTCGACCGTTGCAGCATCGTGCTCGTGCGCGATCAGGGCGACGTCGGCTACGTGGTCGCCGCGAGCGACGACAAGGAGCTCCGGGATCTGCCGATCGACCTCGGCAAGTACCCGGAGATCCAGCGGGTCATGCGCACGGGCGACGTGCTCGTGATCGACGACGCGAAGGCGCACCCGCTGTTCGACATCGTGCGCGCGGAGCTCCCCGAGAACGCGTTCCGCTCGCTCGCGCTCCTGCCGATCCTGTTCGAGGACAAGCCGCTCGGCGTGCTCTTTCTGCGCGGCCGGCAGCCCGTGGCTCCCCACGCGCACGAGCTCTCGCTCGCCAGGACGGTCGCGAGCGCCACCGCGATCGCCCTGCGCAACGCGCGCATCCTGCAGTCGCTCCGCGACCAGACGCAGCAGAGCACCTTTGCGCGGTTCGAGGCGGAGCGCCGACTCAAGGCGCTCCAGCGTTACGCCGACTTCTTCCACTCGACGGCCGACGGCATCATCGTCGTCGACCCCGACGGCCACATCCTCTTCTCCAACCCGCGCGCGCAGGCGATCACCGGGCGCACGGCCGAGGCCCTCGAGAGGGCCAACCTGGCCGACCTCGTCGACGCGCGCGAGCACCCCCTCCTCGAGGAGATCCGGGCCGGCTTCGCGAGGGGATCGTTCCCGCACATGGTGGACTTCACCGTGAGGCGGGGCGAGCCCGAGCACGAGAAGCTCATCCTGAGCTTCAGCTTCAGCAGCATCCTTCGAGAAGAGAGCGGCGCCGTCCTGGTCAGCTTCCGCGACGTCACCACGGAGCGCGCCACCGAGGCGGAGCTCACCAAGACCAAGGAGTTCCTGGAGCGCGTCATCGAGAGCTCCGTCGACGCGATCGTCTCGGCCAACATGGCGGGGATCGTCTTGCTCTTCAACCGCGCCGCCGAGCGGATTTACGGCTACGACGCGAAGGAGGTCGTCGGCGCGATGAACGTCCGCGCGCTCTACCCCGACCACAACGCCGAGCAGATCATGCGGCTCATCCACGCGAAGGAGCACGGCGGCCCTGGCCGGCTCGAGGGCTACCGCACCGAGGTCCTGGCCAAGGACGGGTCTCGCATCCCCGTGCACCTCTCCGCCGCGCTGATCTTCGAGAACGGCGTCCCCGTCGGCTCCGTCGGTATCTTCACCGACCTGCGTGAGCGGATGCGCATGGAAGCCCGCCTCACCGAGGCGCAGGAGGAGCTCCGCGCTCGCGAGAAGCAGGCCATCATCGCCGAGCTCGCGGGCGCGGCCGCGCACGAGCTGAACCAGCCGCTCACCAGCGTGCTCGGCTACGCCGAGCTGATCTGCCGCCGGATCGACGACGCGTCCCCCATCAAGGGGGCCGCGGCCACGATCCGCAGCGAGGCCGAGCGGATGGCGGAGATCGTCCGCAAGATCGGCAAGATCACCCGCTATGAAACGAAATCCTATGTCGGCGCCGCGAAGATCATCGACCTCGACCGGTCGAGCGGCGACGACCCGAACAGGGTGATCGGGTGAGCGGAAGGACCGCGGAGCGCCTGGTGGAGCAGCCGTTGTCCGACGCTCCCGTCACGCTCCGGAAGCCCCTCACCCGGGACATCCCGCTCGAGTGGATCGACACCCTGTTGATCGCGGCGAGCGAGCTCGATCCGTCCTCCTCGCTCGAGCAGCGCGCCTCGGCGCTGCTCGGCGCCGCCGAGAGGACGCTCACGGGCTGCGGGTTCGGCGCCTGCATCCCCGGCGCGGCCGGCGCGCAGGTGGTCGTCCGGGTCTCGTCGCGCGCCCGCCGCGAAGACACCCGCGATCCGGCGCGGCTCTTGCCCGAGTTCGCGTGCGAGCGCGCCGTGACGATCGAGCCGGAAGGTCGCTCGAGCGTGCACATCGCTGCCGATGACGCCGGTTACCTCGACAGCGCGCCGATCCAGGCGCTCGTCGACCGGCTCGTGCTCGCCCTGCGGATCACGATCCGCGAGGCGCGGGCGCAGCAGTCGCTGCGCGACCAGATCATCCAGGCCGAGAAGCTGGCGTCCCTCGGGAAGATGGCCGCCGGCGTCGTGCACGAGCTCAACAACCCGCTCACCTCGATCCTCGCCTACTCCGAGTACCTGCGCCGCAAGGGCGAGCGCAGCGGCTTCGACCCCTCGGACATCGAGCGGCTCGCGAGGATCAACGAGGCGGCGGATCGCATCCGCCGCTTCTCGCGCGATCTCATCGCCTACTCACGGCCTTCGACGGAGAAGCCGGGCGCCGTCTCCCTCCATGACATCATCGAGCGCGCGCTCGTCTTCTGCGAGCACCTCCTCGAGCAGACGGGCGTCACCGTCGAGAAGTGCTTCGGCGAGATACCGCCCGTGCATGGCGTCATCGACCCGCTGACGCAGGTGTTCGTGAACCTGTTCACGAACGCGGCGCATGCGATGCAGGAGCACGGCGGCTGTCTCGGCATCGCGACCGCGATGTCGCCCAACGACGGCTACATCACGGTGACCATCCAGGACGAGGGGCACGGGATCAACGCCGAGCACCTGCCGAGGATCTTCGACCCCTTCTTCACGACGAAGACCGACGGGACCGGCACCGGCCTCGGCCTGAGCATCGTGCGGAACATCGTCGCCTCGCACGGCGGCGCCATCAGCGCGGCCGCGCGCGCGCCGCGCGGGACGGCCTTCTACCTCGACCTGCCGGTCGCGCTGCCGTCCTCGGCGCGCCGCTGAGCGCCGAGCTCCCCCCGGCTCAGGGAGCGACCTTGACGCCGAGCACGAGCACACCGCCCAGGTGCTGCTGACCCGCCACGAAGAAATTCTCGCCGGCCTTGGCGTTCACCTCGAGCAGCGGCAGGAACGTGTTGCCGCCCGGCTTCTGGATGCTCGCGCTGATGACGAAGCGCTTTGGCTCGTCCTGCTTCTTCCCGGCCACCACGTCCTTCAGCGACACCATGAGGACGCTGCCGTTCGGCAGCTTGGTGGTGGTCGGCTTGCCCTTCTGCAGGCTGATCTTCAGCCGATCGAGGAGCTTGTAGCTATTGTACGCCGAGAACGGCGGCTTCCCGAGCTCGGGCATCTTGCCGATCTTCGGATCGATGCCGGTCCCGTCGTTGGTCGCGTGGAGGATCACGACCTCGGACGTGACCGCGGCGTCGGACGGCGCCGCCGGTGCGGGGGCCGGCGCCTTCTCTTGCGCGATCGCAGGGGAAGGGCTCGCGCCGAGCGCCAGGACCATCATCGCGGTGATCGCACTCGCAAGAAATCTCATCACTGTCCTCCCGGACCGTCATCGGAGAGCCAAACCACCGTGGTCGTCGGGCCTGAGGCCACGGCCTCCCGCGGAACGTAGAAGATGGTGCCCATGCGTGCCCCGAAGTCGACCGCGGCGATCTCGACGCCGGGCTCGACCTCGCCCTCGGCGCTCGGCGCGGCGGTGGGCTCGTTCGCCGGCGCGGCAGGCGGAGGAGCGAGCACCTCGGCGGGGGTCGGCGTCGGCAGCGCCGCGCTGGGCGCCTCCACGCCCATGCGACCCCAGACCATCAGCGCGGCGGCCGCGGCCACGGCGAGCGCCGTCAGCGCGAAGATCCCGCGCGCGTTGTCGTTGGCCGGCGGCTGCCGGAGGCGCGCCGGGGCGCGAGGCAGCTCGCCGGACGGCGCCGCGGTCGGCCGCGCAGCCGCGCCGCTGTCTACCTTCGCGACCTCCGCCGGCGCCGCGTGAATCTTCGCCATCACCTCGTCGGCGATGCGATCGGCCGCGCTCGAGGCCAGCGCGCTGTCCCGGATCATGTCGGCAGCGGTGACGAGCCCTGCGACCTTCGCGCGGCAGCGCGGGTCATGGAGCACGTACTCCTCCACCTGCCGGTGGCGCGCTTCGTCGAGCTCACCGTCGACGTAGAGCATCAGCTCCAGGTCCGTCGGCGGGGCGCTCGCTTCTCCGTGGTTCGCCTTGCTGCTGTTGGCGGTACTCACGCGATCTCCTCCGGGTCCTCTGCGGGCCCTTTGCCCTCTTCCTCCGCGTAACAGTCAGCGAGGGCACGCTGAAGCTTCTGACGGGCATGGAACAGGCGGCTCATGATCGTCCCCTTCGAGACCCCCATGGCCTGGGCCATCTCCTCGTAAGACATCCCCTCGACCTCGCGCATCAGGATGACGCCTCGGTGGTAGGGCGGCAGCGCGTCGAGCGCGGCCTGGATGCGCCCGGCGATCTCCCGGCGCCGGACGACGTTGAGGGGGTCGGCGCCGTCGATGCGAGCGACGAGCGGGAAGTCGGACTGCTCTTCCGCAGTCTGATTTTCCTGGAACTCGAGATCGCGGCGCCCCGGCTTTCGCATGAGGTCGATCGCCAGGTTCGTGACGATCCGGTAGAGCCAGGTGAAGAACGACGAGCCGCCCTGGAAAGAGCCGAGGCCCTTGTAGACCCGGAGAAAGGCGTCCTGCACCAGCTCGCGCGCGTCGTTCTCGTCGCGCACGAGCCCCATCGCGATCGCGAAAGCCCTGCGCTGGTGCCGTTCGACGAGCGAGCGGAATGCCGCCTGGTCACCCTGCTGCGCCCGTTCAATGAGCTCACGATCCTCCTCCGCCTCTCGCCGCCGTGCCTCGCGATTGGACGCACGGGCCGAGGCGCTATTCAGGCGCGCGTGGAGCTGCTTCGCGTCACGGCGGTCGCCGTCCGCCGGCGGGTCGTCGCCTTCCGGTTCTCCCGGCACATCGCCGGGATCGCCCGGGGGCGCGACCCGCTCAAGCTCGTCCGGGGGGGCAGGTGCAGAGGCCACGGGGGTCAGCTTACCTGAGGAGGCTGGGGGACAAGGGGTGCCACGACGCAGGCTGCCTCGTACGGTCTGCGTCGGCCGGCGGGCGCGCCGGGCAAGGGACAGCGGCCGGCCGGCTCACGGCTCATCGGGCTCTTCGTTGAGCTCGGGGAGCTCGCCCAGCGTGAGGCGCACATCGAAGACCCGCTCGAGCCGGGCGACGCGGAGCGTAACAGTCCTGTTCACGCCGGCGATGCTGGCCATCCACCGCAGCTCGTTCGGGTCGGAAATCGCCTTGCCCTCGAAGCCGATGATCACGTCGTCCGGCGCAATACCGGCCCGATCCGCGGGTCCCCCCGACACCACCGTCTTCACCCACGCCCCCTTGCGATCCGGGCGCTTGAGCCGCCCCGCCTCGATCGAGTTGAGGACGTCGACGATCACCCCGACCTGGCTCCGCCGGATCTTTCCGTCGCGCAGCAGCATCGGCAGGAGCTGCCGCACCATGTTGATCGGGATCGCAAAGCCGATGTTGTTGGCGTTGGCGCGCACGGCCGCGTTGATGCCGACCACCTCACCCTTGAGGTTCAGGAGCGGGCCGCCGGAGTTGCCCGGGTTGATGCTCGCGTCCGTCTGAAGGAAGTTGAAATAGCCGCTCGGGTCGAGCCCCTTCACGTCGTCCCGGGTGCGGCCCTTGGCGGAGAGGATGCCCGCCGAGACCGTGTGGGAGAGGCCGAACGGGTTGCCGATCGCGACGACCCAGTCGCCCACCTCGATGAAGTCCGAGTCGCCCAGGGGAAGCGACGGCAGCCCCTTCTCCTCGACCTTCAGCACGGCGACGTCCGTGTGCTTGTCGCGGCCGACGACGGTGGCCTTGATGTCGCGGCCATCGACGAAGCTCACGAGGATGTCGGTCGCACCCTCGATGACGTGGTTGTTCGTCAGCAGGTAGCCCTCAGGGTCGTAGACAAAGGCGGTCCCGAGGCCCTCGGCGATAGTGCGGCGGCGGCCGCCGGGCTGCTGCTGCCGCTCGACGCGTGCCTTGACCGTCGCGACCGCGGGGTCTGCCCGGCGCGCGAGCGGCGCAAAGGACCCGGGCATGCCCTCGGAGCGGATGATCGGAGGCGGTGGTGGCGCGGGAGGAGGCGGCGGGGCGGTCACCACGGGCACGGCGCCCGCGGGGACGGCGGAGCTGCTTGCGCTGGAGGTGTGGCCAGGAGCGCCCTTGCTGCACGCGGCGACCAGCCCGGCGAGGAGGACCCCTGCGAGAGCCCTGGCGCCGGCGGTCACGACCGCTTCGAGACCTCGAGGTAGCGCATCCGCAGATCGTAGAGCGCCGTCTCGAGCAGCCGTTCCTCGTCGCCGGTGAGGTTCCCCTTGGTCTTCTCCTGGAGCAGCGTGAGCAGGTCGATGTCCTGATGCGCCAGGACCAGGTTCCGCTCCTCGTTGCCCTCAGGGCTGGGCGCGTCGCCCAGGTGCACGTACGCGGAGCCGATGATCGACAGCACGAACGTCGAGAAGTCGAGCGTCGGCAGCTCCGGGGGGCTCCCGGCGGGCGGGAGGTCCTCCTGATCCGTCGCGTCGCTCACTCTGACCCTTCGTCGTCGAGCTCAGGCTCGACCCGCGGCCCATGCGTTGAAGCGCCGAGCGCCGGCTGATCGACGGCGATCATCTCCGCTTGCTCCTCCAGGTCCGGCAAGCTCGCGAGGTGCGACTCGATGGTCCCGGCGCTGAGCGTCCCGCTCGCCAGAAGGCGCTCGCGCACCCGGCGATCGAGGTCCAGCTCCGTCAGCTTGCCCTTCTCACCCACAGTCATGATGTGATCTCCTCGGACAACCCACCTGTTCGCGGCGGGCTTTATGACGACTTCTTCGAGAGCGTCACGAGCACTTCCCCATCGCCGTGCCCGTGATCGTGGCTGTGATCGTGGTCATGGTCGTGGTCGTGGTCGCAGCACCCCCCGCTCTCGGATTCCTCGATGCGCTCCTCGAGCTCGGCCTGAGCCTGCGCGATCTCCTCCTCGCTGGCGGCGCGCACATCGCTGACCTGAACCTGGAAGCGGACCTTCTGACCAGCCAGGGGGTGGTTCGTGTCGACGCGGAAGCCGTCGGGGAGGACGTCGACGACCCGGAGCGCGACCGGCTCCCCGTCCGGCCCCTGGGCGATGAACTCGTCGCCGACCTCTACCTCACCCGCGTCGGGGAAATCGGCCTTGTCGACCTCGAAGACGCCGGAGTCCTCGTGCTCGCCGAAGGCGTCCTCCGGCTCGACGGTGATCTCTCGCTGCTCGCCGGCGCGCAGCCCCTCCAGGGCGCGCTCCAGGCCAGGCACGATCTGAGCGTACCCGTGCACGTAGACGAGCGGCTCCGCGGTGGACGCCTGGTCGACCGCTTCGCCTTTCTCGTTCAAGAGGACGTACGAAAGCGTGACGACCGTGTCCGTTGCGATGGGCAGCGACTCCATAGGCGGCGGTTGGTTTGCCACGGCGGTTCCGCGGTTTCAAGCGAGCCGCGCCTGCGCGGCGGCATGCTATGAGGACGTCCGATGGCCGATTCCATAGCTCGGGCGACCGGTCGCGACCCCCTCGACGCGTCGGCCTCAGCTGCGCAGGTCGGTCCGGAAGCAGAGCGTGCCCGCGCCGGGGATGCGCCGCCGGGCGGGGCTCGACCGGCCTCTGCCGCGCCTCCCCCTCACAGTCCCCCCGGCGCTTCGCCCCAAGGCTCCCGTGAGGGCGCGCCGTCGCCGCGGCGCGGGCGGGAAAACCTGGAGCAGGAGCTCTCGCGGGTGGGCACGAAGCGGTGGATCGGGCGGCTCGGCGTCCTCGCGACGATCGCCGCGCTCGTCGCGGCGGTCGTCGTGTGGCGGATCCGGACGAGACCGCCGCCGCCGCCGCGCTACGTCGCGGGCGATATCACCACGGGCGACGTGATCGAGGTGGTGCAGTCGACGGGGCAGGTCAAGCCGCTCACCGAGGTGCAGGTAGGCGCGCAGGTCTCGGGGCGAATCACCAAGGTTTACGTGGACTTCAACAGCATCGTGAAGGCCGGCGACGTGCTGGCCGAGATCGATCCGACGCTCTTCGGGGCGCAGATCGACTCGAACCAGGCGCAGCTCGAGGCGGCGAACGCGAGCGTCGTGCGCGCCGAGGCCTCGCTCGGAACCGCCAAGCAGCGGCTCGATCGCGCGAAGCGGATGGTCGCCGAGGGCGTGGGCTCGCAGGCCGATCTCGACACGGCGCAGGGCGCCTACGACGTGGCGCTCGCCGATCTCGCGGCCTCCAAGGCGCAGGTGGCGCAGCTGAGGGCGGTGCTCCGCTCCTCCACGACGAACCTCCAGTACACGCGTATCTTCTCGCCCATCGACGGCGTCGTCATCAGCCGCGCGATCGACCCGGGGCAGACCGTGGCGGCGAGCTTCCAGGCGCCCACGCTCTTCGTGATCGCCCAGGATCTTCGCAAGATGCGCGTGCTCGCCGACATCGACGAGGCGGACGTCGGCCGGCTCCGCGAGGGCATGGAGGCGGACGTCAGCGTCGACGCGTTCCCGGGCGAGACGTTCCGGGGGACGGTGAGCCAGGTGCGCTACAGCCCCCTGAACCAGTCCGGCGTGGTGACGTACGCGGCGGTGGTCGAGGTCGACAACCCTGACGTCAAGCTGCGGCCGGGGATGACGGCGACGGTGAGCATCCGGTCCGGCGAGGCCAGGGGGGTGCGGCGGCTGCCGAACGCGGCGCTCCGGTTCAAGCCGGCTCCGGAGCGGGACAAGGACGGCAAGGAGATCAAGGGGCCGCCCCTCGAGCCGCTCCCGCCGAAGAAGGGTCGCATCTACGTGCTGACCGACGCGACGCCCGGCGCGGAGAAGATCGAGCCGCGCGTCGTCGACGTCGGGATCACCGACGGCATCTTCACCGCGCTGTCGACCGACCTCGGTCCGGTCAAGGTCGTCACCGACGAGAACGATAGCCCGTCTGGGAGCGGCAGGGGGCGCGGCCCCCGGCTGTTCTGAGGCGCGATGCTGCAGCAGGGCCAGGGCCTCAGCGCGATGCTCCGAGACGAGCCGCTCATCGAGCTCTCGAGCGTCGGCAAGGACTACACGACCGAGGCCGTCATCGTGAGGGCGCTCCGCCACGTGGATCTGACGATCCAGCACGGCGATTTCGTCGCGATCGTGGGGCAGAGCGGCTCGGGCAAGAGCACCTTGATGAACATCATCGGGTGCCTCGACCGGCCGACCCGGGGCACGTACCGGCTCGACGGGCTCGACGTCACCCGGCGCAGCAACGACGCGCGCGCGATCGTGAGGAACCGCCTCATCGGGTTCGTCTTCCAGGGGTTCAACCTGCTGCCGCGGACCACGGCGCTCGAGAACGTCGAGCTGCCGCTCGTCTACCGCGGCATCGGCGCCGCGGAGCGGCGCAAGCGGGCGCTCGAGGCGCTCGGCGCGGTGGGGCTGGCCGAGCGCCTGCACCACACGCCGAACCAGCTCTCGGGGGGCCAGCAGCAGCGCGTCGCCATCGCGCGGGCGCTCGTCACCTCCCCGCCGCTGCTCCTCGCCGACGAGCCCACCGGCAACCTCGACACGCGCACGAGCTACGAGGTGCTCGGGCTCCTCCAGCGGCTCAACCTCGACGGCATCACCATCGTCCTCGTCACCCACGAGCCGGACATCGCCGCCTGCGCGAGCCGCGTGATCACGATGCGCGACGGCGAGGTCCGCAGCGATCTCAGGAACGAGCGCCCTGTGGACGCGGCGGAAGCGCTGGCCGCGCTGCCGCGCCCCGAGGCAGAAGCGCACGAGCTGGCGCCGTGAGGGGCTACCTCGATGCCGTCCGGATCGCGCTGCGCGCCATCGTCCGCTCGAAGCTCCGCGCCGCCCTGACGGTGCTCGGCATCCTGATCGGGGTCGCGGCCGTCGTGGTCGTGGTGGCGCTCGGGACGGGCGTGCGCAACCGCATCCTGGGCGAGATCTCCGGCCTGGGCGCGAGCTCGATCTACGTCTTCCCGCAGTCGACGCAGGCGTCGGGGCTGAGGCGCCGCGAGAGCGCGAGGATGTCGGAGGCCGACGGGATCGCGATCCTCAAGGAGTCGACCAGCGTGGCCGCGCTGAGCCCGTTCAGCTCGACCTCGATGCAGATCGTGGCCGGAGAGGCCAACGTCGCGACCCAGGTCATGGGCGTGACGCGGAGCTACCTCACGATCCTCTCGTACCGCGTCGCCACGGGAGAAGGCTGGACCGAGGCAGACGAGCAGCTCAAGACGAAGGTCTGCGTGATCGGCGAGACCGTCCGGGAGAACCTGTTCGGCTCGGGCGAGGCCGTGGGGCAGTACATCCGGATCGGCAAGCACCCGTTCCGGGTGATCGGGGTGCTCGAGAAGAAGGGTCAATCACCGTTCGGCGAGGACCAGGACGATCGGCTGCTCATGCCGGTCGGCAGCTTCCGGTCGCGCGTCGTGCCGAGCGCGCCGGGTAGGGTGCAGATGCTCCTCGCGGCCGCGACCAGCGAGCGGACCGTCGACCGCGCCGTGGAGCAGATCGACAGGATCCTCCGGCAGCGCCACGAGATCGCGCCGGACGATGAGCCGGACTTCGTGATCCGCACGCAGGCGGAGTTCCGCGCGTCCCAGGAGCGGATCCTGGACACCTTGACGATGCTCCTGTCCTCGATCGCCGCCGTGTCGCTCCTCGTCGGCGGCATCGGCGTCATGAACATCATGCTCGTCAGCGTCACGGAGCGGACGCGCGAGATCGGCATCCGCATGGCGATCGGCGCATCGGAAGGCGACATCATGGTCCAGTTCCTCGTCGAGGCGATCACCCTGTCGCTCATCGGTGGCCTGATGGGTCTCGGCGCGGGGCTCGGCCTCATCAAGGTCTTCGCCGCGGCGCTCGGCTGGAGCATGACCTTGCCGGCCAGTGCGGTCGTCGTCGCCGTCGGCACGAGCGCGACGATCGGGGTCGTCTTCGGGTTCTTCCCGGCGCGCCGCGCCGCGCGTCAGGATCCCATCACCGCCCTGAGGCACGAGTGATCGCGACGCTCACCCGCATCTTCTCGGCGATCGTGATCGCGCTGCGCGCCGTCCGCCGGAACAAGCTGCGCGCGGGGCTCACGATCCTGGGGATCACGATCGGCGTCGCGGCCGTGGTCACCGTCACCGCGCTGGCGAGCGGCGCGCGCGCCAACGTCAACGCGCAGATCTCGAACCTCGGCTCCAACTCGCTCATCGTCTTCGCGCGCTCCGCCCGCGCCTCCGGTGTCCGCAGCACCACCGGCACGAAGCTCTCGGAGCTCGACGGCCAGGCGCTCGTGCGCGAGTCGACGAGCATCCGGCTCGCGGCGCCGTTCCTCAGGTCGAGCGCCCAGGTCATCTACGAGGGCCAGAACGCGAGCCCGACGCTCGTCGGCACGCGCCTCAGCTACTTCGAGATCCGGAACTGGAAGGTGGCGCAGGGGGAGCCGTGGAGCCCCGCCTCGGAGAACCTCTCCGAGAAGGTCGTCGTGATCGGCGCCCAGACCGCGCGGGATCTGTTCGGATCGCTCGATCCGATCGGCCGCATGGTGCGGGTCGGCCGCCACGCCTACCGCGTGGTCGGCGTGCTTGAGGAGAAGGGGGCGTCGCCCTTCGGGCAGAGCCAGGACGACATCCTGCTGATGCCGATCACCACGATGCGGTCGCACGTCCTCGCGACGCGGCCTGGAGAGGTGCACGCGATCTTGCTGAGCTCGACGTCCGCCGAGACGTCCGAGCGCGCCAGGCTGCAGGCCGAGGCGATCCTCCGGCAGCGGCACCGCATCGGCGAGAATGACGAGGACGACTTCGCCGTCCGGAGCCAGGCGGAGTTCCAGGCCATGCAGGACGCGATCTTCGCGGCGCTCTCCGCGCTGCTCGTCAGCATCGCGGCGGTGTCGCTCGTCGTCGGCGGCATCGGCGTCATGAACATCATGCTGGTGTCGGTCACGGAGCGCACCCGGGAGATCGGCATCCGGATGGCCATCGGCGCCCGCGAGATCGACATCCTGCTGCAGTTCCTGCTCGAGGCGCTCGTGCTCGCCACGCTGGGAGGTCTCGTCGGCAGCGCGCTCGGCTACGGCGTCATCCTCGGGTTCTCGAGCGCCCTCGGCTGGCCCATGAAGCTCGAGCCCGTGGCGCTCGGCGTCGCGCTCGGGGTGAGCACGGCCATCGGGCTCGTCTTCGGCTTCTTCCCGGCGCGACGGGCCGCGCGCATGGATCCCGTGAACGCGCTCGGGCGCGAGTAGCGCGCGCCTCCCCAAGCCGCCCTGGCGACCCGGGGAGGCGGAGGCGCGGCCGCGCGGGCGGCGCGCGCCTCTCGGCTCAGCTCTTCTTCATCAGGTCCGCGAAGGTGCCGAACTTGGCCTCGCGCGCGACGCCCGCGCGGTACTGCTGGTACGCCTGCTTCTCGGCGTCCTCCTTGAGCGCGCGGATCGACAGCTTGGCCTCGCCCCGGCGCGGATCCACCTCGATGACCTTCGCGTCGAGCTGGGCCCCGATGGGGAACTCCTTGCGGAGGTCGGTGCCGCGCTGCGTGCCGGTGTGGCCGGCCGGGATGAAGCCGCGCGCCGCCCGCCCGGTGGCGCCGAGGACCCGGACGACGAGCCCGCCCTCGGTCACCTGCGTGACGGCGACCTTCACCGCCTTGCCCTGCTGCACGCGCTGGCGCGGCTCGCTCTCCTCGCCCTCCGGCGGGGCGGGGTGGAGCCCGATCCGCCGGGCCGCGGCGTCGCAGCTCGCGACCACCACGTCGATGTCGTCGCCGACCTTCACGACCTCGTTCGGGTGCTGGATCGGCTTCATCGAGAGGTCGGCCGTGTGGATGAGCCCGTCGATGCCCGGCTCGAGCTCGACGAACGCCCCGAACGGCTGCAAGCGAGCGACCTTGCCCTTGTGGCGCGAGCCGACCGCGTACTTGTCCTTCACCGCGTCCCACGGGTCGACCGTGGCGGCCTTGCGGCTCAGCCACAGCTTGCCCTTGTCGTCGACGCGCAGGACCTTCACGTCGATCTCGGCGCCCGGCTTGAACAGGTCGGCCAGCTTCGCGCCGCGATCGTGGCTCGCCTCGCTCATGTGGACCAGCCCCTCGACGCCGCCGGCGTCGGGGAGCGCGACGAACACGCCCCACGCGACGACCTTGCGCACCACGCCCTTGTGCAACGAGCCGGGCTCGATCGACGTGAGCGCCTCGGTGCGCGCCCGACGGCTCTCCTCCTCGAGCATCTTGCGGCGGGACACGACGATGTCGCGCCCCTTCTTCGCGAACTGCGTCACGATGAAGTCGAGCCGCTGGCCCACGAGGTAGTTGAGATCGGCCCCGTGGCGCAGGTCGACGTGCGACGCCGGCGCGAAGGCGCGCAGACCGCCGAGGTCGACCTCGAGCCCGCCCTTGACCGCTCCGGTCACGAACCCTTCGATCGCCTCGCCGCTCTGGAGCGCCGCCTCGGCGCGCGCGCGCGCCTGATCGAGCTGCACGGGCGCCCTCGACAGGAGGAGCATGCCTCCGCGCACCCCGGTGCTCGCCACCGTCGCGATGAACTGATCGCCCTCGACGGGAGGCTCTTCATCGAGGATCTCGCGCCGGTCGAACAGCCCCGTGGCCTTCCCGGCGATGTCGATCCAGATGGCGTGGTCGGTGATCCTGCTGACCTTGCCGAACACCTCCTCGCCGATGCTGAAGGCCGGGCGCTCGCGCGGCGGCGGAGCACCCTGCCCCTTGCGGCGCTTGCGCTTCTCGCCGCCGGGCTGGGGCTGTCCCCCCGCCTCGTCGGCTGCCTGCTCCTCCTCGCCTTCGTCTTCTGCAGCGTCGGAAGGCTCCGCCTCGCCCGCCTCGGCCGCGGCTCCGGTCGCCTCTGCCGCCTCGGCTCCAGGCTGGCCCGCCTCCTCCGCACCCTTGCGGCGACGGCGGCGGCGGCGCTTCTTCCCAGCGCCCCCCTCCGCGGGCGCGGCCGCGCCGGCCTCGCCCGCCGGCGCGGGCTTCGCGGCTTGCGCGGGCTTCGCGCCCTGCGCCGGCTTCGCGGCCGCTGGAGGGTTCCGCCTGCCCGGGGCTCCCGGCTTGCGGTTGCCTATATCGTCCCGCGGCAAGCCCGGGACGCGGTTGCCGATGTTGTCGCCCGGCTGCTCTTCCCAGTCGTCGTCATCGGCAGCGCTCGCCGTGGCGGCGGGTGCCGCTGCGGCGGGGGTCGCCTCGGACGGGGTCGAGCTCGCCTGCGGCGATGTCTCTCCGCCGGGCTCACCGCTCGCTTCGGGCGGGGAGGTGGACCCCGCTTCGTGAGCTTGGGCTGCCTGCTCGGGCGCAGCGTTCGACGACTCGAGCGGGCCGCCCTGGTCGGCCGGAGCTGCCGGCGCGTCCGCCGGCGTGGTGGTATTTTCGTGGGTATTCATCCGCGCCTCGCGCGACAACGCATGCCGATGGGGGCGAAACGTGCTCGCGTTCTCTCCAGCGGCCCCCTCGGTTTGATTGGGGGGAAGGGGCCGGAACCATAACGTACCCGGGACGTTTACGCGAGAGCCTACCGCATGATGGGCAGATGCTTGTTGGTCCCGCCGCTCCGATCGATGCGCAGGCCGCCCCCGCTCGCGAGATTGTGGGCGCTGACCTGGGCGGCCAGCCGCTCCGCCACATCCAGGAAAGCGCGCGCGATCGGGCTGCCCGGGGCAGCCTGAACGACCGGGGTGCCGGCGTCACCCCACTCCCGGATGGCAGCGTCCATCGGGATCTGGCCGAGCAGCGGCGCCTCGGCGAACTCGGCGATCTTCTGCCCACCGCCGGCCCCGAAGAGCTCGTGCCGCTTGCTGCACCCGTCGCACACGAAGTAGCTCTCGTTCTCCACGACGCCGAGCAGGGCGATCCCGACTTTCTGGGCCATCGAGACGGACTTGTACACGTCCTGGAGGGCCACCTCCTGCGGCGTCGTCACGACGATCGCGCCCGTGGTCCTCATCTTCTGGGAGATCGTCAGCGCGATGTCGCCGGTCCCTGGCGGCAGATCCAGCACGAGGTAATCGAGCTCACCCCATTCCACGTCGCGCATGAACTGCATCAGGGCGTTCTGGAGCATCGGCCCGCGCCAGACGACCGCCGACCTCGGATCCTCCAGCAGGAAGCCGATGGACATGAGCTTCACGCCGAAGCGCTCGAGCGGCAGGAACTTCTGTCCGTCGGCGGACGTCGGGCGGCCCATCACGCCGAGCATGGTCGGGACGCTCGGCCCGTACATGTCCGCGTCGAGCAGGCCGACCTTCGCCCCCTCGCGGCTCAGCGCCAGGGTCAGGTTCGCGGCGACGGTGCTCTTGCCGACGCCGCCCTTGCCGCTCATCACGAGCACGATGTTCCGCACGCGCGGGGACGGATCGTCCGGGAGGATGGTGCGCGTCGGGATGCTGACGTCCCAGGCGACCCGGACCTCCTTCGCGCCGGCGCCCTTCAGGGCCGCCTCGATGTCCGCTGCGAGCCGCTGCTTGAAGTAGCTGGTCAGCTCGACGGTGAGCGACACCGCGCCGTCCTCGACCGAGAGATCCTGGACGCGCCCGAGCTCCGTGAGGGGGCGCTGGAGGTCCGGAGCGATGACCTTTGCCAGCGCGGCGAGCGCGGCGTCCTTCGTGATGGGCATGGGCCGATGGAGTTAGGACTGCTCGGGATTCACGTCAACCGGCGAGCGCGGCGCGCTCGCGGCCGCTCGATTGGCCGCGCGGTTTGGCGCGTGGGTTACCGCGCGGTAGCCGCACGATTTGCCACCTCACCGCGCGGTTCCGGCCGGGCGGAGGGCCACGTCGGCCGTCCCTGCGCCCGGCCGGCCTCCTCACCAGCAGGTGGCGACCGCGGAGTCCGGATCCCTGGGGTCGAGCCGGCGCGAGGGCAGGTAGCACCGCGAGTCCACGCAGTCCCCGCTCGAGTTCGCCTCGACGCACACGCAGGCCCCGGGGAGGCCGCTCGGCGACTTCGGGCAGACCTCCTCCGCGTTCTCCTCGGTGCACTGGATCGGCAGCGCCGCGTCGATGCACGCGCGCTGGCCGCGCAGCGTCGTGGTGCACTCCATCGTGGAGTCTGCATCGCCGCAGTCGTTGTCGTTGCGGCACGGCTCGCAGAAGTTGCCCTCCCCGACGCAGGCGCCGAACCGCGGCGTGCACACGCCGCCTTCGCACTGGTAGTCGAGGTCGCAGTCGGAGTCCGCGCTGCACGACCGGGCGCACCGGCTCTCGCCGCCGATCGTGACGCAGCGCTGCCCTTGCACCAGCGAGCAGTCGAGATCGGAGCTGCACGGCGCGCACTGGGCGCGCTTGACGCAGGTCGTGCGCAGCAGGCAGAGCGACCCCTCGACATAGGAGTTGCCGTCGCCGAACGTCGAGGGGTCGATGCAGTCTTCGGTGGTCTCACCGCAGAAGCTGCTATCCCCCTTGTCCGTGCCGCAGATCGCGTGAGGATCCCGGTTCAGCGCGCACTCGAAGCCGCCGGGGCAGTCCGCGTCGTCCGCGCAGTGCGGCTGCGTGCAGTAAGCCTCCGCGTCCCCTTCCCCCTTGCCGAGACACTCCAGGCCGAGCGAGGTGCACTCGCCGGGGGCGCACGTCGGAATGAAGCAGTAGCTGCCGTCGCTGCACTTCCCCGCGTTGCAGGCGGGGTCGTCGCCGCATACAGCGGTGTCGCGCTGGCACTCGCCGGGGTTGCCGTTGCACTGCACCGGGTTGCACGGCGTGCTGTCGGGGCAGCGACCGAACTGGGCGCACTCGGAGCCGAACGGACAGGGGGCCCCGAAACCCACGATTTTCCCGTTTGGTTTACAGACGGAGATCTCGGCTTTCGTGTCGTCCTCCTCGGCCGGCATACAGTCCTGGAGACCAGGGGTGCATTCAAGGTGGCTGCTGCACTTGAGCACGCAGCGGTTGCCGACGCAGGTGTTCCCTTCCAGGCAGAGATCGGGCCTGCACTTGCCCTCGCAGGCCCCGTCCACGACGACCCCCCCGAAGCATTCGTCCCGCGGAGTGTCCGACGAGGAGCAGGCGCCGCTCGCGACGGCAGCCCCCATCGCCAGGCAGCCGAGCATCAGGAACGCGTGGATACGACGGAGACGGGGCCGATGGGCGCTCTGAGAGGCGACAACCTGCTGCATAGGACCTCAGCGCGGGAAACGCCCGCGGATCGGGGCAGGCACGGCGGGCCTGACCGGAGATTGCGGAAAGAACCCCCCGAGCGAAGCGGGCTCGGCAAGGTTGCCCTTGACGCCCCCCGGGCCGCCCAGAAGAATGAGCACTCCTACACCATACTTCAGGCGGTGGCATCATGCGAATGGACGCTGTTCTCGGTGGGATGGGCCTTGGCCTCGTGGCAGCCTTGGGGCTCATCGGCTGCGCGGGAGAAGAGGATCCCATACCGGCTCCTGATTTTCCTGAGGGGACGGGGCAACCTGCGGCCAACGCTGCTCGCTACCCGGCAGGCCCCTACGGGATCAACCCCGGCCGGGTGATCGCGAACTATCAGTTCGTCGGGTACGCCAACGCCAACGCAAACAACGAAACGATGCAGCCGATTCAGCTCGCCGACTTCTACAACCCGACCGGGACGGAGGTCTTTCCCGAGGGCTCGCAGTACGGCGCTGGCGAGCCGAAGCCGAAGGTGCTGCTGATCGACGTCTCGTCCGTGTGGTGCGGCCCCTGCAAGATCGAGGCGGAGTCGGTCCTGCCCAGGCTCTACGAGAAGTATCAACCGAAGGGTGGCGAGTTCCTGGTTCAGCTCGCGGACGGGAGGAATCCGGGCGAGCCGGCGGTGGCGCGCGACCTGTTCCGCTGGACGACCCAGTATGAGGTGAAGTACCCGTCGGCGATCGACCCTTCGTACAAGCTCGGCGCGCTCTTCCAGGCTGACGCGTTCCCGGCGAACATGCTCGTCAAGACGCAGGACATGACGATCGTCGAGGTCGTCGCCGGCGTGCCCGAGGAGGACAGCAATTTCTGGCGAACCTTCGAGAAGATCATGAACGGCGAGATCTGAACGGCTCGCCGTGGGCGCGCCGCCGAGCCGCCTGACGGCGCGCCCGTTTGGAACACCCTGCCAGGGCGCCGCGACAGGCGCCCGCGACGTTGAGCCTCATGCCGGTCGGCCGCTCAGGCCGGGCCATTCGCTACGGAAGCCCCCGATGAACCGAACACCCCGCTATGCGCTCTCGCTGGCGTTCACTCTCCTCAGCCTCGCTGCCACCTCGTGCGGAGCAGCCTCCGGCGGCTCCTCGGCGAGCCCGGCGCCGGACTTCTCGCTCCCCGCCCTCGACGGCAAGACGGTCAGGCTCTCGGACTACGCCGGCAAGAGCGTCGTATTGATCGATTTCTGGTCGACCACCTGCGATCCGTGCCTGGCGGAGATGCCCCACCTCGTCGAGCTCTACAAGAAGCACAGGGACAAGGGGTTCGTCGTGCTCGCCGTGTCGCTCGACGGGCCGGAGTCCCGCGCGCAGGTGAGCAGCACGGTCCACGACAGGGAAATGATCTTCCCTGTGCTGCTCGATGAGGAGACGACCGTGGCCGCCAAGTACAACCCGAAGCGCGAGCTTCCGTTCTCCGTGCTCATCGGACGAGACGGCTCGATTCTCCACAAGCGCGGCGGGTACCAGCCCGGCGACGAGGCCGTGCTCACCGAGCAGGTCGAGAAGGCGCTCGTCCAGTAGCGCCGGAGGCGGTCGCCCGGCGCGCGTTCGCTCCTCGGTGGGCCGCTCGATCGCTGCTCCACGATCCATGGGTCCGTGGTAGGACCTGACGGTGCACAGCCAGCTCCACGCCGTCCGTCCTTGCCTGACCGCGGCGCTCCTCCTCGCGGCCGGCCCGGTGTCGGCGGTCGAGCTCCCGAACGTCGGCGGGGAACCGGTCTCGATCGATGTCGTGAACACCGCGGCCGTCAGTTACCACTTCGACAACCGCAACGACGATCGCCGGTATCCTTCCCGTTACCTCGACGACAACTACGGAGAGATCCTCGATCGGCTGGACGCCCAGATCAACTGGTGGCGCTTCCAGCTCGGCACGCGGCTCAACGCCTCTTTCTATGTGGCGAGGCCCTCGTCAACCAGCCTCGAGCTGCAGCAGAAGGTCCTGAACGAAGAGGTCGCGTTCGCGCTCGAGGACGCCGCGCGGGAGCTCCACACCCGGTATCTGACGACAGTCTATCCGGCGAAGCTGTGGCTCACCTACACGCAGCCGGGCATCGAGGCCACGGTGGGCGACGTCTACGCCCAGCTTGGGCGCGGCCTCGTCCTCAGCGTGCGCAAGATGGACGAGCTGGCCATCGACACGACCCTGAGAGGCGGCAGGCTGGTGCTCGACAAGGACTTCCAGCTGTTCCGTCTCGAGGCCACCGCCATTGCCGGGCAGATGAACCCCCTGCGCGTGGACGACGCGAGCGGCAGGCGGCTCCACGGAGACGGGTCGCCGCTCTTCTTCGGCTTCCCTGGCGCCGACGACCTGGTCACGAGCGAGACGACGGTGGATGCGCAGGGGAACCCTCGCACCCGCACGGTGGTCGAAGCGGCACGGCCGAACTTCCTGGAGGACACCGTGGTCGGCGGACGCCTGGAAGCGGGCGTGAAGGGCGTCGAGTTCGCCGCGAACGGGGCGCTGCTGCTGCGCAAATCGTACACCGAGGAGTTCAACCGGTGCTTGGCCGAGGGCGGCGCGGACCCGCAGGCCGCGCGGCGCCTGTGCGGCGGTGAGTTCCCGGAGTTCAACGTCGTCAGCGCCCCCCCTGCGCGACAGCACGACACGATCCGGACATTCAGCGGCTCGGTGAGCATTCCGTCTATCGCCGAGCGCGGGGATGCTTACGTCGAGGTGGCCGGCCAGCAGCTCCGCGGAGGTCACCGCTTCAGGGACGACGTGCCAGCAAAGGATATGTCGGGCTATGCCGTCTATGTGGCGGCGAACGGGCGCAGCGGGCCGCTCGCTGTCTCGCTCGAAGGGAAGCACTACCGCAGATTCTTCCCCCTCTCGGCCAACATCGACGTCTCCGTGCTCTCGAACCCGGGGTTCAACGCGCCAGAGTTCGAAGGGGTGGCGTACAACCAGCCTCCGACCGCTGAGCCCGTCTACGTGGAGCCGATCGGATCTCCCAACGTCTGTGTAACGGGCGGCCGCGGGCGCGTCGACTACCGCTTCAACCGGGGCGCGGCCATCTACGCCTGGCTCGGTCACTATGTGAGCTTCTCGGAGCGCAAGCCGAACTACGAGTGCAAGACGGACGACGAGAACCGGACCGACACGTGGGACGCCGCAGCAGGCACCGAGCTCGACTTCGACCGCAGCCGCTCGCACGTGCGCGCGTGGGCCGGAGTTCGGCAATCCGATGAGGCCGATACCGACCATGTCTTCTACAGCGAAGGTTACGTTCGCTATGACATCGTGAAGCACCTCGCCGGCGCGTTCTCCGTCCAACTGCAGGGCAACGGCCGTCGCCGTTACAGGCCAGAAAATTTTGAGTCGTCCTGGGTCGAAGGGGAAAACTACCTCGCGCTCCAGTGGTCGCCCCACCTCGCTGCAATTTTCGGCTACGAGTACACGTCCGAGCCCGGGTGTGAGCCCGGCAAGGACGGCGATCTCTGCCACTTCTTCAACGGCGGGCTGCAGTGGAAGTCCGCGTCGAGGGGGACGGCGCTCGATCAGATCGTCGACACGGTGCAGCTCTTCGTCGGCCAGCGGCGCGGGGGTCTGCGTTGCGTATCCGGTGTGTGCCGGTTCTTCCCGCGGTTCGAAGGCGCGCGGCTCGAGCTCGTGTCGCGTTTCTGAGCGCGAGCGCCATCGAGCGGGGCGCCGGTCGCGATCAGGACGCGCCGAGGATGGCGCAGGCCACCGAGGTCCTGACCTGGGGCTCGGCATCGGCGAGGAGCAAGGCGGCGCGCGGGAGCTCGCCGAGCTCGACCAGGCCTGTCCCCGCCGCCTCGCGCACCGGGATCTCCTGGGATCGGAGGTCGCGCTCCAGGAGCGGCACGGCCGCGCGGACGCCTGCACGGGCGAGGACTCCCCGCGCGAGCACCGAGCGTGTCGACGTTCCGGCGGCGAGCCTCATCAGCCATGCGACTGCGGTGGTGCGCTCGCGCGCTGCGACGACGCGCGGCGGGGCATCGACGTAGCGGGCGTGCGCGGCGAAGGCGACCGCGTCATCGGCATCGCCCTGCGCCTCGAGGAGCGCGGTCCGCGCCGCAGCGTCCTCGAGCGGCACGGAAAGGATCGCATAGATGCGATCCCTGCTCTGGCTGGTGCGGACGGCGTTGACCAGGACGGCGACCGCTTCCCCGGCGCCATCGCCGGCCGCGCGCACCAGGGCGCGCGCGGCGGCGATCGCGGGCGCGCCGCGCTGGGTGGAGATCGCCCAGAGGAGCTGCGCGCGCCCGCCGGCGTCGATCGCGCGCGGCGCCGCCCACGCCTCGGCGATCGCTTCACGCCCAGGTTCATCCGAGAGGACCCAGATATCCCTCAGGGCCAGCACGATCTCTCGGCCGCCGACCGCGCCCGCGGCGCGGATCGCGAGCGTCCGCGCGAGCGGGTACGGGTCGAGTCGCGCCGCTTCGAGCAGCGCGCCCCGATCGCTCGGGTCCGCTGCCGCGATCGCGGCGCGGAGCGCCGAGGCGCGCACCTCTTGATCTCCGTCCAGCATCCGCGCGCGCCGCAGCGCGCCGTCCTCGGCTGCGACGAGCGCCCGCGTCTGCAGCGCGCGGAGCGCTGCGTCCTTGCCGGGGTTCCGCCCCGCAGCCGCGTCGGTGGCGTACCGCTTCACGCCCTCCGGCTCCGTGAGCCCTGTCTCGAGGAGGATCATCGCTGCGGCCGTCGCCATGACATCCGAGCCCTCGGCACGCTCGGCGAGCGCATCCTCCAGCGGGCGCGCGCACGTCCGGAGCTCGCGCAGCCGCTCGACCCCGGACGGCGGCGTGGCGCGCGCGATCTCCCCCTCTGCGACCGCGCGGGCGATCGCGCGCGCATGGTCGCTGTCCAGCGCGCCGCGCCGGAGCTCGTCGTTCAAGGTGCGGCGCAGCTCGTCGAATCTGCCCGCCTCGGCGGCGCGTACCGAAGCTGATCTCGCGCAGCCGGCGACCGCGGCGAGCGAGAGGAGGCCGGCGAGGATCGACCCGAGAAGCACGCGGTGCATGAGGCGCCTCTTAGCGCGCCGAAGTTCGCGTTCGAAGCCCCTTCGGCTCGACCACCCGGGGAATCCGTTCTATACGGCGCGCTCACGTTCCGGCACTATGCGTATCGACGTCATCGTCAACACCCGAGCGCGCCGGTACCGGGCGGAGGCTGCGCTCATCGACCGCATGGCGGCCGCGTGCGCTGGCAGGGCGGAGCTCCACCCGACCTCGAGCGTCGCGGAGCTCGCGGACGTCTGCGACCGGCTCGCCCGACGCGGCACGGATCTCGTCGCGCTCTCCGGCGGAGACGGCAGCTTCATGGCGGGCATCACGGCCCTCGCCCGCTCCTTCGGCGAGCGCTCCTTGCCGCCGCTTGCCCTGTTGCCAGGCGGCACCGTCGCGACCGTCGCGCGGAACTGGGGAATGAGCGGCGATCCCGCTGTGCTCCTCGCGCGGATCGTCCAGGATCACCGCGACCTGCGCAGCGGCGCCGCCGTCCGTGGAGCCGTCCGCCGGCCCACCTTGCGCGCACGCGCGACCACGCGCAGCGGTCTCGAGGAGCGCATCGGCTTCATCTTCGGCACCGGGCTCGTGGCCAGCTTCTTCGATGTCTACTACGAGCGCGGAGGTGACGGATACGGCGCCGCAGCGCGCATCGTGGCGCGGGTGTTCGTCGAGTCCTTTTACGGCGGCGCCTGTGCGCGCCGGATCCTCGATCCGCTGCCTTGCACGATCGAAGTGGAGGGGCAGCAGCTCGCCCCGCGCGCCTGGTCGCTGATCTGCTCGTCCGTGGTGCGCGACCTCGGGATCCACATGCGGGTCACCTACCGCGCTGGCGAGGATCTCGACCGCCCGCACCTCGTCGCCAGCGCCCTGCCTCCCCGAGACCTAGGGCCCCGTGCGCCGCTCGTCCTTGCGGGCCGCCGGATCGGCGGCAAGGACCACTTCGACGATCTTGTCCGTGATTTCACGGTCCGATTCGGCGCCGCGACCAGCGCGATGGCGCTCGACGAGGGCCCCTATATCCTCGACGGAGATCCTCTCCGGGCGAGCGAGATCAGGATCTCCGCCGGGCCGTCGATCGACGTCCTCTCCCTGCGCCGCTGACGTCGCGCGCTCGTCGGCGACGTGCGCCCGAGCTGCCGGTCCGCCCGACCGCTGCGTTGCATGACGGAATCATGACCGGCGTCGTGAACCCCAGTGACGGGCATGCCCGATGCTCCATCCACCTTGGAAACCATGACGCAAGCCCCTGCATCGAGCCCTACACGAGTCGTCGTACCGAAGCCTCGCCCGGGCTTCGGTCAGCTCTTCAACGTGCTGGGGATCACCGCCATCCACGTGGGCACCGTGGTCGCCATCCTCCGGGGCGCAACGTGGAAGCTCGCGGCGCTCGCTGCGGCCACGTACTTCATCCGGATGTTCGCGATCACGGCGGTCTACCACCGGTACTTCTCGCACCGGAGCTACAAGACGAGCCGCGGCCTCCAGTTCTTGCTCGCGCTGCTCGGGACGACGGCGACCCAGAAGGGCCCGCTGTGGTGGGGGGGAACGCACCGCGTCCATCACAAGTACTCGGACACGGAGCGCGACGTTCACAGCCCGCTCCGCAGGGGCTTCTGGTACGCACACATGGGCTGGTGGCTCGGCCGCGAGCACGAGGAGCTCGACCTGAAGCGCATCCCGGACTTCGCCGGGTTCCCTGAGCTCCGCTGGCTGGACCGCTACCACGCGGTCGGGCCGCTCGGCATGATCGCGCTGCTCTTCGCGGTGGGCGGCTACGACGCATTCCTCTGGGGCTACGTCGTCTCGACGTGCGCGCTCATGCACGGGACGTTCACGATCAACTCCCTCGCGCATGTACTTGGATCGCGGCGCTACGCGACCACCGACACGAGCCGCAACAATTTCTGGCTCGCGCTGATCACCCTCGGCGAGGGCTGGCACAACAACCACCACCACTACATGAGCAGCGCCAACCAGGGCTTCTTCTGGTGGGAGATCGACGTCAGCTTCTACATCCTGCGCGGGATGGAGAAGCTCGGCCTGATCTGGGATCTCCGGGTTGCGCCGGCGCACGTCCTGCAGCGGAACCTGCTGAAGGAGGTCGGCGAGCGTTCGCCGCTCCTCGCCCCCAAGGCCGCGCCGGTCGAGCCGCTGGACGCCCCGCCCCTGGGCCGGCCGAGCCTCGGCGACGTCTGACGGACGCCCGCAACGTTCGAATTCGATGATCACGGACGGAGGCTGCGCAGGGCAGCTTTCGTCCGTGCACGTCTCACCGCCGAGGCGGCGATGGCCAGAGATCGCTCAGGATCTCTGGCGCAGACGCGCCTCGCGCGGAACGCTAGTTAACGGAAGAGGCAGCTTGCTGGGTATGGGCGGCGGCGGAGTCGCCGGGCTTCGGCTTCTCTGCCTTGTTGCGCTCGCGCTGGCGCTCCAGGCCGGCGCGCACGAAGCGCGCGAAGAGCGGGTGCGCGTTATGGGGCCGGCTCTTGAACTCGGGGTGGAACTGACAGCCCACGAAGTACGGATGGTCGCGCAGCTCGATCATCTCGACGAGCCGCTGGTCCGGCGATGTCCCGGAGAGCACGAGCCCCTTCTGCGTCATCGCCTCGCGGTACCTGTTGGCCACCTCGTACCGATGCCGGTGTCGCTCGCTGATGCTCGTCTGCCCGTACGCCTCCGCGGCGACCGAGCCCTTGTCCAGCACGCACGGGTACGCGCCGAGGCGCATCGTGCCGCCCTTCTCGACGACCCCCTTCTGATCGGGCATCAGGTCGATCACCGGATAGGCGGCGTTGCGATCGAACTCGACGGAGTTCGCCCCCGTCATGCCGCAGACATGCCGCGCGAACTCGACGACCGCGAGCTGCATGCCCAGACAGATCCCGAAAAACGGGATCTTCTCCTCGCGCGCGTAGCGGATGGCCTCGATCTTCCCCTCGGTCCCGCGGTCGCCGAAGCCGCCGGGCACGAGGATCGCGTCGAGGTTCGACAGCAGCTCGGCCGCACCGCGCGCCTCGATCTGCTCGGAGTCGATGTACTCGAGCTCGACCCGCACGTCGTTGTGGAGCCCGCCGTGGACGAGCGCCTCGTGGAGCGACTTGTACGCGTCGCGTAGGTGCACGTACTTGCCGACGACGCCGATCTTCACGATGCCGCGAGACGGCTTCTTGAACCGCTCGACGATGCGTTGCCAGGCCGACAGGTCCGGCTGCCTCGCCCAGATGTTGAGCAGCTCCGTGATCTTCTCGTCGATCCCCTCCGCGTGGAGGACCAGCGGGAGCTCGTAGATGCAGTCGACATCCACGGCCGCGATCACGCAGTCGACGGCGACGTTCGAGAAGAGGGAGATCTTCTCCTTCATGCTGCGCGGGAGCGGCCGATCGCAGCGACAGAGGAGGATGTCCGGCTGAATGCCGATCTCGCGCATCTCCTTCACCGAGTGCTGGGTCGGCTTCGTCTTCAGCTCGCCCGCCGTCGCGATGAACGGCACGAGCGTGACGTGCACCGAGATCGCGTTCTGCGCGCCCGACTCCACCTTGAGCTGCCGGATCGCCTCGATGAACGGGAGCGACTCGATGTCGCCCACGGTGCCGCCGACCTCGACGATGGCCACGTCAGCCCCGTCCGCGGCAGAACGGATGCGCAGCTTGATCTCGTCCGTGACGTGCGGGATCACCTGCACCGTCGCCCCGAGGTACTCGCCGCGGCGCTCCTTCGAGATGACGGCCTCGTAGACGCGGCCGGTCGTGAAGTTGTTCTGCCTCGTCATCCGGGCGAGCGTGAAGCGCTCGTAGTGCCCGAGATCCAGATCGGTCTCCGCACCGTCGTCCGTGACGAAGACCTCGCCGTGCTGGTACGGCGACATCGTGCCGGGATCGACATTGATGTACGGGTCCAGCTTGAGGTGGGTAACCTTTAACCCACGGGACTCCATCAGGGCCCCGATCGAGGCCGCGGCCAGTCCCTTGCCGATCGACGATACGACTCCGCCTGTGACGAAGACGAATTTGGTCCGCTTGCTCATGACCCATCGCTCCGCTGCGCCGTGTGCGCGCCTGTAACCAGTTCCTCGTTTGGCGCTCAAGGGGTGAGCCCGCCGAGGTTCGGCTGTCCACGGCAAATACCTTGCCCGGCTTACAAGCCGCACGGCCCCGTCAACAGGACCGAAGCCGGAGGACCCCCCGCGAGGAGAGATCCCGCACCGGCAACAGAACCGGACCTGCCGTACGAGCCCATCTACAACCAGAAGGGCCCGCGGCAAGCCTGCGCGACGTGATGCCGCTCTGAATCCGCCGGCATTCTAGGCCGCTCTCCAGGCGCGTCAATGCAAAGGGTAATCCGATCTCCCAGCCCGGGCCGAGTGCCGCGGGAGCAGGCGCCGTCGGCGGGACCCGAACCGTGGGGAATCCCGTCGCCCTGAGAGCTTCGGCGACCCGGGATGGTACGCTCCGCCGCCGCCTCGACTTGGCCGTGTCATGAGAATCGCCCACGTTTTCGAGCTCGCGACGTCCACCCCGATCGTCGCGCTGGAACGCGACGGCGCGCTCTACGACGTCGCGGAGCTCGAGCGCCACTTCGGAACGAAGCTCGCTGACATCCCCGGCGTGTCGGACTTTCACACGCGCGTGGTGGCGCTTCGTTGTGCCGGTCTTCACGCGCTGGATGACCGGCTGCTCAGCGGAGATCGTCCCTCCTCGGCGCAGCTGCACCCCGACAGCATCCTGTGGCTGCCGCCCTGCGCCACCGATCGCGCCGCGTACATCCAGCTCGGCCCCTACGCGCACGACGCCGATCGCCCCTGGTACCGCTTCGGCAACAGCCGCGCGCTGCTCGGACACGCTGCGGCGGTTCCCTTTCCGGCGCTCGAGGACGAGCCCGCCTACGAGCTGAACCTGGCGGCGCTCCTCTGCGAGGATCTGCGGCGCGCCACCCCGGACGAAGTGGAGCGCGCGATCGCGGGCTACGCCGTGCTGAACGACTGGACCGCGCGCAGCATCGAGGCGCGGTTGCTGGCGCGCGGGCTGCCCCCCTCGGAGGCGAAGGACTTCGCCACGCAGCTCGGCCCGGTGCTCGTCACGCCTGAAGAGCTGGGCCCGGTCGAGGTGCTGCGGACCCAGGCCCGCGTCGACGCCGAGGCGCGCTCCTGTTCCCGCGTCGGAGAGTGGACCTTCTCGTTGGCCGAATCCATTGCGTACATCAGCAACCAGTTCGAGCTGCGCGCGGGTGACGTGGTGGGAGCAGGCCGAGTCTCCGGCTGGAGCGCTGACCAGCATGTGCCGTACGGTGCCACCGTCGAGCTCATGATCGAGCGCATCGGATGGATAGCTGGCAAGCCAGTCCGCGGTCCCGCTCCGTTGCCATGGCGCCGACGGTGAGCGGCGCCAGCGCACCGTGCCGAGGTGCGCCTGGTTCCTGGTCGATCAAAAGGTGCCGACGACGCCGAGGCCCATCCCCGTCGCGGTGATGACCGGAGCCGCCCGCAGCGTCAGGGCCGACGTGCTCGGGGGCCGCGCCGAGGGCGCCTCCGTGGTCATGAAGATGCCCTCGCCGACGATGCCGAGGCCAGCGAGCTGCGCGAGCCCACCGAGGACGGTGAGCGCGCCGCGCACATACAGCTTCGCCCCGCAGTCGGGATCGTCAGCGGCGCAGTCGTTCTTCGCGAGCGCGAGCCAGGGGCCGGCGATCGGGATCTTCAGCTCGTTCGACCCGGGCACCTCGGGCCACGAGGACGCGGCGAGAAACGCTGCGCCGTAGGCGACCGCCGTCACGGCCACCCCGCCGAAGATGAGCTTCGCGCGCACCGACGACGGCGGGTGCCGTGCAGGTGCCGGGGGCTCCTCTGCGCCGGCGGTAGCAGCGGTCAACACGAGCGCAGCCGCGAGAGCGAGGGCGGCGCTCTTCATGGGGTCTTCGCGCTGGAAGACGCGGTTCCGGCCTTCTTGGCCGGCAGCTTCACGGTGTACGGGACCTCGAGCGGGTCGCCCTCGAACGGCAGCACGATCTCCCCGACGAAGGCGCGCTTCACGCAGGCCTCGGCAGGCGTCCCTGCGAAGGGCGGTCCAACCAGCACGTCGGTCACACGCCCCTTCTGGCCGTCGAAGACGACCTTGACCTCTCCCTCGCCAGTCGGCGCGTTCGGCACGACCTCGGCGCAGTTCGACGCCTTGTCCCCCCCGCGTCGCAGCGCGATCTCCATCTGCTTCTTCTGATCGGCGTTGAGGCCGCCGCCGCTGTCCTGCGACGCGCTCGCCTCGCTGTCGGAGCTGTCCGTCTCGGCGGGCGCGCCATCGCCCGAGTACGCCTGGTCGAAGTTGTAGTCTTCTCCTGCCTGCTTGGGCTTGGCGCCCGAGCATGCTGACGCCGCGAGAAGGATGAGCGGCAAGAGCGCGCGGGTCGAATGCTGCTGGGACACGGTGTCCTCCCTTCGAACAGAGCGTGAAGAAGTGCCTGCGCGCACCCTAGCAAGCTCTCCTTTGCGAGGACAACCCCGACCACGCGTTCCAACTGCCGGGCTGCGCCGAGCGGTCGACCGGAGGAGGCGCCCGCGGCGGAGACATTGTACAGCCGGAGAGTCGTCATGCCTCGACTCACCCGCCGGACCGTCTCCGTGATCGCGCTCCTGCTCTCGTCGACCCTCGCCCGCCCGGGCGGCTCGCAGCCGAGCGACGGCGGCAAGGATGCCGCAGAGCGCGCAACCGGCACCGCGGGACCGACGCAGGAAGCGCCCGGGGGCCCAAGCGCGCCTCCGTCGACCCTCGCCGCGCCTCACCCTCAAAAAATTGACCCAGGCCGCACTCGAGAGTCGCTCGAGAAGCTCACCACTGACGTGCGACGCCTGGGGGGGCGGGTCGGCGTGCTCGCGCTCGACGTCGCCAGCGGAGCGACCCTTGCCGCTTTCGATGAGCGCGGCCTGTACAATCCCGCATCGAACGCGAAGCTGTTCACGGCAGCAGCCGCGCTGCGCCTGCTCGGGCCGAGCTACCGCTACTTGACCGGCCTCTACGGGGAGACATCGAGCGGAACCGTCGCGGAGCTCGTGCTCCGGGGCTCGGGCGATCCGTCGCTCAGGACGCGCGATCTCTGGGAAATGGCGCGAGATCTGCGCGCGACAGGCGTCCGGAAGGTCGCAGCGATCGCGGTGGATCAAGGCTATTTTGACGCGCGCTACGTGCCTCCAGCGTTCGAGCAGCAGCCGGAGGAGTGGGCGGCCTTTCGCGCCCCGGTCGCGGCAGCGTCGCTGAACGCGAACACCGTGCTCTTCACGGTCCGCCCGTCGAAGGCGGGCCAGGCCGCGTCCATCGCGGTCGACCCCCCTGGCTTCACGGTGCTCCGCGGCAACGTGACCACCGCTCGGCGCGGCACACCAGAGAAGATCGGGATCCGACTCGAGCCGAACGGCCAGCGCCTCACCGTGCACCTCAGCGGCAACATCCCGGAAGGGGGCCGCGCGGTGAGCCTGGCGAGGCGCGTCGATGATCCCCGCCTCGTCGCGGCGTATGCGCTCAAGGAGATGCTGCAGGAGGTGGGCGTGGAGGCCTCCGGTGAGGTGCGGCTCGGCGGCGAGCAACAGAAGCGGCTCCTCGTCGCCCACCGCTCGGCGCCTCTCGGCGAGCTGCTCTCTGCCCTCGGCAAGGACAGCGACAACTTCTACGCGGAGACGATCTTCAAGACGCTCGCCGCAGAGAAGCGAGGTCGCCCCGGCACGGCGGAGGCTGCGGCGGCGCTGGTCGGCGAGACGCTCAGCGAGCTCGGCGCCTCGCAAGAGGGTGTCGTCTTGAGGAACGGTTCCGGCTTGTTCGACGCTGCCCGCGCGTCGCCTGAATCCATCGTGCGGCTGCTCCGTGCCGCTCAGCTCGATGCGGCGCTCGGCACCGATTTCACCGCGCAGCTCGCGATCGGCGGCGTGGACGGGACCTTGCGTGGTCGCTTCCGCGGGTGGTCGAAAGAGCGCGCCATCCGCGCGAAGACGGGAACCCTCGCCTCGGTCGTTGCCCTCTCCGGCTACATCCTCCCGCCACCCGGCCGGTCCCCGATCGCCTTCGCCGTGCTGGCCGCCGATGTCCCGGGGAAGATCGAGCCGGTACGCAGGGCGATCGACGACTTCGTCGGCTCGCTCGCCGACGAGCTCTGGAAGGATACACGCTCGCCCTGAGAGCGCGTGCGGTCTCAGGGCGACGCGCGACGTGTCCGCGATGAGGCACCGGCTCTCCGCTCGCTTCGGCGCGCCCCCGCGCAAGGAGCGTGTTCAGACGGCTCGAGCAGCGCGGCCGCGCAGCATGACGCTGCGCGGCCGCATCATCGCGATTGCCGTGCCCGTCGCTCAGTAGTCGCGCATCTGCTTGCGGATCTTGCCGAGCGCCTGCTCCTGGAGCTGACGGATGCGCTCACGCGACAGGTTGTACTTGTCGCCGATCTCCTTGAGCGTGAGCTCGTCCTCATCATCGAGACCGAAGCGCCAGCGGATGATCCGCGACTCGATCGGCGTGAGCGTGGTGAGGAGCCGCCGGACCTCGTCGCTCCACTTCCTGTTCGCAAGATGATCGAACGGCGAGAGCGCGTTCTCCTCTTGGAGGAAGTCGATGAACTTCCGCCCGTCCTCGTCGCCAACCGGACGGTCGAGGGAGAACGGCGTTTCCGCGTAGAAGTCCTTCACCTTGTCGAGCTTCTCGCGCGGGACACCCGTCTCCTTCTCGAGCTCCTCGATCGTCGGCTCGTGCCCCGTGCGCGCGATGATCGCCTGCGTTGCCCGCGCCACGCGGTTGTACGTGTCGAGCATGTGGACCGGGATGCGAACCGCCCGGCCCTTGTCGGCCAGCGCGCGGCTGATCGCATGCCTGATCCACCAGGAAGCGTACGTCGAGAAGCGATAGCCGCGGCTGTGGTCGAAGCGCTCGACCGCCTTCATCAGCCCGATGTTGCCTTCCTGGATCAGGTCGATGAGCGGCAGACGACCGCGGTTGTAGCGGCGCGCGATCGAGACGACGAGCCGCAGGTTGGCCTTCACGAAGCGGTTCTTCGCGTCGTGCTGCGCCTGGAAGGTCCGCTCGACCCGATCGAGATACCTGCGGTAGGAGCTCGACATCGGGAGCCTCGGCCGCGTGGGACGGGTCTCCTCGGGATCGCTCACGTCGTCCTCGAAGTCGGGCTCCCGCACAAGATCGCGCGCGATGTTGAAGGCGCGGGCCATCCAGAGACGATCCGAGTCCGGGAGGCGGACCGCCGCAGCGAGCTCCTCGGAGAGCTGGGTCCACGGCTTTTCCTGCTCGGGCAGGAGCTTCCCCTTCTGCTTCTTCGCCGAGCGAACGAGCTTCTGCATCTCCGCGATCTGCGGAGCCTTCACCTCATCCTCGCCGGCCTTGGCAACATCTTCCTCGAGCGCGGTGAGGATGTGCTCGGCCGCAGGCATGTACGAGAGCAGGGCCACCCAGTGCTCGACCTCGGTGCGCTCGACTGCGCGGGCGGTGTCGAGCTCCTCGTCGGGCCCCATCACGGGGTGCAGCGCCATGTCGCGGAAGTAGCGGGCGAGCATCGAGTCGCCCCCTCCGTCCTCGACGTCCTTCAGCTCTCGATCCTGGCTCCTGGCGCGCTCGGGCTGGGGCAGCCGATCGAGCGGGCCGAGGTCCAGATCGATGAAATCAGCCGCCCGGTCCTCGTCGAGGATCTCCGCCGGGCGGGGTCGCACGACGGTCTCCTCCGCCTGGTCGTCCTCCAGGAGGTTGAGGGCTGCGATTTCCGGCGTGGCCGTCCCACCCTGAGCGAGCGGGTCGCCCTTCACTACAGTGGCGTTGCTCTTCGTCGACCTCATGGCGGCTCCCTCCACGGTGGTAGCTCCTTGAAAGTGCGAGCGCGGCGACTGGCTGTCCCCGAATTCTTCGACCTCGGAGACCCCCGAATCGGTGGTCTGCGATGCCGCCCGCCGGGGAGCCGATGCTGTCTCGGCTCCCTGCGAGCTCTTGGATGCCGCGAGCCGCGCAGAGGTACCCACAGCGGAGGACTTGGCGTTTCTCCGCGCAGTTTCTGGACGGCGGGCGGTCGACGTGCTCATCTTGGTCCTTGTGTCGGCGTTCACTTCTAAACGGCTGACCTTGCGAGATTGAAATGCCTCGTCACCTTTTGACGGCGGGCGAGGCGATTTCGTGCCAAACAGGGAGCAGGAGCTGACTGAAGGAGCCCCTGTTGAAACTGGCAACCGCTGGTGCTTTCTTTTGATTCCGGTCGAACTCTTCCCGCCGGAGGCGGGCTTGCTCTTGCAGAGTGATGCTTTTGCGCCAGCTCCCGGTGGCAGCCCAACTCCAGAAGCAAGAACAGTGCCTTTTTTGGCGTGCGTTCCGTGTTCTCCCGTTTGAGAGCTCGACCTGGGTGCGGTATGTAGGCCGCGAGGCGCCGTCCGTGCCGTATCGAGCGAAATATTTCGCTGCGACCGAGCCGAACTGCATGGCTGGGTACGCTTCCGAAGACGCAACAACATCGGCAACCTGTCCTTCTTGAGGGCACCTCGAGTCCGTCAGCCTCCCACGGATGGTGGGCCGCCCTCGCCGCACGGGCAGGGGGATTCCGTTATCCTTTCCAGCGTGTGGAGTGGCTGGGCCTGACTGCTGAGGCCGTTCTCTCAGTGAGCTTCGATGTTTCCTGAACCTGGGCCTCCCGATGGCGATGTCGAGCCCTCACCCGACGGCCAAAGGCGGAGAAGGTTATTTTTCGCGAGAGAGCGCCTGGAAATTTAGTATTTCCAGCCATTGGCTCAGGTCTGATGGAGACTGCGACGACGAACGTACCCGCGGAAGACAGTCAGGAACGCCCTACGGTTCCTCAGGTCCTGAGGACGGGACCGATATCCCACATCAGATCACATTTTCATGTCCGAGGTGGCCCGGGCGCTCTGGCTGGGTCGTAATTCACCCTGGCAACAGGGTCATAGGGTGCCACCAAAGATGCGGTTCCTGGCGTGCAGGAAGTGCACACTGTGCATCCGTTTGGTACCTGTTCGCCTCACCAGACGGGACCGCCATTGCGCAACGTAAACATCCCGCAGCAGCTCGTCCTCTCGCGAGGAAGCACCCGGGGCTATCCAGGTCAGCAACGCCGATCCTGAGGCGCGCGGCTGTGCCGCGACAAGTGCCCCGATTTATTCAGGAATCAAGTGGTCATCGAGGCGATACGAGCCGGACGGCCTCGGCCAGGTTCAACCTTGCCCACATGGTGGCGCTGAAACAGGCCGAGCTGGCCGCCCTTGGGGGGTCACTTCGCTGCAGCAGGCGAGGAGGCGAGCTTCGCCACAGCACCGAATGACGCAGGATCGTGGATCGCGATCTCCGAAAGGATCTTCCGGTCGAGCGCGATGCCTGCCTTCTTGAGCCCGCTGACGAGACGGGAGTACGTCGTGCCGTTGAGGCGCGCGGCAGCATTGATCCGAGTGATCCAGAGACGGCGGAAATCCCGCTTCTTGAGCTTACGGCTGATGTAGCCGTACTCCCAGGCGTGACGAAGAACCTCGACCGCTTGACGGAAGCGGTTCTTCCTGCCGAGGAAGTACCCCTCGGTCTGGTTGAGGACGCGGTTACGACGGCGACGGGCCTTGAACCCTCTTTTTACGCGCGGCATCGGAGCTTTACCTCAGGGTTCCGGGGTCAGCCGTAGGGAAGAAGCAGCTTGACGCGCTTCTCCATCGCCGAGTCGACCATGTCGTTCTTGCGGAGGCGACGCAGGCGCTTCTTGCTCTTCTCCTGCATGCAGTGGTTGAGCCCGCCCTTGCTCCGACGGATCCGGCCGGAGCCGGTCACCTTGAACCGCTTGGCTGCGGCGCGGTTGGTCTTCATCTTCGGCATGACGCCCTCGATCCGAGTGCCTACGCTCCCGGCGGCCACCCTCCGAACCACCGGAGAGGCTGTTCTGTGCCGCAGGGATGCGTAGAGGGGGCGCTTTATGGCGATCTGGCGCTGGATTGTCAAGGTCTGCCGTGGGACCCCGAGTGGACCAGCGCGATGGAGCCCCCCCGGGGGCTGGGCCTGGCTCACTTGCCGAGCACGACCCGCTGGCCGAAGGCGCGGTCCGCCGTCTCGCAGAACGTTCTGAAGGCCATGTACTCGGACGGCTTGATCCGCGATTTCGTGAGGGAGATCTGGCTGCGTACGACGACCTTTCCCGCGGACTGCTCGACCGAGATGGAGAACTTGCCGAACGGAGTGTCCAGGTCCTGGGGAAGCGGCGCCCTGGTGACGCGCCAGCCCTGCGGGACCCGGATGGACCACTCATCCTGGCGCGTCGTGAGCGCGGGGATGATCACGTCGCGGGTGCGCGTGGACAGGGAAGCGAACTCGGTCGCGAGGTGCTGCGTGGGGACCGCCGGGATCGACAGGCTGTCGCCCTCCCTGCGAGCGAGCGCGACAGCCCTTCCTCGGGCCCGCAGCTTCACCGGTTGCTCGATGTCCTCGAGGTCGTTCACCTCCACCCCCGCCTTGCCAGGAGCAAGCTCGACCGTGCCGAAGTCCGCGGCGAGGTCACGGCCTGCCCGGTCGCGGCGCGTTCCCTCCGCCATGTAGCGGGTCCGCCACTCCGGAGCGAACGCGCCGACCACCTGGATGTCGACGCCGAGCTGAGCTGAACCGTCAGCGCCGAGCGCGATGTCGACGGTCCGGTGCACGACGGAAGCCTCCGGCGCGGGCTCGGGGAGGCGAACAAGCTTCGGCTTGCCCTCGTTGATCTGAAGCGCCATCGCTCCGCGATCCATGATGGGCAGCTCGGTCGAGCCCGAGTGCTCTGCCGTTCCGTCGAGGTAGAGGTCGAGCGAAGGCACGTACGCGATCGCATGGTCGAACGGGGCAAGGCTCGCGGGCTCCGGCTCGATGCCCCCTCGCATGCGGGTGCGCACGAGCACGATCGTCGCCGGGATGCCGAGCTCACGGAGCATCGTGACGATCAGCGTCGCCTTGTCCTTGCAGTCGCCCCAGCCGCGAGCGAGCGTCTGCGCGCACCTCCTAGGACGAATGCCCTCGATGCCGAACTCGAGCGCCACGTAGCGCGTCTCGGTCGCGTACTTGTAGATCGCGCGAACCTTGCTCAGATCGTCGGAGAGGTTCTTCGTGATCTCGCGCACGCGCTTGCGTACCTCGTCGTCCACGTCGAACTGCTCTCGCGCGAGGCCCCAGTACCAGGAGCCGACCTCGTCCCAGCTCTTGAAGGTCGAGACATGGACATGCGCGAGGACCTCGGACCACGCCGGCATCGCGGGCTCGGGCGCCACCGGCGGGACAGAGGCGGCGGAGAAGCGGAAGGTGCGCCGCTCGGCGTCCTCCTTCGTCTCGCGCACGAGGCCCGGGAGGTTGGACGCGAAGATGTGGAACTGCTTCGTCTTGGGGGTGATCAGCACGTACTCGCTGCTGGCGATCGGCTCGTCCCCCTGGAGGTACTCGATCTCGCCAAAGTGATCGGCGATCTCGTTGCGAGGGCTCACGTCGTCGACGCGGTACCGCAGCTCAACGACGTCGCCGGCGTTGAGCCGCGGGAAGCTGACGTAGAACGTGCGCGCTGAGGTGTACATCGCGAGCGCCGGGTTGTTCGCGCCCGCTTCCCCGCTCTCGATCGCCCCGTCGACCTTGCCATCTGCCCGGTAGACCTTCGCGGCCCGGAGGCTCACGGTCTGACGCTCGGCCTGGTACTCGAAGGCGTACTGCCGGGCGCTCGCCGCGGCCTCGTCCGTGAGGGGCTGGAAGACCACCTGACGGAACCGGCTGGCGAGGCCGTTCGGAAAGACGGTGGTGACCGTCAGGCTGCGAAGCGTGCGCTTGGGATATTGCCGGTCAGCGCTGCGCCGCATCGGAAGGAAGCGATCGGGCGCCCAGGCGTACGCCTCGTCGGCGCGCGGCTTCGGCGGCTCGATGTGCTCGATGTACTCGCGCACGTCCTTCACCTGAGGGCTGATGGCCAGGATCTGCTGAAGCATCTCCAGCTGCGCCTCGCGGTTGCCCTCCTCACCGTAGAGATCCGAGAGAGCGCGCAGGGTGCCGATGTCCTCCGGCGCCATGGCGAGCGCGCGCTGATGGGCGGCGAGCGCGCGGTCGCCCTGGCCGAGCGCGCGGTACGTGCGCGCCGCGACGGAGCGGGCCCAGACAGAGTCAGGCTCGCTGCGGAGGAAGCGCTCGAGCCAGCGCTCCGCGCCCGCCGCATCACGGCGCGCCACCGCGAGATCGACCTGCTGGTGCAGGAAGCTCGAGTCGTCGAAGCGCAGCGCCGCGTAGCGCGCCTCCATCTCGGCGGCCTCCGTGTCGCGGCCGAGGGCGCGGAGCTGCGCCGCCGAGGCGCGGAGCAGCGATATGCTGTTCGGCTGGCGCGCGAGCGCTCGCTCCAGCGTGGCGAGCGCGGTGCGCTTGAGCCCCGCCTCCACGTACAGATCGACAAGACCGAGGAGCGCGGTGACGTGATCCGGGTCGGATGCCAGGATGCGCTCATAGATCGGAGCGGCTTCCCGCCAGTTCGGGCTCGTCTGCGCGAGCCGCGCCTGGGAGAGTAGAACGTCCACGTCCTCGCGCCCGCGGCCCGCGAGCGCAGCGGCGCGATCGATCCACGCGCGCTGCTGGTTTCTGTCCTCCGAGAGCTGACCAGCGAGCAGGTAGCGACGCACGCTCGGCTCGGTCTCGGCGGAGCGGCGCGCGAGATCGCGCGCCCTGTGCTCGCCCTCCGCGTCACCGCCCGTCAGCATGAGGTACCGCGCGAACGCCTCGAGGACGGCAGGCGAAGGCCGGCCGGCGCTCGCAGCGCGCTCGAACGCCTGCATCGGCCCCTCGATGGCGGGCGCACGCGCGTCGCGCGCCGCGCGTGCGCCCGGCCCTTCCACCTGCGCCCGCGCCTCGCCCGCGCGCTTTGCACCGGCGGCTCCCCCTTGAGGCGTCGTCACCTGCGTCCCGATGTCGGAGGTCACGTCCAGATCGAGATCCGGCGCCCCCCTCTCGTCACCGATGCGCAGCGCGAACTTGGGCGCCGATGCGCCTCCGCAGACCTTGATCGTCAGGCGGTTGTAGCCGGGCGTCAGCGCCACCGTGGTGGCGAACCGATCGATGTCGAGCTCGCGATACCCGGGATCGGCCAGGACCTTCTCGCCGTTCCAGAAGAGCTTGAACGCGCCGTCCGCTCCGACCCAGATCGATATCGGTCGAGGCGCGCGCGTCCCGACCTTCGCTCGGACGAACGTCGTCGCGTAGCCGCAGACGCCCTCCACCGGACGGATGAAATCGCCGAAGTCGAACCACCCGTACTGCGGCGCCGCGGGCGGCACGCGCCAGCGCACCGCCCGCGCCTTGCCGTCGTACGTCCTGCCCGCCGCGATGGGCTGATCGAGCTCCTCCTCGGGCCCGAACGCGCGATCGAAGCCCCCCTTGTTCTCGTTGTCGAACGGGCCGATCGTAGCCCAGCGGCCGATGAACCCGAGCTTCTGGACCCTCGCGACGGCTCCGTCGAGATCGCCTCGCCGCCTGCGCGCATACGCCGAGAGGAGCTCCGCATAGACCCGGGCAGGCGCGCTGGTCGCGCCGCCCTCCGCGATGGACACGATCGCCTCCTCGACCTGCGTCGGATCCGCGCGGTCCCACGTACGCCAGAGCTCGCGCAGCGCGCCGTAGACCTCCGGACCTCTCGCCGCGCGAACAGCCGCGTGCGCGGAGAGCACCTCGGGGTGAACCGCGCCGAGCTCGGCGCGCGCGTCTGAACCGATCAACGCGGCGCACACGAACGCCGCCGCCCCCGCGGTGATCACGCAGGCCAGGCGCTTCCTCATCGTCCCGGGGTTGAGCTCGATCCCCCGGGGCTCGGTCCGGCTGAGCACGTCACGCATCCACGGCGCTATCCCGTGGCCGAAGCCATCGGTCAAGCGCAAGCCATGGCCGCAGGAGGACCGCAGCGGCCCAGGTCAAGTGGTGACGGCCACGCGCCAGCGGAGCTCGCGCAGCCCGGACGACGGTCCCGGGCCTCGTCTGCCGAGCAGCTCGTTCATGAGCTCGGCGCGCGCCACCCGCAGCGATCCCGGGTCGTTCGTCGAGCTTCTGCCCGGCACACAGCAGCGATGGCGGAGCATTCCGCGACCAGCGCGTCCCGGGGGAGCCCGGCCGAAGTCGCTCGCGTTCGAAAACAAAATTCAGTAATTTCGCTTCATTACCGCGATACGCCCTCCGGCTTGCTGCCGCAGACCAGCGCCCGGGAAGCCCCGGAGCGGAGGCCCATGGGGTCAGGGGTGGGAGCACGCGCGGCTGGGTTCGGGCAGGGCTCGGAGGGGTCCGGCTGCGCGATCCTCAAACTTCCAGAAAGGGCCGCCTTGCTCCGCCGCACCTGCTTCGGATAGAAACGTCCCAAGATGTACGGGCGCACGGTCGAGGAGCAGTCGCACTGCGCGCCGCGAACCGGTCATGCAAGTCCCAGGCAGCGAGCGTGGCGCCGCGAAGTGGTACCGGTGGTACGGCATGCCCGCACAGCGGGACGCCAGTTGGATGATGATGGTCGGGGACCGCACGTGCGGCGCCCGGTGATGACAAGGGCGACAGAGCCCGCAATGCCCAGGGCCCCATCGCGAGAGCGCTGGCGGAGGAACGATGGTCAACCCTCAGATGGTGATGTACGAGGAGGAATTCAATCAGATCCAGAGCGTGGTGGATCGCCTCGTCAAGGACGCCAATGCGAAGGTCGTCTTCATCGTTGACAAGAACGGGCAACTGATCGCCGCGAGCGGAGACGTCGACAACCTCGACACCACGTCGCTCGCCTCGCTGACGGCGGGGAACATCGCCGCCACGGGCGGGATGGCGAAGCTCCTCAAGGAGAACGAGTTCGCCACTCAGTTCCACGAGGGTGAGAAGGCGAACATCCACATCCAGCTGGTCGGGAACCGCGTCATCCTCGTGGTGATCTTCGACTCAAAGTCGAGCCTCGGGTTGGTGAGGCTCCGGGTGCGAAAGGCGAGCGAGGAGCTCAACCACATCTTCGAGGCGCTGCTCAAGAAGGTGCAGGAGCCGGGCGCTGACTCGCCGTTCGCCGAGATCACCGACGAGGACATCGACAACCTCTTCAACGACTAGGAGCGCGGTCGATGAGCTTCATCAATTACATGGCGCGCGAGATCAACTGCAAGATCGTCTATTACGGCCCGGGTCTCTGCGGCAAGACGACGAACCTGCAGTACATCTATGAGCGCACCAATCCGGACGCGAAGGGGAAGATGATCTCCCTCGCCACGGAGACCGACCGGACACTCTTCTTCGACTTCCTCCCGCTCGCGCTGGGCGAGATCCGCGGCTTCAAGACGCGGTTCCACCTGTACACGGTGCCGGGGCAGGTCTTCTACGACGCGAGCCGCAAGCTCATCCTGAAGGGCGTCGACGGCGTGGTCTTCGTGGCGGATTCACAGCTCGGCCGCATCGAGGCGAACCAGGAGTCGGTGGAGAACCTCCGCACGAACCTGGCCGAGCAGGGCTACTCGCTCGACAAGATCCCGTACGTCATCCAGTACAACAAGCGGGATCTGCCGGAGATCGGCACGGTCGAGGAGCTCCGGTCGCTGCTCAACCCGACGAACGTCCCCGACTTCGAGGGGGTCGCGCGTACCGGCGTCGGGGTGTTCGACACCCTGAAGGCGGTCGCCAAGTTGGTGCTGACCGAGCTGAAGAAGGGCGGCCCCTAGCTTCGAGGGGCAGCCGTCAGGTTCGAAGGCGGCGCACCGAGCGAGACCGAGGACTCGCTCGCCTGCGCCGCGGTCCTGCCGCAGTCCTTAGGCGCGCTGGTAGATGCGGTTCCGCCGGTTGCGGTTCTTCGCCTTCAGCTTGGACCGGTAGCGCTTCGACTTGGAGCGCGTGGTCTTTCGAGGACCTTTCGACAGCATGAGGAACATGAACAGGCTCCGTTGAGGCGCCCGGCGCGGAGGCGTCGTGCCGCCGCTGCCGGTGCGAAGGGGCGGCAACCTACGGCATCGCAGGGCAAAATTCAACCGGAGAGCACCTCGACCAGCCGGTCGGACAGGTTCCGGCGGCGAGGAGCCGGGTGCGGCACCGGGGCGGAGCTTTTCTGCTATCGGTGTCCGTACCTCGTGCGGTTCCGAACCCTCCTCTGCCTGGCGGCCGTCTCGGCGACCGCGTGCGGCGCGAGCATCAACGCGGTGTACGAGGGAGACGTCCGCTTCGAGCACTGCATGGCGCTCGACTCGATGGCGGACATCAAGCCGACGCTGCGGCGCGCCTGCTGGGACGAGTGGCTCCAGTTCTACACATTCGGCCAGACCCGCGACCGCGTGGAGTACGCGACGCTCCGCGAGAGGCAGCTCAGCCGCGCCAGCGACTTCGACGAGGGCGAGTGGAATCCGCCCAGCAGCCGCGCTCCCGCCGTGCCGGAGCCGACGAGCGCGCTCGCACCGCCGCCCAGGCTCCTGAACGCCGACGTGGCCGCCCCCGCCGAAGAAGCGGATGCGGGCGCCCCCGATGCGATGCCCGACGCCGCCGAGGACGCAGCGCCGCCGGGCGCCGCGTGCAGCGCGGCGTGCGAGACGAGCTGGAAGGAGTGCCAGCAGGACTGCAAGTCCGCCGGCTGCGAAAAAGGGTGCACCGCGAAGTACACGCGGTGCATGCGTCGCTGCTTCTGACCGGCGTCCGCGCTCTGCGGGCATGCCTCACCTTGTCGCACCAAGATGGCCCGGAATCTTGACCCGCGCTCGAGCGTAGGGCTATCCGCGTACACGATGTCCGCTTCGCACGCGCCCACAGAGCTCAGCAGCACGACTTCTGATCGCAACGGCACGGCGTCGCCCCTCGAAGGGCTCGGATCGAGCGCCGGCCCGGTGCGAGTGCTGCGGCCACGGCGAGCGGCGCCTGCGGACGCGGTGCGCCCGACGCGCGCGGAGGTGAACCTCGCGCACCTGCGGCACAACCTCCGCGTCCTCGAGCGATCGCTGAGCGGCGCGAGGAGGCCGCAGATCTGGGGAGTGCTCAAGGCCGATGCCTACGGGCACGGCGCGCCGGCCGTCGCGCGGACGCTCGAGCGGACCGGCATCCCTGGCCTGTGCGTCGCGCTGCTCGAGGAGGCCATCGAGCTGCGGGACGCCGGCATCCGGCTGCCTATCCTCGTCATGGGCGGCTACTACGGCCCGCGCCGCGAAGGGTTCGAGGAGATCATCGCGCGCGACCTCGTGCCGGTCGTCTACGACGCGGGCCAGATCGAGCGCCTCGCGAACGTGGTGCGGCTCGAGCAGCGCGGTCGCGTCGGCGTCCACCTCAAGGTCGACACCGGCATGGGACGGCTCGGCACGGCGAGCTCCGAGCTCGAGGCGGTGCTCGCGATGCTCGCGAAGCACCCAGAGGTGAGGCTCGACGGGCTCATGACCCACCTCGCCTGCGCGGATGCCGATGATCTCGGCGTGACGATCGAGCAGATGAAGCGCTTCGAGGAGATCGAGCAGCGGGCGAAGAGCTTCGGCCTGACGCCGCGGGTGCGACACGCCTCGAACAGCGCGGCCATGCTGCGCCTGCCTGCCGCATGGCTCGACGTCGTTCGCCCCGGGGTCGCGCTCTTCGGCATCTCGCCGTGTGCAGGGCTCGCGCCGGACCTCAAGCCGGTCATCCGCGTGCGCAGCGAGATCGTCGCGCTCCGCACGATCGCGAAGGGCGACAGCATCGGCTACGGCCACACGTGGCAGGCGTCACGGGAGAGCGTCGTCGCCACCGTGCCGATGGGGTACGCCGACGGCCTGAGCCGCCAGCTCTCGAACCGCGGGGCCGGGCTCGTGCGCGGTCAGCGCGCGCCGATCGCGGGCGCCGTGTCGATGGATCTCACCATGCTCGACGTGACGGATGTCCCGGGAGCACGCGTCGGGGACGAGGTGGTGTTCCTCGGAACACAGGACGGCCCGCTCGGACGCGCCACGATCAGCGCGGAGGAGATCGCCGGGCTGACGGGGACGATCGCCTGGGAAGTGCTGACGAGCATCTCGCGCCGCGTGCCCAGGTTCTACCGCGAGCCCTGAGCGAGGCGAGATCCACCGCCCCAGCGCCGGCGCTTCCAGCGCGGAGGGGCGTGGTACGCTGTTCGCCATGAACACGGCGGTGAAGCAGCGGGCCGGCGTCTGCGGCATGCTCTTCCGCCTCGGGGCCGCGCTCGCGCTCGGCGCGGCGCTGTCCGCGTGCGCGGACAACAGCTTGAAGCAGCGTCCACGCAGCGGCAGCGGCCAGGGGGCGCAGGAGCCGGACGACGGGTTCAACCCGGACGCTGGGGGCTCGAGCGGACCACCGCCCGTGGACGCAGGGGGGCTCTGCGGCAACCAGATCCACCAGGTGGAGATCGCCGAGGCGCCGAACCTCTACTTCGTCCTCGACGCGTCGGGCAGCATGCTCAGCGCCGCCTCCTCGCGCGCGACGCGCTACGAGCGGGTGCACGAGGCCGCAGTCGACCTCGTGCGCAACCTGGGTCCCCTGATCAACGTCGGCGCGGCCGTGTTCCCGCTGGACGCGACCGCCGAGGCGCCGTGCAGGCCAGGCGGCGAAGTGTTCCCTGTCACGCCGGGAGACCCCTTCTCGGACGGCCAGGAGAGTCGCCCGACGACCTCGAAATTCAGCTCGGCGACGCGCGTCGCTCCACTCGGCGGGACGCCTACCGCGGCGACGCTCGTGGCGCTCACGCCGAAGCTCGTGGAGCTTCCGGGCAAGACCATCGTCGTGCTCGCGACCGACGGAGGTCCGAACTGCAACAGCGCGGCGACGTGCGACGCCGAGGAGTGCATCGCGAATATCGAACAGCAGTGCCCCGAAGAGAACTGCTGCGCGCCCTTCGGCCTCTCGGGACCAGGGGGGTGCCTCGACCGCGACGACACGGTCGCCGCGATCGCGCAGCTCGCTGCGAGCGGCATCGAGGTCTATGTCGTCGGTATCCCCGGGAGCGAGTTCTACGGCGATGTCCTCGACGAGATGGCGCTCGCCGGCGGCGCCGCGCAGTTCGTGAGCCCCTTCTACTTCAAGGTGGACAACCTCGACACGCTGGGGAACGTGCTCTCGAAGATCGCCAGCATTGTCGTCTCCTGCGAGTTCGACCTGGTCGACCCGCCTCCCGAGGACGGGCAAACCAACGTCTACCTGGATGAGGCGCTCGTCCCCTACGACCCGGAGAACGGCTGGCGCTGGAAGTCCTCCGCGGTCGTCGAGCTCCTCGGAGAGGCATGCCAGAAGCTCAAGAGCGGGCGGGTGGGGCAGGTCCAGATCGTCTCCGGTTGCCCCACGGAGGTCGCGAGGTGAAGCGCGAGGCGACGACGAGCTCGGTCTCGCTGATCCAGCTGACGGCCGACACCGCGGACGACGCCGCGTTCGACGAGGTCGACGCGGTCGCGTCCGCGGCCTTCGATGTGCCGCAGTTCTCCGCGCGAGAAGAGCTGCGCCGCCCGTGGACGCGCTGCTGGGTCGCGCGCGAGGGGCGACGCGCGCTCGCCTTCCTCATCGCGTGGCACGTGGCCGACGAGCTGCACGTGCTCAACGTCGCCACCTGCCCGACCGCGCGCCGACGCGGGCTCGCGACGGCGCTGATGAGCCGCTCGCTCGAGTACGCGCGGCAGCAGCAAGTGCGGCTGCTCTTGCTCGAGGTGCGCCGCTCGAACCGGGCAGCGATCCGGCTCTACCGGAAGCTCGGGTTCACGGCGATGGGCGTGCGCCCCCGGTACTACAGCGACAACGATGAGGACGCGGTCGAGATGGTGCTCGCGCTCGATCCGGCGACCGGCGCCGTGCAACCAGGCCGCGACGAGATCCGCATCGAGGTCTGACCCCGCTCAGCGCTGGCCAGCAGCAGCGCCGGGGAAGCGGGATACTGCCGTGAGTGGCGGCAGTCGCGCTGCCACAACCTGGAGAGGGGTCAGCAGGAGCGGCCGGAGCAGCGTCTTGGCCCGCTCGTCGAAGGGCTGGAGGAGCGCGTCTGCCTGACGTGTCGCCTCGATCAGCCGATCGGCCATGAGGCGCGCATCGACGTTCGGGTTCAGATCCTCGAGCCGCTGGATCTCGTCGCGGAGGGAGCTCAGCAGCGAGATGTACCTCGCCAGGGGCGTGTCCGTGATCGGCGCCGAGCCGCTCGGCGCAGCGGGAACGCCGAACTCGACCGTTCGCTTGAACTCGTCCGGGACCGAGCTCGGCCGATTTCTTATGAGCTTCACGTTGAGGGGGACCTTGAACCTCGTCTTCTGCTCAATTTTCCTCTCGAGCTGCTCTTTCCCGCGCTTGAACAGGCCCGAGTCCTCAACCGCGCTGCGATCCCGCTTCCACTGCGTGTTGTCCTCGAGAGCGCGGATGATGCGGAGGTACGGGTAGTCCGGCTTGGCGAGCTCCATGTAGATCTCCTTCGCCTCCTTGAGGTTGGCCGGGGTCCGCACGGTGAGATCCGCCATCCAGTCGGTCCACTGCGCGATGTATCGGGCGTCGTAGTCGGCAGCGAGGCCGTCCAGGTTCTTGTTGACCGAGGTCTCCTCGCCCGGCGCGAGATCCACGACCCACCGCTCGGCCAGCAGCTGCTCGGCGCCGCTCTCGAGCTTCTCGAGCACCGCGAAGTGCCCCTTCTCGGTGTATGGGCCGTCGATCTCCTTCCAGCGCTTCTCCTTGGCGTACAGCTTGCTGCCGATGACCTTCAGCACGTCGGGGCGGTCGGCGAACATGTCCCCCAGCGTGAGGGGCGGGTACTTGCGGTTCGCGCGGCTGTTGTCGCCCGTCGGGTCGTACTTCTCCTCGATGATCGAGTTGACGAAGAAGTCGTAGTAGCGCTTCCGCACCGGCACCGCCTGGAGCGTCGCGCGCACGCTCGCGACCAGATCATCCTTCCGCGCGATCGGCGTGACCCGCTTCTGCTTGATGAGCGTCAGGTAGTACTCGACGTGACTTTCGAGCTGCTTCTTCAGGTCGGTCTCGTTGAGGTTCGACGTCGGCCGGAGCACCTCGGCCCAGAGCGACGTGAACCTGTCCTTCGCCCAGTTGACGTCGAGGTGCTCGACGTCGCTCAGCATCAGGTACAGCTTGAGCTCGTTCCGCTCGCGCAGGTAGTACTCTCCCTTCGCGAGCTTGAGGCGATCCTCGAGCCGTTGCTTGCACGGGATCACGAAGCCGTTCTGCAGGCTCGCGACGTAGACGTGCACCAGCGGGGGGTAGACCGTCTCTCCCTGGAACATGGTCCAGCCCTTCCCGTCCGGGGGGCCGTCCTCGCGCGCCTTGTCGATCTCCTGGAGCCGATCCAGCGCCGGCCGCAGCGCCGCGAGCTTGTCCGAGAGCGGTCGCGTGTCCTCCCAACGGATCGCGCTGACGGCGCGCGCGTCCGCCTCGACGTCGCGCAGGAACTCGCGGTTGTTGCTGAACGAGACGAAGCTCGGGATCGCGAGGATGATCCCGAGCGTCGCGGCCGCAGCGCTGATCGCGCCGCGCACGATCCGCTGGCGCCGGATCTCGCTCGCGCTCCTCGCGGCGATGTCCCCGTCCGGGAACACGACGTTCATGAACACGTCGTGGAGGAAGTAGCTCTTCGACTCGACGTTCTGCTGAGCCGCAGCCTCCTGCGTGCGGATCCCCATCGCCTGGCCCATGCGCTGGAGGACCCGGTCGAGCGGCCTGCCCTCCTGCGTGCCGCTCGTGAAGTAGAAGCCGCGGAAGATGGGCGTGCCCTGGAAGGCGTTGACCATGAAGACGGTCGAGACGAGATCGGAGAGGTTTCGGCGGATGCCTGCGAACTCGAGCGGGAACTGGTAGACGCGCTCGCGCACCTCTCGGCTGCGCTCCATCACGAGCCGCTTCAGCGTGCGGCCGTGGATCTGCTTCGCCAGGGCGTCGAACTCGGCGTCGAAGAGCCTCCCCGGCGCGGTCTTATCCGCGCTGAGCTTGAGCGTCGCCCCCCACGCCTGGGCGCGGTCGCTCCTGCGCATGTCGCCGAAGAACTCGGAGAAGCCCGCGATGAGATCGCACTTCGTGAACAGGATGTAGACGGGCAGCACCATGTGGAGCTGCGTCATCACCTCGTCGATGCGCGCCCGGAGCTTCTTCCCCATCTGCTCGATGTGCTGCTCGCTCGCGTCGATGAGATCCGCCACGCTCACGGCGACGAGGATGCCGTTGAGCGGGCGCCGGGCGCGGTGCCTGAGCAGCATCTGCAGGAACGCGATCCACTCTTCGTGGTCGTCCTGCTCCGTCGTGTAGCGCCCCGCGGTGTCGAGGAGGATCGCCTCGTTGGTGAACCACCAGTCGCAGTTGCGTGTACCGCCGACGCCGCGCACGCCGCCGCCGTTGCTCGGGTGTGCGTACGGGAAGACCAGGCCGGAGTGCTTCAGCGCGGTCGTCTTCCCCGCCCCGGGCGGGCCGATGATGACGTACCAGGGCAGCGAGTAGAGCGCGGCGCTGCCGTGCTTCTTCCCCTTGCCGAGCTTGGAGCTCTTCAGCGCGCTGATGCCGCCCTGGACCTGCCGCTGGAGCTCCTGGATCTCGGCGCGCCGCTCGGGCCTCGCGTTGAGCGCCTGCTGCGCCCCCTGCTGGACGATCGCCCGCTCGAGCGCGGACGCGGCGCGCCGCGCCCTGAAGCGGCGGAACACGAAGAGCGCGACGGCGGCGAGCGCGATGACGACGCTCGCCGCGATCGGCATTGCGGTGGACAGGCCAAACGTGAAGTACGCCGCCCACGAGATGAGGAGCAACAGCCCGAAGAGGACCCACAACACGCCGGCGACGATATCACCGGTCGCCGGCGCCGGAGCACATCCCACGCGCGGCGCAACGATCCGCGCGCACCGCACGGCGCCGCGGAGCGGACGCGCGCGGCGGCGGCCGGATCAGTCGCCGCCGCGCTCGTAGTCGCCCGGCCCGAGCACGGCGTCGGTCTCGTCGCCGGCAGCGAGCCGGCGCGAGCGGATCGCGTCCACGGCGATGTCGATCACCTCGAGCCGCGTCGACGGCGCGTAGTACTCATCTTCCGAGACCGGCGGCAGCTCCGCGAGCCTGGCCGCGACCGCCTCGCGGTCCTCGTCCTCCAGATCGAGCGCCGCAGGATCGCCGCTCAGGGGATCTTCGCCCTGGTCCCGCGCGGGCTCGGCGCCAGGCTCCCGCGTGAGCGCCTCGCGGACGAAAAGCACGGGGCTGAACGCGAGGTAGACCGACGCGAACTCCACCTGCCAGTACGTCGGGTCTTCACCATCCATGCGCCACCACGATGCGTACCGTCGGCGGATGACCTCGCCGAAGTAGACGCCCGCCATGTGCGCAACCACCGGCAACGCCTCGACCTTCTCCGACGTCGCCCTACGCGCCTGCTCGAGATAATGATCGAGCACGGGCAAGGTCTCCGGGCGATAGTCAAGACGTACGCCGAGGGCGCGCTCCACAAACCGCACGCACCCCTCGGCGAGATCCTCCACGGCAGGCGGCGGCGGCGCGACAGCTGCAGCGGACAGAGCAGACTCGACCGGCCGCTCCGCAGAAATCGGAGGCGAGCCTGCACCGTTCTGTTTGGTATTCATGGGCTCCACGCTATCCTTCTCCGGTGCGGGTGGCCGCTCGTCATCGTGATCTTGGTGATCGTGCTGAAAGCGTCTGGGCGATCTCTGCCACCCCTTGCCAGACAAGCGGCCGGCCCTCAAGCCTCCTCAGCGAGGTCCCGGGTGCAGTGGAAGTATGAGCCACCGGAACTGCTCCGAGGAGCCGGGAACACCCAGCTCCAGCCCGACCGGCCCGGCTGTGGATTCGGGTTTGAATTCCTAACGGAAGTCGAGGCCTTCGTGCTAAGCTCCGCCCTCGCGTCGAAATGAGACTCGGGATCTTCAGCGATACCCACGCCAACTACGAGGCGCTTAGCGCTGTGCTCGAGTCGTACCGCCACGAACGCATCGACGTGTACTACTGCCTCGGGGACACGGTCGGCTACGGCGGTTCGCCCAACGAGTGCGCCGATCTTGTCCGCAAGGTCGCCAAGAAGACGATCCTTGGCAACCACGACGCGGCCGTCGCTGGTCGGATGGACTACTCGTACTACTACGAGGCCGCCCGGCAGGCGCTCGACACCCACGCTGCGATGCTCTCCTCCGAGAACGCGGCCTGGCTCCGGAGCCTGACCTACCAGGAGAAGTTGACGGACATCAACGTCGACCTCTGCCACGGCTCGCCCGTCCGCCTCGAGGAGTTCGAGTACATCTTCGCCCCCGAGCAGGCGCGCGAGTGCCTTCCCATGTGGAACGAGCTCGGTCACATCACGCTCATCGGCCACTCCCACCTTTGCAAGGTGTTCGCGCTCACGCCGACCAGCGTCGAGGAGCTCCCCGCGGTGGACTTCCAGCTCGAGCAAGGGCGCAAGTACATCGTGAGCGTTGGGTCGGTCGGACAGCCGCGGGACTACGACAACCGCGCGAGCTACACGATCTACGACAGCGACACGAAGCGCTTCGAGTTCAAGCGCGTCGAGTACGACATCGAGACGGCGGCGGAGAAGGTGCTGCGCGCCAAGCTCGAGCGCAACTTCGCCCACCGACTCTACATCGGCGTCTGAGCCACAGGCGGCAGCGCGGCGCCGCGCTGGCTCGCTGCGCCGGGCTCGCTCGAGCCTCGTGTTCGCGTGCGGCCGCCGAGGGTGGCCGCGCGGCTTGCGACTAGCCCTGACGGCGGCCAGCTCGCACGGAGCGCCGCGGCCGGCAGTGATAGAGCAGCATGCTCGTCTGGTTGTCGGGCGGCGCTGCGGAAAAGTCGCTGCGGAGCGCCGTGAGCTCGAAGCCGTTGTAGTGGAGCAAGGCCTCGAGCTCCTGCGGGTAGAACTGACGGTGGGCGAGCGGCGTCATCCAGCGCCCGCCGCCGCTCACGGGCGAGAACTCCATGGAAACGAAGAGGATCTGCCTGACCTTGTCGTAGTCGAACCGCTCCGTGTACCGGACGACCTCGCCCGGGCCGTCCTTCGCGGGATACCGGAAGCGCGGCGTGGCGTAGGCGCGATCCGGATCGCGCGCCAGCTCGGCTGGCTCGGGCATGGAGACGTCGAAGACGAGCTCGCCCCGCGGCGTCAGGTGCTCGCGCGCGCGCGCGAGGAACCGCTCCACGTCCGCGCGCGTGTAGAGGTGCAGGAAGGCGTTGAAGGGGCAGATCACCAGCGGGAAGCGGCGCCCTAGCCGGAGCGCCCTCATGTCGCCGCGCCGGAGGCTCACGCGAGAGGAGACGTCACGCGGCTCTCTCCCGAGCCGCGCGCGCAGATCGTCGAGCATCGGCGCCGACAGATCCACGCCCGTGATCCGGACCCCCGCCCTCGCGACAGGCAGCGTGATCCGCCCGTTGCCGCAGCCGTACTCGAGCACCGGCCCTGCCGACGCCGCGGCGAGGTCCACGTAGTAGTGGACGTCGTCCTGGCGCCGCGCGTACGTCTTCGCGTAGTACGCCGGATCTTCGTAGTGGGCCGACGTCCCCGCTTCGAGCTCCGGATCGCGGCGCTGGACGGAGCTCGAAGCGCGCCTTGATCGCGGGGTGGCTGCCTCTTTCATGCGAAGCGACAGGTCAAGCGCAGCGCTGGCACGAGGAGGGGGGCGAGGTCCGGGACAGAGCCCTCGCGAAGGCGTGCGTCACCCGAGCACGCTCGTCCGATGCGCCATCAGCGCTGGCCGCCAGCGTTCATCTGCTGGAGCCACTCGGACACGACCTCGTGCGAGCTCCGGTGGAAGTGCACCTTGCCCGCCGCGATCTCTCGAAGGCTGGTCACGGCAGGCTTGTTCTTCGTCTTCACGAGGGTGTCCGCGCCCTTCATGAGCTGCCGCGTCCGGTTGGCCGCAAGCACGACGAGGGCGAAACGGTTTTCCTCGCGCTCGAGGCAGTCTTCCACAGTCACACGTGCCATAGGGGGGCCGAGAGTAGCGCCCGGTGCCGGCGACCGCAAGGTACATGCCGGCGCGTTCCGCCGCACGGGTGGCGCCGCCGCGCCATCCGGATGACGCGACACGTTGCTCGTTGCCGTCCGCGCACGTCCCGACTACAAGGTGCGACCGTGGCCGCTGAGCAGGACTCTCTTCTACCCCCTCCCCCCCGCCCGGCCCCCGGGCTGAAGTACCGCCGCATCGTGCTCAAGCTGAGCGGCGAGGCGCTCTGCGGAGAAGAAGGCGGGTTCGGCATCCGCCCCGAGACGCTCCACCACGTGGCCGGCGAGATCGCCGAGCTCCAGCGGATGGGGGTTCAGATCGGGATCGTCGTGGGCGGCGGCAACATCTTCCGCGGGCTGAAGGGCGCGAGCGCGGGGATGGACCGCTCCCAGAGCGACTACATGGGCATGCTCGCCACCGTGATCAACGCGCTGGCGCTGCAGGACGCGCTCGAGAAGACGGGCGTGCCGACGCGCGTGATGACCGCGATCGAGATCCGTCAGGTCGCCGAGCCGTACATCCGCCGCCGGGCGATGCGCCACCTCGAGAAGGGCAGCATCGTCATCTTCGCCGCGGGCACGGGCAACCCGTTCTTCTCGACCGACACGGCGGCGGCCCTGCGGGCCATGGAGATCCAGGCACAGGCGCTGTTCAAGGCGACCAAGGTCGAGGGCATCTACGACCGCGACCCGGTGCGCCACGAAGGCGCGCAGATGTTCGCGCACCTGAGCTACGACCGCTTCCTCGCCGACAGGATCGGGGTCATGGACTCGACGGCGGTCACGCTCTGCCGCGAGAACAAGATGCCGATCCGGGTCTTCAAGCTCATGACCCGCGGCAACATCCTCCGCGTCTGCAGGGGCGAGGAGATCGGCACGATCGTCGACTGAGGACGCGCGCCGAGGCGCTCCGCGCGAGCGACGAGCAGGGGACATCCGCAGGCGCGCCGACAGGAACGGGACCGGCGCGCCCTCGAGTCGCGAGGAAACCGTGCTACACCCCGAGCCAGCAATGATCCGAGCTCCGGTGCGCCGATCCCTGCTCGCCATCTCGCTCGCCGCGCTCGTCGCGGGCTGCGATGAGCCCGCCCTCCAGGTCCCGGCGGACGCGGGCGATCCGGTCTTCGGGCTCACGGCCGAGCAGTCGGCGCGCGTGCTCGCGAAGATCGGGGACAGGGTGATCACCCTGGGCGACTTCGGCAGGACGCTGGAGCGAATGGACCAGTTCGATCGGCTCCGGTACCAGACGAAGGAGCGGCGCCGCGAGCTGCTCAGCGAGATCATCGACGCGGAGCTGCTCGCGCTGGAGGCCAGGCGCCGGGGCCTCGACAAGGACGCCACGGTCGAGGACTCGATCCGGCAGATCCTCCGCGAGGCGATGATCGCCCAGGCGCGGAAGGGCCTGCCCGCGCCGGCCGACATCCCGGCGTCCGAGGTGCGCGCCTACTACGAGGCGAACGCCGACAAGTTCATCGAGCCCGAGCGGCGGCGCGTCGCCGCCATCGTGGTCGGCGACAAGGCGCTCGGGGAGAAGGTCCTCAAGGAGGCGCAGAAGGCCGGGAGCAGCAGCGCGTGGGGAGAGCTCTTCCTCAAGCACTCGCTCACGGCGCCGAAGGACAGGAGCGCGAGCCCGCCGCTCGACCTCGCGGGCGAGCTCGGCATCGTCGGCCCGCCCGGCGACCCGCGCGGCGCCCACCCGCAGGTTCCAGAGCCGGTCCGTGCGGCCGTCTTCCGCATCGGCAGCGTCGGCGCGGTCAGCGACGCGCTCGTCGAGGCCGAGGGCCGGTTCTATATCGTCCGCCTCAGCGGGCTCACGGGCGGACACCGGCGCGAGCTCGCCGAGGCCGAGCGATCTATCCGCGTCGCGCTCCTCCAGCAGAAGATGCAGGACCAGGAGCGCGCGCTCGAGGAAGAGCTGCGGAAGAAGTTCCCCGTCGAGATCAACGACGCGGCGCTCGCCGCGGTGAAGCTGCCGGAGCAGCTCGTGCCCCCCGGGAGCGCGCCGCAGCCCGACCCCGCAAAGCCCCGCGCGCCGCAGCCGGAGCAGGCCGGCAGCGCCGCGACACCATCGAGCAATGCGGGCAAGTAGCGGGCTCGTCGCCGCCGAGCAGCTCGCCCGGCGGCCCACCAGCAAGGAAGCCGCGGACGCCCACGCCGTCGCGCTTCCGGAGCGCCCCGCGCCGCTCGCTGCGAGCGCGCAGCAGGGAGCGCGCCCGGACGGCGCGAAGCCGCGCAAGCGAGACTGGACGTGGCAGCTGCGCCACGCGCTCTCGAGCGCCGACGAGCTCCACCGCGCGCTGTCGCTCACGCCGGAGGAGCTCGCCGGCGCAAGGCGCGCCGAGAAGGCCGGGCTGCCCATCCGCGTCACCCCCTACTACCTGAGCCTCTGCGACAAGAGCGATCCGGCGTGCCCGATCCGACGGCAGTGCGTGCCGCTCGCGGACGAGGCCGCCGAGGTGCCCGGCGACCTGGTCGACCCCCTCGGCGAGGTCGCCCACGAGATCGCGCCGCACCTGGTGCAGCGATACCCGGATCGCGCGCTGCTGCTCGCGACCGATCGCTGCGCCGTCTACTGCCGCTTCTGCACCCGTTCGCGCATGGTCGGCGACGGCGGCGGCGCGGTGACGCTCGATCGGCTCGCGCCGGCCATGGCCTACCTCGAGGCGCACCCGGAGGTGCGCGACGTCATCGTGAGCGGCGGGGATCCCCTGGCCGTCGCGACGGACCGCGTGGTGCGGCTCATCGCTCGGCTGCGGCAGGTCCCGAGCGTCGAGACGATCCGCATCGCCACGCGCGTGCCGGTCACGCTGCCGCAGCGGATCACCACGGAGCTCGTGCGCGCGCTGAAGCCGTACCACCCGCTCTGGGTGATGACGCACTTCAACCACCCGAAGGAGCTCACGCCCGCCGCCGAGCGGGCGTGCAAGCGGCTCGCGGACCACGGCTTCCCCGTCATGAACCAGACGGTGCTGCTGCGCGGCATCAACGACGACGCCACGACGCTGGCAGCGCTCTTCCGGGGGCTCGTGCGCTGGCGCGTGCGCCCCTACTACCTGCTCCAGATGGACCCGGTGCGCGGCACCGCGCACCTGCGCACGCCGCTCGCGACCGGCGTCTCCCTCATGGAGCAGCTCCAGGGCCGGCTCACCGGCATCGCGCTGCCCAAGCTCATCGTGGATACGCCCGGAGGGATGGGCAAGGTGCCCGTCGGCCCCGAGTACATCGTCGATCGACGGCCGGGGCGCACCGTCCTCCGCACGCACCGCGGTGTCGAGGTCGAGTACGTCGACCCGCCGCTCCAGCCCGCCGGCTGAGCTCCCGGCTCAGCGGCCCGGACCGCGCGAGAGCGGCTTCGCGATCCGGAACGACAGGTTCAGGGCGCGCGCGATCCCGAAGAACCGGGTGCGCGACGCGCTCCTGCACTGCTGCGAGTCCGCGGCCCAGCTCCCCGATCGGGCGATGCGCCACGGCGGCGCGTCGCCGCCGGCGTCGACGGCCGACTCGAGCTCGCGCGACGCCTCCGACCACGGCTTCTCGCCGTTCACGTCGGCGACCCACTCGCGCACGCCGCCCGCCATGTCGCGCGCGCCGTAGGGCGAGGTGTCGATGGGGAAGGTCCCGACCGGCTCCGGCTGCGACAGGTAAGGCCGCGACGAGCGCATCAAGCAGAACGTGGGATCGAAATGATCTCCCCACGGGTAGAACCGGCCGTCGGTCCCGCGAGACGCCTTCTCCCACTCCAGCTCGGTGGGAAGCCGGACCTCGATCCCGTCGCGCTCGCTCCGGAACTGGCAGTAGGCCACGGCGTCGAACCAGTCGATGAGGATGACGGGCAGGTTCCAGAGGTGCCCCTCCTCCGCCGGGAACCGCTTCTGCGCGTCGCCTTCGACCACGGTGGGCAAGGGCTCCCAGCCGCCGCCGCTGGCAGGCCGCGCGACGTAGCCCTCGGAGCCGCGCGTCCCGTGCGGCGCGCGCTTCAGCGCGAGATCGAGATCGCGCGTCTCGAGCTCGTTCAGGAACTCGCAGTACTCGCGGAAGGTAACGGGGAACTTCGCGATCGCGAAGTCGGAGACGTGGAGCTCGGCGCGGCGGAGCGGATCGTAGGCCTGCGCGTCGCCGCCCGCGATGAAGGAGCCCCCCGGGATGTAGACGAACCCCTCGCCGATCTCCGCGTCGGTGTAGAGGTTCACCTCGACGCGGTGGTGGGTGCCCCGCTTGAGCAGCAGCGGGTAACGCACGTCCCGGTAGCCGGCGCGCTTCAGGATGAAGAGGTAGCTGCCCGGCTTGAGGTGCACGTCGCGCAGCGGGGTGCGGCCGAGGGAGCGCTCGTCGCTGGCCACGAGGATGCGATCCTTCTCGACGTAACGGTACGCGACGACGCTGGCGCCGGGCGGCGACGAGTCGACCGAGACGACCGAGCCGGCGGTGAGCAGCGCGGCGTAGCGCCCCACGTCGAACTCCGCCACGAGCGCCTCGTGGTAGATGCGCGCCGCGTGCTGGTGCTCCTGGTCCGCCCGCACCGCGCGCGACCAGTACAGGTCCGCGAGACCGGAGCGCGCCTCGACCAGATCCGGGTCGTACGCCAGCGCCTTCGTGTAGAGGTCGATCGCCTCCGCCGCGGCGCGCGCCTGCTCGCGCTCGACCCCAGCGGCCCTGTCCTCGAGCTGCCAGCCGGCCCGCTTGCGCTCGATCGGCTCGTACTCCTTCACGTCCTTGAGCAGCCGCCGCGCCTCCTCGACGAGCCGCTCACGCTCGCTGTCGAGCCGCCGATCTCGCTCGAGCGGCGCCTTGGCGAGCTCGCAGAGCTTGATCGCCTCCTCGCGCCGGCGCATCCGCTCCTTGGCGCCCTCGAGGAACGCCTCCGCCTCTGCCGCCACGCGATCGGCCGTCGGCGGCCGCTGATCGGGATCCTTCGCGAGCATCGCCAGGCAGAGGTCCTCGAGCAGCAGCGGGCAGCTCGGCGAGATCGAGCGCGGCGGCTTGGGGTCGCGCGTCTGCGTCGCGAGGATCACGGCGAGCACCGTCGGCGCGTCGAACGGGTGCTCGCCGGTGAGGATCTCGTAGAGCACCACGCCGAGCGCGAAGATGTCCGCGCGGTGATCGATCCGCTTGTGGTCCCCCCGGATCTGCTCCGGCGCGATGTACCCGGGCGTGCCCGACAGCGCGCTCGCGAGCGCCTCGTGCCGCTTCCGGCCGAAATCCTGCCCGCCCGGGTCGACAGAGATCGGCTCGCTCACCTCCGCCCTCGAGAGCACCTTCGCGTTGCCCCAGTCGCCCAGGTACACCTCGCCGTAGTCGCCGAGCAGCACGTTCTCCGGCTTGATGTCGCGGTGGGCGACGCCTCGGCGGTGCGCGTAAGCGAGCGCCCGCGAGATCTGCACGAACGCGCCGATCAGCCGGACGAGGGGCCACTGCCGGCGGAGCTCGGGGTTCGTCAGCACGTTCTGCAGGCTCTGCCGCTTGACGACCCGCATCGAGTAGTAGGGCTGGCCGTTCGGCAGCGTCCCCAGGTCGTAGACCGGGATGATGTTCGGGTGCTCGAGCTGCGCCGTGATGCGCGCCTCCGTCAGGAAGCGGTTGCCGACCGCGGAGTCCGCCTCCGCCCCGGGCTTCAGGGTCTTCAGCGCCACCACGCGCCCGATCTCCCGGTCGCGCGCCTTCACCACCTTCCCGGCGCCCCCGGCGCCGAGCGCCTCGCCGACCTCGTACCGGCTGCCGCCGGTGTTCACGGCGCGCGTGGCAGACGTCGCGAGCGTCGGGAAATCGGCCACGACCTCCTCGCCGGGCAGGTCGATCTCGCGCTGCGTGTCGAAGCGCAGCGCGTCCAGGTCCTCGATCTGCGGCGAGAGGGCGCGCGCGACGGGCGGGGTGCGCCCCTCCTGCGCGAGCAGCTCCGGCAGCGCAGCCAGCTGCTCTGGCGTGAGGATCCCCTCGAAGAGCTCCTGGGGCGTCGACGCGCCGCCGAGGGTCCACCGGCACGCCATGTCCCACAGGGCGTTGGGCTCGATCAGCCCTCGCGCCACGGCGGCGACAGCCAGGGCACGCGCCTCACGAGTCTGAGCGAGCTTCACCCGAGCGACCTCTCGTCCGAAACGATCTCACCCCGCAATGCGCGGCGGAAGGCCACGCTGGGACGGCTGAGCGCAAGACGCCGCGAGATGGGAGGGCGGAGCGCTCCCGCGAGCACTCCAGCGAGCGCTCCCGCGCTGCCGGTGACGCTGTTCCGTGAGCATCTCACGAGACGCCACACGTCAGGTGCCGTGGCTGGCGACCGCGCTGCTGCCACGCCGGCCCGAGCTGCTCCTTCCGGAGCCGCGGCGCGGCAGGGCCCGAGCGGCGGCAGCTGCCCCGGCGTCCCCGTCCTCAGATGGTCTACGTGTCCGAAATTCCTGCATTTACCAGCGACAAATGAGCGCCGATCAGGGTACGTGGTGTCCCCTCGCCTGTGCAAGAGAGTAGGGCGGAGGTCGCCGCGGAGCGCGGTCATTTTTCGTCGCGCCCTTCGCGCTCTTCGCGCTCTTTGCGCCCTTCGCACGGTTCGCGCCCCTTGCGCGGCTCGCGAGGCGCGCGTTTCGCACACTTCGCACGTTTCCGCCGACCTCGCCCCCTGTGGTCGCTGTCGCACCCGAGCGCGGCGCCATCGCCCCCGCCGCGCCGTCACGCCGTCACGCCGCCGCGCGACGGGGTTTCGATCCCCGGGGGGGCCATGGTAGGCCGCGGGCATGGCTGATCCGACGGCCCCCAGACCTCCGGCGCTCGCTCGCCTCGACGACATGAACCGCCGCGCGCTCGACGGGGGCGGGAAAGACCGCCTCGCCAAGCAGCACGAGGCCGGCAAGCTCTCCGCGCGGGAGCGCATCGACCTGCTCCTCGACCCGGGGTCGTTCGTCGAGATCGACCGGTTCGTCGTCCACCGGTGCGCCGACTTCGGCATGGACAAGCAGAAGGTCCTCGGCGACGGCGTCGTGACCGGCTGGGGGCTCATCGACGGGCGCAAGGTCATCGTCTTCGCGCAGGATTTCACCGTGATCGGCGGCTCGCTCTCCGGCGCGTACGCCTCGAAGATCTGCAAGGTGATGGACCTCGCGATGAAGATCGGCGCGCCCGTCATCGGGCTGAACGACTCGGGCGGCGCGCGGATCCAGGAGGGGGTCGAGTCGCTCGCCGGTTACGCCGACATCTTCCTCCGCAACACGCTCGCGAGCGGGGTCGTCCCCCAGATCAGCGCGATCCTCGGGCCGTGCGCGGGCGGGGCCGTCTACTCGCCCGCCATCACCGACTTCATCCTGATGACCGAGCGGACGAGCTACATGTTCATCACCGGCCCCGAGGTCATCAAGACGGTGACCAACGAGGACGTCACCAAGGAAGACCTCGGCGGCGCCGCGGCCCACGCCTCCAAGAGCGGCGTATGTCACCTCACCGCGCCCGACGACCGGGCGTCGCTCGCGCAGGTCCGCGAGCTGCTCTCGTTCCTGCCCTCGAACAACACCGAGGATCCGCCCCGCCGCGCCGCTACCGATCCCGAGACCCGCGAGGTGCCGGAGCTCGACGCGATGGTCCCGGCCGACCCGTCGAAGCCGTACGACATCAAGCAGGTCGTGCGCGCCGTGGTCGACGACGGCCGCCTCCTCGAGATCCACGAGCGCTTTGCGCAGAACATCGTGGTCGGGTTCGCCCGGATCGGGGGCGCGCCCATCGGCGTGGTCGCGAACCAGCCCCAGGTGCTCGCCGGCTGCCTGGACATCAAGGCCAGCATCAAGGCGGCACGGTTTGTCCGCTTTTGCGACTGCTTCAATATCCCGCTCGTCACGTTCGTCGACGTGCCCGGCTTCCTCCCGGGGATCGACCAGGAATACGGCGGGATCATCGCCCACGGGGCGAAGCTCCTCTATGCCTTCGCCGAGGCCACGGTGCCCAAGGTGACGGTGATCACCCGCAAGGCGTACGGCGGCGCCTACGACGTCATGGCATCCAAGCACATCCGCGCCGATTACAACCTCGCCTTCCCGACGGCCGAGATCGCGGTCATGGGCCCGGAAGGCGCGGTGAACATCGTGTACCGCAGGGAGATCCAGCAGGCGGCCGACCCGGCCGCCGCGCGCGCACGCTTCGTCGAGGACTACAAGACGAAATTCGCCAACCCGTACAAGGCGGCCGAGCTCGGCTTCATAGACGAGGTGATCTACCCTCGCATGCTCCGCAGTCGGCTGGCCCGGGCCCTCGACCTCCTGCGCGACAAGCGGGACAAGAACCCGCCGAAGAAACACGGAAACATCCCGCTTTAGCAGAATTTTGGCGGCGACCCGGCGCCCACGTGAATCACGCTCAGCGAGAGATCGGCCAGCAAAACCGCTTAGAGCGCGCTGGCAGGAGCGTGCCGGGGCGAGCGACGCCGTTGCGCGGCCGATCCCAAGCGTGTAAAAACCACTTGCGTGGCTGTTTTTCTCTCTTCTCCACGCGCGATGCTTCTCTCTGACCAACGATCTGCACAGGTGCACCCGGGGGCCGATGGCAGGAAAACGGGTGGTTTGGCGGGCATGCCGAGCGTTGGGGGGGCGCCGAGTACACGAATGAAGGGTCGGTCGGGTTCTGTGGAGGTATTGAGCATGAAATCTTGGGTATTCGCTGCGTTTTTGATTTCCGGCTGCGCCCTCGTGGCGTGCGGTGACGACGGCACCACCGGCACCACCGGCACCACCGGCACCACCGGCAGCGGCGGCTCCGGCGGCAGCGGCGGCTCCGGCGGCAGCGGCGGCTCCGGCGGCAACGGCGGCTCGGGCGGCGAAGGTGGCGCGAGCACCACGAGCTCTTCCTCGACGGGGACCCCGACCTGCGATGAGACGACGGACACCTGCGGCCGCGACGATAATACGGGCTGCTACAAGTGCGCCGCCGAAGGCCCGTGCAAAGAGACCATCGATACCTGCGTGAAGGATCCGGACTGCTTTGCTCTGGTGAGATGTCTCGACCGCTGCGCCGATGAGGAGGACCCGGACGCGTGCGCCGAACAGTGCCGCACGGACAACGCGGCCGTGGTGGAGGCCCACGACGCCATGGCCCAGTGCACTATCTGTCAGGAGTGCGCAGAAAACTGCGCTGCATCCGAAGAGCCACTGTGCCAAGAGTGAGGCCCTGACGAACAGCGCGTCATGCCCGAAGGGGGCGCCGGATGGCTGCCCCCTTCGGCGTTTTGTGCGCCCGCTTCCAGAGCGGCTATCACCCGGGCGCCGCGGCGACCGAGGAATCTGCTGTCACTGCAATCACGTGGCGCGCCCCCGGCACCCGTGCGGCTCGCCGGGCTGTCGAGGCTCAGGGCGCCGCGACGGGTCGAGGCGGGCGGCGGCGGCGCGGCGCAGGGCCCACGCGAGGCGCGCCGGCGGGGCTGAGCCGAGGGGACCGGGCGGCAGGAGGCGGGATGGCGGTAGCCTGCTCGGCGCAGGGAAGCAGGGAAGAAGAGCGCCCCCGGAGCGCGCGCCGGAGCCGCCGCGGCGGCCGCCTCCTGGCCCAGCCTTGCCTGGCCAGGGCTGGGCCGGCGCAGGCGGGGCCGTCCCTCGGGGCGCAGCGGCGAGTACGCAAGGTAGCTCACGGGTGGCGGCCGGGCCGCCTCGACGATCTCGGGCCCTGCGACCTCAATCGCGCAGCGCGCTCCGGGTTGCGCCTTCATGGCCCGGGCAACCCGTGGTAACGCTTGGCGGCGCCGCCGATGTGCGGCATCCGACATGGGAAAGAACCTTCTCGTCATCAATGTGGACATCCGCGAGACACGCGTCGCGCTGATCGAAAATGGGATCATCGCTGAGCTGCATCTCGAGCGGGAGAGCTCCAAGGGGACGCTCGGAAACATCTACCTCGGCAAGGTCAGCCGCGTATTGCCCGGGATGCAGGCCGCGTTCATCGACGTGGGGCTCGAGCGAGCAGCCTTCCTGCACGTCGAGGACCTGATCCGGCCCGACGATTTCGAGGCGTACCTGGCCGGGCACCGCCGTCCTGCGGAGGAGGAACGCGCCTCCTCGCGAGGCCGCGCCGCGCGCGCCAGCGAGGCGCCCGGGCCCGAAGAAAGCGAGGTGCACGAGCTATCCGGCGCAGAAGCGGCGCCCGAGAGCCCCGGCGTCTCCGCCGAGCACCACGAGGCTCATGAAGGCGCGGACTTCGGGGCCGAGGAAGGGTTCGAGGCCGAGGGCGCGCTCGAAGCGGAGGGCTCGCTCGAAGAGACGAGCGACGTGCCGATCGACCTGCCCACCGCGCTCGACGTGCTCGAGAGCCCCTCCGGACAGGCGTTCGCCGGCGTGGGAACGATGGTGGCGCTCGACGAGGCCGACGACGGCCCCGGCCCGGAGATCGACGGCGAACGCGAGCACGACAGCGCGGAGGACGACGACGAGGAGCTGGTCGCGCCTGGCGGAGACGGAGACGCCGACGAGGCGAGCGCCGACGAGGCGAGCTCCGAGGACGCGGGGCCAGAGGAAGCGGCCTCGGAGGATGACGAAGACATCGAGGCGCCCGCCTACGACGTCGAGCCTGCCTCCCCACCGCCGGAGGAGACGGCCGACGTGTGGAGCGCGGCCGGAGAGCGCCCGGAGACGCTGCACGAGACCGGGGACAGCGGCTCGACCGAGGCGCAGGCCGACGAGAGCGCGCCGGATGAGCCCGCCGCGCGAGGCGCCGCGGGCGCGTGGCCGGCCGGACAGGAGGAGGGCGCACCGCCCGCCGTCGAGGGCGCGGCGGCCGCGCCGGAAGCGCCCGGCGACGAGGTGCCGCCGGCAGCGCGGGCGCGCAACGGACGCTCGCGGGGGCGGCGGGAAGCGCGCGTGCGGCGGTCGGGGCGGACGCGCGATCGGCGCGCCAACCTGGAGGGCGGCGCCGCGCTCGAGGGGGCGGCCCCCGCGGAAGCGCGCGAGACGCCGCGCGAGGGGAGTGAAGGACGCGAGGGGCGCGAGACACGCGAGGGGCGCGAGACGCCGCGCGAGGGGCGTGAAGGGCGCGAGACGCCGCGCGAGGGGCGTGAAGGGCGCGAGACGCCGCGCGAGGGGCGTGAAGGGCGCGAGACGCCGCGTGAAGGGCGCGAGACGCCGCGCGAAGGGCGCGAGACGCCGCGCGAGGGGCGTGAAGGGCGCGAGACGCCGCGCGAAGGGCGCGACCGCGGCGGACGAGGGCAGCAGGGCGGACGTGAGGGGCGCGAGCAGCGCGGGCGCGAACAGCGGACGCGTGAGCGCGGGCGCGAGCAGCCGCGGGACGGCAAGGGCAAGAGCGCCGCGCGCGGCCAGCAGGGCTCGCGCACCTGGCAAAACGAGCCGCCGCGCATCTCGAAGTCGACCCCGATCCGCGAGGTCGTCCGCGAGGGCCAGGAGGTCATCGTCCAGGTCTCGAAGGAGCCGATCGGGACGAAGGGCGCCCGGGTCACGAGCCACATCTCGCTGCCCGGCCGCTACGTCGTGTACCTGCCGACCGTCGATCACATCGGGATCTCCAAGCGGATCGGCTCGGAAAAGGAGCGCTCCCGGCTGCGGGAGGCCATCGAGGCGATGAAGCCCCCGCAAGGCGGGCTCATCGTCCGCACGCTCGCCGAGGGCCTCACGAAGAAGCAGCTGAAGGCGGACGTCGGCTACCTCGTGCGCCTCTGGGGCGAGGTGGCGAAGAAGCGCGAGAGCGGCGTGAGGGCGCCAGCGGGGCTCTACACCGAGCTCGATCTCGTGCTGAAGACCGCCCGCGACCTCTTCACCGACGACATCGAGAAGATCGTGATCGACGACCGCGAGGAGTACATCCGGCTGCGGCGCTTCGTCGAGATGTTCATGCCCGAGCGCGCCGACGCGGTGGAGCTCTACGAGGGGACGGAGCCGATCTTCGACGCCTACGGGATCGAGGACGAGATCCAGCGCGCGCTATCGCGGAAGGTCCCGCTCCCCTCGGGGGGGCACCTGATCATCGATCAGGCCGAGGCGCTCACCGCGATCGACGTGAACACGGGGCGGTTCGTCGGCAAGGGTTCGAAGGATCTCGAGGAGACGATCCTGACCACCAACATGGAGGCGGTCGAGGAGATCGCCTATCAGCTCCGGTTCCGCAATATCGGCGGGCTGATCATCCTCGACCTCATCGACATGGAGCGCGCCCAGAACCGGGAGAAGGTGCGGCGCCGCCTCGAGGAGCTGCTCTCCAAGGACAAGGCGAAGACCACGCTGAACCGGATCTCCGATCTGGGCCTGATCGAGATGACCCGGAAGCGGACGCGCGAGAGCCTCGGGCGGACGATCCTCGAGCCGTGCTTCTACTGCGACGGGACGGGCCAGCTGCAATCGAAGCAGACCGTCGCTTACGAGATCTTGAGGCAGATACGGCGCGAGCGGATGAACCTGCCCGGCTACTCGGTCGTGGTCAACGCGCATCCGGCGGTGATCGACCTCCTGAAGAACGACGAGCGCATCGCCGTGCAAGAGGCGGAGCGGCTGTTCCAGCGCCGGATCGATCTCGTGCCCCGAAAGGAGTACCACCTCGAGCAGTTCGATCTGCAAGGCAGGTAAGGCGCCATGGCGGACGATCAGGGTTCTCCGGAGAGCAGCGAGACGAAGACGGGACGCAGGGAAGAGCGCGTCACCATCAACAAGGAGTTCGAGTCCTATGATGCGTTCATCAACGAGTACGTGACGAACATCTCGCGGACCGGCGTGTTCGTGCGGTCGAAGACGCCGCTCGCCGTCGGGACGAAGGTGAACCTCCGGTTCACCGTCATCATGGACGACATCGAGACGATCGAGGGCGTCGGCGAGGTCGTGCGCGTGCACGACGACCCGCAGGGGATGGGCGTCGTCTTCACCGAGCTGTCGAGCTACTCGCAGGGGCTCATCGACAAGCTCCTGACCAGCCAGGGGCACCGCACCCCGAAGGACTAGGCAGAGGGCTTCGGCGATGTTCACCGGGCTTGTCGAGACGATCGGGGTCCTGCGCCGCCGGAGCGGCGGCGCCGTGGTCCGCGCGCTCATCGAGGCGAGCCTCGGGCCGCTCACGCTCGGCGAGTCGGTGAGCGTGAACGGCGCCTGCCTGACCGTCGACCGCATCGCGCCCGGCGGGTTCGAGTGCGACATGTCCTCGGAGACCCTCGGCCGCACCACGCTGGGCGCGCTGCCGCTCGGCGCGCGGGTCCACCTCGAGCGGGCGACGCCGCTCGGCGCGCGCATGGGCGGGCATGTGGTGCTCGGCCACGTCGACGGGCTCGGCCGCGTGAGAGAGCAGTCGCGGGCCGGCGACGCGATCCGCCTCGCGGTGAGCGCGCCAACCGAGCTCGCGCAGTTCTTGGCTCCCAAGGGCTCGATCGCCATCGACGGCGCGAGCCTCACGCTGAACGCCGTGTCCACGCCGGGCTCCGCGGAGACCTGGTTCGAGGTGATGCTGGTCCCGCATACCATCGAACGGACGCTCCTCGGTGAGCTCCGCCCCGGCGCGACCGTCAACCTTGAAGTTGACGTGCTCGCGCGCTACGTGGCGCGGACGCTCGAAGTCGCATCGCTCGCCGGCCTGCGAGGCCAATCGAGCGGAGAGGCGCGCGACGGCGGCGACTCTGCCCAGCGCGATGAAGAGCGTGGAAATACGGGAGAGCATGCGGATCACGACGAACGACTCCTCGCAAAGCTGCGCGCGGGGGGATTCTGGTGAGGCTGTGTCAGCCTCGAGCGGCAAGCTCGGCCAGGACATGGCCTCCGGGGGTCCGATGCCTCATCGGTTGACCATCGACAAGGCGGTGCTCGATCGGGTGAACACCGCGCTGGACCACATCCGCGCGGGCAAGATGGTGATCCTGGTCGACGACGAGGATCGTGAGAACGAGGGGGATCTCTGCATGGCGGCGGAGGCGGTGACCCCGGAGGCGATCAACTTCATGGCCATGCACGGGCGCGGCCTCATCTGCCTCGCCCTCGACGAGGAGCAGGTCGCGCGCCTCGAGCTGCCGATGATGTCGGCGCCGGGGCGGAACGGGCCGCCGCTCGGCACCGCCTTCACCGTGAGCATCGAGGCGCGCACCGGGGTGACGACGGGGATCAGCGCGGCCGATCGGGCGCACACGATCCGGGTCGCGGCCGCGCGCGACGCCAGGCCCGAGGATCTCGTCACGCCGGGGCACGTCTTCCCGCTGAAGGCGCGCCGCGGGGGCGTGCTCGTGCGGACAGGGCAGACCGAGGGGTCGGTGGACCTCGCGCGGCTCGCCGGGCTGCGGCCGGCGGGCGTGATCTGCGAGATCATGAACGACGACGGCAGCATGGCCCGCATGCCGGACCTCGAGGTGTTCGCCGCGAAGCACGGCCTGCTGATCGTGACGGTCGCGGACCTCATCCAGTACCGGCTCCAGACCGAGCGGCTGGTCCGCCGCGTGAGCGATCGGGCGCTGCGGCTCGATCTCACGGGCACGGAGTGGACCGCCTACGTCTACGAGATCATCAACGAGCCGAGGCAGTTCCTCGCGCTGACCAAGGGCGTGGTCGCGACGCCGGAGCCCATCCTCTGCCGCGTGCACTCCGGCTCGACCATCGCGGACCTCTTCAGCTCGACGCCCTTCGACGGCGGCTCGAACCTGCGCGAGGCGCTCCTCGCGATCGAGGGCGCCGGCGTCGGCGTGGTCGTCTACATCCCCTCGCGAGGGGACCTGAGCCGCGAACTGGAGCAGCTGAAGGGCCCGGGCCCCGACGAGAGCAGCCCCGTGGTGAAGACGCAGCAGCCGTGGACGCTGCGGGAGTTCGGCCTTGGCGCGCAGGTGCTGGCGGACCTCGGGGTGCACCAGATCCGGCTGCTCACGAACAGCCAGCCGAAGATCGCGGGGATCACCGGGTTCGGGCTCACCGTGGCCGAGCGGGTGCCGCTCGTCTCGATGAAGGGCGAGGCCTGACGCGCGGATTCGCGGGCGCGCGGGCGCGCAGCGCACATGTAGAAAAACGCTCCGACACGATCGCGAGCGCAAGGGCCGCGCACCCCGCGCGGGATGAGAGAGGAACGGCGAATGGCAGAGCAGGCGGTCGGGCAGGCACAGGCGAGGGTGATCGAAGGGAACCTGGTGGTCCCGCCGGGGTCGCGCTTCGCGCTCGTGGCGAGCCGGTTCAACCACTTCATCGTCGACCGCATGGTCGAGGGCGCGCTCGACGCCATCGCGCGGCACGGCGGCGCGCTCGAGCGGACGTCCATCGTCCGCGTCCCGGGAGCGTGGGAGATGCCCACGATCGTGGGGAGGCTCGCGCACAAGAAGAGCGTCGACGCGATCATCACCCTGGGCGCTGTGATCCGGGGCTCGACGCCGCACTTCGATTACGTGGCGGCCGAGGTCACCAAGGGGATCGCGACCGTTTCGCTCCAGACCGGGGTGCCGGTCACGTTCGGGGTGCTCACGACCGACTCGATCGAGCAGGCGATCGAGCGGGCGGGCACAAAGCATGGCAATAAGGGGTGGGAGGCCGCCGTCTGCGCGATCGAGATGCTCGCGCTCGGCGCGTCGCTGGACGCTGCTGGCCTGTAGACGAAGGTTCTGAGAGATGGGTGCGCGCTCGACCGGCCGTGAAGCGGCCTTGCAGATGCTGTTCGCGGTGGAAGCTGGCGGGAACTCCGCGCCGCGCGTGGTCGCCGCCTTCTGGCGCGAGACGCCGGGGGACCCGGAGGGGCGCGCCTACGCGGACGAGGTGGTGCTCGGCGTCGCGAAGGACCTCGCGGCCGTGGATGAGGCGATCCGCAAGGCGAGCACGAACTGGCGGCTGGAGCGGATGGCGCGGGTCGACAGGAACGTCCTCCGGCTCGGCGCGTGGGAGCTCATGAACCACCCGGAGGTGCCGCGCGCGGTCATCCTCGACGAGGCGGTCGAGCTGGCCAAGCGCTACGGCAGCGAGGAGAGCGGCGCCTTCGTGAACGGCGTGCTCGACCGGGTCGCGGAGAACCTCGGCCGCGTCGATCGCGATCGCTGAGCACGCTGAGCGCCGGAACGCGCGGCGCTCACGCCCGCGCTCACCACTTCAGCCACGCGACCGTGACGCCGTCGCCGCCCTCGCTGGGGCCGCCCGGGCGGAGGCGCGCCACGTACGGGCTTGCGCGCAGCGCCTCGCGGACGGCGTCGCGCAGGGCGCCGGTGCCGTGCCCGTGGACGAAGAACGTGACCTTGCGGCCCGCGCCGAGCGAGCGGTCGAGGAACTGCTCGGCCATCGCGACCGCCTCGTGAGCGCGCAGGCCGCGGAGATCCACGGTGTTGTCCGCCGTCTGGATCGGGACGTCCGGATCGGCCGCCGCGTCGAGGTCGACGCGGCGCTGCGGCGGCGCCGCGGCGGCCGGCGGCGCGCCGGTGCCGCGCAGCTCGGCGATCGAGGTGGTGAGCTTGAGCGCGCCGGCGGCGACCCGCAGCTGCCCGCCCGAGAGGACCTCGACCACCTCGGCCTCCGCCCGCAGGCGCGGCACGTAGACGCGGGCGCCGACGCGGATGGCGGCCGGATCGATCGCGGGCCGCGCCGGCGGCTCTTCCTTGGGGCGCAGCTCGAGCTCGCCGCCGATCGACGTCTTCTGCCCCACCGCGTCCATGACGCGGGCGGCCGCCCGCACGTCCTCCTCGGTGGGCTTGCCGCGCAGGCGCGACTGCGCCGCCTTGAGGTCGTCGCGCGCGCGCCGCAGGCTGGCGAGCAGCGCCTCGCCCTCCCGTGTGATCACGGCGCGCTCCTTCTCCCGGAGCCGCCCGATCTCGCCGTCGAGCTCCCGCCGCTTCGCGCGGGCGCCGGCCGCCTCGCGCTCGGCGTCCTCGCGCGCGAGCTCGAGCGCGCGGCGCTCGGCGGAGAGCTTCTCGACCATCTGCTCGAAGGTGACCGCCTCCTTCGTGAGGAAGCGCTCGGCCCGCTCGAGCACGGCGGCCGGGATGCCGAACCGCCGCGCGACGGCGAGCGCGCTCGAGGCGCCGGGCACGCCGACGACCAGCCGGAAGGTCGGGCTCATGGTGGCGAGATCGAAGCCGACCGAGGCGTTCTCGAAGCGCTGATCGCCCAGCGCGAGCGCCTTGAGGCCCTCGTAGTGCGTGGTGCAGGCGACGGTGCCGCCGCGCGCGCAGAGCGAGTCGAGCACGGCCGCGGCGAGCGCCTCGCCCTCGCGCGGGTCGGTGCCGCCGGCGAGCTCGTCGAGCAGGACGAGGGCGCCGGGGCGCGTCTCGCCGAGGATCTGTCCGAGGTTCTGCACGTGGGCGCTGAAGGTCGACAGGTTCTTGTGGAGGTTCTGGTCGTCGCCGACGTCGGTCAGCACGACGTCGAAGAGCGCGACGCGAGAGCCCTCCCGCGCCGCGACCGGCAGGCCCGCGCGGACCATCAGCGCCGCGAGCCCGAGCGTCTTCAGGGCCACCGTCTTGCCGCCGGCGTTCGGCCCGGAGACGATCATCGCGCGGCCCGCGCTCATCGAGAGGTCGCTCGGGACCACCTTCACGCCGTCGAGCGCGAGCAGCGGGTGACGGCCGCCGTGGAGGACGATCGAGGCCGGCCGCGCCGCGCCGTCCGTGGCGCCTCGATCGGCGAAGGCGTCCTCGGGGACGTCCGGGAAGGTGAGGTCGAGGTCCCGCGCGAGCCGCGCGGCGGCGGCCCTCACGTCGGCGTGGGCCAGCGCGCGGGCGGCGGCCGCGACGCTCTCGATGTCCTCGGCCACGCGGGCGGTGAGCGCCGCGTAGATCGCGAGCTCCTCGCGCGCGACCTCGGCGTCGACCATCTTCATCCGGTTGCCCGTCTCGACGAGCACCCGCGGCTCGACGAACACGGTGGCGCCGCTCGCGCTCGTCGCGTGGACGATCCCGGGGAAGCGCTCGTGCGCGTCGGATCGCACCGGGAGCACGTAGCGGCCGTCGCGCTCGGTCCAGTAGCGGTCCTGGAGGATGTCCTCGTGCTTCTGGATGAGGTCCTCGAGGCGGCGGACGAGCCGGTCGCGCACGGCGCGCCGCTCCGCGCGGAGCGCCTCGAGGCGGGGCGAGGCGCGATCCGAGAGCGAGCCGTCCGGATCGAAAGCCGCCGCGAGCTCGCGCGCGACGGCGTCGAGCTCCGGGTTCGTCGCGCACGCGGCGTAGAGCGTGGGCGCGATCTGGCGCCGGCTCTGCAGGTACTGCCGCGACGTGCGCGCGGCCTCGAGCAGGCCGAGCACGGCGCGGAGCTCCTCGTTCGCGAGCGCGGCGCCGATGCGCGCGCGGTCGAGCGCTTCCTCGAGCTCCGCGACGTCGCGCGACGGCAGCGGCTCGCCGGCCCGGGCGAGCTCGAACGCCTCGCGCACCTCCGAGAGCATGGTGAGCGCCTCGGCGCGCGTGGTCGCGAACGGGAGGGCCCGGGCGAGCCGCTTCCCGGCGCGCGACGCGCAGCGCTCGGCGAGCGCCTCGAGGATGCGGTCCCACTCCAGGTCGGCGCGGGTCTTGGTCGGACAGGGATCTGCGAAGGGCCCTTCAGGGTTGTATTCCATCACGCTTCGGTCGGATCGCGGGCCACGCCGCCGGCCCCGCTCGGCATCGGGTTCTGCTCCTTCTCGAGGTAGCGGAAGATGGTGCGCGGGTCGACGCCGAGGTCGCGCGCCGTCTGCGTGCGGTTGCCGTTGTTGCGCTCGAGCGCTTCGAGCACATACCGCCGCTGGAACTCCTCCTTCGCCTTCTCCAGCGGCATGACCGCCGTCTCGGCGCCGGGGCCGAGGTCGAGGTCCTCCACGGCGAGGAGGGCTTGGTCGCAGAGGACCAGCGCCTTCTTGATGCGATTCTCGAGCTGCCGGATGTTGCCCGGCCAGGAGTACTTCTTGATCGCGGCGAGCGCGGCGGGGCTGAAGCCGCGCACGGGGCTGCCGAGCTCATCCGCGTATTTGGAGAGCAGGACCTTGGCGATGATCAGCACGTCGTCGCCCCGCTCGCGGAGCGGCGGGAGCCACAGGTTCACGACGTTGAGCCGGTAATAGAGATCCTCCCGGAAGTTGCCGGTGCGGATCTCCTCCTCGAGGTTCCTGTTCGTCGCCGCGACGATGCGGATATCGACCTTCTCGGGCTTCGAGTCGCCGACGCGGAAGACGACCCGCTCCTGGAGGGCGCGGAGGAGCTTCACCTGGAGGTTCAGCGGGAGCTCGCCGATCTCGTCAAGGAACAGCGTGCCCTTGTCCGCGATCTGGAACTTGCCCGGGCGGCTGGCGATGGCGCCGGTGAAGGCCCCCTTCACGTGGCCGAAGAGCTCGCTCTCGATGAGGTTCTCGGGGATGGCGCCGCAGTTGATCGTGATGAACGGGCCGCCCTCGCGCGGGCTGCGCCGGTGCAGCTCCCTGGCGATGAGCTCCTTCCCCGTCCCCGTCTCCCCGGTGATGAGCACGCTGATATCGGTCGCCGCGACCTTCTGCAGCTTGCGGAACACCTCGAGCATCGACGGGCAGGCGCCGATGATCTCGCCGAATTTCTTGTCGTGCAGCTCGGCGACGAGCTTCGCCTTGTCGGCCCTGAGGGCGTTCAGCAGCATCGCGTTCTGGAGGATGAGCGAGGCCTGGGACGCGAAGATGCTCAGCAGATCGAGCTGGGCGCGGTCGAAGAGGTGCTTGATCTTGTCGTTGCCCACGTAGAGCGCGCCGATGATCTGGCCCTGCGACAGGAGCGGCGCGCACATCACGCTGGAGAGCTTCATCGCGATGACGCTGTCGCTCCGCCCGAACTGCGTGTCGGCGAGCGCGTCGGAGACGATCACGGGGCGCCCCGAGGCGATGACCTGCCGCACGATGCTGTCCGAGATGCCCCCGGCCGCGTCGGTGATGGCCTCCTTGCGGACGTTGCGCGACGCGCGCACCGCGAGCTTGCGGTCGCCGCTCGCCGAGGGCGCGGCCAGGGCGCCCCCGCGGACCGCCGTGTCGGCCGCGGCCTCCGCGCCCTCCAGGAGCAGCAGGAACCCCTTGTCGGCGTGGGTCAGCTCGATGACGTCGTCGAGCATCGCCTCGAGGAGCTCGTCGACGCTGCGCCGGTTGATGAGCTTCTCGCTGAAGGCGAACAGCTTGCGGACGCCGGCGAGCTCCGAGGAGCCCTGCGGCGGCGCGGGCCGCTCCTCCCCGTCGGCGCCCGCCGGCAGCCGCTCCTGGACGGTCGGCGCCTCGGCGAACATCGAGAACCCGATCTCGACCGCGCCGAGCTGGAGCCTGTCGCCGTGCACCAGGCGAGCGCGCCGCTTCTTCTTGCCGTTGATCGCGATCTCCCCGTCGCGCTCGCACTCCTCGAGCACGAAATCGCGCCCGTCGAACACGATCTGCGCGTGATGGTCCAGCACCCCCGCCCCCGTGACCGCGACGTCGTTTCCGAGCGCCTTGCCGATCGTCGTGACTGGCTTGTGGACGCTGTACAGGCGTGGCGCGCCCTCGGAGACAAAATACTTCAGGGTCGGCATCGAGAGGAGCATAGCAGGCGTGCCGCGGCCCCACGCAGCCGTGTTGCCCGGCGCACTGCGGCCTACCAGAGCTCTCCGAGGACGACCGCGCCCATGCCGCCTCGGTACGGCACGAGGCTGCCGCCGAGCACGCGCGCGAACGCGGGACGGTCGCGCTGCTCCTCGTTCGCGGCGACCCCGCCGGCGGGGTCCGGTTTGCCGAGAAACAATGCCCCCGCCACGAGGCCGAGGGTGCCCGCCGCGCCCTGGGCGATGAGGCCGCGGCGGGGATCGTGCTCGCTGCCGATGTACGCGAAGTAGATGGGCAATGACACCACGGTGCCGATGCCGAGGCCGCCCCACATCCACGCGAGCTGGTTCCACGAGGGCGTCCAGGCGATGGCCAGGCCGACGGCGCCCGCGGTCGCGACGTTGAAGCCGATCAGGCCGCCGAGCGAGACGCTGTCGTTCGACTCGCTCCAGCTGCCGTTGCTGGCGGCGGCCCCGAACTCGCTGCCGATGATGGTGCCCCACACGGCGCCCGACGCGAGGAGCATGTTGGTCTGCGGCTTCGGCCGGAGGAGGTAATAGAACCCCCAGCCCGCCGCGCCGCCCACGGTGGAGCCGATCACCTCGGAGGTCGCGAGCCCGAGGAAGCCCCACTCCTTGCCTTTCCTCGCCGAGACGTACTGGTAGGACGCGATGCCCAGCCCCTCGCCCGCGCCGATCACCATGCCGGTGGCGATCGCGGAAGGCATGCCGCGCGGCATCGGCGGCTGGTCGAGGAAGTAGACGCCGACGGGCGCCGCGACGCCGAGGACGGCGGGCGCGATGAACTGCACGCCAGGGTCGTCGATGCCGACGAGCGCGTCGAACCAGATGCCCGTCCCCACGCCGTAGGCCACGGACGTGGCATAGAGATAGCCGACCTCGAGCGGCGTCGACTTCGGCTGGGTCTTCTTCTGCTGCGGCGGCGGGTAGGCGTAGCCGCCGTACTGGCCCCCGTACTGGCCCCCGTACGCGCCGCCGTACTGGCCCCCGTACGCGCCGCCCTGCTGGCCGCCGTAGGGCGGCGCCCCGTACTGAGCAGAGGCCGTCCAGCTGACGCTCGACACGAGGAGCGCGGAGAGGAGACTCGCGAGAGGTCGTGTGTTCATCGCGCCGCCACTTTACACGCTCGCGAAAGGCGACGCGCGCGCGCAGCGCGAGAAAATGCCTTCCCGCGGGCCGGCTCCGCGCTTCATTCCCTCTCATTCCCTCTCATTCCCTCGTGAGGGCGCGGGTCATCAGGTCGACGACGGCCTGCTGCGGCGGCTTCCCCTCGTAGAGCATGCGGTACACCTCGACGGAGATCGGCGCGCTCACGCCCAGCTTGTTCGCGAGCTCGTACGCGCTCTTCGCCGTCTTCACCCCCTCGGCGACATGGCCGAGGCCGGCGAGGATCTCGTCGAGCTTCCGTCCCCTGCCCATCTCGAGCCCGACGGTGCGGTTGCGCGACAGCTCGCCCGTGCACGTGAGCACGAGGTCGCCCATCCCGGAGAGCCCCGCCAGCGTGAGCAGGTTCGCCCCTTTCGCCGCCGCCATCCGGGCCATCTCCGCGAGGCCGCGCGTGATGAGCCCGGCGCGCGCGTTGTGGCCGAGGCCGAGGCCGTCGCCGATGCCGGCCGCGATGGCGACGACGTTCTTGAGGGCGCCGCCCACCTCCACGCCCACGACGTCATCGGACCAGTAGACCCTGAACCGATCGGTCGCGAGCAGGCGCTGCACCGCGTGCGTCTCCCGCTCGCTCCTGCCCGCGACCACCACGGTGGTCGGCTGGCCGGCCGCGACCTCCCGCGCGAAGCTCGGGCCCGACAGGTACGAGAGCCGCGGCTCGGCCGCGCGCCCGAGCTCGTCGACGAGCACCTCGCTCATCAGCATCAGCGAGTCGTTCTCGATGCCCTTCGTCGCGCTGCAGACGAGCGCGTCGCGCGGGATGTGGCGGCCGGCCTCGCGGACCACCTCGCGCAGCGCGTGCGACGGGACGACCACGACGACGAGCTCCGCGCCGCGGAGCGCTTCCTCGAGGTCGCTCGTCGCGCGCAGGCTCTCGGGCAGATCCACCCCCGGCAGGTACCGGTGGTTCTGGCGCTCGCGGCCGATCAGCTCGGCGAGCTCCCCCTGGTGCGCCCAGAGCGCGGTGGGGTTGCCCTTGTCCGCCAGCAACTTCGCGAGCGCCGTGCCCCAGGCGCCGGCCCCGATCACTGCGACGTTCGCCATGGCGGCGACCCTACCACCCCCGGCGCGCCGGGCCGAAAGCGACGTGACCCGCGCCGCGCGACGCGCCGCGCCGCTCGACCCGCCGGTGTTTCGATTATGCTGCCGCCCATGCTCCTCCGCACCGCCGCGCTGCGCGCGCTCGGCCTCGCGCTCTGCATCTCCCTGCTCGGGACGGTGTGCGGCGCGTGCGGCCAGGGCGCGCTCGGCGTCATGCCGGGCGTCGTGAACGATCCGGGGAACCTGTCCCTCCGCAGGGCCATCCTGGCCTTCGCGACGAGCCAGCTCTGCAGCGAGATGCGGAAGCGGAGCGTGCCGCTGCGCCTCCGCGACGACGATCCGGTGACGGGCCGTTTCTACCCGGGCTCCTGCGTCGCCCAGGAGCTCGCGAACGGCAACCTCTTCCTCCAGTTCGGAGGGAGCGGCGTGGTCTGGACCAACCTGACGAAGCGCATGAGCTTCGACGCGAGCGCCGCGGTCGAGTACGAGCACGACTTCCTGATGGATGGCGACACGATGTACGTGTACTTCCGTCAGCGCTCGACCACGGCGGCGAGCTTCACGACCAGGCTCGTCGAGCAGCCCGCCGCCATCTCGCTCGGCGGCGTGTCGCTCGCCCAGGGCAGCGCGTACGCCAACGCGCTCGGCGCCCAGCTCGTGAAGACCGAGATCGCCCGTGGGTTCACGGTCATCCGCGACGACGACGGCGCGGTGCAGTTCGGCCTCGGCATCATCGAGAAGGGGCAGAGGCCCCGCGAGCCCTACGAGCGCCGCGACAACGGCCGGCTGCTCCTGGCGAACGAGCGCACCGAGGTGCACCAGGACCAGCGCGACTACATCGGCCCGCTGGAGATCACGGGCAGCGGCGAGGCGATGACGCTCACGATCGCCATCGAGGGCGCGCCGGGCGTGGACGTGATCCTCGTGCCGCGCGGCAGCGGAGAGCAGTGGCTCCAGGCCTACCTGACGCAGCCTGCGCCGGCGCCGCTCGTCTCGGCCCCCTTGCTGGACGAGCCGGTGTACTCGGGCGCCCCCTGGCGGCGGACGGTGCCGCTGCCCGAGGGGCAGTACTACCTGGTCATCGACAACACGAGCGCCGCTGGGCGGACGCAGCCGACGACGTACGCCCGCGACGACCGGGCCGCCCTCGTGAGCTACGCCGTCGAGGTCGGGGACGCGCCGTGACGACGGCCTCGCGCGCGGCAAGGACGACGGCCTCGCGCGCGGCAAGGACGACGGCCTTGCGCACGGCCAAGGCAGCAGCGAGGACCAACACGAGGGAGATGGCGCCGACGGACCGCGTGTCGCTCTCCACGCCTGCGCACTTGCCGCGGCGGGGGTCGGCGTATACATAAGCTCTCTCTTGCCGCCGCGCCCCGATGATCAACCCCAGAGCGTACCGTCGGTCGCGGCCAATCGGCCCTCGAGCTCGGAGTTCAGGCCCTCGATGAGGGGAAGCGCGAACCCGGAGCCCCGCGTCAGCGCGGCCAAGCCGGCCGGCGGCGCGGACCCGCGCTCGGCCGGCAGCTCTCCTCCGCCCGGGGGCAAGGACGGCCGGCTGCTGCGCTTCCTGTTCCACCTCGTGTGGATCTGCCTCGTGCCCTTCGCGCTCGCGGTCGCGAACGTCTGGCTGCTCACCCCGTCGTCCCCGGGCGCGAGCACCCAGCCGCTCCGCGTCTTCGTCGGCGAGCAGCAGATCCCGGCCGGCATCGTCCTCTTCACGATCTTCGCGATGATCCTCTGGCGCTTCCGCCACGACCTGCCGTTCGCGTCGGCGATCGGGGTCGGCGGCCGCCGGGACATCCCGCCGAAGGCGCGCGCCCGCTTCGAGGACGCCGCCGCGCTCCTGGAGGAGGCCCACCGCATCCTGCGCAGCCGCAAGCGCGAGGTCGAGCGCGAGCTGACGAGCGGCGAGCGCGAGCAGGTGATGCAGGCGATCGCGGCGCTCGAGCGCTCGATGAGCGCCGAGACGTTCGATGCCGACGAGTTCGACGCCGCGCACAGCCGCGCCGATCGCGCGGTCGGCGAGCACCTCGGCCGCTGGCGCAAGGGCGAGATGCGCGAGTACGCGGAGTCGATCGGCATCGCCGTTGCGGTGGCGCTCATCCTGCGCGCGTTCGTCGTCGAGGCGTTCAAGATCCCGAGCGGCTCGATGATCCCGACCCTCATGGTCGGCGACCACATCTTCGTCAGCAAGTTCACCTACGGTCCGCTCATCCCGTGGACCGACCAGCGCCTCTTCTCCCGCCTGCCGCCGGCGCGCGGCGACGTGATGGTGTTCAAGTTCCCCGAGAACAAGGAGCAGGATTTCATCAAGCGGGTGATCGCCGTCCCGGGCGACACGCTGGAGGTGATCAACGGCCGGCCCATCCTCAACGGCTGGCTCGTCCCCCACTGTCACGTCGGTCCGTACCGCTACGAGAGTCGCCAGGCAGAGCTGTTCCTCGAGTACCTCGGGGACAGGTCGTACTTCACGCTCTACGACGCGAACCCCGACAAGACGATGTGCGTCGACAACGAGGACTGCACGCCGGGCCTGAGCTGTCGGGCCGGCGTGTGCGGCATCCCCCGAGGCCCCTTCAAGGTGGCCGAGGAGGAGGTCTGGGTGATGGGCGACAACCGCGACAACAGCCACGACTCGCGCGAGTGGCGCGGCAAGCTCGGCGCGGGCGTGCCCTTCGAGAACATCAAGGGACGCGCGATGTTCGTGTGGATGAGCCTCGGCCCGGGCGGCGGCTTCGCGCACGACCGCCTCTTCGTGAACGTGATGGGCCGCCCGAAGCTCCCCGGCGCCCACGAGGCGGCCCTGCATGACGGGCTCGACAGGTGCTTGCGGGAGCGTCCGCCCATCTCCGAGACGACACCGCCGCCGCCCGCCGCGCGCGCGTCCTCCAGGCGCTGATCGGCGCGATCTGGCTTTGATCGGCGCGCTCTGCGCTGATCGACGCTCGCTGCAGTGGCCAGCGCGGCCCGCGCTGACCGGCGCGCCCACCCGATGACCGGCACGCACGCGGGGTGCGATCCCCGTGGTGCTCGTGTACGGTGCCCTCGCCTCATGGCCGATGTAGCGAGTCCCCCGGCCCGAGGCGACGGAGGAGACGATGGCACGTACGGTCGAGATGTGGAGCCTGGTGCTCGCGGGCAGCTTGCTTGCCGGAGCAGGGTGCAACAGGGAGGAAGCCTCGACGACGAACGGAGCGGTGACGGCCACGGCGACCCCGGTGGCGCCGGCCACGCCAGACCTCACCGCGGGGTACGTGGCCACGTACCCGACCATGGAGCCCCAGCCCGGGCGCCGGCGCCTGCTGCAGCAGTTCGCCGCGTACCAGGCGGCGGACGCGAAGTCGAAGGAGCTCGCGCGGCTCGATAACGGCGCGATCGTCGACCTCAAGGCGAGCTACCAGGACTGGATGCTCGTCGCCTTCCAGAGCGGAGGCCAGCCCACGCTGGGGTGGATCGAGCTCAAGACCAACGACAGCCGCGCGACGACCGCGACCGAGGCCGACGCCCGACAGGCGACCGCTGCACCGAAGGCGGCCGACGCGGGCGCCACGACCGGCGGGTCCACGACCGGGGGCGACGCGGGCGCGGCCGACGGTGGCACGGGAACCGACGCGGGCGCGGCCGACGGTGGCACGGGAACCGACGCGGGCGCGGCCGACGGTGGCACGGGAACCGACGCGGGCGCGGCCGACGGTGGCACGGGGCGGCGCAAGATCGAGCTGAAGAGGCCGATCGATCTGCAGAAGAAGTGAGCAATCCGAGCGCAATTTTCTGATGGGCGCTCGCTCGTTCACGCGCCACGCTACACGGGCCTGAGGCGCCCGTGCGGCAGCTCGGTGCGCCTCGAACCCTGACCAGGAGCCAGGTGCATGAGCGACGCGATGTGGGCGCTGACGTACAACCGCGAGAAGCAACCGTGGGAGTCCACTGTCGGGCTGTCCAAGGATGAGGTCGAGCGCCCGGCCATCAACGAGGCCAAGGACTACCACGACCGCGCGAGCGTCCTCGTGAAGCCGATCATGACGGGCTTCTGCGGCTCCGATCGCGGCATCTGGTTCCGCAGCGCCTTCAAGGACATGATCTTCAGGTCGCTCGATCGCGACCGGAAGGTGACGCGCACGATCGGGCACGAGCTGCTCGGTCGCGTCGTCGACCTCGGGACCGACGCGCGCCGGACCTTCGGGCTGGAGATCGGCGACATCGTCTCCACCGAGAGCCACATCGCCTGCGGCGCCTGCTACCAGTGCCGCGTCGGCGACACCCACGTGTGCGCCGACGACAAGATCATCGGGATCAGCGAGGACGGCTGCTTCGCCGAGCTCGTGAAGCTCCCCGCGAAGAACCTCTGGCGCACCGACATCACCAGGATCCGGCCCGAGGTCGCCGCGGTGCAGGAGCCGTTCGGCAACGCCGTGCACGCGTGCACCAAGGTGAACCTCCGCGGCAAGCGCGTGGCCATCTTCGGCTGCGGCACCATCGGCCTGTTCGCGGTCGCGATCGCCCGCGCGATGGGGGCCATCTACATCATCGGCGTGGAGCCGGCAGAGCGGAACGCCGAGATGGCCCGCCGCCTGGGCGCCGACGTGGTGCTGCGCCCGCACAAGGCGAGCCCCGAGCGGCCCCACGCGAGCGATCCCGAGCTGACGGAGCGGGTGCGGAAGCTGACCGACGGGGTCGGCGTCGACGTCGTGCTCGAGATGAGCGGCGTGAACAGCAGCGTCAACAACGCGATCCACGCGGCGAGGCGCGGGGGCGACGTCATCCTCTTCGGCCTGAAGAGCGGCGACGCGGTGATCGAGAACTTCGACCGCCTCATCGTGGACGGCATCAGCCTCCACAGCGTGATCGGCCGTCGCATCTTCGAGACGTGGCACATCACGCGCCACCTGCTCGAGTCGCGCGACCCGAACATCCACGACCTCATCTGGGAGGTCATCCTGAACCGGGGCCAGGGGACGGTGTTCGACTTCGACGACTACGACCCAACGACCTTCCAGGAGGCGATCTCGAACCACCCGAAGGTGATCCTCCGCTACTGAGCCGGTCAGCCGACGACGCCGAGCTGGCGGCCGACCTTCCGGAAGGCGTCGATCGCCCGATCGACGTGCGCCGGCTCGTGCGCGGCGGAGAGCTGCACCCGGATGCGGGCCTCGCCCTTCGGCACGACGGGGTACGAGAAGCCGATCACGTAGATGCCCTCGGCGAGCAGCGCCTTGGCCATCTCGTTCGCGAGGCGCGCCTCGCCCAGCATGATCGGCACGATCGGGTGGATGCCCTGCTTGATGGTGAACCCGGCCTGCGTCATCCCCTGCCGGAACCGGCGCGCGTTCTCCATCACCTGCTGGCGCAGCGAGGGCTCCGCGTCGATGAGGTCGAACACGGCGATCGAGGCGCCGGCGATCGCGGGCGCGAGCGTGTTGGAGAACAGGTACGGCCTCGATCGCTGCCGGAGCAGGTCGACGATCTCCTGCCGGCCGGTCGTGAAGCCGCCGCTCGCCCCGCCGAGCGCCTTGCCCAGGGTGGAGGTGATCACGTCGACGCGGTGCATGACCCCGCAGAGCTCCGCGGTGCCGCGCCCCGTCGGCCCGATGAACCCGGTCGCGTGCGAGTCGTCGACCATCACCATCGCGCGGTACTTGTCGGCGAGGTCGCAGATGGTGTCGAGCTTCGCCAGGTAGCCATCCATCGAGAAGACGCCGTCGGTGGCGATGAGCCGGAGGCGCTTGCCGGCGGTCTTGCGGAGGATGTCCTCGAGCGCGGCCATGTCGCCGTTCGGGTAGCGGTGCCGCTCGGCCTTGCAGAGGCGGATGCCGTCGATGATCGACGCGTGGTTCAGCGCGTCCGAGATGACGGCGTCCTCCTCGCCGAGGAGCGTCTCGAACAGGCCGCCGTTCGCGTCGAAGCAGGACGAGTAGAGGATCGCGTCCTCGGCGCTGAAGAAGCGGGCGATCCTGGACTCCAGCCGCCGGTGCAGGTCCTGCGTGCCGCAGATGAACCGGACGCTGGAGAGGCCGAAGCCGTGGGAGTCGATCGCCTCCTTCGCCGCGGCGATGACGGCCAGGTTCGACGACAGGCCGAGGTAGTTGTTCGCGCAGAAGTTGAGGACCTCGGCGCCGCCCTCGGTCCGGATCGCCGGCCCCTGCCGCGTCGCGAGGATCCGCTCTTCCTTGTAGAGACCCGCCGCACGGATGTCCTCCAACGCCCGTGCATACAGTGACCGAGCGACATCGAACATGGATGTCCTTATAAAACGGGGCTGTCAGCGGGTCGACGGGGGAAGGGAGTCCGGCCCTCCCGTGCGGCGTCGCTCCCCGGCCTGAACGCCGGCGGGCGCCCCCGGACACAGGAGGCAGGGTGCGCGCGGCTTTCTCGCGTGCGGCGCGGTCGCGGCCTACTCGACCCGGGAGGGCCGTGGCAAAACGGGTCGCGTTCGGCGCAGCTCGTGCGTTCGGCTGACGCAGCGCACGCCAGCGAGCAAGCCGCACGGGCGGCGCGCCGGGAGGAGCAGGCATGACGGAAGCCAGGGGGGACTTCCGGCGAAGCGCCGGTGTGCTGTGTGCTGTCGCGGCGCTCGCGGCCGCCGCGGGCAACCCGGGTTGCAGCCGCGCGAAGGACGCACCTGGACGGACGGACGCGAGCTCCGCCGGCGGGACGGGCGGCACGACCGCCGCGAGCGGGACGGGCGGCGGGGGCGGCGCAGGGGGCGACGCGCCCTACGCGATCGCACCCCTCGCCCCGGCGCTCGCTTTCGACGCGACGCCGAACGCCGGCGCGGCGTACGTGTACTTCACCGGCGTTGACGCGAGCGGCAGGGCCGGCGTCTTCAGGGTCAGCGCGCGCGGCGGGGCGAGCGCCGCCGCGATCGCGGTCGGCCCGCCGTTCGTCGCGCCGTTCGGGATCGCGGCGAGCGCGGACGGCAGCCGCCTCTTCGTGGCCGATCCGGGCGCGGGCAGCTCGGCGCTCGACGACGCCGGCGCCCTCTTCGCGATCGAGCTGTCCGGCGGCGCCGTCGCGCCGGTCGACGGCGGCGAGGGGCTCCGCGCGCGGGGCCTGGAGGTCGCCCACGGCGCGGACGGCGAGGATCGACTCGTCTTCTCGGGGCGCGAGCGGGAGGGCGGCCAGCCCGGCGTATTCGCCCTGCCGGCGCGCGGCGGCGAGGCCTCCGCGATCGCCACCGGGACGCCGCTCGTCGACCCGAGCGGCGTCGCCGTCGCGCGCGGGGGCGACGTCTTCGTCTGCGACACCCTCGCGAGCCCCGACGGCACGGCGACCATCTTCAGGATCGAGGACGGCTTCGTGAGCCCGTTCGCGACCGGGCTCCACGTCGGCTACCCGTGCGGCCTCGCGCTGACGCGGGACGACGCGGCGCTGCTCGTGCTCGCGCGCGACGTGAGCCGGGGCGCGGACGAGGTCGTGCGGATCGAGGTGGCGTCCGGGGCGCGCTCGATCATGGCGACCGGCGTCCCGAGCCACGACGAGCCCGGCGGGCTGCACCGGGCGAAGGCCGCCGACGTCTTCGCGTTCGTCGAACACGGGGCCCAGGAGCAGGGCTCGGTGTTCTTGCTCAGCCAGTGAGCCGCAGAGGAGCGATGGGAGAACCCGCACGCATGATCCAAAGGCCGTCGCGCGCCGCCGCCGCTTTCGCGGCGTCGGTCGCGCTCAGCGCACCCGGCGTTGCTGCAGCGTCGAGCCACCGCGAGGCGCCGGCCATCGCGAGGGACCCGGTCGCCGACAACACCGATCTTTACGCGTGGGTGGAGGGCAGAAACCTCGTGATCCTCGCGAGCTACATCCCGCTCGAGGAGCCCGCCGGCGGGCCGAATTTCCACGGCTTCTCGGACGACGTGCTCTACGAGGTGCACATCGCCCGCGGGCCGTCGAGCCTCGAGGACGCGCTGACGTACCAGTTCCGGTTCTCGACCACGCCGTACGGCGCGGCGGATCCGGCGGGGCTCACCCCGGCGCCGAGCGGCGGCAACGAGTTCTTCTCGCAGCTCGCGGGCGCAGAGCAGACGTACACCGTCACGAAGATAGAGGGCGGGGCGTCGACCGTCATCCTGGCCGACGCACCGGTCGCGCCGCCGAACATCGGGAGGCGAACGAACCAGCTCGCCTACCAGATCACGGGCGGCGGCTACCCTGCCTTCGCGACGTCCTCCAAGTTCCTCAAGCAGATGACCGGCGGCGAGGGGCGCGCCTGGGTCGGGCCGCGCGACGACAGCTTCTACGCGGACCTCGGCCACGGGTTCGACCTTGCGGGGCTGTGCCCGCTCCTGGCCGCGCCGAACCCGTCGTGCATCGCGCGCGACAACCTCGCCGGCTTCAACGTGCACACGCTCGCGCTCGAGATCCCGCTGGCGGTCGTGAACGGCGGATCGGAGCCGACGCCGGGGCCCAGCGACCAGCAGACGCTCGGCATCTGGGCCTCGGCGAGCCGCCGCAAGGTGCGGATCCTGCGCGCGAACGGCAAGGAGGACGGGCTCGGTCCCTGGGTCCAGGTGTCGCGGGTAGGGCTGCCGCTGATCAACACCTGGATCATCGGCCTGCAGGACAAGGACAAGTACAACCGCGCGCATCCGCGCGACGACCTCGCCAATTTCGGGGCCTATTTCCTGAACCCGATGCTGGTGCGCGACGCGGAGTTCGCTGGCCTTTACCGGGCCGGCCAGCCGCTCGCCGCCTTCGATCCCGAGGCGCTGAAGCAGAACCGGACCGACCTCATCGACACCTTCAACCTGAAGCCCGCGAGCCTCGGGGGACACAGCCTGGAGACCGTGGGCGACGTGCTCCGGATCGACCTCGGGATGACGTCGGGCTTTCCGAACGGCCGCGCGCTCATCGCCGGCGCGGACCACGAGCAGACCGACGTCACCGACGCCCTGCTCACGCTCCTCTTGACCGGCGCGCCCGGCGCGACGGCGAGCGACGGCGTCGCCGCGAACGACGCGCGGTTCCTCCCGGCCTTCCCGTACCTCGCGACGGCCTGGGAAGGCGCGACCCAGGGCCACTTCAAGCCCTGAGCTGCCCGGCTCGGCGCGACGCGGCGGGGCGCTCGCCGGTCACGGCGGGGCGCTCGCCGGTCACGGCGGGGCGCTCGCCGGTCACGGCGGGGCGCTCGCCGGTCACGGCGGGGCGCTCGCCGGTCACGGCGGGGCGCTCGCCGGTCACCGCGGGGCGCTCGCCGGTCACCGCGGGGCGCAGCGCTTCGCGCACACGCCGCCCGCGCCGCCAGCGACCGCCGCGCGCCCGTCCGGGCGAACGCAGGCGGCGCGGCACTCGACGTCGCGCGCGCAAGCCTCGCCCCCGGCCCTCGGCGCTGCGCAGCGCCCGTCGACGCAGCGCGCGCCGGGCGCGCAGAGCCCGCCCAGGCAGGCGGCGCCGATCGGAGGGAGCGGCGCCTCGCTGCAGCGCGCGTCGACGCAGCGGCGGGCCCGCCCGCACGCGGCGTGGGCCTCGCAGCGGCCGCCGAGCGGGACGTCGTCCGCGCACGCGCGCCCGGCGCAGTGGCCGCGGCACTCGGGGTGCGCGTCCGCGTAGCGCGACTGGCGGGTGACCACGGCGAGCGCGTCGACGGAGAGGCCGCAGGGGCCCGCGGCGCGCGGGGGGCGGCAGGACCCCGCGTCGGTGGGGCCGGCGCCCTCGCAGCGCAGCCCGTCCACGCACTCGAGCGACGAGCGACACCGCGCCCCCTGGCCGAGCGCGCCCCGCACGATCCCCTCGCACGGCGGCGGAACCGGGGCGGCGAGCGGAGAGACCCAGTCGCAGCCCTCGAGCGACCGATCCATTGCCTCGACGCAGCGGGTGACCTCGTCGGGCGACAGCGTCACCGCCCCCGCGCGCGCCGCGAAGCTCAGCGTGCGCGCGCACTCCGCGGCGGCATGGAAGCCGGCGCGGCCGCCGCAGCACGCCGCCTTGCGCCGCGCGGGCAGCGCGTGCAGCGCCTCGCAGAGCCTTGCCGCGAGCGGCTCCGGCGCGCCGTCGGCCCTCGGATAGACGGGTGCAACCTCGTCGCCGGCCGCGCCGTCGGCGGGCGGCGCCGGCGAGGACGCCGCGCTCGCGCCGGCGTCCTCGGTGGACGGTGCGTTCTCGCCGGACGCCGCGGCCGCGCCCGCGTCCGGCGAGCTTCGCTGCGCGCGCGCGCACGCCGCGCCGAGCTGCATGACCAGCGCTGCAGCGCAGAGCCGCCGCAGGCGGTCGCCATCCGTCGAGACAGGCAATGCGATCTCCTCCGCGCTGCGCGCTGTCGATCGATCGAGCGATGCGCTGGAGCGGCGAGCTTGCCGGCGCAGACCGACGCGGCAAGCTCTTTCGTGATCGGATCGAGCACGCGACGCCCCGGTGAGCGGCGCGGCTCGCCCCGGGCGGAGATCCTACGCGCCAGGAGATCAGCGCTCCGATGCTGCGACGAACGGGTTGCCTCTTCGCCTGCGCTGCCCTGAGCGGAAGCCTCGGCTGCACCGAGCGATCGCGCGCCGACGCTGGATCAGCCGCGCCCGCGCCAGCCCCGCGCGCCGCCGACGCGCCCGCCTCCTCGGGCCTCGAGGCGGCGCGCCGGCTCGCGCTCGCGGCACCGGCGGGCGCGGGCGCGGTAGACCTCGAGATCGAGGCGCTGTCGCGGCGGCTCGCGAGAGCGCCCGGCGGCGCCGCTCTGTGGAGCGCGCTGGGCCACGCGTGGATCAGAAAGGCGCGCGCCTCGGGCGATCCGTCGCTCTACCGCCGCGCGGGCGCGTGCGCGGAGCTCGCGCTCGCGCTGGCGGAGGGCGACCGCGCGTCGCTCAACCTGCGCGGCCTCGTGCTGCTCCACGACGGCAGGTTCGCCGAGGCGCGCGACGCCGCCGAGCAGGTCCTCGCCCGGGACGAGGGCGACGCGCTCGCGCTCGGGACGCTCAGCGACGCGGCGCTGGAGCTCGGCCTCTTCCAGGTGGCGGCCCGGGCGGCACAGCGGATGGTCGACCAGCGGCCCGGCCTGCCGTCTTACGCGCGGGCCGCGCACCTGCGCTGGCTCCAGGGGGACGCGGCGACCGCGAAGCGGATCATCCGCCTCGCGATCGACGCCGGCGACCTGCGCGAGCCCGAGGCGCTCGCGTGGACGCTGTCCCAGGCGGCGACGATGCTCTGGCACGAGGGCGACTACGAGGCCGCGGACCGGGTCTTCGCGCGGGCGCTCGCCGCGCAGGGCGAGTACCCGCCGGCGCTCGCCGGCAGGGCGCGCGTCGCGCTGGCCCGCGGCGCGTGGGGGCGCGCGGTCGAGCTCCTCGAGCGAGCCCACCGGCAGAGCCCGGACGCGGCGACCGCGTGGCTGCTCGGCGACGCCAGGACGGCCGCGGGCGATCACGCCGGCGCGTCCCAGGCGTACGCCAGCGCGGTCGACGCGGGACATCGGTCGGATCGCCGGACCCTCGCGCTCTATTACGCGACCAAGGGCCTGGAGCGCGACGAGGCCCTGCGGCTCGCCGCCGCGGAGCGCGGTCTCCGCGCCGACATCTACACCGAGGACACCCACGCCTGGGCGCTGTACCGCGCCGGCAAGCTGCCCGAAGCGCGCGCCGCGAGCGACAGGGCGCTGGCGCTGGACACCCGGGATGCGCGCCTGCTCTACCACGCAGGGGCGATCCGGATCGCGCTGGGAGACCTGAAGGAGGGTGAGCGGCTCGTCCGGACAGCGCTCGATCTGAACCCCAGGTTCGATATGACAGGAGCCGCCGAGGCCGAGCAGCTCCTTGCCAGGCGCAAGAGCCGCCCTGGCTCAGCTCGCTGACGGGCATCGCGAGGAGAGGCCCGCGCCGTGGTTCATGGCTGAGCTCGCGAGTCGGGCCGACACGGCCTGGTTCATGGCTGAGCTCGGAGTCAGGCCGACACGGCCTGGACTAGGTGTCGTATTTCACCGTCGACGGGACCACCAGAGGCGGAGGAGCTATCGCGGGCTGCGATGGCGCGGGAACCGGCTCGTCGGCGGGGTCAGCGCCCGGCTGGCTCTTGGGTGGCTGGCCGTGGAGCTCCCGGAGCCGGGCGGGCGCGGGCTCGATGGCCGTGGGGGCCTCTTCTAGTGCCTCCGCGGGCGCGACGGGGGGCACGCTCACCGCGGGCGGCGGTGGGACGAACATCCGCGGCACCCGGATGGAGCGGGCGATCGACGCGACCTCCGGGAAGCTCGTGGCCATCCGCTCGACAAACGCCGCACGGGCCGCATCATCGGGGGCGCTCGCCGAGGCCTTCGCGACGCGGAGCGCCGACCAGAGCTCGTAGTACCAGGCGGAGAGGGAGGCATGCGCTTCCAGCAGGTCACGAATGGTATCCTCGGAAACGATGATGTTCTTGCCCATGGGCGAGAGGATACATGACCGAGCGGCGCCTCCCACCTGGTTCGAACGGCACAACACCCGAGGATACGGCGCCGGAACGCGCCTCGACGAGCGCGGCGCCAGGCGCTCGCCGGGGCGGCGAGCCGCCGGCCGACGACGCAACGCCGCTCAGGATCATCACCTATAACGTCCGCTACTTCGGGCACGGCACGCGGGGCATCGCCTCGACCAGCGCCGCGATCACCCGCATCGCGACGACGCTGGCGCGGCTGTCGCCGCTGCCCGATCTCGTGTGCCTCCAGGAGGTCGAGACCCAGTCGCTGCGCTCCTCGACGATGAACCCGCGGTGGCATCCGGAGGAGACACAGCTCGATCGCCTGATGACCGAGCTGCACGCGGCGCTCGCGCAGCGGGAGCGGCCCGAGCGTTACGTCGCCTATTACTTCCCGGCGCACACCTACCGGCTCACGTCGCGGACGAACATCTACACGACCGGGCTCGCGGTGATCGCGCGCGACACGTTCCGCATCGGACACCACAACGCGGAGCGCCCGCACGACATCACCCACCGGCGGAGGGTCAAGAGCCTGAAGCAGACGCGCATCTGCGCGCACGTGTCGTTCGAGCACGAGAGCGGACAGAGCTTCGATGTGTTCAACACGCACCTCAGCCTGCCGAGCGTCTTCTCGCGGGAGTTCTGGACCGGCGAAGCGCGGATGGGGTTCGGGCCGAATCAGCTCGAGGAGGCGAGGGTGCTCGCCGATTTCGTCCGGCGCGAGCGGCGGAGCGACAACTTCGTCGTGGTCGGCGATTTCAACTCGCTGCCGGGCTCGCCGGTCGACCGCTTCCTGCGCGAGGAGATCGGCTTCGTGGACGCGTTCGCCAAGGTCCGCTGCCTCTCCGAGAGCGAGGCCCGCGCCTTCCCGACGGCCGGCTTCATGAACCTGCGCATGCACCTCGACCACGTGTACTCGTCCGAGCGCCTCCAGTGGCTCGACTTCGCGGGCACGCACCCGTTCGGGCACAGGGGCGATTTCGCCGGGCTGTCCGATCATGTCCCCCTGATCGCGCGCTGCCGCCTGCCGGGCGACGGCGGCTGACCGCCGCGCCGCGCGGCGCTGCGTGCCCGGGGCTCCGCGCGGCGGGCGCTCACCCCGGCAGCCAGAGCAGGTCGTCCATGATGGGCTCGAGGCACGCGGAGATCTGAGGCCCGAGATCGCCGCCGCACGCGAGCTTGCCGAAGCAGGCGCGGACCTCCTGCCGGCCGCGGCTGTTCATCGCGCCGATCGCCCGCTCCAGCTGCGGGCCGAGCCCGTCCTCCAGGCTCTGCCTGCAGGTGTCGTAGTCGAGATCTCCGCACCCCGCGAGGCGACCGCAGAGGACGGCCATGAACGGGGCGAGATCGGACCGGGGGAGCGTCGTGGCGGTCATCGCCTCGGAGCCGCAACGGCTCACCTCCTCCGCGTAGCCTGGGGTGAAGGGGTCGCCCTCGAACCGCCGCAGCGCTGCCAGCGAGCACTCCGAGGTCGCGCGGAGCATCCTCGGCGAGGCCATCGTCGTCATCCGGGTGCACTCCTCGAACTTCGGCCAGCCCCTCGCCTGCTCGGTGGCCCGCTCGTAGAGCTCCTCGAGGTACACGCACCACGCGCGCTGGGCCTCGCGCTGCTCGCGCTGCTCGCGGGTGGCCTTCCGCGCGCTCCACTCATCGCGCGCCTCCGGCGCGGGTCGCGCCGGCGCCTGGGCCGACGCCGCGCGCGGCGGCGAGCCGCCGCATCCCCCGGCGAGGGCTGCGAAGATCAGCGAGGCCGCGCCGAGCACTGCGGCGGCGGCCCGGAAGCTGGGACCAAGGATCGTGCCTTTCACGAGAGCCTCCCTTCGTTGAACAGGCTGCGAAGCAGATTTTCCTGGCCCCCTCGAGGCCATGCGCGTGCAGAACCGGCCCAGCGACGGTGCGCGTGCACAGCCCAGGCCACGCGCGCCGGTCGAGGCAACGCCGAGCGAGCGGCGGCGCTGGCCCGGCCGGCGCGCGCGGCGGTCCGCGCTGCGCGGGCGCTGCTGGGTCAGCGGCCGGGCCGTGAGCCAGGCCGCTGGCCGATGAGCAGCTTGAGCTTGAAGAGCGCGCCGATCTGCCCGCGGTCCATGGCGACGCGCGGGAAGTTGAGGGGATCGAAGGACGAGAGCATGCAAAGGCCGGAGTTGTTGGTGAAGCCGAGCTCGAAGCCGGCCTCCCTGACGGCGCGATGGAACGCGCCGCACAGGCCGTATCCGACGGGGTACGCGACCGCGTACACGGCCTCGTTCAGGGCCTCGGAGAGCACGCGGCGGGAGCGCGCGAGATCGCGCGTGGCCTCGTCGGGCGACAGCGTCTGGAGGACACGGTGCCGGTGCGAGTGCGACTGCACGTCCATGCCCGCCCGCCGCAGCGCCGCGATCTGCTTCCAGCCCATGATCGTCCTGGCCGCGAGCGCGCGCTCCTCGCAGCGGTCGATCGACACCCCCGTGCGGCGCTCGATCTCGTCCCACAGGCGGTCGATGTCGAGGCCAGAGGTGCGCTTGATGGCCTGGCAGACGCGCGTCGCCGCCGCGATCGGATCGCGCAGCGGCTCGAGCACGAGCGTCGCGGGGTAAGCGATCTCGACGCGCGCTCGCCGGCACCGATGCATGAGGAGCGCGACGCGATCCCACCAGTAGAGGCGCCCGCTGTCGGGGTACTCGGTGGCGATGAAGAACGTGGCCTTGACCCCCGCGCGCTCCAGGAGGGGCAGCGCGACGTCGTGGTTGTCCTGGTAGCCGTCATCGAACGCGACCATGACGGGGTTCGGCGGGAGCCTCCGACCTTTCGCGAGGAGCCGCACGTCCCGGAGCGAGACGACCGTGCAGTGCGTCTTGATGACCGCGAGCTGCTCCTCGAACTCGCGCGCGCTCACCTCGGCGACCCCGGGATCGAGCTCGGCCACGTCCGAGGGCTCCGCGATGCGGTGGTAGGTGAACACGGAGAGCACCGGCAGCCGGAGCTTTGCGCGCAACCACAGGAAGCGGTCCAGGAGCCCGAGGGTGTCGAGCGCCCCGGCGGCCAGCGCACGACGGCCGAGCGGCATCCCCCTGCGAACCCACGTCAGTGGATGTGCGACGACGTACACGAATGTATTCCAGCATACAATCAACGTACGCGCTCGCTCTGGAAGCGGATCCGACAGGAACGCCTGGTGGGCCGCCGGGCGGGAGAGTTCGCTTCGGCAGGGGACGGTCCGGTTACACTGGCGGCCGATGTTCTCGACGGACGCGCCTCAACCTGGGTCGGCGGACGCGCCTCAACCTGGGTCGGCGGACGCGCCTCAACCTGGGTCGGCGGGCGCGCCTCAACCTGGGTCGGCGGGCGCGCCTCAACCTGGGTCGGCGGACGCGCCTCAACCTGGGTCGGCGGGCGCGCCTCAACCTGGGTCGGCGGACGCGCCTCAACCTGGGTCGGCGGGCGCGCCTCAACCTGGGTCGGCGGGCGCGGCGGGCGCGCCTCAACCTGGGTCGGCTGAGGTCCATCCGTCGACACCGCTCTCCCCGCTTGGCACCATCGGGGTTGCGCTGGCGACGGCGGCGGTCGTGTTCGCGCTGGGGGTCCACGCGGTCGAAACCGTCCTGCCCGGAAGGGCGGCTCGAAGCCGAGAGGCTCCGCCGGCGAATGCGGCTGCGGCTGGCGCTGCGAGCACCACCGCCACCGAGCCCAGGCAAGCGGACGTTCCCGTGCATACGGCACCCCCGTTGTCAGCAAGCACGAGCGACAGCGGCTGGCGGCAAGCGCCGCCCCCCCCTCCACCGCCGCCAGCCGCTGAGGCCACCGCCCTTCCAGCACCGCCAGCCGCCGAGGCCACCCCGCCTCCATCGCAGCCGACCGCCGAGGCCCCCCCCCCTCCACCGCCGCCGACCGCCCAGGCTGCCGCGAGCGCCCCTCCCATCCCCCGGAGCGGCCACGGCCTGCTCAAGCTCAACGCCTCCCGGGAGGCGACCGTCTACGTGACGGGCGTGGCGGTGGGACCCAGCAATCAGCCCATCGAGGTGCGCTGCGGGCGCTTTTTCGTGCGGCTCGGCGAGCCGACGCCCAAGGGCACGCGGTGGCTCGCCGAGGGCAGGACCGTCGCCATCAAGTGTGGCACGCTGACGGAGGCGAGCTTCTGATCGCGTCCGCGCCGCTCTCGGCGGCAGCCACGACGAGGTAGGTGACCGAAGCCGCCCCCGCGCCGAGGAGCGCGTCACGGCACGCCGCGAGCGTGGCGCCCGTGGTCGCCACGTCATCGATGAGCGCGACCCGCCGGCGCTGGACCCGCTCCGGCGCGCGCACACGAAACGCACCCGCCACGTTTTGCAGGCGAAGGTCGCGCGGGAGCTGCGCCTGCTGCGCTGTGGAGCGGACACGGCGAAGGGCCCGCGGCGCAAACGAGGCCGCCAGTCCGTCAGCGACATGCGCGGCCAGCAACGCCGCCTGATTGTAGCCGCGCTCGGCGAGACGGCGCGGATGCAGCGGGACCGGCACCACGAGGTCGGCGCGCACCCCAGCGTCGCGGGCCGCGCAGAGCAGCAGCTGACCGAGCGGACGCGCGAGATCCGGACGATCGCCGTACTTGAAGCGCCGGATCCCCTCAGCCAGCGACCCGGCAAACGGAGCGAACGCGACGAGAGCGGCATCGGCGGCGCTGGAGCCCATCGACCCCCGCGGCGGGCGCTCCGTGTAAGGCACGGCGGTCCGCGCGCAGTCAGCGCAAAACACTGCGGCATCCGCGATGGGATCATCACAGCCAGCGCAGGACGGCGGGCTGAGCGCGCGCCCAGCGACGGCGGCCAGGGCGCGGACTGCGGCGACGACGGCGCGGGAAGGAATCATCGGCTACCTGTGCGATCTTCGTCGGGAGTGGACCCACAGTTGCGTGAGCGGACGAAAGAAGATTTCTTTGCAAAGGACGCGCGGTACGATCGCGACGTCGTGGACCATGTCTCGAGATTCCGGCGCTCCCGCAGCTGGAGAAGGGGCCCCCGTTGAGCGCGTGGCGGTGGACGGATGAGCGCGGCGTCCAGCGGCAGGTGAGCACCGCCGAGCTGCGAAGCGCGCTGGCCTCCGGCGTCATCCCGGGCTCCACGTTGGTCTGGCGCCAGGGCATGGAGGCGTGGGCGCCCGCGTCCAAGCAGCCGGAGCTCGCCGACGCCGCCCAGCTCCGGCGCAAGCCAGAGGCGAGCGCCGCTGCGCCGGAGAAACCGACCGTCGCCAGGGAGCCCGCCCGCGAGAGCGGCGTGGAGCTGGACCTCGAGCTCGGCGACGATCTGGGTCCGGCCCCCACCCGCGGTGGTCAGCGCACCGGCCCAGCGCCCGCGCACAGGTCCGCGGACGACCGGAAGCCCGCCGCGCCGGCGAACCGGGCAACGACGCGACCTCACCCACCGCCCCCGCCGCCGCGCAAGCGCGAGTCCATGAGAACGCTCACGGGGGTCGACGCGCCGGCCAGCGCGCCGGCCAGCGGTCCGAGCGCGCCGATCGTCGTCCCGGCTGCGGGAGGCACGTTCGACGCGGGGGTCGCCCGCGCGATCACGCAGCTGCCCCGCTATGACAGCTCCACCGCGAACGACGAGGCAGCGCCCCTGATCCCCCGTGCGCCGAAGCTCCCCTCGGCGTCAGAAGAGCGCGAGGAGACCTCGGCCGGCCAGGGCCCGGCTGGAGGAGACGCACGCATCGCCACGGGCGACGCGAGCGCGAAGACGGACGACGAGCCTGCAGCGCCGAAGCGGGCACCAGGCGCGGCCGCGCCCAGCAGGCCCGGCGCGGCGCCGAGGGCCGCGGGCGCCATGACGTCGCGCGCCGCGGCGAGACCGCCCCCGCTGCCACCTCGGCTCTCCGGTCGCGACGCGGCGCCGGCCGGCGCTGCGCCGGGCAGCCACGGGCGTGGCGCGGCGGGCGGCGTGGACGAGGGCGCCGGCAGGCCCGCCTCCGCGATGCCGCCGGCGCCGTCGAGCTCCAGCCGGGGTACGAAGCGACCCGCGTCCCCGGCGGGACGCTCGGTGCCGCCACCTCCAGTTCCGGTCCGGTTCCCCGCGGTTCCTGCGAAGGCCCCTGCGGCCGCACGCGCGCCCGAAGCGCCGGACCAGGCAGCGGCCGGCGCAAAGCCTCTCCTCCGCCTCGGCGCGCTCCCCGCACCGCCGCCGCGCCCTCCTGCGGCGGCGCCCGGTGCTCCACAAGACGCAGCGCGCGCCGATGGCGGCGCGACGCAGCCCGTGGCAGCGCCCCCCCTGGCCCCCTCGGCGCCATCGTCCGACGCAGCGTCTGGCTCGAGCGCCGCGGCCATGGCGCTCGCGTCCTCCGGACCTCGACCTGCGAGCCCCGCAGCGCCCGCCGACGGTCCCCTGCCCCGCAGCACCGAGGGCGCGGCGAGCAGCGACAGCCGAGATCTGTCGACGATCCCCGCTCGCGGCGAGGCCCCGGAGCGCTCCGCCACGGCGCCCTACAGCGAGACCAAGGAGCTCACCGCGGCGCCGGTGCCCGACGAGACGAAGCGCTCCCCGTTGCCCGAACCGCCGGCCGGGCGCCGCGAGTACGCAACCATCCCTTCGGTCGGCGTCGGACCCGGCGCGCCGCAGGTGCGCCCGGCCGCGCGCTCGTGGCCAGGCTTGTTGCCCGGGCTCCAGGGCCCGCAGCGCAGCCCGGCAGGCGCCGACTCGCCCCCGGTGCCGGGCCAGCGAGGCGATCGCAGCTCCGCCACGGGAGCGAGCAACGGCTCGTCAGCGCTCGACCCGCGCGCGTCCTCGGCGCGTCGCGCTGAGCCATCTCGCGCGGGCGCGCAGAGCTCGCGGGCGCAGGGCGGCGGCAAGCCGCTCTCCACGGCGGTATCCGTGCAGGTCTCCTCGCTCGTCGGCATCGGCGGGGCAGCGGTGCTCATGAGCGTCGTCGCCTTCTTCGCGGGCCGCCACTCCGTCGCGGCGACCCGGAGCGCGCCGGTCGGAACCGCGCGCCCCGCGCTCGCGGCCGCGCAGGACGTCGCGCGCGCGGCGATCCCCGTCCCGCCGAAGCCCTGCTGGGTGGCGCGCCAGCCCCAGCAATGGGCGCCGCTCGTGGCGAAGAGCATCCCCTTCGAGGTCACGGCGACGAAGGGCGGCAAGCTCGCGGTGGGTTACGCCAAGAGCGCCATGGAGGCCGTCGGCCTCGAGATAGATCCGGCGACCGGGGAGCGGAGCGAGCGCTTCTCGAACCGAGAGGCCGCCGACATCGTGAGCATCTCGCCGGTGGAGGACAGCTTCACCGTGCTCACGGCGGCGCAGCAGGCCATTCGCTCTCCGGTCAATGTCCCGGGGCCGAGGCCGTTCGTCGTCGGTCTCGCGGAAGGCGCCGTGGTGGCGGCCGACAACCCCGGGGCCGCGCCCCTGTCGCTATGGCCGGTGCAGGGCGACGAGCCGCTCGAGGCGCCGCGCGCGATCGCGGCCGGGTCCCGCGGATACGCGGTCGCGTTCCGCCGCGAGAAGGCCGTGTGGGCGGGCTGGCTCGACGCCGAGCGCAAGCCCCTCGGTGAGCTCACCAGGATCGCGGGCTCCGGAGGCGCGGTCGGCAAGCCGTCGCTCGGCTGGAACGAGCGCGATCTCGCCGTCGTCTTCGCGGACCGGCCGGCTGACGGGCGATGGGAGATCCGCGCCGGGCAGGCCGCGCCGGGCACCATCCCCGGCTCCACGCAGGTGATCCCGCTGCCTTCCGGGGGCCCCGGGGGCGACGCGTTCGCGCCGGACATCGCGGGGCTCGCCGACGGGCGCTGGCTCCTCGTGTGGACCGAAGGCCCCCCGGGGAGCCGCGCCATGCGCGCGCAGACGCTGGCCTCCAATCTGTCCCCGATCGGAGACCCGATCGCGCTCTCGCCCCCGGCCGGGAACTTCGGGCAGGGCGTGCTCGGCGTCGCGCCGCGATCGGGCTACGTGGGCGTGGTGTTCCTCTCGAAGCCCGCCGCGAGCTACGAGCTCTGGGGGGTCATCCTCCAATGTGGATGACGAGGCTCCCGGATCGCGCGGGCCGGCTCCGCGGGGCCGCGCTCGCGCTGCTGCTTGTCGCGCCGCACGCGCCCCTGCTCGTCGCGTGCGCCGCGCAGGTGTCGCAGCTCGAGCAGGGGCGGGCCATCCACACGGGCAAGCAGCCCTATGACGAGTTCTTCGAGGCCGCGCGGGCGCTCCGCGAGGAGTCGCTGAAGGCCGAGGAGCTCGCGGGCGAGGCGCAGGGCGAGCTCGCGCGGGCGCTGGGGCTCGATCCGAAGTCGACCGGCGACGCGACGATCGAAGCGACGCGCGCGCGCGCCGCCGAGCTCCGCGAGGCAGGCGTGGTGCTCCGCGTCGAGCTCGTGCCAGCAGCGCGGCTCGTGAGCGCCCGCGGCGGGCGCCCGCTCGACGCGGACGACAGGAGCGTCATCGAGGCGGTCGAGGCCTCGCTGAAGGGCTCCCTCGCGGCGTCGAAGCAGCTCGGCGAGCTGTCGAGGCGCGCCGCGGAGCTCGAGAAGAAGCGGGCATCGCTCGCAGCGACGTCGGACGAGGCCCTGGCGAGCGACCCGCGACGCCGCGAGGTGAAGCGCGAGCTCGAGGCGGCCGAGCGGGTGCTCGCCGAGGCGGGCGCGGTCGCGGATCGGCACGCCGGCAGGGCGTCGAAGCTCGCGCTCGACCTGGTGCTCGCGTTCGATTCGGGCGCCGCTCCGGCGCGGCGCGGCGCGACAAGCCGACCGTCGCCGAGGCAACCGGCCGGAAGCGCGAGGGGGTCGCCGCAGCGCGGGAGCAGCGCTGGGGCCGCGCCGCAGCCGCCAAAGCCGCCGCCCCCGCCGTCGCACGACGGGGACGATTTCGATCCCTGACGCCCGCGCGGCGCGAGGGCTCGCCTAACCAGGCTACGGCGCCGTCGGACAGGCGTGGAGCTCCTTCCCCACTTGTCCGACGAGCGTCGGGACGCCTATCCTCCGCGAGCGTATCCAGGAGCGCGGCCGCCTGAACCCCGCGCGCCAGGCCGCGCACCTGCCGTTCGACGACTCCGCGCTCCGGCCCTCCCCGCTGATGATCCGATCCCTGCCGTTCGCCTCCATCGCTCTGGGATCGGCGCTCCTCGCCCTTGCGCTCGCGCCCCGGACGGCGGCGGCGCAGGCGTCCCCGCAATCGGAGGGCGTGCCCCTCGGCGGGTTCACGTTCCGTCCGTCGGTAGAGCTCCGGCTGCGCGGCGAGTTCCGCCGGTACCCCGTCGACACGGGCGGCGACATCTACAGCTCGAACGCGGTGCTCGCCGAGGGCTTCGGGGGCGCGCTGCCGCCGCTCCTCGACACCGGCAACGTCGTCAGGACCCAGTGGTTCCTCGCGCAGCGCGCGCGCCTCGGCCTGACCGTCGAGCGCGGGCCCATCACGGGCGTCGTCACGTTGCAGGACGCGCGGCTCTGGGGGAACGACGATGCGATCTTCGTCGGAGCGGGCGAGCCCGCCCTCCCCGAGACGGCGCCCTACGAGGCTTACCTCGACCTGCACACGCGCTCGGGACGCCGCGCGTTCGTCCGGCTGGGCCGGCAGCGGATCGAGTGGGGGGATGGCCGCCTGATCGGGGCGGACGACGAGACGCTCACCGCGCGCTCGCTCGACGGGGTGCGCGCGGGGGTGCAGCTCGGCAACGTCGACCTCGAGGCGATGGCCGTGCTCCTCGCGGCGCCAGGCGGCGCCCCGCCCGAGGTGGCCGGGACGCGGAAGCCCATCTCGGCTGGAACCGGGACCCAGCTCTACGGACTGAACGCGATCTGGCACGTCGCTCCCCTGCTCCACCTCGAGGCAACGGCGCTCGCGCGCATCGCCCGGGAGCCGCGCCCGAGCTGGATCACGCCCGGAGATACCGTCGTCCTCGATGCGCGCATCTCCGGCGACCGCCGGGGCTTTCGCTATGCGGTCGAGGGGGCCTACGAGCTCGGTCGTGTCGCCACGTTCGCGGACGACCGCCCTCTCGGCGCGTTCGCGGCCGCTGCGCGGGCCGAGCTCGAGACGTCCCTCCCTGCCCACCTCACCTTCAGCGCGCGCGGCGCCTACGCCACGGGCGACGACGGCGCGCTCGAGGTGGGCGAGAAGCAGCGCCGCTTCGATCCGATCCTGCCCGACGCGCAGGACAACCACGGCCTCATGGGGCTCTACGCTTGGTCCAACGTGATCGAGGCGGGCGGAGGCGTCCGCGCCTCCCCGTTCGAGGCGATGACCGTCGCCGCCGGGTACGCATTCGTCGGCCTCGCCTCGCCGAGGGGCAGGTGGCTGACCGCGCGCCTCCTCCCCGTCGGCGCCGCCGAGGACAACGAGAGCCGGATGCTGGGCCACGAGATCGACGCCTCCCTCTCTTTCCAGCCGTGGGAGCCGCTGCGCTTCACGGTCGGCTACGGCCTGTTCCTCTTCGGCGACGGCGCTCAGGCGATCTTCCTGAAGGCGAACCGCGCGCACGAGGACGGCCACCCCGCCGACCTGCAGCACTGGGCGTTCCTGCAGACAACGCTGCGCACCCCCTGAGACGAACCGGGGGGCGCGCTGGCCGCGCGCGTCGCTGCTCTCTGTCGTGTGGGAGGGGGATTCGAGGGTCTCACGTGCCGCGCGGCCGCGCGACACCGGCGGCGCGGGGGCTGCCCGAGGCGTCGGGCGCTGCCCCCGCGCGGCGCTGGATCAGGTGCTCGGGGCGGGCTTCGGGGTGCCGAAGATGCTGGCCGCGCGGCGCTTCTCCTTGGCGGCCCGATCGCGATCGCTGTAGCTCGGGATCACGACGCGCTGGCGCTGCGGGAGCTCGCGGCCCGAGACGATGGCGTCGACCTCCTCGGCGTCCAGCGTCTCGCGCTCGAGGAGCGCCGTGGCGAGCCGCTCGAGGATCTCACGGTTGTCCGTGAGGAGCCGCCGCGCCTCGGCGTGCGCGTCGAGGATGAACCGCCGCACCTCGTCGTCGATCTGGTTGGCGATCGTCTCCGAGTAGTCGCGGCGCCGGCTCGTGAAATCGCGCCCGAGGAACACGCTCTCCTCGTCCGCGCCGTACGAGATCGGGCCGATGACGTCGCTCATGCCGAACTCGGTCACCATGCGGCGCGCCAGGTTCGACGCCTGCTTGATGTCGTTGCCCGCGCCCGTCGTGAACTGGCCGAACACGAGCTCCTCCGCCACGCGGCCGCCCATCAGCACCGAGAGGCGGGCCTTGGCGAAGTCGCGCGACATGCTGAGCCGGTCCTCCTTCGGGAGCTGCTGCGTGAGGCCCAGCGCCGGCCCGCGCGGGATGATCGTCACCTTGTGGACCGGATCCGAGAACTTCTCGAGCAGCTTCGCGACCAGCGCGTGCCCGGCCTCATGGTAGGCCGTGGTCCGCTTCTCCTCGTCGCTGATGACCATGCTGCGGCGCTCGGCGCCCATCAGCACCTTGTCCTTGGCCATCTCGAAGTCGACCATCGTGACGACGTCCTTGTCCTGACGCGCCGCGAGCAGGGCCGCCTCGTTGACCAGGTTCTCGATGTCGGCGCCCACGAAGCCAGGCGTGCCGCGCGCCAGGATCTCCATGTCGACATCGGGGCCGAGCGGGACCTTCTTCGTGTGGACCCGGAGGATGCCCTCGCGGCCGCGCACGTCGGGGCGGTTCACGACGATGCGCCGGTCGAAGCGGCCAGGCCGCAGGATCGCGGGGTCGAGGACGTCGGGGCGGTTCGTCGCGGCGACGATGATCACGCCCTCGTTCGACTCGAAGCCGTCCATCTCGACGAGCAGCTGGTTCAGCGTCTGCTCGCGCTCGTCGTGACCGCCGCCGAGGCCCGCGCCGCGGTGGCGGCCGACCGCGTCGATCTCATCGATGAAGATGATGCAGGGCGCGTGCTTCTTGCCCTGCTCGAACAGGTCGCGCACCCGGCTCGCGCCGACGCCGACGAACATCTCGACGAAATCCGAGCCGGAGATCGAGAAGAACGGCACGCCCGCCTCGCCGGCGATCGCGCGCGCGAGGAGCGTCTTGCCCGTCCCAGGGGGGCCCATCATGAGCACGCCCTTCGGGATCCGGCCGCCGAGCTTCTGGAACTTCTTCGGGTCCTTGAGGAACGCGATGATCTCCTCGAGCTCGTCCTTCGCCTCGTCGATGCCCGCGACGTCGGCGAACGTCACCTTGTTCTGCGCCTCGCTGAGCAGCCGGGCGCGCGACTTGCCGAAGCTCATCGCCTTGCCGCCGCCGGCCTGGAGCTGGCGCATGAACAGATAGAACATCACGAGCAGGAAGATCGTCGGCAGGAGGTACATGATCGCCCCCGGCCAGAACGGAGACGCCTCTTCCTTCTCGAAGTACACGGCGACCTTGTTGTCGACGATCGTCTTCGTGATCTCGTCGGCGTTATCAGGCCCGATCGTGACCTTCTTGGTCTTCGCTCCGCTCTTCGGGTCCTTGACCCAGAAGGTGTACTCGCGGTCCTTGATCGTGACCGACTCGACGTGCGGATCCTTGTCCTTGGCCTCGACCTGGACCTGGGCCATGAACTCGCTGAACGCGACGGGCGTGGCGGGCGGGCGATCCGGGCTCAAGAACTGCCAGATCGCCAGGAACATCATGATCAGCAGAACCCAGAGCAGCAGCGTCTTGTGCGATTGCTTCACGAGGACCCTCTAAACTCGCGCGGCGAGCCGGCGTGTACCGAAATTGTACGCGTGTTCCAGTCAGCATGCCACCCGTCAGCTCGGTCGTCGACCGCGGGTACTCCCCGCGGTGACACAGCGAAAAACGGGATCTCGACAGGAGGCCGCGGGTGGGGGTGCATGCGGTCAGGCCCCGCGACGTGTGGACCTGTCCTCGATAAGCACGCTGGACTCCTCTGGAAAGCCCAGGGCGATCTCTCCGCCGCCGCGAACCAGGACACGCAGCGGCCGCCCGAGCTTGCGGGCCCGCTCGATCGCGAATCGCTGCGCCCGACCGAGCGGAATCGACAGCGGATCACCGCCGTCGAGGACGGCCGGATCGCCGTCCGAGGAGCGCTCTCGCCCGGCGACGAGCATGTCCGAGAGCGCGCAGAGGTGCTCGACGATCGCCGGAGACAGGTCCTCGAGGAGCGGGAGCAGCTCGCGGCGGACGCGAACGCGGGTGAAACGGGGATCCGCATTGCTGGGATCTTCCGCGAATACCAGCCGGTGTCGGTCGAGGTGGGCCAGGACGTCGGCGCGGCGGGCCAGGAGCAACGGGCGGATGAGCTCGATCTGTGCTGCCGCGCCCGGCGCCTCGCCAGAGAGATCGCGCGAGAGCGGGGCGCGCGGCGGCAGGACGGCCAGCCCCCGCGGGCCCGCGCCCCGCAGCAGGCGCAGCAGCAGCGTCTCCGCCCGGTCATCGGCGGTGTGACCGGTCGCGATCGCGCGGGCGCCGTGGGCTGCCGAGGCCGCCGCCAGGGCGGCGAACCGGGCGGCGCGCGCCCTGGCCTGGAGGTTCGCGCCGGGGGCGACGTCCACCCGGGTGGTCGAAAAGGGGACGCCGAGCCGCTCGGCCAGGTCGCGCGCCATCGAGAGCTCGGCCGCGGCCGCGGCGCGGAGGCCGTGGTCGACGCCGTGCGCGACGACCTCGTGGCCGATCCGCCGCCGGAGCAGCGCCAGCACGTGCAGCAACGCGCTCGAGTCGGGGCCTCCAGAGCAGGCGCAGAGGACCACGTCGCCGCGGGCGAGCAGCCGCTCGTCCCGGATCAACCGCTCGGCCAGGCGGATCAGCGACGGGGGGTGCGACCGGCCGCGCCTGGGCGGCGGGAGAGGTCCGGGAGGAGGGCTCATCGCAGCTCGAATGCCTTGCAGAAGACGACCTCGTCGCGATCGTCCAGGGACCGGCTCACGTGCGGCGCGACCGGGTAGCCGAGCGAGCAGCGCGGCGCCCGGCCGGGGGGCGCGGCGCCGCGCTCGTCGCGCTCGTCGCGATCGTCAGATTCCGCGGGATCGAACGACGCGCAGTCGGGGCACGCGAAAACGAGACGATAGCGTCGCGCCTCCTCGCGGAGACGATCGTCGAGGTGGTGAATCATCTCCGGCAGCGTAGCGCAAGCCGCCGGCCGGAGGCTCTGCGCGGCCGCGCGTCCCTCCGGCCGGGCCCGGCGGGGCCCAGGCAGCTCAGCGAGCCGACCGACGGGCGCGGGAGAGGCGGACGATCGACTCGATATGGCTCGTCTGAGGAAAGAGCTCGACCGCCTCGATGTCGGTGATCTCGAAGCCGCCGCGGAGGATGCCGCCGAGATCGCGCGCCAGGGTGGCCGGGTCGCACGAGACGTAGACGACGACGCGCGCGCCCGAGGCCGCGATCGCGCGCGCCGCGCCGGGAGCCCCGGCGCGCGGGGGATCCAGCACCACGACGTCGGCGCGCGCCGGGATCGGGTACTCATCGGCGTCCGCCTCGATCACCTTGCCAGCGAGGCCGCGAGCCGCGAGGTTCTGGCGCAGGCACGCGACCGCCTCGGGCGACAGCTCCACCGCCGTGAACGACGCGAGCCCCGAGGCGCCCGGGGCCGCGGCCTCGGCGGCCCCGGCGGCCGCGGCAGGTCGCGCCCCGCCGCGCGCGAGAAGGACGGAGAGCGTCCCGCTCCCGGCGAACAGCTCCACGAGGTGCGGCGGCCGCGTGGAGTCGAGGTGGGCGAGCTCGGCGGCGCGGCGGGCGAGGACGGCGGCGCCCTCCTCGGACGGCTGCCCGAAGCCGCCCGGCGGAAGGAGCAGGGGCGAGCCGTCCGCTCCCAGGATCGTCGGCCGCGGATCTCCGAACGACGCGGCCTGGCGCGCGCCATCCAGCGTGACGCGGGCGCCGGCCCACTCGCCGCGCGCCGTGCGCTCGTCGAGCAGCTGCCATACGGCCGGCGGGAGCTGGCCGCGCCACAGGATCTCGACCACCGGGCGGCTCGATGCGCCGTGCGAGAGGAGGAGTTCGCCCTCCCCCACGGCGCCTCGGAGAAGGCTGGGCAGCTCGCCAGCGAGCGGCGCGATCGCGTCGCCCAACACCAGGCAGCGGTCGACCGCGACGACGGCGTGGGTCCTAGGCGCGCGGTAGCCGACGCGCACCTCGCCGCGCTCCGCGCGCGCGAACAGCCGCGCCCGCGAGCGGTAGCCGAGCGGCAGGGGCGCCGGATGCACACGGATGGGCGGCAGATCGGCCTCGGCCAGCGAGGTCGCCCGCGCGATGGCTTGCCGGACGATCTGCTCGTGCGCGGCCTGCTGCGCCTCGACTCGGACGTGCATCCAGTCGCAGCCGCCGCAGGCGTCCGCGAACCGACAGGGCGGAGCAACGCGGTCGGCGCTCGGCTCGATGACGCGGACGAGCCTGCCCCTCGCCGGGCGCGCGCTCCGATCGACCTCGACCTCGACGAGATCCCCCGGCGCAGTCGCCGGCACGAACACTACCTCGCCCGCGAGCCTGCCGATTCCGGCGCCGCCCGCGGCCAGGGCGTCGATGCGCAGCTGAGCTCGCTCGCCGGCGCGGGGACGCGCCCTGGCACCGCTCGAGCGGCGGTGAACAGCCTTCATCGCGCCATCGTAACGCGCGCAGGCTCGACTGGCTGGGGTGGACGAGCGCTGTTCAGGAGCTTCGCCGGGAGGAGGACAAGACCGCCCTCGCGCCCGCCCCCTCGAGCGCCCCCTGCACGCCGGAATGCAGCTGGCCCGTGGTGGCCGCGCCGTTCGTCGGGGCGGGCGGCGCAGGGAGCACATCGACCCCCTGCGCGGGGATGGGCTGCACGGTGTTCGTCTTCATGTAGATCAGCGCGCCGATGCCGATGACGCACAGCGCGGTGAGGGCGATGACGGCGACGAGCACGAGCGTGTTCCTGCTGTTCCCCTTGGACACCGCGTCCTGCGTGGCAGCCCAGATGGCCGCCGGATCGGGCCGCGGCAGGGAGAGCGCGGTCTCGATCTGCGACTGCGGCGGCTGCGCCGAGGCGGCGGGCGCGAACTGCTGAGCCTGCCCCAGCGTCGTCGAGGGCGGCGGCGGGAAGGCCGGCGCCGGCGCGACGCCTGGGATCGCAGGAGCCGGGGCATAGCCCTGGCCATTGAACGGAAGCGCATACGGAACGGCGCCAGGCCCCTGCGGCGATGCGGCGAAGGCGGGCGCTCGGTTCACCTGCGCGTGGCGCGAGGGGTCGCTCGCGCCATGGGAGGCCGGGGGCGGCGCCTGCGGCGGGAGCGCGAGCGTGGACGCGAGGGGGCCGTCCAGCTCCCGGTCGAGGAGGCGCCTTGGAGGGAAGGGGGCGAGCTCGCCGGTGTCGAGATCGAGCGGTGGGTACGGGACCGACGGGATCGGCGGCTGAGGCGGATTGTGACGGCCCTGCGCGTGCGATTGGCCCTGGTACGCGGGCGGAAAGCCGGGCCGCCCCGCCGAGAGGGCGGGCTGGACCCCGAACTGCGGGGGCGCGGCGGGCGCCCGCTCGGGCGTGATGCCGGCCGCGGGACGCACCGTCGGACGCTCGCCGTTCGGGAGCGGCCGCACCGGCTCGGCGTGCTCGCGCGTCGCGACGGTCGTCGGGACATCCTCGTCGTCGTCCATCAGCGACGAGGCCACCATCTGCCTGTCGGCGGCGTCCCTCGCAGGCGTGCGCCCGACCGGCGCGATCCCGCTCGCCGGCGCGGCGTTGCGCCGCAGCACCTGGGGCGGCGTGAGCCGCTGCTGGGGCTCGGGCTCCCGGCCTCGGCTGCGGAGACCGGCGCTGTCCGTGGCCGTTGTCGAGGTGCGCCCGCGCACCTGATCGACGTTGATGGTGGACGTCACCTCCGCCGCCCACGCGAGGTGGGCCTCGCGCTTCTGGATGCGGTCGGCAAACACCTGCTGCACGAACTGGGCGACCTCTTCGGAGCCGACGAATACCCCGCTCCTCATCAGGAAGCTCTGCAAGGCCCGGGAGAGCTCGCGCGCTGTCTGGAAGCGATCCTGCCTGTGCTTGGCGAGCGCCTTCATGACGACGCTCTCCAGCTCGATCGGATAGTCGGGCACGATCGTGGACGGCGGCGGGACCACGCAGGCCTGCACCTTCTCGAGGGTGTCGAGATCCGTGTCCATCCGGAACAGGCGCTGGTTCGTCGTGAGCTCCCAGAGGACGACCCCGAGCGCAAACACGTCCGTCGTGCGATCGACGTCATTGCCGCGCACCTGCTCGGGAGACATGTAGGCCAACTTGCCTTTTAACGTTCCCGCGCGGGTAGACGACAGCCGATCGGCCACCTTGGCAATGCCGAAATCGACAACCTTCGTGTAACCGTCGTAGGTCAGGAACAGGTTGTGCGGCGTCACGTCGCGGTGCACCAGACCGAGCAGCTGGCCGTTCTTTCCGCGCAGCTCGTGGGCAGCGTGAAGCCCCTCTGCGGCATCAGAGCAGATGCGCGCAGCGAGCTCGGGCGAGATGCGCAGCCGGCGCTCCTCCGCGCGGCGCATCACCTCCCGGAGCGGCTCGCCGTGGAGGTACTCCATGGCGATCCAGTAGGTGTTGTCGTCCTTTCCGAGGTCGAACACCTGCGCGACGTTGGCGTGGTTGATGCCAGCCGCGATTCGCGCCTCGTCGAGGAACATGTCGACGAACTGATCGTCCTCGACCAGATGAGGGTGGATCCGCTTGATCGCGACCCACTTTTGAAAGCCGCCCGGGCCATCCATGCGAGCGAGGTGGACGCTCGCCATTCCGCCCACCCCGATCTCGTCGACCACGCGGTAACGGCCCAGGAAGTAGGTCCCCTGCTGCTTCTCGGGCTCCTTCGCGCGCGCTTCCGTCGATGAATTGGTCGACCCGGGGCTTGGAGGTCCGCCCATTCGTGATGCGGGTCGAGGCGGGGGTTGGGGCATGAGCGGTCACTACTTTACCGCGAGTTCGCGGCGCTTTGCCATGTCGTCTCGGCCGAGAGACCGGGCAGATGGTCAGCTTCAATCCACCGTGGCGCTGAAGGTTCTTGTCCTGACAGGTAGGACACCACCAGAGACCCAGGACGGAGTCCCTGCGAGCTCAAGGGAACGGCTGCCCAGGTTGACCCCGCTCGAAGTAGAAGCGGAAAGACCCGGTGACCCGTGAGAGAAGCTCCTGTGGGATGGCATCCGCTGGATTGCCGAGCCCGGCGTCGCGCGGGTCGCCGACCCAGATGTCGAACGTCGCGTCCGTGTACTTGTCGACCGCGTCCGTCTCGTTGGGATCGCCGCTGAACAGCGCCTGGAACTTGATGGTCCCGTCCACGGCGTAGAGCACGGTGTTCTGGTTGTGGCAGGAAGCCTGAAGGTAAAGCGCCATGTGGACGAGCGGAGCGAGCCCGGCCGGCTTCGGCGTCGGCGGGGGCGAGCCCGGCAGCTCGACGCCGGGCGGGAGCCCGATGCTGAGATCGACGTCGAGCTTGTTCACCTGGTCGTCCCCGCGGATGAGGTCGACGTCGTCGATGAGGACGGCGAGGCCGTCCGAGATCTCCTGGAGGTCGCTGCCCCGCTGCACCCGGATCTGGAGCGTGGACCGGTAGGGGACCGCGGCGAAGAAGTCGGGGCGCATGTCGTAGCTGTCGTCCCAGCAGTTCGCGGCGCGCAGCCGCGAGCTGTAGACCTCGCCCTCGCCCTGCCCGAGCGAGCAGCCCAGCGAGAGGGCGCAGACGAGCGGCGCGAGAAGGCAGGCCCTCACGACAGCGCCTCCGAGCGAAGGGCGGCCTGGATGCGGCCGCCGCCGAGCACGCGGTCGCCCCGGTAGACCACCGCCATCTGACCGGGGGAGACCGCCCGCACCGGGCTGGCGAAGCGCGCGACGAAGCGCTCCGCGCCCGTCGCCGGGTCGCGCCGCAGCTCGATGATGCCGGGCGCCGCCTCATGCCGCGCGCGCACCCGCACCTCGGCCTCCAGGGGGAAGAGCGCGTCGTCGCACCACACGGCGTCGGTGATCTCGGCGCCCGTCGCGTAGAGATCGGCCTCGTCGCCGAGGCGCACCGCGCCGGACGCCGCGTCGAGGCCCACGACGAACGCAGGGCGGCCGAGCGAGACGCCGATGCCCTTGCGCTGGCCCACCGTGAAGCCGTGCACCCCGCCGTGCGACCCGACCACGCGGCCGTCCCGATCGACGATCGGGCCAGGCCGGAGCCGGTCCGCAGCGCGCTCGGCCACGAAGGGCGCGTAGCGGCCGGAGGGGATGAAGCAGAGCTCCTGGCTCTCCCCCTTCTCGGCGCCCGGGAGCCCACGGGCGATCGCCTCGGCGCGCACCTCCTCCTTGGTCGAGTCGCCGAGCGGGAAGAGGAGCCGCGACAGCTCGTCCGACCTGAGCATATGCAGGAAGTAGCTTTGATCCTTGTGCCGATCGCGACCGCGGTAGAGGCGGGCGGCGCCCTCCTCCACGACAACCCGCGCGTAATGGCCCGTCGCGACCCACGAGACGCCCAGCCGCTCCGCGAGCGGGAACAGCTCCCGGAGCTTGACCGAGCGGTTGCAGGCCACGCACGGGCTCGGCGTCTCGCCCGCGAGGTAGGCGTCGACGAAGGGATCGACGACGTGCTCGCGGAACAGGGCGCGGCGGTCGAACGTGTAGTGCGGAATCCCGAGGTGGTCGGCGACCCTGCGGGCGTCGTGCTGATCCTCGGGCGCGCAGCAGCGGCTCTTGACGCTGCCGTCGTCGGGGTAGTCCCAGAGGTGCAGCGTCACGCCGACGACATCGTAGCCAGCGTCGCAGAGGCGCGCCGCGGCGACCGAAGAGTCGACTCCGCCGCTCATCGCGATGAAGACGCGAGCCCCCGGGGAGGCCCGCTCGCCGGGCCGCACCGCGCCGTCGGCCTGTCGGACAGGACTTGCCATTTCCGTTCTTATAGCGTGAATCCCTCGCCGCGGTCGGGCGCCGCGGGCGAAAGGGCTCGGGGTCGGGCGCTGGCGCGGGCGCGGGCGCGGGCGGGGGGAGAAAGCAGGCGGATGATCAGACCGGCTCTCCGCCATTCACCCTTGGCCACCCCCGCGGCGCGCGTGTACCGTCTGCCAGATGCCGAGCGGGGTCGTGCTCGTGATCGAGGACGAAGAGTATGTCGCGGACCTGCTCGCCACCGCGATCCGCGAGGCGGGCTACGAGGTCATCTTCTGCGCCACCGCGGAGGCCGGGCTCTCGACCGCCTGCACCCTGGAGCCCGAGTGCATCGTCTGCGACATCGGCCTGCCCGACCACGACGGCTACTGGGTCGCGCGCAACGTGCGCACGCAGCCGTCGCGGGTGTCCGTCACGCCTTTCCTGTTCCTCTCCGCGCTCGACGACCAGCAGTCGCGCCTCGAAGGCTTCCACGTGGGCGCCGACGTCTACATGACCAAGCCGTTCCGGGTCAGCGAGGTCGTCGCCCAGATCGGCGCGCTCGTGCAGATGGCGTCGCGCCTGCGCCAGCGGCGGGACAGCCTGATGTCCATCCCGGCCTCCGTCGATCAGACCGCGATCGAGGGAGACCTCAGCCAGATGTCCATCGCGACCGTCCTCACCGTCCTCGAGATGGAGCGGCGGTCGGGCGTGTTCGAGGTGACCAGCAAGAAGCGGCGCGCTCAGCTCGACATCGCCGAAGGGTGCATCGTCCAGGGCACCGTGGGGGGCACGCGCGTCTCGGCGCTCGCTGCCCTCCGCACCATGCTGGGCTGGAAGGTCGGGCGGTTCGCGTTCATCCCGGGCAGCCGCCCCGTGCCGTCGGAGCGAAAGTCCATCGCCGCCTACCTGCTCGAGGCGACCCGGCTGGAGGACGAGAGCACCCGCGTCGAGCTGGAGATCCCGCCGTCGCGCCGCCGCCCGGAGCCACGGTTCGCGACGACAGCGCTCGGCGGGCCGTCGTCCCTGCTGGAGGACGTGGCGCCGCCATCGTCGCGCGCGCCACGCTCTAACGACAGCGCGGCGATCGAGGAGCGCCTGCGCCTCGGCCCCGGCGTCACGCCGCGCAAGGGACCCGACGGCGCGGTGTCCATATCCGACGCGCCGCCGTCGCTCGAGCTGAACTTCGAGCTCGAGCCCGCGCCCGCAGGGACGCCCCCGACGCTGCGCTCGCTGGCCCGCATGGCGAAGCCGCCGTCGAGCCGGCGCGGCGCGGAGAGCGAGCCGCCCACGCTGCCGCGCGGCCAGGGCCGCACCTCCCCCTCGCGGCCGCCCTCCCGCCGGCCGGCCGTGCCGCCGTCGCCGAGCGGCGAGGACGAGCGCGTGGATGAGCTGGAATGGGCAGAGATGGACGCGCACCCCCACGCGACCCTCGCCCCCCCGGCGACCCAGCGGGCGAGCCTCCACGCCCCGCCGCGGGCGAGCGCCGTGCCCCAGCCGCCACGGCCGGTGCCGCCCAGGCCGCCCAGGCCAGACTCGAAGAAGCGCTGAGGGCGACCGCCGCGCGGCGCGCCGTCAGGCTTCCGCGTGGTCCGGGTCGTGGTCGCGCAGGTAGCTCAGGTTCACGGCGTTCACGACGGCGTGCGAGAGGAGCGGCCCGACGAGCGAGCCCGTCGCGGCGAAGATGGCGCCGAGGCCCGCGCCGACGCCCACGGCCCAGCCCACCCAGACCCAGCGGCTCGGACCGCGCATCTGGTGCACCAGGCCGAAGACGAGCGCGCTCAGGAGAACGCCGAGGAGCGGCGTCAAGAGCCCGCGGAAGAGCAGCTCCTCGCCGAGGCTCGAGAGGCCCGCGAGCAGCAGGATCTGGCCGGGCGAGAGCTCCCGCGCGACCGGGCGGAGGTCGGCGTGCAGGCGCCGCGCCCAGACGAACCGGGCCACGGCGACGCGGGTCATCACGACGACACCGGCCGCGAGCGTGAGGCCGAGCGCGGCGCTCACCAGCAGCGCGGCCAGCGGACGCAGGGAGAGCCAGGGGCTCGGGTGGATCCACGGCCACCCATCCCGGAGCACCAGGGCCAGCGAGATCGCCAGCGCCGCGAGGACGAGGTAGCCGGACGCGACCCGCAACGTCGCGTCGGTTCGGCCGGTCCGCGCCCATCGTCGCGAAGCCATGTCCCATCATGGCACGCCCCCGGAACCCGGTGAAGCGGCGCGCGCCATCAGGACCCCTGGCCGAGCGCCGGCAACCGGACTACGTCGACGGCCATGCACGCGACCGTGGTCATCTTCCCGGGCTCCAACGCCGATGCCGAAATGATCCATACGCTCCGCGACGTGCTGCAGGTGCGCACGTCGACCGCCTGGCACCGCGACGCCGAGCTCCCCGCAGGCACCGACCTCATCGCGATCCCCGGCGGGTTCTCGTACGGAGACTACCTGCGCTGCGGCGCCATCGCCCGCACGAGCCAGATCGTCGCCGCCATCCGGCGGCACGCGGAGCGCGGCGGCCTGGTGCTCGGCGTCTGCAACGGCTTCCAGATCCTCACCGAGGCGGGGCTGCTGCCCGGGGCCCTCACCCGCAATGCGCACCTCCGCTTCGAGTGCCGCGACATCTTCGTGACGCCGCGCACGGAGGGGCCGTTCACGAGCGGCCTGCCTCGGGTGCTCCGCCTGCCGATCGCCCACGCCGAGGGGCGCTACCAGGCGGATCCGGAGACGCTCCGCAAGCTCGCCGAGGATCGCGCCATCGCGCTCCAGTACTGCGACCGCGAGGGGGTGGTCGGCGGAGACGCGAACCCCAACGGATCGGCCATGGACATCGCCGGTATCTACGGCGGGCCCCGGCGCAACGTGCTCGGGCTGATGCCCCACCCCGAGCGGATGAGCCAGCCCTTCCAGGGCTGCGCGGACGGGCGTGCCCTGTTCGACGCCGTGCTGCGCAGCGTGAGCGGCTCCCGCCCCGCGGCCGCCGCCGCGAGCGCGCCGTGAGCCAGGCTTCGTCCGGCGCCGCCCGCTGCCGCGTGTGCGCCGCGGCGCTCGCGCCGGGGAGCGATCGCTGCCCGCAATGCGGCGCGGACCAGGGCGCCGAGGCGTGCCCGCACTGCGGCGGCGTGGCCGGCGTCTCCGCGCACGCCGAGCTGCGCTTCCGGTGCGACGTCTGCGGCGCCCCCCGCGTCCCCGTCACCGACGCGCGCGTCAAGCGGTCGGGCCGCGAGGTGCCGCTGCTCCAGAAGGCGCGCGCGGCGGCCTCCGCGCGCTCGGTCTGGCGCGCGGCGGGCATCGCGGCGAGCGCGCTGTTCGGCTTCGAGGTGTTCCTGTTCGCCGTGCTGCTGCTCGTCCTCAGCGCGAGCGTCGGGCTCTTCGCGGCGGGCATCCTGACCATGGCGCCCGTCGCCGTCTTCGCCCTCTGGGCGTTCCGGCGGGCCAGGTCGCGGGGCCAGGACATCGCGCCCGCGCTCGACGCCGCCTGGGTCTCCGTCGCCTCCGACGTCGCCCGCCAGACCGAGCGCCCGCTCACCGCCGGCGGGCTCGCCTCGACCCTCCGCATCGGCGAGTCCCAGGCCGAGGAGCTGCTCGCGCTGCTCGAGGTGAACGACGTCGTGCGCGGCGCGATCAGCCCCGCGGGCGAGTTCGGCTACGCGCCGAAGCTGCGCGTCGGCGCGGCGCCGGCGGGCGAGGCCGAGGCCGCGGCGCACGCGCTCGCCGCCGAGGAGGAAGCCTTCGCCGCCGGGCACGCCGCCGAGCCCCTGGCGCAACGGACCGCCCATGTCGACCCCACGAAGCGCTGATCCCAAGCCGAAGCCAGGTCCCCCGCGACAGAAGAAGGCCCGCGCGGCCCGGCCCGCGCCGCCGGAGCGCCGCGCCCTGACCAACGTCGGCGGCGCGACGCTGCTCGAGGGCGACCCGACCGACGCCGCGATGCTCGCCCACGCGCTCGACGTGGCCAGCTCGAGCGCCGCGGAGGAAGCGGCGCGCGCCCACGTGCACGGGTTCCACAGCTACCCGGCCAGGATGCACCCGGACACGGCCCGCCGGCTCATCGAGGGGCTCTCGCGGCCGGGCGAGCGCGTGCTCGATCCCTTCTGCGGCAGCGGCACCGTCCTCGTCGAGGCCCGGCTCGCGGGCCGCGCGGCGATCGGCGTCGACGCGAACCCCCTCGCCGTGCGCCTGGCCCGGCTCAAGGTGCAGGGCAGCACCCCGGGCGAGCGCGAGCGGCTCGTCGCCGCCGCCCGCGAGGTCGCGGCCGCGGCGGACGAGCGCCGCAAGGCGCGTGCCGGCCCGAGCCGCCGGTACGGCCCCGAGGATGTCGCGCTGTTCGAGCCGCACGTACTGCTCGAGCTCGACGGGCTCCGCGTCGGCCTCGATCGCCTCGCGGGCCACGGCGCCGAGGCGCTGCGCGAGGATCTCGAGCTCGTCCTCTCGGCCATCCTCACGAAGCTGAGCCGCCGCGCGTCCGACACGTCGGAGCACGAGCTGCCGCGGCGGATCGCCGCCGGCTATCCGGCGCGGCTCTTCGTCCGCAAGGCCGAGGAGCTCGCGCAGCGCCTCGCCGACGTCGCCGCGCCGCTGTCCTTGAGCCCGCCCGCGATCGTCGAGGAGGGCGACGCGCGCGTGCTCCGCGGCGTCGAGCCCGGCTCGGTCCACCTCGCGATCACCTCGCCGCCCTACCCGGGCGTCTACGATTACCTCGCCCACCACGAGGCGCGGCTGCGCTGGCTCCGGCTCCGGAGCGCCCGCTTCGAGCAGGACGAGATCGGCGCCCGCCGGCACCTCGATCCGCTCGGCCCCGAGGCCGGCCGCGCGCGCTGGCGCGAGGAGCTCGGCGGCGTGCTCCTCGCGCTCGCGCGCGTCCTCCGCAGCGGCGCGCCGCTCGTGCTGCTGCTCGCCGACAGCGTGGTCGCCGGCGCGCCGGTCTACGCGGTCGACGTGGTCCGGGCCGCCGCGTCCGGCGCGCGCTTCGCGGTCCGCGCGGTCGCGTCGCAGCCGCGCCCGCACTTCCACCGACCCACCGCGCGCGCGTTCCAGCGCCGCCCGCGCCACGAGCACGCCATTCTGCTGATCCGCGGCTGACCTGCCGGAAATTGCCCCGCGACGCGGGCGTGTGGCAGGGTGCGCCGGCCTCGATCAGGGCGCGCGACGGCCGGCGGCGGCCGCCGGCGGGGCCCCCGGGCGCGCGACGATGGCGAGAGCTCTCCTTCCACTTCTTCTGTGCGGCGCCTGCGTCCTCGGCTGCGGCAAGGCAGGCGGCGGCCCGGGAAAAGCAGACCTCGACAGCACGGGCGTGGACGCGTGCGACGGCTACCTGGCCGCGATGCTCACCTGCGCCAGCAAGCTGCCGGCGGAGACCAGGAAGGGCCAGGAGGCCGCGATCCGGATCGCGCGCGACGCGCTCGAGGCCAGGGCGGAGGCCGACCACGCGTCGCTCGAGGGCGACGCGCGGGCAGAGGCGCGCGGCGCCCTCGAGGCCGCCTGCAAGCAGATGAGCGACGCGGTCCTGGACCGCGCCGCGTGCCGCTGATCGACCGGGGACGCGCGCGGCCGCGCCTCACGTGAAGGCGGGCAGGTCCGGCGGGTAGTGCTGCCGGAGGAACGACGCCCACTGCGGCCGCCGCTCGGCGTGGAACGCGTCGCCCGCGAGCATGCTGGTGATGAGCTTGCGCATCGTGGGCCGCTGGTTCGCCTCGAACAGGGTCTCCCGGAAGTGGCCCTTGTAGAAGCCCTGCACGACGCCGAGGAAGAGGTCGACGGCGTAGCGGACCTCCGCCTCGTAGCCCGCGAACGCGGCGCGCGAGGTGTCCCCGGCTTCGAGCGCGCGGTGGATGGCCGTGGCCGCGAGATCGGCGCCCTTGATCGCGAGGTGCGCGCCCGTCGAGAAGAGCGGGTCGAGGAACCCGCCCGCGTCCCCCACGAAGAGCCAGCCGTCCCCGGCGAGCTGGTCGATCCGGTACGAGAAGTCGGCGAGCGCCCCCACCGGCCTTGTGCGCCGCGCGTTCGCGAGGAACTCCCGCGCCCAGCTGCTCTGGGCGACCGTGCGATCGAAGAGCTCGTCCAGGCTCTCGCCCTTCCTCCGGCTCCGGATCCAGCTCGACGAGACGACCGCGCCGACGCTCGTCAGCGCGCCGCGGAACGGGATGAACCAGAACCACCCGTGCTCGAAGATCACGATCTGGATGTTGCCCTCGTGGATCCCGTCCTCGCGCGCGACGCCCTCGTAGTGGGCGAAGAGCGCGGTCTTGTCGAGCTCGGCCAGCTGCGCCTTGCGCCGCATCCTCGACGCGAGCAGCGTGTCCCGCCCCGTCGCGTCCACGATCACCGGCGCCCGGAGCTCGACGACATCGCTCGCCTCGGGGCGCGCGGCCGCGGCCTCCACCGCGGCGTCGCCGGACCGGGCGCGGGGCCGCGCGCGCACGCCGACCGCGCGGGAGCCCTCGAACACCACCTCGACAGCCTCCCACGACTCGCGCACCTCCGCCCCGAGCTCCGCGGCGTGCCGGAGCAGCAGCTGGTCGAAGGCGTCGCGCTGCACCTGGTACGCGAACTCGAACCTCGGGTCGAACGCGTCGGCGAAGCTGTAGGTCCGCGCCCGCCCCGTCGACGAGCACAGGAAGCGGGCGCCGTATTTCCGGAGGAAGAGCGCGTCCAGCTTCTCGTCGAGCCCGAGCCGCTCGAAGACCTCGCGGGACAGCGGCAGCAGCGACTCGCCGATGTGAAAGCGAGGAAACCTCTCCCGCTCGAGCACGAGGGCCCGGCGACCGAGCCTGGCGAGCGAGGCGGCGAGCGTCGAGCCCCCCGGCCCTCCGCCGAGGATGATTGCGTCCCAGCGATCTGTCATGAGCCCGTCGTATACTGCGTGAGGACGCCCGAGAAAATGCGCTCCCGGCGCGAGGGCCGGCGGGCCGACGCGTCCCCGCCCGTCCGGGCGGGGGCCCTCGCCGCGCCCGAGGACGCAGGAGAAAGCGGCGATGCCCACGATCGTGTTCGAGGCCAGCGCGCTCGGCCCCGCCGTCTCGGCGGAGGCCGGCGCTGGCAGGCTCATCGATGTCTGCGACGACGCGCGCGCGCCGATCGTGTTCTCGTGCCGCGACGCGCGCTGCGCCACCTGCCGCGTCGAGGTCGTCGAGGGGGAGCAGCTCCTCGAGCCGCCCGCGCGCGGCGAGCTCGATCTGCTCGAGCGCCTGGGCGCCCCGCCGCGGCTCCGCCTCGCGTGCCAGGCGGTGCTCCGCGCCGGACCGGGGCTGGTCCGGTTGCGCGGCGTCACTGGCCCCGAGAGCTGAAGCCGCCAGCGCGGCGCGCGGCGCGTCGGATCACGCGCAGGCAGCGCCGTGGCGCGCAGGATCCGGCGCGCCGGAGAGCGCTCCGCCGGCGGCGCGACGCCCTGCACCGGGCATGTCCCTGGCATTGGCGGGGCTGGAGAACGGTGTTATTGCACGCATTGCCCTGAGGCTCGGCTCCCTTGAGGAGCGCGAGACCTGGCGCCCCCCCGGAGCTGCCCGCGCGCGGTGACGATCGGGACGCCGATCGCTGAACCGCGCTCCGATGCGCGCGCGGCACGGCTGCTCGCCGGGCAAGGGCGCCAAGATCGCGCGGAGGATTGGAGAAGACGTGACCAAAGCCAGGAAGCTGCGCGGACTGATGGCCCGCCCCGGCCCGATCGTCATCATCGGCGCGCACAACGGGCTCTCCGCGAAGATCGGTGAAGAGGCAGGATTCGACGGGCTCTGGGCCTCTGGCTTCGAGATCTCCGCGAGCTACGCCGTGCCGGACGCGAACATCCTCACGATGGCGGAGAACCTCCACGCCGCCAAGATGATGAACAACACCGCGCTCCCGGTCATCGCGGACTGCGACAACGGCTACGGCAACGCCGTCAATGTCATCCGCTGCGTCGAGGAGTACGAGGCCGCGGGCATCGCGGCCATCTGCATGGAAGACAACATCTTCCCGAAGCGCTGCAGCTTCTACGCGGGCGTGAAGCGCGAGCTCGCGGAGGTCGAGGAGCACGCTCTCAAGGTCCGCGCGGCGAAGGCGGCGCAGAAGGACCGCGACTTCGTGGTGATCGCCCGGACCGAGGCGCTCATCGCCGGCTGGGGGATGGAGGAGGCGCTCCGCCGCGGGCGCGCCTACGCGGACGCGGGCGCCGACATGGTGCTCATCCACTCGAAGAGCAAGGACCCGGACGAGGTGCTCTCCTTCGCCCGCGCGTGGGATCGCCCGAGCACGCCGCTCGTCTGCGTTCCGACGATCTATCGCACGACGACCGTCGACACCCTGCACAAGGCCGGCTTCAAGCTGATCATCTTCGCGAATCACGCGATCCGCTCCTCGATCAAGGCAATGACGGAGGCGCTCCAGACGCTGAAGCGCGAGATGTACACCGGCAGCGTCGACGACAGGGTCGTGCCGCTCGAGCGCGTTTACCAGCTCGTCGGCGTCGACAAGATGAAGCAGGAGGAGTCGAGCTTCCTGCCCTCCGGCAGCCCGGGCATCACCGCGGTCATCCTCGCCGCGGGCCAGAGCCAGGGGCTCCTCCCGCTCACGGAGGAGCTGCCGAAGCCGATGCTCGACCTGAAGGGCAAGAGCATCCTCGAGCGGCAGATCGACGTGCTCAACGCGTGCGGCGTGAAGGACGTCGCGGTCGTGCGCGGGTACAAGAAGGAGGCGATCAAGCTCCCGAACGCCCGCTACTACGACAACGACGAGTACGCGACGACGAACGAGGTCGTCTCGCTCTTCAGCGCTTCCAAGGAGCTGAACGGGCCCTTCGTCTTCCTCTACGGCGACATCGTGTTCGAGCGCGGCCACCTCGAGAAGCTCCTCAAGAGCCCGGCCGACATCTCGATCGTCGTCGACCGTGCTCACACCGAGGGCCAGCGGCCCAAGGACGCCCGCGGCGTGCCCGACCTCGTGGTCCTGAAGGACGCCCAGGAGGCCGGCTACCGCTTCGTGGGCGCCGACGCGCCGCACCGGGTGGCGCGCGTCGGCCGCGCGATCTCCGAGCGCGACGCACACGGCGAGTTCATCGGCATGGCCATGTTCACCGCGAAGGGCGCGCGCCTGCTCACCGACTGCTACCACCAGCTGCAGGAGACCCGCGCGAAGGGCGGCTTCCACGAGGCCGAGTCGCTCCGCAGCGCGTCCTTCACCGACCTGCTCCAGGAGCTCATCGACCGCGGCGCGGACGTGCAGGCGATCGACGTCTACAAGGGGTGGCTCGAGATCGACACGTTCGAGGACTACCGTCGCGCCTGGGCGCTCATCAAGGAGTGAACCGATGTCCCACGGTTCAGGCAAATCTTGGGCGCCCGAGTTCGTCGCCGCGCTCAAGGAAGCGGGGTTCGACTTCTTCGCCGGCGTGCCCTGCTCCCTCCTGAAGGGCCTCGTCTCGCTGCTCGATCGCGACGAGAGCGCCCACTACATCTCGGCGACACGCGAGGACAGCGCGATCGGGATGGCCGTCGGCGCCTGGCTCGGCGGCAAGCTGCCGATGGTCCTGATGCAGAACTCCGGGCTCGGCGTGTCCGTGAACGCGCTCGCCTCGCTGAGCACGATGTACGAGGTGCCCACGCTGCTCGTCATCTCCTGGCGCGGCGAGGGGGGCAACGACGCGCCGGAGCACATCATGATGGGCGAGATCATGATCCCCATCCTCGATCTCATGAAGATCCCCCACCGCGTCCTCCGCGCCGGCGAGGCGATGGGGCCGCAGGTGCAGTGGGCGAAGGACGCGATGCTCTCCACCAGGCAACCGGCGGCGCTCATCGTCCCCGCGGGGGTGCTCGAATGAACAAGCTCGAAGCGCTCAAGGTGTTCACGGCGGCGGTCGGGAAGGACGACCTCGTGGTCTGCTGCAACGGCATGATCGGCCGCGAGCTCTACACGACGCAGGACCGGCCCTCGAACTTCTACATGATCGGCTCGATGGGGCTCGGCCTGTCGATCGGCCTCGGCCTCGCGCTCGCGCAGCCGCGCAAGCGGATCTTCGTGCTCGACGGCGACGGCAACGTCCTCATGGGCATGAACGCCCTCGCCAGCGTCGGGAGCGAGCGGCCAGTCAACCTCCTGCACGTCGTCCTCGACAACCGCTCCCACGCCTCGACGGGCGGCCAGCGGACGATCTCGGGCGACGTGAAGCTCGAGTCGGTGGCCAGCGCGGTCGGCTACCGCGCCACCCACCGCGCCGACTCCGTCGAGTCGTTCGACGCGTCGCTGCGCGCCGCGCTCGTGCAGCCCGGCCCGGTCATGGTCCTCGCGCTCGTCGAGGGCGGCACCGTGAAGGGCATCGGCCGCGTCGCCGAGACCCCGCCGGAGCTGGCGTCGCGCTTCGCGGCGGAGGCGCGCCGATGAAGGCGATCCTGCTCGCGGCGGGGCGCGGTAGGCGCCTCGGCCGCGACGCGCCCAAGTGCCTCATCTCCATCGACGGCAAGACGCTGCTCGAGCGGCACCTCGTGAACCTCACCGAGAGCGGCGTCACCGACCTCACGATCGTCGTCGGCTTTCGGCGCGAGATGATCGAGGAAGCCCTCGGGTCGCTCCGCCCGAAGCTGAAGATCGAGCTCATCCACAACCCGCGGTTCGCTCACGGGAGCATCGTCTCGCTCCACGCCGCGGCCGAGCGGCTGTCGCAGGGCGGGCTGTGGATGGACGCCGACGTGCTGTACCCCGCCGCGCTGCTGCGGCGCCTCGTGACCTCGCCGCACGAGAACTGCCTGCTCGTCGACGCGCGCTCGAAGGAGACCGGCGAGGAGATGATGGTCGGCGTCCGCGCCGGCCGCGTCCTCAAGATCGCGCGCCGCGTGGGCAGGGACTGGGACGTCGCGGGCGAGAGCGTCGGCTTCGCCAGGGTCGGCCCAGAAGGCGGCCGCGTGATGCAGCGGCTCCTGGAGGAAGAGGTCTCGGCCGGCCGCGTCGATCAGGAGTACGAGGCCGCGATGGACCGCGCCTTCCAGGAGGTGCCGTTCGGCATCGAGCGCGTCGACGACCTCCCCTGGACCGAGATCGACTTCGAGGAAGACATCGAGAAGGCCCGCCAGCTGGCGCGCGCCGCGCACGCCTGAGCTCGACCGCGCAGGCGTGCTCAGGCCACGGCCAGCCTCGCGCGCCGGGACACGCTGCGGATGAACCAGCCGTTCAGGAGGATGACCGCGACGATCCAGACGACCCCGCCTGTCGCGAAGAAGACCTGACCGAGCCAGAGCTGGTTCACGAGCAGCGTCAGCACCACCATCGACAGGAACGCGTCCCCGTTCGATATCGCCCAGAGCACGCCGATGAGGCGCGTGAGCGGCGACGACTCCTCCCGGATCAGCTGCTTTACCTGATCCTCGCCGGTCGAGGACTGGGTCCGCTCCGGGTCGAACCACTCGTGTTCGAACGCGAGGTGCCCCATGCGCCCGATGAAGACATCGAAATACGCAAAGAAGGAAGACGAGTGGCCGAGCGCCTGGATCTTTCGGCGCAGCACGTCCACCGTCTCGTCGGTGCCCCGCTCGAAAATCGAGCAGTACTTCAGCTTGAAGTAGTCCGCGGAAAACGAGCGCAGCGCCGCCTGGGCCAGCGCGAGCAGCAGGATCCCGTTCGTGGACAGGACGGCGCTCCACGGGCCCCCGGGCGGGGGGTGGAGGTGAAAGTGCCAGAAGATGCCGGCATAAAGAAAGGTGACACCGAGCCAGTCCGCCACGGCATCGATGGCGTGCCCGGCGGGGCTCACCAGCCGCTTCGCCCGCGCCAGCGCGCCGTCCACGCAGTCCAGGATGGAGCGGACCTCGAACACGAGCGCGCCGGCGACGAGGGCGCGCGGATCGTCAGACGTCACCAGGTACCCGGCGAGCGCCGCGAAGAGCGGCTGAACCAGCGTCACCTGGTTGGGGGTCACGGGCGTCCTCATCAGCGCCCGCACGATCCAGCGCGCGACCGGGTACCGGTAGTAGCGATTGAAGGGGTCCTCCATGCGCATCTTCCAGCCGCCAGGCACACCGCCGGACTGAGCGGCAGGCGTCGAGCTCTCGTTAGCAGCGCACGGTGCAGACATCGGCGATTCCGGCCCGGACTCTAGAGCAGCCTCACCGGGAGACCAACTGGAACATGAACGCGCGGGGGGCATCCCGCGGTGGCGTGGCGGCGCGGTGCAAGCTCGAGTCCGGCACCGCGCCGCGCGCACGCGCTCCCCGGTGCCCGGCGAGCAGCTGCGTGGTCGACTGCGCTCCGGCAGCCCGCTGAGAACGGCGCTTCGCACGCCGGCGATCGTGCACAACAGGCACGCTCGCGCAGTACTCCCCTTCCTGGGATCACCCGCCTTCACGCCCGGCGCGCTGGAGGCGGCGAGCGTCCTCTGGCGCCGGTCGACATGGTTGCCGCGACCCGCCGGGCGCGCTCCGGAGGCGCCCGCCGGGAATGCCGCGCACGGGAGCGCCCGGGGCGCTATGGTGTCGCCGTGGCAAGCAGGTCCTGGAGCGCGGCGCTCCTGCTCATGGCCGCCGGTTGCAGCGCCAGCGTGGGCTCCATCGGGGCCGTCCTGGGGAGAGACAACGAGTCGGAGACGCTCTACGTGCGCGACGTGCCGCCGGGCCTCGCCGCCGAGCGTGCCGGGCTGATCCCGGGCGACGAGATCGTGATGATCGATGGCGTCTACGTCCGGGATCTCACCTCGGCCCAGGTGCGCGAGCGGCTCCGCGGTCCGCCCGGGAGCGCCGTCGAGCTCACGGTCGTCCGGGGGCGCGACGTGCGGCGCGTCCGGGTCGTGCGCGGCGCGCTCAAACCGCACGAGGGGATCAAGCCCAGAGAGGAGCAGATCGTGCCGTGACGGTCGGCCGGAGCGGCGCTCGTCACGGCGTGGCGAGCTCCTGGAGCTCGGCATAGTGCTTGTTCGCGTAGAAGGACAGCACGTCGACGGCGTCGCGCACCTCGCTCGGGTCGAGGTCCTGAAGGCGGTACTCGACACTCAGGATCACGTCGCCATCCTCGTCGGCCGAGAGCTTGGCCATGTTGATCTCGCGGTTCAGCTGGAGGAGGCGCCGCACGATCGCGTCGCCCTCCTCGTGTTCCATCGGGAGCCGCACGAACGGGATCACCGCGAACACGACGAAGGGGGGCGAGAGCCGCACGAACAGGGGGAACAGCCGCTCAGCCCCATGGAAGTCGCTGCGCATCGTGTCGTTGGACACGACCTCCACGGCCCAGCCCTCGCGCTCGAGGCAGGTCTTGATCTCGTCGAACGTCATGGCGAGGCATCATAGCCGCGGAGGGCTCGCCTCCGGGAGTGCGCCGGGCCCGGAGGCCGGAGCGCCCCGATCGCCCGGCCTCGCCGGCGGGCGCGGCGGCGGGCCCGCGCGCCGGCGGCCGAGCCGCGCCCTCGTCGGAGCTGGCCGCGGGCGCGGCGCGGCGGGAAATCTCGCGATGTCGCGCGCGGCCAGGCGCGAGGGGCTCCGCGGGCGGCGCGGCCAGACAGGCGCGCGACAACGTGGCGCCCGGGCCGCGCGGGCCGTGCTGCCCACCCCACCCGATGCCCACATCCGGTGGCCATCTGATGCCCACCTGATGCAACCGATGCCCAACCGATGCCCAACCGATGCCCAACCGATGCCCAACCGATGCCCAACCGATGACCGACAGCTCGTCCGGCCGGCGCTTTTGTCCAAGACAGGCCGCGGCTCGCGTTGACGGTGCCCCGCGCTCGAACTATGCGTAGGGGCCGTTTTTCGAGTCCGCCGAAGGAGCGATTCATGCGCCGTTATCAGTTCACTTCCGAGTCCGTCACCGAAGGACACCCCGACAAGGTGTGCGACCAGATCTCCGACGCGATCCTCGATGGGATCATCGAGAAGGACCCGACGGCCCGCGTCGCCTGCGAGACCCTGGTGAAGACGGGCATGGCCGTCGTGGCCGGCGAGATCACGACCTCGGCGTGGGTCGACATGCCGGTCGTCGTGCGCAACACGATCAAGGACATCGGTTACGTCGACGCCTCGATGGGCTTCGACTACGAGACATGCGCGGTGCTCACGGCGATCGAGAAGCAGTCGCCCGATATCTCCCGCGGCGTCACCGAGGGCGAGGGCCTCTTCAAGGAGCAGGGCGCCGGCGACCAGGGGCTCATGTTCGGTTTCGCGACGGACGAGACGCCAGAGCTGATGCCCGCCCCGATCAGCTTCGCCCACCGCCTCGCGCGCAAGCTCGCCGAGCTCCGCAAGAACAAGAAGCTCGATTGGCTGCGCCCCGACGGCAAGACCCAGGTCACGATCGAGTACGAGGAGCACACGCCCATCCGCGTGAGCGCGGTCGTCGTGTCGACGCAGCATGGCCCCGAGGTCAAGCACAAGACGATCGTCGACGCGGTGCGGAGCCTGATCATCGAGAAGTCCATCCCGGCGAAGCTGATGGACCGGAACACGAAGGTGTACGTGAACCCCACCGGCCGCTTCGTCGTCGGCGGCCCCTTCGGCGACGCCGGCCTCACCGGCCGCAAGATCATCGTCGACACCTACGGCGGCATGGGCCGGCACGGCGGCGGCGCCTTCAGCGGCAAGGACCCCACGAAGGTCGATCGCTCCGCCTGCTACTACGCGCGCTACGTCGCGAAGAACGTCGTCGCGTCGAAGCTCGCCGCGCGCTGCGAGGTGCAGATCGCGTACGCCATCGGCGTCGCGCAGCCGGTCGGCGTGCACGTCAACACCTTCGGCACGGGCCGCGTGGGTGACGAGGTGCTCGAGAAGTACATCATGCAGAACTTCGACATGCGGCCGAAGGCGATCATCGAGCAGCTCGACCTGCTGAAGCCCATCTACCGCAAGACGGCCGCGTACGGCCACTTCGGGCGCGACGAGTTCAGCTGGGAAAAGACGAACCGCGCGGCCAAGATGGCCGAGGACTTGCTGCGCCCGACGCTCGCCGCGGTGCCCGCCACCGTGAACGGCTCCGGCAAGAAGGAGCCGAAGCGCAAGGGCAAGAAGGAAGTGGGCGCCGAGGCCTGATCGTCCAGAACGCCCCGATGCATCGATCGGGGCGGAACGACGCGGCCCGCCATTCCCCGTCGAGGGGTCGAGAGCGCCGGCGCTGTGGAAGCGCTGGCGCTCTGCGCTTTGTCGATGCGGCTCGCTGTTTTTCGAACGGTCTGGGCGGTGATGCCTGAAGCGCGAAGCCGTGCCGGATGTGGGCACCGGACTCACAAAAAAGCACCGCCCTTCGCCGGGATCGGCTGACTGTTGCAGCCGCTTCTGCTGATAAAATCATCGACGACTCTCGTCTCGCGGATCGACCCCGAACCTCCCTGGTTCCATGCGACCTCGAGGAGCACCGATGAGACCCTGGTTGAATTTCTTGAGCTTCATGACTGCTGCGGGGTGCCTCGGCATGGCCTGCACCGGGAACATCGGACCGGTGATTGGCGTCGCAGCCGGGGATGGCGGCGCGGGCAGCACCTCAGGCACCGGCGGCGACGACCCGCCGACGACGGCGGACGCGACCACCACCACCACGTCCGGGGTCACCGGCAGCGTGAGCTGCGGCGGCTTGCCGGAGGACGACGCGGACGGCGACGGCTTCTCGGAGCTCCAGGGCGACTGCGACGACTGCAACGCGCTGGTCAACCCGAACGCGCTCGAGCTCGCGACGGTCGGCGGTGACGGGGGCGCCGCCCCGGAGCCGGTCGACGACGACTGCGACGGCACCGCCGACAACGTGCCCGGGCCGTGCGATGACGGGCTCACGCTCGACGACGCCGACCCGTTCAACGCCGCGAGGGCGGTCGAGCTCTGCAAGATGGCGTCCGGGCCCAGCGACTGGGGCGTGGTCTCGGCGGCGTGGGTCATGGTCGACGGCTCGCCGCCGCCCACGCAGGAGGAGCAGCTCGCCAGCTTCCACCTCGGGCACGGCATCCTGCCCGGGTTCGGGCCCAACGTGACGCCGAAAGGCGGCGCGCGCCTGCTCGCCCTCTCGAGCGGCACGGCGCGGCAGCAGGACGACGAGGGGTTCGAGAGCCCGTCGGGCTTCGACAAGCGGTACGAAGGCGATTTCCCCGCCGGCTTCCCGAAGGACCCGCGGGACTGCGGCGACCTCGTGCCCGCGAAGCCGTCCGACCCGACCGCCGTCGAGATCACGATCCGGGTCCCGTCGAACGTCCACGGCTTCTCGTTCAACGTCAATTACGTCACCTACGATTGGCCGTACGCCTGTACCGACTTCAACGATTACTTCATCGCTTTCCTCTCGCCGCGGCCGACGGATCTCATCGATGGCCACATCCTGTTCGACGGCGCGAGCAACGCGATGAGCATCAACAACAAGTTCATCGACGTCTGTACCTGCGAGGGCGGCCCGCCCTGCAACATCGACGGCCTGGAGTACGCGTGCTCCCGCGGGACTCGAGAGCTGCTCGGGACAGGGTTCGAGGGCCGCGCCGGGACGAGCTGGCTCGTCACCTCGGCGCCCGTGGAGCCGAATCAGGAGATCAAGATCCGGTGGGGCGCGTACGACGCCGGCGATCACCTGCTCGACTCGACGGGGCTCGTCGACAACTGGCGGTGGCTCACCGACGAGGACGTGAAGGTGGTCACGCTGGGCGATCGGCCCGAGCTCTGACGAGGAGCAGGGCCGCGCCGGCGGCGCGCGCCGGCGTGCAGGCAGCGCTCCCGCCGGCGTGCAGGCGGCGCCGCGCGCCCCGCGGCATGCGACGCGCGGCTCAGGCCGCGAGCGGCGCGTCCGAGATCGCCGCGCCGATGCCGGCGAGCAGCTCCTTGTACCAGGCCGCTGCCTCCGCGGCGCGGCCCGGCAGCGCGCGGCTGCCCCAGAGGACCGAGAGCGTGCGCGTCGTGCCGGCGTGCGTCTTCGTCCGCTGCGAGTCCTTGACCGCGTTCGCGCACGGGCCCTCCGCGTCGAAGACGCAGAGGAGCCCTTCGAGGTCGATCTCCTGCCCCGAGGCGTTGAACACATAGCGGGAACCGGCGGGCGCGACGCCGATGCGGAGCGGGGGGCTCGCGCGGTCGAGATCGATCACGCTGATGGGCAGCCCTGTGTGCAGCGACACGGCGTTGCACGCGTCCACGGCCGCGTTGATGGGCGCGAGCGAGCCGCCCTCGGCCGCGCGGATGAGGTACTCGGAGGCCGGCTTACCCCGGCCGGTCGGCTTGTAGCCGCCGTGCCGGAGGAGATCGCGGACCGCGGAGCGCACCGCTTCGTCCGAGCGGAACGGGGCCGAGGCCTTGTCGGACAGGAGGCCGCGGAGCGCGTCGCTCACCGGCAGCTCCCCGAGCGGCGCGGGGAAGGTCGTGACGAAGGCGGCGGGTTCGAGCAGCGGGTGCGCCGAGATCGTGAGCACGCGGCGCACTCTACACCACTGGCGGGCGGCGCGGCCGGCATCCTCGGGGATCCTGGCGAACGGGGCGCGGCGCCGGTGCGCCGCCCGGGCGCGAGCCTGGAGGCCTGGCGCGGCACCGGCGCGCGCGGCGCCGCGCGACGGACAGCCGCTCTGTCTTAATAGACCTCGTAGAACTCGACGCGGCGCAGATCGGCGCACTCCTGGCTGCCGTCGGGGTCTCCCAGGATATGGATGTGCCCCGACTCGGGGATCGCGATGGCGCCGACCTCCGTCGGATCAGCGACCGAGACGTCCTCCGCCCCTTCGGTGGTGACATGCAGCGACAGCCCGGCGGACGAGCTCGTGATCTCGACCTGGAAGGCCTGCTCGCGCTCCCACGAGAGGGCCTCCGTCTCCACGGTGGCAGCGCCGCGAGAGCCCGTCACGGTCATCACGATCGCGCCGTCCGAGGCGCGCAGGAACACACGGTTTCCAGAGTCGATGTAGAGGAGGTCGTGATCGGCGAGCTGCTCGCCAGAGGCGTAGTTGGGCGCGAACTCGAGCGATGCCTTGATCCACCCCTTCCAGATCAACCAATCGGCGTTGTTCGCGTACAGCACGTCGGCCTCCCGCCGCCGCGCGCTGCCCGAGGTAGCGATGGCCGAGGACGGATATCTCGCCGACTCGACGTTCATGAACGCGAAGCTCGCGGCGCCCAGCCGGGCTGCCTCGCCCGCCGCGGGATACACCCAGATCTGCCCGGCGCGCGCGGTCTCGACGCCGGTGAAGTCGATGCGGCGCCACGCGCGCGCCGGCGCCGGCACCCGCGTCGGCGCGCCGCCCTGCGTGGCGTCGTCGAACGAGAAGGCGCGTATCCACGCGTACTCGCCCTCTTCTTCCCCGTCGACGTCGCCCACCCAGCCGGAGATGGTCGAGGTCGCCCCGTCGCTACGGTCGACCGGGACGTAGGCCGCCGACGCGTGCTCCGCGTCCTCGTCGGAGACCCGCCCTGCGGACATCTCGCCGTCCGGCCCGCGCGCCTCCGCGAGGCTCGCGCCGTGGAACAGGCGCCAGGACCGCTGCGACGGCGTCGAGAGCGGAATCCGGTTCTCGCGCGCGCTCTCGAGGCTGAGCCCCCAGGGGCTGTCTTCGCCGATCCGGCGCGCCCGGGCCACGTTCGCAGGGATCCCGCTCACGATGGCGCTCTCGCCGATCTGCACGGTCTTGTCCGGACTGGGGCTCTCCAGCGTCAGCCAGAGCGGAAGCTCGTAGATCCCCGGCTGCTCCGGGGCGCTCGCGGCCCACCTGTAGAGCATCCCGTTCGGCAGGCCGTCAGCGCCCCCTTCGCCAGACCCGCCGTCCGACGACGACGTGGGCGCAGCGCCCGCCCCGCTCTGCCCGCCCGTGCCCTGCAGATCGAGCGTGCATGTGAGCGCCGCGCTCGTCGCGAGGATCACCAACGGAAGCCCCGTTGATGCGCAACGGTGAGCGGCAGCTCTCATCGCCGGATGTTTGTCCTCCCACACTCCCTCTGTCAATGCCGGGAGTGCGCAGGTGGAACCTCACAAGCCGTGAGCAATCTCGTCGCTGAGCGACGAAGATCGACTACCCTGGCGGGCGGTGGAGCGGGACTACACACGCCTGAAGCCGAGGTCGCCGGGCGAGCGCCTGCGCTCGATGGGCGCCGCGGCGCGCGGCCGTGCAGGAGGAGCCGCGCCGCTCCCGGAGCGCGTGATCCCATGGCTGCTCGCGGTGACGATCGCCGGATCCGTGCTGGCCATCGGCGCGGTCCATACGCCCACGCTGGCGCTGGTGTCTTCGATCACAGCTGTCGCCGCGGCGCTCTCCCTGCGCGCCAGCGCGCGCGCTGACCGGCAGTCTCATGTGAGGTCGCTGCCGGCGCTCACGCTGGTCGGCCTGACAGCGTATACGCTGCTGCAGGCCGCGCCGCTGCCGCTCGCGTGGCTCGAGCTCCTCTCGCCGGCGAGCGCTGACGTCTGGTCGCGCGCCCTGATGCCGCTCGGCGAGGCGCCGCCGCGCTACGCCAGCATCTCGCTCGACCCCGGGGCCACGCTGGTCGAGGCCACGAAATGGCTCACATATGCAGGCGTCTTCGTCACAGCCGCCTTCGTCGGAGCGCGGCACGGCGCGCGGCTCGGGATCACGCTCGTCTTCAGCAGCGCGTTCCTCGCCGCCCTCACGACGATCGCCCACGGGCTGCTCGGCGCGAAGGAGGTCTTCGGCCTGTACCAGCCGCGTTTCTCGGTGGCGGCGTGGCACGTCGGGCCGCTGCTCAACCCGAACAACCTCGCCGGCTACCTGAACCTCGGGATCCTCTCGGGCGTCGGCCTGCTCCTCACGAGCAGGCCGGTCCTGCCGGCCTGGGTCACCGGGGTCGGGCTCACCACGATCGTGGGCGTCGGCATCATCGCGTCGTCCCGCGGAGGGCTGCTCGTGCTGCCGCTCGGCCTCGCCCTCTTCGCGCTGCTCTCGCGGTGGAGGCGCGGCAGGCACCGCCCGGGCAGCCGCAGCCAGGGCCCGGCGGCCTGGCTGCTCAGCGTCGCGATCGGCGGCGGCGCGCTGCTGGCCGCGCTCGCCGCCACGAACCGCACGCTCTCGGAGTTCGCGGACGACAACCTCGACAAGCTGTCGCTGTTCTACTCGACGCTCCCGCTGCTCGCGGACCACTGGCTCCTCGGCGTCGGGCGCGGCGCGTTCGAGACCGTGTTCCCTGCGTACCGCCAGTCGCCGGGGAACATCGTGTTCACGCACGCGGAGAACTTCGCGATCCAGTGGGCGGCGGAGTGGGGTATTCCGGTCGCCGCGGCCGCGCTCATCGCGCTCGGGCTCGCGTTTCGCCCTGGCAAGATCGCCCTGAAAGGGAGCACGGCGGCGGTCGGCGCCTGGGTCGGCTGCGTGGTGCTCCTCGCCCAGAACCTGTTCGATCTCGGGCTCGAGGTGCCCGGCGTCTCGATCTCGCTCGCGGCCACGTTCGGCTCGCTGTGGGGCGAGGCTTACCACGAGCGGCCGCTGCACGAGGCGCCGGCGGACGAGCCCGACGAGGAGCGGCGCCGCGCGTGGCGGACGGCGGCGTACGCCGCTGCGTCCGGGCTCGCGCTCGTCGCGCTGATGCTGCGCTTCGGCTGGCGCGACGTCGACCACGACCGCCGGTCGCTGCGCGCCATGAGCGAGGCGGGCGCGGCGAGCGGCGCCGGCTGGCCGCGATTCCGCGGGGAGCTCCGCGCGGCCATGCTCCGCCACCCGGCGGAGCCCTACTTTCCGCTGCTCGGCGCGGTCGTCGCGCTCCAGGGCCGGAGCGAGAGCCCGATCCCGTGGCTCCAGCGGACGCTGGAGCGCTCGCGCCGCCACGGCCGCGCTCACCTCCTGCTCGCCGAGGTGCTGGCGTCGCGCGGGGCCAGGGAGCAGGCGCTCCTGAGCCTCCGGCTCGCGGTGGAGGACGACCCCGGCGTGACCAGCGCGGCGGCTACCCTCGCCCGGCAGTGGACCGACAGCTTCGACGAGCTCGTGCGCGCCGTGCCCGACGGCGACGCAGGGGCCGAGATGCTCGAGCGGATGGCGACCGCGGGGGACCGCGACGCGCTGGAGCTGCGGCTGCGCTGCGCGGAGGAGGCGATCGCGCGCGCTCCCTCCCGCGTCGTCGCCCGCTGGGCCGCCGGGGACGTGCTGCTCGCGATGCTGGAGGCGCCGAGCTCTCCCCGCTGCGGCGGCCTCGATGACGGAGAGGGCAAGCGCGCCGCCTGCGAGCAGCAGATCGAGGCGCACGCGGCGGCGATCCAGCGGCAGCAGGAGAACGCGTTCTTCGCGGTCCAGCTGCGGGCGCGGCTCCTCCTGCTGCGCAAGCAGAGCGCGGAGGCCGAGCAGCTGCTGAGCGGGAGCTGCGAGCGGCTGGACAACCGGGTGGGCTGTCTTCGCTTGCGGGTGCAGGCGGCGTCGCAGATGTCCTCTCCCGAGCGGCTGCCCCACGCGATCCGCGAGCTGCTCTCCGCGTCGTGCAGCTCGCTCGCGGCGTGCGCGGCGACGTCGACCTGGGCCGGCGACGTGCTCGTGGCGCGGAAGGATCATCAATCGGCCGTGACCTACTATGCCCGGGCGGCGCAGGACGAGCCGACGGAGGAGCGCCTCCTCAAGCTGGCCAACGCCGCGAGCGAGGCGGGCGCGCACGTCGAGGCGGCGAGCGCGCTGGAGCGCCTGCTCCAGCGGCGGGGAGGCCAGGATCCCGAGCTGCGCAAGCGGGTCCTCGACGAGAAGGCGAAGGCGCTGGCGCCTTCGCTGGGCCCATAGGTAGACTGCGCGCCCCGTGCCCGTGCGCGCGTCCAGTTCCCTCGAGCGAAGCGACTCGTGAAGCTTTCGTCGTTGCTGCGCGCCTTGACGCACGGGGGCACCGGGGTGGCGTTCGCCGTCCTCTTGCCGCGCGCCGCCTCGCTCGCTGCCCAGTGGGTGCTCGCGCTCGCGGCCGGGCCGGCGGAGCTCGCCGCCCTCGCCAACTACACGTCGAGGGGGATGGTCGTCGTGGCGCTGGTGGCCGCCGGCCTCTCTCCGACGCTGGCGCGCAGGGCGCGCGCGACGGCGACGAGGGCCGGGCGCGCGCTCGCCGGCGGCGCGATCGCGCTCATCGCCCTCGCCGCCTTCAGCGTCACGCTCGCCTACGAGCTATGGGCCGGGCTGGGCGTCGCGGCGGGGGTGGTCACCGCGTTCTTCAGCGCGTGCTCGCTCTTCGCCGCCGCGTCGAAGAGCATCCTGCCCATCTGGCAGCTCCAGGGGCGCTTCCTGCACACGCTCGCGGTGGTCCTTGTCTTCTCGCCCCTCGCCTCCATGGCGGCCGCGATGGCGGGCAGCCCCGCTGCGGTGGCGGTCGCGCTCGGGCTCGCCGGCGCCACGCCCGCGCTGCTCCTCGTGCGCCCTACCCGGCTCTGGCGCGCTGCGCGTTACGCGGTGCGCGTCGTCCGGCACGCGGCCCCTTATTCGGTCGCGAATTTCTCGACGGTCGTCGTCTATCCGCTCTCGCTCAGCGCCAGCCAGTCGATCATCGGCGATCACCGCACCGGGCAGCAGGTGCTCTACTGGTCGTTCGTCGCGGCCCTCTCGCAGGCGTCGCAGGCGTTCGCCGCGCGCGCTGTCACGGGCGCGGTCGGGCCGGGGGGCGAGGCGGACTGGCACGCGCGCGCCGTGCGCGCCTGGCTGCCCGCGGCGGCGGCGCTCTCGGTCATCGCCGCGATCATCTACGTGCTCTTCGCCGTCCCGCTCTCCTGGCTGCCCTTCTCGGGCGCCGCGCGCGACGCCATGACGCCGACCATGCTGGTCTCGGCCATGGGCCCGCTCATCACCGACGCCATGTGCGTTTACTTCTGCGGCCCGCGGTCGCGCCGCGCGCTCCCGGTCGGCAGCGTGGTGAGCAGCGCCTGCCTGGCCGGCATGCTGCTGCTGGCGCCCGGGCCCCTGATCCGGCACTTCGGGATGTTCGGCCCGTCCGTGCTCGTCGGCGTGGCGCGGCTCGCCTTCCTGATCGACGCGCCGGTACGCCGGTACGCCCTGGGCGCGATGGTCCTGCTGGTCGCGGGCTTCGCGCTGGCGCTGGCGCTCGGGCGCGGCGTGATCGTCTAGCTGCGCGCGTCGGGGCTACCCGACGCGGCTCGCCGACGCGGGAGCTACGCGCGGGAGCAGAAACGCGCGTCGCACGCGCGCGGCCCCCCACGGCGGCTCGACCGGGCCACCGCCGTCGCGCGGGCCCGCGCGAGCGCGACCAGCGCGGCGGCGAGCCCGCCGAGGCCGGCCGTCCAGGGGCCACCGAGCTGCCCCGGCGCCTCGGAGCAGGCGCAGCCACGGCCGTAAAGGAGCGTGTCGTCCGGCGCCGCCGCGCCGCCGGCGACACCACCGCCATCGCCACCGCCGCCGCCGACAACGCCGCCGCCCTCGCCGCCCTCGCCGCCGGCCCCGCCGGCCTCGCCGCCCGCGCCACCTGTCCCGCCGGCCCCGCCTCCCCCTTCGCCTTGCGGCATTCTCACGATCACGCCGTCCGACCCGCGGTCCGGGGAGAGCCCGGCCGCGGAGACCGCGCGCACGCCGACATAGTACTTCGCCCCGTCGAGCAGCGGCAGCCCGCTGATCGATGCCTCGGAGACGTCGCCCACATCCCGCCACGCCGGCGAGTCGATGTAATCCCCCTGGCCGCCCACGACCGCCACCTGATACGAGGTGGCCGCGGCGACCTTCGACCATCTCACGTGGAGCGTGTCTCTGGTGATGATCTCGTCGACGTCCTCGCCCGAGTCGGCGCTGCTCGGGTCGATGTCCAGGACGAGCTCGGGCGCTGGCAGGATCTCGTGCCGCAGGTTGTAGAGATAGCCGTCCGCGACGCTCACCACGATGTCGTCGTGGCCGTCGCCGTCCGTGTCCGCGAGGATCGGCGCCCCGACCGGATTGCCGAATTGATACGACCAGAGGAGGCGCTTCGAGCACGCGTCGACCGCGTAGAGGAAGCCGTTCGTGGAGCCGACGACGACCGTGCTCCCCTCGGACGCGCGCCCCGTGAGGTTCCGCGAGATCGCCACGTCGCCGAGCTGGCCCATGACGGCGCTCGCCTGCCGTGCGGCCTGCTCGTCGGCGAACGCCCCCTCGCCCGCGAGGACGATGGAGCTCGTCCGCCCGGCGACGGAGGCGCCGAGCTCGGTGAACGAGAGGCGCGCCGGCATCATGAACGAGCCCTCGACGAGGAGCGATCTGCCCTCGCAGGCGGCGATCGCGCCGTGCGGATACGGGCGGCTGTCCTCCGTGCCCTTCCAGAGAGCAGCGCTGAGGTCGTGCGACAGCGTCCGCGCGGGCATGCGCCCGCCATGCAGCGTCATCTCGAGCTGTGGATCCCCCGACACGTCGGCGAGGATCGGCATGAAGTAGGAGACCGACTCCCGGCCCTCGCCGAGGGAGCTGCCGTCACGACCCGAGAACACCTGGGCGGTGTTGATCGCCAGCGCGACGTCCTGCGCCCCGTCCCCGTTCCAGTCCGCGATGGCGGCGGCCTGGGTCCCGGCCGCGGCGGCGATGCGCTGGTTCCAGCGCACCCCGCCGCTCTGATCGATCGCGAGGACGTCGGTGCGCAGGTCGTGGTCGACCGTGAGCGCGACGAGCTCGCGCGCGCCGTCTCCGTCGAGGTCCCCGTGCAGCACGTCCCACGCGGGCGGCTTGTCCAGCGGGACCTCGCGCGTCTGCGCGCCGCTCGCGTCGAGCATCGCGACCGAGTACCTCGCCGGATCGGTGATCGGGTGCCGCCGCCTGAAGCACGCGAGGGTCGCCGGCTCGCCGCCCTCGGCGGGCGCGATCGAGGCGCCGAACGCGTCCATCACGCGCCAGGCGGCCTTGGCCGGCGCGACGTTGCTCGCCCCCTCGGACACGATCCGGACGAGGTCACCCCGGCTGTCGACCACGACGACGCTCTCGGCCACGTCGCCGAGGGAGAGCTTCGCCGCGAGCGGAGCGCGCCCGAAATCGACGTAAGCGCCCGGACCGGTGCTGTAGCCGCCGACGCGCAGCCCGGGCAGGATGTCGCGCCCCTCCCGCACCAGGTTCGTGGGCGTGAGCGAGGCGTCGAGCAGCGTGACGAACCCGTCGTCGCGGGAGACGACGAGCCGCGGCGACCCGAAAGACGTCAGCGCCAGCTCGTCGAGCGCCGCGACGTCGACGCCACGCTCGACGCGGTAGACGGCCGCGGGAAAGGCCTCGCCCTCGAGCACCTCGTAGGCCGTGAGCGCCACGGGCTCCGAGGTCGCCTCGAGCACGAGATCCTCGCGCCCGTCGCCGGTGAGATCCGGGGTGACCAGCGAGAAGATATGGCCTGTCCGGCGCGACCTCGACCAGTCCAGGCGCGTGCGTACCCGCTCCCCGTCGAGCGACCAGAGCCGCTCGACCCGCTCGGCGCGCTGGCGGCTGAACCGGAAGGCGGACACGCGCTCCTCGCGCGACGTGAGGATCCACTGCTCGGCGCCGGAGCCTCCCCGGATCGCGCCCCGCGCGATCTCGTCGGGGATGACGGCGAGCTCGTCGCCCGTGGCCGCGTCGAGCACGAAGGAGGTCCACGAGCCCCCCGAGCTGCCGCTCACCAGCACCTCGAGCGTGCCGTCGCCGTCGAGATCCCACGCGAGCTGCGTCGGGGCGCGGGCGTCGCCGCCGTCCTTCGGGGCGAGCGTCTTGCGCCACACGACGGCGAGCGAGGGGCTCTCGCCCGGTCGGTACGCGAGCAGGGTGACCTCGCGCGCGCCCTGCTGGCCGACGACGCGGTTCTGGAAGCAGAGCGCGTGCTGGCCCGGCGTGGAAGGGTCGCCGAGGGTCACCGCCTCGCACGCCGAGCCGCCGAGGTACGCGCCGATGCTCGCCGACTCCGCGAACACGGCCCCCGTCCCCGAGACGAAGAACAGCCGATCATGGGAGGAGACCAGGATGTCCGATATCCCGTTGCCGTCCCAGTCGCCCACCGTGTTGATCGTGGCGCTGCAGTGCGAGCGCCGCGGGGGAGCGGGCAACCTCTCCACGGCATCGAACCCGCGCGCGAAGCTGTAGATCACGCCCGGGCTGTCCGTGCGCACGGAGCAGCAGCCGCACTCATCGAGGAAGAGATCGAGGTGGCCGTCGCCATCGAGATCGGCGAGCCGCGCGGCGCCGAGCGTCCCGAGCTCCGAAGCGTCCTCGCGCCAGAGGATGGTCCCGCTGGCGCCGGCGACGACGGCCGCTCCCGCGCCGCTCAGCACCACCGCTTCGAGCTGCCCGTCGCCGTCGAGATCATCGAGCGCGTGCACCGTCTGGAAGCCCAGGGAAGGGGTGCTCCAGCGGATGAACCCCCGCGGATCGGACAGCACCACGCGGCCGCCGGACACGAAGAGCAGGTCGATCTCGCCATCCTGGTTCGCGTCGCCAGCGAGCACCTTGCCCGTCGAGAGCACGCCGCCGAGGTATGCCCGCCAGTAGGGCGCCGGCTTCACGATATTGCTCGTCGACGGCGTGGCGCCCGTGCGCTGCGGGTCGTGACGGGCAGAAGCCCAGTCGCCGGCGGCCACGGTGCCGTGGAGCAGGAGCATGGAGCAAACCGCGCTCGCCGCCGTGCGACGCGTTAAGGAGGAGAGTCGTTTCATGCTGCTCTTCTGGGCGCGCGCGCCGCTGCCAGCCTCGGCGGCAGTGTACGCCATCGCCACGCAGGTAGCACCGCGCACAATCCGCTGCACCCGGCTGGTTCACGGCCGGCATGGTGAGCCACCATCCCTGCAGCACACATTCTACCACACCGTCCCCTCATTCGGTGCGCAAGCTTGAATTTTCAGGGCTCGGAGAGCACCTTAGCCCTCCGCCGGACCCCTAGCTGGATGGTAGCGCCTCGAGCGCATGACTTATGGCTGACGAATTCAGAGCTCCTCCCACGACCGCGGCGCGCAACGACACCCCTGGCGAGCGCAGCATTGACCTCGTCGCCGCCTGGCGGACGGTCAGCAAGCACTGGGCCATCGCGTTGACGACCCTGATCTTCGTCGCCCTCAGCGTCACGTTTTACACGCTCGGGCAGAAGAAGATTTACCAGTCGGCGGCGACATTGCAGTTCGACCCGAACCCGCCGCGGCCCCTCGGCCGGGGCGTCGAAGCCGTGGTCGACATGGGCGCCGGCTCGTACTGGAACAACCGCGAGTACTACGAGACCCAGTACAAGGTCATGCGGTCGATGCGGGTGGCGCTGGCGGTCGTCGCCCAGCTCAACCTCCAGAACGACGCGTACTTCCTGAAGGACCTGCCGCGCGACGCGGCCGCTCCCGCGCCGATGAGCGTGAGCCCGGAGGAGGCGGCCGAGCTGATCCGCGAGCGGCTCGCGGTCGAGCCGGTGAAGGACAGCCGCCTCGCCATCGTCCGCTACAACGACGCAGATCGCGAGCGGGCGCAGCGCATCCTGTCCATGCTGATGGACGTCTACATCGAGCAGAACCTCGATGACGCCCTCACCTCGACGAACTCGGCGGTCGACTGGCTCCGGACGCAGCTCGACAAGCTGAAGAACGATCTCGAGACGAGCGAGACGTCGCTCCACGAGTACAAGAAGAGCAACAACATCCTCGACATCGATTTCGAGGACAAGACCAACCTGCTTCGCGAGGAGATGAAGCAGATCAACGACGCGCTCACGTCCGTGCGCACGCGGCGCGAGGAGTTCGCGGCGCGCAGCCACGAGCTGTCGAAGGTCGACCCGAACAACCCGCTCGATCTCCCCGCCTCCGAGCTCATCCAGAGCCCCGTGCTCCAGATGCTGCGCGCTCGCCACGAGGAGTGCGTCCGCCAGCGCGACTCGCTCATCGGCTCCGGCAAGGGCGAGAACCACCCGGACGTCCGCGCCGCGACCGAGCAGCTGGCCGCCAACCTGAACGCGCTGGTCGCTGAGATCAAGAATGTTCAGGGCGCCGTGAACCGCGATCTCGCCATCGTGAAGCGCCAGGAGTCAGGCCTCGCCGGGCTGCTCGAGGGCGCCAAGAAGCAGGCTTTCGAGCTGAACTCTCTCAAGATCGAGTACGACCGCCTCCGCAGGACGAAGGACAACACGGAGAAGCTCTATCAGCTCGTCCTGGAGCGCACGAAGGAGAGCGATCTTCAGCGGATGATGCGGGTGAACAACATCCGCGTGCTCGACAGGCCGAACCTCCCGATCATGGCGATCCGGCCCCGCGTCGGGGTCAACATCGGGATCGGCATCCTCGCCGGGCTGCTCCTCGGGATCGGCGCGGCCATGGCGCGGGCGATGCTCGATCGCACGCTGAAGACGCCGGACGAGGTCGAGCGGGAGCTCGGCCTGCCCTTCCTGGGCCTCCTCCCGGAGTTCGACCGGCGTAACGGCGGTGGCGCGGTCACCCGCAAGGCGCGCCGCCGGGGCAAGCTCGCGACCGAGTCGGGCCGGCCCGAGCTCATCGTCCACGATCAGCCGAAGAGCGGGATTGCCGAGGCGGCCCGGGCCATCCGGACGAACCTGCTCTTCATGTCGCCCGACCAGCCCTACAAGACGCTCCTCATCGCGAGCGCCGGCCCCGCCGAGGGCAAGACGACCGTGTGCTGCTGCATCGCCGTCGCGATGGCGCAGGCCGGGCAGCGGGTCGTCCTCATCGACTGCGACCTCCGCAGGCCGCGCCTCCACGCCATCTTCGACAAGGGGCCGGAGCGCGGCGTGACGAGCGCGCTGCTCGACGACTCCGTGGTGGACGACGAGGAAGCGCTCAGGACCGAGGTGGAGAACCTCTATGTCATCCCCGCCGGTCCCATTCCGCCGAACCCGGCGGAGCTCCTGCACAGCGATCGCTTCAAGGCGCTCCTCCGCAAGCTTCAGGGCCGCTTCGACCGGGTGATCATCGACAGCCCGCCGATCGGCGCCGTCACCGACGGCGCCGTGCTGTCCACGCTGGTGGACGGCACGGTGCTCGTCGTGCGCGCCTCGTCCACGACGCACGACTTCGCGCGCCACGGCATCCGGGCGTTGCTCGACGTCGGCGGCAAGACCGTGGGCGTCGTGCTGAACGCCGCCGACCTGAACCGCCGGGAGTACGGCGCGTACCGCTACTACGGCGACAAGAAGGACGGCTATCACCGCTCGACCGCCGAGATCGCGCCGCCCGACGACGCGGACGCCCCACCGCCTCCCCTGCCGAACTGAGGAGCACCGCCGTTGCTGTCCCCGAGACTCCCCCGCGCGGGCGGCGCCCGGCGCGCCGCCGAGACTGCCCCGCCGAGGAGCAAGACGCTGCCTCCAGGCCGGCTCATGGCGGTGTTCCTCGTCGCGACGCTGGCCTCGGTCGGCCCGATCCTGGAAGGCGCGCTGGGCGACGGGCGCGGGTGGACGATCGGTCTCCTGCTGCTGCTGGTGGCGCCGTCGCTCGCGCGCGCCGGCGGCCCGCGCTTCCATCCGCTGGATCCGGAGACCTACATCCCGGCGGCCTACTTCCTCAGCGTCGGCTATGCCCCGATCCTGAACCTGCTGACGTCCTACGGGTTCCACCTGCCGAGCTACGACGCCGCGGCGATGCAGGTGGGCTACGCCGGCGCGACCGGCTGCGCCCTCGCGTGCACGGCGCTGAGCCGCGTGCCGGAGAGCCCGAACACGGAGCGCCTGGTCCCGATGCGCAGCCCGAAGAAGATGTTGGACCGGGACTGGGCGACGATCCTCGTCGGGCTGCTCGGGATCATGCTCATCATCGCGTGGATCGCCTCGATCGGCTTGGGGAAGTTCTTCACGATGAGCTACGCCGCCAACCACCTCGAGGAGGAGGGCAAGGGCCTTCTGACCTCGGGCTGGTTCCTGATCAAGCTGGCGATCTCGTATTGCTTCCTCAGGTTCGCTTCGGTCCGCAAGGCCGGCCAGCCTGTCCCGAAGGCGCTCCTCATCGCCGGCTCGTTCTTCCTCGCGACCGTCCTCCTCAACACGATCATGGGGCGGCGGGGCCCTCTCGTCTGGACCGTCCTCGCCATCGGGCTGACCCTGCACACCTACGGGATCCAGCTCCGGCGCATGTGGCTGGCCGTCGGCATGGTGTGCGTCCTCTTCTATGGCATCGCGGTCGAGGGCGCTCGGGCTGCCCAGGGAAGCGGGTTCGACGCGCAGATCACGTCGGCGGTGACGCACCTGGAGCGGACCGACAACCCCCTGGAGATCGGCGAGCTCAAGATGGTTCACGCCAACCTCGTCAACATCGTGAACGAGCGGCCGCCCATCATCCTGTACGCCGGCGAGAGCTGGATCAACGCCTTCCTCATCCTGGTGCCCAAGCCGCTCTGGAGCGAGCGGCCGCTCGGCCTGGGGCAGCGTTATGCCCAGTGGATGTCCCCCGACCTCGCGCGCCACGGCGGCGGCTTCGCCATGAGCGCCACCGCCGAGGGCTTCATGAACTTCGGCCTCCTCGGCGCGGGCATCCAGGTCGCGGTCATGAGCGGCATCTTCTTCATGCTGCCGCTCCTCGTGGCGGGCGCCCGCGACTCGAGCATGCTCGTTCGCGCGTCGTGCGCGACCCTCTCCTCTTTCGCCTACAACCAGTTCCGGGGCGAGTTCACCGCGCTGCTCAAGATCACGGTGTCCCTGGGCATCGCCGTGCTCGCGGTCGTCCTGCTCACCGCGCTTATCAAGCTCCTCCGCCAGTCGCTCTTTGCGCTGCAGCCGGTGCGCCGGGCACCTGAGCGCGGCTTGAACGCCGCACGCCTCAGCTCACCGGCGGCGCGACCGCTCCTGCAGGCGCCGCGCCGGCCGTAGCCGGCTGCGGGTCGTCACGCCGGCTGCAGGCCAGCAGCGCATACGCAACGGCCGGGAGGCTCGTCACCAGGTAGGTCGCCCCCTTCCAGCGCGCCAGGCTCCCGTGCTCGCCGAGCTCGGCCACGCCCATCACCAGCATGGGCGCCCCGAGGCCCCAGGCCAGGTGCAGCGGCGGAGGCCAGGAGCGCCACCGGCGAAGCATCCACGCCGCCACGACACCGAGGAAGCCCAGCGCCATGTACAGCGACGCGCCAGAGAGCAGCCCCTGCGCCCGGCTCACCAGGTGCAGAGGCGGATAAAACACCGGGCTGAGCTGCCAGAAGACGGTGTGCAGGAGCAAGGCCGTCGCCGAGCCCCCGACGGCCACGCCCACGGCGCGGCGCGGCGCGACCGAGAGCAGGCAGAAGCCGACAAGCAACGGCAGATACGAAAAGGAAATCCGTGCTGTCGCCAGGCATCCGAGCAGCGCGGTGAGCGCGACGAGGAGCCACCGGCGCGCGCGCGGCTGCTCCAGGATCAGCGCCGCGGAGAGCACGAGCAGGCCCCAGGCCGGCAGATCGCTGCCCACCGCGACGAGCTCCCACAGCAGCACGCAGCTGAAGAGGGCGAGCACGAAGGTGTTGGTGCGGGACCAGCTGTGCCGGGTGAACCGCAGCGCGAGGACGGTGGCCGCCAGGGCAAGCGCGGTGATCAGCGAATAGACGCCGAGCGCCGCCAGCGGCGCCCAGAGCGCCACCCACCCGGGACCGGGGCTGAAGGGGTTTCCCAGGTACGTCGTCGCCCCATAAGGGTTGTGCAGCTCGACCAGGGCGCGCCCTGCCACGATCATGGCGTCGTCGGCGTCGGAGCCGGCGCCGCGCCGCTTGAGGCCGTCCGCGAGGGGATAGACGAACACCCCCACGAGCGCCAAGGTCCCCGCCAGAGAGGCGCTGGGCCACGGGGTCTCCAGCCACCGTTTCAGGCGCTCCGGGGGGTTGAGCAGCCGCCACAGGCCGATGAACGCGGCCAGCAGAAAGGCTGGAACAACGATCCACGGCGCAGGAGCGAACTTGGTCAGGGGCTGCAGGGCGGGGAGCTGCAGGGCGGCAAAGAGGCCGATGGTTGGCCAGTGTTTCGCAAGAGACGCAAGAGACGCAAGAGACGCAAGAGACGCAAGAGACGCAAAAGAGCGCATGGCGGGCAGCTGAGGCGAGGATCTCGGCGGGGGGTTCGGGCAGAGGAGCAGCGCCGGCGTCTGGACGAAGCGCTCGGGAGCTGCGCACGTGGAGTATCGGCGCCGCCCGGGAGACTACCAGGATCGCCGCCTCCTGGGGGCCGATTCTGCGGCCGGGGCTGCCTCTCATCAGCTCAGGGTGCACCGCTGTCAGCGCCGCGGCGAGCTGCTCGGAGGAGAGGAGAGCGCAAAGTGCCGAGACGAGCCGTGGACAAGCGTGGAGATCATCACGCGTGCTTGACGGGAATAAACACACCAATTCACAACGGGAGAAAGTAGTTGACGTCGAGCATGCGAGTCGCCATCCTCCCGGCCAGAGCGACCCCTCACGATCCACGCGGGCCATGCGCATCCTCTACGTATCTCCTTATTTTCCCCCCGAGTCAGGGGCCCCGGCCGCGCGCGTTTCGGAGCTCGCCCGGGCGTGGCGGCGTGCTGGACACGAGGTCACGGTCCTCACGGGCATGCCGAACCATCCGACGGGGGTAATTCCGCCCGAATACCGGGGTCGGCTCCGCATCGAAGAGGACTACGACGGGGTGCGGGTCCTCCGCACCTGGATCTACGCTGCCGCCAACCAAGGCAAGGTGCGTCGCTCGCTCGCGTACGGGTCGTTCGCCCTGTCCGCGTGCACGCTCGCGCAGCGCGGTCTGCCCCCGGCTGATGTGCTCATCGCGACGAGCCCCCAGTTCCTCACGGCCGTCGCCGGCTACGGCATCGCCAGGCTCCGCGGGGTGCCGTTCGTGTTCGAGGTGCGCGATCTCTGGCCCGAGTCGATCGTGGCGGTGGGCGCTCTCCCCGAGGACCACGCGGTGGTCCGAGGGCTCACGCTCGTCGAGGAGCACCTCTACCGCGCGGCCGATGAGATCGTCGTCGTCACGCGGAGCTTCCGCGAGCGGCTCGTGGCGCGGGGAGTGCCCGCTGACAAGATCGATATCATCCGCAATGGCGTCGACCTCGGCCGTTTCAAGCCGGCCTCGCGCGACACGCAGCTCCGGGCGGAGCTCGGCTTCGGGGATCGCGTCGTTGTCGCCTACATCGGCACGCACGGCATGGCGCACGGCCTCTCCGCGGTGCTGGACGTCGCGAACGGGCTCCGCGCTCGCGAGGACATCCGCTTCCTGTTCGTCGGCGAGGGGGCAGAGCGGAAGAGCCTGGAGGCGCGCGCGCGGGAGCTCGGGCTCTCCAACGTGACGTTCCTCGGCGCGCGCCCGCGCGACGCGATGAACGAGGTGTACGCCACCGCCGACATCTGCCTCGTTCCATTGCGCAAGACCGAGCTCTTCCAGACGGTCATCCCTTCGAAGATCTTCGAGATCCTCGCCATGGAACGGCCGATCGTGATCTCGGTCGACGGCGAGGCGCGCTCGATCGTCGAAGAGGCGCGTGCCGGGCTGTTCGCTCCACCCGAGGACGTGCCGGCCATGACGCGGTCCATCCTCGAGCTCGCCTCCGACCCGGACACGCGGAGGCGCATGGGTGCGGCCGGCCGGGACCACGTGATCCGCTCGTTCGATCGCGACACGCTCGCGCGCGAGTATGCCGAGGTGCTCGAGCGCGTGCTGCGCCGCGCGGCGCCCCGTGGAGATCGTTCGAGGAGCGCGAGGTGAACCTGCCCCGGGTCGCTCGGACGTTGGTGCAGCTTCACCCGCTGCAGGTGCTCGCCCGTCCGATCGCCCTCGGTGGGCGCGCGCTCGGTCGAGGTTCGACGGCGGCGATGGCGCCGCCCCTCCGGTCCGGTTTCGCCCCGTCGAAGGCGCCCTTCGTGGCCTTCGCCGACGCCGAGAAGAGGCGCGGGCGCGCGCGCCTCGCTGCCATTCCCGAGGGGTCGCTGCTCCACGCCTACGAGAGCGCCTATGGCTACGAGCTCGGGGCCGACCCCACCGCCACTGCCCCGGGCGCGTGGGAAGGCCCTGTCGCCTCGCACGCATTCCCCGCCTCGGTGCGCGCCCGCAGGCTCGCGGTGGCGGCGCGCCTCGGGCGCCCGGGGCTCTCGGCCGAGCTGGCGCGCGCGTGCCGGGCCGTCGCGCTCGGGCTCGAACTGCACCTCATGGCCAACCACCTGCTCGAGAACGCGATCGGGCTCGTGTGCGGCGGCGCCGTGGCGCGCGGGCTCGAGGCCGAGGCCTGGTGGCGGCTCGGCTCACGGCTCCTTTCCTGGCAGCTTCCGGAGCAGTTCCTCTCGGACGGCGGGCACTTCGAGCTCTCCGCTTCGTACCACCTCGCGGTGACCGCCGGGCTGCTCGAGGCCATCGAGCTCTCGCTCGCGGCGGGGCGCGAGGTGCCCGAGCTCTGGCGGGAAACGGCCCGGAAGGCCCTGGCCTGGGCCGCCGCGGTCCGCGCCCCGGACGGGACTTACCCCCTCTTCAATGATGCCGCCCTCGACGCTGCGCCCGAGCTCGACGGTGTCCTCGCCCTCGGCGCCGCGCTCGGCCTCCTCGACGACGGGACGGCGCCGGGCTCGATGGCCGACGCGCCGCCGGCCGACCAGCCGGCGCTCGTGCACCTGGCCGCGACCGGCTGGGTGATCCTCCGTTTCGGCGAGCGCGTCTGGCTCGCGTTCGACGCGGGGATGGATGGCGCCGCGTACCAGCCCGGGCACGTGCACGCAGACGCGCTCACGTTCGAGCTGTGGATCCAGGGCGAGCGCGCTGTCGTCGATCACGGCGTGTCCAGCTACATCGCGGATCCGGAACGGGACGAGACCCGGGCCACACGCGCGCACAACACGGTCGAGCTCGGCGGAGCGGACTCGAGCGAGGTCTGGAGCGCCTTCCGCGTCGGCCGCCGGGCTCGCGCCCAGGTGCGCCGGCTCGAGCGCGCTCCCGCCCACCTCGTCGTGGAGGCCGAGCACGACGGCTATCGCTTCCTCCCGGGGGCGCCCGTGCATCGACGCGAGCTCGCGCTCTCCGAGCGGGAGCTCGCGATCCGCGACGAGATCGTGGGGGGCAGGACGGGTGTTTGCTCGCGGCTCCGGCTCGACGAGGCGGCCTTGCAGCGCCGGTCGATCAAGGTCGAGGGCGTTCAGCTCGCGCCGGAGCGGAGCCCCGGAGTCTGGTATCCCTGCTTCCGGCAGCCGCGCGCGGCCGTGGTGTTCTCCGGTCGCGGCGAGGCGCGAGACGGCTGGCGCGGCGGCTTTCACCTGCGGTGGTAGCGCGCTGTCGCGGCATCATCCGCGCCCTCGCCGCGCGCGGCCACCGCGTCACGCGCCGAGCACGCTCGGCGCGGGCGCGGCAGAGACCAGGAGCGCCTCCGCGCCCCTACTGCCGCACGAGGCTGCCGGTGAGCGTGATGCGGAACGGCGCGAGCGCCTCGACCTTGTCGAGCACCAGGTGCAGCGCCATGAGCGCCTGGTGCACGCCCGGAAAGAGCACCGTATACGACGGGTGGTCCACCCCTGTACGGAGCTTGTCGACGCGAAAGCCCGTCTCCTTGGCGATACGCTCCACCGTCCACAGGGTGTTCATGCGGAAGTAGGTCGGGTACGGCTTGGGGTTGCTGCTGCCCGACGAGGAGCGCAGCAGGCCCATGTAGAACGTGTGGAACCAGTGCGGCGTCAGGTGCGTTGCGAGCCCCGAATACGAGAGGAGGTTCGGCGCCGTGAACACGAACCGCCCCCCCGGACGGAGCAGCCGGTGCGCCTCGTGCAGCACCGCCTCGGGCTTCTCCAGGTGCTCGAGCAGGTGATCTGCGGCGATCACGTCCGCGCAGCCGTCCGGCAGCGGGATCGACTCACCGTACGCGCAGATATGGTGGGGCGCCGGGTTGCGCGCGAGCGCCTCCTCGTCCGGATCGACCGCGTAGATCGTCTTGCCGTCGAGCGGCACCGTCGCGACCTTGCCGAACCACAGCGGCCCGCAGCCGAGGTGGATGATGTCCTTCGCCGGGGCGACCGCCTCGTCCACGATGTCCTGGTAGACCTTCCAGTAATGCGCGTGGTCGCTGAAGCGATAATACCACTCGTTTGTCTTCTTGTTGAAACCAACGATTCGACGGACAAGTTCCACGATGTCTCCTCGGGCACGTCCAGAGCGCGAGCACGTCACCTGCGGGATGAGGGCCTCACACGACCGAGAGGCTCCCCTGGGAGCGCCGCTCGAGCGTGATCGTCGACGGGCGGCGCAGCAGCAGCCGCTCGGCGGAGTCCACGACCAGCTGCAGCAGCATCTCCGCCTGCGGATTGACCGCGCACTCCTCGCTGTCCCAGCGGAAGTGCAGCTCGACGGTCTCGACCCCGAGCTGCACCGTGAACGCCGCGGCCACTGACTCGCGGAGCTGCTGCGACGTCGCCGTCTCCTGCGTCCAGCTCCAGGGCTTCACGCGCGCGCTGCCGTTGGCGCCCGCGGAGCTCACCTCCAGGGCGATGAGCTTCGCCTCCTGCGCGAAGCGCTCGAGGACCGCGCGGAGCTTGTCCGGCCCGCCCGCGGTCTCGATCTCGAGGAGCGCCCGCGGCACGGCGCGGCGCAGCGCCTCCACCGTGGCCTCGCGCGCGGGCCGGGCGTCCTTCGTCTTCGCGCCGAAGAACGGGAAGGAGCCCGCCGCGCGCACCACGATGAAGAGCACCACGCTGCAGGCCACGAGCGCGAAGCCGATCTCGTGCGACCGGCCGACATAGGCCACCAGCGCGACCACGGTGAACAGGAGGCTGAGCCCGTACAGGATCAGCACCGCGCTGCGGTGCGAGTGCCCCTTGTCGAGCAGCTTGTGGTGGATGTGCGAGCGATCGGCGGAGAAGATCGGCCGGCGAGCGATGTAGCGCCGGACCATCGCCGAGATCATGTCGAAGATCGGCAGGCCGAGCGCGAGCAGCGGCACCAGCACCGCGAGCGCGGTCCCGCCCTTGTGCGTACCAACGCCGAACAGCGGGATCGCGGCGAGCATGAAACCCAGGAACATGCTCCCCGTGTCGCCCATGAAGATCGTCGCGGGGTGGAAGTTGTGAAACAGGAAGCCAACGATCGCGCCCGCGAGCGTCGCCGCGAGCAGGCAGATCACCAGGTTGCCAGGGTAGCCGCCCAGGTAGGCGGTGATGAAGTTGGCGACGCAGGCGAAGAAGGCGACGCCCGCGGCGAGCCCGTCGAGCCCGTCGATCAGGTTGATCGCATTGATGATCGCGACGAACCACGGGATCGTGACCAGGAACGAGAGCGGCCAGAAGGATATGTGCCCGAAATACGGCAGCGTCACGCACTCGAGGCGGAGCCCGCAGGCCCAGGCGATCGACGCGGCGAGGATCTGCGCAAGCAGCTTGTGCCGCGCGCGCATCCCCCGGGTGTCGTCCCAGGCGCCGGCCGCCGCGATCGTCAACCCGCCCGCCAGCAGCCCCACCACGAGCGAGTGCTGCGAGAACCACATCAGCCCGATCTGCGTACCCAGCGCGACCAGGATGAACAGCGGCAGCACGAAGCCTGCCACGATCGCGAGCCCACCCAGGCGAGGGATGCACCGCGTGTGCACGCGCCGCGCGGTCGGCTCGTCCACGGCGCCCACGGACACGGCCAAACGGCGAACAAGCGGCGTCGCTGCCCACGAAAGCAACAGCGCAAGGATCACCGCCGTGAGCGTACTTACCATCGCTCGCTCCTTGTCCTCCTCGGGGAATTCCGCACGCTGGCTAAGATGCGGCGCGGCGCGCAACATTCATAGCTCGTCACCATGCTGGACAACCCGTCGTTGGTGCCGACCCTACTACCCCAAGTAAGCGCCCCGGACAACCAGAGGGCAGGGCGCGGACGCCGCAGGGAAGTCGAGTCGGTTACCATCGTGCACAAATTTTACAGTTAAGATGTAACAAACCACCTGTGTCGGTGGCTCGTGACGGGTTCGACCGGAGACACCGTCGTTGCCGGCGGCTGCAGGCCCTGACCTGCGAGTCTGTTGCTGTGCGACACGGGCTTCATCTGCTCAGGATTGTGATCTCGCCCGCCGGCCCCGTCTCCCGAACAGCGCCGGGAGCGCGTCGGCCACGCGCGACGTGGTTCTCGTCAGCGAGCCATGGCGCGCCCGACGCGAGGTCCTGCGACCCGGGGTTCCATGGTGTGACGGAATGTAGACATCAGCCTTTTTCTGCAACACAGAAGATGTACGGAGACGTGACCGGGTTCGGTCGGGGAGCCAGGCCCCGCGCGTCGAGCGCCCAGACGACGCCAGCGACCGCGGAGGCCGCGCCGACTGCCGGCAAACGGAGCCAGCGCGGCCCGATGCCCCCCACGCCGAAGAGGCTCACGTCGAGCGGGAGGATGTATTCGCTCCACAGGACGTTGAGCCCCGCGTCGCGATGCGCCCGCTCCAGCGCGTCGCGATCGAGCGGAACATGCACGTCGTAGTTGGGCCTGTTGGTCACCTTGGCCACCCACCCGACGAGCCCGCACATGTTCGGGACCTCGGTGATGATCCGCCCGCCTGGGCGCAGGTAGCGAGCGCACGCGCGCAGGCAGCCGGCCGTATCCTCGAAATGCTCGACAACGCCGAGCGACACGACCGCGTCGAACGTGCCGACGAAGCGCTCCGGCGGATCGAACAGGTCGGCGCAGACGATGTCTCCCGGGACGCCGGCGCGCGCGAGGATGTCCCGCTCCTGCTCGCAGCCGATCTCCGTGTAGTCGATACCGCTGACCTGGAAGCCGAACTCCCGGGCGAGGTAGGGGAGCCAGGCAGAGCGACCGCAGCCGACCTCCAGCAGGCGTCGCCCCTTCGTTTCCATGCCCTCGAACGCGCGAACGAACTCGCGATGAAATGCCTGGAGCACGTATTGTCGGGGTCCGCGCTCGCGCGGATCAACCGGCTTCGGGAGCGACCGGTTCGACCATACCTGATTCCAGTGCGCTTTTCCGGCCTTGTCTCCGGCCGACGACGCCACATCGCTCATCACATCCTCGTTAGGCAAGCCGCCAGCGGGGCGGTCGCCCGGGCGGAAACAAATCATGATTTCCCGGGTCGGTCCAGGACAAATCTGCCCCGATGACGGGGTGCCGCACCTCACCTGTGCGGGGCGCGCCAGCTACTGTCAGGCGCGCCCCGCACAGGTGAAGGCAGCTCCCTATAACGCAATCGGGGCGCGCTGGCCGCCCGGATCAGGTGTTCGGGTCATCGAGCTCGTAGTATTTGAGCGCCCTGTCGGACGCGATGATCCTGAACGGATTGCCGACGACGACGGTGTTGGACGGCACGTCCTTGTTCACGACGCTGTTGGCGCCGATGATCACGTTGTCTCCGATGGTGATGTCGCCGAACACGGCGCTCCCCGCCCCGACGTAGACGTCGTTGCCGAGCCGCGGGACCCCCTGGCTGCCGAAATTCCTCCCGATGGTGACGTTCTGGCTGACAAGGCAGTTGTCGCCGATCACCGCGCGGGCGTGGATCACCACCCCGAGCCCCCAGTAGCCCAGCCTGAAGTTCGCCCCGATCGTGGCCGACGAGGGGATGAAGACCGAGAACAGGAACCTGTTCAGCCAGGTGATGAGCGTGGCGACGAAGGGCAGCTTGTTCCGGTAGAAGAAGTTGCCTATCCGGTAGAGCAGCACAGGAGGGTTCTTCATAGCGTCGACAGGAGCGACCTGAACTTGGTGATCGCGTCGTCCAGCCGGTTGGCTTGCCTCACCCGCTCGACCGAGCGCCGCGAGAACTCCTGCAGCAGCGCCGGCTCGCGGAGCACGGCGTGGACCGCCTGCGCGATCTGGCCCGGGCTCTCGACGTCCACCAGGAAGCCGTTCGTCCCAGACACGATGAGGTCGTTCACGGCGCCCACCCTGCAGGACACGACCGGGACGCCCAGGGCCATCACCTCGAGCAAGGCGTTCGGGAACCCCTCGCTGTGCGACGTGAACAGGCACAGATCGAACGACGAGATCACGTCCTTCTTGTCGGCAGAGAGCCAGCCCACGTACTCGGTGTTCTTGAGCTGGTGCTCGGCGATGAACCGCTTCACGTTCTCGCACTCGCTGCCGTCGCCGTAGATCTTGGCCTCGACCCAGGCGTTCGAGCGCTGCAGGAGGAGCATGGCCTCGAGGAAGTCGTAGATCCCCTTCCGCTTCTCGATCCGGTTGAAATAGAGCAGGCGCAAGGGCCTGTCCATGACCTGGGGATAAGCCTTCTGCCCACCCTCGCTGAAGCAGGAGTCGGGCAGCCAGTTCTCGATGACGACGAGCTTGTCCCCGCTCCCCTCGGGCACCAGGCTCAGGAAGAAGCCGCGCCAGTAATCGCTCTGGCATATCAGCGCGTCGCAGGACCTCACGACCGTGCTGAGGTACGACCTGTAGAGCCTGCTCCGCTTCACGTTGTCGATGATCGGCCCCGAGCGAGGGAAGATGACGACCTTCTTGCCGAGCAGCTTGCCCAGGAGCCCGACGGATCCCTTCTCGATGAAGCTGAGCCCCGAGCTCGAGAACAAGAGGACCGCGTCCACATCCGAGAGCAGCAGCTCCCTGACGCACCTGAACACCCTCAGCCCGATCTTGTGAAGCCTGAGAAACACCGACGAGACATGGATGGTGTCGAGGGTGGAGTCGACGAGCAGGAAGTCGAAATCGTCCTTCAGATCGCTCTCGATCAGCGAGCGACAGGCAAAGTACTGCCCACCGATCCTGCCGTCAGCCGGGGGGTTGAACGAGCCGACGAAAAGGATTCGTTTCTTGGCTGCCATCTCATCTCTACAGTTTCGGAAGCGAGAACATACCTGGGCGCCGCTCTTTAGCAAGGCGGGGCCTTGACTACCACCGCCGCGCGCGCACGGCGGAAGATCTCGCGCGCACTCGAGATGGATGTCGGAGCGCATGCGGAACCGGGGGCGACGTCACGTCACCGATCCAGCGAGCGCTCCCGGTGACGCGGAGCTCGCTCCGCCAGCGCCGCGACGCAGCGCCACGACGACCGCGAACCCGGTGATGCGGCGGCGTACCGCCGAGGCCGGTGTGGCGCCCAGCGGAGGGCGGCCAGCCTGACGCAGCCCGCCAGGATGGACGCGACGCAGCAGGAGCAGCCGACCAGGTCCTCCGCCGCCCGAGCAGCCGCTGCGCTCGCGCGCGCCTCGCAGCCCCGGGAAGGGGCTCCGCCAGCATGTCGCACGGCGCCCGATTCCGCCTCCTCCCGCTGTGTCACGCAGGCTCCCGTACAACCCGGTTGACAGTCTTGGCGCGGCGCCCTACAAGGTCGGCAACCCTCACGCATACGTAAGGGTCAGGGTTCCCCAGATGACGATCCGGCACCACCTTCCCGTCGCCCACGAGCAAAGCATCGGCGGGCCCTTCGCGTCCAGCACGTCCAGAGCGGACGCACGCGCGGAGGCCCCCGACGGTGTCGAGGAGGAGGAAGAGCGCCTCCTCCAGGTCGGGGACATCGCCAAGGCGACCGGGAAGACGGTGCGGGCCATCCACCACTATGAGGAGGTCGGGCTGCTCAGGCCGCACGCCCGCTCCAAGGGACGCTACCGGCTCTACGATCATGCGGCGCTCACCCGGGTGCGGTGGATCGGCAAGCTCCACGACCTCGGCCTGTCGCTGAGCCAGATCCAGCAGATCGTCTCGACCTGGGAGTCGTCCTCGTCAGCCCCCGGCGCGATGTCGCGGATCCGGGACGTCTACCAGCAGAAGCTCGAGGAGGTGCGGGAGCAGATCGCGCACCTGGAGACGCTCGAGCACGAGCTCATCGCGAGCCTCGCCTACCTCGACACCTGCGAGACGTGCGACCCGGCAGAGCTCGTGGCCACATGTACCAACTGTAACCTTCACGACAAGAGCCAGGCCGAGCCTGAGCTCGTCGCCGGGATCCGAGGCGGCAACGGGTACTGCCGCCCGGGCTCGAACCACCGCTGAGCGAGAACACCATGGGCATCCAGCTTCCGATCTACATGGACTATCACGCGACGACGCCGGTCGATCAGCGTGTGCTTGACGCCATGCTGCCGTATTTCAACGGCAAGTTCGGCAACGCCGCCAGCCGGAGCCACGTCTTCGGCTGGACGGCCGAGGAGGCCGTCGGCCAGGCTCGCGAGACGCTCGCCAGGTTCATCGGCGCGTCGAACCCCAAGGAGATCGTCTTCACCTCCGGGGCGACCGAGAGCGACAACATCGCCATCAAGGGGGTCGCCGAGTTCTACAGGGACAAGGGCAACCACATCATCACGAGCGTCATCGAGCACAAGGCGGTGCTCGACACCTGCAAGCGGCTCGAGAAGCAGGGCTACGAGGTCACCTACCTCAAGGTCGACAAGTTCGGGATGGTCGACCCGGACGACGTCGCCAAGGCGATCACAGACAAGACGATCCTCGTCTCGATCATGCTCGCCAACAACGAGGTCGGCACGATCCAGCCCATCGCCGAGATCGGCAAGATCACGAAGTCGAAGGGCATCCTCTTCCACACCGACGCGGTGCAGGGGGTGGGCAAGATCCCCTTCAACGTCGAGCAGATGGGGGTCGACCTCGCGTCGGTGACGGCCCATAAGATCTACGGGCCGAAGGGCATCGGCTGCCTGTACGTGCGCAGGTCGAAGCCGCGCGTCCGCATCACCGCGCAGATGGACGGCGGCGGCCACGAGTTCGGCATGCGGTCGGGCACCCTCAACGTGCCCGGCATCGTCGGGTTCGCCAAGGCGGCCGAGATCCTCATCCAGGAGGGTGAGGCGGAGTCGGCGCGCATCCTTTCTCTGCGCGAGCGGCTCCGGACCCGGCTCTGGAAGGAGCTCGACGCCATCCAGCTGAACGGCTCGCCCGACCGGCGGCTGCCGGGCAACCTCAACGTGTCGTTCAGCTTCGTCGAGGGCGAAGCCATGATGATGGCGATCAAGGACGTGGCGGTCTCCAGCGGCTCGGCGTGCACGAGCGCCAGCCTGGAGCCATCGTATGTCCTCCACGCGATGGGCATCGGCGACGACCTCGCCCACTCATCCATCCGCTTCGGGCTCGGGCGCTTCAGCACCGAGGAGGAGGTCGACTACGTGGCTGACCTCGTGATCCGGAAGGTGAACAAGCTGCGCGACATGTCGCCGCTCTACGAGATGCACAAGGAGGGGATCGACCTCAACAGCGTGCAGTGGGCGGCCCACTGAGGAGCGGCGCGGGGGGCGCCGATCCGCCAGTTCAAGACTCAAGAGAAGAAGAGAACGGTCGAGGAGAGAGCCATGGCATACAGCAACAAGGTCATCGAGCACTACGAGAACCCCCAGAACGTCGGTACGCTCGATAAGAACGACGAGCACGTCGGCACCGGGCTCGTCGGCGCGCCGGCCTGCGGCGACGTCATGCGCTTGCAGATCAAGGTCGGCGAGGGCGGCGTCATCGAGGACGCGAAGTTCAAGACGTTCGGCTGCGGGTCGGCCATCGCGTCGTCGTCGCTCGCCACCGAGTGGCTGAAGGGCAAGACGATCGACGAGGCGGAGACGATCAAGAACAGCATGATCGCCGAGGAGCTCCACCTGCCGCCGGTGAAGATCCACTGCTCGGTCCTCGCCGAGGACGCGATCAAGAGCGCGATCGCCGACTTCAGGGCCAAGCAGCAGGCGAAGAAGGCGCTCTCCGGCACGGCGCCTGCAAGCGCAGGAAACGCGAGCACCGCCGAGAACACCGCGGCGGCGAACGCGGAGTAAGAGCGCCGGTCCTCCGGTCGGGGTCGGCCCACAGCACCGGAGCCGGAGTAAGGAGCAACGCCATGCAGAGCAGCGAGGAGACGACCACGACCACGGCGGCGGACCCCGGGGCCTACCCCGCGCCCGTCGCGACGGCGGACGCCGCGCGCGCGCACGCACACGACGAGCGCGCGCCGGCCGAGGCGGAGGCCAAGGCGAAGCGGACGCTCTCGGTGAGCGACGCCGCGGTCCAGGCCATCCGGGCCCAGCTCGCCAAGCGCGGCACGCCCGAGGGCGCCATCCGGGTCGGGATCCGCGGCGGCGGCTGCTCCGGGTTCTCCTACGTCATCGAGTTCGACGACAAGCCGCCCCGGTCCGGCGACCTCGTCATGGAGTTCGCGGAGCCGGGCAAGGCCACGGTGCGCGTCCTCTGCGACAAGAAGAGCATCATCTATCTCGCCGGCTCGGTGCTCGACTGGGAGAAGACGCTCATGTACCAGGGCTTCAAGTTCAAGAACCCGCAAGAGGCGACGCGCTGCGGCTGCGGGCATTCGTTCACGGTGGCCTGAGCCCGCCGCCGCTCGCGCCCGCCCTCGCCGCCGAGGCGCCTCTCCCGAGCATGTCATGACCGATCCCTTTGATACCCTGGGCGTCGAGCCCCGGTTCGACCTCGACCTGCGCGCGCTGGAGCAGCGCCACCGCGACCTCTCGCGCGCGCTCCACCCGGATCGCTACGCCGGGGCGCCCGCGGCCGAGCGGCGGCTCGCGCTCGGCCGCGCGATCGAGGCGAACGACGCCCTGCGCATCCTCAGGGACCCGATCCGCCGAGCAGAGGCGCTGCTCCGACGCGCGGGGATCGCGCAGGGCGAGGAGGCCGGGCAGAAGGCCTCCCCTGCCCTGCTCATGGAGATGATGGAGTCGCGCGAGGAGCTCTCCGAGGCCGCGAAGCAGGGCGACCGCGCGCGGATCGCGCGCCTCGGCGACGCGATGCGAGCGCGCGAGCAGGCGAGCCTCGCCGCGATCCAGGGCGCCTTCGCCGCCGCGGCGAGCGACCCGGAGCAGCTGAAGGGCGTGCTCGCCACGCTGAACGAGCTCCGCTACATCCGGCGCTTCCTCGATGAGGTGAGCGCGATCGAAGAAGAACTCACGGACCAGAAATGACCCTCCTCGAGATTTTCGACCCCAAGGCCAGGCCCAGCCCGATCGGCATCGATCTCGGGACGACGAACTCGCTCGTCGCCCGCGTGCGCGACGGCCGCCCCGTGGTCATCGACGACTGCAACGGGGAGCGCCTCGTGCCGTCGGTGGTGCACTACGACGAGCGCGGCCACGCCGTCGTGGGCCAGAGCGCGCGGCGGCTCGCGCAGAGCAGCCCGCGCGAGACGATCGTCAGCGTGAAGCGCTTCATGGGCCGCGGCGCGAGCGACCCGGAGACGCGGCGGCTCGGGCCGTACGAGTTCGTGGAGCCGAAGGGCCCCGAGGACGCGAAGAGCGTGCGCTTCAAGGTGCGGGAGCGCGTCGTGACGCCCGTCGAGGTGTCGGCGGAGATCTTGAAGGAGCTCCGCACCTCGGCCGAGCGCGAGCTCCGGTCGGTGGGCGGCGCGGTGATCACGGTGCCCGCCTACTTCGACGACGCCCAGCGGCAGGCGACGAAGGACGCCGGCCGGCTGGCCGGGCTGGAGGTGCTGCGCCTGCTCAACGAGCCGACGGCCGCGGCGCTCGCGTACGGGCTCGACAAGCAGCAGAACGGCCTGTTCGCCGTCTACGACCTCGGCGGCGGGACGTTCGACATCACCGTCCTCCTGCTCGACAACGGGGTCTTCCAGGTGAAGTCGACCGGGGGCGACAGCGCGCTCGGCGGCGACGACATGGACCGTGCGCTCGCGGAGCGGCTGCTCGAGGAGATGCGCGCGACCCGGCGCACGCCCGAGGTGGTGCGGCTCGCGCTCGACACCGCCCGCAGCATCAAGCACGCGCTGACCGACGCGGAGCGGGTCGAGATCGAGCTGCCGGTGCAGGCGGGCGGCGAGGCCGAGGCGCCCGCGGGCGGCCCGGCGGCGAGGCTCGTCACCGTCACGCGCGACGAGCTCAACGCGCTCATCGCGCCACTGCTGGAGCGCACGGGCGTGGCCTGCCGCCGCGCGCTGCGCGACGCGGGCGTGGAGGCCCGGGAGCTCGACGGCGTGATCCTCGTGGGGGGCGCAACGCGCGTGCCCTACGTGCGCAAGTACGTGGCGAAGCTCTTCGGCAAGGAGCCGCTCAAGGACATCGATCCGGAGGAGGTCGTCGCGCTGGGCGCGGCCATCCAGGCCGACATTCTGGCCGGCTCGATGGAGCGCGCGGACGAGGTGCTGCTGCTCGACGTGCTGCCGCTGTCGCTCGGCATCGAGACGATGGGCGGCGTCGCGGAGAAGATCCTGCCGCGGAACACGACGATCCCGGCGGGGGCGCGGCAGGTCTTCACGACCTACGCGGACAACCAGACCGGGTTCGACCTGCACATCGTGCAGGGCGAGCGGGAGCTCGCGGCCGACTGCCGGTCGCTCGCGCGCTTCGTGCTGAAGGGGATCCCGCCGATGCCCGCGGGCATGGCGCGGCTCGAGGTGACGTTCCGCGTCGACGCGGACGGCCTGCTCGGCGTGACCGCGCGCGAGCTGACGACCGGGGTCGAGCAGAAGGTCGAGGTCAAACCGAGCTACGGGCTGACCGACGAGGAGGTGGAGAACATGCTCCTCGCGGCGCTGGACCACGGCGAGGAGGACCTCATCAGGCGGCGGCTGGTCGAGGCGCGCGTCGAGGGCGAGCGCGTGGCCATGGCGACGCGCAAGGCGCTCTCCGCGGACGCCGACCTGCTCGGGCCAGGCGAGCGCGAGGCGATCGAGGGCGCGCTGAGCGCGCTCGACGCGGCGATCCGCGGGGACAAGCCGGCGCTGATCCAGGCGCGCACGGAGGCGCTCGACGAGGCGACGCGCGCGTGGGCGGGGCGGCGGATGGACCGCGCCGTGGCCAGGGCGATCGCGGGCAAGCAGGTCGAGGACGTCGAGGCCAAGGTCGCCGCGGCGAAGGGCGTTGACGCGCACTTGGCCGAGCACGCAGGGAACGCGCCGGCCGAGGCGGGCGGCGCGAGCGGGGCGCCGACCGGCGTCGAAGCGAGGAGGAGCTGATGGCCAAGGTACGCTTTCTGGCTCACGGCCGCGCGTGGGAGACCGAGGTCCCGGTCGGCTCGACCGTCCTCCAGGCCTCGAAGGCCGTGGGCGCCCCCGAGGGCGACGCGTGCGGCGGGGTGTGCGCGTGCTCCACCTGCCACGTCTACGTGACGAAGGGGCGCGAGCTCCTCAGCGAGGCCGAGGAGGACGAGGAGGACATCCTCGACAAGGCGTTCGACGTGCGGTCGATGAGCCGCCTCGGCTGTCAGGCGAAGATCCTGAGAGACGGCGAGATCGAGGCGGAGATCTCCCGGGAGAGCCTCGACGCGTTCTACAACGAGCACCCGAACGTGAAGGATCCGCGCAAGGGCTGAGCGCCCGCTCGTGCGCGCCAGGCCGGCGGTCGCGCTGGGCCAGCACGGCGGTCGCGCCTTGGCCGGCGGCCTGGGCTACGAAGGCGGCCGCGCCTTCGCCGCCGACGACTTCGGCTCGCGCGGCGGGGGCGGCGGGTTGCGGAGCTTGTCGAGCTCGGTTCGCGCCTCGGTGGTGATGCGGCGCGCGATGTGCGCGAACGCCGAGGCGGCCTCCCTGGCGGGCGGCGTCGAGAAGATCGCGACGGCGTGCTGTGCGGCGGTCCTCCTGCCGACCGGGACGAGGAAGAAGGTCAGGGCGGCGAGGAGGAACACGATGCCGTTGACGAGGCGCTTGAAGAAGTCGCCGACCACAGAAGGCCAAGGCTAGACGGCGCGCGCGCGGGGGCCCACTTCTCGGCAGCCGGGCGGCCGCACGCGCATCCACCCCTTGCCGTGGCGCCCTTGGCTCACGACAAAAACCGCGGAACCTCGTCCGGCAACGCCGAGCAGCGAAGCCCGGGCGTGCCGGCCCTGTGAGGCGTCGGGACGAGGAGAGAGGGGGAGCAACGATGTTCAAACCTGGTTCACTCATCGCCATGATGCTGGCAGCCGGCCTGTCGACCGCGGCGCTGCCGGCGACAAGCGGGGCGCAAGGCGCAGCGGGGCAGCAAGGCCAGGCCGGCCAGCCCTCGCTGAGCAAGTCCGATCGCGAGTTCGTCGAGAAGGCCGCGCTCGGAGGGCTCCTGGAGGTGCGGCTCGGGCAGCTCGCGCAGCAGCGAGCATCGAGCCCGGACGTGAAGAGCTTCGGACAGCGCATGATCGACGACCACGAGGCCGTCAACAAGCGGCTCGCGGAGCTCGCGCAGCGCAAGGGCGTGCTCGTGCCGCAGGAGCTCGACCAGAAGCACCGCGAAAAGGTCGACAAGCTGTCCAAGAAGACGGGGGCCGAGTTCGACCGGGCCTACATGAGCGACATGGTCGACGACCATGAGGACGACATCAAGGAGTTCGAGAAGGCGGCGAAGGAGGCGAAGGACGCCGACCTGAAGGGCTTCGCCGCCGCGACGCTCCCGAAGCTCCGGGAGCACCTCGCGCTGGCGAGGCAGGTCAACGGCAAGGTGAAGGGGAAGTAGCGGCGCGAGGGCGTCTGCCGCACGCCGCGCGTCGCGATGCGCGCGGCCAGCAGCCGGCCGCTGACGAGCTCAGGCGACCACGCGCGCGGCGCGCTCGGGTGCCTCTGCGGGTGGCGGGGTCGTCCTCGACCTCGCCGCGCCGCGGACCGGCGCGAGCCTGGCCCGGAGCTTCTGGTAGGCGGCCACGTCGACCGGCTCGCCCCGGACCCAGGCGCGGATGAACGGCGCCACCGTGGGCTCCCAGGAGGTCGAGAGGCGCAGGGCGAGGAACTCGCCGTAGAGCGCGGTGAAGAGCGTCTCGAGCTCCTCGATGAGGTACATGCGCTCGTAGAACTGCTCGTCCGCGGCGTCCTTGACGACGCTCGGGATCTTCACGCCCGAGAGCGCGAACGCGTCGGCGTTGAACAGGAAGGCGTACTCGAGCTCCCCGCGGGTGACGCGGACGCGCGCCTGCGAGGGGAGCTTGCCTTGGCGCAGCGCCTCGTGGGCCTCGGGGGCGCTGCTCGGCGCCGCGCCCTTGAGCCGGCTCTGCTCCTTCTCCTGGACGAGCGTGATCTGCCCCTCGAGCCAGAGCTCGCAGACGCCGAGGGCGTCGAGGGAGAAGCGGCCCTCGAAGAGCTCGCTCTCGAACCAGAGCCAGACCAGGAATTCACGGCCGACGAAGCGGCGCTGCTCGATCAGCTCGGCGAGACCCACAGGGCACCTCCAGCGGCGAATTCTGCGTGAAAGACGGTGGGCTTGAGGAGCTCGAAGGCGGTCTGCTGCTCGCTCGTCAGGCCGAGCTCGCGGGCAGCCGTGTAGGGGCTCTCGGGCACCAGATCGAGCTCGAACGTTTGCTCGAAGAGCTCGGCGAGCCCCTCGTGCGCGCGCGGCGACTGGTTCCAGAACCGCACGACGCCGGCCTCGAGGTTCCAGGAGAGGTCCACGACCTTCATCACCGGCATGAGCTGCGCGCGGAGCTTCCTCGACACGACGGCGCGGAGCTCCTCCTTCTCGCGCCGCCCGAGCTTCTCGCGCCCGCGCTTCGCGAGGTGCTCGCGCTCCGCCTCGGCGAAGTGCGCCTTGAAGAGCGCCGAGGGCACCTGCCAGCGATCGGTCCTGAGGCCGAGGTTCAGGTAGGAGTTGAAGAAGATCTTGCCGTGATCGAGCTCGCAATCGAGCGGGTTCTCGATCGAGCACCACCCGGCGCGCTGCTCGTCGTCCTCCTCGACCGTGAGCGGTCGGAACGCCCGGAGCTGGATGCGCTCGACGAACCTGTCCCGGAACCCGTCCGGGAGGTCGCCGCGCACGTAGAACTTCGAGAATGAGATGGATCCTTTGAGTGCGCCCAAACGATCGTCCTTTCGTCTCGTGAGGGCACGGAGGTAGCCGAGCGGATCCGGGGGGTCAAAAAACCGGACGGGGCTCCTCGCCGCGGCCGCGGCAGGGGTGGTCGCGCCCGCCGCCGGCGCGTCAGCGCGCCCGCCGCCGGCGCGTCAGAGCGGCTGCCCGAGCGGCGGGCGCAGCCAGCGGCCCGAGAGCGGACCCGTGAGGTAGTAGCGGTAACGGTGGAAATACGGCTGGCTGTCGGGCCCGCAGAACACGACGGTGGACCGCAGGAACCGACCGAAGGCGTCGGCGTCAGGCGTATCGGAGAGCCTGTGGCCGATGGCTGGCCCGGGCATTGCGGGAAAGCCGGGCGGCGCGCCCTCCGAGAACCCGCGCGGCAACGCGCACGGCGCGGGCGAGGTGTGCCCTGGGGTCGAGGTCGCACCGCCGGGGCCAGGAGCGCCGGCTTCCTCGGGCGCAACCTCGGGCGCGCCGCCAACCCCGGTCGCGCCGCCAACCTCGGTCGGCTTCTCGGGCGCAACCTCGGTCGGCTTCTCGGGCGCAACCTCGGGCGCGCCGCCAACCCCGGTCGCGCCGCCAACCTCGGTCGGCTCCTCGGGCGCAACCTCGGTCGGCTCCTCGGGCGCAACCTCGGTCGGCTCCTCGGGCGCAACCTCGGTCGGCTCCTCGGGCGCAACCTCGGTCGGCGCAGCGTCGCAGCCAGGCGCGCCCAGCGCCGCGGAGAGAAGAACCAGCACAGATAACCGGCCGCAGATCGCCCTGGGCACCGCCCTGCCTCCGTCCGCAAGGCAGCGGGATGCTCCGGCGGTCACGGCCGGTGCGTCGAGCTTGCCACGGTCGGAGAGGAGCAACGGCAGTGCCGCCGCTCCTGGCGCAGCCGGGGCCAGCGGGCGCGCTCGAGCGGCGGACAGCTCAGACGTTGAAGAGGAAGTGCGTGACGTCGCCGTCCTGGAAGACGTACGTCTTGCCCTCGACGCGCAGCTTGCCAGCGGCGCGGATGGCGGCCTCGGTCCGGTGCTCGACGAGGTCGTCGACCTTGTAGACCTCCGCCCGGATGAAGCCCTTCTCGAAATCGCTGTGGATGACCCCGGCGGCCTGCGGCGCCGTGCACCCGATCGGGATCGTCCAGGCGCGGATCTCCTTGGGGCCCGCCGTGTAATAGCTCTGGAGGCCGAGGAGCCGGTAGGCCTCGCGCGCGAGCGTCGCGAGCGCCGGCTCCTTCATGCCGAGGCTCTCGAGCATCTCCTGCCGCTCGTCGGGCGCGAGCTCGTTCAGCTCCGACTCGAGCTTGCTGCAGACCGGCACGACGCCGCTGCCCTCGGAGGCCGCGCGCTCGCGCACTTTCGCCGCGAGCGGGCCCGTGCCGGAGACGTCGGACTCGTCGACGTTCGCGACGTAGAGGACCTTCTTCGCCGTGATCAGGCCGAACGTCTTCACGACCTTCCGCTGCTCCTCGTCGAAGGAGAGCCCGCGGACAGGCTTGCCGGCCTGGAGCGCCTCGAGACACCGCTCCATGAGCGCGATCTTCGGGAGGAGTTCCTTGTCGCCCTTCGCCTGCTTCCGCGTGCGCTCGAGCATGCCCTCGAGGGAGCCGAGATCGGCCAGCATGAGCTCCGTCTCGATCGTGTCGATGTCGCGGAGCGGGTCGACGCCGCCGTCGACGTGCACGACGTCGGCGACCGTGAAGCAGCGGACCACGTGGAGAATCGCGTCCACCTCACGGATATGACTCAGGAATTTGTTCCCAAGGCCCTCGCCCGTGCTCGCGCCGCGCACGAGCCCGGCGATGTCGACCACCCGCACCATGGCGGGGATGATCTTCTCGGTCTTGATGTACTTCGCGAGCGTGGTGAGCCGGTCGTCAGGGACAGGGACGGCGCCGACGTTCGGCTCGATGGTGCAGAACGGGTAATTCTGCGCCTCGGCCTTGGCGGCCGTCAGCGCATTGAACAGGGTGCTCTTGCCCACGTTGGGCAGTCCGACGATGCCGACCTCGACGCTCATGGCGCGCACGTCTAGCACAGGCAGGGTCGCGCGGCCCGACCCCCTGGCAGCGCATCCTCAAGGGATCTCCGACGGTCGCGGCAGCGTGATCGCCATGTTCCGCGGCGCGGTCGCGCCGCTCGACGCGCCGGCGCCGACGGGGCGCAGCAGCCGGTCTGAGCGGCCGATGGGACCCGATCCGCGGGCGCGACCAGGAGCCCCAGGAGCCTCGCGCCCGCGCGGCCTCACCCCGGTCGATTGATGAACCCAGTTCACAGATCCTCGTCCCCGCACCCGGATTGTGCGCCGCAACGATCGGATGCACCTCTCTTGCGCAACGGGACCTCCTGTCGGTCCCGGAGAGGAGAACGCCATGCGCGCCGTCGGATTCCACCGTTACCTGCCCATCGATCACCCCGAGAGCCTGCTCGACCTCGAGCTCCCGGAGCCGACGCCCGGGCCGCATGACCTGCGCGTGCGGGTGCGCGCGGTGGCCGTGAACCCGGTCGACGTGAAGGTCCGCGCGCCAAAGCCCCAGGTCGAGAACCCGCCGCGCGTCCTCGGCTGGGACGCCGCCGGCGTGGTCGAGGCGGTCGGCGATAAGGTCAGCGCGTTCCGGCCAGGCGACCAGGTCTACTACGCCGGGAGCATCGCGCGGTCGGGCAGCAACGCCGAGGTGCACCTCGTCGACGAGCGCATCGCGGCGCGGATGCCGCAGTCGCTCGGGTTCGCCGACGCGGCGGCGCTGCCCCTCACCGCGCTGACGGCGTGGGAAGGGCTCTTCGAGCGCCTCGGCGTCGATCGCGACGGGCGCGACGTCGGGCGCACGGTGCTCGTCATCGGCGGCGCCGGCGGCGTGGGCTCGATGGTGGTGCAGCTCGCCAAGGCCGCCGGGCTGCGCATCGTGGCCACCGCGTCGCGCAAGGAGAGCCAGGCGTGGGCCCGCGCGCTCGGCGCGGACCTCGTCGTCGACCACCGCGCGCCGCTCCGCCCGCAGCTCGAGGCGGCGGGGCTGCGGCACGTGGAGCTGATCTTCAACACGCAGAGCACCGACGCGTGGTGGGACACGATGGTGGACCTCGTGGCGCCGCTCGGGCGCATCGTGGGGATCGTCGAGACCAAGGGGCCGATCGACCTCGGGAAGCTCATGTCGAAGAGCGCGAGCTTCGCGTGGGAGCTGATGTTCACGAGGTCCCTCCACGGGACGCCTGACATGGCCGCGCAGCGGGAGATCCTCACGCGCGTGGCGGCGTGGGTGGACGAGGGGCGGCTCCGCACGACGCGCGGCCAGCACCTCGGCCAGATCAACGCGGCGAACCTGCGCGCCGCGCACGCGCACATCGAGTCGGGACAGGCGATCGGAAAGCTGGTGCTGGAGGGGTGGGGCTGACCACGAGGGCCGCCGCGCCGTCCGCGAGGGCCGACGGGCCAGACCAGGCAGACCCGGCCGCGCCCGGGTCACCCGCGCCGCCACGCGGCTGCGCGCACGGCCAGGGCGGTGCGTTCGAGCGGCGCTGCTACGCTGCGGTGACATGGCCGAGCCCACGTGGAAGAAGCTCGTCGACCAGCTGAAGAACGAAGGGCACAGGAGCCCTTACCTCGACCGCCTCCGGCAGCGCCTGCCCGCCTCGGGCCCCTCGGACATCGCTGGCGAGATCCTCCGGGAGATGGCCTCGGCGCTCGGGAGGTCCGAAGACAAGGTCAACGTCGCGCTCCTGGAGCTCGAGCTCCAAGGCAAGGCGCTCGACGCGCTCGCCCGGAGCCAGGGCGCGGAGCCAGGGGAGCGGGCGGCGAGGGTCGCGGCCTTCAACCGGCAGCGCGAGGCGGCCACCCAGGCGCTCTGGGAGCTGCGCGTGCACCGGGAGGCGCTCGGGTTCCGGCGGAACGAGGACCTGGCCGAGCTGTATCCGATCCCGCCGAAGCGCACGTAGCCGCCGCACGTCACCCGGCGGCGCGCGGCCGCCGCACGTCATCCGGCGGCGCGCGGCCGCCGCACGTCACCCGAAGAACGACCGGATGGCGGTCGCCACGCGGTCGATCTCCTCGCCCGTGAGCTCGGGGAAGATCGGGAGCGCGAGCGTCTCGCGCGCGGCGGCCTCCGCGACCGGGAGAGCGCCGGCCGGCGGGCCGAGCGGCGCGAAGCAGGGCTGGAGGTGGAGCGGCGCCGGGTAATAGACCTCGGTGCCAATGCCCTGCTCGGCGAGGAAGCTCCGCAGCGGATCGCGCAGGGACGCGTCGTCCAGGCGAACGACGTACTGGTTGAACGTGTGACCGGCGGCGCCGGCTTCAGGCAACGAGATGGGCAGGCCCGCCCCGCCGAGGAGCGCCGCGTACCGCGCGGCGTGCCCGCGGCGCCGCTCGAGGAGCGCGCCTACCTGCGGGAGCTTGCGCCGGAGGAGCGCCGCCTGGAGCGCGTCGAGCCGGAAGTTGCCGCCGACCAGCGTGTGATGGTTCTTCTTGCGAGCCCCCTGGGCGCGCAGCGACCGGACGCGCTCGGCCAGGTCGTCGCGATCCGTTGTCACGAGCCCGCCGTCGCCGAAGCCACCGAGGTTCTTGGTCGGGAAGAACGAGAAGCACCCCAGCAGCCCGAGCGCACCCGCGCGGCGGCCGGCGCGCTCGGCGCCGAAGGCCTGGGCCGCGTCCTCGATGATCGGCAGGCCGCGGCCGCCCGCGACGACGAGGAGCTCGTCCATCGGGGCGCAGTCGCCGAAGAGGTGGACCGCGACGACCGCCCGGGTGCGCGCGGTCAGGGCGCGCGCCAGGGAGGCGGGATCCAGGTTCAACGAGCCGGGGAGCACGTCCGCGAAGACGGGCCGCGCGCCGGTGCGATGGATGGCGCCCGCGGTCGCGAAGAACGTGTACGCGGGGCACACGACCTCGTCGCCCGCGCCGACGCCGAGCGCCATCAGCGCGACGAGCAGCGCGTCGGTGCCGGACGAGACGCCCACGGCGTGCCGCACGCCGAGGTACTCGGCGCACGCCGACTCGAAGGCGTCGACCTCCGGACCGAGGATGTACTGGCCGCTGCGGACGACCGACTGGAACACGGCGGTGAGCTCGTCCTGCATGGCGAGATCGCCGCGGGCGCGGTCGAAGAAGGGAACGGGCGGCGGCGTCATTCCTCGATGTCCTCCGCGGCAGGGACGTCGCGGTAGCGCCGCGCGGCCGCGGCGCGGGGCGCAGGGAGCGGCGCTTCCTCGTCGAGGTCGAGGCAACGGACGGTGTCGCCGCGGCGCTCGTAGCGGTAGCCGCTCTCGGGGCAGCGCATCAGGCCGTCGGGCGCGGCGACGAGCTTGTGGCCGTGGCGGCTCATCCAGCCGGTGCGCCGGGCCGGCACGCCGGTGACGAGCGCGTAGTCGGGGACGTCGCGGGTGACCACGGCGCCGGCGCCGATGAAGGCGTGGCGGCCGATCGTGACGCCGCAGACGACGGTGGCGTTGGCGCCCACCGTGGCGCCGCGGCGGATGCGCGTCCTGTCGAGGAAGGCGCGGCGGTCGATCTGGGCGCGCGGGTTGATGACGTTGGTGAGGACCGCGGACGGGCCGAGGAACACGTCGTCCTCGACGAGGGTGCCGTCATAGACCGACACGTTGTTCTGGATCCGGACGCCGTCGCCGATGACGGCGCTGCCCGCGACGAAGACGTTCTGCCCGAGGACGCAGGCGCGGCCGATCCGCGCGCCCGCCGAGACATGGCAGAAGTGCCATACCTTCGTCCCCTCGCCGATGTCACAGGGCTCGTCGATGCACGCGGACGGGTGCGCGAAGAACCGCCTCCCGGGCTGGCTCATGGCGCTGCCTCCGCCGGGCCCGAGGCGCGGCCCTCCGGCGTGGCCGGCGGCGCGCCGCGCATCGCGGGCGCGGCCCAGAGCCCCCAGCCGCCGCGCGTCGCGAGCGGCGGGCCGGCGAGGTCGATCACGGACGGCCTGACGCGCCCGAGGAGGTACGCCGCGCCGACGTCCGCGGCGCGGCGGGCGAGCCTCGCGGGGTCGTCGAAGCTCGAGCGGACCGGGGGGTCGCGGGGGTCGATCGAGCGGTCCGGGTGCGCGCTCTCGGGGCGGCCCAAGGCGGCGAGCGTCGCGAGGTGGCCATAGTCGACGACCTCCACGAGCAGGGGCGCAGAGGGCGGCGTGAGCTCCGCGGCGGCGCGGCCGATGGCGACCTCGTCGGTGCGCGGGTTGAAGTGCTCGCGGCGCAGGTGGGGACGGAAGAAGACGCCGAGGAAGAGCACTACCAGCAGCGCGCCGCCGAGCGCCCGCCGCGCCCCGGAGGACGCGCCGCGGAAGGCGCGCGCGGAGAGATCCCCCACGGCGACCGCGAGCAGGAGCAGGGCGAGGAGCGTCGCGCGCTCGGGGTGGTGCGTGGGGGCGCCGTCGCGCACGAGGGCGAGCGAGAGCGCCGCGATCTGGAGGGCGGCTACCGCGCCGGGGAGCGCGTACGGGCGAGCGGCGCGGAGGAGCGGCGGGAACGGGCGGACCGCGCCCGGCGCGGCGCCGCGGCGCGCGCGCCAGGCGATGAGGGCGAGGGCGACGGGGCTCAGGAAGAGCTCTGGCTCCTCGCGGACCATCGCGGCGGGGTACGCGAAGAGCCGCAGCAGGGTGCCGTCGCCGCCGGGGCTGACCGCGTTGCGGTACGAGGCGACGCGGGCCAGAAAGTGCAGCGCCTCGCCGTGGGCGACGCGGTTCCACGCGACCCACGCCGCGGGCCCGGCGAGGGCGACGAGCGCCGCGAGCGCGAGCTTCGCCTGCGCGGCGCGGCCCTGGCCGAGGCGCGCGGCGGCGAGCAGCGCCATCGCGGCGAAGACGATGGCGACGGGCCAGGGCTCGTACCGGGAGAGCGTCGCGATGACGAGCGCGAGCGCGCCGAGGAGGGCGCGCCCGGCCGGCGGCGCGGGCCCGGCCGGCGGCGTGACGAGCGATGCGACGGCGAACAGCGAGAGGGCCGCGGTCGGTAGCTCGGGGACCGTCGCCACACCGAGGCAAGCGCTCCAGGGAAAGGCGCCGGCGAGCAGCGCGCCGGCGAGCGCGGCGCGGCGGTCGCCCGTGATCCAGCGGGCGGAGAGATAAACGAGCGCCGCCGACGCGAGGCCGAGCGCGAAGGCAACGGCGCGGGCGACCTCGAGGGTCGGCGCGAAGACGCGCCCCAAAACCCAGAAGAGCGCGCCGTTGAGCCAGAAAGGGGCCGGGAGCCAGCTCGTCCCGGTCGGGTCGAGCCGGGGCACGTGGGCCCACGCCTGCGCGAGGACCACGCGCGCGAAGTCGTCGTCGCTCACCGCCCGGAAGCCGAGCGCGAGGACCAGCGCGGAGACAGCCGCCTTGGCGAGGACGACGAGGGCAAGGTCGCGCGCGAAGGGGGCGGCGGAGGCCGTTGCCCCTCCCACAGGCGACCCCGCACCGCGCGCCCCGCCCGCCTCCCTCCCCGGCGCGGGAGCGGGCCGCAGCACGCGGGCCTACTTCTCCTGGGATCGTTCGAACTCGCGCAGCTCGCGATCGCCCGCTGACGAGAGGTAGGCGAGCGACACGCTCGTGGCCATGAAGACGGCGGCGCAGATGGCCGTGAGGCGGGTCATGAAGTTGCCCGCGCCGCGGCCGCCGAACACCTGCGCCGTGGCGCCGCCCATGGCCGAGCCCATCCCGCCCCCGCGCCCCTGCTGGAGGAGCACGACGAGGATCAGGAACAGGCAGACGAACACGTGCACGATGTTGAGGAGCGTGTGAAGCATCGGCGTCTTTCTGCTGGGAGATTCTGGCCCGCGCGGAGGGCCGGGGGGCAACCCGGGTGAGGGGGCAGGCCGGCGCTCCCGCGGCGAGGCGGGAGCGGCCCGCGATCTACCCCTGTTCCGCGCGCTCCGCCAGTCGGTGCGCGGCCTCGACGATCTTGGCGAAGCCCGCGGCGTCGAGCGAGGCCCCGCCGACGAGCGCGCCGTCGATGTCGTCCTGGGCGAGCAGCGCCTCGGCGTTGTCGGCCTTGACGCTGCCGCCGTAGAGGACGCGCGTGACGGAAGCGAGGTCCTCCGAGGCCTTCGCGAGCAGGCCGCGGATGAACGCGTGCACCTCCTGGGCGTCCTCGGCGCGCGCCACCTTGCCCGTCCCGATCGCCCAGACCGGCTCGTAGGCGATGACGCCGAAGCCGGGCTGCTTCGCGAGCTCGTCGAGGAAGGCGCGGACCTGGCGCTCGACCACGGCGAGCGTCTCGCCCGCCTCGCGCTGCTCGAGCGTCTCGCCGACGCAGACGATGGGGCGCAGCTCGGCGGCGATCGCCGAGGCGACCTTCCGGGCGACGGACTCGTCGGTCTCTGCGAACAGCTGCCGCCGCTCGCTGTGGCCGAGGATGACCCAGGTCGCGCCGGCGTCCTTGAGCATGCCCGAGGAGATCTCGCCGGTGAACGCCCCGGAGACCTCGGCGCTCATGTTCTGCGCGGCGATGCCGACCTCGCTCTTCGCCTCCGCGAGCTCGTGGGCCACGGCGGCGATCGCGGTGAACGGCGGCGCGACGACCACCTCGGCCCGGGTGAGCTCGCGGGTCGCCTTGGCGACGGTCGCCGCCAGCGGGCAGGCGTCCTGCCCCCCGGCGTTCATCTTCCAGTTGCCGGCGATGAGCGGACGCCGCGGGGCGACGCCCGTGTCGCCGGGCGTCCCCCCGTCGTTCACGGGCTTCACTCGCTCACCTCGACCGACCGGAGCGCCTCGACGCCCGGCAGCCGCTTGCCCTCGATGAGCTCGAGCGAAGCGCCGCCGCCGGTCGAGATGTGGTTGAAGCCCTGGGCGATCTGCTCGCCGGCCACCTTGACCGCCGCCGCGCTGTCGCCGCCGCCGACCACCGTGAAGCCGGGCGCGCTGCTCATGATGCGCGCGACGTCGAACGTGCCCTTGGAGAAGGCCGGCGTCTCGAAGAGGCCCATCGGGCCGTTCCAGAACACCGTCTTCGCCTTCTCGATCGCCTTGCCGAAGAGCTCGACCGAGCGGGGCCCGATGTCGAGCGCCATCGTTCCCTCGGGGATCGAGTCGACCGACGCGGACTCGCCCTGCGTCGCGTCGATGCCGGAGGCGACGACCACGTCGACGGGCAAGAGGAGCTGGATGCCCCGATCGCGCGCCTTGCTCATGATCGTGCGCGCGAGGGGGAGCTTGTCCTCCTCGATCCGGCTCTTCTGCACGTTCTTGCCCTGCGCGGCGAGGAAGGTGTTCGCCATCGCGCCGCCGATGCACAGGGTGTCGACCACGTTGAGGAGCGCCTCGACGACGTCAATCTTGTCGGAGACCTTGGCGCCGCCGAGGACGGCGACGTACGGCTTCTCCGGGCGGTCGATGAGCCGGCTCAGCGCCTTGAGCTCCTTCAGGAGGAGGAGGCCGGCGGCGCGCTCGCGCACGAGGCGCGGCAGCGCGTGCACCGATGCGTGGGCGCGGTGCACGGCGCCAAAGGCGTCGTCGACGTAGACGTCGCAGAGCTCGGCGAGCTGGCGCGCAAAGCCCTCGTCGTCCTTCTCCTCCTCCGGGTGGAAGCGGAGGTTCTCGAGGAGGCAGATCTGGCCCGCACGGAGGTCGTAGATGACCTTCTTGGGCGAGTCGCCGATACAGTCGTCCGGCAGGTGGACCTCGTAGCCCGTGAGCTCACTGAGCCGCCCCCCGCACGGCTCCAGCGAGAGCCCCTCGGTCTTGCCCGGCTTCGGGCGGCCGAGGTGCGACGCGAGGATCACCTTCGCGCCCGCCTCCACGGCGAGCTTGATCGTCGGGATCGCCTCGCGGATGCGCGAGTCGTCCGTGATCTTGCCCGTCTTCTTGTCGAGCGGGACGTTGAAGTCGACGCGGATGAAGACGCGCTTGCCGCTGAGGCCGGCAGCGTCGCCGGCCGCGGCGAGTTCCTCGATCGAGCGGATTCCGGTGAGCTTCACGGCGCTACACGCCCTTCTTCGCCACGAGCTGCGCGAGGTCGATCATGCGGTTCGAGAAGCCCCACTCGTTGTCGTACCACGAGAAGATCTTCGCGAAGCGGTCGCCGAGGATCGACGTCATGGTGGCGTCGAACGTGCTGGACGCGGGCGAGCCGATGAAGTCGCCCGAGACGAGCTCCCGCTCGGTGTAGTTGAGGATGTCCTTCATCGGACCCTGGTCGGCGGCCTGCTTCATCGCGGCGTGGATGCTCTCCTTCGTGATCGGCTTCTCGGTCTCGAGGGTGAGGTCCACGAGCGACACGTCGACCGTGGGGACGCGGATCGCGAGGCCGTCGAACTTGCCCTTGAGCGACGGGATGACCTCGGAGAGCGCCTTCGCGGCGCCGGTGCTCGAGGGGATCATGTTGACCGCGGCGGCGCGGGCGCGGCGCAGGTCGCCCTTGCGGTGCGGGATGTCGAGCAGGTGCTGGTCGTTCGTGTACGAGTGGACCGTCGTCATCAGGCCGCGGACGATGCCGAAGTTGTCCAGCATCACCTTGGCGATGGGGGCGAGGCAGTTCGTCGTGCAGGAGCCGCACGAGATCACCGTGTGCTTCTGCGCGTCGTAGAGCTCGTCGTTCACGCCCATGACGACCGTCAGGTCGTGGCCCTTGGCCGGCGCGCTGATGATCACGCGCTTGGCGCCCGCGTTGATGTGGCCGGCGGCCTTCGCCTTGTCCGTGAAGAGGCCCGTGCACTCGAGGACGATGTCGACGCCGAGGCTCTTCCACGGGAGCTCGGCCGGATCCTTCAGCGCGAGGACCTCGATCTTCTGGTCGCCGATGGTGATGTGCTTGTCGCCAGCGCCGACCTTCGCCGCCTTGAACTCGCGGTGGATCGAGTCGTACTGGAAGAGGTGGGCGAGGGTCTTCGGATCCGTCAGGTCGTTGATGGCGACCAGCTCGATATCCTTCACGCCGCGCTCGACGAGCGCGCGGACAATGCAGCGTCCGATGCGTCCAAAACCGTTAATTGCGATCTTCGTCGCCATCACGAACTCCTGGGAAAGTGGCCGGGCGCGATACGTAGTCACCTCGCGCGCGACGGTCAAGCAAAGCTCTCCGCGCGCGCAAGACGAGCGTTCTCGGGGAGCCGCGCTGGCGGCGCCGCGACCGGCTGGCAGAAGAGGTGTGGGGTGGGGAGTGTTCGGAGGGAAGAGGGGCTCGGTCGCCGCTCGCTTCGTCGTGCGGGCCCGGGCGCGAGGCGGCGCTCGGCTCAGAGGCCGAGGAGCTGGACGAGCTTCTCGCGGCTCGCGAGGCCTACCTGCTGCCCGGCCTTCTCGCCGCCCTTGAACACGATCACCGTCGGAACGCTCCGCACCCCGTACTTGCGGGTCGTCTCCGGAGCGCTGTCGATGTCGAGCTTGGCGACCTTCACCTTGCCCTGGAAGTCGTCCGCGATCTTGTCGACGATCGGGGCGAGCGCCTTGCAGGGCCCGCACCAGGTCGCCGTGAAATCCACGAGAACGGGGACGGGGGATTGCAGGACCTCGGACTCGAAATTCTGGTCGGTGAGGGTGTGAACGTTCTGGCTCGCCATGTCTGTCTCCGTCGGTGCCGCGCTGTTCAGGTTCGAGGTCGCGCGCCTTTGTGCCGGGCGCGACCCCACGAGTGACCGAGGCTGCTCCAGCCGGTCGGCCCGATGCAGAGCGAACGCCCTGTCGGGCAGGGAAAGTAACTGGCGCGCACGCCTCCGGCAACCGCAAGGAGCCGGGCACGCGCCCCGCGGAGCCTTCCGCCCGCGCGATCGTTTTGGTAGATCGCTCGGCCCGGATGTCGTCGGACGAGATCACCCCGAAGCACCTGCGGCGCCTGCGGGCCCGCGGCGCTCCCGCGACGGCGACCGGCGGCTACGATGTCGAGGAGACCTGGCGGCAGACGGGCCGAGGGCTCGTGGTGCCGCTCGAGCGCTCCTTCACGCTCGCCGGGCTGCGCGCCGCCTGCGCCTGGCTGGCCGAGGTGGCCGAGCGGCAGCAGCTGGCGATCGTCGAGGAGCCGCTGTTCGGCCTGAAGGGCGACCCCGGCGAGGATCCGCCGCACCGGTGGGACTACGAGGCCGTGCTCCCGGTCCGCGGCGCGGCCATGCCGGAGGGCGACGTGACCGTCGCGCGCGTCGAGGGCGGGCTGCACCTCGCCGCGATCACGCCGCGCGGCCTCGACGACCTGAAGGGCCTGTACGGCCACCTGCTCGGCAAGGTCCTCCCCTCCAGGAAGCAGCGGCTGGCGCGGCCGTACATCCTCCACCGGGTGCACGGCCTCACAGGCCGCCAGGAGCGCGAGCCCGAAGAGGCAGTCGCGGTCGCGGTCTATGTGCCGGCGGTGCTCTCGATGAAGCCGGTGCCGGTGCCGGCCGACGAAGCGGAGGCCTGAGCGCAGAGCCCGCGGGCGCGGCGCGCGACGCCGCACGATGCGCACGACCGCACGTCCCCGCGCCCGCCCGCGCCGCGCCGAGCCAGCATGGCCCCCCGAACCCTCGTCATCACGCCGACGTACAACGAGCGGGACAACCTCGCCGAGTTCGTGAGCTCCGTCCTCGCGGCGGTCCCGGACGCGCACGTGCTCGTCGTCGACGACGCGTCCCCGGACGGGACGGGCGCCCTCGGGGACGAGCTCGCCGCGCGCGACGCGCGCGTCCACGTGCTCCACCGCCCGGCCAAGCTCGGGCTCGGCACGGCCTACCTGGAGGGCTTCCAGCGCGCGCTCGACGGCGGCTACGACGTCGCGTTCGAGATGGACGCGGATCTCTCGCACGACCCGAGTTACCTGCCCTCCTTCCTCGACGCGATCGCGCGGGGCGCCGACGTGGTCCTCGGCTCGCGCAACATGCCGGGGGGCGGCGTGGAGGGCTGGGGCCTCGGGCGGCACGTGCTCTCCAAGGGCGGCTCGCTCTACGCGCGGACGATCCTCGGCGTCGGCGTCCGCGACCTGACGACCGGGTACAAGGCGTTCACCCGGCGCGCGCTCCTCTCGCTCGACCTCGGCAGCGTGCGCTCGAACGGCTACGCCTTCCAGATCGAGACGACCTACCGGGCGCTCCGCAAAGGGCTCCGCGTGGTCGAGGTGCCGATCGTTTTTGTCGACCGCCGCGCAGGCCACTCGAAGATGAGCCGGAGGATCTTCGCCGAGGCGATCGTCGAGGTCTTCCGCCTGCGCATCGACGCCGCGCTCGGGCGCATCTGAGCGGCGCGGCGCGCGACGTCGGCGCGCGGCTCAGATGCGCCCGGGCGCACGGCGCTCAACGCTTCGCCGCGCGCGACGGCCGCGACGCGGCGTCCGCCCGGGTTTGCTCGTCGGCCTCGAGGTCGTCGAATTCGTCATCGAGCTCCTCGTCGAGGTCGTCGTGGATGCGCGCTCGCCCGGCGGCCTCCTGCTCGTCGACGCGCACGCGCGCCGGCGCTCCCTGGCCGTGCTGGGCGGCGCCCTCCGGCGCGGGGCGCCCGCGGACCGCGCGCGTCGCGCGGAGCAGCGCGAGCTGGGCCGCGCGGCCGGCCCTGCGCACGTTCGGCGCGGCCTCTTCGCGCAGCACCCGGCCGAACACCAGCGACAGCAGCGTCAGCACCGTCGGGACGACCACGCCGAGCGCGAGGCCGACGGCGATGCGCGCAACGGTGAGGCCGAACAGCGCGCCAACGAGCGGCAAGCCGTCCAGGCCGCGCCAGTGCTCCCCGTGCCCGTCGTGCCTGCGCGCGCGTTTCTCCGCCTTGCGGGCGCGCCTCTCCGCCCTGCGCGCGTCGCGGTACACCTTGCGCGCGTCGCGCTCCGCCTTGCGGGCGTCGCTGTACGCCTTGCGCGCGTCGCGCTCCGCGGCGGGGCCGGCGCGCGGCCGCTCGGGAGGCGCCCCGCCGGCGTCGAGCCCCGCGAGGAGCGGCGCGATGCGCGCGGCGCGGCGGTCCGGATCGGGCTCCAGCATCGCGGAGAGGGCCTGGACGAGCCGCGGATCCGCGCGGCCGCCGAGGGCCGCGGGCACGTCGATCGCGAGCCCCCGGTGCGGCAGGTTCTCCGGCTCCTCGCCGGTCAGCAGGCAGAGCGCTGTCGCGCCGACGGCGTAGACGTCCGACGCGGGCAGCGCGCGGCCCTGGAACTGCTCCGGCGCCATGTACCCGAACGTGCCGACCACGGTGCTCCCACCCTCGGGGCGCATGCGATCGCGGACCGCTCCGAAATCGACGATCGCGAAGGAGCCGTCCGGCCGGCGGATCACGTTGTTCGGCTTGATGTCGCGGTGGATGACCGGCGGCGCGCGGCCGTGCAGGTAATCGAGCACGCCCGAGGCGTCCCGCAGGAAGCGGAGGATCTCGTCCCGGCCGAGCACCGCGCGGCGGCGGCGCATCGCGCCCAGGCTCTCGCCGTCGATCTTCTCCATCACGAGGAAGAGCGCTCCGTCCTCCTCGAAATGATCGAGATAGGCAGGCAGGCTCGGGTGCGAGAGCGAGGCGAGCACCCGAGCCTCGCGCTCGGCGAGCTCCACGCCCTTCCAGCTCGCGGCGCCGCGGACCTGGAACCGCTTGATCGCGACGAGCTTGCCGAGCCGCTTGTCGACCGCCTCGAGCGTGTGCCCCTGAGCCCCTTCGCCCAGGGCGCGCGTGATCACGTAGCGCCCGTCGCGCAACGCCTGGCTCGGCTCGGCACCCATCGCCGAGCGAGGGTACACCGCCCGAGCAGCGACACCAGCGCGAAGCCGCGAAGGCGCACGCTGGTCCAGGCGCGCTCGTCCGGGCGCGCGCCCGCGGCCGTCGCAGGGCGCTCTGCTAGAGTTCCAGCGATGTCCCTGGTCCTCGTCCTCCTCGCGGCGCTCGTGGTCACCTACCTCCTGTCGGGGCTGCGCCAGATCAACCAGTGGGAGGCCGCGCTGCGCTTCACGCTCGGCAAGCTGACAGGCCGCGTGTCGCCCGGCGTGACGCTGTTCCTCCCGGGGCTGCAGGAGCTGCGGCGCATCGACACGCGGATGAAGAACCGCGATCTCCTCCAGCAGATGGTGATCACGCGCGACAACGTGACCACGATGGTCGATGCGGTCGTCTACTACCGCGTCGTCGACCCGGAGAAGGCCACGCTGGCCGTCGAGAACTACGAGACGGCGATGAAGGACCGCGCGAAGGTCGTGCTGCGCGACGTGGTGGGCGAGACGCGGCTCGACGAGCTGCTCGCGCACCGCGAGGAGGTCGCCGCCAAGGTGCGCTCGCAGGTCGAGGCGGTGGCGGCGGCGTGGGGGCTGCACGTGGAGATGATCGGGCTCCAGGACATCGCGCTGCCGCCGCAGATGCAGGAGGTGCTCGCGAAGGGGGCCATCGCCGAGCGCGACCGGCGCTACGTGGTCATCAAGAGCGAGGCCGACGTGGAGAGCGCGAAGAACTTCGCCGAGGCGGCGAGCATCCTCGCGCGCTCGCCCGGGGCCATGGAGCTCCGGCGCTTCGAGGCGCTGGCGAACCTGAGCCAGGGCAACACCAAGGTGATCTTCGACCTCGCGAAGCCGTACGACGACGTGCGGCACACGGCGGCGGCGATGGCGGAGGCGGCCGCCACCGAGGCGAGGCCCGCGCGCGTCGTGGAGGGGCAGCGCGCGGTCGACGCCGAGGCGCAGCGCGAGGCCGAGGCCGCGCTCGAGGCGGACGCCGCGCTCGAGGAGCAGCGGACCGCGCGGCGCGGGCGCATGGGCGGGGCGTGATCCCGGCGCTGGCCGCGCTGAAGGCGGCGGCCGCGGCGCTGCTCGAGGCGCGCGGCGATCGCGGGCTCTCCGCCCTGGTGGGCGGCGCCGAGCTCGCGCTCGCCGGGCCGCCGGAGCGGTGGACCCTGGGGTCGCGCGCGGTGAGCGCGTCGCGCCTCTCGCTGGCCGTGGACGCGCCGACGTTCGCGGCGCTCACGGCGGACGCGTCCCGCCTCGCGGCGGTGAGGGAGGCCTTCGCGAGCGCGGTCCGCACGCCGGAGACCGAGCTCGCCGAGCTGACGCTGCTGCTGCGCCTGCCCGGCGTCGGGCGTGGGTGGAACCAGGTGTACCGGGAGGCCGCGCTGTCGCCCGCGCCGGAGCGGCCGCACCCGGACGCGGTCCTGGGCGGCGCGGCGGCGCTGCTCGAGGCGTCGGGCGACGCGCCGGGCGCGGCGATGCTCCGCCGCGCCCGGCTCGAGGCAGCGCAGGTCCCGAGCAGCGGCGGGGTGGCGCTGGTCCGCTGCGTGGTGCGGCTCGACCCGGCGGACCTCGCCGCGCTCGACCGCGACAGCGAGCGCGCGGAGCGGCTGCGGCGCGCCGTGCGCAGCGCCGGTACGCGTGCCGCCGAGGCGGTCGCGTCCGTGGAGCTCGCCGCGGCGCTCCACCCGCTCGCCGCGGCGCTCCACCCGCTCGGCGCGGCGCGCCACGCGGGCGGCGCGGCGCCGGGCCCGCTCGGCGCGGCCGTCGCCGCGGAGGCCCGGCTCGCGCGGGCGCTCGAGGCGCGCGGCGCCGTCGTGGTGCCCGTGTCCCGCGACGAGGGAGGCCCGGGCGGCGGGGGCGTCGAGCTCGCCGTCGTCGCGTCAGGAGAGCTCCTGCGCGTCCGGATCGCGGCCGCCCCCGGCCAGGGCGGCTGGAGGGCGGAGGAGATCCGGGCGATCACGGTCGCTGCCCACGACCTGGCGACCCCGGAGCTGGCCGGGGAGCTCGCCGCGCTGATCTGCGGGGGCGACCCCGCATGACGAGCGCCGCGCCAGTCTGAGCGCGCGGCGCGGCCCTCGCCGGAGCGCCGCCGTGAGGGCGACGCGCTGCCGCCGCGCTACGTCCCCGTACCGGCGCGCAGGCCGGGCCCGTGGATGCGCCGGAAGGTCAGGTTGATGCGGGGCCCCACGCCGCGCTGCTTCGGCACGCCGTGCCGGTGGTGGTGCTGGGTGGTCCCGCCCATCACGAGCAGGCTGCCGCCGCCGAGCTCCAGCTCGATCGCGGGCGCGTCCTTCCACTTGCCGGCGGGCTTGAGGATGAAGCGGCGCGGCGCGCCGAGCGACACGGAGGCGATCACCGGGTTCGGCCCGAGCTCCTTCTCCGCGTCGGCGTGGAAGCCCATGGAGTCGTCGCCGCTGCGGTAATAGTTCAAGAGGACGCTGTTGAACGCGGGGCTCGGCGCGCGCGAGGGCTCGACCCCGGGGAGCTCCGCGCACGCGGCCTCCACGCGCCCCTTGAGCTCGGCGAGCGGCGGCGACCACGGCTCGGGCGCCAGCGTCAGCCCCGAGTAGGTGTAGACCGCGCCGGGGTCGCCGTACCACGCCGACAGCCGCGGCTGGAGGTGCTCGTTCCCGAAGAGCTTGATCTTGTCCTGCCGCCACGCGACCCCGGCCCGCAGCGCGTCGAACAGCGCGTCCGCTGCCTCGGGAGGGAGCCATGGATCGAGGAGCGCAAACCAGCCGCCTTCGACGAGGTGCTCGATTCGCGTGCCCACGAAGACCGACTAGCGCTCTCGCCGGGCGCGCGCCAGACAGCGCTGCCGCGGGGCCGTCAGCTCGCCGGCGCCCCGCGAGAAGTGCGATGCTCATGGCATTCACGGTGCGCCTCCTGGCACGCCCTCCCAGCGCACGGACCCATCCGGACGCCTCACCCTCTCCTGATCAGGAGCCCTGATGGAATTCGATCTCGTCGTTTCACGAGGGACGGTCCTCGATGGCAGCGGCCAACCTCGTTACGTGGCGGACGTGGGGATCCAGAATGGCAAGATCGCGGCGATCGCCGGGCCAGGCACGCTCAAGGGCGGGCGGACGCTCGACGCCGACGGCCTCGCTGTCGCGCCCGGCTTCATCGATATCCACTCGCACGTCGACTGGCTCCTCCCGTTGCCGGATCATGAGGACGTCCTTGCGCCGATGGTCGCCCAGGGCATCACGACCGTCGTGGCGGGCAACTGCGGGCACTCCCCTGCCCCGGTCACCGAGGCGTCCATCCCGCTGGTGGAGCACTCGGCGGAGATCCTGAAGGACGGAGATCTCGCCTATCCGTGGCGATCGATGGGCGAGTTCCTCAGCGCGCTCGAGGGCGGCGGCCTGCTCGTGAACGCGGCGCTCCTGGTCGGCCACGGCACGCTCCGCCAGGCTGTGATGGGCAACAGCGCCGCCGCCCCGAGCCCGGGACAGCTGAAGGAGCTCTGCTCGCTCGCACGCGCGTCGCTCCGCGAGGGAGCGTTCGGGCTCTCGGCCGGACTGGCCTATACGCCCGGTGTCTTCTCGCGCAAGGACGAGCTCCTGATCCTGCTCCGGACGGTGGCTGACGAGGGCGGCGTCTTCACGGTTCATGGCCGCGCCTACACGTGGGTGTCGCCCTTCTACAAACCGCTGCTCCTCGGCCCGCCGCACAACCTCCGCTCCGTCCGCGAGCTGCTCGGCATCGCCGAGGAGGGCCGCGCGAAGATCCAGCTCTCGCACCAGATCTTCATCGGCCGGCGCACGTGGCCCACGGCTCCATCGGTGCTCCGCGCGATCGAGCAGGCCGTGGACAGAGGGGTCGACGCCGCGTTCGACGCCTTCCCCTACACGGTCGGCAACACCACGGTGAACGCCCTCTTCCCCGGCTGGGTGCTCGATGACTTCCGCGCGCGCATCAACGATCCAGCCGTCCTTCGCCGGCTCCGGCGAGAGTTCGCGATGTTCCGTCTGCTCCTCGGGCTCGATTACGCCGACATAAGGCTCCTCTGGGGCGCAGCGCCGGAGCTCGAGCCGCTCGAAGGGCTCGATTTCAGGGAGATCGCAGGGCGCCTTCGCAGGAGCGAGTTCGACGCCTACGTGCACGTCGCCCGCGCCAGCGACGGCAAGGCGCGGATCCTCCTGAACACCTACTCCGGCGTCGACGCGCAGGACGAGCCGCTCCGCGCCGTGCTCTCTCACCCGCTGTGCGCCTTCGAGACGGACGCGATCCTCACCCGGCGCGGCCGGCACAACCCCGCGTCGTTCGGCACGTTCCCGCGGGTGCTCGGGCGTTACAGCCGGGACCTCGGCCTGTTCCGGCTCGAGGAGGCCGTGCGCCGGATGACGTCGCTGCCCGCCGAGCGGATCGGGCTCCGCGACGTCGGGCGCATCGTGCCTGGACACTGGGCGGATCTCGTCGTGTTCGATCCGGCCACGGTGGCGGACAACACGACGCCGGGGCGAGCTGAAGCGCCGCCATCGGGGATCCGGGCTGTCCTGATCACGGGCGAGGTGGTGGCGCGGGACGGCGCGCTGACGAGCAAGACGCGGCAGGGGCGCCTGCTGCGCAGATAGACGCTCGGCGCGATCGCGACCGTCGCCCGCGCCGTGTAGACGCGCAGGGTCGGCGACTCCGGCGGCCCTCGAGCTGCGCAGGCCGTCGACGTCGGCGAACGCTGGCTCGTCGCCGGGTACGCATCTACAGCGGGCGCCACCCTGCTTGACGTGGTAGTCGGCGCTCGGCCGCGAGAGCGCCGCGCGTCACTGGTCGAGCGACGCCGCGGGCCCTACATGACCTCCTGACATGACGCTGAGCCCGCCCGTCACGCGCAAGAGCCCTGGCTCCCTCGCCCTGATCCTCGGCGCGCTCACCGCGCTTGGTCCTCTCTCGATCGACATGTACTTGCCGAGCCTGCCGACGTTGCAGCGGGACCTCGGCACCACCGCGTCCGCGGTGCAGCTCACGCTCGCCGTGTACTTCGCGGGCCTCGGGCTGGGTCAGCTCGCCTACGGCCCGCTGACCGACCGGTTCGGCCGCAAGCGCCCCCTGTACGCCGGTCTCGCGCTTTACGTGCTCGCGTCGATCGGGTGCGCGCTCGCGCCGAACGTGCAGGCGCTCATCGCGCTCCGCTTCATGCAGGCGGTGGGCGGCGCCGCCGGGCAGGTCGTGACGCGCGCCGTGGTCCGCGACCTCTACGGCGGGGCCGCGGCCGCGCGGCTGCTCTCGCTGCTCATGCTCGTCATGGGGGCCGCTCCCATCCTGGCGCCCACCCTCGGCGGCTGGATGCTCCTCGTCGCCGGCTGGCGGGTCATCTTCGCGGTGCTCGCGGCGCTGGGCCTCGGCTGCCTGGCGTTGATGGCCGCCGCGCTCCCCGAGACGGCGGTCGAGCGGACACCGCGGCTCGACGTCCGGGCGATCGGCGCGCACCTGCGCGAGCTGGCGCGGGACCACGCCTTCGTCGCGTACACGCTCAGGGGCGCCTTCGGTCAGGCGGGCCTGTTCGCGTACATCTCGGGCTCGCCGTTCGTGCTCATCGAGCTGTTCCACGTCTCGCCCCAGCACTACGGCTGGATCTTCGGCGCGAACGCGTTCGGCCTCATCGCCGGCGCCCAGGTGAACCACCGGCTGCTCGCGCGTCGATCGCCGGCGTGGCTGCTCGCGCGGGCCACGGCGGCGACCACCGCCGTGGGCGCGGTCCTGCTCGCCGTGGGGGTCAGCGGCTGGGGAGGGCTCGCGGCCGTGATCGGGACGCTTTTCACGTTTGTCGCGAGCCTCGGCTTCATCGGCTCCAACGCGACGGCGCTCGCGATGGATGGCCAGGGCGCGCGGGCGGGTCTCGCCTCGGCGGCGCTCGGAGCGACCCAGTTCGCGATAGCGGCCGGCGCCTCGTCGCTGGTCGGTCTCCTGAACGACGGCTCCATGCGGCCGATGGCGGCCGTCATGGCGGCCTGCGGTGCCGCCTCGTGGGTCGCTGGCGCGGCGGCCCGCCGGCTCTCCCCTGCCCCTGTCTCCGCCGGAGCGCCCGGATGAGCTGCGCCCGCGGCGGCGCCCACCGTGGCTGCCCTCCGCGGCGCCTCAGGGCGCGATGCTTCCGCTCACATCGCCGCAGACCGCTCGGCGAGCCACGCCGGGTACCCCTTCGAGTCGGCCGCCTCCAGCCTGAGGTCGGGTTGCTCCGCGAACACCGCCCGCCCCACGCCGTACAGCGCCTCGAGGAGGGTCTCGGGTGGGCCGAACGCCTCGAGCCCCAGCGTCCACGCCGCCGGCGCGGCCTTCTCCTTGCGGTCCACGAGATCGACGCGGGTCAGCTCCACGGCGCACCCGGCCCCGGGACGCGTCCCGTCGGTCACCTCGACGGCGCGGCCGCGGACCAGCCCGAACACCCTCACCCGGCGCTCTTTCCTGAGGGTCGTCCACCCGCGCCCGCCGTCGTCGGCGTCCGTGGACCCGTGACATAGCTTCGTCCACCGCTCCAGCTCGCCCAGGATCGCGGGAGAGAAATGGATGGGGCCGAAGGCGCAGACCCGGAACTTGGTCTCCAGGCTCGTCGCCCCGCTGCCGCCGCGCTCCTTGACCCCGAGGTCGGCGCGCTGGACGCGCAGGTAGCGGTCCGTGCGCGGCGCCTCCGAGGACGCGCGCGAGAACCACGACGTGAGCCGCTGCGCCCGAGCGTCGTCTGCGGGCAAGAACCAGCGGACTTCGATGCTCTCCGAGATGTTCATGGCGTCCTCCTGACCCGTACGCTGGCGGCGCGCGCCTCCATCTCTGGGATACCAGAGGACGAAGGCGCGTGCGGCGTCGGCGCGGCGGAGGCCGGGTCAGGCTGCCCTCGCCCGGAGCAGCTCGGCTCCGGGCAAGCGCTCCTGCGTGCGCGCCGTTCGTCCCGTGCTCAGGCCCTCGACGACGCCCGGAACGAGTCGGTCACGACCTTCTTCGCGAAGTCGAGGATCTGGTCCTTGGGGGCGTTCTGGATCGCGAGCTTGACCACGTAGCCGCCGGCGAGGAGGGTGAGCTGGCGCAGGATCCTCGAGCTCGCGAGCACGCCGATCGCAAACGCCGCTCCGCCGATCGCGATCGGGACGATGTAGGGGACGTCCTTGACCTTGCCCTGGACGTCCTTGGCGAACTTCAGGAGCGAGTCGAGGCTCATCCCGCCGTCGCCGCCCTGCGCCTGCTGCGAGCCAGACTCCTGCGAGCCGGACTCCTGCGAGCCGCCCTCGTAGATCCCGTTCCTGTACCCGCCCGAAGTGTACTGGTCGTTACCGATGGTGGTCATAGCGCTCTACCTCGTCCTGAAAGGATCAGCCTCTGAGATGGCGATAGCTCCCGGATATGCGAAGCACATACCAATCTGGAGAACCCGCAGCGGCAGATGCGCAGCAACGGCCCCATCCCTGGACGCTCGTTCTAGCAGCAGGGGCGATCGCGTGCCGGGTGCCCGCCGCCGATGGGGCAACTTGGCCACGCGTGGCAAATGATCACGCCTCAAGCGCTCGCTCGCTGTCGGAGCGCTCGTGGAAGGTACGGGTGAGGCCGGACAGGGAGCGCGGCGTCCGTGAGCGCGATCGCGACGAGGGTGGTGTCCGGGAAGTGCGCGACCGTGTCAGGAGGAGGCCTATCATGCCCGTGAGCGAGCCCACGCCCTCGCGGACTTCAACGGGACCGCGGCGGCGGAGGAAGGCGGAGGTCGGCAGGCGTCGGAGCAGTCGGGCCGTGACAGCGAGGAGCACGACGTGAAGGGCGCCCACGGCGCTGTCGAGGGTCGCGAGCGATCGCCCCCCGTCCCGGTGGATCATCTCGAAACATCGCAGACACCGCCATGCGTGCGTTGAATTCGAGCTCGTTCGGGCCTTTGGATTCGAGCGGCGTGAGCGCGATGGCCTCGGGTCGCAGAGCCCGCAGAGGCAGGTGTCGTCAGCACGGTCTCGGCTCGGCTGGTGCTGGCCGCCCGCATGCGGCAGCGCTCGTGCTCGACCATCTTTGCGCCAGCGTCGCAGGATTTCTCGGTGCGAGATGCGATCGCCCTGTGTACGCCGCGCCTCCCGCGAGCGCGCGCAAGAGAGCTCGCTCCGGCATATGCCTTGCTCCCCCTCGACGCGCATGTCTCTCAGGACGATCCTGTTCGGTCGGCGGTTGGCGTCGGATGAAGAGGAAAAGGAACAGATAGGCCCGCTCTCCGGGATCCCGGTCCTCGGCCTCGACGCGCTCGCCTCTGCATCGTACGGGCCCGAGGCTGCGCTCACGGTGCTCATTCCCCTCGGCGCGCTCGGCCTCCGCTACATCGTGCCGCTCAGCGCCCTCGTCATTGCGCTGCTCGTGATCGTCTACGTCTCGTACCGCCAGACGATCGTCGCTTACCCGAGCGGCGGCGGCTCGTACATCGTGGCGAAGGAGAACCTCGGCACCAACGCGGGCCTCGTCGCGGCGGCGGCGCTGCTCCTCGATTACGTGCTCAACGTGGCGGTCGCGGTCTCCGCGGGGGTGGGCGCGCTCGTCTCCGCGGTGCCCGCGCTCCTGCCCCACACCCTGGGCCTCTGCCTCGCCGTCCTCGTCCTGCTCACCGCGGCCAACCTGCGCGGGCTCCGCACCGCGGGCCTCGTGTTCATGGCGCCGACGTACGCGTTCCTCGGCTGCCTTTTCGCGGTGATCGCGATCGGCATCGGGAAGACGGTCCTCCAGGGAGGGCACCCGGCGCCCCTTGTCGCGCCGCCCTCGCTTCCGGCCTCGCTCGGGACCGCGAGCATCGGTCTGCTCTGCCATTCCTTCGCGAGCGGGTGCACCGCGATGACCGGCGTCGAGGCGGTGAGCAACGGCGTCCCCGCCTTTCGCAAGCCGAGCAGCCTGCAGGCGCGCCGGACGCTCTCGTACATCGTCGCTTCCCTGGGCATCCTGCTCGCCGGGATCGCGATCCTCGCGCAGGCCTACGGCGTCACCGCCACCGAGCCCGGCAAGAGCGGCTACCAGAGCATCATCTCTCAGGTGGTGGGCGCGGTCGTGGGGCGCGGCCCGTTCTACTACGTGACCCTGACCGCCGTGGTGGCGGTGCTCATGCTCTCTGCGAACACCAGCTTCGCCGACTTCCCGCGCCTCTGTCAGCTCCTCGCGATCGATCGCTACCTGCCCGAGCCCTTCATCCACCGCGGCAGGCGCCTCGCCTTCTCGTACGGCATCGCCGTCCTCGCCGGGCTCTCGGCGCTCCTGCTCATCGTCTTCCAAGGGATCACGGACTCCCTCATCCCGCTCTTCGCTGTGGGCGCCTTCCTCGCCTTCACGATGTCGCAGGCGGGGATGGTCGCGCACTGGAACAGGGTCCGCGGCCCGCACTTCCGGCTCCACCTCGCGATCAACGCCACCGGCGCCACGGCCACGGCCGCCACGCTCGTCGTCATCATCGTCTCGAAATTCACCGAGGGCGCGTGGGTCTCGACCCTGCTCGTCATCGCGGCCTTCCTCCTCTTCCGCGGCGTGAAGAGGCACTACGAGCAGCTCGACGACGCCGTGCGCGCCCACGAGCCGCTCGACCTCACCCCGCCGCCGCCGCCGCCGATTGTGGTGGTCCCGATCCGGCGCTGGGATCTCGTGGCGCAGAAGGGGCTCCGCTTCGCGCTCCAGCTCTCGCCCGAGGTCTACGCGCTCCAGGTGCTCCTCGACGATCCTCGCGTCGAGGACCTGAGCGGCGAGTGGCACGATCTCGTGGAGGAGCCTGCAAAGGCGACGGGCGTTCCGGCGCCGCGGCTGGTGGTGGTGCGGTCGCGCTACCGGCGACTCTTCAGGCCGCTGCTCCGCTTCATCACCACCATTGCGCGCGCCCACCCCGATCGGCAGGTGGCGGTCGTCGTGCCGGAGGTGGTCGAGTCACGCTGGTACCATTACCTCCTCCACAACCACACGGCGTCGATCCTCAAATGGCTCCTGCTCTTCCGGGGCGGGAAGAGCGTCGTGATCGTCAACACCCCCTTCTATCTGTACGACGCGCCGAAGACGGCCTGACCGTCATTCACCGCGCGCCGCCGGGCCCACCTGAGGGCGCGCGGTGAATGACGCCGCCTCGAGCGCTCACGCGCTGTCGGCGCGCTCGAGGACGAGGCCGGCGAGGTGGACGGAGAGCGCGGCGACCGCGAGCGCGACGAGGAGGGCGAGCGGGCCGAGCCAGGTCAGGGCGCGATCGTGCCAGATGAGGCTCGTCATGACCGTGAGCGAGGTCATGACGTGGCGGCCCTCGAAGAGATCGGGGCGGTAGAGGAACGCGGCGGTCGGCAGGAGCGGAACGAACCAGACCACGAAGGCAATGAGCAGGGCGTGGAACGCGTCGGCGACGCGGACGAAGATCGGGGTCAGGAGCGCGAGCTCGACGACCGAGAGCGCGGTCAGGGCGAGGCTCGCGCCGATGGCGCCGCCGACCGTGACGCTCGCGCCATCACCGGCGTGCGGGGCGACGGCCAGCCCGCAGGCGATCGCCATGACGGCGCCGGCGACCACGGCCGAGAGGAGGACCGGCCAGACGCGCGCCGCGAGGAAGTCGGACGCGGGCACCGGCTTGCTGAGGAGGAGATCGAGCTGGCGCTCCTCGCGCGGCCCGACGATCGCGCCGAGCAGGCCGGAGACGCCGGCGAGGAAGGCGATGAGCGAGACCGCGAGGTAGTCGTTCGCCAGGAGGACGCCGCCCATGTCCTCGAGATGGAAGGCGCGCTCCATCAGCGCGATCGCCTGGCGCGGCATCCGGGGCAGGAGCGCGTGGGTGCCGGCGACGAGCGCGACGCCGACGGCGGTGGCGAGGAGCGGGCCGCGGCGCGGCGCGTGACGGGCCTCCAGGAGCCGGTAGTCGCGGAGGGAGACGGGCGAGGCGGTCGAGGTGGTCACCAGGGGGCTTGCGGAAAGGGGGATGTCTTTCACGGATCACACCTCCATGCGCCGGACCGCGAGGGCGCCGGCGGCGATCGTGAGCGCCGAGAGGGCGCTCAGGGCGAGCATCGGGAGCAGGAGGTCCTCGGGCCGGAGCGCGTCGAGGTGCGCGAGCGCCTGGGCGCCGAGGGCAATGGGGTTCGCGAGGGAGGCGCGGCGCCAGGCCGGATTGTAGAAGCCGAGGAGCGCCGTGCCGACCAGCACGAAGAGCGCGAGGAGCGAGACCAGGGCCCCGAGCCCGCGGCGGCCGACCCAGACGGCGATCGCGGCCGACAGGGCGGTGGCGAAGATCGCCGCGAAGAGGTGGACGGACATGGCGGCGAGGAACACGCCCGGGCGGAAACCCTCGACCTGCCACGTGAAGTAGAGGGCGCCGAGGAGCTGCGCGGCGACGTGGAGCGTGGCCATCACCGCGCACGCCGAGAGCGCCCGGACGACGAAGTACCGGGGGAGCGAGAGCGGCTTGGCGGCGAGCACCGGGAGCACGCCGGTGTCGCGCTCGCGCACGACGATGCCGCCGGCGAGGACGACGGGGACGACCGCGATGAGCTTGTTCATCGACAGGTCGAGCCAGAGGTAGAGGAAGAGGGCGAAGCGGTCCTCCACGCCGAACCAGGCTGACATGGCCTCGCTGATGTGCGCGGGTGGGCGCGCGAACAGGAACGGCACCCCCAGCACGGCGTAGGCGAACATGGCGGCGACCAGCCAGACCTTCCGCTCGCGGAGAGAGGCGAGGTAATCGAGGAAGGCGAAGCGGATCACGCGGCCTCCCGGCGCACGAGCGCGAGGTAGAGCTCGTCCATCGTGGCGGCGCCGTGCGCCCGCCGGAGCGCGTCGAGCGCGTCGCAGGCGATGAGCCGGCCGCGGTGGAGCACGGCGACGCGGCGGCAGAGGGTCTCGACGTCGGAGAGGATGTGCGATGAGAAGAGGATCGTGACGCCGCGCTCGCGGGCGAGCTCGCGGAGCAGCTCGAGGAGCTCGTGGCGGCCGAGCGGGTCGAGGCCGGAGGTGGGCTCGTCGAGGAACAGGACCTGGGGGTCGTTCACGAGCGCCTGCGCGAGCCCGACCTTCTGGGTCATCCCGGTCGAGAAGCCCCGGAGCTTGCGATCCGCGGCGGCGGTGAGGTCGAACTTGCGGAGGAGCGCCTCGACGCGGGCGCGCGACACGTCGCGCGGCAGCGAGAACATCGCGGCGACGTACTCGAGGAGCTGGCGCGGCGTCATGTCCGGCGGCAGCGCGTAGCTCGCGGGGAGGAAGCCCGCGGCGCGGCGCACGGCGAGGGCGTCGCGCGTGACGTCGTGCCCGAGCACGCGCGCGCTCCCGGCCGTGGGGCGCGTGAGCCCGAGGAGCATGCGCAGGAGGGTGGTCTTGCCGGCGCCGTTGTGGCCCATGAGCCCGAAGATCTCGCCGGGCTCCACGGTGAAGCGGATGTCGGAGGCCGCCTCGACGGGGCCGAACCGCTTGGAGAGACCTCTCACGTCGATCGCTGTCATGGATGACCTCCTCAGGTCTGCTTCTGCTGGTGCTGGCGGGCAGCCGCCGCGTTCGCTGGTTGATCGCCCGGCGAGGGGCGGGGCGCGCTCGGGGCGCCGCGCGCGGCGAGGCCCGCGGCGAAGACGTCGACGATCGCGTCGAGCGCGCGCTCGCCGGGGAACATGCCCGCGGTCGCGAGGCCGAGTTGCAGCGGGACGAAGCGGAGCGCCGAGAGGATGAAGGGCACGGCGTCGCGATCGACGTCGGCGCGGATCTCGCCGCGCGCGATGCCCTCGTCGACCCACCCGAGGAGGCGGTCGACCTCGGCGCGCACGGCGCGCTCCTCGGCCGCGGCGTCCTGGGGCGGGCGGAGCGCGCGGAGCTCGGGATCATCGCGGAGGAGGCGCGCGAAGAGCGGCTCCTGCGCCATGTACCGGTAGGCGAAGCGGAGCGTTGCCTTGAGGCGCTCGAGGGGTGAGTCGATCCGGGCGATCTCGGCCTCATAGCGGGCCCGGATCGAGCCGAAGAGCTCGGCGACAACCTCGCGCAGCAGGATCTCCTTGTTATCGAACTCGAGGTAGAGCGCGCCCTTCGCGCAGCCGACCTCGGCCGCGATCGCGTCGAGCCGCGTGCCCTTGAAGCCGCGGTCCGTGAAGTGCCGCTTCGCGGCGTCGAGGATGCGACGGCGGCGCGTCGGATCGCGCGACGCGACGACACGCGGGCGGGTGGAAGAGGGTTCGCGAGCCACGGAACTCATATGACTGATTTAGTCAGATGAGTCAAATTCGCACCCCGGTGCGCCCCGCCGCCGAGGCGCAACCTCGGCGCCAGGGCTTAACCTCGGTGAGGCGGAGCCCAGTGGAGGCGGAGCCCGCCACGGGTCGGAGCCCCCAACCTCGGTGCGCTCCGCGCCGAAGTTTCAACCTCGAAGCTTCAACCTCGGTGCGCCGCGACGCCGACGCCGGCTTCAACCTCGGTGCGCCCCTCAGCCTCAACCTCGGTGCGCCCCTCAGCCTCAACCTCGGTGCGCTCCGCGCGGTGCGTCACGGACGCAGAGGCCAACCTCGGTGCGCCGCGGGTGCCGTGCGCCGCGGGCGCTAACCACGGCACGCCGCGACGCAATCCTGCTCCGGCAGGCACGCCGGCTGCGCAGGCACCAAACCGCGCGGCGCTATCCTGCACGCGGCAGCGTCAGCCGCCGTGGCGGGTCGCAGGGGCCGGCTCGCGCGCCCTCAGCGGCTCACCACCACGACCGCTCCCGCGCGAGCGAGACGATCGCGGCCGAGAGCTTGTGCGGGTCGTGGCGGATGAGCTTGCCCCCGAACAGCAGATCCGCGGGGACGAGCAGGTCGGACGGGAGCGGCCTGTCCGGCGAGGTCACGACCGGCTCGGAGCCGGTTGAGGCGTACTCCCGGAGGCTGGCGGACGGCCACACATCGTTGAACAGCACCGCGTCGAGCCGGGCCTCGCCGAGGTACATCGCGATGGTCCCCACGAAGTCCTCGACCGTGTAGCCGGGCGTCTCGTTCGCCTTCGTCATCAGGTTGCACACGAACAGCGCGCGGGCGCGGCTCGCCGCGATGGCCTCGCGTACCCCTTTGACGAGGAGGTTCGGCACGAGGCTCGTGTAGAGATCACCCGGCCCGAGGATGATGAGATCGGCGTCCGCGATCGCCTCGAGCGCCGCCGGATAGGCCTGCGCCTCGGGGTCCAGATAGACCGAGAGCACGGGCGCATCGAGCATGTCGGAGAGGTTGTCAATCGACGCTTCCCCGCGGATGGTCCGGTCGTTCTCGAGGTGCATGACGAGATCGACATGGTCCATCGTGACGGGAAGCACGCGGTTCTTGACCGAGAAGATCTCGTGCAGGCGCTCGACCGTGAGGGGCAGCGAGCCCGTGATCTCCTGCACCGCGGTGAAGATCAGGTTGCGCAGCGTGTGCCCGCCGAGGCTCCCCGAGCGGAAGCGATGGCTGAGCAGCTCCTTCAGCGCCTCCGGGTGCTCGGACAGCGCGACGAGGCAACGCGTGAAGTCGCCGGGGGGCAAGAGCCCGTACTCGTCCCGGAGCCTGCCGGAGCTCCCGCCCGAGTCCATCATGGTCACGATCGCGGTGATCTGGGCGCTCAGGTCGCGCAGGCCCGTGAGGAGCGTGTAATGGCCCGTCCCCCCTCCCACGGTCACGATCTTCGGCGTCGCCATGATGGAGCAGGGTACCATGACGAGCGCGGCCGACACCGGCCGTCACGCCGCCGAGATCTCGGCGCGCGGGCGCGGCACGCACTTCGCGAGGCGGCTCGACGCGACCGCGTGGTAGGCCGGCGCGATCTCGGCGCTGTAGCAGCGCCTGCCCGCGGCGAAGGCCGCCACCGCCACCGAGCAGAGCCCGCCGAACGGCTCCCAGACGACGTCGCCCGGCTCGGACGAAGCCCGGATGATGCGATCGAGCAGCTTGAGCGGCTTCTGGTTGCCGTGGACCGCGCGGGTCTCCTCCTTGAATCGCTCGGGTCCGCGCACCGCGGGCTCGTGCCACACGTTGGTCACCCCGACCTCGCAATGGAACTTCGCCCGTAGGCTGGACCATTCATGGCCGGTCAGCGGCCGCTTGCCGTCGATCGAGAAGTAGGGCCGCCCCTCGGGGCGACCGTGCGTATTCGCGAACGCGACGATCCGCTCGAACGCCGAGGCCGGCGGGTAATACCAGAGGTGGCAGCGCGTGAAATACTTCCGCGTGGCGGCGTTCTTCACGCCGCAGGCCTCGTTCGTGTGGCGCAACGGCAGCCCGGAGCGCTCCCATTCGTGCCGCAGCCATGCCTTGAGAGGCAGCCGCGCGCCGCCCGTCTCCAGCAGGACCTTGCGCACGTACTGCACGCACACCTCGCTCACCACCGGGAACTTGCGCAGCGTCCGGGTGTTCGCGTTGCCGGCGACGTGGGCGATCCCCTTGTCCCAGACATGGCAGCTCCGGTAGTCCCAGCCGTGCTGTACGAGGAGCGGGTGCACGGTCGCCCAGCCGATCTCCGTCCCCCAGAACCAGAGGGTCGCCGACGGCAAGGCGCGCTCCGACCAGGCGGCGACGTGGGGCGCGTACCATGCGCCGAGCCCCTCGTGCGTCGGCGGGTCGCCGGGAAACCCGGAGACACCATAGGCGCCGTCGGAGACAATCACCGTGGGCCTCGGCCAGGAGGCATAGTGATCCATCGCGTCGCCGAGCGTCAGGACGGGATGGAGGTCGATCGATGCGCGCTTCACGGGGGGCACGCGGCCATCCAATCGAATTGCGCGGATCTGTCAACAAAACGGCGGAGATCGGCCCCGGCGCGCCGGTGAGGCGCCGCAGCGGCGCGCGCGCTCGCTACCCCCTGCCCTCCGGGTAGAGGTACTCGACGAGGGCCTCGGCGAGGTCCTCATAGAGCTCGCCCTCTCCCTCCATCCTCCGGAAGTGGTCCTCTGCCTGGTCGTACACGTAGCGCACGATCGTGGGGAGCTGGCCGTGCTTCTCCGCGGTCATCACCATCGCGCCGATGTCGCGCTGCCACTCGACCGCGATCTCGGCGTTGCGCGGCGGGCGCTGCAGGCGGAACTTCCCGGCGCTGTCGCGCCACACCCGGAGGCCGGGCATCGCGTTCTCGCCGGTGAGATCGCGCGCCAGCCGCTCGATCATCTTCAAGCCCTGGCGGTTCAGGAGCGCCTCCCCCGAGGGGGTGATCTTCTCCTGAAGTGTCTTCGCGAGCGCCTGGAGCTTTTGCCGACCTCGTTCTTCCGACATTGCAAGAACGTACCACATCGACGCACCCACCGTCGACGCCACGGCAAGACGTCAATCCGGACAGCTGCTCCGCGGCCTCTCCGTCCGTGATCGCCGCGGTCGCCGCCGCGCCGCGCCCCCGGTGGGCGACGGCGCGCGGCTCTACGAAGACGTGAGTCGGAGGTCGCCCGTCGGAGACAGGCTGTGGAAATGGAGGGAATGATGTTCGAGGAGAATCGAGCGGAATCGTCGGGCTCGAGCAGAGCCCGTGTGCAGCTCTCGCGTCGGTCATTGTAGAGGCCGGGCGACCGGCGTATGTTCGGTAGCTTGGTGCGCGACTTCGCTTCACCGGAGCTCCGCCGAGACGCCCGCGGAGCCGCCGGCATTGGATGTGACCAGCCCACGCGGAATCATCGACTCCATACGGGAGGAAAGCATGAATGCAATGAAGCGCATGAGTTCACGAGCCGTTGTTCACGCGCTCCCGGCCGTCGTACTGGCGGGGATCAGCCTGCTCGCGCCGCGCTCAGCAGAGGCGCAGTCGTCAGGGGAGCCCATCCATCTCTACTGGGCCGATACCCTCGTGGCCCACATCGCACCGGAGGACAACGAATACGGCAGCGGCACCAGCTATGTTTACTGGGCCGGCATCGGAGGAGCGACGGCGTACCGTAGCCGCAGCTTCTGTACGTCGTTCGTCACGTACGTCCTCAGGCAAGCTTATCAGCTCTCCGCGTACGACATCAACACGTGGTTCGGCAGCATGAGCCCCAACGCCATCCTGTACCACGACAGGATCATCGAGGAGATCGGCTTCGAGCAGGTCCTCGCGGTGACCCAGATCGAGGCGGGCGATATCGTCGCAATCGAGTATCCGGCGGGGAGCACGGCCACCGGGCACGTCGCCATCGCGGCGGGCGCCGCGGTGCCGCGCGCGGCGACCTACCCGATCGTCGCGGGGACGATCCAGTACGAGCTGCCCGTCCTCGACTCGAGCACGACGGGGCACGGGGTGATGGACACCCGGCGCAAAGCGGACGGCACCTGGCACCCGGGCGTCGGGAGGGGCGTCATGCGCCTCTACGCGAACATCAACGGCTCGCTCGTGGGATACACCTGGAGCGCTCAATCGGGATCGGCCTATTACGCGAGACAGGTGCGCGATATCGTCGTCGGCAGGATCACCGAGCCATATGTCGCGCTTCCCCTGCCGGAATAACGGCGCGGCCTGCCCCTCGGGCCCGCGCTAACGCGAGCGCACCCTCTCCGCGAGGCGCGCGACGCGCCGGAGCGCCGGCGTGCACTCCAGCACATCCGCCTCGAGATCGAGGCCGTCGAGCATCGCCTCCGTCGCGGTGACGCCGGGCAGCTTGACCTCCGGCACCCACGCCTCGACGTCCATGAGCTCTCCCCCGACGATCTCCGCCGAGCGCGTCAGCACCCGGCCCGCGTGCACGCAGAGGTTCACGTGCACCCGCGCGTCGCGCCCCTTGCGCTGGCAGAGCTCGCGCTCGAGCAGCAGGGCGGCCTCCACGATCTCCCGTCGCGCCGCCCGCTCCGAGGGCTCCGCGGCGGTGAGCTCCCGGAAGAAGAGCAGGGTATTGCCCGTCTCCATCGCCGCGTCGAAGCCCCTCGCCGAGAGGAAGCGCGACGCGAGCGGCAGGACCTCATCCATGTCGGCGAGCAGCGCGTCGTCAGGGTCCTCCATCGCGCCGCAGTCCGCGTACACCTCGACGTGGATCGCGCCGACCCGGCGCTCCTCCGGGCACCCGGGAGGCGGCACGGCGCTCCTCCGCGCCGCGGCCACGGCGGCGCGGAGCCCCTCGATGAACTCCCCCGCGGTCTGGTACCGCGCGGCCGGGTCCTTCGCCATCGCGCGGAGCACCACGCCGTCGAGCTCGGGGCCGACGGGCGCCTCGCGGCTCGGGCTCGGCGGGTGCACCCAGAGGTGCATGTGCAGGAGCGTCGCGAGCGTCGAGTCGAGGAACGGCAGCTTGCCTGTCAGCATGTAATAGGCGAGCGCGCCGAGGGCGTACACATCCGTCCTCGCGTCCGCCGGCTGCCCCCGGATCTGCTCGGGCGCCATGCACGCCGGCGTGCCGAGCAGGTGAGTGGGCGTCGTGATGCCCGGCCCCGCGTCGTCGAGGACCTTGGCCACCCCGAAATCGAGGAGCACCACGCGCTGGCGACAGCCCTCGTCGGCGATGAACACGTTGGACGCCTTGAGATCGCGGTGCACGATCGAGCTCTTGTGGACCGCCGACAGCGCCTCGCAGACGGGCTCCAGGATGTCGAGCGATTCCTCCGGGGAGAGCCGTCCGTGGGAGATGATGTACGACTGGAGATCCACCCCGCCGAGGAGCTCCATCGCGAAGAACGGCCGGCCCCCGTCGCTCTCGCCGAAATCGAGGATGCGGATCACGTTGGGATGATCGATCCGCCGGATCGCCTGGATCTCGCGCTCGAAGCGCACGACCGCCTCACGGGTGAACACGAGCTCCGGGTGGAGCACCTTGACCGCCGCGCGCGCACCGCTCTCGGCGTGCACGGCGCGGTAGACGACGCCGAAGCTGCCGTGAGCGATGCTCTGCTCGACGACGTAGTCGCCCACCCGACTGCCCGTGGGGAGCGTCTGCGGGCGGCCCGAAGAAGCGGGCGCTCCGCACGTATCCACGTAGACCAGCGCCCCAGCGGCGGTGTCGTCGCACGCTGTGCCGAGCGCGGCGCTCCTAGGCGACAAGGCTCGCTGGGGCGCATCGCCTTGCGTCAGGACCACCGAACGAACGGTCTCTTGCCACACCCTTGCGGAAGAAGCACACCCCGTTCCATCGAGGTCGCCCGGGTGGATGAGGTCCTCGTCCGGGGCGTCGAACGGGCTAAGCTCTGGCCCAAGGAGGCAGCTTGCCCCGCTGTCCGGTCTGCCATCGCCGCGTCGCTGGCGCGAAGCCCTGCCCTCGCGACGCCTGGCTCCCGCCGAGCCGCCCCCTCGACACGGCGCCGGATCCCGCCCCGTCGCTGCCCGGCCTGACGCCCCTGCGGCTGGTCGGCGCGGGCGGCTTCGCGACCGTGTGGGAAGCGGCGCGGGCGGACGGCGGCGAGCCCGTCGCGCTCAAGGTGGGACGGTGGGCGAGCCCGCTCATGGTGGAGCGGTTCCGGCGCGACGCCGAGGCGCTCGAGCAGGTGGGGCCGCCGCACGTACCCCGGCTGCACGAGCGCGGGACGCTCGATGACGGGCGGCCCTTCATCGCCATGGAGCTCGTCCGCGGCAGGACGCTCGCCGACGTGCTCGCGGAGCTCGAGGCCCCGCCGGCCCCGGCCGACGCCGTGGCGACGGGCGCGGCCATCCTCGACGCGCTCGCGGCGGCGCACGCGAAGAGCGTGATCCACCGCGATCTCAAGCCGGAGAACCTCCTCGTGGCGGAGGGGGGCCAGCGGCTCACGCTCCTCGATTTCGGCCTGACGAAGCACGCGCGCGAGCAGGAGGACGAGAGCCTCACGCCCCGCGGGACGGTCGCCGGCACCCCGGAGTACATGGCCCCGGAGCAGATCCGCGGCGATCCGATCCAGGACGAGCGCACGGACATCTACGCGTTCGGCGTGATCCTCTACGAGCTCCTGACGCTTCGGCTCCCGTTCGCTGGCGACCGAGGCGAGATCGAGCACGGGCACCTCGCGCTGCGCCCGCCTCGCCCCCGCGAGTTCGCCGCGGTGCCCGAGGAGCTGGAGAAGCTCGTCCTCGCCTGCCTCGCGAAGGAACCCGAGCGCCGCCCGCCCGACGTCGCCGCGCTGAGGGCCGCGCTCGCTGGGGCTTGCCCGACCGACGCGCAGCGCGCGCCGAACCCGCAGCCCGCGCGCGGCGCGCTGCTCGCCGAGGGCCGGCAGCCCGCGGTCGTGCTCGTCGCGGAGGCGAGGAGCGCGTCCGCGGTCGTGATGAGCGCCGTGGCCGCGCGCAAGGGCTTCGTGGCGAGGCAGCGCGGGGGCCGGCTCGTGTGCGTGTTCTCGGGCGTCGACACGGACGACCCGGTGAGCGCCGCGATCGCGGTCGCCCGCGAGATCGAGGAGCGGTACGCGGGGCGCGCGGCCGTGCACGTCGCCGGGCTGATCGTGCGCCGCAAGGAGCAGGGGCCGCCCGCGGTCTACGGCGCGCCGGTGGAGCAGCCGGACGCCTGGATGCCCGCGGGGGACTGGGGCGGCGTCGCGCTCACCGCGGACCTCGTGCGGGCCCTGCCGGAGAGCGAGCTCCGTGGCGTCTCGCGCGATCCCGCGCTCTCGCACGCGACCGGCGCCGCGTTTTACCGGCTCCCCCCGCGCTCGCATCACCCCCCGACCCCCACGAGCGCCGTGCCGCTCGTCGGCCGCGGCGACATCCTCGGCGCGCTCGCGGTGAGCATGGAGGCGAGCCTGTCGAGCGCGAGCCCCGGCCTGTTCACGCTGTTCGGCGAGGGGGGCCTCGGCAAGTCGCGCCTCGCGGACGAGGCGGCCCTGCTCGTGCTGCGCATGCAGCAGCAGGCGCAGCTCATCGCGCTGCGCGCGGCGCAGCCGCTCGCGGGCGAGCGCGCGTCGAGCGAGCTCCTCGCGCGCGCGCTCGAGGTGGCCGACGGGGCCCCGCCCGAGGATCCGCGGGCGTTCTGCGCGGCGCGGCTCGGCGAGGAGCTCGCGGAGGAGGTGTGGAGGGCGGTGGCCGCGGCGCTCGGGTGGATGCCGCCGGAGCAGGCCGGCGCGTCGCCCTGGTCGCTGCGGCAGAGCACGATGCGCGCGATCGCCGGGGCGCTCCGGCGCCGCGCGCGCGAGGCGCCGGTCGCGGTCATCCTCGACGACGCGCACTGGGCCGACGACGCGGCGCTCGACGCGCTCGAGTTCGCGACGCTCGACGCGCCGGGCTGCCCGCTCTGGGTGCTCGTGGTGGCGCACCCGCGGTTCGAGGACATGCGCCGGAGCTGGGGCGCGCGCGCCGAGCGGCACGATCGCGCGGTGCTCGGGCGGCTCTCGGAGCAGGACGCGATGCGGCTCGCCGCCGAGCTCCTGCTGCCCGCGGAGTACCCGCCCGAGGCCGCGCTCCGGCAGCTCGCGGGCTGGTCCGGGTACAACCCCTCCTGCCTGACGGAGATCGTCCGCGCGCTGAAGCGCGCAGGCGCGGTCCAGAAGCGCCCGACCGGGACCTTCTACGTGGCGACCGCCGCGCTCGATCAGCTCCCGCCGCTGCCGGTATGGCAGTGGCTGGCCGCGCGCCGGCTCGACACGCTCTCGCCCGAGCTCTCAGCGTGCGTGAGGCTCTGCGCCGTGCTCGGGCCTGATGTCACGCGCGAGGAGGTGGAGGAGATCCAGGACGCGATCGAGCAGGCGGGCGGCGCGAGCACGCCGATGGACGCCGGGGTCGGCCTGGGCGCGCTGTGCGGCCTGGGCCTGCTCGTGCGCGGCGAGCGCGGGATTTACGCGTTCGAGAGCGCGACGTTCCGGGATGCGGTCTACGACGCGCTCGCGCCCGCGCAGCGCCAGATGATCCACGCGCACGCGTTCGCGTGGTGGCAAGGACGCGTCGATCCTCGCGCCCCGGACCGGCGGGGGCTCGAGCACCTGGCGCGGCACGCGACCGCGTGCGGCGAGCGCGTGCCGGCGGCCGCGGCCCACCTCGCGCTGGGCGATTGGGCGGCGACGAGCCACGACAACGTCGAGGCCGACCAGCGGTACACGGCCGCGCTCGCGCTGCTCGAGGAGGGCGACGCGCGCCGGCGCGCGCACGCGCTCGCCGGCCGCGGCAAGGCGCGCTACTGCCTGCACCGGATCCCCGAGGCGCTCGCGGACCTCGAGCTCGCGCGGGGGCTGGCGCGCGAGCTCGGCGACGGCCGGCTCACCGCCGAGCTCCTGTTCGAGGAGGCGACCGCGCTCGATCACGCGACCGACTACGCGGAGTCGGCGCGGCGCGCGTCCGAGGCCCGGGCGATCGTCGAGCGCCTCGGGGACAGGACGCTGGAGAACCGCCTGCTCATGGCGCTCGGCCGCTCGTGCTGGCGGCAGCAGCGGGTGGCGGAGGCGATCGAGCTGCTGGACCGCGCCTCGGCGGGGGCGGCGGCGGAGGGCGACCAGGAGACGCGGGTCATCGCGCTGCTGCTCCTGTCGATGGCGCTGGTGATCGCGGGCCGGCTCCACGACGCGGAGGCGCGGTTCTGCGAGGTGATCGCGCTCTCGAAGGAGATGAAGGATCGGCTGCACCTCTGCTCGGCGTACGCGAACCGCGCGTACCTGTGGGCTGCCCTGAGCGCGCCCGAGCGCGGGCTCCAGGACCTGAGCCGCGCGGTGGAGCTCGCGCGCGAGATCGGCAACCCAGGGCCCGAGCATGTCGCGACGCACAACCTGGCCGAGCTGCTGCACTGGTGCGGCCGCGAGGACGAGGCGCTCGCGCTCGCGCGCCGCTCGCGCGTGCTCGACGAGCGCTTCGGCGAGCGTGCGGCGCCCGACGACGCGCTCCTCATCGCCCGTATCCAGGCGGCGCGCGGGGAGCTCCGGGAGGCGGCGCGCCTCGTCGCCTGGGTCGCCGACGAGTGCAGCCCCGACGCCTCTGCGCCGGCGCTGTATGCGCTGTTCCGCATGCTGAAGCTGGTGCTCGCTGCGGAGGGCCTCGGGCCCTCCTCGGGCGGGGGGGACCAGGAGGACAGCTGGGAAGCGCTCACGGATTTCGCGGAGCGCAGCCTGCCGGTGGAGGAGCTGCTCGAGGTGCTCTACTTCCGCGCGCGCCTGGCCGCCTCCGCCGGGCGTCACGAGGACGCGTCGGCGGTGCTCGACAAGGCGAGGCCCGTGCTGGCTGCGTGCCGCATGTGGCAGCCTCGCTTCGAGGCGCTCGCGGCGTTCCTGCCCCTGCCATCTGAACCGCCGCACGACGGTGCGCAGGATGGCGCTCAGATGCAGCGGGAGTAGCGAAAACTGCGCTCGGGTGAGCGCCTGGGAGCCGGTGCAAATCGCCTCAGCGTGGCGAGAGCGTGTCGCGGCGCCTGCGTTTCGGTGGGGCGCTCGCGAATGAGAATTTCCGGATAAATCGTGCAATGCGATGAGGACTGGAGCAGGGGGCCATGAGGCTGAGACATTTCGCCTCAGTGCTGCCGAGCACAGTGCCGAGCTCAACGTTGCCGAGCTCAACGTGGGTATGGCCGAACTCGAGCTCAACCTCGGTACGGGGCCGACCTCGGCCGACCTCAACCTCGGTGCGGCGAGCAGGGCGAATAGGGCGGCCGGTCGGGCGGCTCTGGGCGGAGCTCGGCCGAGCTCAACCTCGGTACAGGGTCGAGCTCAACCTCGGTGCGGTTTTGCCTGAGCCGGAGGCGGGCGTAGTCAGGCGTGGCCCGACGATTGCAAGAATCATGGGAAACCCCACGGCACTCGAAAAGAGAGGCTACCCCATGACATCCAGCGCGCTCCGGACCGTCCTTGCGATTCCCTGCCTTGCTTTGTTCGGCTGTGCTTCCAGCGCGGATCCGAGCTCCGAGGAGCCCGTGGGCACCTCGGAGGAGGCGGTTGTCTCGTCAAACCGCCTCTCGATGAACCGCCTCTCGATGAACCGCCTCTCGATGAACGGCCTCTCGATGAACCGCCTGTCGTTGGACGGACGCAAGCTGGCCACGACAGACCTGCTGCTGGACGAGGACGGCCGTGAGCTCCTTCGCTACACCATCGGCTGCGCGCTTCCCGAGGGACAGTCTCTCGTCGGCACCGTGAACTCGACGACGTACCGGTTCGACGGCCGGATCGGCCTCGCGCCCGACTGGCTGCGCGGCCCGCTGACCGAGAGGTCCCAGCGGTGGGTGACGGCGTGCCTGCTCGCGCACGTGAACGGGTACGGCGTCGAGGTGGCCATCTCGCTGCGCGGCCGTCATCCAGCGCTGGATACGGACAGCGCGGAGCTCCGCTCCTACCAGCAGGAGGAGATTTCCTTCTTTGGAAATGTGTTCCAGCCGCTCGAGCAGCGTGACGAGCTCGGCGACGTCGGCTCGCGAATGTACGCGTGCGGCGGCGCCTTGCTCCAGATGTCGTGCGCTGACGACGAGAGCGCCTTCGTGCCGGAGCGCACGTGCGCCTCGAGAGCCGACTGCAGCCTCAGCTTCCTGGGCCCATGTCGCGACCTCTCGGGTTCGCAGGCCAGCGTATGCAAGAACGTCTCGCTCGAGGGTTACGCGGGCTGCCAGGCCCCCTCGGGCACCACGTTGTGCAAGTCCAAGGCGACCCGCTACGACGAGGTTGTCACGGTGTTTCTGCAGCGACCTGACTTCTCCGCCTTCTATCCGCTCTGCACGCCGCTGTTCCCCTGAGCGCGCCCGCCTGCACCAGGCGAGCAGCCGCCGAGCCACCGGAGTGCCCGTCCCGACCTCCGATCTCTGCCGATCTCTGCAACCACGGAGAGCTCCTTTACGGAGAGCTCCTGTAAGTCGGCGAGCGTTCGTCCTGGTTGTGTACTTCCAGGCACGTGCGCCGGGCACACCGCCGGCCACTGCGTCGGCCGACGCCGCATAGGGGCATACAGGTTGCAGATATCTCGCCCGGTCCCACGGCGCGTAGGTCAGGAGGGCGAATGAAGGCTCTGGTATTTCACAGCCCGAAGCATGTCAGCGTGGACACCGTCGACACCCCGACCCTGGCTCGGGCGACCGATGCGATCGTGCGGGTGACGAGCACGGCCATCTGCGGTTCGGATCTACATATCTACAACGGGCTCGTTCCGCAGGGAAAGCCACTGGTCCTCGGGCACGAGTTCATGGGCATCGTCGAGGAGGTGGGGAGCGAGGTGACGAAGCTCCGCCCGGGGGATCGCGTGATCGTGCCCTTCGCCATCGCGTGCGGGAGCTGCTTTTTCTGCGAGCGGGACCTGCCTGGACACTGCGAGCGCTCCAACCCCGGGCACTACGGCCCCGAAGGGAACGTCATCAGCTCGAAGGGGGGTGGGCTCTTCGGGTATACCGACCTTTACGGCGGATACGCTGGCGGACAGGCAGAGTATGTCCGCGTACCGTTCGCGGACGTGGGGCCACGCAAGGTCGACGCCGACGTGACCGACGAGGAGGTCCTGTTCTTGACGGATATCCTCCCTACCGGCTACACGGCAATCGACTGGGCTGGCATGCAGGGCGGGGAGACGGTGGCCGTCATCGGCTGCGGCCCGGTGGGCATCATGGCCATGAAGTGCGCCTGGCTCCGCGGCGCGGCGCGCGTGATCGGCGTCGACCGGGAGGAGTACAGGCTGGAAAAAGCGCGTGAGGTCGCCTCGGCCGAGACCGTCAACGTGGAGTCAGGCGTCGCGCTCGAGTTCATCCGGTCGGCGACGAACGGCCGCGGCGCCGACATCTGCATCGATGCAGTCGGGATGGAGGCGCACCGGACGCCGCTCGAGAAGATCTCCAACATCGTTCACGGTCAGATCGGCTCTTTCGTCGCGTTCAAGCTGGCGGTGAGCGCAGTGCGCCGCGGCGGGGTCGTCAGCGTCGTCGGCGTGTACGGGATGCCGTACGACAACTTCCCGCTCGGGCAGCTCTTCGACAAAGGGGTGACCGTGCGCTTCGGCCAGGCCCCGGTCCACAAGCACATGGACAAGCTCCTCGGGTGGATCAAGGAGGGCAAGCTCCGCGCCGACGACATCATCACGCATCGGCTGCCGCTCGCCGAGGCAGCTCGGGGTTACGACATCTTCAACGCGAAGAAGGAAGGTTGCGTGAAGGTCGTGCTCAAGCCGTGAATGCTCGGCCCGTGAACGCTCGGCGGGGCTCAGACACGCGGGCGGCGTGAGCGTCGTCGCGAACCGCCGCCTGGGTTATCGATGCCTCGCTATCCGGCCGCGGCGGCCTTCGCTCGGCTCTCGGCGCGCCAGCTGGACCGCCCTATAGCACGCGCGCCGCGTCGTTGACGTCGACGCGATGGAACACGCGCATCCACCACGTTTCTGCCGGAAATAAGACGTCACGCAGCCCTGCACGCCATCGTTCAAGCGCGTCGCGGTACGCCGCGCGAAACGCACGTACAGCCGCAGCCGCGATTCTCCGCACATCTGCGTTCCCTCTCCCCACCGCGAAGGTTGGATTGATGCGACGTGACGGCTCGAAGCTGGTCGCGCGCTCGCCAGGCGAGATCATGCACACTCGGTCGGGGCCAAGGAAGCGATAGCCTTTCCGATGAATCGTCGAGCGGGCCTCCGCTTCCTGTCGCCCGAGCTCCGCAGCCACCTCGCGTCGGAAGTCGTCCGCGCCGTGCTCCGCGACGGCGGGCGGGAGCGTTAGCGCAATGGCGGCGTCCTCAGGCCACGCTGGGTTGCTCGGGTCGAAGTAGACGTCGGGGCGCCTCGCCCGCAGCACGCCGCGTCCGAGATCGCCGACGAGGACCTTCGCTCCCGGCCACTGCCGCGCACGTTTCACGAGCCCCGCCCCCACCGGATTCGCGAGCGTATAGGAGATCTTCTCCACGACCGCCGCTCGTGTCACAAGCCGCACCACGCTCGTTGCTTCGTGGCCCCATACCGGGCCCTCCCAGGCCCGGAGGGCCTTGGTGCCCAGTGCCACGAGGCGGTGAAAGTACTGCAGAAACCGCGGAAGCACGCCGTCGACGTCCGTGACGACGATGTGCAGGTGCGTGGACATGGCGCACAACGCGTGCACACGAATGCCATAGCGATTCGCCGAGACCGCGAGCGCGTAGACAATCAATTGTGTAATCGCTGCGTCCGGGCGAAAGAGAAGATGCCGACGAAGCGCGCGTCGCGTGAGGAGATACGTGGCACCGGCGACGATGGAGCGAGGCTGGCTCATGTTCACCGACTATGCCAAGCGTGTGCCAGCGATTGCGGCGAACGATTTCGCTTGCTTAGCTTCCTCATGAACCTGGCGGACGCCACTTTCCGCCGGCGGCCGCCAGTTCCGGGCGAATCCCCGCCGCAGCGCGGGCAGCGCGCGAGCAATACCTTCACGGAACGCTCGAGCCCCCGCTCTTCCGATAGGCATTTCCAGGTAGGAAGGCAGGTCGCGACGGCAGCCACCCGTCGAGTCACACCGCAAGAGGCGGTGGGTTCCCCGCGGAAGTGATCGATTTATACTCAACGTCGGTCGGGGCTTCACAACGTCGGTCGGGGCTTCAGACAACCTGGGTCGGGGCTTCAGACAACCTGGGTCGGGCCAACAAGGTCCTCACGTTGGGTCCTCCGTTTCCGGTTGACATCTGGCACGGCACATGGATCAACCAAATTACGCGCGTTCATGGTTGTCGCCCTGGTGCGACGCTCTCGCCCGCCATGCTGCTGGAGAACTTCCATGCACCGAACCCTCCTCGCCCAAGGCCTCGTGCTGTCGCTCTCGCCGTTCGGGTGCTCTACCAGCCCGGAAATCCCTGAGGCCTACGGCAAGGCGGTCGTCACCGTGAACGGGGAGGAGCTGGTCCTTGACACGGGCGATGACGGCAAGCGGCCTGTCCCGAGATTGGACGACAGCTGGGACGTTGACTGCTCTCTCCTCAATGGAGAAACCAATCTGGAGTTGGTCGACCAGTCAAAGGGCAGGAGGGGCTTCTACTACCTCGATCTCCACCTGCTCAGCAGCAAGCGCAAAGGCGGCGACGCTGCTGTCGTGAACATGCGAATGTACGTCGACGATGTTCTTTTCTCTGGCTCTTGTCCGGCCACGCTCCGGACGTCGCGGCAGGAGCCGCACGAATGCGACTTCTCTTTCTCCGACTGCGACTTGAATCTGGCCGAAAGTGCCCAGGACGTTGTTCCAGCGCACCTCGAGCTCGCGTCATTTCACTTGAAGTGGTGCTTCGTCCAGTGAGAGGGGGGGACCGCGAGGTGCGCGGCGAGAGCTCCATCGCAGCGCGCCGTCGCTCGGGGCAAGGCGGCGCCGCCCCCATGATCTCCCCACAACGCACGAGGCGATCGCGCCGCGGGCGGGGCCCTGCCTGGTCGCCGCGCCGACGCTGAGGTTTCCTCCAAGGCAGCGCTGGCCGGCGCGTCTGCCCGCGGGTACACATCGAAACCATGGTGGATACGTCTCCCCGGCGAAGGTTCAGCGCGGCGTTCGCTCGCTGGTCTCGTCGCGTCCGGCGGCGGCTGGCGCTGGAGCTGATCCTCACCGGCGCCGCCGCGGGGATGGCGCTCGGCGCCGCAGGCGCCGCTGCAGCGTGGCAGACGCGGCACGGCGCGCTGCGCCCCTGGATGGCGGCCGGCGGGCTGCTCGGCGCGGCCGCCGGCGCTGCGGCGGCGCGCCGACGCCGGTGGTCTGACCCGAACGTAGCCCTGTTCCTCGATGGCAAGCTCGGCTCCTCGGAGTCGATCTCGACGGCCGTGGAGCTCACAGCACCCGAGCACGCCAAGGAGGGCGCGCCTCGGGGCACCACCCCGGCAGCGCACGAGGTGGTGCTCGCGCACGCCACGGCGGCCCTCGACCGGGCAACCGCGCAGCAGGTCCGCGCGCCGCTCTGGCGGCCCTGGCACGCCGGAGCGCCCCTTGCTGCGGCCGCCATCGGCTATCTCAGCTGGCTCCCGCTGCCACCCGCCCCTGCGACGGCGGCCCCCCCGCCGGGGGCCGAGCAGGTGCGCCTCGCCGAGATCGCCGGACTGGAGCGGGTGATCCAGCTCGCCGAGGTCGACGCTCGGGACGCAGAGCAGCGCGAGCGGCTCAAGAAGCTCGCCGAGGACGCCAGGAACCTCCGGCAAAAGCTCAGGAGCGGCGTCGAGCGCCGCGAAGCACAGGCCGACCTCGGCAGGCTACGCGACGCGATCACGGCCGAGCGGCTGTCGCTCGGCGAGGGCGAGCAGCGTCTGGGAATGGAGTCGGCGCTCGGCAAGCTCGGAGAGGACCCGGAGCTGAAGCGGGCGGCGAAGGCGCTCGGCGATCGCGACCTCGTGGCGTTCGACGAGGAGATGGAGCGGCTCGCGAACAGGCTCGAAAAGGACGACCGCGAACGCGCCAGAAAGACGCTCGAGGAGGCCGTCGAGGCCGCGAAGAGGGCCGGCGCCCCCGGCGTGGCGAAGGCGCTCGAGGAGCAGCGCGAGCTGCTGGACCAGCGCGGCGAGCAGGCCGACAAGCTGAGGGAGCTGGCGGGAGCGCTCGGCGAGTCGCTCGGCGACGAGGGGCGCGACGCGCTCGACGGCCTCGGCCGGACCGGGAGCGACAGCGAGGCGCGGCGGCTCGCCGACAGCCTCGAAAAGGCGCTGGAGAAGCTGAGCCCTGACGAGCGCAGGCAGCTCGCCGACCGATTGAAGCAGCGGATGGCGCAGCCTCCCGGAGGCGCACGCGGGGAGACCGCCTCGGAGGAGCAGCTGCGCGAGTTCGCGCGGCAGCTCGCGACGCCCGAGGGCCAGCAGCAGCTGGAAGAGCAGCTGCGCCGGCTGGCCCAGGATGGAGGCCCGAGCAGCGAAGAATCGGAGCGCCAGCGAGCGCTCGACGACGCGCAACGCGGGGCGGGTGAGGCGGAGGGGCAGCTCGGGGGGACGCCTCTCCCGGTGCCGGTCGCCGGAGGGTCGAGCCGCTCGGGGCCGAGCAGCGGAGCGCCCGGCCAGAGCGGACAGCAGGGCGCGTCGGCGGGTGGGTCCGGCAGCCAAGGGCCCGCGCAGCCAGGCCACTCGGAGGGAAGCGGACCGGGCAGCCATGAAGGGCAGACCAGCGCGATCACCGGCGGTGAGCTGCGCTCACGCGCCAGCGCGAGGCTCAACCCGGGCAGGCCGATGCCGGGGCTCGTGATGGGCCGGACCGCGGGGCGCGCCGGAGAGACAGCGAATGTACAAGGAGAGGGCGCGCTCGGCGTCGTGGGTCACCAGGAGATCGGCGGCGTCGAGCACAGCGACGTCCCCGAAGAGTACCGCGAGCAGGTAGGTCGTTACTTTCAACCACGGTGAGCCTGGTTTCCAACCACGGTGAGCCTGGTTTCCCCTGGCGGCGACCGCCTCCGTGGTTGGGGTCGCCCCATGCGAGCAGGAGCTCGTCCGCCCCGTCCGCAGGAGGCGAATGCGCTGATGGAATCTGCAACACCTCTGGCGCGCGACGCCAGCTAGAAGCTCGCGCCGAGCAGGAAGCCCTTCGCATCGGAGGTCACGAGGGGCGCGGCGTGGAAGCGGCTGAGCGCGGCGTGTGGGGCTGGCGTGCGGCTCGAGGTGGTGAGCGCGTACATGGCGGTCCCGGCGAGCACCACGCCGCCGCCGATGAAGCTCCAGAAGGAAACGTTGGCGAGCGTGGTCTGGGAGTCGCGCAGGTCGAGGCGCCTCGCGCTGCCGGACGGCTCCACGTCCGCGGACCGCCCCTTCGCCGTGGAGAGGATCGCGAAGGTCACGCCCGACGCGACCCCGAGCAGCCCGACCGCTCCACCCGCCACCACCAGCGGAATGTTCTGGCCAGTGTCCAGGCTCAGCGCGATGCGCTGGTCCGAGCCCCTCGCCACGAAGAGCGACGTCGACGTCCTCGCGCCGGCGCGGCGCGCCTCGATGGTGCGCTTGCCAGGGTCGACGAACACCTGAGCATCAAGGGGCGAGCGCCCGATGAGCTTGCCGTCGATGAGCACCTCGGCGTCATCGACGTTCACGCTGATCCGGAGCGCACCGACCTGGGACTTGGCCTCGGCGAGCCGCTTCTCCAGGAAGCTCTTCTTCTCGGCCTTCTCGCCGAGCGGAAAGGTCTCGAGCGCATACTGGAGGTGCTCGGCCGCGTCGCGAGGCTGATTCACCTCGAGCTCGACGTTCCCGAGATTGCCCGCGACATCAAAGCTCTGCTGGAGATCCCACGCCGCCTGATACCGCGCCTCGGCCTCGACGAATCTCGCCTCGTCGTAGAACCTGTTCCCCTCCCGGTAGAGCTGCGCGGCGCGCTCGCCCGCGCTCGAGGTCGCAGGAGGGCCATCGGTCGGAGAGGTGGGCATCAGCCGAGCCTTGCCGGTCGCGCCCGCAATGGTGGGCGCCAGGAGGACCGCCGCACACAGGAGGAACGGCGGGGAGAACTTGGAGAATGGCTTTCGCATGATGGCTGCCGGGACGATTGCAATCCGGAGAGAGGCAACTCTCAGGGGAATGGACGCGGGGGAGCGGTCGTCCCCGGGGGCGCTGAAGGCGACGCAGCGGGCGCAGACGGCAGGGGCTGCGGCGGGATCGGATTGCTCGCGGTCGATTCGTAGGGGTCTTCCGGCGTCGTGGGCGGCTTCGACGGGCGCTTCGCCTGCACCGCCGGGCGCGCTGCGGGCGGACGGGCAGCGGCCACCGGTCCGGGGTGCGCGGACGAAGGGCTCGGTTCCACCGCAGCCGACGCGGACGGGGCTCCCGTCGCGGCAGGAGCCGGCGGCTCCGCGACGGGAGGAGGTTGCTCGGTCGCGACCGGAGGCGGGGCCGCTGGAGGCGGCTGCTCGGGCAGCGCGCTCGGCGTGGGCGTCACGATGCCGGGCTCGGGCGCTGGTCCGCGGACGTCCCCGGCAAGCGTCGCGTCTTGACGGCTCGGCGGATTGGCGGCGCGCCAGAGCACCCAGAAGCCCGCGACGGTCGCGCTCCCCAGAAACACGAGCAGCGCGAACAGCCCGAGCGGAGCCCCGCGGCGACTCGTCGCGAGCGCCGCGGCGGCGGCAGCGGCGGCGGGATCAGGCCGCGCTGCCTGCGGCGTCGCGTCCGCCCGCGGAGCGGCCGCGGCGGGCTGGGGAGCGGGCGCGGCATACGGCCGCGGTTTCCGGGACGTCTCTTCCGGCGGAGGCCAGACGCCGCTGCCCACGCCGACGCGGGCCGTGCGCACGCCGCCGGGGCGCGCGCCGCCCTGCCCCTCGGGAGCGCCCGGCATGCCGTGCACAGGGATCCTGCGCATCGTCGGCCGGTTCCGTTCGTCAACGCCCTTCAAGAGCGACGGCGCCACCTGGATCTTCTGTAAATCCATGGCCTGGTGCTCTCGGTTCGGGGGCAGGGTGACCGGAGGAACGTACACCTGCTTGTCGCTCGGCCCTGCCTCGCGATCCTGCCGGCGACGCGGCCTGGGCTCGCCCCACGGCATGGCCCGCTCCGCGGGCGGCGCTGCAGGGCCCAGCGCCCCTTCGTCAGGCCTGCGGCGCGGGTCCTGCGAGAGGGCCCGCTGCTGCGCCAGCGACGGGTGCTCCTGCGGCAGGAAGTTTGGCGCTTCGTACCCGCGCGGCGGCTGCTGCGGCAGCATCGGCGGCGGCTGCTGCGGCTGCGGTTGCGGCGCGGGGTCGCCCGCAGAGCCCTGACCCGCCGGCTGCCCTGGCGAGCTCTTGTTCGCGTTCCTGTTGGTCATGCCTGCCCCTCTCGCCACGCGCAAAAGCCGCGCTGCTGCCCCGCGTGGGCGGCAGCGCATCGAGCCCCCGGTCCAAGGCTCCGCATTGTCATGGGCGCGCTCCCGAGGCGATCTGCCTCGACCGCTGCCCTGCAGACGGCGCGGTGGGTGCCGCGGCAGCGCTCCGGCGAGCGCGGATGCGCCGCGGGCCAGCGTCGAACGCGCGCTGGCCGGAGCGCGACACCTCGGAGCTCGCTCGGGGGCAGGGCCACGGCATAGCCCCGAAGATACCCCACCCGGCCGTCGCCACCATGCACCCAAGCATCACGACCTCTCCGCACCGATACACCGGCGGGGCCCAGGGAGGCACCGGCATCGGGTGCCTCTGCCGTCGGGGGCGTGACGGAGCCGCCCGCCCGCAGCCGCCCGCCCGCAACCACGGTCGACGACCGCCGCCGACGACCGCATCCACGGTCGAGGCGTCGGTCCACGGGCCGGTCGGGCGCGAAGTTGACCGTGGCCACCATCCTGCCGCCTCCCTGGAACAGCAGGATGCTGTCCAGGGCCATGCCGTCGTGCATTCGCTGGTGCCGCGGTCTCGATTTTGTGCACCCACCCTGCGCCTGCGCCCCCACCCAGGTTGAGCCGCCGCCCCCACCCAGGTTGAGCCGCCGCCCTACCCAGGTTGAGCCGCCGCGCAGAGCCGCCGCGTGCGCCCGTGTCGCCCCGCCGCCAGCACCCAGGTTGAGCGCCCCGCACCGCCCGTCCATCCACAGCCCGCATGGTAGCGATTTCGTCGCGCCCGGTGAGGTTCCTGGCAACCGCGGCGGCGACGCCGCGGCCGCCCGTCAGCCCACGACGCTCACCAGCAGCGCCAGGGCGAAGCCGAAGAGCACCACGCTCACCACCAGCATCGCCATGACCGCGTGGCTCGGCGCCGCGCCTCCCGGCGGCCGCCGCGCGCGCCTCGCCCCGGCCTCGGGCACCGCCGAAGGGCACGGCAGCGCAGGTCGCGCGGTGGGCTGCGCCGCACCGCCCGGCGCCGTCAGGCCGAACGCCTCCACGGTCGCGTTCAATGTGGGTGCGACGAACGCGCGGACCGGCGGCACCGTCAGCGGCGCCGTGCTCTGCCAGCACGATCCGGGCGGCACGAACGCCGCGGTCTCCACGCCGCCGCCCAGCACCGCAGCGATGCGCGACAGCTCCGCCGCGAACGCCGCGGCGCCCGGAAAGCGGAGATCCGGGCGCTTCTCCAGCGCCCTCATCACGGCGCGGTCGAGCTCCGGCGGCACCGGCCGCGGCGCGTAACAGGACGGCGGCGCGGGGATCTCGCTCGCGTGAGCGCGCAGGAGCTCGTGGACCGGCCTCACGTGCTCGAACGGGCCGCGGCCAGCCAGCAGGGTGTAGAGCACCACACCCGCCGCATACACGTCGGTGCGGGCGTCGACGGCCATCCCCGAGGCCTGCTCGGGCGAGAGATAGCGAGGCGTGCCGACGAGCACCCCCTCCTCCGTCTGGTAGAGCGACGGCGCCGGCGCGCGGCCATCGCCCGCCGAGGCGACCACCTTGGCGATGCCGAAATCGAGCACCTTCACCACGCGCCGCCCCTGCGCGTCCGGGTCGCACACGAACAGGTTGTCTAGCTTCACGTCGCGGTGGACGATGCCCGCGCCGTGCGCCGCGGCGAGGCCGGCGAGCGTCTGCGTCACCAGGTCGAGCGCTTCCAGCGCCGGCAGCGCGCCGCGCGCCGCCAGCTCCTCGCGCAGCGTCCGGCCATAGAGCCGCTCCATCACGAGGAACGTCCGCCCCTCGGCCGTCCGCCCGAAGTCGGTGACCGTCACCAGGTTGCGGTGGGCGAGCCGCGCCAGCGATTGTGCCTCCACGCGCATCCGCTCCACGAGCCGCGGCTCGCGGTTGAGATCGCGGTGCAGGAGCTTCACCACCACCGGCTTGTCGAGCCCCACGTGCGCGGCCTCGATCACCTCCCCCATCCCGCCTCGCCCGAGCCGCCGCACAGGCCGGTACGGCGTGCCGTACAGCAAGGTATCGCTCAGCTCGGGCGCCGCCCATCGGCCGTCGTCGTGCGAAGGCAAGGCCATCCTCCGCGGGCCGAGGTGGTGCCGCTGTCGCGACGCGACGCGAGGATCGATATCCCCTCTCGATCCAGGACCTCGAGCGCGCGGACGCTCTTTTCACACGCCCTCCCGGAACGCTCAAGATTTCAACAGATCCGTGCGCAAGCGCATCGTGAAGCATTCCCGTATCGAGTTCAAAATTTCCACACAACATGGCGCACACGTCCGATTTCAGAGCGAGGCGCGCAGGCGAGGGTGCGCTCAAGCGGCGGTGCCCGCGGCACTCTCCGGCTCGGCGCGCTCTGATCCGGCTGCATGCGCCAGCGCCGCCTGCTCGGCCGCGAGGGCCGCCTCGTCCTCCTGGGCGAGGAGCGCGCTCGTCTCGGCGAAGGCTGCGTCGCGCTGCGCGATGGCCGCGGCGCAACGCGCCCGCGCCGCGGCGAGCAGGCCGAGGCCGATGGCGAGCCAGCCGCCGGCGGCCGTGTACCCGACGATCACGACGGGCCCGGGGTCGCCCTGGGTGGCCTTGGCGATCATCGCGAAGGCGTAGAACGGCGACGGGGCCGCGACGAGGAGGGCGCTCTCGCTCGTGCTGAGCTCCGCGACGAGGCCGGCGATGGCCGCGACGATCCACGGGCCGACCGCGATCGCGAAGAGCAGCGTCAGGAGCAGCACGCGCGCGATCATGGGCGCGGCGGTCCGCGCGCGGAGGAACGCGCCGAGCCCGACGAGGAACACGTAGAAGGAGAGCGCGTAGACGGCGAAGTACTCGAGCTGCCGCGCCGAGATCTCCGGCGCCACGGTGGTCGCGCCGAGGACGAGCCGGTGGCCGGCCGCCCAGAGCGCGAGGACGGCGGGGACACCCGCCGCGAGCAGGAGGTACGCCGATCGGACGATGCCGGGGCCGAGGAAGCGACGCAGCCGGCTGGCGCGGCTCCGGGCCCAGTGCACCTCGACACGGCGCGACGGGCCGATCGGATCGCCGGCGAAGAGGAACACGCAGAACGTCAGGAACGCGAACACCGCGCACATGCCCGCGATGACCGCGGGCATGCGCTCGTGCGGGTCCACCGAGAACGCCGGCACCGCGGCGGCGGCGGCGACCACCGGCGTGCAGGCCGCGAACCACGTCTTCAGGCCGGAGGAGCGATCGTCGCTCTCGCTCGTGAGGTTCGCGACGGTCACCTGGTAAAGGAACCACGCGGGGACGACGATCGCCGCGATCGGCAGGAGGACCAGGAACAGCGCGTAATCGAGGCCGAAGGGGGCGCGCTGGTAGGCGACCGGGAGCCAGATCGGCGGGCCCTCGGGCACCTCCGGCCAGGCCATGTGGGCCGCGTACGACAGCCCGGCGCCCGCCGCCGTGAACAGGCAGATCGACAGGGGGAACGCGAGCAGCAGCGTGACGAGGATCGCCGCGCGGAGGCTCGCCATCTTCGAGCTGATCGCGAGGCCGAAGGCGACGCTGAGCAGCGCGATCAGGAACAGGAACAGGAACGCGATCACCACCTCCATCGCGGTGATCCCGCCGAAGAGGAACGGCAGCGCCCCGACCGGCGCGAGCATCACCACGTACATCGAGATCGCCGTGTAGGCGGCGAGGAACTTGCCGCGAGCGATCTCGCCGGGCGGGATGCCCGTCAGGAGCACCGCTTCCCAGGTCCGGCCCTCGCGCTCCGAGGCGATGCTGTTCGCGGCGACCGCCGGCCCGACCAGGGCCACCACGAAGTACGCGAGCGAGAAGAAGACCTGGAACAGGATCACCCCCGCCTTCGCGGGCGCGACGTCCCTCGACACGATGCCGCCGAGCGACGCGATGAGCAGCGTCATCAGCACGGCGAACACCAGGAGGATGACCGGCGTGCGGGCGAGGCGCGCCGCCTGCTTGAGCTCGCGGATCCAGATCGGGTTCGGCTCGCCCAGGAGGCGCGCCGCGCGGTACCGCGCCCGATCGACGAGCCGCCGCGACGCCGGACCGCCGGGCGGAGATGAGCCAGTCTGCACGCTCACTGCACCTCTCCTTGCGTGACCTCCAGGAAGATCCGCTCGAGCTCGTTGCGCTCCGGCTCGACCCCGATCACGCCGACCCCGCTCCGCACGAGGTGCTGGACGATCTCGGCGATCTTCACATCGTTGCCCACGTAGCCGACGTGCACAGCGCCCGCGACGATCTCGACGTCGGCGATCCCCGGCCCGCCCCGGAGCAGGTAGGCCGCTGCCTCGGGCTCGCCGAGGACCCGGACCTTCACCTTGCGCCGGGAGAGCAGCGGCGAGAGCGCGGGGTAGGCCGCCGCCTGCCCCGCGCTCGCCGGCGCGGCGGCGTGAGGCGGGTGCGCGCCGTGGCCAGGCGGCAGAGCGGCCGCCGGCAGAGGACCGGCCGCGGCGCCGGGAGGAGGCGCGGCGGGATCGTAGGACGGCGCGTGGTGCGCGTGCGCCGCGTACCCGACCGGCGCGGCGGGATCGTACGTCGGCGGCCCGTGGTGCGCGTGCGCCGCGTACCCCGCCGGCGCGGCGGCGTGGCGCGGCGGCGCGTGCCCGTGCGCCTGCGCGGCGCGCACCGCCTCCAGGCGCGCCGCGATCTCCCCGATCGGGCCGGCGACGACGAGGCGTCCCTTCTCGAGGATCCCGATCGACGTGCACACGTCGGAGAGCTCCGTGAGGATGTGCGAGGAGAGGAAGATCGTCTTCCCCAGGCTCCGGAGCTCGAGCAGGAGGTCGCGGATCTCGATGCGCGCGCGCGGATCGAGATCGCTCGCCGGCTCGTCCAGGATGAGGACCTTGGGGTCGTGCAGCAGGATCCTCCCGAGCTGGAGCCGCTGCTTCATCCCCTTCGACATGGTGGCGACGATCCGGTCCTGGATCTTGCCGAGGTCGGTCAGCTCCAGGACGGCGTCGACCACGTCGAGCGACGGCACCCGGAAGGCGTCCGCGAAGAACTCGAGGTACTCGCGCACCGTGATGCGGTCATAGACGCCGGCGTGATCCGGCATGTACCCGATGCTGCGGCGGACCGCCGCCGGGTCGATCGTGACGTCGACGCCGTCGATCTCGACCCGCCCCGCCATCGGCTCGAGCAGGGTCGCCATGACGCGGATCGTCGTCGTCTTGCCCGCGCCGTTCGGCCCGATGAAGCCGAAGATCTCGCCGGGGCCGACGTCGAAGGTGACGTCCCTGAGCACGTCGAGCGAGCCGAAGCGGTGCGAGAGGTGGCGGACGCGGATCGTCGGCGCAGGCCGCTCGACCCGCGGCCCGGGGGGCGGAGCGCCGGAAGGCGCGGCGCTCACGGCCGACCTCCGTAGCCGACGATCCGCACGAGCACGCGGTCGCTCTCGAGCCGCAGCCCCGAGTCGCTGGCGCGCCCCTCGCCGCCGTCGAGCTGGCCGAACAGGACGGGCACGCCGGCCGGGAACCAGTCGACCGCGCTGCCGGCCGCCTCCTCGATGGCCAGCCACGCGGCGCCGAGCCCGGGGGCGTCGGGCTCGAGCAGGGGGACCAGCAGGCTCCCGCCGAGGTCGTGGATGTCGATCCCGCCCACCCGCCGCCCGAAGCTCGCGTGCGAGAGCCAGCTCTGCCCGTCGCTCCGCGCCCCGAGGTCGACCCCCGCGCGCGACGAGACCTGCTCCCCGTCCCTGATGCGGGCGAAGTAGCGGGCCACCCCCGCCGGCAACCACAGGACGCCGCCCCGGAGGTCGCGGCCGCTCCGGTTGCTCACGACGACATCGCCGCTCGGATCGGCGATGACCGCGATGCCGTCCCCGAGCGGCGCGACGCCGTCCTCGCGGACGATCACCGTCTGCCACGGGAGCGCGGCGACCTTCGTCAGCCGGGCCCCGTCGCGCTCCACGAGGAGCCGATCGCGCCGCTCCGCAAGCTCGGCCAGCACCGCCGTGCTGATCACGCCGCTCGCGTCGGTCGTGCGGACGGTGAGCTCCTCCGCGCGGGGCACGAAGAAGCCCCGGAACCGGCGCACCGCCCCCTTCGTCATGCCGGCCCCCGCCTCGATCAGCGTGAGGTGGCGCGCCCTGCCGCGCACCCCCTTCGCGAGCAGGCCCACGCCGACGATCACCGCGAAGGTGACCGCCGCGTAGATGGGCAGGTGCCGGAGCGCGCGGAGCGGCCTCCCCTGCCTCGCGGCGCGCGAGAAGTTGATCGGGCCGGCGAGCACCGCGTAGATGCAGAGCAGCAGCGCGGAGACCCCGATCGCCCAGCGCGAGCTCTCGTTCGGATCGAGCTCCCGCCGCACCGGGTCCAGATCAAGGCCCATCGCTTCTTCCCCCGGGCGGAAGGCGACCGTGGAGCGGCGGTCGTAGGCGCGGCGCGCGAGATCGGCCACCCGGATCTTCGCCCAGGGGTCGCCGGACGCGGGCGGGCGCGTGGGATCGAACGCGAGCAGGTGCACCTCGCCGAGCCCGTAGAAGGCCGAGCTGCCGTACGGGCTCCCGCGCAGGTTGCCGCCCGACCAGCCGGAGAGCGCCTCGGCCACCGCGGGGCTCGCGCTCGGCGCGGGCAGGAGCGCGTTGCCCTGCTTGCCGAAGCCGCTGGGCGCGCCGGGCGGCACGATCTCCTCGAGCGTGGGCGGCGCGACGCCCGCCCTCGCTACCTCGCCGCCGACGAACGCCGCGAGCGTCGGGTGACGCAGATCCTCGGGGCGCGCGACGGCCAGCGCCAGCGTGCCGCCGGAGAGCACGTACCCGGCGAGCGCCTCGAGCTCGGCGCCGTTCAGCCGCGAGAGCGTGTCGGTGCGCATGAGCACGGCGTCCGCCGCGCTGTACAGGGCCGCCCGGTCGGGCAGCAGCGGGTCGCCGGTCGCGCCGTCGTAGCGCGGCTGCCCGACCCACAGGACAGGGCTCGGCGACGACCCTGGGCCGCGGCCGCTCGGCAGGTACAGCGGCGCGACCGGCGCCTCGTGGAGCCCCCCCCGGACGAGCGACGTCTCGCCGACGTCGAAGAGCACCACCGCGCGCTGCGAGGTCGACGAGAGCGCGTGCGACGACACCTGCGCGCCGCCCTCGTCGAGCGCCCGCACCTGCACGTCGGCGAAGGGCGACACCTGCACCGGCACGCGCACGTGGATCGACGCGCCCGCCGCCACCGTGTACGGCACCGACGCGACGAAGACGCGTTGCTCGCCGTAGCGCGTCGACGCGACCTCGACCTCGCCTCTCTGCGCCTTGCCGCCGTTGTTCTGGAGGCGCACGACGACCTGGTTCCACCCCCAGGGCATCCCACCGCTCGTCCCGAACACCGGCGCCGCGTCGACGACGAGCTCCGGCGCGCCGGGCGCCGCCGGCGCCTGCCCGAGCGCCGGCCCCGCCGCCGAGAGCGCCGCGAGCCACGCCGCGCCGGCCGCGACCTTCGCCAGGGCAGCGGCCTGGCCTGCCCTCCCCCGCGCCTCGGCGCCGCGCCTCATCGACGGATCGCCTGCGCCACGGGCTCGGGACGCGCCTCGACCGCGGAGAGCAGCGCGGCGATCACCTGATCCGTCGTGATCCCCTCCGCCTCGCCCTCGAAGGAGCGGATCATCCGGTGGCGGAGCACCGGCTTCGCGACCCGCTGCACGTCGGCGAAGGCGACGTGCGCCCTGCCCTGGAGCAACGCCACGGCCTTCGCGGCCAGCACCAGCGACTGCGCGCCGCGCACCCCGGCGCCGAACCGGAGCGCCCTGCGCACGATCTCGGGGGCGCCCTCGGCGGCCGGGTCGCTCGCCCGCGTGAGCCGCGACGCGTACCGCATGACGGGCTCGGCGACCGCGACGTCGCGGCAGAGCGAGCGGAGCGAGAGCACGTCGTCGCGCGTGAGCACCCGCGGCGGCGGCCCGCGATCGTGGCCCGTGGTCCGGGCGAGGATCTCGGTCAGCTCGTCCTCGGTCGGGCTCGGCACGAGCACCTTGAGCAGGAACCGATCGAGCTGCGCCTCCGGCAGCGGGTAGGTCCCCTCCATCTCGATCGGGTTCTCGGTGGCCAGCACGAAGAACGGCTCCTCCATGGCGTACCGGGTGCCGGCGATGGTGCACGCGTGCTCCTGCATCGCCTCGAGCAGCGCGCTCTGCGTCTTCGGCGTCGCCCGGTTGATCTCGTCGGCCAGGATCACCTGCCCGAAGATCGGCCCCCTGTGCAGCGAGAAGTGGCGCGAGCCGTCCGCGGCCGAGACGAGCACGTTGGTCCCGGTCACGTCGCTCGGCATGAGATCCGGGGTGAACTGGATGCGCGAGAACCTGAGATCGAGGCAGCTGGCGATCGTCCTGACGAGGAGCGTCTTGCCCAGCCCGGGCGCCCCCTCCAGCAGGACATGCCCTCCCGCGATGATGCCCCAGAGCGTCTGCTCGATGACGTCACCCTGACCGACGACGGCCTGCCCGATCGCCTCGCGCAGCCGTGCGCTCGTCTGCTGCGCGAGATCGAGCCTCGCCTCGAAGGAGGCAGGGGCCGCACCCTGCCCTCCGTCAACACCTGCGCCTGATTCCGCCGCCATCTGGTCGCCCTCGGGCGACGACCATAGCCGGCCGCGCGCCGCGCGTCGATCGGGCCGCGGCGCGCGGCAGCGCCGAGGTGCGGCAGGCGTCCGCGCCGCGCGCCGCGAGGCCGCGCGGGCCGCGTGAACTCGACATCTCGTGGCGAGACACGATCTCGACGCGGTCGCCCTCGGGCCCGGGACAACGTCCGGGGGCGCCGCGGACGCACGGCGAAACATGGCTCCTCCCCTCGGCGCCGGACATCTCCATGCTACGTTTCACGGATGAACATGCTTGTCCGAAGCTGTAGCCGTGCACTTGCCTCGCTCTGCCTGTCCGCGCGCACAGGCGCGGCGCTCACCGCGGCTCTGGCGCTCGGCGCGAGCGCCTGCGCCACGGTGGCCGGCGAGCATGAGGCAGAGACCAAGTTCCTCGTGAAGCCGACCTCGCAGTCGGTCTTCTCCGGGTGGAGCGAGGTCTCCGTCTCTCAGGATCCGAACTCCGTCGACGGCGCCAAGCTCATGTTCATCCGGCTCGAGGCGCGCGACGACAACGTGCCTGACCTGACGTTCATCAAGAGCATCACCGCCGAGGCCGTCGTCGACGACGTCCCGACCGTGGTCGCCAGGAAGGAGCCGATGCCCGCCGGGGAGCGCATCGTCCCGCTCGATCGGGTCTATCACGACGACATCCGGAAGTTCTTCTATGCGGACGACGAGAACGGCGGTTACACCGTGCATGTCGACTGGCACGGCGAGATCGATCTGACGAAGACGATCCCGCCCGAAGGGGTGTGGATGAAGGTCCTCGTCGGCGTCCGTATCGAGTGATCTCGCCGCCGCGGCGACCTTCATCTCCATGCCCCGCGGCGCCCCTGCGCCGTCCAGCTCGACCCCTCGTCCACCCAAGCTCCAGCCTCCTTGCCCGGTCAAACCTCGCGAACCAGGAGCGCATCGCGCGCGAGGAGCGAGGCCGGAAGGGCGGAGTTCATCCGCCGGCGGCGCGCTCTTCAGCGCGCGCCGTGCGCCGCACACCCCGGGCGCGGGCAAGGAGGTCGATCCGTCATGGCCGAGATCCAGGAGAGCTCTGTTCTGTTCTCGCTCAAGCAGCTCATGAGCCTCGAAAAGCAGCGGCTGCGCGAGGAGGAGGAGGCCGCGCGGCGGCGCGCGCTCGCGGAGCAGGAGGCGCGGCGCGCGCTCCAGCAGCGCGCGCTCGCGGAGCAGGAGGCGCGCCTCCGGGCCGAGGAGGAGCGGAGCCGGCGCGAGGCGGAGCAGGCGCGCGAGGAGGCCGCGCGCCTCGACGCCATCCGCGCGGCGGCGGTCGAGAAGGCCCGCGTCGAGGCCGAGCAGCGCGCCCGCCTGGAGGTCCTGGCGAAGCAGCAGGAGCACGAGCGGAAGCTCGCCGCCCTCGCGGGGGACGCCCAGAAGCGGCGCCTCAAGCGGCTCGTCGTCGCGGGGAGCGCGCTGTCCGCCCTCGCGCTCTCCGCGACGCTCGGCGCCTACTTCGGCAAGATCAAGCCGGAGGGCGAGCGGACGCTGGCCGAGCAGACGGCCGCGCGCGTCGCGCACGAGCAGCGGCTCGCGGCGCTCGAGGACGACCTCGCCGCGCGCGAGAAGCAGATCGGCGAGCTCACCCTCGCGTACCAGACGGTGCGGAGCCAGGCGGAGAAGGCGGAGCTCCAGCGCAAGCTCCTCGCGGCGCGGCGCGAAAGGGACGCGATCCAGGGCAAGGTCGTGAGGCCGCCGGCGCAGCAGCAGCCGAAGGAGGCGCCCTGCGTCTGCAGGGAGGGCGACCCGATGTGCGGCTGCCTGCCCTAGCGGCTGACCGCCGGCTAGCGGGGCGCGGCCCCCGGTCGCGCCCGACGAGCTCCTTGGCTAGCGGAGCGCGGTCCCCCGGTCGCGCCCGACGAGCTCCTTGAAGAGCGGCGAGGTGACGTACCGCTCCCCGCCGTCGGGCAGGATCACCACGATGTTCTTGCCCTGCATCTCGTCGCGCGCCGCGACCGAGAGCGCCGCCGCCATGGCCGCGCCGCCGGAGATGCCGACGAGGATCCCCTCGGTCTTCGCGAGCCGGCGCGCGGCTTCGAACGACTCGTCCTCGGACACCGGCACCACCTCGTCGATGAGCTCGCGCCGGAGGATCTTCGGGACGAAGCCCGCGCCGATGCCCTGGATGAGGTGCGCCCCGGCGCGACCGCCGCTCAGCACGGCGGCGTTCCTGGGCTCGACCGCGATCATCTTTACCCCCGGCTTCTTCTCCTTGAGCACCTCGCCCACGCCGGTGATCGTCCCGCCGGTCCCCACGCCGGCGATGACGACGTCGACCGCGCCGTCGGTGTCCTCCCAGATCTCGCGCGCGGTCGTCGCGCGGTGCGCGGCCGGGTTCGCCGGGTTCTCGAACTGCTGGAGCATCACCGCGCCGGGCGTCTCCTCCACGATCTGGCGCGCCCGCGCGACCGCCTGCACCATCAGGGACCCGGGCGTCTGCAGCACCTCCACCCCGAACGCCCGGAGCAGCGCGACCCGCTCGGGGCTCATCGACTCGGGCATCGTGAGGATCAGCCGGTAGCCCTTCGCCGCGGCGATCATCGCCAGCGCGAGGCCCGTGTTGCCGCTCGTCGGCTCGACGAGGACGCTCCCGCGGGTCAGCCTGCCCCGCCGCTCGGCGTCCTCGACCATCGCGAGGCCGATGCGATCCTTGACGCTGCCGCCAGGGTTCCGGCTCTCGACCTTGCCGATCAGCGAGGCGCGCAGCCCCTTGCCCGCAGAGCTCAAGCGAACGAGGGGCGTGCGCCCGATCGTCGCCGCGATGTTGTCGAAGATTGAACCCACCTGGCCGCCCTCCGTGTGATGGCCGCCTGGCCAGGCGGAGCGCCGGCCCGGTGGCTAGATGGAATAATCCTGCACGAAGATCTTGGCGTCACGGAGATTTACAAGAACCCTGTCTCCCTCGGACAGCCCGAGCTCGGCGACGCGGTCCTTGGTCAGCTCGACGGCGAGCGGCTGGCCGTCCGACAGGCGGAGCTCCGCCTTCACCATCCATCCGACCCGGGATAGCCGCTCGACGCGCGCCATGCTGGCGTTGTCGGAGCCGGGGTTGTCCGAGGAGTCGACCCGGGCGTGGAGCTCGATGTCGTGCGGCCGCACGAAGGCGCGCACGCTGGCGCCGTCGTCCGTCCCGGGGGGGGCGTGCACCGCGAGGGTCCCGAGCGACGCCTGGCCGTCGCGCACCTGGCCGTCGAGCACGTTGATCGACCCGACGAAGCTCGCCACGAACTCGGTCGCCGGCCGATCGTAGATCTCCTCGGGCGTGCCGATCTGCTCGACCCGCCCCTTGTGCAGCACGATGACCCGGTCGGCGAGGTCCATCGCCTCTTCCTGGTCGTGGGTCACGAAGACGCTCGTGATCCCCCGCTCCTTGTGGAGCCGGCGGATCCACTCGCGCAGCTCGAGGCGCACCTTGGCGTCGAGCGCCCCGAACGGCTCGTCGAGCAGCAGCAGCGATGAGCCTGGCGCGAGCGCGCGCGCCAGCGCGACGCGCTGCCGCTGGCCGCCGGAAAGCTCGTGCGGGAACCGGCTCCCGAGCCCCTGGAGCTGCACCAGGCTGAGGAGCTCGTCGACGGTGGCGTTGACCTCCTTCCGCGGCCGCTTCCGGATCGTGAGGCCGAAGCCGATGTTCTCGCGCACGGTCATGTGCCGGAACAGGGCGTAGCTCTGGAACACGAAGCCGATGTTCCGGTCCTGTACGCGCGTGTTCGTCGCGTTCTTGCCGTTCAGGATCACCTCGCCGGCGTCGGGGCTCTCGAGCCCGGCGATGATGCGGAGGACAGTGCTCTTGCCGCCCCCGCTCGGCCCCAGCAGCGCGACCAGGGCGCCGCTCTCGATCTCGAACGAGACGTCGTCGACCACCTTGTTCGGACCGAACCGCTTCGTGAGCTGCTGGACAACGATTCCCATAAACGACAGCTAGCCTTCTGCCCGTCTCGGGCGCCCTGAACAGAAAATCCAGGGTGCTCGAGCGCGCCACAGAGTCGCCCGCCGGGCGGGTAGGCGCAACCAGATTCAGAAATATGCATCGGAATGGTGGGTCTATTTGCAAGAAGTGCGTTCCTGACGCTTCTTCACCGTCCTGCAGCGGGCTCAGCAAGGCGCGCTCTCCTCAGCGCGGCGGGCTGCGGTCGTCCAATGGGCAGGCTCCAGATGCTAGCATCGCCGCGCCGCGCCGCGCCGCGGCGCGGCGGGACCGGGACGGGAGGCCGCAGGGCGGTTGGACGAGGACGCGGGGCCGCGGCACGGCGGGACCAGGACGGGAGGCGGATGCGTTGTCTGGTGACTGGGGTGGCCGGATTCATCGGCTCACACCTCGCGGAGCGTCTGATCGAGCTCGGGCATGAGGTGCTCGGGGTGGACCGCTTCGCCGACTACTACGCCCGCGATATCAAGGAGGGAAACCTGGACCGGCTGCGCTGCGAACCGCGCTTTTCGCTCGCAGCCGTCGATCTCGCGACCGCCGACCTCCGCCGGCTGCTCTCGGATCGCGAGGTCGTCTTCCACCAGGCGGCGCAGGCCGGCGTGCGCCCGAGCTGGGGCCTGAGCTTCGAGGGCTACCTGCGCGACAACGTGCTCTCGACGCAGCGGCTGCTGGAGGCGGCGAGGACGCACGGCCAGGTGCGCAAGCTCGTCTACGCCTCGTCGTCCTCCGTGTATGGCGACACAGAGGAGGTCCCGATGCACGAATCCAGCCGGACCGCACCGCACTCGCCGTACGGGGTGACCAAGCTGGCCGGCGAGCACCTCTGCGAGCTCTACCGGCGCAACTTCGGGCTGCCCACGATCTCGCTCCGGTATTTCACTGTGTACGGCCCGAGGCAGCGCCCGGACATGGCGTTTCACCGGTTCATCTCGGCCATGCTGAGGGGCGAGACGGTCCGCATGTACGGCGACGGCGAGCAGACGCGCGATTTCACCTACGTCAGCGACGCGGTGCAGGCCAACGTCGCGGCCATGGAGGGCGCCGCGGTCGGCGTGTTCAACATCGGCGGCGGCTCGCGGGTGAGCCTCAACGACGCGCTCGGGATGCTCGGGGAGATCGCGGGGCCCGCGCGCGTGGAGCGGGGAGAGCCGCAGGCCGGGGACGTCAGGCACACATGGGCCGACACGGCGGCGGCGCAGGCGGCGCTCCGGTACGTGCCCCGGGTGCCGCTGCGCGAGGGGCTCGCAGCCCAGGTGGCCTGGCAGGCGAGGATGCTCGCGCCATCCCGGTAGCGGGAGCGCCGCGCCCTCACGCGCCGCGGGCCTCGCCGCGGGGGACGAGATCGACGATGCGCGCCGCGGGGACGTGCGCGGCCACGATCTCGTCGGCGAGGTTGATCCAGCGCGCGCAGCGATCGAGGACGACGCTGTCGGACGAGACGACGCCCGCGGCGCCCTCGAAGAGCCGGTCGGGGTCGGGGACGAGCGTCGCCTCGATCAACAGGAGCGCGCCGCTCGACAGGAGCGCGCCGCTCGACAGGGGCGCGCCGCTCGACAGGGGCGCGCCGCTCGACAGGGGCGCGCCGCCGAGCCGGTCGAGGAGCCGCGCGCGCAGCTTGCCCGAGTTCGGGACGGCGGCGTCGAGGAGGACGCGCGCTCGCGCCGCGCCGGCGCCGGACAGCGCGCCGCCGAGCAGGTCGATCGCGGCGTCGGTCTCCGCGATCGGCGCGTAGCTGCCGCGCAGCCCCGCGAGATCGCGGAGCACCCCCTCGGGACCGCGCAGGAGCAGGCCGCCCGAGAGGGCCACCTCCAGGGTGATGATCAGGTTGAAGCCGTCGATGTTCGCCTCCGCGCCCCGGAGCGACGACGCGGGCGCGCGGCGCGCCAGGCGCGACGCCCGCTGCGCCTCCGAGCAGGCCGACCGCTGCAGCGCGAGGCGCTGGCGGGCGGCCAGCTGGTGATGGTCGCCCACGGTCCGGATCGCGGTGCGCAGCGGATAGCCGCGGCCAAGGAGCCACGTCACCTCCTCGAGCGCGACGCGCAGCCTGATCACCGCCTCGGGACCGAACAGATGTCCATCGTCGGGGTGACCGCCGCGCGGCGCGCGCTCGCTCGCCCCCTCACCAGCCGTCGCGTCCTGTCGTCTGTCTGCCACGTGCCTTCGATGCTCGCCGGTGGTGCCCCAGGATGGCAGCCGCCCCTTTCGTCGCTCCGGGGTAGCACGCCGCGCCTCCGCGCTCGCCCCGGCGAGCTCTCCTCGACTCGAGCACCGCCTGCGGCCACGCGCAGGGCGAGCCCCGACAGCGGGCTGGCGTCGCGGGCCCGCCAGGATCGCGAGATTCAGCGGCTGCGTATCCGGCATCACCTTCCGCCTGCGCCTATCGTCCCCTGGACCACGGCACGGAATCGCGCGTTCCCGGAACGATCTGCTATCCTCCGCCGCCGTGATTGTGGACCAGCCCCCCACACCTGCCCCCCACGAGGCTCCGGAGGACCGGGTCACGTTCGGGCTCTCCGCCTTCGAGCCTCGCCCGAGCCTGATGGCGCCCTCCATCGCGCCGGCCGCCCAGCCGGCGCCGCAGGTCTCCGTGGTCGTCCCGGGGCTGAACGAGGCCGAGAGCCTGGCCGAGCTCGCGCAGCGCGTGGATCAGGCCCTGCGGGGGCGCTTCACCTACGAGCTCATCTTCGTCGACGACGGCAGCACCGACGACACCTGGGCCGTCATCTCCCGGATCCGCGCGGAGAACCCGGTGGTGAAGGGCATCCGGCTGCGGAAGAACTTCGGCAAGGCGACGGCGCTGACGGCCGGCTTCCGCAAGGCGAAGGGCGCCGTGGTCGTCACCATGGACGCCGACCTCCAGGACGATCCGGCCGATCTGCCGAGCTTCATCGCCAAGGTCGAGGAGGGGCTCGACGTGGTGGTCGGCTGGAAGGTCAACCGGCTCGACCCCAAGAACCGCCTCGTCCTGTCCCGCATCTTCAACGGGACGGTCCGCTCGGTCACGGGCGTGAAGCTCCACGACATGAACTGCGGGTTCAAGGCCTACCGGAGCGAGGTGCTGCGCACCATCCCGATCTACGGCGATCTCTTCCGCTTCATCCCGGCGCTCGCCGCGTGGCAGGGCTTCCGCGTGGCGGAGATCCCGGTGCGCCACCATGCCCGCAAGTACGGCAGCTCCCGCTACGGACTGGAGCGCATCCTGCGCGGCTTCTTCGACCTGCTCAGCGTCATGTTCCTGACCCGCTACTCGAAGAAGCCGATGCACCTCTTCGGCCTCATCGGCCTCGTGTTCGCGGCGGTCGGGGTGACCATCAACGCCTACCTGACCTTGCTCTGGTTCCTCGGCCACAAGATCGGCGATCGCCCGCTGCTCCTCCTCGGCGTGCTGATGATCCTCCTCGGCATCCAGTTCTTCTCGATGGGGTTCATCGGCGAGTTCCTCACCTTCCAGATGCAGCAGCGACACCAGGCGGAGGAGCTGCCCATCCGCGAGGAGGTCGAGTGAGCTCCGCGCCCTGCGCCGCTCGGTTCGACGTCCCCGCGCTCGCGTGCCTCTCCCACCGGGTCCCCTGCGCCACCGCGCCGCGCTGAGCGCGCCGCGGGGCCCTGCCGCCATGCGCCGCACCGTCCTGCGCGCGCTCATTCGCCTGGTCGGGCCGCTCCTGCTCGTCCTCGTCGTCGTTCGCATGGACGACCGGGACGCGGTGCTCGGCGCGGTCGCCTCGGCCTCGGCCGCCCCGCTCGCGCTCGCGGCGGCGCTGAATGTCCTCAACATCCACCTCAAGGTCGTCCGCTGGGACGCGCTGCTCCGCGCCCGGGACATCCGTTACCCCCTCCGCCGCGCCTGGAGCGCGTACCTGACGTCGCTCTACGTCGGCATGCTGACCCCGGGGCGGGTCGGCGACGTGCTCCGGATCCGCTACCTGCGCCACGACCTCGGCGTGCCCTACGCGGAGGGGCTGGCCACCGTCGTGATGGACAGGCTGTGCGATCTGTACGTGCTCGCCGCGTTCGTCGCCGTCGGCGTCGCCCGCTACAGCGCGGTCATCGCCGGCCGCCTGGCGTGGCTGACGTGGGGCGGCATCGCGCTCACGGTCCTCGCGCCGCTCGCGCTGCTCATCCCGGGGCTCGCCGAGCGGGTGCTGCTCGCTGTGTCGCGCCGGATCGTGAAGGAGCCAGCGCAGGGCGCGGAGCCCGGCGCGGCGAGCCGCTTCCTCGTGGCGCTGCGGGCCCACGTCGGGCGCGGGCTGCTCTTCACGCTGCCGGTCACCGTGGCGACGTTCGTCGTCAACTTCGTGCAGGGCTACCTGATCGCGAAGGCGCTCGGCGTTCCGCTCTCGCTGTTCGACGTCACCTGCCTGCTCGCCATCGCGAACCTGCTCGGCCTCCTGCCGATCTCGATCGCGGGGGTCGGCGTCCGGGAGCTCTTCTTCTCGCTCGTGTTCCCCTCGCTCGGCTTCACCGCCGAGCACGGCGTGAGCTTCGGCCTCCTCGTCTTCGCCGTCATCTACCTCGTCGTCGTGGCGCTCGGCTTCGTGAGCTGGCAGGTCGCCCCCCCGCCGAGCGCCCCCGAGGCCGCGCCGGCGGGGACCGCCCAGCCCTAGAACACCGATCACGTTGAAACCCGGAGAATTTTCACAGGGAGGCGGGGAGGCGGGGAGGAAGAAAAAAAATGAATCTCTCCCTCTTGCCGTCTCTCGCTCCCCGCCTCCCCGCCTCCCTGTGAAATTCCTGCTTTTTCTCGTGGTTTCAACCCGTTTGTCGCTCTAGGCCGCGCCGGCAGGGACCGCCCAGCCCCAGGCCGCGCCGGCAGGGACCGCCCAGCCCCGGGCGCCGGGGACGCGAGTCACCGCGCGGCGCTCATCGAGAACAGCGTCTTCATCGTCATGGGCTCGAAGGGCCGCACCCGCGCGGCGGCGGCGCGGAACGCATCGGTCACGCACTCGCCGACCTCGGTCCCCTCGTACGGCGTGCCCTCCAGCGACACCTCGGCGTGGCCGCTCCGCAGGAAGGTCACGGTCACCGTCCCCTCCCCGCTCGGCCCGTCCGGCTGCCAGCAGCGCTGCGCGCGGTGGCTCCCGCGCTCGAGCGCCGCGGCCGCGTCCGTGGCCAGGCGGAGGTGCTCCGAGGTGACCCTGCTCGCCCCGGGAGCGAGCCCCTCGTAGGCGAGCGGCGACACCTCGATAGAGGCGGGGTACGGCGCGCTCCGCTGCGGGCAGTGCGAGGGGCGCACCATCGCGTAGCCGGTCGCGGTGGCGAAGCCGCACACCGCGAGCGCCACCAGGAGGGCGCGCTGCCCGCCGCCCCGGCCGTGAGGCCCGTCGAACGGGCCGTCGTCGCTCGATCCGCCGCGCAGCCGCTCGACCTCGGCCCGGATCTCCGCGATCTCCGCGTCCCGGGCGGCCAGCGCCGCGTCCCGCTCCTTCACCTTGGCTTCGAGGGTTTCGATGCGCGCGCGAGCCGCATCGAGATGATCCCGGTAGTGCGACATGGGGCCATTCTACCGCGCCGCGCGCGCGGCGCCCTGCCCTTCCCACGCCCGGGCGGCCGTTCCTTGACAGCGGGGGGTAGGGTCAAGTAGCCGAGGACCCGCCTCTCCCATGCTAGAGACCCCCCGCACCAGGCTGAGCAGCGCGCTCGCGAAGTTCGACGGCGCCATCGAGCGGCTCGCGCGCGCCGCCTTGACCCTGGCGCCGTGGCCGATCCTCTACGGCATGAGCATCGCCGTGACGGCCTGGGTCTTCACCCACCCGAGCCGCCTCGCCCCGCTTGACACGAACAAGCTGACCGAGCTGGAGCGCCGCTGGATGGCCGGCGGCGCCGTCGCCGCCATCGTCGGGGTCGGGCTCGCCTACTTCCTCGTGATGCTGGCGCGGCGGTCCCTGACCCGCTCGTGGGCCTTCGTGAACACCGTGGGCCGCATCAACCGCGCCCTGGTCCCCCTGCTCGCGCTCCCGTTCGTCGCCGCCCTCAAGCTCCCGAACATCGAGAAGGACAGCCCGAAGACCGCGATCTTCTTCGCCGCCGTCGCCGCCGCGATGGTGGGCGCGGGCGTCTACGCCTGGGGCCGCAGCGCGATCCTGCACGCCGCGCGCGAGCTCGACGACGCCCCCGCGCGCGGCGTGCAGGATCGCTCCGCCGCGCTCGCGAGGGCCGGGCGGTGGCTCGCGCCGCTCGCCCTCGTCGCGCTGTGGGCGGGCTACAGCCTCTTCTTCTCCCGGCTCGCGATCACCAACCACCACGCGCTCCACACGCGGACGCCGGACCTCGGGTACTACGACAACATCTTCTACCAGTCGATCCACGGCCGTCCGCTCGGCTGCTCCTGGCTCAGGGCCGGCTACCACGGCTCGGCGCACTTCGACCCGATCCTCGTCCTGCTCTCGCCGCTCTACCTCATCTACCCGAGGGCGGAGTTCCTCCTCGTGCTCCAGTCCGTGTGGCTCGGCGCCGGCGTCGTCCCCGTGTACCTGCTCGCGCGCGACAAGCTCGAGCACCGCGGCAAGGCGCTCCTGCTCGCCGCCGTGTGGGCCGTCTACCCGGCCCTGCACGGCGCGAACATGTACGAGTTCCACTCGCTCGCGCTGATCTCGCCGCTCGTCGTCTGGCTCCTCTACTTCTACGAGACCGGCAGGGACAGGCTGTACTGGGCCACCCTCGCCGCGCTGCTGCTCTGCCGGGAGGACGTCTCCCTGCTGATGTGCTTCATCGGGCTCTACGCCATCTTCGACCGGCGCGCGGGCAGGACGCGCCTCGGCTGGGTGACCATCGCGACGAGCCTCGTCTACTTCGTCATCGTGAAGCTGTTCTTCATGACGTCGGCCGGCATCATCATGTCGGGCAAGGACGCGTACTCGTTCGCCTACTACTACGAGGAGCTCATGCCGAACCGGAGCGGGCTCGGCGGCCTCCTCATCTCGCTCCTCACGAACCCCGTCTTCGCCCTCAAGGTCATGCTGGAGGAGCCGAAGATCCTCTTCCTGCTCCAGCTCTTCGTCCCCCTCTGCTTTCTGCCCTTCCTCGCCCGGCCCGGCCGCTGGATGCTCGCCTACGGGCTCCTGTTCTGCCTGCTCGCCTCGCGCGACGCGGTCTTCTCGATCCACTTCCAGTACTCGTCGATCCTCTTCCCCATCGCCTTCGCGCTGACGCCGATCGCGCTCAGGGGCGCCGCGGATTCGGCACCGGCCGCCTTCTTCGGGCTCGACGGGCGGCGCCTGTCGCGCGCGCTGCTCGCGGCGATGCTCGTGGCAAGCGCGCTCGTGTCGTGGAAGTTCGGCGGCCTCGTCGAGAACGCCTCGTTCAGGGGCGGCTTCTCCCGCGTCGCGCGCAAGCTCACGCCGGAGCAGGAGACGACCTACGCGTGGGTGAGGAAGCAGGTCGAGGCGATCCCGCCCGGCGCGATCGTGGGTGCGACGAGCAAGATGGGGCCGCACGTGTCGAACCGGAAGGAAGCCTATTTCTACCCGGGGGACCGCGCCGCGCTCGCTCAGTACGTGCTGCTCGACGAGGGGGAGCTCAAGGGCAAGGACCTGGAGCGCCACAACGCGGCGGTGAAGCGCGGCGAGCTCATGGAGGTCGACCGGCTGAAGAAGATGGCGCTGTTCAAGCGCGTGAAGCCGGCGTCGAAGGAGCCGCCGCCACCCCCGGACAAGGTCGAGCCCACTACCCGGGAGCCGGCTCCGGAGCTACGAAAGCTGAACAAGAAGCCGGGCACCGCGCCGCCCGACCCCACCAGCACCGCGGAGCAAGATGAAGACCCTCCTCCTGGCCCATGACTTCGACGAGACGTCCGAGCTCGCCCTCGACACGGCGCTCGAGCTCGCCCGCAAGCTCTCCGCGAAGATCGTCGTGGCGCACGTGTACAGCGTGCCTCTCTACACCTTCCCGGAAGGCTCGGCGCTGATCCCCTCGGCGGAGGACGCCGCGCGCCTCGCCGAGGCGGCGCAGCGCAGCCTCGATCAGGTGCTCGAGCGCCGGCGCGCCTCACCCGACGTCGAGATCTCCGGCGTGCTGCGCTCCGGCGTCCCCGACGAGGAGATCTGCCGCCTGGCGGAGGAGATCGGTGCCGACATGATCGTGATCGGGACGCACGCGCGCGGGGCGGTCGCGCGGGCGCTGGTCGGCAGCGTGGCGCAGCGGGTGGTGCGCTCGGCGAAGGTCCCGGTCCTGACGATCCGCGGCCCGCAGCCCGCAGGCTGATGCGGCGCCGCCCGGGCGCCCGGAGCGCTCCCCCGCCGCTCGGGAGCTCCCTGACATGTAATGTAAATTTCCTTACCCGCTGCCAAATGCGTCCTGCTGCGGGTACGAAACCTCGTTGAAACTTTGAGCACGTTACGCCCGTGCCATGAAGATCGACACTGGGGATACGGCCTGGCTCCTGGCATCAACAGCCCTCGTCCTTTTCATGACACCGGGCCTCGCCCTGTTCTACGGCGGCATGGTGCGCCGCAAGAACGTGCTGGCGACGCTCATGCACTCGTTCGCCGCACTGGCGGTGATCTCGGTGCAGTGGGTGGCCCTCGGGTACTCGCTCTCGTTCGGCGCGTCGCACGGGGGGCTCATCGGCGGGTTCGAGTATGTCGGCCTGCAGGGGCTCGCGACCGTGGAGCGCGGCACGGTGCCGCACCTCGCGTTCGCGGCGTTCCAGATGATGTTCGCGGTGATCACGCCCGCGCTCATCGCGGGGGCGTTCGCCGAGCGCATGCGGTTTCCGGCGTACCTGGTCTTCATCCTGCTCTGGTCCACGCTCGTCTATGATCCGGTCGCCCACTGGGTGTGGGCGGAGAAGGGCTGGCTTTACGAGATGGGCGCGCTCGATTTCGCGGGCGGCACCGTGGTGCACCTCGCCGCGGGCATCTCGGCGCTCGTGTGCGCGATCGTGCTGGGCCGGCGCTCGGGGTACCCGCACGAGCGGCACGTGCCGCACAACCTGACGATGACCCTGACGGGCACGGGCATCCTCTGGTTCGGCTGGTTCGGCTTCAACGCGGGCAGCGCGCTCACCTCGGGCGGGCTCGCCTCGCTCGCGCTGCTCGACACGCACATCGCCGCGGCCGCGGGCGGCGCCGCGTGGCTCTTCGTCGAGTGGGCGCAGCGGGGCAAGCCGACAGCGCTCGGCATCGCCTCGGGCATCGTGGCCGGGCTCGTCGGCATCACGCCGGCGGCCGGGTTCGTCGCGCCCTGGGCCGCGGTCGTGATCGGCCTGCTCGCGGGCGTGGTCTGTTACTTTGCGGTCGTCTCGAAGGAGCGCCTCCGCTACGACGACTCGCTCGACGCGTTCGGCGTGCACGGCGTGGGCGGCCTGCTCGGCGCGCTCCTCACCGGCGTCTTCGCCGAGAAGGCCCTGAACGAGGCCGGCCGCGACGGCGTGATCGCCGGCAACCCGGGTCAGATGGTCCCGCAGCTCGCCGGCATCGTGGCCGTGGGGCTGTACGCCGGGATCGTGACCTTCGTGCTCCTGAAGCTGATCGACAAGGTGATCGGCCTGCGCGTGGCCGAGAGCGACGAGCGCGAGGGCCTCGACGCGACCGAGCACGGCGAGACCGGCTACGCGCTTTAGTTGCACGGCGGGGGCACGCGCCCCCGCCGCCCCGCCGAGCGAAGCTCGTCGGGGCCCCACCACCCCGCGATCCACAAGCGACTTTCGGTGCGTTTTGCCGCTTCGGGCCTGAGGTACGTGGCCTCGGGAAACGAGCGCATCTGGAAGCGGATGTCACGGGGGACGAAGCTCGTCGGGGCCCCACCACCCCGCGATCCACCAGCGACTTTCAATGCGTTTTGCCGCTTCGGGCCTGAGGTACGTGGCCTCGGGAAACGAGCGCATCTGGAAGCGGATGTCACGGGGGACGAACCCAGGGCACCGGCCGCGCTCGCTTTCCTGGTAAGGAAGGGTACGCGCGGCCGGGGCGCCGTCGTGGTTGCCTCCACCCGGGCGCACCGCTAGAGCGACAGACGGTTCGAGCCGCCAGGGCGCCAAGAACGCCAGGAGACGTTGAACATCTCTTGGCGCTCTCGACGTCCTGGCGTTTCTCTCTTCGAACCGATCGGTGCTCCAGCTTGCGCCGAACCTTTCCCCTGGGCGCGCGCGGCGAGCGAGCGCCCCGTCATCACGGAGCAGACAGGCATGAGCGGCCATTCCAAGTGGGCCACCATCAAGCGGAAGAAGGGCGCGCTCGACGCGAAGCGCGGCAAGCTCTTCACGAAGCTCATCAAGGAGATCACCGTCGCGTCGCGCATGGGCGGCGGAGACCCGAACGGCAACCCGCGCCTCCGTAAGGCGATCAACGACGCCAAGGGCCAGGCGATGCCCGCCGACACGATCAAGCGCGCCATCCAGCGCGGCACCGGCGAGATCGAGGGCGCAAACTACGAGGAGATCCTCTACGAAGGCACGGGCCCCGGCGGCACGCTCTTCCTCTGCGAAGCGATGACCGACAACCGGAACCGCACCGTCGCCGAGATCCGGAAGATCTTCGAGAAGAACAACGGGCAGCTCGGCGCCGGCGGCTCCGCGCAGTGGGCCTTCGAGCGGAAGGGGATCATCCTCATCGCGAAGGACGCGGCGACCGAAGATCAGCTCATGGACATCGCCGTGGGCGCGGGCGCCGACGACTACAGCGACCAGGGCGAGGAGTGGCAGGTGCTCTCCAGCGTCGACATGATGGACACCGTCGTGAAGGCGCTCGAGGACGCGAAGATCGCGGTGAAGTCGAACACCGCCGGCTACGTCCCCAAGAACAAGAAGGAGGTCGCGGGCCGCGACGCCGAGGTCTGTCTCAACCTCGTCGACACGCTCGACGACCACGACGACGTGCAGAACGTGTACGCCGACTTCGACGTCCCCGACGAGGAGCTCGCGAAGCTCGAGGGCTGATCCCCGGCGCCGGGGAGACGCCCGCGCCCGTCACGGGCGCCAGATCGGGAAGCTCACGATCGCCCACGAGAAGAACGCGTGGGCGAAGAGCGCCGGGGGCAGGCGCCCGGTCCGGTGCACCACGCGCCCCCACACGATCGAGCAGCCGAAGCCCGCCGCGACGAGCAGCGGGTTCGGCCCGGCGACCGGATCGCCGAGCAGGAACAGCGTGGGGAGGTGCGCGGCGGCGAACAGCGCGCTCGAGAGCAGCCAGGCAGCGCCCTGGCCGAGCGGCCCCTCGAGCGCGCGCATCACGAGCCCGCGCCAGACGAGCTCCTCGAGCGCGGCCACCACGAACACCATCGCGCCGGCGAACACGCGCGCGTCGGCCGAAGGGTCGCCGAGCTGGAGGTACAGGCGCAGGAGCCACGCCTCGCGCGGAGAGCCGCGCGGGGCGACCGCCATCTGCACCGCCATGGAGACGCCGTAGAGCGCCGCGGCGACGAGCGCGCCGCGCGCGAGGTCGCCCGACAGGGGGCGGAGCGCGGCGCGGAGCTCGCCGCGCCGGCGGAGCCACATCACCGCGGCCGCCGCGAGGGGGACGTAGAGGGCGCCGACGGGCGCGAGCATGCCGAGCGCGCCCGCGCGCTCGGGGTCGAACGCGAGCGAGACGGCGAGCGCGACGCCGGCGGTGACGGCCGCGGCGATGAGCGCGGCCTCGCGGCGCGAGGCCCGCGGCGGCTCGCGCGGATCGGTCGACCGCGGATCGCCCGACGAGGCCGGGGCAGCCGGGAGGGCCGCGGCCGAGGGGGGCGCGGCGGCCGCGTCGACGTCGCCCGGGATCATCGCGCGCACAGCTGCAGGACCCGGTCGAGGATGCGGTCCGCGAGCACGGGCTTGGGCAAGACGCCGAGCGCGTCGGCGGCGTCGCGGGTCACGAGCGTCGCGCGGTTGTCGTCCCGGCCGAACGAGTCCGCCGCGTGGTTGGCGACGATCATGTCCACACGCTTGCTCGCGAGCTTGTGCCGGGCATAGGCGATCACCCCCTCGTCGGTGGCGGTCTCGACGGCGAACCCGACGAGCGCCGGCGGCCGCGCGCCGTCAGCGGGCGCCGCCCCGGCGAGGCCGGCGCGCGCGGCGCCAACCTCGGCGAGCAGGTCGGGGTTCGGGACGAGCGGCAGCGTGGCGAGATCGGGGGTCCGCTTCAGCTTGGTCGCGTGCTGCTCGGCAGGGCGGTAATCGGAGACCGCGGCCGTCATGATCAACGCGTCCGCGCCGCGCAGATCCTCGCCGAGCTCCTGCCAGAGCGCGGCGCGCATCGAGAGCGCGCCGCGCACGTCGACGCGCCGCGCGCCAGGCGGCGTGGCGAGCGACACGGGCCCGGCGATGAGCGTGACCTGCGCGCCACGAAGCGCGGCCCGATCGGCGATGGCGAAGCCCATCTTGCCGGTCGACCGGTTGCCGAGGAAGCGCACGGGATCGAGGTCCTCGAGCGTGGGCCCCGCGGTGACGACGACGCGGAGCCCGGCGAGATCGCGCGGGGCGAGCCGCGAGAACGCCGCGGCCGCGATCGCCGCGGGCTCGGCCATGCGCCCGAGGCCGCGCTCGCCCGAGGCGACCTCGCCGAAGACCGGGCCGACGAGCTGCACGCGCCCGTCGGCCTCGAGCGTGGCGACGTTCCGCGCCGTCGCGGGGTGAGCCCACATGCGGGGGTGCATCGCGGGCGCGGCGAGCACCGGCCCCTTCGCGCACAGGGCGAGCGCCGCCACGAGGTCGTCGGCGCGCCCCGCGGCGAGCCGGGCGAGCAGGTCGGCGGTCGCGGGGACGAGGAGCACGAGGTCCGCCTCGGCGGCGAGCGCGATGTGCAGCTCGCCTGCGAAGGCCGGGTCCCACATCGTGTCGCGCACCGGCTGACCGCAGAGCCCGCTGAGCGTCATGGGCCCCAGGAACTGCTGCGCCGCGCGCGTCATGATCGGCAGCACGCGCACGCCGCCCTGGATCAGGAGCCGAGCGACCTCGGCGGCCTTGTAGGCGGCGATGCTGCCGGAGACGGCGAGCGCGACGGTCGGCCGCGCGCCGGCCGAGGTGGAGCTGGCAGCGGGTGGCGCGGGCGCGCTCGGGTGAGGCGCGGGAGGTGACGGAGTTCGGCCGGACATGGCGCAGGAGCCAACGTGGGTCGGGGATCCGCTGCGCGGCTCCCCTGCGAACTGGGTCGGGGATCCGCTCCGCGGTCCCCTGCGAACTGGGTCGGGGATCCGCTCCGCGGCTCCCCTGCGAACTGGGTCGGGGATCCGCTCCGCGGCTCCCCTGCGAACTGGGTCGGGGATCCGCTCCGCGGTCCCCGACGCCCACCGTGGCACGAAAACGGGCGCTCGTACACGCTGCGCCGCGGGCGGATGCTAGCCTCGTGAGGTGCGCTCTTTCGATCGGCCCCGAGGCCGCGTCCCGGCGGGCTCCGAGCAGCTCATCACGGTGGCGACCTACAGCGAGTCCGTCGAGGCGCAGATGGGACGCTCGGCCCTGTCCGCTCACGGCATCCGCGCCTTCATCGCCGATGAGCACGTGGCGACGCTGACCCCTCACTACATCGGCAGGTCCCTCGGGATCCGACTCCAGGTGCCGCGCGCAGATATGGAGCGGGCGGCCGAGATCCTGAAGCCGCCGGCCGTCGACGACGATCGAGAGATCGAGGAAGAGGACGACGCAGACGAGCTCGACGGGCCAAAGTGCCCGGCGTGCGGGGCGCGCTACGCTTACCGCGAGTGGGCGCTGGGCCAGGTCCTCGTCATCATCGCGCTGCTCGGGTTGCCGCTGCTCGTGATGAAGAAGCGCTGGCACTGCCGCAAGTGCGACACCTTCTGGGCACCGGAAACGGCCGCGCCGAGGGTCGGGAACCCCTACCGCACGCCGCGCGGGGCGGCGCTGCGGGCGAAGAGCTAACGCTGGTCGCGCGGCGCGGCAGCGCCGGAGAGGCCGCGAGGCGGCAGCCAGAAACCGCGGCAGCTTTTCCGGCGCGCGGAAATGGCCTCATCCGCCCGGAGCTCGCAGGGGCCTCCCTCAGAGGAACACGACAACGATGGTGGAGGACATGGACGACCTCGACGCGGGATCAACATGGGCCTCGATGGCTATCCGGTGCTGATGGCCGCCGACATCCTCCTGTTCAGGACGAATGTCTTCCCCGTGGGCAAGGACCAGATCCAGCACATCGAGATCGCCCGCGATATCGCGCAGCGGTTCAACGCGATCTAGGGCCCGAGACCCTGGTCTCGCCCGAGGCGCGCATCAGCGCCGACACCGCGGTGATCCCGGGCCTCGGGCGATCGGCGCCCGCTGAAGCCGGCGCCGGCGCCTGCGGGCGCCGGCGCCGCCCGATCAGCCGTCGTCCTCGGTCTTCTTCCGGCGCCGCTTCTTGCTCGTGCCGTCCTTCGTCTCGTCGGCCGCGGGGTCCTTCTGCCCGCGGGACTCTCGCCGCGCCTTGCTCTCGACCGCAGGCTCGCTCGCGCGCTGCACGATGTCGGCGCCCTCGGCGGGCGCGGCGTCCTCACCCCGCGCGCGGGCGCCCTCCTTCTCCGCTTCGGCACGCTCGTCCCCCTTCGCGCGGAAGGTGCCGAACCCGGCGCGATCGGTCCAGCCGCGCTCGCCGGTGAGCCCCGGCTCGCGGCTCTCGACGGTGCCGCCGCCCGGCTCGGGGCCGGTCACGCCGGGCGTGCGGACGTCCGGCCCCTGCGTGACGACGAGGTACTCGTCGGCCACGTACTCGGGATGGTTGTCGTCAGCCGCTTTGACCTCCAGGTCGCGCGGGCCGCTCCCGACATGGATGATCTGCGTGGTCGGCGGGTAGCTGTCGCTCCACTTCTCGCGCACCGCATAGGCACCGTCGCGGACGACCCGGGAGCTCGTCGTCCTGAAGCCGGGGATGCCGCGCTGGGCGAGCGCCCGCGTCCCGTCGGGCAGCTTCGGCGTCGGGCGCTCCAGCTCCTCGAACGGGATCACCTCGTCGATGCGGCGGAAGTACGTGACCGTGAGCTTGCGCGAGGGCCCGAGGATCTCGGCGCGCACGACGCCGCCGGCCACCGTCTCGTGGAGCACGATCGGGAAGTCGAACGCGTTCCTGAAGCGGTAGTTGATCGTCGGGTAGACGACCGTCGCGTCGAGGCCGAGCTTGATGTAGTAGCTCGGGCGGGAGTGCGGGTAGCGCTCGACGATCTCGAGCCCCGCGAAGAACGCGGCGCCGTGGAGCGTGCCCGAGATCTGGCAGGTCCCGCCGCCGAGCCCGTCGACGAGCTCCCCCTGGGCGATGACCGGAGCGACGCGGTACCCGTGCGCCTCGTCGCGCGGGCCGACCGTCTCGTTGAAGTCGAAGATCTCGCCCGGCATGACGACCACGCCGTCGAGCTTCGAGGCAGCGAGCCTGAGGTTGTACGTCCGCTCCTTGGACCTCGCCCCGGTCGCGTAGCGCGTCTCGAAGTAGCCGAGTACCTGATCGAACTTGACGTTGCCGAGCTGCTCCGCGACGAGCTTCGGCGCGATCGTCTCGACGCTGGCCAGCGCCGTGTCCTCGCCCGCCCGCAGCGCAGCGTCGATCCGCGCGAGCGTGCCGTAGACGTCCAGCCGATAGCCGATCTTCTCCGGCTTGAGCTGCCTCGCCTCGAGGTCGACATAGGCGTCGACCGCCGGCGCGTCGAGCTCGACCTTCAGGTCGAGCAGCTTGCTGATCGCCCGCTCGGAGTCGAGGAGGAGCGGGATCGGGATATCCAGCGGCGCGTCCTCGTCCTTCCGCTCGTGCGCGCGGCGGAGCGCGCTCTCCGGGCGGAGCGCCTCGCGGACGAACTCGGCGAGGCGGACCCGGTTGATCTCGACGCCGAGATCGTTGCGGCGGAGCGCGCGCGCGGAGCCGTCGGGGAGCACGATCCGGATCTCCCCGGTGGCGTAGCGGCGCACGAGATCGAGCGCGTTCGCCACGACGTCGCCGCCAGCCGGCACCGGCACCTCCGCGACGCGGAGCACCGGCGGCGGCTTCGGGCCGTCGTCGGGCGGCGGCGGCAGCACGAGGTAGGTGATGACCAGGCCGCTCGTGACGAAGATCGCCACCAGCGCGGCGAACCGCCAGAGCTCCGGCGAGCGGCGAAGATCCATGCGAGGGCGGGCATCTTGAAAAGCCTTCCCCGAACCGTCAAGCAAACGCCACCCCGCGGCGGCGCGGGCGCGCGCCGCCGCTACGGGTCAGCGCCCTGGGAGCGGCGCGGGGCCTTCGAGGCGGCGCGCGCGGTCCTGAGGAGCGGCTCCTTGATGGAGCCCGCCCGGGGCACGAGCAGCGAGCCCCGCTCGCGCGGCGCGCCCCGGCGCAGCGAGGACCCGAGGAGGTACGCGCCCGCGAGCGCCGCGAGCACCGCGAGGCAGACGGCGGCGACGGGGACGAGCCAGCGCCGCGGCCGGTGAGCAGGCGGCGGGACGCTGCGCGGCGCGCTCGCGTCGCGCTCCACGATCGCGCGCCCGGGACGGGCGACGGCCTGAGGCGAGCTCGGCCGGGGGGGCGGATAGTCGTGGTCGGCCGAGCGCTCGCGCGCGATCTGCATGGCCTCCTGGATCGCGACGCGCCGCCGCTCGCCGCGCGGGCCGAGCAGCTGCTGCATCAGCGCGGCGAGCTCATCGGGCGTGGCGAGGGGTGTCGTCGGTGCCAGCTGCTCGATGGCGCGGCGCAGCTCGGCCATCGTGGCGAAGCGCTCGTCCCTCGGCTTCGCGAGCGCCCTCATGAGGATGCGATCGACGTTCTCCGGCAGCGAGGGGGCGAGGGTCCGCGCCGGCTCGGCGGCGGCCTTGTCGCAGATGCGGCGCGCCGTCGCCGGCTCGTTCTCGGCGAGGAACGGGTGCTTGCCCGTCACGAGCTGATAGAAGACGATCCCGAGCGTGAAGATGTCGGTGCGCCGATCGATCGGCTCGCTGCCCGCCTGCTCCGGCGACATGTACGCGTACTTGCCCTTCACCTGCCCGACCTTGGTGCGCTGCAGGTTCGAGGCGGCCTTGGCCACGCCGAAGTCGAGGATCTTCACCGCCCCGTCGTAGCCGACCAGGATGTTTTGCGGCGAGACGTCGCGGTGAACGAGGCCGACGAGCTTGCCGTCGCGGCCGCGCAGCTCGTGCGCCGCGTGCAGGCCGAGGGCCGCCTCGGCCACGATGCGGAGCGCGATGGGGAGCGGCAGGCCGCCGCGCGCCTTGCTCTCGCGGAGAACGAGGTTGAGCGGCTCACCGTCGATGAGCTCCATCACCTGGTAGAGGACGCCGTCCTCCTCGCCCATATCGATGGTCTCGGCGACGTTCGGGTGGTGGATCTGCGAGACCAGGGTGGCCTCGTCCAGGAACATCGCCTCGAAGTCGGGGTCGTCGCTCAGCTCGGCGCGCAGCAGCTTGACGGCGACGATCCTCGGGAGCTGGCCGCTCGTTCGAGCGGCCCACACCGAGGCCATGCCCCCGAGCGCAATGGGGACGAGGAGCTCATAGCGACCGAGCGTGTGGCCAGCGCGTACTTCTCCCATGGTGCTCACGTGCCGCGTAGCCCCGATGAGGGAGGCAATCCCCACCGGGAATCGAGCCTTCCGAGCGCGGCCTCATGAGGTCGGGTCAGCAAGTTGCGCTCGGTGTACGAGGTGTAGCTCTCGATCGAAGATCGACATCGGGCGCCCGGATCGCGGCCGGGCGCCCGACGTTCAGATCGTCGCAGAGAACGCCTTGGCGCTCAACCCGGAACGCTATTCAGTCACACCGTGATCTTTCACCGGTCCGCCCCGGATCAGCGGGCACGCTCGCGTTCGCCGCGTGAGCCCCGAGGCCTGGACGGCTCGCCGCCGCCCTCGGCCGGCGCGTCGGCCTGCGAAACCTCGGGAGAGGGGATGACCTTGCGCAGGGCGGACAGATGGCGCCTGGTGACGCCTGTCACCGCCAGGATCTGAGCGTCGGTCGCGCGACGCACTCCCTCCAGGGAGCCGAGTTCCCGGAGGAGCGCCGTCCTCACCGCGCTGCCGAGCCCCGGGATGTCCTCGATCTCCGAGCGGAGGCGCCGCGCCTTGCCGAGCCGCTTGCGCGCGTGGTTTGCGAAGCGGTGCGCCTCGTCGCGCGCGCGCGCCAGAAAGAAGAGGGCGGAGCTCGTCGAGCGGAGCGGGATACCGTTCTTCTGGCCAGGAAGGTAGACGCGGTCGACGAGCTTCTCGCCGGCCTGCGTCTCCCGTTCCTTCGCGAGGCCCACGATGGGTAGGCCGTGGAGCCCGAGATCGCGCGCCGCGGACAGCGCGACCTGAAGCTGGCCGCGGCCACCGTCGACCACGAGCAGATCCGGCAGGTCCCACTCGGCTCCACCGACCTCTGCGCTCTTCGGCGCCTCCTGCGCCGAGCCGGCGGCCTGCCGCGCGGCGGTCGCGGGCACCTGCGCAGTCGCCGCCTCCGGCGGAGCATCGCTCGCTGTTGCCAGGCCCGTTTCCTCCTCAACCACGTCGCCGTCGCGCTCGTCGATCTCGAGTGCGTCGCTCTCCAGCGCGTCGCTCTCTGTCACATCGCGCGCTGACAGCTCGCTCTCGCCCGCGTCGCTCTCCAGCGCGTCGCTCTCTGTCAGCTCGCCCTCGCCCGCGTCGCTCTCTGTCACGTCGCTCGCGCTCGCCTCGGAGGTGCCGAGGGCAGCGGCCTCGCTGTCCGCGACGGGCTGCGGGCTCGCCGGCCGGGCGGCCTTGCCGCGGCGGAAACGGCGCGCGAGCACCTCGTACATGGCAGCGTAGTCGTCGCCGTCGGCCACGCTCTTCACGTTGAAGCTGCGGTAGCGCTTCTTGTCCGGCTGGCCATCGAGGAGCGCCACGATCGAGCCCACGGTGTCGCCGCCGCCGAGATGCGAGATGTCGCAGCACTCGATGCGACGCGGGAGCGTCGGGAGGCGGAGGCGTTCCCTCAGCTCCTCGAGCCGAGCCTCGAGATCGTCGGAGCTCCTCTGCTTTTCCCGGAACGCGTGAGCTGCGTTCTCGCTCGCCATCTTGAGCAGATCCACGCGAGGACCGCGTTGAGGAACGAAGAGCGCTACCTTGCGGCCGCGCCGATCGCCGAGCCACTCCGCCACGCCCTCTGCGCCGTCGGGCAACACCGGCACGAGGACCTCATCGGGGATCGTGGTGGACGCGACGCCATAGTACTCGTTCAGGAAACCGCCGAGCACCTCGTCGTCCGGCAGCTCCATGTTGCGGAGCGAGAAGGACAGCGTGTCTGTCACGCGCCCCTGGCGCACCAGGATCACCTCGACCTCCACGAGCGTCCCCTCGCGGTAGATGCCCACCACGTCTTGATCGACGTCCTTCACATAGACGACGCGCTGGGCCTCCCGCACCGCCTCGACCGCCCGGAGCTGATCGCGGTAGATGGCGGCGCGCTCGAACTCGAGCTCCCGCGACGCGTCCCGCATTCGCGAGGTGAGCTCGCCCGTGAGCTCGTCGTGGCGCCCTTCGAGGAAGAGCGCGACCGAGCGGACCATCTCCGAATAGAGCTCCCGGTCCACATCCATCACGCAGGGCGCGAGGCAACGCTTGATCTGGTACTGCAGGCAAGGGCGACGGCGCGACGCCATCTCGGCATCGGAGCAGGTGCGGAGCTGGAAGTGCTTGTTGACCAGGTGGAGCGTCCGCCGCGCGCTCGTCGCCGAGTGGTAGGGGCCGAAATACCGGGCCTTGTCCGGGGCGGGACGGCGGACCGTCTCGAGCATCGGCCACTCCTTCTGCGTGTCGAGCTTGAGGCAGAGGAAGTCCTTGTCGTCGCGCAGCTTGACGTTGAACCGCGGCTTGTGCTGCTTGACGAGCTCGTTCTCGAGTACGGCCGCTTCCTTCTCGGTGGCCGTCACCACCGTCTCCAGATCGGCCACGATTTTCCGGAGTATCGGGATGAAGTAGCGGGCGTCGCTCCCGCTCTCCTGAAAGTAGCTCCGGACGCGCGAGCGCAGGCTCTTCGCCTTGCCGACGTAGACGACGGCGCCGGTCTTGTCGATGAACAGGTAGCAGCCCGGCTTGGTCGGGAGCGACGCGAGCTTGGCTGCGACGAGGGCTTCGGGATCCTGCTTGGCGCTCGGGTTGACCACGGCCGGAACGATCTAGAAGTCGCGCGCGCCGGCAGCAAGCGCCCCGATCATGGCGCCTCCTGCAGAGAGGCCGACGCGGCCCGCGCCGGCTCTCCTTCACGTCTCGAAAACGGCGTCATCGGACGCGCGCGGCGCTGCTCTCCACCGAGCCAGAGGCGGAACGCCCAGGTCGAGATCTCGAGCGGGTCGCCCGGCCCGACCGCGACGTCCGGCGGGACTCCCCGCTGGCGAGCTCGCTCGCTGTGTCGGCGTCCGAGGCGATCACCGGACGCAGGGTGGACTCCTTCCTCCATGGCGAGCACGGCGGCGCGGACGCGAGGTCGACGCGAAGAAAGGTGACACGCGGCTTGCTGGCATGACCGGTCGCTGCGCCTCGGGTCGACGCCCTGGGACGAGACGACGACGGCTCTGGCCCTGCGCGTGTGCGCCGCCGGCGCGAACATACGGGCATCGTCAAACGCTCCGCAGCGCGCCGCGCATGCGGGCACGCTGCGCTCATGACCAGCGCGCGCCGCGACACCGAGATGTGGCGCGAACGGCGGAGGGGCGTTGGCCGACACGAAAGGCGCGTCGCGAAGCTCGTCGAGCTCCACCGGCGTGAGCGCGCCCGAGCGGCTCGCCGCGATGAGCGCGCGGCCCTCTCCGGGGCACGCTCGCGGCGACCGGCGGCGCGGCGCCGTTGCCCGCGCGTGCGGTGAGGCCATCCTGATCACGCAGGTGTCGCCCTCGCGTGTCTCGCCATCGCCCGTCCGGTGGACGACGGAGACGACTGCGGAGATGGCTCACCGAGATCAACGCGCCGCGCGGCGGTCCTTGAACGGGAAGTGGGCACGGCAGGGTCTTCGCAGGAGGAGGCCTGGGGTGTCGGGCGTTCCCGCCTCGCGGGCGATCGCCTCTTCGCCTCGGTCGCAATCTGGCGCGACTCGTCGTCGCGCCGTCGCGCCCAGTCCGTCTGGAGCTTCTTGGCCTTGAGAAAGGCCGCCCGCTGGAGAGCGAGGTTGCCCATACCGGCCACCCGCTGTCCGCTTGTCCTTGCCGTAGCTGCGCTTCGGGTTCTCCCCGCTAGCCACTTTCAGCCCGCCGGGCGCCACGGTGACGGGCATCTCTCTGGGAGAACGGACCGGCCGGAGCTCCATCGTTGCCGCGCACCCTCTAATCAGGTTGCCTGAACCCGAAAGGACTTGTATGGTCGTAACACCACCAGCGACTGCCCGTTCGATAACCGGGTCCTGTGGCCAGAAGGCATCGGCGGACTGAGCCTGCGGCGCCACCGGTCTCGTATCTGGTTCCCGTTCGCTGCCGTCCAGGTGGGCCACCGCGCCTGGTGTCGGGTAGACCCCGAGGTGGGAGTGCGCGTCGAGCATCCGAGGAGTGACGAACTGTCCAGCAGCGTCCACCACCACCGCCCCGCCCTGGGGATCGATGTCGCCTCCGGCGGCGGCGGCGAGCTTCGCCCGCGGTCGCGGGGACGAGCCGCGGACGAGCGTCACCCTGGTGCCCAGCGAGAGTGTCACCCGGCGAGTCAGGATCGGCGGCTGAGCAGGAGCGGCGGCCTCGTGACCTCCCGCGGGCGGACTTCCGGCTTGCCAGGGCGGCCGCCGGAGCTCGGGCGCGACGAAGGGTTTGGGAGACACGGCCGCAGGCTGGGCAGCTCCAGCACAGCCGCAAAAAGATGCAGCCAGGCACAAGGCGACGTGGCCTGGGGGGTGCAATCTGCGTGGGCTGCGTGGGCTGCGTGGGCGCGTACGCCTCGGGACGTCGCCTCGATCCGCCAGGGGGATGTCCTGGCAGGTGGGAGCGGCAGCCCTCATGAGGCCAACAGCGCCGGAGGGCGGCTCGGCGGCCGACACGTTGCGGTCGATCCCGAAGAACAGCGCGGCCACGAGACGAAAGCTCGGGCATACGGATACGCCGCTGGGGCAGGGCGGAATGCAGAAGTGAAAGGCTCGAGCCTCCGTTCCAGCCCACTGGGGATGGACTGGAACGGCGACCTCGGCCATGACACCTTTCCTCAGCGAGGCCGACTCGCCGGGGGGGTCAGGCTCCTCCACGCGCCCTCGGGTCAGGCGCGCGACGCGGCCGCGGCGCGGTGGGTCGCTTGTGTCCGGAGCACAGGAAAGCAAATCTTCGTGGGAATGTCGCTGGATCCCCTCGGTTACGGGTCTGGCCCAGGGAGCCCGCTGAGCGGCGCAGAGAGGAGCGCGGCGCTGACCATCGCACCCTTGCTGGGTTTGAGCAGAGCCTGGCTTGGCGGAGCGACGCCACCTGACCTGGCTGCGCCGGGCCTGGCCACCGAGCTTGGCTGCCCCGAGCATGGCCACCGAGCCTGGCATCGCTCCGCGAGGCCACAGGGAGAAGCGTCGCGGAGCGACGTCACAGGGAGAAGCAGTGGCTGGAGTCCGGCTCGACCGGTCGCCCCAGCACGCCATGACCGGACGGGGACCTCGCCAGCTCGGGTTCCCGACCCATGTTGAGAGGACACCTCTCGAATTATTTTCAAGCAAGACGCTGATCAGCAGTTGACAACTCTAGCTATTCATGGGACGCGAGATCCAATGAGCAACGTCGAACAAGAAATCAGAAGCCACGTTGATGCATTTGTCTCCCAGCTGAGCGGACTTGTCCGCAAAGCGGCTCTCGAAGCGGTCGCCGACGCGCTGCGGGGGGAGGGCCAGCCGGCCGCTGCCGTCGCCGCGCCGCGCAAGGCAGGTCGGGCCAAGGCCGCTCCTCAGCAGCCCGCGGAGGTCAAGAAGGCGGCAGGGCGCCCTGCTCGCGCCGCGAAGCCCACCCGCAAGAAGGGCGAGAAGCGCTCGAAGGAAGAGCTCGCCGCGATGACGCAGAAGGTGCTGGAGCACATCCGGGCCAACAGCGGCCAGGGCGTGGAGCAGATCGCCAAGGATCTGGGCACCACGACCAAGGAGCTGACCCTGCCGATTCGGAAGCTGCTCGTCGAGAAGAAGATCACGTCGAAAGGAGAGAAGCGGGCTACCAAGTACTTTTCCCGCTGAAGCCGGCGCCGACCTCCGCCAGGCGGGTCCGGCCGCACCAGCCGAGGTCGACGTCGAGCCTGCCCCCAAGCCCAGCAGGGGAGATCGCGGCGAGCCGGGATCTCTCCAGGCAGGCGTGGACACGTCGCACATCGGAGCGGAGCAAGCTCCGCTGCCGTACACGCCTCAGGATACTCCCCAGGCAGACTTCCCCAGCAATGTCTCCTCCGCGTAGCACGGTGGAGACATCAGCTCGCGCGATCCGTTGGTCGCTGCCCGACCGCTGGTGAGCAGCCGAGCCGGTGATACGGCGCCGGGTGCTCTCGGCGGTCTTCGGGCGCACGGGTCCGCTCCGATGCCGAGGACGCGGCCTTACCCAGCTGTGATGCCCGCGCTCCTGTCGTCCCTGGATGGCTCGGGAACATGGAGGATATCATGCCGCCCGAACCCCAACATCTCGTGGGCCGACATCCAGAGACCACCATATCTAGCTACCTGACGCGGTAGCGTGGCCGGGAATGCCAACCGGGCAGAGCACGATCGGCGCTGCGCGCGAGCGTGGCTGCCGTGAGCGCTTGGCGCGCTCCGCGCCCATCGCGAGAACCCTCCCTGAGCGAGTGCGCCCTGAAGCGACGCGACGCGCCGACCCGATCTTGGAAGCCAACCTACCTGCACGGACCTCTGAACAGGACGCCCCAGGCGGATATTGCTGTCTTGCAATGCCAGCGAGCCCGGCGTTTCCTCAACGCAGTCCGTCGATCGCCTCTCGCCGGGGCGCGTGAGCGCTTTCCCGATGACGCCCTCTGGCACCCCCGCCGAGGGCTTGAGAGCTTTCCCGATGACGCCCTCGAGCTCTCGGCCATCGTTGATGGGAAAGGGTGTGCGGCCAGCCAGAGCCGTCGCTAACGGCCTCGCGCATCAAGCATGGTCTATGCCATCAAAGGTCGCTGGGCGGGACACGGCGGCTCACGGAGCGGAGGGACCCCACGAGACCAGACGTTACCGCGCTGGACAGGTTCTGACCATCCATGGTGCTCGACCGATACGCAACACAACCGGTAGAGCCTGCACGCTGGATCTGACCTCCGGGCGACGGTCGTAGAGGGCGCTGCGCCGGAGGAGCATGATGGGATCGGCGAGAGAGGCGCGACTTGGGCTCAGCTCCGGGCTCGGGTCCCGACGATGAGGACATTCGAGAACGGCGTTTTCCCCCAGGCTGGCCTCGTCTCGCAGGAGAAACCGAGCTGCTCGAGGAGCGCCACGATCTCCCGGGCAGGGCGGAAGCGCACACGCTCGCCCCGGTTGAACCGGAGCGCGGTGAAGATGCGCTCCTCGAGGAGCGTGACGGAGCTCCTCAAGCCGCGCTCGGTGTCCGCCTCGCGGACGAGCAGGCGCCCTCCCGGGCGGACCGCGGCCGCCGCCCGCCGCAGGATCGCGTCCTGCTCCTCCACGCGGAAGTAGTGGAGCAGGTCGATGAGCAGCACGGTGTCTGCCTCTCCCAGCTCCGCCTCGCGCGCGTCGGCACACCAGAACTCCGCGGGCAGCGCGGCGGCAACATGCGGCCCCTCGGACCGACCGGGCGACCCGGACGACGGCGGCTGCGCTGCACCGGAGCCCCCGCCGCTCGCGCGGAGGGCGTCGTCTATCTTGGCTCGATCCCAGTCGAACCCGCGCACGCGCGCGGCCCGCCCCAGCTCGAGCAGGAGAATCGGCAGCTGGCCAGCCCCGGTCCCGATGTCGAGGACCTCCCCCAGCGCGCCCGGGCGGTCGCCGGCGATGTCAGCAATCAGCCGCGCGACGGGATCGCCGAGGAGCTTGAAGCGAACATAGTGAAAGCGCGTGCGCTGCGCCGGCGTGGCGCCCTCAGGCGGGCTGTACCTCGCCGCGACCCGCTCGACCGCGTGTACCCACGGCGGCGCGCTCTCGGGTAGCCGATACGGCTCCACCTTGCCGCTCTGCAGAGACGAGGCGCGGCGCCGCTTCAGCGCGACCATGGCGAAGATCAGGCCGCCGCCGACGGCGGCGAGCGCGATCCCGACCACAGGCGCGCCGAGGAACATGTACTCGGGGAACTCGGAAAGCGCTTGCGCCCAGCTCATCTTCTCATGGAGCCGCAGCCAGCTGCCTGTGCGGAGGTAGGCCCCGACCTGGACCTCGGCGGTGAGCAGCGCTGGCGCGAAGAATGGGTTGGAGATGTTCGCGGCGACCCAGGCAATCGCCGCGTCGAGGCGGAACCACAGGCAGAGGAGGAGGACGAGCGGCGTGTGGCACCCGAAGATCGGCTGCGAGCCGATGAACAGGCCGATCGCCACCGCGACAGCCGTCCGCCCGGCGGACAGCTCGCTGCCACGGAGCTCACGCCACGCGCGGCGCGCCTCCTCGCGGAGCGGAGAGTATTTCGCCAACGTTCAGGAGCTACCTTCCCGTGCTGCGTGATCGGGGTCCTCCGCTGCATCGGATGTCGCCAAGGACAGGAGGTCGGTTACCTCCGTGGGGGTCGCCTCGTCGAGCGCGTCCCAGGTCGCGTTCCTCATGGTGGACGGCGGCGCCGACTCGCGCGGCGCGCCATCCCTGGTGCGCGAGTTCCGCTGCGTCTCGACCATGCGAAGGTACATCTTCGCCGTCATGTTGTCGGGATCGATCGCGAGCGCCTCACGCCACTCGGCGATCGCCTGATCGGGCGCGCCGAGGGAGAGCAGCGCTACCCCGAGCAGCACGCGCGCAGGCGCGTACTTCGGGTTCGCGTCGCGCGCCGCCGCGTAGTGCTCGCGAGCGAGCCCCATATTGCCAGCCTCGCGGTACATCGTCCCGAGGCGCAGCTGGAGATCCGCGAACGTCGGGCACAGCGCCACGGCCCGCTTGAGCTCGGAGATCGCCTCCTGCATGCACCCGACGTCGGCATAGGCCTTCGCGAGGTCCGCGTGCATGTTGGCGAGCTTGCCGCGCGCGAACGGATCGAGGACGCCGCCCTCCCCCTCGCCGCGGCGGATGCGCGAGTAGACCTGTCGCGCGGCTTCGTATTTGCCGAGGTCGTTGTAGGTGACGGCGAGGTTCAGCAGCGCTTCCGTGTAGTGCTCGTTCAACTGCACCGCGCGCTCGAAGTGGGCCTCGGCCGCGAGGAAGTCCCCTCGCTCGTGATGGATGACACCGAGCATGTTAAACACGTCCGCGAAGCGGTCGGTCTTCTCGAGGATCTGACGCAGAGCGTGCTCGGCGAGATCGTACTCGCGCCGTTCGTAGTGCTCCCTGCCGAGAACCAGAAGCTGCTTCAGCCGGTCGTCCATGAGGCCCGCCAGCTTACGCGACCGGCGTACGATGCGGTCGCGTCTTCCGCACGCCCCTCGCGGCGGGGCGGGAGTTCGCGCGGTTGCAACCCCGGCGATGCCTTGGTACGCACGTCGGCGTGCCGAGTGCAGTACCCCAGAACCCGCTCGAGGCATCCGGGGCACCGGACGCCGCGGACCGCTCCGAGGAGCGGGACGGAGCGAACGGAGCCGACGGGAGCGCGGTGGAGCCCGGCGCCGCCGCCTCGCAGGACACGCGCGCGGACATCGAGCGCAGCAGCGCCGCCGAGGACGTGACAGACGACGCGCTCGACGCGTCCGGCAGGCTTGCCGCGCCGCAGCTGACCGCGCCGCTGCCGGGCCATCGCCGCGGCGAAAGCGCCCCGGCCGCCCCCTGGTCGCGCAGCGGCGATCCGCGCGCGCGCGCCGCGCCGACGTGGGCGCAGCTCCCTCCTCCTTCTTCTCGCGGGCGCGGGTCAGCGCCCTGGTTGCGCGGCGGGGAGCCGCGCGGGCAAACGCCGCGGACGCCGTCGCTCGTTGACGGGCCCTACGCGGGCTCCGGCTCGGTGGACGGCCCGCGCCTGCCCCCTGGCCTCGGCCGGCCCCCGGCGGGGCCGCACCTCTCGCCGCGCATGACCGCGGTCTTCGGCGGCATCTTCGGTCTCGCGACGCTCACCTCGCTCATCGCCCTGCTGATCCAGGGCGTCCCGGTGCGCGACGAGCGCGCGCTGGTCGCGGCGAGCCCGGCGAGCTCCGCCGGTGGCACGGAGGAGGCCGCGAAGCCCTCCGCGGCGCCCGAGCTCAAGGCCAAGAAGCGCACCCCGCTGCCTGGCCCTTGGCGGGTCTCCGAGCTCGCGAAGGATCCGTCCGTGCTCCTGGCGAGCGATGTGATGGACCGCCGGTCGTTCATCACGGCCCTCGCCGACAAGGGCGTGCCGAAAGCGCAGGTCTACCGGATCATGAAGGCCTTCGACGGCCTGCGGAAGTTCGACAAGTGCGGCCGCAAGGACCGGTTCTCGGTCGCGATGGACCGCTCCACGCGCCGCGTCCGCGCCTTCGAGTACGAGGTCTCGTCGAGCGAGATCTACCAGGCGAGGGAGGACGCGGCCGGGCTGCTCTCGGGCACCACGCTCGACATGAAGATCGCCGAGGAGGAGGTCGTCGCCGCCTTCTATGTGGGGAAGGACCTCGCCAGCGCGTACCAGTCGGGCGGCCTCGAAGCAGGCGTGCTCGACGTGATCGACGATGCGCTCAGCGGGCGCATGTCGACGGAGAGCTTCGAGGAAGGGAGCACCGTCCGGCTGATCGCCATGGAGGAGACGGCGCTCGGGATGTTCTCCCGGTACAAGAAGATCATCGCGCTCGAGTACCGGCCGGCAGATCCCGCCGAGAAGCCGCTGCGCATCTACGATTTCAAGGGGCAGGAGGCCCGCGGCTACTTCGATGAGCGCGGCCGCCAGCCGCACGCTGGCGGCTGGCGCTCACCGGTCCCGGGCGCGCCCGTGACGTCGAAGTTCAACCCGAAGCGCATGCACCCGGTGCTGAAGAAGACGATGCCCCACAACGGCACGGACTTCGGCGCGCCCATGGGAACGCCGGTGTACTCGGCATACCGCGGCGTGGTCGAGTGGGTCGGCCCTGCGGGTCCGAGCGGCAACCTCGTCACCGTCGCGCACGCGAACGGCATCAGCACCGGCTACGCCCACCTGTCGAGGTATGCCCCCGGCATCAAGACCGGCATGAAGATCGGGACCCACCAGCTCGTCGGCTATGTAGGGTCGACCGGCCGCTCGACGGGCCCGCACCTCCACTTCAGCGCCAAGAAGGACGGCAAGTACTTCGACGCCGAGACGCTCCAGCTCGACGGAGAGCGCGTGATGCCCGGCATCGATCGCGCGGCGTTCGCCGCGGCGAAGGAGGCGCTCGACAGGCGGCTCGACGCCATCCCGCTGCCCGAGCCGCCGCCCGAGCCGGTGAAGCCAGAGGCGGTCGCGGAGCCAACCGCCCCGCCGCCCGCGGCCGCCGGCAGCGATACGGCGGCGCCCGAGGCGCCCGGGGTGCCCGGGGTCGGGCCGAGCGGACCGACAGAGCCAGAAGCGCAGCCGCCCCAGGGCGCCGGGGACGATGAGGGCGAGCTCATCGAGGGCGCCGATCTCAAGAACCCGTCGGAAACGATGTGACGCCGAGCGGACCGGGAGGTCCGCTCGGCGGAACCATGGACGCGCGTACGCCGAGGGATCTGCCCTCGTGTCCTCGTCCGCGCGAACCGGCCTCCGGGCCCAGGGTTTCCCGGCCGCGCGGGCAACGAACAAGGACGCCGAGGACACCGACGTGTGAGCCATCGCGTGCTCGGTCTCTTCGCGAACAGCCGACCAACAAAAAGCACCGAGGACGCCGAGGGATGTGCCCTCGCGTCCTCGGTGTCCTTGCCATGGCGTCCGCCCCGAGGGCAGAAGCCGCGACTTGCTAGCGCTTCGAGTACTGGAAGCGCTTGCGGGCGCCGGGCTGGCCGTACTTCTTGCGCTCCTTCTTGCGCGCGTCGCGCGTGAGGAAGCCAGCGCGCTTCAGCGACGACCTGCGCTCCGGATCGAGCTCGCAGAGGGCGCGCGCGATGCCGTGCCGCATCGCCTCGGCCTGGGCGCTGTGGCCGCCACCGACCACGGTCGCGTTGACGTCGAACTGCTCGAGCAGCTCGAGCAGCTCCAGCGACTGCCGCATCACCATGCGCGAGGTCTCGCGGACGAAGTACTCGTCGGCGGGCCGCTTGTTCACCTTGATGTTGCCGGTGCCCGGCGAGAGGAAGACGCGCGCAACCGCGGTCTTACGCTTCCCAGTGGCGTACGTTCTCGTTTCCGTCATGGCTTTGCTCAGCTGTAGCTAAGGGGCTGCGGCTTCTGCGCCGCGTGGGGGTGATCGGGACCGGCGTAGACCTTGAGCTTGGTGAGGAGCTCGCGCCCGAGCACGTTCTTCGGGAGCATGCCCTTCACGGCCTTCTGGATGGGGAGCTCCGGCTTGCGCTCGAGCAGGTGACCGTACGGCTCGGAACGGAAGCCGCCCGGCTCGCCGCTGTGCCGCACGTAGTTCTTCTGCTGGAGCTTGCGACCCGTCAGAAGGACCTTCTTGGCGTTCACGACGATCACGAAGTCGCCGGTGTCGACGTGCGGCGTGAACGTGGGCTTGGTCTTGCCGCGCAGCACCATGGCGATGCGGCTGGCAAGGCGGCCGAGGGGCTTGCCTTCCGCGTCGATCACCCACCACGTACGCTCGTTGCGGGCCTCCGCAGGCTTGGCGGAAAAGGACTTGGGCTGAGGATTCATTGGGCGAAAAACTCCGGAAGGGCGCCTGCCAAAAAGGGGCGCAACTTCTACAAGGCGGCCCTCCGCCTGTCAAGCGTCTCTGGTTTCTGATGGACCATCGTCTCCCCGGGGAGGCTGGTCAAGCATGCCGGTCCGCGACCTGGCCTTTGTTTCGTTCTGGGCCGCTCTGCTCGCCTGGCGAGCCCGGCCATCTGGGCCCTCTTCTACGCTCGCGCGCTCGCTGTTGCTTTTCCCCGCTTTGCCCGCTTTGCCCGCTTTTCATCGGGCATCGGGCTCTGTCAGGCAGAGCGCGCTCCCGTCCCGGTGCGTCTCACCGCGTCCTGCGCGGTGTCGCCGCCAGCGGGATCTCCCGCCGTTCGGGGCGCCCTCAGCCCCTGCCGAGGGGACGGCGGAGGAAGCTCAGCTTCCGTTGAAGGCCGCTGCCTGGCGGCCTCATCAGGAGAAGACGTCCTGCGGGCTCCTTCCCGAGGAGCTCACGACCAGGAATCGACCGACTGCTCGGTCCAGCGGAGAGGGCGGGATTCGAACCCGCGGTACGTTGCCGTACACACGATTTCCAGTCGTGCACCTTCGACCACTCGGTCACCTCTCCCGATACTTCTTCGACGCGCGCCTCGCTTCTGCCGGACCCGCGCCGCTCGCGAGGGAGCGGGCGGTCAGAGCCCACCTGATTCAACTGGGGCAAGCAGCCAAGCGTAGCGGAGAGAGCGGGATTCGAACCCGCGGTACCCTTGCGGGTACACCTGATTTCGAATCAGGCACCTTCGGCCTCTCGGTCACCTCTCCGCGGGCGAACATGGCAAAGTGAGGCCGGTCGGTCAAGCATCTCCTGACCGTCGGCGATCTGGAGGCGCGCTTTCGCTGCCGGCGCCTCTCGCCGACAGGCCGGCGCCCTCCGGGGTCGCCTCGCGATCGCCCTCGGCGAAGAGCTCACGCCCGCGGGCCGCCGGGCTGCCCGGCTCACCCGACGCGCGCGGTTCGCCGTCGCGCTCGGCCCTGAGCGCGGCGCGCGCCGCCGGCGTGCCCGCGCGCGGGAGCCGGATGACGAAGCGCGCGCCGCCGAGCGGCGACTCGAGCACATCGATGGTGCCGCCGTGGTCGACGACGATCTTCTTCACGATGCTCAGGCCCAGCCCGGTGCCGTCGTACCGCGTCGTGACGTAGGGATCGAACACCGAGTCGCGCACGGCAGGATCGATGCCCGGGCCGTCGTCGTCGACCGCGATGAGGTAGCTCTGCCCCTCGCTCCGCGCCGAGACGCGGACCTTGCCCCATACGGCGGCAGGGCGCTCAGCTGCTCCGCTGCCGGGCGCCCCTCGCGGCGCGTCGCGCAGCGCCTGCGCCGCGTTGCGCACGATGTTGCCGAGCGCGCGGCGGAGCATCTCCCGATCGAGCGCGGCCGGCATCGGGGCGTCCGGCACGTCGAACTCGAGATCCACGCGCCCGAGCAGCGCCTCGTCCGAGGCGTGCTCTCGCCCCGCCTCCTCGACCGCCGCGAAGTGCTCGCCCTGCTCCCGCAGGAACTCCGCGAGGTCCGAGGGCTCGAGCTCGGCCTGCGGCAGCCGCGCGAAGCTCGAGAACTCGCCGACGAGCCGGCGCAGCGTGCCGACCTCCTCCTCGACGACCTCCAGCGTCGTCTGGAGCAGGCGCTGGTAGGCCGGGTCGCTGCCCGCATACCGGCGGTGGCACTCCTCGACGGCGAGCTGGATGGGGGTCAGCGGGTTCTTGATCTCGTGCGCGAGGTGCCGCGCCATCTTCTGCCACTCGCCCATGCGCTTCAGGAACTCGATCCGCGCGCGGCTGCCCTCGAGCTCCTCGAGCATACGATCGAAGGCGCGGCCGAGATCGGCGACCTCGTCGTCGCCCTGCAGCGCCACGCGCACCGAGAGATCGCCCTCCGCGACGGGCCGGGTCGCGGCGGCGAGGCGCGCGATGCGGTCGACCACCGGGCGCGCCACGAGCACGCCGGCGAGGACGGCGAGGACGATCGTCGCGCCGAGCAACGCGGCGAAGGCGTCGCCGTAGCTCTCGTCGAGGTACTCCTTCCGGTGCTCCCGCTCGATCGCGCGGTACGCCTGCGCGAACGCCTGCGCCTCCTGGAGCTCGTCGAAGCGGGCGCTCGGCGCGGCGAAGGTCGCGACGAGGGTCCTCGCGTCGCCGTCGCACGCGGCGTCCTCGGGCCCGGGCTCGCCGGGCGAGCCCGCGGCGCGTTCGATCGGCCTGCGGACGGTGAGCGTCTTCTCGTGCACCGGATCGACAGGGCGGCCGCGCTCCCGCGCGCCGACGAGCTCGCCCCCGCACCGCTCGACGCGGAGGGAGACCAGCGCGGGGTGGGCCGCGACGAGGCGCGCGAGTTCGTCCCCGAGGCGCGGCTCGTCGCCGGCGAAGGCGCTCTGGCGCAGCGGGTCCGCCGCGGCGATCGCCTCGGCCTCGAAGCGCATGCCCTGCTTGATGGCGGCGGCCAGCTCGGCGTACACGCCGAGCGCCCTGTCCAGATGGACGCCGAACTCGGGCTGGAACGCCGTCGCCGACACCCGCGCGATCACCGTCCTGGCGACGACGATGCTCGCGACCAGCGGGATCAGCGCGGTCACGAGGATGGCAGCGACGACCCGCCGCTCCGTTCTGCCGGGAATGCGCATGCGCGCAGCATAACCGCGGCCCGGATCGAGCGCGCTGGCACGGGCGCGGGCGGCCCGCGCGGGGGGGCGCCCGCGTAGCCAGGAGGCCCGCTCGCCGTCAGAGCAGCCCTCCTGGCGAGGGGACGCGCTACTCGACCGTGACGGTCTTCGCGAGGTTGCGCGGCTGGTCGACGTCGTTGCCCTTCAGGTTGGCGACGTAATAGGCGATGAGCTGGAGCGGGAGCACCGTGAGGAGCGGCCCCACCTCGTCCGGCACCTTGGGGATCCAGACATGGTGCTGGGCGATCTCCAGGATCGACTCGTCGCCCTTGGTGGCGATCGCGACGACCTGCCCCTCGCGCGCCCGGACCTCCTGGAGGTTGGAGAAGGTCTTGTCGTAATGCGCGTCGCGCGGGCAGACGACGATCACGGGGAGAGCCTCGTCGATCAGGGCGATCGGCCCGTGCTTCATCTCGCCGGCCGCGTAGCCCTCCGCGTGGGCATACGAGATCTCCTTGAGCTTGAGCGCGCCCTCGAGCGCGATCGGGAAGCCGAGGCCGCGCCCGAGGAAGAGGACGTCCTTCGCGTGGACGAGGCGCTTCGCGATCGCGTGCACGTAGTCGGCGTCGCCGAGCACCTCGCGCATGTGGCTCGGGATCTCCCAGAGGGCCTGGAGGATCTCGCGACCGCGATCCGCTGACAGTGAGTCGCGGCGGCGGCCGAGGTAGACGGCGAGCAGGAGCAGCGCTGCGAGCTGCGTGGTGAACGCCTTGGTCGAGGCGACGCCGATCTCGGGGCCCGCGTGCGTGTAGAGCGCGCCGTCGGAGAGGCGCGGGATCGCGCTGTCGAGCACGTTGCAGAGCGCCAGCACCTTGGCGCCCTGCGCCTTCGCCGCCTTGAGGGCAGCGATCGTGTCGGCGGTCTCGCCCGACTGGCTGATGGCGATCACGAGGTCGTCGGGGAAGAAGATCGGCTCGCGGTAGCGGACCTCGCTCGCGAGCTCGACCACCGTGGGGACCCGGGCGAGCTGCTCGATCCAGTAGCGCCCAGCGATCCCGGCGTGGTGGCTCGTGCCGCAGGCGACGATGTAGACGCGGCCCAGCTCCTTCGCGAACTCGGGCGTGACGCCCATCTCGGTCGCGTGCACGTCGCCGGCGGCGAGATCGATCCTGCCGCGCAGCGTCGCCTCGACGACGTCAGGCTGCTCGTGGATCTCCTTCAGCATGAAGTGCTTGTAGCCGCCGCGCTCCGCCTGGACGGGGCTCCAGTCGATGCGCTTCACGCGCCGCTCGACCTTGTCGCTGCCGGCCACGGTCTCGATGCGGACGCCGGTCGCGCGCAGCTCGGCGATGTCGCCGTCCTCGAGGAAGATCATGTCGCGGGTGTGCGAGAGCAGCGCGGGGATATCGCTGCCGCACAGCATCTCGTTCTCGCCGGTGCCGACGACGAGCGGCGAGCCGTACCGGGCGGCGACGATGACGCCGGGCTCATCGCGCGAGACGACCGCGATCGCGTAGGCGCCGTGGACCTGGCGGAGCGACCCGCGCACCGCCTCGAAGAGCGACTTCGCGCCCTTCTGGAGCTCGCGGTGGACGAGGTGAGCGACGATCTCGGTGTCCGTGTCGGAGAGGAACTTGACCCCCTGGCTCTCCAGCTGCTGGCGGATGGCGACGTGGTTCTCGATGATGCCGTTGTGAACGACGGCCACGGGACCCGCGGAGTGCGGGTGGGCGTTCACCTCGCTCGGACGGCCGTGCGTCGCCCAGCGCGTGTGGCCGATGCCGGTGGTGCCGTCGAGGGTCCTCTTCTCGAGCGCCTCGCTGAGCTTGACCAGCTTGCCCAGCGTCCGGACGATCTCGATGCCCTTGCCGTCATGAATGGCAATGCCGGCCGAGTCGTAGCCCCGATACTCCAGCTTGCGCAGCCCTTCGACGATGATCGGCGCCGCCTTCTTTGACCCAACGTATCCGACGATCCCGCACATGCTCGCCTCGTTCAGGTAATGCCCGCGCGCGCCTACGCGTGCTGCGGAAAAACTAACGTTACTCCTGGTACTGAGAGCTGGCAGAAAAAACTGAGCTCCCTGGCAATGAACGTCGCGTCGACCGCGCGAAGGTCACAGCCAGGACGAATGCTATCGATGCCGTGATCGAGGCGACGCCGAACGTGAGGGAGCCGCCGCCACGCTTGTAGAGCTCGCCCCAGGTGAGCATTCCGATGACGGATCCCGCCCCGGCGCTGGCCGAGAAGAGCCCCTGCGCGGTGGCGAGGATCTGAGGAGGGGCGCGATCTCGCGTGTAGGCGATCGACGCGACCCACATCATCGCGAACGAGACCGCGTGGAGCGGCTGGATGGCGAGCAAGGCGGGCCACCAGCGCACGCTGGAGAGCAGCGCCCACCGGAGCGCGGCGCCGGCGAAGGCGAAGGCGAGCAGCGTGGGCGCCGCGAACCGCTGGAGCAGGGGGCCAGAGAACGCCATGAGCGCGATCTCGCCAGAGACCCCGACGGCCCACGCGACCCCCACCAGCGACTCGGGGAAGCCGGTGTCGCGGAGGTGCAGCGTGTAGCAGAGGTCGTAAGAAGAGTTCGCGCTCTGGGCCAGGAACGACGCCGCGAGGAACAGGCGGAAGTCGCGGCTCTGGAGGAGGGCACGGGCGCGCTGCTGCACCGAGCCTCCGGCGGCCGGCGCCTGCGCCGCGGCCGCGCTCTCGCCGCGCTGCTGGCCGGACCGCCTGAAGGGCGCCTCGCCGCGCGCCGGCAGCAGCCACGAGACGGTGAACGCGGCCAGCAGCGCGGCGGTCATCGTGGCGGGGAACGCCTCCGGTCGCGCCGGGTCGATGAGCGCCCCGCCGGCGATCGCCATCAGCGCGAAGCTGATCGATCCCCACAGCCTGAGCCTGCCGTAGTCGATCCCGGAGCTCATCGACTCATCCATCGCGACAACGTCGGCCAGCATGAACATCGGCGCGCGGAAGAACGCGAACGCGAGCGCCGCGAGCAAGAGACCGCCGAAGCCGAGCGCGACGCCCATCGCCGACGAGAGCGCGAGCAGCGCGAACACGAAGAGGGCGCCGGCGCAGGCCGCCCGGATCAGCCACACGCGCACGCCGAGCGAGTCGGCGATGAAGCCGAACACCGGGGGAGCGACGAGGCCCATCGCCGGGAGCGTCGCCGCGATCGCCCCCATCGCGAGGCCGCGTACCTCGCGCGCCTGTAGCCAGCTCGGAAAGAGCGGCAGGTACACACCGAGAACGGCGAAGATGCCGAAGTAGTAGAGCGAGATCGCCCGCGGAGATGGTTTGAGCTGCAAAGAAAGGACAGGTGGCATCGGCGGTGTGCTGCGGAGCCGAGAGCGCGAGGGGCGCCCAGCGTGACGGTCTCTGACGCCCGCGCGACGCAGGGGCAAGCTGGCCGCTGCCCTGATCGCGATGGCGGTCGCGAAGGTGGTGCTCCGCCACGCCGCGGCAGCCGGTGCCGCGGTGACGGCCGGCGAGGCGGAGGCCTCGACCGAGTACCAGGGACCGCGCGCCGGGAGCTGAGGGGATTGGCCGCCGCGGAGCGGCAGCGCACAAACGAAAACGGCGGCGCCCCCGGAAAGAGGCGCCGCCGCATCCAACGTCGACCTGGCTCGGCCTAGTACCGATCGCCGCCGCCGCGACCACCACGACCGCCGCGACCACCGCCGCCGCCGCCGCGACCACCGCCGCCGCCGCCGTAACCGCCGCCGCCACCGCCGCGACCACCGCCGCCGCCGCCGCCGTAACCGCCGCCGCCGCCGCCGCCGTAACCGCCGCCGCCACCACCGCCGCCGCGCTGGACCCGCTCCTCCGCCTCGTTCACACGAAGCGGACGGCCGTCCATCATGGCGCCGTTCATCTGCTCGATCGCCTGCTGGGCCTGCTCAGGCGTGCCCATCGTGACGAACCCGAAACCCCGCGACTGCCCGCTCTCGCGGTCGGTCACGATATGCACATCCGTCACCTCGCCGCCCGTCGCGGCGAATGCAGCCTGCACGGAGGCCTTGGTGGCGGAGAAGGGGAGATTACCAACGTAGAGGCGAGTACCCATGACACTGATTCACTTCACGGCTCTGCGAGATGTCAGCTTCGGTGCCGAACAATGCCCTGCCGTCCCGATGGAGCCGTGGGGGATCGAGGGAGGGCGGCGCTGGGGAGGAGCCCCCGATGCGCCACACGTTGCGTCGTCCAGTCCGCGATCAATCCGCGATCCCCGAGAAGAGAAGCGTCGTGTCGAGTGCCAGTGACGTTCGTGACCAGCCGATAGTAACCAAATGTCCCCTCGGCGCAAGCGCTCGAAGCAGCCTCCATCGTCGCGCAGGCCGCCCGGACGTCCCGAACACCTGCCCCCATGGTCGCGCCTGCCTCCGCCGGCTCCGCCTCGCGCTGCGCCGGGCCGCGTCACCGCCTGGCCGAACGGCGGAACGTGGCGCCGAGGTCCCACCCCTCGCCAGTAGGGGCACGGGCGAGCGCGATGTCCGGCATCACGCCGCCCGCGATCCGGACCTCGGCGATCACCCCGAGGCGGAGCGTCGCGGTGAGCGAGCGCGGCGCGGCGCCGGGCGCGAGCCGCGGCGGGTGGCGGGCGAGGTCGAGGGCGCGGCTGCGGCTGTCGGCGGTCGCGAGCGCGAGCAGCGCGTTGAGGGGCCCCGGGCCGAGCGGGCGCACGAGCTCGATCGCGAGCGTCGCCGTGCCGCGGGCGCGGCGGCGCCCGAGCTCCGCTCGCGATACAGGCTCTGCCGTGACCTCGTGCCCGGGCCGCGAAAGGATCGGCGCGACCGCCTCGGCGACCTCGACGAGGTGCGCGGCAGACTCATCCACGAACAGCTCCGCCGGTGGGCCGCCCCACGCGGGATCGCCGTGCGCCTTCGGGAGGCCGACCAGGCCGAGGTGCGCGAGGCGCTCGGGGGGCAGCGCGTCGACGAGCCGCTGCGCGACCCCGGGCTGACCGAAGAGCCCGGCGTCAGGGCTCGTGGTGAGCACGATCCACCCGGCGACGCCCAGATCGAACCGGACGGCGCCGCGGCGGTTCGTGTGGAGCCCGGCGCCGAGCCAGCCGAGGTCGTCGCGCTCGGTCTCGAACGCGCGGAGCGAGGTCGTCAGGTCCTCGGAGCGGATCACCTCGATCGCGTCGAGGAAGGCGGCGCCGCGCGCGGCGACGTCGTTGCGCGTCAGCGTGATCTGCCGCGGGCCGAGGTCGGCCCGGAACGCGCCGGTGCCGTCCGGCGCCGCGGGATCGAAGCTGCGCGGCAGGAGCGCGACCAGGGGCGACGCGAGCGCGCGGGCGACGCGGCCCGGGTCCGCGCGCGGGAACACGACGGCGAGCGGATCCTTCGGGTGCCGTGCGGGCCGCGGGACCTCGGCGAGCGCCGCGGCCGCGCCGTGGGCGCGGGCGCGCTCGACGGAGCTCACGATGTCGCGGCCGTCGAGCTTGACGAGGCGCGCGGTGCGCAGCCCGTCGCGCAGGCGCACGACCGCGGCGTCGCCCTCGCGGGACGGCAGCGCGGACGCCAGCGTCGGGTACGGGTTCCCGGACGCGTCGGTCCCGTAGAGGCTGTCGGCGATCGCCGGCGCGAACAGGGCCGCGGCCGGATCGCTCAGGTCGTGCGGGTCGAGCGAGCTCGTCGGCCACGGGAGGTGCATCGAGACGCGGCCGCCGAGCGGCGTGCGCCCCATGGCGCGGGCGCGGCGGGGGACGACGGCGAGGGCGGCGGCGCCGAGCAGCGCGCCGGCGCCGCCGAGGAAGGCGCGGCGCGCCAGCGCCCGGCTCACCGCACCACCCAGATCTCGTCGGCCGTCGCCACCGCGAAGGGGGCGCGCCCGGCCCCGTCGGGCGGACAGACCGCGAGGGCGCGCACCCCCGCCGGCGCCGGCAGGCGCAGGATCTCCTCGAGCGCCGCGCGGTCCGGGGCGCCCTCGCGGCGCCGCCACGACCAGACCACGACCGCGTCCTCGAGCGGATCCAGCACGTCGAGGCTGGCGAGCAGCTCGGGCTGCCCATCCTGATCGAGATCGCCGATCGCGAGCTGCGCCCCGGCGTTGCCCACGGGCCTGCGGCGGCCCGCGCTGTCCCGGAGCTCGACAGCGCCGCGCTCGCGCGTCGCCCAGACCGTGAACGGCTCACCCCGCGCGGACAGGAGCCGCGCCGACGCGAGCGCGTCGTACCGGCCGGCCAGCGCCGAGGTCGCCGGCGGCGGATCCGCCGAGGCGCACGGACCCAGCGGGCCGGTGAGGAGCGGCCCCCACGTCGTCGTGCAGGCGGAGCCGCCCGCGTCCGGGACCGCGAGCCCGGGGAGCTCGGCGAGCGCCTGGAGCTTGCCGTCGAAGCGGACGCTGCACGCGCGATCGGTGAGCCCCACGTCGGCGTACGGCGGCAAGGGCTCGCCGTCCCGCTCGCGCTCGACGAGCGTCGCGAACGCGAGCGGCTCGCGGAGCGGCGACGGGTGCACCGCGACGACGTCCGGCCAGGAGCGCGACGAGAGCGGCACGACCCGGCCGCCGCGCAGGCGGAGCGTCGTCACGCGGCGGCGGCTCACGCTGAGGATCTCGAGCGAGCCGTCGACATCGAGATCGCCGCACGCGAGCGCGACCACGTCGCCCTCGAAGTTCTTCGCGCGATCGACCCTGGCGGCGACGAGCGGGATGGGCGCGAGGAAGCTGCGGATCTCCGCGTCGATGGGCACCTCGGCGTAGGCGTGGGCGATGGGCCCCGGCTCGGGATCGCGGATGCGCGCCCAGACGGTGCGCGGCACCGGGTACACGTCGGCGGTGACGCGCAGCCGCCCCGCCGCGATCTCGACGGCGAGGTGGACGAGCGCCCCGTCGTCGCGCGCGGCCTCGCGCGCGAGCGGCAGCGGGGTCGGGTCCTTCTGGGCGCGCGCGGCGGCGCCGAGCTTGCCGGCGAGCTGCGCGGCGAGCGCGGCCGCGAGCTGCGCGCCGCGCGGCGCCGGCGCGTCGGAGAGCAGCGGCGCGGCGGCGACGAGCACGCGGCCGGCCACGGGGTCGAGCGAGCGCGCGAGCGCGTCGACGGCGCGGGCGACGGCCGGGCGCGGCGGCCGCGGGGCCGGCGCAGCGGGGCGCGGCGGCGCGGCCGCGGGCGACGGCTGCGCCGCGGCAGGACGCGCGAGCGCGAGGAGAGCGATGAGGAAGAGGCGCCGGGGCGACAACGCGGTGATGTTACGCGCGTCGGTGCCTCCGGGGCCAGAGCCGCAGCCCCGCCGGCACCACGAGGAGCGCGACCACGAGGCCCACGGCGCTGCCGAGCGCCCCGACGCGGCCGAGATCGCGGAGGCCGTCGAACCTGCAGAACGCGAGCGCGGCGAAGCCCGCGGCCGTGGTCAGCGCGGTGGCCGCGATGGCCGGCCCCTCGTGGCGCAGCGTCTCGCGGATCACCGCGTCGCCGCCGCCCGCGGCCTCGATCTCGCGGGCGCGGTGGAGCAAGAACATGCCCTCGTCCACGGTGATCCCGAGCAGCACCGGGATGACGAGCGCGTCGTACGCGTGCAGGGGGATGCCGAGCGCCCGGATCAGCAAGAGGACGAGGGAGATCTCCGACGCGACGACGAGCGCGGCCAGCGCGATGTCGCGCGCGCTGCGGAGGGAAGCCGAGAGCGCCAGCAGCACGAGCCCGCCCGCGACGATCGCGATCCGCGGCATGTCGTGCGCGAGCGTCTCGCGGAGCGACGCCTCGAGCCGGGTGTAGCCGGTGAGCATGGCCTGCGGGTCCTCCTCCCGGATCGCGCGCTCGATCCGCTCGACCGAGCCGGCCTCGCGGGGCCGCACGTACAGCGCGACGAGCGCGTCGCCGCCGTCCGCCCCGAGGTAGCGCGAGAGCAGGATGGACGCGGGGCCGCGCTCGAGGTCAGAGAGCGCCACCTCTTGCCGCGGCGGGGCGCGCATCCCGTCGAGCACCGCCGAGAAGCGCTCGGGGGCGAAGCCCGTGTCGCGGAGCGCCCGCGCGAGCTCGTCGGCCTTGCCGGGCAGGTCGAGCGCGTCGCGCGCGGCGAACCGCTCGGCCTGGGTCGAGGCGGCGGGCGCGAGCGCGGTGAGCGCGTCGACGGCCTCCACGTCGGCCTTCATCGCGGCGAGCCGCTCCGCGATCCGGTCGGCGCGCGCGCGGGCGCGCTCCTGCTCGCCGTCCGCGAGGAGCACCACCCACTGCCCGCGCCGGCCGCCGAACGCGTCGAAGATCGCCTGCTGCACCTTGAGGGGCTCGAGCTCGGCGGGCCTGATCGCGACGATGGCCTCGGCGAGCGGCGGCGCCGCGCCGAGGGCGACGGCCGCGACGGGGAGCGCCGCGAGCGCCGCGACGGCGAGCGCGCGGCCCCGGGTCCGGGTGATCCGGTAGAGGCCCTCAGGCCAGCGCGCGGGCGCTTCGGCCGGCGGGGTCCCGCGCTCGAGCCACGCGCCGACGGCGGGCGTCACGAGGACGATCGCGATCGCCGTGAGCACCTCGCCCGCGGCGCACAGGAGCCCGAGCTGCCGCAGCGCGTTGATGTCCGACAGCGCGAGGGCCCCGAAGGCCGCCGCCGCGGTGACCGCGGCGACGAGCACCGCCCGCGACGTCCGCGCCCTCGCGGCGCGCCCCGCCGCCTCGGGATCCAGGCCCTCGCGCCGCGCCTCGAGCAGCGCGGCGTAGACGTGGACGCCGGTGTCGACGCCGACGCCGACGACCACCGACATGAAGGCGACCGCGATCGCGCTGAGGCCGCCCGGGAGCGCCGTCGCGAGCCCTGCGGTCCAGACCGTGCCGAGCACGAGCGGCGGCATCACCGCGGCGAGCGCGCGCAGGCGGCGGAAGAGCAGCGCGAACACGGCGGAGGCGAGCAGCATCGAGAGCGACCCCGAGACGGCGAGGTCGCGCGTGAGCATCTCCTCGGTGGCCGCGGCGATGGCATGCCCGCCGGTGAGCCCGAGCGCAATCTTCGGGTGCGTGGCGCGGAGGGGGGCGAGCACGGCGTTCGCGTCGGCGACGAAGGCGCGCGCATCGGCGCCGCGGAGCGCCTGCCCGGCCGGCTGCACCAGGACGAGGTGCACCTTGCCGTCGTCCGTGGCGAAGGCGCCGTCCGCCTGCGTGCGCACCCCGGATCCGATGTCCGCGGACTCGAAGACGAGCTGCGAGAGCCGCAGCGGGTCGGCCGCGATCGTCTCGGCCGCGGCGCCGCCGCCCGGCGCGAGCAGCATGGTGCGCGTCTCCGCGAGGCGCTCCCGCATGCCCTCGGGGGAGAGCGCGGCGGCGAGCCGCACGCGGACGCGCGCGTCCGCGTGCCGGAAGGAGAGCCACGGGTCGAGTGCGCGCGCGACCTCGATCCGGTCGGCGGCGCGCTGGACGGTAGGGCGCGCCGAGAGGGCCCGCGCGATCTCCGCGGCCACGGCGGCGTTCTCGTCCGGGTCGTCCCCCTTGACCATCACGACGCCGAGGTCGCCGCCGCCAAACCCGCGCACGTACCGGCGCAGCGCCGCGGCGTCCCCGCGCTCGGGCAGGAGCGAGGCGACGTTCGGCTCGAGCTGCAGCCGCAGCGTCACGGCGGCGAAGGCGGCGAGCGTCAGCACCGCGAGGGTGAGCGCGACGGCGAGACGGAGCGGCCGGCGGGGGGCGCGCGCGCGGGCCGGCGATGACGGAGGGGACGCTGCCATGGCGGGGCCGGGCGGAGCTCGGCGCCGCTCCTCTACCCTCGCCCCCGCCTCGGCGCGAGGACATCCACGCGGACCGCGATTACCCTCGCCCCCGCCTCGGCGTGAGGACATCCACGCGGACCGCGATCCCGGGCCAGCGGCCCTTGCGCCCGCCGTGGCGCCGATTCATCCCGGCGGCATGGATCTCCCCCCGATCGTCCTCGCAGGCCGAGCCGTCCTGCGGAAGCCCGCCGCGCCCGTCCCGCCCGAAGAGATCGGGACGAAGCAGCTCAAGCAGCTCGTCTCGACGATGGTCTCCGTGATGCGCAAGGCGCCCGGCGTGGGGCTCGCGGCGCCGCAGATCGGCGTCGGCCAGCAGGTCATCGTGCTCGAGGACAGCGAGGAGCTGATGTCCCGCCTCACGCCGGGCCAGCGCGCCGAGCGCGGCCGTGTGCCCTTTCCGCTCCGGGTGATCATCAACCCGACGCTGAAGGTCCTCGCGCCGCCGCTCCCGAGCGCGGCCGGCGCGGGGCGCGCGACGTTCTTCGAGGGCTGCCTGAGCGTCCCGGGCTACATGGCGCTGGTCGAGCGCGATCTCTCGGTCGAGGTGAGCGGCGTGGACGAGGACGGCAGGGACGTCCGCTGGGAGGCGACCGGCTGGCCCGCCCGGATCCTCCAGCACGAGGTCGATCACCTCCGCGGCACGCTCTACGTCGATCGCATGATCTCGCGCTCCTTCTGCAGCAACGAGGAGGCGAAGCTCCTGCTCAGCCAGTCCGTCGCCGAGGTGCGGGCCGCGCTCGGCGCGTGACGACGGCGCGCGCGCTCGACCGGCGGACGCGCGCTCACCGGGCGCGCAGGCTGCCGGCGCCCGCGCCGCGCCCGGCGAGCGCCTCCACGATCCGCTCCATCCTGATCCCGCGCGAGCCCTTCACGAGCACCAGATCGCCGCGCTCGACGGTCTCCAGCGCGCGATCCGCGGCGGCGCTCGCGTCGCCGGCGAACCACGCCCGCACGCCGGCCGCCTCGGCGGCGCGCGCGATGCGCGACGCCTCGCCGCCGACGGCGATCAGCGCGGCGGGGCGCATGCCGCCGACCTCCGCGCCGAGCGCGTCGTGCTCCGCCGCGGCGAGCGCGCCGAGCTCACGCATCTCGCCGAGCAGCAGGACCAGCCGCTTCCCGAGCGCGCCGGCCAGCTCGGCAGCTGCCTTGAGCGACGACCGCATGGACAGCGGGTTGGCGTTGTAGCTGTCGTCGATGACCACGGTGCCGTCCGGCAGCTCGCAGACCGACAGGCGCCCGTCCCCCGGCGGCGCGAGCCCTGCGGCGGCCTCGGCCGCCCGCTCCGTCGAGAGCCGCTCGCCGAGCGCCGCTTCCACCACGGCGACCGCCGCCGCCGCGGCCAGCGCGCCCGCCTCTCCGAGCAGCGGGACGACGAGCTCCAGCGCCTCGCCTCCCCGGTCGAGCCGCACCGACGTGCCGCGGACCCCGACCGGCCGCCGCCCCGCGATCCGGATCTGCGCGCGCTCGCCGAAGCCGTAGGTGATCCGCCGCGCGGAGCCGGCGCGGGCGAGCTGCTCGACCACCTTCGCGTCGTCGCCGTTGCCGAGGGCGACCCCCTCGGCCGGCAGGGCGGCGAGCAGATCGCCTTCCTCCGCGGCGACGTCGTCCAGCGTGCCGAGCCCCTCGGTGTGCTCGATGCCGATGGAGGTCAGCACCGCAAGGTCGGGCCCGGCGATCCGCGCGAGGGCCGCGACCTCGCCGCGCTGGTTCGTGCCGATCTCGACGACGGCGAAGCGATGGCGCTCCTCGAGCCCGAGCAGCGTCATCGGCAGGCCGATGGCGTTGTTGAGGTTGCCCGCGGTCGCGTGCACGTCGCCGAAGCCCGCGCCCGCGAGCAGCGCCGCGGTGGTCCGCGTCGTCGTTGTCTTGCCGGCGGAGCCGCCGACCGCGACGATCGCGCGCGGCCCCTTCGGGTGGGCGCCCCTTCGCCATCGCTCGCGGTGCGCCCGCGCCAGCGCCCCGAGCGCCGCGAGCCCATCGTCCACGAGCACCACGCCTCCTGCGGGCGGCAGGGCCACCTCGCGCGACACGACGAACGCGGCCGCCCCGCGCTGCGCGGCCGCGTCGAGGAACCGGTGGCCGTCGAAGCTCTCGCCCGCGAGCGCGACGAACGCCGCGCCGGGCGCGATCGTGCGGCTGTCGGTCGAGATGCCCCGCGCGGCCGGCCCGGTCCTCACCACGCGTCCGCCGGTCGCGCGCGCCAGCTCGTCGAGGGTGAAGGGGGCGAGGTTCTGCGGGATGGGCGTCGCCATGGCGGCCGATCACCAGCATGGAACGGAGCGCAGGGCCAACGAATCGCCTGCCGCGCGCGGTCGGCGCGGCGCGTGCCGCCTCAGCGCCGGGACTTTTCCTTCTCGACCTCGTCGTAGATGTCGTCGCCCTTCGGCCGCGGGCGCGCGACCGGGCGGGGCGCGGCGGTCGCGCTGGGGGCCGCCGGCGCGCTCGCGGCCGGCTCGGACGCTGTCTCGGCGGTCGTTGGAGGCGGCTCGGTGTAGTCGATCGAGATGGGCCCTCCCCCGCGCATGCTCTGCCACAGCGTGATCCCGACGAGCGCCAGGAGGGCGACCGCCAGGATGACGCTGAGCACGATGATCAGGGTCCTGCCGCCCTCCCGCCGCGTCGGCGTGACGGCGGAGGGCTTCTGCGGCTCCACGCGCTCCTGCACGAAGGTCGACGGGAGCACGGGCATCTCGAGCCGCGCCGACGTGGTCGCCCATGGGCTCTCGGCGGGCGGCATGGCCGCGCCGTCCCACCCGCCGGCTCCCTGGGGCGCGCCGGGCGCCGCTGCGCCGTCCCACCTGCCAGCCGCCGGCGGCGCGCCTGGCGCCGCCGCGCTTGGAGCTGCGCCGACGGTGGACGCAGGCGCCGCGGCGGACGGCGGCCCGGCCTGCGCCGGCACACCGGCGTGAAGCGATGGCATGGGCGAGCGCGCCGGCTCGGACACAGGGGGCCCGCCGGCGGAACCGAAGCCCGGGACGCCGAGCCCCGGCGCTGCTGCCGGAGGGGGCGGCTGCGCAGCGTTCGTTCCCATCCGTTCCGTGGTCGGCGCCGGCAGGAAGGACATCTGGCTCGGGGGCACAGGATCCGACTGCGGCGCCGCCGAGACGAACGGGAGCGCGCTCGGAGAAAAGACGCCGCTGGCCGACAGCACGTCCTGCTGCGAGACGAGGCCGGGCGGAAGGGTCCCTCCGCGCGCCGAGACGTTCGCCGTGGGCGGCTGGGTTTGCGAGGGGAACGCTGGCCCAGCTGGGGCAGGCGCCGAGAATGCCGGCGCTGGCGGCGCCGCTCCCGAGTACGCCGGCGCTGACGGCGCCGCTCCCGAGTGCGCCGGCGCTGACGGCGCCGCTCCCGAGTGCGCCGGCGCTGACGGCGCCGCTCCCGAGTACGCCGGCGCTGGCGGCGCCGCTCCCGAGTACGCCGGCGCTGGCGGCGCCGGCCCTGGATACGACGTACCGGTCGGGGCCGGTCCAGCGAAGCCGGGCGCTGACGGGGCCGGTCCAGCGAAGCCGGGCGCTGACGGGGCCGGTCCAGCGAAGCCGGGCGCTGACGGGGCCGGGCCGGCGATCCCGGGCAAGCTGTGCTGCTGAACGTGAGGGCTCAGCGCGTACTGCGCGGAGAGTGGGCGCAGGGCCCCGGGGGCCATCAGCGGCGGCACGGGCAGCGGCCGGAAAGGGATCCCCGCTCCATGCGCAGACGGGATCGGTCGGCCTGGCTGCGCCGCCATCTCACTCTCCGGGGATCCCCATGGAACGTGTTTGTCGGTCATCCGCGCGCCCCGGAGGCGCCGCCCACGCGGCCCCTCCGCCTCACACTGAAGCGGAACAGCGATTTCAATCTACCCCCAATTCTCGGTGTCCGGCCATCCTTCTGACGCCTCGCCCCGCGCGCGCGGCTCCGCTGCGCCAGGACACGCGTTGCGCAGCGCCATGCCGAGCGCCGCCCGTTGCGGACGAAGCAGCAGCGCGGCCCGCGCCTCGGCGGGGCGAGCTCGCGCGGCCGCCGGCGGCGCGCGGGAGCACGGACGGCGCACGCACCGCACGACGCGCCTGCCGCCAGAGCACGAGACGGCGCGCGCGCTCTGTCGGACCCGCGGGCGCGGGAGCATCGGACGGCAGAGCTCGCACCGCGGCGCTGTCCACGCTTGCCCGGAACTCTCGACGTGACCGGGGCGCGCGCCGCGGACGGGCGACGACGCTCCCGCGGGGACGCGGGCCTCCGTCGCCGCGGGCGGCTGTCGACCGCGGCAGCACAGTGCTATGGCTCGTCGCGATATGGCCGCCGAGACGATGGGCCCCCGCACCTCCAACGACCCTTCCTCCAACGAGCCGCGCGAGCCCGCGCGCTACGACCATGCCGAGGTCGAGCCGCGCTGGCAGCGCGCGTGGGAGGAGGGCGAGACGTTCCGCGCCGTCCGCAGCGCCGACGCCGCCCGCGAGAAGCGTTACGTGCTCGACATGTTCCCCTACCCCTCCGGGGCGGGGCTGCACGTCGGGCACCCCGAGGGGTACACGGCGACCGACATCATGTCCCGCTACTTCCGTATGCGCGGGATCGACGTGCTGCACGTCATGGGCTGGGACGCCTTCGGCCTCCCGGCAGAGCAGCACGCTATCGAGACCGGCACGCACCCGGCCGAGACGACGGCGCGGAACATCGCGACCTTCAAGCGCCAGCTCAAGATGCTGGGCTTCAGCTACGACTGGTCGCGCGAGCTCGCCACGACCGATCCGCGCTACGTGCGCTGGACGCAGTGGATCTTCCTCCAGCTCTTCAAGAAGGGCCTCGCGTACCAGGACGAGGTGAGCGTCAACTGGTGCCCCGCGCTCGGCACCGTCCTCGCAAACGAGGAGGTGATCGACGGCAAGAGCGAGCGCGGCTCGCACCCGGTCTACAGGACGCCACTCAGGCAATGGATGCTCCGCATCACCGCCTACGCCGATCGCTTGGCCGAGGATCTCCGCCTCCTCGACTGGCCCGAGGGAACCGTGGCGATGCAGCGCGCCTGGATCGGCCGCTCGGAGGGGGCGCTCATCACGTTCGCGGTCAAGGGGTGGAGCAAGGGCTCGCTGAGCGTGTTCACGACCCGGCCCGACACGCTGATGGGCGTCACCTACGTCGTGCTCGCGCCCGAGCACCCGCTCACGGCCTGGCTCATGAGCGCGGAGGGCGGGGCGTCCGAGCAGCGCCGCGAGGCGGTGCGCGCGTACGTCGCCGCCGCGGCGAGCAAGAGCGATCGCGAGCGGCTCTCCGCGGCCGCGAAGGAGAAGACCGGCGTCGACACGGGCCTCGTCGCCGTCCACCCGATCACGGGCGCCGAGGTGCCGATCTGGGTCGCGGACTACGTGCTCGGCGGCTACGGCACCGGCGCCGTGATGGCGGTGCCCGGGCACGACGAGCGCGATTTCTCCTTCGCCCGGGCCTACGGGCTGCCGATCGTCGAGGTCGTGAGCCCCGACGGCGCCCTGCACGACCAGCTCGAGGCCGCCTACGTCGACGCGGGCGTCGCGGTCCGGAGCGGCGAGTTCGACGGCCTCAAGACCGAGGAGTGCAAGCGCGCGGTCATCGCCCGCCTCGAGGCGCTCGGCCGCGGCAGGCGCGAGGTGAACTACAAGCTGCGCGACTGGGTCTTCTCGCGCCAGCGGTACTGGGGCGAGCCGATCCCCATCTACTTCCCCGTCGATCTCGCCGATCCGCACGGCGATCCAAGGAAGGGCGCCGCACACACGATCCGCTACGATCAGCCGATCGCGGTGGACGACGCCAGCCTGCCGCTCGAGCTGCCGCCGCTCGCCGACTTCCGCCCCGGCGACGACCCGGCGGGCCCGCTGGCGCGCGCGGCGGACTGGCGCTTCTTCCAGCGGGACGGCAAGTGGTACGCGCGCGAGACGAACACGATGCCTCAGTGGGCGGGCTCGTGCTGGTACTACCTGCGCTTCCTCGATCCGCAGAACGACGCCGAGCCGTTCTCGGAGGCCTCCTACGACGCGTGGATGCCCGTCGACCTCTACGTCGGCGGCGCGGAGCACGGCGTGCTGCACCTCCTCTACGCGCGCTTCTGGCACAAGGTGCTCTACGACCTCGGCCGCGTGAAGCACCCCGAGCCGTTCGTGAAGCTCGTCCATCAGGGGATGATCCTCGGCGAAGACAACGAGAAGATGTCGAAGTCGCGGGGCAACGTGATCAACCCCGACGACATCGTGCGCTCCTACGGCGCCGACGTGCTGCGGCTCTACGAGATGTTCATGGGCCCGCTCGAGGCGGTGAAGCCCTGGCAATCAGGGCAGATCCAGGGGGTGGTCCGGTTCCGGGATCGCGTTTTCGCGACGTGCACGCGGCCGCTCTCGGACGCGATGGACGAGGCGACGAGCCGGCAGCTCCACAGGACCATCAAGAAGGTGACCGGCGACATCGAGGCGATGGCGTTCAACACCGCGATCTCCGCGATGATGGTCTTCGTGAACCACCTGAGCTCGCTGCCCTCGCCGCCGCGCGAGGCGGTCCTCCGGCTGATCCTCCTCGTGTCGCCCTTCGCGCCGCACCTCGCGGAGGAGCTGTGGCGGCTCACCGGCCACGAGCGCTCGCTCAGCTACGAGCCATGGCCCACGTACGACGAGGCGCTCTGCATCGATGACATCCTGGAGATCCCCGTGCAGGTGAACGGCAAGGTCCGCGGCCGGGTGATGCTGGCGAAGGCGGCCCCCGAGGAAGAGGCCCGCGCCGCCGCGCTCGGCCTGGAAGCCGTGGCCACCTTCGCCGCGGGCAAGCAGATCAAGAAGTTCATCTACGTCGCGGGAAAGATCGTGAACATCGTGGTCGGCTGACGCTCCGGCGCCGCCCGGCCAGCATTCAGCGTCGCGCAGCGATCGCGCCGCGGCGACGTCCATAGCGGATGCTCGGGCGGGCGGCGGGAGGGTGTTCCGCACAGGAGCGCGGCGAACGCGCGCCCTCGCACCGCCTGCTCGTCGAGGAGCGCCTCGCTCCGCGCTGACGCCGAGGTCGGGCGCTCGCCGTGCGCTTATCCCGATCGGCGCGCTGGCCGCATACCCCACCACAGCGCGGCGGCGTTGCTCCGTGAGCGCGCGAGCTTCCTCGGAAGCAATCCTCTCCTCGCTCGCGGAACACGGCGGTGCACAGCCCAGGCTGGCAGGTGCCGTGCAACGGCGGATGGCGGTGTGCCGGAACAACACCGCCGCATGGCGCATCCGGGCAGGCGGCCTCCTCGCCGCCGTCGCGCTGGCCGGCTGCGCGGGCGACGCGGAGGAGCCTGGCCTGGACGACGAGGACACGGCCGAGAGCCCGCAGGAGATCAAGGGAGGGTACCCTGACGCTGGAGACCACGCGGTCGCCGGCCTCCTCATCACGGATCGGAGAGGTCGTGTCGCGCGGACCTGCTCGAGCACGCTGATCGCGCCCAACCTGGTGCTCACGGCGCAGCACTGCATCGCAGAGACCCCGAAGCTCATCGCCTGCAAGTCGGCGACGTTCGGTGAGCCGGTCGATGCCTCGCAGGTCTACGCCACCCTCGGCAGCGCGCTGTGGGCGGCGGACGCCCCGTGGATCGCCGCGCGCGCGGTGCTCAGCCCGCCCGACGGCAACGCTGTGTGCGGGCGCGATCTCGCGCTCGTCGTGCTTTCCTCGCCGTTCCGAGCCAGCGAGGTCACGCCGCTCGCGCCCCGCCTCGACCGGCCGCCGGAGGAGGGCGAGGTCTACTCGGCGGTGGGCTTCGGCGACACGGAGGGCAGAGCGCGCGACGGCGGCGACCGCAGGCGCCGCGACGGGCTCCGGGTCGAGTGCGTCGGGTACGGGTGTGGAACGCAGGAGCGCGTCACGGGGAGCGAGTGGCGCGGGGAGAGCGGCATCTGCAGCGGCGACTCGGGCGGGCCGGCGCTCGACGTCGCGGGGCGGATCATCGGCGTGACCTCGCGCGGGCCGGCCGGCTGCTCCGACCCCATCTACGGAGGGCTGATCGCCCATCGCAGCTGGCTCGTCACGGAGGCGACGCGCGCCGCTGAAGCTGGCGATTACGCCGCGCCCTGGTGGGCCACGGCGTCCGGCGCGGCGGAGCGACTGCCGTCACGTCGGCCTCTCGATGAGCGCTGGCTCTCGTGCGCGCACGGCCCCATGGCCGGCGGCGGCGGGTCCTCGTCCGCGCTGCTCGCGCTGCTCGCGCTGCTCGCGTTGCAGCGGGCCAGAAGGGCCGCTCCGCCGGCGCACGCCGCGCGGCGGAGCACGATTTCCGCCTGATCACCGCTCCAGCGGACATCTCCCCTGCTAGGATGCGCCCGTCCTGCCCTGCGGAGTGTCCATGCCCAGTTCGTCCAGCCTCTGTCCGGCCGCGCTGTTCGCGGCGCTCGCGCTCGCGTCGATGCCCATTGGCTGCGGACCGACCTACGTCCGCGGCAATCAGGTCGAGGGGCTCGACGACGCGGCGATGAGCACGGGAATCGACAAGCGCGACATCGAGCAGCTCCTTCACGAGAACCTGAAGTCGCTGATGGCCTCTCCCGTGGCCAAGGCGTGGGCGAACGACGGCTCGCGTCCCACGCTCGCCATCTACCCGCTGTCGAACCAGACGAGCGAGCACATCGACAGCCAGCTGCAGGCGCTCCTGTCCGATATCGAGACGTACATGGTCAACACGGGCCTCGTCACCGTGGTGAGCGTCGAGCGCCAGCAGCAGATGATCGCGGAGGTCGAGAAGCAGCACGGCGGCGGGTTCGACCCGAACCACATCGCCGAGTACAACCGCCAGCTCGGCGCGAAGTACTACATCACCGGCAAGGTCTTCACCTCCGACGAGCGCACCGAGGATGAGCGCCGCGTGCAGTACTTCATGTTCATGCAGCTCATCGAGGTCGCCACGAGCGCGGTCGCCTGGCAGAACCGGGCAGCCTTCACCAAGGCGCTCATCCAGGAGTGATGCTCTCGCGGCGCGCGCGCCTCTGGGGACGCAAGCGCGCGGTCCTGGCTCCGCTCGCGCTGCTCCTCGGCCTCGGACAGGCGGCCTGCAGCGGCCATGAGGATCGCGTGCGCACCGCGCTCGACGCGCTCGACCGCGGGGCCCGGGCCGACGCGGTCGCCGCGCTGAACGAGCAGATGGAGGTCGAGACCGCGGACGAGCTCCCGGCGCTCCAGGGCGACAACGCGCTCCTCCTGCTCGACCGCGGCAACGTCCTGCTCAGCATGGACCGCTACAGGCTGTCCGCCCGCGATCTCGGGACCGCGGACAAGTCGATCGACCTGCTCGACCTGTCCCGCGGGGCCGCCGACGAGCTCGGGAAATACCTCTTCTCGGACGACGCTGGCCCGTACAGGGCCCCTGCCTACGAGAAGCTGCTCATCAACACCCTCAACATGATGAACTACCTGGCCCAGCGCGACCTCAGCGGGGCCAGGGTCGAGGCCCGCCGCCTCGCGGTCATGCAGAAGTACCTGCGCGATCACGAGGGCGAGACGGCGCTCCTCGGCCTCGGGAGCTACCTCGCCGGCTTCGCCTTCGAGAAGAGCGGCCAGCCCGACGAGGCGCTCCTCCACTACGACGACGCGCTCCGCCACGGGCCGTATCCGTCGCTCCGCGGCCCGCTCCGCGCGCTCACGCGCGGCGAGCCGAGATCGCCCCGCATCGCCGCCCAGATCGAGGGCGTCGAGCCGCCGCTGCCGCTCGCCGAGGCCGGCGAGGCGGAGCTCGTCGTCGTCGTCGGGTTCGGGCGCGTCCCGCAGAAGGTGCCGCAGCGCCTGCCGATCGGGCTCGCGCTCACCCTCGTCGCCGACGACATCAGCCCGACCGATCGCGCGCGGGCCGACGAGCTCGCGGCGAAGGGGCTCGTGACGTGGGTCAACTACCCGACGCTCGGCCGGGGCAAGGGCGGCTACGCGATCCCGACCCTCCGGATCGACGGGCGCTCCCGGCCGATGGAGCAGGCCCTCGACGTCGAGGCGCAGGTGCGCGCGGCCTGGAAGAAGAGCGAGGGGACCGTCATCCTGTCGGCAGTCACGAGGACCATCGCCCGCATCGCGGCGGGCGAGGCGGCGCAGGGCGCGACGGAGGCCGCCGCAGAGGACTCGGGGCCGCTGGGCTTGCTCGTCGGCCTGCTCACGAGCGCGACGCTGACCGTGCTCGACACGCCGGACACGCGCGGCTGGTCGACGCTCCCCGCGCGCATCGCCATCGCGCGCACCCGCGTCCGCGCGGGCACGCACGACGTGGTCGTGGGCGCCCGGGGCGAGGTGAGGCGCGCGCGGGTGAGCGTGGCCGCTGGCGGGTGGGCCTTCGTCCCGGTGATGGTGCTCCGCTGAGCGTCGCGGGAGCGGACGGGAAGGGTTGCGGGCGCTGTCCTCCCGCGGCAGTCTCCGCGCCGATGCGAAGCCCTGACGTCCGCGCCGTGCTGGTCCACGCGCTCTCGGCGTGCTCTCCCCTCGCGCTCCTCTGCGTGACCGCCTGCGGGACGCTGGCCACCTCGCCGTCCTGGGTCGGCGGCGGCCTCGCCGTGGCCGCGCCCATCCGCGCGGCCGAGGAGGACGCGGCGCTCGCGCGGGAGCAAGCGCTCGTGGCGAGCCAGCCGAAGCAGATCGGCGCGAGGCACATCCTCGTCATGCACGACGGCTCGAAGAGCAGGCCCGAGGGCGTCCGCCGCACGCGCGACGAGGCGCGCGCGCGCGCCCAGGAGGCGCTCCTCAAGATCCGCGGCGGGGCGAGCTTCGAGCAGGCGGTCACGGAGTACAGCGACGAGCCGGGCGCCGGAGAGCGCGGCGGGGACCTCGGCGTGTTCGAGCGCGGCGTGATGGTCAAGGGCTTCTCCGACGTCGCCTTCGCCCTGAAGGTCGGCGAGGTGAGCGAGATCGTCGAGACGCCGTTCGGGTTTCACATCATCAAGCGCACCGAGTAGCGCCGCCGCGTCCCGCCGCGCGCAGGCCGCGGGCTCGACGCGTCGGCGGGAGTCGCCTAGCGTGCGTGCATGACGAGGACCGCCAGCGCCGCGCTGACCGCCGAGCACCGCCGCCTCGAAGAGGAGCGCGAGCGTCTCCTCCGCTGGAAGCACTGGGGCCCTTACCTCTCGGAGCGGGCCTGGGGGACGGTGCGCGAGGACTACAGCGCGAACGGGGATGCCTGGGCGCATTTCCCGCACGACCACGCCCGGAGCCGCGCCTATCGGTGGAACGAGGACGGCCTCGGCGGCATCTGCGACCGTCATCAGATCCTGTGTCTCGCCGTCGCCGTCTGGAACGAGCGGGACCCGATCCTGAAGGAGCGAGCCTTCGGCCTGACCGGGCCAGAAGGCAACCACGGCGAGGACGTCAAGGAGATCTACTACTACGAGGACGCGACGCCGACCTCCAGCTACCTGCGTTACCTTTACCGGTACCCGCAGCGGCCGTTCCCTTACGACGCGCTCGTAGCCGCCGCGCGCGGGCGCGGCCTCTCCGAGAGCGAGGTAGATCTCCCCGATCTCGGCGCCTTCGATGAGGATCGTTACTTCGATGTCGTCGTCGAGTACGCGAAGCGGAGCCCGAACGACATCCTGATGGTCATCACCGTGGTGAACCGCGGCCCGGAGGCCGCGCCGATCCACGTCCTGCCGCACCTCTGGTTCCGCAACACCTGGTCCTGGAGCGAGCCGCCCGGTCCGCTCCCGGAAATCCGGGCGATGGAGGCCGGCCCCGGCCACGTGACGCTGCGCGCGGCGCACCCCGAGCACGGCGCGCATCATCTGTACATCGAGGGCAGTCCGGAGCTGCTCTTCACCAACAACGAGACGAACCGCGAGCGGCTCTACGGCGCCCCCTCTCGGACGCCGTACGTCAAGGACGCGTTCCATCACCGGGTCATCCACGGCGACAGGGAGCGGGTGAACGCCGAGCTGCGCGGCACGAAGGCCGCGAGCTGGCATCGCCTCGACGTGCCTGCCGGCGAGACCAGGCAGATCCTGCTCCGGCTCGCGCCGCAGCCGGTGGCGAGGCCCTTTGAAGGTGCGGGCGAGCTCCTCGAGACGCGGCGCAAGGAAGCGGACGAGTACTACCTCGCCATCCAGGGCCCAGGGCTATCGGACGATCGCCGCGCCATCCAGCGACAGGCGGCGGCGGGGTTGTTCTGGACGATGCAGTTCTACCACTACGACGTCGACACCTGGCTCCGCGGCGACGTGCAGGCGCCGCCGCCCGAGCGGCTCCAGGGCCGCAACAACCACTGGCGGCACGTCTCGGTCGCCGACGTCATCTCGATGCCCGACAAGTGGGAGTACCCCTGGTTCGCGGCGTGGGATCTCGCCTTCCACGCGCTCGCGCTCGCCTCGCTCGACATCGATCTTGCGAAGGCGCAGCTCAAGATGATGGTCAAGGAGTGGTACCAGCACCCGAACGGGCAGCTGGCCGCCTACGAGTGGGAGTTCTCGGACCTGAACCCTCCGGTGCATGCCTGGGCGACGTACCAGATCTACAAGATCGAGCGGAAGCAGCGGGGCCAGGGCGATCGGGTCTTCCTCGAGCGGGTGTTTCACAAGCTGCTCATCAACTTCGCCTGGTGGGTCAACAAGCGCGACGCCGAGGGGTACAACGTCTTCGAGGGCGGGTTTCTCGGCCTCGACAACATCTCCCTCTTCGATCGCAGCGAGCGGCTCGCGCCCGGGATGCGCCTGGAGCAGGCGGACGCCACCGCGTGGATGGCGATGTACTGCCTGGATCTCATGCGCATCGCGCTGGAGCTCGCGCTCGACAACTCCGCGTACGAGGATCTGGCCAGCAAGTTCTTCGAGCATTTCCTGCGGATCGCGCACGCGCTCCACCATACGGCCGACGGTCGGCTACCGCTCTGGTCGGAGGAGGACGGCTTCTACTTCGACATCCTCATCGCCGGCGGCAAGCCGAGGCACGTGAAGATCCGGTCGGCCGTGGGCCTCATCCCGCTCTGCGCCGTGCACGTGATCACGCCGGAGATCTACGGCAAGCTTGCGAATTTCCGGCGTCGGACCGAGTGGTTCCTCGGCAAGAACCCTGCGCTGGCCGAGGCCATCACGGTGCGTCCGGATGGGCGGCAGGTGCTCTCGGCGGTGACGCCTGGCCGCCTCGAGCGGGTGCTCGCGCATCTCTTCGACGAGGACAAGTTCCTCTCGCCCTTCGGCCCGCGCTCGCTCTCCAAGGAGCACGCGGCCGCGCCCGTCTCGCTCGGGCTGGATCCCTGCCCTGCGCACTACAATGTCGGCTACGAGCCAGGCGAGTCGATCACGCGCATGAAAGGCGGCAACTCCAACTGGCGCGGTCCGATCTGGTTCCCGCTCGGGTATCTCCTCTACCGCTCGCTGCTCCGGCTCGATCACGGCTTCGGCGACGTGCTCGCGATCCCCCCGCTCGGCGGCCATGGCCCTCGCACGCTTCGCGACGGGGCGCACGAGCTCGCGCGCCGGCTGATCACAATTTTCGAGCGAGATCGCGAGGGGCGCCGCCCGGTGTACGGCGAGCACCCCCTCTTCCAGCGCGATCCCCGTTTCCGCGATCGCCTCTTCTTCTTCGAGTACTTCCACGGCGACACCGGCGCTGGGCTCGGTGCCTCCCACCAGACCGGCTGGACCGCCCTCGTGAGCGACCTGATCCTCCGCGCGGGGCGGCAAGACCTCCCCCGTTCGTAGTGTCCCACACAAGCCGTTCGGCACAGCGCCGATTCTCGTGAATCCGTGCTAGGAGGGCGCCTGTGTCGCTGGCGTTCGGCGTCTCGCTCCTCGCGCTGGCCGTCATGCTGGGCGGTCTCGCGGCGTTGTTCCGTCGTCGGAGCAAGGGTGCGATGTCCGCGATACGGACGTTCGCTCTCGTCGGTGCGGCGTCGATCGCGCTGCTCCATCTGCTGCCGGAGGCGCTCGGCGAGATCGGCTGGCTCGGGCTGCTCGCGGCGGCGGCTGGCTTCCTGGCGCCGGCGGCGCTGGAGCGCCTCCTGCTCGGGGAGGCGGGCGCTCACCGGCCGCCCACGACGGCGCTCGCGATGGGGTATGCCGCGGTGCTCGCGCACCAGTTCGGCGAGGGCGCGGCGGTCGCGTCGCTCTCGCGGGTCGGGCAGCTCACGCTGCCCATCGTGCTCGCGCTCGCGGCGCACACGGTCCCGCTGGCGATGGTGGTGGCGATCCAGGTGCTCGAGGTGAGGGCGGGGGCGAACGACAAGCGCGCCATGAGCGCTGCGCTCGCGGGGATCGCGCTCGCCACGGTGACCGGCGCCTTCGCGACGCGCCTCGTCGATGCGGAGCGCTTCGAGGCCATCGAGCCCTGGGTTCTTTCCGCGGTGGCGGGCCTCCTCTTGCACGCGCTCTCGCACGAGGCGGTCGCGAGTGGCCCGGCGACGTCCGTCAGTCGAGCGGGCGAGGCCATGGGTGGCCTGCTTGGCCTGGTGCTCGCCACGGTCGGAATCGACGAGGAGGAGTGGGTACAGCGAATCCCGGCTGAGCTCCGGATTGCCGCCCTGGTCGTCCTTGTCGGGCTCATCCTCCTTCGCAGCTACGGCCCCCGGCGCGCCGTCGAGCGCCCGCACTGAGCGCCGAAGTGCTCGGTCCGGAAGCTGCGCATCGCTGCGGCACGGGTCCTCGCCGTCCGAGCTGACACCGCTCCCCCGACGCTACGGAGCCGAGCCGGCGGCCACGATCAGCAGGAGGATGGCGGGACAAGCCACCGCGTCCCCGGACGCTACGGCGCCGAACCGGCGGCCACGATCAGCAGGAGGATGGCGGGACAAGCCGCTGCCGCCACGAGCACAGCCGCCGTCATCACCTCGATGAAGGCGACGCGCCTGACCGACTGGGCGAAGAGGGTGGATACGCACGCGTGCGACGTAGTGCGCGCGGCGTGCAAGGGAAAAAGGCCGTGCCGGCGCGGGATCGTGGCGGTGGAGCTCATGTCGAACCTCGTGAGAAGTAGCGTTTGATCACGAGCATGCACCCGCACGACCGTCCAGAGCAGACAGCATCCTTGCGCAGCGGCCGTGCGCCGTTCCACAGCACGGGTCCGTTGGTTCCAGCCTCAGGCGCTGCCGACCACCGTCGCTCAGCGAGCGCTCTCGGTGCTGCCCCCCAGCTCGGCGTCCGACGTGACAGGCGGTGGGCCCGTGGAGGCTGTTCGGCCCCCCAGCTCGGCGTCCGACGTGACAGGCGGTGGGCCCGTGGAGGCTGTTCGGCCCCGCAGCTCGGTGTCCGACGTGACAGGCGGTAGGCCCGTGGAGGCTGTTCGTCGGGCGGCGCGGGGAGGGCCGATGTCTGAGCCCGATCGATGTTCTGTCTCCAGCATGCATGCACGCTGGAGACAGAACGTCCCAGGCGAGTTCGGCGGGCCCCCGCGCCGCCCGACGAACACCCTCCACGGGGGCCGGGCATCTCGGAATGCCCTCGTTGTCGCCGGGCCGCAGAGCCTCCAGGAGGCGCGCCGACGTCGCCAGAACGCTTGGCCGCCAGGCCCCCCGGGCGAAAGACAAAAAAAAACCTGCGCACGGCGATGCCTGTGCGCAGGTTCAAAGAAAATCCCGGCGGCGTCCTACTCTCCCACCAGGTTGCCCTGGCAGTACCATCGGCTCCAAGAAGCTTAACTTCCGAGTTCGGTATGGGATCGGGTGTGACCTTCTCGATATCACCACCGGAAACTTGTGGGTGCGTCCAATCGGAACCCGCGGAGCCCGCTTCTCGCGGCGCTCTACGCTGGGCCAGCTGTGTCACGCTGCTCGTCACCCGAACTCCGGGCGCGACGCTTCGATGTTTGCCTTAGAAGTATGGTCAAGCCGCACGACCTATTAGTACCGGTTAGCTCCTCCGATTGCTCGGCTTCCACACCCGGCCTATCAACCTCGTGGTCTACGAGGGGTCTTTAGGGGCCTTGCGGCCCGGGACACCTAGTCTTGAGGCCGGCTTCCCGCTTAGATGCTTTCAGCGGTTATCCGTTCCGTACATGGCTACCCGGCTATGCCCTTGGCAGGACAACCGGAGCACCAGAGGTACGTCCACCCAGGTCCTCTCGTACTATGGGCAGCTCCTCTCAAGTGTCCTACGCCCACGGCAGATAGGGACCAAACTGTCTCACGACGTTTTAAACCCAGCTCGCGTACCGCTTTAATCGGCGAACAGCCGAACCCTTGGGACCTGCTCCAGCCCCAGGATGCGATGGGCCGACATCGAGGTGCCAAACCGCGCCGCCGATATGAACTCTCAGGCGCGATCAGCCTGTTATCCCCAGAGTACCTTTTATCCGATGAGCGATGGCCCTTCCATACAGAACCACCGGATCACTAACGCCTGCTTTCGCACCTGTTCGACCTGTCGGTCTCACAGTTAAGCTCCCTTGTGCGTTTGCACTCTACGCCTGGTTTCCAATCAGGCTGAGGGAACCTTCGCACGCCTCCGTTACTTTTTAGGAGGCGACCGCCCCAGTCAAACTGCCCACCAGGCAGTGTCCCCGACCCAGTTCATGGGCCCAGGTTAGATTTCCAGAATACCCAGG
>CP181432.1:13560000-16270868 GCA_051717205.1 Sorangium sp. So ce1128
CCGCCGGGACCATCGTGCCCTGGACGACCGCCCGGTGACCGGACGCGTCCTTCGGGACGAAGAAGCTGTGGCCCGCCATCTTGATGTGAGCGCTGCCGGACTCGTCGGCGATCTCCATCCAGCAGCCCATCGACTTGCACACGGCCGAGACGACCCCCTCGGTCCGCACCGTCTTCCCGCTGAACTTGGCCGGCTCCTGCAGGAGCGCCGGCAGCGGCGTGGTCGAGGTCTCCGTGATGGGCGCGCCGAACTGCTTCTTCTCGAGCCGCCCGATCCCGGCAGCCGACGCCTGCATCGGCGCAGCTCCCTCGGCGGGAGGGGCAGGCGCGCCCACGGGGGCCTGCGCGTCCCCGGGTTTCCGGTCGGAGGAACAGCCGAGCTGCGCGACGACCACGAAGAACAGGGAGGCGATGTGCTTTGCTCGCATGCGAGGGAGTTTGCCCGACCGGGCGGTCGTCTGCCACCGACCCGAACGGGGCGCGCCCGCCCGGCGCCGGAGCGCGCGGCTCCCCCGTGACGCGGCGGGCAGAGACGCTCCGCACAGCTCACGGCTCGGCCGCTCGAAAGCCTGCTACAAGGGCGGACATGCGAACCGCTCGCGCCCTCGTGGGACGAGGCTTGGCAGCGGGCGCGGTCGCGCTCGCCTGCGCCGCGACCGCGCGCGCCGAGGAGCCGACAGGCGCCGGAACGGCCCAGGACGCCGCAGGCGCCGAGGAGCCGTCGAGACCTCCGCGGCCCCCGCTGCCGCCCGCGCCGCCCGCGCCGCCCCCGGCGCGCTTGCCGTGGGACAGGCACATCGAGATCGGCGCGGACCTGGCCTTCGTCAGCCGGCTCGGATCGCGCGACGAGGACGGCAACCTGACGCTCGCTCGCCTGAAGCCCGCGTTCGGCATCGGGTTCCACGCTCGCTGGGAGATCTTCGATTACCTGCGGTTCTCCGCCTTCTTCGTGCACGCCGAGCACGAGCTCGCGCTCTCCAGGGGCGCGCTCGCGCAGCCCGGCGCGATCACGGCAGAGCCGCGCGAAGAAGGCGCCCCGACGGTGCGTACCCTCGCGCTCGGCGGGCGCCTCGCGCCGACGCTGCCGATCAGCGAGCGCGCCCGCGCGTGGCTGTCGGTCGGCATCGGCTACGACCGGCTCTATGTCGGCCGCATGAGGGTCTCCGAGCCGGGGGGTGAGTTCACGATCCGCGAGCGCGGCGCCTCATATGTCGAGCTCCCGCTCGGGGTCGGGTTCTCGCTCGACCTCATCCAGGACTGGCTCACGATCGAGCTGGAGACCTCGGGCGCGCTCCTGCTCGGCCGCGGCGGCGACGCCACCCGGGAAGGCCAGGCCATCGACGCCCAGGGGCGACGGCGCACCATCGGCCCGCTGCCGCAGACCCGGGGCTCCTTCATCCAGACCCTCGGCCTCTCGCTCGTGCTGTGATCGCCGCGATCAGCGCGCGCAGCAGGCGCGCGGCCCTCGGCGTCGTGCTCGCTGCAGCGGCGCCAGCGTGCGGCGACGCGGCCGCGACGAGGCGCTCGCCAGCACCGCCGCGATCGCTCGGCCCGGAGGAGCCGGCGGCGTCCTCCGGGAACGGCGACGGCGGAGCACCGCGCAGCGGGCGACCAGGCAACCAGGAGCTCGCGCGCGCCAGCGGGGACGCGCCCGAGGCGCAGGCGCCGGAGCGGGCGCTCCCGACCGCGTGCGCGGACGACACGGCCTGCGGATACGATCCCGCGAGCGAGCGCTGCGGGGCCGAGCCCCGGCTGAACCGGCAGCCGCCCATCACGGACCAGGGGATCGTCTGCTACTGCGACGCCGGCGCTTGCGCGATGCTCCGCGTGGCGCCCGTGCCGTGCGAGGGAGACCACGACTGCGCCGTGGCCCACGAGCCGCGCCCCCACCCCGTCCGCGCGACCCCGGCGCGCCCCCACGAGAAGGGGCGACCCTGCCGCGACTTCACGCTGTCGACCACGTGCGAGCGGACGAATATCTGCACCCTGCGCCGCCACGCGTGCCCGGCGCGGTGAGCGGCGCGGCGAGCTCAGCTGAGGGCCAGCATGCGATCGATCGGCACGCGCGCGCGCTCGCGCAGCTCGGGCGCCATCTCGAGGCGCGGGGAGAGATCGCGCAGCGCGAGGTAGACCTTCTCGAGCGTGTTGAGCCGCATGAAGGGGCACTCGTTGCAGGCGCAATTGCCCTCGGGCGGCCCCTCGATGAACTCCTTCTGCGGCGACGCCTTGCGCATCTGGTGCACGATGCCGCTCTCCGTCGCGACGATGTATTTCGTGGCGTCGTCCGCGATCGTGTACTTGAGCAGCGCGGTCGTCGACCCGATGTAGTCGGCCATCCGCAGGATCGGCTCCTCGCACTCCGGGTGAGCGATGAGCTTCGCGTCCGGGTGGCGCTCGCGCAGCGCGACGATCTTGCGCAGGCTGAAGGTCTCGTGCACGACGCAGCTGCCCTGCCACAGGCGCATCGGGCGGCCCGTCCGCTCGATGAGCCAGCGCCCGAGGTTCCTGTCGGGCGCGAAGAGGATCTCCTTCCCTTCGGGGATCGCGCGGACGATCTTCTCCGCGTTCGACGAAGTGCAGATGTAGTCGCTCTCCGCCTTCACCTCGGCGGAGCAGTTGATGTAGGAGATCGCGACCGCACCGGGGTGGCGGGCGCGCCAGGCGCGGTAGCGGTCGGCGGGGCAGCCGTCCGCGAGCGAGCAACCGGCCTGCATGTCGGGCACCACGACGATGCGGTCCGGGTTCAGGATCTTCGCCGTCTCGGCCATGAAGTGCACGCCGGCGAACAGGATGACGTCGGCGGTCGTCTTCTTGGCCTGCTGGGCGAGCTGCAGCGAGTCGCCGAGAAAGTCTGCGAGGTCCTGGATCTCACCATCCTGGTAATAGTGCGCCAGGAGGACGGCGTTCCTCTCCCGCTTCAGGCGGCTGATCTCGTCGTGCAGATCCAGGCGCGGGTCGATGGCGGCAGGCTGGGGCGCGGCGCTCGTCATGGGTGTATAAGGTAGGCACCGCGCGCCGCGCTGACCAGGGCTCACGCTCCGGGTTGCGCTCCTCCCCGGAGCTTCCGGAGCTTCCCCAGAGCTCGCCGCGTCCAGCGTTGACAACGGCCGGCACCGGTCCACGATCCAGGCCCGCGGTGAGCCCGGGGAACGCGCGCTCGTCGTGGGCGGCCACGCATGTCTCTCCTGATCCCCTTCGCCCTGCTCGCCGTGGCCATCCCGCTCGTCGTGGCCCTCCTCCGGGCAAACGAGCTATTTTACGTGCGCGTCGAGGGGCGCAACGTCCGGCTGCTCCGGGGCCGGCTCCCGCAACGGCTGCTCGACGACATCGTCGACGTCCTCCGCGCGGCGCCGGTCGGCCGCGGCGCGGTGCGGGTCGTGGTCGAGGATCGGCGGCCGCGGGTCCACGTCGAAGGGGACATCTCCCCGGAGCAGGCTCAACAGCTGAGGAACACCGTCTCCCTCTGGCCGGTTCCGAAGATCCGCGCCGCCCCGAAGCGCCGCACCGGCGCATGACCTCTCCGCGCCGACACCGCTATCCTGACGAGTCAGTCCCGCATGGCCGACGATACCCCCAGAGACAAACCGCCGATCTCCAAGCTGGGGCGCCTCGCGCGCCTCGCCGGCCTCGCGCCGCGCACGATCCCGTTCGCCATCGAGGGCGCGAAGCGCGCCCTCGGCGCGACGCGCACCGAGGAGGAAGAGGCCGAGGCGCGGCGGAGGATGGGCCAGGAGGTGAAGAAGACCGCCGAGGCGATGCTGAAGACGCTCGGCGAGATGAAGGGCCTGCCGCTCAAGTTCGGCCAGATGGCGAGCTACATCGACGGGCTCGCGCCGCCTGGGTACGAGGAGAAGTTCCAGGCCGCGCTGAAGAAGCTGCTCGACAAGGCGCCGCCCCTGTCGCCAGAGGCCGCGGAGCAGATGGTCCTCCAGGAGCTCGGCGCCCCGCCCCACGAGGTGTTCTCGGCGTGGGAGCGAGAGCCGTTCGCCGCGGCGAGCATCGGGCAGGTGCACCGCGCCACGACGAAGGCGAGGGAGCGGGTCGCCGTCAAGGTGCAGTACCCCGGCATGGACAGGGCCATCGAGAACGACCTGAAGAGCATCTCGATGCTGGAGGCGATGATGGCGCCCATCGCCAAGAAGCTGCACGCCCGGCAGACCGTCGACGAGCTCCGCAAGGTCTTCCTGTCCGAGCTCGACTACGCGCGCGAGGCCGAGATGGCGGACCTGTTCCGCCGCATGAACGCCGGGGACGAGGACATCTACATCCCTCGGATTCACCACAGCCTAACCACGAGGCGAGTCATCACGCTCGAGTTCGTCGACGGCATGGGCTACGCCGAGTTCTGCGAGCGCGGCAGCCAGGAGGCGAAGAACCGCGCGGGTCTCTCCATCTGGCGCTTCACCTTCCGCTCGATGCTCCGGTACGGCTGGCTCTATGCCGATCCGCACCCGGGCAACTACCGCTTCCACGAGGATGGCCGGGTCACGATCCTCGATTTTGGGTGCGTGAAGCAGCTCCCGCCCGACCTCGTCGACGGCATGAAGCGCTACATGCGCGCCGCCATGGACGCGGACTGGAAGGAGTTCGACCGGGCGTGCGTGGAGGTGCTCGGCTACGACCCCAACGACGAGAGCTGGGACCTCTACCGGAGCTACACGATGGAGCTCATGGTCCCGCTCTGCGCGCAGGGAACATGGAAGTGCTCGCCGGAGAAGGCGCGCGAGACGGTGGCGTACCTGACGCGCGGCATCCGGGGGCTCGCCCTCAAGCAGGGAGAGAAGATGCCCACCATCCCCCACGTGCCGAAGATGCCGCAGGATTTCACGTTCGTGAATCGGCTGCAGTGGGGGCTCGCGTCCGTGCTGGCGGGGCTCCGCACCGAGGCAGCGTTCCGGCCGACCATCGATCCCTGGGTGCGCGACGGCGTGTACCCGGTCCCCGATTGAGCCAGGGTCGCAGGCAGCCTCGTCGGGACGGGGAAGCTTGACGATATCACCTCGGCCGCGGCTCTCACCTTGACCTCGATCCCGCGCGCTGTGACATTCGATCGGGGCATGGACGACGAGAGGGCGGCCTGCGAAAGGCGCGTGGGGACCACCCTGCGGGGCAAATGGACGATCGATCGCCTGCTCGGGATCGGCGGGATGGCCGCCGTCTATGCCGCGACCCACAAGATCGGGCGGCGCGAGGCGATCAAGATCCTCCACCCCGAGGTGGCGCGCTCGAAGGACCTGCGCGCCCGGTTCGAGCGGGAGGCGCAGGCGGTCAATCGCTTCCGGCACCCCGGCGTGGTCGAGATCCGCGACATCGACATGGCCGAGGACGGCGCGCCGTTCCTCGTGATGGAGCTCCTCGACGGCGAGTCGCTCGCCGACAGGCTCCAGCGGCTCGGCAGCATCGAGACAGGCGAGGTGCTGCGGCTCATGGACGAGCTGCTCGACGTGCTCGGAGCGGCGCACGAGCAGGGGATCATCCACCGCGATATCAAGCTCGATAACCTCTTCGTCGAGCGGACCGGGCGGCTCAAGGTGCTCGACTTCGGCATCGCGCGCATGCGCGACGGGGTGAAGACCGCGATGCGGACCCGGACCGGCGCGACGCTCGGGACCGTGTCCTACATGGCCCCGGAGCAGGTGCGCGGCATCTCGGTCGACCACAGGGCAGACCTCTTCGCCGTCGGCGCGACGATGTTCCGGCTGTTCGCGAAGCGGCGCATCCACGAGGCGCGCACGGAGTCCGAGCTGCTCGTGAAGATGGCGACCATGGCGGCGCCGCCGCTCGCGAGCGTCGCGCCGGAGACGCCGCAGGCGCTGTGCATCCTCGTGGACAGGGCGCTCGCTTTCGATCGCGAGCGGCGCTACCCGGACGCCCGCACGATGCAGGCGGACATGCGAGCGCTCCTGCGCGGGGAGGCGCCGCCCTACGCGTCGGCGCGCCTCGCGGCGGGCGATGTGCCGTCGGCGGGCGCGCCGCAGCTCTCCCCGATGGCCGCGGCGGCTGCCGCCTCGCTGGAGACGCCGGGCGACCCGCCGCCGCGGACAGCGGCTCCCTCGGGACCGCGGTGGAACGAGGCGGGCTCGCCGCCGGCGGGCGGGTCGGAGCTCAACCCGGGTGGCGGCGGCACGACGGGGTGGGACGCCCCCACGATGGCGGCGCCCGGGCCAGCGGGCGGGATGGTCATGGATGCTGCCCAGGCGCACGGGGGCCACCAGGGCATGGCGCAGGGCGGCCCCGGAGCGCCGAACGGACCGCCGTCAGCCCTGTACAACACGGGAGCAGGCCACCCCGGAGCGCACGGGCCTGCCTCGGGGCACGGCCCCAGCGCGCCGCACAGCGCGCCTGCGTCGCTCCACAGCACCGGCGCAGCCTACGGCGCGCCTGCGTCGCTCCACAGCACCGGCTCGTCCTACGGCGGCGCGCCCGCGCTCCACAACACGGGCGCCGCCTACGGCGCGCCTGCGTCGCTCCACAACACCGGCTCGTCCTACGGCGGCGCGCCTGCGTCGCTCCACAACACCGGCTCGTCCTACGGCGGCGCGCCTGCGCCGCTCCACAACACCGGCTCGTCCTACGGCGGCGCGCCCGCCGCGCTCCACAACACCGGCTCGTCCTACGGCGGCGCGCCTGCGTCGCTCCACAGCACCGGCTCGTCCTACGGCGGCGCGCCCGCCGCGCTCCACAACACCGGCTCATCCCTGCACAACGCCGGCCCATCGCTCGGCGCGGCCGGCTCGCTCCACAACACCGGCTCCTCCTACGGCGCGCCCGCCCCGGGCCACGGCGCCAGCGTGCCGCACGGCGCGCCTGCCTCGATGCACAGCACCGGCTCGTCGCTGCACAGCTCCGGTTCGTCCTACGGCGCGCCCGCCGCGCCGCACAGCGCTGGCGCGCCGTACGGTGAGCAGCCGGCGGCCGGCTGGGCTCCGCGCCGCGCTCAGCCGAAGCAGCCGTCGAAGCTCGTGATCGGGCTCGCGATCGGCGGCGTGGCGCTCGTGATCGCGAGCGCGATCGCGGTGTGGATGGCGCTCCGCGACGAGCCCCAGCAGGACGACCCGCTCCGACGCGATCTGCTGCCCGCGCAGAGCGCGAGCGCCAGGCCCACCCAGCTCTCGCCGTCGGATAACGCCGAGCAGCCGCCGAGCGATGAGGACGAGCCGGAGACGATGCGCATGGACGAGCCGAGCCAGCCAGCGAGCCCGCCGCCCGCGAGCACGTTCATCATCGACTTGACCGAGAAGAAGCCGCGGACGAGAAAATCACGCCACGACTGAAGCCAGAATCGCCGAACATGGAGCCCCGCCCCCTCATGGCCACGAGGACATGCCTGCGCGCTCGATCGATGCTCGTCGGGTCTGCGCTCGTGCTCACGCTGTCGGGAGCGTGCTCGGACCCGGTGCCGTTCAACCCGGCGCCCGACGCCGGCGGCCGAGGTGGAAGCGGAGTGGGAGGGACCGGCGGCAGCGGCGGCGCGCCGCTGTGCAGCCTCGACGAGGAGCAACCTTGCTATCCCGGCCCGGAGGGCACCGAGCAGGTCGGCGCGTGCGCGGCGGGCGTGCGGAGGTGCCTGCCGGACGGCCAGGGCTTCGGCGAGTGCGAGGGCGCCGTGGTCCCCAGGCCCGAGGACTGCGGCACCGCCGTGGACGACGACTGCGACGGCGCGACGAACGAGCCCGACGCGGGGTGCGTGTGCACCCCGGGGCAGATCGCCGCTTGCTACAACGGCCCCGAGGGCACGAGCGGGGTCGGGCTCTGCGCGGCGGGGCTGCAGGCGTGCGACATCTCGGGGACGTCGTGGCGGCCGTGCGCCGGCGAGGTCACCCCGGCGCTGGAGACGTGCGCGGACGACACCGACGAGGACTGCGACGGCTTCGCGTGCAGCGCGCCGCTCTGGGCCGCCCTCTTCGGCGACCCGAACATCCAGAGCGCGACCGGCGCGGGCGTCGACTCGAACGGGAACATCTACATCGGCGGCACCTTCTCGGGGAGCATCAACCTGGGCGGCGAGACCCTGGTGAGCATCGGCACCGCCGACGTGTACGTCGCGAGCTTCGACGCATCCGGAGCCCACCGCTGGAGCGGGCGGTTCGGCGGCAGCGGCGCCGAGACGCTCAACGGGCTCGCGGTGACGCCGACCGATGACGTCGTGTTCGGCGGGACGTTCTACGGCTCGTTCATGTTCGGCGACGCGACGCTGAGCAGCGTCAACGCGCTCGATAGCTTCGTGGCCACGCTGGACAAGAACGGCGCCCCCCGCTGGGCGCGCCAGCTCGGAGACGCCGCGGATCAGACGCTGCGCTCCATCGCCGTGGACCCGGCCGGGAACATCGTGATCGCCGGCTACTTCAGCGGCTCTCTGCTCTGCTCGGCGCCGCCGGTCCCGGTCTGCGCCACCAGCTCGGGCGGCACCGACATCTTCGTGCGGAAATATGATCCGTCCGGCGCCGTGGTGTGGACGAGGATCTACGGAGACACCTCGAACCAGTTCGCCACCGGCGTCGCCGTCGACGCCGAGGGCAGCGTGTTCCTCACCGGCAGGTACTACGGCACCCTGACCGTCGGGTCCCGGCAGGTGAGGAACAGCGGGCTCGGGACGAACCTGTTCGTCCTGAAGCTCGACAGCAGCGGCAACGGCGTCTGGCTCTCGGACTACGGAGACACGGCGTCGCAGGCAGGGACCGGGATCGACGCCGCCCCGTCCGGCGCCGTGCTCGTGACGGGGACGTACACGGGCGCGATCGACTTCGGCCCGGCGGGCGTGCTCCCCGCCAACGACGTGCAGTCGGCGTTCGTGCTGTCGCTCGCCCCCGACGGCACGCCCGTGTGGGCGAAGTGGCTCGTCGGCGACGGCCCGCAGGAGAGCGCGGCGGTGGTCACGGATGCAGAGGACAACATCGTGGTGACCGGCTCGGTGCAGGGCGTGGTCGACCTCGGCGGCGGGCCGCTCCCGAGCGGCGGCGGCTTCGACGCCTTCGTCACGAAGCTCGACCCGGAGGGCGGCTTCCTCTGGGGGAAGGTGCTCGGCGCCGCCGGCAACCAGAAGTCGAACGCCGCGGCGATCTCGCCCGGGACCGGGACCATCCTGCTCTGCGGCGCGGCCGAGGGGACGATCGATTTCGGCCTCGGCGAGCGCCAGGCGAACGGCACCGACGCGTTCGCCGCGCTCCTGTCGCCGTGAGCGCCGCGCGCCGTGCGCGCCGTCAGACGCGCGCCGCCAGGACGCGCTAGGACGCGCCGCGGGCGCCGGCGAGCGTGAGGTCGACGCGGCCCAGCTCCTCGTTGGTCGACGCGATGGCAGCGCGGATCGACTCACCGACGCCGTAGCGGCGGTCCGCGCCGATCAGCGCCTGCGCGGCGACGTCGATGCGGTAAGGGCCGCCCGGCAGCGCCTCCAGCGCGATCGTGCCCGTCGCGCCGGACTCGACCATCTGGACGACGAGACCGAACGGCTTGATGGCCACGATGTTGCCCTCGATCTCCTCGCCGATGCGCGAGGCGAACAGGCGCGCCACGAGCATGCGGTGCCGCTCCGTCTCGGCCTTGTCAGCGCTGCGCGCGCGCGCATTCAGGTGGTGGGAGAGCGACGCGAGCGCCTCGGCGTCCACGCGCTGATCGCGGTGGCCCTGGAGGTAGCGCTTGACGACGCGGTGCACGGCGAGGTCGGCGTAGCGGCGGATCGGCGAGGTGAAGTGCAGGTACAGCGGGGCGCCCAGGCCGAAGTGCAGGCCAGGATCGGCCGTGTAACGGGCCGGACCGAGCGCCTTGCCGAGCACGGTGCGGATGGCCGGCGCGAGCCCGGAGCCCCGGAACTGCGCCTCGAACGCCGCGAGGCCGCGGGGGCTCAGGCGCGGGCCGAACCCGGCCTCGATACCGAAGTTGTGCGCGAACTGCTCGAGCGTCCGGACGCGATCCTCGGGGGGCTCGTCGTGGACGCGAAAGACGGAGGGGAGCCCGCGCGCCACGAGCCAGGTGGCCACGGCCTCGTTCGCCGCCACCATCAGCCGCTCGATGAGGCGGTGCGCGCCCGTGTCGGAGCGCGGCGAGACGCCGGTCGGCTCGCGCGTCTCGGCGTCCAGCGTCACGTAGGCCTCGTCGCGGTCGAGCTCGACGCCGCCGCGCGCGGCGCGGACCGTCGACAGCCGCGCTGCCGCGGTGCGGAGCCAGCGCACGACCGGCCAGGCCGCCTCGGGGACGCCCGCCGATCGGCCCGTGGTCAGGAACTCCTCGACGGCGTCGTACGAGAGGCGAGCGTGCGAGCGGATCACGCTCTCGTGGAGGTCGATCGCGGTGACGCAGCCCTCGGGATCGACGCGCAGCTCGACCGTGACGGCGAGCCGATCGACCCCGGGGAGCAGGCTCGCCGCCTCGCTGGAGATCGCGTCAGGGACCATCGGGATGACGCGGCCCGCCAGGTAGACGCTCGTGCCCCGGGCGCGGGCCTCGAGATCGAGCGGCGAGCCCTCGGGGACGAGCGCGTCCACGTCGGCGATCGAGACGAAGACGCGGAGCGCGCCGTCCGGGCCGGCCGGCAGCACGGCGACGGCATCATCGATGTCCGTGGTGACCGGCGCGTCGATCGTGACCGTGGTGAGCTCGCGCAGGTCGCGGCGGCCGCGCGCGAGCTCGCGCTCGATCGACACCGCCGCGACCGCGGCGCGGGACGCCTCTAGGACCTCGCCCGGGAACACGGCGCGCACGCCGTTGCGGGCGAGGCAGCGCTCGATGCCGAGGTCGGCGCCCGGGGCGACGACGCGCGCCGGGACGACCGCCGCGCCGTCGATGGCTGCCACGACGGCCGTGCCCTCCGCGAGGTCGTCGGCGCTGCCCGGCTTGAACGGCCAGTCCGTGTTGGAGACGAGGCGATCGACCCGGAGGTGCGGCCGCTTCGCGTGCGAGACGACCGTCCCGAAGAGCTCGGTGCGGTCGCGGTGGACGAGCATGAGCTGCGACGCGCTGTAGCGGCCCGGCTCCGCCTCCACGACCGCGGCGTCCACGACGTCGCCGTCGAGGAACGGGTTCAGATCGGGCGGCGTCACGAAGGCGGTCACCGGGCCCAGGGCAGCGCCGCCCGGCTTGCCCGGCGCGCCTCCCTTCTCGGGTGAGGCCTCGATGTTCACGAACCCGAAGCCGCGCGGATTGACCGAGATGCGTCCACGAACCAGTGCGTGCATGGGCGCCGAAGGTACGCCAGGTCCTGGCATTTTCTAGCGCCAGCTGTCCGACGAGGTCTGCCATGACGCCGACAATTACCGCAACACGGTAAACGTCGCGGGTGTCTCTCTATCGCAGCACCGTGCACGCACACTGTCATGACGCTTCAGGGCTCATCGCGCGGTGCTGCGCTGAGGAGAGGTGCGCGAGACACCGACACACAACAGGCGCCCTGAATCCCACCCTCCTCAACGTGTCGCGCGGCAGCAAAGGTGCGCCCACCCACGGATTTGCCACTCCAGATCGGCTTATACTCGCCGCATCGTGGAAGAATCAGGGGACATCATCGAGCTAGCGCGTGTGATGCCTCGGGACCGCTTCGTCCGCAGGGTGACGAACCTGCTCCTCGTGGTGTCGGAGGCCGGTCCGGACAGCCAGCCGATCGCCTTCCGGACCGTCGCGGCCTCGCCGGCGGCGCACCGGAAGCCGCCGTCGCCGCCCGGTCCGGCGAGCGAGGTGTTCGAGATCGTCAAGGCGAAGGGCAACCCCTATCCCGATCAGATCTCGGTGGGCCGCACGCGCAATTGCGACGTGGTGCTGCGCAATCCCTCGGTGTCGAAGCTGCACGCGCACTTCCGGGTGGACGCGCAACAGCAGCTCGTGCTCATCGACAATGGCTCGCAGAACGGCACCCGTGTGAACGGCAAGGTGCTGTCCGAGAACGAGCCGCAGCCGGTCGCGGTGGGCGACGTGATCCAGTTCGGCCGGCTCACGACGTCGCTGCTCGACGCGGGGCGCCTCTTCGACATCGTGCGCGAGCAGGCGCGCGTCGCGCGGGACCGGGCGAACCGCTGAGCAACGCGCGCGGCGGCGATCAGAACCGGTATCCCACGGAGAGGTTCGGGAAGAACATCGTGAACCTGCCCTGGGCCAGCTCCTCGAAGATGACCTTCTTGCCCGGCGCGCAGTCGACCGTGGGGTTCTGCTCGTCGCACTGGCGGTCGACCACGTTGGTGTTGCCCGTCTCGAACGGGGGGCCGTCGACGAGAAAGAAGCCGACGCCAAGACCCGCGCTGGCGCTGAGCCGCCCGAGCTTCAGCCGCAGCCGGAGCTCCGGCATCGCGAACGGGGAGGCGTAGCGGACCGCTTTGCCCCCGCTGGACACGACCACGCCGACCGTCCGCTGCGCGTCGGACGCCGTGCCGGTCACCTCATCGCTCGCCTCGGCCAGCACCACGCCGAGCCCGAGCGCGCCGCCGACGTCGAGCCATGAAGAGAGCTCGTGGTGGTAGCTGCCGCCAACGATCACCGTCACGCCCGCCATCTGGAGATCGTCGTGGAAGGCGTACCTGATGGGGAGCTTGCCCCCACCCCCGCGCGGATCGGTGTACGTCGCGTCCAGGGATCGCTCGAACTCCGTGCGAAGGAGCATGTACCCGGCCGTGAGCTCGATGGCGGCGCCGATCGGGAACTGATAGCTGCCGCGCAGCCCCGCCAGGGCGCCGGCGGGGCGCGAGGCGCCGGAGCAGTCGAAGCGGTCGCAGCTCTGCTCGGCGTCGCTCTCGAGCGACGAGGCGAAGGCGTAGCCGCCGACCGCTTCCAGCCGGAACACCCCGACCTTCCGCCCCCAGCGCGGATGGCTCTCGTCGATGGCGAGCGGCAGGACGATATCGCCGGTCATCGATCGCTCGATGTTCGTGCGGAGCGTGCGCGCGAAATAGCCGGGCTCGTGCGCCTCGAAGGTGTGGCGCCCGAGCGGCAGCGCCCCCCGCCACTGGCCGTTGCCGACCGGGACGCCGTTGATGGTCAGCGCCGCGCTCAGGGGCTGGGCGACGACGCGGACCTCCTCCCCGAGCGGGCCCGCCTCGACCGTGGCCACGGCGAGCTGCCCCGCGATGACGTTCGCCTCGCGCGGCGCGGAGCCGAAGCTGCCCTTGCGCACCGAATAGAAGTGCGGGCCAGGCGCGAGCGCTCCCTCCCACGGCAGCTGTCCGATCAGCGTGCCGTCGAGGAAGAGCTCGGCGCCAACGAGCCGCTCGTCCTCGATCTTCAGGCGGCCCGTGCTGGCGAGCGGCTCGAGCTTCGCGTCGACCGTCGTTATCTCGGCGATCCTGACAGTCAGGATCGTCTCGAACGTGCGCCAGCCGTCCTTGACCACGCGGAGCGTGTGGCCGCCGGGGAGCAGCCGGATCGGACCGGCCACGGGGAGCCGGCCGCGCGGCCTGCCGTCGATGAGCACCAGGCCGTCGACGTTCGACGAGACGAGCACGCTGCCGATCCGCGCGCGCAGCCCGGCGACCGTGGAAGCGACGCCCTTGCGCTCCGGCTCGCCGAGCTCGGCGCGCAGCTCCGTGAGCAGCGTCTCGTAGAGCTCGAGCGCCTCGTCGTAACGCCCGAGCTGATCGAGGCAGAACGCGGCGTTCAGGGTGTTGGGCACCGACGCGACGACCTGGCGCGACCTCAGGTAGAGCTCGAGCGCGCGCTGGCAGTCGCCGGTCTTGCGCAGCTCGTTCCCCGCCTGGAAGAGCTCCTTGGCCCGGGCGAGCGCCTCGTCCGGAGACGCGGGCGGCAGCGGCGCGTCCGGCGGCGTCGGCGCTGCGGCCGGCGGCTCGGCGGGCGCGCCCGAAGCCGGCGGCGCCGGCGGCTCGGGCTGCGCGCGCGCCGGGGAAGCAGGCGCGGCGAGCGCCGCGGCGAGCGCGCACGCCGCGAGGGAGCGCCGCGCGCGCGCCGTCCGGATCACCACCGGTCGACCGGCACCACCGCGGTCGGGGCCGGCGGCGCCGCGGGCGACGCGGTGGGGGACGCGGGAGCGCCGGTCGATGGCGCAGAGCCGCGCGGAGGGCGGCGCGCCTTCTCGCGGCGCGGCGCCGGCTCGGCGGCCGGGGCCGACGCGGAGGCCGGCGCGAGCGGCTGGAGCTCGATGCGATCGGGGCGGACCTTGCCGTCGCTCAGCATGAAGACCGTCTGCTTCATGGTCGCGCCGTCGCGGCTCACCTCGAGCTCGAACGTGTCGCCGGCCTTGCCCGTCAGATCGAGCTGGCCCTCGCTCACCGGGCGCGCCGCGCCGTTGACCCGCACCGTCGCCTCCCTCGGGAGCGTCACCACCGCGGTGAAGGACGCAGGCGTCGGCGCAGGCGCGGGCGCGACGGACGGCGCGGGCTCGCTCGTGGCGGCGGGCGCGGCGTGCCCCGCGTCGCGCGTCGAGGCGCGCAGGACGAGGCCGCCGCCGATCGCGGCGAGGGCGACCGCCGTGACCGCCGCCCCGACGAAGCGCCGGCGCGCGGCGCCGCCGGCCGCGTGCGCCGCCGTGAAGGAGCTGCCGCCGATCGAGCGCTCCTCCCCCTCGACGGAGCGGGAGAGCCTGGCCTCGCGGCGCAGCTCGGAGATCGGGGTGGCGCGGGCGCGTCGCTCGGGGTCGATGCCGCGCAGCTGATCGAGCGTGACGACGTCCGCGCCGTCCGCGTGCGGCTCGAGCGCGGCGATCATCTCCTCCATGCTCTGCCAGCGCTCGGCCGGATCCCGGCAGAGGCCGCGGTGCACGACGGCGGCGAGGGCCGGGTCGAGCCACGGCGCGGCCTCGCCGAGCGGCGGCACGCGCTCGGTGCAGATCGAGAGCAAGAGCTCGGCCAGCGAGGCGTTCGGATCCCAGGGGCAGCTGCCGCAGAGCGCCTGGTAGAGCGAGATGGAGAGGCTCCAGATATCGGAGCGGCGATCGACGTCCCTCGCCATCTTCGCCTGCTCGGGCGACATGTAGATCGGCGACCCGAGCACCCCGCCGGCGCGCGTGAGCTCGTGCGAGACGCCGTCGCCGGTGCGCTTCGCGATGCCGAAATCGCAGACCTTGACGACGATCCTGCGGTCGCTCGAGGAAGGCGGACGGATGGAGCCGGACGGGCGGCGGACGGACGGCGGCGGTCGAATCGAGCCCGACCGGCGATGGCCGGACGGAGGCGGCCGGACCGAGCCTGAGGCGCGCTGCGTGGACGGCGGCGGCGCCACCGAGCTCGACGCGCGGTGCGCCACGGCCTCGAAGGGCGCGTGCAGGAAGAGGTTCGCCGGCTTGATGTCGCGGTGCACGATGCCCTCGGCGTGCGCCGCCGCGAGCCCGCGCGCCGCCTGGATGAAGACGCGCACGACCGGCGCCGGCTCCAGCGGGCCGCGCATCCTGAGGAGCTTGGCGAGGTCGACGCCGTGGAGCAGCTCCATGATGATGAAAGGCGTCGCGAGCGTGATATCCGTCCCGAGCTCGAACGTCTTCACGACGTGCGGGCTCTGGATCGCCGTCACCGCGCGCGCCTCGCGGATGAAGCGGCGCACGGCGTGGTCGTCCTGGCCGACCGCGCTCTTGAAGATGACCTTGGCCGCGACCCGCCGCCCCTCGGGCGACTCCGCCTCGTAGACGGCGCCCATCCCGCCGCGCCCGATCAGGCGGCGCACGGCGTACCGGCCGCCGAGCTCGCGGCCGACGAGCGGATCGGTCTCGGCGTCGGCGCGCTCGGCGATGGCCTCGCGCAGCTCGGGATCGAGCGGCCTCAAGAGGTCGATGGTGAGCCGCTCCTCGCCGCCGGAGGCAGCGCGCAGCGCCTCGGCGAACGCCTCGATCGACGGGTAGCGCCGGTCGACGTCGCTGTGCAGCGCGAGCGAGAGCGCGGCCGCGAGGCGCGCCTCGATCCACGGGGCGCGGTCCTGGATCGACGGGAGCTGCGCGAGGGACGATAGCGGCCCGTCCGCGGCCGTGTCGCCGGAGCCGAGCTCGGCGGTGTCCGGCGTGACGTCGAGCTCGGCCCACGGCGAGACACCGCTGAGCATCTCGTAGAGCGCGGCCGCCAGGCCGAACACGTCACCACGGACGTCCGCCGCGCGATCCCGCGGCCCCGACTCCTCCCGGTGGTGACCGGAGCTCCTCGCCCTCCCCGGGCTGGAGACGGCCATGTCGTGGCCGTTCGAGAGCCCGAAGCCGAAGACGCGGACCAGGACCTCCCCGCTCGGCAGGTGCTCGAGGAAGATGCGCTGCGGGCGAACGTCGCGGTAGACGAGGCCGGCCGCGTGGACCGCCGAGAGCCCGGCGGCGGCCTGGAGCGCGATCCGCACGGCGACGTCGGGCGAGAGCGGGCCGGTCTCGGCGAGCAGGGCGGCGACGTCGGTGCCGTCGAGCAGCGGCATCACGAGGTAGGCGAGGTCCCGCTCGAGATCGTGACCGGCGTCGACGATCGGGACGACGTGGGCGTTGTCGAGCTTCGACGTGACGCTCGCCTCGCGGCTGAGCCGCGACAGCGTGTCCTCGGTGACGACCTCGGGCCGCAGCACCTTGAGCGCGACGCGGCGGCCAGAGGGGCCCCGGGCCTCGAACACGACACCGAAGCCCTGCGCGGAGAGCACGCGGATGATCCGATATCCGCCCGTGAGCGCGCCCCCCACGAGCGCCGTCGGATCCGACAGAGGTGCTGTCCGCCCCATCACCTCAAGCATACGACGGCCCCTCGCGCCCCACAAAGCATGAGTCTCGGGCGACCTCGGAGGCGCGCTGCGCGCGAGCGCCGCACCCACGCGGAGCGCCGGCCACACACCTACAACGGCGCCATTCCGCCGCGCCGCCGCGGCGCGGCGCGACGACGCGGCCGCTCGATCACGCCGGAGCCACACCGGAGCCGCACTGCAGCCGCCGCGGCACCGAGGGAGCGCCGGTCGCGCCGCGCCGCCGGGCGTCGCGGCGCGGCGCGGCGAGGGCGCGGCGACAGCGGCCGACTCGCCTACTCGATGTAGGCACGACAACCGCAGATAGCGCGGTGCCCGGACCCCCGGATACGCAGTAAGCCTGTTGAATCATGGAAGATTTATCTTGCCGACTGGCAACTCGCGACATTAGATTCCCAACATCTAATTCGCCGCCGCTCGGTCAGCATCTGGGCAGGACTGGTTGATCTCACGGACGCACAGCGATGTGCGCGTCCCCCGCCGGGGGACCTGGAGGCACCATGACCCTGCGATGCATCGGGCGGACGCTCGTCGCCCTGGCGGCATGCCTCGTGATCACGCTCGTCCTCGTGCGCCCGGCGCGCGCCAAGGCCTCTGTCATCGATGACAGGCTCGCGGAGACGCTCGCCCGACACGGCTTCACCGGAGAGATCGAGTCGACGCTCGAGTCGCGGCTCGGGCGGAAGGTCGACAAGAAGCTGGCGAAGATCGGGCGTGAGCTGTTCTTCGACAGCATCCTCGGCCTGAACGACGACAACTCGTGCGCAGGCTGCCACTCGCCGACCACGGGCTTCGCCGACACGCAGTCGATCTCCATCGGCATCGACAGCAATGGCGTTGTCGGGCCGGGCCGCGCGGGCCCGCGCAACCAGCGCCGGGCGCCCACGGTCATCAACTCGGCCTTCTACCCCACGCTGATGTGGAACTCGCGGTTCTTCGCCGTGTCCGGCGACCCGTTCGACAACAGCCAGGGCTTCTCGTTCACCGCCCCGGAGGGGATGTCGCTCTCGTACCTGCCGCACCTGCTCGACGCGCAGGCGTTCATCCCGCCGACCGAGATCACGGAGATGACCGGCTACAAGGCGCCGCCGTCGCACGATGTGGTGCGCGCGGACGTCGTGGAGCGCGTGAACGAGGTGGACGCGTACCGCCGCCGGTTCGGCCGGCGCTTCGAGGCGGTGAAGCGGGGCGGCGCGATCACCTACGACATGGTCGCGGCCGCCATCGCCGAGTTCGAGATCTCGCTCACGCTCGCCGACGCGCCCATCGACAGGTTCGCCCGCGGCCGCCGCAAGGCGATGACGCTGGAGCAGAAGCGCGGCGCGCTGCTCTTCTTCGGCGAGGCGGGGTGCGTCACCTGCCACGCCGTGTCAGGGCGCTCGAACGAGATGTTCAGCGACTTCCAGCAGCACGCCATCGGCGTTCCGCAGGTCGCGCCGACCGACGATCCGGCGCTCTCCAACGTGGCCTTCGACGGCCCGAGCGCCGATGAGGACTTCGGGCTGGAGCAGGTCACGGGCGACCCGGCGGACCGGTACAAGTTCAGGACCCCGCCGCTGCGCAACATCGCCCTCCAGCCCACGTTCTTCCACAACGGCGCGTTCACGTCGCTGGAGGGCGCCATCCGCCACCACCTCGACGTCTACAGGTCGGCCACGGAGTACACGAACGATCACCTCGACCCGGACCTGCGGGGCGAGATGGGCCCGCTCGCCCCCGTGCTCGCCGCCGTCGATCCGCTGCTGCAGCAGCCCATCGAGCTCACGGAGGAAGAGATCGGGTGGCTCTGCGCCTTCGTGGGGGAGGCGCTGCTCGACCCGCGCGCGACCCCGAGGCGGCTCGAGGCGCTCATCCCGGACGAGCTCCCGAGCGGGCGCGCGGTCCACGATTTCGAGTAGCCACGGCGTGGGTAGCCGGTGCTCACCGGGCCGCGCCGCGCGCGCGCCCTCCCCTCAGCTGCGGTCCAGGCAGCTCGTCAGGGACTCCCGCTGGATGCTGCACTCCTCGTCGTACTTCGCGGGATCGCAGTTGTCCTCGGCGTGATTGCGGCACTCGAGGTACGACTCCCAGGCGTCGGAACAGCCAGCCTCCTCGGCCGCCTCCGTGTCAGCGCCGCAGGTGTCGAGGCAGCTGTCCTCGGTCATGGACTCGCCCGGGCACTCCACCGCTCGCTCGCAGAGCTCGGGGCACCCCTCCTCGCCGTGACCGCTGCTGCAGCTCACGGCGACGGCGACGACGGCGAGCGCGGTGAGCGCCATCCTTGCAATGACCTTCATCAGGCCAGCGTACCATGAGAGCGACGCCGCGCGCTCGAGCGCGCGGGACCGGCGAGCCCGGGCGGAGCGGCGGCGCCGCGGGGCCCGTGGAGCCTCTCCGCGGAGAGGGCGCGGCTCAGGGCAGGAGCCGGGAGATGAAGCTCCACTTCGTCGAGCGGCCGGACTTCATGGCGAGGACCGTGGTCACGCCGATCACCCCCGCCGTGAGGGCGATGTTGAGCGGCCCCATGACGTTGAGGAGCTGCTGCAGGGCAGCGGCCTTGGCTGGCGTGCGCGGCGACGGCGTGTCGCCGTCGTGGACGGGCACGGCGCGGCCAGGCGCCTGCTCGCTCATCTGCCTTCCGCTCACCATGTTGACGACGCTCGTCGCGAGCGTCGCGCCGAGCAGGATGTCCTTCAGGCGCACAAGGGTGCGGGTCTCCTCATCGATCGATCGACCCGAGATCACCGTTCGACCGAGGAACCAGGTGGCCGCGGCGGTGCCGAGCGAGATCGCATTGACGAGGTTGTACCTCTGCCAGGCATCGGCGAGCACCTTGCCGCGCTCGGCCTCAGAATGGATATCCTTGACCGCCTGGTGCAGCGCCAGCCGGCCGAAGAGAGGGCCGCCGAACCCCGCGGCAAGACCGAGCTCATGTAATACCCATGCAGACGTCGAGAGTGTAGCCATGTCGTTCCACCTCGTCGCGACGCCCCAAGCAAGATCATGCCCAGGGCCAGACCGCGCTCCGTGCTCCAGGCCGTCGCAGGCGCGCCGACTCAGCAGCACGCACCGCCGGCCCGAGGGAGAGGCCACGGCGCGCTCATGGGGCCAGCGCTTCTCGGCATCGCGGTGAGACCGCGGCAAACGCCCCTCCGGGCGACCGGCCTGGCGCGCCCCCCGCGCCGAGACATCCTCTCACGGCCGGACGGGCAAGGCCCGTGAGGGAACAGTCAGCTCCGCGGCGGAGGTCATCGCGGCTGGCACGGACGCCACGCCGCCCGCAGCGCGGGCACGAGGCGTGCATGGTCGTGCATGGTGAGGCGAGGCGGAGCTCGCATGGAGCGTGATGAAGAGCGGCGTCCCGGAGCAGCGTGCCCCAGGGCCGGTGCGCCGCTGTGATCATTGGCCACCCTGCGAGGCAGATTGCCTCACACGCCGGTCGTGCGGCCGCTGCGACGCGCCATCATGGCGCTGCGCAGCGCCGGCCCGCGTCGTGCTTGCGCCCCGGGCACGCGCGCGCGGCACAGGTCGCGAGCTGGAGGAGCACCACATGGACGCACTGAACGGGGGGCCGGAGGGCACGGAGACCACAGAGCCAGCCGAGGTCTCCGGGACCTCAGCCGGCGCGAGTTCGGCGCCGGACGTCCCGGCCCGAGGCGAGGGGCGCGGTCCGGAGGTGTTCGTCTCCGCGTCGGCGACGAGGGATGCGTGTGGCACGCAGCCGGCCGCGCTCGGGGACAGGACGGCGCTCGAGATGCACTCGGCGTTCTTCGACAGGAACAACGACGGGATCATCACCCTCCGCGAGACCTACGAGGGGCTCCGCGCGATCGGGATCGGACGGGTGCTCTCCGCGTGGTTTGCGCTCTTCATCAACGGGGTGCTCGGGCTCCCGACGTCGCGATCGTTCGTGCCCACGCTCTCGATCACCCTCGAGAACATCCACCGGGGCAAGCACGCGAGCGACACCGGCGTCTACGACAAGGACGGCAGGTTCGATCCGGCGAAGTTCGAAGAGCTGTTCTCGCGCTGGGACAAGGACCGAGACGGCGCCTTGAACGTCCGCGAGCTCGTGGCGCGCACCCTGGGAGACCGCGACCTGCTCGACGTGTTCGGGTTCCTGGCGTCAGCAGGCGAGTGGACGGTGCTCTACGCGCTCGCCGGGAAAGGCGGGAAGCTGACGCGCGAGCAGCTGCGTCGGATGTACGACGGGACGCTCTTCTACGAGCTCGAGCGAGAGAAGCAGGCCGCCCGCACCGACAGGCGCGCCCCGGCGTGAGCAGAGCAGACGCACCCCGCAAGGACACTTGACTTCCTGACCTTTCACGCCAGATCGTTTGCGCCGTGACATCGATCCTAGCTGCCGCCAGGGCGCGTATCTCGGACGAGCGCCTGGGTTATCTCTCTGTCTTCGCGTTCTCCGCAGGCGCCGCCTGGCTCTGCGTCCTCGATATCGTCCTCAAGCAGCCAGTCGCGATCGACTTCAAGTCATTCTATGCCGCGGCCGTCGCGGCCAGCCGGGGGCTCGACGTCTACGACGTGACGGTCCTCGAGTCGATCGCCAGGGAGCTGCAGCTGCCGCACGATCTGACGTTCCCTTATCTCTATCCGCCGTTCTTCGCGCACACCTTCTCGTGGCTCGCCCGCCTGCAGCCCAGCACGGCTCAGCAGCTGTGGTCGAGCATGGCCGTCTTCAGCTACGGCCTCGCCGCGACGTTCTCTGTCGTCGCGATCCGACGCGCGGCGCGGGACGCCCGCGACGCCGCGCGCGAGCCCGCGGTCCCCACGGTCCTCCTCGCGCTCATCGCCTTTCTCGCGTGGGCGCTCAACCTGCGCCACAGCCTGGCGATGGGGCAGGTAAACCCGCTTGTCCTCCTGTTCATCTGCGCCGCGCTCGCGCTCTCGTTCTCGGGCAAGGACACCCGGGCGGGGGTCGCCCTCGCGGTCGCCGCCGGGATCAAGGTCACGCCCATCCTGCTCGCGATTCCCTGGGTCCTCCAGCGGCGCTTCCGCGCGCTCGCCGGGCTCGCCGCCGGGCTCGGCGCCCTCGTCGTGTTCAGCCTGCCGTTCGGCGCGGCGCCCGCGTGGCTCGAGTTCCTGAGGCGGCTGCCGCGCATGTCGCACGGCTCCCAGATCCAAGGCCTGTTCGATCCGGGCACGGTGCCGAACTTCTCGCTCGCCGGCTTCTACGCGCGCCTCTTCGGCCAGGATGTCGCCACCATCAAGGCCGCGTCGGTGATCACCGTCCTGCTCCTCCTCGGCGCGGCGCTCGCGCTGGGCGGCTGCGCCCCCTCTCCTTCCCGCTCGCTCCGGATGCTCCTGCCGCTGCTGGTCACGATGGTCATCGCGAGCCCGTTCACCTACGTGCACCACGTGCTCTACATCTTCCCGGCCGCGCTCTACGCGCTCGACCGGGCGGCGAAGCACGAGCGCCGGCTCGAGATGGGCGCGCTCGTGGTCCTGATCTCGCTCGCCACCATCGATTTTCCGTATGTCTACGAGCGCTTCAAGGCGCCTTTGCCGACCCTCCTGCTCTCGGTGAACCTGTATGTGCTGCTCGCGATCTACGCGCTCGGCATGTACATGCTCTGGCGGGAGCGACGCGAGGGGTCGGCCGCGCCCGGGGCGGTCGCGCCGGAGGGCGACGGCCAGCCGACGCGCGGATTCGACAGGGGAGCGCCGATCACGGCGGCCGCTTCCGAGGCGATCGCGCCGTCGCGCGACAGCGACGCGCCGCACGGCCTGGGCAGCAGGGCGCCCGCCACGTCGGCTTCGGCCGGCGCATGACGGCCGCGGTGCCGCCGCGCGCAGGGACGGCGCCCCGCCCCGGTGCGCGGCGCCGTCCCTGCGCGCGGCGGCACCGCGCACCGGGGCGGCCGCGGTGCCGCCGCAGGCTCACGTCGACAGGTACGTCGCGCCGCCGCTCAGGAGGGCATGCCCGCGCTCACTGGTGAACTCCCGGTCTGTCGAGGAGGCAGCCGAGGTGACGAGCGCGGCGACAGCAGGGCGGAGCACGTCGTCGATCGCCTGCTGGCGCAGCAGGCGGAGCTCGGCCGGAGGCACGAATCCGTGGGTGGACGGGAGATCGGCGCCAGCAGGGGTCGGCGCGGAGCACACCTGGTCGAGCGCGCGCGCGAAGGCCGCGGCGACGCGCTCCCGCAAGCCCGCGCCGCCCACCGCGACGGCCCAGCGGACGAACGCCCAGGCGAGCTCGGCGTGGCGCGTCTCGTCGCGGGCGATCGCCTGGAGCGCCATGCGCACCGCGGGCGCCTCCGCTGCCTGGGCCGCGACCTCCGCCTCGATCGCCGACAGGGTCTCTCCCACGCAGCCCTCGACCACCGTGGCGAGGGTGAGATCCTCGAGCGAGCCTATGACGTCGAGCGCGCCGCGCAGGGGCAGCGGGCCCACGCCCACCGGCTCGCCGGCGTAGAACGAGGCGATCGCCAGGGCGATGCGAGCGTGCCGCACCTCGTCGACCGCCGCGCGGTGCGCCGCTTCGAGCAGCTGGGGAGGCGCGCCCAGCGCCATGAGCCCGAGCGCGAAGCGGCCGAAGGAGGCGACCGAGGCGTGCTCGTTCCGGCCGCGCTCGGCCCAGCGGCGGGCGAGCTCTCGGCGCGCCGCCGGCGGGAGCGCGCTCAGATCGGTTTCCGCGAGCGCGCGCTCGAAGCGCCGCAGGTCGGTCTGCGACCAGGCGCTCGGGCCGCGCGCGAGCGGCGCGAGGCGAGGCTCGCCCCTGACCAGGAGAGGGCGACCCTCGCAACCTATATGTCCGACGAGATAGCAGCAGCTCGCCGGGTCCGACGCGGCGCGGTTCGCGTAAGGGCCCTGGATCGACTCGGCCCCGCCCTCACCGTCGCCGTCGCACATGCACGATCCCGAGCCTGGCGGCAGGCCGTCGAGGTGCGGCGCCGCCTCGGCGGCCGCAGGGCAGGCGCCGTCGACCGGCGCCGCGCAGTGCACCTTGTAACAGCACTGCCCCTCATAGCCGCCGTCATGAACCGGCCCGACGCAGGTCGGATCCGGATAGGGATCCAGCGGCGCCGAGGCGTCCGGAGGGTCGGTCTCGCCGCCTCCGCCAGATTCCGAGGTTGCGCCTTCCGGTGGATTCGCGCTGGAGCCGGACTCGACCTGCGGGCCGCATCCGGACGCCAGAGCAAGGCTCGCGCCCCACTGGGAGGCAAGGACGATGCGACGTAAAAAAGGTCTCATGAGAGGCAAAGGAGCAATGTATGTACCACCACAACACACGTGTTCACGGCTGCCAGAGGCGCCCTGACGTGCCAGTCTGTGCCATCATGGTTCCGTCACTGTCATGCGCGCGAGCCTGTATCGCCACCCCGCCCGGTCCGACCCTGCGGGTGGCCGGGCTCCAAGCGCCCCTCGCGAGCCGGCCCGGGCGCGCGCTCGCGCAGGCGCGGTGAGCCGCCGTGCGGATCGTGCTCGACCGACCTCGTGTACCTTTGGGCGGCCCACGGGGCGGAGGCGACCGTGGTGACGCTCGATGAGGGGCTCCTCAAGTACCACGGTGTCGTCTGCGATGTGACGCGGCCGCAGCACGTCCAGCTCGGGTAACGCGCCGCGCTGAACAGCAAGGCACATGGCGACACCGCCGCTCCGGAGACGCCCGCAACGGCCAGAACGTCGAGAGCCCGAGAACTGCCGCGCTGGATGGTCGCAGTACAATGTTGCGCTCTGCGTGGATGCGCTTGTCGCGCTCATGGAGTAAGGCTATCCCTGAGCGTCGCAGCGGTGCGCGCGGAGCCCGCGGGCCCGGGCTGCGCACCGAGGCGCATGCTCAGATCATCGCTTTATTCACCGTTCCTCTCGGTGAGCTTGGCCCTGCTGATCACGCTGGCCGCGTCGCAGGCGCACGCGCGCCGCAACGGGCTGGTGGTGGAGGGGTGCAACGGCTGCCATAACGGCGGCGTTACCGGGCCCGCCATCACCATCGATCTCAGCCCGAGGAGCCCGGCTCCCGGCGAGACGGCGACTCTGCAGGTCGAGATCGCGGCCGCGAACATCAACGTCGGTGGGCTCTATCTCCGCACAGGAGCAGGCCGGCTCGCCACCATCGACGGTCAGGGCACCAAGCTCGTCGATGAGCACCAGCTCGTCCACGACGCGCCGAAGCGGGCGAGCGGCGGCGTCGTCCGGTTCGACGCGCGGTGGACCGCGCCGGGGGCGCCGGGCGGGGTCGTCGTCGAGGTGTGGGCCATCTCGGGCAACGGCGACAACGGCCCGCGCGGCGACGGCGCGTCGTCCACCAGCGCCGCGTTCGCGTACGGGTGCGAAGGAACAACCTATTACCTCGATCGCGACGGAGACGGCTACGGCGACTCCGGCGTGCCCAGGGTCGATTGCACCCAGCCTCCGGATCACGCCGCCCGCGGCGGGGATTGCGACGACTACAGCGTCAATGTCCACCCCGATCGCGCCGAGGCCTGCAACGAGCGCGACGACAACTGCAACGGCCAGGTCGACGAGGACCTCGAGGTAAGCACCCAGTACGAGGACGCCGATGGCGACGGGTATGGGTCGTTCTTCGGCGCGACGGTCATGGCGAAGTGCCCGCCCTCGGGGTACGCGCCGAGCTCGAACGACTGCAACGACAGGTCCCCTCTCGTCCACCCGGACGCGACCGAGACGTGCAATCTGGTCGACGACGACTGCGATGAGCGGATCGACGAGGGCGTGCGCGAGGTGTGCGGCGTCGGGATGTGCGCGCGGGAGGCGATCGCGTGCACCGCCGGGTCGTGCACGCCCGGCGCGTCGAGCCCCGAGCAGTGCAACGGGCTCGACGACGATTGCGATGGCGAGGTCGACGAGGACCCCGGCCTCTGCGGGCCGGGCGGGACCGGCAGCACGAGCGGCGGCGGCGCCACCGGCAGCTCCGGCCCAGCGTCGTCGGGCGCGTCGGGGAGCGGCGCGCCCGAGCCCGAGGAGGAGGGGGAAGGCGGCACGGCCAGCAGCGGCTGCGCGATTGACCACCACACCGGGTCTCCGTGGCGGCTGCTCCCCTTCCTCTCGCCGCTCGCCCTCCTCGCGTTGCGGCGCCTGCGGCGAGCTGTCAGGGTGCGGGAGATCCCCCCCTCCCGGGCCTGAGGTGACACGCATGCTCTATCGCCGCTTCGGTCGTACCGAGATCAAGATGCCCGTCTTCTCGTGCGGAGGGATGCGGTACCAGCAGTCCTGGAGCGACGCGGACCGCATCTCGCCCGAGAGCCAGCGCAACGTCGAGGCGTGCATCGCGCGGGCGCTCGAGCTCGGGATCAACCACATCGAGACCGCGCGAGGATACGGCACGAGCGAGGCGCAGCTCGGGCAGATCCTGCCGAGTGTGCCGCGCTAGCGGATCATCGTCCAGACGAAGGTCAGCCCCGAGGCCGACCCACGGAAGTTCCTCGAGACGTTCGAGCGCTCGATGAAGCGCCTTGGCCTCGACCACGTCGACCTGTTCGCCCTGCACGGGGTGAACGACGAGACGCGCCTCTCGTGGTCGCTGCGCAAAGGAAGCGCACGCGCTGCTCGGCGGGCAAGAGGTCAGGCGCCTCGGCAAACACTGAGTCTCGACCGCGCGCCGGAGCGAGGCCCACGGAGCGGCCGCCGCGCGGCAGCGGCCGCGTGGCGCGCGCGATGTCCCGATCTTGACCTTCCGGACGGCGCGGTGGGGCGCTATGAACGGGGCCGCGCCCATGCCCATCACCTCACGCCTCGCCTCCGAGCACGTCGCCGCCTCGTACCCGGTCGCCCCGCTGGCCTGGGAGGTCGGGTTCACCAGAGACCCCTCCATTCCTCCCGCGGAGTTCGTCCCCGCGAAGGTCCCAGGGGCGGTGCAGCTCGACTGGGCCAGAGCCAAGGGGCTCCCCGATTACACGGTCGGGAGCAACTTCCGGCAGTTTCGCTTCGCCGAGGACGTTTACTGGGTCTACCGCGCGCGGCTCGAGCTGCCGCAGGTCGGCAAGGGCGAGCGCATGTATTTCTACTGCGGCGGCGTCGATTACCGCTTTCAGGTGTACCTCCAGGGAGAGCTCTGCCACGACCAGGAAGGCATGTTCACGCCGTTCGAGATCGATCTCACCGGTCGCGCGCGGCCGGGCGACGAGATCTCGGTCGTGATCTTCCCCGCGCCCAAGGCCACGCCGTCGCCGGAGGACCGGACGCAGGCGCGCCTCTCGAACAAGCCGCCGGTGAGCTACGGCTGGGACTGGCACCCGAGGCTCATCCCTTGCGGGATATGGCAGGAGACAGGCGTCCAGCGGCGCCCGGCGCGCCACTTCCGCGAGGTCGATTTCCGCTACCGCTTGTCGGACGACCTGACCACTGCCGATCTCGACGTGCGGATCGAGACGAGCAACCCGGGCGCGGGCGCGGCCAGCACCGCGTACCGGCTGCTCGACCCGGAGGGGAAGGAGGTGGTCTCGAGCGAGAGGCCGGTCGAACTGGGTTTGCCCCGAGATCTTCCCCGGGATCATCGATGAAGGTGTGTACCGCCCGCTCCTCGAGCTGGCGAAGGGCGCCCACTTCAACCTGCTCCGCACCTGGGGCGGCGCGATCATCAACAAGGAAGTGTTCTACGAGATCTGCGACGAGCTCGGTCTCATGGTCTGGACGGAGTTCCACCTCGCCTGCAACCTGTACGAGGGCGAGCCAAACTACCTGCGCGTGCTGGAGCAGGAGGCAGAGAGCACCATCCGGCGCGTCCGGCAGCACCCGTCGCTCGCATTCTGGTGCGGGGGGAACGAGCTCTTCAACGTATGGTCCGGAATGACCGATCAGTCGTTGCCGCTGCGCCTCCTCAACAAGCTGACCTACGAGCTCGATCGCGACACGCCGTTCATCCCGACCGCGCCGCTCGACGGCATGGGGCACGGAGACTACCGCTTTCGCGACGAGCACGGCCGGGAGCCACACCAGATCTTCGCGTCGGCGAGCAACACGGCCTACTCCGAGTTCGGGTGCCCGGGGCCCTCGGACGTGGAGCACCTGAAGACGTTCATCCCCGAGGCCGAGCTCTTCCCGCCGCGCAAGGGCACGGCCTGGGAGGCGCACCACGGGTTCGGCGCCTGGAACATGGACCCCGGAAGCTGGCTCTGTCAGGCCACCATCGAGCACTACTTCGGCCCGGCGAGGACGCTGGAGGAGCTCGTGGAGCGAGGGCAGCTCCTCCAGGGCGAAGGGTACAAGTTCATCTTCGAGGAGGCGCGACGGCAGAAGCCTGCGTGCGCCATGGCGCTCAACTGGTGCTTCAACGAGCCGTGGCCGTCGGCCGCGAACAACAACCTCATCAGCTGGCCGCACCGGCCGAAGCCGGCGTACCACGCGGTCAAGGCGGCGTGCCGGCCCGTGCTTGCCAGCGCCCGGGCGCCGAAGTTCGGGTGGAGGAGCGGCGAAGAGTTCCGCGCCGACCTGTTCGTCCTCAACGACGCTCCAGAGCCCGTGGCGTCAGGCACGCTCGAGGCGCGCGTCGTCATCGCGGGTCGCACCGTCGCGCGCGTCAGCTGGCAGTTCCCCGAGCTCGAGCCGCGGCGCAACGAGAAGGGGCCCACGCTCTCGTTCTTGCTACCCAGGTTCGAGGGCGACACGTTCCGGCTCGAGCTCGCCGTGGCGGACCGTCCGGCGCTCGACTCGAGCTACACGTTCGCTTACGCGAGCGTCGCCGAGCGGCGCAAGCCCGCGCCCGGCGAGCGGTTCCTCAACGGCTGAGCCACCCGCGCGCCGCCGCGCCGGTCACGAGCGCGCCGCCGCGCCGGTCACGAGGCCGTCTTCTGGCGCTTCGGCCAGTACACGTGGAAGGTCGCGCCGGCGTAAGGCTCCGACTCGAGCGACACGCGCCCCCCGCGCGTCTCGACGATCTTCTTCACCACCGACAGGCCGATCCCGGTGCCCTCGACCTTGTCGCGCGCCTCCAGCGTCTGGAACATGCCCCAGATGCGCTCCTGGAACTGCGGCGGGATGCCGGGGCCGTTGTCCTTCACCGTGAAGTCGTAGAAGTCGCCCGCGTCGGCGCACGCGACCTCGATCAAGGCGTCCGCGCGGCGCGCGTGCTTCAGGGCGTTGCCGATGAGATGCATGAACACCTGCTGCACCGGCACGCGCTCGGCGAGGAGGGTCGGCATGCCGCCGCCGACGATGACGCGCGTCTCGGGAGGCGGCGCGAGGAGCTCGACGCACTCGGCGATGACCACGCCCACGTCGACGAGCGAGATCCTGTCGCGGATGCGACCCGCGCGCGAATAGCTGAGGATGCCCTCGATGAGCGCCTCGAGGCGGTGCACGCGGCCGCGGAGCAGGTGCATCTGCTGGCGCGCCTCGTCGCTCATCTTGTCGGCGAGCCCCTCCTCTATCCACTCGGAAAGGCTCGCGATGCCCCGGAGAGGGGCCTTGAGGTCGTGCGACGCGACGTAGGCGAACTGGTCGAGATCCTGGTTCGTGATCGCGAGCGCGTGGGCGAGCTGCTCGGCGCGCCGACGCGCGCGCACCTGGTCGGTCACCTCGAAGGCGAGGACGGCGACGCCCTCGACCCGGGCGGCGGCGTCGTAGATGGGCTGGTAGATGAAGTTGAAGAAGCACTCCTCGATCTCGCCGCCGCGCTGGACCGACACGGCGAACTCGTTGCCGAAGAACGGCTCGCCCGTGGCGTACACCCGGTCGAGCAGCGGGACGATCACCTGCTCCGCCTCGGGCAGCGCGTCGCGGAGGCGCTTGCCCACGAGGTCGCGATCGCCGATCAGGTTCATGTAGCGCGGGTTCGCGAGCTCGAAGACGTGCTCGGGCCCGCGCAGGACGCAGATGCCGGCCGGGGCCTGCATGAACAGCGTCTCGAGGCGCGACCTGTGCCGCTCGGCCTCGGCGAGCGCGGCCTGCTCGCGCGCGAGGAGCTCGGCCCGCTCCTCCGCGCGGAGGCGCTCTTCCTGGTAGGCGCGCGCGCCGGAGATCGTCGTGGCGATGTGGCCGGCCGCGAGCTCGAAGAAGTCGCTGTAGGCCGTGTCGAGCGCGCGGCGCGGGCTGACGCCGACGACGAGGAAGCCCTGGAGCGCGTGCTGGCCGGCGCGCGGGAGCGGCAGCACCACCGCCTCGCGGGACGGCTCGGGCCACAGGCCGCCGGGGAGCTCGCCGAACCGCTCGGCGGGGGTGTCGACGCGCACGCACCGGCGGGTCCGCGCGACCTCCGAGAGGGGCCACGCGCCGCCGTCCTCCGTGAGCGAGGTGCGCTCGGGGCTCGCAGGGCCGCCGGGGACGAGGCCCTCGGCGGCGGCGAGGCGGGCGGCCGCGCCGCCGGGCTCGATCATGTAGAGCAGCGCGAACGGCACGTCCGCTGAGCTCTCGGCGAGCGTGCTCGCCGAGCGCGCGCACGTCTCCTCCACGGAGACCATCGCCGCCGCGGCCGACTGCGCGCCGAGCGCGCGCAGCGCCCGGAGGCGGCGCTCGCTGAGGACGCGCGCCGTTGTCTCGGCGCACGCGCAGAAGATGCCTCCGACGGTGCCGTCCTCGATCAGGACAGGCGCGTAGGAGAACGTGAAATACGTCTCTTCGAGATAGCCATTCCGCGCGACGATCAACTGGAAGTCCTCCGACCACGTCGCCTGCCCGGTGGCGCGCACCCCGTCGAGCATCGGGCCGATGACGTCCCAGATCTCGCCCCAGCACTCGCGCCCCGGGCGGCCCAGGAACTGCGGGTGCTTGGTCGCGCCGAGGATCGGGCGGTACGCGTCGTTGTAGAAGCGGGCGTACTCGGGCCCCCACCAGATCTCGATGGGATGGCGCGAGGCGAGGCAGATGCTGACCGCGGTGCGCAGGCTCTGCGGCCATCGGTCCAGGGGTCCGACAGGGGTGAGCGACCAGTCGAGATCGCGCATGAGCTGCGCCATCTCGCCGTCACCGGCGAGGAACCGCGTGTCGCTGGGCCGGGCCGCGGCCCCGGGGTGGTGGCTCTCCTGCATGGCTTTCCGTGTACATGTACATGGTGCAGCGGACCTGTCACCTTTCCTCCCCTGCCGCGATGGGCCGGGGAGCGCCCGGACAGGCCGCTCGTCCGCGCCGTCCCTGCCGAACCGCTGCTCGGCGCGCCGCCGCGGGAGCCCCGCGTGACGACGCGCGCGGGCGCGCCTCGTGGTGTCATGGCGGCGCGCTCATCCGGTCCGAGCGAGATGATCCTTGCTGGCGGTCGTCTCCGCCTCGCCCGGCGTGGCGGTCTCTACCGGCTTCAGGTCGCTCGTCGCCGGCCCGCGGATGACGCGCCCCGTGCACTCGAAGCGCGATCCGTGGCAGGGGCAGTCCCAGGTCCGCTCGGCCGGGTTCCACGCGACGATACAGCCGAGGTGGGTACACACGGCCGACCGCTCGTGGACGTGGCCCTGCGGATCGCGGTAGACGGCGAGCTTCGTGAGCCCCCGTCGCATGATGGCGCCCATCCCCGGCGGGAGCTTCTCCACGTCATCGAGATCGCCGCCCGTGAGCCAGTCGGTGTACTGCGCGGCCGTGTTCAGGTTCTCTTTCAGGTACTCCGACGCCGAGTGCAGGGTGAGGTTCACGCGGCTCGGGTCGTAGAGCTCGGCCCACGCGTTCTCGCGGCCGTGGACGAGGTCGTTCACGAGGAGGCCGGCGATCGTCCCGTGCGTCATGCCGTTGCCGCAGTCGCCCGTCACGATGAGGATGCGAGACTCCTTCTTGAGCCGCCCGATGAACGCGAGCCCGTCGGCGGTCTCCATGACCTCTCCGGACCAGCGGTGAACGACCTGGCCCGCCTGGGGGAAGCGCTCCCTCGCCCACGCCTCGAGCCGCGCGTGGCGCTGGTCCGCGTCGTCGGCCTGACCGGTCTTGTGGTCCTCGCCGCCGACGATGAGGAGCTCGTCCGGCCCGTCGGCGCCGTCAACGTTGCTGAGGCGGACGTAGTGAAACGGATCCTCGGTGTCCCAGTAGAGGCCATGAGGGATGGAGCCCCGCGGTACGCGCAGGGCGATGACATAGGTCCTGTACCCCGCCTGCTTCAGGTGCACGGAGATCCACGGGAGGAACGGCGAGTTCGTGGCGAGCACGACCTCGTTCGCGATGATGTTCACGCCCCGGTCCGTCTTGACGACGACGTGCTCGGGCTCCGCCTGCTCGTCGACGTCGACCACGTGCGCCCTCGTGTAGATCTTGCCGCCGTGGCGCTCGACGGCGCGGGCGAGGCCCGCGAGGTAGCGGAGGATGTGGAACTGGCCTTGTTCGGGGAACTTCGCCGCGACTCCGGTGTTGAACCCTTCGAGGGGCGCCCGCTCGACGCCGTGAACGAGCTCGAGGCCGGCCTGGTGAGCGGCCTTTATCTCGTCCTCGATCGTGCTCGACGGGTGCCCCGGCGCCGCGAACAGGTAGCCCGGGACCCTGCGGAAGTCACAGTCGATGCCCTCTTCCTGCACGATGCGCTCGATCGTGTCGATCGCGGTCGTATGGCTCGCGGCGGCGAGCCGGAGGCGCTCCTGCGAGTGGAGCTTCGCGAGCTCGGTCCAGCGGCGGTCGAGCGCGTTCACTATATGCGCTGTCGTGAACCCGCTCTCACCCCCGCCGATCACGCCGTCGTCGAGGACGATGACGCCTCGGCCCTCCTTCGCCAGCATGTACGCGGTCGTGAGCCCGGCGATGCCCGCGCCGACCACGCACACGGTCGTCCTGTGCTCGGTAGCGAGAGGAGCGATGGGCGGGAGCACTGCGTTGGTCCATGCAGTGTCTTTATCGTATGCGCGATCGGTCATGAGGTCCTCCGGTCGGGGCGAGCCGCCCGTGCCGGGCGGCGCCCTCTGCTCCCGCGCCCTGCAAGCGGTCTGCCACGGAGCTCGGGCCGAGAGCAGTGCGTCAGATGCGCGAGCAGAGCCCCGTGCGTGGCAATTTGCGACAGCGCACGTATTTGCGACAGCGCACGTAGCGAACAGAGCCGCTCGCGCGGAGGGGTGGGGGCGAGGAGAGCGGAGCGCCCGGGTTCATGCAGGGCTCCGGAGAGGGGGCGAGCGCCGGCCCCAGAGGGCCGCCAGCAAGCCGGCATGCGCGGCCGCGTAGAGGACGAGCGCGACCTGCAAGAGCGGCGAGGCATCGAAGAGCAGCGGGAGCGCCACGCCTGCCCAGGCGATCACGAGCAGCGCCGCGATCGCCAGCGGACCGCGCGTCCACGGCTCACCGCGCCGCAGGCCGCGGCCGGCGAGTAGATCGAGCGCGCCGGCGGTCCAGTGGATGAGGCTGATGAAGGCGAGGTAGGCGGTCCGATCCCCGTCCGGGATGCCCGTCTTCACGAAGCTGGCGAGCACGCAGGCCGCGTGCGCGGTGCCGCCGAGCAGCAGCACGACGCCCGTGACGAGGGCGAAGGAGGCCAGCGTGGGACGCGGGGACACGCGGCCGATGGTACCAGAGGAGCCTCCGCCCTTGTAAAAGCAGGATCAGCTGAAGGTGCGTGCTCGCGAGGCCGCCTGCCTCGACCGCCGGCGGCCACCGGCGGCGCTCACGTCTCCGCCGATCCGACACAAACACGCACAGACGCGCTCAGAGGGGCGCGCTCGTGCGCGCGGGTAGGGAGGGCAGAGCATCTTCAAAGCGGAATCGAAACTGCATCAACTCGTGACACACAGAAATGTGCCTGTTCACTTAGCATGGCGACGCTGGCCAGAGTATCCGGCGAGCTCGCGATAGCACCTCGATCACTCCGACGATGCCGTGCTGGATGGCCTCGTCGCCACTGCCGGGGGCTGCGGACACGCATTCATCTGAACAGGAGGAACTCATGAAGGGACATCCGCGTCTCGTGGCACTCGTCTGTCTTCACGCCGCGCTGCACACCCTCTCGTGCGCAGCTCCCTACGAGGAGGAGGGAGAGCCGATCGACATCGCCGCCGAAGCGGTCGCGGGGCCGGCTGAGGGCACGGCGACCACGCTCGACATCGCGTCCTGGAACATCGAATGGTTCGGCGACACGGCCAACGGCCCCTCGAACGAGACCCTGCAGCTCCAGAACGCCCGCGACGTCATCAGCGGCGCCGACATGGATATCTGGGGTGTCGCGGAGATCGTCAGCACCACCCAGTTCAACAGCCTGAAGTCGCAGCTGCCCGGCTACTCCGGGTTCCTGGCGAACGACGCGGCGGTGACGGGCGGCTCGGGCTCGTACAGCGCGACGGAGCAGAAGGTCGGCATCCTCTACAAGAGCGCCGTCGCGACACTGCAGAGCGCCAAGGTTATCCTGACCGCGAACGACTACGATTTCGCCGGCCGGCCGCCCCTCGAGGTGAAGCTCTCGGTCACGCTGGGCGGCGTGACGGACAACGTGGTGGTCATCGTCCTGCACGCGAAGGCGACCAGCGACGATCCGAGCTGGCAGCGCCGGCAGAACGCGTCGACCGCGCTCAAGTCGTACCTCGACACCACCTACCCCACCGGGAAGGTCTTCGTGGTCGGCGACTGGAACGATGACGTCGACACCTCGATCACCCCCGGGAGAGCGTCGCCGTACCAGAACTTCGTCAGCGACTCACTGGACTACACCTTCGTCACGAAGGCGCTCACCGACGCCGGGATCTCGTCGACGACCGGCTATCCGGACCTCATCGATCACCATCTGATCACCAACGACCTCAACGCCTCGTACGTGTCGGGCTCCGTCAAGGTCTATCCAGCGGGCTCGTTCATCCCGAGCTACGGTACGACGACGAGCGATCACTTCCCCGTGTTCAGCAGGTACAACTGGGGCGGCGGCGGCGGAACGCCGACCGTCGCGGTCACCGCGCCGAACGGCGGAGAGAGCTTCATCGGCGGCACCACGCAGAACATCACGTGGACTGCGTCGGGGCTCACGAACGTCAAGCTCGACTACACGCTGAACGACGGATTGAGCTGGACCGCCATCACGGCCTCGACCGCCGCGTCCGCGGGCACCTTCTCCTGGCTACTGCCGAACCAGGCCGCGACCCTCGCGCGCGTGCGCGTTTCGGACACGGACGGCAGCCCGAGCGACGCGAGCAACCAGACGTTTACCATCACGACCGGCGGCGGGCCCGCGCAGGTCATCCTCAACGAGATCTGCGTGAACGAGCCGGGGAGCGACACGGCGGGCGAGTTCATCGAGATCGTGAACGTGGGCGGGACGTCGGCGTCGATCGGCGGGTGGACGCTCTCGGACGCGACGAGCGTGCGGCACACGTTCGCCGCGGGCACGACGCTCGCCGCCGGCAAGGCGATCGCCGTGTTCGGCGGCGCCTCGGCCATCCCGGCGGGGCTCACGAACGCTCTGGCGTGCTCGACGGGCACCTTGAGCCTCAGCAACGGCAGCGAGCAGGTGTGCCTGAAGGACGGCGGCGGCGTCGTGAAGAACTGCTTCACCTACACGAGCGCGCTGTCGGGCACGGACGGCGTCTCGATGAACCGGAGCCCTGACGGCAGCGCGGGCGGCACCTTCGCGCTGCACACCGCGGTCGGCGCCGGGTCGTCGTCGGCGGGCAAGCGCGCCTCCGGCGCGCTGTGGTGATCCGATGAGCCGGTGAGCCGATCGGCCTGGCCGTTCGGTCGTCGAGGGCCGGGGTCACCCCTGGTCGAAGGCGTGCCGCCGGAGCTCCGTGTCGAGCCTCACCACGGACCGCGCGTGCGCGCGGCGCGCGGCGGCGAACAGGGCCGGGTGCGCGCAGGCCGCGAGGATCTCGAGCGACTCGACGATGCGGGGGCCAGGGCGGTTGAAGAAGGCGTTGCCGTCGGCGACGTACACTCGGCCTTGCGCCACGGCGCGATAGCTCCCCCACGGCAGGGCGCGGGGGAGGAGAGCGAGCTCCTCGAGCGTGCGCTCGAGGTTGAAGCCGCACGGCTTGATCAGCACCACGTCGGGATCGAGCGCGGCGAGGTCGGCCGGCGAGAGCGTGGGCGCGTGCTCGCCGGGGCGCGTCACGAGGGGTTCCCCGCCCGAGAGGGCGATGAGCTCCGGCATCCAGACGCCGCCGATCATGACGGGGTCGATCCACTCGACCGCGAGGACGCGCGGCCTGTCCGGCGCCGCGGCCGCGCGGGCGGCGACGGCGGCGACGCGCGCGTGCAGCTGGTCGACGAGCGCCTCGCCGGCGGCGGCGCGGCCGATGCCCTCGGCGACACGGCGTATATCCGCCCAGATGTCGTCGAGCCGCGTCGGGTGCAGGTTGACGATGCGCACGTCGCTCCGCGCCAACCGCGCGACCGCCGCGCGCACTTCATCGAGCGAGACGGCGCAGACGTCGCAGAGGTCCTGCGTCACGATCACGTCCGGCCGCGCCTCGCGGAGCGCGTCCACGTCGATGTCGTAGACCGCGAGCGCGTCCCGGAGGACGTCGCGGACCGCGGCGTCGATCTCCCGACTGGAGCGCGCCGGCCTCAGCCGGGCGCGCGTGAGCACGGGGAGGCCCTGGAGCCCCTCGGGGAAGTCGCACTCGTGCGAGATGCCGACGAGCTCGCCCTGCGCGCCCAGCGCGCAGACGATCTCGGTCGCGGACGGCAGCAGGGAGGCGATGCGCATGCGGAGCATTCTACGTCTTGCGAGGGCGTCCAGCCCTGACCTCGCGTCAACCTCGTCCGTTTCGACGCCTGGGCGTGCGAGCGACGTGAGCCGGATGGTCGGGAGTCGCTGGCCTGCGACACGAACATGCTAGAGAAGGACCGGTCGGCGAGAAACCATGCCCGAGAGGAGCAGCGCGCCGAAGAACGCCAGCGGATCGCGGACAGAGAAAAGCAACGCTCCGCCCAGCAGTGAAGGCCGGGGGACAGGGCACGATCCCCCTCGTTGAGACAGGAGGCCACCATGAGATTGCAAGGCAAGATCGCGCTCATCACAGGCAGCAGCCGGGGAATCGGCCGCAGCATCGCCGCTCGTTTCGCCCGCGAGGGCGCCGACGTGGCGATCACGTACCACAAGAGCAAAGAGGGCGCCGAGGAGGTGCTGGCCGAGGTCGAGGCCGCCGGCCGGCGAGGTCATCTGTTCTCCGTCGACGTCGCCTCCGTCCAGAGCGTGCAAGGGCTGATCAAGGACGTTGTCGCTCACTTCGGTCGGCTCGACGTGCTGGTCAACAACGCCGGGCTGGAGAAGCGGGCGCCGTTCTGGGACGCGACCGAGGAGGAGTACGATGAGGTCATGAACACCAACCTCAAGGCGGTGTTCTTCGGGAGCCAGGCCATGGTCCGGCACCTGCGCGAGGCGAGGCGCCCCGGCAAGATCATCAACATCAGCTCCGTGCACGAGGACCTGCCGTTTCCCAACTTCGCCTCATACTGCGCCAGCAAGGGCGGCGTGCGCATGCTCACCCGCACCCTCGCGGTGGAGCTGCGCGGCATGGGGATCACCGTCAATGCCATCGCGCCAGGCGCGATCGAGACGGAGATCAACGCCGAGCTGCTCAAGGACCGCGACAAGCTGAACGCGCTGCTCGGGCAGATCCCGCTCGGCCGCCTGGGCAAGCCGGAAGACGTGGCCGGGCTCGCCGTGTTCCTCGCCTCGGCAGACGCCGACTACGTGACCGGCTCGACGTACTTCGTCGATGGCGGGCTGACCTGGGACTACGAGGAGCAATAGGCGCACGAGGAGAAGGAGATGAGGCGCCGGCCACCTCGCCGGAGGCAGGGCGCTCGGTCAGCCTGAACACCGAGAAAGTCTCTCGACAGGATGCAATGCGCCGAGGCAGCACCCGGCCCCGGCGCGCTGCCACTGCAGCGCACCGGAGCAGACGGCTCCCCTCGCCCGTGCGGGCCGCATCACCCCGTGTTTTTGCGGTACGCGGCCGGCCCTGTGTGGCACCATGCGCGCATGACGGAGCTCAAGACATATACAGGTGGCTGTCACTGCAGGAAGGTTCGCTACGAGGTGAAGGTGGACCTGAGCGCTCCGGTGGGCGTGTGCAACTGCTCACGCTGTTCGAAGCTGGGCGCGGTCCTGGCCTTCGCACCGGTGGACCAGTTCACGCTCAAGGAGGGCGGAGACTTCCTCACGGACTACCAGTTCAACAAGAAGGTCATTCACCACGTGTTCTGCTCGGTCTGCGGCATCGAGTCGTTCGCGCGAGGGACGGGGCCTGACGGAAAGGAGATGTGCGCCATCAACGTCCGCTGTCTGGACGACGTCGACATCGACGCGCTCAAGACCATGAAGTTCGACGGCAAGAGCATCTGACCGCGGCCGCGCTGGCCGGGCCCGAGGCGAACGCGGCCAGCGCCGTCCCGGTGCGCCTGGCGATACGCTCGGCCGCGGCGCCGGAGCGGAGCCTCGCGCGGATCAAGCCCGGCCGCGGCCCTTGACGTCCGGGCCGCCCGTTTCACGTTGCCCCTCGTCGAGGGCCTCCGCTGGACGCGCGCAGGCAACGCCCATCCAGCTGGCCCCCAGCCCGAGGTGACCATGAGCGACCAGCGCCGCGAACAACCCCCGACCGAGCGGTCCCCGAACGAGCCCGCGCGAGACGCCGATGCGCCCGGGAAGCCCTCCGGCGCCACAGCGGAGCGCGCCGACGGCGGTCACCCCGGCATGGTGCCGAACCCGACGCTGAACCGCTCGGCGCGCGCCGGGCGCAAGACAGAGGACGAGCAGCTCCTGAACCGGCCGGAGCTCGCCAGGCCCGCCGCCGACTTCACGCAGTCAGACCCGTGGCGGGTCCTCCGGATCATGGGCGAGTTCGTGGCCGGCTTCGACGCGCTCGCGCAGGTGGACGCCGCGGTGGCCATCTTCGGCTCGGCGCGGACGCGGCGAGACGACCCGGATTACGCGGCGTGCGTCGAGCTCGCGCGGCGGCTCGGGGAGCAGGGGTTCGCGATCATCACCGGCGGGGGCCCCGGCATCATGGAGGCCGCCAACCGCGGCGCGGCGGAGGCGCACGCCGTGTCGATCGGCTGCAACATCGAGCTGCCGTACGAGCAGGCGGTGAACCCGTTCGTGCAGATCCCGATCAACTTCCGCTACTTCTTCGTCCGGAAGATGATGTTCATGAAGTACGCCGAGGCGTTCGTCATCTTTCCGGGCGGCTTTGGCACGCTCGACGAGCTGTTCGAGGCGCTGACGCTCGTGCAGACCGGCAAGGTGCAGAACTTCCCGATCATCCTCTACAACCGGCGGTTCTGGTCCGGCATGGTGGAGTGGATCAAGGAGAGCATGCTGGCAGAGGGCAAGATCTCTCCGGACGACATGAAGCTCATGGTCGTCACCGACTCGATCGAGGAGGCCTGTCAGACGATCGTCGACTGCTACCAGCGCAGGTGCTGGGAGCCCAGGCAGCGCGCCGCGGCGGACCCGATGACCGGCGGCCCTCCGGGCGCGGTGGCGAGGCCGGAGCACGCGGGCGAGCACACCGGCGCGGCGCCGGAGCAATGAGCGAGGGACAGCGCGGCTGGCGGGTGAAGTGAGAGAGCGCATCCTGGCCAGGCAGATCGCGGTCCCACGCCACGAGGACACCTCGTTGCTGTAGCCTGCTGCGGCTGATTCCGATCGGTTCTCGTCGAACCGGCGGGGCAGGTGGGAGGCATCCAGGGACATGATGAGAAGATTTCTTTCGCTGATGGGGATCTGCGCGTGCGCGCTGCTCGTGGCCTGCGGCGATGATGACGCGGGCGGCAGCGGCGGCGCGGGCGGCAGCGGCGGCGCAGGCGGCAGCGGCGGCGCAGGCGGCAGCGGCGGCGAGGGCGGCAGCGGCGGCGCGGGCGGCAGCGGCGGCGCGGGCGGCAGCGGCGGCGCGGGCGGTGCGGGCGGCGAGACGAGCTTGGCCGAGCTGTATCAGGCGGCGGTTGCCGACGCCGAGATCGCCGAGGAGAGCGAGCGCGTGGACACCTTGACGGCGATCGATGACGAGAACAGCGAGCTCGTACGCGACGCAGAAGATCGGGTGCTGATGGTCACCTGGACGTCCTACGCGGGGTACGACGAGCTGGTCGGCGAGGAGACGGATCTCGGGGTCGAGGTCTGGGTCACCGCGGCGCCGGAGCTCCAGGCGTTCTGCCGCGCGGGCGGGCTCGAAGGGACAGCCCTCTCCTTGCGGCTCGAGCAGCTGCTCGGCCTGCCTCCGGCCGGCGGCAAGGATCGCGTCGTCCAGCTCTGGGTACCTGCCGGATCGCTGTTCCGCCCGAGCCCGGACCTGGAAATCGACGATTCGGTCGCCGAGCTCGACTTCCCGACCGGCACGCCGCAAGAGCACGTGGACTGGATCGACAACCTGAAGGCGACGTCCTATGGCGAGGATGGCTATCCATGGACGCGCCTGGGATACACGTACGACTGGAGCCCCGACGGCCAGGAGGTCGGCCTGAGCGAGTTCGTGATCAGGCAGGGCACGACCGTCGTCGTGGAGTCGGTCACGCCGCAGGACGAGTACTGCCTCCCCGTGCCGTGACGCGGCCGTCCCCGGGGGCGCGGCGGCGTCCAGCCTCCCGGTCGAGCTCGGCCACCCCTCCGGCGTCGATGAATTCGGAAGCAAGACCCGGAGTGCTGCGCTCTCTGCCGCGGGTTAACCTCACCTCGTGACCCGCAAGAAGCACCGGAAGGAGGGACACGACATGTCAGGAAAGACCCATGCGCTCGCCGCCGCGGTGGAGAGCGACCCTCGCTGGGCCGCCGTGGTGGCCCGCGACGCGAACGTCGATGGCACGTTCTTCTACTCGGTCAAGACAACGGGCGTGTACTGCCGCCCTTCCTGCGGCGCTCGCCCTGCGAGGCCCGAGAACGTCGGCTTTCATCCGACCGCTGCCGCCGCCGAGCGGGCGGGGTTCCGGCCGTGCATGCGCTGCAAGCCGGACCAGCCCCCGCTGGCCGAGCGTCAGGCGGCCCAGGTCGCCGCGCTGTGCCGGCTCATCGAGGGCAGCGCCGAGGTGCCGAGCCTCGAGGAGCTGGCGCGCCATGCTGGGCTGAGCGTCTTCCACACACATCGCATGTTCAAGGCCGTGACCGGGGTGACGCCGAAGGCGTATGCGGCGGCGCACCGCGCGAGGCGGGTCAGGGCCGAGCTGGGCAAGGAAGGCACCGTGACCGAGGCGATCTACGCGGCCGGATACGGCTCAGGCGGGCGCTTCTACGAGGAGTCGAACCGGGTGCTGGGCATGACGCCCACGAGGTATCGCGCCGGAGGTGCGAACATGGATGTCCGCTTCGCTATCGGGGAGTGCTCGCTCGGGTCGATCCTGGTCGCCGCCACGGCGCGAGGCGTGTGCGCCATCCTCCTGGGCGACGATCCGGAGGAGCTGGCGCACGATCTGGAGCGCCGGTTCCCCCGGGCCCACCTGATCGGCGGCGACGCGGGGTTCGAGCAGCTCGTCGCGATGGTGGTGGGCCTCGTGGAGAGGCCTCGCGCCGGCGTCGAGCTGCCGCTCGACGTGCGCGGCACGGCGTTCCAGCAGCGCGTCTGGCAGGCGTTGCGGGACATCCCGGCCGGCGCGACCGCGAGCTACGCGGAGATCGCGAGCGCCATCGGCGCCCCCGGCGCGGCCAGGGCCGTGGCCCAGGCGTGCGCGGCCAACGCGCTGGCGGTGGCGATCCCCTGCCACCGTGTCGTGCGGAACGACGGCGGCCTGTCGGGCTATCGCTGGGGCGTCGAGCGCAAGCGCGCGCTGCTCGCTCGGGAGGGGGGCGCTTGAACGCCCATCGCAAGGTCGTCCCGATCGCGCCGAGTGTGGGCGAGCGGGTCGCGTCGCTCGACTGGGCGCGTGTGGCGCAGGACCTGGACGCGCAGGGCTGCGCGGTGATCGAGGGCCTGCTCACCCGGGCCGAGTGCGGCGACGTTGCCGCGCTGTACGCGCGCGAGGAGATCTTTCGCAGCCGGGTGGTGATGAGCCGTCACGGGTTCGGGCGCGGGGAATACAAGTACTTCGCGCACCCGTTGCCGGGGCTCGTCGCCGCCCTGCGCACCGGCATCTACCCGCACCTCGTGCCGATCGCCGACCGCTGGAGCGCAGCGATGGGCCTCGATGTGCGGTATCCGGAGGAGCACGCCGGCTTTGTCGAGCGCTGCCATGCCGCGGGCCAGATCCAGCCGACACCGCTGCTGCTCCAGTACGGAGAGGGCGACTACAACTGCCTGCACCAGGACCTCTACGGCGAGCATGTCTTTCCGCTCCAGGTCGCGATCCTCCTGTCCGAGCCCGAGCGCGACTTCACCGGCGGCGAGCTCGTGATGACAGAGCAGCGCCCGCGCATGCAGTCTCGACCGATGGTGGTGCCGCTGCGCCAGGGCGACGCAGCAGTCTTCGCCGTCCGTCACCGGCCGGTGCAGGGCACGCGCGGGGTGTACCGGGTCAGCATGCGGCATGGCGTCAGCCGCGTGCGTTCGGGGCACCGTCACACGCTGGGTGTCATCTTTCACGATGCGGCGTGATGACCGGGAGCCGCGAGCCGTTCAGGCTCCCGCGGGGGGCGCGAGCGGCACCTTGAGGTAGACGCGATTGACATCGATGACGACGCCGATCGACTCGAGCGCGAGCTGCGCGCCGGGACCCAGGATCGAGAGCAGCCACCGGCCGTCCGCCTGCCGCTGGAAGAGCTCGACGCGCATCTCCTTCTGGGAGACGAGCACATAATCGGTGATGGAGGGGACGCTCCGGTATTGCGCGAACTTGTCGCCGCGATCGTAGGCCTCCGACGAGTCAAAGAGCACCTCGACGATCACGTTCGGATTCATCAGCGTGTCGACCTCTGCGTCCTCGAACACGGGATCTCCGCAGACGACAGAGGCGTCGGGATATACATAACGTCCCGTGGACGTGATCTTGACCCGCATGTCGGACGTGTGAACCTCGCACGGCCGCTCGAGCAACGCATTGCCTAGCTCCCGCTGGATGTTTCCGGCGAGGAGGCTGTGCTCCCGAGTGCAGCCCGACATCGCGAAGATCTCGCCGTTCGCGTACTCGTGCTTCTGCTCGGAGGCCCGCTCGAACGCGAGGTACTCCTCGGGCGAGAGTCCGGTGCGCCTGGCAGGCTGTCCCATCTCGGACAGCTTGGGGCATCCGCCCGCCCGGCGCGAGACACCAGCGCCCCGTCCGACACAGCCCTCCGCCCCCCTCATCACACGGCGGCCTCTACTACGGGCCGAACCCCTCAGCGGCAGCAGCGCTCCCCTGCCCCGCTGCCCCCTCTCACCCCGTTACCCCTGCTCCGTCGCCGCCGCCCCCGGCGGCGCGGCCGCCTCCGCCTTCTTCTTGTTCTTCCGCCGGCTCTCCAGCCACGCCTTGCGCTTCTCGACCCACTTGGCGAGATCCTTCGCCAACCATCCGCCCTTCTGTCGCCCCACGATCTCCCGCAGCAGGAGCGCGGCCTGGCCGTGGCCGATGCGCATCGCGAACAGGTCGTCCATCACGATCTTCGCCCACCGCGTCCGGCGCACCGAATCCATGTGATCGACGAACTGCTCGATCCGGAGCAGCACCTTGGTCCCGAACCCCGTCTTGCCGGTCACCACCAGCGCCGCGGTCTTCTCCTTGTCGAGCGCCTCGAGCCTCCGGATCGCCCCGTCGATCAGGTTCGCGTGCTCCGCCCACTCGGCGCCGCCCTGCTCCTTGGCCGCGCGCACCGCCGCGAGCGCCTCGCGCAGGTCGATCAGGCCGAAGTCCGAGTACGACAGGAAGAACGTCAGCACCTCACGCCGCGACGACGCGTTGCTCTGCATCCGCTCGATCGCCGTCCGCACCCGGTCCATCGAGAGCCACCGGTAGACGAAGTCGAGCCCCGTCCCCTTGATGTTCTGCGACCCCATCAGCCGCGCGTCGAACCCCGGCGGGATCTCGCGCGTGATGAAGTCGATCACCTTGTCCCCCTTCGCGTCCGCGTTCCACAGCACCGCGATGCGCTCGAGGAACAGCTCGCGGAACGCCACCCGGAACGCCTGGTTCGCCTCGGCGTCCGCGCCCCGCGACAGCGCCGCCTCCACCTCGGCGCGCGCCTTGTCGCGCCGGGCCAGCCGCCGCGACAGCCGCGCCGCGTGGTGGATGATGTCCGGGCGGATGTCGTCCTCCCCCGCCGGCGGCGCGTGCGCCTCCAGCGCCTTCTTCACCGCCGCCTCGATCGCCTCGGGCTCGCCCTTCTTCCCCGCCACGTCGGGGCCGCCCACGATCGCCGCCGCCGCCGCCTCGTCGATCGTCGGCAGCGCGCGCAGCATCCGGGTGAGATCGTCCTCGAACGCGCCCGCCCGCGCCGGGACGCCCACCTTCTTCATCTGCTCGTCGAAGCGCGTGAGAGCGCGCTCCTTGCCCCCGTCGCCCGTGATCACCATGTCGCGGAGCCGCGCGTCGAGCCCCTCCGTGATGAACTGCATCATCCCGCCGAGGTTCGAGTTGATCAGCACCACGTGATCGACGCCGATGTCCTCCACGATGATCTGCGCGAAGACGCGCGACCGCGCGACCCGGTCCGCGCGGTTGTTCACCACCATCACCGTCGCCTTGCCGGGCGTCGCGTCCATGTCGTGCTTGTCGAACGCGAGCCGCGTCCAGTTCGACATGAACCCGGCGCGTTCGTTCGCGCTCATCCCGTTCGAGAACGTCAGCTTCCTCCCCCGGTAGCTCACCGTCGGGTACGTCTTCAGCACGCCGAGATCGAGGATCACGTGGTCCGCGATCTCGACCAGCGCGAACTCGCGATCCACGCCGAAATGGTCCGCGAGCGCCAGCACCAGCGCCACGTTGCGCGGGTGCTCCTGGTAGGGCAGCCGGTCCAGGAGGTCGACCGGCAGGAGATCCGCGTCGATCGGCGGGATCGCGACGAGGTTCGTCCCCCTGCGCTGCGCCGCGTCCTTGAGCAGCGGGAGCATCTGCTCCTCGGTCGTGAAGGAAAGCCCGTCCGTCGGCATGAAGCGCGCGATCACCCGCGCGACGTCCTCGCCCCCGGGGCCCTGGATGTCCTCGTGATCCGGGTAGGCGTTCGTCAGGGTCGTGATCTCGTCGCGCATCCACTCGGAGCAGAGCGTGTCCACGAAGAGCGGCTGGAGCGCCATGCACTCCCACAGGAACACCTGCGCGCGGAGGTTCCGCCCGGCGGCGAGGATGTTCCGCTGCTCCCAGATCGTCGCCTTGTCGTACGGGCGGTAGATGAAGATCTCCTGCGCCGGCAGGTCGCGCATGGCGTGGATGAACATCGCCTCGCAGCCGGTCGTCTTCACGACGACGTCGTACCGGAGCGCGTGGAAGAGCGCGGCCTTGAGCCGCTCCGAGCCGCTCTTGCCCCGCGTCCCCCAGCCGCCGATCGAGAGCGGGATGCCCCGCCGCGCGCGCTCGATCTGCGTCATGATCCACGCGGCCCGCAGCACCATGTAGGCGAGGACGAGGAACACGACCCACGCGAGCTGCGTCGGCACGTTGCCCGCCGGCGACACGAGATACGAGAAGAAGCTGTCGATCCAGACAGGCACCGACGGGCCGGCGAGCCAGTCGCGGCCGAGCTGGAGCGCCGAGGGCAGCGCGACGGCGAGGAACTTGCTCGGCAGGTGCGGCTCGATCGCGTACGGCCGGCCGTCGACGTCGCCGCCTGTCTCGCCGAGCGCGACAGTGAAGCCGAGCTCGCCGGTCATCAGCGTGAACTTCTTCTGCTCGGCCGGCTCCTGCGCCACGAGCGCGCGCATGCGGGCCTGCGCGTAGCGGTCGTAGCGCAGCGTGAGCAGGGCGCGAGCGCGCAGCCGGTGCGCCAGCTTGGCCGGCCCGCGCACCGTGACCGTGCCGCGCGCCGTGATGAGGCGGATCTCGCGCTGGGTGAGGCTCGCGGCGGCGAGCAGGTCGTCGATGCGGGGCATGAACGGCCCCCAGCCGCCGACGGGCGGGTAGACGTGGCGCTCGCCCGGCACGCGCGTGGGCGTGACCTCCGCCATGCCGACCGGCGGCGCGACGAGCTCGCCCGCGAACAGGCGGCCGCTCGTGTGGATCCACCCCTTGCGCTTGTCCGGCATTGGCGTGCGCAGCTCGTGCACGAGCCGCCAGAGGCGGAAGCCTCGCGGCTCGCCGCGCGTGAGCACGTAGCGGCCCCGGCCCCGGCGCCGCAGCGTGTAGGTCATGTCCCCGCGCGACGCGACAGCGAGGGCGCGCTCGATGTCCCGCGGCTCGGCGTCGCGCGGGAGCTCGACCGGCGCGCTCTCGCCCTCCAAGAGCTCCGAGGCCGCGGCGACGAGGGTCTGCCGGATGCGCTCGGCGACCGGGCGGCTCTCGACCTCGAGCAGCCGGAGCGCCGCGGCCGCCTCGTCGGACAGGTCCGGCGCGATCGCCGGGCGGCTCGCGAACTCGGCGAGCAGGTCGACGAACGTCGTCGGCGGCAGCGCGGCGTACGGCCCGGCGCAGAGCGTGCGGACCGCCTCGAGCGCCGCGCGCGACGCGAGCGGCGGGCCGGGCTTCGCGAGGGCGAAGCGGACGGCGCGCTCGGCGAAGGGGGCGGCCTCCACGTGGTCGGTCGCGTGGCGGGAGAGCTCCCGCATGGCGTAGCCGCGGACGCGCGGCGACGAGTCGCCCTCGGCGAGCTCGACGAGCGCGGTCAGGGCCGCGGGGCTGCCGATCGCGACCAGCTGGCGCACGAGCTCCTGGCGGACGTGCTCGCTCGGGTCGTCGCGCGCGATGAGCGCGATCGCCAGCGGATCTGAGCTCGCGGGCGCCGCGCGGGCGGGCGGCGCGCTGACCGCGGGCTCCGCGCTGAGCCGGGGGGCCGAGTCGGGCGCGCGCTCGTCGGGCGCGTCGGAGCGCTCGGGCTCCTCGATCTCCTCGCGCGCGCCGCCGGCAGCGGCAGGGGCGTCGAGCTCCGGGGCGACGCTCGGCCTGCTGCCGCGGCCGGCCGGCGTGCCGTTCCAGATCGGCGGGTCCTGGGCTGCGCCGGCGCGGCGCGCCGGACGCGCGCCGTCGATCGGGATGACCGGGGCCGCGGGGCGCGCGGCCGCGCCGAGCAGGCGCAGGGCGTTGCGGCGGAGGATGGGGCCGTCCTTGTCCGCGGGGTCGCGCGCGCGGATGCGCTCGGCGAGGAGCGAGAACGCGTCGTCGGGAAAGAGCAGGACGCCGATCTCGAGCGCGGCGATCTGCACCCAGCGGGGCGCGTTGACGCCGCGCGACCACGCCAGCACCGAGCGGGCCGCGTCGAGCCCGAGGTGGCCGAGCCGCTCGCGCGCCGGGATGCGGTGCAGGAGGGCGACGGCGGCGAGCAGGGCGGCGCGGCGGACCGGCGCGGGGCGGCTCGGCTCGGCGTGCGCGATCGCGAGCCGGAGGACGCCGCCGTCGCGGACGACGTGCAGCGCGTCGGACGGGTCGTCGAGGTGGTGCGCGAGGTGGGTGAGCGCGTGGTAGGCGACCTCGATCTCGTCGAGGCGGTCGGCGATCGCGGTGGCGAAGCGCTCCTGGGCCGCCTCGAGGTCGAGGCTGCGGCCGAGCGCCGACAGGTCGCCGGCCTGCTCGACGCGGGCGGCGGCCCAGCCGAGCAGGGAGAGGCCGCTCTTCTTGCGCTCGCGCGCCCAGACGCGGAGCTGCCGCGCGAGGAGCTCGCGCCGCTCGGCGGGGGTGGCGGCCGACTGGTAGGCGACCACGAGCGCGGACTCGGCGCTGCGCAGCCGGTCGACCTCGGCGACTGCGCCGTCGGCGCACCGGGCGAGCGCGGCGAGGAGCGCGGGCCTCGGGTGCTCCTCGTCGCCCAGGTCGGCCGTGACGCGCGCGACGACCGTGGCGATGGCGCGCGGGCGCAGGCGCACCTCGATCTGCGGGAGGCTGTCCTCGATGACCTCCGCGATCGTTCGCGGCGCGGCGGTCCAGGAGTCGGTCGACGGGCGCGAGCTCACGGCACCTCCGCGCGACGACGATCGCGAAGGGGCCGGCCTTGCGGCGGGGAGCGAGGGACACCGTGCAGCGAGACCATCGGCGGGCGAGCAGGGTACACCGTCGCGCGGAGCTGTCGCGAGCCGCTCTTCAGGCGCGCGGGCGCCCCCGGCAGGAGGGGCGGAGTCGCGCGCTCCACACGCCGCTTCGTGGTCGTCTTGAACACACGCGCCGCGGCGCAACGCGGCGCGCTGGACAGCTCAGGCCGTCTTCGGCGCGTGCTTCCCGTTCAGGGCGAGCCCTCGGCGAAGGTGTCGCAGTCCTCGATGCGGCCGCCCTGCATGCCGCGCTTGAACCAGGCGACCCGCTGCGCGGACGACCCGTGCGTCCACGTCTCCGGGTTGACCCTGCCGGTCGCGCTCTTCTGCAGGCGGTCGTCGCCGATCGCGGACGCCGCCTGGAGGGCCTCCTCCGCGTCGCCCGCCTCGAGCAGGTCGCGCTTCGCCGTGGAGTTGGCCCAGATACCGGCGAAGCAGTCCGCCTGGAGCTCCATGCGCACGGAGAGCGCGTTCCGCTCGCTCGGACGCGCGGCTTGCTGCTGGCGCATGCGGCGCTCGATCCCGAGCACGTTCTGCACGTGGTGGCCGATCTCGTGGGCGAGCACGTACGCCTGGGCGAAGTCGCCGGGCGCGCCGAAGCGCGCCTTGAGCTCGCGGTAGAAGCCGAGGTCGATGTACGCCGTCCGGTCCGCCGGGCAGTAGAACGGGCCCATCGCCGACTCGCCGACGCCGCAGCCCGACCTCACGGAATCGGTGAACACCGTGAGCTTGGGCGCCGGGTAGGTCTGCCCCGCCCGGCTGAACGCCTGCTTCCACACGGCCTCGGTGTCATCGAGGACGAAGGAGACGAAATCGACGAGCCTCTCCTCCTCGGGCGAGCTCGCGCGCTCGGTCTGCGTACCGGGGAGCGAGACGCCCTGGCCGAGCCCCGAGTTGAGAAGATCCTTCCCGAAGACCAGCGAGAGCACGAGCAGGATCACCGTCCCGCCCATGCCGAGCTTCGCTCCGCCGGATACGCCGCGGAGGTCTTGGAGGTTCGCACTGCGTTTTCCAGGTGTCCAGCGCATGACAAACGCAGATATAGCGTGAACTCCTCATCAGGCGCCACCCTACCTTTTGGTCGGGACGTTTTGCATTGCTCGCTTTGAGCGCGGCGCGGGTGGTGCGGAAGCGCGCGAGCGACTCACCCTCTGGCGCCGCGCTGCAGGGCGATGACACCTCACGGCGCGTCGACGCCGGCCCAGATCACCGGGACGCCATGGGCCAGCATCAACCGATCTGTGGTGTCGAGGTGCAGACCGTCGGCGTGCGACTGCGCGACGAGGATCCTCGACGAGCCCTCTGGTGCGATGGACGCAAGCCAGATGAGGGGATATGGCGTTGCTTGGGCACGTCGATATATCCCTGAGCGCCGAGGCGATCGCCTCATGCGGTCTCCCGGGGGCCCAGGGTGGTTTGGCTTGCATGCAGTCTCCCTCCATTACCCTGCCCCCAGGACCGCGCGCCGAGGTGAAGACGGTTTCTGCCAACCTCAACCGTGGCGACCTCCGTCGCCCGATGCTCGCTTGCGATCCCCGAAGGCCGGTGGGACCATGCGCGCCATGATGAGCCGAACGCAACTCGCCTCCACCCTCGGCATCGCGCTCGCGGCGCTGGCCCTCACCGCCGGCTGCAACGAGCCCGCCGGCGCGCCCGGGGGGGCGGCCGAGAAGCCCGCCCAGACGGGCGCCTCCAACGCTGCCCAGCCCACAGCGCTGAAGCCCGGCGACGCCGCGCCCGACGTGACGCTCACGCTGCACGACGGCAAGGCAGTGAAGCTCTCGAGCCTGCAAGGCAAGCAGGTGCTCGTCTATTTCTACCCCAAGGACGACACGCCGGGCTGTACCGTTCAGGCCAAGGGCCTGCGCGACGGCTGGGCCGACCTCCAGGGCGCCGGGCTCGAGGTCTACGGTGTCTCGACCCAGGACGCGCAGAGCCATCAGGCCTTCATCCAGAAGTACGAGCTCCCGTTCCCGCTCGTCGTCGACGCCGACGGCGCGGTCGCCAGGGCGTTCCACGTGCCGCTGCGCAACGACTTCGCCACGCGCCAGTCCTTCCTCATCGGCAAGGACGGCAAGATCAAGCAGGTGTGGCTCGAGGTGGATCCCAAGGAGCACGCCGCGGCGATCCTCGCCGCAGCGAAGAGCTGAGCGCCTCTCCCGCCTCGAGCACCTCGCCCGGCGGCGTCAGGGTCAAGCCCTGGCCATGGCGGAGGCTCTTCCCTAATCTCCGCCCCCCGTGGCTTCCGCCCCGCTCCGCCTCGCCGAGCCCCGCGACCAGCGCATCGCCCAGGTCCTGCTGTTCGTCACCCCGGCGCTGTTCACCGCCAACATGGTGCTGGCGCGCGCCACGGCGGATTTCATTCCGCCGGTGGCGCTGGCGGCGCTGCGCTGGCTGGGCGTCGTGCTGGTGCTGCTGCCCTTCTGCGGCCGTGAATTGTGGCGCGGCCGCGCCGCGCTGCGCCGCCACTGGGTCAGATATGCCCTGCTCGGCCTGCTTGGCATGGGCATCTGCGGCGCCGGCGTCTATCGCGGCGCCGCCAGCACCACGGCCACCAATATCGGCCTGATTTACGCCGTCTCGCCGGTGATCATCATCCTGCTGTCACGGGCCATGTTCGGCGACCGGCTCAGCCGGCGCCAGGGCCTGGGCGCCGGGCTGGCGCTGACCGGCGTGCTGGTCATCGTGCTGCGCGGCGACCCGGCGGCGCTGCTGGCGCTCAGCTTCAGCACCGGCGACCTGATCATCCTTGCCGCCGCGATCTCCTGGGCGCTGTACACCGTGCTGCTGAAGCGCTGGCCCGATCCGCTGGGGGTCACAGCGCGGCTCACCGCGATCGCGCTGGCCGGAGTGATCCTGCTGCTGCCACCTCTCGGCTGGGAGCTGGCCAGCCGCGGTCCGCCGGATTTCGACCTGCGCACCATCGCCGCCGTGCTGACCCTGGTCCTGGTGCCGGGCGTCGGCGCCTACGCCACCTACGACTATATCACCCAGCATCTCGGGCCCGGCCGCACTGGCCTGCTGCTCTACCTGTCGCCGGTCTATACCGCCGTGATGGCATGGCTGCTGCTCGGCGAGGCGCTTGCCCTCTACCATTGGCTCGGCGCGGCGCTGGTGCTACCGGGCCTTTTCTTCGCCACCCACAAGCCGGCGACGACCTGAATGCGCTGTGCCTCGCTTCGCGATGTTCGCGATGTCTTGCCGCAGCTCCAGGCGAATCGGCCCTAGGCGCTCACCGCCGGCGCGACCGCCTCGGCGGCGGCTCGGGGCGTCCAGAGACCGAGAGAGAGCGCGCACGGCAGCACCACCTGAGCGAGCGCGGCGCGGGCCAGCGCGCGCAGATCGGCACCGGCGAGGTGGCCGTGCGCCGCGAGCGCGGCGGGGCGGCCGCGCGGCACCTCGGCCTCGGCCTCCGCCGGAGGCGGCCGCCGGAGCGACTCCGCGGCGGCTTCGAAGACGCCGGCCACGGCGCGGCGGACCGGCTCGCCGCCGGCCCCGATCGCCCACGCCACCGTGAGCCACGCGAGCTCGGCGTGCCGGGCCTCGTCGTCCGCGATGGCCTCGAGCGCCGCGCGGACGGCGGGGTCCTCGGCGCGGGCGCGCTGCTCCGCCGCGACCAGCGCGGCCACTGTCTCGCCGACGCAGCCTTCCTCCGCGGCGGCGCACGCCAGCGCCACGAGGTCCGCGGCGACCGGGAGCCCGGGCGGCATGGGGAAGGCGGCCGGACCGACCGGCGCACCCCGATAGGCGGACGCGAGCGAGAAGCCGAGGCGCGCATGACCGACCTCGTCGAGCGCGGCTATATGCGCGGCCTCGACGAGCGACGACGGCGCGCCGTGGGCCATGAGATCCAGCGCGAAGCGCGCGAACGAGGCCACCGACGCGTGCTCCTCGAGCGCGCTCCGGAGCCAGCCTTCCGCGAGCGTCTCCCGCTCCTCGTCCGTCAGATGCGCGAGCGAAGGTTTCATCCCCGCGGGGCCCGTGCTCTTCCCGCGCGCGAGCCACCCTGCGTCGGCCGGCCGCGGAGCCGCCGTGCGCCGGTGCCCCTCCAGCGTGAAGGGCCGGCCCACGGCGCAGGGGCCGAATTCCTCGGCGATCACCTCGTAGCAGCACGCGCCGCCTCGCTGCGTCGCGTCGCTCTCCACCGAGAGGATCCTCTCCTCGCTCTCGCAGATCGGATAGATGGTCTCGAACTCGTCCAGCGCCTGCTCGCGGTCGAGGCAGGCCCCGAGCTCCTCGAACCACTCGAAGCAGCGGATGTCGGCGGTCTCGGCGGTCTCGGCGGCCTCGGGCGCGCCGCAGCCCGGCGCCGCGACCAGGAGCGCCGCCGCCGTCGAGGGGCCGGCGCTCAGCAACAGGCGGGCGATGAGCGTTCGTCGAAAGGATCGGTCGAGCAGCATGACGTGCACCTCCAGCCCATGCCCCGCTGCCTCATGAGCACAGCGAGGAGCTCGGAACATGGCGCCTTGTGCCGGCTGCTATCGCAAGCCATGTGCCACTCTGGCCGGGGCTCCGTCACGTCGATATCATCGAGATCTGCGCGGAGCGCGGCGCACTCCCCTCGATCTTCGCGCCGCGGCGCTGACACACTCCGGCACTCCCCTGCCCGGGCGCGACCGTGGCCGCGCCTCCGGCCCTGCGCAGCGGCGCTGCCTTTACAGCGGGCTCACGTTCGTCGTGAACGACGCGTTCCGCAGGAGGCGCCGCTGGCCGAGCGGCGTCGTGAAGCCGCTCGCCTTGTTGAATGTCGAGGAGTCCCCGCCGCAGCTGGCGTCGTTCCCTGCCCACCGCTCGGGGCAATGGGTCATGATGTAGTCGCGGTCCGGGTTGCTGCCGGCGAGGCCCTTCCACCGCGTGTGCTTGACGCACGCGGCGCCGTCCACGGTCCACTCCGCCTCGAGGCTCATGCCGGAGCCCTCGGTCTCCGTCTGGATGCCGAGCGCGTCCCAGACGTCGATCGCCGTCCCCGCCTTCGTGTGCGGCACCCCGTCGCCGCAGTAGTCGGCGCGCACCATGCGGACGCACGCCTGATGAAGATACGAGAGATCCCTGCTCTCGCAGCTGCTCCCGTTGCACTCCGCCTGAGGCGACCACGCGTTGTAGCCCCACTCGGCGCACTTCGCGAGCGCCGCGCCCTGGCAGCCGAACGTGAACTGGCTCCCGTCGTCCGAGTAGGCGCCGGTCGCCGCGTCCCAGGTGCCCCTCAGCGGGATCGCCTCGATGCCCTCGCCGCAGATGTTCGCCCAGACCCCGCCGACGACGTTGTACTCGACCGTGTAGTACCTGAGCCCGCCGCGCTCGACGACGTTCGTGATGCGGACAGCCACCGTCGACAGGTCGTCCAGGACCGCCTCGAGATCCGCGCCGATGAAATCGCTCCCGCTGACGAGACTACCGTCGCTCTCGCGCGTCCCGACCAGCGCCGTCGCGTTCAGCGAGACCCCGTTGAAGCGCACCCCGTTGAAGCGCACCCCGTTGAAGCGCACCCCGTTGAGCTGGGTGCCGTTCAGGTACGTGCCGTTGAGGGTGAGGTTGTTCAGCGCCCGCAGGGCGAGCGAGCTCTCCGCTGACGCCTCCTCGTCCTCGCCGCCGTCGATCTCCGCGGCACACCCGACGCACAGAGACAGGAGCCCGACCAGAGACGCTGCCAGGAACCCTCGCTGCAACATGCTTGCCTCCCGACGATGAAGCTGAAGCCATGACGTCTGGTGCGTCGACGGTCCTCTCTCCGGCTGTCGGCCTCCGGTCGCGCGATGGACGTGGCCTGCGGCGGCGCCACCGGTGCGGCGCGTCAGATCAGCGCCGCCTGTTACGGTGGTGGAGGAAAGGAGGCACAGATGCGGAGCCCAATCACCGGATCGAGGAAGGTGCCGTCAACGACGGTCCGATTGTCACTACGGACCGATGTTTGATCATAAAGATAAGCCCCTCCGCGTAAAAGGACTTTATCCACCTCGATCGACGAAATAGCCCATTCGAGCACGTTCCCCGCCATGTCGTCGACCCCGAAGGGACTACGTGAGGCGGGGTGCGAGCCCACCTCATCTGGACCCATCGTGGAGCTCTCCTTGCCGTAGGTCTCATCGAAGTTGGCGTCGCCGGGAGAGAGCCTGTCCCCGTGCGGGAAGATGCGGCTGTCGGCGCCGCGCGCCGCGCGCTCCCACTCGTGATCGGTGCAGAGGCGGGCTCCGCGGACGCGGCCCGTCCGGTGGAGCCACGCGGCGTACTCGGTGGCCTGAGCGAAGGAGATGCCCGTGACCGGAAAACGGAGCCAGTCCTGCTGCGCCCGCGCCGACCGCGAGGTGTAGACGAGCGGCTCCCCGGCGCGCGCAGTATAAGACTGCATCGTGGGCTGAATCGTGAGCTGCCACACGCCGTTTGGCAGCTGGCGCAGCCCGAGGGCGCCTGTCATGGCGCCGTTGCCCGCCTGGATCGAGGGGCGCCCGCGGGGCTCTCTCGGGAGATCCTGGATGTAGTCGAGCCACTCCTGGAACGTCGTCTCGTGCCGCGCGATGAGGTAGGCGCCGGTGCTGATCTCGTGAAGGGGAACGGTCGAGAGGAACGCCCACCGGTACATGTCGTCCAGGGAGGCGCCGAACAGGAAGCGGCCCGGCGGGATGTAGATGAACCCGGCGGGTACCTCGCCGGCGGGCGGAAGCAGGATGGAAAGCCGCAGCGACGCGCCGCGGCGGACCAGGAATGGATAGCGAACGATGGTGCGGTTCCGCGCCTCGCAGGTGAGCAGGTAAGAGCCCTGCGGCAGCGCGAGGGGCGCGAGGGGCGTCGACCCGAGCAGCCGCCGGTCGACCAGCTGCCGGCGCCCCTCCGCGTCGCCCTCGTACCGCTCGATCGTGATGTCCGCGCCGGGGGGATCGGTCTCGATGGCGACCTCGGCGGGCGTGTTCCACCGCTGCCGGCGCGCGCCGTCGGGATCGTAGGTGGTCATGCGCTGGAGCAGCTCGTCGCGCAGCGCGATATCGCCCCTCCTGTCCGCGGCGACCGCGCGCTCGTAGAGGACATCGCCGAGCCGGTCGTGCGCGTCGTGGCGGGTGCCGTCGAGCGTGAGCGCCGCTTCCAGCTTCTGGCCCACCTGCAGGTAGAGCCCCTCGGCCGAGGCGGCGCGCCTGCGCGCGCGGTCCCAGAGCGCCTCCCCCTCGTCGCGGCGCCGGTCGTCGAACGCCGAGAGCGCCTCCGCGCGGAGCGCCTCGGCCTCGGCGCTCTCGCGCGCCGCGGCGGCCGAGGTGACGGCCGCCTCCTGGATCCTCCAGTTCGCCCGCGCGGACAGCTGCCGCGCCGCCCTGAGCTCCAGCGCGCCGTAGAGCAGCGCGGCGACGAGCGGCACGCCCACGATGAGGGCCCACCGGACCGCGCGCTGCGTGAGGACGGCGCGCCGCGACGCCCGCAGGAACGCCGCCTCCCGCGGCGGCAGCTCGCCCGGGTCGAGCCCCCTCGCCTCCTCGAGCTGGCGCGCGCTGAAGAGCGCGTCGCGGCGCCGGCCGAGCCGCTCCCACTCGGCGGCGGAGGCCTCGAGGCGCTGGCGCGTCGCGCGCTGCTCGCGCTGCTCCTCCAGCCAGTGGCGCAGCGTCCCCCAGCCGTGGATCAGCGCCTCGTGGGCGATCTCGTAGACCGTCCCCTGCTCGCCCTCGCGGGCGAACAGGAGGCGGCCCTGCACGAGCGCGTCGAGCGCCGCGCGCGCCGCCTCGTCGCCGCCGCCCTGCGCGAGCTCGCCCTCGGCGCGGCGCGCCCGCGTGCCCTGCGGCGTGATGAGCGCGCCGAGCAGCCGCCGCGCGGCCGCGTGGACCGCGGGCGGCATGCGGCCGAGCACGCGATCGGCGTGGCGGGCGAGCGCGCCATCGACGCCGCCGATCTGCGCGAGATCCGCGCTGCTGAGCGGCGCGTCGGGCGCGGCGCGGGCGTCCCAGAGCTCGGCGAGCGCGAACTGGAGCAGCGGCAGCCCGCCCTCGGCGCGCGCGGTCGACTCGACGAGCGCGTCGACGACAGCGTCGGACTCGAACGCCACCCCCTTGGCGCGCGCCGGCCCGGTGATGGCCTCGCGGAGCTTGTCCGCCGACATCGGGCGGAGCAGGTAGAGCGCGCGCTCGATCTCGTCGCCCAGGCCGGAGATGCCGGCCACGCGCGCGAGGAAGTCGCCGCGCACCGTCGCGAGCAGGCGCAGCGAGGGTGAGCGCGCCGCGAACGCGCTAAGGACCTCCCCGACGAGCGCCGCCTCGCCCGGGTTGCTGAGCGTCGCGAGCTCCTCCATCTGGTCGACGAACAGCACGAGCCCGCCGCGCTCCCCGAGGCGCGCGCGGAGGTCGCGGGCGACCGAGCCCGGCGCCGCGCGCACGGCCTCGGCGATGCGCTCGGCGGGGGAGCCGAGGACGGGCTCGAGCGCGGCGGCCAGCGCGGCGAGCGGGTGCCGGCCGGGCACCATCATCGCCGCCTGGAAGTCGCGCCCGCCGCCGAGGGCGCCCTCGAGCACGAGCGAGAGCACGCCGGCGCGGCAGAGCGAGGACTTGCCCGAGCCCGAGTCGCCGGCCACGACGATCATCGGCTCCGAGCGCAGCCGGTCGAGGATCGTCCCCGTCTCGGAGCTGCGCCCGTAGAACACCGCGCGGTGCTCGAGGTCGAAGACGAGCAGCCCGCGGTAGGGGTTGCCCTCCGGCGCGATCGAGGCGCGCCGGCTCCTCGCGAGCAGCTGCTCCAGCGCGTCGCGCAGCTCGTCGCCCGAGGCGAAGCGGGCGGCGGGGTCGATCTCGAGGCACCGCTCGATGACCGCCGCGAGCCGCGCGTCGGCGCCCGGCGCGAGCGCGGCGAGGGGCCGGGGCCGGTAGCACTGGGCGACGCGCGGCAGGTCGTCCAGCGGCACGTCGTCGTGCGGCGGCGCGCCGGCGCAGAGCTCGTAGAGCACCGCGCCGAGCGCGTACACGTCGGAGCGGCGCGTCGCCAGGTCGCCGCGCCACAGCTCGGGCGGCAGGTAGTGCGGCGTGCCGCCGATGACGCTCTTCGTCGCGTCGAGCAGCCTCGTCGCCAGCTCGGAAGCCTCGCGGATCTCCCCGTCGAGCGGCTCGTCGCTGCGCGCGAGGGTCTCGTCGGCCTCGCCCTGCGGCAGCGCGGTCGCGGTCGCCTCGCCGCCGCGGATCTCGGCCGCGCCGAGCGTCTCGGCGAGCGCGCCCGGCCTGCGGCGCTCTTCCTGCGCGCGCGCCCTCCCGGCGAGCTCGGGCCGCGCAGCCGGCTCGAGGAGCTTGGCGAGGCCGAAGTCGAGGAGCTTCGCCTCGCCTTCCTCGGTGAGCACCGCGTTGGCCGGCTTGATGTCGAGGTGCAGCACCCCCCGGCGGTGGGCCGCCGCGAGGCCCCTCGCGAGCCCCGCCCCGAGCTCGAGCACGCGCTCCGAGGGCATCGGCACGCCGACGCGATCGAGGCTCTGGCCGCGGACGAACTCCGAGACGATGAACAGCTGCCCTCGGAGCTCGCCGACGCGGTAGACGGCGACGACGTTCGGGTGCTGGATGCGGGCGGCCGCGCGCGCCTCGGCGAGCAGCCGCGCGCGCACCTCGGCGTCCGCCGTCGCCGCGCGGATGAACTTCACGGCGACCATCCGGTCGAGCAGCGTGTCGCGCGCGACGTAGACGTCCCCCATGCCGCCGCTGCCCAGCTTCTGGACGAGCCGGTACTCCTCGAGCCGGCTCGGCGGGCTGAAGCTCGGCGGGCTGAAGCTCGGCGGGCTCGAGGCCGACGGCGACGGCGCGTCGGCCGCCCGCGGCCGCGTGTCCGCCGCGCCGGGGCGCTCGACGGCCTGCGAGAGGGTGGGGACGGTCTTGCGGTTCACGGGGGGCACGCCTCGCTCAGCGTGGCCTGGCGAATATACCCTTCAGGCGCAGACAGATTCTGCGCCGAAGTCGCCGACGAGGGCGCCTGTCGCGACGCGGCGCGCAGCTCGGCTCAAAGGATGTCCGGGACGTGGGCAATTGCCGCCACCGCCGCACGCGCGCTCGATTCGTGGGCTCGCGCACCGCGGCAGCGCAGCGCGGCGCGAGGTCAGCGCGGCGTCATGTAAAAGGTGCTGAGGCACATCTCGTCGTTCGTGCCCTCGCCCCAGACCACATCCCTCGGGACCCGCGGCTGTCCATCGATGATCGGCTGGTTCTCGGGGGTGTTGTCCCAGTGGCACTCGACCGACAGCCTGTCGCCCGGGTTGAGCACCTTGGGCTCGACGAGCTTGTAGCCTCCTTGCCAGTGAAAATTCCAGCGCGGGACGTCGACAACGCACTCCGAGCTGCCGTCCGCTCGCTCGATCTCGAGGCGCGCGCGGCTGCCGAGCGTGTGCATGTGGAGGCCTGCGATGTGGATCTCGATCGGCTCGCCGCCAGCGAGCGCCCGGGAGGGCTCGGCCCCCCAGCGGTGGACGACATCGCCCTCGAACGCGGGGATCATCATGGAGTCGCCGCTGAGCCACGCCGGGTTCGTCCAGGGCTGCACCGAGCCCTCCCGCTCGACCGAGCTCTCCAGCATCAGGTCGATCGCCGACCGGTCCGGCAGCTTGCCCGCCGCCAGGGTGTTGTAATGGACCTGCACGATCAGCCGGGAGCCCGGCTCGATACGCGTGCCCGTCCCCGGCGGGAAGCTCGTGTCCCCCGCGCCGGGGACCCAGGTGCCCAGCCAGCGCGGCCTGATCCCCGGGCCGCCGAAGCACGAATAGCCGGGGCCCGGGTCCGACGCGTCGAGCGCCTCGACGTCGGCGAGCTGCTCCGGCGCCGCCATGTAGGCGATCACGTGGTGGACGATGCGCTCCGCGCCGGGCCTGATCCCGAAGCCGGTGACGTAGCGGGTGCTCTCCTCCGGCCAGTCGATCACGAAGCAGCGGTAGTCGTCGGGCTCCGCCTGCGGGGTGTACTCGACGGGCATCTCGAGGGTCAGGTCCACCCGCGTGAGCTCGTTGCTCTCGAGCGGATCGAGCGGCGGGCCCTCCTCGGCCGGGTCGCCCGCGGCCGCGCCGCCGTCGGCCCACGCGGCGATCGTCTGGATCTGCTGCTCGGACAGGGAGCGGTCACCCACGTACTCGGCGCAGGCGCTGTCGGCCGGCCATGGGGGCATCGTGCGGTCGACGACGGCCCGCTTGATGTGCGGGGCCCAGGCCGCCGCGGCGTCGTGGCCCTCGAGAGAGAAAGGCGCGATGCCGCTGCCGCTGTGGCACCCGGTACACCTCGCGTCGAAGATGGGCTTGACGTCCCGGTAATACGTCACTGCGTCGGTGACGGCGCCGCCGCCCGCCGCGGCGCCGGCGCCCTCATCGCCGCCGCACGCGGTGATGAAGGTGCCGAGCGCGATGCCCAGCCATGCCCATGAGCCCGTGTCGACTGCACACCTCGCCATGAAACACCTGCCTAGTGTCAGCGCCGATCGTGATGCCCGCCGCCCGCCGGCTCGCGCCGGAGGAAGAACGCGATGACGCCGGCGAGCTCGTCGCGCGCGGCCACGAGGAGCACCGTGGCGCCCCCCGCGACGATGGAGGAGCCGCGCGGCGCCTCGACCCGGCCATCCGGGCGATAGACGCCGGCGAAGACGCACGACGCGGGGAAGCCGGCGCTGCCCGCGATGACGCTCACGGAGCGGCCCGCGACCACCGAGTCGACGGGGATGTCGAGCTCGAACGCCACCGACTCGCCGGTGCCGAGCACCATCGCGTGGCGGACGCCCGGGTGCTCGATGGCGGTGCCCATCGCGCCGATGAAGACGTCGATCTCGGAGAGGATCCGGTGCACGCCCGCGCGGACGTACACGCCGCGGTAGTCGGAGTCGCGCATGCGCACCATCACGCGCTTGGCGCCCGCGGCCTGGGCGAGGAGCGCGACGGCGAGGTTGTCGGCGTCGCGGCGGAGCATGGCCACGACCACGTCGGCGCGCCCCACCTCGGCTTCCCTGAGGAGCCCGGCGTCGGTCGCGTCCCCGACGAGCGAGATCAGGCCGTGGCGCTCGAAGGCGCTGTTGGCGATCGACTCGTCGCGATCGACGATGGTCACGTCGTGGCCCGTCCTCGCGAGGTGAACGGCGACGCTCAGCCCGGCGCGCCCGGCGCCCGCGATGAGCACGCGCATGTCAGCTTCCTCCTTCGTGATCGTGCGCGGTGGGGAGCTCCACCATGGCCCTGTCGAGCTCGTTGGCGTGGGCGTTGGCGGTGTCGGCGGCGATGAGGCCGCGCCTCGCCGCGTCGAGCACCGCCGCCTTCTGCGCCGTGAGGAGGGCGAGATCCGTGAGGTGGTCGCGGACCACCTCGCCCTGGGGGGTCTGGAGCGCGGCCTCGGCGTGGATGACCCGCCGCTGGAACGCGGCGCGGCGATTGGCGTGCTCCTTGCGGGACACGAGGCCCGCGGCGAGCAGGTCGTCGAGCTCCGCCTGGCCGCGCCGCGCGGCGATGAGCGTCGCCTTGGCGGCGTCGAGCGCGGCGTCGGCGCTCGGGGTCGCGACCCGCAGGAACTTGAGCAGCCGCGCGAACGGCAGCGCCTGCGCGACCAGCGTGACGAAGGTCACGCCGAAGACGATGGTGACCAGGCGGTCGCGGAACGGCAGGTCGCTCGGGAGGCTGAGGACGGCGGCCATCGAGAGCGCGCCCTTGATGTTGCCGACCAGCATCACGTGCTGCCACCGGAGGGGCACTACCTCGCCCGTGAGGGCCCGGAGCACGCCGAAGCAGCCGTAGACGGCCACGGCCCTGCCCGCGTGCAGGGCGATGAGGGCGAGGCCGATGGAGGCCGCCTCGCGCACGAGCATCTCCGCCTGGATCTGCATGCCGACGAGCAGGAAGAGGAGCACGTTGAGGCCGAAGCCGCTCGTCTCCCAGAAGCCCTGGAGCGCGAGCACGCGGGAGGGCTCGAGGATGCGGCGCGCGGCCTTGCCGACGATCACGCCGACGACCACGACGGCGATGACCGGCGAGGCGTGGAGCCGCTCGGTGAGCAGGGCCGTGGCGAACACGAGCACGATGGACGCGAGGATCGCGGTCAGGTGGTCCGGCGTGCGGCGGAGGAGGGCGGCGCCGACGGCGCCGAACGCGCCGCCGAGGGCGGCGCCGCCGACCATGGCCAGCGCGAGCGAGCGGAAGGTCTCGGCGGCGTCGAAGGAGCCGCTCGCGACGACGCGCGACGCGAGCACCACGAGCACGAGCGCGGTGCCGTCGTTGAAGAGGCTCTCGCCTTCCATGATGGCGGCGAGCCGGTGCGGGACGCGGACGCTGCGGAAGGCGAGCAGCACGCTCACTGTGTCGGTGATCGAGAGCAGCGCGCCGAGCAGGAGCGCCGCGGCGAACGGCAGGTCGAGCACGAGCGTCGCCACCGCGGCGGTGCCGAGCAGGGAGATGAGCACCCCCGGGACGGCGAGCGCGAGGATGGGCCGGCTGGCGCTCTTCAGGCTGTCGGCGTCGGCGAACAGGGCGCCTTCAAAGACGAGCACCGGGAGAAAGGCGATGAGGATGACCTCCGGGTCCATCGGCGCGTTCGGGAGCACGTCGACGACGACGAGGAGCAGCCCCACGAGCACGAGGGCGACGTTGTAGGGAATGGCGACGCGCTTGGCGCCGATGGCGACGGCGGAGCCGACGGCCAGGACGAGGAGCAGGCTCTCGAGCCGCTCCCTCAAGGGGCGCCTCGCAGCGGCGGCGGCGGCGGCGTGTACGTGTAGACGACGGCGAACGGCCCACGCGGCGGGCGCGTCGCGATGTCCACGGGGGTCTCGAGAGAGCTCACCGTGGATCCTGCGCTACCTGATCGCCTCGGGATCCGCAAGACGCGAGCGACGCTCGCGAAGCAGCCGAGCGGGCGGCGCGCTGGTGCAGGCGGAGGTGCGATGTCGCGAGGTGATATGACAGGACATCAGCGATGCTGTCGTGGCCCTGGCGCGCCGCGGTCCGGACACCTGCCGCAGCGGCTCGATACGCGCTCGCCGCGGTGCGCGTCAGCGCTCGGTCAGGACGTCATCGAGCGTGGGCGAGGTGATGACGCGCTCGGTCCAGCGCTCGATCTGCGCAGCGTCGGCGGCGCGGACGCCCGCCACGACCGGCTCCGGCAGCTCGCCGAAGCGCAGCCGGAGCTGCTTGAGCAGCGTGCTGCGCTGCCCCTCGAGGCGGCCCTCACGCTCGCCCGCCAGGCGGCCCTCACGCTCGCCCGCCAGGCGGCCCTGCTCGCGAAGGTAGTCTGCGATGGTCACGATCTCCTCCTCGTCCTCCGGCCCCGCCGCCGCGAGCAGCCGCTGCAGCAGCTCCCTCGGCTGGGCCGGGTCGGCGATGTTCAAGATATACCGCCACACGCGCGCGAGCGCAGCCCCACCGCCGGGGGCGCGACGCACCTCCCGGACCACGTCGTACCAGCCGGACAGGCGCGCCACGATCTCCTCGGGGCGGCGCGCGTGCCGGAAACACCACAGCACCAGCCGCCCCAACGCCGTCATCGCCCGCGCGCGCAGCGCCTCGTCCGTCTCCGCGCTGATGTCGTCCAGCACGAACCGGAAGTGCGGCACGTGCTCCGCGATCAGCGCCAGCGTTCCCGGCGGCAAGTCGATGAGCTCCTGGAACGCGATTGCCGCGTTCCACCCGGTGTCGCTGTGGTGCAGCACGACCGGCAGGATCGCCGGAATGCGCGTCGATCTCGGGTGGCGCTCCAGGTATCCGTGCCAGATGCGCACCATGTACTCGAGCAGACGAAAGGCCATCAGCGGGTGCGTCGTGCTCTGGTGTTCGAAGAGCACGTAGATGAACACCGACGCTCGCTCCAGCCTGGCGGAGAAGAGCAGGTCGCTCTGGCTCGTGGCGAGCTTCTGGTCGATGAAGCTGCCGGACTGAAGCGCCAGCGACGCGAAGTCGATCCGGGCGGTCACCGCGGCGGGCAGCACCTCGCGGAGCGCCGCGGCGGCGTGCTCTGGCTGGCTGAACGTGGCCTTGAACAGGGCGTCATGAGGGGTGGGCGTCATGGCTGACACCCGCGGGCGCTGCGCGCCGGCGGGGCTCCATCCATGAATTGCGGGGATGCCGGCGCCGTGATCCGGGATTGCGCTGGACAGGTGCAGCCTCGCTGCCTGCCGAGAGCGCTTGGTGGGCCGAGCTGCTCGGAGTTGTTATGATCTCCTCGAGCGCCCCAACCTCACATCCGCTGGCGCGGAGCCCGGCGCCTCAGCTCCACGTCTCCGAGCGGCGCGGGTTGCGGGTCTCGATCGCCTCGGCGTGTCCCCTCAACCCGCGCGCCGCGGGGAGGTTGCCGTGCGTCTCGAAGATATCCGCGAGGGCGAGCCCGAGGATGACGATCTGCTGCGGCTTCTCCAGCGCTCCGACCGCCGGGGCCACCGAGCCGAGCAGCTCGAAGGCCCGCCGCCACGCCTTCGCGGCGGCGTCCGGCATGTCGGCGTTGAGCGCCGCGTGCCCGGCGCAGCGGTGCATGTCCGCCGCGAACTCGTGGCTGCCGCGGCGGTCCGCGAGCTCTCCGGCGCGGGAGTACGCCTCCGACGCGTCCAGGAAGCGGCGCTGCTTGCTGTGGAGGCTGCCGAGCGACGCGTAGGCCTCGGGCACGATGGCCAGCAGGCCGCGCCGCTCGGCCTCCTTCAGCGCGGCGACGAACACCCGGTGCCCCTCGTCGACAACGCCCGCGCCGACCAGCGAGCGCGCGCGCTGCATGGCGACGTGGATCGCCTCCTCGACCAGCTCGCGGCCCGTCAGCATCTCCTCGGCCTGCTTCTGGAGCTGGGCAGCCTCGGAGTGCCGTCCCGCCTGAAAACACCTGTCCGCCTCGTGCAGGAGGCGACGCAGGGGGAGGAGCTCGGGAGCGCGGAGGGGCGAGGCGGCCGCGATGCGCATTTCCAGATCGGCTGGAAGGCGCTGTCCACGGGCCGAGAGCTCGGTGAGGAGGCGGTCGAGCTCGAGGAGGGCGGCGCTGTCGGCCTCCGGCCACAGGACGCGGGAGGCGCCCTCGCCCACGCGCGGCAGGAGGTCGCCGACGCTCGAGTGGACCGCGTCCACGAGGACCCAGCGCGCGGGCGCGAGCTCGGCGCGCTGGCTGAGCCAGAGGAGATCGCGCGCGTAGGCGGGCGGGTCGTCGATGTGCTGTGGCGCGAGCACGATGACGGCTCCCCTATCCGGCGTGCGGGCGGCGAGGTGCGCCGCGAGGGCGCGCGCGAACGCACTCAGCGGCTCGCGCATCGAACCGGGCTCAGGCGTCTCGGGCGGAGCCTCCGTCGCGGCCTCGGTCGCGGCCTCTGTCGGGGAAAGAGCGCCGAGCTCGCGCGCCAGCGACCGCTCGCGCGCTGCCCAGCCCCGGCTCGGCCCGTACACCGGATCTGCCAGGACCCACACCGGGCGGGGCGACGGGCCTGCCTCGCCCAGAGCTCGCAGCAGCGCGAGCGTGTGACCGTGCACGTGCGCCGGGACGACGGCGTGCAGCAGGCGGGCCCGCTCGCCCGTGAAGATGGCGCTGAGCGCGCTGGCGATGTCGTGGATCATGTCTCGCGCTACCCGGGCGGATTCTTGCTCCGATCCTCAGCGAGGCCAAGCGAATGCGCCCGCGTCGCGGCGCGTGACCAGGCGGCCGCCCGCGGGCGGCCAGTGCGCGGCGCGCGAGCGGGCGACCGTTGCGCGTCGCAGGACGCCACGGTCGAGGCGATATGTCTCAGCGCGGGCGATCCCTGCGCCGAGGGTGCGACGTCGAGCAGGACGCGCGAGCTCATGTCTCCCTTGGCGCGGCCGTTGCTGGATGGGAGGGGCTGAAGCAAAGCGCTGAACGCATTGAAAGAACGTTGGACACGCCCGGGGGTGGACGCCGCTGGGAGCCATGGAACGTGGAGGAGAGGTTACCGTGAAAACAGTGTATCTGTCGCTGGTCCTGAGCTGCCTGGCCTTCGGTTGTGGTGGCAGCAAGCCTGAGCCGCAGGGACCGGCCGAGAAGGCAGGCGAGGCCGTGGACGACGCCGCGACCGACGTCAAGGACGAGGCGAAGGACGCGGCCGAGTCGACGGGCGACGCAGCCGAGAAGGCGGGGGACAAGGTCGAGGAGAAGACGGACTGAGGCCGAGCGCGCTGGCCCTGCGGCCGGCGCGCTGGCAGCGGATCTGAATCGCTCGGGCTGTCCGGGCCTGAGGGTGAGCCCTGGCGCTCGCCCAGGCTCGGCGCGCCGCGAGGAGAGCTGACCGGAGGGTCTGCGCACGGACACGCCTCGGTAGGACTCGCGGTCGGAAACGAAAAAACCAGAGACCCCGGCCGTGCCCAGGCGCGGCTCGCACGTTGGAGGCAGAACGATGAAAGCGACCTCATTGCTCGAGAAGCAGCATCGCAAGGTGGAGTCCATCTTCAAGCAGCTCGAGAGCGGCAAATCGGAGCCGGCGCCCCTGCTCGCGGAGCTCGCCAACGAGCTCGCCGCGCACATGGCGATCGAGCAGGAGAGCTTTTATCCCGCCGTGCGGCAGATCAAGGAGGACCTGATCCTCGAGAGCTACGAGGAGCACGCCATCGCGGAGCTCGCGTTGAAGCGGCTGCTCGCTACCGATCCGGAGGACATCTCGTTCAAGGCGCGCGTGACGACGCTGAAGGAGCTCATCCAGCACCACGTCGAGGAGGAGGAAGAGGAGCTCTTCCCCAAGGTCGAGGAGGCCGTCGACGAGAAGCGGCTCACCGAGCTCGGCAAGGAGCTGAAGGCGGAGTTCGAGCAGCGGCTGGCCGAGGGCTACGAGGCGCTCCTCCCCGCGGGCTACAAGAAGACGTCCGCGGACAAGACGAGCCACGCGAGGCACGCGAACGGCGCGAACCCGGGCTGACGAGGGCGGGCGCGCGGCGCGACCGGCAGCAGCACGCACGACGGGCTCGAGCCACGGAGGCGAGGAGGGCGCGGAGACAGCGATCTCTGGCCTCCCTGCGCCTCCGTGGCTTTCTTATCTGATGATCGTGGCGCGCGACGCGCCGCCGGGAGCGCGCCGGCCCGGGTACGCGAGCGGCGGCTGGGCGGTCGACCATGGAAGAAGCAATCGGCTGGATCAGCTCTGGCATCCTCGTCCTGACGGTCGCCAAGCAGGTCTACAAGCAGTGGAAGACCAAGACGAGCGAGGGCGTCTCGAAATGGCTCTTCCGCGGCCAGCTCGCCGCCTCGATCGGGTTCGTCGTCTACAGCTGGATGGTCGAGAACTGGGTCTTCGTGGCGACGAACTCCCTCATGGTCGCGAACGCCCTCGCCGGCGCGCTGATCGTCCATCTCCAGCGACGGCGCGGCGCGCCGCGCGCGGAGGAGGATGGGGCGAAGCCCCGGCGGGCGTCGAGGCTCCACGGGCCGCTCGCCCGCGCCGGCGTGGCCGCAGGTCGAGCCCGCAGCATGCGGCCGCTCGCTTCCTCGCTCCGGTCGCGCAGCGGCGGCAAGCTGCGCAAGGGCCAGGCGACGACGTCGTCCTCGTAGCGCCCCGGAGCCGCGCCGCGGGCTCCCGGCATAAATGTGAACGCTCACAGTAACGCTGACCTCGAAGCCCCGCCAGCACTGTCCTCCCCTTCCCTCGGGCTCGAGGATCCGCCCCGACCGGCCGGTTTGAATTGACACCGACAATGTGCACGCTAACAATCTGCCGAAGGGGCATCCGTTTGCTTCGCCCTGGGTGGATCGTCATGCGCATCGAGACCTGATTCATCCCGGATCGATCTCGGCACCGATTCCGTTCGAAAGGATCTTTCGTTCGTGACGGTCACGGTGGCGGCCAAGGACTATCAGATGGCTCCTCGTGCGGGGAACTTGATCCATTTCGAGGTGAGCGGACCGGGCGAGATCGTCGCGACGGACAACGGCGCTCCGACGGACATGACCGCGTTTCCATCGAGAGATCGCAAGGCGTTCAACGGGCTGGCGCTCGCGATCGTTCGAGCCAAGGCCGGGCAGAAAGCTCGTCGTGCGCGCGAAACCGGTTGGGTTGACCGAGGCCAGCGCCACAGTCGCAGCAGAGTGATGCCTCTCACACCGCCACAGAACGCGACAGACGACGCCGGCGTTCGCTTGGTTGATGTCGAGTCGACGCTTGTCGCCTGCGGTGGCGGCGTATTCGGATCAGGTTACGTGGTCATTCGTTCTCTGGCCGGATCGGCCGGCTCGACCGGGTCTGCACCGTTTGCAACAGGAGCTAAAATGAGGTTTTCGAGTGTTGGCGCCGCCGCTATGGGCGTGGCCTTGGCCGTGTGCGTGACCGCCTGCGGCTCCAGTGAGAAGACGGCCGACAAGGCCGACAAGGAGGCGTCCGGCTCCACGGCGGGCGCCCTCATCGGCGTCACCATGCCGACCAAGTCGTCGGAGCGGTGGATCTCTGACGGCAACAACGTCAAGGCGGCGCTGGAGAAGCTGGGCTACACGGTCCACCTGCAGTACGCGGAGAACGACATCCCGACACAGGTCAACCAGATCGAGACCCAGATCACCAAGGATGCCAAGCTGCTCGTCATCGCCCCCATCGATGGCACGGCGATCACCACGCAGCTGCAGCAGGCGGCAGACAAGAAGATCCCGGTCATCGCGTACGACCGGCTCATCCGTGACTCGCCGAACGTTGACTACTACGCCACCTTCGACAACTACAAGGTGGGGGTGCAGCAGGCCACTTCGCTGCTCGTGGGCCTCGGGTTGAAGAAGGAGGACGGCTCCGAAGGCACCGCCAAGGGTCCGTTCAACATCGAGCTGTTCGCCGGGTCGCCTGACGACAACAACGCGACCTTCTTCTTCAACGGGGCCATGGACACGCTCAAGCCTTATATCGACAAGGGCACGCTTGTCGTGAAGAGTGGCCAGAAGGACTTCAAGACCGTGGCCATCCTCCGGTGGGACCCGGCGACCGCGCAGAAGCGCATGGAGGACCTGCTCACCACGACGTACACCGGCGGTGCGAAGGTGGACGGCGTGCTGTCGCCCTACGACGGCCTGTCCATCGGCATCCTGTCGGCGCTGAAGAGCAACGGCTACGGCACCGGCGGCCAGAAGTACCCGATCGTCACCGGGCAGGACGCCGAGAAGGCGTCGGTCAAGTCGATCATCGCCGGTGAGCAGTTCGCCACCATCTACAAGGATACCCGTCAGCTGGCGGAAGTCACCGTGAAGATGGCCGACGCCGTGCTCAAGGGCGGCAAGCCCGAGGTGAACAACACGAAAGATTACGACAACGGCAAGAAGGTCGTGCCGTCACACCTGCTCGAGCCGGTCATCGTGTACAAGAGCAACTTCAGGAAGGCGCTGATCGACAGCGGTTACTACAAGGAGGACGACCTCAAGTAACTGCGTCGCGCGCCGGCGGCGCGGGGCCGGCAGGCGGCCATCGCCCTGCTCGTCGCCGGCCGGCGCGCCACCTCGGACCCGAGCCGCGCCCGCGCCACCCGGCTCGGGCCCACGTTCCCTTCAAGGAGGCAGACCGGGATGGCCGACAACGCGATTCTCGAGATGCGCGGGATCACCAAGACGTTCCCGGGTGTCACGGCGTTGCAGGACGTCAACCTGTCGGTGCGCCGCGGCGAGATCCACGCGATCTGCGGCGAGAACGGCGCCGGCAAATCGACGCTGATGAAGGTGCTCTCGGGCGTCTACCCGCGCGGCTCGTACGAGGGTGAGATCTACTTCGACGGCGAGCTGTGCAAGTTCTCCAGCGTGCGGGACAGCGAGAAGCGCGGCATCGTGATCATTCACCAGGAGTTCGCGCTGAGCCCCTACCTGTCCATCGCCGAGAACATCTTCCTCGGCAACGAGCGGGTCCACCGCGGGCTGATCGACTGGAACCGCACCAACGCAGAGGCCGCCGAGCTCCTCGCCCGGGTCGGGCTGCCGGAGAACCCGGTGACCCCGGTGATGGACATCGGCGTGGGCAAGCAGCAGCTGGTCGAGATCGCCAAGGCGCTGTCGAAGCGGGTCCGGCTGCTCATCCTCGACGAGCCGACCGCCGCCCTCAACGGCGACGACTCCGCGCACCTGCTCGATCTGCTCCGGGGGCTGCGCGACAGCGGCATCACCTGCGTGATCATCTCGCACAAGCTGAACGAGATCGAGGCCATCGCCGACTCGACGACGATCCTGCGCGACGGGCGCACGATCGAGACGCTGGACATGAAGAGCGGGCAGGTGACCGAGGAGCGGATCATCTCCGGCATGGTCGGCCGGGATCTGGAGCACCGCTTCCCGCCGCACGAACCCAGGATCGGTCCCGAGGTGCTACGGATCGAGGACTGGACCGTCCACAGCCCGAGCCAGCAAGGGCGCGCGGTGGTGTCGGGCGCCAACCTCATGTTGCGCGCCGGTGAGATCGTCGGGCTCGCCGGCCTGATGGGAGCCGGCCGCACCGAGCTGGCGATGAGCGTGTTCGGGCGCAGCTACGGGACAGGCATCTCGGGGCGGCTCTTCAAGAACGGCAGCGAGATCCGCCTGCGCACGGTGAGCGACGCGATCGACCACGGCATCGCGTACGCGACCGAGGACCGCAAGGTCTACGGCCTGAACCTGATCGAGGACATCAAGCGCAACGTCTCGGCGGCCGCCCTGCGGAAGCTCGCCAGCCAGGGGTGGGTCAACGACAACGAGGAGTACCGCGTCGCCGACGAGCACCGCAAGCGCCTGAACATCAAGGCCCCCAGCGTGCTCACGGTCACCGGCACGCTGAGCGGCGGCAGCCAGCAGAAGGTCGTCCTGGCCAAGTGGATCTTCGCGGACCCCGATGTGCTGATCCTCGACGAGCCCACCCGCGGCATCGACGTCGGCGCCAAGTACGAGGTCTACACGATCATCAACGCGCTCGCCGACCGGGGCAAGGCGATCCTGGTCATCTCGTCGGAGCTGCCCGAGCTGCTCGGCATCTGCGACCGGATCTACGCCATGTCGGCCGGGCGGATCACCGGTCAGGTCACCCGGGCCGACGCCACCCCGGAGCGGCTCATGCAGTACATGACCAATGTAAAGGAGTCATGGCGGAGATGAACAGCCTCGCGCCCACCGGCAGCTCGCTTTCCACCAGCAAGACCCTGCCCGCCGACAGCGCGCCACCTCCCGAGCGGCCGCTGAATCACCGGTTCTCGATCGATCTGCGGCAGAGCGGCATCTACGTCGCGTTCGCGCTGGTGGTCGTGCTGTTCACGGTTCTGACCGGCGGCCAGCTGCTGGTGCCCCAGAACATCTCGAACATCATGGTCCAGAACTCGTACATCCTGATCCTGGCCATCGGGATGATTCTGATCATCATCGCCGGCCACATCGACCTGTCGGCCGGCTCCGTCGTGGCGTCGACCGGGGCGGTCGCAGCCGTGCTCATGGTCGAACACCGCGTGCCCTGGCCCCTGGCGGCCGGCATCACCGTGGCGGTGGGCGCCCTCATCGGCGCCTGGCAGGGCTTCTGGGTCGCCTACTTCCGCATCCCGTCGTTCATCGTGACGCTCGCCGGCATGCTCCTGTTCCGCGCCGTGACCCTCACGATCCTGGGCAACCAGGGCATCGGCCCCTTCCCGGACGACGTGCGCACGCTGGCCAACGGCTTCACCCAGGGATACCTCGGCAACATCGGGCTCGGCGTGCTCGGCGGGGCCGACCTTGTCACGCTGCTCGTCGGGGTGGCTGGCGTGGTCGGCATCGTGGCCACCCAGTGGCGCGCCCGGGCCGCCCGGCTCGGCTACAAGCAGCAGGTCGATGCGCTGCCGGTGTTCATCGCGAAGCTCGCCGTCGCGTCGGCCGTGGTGATGTTCATCCTTGTGCAGCTCGCCCGGTTCAAGAACCTGCCGTGGGTTCTGGTCCTGCTGACCGCCCTGGTGCTGGGCTACACGCTGCTGACCAGCCGGACGGTCTTCGGTCGCCACATCTACGCGGTGGGCGGCAATGTGCACGCCGCGATGCTGTCCGGCATCCAGGTCAAGGCAGTCACCTTCTGGGTCTTCGTGAACATGGGCGTGCTCGCCGCGGTCGCGGGGCTCATCTTTGCCGGCCGGCTGAACCAGGCGGGCCCGACCGCGGGAACCAACTTCGAGCTGGACGCGATCGCCGCGGCGTTCATCGGCGGCGCCGCCGTGCAGGGTGGCGTCGGCAAGGTGGCCGGCGCGATCACCGGCGGCCTGATCATGGGTGTGATCAACAACGGCATGTCGCTGATCGGCTCTCCATCCGAGCGGGTCATGCTGGTCAAGGGCCTGGTGCTGCTCGCCGCGGTGGCGTTCGATGTCTGGTCGAAGCGGCGCGCCGGCGCGTGGCCACGTCGAGCATGACCGCGGCCCCGCGCCCGCCTTTCTTGACGCGGCGCTCCGGAGGGTGCTTGTCCGTCGTCGAGGCCCGAGACCGCCGCTACCTGCGTTCAGCCAGCTGGAGTCGATCTCGCACCTGCCCGATCCGTTCGAGATGGCGGACGGGGAGCGCATCAGCTCGGCTGCAGACTGGCGTTGTCGGCGCGCCGAGATCAAGGCCGATCATCAACACCGGACACATCGCGGTATCCGGCTGTTCGTTCCAGGGCAAGATAGCTCTCTATTCTGGTGCCTTTGATGAGCGCATCGCGCTCACGATCCCCCAAGAGTCCGGAGGCGGGGGGACGATCTCGTGGCGCCCCGCGGCCCCTTGTCTCGCTTGATTGGAAATCGAAGTCGCCTGGCGCATATTTGTGCGACACACGCACTTCCACACGCACAGGGACGCTTCAAGTCCACAGGCTGCGCCAGAGCCGATCATGCATTCAAAAATTCAATAAGATCGGTAGATGTTGAGCGCGAGTCCAAAGCCCCATAGACTCGGCTCATGCTTAACTCCTGGATTCACCGATGTGCCATCGCGCTCGCCGCGACGTGGTTTACCTCCGCGCTGTCAGGCTGCATTGGCGAGCTGGGTGACACGCCGATCGAGAGCGAAGCCAGCGGACCGTCGAGCGGCGCTGGCGCCGGGAGCGACACGGGCGCGCCGGGAAGTGGACCGAGCACCGGGAGCGGCAGCTCGACCGCCGTGGGCTCCGGGGGCAGCGATGGCTCCGGCGGCCCACCCGTCGGGGGCAGCGGCGGCTCGACCACCGCGGGCTCCGGCGGCAGCGACGGCTCGACCACCGCGGGCTCCGGCGGCAGCGACGGCTCGACCACCGCGGGCTCCGGCGGCAGCGACGGCTCGACCACCGCGGGCTCCGGCGGCAGCGACGGCTCGACCACCGCGGGCTCCGGCGGCTCGCCTGCTGGGGGCACCGGCGGTGCTGGCGGCGACGATGGCCCCGGCACTGGCGGCAGCAGCGGCACCGGCGGCGCGACGGGCGCGGCGCAGCTGTGTGTCGACACGATCAACCAGCACCGCGCCACGCTCGGCCTGCCGCCCTTGGCGCGCTGGACCGAGGCGGAGTCGTGCTCCGACGAAGAGGCCGAGTCTGACGGGAACACCGACACGCCGCACGGCGCGTTCGGCGCCTGCGACGAGCGGGCGCAGAACGAATGTCCCGGCTGGGGTGGACCGCCGGAATCCATGATCGGCCCTTGCCTGCAGCTGATGTGGGACGAGGGGCCCGGCGAGGATTTCCAGAAGCACGGCCACTACATCAACATGAGCAGCACCTCGTACACGAAGGTGGCTTGCGGGTTCCACACCTTCCCGGATGGCAGCGTCTGGGCGGTGCAGAACTTCCGCTGACCGCCGCGGCGACCGCTCACGGGCCGTCGGGTCCAGGAAGATCCCGGTCCAGGGCGGTCTCGGCGCCTTCCCCCTCGTCGAGCTTCCCGGTGAGCCGCACGCACGTCGCGCGGTGCACCCACACGTCGAACGCCTCCATCATGCGTCGCTCGATCGCCGCGCCCTCGAGCAGGCCGAGCGCGCGCGCGACGGCCTCCAGCGTCGACAGGGCGCCCTCGTGCGGGGCGCGCCGCAGGCCATAGCGGCTCGGCGCACCCTGCGGCAGGGTGACGGGCTCGGCGCCGCGCGCGTCGGGGTCGCGGTGGAAGGCCCGGCGCGCCTGGTTCCAGTTGCCGTCGGGGACGAGCAGCACCACCGGCTCGCCGTGCGCGTCGTCGGGCGAGAGGGCGCGCGCCCCGGGCGACGGAAAGAGCATCAGCCGGCGCCCCTCGGGCAACGGCGAGCGCGGCTGCGGCGCGATCTCGCCGCGCACGCGCACCTCCGCGCCCTCGAGCAGGCGGGCGACGAGCCGACCCGTGTTGGTGCTCCTGGTGCGCTCGATCCGGTGGGTGAGCAGCACGACGCGCGTGCGCACGGGCAGCCGGGGCAGCGCGCCGCACAGGCACATCTCCTGCGGCAAGCCACAGCCGCGGCAGCGCGGCGTCCCCCGCGCGCGGATCGGGGGCAGATCGGGAGGTTGCAGCGGGACGAAGGTCATCAGGTCAGCGCGGGGCGATCCCCAGGCCCAGGCGCTCTCGGTCGCTGGCCCGGCGTCGGCCTCTGCGTAGGACACCGAACAGGTTGAAACCCCGAGAAACTGAACCACAGAGGCACAGAGGGCACAGAGTTTTTTTGGTTGTTCGCCTGTGTCCTCCGCGCCTCTGTGCTTCAAATCTCTTCATTCCCGGGCGTTTCAAGCTGCTCGGTGCTCTAGCACGAGCGCGACCGCGCCTCGATCGCCAGGGTGCCCGAGATCGTGTGGCGCGCCGGCGAGTGCCGCCGCGCGACGCCCGCCTGCCCCGCGCGCGGCCGAGAGCGCTCCGCCATGCACACCGCGCGCGCCGTGCACGCCGACAGCGGCGTCGTCATCGGCGTCGACGCGGCGGCGAAAAGGCGCTTCGCTCCGGCGCCCGGGAACCTCGAGGGAGCCCGGGTGTCGTGACTCCCATGCTTCCCGATCTGACCCTGGTTCGCCGTCGAGCCGCCGCGCTGGGGATCCTCGTCCTGAGCGCCGGATGTCACGTGACGCCCGCGGCCTCGCCGGCCACGGCGTCGGCGCTTCCCTTGAAGAAGCTGCGGCTCTACGAGACCGGCGTCGGATACTTCGAGCGCAGCGGAAATATCTCGTCGAGCAGCGATTCCTTGCCCGTCCCGGCCTCCCACGTCGATGACGCGCTCAAGACGTTGATCGTGCTCTCGGACGGGAAAGCGCGCGTGACAGGCATCGAGTTCGACAGCGTGCTGAGCGGTGGTCTCAGCCGCTCGCTCGCCGCGCTGCCGTCCGATGCGGATACGCCGGTGACGTACCGGGACGTGCTGGAGAGCCTGCGCGGCATCGAGGTCGAGGTCACGGCCGGCGACGAGACGTGGATCGGTCAGCTCGCCGAGGTGACGGAGGCGCCCCCGATACCGCTCTCGCCGCCGGCCGCCCCCGCCCCGGCCGCCGGGGCCGGCGGGAGCGCCGCGGCGGGGAAGGCCGGCCCCGCGGACCGCGGCCCCGTCGCGCCGGACACCCAGGAGGACCTCTACCTCACGCTGATCCAGCGGGGCGGCGCGGTCCGGCGCCTCCGCGCCTCGCGCGTCGACCAGGTGCGCCCGGTCGACCCGACGGTCGCGGATCGCCTCGGCGCCGCCGTGGGCGCGCTGTCGGGGCGCGCGGCGCAGCTCCGCCGCAGCCTGCGCGTGCTGGCGCAGAGCGCGGCGCCGGTGCGCCTCGGCTACATCGCCGAGACGCCGGTGTGGCGCTCGACGTACCGGCTGCTCCTCGACGGCGGGCGCGCGCGGCTGCAGGGCTGGGCGCTCCTGCACAACGACACCGACGAGCCCTGGGCGGGCGTCAGCGTGGAGCTCGTCAACGGCCGGCCGGACTCGTTCCTGTTCCCGCTGAGCGCCCCGCGCTACGCGCGGAGAGAGCTCGCCCACCCGGACGAGAGCCTCTCGACCGTCCCGCAGCTCGCCGACAAGACCCCTGATCAGCTCTGGGGCGACAACGCCGGCGAGTCGATGTCGTTCACCGGCATGGGCTTCGGCAGCGGCGAAGGTCGCGCGGGAGGGGGCCATGTCACGCGCGCTCCGAAGATGCGCGGCGGGGTGGTCACGGTCGACGGGAGCGCCGAGGAGAGCGACGCCCTCAGCATCGGGAACCTCGCGGAGATCGCGCAGGCGGCGGGCGTCGAGAACGGCGCGCTGTTCACGTACCGGCTGGCCGGGGGGCTCCACCTGCGCGCCCACGGCTCGGCGCTCGTGCCCTTCACGCAGCAGGACGTCGAGGCGCAGCGGCTCACGTGGTTCGAGGGCGAGGAGGAGCGGGGCCGCAGCGGCGCGCGCCTCGCGAACACCACCGCGCAGACGCTGCCCTCGGGGCCCGTCGCCGTCTACGAGGCGAGCGGCTTCGCCGGCGAGACCGGGCTGCCGCGCCTCAAGCCGAGGGAGCGCGCGTTCCTGCTGTTCGGCCTCGATCTCGACGTCGAGCTCCGGATGACAAGCCAGCGCCCCGAGGACGTCACGCAGCGGCTCGTCTTCGAGGGCGGGCACCTCACGGAGCACTTCGTCCGCAAGCACCGGCGCAGGTACGCGGTCAAGAACCGCGGCGGCCAGGAGCGACGCGTCTACGTGGCGCTCGACATCGTGAAGAACGCCAGCGCCCGGGGCTTCGACGCGGTGGACTTCGACGAGGCCAGCGATCGGCCGCTCGGCGTGCTGCGGCTCGCGCCGAGGAGCAAGCTGGAGCGCGAGGTGACGATCGACGAGGCGCTCCAGCGCGCGCTCGACGTGCGCTCGCTCTCGGCGCGCGCGCTGCGGGAGAAGTCCGACGTCGCCGCGCTGTCCGCCGCGGACCGCGCCACGCTGGGCGCCGCGGCGAAGCTGTTCGAGGAGGTGGAGAAGGCCGACCGGGAGACGGCGACCGAGAGGTCGACGATCGACCGGATCGAGAAGGACCTCGGGCGGCTGCGCGAGCACCTCGAGGCGCTGGGCGACAAGAGCGGCTCGCCGGCCGGCGCGAACCCGCTTGTCGTCCGCATCCTCGCGCTGGAGGACGAGCTGTCCGGCGCCCAGCGCCGCGTGGCGCAGCTCGAGGCGCAGCGCGAGGCGCGCCTCGCGGCCGTGAAGGTCGAGCTCGAGCGGCTCCGTTGACGGAGCCGGCGATGAGCCGAGGTGAACCGACGAACTGCGAAGATCACATGAGCCTACGGAAGCGCATGCCGCTGGAGGACCTTCCAGGCGAGGTCGGGGGTCATGAAGGAGCTGTAGCTGCCGCAGTGCGAGCCGTTCTGAACGGTGCAGAGGACGGTCTCTGCGCCGGTGCCGCACGCTGGATACGTGTCGCAATCCGAGCGCTCGGGCAGCGCTCCCGGCGAGCCGGTGCACGTGTTGATCTCGCCCCACGTCTCGAAGTTCGCCTGGGCACCGGAGAACGGGCCGCTACCCTCGTACGGCACGAGCGAATCGTTGGTTCCGCGGAACTGAACCACCGTGACGGGTCTCGTCGGAGCGCAGTCCCCGCACCCGGTCCACCGTGATCGTCATCGTCGTGTCGCCGGGTCCCAGCGTGGCGGAGGTGGGGCACGGCTCGCTGTTGCCCCCGCCCGACCCGCCGGTATCGCCGCCGCCTCCTCCCGTCGCCCCCACACCGTCGCTTCCGCTCGGGCCTCCTCCGCTCGCGGTCTCCCCTGCGCCGCTGCCGCCACTCCCGCCCCCGGCTCCCGCGCTCCCGGTGTCGGCGCCGCCGGTGCCCTGGCCGCTCGTGGCAGAGCTTGCTCCGCCGCTCTCTGCGCCTTCATTGTCTGGCGACGTCGAGCACGCAGCCAGCCAGGACGGGACGACACCGACCACGAGCGCTCCGAGCACCCAGTGACAACCCTTGCGATTGGACATCGTAGCCACCTCCTTGTAGGACCCCGCTCACCGAAAAAAAATCGACAGCCTTGTTGCCGAGCAGCTGCTGTCCCGTCGGACGTCGCCGTTCCGAGCCCTCTTGCACGCCATCGTGGGACTTCCTGTCCGACCGAGAGCCTGGCTCGACGGAAATATGAATCGAAGGTGAACGCTTCTTTCTGGGGCTGGCGTCGCCCGGCCCAGGTCCACAGACCCTGCAGGCGCCGCCGTCGCGATGGCGACCGGCACGCCCGCTCCCTCGAACTCGAAGACGACAAGTCACCGGGCCGCGCCTCCGGCGAGCGCCGTTCGACCGACCGTCAGCGAGATCGAGAGGAGCCTCGTCAACCAGGCTCGGAGGGCCATCGAGGCCCACGACGTCATGGCCGACGTCGAGGCTCGCCGGCTGCTCGAGGCCCACGCGCGGCAGTTCCCGCGAGGGCGGCTCGCCGCGGAGCGCGAAGCGCTGCTCAGGCAGCTTCGCTGAATCGTCGGCTGCCCATCAACAGCTAGGCAGGCGGGGACAACGGTGCGGCTTTCGCGCAGCGCAAGGCCGAGGTCCGCCTTGTGTCGGACAAGAACGCTCACGTCCAGGAGGCGAAATATCATGGAAGACATGCTGGGTGCGATGTGGCTCGTGTCGCCGCTCGGGCTCGCGATGATCGCGTGCGTTGCGATCGGCTTCGCGGTCACCGCGCGCGAAGCACTGGGACGCGAGCGTGGGCTTCGCGAGGCGCGCGAGCACGCGCATGATGACGAGGAGGCAGCCCTCACCGATGCGAAGGAGCAAGCCGCGGGGGAGCGGGACCGATACCGGCGCCTTCTGGACTGTCACGTCGATGCGGCGCTCGCAGAGCTGACAATCGCCCGCGCACGCCCCGTCCCCTGGCCCGGAAGGGTCCTCGAGTCGTCCTGCGCGACGATGCCTTCGTGGAGGAGAAAGCTCGCCAAGAGCACCGGGTTGGAACCGAGGGAGCTGGAGCGGTTGCTGAGGAGCGACCTCCCCATGACGCCCGGCCTCGCGCGGCAGCTGGAAACCTCCACGGGCACGCGGCGCTCCGCCGCCTGGAGGCGCACAGCGGCCGTCCGCCATCCGCCATGGCGGCGCCAGGGAGGCACCCCTCTGCGACCCCTGAAATCAGGGTGGGTCCTGCGGGGAACGCTCTTCGCTACCGGCCGGCGCCATGGCCGCAATGGCTCCGACCTCCGCCGCTTCTCGAGCACCTCCTCCCGCCCTCTCGGCCATCTACGCTCCGCGCCGACCGGAGGCCACGATGCTCTACAAGCTCGTGCAAGAGCACATCGATGTGTTTCTCGAGTCTGCTGATGAACGGTACGAGAAGGGACTCCCGCGTTACGTGGTAGAAGAATTCCAAAGCTATCTCCGATGTGGAATCTTCGCCCACGGATTCACCCGCTGTCATTGCGACAGCTGCGGCCATGACCTGCTCGTCGCGTTCTCTTGCAAGCGCCGCGGCATCTGCCCGAGCTGCAGCTCAAGGCGGATGTGCAACGAAGCTGCGCACCTCGTCGATCGCGTCCTGCCCAACGTACCCATCCGTCAATGGGTCCTCTCGCTCTCTTATGAGCTCCGGGGTCTTCTCCCCTCTCCGAAACACGCGAGCGACGTGGCGACGCGGGCCATTCTTCTGATGACAGGATCGGGCGTCAAACGGAATCCAGGCGAGAACACCACCATAGACGTGGGTCGTACCGTCCAGAGCGTGCGCCGGTGTGCATCTGCCTGCGCGGCTCGAGTGCTTGTCCACCTGCTGGCACCGGCTGCCGGTCCAGGTCGCCGTGAGAGCGCGCTAGCCGCCGCGCGGCTTGGACTGCACGACGTCGCCCGCGAGCGCGACCCGACGCGCGCCGCGGGCACGCCGAGCCTTCACGCGGGGGGCAGCGCCCGTCCTTGAAGAACACGGGGAGCGAGGGGACCTGGGGGACGCCGGGCCAGGGCGGCGGCGGCGGTCGCTGGGGCGGGATCGCCCTGTGCGACGCGGCCTCCAAGGGAGGCCCAGGAGGAAGCTCGGGCGGGGCCGGCGGTTGCGGAGGCCGAGGGGGCCGCGGGGGAGCGAACGGACATGCAACCTGGTCGCGTCGACGTAGAACACGTGGGGAGGATGTCGAGAGCTCAGGTGCGCCGCTCGAAGGTGAGCTTCCCATGCCGACCCTCATTGCGCGGCTCGTCCGGTATACGCCGGTGAACGCCGCCGGGCGCGCGCGCAGCCACGCGGAGAGGGAGCCGGCGAAGTAGCCGACCAGCCCCTTCGCCAGGAAGGTCAGCGCCGAGAACGCCACCCCGAGCCCGATCACCGTAGCCGGGCGCGGGCGCTCCCTCGACAGGACGGCGCCGCGCTGCGCGGGATCGCGGCGCCACGCCGGCCGGCGCGCGGCGGTCACGAGCTTGTCGCGCAGGCGCGCCGCTCAGGCGGCCTCTCGCCGCGCCCCCATCGCGGCGAGCGGCGGTATCCCGAACCGCTCGCGCACCTCGCCGAGCGGCAGGTGGACGACGTCCCAGAAGTTCCAGCGATCGCTCAGGTCGACCTTGCAGGCCGCGCCGCGCGCCACCGCGCGCAGCACCCTGTGCCCGTCGAAGAGGCCCACCTCTGGCGCCGCGATGGGCGTGATCTGGATCCCGAGGTGGAACTGCAGGAGCACGAAGATCAGGTAGGAAAACCCGTCGCGCCGGATGAACCCGGCCTGGAAGGAGCCGGCCTGGATCTCGCCCCCCGGGTCCGTGTCGTACGCCGCCAGCACGTGGCCGAGATCGTGAAACACCATGCGCTCGGCGATCGCGTCCCTGCTCTCGCCGGGAAACAGGAAGCCGCGCGCGGTGCAGTGTTCCCAGAACACCCGGCCGAACGTGCCCTCGGGCAGGAGCCCGAGCTGCTTGTAGCGGAAGGCCCGCGCGCGATCCGCCACGCCCGCGCCGAACAGGGGCCCGATGAGCCTGCGCACACCGGAGAGGCCCGCTTCGTCCATGGCTTCGCGGATGAACGAGCCGAGGAGCCGGCGCCTCACAGCGGCCTGGGCGAGCCGCCTGTGGCCGCGCGCCACGAGGCGGAGCACGCCCACGCCCTGCTCGCGCACGCCGAGCGCCCGGGCGAGCGTCTCCGCCGCGTCCACCTTGGCCTCCGTCACCTCGCCGTCCGCCATCGCGGTCACGAGCGCGAGCTGCACCAGCCGCTTGCGCCGGTGCCGATCCGGGATGGCGCGGGCCACCGCCTCGGGCGCGATGCGCGGCAGCGCGTCGACGTCGACGTCGTCGACGCGGGCCCCGTGCAGGGCCGCGATCTCCTCGAGGACCCCGCGCTCCGCGGGCGCGAGCGCGCCGTCGGCCAGGGCCACCTCCCGGAGCGCGCCGAGCGCGGCCGGGATCTCATGAGACTCAAGCACGACGATATCCATGTTGACCTCCTCTTCCCACAAGGGGTTTCACACACCGCACCTCACGCGAGATTCGATGAAAGACACTCACTCTCGCCGGAACGCGCGGACCGCGGTCAGCATCGCCGCCGAGATCTCCTCCGGCAGCGACCTGGCCGTTTCCATGATCACCCGCACCCGCTCCACGCTCGCCCGGTCGACGAAGCGGCGGCCGAGCGGCGTGAGCGCGAGCGTCTTCGCGCGCCGGTCCTCGGGATCCTCCTCCCGCGCCAGGAGCCCGCGCTGCACCAGGCCATCGGCGAGCCGGCTCCCGGCCGAGGCCGAGAGCCCGAGCGAGGTGGCGAGGGCGGTGACGCGCATCGCGCCCTCCTGATCGACGAGGTGCAGCGCGGCCACCTGCGCCACGCTGAAGTCCTCCTCGTGCAGCGTCCGCGCGAGCCCCGCGATGATGCGCGAGAACATCATCCGCGCGAACTGCTCGATCGGCGAGCCCAGGACCTTTTGCTTACTCACAATATTATTGTTTACGCATTGGTTTCGTATGCGCAAGTAATTTCCGGCGTGATCGCGCGCGTGGGTCCGTCCGCCGCGGAGATCGGACGAGGCCGCCGCGCGCCAGGCCACCGGCTCGGCGACGCGCCGCGCGGCCGGTCACCGGCGCATCACGCGCGCAGGCCGGTCACCTCGGCGCCGGCCCCCGCGCGCCGGCCCCCGCGCGCGGTCACTTCCGCGCGCCGGTCACGTGGATCTCGCGGAGGCGCGCCCGCGCCGCCGCGTAATACGGCTCGATCTCCTTCGCCGCCGGCGTCCCCCAGAGGTTCTTCCGCTCCTCCGGGTCGCCCGCCAGGTCGTAGAGCTCGAACCGGGCGCCGCCCGAGATCGTCAGCTTCATGTCGCCGCGGAGGAACGACCGCCGCGCGTCGTTGTACGGCCCGGCCGGCATGTCGATCAGCACGTCGCGCGCCGCGGCCTGCTCGCCGGGGGCGAGGAACACGTCGGGCAGGAGCGACGCGCCGGACAGGAAGTCGGTCGCCAGCCGCAACGCCACTTCGATGCCTTGCGGCCCCCGAAAGCCACCCGCCGAACGCCTCGCGGCACCCGAAAACCACCCGACGAACGCCTTGCGGCACCCGAAAGCCATCGCCCGAACGCCTTGCGGCACCCGCAGGCCATCGAGGCTGCAACTTGCCTCGCTAACGCAGAGAGATCACCGCCGCTTGCCCCTGCCCCTGCTCGGCGCCTCGGCCAGCGCGCCGATGGCGTCTTCCACCGTCTGGATTGGCAGCCCGGTCTTCCGCGCGGAGCCATGATCCATGACGAAGACCATGGTTGTGACGCCGAGCTGGAGCAGCTCCAGCCGTCCGCGAAGCTTGTCTCGCACCCGGCTCTGGAGCGGTCCCAGCGCCGTTCGATCGTCGGTGTTCGATCTCTTGACGACGAAGGTCAATCGGACCCGCTCACCACCATCGGGCCGCTTGCGCCATTCTTCCGGCACGCAGCCCGAGAGCGCCGGGCCCGCTGGAACGGCATGCCAGACCGAGACGAGCATGAGGAGGCAGTCGGTCGCCTTCTGGACGCACTCGGCCACGAGGAAATCGACGGCGATTCGCTGCTCCGGCCGCGAATAATCGCGGAGCTCGAGGAGATGCATGGTCCGCTCGGCCGGATCCCACCAACCAAAATCCATCTCCGCGACGCCCTTCCCGAGGATAGGCATGTTGGGAACGTGGCGTCCGCAACCTCGTCCCCGCAGATCCTCGCAGGTGCCGACCGCACCGGTCCCACCGGTGACGTCGGCGCATCTCCGCCGTCGCCTGCGGGTGGTGGCACCGTGCTCGCTCGTGTCCAGGCGCTTCGCCCCGCTGCGCGGGCGCCTGCGGCGGCCCGGACACGAGCTGCGCGCGGTGCCTCACGTGAAACGTGGGCGACGGCGGAGGGGCGCTCCGCTGGGGGCTCGAGCTCGGGGCAGGTGGACCAGGCTGGCGGTGAGGGCGAGGTCGAGCCGAGCGAGCTCATGACAGCGAGCCTGCGGAAGGGCTGGCGCCCTGCTTTCGTCGAGGCAAGCCTTGGATTGCAGAGCAAAGCAGCTGCGCAAGGGGGCGCCAATGCAGAGATACATCGGTCTGGATGTGCATGCCGCAAGCACGACGTTTGCGGTGGTCGGGGAGAGCGGCAAGCGGCTGGGGTCCCACGTGGTCGAGACGAACGGCCAAGCGTTGGTGGAGCAACTCAAGGCGATCACCGGCAAGAGGCACGTGGTGCTCGAGGAGGGGACGCAGAGCGGGTGGCTCTACGAGATCCTCTCGCCTCACGCGGAGGAGATCGTGGTGGCGATGGTCTCGGAGAGCCGAGGCCAGAAGAGCGACGAGAGCGACGCGTTCCACCTGGCCGAGCAGCTGCGCACGGGAGCGCTCAAGCAGCGCGTGTTCAAGGAGGTGGGCGAGTACAAGAGGCTGGGCGAGCTGGGCCGCACCCACGCGATGATCGTGCAGGACGTGGTGCGGGTGCAGAACCGGATCAAAGCGTTGCTTCGGTCGCGCGGCGTGGCCGTAGAGGGCAAGAGCGTGTACTCGGACAAGGGCCGCGAGGAGTTTTTGGAGCAGCTGCCCGAGGCGAGCCGCGGGGCGGCGACGATGCTCTACGCGCAGTACGATGCGGTGGAAGCCATCCGGCGGCGAGCGGAGAAGGATCTCGTCGCCGAAGCGCACCGACACGCGATGAGCCGGGTGCTGGAGTCGTGCCCAGGGCTGGGTCCGATCCGGGTGGCGCAGCTGATGCCGATCGTGGTGTCGCCGGGGCGGTTCCGGACCAAGCGGCAGTTCTGGTCGTATTGCGGCCTGGGGATCGTGATGCGCTCGACCTCGGACTGGGCCCGGAAGCCGGACGGCGGCTGGGTGCGGGCCGAGGTCCAGAAGACGCGCGGACTGAACCTGAATCACAATCACACGCTGAAGCACGTCTTCAAGGGTGCGGCGACGACGGTGATCACGCAGCTCGCCACCGAGCCGTTGCATCAGGACTACCAGCGGCTGATCACAGCGGGCACGAAGCCGAACCTGGCGAAGCTGACGCTCGCCCGCAAGATCGCCGCGATCGCTCTTTCGATGTGGAAGAGCAAGGAGAAGTACGACCCGACGAAGCATCGCAAGCAAGGCTAAAGACTCGTCTCACGTGTGGAGGTATCAATCCCCAAGAGAGGTGTGATCGCCGGCGCAGCAGCTGGAGACGAGCAAGGTTCGAGGGTGAGTATCCATTGCGCGGATGGCCCGTGGGCAGTCGCCCCGATGTCCCAAGGATAGGCTATGCCCCCTCGGAGTACCGAAAGAAGCCATGGTCAGAAGAGGCCCAGATAGAAGGATGGTTCCCGCTTTCTGCGCGAGAACAACAGGGCTTCGATCTCGTCGAGGATGCCAGCGAAAACAGCCCGCAAAGGGAGCGACCGTCATCCTCCGTATTGGCCAGCGGTTCCGATGCCAATCGCGGACGCGTGGTCGACCGGGAAGCGCTCAAGGCTCGCCGCGCTTGCCAGCTGAACGCGGGCAAGCCACGCCGTGCCAGCCAGCCGAACCCGGACAAGCCACGCCGCACGTGCCGACTGGGAGCGGACGCCTCCGTTGAAGAGGACGGTCGGCGATCGGAGGGGATCTGTCTTGACACTACGTTCCATAGAAGCCCGCGCAAAGCCATTCCGACCTGTCAAGAATTTCCCGCCAACGACCGGCAGTTGACATAACGTACAAAAAGTACGGATCCACTGATTCGCCTACACAAACCAACAGATCCAACGAGTTCACTCGGCTGTGGACTATTGTCTACACCACGCTGGCGGGTCATCCGCGCTGAAACGAACCTCGCCCCCGCCGACTGCTGGCGCACCAGCTGTCAACGAAGCGAAGGTTAGAAGGACAGGCGGCAGCGCCCGGAAGAGTGCCAGGGTGTGCCAGTCGCGGAGGCGAGGGTGAGGCATTTCTCGAGGAATCACGCTGCGTAGCAGTGGCACAGCCCTTGCCTAGGCGAGCGGTATGTCTTGGATCAACGCAGTTGCGGTTGCTGGCATGGCCTTCGCGGTGGTGGGGTGCGAGCGTGAGTGTGACCAGGAAACGGTGGATCGTGCGGTAGCGTTCCTCGACGCCCATCAGAGTTGTGAGACCGACGACGACTGCGTCGTCGTGTCCGACTTTTGCGCGGAGATTCCTGGAGGCTACTGTGGTCAGCTGGCGATGAACCGCGAGGGCGCGGAATCTGCCGAGTGGCAAGCGCTCGAGCGCGCCCTTTCCGATTGCAGCCCGAGCTCCTGCACGGTCTGCGACGCCTCGCTGGAGGTCGCCTGCACGGGCGGCTCGTGTCGGGGGCGTTGAACGTCGGCGTAAGCACGAGAGCACATCACGAATAGGCGCGCGCAATCTCCTGCGAGTCGAGCGCGCCGACAGTGGCCGACGGTGATTGGCGGCCACGGATTTGTTTCAAGCGGGAGGGATGCCTTGCGGTGCTCGCCGCTCTTGGAGAGCGGCTGCGCCAACCTCAACGTGCATTATCACGTTGCCAGCGTGGTATAGACAATAGTCCACAGCCGAGTGAACTCGTTGGATCTATTGGTTTTTGTGGGCGGATCAGTGGATCCGTACTTTTTTGTACGTTATGTCAACTGCCGGTCGTTGGCGGGAAATTCTTGACAGGTCGGAATGGCTTTGCGCGGGCTATCCTCCGATATGGGCGGCATGTTCACGATCCTCAAGGTCCGGGAGGACCCCGACACCGCGGATCCGAAGGGCTGGTATCAGCACCCGAAGGGGACCGTGGCCGATCGCGCCGACGAGGCGCTCATGAAGGCGGACGGGATCGATCCCGACGCCAAGTTCTGAAGCTTCTTCACCCCTCGGGGAACGAGGCGCGCAAGATTCGACCGATCTCCAGCGCTATCCACACGGCCCCATCGGGCCCCAGCACGAGGCCGTGCGGCTCGGAGGAGGGGGTCGGCAGGTCGTACTCCTGCACCTCGCCGGCTGGAGTGATGTGCCCCAGCCGGTTTCCGCCCCACTCCGTGAACCAGCAGGCGCCCGCTGGATCGGCCACGATCGCGTGGGGGCGCGAGGCCCGATCGGGCAGAGGATACTCGCGAACCTCGCCGCCCGTGGTGATCCTGCCGATCTGGCCTGCGCCGATCTCGACGAACCAGAGAGCGCCGTCGGGGCCGAGCGTGATGCCAACAGGCGCAGCGCCGGGCGTGGGCAATGGATGGATCTGGACATCGCCATCCGGGGTGGCACGACCGATCGCGTTGGCCTGATTCAGGGTGAACCAGAGGGCGCCGTCGGGGCCAGAGGTGATCGCGGAGGCGAACGCGCCGCTCGTGTGCAGAGGAAACTCCGTGATGGCGCCATCCGTCGTGATGCGGCCGATTCGATCCGTGCTCATCTCCGTGAACCACAACGCGCCGTCCGGGCCCGAGGCGATGCCGAACGGGCCGCCGTTCGCCGTGGGCAGAGGAAAAGAGCTGATTGTCCCGTCGGTCGCAATGCGCCCGATCCGGTGATCCTGGGACTGGGTGAACCAGAGCGCCCCGTCGGGTCCCGGCGTGATGATGCACGGCCGGCATGCCGACGATTCGAGCGAATAGCAGTCGAGATGGCCGTCCACGGTCATGCGCGCGACCTGCCCGCTGTGGACCATCGTCATCCACAGGGCTCCATCGGGGCCCGTCGTGATGCCGTAGGGGCCGGCGCCTGGAGCCGGCAGCGGGATCTCGTGAAAGGATGGGCGGGAGAGAGGCATCACGGCGGGGTCCTAACCGCCTCCGGCTGTGGAGTCAACGCATGAAATGGCAGCGCCGGCGCAGTCCTCCTGCGCCGGCGCGAGCGTCGCTTCTCGTGTCAGGCAGCCTCAGGGGTTTGCCGGCTGCTCCTTCGCCATCGATTGCGCGATCGTCCGGGCGGTTTCGTCCGAGATCTGCGCGAGCCGCGACTTGTCGTTCTCGCCATCGCGCTCGGTCATCTGGCGAAGACCTGAAGCTGCGGCGATACAAGCCGGCAACATGCGACAATTACCTCCGCTACGCACGGGCCTTCGTGGCCTACCACCACAAGCCGCCGCAGCAGATGGGTCTCGACGAGGTGCGCGCGTTTTTGCTCTACCTCGCCGAGCAGCGCAAGGTCGCGGAGGCGACGCAGCACCAGTACGTGGCGGCGATCAAGTTCCTCTACGCCACCACGCTCGGGCTCAGCGTCATGTAGACAATATTACACAGCCGAGTGAACTCGTTGGATCTGTTGGTTTTTGTAGGCGGATCAGTGGATCGTGCTTTTTGTACGTTATGTCAACTGCCAGTCGTTGGCGGGAAATTCTTGACAGGTCGGAATGGCTTTGCGCGGGCTATCCTCGTCAACCCCTGGTTGACGATCGTGGCGCCATGACGCGCACCGACAAGGACGCTCGCGCCGCGAGGGCACGGTCCGGGTTTCTCAGGCTGCCCCGTTGTCCAGCGCGCTGCGCGCGTCCATCGTAGCCGCCTTTCTGGACCGGCCGGGCGCGGCGTTCCCGGCGCGAGCCGCCGGCAATCTCCCGGCGAGCCGTGTCGGGGCTAGCACCGCGTCGACCAGGCCCAGGACGTGCCAAAGGCGGGACCGCGTATCGCGCAGCCGCAAGCCCGGACCGGAATCGCTCTCCAGCAGGCCGCCCTGAGCCTCGTGAGCGAGCCCGGGTTCAGCTGGCTCGCGCCGCGCTAGGGCAAAGCGCGATCCACCGGCAGGTTGTGGTTTTCGCGAGCGAAGTAGACGACGCTCGCGGTGTGCCCTTCGGGGACGATGAACGCGTTCGAGCGACGGGGAATCATCTGGCTCACGCGCAAGGTGAAGCTCCGCTGCGCTTCATCCGTCTTGTGGCTGACGCCGATGCGACACAGGGTGCTCTTGCAATCGATCGCCTTGAGCGAGGTGTCCATCGACGGATGAGCGTCGAGGTGCGCCTTTACCCGGCTCGACATCGTCGCCGACCACTCGGCGTCCAGCCCTTCTTCACGGAGGACCGCATCGAAGGCTCGAACGAACGCCGCGTCTCGTTCAGCTGGGGCCAGGTGCTCCAGCCGCTCGAGACCCGAAGGGCCAAGCGCGATCAAGCCGCGCGAGACGCTCCACCACCCGGCGACCCCCAGCAACACGCCGCAGCCGGCGATCACGCCTGCTTTTCGCAGCTTCATCACTGCTCGATCCCGCGGAAGCCAAGGATCTCCGACCGCCCGCCCCCCTCAAACATCGCGGCCGGCAGCAGGCAAGTCACGTAGGCGCCATCAAACGTCCCCGAGTGCCCCGGAACGGACAGATCGATCCCGAACACCCCGGTGGCTGCGTCGCCCGTGCACTCGTAGCTGCTCACGAAATTGACGCCGGTCGACACGTTGGTATGCCCCGCCCAGCAGCACACCTCGTCCGTGGTGGTTCCATCTTTGACGAACACCTTGGCGGCCATCGTCCCCAGCGGACCGAAGCCGCCGCGGTCGATCGGGCAATAAAAGTATCCATGTGAGTCATCGCTGAGATTCACGAGCCCCTGGGTGTTCGTGTAGGTCCAGATAGGAGCGTTGGGGTCCGTGTGACAGGCAAGTCCCGTGTTGAACTGGTTGTCCGCCACCGCAGTGACCGCAATGCCCAGAGTGACAGTGATCGCGGCAATGGCGACAGGAATACGCTTTTTCATGCAGCAAACCTTCCTTTCAAGGATGAATATAGCGATTACACGTACTGGCCGCGCATCACAAATCCCGAGCACCAAATCGCCGCGCGTCATGGGAAGCCCGGTCAAGCTGGCTCCCGGTCGCATGGGAGGAGCGCCGAGATGCCCGGCCCGAGGGGACCGCTGTCGCTCGCCGGGCGCGGGATGGCCGCTTGCTCGGGCCCAGCTCCCCTCACCGCTGCCAGCGTCATGTAGACAATATTACACAGCCGAGTGAACTCGTTGGATCTGTTGGTTTTTGTAGGCGGATCAGTGGATCGTGCTTTTTGTACGTTATGTCAACTGCCAGGCGTTGGCGGGAAATTCTTGACAGGTCGAAATGGCTTTGCGCGGGCTATCGTCTCGCCGAAGCCGAACCTGCGGCGCTCGTTGCCGGCGGGGAACCGCTCGAGCATTTTCAAGATCTGGATCATCGTGAGCCCGCCCGAGGACGGCGAGGGCATGGAGGCGACGGTGAAGCCTCGGTAATCGTCAATGACGGGCGTCCGGAGCACGACGTCGTAGAGCGCAAGGTCGTCGAGGGTCATCCGGCCTTCCCCGCCATCGTACCGGTGGCGCGCGGCGAACTCCTTCAGGGACGCCTTCGACCCCTCGAGGCGCGCCGCCTCGCGGCTCGGCCCGAAGACGGCGATGCCGGCGGCGGCGAGCGTGTCGGCGACGCCGGCGCAGAGCGGCGCCTCGGGGCCGACGACGACCAGGTCGGCGCGCTCGCGGACGGCCAGCCGGGTCGCCTCGTCGGGCGACAGGGAGGCGAGGTCGGCGCGGTGGATCGGGGCGCGGCCGGCGCCGCCTTGCGCCTGAGTGCCGTCGCAGCAGACAGCGCGGGATATGCTTTCGTCGCCGGCAGCACGGTGGGCGAGGTTGACCTCGGCGGGGGAGCGCTCGCCGCGGACGGCACGGCCGATGCTTTCCTTGTGAAGCTGGCGCCGCAGGTTGAGTGACCGAGCGATCCGGATCGGTCGCAGCGATCGGACGCATCGTCTATTGAGGGGCCTCCTTCACTCCACAGCTTCAGGGCGCGCTTCGCCCTCGGCGCCTCCGCGCCGCCGGGGAGAGCCGCGGCTCGATTGCGCGCCGTCGAGCGTGCCGTCCTGGCAATGTGAATGTCAGGAAGGCGAGCCGCACCACAGAGGGCACACACGATCCGGTCGGTCGGTACGAGGGCGTTCGCTAGGAACAGGAGGAATATGGGCTCAGGGGTGATTCTCGGCCCTGCGTGGCGCTTTGCTGCGTGGTGCTTCGTGCGATGGGGGGTGCTGCTCTTGCTTGTCGGTCTGCCATGCAGCGTCGGATGTGCGGCGCCTGCGGGCGACGCGCTCGACGTCGAGGCGCTGGAGGCGCAGTTCGAGGAGCGCGCCCGGGCCGTGCTCCGCGGCGGCGACGCGCTCCGGCCCGCCGCGGGGGGCTTCGAGCTCGCGCCGAGCCCGTCGCGAGGTGGCCTGTCGCTCGCGTTCCCCTCGGACGGGAGCGGCGCTGTGCGGTTCGACCTGCCGGGCGGGCTCGGCATCGAGGTGCGCGAGCTCGGGCTGCGCGGAGAAGGCCAGAAGGCCGGCGCTGCCCTCGCATACCCTCGCGCGTGCGGCTTCGCGCTCTGGACAGCGCAGCCGCACGGCGTGGAAGAATGGCTCTGGTTCCCCGAGGGGGCGCCGGCCGGAGGACCGCTCGCGTCGTGGCAGGTCGAAGGGGCGCGCCTGCGCCGCCGCGGCGCGAACGTGGAGGTCCTCGACGCGGCAGGGGAGCCGCGGATCATTGTATCGGCTCCCGAGGCCTATGCTTCGCCGCTCGGGCGCATCGCGACACGGCTGGACGTGCAAGGCGATGTGATCTCGCTCTGGGTCAAGGAGACAGGCATGCCGCTCCTCGTCGACCCGGCGTGGACCGTCACGGCCGCATCGGAGGTGACTCGCCGCGTGGTGCACACCGCGACCTCGCTTGCGGACGGCAGAGTGCTCATCGCGGGCGGGGATCAGTATGATGCTGACCACCGCCGGATCCTGGTCGCCAGCGCGGCCATCTACGATCCCGTGCTCGACGCCTGGTTGCCTGCTGCTCCGATGAGCGAGCCGCGGGGGGCTCACGAGGCGACCCTGCTCGCTGACGGCAGGGTGCTCGTCACGGGTGGCGGCGGGCCGCTCGGCACGGCGCTCGATACGGCGGAGCTCTATGATCCCACGACCGACACCTGGACCCCCGCCGCGCCCATGACCTCGGCGCGGGCGGTGCATACCGCGACGGTGCTCGCCGACGGGCGGGTGCTCGTCGCCGGGGGCGCCGCGGCGGCCACCGCCGAGATCTACGATCCCGCGACGGGTGGCTGGTCGCCGACGCCCGCGATGGCCATCGCGCGCACGGACCACAGGGCGACGCGTTTGCTGGACGGCCGCGTGCTGGTCACGGGAGGCAGAACCGCGGCGATCAACGACTCGTCCAGCGTCGAGATCTACGACCCCACCACCGGCGCGTGGACGCCGGGGCCGAGCATGCTCCGTGCCCAATGGGGGCATACGGCGACCTTGCTGGAGGACGGTGACGTGCTGGTGGTCGGCTGGGGGGTCAGCACCGAGGTCTACGATCCTGACGCCAATGCATGGACGCTCGCGGGCTCGCTGAGCGTGCCGCGCGACAGGCCCACGGCGACGCGGCTCTGCGATGGGCGGGTCGTCGTCTCGGGCGACGGATCTAACGAGAATCTTGAAGCCGGCCAGCCGGTCGAGGTCTACGATCCGAGCACGCGAACGTTCTCGTCAGGACCCGTGAACGACGTGGGCCGCCGCGCCAGTACGGCGACGCTGCTTCCGGATGGCAAGGTCCTCTTCGTCGGCGGCACGTCACGCCATCCGGGGGCGGAGATCTATGACCCCTCGGCCATCCCCGCAGGGACGCCGCTTGGACCGCTGAACGCTCCGCGGAACTTCGCAAAGGCAGTGGAGCTCCCGGACGGAAAGATCCTGATCGCGGGCGGCATCGGCACGATGGCGGTCACCGAGCTCTACGACCCCGCGAGCATGACGTTCTCCACGGCTGCTCCCTTGAACATCGAGCGGTTTACTCCCGATCTGACACGCCTCGCCGACGGCAGGGTGCTCATCAGCGGCGGCATCCCGAACGACTCTCCAGCGCCGGAGTTGAGCAATGAAATCTACGATCCGGCGGCGAATATCTGGACGCTGACCGCGCCCGACAATGTGTGGCGAGACAACCACACGGCGACCTTGCTCGGGAGCGGCGAGGTGCTCATCGCGGGAGGTGAGGTGTTTTTTGACCCCATTGACCCGTATACCATCGACAGGACCCGATCGGCTGCGCTGTACCGGCCGGCCGACGACACATGGGTCGCTGTCGCGCCGATGCACGTCGGGCGCGCGGAGCACGCGGCGACGCTGCTGAACGACGGCAGGGTGCTGGTCGTCGGCGGGCGTCAGGGACTCGACGACAGCGGGGGCATCTCGACCGCGGAACCGGTCGCTAGCGCCGAGATCTACGATCTGGCGACCCGTAGCTGGTCGCTGGCGGCACCCATGGGGACGCCTCGGAGCCACCCTACGGCGACGCGGCTCCTGGACGGCCGCGTGCTCGTCGTCGAGACAACGGCGGAGGTCTACGACCCGGCGACGAACGTCTGGACACCCACGGGGCCCATGAATGCACCGGGCGTGAGCAACTCCGCCCTGCTGTTGCCGACAGGCGAGGTGCTCGTCATCAGTGGGACGGTCGCGGAGATCTACCATCCTTCGACGAACTCCTGGACACCCGCCCCGTCCACGGCGATGCTCCACGCCTTTCATGTGACCGTGCTGCTTCCGAGCGGCGAGGTCCTCGTGGTGGGCTGGGGCACGAACGCGGAGCTGTACGATCCTCGACCGCGGAGCGCTGGAGACAATGGCTGCGGCCCGGGCGGAGACAGCGGCGCGGGCGGCGCTGGCGGCGGAGACGGCGCCGTGGGCGGCGCTGGCGGCGTAAGCGGCGGCGTTGGCGGTGCTGGTGGCGCTGGCGACGCTGGTGGCGTTGGCGACGCTGGTGGCGCTGGTGGTGTGGGCGGCGCCGGCGGCGGAGGCGAAATGAGCTCGTCCGTTGGCTCGGCGGGCGGAAGCTCGACGGGCACCGCCGGCGGAGACGGCGGGAACGGTGCAGGAGGCGCCGGCGGCCCAGGGACAGCTACCGCATCGAGCAGCGCTGCGGGTGCGGAACCTGACGAAAACACGGGGTCATCGAGCTCATCGAGCGGCCCCGGAGAGGGATCGCCGATGGTCCACAATTGCACCATGGGGCGAGCGACGCCAGGCAGCGGAGCCATGGCCTTCTATCTCGCTGTCGCCGGGGCCGCGCTTCAGCGCCGACTCTCACGGTCGCGGGTCGGCGGCCGCTCCAGCCGCGCTCATCCTCGGTAGTCCGTCGCCCTGCTTTCAACGAGATCGGCCCAAGGGATGGCGATGTTGGCTGATCGACGGCGCGGGGCCACCCTATCACGGGTGGCCCCAGTCGTTGTCTCCGACGCGCGTGCCTTCCGGCAGATCAGCCTGGCGCACGCCTTCCAGGAGAGCGCAGCGACACGCTCGAGGCGGCGCGCGAGCAGCGCCGCCTCGGCCACATAGTCCGGCTTGGACTTCCGGCCGAAACCGCCGCCGAGGAACGTCACGTGCACGGTGACCTTGCCCTCGTCGACGCCGAGCGCCCGCGCCACCTCGGTGCGCGCCGCCTGGGGGTTCTGCGTCGGCGCCCACACCTCGCAGCCGTTCGCGTCGACCCTCGCCACCGCCGAGGGCGGCTCCATGGCCGGCGGATAGGACAAGCAAACGCGTTCCGCAAAGTCAAGGTTCTCGGAGCCGTTCCTGACTCGTGCAGTCCGGCTTGTACGAGCTCATTGACAGAACGGGCCTTATGCGATCAGGCAGGCCTTCCACGCCTGAAACGCCTGCGATTACCGCGACGTAGCACCAAGAAGGCATCCTACCGTATAGCTGTACCCTACTGGTTACTGCATACATTCACAGCTATCCGTTCATCCTGCAAGGGAAAGACGCGCCACACCTGGAAAACTGCACCTTGTCATGCGACGTCGGAAAGTTGGTCGTCGTTGAAGGAGCGATCTAACATGATGGTCAACAGGCCGCCTTGCGGGCATCCGGCCGCTTCGCGGGTTCCTGGCGCAAGTCGCTGGTTAGGCTTCACGCTATACGCCAGATGCGGCAAGTACGGGCATCAGAAGTGAAGCGAGGGAAGGAAGGACATGACGATCAAACGGATGGACAACGTCCTCATCGTTGTCGACGATCTCGAAGCCGCCAAGGCGTTCTTCATCGAACTGGGCCTCAGGCTCGAGGGCGAGACGACAGTCGAAGGGCCTTCGGTGGGCAGCCTGATCGGGCTCAAGGATGTCCGGGCCACCCTCGCGATGATGCGGACGCCCGATGGGCAGGGCATCGAGCTGGACAAGTTCCACACGCCCGACGCGATCAGGTTCGGGCCCGTGGACGCGCCGGTGAACACGCTGGGCTTCCGTCGCGTGATGTTCACCGTCGATGACATGGACGCTGTCGTTGCGCGCATGCGTGCCCACGGGGCCGAGCTCATTGGCGAAATGCAGTACGGGGACACGTACCGGCTCGCCTACATCCGCGGGCCGGAGGGCATCATCGTCGCGCTGGCCGAGCAGCTTGGCTAAGGCGCGCCTGGTATACCTCCCGATGATGTCGCTAACGCACGAATGTCCAAAGTGTCCAAGGCACTTTGTTCCCTGGCACGTATAGGCGATTTCGCGATGGAGTTGCATTGCCTGCCCGAATTGCGGCGCACGCCTGAATCGCAGGTTGGACTGGCGGTTCGGCGTGCTGATTGTTGTGGGCTTGACCATCTTGCAAGTTGGCACGCTGGTTCTGGCCGCCTCTACTTCATGGCCATTCTGGTTGCTCGGGCTTGCCGTCTTCGTAGCGGCGTACTACTGGCTTGCTGACGTAGCCACCGTCAAGCTCGTGCTCGCTGGCAATCCGAAAGGAGTTCGTGGGTATGGGCCATGAGATGCCGACCGACACGGCCGTCCTCTCGGCGGGCTCCATCCCGCCTACTGCTCGCCGGCATCTCCGACGCCAGGCGCCCATGAGAGCAGTCCTGACACTCGCCCTGCTCACGGCGGTCTCGATGGCCAACGCTGCGACTTCGTGTCTCGCTCCTGGCGAACCAGTTCATTGGCGGGTCGACTACTGCATGCTCAAGATGGAGACTGACGATGAGATCGCGGTTTCCAGCTGCATCGAGAAGGAAGGAAGGCGGCGCTTCCCGAATTCCTGCGCCAGCAACACTCACTTCAAGAAGCGGATGTGCGAGCTGATGATTCGAAACGGAACGAAGACTGGCACCTTGGACGGCTGCCTGAAGGATCGGACCTTCAAAGGCCGCACGGTTCGGAATGGGGGTGTGGGTGCCTAGCGCCCACGAGCACGCTATCCTCTTTCATCGCGATTGACGAGCTCGAGAACGCGGTGACGATGAACGCCGCAGGGGACGTGTTCGTGGCACCTTCGCAGGCACGATCACCCCCGGGGAGAGCACGCTCGTCGCCGCGACAGCGCAGGACACCTTCCTCGCCAAGGTGGGTTTCTGATCCACGCCTGAGCTTCCCCCTCTCGCCCCGTGCCCGCCGGCCAGCCAAAGAGCTGGAGGCGCTCCACGAGGGAAAGACCGCCAGGGCGCTCAACAGGCCAGGAATGGAGGAAAGGAAGCCGGCGCCTCCCGTTTCCTCTTCACCTGGCCTCCTTGGGGCTCTTCGGCTCGCTGCCCTGGCGCGACTCCCCGGATACGTCGGCCCGTATTCGCGCCTGCAGACACGCGGCGCGGGAGCCCGGGTGCGGCTTGTGCCGAGCGTACGTCAAGGGCTCGTCGAGTCGACCGACAAGGCGGTCGTCGACCTGGACGCGCAGCGAGAACGAATCTCCCGGGGCGAGCGCTTCCTCGGCCTCGACCACGGTGCGGACCTCCAGCTCCGCGCGGGGCTGCTTCAAGGCGAGGAACGCACCCGCGCCGAGCGGTCCGTCGAGCGCGAAGACGACGCGGTCCTCCGCGGCCAGGGTGCGGAGCGAGACCCGCGCCGTGGCACAGCGGCCCGCGTGGCACGCCTCGATCGTGAGCCGGTTGCCCCGGAGCTCTGTCGCCGGGAGCGTGAGCTTCGCCGTGACCCCGGGTAGACAGCGATCCTCGATCAGGACCACCGCTCTCGGTTTTTCAGGGCTCGAGAACAGGATGACAGATGGCGAGTCGACCAGGAGGAGCCGCTGCTCGTTGCTGAGATCGAGACGGCGTTGCGCGAACGCCCCGCGATCCCCCACGACGATCCGCGAGGCGCCAACCCCGCGGCGCTCGAGCTCGCGCCGCACCGCAGAGGCCCGCCTCTGGGCGAGTTGCGCAGCCGCGGCCTCGGACGGCATCTCGCCGCAGCGTGTCGTCCCGACGAGGGTCACTGAGCCTGAAGGGTAGTCTGCGAGGACCTTCACCACGTTGTCGAGCACTTCCCCGACAACGATCCTGTCCGAGCCGCGTTCGAAGCGGACGACCTCCTGGAACGCCGTCCGCGTGATCGGGTGATCGACGTACTTCGGCGCCGAGAGCCCCGGCGCCAGGGCGTCGAGGCAGCTCTCGATGTTCACCTTGGAGGGCCATGGAGGGGTATAGCCTGTATAACGCGGCGCGCAGCAGAGGCGGCCATCACGGCTCATCACCCAGCCCTGCGCCATAGGAGCGCCGCGCAGCGAAGGACAGCTCAGGACGCCCGGCTCCGCCGGTTCCTCGGGCGCGGGCACGGGCGCTTCGCTCGCCGGGCGCTCTGGCCACTGGCTCGGCGGCCACTGTCCGGGCAGACCGGCGGGCGGCCATTCGCCGGACCGGCCGGAGGTCGCCTCCGGTATGGAGGCCCGCGGGCCCCCGCACGCCCCCGCAGCCCAGAGCGCGGCGACCATCAGCGCCGCCGAGGCTCGCCTCCGGCGCGCGGGGCATCGCGGTGCTGCGGTCAAGGGATCTCCTCCGAGCGAGCGCGTCGTCGTGCGATCATCGCGGATCGAGCTCGCGCGGGACCCGCGCCTGGCGGCATTCGAGGCCCGAGCTGGTACGCTGCTCGGGCTTGGTGTACAGGAGCGCCTCCTCGAACCGCGCGACGACCTCGTCGTCGACCTGCACGCGCAGCGAGAACCACTCCCCTGAGGCGAGCTGGCGGTCGTCCTTGAACGTGGTGTGCACCGTGAGGGCAAACCCGCCCGGCGCTTCCCACGTGAGACGAGCGGCCGCGGAGAGCCGCCCTTCGAGCGCGAGCACGGCCTGGTCGCCTGCGCTCAGGGTGTCGAGCGCGAGCCGAGCGGCAGCGCACTCGCCGGCGTGACAGGCCTCGATGCGCAGGATGTCGCCCTCGAGCTCCGCGGCCGGGAGGAAGCGCGTCGCGATCGCGCCCGGCACGCAGGGGGGCTCCTCGGTCTTCCTCCTGTCGTCGCGCAACGTCTCGAGCTTGAGCGGGGTCGAGTAGAGGAGCACGACGGGCGAGTCGAGCAACATGCGCAGAGGACTGGGAGTGAATTCGAACCGGGTACACAGGAGCGTGGCTTCGTCCTGCTCCACGATCCGCGACGCGGGCACGCCACGCTTCTCGAGCTCACGGCGCACCGCAGACACCCGCTCCGCGGCGAGCCGGCGATCCGCGGCATCGGAGGAGGTCTCACCTTTCCGTGTCGCCCCGGTGAGGAAAATCCGAGCATCAGGGCGCATCCCCGGGAATTCCTTCATCAGGAAGTCCAGATGCTCCATGCTCGTGATTCGCGCGGATCCGAGCTCGAAGGGGACATGCGTCGGGTGGATCTCTACGTCTCCTCCCAGGAGCACGATCGTGAATGGCTCCGTGAACGCTGGTGCCACCTTCTCGAAGCAGTAGCGGTCGCCTCGGTGCGATTTCGGGGGGGCATTACGTGGCTTGCAGCAGAGGCGTCCCTCTGGATCGATTACCCAGCTGTCCGAGTCCATTACCCAGCCTTTGCCGGGGTCAGCGCTGTCCCGCGCCGGGCAGCGCAGGAGCCGCGGCTCCGTCGCGCCAACGGGCTGCGCCGGCGCGTGCGCGGGGACCGGCGGCGGCCCGAGCGCGCGCGCGCCGCGCTCGGGCGCGTGGACCGGCGGCGCGCCGCGCGGGAGGCGGGCCTCTGCGTTCGACGCGGAGGCCGGCGGGCCTCCGCAGGCCACGGCGGCCGCCAGCGCGGCGAGCATCAGCGCCTCGACGGGTCGTCTCCGGCAGGTGCCCCACGGCGGCATGGCGCAGAGGGTATGGCAAGACACCAGCGTTCGGAAAGCGCGTTCTGTCCCGGAAGCGCATCCGGTGCGGGTCGCAAACTCCGCGGCATCCAAGCCGCTCCGCTCCCACCGCCTCACTCGCTCCGTCCACTTCGCTCGTGTCGCCATCGCGACCTCCTGGCCATGGCGCGATGGAAACAGGTAGCCGGCCACCCCCTGGCCGTCACGATAGCCGGATTTCTGACACGCGGAACTAGCCGGGAGCAGCCTGCCGCAGCGCGGCGAGCAGCTCGGTGAAGCCGCGCTCGGGGTCGTCCGGGAAGAAGTGGAGCTCCAGTGTTCCTTTCGGCAGCGCGCCGAACGCGCGCCACCGGCCGCGGAGCTGCTCGAGCGCGGCGTGCGTCGCGGCCACCCGTTCGGCGGTGATCGCGACCGGGGGCGCGATGCCGGCCCCGGCAGCGCCCTCGAGCATGGAAGCGCGCCGCGCCTCGTTCGACACGAGAGGGTCGTACCAGCCGGCGTTGGCGAGCGCCTCGGCGAAGAGCAGCTCCCGCCGGTCCTCGCCGAAGCCGCGGTACTTGTCGGCCCCGCCGGCGCGGTTCGCCTCGGCGTTGATGCGCGCCGGATCCATGCTGGCGTCGACCCGACCCCAGAATCCGTGTCGCAGGCCGAACGCGGACTCCACCACGAGGTGGATGAGGTCGTGGGGCAGGTTGTCCCCGTAGGTCGGAAACACCCAGGAGGTCTCGGTTCCATCGCGGCGATGCACGTAGATGCGATCGCGCTGGCCGGGGACGCGGACGAAGGCGGCTCGCAGGAAGGGCGCTCCGGTGCTCATGCCCCGAGCGTACCGCAGGCGCGCAGGCGCGCGCTCGCCCGCGCGCGCCTGGCCGAGAGCTGCGCGGCCGGCGGAGACGCGGAGCCTGCCGGCGCGGTACGGCCAGCGTAATGTAGACAATATTACACAGCCGAGTGAACTCGTTTGGATCTGTTGGTTTTTGTAGGCGGATCAGTGGATCCGCGCTTTTTTTGCACGTTATGTCAACTGCCGGTCGTTGGCGGGAAATTCTTGACAGGTCGGAATGGCTTTGCGCGGGCTATCCTCTCCGCGATGAATATGATCAGGGCTCGGTCATGACATGTTGGTCAGTTCCGCTGAGGCGCGCGCTTTGGGTGACCATGCTCGGGAGCGCGTGCTCCGTGCGCCCCAGCTACACGTCATCTCAGTCGCCCGTGCCTCAGGCTCGATTGTCTCCAGATGCAACTCCGCCGGGAGAATGCTTTTCGGAGTTGCCCCTCGCGCCGCCGATCGTAGTCGCGCCGGGCCGAATTCGCGTGCTCTTGTGGGGCGGATCGAACGGCGTCGAGTTTCGGATTGTCGATCTGACCAGCGCGGGCGCGGAGGTCTTCGCAGAGGGCGCATGTCCGTACGAAAGTCGGTCAGGAGCGCTGGCGCTGCTTGCATCGGGGGCCACGGGCGTCGTCTGTCTCGGCGGTGAAATGGCGTACTTTGGCGTGGTGAAGCCCGGCGGCGGCAAGGTTGACTGGATCTGGCAGGATGAATTGCAGCTCGGCGGCGATAAGTGGCACGTGCTTGCGGTCCGGCACCTCGCGGAGGTGGGCGACAAGGTGGCGCTCGTGTTCGAGCTCGGCGGAAGCAAGGGAGGCCAGCCACCGGCGCGGCTCGCCGTTCAGTTCGCTCCAGGCGGCGTGAGGCACTTTCTTTCCGCTGAAGCCGCTGCCTGCCCAGAGGAGATCGTTGCCGTGCTCTCGGTGGGAACGGCGCTTCGAGTCATCGGCAAAACGGCGCATCACTATTCCGAGTTCGTCGTCGGCCCGTCGGCAGAACCGTCGGCAGGTGACCCCACCAGCTCGGCGCCCGTGACCGCTGGTAGTCGCCCCAGTTGCGTCACTCGGTCGGAGGACGGCTCGGTGATCGTGACTCTCCCGCTCGAGCCGGCGCGTGGCGCTACGAACGCGGCGCCGCACTCGGCACGCCTTCGTTACACCGACGCGAGCCTGCCCGAGGGGCCCTTCGTTGAGCCCGCGGCGACTGCCTCGTGTAGTTGGGGCGGATTCGATGTTCCCGAGCTGCCGCGCATTCCAGGACGGTTCGACTGGGCGCGCGCGACGCGAGGCGAGCACTGGCTCATGGTCTACCGACGAGCCGCCCCCTGCCCGAATTCCCGCCCGGGCAACGAACCGGAGCTGTCATCAGCAGCGGCGAGCAGCTTCTGGGTGTACCGAGAGCCCCCAGCGCGTTGAAATATGACCTGACGCCCGACGGTCACGTCACGGGGCCTGGGCCAGCAGCTTCGAGTCGGCCGGCTCGGGCGCCAGCAGTGTTTTCCCTGTCGTGGGATTGATCCAGCCGGCCAGCGCCTCCCGCAGGCGCCTGGGGGTGAATAGACTCTCTCGGCAGCTGCGAGGACCTTGGGGGGATCTCCACGTTGAGCGAACCTCGCGCTTACCAGAGCACCGCGTCGTCGACGAAGTTGATCTTGTCGGCCCCACCGAGTTCATCAAGCAAAGCCTTGTGGAGCCGATCCCAGACGCCCGCCTGCTGCCAGTCGCGCAACCTGCGCCAGCATGTCATGCCGCTGCAGCCGAGCTCTTGCGGTAGATATTCCCAAGGGATCCCCGTCTTGAGCACGAACAAGATGCCCGTCAGGGCGATCCGACTAGGCGTACGCGGCCGTCCACCCTGCGGCTTCGGCTCCGTTTTCGGCAATAGAGGTTCGATTCGCTCCCAGAGTCGTCCGGCACCAACAGCTTGCCCGCGCCGTATTCTGCCGCACCCTCCGCTTCGCTCAAGCGAGCGAGCAAATGAGCGAGCTCAGAGGGCTATTGTTGAGTGGATGGACCGTCCACGCCCAGGAATCGGTCTCCGGGTCGTAGAGCTTGCTCCGGGACCTGCTCACCACGAGCACCCGGCCGTCATCGAGCAGCGTCGCGCTCGTGCCGCCGAGCTCCGGGATGGGCGTCCAGGTGCTCTGGTGCGTCCCGCTCGCCGGACATTCAGCGCGCGCAGCGCGATGGGCGCGAGAGGGCCTGGCCGCTCGACGACCTGATGGCCCGAGATCCCGAGCCCGCGCCGGCGCGCGGCGCCGCCCCGTCGCCGCGCGCCTCCGCGTCACGGCTGCGCCGGGCCGTAGACCGCGCGCCGCACGGCGTCGGGGAACTCGCCCGTCATGCCGGCGAAGGCCGTGTTGGTCAAGACGACCACCGTGAGCTTGGCGCTCGGGTCGACCCAGAAGTGGTTGCCGTAGGCGCCGCCCCATTCCCACGTGCCCGGCGCGGAGGGCATCTTGCCCGGCTCCGGCGCCTTCAGGACCGCGAACCCGAAGCCGAACCCCCATTTCCCGCCCGGCTGCTGCACCTCGATGTCGCCGATCTGGTTCGAGGTCATGGCCGCGGCCGTCGCGGGCCGCAGGATCTTCCCGCCGCCGGTGCGCAGCGCCTCGAGGAGCTTGAGGTAGTCGTCGGCCGTGCCGACCATGCCGCCGCCGCCAGACGGGTACGAGCGCGGGTCGAGGATGCGGGACGGCGAGAAGGTGAGCTTGGCCGGCCCGAGCGGCACCTCCTGCGGATCCGCCATGCGCGCCGGGCGCGCGCCCGCGTCGCCGTAGGGCACGGCCAGCCGCCCCGGGTCGGCGACCGTGAACGCGCTCTCCATCCCGAGCGGCCCGGTCACGAGCCGGCGCACCACGTCCGGCAGCGGCGCGCCGCCCGCCTTGGCCACCACGCCCCCGAGCACGTCGGTGGCCAGCGAGTAGTTCCACGTTTTGCCCGGCTCGAAGAGGAGCGGCGCCTTGGCGAGCCGCGCGAGGTTCTCCTCGAGGGAGAGGCCGGGCTGATCGAGCCCGTCGGACACGCGCGCGCGGTGATAGGGCCCGTCCGGGGGCTCCAGGAAGCTGTAGTTGAGGCCCCCGGTGTGGGTGAGCAGGTGCCGCACCGTGATCGTCGCGGCGCGGCCGTCCGCGAGCCGCGGCGCGAACGAAGGCAGCCATTTCGTCACCGGATCGTCGAGCCCCAGCGCGCCCGCGTCCACCAGCGCAAGGGCGGCCGCCGACACGATCGGCTTGGTCAGCGACGCGAGGCGAAACACCGTATCTTCGCGCGCGGGCCGCGACGCCTCCCGGTCGGCGAAGCCGGCGGCGCGCCGGTAGACGACCTGACCGTCGCGCGCGACGACGACGACCGCGCCGACGATCCGCCCCTGGGCCGTGGCGGCCTCGACCACCGCATCGAGCCGGCGCTGAAGCGCCTCGTCACCCTGCGGAGCGGCCGCCGCAGCCGGCGGCGCTGCCGGCGCTGCCGGGGCTGCCGGCGCCGACGCGGCGGCCGGCGGCGTCGGGCTCGCGCACCCTCCCAGGGCGGCAGGCAGCAGGGAGAGCAAGAGGCTCGAGGTGAGCACGACAGCAGACGAACGGAATATTTTCATAGCGAATGCTACATAAATTGGATGAGCCCGCCCGTCAAGGCATTATATAGCGATCGCTATGAAGAACGCGCCCCCCCGAGCGGCGCGCGGCCGGCCGCGCGCCTTCGATCGTGGCGTCGCCCTCGAGGCGGCGCTTCGCGTGTTCTGGCGCTACGGGTACGACACGACGTCGCTCGCCGAGCTGACGGCCGCGATGAAGATCACGCCGCCCAGCCTGTATGCGGCGTTTGGCAGCAAGAAGGAGCTGTTCCTCGAGGCGGTGGCGCTGTATGTCGAGCTGTACGGGGCGAGCCTGTCGCGAGCGCTGTCCGAGGAGCCGACCGCGCGCGCGGCCGTGGCGCGCGTCCTCGTGGAGTTCGCGGCGTTCGCGACCTCGCCGGATCACCCGCTCGGGTGCCTCATGGTCCACGGGGCCGCCAACTGCACGGAGGGATCCGCCGACGTCGAGGCCGCGCTGCGCGATCGCCGATCGGCCAGCGAGGGCGCGCTCCGCCGGCGCATCGAGCGCGGGATCGTGGAGGGCGACGTCCCCGCGGACACCGACGCGGCGGCGCTGGCCAAGTTCTACGGCGCCGTGGTCCAGGGCATGTCGGTGCAGGCGCGCGACGGCGCCTCGAGGGAAGAGCTGGAGCGCATCGCGCGGGCCGCCCTCCGGGCATGGCCGAGGCGCCCGCGGAGCGCGCCGCCCGTGACGCGCGCCGCCCGGTGAGCGCTTCTGGCGCGGCGCGCCGGCGAGAAGAACGAGAACGCAACGACGAAGGACGCCAGCGTGGCGTAGACAATATTACACAGCCACGCCGCGAAAGACGGAGGCTCACGGAGGCCGCCCGGAGACGGGCGGCCTCATTTCTTCAAAGAAAGGATGAGCTCCATGGACTCCTGCATGGAATAGCAAAAATCCTTCGCATTTGCCGGAGTGACGACGCGGTAAGGATGGTCGATATCCTCCTGGTTCAACAGCCCGCTGACCTCCTCTCCTCGGATCTCCGGGTCCGCGGACAGGGCCCGCAGCTCCGCGATCAGCCTGCGGGCCGTTTCCGGCGGACTGAAAAAGGCCGCCTGATGCAGCAGCGCAATGGCGTTGAATCCATCGACATCGGGCCATAAGGTGGTTTGCAGGAAGTGGCAGAGCTGGGGATACCGCGCCTGGAAGACCGGCTCGATGGGAGACGGCCGGGCCGGCCCCTGATCCTCCCCCGCGCGGACGCTGAAAGCGGCAAGATCCCGCATCGGGAATTTCCACTCCCTTCCCCCTTCGGCATCCGCCAACAGGGAGTCATCGCCGTATTTCACCTTGAGGAAAGAGCCGGAGAAGGAGAAATGCGCCAGCCAAAGCAGGCGGCGGGAAGGCAATTCCTCGGCGGCCATGTAGCCGGCGCCCGCCTCTTCCACGCCGCCGCAGGTCAGGCATAGCTTTTCGTGAGGATAGCCCGCGCAAAGCCATTCCGACCTGTCGAGAATTCCCGCCAACGACCGGCAGTTGACATAACGTACAAAAAGTACGATCCGCTGATTCGCCTACAACAATCAACAGATCCAACGAGTTCACTCGGCTGTGGAATATTGTCTACACCACGCTGTCTCTGTTCCCTTGCGCCCCTCGCGCCCTTGCGCTCTCTCCTTCCCCCCACTCCGCGTCCTTCCAGCTTTCTCCCCGGCGTACCAGATCATCGATACCGGCGACGGCCTGAAGCAGGGCGGCGCGGCCGCGGTCTGCAAGGCGGGCACCGTGACCGATGGACCTTACATCGAGGGCAAGCAGGTCATGGGCGGCTACACCTTCGTCGCCGCGAGCTCGCTCGCGCGCGCCCCCGTCGGCGCCGCGCCGGAGACCGATGCCCTGCTCGCGCTCATGTATCTGCACGCTGCCCGCTTCGAGGGCCAGCCCTGAAGGCCTCGCTACGGTCTTCTCGGCGCGCGTCGGTGTTTCCGAGGTCATTCCTGCTATCCGGGGCAAGGACGAGCGCGCGTGGAGCGGCCGCCGGCCCGCCGCCGCGAGAGCCTCCGCTCGAGCGCGGCCCCGGCGACGGCGAGATAGAAGGCAACGGCTCCCGTTCCCGGCGCCGCTTGCCCGATGTTGCAGTCGAAGTGCGTCGACGAGCCTTCTCCGGGACCGCTCGACGTGCTCGTCGGCCCCGGATCTCCGCCGTCGCTGGAGCCCGCCGCGCTGCTGGATGCGGCGGTGGATGCGGCGACCGTCTCCGAGCCGCCCGAGCCTCCTGCGCCGCTCGCGCTGCCGGCAGTGGCGCTCGTCGAGCTTTCGCCCGCCGAGCCCGCCGACGCGCTCATCCCTCCTGAACCGCTGTCGCCACCGGCGCCGGCGTCTCCGCCGCCAGGGCCACCAGCGCCAGCCTCTCCGCTGCCAGCGCTGGCAACCCCGCCGCCATGGCCGCCGACGCCTGCTGTCGCGGGCTCTCCGCCGCCGTTGCCGCCGCCGCCCGCTGTAGCGGGCTCACCGCCGCCGTTGCCGCCGCCGCCTGCTGTTCCAGGATCACCGCCGCCGTTGCCGCCGCCGCCCGCTGCTCCGGGCTCTCCGCCGCCAGCGCCGCCCATGCCGCCTGTTCCGGGCTCTCCGCCGCCAGCGCCGCCCGCTCCGGCCGAGCTGCAGCCGTTGTTCCCGGCGCCGCGCCATCGGGGATCGTACAGCTCCGCGTCCCTGTTGGTCCCGAGGATGAGGACCTGGCCGCTCGGAAGGAGCACGGCCGCGGGAGAGGTATGATAGATCACGGTCGACGGGGCGGGTGTCCACGCGTTCGTCGAAGGATGGTAGATCTGCGCGATCGTCCCTCCGATGACGAGCACCTCGCCTGTCGGCAACAGCACGGCGGCGCTCTCGAAGTTCTTCAGCGAGTTCATGAGCCCTGTGGGTGTCCAGACGTTCGTCGCCGGATCGTAGACCTCTGCCGTTGTCTCGATGGCGAGCACGCGGCCGTCCGGACCGTAGACATCTGGCGTTGGCTCGACGACGAGCACGCGGCCATCCAGGAGCCGTGTCGCCGTGGGACGGCTCCGGGGCGTCCCCATGGGCGCCACCAGAGACCAGCTCCGGCTCGCGGGATCGTAGATCTCGGCGCTGGCGAGCGGTACCACGGACGAATACTCAATATCCTCCTGGCCATTGCTCCCGCCGACGACGAGCACCCTGCCGTCGTCCAGCAGCGTCGCCGCGTGCTCCGCGCGCCCGACGTTCATTCGCTCGACGGCGACCCAGGTGTCGTCGGCCGGACGGTACAGCGCAGCCGAGCGGGTCCTGTCGGTGACGAACGGGGCGTAAGGATCAGCAATCTCCACGCCTCCAGCGATGAGCACCTCGCCGCTTCCGAGCAAGGTCGCCGTGTGGTCGTATCGCCGCACCTCGTCCGGTGCAGTCAACGTCCAGGCATCCGCTGCCGGATCGTAGATTTCATTGTTCGTCGGATAGTCGGACACGAGGCCCCCGCTGATCAGCACCCTGCCGTCGGCGAGGCGCGTCACGTCGGGAGAAGACCGCTCGAAGTTCAAGGGCGACGCCAGGGAGATCATCATGGTCGAGGGGTCGTAGAGCTCGGTGACCTTGATGCTGCCACTGCCGCCCGCGATCAGCACCTTCCCGTCCGCCAGCTCCACGGCGTTCGCGGAGTTCCGCACTTCGTTCAGGGGGCCGATCGGCGTCCCTGGGGTCGTGGCCGATGGGTCATAGATCTCGGCGCCCGGCGGGCTTGAAACGCCGCCGACGAAGAGGACCCTTCCATCCAGGAGCAGCGTCGCCGTGGCAGCGCTGCGGTTCTTCTGGCCGCTGAGCCCTGGCGAGAACGTCCCCGTGCTCGGGTCGTAAAGCTCGACCGGCGGGACGCTATAACCGAACGCTGGGGTGCCAGAGACGAGGACTCGCCCATCGCACAGCCGCGTCGCCGTGAGCAGGTCGCGCCGCACGTTCAGCGTGCCCGCGGGCGTCCATGCGTTGGTCTCGGGATCGTAGACCTGGCCACCGGGACCCCGGCCGATCACCAGCACGTCACCGTCCTCCAGCAAGGTCGCCGTATGCTGCCGGAGGCCGCTCAGCATGGCCGGCCCCGGGGTCCACGCGCCGGTCGTGGGGTCGTAGATCTCGACGCTGGTGTAGAAGGCGACAGTCGTCGGGCTACGGCCGCCCGCGATCAGCACGCGACCGTCCTGCAAGCGCGTCGCCGTGTGCTCGACGCGCGCGATCGACATCGCGGGCGTCGGCGACCAGCTGTCCGCCGCGGGATCGTAGATCTCGGCGGTGGCCGCCGCAGCGCCCCCGGCGACGAGCACCCGCCCGTCGGCGAGCTCCGTCGCGGTGTGTAGCCAGCGCGCCGCGGTCATCGCCACGGTGGGGGTCCACGTGTCGGTCGTGGAATCGTAGAGCTCCGCTGTGGCGAGCGTCCCGGCGCCGCCCGTGACCAGCACCCTGCCGCCGGGAAGCAAGGTCGCCGTGTGACCCCAGCGTGCCTGGCTCATCGGAGCGGCGGGCAACCAGGCATCCAGCGCGGGATCGTAGACGAGCGCGCTCGCGAGCTCGATCGCGTCGTCGAACACGCCCTCCTGCTGCAACCCGCCCGCGACGAGCACCCTGCCGTCGGGAAGCAAGGTCGCGGTGTGATTGCGGCGGAGCGTCGCCTTGGAGGGGGCCGTGACGGTCCACGCCGGATCGACGAGGAGCGGCGTGCCCGTCTCCTCGACCCAGAGCGAGATCTCCTCGCCGTGCACCTCCAGCCGGGTCGGGATGCGCCGGAGCGGCGAAGCATAGGCCTCGGGGGCCGATACGATGATCCGTGGCTCCCCCGCCGCGTCGAGGACCTCCACATTTGCGCCGCGGCGGCGGAGGCGCGCCCCCTCGACCTGCCACGAGGCGAGCGGGCCCCCGGCCGGCGCCCCCTCGGGAAACCAGAGCCACTCTTCCACGCCGTGCCGCTGCGCTGCCCAGAGCGCGAAGCCGCCCGCGCGAGGGTACGCGAGGGCAACGCCGGCCTTCCGGCCCTCACCGCGCAGCCCGAGCTCGCGCACCTCGACGCCGAACCCGCCTGGCAGGTCGAACCGCACCGCGCCGCTCCCCTCCGATGGGAACGCGAGCGCCAGGCCACCTCGCGACGGGCTCGGCGCGAGCTCGAAACCCCCTTCGGTGGGCAGGAGCGCATCGCCGCCACGGAGCACGGCGCGGGCGCGCTCCTCGAACTGCGCCTCCAGCATCTCGACGTCGGGCGCTCCGCCCGCAGGCGCCGCGCATCCGAGCCCGCACATCAGTTGGACAATCAAGAGCAGCACCGCCCATCGCGCGAGACGCCGCTCCGCCCCGAGATTCAACCTTGCGCCCATGCTCTCCCTTTCCCTGCTCATGCCCTCATCCCAGCCGTCCGGCTCATCCGGCCCTCCTGTGATGCAGCTGACGCCGTAGAAATTCAGGGAACGATCGAGAAAACGTCGCACGGTGGAGCGCCCCGCCGCGCAGCGCGATCGGAGGTGTTCTCGCCCGCGCGCGTCCGGATCGGCCGGATCTCGTTGACACGCCCTTCTGGCCTCCGCCGCCGCTGCTGCTCAGGCGCAGTCCCGCAAACGCCTATTCGTTGGCGGGAAATTCTTGACAGGTCGGAATGGCTTTGCGCGGGCTTCTTCTATGGAACGTAGTGTCAAGACAGATCCCCTCCGATCGCCGACCGTCCTCTTCAACGGAGGCGTCCGCTCCCAGTCGGCACGTGCGGCGTGGCTTGTCCGGGTTCGGCTGGCTGGCACGGCGTGGCTTGCCCGCGTTCAGCTGGCAAGCGCGGCGAGCCTTGAGCGCTTCCCGGTCGACCACGCGTCCGCGATTGGCATCGGAACCGCTGGCCAATACGGAGGATGACGGTCGCTCCCTTTGCGGGCTGTTTTCGCTGGCATCCTCGACGAGATCGAAGCCCTGTTGTTCTCGCGCAGAAAGCGGGAACCATCCTTCCATCTGGGCCTCTTCTGACCATGGCTTCTTTCGGTACTCCGAGGGGGCATAGCCTATCCTTGGGACATCGGGGCGGCTGCCCACGTGCCATTCGCGCAATGGATACTCACCCTCGAACCTTGCTCGTCTCCAACTGCTGCGCCGGCGATCACACCTCTCTTGGGGATTGATACCTCCACACGTGAGACGAGTCTTTAGCCTTGCTTGCGATGCTTCGTCGGGTCGTACTTCTCCTTGCTCTTCCACATCGAAAGAGCGATCGCGGCGATCTTGCGGGCGAGCGTCAGCTTCGCCAGGTTCGGCTTCGTGCCCGCTGTGATCAGCCGCTGGTAGTCCTGATGCAACGGCTCGGTGGCGAGCTGCGTGATCACCGTCGTCGCCGCACCCTTGAAGACGTGCTTCAGCGTGTGATTGTGATTCAGGTTCAGTCCGCGCGTCTTCTGGACCTCGGCCCGCACCCAGCCGCCGTCCGGCTTCCGGGCCCAGTCCGAGGTCGAGCGCATCACGATCCCCAGGCCGCAATACGACCAGAACTGCCGCTTGGTCCGGAACCGCCCCGGCGACACCACGATCGGCATCAGCTGCGCCACCCGGATCGGACCCAGCCCTGGGCACGACTCCAGCACCCGGCTCATCGCGTGTCGGTGCGCTTCGGCGACGAGATCCTTCTCCGCTCGCCGCCGGATGGCTTCCACCGCATCGTACTGCGCGTAGAGCATCGTCGCCGCCCCGCGGCTCGCCTCGGGCAGCTGCTCCAAAAACTCCTCGCGGCCCTTGTCCGAGTACACGCTCTTGCCCTCTACGGCCACGCCGCGCGACCGAAGCAACGCTTTGATCCGGTTCTGCACCCGCACCACGTCCTGCACGATCATCGCGTGGGTGCGGCCCAGCTCGCCCAGCCTCTTGTACTCGCCCACCTCCTTGAACACGCGCTGCTTGAGCGCTCCCGTGCGCAGCTGCTCGGCCAGGTGGAACGCGTCGCTCTCGTCGCTCTTCTGGCCTCGGCTCTCCGAGACCATCGCCACCACGATCTCCTCCGCGTGAGGCGAGAGGATCTCGTAGAGCCACCCGCTCTGCGTCCCCTCCTCGAGCACCACGTGCCTCTTGCCGGTGATCGCCTTGAGTTGCTCCACCAACGCTTGGCCGTTCGTCTCGACCACGTGGGACCCCAGCCGCTTGCCGCTCTCCCCGACCACCGCAAACGTCGTGCTTGCGGCATGCACATCCAGACCGATGTATCTCTGCATTGGCGCCCCCTTGCGCAGCTGCTTTGCTCTGCAATCCAAGGCTTGCCTCGACGAAAGCAGGGCGCCAGCCCTTCCGCAGGCTCGCTGTCATGAGCTCGCTCGGCTCGACCTCGCCCTCACCGCCAGCCTGGTCCACCTGCCCCGAGCTCGAGCCCCCAGCGGAGCGCCCCTCCGCCGTCGCCCACGTTTCACGTGAGGCACCGCGCGCAGCTCGTGTCCGGGCCGCCGCAGGCGCCCGCGCAGCGGGGCGAAGCGCCTGGACACGAGCGAGCACGGTGCCACCACCCGCAGGCGACGGCGGAGATGCGCCGACGTCACCGGTGGGACCGGTGCGGTCGGCACCTGCGAGGATCTGCGGGGACGAGGTTGCGGACGCCACGTTCCCAACATGCCTATCCTCCCGGAGGGTGGTCTCGGCCTGGGGCGACACCGGGTGACCGGGCACGAGGCGCATGCGGAGCCGCCTCAGCAGGACGGCGAGGAGGACCTGCGCCTCGATCTCCGCGCGGAGCTTGCGCTCGATCTCGGGGTGCCTGTCGAGAAGGTAGAAGAGCCAGGTCATCAGGTGCCGCAGTTTGTAGTGATAACCGAATTCGACTCTCGCCCGAATTGTTCAGTCCACCAGCGTGAGCGTGACGTCTCGCATCGAGGCATAGGCGAGTATGCCTATACCTCGATCCAGCTGGCTCGGGTACGAAGTCGTGGCAGTCACCTGCATCGGGCGATGCGAGGACGGACGGCGATCTTGGAACAGAGGGGCGAGGTCGAATGGATCCGCTTCGCAATTTCTGCACGACCGCTCCAGGGGTAGCTGCGCTCGCGGCGCTGGCCTGCTCCAGCCAGGGAGACGTGACGACCGAGGCACCGCCCGGCAGCGGCAGCGCCTTTCGAATCGGCGTTGGCCACAGCAATCAATCGCAAAGGTGGATGAGCGTCTTTCGCGCCTTGAAACCTCGGCACCAAGCCGATACTGGAGAAAAAAAATGCGGTCAATACGTTGCCACGTTTCCACGAAGCTGAGCGTTCTCGGTCTCCTGAGCATCGGCATTTGGGCCTGTGGTGAGGCGAATGACGGTGGTACGCCCTCGACCAGCGGAGGCACCCCTGACGGGACCACCAGCGGCGCGGGGGCCACGGTCACGGTCGGCACGGGCGGTACGGGCCCTGGCGGTACCGGAGGCTCAGCAGCCGTGGGCACCTCGGGCAGCGGTGGCGCAAGCACCGGGCAGGCCAGTAGCGCGGCGAGCGGCGGAGAGACGGTCGGCACAGGCGGGGGCTCGGGCGAGTGCGTCAAGGGCCAAACCAGGGGAGATCAAGTCGCGGTCATCGGCGAATCGTTCATCGCCGCAACTCACGGCATCACGCAACAGATCGAAAAGCAGGCCAAGGCCAACGGCTCCCTCGCCGAGAACGAGCGCTATATCGACAACTCGGTCAGTGGCACGACGCTGGCCAACGATCAAATTCCCAGCCAGTACCGCAAAGCTGCGGAGAACGGCATGATCAAGTACGTGCTGATGGATGGGGGCGGGAACGACTGCTTGTTGAGAGGGGACGGCGACGCAGCCTTCGCGGCGGCGGAGTCGTTGTTCGAGACCATGGCGGAGGACAACGTCGAAAAAGTGGTCTATTTCTTCTATCCAGACCCCATCGGAAACCAGTTCGCATCGCTCAAGACCTGCCTCGACGCGCTCCGACCGAAGATGAAGGAGTTGTGCGACGGGCTCACAGCGCCGAAGTGTTACTGGTTAGACCTTCGTCCGACCTGGGACGGACACAACGACTATACGCAAGACGGAATCCACCCCACCTCTGCCGGTAGCGTCGCCACCGGAGATGCAGTTTGGGAAACGATGAAGGCGAACTGCGTCGCGCAGTGACGGTGGTCATGCCGCCCCGCGCTCGCGCCGGGTGAGCTTCAGGTTCTCCTCGATGCCCGCGGCGAGCTTGTCTGCCGGGTAGCCAGGGCTGAAGAGGCTGGCCACGAGGCCCTGGGTCGTGGCGAGCCCGTCGGGCCCGCGCAGCGCGGCGGCCGTGTCATAGAGCGATTGCGGGGTGAACAGCGCTCCGGCCTCGAGCGTCTCCTCCTCGGACCAGTCGGGCCAGGCCGTCATCGCGGGGCCCACGTCGACCAGGATCAGGCGGTCCAGGTAGCGCCCACCGTAGTTGAACGAAGCCGCCTTCGGCGACAGCTTCCTTCGCCCGCGTAGACCGGGTAGGCTGCCGTAGCTGGCCGCGCGTAGGCGGCGATGCCCAGCCGACCCTCTTCCCATGCCGGCGGGGAGGGGGCACTGGACGATGGACGAGCCACGTGGCGGGTCCTTGGGTGTCGACGGCTTCCGCAAACCACGACGGGAATATTGCCGGGGATTTTTTGGTACCCGCCCGGGTGCCCCGCTCGAGGTCTGCCCGCAGATCCCGCTGCTTCAGCAATTTCCCCGTATTTAAGAGCAAGGCGCATGCCGGTACTGGACCGGGCCTCGCTGCCCTCCCGTGCCGTTCTGCAGCGCCCCGTCCGGCTTCGTTCAACCCGACGTTTGCGGGACTGCGCCGGGACCTCGCCGCCGCTGCTGCTCAGGCGCAGTCCCGCAAACGCCTATTCGTTGGCGGGAAATTCTTGACAGGTCGGAATGGCTTTGCGCGGGCTACCTCGCGCGGTTTCATCCAGGCGCTGGGGTTTCAAGCGTGGCGCCGCCCGCTCGAAACCGCCGAGCTCGACCGACTCATGGCAGTCGCCACGGAGGCCTCGACCGAGCTCGGCAGCGCCGACGAGGGTGCCCGCTGGGCAACGGTGGCGCTCTTCACGTCTCCGAACTTTCTCTATCGCGCCGAGCTCGGAGCTCCGATCGCCGGTGGGTCGCTTCGCTTCACGGGCTACGACTACGTCACGTGGTTCTTCGGGAACGGCACGCTGCCCGGCCGCTGGAAGCCCACGCGCACGGGCTCCGGTGCGGCCTGGGACCTCAGCCCCCAGCTCCAGCCGCTCGCGGCGCTCAGGTCTCATCTCACGGTGATCAGCGGCCTCGAAAACAAGTCCGTCATCCCCGGCGTCGAGCACCCCTCGGGGTCGGCGGGGGCCACGACGGGCGCGCCGATCAGCGGGAACGCCGTGCGGGCCGCATCCATCGACCAGGTCGTCGCGGACGCCATATCCGCGGGGGCGGCGTACCGCTCCATCGAGGTGGGAGTGACGCCGGCGACGCCGAACGGCCCTCAGGCTCGCGAACGTCCGAAGGAGCCTCGTTCATGTTCTCGCTGCCCGCCGCGCACGTCTACTATCGGCACCTCGCGCCGGATATGAACGATGACTTTCACGACACCATCTGTCACGGGGACGCCGGAGATGAATCGAGTCAGCCTCGCGTCGACAAAGGCGTGATTTACACGATGCGTTGCCTGAACGAGTTTTTGACGAAACTCAAGGATACACCACACGGCAGCTCGAACTTGCTCGACAACTCGCTCGTGTACGTCACGTTTAGACTTCCTTCTCCCCGGGTCAGGCGTTCGTCTCCCGCCGCAATCCGAGCCGCTTCATCCGGCTCTGGAGCGTGGTGGGGGGCAGGCCGAGGATGGCGGCGGCGCCCGCTTCCCCATAGATGCGACCGCTCGTCGCGCGGAGCACCCGCTGGATGTGGCGCCGCTCATTTTCGGCGAGCGAAACCAGCGCCTCCGTGGCCCCGCCCTCCCCGGAGGCGGGCCGCTTGCGGGCGGGCGGCGCGAACAGGGCGAGGTCCGCGCGCTCGATCGTGCCCGCCGCCGCCCGGATCGCCCCGCGCTCGAGGATATTCGAAAGCTCGCGAATGTTGCCCGGGTAATCGTGGTGCCGCAGGGCCTCCTGCGCCCCCGCGGAGAGGCGTAGCGAAGCCTTGCCCACCCGCACGGAGAGCTCCTCCAGGACGACCCGGCAAATGGAGGGGAGGTCCTCCATGCGCTCGCGCAGCGGCACGAGGCGCAGCGGGTAGACCGAGAGCCGATAATAAAGATCCCCCCGGAACCGACCCGCGGCGACGGCTTGTTCCAGATCCACGTGGGTCGCCGCGATGACCCGCACGGAGACCTGGATCGCCTGCTCCGCGCCCACGGGCAGGACCTCGCCTTCCTGCAACGCCCGCAGGAGCTTGCCCTGGAGATCCAGCGGCAGCTCGCCGATCTCGTCGAGGAACAACGTCCCGCCGTCCGCGGCCCGAAACAGGCCGGGGCGGGCCCGCAGGGCGCCCGAAAAGGCCCCGCGCTCGTGGCCAAACAGCTCACTCTCGACCGTCCCCGAGGGCAAGGCCGCGCAGTTCACGGGGACGAACGGGCGCTTGCCGCGCGGGCTCTTTTCGTGAATGAAGCGCGCCAGCCGCTCCTTGCCGGTGCCGGTCTCGCCGATGAGGAGCACGGTCGAGATCGTCCCCGCGACGAGGACCGCCTGCCGCGCGAGCTCGCGCACCTGGTCATTGTCGCTGTCGCCGAGCACGGAGGCATCCTCGGTGATCTCGCCGATGCGGCGCGCGAGCGCGGCGGCCCGCTCCTCGCTTTCGAGGCCCGCGCGGGCGAGCTTCTGGTTTTGCCGGATGCAATGGATCGAGAGCGCGAGCAGGCGCCCGAAGACCTCGGCGAGATCCACGACGGCGCTCGGATAAGAGCCGCACCGCGCGCGATCCATCGACATGACGCCGAAGACCTCGGAGCCCGTCACGAGGGGCACGACCATACACGCGTGGCCGTGCGGAAAATCCATCACGCCGTCGAAGAGATCCCCGTCGCCGTAGGCGTGATCGTCGTCCGTGAAGACGCGGCTGCGGCGCTCCTCGATGGCAAGCCGAATGGAGGGGAAATCGTCGAGGTGAATGCGATGCTCGCGGACCTCGGGCCGGAAGAGCGAGCCGCGCCCGGCCTTCGCGCGGAGCAAGGAACCTTCGAGCTCGAAGACGACCGCGAGATCGTAGGGCGCGATGCGGCCAAGCCATTCGAGGCCCCGCTGCAAGAGCTCGTCGAGCGCGTCCGGCGTCCCGTCCACGAGCTGTGCCAGGTCCGCGAGCTCGTGCGTGCTCGCGGCGACCCAATCGTCGAGGTTCATACGGTCGAGACTAACCGACCCGTCCCGGCGCACGCAACGACTCCTCGGTGTTCAGAGCACCGACCGGTCGCGGTGTCGCGCAACGATATTTCGATGTTCACCGACCCGTCGGTGCCACTGCGCGCCGCATTAACGAAGGAAATCGATGGGTTACCGGTTTGAGCACGCTGGTACGTGGTGTGCTCGTCGCACCCCGAGCGGGAATCGGACCGCGAGGTGTGAGGAGGACGACCATGGAGTTATCTGGAACGGAGAACGGACGACGGCGCGTGGGCGCATCACGGGTGTTGGCAGGTGTTCTGGCGTCGATGGCGCTGCTCGGCGCTTGCAGCGGGGACAATGCGACGGGAAGCGGGCCGATCGCGCCCGGCCTCGATCAGGAGCTCACGGCGCTGCTCGCGGCCGAGGGCGTGAAACCGGTGGAGAAGCCGGCGGCGCAGGATCCGGCGCTCGTGGAGCTCGGCCAATCGCTCTTCTTCGAGAGGGAGCTGAGCGGCCGGCGGAACATCGCCTGCAGCACGTGCCATCATCCCATGCTCGGATCCGCGGACGGGCAGAGCCAATCCCGTGGCCAGGGCGCGACGGGGCTCGGACCGCAGCGGGTGCACGGGCCGAAGAGCCTGTTCCTGGCCCGCAACACGCTCTCGCTCTGGAACCGTGGAGTCGCCGGCTGGGATACGATGTTCTGGGACGGCCGGCTGGTCGGCAATCCGACGGACGGCTATATCTCCCCCGCGGGCGACGCGACGCCGCAGGATTTTTCGAATGCGCTCGCGGCGTTCTTCATCATCCCGATCACGCCGGACGAGGAGATGCGCGGCTTCCCGGGCGAGCTCGACGTGAACGGGAACGCGAACGAAATGGCCGACCTGACGAACGATGATTTCGCCCAGATCTGGCCGCTCGTCGTGGCACGCGCGATGGCCATCCCGGCGTACAAGGACGCGCTGCTCGCGGCTTTCCCGGGCAAGACGGAGGCCGATATCAACGTGGTGCACCTGGCCGAGGCGGTGGGCGCCTTCATGACCGACGCATTCACGGCGCTCGATTCGCCGTTCGATCGGTACCTCGCCGGTGATCACGGATCGCTGTCGGACGCTCAGAAGCGGGGCGCGATGCTCTTCTACGGGCGAGCGAGCTGCGGGTCGTGCCACACCGGCGCGCTGCAGACCGATTTCGGCTTCCACAACATCGCGGCGCCGCAGGTGGGCACGGGCAAGGGCGAGGAGGCGCCGCTCGATTACGGGCGCGGGCGGATCACGCTCAAAGAAGAGGATCGGTTCAAGTTCCGGACGCCCTCGCTGCGCAACACGGAGCTCGAAGGGCCCTGGATGCACAACGGCGCATACGCCAGCCTGGAGGATGCGGTCCGGCATCACCTCGACCCCGAAGCGTCGTTGAAGGCCTACAACGAGAAGCTGGTGGAGCCCGAGCTCTGGGGCACGTACCAGAGCAGCGAGGAGACGCGGAAGACGCTGCTCGCGTCGCTGGATCCGCTGCTCAAGGTGGAAGGCGCGTCCCTCACGGACGCCGAGGTCTCGGATCTGATGGCCTTCATGTCGGCGCTGACCGATCCCTCGACGTTGAATCAGTTCCACCTGATCCCGGACAGCCTCCCGAGCGGGCTGCCCGTGGACGATTGACGCTCACCCCCGGGCGACCATCGCCGCCACCCGCTGCCTGAGCGAAGCATCCGCCGAAGGCCCGAGGCACGCCTCGGCGTCGGCCGCGAGCGCCGAGAGCCGCTCCACCACGTCGATCCACGGATCGCCGCCCATCGGCCGCGCCGGCCGCTCGGCCTCCTCCGCGTGCTCCAGCGCCTCGCCCGCGCGGCCCGTCTTCTCCGCGAGGTCCGCGAGCAGGAGCCGACACTTGCCCGCTCGGATCTGTACGGGGGCACCCCGAGTCGATGTGCATGGTGAAGGGCGGTCGCTGCCGCGATCGTTCAAGCCGCACCGGAATACGCAGACAACGAAATCGCATCGGCACGCCCCGCTCGTTTGAGCGCCGGAGCACGTCACGCTAGCGTCCATCCGCGCAGCAACTACGCGCGAAATCGAGGAGCGAGATGGCACGTTTGGGAAGCAGCTCGAGATCACGATTCTTAGTGGCGCTCTTATGGGCCTCCGGGTGCAGCGACCCAGTGACGACGACCGGCGGAGACGCGGGACCCGATGCCGAGCCCCCGGCGTGCGCCGAGGGCAGCTGGGATCACGATGGCGATACCGCGACGAGCTGCGTCGCATGGACAGGCTGCACAGCGGGCACGTTCGCGAGCGCGGAGGGCTCGCCTACGGCGGACCGGCTGTGCACGGCGTGCCCGGAGGACACCTTCAGCGACACGATGAACGCGCCGAGCTGCAGGGTGCACACGCCCTGCGCGCCTGGGACGACGCAGACCGCGCCGGGGACGAGCACCACGCCCGCGCAGTGTGACGCCTGCTCGCCGGGCACGTACTGCGCAGGCGGGACCGCCGCGCCTGTCGATTGCGCGGACGGCACCTGGGACGACGACGCCGATCCCGCAACGACATGCGTCGCGTGGACCGACTGCGTGCCAGGGGAGCTCGTCGGCACGGAGGGGAGCAGCACCACGGACCGCAGCTGCCTCAAGTGTACGAACGGCGAGCACACGGCCACGATGAATGCAACCAGCTGCTCCCCGGGTGCCTGGGTGCTGAGCTACTTCGGGCCGCATCAGGACGTGCCGAGCGATTCGCTGCATCTCGCCTACAGCACCGACGGGCTCCACTGGTCGACCCTCGCCGATGGACAGCCTGCGTACCAGCTCACCGGGATGGGCACGAATCACATCCGAGATCCGTTCCTGTTCCGCAAGAACGATGGAACGTACATCTATATCGCCACGGACTGGACGCTCTCGAACAACGACTCGAACTACTGGAACCATCCGAGCTCCAAGATCTTCGTGGCGGACTCGACCGATCTCATCACCTTCACAAATCCCCGGTTGATCACGCTCACGAACCTTCCGGGCCCCAGTGCCACCCCGATGCACGCCTGGGCCCCGGAGGCTTACTATGACCCCGATCGCAAGCTCTATGCGATCATCTGGTCCGGAAACGACACCACGGGCGCGAACCGCATCTACGTCAGCTACACCGAGGACTTCGTCACCATCGTCAACCCGACACCCGACGTGCTCTTCGATCCGGGCTACAGCGTCATCGACGCGACGATCACGCAATGGAATGACCGCAACTACCTCTTCTTCAAGGACGAGACGGACAGCAGCGGGAGTGCGCTCACCGGATCGGGCAAGGACATCCAGATCGCGCGCTCCTCGACGCTCGCGCTCGATCCGGCGACGTTCACGCGATGGAGTCCGGACTACATCACGCGCGGGTCGACCCAGAGCAGGAGACGAGCGACGGAGGGACCGTTTGTCATCAAGGATCCGCGGCAGAGTCGATGGTACCTGTTCGCCGACTACTACCTGAACGGCGGCGTGTTCGGGTGCTGGAGCACGACGGATCTCGACGCGGATCCGGGCTCTTGGACGGAGCTCCCGAGCGCGCAGTACCGCTTCCCGTCCGGCGTGCGCCACGCGAACGCGGTCCGGGTCACGCAGGCGGAGCTCGACGCGATCATCGCCCACTACGGAACCTCCTACCGGATCCGCAGCACCTACAGCGAGGCGAGCGTGCCATTCTACGTCACTCATTCGTGGTTCCATGGCATCATCACCCAGGAGTCCGATCGCTCCGATGGACAGCTCGCGAACGATTTTCTCTGGAAGGTCGTCCCCGGGCTCGCCGACACGAGCGATCCGGATCTCGTGTCCTTCGAGGCGGTCGAACTCCCAGGTCGCTATCTGCGCATCGACGGTATCGATCCGACCCGGTATCCGTCGTGCTCGGACGGCTCGAATCGAAGCGAATACCTCTGTACGGTGGACAGCGCGAACCGCCATCATCTCACCTGGCTGGACACGTTCACGGATACGGCGACGTTCCGCAGCGACGCGACGTTCCGGCGCGTACCCGCGCTGAACGGCGACGCGAGCATGGTCTCCCTGCAGTGGCACGGCAACGAAAGCCTCTATCTGCGGCACTCCTTCTATCAGGTGTTTGCGACGACGGTCGACGGCGGGACGGCACAGAACAACGACGCTTCGTTCACGATCGAGCGGGATTGATGAGAGGATTTATCAGCGCAGCAGGGGCACGGCGCCGCGCAAGGACGTCGCTCATGGCGCGCAGAACCGCCGGATCATGTTGAATAGCGCGTCCAGATCGATGGGCTTCGACAAGAAGCCCTGCGCCGCAACGGACTGGGCCTCCTTCGACCACGCGGAGATCACGACGACCGGCGTGGCACTGAGCGTGCTATGCTGCCGGAGCATCGATAGGAACTCCAGTCCATTCATCACCGGCATCATCAGGTCCAGCAGAATGAGCTGAGGAGCGAGCACGCTGAGCCGTTCGAGGGCTTCCCGACCGTTGGCCGCTGTCCAGACGCGCTCGTGAGCGCGCGCAACTGCTGCGCGACATGCTGCTGGCGAGCACGACGGGGCTGCGCCGCACGACTTGAGCTCGGCGGCGCGGCGCAGCGAAGGCGCTCCGGAGCTCCGCCCGGTCGACGATTACGAAAAATTCACCCGGCCGCTGCTCGTGGTGGGAGCGGCGAAGATGTCCGAGGATTTTCCGCGCCGATCAGCGGCGTTCGCGGAGGTACCGCTCCGCCTCGCCCCCCGAACGCCCTGGAAACTTTTGCATATCCGCTGGGTTAACCCGCATCGGGGTGGCTCCTGCTTCCCTGGGGTGAGCAATGCTCGCAATGCGCTCGTCCTTGAGGAATTCGGGGGCGGTCTGCAGCAGCCCGATGCCCATGGCCAAGGCCATGCCGACCAACCAACGCCGTCGCGCGAAAAGCGTCGGATGCTGCGGAGCTGAACTCCCCACGAGGCATCCAAGCTAGCTCCCGCCTGGCAGCCGGCAAGGCCGCCCGCTCACTCCACGACACCGGAAGGTGCTGCTCTGGCTCGCAATCACCACGGTACCCCCATCGAGGCGTTGCGGCATGAGTGACCGCTTGCTCTTGCTCCGGGCCACGGCGTCTCCGGTTCGTCCATCCGACGACCCAGCTCGTCGCAGGCGCACGACGGTTCGTCGGTAGCGAATGGCAGAGCGCCACGCCAAATGCGAGAGCCAATCAACCACTCCCTCACTCACTCACTCACTCAGACGGGAGGTGCCTTGTGCACACTTTGTCGATGTCGCGTAACTTCGTTGTCTTCGCCCTCTGCGCCCTTCCGAGCCTCGCCTGGGTCGCAGGTTGCTCCAGGGACGATCCGCAGGGCCCCCAGATCGCGGCCGGTCCCACGTTCCACAAGGACGTGGAGCCGCTCCTCCAGAAAAGCTGCATGGGCTGCCACTCCCCGGGCAACATCGCGCCGTTCAGCTTGCTCACGTACGAAGACGCCAAGACCGTCGCCGCTCTCATCGCCAAGACGACCCGCGCGCGGACGATGCCGCCCTGGGGTGCGCGGAACACGGACGAGTGCACGACGAACCTCGGGTGGAAGGGCGATATTAGCCTCTCCGACGAAGAGATCGACACCCTGGACGCCTGGAGCAAGGCCGGCGCTCCCGAGGGCGACCCGAGCGACGCGCCGCCCGCGTTCGTGCCGCAGAGCCACGATCTGCCGAACAAGACCCACGAGATCCACCCGAAGGCACCCTACGTGACTTCCGGCGATAAGGACGAGTTCAAATGTTTCGTCATCGATCCCGGGTTCACCGAAGATCAGTATATGAACGGCCTGCAGGTCGTTCCGGGCAACCCGAAGGTCGTCCATCACGTGGTGATGCTCGTCGATCCAACTCGGGCGACCGAGCAGGTCGTCAGTCCCGACGGCACCTTTCCCTGCGGTCCCGGCGACGACGACGACATGCCTGATATGGGTGGCATGCCTGATATGCCAGGCGATATGATGGGAATGCCCGGCGAGGTAATCAACGCCTGGGCGCCCGGCTCCGGCGCCTTCGAGTTGCCGGAGGGCGTCGGCTACCGGATCCCCAAGGGGTCGCTCATGGTTTTGCAGATCCACTATCACCCCGCCGGCACCACGGCCGATCCGGACATGACGCGCATCCAGCTGCGGCTCAGCAAAGAGAAGCCGAAGTACGGATTCATGTACCAACTCCTCAGCAGCGAAGATCAGCCGATCGACGACTCTGGCACCGGCCTTCTGCCGGGTCCGAACGACACCAACGGCATCGAGTTCCTTATCCCCGCAAACAGCAAGCATCACGTAGAGACACAGCGGTTCACCATCCCAGCGGCGGGCTCGCCCGGCTCGGCCAACTTTCCGGTCTTCCCGGGCATGCGCGTTTACGGCGAGTGGCTGCACATGCATTATCTGGGCTTCGACCAGAAGGTCACCATCATCCGGCCGAACGCCCCTTCCGGCCAGCCCCAGGAAGAGTGCCTGGTGCACGCGCCCGAGTGGGATTTCTCCTGGCAGCGCTCCTACGCGTACGACTCACCCATCGAGTCGCTCCCGACGATCGAGGCGGGAGACATCTTGAAGATCCGGTGCACCTACAACAACTCGACAGACAACCCGTACGTGGTTCGCGCGCTTCAGGAAGGCCACTTGAGCTCGCCCATCGACGTGAGTTACGGCGAAGGCGCGACCTTCGACGAGATGTGCTCCACCGGGGTGTCGATAATCTACCCGATGCCTTGAAGGCGCGCGCTGCGCGCTCGACGCCAGTCACCCGCGCTGGCCTGAGCCCCGGTGGGCCCCTCCAGCGCCATTGTCTCACCCCGCCCTTGCCTCGCCGCCTTGCCGCTTGCGATACGCGGCGGGCGCCGATGGCAACCCCGTCGCGGGACCATACCGGGTTCCTCAGTTCTTTTCCGCCGATCCAGGGCGCGCCATGATCACGGGTCACGAGGCCCCCGCGCAGAGCGGCGGTCTCCCGCACAGGAGAGGGGCCCAGATCGGCGTTTGTCGGGCGTGTCCGCCACGCGCAGCGTAGTGCCATCGATGCCGTACAGGGCCAGGCCGCGGTAACGATGCGCCTCGGCGCTGACCTTCGACCAAGTCTGGGCGCTGCGCTCGAACAGCCACTGCATCGGCTCGTCGCCGAGCCGTGCGCGCGCCTGGGGGATGGTGCTGCGCGCGATCGCACCGTTGGCCGCCGGGAGCGCGAGATCCAGCTTGGTGACGACCTCTTCGATAGGACGATCGCGCATCAGCGCCATGCCCAGCACCAGCCAGATCACCTGCTCCGCAGGCAAACGTCGACGCCGCAGGGTAGCGGTACCCGTCGCTGCGAGCGCCTGCTCGATCCATTCCACCGGCAGGTGCTTGCAGATGTTGTCGACTTGGGACGGGCCGATGTAGTCGGCGGCAGTGAGCAGCGCATCGCGGAGAGCCATCGATAGCTTATTCCGGCGAGCGCACCGCTTTTACCGTTGCGCCAGTCGTCCGCCGACGAAATCCGTGACTTGGGCGAGGGCGTGGTCGGCCCCGACCGGCCCGATCGTGCACCGGGCGCTGTCGAGCTCACAAGGAACGTCGCGCGATCACGCGCTGCAGCATGCTCGGCGATGAGCCACCTGCCGCAGAGCTCCGCTTGGGTCGGCCGAATCTATAACCATATGAATTTATGACGATTTTCGCTTAACTGACCGGCATTGCGGCTAGCCCCGGCTGGGCCCGCACTCGCAGCTTGCAGCTCGCCTTGGCGCCGTCGATATCGCCCTTCTTGGCCTTCTCCGCGCCCTCCTTCGAGATCGCGACCCACTTGGGCATCCCGGGCGGCGCCTTCGACGCCACGTAGTCCAGCGCCGACGCGATCTTCGCGCCGTGGCCGCTCGTGGTCGCCGACTGCATCACCCGTCTTCATCCAGCCCTGCATCGGACAGGCCTTCTGTCCTTTTGCACCGCAGCCAAAATCCTTCCCCTCGGCGACCGATGCGGGGACGTCCGCCGTCTCGCCCGCGGCCCATGCTGCGCCCGCAAAGCCGCCGGCAAAGCCAATGCTGACGCTCATGATCATGGCCCCCATCAGCTTCATGCTTATCGACATCCGGCGTCTCCTGACCGGTGAAGGGCAAGCTCAACCACCCCATCGCGGTCCGGCGCTCCCCCCCGTGACGCGGCGCTCCGGAGGAGCCCGCCAGCGTTGTCCTCCCTTCGGGCTCGAGGATCCCGCTCGGGCCGGTCGATTGGGTTTGACACCGGGAATGTGATCGTTCACATTTCGAAAGGGTATACTTGTGCTTTGCCCTGGGTGGGTCGTCCTGCGCGCCTTTGCGCGGGCTATCCTCTCATCTGATGGCGCCTCCGTCGAGTCAGCACCAGGGGTGCGGGGCGCCAGCAATTCCGCTCGCGGGAGGATTCAACGTGCGCCTGAACACAACGTGGTACCGAGCAAGAAGAATGACCCTGCCGGCGATGGCGCTGGCCATCGTCGCCGCGATTCCCTCCCCCGCTCGGGCGGACAACCCGATCGTGCAGACCTCCTACACGGCCGACCCCGCTCCCATGGTGCACGAAGGCAGGTTGTACCTCTACACGTCACACGACGAGGACGTGACGGTGAACAACTTCTACACCATGAACGACTGGAGGTTGTACTCCACCACGGACATGGTCAACTGGACGGACCACGGCACGCCCGCGGGCTACAGGACCTTCAGCTGGGGAACCGGCGATGCGTGGGCGCCGCAGGGTATCGCCAGGAACGGCAAGTACTATCTGTACGTACCGCTGAACAACAACACCGGCGCGAAAATCGGCGTGGGCGTATCGGACAATGTGGCAGGCCCGTTCATGGACCCGCTGGGAAGGGCGCTGGCCCAGAGCGGATCCGGCAACATCGACCCGACGGTGTTCATCGACGACGATGGACAGGCCTACATGTACTGGGGGAATGGCACCCTCCGGTACGTGAAGCTGAACTCGGACATGACCAGCACCTCGGGAAGCATCACCAACGTGTCGTTGAGTGGCTTCACCGAGGGGCCGTGGTTCTACAAGCGAGGGTCGCTGTACTACCTCGTCTACGCCGCGATCGCCGGGACCGAGAAGATCAGCTACGCGACCAGCAACAGTCCGACCGGGCCCTGGAACATCCGCGGCGACATCATGGGCGCTGACCGAACCTTCACCAATCACGCCGGCATCGTCGACTACAAGGGGCACTCGTATTTCTTCTATCACAACAGCGCATTGCCGGGCGGCAATAACTATAAGCGCTCGGTGTGCGTGGAGGAGTTCACCTACGGCGCCGACGGCAGCATTCCGAGGCTCACGATGTCCACGAACGGACCGTCCGCCGTCGCCACGCTGGATCCGTTCAAGCAAGTCGAGGCCGAGACCATCGCCTTCTCGTCCGGGCTCAAGACCGAGGTGTGCACCGACACCGGCGCCGGCATGAACGTCACGTCCATCAGCAATGGCGACTACATCAAGGTGAAGGACGTCGATTTCCTGGACGGCGTGACCTCCTTCGAGGCTCGGGTATCGTCCGCAGCCAGCGACGCGAAGATCGAGCTCCACCTCGACAGTCAGACCGGCACGCTGCTCGGGACGTGTGACGTCTCGGGCGCGGCGTCCTGGACCACCAAGACCTGTGCGGTCAGCGGGGGCAGCGGGAAACACGACTTGTTCCTGAAGTTCGTCGGTGGCAACGGCGACCTCTTCAAGTTCAACTGGTGGCGGTTTACCGGACCCACCATGCCGGATGGCGGGGACGGCGGAGGCGGGGACGGCGGCTCGGGCCAGGGAACGGGTGGCAGCGCCGGCGCCGGGGGCACGACCTCGGGCACCGGCGGCAACGCCGACGCCGGGGGCACGACCTCGGGCAGCGGCGGCTCGGTCACCGGAGGCACCGGCGGAACGACCGGCACCGCTGGCTCGGGCAGCGGCGGCAGCGCCGGATCCTCCGGTGAGAACGGCTCGGACGGCGCCGACGGCTCGTGCGCTTTCCGGACGGGCGCGAGCACTGGGAACGGCGGACTCGCCGCCGCTCTCTGGCTGGGCGCTTCTGCGCTCGTTCTTCGGCGTCGGCGCCGGTAGGCGCTCGCGATCCGGTTACTGATCGCTGCGAACGGCCGGCATCGTTTGCCAAGTTGGCGAAAACCGTCGCTTCGCCTTGCCCCTGCAGGGCCGAAGGCCCGGGAAAAATCGAGGGCGGGGCGGCTAACGTAAAGCAACGTTATCGGACGAGAAGGCGCTTGTTCTTCTCGTCCGCCGTCCTGACGCCCGACTTCGAGAGCTGCCAGGTGCGCATCCCGGCGATGGACTTCGACCAGCAGTCGTATCACGGGCGCCGTTCGTTCTACCTGCCGCAGTTCTTCAAGGAGAACCTGTCGCTGGTGCGGTTCTGCACGAGTCTGCTCGACATCGGGCAGGTTCGACTCCCGGCGCCTCCACAAAACCTAATGATGTTGCCGACGGCGTCGGTGAGCGGACCCGGGTAGAGTCCCCGGGTCCGATCGCGGCCAAATCTTTCGAGGCCGCAGGTAGCTTGCCGTTCACTCGCAGCTCTCCACCCTGCTGCCCGTGGCACATGATGGCCAGGCGGTTGATCTCGCCCCGGCGGATGGGCGGCGCCCCGCGGCTGGAGACGTCACCAGGATAGAAGGTCTCCGGAACCCGAACCCCTCGCTCCAACTGCCCGGCCAGATCCTCCAGACTGCGATACGTCAGGGACGCGTTCCAGCCGCCCTGGCCCCGCTGATCGCCGTCGGGATATCTCAACCCGGCAAGATCGCGGCCCGGATCGGGCGCCCCCCGGAGACGGGCCGGAGTGCCATCACGCAGCGATATGGAGAATGTACGGCGAGGCGAAGGAGGGCGCGGCAGAGCGCGCCTCGGCCCGGTGACCTTCTACGCGGCCGCGTTCCCGCGGCGGGCTGCGCCGTTTCCCCCTTCGGTGAGCTTCGCTTCGTGCTTTGCGATCCACTTGCGGAGCCGTTGCGATAGAGGTGACCGTCCGTTTTCGTAGTTGGCGACCGAGCTGCGCGCGAGGCCGAGCTTTCCGCCGAGCTCGGCCTGCGAGAGTCCGAGCTTTTCGCGAAGCACCTTCAGCGACGTCGAGCCCGTCGGCGCTTGCTCGCGCGCCGGTGCGCTCGGAGGGCGAGGCGGCACGACCTCGATCGCACGCACGCCCCGCTGTGCGCGCTCGCCCCCCACCGGCGGCAACTCGGTGCGGGCGCCTTCTGACGCGGCGCGTCGTGCCACGGTCGCTCGCACGCTCGTCGCGCTCCCCACGAGCTGCTCGCCGCAAAACGGGCAATAGCCGAACGCGAGGAGCTTGCCCGAGTCAGTGCGGAATTCGACGCCTTGGATCGAAGCCGGGAGCCCTTGCGCGCGGCGCGCCTCGCTCGACCACCCGTAAACGAGCGTGAGCCCGGGCCCCTCGTGATTTACCGGCAGACCGGCCTGACTCATCCCAAGGCAGACCGTCCTGCCATCGCGTGTGCACTGTCGTCCGATGATGGGCATTGTCATCTCCTCTCTTCGAAGGGGGCGCGAGCGCAGGCCAACCCGGTCGAACTTTTGCGCAGTACTGTTCACCTGTCAAGGTGGAGATGAGCCGAGTGCGTCAGGCGAAGCCTGGGCGAGGGGTGTGACCGGCGGCGGCCTCTCCCCCTACGGCACGCGATGGGTTCCGGCGCGGCGCGGCCATCTCTTCCCGGTGAAGGTCATAGGTGCGCTATTCCGCGGCAAGCTCCTCGCCGTGCGAGGCGCCGCCATCACCCGAGGACAGCTCACGCTGCCCGGAGGCGATGCCGCCGATCCCGAGGCGTGGAAGCGTCTTCGTGACCCCGCGACCCGCCTTGTACACCGCGACCACACGCTGGCGGAGATCGTTCAAGATCGGTGCTGCCGTCTCCCGTCGTAGATCACAGCAGGCCGGTCAGCGCGACGGTCTTCGGGTGTAGAACTAAGGGGTTCTGGCGCAACGCGACCCGATGTTGCCTCGGTGCTCGGGGTAGTAGACGTGGCGGGTGGCTGACCGCAGGGTCGGGGCGAGATCGTCGTTGCTGCCGCTCCGGAAAGCCCGGTAGGAGCCTGCTGTCACAGCGGCACAGTCATGGCATGGCATCGGGTACTGGACCGGGTCCCAGTCCAACGTCCACTCCCACGCGTTCCCGCCGAGGTCGGACTGACCCCACTTCCCGTCGCCTTTTGGCGACTTCGATCCGACGTTCTGTAGGCTGCAGGTGCCGCCGCAGTAGACCGCGTAGCTGTCATCGATCGTCGTAGAGGTCGCTGGCGTCGACCACGGATAGTACCTGTGCTCGCTGCCCCCGGAGGCCGCGTAGTTCCACTCCGCCTCTGTCGCCAGCCGTCCCCCGTCCCACACACAGAACGCGAACGCCGTGTACCAGTCCAGGCAGTTGATCGGCTCATCTTCGTTGCTCCCCGCCGTGTCCGTCCAGCTCTGATGGACAAAGCAATTCAGGGCGCTTTTCAGGGCAGCCGTGTTCGGGGGCAACTTGGTGTTCCACGCTGAGTTCCAGCCAGAGCCTGGGATCTTTGGATGTGCGCCCGTGCCATCCCCAGGCGGACTGGCCTGCGTGCCCATGCCTGCGTTCACGAACGCCCGGAACCGGCCCACCGTGATCTCGTACTTGTCGAGGTAGAAGTCGCTCACCGTCGCCGTGTAGCTCCGGTCCAGATAGTCCACGCCGTCGTAGCTTCGAGCGAAAGTTCCGCCGGGAACCAGCAAGCTCTTGCAGCAGTCCTCGTTCCCCGATGGCCCGCAGGTCGCCGGTAGCCCGGTGCAACTTGGCGCCGTTCCAGCCCAGGTGCCCGCGTGGCCGCTGCTTCGGTCGTCCGCGATCGTCTCGCCCGCCGCGGTCCTTTCATCGTTGCCGCTTCTTTGCTTGTCCGCAGGGCCGCACGCGAGCAACAACAAAGCGGCCACAGCCGTCGCCCCGACGCAGTGCACGGTGCGCAAGTGCCTCATCATCAACCTTCTTCTCCACCGGGCTTCGCCACCGGAGCGCGCGCCCCTACGCATGGCGCGCGCCCGTCGACGTCGCAGCTCGGTTTCGTTGGGCCTGAGCTCCGATCAGCCCCCGAAGAACGCCTTTGCCTGCTCTCCCAGCACGTTCTCGCCCTTCGGGCTGCTGGCGTGGCAGCCGTCGCTGACTTCGCCCGCGTCATTGTTGAGGATGAACTTCCCGAGGTAGCTCATGTTTTCGTTGATGGTCGGGTCGTTGGCCAGCTCTTGTGCCTTCATGTCAGTCCAATCGGCACCGCCCGCTCCCGCGATGAAGCAATCGTGCCCTGCATTGTAGACCGGCTGACCCACGATGTAGATATGCGTGCCCGGGTTGACGTGCTGGCGCGCCGCATTGACCATGTCGCGGAGCTCTTGATCGGTCGCCCGCTGGGACAAGATGCAGATCTGGACCATGATGGCTTTGACGACGTCTTTCCCTCCAATCGACTCCATCTTCCGGTCGAAGAGCTGCCAGGAGGAGCTGGTGGGGTTTGTCCAGTTCTGGACCACCATGGCGCCCGTTTGATAATTGTCCGCGTTCCACATTATCTTGCCGCCAACGCGCTTGTAGCCAGTGCCGATGTTGTTGGCCATCGAGCAGCCAGTGTACGCAACCGAGTTCTCTCCTGTTGGCGGCAGGCCGTCATCCCCACCACCCGTTCCGGCATCGCCGCCCGCGCCTGCGCCACCGGTGCCACCTCCGCCGGTGCCGGGACCACCGCCGGTGCCGCCGCTCACGGATCCTCCCGAGCTCGCTCCGCTGGTGCTGGCGCCTCCACCACCTGTCCCACCACTCGCCGAACTTCCGGTCACGGAACTGCTGGTGCCCGTCGTCCCTACGGTTGCGGCGCCTCCCGACCCCGAACCGTCGACCGGGTCACTTTCTGAACTGCAAGCTCCAAGGCAGAGCGCGGCTATCCCAAGAGCGCAGCGGGTCATCAATCGGTAGGAAAGAACAGGAGAATTCATCGTTGTCACCTTCTGTTAAGGGGCGTTGGTCAGGACCTGCGGGGACTCTCGGCTCGCGTCCGACCGTCCTTGTCCTACCGCCGCTGCGACCCGCGCGAATAGACGGCGAGATCGTCGTCGCCCCCCTCGGACAAATCTGTCATCCCCCCTCGTCGACCTCGAGAGCCATCACGATGCCCGCTTCTCCGAGGGGAGCGTCGCCAAAAATATCCGTTCGGTCTGACCCTGCGTCTGTGCCAGTTCGCAGCCTCATGGAGCCACCTGACGGCGTTTTTCGCAGGGTCATGGGGCCTGCTCCGCCGTCGTGCGGCGGGGCAGAGCGCGCGTCACGTGGCGCGCGAGCGGGGGTCGATCGCAAGACGGTCGGCAGGTACTTCGAGGCCGCAGCGACGCTGCCACTGCCACGCGACCGCGAGCCGACGGACGAGGAGGTTCACGCGATCGCCCAGCGCGTGCAGGCGCGCCCGGTGCCCGATGCGAGCGACGAGTGGAAGCAGATCGACGCGCATCGCGCGAGCATCGAAGCCTGGCTCGCCCCATCTCGCCCGCTGAAGCTGCAGAAGATCCACACGCTGCTCAAGCGCGACCACGGCGTCACGGCGAGTGTTACCGAGCAGGCTGTTTGATGGCCAGGTCGTCGATGGCAATCGACGACCTGGCTCGCCAGCGCTTCACGGCAGCATGTCGCCGATCGCCTGGTACCATGTATTCGCCATGCGGGCATAGCCGGCCGCGTTCGGGTGCACCCCGTCCGCGAGCTCCGACGTCGGGAACCCGGTATGCATGTCCACCAGCACCACGTGCTTCCCCGCCGACGCCCGGGCTTGCACTACAGGCGGCAGCGCGTTGTTGTACGCGACCACCGCGGCGTCGTTGAAGCTGAGCGGAACGAGCTTCGCCACGACCACGAACGCGTCGGGGGCCGCGGCGAAGATCTTGTCCAGGAGCGATCCCAGCCGCTGCGGCGCCGTGGCGAGGTTGTCGCTCTGCGCCACGTCGTTGGTCCCCGCCATGAGCAGCACGATGTGCGGGATCTCCTGCATCGAAGGCGTCGGCACGAGCCCCGCGATCTGGTTGATCTTCCAGCCGCTGTGCCCCTCGTGCTTGCGCGGAAACGGAACACCGTCGACCGTCGCCGGCCCGTTCATCTGAGAGCCCGTGAACGTGATGCTCTGGCCAGCGGCCAGCGCCTTCCTGAACAGCTCGATCCGATAGCCGCCACCGCCCGACACCCCGACCCCATCCGTGATGGAGTCGCCCAGCGGAAGGATCTTGCAAGGATCCCCGTTCGTCGGGCACGGCGAAAACGCGCTCGAGCCCCCTGTTCCTGTCGTGGCGCCGCCGCCGGTGCCGCCCGCGCCCCCGGCGCCGCCCGCGCCGCCGCTGCCCCCAGCGCCGCCGCTGGCGCCGCTGCTCGTCGAGGAGCTGGAGGACGAGCTCGCGCTGCTGCTCGAGGAGGAGCTGGTCGTGCCTCCCGTGCCTCCGGTGCTGCTGGCCGACACGATGGTGGGCCGCCCGGTGCCGTTCGCGCAGAACCCCCACGACGCCGTTCCCCCCTGCGCGATCGCCCCGTTGTAGCCCTCGTTGGTGACGTTCAGCCGCCCTCCCGATGACGTGGAGCGCGCGCTCCACAGGTTGGTCACCGTCGTGCCGCCGAGATCGACGACCATGCCCCAGGACGTCGTGGCCGCGGTGCGGCTCAGGTTCTTGACCGTCACGTTCGCGCAGTACCCGCTGCCCCACTGGGATTGAAGCGCGAGCGTCGCGTCGATCATGCCGTCCGGGCTGGTCACCCCGGAGTCGAGGGAGTCGCTGTCCTCCAGAACACCCGGCTCAACCGCGCATGCGAGCAGGCAGAACGCGAACGAGACGGAGACGTACCCAAGCAAGCGATTCATACGCATCGAGATTCTCCATGTCTGGATCGATCGATTCGCAGGTTTCCGCTCAAGGCAGATAAGTAAGCCAGGAGTACGCCTGCGAGCTCGGCCGTTCTATCAGGTCAAAGACTCTTGATTCCCGGCCAACATTCTATTGATCACGACCTTGTGCGCCAGCCAGAACGCGATGTTCGTCCCTCGCGCATCCAGAGGTTGACGCGGCTCGGGCACCCCATGGTAGCTCGCAGGAGCCGGTAAGTTACAGCTGGGAGCCCCTGAGGGGTGTCAGGAAAGGACGAAGGGGGGTGCTAATGGAGTTACCCCTCGGCCGGCCCACGGGCTCACCGGTGCGCAGCTGCGGTTACTGGCCGATGGTCCGCCCCGCCCCGCGACCGCCAGAAGCCCGCAAGCCGTCGCGAGCCTGAGGAATCCCCTCATTTGCAGCCATTTTCAGCGGAGAAATTGAACAGGGAGGCGGGGAGACAGGGAGTATTTTGAAGATTTCCCTCCCCGTCTCCCCGCCTCCCTGTGAATTTTCCGAAAAATTTGAGGGGATGCCTCAAGTCGCGAGCGCCATCCCCTCCCGGGACGGCGCGCCGCGCGCCGCTCCCGGCCCTCAATTGGCATTCGTTCGTCGCGCGCTCACGGCAGCGAATGCCGCTTCAGCGTGGCCCACCCGATCTCGGGGCTCCCCCAGGCCATGCCGCCGCCCTGCTCAGTGCACAGCGTCACCTCCGCGCCGCCCGCGCAGCTCGAGTAGGTAGAGCAACCGTTGCTGTCCTCCGCGCTCGGGGTTCCCGTGCACTGGTTCAGCTCGGCCCACCGCTCGAAGGTGCCGACGGCGCCGAGCAGGGTGATGTCCGCGCCGTTCGGCGCCTGCTGGGGCCCCCCCTCGTAGGGTACCAGCATGTCCGCGGTACCCCGGAACGAGATCTCGGTCACCGGCCGCACCGGCTGGCAGGGCTGCTCCGACTCCGCCAGAAGGTCGAAGGCGCTGGGAGCGACTCCAGCAAAGACGTCCGCCGCGTTGCAGGCCAGGTGGTATGCCATGCCGCCGCCGTTCGCGACGCCGACGGCATAGACTCGCTTGACATCGACGCACGCCTCCGCCTGGACTTGCTGGACCAGGGCACGCGCGAACGCCACGTCGTCGACGTCGCGTGACGTGGTGCAACACGGACCGATGTTCCACGCGCCGTCGATGCCCTGAGGCCACGCGACGATGAATCCCTCGCTCTCGGCGAGCTCGCGGTACCCCGAGGCATCGGCCTCCGCCGCCGAGGTCCCGCCGAGCGTATGGAAGTCGAGGACCAGCGGCATAGAGCTCGCGCCCGTGTAGTTGGCAGGGAGGCGAACGACGTAGCTGCGGGTCGTGTCTCCGACCGTCACGGCGCGGTCGTTGTCGCCGAGTGAAAGGGTGGTCACCGGGCAGGCGGCCGCCGTGTCGCCTTCGCCGGGCGCCCGGCAGAAGCCGCCCTGGCAGCGGAACGGCGCGCCGAGCGGCTCGCAGTCGGCGTCGCCGCTGCAGGTGAGATCGCAGAACGCGGCGCTCTCGGCCCCGGCGCACGCCGCCCCGGCAGGACGCTCCGCCACGGCCACGCACTCGGCGCCGGAGGTGAGCGCCGCGCACTCGCCTTCGGCCGAACAGGCGCGCGTGCAGACGCCGCAGATGCAGGAGAGACCGTCCCCGCAACCGGCATCGCAGCTCGTGAGAAAGTTAGTCTCGCTCCCGGTTTGAGGGCCCAGGTCCCTGCAGGCCGAGGCCAGGAGCGCCGCGCCCGCCGCGCTCGCGATGAGGCACGCCGCCGCGACCACCCTAGATGTCATCACCGCCCTCGATATCCTGCTGGATCAAGCACTGTCCGATGTACAGAACCACCTGCGTGTACCCGTCCGGCGTCTCGTGCGCCGCGTTGAACGCTTCGACCTGCTCGCGCAGCTCGACGAGCTGGGCGCGCAGGCGCCCCAGCGTCTCGTAGGCCCGCTGTTCGTACGGATGGCCGGGCCACACGTCGAGCGTATAGGTGCTCCCCCCGACGCGGTCGGCGAGGCCGGGCGCGGTGCGATCCTCGCGCAGCCGGCACAGGATGGTCTTCACCATCGCCTGGTAGTGATCGAAGATCGCCGCCTCCCACCCCACAGGCGAGCCCAGCAGCACGTAGAGGCTCGCGGCGCTGTACGTCGCCCCGGGACCTTCTCCGGCCCGCTCGACGCGCGCCGATTCCACGAGACGGCCCAGGGCGCAGTCGAGCTCCACGCGCTCGAGGTGCGCCCGCTGCAGCAGCTCGTCGCGTGTGAGCGGGCCTTCCCGATAGATGATCGCCCATACGAGCTCGTCCACCCCTTCGCCGGAGCGAAGCGCGCGAAGCGCGCCCAGCTCGTCGTCGGATACAGCGCGATACACCACCTGAGCCCCCTGCCCCGCCTGGAAAACCAGGCGGCTCTCGCAGAGGTCGAAGAGCACCCCGCGGAGCAGGACATCGTCCTCGGCGGCGAACACCCTCAGGATCTCGGCCCGCGGCGTGATCCCCCGGCTGCGGATGTGGTCCAGCACGGCCTCCCAGAGCGAGCGGCCCCGCTCGACAGAGCTCTCCGTGATTCGCCGGACCCGGCGCTGATAGCTCCGAAGCCCCATGCCGAACATGTCGGCGCCCACCTTGCGGCTGACTCCCTGCCGCTCGAGCTCGGTCACCAGGTCCTGGAACACCTGGTCCGCAAGCTGGGCCAGGGGAGCACGCCAGCCCCCCGAGGTCGCCAGCTGGGCGATGAGGACAGTGGTCTGGCGAACGATGGCGTGAATCAGCTCTACCGTCATGAGTATCGACGAGAAACCTCGTGGCCAGCCGCAGAGTAGCGCCGCACAGGCAAGCGGGGGAGTGACAAACCCGACACCCCTCCGGCGACGGGGAAGGGCGACCATCGGCAGGCCATGGGGGGACCGCAGGGTGGCTGTGGTGTGAGGGAAGCCGCTTCCATACGTGGATGATGATGCCGAGATAGCGTCGCTTTCCATGAAGAGCGGATCGCGTTATCGATCTCTCGGAATTGTCAACATTGCCTGGGAGATGTTGCGGAAGGCCTCGTTGCCCTGGCGTCGGGAGCCCCACCGAGGAACGGGAGGAGCCTCACCTCGAGCTGCGCGGAGCGCGCCGGCGCCGGCCGATCTCCCTGCCCTAGGGGTCTTCCCACGAGGGCTCGGCCGCGGGCCGCTCGCGCTCGATGCGCCCGCTCCCCTCCTCCTGCCGGTCGCGGAACGGCGTCGACTGCGGCGGGAAGTCGCGGAGGCCGCGGCCGCCGGTGTAGTCGTAGCGGGCGAAGAGCAACGCGGAGAGGCGCGGAGAGGTCTCGGCCGGGCTCGGGATGTCGAACAGGAACGTCCCTTCCGCGCCGAGCGAGACGCGGTGTCCGCGCGAGAGCCAGCTCCAGAACGTGAGGCCCGCGGTGAACGCGTCGCGCAGGAACGCCTCGTCGCGCGTCTCGTTCTCGGGGCGGTAGCTCGCGAGCCAGCCGAGCTGGATCCACGGCCATAGCCCGCGGCCCGGGAGCAGGTCGAGGTCGAGCGTCGCGTCGACGCGGTCGAGCGTCGACGGCACCGGGCTCAGCCGGAGCGACGTGCCCGCCGTGACGAGCGCGTCGACGAAAGGCCGGTGCCGCAGGCGCGCGCCGAGAGAGGCCTGCGTCCGGTGCTCGGCGGCGTACGGCGTGAAGATGTCCTTGTCGGCGCCGGCGACGCCGCGCAGCGACTCGTCGACGGCGAGCAGCGTGAAGCCCGCCCAGGGCGAGAGCGTGAGCTCGCCGCCGAGCGGGATGGACCAGAACGCGCTCGCGCTCGCCCTGCCGCCCACCGCGTCCCCGGCGCCCGGCTGGAACACGACGCGGCCGCTCAGCGCCGCGCCGGGCACCCAGCCGCTCGAGCTCAGGTCGAAGCGCGCCTCCGCGCCGAAGCTCTCCGGCCCGTCGCGCAGCCGCCCGAACCCCGCGGCCGCGATCCAGGCGCGGCGCTCGATGAGCTCGCGGTGCACGTCGAGGCCGAGCTCGAGGAAGCGGAGCGGCAGGCGGAGGTCCTCCTCGGTGAGCTCGCTGTCGACGAGGCGCGCGTACGCGCCGATCGAGAGCGGCCCCGCGTCCGGGTCCTCCCCCACCGGGGGCGCCGGCCGGAGCAGCTCGTCCGCGGGCGACACGGGCGCGGGCGGCGGCGGCGCGGGCGGCGGCACGCGCGGGCGGGGCGCGCCGTTGGCGACGGCGAGCTCGACGCGGAGCAGCGCGCGGCCGCCGGGCGAGGCGACGCGCAGCACGTGCGGGCCCTCGGGGAGGACCGCCACGCGGGTCTCGACCTCACCGCCGAGCCAGAAGAACGGCTCGCGCGTGACGCCGAGGCGGCGCGCGGCGCGGTCCTCGGTGGCGTCGAGCGCGATCGTCCCCTCCTCGACCGCGCCGGGCGCGCCGTCGAGCGGCGACACCGAGAAGCGCAGCACGCCGGCGGGCGTGGCGGAGGCGACCTCGGGGTGGCAGGTGGGATCGTCGCCTTTCGCGAGCGCGGCGCGCGCGCGCGGGGTCGCGGCGCACTCGTAGGCGGCGTGGGCGCGGATGCGCACCACGGTCGGACCGGCGAACGCGAGCTCCAGGGGGCGGGCAGGGTCGATGTCGTGCCAGGTCGAGAGGACGCGGCCCGAGAAGGGCTGCGCTGCGCCGGCCGCGGTAGCGCGGATCCAGCCGATGACGCTCTGGTCCGCCGGCGGCCGCACCTCGACGCGGTGGCTGCCCCGCGGCACCTGCACGACGCAGCGGTCGGTCATGGGCGCGGCCGCGGCGGAGCACGCGACAGGGGCGCCGTCGAGCGCGACGGAGAAGGCGCAGGGCGTCTCCTCGCGGTCGAGCGCCCGGCAGGTGCCGTCGAGCACGACGGCGCCCGGCGCGGCGCGGTCGAGCCGGAACTCGGCGCGCGCGCCGTCGGTGATGAGGAGCGCCGCCTCCGGGGCGTCGACGAGCGCGCGGCGCACGCGCACGCGGAGCGGCAGGTCGCGGTCGGCCCTGGCCCGGATCTCGAGCGTGGCCGAGCCGGCCGTGGCGTCGGCGCGCGGCGGCACGTCCCAGCCGGTCACCGGCGCGAGCCGCGCGAGGGCGGCCGGCGGGAGCTGGAGCGGCGGCGCTGCCCCGGCCGGCGTGCTGCCGGAGAGCGCTGCCCCGGCCGGCGTGCTGCCGGAGAGCGCTGCCCCGGCCGGCGTGCTGCCGGAGAGCGTTGCCCCAGGCGGCGTGCTGCCGGAGGAACCGGAGGGAGAAGCGGAGCTCGGCGCGGGGTTCGGGGAGCTCGCGGGAGCAGCGGGCGCGGCGCCCTGGTCCCCGCCAGCAGCCTCGCGGGCGGCCGCCTGCACGGCGAGCTCGGCCAGCGCGAGGGCGCGCAGGGTGAGCAGCCGATCGGGCTTCTCGGCGCTGGCGGCCACGTCGGTGGCGAGGTTGGCCGCGCGGGCGAGCGCGGCGGCGGAGCGGTGGGCGAGCCCGATCCGGGTGAAGGCGTCGGCGGCGATCCGCGCATCGCCGGAGCGCTCTGCGAGCAGGCCGAGGAGGAGCGCGTCCGCGCCCGCGCTGTCGCCCGCGGGGCCGGCGAGCAGCGCGACGCCGCGGCGCGGGTCGCCGGCGATGCGGGCCGCGCGCGCGGCGGCGAGGGGCGCGGGGTCGGCGGGCAGCGGGAGCGGCGGCACGCGCGCGGGCAGGCCGAGCGGGACAGCCGGCGGGCTGCCCGGTGGCAGGGAGAAGACCGTCGACCGCGGCGCGCCCGCGCTCGACGCGCCGGGGAGCTGCCCGGCGTCCCAGGGGTCCTCGTCGGCGGCGCTGTCGAGCGCGGCGAGCGCCGGGAAGCCGAGGGCGTCGAGCGCGGCGGCGCGCTGCGCGTGGAGCGCAGCGCGGGCGGGCGCCGGCGCGGCGCGGAGGGCGCGCGTGGCGCCCCGGATCTGGTCGAGCGTGCCGTCGACGGGCGCGCCGGACGGCGGCCGCGCCGGCGTGACGACGCGCGGCGCGGCGGGCGGAGCGGGGTGCAGCCGCACGGCGGCGCGCAGCAGCGCCGGCGCGGCGGTCTCGACGCGCAGCTCGCGTGCGCCGGCGGGTACCGGGATCTCGATCGACCCCGTCGCGCCCGCGCTCACCCAGGCCTCGTGGACGGCGGCGCCGGCGCTCACGCGGAGCACGCGCGCGGTGGACGGCGCGCCGGGGGACCGGGGAGGGCGCGCCGTCTCGCCAGGGGCCGCCGGGGCGCCGCCCGCGCCGCTGGGGGCGCGCGGGGCGCTGCCCGCGCCGCTGGGGCGCGCGGGGCGCTGCCCGCGCCGCTGGGGGCCGCCGGGGCGCCCGCCGCGCCGCCGGGGGCCTCCGGAGCGCCCGCCGCCTCGCCCAGCACGGCGGCCGGCGCCAGGACGACGCGCGCCACCGTGGCGCGCTCCGGGTCCGGGAGCGCGAAGGTGACGGCGCCGTCGACCCAGGCCCACTGCATGATCTCGCGCAGCGACGCGCAGGGAGCGCGCCCGCTGCGCGGGATGCGCGCGAGCACCGGCGGGGCGCCCGCGCGGCGCTCGAAGGTGCGCGCGCCGGGCGCCACGGCGACCACCGACGTGAGCCCGGCACCGCCGTGCACCGCGGCCGGTGTGCCGTCGATGAGCACCGACGACTCGGGGACCACCTCGGTCGAGGCGCTCCGCAGGAGCACCCGCGCGTGGGCGCCCGGCGGCGCCTCGACCGCGACCTCTGCGCGCGGGAGATCGAGGAGCGTCCAGCGGAGCCCGGACTCCGCGTTCACCTCGCAGAGCGCGTCCGCGGCGCCGCGCTGGGCTGCGCTGCCCGCAGCGGAGGGCGGAGCGTCGCGCGGCGGCGCGATCGAGCTCCACGCGGTCACGCCCTCGGGGATCTCGAGCGCGTCCCACGGCGCCTCGCGCGCCCAGGCGGTCCGCGCGAGCGGCGCCGCGCTCTCGCTGTCGCCGTGACCGAGCGCGTAGCGCTCCGCGAGCGGCGCCGCGACCGGCCGGCGGCCATCGATCGCCGGAGACAGGGCCGCGCCCAGGGCGGAGATCGCCGCGACGTCTTCCGGGTGCGCGCGGCCGCCGGCGACATCGCGCGGCGGCGCGGACCCGGCGGGCGCGGACCCGGCGGGCGCGGACCCGGCGGGCGCGAACCCGGCGGGCGCGGACCCGGCGGGCGCGGACCCGGCGGGCGCGAACCCGGCGGGCGCGGACCCGGCGGGCGCGGACCCGGCGGCGCGGACCCGGCGGGCGCGGACCCGGCGGCCGCGGCTCGGGCGGCCGCGGCCCAGGGCGCGGTCGCGGCGCCTGGGTCCGAATGCGCGGCGGCGAGCCGCGCGAGGACGGCGCGCTGGAGGGGCGCGGCGCTCGCCCCCGCCCCGCCCTGCGCCGCCGCATAGGCCCGCGCGGCGCGCGCGAATGCCACGCCGGGAGACGGCGCCCACCGCACCGATTCCGCGAGGAGGAGTGCCCGGAGCGGCGGCGACACCGCCGGAAGCGCGGCGAAGGCGAGCGCTGTCCGAGCGGGCTCGGGGGCAGCGGCGCGGTCTGCGGCCGCGAGGAGCCGCGGCGCCTCGGCGTGGGCTGGCGCGCGATCGCCGGCGCCGGCGCCGGCGTGATCGCGCTGCGCCGCGCGGTCGAGCAGCGCGGCGCGGTCGCGCTGGGGCGCGAAGAGCTCGGCGACGCCGGCGCGCTGCCGGTAGCCGCTGGCGGCGACGGCGATCTCTCCCTCGATGACGTCGACGGTCGCCTCGCGCGAGTCGACGGGCAGCGGCACGCGGATCCAGCGCGGCTCTCTCCAGCGCGCGGCGTCCGCGAGCCGCGGCCCGGTGCGCCAGGCGAGCTCCCGGACGACGGCGCCTCCGGCGCGGACCACGACGCGCGTCGCGCCGAAGGCGCGCGGCCGGAGGGCGATGCGCAGCACGTCCGCGCCGGGCGCGCGGAGCGCGAGCCGCGCCCCGGCCCCGAGCGAGCGCCAGGGCGTGGCGCGCTCGACGGCAGGGAGGTCGGGCCCTTCGCGGCCACCGCGCACCTCGACCTCCCGCGCGACGAAGTAAGGCTCGACGAGCGGCCGGAGGAGCAGCGACTCCTCGAGGTACCGCGCGGTGAGCCAGGCGGCCGCGGCGGGCTCGAGGCGCGCGGCGGCCGGCGCGGGGGGAGCGCCCGCGTTGCCCTGACTCGAGGCCGCCCCCGCGCTGCCCCGCGCGGAGGCCGCCCCCGCGCCGACCGGAGCAGACAGCGCCGCGCGCGCGGCGTCGACCCACCGGAGCAGCGCGCCCGCCTCGCCCGGCGCGGTGGCCGGCGCGGGCGCGCGGCCGCCGAGCCACGCGGCGACGTCCTCGTCGAGGCGGTACCAGGCGAGCGGCGCGCTCTCCCGCACGGCGACCCGCACGGCGACCGGCGCGCGCTCGGCGCCGCGCGGGACGGCCGCGCGCACGGCGAGGAAGCGCGCGCTGGACCACGTCGGCACCGCGACGTCGCGCGCGCCCGCCTTGAGAGGAGGCAGCGGCATCCAGGTGATCACGTCGGGCGCGTCGCCCACGCCGGAGCCGAGGCCGATGCCCGCGACATCGCCGCGCACCTCCAGCCGGTCGCCGGGCTCCACGGGCACGAGGAGCAGCTGCTCTGCCTTCAGCGCCACGGGCGCGGTCGGGTCGGCTGCGACGGGCGCGGCGCGCGCCCCCTCCGGCGCGGGAGCGCCCTGCGGCCGGCCGTCGCTCCACGAGCCGTCGCTCCACGAGACGACGCGCGCGCTGTCGGGCGCCACCCAGGCGAGCGGCGTCGCCGCGGCGGCCTCGCGCACGCCCGGGAGGCCGAGGGCGAGCGCGAGCGCCGCGCCGAGCAGCGCGCGGCGGGCAGCGGATGCGACGAAGGCGTCGAGATCCACGGCGATTACCCTTGTCCCATGCCCACCCTGCGCCCCGTGCGCCGTGAGCTATCGGGCTAACCGATTTCCGGTAGCAAGCGCAAGCGCACGATCGGCGACGGCGCGCCGAGCCCTTCGCGGGGGCAGGGCGCGCCGCAGCCGCTGTAGGGGCGGTTCGTCGAGGCCTACGGCAGCACGGCGCGCCGCAGCCGCCATGGGGGCGAATCGTCGAAGCCTAGGGGAGTGGCCAGCGCCGCTCGCGCTTCAGCCGTTCGAGCAGCGCGGCGAGCGCCGTCCCGTCCAGCTCGAGGAGCGACGCGTCCTCGTCGGCCGACAGCGCGATGCCGAGCACGTCGCACACGTCCCGCACGGCCTGCTGGAGGCCCTCGTTGCGTCCCTCGCGGAGGCCTCTGTCGCGGAGCGACTCCAGGCTCGAGTGCCCTTCGCGCTGCAGCAGGCTGGTGAGGATGGCCCGCTGCGCCGCCGCCCGATCGTAGAGCGCCTCGACCTGCACTGGGTTCTGCAGCGCGCCGGGCGCGTGCAGCAGCTCTCCCGGGAGCGCGCGCCGCGGCGGCTCGCCGGGCGCGTGCACCTCGACGTGCCGCGGCGCTGCGAGCCGCACCAGCCAGACCCAGCGCGTCCCTGCGCCGAGGAGGTCGTCGATCTTCCGGGCCAGGCGCGCCTCGTCGTCGCCGACGTCGGCGTACTCGATGGCGAGCGCCGGCGCGCCGGGGACCCAGCCGGGCGTATCGGGCACGTTGCCCACGGCCACATGCGGCGCGCGCAGATGCTCGGGCGCAGGGCAGTACCCGGTGCCGGCGCCGGCCTCGGAGACGGCGGGGTCCCAGGCGACGACCGCGCCGCCCAGCAAGAGGGCGCCCGAGGCACGCCCGCCGCTGGGCAGGCAGAAGACCGGGTGGCCGTGCGACAGCTCGAACGGGTCGCCTGGCCGGACCTGCTCGGCGCGGAAAGGCCCGCGCTGGTCGGGTCGCGGGGACGGCAGGTCCGGCGCCGAGGTTGCCGGAGAAGGCGGGGGCGCGGGGGCCGGCGCGGGGACGGGTTCGCGCAGGCAGGGAGCGGGGGCCGGGGCCTGTGCGGGGTCGGTGGTCGGAGCGGCGAGGAGCTCTGGAGCTTGCACGGGATACTTGGGTCGCATGCAGTGGATTGCCGGCGCGCAGGAGGGCTGGTCACGGTTTCGCCCTCCGGTGGGCTCAGCGGGCTGCTGGCAGCCAGCGGGGCCTCTTCGCCCGCCGCGCTTCAGCTCGCGGGGAGCGGTTCGATCGCCCCCCGGGCACCGGCAACGGTCTGGGGGACCGGTTCGACCGCCCTCCAGTCACCGGAAATGGCCTCGAGGGACGGTTCGACCGCCCCGGATGCGCAGCCTTCCACTCACCCGATGTTCGATGACGAGCCCATTCGAGCTCGAGAAGGCTCGGCGCAACGACTCTCGACCATCAAGAAGCACAAGCCCGATCGCCTGGATCTGGAGCACAAGCGGCTGAAGCAGCTTCAGCTCTTCAACAGAACGCTCGGCCACATCAAACATGTCGAGTAGCCCGGCTGTGCCGGGCCAACGCCAGTCCTCTACTCGTCGCGCGCGCAGCGGAATCCGTAGAAAGAAAGCCGCCTCTCGGGCAGCTCGCCGACACGAAACGCCGTGGTCAGCGTCTCTTCCGTGTGGGAGAAGGCCCCGCCGCGGGCGTCCCTCCCGAGGCCTCCGTCTTCCAGGGCAGCGCAGTTGTCGCAATTCCCCGAGAGCGGGACGTGATAGTCGAGGACCCATTCGAACAAGCTGCCCGCCATGTCGGCTTGCCCATATTTGCCGTCCCCCGCCGGGGACTTCGACCCGACGCGCGGGACCGGGCACACAGTGGTCGTTGTCTCGCAGCCGAACACGGCCAGCTCCTGGCTCGGGGCCGCCGCTCCCCACGGATACTCGCGGTGTTCGTTCCCGCCCGCGGCCGCATAGTTCCACTCGGCCTCCGTGGGCAGCCGGCCCTCGTCCCAGGCACAGAAGGCGAACGCGACATACCAGCTCGCGCAGTTGATGGGCGCCGCTTCGTTTCCGGCGGGCTCGTCGGTCCACGTCCGGAAATTGGCGTCGCATTCAAGCGAGGCGCGCAGCTCATCCTGCCCCGCAGGCAAGCTCGAGTCCCACGCCGGGTCCCACCCGCCGTCCTTGGCGACCGGGTGCGCGCCCGCGCCCGCCTTCGGCCTGGTCGCCGGATACCCTGCGACGAACTGCCGGAACCGACCCACCGTCACCTCGAAGCGATCGAGGCGAAAATCGGCGACGGTGGCCGGAGACGCCGCGTCGTTCAGGCGGTTGAACGTGCCGCCCACCACCTCGCTCGCCGCGCAGCAGCTCTCTTTCGCCTCCGGACCGCACACGGGCGCGACCTGCTCGCAGCGCGGCGCGACGAACACGTCGGGCTCCACGTCAGGGATGCACGCGCTCCCGGCGACCAGCGCGATCCCGACGAGAGGCCTGGACCAATGCATTCGCACGCCCTCACCTGTGCGCATCAGAAGCTCCCGATGATGCTGGCCCCAGCGCCAGAAGGCGCCACCCAGGGCAGCGCCACGGCCGCCGGCGCCGGCGCCTTCTCGCCGCCCGATCCCGCGATCCCGAACGCCGCCGCCCCGAGCGCGACGAGCCCGGCGCCGCCGAGGCCCACGAAGAGCCCGAAATCGCGGTTCTTGCGCGCGTTGTCGGCTGCGAAGTCGTAGCCGGGCTTGCAGTACGTCCCGCCCGTGACCTCGCGGCAGTTGTCTCGCAATGCGTCGATCGCGGAGAGATCGTCGATCAGGAACCCGACCGACGCGCCGGCGAGCGCGATCCCCGCGGCCCCGGAGATCCAGGCCCAGGTCGGGATGCCCCCGCCCGGCGCCTCCTTGGCCTTCTCAGGCCCCGTCGCCGCCGTGGGCCCCGTCGCCGCGGTGGGCCCAGCCGCCGGCCGCAGCGTGAGCTCGACCGTCGCCGACTCGCCCTCCCGCAGCGTGACCGTGCGGGTCTCCGCCTCGTGCCCCGGGGCGCTCGCGCGGATCTCGTGCGCGCCCGGATCGACCGGCAGCGGCTCGCCCAGCGCGCCCGCCGGCAGCGGCGTGCCGTCGCGCCGCACCTCCACGCCGGACGGCGCGCTCGTCACGATGACGCGGAGCTTCGGCACGCGCGCGTCGAGGTCCGCGATCCCCTTCTGCGCGATCTCCTCGAGCCCTCGCCGCCGCTGCTCCCCCGCCGTCTCGCGGTTCAGGACGACGGCGCGATGGTAATCGTGCCAGGCTGTCGCGACCTTGCCCTCGCGCTCGTGGCACCGCGCGATGTTGATCATCGTGCTCGCGGAGGGGTTGAGCTCGAGGCTCGCCTCGAACTTCGGACACCCCGCCGCATAATCGCCCTTGTCGACGAGCGCGCGCGCGGCCTTGAAGAGCGCCTCTGCGGCCACCGGATCGCGCGCGGGCTGCTGCTGCGCGCGCGCCGCCGAGCCGCCGAGAGCGACCGCTGCGGCCGACGCGAGCCCGGCGAATGCGCGCAGGCGCGGCGCGAGACAAGCGCCGCGGCGCGCGCCGGCGCGATGGATACGCTGCACCGAGAGGAGGTGCTTCCCGCGCAAGGTGGTTGTCGATTCCGCCATGGATGCTCGTTCCGTTGCAGCGAGCCGCGGGGGCGCGCGGGGGAACTCTACACAAAAACACGCGGACGACCAGCGGACTACCGCAGCCCCGCGGCCGCGGCTCAGCGCGCCATGGCGAAGGCGACCCCGCTCTGCAGCGTCAAGCGCGTCGTCACGCCGCTCAGATCGCGCCCCACGCGCGTGAGCTCGTGCGCGATGCGCGGGCCGATCCCTGTCAGGACGACGTCGGCGCCGAGCAGCCGCGCGGCCTGCGCCACCTTGACGATCTCGTCGCCGACGTCCGGGCCGAGGCTCGGCACGCCCGTGAAGTCGACGATCGTGACACGCGTCTTCCGTGCGGAGATGCCCTCGGTCAGCGTGGCCTGTACCTGCTGCATCCGGCGCCGATCCATGTGCCCGATGAGCGGCATCACGGTGATCTCGTCGGTGATCGGGATGAGCGGCATCGACAGCGCCTCGAGCGCACGGGCCTGCTCCCGGATGATCTCCTGCTGCTCCCGCTGCGCGGCGGCCGCCGCCTCGGCCCGCCTGCGCTCGGTGATGTCGCGGAGCAGCACCAGCGCCTCCGCCGCGTCCAGGCCGACGATCCGCGCCTCGTAATGGCGCAGCTCGCCGCCCACCTGCTGCTCGTACTCGAAGACCTGCGTCGTGTCGTCGGCGAGGGCCCGATCGAGCTCGCGCAGGAGGCGCCGCGCGACATCGTCCGGCAGGGCGTCGCCGACAGCGCGGTCCCGCGAGAACCCCGGCTGGACGGCCGGGGCGAGCCCGCGCGGCGGCTTGACCTCGAGGCACCTGCCCTCTCTGTCCACGCGCAGGACCATGTCCGGCAATGACGCGATCAGCCGGCGGTGCATCGCCTCCTGCGCCGACATCTGCGCGACCGCATCGACGAGCTCGCGCTCCCGGCTCCACTTCTCCGTGAGCGCACACGCTATCTGCCGGACCTCGACGACATCGAACGGCTTCTTGAGGATGAGCAGGCGATCCGTCTGCCCGAACCGCGCCATCACGTCATCCCACGAGCAGTCCGAGTACGCAGTGCAGATGACACCCTGGAGGAGAGGGTCCTCCGCCCACAGACGAGAGAGCGTCTCGACGCCATCCCACCCCGGCGGCATGCGGACGTCCACGAACGCCACCGCGAAAGGGGCGCCGGCCTGCAAGGACCGGCGGACCGCCGCCAGCGCCTGCTCGCCCTGATAGGCCGACGTCAGCTCGAAGCTCGGCCCTCGATCCGCCCCGCCCTCGTCGCCGAAGAGCAGCGCATCCAGCTCGTCGAGCGCGGCGGGTCTCCCGGGAGGGGCGAGGACGTCCCGGAACGTCTTGTGGATGCTCTCGGTGTCGTCGACGACGAGGACTCTCCTGTTCTTCGCGCTCACTCCGTTCATTGGCTCGGGGCCTCCTGCGAGCGACCACACATCATCGACCTCTGTGTTCAACGAACTCCCGTCGTGGATGGCTCCCACCGTCGCACCCATGCGAGCACCTGAAAACCGATGTCGACCTGACGGCTGGCAGCTCGCCAGCTCGGCGGAACGGAGCGCTACAGCTCGGACCCTTAGTATGCCTGCGCGCTTCGTGCGAAGAAAGTCACGCGAGCACGCTCGACACCATGCAGGGAAATCGCCTACCCCGACGGCACGATGTTCGCGCAGCGGCAGGCGGGTGTGCGAGCGCACCGCGCGACGTCCTCCAGGGCCCCGCGCGGCGCCAGCCGGTCGACCCCGAGCAGCGACGCGTCCCCATCGCGCTCGCGCGCGAGCGGAGGATCGGTTTGCTGTTGCAAGGCATCGGCGAAATAGCTCCAATGATCCTCGAGACTGCGCGCCGCGGCAGAGCGCTGAACCTGCCGGTGCGCGCGTCGTCCGCTCGACCGGATGCAAATGCCGCTCGATCGGAGCAACGACGCGCCGATCCGCAGCACGTGACCCAGCCGACAGGGGACGAGGCCACCGCCATGCTCGAGGTTCACGGATACACGCTTCTCAACGTCATCAGGGCGACAGACGCGGACGTGGTGTACGAGGCCGTGCGCGACGGGGACCGGCTGCCTGTCCTCGTCAAGACGCCGGCGGCGCTGCACCCCGGGCCGCGGGAGCGCGAGCGCTACCGCCGGGAACACGGCACGTTGCAGCGACTCCGGGGCGTGCGCGGGGTCATCGGCGCGCTCGCGTGCGAGCTCTCGCAGGAGCGTCCGGCGCTCGTCCTCGCGCGCGTGGAAGGGCAGCCCCTGCAAGAGCTCGCACGCGAGCCGCTCGACGCCGGCCGGCTGCTCGACCTGGCCATCCCGCTCACCGCGACGCTGGCGCAGATTCACTATCACGGTGTGATCCACAAGGACATAAAGCCAGGCAACATCGTCGTCGCGCCGTCGGGCGAGCCGTGGATCATCGATTTCCGCATCGCCGCCTCCCAGAAGGTGGAGCACGTGGACGCGATGCCGGCCAACCTCATCGAGGGCACGCCGGCCTACATGTCACCCGAGCAGACCGGGCGCATGAACCGCGCGGTCGACCACCGCACGGACCTCTACTCGCTGGGCGTCACGCTCTACGAGCTCCTGACTGGCACCTTGCCGTTCCAGGGGCACGACGCGCTGGAGTGGTTCCACGCCCACATGGCCCGGGTCCCCAGGCTCCCGCACGAGCTCGTCCCCGGGCTCGCGCCAGCGCTCTCCGCCGTCGTGATGAAGCTCCTCGCCAAGACCGCCGACGAGCGCTACCAGAGCGCCGAGGGCCTGAAGGCGGACCTCGGGCGGTGCCGGGAGGGCCTGCGCCGCGGCGGCATCGAGGATTTTCAGCCCGGCGCGCGCGACGTCTCCACCCGCCTCCAGATGCCGCAGCGGCTCTACGGGCGCGAGGCCACGGTCGCCACCCTGCTGGAGGCGTGGGGCCGCACGGCGCGCGGCGGGCGGCCGGAGCTCCTGCTCGTCAGCGGCTACTCGGGTATCGGGAAGTCCTCGGTCGTCCACGAGCTGCACCGGCCTGTCCTCGGGCGGCGCGGGTTCTTCCTGAGCGGCAAGTTCGATCAGTTCCAGCGAGACGTGCCTTATGCCACGATGGCGCAGGCCATCCGCGAGCTCGTGCAGCACCTCCTGGCGGAGACCGACGAGAAGCTCGGGAGCTTTCGCCAGCGCCTGCGGGAGGCGTGGGGCGACAACGGACAGGTGATGGTGGACCTGGTGCCGCAGCTCGAGCTCGTCGTGGGTGAGCAGCCAGAGGTCCAGGAGCTGCCCGCCGCCGAGGCCCAGAACCGCTTCAACCTTGTGTTCCAGCAGTTCCTCAGCGTCCTCGCCACGTCCGAGCAGCCGCTCGCCATCTTCCTCGACGACCTGCAGTGGGCCGACCTGGCCAGCCTCAGGCTGATCCAGCACCTCACCACGCACCCGGACATCCCGCCGGTGCTGCTGATCGGCGCCTACCGCGACAACGAGGTCGGGCCCTCACACCCGCTCATGCTGGCGCTCGACGAGATGCGCAAGGCCGGCGCGCGGGTGAGCGAGGTGCAGCTCGGCCCGCTCAGCGCCGAGCAGACCCGGGAGCTCGTCGACGACGCGCTCCCGGGCGCGGGCGCGGACGTCATCGCGCCCCTGTCGGCGCTCGTCCACGAGAAGACCGGCGGCAACCCGTTCTTCCTCGTCCAGATGCTGCCGACGCTCAACCGGGACGGGCTCCTCTGCCGCGTGCCCGACGGGGGCTGGCGGTGGGACGCAGAGGGCGTGAGGGCAAAGGACTACTCCGACAACGTCGTCGACTTCATGGCGGGGAGGCTGCGCCTCTTGCCGGTCGAGACACAGCACCTCCTGCGGCTCGCGGCGTGCGTGGCCAACACGTTCTCGCTGAAGACGCTGGCCATCATCTCCGGCCAGGACACGGGCGAGGTGGAGCGGCACCTCGATCCCGCGCTCCAGGAAGGGATGCTGGTGCGCAGCGCGGCGGACCAGTACCGATTCCTCCACGACCGCATCCATCAGGCGGCTTACGTCCTCACCCCGGCCGACGAGCGCAAGGCCGTGCACCTGCGCATCGGCCGCCTGCTGCTCGGGAGCCTGACGCCGGAGGAGGTCCGGGAGCGGCTGTTCGACGTGGTGAGCCAGCTCAACGCCGCGGCCGACCTGATGGACGACGGCCCCGAGCGCCACCGCGCGGCGCGCCTGAACGCCGAGGCCGGCTGGAAGGCCAAGGCGTCCGCCGCGCACCGGTCGGCCATCTCGTACCTCACCGCGGCCTTCGAGCTCATCCCCGGCGATCCGTGGGAGACCGACCACGAGCTCGCCTTCAAGCTGCGCCTCGATCGCGCGAGCAGCGAGTTCATGCTCGGCCACGCCGCCGAGGCGCGCCGGCTGGCCGACGAGCTCCTCGACCGGGCGCGCACGCGCGTCGACAAGGCGGCCGTCCATCGCCTGAAGAGCGATATCCACGTTGCCTCGAGCGAGAACGAGGCGGCCGTCGCGAGCATCCTGGCGGGCCTGGATCTCTTTGGCATGCACATGCCGCCCCGCCCGTCGTGGGACGACGTCGCGGCGGCCAACGAGGAGGTGACAGAGCTCCTCGGCGACCGCGCCATCGAGAGCCTCGTCGAGCTGCCGCTCATGGCCGACACCGACGTGAAGGCGGCGATGGACCTGCTCGCGGCGCTGTTCGCGCCGGCGTTCTTCACGGACGGCAACCTGCTCGTGCTCCACCTCTGCCGGATGGTCTCTCTCTCCCTCCGCCACGGGAACACCGACGCTGCTGCGCCGGGATACGCCTGGTACGGCGTCATGGCCGGCGCCGCCTTCCGCAAGTACCAGCTGGGCTACGCCTTCGGCAAGCTCGCCTGCGACCTGGTCGAGCGACACAACTACTCCGCGTGCCGGGGCAAGGTCCTCTTCACCATGGAGATCATCAACTACTGGACTCAGCCCATCTCCATCTCGCTCGACCTCGCGCGGAGCGCCTTCCACCACGCGGTCCTGTCCGGCGATTTCCAGGTCGCCTGCTACTGCTGCAACCACATCGTCACGAACCGCATCAGCCTCGGGCACGACCTGGCCGATGTGTATCGCGAGTCGGTGGCGCGCCTCGATTTCCAGCGCAATGCGGGCTTCCGGGACGTGCAGGACATCACGCTGCCAGCGCAGCGGTTCGTGCAGCAGATGCGCGGGCTGACACGCTCGTTCGAGACGCTGGACGGAGACGGCTTCGACGAGGCGGCGTTCGAGGCGGCGCTGACGCCGGACCGCATGAGCACCATGCGGTGCTGGTACTGGATCCTCAAGATGCAATCCAGGTACATGGCCGGCGCCTACGAGGAGGCGGGGCGCATCGAGCCCAGGGCCACCGAGCTGATCTGGGCTTCTACCGGCCACATCCAGCTCCTCGATTTCCACCTCTATCGCTCTCTGACTCTCGCCGCCTGCTTTCATGACGCGACGCCGGAGCGGCAGAGAGAGCACCTCGAGGCGATGCGGCAGAGCCAGAAGCAGCTCGAGGAGTGGGCGAGCAACTGTCCAGAGAACTTCCGCGCGCCCGAGCGGCTGGTATCTGCGGAGCTCGCGCGCGTCAGCGGCAGCTCGAACGAGGCGATGCACCTTTACGAGGAGGCGATCCGGTCGGCGCGCGAGCACGGCTTCATCCAGAACGTCGGTCTGGCCAACGAGCTCGCGGCGCGCTTCTGGCGCGAGCGAAAGCTCCCCTTCATCGCCGCCGCGTACGCGCGCGAGGCGCAGGACGCTTACCGGCAGTGGGGGGCCGACGGCAAGGTCAGGCACCTCGAGGCCCAGTGGCCTCAGCTCGCCGCTCCCGCGGCCGCTCGGGCGGCAACCGCCACGTGCGACACGAGCGTGACGCACATCGACGCGCTCGCGGTGGTGAAGGCGCAGCAGGCCGTCTCCGGCGAGATCGTGATCGAGCGGCTGGTGAGCACGCTGATGCAGGTCGCCATCGAGAACGCGGGGGCGCAGCGCGGCGCCCTGCTGCTGCCGAAGGGCGAAAGGCTCGCGGTCGAGGCCGTCGCCGACGCCCGGCGAGAGCGGGGCGGCGTGGTCGTCGCCCCGGGCGACGCCGGCCAGGTGCTGCCGTGGAGCATCGTCGCGTATGTCAGGCGCACGCACGAGCACGTGCTCATCGGCGACGCGCTCGAGCCTCACCCGTTCTCGTCGGACGCCTACCTCGCGAGCGGCAGGGCGAAGTCGGTGCTGTGTTTACCGCTCATGCGCAAGGGGGAGTTCCACGGGGTGCTGTACCTGGAGAACGGGCTCGCCTCACAGGCGTTCACGCCGGACCGCATCGCGCTCCTCGAGCACATCGCCTCTCAGGCTGCGATCTCGATCGAGAACGCGCGGCTGTATGCGGAGGTCCAGCGGGCCGAGGCGGCCTTGCGCCACGCCAACGACGAGCTCGAGAAGCGCGTGGAGGAGCGGACGCGGGAGCTCAAGCAGGCACAGTCCCAGATCGCGGAGGCCGCGCGCGGGGCGGGCATGGCCGAGATCGCCTCGAACGTGCTGCACAACGTGGGCAACGTCCTCACGAGCATCACCGCGGACGCGCAGATGATGCAGGAGTCGTTGACTGGATCACGCGTCGGCCGGCTGAAGCAGATCGCCGCGATGCTCCAGGACAACCGCGGCGATCTCGCCCATTTTCTGGCGAAGGACCCGCGGGGGAGCCGGCTGACCGAGTACCTCACCGAGCTCGCGAGCGAGCTCGCCGGGCAGCAGGAGGCGCTGCTCGGCAGCCTGCGGTACACGCAGCAGCACATCGAGCACATCCGCACGATCATCCAGGTGCAGCAGCTCTACGCGAAGAGCACGCTCTTCGCCGAGGAGTGCTCCCTCGGCGAGGTCATCGAGAACGCGCTGCGAATCCAGGAGGCCTCGCTCCGGCGTCATCACGTCTCGGTGACGCGGGAGCTCGACGCGCTGCCGGCGCTGCAGCTGGACAAGCACAAGGTGCTGCAGATCCTCGTCAACCTGCTCGCGAACGCGACGGACGCCGTGGCCGGGGTCCCCGAGGGCGACCGGCGCCTCGTCGTGCGGCTCCGACGCGACGGACAGGTGGCGCGCATCCAGGTGGTGGACAGCGGCGTGGGGATCGCGCCGGAAGTGCTGCCCCGGCTCTTCTCGCACGGCTACACCACGCGCGAGGGCGGGCACGGCTTCGGCCTGCACTCCAGCGCGCTGGCCGCCAGGGTGCTCGGGGGCTCGCTCACTCTGACGAGCGACGGGCCTGGCAAGGGTGCCACGGCCACGCTGGAGATCCCGGTCGCGAGCTCAGGGGTCGATGCGGCCAGGGGATCGGAGACAAGGAGTCGGGCGAGCGAGCTAACTCAATGACGCCGCACACGCCCCCTTGCGCGAGCTGCCAGTGAACGCCCGGGGCGTCCTCGAAGAGCGAGAGAGGAGACGGAGAGAGCGCTTTCTGCATGCTCGCCGCCGGCCCCCCTCCGCGCCCGGACGCACTGATCATTCTGGAACGCTTGTTCCAGAATGATCAGCAGGGTGCCCACCACGCCACCCAGGCGAGATCATTCTGGAACGCTCGTTCCAGAATGATCTCCCAGTCCCCAACGCCACCTCCGCGCCCGGACCGCCCGCTCGTTCTGGAACGCTCGTTCCAGAATGAGCTCCCAGTCCCCCAACGCCACCTCCGCGCCCGGACCGCTCGTTCTGGAACGCTCGTTCCAGAATGATCGCCTGGGCGCCCACCACGCCACCTTCGCGCCCGGACGCCCGCCCGTTCTGGAACGCTCGTTCCAGAATGATCGCCCGGGTGCCCACCACGCCACCTGAGCCTGCTCAGGGATCGTCCTCCACCCACAGCCTCGGCCCGCTGTCCCGCCCCGGCGCCTTCTGGCCGACCAGCACCGCCCCGATCCAGACCTCCTTCGCCGTCTCCCCAGCGTCGCCCGCCTGCGGCCCGAGCAGCGACAGCCGCACAACGCGCTCGCCCGGTGCGAGGTCGTCGCCCAGGCGGATCACCGAGCGCCCCACCCCGTCCGTGCCACGCCGGTCGGTCGCCGCCTCCCACAGCGTTGCGCGCGTGAGATCGCCGCCCCGGCCCGCCAGCACGCCGTCCGGGAGCGTGACGCGCCGGAAGAACGCCGCCTCTCGCGACGCGGGCTTCGCCCCCTCGATCCGGTACCGGACGCGATAGTCCGCGTTCTCCCCGGGCGTCACCACGAACAGCACGAGGTGCAGCGTCTCGCCCGCCTCCTGCCTGAAGCGGTACGTCATCGGCCGGCCGCGCGTCAGCTCGAACACGTCGCGCCGGCGCACGATCGCCCCGCCGTTCGCCGGCGGCGCATCCGTGTACGCGGCCCCCGCGTCGCCGAGCCCCTCGATCTCGATCCTGCGCGTGCCCGCCGGCGCCGTCACGCGCAGCGCGCCCGACAGCGCCACGATCGGCTCCTTCAGCGCCACCTCGCCGTCCACACGCACCGCGACCTCCTTGCCCAGCGACGCGCGCGCGGCCCGGTAGATGACCGACAGCCGCCCGGCGCGCGCCCCCTCGCCGTCGACGCGCACGTCCTTCGGCACGAGCAGCGGCGTCCACGCGTCGCCCGGTGACGGCTCCCCCGCCGACTGCCACGCGGGCATGAGCAGCCGCCGGCGCACCGGCGCGTGCTCCGGGGTGAGGGTGCGCTCCGGCCGGTCCGCGTCCGACCTCGCGCCTTCCCCCGAGCGCTCGATCCGCACCTGCTCGCGCAGGTCCGAGAAGCGCTCCTTCCGCTCGAGATCGTCGAGGTTCACCGCCCGCACGTCCGTCCACGTGCTCACGTCGAACGGCGCGTAACGCCACGTCTCGTCCTCGGCCAGCGCGACCCGGTACGGCAGCCGGTACAAGGTCTCGTTTACCCCCGGCTCGATGGTGCGCAGCCGCACGCGCGTCCTCGCGTCACCCGTGATCTCGATCCGCTCGACGCCCGGTGGCGGCCGGAGGATCGCGAGCCGCGGATCGGACGCGTCGAACCCGTCGTTCCACCACTCGAAGCGCGATCGCGGGAGCGTCACCTTGAGCTCGGCCCGCTCGGACGGCCCCGGGCCCCACCGCGCCACCACCGTCGCGTCGCCCTGGTTCGCGCCGCCGCTCGCCTCGATCTCGGTCCGGATCAGCAGCCCGAGGAGCTCCTGCCCGGGCGCCATCCGCGCGATCACCGGGTCGCTCGGATCCAGCGCCAGGTAGCGCACGATGCGCACGTCCGGCGGTGTCTGGAGCCGCGCCGGCGCGGCCGGCGAGGCCGTCGCGGACGCAGCGCCGGGAGCCGCCGGCGACGCAGCGCCGGGAGCCGCCGGCGACGCAGCGCCGGGAGCCGCCGGCGATGCAGCGCCGGGAGCCGCCGGCGACGCAGCGCCGGGAGCCGCCGGCGACGCGCCTGGAGCCGCCGGCGACGCGCCTGGAGCCGCTGGCGCCGCGCCGGGTGGAGCCGCCGCCGCGCCGGGAGCGCCCGCGCCCTCGCCCTCGACCGCGGGTGGAGGCATCGCCGGGTGGACGATCTCGCCGATCTGCTGCATCGCTTGCGCCTCCGGCGCGCCGAACCGCACGCCGAAATCCGGGCCGACGCCGTCGATGACCACCGTCCGGATGTCCTCCCGCGCGAGCCGCACCGTCGCCCGCCCGAGCGGGCCGAGCTCCACGCTCGCGGACGAGCTCGCGCCGTCCGCGACCCGCACCGTGCGGCCCGGCGGGCCCTCGATGTCGAGCGACAGCGGGCCGCGGAAGTTCAGCGCGGCCGCGTGGCGCTCGCCGATCACGAACTCGGACGCGCCGCGGCCCTCGGCGCGCGGGTACGGCATGCGGAACCGCCGCAGGAGCAGCCGCGACATCTCGTAGTCGAGCCCCTCGCGGCCCCCGGCCTCGAGCCGCCGCGCCCAGCCCCGGAGCAGCTCCTTGCGCGCCGGCTCCGGCAGGTCGGCGAAGCCGAGCGCCGACACCCGGCGCCCCAGCTGCCGCCGCTCCTCCGCGTCGAGGCTCTGCTCGAAGACCGCGCGCGACGCCTCGCTGCGCTCGTAGCGGCCCTCCAGCCGCGACAGGATCGTCAGATCGATCGGCGCGCCATCGCTCGCCACCGCGGGCTTCGCCCGGAGCCGCACCTGGCCCCCCTGCGGGAGCACGTCGTGCGTGATGAGCAGCGTCGAGCGCGGATCCGTCACCGCACCCCCGCCGCCGGCGAGCCGCGCCGCGTACTCACCCTCGCCGAGCGGGCGATCCGGGTCGCAGCTCACCCGGCTCTCGAGGTCGTACACGTGCCGCGCGACCTCCTTCCCCCGCTCGTTCACGAACGCCGCGACGAACCCGTACGGGTAGCGCTTCGCGGAGTCGCAGATGTCGGCCTTGACGCCCGCCCAGGTCGTCACCTCGACGGCGTCGATCTCGGCCGGGATCTTGACCACGAGATCCCGCTGCGGCTCGATATGGTAGGCGAGGATCTCGTCCTCGGCCGGCAGCGAGCTGCCGAGCGGCGGCGCGCTCGGCAGGAGCGAGAGCGCGGCGGCCGTCACGCCGAGCAGCGACATCGCGATCAGCCAGCGCGGGTTCAGCCCCTTACGCGGCGCGCTCACCCGCGCGCGAAAGCCCCCCGTCGCCTGGCGCGCCCGCACCGGCGGCCGCGCGGGGCGCGGCGGCGCGGCCGCCTCATGGCTCGAGGGCTCGCGGCGCTTCGCCGGGGCGCTCACGGGGTCGCCTCCTGCGGGGCCGTGCCGGGCGACGCGGACCCCGGCCCCGACGCCCCCGCGCCAGGCGACGCAGACCCCGGCCCCGACGCCCCCGCGCCAGGCGACGCGGACCCCGGCCCCGACGCCCCCGCGCCGGGCGACGCGGACCCCGACGCCGGCGCCCCCACGCCCGCCGCGCTCGACGGGCCTGCCCCGGCCGCCTGGACCCGGAGCGCGCTGGTGCCGACGGTGACCGCGCGCCGCAGCCGCAGCTCGCCGGGCACGGCCGGACCCGGGACAGCGACGAGCGCGCCGTCGATCGGCAGGAGCTGCGCCTCGCCCGGCCGCGCCGCGATGACCCACGGTCGCCCCGTGATCACGTCGCGCCCGAGCTCCACATGGCACCGCGCCGCAGCCCCGGCGCGCAGCGCGTCCGCCTGCGCGCCCCTCGCCAGAGCCACCTGCGCGCCCCCGGCCGCCACCTGCGCGCCCCCGGCCTGCGCCGCCTGCGCGCCTCCGGCCGCCGCCTGCGCGCCCCCGGCCTGCGCCGCGAAGTGCGCCCTCAGGTAGTACGGGTTCCGCTCGGTGGTGTAGCGCCGGAAGCCCTCCATCGACGCGGCGAGATCGCACTCGGCCGCCACCCCCCGGGTCGGGCACGCCTCGTCCCCGCTCGCCCCTGCGCCCGGCGCCGCGCACGACGCGAGCGCCCGCGCCCGCTCGGCCACGTCGAGCGGCGCGGGCGCCACCCCGAGCCGCGTGAGCCGCGCCTCGAGGCGCGTCTCCCCCTGCCCCGGCGCCGCGAAGCGCCGCAGCTCGAAGAAGCGCCGGATCGCGCTGCCCAGGTACACGATCGCGAACCGCCCCTCGGCGAACCGCTTCGCGTAGCTCATGGCCATGTCCGTCGCGCCGCTGAACGGCACCTGCTCGCGCGTGCCGTCGAAGATCCCGACGCGCAGCTCCAGATCGCGCAGCGTCTCCAGCAGCGGCCCCGCAAAGGCGGGCACGTGCTCCGGCCGAACGACCTCGTACCCGAACGAGAGCACCGCGTCGCGCTCGTAGCTCCGCTCCGCCTCGATCGCCTGGACCGACAGCGCGTTGCCGCCGTCCCCGACCCACACCTCGTGCGCCCGCTGGAAGAAGCTGCGCAGCCCCTCCGCGCGCCGCACGTCCGCCGCGCCGCTCGGCTCCGCCGTGGGCACCGCCCCGGCGAGCAGCAGCGACTGCGCGGAGAGCGCGTCGGCGATCGCGAGCCCCGCGCCGAACACCCCGATCTGCCACCGCGGCGCGGGCACCTCGACGAGCATCGCGCCCGTGAGCGGCGACCTCACCGCGTCCGGCGAGGGCGCCGTGGGCAAGATCCCGCCGATCGAGGCCGCGGGCCCCGCGCGGCGCCCCGCCGGCCCCGGCGGCGGCGCGGGCGCGGGCGGGTGCGAGAGCACGAGCCACGCCGGGTTCCCGCGGCGCTCCGGGCCGCCCTCCTCCGGCCCCGGCTCCGCGATGCCCCACGCCGCCGGCGCGGCGTCCGTGCCGCCGATGCGCACCTCGCGGTACCCGAGGCGCCCGAGGATCGCCCGCTCCCACGCGGTCGGCGGCGGCGCCCCGGAAGCGCCGCCAGCGCGCGTCGCCGCCGCGATCAGCCGCGGCGCCACGACGCTGTCGAACAGCCGCAGCTCCTCGATCGACGGCGGCCGGAACCGGCCTGGCTGGACCTCCGTCAGGGACACCATCCGCTTCGAGAGCTCCTCCTCCAGCGTCCCGCTCCAGCGCACGACCTCCGGCACGCCGAGCACGCGCGCGCCGACCGCCTCCGCGACCTGGCGCGGCACCCGCAGGCGCGGCGCGTCGGCGAGGAGCGTCGACTGCTCGGCCGCCGAGCGGAACGTCATCGCCGTCTCCGCGCCGAGCCCCTCGCCGATCGACACCACCGGCAGCCCCGCGGGCGAGCCCACGACGCTGAGCTCCGGCCCGTCGCCGCCGCCCGGCTCGACGATCAGCACCTGCGGGTCCTCCATCGCCTCCATCATCGCGGCCGCGAACGCCTCGTCGTGGCGCCGGATAGCGCCGTGGCGCGACAGCAGCACGACCCCCGCCGCGTCGAGGAGCTCCGCCACCCGGAGCGCCACCGCCGGCAGCGCGGAGCCGATCTCCGCGGGCGCCGCCAGCACGAGCCACTCGGGCGCGGACGTCGGGCTCCGGCCCACGCGCTTGCGGAGCGCCGCCCGCGGCGCGCTCGGCGCGTCCTCCGCGTCCTCGAACCGCGCGGCCATCACGTACCACGGCCGGTCGCCGTCGCCCGCCCGCGCCACCGAGAGCCGCGCGCGCTCGGCCACGCCGAGCAGCTCGTCCGCCGGCCGGCCGTCGCGCAGCACGCTGCGCGCGAGCCGGTAGGCGACCCGCCGCGACTCGATGTCGGCCGCGATCGCGGCCGCCCGCGGGCGCGGGCCGGGCCGCGGCACCGTGTCCGCAAGCACGAGCGACAGCGCCGCGCTCTCGACGCGCGGCGGCGGCCTGGCCTCGGCCGCCGGCGGCGGCGGCGCGCTGCCCCAGCCGAGCGCGACGAGCGCGTAGCCTACCGCGTTGCCCGCGAGGAACGCCGTGAACGACACCTGGAGCGTCGGCATGATCACGATGCCGACGTGCTCCTTGTTCCACATCTTCACGGCGAGCAGGCTCGGGAGCAGGTACCCGAAGCCGAAGTAGTCGATCATCTGCAGCCCCGGCGCGAACCGCACCATGGCGAAGCCGATCGCCATCTTCACGAGGAAGCCGAGCACGTACACGAAGATCATGCGCCTCGGCCCCACGAGCAGCATCCGGGAGAAGGGGCGCACCGACGTGATCCAGCGCGAGAGGTAGAAGACGACCAGCGCCTCGACCGTCGTCGTGAGCAGCTTCGTCGGCTCGTACCACGCCACCGCGAGCAGACCCGGCACGAGGATGCCGTTGTAGTCCCACCCGTAGCGGACGTTGTTGCGGGCGCCCATCAGCGCGCCGATGACCAGGATGATATGGGCCTTCGGCAGCTCGAGGAACTCGAGCGACAGGCTCTCGTTGAGGACCTGGAAGCGCGAGACCGACAGGTTCGTCGTCCGGAGCAGCACGCCGAGCACGAGCGCCGTCAGCGCCGTGACCACCGCGAGCCGCGGCGCCGCGCGCACGAGGCCGCTGTTCCAGAAGGCGTTCGCGATGAGCGGCACGAGCACGAGCCCGATGCTGTAGAGCTCCCGCGAGTGCACGAAGTCGTACCGCGCCGCGACCTCGGGCACGACGAAGCCCTCGACGAAGAGCCGCACGATCACCGCGCCGACGATGAACAGGTAAAACCGCTCGCGCCCGAACGCCGTCGACCAGGCGCCGGTCCGGGTGATCCAGCGGCCGATCAGCGCGACGAACAGGTACGTCACGACCGACTCCGCGATGATGAACACCGCGGTGACCGGGGCCGCGAAGAACACCGTCGCGAGGTAGCCGGGCACGACGAGCCCCGCGTACGTCCACCCGAGCGTCTCGGTGAAGAGCGTCCCGAAGACGAGCCCGATCAGGACCGCGGTGTGGAGGCTGCGGTCGAGCCCGTTCGGTGGGAAGAGCGGCAGGTTGGCGAGCATGCGGCGGTGCGGCGGGACGGCGGCGGACGGCGGCGGTCCGCCGGATCGGATCGGCGCGCGCCGCCGCCCGACCCGGCGTGGCGCGCCGCTACGGCAGCGTGGTGGCCAGGCCGATCGCGCTCGGCGCGCCCCAGCCCGTCGGGTAGTCCCAGCCCGGCCCCGCGGCAAAGAACTCCGTCGAGCCGCTCACGACGTCGCGGAACGTCGCCTGCACTTCCGGGGTCGTGTAGAGGATCGAGTTCAGGAACCCGACGCGCGGCAGGCCCTGCGCGGCGCGGTAGCTGTTCACCACGGCGACGAGCCCCGCGAACGCGGGCGAGGAGAACGACGTCCCGCCGTAGCGCCGCCACTCGCCGAGGTAGTAGACCCAGTACGGGGTCGGCGAGCTCGAGGCGTGCATCGCGAGGTCCGCGACCGCCCGCTTGCCGTCGGACCCCTCCACGACCCCGACCTGCCACGCGGGGATCGGGAACGAGAGCGTCGGGCCGGAGCCGGACCAGGTCCACGCGACCTCGCTCTCGACCTCGCCGTTGCCGGTGAGCCAGAGCGACGTCCCGCCGACCCCGGTCACGTACGGGCTCGCCGAGGGCGTGTCGGTCTGCCCGGAGTCGCCGGTCGCCGCGATCACCGTGATCCCGAGCGCCGCCGCCATCTGCGCCGCGTAATGGTACTGGAGCCGCACCGCCGGCGGCTCGGAGTCCTCGCGGTGGGCGAACGAGTCCGTGATGATCGACACCTCGCCGCGGGCGATCGCCTCGTTGAACGTGTAGACCATCGACGTGTTGCGCGCGTCGGGCCCCTGGTACACCACGACCTCCGCGCCCGGCGCGAGGGCCCCCGACCACTGGACGTCGAGCGTCGACTCCACGTAGCGCGTCGAGACCGGCTCCATGGTCAGGACGACCTCCGGACTTTCCCGCTCCACGCCGAGCGATCGCCAGAACGACTGCAGGTCCTTGAACTTGAAGGTGGCGCCGACCGTGACCCCGAGCTTCACGCCCTCGCCCGTGAACCCGAGCTCGTAGAGGTCGTCGAGGTCGTACGCGCCCGCGATCTGCGCGGGCGTCAGCCCCCGGTCGACGTCGCCAGGCGGCTCCGACACGATGTCCCCGCCCTCGGCGGGCAGCGGCTTGGTGCTCGCCGCGAGATCCGCGGTGATGATGCCGGTCGTGCGCTCGGATACCCACGTCGGCACGGTGAGCTGCTCCAGGGAACCGAAGACGTCGAACGGCGGGTTCCCCGCCTGCGGGTTCTCCCGCTCGAAGACCCTGAGCTCGGTCTGGAAGGCCTCGTTGAACTGGGCCACCGTGCCGGTGAACTGGATCAGCAGCCGGTTCGTGGCCGTGAAGTTCACCTGCATCCCCTGCTCCTCGAGCCAGAGCTTCACGAGGTGCACGTCGAGCTCCCGCGGCGCGTACGCCGCGATCCACGCCTCCGGGGTGAGGTACTGGCGGAACCGCGGGCTCTGCGGATCGTAGATCTCCTGGATCGCCAGCTCGAGGCGCCCCGAGTTGCGGATGGGGAAGCCCATCAGCGCGCGGACCACCTCGTCGCCCCCGGCCACGCCCTTGTCGGTGTACACGCCCGGCAGCGGGCTCGGGATGCCGTCCGTCGCCTCGGTGGGCTCGAGCTCCTCCTCGGTGAAGTCCGGTAGCTCGTCCGGCAGCGGCACCCCGCCGGCCCCGCCCTCCCCGCCGCCGCCCTCCGCCGCGCCCCCGCTGCCGCTCGCTGTCGCGCCCCCGCCGCCGCTCGCTGTCGCTGTCGCGCCCCCGCCCCCGCCGGCGCCCCCGGCCCCGCCGCTGCCCTGCGGATTTGCGAGCTGTACATCCGACTCGCAGCCACAGCTCGAGGCCGAGAAGACGACGCTGCTGGTCAGAGCGAACAACCCGAGGACCGGAGCGACCCGGAGAACAATTGAAGAACGACGCATACGCAGGAGCGATTCAAGCCCCTTCCGACAGGCCGATCCAGCCCAATCGACACCGCTTGCTGACGTCGCATGACACGGACGCCGCCCGCAACACAACGCGCCTCGGCGGCGCGTGCGGAGCACCACATCGCACCTTGTCTCGAACAGAATCCGCTGCTGCGCTGCGGCGCGCGGTCTCGCGTGCGAGGGGGCGGCGCGCCGGGAAGCGACGCGGACGAGATGCGCGCGGCCGCCGCGGCGCTGAGCGACCGGCTGTAGGGGGCGTCCTTCTTCTCGAAAAACAAGTGTTTTTGGCGCGGCGCACCCCGGTAGACAATTGTATTGGTGCGACCTCGATGCGACGCTCAGTCTGCCTGGGCGCCTCGCGACCCCTGGCGCGCTGCGTTCTCCAGCGATTATGGCGAAGACTTACCGTCCGCGGATCCCCAAGCCCTTTCGCATCCCGCGACCGATGACCTCGCAGTCCGAGGCGGCGCGCTTCGGGTGGCTCAGGCCCGATGTGCTGTCGATCGTCGCGGGGGCGCTGCTCGCCGCCGTGGCGCCGTTCGAGCGGTTCGACTACGTCGCGCGCGGCCTCACCGCGTCGGCGCTCGCCGACGACGCGCCCTCCGCGCAGGTGCTGCTGGTCACCGCCTCGCCCGAGGCGCTGCGCGACGGGCTCTGCGAGCGCTCGCTCCCCGGGCTGCTCGAGCGCGGGCGCGCGCGCGGCGCGCTGCTCGTCCCGCCGGCCGACGCCTTCTGCGGCGGCGACGCGGCCGACCGCGCCCGCGCCGCGGGGGTCGCGCCCGCCGTCCGGCTGCCGCCGGGGCTGCTGCGCCTGAGCGCGGGCGAGGTCGTTGGCTTCTTCTCGCTGGCCGCCGAGGCGCGCGCGGCGGAGCTCGGCGCGCTCGGCGTCTCGGCGGCGCCCTGGGTCATCAAGAAGGCGCCGCAGAGCGTGCCCGCGGTCAGCCTGCGCGATCTCGCGGACGGCCAGGTCCCGGCGAGCGCGCTCGAGGGCCGCGTCGCGGTCGTCGCGGTGGGCTCGGGGGGCGTCGCGCCCCAGGCCGTCGCGACGTCGGCGCTGCCGCCGGCGAAGGGCGTCGCCGCGGTGCTCGGCGGGCTGCTCGACGGCGGGCGGCGCGCCTCGGCCCCACCCTGGGCGCCCGCGCTGTTCGTCCTGCTCGCGGGCGGGTTCGTGTGGCTCGCGCGCCGCCGCTACGGGAGCCTGGTCGCCACGACCGCGCTGTTCCTCGCCACGTTCGCGCTCGCCGCGGGCCAGAGCGCGCTCGCCGCGCGGGTGGAGGCGAGCCTGCTGCCGCTGCCGAGCACCCTGTTCGGCCTCGCCGTCGCGTTCGCAGGCGTGATGATCCTCCGCGGGCTCGGCGTGCAGCGCGCCGTCGATCGCGCCGCAGAGCTCATCCAGCGCGCCGCGCTGTTCCGCATGCAGGGGGTCCACACGCTGCGGGACGAGGAGTTCTGGCCGCGCGTGGCGCGCCTCGCGGAGCAGGCGCACCCGGCCGACCTCGTGCTCGTCGCGGAGCTGCCCGCGGGCAGCTGGCATCTCCGGTTCTGGAACGACCAGCGCGGCGGCGACAGCCTCGTCGCCGAGCGGCGCCACGACGTCCGCCGCCCGCCGTACAGCAGCGAGCAGGGCGTGCCGGCGATCCGCCTGGCGCGCCGGTTCCTGACGAAGCAGGACATGCCGGCGGTCGTGGTCCCGCTCATCGCGTTCGGCGAGATCGAGGGCTACGTGTTCTTCTGCGGCCCGGTCGCGGAGGCGACGTTCTCGCGCGAGCCGGAGCGGGCGGAGAACGTCGGCCGCGAGCTCGCGCTGCTCCTGCGCAGAAAGCGCCTCGCGCGCACGGCGGAGGCGGGCGCGGGCGACGCGCGGGCCGGCCACACGCCGACGGACGATCTGGTCGAGGGCGCGCGCGTCGCGCTCGACGACCTCCAGCTCTTCGGGTCGATGCTGCGCAACGCGCCGGTGGGGCTCCTGTACGCGGATGCGTTCGGCGACGTCCGCTTCGTCGCGCCGGAGTTCGCGAAGTGGCTGCGCGCGCGCGACGTCACCGTGCCGGTGGAGAGCGCGAGCGCGGCGCTCCCGCCCGGCTCGCTCACGCTGGGCGACGTGCTCGGCGCCACGTCCGCGGGGAGCGCCGCTGTGTCGCTCTCCAGCGTGATGGCGAGCGACGAGGGCATCGAGCTCAGCGTCAGCGCGCCCGAGCCCGCGGTGCTCTCGGTGCGCCCGCTCCGCCGCGAGTCCGACGGCTCCTCGTGGATCGCGGGCTACGTGGCCGCGCTCATCCCGGTGAAGCAGCCGGCGCCCGTGTCGGGGAACGTGCGGCCGCTCGCGGCGCGGGACGCGACCGATCCGCTCTGCGCCTTCCAGCTCGGCGACGTAGTGGCCGACGCGGTGGCGAGCGCCGCGCGCGCGACGGGCCGGGCGGTGCGGCTCGAGCCGATCCGCGGCGCGACGCACGCACTCGGGCACCGCGGTGAGCTCGCGCAGGTGCTCGAGGCGTTCCTGACCGACGTGGCGAGCCGCGGGCTCCCTGGTCACGGCCCGGTGGTGTCGGTGCGCGAGGCGCCGCAGGGCGTGCAGCTGTCGATCCTGGACGTCGGCTTCGGCCTGGGGCTGCCGGAGTCGGCGCTCCAGCGCGTGCTGACCGCGCCTGGCGCTGCCCCTGCCGGGCTCGAGCCGCTCGGCCGGCTGATCCTGGCGGTGGAGGACAGCCACGGCCAGGCGGAGCTCAAGACGAACGACGGCTGGGGGATCACGCTGACGGTGACGCTCCTGCGGGCGCACCCGCGCGCCTTCGTGGCCACGCACGAGGGCGGCAAGCCGGCGGCGCAGCAGAACGTGATCGCGATCGGGAGGGCTGGGCCGAAGTAGCGCGGTAGGGCGGGCGCGGCGCGCGGGCGGCGGAGGGCGGCGGGCGCGGCGATCTGCGCGCGGGCGTGCCGCGGCGCGTGTTCGCCGGAACAAATGCCTGCGCGGGGGACCTGGCAGCAGCGCGGGAGGCGAGCGCGCGCCCGCGAGGAGCTCCCTGAAGTAGCGCGGTATACAGAACTGTCCGCTGACAGGCGGCCTTGCGTAACTCAACATACAGTCCTGCGTGCAGCGGACCCGTTTTGTGTTGAGCAGCATCCAGGTCTGTCACCGAGCGGAACCCTGGCGAGTTCGACGTCCGCTTCTACCAGAACCTCTACAGCGACATCTGGTGGGCCTTCGGCACCAACTACAAGGCCGCCCTCGACCACTGGATCAACCAGGGCCTGCCGAACGAGGGCCGGCGCAGCTCATCGGACTTTGACGTCGGCTTTTACGTGAACCACCACGGAGATCTGCTCGCGGCCTTCGGAAGGAACTATCCGGCCGCATTCGTCCTTGCCGGTGACGACGCCGATCTTCTGGTAAACGCGGTCGGCGCGCTCGCGGATCTCGCGGATCTCGTTCATGATCCAGAAGTCGAGGACCCGGCGCCGAAGAGCTTCTGGAGCGCCGCGCCGATCTGAGGATCGATTTGTCGTGTCATCGAGACCTCCTTGCTGGCGCGCGCTCGTCTCCTCACCAGGGGATCGGGCCTGCGTCGTCCGAGAAGGTGCCAGTCGGTCCGTCGGGACCGAGCAGCGCGAGCCGCACCGGCTCGCGCGCGCCTTCGGCGACGGTGCGCGTTCCGCTGTGGTTGTTGAGATCGGTCGCGACGTAGCCGGGGCACACCGCGTTGACCTTGATCGCGGTGCCGGCGAGCTCCTGCGCGAACGCGATCGTCACCGCGTTGAGCGCGCTCTTCGACGGGCTGTACGCGACGCCGCCGACGCCGCGGTTCGGAGTGGCGGGATCGCTGATCGAGGTCATCGAGCCGAGGCGGCTCGACACGTTGACGATCCGCCCGGCCGGCGCCTCGCGGAGGAGCGACAGCATCGCCTGGGTCACGGCGATCACTCCGAACACGTTGGTCTCGAACACGGCGCGGACGTCGGCGAGCGAGGCCACGCTCGGCCTCCCGCTCTGGGCGATCTCGTCGACCGTGACCCCGCTCTGCGCTCCGCCTTTGGCGATGCCAGCGTTGTTGACGAGGACGTCGAGCCGGCCGAGCTCGCGACGGATCCGCGCTGCGGCGGCGGCGATCGAGTCGGCGTTCGTGACGTCGAGCGCGATCGCGCGAGCATCGCCGGTGATCTGCTTCGCCGCGGCCTCGCCGCGCGCGAGGTCGCGCGAGCCGACGAGCACGGTGTGGCCGCGCGCCGCGAGCTCCTTCGCGATCGCGTGGCCGATACCTTTGTTGGCCCCGGTGACCAGGGCGACGGGTTTGTCTTGCATGTCCCCTGGATAGCGCTCTCCGCGGGCGCTGCCTTGGGCATTCTTGGCCGGTCGAGAGGGCGGCCAAGAATGCCCAAGCCGAGGGGGCGCGTCGGTCATAGGATGGGGGCGTGGCGACCCGTGCCGACCTCCTTGCTGTCCCCGTGCCCGGCGTGCGCGCTACGCGCTGGTCGACGGACGAGCTCTACGCCGGCATGAAGGAAATGTACGCGATCGCTCGCATCGAGGTTGGGCGCTCGGAGTGGTGGAGCCGCGGAAAGGTGTGGAGCTGCGGCCCGGGCTCGTTGCAGATGCTGCAACCCGGCGACGTGCACCGCGACATCTCGCGCGACGGCCCGGGCACGGGCCAGTGCGTCGCGTTCTCGGCGCATATGGTCGAGAGCGTGATCGGCAAGGTCTGCGTCCATCCACAGCTCGCCGCCGGTGACGAGCGGGGCGCGGCCTTCCACCGCCTGCATCACGCGGTGCGCGCCGGCGCCGATCGTCTCGTGCTCGAGGTCGCGGTCGCCGAGGCGATCGGTGCGCTCGCGGCGGTTGGTGACGCGCAGTGCGAGTACACGCGACCGGTGCGCCGCGCGATCGAGCTCCTGCGAGAGCAGCTCGCCGAGCCGGTGACGCTCGACGACCTCGCTGCGCACGCCGACCTCGAAAAATTCCACCTGTGCCGCGCGTTTCGCGCGCAGGTCGGCATGTCTCCGTACGCGTACCTGACGCGGCTGCGGATCATGCGCGCGAAGGAGATGCTCGTCGCCGGCGTGAGGCCGCGCGACATCGCCCCGCAGGTCGGCCTCTACGACCAGAGCCAGCTCAACCGGCACTTCCGGCGCATCGTCGGCACGACGCCAGGCCAGTACGCGCGCGGCGTCTAGAGCGGGGCTGCATCAAGCTTGGCTGAGCGCCGGGCTAGAGGGTACCTCGACCCACATTAACTCCCGTTCGCGAGTCATACTCGATCCGGCAGCTCGGCGGCGATCACGCACGAGAGCAGCACGGCGCGGTCGGTCGGCGACGCGCGCCCCTCGCCGGGCCTCACGTCGGGGCGACGCGTTGCGCCGACCGCCAGGCCGAGGAGCCCGTGCGTGAGCGTGTCCATGACGGTCGTCAGCTACCTCATGGCCCTGAGCGAGCGCAAGGCCGTGACCCGCTCCAGCCCGCCGGAGGGCAGGCGCCGACCCGAGGCGCGCAACGGTGGCCGAGGACTGCGCTTCAAGTCTCCGAGAGCTTGCGCTCGAACCGCCCCCGGCTGCTCGTGCCGATCGAGGCGAACCGCCCAGCGTCGACGACGGGCCGGCGCTCGACGCGCTGGGTGCCGGTGCAGGTCGAGGGCGGCGCTGGGCACGTCCCTCGAGACATGGAGGTTTCCGCCTCCACCCCCAAGGGCGGCGCCACCAGGGGGACGCGCCGCGACGTCCCGTGGTCCGGCGCCGGCCGGCGCCTCGATCCGATGTGTGCGGGCGCGCCACGCGCGCCGGAGCAGTCACAAATCATAATGATTTCAAAAATATAGCGCGCAACCAGCGCCTGGGAGCACGCCTCGCGCGCCTCGCCGCACAGGCTCCTTCTCTTCGACTCCTCCTCACCGACTCGCTGGCACATCGGTTGCTCAATAGGCTGGCGTCCGGCGCGCAACGGAAGCCGACGGACGAGAAAGCAACGCATTCGCGGCGCGCAGCGAGCGCGGCCCGGTCCGAGCCCCCTCGGTCCGGCCGGCCCGGTGCGCCCAGCGGCAGGAGTCAGGGATCATCATGAACACGCTTCGTATCGTCAACGGGCTCGGTTTCGTGTGCTTCAGCGTGGTTGCCATCGCCCTCGCGGGTTGCGCGGTGAACGCGGCAGACGACGACTTGCTCGTCGATGACGTGATGGAAGAAGAGGACGTGGAAGAGGCCGAGCAGGCCATGGGCGTCGAGTGCGCCAATGCCGCCACCACGGCCACGTTCGCCGGCGGCATCAAGTACAACTCGCCTCAGTCCTACAACACCACCAGCTGCTACAAGGGCGTCGTCCTCGACGTCACCCAGTACTCCTCGCTCTACGCACAGAACCCGAGCGGCTCCGTCTTCCCGGGCCGCACCACCGTCGAATGGGCCGACAGCCTCCCCGCCTTCGCGGACCCCGATCACGTCGCCAGGTGCGAGAGCACCTTCGTCGCCGCCGATCTGTTCGAGAAGGTCGGCTCCAGCTGGGTCCACAAGACCAGCAAGGAGTCCCTCGGCATCTGGACTCCCTTCTTCGACGGCGGCTTCTGCGCAGGCCCCGGCGTCTCCTTCTCCTCCGAGATGCAGGCCGGCAAGACCTACCGCATCTCCGCCACCGCGCGCGCCCAGAAGAGCAGCTCCGCACTCACCCGCAAGCTCCACGTGGAGTCCCGCGAGCCCGTCAAGGCCCCTCGCTGAACGCTCGGCGCGGGGCCATCGCGCTCCTGGACGACCTGGAGGAGGCAGCCAGCGCGTATCTGGTGGCTCATGCGGGGAGCAAGCTGGAAGGCGCGGGGTGCGGTGAAGAAGAGAAACCGCGGGCGCGAGGCGCACCAGGAGCCGAGAGGAAGTCGCGTTGAGGACGAGCGAATAGCTTGCCTCTTCGATCGCCGCCTCGGCGGTCGAGACGCTGTGCTCCTGGCGCCCGGCACCCGCGCCGCCGCCGCCCTCGGCATTGCCGCCCGTGCCCGCGCCGCCGCCCTCGGCATTGCCGCCGGTACCCGCGCCGCCGCCAACAGCTCCGAGAGCGGTCGCCCGTCGTTCACAGCAGCAGACTGAGTTACCTGATCCAGCAACGCACGGACGGCCTCGGCGCTCTCGCCCCCCCGCAGCCGGCGCTGCAGCTCGACGAGCATCAGCGATCTGCCCTGGAGAGCCTTCGCGGAGCTGGAACGTACGACTCGCACCCTGCCGACGTCGCTTTCGGCCAGGGGCGCCGGAGATCTGGCGGCCGAAAATCAGTCCGAGAGGCGCTTCAGCAGGTCACGCACGCCATCGTGCCACTCGGTATCTGCACCGTTCTCGTCCCACAGCGCGCGCAGCTCCGACCTCTGGACCACGCGTTCCACAGCGCGCCGCGCGCGCGCTGCGCCCACGCCGCGGATCTCGTCGCGGTGGTCCCGGAGCCAGGCAGCAGCGTCATCATTGAGCCGATCATCGCCGCGCCCCAGCGCAGCCGCGACGAGCTCGGCGGCCGCCAGCGCCGCGGAGCACTCGTCCACCTCGAGATAGGCCTGGTCATCGGCCGTCGCGACGCCGTCCAGCGCTGCACCGACCAGAGCGGGCTCCGCCTCGACCACCTCCTGCAGCCAGTCCAAGGCGGAGTCGTTCTCGAAGCTCCCGGAGCCCCAGGCACCCATGCAAGGAACGCTAACCAGCTCGGCGGTGAGCAGTCAACTAGCGACGTCCCTCGGCTCGACCACGGGCCGCTCCGCGCTTTCAGGCGCTCCTCCGGCGGGAGGTGATAGGACGTCGGCCACCAAGGCCGCCAGCTCGATCACGACGAGCTTGCAGTTGGCGGGCCAGGCCTGCCCCGCGGCTGGCGCCGAGGGTCAGCCGGGCGCCGCGCCCCCGAGCCGGCCAATCCAGCGCGCCGCCTCGTCGACCGCCGACCTCGCGAGCGCGGCGTCGAGCGGCACGCCCGCGCGCGCCAGGGAGCCGAGGTCGTGCAGCCGCGCGAGCACGGCGTGGGCCTCGACGGGCAGCCCGCCGGCCGGCACGAGGTCGCGGTACACCAACGTGACAAGGGCCGCGTGCGACTCGGGCGCCGGCCCCTCCAGCATGCCCGCGATGGTCCCGGCGAGCGCTTCGTACGCGGCACGCGCGGCGTCCGCGGCGAAGCCGGCCTCCAGCACCACCCGCGCGAGCCGCAGCCTCTCCTCGGCCGCCCTCCGCGCTGCCATCGCCCGCGGGCCCTCCGTCCGCGGGCGCGCGCCCCCGCCGCCGTTGCCTCTCGCCTCCGCGGCCGTCTCGCAGGCCGCTCCCGGCGCCGCCTCGTCCGCCGAGGTCCGCGCCGCCTCGTCCGCCGAGGTCCGCGCCGCCTCGTCCGCCGAGGTCCGCGCCGCCTCGTCCGCCGAGGTCCGCGCCGCCTCGTCGTTCGCCGGTGCGGATTCCACCGGCGCGCCGCCCACGGTCTCGGCCCCCGCCGCGCGGGCGAGCAGCGCCGCCGGGGCGGCCTCCACCACGGCCGCTTCCGCCACGGCCTCGTCCGCCGGGGTGGCCCCCACCGCGGCGTCGTTCGCCGGCACAGCCCCGCTCGCCAGCCACCCGGAAGGCAGCGCTGGCCCTCCGCCCTCTGCGGGCAGGGCGGCGTCCTGCTCCGCCGCCGCGTCCCCTCCCCCGCCCTCGCTCCCCTCCGCTGCCGCGAGGACCTGCCGCATCTCGCGCAGCACCACGGAGAAGCTCGGCGCGTCGAGCTCTTCCACCTCGCAATCCGCTCGGAGCGACGCCATCAGCACCTTGCGCTTCTCGGTCAGGATGCCCTCGATGCCTCGCTCGATGCCCTCCTCGGCGCAGAGGTACGTCACGCTGACGCCGCGCGCCTGACCCATGCGGTGCGCGCGCCCCGTGCGCTGATCGAGGCGCGCCGGGTTCCACGGCAGGTCGAGGTGCACGACGTAGCTCGCCGCCTGGAGGTTGAGCCCAACGCCGCCCGCATCCGTGCTCAGGAGCACCTGCACCGCCGCGTCCTCGCGGAACCGGTCGAGCAGCGCCGGGCGCCGCTCCGTGGGCACGTCGCCATGGAGCACCACGTACCCGACGCCGAGCCGGTCGAGCCGCTCCGCGGCCAGCGCCAGCATCCCCACCCACTCGGAGAACACGATGACCTTGTTCCGAGGCTGCGCCGTGATCTCCGCGATGAGCGCCTCGAGCTCGTCGAGCTTCGACGAGGCCCTCTTGCCGCGCTCCGGATCGCACAGCTCGAGCGCGTTGCACGCCTGCCGCGCCTTGAGGAGCAGCATCATCAGCCGATCGAGCTCCTCCTTGCGCAGCGCGCGGCGGTCGGAGATCGCGAGCAGCCGGGCCGCCTGCGCGCGGTAGTCGGCGTCGAGCTCGCGCTGCTCCCGGGAGAGCGGCGTGTACCGCGTCTGCTCGAGGAGCGGCGGCAGGTCGAGCAGCACCTCGGCCCGCTCGCGCCGGAGCACCGCGGGCGCGATGCGGCGCCGCAGCTCGCCGAGGTTCTTGTAGCCGACGACCCGGCCCCTCTCGTCCTGGCGCTGGAAGTCGAGGTTGAACCGCCAGAGCGGCCCGAGCAGCGCGGGATCGACGAGCTGGAGGAGCGCGTACAGGTCATCGAGGCGGTTCTCGACGGGCGTCCCCGTGAGGATGAACAGGAACCGCGACGGGAGCGCGCGGAGGGTCGCGGCCGTCTTCGTGCGGAAGTTCTTCGCGCGCTGCGCCTCGTCGAGCACCAGCACGTCCGCCTCGAGCGCCTGGAGCCGCGAGAGCTCGCGCCAGGTGATCTCGTAGCTGAGCACCGTGTACGCGGCGCCCAGGGCGAGCGCCCCCGTGCGCTTCGTCGGAGACCCGCCGAGCACCGCGGCGCGCTCGCCGGTCCACCGCGCGATCTCCTGCGCCCACTGGTGCTTGAGCGACGCGGCCGTGACTACGAGGAAGCGCCGCGCCTCGCCGCGGCGGCGGAGCAGCTCGCACGCCGCGATGGCCTGGACCGTCTTGCCGAGGCCCATGTCGTCGGCGAGCAGCGCCCGCCCGTCGCGGAAGAGGTGCAGCGCGCCCTCGCGCTGGTAGGGGAAGAGCGGCAGCCCGAGGTCATCCAGAGCGTCCTGCCCGCGACCCGCCCGCGCCTCGAGCGCGCGCCGGCGGCGATTGCGCCAGATCGCCTCCGCGAGCCGCTGCGCCGCCGGCAACGCCGCATGGACGACCCGCGGCCCGAGCGCCTGCTCCCTGGCGCCCCTCACCGACAAGGCCTTCAGCAGGCCGCCCGCCTGCACGAGGCGCGCGCGTTGCTCGCGGAGCGCCTCGGGCCACACCCCGACCGCGAGCAGGCGCAGGCCGCCCTGCGCATGGACCGTGAGGGTCGGACGCGCCGGCGCGTCGAGCCGGGCGAGCGCGCGGCACCATGCCGGACGCTCCGCGACCGCCCGGCGCACCGCCTCGAGGTGCTTGCATGTGCCGAGCTGATTGCCCAGGAAATCAGGGCAGGTGCAGGTGTCGTGGCGCGCGCTGCCGTCCACGAGGTCGACGACGTACCGACCGCCGCTCGTGCTCGCCACCGCGTAGTCGCCGTCGACTCGACCGCTGAGCGGCGTGACGCCGAACGGCTCGGTGTGCGCCCGATAGACACGCACGTCACGCTCGTACCGGCAGACCGCGTCGGGGTCCTCGTAATCATCGCATTGCGGGGTATTCCAGCGGATCGGCTCGAGCGAGGCAGGGCGCACGGCGCAGCTTTGCCGCAGCCGCCTTGGAGTCGCAACAGGCCCTGCGGGAGAAGTGAGCATTCCTTTTTGAATCGACGATTTCTCTCCATTCGACCGCGAGATGGCGCCTATCGAGCGCGAGATCGCGATCTGCCGGCGGAGCAGCCTGATCGGGTCCTGATCGGGCAACGCGGTGGGCGTGCGAGCCGGGCAGGGCGCGAGCGCCACCGGTCACGTCGAGGTCAGCGCGGCCACACACGAGGGCGGGGCGCAGGAAGCGCAGGGGACGTCCTCGCGATCGTGAGGGCGAGCCCGGCGGTCTTCCAGGGGCCCCTCTCACGGAACCGGACCTGTGGGCCTCACATCCGGCTTCCGTCTGGGTCCCAAGAGGACTTTCACCTCCAGTTCCGCGCCCATGCCGGGCGCACCATTCTGGACCGATCATTCTAGAATGATCGGTCCAGAATGGCCGCGAGAGCGAGGGCTGCTGGGGCTCAAGCATGGGGCCAGCCCCCGCCGCACGACCGACAGCGGCTCCTCGGGCCGGGCAGCGCCTGTGCGCGGAGTTTACCAGGCGGCTGCGCGCCGCGCTGAGCATCGGGCGGCGAGCTCTACTCGATCGAGAGGGTGACGGTATCGTCCGTCAGGTACGTCACGTCGATGGTGCCGGAGAAGAGCTCCTCGTAGACGAAGTTGAGGAGGACGAACGAATAGCTTCCCTCCGCGATCTCCGCCTCGGCGGTCGAGAAGCTATGCTCCACGCTGGCGAAATCGATGTCGCCCTCGAACTCGCTCGACGAGATCCAGTAAGGCGTCCCCTCGACGATCACGGGCACCAGGGCGCAATCGTCGTTCGTGACCTCGCCGTTGAAGAATCCGGTCTCCCCCACGCCCCAGACTCCATCCACGAACGTGGCGCAATCCGCCGTGAAGCTCTCGTCGTAAGCGATCGCGAGCTCCGACGAATCGAGGCCGCCCGCGCCCGCACCGCCACCGCCCTCGGCATTGCCGCCCGCGCCGCCACCGCCCTCGGCATTGCCGCCCGCGCCGCCACCGCCCTCGGCATTGCCGCCCGCGCCCGCGCCGCCACCGCCCTCGGCGTTGCCGCCCGTCCCCGCGCCGCCGCCTCCTTCGGCATTATCGCCCCCGCCTCCGCCTTCGCCGCTGCCGCCCGCGCCGCCGCCTCCCTCGGCATTGCCGCCCGCGCCCGCGCCGCCGCCTCCCTCGGCATTGCCGCCCGTCCCCGCGCCGCCCGCGCCGCCGCTACCGGGGCTGGGGTCATCGTCCCCGCAGGCGACCAGCAAGCATCCAAGCAAGACAATCGATATCCATTTCATTCGCACCTCGGCTCTCTGTGACGCATTGAAGCGTAACATGAGCTACATGCACGACGAAAGAATCGGCCCCTACGGTCACGACTGCGCTCGCCGCGGCCGCGTGGCGGCGTGAGCAGGTGGCCTGATCAGGGCAGTGACGGTGACGTACAGAAGGTCGAAGGAGTGGCGCCCGAGAAGGAGTGGCGCCCGAGGAGGAGGAGCGCCGGAAAACAGCCGCGCGCCGCCGGCGGGGACGAGCGCTACCCGCGCCGCGCCCGCGCTGTCCGCGCCGCCCTCAGGACCCGATCCGGATCTTCTTCTTCAGCGCGGCGAGCTCATCATCGACTGCCGACCCGCCGGGCCTGTCCGCACTGCCAGCGCTGCCCGCGCCGCCGCGGCCGTGCTCGAGCTGCGCGAACTTCGCCTCGAGCTCGGCCGCCGACAGCCCGCCGCCGGAGATCGCCTCCTCCACCTCGCGCGACGCCGCGACCTGCGCCACCTGGCCCTCGACCTGCTCCTCCATCCGCCGGAACTCGGAGAAGGCGCTCTGGCCGCCCCTCGACCCGAGCCCCTCGGCGCCGCCGCCCGCGCGCTGCTGCTGGATCTGCGCCGCGAGCGTGCCCTTGCGCGCCTGGAACTCCTCCTGCTTGGCCTCCATGCGCTCGAGCTCGCTCTTCATCGAGATCACCGCGGAGCGCTGCTCCGCGCGCATCGCCTCGGCCCTGTCGCGCTCGCCCACGACCCGCTTCTTCTGGACGAGCGCCTCGCGCGCGAGCTTCTCGTCGTTCGCCTTCAGCGCGAGCTCGGCGCGCTTCTCCCACTTCTCCGCCTCAGCGTCGAGCTCGTCGACCTTCCTGCGCAGCACCTTCTCGGCCGCTACCGCGTCGACCAGCTCCTTCCGCGCCGCGCGGACCTGGTCCTTCATCTCCTCGACGATGAGATCCAGCGACTTTTTCGGATCTTCCGCCTTGTCGAGGAGCGCGTTGACGTTGCTCGAGATGACCTTCCCCATGCGGTCGAAGATGCCCATGCCGGTAGCGTGCACCGCCCCGCCGCGCCTGTAAAGCGCCGGCGCGCCCGGCCCGCGGGCGCCCCCGGGAGGGCGCCCGCGACCCCCGGAGCACCCGTGGCCCCATCGGGAAGACCGGCGATCAGGGCGGCGGAAGGTACGCCGGACCGAAGCTCGCCTCCACGGACGACCGCGTCGTCAGCAGCGGGGTCTTGGTCGCCTCGTCTTCGTAGAGCGGCCTCACCACGCAGGTGTCCTCGCCGCACTCGCCCCCGTCGACGAACGCGACGTCGGCGACGAGCCAGTACCGCGTGCTCCCGTCGCTCGACGCGAACGTGACGGGCGCCTCCGGGTCGTGGAACCCCGCCGGGCCGAGATCCGCCCCGAGGGCGCCATGGCAGAAGATCTTGATCCGCGGGTGGACCGCGTAGTCGTGCCCGTGCCCCGAGTAGTAATGGACGCCGATCCGCGTCCACTTCCCGAGCGGCGGGAAGTCGACGTTGATGTTCTCGGGCGCGCAGAAGTCGTCGCGGTTCGGGTCCGTGACACCGGGGTCGCAGGTGATGTTGTCGATGTCGAGCCGCGGGTTGTGGCACCCCCGGCCGAGGTCGCGCCACGCCTGCCCGGCGCCGCGAGGGGCGTAGTAGCAGGTGTTCTTGGCCTCCACCGGGTCCGCGTACCAGCTCACCGGCTCCGGCGGCGTCGCCGTGTCGCTGAACCAGCGGAGCTCCGGGTCCTCCGCCAGCATGTCCACGGTGCAGTTGTTGTAGCCGCAGTCGCTCGGCGAGCCGCTCACCCGCCACGGCTGCGTGTCGTCCGGCTGGTGCAGGTGCAGATCGAGATCCACGCCGTTGCCGCCGAGGTCGTGCTCCCACTCGAGCTCGACCCGCAGGCCGGGCGCGCCGACGTAGAGCGCGTACTCGCACGAGCCGGTCGTGCCGTCCGCGAGGCGCTTCGTGTAAACGACCTTGTACTCCCCCGACTGGAGCGGCTTGTAGTCATCCGGCGGGCTCGTTCCGGACACCGCCGGGCACGGATCGATGCCCGTGGGACAAACGACGGTCCAGGTCTCCGAGCCAGGCTCGGCGTCCGCGCTGAACGTGCCTGTCCCTTCCTTCAGGTCCACGTCGGCGAACGGGGGCGCCTGCAGCGCGTGGCAGCCCGCGGGGCTCTCGGTGAAGCAACTCTCGGTAGCGTGCCGGCCGCCGAGGCACGGCCCCCACACGCCTACCTCGTTGCACAGCTCGGTGCCCGGAAAACACCCCTCCACCGCGCGGTACGAGGGATCGCCCATGAAGCACGCGCGCGCCTGCCCCGCGACGCAGGAGCACGTCTCGTCGACCTGACCGTCGCAGTCGTCGTCGAGGCCGAGGTGGTTCACGTCGCAGAGCTCCTCGGGGCCGCACTGGGTGCCGCACGGGTTCACCGCCCCGTCGACGACCCCCGCGTCCCCACCGGAAGGGATGACGCCGCCCGGAGCGTCCCCCGGAGAAGCGGCCCCGCTACCCGCCGCGCCGCCCGCGCCGCCCTGTCCTCCGGAGCCGCCGGACGATGGACCGCCGGCGCCGAGATCGTGGCTCGGGCCCGAGGCATTGCAGCCGACCGCGACGAACGCACCCGAGGCCGCGGCCCCCAGAAAAGCGAGGAGCGCAGAGGAGACGCCGAGATGACGCATGAAACCTCCAGTCGCCAGCGCGCGGTGGAGCGGCGTGGGCCAAGAGTAGCGCCCAGCCAGCCACCGGCGTTCAACAGCGAGGTTCCTGTCTTAGCAGACCCGGAGAGACTCCAAAGCACGCTCGTGAGCGCGCCAAAGCACGCTCGTGAGAACGGATGTCACGACGTCCTCTGGAGACGTCTGCAGACGTCCCGCAGGCCCGATCCGCTCAGTCCGTCGCGCGCGGACCCCTCGCGGACTCGGCCGTGAGCGCCGCCTGCGCGGCGGCGAGCCGGGCGACGGGGACGCGGAAAGGAGAGCACGAGACGTAATCGAGCCCGGCCCGCTCGAAGAACGCAATCGAGCTCGGATCGCCGCCGTGCTCGCCGCAGATACCGAGCTTCAGCCCGGGCCGCACCGCGCGCCCGCGATCCCGCGCGAGCTCGACAAGCGCCCCGACGCCGGGCACGTCCAGCGACTGGAACGGATCCTTCGCGAGGATGCCGGCCTCGACGTACGCGCCGAGGAACCGGCCCGCGTCGTCGCGCGAGATGCCCAGCGTCGTCTGCGTGAGGTCGTTCGTGCCGAAGCTGAAGAACTCCGCCTCCTCGGCCAGCTCGCCGGCCACGATCGCGGCGCGCGGGAGCTCGATCATCGTCCCGAACCGGACATCGACCCTCCGCCCCTTCTCGGCGAACACCTTCTCCGCGACGCCCTCGACGAGCGCGCGCGTGATGGCGAGCTCGCGCCGGGTCATGCTGAGCGGGATCATGATCTCGGGCTCCACCTCGATGCCCGCCGCCGCTACCTCGCACGCCGCCTCGAGGATGGCGCGCGCCTGCATCTCGTAGATCTCCGGCCACGTGATCGCGAGCCGGCAGCCGCGGTGGCCGAGCATGGGGTTGTACTCGGTGAGCTCCTGGTTCTTGCGCCGGAGCTCCTTCGCGCTGACCCCCATCGTCTTCGAGAGCTGCTCGAGCTGCGCCTCGTCCTGCGGCAGGAACTCGTGCAGCGGCGGATCGAGCAGCCGGATGGTGACGGGCAAGCCGGCCATCTCCCGGAAAACACCCAGGAAATCGCCGCGCTGGAACGGGAGCAGCTTCGCGAGCGCGCGCCGCCGCCCGGCCTCGCCGTCGGCGAGGATCATCTCGCGCATCGCCTGGATGCGCTCCTCGTCGAAGAACATGTGCTCGGTGCGGCAGAGCCCGATGCCCTCCGCGCCGAAGTTGCGCGCGGTCCTGGCGTCGTGGGGCGTGTCGGCGTTCGACCGCACGCGCAGGCGCCGGACCGCGTCGGCCCAGCCCATGAGCTCCTCGAACTCGCCGCTCAGCGCCGCCGGGACGGTCGGCACCGCCCCGAGGTAGACCCTGCCGGTGCCGCCGTCGAGCGTGATCACGTCGCCGGCCTTCACCGTGATCGAGCCGGTCGCGTGCCCGTGATCGTCGTAGATCGTCACCGCCATCTGGCCCTGGCTCACGCCGATGGCCGAGCAGCCGGCGACGCAGCTCTTGCCCATCCCGCGCGCCACCACGGCCGCGTGGCTCGTCATGCCGCCGCGGGCCGTCAGGACGCCCCGCGCCGCCTTCATGCCGTGGATATCCTCCGGCGACGTCTCGGAGCGCACGAGGATCACCGCCTTGCCTTGGCCAGCGCGCCGCTCCGCCTCGTCGGCGCTGAACACGACCTGCCCCGTCGCCGCCCCGGGGCTCGCCGGCAGGCCGCGCGCGAGCAGCCGCTTCGGCGCGCCCTCGTCGATGCTCGGGTGGAGCAGCTGATCGATCGAGCCCGGATCCACCCGCAGGATCGCCTCGCGCTGGCTGATCAGCCCCTCCCTGGCCATCTCGACCGCGATGCGCACGGCCGCCCGGCCCGTGCGCTTGCCGGTGCGGCACTGGAGCAGGAAGAGCTCGCCCCGCTGGATCGTGAACTCCAGGTCCTGCATGTCGCGGAAGTGCTGCTCGAGCCTGGCCTGCACCGCGACGAGCTGCGCGTACACCTCGGGCATCCGCGCCTCGAGCGAGCTCGCGTCGTCCGCGTCGTCCGACCCGGCCCCGCCGCCCGACCCGGACCTCGACAGCGGGTGCGGCGTGCGCACGCCCGCCACGACGTCCTCGCCCTGGGCGTCGGGGAGCCACTCGCCGTAAAAGCGCCGCTCTCCCGTCGACGGGTCGCGCGTGAACGCGACGCCGGTGCCGGAGTTGTCACCCAGGTTGCCGAACACCATCGCCTGGACGTTGCACGCCGTCCCCCACGCCTCCGGGATATCGTGCATCTTCCGGTATACCTGGGCCCGGTGGTTGTTCCAGCTATCGAATACGGCGCGGATCGCGCCCCCGAGCTGCGCGTGCGGATCGTCGGGGAACGGCCGCCCCGTCGCCTCGACGACGATCTCCTTCTGCCGCTGGATCAGGGCCGAGAGCGACTCCGGATCAAGCACGGAGTCGGGCACCTTGCGCTCGAGCTCTGCCGCGTTCAGCCGCGCCGCGTCGACGCCGAGCCGCGCCGCGGCGTCCCTGCGCGCGCGGCCGAGCGCCTCCTCGAATCGGTCGCGGGGCACCCCGAGCACTATATCGGAATATGTCAGGATGAACCGCCGATAGGCGTCCAGCGCGAATCGCTCGCTGCCCGTGCGCCTCGCGAGCCCCGCTGCGATCTCGTCGTTCATCCCGAGGTTCAGGATTGTATCCATCATTCCCGGCATCGACGCGCGCGCGCCCGAGCGGACCGACACGAGCAGCGGCGCCCCGGGGCTCCCGAACCTCGTGTCGAGCAGCGACTCCAGCCGGCCGATCGCGGCCTTGATCTCGTCTTCGACGCTGGCGGGGAGCACCTTGCCCGCGGCAACATAGGCGTTGCAGACCTCGGTCGTGACCGTGAAGCCCGGCGGCACCGGAATGCCGAGTCGGGTCATCTCCGCGAGGCCTGCCCCCTTGCCGCCGAGCAGGTCCTTCTGTTGCGCGTCCCCGTCCGCCTGCCCCGCGCCGAAGAAATAAATCGATCTCGCCATGGCGGGCGCACGCTAGATCGTCCGCGCAGTCCGGTCGAGATCCTCGAACCCATGCGAGGACTACGCGAGGGCGGCGCGAGGACGGCGCACGGCGCCTGTTGGATCCGCGACCGACGGAAGCGCATGGCGCAGCGCGCACCTCGCCAAAAATACCGGCTCTTGACCGCGGACGAGCTATGAAGCGTCGCATGAAGCGCTGCGCCCTCCTCCTCTCCATGCTCATCCTCCCTCTCGGGGCTTGCGACCAGAAGCCAAGCCCGCAGCCGGTCGCCGAATCCCTGGCGCCCGCCTCGGCCGCGCCGTCCGCGCCGGCGGCGCCCACCGCCGAGCCCACCGCGGCGCGACAGCAGCCTGCCGAGCCCGCCGGCTTGCCTGCGCCGCCCGACGTCGCCGCGCCGCCCGCGGACGCGCAGAAGACGGCATCGGGCCTCGCGTTCAAGGTGCTGACGCCGGGCAAGGACCAGGCGCACCCTGGCCCTGACGACAAGGTGACCGTTCACTACACGGGGTGGACCACGGACGGGAAGATGTTCGACAGCTCGACCCTCCGCGGCGAGCCGGCGAGCTTCGGCGTGAGCGGCGTGATCAAGGGCTGGACAGAGGCGCTCCAGCTCATGAGCAAGGGCGAGAAGCGCCGTCTCTGGATCCCCGGGAGCCTCGCCTACGGCGACCGGCCCACGCGCCCGGGCGCCCCGGCTGGAATGCTTGTGTTCGACGTCGAGCTGCTCGACTTCGCGCCCGCGCCGAAGCCCCCGCCCGCGCCGAAGGACGTGAAGGCGGCGCCCAAGGGCGCGAAGAAGACCGCCTCGGGGCTCGCCTACCAGGTCCTCCAGAAGGGCACGGGCACGGAGCACCCGAAGCCGACGAGCCGCGTCACGGTGCACTACACGGGCTGGACGACCGACGGGAAGATGTTCGACAGCTCCATCGTGCGCGATGAGCCGGCCACCTTCCCGGTGGGCGGCGTGATCAAGGGGTGGACCGAGGGCGTACAGCTGATGGTGAAAGGCGAGAAGACGCGCTTCTGGATCCCGGCGGAGCTCGCGTACGGCGAGAAGCCGACGCGCCCCGGCGCCCCCGCCGGCATGCTGGTGTTCGACATCGAGCTCATCGACTTTCGCTGATCCGTCGGCCGGCGCTTTACATCCGGCCGACTGCCTGGCTACATGGACGATGCGAGCGGCCAGGCATGCTGACATCCATTCGACTCAAGAACTTCAAGAGCTTCGCCGATCAAACGGTGGAGCTCTCCCCCTTCACGCTGCTGCTCGGGGCGAACGGCTCCGGCAAGAGCAATTTCCTCGACGCCCTGCGCTTCCTGCAGGGTGTCGGGCTGGACCTCCCCTTGTGCGACATCTTCCGCGGCCGCGTGGACGGCAGGCGCGAGGTCTGGCCGGGCCTTCGCGGCGGCACGCAGGGGGCCACGCACAGGGGCGCCAAATCGTTCACCATCGAGAGCCGATGGGCGATCGGGAAGGAGGAGCTCACACACAAGATCACGTGTCAGGTCGAGCCCGACGTGATCGTGGAGCACGAGTCGGTCGAGGCGAGGTCGGCGGGCGGGCTGCTCTTCGATACGCCGACGTCGGCGCTGAAGGGGCTCGAGGGGTTCGCCGCGGGCCACGCGATGAAGGCGGCGTCCAAGAAGAGCCGCTCGATGCGGATCGCCTCGATGGATCGGAACCCCGCGCGGCGCAGCCTGCTCGGCCAGATCGAGCACCACCGCGGGCGCGCCGATGACGTGAGCCTCGCGGACGTCATCGCGCTCTGCAACGCGCTCCAGGTCGCGATGCGGAGCACGCTGTCGCTCGACATAGATCCTTCGCGGATGAGGGGCTACGTGCCGCACGAGATCGAGAACCTCGGCGCCGGGGGGCAGAACCTCTCCGCGGTGCTCCGCTGGCTGTGCCAGGAGGCCGACCACAAGGCCGACGTGCTCGGCTGGGTGCGGTCCATCTTCGCGCCCGAGATCAGCGATATAGAGTTTGCGGAGACGGGCCTCGGCGACGTGATGATGGTGCTCGTCGAGAAGGGCGGCGCCCGCGTCCCGGCTCCGAGCCTGCCGGACGGCGCGCTGCGCGCGCTCGGCAAGATCGCCGGCGTGCTCACCGCGCCGGAGGGCTCGCTCCTCCTCGTGGAGGACCCCGACGCCGGCCTGCACCCCGAGCGCGCGGGCGTCCTCGCGCAGCTCCTGGAGGGAGCGGCGCGGCCGTCGGTCTGCCAGATCGTGGCGACGACACACTCGCCGGCGCTGCTCAGGGCGGTGTCCAAGCAAGGGCTCAGCCGCGCGATCGCGTTCGAGCGCGATCCCGAGACCTCCGCCACGACGGCGCGCCGGCTCGCGGAGCTGCCGCGATTCGCGGAGATCGCAGAGCGCGATGCGGGAGAGCTGCTCTTCTCGAAGGCGCTCGCGGGGTAGTAGCGCGCTGGGCAGGGGGCGTCCCTGGTTGCGCTCGGAGGCGATGCCGGTCGCCCGGTCCCCGGAGAGGGTGTTCTCCGCGCGGGGTGGGGGCCCCGCCGAACTCGCCTGATGGTCTTTCTCCTCCGGCGCTGCCGGAGGAGAAAGACCATCGGGCTCAGACATCGGCCCATCCCCCACCCCGCGCGGAGAACACCCTCTCCCGGGGCCTACCGTGGAGCGCCTGGCCAGACGAGCGTGGGCGATGCGGATATGTTTGACGATCTGCTGCACGGGTCCGAGCTGTGAGTCGCCTCCGTTCGAATAGTGCAGCATTCGATTCCTCGATCGCTCTTCCAGATTCGGACAACTTGCGGCGTATGTCGACGACATACGCTGGACAGAGCGTGGCCCGGGCCGTGCTTTTGGCGGCGAACCGGAAGAAAAAACCGTTGGGACTCCAAGAGAGCGAGAGAAAATTCCTGAGATCCTCGCCTGTCATCCAATGCCATCTGCGCATGACGCTGCCATTCGAGCACGATGGCAAGAACACAGGGATGAACCTCGACTGACATTTTCCAAACGTCACCATGACGCGAGACGTCCCTGGGCATACGACAGCGACCCCCGTCTACACACCACGATAAAGGCCACGACGAACATCGCATTTCAGCGATGCCATTGCATTGCAGTGATGTCATGCACAAAGCGACCAGCCCGCCCGTCATCACGCATTGCATCGTGAGCGTCGACATGCTTTCTATCCTCTCCTTGAATCGCTTGCGCGGCGGACGTCGCGCGACCAACACCAGGAAGAGGTACCTTGCTTTACTACAACACTCCGCTTCGACTGGTCTTTTGCCTGACCATCGGCCTCTCGGCGATGGCCTGCTCCACTGACGACATCAAGGACTACATCGACGACAACATGGGCGCGGGCGGCGGCGACGCCGCCAGCACGACCGGCAGCGCCAGCAGCTCCAGCCAGAGCAGCACCACCGCCGGCACCGGCGGCGGCACCACCACCGCCAGCACGGGCGAGGGCGGCGGCACCACCACCGCCAGCACGGGCGAGGGCGGCGGCACCACCACCGCCGGCGCGGGCGAGGGCGGCGGCACCACCACCGCCGGCGCGGGTGGCGCCGGCGGCAGCGGCGTGGGCGGCAGCGGCAGCGGCGGCGCGCCTCCGGGCGATCCCGCCTGCGGCCCGGATACCGCGACCTTCGCCGATGTGCGACCGATCCTGGAGGGCTGCGCGAACCAGTACTGCCACGGCAACCCCACCTCTCCGCCGGCCGGGCTCGACCTCCGCGCGGCCGCGGCGGTCGGCGCCCTCGTCGGTCAGGACGCCCGTTCCTGCTCCAGCGAGCACGCGCTCGTCGTGCCGTTCATGCCGAGCAGCAGCTACCTCATGAACAAGCTGAACGACACAGGCCTGTGCGACCCCGACGAGAGCAGGATGCCCCCGGGCGGCTCGCTGCCGGCGGCTGACATCAAGAAGATCAACGACTGGATCTGCGCGGGCGCCCCCGCCGACTGAGATTGCGAACAGCTCGGTAGTAACGTGCCTTTCGGAGCGCCTCGAAGAGGGGGCAACGAGCTCGACGAGCTCCGAAAGGCACGTCTGCTCTGCTCCGGCATGATCGCATGGACCGGCCATCACGCGCGGTCGCGCGCCTGTGTGCCAGGATCGCTCCGACGACCACAGCGGGGTATTCCGGACGGCACAAACGGGCGTGCACAGCCATGATTGACGCGGTAGGTACACAGTGACAGACACAGCCCTGCTTCATGAGGTCTGTACACCGTGGCAGACACAGCCGTATTCAACGCGATCGGCATGAAATGGCGGGCACAGCCGTGATCAATGGATCACCGGCCGGGAATGTGGAGCTCAAACCAATACATCGGTCGAATTTGCAGGTCCCCTGATTCACTTATCCACTTCGAGCAGAACCTGCGATTCCGCCGAGCTGGCCTGGAGAAACTTAATGCGTACCACTCGCTTACTTGGCTACTTCTCCGCTTCGTTTGCATGCTTTTTGCTCGCCTGCAGCCCTGGAAACACCGGCGACGAGCAGAGCGACGCCTTGCGCTCCGGGCTGAGCAGCCCGGATGGCACATTCGAGGCGGAGCTCACGCTCCCGTCTCAGTGGGGAAATGGGTACTGCGCGAGCGTGACGATAAAGAACACGAGCGCCAGCCGGACCACCGGCTGGGGCGTGGTCATCGGGCTCAACGGCTCGACGTTGAACAACGCGTGGAACGTGCGCGTCACCCCATCGGAGGGGCAGTTCACCGCCATCGATGAGGGCTACAACGGCACGCTGGAGCCGGGGGCCTCGACCATGTGGGGGTTCTGCGGGAGCGGCACCGGGAGGCCTGCGCTCGTATCGGTCAACGGCAGCGGAGGCTCGGTCACCAGCACGAGCGCTTCCTCTAGCAGCAGCGCTGGAACCGGCGGTGCGGGCGGCGAGGGCGGCGGCACCGCCACCGTCGGCGCGGGCGGCGAGGGCGGCGGCACCACCACCGTCGGCGCAGGCGGCGAGGGCGGCGGCACCACCACCGTCGGCGCAGGCGGCGAGGGCGGCGGCACCACCACCACCACCACCACCACCACCACCACCGTCGGCGCGGGCGGCGAGGGCGGCGGCACCACCACCGTCGGCGCAGGCGGCGAGGGCGGCGGCACCACCACCACCACCACCACCACCGTCGGCGCGGGCGGCGAGGGCGGCGGCACCACCACCACCACCACCACCACCACCGTCGGCGCGGGCGGCGAGGGCGGCGGCACCACCACCGCTGGCACGGGCGGCGCGGGCGGCGGGAGCTCGAGCGATCCGGCCTGCGGCCCGGACACCTCGGCCTTCGCCGATGTGCAGCCGATCCTGGAGGCGAGCTGCGCGAAGCAGTTCTGCCACGGCAACCCCACCTCTCCGTCGGCCGGGCTCGACCTCCGCGCCGCCATGGCGGTCGGCGCGCTCGTCGATCAGGACGCCCGTTCCTGCTCCAGCGAGCACGCGCTCGTCGTGCCGTTCATGCCGAGCAGCAGCTACCTCATGAACAAGCTGAACGATACAGGCCTGTGCGACCCCGACGAGAGCAGGATGCCCCCGGGCGGCTCGCTGCCGGCGGCTGACATCAAGAAGATCAACGACTGGATCTGCGCGGGCGCCCCCGCCGACTGAGCTCCGCCCGGCTCAATAGACCTTGCAGCGCGCCCCGGTGGCGGCGCGCGCATAGGGCACCTTCGCGCTCCGCGCCTTCACGTAGATCGCCCCGCCCGGCGCCGGCCTCGGGATCACGGCGCCGGTCGCGAGGGGCCGCCCCGGCGGCAGCTCCTCGACCTCGATGACGACATCGTTCCCTTCCTGATCGACCGCGGAGATCGAGGGCCGCCGGCTCTCCTCGTCGGCAGGGCCACCCGGGCAGGACACCCCGCGCGCGCTCAGGGCGACGGCGAGCGTGTCGGCCCCGGTCTCCGGGGCGCCGGCCGCCCACTGGAACCTGGGATCCCGGGCCTCCCCCACCTCCACCGCCAGGCAGCTGCAGCGCTCCTTCGACGCCGCAGCGCGCGCGAGCGCGAGGTCGTGACGCACGCCGACCCAGGAGGACACCCGCTCCTGCGGCGCGGACGGGGCGCCGCTGAAATCGTCCGGCGTGCCGACCGCCCGCCGCGGCGCCTTCTGCTTCGCGCCTCCCTGATCATCCACCGGCGCGGACGGTTCGACCGTGCCGCCCTCCCAGAACGCGGCGGCGCCTGCGTGCTGGTTACCGCTGCAAGCGGCGAGGGCGACTCCGGAGAGGAGCGCAGCGAAGCGTGCGATCTGGACGCCCGAAGGGAGCATACGGCGCGATCTTCGCACCGGCGCCGTCGGCGGCCAAGGTTTGTGCTGAGTGCTGAGTGTTGAGACGAGGAGAGCCGCCGCTGCGCGCGCCAGGTACGCGCCTCGTACGCAATGCGCGCGCGGCGACGGCGCTACGCGCCGGGGATCCGGCGCGCAGCGCGAGCAGCCTTCACTTCGGCTTAATCTCGGTGAGAACGAGGAGGTAGTCCGGCGGGTTGTTCGGCGACAGCTTGGCGTACGGGTTCTCCTTGCTGGGCCACCCGACGAAGCGCTTCGTGCTGTACTCGCCCCAGGACGGGTTCTTGAACAGCGGGATGACCGGCACCTTCTCCGCGAAGATCACCTGCAGCTCGTCGATGATGCGCTTCTGCTCCGCCGGATCCGTCGCGGCCTGGAACTGCTTGAACAGCGGCTCGGCCTCCTTGGCGCCGAAGCGGTGCCAGTTGCGCGCGGTGATCTCGCCGACGGGCTTCACGAACTCCGGGGCCATGAGATCGCGGTAGAAGTTGAAGGGCGTGGGCTCGGTGTTCGTCCAGCCCATCGACATGTCGAACGTGCCCTTCTGGAGCGCCTCGAAGAACGCGCTGAAGTCGTACGTCTTCAGCGTCGCCTCGATGCCGACCGCCTTCAGGTTCTGCGTGGTGATCTGGACCGCGCGCACCCAGTCGGACCAGCCGGTCACGACGTTGATGTCGAACTTCAGCGGCTTGCCGTCCTTCGCCCGGATGCCGTCCGCGCCCTTGGCGTAGCCGGCCTCATCGAGGAGGGCGTTCGCCTTGGCCACGTCGTAGGTGGTCCAGTCCGCCGCCGCCGCCTTCTCGTTGCGCCAGCGCGCGTAAGCGTCGTCGAGCCCCGTCGAGTCCGCGCCGACCGTGTAGCCGTTGACCGCGATCTTGGCGATCTGGGCCCGGTCGATGGCCATGCTGATGGCCTTGCGCAGCTTGATGTCGTCGAACGGCTTCTTCGTGGCGTTCGGATAGAGCGTCACGGTGCCGCCGACCAGCGGGAACCAGTAGTGGTTGTTCTGCGGGTCCTTGGCGACGTAGGTCTTGTCGATGTCGGGGACGAAGTTGCCGGCCCAGTCGACCTCGCCGTTGATGAGCGCCAGGTTCGCCTGGTCGTTGCCCGGGTACGCCGGGAAGCGCAGCCCATCGACCGCGGGCTTGCCCTTCTGCCAGTAGTGCGGGTTCTTGCCGAGCTCGTAGATCTGGTTCTGGAACGTCTTCACCTCGGTGAAGGGCCCCGTCGCGACAGGGTTCTCGTTCGAGAACGTGACCGGGTCGGCGACGTCCTTCCACTTGTGCTCCGGCACGATCGGCTGGTGGCCGATGTAGCTGAGCCCGGGGACGAAGGCCTCCTTGAGGACGAACTCGACCGTGGTGTCGCCCTTGGCCTCCACCGAGGCGACGAACTTCCACACGCCCGTGAGGTCGAGCGCCGGGAACTTCTTGAGGAGCCCGAACGTGAACGCGACGTCCTTCGCCGAGAAGGGCTGTCCGTCAGACCACTTGACCTCGGGGCGGGTCGTGAAGGTGAGCTTCTTGTTCCCGTCGCTCCACTCGTACTTCGTCGCGAGCCAGGGAGTGAACTCGCCCTTCATCGTGTTGTAAACGATGAGCGGCTCGTAAATGCCCGCAATCGTGGGAAAGCGCACGCTGCCCTCGGCGAGCAGCGGGTTGAAGTTGCGTACCCAGGACGCCTGCTGCTCCCTGGAGATGGTGACGAACTTCGCGCTGCCCTTCGCGCCGCCTTGCGGCGTGGCCCCGGCCCCGGGGGCGGTCGGGGTCGTACCCGGCGCGTCCTTGCCGGCGTTCTCGGTCCCCTCCTTGTTGCCACAAGCCGCCGTGGCGCCGACGGACAGCAGTAGCGCCGACAGGGCAAAAATGCGGCGCGACATGGATCGACTCTTCATAAGCTTGCTCCCTCGCGGCGACCTCGGTCGCCCGCGACGATCCTCTCACTCGACCGACAGCACGCAGCGCCGCAGCGCAGCGACAACAGCAGACCGTACGGCGGCGCCACGGATGAGCCGCGACTGCGGCACCCTGACGCCGGCGCACTCTACCGGCCGAGGTAGAGAAGTGTCAACCTGACGAATTGAGGGGGCTTCCTGGGCCGCGGTGCGATCCGTGACCCTGATCGGATGCGCACGTTAGAGCGACGCCCCCGGATCCGAGCGAGGGAGATCAGAATTCTGCCGGATCGCTGTACGTCCCCAGGACGTCGCGCAGCACGTCGCAGATCTCCTGCTCGGTCGCGTACACGCTGGCCGCCGCGATGATGGGGGGCATGAGGTTGTCGCTGCCGCGCGCGCTGTTTCGCACCTCGGCCAGCGCGCTTCGCACCCGGTCCTGATCGCGCTGGGCCTTGACCCGGGCGAGGTTCTCGCACTGCACGCGCTGCACCTCCTCGTCGATGCGGAGGAGGGGGATCGTCTTCTCGCCTGCCGCGGCATAGCGGTTCACGCCCACCATGATCCGCTCGTCCGACTCCAGCTCTCGCTGAAAGCGATAAGCCGAGGCGGCGATCTCGCGCTGCGGATACCCCTTCTCGATGGCGGGCACCATCCCGCCCATCTCGTCGATCCGCTGGATGTACGCGAGCGCCTCCTGCTCCAGGCGGTCCGTCAGCCACTCGACGTAGTAGCTGCCCCCGAGCGGATCGATCGTGTTCGCGACGCCGCTCTCGTGGGCGATGATCTGCTGCGTCCGGAGGGCGATGGTCACGCTCTCCTCGGTCGGGAGCGCGTAGGTCTCATCGAGCGAGTTCGTGTGGAGCGACTGGGTGCCGCCGAGCACGGCGGCGAGCGCCTGGAGCGAGACGCGGACCACGTTGTTGTAGGGCTGCTGCGCCGTCAGCGAGACGCCGGCCGTCTGCGCGTGCGTCCGCAGCTTCATGCTCTCGGCCCTCTTCGCGCCGTAACGCTCCTTGAGGAACCGCGCCCACATGCGGCGCGCGGCGCGGAGCTTCGCGATCTCCTCGAAGAAGTCGTTGTGGACGTCGAAGAAGAACGAGAGGCGCGGCGCGAAGGAGTCGACGTCGAGGCCGCGCTCGATGCAGCTCTCGACGTACGCGAGCCCGTCCGCGAGCGTGAACGCGAGCTCCTGAGCGGCGGTCGAGCCCGCCTCGCGGATGTGGTAGCCGCTGATGGACACGGAGTTCCACCGCGGCACCTCGCGCGCGCAGAACTCGATCATGTCCGTCACGATGCGCATCGCCGGGCGCGGCGGGACGAGCCAGGCGTGCTGGGCGATGAACTCCTTTAAGCAGTCGTTCTGCACGGTGCCGCCGATCCGCTTGCGCGGGATCCCGCGCTTGTCGGCGAGCGCGATGTAGAACGCGAGCAGCACGACGGCCGGGCCGTTGATGGTCATCGACGTCGTCACCTGGTCGAGCGGGATGCCGTCGAAGAGCACCTCCATGTCGCGGAGCGTGTCGACCGCGACACCGCACATCCCCACCTCGCCGAGCGACCGCGGAGAGTCCGAGTCGTAGCCCATGAGCGTCGGGAAATCGAAGGCGGTGGACAGGCCCGTCTGCCCCTCGGCGAGCAGGTATTTGAACCGCGCGTTCGTCTGCTCCGGCGTGCCGAAGCCGGCGAACATTCGCATTGTCCAGAGCTTGCCGCGGTACATCGTCGGCTGGACGCCCCGCGTGAACGGGTACTCCCCGGGCAGCCCGAGGTCCTTCGCGTAATCGAGCGGCGCGTCGGCCGGCGTCGCGAGATCGGGCACGTCGACGCCGCTCCAGGTCGAGAAGCGCTCGCTGCGCGGCGGGAAGCGCGCCGACGCCTCGGCGACCGGGCCCTCGCGCCACGCGGCCACCGCGCGCCGGAGCGCGGCGAGCCCGCCCTCGTCGAGCCCGAGCCCCTCGCCGCCTCCGCCGTTCGTGTAATCGTTCGTGGAATCGTTCGTCGAACGGAGCGCGTCGGCGGTGCTCTCGTCGGCTGGAGCCGGCGGCTGGAGCGCGCGGTCCGCTTCGGCCTCCGGAGGGTGGGTGCGCTCTTCGTACGCCATGGACTCTATTTAGCGCGGCCCGCGCGCGATGGCGCCGCTCAACGCGGAGAACGACGGCGCAAGCGCGCCGGCGCGGAGCGCACGCGGCGCGTCACGGGCAGCGCGCGTGGAACACGTCCGAGGCGACCGGCGTCGCCCCGTCTTCCAGCGAGTCCTCGATCGAGCCCGTGATGCGGATCCCCTCCGCGGCGCAGAGCGCCGCTGCGGCGTCGCTCGGGAGCGTCCTGCCCTCGACGCCCGTGTCGGCGGTGAACGCCACGGCGACGTCGCTGTCCGGAGCGACCTCGACCGGCAGCGCCGTCGTGGTCTCGACGGCGAGGGGCGCGACGATCGAGGTCTTCTGATCGGCGCTCGCGATCTCGAAGGTGCGGACGGCGACGCGGCTGGGGCCGCTCGCCCGCGAGCCGAGGTGGAGCCGCAGCGTGAACGTCGCCTGGAGGCTGGTCCCGAGCGCCCCCGCGGAGACGGTAGCCTCGGGCGCGGCGATGGACGGCTCCACGAACACGGCGGCGTCTGTGTCGATGCAACCGCTCGCCGCCGCGGCGAGCGTCGCTGCGGCGGCGGAGAGCCTGGCGCGGGCCTTCATGGTGGTCTCACTCTCTCCCGGGCCGACCTGTCCTGTCCAGATCGGCAGCGCGCCGCGCGCGGGGCAGCGGGCGGCGCGCGCGGCGAGCTCCGCTCAGGGCGGCGGCGGGACGACGCCCTTGGATCGGGCCAGGGCGCACCCGAGCTCCACGTTCGTCGGCCCCTTGTCGGTCCGCACGACCTTGAACTCGACGCGCCGGTTCTTCTCCCACGCCCCCGCGTTGTGGGCCGGGTCGATCGGGCAGTACTCGCCGTAGCCCATCGAGCGCACCGCGTTCTTGTTGACCCCGCGCTGCACGAGCGCCGCGACGACAGCGTCCGCCCGGGCCTGGGTCAGCTTGAGGTTCAACGCGTCAGCGGAGCGCTCGTCGGCGTGCCCCTGCACCTCGATCATCGAGAACTCCGGGTGGTGCTTGAGCGTCTCGGCGACGGCCTGCACGATGCCGAACGACTCCGGGAGGATCTCGGCGCTGCCGGTCGCGAACTGGATCTTCTCGAGGATGACGATGTTGTTCTCCTCGATCACGACACTGCCCTTGTCCGGGCACCCGTCCTCGTCCTCGAGGCCGTTGAACGTCTCTGGATCGTTCGGGCACTTGTCGGTCACGTCCGGGATGCCGTCCCGATCGTTGTCGGGGTCGGGGCAGCCGTCCTCGTCCTCGAAGTCGTCCTTGTCCTCCGGGTCGTTCGGGCACTGGTCGGACTTGTCCGGGATCCCGTCCTTGTCGTTGTCGGGGTCGGGGCAGCCGTCCTTGTCCTGGAAGCCGTCGCGGTCCTCCGGATCGTCCGGGCACTTGTCGCGCGAGTCGAGGATGCCGTCGCCGTCGCGGTCGCCATCGCTCCCTTCCGGGCAGCCGTCGTCGTCCTCGTCGCCGTCGCGGTCCTCCGGGTTGTTCGGGCAGCGATCGTCGACGTCGAGGATGCCGTCCTCGTCGTTGTCAGGATCCGGGCAGCCGTACTTCCCGGGGGGCGAGTCTGCCTTGGTGTCCTGGAAGCCGTCGAAGTCCTCCGGCTCGTCGGGGCAGTCGTCCTGATCGTCCTTGATGCCGTCGCCGTCGCGGTCGCCGATGGACGGCTCGAAGACGAACCCGAGGGTCGCGCGCTGCTCCGCCGACTGGAACCCGGGCGTGTACCCGACGCCGGCGCCCAGCATGAGGAAGCTGTTCCGCTCGATGAAGAGCTTGATGCCCCCGATCGCCTCGGCCGACAGCTTCTGCTTGCTGCTGTCACCGCCGCCGACCTGCTGCGTCAGGTAGGTCTCGGCCACGAGATCGAGCGGCGTGAGGACGCGGAAGCTCATCCCGAACCCGCCGGTGAGCAGGTCGGAGTACTCGAAGTCTCCTTCCTTGAGCTGGAAGGTCAGGCCGTCCTGGCGCAGGCCGAACGCAGGGTTCTTCCCGGTATGGCCGCGGTAACCGGCGTTCAGCGCGATCCGGAACGGGTTGGTGATCCCGAGCCGCTTCTCCAGCACGATCTGCGGCCAGAAGAAGAAGCCCGGGTCCGAGGCGAAGTCCTCGGACCCGCCCACGCCGACGCCGGCCTGGGCGATCAGCGCGAGCCCGATCACGTCCTGATCCGGGCGGAGCAGGCGCAGCTTTGCGTGGATCGCCAGGTTGCCGAGCGTCTGGGCGTCGAGCGAGTTGTCGCTGTAGTTGGCGCCGGGCCCAGGGCCTATGTCGTCGACCGGCTTCGCCCCGTTGAGCACCACCGGGACCGAGAGCCCGAGGACGAGGAAGTTGGCGATACCGTAATCGAACTGGAACGTCCCCTGGAAGGCGTGATTCAGCATCACGTCCGTCTGCCGCTCGTTCTCGGTGAGCGGCATGATGTTGTGCCCGTAATCGAGCACGAGCCCCAGGCTTATATCGTTTGCGCCGAGGATGTCCGCCCCGTTGACCGAGAAGAGCCCTTTGGAGTCGACCGCCGGCCGGAACAGGTGCAGGTCCATGCCGTCGCCGTTCGCGCCGTTGCCCGTGCGCGTGCTGTCCGCGCCGGCGGCCTGCGCGGCGGCGTCCGGCGCGGCGGCGGTGATCGCCGCGCCGAGGAGCATGGAGAGCAGCCCGACGCCGAGGCGGCTGGGGCGGCTGGGGCGACCGTGGGCGGGCAGCGCGCGCCGGTCGTCTGGCGCGCCGGGGCCGCCTGCGGGCGGGGCGGCGGGGAGCAACGGGGAACGAGGCATCATGGCAAGGTCCTCGGGTTCGTGAGGTCGCGATCGGGCAAGCGCGCCTGGATCTGGCGCTGGCCGCCACGTACCACCGCGCGAATTCCGGTGTCAAACAGACGGCGCGGCGTGTCTCCGGGCGGCGCGGGCGGGGATACCTGGACCAGAAATGTCCACGCGCCGCGCGCCCCGGCCGGGGCGCGGCGCACACGATGCGCGATCGTCGCCCCCCCGGCGGGCACGATCGTGGACCCGTCGGCGGGGCTTGCAGGCTGGCGTCCGGCGCGGCCGGCGGCGGCGATGGCGCGGCGAGCGCGATGGGGCGCGTGGCGCCAGAGTTGTCCTGGTGATCGGAGGCGGGTATTCCGTGGAAGGATCAAGGATTGCTGCAACAGGTGCTCGGAGGGCGCTCAGGGGAGGCCACCGTCGCGCGAGGACCTCGCGCCTGGAGGGGATGGATGCTGCAAGCGAAGTGGACGAGGGCGGCCGCGGCGATCGCGGTCATGGCGCTGATGGCGTGCGACGACGGGGGCTCGAACGACGGCGGCGGCGGGTCCGGCGGGGGCGCCTCGGGCACGGGCGGCGCGAGCTCCGTGTCGAGCACGACGGCGGCGAGCGCCGGCGGGACCACGAGCGCAGGCGGGAACGGCGGCGGCGGTGACGGCGGCGGGAACGGCGGCGACGGCGGCGGGAACGGCGGCGACGGCGGCGGGAACGGCGGCGGCGGCCAGGGCGGCGGCGTCTGCGGCGACGGCACCGTGGCCAGCTCAGAGGAGTGCGACGACGGCAACACCGCGGCGGGGGACGGCTGCGACGCGGGGTGCGCCGTCGAGGCGGGTTACACCTGCGCTGACGCCCCGAGCATCTGCTCGACGATGTGCGGTGACGGCCTCGTGCGCGGCGCCGAGTCCTGCGACGACGGCGACGTCGAGGACGAGGACGGCTGCAACGCGGTCTGCGTGATCGAGGCGGGCTACGAGTGCAACGGCGAGCCGAGCGCCTGCGGCCCGCTCTGCGGCGACGGCCTGCTCATCGGCAACGAGACGTGCGACGACGGAAACACGATCGGCGCCGACGGTTGCAGCGTCGATTGCGACGTCAATTACGGCTACACCTGCCACGGGGAGCCCAGCACGTGCGTCCCCGTGTGCGGCGACTCCATCCTCACCGCTGGGGAGGGCTGCGACGACGGCAACACCGTGGACGGCGACGGCTGCAGCAGCACCTGTGAGCCGGAGCGCGGTGGTCGCCTAGGATACCGATCACGTTGATCCACCGAGGAATGAACCGCCAAGCGCGCCAAGGACGCCAAGAAGAGAACCAGATCATGGCGCCTTGGCGTCTTGGCGGTTCGAACCTCCGCTTTGCGCGGGCGGTTTCAACCCGTTTGTCGCTCTAGGCCGCCCCCCCGCCAGCGCGCCCGCCCCCCACCGCTGAGCGACCCGCCCTCCTCCCCTGCCCGCTGAGCGACCCGCCCTCGCCCCCGGCCCGCTGAGCGACCCGCCCTCGTCCCCGGCCCGCTGATCCACGCTTGCCGAGCGGGGCTCACCCGCACAGGAGACGGGCCCAGATCGGCGTTTTCGGCGCGCAGGCGTGCTCCAGCACGCCGAGCACCGAAAACGTCGAGGTGGGCCCGTATCCGCAGCGGGTGCGCCCCGCTCAAGGGGTGCGTGTTTTTAGGCTGTCTATCGCGTGGACGGGCGCCTGGTCGCCGGCCATGAGGTGCGCGATGGCCCCGTAGACCAGCCGCTGGCTCTCCAGCATGCTCTTGCCGGCGAACACCGGCGAGGTCACGACGAGGTTGAAGTGCCCTCCGCCGCCGGTCACCTCGGCGGTGGAGCCTTCGATCTTCTCTTCGATGGCCCGCTTCAGGGCGTCGGGGATCGACCCCTGAAAGGTCGTCAGGTGGCTCGGCATGGGGAGATCTATAGGCCATCGCCCCGCCGCAGGAAAGCCGGAGCGCGGGGCTCGGGCTCGCGGCGGGGTGGTGCAGTCATTTGAACATGAAGGCGGGAAGGCGAGAAGAAAACCTGAATGATCTTCCCGCCTTCCCGCCTTCATGTGGAACCTCTCTGGGCAAATGATCGCACCACCCGCGGCGGGGCGCGCCGTGGATGCGGCCGTCGACGCGGGATCAGCGGGGCGGGATCAGCGGGGCGGGATCAGCAGGGCGGGGCTCAGGCGCTCGCGGTCCCGCTGGCGAGCTCGACGAGGCCGGCTGCGCCCATGCCGCCGCCGATGCACATCGTGACGACGGCGTACCGGCCGCCGCGCCGGCGCAGCTCGTAGAGGGCGGTCGCGGTGAGCTTCGCGCCGGTGCACCCGAGCGGGTGGCCGAGCGCGATCGCGCCGCCGTTCACGTTGAGCTTCTCCTCCGGGATCTCGAGCGTCCGCTGCACGTAGACGGCCTGCGAGGCGAACGCCTCGTTGACCTCGAAGAGGTCGATGTCGGCCATCTTCAGCCCGGTCCGCGCGAGCAGCTTCCGCACCGCGGGCACCGGGCCGATCCCCATGATCGCGGGGTCGACGCCGACGGTCACGAACGACCGGAAGAAGCCGAGCGGCTTCACGCCGAGCGCGTCCGCCTTCGCCTTGCTCATCACGAGCGCGGCGGCGGCGCCGTCCGATAGCGGCGAGCTGTTGCCCGGGGTGACGCTCCCCTTCGCCGCGAAGGACGGCTTCAGCCCGGCGAGCGCCTCCGCGGTGGTCTCCTTGCGGATCAGCTCATCGGTGCGGAAGTCGAACGTCGCGCGCTTGCCGTTCTCGTAGCGCACCCCCTTCACGGTGACGATCTCGTCCTCGAACCGCCCCGCCGCGCGCGCCGCGGCCGCCTTCTGGTGGCTCTTCAGCGCGAACGCGTCCTGGTCGGCGCGGCTTACCTGGAACCTGTTCGCCACGTTCTCCGCGGTGATGCCCATCGGCGTGTACACCGTCGGACACCGCTCCATCGCCTCCGGCGACGCGCTGAGCTTGTTCCCGGTCATCGGGACCATCGTCATCGACTCGACGCCGCCGGCGACGGCGATGTCGACCGACCCCATCGCGATGCTGCCCGCCGCCATCGCGATCGCCTGGAGCCCGCTCGAGCAGAAGCGGTTGATGGTGATCGCTGATCCCTCCTGCGACATGCCGCCGAGGAGCGAGACGACGCGCGCGACGTTGAGCCCCTGCTCGCCTTCCGGCATCGCGCAGCCGAGGACGAGGTCCTCGACGTCCTCCGGCTTCACCTGGGGGACGCGCTGGAGCAGCGCGGCGACGACCTCGCCCGCGAGCTCGTCGGGGCGCTTCTGCGCGAGCGACCCTTTGTGGGCCCGGCCAACGGCCGAGCGGACGGCCTCTGCAATTACGACGTCGACCATGGCGTTCACCTAGTTCCGAAGGGGCTTGTTGTTCATCAGCATGTACTGCATTCGCTCAGCGCTCTTGGGCTCACCGCACAGGCTGACGAACGCCTCGCGCTCGAGCTCGAGGACCTCGTCCTCGGTCACCTCGCGCGCCCCGCCCCCGGCGCCGCCGCAGAGCACCTCGGCGAGCTTGCGCGCGATCTTCGCGTCGTGCTCGCTGGCGTGGCCGCCGGCGACGAGCGTGTCGATCATCATCTGCAGCGTCGCGATCCCGCTCTCGCCCGGGAGCTTGTAGGCGCGCGGCACGGGCGCGTGGTACCCGGCCTCGGCCAGCCCGACGGCGCGCGCCTTCACCTCGTACAGCTGCCGCGCCCGGTCGAACGAGACGCCGTCGGTCTTGCGGAAGAAGCCGAGCGCCTTCGCCTCGTCGGCGCTGGTCGCGACCTTGGCGAGGGCGATGTTCTTGAAGACCTGCGTCACGAGGTCGTACGAGTTCACCGGCACGCCCTCCGGGATGCCCTCGAACGCGCGCCAGAGCATGTTGAGCGTCCCCGCGCCGCCCGGGATCAGGCCGACGCCGACCTCGACGAGCCCCGCGTACGTCTCCGCCGAGGCCTGTACCGCGTCGCAAGCGAAGCAGAGCTCGAGCCCGCCGCCCAGGGTCATCCCGTAGGGCGCGGCCACGACCGGGACGCTCGCGTACTTCAGCCGCTGCGTCGCGTCCTGGTACCCCTTCACCATCTTGCGGATCGCGTCCCAGTCCTTGTTGCCCGCGGCCATCACCACGAGGAACAGGTTGGCGCCGACGCAGAAGTGCTCGCCCTGGTTGAAGACCACGAGCGCGCGGAAGTCCTGCTCGGCCTTCTCCGCGGCGAGCGAGAGCATCCCGATCGAGTCCGGATCGAGGCTGTTCGCCTTGGTCTTGAAGGTGACGCCGAGCACGCCGTCGCCGAGGTCCCAGGCCTCTGCGCCGTCGTTGGCGAGCACGGCCTTCACGCCGCGGCGCGCGCCGGCCAGCGTGACGTTCCGCGGATCGACCTGGCGGGCGACGTACTCCCCCTTGAGCAGATCGAACACCGCTCCATCGGCGCGGTAGAACGAGGTCGCGCCGCTCTGCTTCATGCGGAGGATCGATTCGGGCAGCTTGAGGCCGTCCTTCTGCATGCGCTCGACGGTCTCGGCGAAGCCGAGCGCGTCCCAGGTCTGGAAAGGCCCGAGCTCCCAGTTGTACCCCCAGCGCATGGCGTCATCGATGGCCACGATGCTGTCGGCGATCTCGCCGACCCGCCGCGCCGTGTACGCGAGCGAGCGGGAGAGCACCTTCCAGGCGAACTGCCCGGCCTTGCCCGGGTCGCTGGCGAGCTTCTTCACGCGCGCGGCCGGGTCCTCGATCTTCTCGCACGACCGCGTGGCCTTCTTGATCGCCTCGTCGCCGCCGTGCGGCCGGTACTGGAGCTTCGCGGGATCGAGCGTCTCCAGCCCTTCCTTCGCCTTGCGGTAGAAGCCGCCCTTGGTCTTGTCGCCGAGGAGCTTCGCCTCGATCATGCTCCGGATGTAGGCGGGCAGCTTGAAGACCTCGCGGTCCTCGTCGCGCTCGAGCGACGCGTAACAGTTCTCGGCGACGTGGGCGAAGGTGTCGAGCCCGACGATATCGCCAGTCCTGAAGCTCGCGCTCTTCGGGTGGGCCATGGCGACGCCGGTGATGGCGTCGACGTCCTCCGGCGCGAGCCCTTCCTCGACCATGAGGTGGATGGCCGTGAGCATCGCGTGGGTGCCGATGCGATTGCCGACGAAGTTCGGGGTGTCCTTGCCGAAGACGATGCCCTTGCCGAGCACGTCCTCGCCGAACCTCCGCACGCGCGCGACGACGGCCGGATCTGTATCGGGGCCGGCGACGAGCTCGAGGAGCTTCATGTACCGGACCGGGTTGAAGAAGTGCATGACGAGGAATCGCTTGCGGAAGGCCTCGGAGCGCCCCTGCATCATCTCCTCGATGCGCAGCCCGGAGGTGTTCGACGCCGCGATCGCGTCCGGCCGCATGACCTGCTCGAGGCGCGCGAAGAGGGCGCGCTTCGGCTCCATCTTCTCGATGATGGCCTCGATGACGAGGTCGCATTGCGCGAGCTCGGAGAAGTGATCTTCGGTGTTGCCGGTGCGCACGAGGCGGGCGTTCGACGGGTGGAAGAACGCGGCGGGCCTGGCCTTGAGGGCCTTCTCCAGCCCGCCCGCGGCGAAGCGGCTCCGGGCGGCCGGGTCCTGCCGTTCAGCGTCGCTGAGGTTCGGGGGCACGATATCGAGGAGCAAGACCTCGATGCCGGCGTTCGCGAAGTGGGCGGCGATGCCGCTGCCCATGACGCCCGCGCCGATGACGCCTGCGCGGCGGATTGGTTTCGTCATGCAGATCCTCCGAGATGAATGGGGCGCAAACCATTGGCGCAAAGGGCGCCGAGCGCAAGCGTATCCGGGGTGGACGGCCGCGGGGTGAGCGGGCGAGGATGTGTGCTGACGATTGTCCAGACCGTCCGTCTGTGGTGCGCTGTAGTGCGAGCGTCCTCAGGCGTTGTCGGCCGGGCTGGAGCGCTGTGATTCCGCTCTCAGTGCCAAGCCTGGGCGGACTGCACCGGTTGTCCGGTGCGGTCGTGCTCGGCCAGGAGGCGCTTCGAGATCTCGACGCACTCGGTGCAGGAGGCGAAGCGCGACCGGTGCAGGCACTGGATCCATGTCGCTGTCCCTTGCACCCCGAACTCCACCGCATCGAGGTGTTTGCCGCAGGCGACGCAGTGGATGTGCTGGTGCTCGTGCTGCTGCGCCGCCGGGCGCGCCGGCGCGAGCGCCTTCCGCTCGCGCTTGGTCAGTCGCTTTTCTCGCTTCATGATCTCCTCGATGACGGGGGTGCCCGCACGCCTCGTGCTGGCGCGGCTCAAGCTAACATGCATCGCTCGGCGGGCTGCGCGGGAGCGCGGCGGCGCGGCGGCGAGGGAGGGGTGAGCGCGGCGGCGCCGCCCGCGGGCGGGGCGCCGCGCGGGCGTGTACATCTTGACATCCTTCCGAGGCTGTGCATGCCAACCTGGCGCGAGGCGCCTGGGGCTGGCGCGAGCGCCTCTCCGCGCCGCCGATGCTTTCGCGGGCGCGCACGGTGCATTCATCGAGGCTGCCGGCGCCGTTCGCGCTGGCTTCTTGGCGCGCGCCTGAGCCGCGCTCCGGGCGAGGAGGTCACACCTGTGCATGCACCAGAGCGTTCGTCTTGACATTCCGCTGGGGCTGGGGATTGCGCACTTCACCCTCGCGGCAGAGGCGCTGCCCCAGCGTCCTGCCCCGCTCCTCGTCGCTCAGCTCCTGCCCCGACGGCAGTCAGAACGCCTTCCCGGTGACCGCCTCGCGCATGTCGAGCACCGGCCCCACCACCGGCACGAACCCCACCCCGATGCGTGTCGTCGCGTGCACCAGCGTCTACATCATCCCCGCGTACGCCTCGACGCCCTCGCCGACCGTCCTCCGCCGCTCACGTCCGCCGAAAGCGCCGCGAGCACCGCGTCTGCGTACGCCGCGTACGGTCCCTTCCTTCGTCGAACGCCCCATCCACCTCGGCGATGTCCGGCACCTCGACCCACGGCACCTCGCTCTCCCCGAGCGCGTACGCTCCCGGGTCGTCCGGGTCCCACCCCTCGGTGCTGGTCGTCGATGACGACGGTTCTGAAACGGCGGCGGATAGCTCTGAGAGAGTGGATGCCCACCCCCGGCCCGTGCTCGGCGCTTCGCGCCTGCGCGCGGTCCGCCCCTCCCTAATCGCGCGCTCCGCGCGCTCAGGGAGGGGTGCGCCGTCTGTGCGTGCGGCCCGGATCCGAAGTCCGATGAACGGAGCGCGTGCAGGACGCGCGTCAGGACATCAGACCGAGCGCTAGGAGAGCATCGGCCCAGAGCGGCCAGAGCGTGCGGTACGGGTGGGTCGCCAGCACCACGCCGCCGCTCGGGAGGCGCTGGACGTGGAACCGGGCGTGGTCGACCAGGAACTCGAAGTGGTCGAGGGTGATCTCGACCTGCGAGAGTGGCGGGCCGTTGCTAGTTTCCGTGCCCCGTTCGTCGCGCCCCCTGAACGGGAGCGTCCGCTCGTAGATCTCGCGCGCGCGCGGCTCTGCGGCGCGCCACGCGCCGTCGGGCACCTCCGCCGCGGCTTCGAGCGCCTCGAGCAGGGCGGAGGGCGGCGTCGCCAGCGCCTTGAGAACGGTGTCACGGGAGAGCGAGCTCCAGTGCCCGCTGCTATGTCTCATCGCGACGCACGCCCCAGGCGGCGCGGCGTCGACGCGCGCGTGGAGCGCTTCCAGCGACACGCCCGCGATGCGCGACACCCTCTCCTTGTCGTGGAGGCAGATCCACGAGAGGGCGAGATCGCGCGCGATGTCGCGCGCGTCCGCGTTGTACGTCGCGCACAGGGCGACCGGCGCGAGCCAGGTCCGCGCCGTCGTGCAGCCGCCGGTCGGGACGCGCCCGCTCGCGTCCGGCGCGCAGAGCCGGAGCAGGACGTCCTCGAGATCTTCCAGGACCATGCGCCACGCGAGCACGGCCTCAGCCTGCACGGAGCGCGGGCCGCGGCCCAGGGCGAGATCCATGTGCATGGGGGAAAAGTCCTCGATCTGACGGGCGTACATGCGGATGGGGCCCCTCGGCTTGAGACGCTCGCTCTTGTCGGTGGTGCAGTGAAGAATGCAATGGACGAAGTGTTCGTAGCTCAACGATGCGACGAAGTAGGCTTCGGCGTCGGTGCGTCCGAAGTGGGTGCGCAGCATCGCGACCACCTCGTCCACGGAGGTCGTGTTGCATTCCGTGTCGCGGTCCATGATCGCGCGGATACCGTACTGTGGCTCCTTGATGAGGGCCGACAGCGCCGCGCCGAACGCATCGACCCTCTGTGCCTCGTCACACCACGCGAAGAAAAACGGCCCTTCTCTCATCGCTTCATCATCCTCATGAGGTAGCCTCTTGTCAGGACATCAGGCCGAGCAGGAAGAGCGCATTGGCCCAGAGCGGCCAGAGCGTGCGGTACGGGTGCGTGGCCAGCACCACGCCGCCGCTCGGCAGGCGGCGCACGTGGAAGGGGGCATGGCGCTCGATGAATCGAGTGTGCACGCCCGTATTCACGATCACGTTCTCGGTGGGCGCACCCTCCTTCGCGGCCTGAATGGTCTCGAGCGCCATCGGCTCGATCGCGCGCCACGCGTCGTCCGGCACAGCGGAGGCTTCGAGTGCTTCAAGCAGCGTGACCGGCCGCGTGGAGAGCGCTGCAAGGACTTGCTCGCGCGTCAGCTCGGCGTCGCCCGCGAGCGCGACGCGCGTGCCGAGCGGCAGAACCTCGCCGCGCGCGCGCAGCGCGTCCTCCCTCTCTGTAAGCTCGATGGTCTTCCTCCAGCGCGCGCGCGGATCGGGTTCATCGCGCACGAGCAGCCCCATCCTCTCCCTCTCTGCGAAATACTCCAGCTCGGCGTGCTTGCGCGCGCGCGCAACGGTGCCCGCGACCGCGATCCGCGTCCCGCGCGGCGCGGCCTCGATACGCGCTCGGAGCGCATCGAGCGATATGCCTGCGGCGCGCGCCACCTTGTAGCCCTCGTGGACGTGCACCCATGAGAGGGCGAGATCGCGCGCGGCGAAGGAGTCCGCGTGGTATGTTGCGGCGAGCTCGATCGGTGGACCCCAGGTATTGAGGTCTGAGCACCCGCCGGTCGTCACGTGTTCGCTCGCGCAGACACGGACCAAGAAATCGTTGATGTCCTGCTGAACGTGCACTGACATCACCGCGGCTTCGACCTCAACGGAGCGGGCGCCGACAGCCACGTCGATGCTCTGTGGGAGCAGATCGTGATGATCGCCGCTCGATGCGCTCAGAGGACCGTCCGGGGACCGGCGCTCGTGCTTCTCGTCGGCGCAGCCGATGGTGAGCGGGATGCCGTGGCCGAAGCTCGTCATGGTCCAGAAGCTCGCTCCGATGCGCACATCTGTGCCGAAGGCCGAGCGAGCCACTGCCACGGCTTTCTCGACGGGAAGAGCGGCGTAAGACCTATCGGGACCGGCGAGCGGATGGATCGAGAGCCTCACGAACCACCCCGGCATGACGAGGGCGGACAGAGCAGCCGCAAACGCGTCGACCCTGTGTTCCTCGTCGCACGCCGCATACAAGCGAAGGGGCTCCTCCCTCAGCGTACGATAGCTGCTTGCGCGGCTCACGACGCGATGGCCTCCGACCTGAGCTGAATGGCTACACCACGTACACCTTGCTGACGGACCATTGGTTTCCCTTCGTCACAGATACAGGTCGGCCGCCATCGCGGCCCTCTTGCCGGCCTGCCCCAGCCGTCATTCCCCGGGCTTGATCCTGGCCAATAGCGTCACGGCCTCCCGATGCGTGTTGCATGGCTTGACGTCACGACATGAGGCCGAGCACGAAGAGCGCATCGGCCCAGAGCGGCCAGAGCGCGCGGTACGGGTGCGTGGCCAGCACCACGCCGCCGCTCGGGAGCCGCCGGACGTGGAAGGGGGCGTGCTCTTCGAGGAAGCGGGCATGCCCGCGCGTCGTGATGTCCACCCAGAAGGCGGGTGGTACCTCCCCCGCGTCTTCGTCGTCGAGCTCGCGGCGTAGCTCCACGAGCTCGCGCGCCTTGGGCTCGGCCGCACGCCAGGCGTCGTCAGGCACCGCCGCGGCATCGAGCGCTTCGAGCAGGGCGGCCGGCGGCGTCGCGAGCGCCTTGAGGACGGTCTCGCGCGATAGCGAACCGGTGAGCTCGCTCTTGCTTTTCATGGGCACGCGCGCTCCGCGTGGCGCGGCTTCCACACGCGCATGGAGCGCCGAAAGCGGCGTGCCCGCGATGCGCGAGACGCTCTCCTTGTGGTGGAGGCTCACCCACGACAAGGCGAGGTCGCGCGCGAGCTCCGCGGCGCTCGCGTTGTAGGTCGCGCACATCTCGACCGGGGCGATCCAGTCCTCCTCGCCCGTACAGGCGCCGGTCGGCACGCGCCCGCTCGCGTCCGGCGCGCAGAGGCGGAGCAGGAGATCCTCGACGTCGCCCTGGACCACGTGGTAGGCGGCTGCGGCCTCGGCCTCCACGGAGCGGGAGCCCCTGCTTACAGCGAGCTCGTAGGGGTAGAAATCCCACTTGCGATAGCCTGCCTTGGCCTTGAGAGGGCCGTCAGGATGGTCATCTTCGCTGTCTTCGGGGTAGCAAGCGAGGCTGAACGACATGATACGCTGGGAGTCGTTCAGCCTCATGGTGGACCCCAGGTGAGCGCTGTTCAAACCTCCGAAGTGGGTGCGCACCATGGCGAGCACCTCATCGATGGAGCACGTAGAGCACGTTATGTCCGCGCTCATCATGAGGCTGATACCATACCCTGGGATGACCAGCGCAGACAGCGCTGCAGCGAACGCGTCGAGCCGTTCGGGCTCATCGCACCAGGCGAAAAATTGCGGTCCTGAATAGCTCATAGTCGGATCACCAGGATGAATTTGTCGAAACCATCGAGGGTAACGTTCTTGCCCTTGTCCGAGTCGAACAGGTAGCCATCCTTGACGGTGAATTTCTTCGGATCGAACTTTGCGCCCTGCTCCATGATGAGCTCGACCCGCTGTACGTCTCCAGCGAGCCCCCACTGGTCCTTCAGCGCCTTCATCGCGTTCGAGAGCTGAGCGCGCACCTCGCGAGCGTCGATCGTTCCGCCTTTCGCTTCACTGAGGATGAGCTTGTGGCCGCTGGACACCGACAGGAAGTCGGGCGCCTTCCCCTCGCTACCACCAAAGCTTGATTCCCTCGGAATGTCGAGCACCCTGCGCACGCCGTCGTTGCCGACCCCGACGAGCGATCGGCCGTCTTCCACCAGGAACTTCGCCGCCTTCTTTCTCCACCCCGCGATTTTTCTCACCCGCGCACGGTCATCCGCTCATTTTCCCTCCGGGTGCAATCGCCATCACAGGAGCGGTAGGACATTGCCCAGCCGAGGAGGGCGCCCTGAGCCCCATCCTGTCCGTCTTCAGCGCACGGGCCTCCGCACACAAGTCACCGCCCAGGTGCCCCAGTCGGAGGCAGCAAAGAACCGACGGTCGGAGCAACGGCTAATCCTCTTCCAATTGCCGAAACTCCCATCGTAACTTCCGCTTTCATTGCCGCCGTCCGGCTTTGCCGGCCGGCAGGGAGGAAGCCAGCATGGAGTATTCGAATGAAGTCCTCGAGGCCACGCCGGAGCGCGCCACCAAGTTCCTGACCGGAATGGGCGCCGTCGCTGCGATTCGCACGATGATGGCAGAAGCGGGGATGATCGATGACGACATCCTGGAGGGCCGCACGCTCCTCCTCGACGTCCTCGCCGCTCCCCGGAAGAGCAGCGCGACGCCCGATACCGCAGATGCCAGGGCGCAGCGCGCCGCGACCACGGAGCTCGACCAGTGGGATGAGCCCAACTTCGCCCGTTATGGCGCCGCGCTCCGCCGGCGATTCCCCGACGTGCACGCTTACGTCTTCAAGGACCTCTCGCCCTCCACGGGCACCGCCGCAGTCCAGGGAGTGGCCACCTTCCTCACGCGGCTCGACGCCCTCGAGAGCGGCGCCGACCCGGACCGCGTCGCGACCCAGCAGAGCGACAAGAAGGCAGTCGCTTTCCTCGCGACCCGCGGCCTCGACAAGGCAGAACGCAAGCGCCTCCAGGGCCTCGTCGGCGTCGCGCTCGGCCCGACATCGCCTCTGCCCGAGCAGACCGAGCTCCCGGAGACCGCGCGCCGGCGCGAGGCGCTCTCGAAGCTGCGCGGCTGGTTCGACGAGTGGTCGACCACGGCGCGCGCGGTCGTCAAGAAGCGCGGCTACCTGATCCGCCTCGGCCTCGCGAACCGCAAGGCGCCCCAGCGCAACACCCCTGCCGCGCCCGCCGAACCGGTCGACGACACCGACGCGACCGATCTGGAGTAACCTGGCACACGAACAAGGGCTTCCGGCGCGCGCCCGAGACCTTCCGGCGCGCTCGGGAAGCTTCCGTCGCGGAAACGAAGCCCTCCGGCGCGATTCTGAGCACCACATTTCGCGGACTTGGGAGCGCCGGCCCTGCTCCCGATGCCGTCCGGCGTTCGCCGGAGGATGAATTTCCGGCGAATTCCGCGTCCCGCCCCGTGCCGGAAGCTTCCGGCGCGCGACGGAAAGCTTCGTTCCCGCGACGGAGGCCTCCGGGCGCGCGCCGGAAGCCTCCATGCCGGCGACGAGCACCTTCGCGAACGTGACGAATTCCTTCCGGCGCGCGTCCGGCGCCTCCGCGCGCACGCCTGGTACCCCGTTGCAGGGCGGTAGGCCCTCGGACCCTCGGAGCCCCTGGTCGCCGCGCGGCGCTGGGAGGCCGATGGCGAGCAGGTCATCAAGTGGGGCAGCGGTAGGCCCTCGGAGCCCCTGGTCGCCGCGCGGCGCTGGGAGGGCTGGTGTTTGAGCCCAGTTGACCTCACTCCTCCGGCTCTGCCGGAGGAGTGAGGTCTCAGGCGAGTTCAGCCCTCCCTGCGCCGCGCGGCGACCAGGGGCTCCGAGGGCCGGGCAGGTCGGCTATCCCTCGCCCGCCCCGCCGTCCCCGCTCAGCGTCCCGCCGACTCGAAGCGCGGCGCCGCCTCGAAGGTCTCGGCGAGGGTGCGGCGGTACTCGTCGGCCATCTGGACGAGCCCGTCGATGAGCAGCGCCGCGTCGTGATCCGAGAAGCCCTCCAGCGACGCCACGCACGACACCGAGACCTCGTCGCCCGTGATCGACACGCGGAACTCCCCCGTGCTCTGGTCGTTCATCGTGAGCAAGAACCGGTAGAACGGCTCGTGGTTCGCCGCCGGCAGGCCCACGACCGGCGCGCGCAGGGTCAAAAGGCGCCCCGCCTCGTCGATCTCCACGTCCACCTGCGTCGCCATCTCTGCCGTCGGGAACGGCCGCTGCGCGATGCGCCAGGCCCTCGGGGCGACGCGCGCCCGGTTCGCGATGATCCCGAGCGCCGACAGGCCCTGGCGGATCACCCGCTCGACGCCTGCGCGGGCCGGGGACGGCGCGAACGCGTGCGGCAGCAGCCGGCCGCAGCCCAGGCAACGATCGCTCTCGATATCGAACGTCTCCTCGCACGCCGGGCAGCGGTAGACCGGCGTCCTGTCGCGGAGCTCGCCGAGCGGCCGGTCCACCGAGGCGAGCAGCGGCTGGAACGCGCCCGCCGGGAGCACGACGCTGTGGCCCGGGAGCTCTCCTCCGACGCCCGACGGCGCCGCGACCATCCCGAGCACGCGCCCCTCCGGATCGAGCACCGGCGCGCCGAGGGGCGCCGCCACGTCGAGCTCGAACGCGGGGAGCTGCCCGTCGACCTTGCGCGCCACGTGGCACACCCTCGCGACCGCGAGCCGCAGGCTCTGCCCCGGCAGGCAGCTCAGCACCGCAGCGCGCTCTCCGAGCCGCGGCTCGGTCGGGGCGCGCACGGCGAGCGCCGCGGCACCCGGCAGCTCGCCCGGCGCGACGAGCGCCACGTCCCGGCCCACGTCCGCGACGATCACGCGCCCGGCCATGCTCCGCCCGTCCTCGAACGTCAGCGCGACCTCCGTCGGGTAGCCGAGCCCGCGCCGGCTCGTCACCACGACGCCGTTGCCGAGCGCCACCCAGCCGGTCGTGACGAGCACGCCGGCGCGGATCGCCACGATCGATCGGCGCGCGCGGGCGACGCGCTCATGGAGCAGGGCGAGATCGCCGTCGCCGTGCGCCGCGAGCTGCGACGTCATTGGGCGACGATCCTCGAGAGCGCCGTCATCAGCAGATCGATCGTGCCGGGCTTGGCGCCGTCGCGCTGCGCGTAGGCGACGATGTCGCGCAGCCGCTGCTCCGTCTTGAGGGGCAGCTTCGTGCGCACGAGCAGCTCCGACAGCGCGCCGATCGCGAGGAAGTGGCGGAGCATCGGGTCTGCCGGCGCGCGCTCGATCTCGCGCAGGTAGCGGCCGAGGTGCTCGCGCGCGAGCGCCGCCGTGGTGAGCGGATCGATGTGGAGCGGCTTCTCCTCGGGCACCTGCCCGCGCACCGTGACGAGGCGCTCCATCGCGAGAAACGCCGGCTCCGCGACGCCGGCCGTGCTCCCGCGGCGCGCGCCGCCCTCGGCCTGGATGAGCTCGCGGGTCGCGGCCGCCGTGCACCGGTAGAGGTGCGCCACCGCGTCCGGCATCGTGTCGCCGTACTCGTAGATCGCCCGGAACACGGTGCACCGGATGAGGAGCACCATGACGCCCGGCCGCTCCTGGAAGCTGAGCGCCGCGCCGAGCACCTGCGCGTCCCGGAGCAGCTGGCAGAACCGATCGGCCGGCGTGTTCGTCGACTCGGGGCGGGACGGGATGTTCTGGCGCGACGGAGGATCGATCTCGACCTCCGGCAGCGCGGGCGGGCGCACCGACACCGGCGTCGTCACGGCGGCCATGCTGGAGGTCGAGCGGCGGAAGGGGACGGTGCGCGCGCTGCGCCGATCGCTGATCTGCGGCGGCGTGTCCGCGGCCGGCGCGTGCTCACCCGAGAGCGGGGCCGCGGTCGCCGAGATCGGCGCGGCCGGCTTCGCGGCGCCGCCCTCGGGCCCCGGCATCGCCATGCTGCTGATCGCCTTCGACGCGATCCCTCCGTCGTGCGCCGGCGGGAGGATGCCGGCCTTCGCAGCGGGCACGCCGCCGTTCCTCACCGACACCGCGCTGATGGACGTCGGCGCCGGAACGGACGCGAGCGAGGGGGAAAGGATGTCCGGGATCGCGTCCGCGTCGCGGATCGGGCGCGCGACCGACTCCGGCAGGCGCGGCAAGGGGGGCGCGGCCCACGCCGAGTGCTCCTCGTGCGGCGGCCGCACCACCGAGATCGGCGGAGGGGGCGCGGCCGCCCGCACCGACGGGGTGCCCTGCGCGCGGCCGGGCGTCGGCGGGACGGAGAAGCTCTTCAAGGGCCGGGCGCGGCCGGCCGAGGCCCACGTGAGGCTCGCGCGCTGCTCCTCCGAGAACGGCGGTCGCGCGTCGAACCAGGCCGCCATCGTCGCCCCGAGCCGCTGCGCCGCCTCGCCGCTCTCGCGGAGCGCCTGGCGCAGCGCCTCCGGCGTGAACGCGGCGACGCGGCCGACGCGGCGGAGCAGCAGCAGATCGTCCCGGAGGCAGAGCCGGAAGGGCTCGGGCCCGTCGGAGAGCTCCAGCGCCGTCCGGAGCAGCGGCACGCGGTGCCGCTCCGCGACGCGCGCGACCGGCACGTCGATCGACACCCGCTCGTTCGCCGCGTCGAGCGCCACGAAGAGCGTCACCGCCGCGAGCGGGACGATCCACCCCACGCCGTCCTGCAGCGTCGTCGCCTGGACGCTCGTCCCGGCCTCTGCGGAGGCGCAGTGGGCCACGAAGCGCACCGGATCCCGCGTGCGCCAGGCCTCGATCGAGCTCCCGTCCCAGTCCGCTTCCGCGGGGGGCGGCCTGCGCGAGAGCGACGGCGACCGGTCGACCCCGCACGCCTCGCACCGCGGCCCGCGCAGCGGATAACCGCACGCCGCGCAGAAATCGGAGGCCGGGCTCGACGGAACCGCCACGGCGACAGCATACCTCAGCGCAGGGCCGAGGTGGCACCGGGGTTTGCTCTCACAGGAACGGATTCAGGTGGAGCGCGACCTTGGCCTGCCGCAGGTTGTACTGGACCCTGCGGATGAAGTGGATGAGCAGGTAGGCCCAGACAGCGAACGTGACCACGCTGATGACGAGCTGGACCGTCTTGCTGACGCCGATCACCATCCAGAGCGCCGTCAGGAGGAAGGCCCCGAACGAGAGCGGGACGAACCACTTCCAGCAGAGGTTCATCATCTGGTCGATCCGGACGCGCGGCAGCGTCCAGCGGATCCAGATGACGACGAAGACGAGCAGCCAGCTCTTCAGCAGGAAGACGAAGACGCCGAGGAGCTGGAGCGCGAAGCTCGCCTCCTGCTGGGCCGGCGAGACGCCGGGGATCTGCCAGCCGCCGAGGAAGAGCGCGCTCGCGATGCCGCACATCACGAAGACGTTCGCCCACTCGGCGAAGAAGAAGAAGAGGTACCGCATCCCCGAGTACTCGGTCGAGTAGCCGGCGACGAGCTCGCTCTCCGCCTCGGGCAGGTCGAACGGCGCGCGGTTGCCCTCCGCGAGCGCCGTCGTGAAGTACAGGAAGAACAGCGCGAACGTGATCGGGTTGCGGAAGACGAACCAGTACCAAGGCCAGCCGCCCACGTCGAGGAACGAGGCCCCGGCGCCGCCCTGCGCGCCGATGATGTCCTGCAGGCGCAACGAGCCGGTCATCATGACGATACACACGATCGCGACAGCGCCGGGGATCTCGTAGCTGATGATCTGCGCCGCCGAGCGGACGCCGCCGAGGAGCGACCACTTGTTGTTCGACGCCCAGCCGCCGGTCATGAGGCCGATGGTGACCAGCGAGGTCACGGCGATGACGAAGAGGATGCCGATGTCGAGATCGGCCGCGATGAGGTACTGGCCGAACGGCATGACCACGAACGTGGCCGACACGCCGACGAAGACGAGGTAGGGCGCGAGCCGGAAGAGCGCCCTGTCGCTCTCGGCCGGGATGACGTCCTCCTTGAGGATCGACTTGATGCCGTCGGCGATCCACACGAGGAAGCCCTGCGGCCCGGCGCGGTTCGGCCCGATGCGCGACTGCATGCGCGCCGAGACGCGGCGCTCGACCCACGTGATGATCCCCGCGGTCGGCGCCATGAAGAGCAGGATGATCGCGGCGGCCACGCCGAGGATGATCCCGGCGCCGAGCAGGTCGGTCGGCGCGCTCGCGTGGAACCCCTCGGTCGAGAGCTGGAGCTCGGACGGCGCCGCGGCCCCCCGCCTGATCCCGATCGCCGACAGCCGCTCGTGGCCGCTCGGGATCACGTCGCCCCTCGAGAGGACCTTCACGCCCTCGAAGCTCGTGATCACGTCGCCGGGGAGGATCTGCGCCCGGCTCGCGGGGCTCCCGTCGCGCACGGTCGTCACGACGAGCCCGCCGGCCGGGGGCGACTCGGCCGCGACCTCGATGCCGAAGAACGCGAGCGCGCGCGTCCCCTCCTTCTCGCGCGCCTCGATGACGGCGCGGCGCGGCGTCGGCGGGATGAAGTCGATCGTGACGCCCCTCACCGTGCCGGCCACGGGGAGCGCCCCCTGCGTGGTCGCGGGGATCTCGACGACGACGTCCCCCTGGAAGGTCGTGTGCACCGCGTCGTCGCCGCGGCCGGCGATGCGCGCCTGCAGCCCCTCCGAGAAGACCAGCGAGACCTTGTTGCTGCTGACCTGCGCGTCGTCGATCTCGATGCTCTGATCGGTGAGCGGCGCCTGGCCGGGGCGCCTCAGCGTCCCGCGGAACGTGACGACCGCCTCCTTCGCCTCCGCGGTGGGCAGGTTGGTCCCGAGGATCTCGATGCGGTCGCCGAGGTCGACCTCGCGCGGCACGACGTCGATGACGCTCAGGAGCTCCGGCGCCGTCCTGCTCCGGCCGCAGCCGGCCGCTCCGAGGAGCGCGAGGAGGGCCAGGAGGCACGGCAGCAAGCCGCGAGGGAGAGCTCCCCAGGGTGGAGATCCGCGCATGGCGCCGCTTATAAACCGCGCCGCTCAGGCGGTCGAGATTGCGGAGGATCGCGCGCGGGCTGGCTCCGGCTGATCGCGCGCGGGCGGCCTGGCTCCGGCTAATCGCGCCCGGGCGCGTCGCGCGCGCCCCGGACGGGGAGGAAGTACCGGCTGCCGTCGAGCTCGTTCACCCCCACGTAGAGCTCCGCCTCGAACACGTCCTTGAGCCGCCGGTAGGTCATCACCTGCTCGACGGTGCCGTGCGCGACCAGCCGCCCGGCCTTGAGGAGCGCCACGCGGTCCGCGTACTGGGCGGCCGCGTTGAGGTCGTGCAGCACCGCGACGCAGGCGAGGCGCCGCTCGGCGACCTCCCGGCGCACGACCTCGTGGACCTCGATCGAGTGCCGGATGTCGAGGTGGGCCCCGGGCTCGTCGAGGATCAGCACCTGCGCCTCCTGCGCGAGCGCGCGGGCGATGGCGACCCGCTTCTGCTCGCCGCCCGAGAGCTCGGCCACGGGCCGCCCCGAGAGCTCCACGAGGTCGCAGGCGCCGAGGGCGCGGGCGACCGCCTCCTCGTCGCGGCCGGAGGCGCGCATCCAGGCCCCCTGGTGGGGCGCGCGGCCCATCATGACGACCTCGCGCACCGTGAAGCCGGGCGCCGAGGCGATCCCCTGGGGCACGACCGCCACGCACCGCGCGATCGCCCGCCGGTCCATGTCGCCGAGCGGCCTCCCCAGCAGGGTCGCCTCCCCCCGCGCCGGCCGGAGGGCCCCGGAGAGGACCCGGACCAGCGTCGATTTACCGGCGCCGTTGGGCCCCAGGACGGCGCAGAGCTCGCCCGCGCGCACCTCCAGGCAGATCCCCTCCAGCGCCAGCCTCCCGGTGGGATAGCTCGCGGTCACGTCACGCAGCTCGATCGCCGGCTCCTGCACGCCGCCCCTTTTTATCGAGTGATATCGAGTGATCTTTCCTTGCGCGAGGTTTCTAGCAGTGGTCCAATCGACTCGAGGCGTAGAGGAGATGGAAACGGCGAAGGAGAACCTGGGAGGCGGCGGCGAGGTACCGCGTCGCGTTATTAAGCGCTACTCCAATCGGAAGCTCTACGACACGAAGGACAGTCGTTACGTCACCCTGCAGCAGATCGGGGAGATGGTCCGGGCTGGCGAAGAGGTCCAGATCATCGACAACGCGACCAAGGAGGACAAGACCGAGGTCACGCTGGCGCTGATCATCTCGGAGGATCTCAAATCGCAGCCGCGCTCGGTTCCGCTCGGCACGCTGAGGGATCTGATCCAGGAGCGCGGCGAGCGGCTGCTGTCGCAGCTGCGCGAAGGACCGATCGGCCGGCTCATCCCCGGCGCGGTGCCTGGCGAGGGCGGGACCGCAGCGCCGGGGACGGCGCAGGCGCCCGCGGCTGAGCCCGCGGCCTCCGCGTCGCCGTCCCAGCCGCCCCCGCCGCTCGACGCGGACAGGTCGAGCCACGCGAAGGGGCGCCTGAGCGGCATCGTCGAGAGCTCGAAGCAGACGCTCGATCAGTGGCAGCAGGCGGTCGACGAGCGCATCCTCTCGATCCTGCCGGGGCTCGGGCTCGTTCGCGATCTCCAGGCCGATGTCAAGCGCCTTTCGCAGCGCATTGACGAGCTGGAGGCGAAGCTCCAGGGACGCACGGGTGAACAGAGCGAGGGCACGGTTCCCCTCCAGGCTGGCTCCGTTGCGGATGAAGCCGCTGACGAGGGTCAGGGAGGCGAGAGCAGGCCGGAATAGTCCTGACCGCTCCCCTGTTCCCTCGTCGATCCCATGCCGTTCTTCTTCAGCAAGAAACCTGCATCCGTAGCGCAGGACCTGTCGTTATCCAGCAGCGAGGGGGGGCGTGCCGACGCCTTCGAGGTCGAGCTGCTCGGTCATCTGGACACGCTGTACGCCGTGAGCTGCAGGATGACCAAGAGCTCGACCGAGGCGGAGGATCTGGTCCAGGACACCATCGTCAAGGCGATGCGCGCCCGGGATCAGTTCGAGCCCGGCACGAACCTCAAGGCCTGGTTGCTCCGGATCCTCACGAACACGTTCATCAACCGGTACCGGCGCGGGGGCCTCGAGCGAGGCATCTTCGATGGCCCGGACGCCGAGCCGCTCACCGACGGGTGGGTCGGGGCGACGACGATGCGCGCGATGCGCGATCCGGAGACCCAGGCGCTCACGCCGCTCGTCGAGGCGGAGGTGCAGCGCGCCCTCGACGAGCTGCCCGAGGAGTTCCGCCTGGCGGTGGTGCTGTCGGACATCGAGGAGCTCTCCTACAAGGAGATCGCCGAGGCGATGGGCTGCCCGATCGGCACGGTGATGTCGCGGCTCCACCGGGGCCGCAAGCTCCTCCAGAAGACGCTGCGCGAGCACGCGGTCCTGATGGGCATCGTCAGCGACGACGCCGCAAAGGAGGCGCCCGCCGACCTGGACGCGTACCGGAAGCGAAAGCGGGGTGTCGCATGAGCGCCGCGAAGTCGATCGAGAGCTGCGCGCAGTTCGAGTACGCGCTGTCGGCCTACGTCGACGGCGAGCTGGATCCGGATCACGCGGTCGACCTCGAGTCCCACCTCGTCCAGTGCCCGCCGTGCTTCGAGCAGGTGAAGCTCCTGCGCTCTCTGCGGGCGAGCCTCAGGCGGTCGAAGCCGCCGGAGTGTCCGAACGCGCTGCGCGCGCGCATCGCCGCCACCATCGCGCACGAGCACGCGCGCGGGGCGGCGCGCGAGGCGGCGCAGTCGTTCGAGGCGAGGCCGCGCCTCATGCACAAGGGGTACGCGGCAGCGCTCGCCGTAGCCGCGGGCGTCGTGTTCATGGTGGGCGTGACGCGGCAGCGGGCCACCTCGCCGTCGGATGCCCAGAAGGAGACCGCGAAGGTGGAGGTCGACGCTGCGCGCGCCGAGAGTGTCGAGCTCTTGCTCGACGATCTCGTCACGCAGCACGCGCAGCCGCTGCCGCCGGAGACGACCAACCCGGAGGACCTCCCGCGCTTCGATCCGTTCGTCGGCGTGCCGGTCCGCAGGCCGGAGTTCCAGTCGATGCCGGTGAACTTCATGGGCGCCCGTGTGCACACGATGCGCGATCGGCGAGCCGCGCTGCTCCAGTACATCGTGCGGGGCAACCACCGCGTGACGGTCTACCTCTTCAACTCGCGCGCGGTCCCGGTGCAGAAGGCGCAGCCGACCCTCCAGCCGCGCGTCGTGCGCGAGCGCCCTGTCTACGTGGGCAAGATCAACGGCTACTCGGTCGTCGCCGCCGAGCGCAGCGGCGTCGGTTACGCGCTCGCCTCGGACCTCGGCGACGACCTCAGCACGCAGCTCGTCCTCGCTGCGATGCAGTGACCGCGCCCGCCTGAGCGGGCACCATCCTCCCCTCCCCTCGACCCCCACAACCTGCGAGAGACCGCATGCGCTTCGTCTTCGTCATGGATCCGCTGAGCCGCGTGGCGCACGACAAGGACACGTCGTTCGCCTTCATCCGCGCGGCGCAGGCGCGCGGACACGAGAGCTACCACTGCTTGCCGCGCGACCTCTCGGTCGAGGGCGGCGAGGCGCACGCCTCGGCGACCCCGGTGCTCATCGGCGACGCGCCCCCGTTCATCTCGCTCGACCTCGCGGGGGGCCCGCGCCGGCTCCGCCTCGCGGACGTCGACGCGATCTTCATCCGCAAGGACCCGCCGTTCGATCGCAGCTACCTGTACGCGACGTTGCTCCTGGAGCGCGCGCGGCGCTGCCCGCTCATCGTGAACGACCCGCGCGGGCTGCGCGACGCCAACGAGAAGCTCTACGCGCTGAACTTCCCGGAGTGGACTCCGAAGACGCTGGTCACCGCAGATCGCGAGCAGATCCACGCGTTCGTGCGCGCCCTCGGCGGCACGGCGGTGATCAAGCCGCTGGACGGCGCAGGCGGCCTCGGCGTGCTGCAGATCAGCGAGCGCGACAAGAACGCGCGCGCCATCGCGGACATGATGACGAACGAGGGGCACCGCCTCGCGATGGTCCAGGAGTACCTCCCCGCCGTCGTCCAGGGCGACAAGCGCGTGCTGCTGCTCGACGGCGAGCCGCTCGGCGCCATCCTCCGGGTGCCGCGCGACGACGATCATCGCTCGAACATCCATGTCGGCGGGCGCGTTGTCTCGACGGAGCTGACCGAGCGCGAGCGCGACCTCGTCCGCGCTGTCGCGCCTCGCCTGCGCGCCGACGGCCTCTACTTCGTCGGCCTCGACGTGATCGGCGAGCGCCTCACCGAGGTGAACGTCACGAGCCCGACCGGCATCCAGGAGCTCGGGCGCTTCCTCGGCGCGGATCCCGCGGACAGGGTGATCGCCTGGGCCGAGGAGCGGGCGCGCGGCCGGGCTGCGCGCGCGTGACCGATCGCCCCCGGGGCGTCGGGAAGTTGGCCCGGAGGCCCGGGTTCTGCGAAGGCTCCCCCATGGGCGAGTCATTCGAGCGATGTGCCGTATGTGAGGATCGCGAGCTGGACGGCCGGGAGACCGGGGCGTCCGGGGATGCTCGCGCGAGGACGCGGATGGCACGCGTGGTCATCCAGGGGCGCTCGCTGAGCCTGTGCCGCTCGCACGCGGCGACCGTGGCCGCCGCCATGCCGAAGACGTTCGAGGAGATGCGCGCCCTGTTCGTCGGGCTCCAGCGCGTCGGGCTGCCGGCGCAGGGCGATCCGTCCATCGAGCGCCGCTCCCCGATCGCGCGCCGCAGCCCCGAGGACCGGCGCGTCTTTCCCCCGCGGCCGGAAGGCCGGCGGCTCGGCGGAGGACGCCGCGCCACCGATCCGCGGGAGTGATCGCGCAGCTCGCGCCGACCTCCGCGCTGGCGCTCGGCTCGCGCAGATCGGTCCTCGCCGCGCGGGGCTCGCTGACGTGACGACGGAGCGCCACGGGCTGTCGCGAGCGGCGTGGTAGGTTCGCGTCATGACGTCCCATCGACGCGTGGTCATCGGGCTGGGCTCGAGCCTGGGCGATCGCCTGGGGACGATCCGCGCGGCCATCGCGGCGCTCGGCGCCGATCCCGATCTCGACGTGGTCCGCGAGTCGTCGCGTTACGAGTCGCCGCCTGCGGGAGGCCCGCCGCAAGGCGATTACGTGAACGCCGCGGTGCTCGTCGCCACGTCGCTGCCCGCGCGCCAGATCCTCGCTCGCACGCTCGCCGTCGAGCGCTCGCTCGGACGGACGCGCCCGGATCCAGTGCGGTGGGGGCCGCGCACGATCGATCTGGATCTGCTCTGGATCGAGGGCGAAGCCGTCGCCGAGCCGGACCTCGAGGTGCCTCACCCGCGGCTCTGCGAGCGCGTCTTCGCGCTGCGACCGCTGCTCGACGTGGCGCCTGACGCTCGCGACCCGCGCACGGCCCTCGCATACGCCTCGCTGCCCCAGGCGAGCGCGCCCATTCGCCGGCTGGATCCGATCTGAACGGCGCGAGCCGCGCTCCGATCTGAACGGCGCGAGCCGCGCTCGTGCACCGCCGCGGCGCGCGGCGTTCAGCTCGGGCGAGGCGACCCGGCGGAGCGGGCGCGGAGGCCGGCGCTGCCGCCGGCGTACGACGCCGCGCTGCCGATCGCGACCATGACGACCAGCAGCAGCGCCCACCCCAGCGCGCCCGCCGGCGCGCCGTCGGCGAGGGCGAGCGCCCAGGCGAGCGTCGCGACGACCGCCCCGCTCGCGGCCGCCTCGCGCCGCCCGGCGCGCCCGCCGAACCGCCCCACGAGGTAGCCCCCGGCGACGCCGGCGAGCGCGAACGCGACCAAGTTGAGCCCCACCATCGCGAGCCGCACCGAGGTCGGCGCCCCGGCGTCCCCTGCCCGCTCGAGCATCCGGCGCAGCAGCGTGTTCACGAGTCCCGCGAGCGGCAGCCACGCGATGAACATCGCCACCGTCCCGAGCGCGATCCAGTGCCACGGCGGGCGATCTTCGCCCTCGTCGTCGCCGCTGCTCTGCAGCACGGGGAGCTTGCGCTTCTCCGGTCCCGGCATCGCGCCGCGAGGAGGCGCCGCGCCCGGCGCGCCGCCGCCGGCGAGCGGGAGGCGTCGCTTCGGTCCGTCGACCATGACGTCAGCTGGGCTTCGAGGTCGGCGGCACGACGGCGGCAGGAGCCTTGCGCCAGAGCTTCCGCGCTTCGTCCTGCAGACGGACGAGCCGCCGCTGCTCCTGGATCAGGCCGCCGTAGGCGCGGGGCACCCGCGGATCCTTCGCCAGCGCGTACAGCACCTGGAGCGCTGCCTCGGCGTCATCCGTCGCGCGGTGCGCCTTGTCCAGCGTGATCCCGAGCCGCGCGGCCATATCGCCGAGGGCCCGGCTCTCCTCGTTCTTGTAGAGCTCGCGGGCGAACGTGAGCGGGTCGATCCAATCGACCTCCCGCCGCATGGCCGGCGGCGGCTCTCGTGGGCGCATACCCACGCGCTCGAGCTCGGCGAGGATGAACGAGCGGTCGAAGGAGGCGTTGTATGCCGCGGGGATCGCCCCCTTGAAGCAGGCGAGGATCTCTTCCGCGACCTCGGCGAACGACGGCTTGCCCTCGACGTCCGCGTCCTTGATCCCGTGGATGGCGGTGCTCTCCGCGGGGATCGGCCGCCCCGGATGGATGAGCCAGTTGTAACGGGTGAGGATCTCCCCGGCGCGGCCGATGACGATGCCGAGCTCGATGATCCTGTCCCCTGCGGGGTCGCGCCCCGTCGTCTCGACGTCGATGAAGGCGATTGGCTGGTCGATCCAGGCGCTGCCCGCGTCGATCTCGGAGGCGACGCCGACGGCGCGCACCTTGAGCAGGTGCGCGATCCCAGGGTAGTGCCGGCCCGTCGGGAAGCAGCCGCACGGGTCGGCGACCTTCAAGGCTTCCTCGGCTGGGCGGGCTGGGCCGGTCCGGCAGAGGGCGCGGGGCGCGCCGCGCCGCTGCCCGCGGCGGGCGCCGCGCTGGCAGCGGGGGTCCCGCTGGCGGCGGGCGTCGCGCTGGCGGAAGCGGGCGCGTCGGTCGCGCCCGGCTGGGCGCCGCCCGGCTTCGGCGGCGCCGGCCGCGGCGTCTGGCCGAGGAGCTCCAGCTCGACCTTCACCCACGCCTCGAGATCTTCGGGCGGGTTCGTGAGCAGCTGCAGGTTGACCTCGCGGCCGTTGATGAAGACGAGGGGCGTCCCTTCGAGGCCGACCTCGTCCGCCTGCTTCCTGTCCTTGTCGATGCGCGACTTGGTCTCGGTCGAGACGAGGTCGGCGCGGAATTTCACCGGATCGAGCTTGAGCCGCTGCGCGTAGCGCTCGATGTCGGCCTGCTCCAGCCGCTCCTGGTTCTCGAAGAGGAGGTGGTGCATCTCCCAGAACTTGCCCTGGTTGAGCGCGGCGACCGCCGCGCGGGCAGCGGGCTCGCCGTGGACGTGCGCCGAGAGCGGGTAGAACTTGAAGACCAGCCGCACCTGCCCATCGAAGCGCTTCACGAGCTCCTCGAGCACCGGCGACATGAGCCTGCAGAACGGGCACTCGAAGTCGGCCCACTCGACGATCGTGACCGGCGCGTCCGGCGGCCCCATGTCGGGCGATCCGTCGGTGGCGAGCGTCCGGACCTTGTTCGCGTCGAAGCGCATGTGGAACGCGTCCTCGCGCTCCTTCTTCGACCGGCCCTCCTTGACCTGCTTGAGCAGGAGCTGTGCGGCAGGAAGGCACGCCTTGCATGGCCGCTGCTCCTTCACGCACTGCGCGATGCTCACGGGCGTGTCCGGGCAGGGAGAGAGGAGCTCCGAGACCTGGGCGGCCCACTCTCGACGCTCGCGGGGCGTGAGCGAGGAGGTGTCCACACCGGCGAGCGAGACCGACACCTCCGGGTTCGAGGCCGGTTTGGGCTCGTTCGAACCAGAATTCCCAGGACAGCCCGTGACGCTGATCGAGAACAGCGCGAGGAGCGGCGGCATCCATCGCAGGAATGACATCGCGGCGCGAGCTTAGTCGGACCCTTTGCGAGATGCTAGCGCGGGTGTAGCGTCACGGCGTGCGGAGCGTCCTCTACCGCTTCCCGGATCTGCAACAGTTCGAGCAAATTGTGTGCAGCCCAGAGGAGGGCGACCTCGAGCTCGGGTTGCCCGCCGGGGAGATCGTCGCCGACGGCGAGTGGGTGCTCGCCATCTTCGAGCTGGGCGAAAACCGGCGCGCGACGTCGGCGGCAGCGTGCGCCTCCGTCTCGCCGGAGGGCGCGCGGCTCACGTTCGAGCCTCGCGACTGGCGCCGCCTCGCCCATTTCGCCCAGACGGAGGCGACCCGCCCTGGGTCCATCCCCGACACCGACGCGGCCGCTCTCCCCCTCGCCGCCGGCGAGGCCCGCCCCGCCGCGCCGCCGCGCGCCTCGGGCGCCGGCCCGGCGGTCCGGTCTCCGTCGCAGCCCGCGCCACTCCGGCTGGGCGGCAAGGGCACGCGGGTCCTCGTGGTCGACGACGAGGCCCACATCCGCGAGATGCTGTCGGCGATGCTCGAGGCTGTCGAGCTCGCCGTCGTCGCCGTCGCGAGCGCGGAAGAAGCGCTGGAGCTCGTCCGCGGCTCGGCATTTCAGCTCGTGGTCCTCGACTGGAACCTCCCGAGGATGACCGGCATCGAGCTCTGCCGGACGCTGCGGCAGGAGCCCGGGCTCCGCGAGCTGCCCGTCCTCTTCCTGACCGCGAACGCCTCGTCGCAGGACATGCTCCATGCCTTCGCCAGCGGCGCCGACGATTACATGGTGAAGCCTTTCCGCGCGCCGGAGCTCCGGGCGCGCATCTTCAGCCTGCTCCGCCGCCCCCGGCGCGGCGCCTCCTGACGCGGCAGCGCCCGGCTCGCTCAGAAGCCGACGTCCACGTTGACGTTGAGCACGCCGATGGTCTGCCCGTAGAGCCCACCGGAGTCTGGAGCCCTCGAGTTGCCCGCCAGGCCCGCGGTGATGCTCTTCCCGGTCGTGTCCCGGCTGGCGTAGAAGAGGTGCGTGTAAGACGCCCCGAGGTGCAGCTGCTTCGCGAGCGCGAAGCGCCCCCCCACGGCGAACGAGACGTCGTGGAAGTCGGTGGCCGACGGGTCCAGGGTCTCGTCAGGGACAGCGTTGGAGTCGTACCCGACACCGCCGAAGAGCTCGACCGCGGGCTTCGGCCAGTAGCTGACGCCCCCGCGCACGCCGAACGTGTCGTTCCAGCGGCGGGCGATGTTCTGCACCACGCCGGCCGGATCGGCGGCGGAGCCGTCGCTCCTGATCTCGCACGCCGCACCCACCTGGGTGAGGCACTGGTTCTCCATCGAGCTCCACCGCGTCCAGTCGCCGAAGAGCCGGACCTCCAGGCGATCCGCCGGGACGAAGCGGGCGCCCAGGCGCACGATGTCCGGCAGCCCCTGGTGGAGCTCGACGTCGTCCGGAGCGCTCGACACGCCGTTGAAGCGGTTGGTCAGCGTGCCTTCGAGCGTCTCTCCCCCCGTGACGTTCGGGCGCGACTGGTACGACGCGCCGACCCAGAGCTTCTCCGGCACCGCCTCGATCAGCGCGCCGACGCCGAAGCTCGCGTGCAGCCCGCTCACCTCGAGCAGCGAGCGCCCCTCGGTGGCAAGGAGGTTGTCGCCTGAGGCGTTGCGGGCGCGGACGGTGCTCACCTGAGTCCGGATCAGGTTCCCCGAGATGCCGAGGCTGAGGCGGAGCGCCGGGATCTTCGTCGCCGCGGCGAGCGTGAAGAACATCGCCTGGAGCGAGGACTCGATGGAGTGCCAGCGCTGCACGCCGTCGACCGGCCCGGCGAGATCGCGATTGCCCTCGAAGGCGCCGTTCTTGTCCCAGGACGCCGCGCCGCCGAAGGGCACGTAGACGCCGGCGCCGAGCGCCAGAGCGCCGACCCTGGCCGACGCGCCGAGCATCGGCGAGGCGGCCACGTTGAGCAGGTCCGCCTCACCCGTGTTCGCCGCCGGCACCGTCACGTCGTCCGACGCCGCCTGCGCGTGCGCGTAGGAAGCGGCGCGCAGCGCGATGTTGCCGTCCAGGAACAGGTGAATCCCCTCGCTCTCGGCGAGGCCTGCGGGATTGTAATAAACGGCGGTCGGATTGCTGGTGATCGGGTTGCCGTGCTCGCCGCCGAACCGCGCGGTCGCGAAGCCGCCGGCGAAGGCGGGCCCGGTCCAGACAAGGCCGCCGAGGAGGCCGGCGGAGAGCGCGAGACAGTGGCGGTGGGTGGGCATGACCGGGTGTTCTCGGGTTCGGGGCGGAGGAATGCGGCGCCTGCGACAGACCCGCGTGGTAGGGTGTGCATCACCTCTGCCAGCTCGGGGGACGTTCGACCCGATCGAGTCAAATGTCACCTTTCGCACGGTGTCAAATGCTTTTCTCCCGCTCCATCCGGACAACGCTCGCCTCAACAGCCCTCCTCCCGTGCGCCTCGCTCCTCCTCGGGTGCGCCGATCCGGAGGGCAGATTCAATGACTTCCAGGATCGCGACACAACGATCCGTGAAGACCAGGCCAGCGGCGACGGCGGCAGCGACGGAAGCGGTGGTGGCGGCGGCAGCTGTCTGCCGGAGGCAGGCGCTCCCGACGGCGAGTTCTTCTTCAGCCTCTCGGCGTATCTCAACCCACAGGCCCCCATCGTCTTCCTGAGCACGCTGACCACCGAGGCGCGCGACGACGGCCTGAGCTTCTCGATGAGCTTCCAGGCGCTGGAGGCCGCGGATCGCAAGACGCCCACGGGCACGCCGTTCGATGTGGGCCCTTATGAGGTGTCCGCCGACGGGCAGTTCACCGCGGAGCTGCCCACGCTCGTGGTGCCGGGCAACGCCAACCCCATCTCGGGCAGCGAGCTCGAGGCCACCATCACGCTGAGCGGCGCCCTCTGCGCGCCCGCCGACTTCGTCTGTGGCGACGTGACCGGCACCGTGACGAGGCCGCTCAGGCTGGATCTCAAGGGCTCGACGTTCACCATGCAGCGCATCACCGAGCCGGACAGCTACCCGGCGCCGCTCATCAACTGCGACAGGAAGCCAGCACGCCCGCTCCCTTGATCGCCCGGTCGCGCTACGCCACGGCTTCGTTCGCGACGGCGCCCTCGAGCTCGATCAGCGAGATCTCGGACGGCGCGCCGAGGCGCATCGGCGGCCCCCAGTAGCCGGTGCCGCGGCTCACGTAGATCTGCGTCTCACCATGCCAGGACAGCCCGGCCACGTAGGGCTGATCGAGCCGCACGAAGAGGCCCCAGGGGAAGATCTGGCCGCCGTGCGTATGGCCGCTGAGCTGCAGGCCAACCCCCTTCTCCGCGGCCTCCAGGATCTGCTTGGGCTGGTGCGCGAGCAGCACGAGCTCCCGGGAAGGGTCCCGCCCCTCGAGCGCGCGCGCGAGATCCGGGCCGTGGCCGCGGCCCATGCCGCGGGAGCTCCAGTCGTCCACGCCGGCCAGATCGAAGCTGTGCTCGCCGTCGCCGATCGAGACGCGCTCGTTGCGCAGCACCCTCACGCCGAGCCGGCGGAGCTCCGCCATCCACGCCTCGGCGCCGGAGTAGTACTCGTGATTGCCCGTCACGAAGAAGACCCCGTGCCTGGCGCGCAGGCCAGCGAGCGGGGCCGTGTGCTCGCGGAGCTCTTCCACGGAGCCGTCGACGAGGTCTCCCGTGATCGCGATGAGATCCGGCTCGAGGGCGTTCACGCGCGCGACGACGCGCTCGAGCCACTCTCGTCCGATCGTCGGACCGATGTGCAGATCGGTCAACTGGACCACGCGAAACCCCGACATGGCGGCGGGGAGGCGGCGGAGGCGGACGCGCAGCGGGCGGACGGCGACGTCGCCGAGGGCGCTCGCGGCGCCGGCGAAGCCGAGGCCGACCGCGAGCGCTCCGACCGCGCCCGCGATGGCGCGCGAGAGGAACGTGCGGCGGTCGCTGTCGAGCGGCTGGCTCAGGAGCGCCGTGACGCCGTGGGCGCCGAGGCGAACGAGCTCCGAGGTCAGCAGGAGGAAGAAGAGCAGGACGGCGAGCCCGACCCACGTGTAGACGACGCCCGCGACGACGCCGCCGATGTGCCGGGGGAGCGCGCGGGTGACGAAGAGGCCGACCGGCACCAGCAACGCGAGCACGACGAGGGCCACGCTGCCGACGCGCTGCCAGACCGGGCCGAGCTCGGGCGCGCGCACCAGGCGCTGCCAGAGGTAATAGTGAACGCCGGCCACGATGGCGCTGAAAATGCCGATGAAAAGGACAAAGGAGAGGAGGGGACGCTGCACGCGTCCAGCATGACCACGGCAGCGCGCGCTCGCCGCCCCGATCCACGACGGGGCGGGACTCGCCAACAATTTTTAACGAGCGCCGCGGCGGGCCGGAGGCGCGCAGACCCCTAGGAAGTGCTGACGCACACGCCGAACCCGGCAGGGTAGACCGCGCTGCCACCCTGGCACTTGGCGTTTGCACCGCAGTCCTGCGCCCCGCCGTCGACCCGGCAGAGCTGCTTGCACCGATTCGTCAGCATCGAGCAAACGAACCCGGGCGCGCACGGGCAAACCTCGTCGGCCCGCCCGGGCCCCGGCACCACGCAGCTCGTCGTCCCATCCTCGCGGACGATCGTGCAGGTGAGGCCTTCGGGGCAGACGCTGTCGTTCAGGAGCTCGCAGTTCACCGCGGGAACACAGACCGGGATCGGGACCGGATCGCTCCCCTCGACGACCGACTCGGCCATGGGCCGCTCGTCGCAGTACGTTCCCGGCGCGCAGCTCTCGACGTTCCCGCAGCAGTACTGCCGGCACACGCCGCCCTCTCCGTCGAGCGCCGCGCAGCCCAGCCCGAAAGCGCAGTCCGATCCCCGGTGGCAGGGGCCGCCCGCCCCGAAGCGGCCCACCGGCTGGCAGCTCGGGGTCGCGTCGCCGTCGACCAGCGTGAGCTGGCAATGGAGCGTCTGTGTGGAGGGCCCCCCCGTGCCCGAGCTGCCCTCCGCGTTGCCCCCCGACGAGCACTCGGTCGGATCACCCCCTGGCGTGCAGCCCTCGCCGCACAGGTGAGCGAAGCGCGTGTAGGGGTCCGGCGCCCCGGTGGACGCGGGGATGTTGAAGTCCTCATCCACGGCGGCACCGCCGCCGGTGCCCACGAACGGAGGTGTGCCGCCGGACGCAGCCGACACGCCCCCGCCGCCGCCGCCGTCCCAGGGCGCCGCCGCGTCATCGCCGCCGCTGTCCGCGTCGGCGCTATCGGCCATCCCACACGCGGAGGACGCGGCGATCGAGAGCGCCGCGAGACAACAAAACAGCAGGGCACGGGGTGGGCTCATTCCAGGATCACCAGAAAAGAGCAAGCGGAGTGAACGTATCATGTCCCCTTTCGGCATTCATAGAATGTGCCGGACCTGTGTGTCGTCCCGGGATGATGGCACCAACGCAGGTGAGGCGCTGCGATGCGCGCCGCGCGAGCGCACGCGGGACGCAGCGACGCCTCCCTTGCTCGCGCTCCTGGCGCAAGCATGACGCCGGTGTCGTGCCGGACGACGCGCGGGTGCGCCCGGCGCAAAGCGGCGCGTGACGGCGCCTACCGCGCCTCGACGTCGCGCGTGACCACGTTGCCCGCGCTGTCGTAGGCGCGCACCGCGAGCAGGTGCGAGCCGGGCGGCACGACCGCGCCGAGGTCGGCGTCGAACGGCTCGGCCGGCTCGTCGAAGATGCCGTCGCTCGGGAAGATGGGGCGCCACTCCTCGAGGCCGGCGATCGACACCTCGACGCGCGCGACCGGGCCGAGGCCGTCCACGACCTCGCCCGTGAGCCGGCGCCCCTGCAGCGCGAGCGTCCGGAACACCGGCGGCGTTGTGTCGACCAGGATGGTGCCCGACTCGAGGCTGTGGCGCAGCGTGCGCTCCGGCGGGTTCGCCAGCTCGTCGCTCGCCTCGACGAGGATGCGGTACTCTCCCTCGGGGAGGGCGGTCGTGTCCCATACGTGCTCGGCGCGTGTCACCTTCTCGCCCGGCTTCAGCATGTTGCGCCACGTCGTCTGGCCCTCCATGCGGTAGGAGAGGCGGTAGCGCAGGTCGTCCTGGTCCGGATTGTCGACCTTCCACGTGAGCTGGAGCGAGCTCACCGGCTTCGGCGCCTCCCCGCCCGACGACGGGAGGCTCGCGCGCGGGGGCTTCGTCTGTCCCTTCGGCGCGGCCTCGATCGAGGTGACCACGGCGCGCGCGTTGTCGGTGACGAACGCGAGCTTCACCTCGCGCAGCACGGCGCCAGGATCCCGGCTCCAGCGCGCGCGGATTTGCACGAAGCGCGCCGGCGGGCTCTTCGTGTCCCCCGGCGCGGCGAGAGCCGGGGACCAGGGGCTCCAGGTGCTGTCCGGCGTGTCGGTGTTCCCGCTCCGGGTCTCGAGCTCCAGCGCGCCGTCGGAGCGCCACGTCAGGCGCCCGAAGGTGGCCCGCAGCCCGGCGTCGAGCACCTTGCTCGTCCACACCGCCGAGGCGCCGCCGACACCCTTCACCTCGTGAAAGACCGCGGGATCGGTGGTGGCGACGAACCTGCGCTTCCCGGCCATGACGAAGGCGCCCACCTGGCGCTCGTCGGTGTCGGCGACGAGCCGCGCGACGTGGTTGTCGCTCACGGTGTAGAGCTGGCCTTCCGCGCCGGTGCCGACGAAGGGCATCAGATCGTCGCCGAGGCCGAGCGAGACGTAGTGGGTCTCGTCGTCGCTCATCATCCTCTCCGCGACGCCGCTCCGATCGAAGCGCACGAGCACGCCCTTGCCGGGCTTCTGCGCGCGCGCCGGCTGCGGGGACGGCGGCCCGCTCCGGTTGCGCTTCGGGGGCGCGAACGCCTCGGCGTACTTGTTGGCGATCGCGTAGATCGCGCCGCCCTTCGCGCCCGGCGCGATGGCGATGGCCTTCACGTCGTCGGCGTCGAAGTCGTGGAGCACGGTCGCGCGCCCGGGCGCTGTGAGCTTGTAGAGGAGCGCCTTGCCGTTCGAGCCGGCGTAGACCGCGCCGTCGTCAGCGACCGCGACGCTCACGAGGTGCGGCTCGTCGCTGTCGAAGTACACCTGCGCCTTGCCCGCGGCGTCGACGCGGAACAGCTTCCCGTCCGGGCCGGTCGCCGCGTAGAGCGCCCTGGCCCTGGGGTCGTAGGCGAGGCCCCAGACGTCCTCGGTCTGCGGGAGCTCGGCGAAGAGCTTCGCCGGGCCGCCGTTGCCGGCGCCGCGCGGCAAGCGGTAGAGCTTGCCCTCCGGGAACGTCCCCGCGATGACGTCGCCGTCGAACGCGAGCGCGAGCGCGCTGACCGCCATCTGCCCGGTCGTGGCCGCGACCGCCACCCGGCCATTGGAGACGCTGTAGATCTTCCCCTCGTTGCCGGTCCCGAGCAGCACCGTCCCATCAGGCAGCACCGCGGAGCTCCAGACGGACGTCGCGTCCGGCAGCGGCGTCGCGCCGAGCGTCAGGCCGGCGCGGACGTTGCCGTTCGAGTCCACGCTGACCCCGGTGAGATCCCCGTCCTTGAGGTCCTCGAGCGATCGAAGCTCGAAGGTGCGCGTGCCCACCGCGTGTGCAGGGACCGCCACGAGCCCGGCGGCGGCGACGGCCGCGGCGAGGAACCGGCGCAGGGAGGGCAAGGCGCGAGGGCGTGACGATGGGGGATGGGCAGGAGAGCGCGTGGTGCTCATGGGATCGCGGGGAGGCGGGGGTCAGGGCGGAGGGGGAGGCGGCGAGCCGGCGCGGCTCAGCGGAGGATAGGCCGGACCGTGACGCTCACGGTGTCTTTCCCGACCAGGAAGCGCTTGAGGGAGACCGGCACCTGCACCTGCGCGCCGAAGGCCTCGGGCGCGTCGGACGCGGAGCTCGGGCGCAGCGTGTCCATCGCGCCGGGCGGGAGCCGCGAGGCGACCTTGCCGCGGTACGCGGCCCCGTTCTCCCGGAGCTTGAACGTCGCGACGACGCTCTCCGGATCGTGGCTCTGGTTCGGGAGCATCGCCACGAGCTCCGCGACGTTGTTCGGCGTCGCCATCGGGCGCTCCACCTCGTAGCCGGGCGAGAGATCGATGTCCACCTGGCTGCCGGCGAGCTCGCGCGGCACCGGCACCTCGATGACGCGCGACTCGACGGGGCCCTGGTGGGGCTGGAGGTCCAGGCGGATCCGCGCCGGCGCGCCCGCGTCGATCTCCGGCTCGAGCACCTTGGCGCCGCGCAGCAGGACGACCTCGCGGTCGAAGGTGACCTTCACGCGGGTGTCGACGCGCTCGATCGAGACGTCCTCCCACGGGTTGTTGAGCAGGGAGCCCATCGCCCGGACGACCCGGCTGCGGACGAAGTCGTCGGCGCTGAGCGGGGTGCCGTTGCCGGCGCCGAAGTCGACGAGGGAGATGGTGCCGTAGCGCCCGATCTTCAGCTGGCTCACCGCCCGCCAGGTCATGTCGCGCCGCTCGGACGTCGTCGCCTCGACGGCGTTGCCGACCGCCATCGACACGAAGGACGGCGCCAGGAACTGATCGTGCGCGACCTCCACGTTCCACGTCGGGTGCGGCGCGCCCTCGACGCCGTCGATCTGGATGCGCATCGGGAAGACCGGCGCCTTGGCCGCGCTGTCGACCACGATCGCGGCCTGCCGATCGTTGACCAGCGTGCCGACCGACCGGACCGCCTCGCCGATCTTGAAGCTCCGGTTCTGGCTCGCGAGGATCCAGTGGACCCGGGCGATCGCGGTGGGGAGGTTGGTCACGCCGCCGTTCATCATCGGGTGACCGAACGCGACCAGCTTGTCGCCCGATACGCGCGTGACCGTGCCGATGCCCATCGCGGAGATGTCGCCGCGCACGAGCTCGACGCCGATCGCCCCCCCGTCGACGTACTTCGTCGGCGTGCCCGGCTCCGGGCTCATGGACGAGCCGCCGCCGGCCTGCATCGGATCGAGCCCCATGGGGCCGAGCAGGTCGCTCGCGATGCGCAGCGACGTCCCCCCGAGCCCGCCGAGCATCACCGGCGTCGAGGCGCGCGCGAGGCCCGTCGACTCGGGCGGGGCGAGCGCCGGCGCGACGCGCGCGGCGATCTGGCGGGCGTGGCCGGCGAGGTCGTAGGCGTCGACCGCCCCCATGAAGCCGCGGCCCCCCCGCAGCCGGGCCGGCGCGGCGGCGCGCGGCGGCGCGCTGCTGATGCTGGCCACCGGGGCGGGCAGCGGCCCGCCGCCCCGCGGGGCGATCGCAGGCGGGAGCGGCCGCGCGAGCTCGTCGAGCATCGACTTGATCGGGGTGACGCCGGCGATCGCCTCCGCGCCGAAGAGCCAGCCATACGCGTAGGCGCCGATCATCTTGCCGTTCAGGTAGATCGGGCTGCCGCTCATCCCCGCCACGGTGCGGGCGACCTCGAGGCGCGGGTGCTGGGTCTTGACGAGGATGAGGTCCTGGTTTGGGCGGAAATTGCGGAGGGTCGAGATGACCTCGACATCGAACTTCTCAGGCGTGGTGCCGGAGAAGACGGTCAGGCCGTATCCCTTCATGCCCGGTTTCACCTCGGAGACCGGCATCGTATCGGGCGGGGTGGAGAGCGCCTGAGCCGTGCCGAGGCCGACAGCGATGCTGCACGCGGCGCCGGCGAGCAGGCTCAGGGGGATGAGGCGCCCCTCGCGATCGACGAGGGCGCGGGCAGCGCCCTCGATCGCTCTCCCGCAGCGGCCCGCGAGCGGGACGGCGCGCGCGGCAAGGAAGGGACCCGGACGAAAACACGGAGATTCGCGCAGAGGCACGGGGCCAAGCTTAGCCCGGATTTGGTGGCGGGACAGAGCCGGGGCGCCTCGATGACGGCGCGGCGCGGGAGAGGTCGCCGCGCTCCCCCGGGTCGCAGATTTCCAGGGGCGAGGCGCGCTGGTGACGCTAGGCTTCGCCCCGTGAAGGATATCGCGGCGACCGCGACGCTCATTCTGGCGTTCGCCACCTGGGTGACCGTCCACGTCGCGCTGGCGGCGCGGCTGGTGCTCCGGAGCCAGCCCCGCTGGCGCGGGCTCATCGCGATGGTGGTGCCACCGCTCGCGCCAATGTATGGCTTCCGGCAGGGGTGGCGGCGGATGAGCACCCTGTGGCTGGTGTGGCTCATTGTGTACGTGCTCGCGCTCCTCGTCGCGCGCGCATGAGGAGCGCGGGGTGGCCTCTGACGTGAAGGCTGGAATGGCCGCGAAGCGGCGCCCGGGCGCGCCGCCCGGCATCGTCGTCGGCACGATGAACTTCGGCGGTCGCACGCCGCCCGAGGAGGCCGAGCGCATCGTCGGCCGCGCGCTCGATCGAGGGATCACCGCCTTCGACACGGCCAACCTCTACCAGGACGGCGCGTCCGAGCAGATCCTCGGCCGGGCGCTCCGGGGCCGCCGCGCCGAGGTGCAGATCGCCACCAAGGTCGGCCTGCGCCGGAGCCGCGGCAAGGCCGAGGGCCTCGGGCCCGAGCAGGTGATCCGCGCCCTTGAAGAGAGCCTCGGGCGCCTCGGCACCGACCACGTCGACGTCTACTACCTCCACGCGCCGGATCCGGAGACGCCCGTGGACGAGACGCTCTCGGCGATCGACGCGCTGCTCGAGCAGGGGAAGATCCTGCGCTACGGGGTCAGCAACCACGCCTCGTGGCAGATCCTGGAGATCATCGCGCGCCGGGACGCCGGCGGGAAGACGCGCCCCGCTGTCTCTCAGGTGCTCTACAACGCGCTGATCCGCCAGCTCGACGTCGAGTATGCAGGGTTCGCGAGGCGGTATTCGGTGCCTACCGCGGTGTACAACCCGCTCGCCGGCGGGCTCCTGGCCGGGCGGCACGCGGGGCCGGAGGCGCCGCAGGAGGGCTCGCGCTTCGAGGGCAACCGCCTCTACCAGCGCCGGTACTGGAGCGGACGCATGTTCGAGCTCGCGGCCAGCTACGCGGCCGTGGCGGCGGACGAGGGGATGAGCCTGCTCGAGCTGTCGTATGCCTGGCTCGCGGGGCGGGACGTGGTCGACTCCATCCTTGTCGGCCCCGTCCGGGCGGAGCACCTCGACGCCGCCGCGGACGCGACCCAGCGGGCGCTGTCGCCCGAGGCGGCGCGGCGCATGGATGCGCTCTACCGCGACCACCTCGGCACGGACGCGAGCTACGCGCGGTGACGGACTTCCTGCTGCCCGAGGCCAGGGAGCTCGACCTCGCGGGCCCGCTGGCCGACTACGCCGCCCGCGGTCACGCGCGGCTCGGCCGCGTGATGAGCGACGCCGGGCTCGCGGCGCTCCGCGCGCGCTCCGACGACCTGATGCTCGGGCGCGTGACGTACCCCGGCCTCTTCTTCCAGCACGACGCCGGGTCGGGCCGCTACGAGGACCTGCCGTACGGAAAGGGCTACCAGGGGCCGAGCACGTCGTACCGCAAGCTCGAGAAGCTCGAGAAGGACCCGCTGTTCCTCGCCTGGATCGAGAACCCGCTCTTCGAGCGGATCGCGCGGTCGCTCATCGAGGGGGAGATCGCCATCTACCGCGCCGTGCTCTTCAACAAGGCCGCTTCCGGAGGGACGCCGCTGCCCTGGCACCAGGATGGAGGCAGCTACTGGGGCCTGGATCGCGACCCCGAGCTGCAGATCTGGACGGCGCTCGACGACGCCCCCCCGGACGGCGGCTGTGTGGAGGTGCTCGAGGGCAGCCACCTGGCCGGGCTCGCGACGCCGCTCGGCGGGGTCGTCCCGAGCGAGCGCGTGCGCGCCGAAGGCGCGGACGCCCGCAAGGTCGCGCTGCCGGCGCGCGCGGGCGAGGCGCTGCTGATCCACAACTACCTCTGGCACTGCTCCGCGGTGAACCGGAGCGGCCGGCCGCGCCGCGCGTTCACCATCTGTTACATGAGCAGGGCGACCCGCTGCCTCCGGAAGAAAAGGGCGCCGCGCGCGTTCACCCCGGTGTTCTGAGCGCGCGCCGGGAGAGAGGCCCGCGGCGGTGCCGCAGGCCACACGCCACGAGGAGCTGCCGGCCCACCCCCGATCCGCGCTTCAACGATTTTTCACCACGGTGACGGCGCCGTATCGCCCGCGCACCGTAAGGATGAACCCCGGTGGACGCGGCAAGTTGCCGCGGCAGGCGGCGATCTGCCGCGCCGCCGGGCTGAGGCCCTCCCCCGCGGCAAAGTGCCGCGGTCACGCGGCACTTTGCCGTCTTGTCGCACCCCGCCAGCAGGCCATAACTGGGCCCGCGCGTCGCTCCGACGCTACACAAACCCTATGGCTCGGTTCCTGTTCCCACGATGGGCCAACAAAGTGGTCCCGCTGGGGCTCCTCTTCGGAGTTCTGCCCCTCGGTGCCGCTGTGGTCGGCGGATTCTGGTACTACGGTACCAACAAACATATCGAGGTCGGGTATCAGCCGGATCAACCGGTTGACTACTCACACAAGCTGCACGCCGGCGACCTCGGAATTGACTGCCGGTACTGCCACAACACTGTGGAGGTATCCGGCTTTGCCGCCGTTCCACCGACCGAGACGTGCATGAACTGTCACGCCAAGGTGCGGAGGGACAGCGAGAAGCTTCTGCTCGTGCAGGAGAGCTGGGCGAACGATGAACCCATCCCCTGGGTGCGCGTCCACAACCTGCCCGACTACGCCTATTTCGACCACTCGGCCCACCTGGCTGCAGGGGTCGGCTGCGTGAGCTGCCACGGCCGCGTCGACCAGATGCACAAGGTCCGACAGGTCGCGCCGCTCTCGATGGGATGGTGTCTGGACTGCCACCGCAATCCGGGTCCCCACCTCCGCAATCCCGCCGACGTCACCAAGATGGATATGGCGCCCTCGACGGCCGTCATGGCGGCCGGGGTCCCCCCGAACCCGGAACCTTACCAAGATCGCGTGCCAGCGGTCACTACCTCCGGGCGGCAGGTGCAGGCGCCGCTCCACTGCTCGGGGTGCCACCGATGAAACGAACTCCTCTTCCCCTCGCCCAGGACCTCTCTGGAAAGACCTACTGGCGCAGCCTCAACGAGCTCGCCGGCTCGCCCGATTTCGTCGACGCGCTCGGGCGCGAGTTCCCTCCGGGCGCGATCGAGCCGCCGGCGGACGGGGACGGCGTCGGTCGGCGCACGTTCCTCTCCCTCATGGGCGCGTCGCTCGCGCTCGGCGGCCTTGTGGGCTGCCGCCGGCCCGTCGAGCAGATCCTGCCGTACTCGCGCGCGCCGGAGGAGGTGATCCCCGGCCAGCCGCTCTTCTTCGCGACGGCGCTGCCGATGATGGGCACGGCGTTCGGCGTCATCGTCGAGAGCCACGAGGGGCGGCCCACCAAGATCGAGGGCAACCCGAAGCACCCCGAGAGCCTCGGCGCGACCACCATCTACACCCAGGCCGCGGTCCTCGACCTCTACGATCCCGATCGCAGCACCTCGCCGCGCGAAGGGGCGAACGCGAAGTCCTGGGACGACGCGGCGGCGTTCCTGCGCACCGAGGGCGACAAGCTCCGCGGCCGCGGCGGCAAGGGCCTCACGATCCTGACCGAGGCGCACCGGTCGCCCACGCTGGCCGCGCGCCTCGCCGATCTCCGCAAGACGCTGCCCGAGGCGCGCGTCGTCCGGTACGAGCCGTTCTCGCGCGACGCCGCCCGGGAGGGCGCGCGGCTCGCGTTCGGCAGGCCGCTCGAGACAGCGCTCGACCTGACCAAGGCGCGCGTGATCGTCGCGCTCGACGCCGACCTGTTCGGCACCGACGGCAGCCCGGTCAAGCAGGCGCGCGGGTTCGCGGCGGGCCGCGCGGTCGACAAGGACCCGAAGGCGATGAACCGCCTCTACGCCGTCGAGAGCACCTTCACGATCACCGGCGCCTCGGCGGATCACCGGCTCCGGATCCAGAGCCGCAAGATCCCCGCCTTCACGTTCGCGCTCGCCGCCGAGCTCGGCAAGCGCGGGGTCGCGCTCGACGCGGACCTGCTCAAGGCGCTCGACGGCAAGTCGGGCGGGCTCGACGCCAAGGCGACCCGGTATGTCGCGGCCATCGCCGCCGACCTCGCGGCCAACCGCGGGCAAGGCGCCGTCGTCGCCGGGCGCTCGCAGCCGAAGGAGGTCCACGCCCTCGCGCACCTCATCAACGCCGCCCTCGACAATACAGGCAAGGCGGTCCGGCTCGTGGCGCCCTTCGACGAGTCGCGCGAGGGCCCCGAGGCGATCGTGGAGCTCGCGCGCGCCATCGAGCGCAACGAGGTCGAGACGCTGCTCATCCTGGGCGGCAACCCGGTCTTCGACGCGCCCGCCGACGCGCGCTTCGCCGACGCGCTCGCCAAGGTGCCCGTCAGCGTGCATGTCTCGACGCACGTCGACGAGACGAGCGAGCGCTCCCGCTGGCACCTGAACCGCGCCCACCCGCTGGAGTCGTGGGGCGATGTCCGGGCGGAGGACGGGACGGCCAGCATCGTGCAGCCGCTCATCGCCCCGCTGTTCGGCGGCAGGACGGACGCCGAGGTCATCGAGCTGCTGCTCGGCGGCTCGCGGACCGCTTACGACCTGGTGAGGGCGACCTGGCTGACGGCCGAAGGCGCGAAGCGCACCGAGCAGGACCTGCGCCGCGCGCTGCACGACGGCCTCGTGGCAGGGAGCGAGCTCGCGGACGAGCAGGTCGCCGCCGCGCCGCAGGGCGCGGTCGAGGCGCTGCGGGCGTTCGCCCCGGCCGCGGCCGAGGGCCTGGAGGTGACCTTCCGGCCCGACGTGCACGCGTGGGACGGGCGGTTCGCGAACAACGGGTGGCTCCAGGAGCTGCCCCACCCGATGACCAAGCTCACCTGGGGCAACGGCGCGAGCCTCTCGCCGTCGACGGCGGCGCGGCTCAACGTGAAGGACGGCGATGTCGTGACGCTGTCGGGCGGCGGAGCCTCGGTCCGGATCCCCGTCGTCGTCGCGCCGGGGCAGGCGGACGACTCGGTGGCGATCAGCGTCGGCCAGGGGCGGCGCGCGCAGCTCCGCGTCGGGCGCGGCGTGGGCGTCGACACGACCCCGCTCCGCAAGAGCGACGCCTTCGAGGTCGCCGGCGGCTTCTCGCTCGAGAGGGCCGGCGAGGTGGCGGAGCTCGCGCGCACCCAGGAGCACTTCGTCATGGAGGGCCGCCCGCTCGCGCGCGAGGGGACACTCGCCGAGCTCCAGAGCGACCCGGCGTTCGCCCAGAAGCAGGTCCACGTGCCGCCGCTCCTCAGCCTGTTCAAGGAGCCGAACCGCAGGCAGGGGCACGCCTGGGGCATGAGCATCGATCTCAACGCCTGCATCGGCTGCAACGCGTGCGTGGTCGCCTGCCAGGCCGAGAACAACATCCCGGTCGTGGGCGCCGAGGGCGTGCGCGAGACCCGCGAGATGCACTGGCTCCGGATCGACCGCTACTACCAGGGCACGAACCCGGACGAGCCCGAGAGCATCCAGCAGCCGCTCCCCTGCCAGCACTGCGAGAACGCGCCGTGCGAGCAGGTGTGCCCGGTCGCCGCCACGGCCCACAGCCCCGAGGGGCTGAACGACATGGCGTACAACCGGTGCGTCGGCACGAAGTACTGCGCCAACAACTGCCCGTACAAGGTCCGTCGCTTCAACTTCTTCGAATACGGCCGGCCGGACTCCGAGCAGCGGAAGATGCAGTTCAACCCCAACGTCACCGTCCGGTCGCGGGGCGTCATGGAGAAGTGCACCTTCTGCGTGCAGCGGATCAACCACGCCAAGATCGAGGCCAAGAGAGAGGGACGGGAGCACGTCAAGGACGGTGAGGTCGTGACCGCTTGCCAGGGCGCCTGCCCGACGCGGGCCATCGTCTTCGGCGACCTCAACGACCAGCAGAGCCAGGTCTCCGTGACGTCCGCGAGCCCGCGCGGCTACCGGATGCTCGACGAGATCAACACCAAGCCGCGGGTCACCTACCTCGCGAAGATCCGCAACAAGAACCCGGAGCTCGCCGACGCATGAGCGCCACAGCACCCCTCCAGGTCGACCACCCCAGGCGCTCGGAGCGCGCTGCCCTCTTGGACGAGGCGCCGCTCGTGCAGGGGAAGGACGACTTCCGTTCGCTCACCGACAAGATCTCGGGCATCGTGCTCAACAAGCCGCCCTCGGGGTGGCTCATCCTGCTGTGCCTTGCCATCAGCATCCTGCTCATCCTCGGCGGCTCGCTGGTCCACCTCGTCGGGACCGGTATCGGCATCTGGGGGCTGAACACCACGGTCAACTGGGCGTGGGACATCACCGGCTTCGTGTTCTGGGTCGGTATCGGCCACGCCGGCACGCTCATCAGCGCCATCCTCTTCCTCTTCCGCCAGAAGTGGAGGACGAGCATCAACCGCGCGGCGGAGGCGATGACGATCTTCGCCGTCGCGTGCGCCGCCATCTACCCGGTGGCCCACCTGGGCCGGATCTGGTTCGCCCACTGGCTGTTCCCGATCCCGAACCAGATGAGCATCTGGCCGAACTTCAAGAGCCCGCTGCTCTGGGACGTGTTCGCCGTCTCGACGTACGCGACGGTCTCGGCCCTCTTCTGGTTCGTCGGGCTCATCCCCGATCTCGCCACGATCCGCGACCGGGCCACGACCCGGACGAAGCAGATCGTCTTCGGGATCCTCAGCCTCGGGTGGCGCGGCTCGCACCGCCACTGGCTGCACTACGAGAAGGCGTACCTCATCTTCGCCGGGCTCTCGACGCCGCTCGTGCTCAGCGTGCACACGATCGTGTCGTTCGACTTCGCCGTCTCGATCGTCCCCGGCTGGCACACCACCATCTTCCCGCCGTACTTCGTCGCGGGCGCCATCTTCAGCGGGTTCGCGATGGTCGTCACGCTGATGGTGTTCGCCCGCAAGGCGTTCGGCCTCGAGGGGCTCATCACCATCCGGCACCTCGAGAACATGAACAAGGTGATCGTCGCGACGGGCACCATGGTCGGCTACGCGTACGCGATGGAGCTCTTCATCGCCTGGTACAGCGGCAACGGCTATGAGCGCTTCGCCTTCGCGAACCGCATCCTCGGCCCGTACGCCTGGGCCTACTGGACCATGGTGAGCTGCAACGTGATCTTCCCTCAGCTCTTCTGGTTCAAGAGGGTGCGCACCAGCATCCCGGCGATGTTCGTGATCTCGATCCTGGTCAACATCGGGATGTGGTTCGAGCGCTTCGTCATCATCGTGACGAGCCTCCACCGGGACTTCCTCCCCTCCAGCTGGACCTACTTCCGCCCGACCATCTGGGACATGTCCACGTTCTTCGGCTCGTTCGGCCTCTTCTTCACGCTCTTTCTGCTGTTCGTGCGCTACCTGCCGATGGTCGCGATCAGCGAGGTGAAGGGGATCACGGCGGCGGCCGATCCGCACGGCTCGCACAGCAACGAGGAGGCTCACCATGCAGCGTGACAGCGACCCTCCGAGCCAGAAGCGCTCCGGAGAGCCTGCCTCGGCTGACGAGGCAGGCGAGCTCAACGGCTCCGGCCGCGACAGCCAGCCCGACGACGAGCCGCAGGGCTTCGAGCCGCGGGACGAGGCCGAGTACGAGAAGCCCCACGAGGACGGCCCGCACGGGAAGGCCGCGCTCGCGGTGGAGCGCCAGGTGGAGCGCCGGATCGAGCAGGACGCGCACGCGGCGCCGGCCCCGTTCGCGCTCATGGGCTACTTCACGAGCCCGCAGGACATCTACCACGCCTGCGAGGCGCTCCGGGACGCCGGATACAGCCAGTTCGACGCGCACACGCCGTTCCCCGTGCACGGGCTGGAGAAGGCCATGGGGCTCAAGCCGACGCCCCTGCCGTGGTTCGTGCTGATGGGCGGCGTGACGGGGCTCGTCAGCGCCATCCTGCTCGCCTGGTACACGCAGCTCTACGACTACCCGCTCATCATCAGCGGCAAGCCGTCCTTCTCGTACCAGGCGTTCATTCCGATCTTCTTCGAGCTCACCGTCCTCTTCGCGGCGCTCACGTGCTTCTTCGGGCTCTTCGTGATCTCGCGCCTGCCGTCCTTCTTCCACCCCACCATGACGCACCCCAATTTCCCGCGGGCGACCGACGACGCCTTCTTCATCAGCGTCGAGGTGAGCGACCCGAAGTTCGATGCCACGGAGACGCGCAACCTCCTCCAGCGCGTGGGCGCGCAGGGCATCAGGGAGGTCTCCTCGTGAAACGCTGGTGTATTCCCCTCCTCGTCGTCCTGGCGGGCTGCCGCGGACAGGCGAGCAGCGATCCGCCGCTCCACGTCTTCGGGGACATGGACTGGCAGCCGAAGTTCCAGCCCGAGGAGGGCACCCGGCTGTTCCCCGACGGCCGGGCCATGCGGCCGCTCGTGCAGGGCACGGTCGCCCAGGGGGCGCTCGACGAGAGCGAGGCCTACCGGACCGGCAAGGAAGGCGAGACGTTCCTGGCCCAGGCGCCCGTGACCGTCGACGAGACGGTGATCCGGCGCGGCCAGGATCGCTTCAACATCTACTGCGCGCCCTGCCACGACCAGAGCGGAAGCGGGCAGGGCATGGTGGTGAAGCGCGGGTATCCGCCGCCCATCGACCTCGCGTCCGACCGGGCGCGGGGCCTGCCGGACGGCGAGATCTTCAACGTCATCACGAACGGCGTGCGGAACATGCCTTCTTATCGGAAGCAGATCCCGGTCCGGGACCGGTGGGCGATCGTCACGTGGGTGCGCGTGCTGCAGCAGAGCCAGCACGGGCGCATCGACGACGTCCCGGAGGCCCAGCGGGGCAACATCGCGAAGGAGAGCGGAACTCCATGAAGTCCCACGGAAGTGCTCTGGCCGAGGACGCGAAGGTCCTCGATAAGGCGGTCGCGAAGCGGCTCGTCTCGAGGGGCATGGTGCTCGCCATCGTCGGCGTGGTGCTCTCGGTGGCAGCGGCGGTCACCGACACGAAGCGTTTTGCGTTCTCGTACCTCACCGGCTTCACCTGGCTCGCGACGATCGGGCTCGGCGCGCTGTTCTTCGTGATCATCCAGCACCTGACGCGCGCGCGCTGGTCGGCGGCCGCGCGCCGCCACATGGAGTGGATGAGCGGCGTCCTGCCCGCGTGTGTCGTGCTGTTCCTGCCGATCGCGGTGCTCGCCCACGACATCTACCATCACTGGATGGGGCCGGAGGCAGCGCACGACGAGGTGCTCCACCAGAAGGCGCCCTACCTGAACCCGACGTTCTTCTACATCCGCGCCGCGGTGTTCCTCGCGGCGTGGGCGGGCCTGTCGGTGTGGTTCATCAAGACCTCGCGGGAGCAGGACAAGAGCGCCGACTTCAGGCCCACGGCGCGGATGCGCGCCTCCAGCGCCCCCGCCGTCATCGTCTTCGCCCTCACGCTCTCGTTCGCGGCCTTCGACTGGCTGATGAGCATCGACCCGCACTGGTACTCGACGATCTTCGGCGTCTACGTGTTCGCAGGCGCGGCGACGAGCTCCCTCTCGGCGCTCGCGCTGGTCACGATCGCGCTCCACAAGGCGGGCCTGCTGCGCAAGGTGAGCAACGTCGAGCGCCAGCACGACATCGGCAAGCTCCTCTTCGGCTTCACGATCTTCTGGGCCTACATCGCGTTCTCGCAGTTCCTGCTGATCTGGTACGCCAACATCCCGGAAGAGACGATCTTCTACAGTCACCGCTGGGAGGGCTCGTGGAAGGTGGTGAGCCTGGCCCTGCTGTTCGGGCACTTCGTCGTGCCGTTCCTCACCCTGCTGTCGCGGCACGGAAAGCGGAACCCGCTGGTCCTCGGCGCGTCGTCGGTGCTCCTCCTCGTGATGCACTACGTCGACCTCTACTGGCTGGTCATGCCGAACGTGGACCACCACGGCGCGCACCTCAGCTGGATCGACGCCGCCGGCTTGCTCGGCCCGCTGGGCGTGGGAGCCTGGGTGCTCGCCCTTCAAGCGGCCAAGAGCCCGCTGTATCCTCTGAACGACCCTCACCTTGCCGAAGCGGCTCGGATCGACAACCCGTAAGGAGCCGGCCATGAGCGAAGCGACCGACAACACAGCGACCGAGCACGAAGAGCACGAGCACGCCGAAGCGGATCGGCCCAACAACCCGCTCATCTTCGTGATCGTGGTCGCCACGCTGCTCTCCCTCGTGGTGACCGTGCTGTTCGTGAACGAGGTCTTCAAGGCGACGATGGAGCGGGAGATCTCGAGCAAGGTGCTCGAGCCGCCGAACAGCGAGCTACGCGGCCTGCGGGCCATGGAGCAGGCGCGCCTCAGCCGCTACCAGTGGGCGAGCGAGAAGGACCGCGTCGTCCGCATCCCGCTCGACCAGGCCGTCCCGCTCACGCTGAAGGCCTACCAGGAGAAGCGCGTGGGAATGCCCGTTCCCGGCGCGGCCACCACGACGGCGCAGGCGGCGCAGCCTGCGCAGCCCGAGGACAGCAGCGCGAAGCCCGACGAGGCCTCGACGCCGAACGCCGAGAGCGGTGCGCCGTTGCAGGGACAGGACGCAGCGAAGCCTGGCGACAAGGACGCTGCCAAGCCCGCTGACGCCGCGAACAAGCCCGCTGACGCCGCCAAGCCCGCCGACGCCGCCAAGCCCGCCCAGCCGGCCAAGCCCGCTGACGCCGCCAAGCCCGCCGACGCCGCCAAGCCCGCCCAGCCGGCCAAGCCCGCCGACGCCGCCAAGCCCGCCGACGCCGCCAAGCCCGCCGACGCCGCCAAGCCCGCCCAGCCGGGAGCCGCGGCGCCGAAGCCCGCCGGCCCGGCCCCCTCTGCTCCGGTGCAGTGATGTCCCGCCCGCTGTCCGCCCTGCTCGCCGTTCTCGCGCTCGTGGTGGCCGCGGTCACCCCGGCGCGGAGCGCGCGGGCGGCGGACACAACCATACCGCCCGAGCTCACCGGCGTGGACATCGAGGAGCGGCCGGGAGCCATGCTCCCGCGCGAGCTCCGTCTCCGGGACCAGTCAGGGCAAGAGGTCGAGCTCGGCCGGTATGCGACGGGGGACAAGCCCCTCGTCCTGGTGCTCGGTTACTACGAGTGCCCGATGCTGTGCTCGCTGGTCCTGAACGGCGTGCTGCAGGCCATGAAGGAGAACGACTGGAGCGCGGGCAAGGAGTACCGCACCCTCGTCGTGAGCTTCGACCCGCACGACACGCCCGAAGCTGCGCGCAAGAAGCGGGCGAACTATATTGAGGCCTACGGCAGGCCGATCACCGGCGACGGCTTCGACTTCCTTGTGGGGGACGAGGCGTCGGTGCGTACGCTCGCCAACACCGTGGGCTTCGGCTACCGATGGGACGAGACGACGAAGCAGTACGCACACGCGGCAGGCGCGTTCGTCTTCACGCCAGACGGACGCCTGTCGCGCACGCTGTACGGCATCGCTTTTCCACAGAAGAACTTCGGCCTCGCGCTGCGCGAAGCGGGCAGCGGGAAGGTGGGGAGCGCCTGGGATCGGGTGCTCCTGTTCTGTTTCCATTACGATCCCAACGCCCGCGGTTACGTCCTGGCGACGAGGCGGCTGATGAAGGCATCAGGCGCTGTCACCGTCGTGCTGATCGGGCTCTGGCTCATGCGCTTCTGGCGGACTGAACGCTCCCGCACGAGGGCGCGCGTAAACGAGGCTTCCTAGGATACAAGGTGGCGGAGCCACAACTATGGTGAACAAAAACCCGATCGAACTCGGCTCCTTCTGGCTGCCCCGCCAGGGCTCGACGCTCGCTGAGCGCATCGACGCCGGCTGGGACGCGGCCTACTGGGTCTCCGTCCTCTTCTTCGTCCTGGTCGCCGGGGCGACGGTGCTGTTCGCCATCAAGTACCGGCGGCGCAGCGAGCACGACAAGACGAGCCCCATCGACCACAGCACCACGGTCGAGGTCGTGTGGACGCTGATCCCGCTCGCCATCGTGATCGCGCTCTTCTTCGTGGGCATGCGCGGCTACGTGCACGCCTCCGTGGCGCCGGCCGAGTCCTACGAGATCAACGTCACGGGCGAGATGTACCTGTGGACCTTCACCTACCCCGACGGGACGACGACCGTGAACGAGCTCGCCGTGCCGCGGGGGCGCCCGGTGCGGCTCATCATGAGCTCGAAGGACATCCTCCACAGCTTCTTCATCCCGGAGTTCCGCGTGAAGCAGGACATCGTTCCGGGCTCGTACACGTCGCTCTGGTTCGAGGCGACGGAGACGCGCGAGACGGTGCTCCTGTGCACCGAGTACTGCGGCTCCGGCCACTCCGACATGATGGCCACCGTGAAGGTGCTGGAGCCGTCGGACTTCGAGAAGTGGCTCGAGGGCAACAACAACAGCGATCTCCCGCCCGAGGAGCTCGGCAAGACGCTCTTCGCGAAGCGGAGCTGCATCACCTGCCACTCGCTCGACGGCACGCGCCTCCAGGGCCCGTCGCTCAAGGGGCTCTTCGGCCGCGAGGAGGAGCTCGCGAGCGGAACCAAGGTCATCGCGGACGAGAACTACTTCCGCGAGAGCCTGTTCAACCCGCAAGGCCAGATCGTCCGCGGCTATCCGCCGGTGATGCCGTCTTTCAAAGGGCTCCTCAAGGACAGAGAAGTGGATGCGCTCATCGCTTACCTGAAGACGGTGAAGTGAGCGCTGGGGAGAAGCAGTCATGTCGCAGACCGTAACCACCCTCGACGTCAATACGGCGCCCGACGCCGGCCACGGGACCGATTACATCCGGGCCAAGAGCGGGATCATGTCGTGGCTCACCACGGTCGATCACAAGCGGATCGGCCTGATGTACCTCGCCAGCACCTTCGTCGCGTTCCTGATGGGCGGGCTGTTCGCGCTCATCCTCCGCCTCGAGCTCCTGACGCCGAAGGCGACGATCATGAGCGCGAACGCGTACAACCAGATGTTCACGCTCCACGGCGCGGTGATGACGTTCCTGTTCATCATCCCGAGCATCCCCGGCGCGCTCGGCAACTTCCTCCTGCCGATCATGATCGGTGCGAAGGACGTCGCCTTCCCCAAGCTGAACCTCCTCAGCCTGTACCTCTACTGGATCGGCGCCCTCTTCACGCTCTCGTCGCTCATCACGGGCGGCATCGACACCGGCTGGACGTTCTACGTTCCGTACTCGAGCACGGTGACCACGACCTCGGTCCTGAGCGTCACGTTCGGCGTCTTCATCCTCGGCTTCTCCAGCGTGCTCACGGGGCTGAACTTCATCGTCACGATGCACAAGCTCCGGGCGCCCGGGATGGGCTGGTACAAGATGCCGCTCATGCTCTGGTCGATCTACGCGACGAGCATCGTCCAGATCCTCGCGACGCCGGTCCTCGCCATCACGCTCCTCCTGCTCATCGCGGAGCGAGCGTTCCACATCGGCATCTTCGACCCGGCGCTCGGCGGCGACCCGGTGCTCTACCAGCACTTCTTCTGGTTCTACAGCCACCCGGCCGTTTACATCATGATCCTGCCGGGCATGGGCATCATCAACGAGCTCATCGCCGTCCACGCGCGGCGCAGGATCTTCGGCTACAAGGCGATCGCCTTCTCCAGCGTCGCCATCGCCCTGGTGGGCTTCCTCGTGTGGGGCCACCACATGTTCACCTCCGGCCAGAGCGAGTTCGCGGCGATCATCTTCTCGTTCCTGACCTTCCTCGTGGCCATCCCGAGCGGGGTCAAGGTCTTCAACTGGATCGCGACGCTGTGGCGCGGCTCTATCAGCTACAGCGCGCCGATGCTGTACGCGCTGTCGTTCCTCATCCTCTTCTCGATCGGCGGGCTCACCGGCGTCTTCCTCGGGATGCTCAGCGTCGATCTGCACCTGCACGACACTTACTTCGTCGTCGCGCACTTCCACTACGTGATGGTGGGTGGCACCGTCATCGCCTACTTCGGCGGGCTGCACCACTGGTGGCCCAAGATCACCGGGAAGATGTACTCCGAGCGGCTCGCCTCCATCGCCTGCGTGCTCGTCTTCGTCGGGTTCAACGTCACGTTCTTCTCGCAGTTCATCATGGGCAGCCGCGGGATGCCGCGGCGCTACTACAACTACCTGGATCAGTTCCAGCCGCTGCACGCCTTCTCGACCGTGGGCTCGTGGATCCTGGGCGCCGGCGTCATCGTGATGTTCGTCTGCTTCGTCCGCTCGCTGCGCTCCGGCGCGCCGGCGCCGAAGAACCCCTGGGGCGGGCTCAGCCTGGAGTGGACCACCGCCTCCCCGCCCATCACCGAGAACTTCGTCCGCACCCCGATCGTGACCAAGGGCGCATACGACTTCAACACGGAGAACGCATGAGCGCGCACGCCGAGGCCGCCGAGCGGCCGACCAAGGCAGGCCCGGTCCTGTCCCCAAACTTCCACGTCGCCCACCATTTCGACTCCGCGGACACGCAGTTCGACGCCGGCAGGATGGGCATCTGGCTCTTCCTGGTCACCGAGATCCTCCTCTTCGGCGGGCTGTTCTGCGCGTTCGCGGTCTTCCGGACCTGGTTCTTCGACTCTTTCGTCGAAGCCCACCACCACCTCGACAAGGTGATGGGCGGCATCAACACGATCGTGCTCATCTGCTCCAGCCTGACGATGGCGCTCGCCGTCCGGTCAGCGCAGAAGAATGACCAGAAGAAGACCACCGCGCTGCTCGCGGTGACGATCCTCTGTGCCGCCGTGTTCCTCGTCATCAAGTACTTCGAGTACGAGCACAAGTTCCACGACGGCCTCCTGCCCGGGAAGTACTTCACCGCCCAGGGCTTCACGACAGCCCACGCGGGGACCTTCTTCGCCATCTACTTCATGATGACCGGCATCCACGGCCTGCACGTCGTCATCGGGATGGGGCTCATCACGTGGATCCTCCTCCGCAACCAGCGCGGCGAGTTCTCGAGCCGCTACTACTCTCCCGTCGAAGGGGTGGGGCTGTACTGGCACCTCGTCGACCTCATCTGGATCTATCTCTTCCCCCTCCTCTACCTGGTGGGCTGAGGCGCAGAGGACAGCATGTCGACACACGCAGAAGCAGCCGGCGCGCACGAGCACGGCCACGGCCACGGGCACGGCGCAGACCACGTGCCCCACGTCCTGCCGCTCAAGGTCTACATCGCCACGTGGCTCGTGCTCCTCGTGCTCACGGTCGTGACCGTGGGGGCGAGCTACGTCGACCTCGGCGCGGCCAACCTCGCCATCGCGATCCTCATCGCGACGGTGAAGGCAGGCGTCGTGGCCCTCATCTTCATGCACCTCAAGTGGGACCACAAATTCCACCTGCTGATCTTCCTGTCGTCGCTCATCTTCCTGGCGATCTTCATCGGCTTCACCATGTTCGACACGAACAACCGCGGCCGGGCCGAGCAGATCGAGGCCGAGCGGCCCGCGGACGTGAAGGCGCCGTTCGACGGCAAGCGCGCCGCCGACAACTGGATGGTGAAGCGACCGCACAAGGTGGCCCCGCCGCCCGCGCACGTTCAGGGCCACGAGTGAACCGCCGCGGGGGCCTGGCGCTCCCGCAGCAGCGGCTGAACGTAAGCCAGGAAACATTTTCAGGTCACCGGGAACGGAAAATTCTCTCCTGGTGGCCCACGGATGTGGGCCGGGACGCACCTCGCGCGTGCTCGCGGCTTTCGTGCGCGGTACAAGGGAGCGGATAAAGGCGACGTCGGAAGGTTGCTCCGGGGCTGAACCCCGGGCACATCGAACGCGCCCTGAAACGCCCCCCTGTCCGCGCGCGGATGCAATCCTCCTTCCAGCCATGGTCGCTTGACGCGGGTCCCGACCCCACCAGGAGCGGCGCCCCGCCGGCGGCGCGACGCCGCCTCGCGGTGCTGCTTTCCGGGCCGAAGCCCCCGTCGTGGGAGACCGCCGATCGGTGGCTGATCCAGCTGCGCTGGGTGGCGACCGCGGGCATGGTCGCGACGACGGTCGCGAGCCGGAAGCTCGTGCCGGACCTCAGGCTCGGGCCGCTGATCCTCGGCATCGCCGCGATCACGCTGGCCAACATCGCGTGGACGTTCTGGGTGCGGCGCGCGCGTCAGCGGGCCGGGGGCGAGCCGTCGGCGCGCGAGCCCGCGCAGGACCTCGCGCGCGCCCAGCTCGTGGGCGACGTGATCGCGAGCGCGTGGATGCTCTGGTTCTCGGGCGGGCTGGAGAACCCGTTCGCCGTCTTCCTCGCCTTCCACATCGCCCTCTCCGGCCTGCTCTGCCCGCGGCGCACGACGGTGCTCGTGGGCCTCTTGACGCTGGCCGCGATCGGCGTGCTCACGCACGCGGCGCCGCTGCCGCTCGGCTCCGCGCCGCTCGGCAGCGACCGCATCCGGCAGCTCGGCGACCTCGTGTCGCTCACGTCGCTGACGCTGTTCCTCGGCTTCTTCGTCATCGTCTACGCGCACAGGCTCGAGGAGCTCCGCCAGCAGAGCCAGCGCAACGAGCGGCTGGCGATGCTCGGGCGCATGGTCGGCGGCATGTCGCACGAGCTCAGCACGCCGCTCGCGACGATCCTCCTCGCGAGCAAGGACCTCGTCGACGTGGCGCGCGAGACGGGCTCGGAGGACGCGGCGCGCATGGCCGAGACGGTGGCCGGCGAGGCGCGCCGGGCGAGCGACATCATCAGCCTGATGCGCGGCCAGATCCGGCTCGACCAGCGCCTGGAGCCGATGGAGCTCACCCGCTACGTGCGCGATCTCGCGAAGGTCGAGCTCGCGCGGCTGGGCTACCGGGGCGAGCTCGCGTTCGACACGCCGCGGCCCGTGCAGGCGAACGTGCTCAGGCCGGCGCTCCGCCAGGTGCTCGTCAACCTGCTCGCCAACGCCGCCGAGGCGACGGCGGACGCGGCCGAGCAGCGGATCGAGGTGGGCGTCGTCGAGCGCGGCGACGTCTGCGAGATCGCTGTCTCCGACAGCGGGCCGGGGCTGAGCCCCGAGATCGCCGGGCGGCTCGGGGAGCCCTTCCAGACGACGAAGATGTCGCAGGGAGGGATGGGGCTCGGGCTCTACATCAGCTCGATGATGGCCTCCCGCATGGGCGCGGTGCTGCGCATGGAGAGCGTCGAGACCGGCGGGGCGAAGGCGACCTTGCGCCTCCGCCTCGACGGGACCACGGGCCCCACGGACGCGGATCTGCCCGCCGCGCTGAAGCGCGCCGGGGCCGCCTGAGGTGAACATGACGCGACGGATCGAGACTGCGCTCCTCGTGGACGACGACGACGCGTTCCGCACCACCCTGCAGGGCGCGCTGCGCCGCCGCGGCGTCGTGGCGAGGACGGCGGCGACGATCGACGAGGGGCTCGTGGCGCTCGAGTACGAGCCCGTCGACCTCGTGGTGATCGACTACCGCATGCCGCGCGGCGACGGGCTGAGCGCGCTCGCCCAGTACCGCAAGCTGCAGCCCGACGCGGCGATCGTGATGTTGACCGGGTTCGGGGACATCCCGCTCGCGGTGGCGGCGATGCGCGAGGGCGCGGACACGCTGCTCAGCAAGCCCATCGACGCGGACAAGCTGCTGCGCGAGGCCGCGAGCCTCCGCGAGCGGCAGCGGCCCCCGCCCTCGGCGGCGCCGACGCCGCCGCCGGGGAGCCTGAAGCTGGACGACCTCGAGCGCGAGGCGATCCGCGCCGCGCTCAAGGAGTCGGGCGGCGTGGTGGCCACCGCGGCGAAGCTGCTCGGGATCGACCGGCGGACGCTGCAGCGGAAGCTGAGGAAGCTCGGGAGCTAGGACTCGCCGAGCGCGTCGAGCGCCTCGAGCGCGCGCTCCAGGAGCTCGGGAGCTAGGACTTGCCGAGCGCGTCGAGCGCGCCGAGGACGTCCTTCACGACGTCCTCCGTCTCCTCCACGCCCACCGAGAGGCGGATCAGCGCGGGGGAGATGCCGATCGCCGCGAGCTGCTCGTCGCTCAGCTCGTGGAAGCTCATGATGCACGGCTGCTCGATCAGCGTCTCGACGCCGCCGAAGCTCGGGGCGATCGCGGCGATGCGCGTGCCGTCGACGACGCGCGCCGCCGCCTCGCGCCCGCCGCGCACGATGAAGCTCACGACGCCGCCGAACCCGCGCATCTGCGCGGCCGCGACCCGGTGATCCGGGTGCGACGGGAGCCCCGGGTAGAACACCCGCTCCACGGCGGGGTGCGCCTCGAGCGCGCGCGCCACCGCAAGCCCGGTCACGTTCTGCCGCTCGACGCGGAGCGCGAGCGTCTTTATCCCGCGGCCGATCAGCGCCGCGGCGTGGGGGTCGATGACGCCGCCGAGGACGCTCCGCATGTCGCGGACCAGCGAGATCAGCGCGCTCGATCCGGAGACAGCGCCCCCGAGGACGTCGTTGTGGCCCGACAGGTACTTGCTGGCGCTGTGCACCACGAGGTCGATGCCGCGCCCGATCGGGTCCGAGTTGCAGGGGGTCGCGAACGTCGCGTCGACGATCGTCTTGACGCGCGCATTCCTGCAGATCTCGGCGAACCGGGACAGGTCGATGCAGTGCAGATACGGGTTCGTCGGCGACTCGCTCAGCGCGAAGCGGGTGCGCGGCCTGAAGGCCGCCTCGAGCTGGTCGAACGCGCCCGGATCGATCAGCGTGTGCTCGACGCCGAGCCGCGCGAGCACGGTGATCACGAACTGCCGCGTGCGGCGGTAGACGTCGCGGAAGAGGATGACGTGATCGCCCGCCTTGAGGAGGGCGAACGCCGTGGTCGTCACCGCCGCCATCCCGCTCGCGAAGAGCACGGCGTCCTCCGCGCGGTCGAGCGCCGCGACGCGCTGCTCCACCTCGCGCACCGTAGGGTTGCCGTAGCGGCCGTACTCCTGGCGCTCCGGATCGTCGTCGCCCCCGGCGAAGTAGCGCTCGAGATCCGCCGTGTCCGCAAACGTGTAGGTCGCCGTCTGCGCGATCGCGGGCGCGAGGGTGTGGGAAGGACGCTGGCGGAGTACGCCAGCGTGCACAGCATCGGTCGAGTTCGGCAGGTCGATCTTCATGGCGCAGAGGGGTGGTGCAGTCATTTGAACATGAAGGCGGGAAGGCGAGAAGAAAACCTGAATGATCTTCCCGCCTTCCCGCCTTCATGTGGAACCTCTCTGGGCAAATGATCGCACCACCCGCAGAGGGGCCAGCAACCTCCGTCACCGGCCTCAGTAATTGTCGCACTTGACGCGTCGGAAATATAGGGAATAGGATCGGTTATGTCGCAACGAGTCGAGCGCCTTGCGGCGGCCATCGACGAACACGCCGAGAACGTCGCCAAATTCAAACGTGGTGAGCTGACCCCTGACCAGTTCCGCCCCCTGCGGCTGGCCATGGGTGTCTACGCGCAGCTCGCGCACGTGAAGCACATGCAGCGCATCAAGATCCCCGGCGGCCAGCTGACGGCAGCGCAGCTGGAAGCCCTCGCGGAAGTGACCGAGCGGTGGGGTCGCGGGCTAGCGCATGTCACAACACGCCAGGACATCCAGCTGCACTACCTGGAGATCGAGGAGACCATCGACCTGCAGCGCGCGCTGGTGCGCGCAGGTGTGACGACGGTCGGCGCGTGCGCCGACACCCTCCGCAACGTGACCGCGTCGCACCTCGCGGGCGTGGTCGAGGACGAGGTGTTCGACGTGACGCCCTACGCGCACGCGGTCACCGAGCACTTCCTCTTCCACGAGCACAACCGGCGCCTGCCGCGGAAGTTCAAGGTGGGCCTGTCGGGCAGCGCACGCGATCACGCGCAGATCATGATCAACGACGTCGGCCTCCTGGCCAAGGTTGGCGATCTCGGCGAGGGCTTCGCCGTGTACGTGGCCGGCGGGCTCGGCTCGACGCCCGAGGTCGCGCACCTGTGGCGGGAGTTCATCCCGGTGGCCGACCTGCTGCCGGCGTGCGAGGCGGTGGTGAGCGTGTTCCACCGCGACGGCGAGCGGAAGAACCGGAAGAAGGCGCGGCTCAAGTTCCTGCTCCGCAAGATCGGCGAGGCCGAGTTCCTGCGCCGGCTCGACGAGGAGTTCGACCGCATCAAGGCGGCGCGGGGCGAGGCGCTCGCGGCCGAGGTGGCGCGGTACGTGTCCGAGTACCGCGAGAGCGATCCGCCCCCGCTCTCGCCCTCGCGGGACACGCTCGGCGACGGCGCCTACGCGCGCTGGAAGCGGACCAACACGATCCCGCAGAAGCAGCCCGGCTACCGCGTGGCGACGGTCAAGCTGCCGCTCGGCGACATCACCAGCGAGCAGCTGAAGAGCCTGGCCGACATCTCCCGGCGCTTCAGCAACGGCGAGGTGCGGGCGACGAACACCCAGAACTTCGTGCTGCGCTGGGTGCCCGAAGGGCAGCTCCTCAGCCTGCACCGCGAGCTCGCGCAGATCGGGCTCGCCGAGGCGGACGCCGGGCACATCACCGACGTGGTGACCTGCCCCGGCGGCGACTACTGCACGCTCGCGATCACGAAGAGCATGGAGGTCGGGACGCGCATCCGGGAGCACCTGGTGCCGAACGGCAGCCGCCAGGAGGCCGACGACTTCGTGAGCGCGCTCGGCGAGTTCGACATCAAGATCTCGGGTTGCCCGAACTCGTGCGGCCAGCACCACGTGGCCGACATCGGGATGACGGGCCTGATGGTGAAGGGCAAGGACGGCATCGAGCGCCCGCACTACTCGCTCCGCGTCGGCGGCTGCTGCGGCCCGAACGCGCGCATCGGCGAGCGCCTCGACGGCCGCATCCCCGAGGAGGAGACGCCCAAGGTGATCGCGGCCATCGCGCGCTACTACATGGCCGGTCGCGCCGAGGGCGAGAGCTTCCGCGATTTCGTGACGCGCAAGGGCGCGCAGGAGATCACGCGAGTCGGCTTCGCAGCCGCCGAGGGCGCCGCGATCTGATCCCCCGCCCCGCCCGTCCCTGACGCCTCCCCACAACGCGAAGAAGACCGCCAGGGCGCCAGCAGGAGTCTCTCCTCTGGCGTCCCGGCCTACCGCTCCAGAGCGGGGCTCACCCGCACAGGAGACGGGCCCAGATCGGCGTTTTCGGCGCGCAGGCGTACTCCAGTACGCCGAGCACCGAAAACGTCGAGGTGGGCCCGTATCCGCAGCGGGTGAGTCCCGCTCAGAGACGGCGACGAGGGATGAGAGGGGGCTCGCCAGCGAAGGGGTTCATCGCCAGGGCGGCCAGCACGCCCGCCGCGCCCGCCTTGACCTTCTCCATCCCCGGAGCGACAGGCGCGAGCTCCTCGCGCTCTTCCAGGAGCTCGGGGGGGATGTCGAGCATGAACCGGCTCGGCGTCCTCGGCACCATCTTGCCGCGCGACCCGCGGTGCTTCGCCCGCGTGAGGTAGAGCCGATCGCGGGCCCGCGTGACCGCGACGTAGAAGAGCCGCCGCTCCTCCTCGATGCTGTGCCCGCCCGCGTCGCCCCCCTCGCCGCTGATCGGGGCGGCGTCCGTGGCGCGCTCGTCGAGGCTGCGCTGGTGGGGCATCAGCCCCTCCTCGAGGCCGATCACGAAGACGTAAGGGAACTCGAGCCCCTTCGCGCCGTGCATCGTGGTGAGCGTCACGCGGTCGGTCGCCTCCTCTTCCTCGGAGTCCTGCCGCAGGGCGAGCAGCCGCAGGAACTCGGCGAAGCTCTCGCGGTCCCCCTTCCCCTTCTCGTCGCGGCGCGCGAAGACGTTGAGCAGGCCCTCGAGGTTGCCCCAGCGGCGCGCCGCGGCGTTGTTCGTGGAGGAGCCGGCCGTGATGTCCTCCTTGAAGCCGGCGTCGGCGAGGAGCCCGCGGGCGACCTCCGCGGAGGCCTCGCCGCGCTCGAACCGCGCGCGCGTGCCCTCGATGATCCGGAGCAGCTGGCGGCACCCCTCGATCGCGGCGGCGTTCAGCTCGTGGACCGCGTGCGGCCGCGACACCGCCGTCCAGAGCGAGGCGTCGTGCGCCGTCGCGTAGGCGCTGAGCTTGGAGACCGCGACGTCGCCGATGCCGCGCGCCGGGTAGTTCAGGATGCGCCGCAGCGACATCTCGTCGTTCGGGTTGAGCGCGACGCGGAGGTAGGCGATGAGGTCCTTCACCTCCTTGCGCTCGAAGAACTGCTGGCCGCCGATCATCCGGATCGGGATCTGCCGCTCCTTGAGGGCCGACTCGATCGCGGCCGCCTGGAGGTTCGAGCGGTAGAGCACGGCGATGTCCTTCGGCCGTGCGGCCTCGCGCTCGAGGAGGCGCTGCGCCTCCGTGGCCACGAAGCTCGCCTCGACGTCGGGGTCGGCGCAGATGATCGACCGCACCTTGTCGCCCTCCATGCGCGTGGCGATGAGCGACTTCTTGTGCCTGCGGCCGCCGGACTTCGCGAGCACCGCGTTGGCGACGTCGAGGATCGGCTTGCGAGAGCGGTAGTTGTGCTCGAGCTTGACGACCTTCGCGCCCGAGAAGTGCTCCTCGAAATCGAGGATGTTGCGCACGTCGGCGCCGCGCCAGGCGTAGATCGACTGGTCGTCGTCGCCGACGACGACCACGTTGCGGTGCTCGCCGCAGAGCAGGCGCAAGAGCTCCAGCTGGGCGCGGTTCGTGTCCTGGTACTCGTCGACGATCACGAAGCGGTAGCGCATCCGCCAGCGCTCGAGGACGTCGGCGCGCGCCTGCCAGAGGCGCACCACCTCGCAGATGAGATCGTCGAAGTCGAAGGCCTGGAACGAGCGCAGCGCCGCCATGTAGCGCGGGTAGACGAGCATCGAGATCTCGTCATAGTCGTCGATGCCCTTGCCCTGCCGCTGCGCCTCCGCCCACGACTCGGCGTCGAGGAACGCGTTCTTGGCGTTCGAGATGCGCGAGAGGATCGCGCCGACGTCGTAGCTCTTGCCGGCGCGCAGCTCGCGGAGGATCTCGCGGATGACGCCCAGCGCGTCGGACTGGTCGAAGATGGCGAAGGAGCCGCCGCGCAGCCCGAGCGCGCGCGTCTCCGCGCCGAGCACGTCGAGGCCGAAGCGGTGGAAGGTGCAGACCTTGAGCTCGCGCGCGACCTTGGAGCCGACGAGCTTGCCGACGCGCTCGTGCATCTCGGCGGCGGCCTTGTTGGTGAAGGTCATCGCCAGCATGGAGCGCGCCGGGACGCCGCGGTCGAGCAGGCGGGCGATCCGCGTGGTCACCACGCGCGTCTTGCCTGACCCGGCGCCCGCGAGCACCAGCATTGGCCCGAGCTCGTGCTCGACGGCCGCACGTTGAGACGGGTTCAATAGGCTCGTCACGTTGCCCTGGCCTAGCCCGGAGGAGGCCGGAGCGGGAGCTTGATTTTCCCGGAGCGCAGCGGCGGCCCGGAAGCCCGCGGGAAAGGCTCAGAGGCCGGGCGGCGTGGCGAATTGCCCGGGGAACGGGTTCGCCTCCCGGCGCCGCCGGACGTCGTCCAGCGTCCAGGGCGCCGTGCCGCGCTCGTGGAAGAGGGCCACGCCGATGACGCCGACGTTCCTCGTGTCGCCGTGCTTCTGGTTCGCATACGAGCCGCGGACCGAGCCGAAGCGGAACGCCGCGACAGTGTCCATGGTCTGACGGAACCCGTCGATCTCTATCTCGCCGTGGGGGTCGACCAGGTAGCCGCGCTTGCTGAACGCCGCGGGCTGGCCGTCCATGACGTCGAGGCCGTCGACGGAGACGACGCACTCGATGCGGCTCGGCGTGAGGTTGCGCAGCACGATGCTGTAGCGCTGGCCTGCCTCGCCGATGACGTGGCTCGTCTCGCCCGCGACGAAGCCGCTCAGGAAGCCGCCGCCCTCGCCGCGGAGCCCGACCGCGACGGCGCCGCCGGCGAGCGTGAAGGTCTGCGGCGACGTGCGGCGGAAGCCGGACGCGCTCGCCATGGCGCGGGCCCCCTCCGCGTCGTTGTAGAACAGGCTCGCGACGACGAACGGGCGCGCGACGTCGGCCCGGACGAACGGCGCGGTCGAGATGCGGGACACGCGCGTCTCACCCCACTCGGTGCCGAGGCCCGGGCGCTCGATCGGCTCCGGCGCGACCTGGCTTGTCGGCGCCTTGCGCGCCGCCCCCTCGGCGCGGCCGGCGCGCTGCGGGGCGGGTTGCTCCAACGCGGCAGACGGCGCCGCGGGCTGCCCGAGCCCCGAAGGAGGCGCCTCGGGCGATGCGTCGAAGGGCGCCGGCGGGGCGGGCGCGGCGGGGTCGGACGCGGCGCTGTCCGGAAGCTCGTATGTGCCGGAGGACGCGAACCCAGGCGCGGGAGCGCCCGCGGTCGCGCCTCTCCCCGCCGGCGTGGAGTCCGCGGAGCGCGCTGCGGTGCTGCCGCCGCAGGAGGCAGTGCTCGCGAGGAGCGATATCGCCAAACAAGCCAGCCCGATTCGTCGCGTCCGGTTCATGGTGCCTCCACTCCGCAGTGCGGTGTCGACCGGAGAACGATCGCGGCGAGGCTACCTTACAGCCGAGCGCACCTGCGCCGCGGCGCGCGTGGAAGGCGGCGCCGGCGCGGGCTGATCGCTCCCCGGGAGCCAGCGCTGCGCGAGCGTGAGCACGAGCGCCGCGGACGCGAGGGCGAGCGCGCACACCCCGAGCGCGGCGATGCGCGAAGCGGCGCGGGCAGCGCGCGGCGCCGGACGTGCGCGCCGCCGCGAGCGCGCCCGCGGGCGGTGCGCGAGCCGCGCGGCGACGGCCCCGCCGCGGCTCGGCGGGACGGGCGACGGCCGACGCTGCGCGGGCGCGTCGACGAGCGCCTCGCCGCCCGCGCTCGAGCCGACCGCGGGGACGTCGCTCGCCGTCGGCGTGAGCTCCCGCGCGAAGGACGCCGGCGCCGCGCTGGATCGCGCGCCCTCGTACAGCTGGCGCACAGCGGCCTCCATGTCGGCGGCCGTCTGGAAGCGGTGCTCCGGCGCCTTCGCGATCGCGCGCAGGATCAGCCGCTCGAGCGCGGCCGGAATCGGCTGCGGCGCGAGGCGCGAGGGCGGGGGCGGCTCGCGCTCACAATGGGCGAGGCGGAGCGCATCGCGCCGGCCGCGCAGCTCGTCGAACGGACCTCGCCCGGCGACGAGCTCGTACAGGACGAGGCCCATCGCGTAGATGTCGGCGCGCGGGTCGATGGGCTGCGCGGCGCACTGCTCGGGCGACATCATCCTCGGCGTGCCGATGACCGCGTCCGGGGCGGTCAGCGAGACGCCGTCGTGGAGGAGCTTCGCGACGCCGAAGTCGAGGACCTTCAGCGTGCCGTCGTCGCACAGGAACAGGTTCTCGAGCTTGAGGTCGCGGTGGACGATGCCCGCCGCGTGCGCGAGCGACAGCGCGGACAGCGCCTGCAGGACCAGGCCGAGCGCGGTCGGGACCGCGACCACGCCGAGGCGCGCGAGCTCGGTCCTGAGGTCGCGCCCCTCGAGGAGCTCCATGGCGAAGTAGGGGCGGCCGCCCTCGGTCGCGCCGAGGTCGAACACCTCGGGGAGGCTCCGGTGGCGCAGGCGGGCGATCGAGCGCGCCTCGGCCCGCATGCGCGCCGAGAGATCGAGGCGGCCAGCGTGGCTCCGGTGCAGCAGCTTCACCGCGAACCGCCGGCCGAGCTCGAGGTGCTCGACCTCGTACACCTCGCCCATGCCGCCCTGACCGAGCAGGCGCACCACGGCGTACGGCGTGCCCGGGAGCGACTCGCCCTCGACAAGCGCGCGGCGCCGCCGCGCGTCTCCGGACGGCTCGCCCTCGACGAGCGCGCGGCGCTGCCCCGCGAGGGGAGCGCTCGGCGCGAGCAAGGCGCCGCGCGTGTACACCAAGGTGCCCGCCTCGGAGCGCACTTCCGGCGAGCAGGTCATCGCGCCGCCCCGCACGCGAGCTGCGCCCGCGCGCTGCGCTCGCCGCCCGGCGGGGACGGCAGCCCCGCCCCGTCGGCCGGCGTCTCCCTGCCGCCGTTGTCGCCCCGCGCCTCCGCCAGCGCGGCGGCCATCGCGTCGGCCGTCTGCCAGCGGAGCGCCGGGTCCTTTTCAAGGGCGCGCGCGACCGCGTGATCGAGCGCCGGAGGTACCCAGAGGAGCGAGCGGAGCCGCGGCGCCGGCGTGTGCAGGTGCGCCCGCATCACCGCCATGGAGTCGACCACCGGGAACGGGCCGCGCCCCGTGATCGCCTCGAACAGCAAGAGCCCCACCGCGTACACGTCGGTGCGCGCGTCGACCTCCTCGCCGCGGATCTGCTCCGGTGAGAGGTAGCGCGGCGTGCCGAGGACGTTCGAGCCCGTCGACGGTTCCAGCCCGTCGCAGCTCACCTTCGCGATGCCGAAGTCGATCAGCACCGCGCGCTCGATCTCGGGGGCGCCCGGCGTACCCGGCGCGCACTCCAGGTCGTCGGCGCCGCGCTCATCGCCGCTCACCTGCGCGAGGAACACGTTCGCCGGCTTGATGTCGCGGTGGATGATGCCGGCCCGGTGCGTCGCCGCGAGTCCGCCGAGCACCTGGATGGCGATGCCCACGGCGGCGGGCGTCGCGAGCGGCCCGCGCGCGTCGAGCCGCTCGCGCAGCGTCTCGCCGAAGAGGCGCGGCATGACGAGGAAGGGCCGGCCGTCGCTCGTCACGCCGACCTCCTCGACCTTCACGATGTGCGGGTGGCTGAGCGCCGAGAGGGCGCGCCCCTCCTGGACGAGGCGCGCGCCGATCTCGCTCGACCCCTCGTGCATGGCGCGGAGCAGCTTGAGCGCGCGCAGCTGGCCGCGGCGCCCGAGCACCTCGAAGACCTCGGAGCACGAGCCTGACCCGATCCTCCGGAGCAGGCGGTAGGAAGTCCCCGGGAGCGGCTGTCCTTCTTTCTTTTGCACCATGTCCGTCGACCTCCCTTGCGGGGGCGCGCGGCGGAGAGCCGGCGCCTTCGTTCGGGAAGGGGATCGTCGCTCTCACGGCGAAAGTTGCGCGCACAAACCGCTCAACCCACCAAAAAACGCGCAATCAACGGATGTGCAGTGGAGCGCGCTGCGCGCCGTTTCAGGGCTGTACAGCGGAACGCTGCGCGCGGCTTGCGCTCAGTGATAGAGGAACCACCGGACGCCCGGCTTGATCTCCATATGGTAATGGTCGACGTGCGCCGCATTGAAATTGGGCGTCAGCACGTATGTAAAAATCCCGAGGTCGGCCGCCTCGCACACGATCGACCGGAGCTCGCGCGCCTCGGGGAGTTCGGGCTGGGGCGCCCCCTCGCCGCAGGTCTTGTCCCCGATCCGGCCGTGGAAGTGGCGCGCCACGCTGATCCAGGTACCATCGCGCTTCTTGAGCGCGCCGACGTCGATGGCCAGGCCCGCGGGGTGACGCGTGCCAGGCGGAGCCCAAGCGCCGCGGGGCTTCTGGCCCGCGTCGGTCCGCAGCGCGACGGCGCCGCTGGGCTTCTGGCCCGCCTCGGTCCGCAGCGCGACGGCGCCGCTGCGCTTGACCGGGGACGCCGTGGCCCCTGTCGATCCCGCTTTGCGGCGCGCGGCGCGCCGCGCTCCGGCCTTGCCGGCGGTCTTCACCGGGCCGCTGCGCGCCGCGGTCGCCCGCGCCCGAGGGCCCGGCGCCATGGGAGCGGCGACTTTCTTTGTGGGGCCGGGCTCCGCGGCGCCCTTCTCCTTGGCACCGGCTTCCGCGGCGCCCTTCTCCTTCGGGACGGCCTCCGCAGCAGCCTTCTCCTTCGGGACGGCCTCCGCAGCAGCCTTCTCCTTCGGGACGGCCTCCGCAGCAGCCTTCTCCCTCGGGACGGCCTCCGCAGCCCCCTTCTCCTTGGCACCTGCCCCCGCCGCGCCCTTTTCCTTGAGGCGCCGCGGCCGCTCCTCGGGTGCCTTCGATGTTCCGTCGAGCACCCCCTTGTCGCCGAGCTCGACCGACATCGCGGGCTTCGTCGATTCCTTGGGGCCGGCGCTGTCCGCGCCCCCTGCCTGGGCGGTCGCGTGCCCGTGCTCTCCCTCGTCGTCCGCGCCCTCACTACCCGGCATCGGCACGTTGGGTCGATACATCGTGTAATGGACGACCTCGTCGATATCGTGTCGCGCGAGCACGGCCGCGAAATCGTCGAGCGCGAGCGCAAGGCGCGCGTCGAGGATCTCGAAGACGCTCGTCACGCGCTGCTCGGGCGGGAGCACCGAATGAAAGTTCACGCCGTTCAGCCGGCCCGTGAGCCGGATCGGCGCGCGCACCCCGGGCGCGCGATCGACCTTGAGATACAGGATCTTCCGGCGATCCAGCTCGGCCAGCGCCTCGTCGTCCGTCATGTTGGCGTAGCGGTACGCCGGCGAGGCCTCGGCAATGCTCGCCTCCGGTGTCATGAGGAACGGCGACGCGGCCGTCGCGGGCGCTGGACCGAGCGTCGCGACGGACGCGAGCAGCGCGCAGGCCAGCGGCTTCAGGAGGCAGCGAAGACGGGAAAACGCCACAGCGGCCGCACTCTAACGTGACCGGGTTGGAAGGCTAGAAATCGGGCGGAGGCTGGACCTGTGAGCAGCGCCCGCAGCGCGCCCCCCGCAGCGCTGACCATCGCGGAGCGGCGTGGTCGCGGCTACGCTGGGCGCGCGCGGCCGCGACGCCCGCAGCGCCGCGACCCCCGCGCGCCCCTCCGCGACGAGCACGCCTTGCAACCGCCGACGCCCATCGACCCGAGCCGCGACGTGCCCCCCCAAGCCGGCGGCGAGGCCCCCGGCGCGCCCGCCGACCCGAGCGACGCGAGCGTGCTCGGCGGCGAGCGCGCTCGGCCCCCCGAGCCGACCGCCGCGCGCGCGCTCCTCGCCGCGGCCATCACGACCGCGGCCGTGACGGCGGTGTCCTACGCGGCGCCGAAGAGCTACGCCGGCACGCTCGTGGGCCTCACGTTCCTCGCGGCGACGTTCTGGCTCGTGCTGCGGTACGACGAGGCGACGATCCGCGCCCACGGCCTGTCACTCGGGGGGATCCTCGAGCCCGTGCCGCTGTCGGCAGCGCGCCTCGCGGGCGCCGCGCTCCGCGCCGTCGCCTGGGCGGCCCTGGTCGCCGCGATCGTCTTCCCGCCGTTCTGGCTGGGCTACCGGCTGTACTGGGGCGTGACCTCGCCGTTCGTGCTGCGCCCGCCCTCCGCCGACGAGATCGCCGCGCAGCTGCTCGTGATCGCGCTGCCCGAGGAGGCGTTCTTCCGCGGCTACCTCCAGAGCGCCCTCGACCGCGTCTTCCCGCCGCGCGTCCGCGTCCTCGGCGCGGCGCTCGGCCCGGCGTGGCTCATCTCGTCGGCGATCTTCGCGCTCGGCCACGTGCTCACGATCCTCCACCCCGCCCGGCTCGCCGTCTTCTTCCCCGCGCTGCTCTTCGGGTGGCTGCGGGCGCGCACCGGCGGCATCGGGGCGCCGCTCCTGTTCCACGCGGCGTGCAACCTCTTCTCCCTCACCCTCGCCACCGGTTACGGTCATTCGCCGTGAGCACCTCGTTCGACGACCCGGCGCCGGGCCGCCCGCGCAGCGACGCCGCGCCCTGGCGGCAGGACGGCGGCGCGCCGCGGGACGGCCGCGCGGCGCACCGGCGCGCGGCGCTGTTCGACATGGACCGCACGCTGCTGCGCAAGGAGACGGCGAGCCTCTACGTGAAGTACCAGCGCCAGATCGGCGAGGCGACGACGCGCGATCTCCTGAAGACCCTCTACTGGGTCGGGCAATACACGCTCGGCGTGCTCGACGCCGCGAAGGTCGCCGAGCAGGCGCTGCTCGCGTTCCGGGGCATGCCCGAGACAGTCCTCGCGGCCCGCTGCGACGACTGGTTCCGGATCCACGTCGAGCCGCACATCGCCGACGCGGGGCGCGAGGCCGTGAGGCGGCACAAGGCAGCGGGAGATCTCTGCGCCATCGTGACCGGCGCGTCCCGGTACGCCTCCCACCCGCTGGCGAGGCGGCTCGGGATCGAGCACCTCGTCTCGAGCGTGCTCGAGGTCGACGATCGCGGGCACTTCACCGGCCGCGCCGAGCCTCCGCTCTGCTTCGGGGAGGGCAAGGTCGCGCGCGCCCAGGCGCTGGCCGAAGCGCAGGGGTTCCGGCTGGAGAACGCGACGTTCTACACGGACAGCATCAGCGATCTGCCGCTCCTGGAGCTCGTCGCGGAGCCGGTCGCGGTGAACCCCGATCCCAGGCTGCGCCGGGTCGCCGAGCGGCGCGGGTACCGCATCGAGCGCTGGTGAGCGCGCCGCGCGCGGCGAGCGCCCGCCTCAGGCCGGCGGCGGTCGCGAGCCCGGCGGCGGTCGCGAGCCCGGCGGGGGTCGCGAGGTAGGTCCGAGCGAGGGCGGCGGTTGCGAGGCGAGCAGCCCGGGCGGGAGGCTCGAGCTGGGGATGGTCGAGCGGGTGTTGACCGCCCAGAGCACGATGGCGGCGACGACCGGACCGATGAAGATCCCAGCTGCGCCGAACAGCTCGAGACCGCCGAAGATGCTGAGCAGGGCGATGAGCGGGTGCATCCCGCCGTGCGAGCTCTGGACCCAGGGCCGGATCACGTTGTCCGAGAGCCCGATCAGGGCGGCCGCGACGCACATGCCGATGCCGCCGCCGATGCGCCCGACGATGAACAGGTAGACGGCCGCGCCCAGCGTCACCGGCGTGGTCCCGATCATGGGTACAAGCGAGAGCAGCGTGGCCAGCAGGCCGAACAGGAACGCGCCCGGCACCTTGAAGATGAAGAGCGCGACCGTGGTCAGCGTCCCCTGGACGGCCGCCGTCGCGAGCAGGCCGAGGACAGCGCCGTGCACCGTGTCCTGGATCGACGCGAAGAGGACGTCGGTCTCCTCGTGCCTGAACGGCGACTGCGTGAGCAGCCAGCGCAGCAGCAGGCCGCCGTCGCGGAGCAGGTAATACAGCGCCACGGTGAACAGGAAGGCGTCGACGATCGACTGCGGCACCGCGGCGACCATGCCCCCCGCGAAGCCCGCGATGGAGCTGCCCACCCGCTGGAACAGGTTGCTCACGTAGTTGCGGACGTCGTCCCCGGAGAGGCCGGCCCGGTTGAGGAGCCCGGTGATCCGCCCGTCGTTGAGCATGCCCTGGACGCGCTCGATGGTGCTGGACCAGTCCCGGGCGAAGAAGCGGCTGATCGAGGCAGAGGCCTCGATGATGATGACCGCCAGCGGGATGCACACGAGGATGATCACGCTGACCGTGGAGATCGCAGGCGCGAACTTGCGGAAGCGGCCTAGTCGAGGCGCGAGGCGGCGCTGGAGCGGGGAGACGAGGAGCGCGACCAGCCCGCCGAGCAGGACCGGTACGAGCAGGCCCTTCACCATCCAGAAGAACAGCGCGACGAGCCCCGCCCGGAGGGCAAACGACAACCATCGATCGGACTGGATATCCTGCATCGTCGTGCGCGCTTGTCTGTTGCGCCGCCCACGGCGGCTCGTTGCGCGCCCAAGGTAGGGTGCGTTTCCGACATACACCAGCGATTTCCGCGTTACGCGAGCGCAACGTGCAGATTCCGGGATACAGTCAACCTCGGCTGACGACCGCGAAGGCTCACGGTAGCCGTCGCCGCCCCGTCCGCTGGAGGAAGCAAGGATGAGCACGAGCGGTGGTGGGGTTCCGCCTGGAGGCAACGGCTGGGGGAGCGGGGGCGGAAGCTGGGGCAACGGCGGAGGCTGGGGGTCGAGCCCGCCAGGCGGTCAGGGCGCGACGCCCGGCGTTGGCGGTGCGTCCTCGGCAGGGGGATACCCGCCGCCCGGAGGGGGATACCCGCCGCCCGGAGGGGGATACCCGCCGCCCGGAGGGGGATACCCGCCGCCCGGAGGGGGATACCCGCCGCCGGGCTCTGGATGGGGCCCGCCGCCCGGAGGACCGGGCGCGCCGCCGGGGGGTGGGTGGGGCCCGCCGCCCGCTTACAGCGGCGGACCGTCCCAACCCGGCCCGATGCAGGTCTACTCCGACAAGGACCAGGCGACAGCCTTCCTGCTCGCGGCGTTTCTCGGGATCTTCGGCGTCGATCGCTTCTACCTCGGCCAGACCGGGCTCGGTCTCCTGAAGCTGCTCACGTGCGGTGGATTTGGCTTCTGGAGCCTCATCGATCTGGTCCTGATCGGCACGGGATCGATGCGAGACGCCCAGGGCCTCGTGTTGAAGCGTGACGCGCCTGTCGGTTACCCGACCAGGAGCCAGTCGACACTCTTCCTGCTCTCCTATTTCCTGGGGCCTCTGGGGGCCGATCGCTTCTATCTCGGCCAGACCGGGCTCGGCATCGCCAAGCTCCTCACGTGCGGCGGACTCGGCATCTGGTCGCTGATCGACATGCTCATGATCGGCATGGGTCGCTTCCGCGATGCCGAGGGCAACTCCCTGCGGTTCGATCGCTGATCGAGAGGCGGCGCGTGGCACGGCGGTCCGGAGCGTGAAAGCCGCCAAGATGCCAGGAGATGAAGAGTCTCTGGCGTCTCGGTGGTTCAACTCATCTTCATCTGAAGGTCGTTTGCATCAGAGGAGTCCGATGCTGGGAGGGCGCGCTCGATCGAAGCCCCCCTCGACACCGCCAGGAGACATCGAGAGAAGCACGCTCGCTCCCCGGCGCGCCCGCTACTCCAGCGCCAGCATCCGCACGGTGCGCGGCATGAGCCGCACCTCCAGCGCCCCGCGCCGCGCCTCGAAGTGCGCATCGTCCAGCACATCCCGGCCGCGCGCCGCGCGCACGGTGACGCGCGCCACCACGTCCGCGTCCTCGGGGTTCAGCAGGAAGAGCACCCGCGGGGTGCCGGTCGCGTCCTCGTGCAGCGTGGCGAACACGGTGCTGGGATCGCACGCGAAGGTCGGCAGGCCGAGCGCGTCGATGGCGCGCGACACCGCGGAGTCCGCCGCGGCAGGGTCGTCCTGGAGCAGCGCCGGCAGGTTCTGGCCAGGGGCGAGGAGCCGCTTCAGATCATAGGGCTGCGGGAGCTGGCGGAAGGCGCCGTCGAAGGCGGGCTCGCGCGGGCCGAGCGTGATCAGCGTCCCCTGCCCTGCCGCGGACTCGAGCCGCGCGAACAGCTCCGGGCTCAGGCCGCCCGAGGTGGCGCAGATGATCCAGCGCGCCCCGGCGAGCGAGATATCGCGATCCTCGCCCCCCACGTGGGCGTAAGGGACGCCGCGCGCGTCGAGCGCCTCCTCGAAGGCGCGCACGAACGTGTCGGACTCCACCGCGAGCGGGTAGCCGAGGCCAAGGTCGTCCTCGAGGCAGCGATCTCGCGCGCCGAAGTTCAGGATCGAGAAGAACGCCCCCGTGAGCGGGCCGAACGCGTGCATCACGCGGGTGAGCCGGCGCTCGGTGCGCGGCGTGACGATGCGCACCGGCGCCGGGCGGCGGAGCGTATGGAACTGCGTGGCCTCGAGGGCCGCGGCGAGCTTCCGCCAGAAGGCGGCGAACGGGCGCGGGCGGCCGTGCGGATCGATCGGCGCGCCGATCCAGCGATCGCGCTCGACCGCCATGTAGATGTTGTACCCGCGCAGCCCGTAGGCGAGCGCGGCCATCATCACGAAGACGCTGTCGCGCTCGTCGAGCGGCGGGAAGAACGGCGGGAAGCCCGCGCCCATCTCGCACGCGAAGGGCGGCAGGGAGAGCGCCTCGCAGCGCACGGCGAGCTCGCTCGTGCGGCGAGCGATGATCTGGCGGCTGCTCGGGCTCGCGACGCTGTAGTAGTCGAGGCCGACGAGGTCGACGACACGCGAGATGCGGGCCGAGTTGAGCGGCGTCGCCTCCTGTCCCATCGGGAAGTTGTGCATCGTGGGCAGGCCGTCGACGCCAGCCGCGGAGAGCGCCTTCGCGAAGCGGCCCATGGCGACCTCGAGCAGGTGCTCGTGGAACTCGCTCCAGTCGAGGTGGCGCGCGAGGTCGGCCGGCGTCTCGGCGTCGAACGCGACCGGCGGCGTGATCGTCGCGAACCGCAGGTCGCCCTCCTCGACCTGCGCGCGCTCGCGGGCGACCGCGCGCAGGAGCGCGGCCCCGGCGTCCTCGGCCGCGGCGCTCTCCGGCGGGGGCTCCGGCCGCCTCGCGTAGGCGCGCTGGAGCGCCTCGATCGTACGGTATTTCTCGCGCAGGAAGCCGCGGTAGAGGGAGATCGCGTCGGGGTGGTAATCCTGGTCGTACGCTCCGTCGCGGAAATAGAGCGCGCCCTCGTTGTCGATCTGGACGAGCACGATCGGCCCGTCCGGATAGAGATACGGCTGGAGCACCGGGGCGAGCGCGTGGAAGTACCGGGCGACCTCGTCGTGGAACGCGTCGCTCGCGTAGCTCGGCACCGGGAACCCGTACGGCAGCATCGGGAGCACGACCGGGTTGTTCCGCGCCGAGCGCGCCTGACAGCTCGGGTCCCAGAGGATGCGCTCGGGGATGCCGAACCCGGTGAGCTCCGCGTTGATGTGCGGTCCCGGGCGGGCGATGACGTAAAAGCCGAGCTCGTGCGCGAGGCGGAGGAAGGCGCCCACGTCGCGGCGCGGATCGAGCATGCCGAAGTCGAACTGGCCAGGCCCGGTCTCGTGGACGGCCCAGGGCACATAGATGTCGATCAGGCGAACGCCGAGCGCGCGCGTGGCCTCCAGGCAGGCGCGCCAGTCCGGCGGGTCGAGCCGCCAGTAGTGCAGGCTGCCAGCGTAGAGCGGGACCAGCTTGCCGCCGATGTCGAGGCCGCCCGGGACAAGGCGCACCCCCCGCGTGAAGCGTTCCTCTGGAGAGCTCGCGTCCTGCGTCGTGACCACGCGCGCGCACACTAGCAAGGATCGCCGGGAGATCGATACCGCCGCGTGCGTTCCGGCGAGCGTGCCGGCCGGAGAGCGCCGGCAGCGCAGGGCGCGCTCATCGCGCGGTCAACATCCAGTCAACTTGTGGTCAACGCGCAGTCGACGCAGTGTCAACGCTCGGTGGACGCGCGGTCAACGTGCAGTCAACGTGCAGTCAACGTGCAGTCAACGTGCAGTCAACGTGCAGTCAACGTACGATTGTCAGGGAGCTGGCCACGAGATCGTAAACGGGACCCCAGTAGACCCCGAGCAGCAGGGTCGGAATCGCTAGCGCGCACGTCATCGCGCCGAGGAGGCGCCGCACGGGCGCGGGCTCGGTGCGCTCGCCCCGCTCGAGGTACATCGCGCGGAGCACGCGCGCGTAATAGAAGAGCGAGATCACGCTGTTCAACACGCCGACGACCGCGACGACCCAGTTCCACGTGCCACCGGCGGAGATCAGCGCCGAGAAGAGATAGAACTTGCCGACGAAGCCGGCCATCGGGGGCAGGCCGGTGAGCGAGACGAGGAACACGGCCATCGCCGCCGCGACGAGCGGCGCGCGGCGCCCGAGCCCCCGGAACGCGGACAGCGTCTCGTCTCCGCCGCTCTCCTCGGCCACGGCCATCACCACGAGGAACGCGCCGAGGTTCATGAAGCAGTAGGCGACGACGTAGAACACGATCGCGGCGACGCCGGCGTCGCTGAACACCGAGAAGCCGAGCAACATGTAGCCGGCGTGCGCGATGCTCGAGTAGGCGAGCATGCGCTTCACGTTCTCCTGCCCGAGCGCCGAGAGGTTGCCGACGGTCATGGTCGCCATCGCCAGGCACCCGGCGAGCACCGGCCACGGCGTCTCGACGGCGGGCGCAGCGCTCCCGGCGCCGAGCGCGTCCCAGAAGAAGCGGACCAGCACCGCGAAGCCGGCCGCCTTCGGGCCGACCGAGAGGAACGCGGTCACCGGGGTCGGCGCGCCCTCGTACACGTCCGGCGTCCACATGTGGAACGGGGCGGCGCTGATCTTGTAGCCGAAGCCCGCGAGCATGCAGGCCACGCCGACGAAGACGACCTCGGGCACCCTGCCCTGCTGCGCCGTGAGCGCGGCGATCCGCGCCGCGCACTCGCCGAGGCGCATCGACGCGGTGATGCCGAAGATCCAGCTCATCCCGTAGAGCATGATCCCCGACGCGACGCCGCCGAAGATGACGTACTTGAGCGCCGCCTCGCTCGACTTCGCGTCGTTGATCTTGAACCCCGCGAGCACGAAGCTGATGACGCTGACGAGCTCGAGCGACAGGTAGATGAGCAGCAGGTGGCGGCTCGCCGCCATCAGGTTCATGCCGAGCGAGAGCACGAGGATCAGCGTGAAGAACTCGCCCGACTCGCGCCGGAGCTCGGGCTCGACCCCCGGCTCCCTCGAGGGCGGCACCGAGAAGAGGACGATCGCCGCGGTGACGAGCGCGAAGAGCACGCGGAACAGGTTCGAGAAGCGATCGAACGCGAGCAGGCCGTGAAAGAGGTTGAGCGGGCCGGCGTCGCTCGCCAGGAAATATGCGCCCACCCCGCCCGACCAGGCGAGCGCCGCGAGGCTGAGGATCACGAGGCCGCCGATCTTGAGGCGCGCCGGCGCCGCGAGGTCCCACACGACGAGCAGCAGGACGGCGGAGATGAGGCCGAGCTCCGGCGCGAAGTACGCGAGGCTCTCCACGTTGTCGAGGGTGCGGGTTTCCACGGCTTATCTGGCGCTGGCGAGGGCGCTCCGGCTCGCCGCGGCGCCCTCGTTCGGGGCGCCCGTGCGGGCGGACGCGGCGCTGTCCGCGCCGGGCGCGCCGGGCGCGCCGGGCACGCCGGCGATCTGGGACTGCCCCGGCCTGTCCACGAGGCGGTGCACCTCGAGGGCGCCGCGGTCGATGAGGCTGAGCAGCGGGCGCGGCCAGAAGCCGAGGAGCAGGACCAGCGCCGCGAGCGGCGCGATCGACGCGAGCTCTCGCCTGCTGATCTCCGGGAACTTCCCGCCGAACGGCTCGAGGTACTTGCTCTGCCGCCACGACGCGCGGAACGTGCCGAGGAACATCCGCTGGAGCGCCCAGAGGTGGTACGCCGCGGTGACGATCACGCCGACGGCGGCGAGGATCGTGAGCGCGCGGTAGCGCGGGAAGGCGCCGATGAACGTCATCGCCTCGCCCCAGAAGCCGGACAGGCCGGGCAGGCCGAGCGACGCCATGAACGCGAAGCCCACGAACGCCGTGTAGAGCGGCATCTCCGAGGCGAGGCCGCCGAACTTGTCGATGTCGCGGGTGTGCACGCGGTCGTAGACCACGCCGACCAGGGTGAACAGCATCGCGGTGATCAGGCCGTGGTTGAACATCTGGACGAGGCAGGCCTGGATGCCCTGCGGCGTCATCGCGCCGAGCGCGAGCAAGGTGAAGCCCATGTGGCTGACCGAGGAGTAGGCCACGAGCTTCTTCAGGTCGCTCTGCGCCATCGCGCAGAAGGCGCCGTAGAGGATGTTGATCACCCCGAACGCCGCCATGGCCGGCGCGGCCCACTGCGTCGCCTCGGGCAGCAGGGTGAAGTTGATGCGGAGGATGCCGTAGGTGCCCATCTTGAGGAGCACCCCCGCGAGGATCACGCTGATCGCCGTGGGCGCCTCCACATGCGCGTCCGGCAGCCACGTGTGGAACGGGAACATCGGGATCTTGATGGCGAACCCGATGAAGAGCCAGATCCAGACCACCTTCACCGCGGCGATGCCGAGGATGTCCAGCCCCTGCGCCGTCCAGGCGACGCGCGAGAGCTCCGGGATCGAGAAGATGCGCTCGGTCGCCTGGCCGTCGACCAGGTAGGTGTGGCCGGCGTTCAGGTAGAACCAGATGAACGCGAGCAGCATGAAGACGCTGCCGGCCAGCGTGTAGAGGAAGAACTTGATCGCCGCGTACTCGCGCCGCGGGCCGCCCCAGATGCCGATGAGGAAGTACATCGGCAGGAGCATCACCTCCCAGAAGACGAAGAACAGGAACAGGTCGAGGGCGATGAACACGCCGAACATCCCCGTGACGAGGAGGTTGTACATGGCGAAATAGCCCTTGAGCTGATCGTGGACGCTGTAGCTCGCGAGGGCGCCCACGAACGAGATCAGCGCGGTCAGGAGCACCATCGAGATCGACACGCCGTCGACGCCGACGAAGTACTCGACGTTCAGCGAGCGGATCCACACGCCGTGCTCGATGAACTGGTAGCCGTCGTTCCCGTCGGCGCTGGTGAAGCCCCGGTCGAACTGGGCGTAGAGCCACCCCGCGAGGACGAGGTTCACGCCCATCAGCACGACGGTCAGCAGCCGGAGCTTCCGGTCGTCCTGGTAGCGCAGGAGGTGCGCGAGGAACACCGCGACCACCCCGAGCAGCGGCAGGAACGTGAGGATCGAGAGGATGTGGTCGCCGACGAAGCCGAGGCCGCGCCCGCGCTCCGCGTGGATGCCCATCGCGAGCGTCCGCGCTGTCTCCAGCACGCCGGCCGCGCCGACCGCGACAGCGTCCGACTCGACGACGACGTGCCCGTAGAGCTCGCGCGCGCGCACGCCCGCGGTCCTCCACCGGACCACGACCTTCCTGCTCGCGCCCGGCGGTACGCTCGCCGCGGTGCCGCCGCCCTCGAGCTCCGCGCTGACGCCCGGCGGGACGCGCGGGTCCTCGGGCGACGTGCGCACGATCACCCGCGTCACCCTGAGCGGGCCGTCGCCGCGGTTCTCGATCGTGAACGAGCCGGCGTAGTCCGGCCCGCTCGCGGTGAGCTCGACCGGAGCGCCGGGGACCTCCGCGCGCAGCGCGATCTGGCCGCGCGGCTCGAGCGCGCCCGGCGCCTCGACCGCCTGCGCCAGCGCGGGCAGCGCCACCCCGAGCACGACGGAGAGCGCGGCCACGAGGGATAGCAGGAGCTTCATCGAGGTGGACCTGGCCGGGGTCGCGAGGGCGAATCCACGGCGCACGTTGACGAAGGAGAGGTTCGACATCCGCCGCTCACCGCAGGAAATAATGAACGATGCTGAACAAGGCGACGCCGCCCAGGAGGAAGTAGATGTAGCTCTGGATGCGCCCGGTCTGCAGGGAGCGGAGCTTCGCTCCCGCGCTCAGCGTGCCCTCGGCAACGACGTTCACGACGCCGTCGACGAGGTACCGATCGATGGCGCCCGTGACCCAGGCCGCGGCCCGGGCCGCGACCGCGACGGCGTTGACGAGCCCGTCGACGATCCAGCGATCCATCTCGGCGAAGAAGAGGCGCATTGAGAGGAAGGCGCGCACCACCGTCGCCTCGTAGACCTCGTCGACGTAGTACTTGTTCGAGAGGAGCTGGAAGCCCGGGAGCCTTCGCTCCTCGGCCTCCCAGCGCGGGGAGCGCCGCTCGCCGTAACGGGAGCGGGCGAGCGAGAAGGTGAAGATCGCGCCGCCGACGGAGAGCGCCATCAGCGCGAGCTCGAGCCCCAGCCCGTGGCGCTGGAACGAGACCTCCGCGTGGGCGAACACCGGATGGAGCCACGCTTCCAGCAGCGGCTCGCCGTGGCCGCCGACGAAGTGGCTGGAGAAGCCGAACACCACGCCGGAGAGCGCCGACAGGGCCGCGAGGACGGCGAGCACCGAGGTGATCGCCGCCGGAGACTCGTGGACCTTCTTCTTGATCTCCTTGCGCGCGTGCGGCCCCTCGAAGGTCAGGTAGTAGCTCCGCCACATGTAGAACGAGGTGCCGAGCGCCGCGGCGAGGCCCATGCCGTAGAGGAGCAGCCCCGGGACGGGGCCCGTGTTCTCGGTGCCGAACGCTTTCCAGAGGATCTCGTCCTTGGACCAGAAGCCGGCGAAGAACGGGATGGGCGCGGCGGTGATGGCGAGACACGCCACCTGGTAGGCCCGCGCCGTGCGCGGCATGACGCGGCGGAGGCCGCCCATGTTGCGCATGTCCTGCGCCGCGGCCTCGTCGTGCTCCACGGCGTGCATTCCATGGATCACCGAGCCCGAGCCGAGGAACAGGCAGGCCTTGAAGAAGGCGTGCGTCATCAGGTGGAAAACGGCGGCCCAGTACGCCCCGACGCCGACCCCGATGAACATGAAGCCGAGCTGGCTCACCGTGCTGTAGGCGAGCACCTTCTTGATGTCGTACTGGAAGAAGCCGATCGTCGCCGCGAAGAGCGCTGTCGAGGCCCCGACGAGCGCGACGATCCCGCCGGCGGCCGGGCTCAGCGAGAACAGGAAGCTGAGGCGCGCGATCATGTAGACGCCGGCCGTGACCATGGTGGCGGCGTGGATCAGCGCGGAGACGGGGGTCGGGCCGGCCATCGCGTCGGGCAGCCAGACATGGAGCGGGAGCTGGGCGCTCTTGCCGGCCGCGCCCACGAACAGGAAGAGGCACGCCAGCGTGACCAGCGCGACGCCGCCCCACACCGTCTTCGACTCGAGGGCATCCTTGAGGAACGCCTTGCCGCTCGCGTCCTTGATCACGAGCTGGTCGTGGATCTCACGGAACGTGACCGTCGAGCCGACGGTCGCCACCACGACCTCCTGGCCCGGCTCGACGCGCATGCGATCGATCGCGGCGATCTCGAGGCCGTCGCCCCCGACCACGGCGCCGTCGCCCGGCACGATGACCACGGAGTGCACCCCGGCGTCGATCTCCTTGCGGAGGAAGGGGGAGACGCCGAACGGCGGCGGGTTCGAGGCGAGCGTCGCGGCGTCGGCGATACCGAGGTAAACGCGCGCGCCGGGGTGACCGGTGAAGGTGAGATAGCCCTTCGCGCCGGCGAGCAACGGCGCCCTGCGCTCGCCCGCCTTGCCTCTGGCGCTTTCGCGCGCGAAGGCGCCGGAGGCGCCCTCTTCGCCGTGCGCCTCCGCGGCCACCGCGATGAAGCGCGCGCGGTAATCGGAGAGGAACCGGCCGTCGTCGAGCCACCTGGCGCCGAGACCCCAGAAGAGGAGCGCGAGGCCGCAGAGGAAGCCCCAGTCGCCGACCCGGTTCACGACAAAGGCCTTCATGCCGGCAGAGGCCTTCTTGTAGTCGCTGTACCAGAACCCGATGAGCAGATAGCTGCAGAGGCCGACGCCCTCCCAGCCGAAGAACATCACGATGAAGTTGTCCCCGAGGACGAGGAGCAACATCGAGAAGACGAAGAGGTTCAGGTAGGTGAAGAATCGCCAGTACGCCGGCTCCGCTTCCATGTACGACGCGGCGTAGACATGGATGAGCGCGCCGACGCCGGTGATGATCAGCGTCATGAGGCCGCTCAGCGGGTCCATCACGAACGCGAAGTTCGCGTCGAGCGACCCGATGCGGACCATCTGCCAGGCGAAGCTGTAGAGAGCGCGTTCCCCCGGAGCGAGCCCGACGAGCCGGATGACGTTCGCTAGCCCGAGCAGGAAAGCGCCCAGCATGGCGCCCACGGCGACGAGCGTGACGCCGAGGCTCCCGATGTGGAGCCGCTTCGACACGTCGCGACCGAACGCGCTCCGCTGCATCGCCCGGCCGAACAGCGCGTTCACCGCCGCGCCCAGCAGCGGCAGGAGCGGGATCCACCAGAGCGGCGTCAGCGACGTGTGGACGTGCGTGACCTGGCCGGAGTAGTCGGGCATCGTAGGGTCAGCCGGTGGGTACGTGGGCCGGCGCGCGCGCCCTGCACTGCGAACGCCGCGCGACAGCGTGACTGTCGGCTCTGGTGACTCCCCCGCGAAGCCGGAGGAGCCGCACGTTAATGGAGGGCCAGAGGGCGGGTCAATACCTCCATCGGCACCGATCCGCGGCGCGACGCGCTGTTCCCGCGCGCGTCTCGCACCCGAGCAGCGTCATCCGTCCTCGGTCGCCGCGCCGCTGCTCGGCGCCTGCGCGCCGCTGTCCGGCGTCGGCGCGCCGACGGCGCCGAGCTGCGTTGCGCGCCGGATCGCGAGCCACAGATCGCGCCTGCCCTCGCCGGTGATCGACGAGAAGCTGACCGCGCGGCGGAGGGCGCCTTCCGCGGTCCGCGGGGCGGCGGCGGACAGCTGATCCAGCGCGCGCCGGATCGACGAGCGGGGCACCTTGTCGATCTTCGTCGCGACGAGGAGCAGCTCCACGGGCCGTCGGGCCACGTCGCGCGACGCCTCGACGAAGCGGACGAGCTCGAGGTCGTCCTCCTCGAGCCCCCGCCGCGCGTCGACGAGGAGCAGCACCGCGGCGAGCGTGACGCGGCCGCGCAGGTATCCCTCGATCAGCGACGCCCACGCCGCCTGCTCCGACTTCGATCGCCGGGTGAAGCCGTACCCCGGCAGATCCACGAGCTGGAACACCGCGCCGTCGCGCGCCCGGGCCTCGTAGAAGTTGATCTGCCGCGTCGAGCCCGGGTTCGAGCTCGTCCGCACGAGCCCCTTGCGCTCGAGGAGCGTGTTGATGAGGCTCGACTTGCCGACGTTCGAGCGCCCCGCGAACGCCACCTCCGCGCTGGCGGGCGGCGGGAGCGACGCAAGCGAGCCCGCGCCTGCGACGAAGGACGAGTCGACGATCTGGAACGGATCGAGCTGCCGCTCGGCGCGCGCCGGCGGAGCAGCTTGGGGCCTGGGCGCGCGGCGGGCGGTCACTTGGAGTGGGGCGGCTGGAATTGCGGCTTGCACTCGTCGCACTGGCAGAGCGAGCGCAGGTACCGGAAGGTGTAGATGCCCGAGTCGTGTCGGTCCCCCCACGTGAACTGGAGCGCGTAGTTGCCGACCTGCTCGATCTCGCGGAGGTTCAGGTCGCCGCCGGGCACGAAGTTGATCGTGCCGCCGTGCCCCTGGCAGTTCGCGCACGGGCAGTACCCGCGCAGGATCTCGTGCGGAAGGACGCCGCGGTGACCGTCGGCCCAGTAAATCTCCATCACCCGCGCTCCGTGCGGCGCCTTGACCTGAGTGGGTGTGGTCTTCGGATCCTGCGGCATCGTACCCTTCCAGCCGACGGCAGTACCACGCCGATCCGGCGCTGCAAAGGGCAGCGGGGCGCAAGCCGCGCGCGCCTCCGCTTTCCCCTGGATTCCCGTCCTCCTGCGATCCGGAGCCCGGCCGCCGGCTCCCCCCGCGTCGTCCGGGCGCCTGCGGGATCTCCGCTCCAACCCCGACCCTCTCTTCCGGGCGCGGCGCGGCGCGGATCCGGCCGCGGCCCGGCGCTACCCTGCCGCGACCGCCCGCGCCTCGACGGGGGCGAGCGTCGCCTCGACGCGCTCGAGGGTCCGCACGACCGCGGCGCCCTCGTCGAGCGGCGTCAGCGGCGGCGTGCGCTCCTCGACGCAGCGGAGGAAATGCTCGATCTCCATCGAAAGCGGCTCGCGCCACGGCACCTCGACCTCGTGCCCGGCCGGCGCGAGCGCGTCGCGCTCGCCGCGCTCGCCGCGCTCGTCGCGCTCGTCGCGCTCGCCGCGCTCGCCGCGCTCGCCGCGCTCGCCGCGCTCGTCGCGCTCGCCGCGCTCGCCGCGCTCGCCCGCTGACGCGCCCGCCGCGGCGCCGCGACCATCCAGGAACAGGAGCCGGTCCGGCGCGCGCACGTCGTCGAAGACCGCGACGCGCGCGCTGCCGGCGACCCGGAGCCTCCGCTCCTTGGTCGGGCTCGACGAGCAGAGCTCGATGTGCGCGGCGAGGCCGCTCTCGAGGCGCGCCTCCAGCGTGACGCGCTCGCCGCCCGGCGAGAGGTGCGCCCGCGCCTCGGCGAGCGGGCTCGGGTCGATCGCCGCGAGCACCGACAGGTCGTGCGGCCCGAGCGTCCAGAGCGCCGAGGAGGCGCCGCCGCCGCCGGTGGAAAGGCGCGCGGCGCTGAAGCTCACGAGCTCGCCGAGGCGCCGCTCGCGCGCGAGCGCGATCAGGTGCACCACGGAGGGGTGGTAACGGAGCAGGTGGCCGACCATGCCGATCCGGCCGAGCGCCGCCGCGCGGGCGGCGCAGCGGTCGGCGTGCGCCGCGGAGAGGGCCAGCGGCTTCTCCACGAACACGTCGGCGCCGGCCTCGAGCGCGCGCAGCGCGAGCTCGGCGTGGCTCGCCGCCGGCGTCGCGACGAGCACCGCATCCACCCGCGCGGCCAGCGCCTCGTCGAGCGTGCGCACGAGCCGCGCCCGCGGGGCGAGCGCGCGCGCCCGCGCGAGGCGGCCGCGGTCGACGTCCGCCACCGCGACCACGCGCGCCCGCGCGCTCTCCGATAGCGCGCGGAGGAGCTTCTCCCCCCACCGCCCGCAGCCCACCAGCGCGACGCGGACGCTCACGGCGCCCCCGCCGCCGCGGCGGACGCGGCCGTCGCGCGCGTCAGCTCGCCGAGGATCGCCTCGCCCTCGCGGTTGCCCGGGTGGATCGACGGGCCGTTGATGTCGACCAGGAAGTCGTAGCGCACCGGCGGCTCTCCCTCGATCGTCGCGCGCACGCGGACGTGCTGGAAGCAGGCCGACTCGGTGGAGGCGCTCCAGGCGGGCGCCTTTGCCGGGTGCCGGGCGCCGATCGCCTCCGGCACGCTCCGGCCGCCTTCCGGGCGGTATTGCTGCACGATGGCGAGCGCCGCCCTGCGGTCCGAGGCGTTGAACCTCGACTGCACCCGGAGGACCACGCCGACGGCGACAGCGCTGGTGCCCACGAGCAGCAGCGTCCGCAGCGCCTTGCCGTAGTCCATCCGCGAGCCGTATAGCCCTGGCGCCCGGGGAGAGCCAGCCGGAGCACCACCGGGGCAAACTAACCGACGAACGATCCGAGCCCGCGGAACCTGCGGTACCGGTCGTCGACGAGCTCCTCCGGGCTCAGCCCGTCCATCGACGTGAGCGTCGCCCAGAGCGCCTTGTCGAGCCGCGCCGCGGCCTCGTCGTGGTCCTGGTGCGCGCCGCCGGTCGGCTCCTCGACGATGGCGTCGACGACGCCGAGCTGCAGGAGGTCCGGCGCGGTGATCTTGAGCCGCGCCGCGGCCTCGTCGGCCCGGGCCGCGTCCTTCCAGAGGATGGCGGCGCAGCCTTCCGGCGAGATCACGGAGTAGCAGCTGAACTCGAGCACCAGCACCCGGTTGGCGACGCCGAGCGCCAGCGCGCCGCCCGAGCCCCCCTCCCCGATGACGGTCGCCACGATCGGCACCCCTACCCGCGCCATCGCGGCGAGCGCGGCGCCGATCGCCTCGCTCTGGCCGCGCTCCTCGGCGCCGATGCCCGGGTACGCGCCCATCGTGTCGATGAACGTCAGGATCGGGAGCCCGAACCTGTCGGCCATCTCGTAGAGCCGGATCGCCTTCCGGTAGCCCTCCGGGTGCGGCATCCCGAAGTTGCGCTTCACGTTCTCCTTCGCGCCGCGCCCCTTCTGGTGGCCCACCAGCACGACGCTCCGCCCGTGGTAGGTAGCGAGCCCGCCGACGATGGAGCAGTCGTCCGCGAAGCGCCGATCGCCCTTCAGCTCGACCCAGTCCGTGAAGAGCCGCTTGACGTAATCGAGCGTGTACGGCCGGTTCGCGTGCCGCGAGAGCAGCACCTTCTGCATCGGCGTGAGGCCCGCGAAGATCTCGCGCGCCAGCCGGCCCGTGTTGTCCTCTAGCTGGGCGAGCTCCGGCTCGAACCGCGGGTCGGCCGCGGCGAGCGCGCGCAGCTCCCGCACCTTCTCGATGAGCTCTGCGACAGGTTTCTCAAAGGGTAGAATGGAAGCAGCCACGGCGCGGACCCTAACGCTGCAGCGGGCAGACGGCTACGGCGCTGTGCTGCCGCGCTGCATCGCGTGAATGACGCGCGTGCGCGTGCGCGGGTATCGCGGGTATGTGGACGACGGCCCGCGCCCTCGCGCTCACTCCGGCAGGGCGTTGGTCGGCTCGGCGCTGATGAAGGCGTTCGCCGGGACCTGCGCCATCGGCCGGCTCCGGATCACGTTGAAGATCGGGATCGGCTTGTCCTTGCCCTTCACCCGCGCGGGCTGGAGCTCCTCGGTCTCGAACCTGCCTCCGAGCTGCGCGTACGTTGTCTCGCTGATGACGATCTGGCCGGCCAGCGCGATGGAGCAGAGCCGCGCCGACGTGTTCGCCACGTCGCCGATCACCGTGTAGCTGAGCGCCTTCGAGCTCCCGATGTACCCGGCGACGAGCGGCCCGGTGTGGATCCCGATGCCGACCGCGAGCGGCTGCTCGCCCTTCTCGAGCCGCTCGCGGTTGAACTCGCCGAGCACCTCGCCCATCTTCAGCGCGCACTCCACGCTGCGGACCGCGTCGTCGCGGTGGGCCACCGGCGCGCCCCAGAGCGCCATGATGCCGTCGCCCATGAACTTGTCGAGCGTGCCCTCGAACTGGAAGATCGTGTCGACCATCCGCTCGAAGTACTCGTTCAGCATCACGACGAGCTCCTCCGGCCGCTTGCTCTCGCTCATGCGCGTGAAGCCGCGGATGTCGCTGTTGAAGACGGTGCACTCCTCGACGTGCTGGCCGCCCTGCTTCACCGCGAGCTGGCCGCTGAGGACGCGCTCGGCGATGTTCGGCGAGAGCAGCCGGCGGAGCTGCTCCCGCGTGACGATCTCGTTCTCGATCTTCTTCCCGAGGATGTTGATCTCGATGAACATCGCCGCCTGGTAGGCGATCGCCGTCACGAGCTCGAGGTCCTTGGGCTGGAACTGCGCGAGCGTCTCCGAGTCGAGCCAGAGCACCCCGAGCACCTCGTTGTTGTGCTGCAGCGGGGCGACGAGCGGGGCGACGATGGCCGAGCTTATCCGGTTCAGGATCATGCTCTTGCCCTTCGACGCCGCGAAGTCCATCGCCGCGTCGTGCGTCAGCACCGCCGCGCGCTCGTGCACGACATGGTTCAGGATCGTCGAGGACACGCTGATCGGCGCCGTCGTCCCGTCACGCCGCTGCATGGCCTGCGGCGTGAGCTCGTTGTTGTCGTTGCGCAGGAAGATCACCCCGCGGTCGGCGCGGATGAACTTGAAGACGCTCGTCAGGATCTTCTCGAGCAGCTTCGTCGTGTCGCGCTCGGCGGCGATCTCGCGGGACAGCTCGTGCGACAGGCGCAGCCGCTCGTAGTCCGCGCGCAGCTGGTTCATGTCGTTGGCGATCCGGTCGAACGCCAGGAACCCCTTGTCGACCGCGGCGATCTGCGTCCCGATCTGCCGGGCCTGATCGTTCACGTCGATGCGCGTGCCCTGCGCGACGTACGAGCCGCCGTGCGCCCCCGAGCGCCCCGGCAGCGGCGCGGTCCCGCCCGGCCCGGCGACCAGCGGCGGCGGGGGCGGCGGCGCGTACGGCGGCTGCCGCGTCACCGGCGGCGCCGCCGGCGTGCCCTGGAGCGGCGCGGGCTGCTGCTGCGGCGGGCGCTGGTACTGGGGCTGCGGCGCGGCCGGGTAGCCGGCCTCTCGAGGCGGGTAGCCGTGGGCAGGCGGCTGCGCCGGCATCGCGCCCTGGTGGTTGGGGGGCCAGCCCTGGCCGAGCGGCTGAGCCGCCGCGGCGCCCGGGTCGTCGAACCGGCCGCGCGTGGACCCCAGGGCGATCTCATCCCCGTGCTTCAGCGGCGCTTCGCCCCGGACACGCTCGCTGTTGACGAACGTGCCGTTCAGGCTGCCGAGATCTCGCAGGACGAAGTGATCGCCCCGCTGCTCGATGATGCAGTGCTCCTTCGAGACGATCTTGTCGAGCAACTGGATGGAGTTGTTCGGGTGGCGCCCCAGCGAGTTCACGGGCCGCAGCTCGATCGCCTGCTGGCCCTCGGCGGTCTGCAGGATGAGGCGGGCCATCGGTTCTGGGAGATTACCCAGCCCGGCTCGGACCGACAATCTTTCCGGCCGAAGTCCGGGGCCGACCAACGTAAGGAACCGCGCCGAGGAGCCGCGCCGACCGCGCAGAAGAACCGCGCCACCGAGCAGAAACGAGCCGCTGGTCCCGACGGAGGCGTCCGGACCGAGCCAGCCCCTCCCCAGGGCCCGACAGAGGTTTACCTGATCACAAGTTCAGCATTTCGTCCACGGTCCGTGTGGACGTGGCGCGTGGAACTGCTATGCGCCCACACCCCGCCGCGTTAGTCGGCCGCATGGATTCCGCGTACCTCCTCGCCATCGATCAGGGCACCACCGGAACGACATCCTTCCTCATGGACACGGCTGGCGCGACGCTAGGCCGCGCCACGCGCGAGTTTCGTCAGCATTTCCCGGAGCCCGGGCTCGTCGAGCACGACCCGGAGGAGATCTGGCAGAGCGTTCAGGACGCCGTGGGCGAGACGCTCCGGGCGGCGGGCGTGGCCGGCAGCGCGATCAAGGCCATCGGCATCACGAACCAGCGCGAGACGACGCTCGTCTGGGAGCGCGCGACGGGCCGCCCCATCCACCGCGCGATCGTGTGGCAGGACCGCCGGACGGCGGCGCGCTGCGCCGAGCTCCGCGCCGCAGGCCACGAGCAGGCGGTCGAGGGGACGACCGGCCTCGTGCTCGATCCGTACTTCAGCGGCACGAAGCTCGCGTGGATCCTGGACAACGTGCTCGGCGCGCGCTCGCGCGCCGAGCGCGGCGAGCTGTGCTTCGGCACGGTTGACAGCTTCCTCGTCTGGCGCCTCTCGGGCGACGTGGCTGGCGGCTCGCCGGTGCACGCGACCGACGTCACCAACGCGTCGCGCACCCTGCTCATGAGCCTCGCGACGCTGGGCTGGGACGACGCGATGCTCGCGATGCTCCGGATCCCGCGCCAGCTCCTGCCGGAGATCGTCGGCTCGGCGGGCCGCATCGCAGCGACTCGCGGCTTCCCTCACCTGCCCGACGGCATCCCGATCGCCGGCATCGCCGGCGACCAGCAGGCGGCCCTCTTCGGGCAGGCCTGCTTCGCGACGGGCGACGCCAAGTGTACCTATGGCACCGGCGCGTTCGTGCTGGCGAACATCGGCGGTCGCCCGCTCCGGAGCCGCTTCGGCCTGCTCACCTCCGTCGGGTGGAAGATCGGCTCGGAGGTGGTCTTTGCGCTCGAGGGGAGCGCCTTTATCGCGGGCGCCGCGGTGCAGTGGCTCCGGGACGGCCTGGGCCTCATCAAGACCGCGGCGGAGATCGAGGCGCTCGCCCGCAGCGTGCCCTCGAGCGAGGGCGTCACGTTCGTCCCGGCGCTCTCCGGCCTCGGCGCGCCCTACTGGGATCCGGACGCTCGCGGGATCATCTCCGGGGTGACGCGCGGCACGACCGCGGCGCACCTCGCCCGCGCGACGCTCGAGGGAATCGCGCTCTCGGTGACGGATCTCGTGCAGGCGATGGCCGACGACCTGGGCCACCCGCTGCGCCGGATGCGCGTGGACGGCGGCGCCGCCGCGAACGATCTGCTCATGCAGTTCCAGGCGGACGTGGCGAACGTCGCTATCGAGCGCCCCACCGACCTGGAGACAACGGCGCGCGGCGCCGCAATGCTCGCCGGCGTCGGGGCCGGCCTCTTCCGCACGAAGGAGGACTCGGCCCGCATCTCCCGTGTAGGGCAGAGCTTCCAGGTCGCGATGAGCGACGCGGATCGATCCGCCCACCTCCGCCGCTGGGCCGACGCCGTCGCCCGCGCGCGCTCGCAGCGCAGCTGAGCACTCGCCGATTCCCCTGATTTTCCACGCTGTTTTCCGCTTGAACCCAGGTCTTCCGAAGCTCCCTCCCGAGCCGTCATCGCGCCGCGGCTCGGCGGCCGAACGGGCTTCCGGATCAAGGAATCAACCCTAGGTTGCGAGAGTTAGGCCCAGAAGCCCCCAACCAGCGTAGAGTGCTATGACGACGGCGCATTTCCGTTCAAACTTGGTGCACTTGAACCGAGGCGCGCGGCCAGCCCACCGCCGCCTCGCTGCTTTCGATGGAGACGAGGAGGACATGCCGACTACCGAGAATGCTTCAGCCGGCGGGACGGCCGTTCGCGACATCCCGATCGACTGGGAGGCGCTGGAGGACGCCTTCGAGAACAACGCCCCAGAGGTGCACTCGTACCTGCACCTCGGCACGGGCGACGTGCTGCGGGTGGTCGACGGCGTGGCCGATCCGCAGATGCACGCGCGCATCGCGGCCGATGCCAACTACCTCCGGATCGATCCCGTGAGCTCGCGCGAGCAGTACCGCTGGATGGAGCGCTACATCCCGATGGTGGAAGACATGGAGCTCCAGGCGAAGCTCAGCCAGGCCATCGACGGCAAGGGCGCGTTCCGTCGCTTCAAGGATGTGTTGATGTCCTACGGTCCGGAGCGGGAGCGCTGGTTCGCCTTCCGGAGCGAGCGGCTGCGGATCTTCATGGAGGCGTGGCTGAGCGCTCACGCGCTGAACCCGGTCCCCCGCCCGCTGTGGGTGCCGGAGGTGCCGGCCCGCCCGGAGGCTACCCCGGCGTCGGTGCCCGCGGTCGAGGCGCCGCCGCGCGAGCGCGAGCGTGAGCGCGAGGAGGTGCGGGAGCCCCGCCGCGGCGGCAAGAGCGTGGAGAGCCTGCGCAAGAACCTCCGCGACATCGCCGAGGCGCTCGGCCCGCGGGACCTCGACACGCTGACGGCGTTCGCGGAGTTCCTGAAGGCGCGCCGCGCGGCGCGGTCGTTCGCGCACCACTACCACGAGGCCCAGGGGGCGGCCGACGAGGAGTCGGGGCCTGCCTCGCAGGAGATCGCGAGCGAGTCGCGCAGCGACACGGCGTGAGGGCGCACCGCCGGCGCCGCGATCGCGGCGCCGGGGCGCTGGCCTGAGGATGGAACGGAGGGGAGCGGCGGAGTCGGTCGCCGCAGGTCTCTAGAAGTACCAGTCGGTGCGCGCGCCGATGTAGTGGCCGACGTTCGACCCGGCGCCCGTCTTCTGGAGGTAGGGGGACAGCTGCTGCATCTTCGCGGCGTCGTTGTAGAACGCCGCCGTGTAGATGAGCTTGAAGTGCGGCCGCGCGCCGGTGCTCAGCTCGCCCGTCGGCACGAGGGTCGGGACGACGGAGACCTTGACCGCGGTCCCGAGCTCGGCCTCGCCGTCCTTCCGGCCCTGGAACGAGGCCTCGATGACGGGGTGGAAGTTCTTGTGCGCGAAGATCGCGGCGTTCGCCTGGACCGAGAAGTCCATCTGCTTCTCGTGCGGGCCGAGGGGGGCCGGGGCGGCGCCAGCGGGGGCCTCGTAAGCCGCCTTCGTGTAGTGGAAGGTGCCGAGGCCCTCGAGGGCGGCGATGTCGCCGATCCGGAAGCCGACGTGCTCGACGGCCTCGATGGCGAAGGAGCCCGCGTAGGTGCCGTCGTCGTTCGGGAGGCCCCAGGTCTGGTACGTCTTGGCGCCGCCGGCGGCGCCGTTGGCGATGCCGGTGCCGAAGCGCACGGACGTGTCGCTCCAGTTGCCCTGGCCGAGGCCGAGGTGGAGCTTCGCGCCGATGACGCCGCCGAAGTCGGCCTTGCCGTTCGCGGGCGCCGGGATGCCCTCGCCCTGCTTCCCGGCCTGGAGGACATGCGCCTCGCCGTGGACCTTGACGTGGTGCTTGGCCTCTCCGCCGAACTCGAACTTGTAGTTGCCGGCGAAGATGGTGCGGAACCGCTCGACGTCGACGCCCCCATCCTGGTTGATGTCCAGGTTGTACGCGGGGAGGGTGTCGCCAAATGCGCGATACCCGAGGATCGCGAGGTTCAGGTTCTCGTACTTGATACCGCCGCCCTGGCCGCTGAGGTCGTCGAGGTAGAAGTAGTCGCCGATGGGCGCGTACTGCTCGCGGAAGAAGCGCGCGCCGCCCCAGACGCTGAGGCCCGGGGTGAGGAAGTTGCCGGCCTCGATGTAGGCCTGGTTGAACTGGACCGTGATCGACTGGCCGCCGTTCGAGGACGGCTGCATGAACGGCCCGCCGTACTGGTTCCAGATGGCGAACGTCATCTCGGACTTCACGTAGAAGTCTTCCGGCGTCGCGCCCTTCACCACGTGCGCGACGAACGTCGGCTCGGAGTAGTCACCCTCCTCGTAGCGCCCGCCGATGCCGAACCCGAGAAGGTTCATCGACGTGCCCTGGATGTTCTGCCCGTAGACAGACCACGCCATGCCGAGGCGCGAGTACCAGTGCCACTCGAAGTTGTCGCTCCCCACGGCGTGGGCCGACCGGGGCGCCGCCGTGAGGCAAAGGGCGGAGACGGAAACCAGCCCGAGGGCTCGGACTGCGGCGCGCCGACCCGCGATTCGCTTGCTGGGAACCGACGACCTGTCTCTCTTAAGTGATGTCATCGAACGACGCTCCTATCCATTCTCTGGAGTGTACTTGGGGTGGTGGGAGGTGATCTGGCCAGGTGGCCAAGCGCGGCAGAGGAAGCGGCCTGTAAAGAGAATCTAAGGTTTGGCTCTCTGGGAATGAGCCGCCCGCTGCCACACTCGCGGGGCTTGCGGGGGGCACAGTTAACAGGAACGTTCTGTTCATGTCAAAGGTCTCCGGAGCACCTACAGCAGTTTGTTACTTTTTGCGTCGCGTCATCATGAAGTGATGGAAATCACTCGATTTAGCCGGACCTCGGTCGCCTTCCGGGGCGAACACCAGGGCGCTCATGACGCGATGCACCAAAACCAGCTCGCATCGGCTAAAGTGTTGCCAAAAGAATCCACGCGCGCGCCGCGTGCGTTGCCGGGAGTGCGCCGAACGCGTGCCGCGGACTGCAAGGGTGCATTGGCGAACCCGGGCCGCGCGGGCTTTCGTGCAGCGTCGGCGCCGCGGCGAGCGACGGAGCGCGGAGTGTTTCAGGACCTCGAACTCGGTTTTTCGTTCTGCTTCCAGGCGCTGGATCCGCAGCAGCGCCGCCGCCCTCTCCCGGGTTGAGCTCCTGGCGAACCCCGGCGTCGGGGAGCGTCATTGACGATCGCGGGGGCGCCGCGCCGCGGAGAGGACCCTGCGCGCGCGCGCAGGGCCGGGCGGCAGGACGCGGCCGCGCGAGAAACGTGCTCCCCGATCCGCAAGATAACGCAACGCGTTGCAACAGCGTAACGGACGACGCAGTCTCCGAGCGACCTAGTCACGACTGCAGTGCACCTTGGGGTGGACAGGTTCTTGTCCAGGGAACGCGTCACGCGGTGGCCCTCGGTACACCGCATGTCCTCTCGCGCGCTCGGGGCGCCGCCGCCGGGCGTCGCGCGAGCGCGCGAGGCGCGTTGAGGCAGATCGGTGTCCGGAGCGCGCGGCGCAGGGCGCGCCGCGCGCTCAGCGCTCGTCGGCGACTGCGCCGATCACCCCGTCGAAGAACTCGACCACGCCTGTGCTGTCGACCAGGCGGTTCCAACCCGGCTCGTCGAAGGGCTCCGGTAGACCGTGGTTCGTCAAGAAGACGCCAAAGAGCTCGCGGGCGGGGTCGAGCCACACGAACGAGCCCGTCCCCCCCGCCTTGCCGAAGGACCCGGGCGACAGCCGCGTTCCGCCGTGCGAGAAGCGCGGCGTCCAGATCTCCCAGCCGAGTCCTTTCGGCGCCTGGAGAAGGTTGTTGAGCGGTGAGGTGTCCGTCGCCGCGGCGGTGACCTGAGGAGTCTGGTTCCGTGCCATCTTGTAGACGGACTGCGGGGTGAGCACCCGCGCGCCGCCGTAGCTGCCCCCGCTCATGATCATCTGGCAGAAGATCGCGATGTCCATGGCCGTCGAGAACACGCCGTCGCAGCCCGTGATCCCGCCGAGCGCGTGGTCCTGCTCGTCCTGCACCTCGCCGCGCACGAGGCAGCCGCGCCGGCTCGAGTACCCGGTCGCCGCGACCCGCGGCGCGAGCTCCGGCGGCGGCTTGAACATCGTGTCGTGCATGCCGAGCGGGCCCCAGATGTGGGCGTGCGCGAACGTGCTCAGATCGGTGCCGGAGACGATCTCGACAAGCCGCCCGAGCAGCCGGTAGGTGAGATCGCTGTAGAGCACGGACGAGCCCGGCACGTACTCGAGCGGCGTCTCGGCCATGGCATGCCAGACCGTCTTGTCGTTGTCCTCGTCGAGGCGCTGGTTGTCGACGGGCAGCCCGGCCGAGTACCTGAGCATGTCGAGGATGGTGACGCCCGCCTTCCCGTTCGCGGCGAAGCGCGGCAGGTACGACGCCACAGGGTCGGAGAGCTGGAGCCTCCCCTGCTGGACGAGCACCATGATCGCCGTCGCTGTCGCCAGCACCTTCGTGAGGGACAGGACGTCGAACATCGTGTCGAGCGTGACCGGCTCGGTGCAGCCGGCGACCTTGTTGCCGAAGGCCCGGTGACCCACGATGACACCCCGCCGCGCGATGAGCGCGGTCGCGCCCGGGAAGAGGCCGTCGTTCACGCGGCGCTGCACGCGCGCGAAGACATCCTCGATGAGCTCCGAGTGCATGCCCACCACCTCCGGGATGCCGGAGGCGAGCACGGTCGACGTCATCGCGCCCGCCGACGAGCTGCCGAGCACCGCAGGCGCAACGGCGGTGAGCGTCGCGATGCCACCGAGTCCCCGCAACAGGTGCCTGCGATGAAGGGAACGATCTCCAGTATCCATGTCAACAACTCCTTGCGAGGTCCTTGCACGATGCGTGTCGCTGATGCCGTCGAGGGGCGAGCGCTGGAGGCGGCTGCACGGCCCCGGGCGCGGGGGCGCGGCTCTCTTGCACGTACCGGCGCCCGGGGTCGCCTTGCCGATGAGGGCCGCGCGCGACATCGCTGGCAGCCCGAGGCGCGCCGCGCCGCAGCACACCGGTCGCTGGCGCGGCTGGGCCTCCCAGCGGCTCACGAGCAGCGCTCGCCCGGCGTCCGGTGCTCTATCCCATGACTCCTGGAACGCGTCCTCCAACGCCGATCGCCGGCATGTGCTACCGGCGAACACCCCTACGGATACGGCGCACTGGACCCCCCTCCCGCGCGACCAGCGCGGGAGCGCCCGCGCTCCAAGGTGCCTGGAGTGAATACCAGGCAACGAAGCAGTATTGCTTGATCATCTCTCGATATCAAGAGTCAGAATCACCAGCGCTGTTGTCCTCTGTCAGCGTCCGCTCAGCGTCCGCTCAGCGTCCGCTCAGCGTCCGCTCGGCGTCAGCGCGATGCCAGCGCGGTCGTGCTCGCAACGCAGCAACTGGCTGGCCGCGCGTAGGCTGAGGCCGTTGCGGAGAGCGGCACCACACAGGGATTCACCATCCGAGGTTTGGCCCGGATCTCCTTCACTCGACTCCACGCGGCGCGGCGCGAGCGGCGCCCCTTCGCCCGTCTGCATGCTCGCCGCGTGCTCACGCGCTCAACGCACGGGCACGATGCTCAACGAGACCCGGGCGCGCGCGTTCTGATAGTACGCGTCGAGCGCCTCGGCGAGCCGCTTCGCGACGTACCAGCGCTTCAGCGCCGGGGCGACGTCCTCGTAGCGCTGATCCTTGAACGGCGTGACGCCCGAGCGCAGGACGATCTTGAGCTCGAAGTCGCTGGGCTCGAGCATCGGCGCGACCATGCGGTCCAGGTACAGGCTCGCGCGCGCCTGGCGGCGCAAGAGCGCGTCGAGCTCGTCGGAGCTCATCCCCTCGGCGGCCGCCGCGGCGAGGAGGCGCCCGCGGCCCCGGGCGCGCTGCTCCAGCGCGATCCGGGCCCCCTCGGCCCGCTGCGCCACCTCGACCGAGGTCGGCGCGGGCGAGATCGGCAGGCTCGCAAGCAACGTCTCCGCGACGTGTCGGTCGAGGGCGGCGCGGATGTGCCGGTCCCGGTACAGCCCGGGCTCCGCGTCCGGGTCGGCGAGCGCCTCGACGCGCGCCTCGAAGGCGAGCTCCCGCTCGAAGATGAACTGGGGGCGCCCGACGCCGCCCGTCTCCGGCGAGTGCCAGCGCACGACGACGCGATCGAGCAGCACGGGCGCCGAGGGCGCGACGCGAGCGTCCTCGGCGCGGGCGCCGCGGGTCAGCGACGCGAGCGCGAGCAGCGCGGTCAGCGTCGTGAGGAGCCCGAGGCGGCGCACAGCGGCAGGCTAGCGCAACAGCGCCGCGCGTCCCAGGCGCAACGACAGCTCGCGGACGGCTCGGTCGCGGCGATAGGATGGGGACATGTACAGGCAGTTCGCGCTCGAGGGCGAGGTCCACGTTGTGCTCGACTGCGTGCCGCTCGCGGTGCGGCGGAAGCTCGATCTCGCAGAGCTCAAGATCTCGCTCGCGGGGTGGCAGACGCTGTCGCGCGCCGAGCGGCTCGCCCTGTGTCACCTGCCGGTGGACACGGACGAGGAGGTCGCGGTGTACGCCGAGGTGCTCCGCGGCTTCGCGGCCCGCGCTGGCGTCCCCCTCACCCCGCTCGCGGACGCGCCGGTGCGCCGCGCCGCCTGGGACGCAGACGCCGTGAGCGCGCGCCTGCGCGACCGGCTCGGCCCAGACGGCGCGCTCGACGGCGGCGCGCTCGGCCAGCTGGCAAAGCTGACGGAAGAGGAGCGCTACGCGCTCTTCAAGCTTGCCGATCCGAAGCGCGGGCCCGAGAAGCTGCGAGCGCTGCTCGGCGAGCTCGGGCTGTCCCGGGACGCCAGCGGCGAGCCCCCGCCCGGCTGACCCACCGGGCGGCGCGAGCCCGCCCGGCCGCGCTCGTCGAGGGTCGCTTCGAGGCCGAGCTGTCGTCGTTCGGCCTCGCCGAGGGCGGCGTCGGCTACGTGGACGAGGGCCCGCACGCGGCGGGGATCTCCGGCGCGACGAGGGCGCGGGTCGACGCGCTCGCGGCGCGGGTCGCGCGGGGCGAGCTCGCGGTCCCGCCGCGCTGATCTCCGCGCCGCGGCGGAGCGTCAGCGCGGCGCGCTCACCACTTCACCATGACCTTCGGCGGGTTGACCTCGGCCGTGACGCGCGGGACCTCGACGAGCACGTCGAGGAAATCGCTGCCCGGCTGGCTGAGATCCAGGTTCGCCGCCTTGGGCTCCACGCGCGCCAGGATCGCGTCGGGGTTGACGGCGCTCACGTCCTCCGGCGTCCCGGTGATCCTCACCTGTACGATGGCCGGCGTCACGGTCGCGCGCGGGATCCCGACCACCTCGATCCTGCGATCGAAGGTCCGCGTGGCGAGCTCGCGCCCGATCTCGAGCGTCGCCATCACGCTGTCGACGTCGTACGTCACGAGCTTCGGCGGCCGGTCGAGGGCGAGCTGCCGCTGGTAGGTGCCCTCCGTGAGCCCGCTGATGTCGAACTGCGCCGTGCGCGCGAGCTGCATCACGTCGACGACCGAGCGCGGCCCGCGGGCGTTGACCATGGCCGGATCGATCGAGACCATCCCCTTCACCAGGAACCCCTGCGCGGCGTCTCCCGTGCGCGGCACCTGCACCGGGATGGGGCGCACGACGACGTCGTCCCAGCGGAGGTCGATCGTCGGCGGGTAGATCTGCTCGACCGTCAGCCCGGCCGGGACGTGGAACATCGACTTGTCGAGCTCGATGCGCGTCACCGTGCCGTTCCGGAGATCGAGCTGCAGCGTCCCGAGGTCGTCGGCGCGGAGATCGTCGAGCTGGGTCCGGGAGCCCCGCACCGTCACCGAGACCGCGGGCGGGAGCTGGCTCATGAGCTGCCGGTTGATCGAGTCGGGCGGGAAGATCGTGACGATGTCGAGCGAGAAGGTGCGCTGCGCGTTCTCCGCCCCGTGGATGAAGGCGTAGAGGCACAGCGCGAACGCCATCGAGAGGAGCTTGAGGCCGAGGTTGTCGAGCAGCGCCGAGCGAAGCGCCTCGCGGAGGCCGGCCAGCGTCATGGCTCATCTCGCGGGGGCATCCCCTCCGCGCTCCCCTTGGATGCGGCGGTCGCCGCGGCCTGCCCCGTCGGGACGAAGGTGCGCTGCGACGGCACCGGCGAGTCGGTCGCAGCCGCGGGGACATCGACCATGGCCTGCCGGCCGCGCTCGGACGAGGGGCGATCGCCGTCCTGCGGGGCGGGCGAGCCCGCAGGGCTCCGGACGTCGGCGCTGGACCCCACCGCGGCGCGGGCCTCGGCGCCCGAGCGCATCGGCGTGGAGGTCGACATCCTCGACATCGGCCGCGGGTCGACCTCCGCGGCCGGCTTGATCATCTCCGCGGCCGGCTTGATCATCGAGGACGTCTTCGTGACCGGGGTCGCGGGCTTGGCCTCGATCGGCGCGGACTTCGCGGCGGGCTTGGCGGGCTCGTGGCCCTGCCCGGCGGCGGCCTGCGTGGCGGTCTGCGCGGCGCCCACCGCGGGGCTGCGGAGCGGCGGCGTCGGGAGGCTCGTGCGGCCGCCCTGGGCCACCTTCTTGGCGAAGCGCCGTCGGCGCGACGAGCGGCCGAAGAGCCCGAGCAGCGCGTGGCGCAGCGACTGACCGTCGAGGTTCGAGACGATGTTGCCGCTGAAGCAGAAGCTGATCGTGCCGCGCTCCTCGCTGACCACGACGACGACCGCGTCGGTCTCCTCCGTGATCCCGAGCGCGGCGCGGTGCCGGGAGCCGAGGCTCGCGTCGAGGATCTTGGTCTCGGGCATCGGGAAGAAGACGCCGGCGCGCGCGATCTTGAGGTCGCGGATCAGCACCGCGCCGTCGTGCAGCTTGTTCACCGACTCGGGGACGAAGAGCGACACGAGCAGCTCGCGGGTCACGACCGAGTCGATGTGGATGCCGTCGCTCTTGACGAACTCCAGCACGTTCGCGTCCTGCTCGAAGGCGATGATCGCGCCCATGCGGTGGCGGGCGAGCTCGGTCGCGGCCGCGACCACCTCATCGATGACGCGCGACTGCTGCTCGCGGCCGCTCGTGAACCAGTTGCTGCCGCCGACGCGGATGAGGGCGCGGCGGATGTCGTTCTGGAAGACGACGACCACGATGAGGATGATGGACGAGAGGAGCCACGAGAGGAGGTTGAGGAGCGTGGTCAGGCCGAAGATCTTCGCCCCGAGATAGATGAGGAAGACGATGCCGAGCCCGAGGCCCATCTGCATCGCGCGGGTGCCGCGCAGCACGAGCAGCGCGCGGTAGACGACGTAGGCGACGATGAAGATGTCGAACAGGTCCCGGATGACCTGCGTCGCCGGCCGCGCCGCGAAGAGGCGGAGGAACCCGTCAAGCATCGCGGCGCGCCCCCTGGGCGAGGGGAGCGCCGGGGCGCCGGTCGCCCGCGCTCGCGCGGTCGGGCGCCCCGGCTCGCTCGATCGCGCGCATCACGTCGAGCGCCTGGCGCACCGGGCCGACGTCGTGGACGCGCACCGCCGCGGCGCCGCGCGCGGCGCACGCGAGCGCGGCCGCGACGGTGCCGCCGAGGCGCTCCGAGGGCGGCGCGATCGCCGCGCCCTCGCCGCGCTCCGAGGCCGCGACGCGCGCGAGGAACGACTTGCGGCTCGGCCCGACGAGCACCGGAAAGCCGAGCGCGCACAGCTCGTCCAGCCGGGCGCATAGCTCGAGCGACTGCCGCGCGTTCTTGGCGAAGCCGAGGCCCGGGTCGAGGACGAGCTCGCTCCGGGGCAAGCCCGCCTCGAGCGCCCGCTCGGCCGCGCTCGACCACTCGCGCGACACGTCGGCGACGACGTCGCCGTAGGCGTCATCGGGATACGCGGAGAAGCCGGCCATCGCCGACATCGACCCGCGGCTGTGCATGAGCACGAGCGACGCCCCCCGCCGCGCGCACAGCGCGCCGAGCTCTGGCGCGCTGTCGAGCGAGATCGTGTTGACCACCGCCGCGCCGTCGTCGAGCGCGCGCGCCGCGACGACGGGAGACGTCGTGTCGATGGAGACGACCGCGCCCCTCCTCACCGCGTCGCGGACGCTCCCGCCGATGCGCGCGATCTGCTCGTCGTCTGGCACTGGCTGCGCGCCCGGCCTCGTCGATTCCGCGCCGATGTCGATCATGTCCGCCCCCTCGGAGAGCATCGCATCGATCTGCGCGAGCGCTGTGCCTTCATCCGCGAAGCGACCGCCGTCGGAGAAAGAGTCCGGCGTGCGGTTGAGGACCCCCATGATCACCACGCTCCTGCGGCGTTCGAGCAGCATGCGCAGCGGGGACATTTCCTGTGGGTAGCAACTTTTGCGCCGAACGGCAATTGTCTGCTCCAATCGATGTTTTCCGGGAGCAATTGGAACATCGCGGGGGTCCAGGGCGCCGCGCGCGGCGACCCCCGCGGAGGGGCCAGCGGGCGCGCGCCAGCGTTGGACGACGCGCCGACGTCGACATTCGGCCTCGGGTTCCGGCTCCGTGAGCTACCCTCTCGTTCGGGGCGGGATGGCGCCGCCGGGGGTGGCGCTCTGCGCGCCGCTGACTCGGCCGCGCTTCTTTGCTAGGGTCCCGCCTACACCTTGACATCGGCGGCCGCCCGCGGCCGGCCGGTGGCGCCCGGGGTGACGCGCGAGCGTGCCCCGTCAACCGATTCTCAGGCTGCATCCAGCGGACGAGACCGAGCGGTTCCATGCTGCGCACGCGTATCCGGGCAGGTCCCCTCGCCGGCTTCGTCTTGAGCGTCCTCTTCGCGGCGCTCTTCGCCGTGATCAGCGTGGGCGAGCTCTTCATCCCCGCGCTCAGCCCGGAGATGGGCAAGCCTGCGCCCGTGACGCTGCGGGTCCCGTACGGGCCGCGGATCGTGCGCGACTCGCACGACGGCGGCTTCTCGCTCTCGTACGAGCACAGGCGCGTGATCGTGCCGCGCGGCACGGTGCTCTCGGAGCGCAACGAGGATCACGACGCCGCGATGGCGTACGAGACGGTGCGGCGCATGCGGCGCCCCGGGATCGGCGCCCGCGTCGCGAGCACGTACGTCATCTACCTGATCGTCTGCCTGATGCTGACGGTCTACCTGCGCCGGTTCGGGCAGAACCGGGTGCGGCTGCTCCGCACGCAGGTGGGCATGTTCGTCCTGATGACGGGCTCGTTCCTCGTCGCGAAGCTCCTCCTGCTCTTCACGGCGCTGCCCGAATTCTGGGTCCCCGTCGCGGCGCTCCCGCTCTGGGTCGCGATCGCGTTCGATCGGCGGACCGCGTTCCTCGTCGAGGTGGGCGTCGCCTTCATCGCCGCGTCGCTGCTTCGGTTCGACGTGGTGCTCCTGTCTGTGCTGCTCGTGCGCGGCATCGCGGCGACGATGTTCTTCTTCAAGCGCAAGGGCTCACGGCAGCTGCTCGTCGCGGGGAGCCTCGCGGGCCTCGCCGGCGCGATCGGGTTCATCGCCCTGACCGTGCTGTTCGAGGGCAGCTTCGACCTGGGCGCCGATCTGAAGCGCTGGCTCGGGTCCAACGTGCTGGCCTGCGTCGGCGGGGGGCTGCTCGTCGGCCTGCTCGGGCGGAGCCTGCGCGAGCCCGCCGAGCGGGCGATGGGGCACGTGCCCCGCGACAAGCTGCTCGACCTGACCGACCTGGAGCAGCCGCTGCTCAAGAAGATGGCGGCGGAGGCGCCAGGCAGCTGGGAGCACGCGCGCGCGATGGCGAACCTCGCCGAGGCGTCGGCCGCGGCGATCGGCGCCGACGCCCTGCTGACGCGCGTGGGCGCCTACTACCACGACCTCGGCAAGACGGTGCAGCCCAAGTACTTCATCGAGAACCTCGCGCCGGGCGAGCGATCGCCGCACGAGGATCTCGAGCCGGAGGTGAGCGCCGACGCCATCATGGCGCACGTCGTGATGGGCACGAAGATCCTGCGCGAGGGCAACATCCCCGAGCCCGTGGTCGAGTTCGCATACACCCACCACGGCACGCAGGTCGTCGAGTACTTCTGGCACAAGTGCGTCGAGCACGGGAACCCGAAGGACCTGACGCAGGAGCACTTCCGCTACCCCGGCATGAAGCCGCAGACGAAGGAGACGGCGATCCTGATGCTCGTCGACTCCATCGAGGCGGCGTCGCGGACCATCTGGCCGCCCGAGCACAAGAAGTTCGAGGAGATGATCCAGCGCGTGATGTTCTCGAAGCTCGCGTCTGGCCAGCTCGATCAGTCGGGGCTGACGATCGAGGATCTGCGCATCATGACGAGCCGGATGGCCTCGACGCTGGTCAACATGTACCACGGGCGCATCAAGTACCCGTGGCAGCGCGAGAGCGATCGCGCCGGGCAGACGCCGCCGCCGCCGACGGTCACGCCGCACCCGCTGCGCCCTGCCACGCCCACGCCCGTGCCGCCGTCCGGCGTGGCGGGGCGGGACGGGAGCGCCGTCCCGCCGCCCGCGTCGACCGCGCGGGGCTCGGCCGCGGCGGCGCCCGTGACGCCCGTGGCGACCGACGATAGCGGGGGGGCCGCGAAGGACGAGAGCCCAGCGGAGTCCGTGCGGACGCCGAAGAAGACGCACTGAGCTGGCCGCGCGCTCAAGCAGCGGCCTGCCCTGAAAGGACGGTCCGATGCCCCCGACGATCGAGCAGAGCTTCATGAAGGCCCTCTTCCACGGCATCATCGCCGAGGACATCATCTTCCCGTACCCCGAGATGCCGGCCGAGGACCGGGAGTCGACGTCGATGATCCTGGACAGCGTGCGGAGGTTCTTCGCCTCGAGCGTCGACAGCAACAAGATCGATCGAGAGCACGCCATCGATCCCGGCCTGATCGACGAGATGAAGGGGCTCGGCCTGATGGGCCTGCAGATCCCGGCCGAGCACGGCGGCATCAACCTGAGCAACATGGCGTACGCGCGCGTGATGCAGGAGGTCGGCGGGCTCGACGCGTCGATCGCCGTCACCCTCGGCGCGCACCAGTCGATCGGCTTCAAGGCGATCCAGCTCTTCGGGACGGAGGAGCAGAAGCAGCGCTATCTCCCTCGGCTCGCGACCGGCGAGTGGATGGCGGCCTTCGCGCTGACGGAGCCGGGCGCCGGCTCCGACGCCGCGGCGATCAGGACGCGCGCCGAGGTGTCGCCCGACGGCTCGTACTACACGCTGAACGGGTCGAAGATCTGGATCACGAACGGCGGCTTCGCCGACGTGTTCACGGTGTTCGCGCGCACGTCCGCGCTCGAGGAGGGGAGCAAGCCGAAGCTCACGGCCTTCATCGTGGAGCGGGGCATGGGCGTGAAGAGCGGCCCGGGCGAGCACAAGCTCGGGATCCGGGGCTCGTCGACGACGGAGCTCTTCTTCGACGACGTGAAGGTGCCGCGCGAGAACGTGCTCGGCGAGGTCGGCAAGGGCTTCAAGGTCGCCGTCGAGGTGCTCAACAACGGGCGGCTGGGGCTATCGGCGGGGTGCGTGGGCTCGTGCAACACGCTGATCCGGCTGGCGCTCGACAGGGTCCAGGAGCGGCGCGCTTTCGGCCGGAGCATCGGCGACTTCGGGCTCATCAAGGACAAGATCGCGACGATGCTGGCGCAGACGTACGCGCTCGAGTCCATCACGTACCTGACGGCGAGCCTCGTCGACGCCAAGGTCCCGGATTTCTCGATCGAGAGCGCGATCTGCAAGGTCATGGGGAGCGAGACCCTGTGGTTCGTGGTCAACGAGACGCTCCAGATCGCGGCCGGCATCGGCTACATGCAGGATTACCCCTACGAGCGGCACCTGCGCGACGCCCGGATCAACCTGATCTTCGAGGGGACGAACGAGATCCTGCGCTGCTTCATGGCGCTCTCCGGGATGAGCGGCCCGGGCAAGGCGCTCGCGGACGTGGCGAAGGCGATGCGGGAGCCCATCAAGGGCTTCGGGCTGCTCAGCGATTTCGCGATCCGCAAGGCGCGGTCGGTGCTCGGGCGCGAGCGGATGTCGAAGGCGCACCCGCTGCTCAGCCGGGAGGCGGTGATCTTCGAGGACTACACCGCCGAGCTCGCCACCCACAGCGAGGACATGCTCCGGAAGCACGGGCGAGAGATCGCCGAGATGCAGTACGCGCAGCGCCGCATCGCAGAGATGGCCATCGACCTCTACTGTATGGCTGCGTGCATCTCACGCACGACCCGGGCCATCGAGCGGCGCGGCGAGGACGGGGCGCGGCGCGAGATCGATCTCACGACCGTGTTCACCGGCATGGCGCAGAAGCGGCTCAGGCAGCATGTTTCGGACTTCCAGAAGAACGACGACGAGCTGCGCAAGGCCATCGCGGTGCGAGCCTATGCGGATCGCGCTTACCCGTTCGATATCCTGTAATCGCAGCCCGCCTCACCTTGGCTGACATCCAGGGACGCCGAGGGACACCGAAGGACATCAAGGCATATCGCGGGATACAGCGCACCACGCATCTCCATCAGGATCCCGCTGATTGCCTGTAGTGGCCCCCCTGTTTCAGGAGGATTTCGAATCACGGCTCGGACGGATTGCGATATATATCGTTCGGGCGTACCATTGGCGTAGACCCTTCGACAGGAATCGGGTGATCACTTGTCCCAGGCTCGGGCGTTGGGTGGCAGGTGCGGAGCCATGAAGGAGACTGCTGAAGGTCGGGCCGTCATGGATAAATACCGCCTCGAGCGCAGGCTCGGCGGCGGTGGCATGGGCGACCTGTGGCTGGGCTTCGACATCAAGCTCAGACGGCGGGTGGTCATCAAGTTCATCCGGAGCTTCGCGGCGATGGAGCCCGAGCTGATCGCCCGCTTCGAGCGCGAGGCTCGCGCTTCCGCGCGGGTCCGGAGCCCCTACGTCATCGAGACCTACGATTACGGCGTCGACCGCGGCTGCGCGTTCATCGTCATGGAGTACCTCGAGGGGGAGGACCTGAATCGCCGCCTCGAGCGCGAGCAGAAGCTCTCGCTCGCGCAGGCGACGGCCCTGTTCACGCAGCTCGGCAAGGCCCTCGACGCGGTCCACGCCGCGGGGGTGATCCACCGGGATCTGAAGCCAGGGAACATCTTCATCACGTCCTCGGGCGGCGAGGACCTGGTGAAGGTGCTCGATTTCGGCGTCGCGAAGTCGTCCTGCTCGCGCGACCGGATCACGAAGACGGGCATGGTCCTCGGGACGCCGAGATACATGAGCCCCGAGCAGACCATGGCGCCCAGGCAGGTCGACTACCGGAGCGATCTCTGGTCGATGGCGGTGATCCTGTACCGCGCGGTCACCGGCCAGTGCCCCTTCGCCGGCGACAACATCAATGAGCTGGTCCGGCGCATCTGTCAGACCTCGTTCCCCAGGGCGTCCGAGGTCGCGCCGGAGCTCCCGCCCGGGCTCGACGCGTTCTTCTGCCGGGCGTTCGAGTTCGATCCCAACGCGCGGTTCCAGTCGGGCAAGGAGATGATGGAGGCGTTCTCGGCGATCGCGCAGCCGCACGCCGCCCTGCGGGAGCCGCTGCGCGCGATCCCCGGCCCGCCGCAGTTCGAGCGGAGCGCGATCATCGTGAAGCGCGGCGCGCTGGGCGTGCCCGCGGCCCCGCCTCGCCACGGGATGGATGAGACGACCATGACCGACATGCTGGCGCCGCCACCGGCGAACGACCTCGGCGGTGCGCACCGGGCGGCAGCGGCGCCCGAGCCCGACGCAGACGACCAGCAGAGCGAGGTCGTGCTGGACAGCCGCGTCCTGCCGCCGCTCCGGGTCCCGTGGCTGGTCGCCATCGCGCTGCTCCTCGCGGCCGCATCCGTCGTCTGCCACGGCATGGCCCAGGGGGCGCTCTGGGCGCCGGAGACCACGGAGAGCCCGGCGCCGCTCGACCCCTGATCCGGCGCCGCCGCGCCGCCCTCGCGGCGCTCGGCTCGCCGGCCGTCGCGCGGGCGGCGGCGCCGCCAGACCGGGCCTACCGCGCGTCGGGCTTGGGCGCCTCGGTGATGCCAGAGATCCACCGCAGCTTCGGGGCGCCCTCGTCGATCCAGCGGTCGCGCACGCGGCGCGCGAGATCGGGGTGCTGGCTCGCCTTCACGGCCAGCACGGATACGAGGCATGTCCCCGGCCACGACTCGTAGGCCGCGATCGCGCCGGCGTACTCGTCGCTCGCGAACACCGACTCGACGCTGCCCTGGAGGACCTTGAACACGAGCGGCCGCACCTCGCCGTCGATCTCCTGCGTCGTCCGGATGAGCTGCGCCTCCCCGAGCCGCACGCCATAGCCGTCGGCGAGCGGCGCGTTCTTCGCCCAGAACTCGTCGAGGCAGCTGTCGGGGTCGCTCGGTCCCGTTGTGTTCGTGTAGAGGACCGTGAGGGCGGCGTAGTGCTCGTCGCCGTACCGGAAGGTCGCGCGCGTCGGGTGGCTCCAGATCCGCACCCGGCGCCAGCTTTCCCAGTCGACCAGGGGCACGTCGAGCGTGTTGAACCGGTCCCGGCGTCGCCCCCACGGCTCGCTGAGAAGCCGCTCTAGCGCGGCTTGCTCCGGGTCGGCCGCGTCGCCGCCCGGGTTCTCGCGGGTGACCGAGGCCGGCGTCGGCGGCAGCCCGGGCGCCCGCGCCGGCGGGCTGGTGCTGCACGCCGTGAGCGCGACGGACGCGATCGCGAGCGGGGCGAGGAGGGGGACCGCCGACGCGGTCCCCGCGCGCGTGGACGAGCGCGCTATCGGCGTGGAGCAGGGCATGAGCAACACGAGCCTTGGCTGGCGGTTCTCTTCGACGGCAGCCCCGCGAGCGGATCCCGCGGCGCCGCTACAATCGGACCTCGCGCATCGCGATTTTATTCTTGTCGAACACCCCCAGCCCGAGCTCACCCGCGATGCGGATGTACGACGGCTCCCGGCTCGCCTCCTTCAGCGTGGGCAGCCCGTTCTCCTTGCGCCACGTCTCGACCACGCCCCAGCCGATCACATCCATGGCGACCGGATCGGTCGTGGCGTAGACCGACTCGTGGAGGACGCGCCGCTTCGGGTTCTTGTCGAGCGGGCCCTGGTCGTAGATGAGCTTGAAGCCGTCCGTGATGTGCAGGCGGACTCGGCTCTTCACGACGTCCTGAGCGTAGAGCTCGGCGATCTGCGGGCTCGCGGTGTGCTCGTGGAACGAATGCGGGTTGATGGTCGAGCCGTGGGTGATGTTCTTGAGACACCCGGTGTAGCCGCAGATCGAGTGGTCCTTGATCAGCGAGACGTTGATCACCGCGGTCGCCTCGGTGAAGGGGCGGACGAACTTGGTGGGGATGCCGCAGACCGAGATGCTCGGCATCACGGCGTCCTTGTTCTCGTGCACGGCGGCGCGGATCCCGGCGGGGAAATCGGCGGCCGGCTTGGCGGTGCGGTCGGCGCAGCGGGTGCCGGCGAGGAAGGACGGGTACTGCTCGAAGATCATGACGTTCTCGGCGGGGACGCCCGCCGCGATCACGCCGCGCACGATCTCGAGCACGAGCTCCTTGTTGGTGGCCATGGTCGCGCCCTTCTGGCCGGCGATCCCGTTGGCCTTGATCGCCACGCGGTCGTCCTTGTGGACGAACCGCCCGAAGGCGGCGCCGAGGTCGGCCTTCCCGGTGAGCTCCGCCATGGCCCGCTCGAGCATCGCCTTCGCCGCGGACGCCTCGGGCCAGAGGCCGTTCGGCTGCAGCGAGTTCGACTTCGTGACCTTCACGATCTTCCCGGGGATGGAGAGCGGCGTGAAGCCGGGGGGCGGCTTGGCCGCGAGGCTCGGGAGCTCCTCCGCGAACGCCGCGTGCGGGCCGAGGAGCGCGGCGCCCGCGGCGCCGGCGGCGAGCCCGCCCAGAAAGGCTCGGCGCGAGCGACCCGAGGGGCCGGGATCAACAAAGCGACGGGGATCGTGGGGCATAAGACCTCGTGGTGAGCGCCCTGGGGCGGGGGGAATGCCGCCGGGTCGCCGGGCGCCCGGAGGGCTGATGGTAGCCGAGCTTCTCGCTCGAGACACGGCGACCGGATCCCGCGGGCGGCGAGCTCGTTGGCGATGCCGGGAGCCGCCATGGCGGCGCCGCGCCCGGGCGCGCCGGGTACCCACGATTTCCTCGGGATTTCAGGCCAGCGCGCGCCGGCATGCCGCTCGCTTGGCGGCGGCGCCGGGAAACGAACGCCGCGCGCTGCTGCGCGGAGGGTGACGTCCCTTGCGCGAGGAGGCGCGGCACGATGGAAGCGACATCGAGACGGAACGGCTCGCTCGACGAGCGGGTCGATGAAGGGGAGGCCATGGCGGACGCAGGGCACGCCATGGAAGCACGGCGCTCGTGGCGCGAACGGGCGCTGGCGGCGCTGAGGGAGTCCGCCTGGACCGCGCTGGGCGGCAAGGTGGTGGCCTACGGCGCGGGGTTCCTCGCGCTTGCGCTCGTGGGCTCCGGTCACGCGCTGAGCCTGCTCCCGGGCCGTCGCGCGGATCCAGCGGCCGCCGGGCTGGCGATGGTCGCCGGCGACCCGTCGCCGTTCGGCGCCGCCGGCAGCGCGCCGGCGCATCCCACGGCCGCGCCGATCGCCGACGCAGGGGCCGCAGCAGCCGCAGCAGCAGAGCCGCCGCCGCCCAGCGACGGCGGCACGGGCGCCCCGAGCGGCGGCGGCGTCACCGCCGACGGCAAGGTCGTGCTGAACCTCGCGACCGAGGCGGACCTCATGCGCCTTCCTGGCGTCGGCCCGGCCAAAGCGGCGTCGATCCTGGCGCTCCGCGCCAGGATCAAGCGCTTCCGGAAAGTCGACGACCTGCTCCGGGTCAAAGGGCTCGGCCGGCGGTCGCTGAAACGGCTGAGACCGCTCGTGCTCGTGGATCCGCCCTGAGGGTGCGCCGCGCGCCGAGCTGCCGCGAGTCCTCTCGCTCGAGCCGCCGCGAGGCGCGCTGCCCAGAGAAAGCGCTGTCCAGGAACGGAGAGCGCCGCGCGGCCGTCGGCGCGGCGCTCTCCGTTTCTTGACGGCTCCTCAGCGGATCGCGCCGCTGTACAGGAACTCGCCGAGGCCCACAGAGAACGCGAAGCAGCCATAGAGCGCGTGCTCGAGGCATGACAGCGGCAGCGAGCCGGTCCGGAGGTAGGTGCGCGCGAAGAGCACGCCGAAGACGCTCGTCAGCGCGAGCGCAACCCAGTTGCGGAACGCGATATGGCCAAATCCGAAGAGCAGCCCGCCCACGAGGGCCGGGTGCGCCGGCATGAGGGCGCCGTAGCGATGGAAAAGGAGGGCCCGGTAGAGCAGCCCCTGCGGCACCACCGAGAAGAGCGGATAGGCCACCATCACCAGCGCCCAGGTCCCCGGCCTCTCCCGCACGAAGCCGAACAGCCGCTCTGGCGCCGCCAGCGTGCCCGCGAGCGTCGCTGCTGCAGCGACCGCGGCGAAGCGCAGGAGCACCCGCGCGAGCTCGGGCCGCGGCGCGGGCCTGAGCAGCGATCCGCGATCGAAGCGCGGATCTCGGAGGAGCTGGACGAGCGAGAGCGCGAGCGCGAGCCACAGGGCCGCGAGGATGGGCGGCGGATGGATCCCGAAGGTGAGGAGCACCGGCCCTCCCACATAGAGCAGGAGAGCCTCGACGAGGCGAAGCGGAGCGCCGGGTGGCATGCTCACCCAGGCTCCCCGATCCGTGGCGGCGGTCAACGGAGGGTTCCTGAAGGTTCTGTGCCGATCAGGGATCACCGATCGATCGAAGTCCGCGAGTCCGCGAGTCTGCAGCGATCGTCTGCTCGTCTCTGATGACTGTCGCGCCGGAGGGCGCCGCGGCCCGGCGACCTGCCGCGCGGGAGCCCCCTTGCCCTCCGGGGGCGCTCGGGCACACTGCGCCGCGATGCACGTCCACTTCGTCGCCGTCGCGGGCACCGGCATGGGTGCACTGGCGGGGCTCTTCAAGGCCGCGGGGCACGAGGTCTCGGGCTCCGACGTCTCCTTCTACCCGCCCATGGGGCCGGCCCTCGAGCGGTGGGGCATCCGGCTCATGACCGGGTTCGATCCCGCGCACCTCGATCCGCGCCCCGACCTCGTCGTGATCGGCAACGTCTGCCGCCCGACGAACCCCGAGGCGCGCGCCGCGATCGACGGCGGCCTGCGGGTGACCACGATGGCGCACGCGCTCGCGGACCACATGCTCGCCGGCCGCTCTCCGCTCGTCGTGGCCGGCACGCACGGCAAGACGACGACGAGCTCGATGTGCGCATGGCTCCTCCACGAGGCAGGCAGGGACCCCGGGTTCCTCATCGGCGGCCTGCCGAAGAACTTCGAGGCGAGCTTCCGGCTGCCCCAGAGCGCCCCCTCGGCGAGCGACCGCCGCGGCCTCCCGCTCCTCAACGAGGCGGGCTCGGGTCTCCGCAGGACGCCGTTCGTCGTCGAGGGCGACGAGTACGACACCGCCTTCTTCGAGAAAACGCCGAAGTTCTGGCACTACCGGCCCGAGGTGGGCATCGTGACGTCGATGGAGCACGACCACGTCGACATCTACCCCGACGCTGCGTCGTACGAGGCGGCGTTCCGCGGGTTCGTCGAGCGGATCCCGGAGACGGGGCTCCTGGTGGCGGCCGCGCACGATCCGCGGGTCGTGGACGTCGTGACGCGGTCGGCGCGCGCCGAGGTCGCCTGGTTCGCGCTCGAGGGCGACGACACGCACGGGAGGCCGCCGCACTGGCTCGCCGCCCCTGCGGAGGCCGGCGCGGCCGGCCAGTCGTTCGACCTGTATGCCGGCGGCGTCATGGCCGGGCGCTTCGCCCTGCAGATGCCGGGGCACCACAACGTGCGCAACGCGGTCGCCGCGATCGCGGCCGCGGCGCACGGCTTCGGCGTGCCGCTCTCGACCGCGACCGCGGCGCTCGCGAGCTTCGAGGGCGTGCGGCGCCGCCAGGACCTCCTCTTCGAGGCGCGCGGCGTACGCGTCTATGACGACTTCGCGCACCACCCGACCGCCGTCGACGAGACGCTGCGCGCGCTCCGGTCCCGGCACCCGGAGGGCGCGCTGTGGGCGGTGTTCGAGCCGCGCAGCGCGACCGCGTGCCGCGCGCTCCACCAGGAGCCCTACGCGCGCGCCTTCGGCGCGGCCGATCGCGTCGTGCTCGCGCCGCTCGGGCGGCCGGACATCGCCGCGGGCGAGCGGCTCGACCTCGATCGGCTGGTGCGCGAGCTCGAGCAGGCGGGCAAGCGCGCCGAGGCCGCGGCCTCGGTGGACGCGATAGTCGCCGCGATCGCGCGCGACGCGCGGGAGGGCGACACGGTGGCGCTGCTGTCCAACGGGGCGTTCGGCGGCATCTACGAGAAGCTCCGCGGCGCGCTGTCGACGAGGTCGCGATGAGCGGCCGCGGACCAGCGGAGCTGGCCGAGCTCTCCGGCGTCGCGCTGCGCGTCGCCGAGGAAGCGGCGGCGCTCGCGCAGACCGGGTTCCGCGCGGGGCCGCGCGTGGAGGAGAAGGCGCCGCACGACCTCGTGACCGAGTTCGACCGGGCGAGCGAGGCGCTGATCATCGCGCGGCTCGGCGCGCTCACGCCCGGCATCGTCGTCGTCGGCGAGGAGCAGAGCGCCTCGGGCGCGACCTCGGCGCGCGGCGGCCTCGTCTGGTACGTCGATCCGATCGACGGCACCACGAACTTCGTCCATGGCCACCCGTTCTGGTGCGTCTCCATCGGCCTGATGGACGACGACACGCCCGTCGCCGGCGCCGTCGTCGCGCCCGCGCTCGGGCTCCGCTGGACCGGCTTCAGGCCCCGCGATCCGCAGCCGCCTGGCGCCGGGCCGGAGCCGCCAGCGACCGCCGGCGAGGCGCGCCGCAACGGTGAGCGCTGCGCGGTCAGCGCCACGGCGTCGCTGCAACACGCCATGGTCGCGACCGGCTTCCCGCCGGTGCGCGATCGGGCCCCGGACAACAACTTCGACGCCTTCATCACCGTCAAGCGCAACGCCCAGGCCGTGCGGCGCTGCGGCAGCGCGGCCATGGATCTCTGCATGGTCGCCGACGGGACGTACGACGCCTACTGGGAGCGCCGGCTGCACGCCTGGGACGTCGCGGCCGGAAGCGCGATCATTCGCGGCGCCGGAGGCGTCATCACCTCGCTCGACGGCGGTCCGCCGGACTACCACACAGGCAACATCGTGGCGTCCAACGGGCTCGTCCACGCCCCCATCGTCGCGCTCTTCTCCGACCCAGGCCCGCCCGCCCGCTAGAGCACCGATCGGCTTGAAACGCCCGGGAATGAAGAGATTTGAACCACAGAGGCACGGAGGACACAGAGGAACAACAAAAAACTCTGTGCCCTCTGTGGTTCAGTTTCTCGCGGTTTCAACCTGTTCGGTGTCCTAGGCGTGTCGCGGCGACGGCTCAGGGCGAGCCCGACGGCGCGATGCCGCGGGCCCTCCTCGCGTGAACGCGAGGACGAGAGCGACGAGAGCGACGAGAGCGACGAGAGCGACGAGAGCGACGAGAGCGACGAGAGCGAGACGAAGAGCGGTTGACTGAACCGCCGCGAGAACTATTCTAGGGTCGTTCCCTCTGCCGACTTCGTGAGGCGCTGGACGATTGAATCCCGAGTAAGCGAGAACCAGGGAGCCAACAACGATACCGTGGTGAGCTAGGCCCGGAACCATTCACCGGGAAGCCTGAAGCGGTACTTAGGCTCCCACCTAGCAGCTATGCTAGGGGTTCAAGTCCTTCGGCCCACGTCCTCGGCGGTACGGAACATCTCTCTCCTGCGGGCCGTCCATGCGGCCCGCAGTTTTTTTGTGCGCCGAGGCATCGCGCGCCGGCTGCCGCACCGCGGCGTCGCCTGAGCGCGGGCGCCATGCGAGACGCGGCGCCGAACACACGCGGGCGGAGCCGGTGTGCGGCTCGGCGCAGGCGACGCTGCGGCGTGGCTCAGCGCAGCGCGGCGCCCAGGGCGGCGTCGCGGCGGCGAACAGCGCAGCGCGGCGCGCGGGCGGCGATGAACACGGCGCCCAGGGGCATCGCAACGACGAACAGCGCAGCGCGGCGCGCGGGCGGCGACGAACGCGGCGCCCAGGGGCATCGCGACGGCGAACAGCGCGGCGCGCGGGCGGCGACGACTCGGCGCAAGGGTGACGCCGTGGCGCGGCTCGGCGAAGGCGGCGCGCAGGCGGCGCCGGGGCGCCGATCAGCGCTAGGCGGCGCGCGGCGTCGGGGCGCGGACGACGGCCCGGCTTTTGTTTCCGTTCTCATTCCCCTTCCGGTAGCTTCGGGCCTGCGATGGATACGAGATCCCCTCGATCTGCAGGAGCGCAGCCCGACGAGCAGCGTCCGCTCGCCGGCGCAGTGCGGTTTGGGTCATCAAGCCACCTCAGGCGTCGCGTCCCCGGCGGCTCGCGCTTCGTCCGGCGCCTCGCCCTGACGCTCGCGATCCTCACGGTGCCCGGGGCGGCCCTCGCCGCGGTGACCATCAAGGGCAGGACCACGGGCATGCCCAAGCTGCTGAACCCGGTCTGGAACGAGGCCAAGGACCCGAAGGCGAACCGGTACACGTTCCGCGAGCCGTCACCGACCGTCCGCGCCGATGTCCGCGCGCTCGTCGGCTACACCCCGAAGGAGCTGTGCGTCGCCGTGCTGGGCGAGAAGGGGGAGCCGCTCAAGACGCCGCGCACGATAGTCGTCGCCGGCGGCCGCACCTCGCCGGTGACCCTCGTCGTCGCCGAGGGCCAGCAGCTCCAGTTCGAGAACCAGGATCCGTTCCCGCACAAGCTCTACGACGTCGGCAACAAGGGGCTCCAGCCGGTCGAGATCGCCGCCGCCAAGACCCGCGCCTGGACGCCGCCAGGGCCGGGCAAGTACGAGATCCGCGATCAGCTCGCCCCGAGCATCCGGTCGTGGATCGTCGTCGAGCCGAGGGCCGTGGCCGTCGCCTACCCGGACCGTCAGGGGAACTTCGCGGTCGAGGTCGAGGCCGGCAAGTACACGCTGCAGGGCTACTTCAGCGGCGAGCCGGTCGGGAAGCCCCTCGAGGTGGTCGTGAAGCCCGGCCCGGACGAGCAGCTCATCAAGGAAGCGGTCGTCGTGGGCGAGGCCGGCGGGCCGAACGCGGAGGCAGGAAAGTAGGCCATGCTGCTGTCGCGCTTCTGGTACGGGGTGCTCGCGCTCGCGCTCGGCGCCGCGATCTTCATCCTCTTCGTCGCCGCGCAGCTGTACAACCGCTCGAGCCACCGCGCGATGAGCGAGTCGCTGAGCGCCGACTCCAGCGCCGTCGAGTGGTTCCTCAACGATGACGCCCGGAAGCGCTCGAGCGCGCTCATCCGCGTCGCGCTGAACCCCGCCCTGCGGGGGGCGCTCGCCAAGGCGTCGACCGAGGCCAAGCCGGGCGCCGAGCTGCGCGACAAGGCCCGCGGCGCGCTGCGCAGCGCGGCCGAGGAGGTGCCCGCCGAGCTCAAGTTCGATCACGTGTGGGCCGTCGACGCCGGCGGCCGCGTGATCGCGTCGGTGGGCTTCGAGCACCGCGAGGACTGGGAGCTCGGCGGCTACCCGGTCGTCGCCGACGCTCTCCACGGCTGGATCCGCGACGACGCCTGGGTCTGGAAGGGCCGCATCCTGCGCGTCGTGGCGCGCCCGGTCGAGCAGGACGGCAACGGCGAGCCCGTCGGGGCCGTGATCGGCGCCAAGATCATCGACGACAACTTCGCCCGCGCGGTCACGAAGCGCACCGGCGCCGCCGTCGGCTTCTACGCCGAGGGCTCGCGCGTCGCGTCCGGCGCGCCCGAGGGGTTCGACAAGGCGAACCTCGACCAGATCACGCAGGATCTGAAGCTGCTCGACGACAACAAGGACTACATCGAGAAGGGGCGCTCGGAGGTCCGCGTCATCGGCGAGCACCTCGGCGTGGTCTACGCGCGTCTGCCCGGCGAGGCGTGGGAGCTCGGCGCCGGCTACGCGGTCGGCCGCCTCGCGGCGTCGGTCGAGTCGCCGTTCAACTTCCTCGACAAGGCGAACAACGAGGACAAGAGCAAGGTGCCCACAGCGCTGATCCTGGCCGGCGTCCTCGCCGTGGCCGCGATCGGGCTGGTGTTCTCGTTCCTGGAGCACACGCGGCCGCTCCAGGTCTTCCGCAACGAGGCGGCGCGCTTCGCCAAGGGCGACGTCGACGTGCTGGCGCCGAGCCGGTTCCGCGGCCCTTTCCGGAAGATCGCGGCCGACATCAACGACGGCGTCGAGAAGGTGGCCGCGAAGGGCGGCGCGCCCCGGAAGGCCGCCGACCTCGAGCAGGTGCTCGGCCCCATCCCGGCGCAGCCCGCGATGAGCGCGTTCTCGGTGCCGCTCGGCCCCGGCGAGCCGCGCCCCGACTCGCGCCCGTCGTACCCGAAGCCCATGGTGAGCCCGCGCGGCCCGACACGGCGACCTGGCTCGCACCCGCTCAGCGGACCGCCGCCGCCCCGCGAGGCCGAGGAGGCGGTGGAGGCGATCGAGGAGATCTCGGACGCGGGGATCGCGCTCTCCGCCCGCGGCCCCACCGGCGCTCCCGGGCGCCCGCCGCCGCGGCGCCCGCCGCCGCCGCCGCCACCCAGGGCGCCGGGCGCGGCCGCGCCGTCGAACCCGCTCCCCGACGCGACGAGCGCGGTCCCCGACGCGACGAGCGCGGTCCCCGACGCGACGAGCGCGGTCCCCGACGCGACGAGCGTGCCGGCCGCGCGGCAGGACGGCGCGGGGGGGGACCCGGACGAGCTCACCGAGTGGAACGCCGTCTACGAGGAGTTCCTGTCGGTCAAGCAGCAGTGCGGGGAGCCCACGAACGCCCTCACCTTCGAGAAGTTCAAGGGGACGCTGCAGCGCAACAAGGACGCGCTCGTGGCGCGCCACAACTGCTCGCGGGTGCGCTTCACGGTCTACGTGAAGGACGGCAAGGCGGCGCTCAAGGCGTCGCCAGTGAAGTGAGCCGCCGGGGCCGCGGCGCGGGGACAGGGGCTCCATGAAACGAGGTTCTGCCGGCGCCGCCGGTGCCGCGCTCGCTGCGATGGTGGCCGCCGGCGCGGCGAGCGCGTCGTCGGGGCTCGACTCGCCGGACATCGGCGTGCTCCAGCTCGGTCGCGGCGGCGCGTGGGTGGCGCGGGCGGACGATCCGCTCGCGGCCTACTTCAACCCTGCGGGCCTCGCCGCGCAGCGGACCAGCGCGCACGGCGGCGTCCACCTCATCCAGCTGTCGCAGTGCTTCACGCGCCTCGGCCCCGACGGACGGCCCGTCCCGCCGAGCTACACGACCGCGATCCCGGCGCCCGGCAGCGAGGGCGGCCCCGACGCGGAGGTGTGCGCGGAGAGCGGCCTGTTCCCGAACCCGCAGATCGCCGCGACCTTCCGCGTGAACGACGCGCTCGCCGTCGGCGTCGCGGTGCTCGGCCCGCACGGCGTCGGCGAGCGCGCCTGGCCCGAGTCGCTCGCGTACACGCACCCGAGCTTCGGCGCGATGACGCAGCCGTCGCCGCAGCGTTACCTGCTCACGTCGCTCGACGCCCTGATGTTGATGCCGACGCTCTCGGTCGGCTTCACGCCCGCGGAGGGGGTCTCGGTAGGCGCCGGGTTCATCTGGGGCACGGCGATCATCGATTTCGTCAACTTCAGCGAGGCGACCTCGGCCGAGGGGGGCGACGACTTCAACGCGCACAACGATCTGCGCACGCGCGCGAGGGCGGACGATTTCTTCATTCCGGGCTTCGTCCTGGGCGCGCGCTGGGCGGCGACGGATCACCTCGACCTGGGCGCGTGGTTCAAGTGGCAGGACGCCGTGCGCGCGGAGACCGACCTCCGCATCGAGTCTCGCTACTGGACGGCGGCCGGGATCAAGAACGAGGACCCCTGCAAGGGCGAGGCGCCCGGCTGCAACGTCACCGACGAGAAGGGCGCGGGCGAACTCGAGATGCAGATCCCGATGGAGGCGAAGCTCGGCCTTCGCTACCACCGTCCCCGGGCTGGCGCCCCGCGGCCCGCGCGGTCGGCCGCGGCCGAGCCCCGCGTCCGCGACCCGATGGTCGACGATCTCTTCGACGTGGAGCTCGACTTCACGTGGGCCAACAACAGCGCCGTCGAGGCGATCGAGGTCCGGCTCCGCGAGGGCATTCCGGTGCGCGGCACGGTCGTCGGCACGGTGCCGACCAACGCCGACGTCCCGCACCGCTGGAGGGATGTCCTGGGAGTCCGTCTCGGCGGCGATTTCATCGTGCTCCAGAATCTCCTCGCGCTGAGGGCGGGCGGCTTCTTCGAGAAGAAGGGGCAGGACGACGCCGATCTGAACCTCGACTTCCACCTCGGCTACCGGGTGGGCGTCGGGGCCGGCGTGACAGCGCGCGTGGGCCCGGTCGACGTGTCGGCTGCGTTTCAGCACACGTTCTTCGGTCCGCTGGACAACGGCGGGAAGGGGCGCATCAAGGCCGTCTCCGGCTCCGCGCCGAGCGGCTACCGCAGCATCCAGAGCGTGAACGGCGGCCGCTTCGAAAGCAGCCTGGACGAGTTCGGTATGAGCGGAACGATGCGCTTCTGAACGAGCGGTTGCTCGACGTTGGGCCAGCAGAGAGCGCAGCGCGCTGCCGCGCAGCTCGGGGGATGCAGCGCAGCGGGCGGAAACGCGGCGCGGTCAGGGGAATGCAGCGCAGCGGGGGGTGCGCCGCGCGGCGGAGCGCCCGCGGCGGAGCGCCGGGGCGGTCGACGCGGAAGGCTGTCGCGCCTATAAGATGGCTCCACCATGAGTGAATCGAACGTCCGCAACCTGGTCATCATCGGCTCCGGTCCTGCCGGGCTCACCGCCGCCATCTACGCGGCGCGCGCCAACCTGAAGCCGCTCCTCATTGAGGGCTTCAGCGCTGGCGGCCTGATCCCGGGGGGCCAGCTCATGTTCACGACCGATGTCGAGAACTACCCCGGCTTCCCCGAGAAGGTCACCGGCCAGGAGCTGATGCAGCGTTTTCGCGACCAGGCCGCCCATCAGGGCACGGAGATCGTGACGGCGGACGTGACCAAGGTCGATCTCACGGGCCACCCGTTCAAGGTGTGGGTGGAGGACACGCTCTACCTGACGAAGACCGTGGTGGTCGCGACGGGCGCCCGCGCCAACTACCTCGGCCTGGAGAGCGAGGAGAAGCTCAAGAACAAGGGCGTGAGCGCCTGCGCCGTGTGCGATGGCGCGCTCTACCGCGGCCAGGACGTCGTGGTCATCGGCGGCGGCGACACGGCGATGGAGGAGGCCTCGTACCTCTCCGGGCTCTGCAGCAGCGTCACGCTGGTTCACCGCCGCGACGAGTTCCGGGCGTCGAAGGCGATGGTCCAGCGCGTGGTCGAGAACCCGAAGATCAAGATCCTCTACAGCCACGTCGTGGAGGAGGTGCTCGACGTGAAGGCCGATATGGTGACGGGCGTCCGCGTCAAGAACACGAAGACGGGCGACAGCCATCTCGTGCCGGCGGCCGCCATGTTCGTCGCGATCGGACACACGCCGATGACCGACCTCTTCGTCGGGCAGCTCGAGACGCACCCGAACGGGTACCTGAAGACGGTGCCGGGCTCGACGCGCACGAACATCCCTGGCGTCTTCGCCGCGGGCGACGTCCAGGACTGGAACTACCGCCAGGCCGTGACGGCCGCGGGGACGGGCTGCATGGCCGCGCTCGACGCGGAGCGCTGGCTCGCGCAGCAGGGCGGCCACTGAGGGACGACGATGGTCGAAGCGCTGCGTGAAGAGCTCACCGATCTGACCGCCTCGGTCCGAGCGTTCCTGGAATGGCACGCAGCGACCGGCGCGGAGGGGTTGCCGGGCCATCCTTCGGCGCCCCACGAAGCGCTGGGCGCGCCCTCCGCCGAAGGTGCGCTGGCCCCGCGGCGAGCGGATCGCGGCTTCCCGGGGCCGGAAACGCCCTCGCCGCCGGTGTCGCGCGGAGGCAGCCCCGCTGCGGGCGCCCCCGCGCCCCATCATCCAGAGCAGCGCGGCGGCGCCGCCGGCTCTCCCGCGCCCCATCATCCAGAGCAGCGCAGCGCCGCTGCGAGCGCCTCCGCGCCCCATCCTCCGGATCCGCGCATCGCCGCCGGGCCGCATCCGGAGCCGCGCACCGCCGAGCCGCAGGCGATGCGGCCGCCGGTGCAGGCGCCGCGGGGTCCCGAGCCGCCGCCGCGGCCTGCCGTGAGCGCCGCCGCGGCGCCCCGGACCGATCCGGCTGCACGCGCGAACGCATCGCAGCCGGGTACGCCGGACGAGCGCGTGACGAGGCTCTCGCTCATCGCGGAAGAGGTCCGCACCTGCGAGAAGTGCCCGCTTCACGAGGGCCGCACCCACACGGTGTTCTCGCGCGGCAGCCCGCTCTCCGAGGTCGTGTTCGTCGGCGAGGGGCCCGGGGCGGAGGAGGACCTGCAGGGGGAGCCGTTCGTCGGCCCGGCGGGGCAGCTGCTCGACAAGATGATCGCCGCGATGGGGTACCAGCGCGACGACGTCTATATCTGCAACATCGTGAAGTGCCGGCCGCCGAAGAACCGGAAGCCGGAGCCGGCCGAGATGGCAGCCTGCAGCCCTTACCTCGCCTCTCAGCTCGCGCTGATCAAACCGAAGGTGATCGTGGCGCTCGGCGCCACCGCGGTGCAGGGGCTGATCGGCACGAACGAGGGGATCACGAAGCTCCGCGGGACGTGGAAGCTCTACAAGGGCTCGATCCCGATCATGCCCACGTTCCACCCGGCCTACCTGCTGCGCCAGCCGAGCGCGAAGCGAGAGGTCTGGAGCGACCTGAAAGAGGTGATGCGCCACCTCGGCAAGAGCGCGCCCGACAGAGGCTGACGTGACCGCGTCCGCTTCCGGACGCCGTAGCCCTGCCGCGCGGGCGCCCGCCGCCCTCCGCGCCGGCGCCCTGACACAGGCGCGCGGTCCGTCGAAGGCGTCGGAGCCGGCGGGGCCGCCCGCGCCGCTCCGGGCCGCGCGCTGCGCGCTGGTGCTCCTCGGCGCCTTGCCCTGGTGCATCCCGCTGGCGCGGAGTCGCCTGCCGCTCGGAGAGCTCGGCGCAGCGCTCGATCGCTTCTTCGTGCCGATGTGCCACCGCTTGCCCGAGCGGTCCCTCGCGCTCGAGGGGGTCATGATGCCGCTCTGCAGCCGCTGCGCTGGCATCTTCGCGGGCGTCGCGGCGGGCGCCGCGATCGCGCGGCCCCGCCTCAAGATGACGGCCTGGCGCCCGATCCTCATCGCCATCAGCGCGCTGATGGTGGTCGACGTGGCGACCCAGGATCTCGGGCTGCGCCCCGTCTGGCACGCGACCCGCCTCGCCTCGGGCCTGGCCTTCGGCTACGCCGTGGCCGCGGCCTTCGTCGCGCAGCTCGCGCGCCGCCCGGGCTGAGCTCTACTTGCGACCGCCCATGGCCCTGCACTCGTGGACGGGGCCCTTCGTGGCGTTGCGAACGCACTCGCTGTACGCCGCGAGGCCGTCCTTCCACTTGCCCGTGTCCTGGAGCGCCGAGCCCAGGTAGAGATACGGCAGCGCGTCGGTCGGATCGGCCGCGATGGCCGCGCGGGAGACCTCGATCGCGTCCTTGTACCGGCCGCGATTGAGGAAGCTGAGCGCCTCCTTCTTCAGCTTGCTCGCGTCCTCGGGGCTGGTCGCGGGCGCCTCGGCCTTCTCTGCCTCGGCCTTCTCCGCCGCAGCTTTCTCCGCCTCGGCCTTCTCCGCCGCAGCTTTCTCCGCCTCGGCCTTCTCCGCCGCAGCTTTCTCCGCCTCGGCCTTCTCCGCCGCAGCTTTCTCCGCCTCGGCCTTCTCCGCCGCAGCCTTCTCCGCCTCGGCAGCTGCCTTCACAACATCGGGAGAGGCTTCCGCCCCCTTTGCAGCCGTCTGCGCGGGCGCGGCCTGCGGGGGCGCCGTTTCCCGTGCAGGAGAACGGTGCCCCGCCATGGCCGAGAGCTGCGCCTCCATGTGCGCCGACTTCCGAGCCGGCGCCGCCATCGCGACCGGCGCCGGCGAGGACGGCTTGCTCGAGAGCACCGATTTGGCGACGACCGCCACGGAGATCACCCCGGCGAGCCCCGCGACCGCCGCGACGATCCGACGAAGGCGTGCCCGGCGGGCGAGCGTCTCGGGCGACAGCTGATGGACCACCACGAGGCGCTCGTCGGCGTGATCGTCGGGCTCGCTGACCAGATCGGTGAGCGGCGGAAACGACTCCTCCTCGCGCCGGAAGAACGCTGCCGTGGGCGAGGAAGGATCGATCAGGTCGAGCGCGTCCGAGTCAGGCGCCGGCTCCTCGGGCTCGGACGCGAGGCCGGCTGGCTGGTCATCAGCGCCTGCGCGCCGAGACGCGTGCGTCGGGTCGGAATCCAGCGCCTCGACCGGCGTCGCGTCGCTCGCGCTGCCCGGAACGACCAGCCTTTCCGAGCCCGGCGGCGCAGCGAGCGCCGCCGCGACGGACGGCGCAGCGGGCGCCGCAGCGACCGGCGGCGCAGCGGACGCAGCGACCGGCAGCGCAGCGGACGCAGCGACCGGCAGCGCAGCGGACGCCGCGACAGGCAGCGCAGCGGACGCCGCGACAGGCAGCGCAGCGGACGCCGCAGGCAGCGCAGCGGACGCCGCAGCGACCGGCGGCGCAGCGGACGCGCCGGCAGCCCGCTGCGCGGCGGAAGGCGCCGCGACCTGCGGCGCAGCAGGCGATGCGACCTCGGCGTCGACGGCCCGCGCAGGCGCGACGGACGGCGCCGCGACCGCCTCGTCCAGAACGTCCGGACCGCTCGCGACCGGCAGCGCGGAATCACGGGTCTCGAGGCCCGGCGCCCCGGGCGCCGCCGACACGCGGGGCTGGGAGACCCGGGGACGGAGACTGCGGCCCCTGTTCGCGCGGGCCGATGCAAGAAGTCGCTTCGACATGTCCGAACCATCCTCCCGTGATCGTCACGCCCCCGATGGCGCAGGGGACCGGCGACTCGCCCTATTCATGATCCAGGCCGGCGCCGACGGCGAGCGCCCACCCGCGCATTTCCGTGCGCTCGTGGCGCTGTCCCGTGTGCCGGATCGTGCCGTATTGCCCTGGCCGGCCATGCCCTCGCTTGACAGGAGAGCACGGCGTCTCCCTCTGTTGGAAATTGACAGCACGCTCGCAGCGAGCGCGCCGGACACCGTTCCAGCGGACGCGCCCTGACGCCGTCCCAGCGGGCACGCCCCTGAGCCGACAGCGATCCAGGGCAGCGATCCCCCCGACGCCGCGCACGTCAGCCGCCACCCAGCTGGACCGGCCGCCCCGCGACCGGGGCAGCGCGGAGCAGCACGAGGGTGTTGAGCTTCTTCTTCGCGTCCGAGGCGATGACCGTGCCCGCCAGGTTGTGCGCCATCTCCCAGGGCACCTCGTCATCGGCCGAGAAGAAGGCCACCGACGCGCTGCACGCGGCGATGTCCTTCGTGAGCTGCTCGCCGGTGTTCGACAGATCCGGACCGGCGAGCCCCTTGCGCTGGCGCTTGCCCATGCCGCCGCCGAACGGCCAGATCGCCGTCGCGAGATCCTTCATCACCATCGTGCTGATCGCGCACGCGGGGGGCTTCGAGACCCGCCCCTCGGGGACCACCGTGATCTCCTTCGGGAGGTCGTCGCGCCCGTCGGTCTTGATGATGACCTGCGGCGCGCCGGCCGCGCCGAGCTCCGTCACGACGGCCGCGACAGCGCTCGGCTTCGCCTTCTTGTCCGCGATCAGCGTGACCGGCTTGCCCTCGATCGGCAGCGCCCGGATCGCCTTCGCGAGCTTCTCGGGCCCCTCCTTCTGCGCCAGATCCACGCGCTGGCCGCCGAGGTAGGGGCCCATGGAGTCGACCAGCAGCTCCGGCATGCCCTTCAGCTTCGGCGGCTCGGCGGGCGCCTCCGCGACCGAGGCCGCGGTGGCGGCGGCGCCGGGCTCGGGAGGCTTCGGCGCGCTCTCGCACGCCGGAGCCGCCAGGATCGAGCCGACGACGAGCGCGAGGCGGGGCAAGGCGCTGGACCGGAAAGAGGAAGCTCGCATGGCGCCGCAGTGTAACCAACCGGCCTGGCTCCGCGCACCTCCGCCGTGCGAGAGTTCGCGCGATGGCCTCCCCGCTCACCGAACGTCTCGCGCAGCTCCGATCGTCCGCCCGAACCGCCGTCGAGGACGAGCGGGGGCGGACCACCTTCGCGGAGCTCATCGAGCGCGCCCTCCGCGTCCGCGGCGCGCTGCTCGCGCGCTCTTCCGCGCCGCGGGACGCGGAAGAGCACGCGAGCCCGAGCTCGCTCGGGGGGGAGCGGATCCTGCTCCTCGTGCCGCCCGGAGCGGCGTGGGTCTCGGCCTTCCTGGGCGTCATCCTCGCCGGCGGGATCGCGCTGCCGCTGTCAGGCCTGTATCCGCCGGCAGAGCTCGAGTGGCTCGCGACCGACGCCGGCGTGCGGCGGATCCTGGTCGGAGACGAGCTCGCCGCCGTCGCCGCTCCGATCGCGCACGGCCGCGCCGTGCTCCGCGTGGAGGATCTCGAGCGCGCCGCCCCGGGGCCGGAGTCGGCGGCGACCGACATCGCCGCGCACGAGCCGGCGCTCCTGCTCTACACGAGCGGCACGACCGGCAAGCCGAAGGGGGCGCTCTTGACCCACCTCAACCTGGCCGTGCAGGCGGACCTCCTGCGCGCGGCCTGGGGCTTCTCCGAGCAGGACGTGCTGCTGCACGCGCTGCCGCTGCACCACCTCCACGGCGTCGTCATCGCGCTCACGACGTCGCTGCTCGCGGGCAGCGCGACGAAGATGCTGCCGCGCTTCGACGCCCAGCGCGTCTCCGCCGAGATCGCGCGCCGCTCGGCCACGGCGCTGATGGCCGTGCCGACCATGTACCAGCGGCTGTTCGAGCACGTCGACCGCGGCGGAGCGCCGGACTTCGCCGCGGGGGCGCGGGCGCTCCGGCTCGCCACGAGCGGCTCCGCGGCGCTGCCGGTGACGCTGGCCGAGCGCTGGCGCGACCTCACGGGCACGATCCCGCTCGAGCGCTTCGGGATGACGGAGATCGGCGTCGGCATGAGCAATCCGCTCGATCCAGGCGCGCGGCGGGCAGGCTGGGTCGGCTTCCCGCTGCCGACCGTCGAGGCCCGCATCACGGACGACGCGGGCAACGCGTCGGCGTGGGCGCCGGGCGGTGCTCCGGGCGAGGCGCCAGCGCAGCGCGGCGGCGCCGCCGTCGTGCGAGGCGAGCTCTGGATCCGCGGGCCGAGCGTCTTCAAGGGGTACCTGGGGCGCGAGGAAGCCACCGCCGCAGCCTTCCAGGACGGCTGGTTCCGCACCGGAGACGTCGCGGAGCGCTCCAGCGACGGGTGCTTCCGGCTGCTCGGGCGGACCTCCGTCGATATCCTCAAGAGCGGCGGATACAAGCTGTCCGCCCTCGAGATCGAGGAGGCGCTGCGGGAGCACGGCGCGATCGCCGAGGTCGCGGTGATCGGTGTCCCGGACGAGGCGTGGGGCGAGCGCGTCGTCGCGGTCGTCGTCCCCGCGCCGGGGCGAGAGGCGGAGTGCGCGACCGCACCGCTCCGCGCCTGGGCCAAGGAGCGACTCGCGCCTTACAAGGTCCCCCGTGAGTCGGTTGTCGTCCCCAGCCTGCCGCGCAACGCGATGGGCAAGGTCGTCAAACCAGAGCTCGTGAAGGCCATCGTGGCGAGCACGGGCGGCGAAAAACTGCCGCTTTAGCGGCAGACGCCGCTTGACCGAGGCGCCCCGCTCCGGCCTACTCGGCTGCAATGCAGACTGCCAGCCCCATGGTCCCCGCCGCGTATGGCGGCCTCGCGGTTCAACCTTTTGCGCATCCCACCTACACCATCAAGCGGCCTTTCTGGTCGCTCCTCGGCCGCAAATTTCATGTCTTCGCGCCCGACGGCTCTCTCGTGTGCTTCGTCAAGCACCCGCTGCTCAAGCTCCGTCAGGAGTTCACCCTCTTCGCCGATGAATCGGAGTCGCAGCCGCTGCTCACGATCCGATCACGGCAGGTCGTCGCCCTCAATCGGTGTCTGGACGTCCTCGACGCGCGCACGGGCGAGCGGGTCGGGACCATCCGCTCGCGCGGGCTCAAGTCGATCATCCGCGATACGTGGGACATCCTCGACCCCGCCGACCAGCCGGTCGGGCTGATGCAGGAGGACGGCGCCGCCATGCTCCGCCGCATGTTCCCGCTCCTCATCGGCAAGTGGCACATCGAGCTCCACCAGCAGGAAGTCGCGAAGGTGACCCAGGTGTTCCGGTTCTTCGTGAAGGAGTTCACGCTCGACCTGTCGATGAACCAGGGGAGGATCGACGCCCGGTTCGCCATCGCCTGCGCGCTGCTCGCGCTCATGGCCGAGACCGCGCGCGAATCCGGCTGAGCCCGGCGCCCGGCCGCCGGCGCGGGCGGACGAGCGCGCCGCTCGCCGAAACTTGGCCCGTTTCCGCGAGTTCTGCGAGGTTGCCGCGCGATGCGCCTCGATCCTGTCTCCCGCCTCGACTCCGCCTCCGAGGAGGGCCGACCGCCGTCTCCCCCTGTGCCCCCGTCCGGCATGGCCCGCTTCGCCCCGAGCGGGCAAGGCGCCGATTCCGAGCGCGAGCTCAGGGGGCGCCGCTTCCTGTGGGCAAGCGCCCCGGCGGCGCCGGAAGGGCAGCTCCGGACGGCCCTCGACGAGGCCGTCGAGCTCGCGCTGGCCATGCGCGGCGCGCTGCCGCCGCGGGTCCAGGACGGCGCCGCGCTCGAGGCGGTGATCGCCGATCAGGTGTTCCGCGCGAGGGCGCTCGGCGCCGCGGGGCTCGCCGTCGCCCTGCCGAGGCTCACGGGCGGCGCGCGGGGCGCGATCCATCCGGAGGACAGCGCGACGCTCCTCGCCTGGCTCGGGGCGGCGCGCGAGGCGCCCGTGGCGCTCGTCTTCGACGAGGGCGACAGGTCCGCGCAGGTGCTCGCGCCGGTGCCCCTGGGGGACCTCGTCGAGAGGAGCGCGGCCGAGGGGCACAGCGCCGCGTCCCCGCGCGGGCAGGTGCGCAGCCTGCCGACGCGCGAGCCGCGCGAGCTGGTGGCGGCGCGCGGGCCGGAGCAACCGGCCAGGCCAGCGCAGCCGAGCGCCGCGGCGTCGGCGCCGGACGAGGCGCTCCCGCCCGAGGCGAGCGCGACCGAGGGGCCGCCCGGGGCGGCGGCGTCGCCCGAGGCGGCGGCGTCGCCCGGGGCGGCGGCGTCGCCCGCCGCGAACGAGGGACGCACCGATGGGAGGCCGCGCGGCGTGCTGCCCCCGCGCTCCTCGAAGCTCCGCCGCCCGGACGCACCGGCGGTCACCTTCGCCGCGGCGAGAGGCCCCGGCGCGGCGCCCGGAGCAGGCGCGCCGCCCGCCGCGAACGAGGCGCTCGCGGTGGCCCCGACCAGCGCGGATCCCGAGGAGCGCGGCGCGGGAGCCACGCTCAGGCCGCCGCGCGCCGGGCACGACGCCGCGCCGCTCGCAGAGGCCGCGCAGGCGGACGCCGACGCGCTGCCGCCGACGCGGAGGGAGCGGAAGGTGCCGCGCAACCGGATCCTCAGCGCGGCCGAGTGGCGCGCGCTCGCCGTCGAGCTCGATAACGCCCGCGGACCGAAGCCGGTCCGGGTCATCGAGCAGCTGTTCGCGACCCACTACACGCCGCTGCTCGGCGCGACGCTCGCCGGCGAGACGGACGCGGCCGTGCGCGGCGTGGTCGACAGCTGGAGGACCAGCTTCGAGCACAGCTACCGGGAGGCGTTCTCGGCGCTGCGCGTGACCGGCAAGCGACCGCCCATGGTGTTCGACGCGCCGGACATCGCCGCCCGCCTCGCCCGGCTCAACGGGGCGCGCGGGGTGAAGCTCCTGCTCGTGGACGCGATGCGCTTCGATCTCGGCGAGCGGGTCGCCGCGCACCTCAAGGAGGTCATGATGGATCGGGCCATCCTGGTGGAGCGCTCGCTCCTCTGGGCGGCGCTGCCGCCCACGACGACGGCGCAGATCTCGCTGCTCGCCCGCGGGCCGGACGGGCTCCGCGAGACCATGCCCCCGAGCGAGTCGGAGCCGGCCATCGCCCGCGGGCGCGCCGTGGCGACGCTGCGGCGCGAGCGGGTCGGGTCGCGCGAGCTGATGAAGCTCGACCTCGTGGAGGCGCGCCTGCGCGCCGCGGGGCCGCCGTTCGCCGAGCGGATCGAGGCCATCGCGGAGGAGGTCGCCGATGTTGTCGCGCGCTTCATGGACAGCCTGCCGCCGCGGACCCTGCTGCTCGTGTTCGGCGACCACGGGTTCCGCATGACGGGGGACGGCAGCACGACCGGCCCCGCGTCGCAGGGGGGAGGCTCACCGGAAGAGGTGCTCGTCCCGGCGCAGGCGTGGCTCGTCGGCGGCGTGCACTGAGCGACCCTGGGAAGAGCGCGGCGCAGGCGTGACTCGTCGGCGGGTTGCGCTGAGCGACCCTGGGAAGAGCGCGGCGCAGGCGTGGCTCGTCGGCGGGCTGCGCTGAGCGACCCTGGGAAGAACGCGGCGCAGGCGTGGCTCGTCGGCGGGCTGCGCTGAGCAGCCCCGGAAAGGGCGCGGCGCGCCGCCGCGCTGGCTCGTCAAGGCGACGTGCGGTACGGGCCCGTCGCCGCGTCGCCCCGAGGCTTCGGACGGATGAGGCCCGCGAGCCGGGTCGCGACGAGCGCCCCGGCGCCGATCAGCGCGACGGCCGCGCAGATCGCGGGGCCGACATAGGGGATCCCGCTGACGAGCAGCAGGCCGAGGCAGCCGATCGCGAGGTGAACATAGGGGTTCTTGGTCCGGTGACCGAAGAGCCCCGCGCCGGCGGTCTCGAGCACGGCGCAGCCGCCCGCGACCACGGCGATGACGGCGAGCAGCAGGCCGATCACCGCGAACGGCACGCCGATCAGCGTGACGCAGAGGGCGACGGCGACCGCGAGGGAGCCGAGGACGCCCATCACGCCGAGCGCGAACGACTTCATGGGCCGGGCGGCGATCTCGACCTTGAGTGTCTCCATGCGCCGCGGCCAGAGCGCCAGCATCACCGCGCCGAAGGCGAACAGGAGCGCCGCGCGCGTCACCGCGTTTCCGGCCCTGCGCGCGAGCGTGGACGAGCCCTTCGCGCTCGCTCCGTCGCCGCCCACCGGGCTGACCTCGTTGTTCACGTCGCCCTTGATGCGCGCGCGCTCGCCCCGGTGCAGCGGGCCGCCCACGACGTCGACGTCCCCGTCGACGCGGGCTCCGTCGGCCACGGTGAGCGGCCCGCCCACCGTCGACACGTCGCCGCGCACGCGCGCGCCCTCGTGGATGTGCGTGGAGCCGCCCATCACGTCGATGTCCCCGGTGACGGTGCCCCATACGTCGAGCGAGCCGCCGATCACCGACACGTCGTGCACGACCTCGCCCCGCTCGATCCGGAGGCTACCGCCGGTCACGAACCGATCGCGGCCGCGCGACGCAGGCGGGGCCTGCTCGTCCTCGTCCTCCACGTCGTCGGGCGACTCCACGTCGTCGGGCGACGCCGGTTGCCCGGGCGACGCCGGGTGCGCGGGCAGCGCCGGTGGCCCGGGCAGCGCCGGTGGCCCGGGCAGCGCCGGTGGCCCGGGCAGCGCCGGTGGCCCGGGCAGCGGCCCGGCGGACCGCGGCGCCGCCGGAGCCGGGGCGATCGCGATCAGATCGCCGTCGCGGGTCGCCACGTAGCTTCCGTCCGACAGCAGGAGCTCCAGCACCTTGTCCGCCGGCTGGCTCTGGACGTGGAGCTCGACGACGTCGCCGGGCGGCACGTTGAGCACGAGGCTCCACCCGGCCTCCCGCGCGACGCGCCTGAGCGCTTCATTGCGCGGCTCCGCGCGCACCTCGAGGCTCACCTTCGGCTCGACCTCTGGCCAGGCCCCCTTGCGGATGATCTCCGCCGTGGCGGCGCCGCTGACCGAGATCCCGACGGCGGCGCCCAGGGCAGCGGCGCCGAGGCGCGAGGAGCAGAAGAGACGAGTCGAGACGATGCGCATCATATCCCTCCGTTCAGCGAAAGCTGCTTTCCCCGGGTCCACGCGACACCCACCCCCACGATCACGAGGAGCGCCGCCGAGAGCCACGGCAGCGCCGTGAGCCACCCGGACAGCGCCCCGCTCCCGGCGACCGCGCAGCTGGTCCGCACCACGACCGAGCAGGCGTGCCAGAGCGCCGCCAGGCGCTCCCGCAAGCCGCCCGCCCCGGCCGCGAGCGACGGCGCCGCGCCGAGCGTCGAGAGCGCCAGGGCGACGGCGATCGCGGGGATCGGCAGCGGGTCGCGCAGCGCGGCGGGCTCTCGCGCGCCGGTCGGCGCGGGGTGCGCGCGCAGCAGCTCCCCCGCGCGGAGCGACAGGAGCGCCATCCGGCCGAGCTCCGAGGAGCAGGTCGGGCAGCAAGCGACGTGCGCGGACGCGCCCTCGGGCAGGAGGGCCTCCTCGCCGTCGCCCAGCACCGTGAGCGCGATCTCGGTGAGGTGACCGTCTGCCTGCCAAACGAGATCCGGCGAGAGCTTGTCGTCGTTCTGCATCGATCACTCTCCGAGCGCCTCGGCCAGGCAGCGCCTGCCTCGCGCGATCCACGTCGCCACCGTCCCGAGCGGGATGTCGAGCCGGCGCGATATCTGCTGGTAGTTGAGCCCTTCGACATGGAATGCCAGGAGCGCGCGGCGCTGCGGCTCCGGCAGCTTCTGCAGGGCGAGATCGATCTGGCGGGCGCGCTCGGTCTGGGCCGCGCGCTCCTCCGGCCCGGGCGCCGGGTCCTCCACCGAGTCGAGGAGCTCGCCCGGCTCCTCGGCGTCCTCCGCTGGCGGCGCCTCGGCGCGCCGCGTGCGGCGGCGCCGGCGCAGCACGTCGAGCGCCACGTGACGCGCGATCCCGAGCACCCAGGGGCGCAGCGGCTCGCCGTCCCGGAGGCGGCTGCGCCCCTCGAGGGCCCGGGCGAGCGCCTCATGGGTGCAATCCTCCACGTCAGGGTGGTCGGCCCGCTCACCCAGCACACAGGCGATCGCCGCGCGAACCACCGACCGCAGGGCGGCGGTCTCGTCGAGGGACGCCGTCACGAGCGACGCCGCTGGCAGCCCGTCGGGCGCCTGGGGAGATCGCGGCGTGGTGGCTGGAATCATGAGGGACCCAGACAGTTCGCGCGAACCCTCCCCGAAATTTCACGCGCCGGCGCGGCGTGAGCCAGCCCCCAGGGCATCACGGCGCGCCGGGAAGATCCAGCAGGGCGCAGCCGACCACCGTGTCTGCTGGTGTCGGGCAAGGTGGCTCAGCTTCGGTTGCCATGGTGGAGGCGCCAGCTGCTGGCGTGACGCGGCCTGCGGCTCGTCGTGGCGCCGCGCTCACGGGTCCGCCGAGGGCGAGAGGAAGGCGGTGAGCTCCGGGAGGACGAGCGCCGGGTCCTCCAGGTGCGGCGCGTGCCCGAGCGGCACGACGCGCAGCGCGGCGCGGGGGATCGCGGCGGCCGCGGCGATGCCGAGCGGCGCCGGAAACACGTCGTCGCGCTCGCCCCAGAGGACCAGGGTCTCGACGTCGATCTCGCCGAGCCGCGCGAGGCGGTGGGGAACGGGGCCGAAGGCGGGGAACAGCGCGTTGAACGCGGCGACGGGCGCGACCCGGCCGTCGGGCACGGCGTAGAGCTCGCTGTGCAGGGCAGCGAGGCGCTCGCCGAGCGGGGTGGGACGCGGCGGGTGGACGCGGCGGAAGAGCGCCGCGCCGAGCACCCGCACGAGGCGCTCCGGCGGGGCGCGGAAGTAGGCGCGGCTCCGGGCGGTCATGACAGGCCCGACCCCCATCGCGCCGATGAGCGCGAGCTTCCGCGGGCGCGCGCGCCTGCGGAGCGCGATCTCGAGCGCGACAAGCGCGCCGAGGGAGTGGCCGACGAGCGCGGCGTGGCCGAGGCCCATCTCCAGGAGGAGCTCCTCGACCGGTTCGACGAAGAAGCGGAGGCCCTCCTCGAAGCCACCGCCCTCGAACGGGGGCGACGAAGCGTGACCGAAGCCCGGCAGATCCAGGGCGATGACGCGGTGGCGCCGCGCGAGCTCGGGGAGCAGCGGGAACCACGTCGTCGCGGCGTTCCCGCGACCGTGCAGGAGGACCACCGGCGAGCCGGTGCCGCCGTCCAGGTAGCGCAGCGTCGAGCTCAGCGCGGCGCGGCGGTGCACCGCGAACGGGGGTGCGCCCGTGGCGAGCTCCGCGAGGATCGCGCTCTCGGCCGGGCCCAGGCGGGAGACGACGGCGTGGACATTCGTCACAGGCGCCTCCCGTAGCGCGATCGATACGGCGCGGAAATGCATCCCGCGGGGCTACCGCCGCGCGGCGCCCCGCTCCGTCGACAGATGAATGATGCAGCCCACCGGGCGACCGCCGCGCGGCGCCCCTCGCGTCAATACCTGCTGTGCCCCGGCCCGAGGATGAGCTGGATCTTGGACATGGGCTCGAACCCTTCCACGTGCGGCGGGTGGTGACACTGCGAGACGCAGCTCTCGGGCGGGGGCGAGAGCACGATGAGCCCCTTCTGCTCGGGATCCTTCGCGTGCAGCGAGCCAGGGCCGTGACACTCCTCGCACTGCACGTTCTGCAGGGACGCGTTGTGCGTGACCGTGGAGCCGCCCGGCTTGCCGTAACCGGTCACGTGACAGCTCACGCAGTCCAGGTTGAACTCCTTGAAGTCCTGCTGCAGCGTCGCGTAGGCCCGCGCGTGCGCGGTGCCATCGAAGACCTTGCGCTCCTCCTCGTGGCAGTTCGTGCAGGCGTCGATGCCAATGTAGCTGGCCTCGCCCTTCGCGGGCTTCTCGGGGACGCGATCCGCGAAGGCCTCCTTGTTGTGGGCGTTGACCCGCTTGTAATAGGCGAGGAGCTGACCGGCGACGTCCTTGTCGGCGCCGAGCTTCTCGCGCACCTCCACCGCGCTGTAGCGGAAGAAGCTGCCGCTCACCTTCGTCTCCGCCGCCTCGAGCTGCGCCTTCTCGGCCCGGAGCTTCTCCAGATCGGCCTTCCGGTCGGCGACGTCCTTCGGCGCGACCCGCTTGTCGCCCTCCCAGGCGTTGAGGCGGATCTCGAGCTCGCGGATCCGCGCCGACAGGCTGATGAGCTCCTCGGCCTTCGCGACGCCGCCTGCGTCGGCGAACACGAGCGGGCCGTCGCCGCCGCCCCGGATGAAGAGGTCCACGACCGCCACGGACTGCAGGTGGTTCGGCGTCTCCACGACCAGCGTCGACCCGATCATCACGGGCGGCTTCTGGCCGTCGTTGCCGTCCCCGCGCTCGCTGGGCTTGCCCAGCACCAGCACGTGCAGCTCCGGCACGTTGTCCGCGAGCCGCAGCGCCTCGCCCCTGGGCAAGGCCGCGAGCCCGACGAGCACCTTCGCGCCCTGCTTCTTCGCCTCCTCGATGCCCGCCTTCATCGCCTCGATCGCGGGGCCGGCCTTGACGCCCGCGGGGTACGCGCCGGTGCGGCCCTTCGGGTCGCTCACGCCGACGAGCCCCACCTTCACGCCCGAGACGTCGCGCACCACGACGCCCTGCGCGCCCTCGACGTTCCTGGCGAGCGGCGCCGCCCCCGCCTGCTCCTGGTACTTGCCGAGCGCCTCGGCGCCGAGGGCCCAGTCGTTCTCGCCGGGCGCCCACGCCGAAAGCCCGATCTCCTTCGCCGCCAGGGCCATCGCCTCGGCCTTCCAGGCGTCCTGGGAGGTGCGCTCCGCCTTCACCTCGGGGTCCGTGAAGAGCAGCGGCCCCGCGCCGACCACGAGGCGGTTCGGCGCCTCGTCGCGCTGGCTCTCGATGAGGGCGGCGAGGTGATCGATGCCCCCGAGCTGATCCTTCGTGCACCCGCACGGCTCCAGCGCGCCGGCCACGGTGCTGAGCACGTAGAGCCGCACCGTCGGCGTTGTCGCGGGCGCGTCCGTGTCCGCGTCCGCGCTCACGGCGCCCGTCGCCGGGAGCTTGCACCCCTGGCACGCCGCGGCGCCGGCCGCCGCGGCGATCGCGAGGAAAGGAATCAAGAATGCGTATCCCGGACGCACTCCGCGAGGAAGCGAGCGCCTCATGCCCGGCCTATAGCACACGCGCTCGGGCGGACCGGCGCGGGCCGCGCCGGAGGCGTCAGAAGCTCGACGGAGCGAAGGGCAGGACCGTCTTCAGGTCGGCGTCGTTGAACCGGAGCTGCAGGCCGATGAAGTAATCCCGGCGATCGGTGTTCAGGATGTCGTCCATGCCGCCGAGCAGCCACAGCTTGCGGATGAACTCGTACGCGAGCGCGACGCGCCAGCGCGGCGACAGCTCCTCGCCGAAGCCGAACAGGTCCTGGCGGAGCTCGAACCGGTCGTCGAGCAGGTGAAGGTCGAGGCCGAGGCCGCCCGTCGACTCCTTGATCCCGAACCGGCCCGTGAACGGGCCGAGCCGCTTCGCGAACTGGAACGAGAAGCGGAAGGCATTCGTCGTGATCGTGCGGACTTCCCGGTAGTGCGCGGGCTCGTTCGGGTTGGTCGTGTCGATGTCGATCTGCTGGAAGTCCGTCTTGCCGCGCGGGTCGTTCACCAGCTCGACGACGTAGTACTTGTCCTCCGTCGGCTGGAGCCTGAGCTCGACGTAGCTCTTGATGGTGTTCGCGAGGAAGTTGTAGTCGGTGCGGAGCCCGACCACGGTCTGGAACCGGCTGATCCCGCCGACGAGCTCGCCGACGTTCTCGACGACCGTCTCGACCTCGTTGATCAGCGTCTCGTCCTTGGTGATGCGGCCGAGCGACCCCTCCCCGCGGTCGATGCGCGCGGCGACGCTGTCGACGTGCTTCAGCGCCGACTCGAGGCTCTCGGTCGCGCGGCCCACCCGCTCCGCGGCGCTGCGGAGCTCGCCGGGCTGCCCGTCCCGGCCGGGCACCTCGGCCGCGGCCGTCATCATGCGGATGTCGCGGCTCACCTGCTCGACGTTGCGCAGGATCTCCCGCAGGCGCGGGCCAGACTCGCCCGTGATCTGGTTGATGTTGTTGATCGTCTGCGTGACGCCCGCGCGGTTCTCGCGCACGGTCGCGTTCATCTGCTCGGTGACGTCCGCCAGGTTGTCGAGGATCTGCCCGAGCCGCTCCTGACCGCTCTCGGAGCCGACGGTGTTCTTCAGCGCCTCGGTGACGGTCTTGACGTCCTTCAGGATCTCGGCGACCTGCCCCTGCATCGACTGGATCGTCGGCTCGTCGATGTAGAGCAGGATTCTCCCCTCGTCGGGGATGCGCGGCTTGCCCTCTGTGCCGGGCGAGAGCACGACGAACGACTCGCCGATGAGGCTCGTGGCGCGCTTGCCGATGGCCGCGTCCTCGTAGAGCGGGACGTCGGGGCTCATCTTGATGTCGATGCGCGCCTGGCCGTTGTAGAGCGAGATCTTGTCGACGACGCCGACCTGGATGCCCGAGATCATCACCCGCGACTGCGGGGAGACGCCGATCGCGTCCGGCAGCGTGGCCCAGACCCGGTAGCCGCTCCCGCCCCCCACATCGCGCGAGACGAAGCGGTACCCGCCGTAGGCCGCGCCTGCGAGCACGATCGTCATCACGCCGACCTTCGCGGCCTTGGAAACCTCAGCCATCCTGCGCGACGGCCACGGTAGCACGAGCTGACGGCGGGACCTCGCGGCTTTCTCCTCGACGCGGGGATGCGCACGCCGGCGCGGACGGGGGCGGGCGAAAACGAGCGCACGGCCGGGAAACCTGCTAGCCGAGGCGCATGCGGTCGTGGTGGGCCACTGGGGCATCTGGCGCGGCGCTCACCCTGGCCGGGGCGGCAGCAGCGGCGCCGCCAGCGCTCACGTGGGAGGCCACCACCCGCTCGCCGCAGCTGGCCGCAGCGGTCGCGCCGGAGGTCGCCGCGCTCGCGGCGCGCTGCGGGAGCGCGGACGCGGCGCTCGCCGCCGTCGCCCGGCGCAACGTCGAGCGGCAGCTCCAGGGAGGGGAGATCATGCCTCCTGACGAGCTCGCATTCACCCTGCGCGCGGCGGGCGCGCCGCACGCCTGGCCGCGGGGCTGGTCCATCTCCGGCCGAGGGCTCGGGCCGGCGGAGATCGGGGCGCGGCTCGACGGGTGGGTGTCGGGATGGCCCACCCTCGGGGTGAGGCGATGTGGGGTGGCCCAGGCGAAGAAGCCGGACGGGACGGTCATCGTGGCCGCGGTCGGGGTGGACGCGCTCGCGGACATGTCGCCGCTGCCGACGACCGCGCGGGTGGGGCAGTGGGTGACGCTCGAGGGGACGATGCGGGTCCCCACGAGCGCGGCGAAGGTGGTGCTGCTGGGGCCGCGGGGCGCGCCCAAGACGGTGGTGAGCTCGCTGTCGGGCGCGCGGTTCCGCTCGAGCTTCGCGGTCGACCAGCCGGGGAGCTGGCTGGTGCAGGTGCTCGCCACGGTGTCGACCGGGCCGAGGCCGGTGCTGGAGGCGATGATCTTCGCGGGGAGCGCGCCGCCGGGCCGGTACGTGCGCGCGACGGCGCCGGGGGAGGAGGCCGCCAAGGGGGCGAAGGACGACGAGGACGCGATGCTGCGGATGATGAACGCCGCGCGGGCGTCGGAGGACATGCCGTCGCTCGCGCGCGACGCGGCGCTCAGCGCGCTGGCGCGGGCGCACTCCGAGGAGATGATCAAGGCGAAGATGGTCGGGCACGACGTGGGCTCGGGCGATCCGGCGGTGCGCCTCAGGGCGGCCGGCTACAAGGCCACGATCGCGGGGGAGAACGTGGCCAGCTCGAGCACGACCGAGGGCGCGCACCGCGCGATCTGGGCGAGCCCGTCGCACCGGGGCAACCTGCTCGACCGGCGCTACGGGAGGGCCGGCGTGGCGGTGGTGCGCGACCCGAGCGGGCGGGTCTGGGTGACGCAGCTGTTCGCGGGGTGAGCGCGGACGCCGGGCGTGAGGCGCCGCAGATACTCTCCCGCCGGAGCCGCTCGATCTCCGCCATCGCCTCCGCGACCCGGCGCTCGGCCTCCTCGCGGGCGCCGTCCGCGCGGGCGCGGGCGCCGTCCGCGCGGGCGCGATTCGATCTCCTGCGCACACTCGCGGCGAACAGGCGCCCGGGGCCTCACGATCGGCCGCTATCCGCCGCAGCCCCGACTTCTGTGGGCTCGTCCGGGCGGCCGCCGTTCCGCGCGTGTATTCTTCCACGCGATGGCTGCACGCCCGCTTTACGTCGGCATCGACCTCGGCACCACCAACTCGACCGCGGCCGCCTTTGACGGCGAGAAGGTCACCCTCGTCAGGAACTCCCAGGGCGCGACGCTCACCCCGAGCGTGGTGCGGATCGACGCGCGCGGGACGATCACGGTCGGCGCGCGCGCGCGCCGGTTCCTCGAGAGCGACCCGCAGAACACCCGCGCGGAGTTCAAGCGGCTGATGGGGACAGCCCAGCCGCTCGAGTTCGCGGCGGCGAAGGTGACGAAGAAGCCCGAGGAGCTCGCCGCCGAGGTGCTCCGCTCGCTGCGCGCCGACGTCGCCGAGCACCTCGGGGCCCTGCCGGCCGCCGCGGTGATCTCCGTGCCCGCGCTCTTCGAGCTGCCCCAGAGCTCGGCGACCTCGGAGGCGGCGCGGCGCGCCGGCTTCGAGCGCGTCGAGCTGATCCAGGAGCCGGTGGCCTCGGCGCTCGCGGCCGGCTGGACGGCGGAGGAGTCCACGGGCAGCTGGCTCGTCTACGACCTCGGCGGCGGGACCTTCGACGTGTCGCTGCTCGAGACGCGCGACGGGCTGCTCCGCGTCGTCGGGCACGACGGCGACAACTTCCTCGGCGGGCGCGACTTCGACTGGGCCATCGTCGACTGGGCGCTCGCCGAGATCGCGCGCACCCAGGGCGTCACCGTGAGCCGCGCCGACCCGCGGCACGCCGCCGCGCTCCGCAAGCTCAAGCTCGCCGTCGAGGACATCAAGATCGAGCTCACCCGCGCCGAGGAAGCGGCGCTCGCGATCCCCGGGGCGTTCGAGGTGGACGGCGCGCCGGTCGACGTCGACCTGGTGCTGCAGAGGTCCACGCTCGAGGCGCTCTGCGCGCCGATCATCGACCGCTCGATCGAGGTCTGCAGGCGGCTGCTCGCCGCGCACGGCCTCGACGCGTCGCAGCTCGCGCGCGTCGTGCTGGTCGGCGGCCCGACGGTGATGCCGGCGCTCCGGGCGCGCGTGCGGGACGCGCTCGGCGCCCCGTTCGGTGAGGGGCTCGATCCGATGACCCTCGTCGCGCAAGGGGCCGCGATCTACGCGGCCACGGCCGGCCTCGACGCGCGGGCCTTCTCCTCGGGCGCGCGGGCCAAGGAGGAGGGCCGCCGGCTCTGGCTCCAGTACCCGGCCATGTCGAGCGACCTGACGCCGCACGTGGTGGGCCGCGTCGTCGAGGGGCCGGGGCCCGCGCCCGAGCGGATCCGGCTCGCGCGGGAAGGCGACGGCTGGACGAGCGCCGACGCCCCGCTCGACGCCGAAGGCGCGTTCGTGGTCACCGTGGACCTGCTCCCGCGCCGGCCGAACGTCTTCCGCGTCGAGGCGACCTCGGCCGGCGGCGCGAGGGTGCCGGTGCATCCGCAGGCGATCACCATCGTCCAGGGGCTCACGATCAGCGATCCGCCGCTGTCGCGCACGATCGGGGTCGCGCTCGCGGACAACACAGTGCGGGTCTACTTCGAGCGCGGCGCGCCGCTGCCGGCCCGGCGGACGTTCGTGCACCACAGCGTGGAGAGCGTCCCGAAGGGCTCGAGCGCGTGCGTGCTCAAGATCCCGATCGTGCAGGGCGAGCTCGACGTCGCCCACCTCTGCCGCGTGGTCGGGACGCTGGAGATCGACGGGAGCGGGCTCACCGCGACCCTGCCCGCGGGCTCGGCCATCGAGCTCACGCTGGAGCTCGACCGGGGCGGGCACCTCTCGGCGCGCGCGCTGATCCCGTCGCAAGGGCTCGTGTTCGAGCGCGTCGCGCACCTCCTCGTCCCCGAGGCGGCGCCGGAGGTGCTCGACGCCTCGCTCGCCGCCATGCGCGAGCGGCTCGCCTCGGTGCGCGAGAGCGCCCTGCGCAGGAACGCGCCGCACGCGCTCGGCAAGGTCACCTACGTCGAGTGTGCGCTCGTCGAGGTGGAGCGCGACGTGGCCGCGGCGCGCGGCGGCGACGCCGACGCCGGGCAGAAGGCGCGGCGCGCGCTGCTCGAGCTCGACGTCCTGCTCGAGCAGGCCGAGGCCGACAAGCGCTGGCCAGAGCTCGAGGCCGAGGCGCAGGCCGCCGTCGCGAACGCGTCGGTGTGGATCTCGCAGCTCGGCTCGGGCACCGAGAAGGCGCTCCTCGAGGAGGCGGCGCAGGGGGTGGCGCGCGCGCGCGCCGAGAAGAACCAGGTCGAGCTGCAGCGGCAGCTCCGCCTCGTCCGCAACCTGAGCAGCGCGGCGTTCCAGCGGCACCCGAAGGCGTGGGCGTGGATGTTCGAGGAGGCCGCCTCCGAGGCGCACCAGGCCTCGGATCTGGTCCGCGCGCAGAAGCTCGTGCGCGACGGGCGCAGCGCGGCGGAGCGCGGCGACACGACGGCGCTCAGGGCGATCACCGAGGAGATCTGGCGCCTCCTGCCGGTCGACGCGCAGAAGCGCAGGCTCGGCCACGAGTCGGGGGTGCGGTGATGGACGGCGCGCTCGGCCGCATCCGCGACAACCCGTTCTACGTGCTCGGCCTGCGCCCGAGCGCGAGCCGCGCGGAGGTCGAGCGCGAGGGGCAGAAGCTGCTCGGGATGCTCGAGCTCAAGCTCGCGAGCGCCGCGACCTACGCGACGCCGGTCGGCCCCGGGGCCCGCACGGCCGACAAGGTGCGCCAGGCCATGGCCGCCCTGCGGGACCCGGAGCGGCGGCTCGCGCACGAGGTCTGGGCGCGGCTCGACCCGAGACCCCCGCCGAAGGACGAGCTCGACGACGACCTCGGCGAGCTCCCGATGCCGGAGCAGCCGGGCGAGGATCCGCGCGCGCCGTGGCCGGAGGCGCTTTCCGCGCTCGGCTGGAGGTCGCGATGAACTGGGGCGTCATCCTGGTCCTCGCGATCGTCGTGCGGACGATCAGCGAGGTGGCCGCGCGGAGGGCCTCGCCCGGGGCGCCGCCGCGCCCGGGCGTGCTCGGCGCGGGCACCTGGCGCACCGCCGTGACGATCGTCCTCGCGCCGATGACGGTCGTCCTCGCGCTCGGCCTCGCCGCAGGTCAGCTCTGGTGCGCGCTGCTGCTCGCGCCGCTCGTGCTCCTCATCGCGCCCTGGCCCCTCGCTCGCCACGCGCTCATTCCGCTGGGGTTGCCGCGCGCCGCCTACTACGTCGCGCTGCTCTCGGACTGGACCTGGCGCGCCGACCGGCGCGGTGGCGCGGCGCTCGCGGCCGCATGGGCGCTCTGCCGCGCGCGGAGGCCGGACCCCGCGGTGGAGGCGTGGATCAGCGAGCGGATCGAGCGCGGCGCGGTCGGCGAGCGCGGAGGCGCCGGAGAGCGCGGCGGGGCGGCTCCCGCGCCGGGCGCGGCGCCCCCGGTGCCGCTCCGCGGGGCGGGCGTCGCCGCCGGCGCCATGCTCGCGGCGCACCGCGGCGACGTGGAGGGCGCGCGAGCGCTCTTCGAGAGCGTCGCCAGCCTGGACGAGCGCGCTTGCCCCCGCGAGGCCCGCCGCATCGCCGCGGGCTGGCTCGCCGCCGAGGCGGCCTCTCGCGGCGACTGGACGGCCGTGCTCGAGCGCGCACGGGAAGGCGGCGGCCGCGAGCTCTCGCTGCTCGGCGCCGTCGCCGCGCGGCTGCTCGGCGAGGTGCCCGCGCCGGGCGCGGTCGAGCTCTGGCTCCGCTGGCTCGCCGCGCCCCGGCGCCGCGCCACGCTCCCGCTCGTGCGCCGCGCCCTGGCCGCGGGCGAGGGCGCGCCGCGCCCGGAGCCGGAGGAGCCCGAGCCGTGCGCCGCGAAGGTCGCCGAGGGCGACCTGTGGAGCCGGGCGGTGCTGCTCCACGCGACGCTGCTGCTCCGGCCCCGCGGCAGGGTCTCGGGCGACGATCTCAGGCGGCTGGGCGGCGCGTGGGACGCGGCGCTCGACGACGAGCGCGCCCAGGCCGAGCTCCGCGAGCGGGCGCTGTCGCTCGGCGCCTCGGGCGCGCAGGCGGCGCTCGGCCCGCTCGCGCGCGCGGTCGAGGAGGACCTCGCGGCGGCGCTGCGCGCGGCGCGCGTGCCGCTCGCGGAATGGAACGACCTCGGCGCGACGATCGGCCGCACGCGCCGGCGCCTCCGGGACGAGCTCCTGTCCGAGGTGGAGCTCGCGTGCGACGCCCTGCGCCGCCGCGTCGACGAGAAGCGCGAGCTCGCGGCGCTCGCGGAGTGGCGCGAATGGACATCGCTCCGCGCGCAGTACGAGGCCGCGGCGGAGCTCGTGGGCACGGAGTTCCGCCGCCTCGCGTTCCCCAAGTTCCACTCCGACGTGTGCCACGCGGCCGTCTGGCTGTTCAACACGCGCAAGGAGCGGGCGATCGCGAACGCGATGTTCCGGTGGCTCCTCGCCGAGGCCGAGGCGCTCGACGACGCGCGCCTCGCGGGGCTCCAGCGCGGCAACGTCGGGTGCGGGGTATGATGGGGGGCGCCGCCGTACCCGCGCCGCGCGCCGTGGCGCGGGCGGCGCCCTGCGGCGCGCCCGAGGAGGCCGCATGATCGAGCTCGACAAGGTCACGAAGCGCTACGCCGACGCTGTCGCGGTCGACGCTGTCTCGCTGCGCGTCGAGGAAGGCGAGCTCCTCGTCCTGCTCGGCGGGTCGGGCTCGGGCAAGACGACCACGCTCAAGATGGTGAACCGCCTCATCGAGCCCACGTCGGGCGCCATCCGGATCGGCGGGCAGGACATCACCGGCGAGCCGCCGCACGCGCTGCGCCGGCGCATCGGCTATGTGTTCCAGCGGCTCGGGCTGTTCCCGCACCTCACCGTGGCGGAGAACATCGGCGTCACGCCGTCGCTGCTCGGCTGGGACGCGGCGCGCATCCGCGCGCGCGTCGACGCGCTCCTCGAGCTCTGCGAGCTCGACCCGGCGGCCGTGCGCGATCGCCGCCCCGCGGAGCTCTCGGGCGGGCAGCAGCAGCGGGTCGGCGTGGCGCGCGCGCTCGCCGCCGAGCCCAGGGTGATGCTCCTCGACGAGCCGTTCGGGGCGCTCGATCCGCTGACGCGCGACCGGCTCCAGCAGTCGTTCCTCTCGATCCGGCGCCGGCTCGGGCTGACCGCGATCTTCGTGACCCACGACATGGTCGAGGCCCTGCTGCTCGGCGACCGCATCGCGGTGATGCAGGGCGGCCGGCTCGCGCAGGTCGGGACGCCGCGGGAGCTCATGACCGCGCCCGCGGACGAGTACGTGGCGCAGCTCATCGGGACGCCCAGGCGGCAGGCGGGGCTCATCGACGCGCTGCTCGCCGATGGGGAGCGCGCGGCGTGAACGAGCAGCTCGCCCTGCTCCCCGGGCGCCTCCTCGCGCACCTCGAGCTCACGCTCGTCGCTCTCCTCATCGGGACGGGCATCAGCGTGCCGCTCGGCGTGCTGGTCTCCCGCGCGCGCCGGCTCGAGCAGCCGGTGCTCGCCGCCGCGGGCGTCATCCAGACCATCCCCAGCCTGGCGCTGCTCGCGTTCATGGTGCCCGCGCTCTCCGCGGTCGGCGCCGCGAGCATCGGCTACGTGCCGGCGCTCCTCGGGCTCGTGCTCTACAGCGTGCTCCCGGTCCTCAGGAACACGGTGGTGGGCCTCTCCACCGTCGACCCGGCCCTGATCGAGGCGGCCGAGGGCGTCGGCATGACGCCGGGCCAGCGGCTCCGGCGCGTGGAGCTGCCGCTCGCCATGCCCGTGATCGTCGCCGGCGTCAGGACGGCGACCGTGTGGACGGTGGGGACCGCGACGCTCTCGACCCCCATCGGCGCGGAGAGCCTCGGCAACTACATCTTCAGCGGGCTGCAGACGCGCAACACAACGGCGGTGCTCGTCGGGTGCGCGGCGGCGGCGGCGCTGGCGCTCGTCCTCGACGGCACGGTGAGGGCGCTGGAGATCGGGCTCCGCCAGCGCCGCCGGGGCCTCGTGGCCGCGGCGATCGGCGCGTTCGCCCTGCTCTACGCGATCGCCGCGGCCGGCTTCGCGCGCGGGGCGCTCGGGGGCGGCGCGCGGAAGATCGCCATCGGGTCCAAGACCTTCACCGAGCAGTACATCCTGAGCCGCATCCTCGCGGGGAAGATCCAGCGGGACACGGGGCTGCCGACCGAGGCCGTGGAGTCGCTGGGGTCGACGGTGGCGTTCGACGCGCTGAGGACGGGCCAGATCGACGCGTACGTGGACTACTCCGGGACGCTCTGGGCGACGGTGATGAAGCGGAGCGACCTCCCGGCCGAGCGGGGCGAGGTGCTCCGGGGGGTGACGCAGTACCTGCTCGAGGAGCACGGGATCGTGGTCGCCGCCGCGCTGGGCTTCGAGAACACCTACGCGCTCGCGGTGCGGCGCGAGCTCGCGGAGCGGCTCGGCGCGCGCACCATCAGCGATCTCGTGCCCTCGGCGCGCTCGCTGTCGATCGGAGGAGACTACGAGTTCTTCCAGCGCGCCGAGTGGAAGACGGTCGAGCAGCGGTACGGCATCGCGTTCGCGAGGCAGCGCAGCATGGACCCTTCGCTCATGTACGAGGCCGTGAGGTCGGGCGACGTGGATGTCATCAGCGCGTTCTCGACGGACGGGAGGATCGTGTCGTTCGACCTGCGCGTGCTCGAGGACGACCGGCGAGCGATACCGCCCTACGACGCCGTCGTCCTCGCCAGCGCGCGGCTCGCGCGGGAGCACCCGGAGGTGCTCGAGGCGCTGCGGGGGCTCGAGGGCAAGATCGGCGCGGAGCGGATGCGCGAGCTCAACGTCGCCGTCGACGAGCGCGGAAAGTCCCCCGCCGAAGCGGCGGAAGCGCTGCTGCGGGAGCTCTGAAGGGCTGGCCGGGCCGCCGCCCGGCTACTGGCCGCCCCTGTCGCTGGCGGGTCCCTCCCCGCGCGGCGCCCGGGCGCCCGGCCGTCTGAGCGTCACCAGGTGATCTTCCTGGAGCGGCTCCGGCTGGATCGTGCAGTGGGTCAGCGCGTGCTGCTCGCGCAGCCGACGGCTCACGGCCGCGGCCACGTCCGTCCCGTGGTGCCCCTTCGCTAGCACCACGTGCACCGTGAGCACGTTGAAGCCGTCGGAGATCGACCAGACGTGCAGATCGTGGAAGTCGACCACCCCGGGCACGCTCCGGATCGTGCCCTCGACGTCGACGAGGTCGATCTCGATCGGGCTGCCCTCCATCAGCACGCGGGACGTGTCGCGCACGAGCCGCCAGCCGCCCCAGAGCACGAGCGCGCCGATGGCCGCGCTGATCACCGGGTCGGCCCGCGTCCAGCCGAAGGCGAGGATGAGCACGCCCGCCGCCATGGCGCCCACCGAGCCGAGCGCGTCCGACAGCACGTGCGCCAGCGCGGCCCGCGTGTTGATGTTGTGCCCGCGCTCGCCGGTCGAGAGCAGCAGCGCCGAGGCAACGTTCACGAGCAGCCCGAGCGCCGCGGTGATCGCCAGCGCCTCGGCGTGCACCGCCTGCGGCTCGCGCCACCTGCGGGCCGCCTCGATGAAGATCCAGATCGCCGTCAGCGCCAGCGCGATGCCGTTGGCGAAGGCCGCGAGCACCTCGGCGCGCCGGAAGCCGTACGTCCGCGCGCGCGTCCGCGCCTGCGCCGCGATGCGCTGCGCGATGATCGCGAGCCCGAGCGCCGCGGCGTCCGCGAGCATGTGGCCCGCGTCGGCGAGGAGCGCGAGGCTCTTCGACCACCACCCGACCGCCGCCTCGACGAGCAGGAACGACGCCGTGAGCGCGAAGGCCGCGATCAGCCGGCGGAGCGGCGCGCGCCCGTGGTCGTGGTCGTGATGCCCTGGGTCGCCGTGATCGTGGTCGTGGTCGTGACCGTGGTGGCCGTGATCGTGCCGCTCGCCGTGCCGAGCGCCGTGCCCGCGCGGGTGCTCGTGAGCGGAGCTCCCAGGCTCGTCGGGCACCCCCATCACGGCGCCGGCGCGGCTCACACCCGCTCGACGATGGTCGCCACGCCCATCCCTCCGCCGATGCACAGCGTGATCAGCGCGGTCGCCTTGTCGGCGCGCTCGAGCTCGTCGAGCGCCGTGCCGATCAGGCAGGCCCCGGTCGCGCCGAGCGGGTGCCCGAGGGCGATCGCCCCGCCGTTCACGTTGACGCGGTCGAGATCTATGTCGAGCTTGCGCGCGGTCTGCAGCGGCACCGCCGCGAACGCCTCGTTGATCTCCCAGAGATCGATGTCGCGCGCCTTCATCCCCGCCTTCTTGAGCGCCCGCTCCGACGCGGGCGCCGGGGCCGTCAGCATGATCACCGGCTCCGCCCCGACCGTCGCCACGGCGCGGATCTTCGCCCGCGGCTTGAGCCCGTGCGCCTTCACGTAGTCGCCCGACGCGAGCAGCACCACCGCGGCCCCGTCCACGATACCGCTCGAGTTGCCCGCGGTGTGGACGTGCTGGATCGCCTTCACCTGCGGGTATCGCACGAGCGCCAGCGCGTCGACGGTCTCGCCGCCGGGGCCCATCGGGGTCGACCCGAGGCCGGTGAACGCCGGCTCGAGCTTCGCGAGGGCCGCCATCGTCGCCCCGGCCCTCGGGTGCTCGTCCCTGTCGAGCAGCGGCTTGCCGTCGAGATCGACGACCGTGAACAGGCTCTTCGCGAACCGCCCCTCGCGCGCGGCCCGCTCGGCCTTGTGCTGGCTCTCCAAGGCGAAGCGGTCGACGTCCTCGCGCGAGAAGCCCTCGATCGTGGCGATGAGGTCCGCCGAGATGCCCTGCGGCACCATCGCAAGCTTCTGGCGGAGCGCGAGGTTGTTCCCGTCGAGCGGAGCGCCGTCCGAGCCCATCGGCACGCGCGACATGCTCTCGACGCCCCCGCCGATGGCGAGCTCCTGCTGGCCCGACATGACCCCCATCGCCGCGAAATTGACCGCCTGCGCGCCCGAGCCGCAGAAGCGGTTGACGGTCACGCCGGTCACGATGTCCGGCCAGTCGGCCGCGAGGATCGCGGTGCGCGCGATGCACGCCCCCTGCTCGCTCGCCTGGGTCACGCACCCGACGACCACGTCCTCCACGTCCTCCTTGCGGATCCCGGTCTTCTCAGCGAGGCGATTGAGCGTCTGCGCGAGGAGCTCCTGGGGGTGGACGCCCGAGAGCGCTCCCTTGCCTGCCTTGCCGCGCCCGCGCGGCGTGCGAACGGCATCCACGATGAAAACATCTCGCATGACAGCCTCCCGACCCCGGTGTCCGGCCCGTCCTTAGCACACGACCCGTTCCCGGGGCAGCCTGCTCGCGGGCAGGTCCAGGTGGATCTGCACCACCGCGGATCGGCTATGCTCGCCGCCGATGACAGACCGGTCGCAGCGCATGGTTTGGGTCGATCTGGAGATGACGGGGCTCGACGAGAGCACGTGCGCGATCGTGGAGATCGCGACCATCGTCACGGAGCCGGATCTGACCGTGGTCGCGGAGGGGCCGTGCCTCGTCATCCATCAGCCCGAGGAAGTGCTCGCGGGGATGAGCGACTTCGTCCGCGATCTCCACGCCCGATCGGGTCTCCTCGCGCGCATCCGCGCCTCCACGCTCTCCGTCAGCGACGCGGAGTCCGAGACGCGCGCCTTCCTGGAGGCGCACTGCGACGAGGGAACGGCCGTGCTGTGCGGCAACTCCGTGTGGAAGGACCGCGCCTTCCTGCAGCGCTACATGCCGGCTCTCCTCTCCTTCCTTCATTACCGCATCGTGGATGTCTCCACGCTCAAGGAGCTCGTCCGCCGCTGGTACCCGGCGCGCTCCGCGCCGAAGAAGCGCGAGATCCACCGCGCGCTCGACGACATCCGCGAGTCGATCGAGGAGCTCCGGTGGTACCGGGCGAACGTGTTCCAGCCGCTGCCTGGCAACGAGCTCCGCTGAGCCGGGCAGGCTGGCTGCGGACACGGCGCCCCGGGGGGCGCCGCCGCATGCTCCGGCTCGCAGCACAGCGCGCCCGCTCGCCTTTCCGCCGGGGCCCCTCCCCTGCCTGCGCGATCCATCCCGGAGTCGAGCGGCGCGGTCGGTGGCGCGCTCAACCACGGCGCGCTCAACCACGGTCGACCTGACGCCAGCGCCACCTGCTCCGCCGCCTGCTCAACCACGGTCCGACCCTGCTCACGCCGGCGGACGGGAGGGTCACGTCGGTGAGCGGAGAAAAACTGTCGACGTCACGAGAAATTTAGATCGATCGACGGAATGCTTTAGTAAGCTAACCATGCGTCCAGGCCTCCGGCACGAGGTCTGCGATGCGGACGCCCCGGCGGCCCCAATCCGCCGGGGTGTCGTTTGCCACCCGGGTTGCGGACAGCCTGCGCGGCCAGCCCGCGGCGAACCCCACCCAGGTTGCGGACAGCCCGCGGCGAACCCCACCCAGGTTGCGGACAGCCCGCGGCGAACCCCACCCAGGTTGCGGACAGCCCGCGGCGAACCCCACCCAGGTTGCGGACAGCCCGCGGCGAACCCCACCCAGGTTGCGGACGGCCCGCGGCGGCGGACGGCCTGCGGCGAACCCCACCCAGGTTGCGGACAGCCCGCAGGTTGCGGACGGCCTACGGCGAACCCCACCGAGGTTGCGGACAGCCTGCGGCGAACCCCCGCCACCGTTGCGAGCGGCCTGCCGATCCACCGAGCCGGCAGGCGGTCTGCGGACGGCCCTCAGAAGAGCTGGTCGCCGTACCACCGCTGCCGGGCGCTCCCACCGGCCTCCACGGCCGGGGTCGTGGCCAGCGACGCCGGCGCGGGACGGCGCGTCGCCCGGGACCTCAGCACGGGCGTTTCGACCGCAGGATGCACCGCCTCGTGGACGCCCGGCTCGCACTGCACCGGCGGAGCGATCTCAGAATTGTGAGACACATTACTCACGTACACCGGAGGCTCGACAGGCGGCGGGGGCGGCGCCCCGCGCCGGGCGATGTAGGAGCTCAGGGGCACCGCGACCGCGGCGCTCGTCAGCGCGACGAGCAGCAGCGCTCCTGCGGCCCGCAGGAAGAGGCCGCGGCGCCAGCGCGGGGCAGCGACCTGGACCACCGGGTGCCGCATGGCCTCGGGGGGGATGGTCCCGGTGGGCAGCGTGTTGCGGGACTCCGGCGCGGGCACGCTCCGCTCCGTATCGGGCGGCGGCTCGTGCGGCGGCGGGGCGCCCCCCGCGAGCGACGCCGAATCGGCGAGGAGCAGCGGCCGCACGGCGGTCATGAGCTCCTGCACCGTCTGGAAGCGCGCGTCGGGATCCTTCGCGAGCGCCCGGGCCAGCGCCTCGTTCACCTGGGGCGGCACGCCCTCGAGCGGCGGAGGCACCTCGTCGAGCGCGCACACGTCGAGATCGTCGCGCCCCTCGAACGGCCGTCGGCCCGCGAGGGCGCAGTACAGCAGCATCGCGAGCCCGTAGATGTCCGTTCGATGGTCGATCAAGCGCGCGTCGAACACCTCCGGCGCCCGGTAGCGCGCCGCGTCCGCCACGATGTCCGCCGGCGCCCCGAACAGCCGGTGCAGCCCGAACGCCCTGACGACGGCCGCCCCCTGGCCGGAGATCACCACCGTGTGCGGGCCGAGATCCCCGTGCGAAAGCCCCAGGGCGTGCGCCGCGGTGAGCGTCCGCGCGACGTCGACCGCGAGCTCGTACGCGACGGCGCGGAGCCGTGGCAAGAGCTCCTCCACCGAGGGGTCATCGCTCGGCCGGGCGGCGAGCCAGCCGGCATTGCCATCCATGCCGCCCCGGAGCACTGGCACGATGCCGTGCACCGACGGAGACAGCGAAAGGAGCCGCCCGAGCTCACCGCGGAACGCGCCGGGGTCGAGCTCGATATCCTCCTGGACATAAAGTGTCACCTCGCGGCCGTCTGCATCCAGCGCGCGATAGGTCTCGGCCGGAGCGGGCAAATCGAGGCTGGCGACGATGGTGTAACCCGCGAACTCCTGGCCCAGGATCACCATGGGCCCTCCGCCGCGAGCCCCTCTCCGGACACAGCAGCTCCAGCCCCTGCGCGTGGAGACAAGACGAAAGAGCGATGCGCGGACGCACGCTGCGATGTTGGATCAGCCCAGAAGATTCTGCTCACTGCGTCGGACCTCCGGCACGAGGTTCGAGTCCATGACACCCCCGGACACAGCTCGGGGAACATCCGTTGGCTGCAAGCGTAACAGACGTTCAAGTCCCGCGGAAGCCGTCGCCATGGCGACCTGGGTCACGGAGCGAGCGAGACGGGCGCGCTCACTTTCCGGAGCGACGGCTCGACGGCGGGGAAGCTCGCCCCGAGACGGCGCGCTCCGGCGGGCGCGACCTGGGCGGAGCCGCCGGACGAGAGCGCTCGGGATCCTCGCTGGCCAGGGCGAGCATTGCTTGCTTCCTGGGTGAATCGTCAGGCTCCATGAGCAGAAAGAGGATCGCGTTCTGAAGGGTCTCCTGGGACCGGTCGAAGAGCTCTGCCACGACGGACGCGACCGGGCTGCGCCCGTCGCCGGGGAGCAGGAGGCGCGGGTCGCACTGGAGCCCCTGGGCGATCAGGCCGAGCGCGCCGAGCCCGAGATCCCGCTCGCCGCGCTCGACCTGCCGCAGGTACGTGGCCGAGAGCTGCGCCCGCTCGGCGAACTCCTGCATGCTGAGCCCGCGAAGCAGCCGGAGGATGCGGATCGCCTGGCCGACCTCCTTGGGGAGCGTGTCGCGCATGCGCCGAGCCTAGCAGGCAGAGCTCGCTCGAGCCGCCGCAGCAGCGGCGACGCGCGCGTCCCGAGGCTTCCGCCCGAGCCGGCGAGATGAAGGGCAGCCCGGCGCCGCGGCGCGACGCGCGGGCGATCGATCGAACAACGATGGTCAGGCGACAGCGCAGCTCGCCGCAGCCCCGCGCTCGCGCCGCGCTCTTCGCCGGCGGCGCTACAGGTATCCTTCGGCCTGCAGCGCGAACATGCGGGCGTAGCGCTGGCCGCGGGCGACGAGCTCGTCGTGGGTGCCCTCCTCGACGATGCGCCCGCCGTCGAGGACGAGGATGCGGTCGGCCATGCGCACGGTCGGGAAGCGGTGCGAGATGACGATCGTCGTGCGCCCCTTGGAGAGCGACCGGAACCGCTGGAAGACCGCGTGCTCGGCCTCGGCGTCGAGCGCCGCGGTCGGCTCGTCGAGCACGAGGATGTCGGCCTGCTCGCGCATGAAGGCGCGCGCGAGCGCGATCTTCTGCCACTGCCCGCCGCTCAGCTCGACGCCGTCCTTGAACCAGCGCCCGAGCTGCGCGTCGAGGCCCCCCGGCACCACGGTCACGACCTCGTCCGCGCCGCCCTCGGAGACAGCGCGCCCGATGCGCGGCTCGTCCGCGAGGTGCTCGAGGCTGCCGAGCCCGACGTTCTCGCGCAACGTGAGCTGGTACTGGTTGAAATCCTGAAACACGACACCGATCCTCCCGCGCAGCGCGTCGAGATCCCAGGCGCGGAGATCCTTGCCGTCGAGCAGGATGCGCCCCTCGGTGGGCTCGTAGAGCCGCGTGAGCAGCTTGATGAAGGTCGTCTTCCCCGCGCCGTTGTGCCCGACGAGCGCCAGGCTTTGCCCGCTCGGGATGTGGAGATCGATCCCCCGGAGCGCCCAGCGCGACTGGCCAGGATACCGGTAGCCGACCCCCTCGAACCGCACGCCCCTGTCGCTCGCGCCGCCGTCCGCGAGCACGGCAGGCGCGCTGGGCGAGAGCGCTGTCGCGCCGCCGTCCGCGAGCGCCGCAGGCGCGCTGGTCGGGATGCTCAGGTACTGAAAGAGATTCGACATGTAGAGGTTGTGCTCGTACATGCCGCCGATGCCGGCGAGGACGGCCTGGAACGCCTGCTGGCCTTGCCGGAAGGCCGCTACATAAAGGACCATCGCGCCGAGCGAGAGGCGCCCCGCCGCGGCGCCGAGCGCCATGGCGCCATAACAGCCGTAGAACGCGGCCGTCCCGAGGAGCGACAGGCCGTAAGCCCACCCGGCGCGGCGGACCGCGAGGGCGCTGTCCTCCCGGTAAAATGACGTGGCGAGCGCCTTGTACCGCTCGAGGAACATCGGCCCGAGCCCGAAGAGCTTCACCTCCTTGGCGTGCCCGTCGTTGGCGAGCACGTACTCGAGGTAATTGAGCCGGCGGGCCTCGGGAGATCGCCAGTTCCGGAGGCGGAACGCCGCGCCCGAGAAGCGCGCCTCTGCGACCGTGGCGGGGATCGCCGCGAGCAAGAGCGCGAGCACGGCCAAGGCGCTGAACCCCACGAGCATCGCGGCGTAACCGGCGAGCGTGATGAGGTTCTGCACGAGCGAGAAGCTCTCGGTCACCACGGACGCGGGGCGCGACGACGCCTCGCGGCGCGCGCGGGTGAGCTGGTCGTAGAACTCGGAGTCCTCGAAGTGCGTCAGATCGAGCGAGAGCGCCTTCTCGAGGATGAGCGCGTGGATGTCGATCGAGAGCCGCGCGCCGAGCAGCTGCCGCGTCAGCGCGAGGCCGCGCTGCGCGAGCGCGAGCGCGGCCACGAGCCCGAGCTCCACCGCGACCCACACGAGCGCGGCGCGCTCGTCGCGCGCGACCACCGCGTCCGTGATCGCCTTGCCGACGTAGGCCACCCCGAGCGGCAGCACCGCCGCCACCAGCGTGAGCGCACCGAGCGCGACGCTGGCCGCCCTCGACGAGCGCCAGACGAGCTTGAGCGTCCGGGGGGTGTAGGCGAAGCTGTCCCGCAGGCGGGGGAGGCCGAGCATGGGGGCGGAATCTAACCACGCCGTCGCGCTCCGCCCGCCGAGGCCCCGGCGAGCGCAAGCGCGGCGGCCCGGACGAGCGCGAGCGCGGCGGCTCGGGCGATCTCCCGCCGGGCGGGGCAGCGAGCGCGGCCCGACGACGATCGCCGCGCGCGCCGCCCGCCGCGGCGCGCACGCGGACGGCTACGGTGGCGGGCGCCCTCCGGCCGCGGTATCCCGGGGGCTCCGGACAAGGAGGCTCTGCATGTCGAGCATGTCGAATGTGACCATAGGCTACGGGGCGCTGCTCACGGCGCTCGGCGTCGGCGGCTTCGCGGCGACGAGCGCGCCGACGGCGCTCATCCCGGCCGGCTTCGGGGCTGTCGCGATCGGGCTCGGCCTGCTCGCGCGGCAGGAGAAGTACCGCATGCACGTCATGCACGCGTCGGCGCTGCTCGGCGTCGTCGGCTTCCTCGGCTCGGTCCGCGGCCTGTCCAGGCTGCCGGCGCTGCTCTCCGGCGGCGACGTGGAGCGCCCCGCGGCCGTCATCGCCCAGTCGCTGATGGCCATCCTGTCGGTGGGCTACGTCGGCCTCTGCGTGCGCTCCTTCGTCGCGGCGCGCCGCGCCCCCGCCCGCCCCTGAGCGCGGCGGGCACCCGCGGCGCGCACCCCGGAGCGCCGTCTCGCCACCGAGCCAAGGCGACCTCACAGCACCCCTCTTCACCATCAACCTTCCAAGAGCGCGCGCCGAGCGGCCCTGTCGGCCGCGCGCGACGCCGCGCGGCGCGCTCCTGTCGAATCCGTAGAGAACGGCCGGTGCCACGGCCCATCTCGCGTCGATGAGCTCCCCTCTCCTCTCGTCACTCTGCACCTCCGATCTCCGTGCGTCCGGTCTCCAGCGCCGCGCTCTCCGCGCGTCCTGGCCAGGCCTCCACCCCCCGACGGATCTCGCCATGTCGATTATTTGGCAATCCGAGACGGCATTCCGGAATGCGATAAATCCGCGCGCAAACGGCCAGATCGGCGCCCTCGATGGCGTTGCTTGATGTACTGTCGTCGTCACCAGGCCATCAACTACAAAGAAGAGCGAGCACCATGCTTCGACGCGTCATTGCATTGGGGCTGACGGCGCCTTTTTTCCTTTCGTGCGGGGAGGGTGGGGCCATCGTCATCTGGAGTTGCGACGAGTGCCCCGAGGGCTGGACCTGCACAGAGGACACGTGTGTCCCCCCGCACTGCAGCAATGGCATCACGGATGATCGCGACGGGGAGACCGACACCGACTGCGGCGGTTCGTGCAGGCCTTGTCGCCTCGGCGGCTCGTGCGCGACGGGCATCGACTGCAAAGAGGGCGTATGTCGCCTGGGGGTTTGCCAGGCGGCGACGTGCGTGGACGGCGTGGCGAACGGCTTCGAGACCGGGATCGACTGCGGCACCCGCTCGTGCCCGCTCTGCCCCGCCGGCGAAGGGTGCCTCGCCGGGGAGAACTGCGCGTCCGGCGTGTGCAGGGAGCGTGTCTGCCAGGAGCCCTCGTGCGATGACGGCATCCTGAATGGAAGCGAGCTCGAAGTGGATTGCGGAGGAGCGTGTCGGACCTGCAGGTAGGATGGCGAGCGCAGGGCGATCATCGGGCCTCCCGCCCGCCCCTCGGCAAGCGATCGACGCGGCCGGCGCGACGTGGGAGCGCCGCGCGGCTCAGCGGGGGTCGACGGCGGGCGCGGTCTCCAGGCTCACGGTCCCACCGGTGGCGATCCAGCGGAACCCGTCGATGAGCGCGGTGGAGTCGAAGCGATCATCCCCGGTGTCGAAGAGGATGAACCGGAGCGTGATCTCCTCTCCGCCGCGCACCGGCGCCCGGGTCTTCAGCCACCGCGTGCCGCCGTCGTGGCGCGGGCTGAACCCCGTCCCCGCCAGCTCGCTCGAGCCGAGCGGACATCCGTCGCAGACATCGAAGAACGCGATATTGACGCTGACCGGCCTGCCCTCCGCGTCGAACGAGAGATTGCCGTTGTACGACCCCGGAGGCGCCGGCGTGGCCAGCGCGACGAACTGATCGTTGAAGTCGTCGCAGACCCACTCCGGGTATTCGTACGTGTAGAACTTGAAGAGGAACTCGTAGCCGGTCGCGTTGCTCGGAGCGCGGAGGACGACCTCCAGGCCGATGTCGTCGTTGATGAAGTCGGAAGGAGGGCAGTCGGGGTTGTCCTGGGGGAACCCGGGCGGCGCGGCGCCAGGGCCGTAGTTCGAGCAGCTCTCGGACCAGCAGGCGTCGAGGTGATCCGGCGGGCGGGCGCGCCCCGTCGAGATCGCGAGCAGGCGCGCGCCGCCCTGCACGTGCACGTTCGGCCCGAAGCCGTCGAAGAGGCCGACCGCGGGCGACCGCGCCGCCGGCGAGCCGTTCCCGCGAACGTACCTCGCGGACAGCACGCCCCAGCGCCTGTCCTCCCGCGACGCGACGGCGCACAGGTCGATCGCCCTCGCGCCGTTCGCCGGATCGAAGTCCTCCAGCGAGAGCCCCTCGTCGCAGGGAGGCGCCACGTTGTCGATCGCGCCGTCGCAGTCCTCGTCCGCCGGCGCAGGCACCTGGCCGCTCGCGTCGGGCTCCGTGACCTCGACCTCGATCGCGCCAGGGTTCACATTTCCATCCGCATCGTTGCAGTCGCCGCCCGCTGGCGTGAAACCGTCGCCGTCGCTGTCTGCGTCGGGGTCGACGACGGGGCCAGCGCCGCCGCCGCCCGGCCCCGGCGCGCCCGGCCCATCTAGACCGCCCGAGGGGTCGGGAGGGTGCTCGCCGCCGGCCCCCGAGGACGCCGCGCCCTGATCGCCCGCGCCGCCCGGCGTGGAAGAGCCCCCCACCGCCGAGCACCCGAGCGCGGCGACGAGCGCCGCCGTCACCGCGACGCCAGCGCAGGGAAGAGAAAGCCGCAGTTCCATCATCCCTGCACTTTGCCACGAGGGCCGCGACGAGCTCGCGCGCAACCCACGGGCGGCTCGCAGAAAACGCGCTCGCGTGCGATGGGCTCGCCCGCTGGATAGGTCTCCGGCGCGACGTTGTAGATGGGCTCGTCTGCCCCGCTGGACCTGCGGCGCGCTCGCTGGCGGCGCGGCTACATCCGCTCGGGCGCCTCGATCCCGAGCAGGCCGAGGCCCTTGGCCAGCACCTCCGCCGTGAGATCGCACAGCGCGAGCCGCGAGCGGCGCACCTCGTCGCTCTCGGCCTTGAGCACCGGACAGCGCTCGTAGAAGGTCGTGAACGACCCGGCGAGCTCGAAGAGGTACCCGCACAGCCGGTGCGGCTCGAGCGTGGCGGCCACGTCCTCGAGCACGGCGCCGAACCGGAGCAGCTCCAGCGCGAGCGCCCGCTCGGCGGGCTCGCCCAGCGCGATCCCCGCCCCGCGCGGCGAGTCCACGCCGCCCTTGCGGAAGATCGAGCGGATGCGGGCGTGCGCGTACATCAGGTAGGGCGCCGTGTTCCCCTCGAACGCCAGCATCCGGTCCCAGTCGAACACGTAGTCCTTGATCCGGTCGCTCGAGAGATCGGCGTACTTCACCGCGCCCACGCCGACCGCCCGCGCGACCGCGCCGGCCGCCTCGGCGTCGAGCTCCGGGTTCTTCTCCCGCACCACCTTCGCCGCGCGCTCCATGGCCTCGTCGAGCAGGTCCGAGAGCTTCACCGTGTCGCCGCTCCGCGTCTTGAACATCTTCTTGTCGGCGCCGAGCACCGAGCCGAAGGCCACGTGCTCGGCCCGGGCCGGGGGCGCGAGCCAGCCCGCCTCCCGCGCGGTCGCGAAGACCATCGCGAAGTGCTGGCTCTGCGGCGCCCCGACCACGTAGACGAGCCGCTGCGCGCCGACGGTCGTGAGGCGGTGGCGGATCGCCGCGAGGTCGGTCGTGGGGTAGCCGTAGCCGCCGTCCTGCTTGCGCACGATGAGCGGCAGCGGCTCGCCGCCCTTGCCCGTGAAGCCGGCCGGGAAGACGCAGAGGGCGCCCTCGCTCTCGCGCGCCAGCCCCTTCGCGGTGAGCTCGGCGATGACGTCGGCCAGCATCGGGTTGTAGAAGCTCTCGCCGGCGAAATCGGCCCCGGTCAGGCTGACGCCGAGGCGGCGGTAGACCGACTCGAAGTAGCGCGTCGACTCGCGCACGAGCTGCCGCCAGAGCGCGAGCGTCTGCTCGTCGCCGCCCTGGAGCCGCACGACGCGCCGGCGAGAGCGCTCGGCGAACGCCGGGTCGCCGTCGAACTTGGCGCGCGCCTGCCTGTAGAACGCGTCGAGGTCGCCGACCGAGAGCTCCTCCGAGGCGCCCTCGCCGAGGTCGAGCATGTGCTCGATCAGCATGCCGAACGGCGTGCCCCAGTCGCCGAGGTGGTTCTGGCGGATCACGCGGTGGCCGAGCGCCTCGAGGACGCGCGCGAGGGCGTCGCCGATGATCGTGCTGCGCAGGTGGCCGACGTGCATCTCCTTCGCGGCGTTCGGGCCCGAGTAGTCGACGATGACCGTCTCGGGCTGCGCCGCGGGCGCGATCCCGAGCTGGCCGCTGCCCGCCGTCTCGGCCAGCTCGCCCATCAGGTAGGCGTCGTCGAGCGTGAGGTTCACGAACCCGGGGCCCGCGATCTCGACCTTGCGGCAGATCCCGCCGACCTCCAGCTGCGCGACGATCGCCGCGGCGACCTCGCGCGGCGGCTTGCCGAGGCGCTTGCCGAGGGCCATGGCGGCGTTCGCCTGGTAGTCGGCGTGGCTGGAGCGGCGCAGCGAGGGATCGGTGGCGGCGTGCTCGGCGCCGAACGCAGCGGTGATCGCCGCCTGGAGAGCGCGGGAGAGGGCGTGGACGGGATCGGCCATGGCGCATCCTTGGCCCGGGCACGCGGCCAATTCAATAGGCAAGCAGGCGCGTCACGGCCCCCGCATCGCCCCCCCGCATCGCCGCCCCCCTTTGACAAAAATCGGGCGAGGCCGGACAGTTCACGCCTTCCCGTGAGCGCCTCCCCGCCCCGTGCCCCCGGTGATCCGTCGCTCTCCGCGAACGACGCGCCGAGCGACGCGCCCGCGGAGAGCGCGGCGGCGCAGATGGTCGGGACGGTGATCTCGGACCGGTACCGGATCGTCGAGCTCGTCGCGACGGGCGGGATGGGCGCTGTCTACAAGGCCGAGCACCTGCTGCTGCGCAAGTGGCTGGCGGTGAAGATCCTCCTGCCCGCGGCGAAGGGCTCTCCGGAGCTCACGGCGCGCTTCGAGCGCGAGGCGATCGCGGGCGCGCACATCCAGCACCCGAACATCGCCTCGGCGACCGATTTCGGGACCCTCCCCGACGGCTCCCGGTTCCTCGTGCTGGAGTACGTCCGCGGCACGACGCTCGACCGCATCATCAAGAAGGGCCCGGTGCCCGCCGCGCGCGCCGCCGAGATCGCGCGGCAGATAGCGGCGGCGCTCGCCGCGGCGCACGAGCGCGGCGTCATCCACCGCGATCTCAAGCCGCGCAACGTCATGGTCGAGCACGGCACCGACGCCGTGAAGCTCATCGATTTCGGCTTCGCGAAGGTGCCGCTGGAGCGCCTCTCCACGACATACGCGCACAGCGGCGAGGAGCGGCCCGAGCCCGTCCGGATCACGCTGAGCGGCATGGTCTTCGGCACGCTCGCGTACATGGCGCCGGAGGCGGCGCAGGGCATGGAGCACGTCGACGAGCGCTCCGATCTCTACGCCCTCGGGCTCATCCTCTACGAGATGCTCGCCGGGAAGCACCCGTTCGACTCGATCGTGCCCGTCGAGCTCTTCCGCGACCAGTGCAACACGGCGCCGCCGCCGCTCCGGCTGCGCGCCCCGGGCGTGGAGGTGCCGCGCGAGCTCGAGGCGCTCGTGATGCGGCTGCTGCGCAAGGACCCGGAGGCGCGCCACGCGAGCGCGCGCGCGCTGCTCGCCGCGCTCGACGCGGCCGTGCCGAGGTCCGAGACGCTGGGCCTGCTCTCCTGGAAGGACCCGCTCTCGAGCGGGGCGTCGTGGCCGGGCGAGGCGATGCGCGCCATGCAGCCGGCCGAGCCGCCAGCGCCGCGGGGAGACGGCGACGGCGGCGCAGCGGCGGAGGACGCGGCGGCCCGCGGCGACGAGGCCGGCGCGCCGCGCGCGGCCAGGGACGCGCGCGGCGGGGCGCCCGGGAAGGGCGCGCGCGAGGCGGCGGAGGGTCGGCCGCGGCCGCGACGGGGCGCCCGGGGCTGGCTCCTCGGGGCGGCCGTGCTGGTCGCCCTGGGCGCGGGAGGCGTGTTGCTCCTCCGCCGCTTGCCCGCGGGCGCGCCGGCGCCGGCGGTCGCTGACGCGGAGGTCCGGGAGGCGACCGCCGCGATGCAAGCGCCGGCCGCCGCGGCGCCGGGCGCACTCGGCGCGCCGCCACGAGCGCCCTCCGCGGCGCCGGCCGCGGGCGGCTCGGGCCCCGGGCTGGCGGCGTCCGCGACGGCGCCGGCCGCGAACGCGGCGCCTGCCGGTCCGGGGCCGATCGAGGGCGCGGGCCTGCCTGCCGAGCGGGTGCGCCTCGTGGAGTCGGTCCAGGCGAAGCGGTGGGACGACGCGGAGAGCGCGCTCTTCGCGCTGCTCGAGAAGGATCGCTCCGCCTTCGAGGACCGCGACGTGATGACGGCCGCGGCCGCGGTCGCGGTGAAGAGCTCGTACCGGCCCGACGGCCGCGCGGACCCGATCTTCGAGGCCCTGGAGAGCCGCCTCGGCCCCGAGGGCCTCGACATAGCCTACGAGATCGTCAGCGGTTACGGCGGCACGCAGGGCGGAAAGCGCGCGGCCGAGCTGCTCCGTCGGCCCGAGGTGCTGAAGCGCGCGAGCGTCCCGCTGCGCATCGCCGTGGAGCTGCGCGAGGCTCCCTGCCGGCGCAAGCACGCGCTCTTCGAGCGCGCGGCGCTCGAGGGGGACGCGCGGGCGCTCGTGTTCCTCGAGATGCTCCGCTCGTCGCAGTGTCAGCCGCGCATCGGGCAGTGCTGCTTCCACCACCACGCGGGGCTCGAGCGCGCCGTGCGCACCCTGCGCGACCGGCTGCGCCACTGATCCGGCTGCGCCACGGCTCCAGCTGCGCCACGGATCCGGCTGCGCCCGCGCGGCCCGGGCTCGCGGGCGAGACACAGGCCATCCCGATGGACGCCGAGATGGGCTACGCTCGCACCCCCGGTCCGTCGCGCCCGGAGGGCCAGACCACGGAACGAACGGCGCGCCGGACGACGAACGACGAACGACGAAGGACGAGGAATGAGCGACAAGACGAATGAGGATATCTACCGGGCTTACCTGCTGGCCTACGCGTGCAACGGCGATGCCTCGAAGGTCGCGGTGCTCCAGGACGCACGCCCGCTGACCTCGGCGGTCGCCGCCGCGCTCGCCCTGGCGGAGCGCGACCGCCAGGCAGGCGAGCCGCCCGACACGTGGGATTCGCTCACCGAGCGCCTGCAGGCCATGTTCGACGAGTTCGATCCGCACGGGTACGACCTGGCGAGCGGGGACGACGAGCCGCTCGACGACGACGACGAGGAAGACGGCGACGAGCCGATCGCCTCCTGAGCCGGCCGAGGCGCTCGTTCGCGGCGCGGGCCGCGGCGCGCGCCGGCGAGGCGACTGCCCGCCCGGCGCTTCCGGGCGCGCGGCCGCGCCTCACGCCTCGTTCGCGCTGTAGTCGGCGAAGACGACCAGGATCACGTACTGCGCCCAGGCCGCGCCCTTCGGCCGATGGTGGGTGACGCCTATGTCGAGGTGCAGCGCCCGCTGGCGCAGCAGCTCGCGCGGGAGCTCCAGCGCGTCGAGCGACGTCGTCTCGATGGCGAAGCCGCGCATGTTGCTCCCGTACTGCTCGACCGCCCGCGCCATGACCGCCTGGAGCGCGGACGTCGTGTCCGACTCGCCCACGTGCACGAGGCGGAGCTCTTCCCTCATCGTCTGGCCCATGTCCGAGAGGCGCATCGGAGGGGTCAGGCCCATCCGGCGGCGCGCGTCGATGACGCGGGAGAGCAGGAGGTTCACGTCCGCGGCGTGGTCGCTGCCGTGATGGAAGCGGTACCCGGTGACCACCGCCCCGAGCCCGTCAGGCCCGCGCGTCAGGAGCGGGCCGAGCGCCACCTGCTCGATGTCGGGCGCGAAGAGCGTCATCCGCCCGATGGGCATCTCGAGCGCGGCCGTGAGCCAGTGGCCCGCGTCCAGCCCGCGCGGCGAGAAGCTCGAGACGAAGCTGCCGCTCCGGATCGTCCCGTCGACCTCCCAGCCCGCGAGCAGCCCGAGCGCGATGACGTCCGCCTCCGGCCGCTCGCCCTCCCCGAGCGCCGCCGCGAAGTAGTGCGGCGCGAGCCGCGCGGCGGTGGCGGACTCGCGCGCCGCGAGCGCGACAGGGCGGAGCCCCACCCCCGCGCGCGCGCTGTTCAGCTGCTCGAGCACCGCGCGCGTGAACTGCTCGGCGCTCGCCACCGGCCGCGACGCGGCGTACGCCTCGTCCTGGTACACGGGCGCCTCGCCGGCGCGCCGCGCGAGCACCTGGGCGAACGGCGTCGCGAGCACGCGCTTCGGCGCGGTGTACACGAGCTGGATCCACGCGCTGCGATCGGCCGGGTCGGGGCGGCAGATCACGCGGAAGCTCGGGCGCTGCACCGAGAGGTCCACGTCGCACGGGGCGACGCCGGCGCGCCCGCGGTTCACGTAGGCGGTCACCTGGTCCGCCGGCCTGGACAGGCGCCCCGCGATCGTCACCTCGCCCCGCGCGTCAGGCACCGGGGAGAACGGCTCGAGCTGCGCCTCCTCGACGGCGAAGACAGCGCTCGCCACCGCGCGGCCGTCGCGCCGCTCGAACGAGAAGCCGACGACCTGGGCTCCGGCCTTGACGCCCTCCGCGACGCGCTCGCGGAAGCCGCTCCCCCAGCGCGCGAGCACCTCCTCGTCGGTCGCCGTCGGCGGGACCTCGCCGCCGACATAGGCGTAACCCCCCACGTCGCTCACGCTCCCGCACGCGGCGTTCATGAAGCGGCGCAGCGCCTGGGGGGGCGGCGCCTTGTGCTCGAGCATGAACCGCCCCAGCTCGCGCGCGGTGCAGCTCAGCGCGCGCGTGACGCGCGGCGGGCGCTCGGCGCCGCTCACCGTCTCGTTGAACGCCGCGCCCCAGGCGCCCTCCGGCTGCCACCCCTCGTCGCCGGCGAGCTCCGGCAGCGCGCCCTGCGGAGCCCAGCCCGCGCCTACATCGATCTCCCGGGGCAGCGCCGGGAGCGCCGCCGGCTTCGCCTCGATGGCCTTGAGCGCGGCCTGGCTGGGGAACTCCGCCGCCGGCCTCGACGCCACCGGCGCGCTCGCGCAGGCGGAGAGCCCGATCGCGAGGAGAGGGATTTGAACCATCCGGAATGGAGCGGGGCTCATCATGGACATGAAGAGCGAGGCTATCACTGGCGCCTGCCATCGGACGATACCCCCAGCAGCTCTGCGCCGCCGCGAGACAGCGCTGTCCCCCGGTGCGCCTCAGGCTCGGTCGCGTCGGCTCATCGCTTCTGTCCACCGCGGCCGGCTGCTGGCGACCTGCGGCTCACACCTCCGCTCCGAGCGCGCGAGCGACGGTGCCGCCGGAACGAGCGGCGCTCCGGCCGAGCGCGCGCCGACGCCAGGGAGGCGCCCGTCCGGGCCCCGCGGCCGGCTCACCCGCCGAGGGTCGCGCCGTTCGAGGCGATGACCTCGCGGTACCAGTGCGCCGAGTCCTTGAGCACGCGCTTGCCGGTCGGGTAGTCGACGAAGACGAGGCCAAAGCGGTGCTTGTAGCCGTGGGCCCACTCGAAGTTATCCAGGATGGACCAGTGGAAATACCCGTTCACGACCGCGCCCTCGGCGATCGCCCGGCGGAGCTCGATCAGGTGGCGCGCCATGAAGTCGATGCGCTGAGGGTCGTGCACCTTGCCGTCGAGCGAGATCCAGTCCCGGGTGGACAGGCCGTTCTCGGTGATCACGATGGGGCGCCTGTACCGCTCGTAAAAGAACCTCGGACCCCAGTAGAGACACTCGGGCGTGACAGACCACTCGAAGGCGGTGATCGGGTGTCCCACCGGGTGCGGCACGACCTCGGCGGCGCCGTTCGCCCCGGCGCGCACCGGGACTCCCCAGTAGACATTCACGCCGCAGAAGTCGACCGGCTGCGCGATGATCTCCATGTCCCCGCTCCGGACCTCGGGCAGCTCCTTCTCGAACAGGCGGAGCCCGTCCTCGGGATACTTGCCCAGGAACACGGGATCCATCCACCACGTGTTGGTCCACGTCGTGCGCGCGTTCACCGCCCACGTGGCCGCGCGCGCGGCATCCAGATCCTCGGGCGACGAGCTCGCGGGGTATTTCACCTGCGCGACAGGCGCATAATAGACGTTGCACTTCCCGGGGCTCGACGAGCGGATCGCCTGCACCGACTTGCCGTGCGCGAGCAGGACATGGTGGCACAGCCGCAGGATCTCCGCGAAGCGCAGCCTGTCGCCGGGCGCGTGGCGACCCTCGTAGTGGCCGGCGCCCGCGAACACCTGCGGCTCGTTGAGCGTCATCCAGTCCTTCACGCGGTCGCCGAGCTTCCGGACCACGACGCTCGTGTACTCGGCGAACCAGTCCGCGCTGTCGCGGTTCAGCCACCCGCCCTTGTGGTAGAGCGCGAGCGGGAAGTCCCAGTGGAACAGCGTGACATGAGGCTCGACGCCCGCCTCGAGCAGCGCGTCGACGAGCCGGTCGTAGAACGCGAGCCCGCGCTCGTTGACGGCGCCCGTGCCCTCCGGCAGGACGCGCGGCCACGAGATGCTGAGTCGATAGGCGCGGAGGCCGATGTCGCGCATCAGGCCGACGTCCTCCTGATACCGGTGGTAGTGGTCGCAGGCGACATCGCCGGTCTGGCCGTTCCACACAGCGTCCGGCTTCCGGCAGAACATGTCCCACACGGACAGCCCCTTGCCGTCCTCGGACGCGGCCCCCTCGATCTGGTACGACGCCGCCGCGGCGCCCCAGAGGAACCCTTCCGGAAAACCCTTCCCGCTCTGTTCTCGCGTCATGGTGGCCGCCACCATACCAAAGGCGGCCGACCTCCGCACCGCGGCGTCAGCCGGCGTCGCGCGCCTCGTACCCGGCCTCGGCCACGGCGGCGACGAGGGCTTCGGCCGCCGCGCTCCCCTCGACGATCGCCTCTCCGCGCTCGAGGCTCACCTCGCTCACCCGCGTCACGCCGGGGACCTTCGCGAGCGCCTTCGAGACCGCCTGGACGCAGTGACCGCAGGTCATTCCTTCGATGGCGAGTCTGCGCATCTCTCCCCCTATGCCCGCTCCGCGCGGCAGCGTCAACGACGCCCCGGCCAGCGATCACCGCGGGCACGCCGGGCACGCCGGCCCGCCGCAATCCGCGTCGAGCTCGCCGCCGTTCCGCACGCCGTCGATGCACGTGGGCTCCTCGCACACGCCCGCCCAGCAGACGCCGGCCTCGCAGTCCGCGCCCGTCGTGCAGCCCTCGCCCGGCGGACAGGGCGACCACGGACCGCCGCAGTCGACGCCGGTCTCGGAGCCGTTCCGCACGCCGTCGGAGATGGTCGGGCTCTGGCACGTCTTCGGGCTCCCGAGGCACACGCCGGAGATGCAGTCCTGCGGGACGGCGCAGAGCGATCCGTTCTCGCAGGGTCGCCTGCAGATGCCGCCGCAGTCGACGTCGGCCTCGTCCGTGTCGCGCCGCAGGTTGATGCAGTGGCTCGGCGCGCAGAAGCCCCCGCCGTGCTGCGCGCCCACGGTCGGCACACAGATACGCCGAGGCCCGCACTCGTCGTCCTCGACGATGCAGTCGAACGGGTGCGACTCGTAACAGATCTGGTCGAGCGCATACAGATCCATGAGGCTGATCCCGTTGTCGAAAGGCACATTGACGGGCCGGTTCTCCGCCGAGCAGACATCGGACGTGCACAGGTTGCCGTCGTTGTAGATGTCGGCCGGATCCGCCTTCACCACGACCTCGCCTGTCTGCGTGCACTCGAGCTGCTCGCAGTCGCCCCGCACCTGAGAGGGCAGCGGGCCCGGGTAGATGTCCACCTGGCACACCCTGTCCACGCACCGCCCGACGCCGCAGCGGGGGTCGGGCGGACCGGCGCACTTCGCGTCGTTGTCGCACGCCGTCCCCGCCGTCCCCGGCGCGCAGCTGAACCAGCCCTCCTGGCACTCGCTGCAGGGACGGCAGGCGAGGAAGCAATCAGGGGCCGTGTCTTCGGGCTCACAGCACAACGTGTGGCCCTCCTGGACGCAGGTGCACACCCCATCCGCGCACTCCGTTCCGGGAGCGTACTGGGTGTCCGACTCGCAGTCGGCCGTCGACTCGCAGCTCCCCCCGAGGTGGCTCGGACGCTCACACGAAGAAATCGCCACGACGATGAGAAATATGGAACCGACAACGCAATGCTTAAGATAACTGTCCATGCGTCCAGCCCTCCGGCACGAGGCCATGGCGCCAACACCCCGGCGGCCCCAATCCGCCGTGATGTCGCTTCCAACTGGCGTTGATCCTACCCGGACCCGGCGCAGGTCTGCCAGCCTTGACGACAGTTTTCGTCACTTTTCCTCAATGGAGGATCGAGGCTCCGACATGCTCACGGGATGCTCATGGGCGCGCGCCTCGTCTCGTTGCAGATTCAGGTGCTCGCGGGCGGATCACCGCTGCTGATCGCTTGCGCCGCCTGCGCCGGAGTGGTTCGCTCTCGGCCGTGACGGCTCGCGAGCACACGGCGCTGGTGGGCGACGGCGGCGTGCACATGGTCGAGGGCGCCGGGGCGGCGCGCCGCCATGCGCTCCACCTGGTGAAGCTGGTGGTGCCCGTCGACGGCCCTCTCGAGGTCGAGCGCGAGGGCGAGCGGCCGATCGCGGTGCGCGCGCCCGTGCTCACCGGCGCCGGCGTCGCGCACGCGGTCGGCTCGCCCGGCGCGACGGTGACGGCCTTCCTGCCGCCCGACGGGCTCGGCGCCGACGCGCAGGCGGTCGCGCGCGGGCGGGTGCTCGTGCTCGAGGGGGCGCAGGCCGAGCGGGTGCGCGGGCACGACCGCCGCGCGTTCGCGCCGCTCTTCGCCGAGGGGCGCTCCGGCTCGACCTCCGTCGTGAACGGCGCGGCGGGCGGGGAGCGCGCCTCGCCTGCGTGGCGGCGCTCAGGGCGGGGGTGGGGCGGGATGAAGAAATGAAGAGAAGAAAAACCGCCAAGACGCCAAGAACGCCAAGAGGAGAAAGAATCTATATATATCTGTCCCTTGGCGTACTTGGCGCTCTTGGCCGTTCAAATTCTCTCTCGTTCTGAAAAGCGACAGACGCACAGAGCCCACAGAGAAAGAGCGCGAGATCCATCTCTTTCTCTGTGCAGCGACTCAACCCATCGCGTCCCAGATGACCTTGGTGTCCGTGAACTGCCGGAACCGTCGGATCTTCCCGTCCTCGATGTCGTAGACGTGCGCGGCGGCCGAGGTGAACGACCTGCCCGTCTTCCTGTGGACGCCCTCGTACCGCCCCAGGACGATCACCGAGCGGCCCGCGTCCAGGTACTCCTCGACGGAGAACCGCCACGTGGACCACTCGCCGCCGAACGCCTCGAGCACGTCGGTCACCACGGCCTGGACACCCCGGTGACTCTTCCCGTTCGGAAACCCCTCGTTCTGGATCCACTCGATGTCAGGCGCGCAGACGCTCCGGAAGGACTCGTAATCTCTCGCCCGGACGGCCCGGTACAGCCGCTCGACCAGCTCGACGTTGCTCATGAGCCCACCGGATAGCGCGCACCCGCGCCGCGGGCGAGCCCCGGGGCGCCCGGCTCCCCGCCAGAAGCTTGGGAAAGCCTCTTGACAAAGGCTGCCTTTTGCGCTCGCAACCGCGCGGGAGAGGCGGCGCGGCGGGCCCCTACGGCGCGCGGTCCTGGAGCAAGCCGTCGGGCACGATCCGGAACGAGCGCACCGCGCCCTCGCGCGCGAGCAGGACCGCGCCGAGCAGGCCAGCCTCGCTGCCGAGCGGAGAGGCGACCACCGGCACCTCGTCGGCGCGCACCGCGTGGCGCGGCAGCTCCTCGCGCACGCCGGCGAGGAGGACCTCGGGCGCTGCGAGCAGCTCGCCGCCCAGCACGACGAGCTGAGGGTTGAGCAGGTTCAGGAGGACCGCGATGCCGCGCGCGAGCTGCCTGCCGGCCTCGTGGAAGACCGCGCGGGCGCTCGCGTCGCCGGCGAGCGCCGCGCTCCCGATGGCGGCGACCGCGTGCGGCCTGGGGAGCGCGGCGAGCAGGTCCGAATGCGCGACCGCGGCCTCGGAGGCGCGACGGAGCGCCATGACCGAGGTGAACGTCTCCAGACAGCCGCGGCGCCCGCACCCGCAAGGCGGGCCGTCGTCCGCGACGCGGCAGTGGCCGATCTCACCGCTGTACCCCTGCATCCCGAAGAACAGGCGCCCATCGACGACCAGGCCTGCGCCGACGCCGAGCCCGACATACAACCACACGTACGACGCGTGCCCCCGCGCCTCGCCGAGCTGCCCCTCCGCCACCGCCGCCGCCTGAGGCAGGTTGTACACGGGCACCTGCATGCGAAGCGCGCGGCTGAGCTCCGCGCGCAGCGGGAACCGCTCCCAACCCAGGTTGGGCGCAAGCACGCAGACGCCGCTCGGCCGCTCGATGAGCCCGGGCAAGATGGCGCACGCGCCGCGCAGCCGCTTCCGCGGCACCCCGGCGAGCTGCAACACCTTCGGCACGAGCTCGACCACATCGCGGACAGTCCGGTGCGGATCGCGCAGGACGGTCGGATGCTCCAGCCGCGCCCGCAGCCGCCCGCGCGCGTCCGCCACGGCGACGGCCGTCTGCTCGACGCCGATCTCGATGCCGAGGTACGCCGCGCTCTCGTCGTTGAACTCGAGGAGCCGCGCCGGGCGCCCGCCGCGCGACTCGGTCCCGACATCGCGGACGCTGCCGCTCTCCAGGAGCTCCTCGATGATCGCCGAGACCGTCGGCTTGGTCAGCCCGCTCAGCCGCGCGAGGTTCGTGCGGGAAATCGGGCCGTGCTCCTGCACGAGGTCGAGCACGAGGGAACGGTTCAGCTCCCGAGGGGTGCGGTTGTTGGCGGTCTTGTCGGTGGGACGGACCATTCGAGCAGATCAAGACTTAGCCGCGCCAGTGCAGCGAAAGCAAGGGGCGTCGCCACGCGGCAGTCACGAACGCCCGCGTCGCCGCTCGCGCGCCTCTGCCCTTGCCCTGGCCTGGCCTGGCCTGGCCTGGCCTGGCCGCGCGCGGACTGCGCTCCACCCACCCGCCCGCCCGCATCGCGCGAGCGCGATGCGCGAGCGCCGGAGCGCCGTATGTCACCATCACAAGCGCTTGCCCGAGGACGACCACGCCCAGAGCGGCGGCCCCTCCAGGTCTTCCGCGTAGCAAACTGCCCCGCACGGAGGCATGCGGTCGTACGGTGAGCGCCCCCGTGTGGCGGAACGCCTCAGGGGCGCGTGTGATGTGGGAACAGGGTGTGCGCGCAGCCTTCTCGCCGCCGGAGCCGCCCCGACATGAAAAGTACGCCATGGCCGCCGCGCTCCTCGCTGCCTGGCGCCGGAAAGATGGTGGCGAGCAGGCTCATCTCTTTTGGCGGGGAACGCTGATTGCAAACGCCAACCATCAAACGCCAAACCCACGAGGCAGCAGATGTCGAGTCGATGAGAGCCGATGACGTGGGTGGATGAGGAGAGCGTTCGTCAAGGCGCTGGAGTGTGGACATATCGACGCACTACCACCCCAGGTCGAGCGAGAGCTCGGCGGTATGGAGGACACAGCGATATCGCGGAGAGGTGCAGGGCGCATGACATAGCGCCGCGAGGGCGGCTCGGACCGCGCGCTCCGGCGGCGATTGACGGGCCCGCCATCGGGTCCTAGCAACCGCCTGCCCGGACAGCGGACCGATGCAGCTCGCCTTGCGGCTGCGCTGGCGTTGCCCTGCTCGTGCGCGATTCGCATTTCCGAGGAGACGCCCGGAGCGCTGGGCCCGTCTCTTCACGAGGAGTTTTCACGATCATGAAGATGGCGTATGTTTTAGGTGCTGCTCTCGCTGTGACGCTCGCCGGCTGCACGGCATCATCGGACAATGCCGAGGTCGCGGATCCAGAGGAGACAGGGGCAGTCGAGGTGACGCTCACGCTGAGCGACGTGGTCGCTGTCCCGGCGTACTTCGATCACGAGAACCGCTTCACGGTGGACCGTGGGGACGCTGTCTACGCGCACTTCACGAGCCATCCAGGCAGGACGATCACGCTCGATCTGCGAGCGATCGCCGGGGCCAGGGACGCCGCGGTAGCCTTCAAGCTCTACGAGGTCACGAGCAACGGGAGGCTGCGGCAGATCCCGCGGATCAGGGGCTCCCGGGCCGGCTCGGCGACGTGGCAGAGCCAGGGCACCGGGGCGTACGTCGTGCAGATCGCCTCTCGGCGGGCCGTCGCCGAGCTCGATCTGCGCCTCTCGTGCGGCGGCGAGGTGTGCTCGCCGCTCGCGCAGCCGGGCGCCATGTGCGGGGGCATCGCGGGCATCCGCTGCGCGGAAGGCCTGTTTTGCGACTTCGCTCCCGAGGCGAACTGCGGCGCTTACGACAGGAGCGGTACGTGCGAGTTCGTGCCCGAGGTGTGCAGGCAGGACTACGATCCGGTCTGCGGCTGCGACGGCCGGACATACGGCAACGACTGCGTCGCGGCGACGGCCGGCGTCTCGGTGAAGAGCCTCGGGGAGTGTGGCCCCACGGTGGTGGGGCTCGGCGAGAGCTGCGGCGGCTTCACGCTGGGCGGGCCGCGCGTGTGCGGCGAGGGGCTCTACTGCAAGTACGCGCCCGACGCGATCTGCGGGCGCGCGGACGCGTCCGGCAGCTGCGCGGAGAAGCCTGAGGTCTGCACGAAGGAGCTCGCGCCCGTGTGCGGCTGCGATGGCCAGACGTACTCGAACGCTTGCGTCGCGGCCGCGAACGGCATCTCGGTCGATCAGCGGGGCGCGTGCGCGAGCCCGCCTGTCGAGTGAGGGACCTCGGCGCGCCCTCCTCTCCGCCGGCCCCGCGTCCCGCACATCGCCCCTCCGGGCTCTCCACGCGCCGCGGCGCGGCCGCCTCGGGCCGCGTCCGGCGCCGCGCCCGCTCCGGGCGCGCGCTTTTCCATCGCTCCTCCTGCCCGCCTGCAGGGCGTCCTGTCGCCGCGCCTGGCGGTGGGCCTCGTCACAGGACGCTCGCGTCCGCGGATGGCCTCGCGTAACCTGGGGTGCGGCGCTCCACGTCGACCTCCTGGACCTCCGGGCGGCGTGAGGCGCGGGAGAACGACATGCACGACTCGCCACTTTCCGTCGATGTCCGCCATGAATCCGAGCGGGGCAGCGTCGAGATATCCTATCCAGGGCGTCACGTCATCTACTACCGGCTCGCGGGGCACATCGACGCTCCGCTCCTCGCCAACCTCGTCAAGCCCACGTTGCAGGGCGTGGCGCTCCACGGGCACATCGACGAGTTCCTCGATTGCACGCGCATGACCGGCTATGACTCGGTCGTTCGCGTCCGCCTCGTCGAGTACCTCCGGGCCGTGCGGGCGAGCGCGTCGGTGACCGAGCACGTGCTCGTCGCGGCCACGATCGTGACCATGGGGGCCTGGCTCATGAAGATCGCCGTCGGCGGGATCGAGATCTACCGCGATCGCGCCAGGTTCGAGGCGGCGCTCGGCCGCGCGCTAGGACACCGATCACGTTGATCAAGCGAGAAATGAACCGCCAAGACACCAAGGACGCCAAGATAGGATTCTCTTCTTGGCGTCCTTGGCGTCTTGGCGGTTCGAAGTTCTGCGCTTTTCAGGCAGTTTCAACCCGTTTGTCGCTCTAGGCGCGAGCTGACGCGGGGATCCGCGCTGCGGCGGGAGCGTCGCTGCGCGCGATCACGGCTGTGCCGTCTCGACGGATTGCACGTCGAGCTGTATGAATTGACCGATGAAAGGCGCGGGCGCCGGGGGGATGCCGTCCACGACCAGGTGCCTGAAGTTGGCGATCTCGATCCCATTTTGACCGTCGCCCACGAAAGTCACGGTGGCTCCGCCACGAACCGGAATGGTCTTCATATGGTCGATGATGAACGTGTCGTGACCCACATTGGGGCTATCGTTGAGGTAGTAGACCTCGGGCGGATCGGAGACAGTGATGCTGTAGATGTTGTACGTCGCGTCGTCGGGCGAACCGCCCACGCGAAAGTGCATGCCGTCGGGCGTGCCGCCCCGGTACCTCATCGGCTCGACGACGCCGCGGAGCCGGACGGTCACCTGATAGGTCGTGTCGGGCGAGCCGCCGAACGTCCTGGTCTCGTTGACCTCCGCGGACGACGCACACTCGTCGCTGTTACCCGGGTCCTGATCGCACGGCAGCTCCCAGCGGAAGCCGTCGATGCTGGCCGCCGCGGCCCGCGGGTCTTCGCCGCCGCTGCCGCCGGCCCCGCCGCTGCCGCCGCTGCCGCTGACGCTGGCCCCGCCGCTGCCGCCGCTGCCGCCGGCCCCGCCGGAGCTCGCGCTGCTGGAGGCGCTCGTGCTGGTGCCCGTCGCGGCTCCGCCGCCCGAACCACCAGAGCCCACCGAGCTGGAGGTACCCTGGTCGTTCGCAGGCGGGTCGGCATCGGAGTCGCAGGCAAGAAGGATCAATACCGCAGGGATCGCAAGCAGAGAGATTCTCATTTCACACCAGTCCGGCGAGAGCGCCGGTATAAAAGGTCAATACCATCGAACATCGTCTCGTTCATCAACCGGGGTACCACGTGATTCGCGGATCATCGGGCGCCCGCACGTAGTCGAAGGCGGCATCCGCAAGTCGCGTCAGGTTGTACTGCGGTCGCCAGTCGAGCAGAAACCTGGCCTTCGCGTTGTCCAGCCAGGTCGAATGGAACCGCGTCTTCACCCGCACACTCGGCAGGCCCCGGGTAGTCTCCAGGTAAGACGCCAGCTCACCGTAGTCCACCGGTTCATCCATGCAGATGTTGAAGGTCTGCTGGCGCGCCTTCTCATGATCGATTGCCTTGAGGATCGCGGTGACCAGATCCTCCACATGCACGAAGTTACGCTTCACCGGCTTGCCGTCAGGGTCGAGCATCACAGGGACGGCGCCTGAGCGGACGTAACCGTCTGCCGCCTCAGCCCCGACCAGATCGCGCCACCTCGGCCCCCCGAACACGTCGTCACCGAACGACAGCTGGGCCTTGAAGTCGTCTTTCTCCATGATCCACGGCGCGCGCAGGCAGCATCCGTTCAGCCCGTACTGGATGTAATATTGCTCGAGCATGACCTCCTCGAGCACCTTGGAAAGCGCATAACAACCCGGGTAGGCGCTGTGCTTCTGCGCCTCCGTGACGGGAGCGGGGTGCGGATAAAAGAAGTGGCCCATCCCGGCGTCGCCCCCGATCAAGATGAATTGCTCGAATGCAGGGCTGACGCGGCAGGCCTCGAGCAGCCAGAACATGCCTTTGATGGCCACGTCCATGACGCTCTCGGGCGTCTCCTTGCTGGTCGCCAGGTGCAGCACGTGGCTCACGCCCTCCACGGCTTCCCTGGCCACGGCGCCGTGCTCGATCGACCCACGTACCACGTCCAGGCGCGCCGTCCGCTCCAGCATGCGGTTGTGACATAGCGCGCGAACCTCCCAGGCCTCGAACCTGGGCTCCGACAGGAACCTGCGGATGAAGGCCTGGCCCACCTTACCCGCCGCTCCGGTGACCAGAATTCGCTTTGTCTGACTCATTCCATCGCTCCTTGCTCTCCAGCATCACCTCTGAACGGTACGTCGCCGGCCCTGGCTGCTCATGAAGCGCGCCGCGCCGAGCGGATCAGCACCTGCTGCATGACGATGAAGCCCAGGAGCAGCAGCCCGATGCTGATGTGGTGCCAGGGGGACGGCAGCCGTCCATCCAGGTTGAGCACCGCCCGTACTATGCCCGTGATCATCACGCCCATCAGGGTACCGACGACGCTACCGACACCGCCTGTCAGCAGTGTTCCACCGATCACCACCGAGGCGATGGCCTCGAGCTCCAGGCCGGCGCCGATGTTTGGCTTCCCGGCGCTGTCGATCAGCGCCGTCGTGACCCCGCCGAGGCCCGCGCACAAGCCGCTCAACGCATACAACCACACTGTCGTGGCGCCCAGCGGCACTCCCATGAGCAGAGCAGCTTGCCTGTCCCCGCCGATGGCCAGGACGTTCCGGCCAAAGCTCGTACTCCGGCTCAATATCACTCCCAGCACGAGGACGACCAGGAACAAGAGAGCCGTCGCAGCGACCCAGGTCCGATCCAGGCCCGGGATCGCCAGCGAGAAGCCGAGCTCATCGACGATCCAGTCGAACGTGGGATGATCGATGCCGATGGGCTGCATGCTGACGACAAACGCCATGCCCCGCGCGAAGAACATACCCGCGAGCGTCACCAGAAACGGGGGCAAAGAGAAGCCATGGATCAGGTACCCCGTCACGGCGCCGAACGAGACCGACACCGCGAGACTGACGCCAAGGGCCAGCAACGGATGGTAACCACCCGCTACCAGCGTGCCCACGAGGACCGTCGTGAGCGCGACGACAGATCCAACCGAGAGGTCGATACCCCCCGACAGGATGACGAACGTCATGCCCACCGCGCAGATGCCCATCGCTGCGTTACCCTTGATCAGGTCGACCAGAAAACGCAGGCTGCGCGCTGAATCGTAGAACACCAGCGCGCCCGAGTAGAGGGCGACCAGGAGAACCGCGGTCACGATGAGCGGCAGATGCCGCCGATCCCAGCCACGCGCCGCTACTGCCACCGCTTGCCCCCGAACAGCGCGATGAGCCGCCGGCGCGACTCCTCGGAGACCAAAAGACAGCTCAGCAGCATCACGCCAGCCTTGGGCATTGGTTCAATCTCCGAAGGGACGTGCTGACTGTACATCGTGACGGAGAGCGTCTGTATCAACAATGCTCCTATCAGCGTGCCGCCCAGATGGAAGCGCCCACCGGTGAGCGCCGTACCACCAATCACCACGGCGAAGATGGCATCCAGCTCCCGCAGGCGCCCCACGCGATCGGGGTCAGCCGTGGAGATGTAGGACGCGGCCACGAGCCCGGCGATGCCGGCGCACAGACCAGAGAACCCGTACAACCAGAACTTGATGCGGCGGTCGCTGACGCCTGCGAGGTGGCTGGCCCGCTCGTTGTCGCCGATCGCCTCAATGAACAGGCCGAGCGCCGTCTTTCGGGAGAGCAGCGCAGCAACGACGAACACGACGGCCACCAGCAACATGGAGAACGGCAAGCCACCCAGGTGACCGTTTCCGATGAACGCGAACGTCGCATCCACGTGAGTCACCGGCTCGGCGTGGGTGATGAGCATGGCGACGCCGCGAATACCGACCATGCTGATCAAGGTCGCAATGATGGGCTGGATGTTCAGCAGCGTGACCAGCGCGCCGTTGAATAAACCAACGCCGCCCGCGACGAGCAAGGACACCAGCGCTGCCAGAAGCGGTGGATACTGACCGTCCTTCATCAGGATCACGCAGGTGGCGCCAGACAACGCCATGACCGAGCCGACCGATAGATCGATGCCCCTGACGGCCACGACCAAGGTCAGGCCGATGGCGAGGAGCATCACCTCCGAGCCCTGGTTGAGCAGGTTGATGGGCGTCCCGTAGTAAGCCCCGTCGCGCTCGACGATCGAGAAGAAGTTCCTGGACAGGAAGAAGTTGAACACGAGGAGCGCTAACAGGCCGAGCAAAGGCCAGGCTTCGCGGCGTCTTCGCACGAGCAGCAGGGCACCGGCGCCGCCGGTGAAGAGCATGATCCCGATGCCCGTGATGCTGGCATTCGTGCGCAGCGCCTCAGACATTTTCTCGAGCATAGGGCGGCGCCTCCTGGTGCTGAGCAATGGCCTGGATGATCGACTCAGGAGTGACTGACTCTCCCGCCAGCTCGCTCTGCTGCTTGCGATCTCTCAAGACCACCACCCTGGAACAGTTGCGTGCGATCTCCTCGAGCTCCGATGAGATCAAGACCGTGGCGACTCCCCTTTCGCTGAGCGACTTCACCAGCCCCTCGATCTCCAGCTTGGCGCCGATGTCCACGCCACGCGTGGGTTCGTCGAGGAGCATGACTCGTGGTTGCATGGCCATCCAGCGCGCCAGCAGCACCTTCTGCTGATTGCCGCCTGACAGCAGCTTGATGGGCGTCTCCGGGGACGGCGTCTTGATGCTCAGGGCCTTGATATAGTGCTGGACCAGCCGATCCTGCTCGTGGCGCGGGATCACCCGCAGCGCCCCCTGGGAGGCCTGCAACGCCAGGACGAGGTTCTCGCGCACCGAAAGATTCGGAACAATGCCATCCACCTTGCGGTCCTCCGGGCAGTACGAGAGCCCCGCCCGGATCGCCTGCCGTGGCGTCTTGAGCTCGAGCTGACGGCGGTCCACCCGGAGCTCACCGCGCTCGGCGGGCTCGATCCCGAACAGCATCCTCACGGTTTCGCTTCGACCGGAGCCGAGCAAGCCCGCCAGACCCACGACCTCGCCAGCGCGCAGCGCGAGATCGATGGGTCCGATGACCCCCTTTCGTTCGAGGCCGCGGGCGGCGAGCAAGAGCTCCGCGGCGCTCGCCTCCCCTCCAAGACCGGCACGACTGCCTGGCGCGGGCCTGTCGGGTGCGCCGAGCTTCACTCCCAGCATCGCCTGAACGAGCTCCAGGCGAGGCAGCGCGCTGCTCGCGTATTGCCCGACCAAGCAGCCGTTTCTGAGCACTGTGATCCGATCGCTGACGGCGTAGACTTGATCCAGAAAGTGGGTCACGAAGAGTATCGCCAGCCCCTGCGCCTTGAGCCTCCGCATCACGTCAAACAGCCGCTGCGTCTCCGCTGCGTCCAGGCTGGAGGTGGGTTCATCCAGGATCAGGATCCGGGCATCTATGGCGAGCGCGCGGGCAATCGCCACCATCTGCTGTAGTGCTGTGGGCAACGCTGCTACCGATCGCGTCACGTCCAGGTCCAGCCCGAGGCGCGCGAGGGCCTGGCGAGCCTTCGCGCGGACGGCGCGCTGGTCGATCAGACCGAAGCGCCGAGGCTGACGGCCCAGCATGATATTGTCCGCGATGGAGAGATGCGGAATCAGGCTTATCTCCTGGTGCACCGTGCTGATCCCCAGCGCTTCTGCGCTCCGGGGAGAGGTCGGCCGGATCAACGTACCTTCCAGGCGCAGGGTCCCAGCGTCGGGGGGATAGACGCCGGTCAACAGCTTGATCAGCGTCGACTTGCCCGCCCCGTTCTCCCCCATCAGCGCCTGGATCTCGCCCGCGTGCGCCTCGAGGTGCACGTCATGCAGGGCGCGAACACCGGGGAACGACTTGCTGAGGCCCTCGACTGAGAGCAGTGCTCTTGAACCGGCCATGCGGCTGCTACTCCGGAGGTGAGGGCCGCTCAGTCAGCGAGCTCACGAGAGGATGACGTCTGCGCCACGCCGAGGCACGCCGGCGCCGCTGCCTGGTCAATAAGGCCGCGAGCCGATGAGCGCAGCTGCCTGCTCGCGCTCGAAGACCTGGCCCGGGACGATCGTCCGCTTCGGCACCTTCTCGCCGCGCGCGATCTTCTCGATGGTATCGAGGAGCAGGGGGCCGTGCAGAGCGCTGCACTCCACCGTCGCGTTCAGGTTACCTTCCATCATGGCCTCGAAGGCCGGCTTCACGGCGTCGATCGACACAACCAGGATGTCCTTCCCGGGCTTCAACCCTGCCGCCTGGATCGCCTGGATCGCCCCGAGCGCCATGTCGTCATTGTGAGCGTAGACGGCGTTGATCTCCCCCTTGTGGGCCGCAAGCAGCGTCTCCATCACGGCTTTGCCCTTGGTACGCGTGAAGTCACCGCTCTGGCTCGCGATGATCTTCATGTCCGGGTGCTTCGCGATGGCTTCGGCAAAACCGGCTTTGCGCATCACCGCCACGTCCGCCGCTGGCGTACCCACGAGCTCGATGATGCGCGCGCTGCCGTTCGTCTTCTTCGCGAGCCACTCGGCTGCCTGACGCCCCTCCCAGACAAAGTCTGCGACCAGCACCGTCGCGTACAGATCCTCGTCAGCGTCGACGCCCCGGCTCGTCAACACCACCGGGATCCCCGCGCGCTTGGCCTCCTTCAACGTGGGCTTCCAGCCCAGCGACTCCTGGGGCGCAATCACGATGATATCGACGCCCTTGGTGATGAACCCGTTCACGGCGTTGACCTGGTTGTTGTGCACGTTCTGGCCGTCTGCGAAGAGCAGCTGGATGTGGCGCTTCTCCGCTTCCTCCTGGATCGACTTGCTGTGCGCGACCCTCCAGGAGCTCTCGGCGCCCGTCTGCGAGAAACCGACCACGATCTCGGACAGCTTCTTCGGCGCCCGCGCCGCGGTGTCGGTGGCCGATGCCGGCTTCGGGGTGGCGCGCTCGGCCTCACTCTCGCCGCGGGCGCAGCCGACAGCGAGGGGTGCTGAGCCCACGATGGACAGGAACATCCTCCGTGACACTGGGTTCTGGGGCTTCATGCTCTAGTTTCCTCCTGCTGCCTCTGGTGGGCGCGGGTCGCTGACCGGCCATGCGCCGGAGAATGGTCACGTCAGGTTCGTGAGCGGCCCGGTGCAGTACTCCGGGTCGCCGAACGTGGTCCGGGTGTCGCCGAACAGGTTCAGGATCGAGACGAGATAGCTGACTGCGGGCCCCTGGGAGGGCTCGCTTGCTCATGATTCGAGGACCCAGGCATGATATCGTCCTTCACCCGCTGTGGGCAAAATAAAGCCCCACCATCGAACAGCTGGCTTGCCTTACAACACGGCCAGATATTCATGGTGCAGCCCCCGGAGAGGCTCGCTGCTGGGCGGGATGCGTCCGGCCGCTTCCGGGGTTCCCGCCGCTGCCGGCCGCGCCGGGATCCCACCGCCGCCGGGATCGTTGCTGAAACCAGGGTTGCCACTGGCCAGGACCGCGATCCCAGCCGCGAGCAACATGACCGACCGCTATTTCATGATTGTCCCCTGGATGCGCATGAAGACCCATCCGGAGCGAAGCAAGTGCGTCTACCGGCCGGAGTGTGAACGTTCACATTGCCGGTGTCAACTTCGATCGACCGGCCCGCGGGTATTCTCGAGGCCGAGGGAGGACAGGGCTGGCGGGGCTCCTCCGGAGCGTCGCGTCGCGAGGGGCTGGCGCCGGCGAAGTTGACACCGGTCATGCTTGATTCAGGCCCTGCGCGTGGAGCCGCGGCGCTCGGGCGGCACGCCATCCAGCTCGTCCCTGCTTCCGCGGTCCGTGTAGGCCCCGGGCCACTCGGCACGACCCCCGCGCGACCAGGGGCGACCTCGGGCGCCGCAGCGCTACGGCCCTCCGCCGCCGGCGCTCCCCTGCCCCTGCCGGACCGCTCGCGCCCGCCGCTCGCGGTTCCTCGCCACGCGCGCCGCCCGGCTCGCCAGGAGCTCCGGCGACGGCTTGCGCCCCTGGTGCGGCACCTGCTCCGCGTGGTGCTCGTCGAACGACCCCGGCTCGCTGCCGAGCTCGAAGATCGCCACCTCGCGCTGGCCGCGCTCGCCGAGCCGCAGCGGCATCACCGCCGCGCCGATCCCCGCCCCCACGTAGACCGCCCCCTGGCCGGGCTCTGCCCGCTTGCGCGTGCCATAGAGCCCGTGGATGTAGCGGTGCCCGGCGATCTTGCCGATCGAGAGCTCGTTCAGGCGCGCGACAGTGACCTGGCCCGCGTGCGTGTGCCCCGAGAGCACCAGCGGGATGCCGTGCCGCCAGAGCCCGTCCGCCTCCTCGGCGATGTGCGAGAGACCCAGCGTCGGCAGATCGCGCCGCATCCCCTTCACCGCCTTCTCGCGCGACGCGTGGCCTGTATAGGCGTCGTCGAGCCCCACCACCTGGAGCCGCTCATGGCCCAGCGTGATGACCGTGCTCGCGTTGCAGAGCACCGCGGCGCCCCCCCGCTCGAGCGCGCGCTTCACCGCGTCGGCGCCCGACCAGTGATCGTGATTCCCCAGCACGGCGATCACCGGCGCCTCGAAGCCGCGCACCACCTCTTCCAGCTGATCGAGGTAGAGCTGGCTGTGGCACACGAAGTCGCCCGTGAGCACCACCAGATCGGGCCGCTGCTGGTTCGTCAGCGCCACGGCCGCGCGCTGGACCCGCACCGACGTGACCCGGCCGACGTGTTGATCGGTCAGGTGGGCAATGCGCAGCGAGGACATCTGGTCGAGGTAGGCAGCCGGCCCCGCGAAGCGCCGGAGGCGAATCCCCATGGTCGGGTCCGCCAGCCCCGGCCCCGATACCTCTCCTGAGGGCCCAGCGCCCCGCCGGAAGAGCCCCCGCCACCGCTCCCTCGCAGGTACAACGCTGTTCACGGCTGGCGAGTCTACGGGCGAGGTCGAATGGCCGCCACCTTTTCTTTCGTCGAAGACGCCCTCATCCCGGGAAGCGCAGCAATCCAGCGGGAATTTGCGTGTGACAGCGCGAGTGACAGCACCAACCTTGGAAAACTCCGCGGTCGTGCGACTCAGGCATCCATTCTCGGGGACCGGGCTCGCCGGACGAGGTCGCGATCGATGGATGCCAGGGTAGGACAGCCCGCGAGCGCCATGGCGATCGAGAGCTCATCGCGCAGGGCCGTGAGCACGCGCGCCACCCCCTCGCCGCCGAGCGCGGCGAGTCCCCACAGGACTGGTCGCCCGACCAGCACCGCGCGGGCGCCGAGCGCGATGGCCTTCAGCACATCCGTACCCCACCGGACACCGCCGTCCATCAGCACCAGACATCGCCCGGCGACCGCATCGGCGATGGCGGGGAGGACCTCGATCGTCGCGGGTGAGCCGTCGAGCTGCCGCGCGCCGTGGTTGGAGACGATGACGCCGGCCGCGCCGCAGCCGAGCGCGCGGACCGCGTCGTCCGGCCGGACAATGCCCTTGAGCAGGATGGGCAGCCGCGTCAGCGAGCCGAGCCACTCGACGTCGCGCCACGTCAGCGAGGCGTCGTGTCGCGACGCGACGTAGGCCGCGAGCAGCGAGCCGCTTTCCGCGGCCGGGGCGCCCGCCGCGGCGTCGAGGAGGTTCGCCATCACGAGCCCCTCCGGCAGCGCGAAGCCGTTGCGCACGTCCGCGATCCGGCGGCCGAGGAGCGGTGTGTCGACGGTGAGCATCAGCGCGCGATAGCCCGCGGCCTCGGCCCGCTCGACGAGAGAGCGCGTGAGGCCGCGGTCCTTGTGGACGTAGAGCTGGAACCACTTCGGCCCTGGAGACGCCTCGGCGACCGCCTCCAGGCTCGTCGTCGAGAGCGTGGAGAGCGTGAAAATGGTCCCGAGCTCCGAGGTCGCCCGCGAGGAGGCGAGCTCGCCGTCGGGGTGCGCGAGGCGCTGATAGGCCGTCGGCGCCACGAGGATGGGGAATGGCACCGTCGTGCCGAGCAGGGTCGTGCTCATGTCCCGCTCGGCCACGTCGACGAGCACGCGGTAGTGGATCTCGAGGCGGCGGAAGGCGCGGCGGTTCTCCCGCAGCGTCCGGCCCTCGTCGGCCCCTGATCGGTAGTAGTCGTAAGCCATCCTGGACAGGCGAGCGCGCGCGGCGCGCTCGAAGTCGTCGACGGTGAGCAGCGACGGGGCGGGGCGAGGGTCTTGCACGGCGTTCTCCTGGAGAGCTCAGCGGTATATCCTGACCGCGGGCGGCGGCCATCCTACCGGCCGAGATGGCGGCCAGCCGGCGCCGCGACCGCGCTCGGCCGCGGCGGGACGAAGCGCTGCGCCCGGCCGCGGTCGAGCGGCCCCGGCGCGCGCCCCGGGAGAAGCGCGCAGCCAGCCCGGGGCGGGCGGTAGGTCAGCGGCAGGCGGGGAGCTGATCGCTCGCGGGCTGGTCTCCGGCCTTGAGGTCCAGCATCGCTTCCACGGTCGAGCCGTTGATGTCGGTGACGCGGACATGGTACGGCGCAGCCCCCATGTTCCCATCGCCGACAACGAAGTAGTTGTACGACTGCCGCGTGGCCGTCTGCCACGTGCCGTTGATCTCGACCTCCAGCTTCTCGATCGGGTGCGCGTGCCCCTCGACGATGATCTCGTTCCAGTAGCGGTTGGTCGCGTCCTTGAGGCGGAAGGTGATGGGGCCGTTCGTCGGGCACGGGATGTAGCGCCAGGAGATCTTCCCCCCGGCGCCGCCGTGGGTGGTCCCCAGATACCCCTCGCGCTCCTCGCCGATCTTGAGAAACGCGTTCTTGCTGAGATCGATGTGGCCCGCCGTGCACTTCGGGTTCGTGGCGATCGGGCACTGGTCCACGACCATGGCCTGCACGCTCCGCCCGTCGTCCCGCGTGACCTCCACGCACGCGCCGCACATCGCCGCGGAGTCGTAGTCCGCGGTGTTCATGGCGGCGAAGTACTGGCCCCCACCGAACGGGACGTGCGCGACGATGTCCGGGTTCCGCCCCGTGATCTGGTAGCTGCAGTTCACCTCGGTCGAGCCCATGTCGAGCGTGTAGAAGGTGACGGAGCCGTTCTCGTACTCCGCGGGATAGCCGCAGCTCACGGACGCGCCGCCCGCGCCTGTCGTGGTGACGGCCGCGGTGGTGGCGCTGGTCGTGCTGCCGGGATCGCCGCTGCTCGTCGAGGTAGCGCCGGTCGTCGTGGAGCTGCCCGGGCCAGCGCCCGTGCCCGTCGCTGTGACGCCGCCGCCGCCGGCGCCGGCGCCGCCCTGCCCGCCGGTGGCGGTCGAGGTGCTCTCCGTACCACCGCCGGAGTCGCCGCTGCCGTCGTCACCACAGCCAGCAACGCCGAGGGCGATCAGCGACACGAGGGGCCATAAAATGCCCGTGGGCACGCAATCCAGCTTCATCTCGGCTCCTTAAGATTTACGACAGGAGTGGATCCGTGGATCCACGGCGCTGGCTTACGCCAGGAGGGGGAGTGACGCAACAGCCTTGGCGCGCTGTCGTGCGCTGAGACAACGGTCCTGACGCACATCACGGGATGGGAAAGGGTCGTGGATCGAGCGGACTCCTGTGCTCGATCTGGCAAGGAGCGCAGGAGTCTCCACCGCTGGGATCACACGCATGCCCGGAGGGAGCAGGCGATTTGCTCGTGTCCGCTCGACTCGATACGAGCGCGGGCCGGCGGACGCGAGCCTACGGCCAGCGGCGCTCGCGCTTCAGGCGCTCGCGCAAGGCGAGCAGCTCCGCCTCCTTCATGGCGTCGAGCGCCGCCTCGCGCTCGGGCGAGAGCTCGATGGCGAGCAGCTCGCACAGGTCCCGGAGGCCGGTGCGCAGGCCATCTTCACGTCCGTGCTCCCGCTCCGATTCTCGGAGGGCACTCAGGCTCTCGTATCCCTTGCGCTGGAGCAGATTGCGCAGGGTCACCTCGTGCGCCGCCTCGCGATCGTAGAGCGCCTCGACCGGCACCGGGTTCTTGAGCACGCCCGGCGCCTCCAGCGCCTCGCCCGGGTACGCCACCCGCGCCGGACTCAGCGCGGGCTGCCGCCGAGCGCGCCCGCCAGATGGCGACCGCGTCGGGGACGGCTCCCCACGATCCGCCATGCTCGCGCCCGCCTCGTACACCTCTACCCGCCGGGCGCCGCTCAGCCGGACAACCCAGATCCAGCGCGTGCCGGCCGAGAGGAGCTCGACGATCTTGCGCTGCAGCTCTCCCTCGTCTTGCCCCGTATCCGCGTACTCCACCGCGAGGGGCGGCGCCGCGCTCGCCCAGCCGGGCTTGTCGTGGACGTTTCCTACCGAGATGTCCGGCGCCCGGAGCATGTCCGGACGCACGGAGACGCCGACATCCACACCGGCAGACTCGACCGCTGGATCGGTGTCCAGCACGGAGCCGCCCACCAGGTTGCCGCGCCCGCCGCGCTCCCCGGTCGGCAAGCACTCGACCAGCTCTCCGTTCGAGAGCTCGTAGGGGTCGCCCGGTCGGATCTGGTCGGCCGTGAGGGGAGGACGTGGCGGCGCGCTCATGGGGTATCTTCTCATACCTCCCTGAGGCATCCCCTCAAATTCTTCGGAAAATTCACAGGGAGGCGGGGAGACGGGGAGGGAAATCTTCAAAATACTCCCTGCCTCCCCGCCTCCCTGTTCAATTTCTCCGCTGAAAAGGGCTGCAAAATGAGGGGATTCCTCAGCATACCTCCTTGTTCCGGGTAGACCGGCGCGTCGATCTCGGTTTCTGCGCGCCGCGGGAAGCGAGCGCCGAGAGCGGCCCGGGTCGCGGCGCCGCGCTCAGCTGGCGCCGGTGCACCAGTGCCAGGTGAGCGCAGCCTTCACGGACCCACGGCGCGCTGCTCGACGAAGGTGCCGGCGCTCGTCGTGTACGCCAGCCACAGCGAGCCGTCGCGGTCCGCCTCGATCGCCACGTGCTTGAACGATTTACCCTCCACGGCGAGGCAGCGCGCCTGAAACCGACCCTCACCGTCGATCTGCCCGATCTCGAGCGCATGCCGCGCCCCGGGCTCGCGCGCGGTCGGCCGGACCCGGGCGACGTGGATCGGCGTGACTCCCTGCGTCGCGGCGATCGGCGCGGGGCTGAGCCCGTTCGGGTACAGCGACCAGACCGCTGGCATGTCGTCGCGCGGCGCATCGTCAATGCGGATCGCCGCCATGCCGAACGCCGAGATGTCCTTCGCCGCCGGGAGGAGCACGTACGCGGGCCCGTCGGCCCCGCGGGCGAGCGCGCCGCCCATCCGCGACTCGCCCGCGTCTCCGACGAAGAGGACCGCGTCAGGCCCGAGCTCGAGCTTGCCCTCCGCCGTGAGCCCCAGCGCGCGGGCGTGCACCGGCGTGAGCGCCGACCGCGCGTCGATGTACATCGCGAGCGCTCCGCCCTTCCACGGCGACAGCGCGACGAACGTCGCGCCGCTGCCCTCCGCGGAGAGCGGCACGGCAGGCCCGTCGTCGAGCACCGCGAAGGCCTGGGTGACGGCCCCCTCGCTCGTCTTCCGATCCGACAGAAAGGCGAGGAGCGTGTGCCCGCCGGGCAGCGAGACGGCGGAGATCGGCGTGCCCCGTCGCCCGGCGCCGATGGGCGGCGTCGCCCCGCCGGACAGCGGGGTCCTCCGGATCGTGCCGCCCTGGTCCATGCAGAACACGAACCCGGAGGCCACCTCGCACGCCGGCCAGGAGGCGCGCGCTGGATCCCCGCTGCCCGTCCCAGCGTCGGGCGAGGACCCCTCGCGCGGCGCGAGCGGCCCGAGGAGCGCGCCGAACGCCGGCGTGACGTGCTGCGCCACGCCGTCGCGGTTGAAGATCACCCGGAAATCCGCGCGCGCCGCCTCGTCCGAGGCCCACAGCAGGGCCGGGCCCCGGAGCGATAGCGCGAGGGGGCCCCGGCGGAGCTTGCAGCCGGCGTCCGGTGCAGCCGCTGCGACCGCAGCGTCCGCAGCGGCGTCGGGCGCAGCGGCGTCGGGTGCCGCCGCGGCCGCGTCCGGAGCAGCGGCCGCGTCCGCCGCCGCCCCCGCATCCGGAGCAGCGGCCGCGTCCGCTGCCGCTCCCGCATCCAGAGCCGCCGCGCTCGCCGCTGCCGCCGCGCTCGCAGCCGCGGCCGGGGCAGGCGCGACGGAGGACGCCGGCACGGCACCGTCCGCGCCGGGCGCCAGCGCTGGCCCGGCGTCAGGGGCGCTGGAGCCGCCGCGACAGGCGGCGAGCGCTGCCAGCGCGAGGAGGCAGGCACGGAGAGGCGAGGAGCTCACCACCGTGGCCCGACGCCGATCAGCGCCAGGATGTTCCCCGTGCGCATGCTCTACCGCCGCCTATTGCTGCTCGAGCACCGTGATCGAGCGGTCCCAGTACGAGGCCACCACCGCCCGCGCGCCGTCCTTCGAGACCGCCACGGCGCACGCGCCCTTGCCGGTGGGCAGCGACGCGACCACCCTCGGCGGGTCGCCCGCGATGACCGCGACGCCGCTGCCGGCCGGCGGCCACTGGGCCCCGCCGAGCGCCACGAAGAGCGTCCTCCGGTCGGGCGACGTCACGCCCGTCCGCGGCTCCCCGCGGAGCGGCAGCGTGCTCTTCACCGCCATCGTCGAGAGCTCGATGACGCTCGCGGTCCGCCCCTCGGCGTTGAGCGTGATGCCGTACCGGTCCTCGTCGAGCAGGAAGCCGGCGGTCGGCCCGACGCCGACAGGCGCCTTCCTCGTCTCGGTCACGCCGGCGACGCTCAGCAAGATCGCCGTGTTGGACAGCCGATCCGGGAAGAACACGGCGCCCCCGTCCTTCGTGATGTCGCCCTCGCGCGGCTCGCGCCCGACCGCGATGCTCCGCCGCGTCGCGCCGAACGGCGACTCGCTCGGGTCGAACAGGTCGATCCAGGCGCCCGCCGGCCGGCCGGCGTGCGTCAGCGCGCCGAGCGCCGCGATGTACGGGCGGCCCTCGGCCTGCACCAGGAACAGCTGCCCCGTCGCGTGCGGGAGCGTGATGTTCGCCAGCCGCACCCCGGTCGGCAGCTCGAACTTCGTCACGCGCTTCGTGTCCGTCGTCGCCGCGACCACCGTCCTGCCGTCCGGCAACGCCACGATATCGCCAGGGGTCCGGCCGACGTCGAGCAGGACCGGATCGCGGTCCCACGCGGTCGTGTCCATCACCGGGATCCGCGCGGCGTCCTCGTGCCGCAGCACCGCGACGTACCGGTCGAACAGGAGCCGGATGTGGTCGCCCTGCGCCGGCATCGACGCCTTGTGGATCAGCTCGCCGCTCTCGAGCTTGTACTCGCGCAGCGAGGCGTCGTCGGCGCTGACGTAGATCGACGTGCCGCTCGGGTTGAAGACAACGTCGAGCGGGTGGACGTCCCCGATCCGGAACTCGCGGGCGCGCCAGCGGCCCTTCGCGTCGGCGGGCGGCGGCGCGGGCTCCGGGCTGTCGGGGCCGAACGCCGCGGGGTTCGGCGCTTCGTCGGCCGCGCCGGACGGCGCGGCGCCCTCCGGCGTGAGCGCGGTGAGCGGCGGGGCCTCGCCGACGGGCGACTTCAGGCTGGTCAGGGTGGCGATGATCACGGCCGCGACGCCGCTCGCCACCGACACAGCCGCCCGCGCCAGGCGCGGCTCGCGGCCCGAGATCGACGCGGAAGACCCGCGCGGACGCTCGCCGAGCCAGGCCTTGCAGGCGCGGCACTTGCGCGCCCCCTCGACGATCCGGGCGCCGCAGCTCGGGCACGGGACGCGTCGCTCGCTCATTGCAGCACCCATGCGACCTTGGCGCGATCGCCGAGCGCGAGCGCCGAGCCGCCGTCCGGGGCGAGCCGGATCCGCGTCGGCTCGCCGCCGAGCGGATGGACAGTCGCCGCATAGCTCTTCAGATCGACAAGCGCCACCGAGCCGGCCCCGTCGCCGCTCAGCGCGACGACCGCCTGCGCGCCGTCGGGCGCGACGGCCATGTCGAGCGCGCGGCCGGGGAACGTGACGGCCCGGATCAGCTCGCGCTTCGACAGGTCGAAGACCTGGAGCGCGCGACCCTCGTTGCACCGCACGACGGCGCGCCTGTCGCTCCGGACGAGCTCGATCTGCTCCGGCTCGCGGCACGTCGTGATGCGCGCCTCCTGCCGGACCGCGCCCGAGGGCAGCCAGGTGAGCGGCACCAGGGTGTTCTCGGCCCGGAGGGCGACGAAGCCCGCCGAGCCGTCCGGGCTCATCAGCGCGCTGGCCGGGTTGCCCACCATCGAGGTGCGCACGCGATCCTGCTCCGACCCGAGCCGGCTCGGGTCGAACGGGTACGCGACGCCGCCCGACGGCTCGCGCTGGCCGGGCAGCGGGAGCTGGCCCGTCGTCGTGATCGCCCGGGTGCCGCTGTCGTCGACCGCCACGGGGCCCACGGCGTCGTCGCCGAACTGGATGCGCTCGATCTCGGCGTGGTACTCGGTCGCGAGGATCGCCACCGCGTGCGCGTCCGGCAGCGAGGCGAGCGCGCGCCGACCCGAGGCCCCGACAACGACGTCGCCCACGGCCTCGCCGAGCTCGATCGTCTTGAGCAGCCGCGTCGTGGCGGCGTCGATCACGTAGATGCGCGTGGGCGCTGTCGCGTAGACGACCTCGCCCACGCGGTAGAGGCGCCGCACGTTGGGCGCCTCGGTGACGAGGCTCAGCGCCTCGCCGGTCCTGGAGCTGCGCACCTCCAGGCCGGCGTGCAGCGCGACAGCGAAGCGGTCGCGGTCGAGCGGGAGCGCGTCGAACGCGTCCTTGGGGAGCGAGAAGGGCCCGGCGACCGTGGGCGCGTCGACCAGGTGGCTGACGTTGTTCGGGCGCTGCCAGACGCAGCGGCCGAGCTGGCACGACTCGCCGCTCCAGCACGGCGCCCCGCACACAGGGGCCGAAGGAGGGACCGGCGACGCGGCCCGCGACGGCGAGAACCTGCCGGGCGCCAGGTAGCGCAGCGCCCCGCCGGTGCTGATGAGCCCGAGGATCGCGCCGAGGGTGACGAGCGGGCGCCAGTGCAGGGACAGCCAGCTCGCGTCCGGGGGGGCGTCAGGGACCGAGGGGGCGCGCACCGACCTCTTCGGTACGTCGGTCGGCTCGCGGCACTCGGGGCAGAGGGCGACGCCGGCGGCGATGCGCTCGAGGCAGACAGGGCAAATCGCCTCACTGGCGCTGGGCGGCCGGGTCGACGGCGCCTCCGCCCACTCCGGCGATGGGCTCGCCTCGGCGGCGTGGTGGGCCTCCCGCGCGTCAGCGGCGCTGGAGCCAGGCTCGATATCGCTCCGCGTCTCGTGGTCCACTGCACACCTGCGTCTCTCCGTGAGCGGTCCTCGCGTACTCCGAGCGTGCCCGGATGTCGAGCCCCTCGTGCCGGAGCACCGCGGCGACGGCTGTGACCAAGATGACGGGAAATCGCGACGCCTCCACGGAAGGTGCGCGGGCGGGGTGTGAGGCGCAGGCGCTCAGGTGAGCATGGCTGTGGTCGCCAGCTCAGGAGTCGGCCGGCGGACGCTGGATGGCCGAAGCATCGCTGACATCGCTGTAGTCCGACTGCCCGACTGGCTCGCGCCCGTCCTTCGGCTCGGAAGGCGTGCTGGTCGCAGGCCGGTCCGCATAGGCCTCGTCCCGGGGATCGGCGTCGTCGTCGGGCAGCGCGCCCGGCGGATCGAGCCCGGGGCCGTGCCCGATCTCCTCCGACGGAGCCCCCTCGCCCTGTGTGGCCGTCCGCCCCGCGACATCACGTTGTTGATCGCTCATTATCGCTTCCTCCTTCCGGAACACGTGCTCAGCATTCCGTTCGACGTGCTGTTCGACGTGATGGATGCAATCCAGCGTCCAGGCCCGCCGGGGCGCCTGTCGGAGAAGGTCGCTCCCGGCGCCGGGCACAGCCATTCACGCGCGGTCGAGCCCGGTCCGCGGCGCCGACGGCACAGGCCCCACCCCGGCGCAGGCAACGAACGCGCTCATCGGGGGCGACCCGCTCGGTGGTCCTCCGAGAGGGACTCCATCGGGCGGGTTCAACACCGACCTTCAGCGGGGCGAGCGCGAGAATGTATGGGAACAAACAATTTTTGCCACCTGGATCCACCGGCCTCTGGCCACGATCCTCCGGCGCGCCTTGATGGTGGAAAATGCCAGCCGCAGCACACCCAATCGCGTGTTGGAGCCGTGCAATTCCGCCGGATGACGCATTACGTCAACACGCCAGCAGGGTGCCCATCATGCTATTTTGCCGCCAGGGCTTGGGACGGCATCTTAAGAGCGAGGTGGGCGATGAAGGCGATGAAGACGGCGGCGGGTTGCGTGGCGGCGCTTGCGCTTGTGGGGGTGCTGAGTGGGTGCAGTGCAGAGGCGAGTCGGAGCAGCGGCGGGGACTCGTCGTCTGAAGCCGCCGGTGGGCCTGGCGGGACCGCGGGGCCGAGCGGGCCCGGCGGGACCGGGGGCGTCGACGAGAGCTTCGGCTCGGTCAATCCCAGCACCACCGGCGGCACCGGCGGAGGGATCCCCGGTGAGAACGGGCAGGAGAACGGGGAGTCGTGCGACGGCAAGTTCACCGGTCGGGTGCGCGATTTCAAGGAAGCCCACCCCGACATGGAGCCGCAGGACTCCGGCAAGTGCTCGACCTGCGACGACCACGCGATCGTCACCGACACCCTCGGACAGGACCTGAAGCCGGTCTACGCCGGCGGGCCCGAGGGCACCACGACAACGACCGGCAAGGCGAACTTCGACATGTGGTTCCGCGACATGGATGGCGAGAACATGCCGATGAACATCGCGCTCCAGTTCGAGGACACCGACGGAGACGGCGTGTGGACGTACAATAACCAGGAGTTCTTCCCCATCGATGAGCAGCTGTTCGGCAACGAGGAGCGGCCGCACAACTACCACTTCACCTTCGAGATGCACATGGGCTTCGAGTACAAGGGCGGCGAGCAGTTCACGTTCGCCGGCGACGACGACGTCTTCACGTACATCGACGGGAAGAAGGTCGTCGACCTCGGGGGCATCCACGCCGAGCAGACCGAGGTCGTCAACCTCGACGAGCTCGGGCTCGAGATCGGGAAGAAGTACCAGCTCGACTTCTTCTTCGCCGAGCGCCACGTGACCGACTCTCACTTCCGGATCGACACCTCGATCGAGTTCATCAACTGCGGCCTCGAGGTGAAGTGACGCCGGACGCCGGGCGCGGCCTCCCCGTCACTCCGCGCAGGTGAAGGTCTGTGGGCAGGCCGCCGACGGCTCGCAGGCGTCGCCGCACTCCTCGTAACAGCGCACGCACGCGCCATGGCTCTCGTCGTTGGAGCAGGAGGGCACCGCGTCGCGCAGCTGATCGCAGCGCTGCTGCGCCTCTTCCGTCGAGAACCCCCCGCAGCCGGCCGCGAGCGCGACCAGCGAGAGCAGTACCGTGCCAATCCCGAGCCATCGAGCCATCGTCGCCTCCCTTCGAGCTGCCCGAGCCTATCCGAAGTGCCGCGGTGAGGCCCGGCTTTCCGCGCCGCGCGCTCAGCCGCGCCGCGCGCTCAGCCGCGCCGCTCGAGCGCGGCGAGCCCGTACGTCCCGGCGCCGCTCACCTGGATCCACGCGCGCACCACCTGGATCGGGCGCCCCGCCCTGGCCACGGCGGCGGCCGCTTCGCCGAGGTCGCGCGCGCACGCGGCGTGCAGGTCGTCGGTCGTCTCGTGGTCCTCCGCAGAGCGGCGGATCCAGACCGCGGTGGGCGGCATCGGCGCGCCCTCGTGCCTGTCCTGCCAGCGCCTGCCGACGAGGTGCGCCCGCAGGAGCTTCCTCGCGTCCGGGGGCGTGTCCGGGTGAAGCTCGTAGACCATCGTCGCGATGAATGACCTCATGCGCCGAGCCTGCCGGAACGGCGCCGGCCCGTCCAGGCGGCGCCCAGCGTGCCAGTCGGGCGGGCGAGCGGGCTCGCGCGGGGTTCGCGCGAGCCAGGGGGGCGAAACGGTGAAATAGTGTCACGCCGATGTCCCCGAGCCACTTCGACCCCCGGCGCATCCTGCCCATCGCGGACCGGCTGCACGCGGACCCCGGCTACGCGGGCCGGGACGTCACCATCGCCTTCCTCGACTCCGGCTTTCACGCTCACCCGGACCTCGTCACGCCGCGCAGCCGCATCCTCGCTTACCACGATATCTTCTCGCCCGAAGCGGGCCTCTCGGCCCTCGAGCACCGGGACGCCTCGGCGTGGCACGGGATGATGACCTCGGTGGTCGCCGCGGGGAACGGCGCGCTCTCGGACGGGCGCTTCCGCGGGCTCGCCTGGGAGGCGAGCCTCGTGCTGGTCAAGGTCGGCTCCGCGCACCGCATCGTCCACGACGACATCCGCAGGGGCATCGAGTGGGTGATCGCGCACCGCGAGCGGTACGGGATCCGCGTGCTCAACATCTCGTGCGGGGGCGACTACGAGGAGTCGTACCTCACCGGCAGCCTGTCGCGCGCCGCCGACGACGCGACCCGGCACGGCATCGTCGTCGTGGCGGCCGCGGGCAACGCCGGGCACGACGCGGCGCACAACGTCCTTCCGCCGGCCAGCGCGCCGAGCGTCATCGCGGTCGGGGGGCTCGACGACGGCGGTTCCGGGGAGCAGACGTGGAATTACCACTCATCGTACGGGCTCACCCTCGATGGGCTGCAGAAGCCCGAGATCATCGCGCCGGCGATCTGGCTGGCCGCGCCCATCCTGCCCGGGACGCCGACGGCGGCGCAGGCGCAGCTCCTGTCGCTGCTCGACCGCGCGCGGGACGACGAGCTCCCGGGGCTGCTCGTCGAGCACGCGTGCGTCGATCCGGACCTCGACGCCGTCGCCGGGCGCGAGCCGTACCTCGTGCGCCAGCTCGCGGCGGCCAAGCTGCGCGACCAGAAGGTGATCTCCGGCCACTACAAGCACGTGGACGGGACGAGCTTCGCCGCGCCGATCGTGAGCAGCGTGGTGGCGCAGATGCTGGAGGCGAACCCGCGGCTCTCGCCGCAGCAGTGCCGGCGCATCCTCATGAAGACCGCGCGCGGGCTGCCCGGCATCGCGCTCGAGCGGCAGGGCTGGGGCGTCGTGCAGCCCCGCGCCGCCGTGGCCGCGGCGCGGGCGGCCTGAGCGGGGCGCGGCGCGGCCACGGGCTGCCTTGCCGGCGCCGCCCTCAGCCGCGCCCTGGCGCGGCGCCGCGCGCAGCCGCGCCCGGCGCGGCGCCGCGCTCGGCCGCGGCGCCGCGGCCGAGCGCGGCCCTCGTCACTGCGGCACGGGGAGCGCCTTCTCGGCCCACTGCGGGATGTGGTTCCCCGTGGGATCGGCCATGTCGTCGTTCTGCTGGGGCATCCACACCGGGGCGAAGCTCGGGTCGCCGTCGATCTCCGTGCCCGGCGCGAGCGTCACGGCCGCGAACCAGAGCTGCGGCTTGGACGTCCCGTCGTTCGACCCGGGCAGGCGCAGGCCATAGGGGCGCCGCGACGAGAACGCGACCCAGTAGATGTTCTTTCCACGGTAGGTGTCGTGGCTCGGCCCGAAGCGCGGCCACGAGTTCGCCCAGGTGTCGTCGCCGTTCGCCCGCGCGAGATCGACGGGCGTGCCCCCCTCGACCGGGACCATCCGGAGGCGCGCGGAGTTGTCGTCGTAGGAATCGCACGGGTCGTTGCCGTAGGGCCCGTTGCCGAGCGGCCCGTCGCAGCGCGAGGTGTTGAACACCACCCAGGCGCCGTCGTCGGAGATGGCAGGATAATAATGGGTCCTGTCCTGCTCGCGCGGCACAAGGGCCCTCGGCGCCTCGAACCCGCCCGCGCCGTCCGAGCCCGCGATCAGGATCTGCGCGCCGCGGACCGTGTCGCCGTAGAGCTCGTCGCCCGCGCCGTTCTCTCCGGGCTGCCACGCGACGAAGGCGAGGTGCTTGCCGTCCGGCGACCAGAACGGCTGCGTCAGCCGCTCGGGCTCCTCGACGAACAGGTCGCCGAGCGACTCGAGCGTCTCGTCGGCGCGCCGGAGCGTGAGCCCGCCGCGGAAGGCGTTGACCATGAGCGCGCCGTCCGGCGAGAAGGTGGTCATGGTCGCGAACCCGTCGGGATCGGTGTTGCGGAGCGCGATGATGTCCGCGGTCGCGACGTCCACCAGCGCGAACGAGGAAGGGCCGCTGCCGCCGAAGGTGAGCGCCATCTTGTCGCCGGCCAGCGCGAGGGCGTGGCAGCCCATGCACGGCATCTCCAGCCCGGTCGCCAGCGGCGGCGACTGCTCGTTGTCCCAGAACAGCTCGGGCGGGCTCGCCGCGTCGTCGAGATCGTACCGGTAAATGGCGGCCGACTGGAGCGAGGTCCCGTTGGTGCGCCAGTAATACAGGCCGCCCGAGAGCGACGCGCTCGCCCACCGGACGTCGATCGCCGCGCTCTCGCCGAGCTCGCTGCCGTCCTCGGCGGCCAGGCGGACGCGCGTCTCCATCGCCTCGCCCTCGCTCGCGCTCACGAGCAGCGGGACCAGATCCGCGGGGAGCGCCAGGGCGCACCCGTCGGTGTCCGGGATGGGGTCGCAGGCGCCGACGAGCCGGAAGTCGATGAAATCACCCGTGATTTCGACGCGGCAGACGCTCTGCCCGGCGCTGCCCCTGCTCACCTGGAGCTCGACCGTGCCGATGTTCGAGGGGAAGAGCGCGCCGTCGAGCGGATAGGCGATCGCGGGGGCGTTCGCCGCCTCGGGCGCGCCGTCGAGCGCGGCGCTCGCGCCGGAGGGCGCGCCGGGCAGCGCGATCTCGCCGGCGAGCTTCACGGTGACCTCGGCGCTCGCCGAGATGGGGCCGTCCGCGGCGATCACCCGGACGCGGCCGGGCGAGGCGATCGTGACCCGCCCGGCGTCCACGTGGGCGAAGAGGTCGTCGGCGCTCCAGGTCACCCGGTCGGTGACGTCGCGCTCGGAGCCGTCCTCGAACCGGCCGATCGCCTCGAGCTGCACGGCAGCAGGCGCGCCGACCGCCAGCTCGACCGAGGTGGTGCCCGGCTCGACCCGCAGCGAGACGAGCCCCTCCACCGCGCCGCCGCTCGCGGAGCCACCGCCGCCCTGCGCCCCGCCCGTCGGCGTGTCCGTCTCGCCGTCCGACGAGCACGAGCACGCCCCCCCGGAAGCCGCCATCGCCGCCGCGAAGGCGAGGAGGAGCGCCCCTCGATGCACCTTGCGCGAGCCTGCCCTCGCGGAGAACACGCGTGGTCTCATGGTCTGACCTCCAGTTCGAGCACTGAACAGGCAGGCTACCAGAAGAGACGATCGGGGACATACGCGCTCGCCTCTGGCCAGCGCGCGGCGCGATCAAGGGATTTCGAGCGAGTCGAGCTCGACCGAGCCGCGCTCGGGGTCGGAGAGGCCACGGAAAACTCCGTGTGTCCTCGTTGCATGAAACGTTTGTCCCTGGCGCGAGCGCAGGGCGCGGGCCTCGGTCACGGGGTGGGGCGGGGCGAGGCGCGGGCCCTGGCGCGATCTGGTGGCCAGGCTCCGCGTCCGGGCCCGCTCATGACCAGGCAGACGCGGCCATCCAGGGGGAATACCTTGCGTACACCGTCGCCGGCCGGTAGCTTCCGAAGCGCCTCAAGGTTCGTTCGTCCTCGACCTCAGATCCGGCCGCCTGCTGCAACGTGGTTGCCTCATCCGAACGTGGGGTGACGGCCGGTCGTCGGGGAGTGTTTTCGTGTACGGCCCGCGGCACGATCCGGGCCGTCCGCGAGGGAAGCGGGGATCGTGCATACGGGATCGGCGGCAGACATGAGCAAGCGGCTTTATGTGGGGAACCTGGCGTTCCATTCGACGGAAGACAGCCTGCGGACCGCCTTCGAGGCGGCAGGGGTCGAGGTTCTGTCGATTCAGTTGATGACGGATCGGATGACCGGGCAGTCTCGTGGGTTCGGCTTCGTCGAGGTGAGCGATGCCCAGGCGCAGTCGGCCATCAACGCGCTGCACGGCAAGGACCTCGACGGCCGGACCTTGACGGTCAATGAGGCGCGCGAGCGCACGGGCGGCCCGGGCGGCGGTGGCGGCGGCGGCGGTGGGTTCCGCGGAGGTGGCGGCGGCGGCGGCGGCCGTGGAGGCGGCGGCGGCGGCGGCCGTGGCGGTGGCCGCGGAGGTGGCGGCGGGCGCGATCGCTGGTAGCCAGCGAGGCTGGGCCCCCGGCGCGCTCAGCGCCGCGGGGGCCCCGCTGCGCCGTTCACGTTGACGTCGCTCACGGCGACGTCGTTCGCATCGATGTCGCTCACGTCGACGTCGTTCACATCGATCGCGTCGATCACGTCGATCACGTCGACCGAGCGCTGGCCGCACGAGCGCGGCCAGCGCCGGGTGGGCGCTAGAGCGACAAACGGGTTGAAACCACGAGAAAAAGCAGGAATTTCACAGGGAGGCGGGGAGGCGGGGAGCGAGAGACGGCAAGAGGGAGAAATTCATTTTTTTTCTTCCTCCCCGCCTCCCCGCCTCCCTGTGAAAATTCTCCGGGTTTCAACGTGATCGGTGTTCTAGCTGGCGCGCTGCGCCCCGGGGCGGCGGAACGGCGCGCGGCCGGCGAAGATCTGGCCGTCGCCGAGCGCGTAGGAGATCCGGAGCAGCTGGTTGTACTTCGCGACGCGGTCCGAGCGGGACGCGGAGCCCGTCTTGATCTGGCCCGCGTTCGTCGCGACAGCGAGGTCGGCGATGAACGTGTCCTCGGTCTCGCCCGAGCGGTGCGAGATGATCGACCGGTAGCCGCCCTCGCCCGCCTGGCGGATGCACTCGAGGGTCTCCGTCACGGTGCCGATCTGGTTCAGCTTGATCAGGATGGCGTTGGCGATCCCGTCCTCGATGCCCTTCGCGAGCCGGGCGGGGTTCGTGACGAAGAGGTCGTCGCCGACGAGCTGGACCCGCTTGCCGAGCCGCTCCGTGAGCAGCCGCCAGCCCTTCTCGTCGTTCTCGGCCACGCCGTCCTCGATCGACACGATCGGGAACGCCTTGCTGAGCTCCTCGTAGATCGCGACGACCTCCTCGCGGGTCTTCTGCTGCTTGTCGAAGGTGTACCGCTCGGTCTTGGCGTCGTAGAACTCGCTGAGCGCCGAGTCGAGCGCGACGCCGACGTCCTCGCCGGGGCGGTAGCCGGCGGCCTCGATGGCGCGCACGACGTACTCGAGCGCCGCCCGGTTCGACGCGAGGCGCGGGGCGAAGCCGCCCTCGTCGCCGACGGCCGTGACCATGCCGTCCTTCTTGAGCAGCCCCTTCAGGGTGTGGAAGATCTCGGCGCCCGTGCGAAGCGCCTCGGCGAACGACTCGGCGCCGTAGGGGACGACCATGAACTCCTGGATCTCGAGGCCGTTGTCGGCGTGCACGCCGCCGTTCAGGATGTTCATGAGGGGCGTCGGCAGGACGCGCGCCGCGGCGCCGCCGAGGTAGCGCCAGAGCGGCAGGTCGACCGTGTCGGCGGCGGCGCGCGCGGCGGCCATCGAGACGGCGAGGATCGCGTTGGCGCCGAGCTTCGACTTGTTCGCGGAGCCGTCCGCCTTGATGAGCACCTGGTCGAGCTCGGCCTGATCGAGCGCATCCATCCCGAGGACGGCCGGACCGAGGACGGTCTCGATGTTCTTCACCGCGTTGAGCACGCCCTTGCCGAGGAAGCGCTTCTTGTCGCCGTCCCTGAGTTCGACGGCCTCGTGCTCGCCGGTCGACGCGCCGCTCGGCACGGCCGCGCGGCCGGTGCCGCTCAGCGTGGTGACCTCGGCTTCGACAGTGGGGTTGCCGCGCGAATCGATGACTTCGCGCGCGATGACGCTCTGGATCTCCGACATGACCTCTCCTCAAGGGGGCCGCGCTCGCGGGTCCCCGGCTGCTCTCGAAAGGGGCTCGAGAAGCGGCGGGAGCATAGGCGCGGGCCCCCCCGGTTGTCGACGCTCCGGTGCATCCGCGCGCACGGCGCTGCCCGGGCGCAGAAATCGCGCGCGCCGCCGTTCGCACCTCCGATGTCACAGGATCGTCGCGCCCGGGCGGAGAAAGCGCGCGCGCGCGGCCAGTCGACCAGTCGACCGGTCGATTGGTCGATCGGTCGATCCACCGATCGACGCGCGCCCGGGTCGACGGTCGGTGCGCGCCTGGCGTAAGCTCGCGGCCGCGTGGAAACGTCCATCGGCGTCTTCGGTGAGGAGATGCTCCTCTGGCTCTGCATGCTCCGCCAGTCCCCGCGGCGGCCGCCGGCCGATCACGTGCTGCGGCAGGCGAACCTGCTGCTCGAGGAGCTCAAGGGGTCCAAGCTCGCGCAAGAAATGCCGGTGGTCTCGGTCGACGACGGCATGTTCGCGGTCGCCGCGTTCGCGGACGAGCTCGCGATGTCGCTGCCGGACCTCCGCCCGGTCTGGGCCCAGCGCCCGCTCCAGGCGTCGCGGTGGATGACCAACAACGCGGGCGTCGAGCTCTTCGAGCGGCTCGGGCGGGTGCAGAAGGGGCCGCTCCCGGTGATGGCGACCTACGCCTGCGTGCTCGGGCTCGGCTTCCGCGGCCGGTACGGGCTGCCGGGGCAGAACACCGACGATCTGCTGCGGATCCGCCGCGATCTCTCGCTGAAGCTCGGCGTGGATCCGGACCGGGACTGGAGCGGCGGGGTGCTCCGGCCGGCGCTCGTCGACGGCGTCGCGGTCCAGCACGTCCCCGGCCTGCCGCTGTGGCGGTCCACGCTGGTGGGGCGGACGCTGGCGGCGCTCGTCGCGATCGCGGGCGCGCTTTCGCTCGGGTGGACGATCGCCCAAAGGGTCGGATGAGCGGCTCCTTCGTCTACGAGCTGGCGAGCGTCCACGCGCTGGTCGAGCAGGCAAACCCGGACAGCGCGCAGGGGATCTACGCGGTCCCCTGCTACCTCGTGCTCGGCGAGCCCGGCTCGGGCCGCTCCACGGTGGTCCGCTCGATGAACCTCACGTGGCCCCCTGGCGGGGGCCCGCTCCCGATCGGCGTGCCCGGGGCGCGGTGCTCGTACTGGCTGGCGAAGGAGGCGCTCTTCATCGAGCCCGAGGCGTCGGTGCTCGGCCCGCGGCGGCAGCCGGCCGAGCTCGCGCAGCTCTGCGAGGAGCTGCGCCGCTCGCGGAAGCGCGAGCCGATCGACGGCATCCTCCTCGTCCTGAGCATCGCCGAGTTCATCGAGCTCGACGAGCAGGGGGTCGACGCGTACGCGAACCGCATGCGCGCCTACCTGATCGAGGTGGGCCGCGCGCTGCGCGCCGACGTGCCGACGTACGTGGTGCTGTCGCGCTACGACACGCTCTGGGGGTTCGCCGAGGTGTTCCAGTGGACCGCGGAGCGCGGCCGCGAGGAGCCCTGGGGCTTCACGCTCCCGCTCGAGACGAGCCCCGACAAGGCGGCGCCGCGGATCCTGCAGCAGCTCGAGGGCCTGAACGCGCGGCTGGAGTCGTATTGCCTGGCGCGGGTGAGCTCGGAGGACCCGCCCGACGCGAGGATGCGCGCGTTCCAGCACCTCGCCGAGGTGCGGGCGCTGATGGCGAGGCTGCGGCAGCTGTTCGGCGTGATCGCGATGGAGAACGCGTTCGAGCGCGCGCCGTGGATCCGGGCGGTGGCGATCGGCAGCGCGCTGCCGGGCATGGGCGACCGGCTCCGCGCGGGGGTGATGCGGTTCATCAACATGGGGCTGGCGCAGCCGCCGAACGTGGCGGTCGCGCCGCGGCCGGGCGGTCTGCCGATCCACGCGACCGTGAGGGCGGTCGTGCTGCCGGAGCGCGACATCGTGCCGCTCCGGCCGCGGTGGCGGGACGACAGGTTCACGCTGATCGGCTTCGTGGGCGGGCTGCTCCTGCTGCTGGCGGCGGGGATCACCGAGCTCATCTTGCGGTATGTGATATGAGGGCGGCGGCGTGGACGCGCTGCCGGCAGACGGCTCGGCCGAGTCGCCGGCGAGGGCGGCTCTGACGACTCGCGAAGGAGAGCGAGCGAGGTTCGAGTTCATCGACGCGGAGAAGGCGCACTACCCGGTGCTGGTGCTGTGCGCGGCGCTGCTGGTCTCGCGCAGCGGCTACTACGCCTGGGCCAAGCGCTCGGAGTCCGCGCGGGCCAAGGCCGATGCCCAGCTCAGCGCGCAGATCCGGGCCGTGCACCACAAGAGCCGGGGCAGATACGGCAGCTCGCGCGTGCACGCCGAGCTGCGTGCCCGCGGCATCCGTGTCGGCAGAAAGCGGGTCGCACGGCTGATGCGCGCTCAAAAGCTCGCGGCACGCAGCAAGCGGCGCTTGCGCCGCACCACCGACTCGCGGCACAAGGGCCCGATCGCGCCGAACGTGATCGAGCGGCAGTTCGAGGCCCAAGCCCCAACTCATCGTCCCCTCCCGACGTGCAGCATCCCACCCTCGCTGCGGTGCGCAGGTCCGTGGTGGCAGCCGGCCTCGGCAACGGTCGACTCCCGAGGCGGAAGTTGTTGGTGAACGCTCAGCGCGGAGCCGCGGCGTTTGGTGCTAGTACCGCGGGTCAGAAATCCTGCCAGGAATCTGCCTCGCGAGAGGAGAGAGATTTCAACGCAAAGACGCCAAGAGCGCAAAGGCGCAAAAATGCATGAATTTGTTCTTTTTTTGCGCCTTTGCGCCTTTGCGCCTTTGCGTTGAAATTTCTCTCCGGATCCCTGGCCGGACTTCTGGCGGGCAAAACTATCGAAATCCTTAGGCCCGCAGGGCTTTTCACAGGGATTGAAAGCGAGGGAATCGACGCGGAAAACAGCGCGTGCGATCGAGCTCATTCACCACGATGAGGCGTGACATACGCCGTCGCATCGTCGAGAGTCCAATATGGGGTGCGCTATCAAGGGGGTCCTGCGCACGGGGACGGACACGAGCATCGCGCGAGCGGCCGAGGCCAAGAGCGGCGCGCCAGTGATCCTGGAAGTTCCCTGCGGCGAGCCGTCGATCCCGCGCGCGGTTGGGAAGCCGGTTCTCGTGCCGGAGCCCTGGGGCGACACCTCGCTGGCGCGCGTGCTCGACCAGGGCCCGCTGCCGGTGGGGGTCGCGCTGCGCCTCGGCGCCGCACTTGCGCGCAGCCTGGGCGAGGTGCACCGGCGAGGCATCCTCCACCGTGATATCAAGCCGCACAACGTCCTGGTCGACGCCGAGCGGACGCGCACCTGCTTGATCGACTTCGGGCTCGCGACTTGGTGGACGCCTCATCTCGCCGCGCAGACGTCGGTGGAAACGATCTCAGGGACGCTGGCGTATATGGCGCCCGAGCAGACGGGCCGCTTGAACCGAGCGCCGGACGCGCGGGCAGACCTGTACGCGCTGGGCGCCACGCTCTACCAGATGCTGACCGGCGCGTTGCCCTTCGACGCGACCGACACGCTGGAGCTGATCCACGCGCACATCGCCCGGGCCCCCGTACCACCGCACGAGCGCGCGCCTGAGCGGAGCATCCCCGAGGCCGTCAGCGCGATCGTGCTCAAGCTGATGGCCAAGAGCCCCGAGGACCGCTACCAGACCGCCGACGGCGCGGCCTGGGATCTGGAGCGGGCGGCGCGGGCGTGGGTCGAGGCGGGGACGGTGGCGCCGTTTCCTCTGGCGAAACGCGACTGGGACGATCGGGTCCGCACGCCCTCGCGCCTGTTCGGTCGGGAGCGTGAGAGCGCTGCGCTCGCGGCGCTGTTCGATGAGGCGTGCGGCGGCGCGACGGTGCTGGCGCTGGTGGCGGGGCCGTCGGGCGTGGGCAAGTCGGCGCTGGTGCAGGCGCTGCAGGCAGAGGTGCGCGCGCGCCGGGGCATCTTCGTCGCTGGCAAGTTCGACCAGCTGCAGCGCAGCACGCCGTACGCGGCGCTTGCGCAGGCGCTGCGGTCGGTGGTGCGGCGACGGCTGGCGGACCCGGCCGAGGTGCTCGAGCGCTGGAGGCAGGCCTTTCAGGAGGCCGCGGGGCCGGATGGGCAGATCCTGGTCGAGCTCATGCCCGAGCTGGTGCACATCCTGGGCGAGCCGAAGCCGCTGGTCGAGCTCGAGCCGATGGCGGCGAAGCTCCGCTTCCAGACGACGGTGCTGCGCTTCGTGCGGACCTTGGCCACAGCCGAGCACCCGCTGGTGCTGTTCATCGATGACCTGCAGTGGGCGGACGCGGCATCGCTTTCGCTCTTGGGCGAGCTTCTGAAGGAACCAGCGGGCCAGCACCTGCTCGTCGTGGGGGCCTACCGAAGCGAGGAGGTGGGCCCCGAGCACCCGCTGAACGCGCTGCTTTCTGCCTCCGCAGCTCCGGGCGCCGTGACCGGACGGCTCGCGCTTTCGCCGCTCGGCGCGGAGGCGGTGGCGGCGATGGTGGCGGACATGCTCGATCGGCCGGGGGCCGAGGTGGAGCAGCTTTCGCGGCTGATCAAGGACAAGACCGACGGCAGCCCGTTCTTCGTCGGGCAGTTTCTAAAGCTCTTGCACGAGCGGAAGCTGCTCGTCCGCGATGCGGAGACAGGGCGGTGGCAATGGCAGCGAGAGGCGATCGAACGGGCGGGGATCACCGACAACGTCGTCGCGCTTTTGACCCGCAGGCTCGAGCGGCTGTCGCCCGAGCTGCAACACGCGCTCGAGACGGCGGCGTGCATTGGCGACCGGTTCGACGGGGCGCTTTTGGCGCATCTCTTGGGGCAGCAGCCGGAGACGGTCAGCGCCCTCTTGGCGGAGGCGGTGCGCGAGGGGCTCGTGATGCACGAGGGCGAGCAGGCGCAGGAGACCTACGCCTTCGTGCACGACCGGGTGCAGCAGGCCGCCTACGAGGCGCTCACGGCGGAGGAGCGGCTGTCGCTGCACCTCGGGATCGGCCGAGCGCTGCGGGCGAGGTACGGCGTCGCGTGCGCCGACGGGGAGCTGTTCGCGACGCTCTACCACCGCAACCGGGCCGCGGAGCGGCTGACCGAGGCCGAGGAGAAGCGCGAGCTTTCGGAGCAGAACCTGCGCGCAGGGCAGCGGGCCAAGGCCAGCGCAGCCGACGCGCAGGCCGCGGCGTTCCTCGGGACGGCCGCATCGCTGCTCGGCGAGGAGGGGTGGACTGCGGCCCCGGAGACGACCTTCGAGGTGCACCTCTGCATGGCGGAGGCGCTCTGGCGCGCGGCGGAGGTCGACGAGGGAGAGCGGCTCTTCCTGCGCTGCCTCGAGCGAGCGCCGGACGCGCTCGAGCGCACGCGCGTGGCCAGCATCTTTCTTGTGTATCTTCGTATCGCCGGCCGCCTCGCACAGGGTATCGAGCTCGGCCTCACGGCCCTTTCGTGGCTCGGGCGCCCGCTGCCGAGGACCCCGGAGGAGCAGCAGGCGCTGGTTGGCGCGCTCATCATCGAGATTGAGCCCGCCGTGGTGCGCATGACCGTCGAGGACTGGAAGGCGATGCCGATGAGCACCGACCGCGCCCACGCGCTGCGGTGCAGGATCCTGGAGGTGCTGGGGATCTGCGCAAGCTTGGGGATACCCTCGCTGGGCTGGTGCTGCTGGCCGATGATCGTGCTGGAGACGCTGCGGCACGGGCTGACGAAGAGCTCGTTCGTTGGGTTCGGGACCACGGCCTTGTTCCTTTCGTTCGCCCTGGGAAAGGTGCCTTTGGGGCGCCGGCTGAACGAGGGCATGCTAGCGCTCATCGATCAGTACGACGTCTTGCGCACGGCCCCGCTCTTGGGCGGCGCAATGGCCGCCCAGTACTGGACGCCGCCTTCGAAGGTGGTGGAGCTGTTCGCGCGCGCGACGCGCGCCGGCGCCGAGGAGCGCAATCTGTCCTACGAGGCCTACAGCGAGTTCCACGCGGTGCAGTTCCAGCTGATCGCCGGAGCCGACCTCGATCGCGTTGCGCGCGACCTCGACCGCATGGACTTCCGCGACCTGCACGGCATGGCGCTTCGGAACAGCGTCGTTCGCCCGGTCGCCGCGCTCTCGCAGACCTCGGCCGCGAACGCCGTCGAGCAGACGCTCGCTGAGATCGCGGGGCACGCGACGGACCTGAAAACGATGATTTTCATGGACGGCGCGATGGCGGGCTTTACCGGGCTTCACCTCGGCGCCGACGCGTGGGCGGCCGGGACGGTCCTCACCGTCGAGCCGGACTGGCAGGCGTCGTGGGGCGGTCCCCCGTCCCTCGCCTTCACGTTCACGCTCTGCGTGGCCGGAGCGCATGCCCTCCCCACCGCCGCCGCCGAGCGGCGTGCGCTGCTGGAGGACCGGCTCGCCTTCCACGGCGCGCACCTCACCCTCTGGGCCCAGAGCTGCCCCGAGACCTTCGAGGCCATGCGCCTGTTGATGGAGGCGGGCCTCGCCCGCGCCCGGGAAGAGCACGAGGAGGCCGGGCGGCTGTACGACCAGGCCATCGAGCAGGCCCGCGACCACAATCTGATCAACGCGGAGGCGCTCGGCCTGCGCCTCGGCGGCGAGCACCGCCTCGCCCGCGGGCACCGAGCCCTGGCCCGCGCCTATCTCTCGGCCGCGCACGACGCCTACCTGCGCTGGGGGGCGCATGCGGCCGCCGCGCAGCTCGTCCAGCGCTACCCGGACAGCATCGCGACCTCGGGCCGCCCGGCCCTTGCGGACGGCGCGCCGGCGGAGCCGCAGGACGGGGCGTCCTTGTCGTCGACGAGCACGACGATCACCAACCGCACGCTCCACGCCTACCTGGACATCACCTCCGCCCTGCGCGCTGCCCAGGCGCTCTCCGGCGACCGCAACCTCGGCTCGCTCATCGGCCGCATGCTGCGCCTGCTGGCCGAGTATTCCGGCGCCGAGCGCGCCGTGCTCGCCCTCATGCAAGGCAGCGAGCTCGTCATCGCCGCCCAGCTCACCGCCAACCCGCAGCAACTGGAGCTTTCGCTGAGCGAGCCGGTCACCGGCTCGACCCGCCTGCCGGTGACGCTGGTGCAGTACGTGACGCGCGGCAAGGAGCCGGTGGTGCTCGGGCAGGCCGCGTCCGACACCCGCTTCGACGAGGACCCCTACCTGCTCTCTCACCGGCCCAGCTCGGTGCTGGCCGTGCCGCTGGTGCACCAGGGGCGCCTTTCAGGGGTGATGTACCTGGAGCACCCGAACGTACAGGACGCCTTCCCCGAAGCGCGCGTCGAGCTGGTGACGCTGCTCGGCGCGCTCGCGGCGACGGCCGTGGAAAACGCCACGTTCTACACCGAGATCTCCGCCTACAGCGAGCGGCTTGCCCGCGAGGTGGCGCAGCGCACAACAGAGCTCGTGGCCGCCAAGGAGGCGGCCGACAATGCCAACCGCGCCAAGAGCGATTTCTTGTCGAGCATGAGCCACGAGCTGCGCACGCCGCTCAACAGCATCCTCGGCTATGCCCAGCTGCTCGGCCGGATGACCGACCTGCCCGCCAAGGCCGCCGACTCGGCCCGCATCATCCACACCGCCGGCGCTCACCTGCTCAGCCTCATCAATGACGTGCTCGATCTGGCCAAGATCGAGGCTGGCAAGATGGAGCTCCACCCCACCGCCGTCGACCTCCCCACGCTCCTCAAGACCGTGACAAACATCTGCCGCGTGCGCGCCGCGCAGAAGGGCATCTCGTTCGCCTACGAGCGTATCGGCCCCGAGCGGCAGGGGGTGCGCGCCGACGAGAAGCGGCTCATGCAGGTGCTGCTCAACCTGCTGGGCAATGCCATCAAGTTCACCGAGCAGGGCGGGGTGACGTTGCGCGTCGAGGTGCTGGAGCCGCCGGAGGACCAAAGGCGCACCGTGCGGTTCCAGGTCAAAGACACCGGCCCCGGGATTGCCCCCGAGCACCTGGGGCGCATCTTTGAGGCCTTCGAGCAGGTCGGTGACGAAAAGCGGCACGCCGAGGGCACGGGCCTCGGGCTGGCGATCACGAAGAGACTCGTCGAGCGGATGGGCGGGAGCATCGAGGTCAAAAGCCAGCTCGGCCGCGGCACGGTCTTCACGGTGACGCTTTGCCTGCTCGAGGTGGCCGCGGCCAAGGCCAGCGCGGGGCTGTCGTGGGAGGCGATCAGGGGGTATCAGGGCAAGCGCCGCACGATCCTCGTGGTGGACGACAACGCCGAGAACCGTGCGCTCTTGCGCGAGCTGCTCCAGCCGCTGGGCTTCGAGCTGCTGGAGGCCGACAGCGGCGAGCGGGCGCTCGCGCTGGCCGTCGAGCGAACACCGGACGTGATTGTGATGGACCTGGCCATGCCGGGCATGAATGGGTACGAGGCGACACGGCGCTTGCGGCAAAGGCCCGAGCTCGCCCGAGTCGCTATCATCGCCTCGTCCGCCAGCATCTCGGAGGCCGAGCGGCAAACGAGCCTCAGCGCCGGATGCGACGACTTTCTGCCCAAGCCGGTGCAGGCCGGCGCGCTGCTAGAGCTGCTCCGAGCCACGCTCCAGCTCGAGTGGAAGCGCCAAGCAGGGCCGGGTGCGGCCGTGACCGCTCTCACGATGACCGATGCGGAGATCGGCATGCTCACCCCCCCACCGGCAGAGGAGCTCTCGCGGCTTATCGAGCTGGCAGACAGAGGGCTCGTGTCCTCGGTACTGACCGAGCTCAATCGGCTCGAAGAGGCAGACCCGCGGCTCGGCGCGTGGATCGGGCCGATACGGGCGGTGGCGCGAAGCTTCGAGATCAAGCGGCTCCGCGGTCTGCTCCAGGCGCAGCTCGATACGGCATCACCGCAGCTCCCCTGACCGCGCAGCCCGCTCGACGGTCGCCGCGCGAGAGCGATGCGTTGGCGTATGGGTGTAGCTCTCACACTGACGGTCGAATCACCTCCGGTAGTCGCTCAGCGCGACGACGTTCTCCATGAGCGTCACGTCAGCTCGCGCCACCCGCGAAGCAGGGGCCGCGCGCGAATCTCCATCCGCCGCGATCCGCCGCGCGCAGGCCGGCAGGCCTAGCCGCCGTCGCGCGCGAGCGTGCAGCGGCCAGGCCCGCCTGAACGCAGTCGCCCCAGCAGCACCGAGGCTGGCTCCGGTCGTCAGGTTGACAGTTGACAGGGCGTGTGGAGGGCTCATACGCACGCGATGGGGGGCGCGTCTCACATACGGACTCACGTACGGGATCGATCTGCCGTTCAGGCTGCTCGACGCGCCTCGCCTGGCCGTGCGCCGCGCGGACGGGCCGGAGCGGCTGCGGCGTGGATTCGCTCGTGACGCGCGAGAAAGAGGAGATCTATTCCCGCCGCGTCCTCCCAGAGGTGCTCCCGTACACGTCGCCCGAGCAGACCGGCCGCATGAACCGCAGCTTGGACTACCGCGCCGACATGTACTCGCTCGGCGTCGTGCTCTTCGAGCTGCTCACCGGAAGGAGGCCGTTCGAGGCGATGGATCCGCTCGAGCTGATGCACGCCCACATCGCCGTGGAGCCCGTCCCGCCGTCGGAGATCAACCCGGAGGTGCCCGACGCGCTCTCTGCCATCACGATGAAGCTCCTCAGCAAGACCGCTGAAGACCGCTACCAGTGCGCCGAGGGGCTCAAGGCGGATCTGGAAGAGCTCCGGCGGCGGTGGCGGAGCAGCGGCCAGCTCGGGGCGTTCAGCCCGGGCCAGCACGACAGGAGAGACCTCTTCCGGCTCCACCAGAAGCTCTACGGTCGCGCAGGGGACATCCAGACGCTCATCGATTCGTTCGACGACGTGCTCCGGGGGAAGCGCACGATCGTCCTCGTCTCGGGCTATTCGGGCATCGGGAAGTCGTCGCTCGTCCAGGAGATCCTGAAGCCGCTGGCGCGCGAGAAGGGCTACTACATCAGCGGGAAGTACGACCAGTACAACCGCGACAGGCCCTACAGCGCCATCGTCCACGCGTTCGACGCGCTCATCAAGCAGCTCCTCTCCGAGAGCGAGGAGCGGATCGCGACGTGGCGCGGCGCCATCCTGGACGCGCTGGGGAGCAACGGGCAGGTCATCTGCGATGTGGTCCCGTCCTTGAAGCACATCCTCGGCGAGCAGCCGCCCGTCCCCGCGCTCGGCCCGGTCGAGGCCCAGAATCGCTTCGTCCTCTACTTCCAGAACTTCGTCTCCGTGTTCGCCCGGCACGCCCACCCGCTGGCCATCTTCCTCGACGACCTGCAGTGGGTGGACTCGGCAAGCCTCAGCCTGATCACGAGCGTCCTCGCGAAAGAGAGCGTGAGAAGCCGTGCAACCTCGATCGCTTCGTGGAGATCATCAGGGGGTGGCGATAGCCGGGCTCCCGGGCGCATCGGTGCGCTGCGCGCGCGGCGTCGCGCGCTGCTGCCGCCGTGTTGGGCCGCTCGGCCACGCGCCCGCTCCGCCGCCTGCGCGAATGGTGCTCTTCCCGGCAGACGGGCTCTTGGTGGCTTTTCGCGACGGTGCGTCCTTGGCAGTGTGACCTCGCACGACATGAAGCACCGCGTCGGCCCTCCGTGCAGCGCGCCGGCGCGGCGGGCGGCGCCGCCTCGCGCGGGCGACGCGGCATCACGCTTGCAATGACGCCTGGTGGAAAGGAGGTTCCCATGGCGGAACAGCAGCGTCAGCAGACGGGTCAGGATGTGTCCGTTGGCAGGTCGCAGCAGGGCAAGCCCAGCAGCCAGGCGATGGGTCAGCCCTCCTCTCAGGGAGCCGGCGCGCAGTCCACCGGAATGCAGCGCCAGCAAGGAGGCGGTCAGCTCGGGCGGTACGGCGCGGCGGGCGGCTTCGTCAGCCCATTCACGATGATGCGCCGGATGATGGAGGACATGGATCGCATGTTCGATGACCTCGGCTTCGGAGGGATGCTCTCGCCCTTCAGGCAGCCCCGCTCGATGGCCGAGCAGGGCGGCGGGCGAGGCCTCTCGTCGCTCGGCGGCAATCTCTGGTCGCCGCACATCGAGGTGGGCGAGCGCGGCGGCCAGCTCGTCGTGAAGGCCGATCTCCCCGGCGTGACGAAGGACGACATCCGGGTGCAGCTCCACGATGACGCCCTGATCATCGAGGGCGAGCGCCGGCAGGAGCAGCAGGAGCAGCGCGAGGGCGTGACCTACACCGAGCGCAGCTACGGCTCGTTCATGCGCTCGATCCCGCTGCCCCAGGGCGTGCAGGCCGACGACGTGGACGCGAGGTTCGAGAACGGCGTCCTCGAGGTCTGCCTGAAGCTGCCGCAGGAGCAGCAGCGCGGCCGCTCGGTCCAGATCAAGAGCGGCGGCGGGTCCGCGGCGCAGATGGCGAGCGGACAGGGAGCGAGCGCGGGCGGCGGCCAGACGGCGATGAGCGGTCAGGCGACGGCCGACAAGGGGAAGCAGTCCAGCTGACTGGCATCGTCCACCGGGGAGCGGCGGCGCGCCGCCCCCCGGTGCTGACCTGACAGCGGACGCGATGATGACCGACTGCGTCGTTCGCAACAGGTGGGCGCCTGTCGTGCGGACCGTCCTCGCAATGGCCTTCGGTGCGATCGCGCCCGCCATGCCGTACATCAGCCTCTTTGTGCTGGTCTGCTGTTGTAGCCGACGGACGAGAGCGCGACGCCGGCGCGGAGCACGCGGCGCGCGGCAGGTCGATTCAGCGGGTCGTACTCCCACGCGGCGACGATGCCGCCGGGGAGCTCTCGCGCGGTTTCCTGGCCGAGCGCATCGCGCTGGAACGTCGCGCGCCACGGCGCCCTGACGGGCTGGCCGTCCATGCGGAGCGATGCGGGCGAGAAGTCCCCGAAGCGTGGATCGATGGCGAACCGGACTGCCTGGAGCGCCCCGCTTGGGTCAATATCATACGAAGTCTCGTGCCCCAAGGTCGTTCTGCGCCAGATGCGGCCGCCGGCGGCATTGTAGCGGCTCTCGACGGCCACCTCGCCGCTCGTCTCCCGCAGCACGCGCCCCATCGCGTCGCGCTCGAACGTCACCGTGGCGCTCTCGTTGGCCGCGCTCATCAGCGCACCGTCCTTGCGGTAGCCGAGCTCGGTGAACGTCCCATCGGAGTGGTCGATCCGCGCGATCCTGCTCGCGGCGTCGTAGGCGATGCGTGCCGTCCGCCCGCTCGGCAGGCGCACCTTGACCGTGCGGCCTGCGGTGTCGCGCTGGTAGCGGCGTGTCATGCCGTCGAACCCGGTCTCCTCGACAACGCGCCCGCACCGATCGAGCTTGAAGCCGTAGCGCTCGCCGGCCTCATTCACCACCGCGGTCAACTGACCTTCGGTGTCGTGCTCGAACAGGACGCGAGCCCCGGCCTCCTCGCGCTCGACCAGCACGTGGAAGCCACCGTATCGCTGTTCCCCTGCGAGCACCGAGGGGGGGCGCCACACCGCTGGCATGCGAGCTTTCATCAAGAATCCATATCAGCAAGAATTCCATAACGTGATATGCCATCAGCAATCAGGGCGACCACGGCCTTCTCGATAACCTCGTGCTGAATGAATTGGACCACCACGAGATCGGGGCAGTAAAACCATGCGTTCCCCATGGTAGCCCCTTCCATTAGTTCTCGTTCAATGCTAATTAGAGTTTCGACCGTGAGTGTGAACGCCGTGCGGTTCCCTAGATGGACTACCACGTCGATCCAACCAGTTTTTTGGCAGGATGCAGGATCGCCGCAATACTCCAATCTATAATCCGCTGACGGCTCAACTGATCCTGCGACGTCAGGGCTGCGCCACGGTCGATATCGATACGTGCGCTCGATCTCTAGCGAATCAATGATCGCTTTCTTAGTCACGGCGTTCTCTGGAGTTGGAACAATGATGACATTCGGCGTTGCGTACCAGTCCTGCTGGTCGAGCTTCCTTCTAATGCTTTCGACTGTCTCTATGTGGAAGACGACGCGGGGCTCGTCTGGGAAGTTTGCGCGCAGAACGCTGACTCCCGTTGCTATGTGCAGGTATTCAACCTCTATGTCGGCGGTCGTTGATTGCATTAGATGAGATCCTCAAGCAATCGCTTTAGATAAGGCATGTCCCGTGGTTGCGTGTTTTTGTTTCCGAATGCGAGAACGTTCCCGGATCGATCGATGTAGACTCTTACTCCGCTCTTGTGCTTGATTTCCCAGAGATGATCGCCGAGATTGTTGAGATTTCTTATTCCTGGCAGAGGCTCGCCGGCTCCGCCGAGATATCGCTGCTGGAACATGTCAATTATGTTGATTGCGTGCTTTTGCTCGTGAGCGCCGAGGCGCTCGAAGCCCGCGGTCTTGAAGTCTGCCCACTTCCTCCATCGCTCTTCGGTTTCATTGCACTTGGATAATCCGAGAGGATCGAGCCATGTCAGAGGATCGTGCGTGTAACTGAAGAGCTCGATGCCACCCATGAGCCTGATTGGATCCTGGCTGATATACCTCCCCACCTCCGGGTCATAATATCGGAACCGATTGTAGTAGAGCCCCGTCTCCTCATGCTCGTACTGCCCAGGCCAGCGCCACGGACAGCTCGTGCGCGTCACATCCGCCTGCGCCACGCCGTACAGGTCCAGCTGCGCCTTCCAGGCGATCTCCCCATGGTCGTCAAACAAGACTTGGGGCGTGCCGAGATGATCCGTCACGGCGCCATACCGCCGACCGTGGACGGGATCCCCCTCGACCTTGGCCAGCGGCGCGAACGACCCCGGCACAAACTCCCACGTCAAGAGCGGCGCCCCCTCGGCGATCTCGTGGACGACGACATCGCCATCCCAGGCGTACGCCGTCGCCTTCCCGTCGAACACCTTCCGTATCCGCCGCCCTAAGGCATCGTACGCGCACGTCACCGTCTTGCCATCGGGCCTCGTCACCTCGACCAGCTCGCAGCACCCGTTCCACCGGTACTTCCAGCGCCGGCCGTCCGGGAGCACCTTTTGCAGCACGCGCACCGCGGTCGCCGCCTGTTCGCGCTGTGCGATGGCCGTCTCGCCGCCGCCCTGCCACGTCGCCCGCAGCGCCTGGTCCACCAGGTCGTTGCAGAACGTCGCGACCTTCTTGTGGTTCGGATCCTCGCCCATGCTGAAGACCTCGAGCAGGTGCTCCTCGTCCTGCGCCCCGCGCCCGTCCGCGAGCCGCACGAACATCGCCGCGCGCGCCTTTCTCCGCAGCGCCTCGTGCTTGCCGCCGGTCTTCGCCGCGTCGAGGATCGCGTGGCACGCCTTGTAGAACGCCCATCGCCCGAACGGCCCCCGCGCCGGGTCGTACGACTGCGCCGCCAGCACGATGGCCAGCGCCGCTTCCTGCAGCATCTCGTCCGGCGCCATGACCATCCCGTACCGCTTGACGACCGCTCCCACCGCGCGCCGTCCCAGCCCGGGGTCGCTCTCCACAAGCTTCCGTTGCTCTGCGCTGAGCGGGCGCTCGCGCGGCAGCGCCACGACCGCCGCGGTCACCGCCGCCTCCGCTGCGCGCTGTTGTTCTTGGCTGGCGCGGGCTCTTGGCCTGCACGCGCTGCGCGCAGCGCCCGCACGTCCACCTTGTCGCTCTCCTTCACCGCCGGCCTGGCCACGCTCGCCCGCAAGAGCCGTTGCATCTCCGGGTCCGTGTCCAGCGCCACCCGCAGCATCCTCCGGATCTCCTCTTCCACCTCCGGCGGGCACAGCCCCTCCACGCGCCTCATCGCCTGCCTCACGTGGGGGGAGCAGAACCAGCATGAGCAGATACACAAAGAGACAAGACCAGCAGATCAGAGAGCGATGCCCACCCCCGGTCGGTGCTCGGCGCTTCGCGCCTGCGCGCCGCCCGCCCCTCCCAAAGCCCGCGCTCCGCGCGGGCAGGGAGGGGTCGCTGGCTTGTGGTTGAGGATCACCCACTCATTGCCGCCCGCTCCTCAAAGCCTCCAGCTCTGGCCATATGATTGTCAAGCGGTCAAAGATCTTTCTCGCTTGCTCGGGCCAATGGCTAGGGGGGACGGCACCGGCTACCGCTGCAACGAATTCCGAGGCAGCGTCCCTGGTAGCATCATCGAGAGCATGGGTGGTGACTGCGGCAGTGCAGGCGCCGCCACAGTCTACGTGCACATGCGACATGTCCTTAAGGCTACGGACCAGATGGACTGGCGGAGTGTTACCCGGGAGCACGATTTTGATATTCGTGCCAGCTGTGCGCAATTGTTCAATGCCGTCCGCGAGCCGCTCAAGGCTCAATAATAGCAAAATCGAATCATCGAATTGGCCGATTCTCGTCAGGTTGTCACCCGTCAATACGTCAATAGTACCAGTCAGTTTCTGCGGATCCAGCGGCCCTCCTTGCTCAGCTTTCTTAAGATCATTGATTGCTGCCGGCGATAGATTTATACCCATCGCTATGCCTGCGTCCTCCCCGCGATTGCGCGTTGGGTACGCTGGCGCGTCATCGGTTAGAACCAGGATCGTGTTGGGACGAACTGTTAGCCTCTCAGCAGGTCTGACGCATACATCCTCCAGCTTGAGCTCCACACCATGGCCTGCTCCGCTCCGAAGTGCACACCAGAGTCCTAATTTTTTTGACGGGCGAAGTCGTTCCAGATGGAACCATAGACTGTGCACGAATGTCACGCCGGTCGAAGATAAGCGATCGTCGCGACCGAGAAGGTTGAGGCCACTATCCTGCGTGATGATGCATACCCACTCCCTTAGAACCTCTGAAATGTCCTGCGAACCAAGTTTCAGCAAGCGCTCGGCTTCTCTGTGGGCTGGAGGTAAAGATATTGTGACATTCCATGGCAGCGCAACGCCCCTATGCCCGCAGGTAGCCTCCTTCCATGCTGATTCGAGCGCCTCCGTAAACGGCTGCAAACCTAACCGCGTAACCGCTCTATTTGCAACCACAATCACGAGAGCATATGACATCAGTATGGCTCCCCGAACCACACGTGCCCTCCCGCGTGAGAGGCGTCGTGGTAGTGCTTGAACCTGCCGGTTCTCGTGCCGCTATCGCCGATATGAGGTCTATCGAAGATGCTCTTCTTCCCTAAAGAGATTTTGTTTGCCAGTCGCGCTGCGTCAGTTCTCTCGGGGGTGTAGATACCTGCGCGTCTGTCTTGGTTTCTGATATGGCTGCGCAATCGGCTCATGGCTTTGCTGAGGCTGAGCGGTCCCGAAACGGAAACTAGATCCCCGTCGTCTGCAATGCGAGCCTCAAAATAGCTTCCCTTTCTGGCATTTCTTCCTACGTCTTTGCATGGGGCCAGGCCTAGCGGGTCGATGTGTGTAAGCGGATCTAGGACATGCGCATATAGGGCGATTCCGCCGCACATCCCAATCGGATCCTGACTGATATACCTCCCCACCTCCGGGTCGTAGTACCGGAATCGGTTGTAATACAGCCCGGTCTCATCCTCGTACTGCCCCGGCCAGCGCCAGGGGCAGTTCGTGCGCGTCACATCCGCCTGCGCCACGCCGTACAGGTCCAGCTGCGCCTTCCAGGCGATCTCCCCATGGTCGTCAAACAAGACCTGGGGCGTGCCGAGGTGATCCGTCACGGCGCCATACCGCCGACCGTGGACGGGATCGCCCTCGACCTTGGCCAGCAGCGCGAACGACCCCGGCAGGAACTCCCACGTCGCGAGCGGCGCCTCCTCGGCGATCTCATGCACGACGACATCGCCATCCCAGGCGTACGCCGTCGCCTTCCCGTCAAACACCTTCCGTATCCGCCGCCCCAAGGCGTCGTACGCGCACGTCACCGTTTTCCCATCGGGCCTCGTCACCTCGACCAGCTCGCAGCGCCCGTTCCACCGGTACTTCCAGCGCCGGCCGTCCGGGAGCACCTTCTCGGTCAAGAGCCCGTCGGCGTCGTGCGTGTACATCACCCCGTCCGCTTCCTCCAGGCGTCCTCCCGGCCCGTAACGGCGATCGACCCGGTCGGCCGTCTTGAACAGGTTGCCCGTGGCATCCACTGCGCGGTGTTGCACCGAGCCGTCGGTCCACCTCGCGCCGATGAGCGCTGACCGCGCATCGTGCGTGAAGCACGTTGTCCCTTTCTCGCGATCGAGCAGCATCGCGAGCTGCTCTTCACTGCGCCACCGGTAGCCGACGGACGAGAGCGCGACGCCGGCGCGGAGCACGCGGCGCGCGGCCGGCCGGTTCAGCGGGTCGTGCTCCCACGCGGTGACGATGCCGCCGGGGAGCTCTCGTGCAGTTTCCTGGCCGAGCGGATCCCGCTGGAACGTCGCACGCCACGGCGCCCTGACCGGCTGGCCGTCCATGCGGAGCGACGCGGGCGAGAAGTCGCCGAAGCGCGGATCGATGCCGAAGCGGACCGCCTGGAGCGCGCCGGTCGGGTCGATATCGTACGAAGTCTCGTGCCCCAAGGTCGTTCTGCGCCAGATGCGGCCACCGGAGGCGTTGTAACGGCTCTCGACGGCCACCTCGCCGCTCGCCTCCCGCAGCACGCGCCCCATCGCATCGCGCTCGAACGTCACCGTGGCGCTCTCGTTGACGGCGCTCATTATAGCGCCATCCTCGCGGTAGCCGAGCTCGGTGAACGCCCCGTCGGAGTGGTCGATCCGCGCGATCCTGCTGGCGGCGTCGTAGGCGATACGCGCCGTCCGCCCGCTCGGCAGGCGCACCTTGACCGTGCGGCCCGCGGCGTCGCGCTGGTAGCGGCGTGTCATGCCGTCGAACCCGGTCTCCTCGACGACGCGCCCGCACAGATCGAGCTTGAAGCCGTAGCGCTCGCCGGCCTCGTTCACCACCGCGGTCAACTGACCTTCGGTGTCGTGCTCGAACAGGACGCGAGCCCCGGCCTCCTCGCGCTCGACGAGCACGTGGAAGCCACCGTAGCGGCAGCGTATCTGTCGTGCGGCGCTCCGCACCTCGATGACGTTCCACTCGGCGTCGTACGCCGTCTCCTGCACATACCCGAGCGGCAGCACGACGCGCACGATCCGATCGAGCGCGTCCCGCTCGACGCGCGTCACGCGCCCAAGCGCGTTCGTGACCTTCACGATCCGGCCTCGGTGGTCGTGCTTGTAGTGCGTCTCCGCGCCGTTCATCTCCTTACGACAGACCAGGTTCTTGTGCGCGTCATATTCCAGCGCCGTCCGCGCGCCGCCCGGCGCCTCGATCCACGAGAGCAACCCCCGGGCATAGCCGTAGCGCGTGACCTCGCCCGCCGGTGTCTCCTCCTCCCGCACGTGCCCCTCCCGGTCGCGCGCCCAGCGCCACACACCGCCGAGAGCGTCGATGGCGCGGATCGGCAGGTTGTGCGCGTCGTACTCCATCCTCACCGTCGCCCCGTCCGGACCGGTCACCGAGGTGCAGTTGCCGCGGGCATCATACGCCCAGAGGGTGGTCGTGCCCAGCGGTCCGGTCTCGCTCGCCTTCTGCCCGCTCTCCGGATCGTACGTGTATGCCGTGCTCTTTCCGTGCGGATCGGTCACCGCGACGACCATGCCGAGCTCGTCCATGGTGTAGACGGTCGTCCTGCCGAGGCTGTCCTCCACGAAGGTCTTGCGGTTGCGGACGTCGTAATCGATGACGTGGTCATAGATACCGCCGTCGCCCCAGGTGCGGATGCACCGCGCGGAGCTGCCGATGCCGTCGTACTGGAAGTAGAAGCTCAGGCCGGTGCGGTCGGTCTCGCGGACGAGCAGGTGTCCCTGGTACTCGAACGTGAACGCTTTGCCCTTAGCGTCGGTCACCTGCACGAGGTCTCCTTGCGCGCTGTAGGCGAATGCCACGCACCGGCACCAGCCGCGCTCGCGCGCCACGGGCAGCTTGATCTCGGTGAGCCGCCCTCGGTCGTCGTACGCGAACAGGATCACCCGTCCCCCAGCATCGCGCGCCCTCGCGAGCAGCCCGCGGGCGTCGTAGGAGAGCTCGATCCGGTGGCCGTCCCGGGTGGTTGTCGCGCAGAGCTTCGCCCGGCTCGAATCCAGCGCGCCCTTCACCGGGGCGAGTTCGTGCGTGTTCCCGTCGTGCGTCTTGATCTGCCACCGGTAGTCGCCAAGCGCCCGCAGCGTGAGCCGGTTCGTGGGCTCGTAGACGGCGTCGCCGGGACGGATGATCCCGTCGGGCAGCTCGTCAAGCAGGAACTCGATCTCCCGGCCGTCCTCCGCCAGGTAAACCACCTTGCCGTCCTCGATCCACACGGCTTGATCGAGCGAGTGCGACCAGCCGTATCCGAGCGGCCCATCGCGCCACGACAGCGAGGACGAGTAGACCCGCTCGAAGACGAGCGGCAGCGGCCCCGGCAGCTCGAAGTCGACGCGATCGGTGAACACACGCCCTGTGGCGAGGTCCACCGGATGCCCCGTCACGAAGCACACGGCGCGCTTGAGCCGGTCGCGCAGGCGCTGAGGCGCGATGTTGTCGACCGCGCGCCGCAGCGCCTGGCTCACGCGCGCCCAGGTGCCGCTGCGGCGCTGCGCGCGCCGCAGCGACCTGAACAGCTTGCCGCCGGCGCGCACGGCGGGCCCGAGCGCCTTCAGTGCGCCGTGCGCGGCCGCTGTCGCGGCCATCATGGTGACATCCGGCACCATGGGCGGCGTGATCAACACCGGCGCCCCCTTCGGCAGCGCCAGCACCGTGCTGGTCGGCAGCCGCACCGGGTCGCTGCAGCTCAGCGCGATGTCGCCGAGCCGCACCGCGAGGCTGCCGCCGAGGCTCACGTGGTCTGCACCGAACATCAGCTCGGCGTCGTTGCGCGGTCCCGTCGCCGGAACGAACGCGACGCCGGGCGCCGGGAGGTGCGGCATGGTCAGCAGATTCGTCACGGCGGTGCCGCAGTGCGTGGCCGGCAGCCCATTGATCAGGACGAGCCCGGGACCGCCGCCGGCGGCCATTCCGATCGCCGAGCCGACCGCGAGGCCCGCGGGATCGAACACCATCCCGGCGAACGGCATCGGCACCGGGACAGGGGAGGGGAGCGCCGGGACGGTGACGAGGTGGAAGTCGATGCCCAGCACCGGATCGAACCAGGTGCTCGCGATCATGGGGCACCTCCTGCGTCAACCGTGTGCGGTGGCGCCGCCACGGGCAGGGTCGACTCCATCGTTGGAGCTGCGGCCTCGATCTCGGCAGCTTGCGCCTCCAGCGCTTCTGCTTGCTGGATCAAGCGGTGCTGGCGGCAATGCTCGGCGAGCGCTCTCGCGGCCCGCGGCGCGGTGGAAGCGTGCTTCTCGATGGCTGTCGCGCCGCCGGCGACGAGGAGCGCCCGCAGCCACGCCTTCGCGGCGAGCTCGGTTTTCCCCGCCGCCGCGAGGGTCTGACCTGTCATGCGATAGGCCTCGATGGCCAGCACCGATGCCCCCGCCGCCGCGGCGGTCTCTCCGGCTCGTGCATAGGCCAGCGCAGCGTCGAGCGTCCGATGCTGCGCCAGCAGCGCGGCGGCGACCGCCAGATGCGCTTGCACGACGAGCTCCGCGAGCCCTGCGCTCTGCGCGCGCTGGCGCGCCTGCTCGAACACGCCGAGGGCGCACTCGCGCGCGCCGCCCTGCAGGGCATACCCGCCGAGCACGAGCTCCATGACAATGGACTCGCGCACGAAGCCCTCATCGACGCAGAGCCGGAGCGCTTCGCGCTGCTGGCGCACCGCCTCCGCCGCGTTGCCGTCTCTCATCGCCTTCGCCGCACCGAGGACCAGCATCCGCAGTTGGTGAGATGTCGCCGCATCGGCATGGGCTTCAAACGACGGCGCGTTCTTGCGCGGCGGCGCCGGTGCGCGCGGCCCGGCGGCGCCCGACAGCGGCGCTCCGGTCGCGCCGCTCGGCGCGGACGTCATGGCGGAGAGCATCTGATCCATGCCGGCCCGGACGGCCGCGTCGTTCACGCGCGCATCCACCTCTTCCACCCGGTGCCCGAACGCTTGAATCACCGCCGCGCACACTGGTTCATCCAGATCGACAACGACCCAGCGCACCCTGGCGAGCTCACGCAGCGCGACGAGCGCGCCCACATCGCGAGCCCAGCGCGCCGGATCACGCGCCCACAGCGGCGCGAGCACCACCACGAGGCCTGCGAGCGGCGCGCGCAGGCACTCGAGCGCCGAGCGCACCGTGAGCGCGAATCTCGCCAGCGCCGTCCGCGCCTCCGCGTGCTCCGGCATCGCGGGCAGCTCAATCCCATCTGCCTCGCTGACTGCATGGCGAAGCTCCGCGAAGTCCTCTCGTAGCTCGTCGACCCGAGCCGCCCAGCCGTCGTCCTCGGCGTCGCTCGGCGCTTCCAGCACGAAGAACGGTGAGCGGTTCCCTCCGAGGTGCTCCGCTGCAGCGATGTGGTCCAGCGCGGCGAGGCGCAGGGCCTCGCTCGTCACGACATGAAGCACTCGGACGTCCTTGTGCCTTACGAATCCCTGCATCGCTCGCGCGATGCGGGAGAGGGGCTCCGTCATGGCATCCATTCGTTTGCCTCGTCTCAGTTGATCTTCACGACGCCGCCGGTGATGTTCACGGCGCCTGCTCCGACATCCACCTTGGGACCGGACGCTGTCACCCCGCCGCCGTGCGTCTTTACCGCGCCGGACCCGCCACCCGTCACCACCGCTTCGGTGCCGCCGCTCAGCGTCGCCGTCGCGCCTTCGACGGTCGCTTCAGCGCCGGTGGACATGGTCGCGTTGGCATCGAGCAGCACCTGACTGCCGCCGGCGGAAGCCACCAGCGCATGGGCATCGAGCACTACCTGGCTCCCCGCGCTCGACCGCGCCAGCGCGTTGGCATCGAGCAGCACCTCGGCGCCGCCGCTCGCGCGCATCAACGCGTTGGCGTCGAGCAGGACGCGCGTCCCTGCGGCCGATTCGACGAGCGCGTTGGCCTCCAGCACCAGCTTTGCCCCGCCGCCCGCGATGAGCGTGATTTTGCCCGGCTCGATCACGATCGAGCTCCCGCCGCACTCCAGCCGGATCGCCGCGGGCGCCTGGACATTCACCTTGTCGGACGCGTCGACCGCATACGTGCCCGTCACGCTCATCGACGCCCCTTGGATCCCGCCCGACGGCGCGCTCCCCCCGACGGTGACGCGCTGGCTGCCCCGTACGTGGATCGTCCGGTGGCCCTCGACGCTCACCGCCTGGTCGCCGCCGACGTGCTCGCTCTGGCTTCCTGCGACGTCGCTTGTCTGGCTGACTCCGATTCTCGTTGTTCGGTTATGGTTTACGACCTCGTTATAGTCCTTCTGGGCATGGACGAAGATCTCCTCCGCTCCCGCCGCGTCCTCGAAGCGGATCTCGTTGGCTCCCTCGCCGCCGGCGGAGCTCGACTTGACCGTGCTCCTCGTCTTGTGGGCCGGCAGCGCGTACGGCGGCGTGTTCGCGCCGTGGTACAAACACCCCGTGATCAGCGGCCTGTCGGGATCGCCCTCCAGGAACTCGACCACGACCTCGTGGCCCACGCGGGGCAGGAACATCGCGCCGAAGCCCGACCCGGCCCACGGCTGGCTCACGCGGATCCAGCACGAGCTCTGCTCGTCGCCGCGGCCCTGCCGGTCCCAGTGGAACTGGACCTTCACGCGCCCGTGCTCGTCGGTGTAGATCGACTGGCCCCGCGGCCCGACGACGATCGCCGTCTGGACGCCCTGGATCACCGGCCGCGGCGTGCGGCGCGCCGGCCGATAGGGAACCCCGGCGGGGATGACCTCGAAGCGATTGGCGTACTCCGCCTCTTCGTCCTCGCCGGGCGCTTCCCGTGATGGCGCGCTGCCTCGATGCGCAATCGACGTGATCAGGTACTCCCGGTTGAGGTCGTCGCGCGGGTGGTCGGTGAGCCGGAATCTTCTCCCGGCGACGAGGCGCGCACTGGTGCTCTCGCCCTGGCCGGTCCTCCGCGCGCACTGCGCCTCTTCCAGGCGCACCTCTGCGAGATGCGCGCCGGTCTCCGGCGTCTCGTAGCCGCCGGGGAAGTCGTAGTCTTCGATCTCGTGCTCGTCGCGCGCTTGCTGCGACGTCTCCAGGGACAGGGACGGCCTCTTGAAGTCGTAGTCCCGCGCGGTGACCTTGCCGGGCCGCACGCGCTCGATGTACCGGAACCGCGAGACGTGCTCGCCAGCCGCGAGCGCGCCGAGCGCGGGCCGGTAGGCGATCGCTGCCTCGCCCGCGATCGGCGGGTGGGCCGCGGCGCCGTCGGCGATCACGAGCACGTGCCCCTCCTCGGCGTGCTCGAAGAAGTAGTGAATCCCCTCGGCTTCCATCAGGCGACTCAAGAACGCCCAGTCCGACTCGCGGTACTGCACGCAGTAGTCTCGCGCCGGGTGGCGCTCGCCGAGCGCGAGCCGCAGGGCGCCGCCGGCGACGCCGGCCGTCTTCAGCACCTTGTCGATGATCTCCGGAACCGACAGCGCCTGGAAGATCCGGCTGTCTTTGCCATAGGCGAGCCGCTGCACCTCGGGCACCAGCACGGCGCGGTAGGCGGTCATCTCCTTGCCTTCCTCGTGCTGCTCGAACCGCTCGACGATGCCGTGTACGAAGCGGGGCGTGTCGGCCAGACACATCGCCAGCACGGCGCGCCGCCCGACGACGTCGCCGAACGCGATGTCGCCGGTCTCGCAGATCGCGGTGATCTCGAACCGAAATAGCCGCGAGAGGCCCTCCTCTCCCTCGAACCGGGTGACGTGGAGCGTGTGCCCGAGCCCGTCGACCTCGAAGGCGTGCGCCGGCATCGCTGGACGTGTCCACGCCTCGGCGATCCCGTTCCGCTGCGGTGCGCTCTCTTTCATCATCTCAATCCTCTCCTCCCACGCGCGCCAGCACGCACGTCACGTTGTCCGGCCCGCCGCGCTCGTTCGCGAGGTCGATCAGCAATCCAGCGGCCAGGCTCAGATCGTGGTGCGTCCCGAGCACGCCTGCGATCCGCCCCTCGGGCACAGGCCCCCACAGGCCGTCCGAGCACACGAGGAACAGGTCTCCCGGCAATGTCGGCTCCACGCGCGACTCGATGGCCACGCTCTCGTCGCACCCGAGCGCCCTCGTCACCGCGTTTGCGCGGTCGCTCAGCGCCTCGATCACCTCGAGCGCGCCGTCACCATCGCGTTCGCGGAGCAGCTCCTCCCGCAACGTGTGATCCCGAGTCAGCCGCTCCAGTGTTCCCGCGCGCATGCGGTACACGCGCGAATCGCCCACGTGCGCGATGTACGCCGCCCCGGGCGCGAGCAGCACGCCCGCGAAGGTCGTCGCCATGCCGCGCATCGCGTCCTGCTGCCGGCTCGCCTCGTAGATCGCCCGGTTGGCCCGCCGCACGCTCAGCACCAGCCGCACCTCGTCCCGGTGGTGCGGCCTGGCCGCGCCGTAGGGCCATGTGTCCTCAAGAGTGTCCTCCTCCTCGAAGCAGCTCTTGACCACCTCGATGGCCATGCGGGACGCCACCTCTCCGGCCGCGTTGCCGCCCAGCCCGTCGGCCACCATGAACAGTCCCAGGTACGGCAGCGCCGCGAAGCAGTCCTCGTTGTGACGGCGGCGGCGGCCCACGTGCGATTGCGCCGCCGCCTCGATGGCGAGCTGTGGGTACACGATCGTCCTCCTCGCGTGCTCGCCGACAGGACGAGCCGAGCCAAGTCGCGCCGCGCCTCGCGGCGCGCTCGATCCTCATCACGACCTCAGCGCACCAGGCGCCGCGGTCTGCTGCTCAACGCACGTGGGCCGTCAGCGCACGCGGCGCGCGAGCGCCCTCGTCATGACACCGGCCGCCGATGCAGCCGCGCTCGTCAGCGCCGCGGCGCGTCCTACCGCGCCGGCGCTCTCAAGCGCGTGGCCAAAGGGTCCGCTTCTCCCGGGCTGCTGCCAATGGCCTCTGGAGAGGTATCCGAACTAAAGGCCTGACGATGCAGTGGAGGATTTCAGCAGACCATCGGCCCACCCGCCCGACACCCGAGTCACACCCACGCTGTGGTGGCGGTGTTGTTGGTTCCGAGCAGCCCACCGACCCGCGTTGCCGCGGCACATGGAAAGCTACGGCCGGAATGCCCTGTATGTCCATCCTCCGGAAGCACGCCTGCTTCAGTTGCGTTGCGACAGATACGCATTCCATTCAACGCGCTTCAATTCTCGCAGGACTTGCTTGTTTCGAAATTCCAGCACGACTTGGCATTGCCGGGAGCACCGTTGCTCTCGGGTGGCCCGCCGGGACCGGCGTTTCCGCCGGCGCCAGGCGTGCCCGGCGTGAACGCCTTCAGCTCGGGGGCTGCGGCAGGGGTCGACGCAAAGGCGATGCCGACGGCATGGCCGCCACGGCCGCCGCCGCCGAAACCACCACGGCCGCCGTCGCCGCCATTTCCCCCTTGACAGCCGCGCCTTGAATCGCCGAGCCCAGAGCCTTCGCCGCCAGCAGCGCCTGATCCACCAGACGCGCCAGCCTTACCCGGTGCACCATCGCCGCCCTTCCCAGCCTTGCCGACGGTCACCGTGACCTCGGTCAGCGCAAGCCTCGTCCCCAGGTTCAGGATCCCGATGCTCGATCCGCCGGCCTTGCCGCCGCCACCGCCCTTGCCCCCGCAGCCGCCGGCCCCCCCGCCGCCGCCGCTGGCACCTACGCCGTCGACGAGGGTCATCCCGAGCGAGCAAAACACTCCCGCCCTGGCCCCGCCGCCGCCACCACCCCCTTGACCACGCCCGCCGATCATGCCTTGGTCGCCGTCGCCGCCGCTGATCCCGGTGAGCGTCAGCGTCGTGCGGCTGCCGGCGCTACCTGCTGCGCCAGGGGCACCGCTCTTGCCGGGCTCGCCTGGTTCACATTCTCCCTCCGGATCGACTTGCCCGCTGCCGCCGATGCCCTTTCCCACTGGATTCGGCTCCGGCAGCGGCGCCCCATCCCGCCCCGCCTGCCCGTTGCCGTCGTCCATTCCCGTGATCCCCCCGGTCCCGCCGTCTCCCCCGCGCGTCTCGCCGTCCTCGCACATCGTCACGCCCGCCGTCCCCCCGATGACGACGTTCGGCGCAACACACGCGTTCGACGCGCTCATCTCCTCCGCGCTCGCCCCTGCCACCGGCGCCTCCATCGACGTCGCTCCGTTCTCGCCGTCGATCCCGTCGCCCGCCATCACATCGACCTGCGCCAGCTCCGCCTCCACATCCGCCGCCGCCACGCCGATCGACGACCCCCCCGGCACCGTCGCGCTCGCCGCGGTGATCGCGAACCCCTTGACCTTCGCGCCCCCCGCGTTGTCCGTCAGCGTCAGCGTCACCCGATCCGCGGGCCCCTCGATCGCGCTCCGCGCGCTCGCGCTCCAGGTCCACGCCTCGCAATGGAACCCGCCGATCACCTCGACCCCGCTCGCGATCGTCACCGCCTCCGCGAACGCCGTCCCCTGCGCCACGCACGCGTACACCCGCCCGCTCCCTGCCTTGTCGATCGCCTCCTGCAGCGACGCGAACGGCTTCGCCTTCGTCCCATCGCCACCGGGCGCCGCCGCCGCGTTCGCGAACACCCCGCACGCGTCGATCACGACCGCCGGGTCCTCGGTCGGATCCCCAACGCACGCGGGCGTCCCGCCGCCGCTGCCCCCGGTGCCCTCCGGCGCGCAGGTCAGGTTCAGGGCGCAGTCGTCGGCGCGCGTCCCGCAGCTCGCCTCCAGCAGCGCGCACACCGCGGTCGTCAGCGCCAGCGTCCATGTCGCGAGCTTCCGTCTGCGTCTCATCATCTTCGCTCCGGCCGCCATCTCGTCCTGCCCGTTCAAAACCGACCGCCCACGACCACGCCGCCGGCGCCCGCCCCGACGACCGGCATCACGCGCGCGTCCGCGCTCGCTCGTGGCCACAGCGCATAGACCAGCGTCGCGGCGCCAGCGACGCCCGCGCCGACGAACCCTGCGACGGCCAGGTTGTGGAACGTATCGCTCTGCACGTTCAGATCGTGCAGCGTCGAGCACTTCGGCGCGCCGCCTGACCAGCACGCCGACCTGCCGCCGTCGCGGCCCAGCTCCGCGGCCAGCGCGTCCGCGTCCGTCGCCTTGCTGTTCGACGCCAGCGTGAACGCGATCCCGCCGCCAGCGAGCAGCGCGGTCAGGCCGATCCCGGCGCTGACGACCAGGCCGCTCGGTGGGCTCGCCGCCGCCCCGGTGGCCGCTGGCGTCTCCTGCCTGCGCTGCGGCGCCGCCGCGCTCTCTTTCGGCGCCAACGCCTGCGCTGCGGCTGGCTCCAGCGTCAGCGTGACCTCGTACGCTCCACCGGCCTTCGCCTCGACGTTCGCGGTCGCATCGTCGTATCCCTCGCGTCTCGCCGTCAGCTGGTGTGTTCCCGGCTCGACGAACACCTCGTCATCGATCGGCGCGTACCCGATCGACCGACCGTCCACGAGCACCTCGGCCCCTGGTTTGCTCGCCTGGATCCGCAGCGCGCCCACGAGCCGCCGCGCCTCGTCGAACCGCTTCGCCAGCGTCTGCCGCAGCGCCGGCTTGCCGCCGGCGGGGAACTCGCGCAGCGCGTACGCCAGGTGCTCCGCTGCGCCGCGCGCCTCGCCGAGCATCAGCTCGACGTCGCCGAGGTTGGCGGCCACGTCGTAGCTTCTCTTGAGCTTCCACGCCTCGAGGAATTTGTCGCGCGCTTCGGCCCACCGGCGCTCGTCGTACAGTCTGTTGCCTTGCTCGAAGAGCGCGCGCTGCGTCGCGACGACATCGCCGGCCGGGTCCGCCGCGCGCGCATTCGGGCACCACAGGAGCGGCGCCGCGAGCGTTGCGCACAAGGTCCACATCGCTGCTCTCTTCATGACTCCACTCCGAACATGCGGGTCCGATGCTCCACCGGCGGTGTCGCTGGCGTTGTCGCCGCGGGCGCCGCCGCTGGCGGAGCACCGGGGGCAGGCTCCGCCGTGCGCACGGGCTCCGGCGTGTTCTCACGGATCTCCTCCGGCGCCCTCACCGCCTTCCGCTGCACTGGCGGCCGCCGCATCGCCGGCGCCGTCGCGGACGACATGGCGCCGCGCCCCGTCACGCCTGCGCTCGCGTCCGTACTCTCTGCTGCCGCGGTGCCCGCGCCCGCATTCTCCGATGCCGCGGTGCCCGCGCCCTTCTCCGCCCCCGCGCTCTTCTCCACGCCGCGCCTCGTCACCCCCGCCGCCGTCTCCACCACGCGCGCGCTCACCCCCTCGCGCGCCCACTCCGCGCTCTCCCCCCCGCCGCACCGTCCCATCATCGCCATCGCGCCTGCGACCCCGATCCCCACGACGGCGGCCCCTACCGCTGCCCGCACCTGTCGCCGCTGCTTCTCTTTCGCCGCCGCCTCTGCTGCCGCGGCCTCTGCCCCTGGCAGCGGCGTCGGCGCCACGTACACCCGCAGGTTCCCGATTCCCCGCTCGCGCTCTCGCTCCCGTTCCTGCTCCTGTTCGATCCGCTTGGCCTCGACCTCATAGAACAGCGGGTCCTTCGTCTTCGTCTCCGCCGTGCCGTGCAGCGCGCGCAGCCGCGTGACGGCGTCATCGAGCATCGGATCGTCCCCCGGCCGCTTCACCGGATTCTCGATCTTGCGCGCGAACGGCCGCAGCTCCTTCGGCACCCCCTTGAGGGCCGGGTCCGTGTTCATCCGCCGGCGTCCGTCCTCGCTCATGAGCCGCCTGCGTGCTCCTGGCTCATCTCCGCGCTCGTCTCCTCGAACAGCTCCCCGTGCTCTCCGCGGAACCACTCCGGCAGCGTGGTGACCCCCGCTGCGGCCAGCCGCGCTCTCAACCGCTCCACCAGCTCCTTCATCCGCCGCCGCATCGTCCGCGAGCTCATGCCGACGCGCGCCGCGATCTCGTCCAGCTCCGCATCCTCCTGGAACCGCAGCGCCAGCATCGTCCGTTGCGTCTCGGTCAGCTCGTCCATCGCCTCTTGCAGCACGCGCACCGCGGTCGCCGCCTGTTCGCGCTGTGCGATGGCCGTCTCGCCGCCGCCCTGCCACGTCGCCCGCAGCGCCTGGTCCACCAGGTCGTTGCAGAACGTCGCGACCTTCTTGTGGATCGGATCCTCGCCCATGCTGAAGACCTCGAGCAGGTGCTCCTCGTCCTGCGCCTCGCGCCCGTCCGCGAGCCGCACGAACATCGCCGCGCGCGCCTTTCTCCGCAGCGCCTCGTGCTTGCCGCCGGTCTTCGCCGCGTCGAGGATCGCGTGGCACGCCTTGTAGAACGCCCATCGCCCGAACGGCCCCCGCGCCGGGTCGTACGACTGCGCCGCCAGCACGATGGCCAGCGCCGCTTCCTGCAGCATCTCGTCCGGCGCCATGACCATCCCGTACCGCTTGACGACCGCTCCCACCGCGCGCCGTCCCAGCCCGGGGTCGCTCTCCACAAGCCTCCGCTGCTCCGCGGTCAGCGCGCGGTCCCGCCGCAGCACCACCACCGCGGCCGCCGTCACCGCCGCCTCCGCTGCGCGCCGTTCTTCTGGGCCGGCGCCGGCTGCGCTGCCCGCACCGCCCGCATATCCACCTTGTCGCTCTCCTTCACCGCCGGCCTGGCCACGCTCGCCCGGAGCAGCCGTTGCATCTCCGGGTCCGTGTCCAACGCCACCCGCAGCACCCGCCGGATCTCCTCTTCCACCTCCGGCGGGCACAGCCCTTCCACACGCCTCATCGCCTGCCTCACGTGGGCCTCGATCATGTCGTCCAGCGTCGGCGAATCTGCCATCGTTGCCACCTTCGAAGGAGATATCGGAGCCAGGTCGGCTCACCGGCCAAAAAAAACGTACATTGCGGGCGCCTAGTCGAAGATCGGCTTCGGCGGCGGGGGACGCACCGGCGCGCGCCGCTGCTTCGGTGGCGGCGCCGCGCCGGTCGGCGCCGCACCCTGCGGCGGCGCCGCGGTCGTCGCGCTCGGCGGCGCCGCGGTCGCCGGCGCAGCCGCCGAGGCGGCGTTTTCCGCGGTCGTCACGGCCGGCACCTCGGCCGCCGGTTTGTCGGCGTCGGCGGGCGCCCGCCTCGTGAGGTACACGTATGCCGAGGCGCCGAGCCAGCCGAGCATCCAGACCGCGAAGAGGGCCCACACCCACCACGGCGGTTTTTCAGGCAACCTAGCGAGCCACCCTGCGAAGCCCGGCCTCCGGCCGGCGGCGTCATCGGCCTCTGCCTCGAGGCCGGGCTCTGCCTCGAAGCCAGTCTCCTCCCCGTCGGCCTCCTTCCTCGCGGCCGCCACCGCCGCCCGCGGCACCGGCTCCGTCTCCGCGTGGCGCGCCCAGAACTCCGCGACGATCTCGCGGGTGTCGAGCTCCGGCATCCGTGACATGTCCCGCATGGCCGGGGGCCGTGGCCGCCACGCCCTGTCCCCCGCCCGTCGGCCGCCTGCGCCCCGCCCGCCCTCCGGAGCCCCCGGCTCCGTCTCCCGCTCGGCCGCCGGCGCGGCCTGGTCCGCCGCGCGCGGCGGGATTGACGGCATTCGCTCCGTGTGTCCCTGCCCGCGCCCGCGCGGCGGCACGCTCTCCGTCGGCGCGGGCGGCCTCAACGGCATCCGCTCCGTGGACCCCCGCCCGCGCCCGCGCGGCGCCGACAGGCGCTCGGTCCCCCCGCGCCCGCGCCCCTCCGCCTCGCCGCACGCCGCCGCCTCGTCCCTCGCCGCCTTCTCCTCCGGCGGCAGCTGGTACGCCTCCGGCAGAGGCACCCTCGTGCCGATCGTCCGGAGCGGCGGCAGCTCGCCCATTTCGTGCTCCATGCGCCGCAGCGCCGCGTCCAGCGCGACCGCGAGCTGCTCCGCGTTCTCCTGACGGTCCGCCGGATCCTTCTCGAGCGCCTGCGCCACGATCTCGCCGACGGCGGCGGGCACCCACGGCGCGACGCTCACCAGAGGCCGCGGCGCGTCGTGCGCGATCGCGAGCCCAATCTTGTTCTTGTGGCCCATATCCTCGCGCGAGGCGAACGGGTGCTGCCCGCTGAGCAGCTCGTAGAGGACGACCCCCGTCGAGAAGAGATCGCTCCGCGCGTCGACCGCATCGGGCGTCATGATCTGCTCGGGCGACATGTACGCGACCGTCCCGATGGAGAACCCCCCGGTCGTGATCGCGCCGAGCCGCTGGAACTTCCCCGCGCCCAGGTCGAGCACGCGCACGTGGCCCTGCTCGTCGACGTGGATGTTGTCCGGCTTGATGTCGCGGTGGACCGCGAACGGGTGCACGGCCTGGAGCCCCAGGCAAACGTCGCGGGCGATCGTGAGCGCCCACGGCGCCGGCAGCCTCCCCAGGCTGTCGAGGAGCTGCCCCGCCGTCCAGCCGACGAGGAGCTGCATCACCATCCACACGAGCCCGTCGCTCCGCAGCCCCATCGCGTACACCGGGACCAAGTGCGGGTGCCGCAGGCTCTGGAGCACGATCGCCTCCTCCTGCGTCCTCCGCACGACCTTCGGGTCGTCCGCCCGCCCCATCCGCATGCACTTCAGCGCGAAGCGCTCGCCCGTGCCCTCGCGCTCGACCTCGTACACCTCGCCCATGCCGCCGCGGCCGATCAGGCGCACGACCCGGTACGTCCCGCCGCAGTTCCCCCCCTCGTCCACGAGCGCCTCGCCCACCTCGAGCGCGCATTGCCCAAAGGGCCACAGGCTGACCCGCTCGGTCGGCATCGAGGCCTTGAGCGCGGCGGCCGCGCGCGACCCGGCCCCGTCCCACGTCGAGGTGGTCGCCCGCCGCCGCCCCGAAGGCGGCGCGTCATCATGCTCCTCTTCACGAGTCATCGTGCGCTTCGCGGGCACCGCCGGGAGCGGCGGCGACGCTGCCAAGATAATCGGGAAGGGGGCTCACCGGAGGCCAGAAAATCGACCGTCACCTCCAGCCGCGCCGCTAGGCGCCGATGACCCAAGGCGCTCGGTCCCGCGTCCTCCGTCTCCCGTCCTCCGTCTCCCGTCTTCGTGCTCGTCTTTCGTGCGCGTGCGTGGGTCTTGCCGTCCGAGATCTTCGCAACACGCCGTGGTTGTCGCAGCAGGCCTAGCGCAACCCGGTGAGTCGTTCGCGACATCCGCAGCATGAGTCTGTGGATGGGCTCACCGCGCTCTCCGTTCCTCGCCGCCCCGCGGGCAGCGTTGGAGGAGTGAGCGCCAGGGCTCACCAGATCCTCCGCCCCACCTCTCGCAGCGCCTCCCGGCGCTCGGCCCAATTCGAGATGACCCGCTCGACGCGCTGCCAGAACATCGCGCCGTGGTGCGGCTCGCGCAGGTGCACCAGCTCGTGAACGACCACGTACTCGATCAGCCGTGGCGGCAGCAGGATCGTCTTCCAGTGGAAATACAGCCGCCCGCCCTTCCCGCACGACCCCCACCGATACCCGAGATCCCGCACAGTGAGCCCGCCCGGCGTCACCCTGATCCTGCCGGCGTACCGCTCCACCCGCGCCGCCAACCACGGCCGCGCGTGCGCGCCGTACCACCGGATCATGTGCGCCTCCGCCGTCTCCGCCGCTCCTCCCACCTCTCTGCGCTCCGCGTCCGCGCGGCGCATCTGGAAGCGGCCGCCGGTGAGCTTCACCGGCACATCCTGGTCCGGCACGAGCAGCAGCCGGTACGACCGCCCCAGGTAGGGGAACCCCGCCCCGTCCACGAATTGGCGCGGCGGCGGCGCCGGAGGCAGCGCTTCGCGGGCGGCGAGCTGCTGGTAGATCCGGAATCGCTTGGCTTCCACGAAGCGGGTCAGCGCCTCCGGCGATGCCGCCGCGGGGGCCGCGAGCGTCAGCCGCCCGTCGCGCTCCACGGTGATTTCCGGCGACCGGCGCCACTCGCTGCGCCGTAGTTCCAGCTCGAGGTCGCCTACCACGAGCGCCGTCACGCCTTGACCAACCTCGCGTGGTTCGCCTTGGCCAGCTCCATGATCCGGTCGGCGACCGCGTCCGCGTGCTCGAAGGGCACGATCTCGTGATCGTCGAGGAACGTGAACACCACCCCACGGAGCACCTCCCGGGCGTGCGTGTTCTTCCAGAAGTCGACCACGCGGATCTCCGCGCGGATGTGGGCCACGAGCTGCACCGTGAGCCCCGCCAGCCAGCGCGCGTCGGCCGGGGGCACGGGGCGGTCCTTGGCCCGCTCCTCCTTCAGCACCGCGAAGAACGGCGCTTCGGTCTGCGGGTCGAGGCCGGTGTGGTCCTTCTGCCGCCCCTTCTCGGCTTCCTCGGCGAGGTTCCTGAGCGCCAGCGCGAGCTGCTCCCAGTCCTCCCCGTGCGCCTTCAGGATCTCCTCCAGGCGCTCCGACAGCCGCTGGTAGTGGACCGGATCGGCGTCCCGGTTCTGCCGGATGTGGTGCCGCAGCGCGTGCTCCATCTCCGAGGCCTTGGCCCGCGGCGACACCTGCTTGCCCACGTGGGCGGCGAAGCCCGCGTCGGTGATGGCGATCGGCGCGATCTTCGGGTCCACGCCGAGCGAGATCACGTGGTCGTCGATCAGCCGCCGCACCTTCGCGCCGGTCGACTTCGCGAGCTCGGGCAGCTCGCCGCGGAGCAGCTTGCGGGCCTCCGTGTAGATCAGGCCGAGCTGCTTCGCGTCCTTCACGTAGGGCAGCCCCTCGGGGCGCGGCAGCACCAGGTCGAGCGTATCGAGGAACTGCTTCAGCTTCACCGTGAACTCGGCGCGCAGCCGCTCGTTCGTCAGGAGCTGCACGCAGGCTTCGGTGTCGAAGATGTCGGCGACGCCGTGGCCCTTGAAGAAGTCGAGCAGCCGCTGGTGCCGGTCGCGCAGCTTCGGGATCTCGTCGCGGAGGTTGCGGAGCGCGCCCTCCACGTCCTCGGCGCTGTAGGTCGCGAGCGCCTCGGTCAGGTGCTGGGCCACCCCGTAGTAGTCGACGATGATCCCGGCCTGCTTCCCGTGCCCGGTGCGGTTCACCCGCGCGATGGCCTGCAGCAGCTCGGCCTCGCGGATGGGGCGGTCGAGGTACATCACGCCCTCGATGGGCGCGTCGAAGCCCGTGAGCAGCATCGACTTCACGACCAGGAACGCCAGCGGATCGGCCTTCTCCGGGTCTTCGTGGACGAGCGGCTTCACGAAGCGGGCGATGCGCGCCACGATCTTCCCCTCGTCGGTCCACTCCCCGTACATCGGGTCCTCGTTGTGGACGCCGGAGATCACCGCCGCGAACTCCAGCCGCTCGAGGTCGGCCAGCTTTTGGTAGGCCCGCACCGCGACGCGGAGCTTCCGCGGCTTGGTCGCGAGCGCTTCCACGTCGAGGTCGCGGAGCGCGGGGTCGAGCGCCTTGGCCTCCTTCACCAGCTCGTCGCGGGCCTCGGGGAGCGCCTTCGCGTAGCGCACGGCCGCGAGCCGGCTGTAGGCCGCGATCTGCGCCTTGAGGCCGCTGGGCAGGATGTGCTCCACGTAATGCCGCAGCATGTCCCGCGCCTTGGCCTCGATCATCCTCTCGGCCTCCAGCACGTTCCCCTTGGTCGCGTACTTTCGCTTGATCGCCTCCAGCTCCTCGGGCGTCCGCTCGACGAACATGTCCTCGAAGAGCTGGTCGAGGTCGCGCCCGTCGCTGACCGCGCCCGACGCCGTGCGGCCCTCGTAGAGGATCGGCACGGTCGCGCCGTCCGCCTCGGACTCCCGCAGCCGGTAGCGGTCGATGAACGGCCCGAAGATCTCGTGGGTGCGCTTCTTCGCGCCCATCAGGATGGGCGTGCCGGTGAAGCCGATGCGCGCGGCGTTGGGCAGCGCCTTCTGCAGGTTCGCGTGCATCGTGTTCGTGTGCGAGCGGTGCGCCTCGTCGACGAGCACGAGGATCGACTCGTCCGCGTTCAGCTCCTCGAAGTCCTCCGTGGCCGCGGCCTGGGCGGCGGGGTTGTCGTCGTCGCGGCCCGCGTACTTCTGGATCATCGCGAACACGATCCCCGGCCCCTTCTTGCCGAGGAGCTTCTTCAGCTCGGCGACCTTGCGGGCCACCTTCACCGTCTCGCCGGTGAGCGCCGCCGTCCCGGAGAGCTGGCGCTGGAGGTCCTTCCGATCGGTGATGACCACGACCTTGAAGCGGCGGAGCGCCGGCAGCGAGCGCAGCTTCCGCACGAGGAAGACCATGGTCAGGCTCTTCCCCGAGCCCTGGGTGTGCCAGATGATCCCGCCGCGCTGGTCGTGCTCGCCGTCCTGCTTGCGGGTCTTGCCGTGGAGCAACCGGTCGATGGCGCCGTGCACCGCGCGGAACTGCTGGTAACGGCAAACGACCTTCACCGTCCGGCCCGACACCTCCTGATACAGCGTGAAGTGCCGGATGATGTCGAGCAGGTGGGCCGGGCGGAGCATGCCGGCGATGAGCTTCTGCTGGAGCGAGAGCTTCGCGGGGTCGGTCGTGTGGAGGGCCTTGGCCACGTCGGCGAGCGGGATGGGGGCGGTGTCCTTCCAGGCGATGTAGTGCTCCAGGTCGGCGCAGATGGTGCCGGCGCGGGCGTCGTCGAAGCAGGTCGCGACGAGGACCTGGTTGGTGAAGAAGAGCCGCTCGTTGCCCTCGTTCTCCTGCACATGGCCATCGGCCCTGCGCTGGTTCTGGTAGCGCCGGAGCTGGTCGACGGCCGCGGGGATGGCCTCCGGGGCCTGGCGGCTCTTGCACTCGACGACGACGACGGGGATGCCGTTGATGAAGAGGACGAGGTCGAGGATGATGTACGGGACCGCCTGGCCGCGGGGGCAATCGACGCGGAACTGGTTGATGACGGTGAAGGTGTTGTTCTTCGGCTCGTGCCAGTCGATGTAGTGGATCGTCTGCTGGCGGCCGCCGTCCCAGTCGGGCAAGCCGTCGACGGGGTGGCCTTCGAGGAGGAGGGCGGTGGCTGCTTGGTTGGCCTCGATCAGGCGGGGGGCGGCGATGCGGGTGAGGGCACCGATGGCCTGGGCGATGCGGGCGTCGTCGAGCCAGGGCTTGTTGTTCCTGAGGTTGATGCGGCGGAGGGCCTGGCGGAGGTCGTGCTCGAGCATGACGTCGCGGAAGGAGGGGCGGCCGGTGACGGTGGGGTGATCGACGCTGCCGCCGATGTACTGCCAGCCGAGGGAGATGAGCTGGTCGATAAAGGGGAGTTCGACCTGGTTGTACTCGGGACCGCCACTCATGGGTTGGACTCCGCGAGGAGGGGGGTGACGCGAACGCGGCCGGTGAGGAGGTCGTCCATGAGGCCTTGCTTGAGGAGGCGGAGCTTCTCCGATCTTTGGCGCTCTCGTGCAATTCTACAATCGCTCGCCCGAAGCACGCTCGCGATTGCTACCTGCTCTTCTTTGGGTGCAGCCATGATTTGAAGCGAACGAATTGCCGACTGGCTGATATTCTTCATGCTGCCGCTGCTGCCAGTGGCAGCATTCTCGATCTGCTGGCGCACATAGGGTATCTGCAGGAGAAAGAAGAGATACTCGCGATCGGCGCACTCGTTAGCTCGCAGGCGGAGCGTCTTATCGCACAGGAGTAAACGAGGTGGTGGGTTACTAACCACGCAAGAAAGCCCAACAAGCTCATACGTATTCGCTCGCGTGATGAGCAGGTCGCCATCACGGACCTCATGGGCAGCGTTTGCGAGTGCGGTGTTCAGCAGCACCTTGTTCTCATTCGCCCTGAATCCATCTGGCCTAACTGCACTGACCTTGAGAACCCCCCATTCATCGCCCGCCGCAGGCCGGTCGGGACAATTCGGGCTCTTTCCAGCCTCGATTCCGGCGAGCATCTTCCCCAAGGGTATAACATTCCACGCAGTCGGGATTCGCCCAAACGACGAGTCCTTGAACCGCTCCGGGTGTCGCTCGGCATCACGCAACTCGCCGTTCTCGTCGATGCCGCGGGCCAGCAGGTCGTGCAGGAGCCCCTGCTTCATTTGCTTCAATTTTGCGACGATCTGTTCGGTCTTCAGAATGGCGTCATCAAGGGTGTCTAGCGCTTCGGCGATGATCTCTTGCTCATCAACCGGTGGCACAGGGACACAAAATCGAAGCAAGTTGCCGAGGTTCACTCGATCGCGGGTTACGCCTTGAGCAAGGCGATTCAACCCGCTACGGAGAGACCCGACATTAAGGGTCCGCATCACGTAGCCGTTGCTTGCACGACGTGAATCCAGGCGCAGACGGAAGCAGTCCGCCTTGACAACCGCTGGCGAGTGGTGCGGGTAGAGGCATGCGCGTGCAAATGGATGACGCTCGTCCCCCAGCGAGGCAACGAGCACATCGCCATGGCGGACGTCGTGCTGACCAAGAGTCCGTGCATGACCTTGCGAGATCCACGCCTTGTCGTCGTCGTTGAACCGACCCGCTTCGATGTTCTGGAGCCGTACGACGCGAACTCCCGGCTCGGTGACATAATGCTCCGTCTTGAGATTCGAGCCGAACGGGCCATCGACTGCAGAAATGCAGAGGTCGCCTAGCGGCACCAAGGACCAATCGTTAGGTCGCTCACGTGACATAGCCGAGGCCTCCAAGGAACCGCTTCATCATGACAGTCGCGGCATCGCGCTCCTGCTCGATCGTCATGAGCGGTACGTGGTACTTGTCCCACCAACCCTCGAAGGCCGCGACCACGTCCCGCCGGTGATTGCTCGCATAGCCCGCCAGGATTCCATCCAGGCTCTGCCTCAAGATCCCTGCCACCAGCGCCTCGGCCTCCTCCTCTGCCAGCTTTGCGACCCCCTCCTCCAGCCGCTGCACCAGCTCCCCTTCCAGCGCCTTCAGCCGCTTCTTCATCAGGCCGAGCTCCTTCTTCAGCGCCTTCACCTCCTCCTCCGACCGCCGCTCCTCGGCCTCCTCCCCCTCGCCCTCCTCCTCGTCCTCCCCCGGCTGCGCCGCCTTGACCTCCGCGTCCAGTTCCGCCCGCTTCGCGTCCAGCTCCCCGAGCTCGGCCATGTATTCAGGCAGCAGCTTCTTGATCATCGGGTGCTCCAGCGGGTTCTCCCTCGCCTCCTCGTCCTCCAGCGCCGCCCGGATGCTCGACGCCCACGCCTCCACCAGCCCCGTGTACCCGTGCGCCGCCAGCGTCTTGAGGTCGTTCTGCGCCGCTCCCCACCACGTCGCGATCACACCCGTCACCTGGAACTCGTCCAGCAGGCCCACCGGCCGCACAGCCTTCTCGAAGCTCGCCAGCAAGCGCGCCCGCAGCGGCATGATCACCCCCGACACCGGGAGCTGCCGCAGCTCCCGCCGCGCCTTCTTCCACCACCCCTCCACGGCGTCCGCGAGCTGCTGCTCCCGCGCCGCCATCCCGGGATCCTCGTCCAATCGCTTCTTCAGCGCCGTCTTGTCGCCGATCCCCTCCACGAAATCGAGATACCGCTCGTCCCGCTCCCGCAGCAGCCGCCGCGGATCGAGCCCGTGCGCCTCGAACAGCGCCTCCTTCGCCTTCACCTCGGACTTCGGGATGCCCCCGTGCAGGTGCGCGCGCACGTCGTGCGGCTCCGGCGGCGGCGCGTTGTCGGCGTAGCGGCGGATATTGAGGTTGTCCTCGTTCTCGCGCAGCACCTCGCGCCCGATCACGCTCGCGAAGCCAGGCACGTCGCGGAACGCCTGCCACGTGCTCACGATCTTCTCGATGTGCTCGGGGAGGAGCTGGTTCTGCGCCCGGCCCTCGGCATACTCGCGGTCGGCGTTGATGAAGAGCACCTTTCCGCGCCGCTCCTTCGGCTTCGCCCCCTTCGCGCGCAGCACGAGCAGGCAGGCGGGGATGCCCGTGCCGTAAAAGAGGTTCGGGCCCAGGCCGATCACGGCGTCGAGCAGATCGTCGTCCAGGATGCCAGTGCGGATCTGCTTCTCGGCTCCGCCGCGGAACAGCACCCCGTGCGGCATCACCGTGACCACCATCCCGCCCGGGAGCAGCACCGCGAGCATGTGCTGCACGAACATCAGATCGGCCTTCTTCCCGCTCTCCGGACAGAGGCCGTAGCGGAAGCGCTCCTTGAAGGGCAGGCCCTCCAGCTTGTAGTTCTGCGAGAACGGCGGGTTGCTGATCACGCGGTTGAAGCGCATCAGCTCGCCGCCCTCCTTGTGGAGCGGGTTGGCGAGGGTGTCGTCGTTCCTGATGTCGTCGCCGTGGATGCCATGCAGGAGCATGTTCATCTTGGAGATGGCCCACACGCCGCCGTTCGACTCCTGGCCGTAGAGGCGCAGGTTCCTCACGTTTTTCTGGTGCTCGTCGAGGTACTCGTGCGACAGCACCAACATGCCGCCCGATCCCGAGCAGGGGTCGTAGACGTGCATGCCCTCGTCGGGCGCGGCGATGCGGACCATCATCCGGACCACGGCGCGCGGCGTGTAGAACTCGCCGCCCTTCTTTCCCGCCGAGTCGGCGAAGTCGCGGATCAGGTACTCGTACGCGGCGCCGAGGAGGTCGGGGTACTCGAAGTCCTCGTTGCGCAGGCGGTGCTCGGAGAAGTGATTGATGAGGTCGCGGAGGTTCTTGTCCGGGATCTTCGACTGGCCGACCTTGCGGGTGAAGTCGATGTGCGCGAGCACGCCCTCGAGGCTCGTGTTCTGCCCCTCGATCGCGGCGAGCGCCTTGTTGAGCGTGTCGCCAATGTTCTTGTGGGCCTCGTCGCGCAGGTAGCCCCAGCGCGCCTCCTCGGGGACGTAGAAGGTGTCGGTGTAGAAGCTCGGGTGCGCGGCGCGCTTTCGCGCCTCGGCCTCACGCTTGCCGCGGGCCATGTCCTTCGCGACGAGCTCTTCGAAGCGGGCGTCGAAGACGTCGGAGCACCGCTTCAGGAACAGCATGCCGAAGATGTATTCCTTGAACTCCGACGCATCCATCTTGCCGCGGAGGATGTCGGCGGCCTTGAAGAGGTGCCGTTCGAGCTGAGGGAGGGTGAGCCTTGCCATGGAGCGCGCCCCTTATACCACCGCGGTGCGTCGGCGCGGCCGCAGCATGTAGCCGCGAGGGCGCGGCGTGCTCCCCATCAGGATCGAGAAGTGGCTCGGTCGCCGAGATGCGGGCCCGAGCGCGGTCGGAGGGGCACCTCAGCCACCGGGGCATGTCCCCGATCGCGATCAGCGCTACCTCGGCTGCCGAGGCGTGCTCCCGAGCACGATCGGATCCCCACCTCGGCAGCCGAGGTCCCTCGCCCCTCGCCCGCCAAGAGTGGCATCGGGGTCGCGCGCGCCGTCCGCACCGACGCTGTGGTGGGGGCAGCCCGCCGGGCCTCCCTGGTCGGCGGCGAAAAACTGATCGGGCGCGAGAAGTCCCTCGAGGAACGCGGCGGCCTCGAGCGCCTCGTCGGCAGACAGCTCCGATGCGTGGGAGCCGCCTGGGTCACACGCGGCAGAGCGGCCTCAGCGACCCAGGCGCAGACCGATCGTCTCGTGCAGCTCCCGCGCGGCCTCCAAGTCGCCCGCCGCCAGCGCCCCGCGCATCCCGGTCGTGAGTCCAGACAGGATCTCAGCGCGGAGAGGTGACAGGCGCTCGCACATCTCCTGACCACGCAACTCACCCGGTGCTGCAGCAGTCTCCCGGCCCCCCGCGCCCGAGACGAATCAGCCGCATTCCCGGCGGAGCGGAGACAGGCCGTGCCGATGCGTCGGGCCACCGTCGGCACGAGCTGGCTCACCGCTCCGGTACCGCCCGGCAGCCCGAGCAGCCGACCGATCGCCTCGTGAACCACCCGGGCTGCCTCCGCATCTTCGAGGGCGACGGCGCGGGTGAGCGTCTCGGAGAGCGAGGCGATCACGGCGGCCCGAGGCGACGGGTCGGTCGGCCGGAGCTCTTCAGGTGCGCCGCTCGCCGGTTGGACCCGCGTTGGGTCCATCGCTTCCGAGGGGGCCCCCGCCGTTCGCGTTGTTGCCCCCGTTCTTGCCGTTCGCGCCCTGCTTGCCCTTCCCGCCACGGCCGCGGCGGCCTCCGGAGCCGCCGCCGCCGCCCCCGCCGCCCATGATGAATACGCCTGGATTCATCCCAGGAATCGCGGGGATATTGGGGACGGGCGCGGTGCGGGCCATGGTGGTTCTCCTCACCGCAGACGAGAGAAGAGGTGGTCGTACAAGAGAAGGGCTTCCGACACGAGGAAGGATGGCGGCGGGGAGGATCGGCAGCCACACTCTTTCTGTTCACACTGTACCGTGGATGTCGCTGGGAGCGGCCGGAATCCGTGGCGGGCGCGACTGGGAGGGACGGCAGTGAACCCCACTCCGCTCTCTATCCTGAACTCCTGAACCCTCCGTCCGGCGAGCCTGAAGCCTGCGGGCGGCCCCGGAACGCCCGACGACGCGCCTGGCGCTGTTTCAACTCCAGTCAGAACGTCGAGCGCGAACGCGGAGGGAGTTGCAACTCCAGCCAAGACATCGAGCGAGGCCGCGAAGGGAGTTGCAACTCGGGCAGGAACCCTTGACGAGACCGCCGGGGGAGTTGCAACTCCGGCAGGACCTCGATCGAAGCTCCCGGGGGGAGTTGCAACTCCAGATCGGCTCGTTCACGCATCCCGGACCTGAACAGGCGGATACGCGCCCACATCCGCCGCCCTACACGGGCGCCGGCGTCTCGCTGCCTCCTGTGCCGGGCGTGGCCCCGCCGCCCGCGATGGGCGTCGCTCCGCCAGCCGCGCCAGGCGTCGTACCCCCGGCTGCTGGCGCGGCCGGCTCCTTCTTCGTTCTCTTCCGGCCCTGGCCAGCCCGCCCGACCACGTAGAGCGACGGGAAGCGCGCATCGCGCTGGGGATCGTACCGCAGGAAGCGCAGCCCGAGCTCCTGCACCTCGACATAGAGCGGCTTGGCGAGCGTCCATGCGCGCTGGAGCAGGTCGTAGGCCTCGCGCGCCTTGGGGCTCAGCGCCGCGCCGAGCACGGCGAGGATCTGGGACGCGATCCGCCGCGCGTCAGCGAGGTCGGTCGCGCGGTAGTGGACCGGATCCTTGGACACGACATCGTGCTTGGCCTGGTAGATATCCGCGTAGCCGAGCAGGTCATAGGCGCGGTCGAGGTAGCCCGTGCCCGCGCTGAGGCGGCGGAGGACGGGGCCGAGCTCGGGATCGTCGCCGAAGAAGTGCTCGCAGACCTTCTGCAGGCGCGACTCGACCTCCGCCGACTCCTTGTCGAGGACCGCCGAGAGCTTGGCGCCGCTGGTGAACGCGCCCGCAGCATCCGCCTGGCGGTAGGCGTGAAGGAGGATGAGCGCGAGCGCCTTCAGGTGCTCCAGGTTGTCGAGCTGGAACTCCCCCTGCGCGGCCGCGCCTTTGTAGAGCGCGAGGAGCGGCGGGGCCTGCGTGAGCGCGTGCACGGTGAGGAGGGCGCGGCTGATCGACTCGATGTCGACCCGCGGGACTTCCAGGCGATCTGGCGTGATGGCCGTGAGGCGCGGACGATAGGTCGCGACGAGGTCCTCCGCGACTCCGGGATCGTAGCCCTGCGGCTCGGCCGTGAAGCCCGCGAGCTGCGCGGCGAGGGTGGTGACGGCGGGCGGCGCGAATGCCAGCGGGTCGGTGCCAGGGACGAAGACGGACGCCAGGTCTTGCCGGCGCGAGTTCTTTTTGTTGGTAGCCATGATGAGGCGAGGCTACGGGCGCAGCGGCTCCGTGTGGAACTACCAGGCATGATCGCGACGCTGCGCGGATGGGCCGCGACAGATGCTGATGGGCAGCGACCGTCGGCCGCGGCCAGCGTCTGGTAATTGACTGTTATCTGCGCGCCCGCGCGCCGGACACCCAGGAACCTTCGGCTCGACGAACTACCTCGCGTCGTGCCCCGCGCCGCCCCCGGGCGCTGCCCCCCCGCCCGCCTTGAGGATCGCGAGCTCGGTCTCGATCCACCGATCGAGCTCCCCCTGCAGGCTGAACAGCGCCAGATCGAACTCCCGTCCATTGACCACGATGAACGGTGTCCCGTTGAGCCCGGCGCGCTCGGCCTCGGCCTTGTCGCGCGCGATCACCTTCGCGGCGGCCTCGCTGGCCATGTCGGCGCGGAACCGGGCCATGTCGAGGCCGATCTTCTGCGCGTAGCCGAGCAGGTCCTTCTCCTCGAGCCGCGCCTGGTTCTCGAACAGGAGGCGCTCCATCTGCCAGTAGCGGCCCTGGTTGTGCGCCGCGACGGCGGCGCGCGCCGCGGGCTCGGCGTGCGCGTGCGACCGCAGCGGGTAGACCTTGTGGATCAGCCGGACGTTCGGCGCGTGGCGCTCGAAGATCTCGTCGAGGAGCGGGACCGCGCGCCCGCAGGAGGGACACTCGAAGTCCGACCACACGACGATCTGGACCGGCGCGCGCTCCGGCCCGCGAGCGGGCGAGTCGGCGAGGTCGATCTTCTTCACGTTCGGACCGAACCTCACGCCGTACGCGGCCTGCGCCTCGGCGCCGCTCGCGCCGCCGCGGATCTTGTCCGCGACGAGCTGCGCGGCGGGCACGCAGGCCGCGCAGGGCCGCGACTCGCGGACACACTGCGCGAGCGACACCGCCTGATCGGAGCAGGGCGCGTAGAGCTGCGAGACGAGCTGCCACCAGGTATGGCGCTCACGGCGGACGAGCTCGGCCGTGTTGACGCCGGGCAGCTCCTCCGGCTCGCCGCCGGGGGCTTCGAGCGGCGCGGCGCCGGGCGGCCCGGGGAGCGGGACCGAGGGCGAGTCCGCGAACTGTGGGTCCTGCCGGTCGGCGCCGCCGCACGCGGCGAGCGCGGCGAGCGCGGCCAGCGCGAGCCGTCGTGCACCTGATTTCGGAATGAACACGCGCGGATGCTACACCCCCGCCGCCGCCGGGCCAGGCCGAAGCGGAGGGCGCGGCGCGGCGCGGCCCGCTCAGAAGGCGCCGCCGAGGCCGAAGGTGGCGCCGCCCGGCGCGAGGCCGACCTGGGGCGCGAGCCGCAGGCGCGGGGAGCGGACGCGGATGTAGTCGTAGCTCTCCGCCGTCCCGCGCTCCTCGTACTCGAGGGCCGCTATGTCGATGATGTTGGCCACGAGCAGGCCGAGGCCGCCGCCGAAGACGAAGCCGCCGAGCGCCGCCCACCCGCCGTCGTCGGAGGAGCTGCCGATGGCCAGCCCGATCATGGCGCCGCCGAACGCGCCGCCGGCGTTGAGGCCGAGGCTGAGGAAGCCTTTGCCGACGTTCCCGTTGGCCCAGTGCGTGACCGGGCCGCCGAGCGCGAAGCCGCCGACGCCCACCCAGACGAGCGCCTCGGACTCGGAGGCGCCCACGGGCAAGAGGACGAGGCTCCCTAGCGCCACGAGGAGGTGCTGCCAGCCGTACCACACGGTCTTCGTCGCGGGCTGCTCGCCGCCGGCGGTCGCCTCGGGCTGCCAGGGGACCGGGCTCCACGTCCACCCGGGAGGCGGCGGCGGATACCCGGGCGGCGGCGCATCCCACGCGCCGGCCGGAGGGGCGGCCGGAGGGGGCGGGGCCGACGCGTCGCCCGGAGGCGATGCCGGCGGCGGCGGCGCGCCTGCTGGGCCGCCTGGCGGCGCGGGCGGCAGCGGCGCGGACGAGCCGGCCGGCAGCGGCGCCGGCGCGGCGGCGCCGGGGGCCCCAGAGGGCGGGGTCGCCGGGGGCGAGGCTGCGGGAGAAGCCGCAGGAGGCCGAGACGCCGGCGACGCCTGCGCTGCGGGACCGGGCGGCGGCGGCATGGCGATCGCCTGCCCCGCCGCGAGCGCCGCTGCCGCTGCACAACCCATCCCGAGCACACGGTGCAGCCTGGGCATCATCCGTCGCCTCTCTCCCTCTCCCCTGGTACCCATCTCATTGCTCTTGCTTCCCTGCGCTCGGCCTCTGCACCCGGATCCGGCCCCGGCCATCCACGCGCGGAAGGCGAGAGGAGCGCGGCAACGCACCCCGGAGCGGCCGCCGGTCGTAACATCGCGTGTTCCTGTCGACAACTCATCCACGCGTCGGAATCGCGCCGACAACTCAATTACGCGTCGAACGGGTCGCCTCCACGCCACGCGTGCGGGAGCACGCCCGCCGTCGCGCCGCCCCCGCTCGTCGAGAAGCACCAGGACGCCGGCGCCCCGTTCGCCGACTCCGTCGCGCAGCCTGCGGAGAGGGTCAAACCGCCGTTCACCAGGTAGCCTGTCGCCAGGACCGGCGCGCAAGAAGCCAGGCCGCTCGTCACCTCCACGAAGGTGTCTGCCCAAGGTGTGCGTGCGACAACTTGCCGCATGTTCCGCGCGCGGCAGCCGTGGATAGAGTCCTGCGCTGAGCAACTGGCGGGCGTGCGCGCGGCGCGGCCCCTTCGGAGGCAGGACGATGATCGTGAAAAAATCTCCGGAATCAACGCTGTTCGCGCTGGCGCTGGCCAGCTTCGCCGCCTTCGCTCCGGCCTGCGGCGACGACGACGCCTCGCCCCCCGGCGCGGAGTCGCCCGCCGGGACCGGCGGCTCCGGCGCGGAGTCCTCCGGAGATGGTGGCTCCGGCACGGCGGGCGCCGGCGGCCAGCCCGTGGGCGACGAGGACAGCGACCACGACAGGGACGGCGTCACCCCGCGCGCAGGCGACTGCGACGACTTCAACAACACCATCCACCCCGGCGCCGACGAGCGGAACCTCGATTCCATCGACTCGGACTGCGACGGGTCCGACGCTCCGGCCAAGACGCTTGTGTGGAGCGGCGAGCCGGGTCCCGATCTGGTGGACGCGGTGGCGCTCATGGACGCGGACGGCGACGGCCAGATCTCCTTCGACGAGTTCTCGGCGGCGTGCGCCGAGTCCGCCATGCTCATGGGCACCGCGCGCCCCGGCGTGGTCCAGGTCCACGCTTCCTGCGCCGGCACGAACAGCTGCCGCGGCATGGTCTACCAGACATGGAACGAGATCTACGACCACTCCTGTCGCGCCGTGAACGGCTGCGCGGGCTGGAGCTGCGTGGAGACCGCCGAGGATCAGGGTCGAGACGGACCGGCGTCGTTCGCAGCCGCGGGGTGCAACCACTGCCACTCCGGCCCGGAGGGCACGTTCACCGTGCAGGTGCCGCCCGGCGAGGAAGTGAGCGAGTTTCTCACCGACTTCTGGGACCGTCGCTCCGATCTGTACCTGCAGTCGATCATCGCGTTTGGGATCGACGGGGTCGCCTCCGAGGGCACCGCCTACTCGAACATGCCCGGCGCCTACCACCTCCTCTCGCGCGCCGAGATGGACGGGTTGATCGCGCACCTGCGCACCCTCACGCCGGACGGCGAGAACTTCGAGCAGGTGCCGCCAGCCGATCCGATCGACCCGGGCGACTAGCCGGCCCATGAGCGCGCCGTCATCTCCCGCCGACGACCGGGCGAAAGACGCGCGAGCGCTCGCGCGAGACGCGCTCGGCCTCGGGCTGCGTCCGCCGCATCACGAGGAGATCGAGCGGCTCCGGCCCCGGCTGGGCTTCTTCGAGATCATCGCGGAGAACTACCTCGGCGCGTCGAAGCTGCCCCGGGAGCGGCTCCGGCGCATCGCCGAGCGCTATCCGATCGTCGCCCACGGCGTCTCCCTGAACCTGCTGGGCGAGGGCCCCCTCGACCGAGATTACCTGTCCCGGCTGAAGGATCTGATCCAGGAGCTCCGTATTCCGTATTTCACGGATCACCTCTGCTGGACGGCGTTCGAGGGCGTGACGCACCACGACCTCTTGCCGGCGCCCTACGATCCTGAGCTGATCCCCTACGCCGCCGGCCGGGCGTTCGAGGTCCAGGAGGCCCTCGGCGTACCCTTCGGGATCGAGAACCTGTCTTCTTACGTCGCCTGGGAGCGCGACACGCTGCCGGAGTGGGTGTTCTACCGCCGCGTGGTGGAAGAGTCCGGCTGCTGGTACATGCTGGACCTCAACAACGTGTTCGTCTCCAGCGAGAATCACGGGTTCGATCCACGCGAGTACCTCGACAGCGTGCCATGGCACCGGGTCTTGCAGGTCCACCTGGCCGGCCACCAGGTATTGCCCTCGGGCCTGCGGCACGACACGCACGATCGTCCTGTATGCGACGAGGTGTGGTCTCTCTACGAGGAGGCGTGGCGCCGGGGCGGCCCTTTCCCGACGCTCCTCGAATGGGACGCGGAGATCCCGCCCCTGTCCGTGGCGCTCTCGGAGCTCGACAGGGCGCGGCGGGTGCGGTCTTCATGAGCCCGAGCGGTGAAGATCCTCCGGGCTGGCTGCGAGCGCTCCAGCGCGACTTCACCGCTGTCCTCCACACGCCGCTCGAATCGGGCACGGGCGTCTTCCGGGAGCGGCAGGACCTGTATCCTGCGCGGCTCGTGGCGCAGCTGAGGAGCGGCCCCGGGAGCCCCCCTCCGGCGGAGCGGCTCGCGCTCTACCACCGCCAGTACTGGATGCGGCTGTTCACCGCCCTGCAGACGAGCTTCCCGCGCGTGTCGCGGGCCATGGGCTACTGGCACTTCAACCACCTCGCCGCGCTCTACCTCGCCGCGCGCCCGCCCCGTCATTTCGACATCGACGAGGGGGCTCGCGGGTTCGCCGTGCGTCTCGACCGCGCCCTCCTGCGCCTCGACGACGGGGCGAGCCGCGGTCGCCGCTCGAAGCGCCCGGCGCGCGAGCACGAAGAAGACGCGTGGTGCCGGCGGATCGAGCTCTCCAGGGCCCCGCTCGCCATGGTCCGCCAGGCGCTGCGCATGGACGAGGCAGAGCGGCACGCCTTCGAGTCGCCGTTCGAGGGGCTCTGGCGGCCGACGCCGGAGGAGCTCGCCAGGCTCGCGCAGGCCGGAGCGCGGCTGCGCTTCGCGGTCTCCTGCACGCTGACACGCGAGGACTGGGACCTCGCCCGCTTCTCGCGCCTCGCGGGGGCCGATCAGGACGAGGGCGCACCGGGGGCGATCCGTCGCCACCCGTCGACCCGGGCCTGGGTCTTCGCCCGGAGCGCGGCCGGCACGACCACGACCTCCGTGGATCCGCTGTTCGCGCGCCTGCTCGACCGCTGCCGGGAGCTGCCGTTCGGGGAGGCCCTCGCCGCCGTCGAGCAAGGCTGCACGGCGGCGGAGGCAGCGCAGCTCTGCGAGAACCTGCAGGGCTGGATCGCGCTCGCCCTCGCGAGCGGCTGGTGGACCGGCCTCGCCAGAGCGGAGCCACGCGTGCAGGACGACTCGAGCGACGGCCCGGGCGGGGCGTGACGCCCGGCGCTCTCCCCCTACCCCAGCAGCGACGCGGCGACCCGCGGCGCCTCCCGCGCCGGGCACCCCATCCAGCTCGAGAGCCGCGCCGCCGGCTCGCCGCTCACGAGCGCCCGGTGGACGCGCTCGGCCACGTCCGCGCGGATCGCCCGCGTGCCGAACACCGGATAGCCGATCGCCGCGTACGCCCTCGGATCCACGCCCCGCGCGACAGGCACCGACACGGCGCCTGGCGCCGGGCACGCGGGCACGCTGCCGCGGTCGAACCAGGCCGCGCACAGCGCGAGCCGGCGCTCCAGCGCGCCGCGCCGGAGCAGCTGCTGCACGTAGATCACGCGCTCGCCCACCTCGATGCCGTGCGCCTTGAGCAGCGCGCGGTCCTCCGGCGCGAGCTCCGCGATCTGCTCCCCGGCCTCGCGCGCCGCCGCCGTCCCGAGCCCCTGCTCCAGCTGGTAAACGATGCCGCGCGCCGCCCCGGGGAGCGCGCGCACCTCCGGCGACCGCAGCGGCCCGAGCAGCTCCTCGACGAGGTCGCGCGCGAACGCCACGAGCCGCCGCAGCACCCGCGACCGCGCCCCCGGGCCGACGTCCTCGAGCGCCGCGAGCCGCACGTCGGGCAGGAGCAGCGCCGGGCCGCGCGCGAGCTGCCCGAGCAGCTGATCGTCGCCGTGGATCCGCCCCTCCGCGTCGACCGAGAAGCGCTCGTGCGGCGCCCCCACGATCGACTCGACCCACCGCGCCCGGTCGTCCTCGGGCGCGGGCGCCGCCGGCCCCGGCGCGAGCAGGGCCCGCAGCGCCGCGATGCGCGCGAACGGGTGCCCCTCGGCCACCTTCACCGGCTCCTCGGCCTCCGCTCGGCGCAGCGCGGGGCGCGCGCCCGACGACCGCGCGCCCCGCGCCGCGCCGCCGCCCCGCTCGACGAAGCGCTGCACCAGCCGCTCGTGGAGCGCGTCGCTCAGGCGATCCTCGATCGCGCGGGTGCGGTCCTGCCACGCGGCCGCGTCGCGGACCCAGCGCGCGTGGTTCGAGATGTAGGTCCACGTCCGGATCGACGCGATCCGCGTGATCAGCGTGTCGATGTCGCCGCCCACGTCGTCGATCTCGGCCACCCGGGCGGCCATCCAGTCCGTGTCGAGGACCGCCTTCGGGCCCGAGAGCTGCCCGTAGATCTCGGCGAGGAGCGCGACGTGCGACTCGAACAGGAGCTTGCGGAAGTCGGGGATGCGGCAGACCTCCCAGAGCAGCCCGACCGCCTCTTCACCCCGCGCGCGGGCGCGGATCTCCGGGTCCTCGGCGAGCCGCGCCAGGGCGGCCGTGTCCTCGGCGTCGCGGACGAGCTTCAGGCTGCGGACGCGCGGCGGCTCCCGCAGCGACGCGAGGAGCGCGTCGATCGAGCGCCGATCGAGCTCGCTGCTCCGCCAGAGCAGCCGCCGCAGCGGCGGGAAGTGGTGCGCCTCGATCGCGGCGGCGACGCCGTCGGGGAGCGCCAGCGGCGCGACAGTGCCGAAGGTGCCGTCCGTGAGGTGCCTGCCCGCGCGGCCGGCGATCTGCGCGAGCTCGGCGGGGTCGAGGTCGCGCACGTCGCGCCCGTCGAACTTGCGCAGCGCCGCGAACGCGACGTGGCGCACGTCGAGGTTGAGCCCCATGCCGATCGCGTCGGTGGCGACGAGGTAGTCGACCTCGCCCGACTGGAACATCGCGACCTGCGCGTTGCGCGTGCGCGGCGAGAGCGCGCCGAGCACGACCGCCGCGCCGCCCCGCTGCGCGCGCAGCCGCTCGGCGATCTCGTAGACCTGCGGGGTCGAGAAAGCGACAACGGCGCTGCGCGGCGGCAGCCGCGAGAGCTTGCCGGCGCCGGCGCTCGCGAGGCGCGAGAGCCGCGGGTGCTGGACGAACTTCGCGGTCGGCACGAGCTCGGACATGAGGGGGCGCATCGTGTCGGCGCCGAGGAACCAGGTCTCGCGCCGCCCGCGCGAGAGGAGCAGCCGCTCGGTGAACACGTGGCCGCGCTGGTCGTGCCCCGCGAGCTGGATCTCGTCGATGGCCAGGAAGTCGACCTCCAGGTCGATCGGCATCGCCTCGACGGTGCATACCCAGTAGTCCGGCCGCCGCGGGACGCGCTTCTCCTCGCCGGTGACGAGCGCGACGCGGGCCTCGCCGACCCGGGTGGTCACCCGGTCGTAGACCTCGCGCGCGAGCAGCCGCAGGGGCAGGCCGATCATGCCCGAGTCGTGCGAGAGCATGCGCTCGATGGCGCGGTGGGTCTTGCCGGTGTTGGTCGGGCCCAGGACGGCGGTGATCGCAGAGGCGTCGGCCATGCCGCGCGCAGCTTAGTACCGGATCCCGCAAAGACTCCCCGGCGCGGCGGGAAGCGCGCGCTCGGCGCCTTGCGGCTGGACGGGCTCGTCCGTGGCCTCGCGGCGGCGGGGGCGCGCGGAGGAGCGGAGGAGAAGATGCGACAGCGGACCGCTCGCGCTCAGTCTTCGTCGCGTCGCCCCGGCCGTGGCATGATGGGGCGAGATGCCTGTGGTTGTAAGAGCCGCGACACTGGGCCCCGCCTCTGCTAGACCCCGGAGGCCCGGACGCAAGGACGCTGGGACGCGGAAGACTCGAACGCATGCTGTCGCTTGAAGCCGGGAGCGTCGTCGGTGGTAAGTATCGCCTGGAGCGACCGCTGGCGGGCGGCGCCATGGGCTTCCTCTGGGTGGCCCGGCACCTCCAGCTGGAGGTCGAGGTAGCGATCAAGTTCATGATGCCGCAGCACGCCGACTCCCCGGTCGCGCGGGCGCGGTTCGAGCGCGAGGCGAAGGCGTCTGCCCAGCTCCGGACGCCCAACGTGGTCCACGTCTACGACTACGGGCTCGAGGGCGACACGCCCTACCTCGCGATGGAGCTCCTCGAGGGCGAGGATCTCGCGGCGTACCTGAAGCGCCGCGGCCGCCTCGAGCCGGCCGAGACGCTGGGCATCGTGAGCCAGGTGTGCAAGGCGCTCCGCCGCGCGCACGAGGTGAGGCTCATCCACCGCGACCTCAAGCCTGCGAATATCTTCATCGCGCGCCAGGGCGAGGAGATCGTCAAGATCCTCGACTTCGGCGTCGCCAAGTCGACCGGCACCGCGCTGGTCGCCGACGCGACGAAGACGGGCACGCTCATCGGCTCGCCGCACTACATGAGCCCCGAGCAGGTGCGCCGGAGCAAGACGATCGACTACCGCAGCGATCTCTGGTCGCTCGGCGTGATCATCTTCCAGTGCGTCACGGGCCAGCTGCCCTTCCCGGGCGAGGAGCTCGGCGACGTGCTCGTGGAGATCTGCACGGGGGACATCCCGGTCCCCTCGCAGCTCGCGCCGGATCTCTGGCCCGAGCTGGATCAGTTCCTCGAGCGCGCGCTCAAGCGCGAGCCCGCGGAGCGGTTCCAGAGCGCGAGCGAGCTCGCGCGGGCGTTCGCCTCGGCGGTGCAGCGCACGCCGCTCCCGGAGCCGCGCGGCGCGATGGACTCCTCCGTCGCGATGGCCCAGGGCGGCGCGATGGCCCCGGGCAGCGCGCCGGGCTCGGGCGGCGCGCCAGCGGCTCGGGGCAGCTCGCCGGGCTCGGGAGGCGCGCGGGCGGCTCAGGGCAGCGCGCCGGACTTCCGGGGCGGCACCGTGGCCCTGGATGACGCGGCGGCCGCGGGCGGCACGGTGGTCGCGGGCGGCACGGTGGTCGCGGGCCGCATGCCGATCCCGGGCGGCGTCCATGGCCCGGGCGGCACGCTGGCGCCAGGCGGCACGCTGGAGGCCGTGGGAGGCGCCCTGCCCTCGCAGGCGGAGCGTCGCTCCTCGTCCCGAGCGTTCATCGCCGTGGTCGCCGGCGTGCTGACGATCGGGGCGGGGATCGCCGCCGTCGTCCTGCTTCGCTCGCCGGCACCGGAAGCGCCCGCCACGCCGGCGGCGATGCCTTCGCCCAGCGCCCCGGAATCCGCTCCGTCGCCCTCGCCCCTCCCGCAGGACCCTGCTCCGCCGCCCTCGCCCGCCGCCCAGGAGCCCGCTCCGCCGCCCCCGGGCGCCCTCCCCGCCGCTTCCTCCTCCGCTTCCGCCGCCGCCGGTGCAGCGACGCCCCCGGCAGCGCCCTCCACAGGCGCTGCGCGGGCCGCGTCGAGGCCGGCGCGCCCGCCGGCGCTTCCCCCGCCCCGGCGGGCTTCTCCGGCGCCCTCGAACAAGGGCTCTCCCGAGAGGGATCCGACCTTCGGCTTCTGAACCCGAGGGGAGAGCGTCACGACACCGCGCTCGCTCCCCTCCTGCTCGAGCTCCACGCGCACAGCCACGCTCGCCCCTGCTCATCGACGCGGTTGTGCGCCGCGACAAGCAGCGCGATCACGGTACCGTGCGTCACGACCGCGAGGTGGTGATCCTCCGGGGTGCTGCCGGTGGGGGTGAGCTGCGGCAGGCACCGAAGAAGGCAATCGCGAGCAACGAGAGCCAGGGAGTGGGTCTCATGACGGTTCTTGTATCTCAAGAACTCGAGTGCGCGTCAATCGCGCGTCCTTGCCCTGCCAAAGGCCGAGGCGATGGGACAGCTCGGCGAGGCCTCTCGCGCAACCAGGGAAGGAGACCTGACCTCGGCGACGTAGGGTACCAGCCCTCCGCGCCGATCAGACCTCGGCGGTCGTCAGCCAGTGGGGGTTCTTGGTCGTGCCGTCGAAGCGCTCCGACGTCTTGAACTGCTCGTGCTTCCCCGTGGACCCGAGCTCGGCGGTGCGCGCGAGGATCGCGGAGACGCGCTCGCTGCTGAGCGGCTGGAACGTGTAGGCCGCCTTGAGCGCCTGCTTGAGGACACCCATGGTGTCGCAGCCGGTGATGACCACCGACGTCGGCAGGCTCATGGGGTAATGCAGGCAGTCGATCGGCGAGACGACGCCCGTCTTCGCGATCTCCCCGCTGGCGAACGGCTTCATCCCGAGCACCCCGATGCCCCGCTCGGTCAGCACGGGCAGGACCTTCTTCTCGAAGCTGCGGTAATGGGGATCCATGACGTTGAGCGGCATCTGCACGGTGTCGAGCGGGATCCCCTGGCGCTCGGCCATCTGCAGCATGGCCAGGTGGATGTCCGGGTCCTTGTGCCCGGTGAAGCCGATGAACCGGATCTTGCCGGCCTTCTTCGCGGCGACAAGCGCCTCCATGGCGCCGCCGGGCCCGTAGATCTGCTCGGGATCGCTCATGCGGATGATCTCGTGCATCTGGACGAGATCGATGACGTCGGTGCGCAGCCGGCGGAGCGACTGCTCGAGCTGCGCCTCGGCGGAAGCGCGCGTGCGGCCGTCGAGCTTGGTCATGAGGAAGGCCTTCTGGCGGTATCCTTCCTGGAGCGCCTTGCCCATCCGCTCCTCGCTCTTGCCGTCGTGGTAATCCCAGCAGTTGTCGAGGAAGTTGATCCCGTGATCGAGCGCGAAGCGGACGAGTCGAATGCTCTCCTGCTCCTCCTTCGGGACCGCCATGTGGTACCCGCCGAGGCCGACGAGGCTGACGTTCACCCCGGTCCGCCCGAGGGGCCTTGTCGGCATCACGCCGCCGGCCGGCAGCTCGATGTCCTTCTCCCCCGGCGCGCCAGGCGCGGGCCCCTCGGGAGGGTCCTGAGAGCCCCCGCCCGTCGATGTGGCGTTTTGCCGCACCTGCGCGCCTCCTGCGCACGCGCTGAGCGCGACGCCTGCACCCACAGCATGAAGGAACGTTCGTCGGGAAGGTCGCTTCGTCATAAAAGGCAGCGCTCCTTTGATGACGAGGCGGGATAGCAGGGGATGTGCCAGGCGGCGCGGCGCCCCGGCGCGGCGCGCGCTGGAACGTCGCGCCGGAGACCCCTGTCCGGGAGATCAGCGGATCATGCCTTGAGCTCGTCGAACTCGCCGGGCTCGCCGAAGGAGCCGAAGTTCGTGATCGGGCCACCGCCCTCCTCGGTGCAGCCGACCGCGTTCGCGAGCGTCGTGAGCAGCTTGTTGTGAGGCGCGTCCTGGTCCTGCACGGTGTCCGACTGCCGCGTCACCTTGATGTACTGCCCCGTCTTGAAGTAACCGCCGCAGCTCCCCGCGATGATGTACGGCAGGTCGCGGAAGTCGTGGTACTTGCCGTGGGACAGCTCGTTCATGAACACGACGGCGCTGTTGTCGAGCACGGAGGTCCCGCCCTCGTCGTAGCCCGCGAGCCGGTCGAGCAGATAGATGTACTCGCCGATGTACCAGCGATCGATGTTGTAAAGCATCTCCTCGTACCCGTCCACGGTGCTCCCGGAGTCGTCGTCCTTCGTGTTCCCGTGAGAGAGCTTGTGGTGATTGTACTCGTGGCTCATCCCGTCCCACTTGAAGATGGGCCCGTGCGCGCCCGAGCCCCATTGCAGCGTCGCCGACCGCGTCGCGCCGGTCGCGATCGCCAGCGCGAGGATGTCCATCTGCATCCGGCCGATCTTCTTGAACTCGGCGTCGAACGACACAGTGTCCGGGTTGATCCCCTCGATCTCCGTCACCCGCTCCGGCGGGAGCTCGCGCGGGATGACCCCCGCGTTGTCCATGCCCACCTCGAGGTCGCGCACCGTCTGGAAGTGCATCTCGAGCTTGTCGCGATCGGCCTTGCTGAGCTTCTTCTTGAGCAGGCCCTCGTACTCGGCCCCGACCAGGTCGAGCACGCTCTGGCGGCGCTTCGTGAGCCGCACGAGCGCCTCCTCGTCGAGGTTCGTCACGCCGATCAGGTCCTGGTACGCGAGCCACGGGTTGTTCTCGCCGGTGACGGGCTGCTCGCTGCCGCTGTACGAGATGTGCCCGCGCACGTTGGGCGTCTTCGCGCCGACCATCAGCGTGAGCGCGGGCGTGCCCGGCGGGTTGATCTTGTTCGCGATGAACTGATCGAGCGAGATCCCCGCGGGGTACTGGCTGCCCTCGACGAGCGGCTGCGCCGTGAGCTTGCAGCCCATCCCCTTCGCGTGGTCGTCGCCTGCGCTCTCGTCCCACCCGAAGCCGCGCGGCGCCATGTGAATGCCCCGCGGGATCAGGAGCCTGTCCCGGTACGCGGCGAGGGGCGCTATCGCCCGCTCGGCCCCGAACGACGCGGCCGTCAGCGCGCCGTACTGCGTGCCCGGGAAGAACCGGTCCATGTTCACGCCGTTGCACATGAAGAAGACGATGAACCGGCGCGTCGCGCTCGCCGGATCCGCCTTGGCGTCGCGCGGCTCGAGCGACTCGAGGAACGGGAGACCGAGCATCACCCCGCACGCGCCCCGCAAGAACGTTCTGCGCTTCATTGCTCCACCTCTTCCACCGCTCGATACCTGAACGTCCTCGTCTGCGTGAGCGCGACGAGCAGCTCCTTGATGTTGTATCCGGACCCGGCGAGCTTCGCGTCGAGGTCCTCGATCGTGCACGCATCCTCGCGCGAGAGCTGGCGGGCGTTGCCGTAACGGTACCAGTTCGTCAGATAACACCGCTCTGCGACGGGGCTCTCCGCGAGCTGCTTCACGAGGTCGATGGCGCCGTCGAAGCTCATCTCGGTCTCCCCGACCTGCATCGTGCCGGCCGCGTCGATCGGCTCGCCGTCCTCGTCGGCGCGGTACCGGCCGACAGCGTCGAAGTGCTCGAACGCGAAGCCCGGCGGGTTGATCATGCCGTGGCACGCGCTGCACGCCTCCGGGGACGTGTGCGCCTCCACCTGGTCCCGCGTCGTCCTGATCTCGCCCTGGATGGGCGGCAGCTCCGTGTTGATGTTCGCCGGCGGGTCCGGGAGGTCCGCGCACAGGATCTGGCGCTGGATGAACACGCCGCGGTGGATCGGCGAGGTCTTGTTGAAGAACGCGTGTGAGCTCAGGAAGCCGGCCTGCGTGAGGAGCCCTGCGCGCACGCTCGGGTCGAGCGGCGTCTCCACGAGCTCGCTCGTGAACGACCCCTCCACGCCGTAGATCGGGGCGAGCTTGTCGTTCACGAACCCGACGGGCGCGGTCATCAGCGTCCGGTAGTCGCCCTCCATCTCGAGGATGACGTGCCGGATGAACTGCTGTGTCTCGGCCAGCATGGCCGAGGAGACGCTGGCGTCGAAGCCCTCGTAAAGCGCAGGATCCTTCGAGAGATCCGCGTAGCCGCTCATGTGGAGCCACTGGCGGTGGAAGTCGTCGAGCGCGCTCACCGCCTTGCCGTCGGCGAGCATGCGCCGCGCCTCGGCCTCGATCCCCTCGGGCGTGCCCAGCGCGCCGCCCTCGGCCGCCGCGAGGAGTGCGTCGTCAGGCAGGCTGTTCCAGAGCAGGTACGAGAGCCGGGTCGCTACCTCGTAGCCGTCGAGGGGGATGACCTGCTCGCCGTCGAGCTCCTCGCTGAGCTCGACGCGGTAGAGGAAATGCGGCGACTGGAGCATCACCTCGATCAGGTGGCGGATGCCCTGCTCGAACGGCGTGCCCGACTCGAAGAGGCCATTGCCGCGCGCATAGGCGGCGACGTATGCCTCCTCCTGCTCCGCCGAGAGCGGCCGCCTGTAGACGCGCTTGCCGAGCTCCTTGATGAGCTGCCGCGCGCACGCGGCGCCGTCGCCTTCCGGGGCGCAGGGCAGGATCTTGCCGAGCACGGACTGGTCGGCGACGGCGTCGGCCGCGATGGCCTCCGCGGCGCGGCGGTAATCGCGGGCGAGACGGTCGGAGACGGTGAGCGCCCTGGCGTTGTTGGTGAACCCCTCGAACGCCGGGTCCGCGAGGAACGCCGCCGAGGCCTTCATGTCCTTGCCGAAGAGATCCCGGATCGTGTTGTCGTATTGCGCGTGCGTGAGCCGCGTCAGGCGCGGCATCGGGCCGGGCGCGGTGACGCCGGGCGCGCACTGGACGCCGGGACCGGGACCGTCGACCGAGCTCGATCCGCCCTGGTCTCCGTCTGTTCCCGAGCACGCGGCCGCGCTCGAGAGCGCGAGGGCCACGAGCAGCATCCTCGGGGTGCTTCGATTCACGGGCAGCTCCCTTCGTGAAGAGGTCAAAGAAGAAAGAATGTACAAGCGATTCAGGAACAGGCTATCGGCGACAAGCGCCGATCGTCAACGCGAGGCGAGCGCGCAGCGGCGGTTTTCTTCGTCCAGCGCGTTGGATTTATTTGCCCGCGCTGGCACGGTGCGCTCTGGTGACGCGCTGCGGCCGGGGAGACGCCGTCTGTGCGTGCAGGGAAGAGCCTTGTTCACGGCTCGGGTGACAGCGCCTGATGGCGCATGCAGGGGACGCTGGCCTTCACGGCTTCGCGGGCATCTCGGGCCGACATCTGCCCTCCGAGCACACCGCCGTCATTCCGGGCGGATACACGGGCGCGCAGGGAGGGCACGCGCCGAAGTCGTCGGGGCAGACCAGGCCTCGAATATCCGCGCTCTGGTCGAGGGCGACGATGCCTGTGCCGTCGCACCCCTCGCAGCACCCGACACCGTCGCGCAGGACGCACTCCGAGTCGTCCGTGCATTGCGTCAGCGGCGACTCGCGCACGTCGAGGACGACGCAGCGCCCGCCGTCGCACGTGGCGGTGAAGTACTGAGAGGTGCGCTCGGCCTCGCCGACCTCCGGGCACGGCGCGCACGCGACGTCCCCGCACCCGGTGGACTCCTGGTAATCCTCGGCCGTGGCGCGGTGCACGGCGACGAACGCGCGGGCGTCCACAGGGTCGCAGGCGCCGCAGCAGCGCGGCGATACAAGGACGCAATCGCCCGGCGCCTCGCAGGTATCCATGTCCGGCACGCCGCCCTGACAGGCCTGCTGGCACGCCGCGAGCGACTCGAACCGATTCTCGTTGCCCCCGCAGCCGCCATACGTGAACGGCTCGCACACGCCGTTGCTCGGGTTGTGCCAGTAGCTCGGGATCGCCGCATCGCAGTCCCCGATTTCCTGCGGCAGCTTGCACAGGGCGGGCAATTCCCCGCCGCCGCTGCCGCTGGTCGCGACCGAGCCGCTGCCGCTGGTCGCGACCGAGCCGCTGCCGCTTCCCGCCACCGGGCCGCTGCCGCTTCCCACCACCGAGCCGCTGCCGCTGCCGCTGCCCGCGACCGGGCCGCCGCCGCCAGCGCCCCCGCCGCCCGCGCCACCCCCGTTGTCCACCCTCGGACCGCAGCCCGCTGCGAGCAGAAGAGAGGTAAGCAAGCCAAGACCGAGGGATAAGCGCTGATGCATACAGGAGCGTTTGCAACAGGCGTGCCCTCGGCTGCCGGCGAACGGGGCCGCGGATCGCAGGAGAATCATGGGTGATCGACGGCGCGCCGGGCCGCGGTGTGCCAGGCGGCGCGGCACACCGTGACGACGTCGTCGAGGTGCATCGCCCGCGGGCCCGCGGTGGGCGCGTGGGCGACGTCATCCCACCTGGCGGCCGATCAGGGCCGGAGCGCGTCAGGGCCGCGCGCTCGTCACGCGGTGCTCGCGCTAGTCACGCGGTGATCATCAGGGCCGGAATGCGTCAGGGCCGCGCGCTCGTCACGCGGTGCTCGCGCCTGTCACGCGGTGATCACGCGGTGATCTCGAGCGACGGGAGCTGCTCGCGGAAGAACGAGTTGTACTTGGGATCGTTGTACCGCTCGTACTCGATCACGAAGGGCGTGAGTTGACTCACTCCCCCCTTGTAACGAATGGTGAGCGCCATCGGCGTCACCTCGCGGTAGTTGCTGTTCGGCGGCAGGTCGTCGTTGGTCTTCCCGCCGGCGGAGAACAGCGTGAGGAGCACGCCGTCGGGGTCGTCGTGGACGACGCGGAAGCCCTCCGGGATGCGCTCGTGGCCGCGGATCAGCGTGGTACAGCCGAGCTTCTGCATGAAGCTCTTGAACTGCCGCTTGCCGAACGGGAAGCGGGCGGTCGCCCGCTGGAGCTCCGAGGGGATCGCGTCGACCTCGCTGGGGTCGCTCCAGAGCATCTGGAACCGGACCTCGGGGTCGTTGAGCGAGGACACCGACCGCCATTTCGCGGCGAGGGTGTCGTCGCGCGGGATCCCCGCGTGGACGAAGAGGATGCGGTCGAAGACGAGCATGTTGGGGAGCGCCTCGAACAGACGCATGTACGCCGCGAACACCTCGTTCGGCGCGATGGCCGCGAGCGAGCTCATCGCCTCGGAGGGCCGCACCGGCGCGAGCACGCGGCCGTTCAGCTCGACGTAGTACTCGTGGTTGCCGCGCAGCACGAAGACGTTGTCGGGCGCGGCGAGGAAGAGCTGCATCACCGTGCGCAGGATGCCGTTGTAGCTGAACCTGCCGCGGTCGATGTAGTCGCCCAGGAACACGAGCATGATCCGCGGGTTGTGCGCCGGGTCCTCGCGGTAGGCCTGCACCTTGGCGAAGAAGTCCGCCTGCATCAGCGCCGCCTTGAGGCACGAGTAGCAGCCGTGCAGGTCGCCGACGACGAGGATCTCGACCTCCTCCGCGGGGTCCGGCGAGGCGACGTAGACGTGGCCGTCGAGGAACGGCGGCTGCCCGGCGAAGCCCGCGAAATCCACCGCGCCGTCGAGCCGGCCGGCGCCGCGCGCGCGCTGCTCCTCGAGCCTCGCCTCGAACCTGCGCATCAGGTCGAGATCGACCTTGGCCTGCTCCGCGAACGTGGCCGGGTCGCTCGCGTAGTCCCACTCGAACGCCTTGAAGAACGGGTGATCGATCTCGCGCGCCTTCTTGCGCGTGGCCGGGTCGATCACCACCGCGCCTTGCTCGACGGGCTCGATGTCGACGTCGTCGATCTCGGTCGGGGTCGCGAGGAGGGCGAAGAGCTCGTCGCGGAACCGCTGCTCGTTCGGGTGGACGACGCCGTCGGCGAGCATGAGCCCGTCGACGATCGCGAGCAGCGCCTCGCGGCTGTCCTCGTCGAAGCCGTCGAGCAGCTCGAAGCAGCGGAGCTTGATCTTGGCGAGGACGAAATCCCTCGGGTCCTCGCCCTCGGCGACGCTCTCGGTGAAGAGGCTCTGGATCTGGTGGTCGACCTCGGCGAAGACCTCGTGGAAGTGCCTCGTCCACCGCGCGACGACGTCCTGGTTCGCCTGGGCCTCGTCGCCGAGGGCGTCGCGCGCGCGCTGCCCCACGAGCTCCTGGATGTAGCCGCGGATGAAGGACTTCTCGGTCGCGTCGAGCTCGCCGTCGATGTACCCGAACCCCGTGAGATAATAGATGATGGCGTGCATCTGCTGCTCAGCGACGCGTGGATCAGGGCTGAACGACATCATCAGGCAGCTCTCCTCTCGCGGTGGTGCCCCAGGGTAGCGCAAGACGGGCGCGCCGCGGCGACGGCGGCGCGCCTCACGGGCGCCGGGCCGGGCTCACGCGCTCGACGAACGCGCGGATGCGCGCGCGATCAGCCTCGGACAGCGCGTGCCCCGGGGGCGGCATGGTCCGCTCCTCGATGACCCGGCGCGCGATGGCGTCCCGGAGCGACGTCCACGCCGCGCGCGTGGAGAGGTCGACGCCGCCCTCGCCGCGCGGGAGGTGGCAGGGAGCGCACGCGCGGGCGAACACGGGCGCGATCTCGTCCCAGGCGGGCCCGGCGTCGCCCTCGGCCGCGGCGAAGCGCCGGAGGGCGCCCGAGGCGAGCAGCCAGACGTCGCCGCTCGGCGAGCCGATGAGCCTGCCGTCCCGCGGGAGGCGCGCGCCGCGGGTCTCGCGCGCGCCGGTCTGATCGAGCACGCCGAGCTCGTCGCCGTCGGCGAACCACACGCGGTCGCCGGAGACGGCGAGCCCGTGGAGCGCGGCGCTCGCCTGCAGCCGGAGGCGCAGCACGCCGGCGCCGTCCTCCTCGTAGAGCGCCGCCGGCGTCGCCGCGAGCAGCGCGCCCGCGCCCGTGACGGCGAGGAGCGGCGCGGGGCCGTCCGGCAGCGGGTACGCGCGCAGCGCCCTCGTGGCGACGTCGAGCGCGCGGAGCCCGTCGCCGCCAGGCGCGAAGGCCACGCGCCCGCCGCCCGCCGCGAACGCCGCGAGCGGCCCGGTCGCGTAGCGCGTGACGAGCGCGCCGTCCGCCACCGCGATCTCGCCGTCCAGCGCGAAGGCGGCGCCGCCCCCGCCGAGGCCGAGCGCGGCGCGGACCGCGGCGCGCTCGAGGCCGTAGCGGTCGGACACGAGCTCGAACGACCCGTCGCCGGGGAGCCTGAGCAGCCGCCCCTCGGCGTCGACCCCGACGATCCATGTGCCGTGGCCGTCGGGCGCGGGGAGCGCCGCGGCGCTCGCCCAGCGGTGGGGCGCGCGCTCGACCCGGGCGAGCGCGCCGTCCACGAAGATCGCCGCGGCGCCGTCGTGGAACAGCACGACGCGGCGTCCGTCGTCGGCGAGCGCGCGGACGGGACCGAGCTCGCCCGGGGCAGGCCACGCGACCGGGCGTACGGCGAGCTGCGGGGGCGGCGCCGCGGCCGACGCAGTGCAGCCGGCGAGCGCGAGCGCGGCGAGAGGCCGCGCGAGGGCGGCAAGGGACGCCGCCGCGAGCGCCGCGAGGGACGCCGCTCGGCGCAGGAGCGTCACGACCGCCGGAGCAGCTCCGGCACCACCTCGCCGTCGCGCAGGTGGTCGCGCGGCGAGATGCCGAAGGCGAACAGGAAGGTGGCGAGCAGGTCCGGCGGGGCGATCGGCCTCGGCCCGCCCTGGAACGCCCTGGCCGGGGCCGGCAGGAGCTGCTCCGGGTCGGTCTTGCCGAACGAGAAATTTCCACGGAAGCGAGGGGAGATCACCATCGCCGAGTTGTTGGGGTAGTGGTCGCGGCCCATCGCCGTGTTGATCTGCGGCGTGCGGCAGAAGTCGCTCGTCACGAGGATGTGCGTGTGATCCGAGAGCTTCTTGCCCGATCGGGTCGGGTGCGGCGTCCCGTCGAGCGAGCGGACGAAGGCGGCGATGAGGTCGAACAGCTCCTGCTGCGTGGCCGCGTGCAGGCGGTAGTTGCTCGTGTGCGTGTCGAAGCCGATGCTGGCGAAGCTCACGCAGCGGACCACGTTCCGCCGCATCGCCTCGAGCGCGAACGCGGCGTTCACGGCGGCCTGCTTGGCGAACCGCGCCGCGTGGTTGAACTCCGGGTGTGCCTTGATGAGCTTGCCCCTGGAGAACACGTCCTGGAGCCCTGCCTTCAGCATCCGGCCGAGCCCTTCCGCCTGGAGCGCGAAGCCGTTCAGGGTATCGGTGTGCAGGGATCGCGCGGCGAGCGACCTGGCCTCCTCGGAGAGGAGCGCGGTCACCGCGGCGCGGTCCTCGTCGGTGTCGTACGGCTTCGCGCGGGAGAGCGAGCGGCTGATCGTGCCGATGTCCGCCACCATGAGCGGGGCGGCGCGGCGATCGAGGCGATCGCCCACGAACGCCGAGGGGAACTGCACCGAGACGATGGGGAAGGTCTGGCCCGCGCCGAGCTCGCTCGCGCAGATCGCGTCGACGCTCGACGACGTGGTGCGGCCGCCGCTGAGGTGCCTCCCCGTGGTCGCGAAGGCGGTGCCGTCGGGGTGGCTCACTGTGTTCATCGCCAGCCCGTTGACGATGCACAGCCGGTCGTACAGCTCTGCGAGGGCGCCGATGCCGGGGCCGAACGCGAGGCTCGAGCCCTGCGGCTGCACCAGCGCGAACGTCTTCGCGCCGCCGGGCCCGGGCGCGTCGACCCAGAGGCGGAGCGGCGCTGTGTCGGTGTTGTCGGTCGTCGCCGGGTCGACCAGCCCCTTGCCCTCGTTCCGCGGGTCGGCCCACAGCGTGACGTCCCAGCCGCCGGACGCGTGGATGAAGACGAAGAACTCGTCCTCCGCCGCCTTGCCCGGCGCGGCGAGCGCCGGCAGGCCGAAAGCGCCGGAGAGCGCCGCGCCCGCGGCGGCCTTGAGCAGCGCGCGGCGCGGGAACGCAGGAGTCATCGCGAGCGCAGTTTGCCCCCGGCAATGGCAGCGCGCAAGAGAGCGCGACAGCGCGCCTGGCCCGCGCCTGGCCCGCGCCTGGCCCCGAAGCGCGCTGCGGCCGGCGCGGCGATCTCCGGCCCTACCTGTCCGCTTGCTACCGCGCGCGCTCTTCTCCATGCTCCGGATGCCCCGCGCGTCGAGCGTTCACGATGAGCCAGCGCATCCCCATCGGCGTCTCCGATTTCCGCGATCTGCGCGAGCGCGGGCTCGTCTACGTCGACAAGACGCACCTCATCCAGGAGCTGCTCGATCGCCCGGGGCTGCTCGGGCTCCTGCTCCCGCGGCCGCGGCGGTTCGGCAAGACGCTGAACCTGTCGATGCTCCGGTGCTTCTTCGAGCGGCGCGACGAGGACCTCTCACACCTCTTCGAGGGCCTCGCCATCTGGCGCGCGGGCGAGGCGTACCGGGCGCACTTCCAGCGCTATCCGGTCGTGTTCATGACCTTCCGTGACGTCAAGGCGCCGGCGTTCGAGGCGTGCTGGAAGGCCATCCGGAAGAAGATCGAGGCGCTGTTCGACGAGCACCGAGCGCTGCTCGACGCGGGCGCGCTCAGCGAGCGGGAGACGCGCGACTACCGGGCGATCCTCGACGGCACGGCGGACGAGGTGCTCTATCAGCGCGCGCTCTGCGATCTGTCCGCGTACCTGCACCGCGCCTACGGCGAGAAGGTCGTCATCCTCATCGATGAGTATGATGAGCCCATTCACGCCGGGTTCGTCGGGGGCTACGCCCGCGAGGTCCTCGATTTCTTCCGCGCCTTCCTGACCGGTGGGATCAAGGACAATCCTCACCTGTCCAGGGCGGTCCTCACGGGCATCCTTCGGGTCGCGAGAGAGAGCATCTTCTCGGGCCTCAACAACATCGGGGTCTACTCGCTCCTCCGCACCGAGTTCTCCACGTGTTTCGGCTTCACCGAGCCCGAGGTGATCGCGCTCCTCAAGGACGGGGGCGCGCTCGACCTGCTCGAGAGCGTGCGCCGGGCCTACAACGGTTACGTCTTCGGCGAGACCGTGGTCTACAATCCATGGTCCGTGCTGAGCTTCCTGGCCAGCGACGACCGGCGCACGCGCAGCTACTGGGTGTCCACCAGCGCGAACGAGCTGATCAGGGATTTGCTGGTATTTCACGCGCTGGACGTCGAGGACGACATCGCTGTCTTGCTCGAGGGGGGCGCCATCGAGCAGCGGCTCGACGAGAACGTGGCCCTCGACCAGCTGCCGGGGAGCCCGCGCGCGCTCTTCGGTCTGCTCGTGTTCTCGGGGTACTTGCGCGCAGAGGCGACCGAGTCCGGGACGACCCACGTACCGGCGTATCGGTTGTCGATCCCGAACGACGAGGTGCGCGAGGTCTACACAAGCACCTTCCGGGACTGGATGGAGGAGCGGCTGACCGGGCAGGGCGCGAGCTCGCGGCGGCTGGTGCGGGCGCTGCTGAGCGGTGATGTGATCACCTTCGAGGAGCAGCTCCGGGCGTTCGTCACGAATGTGCTCTCCTATCACGAGGCGCGGCGCCTCGGCCCAGAGGAGGTCTATCACGGGTTCGTCGCGGGGCTGCTCGCCACGCTGGAGCCGGACTACGAGGTGCGATCGAACCGCGAGTCCGGGGAAGGCAGGCCCGATGTGCTGGTGCGGCCCCGGCAGCCCGGCAAACCCGGGGTCGTGCTGGAGATGAAGGTGGCGCGGGGCGGCCAGACACTGGAGCAGGCGCTGGAAGAGGGGCTGTCGCAGATCGCCCGCAGGGACTATGCGGCAGAGCTCCGCGCCGCCGGCGCGTCCCCGGTCCACGCGCTCGCCGTGGCATTCAACGGCAAGCAGGTGGCGGTGCGCGCGGAGGCCGGCGTTATCGGGTGATCGTCACCGCGGTCAAGAAGCGCGCCATCGCGCCGCCATCCTGCCATGGGAGCCCCGGGAGTCACGCGGGACCGGCGGCCCGGGGCGGAGGGCGGAGCGGTCCGCCGCAGCGCCGCAACCAGGACAGCAGCGTTCGGGAGCATGCCAGCGCATCCCGGAGGCTGGCCAGCGGATCGGGCGCGCGTGCCAGCGGTCGCTGGGCGCGCTCCCCGGCGCTGCTGGACACGTTCCCGGCGCCGCTGGGCGCGCTGCCCGGCGCCGCTGGACACGTTCCCGGCGCCGCTGGGTGCGCTCCCCGGCGCCGCTGGGTGCGCTCCCCGGCGGTGCTGGGCACGTCCCCGGCGCCGCTGGACACGTTCCCGGCGCCGCTGGGTGCGCTCCCTGCCGCTGCAGGACGGGCTCCCGGGGCTGCTGGGCGTGTTCCCCGGCGCTCCCCGGGCGGCTGGCGAGCCGGTAGGTACGCTGGCGCTCAGCGACAATTCAGAGCTCCAATGGATAAAAGAAGAGCGCGATAAATGCACAGCAACCGCGCCCGCACCGTCCGCTGATGCCGGGCGGCTGATGCAGCAGGCGGGCGCGTTCGAGCAGCGGCCCGATGAGTCTCAGCCGATGATCCGCACGCTGATCCTGCCGCTCAGCTGCCGCAACCTATCGTCGTTCGTCCAGATCTGATCGCAGCTGTGATGGATGGCGCACGCGGCATGAAGAGCGTCGGGGGGTCTTCAGGCCATGCAGTGCTCGAAGCTCGGTCGCGAGGTCGAAGACCTCTGCAGAGAGCGGCAACAGGTCGAAGGCCGAGAGTAACCCCTCGTACGCCGCGCGCAGCCCTCTGTCATTCAACCTGATGGGTTTCACGAGACACTCCAGGCGAACAAGAGGCGATATGCACGCCCTGCTTGAACCGAGCGACAGCAGCGCGATCCGATGAGCCCTTGTAGGGCTCGACGCCCTCGACCCGATAGATGAGAACACACGAGTCCAGGCAGATCCGACTCACGGCTCTCCCCAGCCATCGCGCTCCGCGCCGAGCGCGGCGTCGAGCTGGTCCTTCGACAGAAGTCGATCGGGGTTGTCCTCCCGCCACGCATCGATGGCCCGGCAGGCGGCCACGATCTTCTCATCGCTGTCGGCCTCCCCGGAACGCGCATCTCGCTGCTCCTGAGTCAGCACGATGACTTCGGCCTCTCCTTCCGGCACGTCCTCCGGCAGATTGAGCTCGACGCGTCGCGATTTTGGAACGTGGACAATGAGCTTGTGCGCGCGCATGGCCTTCCGCATGGAGCGTACGTCGGCGTTTCATCCGACGCCATCCGCGGCGCCGAGATCCTCCGGGGACGCGCGCCCGACCTCCAGCGACCGGAGCGCCGCCGCGCAGTGGCCCTCCTGCCAGCGCGTCCGCCAGCGACAGGAGCAATGTGGTCTTGCCCGTCTGCATGCGAGCCCGGGAAGTCGCGCATACCCGGGGGCTCGGGACGAAGGAGCAGGCCCTAGAGCGACAAACGGGTTGAAACCACGAGAAAAAGCAGGAATTTCACAGGGAGGCGGGGAGGCGGGGAGCGAGAGACGGCAAGAGGGAGAAATTCATTTTTTTTCTTCCTCCCCGCCTCCCCGCCTCCCTGTGAAAATTCTCCGGGTTTCAACGTGATCGGTGTTCTAGTACAGGTGAAACTCCGGGTGCCGCACGAGCCCGTAACACACCGCCGCCCACCCCGCCTCGTCCGGCGAGAACCGCGACCTCGCCGCGCCCTTCGCGCGGTGCCGCGCCACCGTGCCCTGGTAGAGCGCGAAGAACCGCTTCTCCCGGTCCGGCGGCGCTAGGCGCGCCGGGTAGCTCAGGAAGGTCCGGTGCAGCACGTCGAAGCGCGGGGCAAAGGCCGCCTCGTCGACGCCGTGCGCGGGGAGGTCGAAGGCGAAGATGAGCCGGCGCTCGATCGGGACTGGCACGCTCGCCTTGAGATCGTGCTCCAGGGCGCGGTCGCAGAGCGCGATGCCGAGCCGCTCGAACGCCGCCATCATGAGCGCGTTGGTCTGCGTGCCGCGCGGGAGATCGAGGCTGTAATCGGGGAGCCCGAGCGCCGCGAGGTAGTCTCCCCACGTGTCGAACAGCGCTGACCTGTCGTCCCCCCGCGCGCGGCGCTCGACCTCGGCGGGCGCGAGGCCGCCGAACAGCCTGAGATAGCTCCTCAGGTACGCCTCGGCCGGGACCAGCCGCAGGTCCTCCTTCGGCGCCCGGCTCAGGGCGACGCGCCCCGTCTCCCGGAGCGGCGCGGCAGGCCGCGGCGCGACCGCCTCCGGCGGGCCGCACGCGCCGGCCAGCGCGGCCATGCCGGCAAGGGCAAAGGCCCTCACCCGGCCGGGCGTCACCGCGCTCCCTCGCCGCGCTCCGCCCCGCCCCGCTCCGCCCCGCCGCGCTCCAGCGCGGGGCGCAGGTTGCTCGCGCGCGCGTACGCCGGCGAGCGGACGATCGCCTCGACCAGGGGCCGCATCCGGTACCCGCGCGACACGAACCGCTCGCGCAGCGAGCGCAGCAACGCCTCGTCCTCGTCCCGGAGAGGCCTCCCGAGGAACCCCTCGGTCACGCGCTGGACCGCGCATGGTGCGAACTCCGGCATCCGCGTCATGTCCGCCGCGACGCCGGCCGGGCCGCGCTCGGTGTGCTCCTCCGAGGCATAAGCGCCCCGGAGCACGCCGCGCTCCCGGTTCGAGAACGCAGGATCATAGAACGGCTGACAAGCATTCCGCATCTTGCCGTCGGCGCCCAGCTTGCAGGCGGGGTTCGCGATCGGGAACCTGGCCGCGGGCAGATAGGTCCACGTCGTCTCCTCGACCCGCGAGAAATACGCCGCGAGGGGCTCCAGCGTCGCATGACAGCTCGCGCAGCCGGGCCGGACCATGAGGTCCGGCTCGGTCGAGGGCGGGAGCTCCGCGTGCTCGGCCGTGAAGCTCTTGCAGAGGAACGCGCTGTAGAGCGCGGCCGCCCGCGCCCGGCGCGAGGCATACTTCGTGAGAAACACAGGCATCGTGATGAGCCCGGAAGCGCGCGGCCCGCGGTCAGGGATGAACGTCCAGTCGGACACGTCGTGCGGAAAGACCACCGGCGGCACCGCGCGGGGCAGGAACAGCGGCTCCTCGTCCTCGCGCATCCCGAACGACTTGTGCTGGGAGCAGCACGCCGCAGGCGCGCTCGACAGGTAGAACTGGGCGAGAGGCCCGTTGATGAACGTGTACCGCGCCGTGAGCATCTCGCGGAAATCGCGATCCGCCCCGAACACGTGGTTCATGAAGTGGATCGCCTCCTGAGACCACCAGAACTTGTGCCAGCCAGAGCTCGTGTGCGGCGCGGCCCCGATGGGCTGGTCGACGCCGAGCGGCGTTTGCACAGGCAGCACGAAGGCGCGCGGATCCCTGCCGTAGCTGTCGCCAGGCATGCAGTGCACGAGCCCGATGCCGCAGCCGCAATCGACGCTCATCCGCGGCGCGAGCGCGCTCCGGCACGAGATGGGCTCTCCCCGGTGCGCCTTCGCATACGGGTCCTCGGGCAGCGGCGGGCGCGTGCGGCCGAGAGGGAGCGGCGCGCCCCTGGGCAGCGGGGGAGCGTCGCTCGCATAGACGTGGCCGACGTCCGCTGTCTGCGCCTCTTCCTTGCAGACACGGACCTCGACCGTCGGCGTCTTGCCGTCCGGCTCGACGAGGAGCTCCGGCAGCGGGACATACGCGCTGTCCGGGTCGTTCCACCCGGCCCCGTAGCGCTGCACCGGGCTCACGGAGAGGTAATCGCGGTAGAGCCAGAAGGGGCGGACGAGCGTGGTCCGCTCGTCGAGCAGGCGCTGCGAGATCGGGATCGGCGTCCCCGCGGCAGGCAAGGTGTTCACCACCTTGAGCCCGCTCTCGGCCTCGGAGAAGCAGAACTCCCCGTCGATCACCGGGTCGAGGCGACGCTGGTTGTGACGGTAATAGACGTAGATGGGCTTCCCGTCCGGGCCCAGCACCTGGTGCCGGTGGAGCGTCGTCTCCCGCGGCGCGAACGTGACCGCAGGGCCGAGCTCCAGCCGCAGGACATCCATGTAGATGCGCGTCAGCCGGTCGACGTAGCCAGGGCCGTCGAGGTGGCGCTCTATCCACGCGTCCATGTCGAAGCCCGGCGCCTCGATCTCGGCGAGCTCCGCGCGGGTTGGCAGCCGACCCACGAGGTCGAGAGAGAGCGCGCGGAAGTACCGGTACTGCGCCAGCGTCGGGGCGGCGCTCCCCGCGGCGCCTCCCGCGGCGCCTCCCGCGGCGCCTCCCGCGGCGCCTCCCGCGGCGCCTCCCGCGGCGCCTCCCGCGGCGCCTCCCGCGGCGCCTCCCGCGGCGATAGACGGCGGCGCGACGAAGGCCGCGGCCGCCGACGCGAGGAGCGCCGGCGCGATCAGCACGCGCAGCGCGCGCGCGCCCCTCACGGCGCCACCTCGCCCGCCGCGCGCTCCGGGGCCGCCGCGCCGGGAGCCACCCCGGCCATCAGCATCCCGAGCTCGGTCCGCGACACAGCGCCCGCGTCCCGCGTCGCCACGAGCGCGCCCCGGTACATCACCGCGATCCGGTCCGACAGCGACAGGACCTCGTCGAGCTCCGCCGAGACGAGCAGGACCGCCGCCCCCGCGTCGCGCGCCGCCACGATCTCGCGGTGGATGTGCTCGATCGACCCCACGTCCACGCCCCGCGTCGGCTGGCTCGCCACGAGCAGCTCCACCGGACGGCTCAGCTCGCGGGCGAGGATCACCTTCTGCTGGTTGCCGCCCGACAGCGCCGAGACGGGCGTCCCGGGGCCCGGCGCGCGAATGTCAAACGTCTTTATTAACTTCCTCGCGTTCTCGTCACGGGCGTCGTCGCGGAGCACGCCGCGCTCGGCGAACGGGGGCCGGTGGTAAGTGCAGAGGACGAGGTTGTCCGCGACCGAGTACGAGAGCACGAGCCCGTCGCGCTGCCGGTCCTCGGGCACGTGCGAGACGCCTCGCTCTATGAGCGTGCGGGGCAGCGCGCCCGTCACGTCACGGCCCCGGAGGAGCACCCGCCCGTCGCGGGCCGGCGAGAGGCCGGTGATCGCCTCGACGAGCTCGGTCTGGCCGTTGCCCTGCACGCCGGCGATCCCGAGGATCTCGCCCGCGCGCACCGAGAAGCTCACCTCGCGGACCGCGTCGCCGCCCGACCCGCGCCGGCCTGCGACGGCGAGGCGCTCCACCTCGAGCACGACGTCCCCGGGGCGCGCCGGGGCCTTGCTCACCTGGAGCACTACCTCGCGGCCCACCATCATCGCCGCCAGGCCCCGCTCGTCGGTCTCGGCCGGGACCGCGGCGCCCACCACCCTGCCCGCGCGCATCACCGTCACCCGGTCGGCGACAGCGAGCACCTCCTTGAGCTTGTGCGTGATGAAAAGGACCGACACCTTCTGCGCCGTCAGCGCCCGGAGCACGCGGAACAGCTCCTCCGCCTCCTGCGGCGTGAGCACGGCCGTGGGCTCGTCGAGGATCAGGATCTCCGCCTTGCGGTAAAGGGCCTTGATGATCTCCACCCGCTGCTGCACGCCGACAGGGAGGTCCTCCACGCGCGCGTCGGGGTCGACGTCGAGCCCGTAGCGCGCCGACAGCTCGCGCACCTCGGCGCTCGCGCGCCGCCTGTCGAGCAGGCCGCCGCGCACGGGCTCGGCGCCGAGCACTATGTTCTCGGCGACAGTGAACACAGGGATGAGCATGAAGTGCTGGTGCACCATGCCGATGCCGAGCGCGATCGCGTCGCTCGGCGAGCGCAGCGCGACGGGCTGCCCGCGCCGGCGGAGCTCCCCCGCGTCCGGGCGCACCAGCCCGTAGAGCACGTTCATCAGCGTCGATTTGCCGGCGCCGTTCTCCCCGAGCAGCGTGTGGATCTCGCCCTCGCGCAGATCGATGTCCACCCCGTCGTTCGCCAGGACGCCGGAGAACCGCTTCGTGATCCCCCTGGCCTCGAGGACCGCCGTCACCGCCGCCCCTCCGGCTCGTAGGGCAGGCCGTCGGCGGCCGGCGGCGTTGTCTTGCCGATGACGCCGGTGAGGATCAGCAGCGTCAGGAGGTACGGCACGAGCCCGACGACCGACGACTGCTGCAGGAACGACCACGACGGCGGGATCTGGTCGCGGAAGAGCTGGAGGTTGATCTGGAAGGCCTGCGCCGCGCCGAAGACGAGCGCCGCGGCCCACGCGCCGAACGGGGTCCAGTCGCCGAAGATCATCGCCGCGAGGGCGATGAAGCCGCGCCCGTTCGTCATCATCGGCTCGAAGGAAGGCACCGACTCCAGGGTGAAGTACGCCCCGCCGAGCCCCGCGATCGCGCCGCCGATCACGACGTTCACGTAGCGCACGCGGGCCACGTCGATCCCCACCGTGGCGGCGGCGCGCGGGTGCTCCCCCACGGCGCGCGCGCGCAGGCCCCACCGCGTGCGGAACAGCACGAGGTGCGTCAGGGCGACCAGCGCGATGGCCGAGAGGGCGATCGGCTGCTGCTCGAACACGGGGCCCACGACGGGGATGTCCGCGAGGAGCGGGACGCGCAGGCGCGGCAGGACGCCGGGCGCGTGCGGGACCTGACCGCCGAACGAGCTGCCCGGCCCGAAGAAGAGCTGTCGGTTGAAGAACCCGGTGAGCCCGACGGCCAGCAAGTTGATCACCGTCCCCGCGAGGATCTGGTCCACGGCGAAGGTCACCGCAAGCACGGCGAGCAAGAGGCCCAGCGCCGCGCCGGTGGCGACCGCGATCGCGACGCCGAGCAGCAAGCTCGGCAGCGGCGGCAGGTGCAGGACCGCGCTGGCGTAGATCGACCCGAACCAGCCCGAGAAAGCGGCCGCGAGCATCATCCCCTCGATGCCGAGGTTCACGACCCCCGTGCGCTCGCAGAAGACGCCCGAGAGCGCCCCCAGCGTGAGCGGGGTCGCCACGGCGAGGGTCGTGGCCGCCATGCTGGCCACGATCGTCATGGGCGACACCTGCGCCCCGCCGATCAGCGCGACGACGCCGACAAGCACGCAGACGACCGCCGCGATGAACCCGTACCGTCGATAGCCCATCTTCATGGTGTGCCTAGCCGCCCCAGCCGCGCGTGAGCACGAGCCGCTCGCCCGCGCCCCGGACGCGGTAGATGCGCCGGACCAGGGCCTCCGCCGCGACGAAGAGCAGGATGAGCGCCTGGATGACGGAGATGACGTCGATCGGGATCTGCGTCAGGTACTGCATCCGGGTCGCGCCGCTGCGCATCGCGCTGAACAGCAGCGCGGCGAGCACCGTCCCGCCCGGGTGCGCCTTGCCGAGGAGCGCGATGGCGATCGCGTCGAAGCCGTACCCCTGCGAGAACCCGAGCTCGTGCCGGTGGTGCAGCGCGCTCACCTCGACGGCGCCGGCCACCCCGGCGAGGGCGCCCGCGAGCGCCATGGTCGCGATCACGGTGCGGCCCACCCGGACGCCCGCATAGCGCGCGGCGTCCGGGCTCTGCCCCGCGGTGCGGATCTCGAAGCCGAACACCGTCCGCTGCAGCACCCACCAGGCGAGCGCCGCGGCGAGCAGGGCGAGCGGGAAGCCCCAGTGCAGCCGGAAGCCCTCGACGAGCGCGGGGAGGCGCGCGCTCTCGTCGATGAGGGGCGTGCGGGAGAGCACGTTGCCCGGGACAGGGTCCTTCATCGGGCCGTTCAGCAGGAAGCTGACCGCGTTGAGGGCGACGTAGTTGAGCATGATCGTGCTGATCACCTCGTGTCCGCCGGCGCGCGCCTTGATCCAGCCGGGCACGGCGGCCCACAGCCCGCCGGCCAGCGCGCCGAGGAGCAGCGTCAGCGGGACGTGGAGCGGCGCGGGCAGGCCCCCGCCCACGAGCCGCGGCAGCCAGTGGCCCGCCCACGCCGCCGAGAGCGCCCCGAGCGCGAGCTGCCCCTCGGCCCCGATGTTGAACAGCCCCCCCTTGAACGCCAGCGAGACAGACAGGCCGGCGAGGATGTACGGCGTCGCCCACACGAGCGTCTCGCTCACCGCCCGCGGCGACCCGAACGCGCCCTCGAGCATGCCGGCATAGGCCTCGAGCGGGTTGCCCCCGGCCAGGGCGATGAGCACGCCGCCGAGGACCATCGCGGTGAACACCGAGAGGGCCGGCAGCAGCAGCGGCTTGAGCCGCCGGATCAACCTCTCTCGCATGGCCGAGCTCCCGGAGCGCTCACTGGCCCGGCTTGGCCGGCGGCACGTTCGTCTTGAGCGTCCCGTCGAGGAGCGCTTTCCTGAGCTCCTCCATCTTCGCCTTCACCTCGGCCGGGACCTTGCTGTCGAGATCGTGATAGGGCGCATACCCCGATTTACCCTGGTAGTTCCCGCTCGGCAGCTTGCCCTCTTTCGCCAGCTTGATGAGGTCGAACGCGCCCTCGGTGATGAGCTTGACGGCGCTGGAGAGGATGACCTTCTGGGCCTCGGGCACCGTGTAGTACTGGTCGGTGTCGACGCCGATGGCGTGGGCGTTCTTCGTGGCCGCGCCGAGCAGCGCGCCGTTGCCCGTCTTGCCGCCGCCGCCGAAGACTATGTCGACCCCCTTGTCGATCATCGAGACGGCGGTCGTCTTGCCCCACTCGGGATCGGTGAACGTCTTATCGAATCCGACGTCGTTGTGATAGACGACGCTGATCTCGATATCCGGCTTCACGTGGCGCGCGCCCGCGCGGAAGCCCTCGCCGAAGCGCCAGACCGGCGGGACGGCGTCCGTGGCCAGCACGGCGCCGATCTTCCCCGATCGGGTCATCATCGCGGCGAGCGCGCCCACGAGGAAGCCGCCGTGGTCCTCCGGGAACACGAGGCCGACGACGTTCGGCTTCTCGGCGCCGGGCGCCTGGAACTGGTCGATGCCGATGAACCGCGTGCTCGTGAACTGCGCGGCGGCGCCGTGCGTCGCCTCGGCGAGCCCGAAGCCCGACGTGACCACCACGTCGTACTTCTCCTCGGCGAACGTCGCGATGTTCTTGGGGTAGTCCTTCGGATCCGTCGTCTCGATGTACTGCGTCGTGGCGCCGAGCTCCTTCTGCGCCCGCTGGATCGCCTCCCACGCCGACTGGTTGAACGACTTGTCGTCGATCTTGCCCATGTCGGTCACGAGGCCCACGCAGAACACCTCGGGGCTCGCGCAGTCAGCCTTCTTGCCGCTGGTGCACCCCGGGAGCGCGCTGGCCAGGCCCACGAGGGCCGCGATCGCGAGGCGCCGCTTCTTCAACATGCCGGATCTCCTTTGGAAGGTCCGCATTGGACACCGGGCCGCGCACCAAGGCAACCCAGGGATCGCATCCGCGCACCTTTCGTCACACGTTGCTCACACGGCGCGGCGCCGGGCGCTCGAGCGCTGGCGGCGCGCGATCGGGGAGCAACTTTTTTCGCCGGGGCGTTGTCACAGTCGATCGGTGGCGCCCGACGAGCGACGGGGCGCGCCGACGCAGCCTGCCCGAGGAGGTCCTTCATGAATGGTCCCGCCGTTCGACTCACGCTTTTTTGTGCCCTCATCGCGTCCGCCCTCGTCCCTTCGGGGGACGCGGCGGCCTGCGGTGGGGTCGAGATCATGCCCGCGATCGACTACCGCGTGATGGGGGTCGCTCAGGCCGAGCAAGCCCTGCGCGACGGCCGGATCACCGCGGCCGCGGGGAGCGTGATCCGGATGTTCCCCGAGATCCGGCGCATCTCGTATGACAAGGATCCGCTGCTCAACCGGGCTTTCCGCGTCCTCGCCGTGGCCACCGCGCGCGGGGACGGGGCGCTCCAGGTCGCCGCCGAGGTGCCGCGCGAGCTGCTCGAGACGTGGGGTGGAGCGTCGGCCGACGAGCGCAAGGGGAACCTCGACTGGTCGATCCGCGCGCTGCGCCGGCTGAACGAGCAGCGCAAGAACGACCCCGCGCTCCAGACCGACCTGGGCGAGGCGCTCGCCCGGTCGACGGAGCACCGCGGCGAGGCGCTCAAGCTGCTCGGCGACCTGGCGGAGAAGGACCTGCTCGCGAGCCCCGAGGGGTACGCGGCGCTGGCGCAGCTGCGCGCGCTCTCGGGGGATAGCGCGGGGCACGACGCCGCGGCGAGCCGGTGCGAGGCGATGGCGAAGAACACGGCCCTCTGTAGATCGAGCCGCGCGGCGGGTCCGCAGAGCTGACGCCGATGCGCGCCCGCCCGCTGCTCGCCGCGCTTTTCGCGCTCGCCTCGGGCGCCGCCGCGTGCTCCTCCGAGGAAGCGCGGGCGCCCGGGTCCTCCGCGCCCGCCGCGCCGCCCTCCGCAAGCGATGGCGCCGCGATCGCCCCCGCCGCCGCGGCGGTCGCCGCGGCCCCCGCCGCCGCGGCGCCGCCCGGCGACCCGGCGCACGGGCAGCGGCTCGTCGCCGAGTTCCAGTGCAACCGCTGCCACGACGGGACCGGGCAGGCGCCCGCGCAGCGCGACGCCCACTGCGTCCAGTGCCACCAGGACATCGCGGCGGGGCGGTTCCAGGCGCCGGCCGCGGCGATGAGTCGATGGAACGAGAACCTGGTCCAGCTGCGCGACGTCCCGTCGCTCGCCGCCGCCGGCGACAGGCTCCGGCGCGACTGGATCCGCGAGTTCCTGCTCGCGCCGCACGACCTGCGCCCGCGCCTGCACGCGACGATGCCGCGGCTCGCGCTCGGCCCCGAGCAGGCGAGCGATATAGCGGCGTACCTGACGCGCGATCGCCGCGAGCGGCCGCGCGATTCGCTGGAGGGCGCGAGCGCGGCGCGGGGGCGCGAGCTCTACGAGGCCAAGGGGTGCGGGACCTGCCACGCCTTCACCGGGGCGGCAGGGCTCTCGGCGGTCGCGAAGGTGAAGCCGATGGAGAAGGAGACGCGCGCCGCGGTCGCCCTGGCGCCGGATCTGCGGCACGCGCGCGACCGGAGCGAGCCCGCGGATCTCGTCGCGTGGGTGCTCGACCCGGGGGCGATCAAGCCGGGCACGCCGATGCCCCAGGTGCCCATGTCGCCCGCCGAGGCGCGGGACATAGCGGCCTTCGTCGCGACCACGCCGCTCTCGCCGCCGGCGCCGGGGAGCGTGCCCGAGAGGCTGCCGCTCCTCTCGCGGCGGGTGACCTACGAGGAGGTGGACCGCAGGGTGTTTCGCGGTACGTGCAGGCACTGCCACTCCGAGCCCGACTACGCGCTCGGCGACGGCGGGCCCGGGAACACGGGCGGCTTCGGGTTCAAGCCGCGCGGGCTGAACCTCGCCACGTACGAGGGGATCGCCGCGGGGTACGTCGATGACAAGGGCGAGCGGCGGAGCGTCTTCTCGCGCGGGCCGGGCGGCGCACCGCGCCTCGTCGCCGCGCTCCTGGCGCGGCAAGCGGAGGAGGCGGGCCGCGCCGACCCGGCGGTGCGCGGGATGCCTCTCGGGCTGCCCGCTCTCGGTCCCGAGGAGATCCAGCTGGTCGAGAGCTGGATCGCGCAGGGGCGGCCACAGTAGGGCGAGCGACAGGGACCAGGCGATCGCGAGCGCCGGTCCGGCGTCGTCGTGGTGCCCACCTTGCTTCCGAGGCGACACCGAGGAGCTGGCCGATGTCTCGGGCGTGAGCGGCAGCGAGCAGCGCAGCTGGATCGCGCAGGAGCGCGCCCTGTAGCGGCGCTCCGTGGTAGGCTCCCGGCCCGCGCGCGCGCACGGGCGGAGCGCGCGAGGTGCGACTTGCGGAGGCCGGCGTCATGACACGACTGCTCGTGGACGAGGAATTCACCAAGCTCGGCGTCGACCCGCGACTCGAGTGGCGCAACCCGCCGGCGCGCTGGGTGGTGGATCCGGAGCGGCGCGTGCTCGTGGTCGAGCCCGGGGCGAAGACGGACTACTGGCAGCGGACACACTACGGCTTCCAGACCGACAACGGACCTTTCCTCTTCACGCGCGCCGGGGGCGACTTCGTGATGACCACGCAGGTGCGGTTCCGGCCCGCGCACCAGTACGATCAGGCGGGGCTCATGGTGCGGCTCTCGGCGTCGTGCTGGCTGAAGACGTCCGTCGAGTTCGAGCCTGACGGCCCGAGCCGCCTCGGCGCGGTGGTGACGAACGCGGGCTACAGCGACTGGTCGACCCAGCCGTTCCCCTCGGATCGGCGCGAGATCTGGCTGCGCATCCGGCGGGAAGGCCCGGATTACCTCGTCGAGAGCTCGGACGACGGCGCGGCGTGGACGCAGATCCGGATGGCCCACCTGCACGAGGACGACGGCGCGCGCGAGGTGCCGTGCGGGCTTTACGCGTGCAGCCCTACGGGCGAAGGCTTCGTGGCGGAGTTCGCGCGGCTCCGGATCGCGCCCGGGCGCGCGGCGTGAGCCCCCGCGGCGCGGGCGGCGCCGCCCGCGTGGCGCGGCGCTGACGCTCAGCCGGCGGGGCAGCGCGGCGGCTCGCCGGCGGGCGCGGGGGCGACCAGCGCATCCGGCGCGGAGACCGGCGCGTCCGGCGCGGCGAACAGCTGGCGGAAGGTGAACGCGCGCGGCGTCGGTCCGTGCTGGCGCAGGTGCTCGAGCCGCTCCTCGGCCTCGGAGACGGTCGGGGTGTGCCCGGCGGGGACCCACCAGAGCGCCGTGATGGCCTCCTTCATCGGGACGAACCACTCCCGGCGGCGGCGCATCACGGCGGCGTGCTCGGGGTTGCGGAAGACGAAGTCGGACAGGGCCTCTGCCGACGCCCACACCGACATGTTCACGAGGATCCGATCGTCGCCGAACGCCCGCACCGCGGTGGCGTTGCCGCCGTAAGTCGTCAGCCGCCACACGAAGCCTGGCGCGGCGTCGGCGAGCGCGTTGACCGGGTCGAGCGCAGACACGAAGTCGGCCAGCCGCGCCGAGTCGAGCGGCTCGAGCGGCAAGGCGATGTTGACCTGGGCGAGGTGGTGGGACGGCATCCGGAGAGGATACCATCGCTGCGTCTACGGCTGGCGGAGCCGCCGCGAGGAAAGGAGCTCCAGCCCTCCGGTGCGCTCCGCGATGCGCTGGAGCGACGCGAGCAGCGCGCCGGCCTGCTCCTCCCCGAGCAGCGCCCGGATCCGCCTGTTCACCGCGGCGCGCGCAGCGCGCCCCGCCTCGACCGCGGCCCACCCGCGCTCGGTGAGCTCGACCAGCCGGTTGCGCTGGTCGTCGCCTGCGACGCGCCGGCGCACGTAGCCGAGCTCCTCCAGCTCCGTCACCGCCTTGGAGGCGCCCTGCGCCGTGATGCCGAGCCGCTCCGCGAGCTCCCGCACCTTCACCGGGCCGGGGATGAGGTGCTGGAACACGTATCCATGGCTCGGCCGGAGATCGCCGTGACCTGCCCTGTCCACGCGGCGCATCACCTCGTCGCTGCTCGCGGCGGCGATGGCGGCGAAGAGCAGCACGAGGTCCTCGTCCGGCGGCGCAGGCTTCACGGCGGGATCCGTACCGCACAACCGAGGTTGCGCAAATGACATTGACAGATCCGGGCGACGGCCGTATCCATCAACCAAGGTTACTAAACCCAAGTTTCGCAACCGTCGATGAGCTTCGCCGCGGCCTGGCGGGACGCCCGCGCGCGCCCTGCGCCCGCGGCGAAAGGAAAGGGACGAGCGATGAACCTCGCCATGGATGGCTATTGCGACCCCGCTTTCGCGCCCGTGCACGCCGCGTTTGCCTCGAATTTCGAGCGGTTTCCCGAGCTCGGGGCCGCCGTCTGCGTCGCCGCGCGCGGCCGCGTTGTCGTCGACCTCTGGGCCGGCTTCCGCGACGCGGCGAGGACCGCGCCGTGGGCCGGCGACACGATCGTCAACGTGTTCTCGGCGACCAAGGGGGCCGTCGCGCTGTGCGCCCACGCGCTCGCCGAGCGGGGCGCGCTCGACCTCGACGCGAGGGTCGCCGCGTCCTGGCCCGAGTTCGGCGCGGCCGGCAAGGGGCGCGTCCTCGTGAGCCAGCTGCTCGACCACAGCGCCGGCCTGCCGGCGATCCGCGCGGAGCTGCCGGAGGGCGCGCTCTACGACTGGCGGGTCATGACCGCTGCCCTCGCCGCGGAGGAGCCTTTCTGGGAGCCCGGCGCCCGGCACGGCTACCATGCGATCACGTTCGGCTTCCTCGTGGGCGAGGTGATCCGGCGCGCCAGCGGCCGCAAGGTGGGAGCGCTCCTCCAGGAGGCCGTGGCGGGCCCGCTCGGCCTCGACCTCCACATAGGCACCGGCGCCGAGCACGACGAGCGAATCGCCGAGGTGCCGCCGACGCTCCCGAGCCCTTCAGGCCTGGGCGGCGCGTTCGGCGCGAGCTTCCGCGATCCGACGTCGCTCACGTCGATGGCCTTCACCAGGCCGCGGGAGCTCGTCCTGCCCGGCCTCGTCAACACCGCCCGCGCCCGGCGCGCGGAGATCCCGGCGCTGAACGGCCACGCGAACGCGCGCGCCCTCGCGCGGATGTACGGCGCGCTCGCGAACGGCGGCGCCCTCGCGGGCGGCGGCGCGCGCTTGCTGTCGCCGGGGGCCGTCGAGGCCGCGCTCGCCGAGCGGTCGCGCGGCCCCGACGCCGTCCTCCTCGCGGAGAGCCGGTTCTCGCTCGGCTTCATGCTCCCGAGCGCGCTGCGCCCCTTCGGCCGCGGCCCGCGGACCTTCGGCCACCCCGGCGCCGGTGGCGCGCTCGGCTTCGCCGACCCCGACGCGGCGCTCGGCTTCGGCTACACCCCGAACCAGACCATCGCGAGCGGCGAGGGCGGCGACCCGCGGTGGCCGGCGCTCATCGAGGCGGTGTACGCCTGCCTCTGAGCCCGCGCGCGCGTCGCTCAGGCTCGTCTCTGGTTTCATGGGAGAGGCAGCCACCGAGGACACCGAGGCGAGAAGAGCTCCCGCCTGTGGCGCGATCGGATTGGTTCGTCGTGAGGCGACCCGGTACGCTCCCGCGATGGTCGGCGACGTCGTCCCCCTGTCTCCCGCGCTGCGCGCCCGGCTGTCGCGCCTCGGCGCGAACGTGGCCCACGCGAGCGCGGTCGCGCGCGTCCCGGACCGTGGAGATGTCACCACCGAGCAGTTCTTCACCTTCTGGGAGGCGCTCGGCGCGTCGTCGCCTCCCGACGTGGGGCTCCGGCTGGCGACGGAGACGCAGGTGCACGAGTACGACGTCTCATCGCTTGCGGCCCTGCACTCCCCCGACGTCCGTACAGCACTCGAGAAGATCGCGCGCTACAAGCGGCTGTGCGGGCCGAAGGACATGGCCATCGAGCCCCGGGGCAAAGAGGTCGCGGTTCACACGACCTGGCTGCATGCCCTCCGACCCGTGCCGCCGCGTCTCGTCGACGCCTCGCTCGCCTCGCTCCTCGTCCTGCTGCAGCGGGGAAGCGGACTGCCGATCGCCCCGAAGCGGGTCGAGCTGTCGCGCGCGCGCAGCGACGAGCCGATGCTGATGCGCTTCTTCGGCTGCCCGCTGCGGTTTCGCGCGGAGCGGGACGCGCTCGTCCTCGACGAACGGCTCCTCGAGACCCCGTTCGTCACGCACAACGCCGATCTGCTGGAGGTGCTCGTCCCCGGCCTGGACGCGAAGCTCGCGCCGCCCGCGCAGCGGTCCTTCGTCGAATCGGTCCGGGCGGTGGTCGCGCGGCGCATGTCCGGCGAGCGTCCGAGCGTCGAGAAGGTAGCGCGTGAGCTGTCGCTCAGCCCGCGCACGCTCCAGCGGAGGCTCGGCGAGCTCGGGCTCAGCTACCAGCATGTGCTCGACGACGTCCGGCACCACACGGCGCTGCGCCTCCTGCGGGCGAGGGAGCTCGACGTCAGCGAGATCGCCTTTCTCCTCGGCTTCGAGGAGCTCAACTCGTTCATGCGGGCCTTTCGAGCGTGGGAGGGCACGACGCCGAAGCGTTGGCGCGATTCGATGTAAAACTGGCGCGATCCGATTTGGAAGAACGCTCGCGGCGCACGATGCTTGGAGCATGACCGAGACCCATTCGAAGGTGTGGTTCGTGACGGGAAGCTCCCGCGGGCTCGGGCGAGCGCTCGCGGAGGAAGCGCTCGCCCAGGGGCATCGCCTGGTGGCCACGGCGCGCGATCGGAGCGTCCTCGGGCCGCTCGTCGAGGGCCATGACGAGCGAGCCCTCGCGCTCGATCTCGACGTGACGAAGCCGGAAGCCGCGGAGGCGGCGGTGCGCGTAGCCGTCGAGCGCTTCGGGCGCATCGACGTGGTCGTGAACAACGCGGGCTACGCGAACACGAACTCCATCGAGGACTTCGCGCTCGACGACTTCCGCGCGCAGGTCGAGACGAACTTCTACGGAGCAGTGCACGTGACGCGCGCCGTGCTCCCGGTGCTCCGCGCTCAGCGCGCTGGGCTCGTGATGCAGGTCTCCTCGATCGGAGGCCGGCGCGGGGGAACGCCGGGCTTGTCGGCGTACCAGGCCGCCAAGTTCGCGCTCGAGGGCTTCTCCGAGGTGCTCGCCGCCGAGATTGCGCCGCTCGGGATCCGCGTGGTCATCGTCGAGCCGGGCGGGTTTCAGACCGACTGGGCGGGCTCGTCGATGCAGATCCACCGCGTGCAGGCCGACTACGAGCAGACCGTCGGCGCGTTCGCCCAGCGCGCGCGCGGCAACGCGGATGGAAGCCGTGGCGATCCGCGAAAGGCTGCGAAGGCGATGCTCGCGATCGCCGAGGTTCCGGCGCCGCCGAGGAGGCTCCTCCTCGGCACGGACGCGCTGTTCCTTGCCAGGCTGAGCGAAGAAGAACGCAGGCACGACGATGAGGCGTGGCGCGAGCTCTCCGCGAGCACCGACCGCGACGGGCTCAGCGACTTCGCCGACACCGAGCTGGCGCAGCTCCTCCGCCACCCTGCGTGACCCGGAGCAAAGCGAAAGGAACCCCATGGACCTGCAATTGAAAGACAGGCGTGCGCTCGTGACTGGATCGAGCTCCGGCATCGTCCCTGCCGTGCGCCTGGTCCAGGCCTTCGTCCCTGGGATGCGCGAGCGCCGCTGGGGCCGCGTCATTCAGATCTCCTCGCGCAACGCTATCTCGCCGCACGCGCAGTTCGGGCCCTACGGCGCGGCCAAGGCGGCGATCAACAAGAGGGCCGTCCCGTTCTGCCACAGCTCTCCTTGCACCTTGTACAGCCCCGCGATCCCGTAGATCAAGCACACCTGCGAAGTAGAGCGGCGCCCAACTGAGCACGTAGAACGAGAAAGCGCCGGCGCCGCGGGCCTCCTCGAGCGACCGCGCGAAGGGCCACACCCCACCGGGGCCGAAGAGATAATGGCGCTGGTAGTAGTTCGCCAGGTAGAAAAGCATCGCTGACCAGGAGGGTTTACGATGCGTGCTGCGATGTTGTCGATGTTCGCGTTGTCGTTCCTGTCCGCTTCCGCGACGCCCCGATGGGTCACCGTGGAGCTGCGCTGGTCGGATCTGACGCAGGCCGCCTGGGGAATCTCCTGCCGGGTGGGTACCGCGATTTACCATTGACATCGGCGAATCGTCTTACCGTCCCGTCTCCCGCCGCCCTTCCGAGGCGGGCGGGACGTCGACGCCCCCACCTGCTCCAGGGTGACACCAGCTCGTAGAATCCGTCCGCGGCCCATGGCAGAATGGCGTCCGGAACGGAGGGAGCCTTGGCTCGCGGGATTGAGCTGGATCGATCGCGCTATCCGCTGGTCGTCATGCGAGCCGGTGAGGACTACACCCCAGAGGACTGGGACGCGCTGATGAGCAGCATGATTCAGCTCATCCTCGAGGGTCCGTTCGGTCTGATCAACGACACTCGCGGCAGCAAGATGCCGAACGCCATGCAGCGGCGATCCATCGCGCAGATGTACATCGACCACGAAAGCCAGACGCGCGCGCACCTGCTCGCGTCCGGCATCGTCGGCAATTCCACCGTGGTGAACGGCATCGTGACCGCGCTCAACTGGCTGAAACCGCCTCCGCATCCCACCAAGATCTTCGTGTCCCTCACCGACGCGGAGCGCTGGGTGCTCCAGCACTTCAGCCACGATCTCCGCCGGCGCGTCATGGAGCGGAGCATCCAGCGCGCCGCCGGCTAACCCACGCACTCCACCGCATGCGCTGGACGCTGGCACGAGCTCATGTAAGATCGCGAGCATGTGTGGAAGATACGGGCGGATCGCGGCTCTCGCGTGTGCCCTGGCTGCCTGTTCGGAGTCGCCGCCCGACGACAGCGCGGGCGGCGGCGGCGGCTCCGGTCCAGTCGGCAGCGGCGGCTCCGGCAGCACCGCAGAGACCAGCTCGAGCGCGGCAGAGACCAGCTCGAGCGCGGCGGGAGGCACGACCTCCAGCACCGGGGCCGGCGCCGGGGGAGGCGGAGGAGAACCCGACGGCGCTTGCGCGAGCGTCTCGGAGGTGCCGTCCGAGCTGGGACTCGACCCTTTCTACAAGAAGTACGTCGACGCCACGGGGATCCCCGTCGTCAGCTCCGAGAAGACGCCGGACGCGGCGCTGCTGCGCGCGTGCTCGGTCGTCGTCCGCATGCTCGGCATGCGCGACGACGTGCTTCAGGCGATGATCACGAACCACACGCGCGTCGCCGTGATGGCCGAGTCGGAGGTGACGACCGACATCCCCGAGCACAGCGACCTTTACGAGGCATTCCCGGGAACGGACTGGGACACGCGGGCCCGCGGCCTCGGCGCGACCCCTGCCCGCCCGGCGAGCTCCTGCGCCGAGGAGAACGTCCTGTGTTATCCGAGCGATCGGTACGCAGGCGAAGACATCCTGGTGCACGAGTTCTCGCACGCCATCGCGATCATGGGCATCGCCTTCGCCGAGCCGACCTTCGATCAGGAGCTCGCGGACGTGTTCGAGGGCGCGCTCCAGGCCGGGAAATGGGAGAACACCTACGCCGCGACGAACAAGGACGAATACTGGGCCGAGGGGGTCCAGGACTGGTTCGACACCAACATCGAAGCGATCCCGACGAACGGGATCCACAACGAGATCAACACCCGGGCCGAGCTGCGCGAGTACGATCGCCCGCTCCACGATCTCATCGCCAGGTACTTCGCCGACGACGCATGGCGCCCGAGCTGTCCCTGAGAAGCGGATAGCCGCGCCCTCCGCCCCCGGCGAGAGCGCGCTGAACGGATCGAGGCCGCGTCAGCCGATGGGGTCGCTCGGCTCGCCTTCCTCGCCCGACGAGCGGCACCGCATCACCATGCGGATCTCGTTGCCCTTCTCGTTGTGCCGCACCTCGTCCATGAAGGTGCGGATCAGCATCAGGCCGCGGCCGCTCGGCTTCTCCAGGTTGGCGAGGTCGGTCGGGTCCGGCAGGTCGCGCGGGTCGAAGCCAGGCCCCTCGTCGCGCACCACGTAGGTCGCCTCGGTCCGCGTCTCCCGCGCCACGACGTGCACGCGCCGGTCCCGGTAGGGGCTCTCCCCCCGGCGCCGCTCGACCAGCGCCTGGAACGCGCCCGGATCCTCGTCGAGCAGCGTCGAGCTCACCTCGAGGTTGCCGTGCACGATCGCGTTCACGAGCGCCTCGCGCAGCGCCACCGCGACCTGGATCCGGCCCGTCTCGTCGCACAGCCGCATCCGGCCGAGGCTCTGCTCGATGTGGCCCACCAGCGCGGGCACCTTCGCCACGTCGTTGTCGAGCTCGAAGTGCGACTCGGTCGCCGTCAGGCACGAGAGCAGCTGCTGCTCGCGCCGGTCGAGCCGCGCCACGGCGAGGACGTTCTCGACCGTGTTCACGAGCTCCGCCGCGAGGTTCCGCTTGGCGACGTAGCTCGCGGCGCCGCGCCGGAGCGCCTGCACCGCGATCTCCTCGCTGCCGTGGGCGGTCATCAGGATCACCGGCAGGTACGGGTGCTCGCGGCGGATCGCCTCGACCAGCTCCAGGCCGTCCATCTCCGGCATCTGGAGATCGGTCAGCACGATCTCGGGCGTCGTCCGCGCGATCATCTGCAGCGCCTCGACGCCGTTCTCGGCGTACATCGGCTCCATGCCGGCGCGCTTCTTGAGCAGGCTCCCGGAGAGGCGTCGATCCATCGGGGAGTCGTCCACAACGAGCACCCTCACCATCGCGTCACCTCGTTATCAGAGCGTGGTTCGCCCTGCACCGGCGTCGCAGGGTCCGCCGGCGCGCCCTCGCGCACGAACGCGGCGAGCTCGGGGATCAGGCGCTCGACCTGCGCGCGCAGCGCGAACTGCGCCTCCGCCAGGCTGCCGAGCTCGTTCGTACGCGCCATCTTCTCCAGCGCGAACGCGGCCTCGAACGCGGCCCGCGCGCCGAAGCTGTCGACCCCGCCCTTCAGGCTGTGCGCGGCCCGCTGGAGCCTGCGGGCGTCGCCGGCCGTCACCGCCTCGTCGATGTCGGCCATCCACCGGGGGCACTCCTCCAGGAAGACCTCGGCGAGCTCGCGCAGGAGGTCGGCGTCGCCGCCCGTCCGCTCGAGCGCCCGGGTGCGGTCGAACATCGGCCGGCTCGCGATCGAGGAAGGTGAGCCGGTCAGCCGCTCCGAGCGGTTGCTCGGCGGCCCGTTGTCGAACGACGACGAGGGCGCCGACGGGTACGAGCTCGGCGTGCCGAGCGACAGGCCCGCCGGGTCGTCGATCTCCAGCGAGGAGGGCCCGGCCGCGAGCCGGTCGATCATGTCGTAGAGCTCCTCCACCTGCACCGGCTTCGACACGTAGCCGTCGAAGCCCGCCCGGAGGCAGCGCTCGCGGTCGCCCTTCATCGCGTAGGCGGTCACGACGATGAGCGGCATGTGCCCGCCCTCGCGCCGCTCGCGGGCGCGGACGACCCGCGCGGCCTGGAGGCCGTCCATCTCGGGCATCTCCACGTCGAGCAGCGCCACGTCGTACTGCCCGCTCGCGATCTTCTCGACGGCGAGCCGGCCGTTCTCGACGATGTGCACGTGGTGGCCCTGCCGCTCCAGCCAGCGGCGCATCAGCTTCTGGTTGATCGCGTTGTCCTCGGCGACGAGCACGCGCAGGCCGCGGGCGCGCGGCCCGGGCATGTAGCGGCGCACGTCGGCCGACCGGAGCGCGCTCCGCGTCGGGACGCCGAAGGCGTGGAACACGGCCTCCTGGAGGTGGGACGGCTTCACGGGCTTCGTCAGCATGGCGAAGACGCCGAGGTCGCGGCAGCGCGCGGCGTCCGCCTGCGCGGACGTCGAGCTCAGCATCATGATGGTGCGCCCCTTCAGGATCTCGCGCCGGCGGCAGTGCTCGACCACGGCGAAGCCGTCGACCTTCGGCATGCGGGCGTCGACGATCGCGAGGCCGAACGAGGTGGTCGGCCCGACCGCGTTGCCCCCCGGCTTGCCCCAGGGCAGCGCCCACACCCCCGAGTCCTCCGAGAGCGCCGCGATCGCCGCCGCCCCCGAGTCGACGGCGACCGGCTTCATCCCCCAGCCCTCGATGGTCTCCGCGAGGATGCGCCGCGTGGTCGCGTTGTCGTCGGCGAGGAGGACGCGCGTGCCCTGGAGGTCCTTCGGGAGCTGCGGCCGGCGCGACCGCGCGGCGCCCTCGAGCGCCCTGAGCTGGAGCGTGAAGTGGAAGGTGCTGCCCTTGCCTACCTCGCTCTCGATCCAGATCTTGCCGCCCATCATCTCGACGAGCCGGGCGCAGATCGTGAGGCCGAGGCCCGTGCCGCCGTACTTGCGGGTGGTCGACCCGTCCGCCTGCGCGAACGCGTCGAAGACGAGCCGCTGCTTGTCGGGGGCGATGCCGATGCCCGTGTCGATGACGCGCACGTGGAGCACGACGACATCGCCGAGCGCCTCGCCCGAGTAGAGATCCGCCGCGCTCGGGCGGTCCGCGCCGGCCTCCTCCTCCGCGGGCGAGAGGGGGGAGCGCGCGTCGATCGCGGCGCGGACGACGATCTCGCCGGCGTCGGTGAACTTCACCGCGTTGCTCACGAGGTTCACGAGGACCTGGCGCAGGCGCAGCGGGTCGCCGACGAGCGCCTCGGGCACCTCGGGGCTGACGTGGTAGGCGAGCTCGAGCCGCTTCTCGTGGGCCCGGAGCGCGAGCGTCTTCACCGCGTCGCCGATGATCTCGCTCGGGTCGAAGACGACGGGCTCGATCTCGAGCTTGCCTGCCTCGATCTTCGAGAAATCGAGGACGTCGTTGATGATGGCGAGCAGCGCGTCGGCCGAGATCTTGACCATCTCGAGGTACTCGCGCTGCTCCTGGCTGAGCTCGGTCTGGAGCGCGAGCGACGTCATGCCGATGATGCCGTTCATCGGGGTGCGGATCTCGTGGCTCACGCTGGCGAGGAACTCGCTCTTCGCGCGGCTCGCCGCCTCGGCGGCCTCCTTGGCCTGCTGGAGCTCGGCCTCGACCTCCTGGCGCTGCATCAGCAGGGCGCGCAGGCTCGCCGAGTGCTCGCGCTCGTTCTCGAGCGAGGCCTCGCCCATGGCGTCCGCGCGCCGCTTCGCGATGCTGGCCATCACCGCCATGGCGGGCGTGGTGACGGCGAAGACGATGACCCGGAGCAGGTTGTCCGCGGTGTACGAGAACGGCGCCCCGTCGTCGGAGAAGTAGATCGCGAAGTAGACGCACGAGATGAGCGCCGTGATGATGCCGCCCCAGAGCCCGCCGCTGAACGCCGCGAACACGATGATCATCGAGAGGATCGCGGGCGGGTTCGGGATGTTCCAGTCGAGCGCGGCCTCGAGCGTGGCGACCGCGACGATGACGAGCAGCGCGAGCACGGGCCCGAGCAGCGGCAGCAGGTGCTTCTCCCACGAGGGCCGGCTGAGGCGCGGCCGCCGCGCGGAAGGCGCCGGCAGGAAGGTGCCGCGGCCGTCGCCGTCGCCGACGAACGAGATGCGGGGCTCGCCGACGAGCGAGGGGCGGGCGTCGCCGCCGGGCGAGGGGCGGGCGTCGCCGCCGGGCGAGGGGCGGGCGTCGCCGCCGGGCGAGGGGCGGGCGTCGCCGCCGGGCGAGGGGCGGGCGTCGCCGCCGGGCGAAGGGCGGGCGTCGCCGCCCGAGGGGGGGCGGGGCTCCGCGCTGACGGTCCCCGGCGCGGCGGCTGGCGGGGGATCCTCGGCCTTCGGCATGGCTCCATGGAGATAGCGGGGTCGCGAGGGGGCGTCCATGGCCGTGAGGGAGGGGAGCCGCCGGCGGGCAACACGGGGTCCAGCGCCCGGGGCGACCGGGCGCGCGGCGCCGGCCGCGAGCGCGCGGGCAGGGCGTCGCGGGTGGCCCCGCTCCTCGAAGGCAACCCTCGCTGTCAGCGCAGGAGGAGACGCCCCGTCATCACCGGCAGGTGCTCGAGGACGTGGGACGAGCGTGCCGCTCGGAGCCCCGAAGGTGGTATCCCCCACGACGGGGCCCGTGCCAGGGTGCCTCCCCGACGAACGACGAAGGCGACGCACGGCGCGCAGGTGTGCCCCCCGGGCATCTCCTCGCGAGTCGCCCACCGCATCTTCGATGATACGAACCGCCGTTCAGCGCCGGGCAAAGCGCCTGCTGATGCGAGGCTTCGCGCGGGGCATCATGGGCCCCGCGGTGCGCTGGACATCGAGCACCTCGCGGAGCGGAGGGTTGGCCAGCGGGCATGATCGCCGGACCCGCGCCTGATGCATATCGCCTACGTGGCGCTCACAAGCTGCAGCAATGGAGCTTCAGGCCGTTCATGGCAGTATCGTCACCCCTGCCCTGCGAGCCCTCGAATCGGATGGACATCCCGCACACTGCTGTACCTGTGGGACAGTAAGCCCAATCTCTCCATCCACCCCAGCCGCTACCGTTGGTCGTATAGGCAGAGCCACCGTACCTGCAAGATCAAGCCACAGAATACCATCGACGTTGATTTCATCACGCCCTCCATGGAAAGCCGTTCGAGCGCCTCAGTCCAATACCGGACTTTGGCCAGAGTCGCTTCGCATCTCTCGACAGCGACACACCGCGACGCCCCAGCTCATGACCCACGATAAACGCCGCCGTTTCACGCGCACGCATGCCAGGCGCACACGCTGCGCTCGCTCATCGCATCGCCTCACGCCGACGGGCGCTGACGCTGTGACTGGCCGACGCCCTCGTTGCTGGCAGCTCCAAGCCAGACCAGGGCCGCCGCAACGAGCCGTGCTGGCAGCACCCTTCTCCGATGAGAAGCGCGCTCTCCTCGATGAGCGTCTATTGCTCCCTCGGCTCGCCGGTGCCCTGGACGCTGCACACGACACCGGTACAACCGGTGCACGCGTCATTCAGTCTTGCTCAATGGAGCGCTCGGACGCCATACCACTTTGGCGGTACGCCGGCGGCGTTGCCGTGAGCCAGGTCGACAGCGGTACGCTGTGCCCTCTCAGCGGTCGCTGAGCGGCGTCGCGGACCGCAAACAGGCCTGGCTAAAATTACAGCCCATCGACGACTTCAGCTGCGGATAGCGGCCGTTGCTTCGTCCGTTCCGGATCCCGGCCCTGCACGGAGTGAGCGCCTCGGGTCGTGCCGGGCACGGCTCACCCCTTCACCCCGCCCGTCGTCAGCCCCGCCACGAGGTGCCGCTGCACCAGGTAGAAAGCCCCCATGACCGGCAGCGACACGAGGAGCGCCCCCGCCGCGAACCGCTCCCACTGCGCGTCGTACTCACCGATGTACCGCTGCAGCACCACCGGCAGCGTGAACATCTCCTCCTTGCCGAGCAGCGTCGCCGCGAGGATGAACTCGTTGTACGCCGTCATGATCGCGAAAAGCGCCGTCACCGCGATCGCCGGCCGCGCCGCCGGGAGCACGACCCGGAGGAAGGCCTGGAAGCGCGTCGCCCCGTCGACCATCGCCGCCTCCTCCAGGTCGACCGGGATCGCCTCGAACGCCGCCCGGAGCTGGAAGATCGAGAACGGCACCGCCGTCGACGCGTAGCAGAGCACGAGCCCCGTCCGCGAGTTGAGCAGGCCCAGCGCGTCGAGCAAGAGGTACAGCGGGATCGCGCTCGCCACCGTCGGGAACATCTGCGTCGCGAGCAGCGCGCGCACGCCGCGCTCCTTGCCGAGGAACCGGAAGCGCGCGAGCGCGTACGCCGCCGGCACCGCGATGGTCACGCCGACAACCGCTGTCGCGAGCGCCACGACGATCGAGTTCGCGAGCTGGCGCGGGAACAGCCAGATCTCCTCGCCGCCGACCTTCTGCGATGTAGTGACCACCGCCTCGAGGTGCTGGAGCGTCGGCTGGTTCGGGATCGGCAGGACCTCCGGCACCGGCGGGCGCGACCCCGAGAAGGCGATCGAGATGACCCACAGCACCGGGTACAGCGCGAAAGCGACCGCCGCGAGCAGCGCGACGTGCACCGCGATCGACTCGACAGGAGAAGGCTTGCGCGTCATACGGCCTCCGTCGCCGCCACGGGAGCGGGCGCCGACCCGTCGGCGGCCCCGCCGCCCTGCGGGATGTAGGACCCGGGCGTCCGCCGCCGCCACCCCGAGGCGCGCGTCGCGAGCGTGAGCAGCAGGAAGATGAGCACCGAGTACGCCGCGGCGTAGCCGTACTGGGCCTCGCGGGTGAAGGCCCACCGGTACGCCTCGGAGACGAGGATGTCCGTGGTGCCGTCCGGATCGCCGCCGGAGACAAGGAACACCACGTTGAACATGTTGAACGTCCAGATCGCGCCCAGCGTCACCGCCGGCGCGAGCACCGGCCGGATCAGCGGCAGCGTGATATTCCAGAGGCGCTGCCACCGCGTCGCGCCGTCGACCTCGGCGGCCTCGAGCACGTCCTCCGGCACGGCGGTGAGCGCGCCGAGCGTGACGACCATCATGAACGGGAAGCCGAGCCAGACGTTGGTCGTCACGTTGGCCGTGAACGCGGTCGTGAAGCTCGAGAACCAGGCGATGGGCTCGATGCTCGTGCCGAACGCGGAGTTCACCGCCTCGATGAGGCCGGTCACGGCCCCGAACTGCCGGTGGAACATGCCCTTCCAGGACAGGGCGGTCACGTAGCTCGGCACCGCCCAGGGCACGATGAGCAGCACCCGGTAGAGCGCGCGCAGGCGCAGCGTCGGGCGGTGCAGGAGCAGCGCCAGCGAGACGCCGAGGACGACGTGGAAGAAGAGGTTCACCGCCGTCCAGAGCACTGTCACCGCGAGCACGAGGTAGAACGAGCCGCTGGAGAAGAGCGGCTCGCCGCGGGCCGTGAGGATGCTGATGAAGTTGGCGAGGCCGACGTACCGGAGGCTCTCGCCGCTGCCGGCGAAGAGCGACGTCGCCGCGCCGATGACGAGCGGCACCATCACCAGGACGCCGATCGCGACGACGGCGTGCGCGACGTACTTGTAGGCGGGAATCGAACGTTGGATAGAGCGCTCGAACGAGCGCCGGAGCGTCGGGCCGCCGATCGCGCCCTTCGCGGCGAAGACCCACCGGAGCACGAGGGCGAGCGCGAGCGCGCCGAGCGCGACCAGGAGCGGCGCCGGCGAGGCGGGCGGCGGGAGCGGCCGGCGCACGTCGTCGAAGCGGTGCTTCGCCTCGGAGAGCGCTACCTCGGGGGACGCGTCGCCCCGCAGCACCTTGCGGATCGCGCGCGCCGACGGCTCCCAGGTCGAGCGCATCGCCGGCGAGGTAGGCATCGGGATCGCCACCTTGGCCTGCTCGGTGAACGCCGCGATGAAGGCGTCGTCGGCCGGGACCGCCACGTCGCTGCGCACCGGCGGCGTCCGCGCTACCTCGAGGCGCGTGGCCGCGGCCCCGGCGCCCGCGATGTGGCGCGCGAGCGCCCGCGCCTCGACGCGCTGCGCGCCCTGGGGCGAGAGCATCACCGCCTCGACGGTCATGAACGGCCGCATCGGCCGGCCTGTCTCGCGCACCTTCGGGAGCGGGACGACGCGGGAGCGCTGCTTCGCCTCGTCCTTGAGGCCGCCCACGAACCACGGCCCGCTGATCACGAACGCCGCGCGGCCGGTGTTGTAGAGGTCGGTCACCAGCGCGCCGTTCGCGTCCTCCGGGACGATCCGCCGCGCGATCAGCGAGCGGACGAGCTCGAGCGAGCGCTCCGGCCCCGGGCCGACGAAGCCGAACTGGTCGTTCTCGTCGAGCATCGTGCCGCCGAACGCGGCGAGGATCGGCATGTGCGCGTAGGCGTTCGACGCCTCGTACGCGAGCGGGTACACGCCCTGCGGCAGGGTGCCGGCGAGCGCCGCGATGTCTTCGAGGTACGCCGGGGGCTCGCGGACGAGCGCTGTGTTCATGTAGAGCGCCATGCACTTCTGGCTGATCGGCAGCCCGAAGATCTCGCCCCCTTGCCGCACGGCCGCGAGCGCCGGCCCCTGGAACACCGCCTCGCCGCCCGGCTCGAGCGCGTCGCCCACCGGCGCGACGAGCTTGCGCGCGCGGTAGTCGCCGAGCCGCTCGTGGGCGTCGATGAACAGGTCGGGCCCCTCGCCCATCGGGATCGCCGCCTGGAGCTTCGAGGCGTAGGCGTCGAACGGCAGGGCGAGGAGCTCGACCTCCTCGCCCTTGAAGGCCGCGACGATGGCGCCGAGCGCCCTGGCCTCGTCGTCGCGGTAGGCGTGCCAGAGCCGGAGCGGCGCCGCGGCCGCGAGCGCCGGGACGAGCAGGAGCGCAGCGAGCGCGCCGAGCGCGAGCGTGAGCGCGGGCGGGGTGAGGCGGCGGCCTGGGCGGCTCGGCATGGCGCGCCTCACGCTTCCCGCAGGCTCAGCCCCGAGTCCGCGTCGAACAGGTGCACCTTCTGGAGCGCGATCTTCACGGTGTCCCCCTTCGCGACAGGCGCCGCCGGATCGAGGCGCGCCACGAACGGCGCCCCCGCGACGGTGCCGTGAGCGTACGACTCGGCCCCGAGCGCCTCGACGATCGCCACCTGGAACCGGGCGCCATCGTCGCCCGAGGCGAGATCCACCTCGTGCGGGCGCACGCCGACAGTCACCCGCCGCCCGGACGAGAGCGCGCCCGGGAACTCGGCCGCGTCGATCTCGACCGCGAGATCCCCCTGGGCCGCGACCCACCGGCCGTCCCGGCTCTCCATGCGCGCCTCGAAGAAGTTCATGGCCGGGCTGCCGAGGAAGCTCGCCACGAACTGCGTGCGCGGCCGGGCGAACACCTCGAGCGGCGGACCCGACTGCTCGACGACGCCCTTGTTGAGCACGAAGATCTCGTCGGCGAGCGTCATCGCCTCGACCTGGTCGTGGGTGACGTAGACGCTCGTCGCGCCGAGCCTGTCGTGCAGCTTGCGGATGTCGACCCGCACCTGCGCGCGCAGGGCGGCGTCGAGGTTCGAGAGCGGCTCGTCGAACAGGAAGAGCTGCGCCCGCCGCACGATCGCCCTGCCCATGGCGACGCGCTGCCGCTGGCCGCCGGACAGCGCGCGGGGGTACCGGTCCAGAAGGGGGCCGAGCCCGAGCATCTCCGACGCCTCCTTCACGCGCGCCTCGATCTCGGCCGGCGGCGTCTTCCGGAGCTTCAGGCCGAAGGCGAGGTTGTCGCGCACGGTGAGGTGCGGGTAGAGGGCGTACGACTGGAACACCATGGCGATGTCGCGATCGCGCGGCTCCAGCCGCGTGACGTCGCGCTCGCCGAGCGCGATGGAGCCGTCGTCGGGCTCCTCGAGGCCGGCGAGCAGCCTGAGCAGCGTCGACTTGCCGCAGCCGCTCGGGCCGACGAGGACGGCGAACGAGCCGTCGGGCACGTCGACGGAGACGCCGCGCAGCACGTGGGTCTGGCCGAATCGCTTGTTGAGTCCGCGCACTTTGACAGAAGCCATGTTGGAGACTCTCGTGGGGGCAGGGGTGCTGGGGAGGGTCAGAGACCCTGGATGACCTGATCTTCCGGGATGAGCAGCGCGCCGCTCACCGGGGGCAGCTTGATCGTGACGGCGCCGTCGGCGCCCACGGTATATGTCTTTTGCCCGGGCGAGAGCACGTCGACGAGCACGGTCCCCGGATCGAGCTCCGTCGTCATCGCCTCCCCGCCGAAGCTCGGGGAGCTGCGCTTCTTCGGGTGCGTGTTGAGCACCACGAGCGCGTAGTCGCCGCCCGCGTCGCCCCGCTCGAAGGCGAAGATGCCGGCGTCCTCGTCCGCGCCGCCCGTCCGGTCCGTCGACCAGCGGACCCGCTGCTCTCCGACGGTGAGCGCCCGGTACCCCCGGCGCAGCGCCGTGAGCCGCTGGACCCACCGGAAGAGCGGGTGCTGGGTGTCATAGCCGCTGATCCAGAGCGGCTCGCGGTTCGCCGGGTCGTTGCCGCCGCTGAAGCCCTGCTCCGTGCCGTAATAGAGGCAAGGGATGCCGTCTTCCGTGAAGAGGAACAGGAGCGCGTTCCTCAGCGCCGCCTCGGGGTCGGCCTTGAACGGCGAGACGCCCGCGCCGGCGTAGAGGAAGCGCGGGACATCGTGGTTGTCGATGAAGTTGACCAGCGTCTTCGTCGGCGGGAGGCCCGTGCCGTTCGCGTTCGGCTCCGTGCCGTAATGGACCTCCCGCGCGGCCCAGAGATCCTCGATCCGCCGGGTGCCGAGCGCGTCGCGGAAGACGTCGCGGAAGGCCTGGTAGTACTGGGAGAAATAGAAGACGCCGTCGACCATGTCGCCCGTGATCGGCGCGTCGCCCGGACAGCCCCCCTCCGCCTCGCTGCTGTTCTCGCGCTCGAGGTCGCCGCCGAGCGCCTCGTCGTGCGGGTGGGCCGGGACCTCGTGCCTCGTGAAGCTGCCGATGAGGTCGTCCCTGCCGTCGAAGGCCTCGCCGAACATGAAGAAGTTGGTCTTGCCCTTCTCCTTCAGCCGCAGCCGGACGTTCTGCGTGAAGTAGCGCCAGAACTCGTGCTCGACGTGCTTCAGCGTGTCGATGCGGAACCCGTCGATGTCGGTGAGCTCGACCCAGCGCACGAACACGTCGACCATGGTCCGCTTCACGTCGCAGCGGGCGGTGTCGATGTCCTTGAGACCGCCCGGGAAATCGCCGTGCACGAGCTGGTCGACGTCGTCGAAATTGAAGACGCGCCCCTTGCGGTTGTAGACCTCGGGGTCCTGGAAGAGCTCGGGCAGCGGCGGGAGGTGGTTCGTCGCGGGGTCGTAGCGGAAGATGACCGGCGCCGGGCCCGACTCGCCGAGCGACGTCCGCGCCTGGACGCCGCGGGGGTCGAAATCGGGGTCGTACTCGCTCACGCGCTCGAGCGGCGATTTCCCGGGACTGCCGCTGCCATGAAGGGAGTCGTCGGGCTGACCGTTCTGGTTGATGTCGTAATAGAAGAGCTGGCCGACATGGTTCGTCACGACGTCGAGGATCACCTTCATCCCGCGGCCGTGGGCCGACGCGACGAGCCGGCGCAGCGACGGGAGATCGCCGAAATGGGGGTTCAGCGCGGTGAAGTCCTGCGTCCAGTAGCCGTGGTATCCGTCGAAGCCGGCGTCTGTGTCGACGTTCTTGACGATCGGCGAGATCCAGAGCGCGGTGACGCCGAGCTCCTCGAGGTAGGGCAGCCGGTCCTCGAGCCCCTTCCAGTCGCCGCCGTGCCACCGGCCGAGCGCCGAGGAGACGCGGGTGTTGTTGCCCGCGTCGCCGTCGGCGAAGCGGTCTATCAGCACCTGATAGATGATCTCCTCCCGCCAGTCGCTCACGTGCGCCCCGAGCGAGACCTCCCGCGCGGCGCCCTCGTCGAACGACATGCACCCCGCCGCGGGGAACGCGAGGGCGGCCGCCGCGGCCGCCGGGGCCAGCGCGCCCGATCGCGCCCATCGCGCCCATCGCGCCCATCGCGCCGATCGCGCCGATCGCGCCGATCGCGCCGATCGCGCCGATCGCGCCGATCGCGCCGATCGCCAGAGAGAGTGCCTCGATCGCTGCCGGTACATCGTGACCACCTTAGCTCGGGGTATTGAACCACCACTCCGCCCCGAGACCGAAGAAGTGCTCTGTGTCGCGGAGGCCGAAGACATCGTCCTCCGGGTACAGCCCGCGCGCCCCCTCGTCGCGCAGCGTGAGCGCCCAGATGAGCCGGACGACCGGGCGGCTCAGATCCCCGCGGCCGGCGGGCGTGACGAACGGGGAGACCCCGAAGCGCACGAGGCTCGCGGCGTGCGGCCCCTCCGGCGCCTCGAGCGAGCCGGGAGGCGCCCCCGGGGTCGAGAGCACGCCGCGCAGCTGCGCCTGGTAGGACGCCTCGACCGCGAGCCCGCCGAGATCACCGAGGAAGGCGTGCGGGCGGACCATCGCGATCCCCTCGTCGACGTCGTCGATGTCGAGGTCGGGGCTCGCGTTGCGGAAGCTCCGCAGGTAGCCGGCGACCATGACCCCGAAGGGGCCCCGCTCCCAGTTGCCCCCGAGCGCCACGACGATCTCGCGCGCGCCCGCGGCCGTCCGGTCCGCCGCGAGCTGCCCCGGGGTAGCGAGCTCGCCGTGAGCCGCGAGCCCGCCCGCGTACCGGAAGAAGAGGTTGACGTGCGTGTCGCGCTCGCCGGTATAGGCGCCTACCTCGACGCCGAGCACATGACCGCTGTCGGCCGGGAGCCGCTCGTAGACGTTCGGCTCGGTCTGCCGCTGCCCGCGCGCCAGCGTGTGGAGCTCGCCGTACGCGACGCCCTTGAGCCCCGCGCCCCCCGGGAGCGGGACGACGTGGGCCGCCCGCGCGCTGCCGATGAACTTCTGGCGCGCCAGCACCTCGACCGACGCGGCGCCCACCTGGTTGAACGGGCTCGGTCGCTCGACGACCTGGCCGAAGAACAGCCCCTGCGGCCTCGACAGCCCCGCCTGGAGCGCCGCGCTCGTGCGTGCGTCGATGGCGTATCCAACCCCGCCGCCGAGCGTGTTGAGGTTGTCGAGGGGCCACCAGTCGAGCAGGTAGATGTCGTCTCCCCGGTACATGCGCGAGCCGGCCCAGACCGAGAGCCCCTTTGTCCCGAGATCGCTCACCTCGAGATAGAGGTTGCGCACCGCGATCGAAGCATCGAAGACGCCGTCGTGATGGAAGATCGGGTGAGCGACGGCGAGGGTCGTCACGACGCCGGTAGAGGCGCCTGTCTTCTGCCAGTGATCGTCGCGGCGGAGCGTGAGCTCTACATAGCTGGACTCGTCGAGCCGCGAGCCGTGAGCGACGATATCGGCGTCGCGCCCCGGGCGCCCCCGGAAATCGGTCGCGGCGACCACGCGACCATAGGAACCGAAGGAGAACCCATCTTGTCTGGAGTGCGCGACAGGCGGCGGCGTGGCCGCCGCGGGCGCGTCCGGATCGGCCCGCCCGCGGGACGACACCGCCGCGGCCTCGCCGGGCAGCTCCGGGCGGACCGCCGCCGGCGGCGCCGGCGCTGCTCCCGGCGGACCGGCCGGCTGCTGCGGCGGCGCCGTCTCTGCTGCGGCCGGCGGCGGCACCACCGGAGTCGCTCCGGCAGGCGCCTCCGCGGTATCGGGAGAAGCCGTAGTATCGGCAGGAACCTGCTGAGCCGCAGAGCGCGATGCATAACCCAGCAGCGACATGGCCACCAGCGCGGCCACGACGCGATGCTCCCCCGCCCTCAACGCGCCTCGCACGGCGCGAAAGCTACACCAGCAGCAGTCGCCCGGTCCACGATTTATGGATCTGGCAAGTGGGTTTCGCGGCGCGCCGCAACCGGCGCATTCGCCCTCGCGCCGCCGGATCGCAGGCGCGGCGGTCGCTCGCGGCGGCCGAGTCGCGCGTCGCCCCCGGCCTGAGGCCGCCGCCGCCACCGCGAAAATCACGTGAGCCGTGGCCCATCCTGTCGACGTTCGACATGATCGCGAAGTCCATCGCGCCGTCACGAGCCCCCTTGTTCCACCACGGACGCTTGAGGCGCGGGATGTCGTTCCGTTGACGGTACCGGCGTGGCATGGCACCGTCAGATTCGTGACCTTCCCGGCGCCTCCCGATATCGATCAGGCGACGGCCAGCCCCGGAGATCAAAGGCGCCGGTTCGAGGCAGGCGGGGCCGTGGGAGACGGCGCGATCTATATCGAGCGCTCCGCGGACAGGGAGCTCTTCGAGGCGCTGCGGGGCGGGGAGCTCTGCTATGTGCTGTCGACCCGGCAGATCGGGAAATCCAGCCTGCGACTGCGGGTCTCGAAGCGGCTCCGCGCCGAGCAGGTCGAGTGCGCGAGCGTCGATCTCGAGGCGCTCGGCCCCGAGTCCGCCACGCCGGCGGGCTGGTACCTCGGGATCGCGTCGGAGATCGCCGAGCAGCTCGGGCTGGAGCCGCCGGACGAGTTCTGGGATGCGCACTGGCACCTCGGGCCGGTGCACTGCTGGTTACGCTGGCTCGAGGACGTCGTGCTCGTGGACATCTCCTCCGAGATCGTCCTGTTCATCGACGAGCTCGACGCCACGTTATCTCTGCCGTTCTCGCGAGACGACTTCTTCGCGGTGATCCGCTCGTTCGTGAACCGGCGGGCGGAGCGCCCGGCCAACGCCCGGCTGACCTTCTGCCTGCTCGGGGTGGCGGCGCCATGGGAGCTCGTCGCCGATCCGACCCGGACGCCGTTCAATATAGGCCGCGCGATCCGGCTCGACGATTTCACCCGCGCCGAGGCGCAGGGGTTCCGCGCTGGCCTCGAGGGGCTCGTGGCCGATCCCGACGCGCTGCTCGACGCGATCTACGCGTGGACCGCGGGGCACCCCTACATGACCCAGCGGCTCTGCGCGGATCTCGTCGGAGAGCGGCGCGGCCTCAGCGTCGACGAGGCCGTGCAGCGGCGGTTCATCGGCCACGGCCGGACCGAGGACCCGAACCTGCGCTACGCGGCGCGGTGCCTGGAGGCGCAGGGGCACCACCACGCGCACGCGCCGAAGCTCCTCAGGCTGTACAAGCAGCTGCTCGACGGCCACCGGGTCCCGGTCGACAGCGGGGATCCGGTCCAGCTCGGCCTGCGGCTCGCGGGCCTCTCCGCGGAGCGGACGAGGCCCGCGGGCGGGCCGTGCCTCGACGTGCGCAACCGCATCTTCGGCGCCGTCTTCGACAGGGCGTGGGTCATGTCGCGCGAGGCCGAGCGGGCCATCATGGAGCCGCTCGCGCGCTGGCTCGCGAACGGGCGGAAGGACGACTTCCTCGTGGGCGGCGCGGCCCTCGCCGAGCTCACGTCGTGGTGCGACGGCCGCGCCGACCTGTCGGCGGAGGAGCGGGCGTTCCTCGCCGCCTGCGCGCGGGCAGAGGGCCAGAAGCGGTCGATGCGGCGGCTGCTCACCGTGTTCGCCGTCGCGGTCACGCTGCTCGGCAGCCTGATCCTCGTGCTCCTCTGGCAGATGGGGATGGAGGAGCAGGCGCGGATCCGGGCGCAGCAGGAGTCGCGCGAGAAGGACGCCCGGCGGCTCGCGGCCCAGGCGGGGAAGGAGCTCGCCGAGGGCCAGCTGCAGCGCGCGCGCCTGCTCGCCGTGGAGGCGGGCCTCGCCGCCCGGGCGAGCGGCCGCCCCGCGGGTCCCACCGTGGTGCAGGCGCTCGGCGACGCTGTCTGGGGCCCCGCGGTCAGCCAGGAGGTGCTCGCCGGGCACGGCGGCGCGGTCCACGACGCGGCCTTCAGCCCGGACGGCCGCTCCGTGGCGACCGCCTCCGCGGACGGGGCCGCGCGCATTTTCCGCCTCGGCGGGCGCGAGGAGCCGATCGTGCTGCGCGGCCACAACCTCGCGGTCGTCGCGGTCGCCTACAGCCGCGACGGGAGCCGCCTGGCCACGGCGTCGACCGACGGCACGGTGCGCCTGTGGCGCGCGGACGGCCACGAGGAGTGCACGCTCAGCACGCGGGACGCCGCGCCGGCCAGCGTGGCGTTCAGCCCCGACGGCAGCCGCCTCGTCGCGGGGACGACGAACGGCGCCATCTACGTGTGGCGCCCCGGCATGGGGGACGAGCCGCCGCTCGTCGTCACGCTGGGCGAGCGGCTCATCCGGCGCGCGGTCTTCAACCACGACGGCACCCGGATCCTCGCCACGGCCGTCAGCGGGGCGGTCTACGTGGTGCGCACCGAAGGGCAGGGCGCCCCCACGGTGCTGAACGGGCACGGGCAGGGGGTCGAGGGCGCCGACTACAGCCCTGTCGACGACCGCGTCGCGCTCGCGGCGGGCGACGGGACGGCGCGCGTCCTCGTCCCCCGCCAGCACGAGCCGATCGTCCTGCGCGGGCACACGGCCCCCGTGCGCAGCGCCGCGTTCAGCGCCGACGGCACGGCGATCGTCACCGCCTCGGCGGACCGGACCGCCCACATCTTCCGGGCCGACGGCAAGGGCACGCCCACGGTCCTCCACGGGCACGAGGCGGCCGTGAACAGCGCCGCCTTCAGCCGCGACGGCAGGAGCGTCGTCACCGCGTCCGACGACGGGACCGCGCGCGTCTGGCGCCTCGACGCGACAGGCGAGCCGCTGCTTCTGCACGGCCACACAGGGCCGCTGACCGGCGTCGCCGTCAGCCCGGACGGCGCCAGGATCGCCACCGCCGGGACCGACAGGACGGCGCGCATCTTTCGCGCCGACGGCTCGGGCGAGCCGGTGGTGCTCCGGGGGCACGAGGAGCACCTGCTCAGCCTCGACTTCAGCCCGTGCGGCAGCCGCCTTGTCACCGGCTCGGCCGACAGGACCGCGCGGGTGTGGCGCACGGACGGAAAGGGCCAGCCGTCTGTGCTCGGCGTTCACGATGACCGGGTGGTCGGCGTTGCCTTCAGCCCGGACGGGACGCGGATCGTCACCACCTCGTGGAACGGCATCCTGCGTGTGTTCGAGGTCGGCGTGCAGGGCGAGCCCGTGGTGCTGCGCGACGAGCGCGCGGGGCTGATCCGGGCGGCGTTCAGCCCGGACGGCAAGCAGATCGTGGCGACCTCGGGGCCCAACGTGAAGGTGTGGCCCGCGGACGGCCGCGGGGTCCCGCGCGTCATCCCGTCGGGGTACGAGGAGCGCGCGATCACCGCGCTGGCGGTGAGCCCGGACGGGAACCACATCGCGATCGCCGCGCTCGACGACGGCGTGCGGTTGCTGCGCGCCGACGGACAGGGCCAACCGTTCGTCCTGAACGGCCTCGGGACGACGGTGCGGGCGGTGGCGTTCAGCAGCGACAGCGCCCGCGTCGTCGCCGTGTCGAGCGACGGCATCGCGCGGGTGCTCCCCGTCGACGGGCAGGGCGAGGCGATCACCCTCCGCGCCGAGGGCGTCACGCTGACGGACGCCGTGTTCAGCCCCGACGCCACCCGCGTCGTGGCCGCCGCGAACGACGGCGCGGCGCGCGTCTTCTCGATCGCGGCCGAGCCGCTGATGGCGCGCGCGTGCGCCTACGCCGGGCGCAACTTCACGCGCGAGGAGTGGGCGCAGCTCATGCCCGACATCGCGTACCGCGCCACCTGCAACGAGTGGCCTGGCGCGCCCGAGCAGGACGCGGGCGCCGCGCCGCACCCGCCCGTGCGCTGAGCGCTGAGCGCCGGGCGCCGAGGCGGTGCGCGTCGGTGGCTGTCGGTGGTTGTCGGATCTGAACAGGGGAGGCGGGCGGGCGAGGAGCCGGCGAGGTGGGGAGAAATGATCAACGATCTCTCCACGTTGCTGCCTTCATGCGAGCTCCTTCCGGGCCAACGCGGCCTCGGCGGGACTGTCCGTGGTTGGCCGCGTTGGCCGCGTTGGCCGTGATCGTCTGTCATCGGCTGTGCGCGTGAGTCGCAGGCGCATCACCGTCACCGCCTGGAGCGCTCCTCCTACCTTTCTCCCGTGAGAGTGAACGACCTGGTCATGGTTCGCGCTTCACCGGGAACCATGTATGCTCGCCCCGGCTTACTCGCCCTCTGCCGCGCACGGCGCGGTCTCTATTCGCCGCCCGGTCTATGGCCCCGCTCGACCCGCATGCCGAGGAGCCGAACCTCGTAGACACAGCCGCTGCGCGGATCGGGACAGCCCTGAACGCCAAATGGCGGCTCGATGACCTGCTCGGGGTCGGCGGCATGGGCGCTGTGTTCGCGGCGACGCACCGCCGGGGCTCGCGCGCCGCGGTGAAGGTCCTCCACATCGAGTTCGCCCGCAACGCCGAGCTGCGCGACCGCTTCCTGCGCGAGGGCAAGATCGCGAACCGGGTCGATCACCCCGCGCGCGTGGCCGTGCTCGAGGACGACCTCAGCGACCGGGGGGAGCCGTTCCTCGTCATGGAGCTGCTCGCCGGCACGACGCTCCAGCGGCTGGCGAGCAGCGCCGGCGGCACCCTCCCCGTCGCGCAGGTGCTGCCCGTCTTCGACGTCGTGCTCGACCTGCTCGAGAAGTGCCACTCGATCGGCATCGTCCACCGCGACATCAAGCCGGCCAACATCTTCGTCACGAGCGCCGGCCACGTGAAGGTCCTCGATTTCGGCATCGCGAGGATGCGCGACCCGGAGCGGCAGGCGACGCGCGCGGGGCTCACGTTCGGCACCCCGGCCTTCATGTCGCCCGAGCAGGCCATGGGCGTCTCGGGTATCGATGGCCGCTCGGATCTCTGGTCCGTCGGCGCGAGCCTCTTCACCCTGCTGTCGGGCAAGCGGCTCAACCGCGGCCGGAGCGAGTCCGAGTCGTATTTCCTCGCGGCGACGCAGACCGCGCCGTCGATCGCGACCGAGGTGCCCGACCTGCCGGTCGAGATCGTGGCGTTCGTCGACAAGGCGCTCGCCTTCGAGCGCGGGGGCCGCTTCCAGAGCGCCGCCGCGATGCGCGCCGAGCTCCGCCGGCTGACCGCCGCGCACACCGCCGGCCAGCTCACGCCCTCGCGCGAGAAGAAGGTGCCGCGCGTGCTCGTCCGCGGCAACGACGCGATCGACGAGGACCAGGAGCCGCCCTCGATCGCCGTCGTCGAGCAGACGTGCCAGCGGCTGGTCGGCGTCTGGAAGCAGCTCGCCCTCGTGCTCAGCAACATCCGCCAGTACGGGTGGAACCACCCGCACGTGAACAAGGGCATCCACTTCGCCTTCGACGAGATCACGCGCACGCTGTCGCAGAACCCGCTCGGCGTCCGCTGGGAGGTCACGCCGAGCGCGTTCACCTCCGGCGGACAGCCGATCTGGCAGCCCGACCGGCCCCCGTTCGATCGCATCCCCTACCAGCTCTTCGCCGACGGCGTGCGGAAGATCCAGATCAAGGCGGGCGTCACCGAGGCCGAGCTCCGCGACTTCGCCGCCATCCTGCTCCGCGACCAGAGCTTCGGCATCGGCGAGGACGACGACGCGGTGACGGCGCTCTGGGACCGCCGGTTCGAGCACATCGCCTACATGGCGATCGACCAGTTCGCCGAGGGCGACGTCGATCCGGAGGAGTTCGAGGAGCAGTGCCGCGAGATCGCGACCGGGGCGCGCGCCCTCGCGCAGATCGAGAGCCTCTGGGACGAGAGCTCGCTCGCGGGCAGGGCCCTCCAGCGGAACGTCGAGGCCGCGCTCGCGGAGACGGGCGCGGCGGCCTCGGCGCTCGCCATCGACCCGCTGACCCGGAGCACGCTCGGCGCCCAGATCGCGCTGCCCTCGGAGCAGTGGAGCGAGCGCTACATGGAGGCGTTCGTCGACGGATACGTCGACGCCGTGAGGCACGGCGACGTCGACCGCCTGACCACGGCGCTCACCGCGTGGACCGCCGACCAGATCGTCCTGCACAGCTACGAGCTCGCGTTCGAGGTGCAGGCGATGCTCCGGCGCGCGTTCGCCGCGCGGCTCGACGGCGTCCAGCGGAGCGCGCCGGGGGCGCAGCACCGATACGGCGCCGCGCCGCCGCAGCTGTCGCTGCGCTCGGTCGACCGGACGCTCGCGCACGCGATGTTCCCGGTCGAGGCGCTGCGGGCGATCCTCGACGACCTCGCGACGGCCCACCCGGAGGAGCCGCCGGCCGCCGGCGCGGGCGCCACGGCGCCCGCCGGCGCCGCGGGCCATCATGGCGCCACGGACCACGGCGCCACGGCCATCAGCGCCGCGTTCGCGGGCGCCGCGGCGCACGGCGGCGCGGGCCGCCGCGGCGCGGCCCAGGCCGCCGCGGCGCACGGCGGCGCGGGCCGCGGCGCGGCCCAGGCCGCCGCGGCGCAGGCTGCCGCGGCTCGCGGCGCGGCCCAGGCCGCTGCGGGGCGGAGCCTGGCGCCGCTCGACCCGGCGATCGTCGAGGGCCTGGCGCGCGCGCTCGACGCGCTCGAGGACGGCTCGCTCTTCAGCGCTGCCTGCCAGTGCTACAGCGCGGTGCAGTCCGAGCGTCTGCGCGAGATCCTGTTCGCGTACCTGCGGCGGTGGGCGCCCGGCCGGGAGGCGGAGCTCGGCGACCTGCTCTCGCGCGCCCCGGCCTCCCTCGCCCTCACGCTCATCCAGCTGCTCTCGCAGCTCAAGACCCCGGAGGCGCTCGCCGCGCTGGAGGCCGGCTTCGCGAGCCCGCACGTAGAGGTGCGCATCAGCGCGCTCGCCGAGCTCCCGGACGTCGCGGGGAGCGAGGGCGCGTCCGGCGCGGGCGCCGCCGCCGAGCGCGTCCGGGAGGAGCTCCAGAAGCTGCTCGACGACCCCGCGCCGCCGGTGCGCCGCGAGGCCCTGCGCCTCATCGGCAAGCTCGGCGTCCTCGCCGCGGGCCCGACGCTCGTGCGGCGCATCGTCGCGCCGTCGTTCCACGACCTGCCGGCGACGGAGCGGCGGCACTGGATCGAGACCGTCGCGCAGCTGAACCCGGCGCGCGCCGAGAAGCTCGCGATCGAGCTGCTCGAGAAGCGCCAGCTCATCCCCTCCGAGGCGATCGAGCAGACCCGCGAGCTGGCCGCGCACTTCCTCTGCCAGGCGCGGAGCTACGAGGCGCTCCGCGCCGTGAAGGAGGCGACGAAGCCGCGCTGGTGGAACACCCCGCCGGTGCGCGACGCGGCCGCCCGCGCCGCGGTCGCGATCGCCGCGCGCCTCGTCGCGCCGACCCGCCCGAGCGATCGCCCGCCGTTGGCCGCGTCGCTGCCGTCGCCCTCGCTCGCCGACGCGAGCGCGCCGCCCTCCCGCGCCGCGCGGTCGTACTCGCCTGTCTCGGTCCGGCGCGCGAGCCCGGCCGCGCCGCTCAGCCTGCCGGACCAGCTCGAGCCGTGGAGCACCCCGCGCCCGGGCTCCGTCGGCCCCCACGGCGCCGACGCCGGGCGGCCTGCCTACCGGCCGCCGATGGTCTCGCCCGTCCCCGGCTCCTCCGGCGCCGCCTCGGCGCCGCCCAACTCCGTCCCGTTCAGCCGGCGCGCGCCGCACTCCGCGGCCGCGGCGTCCACCCCGACCGCCGCGCCGCCGCCGATGCCGCGGCCGGGCTCGGCGCCGCGGTCCCCTGCCCCGCCCTCCAGCACCACCGCTCCGCCGTACAGCGTACGGCAGGGACCGATGTCGATCCCGCTCAGCCCGTCGGCCCGCCCGGCCATCGAGCCGGCGCCCAGCAGCGCCGTCCCGTCGACGAAGCCGGCGCCGTCTCCGTCGCCGCGCGGCGGGAGGAAGCCGTGAGCGAGGAGAAGGCCAACGTCCACGAGATCACCGGCGACACGGCGATCTCGGGCGTGAAGGCGGACGGGCGGCGCCGCGCGGCGCTCGGCCTCGTGCAGATGATCTACCGGCTCGCGAAGGCGTGCCTCCTGCACAGCGACTCGAACCAGGCGGTGCTGTCGCTCGTCCCGTCGGCGATCGACAGCGTCGTCCAGTTCTGCGAGCTGTCGGGGAGCGAGGCCGCGACGCTCGTGTTCGCGGGCAACACCCTCTTCCTCAACGGCCAGATGCTCCGCGCCTCGCGCGAGACGTACGAGGTCGCCCTGGAGCTCGGCAGCTTCTTCGAGGCGTGCGACGTCTCCGAGCTCGTGCTCGACAAGACGGTGCGCCGCGCCGAGCTCGCCGCCTTCGCCCGGCTCCTCGCCGACGCGCAGCGCGATCGCAGCATCGCCGCGCGGCTGCTCCAGTCGAACCTGCGCGGCGTCCGGGTCCGCAAGCTCACGAACCCGTTCCCCGGCGGGTCGATCGAGGGCGACGGCACCCGCATCGGCCGGATCAGCCGCACCTACGCGGCGGCGATCCTGGTGATGCGCTCGTTCTACGCGGCCCTGCGCTCCTCCGAGGCGGTGCTGCCGCAGCGGGTGAAGCGCGTCGCGCAGAAGCTCGTCGCCGCGGCCGAGGAGGACGCGCGGCTGCTGCTCTCGGTCGCCGCGGGCAAGGTCGCCGACCCCGACGAGGCGGGCCTCAGCGTGTCGACCGCGATCATCGCGCTCGGCATCGCCCGCCAGCTCACGACCGACAGGCGGATGCTCGGGAGCCTCGTCACCGCCGCGCTCCTCTACGACGTCAGCCGGCTGCGGCTCACCGGGGCGCTCGCGGGCTCGGCCGAGGGCGAGGAGCCCGCCGGGCGCTCGCTCCTCGAGCGCAGCCTGAGCGACGACGAGAAGGAGCGGCTGCCGGCGAGCGCCGCGGTCATGCTGACGGCGCTCGGCAAGCTGCACGCGCCGTCGATCACGCGCACGGTGATCGCCTACGAGGCGCTCGGGCTGCGGCCGGGCGGCCGGCAGGGCCCGCTCTACGGCGGCCGGCGCAGCCCCACGGTGCTCGCGCGGATCCTCGCGGCGGCCCGCCAGTTCACCGAGCTCCGGGCGGCGCCGTTCCCGGCGCTCGACGGCGGGCCGGGCGGCGCCTCGTCGCTCGACGCCGTGCTCCAGCGGATGGTGGCGGGCGCCGAGAGCGCGACCGACAGGGCGATCGGCAAGCTGCTCATCGGCGCGCTCGGCATCATCCCGACGGGGACGTTCGTCCAGCTGAGCACCGGCGAGCTCGGCGTCGTGCTCTCGACGCCGCCGTCGCCCGCGCACTTCGCGCAGCCCCCGGTGCGCGTCCTCTTCGACGAGCAGGGGCACCTGCTCGGCGCGTCGTTCGACGTCGATCTCGCGCAGCGGGCGCCGGGCGCGGAGCCGTGCTTCATCGTCCGTCCCGTCGAGGTGGAGCCTCACCACGAGCGCGCGATCCGCGCCGCGTTCGGCTTCCGCGCCGGGAGGGGCGCCGCGGGCGTCGAGTCGCGCGTGACCGCGGCCGCGCCGGTCCTGCTCGGCGACGAGGTCCCCCCGACCGAGCCGGGCGACACGCTCGCGCCGCGCGCGATCCGCCCGACGGACGAGGGCGCGCGCGGTGCCCCGTCGCGCAAGGAGGCCGCGTGGCTGGGCAGGCCGCTGGCGGGCTCCGCGCACGCCACGCCGTCCCCGGTCAGCGCGCAGCCGAGGCAGCCTGCGCAGGCGGAGCGCCCGGCGCCGGCCGAGCGGTCGCGCAACGAGAACCTCATCTCGACGCAGCCGCCTCCCTCGACGGCGGCGGCGCGCGCGGCGACCGCCGTCCCTCCCCCGCCGCGGCTGCCGCGGGACTCGCGGCCGTTCGGGCAGGTCGCGTCGACGAGGTACGCGGTGGCCGCGCCCGAGCCGACGCGCCCGTCGCGGCGGATGGAGCGCCGGGACGACCCGCCCTCGCGGGACCAGGGCGTGGGCCAGCTGCCGACGATCGGGCCGCCGGCGGCGTTTCCGGCGTCGCGGCGGCCGGGGGACGTCCCGCTCGGCCCGCCGTCGCGCCGGTCAGATTCCCGAGCAGATCCGGAGAGCTGGGACTGGGACGACGAGCTGCCGACCATCGATCCGCCCCCGCCCCCGCCCCCGCCGACGTCGCGAAGCCCCTCCTTCCCGCCCGAGCTCGTCCCCAGCCGCCCGCCGGACCGGGCGCCGAGCCACGCCCCGGGCCGGGCGCCGAGCCACGCCCCGGGCCGGGCGCCGAGCCACGCCCCGGACCGGCTCTCCAGCCAGCCGCCGGAGCGGGCGCCCAGCCATGCCCCGGACCGGCTCCCCAGCCCCGGCTTCGCGCCCACGCGTGCCCCGGGGGCTCCGGGGGCTGCGCAGGACCGCACGCCCGGCGCCGGCTTCGCGCCCGGGCAGCCTCCAGGGTATCCACCGGACCATGGCTCCAGCTCCGGCGTCGCCTCCGGGCGTGTGCCCGGGTATCCGCCGGACCATGGCTCCAGCCCCAGCTTCGCGCCCGGCCGCGCTCCCGGCCAGGCGCCGGACCGCGGCACCAGCCCAAGCTTCGCGCCCGGGCGCGCTCCCGGCCAGGCGCCGGACCGCGGCTCCAGCCAGGTGCCGGACCGTGCCCTCAGCTACGCGCCGGCCCCTGTCCCCACCGAGCGGAACGCGTCGCGGGGGCTCTCCGGGGCCGGGACCTCCTTGAGCCTGGACGACGCGGACCTGACCTGGACCGACGACCTGCCGACGCTCGATCCGCCGCCGCCGCCGAGCACGGAGGAGCTGGAGCGCGACCGCCTGCTCGCGGCCTACCTGGCCGAGCGCACGCCGTTCCCGCAGACCGATCTGCCCGAGTGGAGCGCGGCGTCCGGCGAGCCGCCCGCGCCGTCCGAGGCCGAGGCGGACCGCAGCTGGCGCGGCGGCTCGCCGTCCCAGCACGCGGCGCCCGACTCGCGCGCGACGCCGCCGATCAGCTCGAGCCCGTTCGGCGCCTCGAGACGCCCGCCGCGCGCGCCCATCCCGCGGGAGGAGCCGGACGACGAGCCGAGCCACCCGACGGCGCCGGAGAGGCGGGACCGCTGATGGCCTGGCCCGCCAGCTCCCGGGGCGACCGGTGATGGGGCGCGCGCGGGGCCCCTCGCGCCGGGCCGGGGCTGCGCTCGTCGCGCTGGTGCTCGCGGCGCCGGCCTGCGGCGACGATGAGCAGCCTCCCCCGCCTGAAGAGGAGCCTCCCCCGGTCGAGGGGGCGTGCAAGCTCGGGTACCTGGGCGAGGAGGGCGCGGACATCCGGCTGGAGGTCATCGCGCTCGACTCGAGCGACGCGGCGCGCCCGGTGAGCGACGGCGACGGGCTCGACATCATCATGCCGCCGCAGGGCGGGCGGGTGCTCTTCCTGGGCGTCCGCGCGACGAACCTCAGCGCCTGTGGGGTCCAGCTCTCCGGCTCGCTCCGCGACACCGAGTCCGGTCGGGTGATGTCCGAGTCGAGGACGGTCAACCTGAAGCCGACCGGCGACGGCTGGGGCGCGAGCGTCGACGCCGACATCTCGACGTTCGCGAACGTGGGAGTCTGCCCGAACAACTGGTCCGGCCGGAACATCTTCGATGAGGACTACGAGATCGTGGTGCAGGTGAAGGACAGGCAAGGCCGGATGGCGAAAGAGGTGAGGCAGGTCCGGCCGGCGTGCAACGAGCCCGAGTTCGAGGTCGAGTGCCGCTGCATCTGCAAGCACGGGTACATCCTCGGCGAGGCGTGCGAGTAGGCCGTCTCCGCCCGTGCGGCGCGGGGCTTTCCTTGCTTTCGCTGCGCAGTTGAGCCCACGCTCTCGCCGATGAAGCGGCGCTTCAACACGGCCGGCCCGTGCCGCCCCGACCTGCACTACATGGTCTCGGCCGAGAGGAGGATCCTGGAGGCCCCTCGCCTGGTCGAGCAGATGGGGTATTTCGTGGTCCACGCGCCCCGACAGACGGGCAAGACCACCGCGCTGCGCGCGCTGGCCGAGCGGCTCACCGCGTCCGGGCGCCACGCCGCCGTGCTCTTCTCGTGCGAGGCGGCAGCAGCGTGGGAGGAGGATATCGCCGCGGCCGAGCGCGTGCTGCTCGACGAGCTCCGCGAGAAGGCCGAGGGCACGCTGCCGCGCGAGCTCTGGCCGCCGCCGCCGGTCTCCGGCTCGCCGGGCAACCTGCTCCGGCGCACGCTCTCGGCCTGGGCGCGCGCCTGCCCGCGGCCGCTCGTGGTCATGTTCGACGAGATCGACTCCCTGCGTGGCCAGAGCCTGCTCAGCGTGCTCCGCCAGCTCCGCGCCGGCTTCGCCGACCGGCCGGGTGCCTATCCCGCCTCGACGATCCTCTGCGGTCTGCGCGACGTGCGCGACTACAAGGCTGCGAGCGGCGGAGATCCGGAGCGACTCGGCACCTCGAGTCCGTTCAACATCAAGCTCGAGTCGCTGCGCCTCGGCGACTTCACCGGGGACGAGGTGCGCGCGCTTTACGCCCAGCACACGGAGGACACCGGCCAGGCCTTCACGGAGGCGGCGCTCGCGCGGGCCTTCGAGGTGACGGCCGGGCAGCCGTGGCTCGTCAACGCCCTTGGCCGGGAGATCGTCGAGAAGATGGCCGTGCCGCCGAGCGAGCCTGTCACGGAGGCGCACGTCGACCTGGCGAAGGAGCGCCTGATCCTCGCCCGCGCGACGCACCTCGACTCGCTCACCAGCAAGCTCGTCGAGCCGCGCGTCCGGCGGGTGCTCGAGCCGCTGCTGGCCGGGACCTACGAGGGCGGCGGCGACGCCTTCGACGATGATGCCTCGTATGTCCGAGATCTCGGCCTCGTGGCCCAGGACAGGCCGCTTCGCATCGCCAATCCGATCTACCGAGAGGTCATCGTCCGCGTGCTCTCCTCGTCGGCCGAGGAGCGGCTCGACGCCTCGCCCGCGCGTTTCCTCCTGCCTGACGGCCGCCTCGCCTTCCGGCGCATGCTCCGCGCCTTCGCCGCGTTCTGGCACGAGCACGGCGAGATCCTCGCCTCCGGGATGCCGTACCCCGAGGTCGCCGCGCAGCTCGTCCTCATGGCGTTCCTCCAGCGGGTGATCAACGGCGGCGGGTTCCTCGACCGCGAGTACGGGGTCGGCCGCGGTCGCATCGACCTGCTCATCCGCTTTCCGTACCGCAAGCCCGACGGCTCCCGCGCCGTGCAGCGCCGCGCGATGGAGCTGAAGGTCTGGCGCAAGGGTCAGAAGGATCCGCTCGAGCAGGGGCTCGCGCAGCTCGACGACTACCTCGCGAGGCTGCGCCTCCGGCGCGGCACGCTCGTGATCTTCGACAGCCGCGGTGCGAGGCCTCGCAGCGGGCCGCGCTTCAGCCAGGCGACGACGCCCGGCGGGCGCCTGGTCGCGCTGCTCCGGGCGTGAGGGCGTGCGCCTCTCGAGCGGCTGACCGCTCCGCGCTCTACACGTCGAGGTCCTTCCACCGCCTCGATCGCCGGGAGAAGATCAGCATGCCCACGAGCGAGGCGACCCCGATCGCCGCGAACGAGTACCAGATCTCGTAGGGCTGGTAGGTGTCCCAGAGCAGGCGCGTGGCCTCGGCGGCGTCGATGCGCAGCACCTCCTGGAGCTTCCTGAAGGCGTCCTGGCGCGACACCCCGAGGAGCCCCGAGAGCGACGAGACGTCGCCGTCCCAGGCCTTCCCCTGCGCGTAGTCGGTCTTCTCGGCGAGGTAGCGCAGGGCCAGCGTGGCCTTCTCACCTCGCGTGCCGTACAGGACCCCCGCCATCTGCGCGCCGATCGCCGGGCCGATCGCCGCCGGGATGTTGACGTAGCCGAGGTAGAGCGCCTTCTTCCCCCTGGGCGCGATGAGCGCGAAATACTCGTTCTTCTTCGGGCCGGTCAGCATCTCTCCGATGGAGAAGAGCAGGATGCCCAGGAAGAGGACATAGAGCGAGGTCGTGGTCCCGGAGACGAGGATACCGCCGATGGCGACCAGGATGCCCAGCGTCATCGCCGAGAGCACCTTCATCCTCGCCACGAGGTACGAGAAGGGCACGAGGAAGAGGACGATGCACACCGCGTTCACGTTGATGACGTTCTCCTGCTTGAGCTGCACCCCGCCCGGGTCCTTGATGTCGAGCCAGGAGGACGGGATCCAGGGGTTATTCTGGACGAAGGAGGTGCTGCTGATCCAGTCCGTGTAGAAGTTCGGCATCAGGTCCCAGAGCTGGTACATCATCAGCCAGAACCCCGAGAGCAGCAGGATCACGGTGATGAGCCGCGCGTCCCAGATGTTCTTGATCGTGTCCTTGAAGACCCTCCACGCATCGGAGGTCTTGTCGGCGCCGGAGTCGACCTCCTTGTAGGTGAACAGCATCAGGAAGTTCAGGGAGATGATGCAGGCGCAGCCATAGAACACCCAGGGCCAGCCCTTGCCGTGAAGGTAGCCGGCGAGCGGCGGGCCGATCGCCCCGCCCACGTTCACGAGCCAGTAGAAGAGGCCCCACCCGACCGACGAGTTCGACTTGTCCATCGACTGGGCCAGGGTGCCCTGGATCCCGGGCTTGAAGAGGGCCGTGCCCATCGCGAGGACGACCACGCCGAGCAGGAAGCCGGTGAAGCTCCGCTGGGTCGCCATCAGCAGATAACCGATGATCTTCAGCCAGACCGTGATGAAGATCGTGCGCTTGTAGCCGTACCGGTCCGCGTAACCGCCGGTGATCATCGGGAGCAGCGACTGGATGAGGGCCCAGACCATGTAAATGGTGCCCTTGTCCTGCTGGCTGAAGTGGAGCCCTCCAGGCTCGTCGGCCTGGGCGATGTAGATGGGCATGACGACGCGCACGCCGTAGTAGGCGAGGCGTTCCCACATCTCCATGGTGCAGCCCATCCAGAAGGAGCGCGGCAGGCTCCTGATGGTCTGAGCAAAGGAGAGCTTCGGCGGAGCCGCGTTGGATAGCTCGCTCACGACTGCGTTCGTCATTTCATGCTCCTCGCGCGACCGCGCGCAGTCGTCCGCGCACGAGCCGTCGTATCACACCGCGCGCGGCGCATGGCGGAGCGCGCGCGGCGCATGGCGGCGCGCATGCCCGGGCGATCCACCCGCGCGCCGGCCAGCGGCCGACCTCCAGGCCCCCTGTCCCACCGGGCGGCGCCTCAGCTCGACCGCCGGCGAGTCTTTGCCTGCCGCCGCGTCATGGTGGTAGGGCAAACCCCGTGATGCACGCGCGGCGGAGCGGCGATCAACCCGGCGGGACCACGCTGGAGCAGGCGATCGCGCGCTTCCTCACCTACCTCACGGCCGAGCGCCGGGCCTCGCGCCACACCGTGGACGCCTACCGGCGCGACCTCGAGCAGCTCGCGCGCTTCGCCCGCGAAAAGGCAGCGGCGAACGCCGACGGCCGCCCGGCGCCGGCGCGGAGCAAGGCGAAGGCCGCGGGGAAGGCCCCGGCCGCAGGCGCCGCCCAGGCTGTCAGCAAGGCCCACGCTGCCGGCAAGGGCCCGGCCACCAGCAAGGCCCACGCTGCCGGCGAGGCCCCGGCCGCTGGCGAGGTCCCGACCACAGGCGACGCCACGGCCGCAGGCGAGGCCCCGGCCGTCGACGGCCTCGACGTGCTCCTCCTGCGCAGCTGGCTGGGCTCGCTCGCGCGCACCCACGCGCCCGCCTCGATCGCGCGCAAGGTGGGCGCCGCCCGCGCCCTGCTCCGGTACCTCGAGCGGCGCGGCGAGGTCGACAAGAACGCGGCCGCCCAGCTCGCCCTGCCCAAGGTCCGACGCCCGCTGCCTACCTTCCTCGACGTCGACGCCGCCGCCGAGGTCATGGAGATCCCCGGCGCCGAGACCGCCGAGGGGCTCCGCGACCGCGCCATCCTCGAGACCCTGTACGGCGCGGGCCTGCGCGTCTCCGAGCTCTGCGGGCTCGATCTCGCCCACGTCGACCGGCAGCGCGACAAGGCCTCCGTGCGCGTCGTCGGCAAGGGCGACAAGGAGCGGATCGTCCCGCTGGGCTCCCACGCCCTCGCCGCCATCGAGCGCTACCTCGAGCGGCGCGACGAGCTCGCCGATCCGACGACCGGCGCCCGCGACCCCCGCGCGCTGTTCCTGTCCCGCCGCGGCGCGCGCATCGGGGTGCGCCGCGTCCAGGCGCTCGTTCAGCGCTACGGCGCGCTCGGCGCCGGCCGGGCCGACCTGCACCCGCACGCGCTCCGGCACACCTGCGCGACCCACCTGCTCGACGGCGGCGCCGACCTCCGGGCCATCCAGAAGCTGCTCGGGCACGCCTCGCTCGCCACCACGCAGCGGTACACGCACGTCTCGATCGACCACCTGCTCAAGGTCTATGACGCCGCTCACCCGATGGCGCGGAAGCGGAGCCCCTCGTGAAGCGCACCCCGAGCTCGCCGGGGCACGCCGTCCCCACGCTGGCCCGCGCGTGGGCGGGGCGGCTCGCCAGGAGCGCGCTCGGGGCCAGCGTCTTCGGCGCCCTCGCCGCGTCCCTCGACGCCGGCTGGGCCACGGCGGGCGCCGTCGACGACGCCGCGTTCCAGCGCGCTACCTACCTCGCCGACATCGGGGTGTTCGCCCCGGTCGCGCTCGCCGTCGGCCTGCTCGGCGGCCTCCTCGCGATCGTGGTCGACCCGTCGCGCCCGCCGTCGCCGGCCACGCTCGTCGCCTCGCTGCGGGTGCGCGCGATCGGCCGGCCCGCCGATATAGCGGCGTTCGTGCCGCTCGCGGTGCTCGCGGCCTTTCTCTGGATGACCCTCTGCGCGCACCTCGCCCGCGCGCTGCTCGGGCTCGAGGCCGCCCCCCTCCTGGTCGGCACGGCCATCGCGGCGGGCGCGCTCGGCCTCGGCCTCATCGCGGGCCTCGCCGTCCTCGCCCTGACGCCGCCGCTCCGGCGCACCCTCGCCACCGCGAGCGACGGGCGCCCGGCCTGCGTCGACCCGGCGGTCACCGGCGGCGTCGCGCTCGGGGTCGCCGCGTCCCTTTTCGCCCTCGGCGTCGCCACGGGCGGCGTCTCCGGCGAGGGCGGCTTCCTCGGCATCTACGGCGTCTTCAAGCGCCCCGAGCTCGACCTGCGCGCGCCGGCGCTCCTGCTCGTCGTCGCGCTCGCCGCCTTCCTTGCGCCGGCCGCCGTCCGGACGCTGCGCGCCCCGCTCGCGCTCGTCCTCGCGCTCGCGCCGCTCGCGCTCACCGCGCGCGCCGCCTCGTCGCTCAACGCCGAGCCCGCGGTGGCCCAGGCGCTCGAGCGCGACGCGCCCGTCGGCGGCAAGAGCCTCGCGATCCTGCGCCGCGCCGCCGATCGCGACGGCGACCGCGCGGCCGCGCTCTTCGGCGGCGGCGACTGCGACGACCGCGACCCGCGCGTCCACCCGCTGGCCGAGGAGATCCTCGACAACGGCGTGGACGACGACTGCACCGGCGGCGACCTGACCGCCGCGGCGCTCGCCCAGCTCGCCCCCGCCCCCGAGGCGGCGCGCGCCGACGCGCGCGTGTCCGCTGCGCGCGTGCCGGCGGATCTGAACGTCGTCCTCGTCACGATCGACACGCTCCGCTGGGACCTCGGCTACGCGGGCAATCCGCGGCCCGTGTCGCCGAACCTCGACGCGCTCGCGGCCCGCTCGACGGTGTTCGAGCGCGCGTACTCGCTCGCGTCGTACACGGGCAAGAGCATCGGCCCGATGCTCATCGGCAAGTACGGGAGCGAGACCCACAGAAACTGGGGTCATTTCAACAAGTTCGGCGAGGAGGACACGTTCGCCGCGGAGCGGCTGAAGGGCGCGGGGGTGCGCACGATGAGCGTGCACGGGCACCGCTACTTCGGCAGCTTCGGCGGGCTCGATCGCGGCTTCGACGTGGTGGACATGTCCGCGGCGCCGCCCGAGGGCGCGCCCTGGGACGTCGACAACAAGGCGACGAGCCCGGCGCTGACCGACGCCGCGCTGCGGCTGCTCGGGTCGCCCGAGAACACGGGCGGGCGCTTCTTTCTGTGGGTCCACTACCTCGACCCGCACGCCGACTACCTCCGGCACGACGACGTGCCGGGCTTCGGCGCTTCCTCGCAGCGGGACCTCTACGACGGCGAGGTGGCGTTCACGGACCGGCACATCGGCCGGCTGCTCGACGCGATCGCGGCGGCGCCCTTCGCCGCGCGCACGGCGATCGTGGTGACGAGCGATCACGGCGAGGCGTTCGGGGAGCACAAGATGTTCCGCCACGGCTTCGAGCTGTGGGAGGAGCTCGTGCGCGTGCCGCTGCTGGTCCACGTGCCGGGCGCGGCGCCGTCGCGGGTCCGGGCGCGGCGCAGCCTGATCGACCTCGCGCCGACGCTGCTCGATCTCATGCGGGTCCCGGGCCCGGCCGAGGGCGCGCCCGCGACCGACTTCCTGTCCGGCACGTCGCTCGTGCCCGACGTGTTCCTCGCCCCCGGCGAGCAGGCGCCGGCGCGCGACGTGCTGATCGACATGCCTGCCGGGCCCTACAACGACGCGCGGCGGTCGTTCCTCCGCGGCGACATGAAGCTGACGATCTCGGGCGGCGCCCGGTTCGAGCTGTACGACCTGGCGAGCGACCCGGAGGAGCGGAAGAACCTCTGGGGGACGCCGGCGGCGAAGGAGATCGAGCCGTACTACGCGGCGGCGCGGGCGCGCCTCCGCGAGATCCACGTGACCGGCGCGCGGAAGTGACCGGCGCGCGGACGTGACCGGCGCGCGGACGTGACCGGCGCGCGGACGTGACCGGCGCGCGGACGTGACCGGCGCGCCGGACGCGCGGCGGTGACAAGCCTGCGCAGGTGACCGGCCCGCGCCGGTCGCTGGTGACCGGCGCGCGGCGGACCTGCCGGCTCTTTCGCGGCGGACGGACCCGCGCGGGCGCTCGCACCGATCGATACTTGCAAATTAGCAACTAATGCGTAATGAATAATATTGTGAGTAAGCAAGAGGTCCTGGGCTCGCCGCTCGAGCAGTTCACGCGGATGATGTTCTCGCGCATCATCGCGGGGCTCGCGCGCACGCTGCACGAGGAGGACTTCAGCGTGGCGCAGGTGGCCGCGCTGCACCTCGTCGACCAGGACGGCCCGATGCGGGTCACCGCCCTCGCCACGTCGCTCGGTCTCTCGGCCTCGGCCGGGAGCCGGCTCGCCGATGGCCTGGTGCAGCGCGGGCTCCTGGCGCGGGAGGAGGATCCCGAGGATCGGCGCGCGAAGACGCTCGCGCTCACGCCGCTCGGCCGCCGCTTCGTCGACCGGGCGAGCGTCGAGCGGGTGCGGGTGATCATGGAAACGGCCAGGTCGCTGCCGGAGGAGATCTCGGCGGCGATGCTGACAGCGGTCCGCACGTTCCGGCGAGAGTGAGTGTCTTCATCGAACGTCTCGCGTGAAGCGAGGTGCGTGAAACCCCTTGTCCGAAGAGGAGATCAACATGGATATCGTCGTGCTCCAGTCTCATGAGATCCCGGCCGCGCTCGGCGCGCTCCGGGAGGTGGCCCTGGCCGACGGCGCGCTCGCGCCCGCGGAGCGCGCGGTCCTCGAGGAGATCGCGGCCCTGCACGGGGCCCGCGTCGACGTCGACGGGCTGCCGCGCGTCGCGCCCGAGGCGGTGGCCCGCGCCATCCCGGATCGGCACCGGCGCAAACGCCTGGTGCAGCTCGCGCTCGTGACCGCGATGGCGGACGGCGAGGTGACGGCGGCGGAGGTGGACGCCGTGGAGGCGCTCGACCGGGCGCTCGGCGTGCGCGAGCAGGGCGTGGGCGTGCTCCGCCTCGTGGCGCGCGGCCACAGGCGGCTCGCCCAGGCCGCCGTGAGGCGCCGGCTCCTCGGCTCGTTCATCCTCGAGGCCATGGGAGAAGCGGGCCTCGCCGGCGTGCGCAGGCTCATCGGGCCGCTGTTCGGCGCGGGTGTCGAGGATCGCGCGCGGGCCTTCCGCTACAAGCAGCTCGGGCTCCTGCCCGAGGGCACGTTCGGCCGGGTGTTCTGGGAGCATTGCACCGCGCGCGGCTTCCTGTTCCCCGGCGAGAGCAGGGACGCGATCGCGGAGCGCATGGTGTTTCACGATCTCGGCCACGTGCTCGCGGAGTACGACACGGATCCGGCGGGCGAGATCCAGGCCGGCTCCTTCCAGGCCGGGTTCATCCGGCGCGACGGGTTTTCCTACGTGATCTTCGTGATCCTGCAGTTCCACCTCGGGATCCAGATCACGCCCATCGCGGCGCCAGAGGTGGGCTTCTTCGAGGCGCGCAAGGTGCTGCGCGCGGTGGCGCGCGGCGCGGCCTGCAAGGTCGATCTGAGCGATCGCTGGGACTTCTGGGACGTCGTCCACCTGCCGCTCGGCGAGGTGCGAGAGCGGTTCGGGATACCGCCGCTCGCCGCGGTGGGGGCACGGCAAGAGGCAGCCTGAGCGGCGAGTTCGGCCTACCTCGTCGCATCTCGGCATACGCCTCCTGCGCACGCGCGCTGCCGCGCTGGAGCTCTCGGAGGCGAGGGTGTCGCGCCTGGGCAGGCTGTTCGCCGAAGGCGCGGTGTCCACCCCCGGCAACCTGAGGCATCCCCTCAAATTCTTCGGAAAATTCACAGGGAGGCGGGGAGACGGGGAGGGAAATCTTCAAAATACTCCCTGTTTCCCCGCCTCCCTGTTCAATTTCCCCGCTGAAAAGGGCTGCAAAATGAGGGGATTCCTCAGCCCGGCAACCCGAGGACGAACGCTTCGCCTCGCTGCCTCGGGCGCACACTCCACATCAGCGCTCTCACTCCGCAGGTGGCGGGTTCCTCGCGCACCGGACCCCGACCCCGGGTTCGCGACCCGGGCTTCGGTAATTACCGCTGTGGGCCGCCCCCTGATAGGCCTCGCTCTGTTGATAGTTCCCGCCGTGGGTCAGCAGGTAGGCGCCCTCCGAGGGCCTCTCCAGGATGGCACAGTCGACGCACGGAACCGGGCGCTGTCCCGACCAGTCCCGCGTGAACTCCGCCATGTTTCCGCTGAGATCCTGATGTCCCCATCGCCCTGCTCCCGCCGGCTTCGACCCGACAGGGAGAATGTCGCTCGGCGCGCACTCGCGCGCGGGGCTCCCATCCCCGAGGCAGTCGTAGCTCGCGTAGCTCGGGTCGAGCCCCTCGCCCCACGGGTACTCCCGCTCCTCGTCGCCGCCGGCTGCCGCGTAGTTCAGCTCCGCCGTTGTCGGGAGGCGTCCCCCGTCCCACACGCAGAACGCGAAGGCCTCTGACCACGTGATGTAGTTGATCGGCAGGTCCTCGTTGGGCCCGACCTCATCGGTCCACGTCGCCGGCTCACACGCCGAACGGCAGCTGAGCGCGGCCTTGAGCGCTGCGGTGTCCTCCTCGAGCCAGCCTTTCCAGTCGGCAGACCAGCCGCTCCCCGGGATCTTCGGGTGCTGCCCCGCGCCGACCTCGGGTGCGCTCGCCTGCGTCCCCTGTCCGGCCTCGACGAACGCGCGAAACCGCCCCACCGTCACCTCGTACGTGTCCAGGAGAAAGCTGCTCACCGTCGTCTCCCGGAACGCGCCGCCCGGAACAAGCCTGCTGTCACAGCAGCTCGTGCTCTCGGGTCCGCACAACGCCTCCCTCGCCAGCTCTCCTGAGCCGCAGCTCCGAGGCGCAGCCGGCGCCCCGGCGCCCGCACCGCCCGTCCCGGCCCCACCGCCTCCCGTCGCATCCCCGCCGGCCGCGCCGGCCCCACCTCCGCCGCCCGTATCGGCCCCACCGGCCCCATCTCCGCCACCCGTATCGGCCCCACCGGCCCCATCTCCGCCACCCGTATCGGCCGCGCCGGCCCCGCCGCCGCCCGTATCGGCCGCGCCGGCCCCGCCGCCGCCTCCCCCCTTGCCGGGAGGGTCGTGTTCCGGATCGGGGCCACAGGCAGCCGCGCAACCACCGGCAAGGACGACCGCGAAGATGGTCCCGGCCCACGTGCATCGTCCACGGATCTTGCGCCTCATGGCCCGCTATCTCCCCTCCGGCCCTTCCATCGTTGCGCCACGGTCGGTGCAACCTTCGCCGGACAGATGGCAGGATCCCCCGCGAGGGAACGCGGCGTCAAGCCGCGCTCATGACGAGCACGTTATCGTCTCTGGCACGGGCCGGGCGCCTCGCCGCTCACCTCACGCTCCGCTCCCCAGCGCATTCTTTACTCGGCGTCCCTGGCGACGTCACGGCTGGACTGGATGGGTCTGCGGCACAATCGCCAACAACGTATCTCACCGCATCACGGCCTCATCGCACCTTGGTCTACCCCACGCATTTTACCAGACCAGCTCCATTGAGGCCCTCGATAAAATCAACCCGCCTGGTCCAGGATCGAATGGACACCCCACAGCAAAATCAAGACGACCATCTCCTCACCAATCTGGACTTCCAGCACCATCGCATCAGATCTGGGATGGAACACGCTGACCGGAACAGACAACCTCCCAGGCCGCCCGTCGGTCTACGCCAACACCGTCTACATCCCTTTCACGACATCATTGCCCCAGTTGATGGTCGCACACAGGAGCGACACATCCGGCGCCTGGAGCGTCGCCTCACTCGACGGCAGCGGACAGAGCACGAACAAGGGCATCGCCAACGATCCCAGCGCGATCGTCTTTGACGGGAAGCTCTATGTATTCTACGCAGAAGAGGGTGGCTTGGGTCCCCTGGGGCTCCGAGCCGCCGTGTACGGCGGAGCGACATGGCCCTACCAGCTGCTCGACGGATACGGCGGCACCAGCGGCAGAATCAACGGCATATTGAGGGATCCAGCCCCCGTCGTCCATGACGGCAAGCTTCGAGTCTAGTACGCGGACGAAGTCAACAAGAACATTCGCGAGGCCGTCACTTCCAACGGAACGAGCTGGAGCTTCTCCGTCCTCGACGGCGGTGGGGTTTCCAGCGGGCGAACGACGAGCTGCGTTTCAGGCGACATATCGCCCGTGGTGTACGGCGGCGCATTCCAATCGAAGCTCCAGGTCTTCTACTGGAATGTCGACGACGCTCGCCCGCGGGTCGCAGAGGAAGCCAGTTCCATTTCGATGACATCGACGGCGACGGCGGCATCGCAAGCGGCGCGACCGACGGCTACATCAGACCTTGGATCTCAGCGGCGAGCTACGCCGAGACCCGGTTCGGCTTTCAGGCTCCCCACGTGTTCTACGTCGACGCGACGAACGACACGCTCCGCGTCGCCTCGAAGGCCGGCTCGTCCTGGAGCGCGATGCCGCTGGACGGCCCGGGACCCGGGAGCGCGTGCGCCCGAGCGACGTCGACCCCGATCATGGGGCCGGCGACGGCGACCGTCGACTCGGGCGGCCTCCGGGTCTTCTACACCGCGCAGGACCACGCCCTGCGCCATGCTCTGTTCACGCCCTAGCGCATCGCGCGCTGGATGGGCGTCTCGAGGGCGCAAGTCTGCCATGACCCCATCTCTCCCCGCGCTCGCCCCTGCGCTCCGCGCCGAGTTCTCTCCCGGCCCCGTTCTGCGGTAGCCTCTCGCCGGCCCCATGAGCGACCTGCGCCAGCCCGCCGAGACCAAGTACGAAAACGAGCTCGCGGCCCTCGCCGCCGACGACACAGCGGCGAGGCCGCCCGGGTGGCGCCTCTCGCCGAGGGCCGTGGAGACCTACATCCTCGGCAGCGACAAGCCCGTCGGCGGCGTGGCGATCACCCCCAAGTACATCGGCGATCGCTCCCTCGTGCAGGTCGCCCTCGCGACGCTCGCCTCCGACCGCGCGCTCATGCTCGTCGGCGAGCCGGGCACCGCGAAGAGCTGGCTCTCCGAGCACCTCTCCGCGGCGATCAGCGGGACGAGCGCCCTCGTCGTCCAGGGGACCGCGGGCACCAGCGAGGAGCACGTCAAATACGGCTGGAATTACGCCCTGCTCCTCGCCGAGGGGCCATCGCAGAAGGCCCTCGTGCCGTCGCCCATCCTCCGCGCCATGCGCGACGGGCGGTTCGCGCGGTTCGAGGAGATCACCCGCACCTCGTCGGAGATCCAGGACGCGCTCATCTCCATCCTGTCCGAGAAGCAGGTCGCGATCCCGGAGCTCGACGAGGTGGTCCCGGCGCAGCGCGGGTTCAACCTCATCGCCACCGCCAACACCCGCGATCGCGGCGTCAACGAGATGAGCGCCGCGCTCAAGCGCCGCTTCAACTTCATCACGGTCCCGGTGGTCGACGACCTCGAGCAGGAGATCCGCATCGTGCAGAAGCGCGAGGCGGAGCTGCGCGGCGATTACCAGGTCGGCGTCGAACCGCCGGCCGAGCTCGCCAAGCTGCTCGTCACGCTCTTCCAGGAGCTCCGCGCCGGGGTCACCAAGGACGGCAAGACCAAGGTGAAGACCCCCGGCTCGGTGCTATCGACCGCGGAGGCGATCAGCGTGCTGTTCAACAGCGGGATCCTCGCGCAGCACTTCGGCACCGGGAAGGTCACGGCCGACGACCTCTCCCGGTCGCTCCTCGGCGCGGTGAGCAAGGAAGGCGGCGACGACCTCAAGGCGGTCCGCGAGTACTGCGAGACCGTGGTCAAGGGGCGCGCCGGGCTCTGGAAGGAGTTCTACGCCGCCTCGAAGAAGCGGCTCGCGCCCTGAGGAAGCCCCGATGGATCTCGACCGGCTCGCCGCCGTCCACCTCTTCCCGGTGCGCCACCACTCGCCGCGCTCCAGCGCGACGCTGCGCGCGTACCTCGACGAGGTGCGCCCGAAGGCGGTCTTCGTCGAGGGCCCGAGCGACGCGACGGCGCTCCTAGAGGCGCTCGTCGACCCGAAGACGGTGCCGCCGGTCGCCATCCTCGGCTACCGGACCGACGGGACGCCCGCGTCGTCGCTGTGGCCGTTCGCGGCCTACTCGCCCGAGTACGTCGCGGTGAAATGGGCCTTCGAGAACGGCGCGCGCGTGGAGCTCATCGACGTGCCCGTCGGCATGACGCTCGCGCCGTTCGAGGGCGCCACGGTCGGCCACGACGACGTCGAGGACCCGGGAGGGCACGAGCGCGAGGGCGAGGCCGGGCGCGGGGCGGACGCGGACGGCGAGGGCGACGAGGGCGACGAGGGCGACGAGGGCGACGGGCCGGCGAGCGGGGGGGGCGCACACGAGAGCATTTACGAGGCGTGCGCACGGGCCCGGGGGTTCCGGTCGTTCGAGGAGTTCTGGGAGGCCTCGTTCGAGGCGCCTCGGTACGATCCAAGGTCGTTCCGCGAGGCGCTGCTCGCCTACGCGGACCTCGCGCGCGGCGACGGCGACCGGCTGGTCCACCGGGCGCGCGACGCGTACATGGCGCGGTGCCTCCTCGAGCGCATGGGGCCGGACCTCGCGCCGCACGAGGTCGCGGCCGTGCTCGGCGCGGCGCACGCAGCGGCGTTCGTGGCGCGCGACGTCGACCCCGCCCTGGAGGCGCGGCTGCCAGCGCCGGTGCCGTGCGCTGTGACGCTGATCCCGTTCAGCTTCCCGCGGCTGAGCGAGCAGCTCGGCTACGGCGCGGGCAACCGGGCGCCGCAGTACTACCAGCGCGCGCACGATGCGGGCGGCGACTTCCGGCGCGCCACGCTCGAGGTGCTGATCGACTTCACGGAGCACCTCCGCCTGCGCGGCTTCATGGCCTCGCTCGCCGATACCATCGAGGCCTTCCGCCTCGCCGTCGCGCTCGCCGAGCTCCGCGGCAAGGCGGAGCCCGGCCTCGACGAGGTGCGCGAGGCGACCATCGCGACCATGTGCCGCGGCGACGCGACCCACGTTGACGGATTTCTCTGGCCGGCGGTCATCGGGCGCAACGTCGGTCGCGTCGGGAGCCGTATCGGGAAGAATTCGCTCCAGGAGGAATTCTGGCGCGAGGTGCGCGAGCGCAGGTTGCCCGCGACGGACGCGCCCGAGTCGTTCCGGCTCTCGCTAACGAACCAGGTTGAGGTCGGGACGAGCGTGCTCCTGCACCGGCTGCGCATCGCGAAGATTCCCTACGCGGCGTACGCCGGAACGCGGCGCACGGGAGGCGCGACGCGGCGGCGCGGGCAGGCAGCACAGGAGGTGCCGCCGGACGAGCTGCTCGGGCAGCTCAGCGAGACGTGGGAGGCGCAGTGGACGCCGGCAACCGACGTTGCGTTGGTCGAGAAGATCGTCCTCGGCGACACGCTGGAGGAGGTGGCGACGCGGCTGCTCGAGGAGGACCTCGCGGCGTGCCACACGACGGGCGAGGCCGCCGACGTGCTGCTGAACGGCGTGCTCGCATCGAGCGCCCGCGCCGCAGCCGCTGCGCTGCGCGCGTGCGACCAGTTCGCCGCCGGCGACAGCGACCTGCCGTCGCTCGCCCGCGCGTGCCGCGCCTTCGCGGGGCTCGCGTCGTTCGGGTCGTCGCGGTCGCTGACGTCCCTCGGCGACGCCGTGATCGCGCCGATGCTGGAGAAGACGTTCGCGCGCGCGGTCCTGCGCGTCCACGGGGGCTGCACAGGCAGCGACGAGGCGGTCGCCGCGGCCAAGGAGGCGCTGCGCACGCTGCACGACGTGGCGCTGTCACAGCCGATCGTCGACCGCGGGGCGTGGCTCGACGCGGCGCGGGGGCTCGTGGACAGCGAGGTGGTGAACCCTACCGCGTCCGGCCTCGCGTGCGGGCTGCTCTACCTGGCGCAGGCGATCGACGACGCCGAGGTGACGCGGATCGTGGGCCTGCGGCTCGGGGGCGCGGCGGAGCCCGAGGCGGCGGCGTCGTTCCTGGCCGGGTTCCTCGAGGTGAACGCGCTGGTGCTGGTGAAGAGCCGCCCCGTGGTCGAGGCGCTCGACGAGTTCCTCGGGGGAATCGCGCCGGAGCGCTTCAAGGACACGCTGCCGATCCTCCGGCGCGCGTTCGCGGGGCTCGGCGCGACCGAGCGGCGGTATCTGCTCGAAAACGTGCTCGCGGCGCGGAAGCTCGGGGACAAGGTCCGCGCTGCGCAGGCGGTGCTCCTGGAGAAGGACCGCGAGAAGCTGAAGGAGATGAGCGAGGACCTGTCGCAGGCGATGGACGACCTGGATGAGCTGCTCTGACGGTACAGCCCTGACGACCTGACGACCCGAACCAGGTTGACACGCGTGCCCCAACCCAGGTTGAGCTCTCAATCCAACTTCGGTTGATATGACCTAACCCAGGTTGAGTTCTCAATCTGGGTTCGTCTGTCCAGACGGAAGGCTCCGTTCGGTTACGCAAAGCCTCCGATGGACTACCTCTCGCGCCGCTTCGAGCGCGCTCAGCGCGGCATGACGCATGCGTGTCCATTTCGCGGCATCCAGCGTAAGGCAGTCGACACCTGCTCCGCATTCTCGAGACGAGCGTTCCCGATGACGACGAGTCGAAGCCGTCGCCCGCCCTTGCTCGTCCCGCTGTCGAGAATCCGCTGGCGGTCCTACACCACGAGCACCACGTCGTTCACGCTGACACCGTGAAACATGCGCATCCACCATGTCCCGGCCGGGAATACGGCGCTGCGTACACCTGCACGCCAGCTTTCGAGCGCAGCGCGATACGACGCACGAAACGCCCGCACTGCAGCAGCAGCAGTTTTCCACGCGCCACCTTGCTCGCGACCAACTGCAAATGTCGGATTCAGGCCGCGCAACCCCTCGAAGCTCGTGGCTCGCTCGTAAGGGGAGATCTTGCCGGCTCGCTCGGCGCCCATGAAGTGGAGCCCTTGCCGCGTCACCTCCGCATGGGCCTCTGCTTCCTGTCGCTCCAGCTCTGCCGCAACCTCAGAACGAAACCCCTCCGCCGTATCCTGCTCGACGGTGGGCGGCAGCGCGAGTGGTAGCGCAACTTCCTCGGGCCACTGTGGATTTTCCGCATCGAGATACACCGACGGACGAGGAGCATGCAGCATGCCGCGGCCGATCTCACCCACATCCACCTTGGCGCCTGGCCATTCCCTCGCATGCCGGACGAGGCCGGCGGCCACGGGGTTCGCAAGCACGTAGGCGATCTTTTCCACCACCGCCGCGCGCGTGAGCAGCCGTACCACGCTCGTGGCCTCATGATCCCATACCGGCCCTTCCCACTTTCGCAGCACCTTCGTCCCGAGCGCAACGATGCGGTGGAAGAACTGCAAGAAGCGCGGCAGGACGCCCTGCACATCGGTCACGACGAGGTGCAGATGCGTCGACATCGCGCAAAGGGCATGAACCTCAACGCCGTAGCGGCGGGCCGAGACAGCGAGGGCGTAGACCAAGAACTGGTTGATGGCCGTGTCGGGGCGAAAGAGGAGGTGCCGGCGCAGAACGCGGCGGGTGATCAGGTACGTGGCGCCTGGAGCGATCTCGCGAGGCTGACTCATGGCCGGCGCACGCAGACAAGCGCTGCGCCATGAGTTGGTGTGAATGATTTCAAGGAGTTGTCCCGCCGCGGGGGTGGCGGCCGCCGATTTCCGCCACTTTCCGCCACCCTGAGCCGTCGCACGCTACGCTACCCCAACGCGCGGCTGGCCTGCCGCAACCTGGGGCTGGCTGGCTGCCGCAACCTGGGTGGGCTGCCGCAACCTGGGTGGGCTGCCGCAACCTGGGTGGGCTGCCGCAACCTGGGTGGGCTGCCGCAACCTGGGTGGGCTGCCGCAACCTGGGTAGGTATTCCCCAACCTGGATCGGGTCGACAACCTGGGTGGGTATCCCCCAACTTGGGTCGGGTCGATAACCTGGGTCGGATTGCACAACCTGGGTCAGGTTGCCGGTTGCGGGTTGCCCAACCTAGGTCGGGTTGTCCAACCTGGGTCGGGTCGACCCCTCACTTCGGCGCGCGGTGCAACGCCCCTGTCTTCGGCCCGCCGGCCCACACGCTGATCCAGTAGACGTTCCTCCCGTCCACGGCGATCCCCCACGGAAAGTCCAGGTTGCGCGCGTGCGTCGCGATGTCGCTCCCGTCGAACCTCACGCTTTGCACCTGGCCGTCCGTCTCCCGCGCCGTCGTCCAGAAGACCCGCGCATCGTCGAACGCGAGCTCCGCCGGGTCCTGCGGCAGATCCGGGACCATCCGCTCCAGAGCCTTCCCGGGCTTGAAGGTGGCAATCGCCTTCTTGACCCTGAGCCAGAACGCGCCACCGTGAGCCTTCAAGCCCTGCGGCCGCTCCAGCTTGTCATACAGCCTCTCCGCCGCGCTCGGCGGCGCGGCATCGCGCCTGACCCGGTAGATCGCCCCGTCCGTCGCGCCGGCGCCCGCAGCGGTCACGTACACGTGGTCGGCGTCGAGCGCGACCCCGCTGGGGAGGCCCGCGATGGTCGCGAGCAACACCCTCTCCGGCGCGGCGCCGAGCGAGAGCGCGAACAGCCCGCCGTCCTCGAACGCAGGGGGCGTCCCCGCCTCGACCCAGTAGAGCGTGCCGCGATCGACCGCCATCGCCGTGACGTTATGGACCTCCGACGCGAGCGTGGTCACGTCGCCGCCGACCTTCGGAACGGACGCGATGCCGGCCCGGTGCGCGAAGTACACCGTCGCCTCGTCGAGCACGAGCGGCCCGGGCTGCGCCTGCTCCTCCGCGAGCACCACCGGCGTCCCGCCCCCGGGGTCGAGCCGCATGACGCTGCCGTCCGCCGCGTCGCCCGAGCCCTGGTTCGACCAGTAGAGCCCGGACGCGTCCATCCTGAGAAACGTCGGAAGCGGGAGCTCCCCGGCGAGCACGGTGGCGTCGCACGTGCCGCGATCGCAAGCACCGGAGCACGTCACGCCGCAGGCTCCGCAATGCCCCTCATCCTCGAGGAGCCGAGCCTCGCAGCCGTTGCCCGCGTCGCCATCGCAGTCGGCCCGCCCGGGGTCGCAGGCGATGGTGCACGCGCCCGCCGCGCACAGCGCCGCGGCGCCCTCCCCGCCGGGGTCCGCGCAGCGCACGCCGCACGCGCCGCAGCTCCCGAGGCTCGTCTGGAGCGCGGCCTCGCAGCCATTCTCGCTGATCCCGTCGCAATCGGCGAACCCTTGCGGACACAGGTCCTGCGACGGAGTCCCGTACCCGGGCGGAGTATCATCCGGCGGAGCGCCCGGAGAAGAGCAGGCGGCGAGCACGAGCGCGCCGAGGCATGCATGGAGAGTGTTCGGTCGCATCGGCGTCTCCTCAGAGGTTCGGGTGGACGATGGGCAGGAATGCAATGCACATCTCGTCGAGCGTCGACTCGCCGAGGAAGATGTCCCTGGGCGCGGGCAGGTGCTCCTCGACGAGCTGCGCGGCGAGCGCCGGGTTGTCCTTCGTGTTGTCGTAGGTGCAGCGCAGATCGATCCTGTCGCCCGCTCGAAATGCGGGCAGATCGTCGATGGGCGCGTCGTAGCTGTAGAGCCTCTGCCAGTTGAAATCCCACGCGGGCGTCTGGAGCAGACAGGTGCTCTCGGCCCCGGCCCGCCCCGGATCCGCGTGGATCTGCTCGACCTTCATGTCGACGCCGGCCCGGTGCATGTGGACACCGGCGCCGTAGATCGATACCTCGGGGATCGGGAGGTCGATGTTGAACCGCATCCGCTCCACGTGCCCTCTGGCGTAGGCCGGGATCCTGAACTCGACGCTCCCTCGGTCGCCTGGGCCGGGCAGGAGCGCCCCCCGGTTCGAGAGCGGCTCCTCCGCGTTGCCGAGGAGCAGGTTCCGGAGCGCGCGGGGCGGCCTGGCCTCGCCGAGGCGCAGCGCGACCCTCGTCGCGTCGGGCGACGGCGCCTTGCCGGGCTTCGGGTGATAGTGCACCTGCATCACGATCAGCGCGTTCGCGGGAAGCGAGATGCCGATATCCGAGGGCAGCTCGAACGCCTCCGTGCCGGGCGCCCACGCGCCGAGCAGCGTGGTCTCGGAGAGGTGCACGCCGCCGAAGCACTCGTAGCTGCCCCCCTCGCCGCCGAGCGCCTCGCTCTCGCGGCGAGCGTCGATGTAGAGCAGCGCGTGGTGCACCACCTCGTGATCCCCTGGCAGCACGTCGTAGCCCTGGACCCACGCCTCCTCCGCGAGCGCAGGGTCGAGCACGAAGCAGCGAAACTGATCGGGCCCCTCCGCCGCCGTGTACGGCATCCTGGGCACGAGCTCGATGTCCGTTCGCGACAGGCCATGAGCGACAGGCGCGTAGGGGGCCGGGGCGTCCGCGGGATCCCCCTCGGGCGCGCCAGCGTCGCTCCAGGCGCGGAGCATGCTGATCTCGTCGAGGGAGAGGTGCATGTCCCCGCGGAACGGGCGCGGCGGCGCGCACTCGTCTGTTGGAAGGGCTCCCCACGGCGGCATCCGTCGCGCCGCGGTCTCCTCGGCGATGAGCGGCGCGAGCGCCTTTGCGCTGGCGTACGACGACAGGCTCACCGGCGCGGCGCCGCCTTCAGCGTGGCAGCTCAGGCAGCTCTTCTGGAGCAGCGGCTCGATGTCCTTGTGGAATGTCGGGGCGCTCGCGCTCGACGTCGTCTCGGGAGAGCAGCCGGAGACGAGCGCCGCGGCGAGCGGCAGAGAGAGGAAGAGAGAACGCATGCGCGACGGCAAAGCAGGCGGTGTGCCCGCGCCGATCGGCCCTCGCTGCCGGCCGCGCGGGCACACCGCCTGTCCGCGTCCGGACAGGTGTCCGCGCGGAGGGCGGACAGGTGTCGTTCTCCGGCGGCCCGGCGGCGGCGCCGCGCCGGTGCGATCCTGGCTTGCCGGCGTCACCGGCGCCCGGGCGCCGATCCTGAGCGGGTGCGGCGCTTGCTAGCCCCGGCGAGGAGGGCAGGCGCTCCTGGAGCGCGTCCGAGGCAGCGATGATACGGATGACGAACGTCACGAAGATCTACCGGCGCGGCCTGTTCGAGACCCACGCGCTCTCCGGGTTCACGCTGCACGTCGCGCGCGGCGAGTTCCTCAGCGTGATGGGCCCTTCCGGCTCCGGAAAGACGACGTTCCTCAACGTCGCCGGGCTGCTCGACCCGCTCGATGGGGGCGAATACCTGCTCGAAGGCGAGCCGATGCAGGGGCTCTCGGACGCGCGCGCGAGCGCGATCCGGAACCGGAAGATCGGCTTCGTGTTCCAGAGCTTCCAGCTCATCGCCGAACTCGACGTGTTCGACAACGTGGAGGTGCCGCTGCGCGTCCGCCGGATGGGCGCGCGCGCGCGGCGCGAGCGCGTCGAACGCGCGCTCGCGGACGTGGGCCTGAGCGGGCGGCTCCACCATCGGCCGAGCGAGCTCTCGGGCGGCCAGCAGCAGCGCGTCGCGATCGCCCGCGCGCTGGTCGGCGAGCCCTCGCTCCTCCTGGCCGACGAGCCCACGGGCAACCTCGACTCCCGCTCGGCGCGGCAGATCCTGGACCTGCTCGAGCGCATCCACGCCGGCGGCACGACGATCGTCATGACGACGCACGACCCCGAGCTCGCGGCGCGGGCGCGGCGCAAGGTGCACGTGCTCGACGGCAAGCTCATCGATCCGTGGGCGCCCGCGGCGCACGCGGCATTCGCTGCGTCCGAATCCACCGCGGCGCCCGCGGCATTCGCTGCGTCCGTATCCACCACGGCGCCCGCGGCATTCGCTGCGTCCGCATCCCCCGGAGCGCCCGCATCCTCTGCGGCGCCCGCGGCATCCGCCTCACCCACTGCATCCGCGGCCCCCGCGGCGCCCGCGGCATCCGCCTCACCCACTGCATCCGCGCCTCCCGCGGTGTCCGCGGCCGCGGCGGAGACGGACGCGACGGCGACGGCGGAGGGCCGCACATGACGCTCGGCCACGCGCTCCGGCTGGCCCTCAGGAGCCTCGGCCGGCAGCCGGGTCATACCGCCATCCTGCTGCTCTCGTTCACGCTCGGCCTCGCGGCGTGGACCGCGGCGCGCGCGGTCCTCCACGAGCGCAGGTCCGACCCGTTCGCGTCCGTGCGCGGCGTCTACTTCGTCTCCATCCCGCGGGAGGGCGGCGCCTTCATCGAGCCGGCGGCGATCGATCCCCCGAGCCTCCGCGACCGCGTCCTCCTCGAGAGCGCCCACCCCACGCGCAAGAGCGACCTGTACGCGGCCATGGCCGCCGGGAGCGCCGACGACGGCCCGCTCGTTCCAGTCCAGGTGATCTTTTGCATGCGCGACCTCTTCGGGATCATGGGCGCCCCGGTCCGGAGCGGGGCGATCTGGTCACAGGTGGAAGGCGCCGGCGAGGAGCGCCCGGTCGTGCTCTCCGAGGCGGCCGAGCGCGCGCTGTTCGCCGGATCGAGCGGCCTCGGGCGCACGCTGCGCCTGTTCGGCGAGCCGTTCCGGGTCGCCGGCGTCGTCGCGGTGCCGGCCGCCCCCGGCGCGCGCACCCCGCGCCAGGCCTTGGTCTTCGCGCCGAGCGCCGTCGGCATCGCGCTCGGCGTCCGGCCGCTGCTGTTCCACGAGCGCGAGGATCCGGGCGGCGGCTTCGACGCGTTCGCGGCCTCCGACAACGGCTGGCTGGCGCTCCTGGTCGAGCTCCGCGACGAGCCCCGCCGGGCCGCGTTCCAGGCCGAGCTCGACGCCCACGCCGCGAGCGAGCGCGCGCGCGGCCGGCGCGTCCTCGGGGCGGAGCTCGTGCCGCGCGAGCGCATGCACGCGCGCCGCGCGGACGACGCCGGCACGATGCTCTTCGCCCTGCTCGCCGACGTGCTCCTCGGGGCGTGCACGCTCAACGTCGCGCGGCTGCTCGAGGGGAAGTTCCGGTCGAAGCGCGCCGAGATCGCCGTCTACCGCGCGTTCGGCGCGAGCTCCCGCGGCGTCTTCCTCGAGCTCCTGCTCGAGGCGGCGCTCGCGGCCGCCGGCAGCGCGGCGCTCGCCCTCGGCGTGGCCGCGGCGGCGCTCGCGGTCGTCAACCGCGTCATCCACGATCGGCCGGTCGACTACCACCTGGACGCGCGCTCCTCGGCGGCGGCGCTCGCGGCCGCGCTCGTCGCGGGCCTCTGCGCCGGGGCGTACCCGGCCCTGCGCGCGGCGCGGCGATCCCCCGCCGAGGGGCTCGGGCGCTCGTGATCGGCCCCGTCGTCCGGGCGCTCGCCCGCCAGAAGACGTCCGCGCTCCTGGTGGTGCTCGAGACCGCCGTCGGCTTCGCCCTGGCCGTGCAGGCGTCAGGGCTCGCCGTCCACTACACCCGCGCCGCGTCCGCGCCGCGCGGCATCGACACGCGGTCGCTGCTGCTCGCGGTGACCGAGCGCGACGGCCCGAGCTTCGCCTCCCGCGACGAGCGCGAGGCAGCGGTCCGCCGCGACACCGAGGCCCTCTCGCGCGCCGCCGGCGTCCTCGGCGCCGCCGAGGCGACCTCGTCGCCGTACAACCTCACGCACCGGGAGGTGGTCGAGGCGACGTCTGCTGACGACCCGCACGACCCGCACGACCCGCACGACCCGCACGACCCGCACGACCCGCACGACCAGCACGATCCGTACAACCCGCACAACCCGCACAACCCGCACGACCCGCACGACCAGCACGACCAGCACGACCAGCACGACCAGCACGACCAGCACGACCAGCACGACCAGCGCGGCCGGGACGCCCCGCCCGACCCGCCCGACCAGCACGATCCGCGCGGCCCAGGCGACCCCCACGACCCCCACCACCCGCGCGCGCTCGCGTGGATGCTCGACGACCGCGGCGGCGCCGCCGCCGTCCTTGGCCTCGCCCCGCTCGACGGGCGCCTGCTCGCCCCCGGGGACGCCGCGGCCGCGGCGGCGACGCCCGCCGTCGTCACGCAGGCGCTCGCGGCGCGCCTCTTCCCGGGCGGCCGCGCGGTCGGGCAGGTCGTTCGCCGGAGCGCCCGGCAGAAGCCGCTCGCCATCGTCGGCGTCGTGCCGTCGTTTCGCGCCTCCCTCGGTCCCGATCCCGACGCCGAGAGCGTCCTCTTCGCAGCCGAGGAGCCGCCGCTCGGCCGCACGCTGAGCTACCTGATCCGGCTCGGCCCGACCGGCGGAGAGGGCGGCGACGGGGCCGACGACGACGGCTCCATCGCGCGGGTGCGAGAGGCCCTCGAGCGCGCCGACGCGCGCCGCCTCGTGATGGTCCGCAAGCTCGACGAGGGCGCCGAGCTCGACACCGGCACGAGCCGCGGCGCGGGCGGCCTCGCCCTCACGCTGATCGGGCTGACGCTCGTCGTCGTTTTCCTGGGGCGCGTCGGGATGGCCTCGCTGCTCGTGTCCGAGCGCCGCCAGGCGCTCGGCATCCGCCGCGCCCTGGGCGCGACCCGCGCCGACGTGGCGCGCCTGGTGCTCGTCGAGAACGCGGTGCTCACGACGGCCGGCCTCGCCGCCGGCGCCGTCGCCCTCGCGGCGCTCCGGGCCGCGGCGCGCTCGGTCGCGCCCGGGCTCGATCTGCCCATCGATCCGCTCAGGATCGGCCTCATCGCCGCGGCCGTCTGGCTCGCCGGCATGGCAGCGGCGCTCGTGCCCGCGCTCCGCGCGAGCGCCGTCTCCCCTGCCGAGGCCTCGCGCTCATGACGCCGCTCCACGCATCGTTCCGCGCATTGTTCCGCGCATCGGTCCGCGCATTGTTCCGCGCATCGTTCCGCGCATCGTTCCGCGTACCGCTCCGCGTCCGTCACGCCCTCGTGGTGGTCCTGAGCTCGGCCGCCGCTTGCGCCGGGAGCCTCGCCGCCGCGCGGGCACAGGCGTCGCTGCCCGCGTCCGCCGCTGCGGGGCTCGGGCTCGCCCTGGTCGCCGGCGCGCTCGCCTCTCGCCTCCTGCTCGGTCGCGCCCTCGGCCTGCTGCGCGCGGTCACCGACGGCCTCGCGAGCTTCGCCGAGGCCGACTACACGCTGCGCGTCCGGCAGGAGCGCCGGGACGAGCTCGGGGACCTCGTCGAGCGCCACAACCGCCTCGGCGACGCGCTGCGCGCGCAGCGCGACGACCTCTACCAGAAGGAGCTCCTGCTCGAGACGGCGCTCGACGCCACGCCCGTCGCGATGGTGCTCCACACCGAGGCAGGCCGGATCGTCTACGGCAACGGCGCCGCGCGCGCCTTCTTCGCCGCGGGCGAGGGGCTCGGCCAGCGCACGCTGGACGCGCTGCTCGCCGGCGAGCCCGCGGAGCTCCGCGCCGCGATCGTCTCGGGCCGCGACGCGCTCGTGTCCGTCGAGCGCCGGGGCGAGCTCGAGACGCTGTACGTCGCCCGCCGCTCCTTCCGCCTGAACACCCAGGCGCACGTCCTGGTCTCGATCCGGTCGCTCACCCGCGAGATCTCGCGCAAGGAAGCGGAGCTCTACCGGAACGCGATCCGGCTGATCAGCCACGAGCTCAACAACTCGCTCGCGCCCATCTCGTCGCTGATCCACTCGGGCCGCCTCCTGCTCGATCGCCCGGGGCATCGGGAGCGGCTCGGCGTCGTCTTCGACACCATCGAGGAGCGGAGCGCGCACCTCGTCCGCTTCCTCGCCGCGTACGCCGAGCTCGCGCGCCTCCCGCCCCCCGCGCCCGAGCGCGTCGCGTGGCGCCCGTTCCTCGAGCGGCTGAGCGGGCTCGCGCCCTTCGCGATCCGCGAGGCGCCGGCCGAGCCGGGCTTCTTCGACCCCGCGCAGATCCAGCAGCTGCTCCTGAACGTGCTCAAGAACGCCGCCGAGGCCGGGAGCCCGCCGGACCAGACCGAGGTCTCGGTGCGGCGCCTCCCGACCGGCGAGCTCGCGATCACCGTGGCGGACCGCGGCTGCGGGCTCCCGGACGAGGCGCTCGCGAAGGCGCCCTTGCCCTTCTACTCGACGAAGCAGCAGGGCCGCGGGCTCGGCCTCGCGCTCTGCCGCGAGATCGCCACCGCGCACGGCGGCGCGCTCGCGCTGCGGCGCCGCGAGGGCGGAGGGCTCGAGGTAGAGTGCCGCCTGCCGCCGGCGCCGCCGGACGAGCGCGCTACCTGAGCTTCCGCTCGATCTGGATCCCGAGCCGGTCCATGCGCCGGTAGAGCCCTTGCCGGCTCAGGCCGAGCGACGCCGCGGCCTTGGCGACCACGCCCCGCGCCTCGACCAGCGCGCGCTCGATCTCGGCGCGCTCGGCGGACGCAGCGGCGGCCCCGGCGCGCTCGGCGGACGCGGCGGGGAACGCAGCGGGAGACGCGGCGCGCTCGGCGGACGCGACGGGGAACGCCACGGCCGGCGCCGGCGGGGCGCGCGAGGCCGCGTCGAGCCCGAGGTCGGACGGCTCGATCGCGTCGCCCTTGCGCACGAGCACCGCGCGCGTGAGGCGGTTCTCGAGCTCGCGGACGTTGCCCGGCCAGTCGTGCTCGGCGAGCGCGTGGCGCGCGCGCTCGCTGAGCGCCACCCGCTCGCCGGCGGCCGTGGCGCCCGCGAGACGGCGCTCGAGCAGGTGGCGCGCGATCGGCACGATGTCCTCGGGGCGGTCGCGCAGCGCGGGCAGCGCGAGCTCGATCACGTTGAGCCTGAAGTAGAGATCCTCGCGGAACGACCCCTCGGCGATGGCGCGCGGCAGGTCGCGGTTGGTCGCGCTCAGCACGCGCACGTCGGCTCGCCGGGTGACGCTGCTCCCGAGGCGCTGGTACTCGCCCGTCTGGAGGACGCGCAGCAGCTTCTTCTGGCCGTTCAGCGAGAGCGTGCCGATCTCGTCGAGGAACAGGGTGCCGCCGTCGGCCTCCTCGAACCTGCCGATCCGGAGGCGCGTCGCGCCGGTGAAGGCGCCCGCCTCGGCGCCGAACAGCTCCGCCTCGACGAGCTCGTCGGGGAGCGCGCCGGCGTTCACCTTGACGAACGGCCTGTCTCGCCGGCGCGAGTTCGCCTGGACGATGCTGGCGAGGAGCTCCTTGCCGGTCCCGTTCGGCCCGGTGATGAGGACCGGCACGTCCGCGGGCGCGACCTTGACCGCGAGGCTCACGACCTCGTGCATCGCGTCGCTCGCGTACACGAGCCCGGCGAGGTCGTAGCGCTCGGCGAGCTTGTGCCGCGCGCGCCCGCGCTGGGCCACGAGGCGCGCGTTCTCCTGCTCGAGCGACCGCAGCCGGGCGAGGTTGCTCACGACCGCGACGAGCTTCTGGTCGTCCCACGGCTTCGGCACGTAGTCGCTCGCCCCCGCCTTGATCAGCTCTACAGCGCCCGCGATCGACGTGAACGCGGTCATGGCGACGACGGGCAGCTCCGGGTCGATCGACTTGATGCGGCGGAGCAGCTCCATCCCCTCCTCGCCCGACGTGGCGCTCTGCCGGAAGTTCATGTCCTGGACCACGGCCCCGAGCTCGTCGCCGAGGATCGCGGCGATCGCCTCGTCCGGCGTCGCCGCGACGCGGACCTCCAGCCCGTGCAGCTCGAAGAGCGTCGTCAGCGCGACGCAGACAGCGGGCTGATCGTCGATGACCAGGATCTTCGGCATCCGGGGAGGATAGCCGCTGGGACATCCGTCAGGCCGCCAGCGCCATCAACCTCGAGAGCTACCGCGCCGCGAGCGGCAGGGCGCTGCCCCGGCCGCCGGCCGGCTCACTCGTCCTGCTGGCCGGCGCGCGACCAGCCGCCGAGGGTGACGCCCGGAGTCCGCGCCAGGAACTCCTGCACGCCCGGCGGCGGTGACGCCCACGCCGCGAGGCGAGCCGGGCTCCGCACGATCGGCACCACGGCCGAGCGCGAGTACGAGGTCCACGCGCCGTCGCCGCAGGCATAGCAGGCGAAGCGCGCGAGCTGCGCGGTGAGCCGGAGCGCGCCGCGGTCGTCGTAGGTCGGCGCGAGCTTCACGAGCTCCGGGGCGTCCTGCGACTTCCGCGCGGCCTCCGGGTCGTCCTCGAGCTCGTCGAGGAGCGCCTCGCCTGCGCGCTGCAGCGCCGGCACGCCGGGCACCTCGGCGAGCAGGTCGACGACCGCGCCGCGCTCGGCGTCCCACACCTTGAACGCCGCGGCCTCGGAGCCGTGCGCGCCGCACAGGTCCATGTACGTCCGCTCCTCGATGAACAGGTACGGCCCAACGCTCCCGAACACCGCGGCCCGGTGCTGGAACACGTTGCCCTCGTCCTGGTCCGGCGACGTGATCACCGCCTGGCGCGCGCCGTCCCCGCGCAGCACGAGCTCCGCGTCGGTCGCCGTGCCCTCGCCCGGGCCGCGCGTCTCCCCGTCCCAGAGCTCGCAGGGCGTGGTCTCCACCTGCTTCTCGCGCGCCTCCCAGCGCCATTCCCCGCGCCGGGTCGCCACGACGATCCCGGGCTCCTCGCGGATCACCGCGCCGCCCGCGGCGACATGCCATGTCCTCGGCGGCTCATCGCCCGTGCTGCCCCAGACCAGGACCATCCCGCCGGACGCGTCGTCCCCGGCCGCCTCGGGCTCGGGCGAGCGCGGGGCGGGCGCGATCTGGACGCTCGTGGCAGCGGGCGGCGCGGGCCGGGCGGCACAACCGGAGATCAGCAGCACCGAGACGATCAACGCAGCAGGTCGGGGGCACGGCATGCGGACCCGAAAGAGCATGCCGCGTGCCGCGGAGCGCAGCCAGAAAAGCCCGGGCCGCGCGGGCATCGGACGTCGCCGCGCGTCGCCGCGCGCCCACGCCGCGTGGCAGCCGAGCCCCGTCACCGGCTTCGCGAGCCAACGCTCGATCGCCGATCGCCGCCGCGAGCGCCGGCGGGAGCGGCTCGTCACCCGTCTCGACGCGCGATCCGTCATCAGGTGCCGGGACGCGAGCGCGCCCGGCGCAGGAGCTCCCGCTGCGCGGCGTTCAGCCGGATCCCGGGCCGGCGCTGCCGGAGCCGGGCCTCCATCGCGTCGACGTCGGCCGCGAGCTCGCGCTCGAGCAGCAGCGCGGTGGCGAGGGTCGCCGATCGGCCGCGGCCGGAAGCGCAGTGCAAGTACACGCCGTCCACACCGCGCAGCCGCTCGAGGAGCTCCCGGAGCCTCTCCACCTCGGGGCCCGTGCCGTCGAGCGTGGGCGCGCAGAGGTAGCCGGGGTGGCGGCGCACCGCGGCGGCCGCCGGAAACTCGGCCGTCAGATCCACGACAAGCCGCACGCCCGCCGGCAGCTCGTGCGCCAGGGGGCGGCGGCCGACCCAGAGCCCTGGCGCCACCTCGTTGGCGCAGTCCGCCCGCCCGAGCGCCCGCTCCGCGCGCCATACCGCCCAGGTGAGGAGGAAGTACGGACCGAGCAGGACGAGCGCCCACGCGGCCTGCGTGCCGTCAGGCCGCTTGCCCAGCACCGCGGGCCGGCGCGCGAGGTACGCGGCGCCGACAAGGCCGAAGCTCAGCGCCGGCCAGAGGAGGACGAGCGCAGCCCCGCCGGCGACGATGGCGAGCGAGGCGACCGAGGCGCTCAGGACGAGGAAGGTCAGGCCGTATCGCATGGAGCGGGGTGCGTCCGCTCGTCCATGCTCTCACATCGGGTGCTCCTCGAAGAAGTCGAGCAGCCGCTCGCTCGCGTCGAACGTCTCGCTCTTCGGCCCGAACACCGGCGGCAGATCCCCTCCGCCCGGCCACGTGTGCCCGCCCCCCTCGACCGCGCAGTGCTCGACCTCGGCCTCCTCAGCGCAGAGCGACCATGCCGTACACGTCGTGTCGCCGTGCGCGTAGGTGACGCGCGAGACGTCGGCGCAGCCGTCGCGCTCACGCCAGATCGCGAGGCTCTCGGCCACGGAGATGAACTCGAGGCTCCCCGACACGGGCACCGGGACCAGCCCCGTGCCTCCGTTGTAAGGGATGACGACGTCCGCGGTCCCGTGCACATGCAGGACGGAGATCGGGCGCGCCGGCTCGCAGGACGCCGGAGGTACGTGCAGCACGCCGGCGACCGGAGCGATCGCCGCGATCCTGTCCGCGAGCTCGCAGCCGAGGCGGTGCGCCATCAGCGCGCCATTGGACATGCCGGTCACGAAGATCCGCCTCGGGTCGACGCGGTACTCCTCCGAGATGGCGTCGATCAGGTCACGCGTGAAGTCCACGTCGTCGACCCCCTCTTCCCACGCCTGGCCGCAACACTGGCCTGCGTTCCAGCTCCCGCCGATGCCCGCGGGATAGGCGACCAGGAGACCTCGCTCGTCCGCAAGCGCGCTGAGCCCCGTGAGGGAGGCCTCCGCCTCGGGCGTACCATTGACGTGGTGAAAGTCGAACACGAGCGGGACACGCCTCTTCTTCTTGTGAAGAGATCTAGGGACGTGCAGGAGGGCCGAGCGCTCCCGGCCGCCGCTCGTCACGTGGATCCAGCGGTCTCCCACCGGACTCTCCCCGCCGGAACAACCTGGCTCGCCCGCCACGACACGCTCCGCCGCCATCCCCAGCGGCTCTGGCGAGCCGCAGCCAGCAAGGACGGCGGCAGCGATCATCAGGAACATACCTCTTCCATGACCGACGATTTCCATGCACACCTCCGGAGAGAGGGAGAACAGTACGATACGCGTCAGGCATTGTTAGCGCCTCCTCGCCCGCGATCTCGCGTGCGATCCGGATGTGCGTTGTAGACGCAAATAGCGTCTCACCCGCCCGGCAAAGCCGGTCTCGAATCCGCCGCGACGGCCCGCTGGATGGCGGCGCGCAGCCAGCGATGCCCCTCGTCGCCCTCGGAGCGCTCTGGCCAGACGAGCGTCAGCGTATAGCTCCTGGTCCCGACCGGACACGGCCGCACCACGAGGTCGAGCTTCCGGGCCAGGGTCTCCGCGACGCGGCCGGACACGGTGAGCAGCAGGTCGGAGCCGGCGAGGATGAACGGAGCGACAAGGAAATGAGACACCGTGAGGGCCACCCGCCGGCGTAACCCGCGCTCCGCCAGCTCGCGATCGATGACGTTGTGGTCCTCGCCGTGCGGCGACACCATCAGGTGCTCGCACGCAGCGTAGCGCGCCGCGGTGAGCGTCCTCCGGGACGCGGGGTGGCCCCGCCGCATCACGCAGACGATCTCCTCGGCCGCGAGCAGCGTGGACCGGCAGCCGTCGGGCACCGGCCCGCCGCGACCGAGCTTGGCGTCGAGATCGCCGCGCCGCAGGAGCTCGGCGAAGTCCGCCGGGATGCTCCGGCAGCGCAGGTCGACGCGCGGCGCCTCGACCGCGAGGAGCCTGACCAGCGGCGGGAGCACGAACAGCTCGAGGTTGTCGGTCGCGACGAGCCGGAACGTGCGCTGGGACCGCCGCGGGTCGAACCGCTCGACCGGGCAGAAGACCTCCTCGAGCCGCTCGACGGCCTCGGCCGCCCTCGGGGCCAGGTCCCGCGCCCGCTCGCTCAACGTCATCTGCCTGCCGACCTGGATGAGCAGCGGGTCCTCGAAATGGGCGCGCAGCCGCGAGAGCGCGTGGCTCATCGAGGGCTGCGTCACCCCCACGCGGCGCGCGGCGCGCGTGACGCTCTTCTCCTGGAGCAAGGCGTGCAATGCCACGACGAGGTGGGTGTCCACCGACTGCAGGCGCATGCTCGATGGGTAGCACGCCGATCCATCGACAGCATCTATGGGATGGCGCGCCGACTGTCGATTCGACGCCCGGGCCGAGCGTGCCTATACCTGGTTGCAAGACGGCGCGCGCCGCTGCCGCGGAGCGCCCCTGCCCCCGACAGAGGAAGCTGCCCATGATCATCGAGTACATCCGCTACACGATCCCCGCGGAGCAGGAGCAGGCGTTCCTGTCCGCTTACCGCGACGCAGCCGCGGAGCTGCGCGGCTCCGAGCACTGCCTCGACTACGAGATCTCCCGGTGCGTCGAGGAGCCGACAAGCTACGTCGTCCGCATCCGGTGGGACTCGCCGGAGGGTCATCTCCAGGGCTTTCGCAGGTCGGCGGCGTTCCCGTCGTTCTTCGCCAAGGTGAAGCCCTTCTTCGATCGTATCCAGGAGATGAGGCATTACGCCTTGACCGACATCGCAAGCGCGACTTTCGGCGACGGCCGATGAAGGGACGGATGGCCGACAGGTAGCCCTCGTCGAGGGCGCGGGGGAGCTCCCGAGTTCGAGGCAGCCGGCGTCGGCGCGACCGCCGTGGCGGGCATTCACGCGCCCACGCGCTCACGTTTCCATGTCGCGCCGCCCCTCGTGTCGCGGTCACGCTCGCGCGGCGAAGCCCCGCCGGCCGCCGGCCGCCTCGCCTGGAGCCTCATCATGTCGCGCACGCTCGCCCTCGGACGCTCCCTCCTGCTCCTGCTGTCGCTCGTCCACTGCACGAGCGCGCGAAGCCCAGCCACGTCCGCCGCTGCCCCGGCGCCTTCGCCCTCGGGAGAGCCGGGATCGCGCGCGCAGCCAGAGGACGGCGCCGGGCCAGCGCACGCTGCCGGACCGGCGGAGCCCCTTGCAGGCCCAGTGCGCCCGGTGAAGGGCGGCGTCGCGCTGCGACCCAGCGGCGCAGCTCGCGGCCGCGCCTGATGCCGATCCAGATCGCCTTCCGCTGGACGGCGGGCAGGTGCAGGATGCGGGGCATGGGAACGCCTCCGGCGCTCGACCGAAGCCACCGCCGCGCCCTGCGCGGGCCCGTCGCCGCGCTGTGCGCGCTGTTCGCGGCCGGCGCCCTGCTCGCCGCCTGCTCCAAGGGCACCGGCGCGCCCAAGCACCGCGAGGCGGCGCCGGAGCGCGACAAGGCCTGCACGGACCCAGCGAAGCCCAGGGCGTACTTCTATCCGGCGGAGAACCGGACGGACTACGCGCCTGACGACCCCTGGAAGGACGGCTGCACCATGCTGGTGCCAGATCACCTGTTCTGCTGTCCCGAGAGGGCCTCCACCGAGTCGCGCTGATCCGCTCCGCGCCGCGACGCGCACACATGCCGCTCGTCCGGAGCGCAACCGCCCTGCGTGCGTGCGCCACACCTGACGCAAACGCCCCACACGCCGCGCGTACAGGCCGAGCGCAGGGCGCGCCATGCGGAGCGTCGCGCGCCCATGTCGGCCGCCTTCGCGCGGCGATCGGCGCGCGGGCAGCGCGCTTCACGGCAGCGTGGGGATACCCTAGCCTGGCCGTGGAACTCCGCCGCCACGGGCGCCACACGCCGCGCCACGGGCGCCACACGCCGCGCAACGGGCGCCACAAGGAAAGAAGGACTCATGGCCGTTCCCTCTGGCTTCGACCTCACGAGCGAGCGTTTCTTCGCCGATCCATTCCCGACGCTCGAGCGGCTCCGGACCGAGGCGCCGGTCTACTTCTTCGAGCCGCTACAGTGCTTCCTCATCACCGCTCCTGCCGACATCGAGGGGCTCGTGAGGGACTCGAGCTTCACCGCGCGGCGGGCGACGGCGCTCCTCGGCGGCCTCGGCATGCTCGGCGAGGACGAGCTCTCGAGGAAGACGTTCGACTCCTTGTCGCGGCTCGCCTTCTTCCAGGACCCGCCGCGCCACACGCAGCTTCGACAGCTCATCATGAAAGGGTTCTCGCCCTCGGCCGTCGAGTGGATGCGCCCGCGGGTCGTGGGGCTCGTGCAGCGCGCCATCGAGAGGGCGCGGAGCGACGGCGAGATGGATGTCGTCTCGGCGTTCTCCGAGGCGGTCGCGCTCAACACGCTCGCCGAGATGTTCGTGATACCCGAGGCCGATCGGCCGCAGTTCCTGAGATGGTCGACGGACCTCCTGAAGCTCGCCGGCGGCGGGGTCAGCTCGGAGGAGCAGAAGCGGGCGGTGAAGCAGAGCTGCTGCGACATGGTCGACTACATGATGCGGCTCGTCGAGGAGCGCCGGAAGGCGCCGGGCGAGGACGTCGCGAGCAGGTTCATCGCGGCGGAAGAGGGAGACGCCGAGCTCGCGGGCGAGGCGGCCATGCAGTGCTTCCAGATGGTCGCCGCGGGGTTCGTCACCTCCGTGAACCAGATCGCGAACACGGTGCTCGCGCTCCTCAACCACCCCGCGGAGCTCGCGAAGCTCCGGGAGTCGCCGGGCCTCGTCCGCGGCGCTGTCGAGGAGAGCCTGCGCTTCGAGCCGTCCGTGCTCTCCCTCAGCCGCATGTGCAAAAGGGACACGGAGCTCCGGGGCACCAGGGTGTCCGAGGGGCAGTTCGTCTTCGCGATGGTCGCCGCAGCGAACCGCGATCCCGGGCTGTTCTCCGAGCCGGACCGCTTCGATATCACCCGGCAGCAGAGCCGGCACCTGACCTTCGGGAGCGGCGCTCATTACTGTCCGGGGGCCCCGCTCATCCGGATGGAAGTGGAGGAGTCGCTGCGCGCCCTGCTCTCGCTGCCGCGCTGGGAGCTCGCCGAACAGACGTTGAGCTACGCCGGCTCCAATCTGCAGGACCGCGGGCCGAGCTCGCTGCGCGTTCGCTTCCCCGGAGCCTGAAGCGGGCGAGCTCTGCTGGGCTCGACGATCACCGCGGGACCGAGCTGCCGCGTCGGCCGGCGCGGCCAGCGCCGCCGCGCCGGGGCTCGGCGGGGTGGGCTGCGGGGCGACGGCATCGTGGACACCTCGGCAGACTCGATCGCGGACGTACAAGGCTGGACGACTGCGGCCAGCCCCGGGAGACTGCGGCATGACCGAGAACGCCAGGACCTGGTTCAAGGACGGCTCCTACCCTGCCGATCTCGGGGTGAGGGTCGAGGCCGCCGACGACGCGCAGTCGCGCCTCTCCCTGCCCTACGACGAGCGCAACACGATGTTCGGGCTGGTGCACGGCGGCGCGGTCGCGTCGCTCGCGTCGATCTCGGCGCTCGCCATCGCGCGCGAGCCGCCTCGCGCTGCCGCGGGGCCGCTCCGCACCGCCTCGCTGCACGTGGGCTACGTGCGCGCGGCGCGCAGGTCGTTGACCGTGGAGACGCGCGCCGTGCGCCGCGTGCGCGAGCTGGGCTTCTTCGAGACGCTCATCAAGGACGTGGACGGGAACCCTGTCGCACACGCCTCGTCGACCGTGAGCGAGGGCGAGCCGGACAGCGCACCGGCGGACTCCCCTCTTCCCGTCCCTTCATCGCGACCATCGCCCTGAACGCGCACGTCCTCGGGCCGCTGCCCGGGGACGGCCTCGTCGCGCGCGCCGTCGTGCGCGCGCGCGACGCGCGCCTCTGCTGGACGAGCGTCACCGTCGTCGACAGCGCATCTCGGAAGGTGCACGCCCTCGGGACGGTCGTGTACCGCTTCGCCGACAAGAACGGGCCTTGATCGGCGCGCGCAGGGTCGCGCGCCGGGGCGCGCTACGCGGAAGGGCTCCCGCACCGGACCGGCATCGATTTCACGCCGCTCACCCAGTTCGAGCGGAGCCGCACGGCCGGCGCGGTGAGCTCGAGATCGGGGAGCCTGCGCAGGAGCTCCTCGAAGGCGACCCGCGCCTCCAGGCGCGCGAGCACGAGGCCCAGGCACACGTGGGGGCCAACGCCGAAGGAGAGATGCTCGTTGGGCGTCCGGCCGACATCGAAGCGATGCGGATCCCTGAAGACCGCCTCATCGCGGTTGGCCGAGACGTACCACAGCACCACCTTGTCCCCGGCCGCGATCCGCTGCCCGCCGACCTCTGTGTCGCGCACCGCCGAGCGCCGGAAATAATAGACCGGCGGCGTGAAGCGCAGCATCTCCTCGATGGCCGTCGGGAGGAGCGAGGGATCCGCGAGCAGGCGCCGGCGCTGGTCGGGGTGCTCGATCAGCGTGAGCATCCCGTTGGAGATGAGGTTCTTCGTCGTGTCGTGGCCGGCCGTCAGCAGCAGGTTGAAGAAGCCGCCGAACTCCGTGTACGAGAGCTTCTCGCCGTCCATCTCGGCGGCCATGAGCAGGCTCAGCATGTCGTCCTTGGGCGCCCGCCGCCGCTCCTCGGCGAGCTGGTGCGCGTAGGCGTTCATGTTGTGGAGCACCGCGTTCAGCTCCTCGCGCGTGACGCCGTAGTCGGGGTCGCTGGCCCCGAAGAACCGCGTCGTCCAGTCGAGCATCTGCTCCTGATCCTCGCGGGGGACGCCGATCACCGCGAGGATCACGGAGAGGGGCAGCTTGCCCGCCACATCGCTGGCGAAGTCGCACCCGCCGCGCGCGCAGGCATCGTCGATGAGCCGCGTCACGAGCTCGCGCACGTGCCCCTCGAGGCGCTGGATGACCCGCGGCGTGAACCCCTTGCTGACCAGCGCCCGGAAGCGCGCGTGCCGGGGCGGGTCCATCATGATCATGACATCGGGGTTGTCGCGCATGTCCCCCGGCTGGAAATCCTCGATGAAGAGGCCGCGCCCCGAGCAGAACGCGGCCGGGTCGCGCGAGATGCGGGCGACGTCGGCGTGCCGCGTGATCGCCCAGAACCCCCTGCCCGCCGGCTCGGGGTGCCAGTAGACGGGGGCCTCCCGCCGGAGGACCTCGAAGCGATCGTGCGGCGCGCCCGCGAGGTAAAGGTCGGGATCGAGGACATCGACGGTCTCAGGCGTCATCTGGGCAGATCTCCTCACTGGAAACTCGCAGGGTATCAGACGCGCCCGCGGGCCGCCTCGGCGAGCTCGGCGGGTCGCTCGCTGTGGCGGATCTCCACGCCGAAGAGCAGGGTCTTGACGCCTGCCTCACCGGCCCGACCGCTTCAGCGCTGCCGCCTCACGTGGCTCAGCGCCTCGTCCCTGAGCTCATCCGGGTCCTTCTCGCCGTCGAGGATCACCCACCCGTTCCGCTCCGCGTAGGGATGGAACCTGGCGCTGAGGCGCCGCTGGTGGCCCAGGTACGCCTCTCGCGAGAGCTCCTTCGAGCCGCTGAAAACTCCGTAATCGCGAGGGAGGTGATCGTCGCGCCGCTGCCAGGTCACCTCGGGGCTCACGCGCAGGAAGAAGGTGAGGTCGGGCTTCGCGGCCAGCGCGAAGTGGCGCAGCACGTACGCCTCGTCGAGCGTACCCGCGAGGTTATGATACACGATCTGCTTGTACACCCACGAGTCCGCGATGATCACGTGCCCCGACCGGCGCAGCGGCTCGATGAGATGGAGGGAGAGGAGCGTGTACCAGGTCCCGAGGAGGTAGATCCAGCAGTCCACGGGCACCTCGTCGATCGGGTCCTGGGGCCGACTGCCTCCCCAGACGACCGGGTCGAGCGCCTGGAGCTTGCGGCCGAGGTAGGTCCCGGTGTCGAACCCAGAGCGCAGGAACTCGGAGTGCCCCACGAGGGTCACCGTGCGGCCGGCCTCCTCGAAGGCCTTCTTCAGGGCATAGGTGAGGGTCGTCTTCCCCGAGGCGTCCGTCCCCTCGAACGCGATGAAAAGTCCATTGCTCATTCCTTCACAGCTCCCAGCTCCACGAGCGCGCCAGCCTATCAGCCCGGCCACGCCGGCGATGTTCATCGGCGCGCAGGAGCAATTCGTCATGGCACGAGCACGAGAAGAACACGTCAACCGGCATGCACCGAGGCTCCTGGCTCGCAGCGGAGTGTAGCGGACCACTGCCGCTCAGGGGAGGACGCCCACGGCGCCGCGGCCCCCGCGCCGGGCGCCGTCACGGCGGCGCGGCGGTCGAGGCCGCGCCAGCGCCCCGCGCCGGCCGGGGCTCCGGCGCTCGGACAGCCGATCAGAGGACCCCTCTGGACGGTGCCCTCCATCTCCCCGACACTCCATCGCGATGGCCGCCCGCACCCCCCGCAAGCCCCCGCCGCCCGCTGGCCCCGCCGGCGCGCAGGACGACCTCACCGACAGCGACCGCGACGCCCTCCTGCGCTGGCGGCTCGCGCTCGGCCCCGAGGCCGAGCGGGTCGACCCGCGCCTCTCCCTCGGCGGTCTCGGCGGCGCGGCGCCCGCGGTCCACGTCGACCCGCGGCGGCTCGGCGACCTCGACCGGGCGCTCTCGTTCATCTACGACGAGCGCGCCGGCAACCTCGGCGGCTCACGGCCGTACGTCCCCGAGTGGCTCTCGGCGGTGCGCGAGTTCTTCAGCCACGATATAGTCGCCCTCGTCCAGAAGGACGCCATCGAGAGGAAGGGGCTGACTCAGCTCCTCTTCGAGCCAGAGACGCTGCCGTTCCTCGAGAAGAACGTCGAGCTCGTCGCCACGCTCATGAGCGCGAGGGGTCTCATCCCCGACGCCGCCAGGGAGACCGCCCGACAGATCGTGCGCGAGGTCGTCGAGGAGGTGCGGCGCGCGCTCGAGTCCGAGGTCCGCACCGCCGTCCTCGGCGCCCTGCGGCGCAACACGACGAGCCCGCTGCGCGTCCTCAGGAACCTCGACTGGAAGCGCACCATCCGCAGGAACCTGAAAGGGTGGGACGCGAAGCGGCGCCGCCTCGTCCCCGACAAGCTCTATTTCTGGGCGAACCAGACGCGGAGACACGAGTGGGACGTCGCCATCCTCGTCGACCAGTCGGGCTCCATGGGCGAGAGCGTCGTCTACAGCTCCATCATGGCCGCGATCTTCGCGTCGCTCGACGTCCTCCGCACTCGGCTCCTCTTCTTCGACACCGAGGTCGTCGACGTGACACCGATGCTCGTCGATCCGGTCGACGTGCTGTTCACGGCGCAGCTCGGCGGCGGCACCGACATCAACCGCGCCGTGGCCTACGCCCAGGCGAACTTCATCGAGCGCCCCGAGAAGACGCTGCTCATCCTGATCACGGACCTGTTCGAGGGCGGCAACGCCGAGGAGCTCGTCGCCCGCATGCGCCAGCTCGCCGACAGCAAGGTGAAGTCGATCTGCCTGCTCGCGCTGTCCGACAGCGGCAAGCCGTCGTACGACCACGAGATGGCGCAGAAGCTCGCCACCCTCGGGACCCCGTGCTTCGGCTGCACGCCAAAGCTCCTCGTCAAGGTGGTGGAGCGGCTCATGAGAGGTCAAGACCTCGGCCCGCTGCTCGACGCCGAGGCGAGGTGAGCGCGCTGTCCTCGCCGCCCCGCCGCCCCGGAGCCACAGAAGCACAGAGGACGCAGAGGCTCTTGTCTATCCTCTGCGTCCTCTGTGCCCCCGTGACCCCTCGCCCCGGCGGAGCCTGAAACCACCTTGCCGGCGCGGTCGCGACGCCGGAGATCCCGGCGTCCGTCGAACGTCAACGCGCTCCAGAAGCCCGCCGTCGCGCCGCCCGCGTCAGCGGGGGCGACGGAGCGCCTGCGCCCCGCGCTCTTCCGTCCGGGCAGCGGCGCGCTTCCGCGGCGTCGTGCCCCGGGCGGAGCTCCGGACAGAGCCCGCGGAGGTCCGCCGGCGGGTGCCGGCCGAGCGCACCACCTCTGCCCTCGAGGGCGACGTGACCAGGACCGGACCAGTGCTGCCGAAGGCGCTGATCGAGGGGCCAACTAGGCTGATAGAAAGTTTCACTTGAACTACCGATGAGGTGGCGGAGCGATCACGTCATGCAGCGGAGGACTCATCACCTATAAACTGTTTCGATCTTTTACGCAGCGTCGCTGCTCGAAGATCACGAGCCCTGGAGCGCCCGTCCGGACGTGAACCTGTCCACCCGGGAGAGCCACTCGCCTTCCGCCTCATGACGGACGCACGCTTGCACCACGGAGGCACGAAGGCACGGGTCTGGGTTCGCTCCGTGCCTCCATGTCTCCGTGGTGATCTGGCGAGGGATTGCCCCGGGTGTCGCACCGGGCGCTCTGTCACGAACTCGTTGCACGATGCAGGCCAACGATGGCCTGATACGGGCATCGCCGCTTTTCCGGGGATGGCCGTGGGACGCCTTTCACGGTTGAAACCACCGGTTGCAACGGTGGCGCAACGCGGCGGTGTCCAGCGAAGAACACCGGCCGAACCCGGGCAGATGGCTGCTCAGTCGGCAGGGCCGGTCAACGACGATCCAGGGCGCTCGCCCAGCGGCCCCGATGATCCAGCGGCTCGGGGCGGGAGCGGCAACGCCACCTGGAACCTCGCCCCCATGCCCGGCGCGCTCTCGACCTGGATGCTCCCGCCGTGGGCCCTCAGGATCTGGTCCACGATGTACAGCCCGACGCCCAGCCCGCCATACGAGCTGGTCGGCGCCGCCCGCTCGAAGCGCCCGAAGATCCGGCCGATGTACTCCTGGGCGATCCCGATGCCTTGATCCATCACCTGGAGCACCACGGACCTCCCATCGACCGAGATCCGCAGCTGGATCGGCTTGCCGCGCCCGTACTTGACGGCGTTCGTGAGCAGGTTGGTGATCACCTGGTCAATGCGCAGGCGGTCCCACCGGCCGACCGCCCTCTCCGGAAGATCGAGCTGGAGCGAGCAGCCCGCCCGCTCGATCTCGGCGTCGAGGCGCGCGACCACCTCGCGCGCCACGTCGCACAGGTCCACGTCCTCGAGGCTGAGCTCGAGCTGACCGCTGTTGATGCGCGTCACGTCCAGCAGCGTGTCGATGAGCCGCGTGAGCCGGTCGATCTGTCCATCTGCCTGGGACAGCTTCGCGAGCACCTGCTCCGCCGGCAGTCCGCCGTCGGAGCGGCTGATGGCGCGGACGAGGCCCTGGACCTGCAAGACCAGCGCGCTGAGCGGCGTCCTGAGCTCGTGGGAGGCGACCGCCACGAAGTCCTCGCGGACCTGCACGGCCTCCCGCGTCATCCGCAGGAGGCGGGCGTTCTCGAGGCAGAGCGCCGCGCGCTGCGCGATGTCGAGGGCGACCGCGAAATCAGGGGGATCGAAGCGCTCGCCCGGCTCCACCCAGACCATGCTGAGCGCGCCGAGCACGCTGCCGCGCGTGACGAGCGGCACGCACAGGTAGCTGCTCGCGCCGATCTCGTGGATCATCCCCGGATCATCGACGTCGAGCACCTGGGCGACGTCGCGCGGCGCGCACTCGACGCGCAGATCGGGGCGCCCGGCCGTCATCACAGCGCCGATGCCGTCCCCGGCCAGGACGAGCTCCCGCGGGACGAACCGCTCCGAGAACCGCGCCGCCTCGCGGGCCCGGTGCGCCGCGGCGACCCTGCGCGCGCCGCCGTCCCGCCGCAGGTCGAGCACGCACCAGGTGCAGATGCGCTCCGCGACGAGGCGGACCAGGGCCCTCGCGACGCTGTCCTCGTCGAGCGACGCGGAGAACGAGCTCGACGCCTCGGCGAGGAGCTCCGAGCGGCGCACCGCGGCCTCGGCCTCCGCGCGGGCCGCCCGCTCGCGGGTCAGGAGGTGAATGCGCTCCTGCTCGTGGCGCTTGCCGTCGTCGATGTCCGTGAAGCTGCCGAGCCAGGCGACCACCCGCTTCCAGACGTCCCGCTCCGGGACCGCGTGGCAGAGGTGCCACCGGTACGCCCCGTGAACGGACCTGAGGCGACACTCGGCCTGAAAGGGCTCGCCCGACTCGAGGCAGCGACGCCACTTGCCGACGAACTGGTTCAGGTCGTTCGGGTGCACCGCGGCCTGCCAGCCCCAGCCGCGGAGCGCCTCGAACGCGAGCCCGGTGTACTCCAGCCAGCGCGAGCTCACGTAGTCGATGCCGCCGTCGAGCTTCGCCGTGAAGACGCACTGCGGGATGGCGTCCGCCAGGTTCTGGTACCTCGCCTGCGCGGCGCGCCGGAGCTCCTCGACCTCCGCGTCGCGCCGCCGCTGCTCGGCCATGCGCAGGAGCTCCGCCTGCTCCTTGATCTGCTCGCCCCGCCGGTGGAGCTCGACGAACACGGCGACCTTCGCCTGGACGACCTCCGGCTCGAGCGGCTTCAGCAGGTAATCGACGCCGCCCACCGCGTACGCCCTGTAGATGGCCGAGAGATCGTCGCTGGCCGCGGTGAGGAAGATGATCGGCGTGTGGCGCGACCGCTCCCGCTGCTTCACCAGCGAGGCGACCTCGAACCCGTCGATGTCGGGGAGCCGGACGTCGAGCAGGATGACCGCGAAATCCTCGGACAGGATCCTGAGGAGCGCGTCTTTCCCGCTCGCCGCGGTGACCAGGCGGTAGCTCTCGTCGGCAAGGATCGCCTTGAGGGCCGCCAGGTTCTCTGGCTGGTCGTCCACCAGCAGGATGCTGGTCGTCGCGGGAGCGGAGGACACGGTGGGGCTCCGTCGCTCAGTCGGGCCGCAGCCAGTGCAGCATGACCGACATGAGGCGCGCGTCGTCCACCGGCTTGGCCACGAAATCGTTCAGGCCGGCGTCCAGGCACTTCTGCCGATCTTCCGGCATCGCCTTGGCCGTGACCGCGATGATGGGCAGCTCGCTGAAGCGGGGGTCGCTGCGGATCTCGCGGGTGGCCTCGTAGCCGTCGAGCTCGGGCATCATGATGTCCATGAGGACGATATCGACGGTCGAGTCGCCCTCGCGGAGGATCTCGATGCCGTGCCTGGCGTTCTCGGCCAGGAGCACCTGCGCGCCCCGCCGCTCGAGCAGGCTCGTGATGGCGAAGACGTTGCGCGCGTCGTCGTCGATGACGAGCACGCTCCGCCCCGCGAGCGCGACCGAGGACGAACCGTTCGTGAGCAGCGGCGCGACGGGCTCGGGCAGCTCGGCGCGCGAAGGCTTCGTGGCCTTCTGCTCCGCCCGCTCCGACGGCAGGTAGAGGGTGAACTTGCTGCCGAGCCCGGGCGTGCTGTGCAGCGAGATCTCGCCGCCGAGCAGGCTGGCGAGCTCCCGGCTGATCGTCAGGCCGAGGCCCGTGCCGCCGTAGGTGCGGCTGGTCGAGGCGTCGGCCTGCTGGAACGCGTCGAAGATGAGCGTCTGCTTCTCCGGCGGGATGCCGATGCCCGTGTCGGTGACGGCGAACGCCACGACGGTCTTCGCCTTGATGAGCGTGTCCCGCTTGAAGGCGATCCCCCGGCTGGCCACCTCGATCTCGAGCGAGATCCGGCCGGACGACGTGAACTTGAACGCGTTCGACAGGAGGTTCTTCAGGATCTGCTGGAGCCGCTGCAGATCGGTCATGATCGTCGCGGGGACGCCGGTGGCGACCCGGACCCAGAACTCGAGCTCCTTCTGCTCGGCGATCTGCCGGAAGCTCCGCTCGACGTACTCCGAGAGCTCGGACAGCGCGACCCGCTGGGTCTTCACGTCGATCTTGCCGGCCTCGATCTTCGAGAGGTCGAGGATCTCGTTGATGAGCTGCAGGAGGTCCTGCCCGGCGGCGGCGATCGTCTTCGCGTACTCGACCTGCTTCGGCGTGAGCGTGTGCTCCTCGTTGTCCGCGAGGATCCTGGCGAGGATGAGCAGGCTGTTCAGCGGCGTGCGCAGCTCGTGCGACATGTTCGCGAGGAACTCGGACTTGTACTTCGAGGTGCGCGACAGCTCCCTGGCTTTCTCCTCCAGGGAGGCGCTGGCGCGCGCGATCTCGCGGTTCTTGATCTCGAGCTCCGACGCCTTCTCCTCCAGCTCCTGCGAGCGCGAGCCGAGCTCGGTGTTGGACCTCTGGAGCTCCTGGAGCAGCTCCTCCGTCCTCATGCTGGCGCCGATCATGTTGAACACGACGCCGATCGACTGCGTGAGCTGCTCGAGGAACGTGAGGTGGATGGGCGTGAAGTTCTGGAAGCTCGCCAGCTCGATCACCGCCTTGAGGCCGCCCTCGAAGAGCACCGGCAGGACGCAGATGTTGCGCGGCGGCGCGTCGCCGAGGCCCGAGCTCACCCGGATGTAGTCGTCCGGCAGGTCGGTGACGACGATGCTCTTCTTCTCGAGGCCGCACTGCCCGACGAGCCCCTCGCCCAGCGAGAACCGGTTGGAGATGCCCTTGCGCTTCTGGAACGCGTAGCTCGACGTGAGCTTCAGCGTCGGGTGCTTGTCCTCCGACTCCAGCACGTAGAACGCCCCGTGCTGCGCCGAGACGAGCGGGGTGACCTCGGACATGATGAGGCGGGAGAGCGCCTCGATCGTCCGCTGCCCGGCCATCATCCCGGAGAAGCGCGCAAGGTTCGTCTTCAGCCAGTCCTGCTCCTGGTTGGCGCGCGTCGTGTCTCGCAGGTTCGAGATCATCTGGTTGATGTTGTCCTTCAGCTGAAGGACCTCGCCCTGCGCCTCGACGGAGATGGCCCGCGTCAGGTCGCCCTTGGTCACGGCGGTCGCGACCTCGGCGATGGCGCGCACCTGCGTCGTGAGGTTGCCGGCGAGCTGGTTCACGTTGTCGGTGAGGTCCCGCCACGTGCCCGCTGCGCCGGGCACCTTGGCCTGGCCGCCGAGCTTGCCCTCGATACCTACCTCGCGCGCGACCGTGGTCACCTGCTCGGCGAACACGCGGAGCGTGTAGGTCATGTCGTTGATCGTGTCCGCGAGCGAGGCGATCTCGCCCTTGGCCTCCAGGGCCAGCTTCTGGCGGAGATCGCCGTTCGCTACCGCGGTCACGACCTTGGCGATGCCGCGGACCTGCGAGGTGAGGTTCGAGGCCATGACGTTGACGTTCTCCGTCAGGTCCTTCCAGGTCCCGGACACCCCGGGCACCTGCGCCTGGCCGCCGAGCTTGCCCTCCGTGCCTACCTCGCGCGCGACGCGCGTCACCTCGGCGGCGAACGCGCGCAGCTGATCGACCATCTTGTTGATGGTGTCCTTCAGCTCGAGGATCTCGCCCTTCGCCTCGACCGTGATCTTCTGGGACAGGTCGCCGCTCGCCACCGCCTTCGTGACGAGGGCGATGTTGCGCACCTGGTTCGTCAGGTTGCCGGCGAGCTGGTTCACGTTGTCGGTGAGGTCCTTCCACGTGCCGGCGACGCCGGGCACCTGGGCTTGACCGCCGAGCTTGCCGTCCGTGCCTACCTCGCGCGCGACGCGCGTCACCTCCGCGGCGAACGCGCGCAGCTGATCGACCATCTTGTTGATGGTGTCCTTCAGCTCGAGGATCTCGCCCTTCGCCTCGACCGCGATCTTCTGGGACAGGTCGCCGCTCGCCACCGCCTTCGTGACGAGGGCGATGTTGCGCACCTGGTTGGTCAGGTTGCCGGCGAGGACATTCACGTTGTCCGTGAGGTCCTTCCACGTGCCGCTCACGCCCCGCACCTCGGCCTGCGCGCCGAGCTTGCCCTCCGTGCCTACCTCGCGCGCGACGCGCGTCACCTCCGACGCGAACGCGCGCAGCTGCTCCACCATCTTGTTGATGGTGTCCTTCAGCTCGAGGATCTCGCCCCGGGCCTCGGCGGTGATCTTCTGCGAGAGATCGCCCTTGGCGACGGCCGTCGTGACGAGGGCGATGTTGCGCACCTGGTTGGTCAGGTTGCCGGCGAGCTGGTTCACGTTGTCGGTGAGGTCCTTCCACGTGCCGGCGACGCCGGGCACCTGGGCTTGACCGCCGAGCTTGCCGTCCGTGCCTACCTCGCGCGCGACGCGCGTCACCTCCGCGGCGAACGTCCGGAGCTGCTCCACCATCTTGTTGATGGTGTTCTTCAGCTCGAGGATCTCCCCCTTCGCCTCGACCGTGATCTGCTTCGACAGGTCGCCGTTCGCGACCGCCGTCGTCACGACCGCTATGTTGCGCACCTGGTTGGTCAGGTTGCCGGCGAGGACGTTCACGTTGTCCGTGAGGTCCTTCCACGTGCCGCTCACGCCCCGCACCTCGGCCTGCGCGCCGAGCTTGCCCTCCGTGCCTACCTCGCGCGCGACGCGCGTCACCTCCGACGCGAACGCGCGCAGCTGCTCCACCATCTTGTTGATGGTGTTCTTCAGCTCGAGGATCTCCCCCTTCGCCTCGACGGTGATCTGCTTCGACAGGTCGCCGTTCGCGACCGCCGTCGTCACGACCGCTATGTTGCGCACCTGGTTGGTCAGGTTGCCGGCGAGGACGTTCACGTTGTCCGTGAGGTCCTTCCACGTGCCGCTCACGCCCCGCACCTCGGCCTGCGCGCCGAGCTTGCCCTCCGTGCCTACCTCGCGCGCGACGCGCGTCACCTCCGACGCGAACGCGCGCAGCTGCTCCACCATCTTGTTGATGGTGTTCTTCAGCTCGAGGATCTCCCCCTTCGCCTCGACCGTGATCTGCTTCGACAGGTCGCCGTTCGCGACCGCCGTCGTCACGACCGCTATGTTGCGCACCTGGTTGGTCAGGTTGCCGGCGAGGACGTTCACGTTGTCCGTGAGGTCCTTCCACGTGCCGCTCACGCCCTGCACCTCGGCCTGCGCCCCGAGCTTGCCCTCGGTGCCTACCTCGCGCGCGACGCGCGTGATCTCCGAGCCGACGGTCTGCAGCTGCTGGACGACGTCGTTCACCTCATCGGCGATCTGACCGATCGTCCCGGGCACCTCGCCGATGCCGACGCGCGCGGAGAAGTTCCCCGCCTTCACGGCCTTGAGCACCTCCAGGATCGCCTGGAGCTGCATCTCCCGCACGTCCAGGTTCAGGCCATCGGCGCCGCGCCTCCGGGACGGCGGCTTCTTCTTGCTCGCGCCGTGCCCGTTCTTGTCCTTCGACGTCGCCGCGATGTTGTTCTGTTGCATGAATACCTTCCTGACGACGAGTGCGCGCCTGGAAATCTCGGTCCCGCTTCGGGTGCTCAGGCCCGTCGATGCCGGGGGAGGGCGGCATCACGGGGCCGCGGTCTCACGACTTGCCGCGGCGCAAAACTTCTTCGACCTGTCGCTGGAGTCGAGCGTGCTCGATGTCGCGCGCGCGGCGCTCGAGCGCACGCCGCATGCGAGAGCTTAGCTCATCGGAACGGAAAGGTTTGGAGAGGTAATCGGAGGCGCCGACGCGGAGGGCGCGCATCCCCGTCTCGACGGAGCCGAACGCGGTGATGGCGATGATCGCGAGGGACGGGTCGAGCTCCTTCGCACGCGCGATCAGCTCGATGCCGTCCATCCCCGGCATACGGATGTCCGTGATCAGCAGCTCGAACTTCGTCGAGGTAAGCAGCCTGATGCCGGACATGGCGTCGGCAACGTGCGTCGCGTGGTAGCCGTGATCTGTCGCGATGTCAACGACGAACCGGCCCAGGTCGTCATCGTCTTCCACAATCAACACATTCGGTGAGCTTGAACTCATCGTTCCTGTCCTTGTCCTTCTTCCCTCTTGTCGTCCCGCAAAGCTATCCGCGCGTCCTCCACGTCTTCCGGCACGTCTTCCGGCACGTCCTCCAGCGCGCCTACCGCCGTGCTCGCCCTGGCGCTTGCCGGCGGACCGGGCTGGACCGTGGGCAGGGTGACCCTGAAGCGCGCCCCGCCTGTCGTCGAGGAGGCGACCTCGACCGAGCCGCCCGCTTCCTGGACGATCCCACGTACGATCGCCAGCCCGAGGCCGCTGCCGCCGCGCGTCGACTTCGTCGTGAAGAACGGCTCGAAGATCTGGCGCACGTCCTCGGCGCGGATCCCGGGCCCCGCGTCCTCGACCTCGAAGCACACAGCGCGAGAGCCCGCCGGACCGTCGCACTCGGGGAGGACGCGCACGACGAGCTCCCCGCCGCCGTCCTGGGCCTCGATGGCGTTCAGGCAGAGATTGAACACCACCTGAAACAGACGATCGGAGTCGAGGGCGACGCGCGACCACTCCACGCCATCGCGCGAGCACACCACGCTCGTCTCGATGTCGCGTTTCCTGCACTCCGGTCCCAGGAAGGCGACAACGTCCTCGATCACGCGCCGGAGGTCGCTCTCCTCCTGCTGAGGCCGCGACGGACGAGCGAGCGAGACGAGCCGGGAGACGACACGCGTTATCCGCTCCGACTGCCGCGCGATCGTCTCCAGCTCGGCGCGCAGGTTCTCCGGGCAGCCGGGCAGGTCGGCCGCGCGCCGCGCGCGGCCCTGGATCACGTTCAGCGGCGACCCGATCTCGTGGCCGAGCGAGGTCGCCACCTGCCCCGCGGCGGCGAGCGCCTGCGCCTGCTGGAGCCGGCGCTCCACGTTCACCCGCGCCATCTCCTCTCGCTCGGCGCGCTCCCGCGCCTCCCGCAGCGACCAGGTCATCGTGTTGAAGGCGTGGGCCAGGCGGGAGAGCTCCTCCGCGCCCTTCTCGGGCACGGCCGCGTCCAGATCGCCGCTGGCCACCCGCTCGGCCCCGGACAGGATGGCCCTCGCCGGCAGCGCGACGGTGAATCGACCCACGAGCCCGGCCACGATCGCGCTCACCAGCAGCAGGACCACGCCAGTCGCCGCGAGGCCGCGATTCAGCGTGCTCTCCAGCACCTCGATGTAGTGGCGATCGCGCACCAGGATGGCGACCAGGGGTGGATGGGCGCTGCTCGGCTGGATCGAGACGGTGCGGAGCAGCACCGACTGCCCGCCCATGATGGAGGTCTCCTCGACGTCTCCCCCCTCGATGAACGCCCGATTGGCGAGCTCGCCGAGGCGTGCCGCCTCGCGCTTCACCCCCTCCGTGATGAAGACCGCCTCCCCTTCCCGGGTGAAGGCGGCGACGCCCAGGATGCGCTCGGCGCTCGCGAAGTGCTCGGCCCGCCGCCGGACAAGCGCGAGGTCGCTGCGCTGGAGCGCGCTCTCGACGAACGCCTGCAGGAGGGTGGCGTAGTTGCGGAGCTCCGCCGTGGCCTCGTCCCGCAGGACCTGTTTGCGTTGCGCCGAGGCGAAGGCGCCATACAGCACGATGGCGATCGCGATCGGGAGGACAAGAGACAACCAGAACTGGTGTGCGAGCCTCATCCCCGCGGGTCGGCGCTGGTGCTCCATTGCCATACGACGATCCACCGCGACGCCCTCAGGACACCCATCGCGTCAGCGCTTCGCGTCATCGGGAGAGCCGAACGCACGAAGCCCTCGAATCACATCACCATTTCACCCGACGGGCAAGGGCTTCCTGGGAGCGGAAACAAGCATTCACCCCGCCTCTTCGCCAGGCGGTGAGTCGGCATCAGGCCATCCCTGAGCACAGCTCAGGCGTCAGCCTGACCCCTTCGTGACGCGGGTCACGCGCGCCTGCGCGGATCGCGCCCGCGCGCGCTTCGCCGCTGGCTCCTTCCTCGCGGCGCGCGGGCTGCTCTTCACCACGCCGCCCGCGCCGCGCGCCCCGCGCGCCTCAACGCCGCGCGCGCTCTCCGCGAGCATCTCTCCCCACCTCGAGATCGCCTGCGCTACATCGCCGAACCCCCGCCCTGTGTCGGTCAGCTCGTACTCCACGCGCACCGGGGGCCCTGGCAAGACGCGCCGCACCACGAGGCCGAGCGCCTCGAGCTCCTTCAGCCGGCTGGAGAGCATCCGGTCGCTGATCGCGTCGAGCCGGCCGCCGATCTCGCCGAAGCGCAGCGCGCCCCCCTCGAGCATGGCGATGATGAGGCCGTTCCAGGGCTTCGCGAGCACGTCCATCGCCGCCTGGAACGCCTCGCAGAGGTGCTGGCATGAATGCTTCATACGTTGTCCCGATCACCAGCATGACCGATTCACTATCAAAAAGGAAGCTACTTGACAGTAGGTAGTGACGATTCACGATGTTCCCTTCCGGATGCTATTTTTTTTTCGGAACGGTACTCTTCTTTGCAAGGAGCATCGATCGTGATCACCGCCTCAGACATGCTGTTCAGCCCCTTCGCGCTCGGCCCCCTCTCGCTGCCGAACCGCCTCGTGATGGCGCCGTTGACGCGCTGCCGCGCGGCCGAGGGCAACGTGCTGACCGAGCTCAACGCGCTATATTACGAGCAGCGCGCCTCCGCCGGCTTCATCATTTCCGAGGCCACGCAGGTCAGCCCGCAGGGCGTGGGATATCTACGCACGCCGGGCATCCACACCGACGCGCAGGTCGACGGGTGGCGGCTCGTGACGGAAGCGGTCCAGCGGGCGGGAGGGCGCATCTTCGCCCAGCTCTGGCACGTCGGGCGGTCGTCGCACGTCTCGTTTCAGCCGGGCCGGCAGGCGCCCGTCTCGTCCTCGGCCGTCCGCATCCGCACCGGCCACAGGCACACGGCCGAGGGCCCGCAGCCGTACAGCACCCCGCGCGCCCTCGAGACGGACGAGGTCCCCGGCGTCGTCGCGCAGTTCGAGGAAGGAGCGCGCCGGGCCAAGGCCGCCGGCTTCGATGGGATCGAGCTCCACGCGGCGAACGGCTACATCATCGACCAGTTCCTCCGCGACGGCGTGAACCAGAGGACGGATCGGTACGGCGGCTCGGTCCAGAACCGGGCGCGGTTCCTGCTCGAGATCGTCGACGCTGTGAACGGCGTCTTCGGCGTGGACCGGATCGGCGTGCGGCTCTCGCCGCGGAGCGACTTCAACGACATGAGCGACTCCAACCCGAAGGAGCTCTTCAGTCACGTCGCCGCCGAGCTCTCCGCGCGCAAGGTCGTCTATCTGCACGTCGTGGAGCCGCTGGCAGGGCAGGCGCTCGACGCGCCGGAGCGCGTGACGCCCCTCATCCGCGAGCGGTTCCGCGGCGCCCTCATCGTGAACGGCGGCTACACGCTCGAGACAGCGGAGCAGGCGCTGCGGGCGGGCGCGGCGGACCTCGTCTCGTTCGGCGTGCCGTTCCTGGCCAACCCCGATCTGCCCGAGCGCCTGTCGCGCCGGGCGCCGCTCAACGCGCCCGACGTCTCGACCTTCTATTCCGAGGGCCCGCGCGGTTACATCGATTACCCGCGCCTCGGCGAGGAGCAGCAGGTCGCCGCCGCCGCGCAGCTGTCCCCGTGAGCCGGCGGCCCGAGCAGCGTGAGCCTGGAGGACACAGGCCGGGGTGCTGCCGCCGCCGGACGCCCTGAGCGCGCCATCCGGGGCGGGCAGGGCGAGAGTCCACGCGCCGCGGCCCATGGTAGGCTCCGGGGCCGATGCTGGCGGTCGCTTTCCTGTTCCCGAGAGACGAGGTGCACCCGGCCCGCTCGCCCGCGGAGGCCTCGTGAGCGCGGCGCCGGGCGAGGTGCAGCGCATCGGGGCCGGCGAGCTCCGGGCGTTCATCCAGGACGCGGGGGAGCTCAAGAAGGGCACGCTGCTCTACGACGGCGGCCAGCTCCTGAACCTGGCCCGCCACGAGAACAAGCTGTTCTGCGAGGCCAGGGGCTCGGGGGCCTCGCCCTACAAGGTGACGCTCGTCTACAGCGACGCGCCGGCGCCCGGCTTCAAGGGGCGCTGCACCTGCCCGGCGCGGACGTTCAACACAGCGTTCTGCAAGCACGCGGCGGCGCTGCTCGTGGCCTGGGCGCGCGCGCCCGAGTCGTTCGCCGTGAGCGACGCGCCGCCGCCCGGCGCGCCCGGCGGCGAGACAGCGCGCAAGAGCGTGAAGAAGGGCAGCGCGAACGCGCCGGCCCTGATGAAGTCGGGCGTCGAGCAGGTCAGCACGCTCGTGCGCGAGCTCGGCGTGGCCGGCGTCGCGGCGATCGGCGGCGATCGCATCGAGCAGCTGGAGAAGCTCGCCGAGGGGCTCCGGGAGAACCGGCTGCGGCGGCTCTCGGCCCGGACGCTCGACCTGGCCGCGCTGCTGCGCGGACCGGCCGCGGGCGCTCACCAGGCCGCAGGCGCTCACCAGGCCGCAGGCGCTCACCAGGCCGCGGGCGCTCGCCGCGGCGCGCTCCCGGCGGTCGCGTACGCGAACCTGATGGCCGACCTCCTGCTCACCGCCCGCAAGCTCGAGAAGCACCTCGCGGGCGAGCCGCTCGACGACCGCCACGTCGAGGAGCTCGTCGGCAAGACGTGGAAGGCGTCCGACAGGAAGCCCGCGGAGGGGCTCACGCTGGTCGAGTACGCCTTCTCGACGCGGACGACGAGCGACGATTACGTCATCCGCGAGAGCCGCTTCATCGACCTCGAGTCCGGCCGGCACTTCAGCGAGAAGCAGATCCTCCCGGCCTTCCTGGCGAAGCGGACCGAGCCGAAGCGGAGCTTCGCCGGCGAGGTGCTCGCCGGGGCGCGCGCGACGACCTACCCGGGTTACCCGCCGCTCCGCGTCGACTTCACCGACCTCGGCGACAAGCGCCCGCTCGACGCCGGCGCCCTTGAAGCCATGCTCGCGCGGGCGCTGCCCGACGTCGGCGCGGCGCTCGCGGCCCTCCAGGAGCACCGCAAGGACGTCTTCGCGCCCGACCTCGTGCCCGTGGCGGTGCGCATCGACACGCTCTTCGCGCGCGGCGCGCGGCTCTCGGCGGTCGACGACAAGGGGGAGGCCCTCCACCTGCCCGACGACGCCGCGCTCGAGGAGCGGCTCGCCGGCTCGCTCCGCGACGCGCGGCTCCGCGCGTTGCTCGGCGACGTAGGGATCGACGCCGCGCTGCCCACCCTGTGGCCGCTCGCCGCGGTCGTCGAGGGCCCGCTCGGCCTCGAGCTCCGCCCGGTCGTGGAGCAGGGCGCCGCGGCGCGGAGCGGGCCTCTCGAGGGCTCCGCGTGGAACGCCGCCGCCCGGGAGGCGGGCGCCTCGCCCGCGGCCATCGCGCTCGGCGAGGTGCGCGAGGAGCTCGCCGAGGCGCTCGCCACCGGCCTCACCGGGCTCAGCGCGCGCGTGACGGACCCGCTCGCCGAGCGGCTCCGCGACCTCCGCCTCGAGAAGCAGGCCGCGCTGCTCCAGGGCCTCCCGCAGCGGCCCGACCCGGCGGATCGGCTCGACGACTTCATCAAGCTCTACCAGGTGCTCGAGATGGCGCTCGTGCGCCTCGCCGGCGCGACGCACATCCACAGCGCCTCGACCGAGCGCGTGCCGACCTACGAGAGCGTCACCGTGGCGCGGCCGGACGAGACGCTCACCCCCGACGAGGTGGCGCAGCGGCGCGCGGCGGGCGAGATGAACCGCTACGTCGCCGCGGTCCATTACGCCCGCTATTACGCGTCGCTGCCGGCGAGCGAGCTCGTCAAGAGCATCTTCCCGATCTGGGCGGACGGCACCGCGACGCCGACGATCGCGAGGACGTTCGCGCCGCTCGGGGCCGAGGCGGTCGCTGCCGCGGAGAAGGCGCTCACGGTCAAGGCGGGCCGCGTGGCCAAGCTGACCGCGGTGCGGGTGCTGCAGGCGGTCGTCCTGCATGGCGGCCCGGCCCGCGCCGACGCCGCGGCGATGCTCGGCCGGGTCGCGGAGCACGCGAAGGATGCCGGCCTGCGGGCGCTCGCCCGCGACGCGCTGGACGTGATCGACGCCACGCAGGCGGCCGGGCTGGGCGGCGAGGCGGTGCGCGCGCGCCGCGCCGCCCGCATGGAGCGGGTGCAGGAGCTCGCGAAGGCGCTCGGCGCGGCGCCGACCAAGGAGGAGCGGGGCGAGGCGCTCAAGGCGCTGGCCGAGCTGGGCGACCTCTCCGCGCTCCCGGCGCTCCGCCGCGCCTTCTACGCGGACGCCGCCCGCGGCGTGCGCGAGGAGGCCGCCTACGCGCTCGCCCAGCTCGGCGACGTCGAGATGGTCGAGACCTTCGTGCGGATGCTGGCGAGCCGCGGCGAGGACGAGCGGGAGGCGAAGATCGCCGCGTACGCGCTCGGCTATCTCGGCGACGTCCGCGGGCTGAGCGAGCTCCTGTCGGCGTATGCCGCGGGGTACAAGCCCGGCATCGTGGCGGACGCGATCCGCGCCTTCGGCCCGGTGGCGCTCGCGCCGCTCGTGGACCTCATCGAGGCGCGGCCGGAGATCGCGAAGCGGGCGGCCGCGCTCGACGCGCTGAAGAAGATGGATGAGGCCGCGGTGGCGGGTTGCCTGCTCGAGCGGGTCGAGGCGCGGCGCGGCGACGCCGATTTCCCGGAGAAGGCGCAGCTCTACCTGAAGCTCGCGGACGTGCACCCGCACAGCAAGCGCGAGGTAGCGGCCGCCGTCACGGCCGCGCTCGCTGGCGTCGAGGGCAAGGAAGCGCAGGCGGCGGTCAAGGCGGCGCAGCGGGCGCTCGGCGTCGTCAAGCGGAGCAAGTAGCGGCCCCGCGCCCGGTCACATCGCGATCTGCACGCGGATCTCCGCGGACGCCTTCTCGCCGGCCTCCTTGGGGGTCGCGACGATGCGGAGCACGCCGCGGGCCGTCGGGATCTCTCCTGCTGCGTCTGCTTGCCCGCTGTCCATGATGTTGATGAACACGGGCGCTGTCGTCTCGGTCCACCCGGAGGCGCACGCGTTGACGGGCACGGTGTTCGAGCCCTCGAGCACGGGCGCGCGCGGCGCGTCCGGAGCGGGCGTGCCCGGCTCGACCGCTTCCGGCTCGAACCCCAGCCGGTAGGCCCACACGCCGCCGCCGTCCGTGTGGTGCCGGACGGTCACCATCACGTGCTGGCCGCCCTGGGGGCCGTACTCCAGCTGGAGCACGGCGTCCGCGGGGAGCGGACTGACGCCGCCTTGCGGATCGCTGAAGAACAGCGCGGCCGTGCCGGCGGCGGGCGGCTCGCCGGCAGCGCATGCGATCGAAGGGTCAGGCGGCGCGCCGTTGTTGGCGTCGGGCAAGATGCAGAAGGTGCCCATGGAGCACAGGCCGAGGAGCGCCGTGATCGCGACGCTGATCTGGAGCTTGGGTAGACGCATGGCCCATGGTCCCAGCAGATCTGGCACCGGTGCAATCTACCGCGCCCTGCACTTCGATCTCGCTGGCGCCCAGGCTCCTCGCCCACGGTAGGCCCCCGGGGAGGGTGCTCGTCGCGCGGGGCGCGGACGGGCTGATGTCTGAGCGCAATTGACGTCCTGTGTCCGGCGTGCGCAGCACGTCGGGCACAGGACGTCCCACGCGAGTTCTGCCCGTCCGCGCCCCGCGCGACGAGCACCCTCTCCGGGGGCCGGGCGCCTCGGCAAAGCCTGCTCGACCTGTGGGCCAGCCCCGCGCGCCGCTTCGCCGCGAAGTCCGCCAGAATGCCAACGAGTTTCGCTAGGGTAGCTCGACAAGTCTCCAGTACTTGTTGAGCGCCGCCATCAGCTCAACGAAGCTGAGGAATGTGACGGGCTTGAGGAGATACCCCGCCACGTTGAGGTTGAAGGCCCCCACCTTGTCGCGATCGTCGTTTGATGTGGTCAGCACGACAACGGACGTGGACACGAGATCCGGATCGGCCCGCAGCTCGCGCAGGAACTCGATCCCGTTCATCTTGGGCATGTTCAGATCGAGCAGGATCAGCCGGCGCTCCACCGGGATGACCCCGCTGCGCAGCATCTCGAGCGCCTCGACCCCGTTCCCGGCCACCCACAGTGGGTTTGAGATGTTGTTACGCTTGAACGCTCGACGGACGTTCATCACGTCGACCTCGTCGTCCTCGACGAGCAGGATGTTCAGGAGCTTCTCTTCGACGTTCATTGTCTCCCAGTTCTCCTTGGCGGAAAGGACGAGAACGTCAACCTCCGCGCGATGGCCGCCGCGGGACCTACCATGGCCAGAGGGCGACCGCCGCGGAGGTTTCGCGGCCGCCGTTGTGCCTGGGCGCACCCCGGCGTGCTCACTTTCGCGCAGGCTCTCCCGGGGTGTCCCATTGTTCGAGCTTGGACCACCGGTACGCCCGGTTCAACTCCAATGAGGAGCGCCCCTCCTCGGCCGCCGCTGAGTCTGCTGCGCGAACCGCCTCACCGCCGCCGGGTCGCCAGGCCTCAGCGCTCGTTCGGATCGCGCTTCTGCCAGGTGAAGCGGAAGGTGGCGCCATGGCCCCGGGCGGACTCGATCCAGATGCGCCCCCCTCGGCTCTCGACGATCTTCTTCACCACGGACAGCCCGATCCCTGTGCCCTCCACCTTGTCGCGCGCCTCGAGCGTCTGGAAGAGCCCCCAGACGCGATCGTGAAACTCGGGCGCGATGCCTGGCCCGTTGTCCTCCACGGAGAACTCGTGGTGAAGGCCCGCGTCGCGGTGCCCGACGCGCACGCGCACGTCGGCGCGCCGCGCGTGCTTGAGCGCGTTGCTGATGAGGTTCATGAACACCTGCTGCAGCGGGATCCGCTCGGTCCGCAGCACCGGCTGGCCCGGCGCGACCTCGACGCGCGCCTCAACGCCGCGCGCCGGCGCGATCAGCTCGATCACGTCCGCGAGGACCTGCCCGACGTCGACCGGCTCCACCGCGTGCCGCACCCGCCCGGCGCGGCTGTAGTCGAGGATCCCATCGATGAGCGCCTCCATCCGCCGGACGCGGCCGCGCAGCAGGCTCATGTGCTCGCGCGACTCGCCCTGGAGCGTCCCGGCGAGGTCCTCCTCGATCCACTGCGTCAGGTTCGCGATGCCGCGCAGCGGCGCCTTCAGGTCGTGGCTCGCCACGTACGCGAACTGATCGAGCTCCCTGTTGCTCCGCTCGAGCGCGCCGATGAGGCGCTCGCGCTCCTCCTCGGCGCGCTTCTGCTCGGTGATGTCGCGGACCTCGACGACCGTGCCCACGGGGATGACGCCGTCGAGGATCGGGCTCGCGGTGAAGGCGACCTGGTAGGACGAGCCGTCCTTGTGGACGAAGACGTCCTCGCCCTGCTCCTGGCTCTTCCGCGGCAGCGCCCTGTCGATCGGGCACTCGTCCATGGGATAGGGGCTGCCGTCCGGCCGCGTGCGGTGGATGATGTCGTGCAGTGGGCGGTCTAGCGCCTTGATCTCGTCGAAGGTGAAGCCGGTGATCTTCTCGGCCGCCGGGTTCATGAAGGTGCAGCGCTGGTGTGCATCCATCATGAGCAGGCCGAGCGTCGCGTTCTCGGCGATGGTGCGCACGAGCTGGTGCTGCACCCGGAACGCCTCCTCGGCGCGCCGGATGTCGCTCACGTCGACGTTGCAGCCGACCCACTCGTAGATCGAGCCGTCGTCCGCGAGGAGCGGGACGCCGCGCGCGACGGTGTGGGCCCAGGAGCCGTCGCGCCGGCGCAGCCGGTACTCCACCTCGTACCGGCGCCTCGACTCGACCGCTCCCCGCCACGCGGCGTCCGCGTGCTCGCGGTCGTCGGGGTGGACGGCGTCGAGCCACCCGAAGCCGAGCCACTCCTCGTAGCTCTGCCCGGTGAAGTCGCGCCAGGACGGGGAGTCCTCCACGACATGGCCGTTCGGTCTGGTCCGCCAGACGACGACCGTGGTCGCCTCCACCATCGAGCGGAAGCGCTTCTCGGCGGCGAGCGCCTCCTCGCGCAGCCGCGTGTTCTCGATGGCCACGCTGGCGAGCTGCGCGAGCTGCACCAGGATGGCCTCGTCGTCGCCGGTGAACTCCCCCTCGACCTTGTCCGAGAGCTGGATGAGCCCGAGGTTCCTCCCGTCGCGGCAGACGAGCGGCGCGGCGAGCCAGCCGCGCATCGGCGGGTGGCGCGACGCCTCGCCGCTGAAGCCGCGCCACGCCGGGTGCGCCTCGAGCTCGGCCTGCGTCATGCGGAGCGGCCTGTTCTGCTCGCAGACCAGCGTGTAGATCCCGCTGCCGGTGATCCTCGCCTCGTAGCCGCGGCACGCAGCGTACTTGTCCGAGAGGCTGATCGCGTTGATGGCCTGGGCCCAGTTCTGGTCGTCGGTCATGCTGATGACCGACTGGTGCGCCCCGATGAGCGAGCGCGCCCGCTCGGTGATCTCCGCGAGCATCCGCTCGATCGACGGCGCCGAGTTGACGGCGAGCGAGGCCTCGGCGAGCCCCTTGAGCTGCTCGCTGCGGCGCTGCTCGTCGCGCAGGGCGCGGATCCTCGCCGTCGCGTCGACGCCCACCACGACGCCGGCCACGATCTGCCCCGAGGCGTCGCGGATGGGCGCCGCGCTGTACTCGATGATCGCGCGGGAGCCGTCGGCGCGCAGCATCTCCACCGGCTCCGATCGGACGATCTCGCCGCTGGACACGGCGCGCGCGAGCGGCCACTCGTGCGGCGCGTAGGGGCGCCCGTCCGCGTGGAACCCCTGGTAAGCCGCGCTGTACGCGGCGATATCCGCCGACGCGACGAAGGGGCGCCCGAGCTGCTCGGCGACCTGCGCGTTGCCCATCACGAGCTGCCCCGAGGGGGCGTCGGCGATGTACACGGCGTGGGGCATCTGCTGGATGACCTGCTCCAGCTTGTGGCGCTCGTGCTCGAGCTGCTCGGCGAGCTGCTCGATCCGGCGCCGCGCGAGCACCTGATCGGTGACCTCGACCGCGAAGAGAACCACGCTCTCCGTGCCGCCGGCCGTGGCCGGGAGGGGCTGCAGGGTCACGTTGAAGTACCCCTCGGCCAGCTCGCCGTCGCCTCGGTCGAGGAGGATCAAGAGCTCGCACGCGGCGGCGGACCGGCCCGACGTGTGGGCCTGATCGAGCAGCTCGGCCACCTGGGAGCCGGCGAGCTCCGGGGCGCACTGGAAGAGGCGCCTGCCCACCGCGGTCCGGTCGCGGAAGAGGCGCTGCGCGAGCCGGTTCGTGAAGTCGATCACCCAGTCGGGGCCGCGGAACACCGCGATGGCCGTGGGCGCCTCCATGAACAGCGCGTGAACCGAGCGGCTGGCGTCCGACGTGGGCTGCGCCTCCTTCTGGTTGAGTCCGCGCGCAGCCGCCCCGTCGTCCCGAAAATGCTGGGTCATCGCTCGTCCTGGTGGCCAGTTGCCGCCGCAACGATCGGTGCCGTGGCGCGGCGGATCATCACGCACCCGGCGGCGGGCTCGGAGCCTATCGCGCGGCGTCGCGACTCAGAGCCTGCCCGCTCACCTGAAGGATGTCAATTGGCCCCCAGAGAGGCTGACATGGCGTGGAGAGGCTCACGGGAAGGCGGGAGGGAGGGAAGGCAGGAAGATCCTTGTTCTCCCTCCTCTCGCCTCCTGTGCAGATCCGGCATGCCCGCAGAGGATGTGGCGCCGGCTACGTTCGAGAAGGGTGAGTCGCGGCGCGCTGCGGATCAGCTCACCCGCGGTCGCTGGCGCCAGAGCGTCATCAGCACCCGCCCGACCTGGACCATGCGATCGATGCGCCCCTTCGGGCTCGTGTCCGCCGCGCGGAACGGGTCGGCGCGGTAGCTCGGGCCGGCGGGCGCCGCCTCCGCGGCGGCGGCGCCGTCCGCGGCCGGCGCGGCGGAGACGGAGGCCGGGCCGAGGCGCCGATCGAGATGTACCTCGACCGCCTCGCCGATCAGGTTGCTCATGTCGCGGTCGTGCTCGATGCAGTGGAGCAGCAGCCGATCCGCGAGCGGATCGGGGAGGTAGACCGTGACCGCGCGCCGCGCGCGGCCGTCGTTCCCGACGAGCACCGGCGGGACGGCCGGCGGCTCCGAGGTGGTGGCGAGCGGCTGGGGCGCGGCGGCCGCGGCCGGCTCGGCGGCCGGCGGCGAGGCCGTGGCCGGCTCGGCGGCCGGCGGCGGGGCCGTGGCCGGCTCGGCGCTCGGCTGCGCCTCCTGGGCGCTCGGCTGCGCCTCCTGGGCGCTCGGCTGCGCCTCCTCGGCGCTCGGCTGCGCCTCCTCGGCGCGCGTGCGCACCGCCGGCGCCGGCTCCTGCTTCGCCTCGGCCGGCTTGCCGTCGTCGTGCGCCCGCTTGTCGGCGGCCGGGCGCGACTTCACGACGTCCTGCGCCGGCTTGCCGTCGGTGCCGCCCGCGACGAACGCGTCGACCTTTTCAGGCGACGGCGGCTTTCTCAGCGAGACCGCGACTTGCTTTTTCGCCATGATGAAGCTTCTCCAGTTCTTCGAGAAGTTGGGTGATCTCTTTGGCCGCGGCGTCCCGCGGCGCGTAGCCCGTCACCCCTTGCCCGCAGGCGAGGGACTCCTGGTAGGCAATGCGATAGCCGAGCTCCGTGGCGAGCACCGGCAAGCCCGAGGTCTCGAGCACCGCGCGCGCGGATTTACCGAGCGCGGTGCGGCCCTGCTTGCGCGTGATGAGGATGCAGCCCTTCATCGCGCTCCGCAGCGCGGCGGCCTCGCGGAACACCTCGAGCGCGGCGGTCAGGGCCCAGGCGTCCGCGGCCGTGGGGCCGCAAGGATAGATGGCGACGTCGGAGACCATCAGCGCCGACCGCGCGATCTCACCGTGACGGGGGGGACAGTCGATGACCGTGAGGTCGTACGCGGCGGCGACTTCCGGCAGCTGCCCCGGCTTGTGCATCGAGGCGCCCATGGCCATGACGGTCGGGATCTCGTGCCCCGCCTCGGCGGCCACGTCGCCCCACGTGCGGACGGTCCCCTGGGGGTCGGCGTCGACGAGCAGCACCCGCCGGCCCTTCGCCAGCGCGGCCACGGCGAGGCTCACGGCCGTGGTGCTCTTGCCGATCCCACCTTTCTGTCCGGTGAGCGCGATGATCATAAGTCACTCCCCCTAGCAGAATCCGCGCGGCGCGGTCCAATTTCTTGCAGGCGCCGACACGGCTCCTGCGCGTCCACCTGAAGGGAATTCCCGATGCGGGGTTGATTCCTAGGTCGTGTCGATGGGTTGGCGGGCACATCGCAAGAGGTTGTTCAGCTCTCTCTCCGACCGACCCGGCCCCTTCTCCCACGTCACATAGGCGCCATGAGAATGCCCTGTCCAGACGCGCGTCCAGCGCGCGCGAGCGACGCCTCGCGTGCGCCCGCGGAGGTCCGTCAGCGCCGAAGCGCGCGGCTCGGGCGAGCGGGCGAGCTGGAGGCCTCGCCGCGTGCATCGAGGTCCTGGACAGCGCGATACGGTGCGCCGCCGGTGCGCGGAGGGGTCAGCTCGGTCCGACAACGCTCGCCCATCCCGATGGGCCATCCGTCGTACTGTACTCGACGCCTCAGGAGGAGCGCCGCCGGCGTTAGCCTCCGCCGCCGCGGGCCGTCAACGCTGTCTCCTTTGGCCGAGCTGTTCAGGAGATGGACGTGCGCTGCGTCGGGCTCACCCGCGCTCTGGGGCAATGACCTCCTCAGCAGACGCCGCGGTGACAGCGCGGACAAGCCACCGCGCGAGCGTCGCAGCGTCCGTGCACTCCACGATGCGCGCGCGCGTGTCGCTGTCCACCGCGAGGCCGCGCGTCTCGAGCACCGCGAGCACCGCCTCGGCCTTCCCCTCGGCCTTCCCCTCGGCCTTCCCCTCGGCTCGCTGGGCAGCGCCGTACTCGCGCGCTTGCTGGATCTCGTCCATCACCTTTCGGTAGGCATCGAGCTCGGCCTGCGTGAACGTCGCCTCGTTGGCGAGCTCCACCGCCGCTCGATGCGGCCCCGGTGGCAGGTCCGCCGGCACCTCGGTCAGCTCCGGCGCGTGCACGAACAGCCAGGCCCACAGGTCCGGTCCGACGGCGTCGGGAGGGCTCTTCGACAGCTTGGGCAGCTCCAGGAACGCGTACTGTACCTGCAAGAGCCCATGGTTGCCCGAGCCGCGCTCCGTCATGTTCCAGCGGCTCAGCATCGGAACGCGGGGCTGCTTCGCGATGTCCTGCGCCTCGTCCGGCCAGAGCACGAAGTCGCAGATGGAGATCGCCACCACATCCGTGAGGTTCGTGTAGGGTTCGCCCGCCTTGAGCTGGTCCACGTGGGCCTTGCAGGCGTTGTAGACGACGCGGTTGATGAATCCGGCGACGTGGAGCAACTGCATCTCCACGACGAACGTCGTCCCCGAGCGGTCGCGGCACCGGACGTCCAGGATCGAGAGCTTCGCGCCCGCCACGAGCGGGAGCTGCTCGGTCGGCAGGTACTCGATGTCTTCGATGGCCTGCTCGCCACGCCGGTCAAGCAGATCGTTCAACAGCCCGCGGAGGATGTCCGGGTGTCTCGCGAAGATGCGCCTGAAGACGAAGTCGTTCTTGAGGTCGGCGAAGACCATGTCCTAGAGCGACAAACGGGTTGAAACCACGAGAAAAAGCAGGAATTTCACAGGGAGGCGGGGAGGCGGGGAGCGAGAGACGGCAAGAGGGAGAAATTCATTTTTTTCTTCCTCCCCGCCTCCCCGCCTCCCTGTGAAAATTCTCCAGGTTTCAACGTGATCGGTGTTCTAGCTTGGCAGCGCCGGGCAGGGCAGGGCAAGGCCGTTGGTGCGGACAGTCCCGACGCCGGCCGGGCTCACCTTCTTCCTCGGCCAGCCGAACCCATGGCCCGAGGCGTTCGCCGTGTTCTCGGAGAAGATCGCCGCGCACGTCGGTCCCCTGCGCGACCTGATCGTGACCGACTTCTCGACGACCGGCGCCGTGGAGCCCGCCGCCTCGGAGGTCGTCCTCATGAACGCGTTTCAGCCCTACTTCGAGTACGAGATGCTCTCGTGGTTGCGGCATCCCTTCGATCACGCTGCTGGGCAGCGTCAACGACTGGAGGAGCGTTCGCCGGCGCGCCGCGATGCTGTCCGAGTGATCGACCCGCCAGCTGCAACGCCATGTTGGGCGGCGGGAGCCGGTGGCCAGCCACGTCTCAGCGTCACAGGCTCCTGGAGAAACAGACGCTGGTCGCCGCCGACGCAACGTACTCGCCATACGGAGGGATCTCGGTGTAGCCCGCACGCCGGTAGAGGGCGAGCGCCTCCGCCTGGCGCGTCCCTGTCTCGAGGACGAGGCGGTCGAGACCGAGCGCCCGTGCCTCCGCCTCGAGGCGCTGCAGCAGCGCGCGGCCGATCCCCCGTCCTCGCTCCTCGGGCGCGACGTACATGCGTTTGAGCTCTCCGACGCGAGGCCCGAGCTCCTGCACCAGCAGCGCGTCGCCCAGCCGACGTAGCGCGCCGCACCCGACGGGGCGACCGCGCCAGCGGGCGACAAGGAAAACGCCAGCGCCGGGCGCGACTTCCTCCGGATCCAGGCGAAAGTGGTTGGCCCCCGGCTCGGGATAGCGCGCGGAGAGGTCCGCATTCAGGGCTGCAATGAGCCCGGCTGCTACGCTGCCTGTGATCGCTTCAGGAGCGATCTCAAGCGCCTCCGACTCTCGGTGCTCCGTCACTGTGTCAGTACCGTTCCTGTGGGAAGGTTCGTCCGCCGACGGCCAGCCTTCACCTGCGAAGCCCGCGCCGCGCGGCAGCAGCCTACCACGATCTGCCCGACCTCCGCGACCGTGCGATCATCACGGCGGGCTTCGTCAGGCGCAGGGCCGGGTTTACCGGCTCATCCCGGCCGTCGAGGACGCTCGCATGGCTCCTCCACCGACGTGGGCCTCCCCGGCGCGTGATCTGGTCTGTCTCGCGTCGCCCGTCGCAACCCCATCAACGCGAGGATGCCTTGATGACGGCGAAAGCAGATGTGTACTCAGCCATCGCCGCGGAGATCGTTGCGGCTTGCTGCTCGAGTGTCGCCGCGAGATCGAGCGCCTCGCGCTTCCGGCAGAGCGCTTCGCGGGCGAGGTCATCGTCACCAGCTCGAACCGAGAGCTTCGCGTTTCGCTCCCATTCCTCGGCGTTCGCAGTCTCCTGCGCAGCAGCCCGTGCCAGTGCCGCACCGTACTCCTCGAGTGATTCCAGGCGGCGTTCAACCTCATCGAATCGATGGGTTTCTTCCTCCCTGGCGCTCGGCTGAGAGATGAAGCATCGTCGAAATTTTGCGATGACGCGAGCGAGCCCATGAGGCGCGCTCTCCCGTTCCCGCACAGGCCCGATCTGCGCAGCGATGATTGCAATCTCATCGATGCGCTTCAGATTGCGTTCGATTCGCTCGGCGAGCTCAGCAAGCTTCTCGGCCTGGGAGTTCATCATCAGAGCTTGCGGCACATCCACACGCTGGGGATCTCTACATCGAACCCCGCCTTTTTGTACGCGCGTCGCGCCGGGGCGTGGCTCGGATCTCCACCGGTGCCGACGGTGGCGACCTTCATCCCTGCCTGCCTCATGCATGCCATCGCGTGCTCGTACATCGCGGTGCCGAATCCCTTGCCGGCCTGCGCGGGGTCGACGGCATTGAGACCGATCTCGCCTACATGCGTCTCCGGATCGAGGCGGAGCGCTACAAAACCAACGAGCTGATCGCCGGATTGGGCCACGTACAGCTCCCAGCCCGAGTCGGCCGCCATCAGCGACGTCAGCAGCCCCTCCTGCGCCTCGTCTTGGCGCCGCTGCGCCAGGTCGTAGTTCTCGTCGCCCAGGTTGGCGACACCCCACCCAGGTTCGGGCGACCCCGCCGGGGTTGCACGTACGCGGCGCGGGTCGAGGCACGGCAACCCAACCTCGCGTCGCCCGCGGTGTTTCCGACCGCGACGTTCAGTGCTAGATACGACCGACATTGGCACCTTCTGTTAGCAAAGGAGCGAAGCGGCGGCTCGTCGAAGAGCTGCTCGTGGCGGTGACCGATTTGCAGAACACCTCCGAGATGGTCGGCGCGGCGGCGGCCGATAAATTCGGCCTCAACCGCACCGATGCCCGCTGCGTGGCGTACCTGATGACACGCGGCCCCATGACCGTTGGTGAGCTCGCCGAGGCTTCCGGGCTCACCGCGGGAGCGCTCACGTTCGTTGTCGATCGGCTCGAGCAGGCCGGGTACGTCCAGCGAGCCCGCGATCCGGACGACCGCCGGCGGGTGAAGGTCGAACCCACCGACCAGGCCCGCCAGGTGGCCGAGGAGTTCTGGGGCGAGATCAGCAGGGAAGCAGAGGCCAAGCTCTCGGGCTACACGCTCGAGCAGCTCCGGCTGCTCATCGAGTTCGTCCAGGGCCAGGTCGATCTGCAGCGGCGCCAGGCCGCCCGCCTTCGTGACACGTCCGGTGATCCAGCCGTGGCCATCGGCAAGAAGAGGGGTCAACGCCGCTGACGAGCCGATCGCGCGCCGGCCCATGGCAGGCATGCGCTAACGAAAGTCGGCGGCGTGGTCGATCGCCCATTCGAAGAAGGTGCGCGCCGGCCGCCCTGTAACGTCCTCCACGACGCGCGTCACCTCGGCCGGGTGCGCCACCGCCGCCGCGAGCTGACCGAGGACGGCATCGACGATCGCCGCCGGCGCGTACCTCGTCATCGCCTGTCGCGCCTCCTCGGGCGGGATCTCCTCGAACCGCAGCCTCCGCCCGATCGCCTGCCCGATGAGGCTGACCTGCTTGGCGTGGGTCATCGCCTGAGGGCCGGTCAGCCGGTACTTCGCGCCGTCGTGCCCCGCGTCGACGAGCGCCCGCACGGCGACGGCGGCGATGTCCCGCTCGTGGATCGGCGCCGTGCACGCGCCGCCGTACGGCGCGCGGACCACGTCGCCGGCCTTGATCTGCGCCACCCAGTGCAGGCTGTTGCCAGCGAACTCGTTGGGACGCAGAAATGTCCACTGCAACCCCGACTGCTGGATCGCCCGCTCGAATGCCCCGTGGAGCTCGGCGACCGCATCCGGCTGCCGCTCGACGTCGTCGAGCACGTCGCCAGTCGACAAGAGGACGATCCGCCGAACGCCGGCGCGCCTGGCCATGTCCACGAGATCGGCTGGAGCGCCGCCCATCGCCATGAGGTACACAGCGTCGACCCCATCGAGGGCGGAAGCCAGCCTCCGTGGCTCTGCCAGGTCGCCTTGCACGACAGCCGCCGCCTCCGGCAGGCGGGCCAGGCCGGGGTTCCGGGTCAGCGCACGGATCGTGTGACCTTCGACGAGGAGCCGATCCACGACGTGCCGTCCGACGCTGCCAGTTGCTCCTGTCACCAGAATCATCGTCTTTCCCCATCCTCCGCCCGAGCCTGTTCCCGGGCATATGTTTTAATTTTTGTAAGTTACATTTTTTGTAATATATGGGTGAGCGATCGGTGTCAATGAGCGGTCCGCCGCACCAGCTCACGCGGGCGACATGCCGCCCGTCGGAGCCGGGGCCCGTGAGGTCGGCAGCCTCATCGAGCACCAGCTCGAACGAGCGCGGAGCGCCCGCGGGGCGCCGCCCGGCCCAGGGAGGGGCGACGGCGCCTGCCTCGCGGGTCGGGCGGACCGCGTTGCCGCCCCGAAGTTCACGTTTGCGTCGGCAATCCCAGGCCCGTAAGGAACGGCGGACAGGCACCGCCGCGCGCGGCGCCGGGAGACGCCGATCGTGACCACCGAGCCTCGCAGCACCAGGAACGTCGGCCAGCCCCCCGTGAGCCCTCGCCGCGGCGGGCCCGCCCCGGTAGCGCGCCGCGCCCCCGTGGCGCACCGCGCCCTCGGCGCGCGCCGCGCCGCCCTGGCGCTCGCCCTGGCGCTCGCCGGCGCCGCGCCCGCGGGCTGCGCCCCGCGCGGCGCGGCGTCCCCGCTCGCCGCCGAGGCGCCGCTCCCCGCCGCGTTCGCCGCCGCGCTGGAGGCCGAGGTTGCGAGCTCCGCCGCCACGGCGCCGTACCTCGATGCCATCGAGCGCGCCGTCGACGCGCCGGGCGACGAGGGCGCGCTCGCGACCGTCCTCGCGTCGCTCGACGCGCTCGTCTTCGGCGCCGGCACCGCGAGCGGTCCCGACCCCGACGCCTCGGCGATCGCCTTCCGCTCGCGCGAGGCGCTCCCCGAGGTCGCCCGCCGCCTCCAGCGCGCCTGGGCGTTCGCCGACGTCGCCGGCCGCGGCGAGAGGGCGCTGCCGTTCGTGCGCAGCGCGCTCGCGAGCGCGCTCCACCGCGTCGCCCTCCACGTCGGCGACGAGGCCGCGGCCGCGACGTGGGGCGCGCGCCGCGGCTGCGCGGGCGAGGCCGCCCTCGTCGGCCCGCTCGACCCGGCGCCGCTCCAGAGCCTCGCCCGGCCCTCGCCCGTGAGCTCCGCGCCGGGCGCGCCGCTCGCGCGGTCCTACCCCGGGATCGCGCCCTTCGCGGCGAGCGCCTCGCCCATCGTCGTCCGCGCCGACGCGTGCGCGATCAACATCGACGCGGTGAGCGCCCTCCAGGGGACGCGCGCCGTCGTCGTCGACCTCCACAACCCGATCGCCCAGCGGGTGAGCCTCGCGCTCGCCTCGTCGTCCGCGGCCGTGCTCGAGGTGGGCGGCGTGACCGCGATCCAGCGCGACTACGCGTCGGGCGGCGCGCAGGTCACGCGCCTCGCGACCGTGGAGGCCCAGCCGGGGACGCTGCGCGTCGTCGTGCGCGTGGCGCAGAAGGGCGACGGCGGCGCCATCGAGCTCGGCGCGTGGGGCGAGAACGGCCTGCCGCTCCGGGCCCGCGCGCCGCGCCCCGGCGCCGCCGCGACGGCGGCCGCGTCGCAGCCCGCCCCGGTCGACCTCTCCCCGGCCCCCCGCGGCGGCCCGGCGGCCGTCGAGGTAGCGGCCGCGGCGCTGCTCGCGCTCGGCGACGCCCGCGCGGCCGAGCACCTCCTCGACCCGGCCGGCGACGGCCCCTCCGGCGATCGCGCGGCGCGCGGGCCCGCGGGGCCGAACGCGAGCAGCGCCGCGGCGCGCGCGCCGCAAAAGCCGCGGCGCGACCTGCTCTACGCGAGGGCCATCCGCCGCGTCGGCGATCTGCCCGAGACCCAGGTCGTCGAGCGCACCCGCGCCGCCCTCGAGCGCGTGCTCGCCGCGTGGCCCGCCTCGTGGGAGGCGCGCCTCTACGAGGCGGAGCTCGCCGAGCGCCGCGGCGGCCAGGGCGAGGGCACCATGGCCGCGCTCCGGGAGCTCGGGGTGAAGGTAGCGCCCCCCGGGCCGGGCGGCGTGAAGGCGCCCGCGGTCCCCGACGCCGACAGGATGGTGCTCGCGGAGCTCGCGGCGGTCGCGCGCCGCGCCGGCGTCACCGACGTCGCCGAGGCCGCGTACGCGAAGCTCGCCGCCGCGGCGCCCGGCTCGGCGCTGCTCGCCACGGTCGACGACCGCATCCACGGCCGCGTCGGCGCCGACGCGGTGAAGGCCGCCTGCGGCGGCGGGCTCGACCGCTCGGGCACCGCGTGCCTGGGCGCGCTCCTCGACGTGAGCGACCGGAACGCGGTGCTCGCCGAGATCCAGCGGCTGCGCCGGCTCCGCCGCGCGCCGGACGCCCTGCGCGACGTGGAGCTCCGCGAGCGCGTCGCCCGCGGCGACCTGCGCGGCGCGCTCGCTGTGTACGACGCGATGGCGCCGGGCGAGCGGGTGATGCTCGAGGCGCTCGGCCTCGCCGCCGGCCGCGGCGACGTCCGCGCGGCGCGGGGCCGCCTCGCCCGCGACCGCACGACGGCGCGCGACACCCCCGCCGGCATCGGCCCGATCGCCCGCGCGCTCGGCCTCACGCCGGACCCGGCGCCGCCGCTCGAGGCCGAGGGGCGCAAGCTCGTGCTGGAGGACCAGGCCAAGGCGTTCCTCCCCGGCGCCGCGACAGCGGTGCTGCGCCACGTCGAGCGGTTCACGATCTCTCCCGACGGGCTCGTCCACTACGTGACGTACGACCTCCGCCGCGTCTCGGGCACCACGGACGTGGCCCAGGGCGCGGTCGCCTACGGCCCGCTCATCGAGGGCCGCGGCGCGGCGCGCCTCCTGCGCCGCCGCATCCACAAGCGCGACGGCCGCATCCTCGCGCCCGACGCCGCCTCGAACGCCGCGCAGGATCACAGCGACCTCTCGCAGCTCGAGCAGGGCGACTACGTCGAGCAGGTCACCGAGGGCTACGCGCTGCCGGGCGACAGCGGCCAGCTCGTCATCGACACGTGGGACCTGCTCCCCGAGCGCACGAGCGTCCGCGAGGCCGAGATCGAGGTGCGCCGCCCTTCGTCGCTCCGGCTCGCTGTCTGGTCGCACCCGCTGCTCGGCGCCGCGGAGCAGCGGACCGAGGGCGGCTCCACGGTCAGCGTCTGGCGCATCAAGGACCAGCCGCCGCGGCGCATCGAGGACGGCGTGCCGCGGATGGAGATGGGCGTGGGCGTCAGCCTGGGGACGCAGACCTGGGGCCACGTGGCGGCGGCGATCGACGAGAACATCCGCGCGCTCGCGGACCGCGACCCGTACATGACCCGCTGGGCGCGGGAGGCGGCGGGCCCCGAGCGGGCGCCGTCGCCCGCGCTGCTCGAGCGCGTCGTCGCGGCCGCGGGCAAGGCGGTGAAGGTCGCCGGCGGCGCCGAGCTCTCGGACATGGCGGCGCTCCTCGGCGGCGGCCCGCAGCGCACGACGGCGCGCGCGATGATCGAGCTCGGCCAGGGCAGCCGGTCGTGGGTCATCTACCGCGCGCTGCGCGAGCTCGGCGTGCGCGCCGACCTCGCGATCGCCGAGACCGAGCCGTTCAGCTCGTCGGCGGACTTCCCGCCGCACGTGGGGCGCTTCCGCCACCCGCTCGTCATCGCGCGCCTGCCGGGCGGCGACGTGTGGATCGACGCCGACGTCGAGGGCCCGCCGCTGCCGCCCGGGCGCATCAGCCCCGAGCTGCGCGGCCGCGCGGCCATGCTGCCGGGCGGCGAGCTCGTCACGGTGGCGGGGACGAGCGGCGAGACAGGCGACGAGGTCGACCTGCGGCTCGCTGTGGACGCGCAGGGTAACGCCGCGGGAACGTTCACGATTCTGCTGCACGGCCGGGCGGCGCAGGCGCTGTCGGAGGCGTTCGAGACGGTGGTCGGCACGGCGCGGCGCGAGATGCTCCGGGGCGTCGTGCTCGGCTGGCTCCCGTGGGCCGACGTCGAGGACGTCGTTGTCTCGTCGACGGAGGGGTCGTGGGAGGTCGCGCTGCGCGCGGCCGTGACGATCCACGGCTTCGCGCGGCCGGAGGGCAAGGACGGCGCGGCGTGGACGCTGCCTGGCCTGGAGCCGGTGCACCTCGTGTTCCCGCGCGCGTTCACGGGCACGCTCGGCGCCACGTATGCCTCGCGCGGCGCCCGCAAGAGCGCGCTCGCGATCGAGACAGCGCTCCAGTACCACGTGCGCCGCCGGATCGAGCTGCCGGCGGGCTACGCGGTCGCGCGCGCGCCCGAGGGCGTGCGCGTCGAGCACGCGGGCCTCGCGGCGTCGCGCAAGGGCAGCTACGGCGCGGCGGGCGCGGCGGGCGGGGCGGGCGCGGCGGGCGCGGCGGGCGCGGCGGGCGGGGCGGGCGCGGCGGGCGGGGCGGGCGCGGCGGGCGCGGCGGGCGGGGCGGGCGCGGCGGGCGGGGCGATCGAGGAGGACTTCGCGCTGAGCTTGCCGACGGGGACGGTGGCGATCGACGAGTACCGGGCGTTCGTCGAGCGGGTGCAGGCGGTCGACAGCGGCTTCATGGCGGGCATCCGGGTGGCGCGGCCGGCGCAGGCGCCGGGTGGCGCGACGAAGCCGGGGGCGGCCGTCGGCGCGGACAGCGCGCAGAAGCCAGGGGCGGCTCGCGGCGCGGACAGCACGCAGAAGCAGGGCGCGGCCCGCGGCGCGGACAGCACGCAGAAGCAGGGCGCGGCCCGCGGCGCGGACAGCACGCAGAAGCAGGAGAAGAAGCCCTGAGCCTCGACGTCCGCGAGTCGGTCCCGCTGGCCCCGCTCACGACGCTCGGCGTGGGCGGGCCGGCGCGCTTCTACGCCGAGGCCGCGAGCGAGGCCGCGGTGGTCGAGGCGTTCCGCTTCGCCGAGGCCCGCGGCGTGCCGCTGTTCGTGCTGGGCGGCGGCTCGAACCTGCTCGTCGCGGACCGCGGCGTCGACGCGCTGGTGCTGCGCGTGCGGGTTTGCGGGATCGAGCCCGTGCGCGGGCCCGTGCGCGGGCCCATGCGCGGGGTGAACCACGACGACACCGGCGCGCCGGCCCCGCGCTTCCTCGTGCGCGCCGGGGCGGGCGAGGGCTGGGACGACCTCGTCGCGCGCGCGGTCGCCGAGGGGTGGGCGGGCGTCGAGTGCCTGTCGGGCATCCCGGGCGACGTCGGCGCCACGCCGATCCAGAACGTGGGCGCCTACGGCCAGGAGGTCGCCGAGACGATCGCCGAGGTCCACGCGGTCGACCGCGCGACGGGTACGGCGGCCGTCATCGCCGGCGCGGACTGCGGCTTCGGGTACCGCGACAGCCGGTTCAAGCGCGCGTGGCGCGGGCGGTACGTGATCACGGCCGTCACGTTCGCGCTGCGCCCCGGCGGCGCGGCGACGGTCCGCTACCCCGAGCTCCAGCGGGCGCTCGCCGCGCCTGCGGGGGGGCCCGCGCCGCCGCTCGACGAGGTGCGCCGCGCGGTGATCGCGCTCCGCCGCGGCAAGTCGATGGTGCTCGATCCTGCGGACGAGAACGGCCGGAGCGCGGGGTCGTTCTTCATGAACCCGACGCTCGAGGCCGGCGCCGCCGCGGGCGCGATCGCGCGCATCGAGGCGGCGGGCGTTCTCGCGCCGGGCGAGGCGATCCCGCGGTACCCGGCGGACGGCGGAAGGGTGAAGTTGTCGGCCGCGTGGCTGATCGAGCGCGCCGGCTTCGCGAAGGGAACGCGACACGGCGCCGCGGGCATCTCGACGCGCCACACGCTCGCGCTGGTGAACCGCGGCGGCGCCACCGCGGCGGAGCTCCTCGAGCTCGCGCGGCGCGTGCGGCGGGGCGTGCTCGACCGGTTCGGCGTGGCGCTGACGCCGGAGCCGGATCTGGTCGGGTTCGCGCCCGGCGAGACGGACGATCTGGTCGGCCGCGCCCACGCGGCCGACCGGGCTCGTTGAGCTGCGGAGCCCGGGGAGGAGCGCCCGCGCGGCCAGCGCGGGGAGCGGGGGAGGACCACACGTACGGGGCGACCTCCTGCCCTCTTCTTCATTCACGTTCCCGAGCACGTTCATGGTTACCGGATGAGCTGACGCGCAGCGAAAGCTCCCCCATCTGCTTCGCCCGCAGGTTCCCGGCCAGGTCGTAGCGCCACTCCGTGCGCCTGTCGTCGGGGCTCACGAGCTCCACCATCCGCCCCGCGGTGTCGTACGTCGCCGCCGTCGCGTTGTTGCGCGCGTCCGTCACCCGCACCAGCTCGCGTCACTAACATGCGCCCATCGCCGAGTCGAACGTCAATAATTGCAGATCCAGAATCCAATTCAACCGTATTGATCCGGAGCTGCGAATCGGAGGAGAGAAACCGAAGGATCCGCGTGCGTCCTGACATCATCTACCTGCCTTCGAGAACACCAGATCACCTTTTTTTTCTCGAGAATATACTGATGCTTCCATGGCTCCGAAGACCAGGCGCTGGCCTTTGGTCATGGCCTCGACGCTTCCGTCCGCGAGGCGTTTGGTCATATCTGCCATGGGTGGGTGCATGCGCCCCGTGTACTGCAGGATCTCCGTCTACGCAGAGTCCAGAGGTGCACATCGTATCATCCGGATCGATGCTCTGCTCTGATCTGTCTACCCTGGTTGAGCATGAGACTCGGGCGGCTTGGGGGTATTCCCACTCGCGGCAGCGTAAAAGATCAGATAGCCCGCGTAGCCGATAGACCCTACAACGACCGCACCAGCAAGGATGATCTCTCCGACAGGCGTCGGCTCGACGAGCGCGACCGTGGTGACCGTCGCAACGAACTTCCGGATCGCATCATCATATTGCCCGGTCGGATCAACGAGAACCACAGGGTTGTTGGACGCATACGTGTACAGCCCCAGGTTGATCGGCCGGTACACCCCGCGCCCACCCCTATCGCTCCCGCGCCCGCCCCTATCGCTCCCGCGCCCGCCCCTATCGCTCCCGCGCCCGATCCTCTCGCCCCCGCGCCCGATCCTATCGCCCCCGCGCCCGATCCTCTCGCCCCCGCGCCCGATCCTCTCGCCCCGCGCCCGATCCTCTCGCCCCCGCGCCCGCCAAAAGCTCTTTCTTCCCCTTCGCCCTTGCCGGTCTTCTCTCTCCCCCCCTCGGCTCCACACGTCGAGCCCGCACGGAGGCCGCTTCGCCCCTGACGCGCGTCTCCGTCGCGCGCGTTCCGCGCGTTCCCGGCGCCGAAGCGAGCCTTGCGAAGCGGCGCCCCCTGCGCTCTGATGGCCGCCGTCTCATCGCGAGGTGGAGAAGCTCATGGCGACCCTGGACGAGCTCCGTGTGCGCATCGACAGCATCGACGATCGGATCCTCGAGCTCCTCGCCGAGCGGGCCGAGGTGGCCGTCGAGGTAGCGCACACGAAGCGCGCCGCGAACGCCACGCAGTTCCACGACCCGGAGCGGGAGCGGCGCGTGCTCACCCGGCTGCAGGCAAAGGGCGCGGGCCGCTTCCCGCGCGACGCCATCCGGGTCGTCTTCCGCGAGGTGATGAGCGCCTGCCTGTCGCTCGAGGAGCCCATGAAGGTGGCCTTCCCGGGGACAGAGGGCGCCTTCGCGGAGGTCGCGGCGCGGCACCTGTTCGGGCTGGCGGCGCGCTACCGCGAGACGGGCACCATCGAGGGCGTCTTCGACGCGGTGCGCGCGGGGGAGGCGGCCTGCGGCGTCGTCCCCGTCGAGAGCTCGACGGACGGCTCGGTGACCCTGACCGCAGACGCCCTGATCGAGAGCGATCTCCAGATCCGGCAGGAGCTCGTGCTCGACGTCGCTTACTGCCTGTTCAGCAAGGCGGAGGGGCTGAGCGGCATCACGCGGGTGCACGGGCACTCGCACGCGCTCTCGCAATGCCGCCTCTGGCTCGCGAAGCACCTGCCCGGCGCGCAGATCATCCAGACGGTCTCCGCCGCCGCGGCCGCGCACGAGGCCGGCGACGACCCGACCGCAGCCGCGGTAGGCAACCGCGGCGCGGGCGAGCTCTACGGCCTGCCCCTCCTGCGCGAGCGCATCCACGATCGCCCCGAGAACGCGACGCGCTTCATCGTCATCGCCCCGGGCGACGCCCCGCCCACGGGCACCGACAAGACGTCGCTCGTCTTCTCCGTGCAGGAGGAGCCCGGCGCGCTGCGCCGCGTGCTCGCGATCTTCGACGACGCAGCCATCAACCTGACGAGGATCGAGTCGCGCCCGAGCCGGCAGAAGCACTGGGACTACGTCTTCCTCGTCGATCTTGAGGGGCACCGGAGCGATCCGCGCGTGGCCGAGGCGATCGAGCGGCTGCGCGCCCGCTGCGACATGGTGAAGGTGCTCGGGAGCTACCCGCGCTCGACCAGCGCGCGCTGACGCGGCGGCGACGCGGGATGCCCGCGCGGCGCCCGGGCGCCGCGCCCGCGGGGCGCGGCGCAGGGAGCCTCGCCCGTCCAGCATCGTCGCATGCGGGCTCCGTCGTCGCGCTGGCCCGAGCGAGCTCCCATGAAGGCGGGAAGATCATTGATTTTTCATCTCGCCTTCCCGCGTTCATGGGCAGATCTCCCCATCACCTGAGCTCGCCCGGCACCATCGTCTCGATGGTGCCCCGGCCTGGTTGATGTTATTTTCCGCAGCCCGTGCCGGCTGCTTCGCTCGCGCTCGCCCTCCGCGCTGCCCGAACGGCCGCGAGCGCGGCCGCCTGCGCGCTCCTCGCCCTGCCGGCCGCCGCGGCGGATGCGCCTCGCGCCGACCAGCCGGTGCTCGTCCTCGCCGCCTTCCCGAGCGCCGACCGCACCGACAAGCGCGCCGTCGACCTCGTCGCGGCCCACGTGCGCCCCCTCGGCGTCCGTCTTCAGATCGTCCGCACCGGCGCGCCGAGGCCCGCGCTGCAAAGCCTCCTCCCCGAGGCCCGCGCGCTCGCCGAAGCGTGGGACGCGCGGGGCGTGCTCTGGATCGACGCCGGGTCAAAGGGCGAGCTCGCCCTCTACGTGGTCGAGCGCGACGGCGATCAGGTCTACGGCCGCCGGATCCCGGTCCCGCCCGGACAGACCGCCACGGCCCTCGAGTCGCTCGCCAACATCGCCGGCGCGGTCGCCGAGGAGCTCCGCGAGGGCCACGTCGCCGGGATGGCCCGGGTGGACGTCGCTGCGGCCGCGCCGGACACCGCGGCGCTCGCGCCCGAGGCGGTCCCCGCGCGCACCGCGCCGCCTGACGCGCTCGACGACGCGCCGCCGCGCCCGCGGGCGCCCGCGGTCCTCCAGCAGAGCGCCCGCCGCGAGCCGGGCCGGCTGCCCACGTTCGCCCTCCTCGCGGGCTACACCGGCGCGAACTTCAGCGGGGAGGCGCCGTGGCAGAGCGCCGCCGCGCTCCGCGCCTCGTGGGCGCCGGTGGACCGCGCCGTGATCGGCCTGGGCTACGAGCTGGTCCCCTCGACCTCCCTCGGCGACGAGCAGTTCGCTTTCGACCTCGTGCGCCACCCGGTGACCACGAGCGGCCAGCTCCGGTTCCGCCTCCCGCTCGGCCTCGACCTGCAGGTAGGCGCGCGCGCCAGCGTCGATGTGGTCCAGCGCGTCCCGCAGAGCAGCGCGCAGTCGTCGGCCACGCCGGCGCAGGAGCCGCTGTGGGCCCCGCCGCCCCGGCTGCCGCCGGGCGCCCCTCCGCCTCCCCCCTGGATGTGGCCGCCGCGGGCGACGTGGCCGCGGATGGCCCCGCAGCAGCTGCCGCCGCCGGAGACCCAGACCGATGTGCTCTTCAGCGTCGCGCCTGTCGCGGAGCTCGGGTACCCGCTCACCCCGTGGCTGCGCCTCAAGACCATGGTGGGCGTCGACTTCCTCCTGACGCGGCCCGACGCCTCCGCGCACCCGGGCCTCGCGCTCCAGCCCGATCCGGTGCGGATCCTCGCCGGCATGGGGCTGGAGCTCGGCGTCGCCCTGCCGTCCCCGCCGGCGGCCGCGGACGCGCGATGAGCGCCCGGGCGGCGTGACCCCTCGCGGAAAGAAAATTGACCCGGTTCGGGCCCATCGCCGCACCAGATCGCGGCGATGGACGCTGAGCAGACACGCGCTCTTGGCGCGAGCCTCGGATCGCTGCCCGAGCCGCGCCTGGCCAGCGCCATGACGCGCCCCGCTCCGGCCCCGTCACCCGCCGCGCCCGTGCCGCTCGACCTCGAGCGGATGCGCCGCGCCGGCGCGGGGGACCCGCAGGCCCAGGCCTGGCTCATGACGCACGTCATGGCGCGGGTCCGCCGGATCGCGCGGGCGTTCCACAGGAGCTCGGCCGACGCCGACGATGCCGCGCAGCTCGCGCTGCTCGCGATCCTCGAGAGCGCCTCGACCTACCGCGGCGAGGCCGCCGTCGAGGCCTGGGCCAAGCGCATCGCCGTCCGGACGATCCTCCGGCATGTCAAGCAGCAGCGCCGGGACGGCGCGCCTGTCGCGCCAGAGAGCGCGATCGACGAGGAGATCGCCCAGGCGCCGCACCAGCCCCCGTTCGAGGCCCTCCCGCGCGAGGCGCGCGCGTACCTCGACGAGCTACCGGAGGCGCAGCGCGACGTGATCATCCTGCACCACGCGCTCGACTACTCCATCGAGGAGATCGCTGGAATGACCGACGTCAGCCCCGATACGGTGAAGAGCAGGCTCCGCCTCGGCATCGCCGCGCTCCGCAAGCAGGTGCGCCAGGACATCGCCGTCGGCAGGAAGAGGACAGCATGACAGCGACGCCAAAGTCCGAGATCGACCTGGACCGCCTGCCCGCGATCCTCGCCGCGGAGGCGCGCGGCGAGCCGATCGGCCCGGAGGAAGCGGAGCTCCTCCGCCGCGCCGAGCAGGACGACCCGGAGCTCCGCGGCGAGGCGCCGCTCTGGGCAGCGCTCTGGGCGGCGCTCGGCAAGCTCGGCGACCCGCACGGCGACGGCCGGGAGCTCAGCGACGCCGCCATGCTGCAGCGGGTGCTCGCGCGCGCCCACGGCGAGCCCGCGCCGGCGAGCAGGGCGCGGCCGCGCGCGGCGCCGCGGCCGGCGCTGCGGCGCGGGCTGGCGGGGTCGATCGCGGGCGTGGCCGTCGCGGCGACCCTGCTGGCCGCGCTCGCGGCGGAGCTGATCGACGGACCCGCAGAGGCGCCGCCGCCCGCGCCGAGCGGGAACGAGGCGCTCGATCCGAGCGGCGCGCCGCGCGCGGCCCCGGGCCTCCCCGCGCCCGCGCCGCCCGGAGAGCCCTCGCCCGGCGCGGCGGCGAACGAGCCCGCGGTTCCCGGCACGGCGGACAGGCCCGCCGCCAGCGCGGCGGACAGGCCCGCCGCCAGCGCGGCGGACGGGCCCGCCGCCAGCGCGGCGAATGGGCCCGCGGCTCCCGGCGCGGCGAACGAGCCGTCGCGCGGCGCCGGCGCGGCGGCGAACGGGCCCGCGGCCGCCGGCGCGGCGAACGAGCCGTCGCGCGGCGCCGGCGCGGCGGCGAACGGGCCCGCGGCCGCCGGCGGCATCGAGGCCCGCGGGCGCGCCCCGCAGCCCCCCAGGCAGGGCGCGGACGAGGGCGCGATGAGCGCCGAAGCGCTGCTCGTGCGCGCGCAGTCCCGGCTCGGTCAGGGCAAGAGCGCCGAGGCCAGCGCCGCCTACCGCGCCCTGCTCGCGCAGCACCCGTCCAGCCCCGAGGCGCGGGCGGCGCTCGTCTCGCTCGGGCAGATCGCGCTCCAGCAGGGCAAGGCCGCGGAGGCGCTCGGCTACTTCGAGCGCTACCTCGCCGGCGCCGGCGGCGCCCTCGCCGCAGAGGCCCGGGTCGGGCGGGTGCAGTGCCTGCGCCGGCTCGGGCGAACGGCGGACGAGCGCGCGGCCATCGCCGACTTCCTCTCCCATCACGGCGAGAGCGTCCACGCGCCGCGGCTCCGCGCGCGCCTGGCCGAGCTCGGCGCCAGGTGAGCGCCGAGAGCTGATGCCTCGAAAAAAATTGACCCGGCGCCTCGCGACGTCGCCACCTGGTCACCGAGATGTCGCGAAAAGTTCGCTCGATTGTAAAAATCCTTCACGAAGCCGCGTGGCGCGCCAGCGTCCTTGGCGGGGCGCTGAGCCTCCTCTCCCTCGGCTGCTCGAGCACGGCGGCTGACGGCGCCGGCGCTCCCGACGCCGGTCCCCCCGATGGAGCCCCGGAGCAGGACGGAGCGACGGGCGACCCCGCGCGCCTCATCGGCGCCTTCCAGGTGCGCTCGCTGCCCGACGCGCCCGCTGGGGGGGAGGCGACCGGCAGCACGTCGGTGATCGGGAAGATCTACGACGGGCCCACGCCCTCCCAGGTCGTCTGGGAGGTGCAGGCCGAGGAGGGGAGCTGCCAGCTCCTCACGCCGCGCGTCCCGTTCTGCAACCAGCCCTGCGGGGGCAGCGCCGTCTGCGTGGAGGACGACACGTGCCAGCCCTACCCGACCGCGCACAGCGCCGGGGCCGTGACGGCCACCGGCTTGAACCTCGAGTCGGGAGAGGCGTCGCTCGTGATGACCCCCACGGCGAACAACTACCAGCCTCCCGCCGGCGCAAAGCTCCGCTACCCGCCCGCCGACGAGGGCCAGCCGGTCCGCTTCGAGGCGAGCGGCGACTACTTCGGCGCCTTCACGCTGGAGGCCAGGGGCGTGAGCCCCCTCGATCTCCTGAACGACGCGATCGAGCTCGAGCCCGATCAAGCCGTGCAGCTCGAGTGGACCCCGCCGGGGCAGGCCGACATCTCCACGATCCACGTGAAGCTCGACATAAGCCATCACGGCGGCACGAAGGGGATGATCGAGTGCGCCGCCGACGACACCGGCTCTCTCGAACTGCCGGCGTCGCTCGTCACGCAGCTGCTCGACCTCGGCGTCGCCGGCTTCCCGACCATCATCGTCACGCGCAGGTCCGTGGGCTCCACGACGATCGCGCCCGGCCGGGTCGACCTCGTGATCTCGTCCCAGATCGAGCAGGCGGTGGTGATCGCGGGGCTCGTCTCGTGCAGCGACACCTCCGAGTGCCCCGAAGGCCAGACCTGCCAGGACGATCTCACCTGCAAGTGATCCTCGCCGATTCCCGGCGAGGTCGACGACGTAGCTTGACCCTTTCTTGACCCGATGAGGAGACCTACATCATGACAAGCACCTATCGTCCTTTGCTTCTCCCCCTCGCCCTCGCGCTGCTCTCCCACGTGGTCGGCTGCTCCGGCTCGGACGGGGAGTCGTCGAGCGACGGAGCGACCGGCACGTCATCGAGCTCGTCAGGCGGCGGCGCCACGACCGGCGGCGGCACCACCACCAGCGGCGGCGGCACCACCACCAGCGGCGGCGGCGGCACCACCAGCGGCGGCGGCGGCACCACCACCAGCGGCGGCGGCACGACCGAGAAGTTCAGCTTCTTCGTGACGAGCCTCGTCGCCATGCAGGAGCTATCGGGCTCGCAGGACGGCTTCGGGGGCGATTTCCGCTTCGGGGAGACGGGCCCGGGCGCCGGCCTCCGCGGCGCGGACAAGATCTGCGCGACGATCGCCGAGCGCAGCCTCCCGGGCGCGGGGGGCAAGACGTGGCGCGCGTTCCTGAGCGCCGTGGCAGGAGAGGACGGCAATCAGGTCAACGCGATCGACCGGATCGGCGAGGGGCCCTGGTACGACCGGCTCGGGCGGCTGGTCGCCAACAACAAGGAAGAGCTGCTCAACGACCGTCCCATCGCGGCCGACGAGGCGATCATCGACGACCTGCCGAACGAGGACGGCGTCCCCAACCACCAGCCCGATCCGAGCCAGCCCGAGGTGGACAACCACGACATCCTGACGGGGACCAACGACGAAGGGAAGCTCTACAGCGCGACGGCGACGTGCAAGGACTGGACGAGCGCGGCGGGCGACACCGACGCCGAGGGCAGGCCGCGCGTCGGTCACTCGTGGCCGAGGAACTTCGGCGGCGGCTTCCCCGGCGGCTCCAGCGGCTCCGGCGGCCCCGGCGGGTCCAGCGGGTCCGGAGGCTTCCCCGGAGGCCCCGGCGGCGACATCAACATGGCCAACTGGATGTCGTCCCTCGACGAGGCGGGGTGCGCGCCGGGCATCAACCTCCTGGAGCAGGGCGGACCGATTCCCGGCCAGACCACCGTCGGCTCCGGCGGCGGATACGGCGGGATCTACTGCTTCGCGCTGACGCCCTGACGCAGGCTCCCCGACGCGCGCCCCTCTCGGCCAGCTTACTTGTCTCTGGAGGACTCATGTACGAAGGCACCCGCATCACGTCCATCCTCGCGCTCGCGCTGGGCTCCGCCCTGCTGCCGGCGGCGTGCAGCAGCAGCGGCACCGGCAGCCCGGACGACCCCGGCGCGGTCGTGGAGGTCTGCGAAGGCACGAGCCAGGACGGATCGACGGAGTTCCTGAAGCGCGTCGGGTGCGGCGCGGACTTCGAGGCGCTCGCGTCGGAGCCCGTCGACGCCAGCCTGCCCGGCGCGCGGTCGGTCAAGGTCGTCATGGATCAGGCCGACCAGAACGCGCTGTATTTCCAGAACAGCGTGCTCTACCGCATCCATTACGACTTCGTATCGAAGCACCTCTCCGGCGACGGGCTGCCCTACGTCCCTGCCCTCGCCGAGTTCAACGCGACCGAGTACTTCACGCCGGACCGCCGCTTCGTCCTCGGCGCGGTGACGCACTACGAGGGGCCGGGCGTGTGGGCGCTCGAGCTCTCGCCGTACGACACCGCGTCCGCGGACATGATCGCCGCCCTGTTCAAGGCGGTCCAGGGGGCGTCCTTCTTCGGGTCGAAGCTCGCGTTCCACCCGACGTCGGAGGCGGTGGCGGTCGAGGCGCAGAAGCTCCCCGCCGACATCCCCGTGGTCACCACCGGCGATCTGTACGCCGGCATCGACTACCAGCCGCTCTCGCTGGGCAAGGCGGTGGGGCGGCTCCACTTCGCCAAGGCGGCAGATCTCGACTCGGAGTACCTGTCCCACCAGGACATCGTCGTCCTCGACCAGGCGCCCAACGACATCTCGGTCGTCCAGGGGATCATCACGGAGGAGTTCCAGACGCCGCTGTCGCACGTCAACGTGCTCTCCCAGAACCGGCGCACGCCCAACATGGGGTTGCGCGGCGCGATGAGCAACCCGGAGCTGCTCGCGCTGAAGGACAAGCTGGTCGAGCTCACCGCGGAAGCGTCGTCCTGGAGCGTCCGCGAGGTCACCGAAGAGGAGGCCGAGGCGTTCTGGGAGGCGCACAAGCCCGAGCCCGTCACGCTCCCCACGCTGGATCTGACGGTCACCGATCTGCGCAACCTCGAGGAGGTGACCCCCGAGCCGGCGGAAGGCGAGTCGCTCCGGGACGCGATCAAGAAGTCCGTCCTCGCCTTCGGCGGCAAGGCGGCCCACTACTCCATCCTTGTCAGGACCCCTGACGTCCCGATCCAGAAGGCCTTCGCGATCCCTGTCTACTACTACGACCTGTTCATGAAGCAGAACGGGTTCTACGACGAGATCGAGGCGCTGCTCGCCGATCCGAAGTTCAACACCGACGTCGCGACCCGCGACGAGAAGCTGAAGGCGCTCCGCGACGCGATGAAGAGCGCGCCCGTCGACGCCGACTTCCAGGCGCTCCTCAAGGCGAAGATCGAGGCCGAGTATCCGGGGCACAAGATGCGCTTCCGCACCAGCACGAACAGCGAGGATCTCGACGGGTTCCCGTGCGCCGGCTGCTACGACTCGAACACGGGCGATCCGGCCGACTGGGAGGACGTCCTCGACGCCATCCGCAAGACGTACGCGAGCGCCTGGAAGCTCCGCACCTTCGATGAGCGCACCTATTACGGCATCGATCACACGACGATCGGGATGGCCTTGCTCGTCCACCACAACTTCCCGGACGAGGAGGCGAACGGCGTGGCCGTGACCAACAACCCGTTCGACCCCTCCGGGGTCCAGCCCGCCTTCTACGTCAACGTGCAGACGGGCGGCGATGTCGAGGTGGTGGCCCCGCCCGCCGGCGTGACCAACGACGAGTTCCTCCACTTCTTCAACCAGCCCAACCAGCCCGTCACGTACCTGACCCACTCGAGCCTCATGCCGGAGGGCCAGACGGTCCTCACGGCGGCGCAGGTCCATCAGCTCGGCATGGCGCTCGACGCCATCCACACCCGGTTCTCCCCCGCCTACGGGCCCGCGGCGGGCAACAGCGGCTGGTACGCGATGGACGTGGAGTTCAAGTTCGACGACGACGCGGCCCCGGGCGAGCCGCCGACGCTCTACATCAAGCAAGCGCGCCCCTACCCTGGCCGCGGGGCCGCCGCGGAGGCGCAGTGAGGCGGGCGCGGGCGCGGCGAGGCGGGCCGCGCCCGGCGTTCGCCGCGGGGAAGAGCGGGTCATGATGGACGACTGGCTCGGATGGATCACCCAGGGGAGCGCCGTGGACCTCCGCCGGGCGCTCGTGTCGCTCCTGCTCGCGTTCGGGCTCGGCCAGGCGGTCGCGGTCGTCTACATGACCACGTTCCGCGGGCTTTCGTACTCCCGATCGGCCGTGCAGAGCATGGCGATGGGCAGCGTGATCACGTGCATGCTGATGCTCGCCGTCGGCAGCAGCATCGCCGCCGGCATCGGCGTCGCCGTGGGCCTGAGCGCGGTCCGGTTCCGCACGACGATGCGCGATCCTCGCGACATCATCTTCGTCTTCGCGGCGCTCGGCGTCGGCATCGCCTGCGGGCTCCAGGCGATCGGCGCGGCCCTCTTCGGGACGGCGGTCTTCGCGGGCGGGTCGCTGCTCCTCCACTTCACCAACTACGGATCGCGGCGGCAGCCGGACGGCCTGCTCCGCTTCACCGTGCCCGCCATGCCCGAGGCGGACGAGGCGCTCACGAGCGTCCTCCGCGCGCACTGCCGGACCTTCTCGCTCGTGACGCTCCGGGAGGCCGCGCAGGGGACCGTCATGGAGCACGCCTACCAGATCAGCGTCCGCGCGCCCGAGCTCCGGGCCTCGCTCGTCTCGAGGCTGCAGGCCATCCCGGGCGTGCAGGACGTCTCGCTCATGCTCCAGGAGCCGACGCTGGATCTCTAGCGGCCGAGATCCATCGCCGGGAGACCGGCGGCTCGCGCCCTCGCGGGCCACCCCGGCCGGTTGACGCGACCGCGTGATCACAACCGCGCAAGGATCATCGATGTACAGCTACCAGCGACTCCGCTCGGCGCTCCAGGATGCTGGCCCCGTGTTCACCCTCGTGCTCACGCTGGGAACCGCCCTGTGGCTCCACCTGGACAGCAGCCCGCGCGGGCGGCTCTTCGGCTTCGCGGAGGCGCTGCCCGAGGTGATCTCGCCGATCGAGACAGCGCGGGTCGCCTCCATCGAGGTGGCCGTCGGCCAGGAGGTCTCGGCCGGGCAGGTCATCGCGACGCTGGACACCTCGGTGATCGACGCCGAGATCAGCATCGCGAAGGCGCAGAAGGCGCAGGTCGAGGCCGACCTGCGGATGGAGCTCGCCCTGCTCGAGCAGGAGCTCGACGTGGATCGCGCGTCGATCGAGCGAGACCTCGCGGAGCAGCGCGAGGAGCAGCGCCGGGCGGTCGCCGAGGCGAAGGTGCTCGACGGCGAGATCTCGAGGATCAAGCAGCTCGTCGAGGACCGGCAGGCGGTCGTCGGCGACCTGACGAAGCTCGACCTGCAGCACGCGACCGCCACGGCGATCGCGAGCGAGAAGCCGCGGACCTTGAGCCTCCTCAACGCGCAGCTCAAGGCGGCGGAGCGGCGCCGGAGCGAGCTCCGGGACCGCGGGTCCGGGCTGGCGGCGAAGCTCGACGCGGACGTGCGCGTCGCTTCCGAGAGCATCGCGCTGCTCGAGCAGCGGCGCGCGGGGTACGTGCTGCGCGCCGCGAACGCGGGGCGCGTTGCCTCGATCGACAAGCAGCCCGGCGAGGTCGTCCCGGCCGGCGAGCCCCTGGTGCAGCTCGTGAGCGCGCGCTCGGGCGCGCGCGCGGTCGCCTGCGTCCCCGAGCGGTCCGCGCTCGGCCTCCAGGAGGGGGACGCAGCCGAGCTCTGGATCCGGGACCAGCGCGGCGCCTCGATCCCGGGCTCGGTGGTCGCCGTGGGCCCGCTCGTCTCGGAGCTCCCGGCGCGCTGCTGGCCGACGCCGGAGATGCCCGCGTGGGGTCGCGTGGTCACCATCGCGCTGGACGCGCCGATGGCGCTCGTCCCCGGCCAGGCGTTCGACATAACGTTCGGCGCCCGCCGCGGCGCGGCCGCCGCCGCGCCGCCGAAGCCCGCCCCCGCCGCGCCGCCGAAGCCCGCCCCCGCCGCGCCGCCGAGGCCCCCCGCGGCGTCGGCCCAGGTCCTCATGAAGGTGCCGCCGGCCCTGGCGGGCCGGTCGCGCCTGGAGCCGTCGGGCGTCCTCGCGCGCCCGGGCGAGTCGCGGTACCTGATCGCCAGCGACGACACGGGCCACGAGCGCGACGAGGGCGCGCCGTGGCTCTTCGCGATGTCCGCGGGCGGCGCGGTCGAGCCGGATCCGGTGCCCGTGAGCGGCGTCGACGAGCTGAGCGACGTCGAGGCGATCGCCGCGGGGAACGCGGGCGAGATCTACCTCCTGTCGTCCCAGAGCTACAGCAAGAAGGGGAAGCGCAAGCCGGAGCGGACCGCGCTCCTCCGCCTCCGCCCGGAGGGACGCGGCTTCCGCGTCGACGGCGAGATCCACCTGGCGGAGGTCCTCGACGCGGCCCCCGCGCGCGCCGCGGCGCTCGGCCTGCCCGCCGGGACGCGGGCGCTCGACATAGAGGGCCTCGCCTTCCGGCAAGGCTCCCTGTACCTCGGGCTGAAGGCGCCGCTCGATCCGCAGGGCAACGCGATGATCTGGCGGGTCGCCGCCCCGGGCGCGCTCTTCGGCGAGGAGAGCCCCTCGCCGGTCACAGCCCCGGGAGGGCCGAAGCGCCAGCGAGCCGCCGACGAGGCGAGGCGCTTCGAGGCGGCGCGCGTCTCGCTGTGGGCGCGCGCGCGCGTCGACGTGGAGCTCGCTGGGCGGCCCACGCCGGGCGGCATCTCGGAGCTGAGCTTCATGCCGGACGGCTCGCTCGCGATGACGTCCACGCCCTCGACCGAGGAAGGCGACGCCGGCGCGCTGTGGCGGGTGGATCGGCCCGAGGCCGGGGTCCTCGCGCCGCGCCTCGTCCAGCGGTTCCCGGGGCTCAAGCCCGAGGGGCTCACGCCGTCGCTCGCGGCGGGCGCGCTGATGATCGTGTTCGACGCCGGCAGCGCCGCGCCCTCGTTCCAGGAGCTCCCGTGGGGCCCGTGAGCCCGCGCGCCCGGCGCGCGGCGATCCCGGTCGGGCTGCTCTGCGCCGCCCTCGCGGGCTGCGCCGGGCCGGCGAGGACGGCGGGCTCCGAGCGCGCGATCGCCCTCTACCGCGAGGGCCGGGCGTCCCGCGCCGCGCTCGCGCCCGGCCGCGCCGGCCCGGGGCTGCGCGCGCGCGGCTCCTCCGGCGGGGCGCCGCTCGCGCTGACCGTGGACGACGCTGTCGCCTGGGCGAGGGATCACAGCGCCGAGCTCGCCGCGCAGAGCGCGCGCGCCGGCGCGGCCGCGGCGCGGGTCGAGGCGGAGGACCACCTCGAGAACCCGGAGCTGCGCGTCTCGAACATCGAGCTCGAGCGGATGATCGACCGCGAGCCGAGGGTGAGCGCCGCGGTCCGCTTCCCGGTGGCCCGCCCGGGCGAGGTCGACGCGAGCGTCGCGGCGGCGCGCGCGGACGAGGCCGGGGAGCGCGCCGACGCGCGCGAGATCGAGATCGCCCTGGAGGCCGACGTCCGCTGGCTCTTCGACGACGTGCTCCTCTTCGACGCCGAGATCGCGGCCGCCGAAGCTGTCGCGGCGGCGCGCCGGTCGCTCGCCGCGTGGATGAAGGAGCAGCTCGACGCCGCTCGGACGACGGCGATCGACGAGGCGATGACGGAGCTCACCGCCGTCGACGCGGAGCAGGACAGCGTGGACCTGCGCGCGCAGCGGAGCGCGGCGCTCGGCGCGCTCCTTGCGCGCATGGGGCTCGACCCGGGCACGCCCATGCGCCTCATCGGCGCCCCGAGGACCGCGTGGCCCCCTCCGGAGCTCCCCACCGAGGAGGCGGCGGTCGAGCTCGCGCTGCGGCGCCGGCCCGAGATCGACCGCGCGGCGTCGCAGATCGACGCGGCGGACGCGGAGCTTCACGCCGAGCGCGGCGCGCGGTGGCCGTGGCTCTCGTTCGTCGAGGTCGGCTACGACTTCCGGCCCGGCAGCGCCGCCGGCCTCGGGTGGACGCTCGGCCTCGCCGTCGACCTGCCGATCTTCGACACGCACCGCGACGGCGCCGCCGCGGCGGACGCGGCGCGCCGGGCGGAGCAGCGCTCGCTCTCCGCCGCGGTGGAGCTGGTGACGCGCGAGGTGCGGACGAGCCTGAGCGAGGCCCGGGCCGCCCGGGACCTCGTGACCGAGCTCCGGAGCCGGATGGGCCCCGCCGTCGAGCGCGCGGGCGCGGAGGCGGCGCGGGCGCTCGACGGCCACACGATCGACGTGAGCCGGGCGCTGGAGGCCGACGAGCGCCGCGTCCGCCTGGAGCTGCGGATGCTGCGCTTCGTACGCCGCTACTGGACCGCGGTGGGCGACCTCCGCCGCGCCGTCGGCGGCCGGCTCCCTGCCGAGGCGGGCGGCCACGAAGGAAAGGCGAAGGCCCACGGCGATGTTCAACGGTAGGCTGGACAGCATGAGCTTCCGTCGCGCTTCCTCCGCCTTCCTCCCCCTCCTCCTCGTCGCGGCGAGCCAGAGCGGCTGCGCGGTGGACGACGCGAGCGACGACGCCGCCGCGGTCTTCGACCGGTCGGTGCTGCACACGGTCGCGATCACCGTCGACCAGGGCCACCTGGACCAGCTCGCCACGGACCTCGACGAGCGCGTCCCGTGCACCATCGTCTATGACGGCGAGGTAGTCAGCGGCGCTGGCATCCGGCAGAAGGGCAATTCGCTCGTGGACCTCTCCGACAAGCCGAGCTTCAGCCTGAAGCTCGACGAGTTCGACGAGGAGGCGGAGCTGCGCGGGCTCAAGAAGCTCCTGCTGAACAGCGCCAAGCAGGACCCGACGTTCCTGCGCGAGCACATCGGCGCGGAGCTGCACGACCGCGCCGGGGTGCCCGCGGCGCGCAGCGCGCACGCGGTGGTGACCTTCAACGGCGTCGACAAGGGGATCTACGTCGTGATCGAGGCCGTCGACAAGCGGTTCCTGAGGCGCCATTTCGGCGAGGTGAACGACGAGGGCGCGCTCTACGAGGGCCCTTGCTGCGGCGATTTCGTCGAGGACCTCGACGCCGTGGAGCTCGACGGCGGGGAGGACGAAGGCGCGGCCGCGCTCCGCGCGCTGGCCGGCGCCATCCGGGACGCGCCGGACGAGCAGCTCGAGGCGCGGGTGAGCGAGCGCCTCGACCTGGACCGGTTCATCACGAGCTTCGCGCTCGAGGCGCTCCTGGGTCACTGGGACGGCTACTCGTTCCGCGTGAACAACTACTATCTTTACAAGAACCCGGCCGATGGGCGCTTCGTGTTCATCGCCCACGGCATGGATCGCATCCTCGAGGACGCGTGGTTCGATCCCGAGACGGCGCCCGTCGCCGTGCTGCCGGGCCGGATCCGCGCGATCCCGGCGCTCGACGAGCGTTTCCACGCCGAGCTCGCCCGCGTCGCGAGCGCGGCGTGGGACGAGCGCGCCGTGCTCACGGTCGTCGATGAGACGGCGCAGGTGATCGGCACGGCCAGCGCCGGCGAGGCGACCCAGAGCGACCTGAGCGGGTTCACCGCGCGCGTGAGCGCGCTGCGGAACGACCTGAAGCTGCGCCGCTCGCTCGTCGACCCCGCGATCGCGTGCGGTGACGGCGAGCTCGGGGGGCTCGAGACGTGCGATGACGGCAACACGGCCGGGGGCGACGGGTGCAGCGCGAGGTGCCGCGTCGAGCCTTGATGGCGCTGCGCGGGCGGCCTTCCGGGCGATGTCCGGTATCCAGGGCTCGAGCCATCATGGCACGAGCACCTGGTGCGCAGAGAGCGCCGCCTTCCACGTCGACAGCCATGGCCACAAGGCTCAGCCCGGCCGCGCGCGCCCGGGTGAGGCTCCGCCGCCCCCGTGCTATGGGGCCGCCATGCCGAACGCCGCCGGCGACATCGACGTGGAGGCGCTGAACGACCGCCTCGCCCGCGAGCACCCGATCGATGACTACTACGACCGCGCCCCGCTGCCGATCCGGCTCATCGAGCGCGAGCGGCTCGCCATCATCCGCGACATGCTCGGCGACTGCGCCGGCCTCGAGCTCGCCGAGATCGGCTCGGGCGGTGGGCACGTGCTGCGGATGTTCCCGCGGGCGCGGATCACGGCCATCGACGTGTCCGACGTCTTCCTCGACACCGCCCGCAAGAACCTCGCCGGCTACGACGCCCGCTTCCTGAAGGGCGAGGTCGACCGGCTCGACCTCCCCGCCGCGAGCTTCGATCGTGTCATCTGCACCGAGGTCCTGGAGCACACGGTCGACCCCTCCGCCGTCCTCGCCGCCATCGCCCGCCTCCTGCGCCCCGACGGCGTGGCGGCCATCACGGTGCCGAACGATCCGCTCATCGCGCGGCTGAAGGGCCTCGTCCGCCGCACGCCTGTCGGCTACCTCCTGCGCGATCGCGTCCAGTGGGGCGGCGACGTCTACCACCTGCACCAGTGGACGCCCGACGAGTTCGGCCGCCTCCTCGCGCGCCACTTCCGCGTGACCGAGCGCCGCGCCGCGCCCCACGGTGCGCTGCCGATCCGCGCGTGCTTCCGCTGCGTCCCCCTGTGACCCCTGCCGCGCAGCCGGGCCGCCCGCGCGCGCCTCGCCCAGACGCGGGCTCCCCTCTCAGGCAAGATAGGCGAACACACCATGTCCGAACCCCGATCTGAGCTTGCTTCGGAGACACCGATCGAGCTCTCCGTCATCGTGCCCTGTCTGAACGAGGAGCTGAACATCCCCGAGCTCACCGAGCGCGTCCTCGGCGTCTTCCGCGAGGGGAGCCTCGCGGGGGAGCTCATCCTCGTGGACGACGGCTCGACCGACGGCACGAAGACCACGATAGAGGCGCTCGCGGCCGCGCACCCCGGGCTCGTGGTGGGGTGTTTCCATCCGCAGAACCGCGGCATCACCGCGGCGTGGCGCACAGGCGCGGCCGCTGCGCGCGGCAAGCTCGTCGCCATCATCGACGCCGACCTCCAGTACCAGCCCGAGGACCTCCTGCGCCTCCGGCGCGAGCTCTACGAGCACAGCGTCGATGTCGTCCAGGGCTGGCGGAGCGCCGTCGGGCGGCGCCGGGACCGCCGCTACCACCTGAGCCGCGGGCTCAATTATCTCCTCAACAAGACCTTCGGCATGTCGCTCCAGGACAACAAGAGCGGCTTCGTGATGTGCGCGCGCGAGGTCTTCCAGGACCTGCTCACGTACAAGGGGACCTATTTTTACTGGCAGTCGTTCATCCTGGTCGCCGCCCACGCCAAGGGTTACTCGTACAAGGAGGTCGAGACGCTCTTCGAGCAGCGGCGACAGGGCGTCTCCTTCCTCGACCAGGCCGAGGTGAGCGCCGTCGCCAGGTCGTTCTACGACCTCGGCAAGGCGGTGTGGGAGTACCGCGTAGACCGGATCCCGGCGGACATCGCCACGCAGTACCTCCGCCGGCACCCGGTCGTCGACCGCTCGCCGGAGCGCGATCCGATCACCGCGGCGCGGTGGCGCGCGTACCTCGCCGCGTTCAACCACACTCACTGGATGATCACGCGCGACGTCGAGCACTACTACGAGACGCTGCGCAAGACGCAGTGGCTCACGCCGGAGCAGACCCGCGAGCTCCAGGACGAGAAGCTGCGGCGGCTGCTGCGCCACTGCTACCGCAACGTGCCCTATTACCGCGCGCGCATGCAGGAGCTCAAGCTCCGGCCCGAGGACATCCACGGCCAGGAGGACCTCCATAAGCTGCCCTTCCTCACGAAGACGGATATCCGGCGCCACCTCTACTTCGACATCATGTCGGAGAACCACGACAAGTCGCAGGTCCTCAAGATCACGACCAGCGGCTCCACCGGCGAGCCGTTCGTCTGCTACGCCGACAGGGCGCAGCTCGAGTTCCGCTGGGCGGCGACGCTGCGCGCGCAGGAGTGGACGGGCTACCGCTTCGGCGACCCCACGGTGCGGCTGTGGCACCAGACGATCGGGATGACGAGGTGGCAGGCGGCCCGCGAGCGCGCGGACGCGATCCTGTCGAACCGGACGTTCATCCCGATCTTCGAGCTGTCCGACGACAACCTGAGCGGCACGATCGAGCGGATCGCCGGCGTCCAGCCGGTGCTCATGGACGGCTACGCCGAGGCGCTCGATTTCCTCGCCCATTACGTCAAGAGCACCGGCAAGGTCGCGGCCCGGCCGCGCGCGATCATGTCGAGCGCGCAGACGCTGCCGCTGCCGAGCCGCCGGCTCATCGAGGAGGCGTTCGGCTGCAAGGTCTTCGACAAGTACGGCAGCCGCGAGTTCTCGGGCATCGCGTACGAGTGCGACGCGCACGAGGGCCATCATGTAGTGGCCGAGGGGTACATCGTCGAGCTGCTGCGCGACGGGCGCCCCGCGAAGCCGGGAGAGATCGGGGAGGTCGTGATCACCGATCTCAACAACTTCTGCATGCCGTTCGTGCGGTACCGCATCGGCGATCTCGCCGAGGCGATGGCCTCTGCCGTGCCGTGCCCGTGCGGCCGCGGGGCGCCGCGCGTGGGCCGCATCGAGGGGCGGGTCCAGTCGATCATCCGGGGGACGGACGGGCGGTATCTGCCCGGCACGTTCTTCGCGCATTATCTCAAGGAGTTCGATTACGCGATCAAGCGGTTCCAGGTGGTGCAGGAGGAGCGCGACGCCATCACGTTCCGCGTCGTCAAGGGCGGGCGGTTCTCACAGCAGGTGCTGGACGAGGTGCTCGCGACGTTCCGGCATTACCTCGGCGAGCGGATGCGCATCGCCGTCGAGTTCGAGGACGACATCGCGCTCATCCGCACGGGCAAGCACCTCGCGAGCGTCTCGCGCCTCAACGTGGACTTCCAGCGCGCCGCGCCGGCGGTGATCCGGTCCCCGGGCCAGGACGGCGCGGCGGGGTTAGCGAGGAGCTCGGGATGGCAGCGACGATGAACCGCGTCGTGACTGTATCCAGGCCGGGCGTGAGCTACGTCGATCGCGCGCCCTTCGACCCGCCGAGCCCGGTGTACGAGGCCGTCGAGGCGCTCTTCCGGCGGCTCGGCCTCGACGCGGGCCGCGCGGGCACGCCCGAGTGGAACCCGCTCGGCGACCTGATCGCGCCGGGCGACCGGGTCGTCATCAAGCCGAACCTCGTCTCGTCGAAGAACCTGCACCAGAAGATCACGGGCGAGCGGCTAGCCGCCTCGAGCACGCACGGCTCGCTGCTCCGGCCCGTGCTCGACTATGCGCTCCGCGCCGCGGGCCCGCGCGGGAGGGTGCGCGTGGTCGACTCGCCGGTCGAGGGCTGCGAGATCGAGAAGGTCGCCGGCCCGCTGGGCATCTTCGAGGTCATCGATCATCTCAAGGCCCGAGGTCACGACATCGATTTCATCGACCTGCGCTATTTCCGGGTCGCGCCCGTGTTCGCCCTCGACGACGTGCGCCGCTTCGGTCGCTCGTGGAACCTCGGCCTGCTGCTCCGCCGCCGCCTGCCCGGCGATCCGCGGGGCTACCGGGTCGTCGACCTCGGCCAGGACAGCTTCTTCGCGAGCGCGGGCGCCCCGCGCTCGGGCGCGCTGCGGTTCCATCGCAGCCATTACGCGACCCCGGTGCCGCACCACAGCGGGCAGCGGCACGAATACAGCATTCCGCAGACGCTCCTCGACGCGGATGTCGTCATCAACCTTCCCAAGCTGAAGACGCACAAGAAGACCGGGGTCACGCTCTCGCTGAAGAGCGTGATCGGGCTCACCAACGAGAAGTACTGGCTCCCGCACTTCACCGAGGGCGATCCGTCGGTGGGCGGTGACGAGTTCGATCGGCCGCAGGGCCTCGGCGACGCGGTGGAGAACAAGCTCAGCCGGTTCCCGCTCCCGGGCGATCACTCGCTTGTCGCGCGCGCGCCGCGGCTCGGGGCGCCACCGAAGGTCATCGATGGGAGCTGGGAGGGGAACAACACGCTCTGGCGGACCATCCTGGATCTCAACCGCATCCTGTTCTTCGCGGACCGGGGCGGCGCGCTGCGCGGGGCGCCGCAGCGGCGGTATCTGACGATCGTCGACGGCATCGTCGCGGGCGAGGGCGAGGGTCCGCTCGGGGCGACGCCGGTGCGCGCGGGGCTCCTGATCGGCGGGTTCGACCCGAGCCTCGTCGACGGGATCGCGTCGCAGGTGATGGGCCTCGATCCGGCGCGGATACCGCTCGTGCGCGAGTCGCTGGGCGGGGTGTTGCTCCCTGGCGGTCGCCTGGACGAGGTCGAGCACCTCGTCGACGGGCCCGCGCCGGCCCACCTGTTCAAGCCGCCCCGGAGCTGGCCGTCGCTCTTGCCTCGGCTGGCTGGCGTGGCGTGATGAAAGAATGACCGCGGGAAAGGTCCGCGCGGGTTCGCGCGGCATGGCACCGCCGGTGGCGCCCCGGGGGGGAGCGCAGGCAGATCATTCTGGAACGAGCAGTCCAGAATGCGACGGTCAGAAACAGCCTTGCGACCCACCAGGACGCCTCGTGAGGGGCCCTCACGGGGTCGCAAGGCGGATCATTCTGGAACGAGCAGTCCAGAATGCGACGGTCAGAACAACCCTTGCGACCCACCAGGACGCCTCGTGAGGGGGTGAGGGGCCCTCACGGGATCGCAGGCGGATCATTCTGGAACGAGCAGTCCAGAATGCGACGGTCAGAGAGGCCTCGCTGCACGCCCCCCTTGGACGCCTCGTGAGGGGCCCTCACGGGGAGCGCACGCGGAGCATTCTGGAACGAGCAGTCCAGAATGTGACGGTCAGAAACAGCCTTGCGACCCACCCGGACGCCTCGTGGGGCGCCCTCATGGGGAGCGCAGAGGGGCCGGGCCAGACGGTCGGGCTCCCCCCGGGGCCCGACCGTCTGGCTCTGCTAGATGCCGGGCCAGACGCCCGGGCTCCCCCCGGGGCCCGACCGTCTGGCTCTGCTAGATGCGGTTCACTTGACGACGAACGTGCAGCAACCAAGGACGCAGGAGTAGCCGTCGGAGCACCCGTCGCCGACGCCGCAGGGGTCGTCGCACGTCCAGGCAGACCCGCCTGCGCCGCCGTCGGGGTCGCCGTCGCTGCCGCCGGTGCCGCCCGTACCGGTGCTGCTGCTGCCCGTGCCGCCGTCGTGGGAGCAGCCACCCTCGCCGCTGCTGCTGCCGCCGCCCGTGCCGCCGCTGCTGGTGCTGCCGGTGCTGCCCGTGCCGCCGTCAGGGTCGCCGCCGCAACCACAGTCGCTGCCGCCCGTGCCGCCCGTGCTGCTGCCCGTGCCGCCGTCGCTGCCGCCCGTGCCGCCGGAGCCGCTACCGGGACCGTCGTCGCAGTGGCCAGGGCCGATGCCCCCCTCGTTGAAGTCCGCGAGCGAGCCCGAGAGCGACACGGCGGAATCGGCCGCGCTGCCCATCTTCACGCCGTACGGGAGCCGGCCGTCGGCGTCCTTGTTGGCGGCCATCCACGCGTCGGCGTCCGCGAGCGCCCCGTCGAGGGCAGCGTCGCTCGCGCCGCTCGCCGTGTTGAGCAGCGCGGCGATGTGCTGGTGTCCGAGGATCAGGCTCGCATCGCCCTTCGGGGGCGTCCGGAAGAGCTCGAGCAGCTCCGCCTGCGAGTACTCCACGCCGCCGATGGTGAGCGACGACACCGGCCAGCTCTCCTCGTGGTTCTTCCAGTAGCCCTGCGTGAGCGTGCAGCCGTCGCCATCGGACGTGGGCGGACTCACGACCACGTTGCCGCTCCCCTCACCGAGGCGATCCGCGCCGGCGAGCCCACAGCCGACGAGGGCAGATCCGACCAGCGACAGGCATCCCACAAGCATCATTCTGCTAAGCGCCATGACTCCTCCTGAAGTTCTCATCGGTGATGGTCGCTCCTCGCGAGGAGCAAGCGAGCGACATCGCACGTGCTGAGCGGCCGGCGTCGCGCCGATCGGAGGCACCTGTGGTCCCCGAGCTACGGCGACCACGATCTCGATCGGGCTGAACTGGCTACGGTTCCTGGCGAGCCGCGCTCTCGGTCCTTCAGTGCCGGCGTGAGCTCGGCGCGGCTCATGTTTTTGTGGTCGCCTGCAGATTCCCGGCGAGATCTCAGGTGAGTGAACTTTTACCTCACCACCGCATCTCTCCCGGGCTCATCCCTTCAGCCCGTACCGATCCATCTTGTTGAGCAGCCCCTGTCGCGACAGCCCGAGCCGCGCCGCCGCCTGGCTCCGGTTCCCCTGCGTCGCCCGGAGCGCGGCGGCGATCTCGCGCCGCTCCAGCGCCGCGATCTTCTCTTCCAGCGTCGCCCCCTCGGCGGGCTCGTCGCTCCCCGCCGCCGCGGGCGCGCCGCCTCGCCGCGCCGGGGAGAGGTCTTCTTCGAGGATCTCTCCCCTCCCCCCGGCCATCACGAGCGCGCGCTGCATCTCGTGCCGGAGCTCGCGCAGGTTGCCGGGCCAGTCGCAGGCCTCGAGCCTGCGCATCGCGCCGGGCGATATCGCGGTCACGGGCGAGCGCGGCACGAGCGCCCGCGACACGTTCAGGAAGTGCTGCGCGAGCAGCGGCAGATCGCCCACCCGGTCGGCGAGCCGCGGCAAGGCGATCTCGATCCCGCGCACGCGCCAGTAGAGGTCGTCGCGAAAGGTCTTGTTCGCGACCATCGACTCCAGCGCCTTGTGGGTCGCCGACACGATGCGGACGTCCACGGTCGCCGGGCGCGCCGCGCCCACGGGCAGGATCTCGCCCGTCTCGAGCACGCGCAGCAGCTTCACCTGCAGCGCCGGATCCATGTCGCCGATCTCGTCGAGGAACAGGGTGCCTCCGTCCGCCTCGACGAACAGGCCGGGGGCGTCCTTGATCGCGCCCGTGAAGGCGCCTCTCCTGTGGCCGAACAGGGTCGACTCCAGCAGGGTCGGCGCGAGCGCGCCGCAGTTGACCGCGATGAAGGTCCTGTCCTTCCTCCGGCTCCTCGCGTGCAGGTAGCGGGCGAACACCTCCTTGCCTGTCCCCGATTCACCCGTGATGAGCACCGGCACGTCGGTCGGCGCCGCGCGCTCGCACAGCGTCTTCGCCTCGAGGAAGGCCGGCGACTGCCCGAGCAGCGCCGAGGCGTCGCCCTCGCGGGCGGTGAGCGAGCGCTCGAGCTCCGCCACGCGGTCCTCGAGCTCGAGGCGCGCCGCCGCGCGCGCGACCACCGCGAGCAGCACGTCCGGGTCAACGGGCTTCGCCAGGAAGTCGTACACGCCGCGCTGGACGAGGCGCAGGGCGAGCGGGGTCTCGCCTGCGCCGGACACGACGATGACCTTGGCCGCGGGCCGCTCGGCGAGGATCTTCTCCGCGAGCGCCGCGCCCTCCTCGGGGCGCCCCGACGGCGGCAGCATGAGGTCGAGCACGACGAGGCGCGCGCTCGTCCGGCGGAGCTCCGCGAGCGCCTTCTGCGCAACCCCGGCCTCGGCGACGGTGTACCCCTCCTGCGCGAGGAGCTCGCGGTAGGCGTCGCGGAACCCGGGATCGTCGTCGATGAGCAGGACAGTCTCGGTCACGCGTGACCGTACCGCACCGCCGGGGCGCGGATCCAGGGCAGCTTCTGCTCGGTGGCCTCACTTCCATGATATCATTTGACGTTTTCCTCCAGCCTCCGAGGTCCCATGACGAAGCTCTTTCTCTGGTCGCTCCCGGCGCTCGCCATCGCCGCCTGCAGCGACACCGGCTCGCTTGTCGACGAACCCCGAGCTGCCGCGAGCGCCCCGAGCGCGCTCGCCGCGGCCCCGTCCTACGCCCTCTTCGAGAGCGGCCAGGTCCGCCCTCTCGCCCTCTCACCCGACGGGTCGACGCTCTTCTCCGTCAACACGCCTGATAACCGGCTGGAGATCTTCAAGGTCAAGAAGGGCACGCTCGAGCACCAGGGGTCGGTCGCCGTCGGCCTTGAGCCCGTCGCGGTCGCGGCCCGCAGCGACGACGAGGTCTGGGTCGTCAACCACCTCTCCGACAGCGTGAGCGTGGTCGACGTCTCGAAGCCCAGGAAGGCCCGCGTGGTGCGCACCCTGCTCGTCGGCGACGAGCCTCGAGACATCGTCTTCGCCGGCGCTGGCAAGGGCCGCGCCTTCATCACCACCGCGCACCGCGGCCAGAACAGCCCTGTGGACCCGGCGCTCACCACGCCGGGTGTGGGCCGCGCCGACGTCTGGGTCTTCTCCGCGGCGAGCCCGAGCACGACGCCGCTGACCATCGTCACCCTGTTCAGCGACACGCCGCGCGCGCTCGCTGCCACGCCCGACGGCGCGCGCGTCTACGCGGCGGCCTTCCATTCCGGCAACCGCACCACGGTCGTGGAGACCAACGTGGTGAACCTGGGCCTCGGCCTGCCCCCGCCGACGACCAACGCCGCGGGCGTCGCGCAGCCGTCGGCGCCCCTCATCGTCAGGTTCGACGGCCAGCACTGGGTGGACGAGCTGAATCGATCCTGGGACGACAAGGTGAATCTCGCGCTGCCCGACAGGGACGTCTTCGTCCTCGACGCCACGGCCGACCCGCCCGCGCCTGTCGCGGGCCCCGCGGGCGCCTTCCAGGGCGTCGGCACGGTCCTCTACAACATGGCCGTCAACCCGGTGAGCGGGCGCGTCTACGTGGCCAACACGGAGGCGTTCAACGAGCAGCGCTTCGAGGGCCCCGGCGTCTTCGCGGGCCACACAGCGCGCGGCCGCTTCAACCACAACCGCATCACGGTGATCGATCCGGCGACGGGCGGCGTGGTCCCACGGCACCTGAACAAGCACATCGACTACAGCACCTGCTGCGCCCCGGTCCCGAACGCCGAGAACCGGAAGAGCCTCGCGCTGCCTCAGGGCATGGCCGTCTCGGGAAACGGAGAGGAGCTCTACGTCGCCGCGCTCGGCTCGGACAAGATCGGTGTCTTCTCGACCGCGGCGCTCGAGGCCGACACCTTCGCTCCCGACCTCGCCCAGCAGATCCCGGTCTCCGGCGGCGGACCGACCGGCGTGGTGCTGGATGAGGCGCGCGAGCAGCTCTACGTCCTCACGCGCTTCGACAACTCCATCGCGATCATCGACCTCGAATCCCGGGCCGAGGTCGCGCACGTGCCCATGTACAGCCCCGAGCCGGAGAGCGTGGTCCGCGGCCGGCGCTTCCTCTACGACGCCTCGTTCTCGTCGAGCCACGGTGACTCGGCCTGCGCGAGCTGCCATGTCTTCGGCGACGTCGACAGCCTGGCGTGGGACCTCGGCGACCCCGACGCGATGAGCACGCCGATGCCAGGGCCCTTCGTGCTCGATCCAGCGCTCTTCGGCCAGCCCGCCGAGTTCGCCGCCCTCAAGGGGCCGATGACGACACAGAGCCTGCGCGGGATGGCCAATCACGGTCCGATGCACTGGCGGGGAGATCGCACAGGTGGGAACGACGCGCCGAGCGCGCAGCCGGACAGCGGCACCTTCGACGAGGAGGCCGCGTTCAAGAAGTTCAATGTCGCCTTCGTCGGCCTGCTCGGGCGGAGCACGTCCATCCCCGAGGCGGACATGCAGGCGTTCACCGACTTCATCCTCCAGGTGATGTACCCGCCCAACCCCATTCGACGGCTGGACAACACGCTCACCCCCGATCAGGAGGCGGGCAAGGCCTTCTTCACCGAGCCGGGCGGCGCGTGCAGCACGTGCCATGTGCTCGATCCCGCGGGCAACGCCGAGCATGGGGTTCAGTTTCCCGGCTTCTTCGGGACCGACGGCCGCTACACGTTCGACTTCATCTTCCAGAGCTTCAAGGTCGCCCAGCTGCGCAACGTCTATCAGAAGGTGGGCATGTTCGGCATGGTGCAGAACCCCCGCTTCAACGATCGAGACAACGAGTTCCAGGGCGATCAGATCCGCGGGTTCGGCTTCGCCCACGACGGGACGGTGGACACGATCTTCCGCTTCCACGATCAGCGCGGCTTCAACGAGGCTCCCGGGGTCGCCGGCTTCCCTCCGGGCGAGCCAGGCGACGTGCTGCGCCGGCAGGTGACTTCCTATCTGCACGCCTTCGACAACAACCTCGCGCCGATCGTGGGCCAGCAAGCGACGCTCGCCGGCGCCGGCGACGCGGCGGCCGAGCAGCGCGTGGAGCTCCTGATCGCGCGCGCCAGCGCGGGCGAGTGCGATCTGGTGGTGAAAGGCCGCGCGCACAACGATGAGGTGGGCTTCCTCTACCAGGGCGATGGCACGTTCCGCCGGAACAGGGCGGGGAGCGCGGCGATCGGCGCGCCGGCGCTTCGCCAGCTCGCGGCCGCGGGGAGCGCGCTGACCTACACCTGCGCGCCGCCGGGCGCGGGGGTGCGGATGGCGATCGACCGCGATGGCGATGGGGCGCTCGATGGTGACGAGGAGGACGCGGAGACCGATCCGGCGGATCCGGCGAGCAAGCCCGGAGGCTGAGCCCGGGCCGCGTCCTCGCGCCCGCGATCATCGACCTCCAGCGACCGCGCCGCTCAACGCGAAGCGGGGGGCGAGGAATTCGAGATGTCTCGCCCGGCATTCACGCTCGCCGGGCGACGGCCATCGCCTCACCCCGCCGCCTCCGCCGCCCTCTCGGGCCACCGCGCCTCGAAGCGCGCGCCGCCTCCCGGCGCGCGCTCGTGGCGCAGCGTGCCCCCGTGCCGCTCCAGCCAGCGCGCCGCGACGGCCAGGCCGAGGCCGGTGCCCGGGTGCTTCGCGTCTCGCCCCCTCCCGGTCACGAACGGCTGGAACAGCCGCGCCTCGATCTCCTCCGGCACCCCTGGGCCATTGTCCTCGACGCGCACGACCACGAAGCCCGCATCGTCCTCCCCTCGCGCGACAACGACGCGGATCCGCCCCTCGGCGCTCCCGTCGAGCGCGATGGCCGCGTTCTGGAGGAGCGCCGTGGCGGCGTCGAGGAAGGCCCCGCGGTCGGCCTCGATGAAGATCGACCCGCGGGCCTCGGACGCTATCTCGATGGGCGGCGCGCCCTCGCCGACGATCTGCCGGACATGGCTCGCCGCGAGCCGGAGCGTGGAGAGCACGTCGACCTCGGTCACCTCGAGCGGCCGCGGGCGGCTGTAGCGGAGCAGGTCGTCGAGGAAGCGCCGCGCCCGGTCGACCTGGGCGCGCAGCGACGCCACGGTCTCGGGCTTGGCGCCCTGGCGCTCGAGGAGCTTCGCCTGCGCGGCGATGACCCCGAGCGGATTGCGGATCTCGTGCGCCACGGCGCTCGCGAGCCGCCCGAGCTCGGCGAGCCGCTCGGCCTGGTCGGCGCGCACCTCGACGCGCTCGATCTCATCGGCGAGGTCGCGGACGCCGATGGGCCTGCGGAAGAGCCGGCGCCCGACGTGCTCCACGACGAGCAGGCGCAGCGGATCGAGCGGCAGCGCGGCCAGGAACAGGACGAAGAGGAGCCAGGGGAGCGACGCGCCGCCGCCGGGCGAGAGGTACGGCAAGAGCTTGAAGAAGGCGGTCAGCCCGAACATGGACAGCAGCGCCGTGAGGGCGGCATAGGCGAGCCCCTGCATGACGACGCGGCGGGACCGCCCGAGCTCGCCGATCAGCACGGCGTAGGCCACGAGCAGGATGGCGAGGAGCAGGACCGGCGCGCCGAGGAGCACGTCGCCGAGCCCGAGCACGCGCAGGCCCACGACGAAGCCGCCCCCGAGCGTCGCGAGCACGCTGCCGAAGAAGAGCGCGGCGATGCGCCGCTGCTGGAGCCCCCGGGCCGCGAGCACCGAGCGCCCGAGGAGGGCGACGACCGCGACCACGGCGAGGGCCATGACGGCGGAGAGCGGGAAGAACAGCGGGCCCGGCGAGCGGGCGCCAGGGCCGTAGAGCAGGCGCGGGGAGACGGCCCCGAGCAGCGCCACCGCGGCGCTCGCGGCGTAGGCCAGGACGACGGGGCGGCGCGAGGCGCCCGCTACATCGGCGTAGGCGTGGGCGAGGCCCGCGGCGACGATGATCCCGCTCGGGACGACGTGCTCGGCGAGCGCCATCGTGCTGTCGGTCTCGAGCAGGATGAGCCCGGTGACCCAGAAGGCGAGGAAAAAGCAGAGGGCGACGAGTCCGCGGCCCACGTTGCGCCCGAGCCGCAGCGCGGTGACCGCGACGGTCACGGCGACGGCCCAGAGCGGGTAATAGGCGAGAGCGACAAGGGGTCTCACAGGGCCTCGGCAGGGTGGAAGGCCCGAACATAGCGCCGGACGTTGGGAGGACGCGAGGACGCGCGCAGCGCCTCAGGCGCCCAGGGTCTTGTCGCCTTGCTTCCACTCGCACGGGGTCAGCTCGCCCGTCTTCAGGGCGTCGAGCGCGCGCAGGATCTCATCGACGCTCCTGCTCGACAGGCGTTCGGTGAACTTTCAATGGAGTTCTACGCTGAAGGCTGTCGAGCCTCGATGGGCAGCTTCAGCATGCGAATCTTCAGCGTCCGTGATCGGCGCGCGACGGGCGCTCCCCGCAACCCGCTCAGTGCACCCGCATCCCGGGCTTCGCCCCGGAGTCCGGCGCCAGGAGGTGCACCGTCTCGTCCCCCGCCGCCAGCACCATCCCCTCGCTGACGCCGAGCTTCATCTTCCGCGGCGCCAGGTTCGCGCACACGATGACGAGCCTCCCGATGAGGTCCTCCGGCTTGTAATACGCCTTGATCCCGGCGAACACGGTCCTCCGCGCCTCCCCGCCGAGCGAGACGGTCAGCTTGAGCAGCTTCTTCGCCTCGGGCACCTGCTCCGCCGCGACGATGCGCGCCACGCGCAGATCGACCTTCGTGAAGTCGTCGATCGTGCACTCCGGCGCGAGCGGCTCCTTGGCGAGCGCCGCGCCGTCGTCCTCGGCGGCCGCGCCCTGCGCCGCCTGCGCCGCCGCAGGGCTCGCCGCCGCCTGCGCCCCCGCGCCCTGCGCCGCCCCCGCGGTGGCAGCCCCCGCCGCGCCGGCCCCGGCAGCCGCCGCCCCCGCCCCGCCCTGCGCCCCCGCCTCCTCGGCCGGGCGGCTCTCCGCGATCATCTTCTCCACCGCCCCCGGGTCAACCCGCTTCATCAGGTGCTCATACGCGGCCACCTTCGTCCCCACAAGCGGCGTCTTCGCGAGCTCCCACCTGTCCATCGGGCACCCGAGCAGCCGCGCGACGTCCTCGGCGAGCTTCGGCAGCACCGGCGCCAGGTAGATCACGATCTGCCGGAACAGGTTGAGCGCCACGGTGCACACGGCCTGCACCTCCGCCTTCTTCTCCGGCTGCTTCGCCAGCGCCCACGGCTGCATCCGGTCGACATACTCGTTCGCCCGATCCGCCAGCGACACGATGCTCCTCGTCGCCCGCGCGTAATCGAACGCCGCGTACGCCGCCCCGATCGCCTCCCCCTCCGCCGCGGCCGCCGCGAACAGCCCCCCGTCGTCCGGGTAGGCCGCCGACAGCCCCGTCTGCGCCACGAAGCGCGACGACCGGCTCGCCAGGTTCACTACCTTGTTCACGAGCTCGGCGTTCACCTTGTTCACGAGCTCGTCCAGGTTCAGGTCGATGTCGTCGACCTTCGAGCTCAGCTTGCTCGCGTAGTAATAACGCAGGTACGCCGGGTCGAGGTGCTTCAGGTATGTCGAGGCGAGCACGAACGTGCCCTTGCTCTTCGACATCTTCTCTCCGTTCACGGTGAGGAACCCGTGCACCTGCACGCGCGAAGGCAGCGAGAAGCGCGCGGCCCTCAACATCGCCGGCCAGAAGAGCGTGTGAAAATAGACGATATCCTTCCCGATGACATGGACGATCTCGGTCTCCTCGGATCGCCACCAGTCGTCGAACGCCTCGCCTTCTCGGTCGCACCACTCCTTGCTCGCGGCCATGTAGCCGATCGGCGCGTCGAACCAGACATACCAGTAATTCCCGGGCGCATCGGGGATCTCGAACCCGAAGTACGGCGCGGGCCGCGACACGTCCCAGTCGCGCAGGGGCTCCGACAGGAAGTGCCCCGCGAGGTAGTTCGCTATCTCCTTCGGCATCCGCCCCTCGCCCTGCGTCCAGATCGCCAGGAACGGCCGCTCCGGCTCGATGGCGACCATCAGGTGCTGCGCGCTCCGCACCTCCGGCCGCGCGCCCGTGAGCGCGCTCCTCGGCTCGACGAGATCGGTGGCGGCGTACGTCGAGCCGCACCGGTCGCAGCTGTCGCCGTACTGGTCCGGCGCGGCGCACTTCGGGCAGGTGCCCTTGACGAAGCGGTCCGCCAGGAACATGCCCTCCTTCGGGTCGAAGAGCTGCGTGACCTCCTTCGTGGTCACCATGCCGCGCTCGCGCAGCGACGCCCAGATCTGCTCGCAAAGCACGCGGTTCGCGGGGGAGTTCGTGCTGCCGTAATGGTCGAACCGGATCTGGAACGCCGCGAAATCGCGCTGGTGCGCCGCGCTCATGTCGGCGATGACGTCCACCTCGCTCCGCCCCTCCTGCCGCGCGCGGATCATGATGGCCGTGCCGTGGGTGTCGTCAGCGCACAGGTAAATGCACCTCCGCCCGGTCATGCGCCAGTAACGCGCGAAGATGTCGGTCTGCGTGTACTCGACGAGGTGGCCGATGTGGATGTGCCCGTTGGCGTAGGGCAGCGCGCTGGTGAGCAGGAGCCGTTTCATATCGGGCCGGACTTTGCACGAAATCCCGGCCGGAGGCGAGCGGCCGGCGCGGCGCGGCGCGCGCGCGACGCAGCCACCCAGCCGCGCGGCCCGCGGGCACGTCCGGCGCGCTGAGCGCAGCCCGCGGACACGACAGCGCACGTGCGGCCATGGACGACGCGGGCCAGGGCTCTAGATACGCAGTGAACCGAGCGACGCGGAGGGGACCATGGCATCGAAGGGTCAGCAGCGGCGACAGGGCAAGGACGGAGAAACGCGGGCGCAGGAGGCCCAGCCCCTGCTCCGCCAGCGGGGCAAGGAGATCCAGCCTTTCGGGACGCTCGTGGAGTATCCGCTAGCGCTCGACGCGAAGGTGCGCGCGGAGAGCGTCAGGGTGCTCAATCAGATCCTGACGGACACGCTCGTCCTGCGCGACATGTACAAGAAGCACCACTGGCAGGTGTCCGGTCCGACCTTCTACCAGCTCCATCTGCTCTTCGATAAGCACTTCAAGGAGCAGACCGCGCTCATCGACCTGCTCGGCGAGCGGGTGCAGACCCTCGGCGGCATCGCGGTCGCCATGGCGCACGACGTCGCGGAGATGACGAAGGTCGAGCGGCCGCCCCGCGGCCGCGAGCAGGTGCCGACCCAGCTGTCGCGCCTCCTCGACGCGCACGAGGTCATCCTCGCGGAGTCGCGCGAGGCGGTGAAGATCACGACCGACAACCGCGACGACGGCACCGCCGATCTGCTCATGAGCGACGTGCTCCGCACGAACGAGATGCAGGTGTGGTTCCTTTCCGAGCACCTCGTCGACACGCCGCTCGTCCGCGCCACCTGAAGCGCCACCTGACCGCCGACACACCGCTCGCCCGCGCCGCTCAGGCGACGGGCCAGGCCGCCCGCGCCGGCAGTGTCGTACACGCTCCGCCTCCCCTCCCTCCGCCTCACCCTCACCCCGCTCCATCCGCTCCCCCCTTCTCGCCCCCGTCAGGCCCTCCGGGCCCGCTCCGCGATCCGCCCTCCCCGGCCCCGCTCCGCAAATCGACACGGGGCGCGTAACCTTTCCGGCCCCCCGATCGTGGTACCGCCAGGAAAGGGGACATGTGATGCAAAACACCAAAGACGTGGTGGTGATCGGCGGCGGCCTCGCGGGCCTCGCCGCGGCGGCGTACCTGGGCCGGGCGGGGCGGTCCGTCGCCCTCATCGAGAAGGCGCACGCGCCGGGCGGCCGCGCCGCCACGCAGGAGAGCCACGGCTTCTCGATGAACCTCGGCGCCCACGCGCTCTACCGCGGGGGCGCCGCGCACGAGGTGCTCCGCGAGCTCGACGTCCGGTTCACCGGCGCCCCGCCGCCCGTCTCGGGCGCGTTCGCGCTCGACCGCGGCACCTTCCACACCATGCCGTCCGGCGCCCTGTCGCTCCTCACGACGGGCCTCTTCGGCCTCGCCGCCAAGCTCGAGATGGGCCGCGTCCTCGGCGGCCTCGCCGCGATGAACCCCGCGCCGCTCGCGTCGGTCCCTGTCTCGGCCTGGCTCCGCGACGCCTTCCGGACGCCCGAGGTGCGCCGCTTCGTCGGCATGCTCGTCCGGGTCACGACCTACTGCGCCGACGACGATCGCCAGAGCGCCGGCGCCGCGCTCGCCCAGATGCAGCTCGCCTTCGGCAAGGGCGTGCTCTACCTCGACGGCGGCTGGAAGACGCTCGTCGACGGCCTGCGCGGCGCCGCCACGGCCGCCGGCGTGGAGATCCTCACCGGCGTCCGGGCGACGCGCATCGGCACCCAGGGCGGCGCCGTCTCCTTCGTGGAGCTCGCGAACGGCGAGCGCCTCGGCGCCGGCGCCGCGCTCGTCGCCGCGAGCCCGCGCGCCGCGGCCACGCTCGCGCCCGAGAGCCCGGCCCTCGCCGCGCACGCCGAGCGCGCCGTCCCGGTCCGCGCCGCGTGCCTCGACGTCGCCCTGTCCAGGCTGCCCCGCCCGCGCTTCCGCGTCGCGCTCGGCGTCGACCGCCCCCTCTACCTGTCGCTCCACTCCGAGTCCGCGCGCCTCGCCCCCGAGGGCGGCGCCCTGTTCCACGCCGTCCAGTACGGCCCCGAGCTCGCGGGCCGCGACGCCGAGCGCGAGCTCGAGGACCTCCTCGACCGCGCCCAGCCGGGCTACCGCGACGCGCTCGTCGAGCGCCGCTTCCTGCCCTCGCTCGTCGTCTCCAACGCCGTCGTCGCCGCGGAGGGGGGCGGCTACGCCGCGCGCCCTGGTGTCCGCGTCCCGGATCTCGACGGGCTCTTCCTCGCGGGCGACTGGGTCGGCCCCGCGGGCATGCTCGCCGACGCGAGCCTCGGCAGCGCGCGGGACGCCGCCGGCGCCATCCTCGCGCGAGACGCGCGCCGGGCGCTCGACCGCGCGGCGTGACAGGGTTAGCCGGGCTCCGCATGAGCACCTCCACGGCCTCTCCCGCCCCGCGCGCGGCGCCCGCCCCTCCCCCGGGCTTCGTCGCCGTGAGCTACCGCGAGCACGAGCGCTTCCTCTGGGCCCTCTCCTACCGGCTCACCGGCAGCGCCGCCGACGCCGACGACATCGTGCAGGAGACGTTCGTGCGCGCGCTGGAGCACCCGCCCGCGCGCACGGACGAGCCCGTCCGCCCGTGGCTCGCCCGCGTCGCGCTGAACCTCGGCCGCGACGCCCTCCGGCGCCGCAAGCGCCGCCCCTACGACGGCCCGTGGCTCCCCTCGCCGGTCGAGACCGAGCCCGAGCCGCCGTCGTTCGAGATCCCGGGCAAGGAAGGCACCGAGGGCCGCTACGACCTCCTCGAGAGCGCGTCGTTCGCCTTCCTCATCGCGCTCGAGGCGCTCACCCCGCAGCAGCGCGCCGTGCTCCTGCTCCGCGACGTCTTCGACTACTCGGTGCAGGAGACCGCCGCCGCGCTCGGCCTTTCAGAGGCCAGCGTGAAGACGACGCACCACCGCGCCCGCCGCGCCCTCGAGCCGTACGACCGCGAGCGCTGCCGCCCCTCCCCCGAGCTCGTCGAGCGCTCGGGCGCGGCGCTCGTGCGCTTCCTGCAGGCCCTGGCGGCGCAGGACGTCCCCGCCATCGAGGCCCTCCTCAGCGAGGACATCCGCGTCGTCAATGACGCGAACGGCGAGTACAAGGCCGCGCGCCGCATCGTCGTCGGCGCGAACCGGGTCGCGCGCCTCTTCGTCGGCCTGCTGAGGCTCGAGGCAGGCAGCGGGCTGCGCCACGAGATCCGCCTCCTCAACGGCCTCCCCGCGATGGTCGTCGAGATGGAGCGCGCGCCCGGCTCGGACAGGCTGGCGCCGCGGTACGTCCTGCGCTGCGATGTCGACGCGCGCGGCCGCATCACGGCCATCCACATCGTGCTCGCCTCGCGCAAGCTGACGTCCGTGAGGGCGCTCGCCCCGTGAGCGCCCGCCGCCGCGGAGGGGGCCGCGCTGGGCAACGTCGGCGATGCTGGCGAGGAGGCAGCCCCCTGCCGGCCGAGCGCTGGAGTGAGTCATGGTGCGGGGCGCGCTTCGGCCGGCGAAGTTGATACTGTTGCAGCAACATAGCGCCGCTGGGCGCTGATGTCCACACCGGAACAGGCCGCTCGTCAGGTCGTTTTGCCTGCTCCCTAGCCCCGTTCCTTGTGCGCCTCTTCGATGAAGTGGCGTACTTCCTTTTCGATCGCCGCGAGCGCGACCCCCTTGAAGGGGCGCAGCAGGAACGGCACGTCGAGATCGACGTCCACGGCGCCGGGGCGGAGCTCCATGCTGCCTTTCAGCTTGACCCCCTTCACCGAGAAGCCGAGCTCGGCGCGCTTCTCGTCGCGCCACACGAGGAAGGGCTCGTACTCCCCGTAACGCTCCCGGTACTGCGCGATCGCTCGCTCGGTCGCCAGCTTCGCCTCGGTATCGTTCAGATCATGCTCGATCGTGTGCTTCATGATGGGACCTCGCAGTTCGTATCAGGGCACATCGCGAGAACCGGCCGGGGGACCGTCCGTGCCGGAGACGTCCGCTCCGGTCCGCTCGAGCAGAGGCGCCCGGCCGATTTCGATCCTTGAGATATCACGAATGCGCTGAGTCCGCGGCCCCGCACGGCCACTGACTCACTTCTGCGCTCTGTGACATTTCGCCACGAGGCGGACTTGCAGGCTTTTGTGGGCTCTTCCGTGCAGCGCTGGATTGCCCGGCGCACGGCGCGAGGAGCCCGGCGGGAGGCATCGCGGATGCAAAGCGCTCTCTCATGCGTGTGCGCGGCGCTCGGTCCGGAGATCTCCTGGGGCTCATGGCCGCATTGGCCCTCCTGTGCGGCGCCGGCGGGTGTGCCCTCCCGACGCGGATCACCGGGGTGGATGAGGAGGTCGCCAGGATCCAGACGCCGGCGGCGATCGACGAGGGGCTCAGGAAGCTGGAGGAGGCGGAGACGCAGCGGCGGATCGAGCGGATGCTGGCGAGCCCGGAGGTGCGGGCCGCGCAGCGGCAGCTCGTCGCCGGGCTCGTCGACGGCACGCTCGCCTCGCTGAGCGAGGCGGACCGCTCCGCGCGCATCAGCGAGCTCACCGCGCAGTACGCGCGAGGGGTGGTGCGGAGCGCCATGGACGGGGCGCTGGACGGAGCGCTGAGCGAGGAAGGAGCGCGCGAGCTCCGGCGCATGACGGGATCCCTGGTGCAGGCGAGCGTCCGGCAGCTCAAGGAGAGCCTGGACGAAGCCGACCTCGGCCCGGCCATGTCGTCCGCGCTGCGGGAGCAGCTCGGCCCGGCGCTCCAGGTGGTGATCGCGGAGAACCTCGGCCCCGGGGTGACCGCGATGCTCGGCAGCGAGGATTTCCAGCGCGCGCTGGGCGCCACGGCGCGGGTCATCGGCCGCGAGATGGTGGCCGGCGCGAGCGACGCGCTCACCGAGGTGCAGCAGCGGAGCGGCCGGTCGCAGGGCGAGTCGATGCTCTCGAGCATCGGCCACCTGGCGGACGAGGGGGCGCAGCTCGTCAGCACGATCACGTGGATCCTCGGCGCGATCGCCGTCGCGCTCGCGGCCTGGGTGGCGACGCTGCTCGTGCAGCGCAAGCGGTACCGCGCCGAGACCGAGCAGCGCGCGCGGGCGCGCCTTCTCGTGGAGGCGATCGAGGCGTCCGAGGGCAAGCCCTGGTCGGACGAGCTCCTCGCGGCGCTCGAGGACCGCTTCCGCGACGAGGAGGAGGACGCCGAGCTCCGGCTCCGCCGCGCCCGCCACCGGGCCGTCCGGGCGCGCGCCCGCGCGAACGGCGCGGCCGGCGCCGACGGCGACGAGCCGAGGCCGCCGCTCACCTGAGCGCCCCGCGGCGGGCGACGAAGCCGAGAGCGCCGCTCACCTGAGCGCTCTGCCGGTGACGCGCGGCGCGCGGCGCGCCCGCAGTGCCCAGTGGCCACCGCGCCCGGCCTCGCGTAAAGACAACCGCCGCCGTGGACCTCCTGTATTTCGCGCTGCTCTGCTCCGTGCTCATCTTCGTGCACGAGCTCGGCCACTTCGTGTGCGCGAAGATCTTCGGCGTGAAGGTCCTCACCTTCTCGATCGGCTTCGGCCCCCGGGTGCTGCGCCTGCGGGGCCGCGAGACGGAGTACTGCGTCGCGCTCCTGCCCCTCGGCGGCTTCGTGAAGATGCTCGAGGAGAACCGGCAGGAGGCCGTGCTCCCCGAGGATCGCAAGCGCACCTTCGAGTCCCAGGCGCTCTGGAAGCGCGTGATCATCGTCATGTCCGGCCCGGCGATGAACGTGCTCTTCCCGGTGCTCCTCTACTTCGCCGTCTTCATCGGCGAGACCCGCTTCCTCCCTCCCACCGTCGGCGTGGTCCTGCCGGGGCACCCGGCCGAGGGCAGGCTCGTCCCGGGCGATCGCATCCTGGAGGTGGACGGCGAGCGCGTCAGCACCTTCGCCGAGCTCCACCGGAAGGTGATGAAGAGCCCCAACCAGGAGCTCCGGCTCAAGGTGTTCCGCGACAAGGAGCACGTCGAGGTCGCGGTCGTCCCGGAGGAGAAGGTCGTCCAGAAGCCGCTCGAGATCGTCGACCGGGTGGGCGAGATCGGCATCAGGCCGAGCCGCCCTGCCGCCGTGGTCGGCGTCTCGCGGCCCGACTCGCCCGCGTTCCGCGCGGGGCTGCGCACGTTCGACGTCGTGACGGAGGTGCGCGGCACGCCGGTGAAGACGTTCGCCGACCTGGAGCTCGCGCTCGAGGACAACCGCGGCGCCACGGTGCCGGTCACGTACCTGCGCCCGGTCACTGTGCCGCGCGCGCTCGGCGGGCTGGCCGAGCTCGCCGTCTACGAGTCGGGCGTCGCCGCGCTGACCCCCGAGACGGGCAACGGCGACCTGCTCGCGCGGACCGGCATCGAGCCGGCCGATCTCTACGTCGCCGAGGTGCCCGAGGGCTCGGCCGAGTGGGACGCCGAGCTCCGGCCGGGCGACCGTATCAGCGAGGTCGATGGCGTCGAGGTCACCGCCTGGTCGACCTTCGTCGAGCGGCTTTTCGCGGCGCCCGACCGGCCGCACGTCATCACCTGGCAGCGCTCGGGCCAGCGCAAGAGCGGCACCATCGAGCTCCGCCGCGAGGACTGGATCGACGAGTACGGCCAGCACCGCCCGCGCTTCTACCTGCGGGCGTCGAACTGGTCGCCGATGGTGACCGAGCCCTACGTCGACAGCCCGTCTGCGTTCCGGTTCGCCCTGGAGAGCGCGATCGACGAGACGTACGACGTCATCCGGTTCATCGTGGTCGGGATCGTCCGCATCATGGAGGGCAAGGTCAGCATCTCCACGCTGGGCGGCCCGATCACTGTGTACGACGTGATCGGGGAAGAGGGCGCGAAGGGGGTCAGCTATTTCGTCTGGGCGATGGCGGTGATCTCGATCAACCTTGGGCTCATCAACCTGCTGCCCATCCCCGTGCTCGACGGCGGTCACCTCCTGTTCTTCACGTTCGAGGCCGTGCTGCGGCGCCCGCTGCCGCTGCGCGTCCGCGAGATAGCGAGCCTTGTCGGGCTCGTGGTGCTCATCGGCCTGATGGGCATCGCCTTCAAGAACGACGTCGAGCGCCGCTGGGACGTGATCCAGGGGCAGTTCAAGGAGCTCGTTGGCTGACAGGGCAAAGGGTGACGGGCGTGACGGGCGCGACGGGCGCGACGGGCGCGACGGGCGCGACGCTGCCAGCGCGGCGCCGCGCCCCCGGGAGAGCGCGCCGCGCGCGGTGGCGGCGCGCGTGCTCGCGCGGGTGTGGGGCTCGGACGCCTTCGCCTCCGCGGCCCTCGACGCCGAGCTGCGCCGCGCGCAGGCGCTTGACCCGCGGGACGCCGGCCTCGCGACCGAGCTCGTCTACGGCGTCCTGCGCGCGCAGGCGGCGCTCGAGGCGCGCATCGCGGAGTTCGCCGCGAAGGGCCGCTGGACCACCGACCCGCTGGTGCGCGCGCACGTGCTGATGGGCGCGTACTCGCTGTGCTTCCTCGACCGGGTCCCGGCGTTCGCGGCCGTCTCGGAGGCGGTGGACGGCGCCCAGGCCGCCGGCGGTCCGCGGGTCGGCGCGTTCGCGAACGCCGTGCTGCGCAAGCTCGCGGCGGCCGTGGAGTCGAGCGGTCGCCCGCCGCTCGCGGGCGCCGTGGTGGCGTCGGCGCCGGGGTGGCTGCGGGGCGCCCTGCGCCGCTCGCTCGGCCGCGCCGCGGCCGAGGCCTTCCTGTCGGCCGGCCCGGTGCCGCCGCCGACCGGCCTCTGCCTCGCGCCCGGCGAGGACCGCGACGCGTGGCTCGAGGCGCTGCGGGGCGCCGCGCCGGCCGGGTCCTTCGAGGCGGGGCGCGTCTCGCCGCGCGCGATCGTGGCGCGCGGCGCGGGCGACCTCCGGCGGCTCCCCGGCTTCGGCGTCGCGTGGATCGGCCAGGAGGAGGGCGCGCAGGCGCTCGCGCTCGCGCTCGGCGCGCTGCCCGGCGAGCGCGTGCTCGACGCCTGCGCCGGGCGGGGCAACAAATCGTGGCTGCTATCGCGCGCGGTGCTCCCCGGCGGCGCGGTGGACGCGGCGGACCTGTACCCCGCGAAGCTCTCGCAGCTCCGCGCGGCGCTGAGCGCGCCGCCGGCGAGCTCGGAGAGCGCGGGCGCGGAGGGCGGCGACGCGCTGGCCGGCGACGCTCGGGGCGGCGACGCGCTGGCCGGCGACGCTCGGGGCGGCGACGCGCTGGCCGGCGGCGCTCGGGGCGGCGACGCCCTGTCGGGCGAGGCGCCGGCCGGCGGCGCGCTGACCGGCGCGGGCGGCGGGCTGGCGCGGGCGGCAGCGTTCGTCCGCGAGACGTACGCCGTCGACTGGACCGTGGGCGCGGGCGACGTCCCGGAGGGCTACGACCGGGTGCTCGTCGACGCCCCCTGCTCCGGGGTCGGCACGCTGCGGCGGCGCCCCGAGATCGCGCTCCGGCGCGAGGCGGACGACCTCCCGCGCCTCGCCGACCTGCAGGTCGCGATCGCGCGCCGCGCCGCGACGCGCGCCCGGGACGGCGGCCGGCTCGTGTTCGCTGTGTGCAGCGTGCTGCGCGAGGAGTGCGAGGCCGTGGCGGCGCGGCTCGCGGCCCCGGCGGAGGACGACCTCGGCGTCCGGCTGGAGCCGGCGCCGTTCGACGCCGAGATCGCGCGGGAGCTGTCGGGCGGCGGGGACGCGTTCCGGCTCTTGCCGCACGTCCACGGCACGGACGGGTATTTCGCGGCGATGTTCGTCGTGCGGCGTTGACGGCGCGCTCCCGCCGGCCGTCCTTCGCAGGCTGGCGGCGGGTATTCTCCAGGCTAGAACTCCGGCTCGGTCAGGCGCGGAGGACAGTGACCCGGCGGCCCGACGGCGTGAGCGCCTCCTCGAAGCGCGTGCAGGACTCGGGGTCTGCGGCGGGGCGGCGGTCGAAGATCACGGCGACGCCGGTGGGGAGGGACAGCCCGTCGAGGTAGGCGTCGAGCTGGGCGAGCGCCTTGGGCAGCGGATCCTTCTCGCCGGCGCGCCAGACCTTGAGCTCGATCGCCTCCCGCTGCCAGGTGCGCTTGCCGTCCTCCCCGGTGTGGGGCCAGCGCACGAGCAGATCGATGCGCCCGCGGCCGACGCCGTACTCCCGGTCCACGTGGCCGCCGCCGTTCACCACGCGCTGCAGGTACGCCATGAGCACGAGCTGCGGCGCCACCTCGTTGTAGGGCATGCGGCCGGCGAGCACGGCGCCGTGCTCGCGCCAGAACGCGGCGAACTCGCGCAGCAGGCGCTCGATATCGAAGCGCCCGTCGGGCCGGACGAACGCGCGCGGATCGACGGCGATCGCGTCCTCCGCGGGGCTCGCGAGGACGCGGACGATCACCTCGCGGTAGATCGGGTTGGCGATCCGGAGCGGCCTGTCCGGCGCGACGAGGCCGAGGTCGCGCACGTAGGTCGCGTCGTCATCGTAGGTGTCGCCGCCCGCGAAGCCCCCCTCGAGGAGCGGCTCGAGGACGCGGCGCACGCGCGGCTCCAGCAGGCGCGCCACCAGGGAGTCGAGGTGGGTCGCGCGCGCCAGGATGAGGCGCTCCTTCGCTTCCTCGACGTGCGCCGCCGTGATCGCCTCCGCGGGAGGCACCTGCATTTCCTCGACGAGCTCGCGGCCGACCGCGTTGACGAGCCACGGCTGGCCGCCCGTGAGCTCCACGGTGCGGGCGATCGCCCCGTCGGTGAACCGCTGGCCGGTCTCCGCGGCGTGCTGCCCGCAGAGCGCGCGCACCTCGTCCGGCGTGAAGTCACCCAGGCGGATGGACTTGACCTTGACGTTGAACGGGCTGCTGGTCCCGAGCCGCGACGGGTCGCCGCCGCTCTGCGCCTTGTAGTCCCGCACGTCTCGCAGCCCGCAGAGGATGACCGACGCGGGGAAGTGATCGGGCCGCTCGGGGAAGCCCGACCTGAGCTGGCGCAGCACGCTGAGGAGGCCCTGGCCGCGGAGCGCGTCGATCTCGTCGAAGAACAGCGCGAGCGGGCGCGGGCACGTCTCGGCCCACGCGCGCAGCGCCGCCACGATGAGACCCGTGTCCGAGGCCGACGGGAACGGCGGCGGGCGGAGCTCGGGTGGCAGCGCCTGCTCGGCGCGCTGGCGGATCGCGTCGAGGATGGCGTGCTGCGCGGCCGCGTAATCGTCGCCGGCCGTCTCGCCCGTCTCGCACGAGAAGTAGAGCGCCGCGTGGCGGCCGGACGCGGTGAGCTCCTCGGCGAGCGCGCGCAGCGTCGTGGTCTTGCCGGTCTGACGGGGCGCGTGCAGAACGAAGTAGCTCGCCTGGTCCACGAGCGACGGCGCCTCCGGCAGGCGCTGAGCCGCAGGGATCATGTAGTGCAGGTCCGGGCGGCAGGGGCCGGCTGTATTGAAGCGGCGGCTCATGCGGCGAGCCTGGAGGTCGCCGCGCCGGAGGGCAAGAGGCTCGCCGGGAATTCGGGTGGGCGCTCGAGCGACCGACCGGCGGCCGAGGCCGGCCCTTCCCCGCGGAAAGCCGGGTGGTGGATCGATGCCCCAACCAGGTGAACCGATTAAGTTCAGCGACAGAGGCAAACCCACCTGAAGATGGTTCCAGTCGCCATGTAACCGACTGAAATCACGACGCTTTCCGCAGCGCGACCGAGCGCCGCAGCGCGGTGGTCCGCTGGTTGCTCGATGGCGGCACCCGCCAGCCGTCACGGGTGGCTGCGCACTTGGAGGACATTCACTTATGTTGAAGGCATCAGCCATCGTTAGACCGGCCGCGGCATCATGCAAGCAGGCGAGCATGTTGGGGTATGCCACCGGTCGGTGCCGGATCAGGCCGTCTGGGCCGTGAACGCTCACCAACACTAAGGCGAGAATTACGATCAGAAAAGCGTATGGGTTTCGGACCTACGAACACGCGGAGATCGCCCTCTCTTGTTCAAATCAGCGAAATAAGCCGATCCGCATCACCATCCCACCACGGTCGAACGTGATCATCCCTTTGCCGCGGTAAACTCGGGTTAGCTCGGCTCGGAGGGGGCTCGGACTGGATATCTCTGAATTGGCTTGAATCCCCTTTCCCCTGCTGTGCGGGCGGGCCAACGAGTTTTCAGGGATCGCGCGAGCGAGCTCGTACACGATGGATCATGACGCTCGTCAGGTCATGATCGAGAATCGTTCCCCATGAAGTACGTTCTCGGCGAGGTCCTGCACTCCGGAGCGGACATGTGCATCGTGCGAGCCACCGACACCAAGACCGGCGGCAAGGTGGTGCTCAAGCTGCCGCATGGCGAGCCGCCGAGCCCCCGCGCGCGGGAGGAGCTCAAGCATGAGCACGCCGTGCTGCGCGCGCTCGATGTCCCCGGGGTCATCCGGGCGTTGGGCCTCGAAGAGCACGGCCGGAAGCCGGCGCTCGTGCTGGAGCACTGGGATGGCACCTCGCTCGCCCGCGTGCTCGACCAGGGCCCGCTGCCGCTCGGGGTCGCGCTGCGCCTCAGCGCCGCGCTTTCGCGCAGCCTGGGCGAGGTGCACCGGCGCGGCCTGCTGCACCGCGATATCAAGCCGCAGAATGTGCTGGTTGACGCCGAGCGGACGCACATCTGCTTGATCGACTTCGGGCTCGCGACCTTTTGGACGCCCCAGCTCGCCGCGCAAACGTCGGTGGAGGCGATCTCCGGGACGCTTGCGTACATGGCGCCCGAGCAGACGGGCCGCTTGAACCGAGCGCCGGACGCCCGGGCAGACCTGTACGCGCTGGGCGCCACGCTCTACCAGATGCTGACCGGCGCGCTACCGTTCGAGGCGACCGACGCACTGGAGCTGATCCACGCGCACATCGTCCGGGCGCCCGTGCCTCCGCACGAGCGCGCGCCTGAGCAAAACATCCCCGAGGCCGTGAGTGCGATCGTGCTCAAGCTGATGGCCAAGAGCCCCGAGGACCGTTACCAGACGGCGAGCGGCGCGGCCTGGGATCTGGAGCGGGCGGCGCGGGCGTGGGTCGAGACGGGGACGGTGGCGCCGTTTCCGCTGGCGAAGCGCGACTGGGACGATCGGGTCCGCGCGCCCTCGCGCCTGTTCGGTCGGGAGCGCGAGAGCGCCGCGCTCGCGGCGCTGTTCGATGAGGCGTGTCGGGGCGCGACGGTGCTTTCGCTGGTGGCGGGGCCTTCGGGCGTGGGCAAGTCGGCGCTGGTGCAGACGCTGCAGGGCGAGGTGCGCGCGCGGCGGGGCATCTTCGCCAGCGGCAAGTTCGACCAGCTGCAGCGCAGCACGCCGTACGCCGCGCTGGCGCAGGCGCTGCGGTCGGTGGTGCGGCGGCGGCTGGCAGACCCGGCCGAGGTGCTGGAGCGCTGGAAGCAGGCCTTTCAGGAAGCGGCGGGGCCGAATGGGCAGATCCTCGTCGAGCTCATACCCGAGCTGTTGCACATCCTGGGCGAGCCGAAGCCGCTTTTGGAGCTGGGCCCGATGGAGGCCAAGCTCCGCTTCCAGACGACGGTGCTGCGCTTTGTGCGGACCTTGGCCACGGCCGAGCACCCGCTTTTGCTGTTCATCGATGACCTCCAGTGGGCGGACGCGGCGTCGCTATCGCTCCTGGGCGAGCTGCTGAAGGAGCCAGCGGGCCAGCACCTCTTGGTGGTGGGGGCCTACCGGGACGAGGAGGTGGGCCCCGAGCACCCGCTCAGCGCACTGCTTTCGGCGCCCGCGGCCCCGGGCGCCGTGCCCTCCCGGATCGCGCTTTCGCCGCTGGGCGCGGAAGCGGTCGCGGCGATGGTGGCCGACATGCTCGATCGGCCCGAGGCCGAGGTGGAGGAGCTGTCGCGGCTGGTCAAGGACAAGACCGACGGCAGCCCCTTCTTCGTCGGACAGTTTCTGCAGCTCTTGCACGAGCGGAAGCTGCTCGTGCGCGATGCGGAGACGGGGCGGTGGTGCTGGCAGGAGGCGATCGAGCGGGCGGGAATCACGGACAACGTCGTCTCGCTGCTGACCCACAGGCTAGAGCGGCTGTCGCCCGAGCTGCAGCGGGCGCTGCAGACGGCGGCGTGCGTCGGCGACCGGTTCGACGCGGAGCTCTTGGCGCACCTGCTCGGGCAGGAGGCGGAGACGGTCAGCGCCCTCTTGGCGCAGGCGGTGCGCGAGGGGCTTTTGGTACACGAGGGCGAGCGGGAGCACGAGGCCTACGCCTTCGTGCACGACCGGGTGCAGCAGGCCGCCTACGAGGCGCTCACGGCCGAGGAGCAAGTGGCACTGCACCTCGGGATCGGCCGAGCGCTGCGGGCGAGGTACGGCCTCGCGTGCGCCGACGGAGAGCTGTTCGCGACGCTCTACCACCGCAACCGGGCTGCGGAGCGGCTGACCGAGGCGGAGGAAAAGCGCGACTTGGCGGAGCAGAACCTGCGCGCAGGGCAGCGGGCCAAGGCAAGCTCGGCCGACGCGCAGGCCGTGGCGTTCCTCCGGACGGCCGCGTCGCTGCTCGGCGAGGAGGGGTGGACCGCGGCCCCGGAGACGACCTTCGAGGTGCACCTCGCCAGGGCCGAGGCGCTCTGGCTCGCGGAGCAGGTTGACGAGGGTGAGCGGCTCTTTCTGCGCTGCCTCGAGCGAGCGCCAGACCCGCTCGAGCGCGCGCGTGTGGCCAGTATCTTTGTTCCGTATCTTGTGGTCGACGGCCGCTTCGCGCAGGGCATCGAGCTCGGCCTTTCGGCGATGGCTTGGCTCGGGCGCCCGCTGCCGAGGACCCCGGAGGAGCAGCAGGCGTTGCTCGACGCGCTCATCACCGAGCTCGAGCCCGCCCTCACGCACATGACCATCGAGGACTGGAAGGCGCTGCCGATGAGCACCGACCGCGCCCACGCGCTGCGGTGCAGGCTCCTGGACGGGTTGTGTGACAACGCCGTCTTCGGGATGCCCTCGTTGAGCCGGTGCTGCCGGCCGATGATCGTGCTGGAGACGCTGCGGCACGGGTTGACGAAGAGCTCGTTCGCGGGGGGCGCGGGCACGGCCTTGCTCCTGGCATACTTCCTGGGGAAGGTGTCGCCGGCGCGCCGGCTGAACGAGGCCATGCTGGCGCTCATCGATCAGTACGACGCCTCGCGCGCTGTCGTGCTCCACTCCGGCGTGCTGGCCTCCCAGTACTGGACGCCGCCTTCGAAGATGGGAGAGCTCTACGCGCGAGCGGCGCGCACCGCCACCGAGGAGCGCGCCCTGGTCTACGAGGCCCATGGCGAGCTCTGGGGGGTGACTTTCCAGCTGATCACCGGAGCCGACCTCGATCGCGTCGCGCGCGACCTCGACCACATGGCCCACCGCGACGTGATGGCCACGGCGTTTCGGGACATCGAAGCCCGCTCGGTCGCCGCGCTCTCTCAGGCCCCGGCCGCGCACGCCGTCGAGCCGACGCTCGATGAGATTTGGCGGTTCGCGCCGGACGTGAAAACGATGATTTTCGTCGCCGGCGCGATGGTGGGCTTTACCGGGCTCCACCTCGGCGTCGACGCGTGGGCGGCCGAGGCGGTCCTCGCCGTCGAGCCGGACTGGCAGGTGTCGTCGGGCACTCCACCGCTCCTCGCCTTCACCTCCACGCTCTGCGTCGCCGGCGCGCATGCCCTGCCCACCGCCGCCGCCGAGCACCGCGCGGTCCTTTCGGACCGGCTGGCCTTCCACGGCGCACGCCTCACCCTCTGGGCCGAGAGCTGCCCCGAGACCTTCGAGGCCATGCGCCTGTTGATGGAGGCGGGCCGCGCCCGCTCCCGGGAAGAGCACGACGAGGCCGAGCGGCTGTACGATCGGGCCATCGAGCAGGCCCGCGACAACGACCTGGTCAACACGGAGGCGCTCGGCCTGCGTCTCGCGGGCGAGCACCGCCTCGCCCGCGGCCACCGCGCCCTGGCCCGGGCCTATCTGTCGGCCGCGCACGACGCCTACCTGCGCTGGGGCGCGCGCGCGGCCGCCGCTCGGATCGCCCAGCGCTACCCGGACAGCATCGCCACCTCAGGCCGCCCGGTCCTCGCGGACGGCGCGCCACGCGAGCCGCAGGACGGGGCGTCCGTGCCGACGAGCACGACCATCACCGACCGCACGCTCCACGCCCATCTAGACATCGCCTCCGCCCTGCGCGCCGCCCAGGCGCTGTCCGGCGACCGCAACCTCGGCTCGCTCGTCGGCCGCATGCTCCGCCTGCTGGCCGAGTACTCCGGCGCCGAGCGCGCCGTGCTCGCCCTCGTGCAAGGCGGCGAGCTCGTCATCGCCGCCCAGCTCACCGCCAACCTTCAGCAACTGGAGCTTTCGCTGAGCGAGCCGGTCGCCGGCTCGACCCGCCTGCCGGCGACGCTGGTGCAGTACGTGGCGCGGGGCAAGGAGCCGGTGGTGCTCGGGCAGGCCGCCTCCGACAGCCGCTTCGACGAGGACCCCTACCTGCTCGCCCACCGGCCCGGCTCGGTGCTGGCCGTGCCGCTGCTGCACCAGGGGCGCCTGTCCGGGGTGATGTACATGGAGCACCCGAGCGTGGAGGACGCCTTCCCCGAAGCGCGCGTCGAGCTGGTGACGCTGCTCGGGGCGCTGGCGGCCACGGCGGTCGAGAACGCAACGTTCTATACCGAGATCTCCGCCTACACCGAGCGGCTCGCGCGCGAGGTGGCGCAGAGAACCGCCGAGCTCATGGCCGCCAAGGAGGCGGCCGACAACGCCAACCGCGCCAAGAGCGATTTCGTCTCCAGCATGAGCCACGAGCTGCGCACGCCGCTCAACGGCGTCCTCGGCCATGCGCAGCTGCTCGGCCGGATGCCCGACCTGCCCGCCAAAGCCGCCGACTCGGCCCGCATCATCCACACCGCCGGCACTCACCTGCTCAGCCTCATCAACGACGTGCTCGATCTGGCCAAGATCGAGGCCGGCAAGATGGACCTGCACCCGACCGCGGTCGACCTGCCCACGCTGCTGCAGACCGTGGCCAACATCTGCCGGGTGCGCGCCGCGCAGAAGGGCCTCTCGTTCGCCTACGAGCGTATCGGCCCCGAGCGGCAGGGGGTGCGCGCCGACGAGAAGCGGCTCATGCAGGTGCTGCTCAACCTGCTGGGCAATGCCATCAAGTTCACCGAGCAGGGCGGGGTGACGTTGCGCGTCGAGGTGCTGGATCCGCCGGAAGACCAAAGGCGCACGGTGCGCTTCCAGGTCAAGGACACCGGCCCCGGCATCGCCCCCGAGCACCTGGGGCGCATCTTCGAGGCCTTCGAGCAGGTCGGTGACGAAAAGCGGCACGCCGAGGGCACGGGCCTCGGGCTGGCGATCACGAAGAGGCTCGTCGAGCGGATGGGCGGGAGCATCGAGGTCAAAAGCCAGCTCGGCCGCGGCACGGTCTTCACGGTGACGCTTTGCCTGCTCGAGGTGGCCGCGGCCAAGGCCAGCGCGGGGCTATCGTGGGAGGCGATCCTCGGGTACGAGGGCAAGCGCCGCACGATTCTCGTGGTGGACGACAAGGCCGAGAACCGTGCGCTCTTGCGCGAGCTGCTCCGGCCGCTTGGCTTCGAGCTGCTGGAGGCCGACAGCGGCGAGCGGGCGCTCGCGCTGGCCGTGGAGCGAACACCGGACGTGATTGTGATGGACCTGGCCATGCCGGGCATGGATGGCTACGAGGCGACACGGCGCTTGCGGCAACGGCCCGAGCTCGCCCGAGCCGCGATCATCGCCTCGTCCGCCAGCATCTCGGAGGCCGCGCGGCAAACGAGCCTCAGCGCCGGATGCGACGACTTTCTGCCCAAGCCGGTGCAGGCCGGCGCGCTGCTGGAGCTGCTCCGAGCGACGCTCCAGCTCGAGTGGAAGCGCCGAGCGGAGCAGGGGGCGGCCGTGCCCCTTGCCCCCATGACCGATGCGGAGCTCTGCATGCTCACCTCCCCATCGGCCCAGGAGCTTTCGCGGCTCCTCGAGCTGGCCGATCAAGGGTACATCTCCGGGGTGCTGAAGGAGCTCGATCGGCTCGAAGAGGCCGATCCGCAGCTCGGAGCGTGGATCGAGCAGGTGCGCGCGGTCGCGCGAAGCTTCCAGACCAAGCGGCTCAGCGCCCTGCTCCGGGCACAGATCGCGAGCGTGTCACGGCAGCTCCCCTGACCGCACCTCTGGAGTCCGCTCACGCGGCCAGGGACAGGCGCAGCGCCATCCGGGACAGGCGAAATGCCATCCGGGACAGGAAGGATCGCCGCCAGAGACTAGCTAGAACGCCGAACGTATTGAAAATCGTCTGATTCCAACAGGTCATGCAGCTGCGAAGCGGCTGCTCGACGATGTCATCCAGAGGGCGGTCGACCCACTGTTGCAGCGACGAAACCTGCCGTTCCAGGATCTGAATCGCCGCCGCCCAGCATGGCCGAGCAGGTTGATCGTGTCCTCAACCCGCCCGGCCCCCGCTAAAGGGCGACTATCGATCCGATGCGCCGACGTAGCCTTGGAGCAACGTGACCATGCACATCAGCGCCGGTGGATGCGGCGGCTCGCTCGTGACGCTTGGCTCGTCCGCGCACTGGTGGAGCCCAGCTCGTTCGGTGCTCACCGACGTGCGGCTGTAGTACTACAGGCGGCGGTGCGGTTCGTGGCCGTCATTGCGGCCCAACCGATCCTGCTGCGCGTAGCAGCCTACTTTCTCCTGCATGCGGAGATGGGCCTGACCGCAGCGCAAGTGGGCGCGGCGGTGGGCCGCACCGACCGAGCCATGCGCACCGTGCGCACGCTGTCGGCGCACCAGATGCTCGAATCCATCTGGGTGGGCGGAGCTCGGGCGACACCGGCAACCGGGGCTGCGCCCGGAGCATGCCGGTCCGATCGCGAAGTACCTCGTCGACCATCCGCGATGCACTCAGCCCGAGGTGGTCGCGTTCATCGCGCGCGAGCTCGGCATCGACATCGAGCAGCAGACGCTCCGCCCGTTTCTCGACGTCTACGGCCTTTACGTCTTTCGCCCTGATCACGATCGCGCGGAGGCGCATGTCGCGCGCCCCACCTTTCCCCTGCTGTGCGGGCGAGCCCACGAGCTTTTCAACGAGCTTTCAGGGATCGAGCGAGCGAGCTCGTACACGATGGAGCATGGCGCTCGTCAGGTCATGATCGAGAATCGTTCCCCATGACGTACGTTCTCGGCGAGGTCCTGCACTCCGGAGCGGACATGTGCATCGTACGAGCCACCGACACCAAGACCGGCGGCAAGGTGGTGCTCAAGCTGCCGCATGGCGAGCCGCCGAGCCCGCGCGCGCGGGAGAAGCTCAAGCACGAGCACGCCGTGCTGCGCGCGCTCGATGTCCCCGGGGCCATCCGGGCGTTGGGCCTCGAAGAGCACGATCGGAAGCCGGCGCTCGTGCTGGAGCACTGGGATGACATCTCGCTCGCCCGCGTGCTCGAGCAGGGCCCGCTGCCGCTCGGGGTCGCGCTGCGCCTGGGCGCCGCGCTTTCGCGCAGCCTGGGCGAGGTGCACCGGCGCGGCATCCTCCACCGCGATATCAAGCCGCACAACGTGCTGGTCGACGCCGAGCGGACGCACACCTGCTTGATCGACTTCGGGCTCGCGACCTGGTGGACGCCGAAGCTCGCCGCGCAGCTGTCGCTGGAGGCGGTCTCGGGGACGCTGGCATACATGGCGCCCGAGCAGACGGGCCGGATGAACCGAGCACCGGACGCCCGGGCCGACCTGTATGCGCTGGGCGCCACGCTCTACCAGATGCTGACCGGCGCGCTGCCGTTCGACGCGACCGACGCGCTGGAGCTGATCCACGCGCACATCGCCCGGGCACCCGTGCCTCCGCACGAGCGGGCGCCGGAGCGGAGCATCCCCGAGGCCGTGAGCGCGATCGTGCTCAAGCTGATGGCCAAGAGCCCCGAGGATCGCTACCAGACCGCCAGCGGCGCGGCGTGGGACCTGGAGCGGGCGGCGCGGGCCTGGGTCGAGACGGGGACGGTGGCGCCGTTTCCGCTGGCCAAACGCGACTGGGACGATCGGGTCCGCACGCCCTCGCGCCTGTTTGGTCGGGAGCGTGAGAGCGCTGCGCTCGCGGCGCTGTTCGAGGAGGCGTGTGGCGGCGCGACGGTGCTTTCGCTGGTGGCGGGGCCGTCGGGCGTGGGCAAGTCGGCTCTGGTGGGGGCGCTGCAGGGTGAGGTGCGGGCGCGGCGGGGGATGTTCGCCTCCGGCAAGTTCGACCAGCTGCAGCGCAGCACGCCGTACGCGGCGCTGGCGCAGGCGCTGCGGTCGGTGGTGCGGCGGCGGCTGGCGGACCCGGCCGAGGTGCTCGAGCGCTGGAGACAGGCCTTTCAGGAAGCCGCGGGGCCGGATGGGCAGATCCTCGTCGAGCTCATGCCCGAGCTTTTGCACATCCTGGGCGAGCCCAAGCCGCTGGTCGAGCTCGAGCCGATGGCGGCGAAGCTCCGCTTCCAGACGACGGTGCTGCGCTTCGTGCGGACCTTGGCCACAGCCGAGCACCCGCTGGTGCTGTTCATCGACGACCTGCAGTGGGCGGACGCGGCATCGCTTTCGCTCTTAGGCGAGCTGCTGAAGGAACCAGCGGGCCAGCACCTGCTCGTCGTGGGCGCCTACCGAAACGAGGAGGTGGGCCCCGAGCACCCGCTGAACGCGCTGCTTTCTGCCTCCGCAGCTCCGGGCGCCGTGACCGGACGGCTCGCGCTTTCGCCGCTCGGCGCGGAGGCGGTGGCGGCGATGGTGGCGGACATGCTCGATCGGCCCGGGGCCGAGGTGGAGGAGCTTTCGCGGCTGATCAAGGACAAGACCGACGGCAGCCCGTTCTTCGTCGGGCAGTTTCTAAAGCTCCTGCACGAGCGAAAGCTGCTCTCGCGCGACGCGGAGACGGGGCGGTGGCGCTGGGAGCGGGAGGCGATCGAGCGGGCGGGGATCACGGACAACGTCGTCTCGCTCTTGACCCGCAGGCTAGAGCGGCTGTCGCCCGAGCTGCAACGCGCGCTGCAGACGGCGGCGTGCGTCGGCGACCGGTTCGACGCGGAGCTGCTCGCGCACCTTTTGGGGCAGGAGGCGGAGACGGTCCGCGCCCTGCTCGCGGAGGCGGCACGCGAGGGGCTTTTGGTGCACGAGGGCGAGCGGGAGCACGAGGCCTACGCCTTCGTGCACGACCGGGTGCAGCAGGCCGCCTACGAGGCGCTGACGGCGGAGCAGCGGCTGTCGCTGCACCTCGGGATCGGCCGAGCGCTTCGGGCGAGGTATGGCTTCAGGTGCGCCGATGGAGAGCTGTTCGCGACGCTCTACCATCGCAACCGGGCCGCCGAGCGGCTAACGGAGGCCGCGGAAAAGCGCGATCTGGCGGAGCAGAACCTGCGCGCAGGGCAGCGGGCCAAGGCCAGCGCAGCCGACGCGCAGGCCGCGGCGTTCCTCGGGACGGCCACGTCGCTGCTCGGCGAGGAGGGGTGGACCGCGGCCCCGGAGACGACCTTCGAGGTGCACCTCGCCAGGGCCGAGGCGCTGTGGCTCGCTGCGGAGGTCGACGAGGGGGAGCAGCTCTTTCAGCGCTGCCTCGAGCGAGCGCCGGACCCGCTCGAGCGCGCGCGCGTGGCCAGCCTCTTGATTGTGTATCTTTCGCTCGCCGGCCGCTTCGCGCAGGGCATCGAGCTCGGCCTCGAGGCGATGGCGTGGCTCGGGCGCCCGCTGCCGAGGACCCCGGAGGAGCAGCAAGCGCTGTTCGACGCGATCATCGCTGAGATCGAGCCCGCCGTAGAGCGCATGATCGTCGAGGACTGGAAGGCGCTGCCGAGGAGCACCGACCGCGCCCACGCGCTGCGGTGCAGGATCCTGGAGGTGCTGGGGCCCTGCACCTTCTTCGGGATGCCCTCGCTGGGCTTGTGCTGCGGGCCGATGATCGTGCTGGAGACGCTGCGGCACGGGCTAACGAAGAGCTCGCTTACGGGGGGCGCGAACACGGCCTTGCTCCTTTCGTACGCCTTGGGAAAGGTGCCTTTGGGGCGCCGGCTGAACGAGGCCATGCTGGCGCTTATCGATCAGTACGACGTCTCGCGCGCTGTCGCGCTCCTCAACTGCGTAATAACCTCCCAGTACTGGACGCCCCCATCGAAGCTGTGCGAGCTATTCGCGCGAGCGGCGCGCACCGCCGCCGAGGAGCGCCACCTGTCCTTCGTGGCCTACAGCGAGCTCAACGGAGTGCTCTTCCAGCTGATCACCGGAGCCGACCTCGATCGCGTCGCGAACGACCTCGACCGCATGGTCTGCCGCGACCTGATGGGCGCGGTACATCGGAACATCCTCGCCCGCTCGGTCGCCGCGCTCTCGCAGGCCCCGGTCGCGCACGCCATCGCGCAGACGCTCGAGGAGCTCGTGCAGCTCGCGCCGGACGCGAAACCGCTGACTTTCTTGGCCGGCGCAATGGCGGGCTTTACCGGGCTTCACCTCGGCGCCGACGCACGGGCGGTCGAGGCGGTCCTCGCCGTCGAGCCGGACTGGCAGGTGTCATGGGGCACGCCCTCGCTCCCCACCTTCACCTTCACGCTTTGTATCGCCGGAGCGCATGCCCTCCCCACTGCCGCTGCTGAACGGCGCGCGCTCCTTTTGGACCGGCTGGCCTTCCACGGCGCGCGCCTCGCCCTCTGGGCCCAGAGCTGCCCCGAGACCTTCGAGGCCATGCGCCTGTTGATGGAGGCGGGCCTCGCCCACGCCCGGGAAGAGCACGAGCAGGCCGGCCGGCTGTACGACCGGGCCATCGAGCAGGCCCGCGACCACGGCCTGGTCAACACCGAGGCGCTCGGCCTGCGCCTGGCCGGCGAGCACCGCCTCGCCCGCGGGCATCGAGCCCTGGCCAGCGCCTATCTCTCGGCCGCGCACGACGCCTACCTGCGCTGGGGAGCACGCGCGGCCGCCGCGCAGCTCGCCCAGCGCTACCCGGACAGCATCGCGGCCTCGGGCCGCCCGGCCCTCGGGGCCGACGCGCCGTCGGGCGAGCCGCCGGACGGGGCTTCCCCGCCGGCGAGCACGACCATCACCGACCGCACGCTCCACGCGTACCTGGACATCGCCTCCGCGCTGCGCGCCGCGCAGGCGCTCTCCGGCGACCGAAACCTCGGCTCGCTCGTCGGCCGCATGCTCCGCCTGCTGGCCGAGTACTCCGGCGCCGAGCGCGCTGTGCTCGCCTTGGTGCAGGGCGGCGAGCTCGTCATCGCCGCAGAGCTCACCGTCAACCCGCAGCAGATCGAGCTTTCGCTGAACGAGCCCGTCGCCGACTCGACGCGGCTGCCGGCCACGCTGGTGCAGTACGTCGCGCGCGGCAAGGAGCCGGTGCTGCTCGGGCAGGCGGCATCCGACAGCCGCTTCGAAGAGGACCCCTATCTGCTCGCCCACCGGCCCAGCTCCGTGCTGGCCGTGCCGCTGGTGCACCAGGGGCGCCTTTCCGGCGTGATGTACCTGGAGCACCCGCACGTGGAAGACGCCTTCCCCGAAGCTCGCGTCGAGCTCGTGACGCTGGTCGGGGCGCTGGCAGCAACAGCGGTGGAGAACGCCACGTTCTACACCGAGCTGTCCACCTACAGCGAGCGGCTCGCGCGCGAGGTGGCGCAGAGAACCGCCGAGCTGGAAGCTGCCAAGAAGGCGGCCGACCGCGCCAACCGCGCCAAGAGCGAATTCCTGTCCAGCATGAGCCACGAGCTGCGCACCCCGCTCAACAGCATCCTCGGCTATGCCCAGTTGCTCGGCCCGATGACCGATCTGCCGGCCAAAGCCGCCGACTCGGCCCGCATCATCCACACCGCTGGCACGCACCTGCTCAGCCTCATCAACGACGTGCTCGATCTGGCCAAGATCGAGGCCGGCAAGATGGACCTGCGCCCGACCGCGCTCGACCTCTCCACGCTGCTGCAGACCGTGGCCAACCTCTGCCGGGTGCGCACTCAGGAGAAGGGCCTCTCCTTCGCTTACGAACGTATCGGTCCCGAGCGGCTGAGGGTGCGCGCCGACGAGAAGCGGCTGATGCAGGTGCTGCTCAACCTGCTGGGCAATGCCATCAAGTTCACCGAGCAGGGCGGGGTGACGTTGCGCGTCGAGGTGCTGGATCCGCCGGAGGACCAAGGGCGCACGGTGCGCTTCCAGGTCAAGGACACCGGCCCCGGCATCGCCCCCGAGCACCTGGGGCGCATCTTCGAGGCCTTCGAGCAGGTCGGTGACGAAAAGCGGCACGCCGAGGGCACGGGCCTCGGGCTGGCGATCACGAAGAGGCTCGTCGAGCGGATGGGCGGGAGCATCGAGGTCAACAGCCAGCTCGGCCACGGCACGGTCTTCACGGTGACGCTTTGCCTGCTCGAGGTGGCCGCGGCCAAGGCCAGCGCCGGGCTGTCGTGGGAGGCGATCCTCGGGTACGAGGGCAAGCGCCGCACGATTCTCGTGGTGGACGACAAGGCCGAGAACCGTGCGCTCTTGCGCGAGCTGCTCCAGCCGCTGGGCTTCGAGCTGCTGGAGGCCGACAGCGGCGAGCGGGCGCTCGCGCTGGCCGTCGAGCGAGCGCCGGACGTCATCCTGATGGACCTTTCCATGCCCGGCATGGACGGGTACGAGGCGACACGGCGCTTGCGGCAAAGGCCCGAGCTCGCCCGAGTCGCGATCATCGCCTTGTCCGCCAGCACCTCGGAGGCCGAGCGGCAAGCGAGCCTCAGCGCGGGATGCGACGACTTTCTGCCCAAGCCCGTGCAGGCCGGCGCGCTGCTGGAGCTGCTCCGCGCCACGCTCCAGCTCGAGTGGCAGCGCCGAGCGGCGCGGGGGGCGGCCGTGACCCTTCCCACCATGACCGAGGCGGAGCTCTGCATGCTCACCCCCCCATCGGCCCAGGAGCTGGCGCGGCTCCTCGAGCTGGCCGGTCAAGGGTACATCTCCGGAGTGCTGAGAGAGCTCGATCGGCTCGCACAGGCCGACCCGCGGCTCGGCGCGTGGATCGGGCAGGTGCGCGCGGTGGCGCGAAGCTTCCAGACCAAGCAGCTCAGCTCCCTGCTCCGGGCACAGATCGCGAGCGTGTCACGGCAGCTCCCCTGACCGCACCTCTGGAGTCCGCTCATGCGGCCAGGGACAGGCGCAGCGCCATCCGGGACAGGCGAAATGCCATCCGGGACAGGAAGGATCGCCACCAGAGACTAGCTAGAACGCCGAACGTATTGAAAATCGTCTGATTCCAACAGGTCATGCAGCTGCGAAGCGGCTGCTCGACGACGTCATCCAGATGGCGGTCGACCCACTGTTGCAGCGCGAAACCTGCCGTTCCAGGATCTGAATCGCCGCCGCCTTCTGTTTCGGGTCGCTCCAGTCGAGGTCGAGCCCGGCTTTGATGCTGGGAGCCGATCTGGGCGGAGCTCGGGCGACACCGGCAACCGCGGCTGCGCCCGGAGCATGCCGGTCCGATCGCGAAGTACCTCGTCGACCATCCGCGATGCACTCAGCCCGAGGTGGTCGCGTTCATCGCGCGCGAGCTCGGCATCGACATCGAGCAGCAGACGCTCCGCCCGTTTCTCGACGCCTACGGCCTTTACGTCTTTCGCCCTGATCACGATCGCGCGGAGGCGCATGTCGCGCGCCCCACCTTTCCCCTGCTGTGCGGGCGAGCCCAACGAGCTTTTCAACGAACTTTCAGGGATCGCGCGAGCGAGCTCGTACACGATGGAGCATGGCGCTCGTCAGGTCATGATCGAGAATCGTTCCCCATGAAGTACATTCTCGGCGAGGTCCTGCACTCCGGGGCGGAGATGTGCATCGTACGAACCACCGACACCAAGACCGGCGGCAAGGTGGTGCTCAAGCTGCCGCATGGCGAGCCGCCGAGCCCGCGCGCGCGGGAGCAGCTCAAGCATGAGCACGCCGTGCTGCGCGCGCTCGATGCTCCCGGCGTTATCCGGGCCTTGGGCCTCGAAGAGCTCGACCGCAAGCCAGTGCTCGTGCTGGAGCACTGGGATGGCACCTCGCTCGCTCGCGTGCTCGAGCAGGGCCCGCTGCCCGTCGGGGTCGCGCTGCGCCTCGGCGCCGCGCTTTCGCGCAGCCTGGGCGAGGTGCACCGGCGAGGCATCCTCCACCGCGATATCAAGCCGCACAACGTGCTGGTCGACGCCGAGCGGACGCGCACCTGCTTGATCGACTTCGGGCTCGCGACCTTTTGGACGCCAAAGCTCGCTGCGCAGACGTCGCTGGAGGCGGTCTCCGGGACATTGGCCTACATGGCGCCCGAGCAGACGGGGCGAATGAACCGAGCACCGGACGCCCGGGCCGACCTGTATGCGCTGGGCGCGGCGCTCTACCAGATGCTCACGGGGGAGCTCCCCTTCATGACCGCAGACGTGGCCGAGCTGATCCATGCGCACATCGCCCGGGCGCCCGTGCCGCCGCACGAGCGGGCGCCGGAGCGGAGCATCCCCGAGGCCGTGAGCGCGATCGTGCTCAAGCTGATGGCCAAGAGCCCCGAGGATCGCTACCAGACCGCCGGCGGCGCGGCCTGGGATCTGGAGCGGGCGGCGCGGGCGTGGGTCGAGACGGGGACGGTGGCGCTGTTTCCGCTGGCGAAACGCGACTGGGACGATCGGGTCCGCGCGCCCTCGCGCCTGTTCGGTCGGGAGCGCGAGAGCGCTGCGCTCGCGGCGCTGTTCGATGAGGCGTGCCGCGGCGCGACGGTGCTTTCGCTGGTGGCAGGGCCGTCGGGCGTGGGCAAGTCGGCGCTGGTGCAGGCGCTGCAGGCAGAGGTGCGCGCGCGGCGAGGGATCTTCGCCAGCGGCAAGTTCGACCAGCTGCAGCGCAGCACGCCGTACGCGGCGCTGGCGCAGGCGCTGCGGTCGGTGGTGCGGCGGCGGCTGGCGGACCCGGCGGAGGTGCTGGAGCGCTGGAGGCAGGCCTTTCAGGAGGCCGCAGGGCCGAACGGGCAGATCCTCGTCGAGCTCATGCCCGAGCTTGTGCACATCCTGGGCGAGCCCAAGCCGCTGGTCGAGCTCGGGCCGCTGGAGGCCAAGCGCCGCTTCCAGGCCACGGTGCTGGGCTTCGTGCGGACGCTGGCCACGGCCGAGCACCCGCTTTTGCTGTTCATCGATGACCTCCAGTGGGCGGACGCGGCGTCGCTTTCGCTCCTGGGCGAGCTGCTGAAGGAGCCTGCGGTCCAGCACCTCCTGGTGGTGGGCGCCTACCGGGACGAGGCGGTGGGCCCCGAGCACCCGCTGAACGCGCTGCTTTCGGCCTCCGCGACCCCGGGCGCCGTGACCGGGCGGATCGCGCTTTCGCCGCTGGGTGTGGAGGCGGTCGCGGCGATGGTGGCGGACATGCTCGATCGGTCCGAGGCCGAGGTGGAGGAGCTTTCGCGGCTGGTCAAGGACAAGACCGACGGCAGCCCGTTCTTCGTCGGGCAGTTTGTGCAGCTGTTGCACGAGCGGAAGCTGCTTTCGCGCGACGCGGAGACGGGGCGGTGGCGCTGGGGGCGGGAGGCGATCGAGCGGGCGGGGATCACCGACAACGTCGTCGCGCTGCTGACCCGCAGGCTAGAGCGGCTGTCGCCCGAGCTGCAGCGGGCGCTGCAGACGGCGGCGTGCGTGGGCGACCGGTTCGACGCGGAGCTCTTGGCGCACTTGCTCGGGCAGCAGGCGGAGACGGTCAGCGCCCTCTTGGCGAAGGCAGCGCGCGAGGGGCTCGTGATGCACGAGGGCGAGCGGGAGCACGAGGGGTACGCCTTCGTGCACGACCGGGTGCAGCAGGCCGCCTACGAGGCGCTCACGGCCGAGGAGCGGCTGGCGCTGCACCTCGGGATCGGCCGAGCGCTGCGGGCGAGGTACGGCGTCGCGTGCGCCGACGGGGAGCTGTTCGCGACGCTCTACCACCGCAACCGGGCCGCCGAGCGGCTGACCGAGGCGGAGGAAAAGCGCGACCTTTCGGAGCAGAACCTGCGCGCGGGGCAGCGGGCCAAGGCCAGCGCGGCCTATGCGCAGGCCGTGGCGTTCCTCGGGACGGCCACGTCGCTGCTGGGCGAGGAGGGGTGGACCGAGGCCCCGGAGACGACCTTCGAGGTGCACCTGGTCCTGGCCGAGGCGCTCTGGCTCGCGGCGCAGGTCGACGAAGCGGAACGGCTCTTTCAGTGCTGCCTCGAGCGAGCGCGGGACCCGCTCGATCGCGCGCGCGTGGCCAGCGTCTTGCTTGTAGTTCTTCAGCTCGCCGGCCGCATTGCGCAGGGAATCGAGCTCGGCCTCACGGCCCTTTCGTGGCTCGGGCGCCCGCTGCCAAAGACCCCGGAGGAGCATCAGGCGCTGCTCGACGCGCTCATCACCGAGCTCGAGCCCGCCCTCTCGCGGATAACCATCGAGGACTGGAAGGCGCTGCCGATGAGCACCGACCGCGCCCACGCGCTGCGGTGCAGGATCCTGGACGTGCTGGGGACCTGCGCCATCTTCGGGATGCCCTCGCTGAGCCGGTACTGCCGGCCGATGATCGTGCTGGAGACGCTGCGTCACGGGCTGACGAAGAGCTCGTTCGCGGGGTGCGCGAGCACGGCCTTGCTCCTTTCGTACGCCCTGGAGAAGCTGCCTTTGGGGCGCCGGCTGAGCGAGACCATGCTGGCGCTCATTGATCAGTACGATGTTCCGCGCGCCACCGCGCTCTTAACCGCCACACTGGCCTCCCAGTACTGCACGCCGCCCTCGAAGATGGCGGAGCTGTTCGCGCGCGCGACGCGCGCCGCCGCCGAGGAGCGCGACCTGGTTTACGAGGCCCACAGCGAGGCCAGTAGGGTAGGTTACCAGCTGATCGCCGGAGCCGACCTCGATCGCGTCACGCGCGACCTCGACCGCATGGTCTACCGCGATCTCGCGGCCACGGACACTCGGAATATCGTTGCCCGCTCGGTCGCCGCGCTCTCTCAGGCTTCGGCCACGCTCGCCGTCGAGCAGACGCTCGATGAGCTCGCGCGGCTCGCGCGGCTCGCGCGGGGCGCGAAACCGACAATTTTCACGGCCGGCGCGATGGCGGGCTTTACCGGGCTCCACCTCGGCGCCGACGCGTGGGCGGTCGAGGCGGTTCTTGCCGCCGAGCCGGACTGGCAGGCATCGTGGGGCGCTTTCATGCTCCACGCCTTCACGTTCACGCTCTGTGTCGCCGGAGCGCATGCCCTCCCCACCGCCGCCGCCGCGCATCGCGCGCTGCTCGAGGATCGGCTGGCCTTCCACGGCGCGCGCCTCACCCTCTGGGCCGAGAGCTGCCCGGAGACCTTCGAGGCCATGCGCCTCTTGATGGAGGCGGGCCTCGCCCGCGCCCGGGAAGAGCACGATGAGGCCGGCCGGCTGTACGACCAGGCCATCGAGCAGGCCCGCGACAATGACCTGGTCAACGCGGAGGCGCTCGGCCTGCGCCTGGCCGGCGAGCACCGCCTCGCCCGCGGCCACCGCGCCCTGGCCCGCGCCTATCTCTCGGCCGCGCACGACGCCTACCTGCGCTGGGGAGCGCGCGCGGCCGCCGCGCGGCTCGCCCAGCGCTACCCGGACAGCATCGCGACCTCGGGCCGACCAGTCCTCGCGGACGGCGCGACGGCCGAGCCGCAGGACGGGGCGTCCTTGTCGTCGACGAGCACGACCATCACCGACCGCACGCTCAACGCGTCCCTGGACATCGCCTCCGCGCTGCGCGCCGCGCAGGCGCTCTCCGGCGACCGAAACCTCGGCTCGCTCGTCGGCCGCATGCTCCGCCTGCTCGCCGAGTACTCCGGCGCCGAGCGCGCCGTGCTCGCCCTTGTGCAAGGCGGCGAGCTCGTCATCGCCGCAGAGCTCACCGTCAACCCGCAGCAGATCGAGCTTTCGCTGAACGAGCCCGTCGCCGACTCGACGCGGCTGCCGGCCACGCTGGTGCAGTACGTCGCGCGCGGCAAGGAGCCGGTGCTGCTCGGGCAGGCGGCATCCGACACCCGCTTCGACGAAGACCCCTACCTGCTCGTCCACCGGCCCGGCTCGGTGCTGGCCGTGCCGCTGGTGCACCAGGGGCGCCTCTCCGGGGTGATGTACCTGGAGCACCCGCACGTGGAAGACGCCTTCCCCGAAGCGCGCGTCGAGCTGGTGACGCTGCTCGGCGCGCTGGCGGCGACGGCCGTGGAGAACGCCACGTTCTATACCGAGATCTCCGCCTACAACGAGCGGCTCGCGCGCGAGGTGGCGCAGCGCACCGCCGAGCTCGTGGCCGCCAAGGAGGCGGCGGACAATGCCAACCGCGCCAAGAGCGATTTTTTGTCGAGCATGAGCCACGAGCTGCGCACGCCGCTCAACAGCATCCTCGGCTATGCGCAGGTCCTAGGCAAGCTGCCCGGTTTGCCCGCGAAAGCCGCCGACTCGGCCCGCATCATTCATACGGCCGGCACGCACCTCTTGAGCCTCATCAATGACGTGCTCGATCTGGCCAAGATCGAGGCCGGCAAGATGGAGCTCCACCACACCGCGGTCGACTTGCCCACGCTCCTCAAGACCGTGACCAACATCTGCCGCGTGCGCGCTTTGCAGAAGGGCCTCTCCTTCGCCTACAAGCATGCAGGCCCCGAGCGGCTTTCGGTGCGCGCCGACGAGAAACGCCTCACGCAGGTGCTGCTCAACCTGCTGGGCAATGCCATCAAGTTCACCGAGCAGGGCGGCGTGACGTTGCACGTCGAAGTGCTGGAGCCGCCGGAGGACCAAAGGCGCACCGTGCGGTTCCAGGTCAAAGACACCGGCCCCGGGATTGCCCCCGAGCATCTTTCGCGCATCTTTGAGCCCTTCGAGCAGGTCGGCGATGAGAAGCGGCACGCCGAGGGCACGGGCCTTGGGCTCACCATTACCAGGGAGCTCGTCGGGCGAATGGGTGGCAGTATCGAGGTCAAAAGCCAGCTCGGCCAAGGCAGCGTGTTCACGGTGACGCTCTGCCTGCTTGAGGTGACCGCCGCGAAGGGGAGCGCGGGGCTATCGTGGGAGGCGATCATCGGGTATGAGGGCAAGCGCCGCTCGATCCTCGTGGTGGACGATAACGCCGATAACCGCGCTCTGCTGCGCGACCTGCTAGAGCCGATTGGCTTCGAATTGCTCGAGGCCGGCAGCGGCGAGCGGGCGCTCGCGCTGACCCGCGAGCGAACGCCGGACATCATTGTCATGGACCTGGCCATGCCGGGCATGGATGGGTTCGAGGCGACACGGCGCCTGCGGCAAAGGCCAGAGCTCGCCAGAACCGTCATCATCGCCTCGTCCGCCAGCATCTCGGAGGCCGCGCGGCAAACGAGCCTCAGCGCCGGATGCGACGACTTTCTGCCCAAGCCGGTGCAGGCCGGCGCGCTGCTAGAGCTGCTCCGAGCCACGCTCCAGCTCGAGTGGCAGCGCCGAGCGGCGCGGGGGACGGCCGTGACCCTTCCCACCATGACCGATGCGGAGCTCTGCATGCTCACCCCCCCATCGGCCCAGGAGCTGGCGCGGCTCCTCGAGCTGGCCGATAGCGGGCACGTCTCCGGGGTGCTGAAAGAGCTCGATCGGCTCGAAGAGGCCGACCCGCAGCTCGGCGCGTGGATCGGGCAGGTGCGCGCGGTGGCGCGAAGCTTCCAGACCAAGCAGCTCAGCGCCCTGCTCCGGGCACAGATCGCGAGCGTGTCACGGCAGCTCCCCTGACCGCACCTCTGGAGTCCGCTCACGCGGCCAGGGACAGGCGCAGCGCCATCCGGGACAGGCGGATCCATCGCCATCAGGCTGCCCAGCACGGGGTTGTCCCGGTGGGGTACGGGCTCGCCGCTGTACCTCAGTTCGTCGGACGAGAACGTCACGTGGTCGGTGAGCACTCTGTCCACATCGGAGTATCGAGTGGCCACCCAGGCCCCGAACCGGTCGGAGAAGCGGACCGGCCCCACGGCGTGCTCGTGGTACGCGAAGATCTCGGCGACGGACGTCATGCCCCCAGCCTGTTACACCCCGGCTGTCGCCGCTTGGAAGACATGGACACACGACGCCCACCCGGCGCCACACCCGGCTGACACGGTCAGCCAGGTCGGCGGGCGGGGCGAAGTCGCTGGTCACAGCCTTGGTGAACCTCGAACGGACGATCGGCGCCACCCCGCAGGCTGTGGAGTGAAAGCGGCCGCCTCGTAGTGGCCGTCCCATCGTACAGCCACGCTGTCCGCGCTGGTTCACGTAGAGAACCTTCTACGATCCGCCCCCTCCTGGAAACGCGACGCTATATCAACAACTTATCCACCCATCGAAGGGGTCGACTTCACTCCACAGCCTGTGGGGATGCGGCGCGCGTGCAGGCTGACGCGCGTCCATCGCCCGACATCCACGCACCACGGGGCCGGCCATGGGCGATGCCGCATTTCCCATACCACTCGCCGCGAGACAAAGAGTATAGCGAGTGCGCCGTAAGGAGGCTTACATGCGCATTGTTCGTATGCAAACTTATGCTTTTGCTGTCGTCCTGACCACTGGCGCGTGCGGGTCGCAGGGCGAGGACTCTGCTGCCGGAAGCGATGGCGCGACTGGCGGATCCGACGGCGTAGCCGCCAAGGCGGTAGCCGGCGGCGTAGCCCCCGACGCGGGAGCCGGCGGCGTAGCCCCCGACGCGGGAGCCGGCGGCGTAGCCCCCGACGCGGGAGCCGGCGGCAGCACGGCATCCGGCGACGCGTCCGTGCCTGGGCAGAGCTGCGACGAGCCAACCCCGTGGGCGCTCCCTGCATCGAAAAAGGTCGTGGGCGACGGGACGGCCGCGAGCTGCACGGCCGACGCTCTGAGCCAGGCCGTCACTGCAGGTGGACACGTCACCTTCAAGTGCGGGGATTCCCCGGTAACGATCGCGATCTCGACTCCAATCCAGGTCGGCGCCGAGACGGTCGTCGATGGGGCGGGAAAAATCACCCTCGACGGCGGCGGGACGTCACGGATCTTCATCGTGACCAACAAGCTGTCCGTGCGCAATCTGCGCTTCACCAACGGCAAGGCTCCGGACGACAGCAACGGAGGAGCCGTGAAGGGAGAGTGGAGGAGCAACGTGGAGGTGATCGGATGCACGTTCGAGGACAACACCGCAGGTACTGCCGGAGGGGCCATCGGGGTCTGGACGGGCAGCTCGCTGACGGTCGTGGCGAGTCAGTTCCGACGCAACAAGTCCAGGTATGGCGGGGCCATCTACAGCCTGTGGTCGCCTTTGCACATCGTAAATTCGGAGTTCACCGACAACTCGGCCTTCGTTGACTCCAACGGGGGCGCCATCGGAACCGATGGAGCATTGGACCCCGCGTACAGGAACCCGCAGGACGGGGTCGATACCGCGGGAGGCACGGTCGAGATCTGCGGAAGCCGGTTCCAGAACAACGAGGCTTATGGGGCAGGGGGCGCGGCGTTTTTGTGGGTGTATCCGCCGGACAAGATCATCATCGACCGCTGCACCATCGAGGGGAACACGCTCGGCAAGGATTCAGGTGGCACCGGCGTGGCCCTGGGCGGCGGCATGCGCGTCAGCAATGGCGAGATCACCATCAAAGGCACGAGCTTCCTCTCCAACATCGGCGAGACTCACGGCGGGGGGCTCTACCTCGACTGCAACCCGACCTGCACCATCACCGACTCCACGTTCTACTCGAACAAGGCCACGGACGGCTTCGGCGGCGCGATTTTCGGGGACAAGCTGCGCGTGAACAACGTGACCTTCGCGAAGAACTTCGCCAACGGACACGGTGGCGCTCTCTTCGGCGGCAGCGATTGGGTTTTCAAGAACACCGTGTTCGCCGACAACAAGGCGGGCAATCCCTGGGGCCAGGCCTATAGCTGCTCCGCGACGGGTACAGGCGACCACGTCCTTCAGTGGGTGACCGACTTCAAGGGCGTGGGTTCGGATCCATGCATCTCCAATCCAATCGCCGCCGATCCGAAGTTGGCGGATCCTGCCGACAACGGAGGTATCACCTTCACGATGCTGCCCGGTGCGGGCAGCCCCGTGCTGGGAGCCGGAGCGGGCTGCGAACCTGTGGACCAACGAGGGCAGCCGCGCAATACCGCCGTGTGCGATCTGGGTGCCGTCGAGGTTCCGTAGCGGCGTGCGGCGTCGGCCGGCGTCATGCGGACGAATCCACGGCTAAACCCATCCTTCGGCGCATCTCCTACGACAACGACCCCGAGACTTGGCTTGTTGTGCATTGACAGTCACTGAACGCTAGAGCTCGGCCCCAGCGCCCACGATCGAGCGGACGCACGGTCGCCTCGCCTGCGCGGCCAGACCTACGGCTGCGGCGCCGAGATCGCCGATGCGCGTTCGGATCTGCGTGGCCCGGGACGGGTCGTCATGGTCGCTCGGCGCCCCTTGTCTCCCCGCGGCCGCCCCTTGTCTCCCCGCGGCCGCCCCTTGTCTCCCCGCGGCCGCCCGCTGTCTCGGTACGGAAGCGGCTGTCGAAGCCGCCCCTGACCCGGGCCGCAAGCGCTTGCCTCCGCCTGGAAAATGGGGCGCGTCCTCGGCCGTACCCTGTGACCGCGCACATCCACCGCCGCGCCGTCGAAGCCGGCCGCCTCGACGGTCGGGCAAGGTCGATCACCGCCGCATCGCGCGCCCTCCAGCCCGCTGTACCGTGCCGCGCGCGTGTGAGAGGATCGCTCTCGCCCATGAAGAGGATCAAGCTCAAGCTCCACAGCGACGAGTACCACCTCAGCGCCGTCGGCTATCTGTTCGAGGACCCCGCGCCCGACGCGGATCCGGCTGGGGTGAGGCCGTTCTCGATCCGCAACACGGTCTTCCCCGAGTTCGATCTGGAGCCCGGCAGCTACGTATTCCGCTTCAGGGTCCGGAACGGCAGCGGCAAGTTCCAGATCTTCGCCTTCGACCCCAAGACGAACCAGAGCACCCGCGCGGAATACGACACGTCGAGCGGCGCCGAGTGCCTCACGTTCAAGTTCACGGTGGCGCCATGAGGGCATCCCTGCTGCCCCGGTCCACCGCTGCGCTTCTGGCGCTCTCGCTGGCGGCAACCGCGCTCTCGCTGACGGCGCCCGCGCTCGCCCAGGGCGTGGCGCCGCCGTCGGATCCCGCGCCGCCGGGCGCTCCGCCCGTCGCCCCCGCAGCCTCCGTCCCGCCCGCGACCACGGCGCCCGTCGCGCCCGGCGCCGCCCCGATCGCGCCCGCCTCCCCCGCGGCGCCTGTCCCGCCCGGCGCCGCCCCGAGCGCGCCCGCGGCCCCGGCGCCGGACACCGGCGCCGCCGCGGCGCCCGCGCAGCCGGGCCGCGCCATCGCGCCGGTCGCGTCGGGCGCGCCGATCACGCCGGTCGCGTCGGGCGCCGGCGCCCCGATCGCGCCGGCCGAGACGGGCCGCGAGCTCGTCTACCTCGTGCCTGCCGAGGTCACGGGCACCTCCGACGGCGCGGCGGTCGCGCGGGTCGGCTTCGGTGTGCTGGCCGGGTTCGGCGAGGTGACGGATCCGACGGCGTGGGACGTGAGCACCGTGCTCGAGGCCGAGGTGGCCACCGAGCGCGGGCTGGCCACGCTGATCGGCCTCTCGAGCGCCGACGAGGCGGCGCAGGCGCCCGTCGGCAGCCTGCGCCTGTCCGCCTCGTTCGCGCGCCTCGACTTCGAGGGCGAGGGCAGCTCGGCCTACCCGCCGCTGATCCTCTATGTCGGCGGCGCGGTCGGCCGCACCCGGTTCAGCTATCTCGGCCCCGGCCCCGAGCGGCGCGACGCGAGCCTGCCGCCTACCTTCGTGCCGCGCGAGCTCACCGCCGTGCCCTGGAGCGTCGGCGCCGCGGCGGTCTACGTCGGCGAAGGCGGGAAGAAGCTCGCGCCGACCCTCGAGGGGCAGATCGCGTTCGACTCGCGCTGGACCGCATCGACGGACACGCTCGAGTGGTGCGAGCCCGTGGGCGACGTCGTCCGCGGCGTCGATCCGGTCACCCAGTCCGCGACGTACGCCCCGGCCACGCGCTGCAGGCGGGAGGTGCTCGGCGCGCCGAGGCAGAGCCAGGAGCTCACGTTCGCGGCGCACGCCGGGCTCGTCGACAAGGTGGCGAACGCCACGTTCCGCGCGGCGGTCGGCGCACGCGTCGCGGTCGCGCTCAACGACGAGGCGCCGGCAGACGTCCGCGTCAGCGTGCGCGCCCCGGTCTACGTGACGCTGGCGCGCGCGCCGGAAGGCACGAAGTACCGCGGGCTCATCCGGCTGATGCCGGCGCTCAGCGTGATCCGCAGCTCCACCGGCGAGACGGACGTCGGCGGTATGCTCGAGATCAGCTTCCTCGGCCAGCGCGCGATGTTCTCCGACAACTACACGGACCTCTGACGGCGGCGCGGCCCGCCGGCCGCAGCCGACGCCGCCCCTCAGCCGCAGCCGACGTCGCCCGCCCGCCGTGGCCGGCGGGCTAGAGGCGCGGGCCCGCCGGCCGCAGCCGACGCCGCTCCCCCACCGCAGCCGACGCCGCCCCCCACCGCAGCCGACGCCGCCCCCCACCGCAGCCGACGCGCGCCCGCCCGGCCCGGCGGTCCCGGGCCCCCCCCGGCTCCGCCCCGCACTTTCTTGGCCCACCGCGCCACCATCCGCTACCGACGCACGAGAGCAGCGGTGGTGCACCCGGAAGCAGCATCGGGTGGGTCGCCGCGGTTCGCTAGGGAGACAGCGATGGGCCCGAGCGCGGCGTACAAGGTGGAGGGGCTTTGCGACGGGGTGCCGGCGCCGAGCGGCGGGGAGGGGCGCAGACAGGGGCAGCTGAGCCTCTGCAGCGCCCCCACGATGCCGTTCAGTTCGCACACCGCCAGCAGAGAGGAACCGACGGAGTCGAAGCCCTGGTGCGTCGACCACGGCGACCGGCTCGAGGCGATGAGCACGGTCGAGCTGTGGCGCGCGCTAGAGCTGGGAGAGCTCCCGCACAGCACGCGCGTGTGGCGCGAGGGCATCGAGTGCTGGACGCCCGCCGGCGAGGTGAAGGCGCTCGGCTGGACGATCTCCCAGCCGCCCCCGCGCGACGAGGCGCCCGCCCTCTCCGCCGTATGCGAGGCGCCCGAGTCCACCGGCCCGCTCAGCTTCGCGCTGACGCCCGACGATCTCAGGACCGTCGCGCCCCGCTTCCACCAGGGCGGGCCCGCGGGGACCGGCGACGAGCGCGCGGAGTCGTTCGCGCTCGGCCGGTTCCCGCTCGCCGAGGCGGCCGCGCAGCACGAGACCCCCTCGCCGCCGATCTCCCTCGAGATCCCTTCCTGTTTCCCGGCGATCCCCTCGTCCGCGCCCGACACGCTCCCGAGCGCGGGCGCCCCGAGGCTCGGCGCCGCGAAGGTCCGGCCGGCGCGCGGCGCGCGCGACGCGGACCAGGCGGCGCGCGGGCGGGCGTCGGGCACGTGGTCGCGGCTCGCGCGGCGCGCCCGCGCTTCCCGGGGCGCGGTCTCGCTCGCTGCGGGCAGCGCGGCCCTCGTGCTCGCGCTGGGCCTCTCGGTCCTCAGCGCGCTCGCCCCCGCGCGCGCGCCGGCGAGGGCTGCGGCCGCGCCGGCGGCGCACGTCGGTGTCGCGCAGGGCGTCGCCGCGGCGGCCGCCCAGGTCGTCCTTCCGACCCCGGAGCTCGCCGGGGCGGCTGGCGCCGCCGCGCTCCCCGCCGCCGCGCTCCCCGCCGCCGCGCTCCCCGCCGCCGCGCTCCCCGCCGCCGCGCTCGACCGCGCGGCGTCGGCCGACGGCGCCGGCGCGCCCGCGCTGGCCGAGGCGGCCGGCGCGCCCGCGTCGCCGCTTCACCGCGCGGGCAAGGCGCCGGCGGACGGCGCGAAGCCGGCGTCCGTGGGTCGCCGCGAGCGCGGGCAGTTCCGTCTGCGGCGAGGTCGATCTGAGGCAGACACCGCGCGCGGCATCAGCTATCCAGGCCGCGGACCTGGCTCATGGGCCGGGACGGGTGCCATCGAGCGCGACTCGCGCTAAGGTGCGCGCCGCGCGGCGGTCAGCTCCGATCCCGCGGCACTCCGGCGTCGTTCAAGGGCAGGACGGGGGACTTTGAATCCCCTAATCGTGGTTCGAATCCACGCGCCGGAACCAGCAGTTCGGGGATCAGCACCCACAGGCGCCGCCTTCTTCTCGGGCGGCGCTGATGGAGCCGCAGCGCCGAGCTCGGGGTGACCCCGCGCCTACCTCTGTCCTCGTGTCCGCTGCTCGGTCCAGTGCGCGACATGGTGGCGGTAGCGGGCCTGCCATTGCTGGTGCTCCGCGGGGTCGCGGCGCAGTCGCTCCTGCCAGGTGAGATCGACCGCGAGCCGGTCGCGCGGAACGGAGAGCCCATACCGTTCGAAGATCGCCTCGGCCTGTTCGGGGAAGACGGCCAGCTCGGCGCAGAGCGCGGCGTACTGCGCGAGGCTCAGCACCGCGGGAAGCGCGCTGGAGGCCGTGCTGGGTGGCGTGGGCGCCGTCGGGTTCTCGGAGCCGGGCCTGGTGGTCGGCGCGGCGGCTGACGCAGCGCCCGCCGGGCCTGGCGGCGGTCGGAATGGCAAAGCCGGGAGCGAAGGCGAGCCCGGCGGCGTCGGCTGGGAGGATCGGCCTTCGTCGGCATCGGCCGCTGGGCTGCTCTGCTGAAACGGCAGCACCCCTGCCGCGAGGTGCGCGATCAACTCGGGGGACAGGTTGAACGTCGCCGTGCTTCCGAAGCTGGCCGCAGGCTTCGGAGCAGCGGGAGGGGTCGACGCCCTCGCCTCGGAGGATACGGGCTCCGCGAGGCTTGACGGAGCGTCGGCGCTCGGAGCGTGACGCGACGGCTCCGCCAGGTTCGGCGGAGCGTCGGCGCTCGGAGCGTGACGCGACGGCTCCGCCAGGTTCGGCGGAGCGTCGGCGCTCGGAGCGTGACGCGACGGCTCCGCCAGGTTCGGCGGAGCGTCGGCGCTCGGAGCGCGAGGCGGCGGAGACCGTGGCTTCGCCAGCGGGGCCATGACGTTGTGCCGCGCGGCGATCGACCAGGCGCCCGGCGCGCTCGCGGCGGTCGACACCTGCGCGCGCAGCTCCGTGAGGTGTCTCTGCTGTCGCGCAACCCAGTCGTGCGGAGAGAACGGCGAGGAGAGCCCCGTCACGAGCCGGAGCTCGAGGAAGGCCTCTTCCCGGCGCTCGAGCGGCGTGGTCCTGGCTTCGAGCTCGGTCACGATTTGCAGCGGCGTGAACGGCCCACCGCCGCGGGTCTTCTGCTTGGCGTCGAGGCGTCGTGCCTTGTCTCGAACCCACGCGGACCACGGCGCCGGATCGGTGACGACGCGCTCCACACGGCGCGCTGGGACCGGGATGCCGCCCGCCCCCGAGGCTTCGGGAGGGAGATCGAGCTCCCAGGGCTCCTCGATGGTCTGACGGAGGCCGGCGCCGGTGATCCGCTCCAGCGCTTCTGCAGCGGCCGCGACGACGTCCTTGTCGTCGTGCTCCAGAAAGTTGAGCAAGGTCCCGAGCGACTCGACGTGCCCGAAGCGGCCGAGCCCACGCAAGAGGCGCGCCGTGGGGGCGGCGTTCGCTGCGGCGAGGAGCCGGTCGAGGTCGCCCGCGCGTCCGACGAGGCAGAGCAGCGGGAGCGCGCGAAGGCCACGCGCAGGAGAGGAACGCGCGTCGATGGAGCTGCGCAGGATGTCGACCGCTGGGCTGTGCGCACGATGGAGGAGTGACTCGACGGCGGCCAGGAAGAGCTCGTCGTCGCCGGTCATGCCACAGATGCGCTCGAGGTGGTCGATCGCCTCGCTTCGTGGCAGCGCGGTCGCGAGCGCTCGCGCGACGCGCGGGGCGATCTCCGGCTCCGAGCGATCGAGGAGCGACATGACGAGGTCGTCGGGGGTGCGGCCGCGGGCGCAGAGCACGTCGAGCGCGAGCGCCACCAGCGAAGGGCGCGAGCTCGCGCAGAGCTCGACCATCGCGACGTCGATGGCAGGGCTCGGGGCGAGCCAGAAGCCTTCGAGCCATCCCGGGAGCTCTTCTGGTGGGCTCTGCTTCAGGGTCATCACCGCCGCACCGACGGTGTCGCTGCCCTCGATGCAGCCGAGGGTGAGGGCGACGGCGAAGGCGCGCTCTGGATCGGGGGATCTGGCCTCGGCGTGGAAGAGCGAAACGAGCGGGAGCACGGCGCCGCCCAGGGCAGCGAAGGCGTCGAGGTTGTCGAGGAGCCGCTGCTCGAAGGGTCCCTGATCGATCCAGCTCTCCAGTACGTTCGGCTTGCGGAGGTTGCGGAGCCCCGCGATGTCCTCCAGGCAGTCGCGGCCGAGGTGGCGCAGGGCGTCGACCTCCGCGATCGCGGGCTCGAAGTACAGGATGGCGGGCTCGCCGGGCAGCGCTTCGTCGACGAGGGGATCGTCGTCGATGGGCGCGGCGCTCGCGTTCGCGAAGGCCTCGAGCTCCTCGAAACTCGACGGGCGCGGGGTGCGAGGCGGCGGGCGCGGCGGGGCCGGCAAGGGCACGCGGGGCTCCACGATCACGTGCGGGAGCAGCGGCCGGCGCGGCGGAGCGTGCAGCTCCGGCAAGCCGATGCTGGCCCGGAACGCGCGCGCCGGAGGCGGTCCTCCGGCGACTTGATCGCCGACGAGCTCGTGACGGCGGGCGAGCTGGATCTGCGCGACCGCGTCCGCACCCTCGCGCAGCGCGGCGGCCGCGGCGTCGAGGCGCTCGACGGCGCGCCGGAGCGGCTCGACCGCCGCTGGATCTCCCGCGCGGGTGAGCAGGGCGCGGCCCTCGGTCGCCATCGCAGCGGCTTCGCGCAGGCCGTCGAGGTGCGCCGCGGAGATCACCGGGGTGTCGCGCACGGCGAACGTGCAATGGACGGCGCGGAGGAGCCGATCGCGAAGGTCGTGCCGATCGAGGTCGACCGGGATGTCCTGGATCGTGAAGAGGACCTCCTCGATCGCGCTGCGCGCGAGCTGGGCTGCGCGCGGACCGGGCCCCGATGGAGCCTCCGGGACGGTCACGCGGCCTCCCTGGCGACGATCATCGCGCCGCGCTCCGGACCATCGGAAGCCGCCGCGATGAGCGCGCAGTCGCCGAGCGCGCAGCCTGTCTCCCAGCGCGTCGAGGCCATCACGAGCAGCACGGCCGCGCTCGCTGCGCCGAGATCACCAGTAGCGAGCAGCGCCTGGTCGTGGACCGCGTCCGGGGTGAACGCGAGGTGTGCGCGGAGGAAGGCGCTCGACCACTCGTCGACGCGGTGCCGCTCGTTGGCGACGTCGGTGAGCGCCCACGGGATGCTCCGCGACCCGGATAGCCTCGCGGACTCGACGGCGCGCTTCAGCGCCATCGTCATCCCGAGCGCGAGGCTCGGCTCCGGCGATCCGTAGGGGTGAGGCTCGTCGGCGACCCCGATGGACAGCACCCTCCCCGCGCGCCGGAGCCCGTGCGCCCTTGTGTGCGGCACGAGGACGACGAACCCCGAGCCCTCGCCCGGGATGAAGCCGTTCTCGGTGTCCGGGCCGTGCAGTCGTAGCTCCCCATCCAGGTGCTCGAGCACGTCGGGATCGAAGTAGCTGTCGATCCCGCCCACGGCGACGGCCGCCGCATCGCCGCGTCGAAGCAGCGCGAGCGCCTTCTCGAACGCGATCACGCCGCCGCCCCGGCCGCGGCAGACGAGCTCCGAACGATCGAGATCGATCGGCACCTGTGCGCGCGCGGCGAGAGCGGGGAGGAGGTGCTGGCGAAGGCGTGGATCGACGCCCGGCCGGCGATCGCTCGGGAGCGCGACGATGGCCGGGAGGCGCGGCTCGGGCTGCCCGGCGCGGCGCTGCGCGGAGAGCCAAGGGAATGCGGCCTGCGTGAGCGCGGGGCCGCCGAGAGCGATGAAACGATCAATGCCCAAGACGTTATCGCCGATGGAGCGCAGCCGCGTCGTCGCGATCCGATTTCCGGTTTTATCGATCATGTACGACTCGCGCGGCGCGAGCTTTTGCGCACGGGCGCTCATCGTGACCTGCAGCGCCGTCAGGCCCCCCGCGGTGCGCGCGCCGGCACCGACGAGGATCGCATCGGCGTGGGAGGGCTGACGCGGATTCACGAGGCGAGCGATTGTGTGTGGCGGCTCCGCCAGGTGTCAACGGCCGAGCCGTCGTGTATCATTGACACGTCCCAGGGGGACGAAGCGCAGGAGCCGGATCATGGCCGCGTTCGGGGAGGGATACGATGCCTTCCGTTGCGTTGATCGACACGCGGGTGCACCCGCTCGCGGACGAGTTCTATCGCCGCTGTCCGGATGAGGCGATAGGCGCCACCGGGACGATGCACGTCGACAGTCGCGTGCCCCTCCCCGGCATGACGCTGGAGTCGCTCCTCACGAGCATGGCGACGCTCGCCGCAGGCGGCGGCGCGCTCGTCGTGCAGCACGGCACGCCGGAGGGGCTCAGCATGCAGCTCATCCCCGGGGCGCAGCCGCTCGTGCCAGCGCGCGGCCGTGAGCGCGCGCAATATGTGCTCGCCGACGCGCGGTCGATGGGCGTCCTCGCCGACGCGCCGGGCTCCGGCGCGCTGATGACGGTACCGGACGCGGAGGCGGCCACCCTGCTGAACATCAGCGTGACGCAGGTGGCGTCGCTGCGCGCGCTGATGCGGCGGGTCCAGGGGCTCCGGCTCGCGCACGTGGCGCTGCGCGCGTGCAACATCGGGCAGAATTCCGCCAACATGGACGCGATCAAGCGCTTCTTCGGCGCGCAGCGGTTGAGCGCGCCGGATCAGCCCGACTCGCACGGGACGGGCAACGTCGGCTCGCCGACGACCAGCGCGGGCGCGTGGGCGAGCTGGCGGAGGGCGCACCCCCACCGCCACGAGTACACCGACGCCGCGCTCGGCGGCACGTTCGCGGTGAGCCCGAACCGGCAGCACGTGGCCATCGCCATGATGGCCGATAGCTGGACGGTCGCGGAGCGCTGGGTCGGAGCGCACCTGCCGGCCGGCGCCTGGCAGGGCCAAGGGAGCACGTTCATCTGGCACGCGCTCTGGTGGGGGCTGCCGCCAACCTTCTCCGGCGAGCCCGCGTACCGGACGCACATCATCACCGTGTAATCGGCGGAGGAACTCGAACATGCCCCAGGCCCTCGCGCTGACGCTCCAATGTCCCGGGCTCGACGACGCGGTCGTCCTCTCGGCGCGCGTCGTCGAGGCGCTCTCCCGGCCCACGCGCGCGAGCGTCGACATCCTGGCGCCGGCCGACGTCGACTGGGACGCGCAGATGGCCGCGCCCGTCTCGCTCTCGGTCTCCATCGACGGCGCCGCCGCCCGACACTTCCACCTGGTCGTCACGGGCGCGCGCGTCGAGGACATGGAGGGCGAGGATCGGTGCCGCGTCGCCGTCGATCTCGCGCACGAGCTCGCGCTTTTGGCGCTGCGCGCCGATGTGCGGATGTTCCAGGAGCAGAACGCGCAGGAGATCATCGCCGCGGTGCTCGACGGCGCCGGTGTACCGGCCGATCATGTGAGCTACTCGCTCCAGCGCAAACCGTTCCAGCGGACCTACTGCGTCCAGTACCGGGAGACGGATCTTGCGTTCGTGTCTCGCCTTGCCGAGAACGAGGGCATCTTCTACGTCATCCATGACGACGACGGATCGACGCACGTCACGTTCGCGGACGCGCAGAGCGCGTTCGAGCCGATCGCGGGCGAATCCAGCGTGCGCTTCGTCTCCTCCGACGCGCGGGGGCTCGGGGTCTTCGATTTCGAGCTCGAGGCGCGCGCGGTGCCGGCCAAGGCGACGGTCGGCGATTACAACTTCGACACGCCGATGGTCGATCTCACCGTGAGCGACGGCGCGGACGGGCACGGCGATCACTTTGAGTACTTCACCGGGCACCGCACGCCCGCGGAGGGCCAGATCCTCGCGAAGATCCGCAACGAGGAGAACCAGGCCGGCGAGACGGTGGGCACCGGCGCGTCGAACAACCTCGCGTTCCGCGCGGGCGCGTGGTTCGAGCTCGAGGAGACGGCGCTCCCCGCGCTCTCGACGAGATACCTCATCACCGCCGTGGAGCACCGGATCGAGGTGCACGGCGGAGGATCCTCGTACACCAACGAGATCACCGTGATCCCCTGGGATCGGCCGTTCCGGCCGGCGCGCACGGCGCCGCCGCCGCGCATCCCCGGCGTCCACTCCGCGGTGGTGACGGGCCCCTCGGGCGCCGAGATCCACACGGAGGAGCTCGGCCGGATGAAGGGCAAGTTCTTCTGGGATCGCGTCGGCAAGGACGACGACACGAGCTCGTGCTGGATGCGCGTCGGCCAGCTCCCCATCGGCGGATCGATGGCGCTCGCGCGCGTCGGATGGGAGATGGCGGTCGCCTACGTCGGCGGCGATCCCGATCGCCCCGTGGCGGTCGCGCGCCTGTACAACACGGAGAAGGTCTCCCCGTACGGTTACCCCGCGGCGAAGACGCGGATGGCGATCCAGACACCGTCGAGCCCCGCGAGCGGCAAATCCAACGAATTTCGCATGGAGGACGGCGGGGGCGGGATGGAGCTCTTCATCAACGCCTCGAAGGACTACGACGGACAGACCAACAACAACAAGACCGAGACCATCGGCGTCGACGAGAAGCTCCAGGTGGGCGAAGACCGCGAGGTCGCCATCGGAGGGAAGGAGACGGTCTCGATCGGCGCAAACGAGTCGACGACCGTGGGCGCGGCCGCGAGCGTGGCGATCGCGACGGATCGCACGAAGAGTGTGGGCGGCTCGGAGACGGTGAGCATCGGAAGCGGGCTCGAGATGAACGTGGGCGGCTCGGACTCCGAGACCACGGGCGGGAGCCACACGACGCTCGCCGCCCTCGGTGTCAGCCGGAGCTCGTCGAGCTCGCACAGCCTGACTGTCGGCGGATCGCTGGTCTCCGCCGCGGGCGCAGGCGTCGGCGTGGCGGTCGTCGGCGCCAAGTCGGAGACGATCGGCGGGGTCAAGCTCGCCGTCTCGGGCGCGACGGTGAGCGAGTCGGTGGTGGGCGCGTTGGCGGCGACAGTGGGCGGCGTGCTGGTGCAAGCGGCCGGCGGCAACCGCGAGGGAGCCACCAAGGGGGCCGCCGCCGTGACGGTGGGCGGCCTGCTCTGCGCCAACGCGGGGAGCAAGGTGTCGATCGCCGCGCCCAAGGTGGCCATTCGCGTCCTCGGCGTGGCCAACTTCCTCGGAGGCGGCGGCATTCTCAACCTGACGCCGGCGTCGGCCTCGTTCGTGGGTCTGGTGACGCTCGACGCGTCGGGCAAGGTCACCATCTCAGGCAATCCGAACCTCGTGGGGTGAGCGATGAGCATCATCGAGCTGACGGCTGCGGGGGAGGCGTTCGAGCTGCACCACGTTCAGGGCCGGGCCGCGTTGAGCGAGCTGTTCTCGTTCGCCGCGCACGCCTCGAAGCTCGAAGGCCCGGCCGCGCGCGATCTGCTCGGCAGCCCCTTCACGCTCACGCTCCGCGACGGGCTCGATCAGGCGCTCGCGATCCACGGCCTCGTCACGGCGGTCGCGCGCACGCCGGCCACGCGCGGCGCGATCTACGAGCTCACGCTCTCGCCGGAGGTCGCGCCGCTCACCGTGGGTCAAGACTGCCGCATCTTCCAGGAGATGAAGGTCGTCGATGTGCTGAAGCAGGTGCTCGACGAGGCGGGTATCCCCACGAGCGCCGTGCGGTGGTCGACGCAACGGGGCTACACCGTGCGGCCGTTCTGGGTTCAATACGGCGAGTCCGACTGGGCCTTCATCGAGCGGCTCCTGGCCGAAGAGGGCATTTATTACTGGTTCGAGTTCTCCGGCGACGCGACGGTGCTGGTCTTCTCCGACAACTCGATGACATCCGCGCCGATCGAGGGTGAGGCCCGCGTGCCGTATCGAGCGGGGCATGGCCTGAACGCCACGGTCGACTCGGTCACGAGGGTCCACAAGGTGTCGGTCCTCACGTCGAGCGCCGTGCGCCTGCGCGACTACAGCTTCGACAAGCCGCGGCTCCTCCTCGACGAGCGCGCCGGCGACGGCGCCCTGGAGATCTACGATTACCCCGGCCGCTTCCGGAAGCCCCGGGACGGTCAGCGGCGCGCGCAGGCCGAGCTCGAGGCCCAGCGCGCGCGTCGATCGCAGCTCCGCGGCTACACCGGGACGAGCCGCTTCCGTCCGGGCCTCATCTTCGAGCTCGTCGAGCACCCGATCGCGGCGCTCGACGGCCGCTACCTCCTCGACTCCATCACCCTCACCGCGGGGGAGACCCAGAGCCCGCGCATCGCGTGGTCGGCGATCCCCGAGGCCACCCCGTTCCGCACGCCGCGCGTGCGGCACGCGATCCAGACGCCCGGCGGCCCACAGACCGGCGTCGTGGTCGGCGCCCCCGGCGAGGAGGTCCACCCGGACGCGACCGGCCGCGTGCGCGTCCAGTTTCACTGGGATCGCCGCGGAAAGCGCGATGATGAGGCGTCGACCTGGATGCGCGTCGGGCAGTTCGCCACCGGCGGATCGATGGTCATCCCGCGCATCGGCTGGGACGTGCTCGTGCACCATCACGAGGGCGACATCGACGATCCCTTCGTGCTCACCCACCTCTACGACGGCCAGCACCCCGCGCCGTATGCGCTGCCCGCGAACAAGACGCGCACCGCGTGGCAGACGGCCACCACGCCCGGCGGGGGCTCGACCAACGAGGTCCGCTTCGAAGACAAGAAGGGCTCCGAGGAGATCTTCATCAACGCCTCGAAGGACATGAACGTCGTCATCGGCGACAACAAGCAGGAGAAGGTCGGGGTCAACCACACGCACGACGTGGGCTCAAACCTCGAGACGAAGGTCGGCGGCAAGCTCAAGGCCTCTGTCTCGTCGAGCCAGAGCGTCACCATCGGCGCCTCCGAGACGCTCAACGTGTCGGCCGATCGCGTGGTCACCGTGGGCGGCTCGGAGTCAGCGTCGATCGGCGGCTCCCGTTCGGTCACGGTGAGCTCCGGCGCGAAGCTCGAGGCCAAGGGCGGGCGCACGCTCACGGTCGGCGGATCGATGCTCTCGGCGTCGGGGCTCGGGGTCTCCCGCGCGGCGCTGGGCTCGATGAGCGTGACGGTCGGCGGGAGCTGGATCACCGCCGCGGCCACGGGCCTCGGGAACATGACGGGCGGCGCGGCGGCCGAGACGGTGGGCGGCGCGAAGATCCACGTCGGCGCCGCGGGCTGCGAGACCAGCGTCAAGGGCGCGCTCGCCGAGACGGTGGGCGGAGCGTACGTGATCGCCGCGGGCGGCAACGCGAGCGAGCAGGCGACCGGCGCGCTGGCGATCACGGTGGGCGGAGCCTTCCTCGCCAACGCGCCGTCGATCGAGATCGAGGCCGAGTCGGAGATCTCCATCCGCTGCGGCGCCGCGTCGATCACGATCACCGGCAGCAGCGTGGAGGTGAAGGCGCCCTCGCTCGCGAGCCCCGGCGCGATGATCACCAAGCAGGCGTCGCAGATTCACCACAACTGAGGGCCCATGCCGACCGAGAGCACCGCCGTGTACCAGCTCGTCTTCGCCGCGGAGGGTATCGAGCCGGGCGCCCTCCTTTTGACGGGCGTCACGTGCTCCGAGGGGATGTCGCGGCCCTATACCATCGACGTCGATCTCGAGGCGCCGATCGCGGATTTCGACCCGCGGCCGCTGGTGTGGAAGAGCGCCGCGGTCATCGTCGGCGATACAGCGAGCGGCACGGTGCTGCGTCGCTACGCCGGCGTGGTCACGCGCGTCCGCCTCCGCGCCGGCCACGCCGACCAAGGCACGAGGTTCTCGCTGACGATCGAGCCGACGCTCGCGGTCCTCGGCTTCAGCACCGACTACCGCATCTTCCAGGAGAAGACGACACCCGAGATCGTCCAGACGCTCCTCGACGAGGCGGGCCTCGACGCGTCGACCCTCTCGTTCCGCCTCTCCGGCTCGCCCCCGACGCGCGAGGTGTGCACGCAGTTCGGCGAGACGACCCTCGCGTTCGTCTCGCGCATCCTGGAAGAGGACGGCATCTTCTACTTCTTCGAGCACACCGAGGAGGGGACGAAGCTCGTCTTCGGCGACAGCGCGTCGGCGTATGCGGCCACGTCGCCGACCCACGAGATCCCCTTCCGCCCGCAGAGCGGGCTCGCGTCGCGCCAGGCGATCCTGCGCCTGTCGGAGCGCGAGCGCCTGCGCCCCGTCAAGGTGACGCTCCGCGATCACGACTTCAAGCGCCCCGCGCTCGATCTCGAGGCCACCGCGCAGGGCAGCGCGCCGCTCGATCGCGAGCACTACGACTACCCCGGCCGCTACGTCGATCCCGCGGAGGGGCAGCGGCGCGCGCGGCTCCGCGTCGAGGCCATGGATACCGACGCGTCGCGCGTCGCCGGCGAGAGCGACGTCTTCTCCCTGACCCCGGGGCACACGTTCGAGGTGACGGAGGCGCCCGACGCGAGCCTGGGGCGCGAGTGGGTGGTGGTCGAGGTCACGCACCGCTGGCTGGCGCAGGGGACGACCGTGAGCTTCTCCAACCGATTCGAGGCGCTCCCGAGCGTCAGCGTCTATCGCCCGCTCCCGCGGACGCCGCGGGCCGTGGTGCGCGGTGTGCAGCTCGCCCGGGTCATGGGCCCGAGCGGCGAGGAGATCCACTGCGACGAGTTCGGCCGCATCAAGGTGCACTTCTTCTGGGATCGGCGCAGCACGCGCGACGACAAGAGCTCGGCCTGGGTCCGCGTGGGCCAGATGCACACCAGCGGCTCCGTGGCCATCCCCCGCGTCGGCTGGGAGGTGCTCGTCGAGTTCGAGGACGGCGATCCCGACCGCCCGATCGTGGTGGGGCGCGTGTACAACCGCACGTTGCAGCCGCCCTACACGCTGCCCAAAGAGAAGACCACGTCGTCGCTCAAGTCCCGATCTTCGCCGGGGGGCGGCGGCCATAACGAGATCCGCATGGACGACAGCGGCGGCGGCGAGCATTTCCACGTGCACGCGCAGAAGGATCTCAACCTCGTCGTCGCCAACAACAAGACCGAGAAGGTGGCCACGAAGGCCATTCACAGCGTCGGCGTGGATCACGCGCTCACGGTGGGCGCCGACGACACGCTGCGCGTCGACGCCGATCATGGGCTCACCGTCGGGGCGTCCCAGACGTGGTCGGTCGGCGGCTCACGGACCAAGACCATCGGCGGCGGAGAGACGGTGACCGTCACCGGCGCGCGCTCGCTGTCCATCGGCGGCAGCCACACCACGATGACGCCGATGGTGGTCGCCCACAGCACGCCGGCCGCGCTCTCCGAGACCGTCGGTGGTAGCTGCGTGGAGGCGGCGGGGCTCGGCGTCTCCATGGCCGCCGCCGGGACCGCGTCGATCACGGTGGGCGGCTCGAAGATCGAGGCGGTCGCGACCGGCAAGACCGACGTCACCGTCGGCGCTCGCGCCTCGACGGTGGGCGGGGCGTTCATCTCGGCGAGCCCCGCGGACGTGGCGGTGAAGGTCGGCGGCGCCAAGGCGACCACCGTGGGCGGCGCCTGGGCGGCGAACGCCGCCAGCGAGATCGTGCTGTCGAGCAAGTCGAGCCTGTCGATCAACGTGGGCGGCGCCGTGGCGATGAACGCGGCGAGCATCGCGATGAAGGTGGGCGGCTCGAGCGTCACCCTCTCGGCCGGGCAGGTGGTGATCAAGTCGAGCCAGATCAAGCTCACCGCCACCGGGCCGCAGGCCGAGCTGGCGCCGATGGTCGAGGATGCCTGACGCACCTCAGGCGAGGACCTTCTTCTCGATCACCCGCACGTGCTCGATCATCTCGAGCTTCGGCGGCAGCGGGATCGCGGCGCGCCAGGTGAGCTCGACGCGCATGGCGTCGGCGTCGATCAAGATCGTGTCGATGTATGTGCGGTGATCCTGCACGCGCCCTCGGCTCGTGCTCGAGAACCCCGGGGCGAAGCGCGGGAGCTGGAAGCGCCAGGCGCCCTCCGGCGTGGCCCCCAGGATCTCGCACGGCTCGTCGCCGCGCAGCGGCGCCCGCGACCACTGTTCCGGCGGCACGCAGACGTTGAAGCGCGGATCGAAGTCGTCGGGCAAGAGCGGCATCTTGGTCTCCATCCACGCCGCGTCGTAGGTCCCCGCGTACGACGCCCGCGGCTGCCAGTGGCGGTGGATGGCCCCGAAGCTCCAGGGCACGCAATCGCGGCTGCCGACCGGGTGCTCGGGGTGCTCGAGCTGCGCCGCGGGCCGCCCCACGAGCGCATCGGGATCGCGGGCGACGCCGCGTCCCACGTAGTTGCGCGGCTCCCCCGCCGGGTGGTCGGGATCGGATAGATCCATCCCTCCCCAGGCGAGCTCGTAGCGAAGCGGGATGGGCTCGCTGACCGGGCGCGCCGGACCGGGGGACACGCCGCCGAACGTCCCCGCCTTCCACACGCGCAGACCATGCGCGCGCACCGTCTTCGCGATGGGTCCGAAGCGCAGCGTGACGTCGACGTGCGTGGCCCTGCCGCGCAGCGGAGGATGCGCGTGGCCGAGCAGGATCACGTCGGTGCCGGGTTTTGCGTCGAAGATCTGCGACGGCCGCCGGATGCTGGATTTCGCGGCGTCTTCGCCGTTGTAGGTGTCGACGAGATCCACCTCGGCGGCGCCCTCATCGACGAGCTCGACCCGGCCCGTCGGGCCGACGGCGAAGGTGACCTTGAGAATGGTGACGAGGTGCGCGCGTCCTGTCTTGTCCTTGATGGGAACGGCGTAGTGACGCCCTCGGGTGATGTTCTGCACCTTCATGGCGCGCTCGTCAGAACGGGATATCGTCGTCGGGCGACGCTGGCGGAGGAGGCGGCGGCAGGACACCGCCCTTGCCGAAGCGCTGGAGCCACTCCGAGGTCTCCGCCACGCTCCACGGCGATCCGAAGAGCACCAGGCTCTCCGCGGGCGTCCCGCTCGCGCGCACGGGCCGCACGAGCGCGTCGGCCGCCTGATAGGCGTGCGGGATCTGGAGGCGGTTGACGTCGCCGCGCTCGGGCCGATCGCCGGCGCGGATCAACACCGAGCTGCCCACCGAGCTCACCTGGAGCGGCCCGGAGCTCTCGAGCTTCTGCCCTGCTTCGCGCAGGCGGCCCGCGAGGGCCGGCCCCACGAAGGTGAGCCAGTTGACCGACCGGATCGCGTCGAAGAGCTGCACCGTCGAGTTGAGATAATGAGGGACGTCATAGCCCAGGTAGCGCCGCGCGTGGGCGTAGATGGCCTCGTCCTCGACCTGATATCCATACACCTTCCAGGTGGCGTAGGTGAGCCCCGCAGCGGCCCAGCGCAGGCGCAGCTCGCGCGCGATCGCGGTCACGCGCGCGGCGAAATCCTCGTGAGGCCAGGTGTCCGGCACCGTCAGGCGGAGGACCGAGCATGCCGGGATCCGAGCCTCGACCCCGATGCCACCGAAGGTGGACCAGAAACCGTAGTAGTACGGAGAAGCGTGGCTCCGCTTGGCCCCGCCGCAGCATCGCAGCGAATAGCCGTCGCGGCCGAAATCGAAAGTGCTCACCGCCAGTCTCTCCTGCGGATCGGCCGGCAGATCGAGCGTCCGGCAATAGCCGGAGATGTAATCGAGATCGGCCCTCCGGAAAGGTGGAATCCCCCCGACGAAGGGGGCCTCCATGAACGTGAGCCGCTCGCCGAACCAGTCGTGGACGAGATCGTTCACCCGATCGAGGCGCGCCTCGTCGTCCGGCTCGATATGCTCGAGGTGAAAGAAGGCCCCGAGCGCGCTGTAGACCTTGGGGATGCCGTCTTTCTCGACGAGCGGCGGAGGCGGATCGACCATGGCAGGTTTCCTCATGGTGAGATCGTCGCGAGCGCAATGGGCGCGACGGTGTGGTGGAAACGAGAGAGCGCGTTGACGAGCCGGGCACGGGCCGGCACGGGCGAGAAGTAGAAATCACGATAGGCGGCGGAGAACTCGTCCTTGCTCGAACCGCAGCGCGGCATGCAGCGATCGATGTTGCCCGCCTCGTACTCGCCGGTGGCCCAGAGGTAGGAGGAGACGGCATCCAGCCAGCCAAGCGCGACGAGATCGAGCTTGCGCCGCAGCTCGCCGGTGATCTGCGCATCAAGCCGCAATCGGAACATCGCCCAGCGGCCCCGTTCGACGATGGGGAACCCCGGGTTCGGCCACTCCTCCAGGTAGGCGCCGGGGTCGTCGAGCCAGCGCTTCACGTCGTCCTCACGCACCGAGAGCGCGGTGTCGTCCAGCGGGAGCGATCCGGCGATCTCCATCGACGTGACCGGGTGTCCTGCCCCGGCATACCGGAGCTCTTCCACCATCGTGCGCAAAAAGAGCGGATCCACGGCGGCGAGTCGGGCCCTCCAGACATAGTTCGGGCCGTGCAGGTCGGGCGACTCGTCGACGACGACGGCGGCGCCGGCGGTCGGGGGAAAGCGCGAGCCACCGGCGCTCCCCTCGTTGATCGAGGTGAGCAGCTTGCGCAAGATGATCTGCGCGTAAGGAAAGGTCGCGACCCCCTGGGTCGTAACCGAGATGGTGACGATCTGCGGATCGAGGCTCGCCCGGTAGCGAACCCGGAGACTGGCCTGGGTGAACTCGAGACCATCGAGGATCGGCATGACGTGGAATCCTTTACCAATCGGGGGGATCGGCCGGCGGATACCCTTCCGGGCAGTCTTCCCCGTTCTTGCAGTTGGCCCCCGGGCAGTTGCAGCCGGCCTCGTGGACCGTGCCGCCTGTCTCTTTGAACTTGTTGTGTTGTGCCTCCTGAAAGTCCGATTTTTTATCCAGCGGACGCTTGATTTCGAGCCACGTCTTGCCGTCCTTGGAGAGTCCGTCTGGAAAAGCGGGCTTGTATGGCCCCACCTGTGGCTGCCTGTAAAACGCGTTGAACATGCCGTTGCGCATCGAGGTCCAGTTGGGACCGTTCGCCGGGTTGTATGCGCCGAGCATGGCCCGAGCCAGGCCGGAGAGGGCATGGCCGGCCGGGACCGACGAGGCGCGGAAGATGGCGACGACGTTGGGAGCCGCCTTCGTGCCGATGTCTTTGACGATGAGCGGGACCTCCCGCATCATGTTCTTGAAGACATCTGGGTAGTTCTTCGCCAGATTCTTGAAGTACATGTTGTTGAAGCTCGGCCTGACCTTCTTCCCGTTCGACCACGGCGTGACCTTGGGCTCCGTCCCGCACCACTCGTTCAGCGTCGTGACGAAGGTCTCGCAGAACGGATCCTTGTCGCCGCCCGGGGCGCCGGTCCCCGGACCGTTCGTCACCGTGCCGCTCGACTGGGCCGACATGGCGCGTCAGCCGTTCGACAGCGACGAGTCGAGCGTGCGCGTGACCGCGCCGTTCTCGGCGTAGACGTCGTTCGACGCCATCGTGATCTCGCACATCCCCATGATCTTGTTGCTGACGATCCCGAGCGCGACGCCAGGCTGATCGCCGTTGGAGATGGCTGTCTTGCCCTTCTTCGTCCACATCGGCGTGCCCATCACCAGCGTCTTCGTCGTGTAACCGGGCCCCATGGTCGCGGACACGGCGACGTTCGGGTACGGCAGCGGGACGGGCGACGGGGCCGGCGGCGCAGGCGTCTTGCAGACGTCGTTCGGGCCCTGGCTCACGGCGACGTGCCCCGAGGCGATGCAGGCGACGAGCTTGTGCTGGTTCGCGAGCGGCATGGTAGCCCCCTAGTTGAGCCGGATCATGCGCCCGATGATCTTGTGCATGCTCGAGGCGCGGGTCGTGATGTTCTCCGCGAGCGTCTCCACGTGGCCGTAGGCCCGGAGCACGAGGCTCGCGGCGCCGGTCACGAAGCTGAGCTCGTGATCCGCGTCGATGGTGACGCGCCCCGCCTTGATCCGGAACTCGTCGCCCTCGTCCACGCCGGGCGTCGCCGCGGTCCGCAGCGCGCCGATCACCACCCAGCCGGCGTCGTGGGCCTCGACGATCACGCGCTCCCCACGGGCGATCGCGGTGCGCAGCACCGAGACGCTCACCGCCGGATCGATCGCCGCTCCCACCGCCTCGCCTTCGGCGCGAAGGACAGCCTTTCGCGTCGCTTCGTCGACGCCCTCGATGCGCACCGCCGCGATCGCCGGAAGCGCCGGCGCTGCCCGCCGCACGGCCCGCGCGTCGCTCGTCGGCGCCCCCTCGTCCGTCGAGGTGTCCGGTTCTAACCCGATGGAGCCGGCAATCCTCGCGTCTGCGCTGGCCATCGCTCACCCCTTCCGACAGGGTACGAGAATAGCGGACGGGGCCGGCCGTGACCAGACGGTCGCGGCGGTCACATCGTCCGCTTCATCTGCTCCACCAGCGCCTGGAACGACGCGCGGAGCGCGACGTCCGAGGCCAGCCGCGCCTCCCACGCGAGCTTGTGCCGTGCGAACGCGGCGGGCGTCAGCTTCGCGCCGGCGAGGAGCACGCCCGCATCGCGCCCGGCCTCGATCCCGGCCACAAGGGCGGCGTACTCTTCCAGCGCGAGCGGCGGAGGTGGCGCGAGCGCCCCGCGCGCGACCGCGCTCGCCTCCTCGTGCTCCTGGCTGAGCGAGAGATCCTGTTGCAAGAGCGAGGTCGCGATCCGGAGCAGCCACGTCTTCTCGATCGAGAGCCAGCGCGCCTCGTCGAGGCCCACGCGCGCCAGCACCACGGCGCGCGGCTCGCCGCCCTCGGCGAGCCTCACCGCCAGGGCAGCGTAGGTCGCGAGGTCGATCCCTTGGACCGGCGTGCGCGGTACCGGTTCGGCCGGGCTGGGGCCGCCGGGGATCTGCGCGAGAGGCGCCTTCTCCGTCATCTTGACGGCTCGTCTACACACGCCTCGGCACCGCAACAACCCTCTGGACGGCGGCAGCAAGGCGCTACCACGATGCGTGCATGCCGGGCGGATCCGATGGCCACGACAAAGGCACGACGCAGAAGGGTGCGCCACACGGGATCACGTTGTTCGATCACGCGCAGATCTCGGCCGAAATAGCCGAAGGAGACCGGCCCCAGGCTTCGATCCTCGCAGCGCACCAGCTCACCGAAGCGCAGTGGAACGAGTCGACGATCCACTGGATGACCCGCATCGGCGAGGACGTACGCGAGAAGGGGGAGAACGCGCGCATCCCGATCGTCTACTCGGACGCGTTCGCAAAGGCGCAGGACGCGCTGAAGCCCGTGCCGCCGTCGGACGCGGCCTCGTGGGCGAAGCTCGTCGTCGACATCCAGCTCGCGGGCGGCCCCGCAGCGCCCTTGGCGGCCCGCGGGCTATCGATCGCGGACTACCACCGGCTGTCGCGGCGCTGGGCGCGGGTGCTCTCCTCCGACGCGGAGCAATCGCGGGTGTTCTTCGAGGCGTATCAGGCGCTCCAACCCTCTGCCGGGGTCGACGGCGGTCGAGGGTGATGCGCGCCTGTCACCCCCCGCGCCGCCGCCGCTCTTCCGCCGAGTCGACCCCGCGCGCGCCGTCGTCCGGCTGCGCGGCGTGGTTCGAATCCGCGCGCCGGAACCAATCGAGCGCCCGCGCCCTCTGAGGGGGATCGTGGCGGCTAACTTTCATCGAACGGGGGCGAGCGCCTCCGGCGCGGTCGCACCACGTCGTGGACGCGTCCGGCGCCGCTCTCTGCTCGCTATTGTCTGGCGCGGTCGAGCCGGGGTTGTTTACCGTGGTCTCACCGAGGGCTCTGCGCCTGCCGCGCGGCGGGCGCGAGCCCCTGGCTCCTGGAGGACCGGACGGCGTGGCGAGCGATGAAGGGGACCGCGGACGCGGAGCCCCGACCCATGTAGATGCGGCCCGCGGACGCGGCTCCCCGACCCATGCAGGCGTCGAGCCTGAGCGCGAGCTCTCGGCGCAGCTCGAGGTGAACGAGGCCCAGTTCATCGCGCGGCTCGTCGCGCGCGACGAGAGCGCGTTCAACGAGCTCGTGGTCATGTATGAGCGCCGGGTCTTCGCGCTCGTCTACCGCATGCTCGGCCGGCGTGACGAGGCCGAGGACCTGTCCCAGGAGGTCTTCGTGCAGGTCTTCAAGGCGATCGACCAGTTCCGCGGCGAATCGAAGCTCTCGACCTGGATCTACCGCATCGCCGTGAACCTCTGCAAGAACCGGACGAAGTACCTCTCGCGGCGGCACGCCGGCGCCCAGGACGACATCGACGCCATGGCCGAGCGGGTACCGCTGTCCGCCGCCAAGGGCGTGAGCGTCGGCGACGTGAGCCGCCCCGACGAGCTCGTCGAGGGGATGCAGCTCGAGGCGGTCGTGAAGCATGCCATCGGCCAGCTCGATCCCGAGTTCCGGGAGGCGCTCATCCTTCGCGACGTCGAGGACATGTCCTACGAAGAGATCGCCTCGGTCACAGGGCTGCCGGACGGGACCGTGAAGAGCCGGATCCATCGCGCGCGCGGGCAGCTCCGCGCGCTGGTCGAGAAGGTGATGGGCGAGAAGGTGAGGGGCGGGAAATGAGCGGATCGGACGACCCCAGGAGCACGGGGCAAGCCGAGGACCCTGCCGCTTCTGGCGTGGAGAGCGGCAGCCGTCCCACGGCGCCCCCCGTCGAGCGAGCGCGCGAGTCCGCCGCGCCCCCGCGCGAGTCCGCCGCGCCCCGGCGCGAGTCCGCCGCGCCCCCGCGCGACCTGCCCGACGACAGCGACCTCCCTGACGAGGGCGACCTGCCCGACGACGGCGACCTGCCGCTCGTCGACGAGGTCGATCTGCGCGAGCTGGTCCGCGGCGCGATGCGCGCGCCTCCCGCGGCCCCGCCGAACCTGCTCCGCGGCGTGCAGCAGCGGATCCGCACGCGCTCGCGCGGAAAGTTCTACGGCGACGGCTGGAGCACAGCGCGCTCGCCGCGCTCGACCTACCTGATGACGAGCCTGTTCATGCTCGGCCTCATCGCCTTCATCTTCCTCGTCCTCGTCCCCTGGAGCGGCGGCGCCCTTCCGTAGACCGGCGCTGTCCCAAGTGGCGCGCTCACCCCGAGCGGCGCCGTCCCCTGAGCGGCGGTCGCCGAGCGGCGGTCACCCGCACAGGAGACGGGCCCAGATCGGCGTTTTCGGCGCGGAGGCGTACTCCAGTACGCCGAGCACCGAAAACGTCGAGGTGGGCCCGTATCCGAAGCGGGTGCCCGCCGCTCACTGGGTCCAGCGGACGAGGACGCAGGTCACGTTGTCGGGGCCGCCGTTCTCGTTGGCGCGCTCGATCAGCTTCGAGGTCGCGACCTGGATGTCCTGGTGCTCGGTCAGGATCTGGGCCATCTCGTGGTCGCTCACGGGGCCGGAGAGGCCGTCGGAGCAGAGGACATAGAGGTCGTTCAGCTGCGGCACCTCGAAGCGGGTGTCGACCTTGACCGTGTCCTTCATGCCGAGCGCGCGCACGATCACGTTCTTGTGCGGGAAGTTCGCGATCTCCTCGGGCGTGAGCCGCTTCATCTTGATGTAGTCGTTGAGGAGCGAGTGGTCCTCGGTGAGCATCTCGAGCCGGCCCTCGCGGAAGCGGTAGACCCGGCTGTCGCCGACGTGGGCGACGTAGACGCCGTCGTTCGCCGTGAAGATGCCGACGAACGTCGTCCCCATTCCCCGCTTCTTCGCCTCGCGCTGCGCGGTCTCGTAGATACGCAGGTTCGCGAGCTTGATCCCCGTGATCAGGCGGTTTTCTTCATAGCCCTTGGACCGGTCCATCTTGTAGGGCCAGGTCCGCTCCGGGTCGTCCTGCGTCTGCGCGAAGAAGTCCTGCATCGCGTCGACAGCCATCTTCGACGCGACCTCGCCCGACGCATGCCCCCCCATCCCATCGGCGACCATGAAGAGGCCGTACTCCACCATGATGCCGAAGTTGTCCTCGTTGTGGTTGCGCTTGCGCCCGACGTTCGTCTCGCCGGCCACCTCGATTCGAAACGTTTGGGACACGGATCACCCGATCGAAGGCCCCGCGCGAGGCGCGAGGCTGAATGAGAACCGCGAGCGCGCCAGACCGAGCCGCTCAAGCCCGATCCTGGAGGTTCGGTTGACGAAGTGTCAACCGGATCGCGCCCGAGGGCCGAGCTTATAGAATCCGCGCGCGGGCCCACATCATTTTTCGCTTACTTGCGGTACTCTTCGGTGGCTTTGCCGCTCGAGCTCGGCGGCGGGAGCTCGGCCTCCTGCTTCTTCGTCGCGGCAGCCTTCGGATCGGGCGCGGTGCGGAGCAGCACCGTGACCTGCCGGTACTTGCCCCCGCTGAGCAGCGTCAGGGGGACCTTCTCGCCGACCGCGTGCGTGCGGATCGCGTCGGCGAGCGCCTCGGGGGTGGTGACCGGCACGCCGTCGACAGCGAGGATCATGTCGCTCCCGGCGCGGTCGCCGCCCTTCAAGCGCGCCTCGTCCGCGGGGCTCTCGGGGTGGACCACCGTGACCCGGACCCCCTTCGCGACCTGCGAGGCCTCGCTCACCCCCTGGATCCCGAGCCACGCCGCGGGCTGCACCGCCGTCGACGGCACGGCGCGGAGGAAGGTCCTGATCGCGCTGATCGGCGCGCCGAAGGCGACCGGCGTGCAGGGCTTGCCCTCGTTCGGGGCGCAGCCGCGGCCGAGGACCGCGACCACGCGGCCGTCCTCGTCGATGATGGGCGCGCCGAGGTCGAGCGGCGAGATGCGCGACCCGAGCTCGATCGCGTTGTCGAGCTGCCGGTCGTCGCCGCCGATCAGCGACCGGTGCGAGCGCAGCACGAGCGGGACGGCCGCGACCTTGCCGCGGGCCGCCGAGAACGAGCGGATCTGCGCGTCCGGGCGCACCGGATCGCGCGACGAGGCGGTGAGCCCCTCGGCCCACTTGCCTGTCTGCGGCACGAGCAGCGCGAGATCCCACGCGCGGTCGTGGTGACCGAGCTTCACCCGCACGGTGGTCCCGTCGGCGAGGCGCGCCGCGAGGTCGTTGCCCGCGCCGAGCGGCGAGAGCGCCGTGAGGATGCGCCCGTCGCCCGCGAGCACCGCGCCCAGGCCGAGGACCTGCCCGCCGCGCTCGATGATCGCCACGCCGCGCGCGGCGCGCTCCTCGACCGGGGGCTCGGCCTTGCTCCTGTCCCTTTCCTTCTCGGACGGCCCCCCCTTCGCGTCCGCGGCGGTCGCCCTCCGGTCCTTCCCGGCCACGTCGGCCCGGGCCGGGATCACCTTCCTGCGCCCCTTCTGTTGCTGGACGGGCGGCGGGGCCTCGTCCTCTGCGTCCTGGGCCTCCTCGTCCGGCGCGTCCTGCGCGCGCGCCGCGGGCGAGGCGAGCGCGCCGGCGACGGAAAGGGCGAGGGCGAACGCCAGGGACCGTCTCCATCGCTTCACAGGCGACGTGTCAACGGGCGCGCCCGGTCCGGCGTCTCCGGGCGCGGTGGCCTTGGCGAACACAGACAGGCTTGTCTCATTCATAAGCGCGGCTCCTGAGGCGACTGCCGATTCTGCTGCGGCTGGGATCGTATTGCAAAAGGCAAAGGCCGGACCGCCCTGTAATGTGGGATCGGACACCGGAGTCCGCCGGGGGGCGGGGGCGAAGAAAAAATCCGGTCACGAACTCGGGGGACGGGGGCACATGGCCAGCGATGAGGCAGCGATGGCAGCTGGGTTAGCGCTCGTGGGGTCGGGGGTCGACACGCGGACTGAGGTCGACGCGCGGACTGAGGGCGACGCGCGGACTGAGGGCGACGCGCGGACTGAGGGCGACGCGCGGACTGAGGGCGACGCGCGGGCCGACGAAGCGCGGGCGATCGAGGGGCTGATCGGGGCAGGCGACTTCCGGGAAGCGCTGTCGCGGTGCGCCAGGGCGTACGCCATGCCGCTCGGCCGGCTGTGCATGGCGTTCACAGGGTCGCAGGCCGAGAGCGAGGAGCTGGTGCAGGAGACGCTGCTCGCGGCGTTCGACGCGTTCCCCCAGTACCGCGCCGAGGGGAGCGTGCGGGCCTGGCTCTTCGGGATCGCGCGGCGCCTGTGCGGGCGGCACACGGAGCTCAAGGCGCGGCGGGAGGCGCGGCTGCGCCTCGTACACGACACCCGGCCGCGCCCGGACGCGAGCGAGCTCGCGGTGGAGCGCGAGCGGGCCGAGCGCGCCCGCGCCGCGCTGGCGCGGCTCAAGCCGAGCGAGCGCGAGGCGGTGGTGCTGCGCTTCGAGGCGGGGCTCTCCTTCAAGGAGGTGGCCATCGCGTGCGGGATCGATGAGGCGACCGCGCGGAAGCGGGTCAGCCGGGCGCTCGGGCGGCTCCGGGCCGAGCTGGGCGAGGAGTGAGGCGATGAGCGCGACAGGAACGGATTCGGCTGGACTTTGCGGCGAGGTCGAGGAGCAGCTCGCGGAGGTGCTCGACGGGACGGCGCGGCCGGCGCTGTACGAGCACATCGCTGGCTGCGACGCGTGCCGCGACCGCCGGCACGACGCGGCGCGGGCCGCGGAGGTCGCGGCGGCGGCGGGCGCGGATTTCCGGCCGGCGGACGACTTCGCCGAGGCGCTGCTCCGGCGGCTCGAAGCGGCGCGCCCCTCGGGGGGCGCGTCGAGCGGCGCCGTGCTCAAGGCGGTGCCCGAGGCGCGTGAAGGCGAGGCGGTGGCTGACGCGCGCACCGGCGGCGACCTGATCGGCGCCGCTGGCAGCGAGGTGCGCGACGGCGGGGTGGCGGCAGACGCGCGCACCGGCGGCGACCTGATCGACGCGCGCTCCAGCGAAGTGCGCGCTGGCAAGGGGATGGCAGACGCGCGCGACGGTGGCGAGCCGACCGATGCTCGCACCGGCGACGCCCTGGCCGACGCGCGCTCCGGCGACGCCCCGGCCGACGCGCGCTCCGGCCACGCCCTGGCCGACGCGCGCTCCGGCCACGCCCTGGCCGACGCGCGCTCCGGCAGCGCGCCCGCCGCCGCGCACACCGGCGGGCCGCGCCCCTCCAGCGCGGAGCGGGTCTCTCCGGCGCCGCGCCGCGCGCGAGGCCCGCTCTTCGGGCGGCGCCCGGCCATCGCCGCCGCCGCCCTGGCCGCGGCGGCCGCGGTGGCGGCCGGGGTCGTCCTGCGGCGCGGCGGCGAGGAAGGTCCGGCCGGTACAGCGGCGGTCAGCTCGCCATGGTCCGGCAAGGTCGCCTCTGTATCGCGCGCGTCGGCCGACAGGTCGGGCGGCCTCGAGGCGTGCGACGCCGCCGGCGCCTGCGCGCCGCTCGCCCCGGGCGCGGAGCTCCCCGAGGGCGCGACCCTGCGCACCGACACGCGCACGCGCGCGCACGTCGCGCTCAAGGACGGCTCCGCGCTCGCGATCGACCGCGGCTCCCGCGTGTGGATAGGCGCCGGCGACGCCCGCCGCGCGCGCGTCGACGAGGGCGCCGTCGTCCTCGACGTCACCCCGGCCGCCGGCGCGCCGCCCGCGCGCATCAAGGTGCCCCACGGCGAGATCGAGGTGCTCGGGACGAAGCTCGCGGTCACCGCGAGCGCGGAGCGCGCCTCCGTCGAGGTAGCGCGCGGCGCCGTGCGCGTCACCGGCGAGCAGGGCGAGCCCGTCGAGGTGCGCGCCGGCGAGGAGGCGACGCTCGCGAAGGGCGCCGCGCCCAGGGTCGCGAGCGCGACGTCGCTCGCCGACACGCTGTCGTGGAGCGACCGGTCCGCCGAGGAGGCCGACGCCCCGGCGCTCCGCGGACTCGGCGAGCTCAGGGCGCGCAGGCCGGGCGCGACGCAGGAGAAGGAGCGGGCCGTGCGGCTCGCCAGGCACGCGGTCAAGGTGCGGATCGTCGACGTCGTCGCGCGGACCGAGATCGACGAGACGTTCGCCAACGACACCGACGAGGAGCTCGAGGGCATCTTCCGCTTCCCGCTCCCGCCGGGCGCGCAGATCGAGCGGCTCGCGCTCGAGGTGGACGGCAAGCTGATCGAGGGCGCGTTCGTCGACCGCGATCGCGGGGCCGCGATCTGGCGCGGCGTCATCCAGAACGCCGCCCCGAAGGCGCCGAAGCCGCGCGAGGAGATCATCTGGGTCCCCGGCCCGTGGCGCGACCCCGCGCTGCTCGAGTGGCAGCGGGGCGGCCGGTTCGAGCTCCGCATCTTCCCCATCCCGAAGCGCGGCGCGCGCCGCGTCGTGCTCACCTACACGCAGCTCGTCGAGCAGGCTGGCGGCGTCCGGCGCTTCACGTACCCGCTCGCGCACGACCAGAGCGGCACGACGAACATCGGCGACTTCTCGCTCGACCTCCAGGTGCTCGGCCACGACCGGGAGTTCGGCGTCGAGACGCGTGGCTACGAGCTCGCCGCGGCGCCCGCCGAGGGCGCCGCCGACCGGCGCACGCTGCAGGCGCAGGGGTTCACGCCGGCCGGCGACCTCACGGTCGAGTACGCGCTCCCCGATCGCGATCGCCCGGTCACGGCGTGGGCCTACCAGATGCCCCCCGCCGCGGCGCCGGAGCCCGTCAAGGCGCCCGCGGCCCCGGCGGCCCCGCGCAAGCAGGCCGGCGGGTCGTGGGGCGGCGGCGCGCCCGTGCCCGCGGGCGACGGCGCCGAGCACGAGGCGTCGCTCGCCGCGGCGCGCGCCATCGCGACCGACACCTCGCCCTACGTCGCGATCGCGCTCCGCCCCCGGCTCCCCCGCTGGGAGGAGGCGACGTCGCGGCTCCACGCGATCGTCGTCGACTCGAGCCGGTCGATGGTCGGCGAGCGCTTCGCCCGCGCGACGCGGCTCGCCTCGTCGATCGTCCGCGAGATGGACCGGCGCGACGAGGTCGTCGTGCTCGCGTGCGACACCCTCTGCCGCTCGCTCGGCGAGGGCGGCCAGGGCGGCGCCGCGCGGCCGATGGCGCCCGGCGCCGCGTCGGCCGACGAGGTCGAGCGGTTCCTCGGCCGCATCGAGCCCGACGGCGGCAGCGATCTGGCCGCGGCGATGATCGCGGCGCGCGCGGCCGCCGGCCCGCTCCAGGGCAAGGAGCTCCGGATCATCTACCTCGGCGACGGCACGCCCTCGGTCGGGCCGACGCGCCCCTCGCACATCGAGGCCGCGGTGCGCGGCGCGGTCCCCGCGGACGGCGCCGCCGTGGTCGCGGTGGCGCTCGGGAGCGACGCGGACGCGACGTCGCTCCGGGCGCTCGCGCGCGGCGGCGGCGGGGTGATGGTCCCCTACGTGCCCGGCCAGCGGGTCGCGAGCGCGGCGCAGTCGGTCCTCGGCGCCGCCTACGGCCTCGTGCTGCGCGACGCGGAGCTCGAGCTGCCGCCGGGCCTCACCCAGGTCACGCCGGCGCGGCTCGACCCGATCCGCGCCGGCGGCGAGACGTTCGTCGTCGCGCGGATGAGCTCCGGCGCCGGCGTCACCGGCGAGATCCGCCTCCGGGGCCGCGTCTCGGGCGAGCGCTTCGAGCAGACCTACCCCGTCACCATCGCCGCCGGGACGGGCGCGGGCAACGCCTTCGTCCCGCGCCTCTACGCCGCGGCGAAGATCGCGGAGCTCGAGGACACCGGCGGCGACGCGCAGAAGCCCGCGATCATCGAGCTGTCGCGGCGCTTCTCCGTGGCGAGCCGGTTCACGTCGCTGCTCGTCCTGGAGAGCGAGGCGATGTTCAAGGCGTTCGGCCTCGAGCGGGACGGCCTCGCCTCGGCCTTCACCGGCGAGGAGCAGGCCGAGCGCGTGAGCGCGAGCGCCGCGGGGGAGCAGCCCGACGACGCGGCGGACAACGGGTACGCATTCAACGACGACATCGAGGCGGGGTCCCCGGCGGCGAGGGCGGAGTCGAAGGGGGAACGGGCCCAGTCAGCGGGGGACCTCGGGGTGTCGGGCACCGGGTTCGGCGGAGGCGGCCGATCCAGCCTGGACACTCTCCCCAAGCGGGCGAGCCCGGCGAAGCGGCCGGCGGCGGCGCCGCCGCCGATGCCCCCGCGCCCGAGCGGGGCTCCGTCGCCGCTTCTCGAGCAGCCAGCGGAGGTAGACGAGAGGCGGGCGGATGTGGATGCGCCGAGGCCGGCTGCCACGACAGCCCCGCCGTCCCCGCCCGCCTGGCAACCGCCGGCGCCGCGGCGGATGATCCCGATGCGCCGGGTGTTCGATCGCCACGTGAGCTTCGACGCCACGAACACGCTCGCCCCCGAGGGCGCCGCGAAGACCGCGGCCGCGGAGGCGGCGCTCGCGGCGGCCCCGGACAGCCGCGACCGGACGATGGGCCTCTACGCGCTCTACGCCACGACCGGCCGCCTGGGCGAGGCGCAGGAGCTGACCGCGCGCTGGAGCGGGCGCGACGCGCTCGACCCCGGCGCGCTGATCGCCCGCGCCGACCTCGCGGCCCGGCAAGGCGAGCGCGACCGCGCCGCCCGCATCCTCGGGGGCCTCGCCGACGTGCGCCCCGGCGACAGGGCGGTCCAGACGCGGCTCGCCGAGCTCTGGGACGCCGCGGGCCGGCCCGCTTTCGCGTGCCAGCACCGGGTGGCGCTGGCCGACCTCGCGCCCGCCGACGCCCAGCTCGTCGCCGCGGCGATCCGGTGCGCCGGCGAGAGCGGCATGGGCGAGCTCGCGAGCCAGCTCCGCCTCGACGTGACCTCCGCCATCCGGGCGGAGGTCGACCGGCGGCTCGCGCAGCCGGACGCGGCGCCGTCCACGGTCCTCTCGGGCGACGTGCAGCTCAGCGCCGAGTGGAGCGGCGGCGCCGATCTCGACCTCGCGCTCATCGACGCGCAGGGCCGGCGCCTCTCCTGGATGGGGTCCACCCTCGGGCCTCTGGGTGTGCGCTCGCGCGACGCGACGAGCACGCGCGCCGAGTCGCTCGCGCTCCGGGGCCTGCCCAAGGGGAGCTACATCGTCGAGATCGCGCGCGCGTCGACCGGGGACGGCTCCTCGCCGGCCGCCCCTTCCGGCGCGCCCGAGGTCCTGCGCGGCGAGCTGACCCTGCGCCTCGCGGGGGAGACGCGCAAGGTGCCCTTCACGCTCGAGGGCGCGCGGCGCGAGCTCGGCACGGTGCGCGTCTTCTTCACCTCCCGCCTGGTGCCGGCCGACGACGTCCCGTGGCCGTAGGGTCCCCCCCGGCGCGCAAGCCGGTCCTGGTGACCTAGGCCCACACGCCGCGCCTTTGTCCTGAACAGCCTCTCCGGCGCGCCTCTCGATAGCCTCCCCGGCGCACCTCCTGAACAGCCTTTTCCACGCGCCTCCGGGTGCGCTCGCCGGGGGATCGAAAGCCCCCCACCATGCTCGTGTCTGGAGGAGATCCCCGATACAGTTTCGACATGAATCCGCTCGTCCCGGACTTCATCCTCGAACAGGATGCCGAAGGGCAGTACGCGGGAGCGGTCGACGCGGCCGTCCTGCACGTGTCTCTCCCGGCCGTCGTCGAACTCGCCGAGCAGATGATCGCGCGTCAGGCGATCGATCCGGACGCGCTGCGCTCGCTGTTCGATCCGCTCTTCGAGGCCGTGCACCAGTCGGGCGGCTTCGTCGCGGCGCTCTCGCCGGGCGGCGGGTTCACCGCGCTCTTCCCGGACCGGCCGGGGCGCAACGTCACCCGGCACGCCCGCAGCGCGGCCCTCGCTATACGGCGCACGCTCCTCGAGCTCGCCGCGCGCCGCGCGCTCGGCGCCGGGGGCGCGCAGATGCCGTTCCGGATCGGGCTCGCGTGGGGCTCGGTCCACTGGACGATCGTGCGCATCGCCGCGGATCGGGCTTACTTCCTGCTCTACGGCCCCGCGGTCGAGGCCTGCCAGGCGACGGACCGCGGCGTCGACGACAGCGAGCTCCACCTCGATCGCAGCTTCCGCGAGCGGCTCCCCACCGCCAGCGCGCGGGAGAGCGCGGTGGAGTTCGACGAGGCCGATCTCCTGACCGGGCCCCCCTCGCTGACGGTCACGGATACCCGGAGGGACGCGGACGCCGAGTCGTTCCTGCCGCCGGGCGCGGGCGACCTCGCGCCGGACGGCGAGATCCGGGAGGTGACGACCGTCTCGGTCTCGCTCGAGCGGGTGGCGAGCCCGACGGAGCTCCTTCAACAGCTGCACGAGATCGCGGCGATGTACGGCGCCACCTTCGCCGGCATGAACGTGACGGAGCGCGGCTTCGGCGCGCTGTTCTACTTCGGCGCGCCGGTCTCGCACGAGAGCGACCACGATCGCGCCCTCGACTTCGCGCTCGAGCTGAAGAGCAACGGCCTCGGCGTGCCGCGGCTCGCGGTGGGCATCACCCGCGCGCGCTGCCTGGTCGGCTTCTTCGGCGCCGGGGGCCGCCGCGAGTTCGCCTGCGTCGGCCGCGCCGTCCACCTCGCCGCCCAGATCGCGCGCAAGGCCGCGCCCTCGTCGATCTGGGCGGACGAGCGGGCGTTCCTCGCGGGCGAGGCGAGCCACCAGTGGTCGACCGAGAACATCTTCCGCTTCGACGGGTTCGACCTGCCGATCCTCGTCTACTCGCTCGAGCGGCGTCGCATCGCCGTGCAGGAGGAGTTCTACGACCTCGGCCCGATCGGGCGCGAGGTCGAGCTCGAGCGGCTCACGCGCGCGCTCGAGCCGATCTTCGCCGGCCGCTCCGCGGGGGTCGTGTACATCCTCGGCGAGGCGGGCATCGGCAAGAGCTACCTCGTGCACAGCTACCGCCACCAGCGCGCGCAGCTCATGGACATGCGCCCGCTCCTCTGGATCGAGGCCCGCTGCGATCAGACGCTGAAGACCCCGCTCTACGCCTTCGAGTTCGCGCTGAAGGAGTACCTCGGGATCTCGTCGGAGATCGGCCAGCGCGCCAAGCAGGCCGGGCTCGATCTCGCGCTCCAGCTCCTCCTGGAGCGGCTTCCCGAGGGCTGGACCGAGGTGCGCGAGGGCATCGACCGATCGCGCGAGGCGCTCGCGCGGCTGCTCCGGCTGCGGGGCGACGAGCCGGCGACGCCGGAGGTCGAGGCCGAGCGGCGCGCGGAGGCGCTCGCCGCGCTCGCCGCGCTGCTCGTCGCGGAGAGCTCGCTCCAGCCGGTCGTGGTTCACCTCGACGACGCGCAGTGGGCCGACCCGATCTCGCTCGAGGCGGTGCGCGCGATCACGACCGCCTGCCGCGATCTGCCGCTCGCGGTGATCTGCTCGGCGCGCCCCGCGGCGCCCGGGGGCGAGGGGGCCGCGGGGCGCATCCCGCTCGACGCGGGTATCCCGTCGCAGGTCATCGAGCTCGCGCCGCTGCCGCAGGAGCGGCTGCTCGCCCTCGCGGAGCCGTTCTTCGGGGGCCCGATACCCACGATGCTCGAGTCGCTGCTCGGCCAGACCGCGGGCGGCAACCCGTTCTTCGCGCAGGAGATCCTCGCGTACTGGCTGGAGGACGGCCGGTACGGGTCGACCCACGAGGCCGTGCGCTCGAGCCGGTTCATGCCGCCGCGGACCGTGAACAGCCTGCTCGTCGCGCGGCTCGAGCGGCTCGAGCCCCGGACGCGGCAGACGGTCATCTCCGCGGCGGTGCTCGGGCGGGAGTTCGACACGCGCGTGCTAGCCCGGATGATCCCGGACGCGTCGGTCCTCGTGGATCACCTGCGCTTCGGCGAGGCGCAGCGGATCTGGTCGCGGATGGGGGAGCACCGGTTCGAGTTCTGCACGGTGCTCATCCGCGACGCCGCGTACGGCATGCAGCCGAAGGAGGCCGCGGATCGGCAGCACCGCCTCGCGGCCGAGGCGATCGAGGCCGTCTACGGCGACGACCTCGAGGATCAGCGCGCCGCGCTCGACAGCCACCGTAAGCTCGCGAGCTGAGCGCGCAGGGCTGCGCGGCCGTGTCCGCGCGCCCGGCCGCCCGGGCCGCCGGGGCGTGGAACCCCCTCGACGCCGCTGTCGAAGTGCGGCAACTGTCCCGCGCATGAGCACGGCCCATCAAGACACCCACGCGGCCGCGGCGCACGACGCGAGCGACCACCACGGCTTCGACGGAGAGCCCGCTCGCGCGCTGCCGGCCGACGAGCCGCCCACCCCGAACTGGGTCCCAGCGCTTGGGCTCGCGGTCTTCGTGGTCGCGGGCGTCACGTTCCTCGCGACGAGCAGCGACGGCGGCTCGGCCGGGCAGGCCGCGCCGGCCAGCCCCCGTCCGGCGCCGGCCGACGCCCGTCCGGCCGACACCCGCCCGGCGGCGCCAGCGAACGCGCGCCCCACGGCGCCGGCCGACGTCCGCCCGGGCGCGCGCCCCGCCCCGCCGACCGGACCCGCCGCGGGGGCGGCCGCGGAGACGCTGCGCGCGGCGGGCGCTGCCTCGGCGGCGCCCGCCGCGCCGGGCTCGGCGAACCTGCGCAAGCTCACGCCCGAGGAGGTGGAGAGGGTGCGCAGGCAGATCCAGGAGGCGCGACAGAAAGAGAGCGCGCGGCCGACGCCGGCTCCGAAGTGAGCGAGCCGGTGGTGGAGTCTGCCGCCGCGCGCGTGCGCGCCGTGCTCGTGCTCGGCGCGGGCACCATGGGCCAGGGGATCGCGCAGGTCACGGCGGTCGCCGGCTACGTGACGCGCCTCCACGACGTCGACGCGGCGCGGATCGGCGCGGCGATCGAGGACATCAAGCGCTCGACCGATCGCCTCGTGCAGAAGGGCAAGATGCTCAACGAGGCGCGGAGCGAGATGATCGGGATGCTTGTCGCGTCGCCGGATCTCGACCGCGCGGCGGCGGACGTCGATCTCGTGATCGAGGCGGTGCCCGAGCGGATGGACCTCAAGGTGGAGGTGCTCGGCCGGGTGAAGGCGGCGGCGCCGGAGCGGGCGCTGTTCGGGTCGAACACGTCGAGCCTGAGCATCACGGAGCTCGGGCGCCGGCTCGGGGCGGGCGCGCGCACGGTGGGCCTTCACTTCTTCAACCCGCCGCCGGTGATGGAGCTGCTCGAGGTGGTGCGGGGCCTGGAGACCGACGAGGCGACGGTGACGGCGGCGCTCTCGGTGGCGAGGCGCCTGGGCAAGACGCCGATCGTGGTGAACGACACGCCCGGCTTCGCGACGAGCAGGCTCGGCGTGGCGCTCGGCGCGGAGGCGATGCGGATGCTGGAGGCCGGGGTGGCGTCGGCGGTCGACATCGATCGCGCGATGGAGCTCGGGTACCGGCACCCGATGGGGCCGCTCAAGCTGACGGACCTGGTGGGGCTCGACGTGCGGCTCGCGATCCTGGAGCACCTGCACCGGGAGGTGGGGGAGCAGTTCAGGCCGCCGGTGATCCTGCGGCAGATGGTGCGCGCGGGGAGGCTCGGGAAGAAGACGGGCGAGGGGTTCTACCGGTGGACCGAGGCGGGGCCCCAGGCGAGCGACGGCTGGCGTCGTGGGTAGCGTGAGCGCCGGGCGCGCGCGGGGGCCCGCCGAACTCGCGCGGGCCGCTGCTTGCCCCTCGCTGCGCGAGGGACAAGCAGCGGCGAGGAGCGCTCAGACATCGGCCCTCCCCGCGCGCGCCCGGCGCTCACGCTACCCACGACGCCAGCTCCTATATCAAGGGGGTGGTCGAGAGGGCAGCGGGTGTGCTCGGTGGCGGCGGAGAGCTGAGAGGACGAGGACTCGCCTGCAGCGCAGATCGCGCGAGCGCTGTCAGGACATCAGGCCGAGCACGAAGAGCGCGTCGGACCAGAGCGGCCAGAGCGCGCGGTACGGGTGCGTCGCGAGCACCACGCCGCCGCTTGGGAGGCGGCGCACACGGAACGGGCGTGCTCTTCGGTCGACCCGGTCCGCCTCGTCACACCACGCGTAGGTTCCACCCCTCGGCGCGCGCGTCCTGGTAACCCGGCACACCAACGAGGCCTTCCGGCGCGCGCCCGAGACCTTCCGGCGCGCTCCGGAAGCTTCCGTCGCCGAAACGAAGCCCTTCGGCGCGCTCCGGAGCACGACGTTTCGCGTACTTAGCGGCGCTCGCCCTGCTCCCGATGCCGTCCGGCATGCGCCGGAGGACGAATTTCCGGCGAATTTCGCGTCCCGCCCCGTGCCGGAAGCTTCCGGCGCGCGTCGGAAGCCTTCGTGCCGGCGACGGAGGCCTTCGTGCCGGCAACGGGAGCCTCCGTGGCGTTCTCTTCGGCCTCTTTCTGGCGCCCGGCCTCGCGCTGGACGATGCGCTCCGTCACGGCAGCGTAGTCCTTCTCGTCCTTCACCCGGCGATCGATCCGCTTCTGCCGCTCGGTCACCGTCGAGCCGGCGGCCCGCGCCCTCAACGCCACGGCGAGCCACGTCGCCGCGGCGAGCTACTTGCGCCGGGGCCTGAACGGATCCGGCGGCTGCCCGGCCCGTGCGTTTCTTCGATACCAGCGGCCGCCGTCGTCGTACCGGGGTGGGATGGGTTCCGCAACGCGGCGTTCCGCACCTCCGACGAGGAGGCCGATACTCGCGCGCGGGCTCGTCGTACTGGTCCGCGGTGCTCCTCTCGGCCGTTCTCTCCAACCCGGCCCTTGCGGCCTTCGCCGACGGCATGGACGCTGACGAGCGGCTGGAACGGTCGGCGGCCAGCGCCGCCATGGACCGCTACGCCGACGGGGACGCAGCCGCGTTCCCGGTGGTCTATGACGCGCTGGCGGGGCGCTTGCTTCGCTACCTTTCGCGCCTGGAACGCGACCCCACCGCGGCCGAAGACCTGCTGCAGCAGACCTTTTTGCGCATGCATCGCGCGCGGGCGAGCTTCCGTCGAGGATCCGACGTCGAGCCGTGGGCCTTCTCGATCGCGCGCCGGCTGTTTCTCGATGCACGAAAAAGGGAGCGGCGCCGGCCGTTGTCCTGGCTGGTACCCGAGCCCGGTCTGGAGGCGGACGCAGAGGCGATCCTGATGGCGCGCCAGCTCGGCGAGACCATGGACGCTACGCTGGCTTCGCTACCTCCGCTTCAGCGCGAGGCGTTTCTTCTGATCCGTGAGGACGGCCTCACCGGAGCCGAAGCTGCCGCGACGCTCGGGGTCTCGCTCGCGGCGGTCAAGCTCCGGGCGCAGCGAGCCTACGATCAGCTTCGGGTTGCGCTTCGCGAGGACAAGCCGGAGGGAGGACGATGAGCCCCTCCACACGAGACGCTGCTTTGCGCGCGCGCGTCCTCTCTTCCGTCGAGGCCGAGCCCAGCCCGTCGCGGCCCGCGCTCGAAAGAAGGACGCGCGTCGTCCTCGGCGGCTCGGGTGCGCTCCTCGCGGCGGTCGCGCTCACGGGCCGTGGACCGCATTCGCATGACGTCGCCTGGTGGCTTGGAGCCGGTTGGCTCGCCCTCGTGTCGGCCGCCGCGACGACCCTCGCGCTGGCAGGTCGCCGTCCCGTTTCGGTGGCCGTTCGGCGCGCTTGGATCGCAGTGGTCGCGGCGGCGCTTGGCGTCGTCGCGTCCGTGTTGTGGCTCCCGGACCCGTTCGCGTCGGTTCCGCCCGCCGCTCACGGGGAGTGCTCCGCGATGACGCTCGGTCTCGGCGCTGCGCTCGCGCTCACCGTGACGCGCGCGCGCTCCGGCTCCGACCCGATTGCGCCCGCACGAACTGGCCTCCTCATCGGCGTCCTCGCGGGGCTCTGGTCGGCGGCCACGATCGCCTTTCGCTGCGGTCACGCGCAGGTCGACCACCTCCTCGTCTCGCACGTCGCGCCCGTTCTGATCGTCGCGGTCGCGGGACGCATCGCCGGAAAGCGCCGGCTGAGCGTCCGCTGAGCGATACCGACCTGCGGAGGCGTCGTACCTGGGGCGCATCTCACCACGAGATGCGCTCCGAGAAACCGTGCAACCTTAACCAAACCTGGAGAGAAACCATGAACATTCCGATGCGAGGAGCGGCGATCGCGGCAGGGGTCGTTGCGCTCTTGGGAACGGCGGCCTGCGGTGAGGGCACCGGCGAAGCCGAGCAGGCGCTCGTGAAGTGCGAGGGCATCAACGAGTGCAAGGGCCAGAGCGATTGCAAGGGCGCGACCAACGACTGCGCAGGCCTCAACGAGTGCAAGGGGCAAGGGTTCCTCGAGGTGACCGAGGAGGAATGCGCAGAGAAGGGAGGCTCCGCCATCGAGGAATCGTGAGGTGTCTCTTCACCACCTCGATCCCTGCGATTCGCGCGAGCCGCCCCGGACCGACGCGATCCGCCACGTCGATCCTGGCCGCCGGACGGGGTTCGGCCTCGGCCTTCGGCCGAAGCACTTCGGAGACGCCCTGGCCGGAGGCCTCGCGGTCGATTGCGTGGAGATCATCGCGGAGAACTTCGTGGGCCGAGGCGGCCGGCCGCGAGCCGCGCTCGATCGGGTGAGGCGCGACGCGTCGGTCCTCGTGCACGCCGTCGGGATGGACGTGGCCGGGTTCGATCCGATCGACATGGGTCACGTGCTCGGGATCAGGGATCTGGCGGATGAAATCGAGGCCGATCTCGTCTCCGATCATCTCTGTTTCTCTCGCCTCGGCGGCCGGCACGGCCACGATCTGTGGCCGGTGCCGCGCACGGTCGAGACGCTCGAGCGTGTCGCGGCGCGTATCTGCCGGATCCAAGACGCTCTGGGGCGACGCATCGCGCTGGAGAACGTCGCGGCCTACGTCGACTTCGCGTCCAACGAAATGGCGGAGCTCGACGTGTGGCTCGAGCTCTTCTCGCGGACCGATTGCCTCATGCTTCTCGACCTCAACAATGCGTACGTCTCCTCCGTGAACCTCGGCGGACACCCGGAGGATCTGATCGAAGGGCTGCCGGAGAAGCGCGTCGTGCAGATCCACTTGGCTGGTCATAGCGAGCTCGGCGCGGGCTTGCTCGATGACCACGGCTCGCCCGTCGCCAATGAGGTCTGGCGCCTCTACGAGCGCGCGGTCCGCCGCTTCGGGCCGGTCACGACCATCGTCGAGCGGGACGCCGAAGTTCCTCCCCTCGACGTCCTCCTCGCCGAGGTCGCGCAGGCCCGCTCGATCGCGAGGGCATCGTGAGCGCAGCTCCGGACGACGTCACCGTGTTCGCTCGGGCGGTGCTCTCGGGCACGATCGGCGCCGCCGAAATCGCGGGCTTTCGAAGCGCCGGGGCCATCAGCCCGCGCGACGGGGTGGAGAACTACCGGCGGATGTTCGTGACGCGTCAGATCGCCGCCCTCGAGGAGCTCTTCCCCGTCGCCCGCAGCCATCTCGGCGCGGCGGGCTTCGCCCGGCACGCGTCGTCTTACGTGCGGGAACACCGCTCGACGAGCGCCGCGCTCGAGCAGGTCGGCGCGGACTTTCCGTCGTTCCTCTTGTCCGCCGGCGAGCCCGTCGCGTCGGAGCTCGCCGCGGTCGAGTGGGCCTGTTTGTGGGTGTTCCTGGCCGCCGACGGCGCGCACAAAGCGGAGCCGAGGAAGATCCCGCTGCCCGATTCCGTGCTCGTCCTCGGTCAGGCCTTCGACGTGGTCTCGCTCGGCAGCGCGGCCCGCGCAGCGTGGTCCAAAGGCGAAGGACCACACATCGCATGCAATCAAGCGCGCGACATCGTCGATCTCCTCGTCTGGCGCGCTGGCTTGCAATGCCGCCTCCGCGCCCTGCCCGAGGAGGAAGCCGAAGCGCTGCGTCGAGCGCGCGAAGGTGCGGCGTTCTCGCTCGTCTGCGAGGCATTCGCGGCAACCCCGGACCCCGTCGCCGCGGCCTTTCGATGCGTACAAACCTGGCTCGACAGCGGCATTCTTCACGGCTTCGCGGGGCCCGCGTGAAGGCGCTCTGGTCGCTGGCGCTCTGTCTCTTCGGATGCGGCGAGGTCGCCTCGAGCCCCGGCTCTGCGTCCCATCGGCCGGGCGATCCCTGCCTCTCCTGCCATTCCATAGGTGGCTCTGCCGAGCCGACGCTGTCCGTGGCGGGCACCGTCATCCAGACCTCGGTCTCCGCACGCTCGGAGGGCGTCAGCGGCGTTACCATTGCGATTGTCGACGCGAGCGGGAGATCGCTCGAGCTCGTCACCGACGACGCGGGGAATTTCTACACCGATGAGCCGGCTTCTGCCCCATTGCGTGCCTCGATCCGCTCGCAGGCCGCGACCAACCACATGCCCGTCGACGCGCCTTCCGCGAACTGCAACACCTGTCACAGGAGCCCCGGTGCGAATGCGCGAGCGCTCGGCTGGATCCGGCCCGAGCGAGAGACCGGCCCCGACATGCGTCCGGGAGCGGATTGTCTCTCCTGTCACGCCCCGCCCGTGGTGGGTGACTTCGATCCTGCCCCGCACTTTGGCGCCGCAGGCACGATCGCCGGCGGCGCGGGCGCCGTCGTCATCATTCAGGACTCGCTGGGTAAGCGCGTCGAGCTCTCCCCAACCACCAGCGGCAACTTCTGGACTACCGAGGCGCTCGTCCCCCCGCTCGAGGCGACGATCTCGCGCGGAGGCGCCATGCTGGTCAAGGCGGCGGCGGTCGACTCCGGAAGCTGCAACGGGTGCCACGACGGCGCTACCGTCGAAGCGCTCGCGGGGCCCTGAGCGGCCGGCGGTTTCTGGTGTCGAGGCGACCTCCATCATCAGGCGCTCGCGCGCAGAGCTCGCCTCGGCTTGGGTGCCAAGGAGAAAGATCAAGACCTGTGCGCGGCCGCGCAACGCCGCCGACAACCGCCGGGCGCCGCGCGCGCAGCCGAGGGCGCGCTACCGGTTCAGCTTGTCCTTCTTGGCGTTCTCCTCGGCCTCTTTCTGGCGCTCGGCCTCGCGCTGGACGATGCGCTCCTTCACGGCGGCGTAGTCCTTCTCGTCCTTCACCCGGCGATCGATCTGCTTCTGCCGCTCGGTCACCGTCGCCGGATAACCGCCCGCCTTGGGATTGCTGGTCAGGAACGCGCCGTAGGCTCCCCACGCCTCCTTCGCCGCCTGCCAGTTCTTCTGACGCTCGCGAAGATCCGCGAGGCAGAAGAGCACCTTCGCCTGAAGCTCGTCCGAACCCTTCTTGCCGAGCGCCGTCGTCCAGGCCGTCTCGGCCTCCGCCGCATTGCCCGACTCGAGCATCGCCTCGCCGAGGCGGTAGAAGCCGAGCATCTTCGACGGATCCAGCTTGATCGCCTCCTGGAAACCCGCGATCGCGCCGGGGATGTCGCGCGCCACAAACGACGCCTGACCCTTCAGGATCTGCTCGGTGTAGAGGCTGATGCCGGTGTGCCCGTTGGGATCCTTGCGCGGCGAAGAGGACGCGGCTGGCGCTGCCTCCGGCGCCGCAGACGACTGCTGGGCGGCGACCGGCGCCGCAGAGGCGACGACAGCGAGAGCAAGCGACGCGATGACAGCAAGCGAGCGGTCCTGCATGCCCGCCAAGGTACCCCAGCCACGGCCCGAAGGGGAAACCTTGCTGTGCACCGGCCGACGACAGCCCCCGCCGCCCCGGGAGGAGGAAAGCGCGCGGCCGCCCGCACCCCGGCGCAACGCGCCACGGACCGCGAACCGGCGGCCCGCGCCCCCGAGGTCACGGCGAGCCACGCCGCCGCGGCGAGCTACTTGCGCCGGGGCCTGAACGGATCCGGCGGCACCCCGGCGTCCGGCGGCCGCCCGGCATCCACCGGCGGCCACCCGCCATCCGGCACCCCCGCGTCCATCGGCGGCCACCCGGCATCCGGCACCCCCGCATCCACCGGGGGCCACCCAGCATCCGGCCGCCCGGCGTCGATCGGCGGCCACCCCGCGTCCGGCGAACCCGCATCCACCGGGAGCCTGCCCGCGTCCGCAGAGCCGCCCCCGTCCACCGGCAACCTGCCTGCGTCCGCCGGAACCCCCCCGTCCAGCGCCGCCGGGCTCCCGGCGCCCAGCGACACAAGCCGGCCGTCCGGCTCCGGGGGCCACAGGAAACGCTCCTCCACGCCCGTCTTCCGGTCGACCAGCTTGGCCCAGCTCGCGCGCGGGTTGTCCGCCATCTGCACGCGCAGCCGCGACGTCACACCCTCGTCGAAGCTCGGCCGGCGGAGCAGGATGTTCGATGCCCTCTCGGGCGCGTCCCCCGTCAGCGGCACGTCGAAGCGGACCCGATCGAGCAGCTCCTTGCCGACGTAGAGCTCGATCGCGAAGCGGCCCATCACGCGCGCCGTCGCCGCGGCCCTGTCGAGCTTCACCGGGCGCGCGCGCGCGACAGAGCCCCTACCCTTCGCGTACTGCACCTCGAAGACCCACTGCTTCTCGCTGGGCTGCACCGCAGGGTCCGGCGCATACCCGGCGCGGGACGGCGGATCCCCGGGCTCGGCCACCGCGACAACGCCGGCTGCGGCGAGCGCGAGGCCAGCGAGGGTCGCCAGGGCAACACGGACGAGAGGACGAGGCGAGGTCATCGGTCACCAGTCGGAGCCCCCGGCAGCAGGGCCGCCTCGGGCGTCGCCAGCACCTCTTCCCACGCGGAGCTGTCGCCGTCGAGCGCTGCCCAGATATCCCGGAGCTCGTCCGGGACCGGCGCCAGCGCCGTCCGCTCCTCGCCGCCCTCGTCCGGCACCGCGACGCGCAAGGCGTGCAGCGCGATGCGCGGCAGCGGAAGCACGCGGCCCCGCGCCGTGGTCACGGAGCGCGCGCCGCCATGGTCGCGATCGCCAAGGAGCGGCGCGCCCGCGTGCGCAGCGTGCACCCGGAGCTGGTGCATGCGGCCCGTCACCGGATCCAGACGGAGCAGCGTGGCCACCGCCACCCCGCCGCCAGCCGAGGCGATCGCCCGGTACAGCGTCGCCGCTTCCTTCGCCCCCGCGCCGCCGACCGCAGGCAGGCTGCGACCGCCCCGCGCCCGCGCCGCGCCGATGGGCGCGTCCCACGTGCCCGCCCCCTCGACGCGCCCGCCAGCGACGCCGACGTACACCCGCGCGATGCGCCCCGCCTCGCGCATCGCTGCGAGGTGCCGCTGGCCCCGCGCGCCCGTCGCGCAAAGCACCGCGCCGCTCACGCCGACGTCGAGCCGCGAGGCCGCGTGCGGCAGCGCCGGCAGGCCGAGCAGCTCCGCGACCTCCGTGACCAGCGACCGCGTGCCCCGGCGCTCCGGCGTGGTCGGCAGCGCCGCAGGCTTCGACGCGACAAGGATCTCCCCCCAGCGCGCCAGCACCTCGACCGGCGGCGCGCCCGGCGCGTCGCGCCGCGCCGGCCACACGGCGAGCTCGTCGCCAGGCACCACCGCGTCGTCAGGGCGCGCGCGGCGCGCGTTAAGGAAGGCTCGCCCCTCCGCCGCCGCGCCCGCGAGGCCGCGCGACGCCCCGCCCATCCGCTCGAGGACGTCCGCCACAGTGGGGCCGTCCGACGGCCCCACGCGCCACCGCGCCGCCGTCATCCGGGCGGCGCGGCGAGCGGCGCCGCCCCGTCGCCCAGCGCGCCCCCCGCGGCGCCGTCCAGCGACGGCGCCGCGGCGCGCTCGTCCAGGCGCTCGACAACGCCGCGATCGCCGTCGATCCGCAGCCGGTCGCCCGTCTTGATCGCCAGCGTCACGCCGGGCACGTTCACCACCGCGGGGATGCCGTACTCCCGCGCGACGATCGAGGCGTGCGACATGGGGCCGCCGAGCTCGGTCACGACCGCGGCGGCCACCAGGAACAGAGGCGAGAGGCCGATGTCCGTCGTGCGCGCGACAAGCACCTCGCCCGGCTCCACCGCGTCGAGCGCCGACGCGCCAGGGTCGAGCACGCGCGCCCGGCCCTCAACCACCCCCGGGCTCGCCGGCAGCCCGAGGAGACGAACCCCCGCCGCCGGCGGGAGCACGACCGGCGGCGGCCGGCCGATGAACGTGGGCGGCGGATCGGGGCGCGCGGCGTCGCGCAGGTGCTCGGCGCGGCGCAGCCTCACGACATGGCCCACGTCGGCGCGGCCGCTGGAGAGCGCCGTCACGAGCTCCTCGTAGGTGCAGAAGAAGACGCTCCCGGGCAAGAGCGAGGGCTCGATGCGCCGGAGGCGCCGGTCGATGTCGAGCGCGACCTTCCGCAGCATGCCGAGCACGCGCGTCACCCACGTGCGCATGCGCTCGCGCAGGCGCACGTAGCGCTGCGCGCGGCCGACCAGCGCGCGCAGGAGCGCGAGCTCCACCCGCGGCAGGCGCGTCTCGAGCACCGCCATCTCCCGGTCGGCGAGCGCGCGCGCCCGCGCCAGCGCGCGCTCCGGGTCGCCAGGCGCCCCGCGCAGCGACGCGACGAGCATCGCGATGACCGGCGACGGATCCTCCCGCCAGCGCGGCGTCGCGAGCTCCGCCTCGCGCACGGCGCGATCGCCGTACGCGTCAAGGAACCGCGTGAGCGCGTCGCGCGCCGGCCCCTCGGGCAGGTCGCGCGGCCACCGCACCTCGCCCGCGAGGAGCCGCTCGCGCGCGACCCGATCGAGCATGATGAGCTCGGCCACCCGGGCGAGCTCGATGCCCGGCCCCGCGCTGTCGAGCTCGCGCACGCCGCCCGCGAGCACCTGCGCCAGGTGCTCGCCCGCGAGCACCTGCGCCAGGTGCTCGATGTTCGTCTCCGGGCGCCCGGCCGGGTCGTCGAGGGGCTCCTCCCCGGTCGCCGAGCGCGCGGACGCGCGGCGGCGCGTGACCCGCTCCAGCGCCTTGGAGAGCGCGAGGTGGCTCGCGAGCGACGCCGACGCGCAGTGCAGCATCAGCGTGCCGGTCCGCTCGAGCAGCAGAAAGACGCTCCGCAGCGTCGTGCCGATCGCGTCGTCCGGCAGGAGCGTCATGTCGAGCTCGGAGAGGGCGCGCTGCGCCCAGACCGCCTCGCCCTCGTAGGCCGCGACCTCGCGCTCGAGCCGCGCCTGCCGGACGAGGAGCCGCGGCGCCGTGAGCGGCAGCCGCGCGTAGAAGCGGCGCCGCGAGACGCCCGCGCTCTGCTGCGCGAGCCGCGCGATGAGCTGCTCGCTCGCCCCGCCGCTCATGCTGAGCAGCGCCCGCGGCGAGAGCCCCGGGACCTGCGCCGCGATCTGCATGAAGGCGGTGAGGTTCAGGTAGAAGCGCCCGTACACGTTGGTCACGAGGCGCGCGCCGCGCGGCACGCGGCAGCCGAGCGCGGCGAAAGCCTCGCGGAAGCCCCGATCCGAGAACGCCCGGGCCACCGACCAGGTGAGCGGCGTCGCCGCCCCGGGGAGCGCCTCGCCCACGTTGGCGCGCGACCAGATCGTGTCGGCGCCGCCCCCCTCGGGGAAGCCGCCGCCGCTCACCGGCCGGACCTGGAGCAGCCAGACGCGCCGCTCGGCCGGCGCGGGCGAGCCATCCGCCGCGGCGCCCTCCGGCAGCTCCGGCGGGCGGCCGGGGTCGCCGCCCTCGACCGCGAACTCGACGTCGAACGGGCCCTTGCCGCCCTGCTCGAGCCGCGCGGCGAGCTCGGCGAGCTGCCGCAGCGCGGCCTCGTCGAGCGCCGGGCGCTCGACGCGCGGCTCGGGCACCGCGACCTCCTCGAGCCCCGCCGCGCCCACGACGAGCGCGCGCCGCTTCTGCGCCACCGCCGACGCGACGACCCTGCCGCCGTCGCGCGCGATCCGGATGGTGTCGGCCGCCACGGCGCCGTCGACGACCGGCGCGCCGAGCCCGAGCGTCGCGTTCACGAGCCGCTCGCCGGCGTGCCAGCGCTCGCCCTCGAGCCCCGGCGGGGGCGCGGTGAAGAGCACGCCCGCGGCCTCGGCGCGGACCATGACCTGCAGCACGACCCCCATCGCGATGTCGCGGACGCCGGCGTGCGCGAGGTACGCGAGCGCGCGGGGCAGGAAGGCGCTGGCCCAGACCTCCCGGATCGCCGCGTCGATCTCGGCCTCGCCGCGCACGCCGAGCACCGAGGTGGCGAGCCCCGCCATCGACGTCTCGTCGCTGTCCTCGCACGTGGCGCTCGACCGCACCGCGAGGCCCCAGGGCGCCTCGGGCTCGACGGCCTGCCAGAGCGCCCGCAGCGCGGCCGAGAGCGTCTCGGGCAGCGGCTCGCTCAGGATGCGGTCGCGCGCCCGCGCCGACCGGTCGACGCCCGCCTTCGTTCCCGAGAGCCGGATCAGCGTCGCGATGTCGTGCCCGGGCGGGAGCTGCCGGTCGATGAGCTCGGTGAAGCACCGCGCGTCGAGGACCCAGCCGCGCGGCACCGGGAAGCCGTCGCGGAGCAGGCGCCCGAGCGACGCCGCCTTGCCGCCGACGCGCTTCGCGCTCGTGTGGCGGCGCTGGCCGGCGCTCTCGAGCGGCTTCAGCCACTCGCGCACGGAGGGCGGGTCGGTCGCGCTGTCGGCGCGGGCGATGCGGGTCGGGTCGGCCACGTCGTTGCCGAGGAAGTAACACGGTTCGGCGGCCTGGGTCAGGGGCTTGTGACCCGCGGCCCGCCCCGGTCACGGCGGGCTCAACCCGCGCTGGACGCGCTCGTGCCAGAGCACCATTTCCACGCCGCCAGGGCCGCGGTTCCAGGCATAGTCGTGCGGTCCGGGCACAATGAGCAGCTCGTGGGCAACGCCGTCCTGGCGCAGCCGATCGCTGATCGCCTGGATGGCGGGGAGGAAGGGGTCGGCCTCGCTCGACACGAGCCGCAGCGCGACCGCGTGGCGCTCCATGGCCCGGCGCGCGAGGGCCGAGAACATCTCCGCCTCGCTCGCCCGCACCGCGGGCTGCAGGGCGCCGACAGCACCGAAGACGTCGGGGTGCGACAGGCCGACGAGCAGCGCGAGGCGGCCTCCGAGGCTCACGCCGTCGATGCCGGTCGCCTCCCTGGCGGCCTGGCAGCCGCCCTCGGCGCGCGCCCGCGGCAGGAGCCGCTCGACGATGAACCGCCCGAAGCCGGCGGCCCCCTCGACGGAGCGGTCGCGGAGATCCGGCGTGAACGGCGTGGCGATGCACAGGCCTGCGTAGGGGTGGTCCCGGAGCGAGGCGTTGAGCTGCGCGAGCCGCTCGCGCGTCGCCATCCCCCCGAGATCCTCCGGCGCGAGCGGCGGCGCGAGGAGCCGCTTCAGGGTCGCGTCGAGGGCGTAGTCGTCGCGCCACCCGCGCGCGCCGACCTCGACGCCTCGCACCGCCTCCCCGCGCCCGTGCAGCGCGACGAGCAGCGGCGGCGCCCCCGCGGGGGCCGGCGCGAGGAGCAGCGCGCGCTGAGGGTCCTCGCCCCCGGAGGCCGGCTCGAACGCGAGCTCCTTCCAGCCCGAGGGGGCTGCCTCGCCTGCCGCCGGCGCCGGCTCCGGCGGCGACGGCGAGCTGCGGCGCCGGCAAGAGGTCGAGGCGAGCGCGGCCAGGCCGAGCAGCGCGCGCCGGCGCGAGAGCGGAGGGAGCTTCGTGACGGCCATCGGCGGCGAGGGTAGCAGCGGGGGAAGGCGGCGCCGGCGCCCGGCGCCCGTCGTCGTATCGGGATCGCGACAGGCAGGTTTCGCTGGCCGTCGATCCCGCCGCGGTGCGGCCCAGAACAGCGGCGGTTGGAAGAGAAAACCGCCAAGAGCGCCAAGAAAAGGGAGAGATGAGCCACTTTCTTCTCTCTCCTGGCGCCCTTGCCGTCTTGGCGGTTCAAACCATCCGTCTTGTCGCCCTAGGCAGTACCGCGTGCCCCCTTGTAGGCTCTCGTCGCGCGGGCGAGATCCCCGCGAGGGGCGCTCATCGGCGAGACGCGCCGATCGTGACGGGGCCCGGCGGGCTCCGCCAATCCCGAGCTCCAGACCCGTGATGAAAGGGACCGCTCATGAGCCGTGAGACGAAGGGGGACGTCGGGCCGCGCGCTGGCGACGGGCCGCGCAGCGTGGAGGGCGCGATCGCCGATGACGTGAAGACGCTCCACAGCATGGGCTATGCGCAGGAGCTCCTGCGCCGGATGGGGGGCTTCTCCAACTTCGCGATCTCGTTCTCGATCATCTGCATCATCGCGGGCGGCATCACCTCGTTCCAGATGGGCTTGTGCAGCGTCGGCGGGGCCGGCATCGGCATCGGCTGGCCGGTCTGCAGCGCGCTCTCGCTCTGCATCGCGCTCACGATGGGCCAGGTCGCGTCCGCGTTCCCGACCGCGGGGGGACTGTACCACTGGGCCTCGATCCTCGGCGGCCGGGGCTTCGGCTGGGCCACCGCGTGGTTCAACCTGATCGGCCTCGTCACCGTCCTCGCGGCCATCAACGTCGGCGCCTACCTGTTCATCATGAGCTCGCTCGGCCCGCTGTTCGGCGTCGATATCGCCAAGATGGATCCTGATCAGGCCCTCCTGACGCAGATCGTCGGGGTCACGCTCATCACCGGGACACAGGCGCTCTTCAACCACCTCGGGATCCGCGTCACCACGCTGCTCACCGACTTCAGCGGATACCTCATCCTCGTCGTCTCGGTGCTCCTCACGATCGCGATGCTCTTCTACGCGCCCCAGATCGACCTCGGGCGGCTCGTCACGTTCACGAACTACAGCGGCCCGAAGGGCGGCGACGTGTGGCCGGAGACGGGCAGCATGACGATGCTTTTCCTCCTGAGCTTCCTCCTGCCCGCATACACGATCACCGGGTACGACGCGTCGGCGCACACCTCGGAGGAGACGATCGGCGCGGCGGAGACCGTCCCGCGGGGCATCGTCCGGGCGGTGCTCGTCTCCGGCGTCTTCGGGTGGCTCATGCTGAGCGCGATCGTGCTCGCGATCCCGAACATGGATGAAGCGGCGTCGAAGGGCGGCGGCGTCTTCTTCTGGATCATGGAGAGCGTCGTCCCGGAGCAGGTCCGGATCGCGCTCTACGCCGGCATCTCGATCGCCCAGTACCTCTGCGGGCTGGCGACGGTGACGTCCGCCTCGCGCATGACCTTCGCCTTCGCCCGCGACGGGGGGCTGCCGTTCTCGGAGCAGCTGCGCAAGGTGAGCCCGAAGTTCCGCACGCCGGCGACCGCGATCTGGGTCGTCAGCGCGCTGACCATCGGCTTCACCGTGTACACGCCGGTCTACTCGACGATCACGGCCGTCTGCGTGATCTTCCTCTACATCTCCTACGTCATGCCCACGATCATGGGCGTGCGCGCCTACGGCCGCACCTGGGTGACGATGGGGCCGTGGGACCTCGGGCCCCTGTACCGGCCGCTCGCGATCATCAGCGTCCTCGCCTGCCTGATGCTGATCGTGGTGAGCGTCCAGCCGCCGAACGACAAGGCCCTTGTCATCATGCTCATCGTGTTCGCGGTGACGGCCATCGTCTGGTTTGCGCTGGAGCGCCGCCGCTTCCAGGGCCCGCCGCAAGGGGTGATGATCCAGCAGCGAGCGCGGGAGATCGCCGAGGCGGAGCGGGCCGTCGGCCAGGTCGCGGCGGGCGGCGATCGATAGGGGCCTTTCCGGCCCGGCGGGCGGGGCGCGGCGCCGCCCGCCGGGCGAGGAGGTGAGTCAGCTGCCGGAAGGGCTGAAGAGGAGGGGATAGGTCACGGTCACGATGCCGGCGTCCGGGGGCGGGAACGACAGCCCGTAGAACGAGCGCACGACACACGAGACGACGCCGGCGTCCGGCAGATCGGAGCCGCCGTTCTGAACGCTGGATACGGCGCCGTCGCGGCCGATCGAGAAGCCGACCGACACGCGCCCCGTGAGGTTCGGGTTGTTGCGCAGCCCGTTCTCGTAGCAGAGGCGGAATCGGCCGAAGTTCTGCCGCACGATGCGCTGGATGACCTCGGGCGGGATCCGGCCCGACACCGACGGCGTCCCCGTCCGCATGCGCGGCGCGCTCGGCTTGTGGCCAGCGCCGCTGGCGAAGCGCGACGCGCCGTGGCCAGGGCCGAAGCTCTGCCCATCGCCGAGGCCGTTGCCGTGGCCGATGGTGCCGAGGGGCCCCATCCCGACGCCGAAGTGGCGCCCGTCGCCGCCCTCGCCGACGCCGGTCAGCCCGAGCCCGCCGACGCCGCCGGACTCGTCGATCGTCGCGCCCCACATGTTGCCGATCACGCTCCTCTCGCCGTTCCCCAGCGTGTCGACGCCGCCCCAGGGCGCCGAGAGCGCGTTTGGATCACCGCCGACGCCCGCCTGGAGCACGCCGATCATGCCGAACCGCGCCGCGTCGTCGAGCGCCTGCGCCCGCGAGATCCGCACGTCGAGGTTGTCCTTCGGCCCCTCGATCTCGAAGCGCCCCCCGGTCTTCCGGCTCGTCGCGCTGCCAGCCTTGCCCGACTCGCCGATCGCCGCCGCGCCCGTGCCGCCTTCTGCCTCGCTCGGGCGCGCCTCCGCGCCGTCGTTCGCCTCGGGCAGCTCGCGCTCGGCGGTCGCCGCGAGCGCCTGCGCCATGAGGTACGCCTGGTCCGCGCTCACCCCGCCGTCGTCGGCCATGGCCAGCGGGGGCATGAACGCGGCCATGGCCGCGAGCAGGCCCACGTGGAGCACCGTCGAGAGCGCGGTGAACGGCAGGCTGCGGCGGTCGACGCTCACCTTGCCCGCAATGCGGCGGCCTGCCCGGCCCACGGCGACCTCGAACCCGAAGTCGCCGAGATCGAGCTTCGCCCGCCCGCCGAGCGGCAGCGCGATCCGCCGCGCCCCGTCGAGCGCCGCGCAGGGCACGGCGCGGCCCGACGCGATCGCCTGCGCGACCGTCATCTTGCAGCTCCCGAGCTCGACCATGCCCGTCGTGCCCGGCGGGATCACGGCGCTCACCTCGCCGCCCTCGCCGACGAGCACGAGCGGCGCCCTCACGGCGCCGAGCCGCTCCGCCGGTACGAAGAAGTCGCACCCGCCCTCCGCGCCGGCCTGCTCTCCCACATGGAAATCGCGCGGCGGGGTCAGGTGGGCCACGTGGAGCAGGCTGTTTCCCCATCGGATGAGCACCTCGACCGACAGCGTCTCGGTCTCGCACTCGTCCGCGGGCACCTCGGGCGCGCTCTTGACCAGCGCGTAGGTATACGACCCCTCCGGCGCGTCCGCGGGCACCTCGGCATCGCAGGCCGGCGAATGGCCGAAGGGCAGGTTGCCAAGAAACGGATTCGACGATGCCATGATCGGAGCCACCTTGAACGTGTCCATCGGAGACCAGCCCTTTCCCTGCTCGCGCGCGCGGCGTGAACCGCGCCGCGAGCGGTCTGAATGGAGCGAGCCCGCGAGAGCCCGCCGCTAGGGCGCTCCCCGGCGCGCGCGCGGCGAGCCTCACCGCGCTCTGCGTGCGCCGCGGAGCACCGCGTTCACGCCTGGGATCGACAGCGCCCCCCGCTCCAGGTTCCGGACTCGCGACGCGATTTTCAGCAGCAAGATCGCGGGCCAGGCGTTGAATAAATTCCAGGCCGCCTGCCCGCGCGTGCGTCCCGGGGCGCGGCGCCGCGCCCCGGGACGCACGCGCGGGCAGGCGTGGAGTCGCCACGAAACAGAATCGCAAACTTCCTGTGCTCTCCGGTTCACCGCGCCGCGCCTGCCGGAGCGGCGATCAGGGAAAAACAGCGCCAGCGCAGCACTGTATCGACCTCGCCGCGCCGGCAGACGGGCTGTAACCGCACGTACGATCGTGAGCCGCGCAATCGAAACGACAGGGGCGTTGGGGTAGCCGTACGCCCGCGCCCGTGCGTATGATGATCGGCATGGGTGCGGCCAGGAGCAGCGGTCAAGACCCGCTCATCGGCGCCACGATCGCCGGTCGATATCGGATCATGTCGCTCATCGCGCGCGGCGGGATGGGCAAGGTCTACAGGGCAGAGCAGTTCGCGCTGGGTCGGATCTGCGCCCTCAAGCTCCTCGTCCCCGATGAGCGCCGCGAGCAAGATCCGGAGTTCTTCCGCCGCTTTTCACGCGAGGCCGCGACCGCGGCGAGGCTCACCCACCCGAACTCGGTCACCGTCTTTGATTACGGCAGGGACGATCCGCGCGGCATCTATTTCATTGCCATGGAGTACATCGCCGGACGCACGCTCCACCGCGTGCTCCACGATGACGGCGCGCTCCCCGAGGCGCGCGCCAACCGGATCGCGCGGCAGATCTGCCGCGCGCTCGCCGAGGCCCACGGGCTCGGCGTCGTGCACCGGGACCTCAAGCCGAGCAACGTGCTCCTCGTCGATCAGGGGGACGAGAAGGACTTCGTCAAGGTGCTCGACTTCGGCCTGGTCAAGGACGTCTCGGGTGAGCAGCTGGACGACCTGACGCAGAAGGGCCTGTTCATCGGCTCTCCCAGGTACACCGCGCCGGAGCAGGCGATGGGCAACGAGCTCTCGCCACGCGCAGACATCTACTCGCTCGGCGTCCTGCTCTACGAGATGCTCTGCGGCAAGGTGCCGTTCGACAAGAAGGTGGCCACGGCGACGCTCATGGCCCATGTCAGCGAGCCGCCGCCGCCGCTCGCCGGGCGCGCGGGGGGAGCGCTCGTGTCGCCCGCGATGGAGGCGATCGTGATGCGGTGTCTCGAAAAGAACCCGGACAGGCGCTTCCAGTCGATGAAGGAGTGCCTCCTCGCGCTGAAGGGCGCGGCGGGCGAGCCGGTCGACGTCGCGCGGGCCTCGACGCCCGACCGGGTCTCCACGCCCGACCGGGTCTCCACGCCCGACCGGGTCTCCACGCCCGACCGGGCCTCCATGCCCGACCGGGCCTCGACCCCCGAGCGCCTGCCCGTGTCGCAGCCCGGCAGCGCGTTGCCGTCGGCGCCGTCGGGCTCGGGGCCGCGCATCTCGGCGCTCGCGGCGTCGCCGAACGAGCCGAGCGCGTCGCCTCGCTCGACGCAGCTCGACTCGCTCTCTCCCCCCCAGGCTCCCCCGACGTTGAGCGGCCCTGTCGCGCCCCCTCGCCACCGGCCGCTGTCGCTCTATCTCGTGGCGGTTGTCGCGGCGCTCGTCGGCGGGGGCCTCGTGCTGGCGCTCGGCGGGCGTGCGCCGCAGGCCGCGAGCGCGCCCGCGGTCGTCCAGTCGGTCTTCGTGCCGATCGCCGTCCCCGCCGAGGGCTCGGTGGAGAGAGAGCCCGGCGCGGCGGCCGAGTTCAGGATCGTGCGAATCGAGAGCGCCCCGCCCGGCGCCCGCGTGTCCGACCGCGGGACGGAGGTCTGCCTGGCGACGCCGTGCCGGCTCGTTCTGCAGGGCGCCGGGAGCAGGGCCGAGTATCGGCTCCAGCTGACCAAGCCCGGGTACAGGCCGGCCGAGCTGGTCGTACATCCCGAGGAGGAGACCGCCTCGGCCGAGCTCGAGGCGCTCGCCGCCGCGGCCGCGGTGCCCCCGCCGCCGAGCTCGCAGGCCGCGGTGAGCGCGCTCCCGGAGCGAGCGCCCACGGAGGAGCCGCAGCGCGCGCAGCCCGGCGCAGCTGAGCCGGCCGCAGCCGAGCCCGATGCTGCCGAGCCGGGCGCGGCCTCCCTGGCGGCTGCCCCGGCGGCCGTGCCCGACGCGGCGCCGGCCGCGCCGACGCCGGCGGCGACCACCCCGGAGATCCTGCGCTTCCAGGAGGGGATGACGCGCCCCGTGCCGATCGCGGCGCCCGCGGTGGTCTACACACGGGAGGCGCGGCAGGCCCGCGTCGAGGGGACGGTCCTCGCGATGTGCGTGGTGACGACGGCTGGCAGCCTCACCGGCTGCCGGATCGTCAAGGGGGTCCCCCACATGAACGAGGCGGTCCTCTCGGCGCTCGCGGCGAGCCGCTACCGGCCGGTCACCTACCAGGGCCGGGCCGTCAACGTCGACTACGTGTTCTCGATCAAGCTCGTGCTGCCCTAGCGTCGTCCTGGCGCTGGACGCACGACGCGCCAGCGCCGGCCGCGGCCCGGGGCGAGGCTGCGGCGCGAGAGGCGCTGGCGGCGAGGCCATCCGTGAGCAAGAGAGTGGCCGAGAGGGAGACGACGACGTGAGCGGTCATGGCCGGAAGTGGGCGGCGCGAGCCGGGCTGGTCCTCTGTTGCGCGGCGCTCCTCGGCTGCTCGCGGGAAGAGGCGTCCCAGCCGGCCGCGGGGAGCGGCTCCGCGCGGCCGGCGGCGCTGCGGGCCGAGGTAGAGCCTGCGCCGGCGCGCGGCGAGGTCCCCGCGCTGGTGCAGGAGGCGCGGGACCGCGCGCGGCGGGAGGGGCGCGAGCTCGTCGTCTACGTGGGCGCGTCGTGGTGCGAGCCGTGCACGAGGTTCCACGACGCCGTGAAGGCGGGCCAGCTCGACGCTGTACTCCCGGCGCTGCGCCTGCTCGAGTTCGATCTCGACCGCGATCGCGACCGGCTCGCCGAGGCCGACTACGCGTCGGAGATGATCCCGCTCTTCGTCGTGCCGGGCGAGGGCGGCCGGGGGACGCCCCTCCGGGTCGAGGGGTCCGTGAAGGGCGAGCGCGCGGTGGACGAGATCGTGCCACGGCTCGAGGCGATCCTGGCCCGGGCACGGGCGGCGGCGCGGTGATCGCGAACGCGCTCGCTGGCGGCCATGGGCGCGGGCGCCGTCGCGTCGCGGTGGACGCGCGACGCCCGTGGCGCCATGGAAGGAACCCCATGAGGACCGCGAACCTGCTGCTGGCGGCCGCGACCGTGTCGCTCGCCGCGGGCTGCCGCGGCGGCGCCGGCAGCGAGCCTGCTCAGCCCGTCCCGCACGTCACGCCGATCGACACGCGCGCCTCCGCCGATCCGGCCGTCGACGACGAGCCGCCCACGCCGCGGCCTCCGAAGGAGGCTGATCCCACGAGCACGGACACGTTCGAGGGCACCGCGGGCGCCACCGACAAGCCGCGCGCCGGCGCGACGACTTCGGTCCTGCGCGACGTGCGCGCGGCCCGCCACGAGCACTATGACCGCGTCGTGTTCGAGTTCGAGGGGGACGCGGTGCCGGGCTACCACGTCGACTACATCGACAGGCCGGTGCGGCAGTGCGGCTCGGGCGAGGCGACGGAGATCGCCGGCGACGGCTGGCTCGCCGTGCGCATGACCCCCGCCGCGGCGCACACGGACGCGGGGAAGCCCACGATCCCGTTCCGCGAGCGCAAGCTCGCGCTCGGCGTGGCCCTGGAGCTCGAGCGCACGTGCGACTTCGAGGCCGAGGTGACCTGGGTGCTCGGGGTCTCCTCGCCGAACCGGTACCGCGTCCTCGAGCTGACCAAGCCGGCGCGGCTCGTCGTCGACGTGAAGCACTGACGCCGCGCGCGGGCCTGCGGCGCCGCGGGCCTGCCCGGTGCGCACCGGCGGCGAAGCACCGCGGCTCAGCCGCCCAGCGCGGGCCCGGCCTCGTCGTGGCGCACCGGTGGCGACGCGTCCGCCGCCCTGGGCGGCGGCAGCCGCCGCGGCGGCACGACGACGTGCTTCGGCGGGGCGGCGGGGCCGCTCGACGGCCGCGGGATGTTGTAGACGCGCTTCGCCTGGATCGCCGTGGATCGCAGCCCGTTGGCCCGCTTGATCGCCTCCACGGTGGTGCCGTATTGCCGGGCCAGCGAGCCCAGGGTCTGCCCCTTCTTCGCTGTGTGGCGCACGTAGTTCGCCGTCGGCTTGATCGCCCCGCGCTTCACGAGCAGCGGATACGCGCGCACGGCCGACTCCTGCGCGATCGGGCTGTAGAACCTGACGTGGATGTGGTTCGCGTGCCCCCGCGCGTGGCGGATGAGCGGGCGCGCCTTCCTCGATCCGAACTGGAAGACCTCGTCGAGCCAGTCCTTGTCCTCGCCGATCTTCAGCGCGTGCTCCTTGAGCAGCCGCTGCACGCTGCTGTCGATGAGGATGAGCTCCACGTCGGTCTCGGTGATCAGCGCCCGGACGAAGGCCCAGGTACGCTCGCGGTCGAGGTTGGCCGCCGTGGCCCGCTGGTACCAGCGGTGCCGCGCGTCGAGGAAATAGCTGATGTCGACGTCGCGCCCGGCCTGGTGGCTCTTGTGCGGGGAGAGGCGGCCGCCGTCCCGGGCGCTGATGTGCCCGATGTAGAGCTTCGGGCTGCCCGGGAACTGCCGGTGCACCTCGGTGATCGCGCGATCGAGCGCGTCGACGGTCTCGCGCGTCCCCCACGCGTGGCCCGGGTCGACGAGCTCCCACCGGTCGCTCTCGGGCATCCGGATCCCGTTGAACAGCGCGCCCGCGTTCGTGGCGCCCACGGACATCGGCCCCAGCGCCGCCGGGTCCTTCGCCAGCAGCTCCTCGATCTGGGCCTCGCTCATCGCCGCGAGCGGCGAGCGCGCCGGCGTGCCGGCGCCCGGCTCCGCCGGCAGCTCCAGGCCGTCGTCGACCTCCCCGCCGTCCTCGTCCACCTCGTCGTCGTGCGCGACAGCGGCCGCTGTCTCCTCCGCCGCGGCCCCCGGCGGGGCCGAAGGCGTGCCCGCCCCCTGCTCCGTCGAGACCGCGGCGACCGCGCGCCGCAGGCTGTCCTTGGAGCGCGCTGCCACGGGCGCCCTCCCGGCGCAGCCCGCGATGCAGAGGGCGCAGAGGACGGAAACCAAGGTGCTGCGGCCCATCGCGGCGGCACTATACCGGCACGAAGAAGACACGCCAACCGCGGCCCGGCGGTCGCACCGCGCCCTGCACGCGACGCGTGTTCAGCGCCCGGGCGCCTTGCGCGGCTGTGCTCGCGACCGCGCGCGGCTGCGCTCCGGCTGGCACCGCGGGCAGAAGACACTGGAGCGGCCGCCGATCGCGCGCGTCTCCAGCGACGCGCCGCAGCGAGGGCACGACGCGCCGGCGCGCGCGTAGACCTGGAACGGGTTCGGCGCGGCGCCCGACTCGGACAGGTACGCGAACTCCCCCGCGCCGATCGCCGCGAGCGTGTGCGCGATCGAGGCCTCGATGCCCGCGGCGATCGCGGCCATCTCCTCGCGCGAGAGGGAGCGGCCCGACCGCGCCGGGTGCACGCCGGCCCGGAAGAGCGCCTCGGTCACGTCGCCCTCGGCGGACGCGATCCGGTCGCCCGCGAAAAAGCGGCGCAGCGAGGCGGCGGCGTGCTCGACTTCCGGGAGCTCCGGCACCCGCGAGGACTATCACGCGCCGCGGCGCACGAGGGCGTTGCCGCCGGCGCGGCGGCGGCTACATGCTGCCCTCGTGCAAGGGTCCCAGCGGAGCGGCCGCCCCGGTCCGGCAGCCCAGGGGTCGGCCGCGACGGCGCGCCGTCCGGGGCCGGCCGCGCCGGGCGGCGCGCCGCGCCCGGACGAGCGCGGCGACCGCCCGGCCGGGCCCGGCGAGCGGCAACCGGGCGGCGGGGGCCAGCAGAAGCTCTTCTCGGCCAGGGAGGTGGCGGGCGACGGGTCCGCAACGGTCGAGGGCGAGGTCGTCCGCGTCACCTACGAGAGCGAGTCGAGCGGCTTCCGGGTGCTGCGGGTGGAGGTCACCCCCGGCGCCGCGCCGGAGGTCTGGGTCGGGGTGTTCCCGCCGGTCGGCCCGGGCACCCGCGTGCGCGCGACGGGGCGCTACGGGCGCGATCCGAAGCACGGCGAGCAGTTCAAGGTCGAGACCCTGCTGCCGATCGCGCCCGCCACGCTCGACGGGCTCGAGCGCTACCTGGGCTCGGGCATGGTGCAGGGCATCGGCCCCGCGTACGCGAAGCGGATCGTGGAGGCGTTCGGCACGGAGACGCTGGAGATCCTCGACCGGTCGCCGGAGCGGCTCGCCGAGGTCCCCGGGCTCGGCCAGCGGCGGGCGCAGGCGGTCGCGAAGGCGTGGGCGGCGCAGCGGGCGATCGGGGCCATCATGATCTTCCTCCAGGCGCACGGCGCGTCCCCGGCGCTGGCGAGCCGCATCTACAGGCGGTTCGGCCCCCACGCGATCGACATCGTCTCCCGTTCCCCGTACCGGCTCGCGCTCGACGTGTGGGGCATCGGCTTCAAGACCGCCGACCGGATCGCGCGCTCGATCGGCGTCCGGGCCGACTCGCCGGAGCGGGCGCAGGCGGGCGTGCTGCAGACGCTGGTCGACCTGTCGACGCGCGGGCACACGCTCGCGGAGCGGCCGGAGCTCGCGGAGCTCGCCGCGGCGATGCTCGAGCGAGACGCCGCCGAGGTCGACAGCGCGATCGACGCGCTCGTGACGAGCGGCCACGTGCGGGTCGAGACGCTGTCGACCGGCGAGGTGGCCGTCTACCCGAAGGACCTCTACGAGGCCGAGGTGCGGCTCGCGCGCCGGATGCGCTCCTTGCTGGGGGACGACGAGGACGGCGTGGCGCACGAGGCGCGCCTCGCCGAGGGCGTCGACGCGGCGATCGCTGCGTTCGAGGAGAAGACGAAGGTCTCGCTGGCGCCCGCGCAGCGGGCCGCCGTGGAGCAGGCTGCGCGGAACAAGGTGCTGGTGATCACCGGCGGCCCGGGCGTGGGCAAGACGACCATCGTCCGGGCCATTCTGGCGCTATTCGATCGCGCGCGGCTCCCGGTGCGGCTCGCCGCGCCGACGGGGCGCGCGGCCAAGCGGATGAGCGAGGCGACGGGGCGCGAGGCGGTCACCCTCCACCGGCTCCTGGAGTTCGACCCGAAGCAGCGCAAGTTCGCGCGCCAGCGGGGCCGGCCGATCGAGGCGGGGGCGATCGTGGTCGACGAGGCGTCGATGCTCGACCTGGCGCTCGCCGACGCGCTCCTGCAGGCCACGTCCGACGCGGCGCGGCTCGTGCTGGTGGGCGACGTCGATCAGCTCCCGTCGGTCGGGCCGGGCGCGGTGCTGCGGGACGTGATCGCCTCGGGCGAGGTGCCCACGGCGCGGCTCACGCAGATCTTCCGGCAGGCCGAGGGCAGCCTCATCGTCCGGAACGCGCACCGCATCCACGACGGCGAGCCGCCGGAGGGCGCGCGCGGGCCCGGCGGCGAGTTCTACGTGATCGAGCGGACCGAGGCCGAGGCGGCGGCGGAGCTGATCCTGCACCTCGTCACCGAGCGCATCGGTAAGGGGTTCGGGCTGGATCCGCGGCGGGACGTGCAGGTCCTGACGCCGATGCACAAGGGCGAGGCGGGGGCGATCGCCCTGAACGCGCGCCTCCAGGCGGCGCTGAACCCCGAGGGCCCGACGGTCACGCGCGGCGCGCGCACGTTACGGCTCGGCGACAAGGTGATGCAGCTCCGCAACGACTACGACCGCGAGGTCTACAATGGCGACGTCGGGTTCATCACGGAGGTGAACGCCGAGGAGCGGAAGCTCCTGGTCCGCTTCGACGAGCGCGAGGTCGGCTACGAGGAGGCGGAGCTCGACGAGCTGACGCTCGCCTACGCGACGAGCATCCACAAGAGCCAGGGGAGCGAGTACCCGGCGGTGATCGTGCCGATCCTCACCCAGCACTTCGTCATGCTCTCGCGGAACCTCATCTACACGGCGGTGACCCGGGGCAAGCGGCTGGTGGTGCTCGTCGCGGATCCGCGGGCCGTGTCGCTGGCGCTGGCGGAGACGCGCAAGGAGGAGCGCCGCACCCACCTGGCCGAGCGGTTGCGCAGCGCGGCGCCGGCGCGCGCTCGCGCGGCGCTCGAGCCAGCTCTCGCCGCCGGGCCGCGACTCGACTAGGACGGCGGGCGAGAGGGCGAGCGACCATGGGCGTCCGTGACGGCGATAGCGAGAGCGACCACGACAGCGATGCCACGAGCGAGCGCGCGACGCGCGACGCGGGCGAGGCGACCTCGACGCAGGCTCCAGCGCGGCTGGCCTGGAGCGCGGCTGGCGCGGCAAGGCCAGCAGGCGCGGCGGGGGGAATCAGCAGCGGAATCACGGGTGGAATCACGGGTGGAATCACGGGTGGAATCACGGGTGGAATCACGGGTGGAATCACGGGTGGAAGGAGCACGGCGAGGGCCCGTGCGGTGCGAGCTCTCCCGTTGCCGGCCTCGGCCCTCCCTGCTAGCGTTCGCGCCCCCTCTACACGAACGACTGCCCCCATGAATGCAGCGCGCAGGGTACCGGGGCGAGGCTGGGCGATTCCTGCCCCTCGGCGCGCATGGGGGAGAGATCTCGGAGCATCGACGATGACGACCAACGGACAGCAGCAGGCGGCTGGGCTCAACATCAGCGGGGGGGCGGCGATCGTCGCGCCCGTGAGCGCGTTTCCTAACGGCGTGCCGGGAAACGCGCTCATCGTCATCCCGATGAACAAGCCGACCGATGAGCTGAAGGGCCTGCTCGAGCAGGGCCCCGCGGCGCTGACGCTCGAGCAGATGTGGCAGCTGCTCGGCTTCAACGGGCCGGCGGTGCAGGTGCAGGACGATCAGGGGCGTCCCATCGCGATCGGCCTGGAGGACCTGCTCGCCGGCCTCGAGAAGCACTGGACCGAGCAGCCTGACGACCTGAATCGCGGGCGCATCTACGCGCAGGAGCTCCTCAAGCACAACCGGCTGCAGCGCGCCGAGCAGGTGCTCTCGAAGGTGGTGGCGAAGGGCGGCACGGGCGACGACTGGCTCGCGCTCGGCATCGCCCAGCTCCAGCAGGAGAAGCACGACAAGGCCGAAGGGACGCTCAAGGGCGCGCAGAACCTGCTCAAGGACAACCCCTACCCCTCGCTGCACCTCGCGAAGCTCTACCAGGCGCGCAAGGACGACGCGAAGGAGCGCGAGTACATCGAGAAGGCGATCGCGATCGACACCGGGTGTATCGACGCGTGGGCCTACCTCTTCCAGTACCTGAAGCAGCGCGGCGACGAGACGAGCGCTGTCGCCGAGATCGAGAAGTTCTCGGCCGACAAGAAGACGGCGGCGCCGTACATCGCGATCCAGGGCTTCTACGCGAGCAACGAGGAGACGCGGGACAAGGCCGTCGAGTACGCCAAGAAGGCGGTCGCGCTGAACCCGGACGATCCGCTGGCGCTGCTCTGCCTGTCGGCGCTGTACGGTCAGAAGAACGACCTCGAGGCGGTGGTCCGCCTGCTCCAGCCGCACGAGGCGAAGATGAGCCGCGACGTGCGCCTGGCCAACAACTACTTCGAGGCGCTCTTCCAGTCCCGCCAGCTCGAGAAGGTGACCAAGCTGCTGAACGCGCTCGCCGGCTCTCCGAACAAGGAGGTCAAGCAGTTCGCCATCGAGCGCTCGCGCGCCGTCGCGCAGTACCTGCAGCAGCAGCAGCAGCAGCTCGCCGCGGCGGCCCAGCCGGCGCAGCGCAAGGCCTGACACGCACGAGGAGCACGGGGAGCGCTGACGCCAGCGCCCCCGCTGCTCTCGCCGGCGCTCCTCGCCCTCTCCAGCGCATCAGGCGCGCGCCCCTCCGCGGCGCCGACGCTCAGCCGAAGATCAGTGACCGAAGGCGCGGCGGATCGCTTCGGCGATGCCGCCGCCCAGCATGGCGTCGGCCTTCAGGCGGTCCGTGGCCGCCTGCTTCACGTTCTCCGGCGCCTGCCCCATCGCGAACGACCGCCCTGCGACCTCGAACATCGGCAGGTCGTTGAGCCAGTCGCCGACCACGACCACGTCCGACGGCGAGCACCCGTAGTGCTCTGCGAGCCACGCGACCGCGGTCCCCTTCGTGGGCCCAGCGGCGCGGACCATCATCGCGAAGATGCTCGTGTGACCGTCCTGCAGGAGGGGGAACGACACGACGAACGCCGCTCGGCCGAGCTCGGACCGGACCTCCTCGACGGCGGCCATGACCTGCGCCTCGGTCCCGATCGCCACCAGCGCGAGCAGGCCGTGCTCGTGCTCCCAGTACGGGTGCGACGAGACGCGCTCGACCTCGGCGATGGCGTGCGACCAGCCCCGGACGTAGTGGACGTGCGGCGTGCCGGTCGCGTCGTGGACGATGCTGTCCTGCGCGAAGAGGAACGATGCCGTCGCGTGCCGCTCGGTGATCGAGCGCAGGAGCGCCGCCTCCGCGCCGGAGATCGTGCGCGAGTACAGGTGCGCGTCGCCCTCGGTGTGCACGATGTGGCTGCCGTCGACGCACGCGATCGGACCGATGACGCCGACCCGCCGCGCGACCTCCCGCGTCCCGGAGTACAGGCGTCCGGTCGCGATCGAGACCGGGACGCCGGCTGCCTGGAGCCGCTGAATCGCGAGGAGATCTTCCTCGTGGATGGAGCCATCACGACGGACGAGGGTCCCGTCGACATCGATGGCGAGGAGCTTGTAGGTGGTCACCGCGCTGGAGCAGATCGCGAGCGCACGGGGCGCGGCGCGACGACACCGTTCAGGGCGCCATCGCTGTGGACGAGGAATCGAATCAGGAGGCCGGGTAGACCGACACCTGCTTCTTGGTGTTGGACTTCCACTCGTACTTCACGACGCCATCGACGAGGGCGAAGAGCGTGAAATCGCGGCCAGTGCCGACGTTGTGGCCGGCGTGGATCGAGGAGCCGACCTGCCGCACCAGGATGCTGCCCGCGCGCACGGGCTCTCCGGCGTAGATCTTCACCCCGCGGCGCTGCGCGTTCGAATCGCGGCCGTTCCGGGAGGAGCCGCCGCCTTTTTTGTGAGCCATGTCTACCTCTCCTGCTAGGCGGTGATGCCGGTGATCTTGAGCTCGGTGTACGGCTGACGGTGGCCGTTCTTGCGGCGGTAGTTCTTCCGGCGCTTGAACTTGAAGACCACGATCTTCTTGCCGCGGTCCTGCCCGGTGATCTCGGCCGCGACGGAGGCGCCGCTCACGAGGGGCTTGCCAACCTTGGGGGAGTCGCCACCGACGAGGAGCACCTCGCTGAAGGTGACCTTGTCACCGGCATTGCCGGCAAGCTTCTCGACCCGGAGCTTCTGACCTTCGGCGACCCGATACTGCTTGCCGCCCGTCTTGATGACCGCGTACATGGTGCGTCTTCCTCAACCTGGGGACCGCGATCCCTCACCTTACGCCACGCAATTGCCCTCGATCGGAGGGCCCGGTGTGCGAGGGAGCGGCAGTATACGGACCTTCTTCGCCTTGGCAAGTGGTTCGCAGCGCCGTCGCCCAGGATCTTCTCCCGGAGAAACAGCCCGCTGGTTCAGCGCGCGCGGGGATCGCATCGTCCAGGCGATCCCCGCATGCGTTCCGGGCCTGGCCCCGCCCGGCGCGACCCGGGCCCGCGCCACGGCCGCGCCCGTCACCCCTCGGCCTTGGTGAAGACGAACTTCTCGTCGGCCACGTCGACCTGCATCTTCTGGCCGGGCTGGTAGCCGCCGGCCAGGATGGTCTCGGCGAGCGGGTTCTGGAGCTCGCGCAGGATGGCTCGCTTCAGCGGGCGGGCGCCGAGGCTCGGCTCGTAACCGAGCTCGACGAGCCGTGCCTTCGCGGCCTCCGTGAGCGCGAGGCGGATGTCCTTGTCCGTGAGCAGCTGCTCGAGACGGCGGAGCTGGATGTCGACGATGCCCCGGAGGTCCTCCTTGCTGAGCGCCTTGAAGACCACGATGTCGTCGACGCGGTTCAGGAACTCGGGGCGGAAGAACCCGCGCAGCTCCTCGAGCAGGACGTCGCGGATCGCCTCGCGGCCGTCCTCCGTGGCCCAGAGCTTGGCGTCGGTGTCGAGCACGCGCTTCGACCCGATGTTCGACGTCATGATGACGACCGTGTTCGAGAAGTCGGCGAGCCGCCCGCGGCCATCCGTGAGCCGGCCGTCGTCGAGGATCTGGAGCAGCAGGTTGAACACGTCCGCGTGGGCCTTCTCGACCTCGTCGAACAGGAGCACGCTGTACGGCCGGCGCCGGGCGGCCTCGGTGAGGAAGCCGCCCTGCTCGCTGTCCGCGTAGCCCGGGGGCGCGCCGATCAGGCGCTGGGCCATGTGGCGCTCCATGAACTCGCTCATGTCCATGCGCGTCAGCGCCTGCTCGTCGTCGAACAGGAACTCGGCGAGCGCCTTCGCGAGCTCCGTCTTGCCGACGCCGCTCGGCCCGAGGAACAGGAACGAGCCGATCGGCTTGCCCGGATCGCGCAGGCCGACGCGCCCGCGCCGCACCGCCTTCGCGATCGCGCGCACCGCCTCGTCCTGGCCCACCACGCGCTGCGCGAGCCGCTCCTCCATCTTGAGGAGCTTCTCGGCCTCGCCCTCGAGCATCTTGGCCACGGGGATTCCGGTCCAGTCGTTGAGCGTCGCCGCCACGTCCGACTCGCTGACCACGTTCGAGGTCGGCGCGACCCCCTCCCGCTGCGCGGTCTCCTCGGCGGCCTGGAGCCGCCGCTTGATCTCCGGGATCGTGACGTGCTCGAGCTCGCCGATCCTGGCGAACGCCTTGTCGCGCTGGGCGACCTTCAAGGCCTCCGTCGCGGCGACGAGCTCCCGGCGGATGGACTGGCACGCCGCGATGACGCCCCGACGCGACGCATTGCGGGTGCGCATCGACGACGCCTTCGGCTCGATCTCCGCGAGCTCCGCCTCCAGGCGCGCGCGGGTCTGGACGCTGAGCTTGTCGTCGTCGTCGGCGAGCGCGGCGATCTGGGCGCGGAGCGCGTCGACGCGCCGGGTGAGCGTGTCGAGCTCCGCCGGCACCCCGTCGACCTCCACCCGCTTGCGGGCGGACGTCTCGTCGAGCAGATCCACGGCCGTGTCGGGGAGCGCGCGGTCCGAGATGTACCGCTTCGCCAGCGCGACCGCCGAGGCGATGGCGCTCTCCCCCACGCGCACGCGGTGGTGGGCCTCGTACTTCGTCGCGATGCCGCGCAGGATCTCCGTCGCCTGATCGATGCTCGGCGCCTCCAGCGTGATCGTCGAGAACCGGCGGATGATCCCGGGGTCGCGCTCGTTGATCTTGCGCACGCCCTCCGGCGTCGTGGTGGCGATGATCCGGATCTCGCCGCGCGACAGGAGCGGCTTCAGGAGCTCTCCGACGCCGGCGCCCTGCACCCCTTGGCCGAAGAGCGCGTCGAGATCCTCGACGACGAGGATGCTCTCCGCGTCCTGCTCGCCGCGCAGGCGGTCGACCAGGACCTTGAGGCGCTGCTCGATCTCGCCGCGCAGCTTCGCGCCGGCGACGAGCGCGCCGGTGTCGAGCTCGTAGAGGTGGGCCCCGGCCAGGTTCGTGGGCACGTCCCCGTGGGCGATCCGGTCGGCCAGGCCCCGGATGAGCGCGGTCTTGCCCACGCCGGGCTCGCCGACGATGAGCGGGTGGTTCTTGAAGCGCCGCTCGAGGATCTGCAGCAGGCGGCGCGCCTCGACGTCCCGCCCGATGACCGGATCGAACCGCCCCTCGCGGGCGTCGGCGACGAGGTCCCGGGTGTAGGGCGCGGGCTGGCCAGGCTCGGACGCGCCCGCTGGCGTGGGCGACGGCTCCCGCGAGGCCGCCTCCAGCGCGCCGAGATGCGGCCGGAACGCCCCCGGGCCGATCCCGAACGAGGAGAGGATCTCGCCCGCGGGCCCCCGGATCTCCTGGGCGAGCGCGTGGAGCAGGTGCTCGATGCCCACGTTCGCCGACTTGTCCCGGGTCGCCTCCCGCTCGGCGCGCCCGAGGAGGTCGAGCAGGCGCGGGCTCACGTACGCCACGCCGCCGCCCGCCTTGGGCAGCTTCTTCAGCGCGTTCTCGGCGAGCTGGAGCACCTCGTTCGGCTCGGCTCCGGCCCGCCGAAACACCTCGGATACGCCCCGGTCACGCTCGAGCAGCCTCGTCAGTAAGTGCAGCGGCGTGACCTCGGCGTGCTGGCGCTCGTCCGCGATTTGCTGAGCGCCGGCGACGACTTGCTTCGCGTCGCCGGTATAGCGATCGAGGTGAATCGTCCCCTCTTTCTCGGCCATGCGCGGCAGCCTACCGCAAGGGAGGGCGCTGCGCGCTTGCATCTTTGGCCGTCCCGGGAAAGGAAAGAGGGCGAGATGCCCATGCAAGCAGCCGAAGTCACCATCTACGTCACCGAATACTGCGGATACTGCGCCATGGCGAAGCGCCTGCTGACCCAGAAGCAGGTGCGCTTCACGCAGATCAACGTGGAGGGCCGCGACGACCTCCGCGCCTGGCTGGTCAAGGCCTCCGGGCAGCGGACCGTCCCGCAGATCTTCATCAACGGGGACAGCATCGGCGGGTTCAGCGAGCTCTCGGCCCTGGAGAAGCAGGGCGGTCTCGATCCGCGCCTCGCCGAGGCGCCGCGCGCGGACGCACCCGCCATGCCGCACTGAGGGGGGCAGGCGACCGATGTGCGACGGAGGCCCTGGCCGGGTGCGCAGGGGTCCCGCCGGCGAAGGTGCAACCTGGCGTGCGCAGGTGATAAGCTGCCGCGCGGGGACGGGGCGCAGCTTTCTTTGATACGGTTCGTCCATAGGGCCTCATGGGCTTCGCCCGCCCCCCCGAGCCGCCACCGCCATGCCTAGCAGCACCGACACCACTGCCGCAGCGACTCAGCCAGTCGAGGGAGCGCTCGTCGGAAAGCGGGTCCAGAAGTACGAAATCGTACGGGCCATCGGGCGTGGCGGGATGGGCATGGTCTACGAGGCGGTCAACACCGCCATCGGCAAGCGCGTCGCGATGAAGTTCGTCGACGCCGATCTCGCGCAGAACAAGGACGCGGTGGCCCGGTTCCACCGCGAGGCGCAGGCGGCGAGCGCCGTCGAGAGCGCGCACATCGTCGAGATCTTCGACGCCGGCTTCGCCGACGACGTCCCCTTCCTCGTCATGGAGCTGCTTCGCGGCGAGGACCTGGGTCACCGCATCCGGCGCTGCGGCAGGCTCGACCTCGGCGAGGCGCTCCACGTGACCGCGCAGATCCTCCGCGGCCTCCACCGCGCCCACCAGGCGGGCATCGTCCACCGCGACCTCAAGCCGGACAACATCTTCCTGGTCGACCGCGACGACGACCCGAACTTCGCCAAGATCCTGGACTTCGGCATCTCTAAGGTGCGCCGCGCCGACGGCGCGCCGGCCCACACGCTGACCCGGGAGGGCACGGTGCTCGGGACGCCGTTCTACATGTCGCCCGAGCAGGCGCAGGCGCTGCCGGACGTGGACGGCCGGACCGATCTCTGGGCGGTCGGCGCGATCCTCTACGAGTGCCTCACCGGGCACCCGCCGCACAGCGGCAACTCGTACGAGCAGGTGATCGTCAACATCTGCATGAAGGACGCCCAGGATGTGCGGATGAGCAACCCGGCCGTCCCCGAGCCGATCGCGCGCGTCATCGCGAAGGCGCTCACGCGGGACCGGGAGCTCCGGTTCTCGTCCGCGCGGGATTTCCTGGACGCGCTGGTCGCAGGGGCCGGCGGCCTGCTCGGGGCGCGGCGCAGCTCGAGCGACGAGCTGGGGGCGCACACGTCGAGCGCTCCCGGCATGTCCGGGCAGACGCCAGCGAAGCATACGCCTGGCGACCCGAGCATCGCGCTCGATCCGACGCTCGAGGTGCACGGCAGCAGCTCGAAGGTGGGCTGGTCGAGCACTGGCCGCACCGGGGCGCGGGGTCCGCGGCGGCTCGCACTCGTGGCCTTCGCGTTGCTCTCGCTGGTCGCCGGGCTCACCGGCGCGGTCCTCCACGCGCGCCGCCCGCTGGCGGAAGGGACGGCGGCGATCGCGCCTGCGCCTCCCGCCCAGGTCTCCGTCGAGCTCCGGACGAACGCCGAGGGCGCGCGCTTCACCGTCGACGGCGTGGCCCTGGTCGATCGCACGCTGCGCGGTCGCACGGGCGAGACGAAGAGGGTGCGGATCGAGGCCTCCGGATACATGCCCGTGGACAAGGAAGTGACGCTCCAGGCCGACAGGACCCCGATCGAGGTCCTGCTCCACCCGCTGCCGTTGGCCGTGGCGCCGGCGCCCGCGGCGGTCGAGACCGCCGAGCCGGCGCCCATCGCACCCGCGTCCATCCCCAGAGCCGCGCCCAGCGCGAAGAAGACGGCGACGCTCCCCTTCGCCGCGCGCCCCAGGGGCGCGGGCGCCGGCGCGAAGACGGCCGCTTCGAGCCAGGCCACCCCGGCGGTCGCGACGTCGAAGCCGGCGGGGGTCGCAGCGGGTCTCCAGCTCAAGGTCGACTGAGGCGAGCTTGGGCAGATCTCACGGACGACTCCCGCTCGCGCTCTGCGCGGCGACGCTCGGCCTGGCCCTGCAGCTCTCGCCGGCGCTCGCGCAGGTCGAGCCGTACCGGCAGCACATGGAGAACGGCATCAAGCTGTTCCAGGACCGGAACTACCGGGCGGCGGTCGTCGAGTTCGAGGCGGCCTACAAGGAGAAGCCGAAGGCGAGCCCGCTGTTCAACATCGCGCTCGCCGAGAAGGCCCTCTTCAACTACCCGCGGGCGATCGCGGCGCTGGAGCGCGCGCTCGCGCAGCACCGCGACACGATGGACGAGGGCGACGAGAAGACGGCGCGCAGCGCCATCGAGGAGATGCGCGCCCTGCTCGCCCACGTGAAGATCGAGCTCAGCCCGCCGAGCGCGACGCTGATCATCGACGGCGAGGAGCAACCCCCCTCGCCCTCGGGGACGCGGGTCGTGGAGCTCGGGCCTGGGGTGCATCGCATCGGCGCGCGGGCCGAGGGCCACGCGAGCGCCGAGCAGAGCGTCACCGTGGTGAGCGGCGAGCGCGACAAGGAGGTGAAGCTGACGCTCGCCCGGGAGCGGGCCGCCGTGCCCCCGGACGCGCAGCCGTTCACGCCGCCGCCGCCGCCGCCTCCGCCGCGGCCCGTGCCCCTGTCGCTGGCGCCGCAGGGCTACTACGTGATCGGCGCCGCGTCGCTGCTCTGGCCCCTCGGCCACCCCAGGGAGTTCCCGAGCCCGGAGGCGAACAGCGGCGGCGCCGGCTCGATCCGGGTGGGGTACCGGGTGAACACCCCCGCGGCGTTCGACGTGATGCTCCAGTACGCGAACATCGCCACTGGCTCGGACGATCCCGCCTACCAGAACGCCAGCTACACGCTCGGCTCGACGCGCCTCGGGCTGAACCTCCGCCTGATGACCCCTGGCCAGACCTGGCGGTTCGTGGGCTCGATCGGGGGAGGCCTCACCTACGACGACGTGAGCTTCCACAATACCAATACGCCGGACGGGGACATCTGCGAGGGCCGGTGCCGCCCCGCCTCGGGGGTGAACGCGTTCGTCTTCTCGGAGGTCGGCGTCGAGCTCGACCTCGGCGGGGTGCTCCTCGGGTTCTCGCTGGACAGCTACTTCCAGTCGTCGCGCGGCATCAGCTACAAGGACGACGACGACACGCCGCTCTACTCGGCCGTGCTGCTGCACCTGGGAGGCAGCCTGCACGCCGGCTACGCGTTCTGGTGATCGGGCCGCGCCGGGCCCGCGCGGCCGCGTTCCATCCTTGTTCTGCCGCTTGGCGGATGTATCCTCGCACGCCCTGACGGTGGGTCGGAGATGGTTCGCCGGCCTTTCCAGCGGGGGAAACATGGGTCGGGGAGCGGCCTCTGCCGTCCCCTTCAACGTGGGTCGGGGAGCGGCCTTCGCCGTCCCTTTTTACATGGGTCGGGGAGCGGCCTTCGCCGTCCCTTTTTACATGGGTCGGGGAGCGGCCTTCGCCGTCCCCTCCAAGGGGTCACCATGTCGCAGGATGCCATCACGTCGTTGTTGAAGGAGACGCGCCGGTTCGAGCCGCCGGCCGAGTTCTCGCGTCGCGCGCGCGTTGGCACGCGGGAGGCCTACGAGGCGCTCTACCGCGAGAGCATCGAGCAGCCGGACGCGTTCTGGCGCCGGGAGGCGGGCGACCTCGTGCTCCGCACGCCGTGGACCACGACCAGCGACTGGGCCCTGCCGCACGCCAAGTGGTTCCTCGGCGCGACGCTCAACGTCACGGAGAGCTGCCTCGATCGCCACCTGACCACGGCCACGAAGAACAAGGCCGCCATCATCTGGGAGGGTGAGCACGGCGCCACGCGCACGCTGACCTACGCCCAGCTCCACCGCGAGACGCTGCTGCTCGCGAACGCGCTCAAGCGGCTCGGCATCGAGAAGGGGGACCGGGTCGCGATCTACATGGGGATGGTCCCCGAGGTGGCCGTCGCGATGCTCGCCTGCGCGCGGCTCGGCGCCGTGCACACGGTGGTCTTCGGCGGCTTCGCCGCGGACGCGCTCCGCGACCGCATCCACGACAGCCAGGCCAAGCTCGTCATCACGCAGGACGGCGCGTACCGGCGCGGGCAGGTCGTGCCGCTCAAGGCGACCGTCGACCGGGCGCTCGCGCAGCCGGAGGCGAAGAGCGCGACGCGCGTCATCGTGTACCAGCACCTCGGCAGCGAGCGATGCGAGGTGCAGATGGCCGAGGGCCGCGACGTCTTCTGGCACGACCTGCTCGCCCAGGCCTCGCCCTCCTGTGAGCCGACCGTCGTCGACGCCGAGCACCCGCTCTTCATCCTCTACACGAGCGGCTCGACCGGGAAGCCCAAGGGCGTGCTCCACACGACCGCGGGCTACCTGGTGAACGTGCACGTCACGACGAAGTACGTCTTCGATCTGCGCGACGACGACGTCTACTGGTGCACCGCGGACGTCGGCTGGGTGACGGGGCACAGCTACATCGTCTACGGCCCGCTCTCGAACGGCGCGACGTGCCTCATGTACGAGGGCGCGCCGAACTTCCCCGACTGGGGCCGCTTCTGGCGGCTGATCGAGAAGCACGGGGTGACCATCCTCTACACCGCGCCCACGGCGATCCGCGCCTTCATGCGGCAGGGCGATGAGTGGCCCGCGAAGAGCGATCTGTCGAGCCTCAGGCTCCTCGGCTCGGTCGGCGAGCCGATCAACCCCGAGGCGTGGATCTGGTACCACCGGACCATCGGCGGCGGCCGCTGCCCGGTCGTGGACACCTGGTGGCAGACGGAGACGGGGTCGATCATGATGACCACGCTGCCTGGCGCGTCCTTCTCGAAGCCGGGGTCGACCGGGCTGCCGATGTTCGGCGTCGTGCCCGAGGTCGTGACGAAGGACGGCAAGCCGGTCGCCGCGGGCGAGGGCGGGCTGCTCGTCCTGAAGCAGGCGTGGCCGTCGATGCTGCGCACGGTCTGGGGCGACGACGAGCGCTTCCGCAAGCAGTACTTCAGCGACGTCGAGGGCTGCTACTTCACCGGCGACGGCGCGCGCCGCGACGAGGACGGCTATTTCTGGGTCGTCGGCCGCATCGACGATGTGCTGAACGTCGCCGGCCACCGCATCGGGACGGCCGAGATCGAGAGCGCGCTCGTCTCGCATCCCGCCGTCGCCGAGGCGGCCGCGGTCGGCCGCCCGGACGACCTCAAGGGGCAGGCGCTCGTCGTGTTCGTCTCGCTCCGGCCAGGGTTCACGGCCGGGCCGGAGCTCCAGGCGAAGCTCGCCGAGCACGTGGCCAAGGAGATCGGCAAGTTCGCGCGCCCCGACGCGATCCGCTTCGCGGACGCCCTGCCGAAGACCCGCAGCGGCAAGATCATGCGCCGGCTGCTGAAGGACGTCGCCGCGGGCCGCGCGATGACCGGCGACACCTCGACGCTGGAGGACCTGAGCGTCGTGGCGAAGCTCCAGCAGCAGGAAGACGAGTGAGCCGCGCGCCGGCCGCAGGGGCACGGTCGTGCCCCTGCGGCCGGCGCGATGGTGCGCGCGTGAGGGGGAGGCGCTGGCTCCCCAGCGCAAGGGCGGGAAATCCACGGAAGAGTTCGTCATCACAGCTCTTTCGCCGTCCCCGGCCAGAGCAGGGCGACGGCGGCCTGTGGCCGGCGACCTGCGGTCGATGGTCGGATCACCCCGTTCACGCCGGAGAATTTGATCCTCCGCATCGGCGCGGGGGATAATCTGTGGCGAGGCGCTTTTGGAGCTCGAAGCTGGAACCGTCGTTGCGAACCGGTATCGCATCATCCGCCAGCTCGGCCGTGGCGGCATGGGCGAGGTGTTCGCTGCGGAGAACATCCGCACCGGCCGCCAAGTGGCGATCAAGCTCCTGCGCGCCGACTCGAAGGCCAAGTCGTCCGCCGTCGAGCGGTTCCGGCGCGAAGCGCGCGCCGCGGGCTCGATCAACAGCGACCACGTCACCGAGATCCTCGACGTCGAGGAGGACCCCGAGCACGGCATCGTGCTCGTGTTCGAGCTGCTCGAAGGCGAGTCGCTGATCGATCGGCTGAAGCGAACGGGGCCGATCGGCTTCGAGGAGCTGCACCCGATCATCGAGCAGGTCTGGATGGGCCTCGCCGACGCGCACCGCGCCGGGATCATCCACCGAGACCTGAAGCCGTCGAACGTGTACCTCGAGGCGCGCCCCGACGGGTCCACGCGGGTCAAGATCCTCGACTTCGGCATCTCCAAGCTGCCGAAGGAGATGGGCGGGGAGACCCTCACCGAGATGGGGCAGAGCCTCGGCACCTTCTCGTTCATGCCGCCCGAGCAGATCGGGAAGGCGAAGACGGTCGACCACCGCGCGGACATCTACGCCTGCGCCACGATGATCTACCAGTCGATGAGCGGCCAGCTACCTTATCAGGCGCGCAACCTGCTCATCATGGTCGAGATGAAGCAGAAGACCGACGCGCGGAGGCTCGCCGAGGCGATGGATGGCCCGGTCGATCCGCGGCTCGAGGCGTTCCTCGCGAAGGGGCTGGCGCGCGAGCCTGCGGATCGCTTCCACAGCGCGCTCGAGGGGCTCACCGCCTGGCGGGAGCTGCGGCCTGCGAGGAGCTCCAGCCAGCCGGTCGCCGGCTCACGCGCCTCCCTGGCCGGCAGCAACGCCTCGGGTACCGCCCTCGTCATGCCCCTCCCCCCGCCGCAGACGGTCAAGCCGCCTTCCTCCGGCGCGCTCAGGATGCTGCAGCCGCCGGTCGACCCCGTCCTGATCCGCACGGCGACCGACCCGGGGGCGCAGGAGCTGGTCGAGACCGTCGTGGGCCCGCCGAGCGAGCCTGATCTGGCGGCCCATGCCGTCAGGAATCCACCGCTTCCGGAGACCAAGGACCAGCGCCCGTCGCACGCGGCCGGCGGATACGCGTCAGGCGGGCACCCAGCTGGCGGGCAACCTGCGACGCCGTCCATGCAGTGGACCGGTCCGAACGGCACCATGGTGCTGAACAACATGGCCAGAGAGCTCGCGCCGCCGATCGCAGCCCCCCCCGCGGGGCCGCTGAAGATCCTGGATCTCTCCGACGACAGCTCGGCCAGGTCGACCAGCCAGGGTCCAACGCTGATCTACAAACCGATGCGGCCGAGCATGGGCTCGTTGAGCTCGGGGCAGACGGGCCCCCTCGAGCCGGAGGCGATCGAGCAGCGGCCTCCCCCGCCGGCGCGGACGTTCCGGACCATCGTCTATGTGCTGGCGGCGATCGTGTTCGCCGTCGTGGGCTTCCTCCTCATGGGGATCGCCCTCGAGTACCTCGACACGCCGAAGTAGCTGGCGCCTCGCGGGGCGCGCCGCCGCCCCATTCCATCCGCCCCGCGGACGGGGCGGCTCACAGCGCCGCGTGCGCCTCTGCAGCGCGCCCCTGGACCGGCGCGCCGCCGGCGGGCAGCGCGATCCGGAAGCGCGTGCCCCCCGTCTCGCGCGCCTCGCACGAGATCGTGCCGCCGTGCGCCTCGATGATGTCCCGCGTCACCGCGAGCCCGAGCCCCGTGCCGCGCTGCTTGGTCGTGAAGAACGGGTCGAAGATGGACGCCCGCAGCTCCTCCGGCACGCCGGGGCCCGTGTCGTCGACCGCGATGGTCGCGGCGCCGCCCGAGAAGCTGACGCTCACCACGATCTCGCCGCCCTTGGGCATCGCCTCGCGCGCGTTGCGGAGCAGGTTCAGAAGCGCCTGGCGGAGCTGCGACTCGTCGAGGAGGATCTCGGGCCCCGCCTCGTCCACCTCGACGCGGACCGCGATGCCGGCGCGGTCGAGCTCGGGCCGCACGAACGCCACGAGCTCCTGCACCAGGTCGTCCACCCGCTCGGGCTCCAGCCGCGGCCGGGGCCTTCGAGCGACGCTGAGGTACTGCTCGGCGATGCGCGACAGGCGGTCCACCTCGCCGCGGATGGCGGTGACGAGCTGCGCCGACTCCTTCATCACGGGCCTGAGCTCCGCGTCGGGCGTGCCCTCGGCGGAGGCGCGCGCCACCTCCTCCTCGAGCAGCTCGAGGTTCAGCCCGATCGACGACAGAGGGTTCCTGATCTCGTGCGTGACGTGCGCAGCCATCTTCCCGATCGCCGCCAGCCGCTCGGCGTTCACGAGCTCGGCGCGCGCGCGGCGGATCGCGGCGACCATGTCCTCGAACGTCGTCGCGAGCTCGCCGATCTCGTCGTTCGTCGCGAGCACTTGCTTCGGGGTGAGGTCGCCGCGCGCGACCGCGTTCGCCCGCTCGGTGACCGCGGTGAGCGGGGCGAGCACGCGCCGCGCGTACAGCGACATCATCACGCCGACGAGCAGCGTCAGCACGCCAAGCCCGAGGAGCAGGTGCATCGAGCGCTCCTCACGGCGCCGCGCCTCGACGGTGAGGCTCTCCATCTGCTCCTCGACGCGGCTCTTGATCGCCCGCAGCCGCTGCGCGCCCTCGACCTCGCGCTTGACCAGCTCGTCGCGCGTGCGCTCGGCGAGCTCGCGGTTGCCGACGGCGAGCGCCTGGAAGAGCTGGGAGAACCGCTCCGGGTTCGCGCCCACGAGCCGCTCGATCGCCGTCACCTCGGACGCTATCTCCTCGCTGAAGCGGCGCACGCCCGACGAGGCGGCCACCTGCCCGACGGTCGCGTCTCCGCCGGCCACCTTCTCGTCGGCCCCGGCGAGCGCGCGGGCGGCGTCCTTCACGATCGAGAAGGCGAGCGGCCGGGTTCGCCGGGCGGTCTCGATCCACTCGCGCACGTCGCCCGGGTTCTTCGCGGCCGTGATGTGGTTGAGCTGGGCGTTGAAGACGTTCTGCTCCGCCAGGACCTCGCCGATGCGGAGCAGCAGCGGGACGTACCCGGCGCGCAGCAGCTGGGCGTCGCGCGACGCGGCCCGGAGCGCCTGCACGCTCCAGCCGACGGTCAGCGCGAAGGCGGCGAGCACCACGAGGTAGCTCGCGAGCAGCCTCCCCGCCACCGTGCGCCGCTTGTGCGGCGCGCGCCCCTCCGGGCCCGCGGCGCCGCCGCGCGCGCTATCCACGGCCGGCGGCGGCGCGATCATCGCGGCGCGACGGCCCGCGCGACAAGGCTCGCGAGGTCCTCCGCCGGCTCGCCTCGGGACCTGAACCGCCGGAGGCTCTGCGCGCAGTGGGTCACGAGCAGCCCGCCGCCGAGCGCGCGGTGCTCCGCGATCCTGCCGTCGGCGATGGCGGCGGACGAGGCGGGGCGCGTGGCGGGCACGAGGCCGCCGCCGCCGCTGCAGTCGGCGTGCTCGCGGCGGTGGATGAACTCCTCCGGCGGCCGCCCGGTGATGCGGGCCAGGATCTCGCGGGGCGCGTCGTAGCGATCGAGGCCGCGCCCGAGCTGGCAGGGGTCGTGGTAGCGCACCCGCCGCTCCGACGCCGACCGCTGCAGCCGGTCCAGCGACGCCCGCGCGAGATCGACGAACAGCTCCGGGGTCTCCACGCTCACGCCCGCGCGCGGGTAGTCGACGCGCACGGCGCGCGCGCACCCGGGGTCGACGGCGACGAAGCGCTCGGCCCCCGCGACCTCGGCGGCGAGCCGCCGCGCCGCGGCCTCGAAGCCCGGTCGATCGCCGGCGTAGAGGAGCGGCAGCCCGCAGCACGCGCGCACCGGGCGGACCGGGGCGCCGATCAGCGCCTCTGTCGCGTCGAGCGCGTCGCCGGCGACGTCCGGCGCGTGGCGGACATAGCCGCAGCCAACCAGCACGGGGACCGCGCCCGCCGCAGCAGCAGCCGCGCCGGAGCGCGGGTCGAGCTCGCCGGCGCGGCCGTCCTCGCGGGCCCAGAAGCGCTCCGCGGCGCGCCTCGCCCCCTCCGGCGCGAGGCCGCGCGCGAAGAACTCCGCGCGCGCGTCGGTCAGCACGGTGGCCACCTCGTTCTTGTGGTCGCAGCGCTCGCGGCACGCGTAGCAGGCCGAGCACGCCCAGGCCGGGTCCGCGTGGCGCGCGTCGAGCGGAACGTCACCGCGCCCGGCGAAGTACGCCATCGACATCTTCCCCCAGGGCGTGACCGTCTCGTTCGCCTCGACGTTCGACACGGGGCAGGCGGCGCGGGAGAGCTTGGGGCAGTAGACGCACTTCTCGAGCGACGTCCGGTGCGGCTCGAGGAGCTTCAGGCGGAGCTGGGGCACCGTTCGAGTCTCTCCGTCGAGTGCGCCTCGTGCAAGCGGCGGGGGCGCATCAGGCGTCCGAGCCGCTGCTCGACGAACGCCTGCCGCGCTCGTTCGCCGGGGGGGATGAGCTCGCCGGCCTGCGGCGGGGCCCGCCTTCATGCACGACCGGCGCCGCTTCCGCGCTCGGCCTGGTCGCCGGCTCGCCGTCCGTCGAGGCCAGCCGGGGCTGCGCCTCGGCCGCGCCCTCCTTGGCCGCCGACGAGCGCGACGGAGCGCTCTCCTGGGGCAAGCGGATCGTGAACTTCGCCCCCTTGTCGGACGACTCGACCTCGATGGTCCCGGCGTGCTCGTCGACGATCTTCTTCACGATCGCGAGCCCGAGCCCGGTCCCGCCGCGCTTGCCCGAGGTGACGAACGACTGGAAGAGCCGGCCCTGGATCTCCTTGGGGATCCCCTTGCCTGTGTCGGCGACGCTGATCGCGAGGTCGCCCCCGTCGCGGTAGGCGCGGATCGTCACCCTGCCCCCGCCCGGCCGCATCGCCTCGACCGCGTTGCGGACCAGGTTGTGCAGGAGCCGCGTCATCTTCGCCTCGTCGAACCGCGCCGTCCCGCGGTCCTCGAGCCCCAGGGAGAGCGTCACGCCCGTCCCCGCGAGCTCCTGCTCCAGCTGCTTCTCGATGTCGCCGAAGAACTTGATCAGGTAGACCTTGCGCACGAGGATGCTCCGCTCGCCGCGCGCGAACTCCAGCACCTCGCGCTGCATCGCGCTGATCACGTCGAACTGCTTGAGGATGAGCCGCGCGTGCTCCTCCCTCGTCGCCGCGTCAGGGGCGCCGGCCATGAGCTGGACGTAGCCGCTGATCACGGTGAGCGGCGTGCGCATGTCGTGCATCACCCCCGAGAGCAGGCGACCGATCGTGGTGAGCCGCTCGCTCTGCTCCCGCTCGAGGCGCGATCGGAACAGCCGCAGCGCGGTCGACGCGTTCGCCGACACGAGACGCAAGAGCGCGCGATCGTCCTTCGAGAAGGCGTGCGGCTTCCTGGAGTTGTAGAGCGCCATGGCGCCGATCGGCACCCCGTCTTCGCCCTCGAGCGGCACGGCGATCGCCGTCCTCAGGTCCGCGCCGAGCAGCTGGGCGAGGCGGGGCGATACCGGCATGTCGCCCTCCTGGACGTCCTTGATCGAGAAGCACACGGCCTCGTTGTGCACCATGGCGCGGCCGACGATCCCCTCGCCGCGGCGCATGGCCACGCGCTTGACCTCCGGCCGCGGGGGGGACCCGTCCACGACGCCCTCCGGCTCGTCGCCCGACGCGGACGAGCGGGGCGGCACGCTCCCCTCCTCGAACGCGGCGAGGTCGAAGAAATAGAGGACGAGGCCGCCCTCGATCTCGTCGACGAGCATCGCCCCGGCGCGCGCCTCGCACGCCCTGCCGGCCTCCGTGATGACCGCGCGTGCGAGGTCCTCCATCGTGGTCGCGCGGCCCATCGCGCTCTCGAGGTCGAAGAGCAGCTTGAGGTCGCTCACGCGGTGCTCGAGCTGCTCCTTCGTCTCCACCAGCTGCGTGTTCTTCTGGATCACCGAGAGGAACAGCCGCGAGTTGTCGATAGAGACGGCCGCCTGCGTCGCCAGCGCGCTCAGGAGCTCCTCGTCGTGCACCGAGAACTCCCCCTCCCCGTGCTTGTTCAGGACCTGGATGACCCCGATGGTCCGGCCGACGTGGTTCTTCATCGGCGCGGCGAGGATCGAGCGGGTGCGGTACCCCGTCACGTCGTCCCAGTCGCGGGAGAACCGGCGGTCCCGGTAGGCGTCCTTCACGCGGACGGTGCGCCCGATCTTGGCGACGTGGCCAGCGATCCCGGCGCCGACGGGCAGCTCGATCGCGCGCGCCTCCTCGCCGATGACGATGCGTGAGAACAGGCGCTGGCGCTGCTCGTCGAGCAGGTAGAGGGTGGCCCTGTCCGCGTCGAGCAGCTCGGTGATCTTGTTCAGGATGAGCGCGAGGAGCTGGTCGAGATCCAGCGTGCTGCCGAGCGCGAGCCCGACGTCCCGGAGCGCCTGCACGGTCTTCTCGGCCTGGGCGAGCCGCGCCTCCAGCTCCTGGATGCGAGCCTGCAGCGCCTTCGTGCGTTGTTCCGCCTTCGCGGTCACCCGCAGACGCTAACACGACTTCGCCCGGGGAAGCGTGCGCGGGTCCCCTGTGCGACGTGTCCGCTCGGCAGAGAGCGCCCCCGACGGCCGCCGGGAGCGCCCCTGGGACGAGCCGCTACTGGTTCATGCTCTCGAGGAATTCCTGATTGGTTTCGGTGCGGCTTACCTTGTCCAGGAGGAATTCCATCGAATCGATGACGTTCAGGGGATGCAGCAGCTGACGGAGCAGCCACACGCGCTGGAGGATCCACTCCGGAAGCAGGAGCTCCTCCTTGCGGGTCGCGCTCTTGTTGATGTCGAGGCAGGGGAAGATGCGCTTCTCCATCAGCTTGCGATCCAGGTGGATCTCGCTGTTACCCGTCCCCTTGAACTCCTCGAAGATGACCTCGTCCATGCGCGAGCCCGTGTCGACGAGCGCGGTCGCAACGATGGTCAGCGACCCGCCCTCCTCGACGTTGCGCGCGGCGCCGAAGAACCGCTTCGGCTTGTGGAGCGCGTTCGAGTCGACGCCGCCGGACAGGATCTTGCCGCTCGGCGGGACGACGGTGTTGTAGGCGCGCGCCAGGCGGGTGATCGAGTCGAGGAGGATGACGACATCGTGCTTGTGCTCGACGAGGCGCTTGGCCTTCTCGATCACCATCTCGGCGACCTGCACGTGCCGCGTCGGCGGCTCGTCGAAGGTCGAGCTGATCACCTCGCCCTTCACGGTCCGCTGCATGTCCGTCACCTCTTCCGGGCGCTCGTCGATGAGCAGCACGATGAGCGTCGTGTCCGGATGGTTCGAGGAGATCGCGTTGGCGATCTGCTGGAGCAGCACCGTCTTGCCGGCGCGGGGCGGCGAGACGATGAGGCAGCGCTGCCCTTTGCCGATGGGGCAGAGCATGTCGATGATGCGGGTCGAGAAGCTCTTCGTCCCGTTCTCGATGTTGAACTTCTGCTGCGGGTAGAGCGGCGTGAGGTTGTCGAAGAGGATCTTGTCGCGGGCGACCTCGGGGGGCTCGCCGTTGATCTTGTCGACCTTGAGCAGCGCGAAGTACGCCTCGCGCTCCTTCGGCGGCCGGATTGACCCGCTGACGCTGTCGCCGGTGCGGAGGTTGAAGCGTCGGATCTGGGACGGCGAGACGTAGATGTCGTCCGGGCCCGGCAGGTAGTTGTAGTCCGGCGCCCGCAGGAAGCCGAAGCCGTCGGGCAGGCATTCGAGGACGCCCTCGCCGTAGACCGGCTGGTCCTGCGCCGCGTGGGCCTGCAGGAGCGCGAAGATGACCTCCTGCTTGCGCAGCCCGGCAGCGCCCTCGATGTTGAGCCCCTTCGCCATCTGCACGAGCTCGGCCATCGGTTTCTGCTTCAGTTCCCTGAGGTGCATGAGTCGGAAAGCTCCAGGATGCGACAGCGCGCTCCCTGTCAAGGGCGTGGAGGCCGTCGGTCGATGGTTTCTGGTTGGGGGGGTCTAGCGGGTCGAGCCCGAGGCGGGGCCGAGCACGTCGTCGATGTCGGCGGGTCGCCAGGGGGGAGAGGGCTCGCCTGGTAACCGGCGCCCCTCACGTTCATGTCGCTCGATCGGCGGGCTGCTGCTGCCGATCGGGCGGCGACTCTATCAAGCGCGTTTGCTCTGTCAATGCGCGCCGGGGGAGCGCGCCGGCGGAGATGGGCGCCAAGTCGCCCGCGCTCGTCCACGCTCGTCCACGCTCGTCCACGCTCGTCCACGCTCGTCCACGCTCGTCCACGCTCGTCCACCCAACGCCTCGCGCGGAACGGCGGGGGCGAACTGCCCGTGACGCCCCGGCGCTGCCTGAAGTTGCCTCCCTCCGAGTGCGCGGCTAAGTCAAGCTGGTTCCATGGGGCTCAAACAGGTTCAGCTGTTCGTCCGCGGTCGCGTCCAGGGCGTCTTTTTTCGTGCCTCCACGCAGCGCGAGGCCAAGCGGCTCGGTCTCACCGGCTGGGTGAAGAACCGCTCCGACGGCAGCGTCGAGGTCCTTGCCGAGGGGGAGGAGGACGAGCTCAAGGAGCTCATCGCCTGGGCCAACCGCGGCCCGAGCGCGGCGCGCGTCGAGCGCGTCGATGTCCGGTGGCGCGGCTTCTCGGGCGACTTCTTCGACTTCCGCATCACGGATTGAGCGCCTTGGCACGCGGTCTGTCGGATCCGGGGAGCGCAGCTGCGCGGCCGTCGCGGCGAGGCAGACCCTCGGGCGCGGGGCTCGTTCTGCTCAGCGTGCTCGCGGCGGCGCCGCTCGCGCTGACGCCGGCGCACGCCGCGGTGGACCGCGATGCGGGCGCCTCCGCGCCGGCGTCGTCGCCGCTCCCCGAGCTCCCGCGCCTCGCCCCGATCGCCCGTCCGGAGCCCGACATCACCGCGGTCCGTGAGCTGGACCGCGTGCTCGACCAGGTCACGTCGCAGGACGCGCGCTCGCGCGAGAGCGCCCGCGCGTCCCTCGACGAGCCGATCCCTGGGATGGTCGATGCGGTGCGGGCGCGCGTGCAGGACATCCGCGGCTCGCTCGACCGCGACGCGGCGCCGCGCGTGCTGGCGGAGGCGCGCAGAGAGGCGCGCAAGGCGCTGAAAGTCGACAAGGGCGACGACGCGCGCGACAGCAAGAAGAAGGGCGACGACGGGAAGGGCACGAAGGCCGACAAAGGCGCGAAGAAGGGCGCCGGCGACGCCAAGAAGGGCGCGGCCGACGCGAAGAAGGACGGAAGGGCAGACCAGGGCGCGAAGAAGGACGCGGCCGGCGCGAAGAAGGACGCCGGCGACGCCAAGAAGGACGGAAGGGCAGACCAGGGCGCGAAGAAGGGCGCCGACGACGACAAGGACGAGACCGAGGGGGATTGGCTCGACTTCATGCTGGCGGTCCCGAGGCCGCGCGACAGCGCGTGGCGCGACGTCGTGAAGCTGCTCGCGATGGAGCGGATGCTCGTCGCTGCGGGCACGACGCCGGCGGTGCGCGAGCTCATCGCGCTCCACGCCTACTTCGGCGAGCTGCTCCGCATCGACCTGCAGCGGCAGATCGCCAAGCTGCGCGACAAGGCCGTCCCGGCGCTGATCGAGGCGCGCCAGCACGACGCGAAGATCGTGCAGCGGTGGGCCAGCAAGCAGCTCGACCTGCTCGGCCGGGCGATCCCGGGCGAGGCGATCGCGACGAACGACACGCAGATCTTAGCCGACGTCCTGCGCGCGTACGGTCGCGTCCGGGACGTCGACGCCATGCGCGCGGTCCTGAGCTTCTGCAACAGCGACCGCGCGCGGGTGCGCGACGCTGCCCGCGAGGCCATTTCCGCGATCGGCGAGCCCGGCATCTGGCAGCTCCGCGACGCGTACCTGAACCTCACCGGCGAGAAGCCGCCGCGAGAGTGGTCGTGGGACCGCGTCGCGCGCGAGCTCTTCGCGACATACGATCGCGCGCGCCTCGCCGAGGTGTACAAGCTGATGGACGAGGGCGTCGCCGCGGCGAGCGCGAGCAAGCTCGCCGAAGCGACCGACGCGTTCGACAAGGTCCTCGCCCGCGCGCCGCTCTTCGAGCGGCGCAAGGAGATGGTGGGCGCCTACGTCGAGCGGGCGAAGGCGCTCACCGCCGACCAGCGCGAGGACGCGCTCGCGATGCTGCGCAAGGCGCTGCGCCTCGACCCGACCGGCGAGCACGCGAGGGAGATCGAGGCCGAGATCGCCTACTTGGAGGGCGCCCTCCTCATCGATCGCGGCACGCCGGACAAGTTCGTGCTGGAGCGCGCGATCGAGCTCGATCCCGCCCATGCAGGCGCGAAGGCGGCGCTCGCTTCCCTCGGGGATAAGGTCGCCGAGCGGAAGGACCAGACGAACCGCTACATCGCCGCGGGGGCGGTGGGTCTCGCGGCGATGCTGGCGATGTTCTTCATCGCCCGCCGCCGGAGCGACCCGGCGCCGTCGCCAGGGCGGGCGAGCGCCGCGCCGCCGCTGCCCAACGTGCCTTCAGGGCCAGCGCCGTCGCCAGGGCACGCTGGCGCCGCCCCGCCGCTGCCGGACGCGTCTCCGGATCCGCAGCCTCCTCAGCGGCCGTCCAGCGCCGCTCTGCCGCAGCCGAACGCGCCTCCGGAGCCGACGCTTCCTCAGCGGCCGTCCAGCGCCGCTTCCCCGGACCCGCAGATCGACACGGAGCCGCCGCATGCCGCTGCTCTCGACTCCAGCGCTGCGCTGCCGCTCGAGCAGGCCGAGGCGAAGGAGACGCCGCACGACAACGCTCCCGAGGCCGGAGCGCTCGGCCGCTGAGCCGGCGCGAAGCTATGCACTGACACGCGAAATTTTCGCGTATGGGCGACAACGAGCTCCCCCGAGCGATCCCGGGCGGCATCACCGCGCGCGGGGCAGCAGCCCGCGAAGAAGGCTCACAACGCAGAGACGCCGGGTGAGCTTATCGCTCGCCCGGCGTCTCTCTGCGGCTGCGCCGGCGCCGTGGGGCGCCGGCCTGCTTCCGGTTCAGCCAGCGGTGGTCGCCGGGGTCGCCGGCTCCGCAGCTGCGACCGGCTCGGCCGCCTGCGCGGGCGCGTCCTCGATCGCAGGCGCGTCGATGAACTCGATGAGGCTCATCGGCGCGTTGTCACCGCGACGCGGCCCCAGCTTGATGATCCGCGTGTAACCACCCGGCCGCCCCTCGAAGCGCTTCGAGAGATCGATCATCACCTTCGCGATGATGTCGACCTTCTTGCCGTCGGTCGCGACGCCCCAGCGAGGGATGTAGCTGCCGACGAGCCGCTCCGCGTGGAGCCGGCGCGCCCTGTCGCCAGGGCTGAGCTCCGTGTGCGCGGTGTACGCGACCTTGCCGAGCCGCGTCGCCTTGGTGATGAGCCGCTCGGCCACCCGACGCAGCTCCTTCGCCTTGGCGTCGGTCGTCTCGATCCGCTCGTGGGTGATCAGGTTCGCCGTCAGGTTGCGAAGCATCGCCCTGCGGCTGGAGGTGTCCCGACCAAACTGCCTGCCCGCTTTCTTGTGACGCATGACGTTCCCTCAGTACCGACTCACGCCTGCGCCTGCTGCGCCTTCCAGCGCTCGAGGAGCTGCGGCCAGTTGTCGATCTTCATCCCGAGCGAGAGCCCCATGTTCGCGAGGATCTCTTTGATTTCCTTCAGCGACTTGCGACCGAAGTTCTTGGTCTTGAGCATGTCCTGCTCGGTCCGCTGCACGAGCTCACCGATGAGCGTGATGTTCGCGTTCTGCAGGCAGTTCGCGGAGCGGACGCTCAGCTCGAGCTCCTCGACAGAACGGAACAGGTTCTCGTTGAGCGGCTCGTCGTCGCTCATCACCGCCTGGTAGCTCGTCTCCTCGCTCTCCTCGAAGTTGACCCAGATGGAGAGCTGCTCCTTCAGGATCTTCGCGGCGAAGGCGACCGCATCCGCCGGCGAGACGGAGCCGTTCGTCCAGACCTCGAGCGTCAGCTTGTCGTAATCGGTCACCTGCCCGACGCGGGCGTTCTGCACGGTGTAGTTCACCTTGCGAATCGGCGAGAAAAGCGCGTCGATCGGGATCGTCCCGATGGGCATGGTCGGCGTCTTGTTGCGCTCGGCGGGCACGTAGCCGCGGCCCACGTTGACCGTGAGCTCCATCGAGAGCGGGCCCTTCTTGTCGAGCACGGCGATGAGGTGGTCGGGGTTGAGCACCGACAGCCCGTCGACCAGCTGGATATCGCGCGCGTACACGGGCCCGGGGCCCTCGCGATCGATCCGGACCGAGTACGTCTTCGGGGTCACCGCCTTGAAGACGACCTCTTTCACGTTGAGAATAATGTCGCTGACGTCCTCGACCACGTCCGGCACCGTGGTGAACTCGTGCAGCGCCCCCTCGATGCGGATGGCCGTCGCGGCCGCCCCCTGGAGGGAGGAGAGCAGCACCCGGCGCAGCGAGTTGCCGATCGTGATCCCGAAGCCGCGCTCCAGGGGCTCACACGTGAACTTGGCGTAGAACTGGGTCCCGCTCTCCGCGTCGATCGAGATGCCCTTGGGCCGGATCAGATCCCGCCAGTTACGGGCGATCATCGTGAGGTTCGGGTTGTTCATCGTCATGGCGATCTCCTTCCTTCAGGGGTCTGCGCGGAGGTCTCACGCCGCGGCCGCACTCGACCGGTCGGCGCCGCCTCCTGCCCGCATTCGTGGCTCCATGCGCCCGCGCGTCCGCGCGCAGGCCGACGACGCCGAGGGGAGCCGCAGCGCGCGAGCGTACCCCGAGAGGTGCGCTCGCGACCCTGCCTCCCCGGCGCCGCCCTCGCGCGATCAGCGCGAGTAGTACTCGACGACGAGCTGCTCGCGGATCTCCGGCTCGTTGAGGTCCTCGCGGATCGGGACGCCCTTGACGGCCCCGGTGAATGCCGCGCGATCCACATCGATCCAGCTCGCGACCGGGCGCTTGTCCGCTCCCCCGATGGACGCGAGGACGCTCTTGAACTTCCGCGCCCCCTCGGTGAGCTCGATCCGGTCACCGGCGCGCACCACGTAGCTCGGGATGTCCAGGCGCTTGCCGTTCACGTGGACATGCCCGTGCCGCACGAGCTGGCGCGCCTCGGCGCGGGACGAGCCGAAGCCCATCCGGTGCACCACGTTGTCGAGGCGGCGCTCCAGGAGCGCGAGCATCTCCTCGCCCGTCCGGCCCTTGCGCCGGTTGGCTTCCTGGAAGTACCCGCTGAACTGCCGCTCGAGCACGCCGTAGATGCGACGCACCTTTTGCTTCTCGCGCAGGCGCACCGCGTACTCGCTCAGCTTGATGCGCCCCTGGCCGTGCTGGCCGGGCGGATACGGGCGCCGCGTGTACGCGCACTTCTCGGAGTAGCACCGCTCTCCCTTGAGGTAGAGCTTCATCCCCTCGCGGCGGCAGAGCTTGCAGACCGGACCAATGTAGCGAGCCATCGTGAATTACCTCAAACCCTGCGCCGCTTCGGCGGCCGGCAACCGTTGTGGGGGATCGGCGTGACGTCCCTGATCAGCGTCACCTTGAAGCCAGCGGTCTGGAGCGCACGGAGCGCGCTCTCGCGCCCGGCCCCCGGCCCCTTCACGAACACGGCGACCGATCGCATCCCGTGCTCCTGCGCACGCCGCGCGGCCTCTTCCGCGGCCAGCTGCGCGGCGAACGGCGTCGACTTGCGTGACCCCTTGAAGCCGCGAGCGCCAGCGGACGACCACGCGATCGCGTTGCCGTTGATGTCCGTGATCGTCACGACCGTGTTGTTGAAGGTCGACTGAATGTGCGCGATGCCCGCGGACACATTCTTCTTGACCTTCTTCTTCTGCTTCGTCTTGGTGGTGGTGGCAGCCGTCTTCGCTTGCGCCATGGCGTCCTAATCCCCGCTCGTCACTTCGCCGCGGCAGGACGCCGCTGCAACATGCCCTTGCGCGGCCCCTTCCGGGTGCGCGCGTTCGTGTGCGTCCTCTGCCCGTTCGCCGGGAGGCCACGCCGATGGCGGAGCCCCCGGTAGCAGCCGAGGTCCATGAGCCGCTTGATGTTGAGCTGCACCTCGCGCCGCAGGTCGCCCTCGACCTTGTACTCGGCGTCCAGGAGGTCGCGGATCGCCTTTACCTCAGCGTCGCTGAGCTCCTCGACCCGCCTGTCCTGCGGGATGTTGGTCCTCTCGCAGATTTGCAAGGCGAGAGTCCGCCCGATTCCGAACAGGTACGGCAGGGCGTAGGCGACATGCTTCCGACGCGGGAGATCGACACCAGCGATACGAGCCATGGTTACTCCAAACCAAAACGAGGGCGGGCTTCCGCCGAAAGAGCTAGTTCCCCTGGCGCTGCTTGTGGCGGGGGTTCTCGCAGATGATCCGAACGACACCACGCCGCCGCACCACCTTGCACTTGTCGCAGATCTTCTTGACGCTCGGGCGCACCTTCACGGGGAGCCTCCAGATTCCTCAAAAAATACGTTACTTGTGCCGGTACGTGATCCGGCCACGGCTCGGGTCGTACGGCGAGACCTCGACGGTCACGCGATCGCCCGGCAGGATCTTGATGTAGTACTGCCGCATCCGGCCGCTGATGGTGGCGAGGACGCCGAGGCCGTTGTCCGCCTTCACGCGAAACATGGCGTTCGGCAGAGCCTCTTGAACCACGCCGTCGAACTCGAGCTTGTCGCCCTTCGGTTCTTTCGGCGGTCTGGTCTGTTTTGTTCGCCTCATTCTCCACCCGAGCCCGGTCGGCCGAGGGCCGACATCACCCTCTGCGTGACTTCTTCTGGCGTCCCGACCCCGTCAACGCGACGCAGCAGCCTCTTCTGCTCGTAGAACGGAAGAAGAGCGGCCGTCATCGCCTCGTAGGCATCAAGACGCTTGCCGACAGCCTCGGGCCGGTCGTCGGCTCGATGCTCCAGCTCCGCACCGGGGGGCGGCGGATTATAAACGAGATGGTATATCTGTCCACTGCGTTTGTCGGTGCGGCGATGGATCAACCGTTCCTCGAGCAGCGGACGCGGAACGTCCAGCTGGATCACCGCATCGATGCCGTTGCCGCCCTGGCCGGCAAGGAGCGCGTCGAGCGCGTTCGCCTGGGGCACCGTCCTGGGAAATCCGTCCAGAAGGAAACCTCCTGTGCAGTCGGACTCGACGGTCCGGCGGTCGATGAGGCCGATGACGGCCTCATCCGGCAGGAGCCCGCCCGAGTCCATGATGTCCAGGTAACGCTTCTCCAGCGTGCCCACCCGCTTCGCCTCGCGCAGCATGTCGCCCGTCGAGATCTGCGGGATGCCGAAGCGTGCGCACAGCAGCTTCGCCTGCGTACCCTTTCCAGCTCCAGGTGGTCCCACCAGAACCAAGATCATGATGACCTCCGTCACGCCTCCGGGAGCCTGCGGCCCCGGATGCGGCTGGCACCGGGGCCGGTCAGCCCCTCGTAGCTCCGCGTGATCAGGTGTGCCTCCAGCTGGTTCACGGTGTCGAGCGCGACGCCGACGACGATCATGAGCGACGTCCCTCCGAAGCCGAACGGGACACGCAGCAGGTTGCCGACGATCGACGGGACCACGCACACCGCGGCGACATAGAGGGCGCCGCCGACGGTGATCCGCTGGATGACCCGGTGGATGTAGTCCGCCGTCTGCTTGCCTGGCCGGATCCCGGGGATGTTTGCCTGCTGCTTCTTCAGGTTCTCGGCGACGTCCACCGGCTGGAACGTGACGTTCGTGTAGAAGAAGCAGAAGAAGATGATGAGCAGCGCGTAGCCGGTGTTGAAGACCCAGTCGCCCCGGTTGATGATCGCCTGGAGCTGGTCGGCCCCAGGCACGTTCATGTTCGCGAGCGTCTGCGGGAACATCAGCAGCGACGACGCGAAGATGGGGGGGATCGTCCCCGCGGTGTTCACCTTGAGCGGGAGGTGCGCCGTCTGCCCGCCGTAGACGCGACGACCGACCTGGCGGCGCGAGTACACGATCGGGATCTGACGCCTGCCGTTCTCGAAGAACGCGATGACCCCGATGACGAGCACGACGAACGCGGCGATCGCGGCCATCGACAGCGGCTGGAGATCGCCGGCGTTCTGCGCGAAGTAGTTGCCGATCTCCTCCGGGATGCGCGTGATGATGCTCGCGAAGATCAGCAGCGAGACGCCGTTCGAGACGCCGCGCTCGGTGATCTGCTCGCCGATCCACATGAGGAACGCGGTCCCGGTCGTCAGCGTGATGACCGTCATCAGCTGGAAGCCGATGCCGGGGTGGTTCACGATCCCGGCCCCGGTCTCGCTGCTCGACAGGCCTTCGAGCATCTTCGCGATCGAGAAGGCCTGGAACAGCGAGAGCGCGACCGTGCCGTACCGCGTGTACTGATCGAGCCGGCGACGCCCCTGCTCGCCCTCTTTCCGCAGCTCGTCGATGGGCTTGTAGACCATGCCCATGAGCTGCATGATGATCGACGCCGAGATGTACGGCATGATCCCGAGCGCGAAGATCGACAGGTTCTCCAGCGCTCCGCCGGAGAACATGTTGAAGAAGCCCAGGAGCCCGCCCGACTGCTTCGCGACGTACTGCCGCATCGCGTTCCGGTCGACGCCGGGGGTCGTCACGAAGACGCCAACCCGGTAGACCGCGAGCATCACCAGCGTGAAGATCACGCGCCGCCGGAGCTCGGGGATCTTGTGGAAGTTGGTGATTCCCGCGAGGCTGGCCATAGGCGTTCCTGGACTCCGGCTTGGGGGGTGCGCCTGCGCGCTGGCTAGGAGGACGAGGAGTCCGCCGAGTTGTCCTGGGAAGCGGGCGGCGCAAGCACGACGGCCTTGCCCCCCGCCTTCTCGATCTTCTCGATCGCTCCCTTGGAGAAGCGATGCGCCGTCACCGTGAGCTTCTTCGTGAGCTCACCGCCGCCGAGGATCTTCAGGACGTCGAACCGACCCTGCACGAGGCGGCTCGCATGGAGCGCGATCACGTCGACCTGAGCGCCGTCCTCGAACGACTCGAGGGCGCCGACGTTGACGTTGGCCACGATGTCCGCGAGCGGGTTGCGGAAGCCGCGCTTCGGGAGGCGACGCTGGATCGGCGTCTGTCCGCCCTGGAAGTGCTTCTTGTTAATGTTGCCGCCCGCGCGCGCCTTCTGCCCTTTTTGTCCGCGGCCAGCCGTCTTGCCGACGCCGGATCCCACGCCGCGGCCGACGCGGAGCCTCTTGGTTACGGCGCCTTCAGGGGCTTGGAGCTTAGAGAGGATGTCCATGTTTCACACTTCCGTACGCGGCAACTCCGCTGGAATGACGATCTCGCTTCTCAGGACTTCGGGGAGGTTGCCTCGTCGGCGACCTCCTCCACCTCGACGAGATGGAGGACCTTCTTGACCATGCCACGGAACGAGGGCGTGTTCGCGACGACCACCTCGGACCCCGGCCCGCGCAGACCGAGCCCTTTGATGACCTTGCGGGTGTGCTCGACCTGGCCGATGTTGCTGGCCTTCTGACGTACGCGGAGCTTCACTGCGAGCCTCCTTCACCGCCACCGCCCTGAGGCGCGCCGCCCTGCGCCGGAGGCGCCACGCTCGCGCGCCGGCGGCCTGCTGTGTTCGTACCGCCGCGGCGCTGGTAGTCGAGCGAGTCGAGTTGCATCGACCGCTTCCCGGCGACGCTCTCCGGGCTCTTGAGCCCGCGGAGCGCCGCGACGGTCGCGTGCACGACGTTATGCGGGTTGCTCGTGCCGAGCGACTTCGACAGCACGTCGTGGATCCCCGCCGACTCGACGACGGCGCGGACCGCGCCGCCGGCGATGACGCCCGTCCCAGGGCTGGCCGGCTTCAGCAGGACCTTGCCCGCCCCGACGTGCCCGAACGAGTCGTGCGGGATGGTCACGCCGTCCAGCGGGATGCGGAACAGGTTCTTGCGAGCCTGGTCGTTCCCTTTCCGGATGGCCTCCGGCACCTCGTTGGCCTTGCCCAGGCCGACACCCACGTGCCCCGCTTCGTCGCCCACCACGACCAGCGCCGAGAAGCTGAAACGCCGGCCGCCCTTGACGACCTTGGCGACGCGGTTGATGTGGATGACTCGCTCCTTCAGCTTCTCTTCGTCGACATGATCGAACGCCATAACCGTCCTCTATCACGTGCTCCGCCGCGGCAGTTGACCGCGCCCGCCGCCCTCACCTGCAGGGCAGCGGCTGTGGGAGTCAGAAATCGAGACCTGCCTCGCGCGCCGCCTGGGCGAGGGCGCTGACGCGCCCGTGATACAGATAGCCGTTGCGGTCGAAGACCACCTTGTCGATCTGCTTTTCCTTGCAGATCCTCGCGATCAGCGCCCCGACCTTCTTCGCCGCCTCGACCTTGTTGTCCTCGTCGAGCGAGCCCTTGAGGTCCTTCGACAGCGTCGAGGCGTGGGCGAGCGTCTTGCCGCTCACGTCGTCGATGACCTGCGCGTAGATGTGCTTCGAGCTGCGGAAGACGCTGAGGCGCGGGCGCTCCGGCGTCCCCTCGACCTTCTTGCGGATGCGGAGCTTCCGGCGCTCCCGACCGACGATTTTCATGCCCATGACCGTCTCGTCCCTCGGTGCAGCGGCCTACCGGCCGCTGCTCGCCCTTACTTCTTGCCGCCCTTGCCGGCCTTGCCAGCCTTCTCCCGCACGCGCTCGCCGCGGTAACGGACGCCCTTGCCGCCGTACGGCTCCGGCGGCCTGAAACCACGGATCGTCGCGGCTGTCTGCCCGATGAGCTCCTTGTCCGCGCCCGTCAGGACGAGGACGGTGCCCTTCGAGTCCGCCGGGATCATCGCGGTGAGGCCGGTCGGGACCGGGAACGTCACCGGGTGGGAAAAGCCGAGGGCAAAGTTCAGCGTCGTGCCCTTGAGCTCGACGCGGTAGCCCGTGCCCTTGAGCTCGAGCGTCCGCTCGTAGCCCTCGGCGACGCCCTTGACCATCGCTGCCACGAGCGCCCGCGTGAGCCCCTGGAGGCGCGACCCGTCGCGCCCGGGCGCCACCGAGGTCACGTGGAGCCTGCCGCCCTCGAGCTTGATATCCACCTTGTCGGTGATCGCGCGCGAGAGCTGGCCCTTCGGGCCCTTGATGTCGATCTTGCGGCCGTTGACGGTCGCGGTGACCCCCTTGGGAAGGTCGATCGGCCGCTTGCCGACGCGCGACGTCTTCGTCGCGAGCCGGCTGTCACCGTTCGCGCTGCCCTTCGCGGGCTGGGCTGCGTTCGCCTGAGCTTCCATCACCACACCTCGCAGAGCAGCTCGCCGCCCACCTTCAGACGGCGCGCATCCCTGTCGCTCATGAGCCCGCGGGACGTGCTCAGGATCGAGATCCCGAGCCCGCTGAACACACGCGGGATCCTGTCGTGACGCACGTACACGCGGCGCCCCGGGCGGGACACGCGGCGCACGCCGTCGATCGCGCTCTGTCGATCGCGCCCGTACTTGAGCACGATCGTGAGCTTCTTGGGACCTTCGCCCTCGGTCTCGCGCACGTCGGCGATGAAGCCCTCGGATTTGAGGATCTCCGCAACCGCAACCTTGATGCGGCTGGCAGGAATCTCGGTCCGGTCGTGCCGCGCGAGCGCCGCGTTGCGAATGCGGGTCAGCATGTCGGCGATGGGATCGGTCATCATAGAATCACCAGCTGGCCTTGATCACACCAGGGAGCTCACCACGGAGCGCGAACAGCCGAAGGCAGACACGGCAGAGCTCGAAGTCGCGGTAGTAAGCGCGCGAGCGCCCGCACACCTTGCAACGGTTCTTGTGCCGCACAGAAAACTTCGGCGGACGGTTCAGCTTCGCAAACTCTTTTGCACGGGCCATCGAAAATCCCTCAATGCCGGAACGGGATGCCAAGCTCGGTGAGGAGCGCGCGTCCTTCTTCGTCCGTCTTCGCCGTGGTCACGAACGAGATGTTGAGCCCCTTCACGACGTCGATCTTGTCGTAGTCGATCTCGGGGAAGATGATCTGCTCGCGCAGGCCCATCGTGAAGTTGCCCTTGCCGTCGAACCCCTTCGGGCTGACGCCCTTGAAGTCACGGACGCGCGGCAGGGAGAACGCGATCAGACGATCGACGAACTCCCACATCCGCTCGGCACGCAGGGTCACCATCACCCCGATGGGCAGGTTCTCGCGCAGCTTGAACGTCGCGATCGACTTCCGGGCCCGGGTCACCACCGGCTTCTGGCCGGAGATCGCCCGCATGTCCTCGACCGCGGAGTCGATGATCTTCGGGTTCTGCACCGCGGCGCCGAGCCCCATGTTGAGCACCACCTTCTGCAGGCGGGGCACCATCATCGGGTTCTTGTAGCCAAAGCGCTTCGAGAGCGCGGCCGTCACGTTCTTCTGGTAGTGCGTGCGCAGCCGCGGGGTGTAGTTCGGGTCGCGCGGGCGCACCTCGGCCGGCCCGGAGGCCTCGGCCTCGGCGCCCTTGCCCTTCGCGCCCCTGGCTTCCTTGCTCTTGGCGGGCGCCTGCGGCTTGGCTTGCTGCGACTTGGGCTTGTCCTTGTCCTTGCCCTTGCCGCCGTCCTTGGCCGCCTTGTCCTTGTCCTTCTTGTCCGCCATGGCTAGCCCACACCGATCGCGCTGCCGCTCTTGCCGACGCGCGTCTTCTTGCCGTCCTCACCGACGCGGACCTTGACGCGCGTCGGCTTGCCCGTCGCCGGATCGACCGGCATGACATTCGAGGCGTGAATCGGCGCCTCCTTGGTGATCTTCCCGCCCTCCTGGTTGCGCGGCGTGGGCCGCTGGTGGCGGGTCACCGTGTTCAGGCCCTCGACGACCACGCGATCCGTGTCGGCGAGGATCTTGGTGATGCGGCCCTGCTTCCCCTGCTCCTTGCCGCTGATGACCTGCACCAGGTCACCGACCTTGAGGCGCTTCATCAGAGGACCTCCGGGGCGAGCGAGATGATCTTCATGAACTTTTTCGCGCGGAGCTCACGAGCGACCGGCCCGAAGATACGGGTGCCGATCGGCTCCTTCTCCTTGTTGATAAGGACCGCGCTGTTGCCGTCGAACTTGATGTAGCTGCCGTCCGAGCGGAGGTACTCGCGGGCGGTGCGGACGACGACGGCGCGCGCCGTGTCACCCTTCTTCACCTTCGTCCCCGGCAACGCCTCCTTGATCGACACGACGATGACGTCGCCGAGGGCGGCGTACTTGCGGCGCGAGCCGCCGAGCACCTTGATGCACTTCACGACACGGGCGCCGGAGTTGTCCGCGACCTCGAGATGCGTCGACACCTGGATCATGGCGCTACTCCTCCACCGGCCGGGCAACGAGCTTGGTCACGAGCCACCGCTTGTCGCGGGAGATCGGCCTGTGCTCCGTGATCTCGACGCGGTCGCCCACCTTGTACTGGTTCGTCTCGTCGTGCGCCTTGTAGCGCTCCCGCTGACGAACGTACTTCTTGTAGACAGGGTCGAGCGCGTTCCGGATGACCTCGACGGTGACCGTCTTGTTCATCTTGTCGCTGGTCACCTTGCCCACCAGCTTGCGCCGGAAGCCGTGCGCCTTCGCCTCGGTCTCGGCCTGCGCAGGCGCGGCGGCTGCCAGCTCGGGCGCCGCAGCGACCGGCTGCTGGTTCTCTGCCTTCTTCTTCGCCATGGCTACGCCTTCTCCTCGGCACGCGCGCGCTGCGTGAGGATCGTCTTCACACGTGCGAGATCCCGCTTCGCCTTGCGGATCGTCGCCGTGTCGTTCAGCCGGTTCGTGAAATTCTTGAAGCGCGCCTCGAACAGCCCCGCCGCGAGCGACTTCTCGAGCTCGCGCAGGTGATCGGTGGTGCGTTCCCGCAGATCCTTCGCCTTCATCGCCTACCTCACGTCAGCCCGCGGACGAGGAACTTGCACTGCATCGGGAGCTTGTGCGCCGCGAGGCGGAACGCCTCCTTCGCAATCTCCTCGCTCACGCCGCTGATCTCGTACATCACGCGACCGGGCTTCACGAGCGCGCACCACTCCTCGGGCGCGCCCTTTCCTCCACCCATGCGGACCTCGAGCGGCTTCTTCGTCACCGGACGATCCGGGAAGATGCGGATCCAGAGCTTGCCCGCGCGCTTCACGTGCCGCTGGATCGCCATACGAGCCGCCTCGATCTGCCGCGAGGTCACGCGGGCAGGCTCGACGCACTGGAGCGCAAAGTCGCCGAAGGAGACGTCGCTGCCCGTCATGGCGAGGCCGCGGTTGTTCCCCTTCTGCATCTTGCGGAACTTGGTTCGCTTCGGAGACAGCATTCTGCAATCCCTCTACTGGATCCGGCGCGCCTTACGCTGCAGGACCTCGCCCTTGAACATCCAGACCTTCACGCCGATGATGCCGACCTTCGTCTTCGCCTCGGCCAGGCCGAACTCGATGTCAGCGCGGAGCGTGTGCAGGGGCACCCGGCCCTCGCGGTAGGTCTCGACGCGGCTCATCTCGCTGCCGCCGAGCCTGCCAGCGCAGCGCACGCGGATGCCCTTCGCGCCAAACTTCATCGCGGTGGACACGGCCTTCTTCATCGCCCGGCGGAACGCGATCCGGCGCTCGAGCTGCGTCGCGATGTTCTCGGCGACGAGCTGCGCGTTGGTCTCGGCCTTCCGGACCTCCTGCACGTCGATGAAGACCTCGTTGTCCGTGAACGACGACACGCCAGGGAAGAGGGTCTCGCCCTTGGACGCCGTGCCGACGTTGCCGCTCTTCAGCGTCTCGATGCCCTTGCCGCCCTTGCCGATCACCATGCCGGGGCGGGCGGTGAAGACGATCACCTTCGCGCGGTTCGCGGCGCGCTCGATCTCCACGCCAGCGATGTTCGCGTTGTAGAGGTACTGCTTGATCGCGCGCTTGATGCGGATGTCCTGGTGGAGCCACTTCTGATACGCGGCGCCGTCCTCGTACCACTTGCTGCTCCACGTCTTGATGACACCGACGCGGAAGCCATACGGATGGGTCTTCTGTCCCATATCGGCAGGTCCTCTACTTACTTTCTCTCGTCGACTTCGATGACGATGTGCGACACGCCCTTGGTGATCCGGGTCGCACGGCCCATCGCGCGCGGCCGCCAGCGGCGGTTAAACTTGTTCGGCCCCTTGTCGACGGTCGCCTTGCTGATGAAGAGCGCGTCGATGTCGGCGCCCGCCTGCTGGGCGTTCGCGACCGCGCTCTCGATGATCTTCCGAAGGACAGGGGCGCCGCTCTTCTGCGTGAACGAGAGCAGCTGGATCGCCTCGTCCGCGTCGCGACCCCGGACGAGATCGGCGATCATGCGTGCCTTGCGCGGGGCGATCCGCGAAAACATCGCACTGGCTTTGCTTACCATTCGAGACACCTCGCGACACCGGCGGGCGGAGAGACTCCGTACCGGGTTTCGGTTCACTGCGAACCGGTTGCACCGTCGTACGCTTCCGGTCCCAGCCCGACGTCACCGACGCGAACCCCCTTCGCGTCACCGGGGGGGTTCCCGCGGCGGCCGAAGGGGCGGAGCTGAGATCGAAGCGCCGTTACGGCTCTTCTACTGGGAGACCGGGAGGACACCCGATCGCCCGGGAAAACGGAGCGCGGTGATTACCAGCGGCGCGCGCCGTGCGCAAGCGCGATCCTTCCGCTTCCTTTCAGTTTCTTCCTCGAGCCGGCGCGACCTGAGCAGTTTTTCAGATTTTCCTGAACGCGCGTCAGGGGGCGCGCGGGCCCCGCCCTGGCTCCGGCAGGTGCGCCGGTTGTTCGTACTCCCGAAGCTTTCCCTTGACAACCACGAAACACTTCGGGAACAAGCGCTCTGGGCGGCCTCAGCAGCGCCTGATGCTCGCCTGAGCGGAAGCCAGGCGGCCGCGCCCGCCCGGCGTCCCCCCTCCTGCGGCTCGATCAGGACGAAGAACAGGATTGCGAGGGGAATAGGAGAGCCCCAGGCTCAGTCGAACGTACCAAGCCCAGGAGCTTTTCCCTGACACTGTAGGAGGCAACGTGACCATGCTTGCTCGTCAGCGCCATTCTTTCCTCGCATTTACCTTGATCTTGCCGACCTTCTTCGCCGGCTGCGTCGTCAGTTCGGAGGACACCGACAACGACGTGGATCAGGCGACCGGCCCCGGCGTCACGTCCAGCTCGTCCACCGGCGGAGGCGAAGGCGGCGAAGGCGGCCAGGGCGGCGAAGGCGGCCAGGGCGGCGAAGGCGGCGAAGGCGGCCAGGGCGGCGAAGGCGGCCAGGGCGGCGAAGGCGGCCAGGGAGGTGGGGCCTGTGTCGAGGACTCGGACGGCAACCTCACGGTCGCCGCGTGCGATGAGCTGAACATCTCGCCGGCGCAGGGCGCGACGAGCCAGTGCGGCGAAGGCCGAGACGAGGCGCCGATCGGCTACGGGCTCTGCAAGCACGGCTTCGACATCTTCGCCCCGGGCCACGCCGCGGACCTCGTCGACTGCCTGAGCGACATCGGCGTGGAGCGCGCGTGCGACACCGAGCCCGTTCAGGCGTGCATCAACCGCATCTACGCCAACGCGTGCCCCGGCCAGGCCGCGGGGCTCTGCGACACCATCTCCGAGGCCTGCGGGGACAGCCCGTTCGACGCGAGGAAGTGCGAGGCGGATCTGAACCCCTTCAACACGAACGCGGAGCAGGACCTCGTGGATTGCATGAACGAGCTTGATGATGTCACGTGCCAGGAGGCGTACGACGAGTGCTACCTGAACGTCATGTCCTTCTAGCGCTCCGAGCGCCGTCAGGGTGGCGAGGCCAGAGCGCAGCCCGCGCCCGCTCTGCTCTCGCGGTTCTTTTCCCCCGACGCTCAACGCACATCCGATGACCTCTGAGCCTCTCGCCAGCTCGCGCCCACCTTAGCGCCGCGGCGTACGCGGCCTCTCATGTACACGCGTTCGGGGGATCCCCGAGCGCGGTATTCGGTTGCAAAAAAGATGGCGGGAAGGGATCCTCGGCTCCTCCGTGGCCAAGGATTTCTCCCGCCCGCGCGTGGCAACCTCCCCTTCCCGTTCGTCGGGGGCGCGTCCATTCCGCGGCGGTGCCCTGCTCGGTCTGCTGGTCGCAGCGGCCGGCTGCGCGCCAGGATCGACGACAGCAGAGCAGATCACACCGCGGCTGATGATGCGCGCCTCGCTCGACGCGAGCGCCGCCGTCGCCGTGGAGCGGCCCATGAAGGCGAAGGAGAGCGCGACGGCCACCGTCAAGGACAGCGCCACGCTCGCGTCCACGATGGAGCCCGAGAGCGGCGACGGCCAGATGTTCTCCTCCACCACCAGCGGGCGCTGCCCCGCGGAGATGGCCCTCGTCGAAGATCGCGTGTGCGTCGACCGGTGGGAGAGCTCCCTCGTGGAGCTGACGCCCACCGGCGAGCGCCCCTGGTCGCCGTTCGACCCGGTCGACGGGATCGAGCGCCGCGTGCGCGCGGTATCCTGGCCGGGCGTCCTCCCGCAGGGGTATATCAGCGGGCGACAGGCCAAGATGGCGTGCGCGGCGTCGGGTAAGCGCCTGTGCACAACGGACGAGTGGGTGACCGCCTGCCGCGGGCCGGACGACACGCTCTTCCCCTACGGCGCGCTCCGCCAGCAGGGCGTGTGCAACGACGACGAGCGCCCGGTGCACCCCGTCGCTGAGATCGCGGCGCTGCTCGAGATCAAGTCCGAGGAGCTCTGGACGACGGCGATGAACAACCCGCTCATCAACCAGCTGTCCCACGCGCTGCTCCCGACGGGCGAGCGCGCGGGATGCGCCAACGCCTACGGTGTGTTCGACATGGTCGGCAACCTCCACGAGTGGGTCGACGACCCGAGCGGCACCTTCCGTGGCGGCTATTTCATGGACACGACGCGCAACGGCGAGGGCTGCAAGTACGCCACGACCGCGCACTCGTTCGGCTACCACGACTACTCCACAGGCTTCCGGTGCTGCATGGATCCGGAGCAGGTCGACTAGTGCTGGCCGCACGAGGTGCGGCCGGCGCGGAGCGGCCGCGGAGCGGGCGTGGAGTCGGTGACGAGGCCTCGAGAAAACGAGGCGAGCGCTGCGTGTTTGTCGCCGGGGATCGGCGGACGGCGCTCCAGCACGACGGCCCGCGCGCGGCGCGCGCGAGCGCGCGAGTCGAGGGGAGCGCCGCAGCGCAGCGCCGGAATCCAGGGCAACACCAGCGAAGAGATCGTCGATGCTCGACCCCGGAGTGAGCGCGGCCGCGCGGCGTCGCGCCACCGCGACCGCCCTCATCGCCCTCCTGGCGATCGGGTGTGGGAAGAAGAAAAAGGCAGAGCCCATCACCGTCCAGCCGCCCCCGGGCGCGGCCTCGTCGGATGAGCTCACCACGGCCATCGGTCAGGCGCGGGGCATCGACTCGGCGCTCGCGCCGTCGTCGGCGCGGTGGCGACGGGTGTTCGTGCTCGATGACAAGCGGGCCGTCGTGACAGGAGAGGTCGAGAACGAGGCGATCGCGCTCGTGACCGAGAACGCGGGCAGGACCTGGCGCTCGCTGCGGCGGCTGCGCGAGGGGTGGTCCACCTGGTCGGTCGGCGAGGACGGCTCCACCGTGCTCACCGTCGGTCCGCGCGGCCCGGATCTCTCGAAGCAGGCGCGCGGCGCTGCCGGGGCGCCGCCCGCCGGGGATCCGCCGAGCCTCTTCTTCGCGCCGTTCGATGCGGCCGATCTCTCGGCGCCCTCGCCCGTCACGCTACCTGAGCTGAGCCGCGGCGCGCGGCCGCCGGTGAACGCGGTGCCTGCGGTGCTCTCGGCCGAGAGCGCCGCGCTGCTCGTCGAGACGAAGCCCCGGCGCGCAACGCTCGTCTACGCGGGGCCGCCTGGCGCCCCGACGGCACCGCTGGTCGCGCTCCCCGCGCAAGAACAGGCGCTGCCCGTGCCTTATGGTCGACCACCGGCCCTCCTGTCGGTGCGCGGGCGCAACCTCCTCGTGCGGCCCGTGCCTGTGCCGGGGAAGCCGCTCGACGCGCCCCGCAGCGTCGATGGACTCGTGATGAGCCCGGCGGCGGCGGCCGCGCTCTCCGCGACACCCGCGTGCGATTTCGCAGGGTGGTCGATCCAGCTCGTGCCTCAGCCGCCCGACAAGACCGCCGTCGTCGCCGTCTCCGCGACGCAGACAGCCGTGCTGAAGCTGCCCGCGAAGGCCGCCCCCGGCGCCGCTGTCGGCTGTGCAGCCAACCGGATCATGGTCGAGGTCATCACGCCGGGGACCGGAGAGCCCACGCTCGCGACGTGCACCCTTGAAGGTACCTGCATCGTCGCCGAGAAGCCCCCGTTTCGCCCCTGGCTGGAGCCGCATGAACGCTCTGTCGCTCTGGCGCCCACACGCGAGGGAGTCGCAGCGGTGATGACCTCTCGCGCCGCCGCGCGATGGGGGCTCTACATCGCGCAATCGCCGGAGGTAGGCAAGATCTACGACGTCCCGAGGGTAATCGGCGAAGGCACGGGCGAGCGCGGCCGTATCGAACTCGGAGCCCTCATCTCCTTCGGAAGTCGACTCTTGATGCTCCTCCAGGCAGACGTCACTGGGACATCCCGTCGCGGCTGGTACGTCACCGCCTCTGAAGATAGCGGGCTCACCTGGAGCCCGCTCTGAGCTCCGTCTCGAACGGGACAGCCACTCTGAACGCGGCGCGTCAGCATAGCCTTCATCCCCTCTGACGCTGATGTGCGCGGTGGTGTCCAGCCCTACTTCGCCGGCGCAGCAGCCTGGGCGACGCGCTTACGCCCCTTGGCGCTCGGCTTCTTCACAGGTGCAGGCCCCGCCGCGGTCTTGCGCGCGTTCGCGCTCGCCTGCTCGGCGGTCTTCGCGTCGCCAGCATAGCGAGCGAATCGCCGATCACCCCCCTGGAAGATCCGCTTCTCCAGCTTGAGCTCCTTCAGCGCGGCGGCGGCGCGCGTCTGGGGGATGCCCGCCTGCTTCGCCACCTCGCTCGCGCTGACGCCAGAGCTCGCCTTGACGACGCGCTCGACAGCATCGAGCGTCTCCTGACGCTCCGCCGACGCGGCGGGCGAGCTGCGCGGGCGGCCGGGCCGGCGCTTCGGCGCGGCGCCGCGCTTGGCCGCGACGGAAGAGGTCTTGGACTGCACCGCTCCAGCGCGGACGCGCGAGCGGCTGCGGCGCGGCGCCGGCGGAGGAACCAACGGCGCTTCCCCGGTCACGGCGCCCAGCTGATTCTTGACGAGCGCGAGGATCGCCTCGTCCGGCATTTTCCGCACGAGGTTTACAATCTGTTGTGAAAAGGCATCCGTTGCCATGTGCTCTCCCTCGTCGCCGAATCCAGCTCGGCGGTTGGATACGACTATGCCGTTGCCACTTGCCTGGTCAAGCGAATTGAGGATAGCGGACCGTCTTTTCTCTCAATAGGGGCTGCGGGCGGGCTCAATCGGAGAGCTCATTGGACGGCCACGAACGGCTGGGCTGCTTTGCTCGACAGGCGCCGAGCGATGAAACCCCGCGAGCGTCGATTGATAGCCGAGACCCCTCCCCCGCGCAGGACGGCCCGGTCCGCGCCGAATCCCTCTCACCTCCCGCTCACGATGCACCGCGGCATTGCGTGTCTCAGGTGCTCGCGGCAGGTCGGGTAACCACTGTATGAGACCGGGCGGCCCGCTCCCCTCAGTCGTACCCGTCGCGGGCGGCAATGAGGGCGCGCGTACAAGTGCGAGGTGCGTCGACCGCCGGCCCGGCGCTTCCCAACCAACCATTGAAGCACCCCGCGCACGGCGCGAGCGCCTGGCGACCCCCACACGGGCGACCGGCGCGTGGCGACATTGCACGCCCCGGGCGCACGCCTGACCTATGTGTGAAGCAGCCTGATGAGATGCCCGCCCGGCGGGAGGGCGCTGCGGCATCTTCGCTATGCGCGCGGGAGGGGCAGGACCGCCGTCAACTCGAGAGCGCCTCGCGCGCCATGGTCCACGAGGCCAGGGTCGCTCGACGGGAGCATCCTTCCTGTCCGCTCGCGGCGCGACGCTCGCTTCTATGCCCGCGCGCCCGCATGAAGGGCAGCGGCGCCGGAGCAAGTCGCCTGCGGGCCCGGCGCAAGCCGCTGCTCGAGCGCTTCGCGCGACTTGCGGTCATCGCCCGGGATTGCGCGCGCCGCCGTCCTCGGCCGCTTCCGCACGATCGCGAGGGGCCTGCCGAGCTCTTCGGAATGACAACTGCGCGCCGGCGCCGCCGCCCGCCCAGGCGCGCTCTGCTCGCGCAGCGCAGCGCAGGTCTCGAGATCTCGCGCCGACGCCGCCAGCGCGCGGGGCGACGCGCTCCGGCCGCCGCGTCCGGCGGAGCGGCCCCCTGAGCGCGGCGCATCCGGCAAGCCCTCTCGTTACATAGCAGAGCGCCGACGAGAGCTCATCGTGATCTTCAGGCTCCCCGCTCGGCGCGCGCGAGACCGCTCAGCCCTCACCTGGCGCTCTCGAGCGCGCTGCACGCTCGCCGGAGCGCATGTCCTCTACGACATTGGCGCCTGCTCCAATGCTGAGGACGATGGCGGGCGTCAGCCCGCTCCACCTCGACTTCTTCAAACGCCTTCCTGTCCATATCCACGACGACCCAGCATCCACGATGCTCCGTCGGCCGGAAGAGATTGTCCAGCCGTCGACGATCGGTTGACATGAGCCTCCATCGCGGAGAAGGATCCGCGCATGTCGCTGGTCCGCGTGCTCGAACCGGAGGTCATGGATACGGACGAGGACGCGCGGGCATACGACAGCATGGACCACGCCGCTGTCAACACGGCGTTCTGCGACGCGCTCCTCTCCCACGATCCCGATCTCGGATACGCCCTCGACGTCGGCACCGGGACCTGCCTGTTGCCGATCGAGCTTTGCAGGCGCGTGCCCACGGCGCGGATCAAGGCGATCGATCTCTCGGCGTCGATGCTCGCCCTCGGGAGCAGCCACGTCGAGCAGGCCGGGCTCGCCGCCGCCATCACGCTCGAGCTCGTGGACGCCAAGGCGCTGCCCGAGCAGGACGAGACGTTTTCAGCCGTCCTCTCGAACAGCATCATCCACCACATCCCGGAGCCGATGGCCGTGCTGCGCGAGATGCTCCGCGTCCTCCGGCCCGACGGCCTGCTATTCGTGCGCGACCTGATCCGTCCCGAGGCGGAGGCGTCCCTCGCGGCCCTCGTCGACACGTATGCAGCGAACGACACCCCGTACCAACGAGCCCTCTTCGACGCGTCCCTGCGCGCCGCGCTCTCGCTCGAGGAGGTGCGCGCGATGCTGCGCTCGCTCCAGATTCCCCCGGAATGCGCGCAGTTGACCAGCGACCGGCACTGGACCCTGGCGTTCCGCAAGCCATCGTGACCCGCAGCCGACCGCGCGTTGACGACGCCGGTCCGTCAAATCGACGCGACGGCCAGCCCGGCACGTAATAAAAGCGTCCGCGTGACCCCCACCGGAACACGCGCCCGTACTCACCGCGCGCGCGGCGTCGCCCCCGCGCTCCTCCTGTCCCTCGCCCTCGCCTGTCTCGCGGCATGTGAGGACAGCCCCCCGCGCCCCGGCGAAGCGGAGCGGCCCGCATCCTCGCCGCCTCAGCCGAGCGCGGCGGCCGCGCCGCCCGGTGCCAGCTCCGTCGCCGCGGAGCCCGCGGCGGGCGCGGGCGAGCCGGCAGACGCGGGAGCGCCCCAGGCCACGCCCGCATGGCAGGGGACGTGGGAAGGGCGCTACGACGCCAAGAAGGGGAGCGTGGTGCTGCCTCCCAAGGTCAAGGACGCCGCGCGCCAGAAGGACGACGGGAAGCAGGCCACGGGCGCAGGCACGGTGACGCTGACCATCGAGCCGAGCGGCGAGCTGAAGGGCACCGCGAAGGGCGCGCTCGGCGACGCGACCCTCGTCGGTAAGGTCGAGGACGGCATGGTCCGCGCCTCGGTTTTTCCGGAAGATCCGCGCGCGCCGGGCGCGATGACCGGCATCCTGGTCGGCAAGCTGAAGGAGAACGTCATCCACGGGGAAATCCGCGTGACCGGGCCCGACGCCCTGCTGGTGCGCGAGTCCCCCGTGGAGCTGAAGAAGAAATGACCCGCATCGCTGGACGAGAACGCCGGCGCCGGCGCCTCGTCAGCGGCGCCTCGCTTCAGCTCGCCTCACCGGCGCCACCTGGCTCGCCGGCTGGCGCCCGGCCCTGCTGCGCGGCCGCGGCCGCGGCCTCGCCGGCCGGCGCGCTGCTGCCGCGCGTGCCGCCGCGCGCCGCCTCGCTCCGCCGCTCCTCGCGCTGGCGTGCCACTTCGGCGTCCCGCTGCTCGTACGCCACGATGATCCGCTGCACGAGCGGGTGACGCACCACGTCGACCTCGGTGAACGAGCAGATCGCGATCCCCTCGATCCCCGCAAGCAGCTCGCGCGCCTCCGCGAGGCCGCTGCGCGCGCCGTGCGGGAGATCGACCTGCGTCACGTCGCCCGTCACCACCGCGCGCGAGGCGTAGCCGAGGCGGGTGAGGAACATGCGCATCTGGTCGCTCGTCGCGTTCTGCGCCTCGTCGAGGATGACGAAGCAATCGTTGAGCGTGCGGCCGCGCATGAAGGCCAGCGGGGCGACCTCGATCTGACCGCGCGTCACGAGGCCTTGCGCCTTGTCCGCGTCCATCATGTCATGGAGAGCGTCATAAAGCGGACGCAGGTAAGGATTCACCTTCTCGGCGAGATCCCCGGGCAGGAAGCCGAGCCGCTCCCCCGCCTCGACGGCCGGGCGGGTCAGGATGATCCGCTTCACGCGGCGCTCGAGCAGCGCGTGGACCGCCATGGCCATCGCGAGGTAGGTCTTGCCCGTCCCCGCCGGCCCGATGCCGAACGTCATGTCGTGCGATCGGATCGCCTGGATGTACCGCTTCTGCGCGAGCCCCTTCGCCGAGATCGGCCTGCGGCGCGCCGAGATGAGCACGACATCCTCGAACAGCTCGCGCAGGGTCATCCCCGGGTCGTCCCGGAGCGCCTGCACCCCGCGCACGTAGTCCTGCGGATCGAGGACCACGCCGCTCCTCAGCATCTGCGCGGCCTCCGCCAGGCACCGCTCCGCGAGCGCGACCTTGTCCGCGTCCCCGGCGAGCCGGATCGTGTTGCCTCGAACGCCTGACTCGATTCCAAGAGTGCGCGCGATGAGCTTGAGGTTCTCGTTCCCTGGCCCCGCGAGGGCCACCAAGGTGCTGCTGTCGAGCACCTCGACATCCGCCGTGATCCGCACGCTTGTCGTCATCCAGTGATCCTTCCCGGGCCTCGCCCCGGCGCTCCGCCGCCAGTGCCCGCCCCGCTCAACAGAACGGGACCTTGACGCCACCCACTCCGCACGCGATTGTCCGGCCCGCTCGCCTTCCGACCTACACAGAACCTTAACGTCGCGGTCATAAATCCGCGCTGGGGTGCGTGATGGACTCGGGCGCGCGGGCGAGCCGCACAAGGGAGAACTGCATGAGGTTAGCTACATCGGCGCTGTTGGGCATGACTGTTACGCTGTCGAGCCTTTCGGCGCTAGCACAGCCTGGGCCTCAGGGCCCGGCGCAACCGGCGCCCGCGCCGCGACCGGCCGCGGCGCCCACCCCGCCCCCCGCCCCGCCCCCGGCCGTCGCGCCGGCCCCGCCCCGGCCGTCGCGCCGGCCCCGCCCCCGGCCGTCGCGCCGACGCCGCCCCCGGCCCCGCCCGCTGGCGCTGCCGGCGCGGTGCCGCCGGCGCCTTCCCCCGCAGCGCCTGCGGCGCCCGAGCAGGTGCAGGCGCCCGTGGCTCCGCTGCCGCCGCCGCCTCCTCCTGGAGCGGCAGCGACCGCGGTGCCGCCGTCCCCGCCGGCGCAGGTGTTCGCGCCGACGGCCGAGACCGCCGTCGCGAAGGAGCAGCAGCCGCTCGCCGGCTGGCACGGCGGCTTCTTCCTCCGGGACGCGGACGACACCTTCCGGCTCTACCCGAAGGGGCGGCTGAATCTCGACTTTTACAGCAGCTTCGGCAGCGGGGTGTCGGACGTGACGGCACCGAGCGGCGGGGGCGCGCTGCAGCCACGCTTCTTCGTTCGCCGCGCGCGGCTGGAGGTTGCCGGCGAGTTCCTGAAGAAGTGGTCCTTCGATCTCGACGTCGATTTCGGCGGCCAGGGGCTCGCGAACACCAACGGCAGGACGCAGAACTCCGCGTCGAACGTGGGCCAGGCGCCGACGGCCGAGACGGCGCGCTTCGCCGCGATCGCGAGCGCGAGCTCGAGCGCCGTGCTCGCCGACGTCTGGATCAACTACTCGGTCATGCCGGCGCTGAACTTCCTGTTCGGGCAGTACTCGACGTTCTTCTCGATGGACAACCAGACGAGCGACAACAGCACGACGTTCATGGAGCGCAACATCGCGACCCGGAGCTTCGTCTACCCCGAGGGCAAGGACATCGGCCTGACGATCTGGGGCGACGTCGCTGACAGGATGGTCGTCTACGGCGTCGGCGTGATCACCGGCGACGGGCAGAACCGGCCGGGCGTCGACGCCCCGCCCGATCTCGTCGCCCGCGTGTTCGCCCGCCCGTTCGCCGGCGACAAGAAGGCGCTGCTCGCGAAGGCGCAGATCGGCATCAGCGCGCGCCACGGGGAGCGCGATCAGGAGTTCGTGGGCTACGACTACGCGCCCATCAGGACGGGGCAGGGCTACACGCTCTGGGGCGGCGGCTACACGGACTCGCTGAAGCGGCCGATCCACGTCATCCCGTCGGGCGCGCAGAATGCGATCGGCGGCGAGCTCCGGCTGCCCATCAAGATGGTCGAGCTCCGGGCCGAGGCGTACTACGTGGCGAACAACACGCGCGAGGCCGTGGAGGGTTATCAGCTCACCAACACCGAGCGGCTCGGCCGGGTGAAGGGGCTCGGCTGGTACCTGCAGCTCTCGGCGTGGCCATTGGGCGACGCCTACGTCAGCGGCGATCCAGGGTTCAGCCCGCGCCCGACGAAGGTCGACCTGTCGAAGGCGCTCGAGAAGCCGAAGGCGGGGCTCGAGGTCGCGGCGCTCCTCGCGGGCATCAGCGCCACGTACGACGGCGCGTCCCGCTCGCCCTCGTATTATGACGAGAAGACGCCGGGCGCCCCGGCAACGGCGGACGCCGCTGCGCCGGCCACCGATCTCGACGTCATGCAGATCGGCCTGGCCGCCAACTACTGGCATACGAAGAACGTGCGGCTCGGTGTGAATTACAACGCCTACCTGACGCCGGGCAGCGGCTCGAGCGAGAACCTCCTCCGGGTGCCGGGCAATACCTTGAAGGAGCCCGATCCGGACGCGCACGCGCTGCACGAGCTCAGCGCCCGGCTCAGCGTGTCCTTCTAGCCCCGCGCCGCCCTCCCCACCGGGGCGGGCGCCTCGATCCTTTGCCCTCCAACGAAACGCGCCGCGTGGCTCGGCGCGGCGCGCTCCGCCAGCCGGGCGGCGCGCCTCATTTTTGGCCCAATGCAGCCCGGCGGGGTACCCGTCGGGCCATGCGCGACATGCGTCAGTGGATCGCCGTCGGTGCAGCGGTGGGGCTCGTTGCCGTGACCCTCCCCATGCTGCGCGAGCACGACGTCCAGCTCGGGGGGTTGCTCGCCAAGAAGACGACCACCGGCGGGCCGACGATCACGCGGACCGTGACGCCGCCGCCCCTCACCGACCTCGATCTGACGCGCATCGACGACCGGAGGAGCCCGCCGACGGCGCCGGCGCACGGCGACCGCGTCGCGGAGCTGACGATCAACCCGAGGTACCAGCGCGCGGCGCTCGGCTTCCTGCGGGCGGGCCAGGTCCCGGAGGGCGCGGTCGTGATGACCGATATTCGCACCGGGAAAGTGCTGGTCTGGGCGAGCTACGTGAACGAGGGGGCGCTGCATGACGTCGCCGCCGAGGCCACCGCGCCGTCGGCGAGCGTCTTCAAGGTCGTGACCGGCACCGCGCTCATCGAGGCCGGCCTGAGCCCGAACACCAAGCAGTGTTATTCGGGCGGCGAGCACTCGATCAAGGCGGCCGACATGGTCGACAACAAGCGGCGCGACAGGTACTGCGCGACGCTCGCGCAGGCGATGGGGCGGAGCATCAACACGGTGTTCGCGCGGCTCGCCGCCAAGAACCTCGACCACGAGAAGCTCGGCGCCGTGGCCGCGAAGCTCGGCTGGGGGCAGGACACGCCGTTCGACGTGAAGGTAGCGACGAGCACGATCTCGCTGCCGGAGGACGATCTCGGCTTCGCGCGGACCGCGGCGGGCTTCTGGAATACCACGCTCTCGCCCTTCCAGGGGGCGAACCTGGCGACCACCATCGCCAACGGCGGCGAGATGATCCGGCTTCACGTCGTGTCGAGCGTGAAGGACGAGATCGGCGAGATCTACCAGGGCGCGAGCGAGCGGCAGGTGCTCAAGCGGGTGATGGACGAGAGCACGGCGAACGCCGTGACCGCGATGATGGAGGCGACGGTGGATAACGGCACGAGCTACCGCTCGTTCCACGATCGCAACGGCCGCCCCTACCTCCCGGATATCCGGGTCGCGGGCAAGACCGGGACGCTCACGAAGCCGACGCCCGAGGGGCCCTTCTACACCTGGTTCGTCGGCTTCGCCCCGAGCCGCAAGCCGGAGGTCGCCATCTCCGTGATGGTCGCCAACGGCGCGAAATGGCGGGTGAAAGCGACGAACGTCGCGTGCGACATGCTGCGCACCTACTTTGCGGACAAGGGCGCGCCCGGCGTGAGCGATCCGAACGACCGGACCGGCACGACAGCCAAGCGCCGCTGACGTCGACGCGTCATGAGCCGCGGCAGCCGCGGCGCGCCCGGCCCGACCCCGGCGCGCATTGCGCCGCGCGGTGTGATGCCTGACCTCGAGCGCCCGCCATGGCCCCGCTGCGCAGGGCTGCTCGGCCGCGAAAGGGGCTGGGCAACGGGCGGACGATCGCCTAGCCTGTGCGCCCCCGCTGCAAAGCTGAGAGCGGTCGTTGTGGTTTCCGCCCAGCCCGCGATCCCGCGCACGACGACGCGGCGGGTCGTTGTGCCCGCTCGACGGCCGGCGGGGTTTGCAGAACCATTGTACACGCCGTCGACACGATTGATTTACATAACTTTTCGCCCGGGAGCTACCCTCCCTACACGCGGTCCGCCGTCGGCGGCGCGAAGGTCCGGACGGCTCCGATGCAGCCGGACACCCTGGGCCAGGGTGGGAGCTAGTTGCGAGAGGTGCTGCTTGTGCAGCTTGTGCTCGGCCGAGATCTGCGTGCTAGCATCTCTGTTGTGCAGGTTGTGCTCCGCAAGCTCGGCCGGGGATCGCGCGCAGTCGTTGGCCGGCTCGTCCGTGCACCACGGAAAGGCTCGGTCATCGTCATCGAGTTTTCCGACGGAATGCATGAATATGTGACGACGCCGGTCAAGCGCGTGTTGCGTCTCGCCGGGCGCGAAGTGTTCTACATAGAGACCGTGAACTCCCGGTACCGCCTCGAGGTGCGCGGCCGCGAAGTCGCGCTGGACGGCGCGGTCGGCGGCTGAGACCAGCCTGACGCGGCTGAGCCGCGCGAGATCCCGCGACGAACGCGACGAACGCGACGAACGCGACGAACGCGACGAACGCGACGAACGCGACGAACGCGACGAACGCGACGAACGCGACGAACGCGACGAACGCGACGAACGCGACGAACGCGACGAACGCGACGACAAGCCGGCGCGGTCACGCGGTCACGCGGTCACCAGAAACGCGCGAGACACTGCACACGCGTCTAGCCAGAGAACCGCGTTTCCGCGCGCATTGCCCCTTGCGCTCCCATTCGCTCTTGGGCACATTCCCGCTCCCTTTGAGGGGCCCCGCGGTAGACCATCCACCGGTGCAGGATGGGGCTCGCCTGGCGAGCTGTCTTCACCATGCCGCGCCCGCGCCCCCGACCGTCAGGAGATTGAAGCAGATGGGCAAGCGCGATCGTCGCCAGTCGATGAAGATGAGGCGCCGCAAGGCGCAGGCTGCCAAGAAGGAGCGCGCCAAGCGCAGCAAGCTGTCGAGGGCCACGACGGAGGTCGCCGGCAAGGCCAAGAAGCCGCGCGCTTCGAAGGCTGCTGCTCCCGCCAGCTCTTCCCCGGCTGCTTGACGGGTCGCGGCCGGTCCGCCCGGCCGCGGGTGGGACCGCCGTCGCCGCGCGGTCTCAGCGATCACCAGGATCGCGCCAGCAGGCAGCTCGCCTGAGCCAGGCGCGGTCCCCCGCACACTGCCGCACCCGTCCGGGATCCGCGGCGACGTTCACTCATCAAGGATGACACGCGTGTGCAAGGTCAGGCCGGGTTTCCTGCCCGCGTCGCCCGCGCTCGCCGCCTCGCCGGCCGCCTTCGCCGGGGGCTCGCCGAGGAGCCCGGCGTCGCCGTCCTTCCGCTCCTCGCCGACCAGCTCCCAGTGGCCTCGCTCGTCACGCCAGCGCTGGGCGATCCGGGTGGTGCGGACCGTGGCCTCGTCGTTCGGCAGCCACAGGACGTCGAGGTAGACCTCGGCCTCGTCGCGCTGGGTCATCTCGAAGCCGCCGAACTCCACGTCGACGACCCGGATGCGGGTGCCCCAGTCGGCGTGGCGGCTCATGAAGTCCTGGCGCGCCCGCGAGCCCACGCGCTCGAGCGCGACATCCATGCGGCCGAACCGGGCCGCCGTGTTCATCTCGAGCGCCGCTTCGGTGAGGCGCTGGGAGCTGCTCGGGGCGATGCCGCAGCTGGCGAGGGAGAGGAAGCTCAGGGCGAGAAGGACGCGGCGCATGGCCGAGCACCGTGGGCGAAGGGGTCCGCGCGGGCAAAATTTCCAGCGGACGCGCGGCGGTCAGAACGAGTTCGTCGAGACGAAGTAGAGCTGGCCGCCGGGGATCGCGAGGTCGCTCAGGCCGTAGGCGTACCCGAACCGCAGCTGCGAGAAGACGACGTACCCGGCGTTCAGGCTGAACCACACCTCGCCGCCGATCGAGGTGTGCAGCTGGGGCGAGTAGAGGAGGCTCCCGCGCTTGAAGAGCGCGAGATCGTCCGTCTCGAAGCGGTTGAATGCGCCGCCGTGATCGAGGAAGAGGCTCGCGTCGATGCGGCGCAGGTAGATCGGCAGCGTCGAGAGGCCGCGATCCGGCTGCAGGACGGGCACGCGGTACTCGAACGTCTGCGAGAAATACGAGCGGCCGGAGACCACGCCCGGCGCGTAGCCGCGCAGCGTGAACGAGCTGTTCGTGACCCCGGTGATCAGGGTGTCGGCGAGCGTGAGGTTCTCGAGGTCGTACCCGCCGACCGCGTAGGCGGCGCCCCGGGGGAAGTTGCCGCCGGAGACCGCGCCGGCGACGCGGAACGCGAGGGTGTGGTCGCCTGACCAGGGCATCGCCACGTAGGCGCTTAGCGCCGTCGAGAACGCGTACGTCGTGTAGCTGCTGCCCGTCTCCGGGCCGGCGTAATCGAGGCCGGCGTTCAGCGAGATCCCGCGCGGCGCACCGGCCGCATCGACCGAGCCCTCGGCGTTCGAGAACGCGTAGCCGAGGTGCGCGAGGTTCAGCGTGCCCTGCGGCGGGAGGATGGTCCGGGGCGCGTACGGGTCGAGGTGGTCGCCGATGGGGAGCTTCCCCTTGAACGCGACGCTGCTGAACGACGCGCTCAGGGTCTGCCACGAGAACTCGCCGCGGACCGGATAGCTGATGCCCGAGACGATCCCGATCGATCGCTCGTCGTAGGTGATGTCCCGGCCGCCGATGCGGTAGCCCCGGCGCGGCGAGGTCACGTGGTACCCGCGGACGCCGAGATCGATGGGCAAGCGCCCGTAGTTGTACCCGAGCAGCACGTCCGGGGACGGCGCGTCCGGCTGGACGGTGAGCTCTCCGAAGATCGCGTGGCGACCGACGATGTCGGTGCCGGTGACGCTCACCGTCAGCGCGTTCGAGCCATAGCTCCCGGGCGCGTAGTCGAGCGTGATCGCCCGCGGCGCGAGCGTGGGGAGCGGGTTGTACGGAGAGCGCTCGATCCGTATCGCCGAGACCTCGGCCGCGGGGTCGGGGCGGTCGCCCGGCGGCGGCGGCGCCGGGAGGAAGCGCGCCGGATCGAGCGGCATGACGAAGAGGTCGTGGCCCCGGGAGGTATACCCGACATAGACAAGCGTCTTGCCATCGGGGCTGATCGCCGGATGGAAGGCCCCGAGTTTCACGTTCGTGACCTGCCGCAGGACGCCGGTCGCGAGATCATGGGCGTAGACGTTGTGGATGCCGGTGCGGTCGGAGGTGAAATAGAGCGTCCGGCCGTCGGGCGACCAGACCGGGCTCATGTCGGTCGCGCGATCGCGCGTCACCTGACGGAAGCTGCCCGTGGCGACGTCCACCACGCGGATGTCGCGGTAGCCGCCGGCGGTCCAGACGCTGTATGCGAGGAGCTTGCCGTCGGGCGAGAACGACGGGGAGTAGGCCTGCTCGAAGCGCGCGCTCGGCACGAGATCGCGCCGCTCCGAGAGGCCGCCGCCCGGGGAGAGCCGCGCGATCTCGAGGTAGCGGGTACCCTTGCTGTTGAGCGAGAAGGCGACGTGCTCCCCGGTCGGGCTCACGTCCGGAGCCGAGGAGCGGAGGCCACGCGTCAGCCGGCGGCGCGAGGGCTCGTCGCCGTCGGGCGCCACCTCGCCGCGCGGCAGGAACACGAGGTCGTCCCGGTAGTACTGGTTGCGCCACGGCATGAGCGCCGTGAAGATCATGTCTCCGGCCGGCGTGAAGGCCGGTCGCGAGGCCGAGTTGGTGCGCGCGACAAGCGTATCCGGGCGCTCGCTCCCGGGCGCGGGCGCGGCGAGGGAGAGGCGGTAGATGCCGGGACGCTCGCGGCCGTCGTCGCGGTAGTAAACGATCTCGTCCGCAGCACCTCGGCGCGCGACGGGCGGCACGAACCGCGGGTAATAGACGGTGCGCGCGTGATGGGTGAGCCGCGTGCCCTCGCGCAGCCCGCGCGCCTCGACCGCCGTCATCTGCTCCCGGTAGAGCCGGCGGAGGTGGTCCTTCCAGCCCTCGTACAGCTCGACGTAGGTCCTGCCGGTCACGCGGCGGATGGCGCGGTTGATCCCCCACGGGACGAGCGACGCTCCGTAGTCGGCGGAGACGGCGCGCATCGTGTTGGGCCCGTAGACGTCGAGGATCCACCCCAGGAACCTCGAGCCGTAGAGGTACCAGAGGGTGCCCTGCGGCCAGCGGAACGGGGAGCTCGAGATCTGATCGAGCCCCGCGATGTTGTCCTCGAGCACGTCGGCGCGCAGGTACATGTCGAACGTGGTCGAGCGCATCCGGCCGCCGCTCGTGTGGTTGCTCTCGCTCACGACGGCGAGCCCCTCGATGATCCACCGCGGCTGCACCTGGTTCGGCGAGAACGACTTGCCGACGATCGCGTTCAGGATCGCCGGGATCCCGGACGTGTTGTCGATGTGCGCGATGTGCGTGAACTCGTGCGTGACGAGGTCGAGGTACCAGTCATCGTAGTCGCCGAGCGTCGACAGGTCCTCGGGCCCGGACACGAGGAGGCGGATCGCGTTGTAGGGGAGCGTGCCGGCCGACCCGTTCGCGATCTCGGAGTCGTCGGTGATCACGATCTCGGTGCGGCTCCGCGGGGCGTAGCCGAGCGTGTCCTCGACGCGCCCGTAGATCGTCTCGGCGAGCGAGGCGATGCGCGCCGCGATGGGCGCGAGGCCCTGCGGATGGTGCACGCGGAAGTGCGCCGTCTCGAAGGTCCAGAACGCGAGATCGGGGTCGCCGGTCGCCCGGGCAGGCCGCGGCGCGAGGAGCAGCAGCGCCGTGAGGGCGATGGCGGAGAGGACGGAGGCTGTGCGGTGGAGCGGCCGGCTCGCTCGCGAGCCGGGGCGCGCGGAAGGTAGATTCACCTGGATCGATGCGGCGTGGCGACGTCAGAGGTCGTCGTAGAAGAGCGGCTCCCTGTTGCGCGTGAACCGGGAGACGAGCTGGCGGCCCTCGGGGGAGATCTGCGTGATCCGGGCGCCGAAGCCGGGCTCGGCCGAGTCCCTCGAGCCGCCGGCCTCGCGCGTCCACCGGACCGTCGCCAACGCGGTGAACTCGTAGTCGCCAGGCAGGCGGACGCGCAGGGTCACAACGGAGCCGATCGGCGGGATCTTGTAGGTCGCGACGAAGATGCCGCCGTGCTCGATGACGTCGTTGCCAGCGAGCCCCTTGTAAAAATTCGAGGGGGTCAGAGCGCCGAGCTCGACGTCGACGACCGCGGCGGGCGCGCGGTTGTCGACGGGCTGCAGCGCGGGCTGGTACGGCGGCGCGCCACGAGCGTCCGTGGCCGGGTGTGGCGCGGCGGGGTAAGCAGGCGGGGCGGGCGCATGCCGTGGCTGCTGCGGAGAGGGCAGCGTGTGCTGGAGGTGCGCGGGAGCGGCCACCGCGACGGGGGGCGGGGCCGCCGCGACCGGCACCTGCGCGGCCACCGCGACGGGCGGCGGGGCCGCCACCGCGACGGGCGGCGGGGCCGCCACCGCGACGGGCGGCGGGGCCGCCACCGCGACGGGGGGCGGGGCCGCCGCGACCGGCACCTGCGCGGCCACCGCGACGGGCGGCGGGGCCGCCGCAACCGATACCTGCGCGGCCACCGCGACGGGCCGGGGTGCGGCCACCGCGACGGGGGGCGGGGCCGCCGCAACCGGCACCTGCGCGGCCACCGCGACGGGCGCAGGCGCAGCTGCCGCGACGGGCGCAGGCGCAGCTGCCGCGACGGGCGCGGGCGCCTGCGCGGACGCGCTCGCGGCCTGAGCTCTGCTCAGCGCGTGCACCTTGCTCAGCGAGGAGGCGACGTGCTCCATCAGCACGTCCACCACCGGATCGGCCACGGTGATCCGCTGCAGGCGGTTCAGGACGTCGCGCACGTGACCGAGCGCGATCTCGCTGCCGTCGAGGGCCTGCCCCCCGGAGCGCTCGATGCGATGCATGATGCCCATCGCCTGCGCAATCGGCTCAGCGAGCGCCTCGATTTCAGGCGACACTACCCCGTTCGACTGGAGCGCATTGAGCGCCGCGGCGAGCAGTTCGCGGGCGCTTTTCGCAAGCTGCGCGGGTTCCGACATGAATCCTCCGAAGGGCGCATCCTACGCGGTCGCGCGCGCGTAGGTTCAGGATTCGATGACCCCAGAGCCGGCCAGGCGAACCCGCCGGCAGGCCCGACCGGCCGCCGAGCGCGCCCCGGCCGGCGGTCACCCGCCCGGCGCGACCGACACGCCCGACGCCCCCGACGCCACGAGCGCCGCGAGCTCGCTCGCCGACGCCGGCTCGCCGTCGATCTCCCCCGCCAGCAACGCGACCGCCGTGTCGCCGGTCCGCACGACGGCCACCCCGCCCTCGGCGACCGCCTCGCCCGGCGCCAGCGCCTCGGGGAAGCTCGGCGCCGGCGCGGCCCGCAGGACGATGACGCAGGCGCCCTCGATCTCGGTCCACGCCCCGGGCGCCGGCGCGAGCGCGCGGATGTGCCGGAGGACGCGCTCCGTCGGCCAGGACCAGCAGATGGCGCACGCCTCGTCATCCGGCGCGGGCGCCTCCGTCGCGAGCGCCGGATCCTGGGCGACACCCGCCACCTCCTCGCCGCGCGCGAACCGGGCGACCGTGCGTCGCAAGACGCGCAGGCTCGGACGATCCAGGGCGCGCGCGAGCTGCCACGCGGTCCACGCCGGATCGATGGGGAGCCGCTCCTGGTCCAGGATGTCGCCGGTGTCGTACTCCGCCTCGATCCGGTGCGCCGTGACCCCGCTCTCGGCGTCGCCCGACGCGATCGCCCAGTACGTCGGATCCGGGCCGCGGTGGCGCGGGAGCAGCGAGGGGTGCACGCCGATGCCCCCCTGCCGCGCCGCCCTCACAAGCGACATCGGCAGGCGCGTGGTCCAGAACCAGCTCACCAGGAGGTCGGGCGCGAGCGCCTCGACCCGCGACCGGAGCGCGGGGCGCCCGACGTCGGGGCGCAGCAGGAGGCGCGAGCCAAAGACGCGGCGGGCGCGGCGGAGCCCCACCGCGTCCGCGCGGCTGATGGCAGCGAGGGCGATCTCGTGGCCGTCGCCGTGGAGCAGCAACGCCGCGAGCGGGAGGCCGAAGAAGGCGATCCGGAGGGGGCGCCCGTCCGGTCCTCGGCCGAAAAGTTTTCCGTGTCCGAGCAGGCTGATAGGTGAAGGGTCCGATGGCGGCGCCCCCCCCGCAAGGCTCATTTCGTCCGGCGCTCCGGCCCGGCCACCGCTACGACGCGTCCGCCGCGCGCCGGCCGATCCTCGTCTTCGAGGACGTATATAAGTCGTACCGCGCGGACCAACCGGTGCTCCGCGGCATGTCGCTCTCGATCGAGCGCGGCGAGTTCGTGTTCATCACCGGCCCGAGCGGCTCGGGCAAGAGCACGCTCCTTCGGCTGGTGCACCGCACCGAGCGCGTGGACGACGGGCGAATCCTCTTCCTCGGCCGGGACATCGCGCGCCTGACCGACACGTCCATCCCGGCGCTGCGGCGCAACATCGGCTTCGTGTTCCAGGATTTCAAGCTGGTCCCGAGCTGGACGGTGTTCGACAACGTGGCGATCGCGCTGGAGGTGCTCGGCCTGCCGTCGCGCCTGCTCCGGACCCGGGTCGGCGAGGCGCTCGAGCGCGTCGGGCTGTCGGGGCGCGGCGGCGACCGGGCGCAGGTGCTGAGCGGCGGGGAGCAGCAGCGCGTCTCGATCGCGCGGGCGATCGTGGGCGAGCCGGCGCTGATCCTCGCGGACGAGCCGACCGGCAACCTCGACCCGCAGCTCGCGATCGATCTGCTCGGGCTGTTCGAGGACATCCACGAGACCGGCACGACGGTCCTTTTCGCGACGCACGACCGGACGCTGCTCGACGTGCGCCCGCGGCGCGTGGTGGTGCTCGACGACGGGAAGGCGACCGACGTGCCGCACGGCCTCGGGGCCGGCGTCGACCTCGCGGCCGGCGAGGACGAGGACGAGTTCGACAGCGGCGTGCGCGGCGCCGCGTAGGGCCGAGGGCTCCGCCCCAGGCGACGGATAGAGGGACCGGATGCAGACGAGCGAACGAGACGATCGGCGGAGGTGGCTTCGCACCTGGCGGGCCGGAAGGAGCGACTGGCGCCTGCAGGCGCTGTCTATCTTCTCGCTCGCGGTCGCGTTCGTCTGCCTCGCCTCGGCCCTCCTCGTGGTCACGAACCTCGTGGCGGTGCGCGATCGCTGGTCGCGCGCCGGCCGCGCCACGATCTACCTGCGCGACAGCGCGACCGAGGCGGAGACCGCGGAGCTCACCCGCGCGCTCGAGGGCACCGAGGGAGTCAAGAAGGTCCGGCTCGTGACGAGCGCCGAGGCGCGGCGCGAGGTGGTGCACGACGACGGCGACAAGGCCCTCGCCGCGCTGCCGACGAGCGCGTTCCCCGCGTCCCTCGAGGTCGGCTTCACCGAGGAGATCTCCGACGAGGCGCTCGCCTCGATGACCGTGAAGCTGCGCGCCCTGCCGGCCGTGGACACGGTGGAGACCTACCAGCGCTGGACGGAGCGGCTCTCGTCGCTCCTCGGCGGCGGCGTGGCCGCGAGCGCCTGCCTCGCGGCGATCGTCCTCTGCGCCGTGGTCAGCGTCATCGGATCGACGATGCGGCTCCTCCTGCACCGCCGGAAGATCGAGGTCGAGGTGCTGAAGCTGGTCGGCGCGACCGACGGCTTCGTGCGCCGGCCGTTCATCGTCGAGGGCGCGACGCAGGGCGCCGCCGGCGCCGCGGGCGCGCTGCTCATGCTGGGCGCCCTGTTCATGATGGTGCGGGGGCGCTTCGATCACGAGCTCGCGAACCTGCTCGGCGTCTCGCCCTCGTTCCTGCCCTGGCCGGTCGCGCTCGGGATGGTCGGCCTCGGCGCCGCGCTCGGCGCCGCTACCGCGGTGCTCACGCTGCGCAAGATGGTGGCGGTGTGAAGCGCCGCGCCCGGATCGCCCCGATCGCGCTGGCGCTCTTGACCGGCGCCGCCACGAGCGGCGCGGAGGTCCCGGCGCTCGATCCGACGCCGCCGGCCGCGAGGGCCCCCGCTCCGGCGGCGCGCCCGAGCTCCGCGCTGGCGGAGAACGATCTCGACCGGCTGCTCGCGAAGCTCGACGCCGAGGAGAAGGCGCTGCGCGCGGAGCTCGACTCCATCGGCCCCGCGATCGAGGTCACGCGCCGCCGGATGATCGCGCGCGGGCGCGCGTACTACCGCCACGTCCGCGCCGGCTTCCTCCCGGTGGGCGGCGGGTTCGACGCGCTGGTCGACCACGCCGCCCGCGTGGAGCGCACCCGGCTCGCTCTCGAGCGCGACCTCGCCCGCGAGGCCGAGCTGACGCGGCGCAGCGCCGAGCTCGCCGACCGCCTGACGCACCTCGGCGCCGAGCGCGCGCCCCTCGAGGTGCACCGCGAGGCGATGAACCGCGCCCGGGTCGCGCTGGCCCAGGAGGAGGAGCGCCGCGCCGCGTTCACGCGCGCGTTCGAGACGAGCGTGCGCCCGGACTACCTCGCTATCTACGGGGCGGATGTGGGGCCCGCCGAGCTCGATCGCCGCGCCGGCTTCCGCTCGCTCATGGGGCGGCTCCCCTTCCCGATCGCCGGGCGCGCGGAGGTGCGCAAGGTGTCACGCCGCGGCGCCGGGGGGCCGGGCGTCGAGCTCACCGCCCTCGACGGCGCGCCGGTCCGCAGCGTGGCAGCAGGGCGGGTGGCGTTCGCGGACACCTACGCGGACTACGGGCTCACCGTGATCGTAGATCACGGCGAGCGGCACTACTCGGTGTACGCCAACCTCGGCGCCGCAGACGTGCGGGCCGGCGATCAGCTCCCGGGCGGCGCGCGGGTGGGCACGGTCGCGAGCGGGGCGGACGGCGCGAAGCTCTACTTCGAGCTGCGGCGCGGCGCCGAGGTGATCGACCCGGGTCCCTGGTTCGGGATGTAGCGGCCGCGGCGCTCGTCGCCCGGCCCGCGCCGCCGCGCAGCGAGGCGGTGCCACGCCCGAGTTGTGCTAAGGCGGCGCTCGTGAATCGCCCTGACGGCCGCGCCCTCGACGTCCACCGCCCCGTGGAGATGATCCTCGGGTTCCACCGCAACGCAGAGGGGTCTGTCCTCTACCGGGCCGGGAGGACGGTCGTGCTCTGCACGGCGTCGGTCGATCCCACGGTCCCCGCCTGGATGAGCGGCAAGGGCGCGGGCTGGCTCACGGCCGAGTACCAGATGCACCCGCGCTCGAGCCCCGCCCGCAGGGAGTCGCGCGACGGGCGGGGCAAGGCCCCGAGCGGGCGCACGCAGGAGATCCAGCGGCTCATCGGGCGCGCGCTCCGGGCGGCGGTCGATCTGAAGCAGCTCGGCGAGCAGACGATCGCGATCGACTGCGACATCCTCGAGGCGGACGGGGGCACGCGGACCGCGTCGATCACCGCTGGTTTCGTGGCGCTCGCGCTGGCGCTCGACCGGCTGCGCGCGGCCGGCTCGCTCCGGGGGCCGGTGCTCCGCGATCAGGTGGCGGCGATCAGCGTGGGCCACCTCCCGGGCGGACTCGCGCTGGATCTCGTCTACACCGAGGACAGCGCGGCGCGCGTCGACATGAACGTTGTCGCGACGGCGGTCGGCTCGATCGTCGAGGTCCAGGCCACGGCCGAGGACGAGGCCATCCCCCGGACGGAACTCGACAGCATGATCGATCTCGCGCTCGCGGGCGTGGCGTCGCTCGCCAGCGCGCAGCACCGGGCGCTGACCGAGGCCGGCGTGGACCTCTCCGGGCTGTTCAAGACGGACCACTGGAGGGTCGCGTGAGCCGGGAACCGATGCGCCTGCTCGCCGCTACCTCGAACCGGGGGAAGCTCGCGGAGCTGCGATCGCTGCTCGCCGATCTCCCGATCGAGGTGTGCTCGCTCGCGGAAGTGCTGCCGGACGCGCCGCCGGTCGTCGAGGACGGCGAGACGTTCCTGGACAACGCGCTCCTCAAGGTGCGCGCCGGGGCGCTCCGGTCGAACCTTGTCACGCTCGCCGAGGACTCGGGGCTCGAGGTGGACGCGCTCGGCGGCCGGCCGGGCGTGCGGTCCGCCCGCTTCGCGCGGGAGGGCGCGACCGACGCGGAGAACAACGAGGCGCTGCTGGCGGCGCTCGCGCGCGTGCCGGACGACCAGCGTCGAGCGCGCTTCCGCTGCGTGATGGTGCTGCTCGACCCGCGATCCGGGGAGCAACCGATCGTGACCGAGGGGCGCTGCGAGGGGCGGATCGGCCGGCATCCCAGGGGCACAGGCGGCTTCGGCTACGACCCGCTGTTCGTCGTGGAGGACTACGGACGGACGATGGCCGAGCTCGACGAGGCCGAGAAGAACCTCGTGAGCCACCGCGGCAAGGCCGCGCAGGCGATGCGGGCGTCACTCGAGGCGCTGATCGCGCGGCGCGCCTAGCCGCGGCGCCTCAGGCCGAGCGCCCGACGGCGGTTGACCCCGTCTGGAACCGCTTGTAATCGCGACCAGAGGCACCCAAGTACTGCCGGGTGATCGGATCTCCTGATGAAGCAGGATTGGAAGGCCGTCGGAAGCTACGGGACCATCGGTCTCGAGGTGGTGCTGAGCATCCTCGTCGGCCTCTTCATCGGGCGCTGGCTGGACGGGAAGCTCGGGACCGAGCCGCTGATGTCGGTGCTGTGGTTCTTCTTCGGGCTCGGCGCCGCTGGCAAGGCGGTCCACCGGGCGTGGAAGGACATGCAGGCGGTGGCCGCGCGCGAGGAGCGCGAGCAGGGGAACCCCGCGCCGCTGTTCGACGACCGGAAGGCGCGGCAGGACGAGCGCGCGCAGGACAACGACCGCCGGGCGGCCTCGAGCGTGACGACCGACGCTCTCGACGAGCGGCAGCCCGCGAAGGAGCACGATGAGCGCTGATCGACGAGCTGGGGCCTCCGGCAGCGAGCCGCCGTCCAGGGAGCCCGACGCAGAGGAAAGGCCGCGCGTCGGGGACGCGACCATGCGCGCCGTGCTCCGCTGGGTCGCCGGCACCGCCGCGGTCCTTTCCGTGGCCGGGCTGCTCGCGTACGGCCCACGCGCGGCGCTCGGCGTCGCCCTCGGGGGCGTCATCGCCACGGCGAACCTGTACGTCTTCGCCCGGATCGTCGACGCGTTCATCTCGCGCCGGGGCCACACCGTCTCGTGGACGCTGATCGCGATGGTGAAGCTCACCGGCCTGATGGGCGGCGTGTGGCTCGTCCTGAAGACCGAGGTGGTCTCGGGGGTCGCCCTGATGGTCGGCTACGCCTCGCTCGTCGTCGGCATCAGCCTGGGGACCCTGTTCGGACCGAAGCCCCCGGCGGACGGAGCCCCGCCGAGCGCGACCGGCTGATCTACCGCCGGGACCGGCGCGCGCCGCCTGGCGTGCGCGACCGGCGCGAAGCGGAGGGGGCCTGGCGCGCTCCAGGGTGCCCACCGTAAACGAGTTGTGGTAGAGGCGAGGCCCCTCGACCGAGGGCGAACTCCCCAAGGCGCGCCAGCACGCGACCGTGCCGGCCAGCCGCGCGGCTGCAAGCGCGGCGCATCGACGACGAAAGCCATGCCTGAGCACACAGGGTTCCTCACGTACCTCCTGGCGCAGCTCCCCGGACTCCGGGAGAACGCTCGCAACATCGGCAAGACGTTCATCGGTCACCACACCGTGGATTACCGCGGGACCGAGCCGATCTTCATGAGCCTCTTGATCATCGTGCTGTTCGTGCTGCTCGCCAGCGAGGTGCGCTCGCAGTACCGGCGCCTGAACGAGTCGGTGATCCCCGAGGACAAGCTCACGCTGCGCACGTTCTTCGAGGCGTTCTTCGGCTACTTCTACGGGATGGCGCGGGACGTGATGGGGCCCGCGAACGCGAAGCGGTACTTCCCGCTCATCGGCGGCTCGGCCGCGTTCATCTTCTTCTCGAACGCCTCGGCGCTCATCCCCGGGGTGAACCCGCCGACCTCGAACCTGAACGTCACGATCGGGTGCGCGCTCGTGGTGTTCGTCCTCTTCAACTACTACGGGCTGAAGGAGAACGGCTGGAGCTACCTCGCCCACCTCGCCGGGCCGAAGTGGTACCTGGCGCCGCTCATCTTCCCCATCGAGGTCATCTCCACCTGCGTCCGCCCGGTCACGCTGTCGATCCGGCTCATGCTCAACATCGGGGTCGACCACCTCGTGGCGAGCATCTTCCTCGGGCTCATCGCGCTGTTCGTCCCGGTGCCGCTGATGTTCCTGGCGATCATCGTCATCGTTGTGCAGACGCTGGTGTTCTGCCTGCTGAGCTGCATCTACATCGGGCTCGCGACGGAGAAGGCGGACCACCACTGACCGCTTCGCCTGGCCGCTCGGTCAGGGCCTGCCGACGCCGCAGAGAACGGCGCGGAAGGTGAAGAGAAGGCTAGCCAGCCCTCGAAAAACGGATTAGAGGGGCCCCGCTGTCGATGGGTTGCCCCAGAGAGGTGGGTGGACCGCGGAAGCGTATCCCCTACCGCAGCAGTAGAAGAGGTCCCCGGAGCGATCCCCGGATCTCGATGGGGGCCGCCCGCGCAGCCCCCGACCCACGCAGATGTTACGCATGCAGCCCCGCGCGGGTTGTGTGGCTTGAAAGGAGCAGATTCGGATGTCGCTGAAGAGCAAGCTGTCGCTGTCCGCCGTTGTCGGCACTGCGCTGGTACTGGTTCCCGCTATGGCGCTGGCGCAGGATGGCGCGGCGTCGAACAAGTACGACGCGAACTCGTGGCTCGCCGTCGCGGCTGGATTCGCGATCGGCATCGCTGCCCTCGGCGGCACCATGGGCCAGGGGCGCGCTGCCGCCGCCGCCCTGGAAGGCATCTCCCGGAACCCGGGCGCTGCGGCGAGGATCCAGACCCCGATGATCCTCGGCCTGGCGCTCATCGAGTCGCTCGTGCTCCTCTCCTGGGTCATCGCCTTCTTCCTCCAGAACAAGATCGCCCCCTGAGCAGCGCCCGCCGCGCCCCGCCTGGCCCGGCTCCGCTGCTCCTTCCCTCGCCCTCCCCGCTCGCCGGCCGAGCGCTCCTTCCACGGAGCCTCGCCGCGCGCGATGCCCCGCCCGAGCACCACGACCCATCGCCCGCGCGGCCGGCCCGCAGGGCAATGCCCGCCGCTCGAGCTCGCTTTGCCCTGCGCCTCGCCGCGCGGGCGTGTGCGGCTGCAGCTATCTCACGCGCACCACGGTGCCCGGCTCGTGCGCCGTGGGGAGGGCGGCCGTCCAGCCGGCGGGGAGCCGTGGCGACGTCCACCAGAACAGCCGCTGCGCATCGAGCGGGGCCAGGTTCACGCAGCCGTGGCTCCGCACCTGGCCGAAGGAGCGATGCCAGAACGCGCCGTGCAGCCCGACCCCCTTGGAGAAGTACTGCACGTACGGGACGTCCTCCATCCGGTAGTAGCGCTCGGCGCCCTCGTCCTCGAGGTTGTCCATGTCCGAGGTGAGCAGCTTGGCCCAGATGCGGTAGGTGCCGGCGGGCGTGGCGCGCGGCGATCCCGACGCCCCCTTGCCGGTCGAGACGAGCGTCGCGAAGACAGGACGCCGCCCCTCGTACGCCACGAGCGTCTGCGTCGCTCGCTCGACGTCGATCCACCGCTCGCCCGCCTCGACGTCGACCTCGGGCGGCGGCGGTGCCATCGAGGGGCGCCGGAGATCCCTGACCGCGATCCACGCCGCGCCGTCGCCGTCCGCGATGCGCGCGAGCTTCCCCGCGGAGCCCTGCGCCTCCTCGAGGTAAGGGACGACCTCGAACCGCGCCTTGCTCTCCTCGGTCCGCGCGAAGCCCGCGGCCGTCCTCGTGAAGAGCGGCGCCCGCTCGGCCACGACCCACGCTGTCGCGATCTGCGCGGCGCCCGCGGGGACATCCACCCCGTGGAACGCGAAGGCGCGCACCGGACCGAGATCGCGCATCGGCACCCAGAAGCCGCTGTTCGTGCGGCCGTACCGCGCGCCGCCGACGGCCCGCTCCTCGACGATCGCCACGGCGAACCCGGGCTCGAGCTGCGCGTCCGGCGCGTCGATGTCGGCCGCCTCGGCCCGGCGATAGCCGAACGATCCGTCGGGCCCGACGAAGTAGTAACGGTACGGGAGCCCGTCCGGCATCTCGCGCCACGTCCGCACCAGCGGGCTGATCGGACCTGCGGCCGAGAGCTCGACGGCGTCGTCGCAGACCCAGGCGGTAGCGCCCACCTCGAGCCAGCGCCCGAGACAGCCGTCGGCGCGCCGGACCGCGAAGATGGGCAGCTGCACGTTGCGGTCCACGGAGCCGCGACGGCGCGGGCTCTCGCCTGGCGCCTCGAACAGCGGCTGGTCCCGCTTGAGCACGCGCGCGCTCTTGACCCAGGCAGGGAGCGGGACCTCGCCCGCCGGCACCCACGGCGGCAGCTGCGACGCGAAGACCGCCCCGCCCCAGATCGCCGCGCCGAGGGCGACCGCCGCGGCGCCGCCGCGAAGCGCCCTGCGGCTCACGCCTCGCAGCGCGCCGCGGCGCAGTCCCCGCGAGCAGGCCGCGGCGCCTCCACGCTTCACCATCTTGCGGCGGGATCCTAGGACGCTGCGCGCGCTCAAGCCAAACTCTCGCCCGGCGCCGCGCCCGAGCTCCCTCGCCCCGGCGCCGCCGCGGCGCGGATCATCTGGCCCCAGCGGGATGTGCGGTCTGGCGCGCGACCTGACCCTGACACAGGCCGGATCGGCCGCGATCAGCGGTAGGAGAAGCGCACTTCGTGATCGCAGATCCGGAAGAGGTCCCCCTCGACGATGGCCTTCCGGGCGATGCGCTGGCCGTTGTACTCGACGCCGTTCGTCGAGCCCATGTCGACCATGTAGTACTGGCCATTGAGGAACTCGACCATGGCGTGCTGGCGCGAAACGTTCGGGTCCTTGATCGTCAGATCGCTCGACTGCTTGCCGCGCCCGATGATGAACCGGTCCTTGTTCACCACGAAGCGCTGCCCCGCGTAGAACGCGGCGAGCGCCGGGCCGGCGGGGACCTGGTTCGGCATCCCCAAGGCCAGCGGCGGCGGGCCCGGCACGCTGCTGGACGCCTGCGGCGGAACACCGTACGGCGGCGGCGCCAGCGGCGAGGCGTACCCGGTCGCGCTGCTCATCGGCGGCGGCGGCGGCCCCGAACGGCCCGCGGAGGCGCCGGGCATGCTCTGGCGACCCCCGGGGTTCGAGGCCTGCGACGGGAGGGGCGGCGGCGCGCCAAGGCGGGTCACGCTGGTCGGCGGCGGCGGCGGGCCGCCAACGCGGCCCGGGATCGGCGGCGGAACGGGCAGGCTGGGTCGCTTCCCGCCGGCGTTGCTGCTGCCGGGCGGCGGCGGCGGCGGCGGCGGCGCGCCCGGCCGGACCTGCCCCGGCGGCGGCGGCGGCGGCGTGAGCGCCGGGACCGGCGTCGGCATCGGCCCCACGGGGGGCACGCCGTAGGGAGGCGAGGGCGCGCCGTAGGCGGGCGCGCCGGGCGAGGCGCCGTAGGGCGCCCCGACTGCCGGCTGCTGCTGCATGGCGACCATCGGCGCGGCGCCCGCTCCGAACGGCGGCGGCGAGCCGGGCGTCCCCAGCCCGGGCGGCTGGGGCGTCGCGTTGGGGGGCGGCGCGGCGGGCTGATGAGCGTGCGGGACCGCCTGGTGTCCGGAGCCGGGCGGTCCGTCGACCCTGGCGGGTGGCGGAAAGGGCGTGCGCGGACTGTAGCTTCGCTGCCGCGCGTACTGCTTCATCGACTCATTGATGAGGTAGTCGATGGAGCACTCGAGCTCGCGCGCCATCTGCTCGAACGTCTCCCAAAGGACATCGCGACACTGGAACGTCCGTGCGCTTTTCTTGTTCGGATCCGCGCTCATCTCTACCCAACGATAACGGAGGATGAATTGCGCTGGGAAGCCTCCTCCCGGCCTCTTCCCTGCAAGCACCTGACGGCGCTGGGCCGCGCCGATAGCGCGCTGCGACCGTGAACATGACGGCGTGAGATCCCTTGAGAGCCCGCGCAGCCCGCCGTGAACCCCGGGTCCTCGCCGCGCCGCGAGCCGAGGGCGAGGCGCGGCGCGAGCGCCGGGCGAAGCCGCGCCTCGCCCGCCGGGATCGTCGCAGCATCCCCCGGTGATCCCGCGTTCTGCGCCCGCGCTCCCGTCACTTCTTCTCGCCCTTCTCGAGCTCCGGCTTCCTGTCCTGCATGGCCGGCTCGATGCAGTACTGAACGAACTCGCCGACGGTCTTCACGTCCCTGAGCTCGCGCTCCGTGGACCCCTCTTTCTGCACCTCGCACGCCCACTTGCAGTCCGGGTCGGCCTCGCAGACCGGCGCGTTCGTGGTGTCGCCCTCGAGCGCCTTGACGGCGGGGACGTCGGCGGCCGTGCCGAAGGTGAAGTAGTAGGCGATGGCGCTCGTCCGCGCCGGCGCCGGGCCCGCGGCGAAGTGCTTCTTCAGGGCCTCGAGGGGCGAGCCCTCCTTCAGGTCGCCGAACGCCGCGCCGTACGTGAGCGCCTCGGGCATGGCGAACCCCTTGCTGTCGGGGAGCCTGCTCATGAACTCGTCGATGTGCTTCACCGTCGACATCTTCAGGATCGTCGCGGCGGCGGCGCGGCGGATCTTCCACTTGTCGGTCTTGAAGAGGCCGTAGAGCTTCTCGACGACGAGCTCGCGCGGCATCTCGCCGACGCGGCGGAAGGCCTGGTCGAGCACCGCGTCGGGCGCGTCGGCGGTCGCGAGCTCGAGGATGCGCTGGATGTCGCTCGGGTTATTGCGGTCGAGCCGGCCCTCGAGCGCGGCGAGGGCGGCCTGGCGGCGCTTCTCGGGCTGCTCCTTGTCCGCCGCGAAGCCGAGGAGGAAGTCCACCGACGGCCGGCCGCCGAGCTTCTTCATCGAGCCGAAGACCCGGAAGAGCTCCTCTTCCTGGTACTGCGCGAGCTGCGCCTCGAACTGCTTCTCGGTGGGCGTGAGCTTCGACGCGGCGTTCGCGGCCTGGAGCTCGGGCTTCTTGACGTTGACCCACTCGCTGGAGGTGACGAACTTCGCGATGGTGACCAGGTTCGCCGAGGCGGCCTCCTTGGTCGGCGGGTCGCCGTACTCGGCCACGAGCGACGCCATCTGGTCGAGCCGCTTCGCCTCGCGCGTCATGAGCTTCGGCAGGCCGGCCACCGCGGCAGGGCCGATGGCGCGCAGGAGCTGCTCCATCCCGTAGGCCTGCGAGCGGTCCTCGAGCCGGTGCTCGAAGTCCGCCATGGCCCAGTCGATGAGCGCGGCCTTGAGCCCCTCCTTCAGCCCCTCGTCCGCGATGATCACCGTCCGGTCCGACGTGAGCATCGCGTACGCGGCGTCCTTGTAGGGGAACGAGGTGTCCGGCGGGACCGGCTGTCCGGGCTGCGCGACGGGCGGCGGCTTTCTGAGCTCGGCGATGATCGACGGCACGAGCGACGCCACGATGGCCTGCCGGGCCTCGGGCGCCATGCTCGCGAGGGTCTCGACCATGATGCCGATGCCCACGCGCCGGCCCTGCCGCGGCTTCATGCGGATGAGCGACGTGGCCGCCTCGACGCGGAGCGAGTTGTCGTACTTGTCGTGAAACAAGACGGCCCTGAGCTTGTCCGGCCCGTGGGCCGTGGTCTCCCAACGGTGGATGTCGTTCTCATTGACGCGGCACCCGCTGGTGGCGAGCCCCACGCCCGCGGTCGCGAGGCACAGCAAAAGAAGGCCCGCAGCGCCAGCGCGCCGCCCTGCTCGTTCGACAGTTTCCATGCACGTCCCAGGAGGGTGGGGATGGTACCGCCCGCCGCGTTCTGTTTGAAAGAATTTCAAGGACGATAGGAAGGGAGCTCTAACAAAGTTTGCGTCAAATCCGGCCGAAACTCCATCGCGGCCGCGTCTCCCCAGCCCTCGGCCCCCTCGGTGTCCGACGACGCCGTCGCTCTCAGGCGACCTCGGGCACACGCCAGCGCGCGGAAGCGCGTGAAAGTACCCGAACCTTCCGCCCGTGCCCGATTCTTACCACGCCATCCAGACTTCTTGCCCCCGGGGTGGAGTACGCATATGTGAGCAAAGTAGGTTTAGGTAGGTATGCACGTCCCCTTGTTCGCTCCTCGCCGTGCCCAGCCCGCCGCCGGCCCTGCCGAGCCCTTGCGGTCCGGGGCGCGCGGCACCGCACGGACCAGCCCGGCGGGGGTCGCGGGTCCTGCCGCGCCGCAGGGACATAGCTACGCCCGGGAGGCGGCGGCGCTGGTCCTCCTTGTGTCTGCTTTGTACAGCGCGCTGGCGCTCGCGTCATTTCGCGCGGATCCGCTGCGCCCGGAGGTCTCGGGCGAGGACTGGGTCGGGCCCGTGGGCGCGGCGCTCGCGGGCGCGTCGGTCGAGGCTGTCGGCGTCATCGCGTGGTTCGTTCCGCTCGAGCTGGCGCTGCTCGCGACGCCGCTGCTCGGGTCCAGGCGCTCGATCGCCAGCATGTTCCGGCTGAGCGGCGACGTCGTTGTCGTCGTGGTGCTGGCGGCGCTCTCGCACGTCGCGTTCCCGCGGGCGGTCGCGTTCGGCGCGATGCCGCTCGGCGGGGCCGTGGGCGAGCTGTTCGGGGAGGTGCTGCGCGCGCTCTTCTCGAACATCGGCTCGTACATCATCGGGCTCACCATCGTCGCGCTCATCCTCATGGGCCGCGCGACGTTCTCGTTCATCGAGCTCGCGCATCGGGCCGAGCAGCTCGCGGTCGCGATCGCCGCGCGCGTCGCCGGCTGGGCGCGCGCGCTCTTCGGGGCGTGGGCCGCGGCGCGCGACCTGGAGCGGCGGGCGGCGGCCTCGGAGCAGGAGGGGCCGCCGATCATCGCGCGCAACTCGAGCCCCGACGCGATCATCGCCGCGCTGGCCGACGACGCCGACGAGCCGCTCTCCGATCCCGGCGCGAGGAGCACGCCGGTCGAGCCGGCCGGCGCCGCGGCGCCGGCGATCGATCTGTGGAAGAGCGCGCCGCTCACCGCCGCCCCCGAGGAGCCGGCGGCCCCGCCAAAGCCGCGGCGCGGGCGGAAGGCGCAGGCCCGCGAGCCGCGCGAGGCGGCGCAGCAGGGCGCGGAGCCACGCGAGGCGGTGATCCACGGCGGGGAGGCGCGCGAGGCGGTGATCCACGGCGGGGAGGCGCACGAGGTGGTGCTGCACGCCGCAGAGCCGCGCGAGGTGGTGATCCACGGCGGGGAGGCGCACGAGGTGGTGCTGCGCGCCGCAGCGCCGCACGACGAGGCGCCGCAGAGCGACGGGCCGCGCGAGGTGATGGCGCGCGGCGACGAGCCGCGCGAGGCGGCGGCGCACAGCGACGAGCCGCGCGAGGGTGCGCAGCGCGCCGTGGAGCCGCGCGAGGGTGCGCAGCGGCTCGCCGAGCTCCGCGAGAGGGCGCAGCGCGCCGTCGAGCCGCGCGAGGGTGGTCCGCGCCGAGCTGCGCGGCGCCGCGCCGCGGCCCTCGCAGAGCCGCGGGGCGCCGCTGCCCTGGAGGAGGTCGACGAGTCGCCGTTCGCGGGCGAGACGCGCATCGTCGAGCGCGAGGTGCAGCTCGAGGAGGAGTACGACGCGGACGAGGCCGCGGCGTTCGTTTCAGCGGACGAGGACGGCGCAGACGAGGACGGCGCGGACGAGGACGGCGCGGACGAGGACAGCGCGGACGAGGACAGCGCGGACGCGTTCGCGGAGCCGGCAGTGCTCGATGTGCCCACACCGTCGCCCATCCTGCCAGTGCGCGAGCGGCCCGTGCGAGAACCGGGCGCCAGGGTGGCCCACCGCGAGCTGCCCGCACGCGAGCCGCGCGAGCTGCCCGCACGCGAGCCGCGCGAGCCGGAGGCCAGGGTGGCCCACCGCGAGCCCCCGCCCGCCGGCGGACCGGAGCGGCCTCAAGGCGTGGCGCCGCGCGCCCTGACGATCGTCGACACGAGCCGGGAGCTCGTCAGCGAGAAGCCGGCCGTGGTGAAGGTCGTCCCGGCCAGCGGGGCGGGCTTCCGCCTGCCGTTGACCGACATGCTCGACACGGCCGCAGGCGGGCGGATCCAGCTCGACGCGGATCAGCTCAAGGCGACCGCGCAGCTCCTCGAGAAGACGCTCGCCGACTACGGCGTGAGCGGCAAGGTCGAGGAGATCCACCCGGGGCCGACCGTGACGACGTTCGAGGTCTCTCCCGCCGCCGGCACCAAGGTCTCGAAGGTGGCAGGCCTCGCGGACGACCTCGCGCTCGGCCTCTCGCGCAAGGTCCGCATCGTCGCCCCCATCCCCGGGAAGAACCGGATCGGCTTCGAGATCCCGAACGAGCACCGCCTGCCCGTCAACCTGCGCGAGCTCGTCGAGGATCGCCGCTTCGTCGAGATGAAGGCGCCGCTGCCGTGCGTGCTCGGCCGCGACATCATCGGGACGCCCTACTTCGCCGACCTCGCGTCGATGCCCCACGTCATCGTCGCGGGCGCGACCGGCGCGGGCAAGAGCGTCGGGCTCAACGTCATGCTGGTGAGCCTGCTCTTCCGCAAGACGCCCGAGGAGCTCAGGCTCCTCATGATCGATCCGAAGGTCGTCGAGCTCGCGCCCTTCGATCGCATCCCGCACCTGCTCCTGCCGGTCGTGACGGACATGAAGCAGGCCGCGAACGCGCTCAAGTGGGCCGTCGACGAGATGGAGCGCCGGTACCAGCTCTTCGCGAACGCGGGGACGAAGAACATCACGACCTACAACGCCTGGGTCGAGCGCGTGCAGCGCGGCGAGGCGCGCCCGCCGAAGCCGCCCGCCAAGGTGAGCGCGATCGGCGCTGACGGGCTCGAGGTGGAGATCGACGCGGCGAAGGACGGGTCGGACGCGGCGCTGCCGGAGAAGATCCCCTTCATCGTGATCGTGGTCGACGAGTTCGCCGACCTCATGATGCAGCAGGGCAAGGACGTGGAGGCGAGCGTCGCCCGGCTCGCGCAGAAGGCGCGCGCCGCCGGCATGCACGTGATCCTCGCGACGCAGCGGCCGAGCGTCGACGTGATCACCGGCATGATCAAGGCGAACTTCCCCACGCGCATCGCCTTCCGGGTCGCACAGAAGGTGGACAGCCGCACGATCCTCGACGAGCAGGGCGCCGAGCACCTGCTCGGCCGCGGCGACATGCTGATCAAGATGAACGGCTCGAACGAGACGCGCCGCGTCCAGTGCCCGTTCTGCTCCGAGGAGGAGGTCCAGAAGATCACCGACTTCCTCCGGCTCCAGGGGGAGCCGGTCTACGACGAGGCGATCCTCCGGCCCCGGGACGATGAGGGCGAGGAGCCCGACACGTCCGACGCGGAGACAGACCCCATGTATGACGCCGCGGTGCGGATCGTGGCCGATACCCGGCGCTGCTCGACCTCCTGGCTGCAGCGCAAGCTCGGCGTCGGCTACAACCGCGCCGCCAAGCTGGTCGAGGCGATGGAGAAGCGCGGGCTCGTCGGGCCCGCGAACGGCGCCAAGGATCGCGAGGTGCTGATCGCGCCGATCTGACCCTCGCGCGAGCTGTCTTGACGCCGCCCCGCAACGCGTGTTGGCACGCCGTCGACCCGGGCGAGCGGACCGAGATGGATATTGAGGAGAGCACAGCCCTGGCGTCCCCGCCGCCGGGGCTGCGCGCTAGCATGGCGGTTGTTTTGACTTTCCCGCTCGAATGCTTCATGGAGCACGCAGGATGGCGCCTGAGGAAACGCGCACGCGTCTGATCGCTCAGATCGCGAGCCTCCTGAACGAAGGAACGATGCCTGCAGACGCCCGCGCAGCGGGGCTGACGCTCATCGGCTGGCTCGCGAGGCGCATGCCCGGAGAGGCTGCGTCGCGAGATGGTGTCGACGAAATGTGCCGTCGCGCCGCGGTCCTGAGCTGCCCGCCGCGGCGCATGGGCGGCCGGCGGTCCACCTGAACGGGCAATCGCTGTTCGGGCGGCGCTCGCCGCGTGGCGCCAGCGCTGCGTGACGCGTATTAAGGAGCCCGCTGCCTCCCTCTCCCGCCGCTCCGCGGCGAGAGCGCGCGGCGCTCGCCTGGCTTGCCTTGGCGCTTCCCTCGGGCCTCCTGGCCGATTTGCGGCCGCTTTGCGCTGGCGCCGGGCTCCGGCGGCCGTGTGACGGCAAGGAGCCGACATCCGTACCGTAATTTGTACGTGCCGCAGCGAGCGCGGCTAAGCTCTTGGTGGCGCGGCTTCCCGCGCCGTGGGGCTCGCGCGACGCTCGAACCGGGACGTCGGCTCGCCCGGTACGATGGGGTAAACGGCCGCTGTGGGGCCTGTGATAGGTGGTGTTGCTCATGGCGAACCGCGTGGTCGCCCTCCCCGAACCGCACCCGAATGACGATGAAGATGTCGTGTGGGGGATCTCCACGGCCAGCGCGCTGTGGACGCGAGGCGAGCGGCGTGACGCCATCGTGTGGCTGCGGCGCGCGGCCGACGCGGCCGGGGCAGCGGGGCAGACGTTCCGCGCCTCGGAGCTCGGGCTGTGCGCGACGGCGCTCGAGGAGGTGATGGCCTCGGAAGTCGGGCAGCCGAGCGATCCCGATCTCCTGGAGACCATCACCAGCGAGGACGACGAGCTGGCCCCCGCCTCGGACTCCGACTCGGACGAAGCCCCGCCCTCCGACGAGCAAACCTGGCGCCGCCGCCGCTCGCTCACCGAGGAGCTGCGCGCCTCGATGCCCTCGATCGAGATCGACATGTTCGAGCCGCTCTCGCAGCCGGAGCTGGCCGCCGAAGCGGAGCGCCTGCGGCCTCCGCCGGCGCCGTCACAGCCGCTGCCGAGGATGCACCCGGGCGCAGAGGACGGGTCCGGCGCGTCCGGCGCCGGGGCCCGACCGATCGCGCCAGTCGCCCCCGCGCTCTCCGGCGTCGCGCAGGGCAGCGCGCCGCCGCCCGCGCCGCCCCCGCCACCGCAGCGGCGGACGCAGCAGCCGTCGGGCGGCGCATACCCGCAGTCTGCGCCGCCGATCCAGCCGCCACCGGCGGTCGCACCGGCAGCGCAGCAGGCCGCGCCGCGCTCGCAGCCGCCCCCCGCCCCGTACCCGCCGCGGCTCGATCCACCCTACGGCCAGCCGCCGGCGCCGGTCGCGCCGTCCGCACCGCCGGCGGGGGTGACCAACCTCCAGGGCGGCGCCCTCTACCAGAGCCAGCCGCCTCCGGCGCCTCCGCTCCCTGCGACGCAGGCGGCGAGCGCCATCCCGCCGCCGCCTCCACCACCGGGGGCTCCGCCATTCAGGCCGCAGATCACCGCGGACCCGCACGGATTCACGGCGCAGGCAAAGGCGCCGAGCGCGCTGCCGCCCCCGGCGCCGCCGCCGCGCGCGGCATCGCCGCGGCCGTCGTCGGCTCCGCCTCGCCTTTCCCCGCCGCCGGTGCCGCAGGAGGCGCTGTCCGCCCAGGCTTCGTTGCCCGAGCGGGGCCGGTCCGACGCCGGGATGGGTCCCCCGCCGCCGCCGCGCGCTGCCGGGCCGCGCTCCACGAGCGAGCCGCCGCCGGCGATGCCGCTGCCCCCGCCGCCGTCCGCATTCCCGGCAGCGCCGGCGCCGCCGCCACCCCTGCCGAGGTTCATCGCGGAGCCGCCGCAATCGCCTGCGCCAGGTGCAGCAGCGCCGGCGCCGCAGTCGCCGGCCTTCGGGCCTCCGCCGGCGCCACACGCGCCGGCCTTCGGAACTCCGCCGGCGCCGCAGTCGCCGGCCTTCGGAGCTCTGCCGGCGCCGCCCCATCCGCCGTCGTTCGGAACTCCGCCCGCGCCGCAGTCGCCGTCGTTCGGAACTCCGCCCGCGCCGCAGTCGCCGGCCTTCGGAACTCTGCCGGCGCCGCCCCATCCGCCGTCGTTCGCGCCGCCGCGCCCCCAGCCTCCGCCGACGGCGCACTCGCCGACGCCACCCCATCCGCCGTCGTTCGCGCCGCCGCGCCCGCAGCCTCCACCGGCAGCGCATTCGCCGGCGCCGCCATCCGTTCCGCCGCCGCCACCGCAGGTGCTGCCACCGCCGGTGACGCCGCAATCCGCCGCGCCGCTGCCGCCGCCGGTCGCGCCGCTGCCGCAGGCCGCTGCGCCGCTGCCACCGCCCGTCGCGCCGCCCTATGCGCAGGCGCTGCCCCCGCCGGCGCCTGCGCCTTCGGCGCTCGCCTACACCGCGCCGCCGCTGCCGCCGCCCGCCGCGCCGCCCTATGCGCAGGCGCTGCCGCCGCCGGCGCCGCTGCCTCCATCAACGCCGGTCTCCGCAGCACCGCCGTCGCCGGCCTTGTCGCCGTCCGTCGCGCCGCCCGCCTCGGCTCCCATGGCCGCGTCGGCCTCCACCGCGCCGGTGATTGCGCCTTCAGCGCCGCCCCCGGCTTTGCCGCCGTCCGCCCTGCCGCCGCCACCACCGCCCGGCGCGCCGCCGGCCACCGCGTCGACATCCGTCGCGCCTCCGCCACCGCCGCCCTCAGCACCTCCGCCACCCCCTGCGGCTCCGCCGCCCGTGTCGGTGTCCGTCGCGCCTCCGCCGCCACCGCCCGCTGCGCCGCCGCCACCGCCGCCCGCCGTGTCGGCGTCCGCCACGCCGCCGCCCGCTGCGCCACCGCCACCCGCTGCGCCGCCCGCAACGATGCCGCCAGCGGCGTCGCCTCAGGCCACGAGCGCTGCGGCCGCGGCGCGCACCGAGGACCACGCGCAAGCCGGCGACGCCGGCGACATCGTCGTGGAGGAACAGATCTCGCCGCCTGCCCCCGCCCGCACGGCCGCGACCGTGACCGCACCGGGAACCGCGGTGTCGCGACGGAAGCCGCGCGAGCCGATCCTCGATCCGTGGTCCGATGACGCCGAGGTCGCCGCGCCGCCGCGGCCTCCCCAGGAGACCATCACGCTGAGCGGCGACACGTACCTCGTGGCTCGCCGGCCGCCCTCGTCTCCGCACGAGGGCGACGAAGACGAGGTCATCACCTCCGCAGCCCCGCTCGATCTGACGCTCAAGCGAAAGCCGATCTCGGCGCGACCTCCCGCGCCCCCGGCGCCCGCGCGCCCCCGGTCGACGACCCTCGCCGGGAGCGAGCCGCCCGGACACCTCGGGGCCTCCGCCGAGAGCATCGCGCCGAAGGGCCCCGCCGCTTCCTCGATCCAGAACGAGCCGACCAAGCCGCCCGCGACCGCAGAGGCGTCGCTGCCGACGTCGACGCCCGACGGGACCGTCGTCATCGAGCTCTCCGATCACGACCTCGACGCGCAGCCACCGTCGGTACGCGGCGACGCCTCGCTCGCGCCCCCTGCGGCGCAGCAGGACGACCTGCAGACGAAAGCAGCCCCTGCCCTGGGTGCGCCCGCCGCCGACTTGGCGGGAGGCCCGGCGCAGCGCCCGCCCGAGCGCGATCAGGCGGCCCTGGCTGAGCCTGACGAGGAGGTGCTCGACGACGCGGACCTCGCGCTCGACGAGGAGCCCGTCGCCCAGGCGCCGCTGGCGTCGACGCCCGAGGCGCTGCCGCCGCGCGCGGCCTCGGCCCGCCCGCCGGCCGCGGTCGACGCGTCCCTCGCGACCGCCGCGCCGCCGCCCCAGGTACGCGCGGCGGAGCTGCCCGGACAGGACGCGGGTGAGGCCATCGACCTGACCGGGATGGTGCTCGACCTGCCGCCCGAGGCGCCGCCCGCCCCGGGCGAGATCGCGGCGCTCGACATCGATCCGGAGATCGCGCCGGATCTGCCGCAGCCCGGCGCGGCCGGCGCCACGCCGGGCGCCGCCCTCACCGGGCGCGACATCGAGCAGATCGAGGCGTTCGCCGACTTGCCCGAGGAGATGCACGCGGAGCTCGCGCTCGCAGCGCACGTCGGAGACCTCGCGCCCGACGAGGAGCTCGCCGTCGACGGGGCGGCGCTGGTGCTGCATGGAAGCGTCGCCGTGTGCGCGAATATCGTCGACACGCCCGCCGAGCGCGCCGCCATCAGGACGCTCGTGCCGGCGCGCGGCACGCTCGAGGAAAGCATCCCGCTGCGCGTCGTCGCCGGCGCGGGCGGCGCGCGGGTGGCCATCTGGAACCAGACGACCATCGACAACGCCCTCCGCACCTGCCCGTGGGTGCTCGATGAGCTGCGCACCGTCGCCGACCGGCTCCAGTCCCTCGCCGGCGCCACGATGGGGCCGCTCGGCGAGCTCGAGGAGACGCTGCTCCGCCGCGTCCTCGGCCGGCTCCGCGTCCGCGGCCTCGAGCCCGGCGAGCAGCTGATCCACGCCGGCAACCCCATGCCCGGGCTGGTGATCATCGGCGCCGGCGCGCTGGAGCTGATCGACGAGCGCTCGCGCGATACAATCGGCGTCGCGCGGCCCGGTGAGCTCCTGTTCGCCTCCGAGCTGCTCGGCGGCCAGCCGGCGCCCTCGATCGCGCGCGCGGCCGGAGGCGGCGCGCTCGTGCTCATCGCCGATCACCCCGTGCTGCGCGAGCTTTTCGAGAGCACGCCGGAGCTGCTGTCCATCCTCGCGCAGTCCGTCTCCCTGAACGCTCAGCGCGGCTGAAGGCCCCGGACGCTCAGCGCGGCTGAAGGCCCCGGACGCTCAGCGCGGCTGAAGGCCCCGGACGCTCAGCGCGGCTGAAGGCCCCGGACGCTCAGCGCGGCTGCGGCAGGGCCAGCGGCCGCGTGCCCGGCTCACCGGCTCGCGAGCGAGCGCCGCGGCCGCGCGGCCTCCTGCTCCAGCTCGACAGGCTCGGCCGCGTCCTCGTCCTCGGTGAGCTGCCAGACGAGCTCGCTGTTGCCCTGCGCTCCGGCGAAGCGGAGGCCGAACCACTTCGCGCTCGGCGAGATCGTCAGCCTCCCCTCGGCGGTCGCGCGCGGGAAGCGGATGCGGAACGCCTGCCGCCACACCGTGTTGTACGGGAAGTAGGTCCGCTCGAGCGCGTTCGGCTTCGTGATCGCGATGATCTCCTCGGGCGCCGTCTCGTTGCCGGTGTCGTCGATCAGGCGGACGATCCACGCGCTGTTCGGCGTCGAGAGGTCGTTGTACTTGCGCTCGCCCCCGAAGATCGCGACGAAGAACTGGTGGTGCTGGCGCGTCTCCTCGAGCGTCTTCTCGAGGAGCTTCTGGCGCTGCTCGATCGTGAGCCGGTAGTCCTGCGCGTAGCGGGCGACGTAGGCCCAGCGGAAATCCCACGACTCGAACGTGGCCGTGGCCGTGAGGAAGTTGTCGAGCTCCGAGAGCGCGAACAGGTGCTCCGTGCGCGTCCAGGTCCGCAGCACGTTCTCGTAGTCCGTCGACACGTACTCGCGGGGCCCCTCGTTGAGGCTCACGAGCGTGGTCGAGCAGCCGGTCGATCCGAGGAGCGCCGCGAGAACCAGACCGCGCCGGAGCCATGCCGCTTTGACCACGCGCCCAGGGTACCCAGCAGCCGCGCTGGATGCACGCACTCGAACGAGCCCCCCGCACGTTCGCCCGCGGGCGCGCCGCCGCGCTCGCCGGGGCTGCCAGCAGGCGGAGGCGCGCTCGCCGCTCACGGGCGCGGAACTCACGGGCGCGGAACTCACGGGCGCGGAACTCACGGGCGCGGAACTCACGGGCGCGGAACTCACGGGCGCGGAACTCACGGGCGCGGAAGAGGAGCGTCGGTCGGGAAGGAGAACCCGACGCTGAGCCGCGCGGCGTAGTACGAGGCGACGTCGCCGCGCAGCGGGGTCGTGATCGGCAGCAGCACGCTCAGCGCCGGCTGCACGTTCGCCAGGATGAAGCGGACGCTCGGCGAGATCGCGAACGTCGCGCGCCTGTCGTCCGGCAGGCCCTCCGTCAGCTGGTAGACCTCCCACAGCTCCAGCCCGACGCCGACGGGCCTCGCGAGCCGGTAGCCGAAGTAGAACGCGGTGTGCGCCCGGATGTCGGTGCGCCGCTCGCCGGACCGCAGCCCGCGCACCACCAGCGACCAGTCGAGCCCCTGCCGGAGCTGGAAGATGAACGGCCCCGTGATGTGCCGCATGTCGAACCACGGGCGGAACGTGAGCGTGAGATCCCGGAAGCGCGTCTCGTCCCACGGCCGCACCACGCGCGCCGTCCGCAGCACCTCGCCCTCGTCGGGCGAGACGTCGCGCGGGACCGGGATCACGACGCCGAAGCCGCCGCCCGAGGAGAGCCCGCGCACGCTCGACCAGACGCCCCGCCCGTAGAGCTCGGGGCTCCCGAGCAGGATCGAGCGCGCGACCCCCGGGACGCTCGCCGCGGCGCTGTCGTGCACCGCGCCGACGAACCACTTCCGGGGGACGAGCGGCATCTCCATCTCGCCGTGCGAGTACCAGGCGAAGGCGCTCCTGCCGCCCGCCCGGCTCGTCGCGTCGGTCTCGATCACGGCCGCCGTGTACTCGAAGGTGAAGGTCGGGTCGCGCCGCGTGAGCCCGGGGAGCGTCGGCGGCGCGGGGACGTCGAAGACGGCCTCCTCTTCGTCGTCGGGCCACGCGCCGGGGCCGGGCGGCGCGGCGAGCGCGGGCTCCGGCGCGCCGGCCAGCGCGAGCAGCGAGAGCCACGCCGCCGCGCGGGCGACACGCCTGCCCGACGCCGGAACCCGCGCGAGCGGCGTCGATGCCACGCGGGGAGCGCTACTTCGACCCGAGGCCGAAATCGTTCGCCGTGACGTAGAGCATCAGCCCGAGCAGCATGACCACGCCGACCAGGTGGATATGCGCCTCGATGCGGGCGTTCGGCCGGCGCCGCGTGGCGGCCTCGTAGAACAGGAACATCAGGCGGCCGCCGTCCAGGGCCGGGAACGGGATGAGGTTGAACGCGCCGAGGTAGGCCGAGAGCAGGCCGAGGAACTCGAGCCCGTCGGCCCATCCGCGCTTGGCCGCCTGCGCGGTCTCCTCGATCATCCGCTTCGGGCCCCCGAGCTCGCCCTCGACCTTGCCCGTCAGGTACTGGCCGAGCCCGATGACCAGGCTCTGCACGACCTTCGGCGGCTTCGTCACGGCGAGCACCGCGGCCTCCTTCGCGGTCACCGGCGCCGACTGGACCGGGCCGATCGCCATCACGCCGATCTTGCCCGTGCCGTTCTCGTTCGCGGGCGTGACCTTGGCCTGGATGCGCTCGCCCGCGCGCTCCACGACGAGGTCGAGCGGCCGGCCGGGGCTGCGGGAGATGATCTCCGCCATCTTCTCCCAGTCCTGGACCGGCGTGCCGTCGATCTCGACGATGCGGTCGCCGTCCTTCAGGTTGGCCGCCGCCGCCGGCATCCCGGCGACCACGCCGATGTCGGTCAGCCGGTAGGCCTTGCCGCCCACCATCAGGCTCGCGAAGAAGAGCACCGAGGCGAACAGGTAGTTCGCGAGCGGACCGGCGAAGATCGCGGCGATCCGGCCGAACAGGCTCGCGTTCGCGTAGCTGCCCTTGTCCTCGGGATCGATCTCCTCGAGCGGGTTCATCCCCGCGATCTGCACGTACGCGAGGAAGGGGATCATCGCGACCTGGAACACGGTGGGGCCGTGCTTCACCGGGTCATGACGCCAGAGCCGCACGCGGATCTTGTCCGCGGCGGTCGTGAACCAGAAGTACCCGTCCTTCGGCACAACCTTGAAGAAGGTGGGGCCGAAGCCGATCGAGAACTTCAGGACGCGCATGCCGTAAGCGCGCGCGGCGAAGTAATGCCCTGCCTCGTGGACCACCATCAGCAGGGCGAGACCGAGGATGCCTACGAAATACCAGCCGACCATCTCAGGCTAGTCTAACCAGGGCGGGCCTCCTCCGCACGCGCCCGATGTCCGCCACGTACGCCCGCCCCGGCGAGCTCCCGACGCCCACGGCGGAGGCCGAGCGCTCCCCCCGGCTCCGGCGGTGGCAGGGCAGCGACACAGCAGGGCTGCGCCCGGGGCGGCTCAGCCCGGTGCAGGGCCAGCGGGGGGCGGCTCAGCCGACGAAGAACGACACGCCAAAGCTGAAGAACGGGTAGCCGATGCGCATCGTCAGCGAGACGTTGTCGTTGAAGTGGTAGCGGCCGCCGACCATCCCGACGAAGTCGAGCCACACGTCGTCGTAGAACCCGTCGGTCCGGAGGACAGCGCCGATATCGGCGAACGCGCTCCACTGATCGTTGAAGAAGAAGTTCCACTGCATGGTGACCGGACTCCAGATGGTGAAGTCGCGGCGGCAGTAGGTGCAGTTGGTGAAGTCCAGGCCGAACGAGATGCCGACAGTGTTGTTGAGCCGCGGGATGAAAGCCGGGTCGGCGAGCTCGATCGTGGCCCTGAAGCCGAGGCCGAACTCGGGGTCGCCGAAGTCGTTGTAGTACCTGCGCCCGACCCGCCGCAGGCCGTAGTCGCGGTGCAAGAAGACGAAGTTCCCGTGCGGCTCGAGCTCGGCCACGTAATCGGGGTGGTCGTTCGGATTCTTGATGTTCGCCTGCGCCTCGGGCGCGAGCGTGAGGAGGGTGGCGCCAGCGAGAGCGACACTCACGAGCGAGGGGAGCGCTTTCATGAGCTCTTCGTACCAAAGGAACGGCAGCGAAGGAAGCAAACCGCCACGCGCCCGGGCCGCGGGCGCCGCCGCTGGAAGGCGATGTCGCACCCCGCGCGGCGCTTCGTACGCCGCGCGCCGGGCGCGGAGCTCGCCGGACGGCGAGCTCGTCTGGCTGATGTGCGTGCTCCGAGGTAAACAGACCCCAGCGCCGCACGAGCCCGCGTGCCGCGGAGGGGCGGCGCTCCCGGAGCGTCGAGATGAGAGGAGCGATGAGCGTCATCCAGCTGGCCCGTGGTCGCGCGCGCGTCGCCTGCGCGCTCGTCGCGGTCGCCGCGCTCGGCTGCAGCCCCACGATCCAGGTCGCGGGCCCGCCGCCCGACGAGACGGCGCAGCCGCCGGCGCCGCAGAAGAAGAAGAAGAAGGCGCCCGCCCCGGCCGGGCCCCAGGGGGAGCCGCCGGCACCCGCGGCCGTCGAGCCGTTCGTGAAGACGCGGGACTCCGACGAGTGGGTGAGCCAGACGCTGAAGCTGCAGCGGCGGTACGAGCGGGTCCTCGTCGTCGGCGCGCCGGCGCCCGCCACCGTCCGCGTCGCCGCGCTCGATCTGAACGGGCGCGGCGCCGCGGCCGAGGCGCAGGAGCTCCCGGTCGCGCGCGCGTTCGCGACGATCCAGGAGGCCGCCGACGCGGCCCGCGGCGGCGACCTCGTCGCGGTGCTGCCCGGGGCCTACGCGGGGTTCTCGCTCGGCGACAAGCCGAGCGCCGGCCAGGAGCGGTACATCCACTTCAAGGCGCTGGGGAATCCGGGCGAGGTCGTGATCGACCGGGCGTGCGCCGCCGACCCGAGCTGGATGATCTACCTGAAGACGGCGCACCACGTGGTGATCGAGGGCTTCAACATCGCCGGGAGCAGCGCGCCGGGCGCGCAGCGCGCCGGCACGCGGCGCGCCGGGATCATGGTCGACGGCGCGTTCGGCGAGACCGGCAGGCTCGCGCACCACATCGCGATCGTCGGCAACTTCTCTCATCACCATCACACGTGGGGTTTCCACTCCACGGACAGCCACACGGTCCTCCTGCAGGACAACCTGTTCGCCCTCTCCGCGCGCGAGCACGGCGCGTACGTGTCCGACGGCTCGGACAACTACGTGGTTCGTCGCAACGTGTTCTTCGGCAACAACGCGGGTGGGTTCCAGGCGAACCTCGATCCGGAGGCGTCGCTCGAGGAGGTGATGAAGCACCCGTCGTTCCGGGGCTACCCGCCGATGGAGCCGACCCGCGCCTGGGCCGCGGGGCTGATGAAGATGGCGACGGACAGGTTCGGCGAGCACGGTTTCCCGGACGGCCGGGGCGTCAACTTCATCATCGAGCAGAACGTGATGAACGGCAACGGGCGCGTCGGCGGCGGGGCGCTCAACCTCGCTGGGATGTCGGACTCGCTGATCCAGAACAACCTCGTTTACGGCAATTTCGCTCACGGGATCGCGCAGTGGGACAACGGGAACCCGTTCGACCGGGCCTACGTGGAGCCCGGCCCCCGCTCTCCGGAGCAGGTGAGCGGCCCTGACGCGCTGCCGCTCTGGGGCTGCCGCAACAACCTCATCCGCAACAACACGGTGATCATGAACACGAGCGGCCGGGCCGCGCTCCAGTGCGGCAACGGGAGCTGGGGCTGCCGGCTGCGGAACAACATCTTCGTGAACGACGCCGCGTCCTCGATCGAGGTGCTGAGCACGGGCATCTACCGGTTCGACGCGGGCCACAACGTGGTGACCCAGGTGAGCTACGGCGGGATGCCGGACGGGCTGAAGCGCCTGGCGGCGGCGCTGCCGGAGACGCGGGCGATCACGGGCATCACGCGCGCGCGGCTCGCGGCGGAGGTGGTGCGCGCGGGCGAGGAGCCGTGGGTGGTCCTCGAGGGGAGCTGGTGGAAGCTCAACCCGAACCGGCCGGATTTCAGGCCGAAGCGGTCGTCGAAGATGCTGATCGGGCAGGGCGACGCGCGCGAGGTGCCGGCGCGGGATCTGCTCGGCAACAAGCGCGGCGGCGCGGATCTCGGGGCCTTGTCGCCGGGGCCGAACTGAGGCGCCGCGGCGCGCCTGGGCGACGTCGCGGCGCGCCTAGTCGGGTAGGCCGGGGTCGACTACCCCCCGGCCCCCCACAGATCCGGACGTGCGGAATTCCCGCATCCGGCTCTTCGGGACACGGGTTCGCTACGAGCGGGCAGGAGCGGGGTGCGTGATGCGCGGCCGCGGAAGGGGGTACCTCTTCAGCAACCGGTGCATCCGCTCCCAGGTCATCTTGGCGTTCTGCGAGCGGCGATTGAGCCACTTGCGCCACACCGCCACGACCTCCCAGGCGAAGCGACGGAGCGCCTCCGAGTTCCCGGTGATCCCGTAGTACTCGTAGTGACCCCGCATCTTCATGGCCAGGCCCTCCTGCTGGCTGCTCAGCTCATCGTGCATGTGGTCCCTGCACCACTCCGCCACGCGCCGCAGCGCGCGGCTGAGGCGGTCCTTGGCGGTCCTGCGTTTGATCGCCCAGTTGCCTCGCCGCGACCTGCCCCAGTGATGCGTGAAGCCGAGCAGATCGAGCGTCGACGGCCACGTCGGCGACGCCCCGCCGCTCGGCGGGGGTCGTCTCTTCGGCGGCCGCTGGAACGGCAACAGGCGCGTCTTGTCCGGGTGCAGGCTCAGCCCGTACTTGCCGAATCTCTTCGGTAGCACGGCCATCACCCGGCGCGCGTCTTCTTCCACTTCGAACAGCAGCACCGCGTCGTCCGCGTAGCGGATGAGGTGTGCCCTGCCTCGGAGCCGAGGTCGGACGTCGCGCTCGAACCACGTGTCGAGCACCTCGTGCAGGTAGATGTTCGCCAGGATCGGCGAAATCACGCCGCCCTGCGGTGTGCCGGCCTTCGGGTAGCTGAGGCTACCGTCTTCCTGCACTCCCGCGTGCAGCCACTTGCTGATGAGACGGAGCAGCACGCCGTCTCGTACCCTGCGGCGCAGCGCATCCATCAGGTGCTGACGGTCCACCGTGTCGAAAAATTTTCGGATGTCGACCTCGATGACCCATCCGCCCGCCATCGCCATCGCCTTGTCCCAGAACGACGCGAGCGCTTGGTGTGCCGAACGGCCAGGCCGGAAACCGTACGAGCAGTCAAGAAAATCCTGCTCGAAGACGGCTTCCAGCACCATCGCCACCGCGCGCTGCAGGATCTTGTCCTCGAAGGTCGGGATGCCGATCGGGCGTGTTTCCCCGTTGCCCTTCGGGATGTGGACCCGCCTCACCGGCGGCGCGCGGTACGTGCCCGCCTTGGCTCGTTCCAGCAGCGACCGGAGGTTATCCTCCAGTTGCTCCGCGTAGTGCTCCGCGGTCTGCCGGTCCACGCCGGGCGCGCCGTCCTTGCGCGTTCGCCGGTAGGCTTCGCGCATCCAGTCCAGGTCGATGTGATGGGCGAGCGTCGTCAGCACCATGGTGGGTGCTTGCCGCGCCAGCTCCGCTATCCGTTCGAGTTTCGTGCAGATGGTTTCGGAGCCCGATGTCTCCTTCATCTTTCCCTCCAACGATCCCGTGCCCCGGTGCTCCCCTTCCCTCCACGGGGTCCCTCGGGTTGGTTCCCCCGCTTCCGCGGTAGTACGAGTGCACTCCGACTTCCCGCTACCCCCGCTTCGCTCGCTTGCGCTCTGCTCGGCGGTTCCACCTCTCGGTGAAGGCAGCGGGATCTCCCAGGTTCCTCGGGAAACCCTTGCGTACGTGCCCTGGTCTCTGACCCCGGCGGGTCACCGCGCCAGGCCCTGCGAGTGGGGGCTACCCGGGCTCGCTCTTGACGCGACGATGTTGCCTTCCGTTGCATTCACGACGTCGGCCCCACGACCTCTGATCTTTCGAGGCTCTATCCCACGGCCCGCACGCTCGCTGTCTACGCTTCGCGACGCCGGTCACCCGGCGCCACGCAAGACTCACTTCCGGCTGGTGGGCCAACCTTGCCGGGCGGGACTCTCACCCGCCGGGTTTCTTCGCGAAGTTTCAGCTCATCGCTTCCTCCTCGCCCAGGCTTGGCCTGGCGCACGAACACCGATCACGTTGAAACCCGGAGAATTTTCACAGGGAGGCGGGGAGGCGGGGAGGAAGAAAAAAAATGAATTTCTCCCTCTTGCCGTCTCTCGCTCCCCGCCTCCCCGCCTCCCTGTGAAATTCCTGCTTTTTCTCGTGGTTTCAACCCGTTTGTCGCTCTAGGCGACGTCGCGGCGCGCCTGGGCGACGTCGCGGCGCGCCGGTCAGAGGCGATCGCCAGCGGCCGCCGACGGGGCGATGCCGAGCCAGCGGTGGGCGAGCTCGAGGCTGGGGAGGCAGACGTCGGCGAGCGCCTCGAAGCCGCGGCCTTCCCAGGGGCCCTCGGGCACGGCCACGACAACCATGCCCGCGGCGCGCCCGGCCGTCACGCCCGCAAGGGAGTCCTCGAGCACGGCGCACCGGGCCGGGGGCACGCCGAGCGCGGCCGCGGCACGGAGGAAGATGTCCGGGGCCGGCTTGGGGTGGGCGACGTCGTCGCCGGAGACCACGGCCCGGAAGCGCGGCCGGAGGGCGAAGCGCTCGAGCACGGCGTCGATGAGCCGGCGCGGCGAGGACGAGGCGAGCGCCATGGGAAGCCCGGCGAGCGCGGCCGCGGAGAGCAGGTCGGCGGCGCCGGGTTTGAGGACGAGCCCGCCGACGGAGCCGATGAAGTCGTCGATGAGCACGGCGACGTCGCGCTCGTGCTCGACGGCGAACCCGAAGCGCTCGCTCATGGCCGAGAGGGTGGCGCGCAGGCCCCCGCCCACGCAGCCGGCGTGGTGCTCCTTGGTCCAGGTGAAGCCGCGCGCGCGGCAGAAGGCCTGCACGACCTGGAGCCAGAGCGGCTCGGAGTCCACGAGGAGGCCATCCATATCGAAGATGAGCGCGGCAGGGGGCAGACCGGGCATGAGGCGGGTGGGTAGCCGAGCCGGGGCGCGATGCCAACGGGCGACGGGGTGGTGGGGACGCTCGCTTCCGGGTATGCGCGTGCGGGAGAAAAATGTTGCGGGGGGAATGAAGTAGGCGAACGATCGCGCGGCGTTGGCGTAACAACAAGGCAACACGGGCGCGGCGTGCCCTGAAGGAGAGCGGAGATGCGCAGGAGTACTTCTTCTCTGGTGTTCGTGTTCTGCGTGGCCGCGGGCGCGGCGCTTTCGGCCTGCTCGGGCGGGACGACGGAGAACCCCGGCGGGGGCGGGGGGAGCGGCGGGAGCGGCGGCGCGGGGACGACGAGCAGCACGACGGCGAGCACCTCGACCACGACCACCGCCTCGACCACGGCCGCGTCCACGACGTCCGCGTCGAGCGGATCGGGCGGATCGGGCGGCGGCGGGGGTAGTGGGAGCGAATGCGAACAGGCGTGCGCAAAGGTGGAGGAATGCAGCCAGCTCACTTGCGGAGACCTGGGCATCGATTGCTCTGATCCGAACTATGAGTGCGCATCACAATGCATACTCGACACGCCGTGTGAACAGCTGAACCTGTCGAACAGCGATTTGCTGGTGTGCTTCAGCGACTGCGAGGGCGGGGCTGGCAACGAGGGCGCCGCAGAGTGCCGGTCGTGCGCGATCGAGAACAACTGTATGACCGCTTGCGCGGTCAACACGACCTGCCAGAACTGGCTCGGGTGCGCGCAGGGGTGCTTCCAGAACGACCCGCAACCCACGTGCTTCGACGCATGTGACGCGGAGTTCTCCGCTGCCGAGAGTCACTTCGATGCCGTGTACACCTGTGCATGCACGAACTGCGAGGACACCTGCGAAGCTGTCGCGGATCCATGCAGCCAGTTATGAGGCGGACAACAGGACACCGCGTGGAGCCGACTGCCTCACTTCCTGCCGCTCCACTGTCCACCGAAACGTGTGTAGCTCGGCGCGACCCGCCTCCGGAATGAGCTCACAACCTGGACATTTCCAGAAACAGCCTTGCCATAACCCATTGCCTCACAGGCAATTCGAGACGCGCCTCATCCGAGCGACCAGACACTCGTGCGGCGCCGGGCTACCTATCAGTCCTGTGCACCCTAACTGGTCCTGTGTACCCTAGCTGACGGGACGCAGTAGGCCGGCTCGAGCGACGTGCTGGGGTATCCCAGCCCGCTCGAACTTGTCGCACGGATTCGCTACCGTTGACGCGACGAGGGCCCTCACGGAACGAGCTTCGTAAGGAAGACGTCGGATCCTCCGTTTGTCGTCAGAGTACCGACACCAAGCTCGATCGTTCCTGAGAACGACCCCACGAGCACGGGCTCTCCTGAAGAGGTAATATCCATACCCGTCAACCTCCTATCAGAGAACCCCTCGATCTGCCTGGACCACACCAGTTGGCCGACCCTCGAAAGCTTGGCTACGAACGTAGATCCCGTCTCGCCTGCGGAAGACAGCTCAACGCCTTGAAACCTTAGCGTCTTCTCGAAATCACCCTGAACAAACACGTCACCATCACCATCGATTGCCACATCATGCACCGACTGATCCCCGTCGCCGCTCAACCACAAGCTCCACTGATATCGCTCACCTGAGTCCATCTTGAGCAAAAATCCGTCTCGACCAGCGGCATCAAACACGCCACCACCGACGTCGAGGGAACCGTCGAATCTACCCGATAACAAGACACCACCCACACCATCCAAGGCCATACCACCGACAAAATCATCACCGCCTCCTCCGACGCGACGTTGCGAGAAGACTGTTCCATCGGACGCAAATCGAGCAACGAATATATCTTGTCCCTCGGATGCACGCAGGCTTCCCAAGCCAAAATCGACACTGCCCCGATACTCACCAGAGAACACAAAATTACCTTCACCGTCCACTGCAAGCCGACGGCCGTACTGGCGCTGAGCATCACCGAAGACTTTTACCCACGATCCATCCGTGGCTGCACCTGAGCCATCCGATGCCCGTACCCTAGCGAGAAACAGATCAGTATTCGTGCCATTCGCAAGAATGGTACCACCTCCAAAGCTGATGGATTCACAGAATTCACCGGCAACGATCAAGTTGTCGCCCTCAACCACGACGATCGAGTTCACGCCGGGTAGCTCCAGAGAGCACAATCCGGAAACACGCTTTGACCAAACAGGATCTCCAAGCGCGTCGAGCCTGGCGAGAAACATGCCACGCTCAATGGGGTCTCCCTTCAAGTCGAACAACCCCGAAGTGACTCCCGAGAAGAAGACGTTCCCCTCAGCATCAACCGCAATTGCAGACGGCCACTGGGCATCGACGTTTCCAAAGCCTTTGGCCCACACAACAGATCCGCCAGATTCAAATTTGATCAGGAATATGTCACTCGACCCAACAGGGGTCAGAACTGTCTCACCAATCGCTATCTCTCCGTCAAAAACACCGATAACGTAGCTGTTTCCAGAAGAATCAACTGCTACCGCGGTGGCGGTTTGCAGCGACTCATCTCCGAAGCTCATCGCCCACTCGACGCAGTCCTTCCCGTCGCAGTCCTCGTCCTCCGTGCTCGCGCACGTCTCTGCCGCCGGCGTCACCTCGCCCGAGCACGCTTCGTAGCCAGAGCCATCCTGCTTGCACGCCTGCGTCCCGGCCTGGCAGATCCCGACGCCCCTCGTCCCGGAAGGGCCGGAGTAGCACTCGGCCACGCTCTCGGGCTCGCACGTGGGACCTCCGCCTGCCCCCGCCGACGTCGTGCCCTCAGCGGGCGCGGCGTCCTCGAAGTCGTCCAGGCCGAGCACCAGGCCGCAACCGGAGACCGCCATGATGCCGAGGCCAGCGAGGCTTCGGAGCGATGTGCGCATCAGCATGCGCGCCATCGTAGAGCGAAGAGCGCAGGTCGTCAGCCTGACCGCACTACCCGGGCGGTCGCGTCGACGCGACGCTACGGCGAGGCCGCCCTCGCCTCGTCCAGCGCGCCGCGCCGCGCCGGCGCCCCATCCCTCGCCGGAGCGTCCTGCGCTCGCACGATCGCCTCCAGGTCGGCCCTCTCGAGCGTCTCCCGCTCGAGCAGCCGCTCCGCGATGCGATGCAGCACCTGCAGCCGCTCCTTCAGAAGGGCGCGCCCGCGCTCGTACGCCGCCGTCACGGCCGCGCGCACCTCGGCGTCGATCGCGCGGGCGGTCTCCTCGCTGAAGTTGCGCTCCTCCCCGAGGCTCACCGGGCTGTCCAGGAACCGCGCGCCGACCGGGCGCCCGAACGTGAGCGGCCCCAGCACGTCGCTCATCCCGAAGCGGCACACCATCTGCCGCGCCGTCTCCGTCGCCCGCTCCAGGTCGTTCTGGGCGCCCGTCGAGATGTCGTCGCAGCAGAGCTCCTCGGCGATCCGGCCGCCCAGCATCACGCAGAGCCGATCGCGCAGCTCGTCGCGGGTCATCAGGTAGCGATCCTCGGTCGGGAGCTGCAGCGTCGCGCCGAGCGCGCCGATCGAGCGCGGGATGATCGTGACGCGATGAACCGGGTCCGCGTGCGCGACCGAGAGCGCGACGAGCGCGTGGCCGGCCTCGTGGAACGCCACGCGGCGCTTCTCCTCCTCGTTCATCGCCCGGCCGCGCTTCTTCAGGCCGAGCTGGATCCGGTCGATCGCCTCCTCGAAGTCGCGCTGCTCGACAAGCGCCGCTCCCCGGCGCGCCGCCGCGAGCGCGGCCTCGTTGACGGCGTTCGCCAGGTCGGCGCCCACCATCCCGGACGTGCGCTGCGCGACCAGCCCGAGATCCACGCCCTCCGCGAGCTTGAGGCGGCGCGCGTGAACGCGGAGGATGTCCTCCCGGCCCTTCAGGTCGGGCCGATCGACGAGCACCTGCCGGTCGAACCGCCCCGCCCGGAGCAGCGCCGGATCGAGGACCTCGGGGCGGTTCGTCGCGGCAATGATGATGACCCCGCCCGCCGCGTCGAAGCCGTCCATCTCGACGAGCAGCTGGTTGAGCGTCTGCTCGCGCTCGTCGTGCGTGGCGAGCGCGGCCACGCCCCCGCGCGACTTTCCGATGGCGTCGAGCTCGTCGATGAAGATGATGCAGGGGGCGCGCTCCTTCGCCTGCACGAAGAGGTCGCGCATGCGGGCCGCGCCCACGCCGACGAACATCTCCACGAACTCGGACCCCGACAGCGAAAAAAACGGCACGCCCGCCTCCCCGGCAATGGCCTTGGCGAGCAGGGTCTTGCCCGTGCCCGGCGGGCCGACGAGCAAGACGCCCTTCGGGATGCGCGCGCCGATGGCGCGGTACTTGTCCGGATTCTTCAGGAAATCGACGATCTCGACGAGCTCTATCTCGGCCTCGTCACACCCCGGCCACGTCGTCGAAGCGCACGCGCTCTTCCTGGCTGCCGTCGTGGATCTTCGCGCGGTTCTTGCCGAGGTTCATCGGCCCGGCGCCCCGGCCGAGCTTTCGGTAACCCATGTAATAGAGCCCCGCGATGAGGGCGATGGGCAGCGCCCAGCCGAGGAGCAGCTGCTCCCAGAACGAGGCCACCTCGATCTTCCCCGAGAACCTCACCCCCTTCGCGACGAGCTCCTCGAACAGGCGCGTCTCGTCGATGCCCGGGAGCCGGGTGGTCTCCACGAGCGAGCGCGCGCTCCCCTCCCCTTCCGGCTTGAGCGCCGCGGCGAGCTCGTTCTGGCGGATCTCGACCTCCTCGAAGCGCTCTGCCTGCAGCATCGACAGGAACTCGCTGTAAGGCACGACCCGAGGCTCGAGGCGCCGCGCGAGCGTGGCCTGGAAAAACCACAGACCAACGAGCGCGAGTACCAGATACACGCCAGAGAACATTGCCCGTCGCTTCTGCACTGGATCCATGACGACACTCCGAGAGCGCGATTCGAGATGCGCTGATCGATAGGCATCTCCCGGCCTCAAGCAAGTGACGCAAGGGGGGAATGGCAGGGTTGACAGATTGTCTTCCATGCAAAGCTCTGGGTACAGGGCAGCTCCACGAGCGAGCCCGGCGAGGCGCCTTCGTCCGCTCTGGATCAGGGGGCGCGCCGCCGCCTGCCGTGCCTCGCGCCCGGCGCGCGGCGCGGCCAGGTGGCCGCCGGCTCGTTCGGGGCTGCCGCGCTGTGAAAGGAGGAAACCCATGCACACCCAGCATGCTCATGTCCCGTGGTCCGCGGGGGACGAGCTCCTCCGCATGCGCCGCGACGCGATCGCGGCCTGGAAGGCGCGACGGCGGGGCGCGGACGCGACAGCAGAGCGGGCGCCGGGCCGCCTGCGAGGCGCCGCGGCCGCGTGCGCCATCGTCGGGCTGGGCGTGGCGAGCGCGCTCGCGCCCGCCATGAGCCCTCCGGGCCAGGAGGCGGCCCGGATCGCGCAAGCGCAGGAGATCCAGCGGCTCGCGGCGTCATGGCAGCTCGCGAATCACCCGCGCGACGATGCGCTGTATCTCCATCCCGCGTTCCCTCCGCCGACGGCGCGGTACAGGCTCCTTCACGCCGAGGCACCTCCTCTCGCCTCGACGTGATCCCACTTACCTCGGCGTGAACCGAGGAGCGGCGCGGCGGCGCCGGAATGCGATGCGGAAGAGCGCGCCCCGATGGCGCCCAGCAGCGCGCCGGGCGCGTGTACACTCCGCCTCGTGCCGTCCGCGCCGCCCCGCGACCGCCTCCGGGCTCGCCTGTTGTTGAAGAGATCCCCGCCACCCCGGCGCCGCCCGTCAGAGCCCGCGGATCCCGGCCTCGTCGCTGCCCTTGTATGGCTCGCGGCGTGCTCCGGCCCGAACGACGGCGGCCTGAGCCCGGCGAGGAAGGCGGAGGCCTCCGGCGAGGCCCAGGTGGCGGCCGGCGCCGAGACGACGACCGGCGCAGGCCTGGCCTTCGCCACAGGCTTGGCCTCCGGCGCGGGCCCGGCCCCCGCCGCGCCCGCGCCGGCCGGCAGCGCGCATGCCGGCGCAGCCATCCTGGCCGGCGCTGCCGCCGAGCCCCCGCCCGTCACGGCCGGCGCCGCCCCCGCCGAAGCACAACCGCTCGGCTCCGCCAGCGCCGGACCCGCCGTCTTTCCCCCGAAGCCGCTCGGGCTCCCGCTGGCGCTCGGCTCCTGCCCCGCGGACATGATCCTCGTCGGCGGCTTCTGCATCGATCGCTACGAGGCGCACCTGGTCACCGACGCCGGCGGAGCGCTCGCCGTCTACCCGCACTTCAAGCGGCCTGAACCGGGCGTCCGCTACCTCGCCCGCAGCGAGGCCGGCATCTTTCCGCAGGCGTACATCAGCCGCGTCGAGGCCAAGGCCGCTTGCGTCGCCGCCGGCAAGCGCCTCTGCACGCGGCAGGAGTGGCAGCGCGCGTGCCGCGGCAACGGAGTCCACCGCTACCCCTACGGGCCCCGCGGCGAACGCGGGCGGTGCAACACCGGCAAGGCCCACCTGCTGCGAGAGCTCTTCGGCGAGCACCCGCCCGGCGGATGGAGCTACGAGCGACACTTCAACAGCCCCGACCTCAACCAGAAGCCCGGCTTCCTGGCGAGGAGCGGCGACCACGCCAGCTGCGCCAGCGAGCTCGGCGTTCAGGACATGGTCGGGAACCTGCACGAGTGGGTCAGCGACATGGTCGATCACGAGCTCGTACAGCGCATGCGCACCGAGGGCGTCGAGCGCCGCGACCAGCCCTGGCACGAGGGCAACGGCGTGTTCATGGGCGGCTTCTTCAGCACGACAAGCGAGCTCGGCCCGGGCTGCTACTTCACCACGATCGCCCACGAGCCGACCTATCACGACTACTCCACGGGGTTCCGCTGCTGCGACACCGCCGACCTGCCCGCCGCGCCGGACGCGGCCGGCGCGAGCAAGCGAGACGGCGGCTGACGGCGTGGCCGTTCACCGCACGCCGTTCACCGCAGACGTCTCAGCCTTACGCGGTTCACCGCAGACTTCCCAGCCTTCACCGGGACCCAGGGGCCGAGATCCGGGACCCGGGTCGACCCGCGTTGAACGGCTGCCTCGCTTCTTTCACCACCACGGCAGGAGGCACCGCCGCCGGTGATGTTCGCCCCCCTCGCAAGTCGCCTGTCGCTCGTCGCGCCACGCCAGGAACAGGGCACCTCTTCTGGATGTCTGCCCTCTCGATGACCATCAACGCGGAGATGACCACGGAAGAGGCGCGCGCCATGGCAGGGCTTCGTCCCCGCTACGGCCGGCGTCTCGCGGCCGCTGCGGCGCTGTTCCTCCTTGGCCTCGGGGCGATCGGAGCCTGCGTCAGCCAGCCCTTCGTCGCGAAGCTCCCGCCGTCCGCTCCCGCGCTCTCCGCGGATCCGGCTCGGCTGGAGCGCGACGTTCGGAAGCTCGTCGAGACGTTCCGTCCGCGGGGCCACCGGCAGATCGATCAGCTGGACCGCGCTGCGATGTACCTCGGGGATGAGCTCAGGGCCGCCGGAGGACGCGTCACCGAGCAGCTGTACGACGTGGAGGGACGGACATACCGCAACGTGCTCGCCCGGTTCGGTCCGGCGTCGCCAGCGCGCGTCGTGGTCGGCGCTCACTACGATGCGGCGAACGACTTGCCCGGCGCCGACGACAACGCGAGCGGCGTGGCGGGGCTGCTAGAGCTGGGGCGGATGCTCGGCCAGGCGCCGCTCCGCGGCGATGTCGAGCTCGTGGCGTTCACGCTGGAGGAGCCGCCGTACTTCCGCTCTGCGCACATGGGCAGCGCCCGCCATGCGGGCGCGCTGCGAGGGGCAGGAGTGGACGTCCGGGCGATGATCAGCCTGGAGATGATCGGGTATTTCACCGACGAGGAGGACAGCCAGGCCTTCCCTCTGGCGCCGCTCGCGATGCTCTATCCCACGAAGGGGAACTTCGTGGCCGTGGCCGGCAACCTGGAGGGGATTTCGCTCGTTCGCACCGTCAAGGGGGCCATGCGCGGCGCGACCGACCTGCCCTCGTACTCCCTGAGCTCTCCGGCGCTTGTTCAGGGCGTGGACTGGTCCGACCACCGGAGCTACTGGGATGCGGGTTATCCGGCGGTGATGGTCACCGACACGGCTTTTCTGCGCAACCGGCGTTACCACACGGACAAGGACACGCCGGAGACGCTCGACTACGTGCGCGCGGCGAAGGTCGTCACCGGCGTGGCTCAGGCCGTCCTCGCGCTCGCGAACGAGTGAGCGCCTCCCTGTCGCCGTGCATGTGGCTCCTCTACCAGGTAGAGAGAGGGCATGTCGGCGAGCGCCTCTCCCGAAGCGCGGGACAAGAGGCTGAGGCAATCAACCGTCGCGCAGCGCCCGTGCCTGGCGGTTGACAGGTTGCCGGCGGCTCCGGACAGGATGTCCGATGGACAACCTGCCGTGGGGCAGCTTGCTTTGACAACTTTGACAACAGGGGACGTGCCCAGTCCGGATCCGCACCTGCTCGTGACGATGACGATACGGCACTACCGCAGCTTCATGCCCATGACGCAGGAGGCGCGGAAGCCGATGTTCCTGCTCGAGCCCGCCGATGGGGCCATCGGCAGCCATGCCGCGGCCGTGCAGGACTGCCGGCGCGATTTCGAGGCGCTCGCGCGTCGCATCGCCGCCGCAGCCAGCATTCCTCTGGCCGCGTATCCCGCCTGATCCCCCAGCCAGAGGCGCTGTCATCCCGGCGGCACGCCGCTCACGCCGTGAACATCCGGTCGAGCACCTCCCGCGGCGCCCCGCCCTGCAGGATCGTCTCGAGCGCCTCGAACACCCCCCCGTCCACCTTCCGCTCCTTCGCGAACGCCACGATGCGCGGGATCAGCGGGATCGCCTCCACGCGCAGCCTGGCCTCCGCGACCGCCTCGTCGAGCGTCCGCCCGCGCGCGAGCGCCTTGCCGAGGAGCACCTCGGGGCGGCTCTCGAGCCGGATCGAGGCGAGCAGGTCGCCGTACCCGCCGAGCCCCAGCATCGTCCGCTCCTCCGCGCCCGCCGCGGCGGCGACGCGGGCGGCGCTGTCGACCGCCCGCGAGATGAGCGCGGCGAGCAGCCCCGGCCCGGCGCCCGCCTCCTCGGCGAAGCCGACGCCGATCGCGAGGCAGCCCACCAGCGCCGACGCCCACTCCAGGCCCTGGAGATCCGGCGTCGTGTAGACGCGGAGCGCGTCGGACTGGAACGCCGCGGCCACCGCCGCGTGCACCTCGGGGTACCGCGACCCGCACACCATCGCCGAGGGGCGGCCCTCCCGGAGCTCATCCGCCTGCACCGGGCCGCCCAGCGCGCCCACCCGGCGCGCCGGGGTCTCCTCGCGCACGAGGTCCGAGACGGTCTTCAGCGCCTCCCCCTCGAGGCCGCGCACGCCGTGGATCACGAGGTGCGAGCCGTCCATGTGATCGCCGAGCCCCCGCAGCGCCGTCCGCGCCGCGTTCGACGGCACCGCGATCACGAGCAGCCGCGCCCGGGCGACCTCCGCGTGATCCCGCACGATCCGCGGGCCGTCGTTGATCTGCGGGTGCTCGCGCCGGGAGAACAGGAGGACCTCGGCCCCGGTGCGGCTCGCCGCGAGCGCCAGCGCCACGCCCCAGAAGCCGCCGCCGATGACCCCCACCGAAGGCACCGGACGAGCGCTCACCGGCCACCTCCGGCGCCGTTCATCGAGCCCGCGCGCACGCCCGCCGCGCCGCCGCGGGACGAGGCCGCGCTCCGCTGCTCATCGACCACCGGCGGGGGCGGCGACGAGGGGACGAGCGGCGGCAGCGGCGGGTGCACCTGCAGGCCGGAGGGGACGCCGGGCGGCGCGATGACGTCCCAGGCCACCCCGTGGGCGGCGAGGCGGTTCTGGTAGTAAAAGAGCAGGTTGGTGTCGCAGATCGCGATGCCGTCAGGCCGCGAGTCGAGCACCGGCGACGAGTGGTAGCCCGCGAACGAGCGCAGCGCGCGCTCGACGATGTCCCCGCCCGAGCCGAGCCGGACGTCCTCGCCCAGCACGATGCACCCCTGCTGCTCCAGCGCGCGCAGCCGATCGCAGAGGGCCACCACGTCGGCCGCGAGGTCGTCGCGCGGCACCGTGAGCACGTCGCGCTGGCGGAGCACCGTGAAGAGATCCGCCGCCGGCGCGTGGCGGCGGAGCCGGGCGAAGCTCGCCGCCGCGACCACGTGCGTCGCCATCACGACCGTGTCGCGCGCGTACGCCCGGCAGATCTCGTCGCCGAGCTCGCGGGCGTACTGGGCGTCGCGCGCCGCGTCGATGACCGGGGCGCCGTCCTGGTTCTTCACGTAGCTCGCCGGGTCGACCTCGCGGCCGCGCGCGTCGTAGGAGCGGCCGAGCTCGTCGACGCGGTTGCCGAACGGATCCAGCGGCTCCGAAAAGCGGATGACCACCGAGGCGTTCATCGCGAGGAGCTTGCGGAGGAACGAGGCGATCCGGCCGATCCGGCTCGACTCGTCGTCCTCGATGATGAAGCGCCCCTTGCCGGCCTCGGAGAGGAAGTCGGCGATGAGCGTCTCGGCCTCGAGCGTGATGAGGTAGTTGATCGTGGCGGGGACGAAGAAGATGCGGCGCTCGCGGCCGCCGAGCAGCGTGCGCGTGTAGGCCTCGAACGCGCTGCCGACCAGGCCCAGCTTGAGCTTCCGCTCGATGCCGCCCGAGCGCGACCGCGTGCCCCCCGGGAAGAACAGCGAGTGGTAGCCGCGCTCGAGCAGCACGCCCGAGTACGTCTTCAGCACGTCCTTGTAGAGGTTGTGCTTGATGCGCCGGTCGACGCGGTAGGCGCCGAGGTTGTGCATGAAGAACGAGAGGATAGGGTTCGTGAAGAGGTTCTTGCCGGCGCCGTAGGTGGCGGGCGGCAGGCCGGCGCGCTCGAGGGCGTAGCCGAAGACGATGGAATCCAGGTTCGACAGGTGGGTCGGGACGTAGACGGCGGTGCCGCGCTGCACGAGCGCCCGGATCTTCGCGAGCGGCCCCTGCACGAGCACCCGGTCGGCGAGCAGCTCGAGGCTGATGAGCTTGCGCGGGTCGCGGACCACGGTCACGAGCTTGCGCGGCGCGAGCAGGGCGCTCACGACCGGCGGCAAGAGCCGCGATGAAAGCTGGTAGACGCGCCGGTCGAAGTTGCCCGCGATGTCCCAGGCGTACTCCTCCGCGAGCTCCCGCAGGCGGCGGCGGCGCTCCGCGTCGTGCATACGGCCGAGCGAGCGCGCGAGCCGCTGCCACTCGCCGAGCTCGCGGACGTCCTGCGGCTTCCGGGAGCCCTCGAGCCGCTTCGCCTCCTGATACGCCGCCTCGTTCATGGCGAGCAGCGGATCCCTGGTGGCGCCGATGACCCGGTCGACCACGGTGCGCACGATCTCGTCGCGCGCGTCGTTGAACCCGAAGATGGGAGCGCGGGAGTCCATGGGCGTAGTCGTATAGAAATCAGGCGGCGGGCGCGAGCGGAATGCGGCCGCGCGCGACGCGGTCACTCAGCGGTAATTGTCCTTCGCGCGCCGTACGGCGGCGAACACGTCGGGCAGCGTCGCCCCCGGGAAGCGGGACTGCACGGACGGCTCGGCGCAGCGCAGGAACGGGTTCGTCGCGAGCTCCTCGCCGACGGTGCTCCCCACCGTCGGCGCGCCGCGCTCGCGCGCCGCGCGGGCGGCCGCGAGCTTCTTGCGGACAGCCTCGTTCTCGGGCTCGACCGTCTCGGCGAAACGAAGGTTGTTCACGGTGTACTCATGACCGCAGAAGACGCGCGTGTGCACCGGGAGCGCGGCGAGCTTGGCGAGCGAGGCGTGCATCACCTCCGGCGTGCCCTCGAACATGCGGCCGCAGCCGGCGATGAAGAGCGTGTCGCCGGTGAACACTGCGTCCTCGACGCAATACGAGACGGCGCCGAGCGTGTGACCGGGGACGTGCAGCGGCCGGAGCTCCAGGCCGGCGACCCGGAACGGCTTGCCCTCCTCGACGTGCTCCGTCTGGGCCGGCACGCGCCCTACATCGCTCGAGTGCGCGTAGACGGGGAGGTCGCCGTAGCGCTGGCGGAGCGCCTCGTTGCCGCCGACGTGGTCGTGGTGGTGGTGCGTGTTGACGATGGCGACCAGACTGAGCTTCTCGCGCTCGAGCGCGGCGATGACCGGCGGGGCCTCCGACGGGTCGATGACGATCGCCTCGCGCCGCCCGTCCGCGGCCACGAGGTAGGCGTAGTTGTCGCTGAGGCAGGGCACGGGGATGATGCGCATCGGCGGGAACTATATCGCGCCGCTCGCGGCGAACCGGAGAAAAACTCGGGGCGGGAACCGCAATGAGGTGCGCTGGTCGACTTCGATCGATGGCGGCCTCGCGATGACGCTGGCGGGCCGCCTGGCGCCGTGACGCGGGCGGCGCCGTGTGGCAAGGGGCGGGCATGGCGTCGGCCGAGCCCTCCATTCGTTATCGCATCGGCGTCGATGAGAACGGCCTGGGCCCGCGGCTCGGCCCGATGGTGGTGACCGCGGTCCTCTCGCGCGTCACGGAGGCCGGCTGGCAGACCGCCGCCCGCGCGCCTCGCGGCGCCCTCGCCCAGCGGCTCGGCGACTCGAAGCAGCTCGTCGCGCACGGGGACGTCTCGCTCGGCGAGGCGTGGGCCCGCGCGCTCGTCGCGCGCGGCTGCGGCCGCACGGGAGCGGCCGGCGACGCGTCGTCGGTCGACGAGCTGCTCCACGCCGTCTCGCTCGACGACCGCGCCGCGCTGCGCGCGCTCTGCCCTGGCCACGTCGAGGAGCAGTGCTGGTCGACGGAGGGCGAGGCGTTCACCGCGCCCGACAAGCTGCTGCGCGCGATCGGCCGCGACCTCGACAAGCTCGCGGAGAAGGGGGTCGAGATCGTCGCCGTGCGCTCGATGCTCCTCTGCGTGAAGCGGATGAACGACGGGGTGCGCGCCGGGAAGAACAGGTTCGTGCTCGATCTCCACGCGATGGAGCGCCTCATCCTCGAGCTCGGCGGGCTGGCCGGCGCGGAGGTCTTCGCTGTGTGCGGCAAGGTCGGCGGCTTCGGGAAGTACGGCTCCGCCTTCGGCCCGCTCGCCGGGCGGCTGCACGCCGTGCTCGAGGAGGGCCGCGCCCGCAGCGCGTACCGCTTCCCCGGCCTCGGCGAGATCGCGTTCGTCCGCGACAGCGACGCCTCGGATCTGTGCGTCGCGATGGCGTCGATGGTGGGCAAGTACGTGCGCGAGGCGCTCATGGAGCGGGTCGCGCGCCACTACCAGCGCGCGGTCCCCGGCCTGCACGGGGCGAGCGGCTACCACGATCCGGTCACCTCGGCGTTCATCGGAGCGACCCGCCTCGTCCGGCGCGCGCGCGAGATCCCCGACGACTGCTTCGAGCGGCGGGCCGCCGAGGGCGAGGCCGCGCTCGAGGACGGCGGCCCTTAGTGCCGAGGCCGGCGTCGCGCAAGGCCGCGCCCGCCGCGCGAACGGCGCTGGCCGGGCGAAACCGGCGGCGCCGCGCGGCGTAGGAGGGGTGGATACGCTACCCTCGACAGGCCAGGTGGATGATGAATTGGCTCCGCGCTGCTCGTCTTCTCTTCGCGCTCTTGCTCGTCGCGTGCGCCGCCTTGTTCGCGTGCCGGCGCGCGGGCGAGGCGGGGCGCGCGAGCCAGGTGGCCCTCGGGCCCAAGGAGGCTGTGACGATGTCGGACAGAAGCTATCGCAAACCGTCGGATGAGGAGCTGCGCAAGCTGCTCACGCCGCTCGCATACGAGGTCACCCAGCACGACGCGACCGAGCCGCCGTTCCGCAACGCGTTCTGGAACAACCACGAGGCGGGCCTTTACGTGGATGTAGCGAGCGGCGAGCCGCTCTTCTCGTCGCTCGACAAGTTCGACTCGGGCACCGGGTGGCCTAGCTTCACGCGCCCGATCGAGTCGGAGCGCGTCGTGTCGCGCTCCGACAGGACCCACGGGATGGTCCGGACCGAGGTGCGCTCCAGGGCCGGCGACTCGCACCTCGGGCACGTCTTCGAGGATGGGCCTGCGCCGAGCGGGCTGCGCTACTGCATCAACTCCGCGTCTCTCCGGTTCATCCCGGTGGATCGCCTCGAGGCCGAGGGCTACGGCGCCTACCGCGCCCTGTTCGAGGGCCGGGGCGCCGCCGCGCCCCAGGAGCAGGCCGGCGCGAACGCCTGCGCCCTCCCGGCGTCGGGCGAGGCTCCCGGCTGCAAGACGACGCTGGAGACGGCCATCCTGGCGGGCGGTTGCTTCTGGGGGATGGAGGAGATCCTCCGGGGGATCCCCGGCGTCCTCGAGACGGAGGTCGGCTACGCGGGCGGCCGGACGAAGGACCCGACCTATGAGCACGTGAAGACGGGGGCGACCGGGCACGCCGAGTCGGTGCGCATCGTCTTCGATCCGGCGAAGCTGTCCTATGCCGAGCTGCTCGAGAAGTGGTTCTTCCGCATGCACGATCCGACGACGCGGAACCGCCAGGGCAACGACGTCGGCACGCAGTACCGCTCAGCCATCTTCGTCACGACGCCCGAGCAGCGCCGCATCGCCCAGGAGGTGAAGGTGCGCGTGAACCTGAGCGGCAAGTGGCGCGCGCCGCTCGTGACAGAGATCGTGGAGGCCGGGCCGTTCACGCGCGCCGAGGAGTACCACCAGAAGTACCTGGAGAAGTACCCGGGCGGGTATACGTGCCACTTCCTGCGCGACTGACGCGGCGGCAACGCCGGCGGCTCGCTCTCTTCTCCGATGGAATGACGGACTCTACGGGCTGAAGCACAGCATCGCAGAGAGAAAGAGAATTTGAACCACAGAGGCACAGAGGGCACAGAGGAAGAGAGAAGATAAAATCTCTCTCTTTCTCTTCCTCTGTGCCCTCTGTGCCTCTGTGGTTTTAACTTCCGGCCTTTTCCGAGCCGGGCGGGTGCTGCAAAGGAGCAGCGCACCGGCTCGTTAGCAGCAGGCCGGCCATCCCCTGGCGGGGCGCCGGCCGGCACTGCTGCCGAGCGATGCGATCAGCGGTTCGCGATGTGGATCGCCGCGCCCATCGCGTGGGCGGCGGCTTCCATCAGCGACTCGCCGAGGGTCGGGTGGGGGTGGATCGTGAGCGACAGATCCTCGAGGAACGCGGCCATCTCGAGCGAGAGGGACGCCTCGCTGATCATCGTGCTCGCCTCCGGCCCCACGATGTGGACGCCGAGCACCTGCTTCGTCTTCTTGTCGGCGACGATCTTCACGAACCCCTCGGTCTCGTTCATGGCCATGGCCTTGCCGAGCACCGAGAACGGGAACTTGCCGACGCTGACCTCGAGGCCCTTCGCCTTCGCCTCCGCCTCGGTGAGCCCCACCGTGGCGATCTCCGGATCGGTGAAGATCGCGCCCGGGATCGCGACCCAGTCCTTCTCGGCCTTGTGGCCCGCGATGACCTCGGCGACGATCTCGCCCTCCTTCGTCGCCTTGTGCGCGAGCAGGGGCGGGCCGCTCACGTCGCCCACGGCGTAGATCGACGGCACGTTGGTGCGACCCAGCTTGTCCGTGGGGACGAACCCGCGCTGGTCGACCGTGACGCCGACCTTCTCGAGGCCGAGCCCCTTCGAGCTCGGCCGCATACCGACGGCGACCAGCACCGTGTCGACGACGATCGTCTGCTCCTTGCCGTCGATCTGGATCTTCACCCCGACCGAGCCGTCCTTCTGCTTCTCGTACCCGAGCGCCTTGGCCCCCTTGTAGATGGTGCCGCCGCGCTTCTGGATCTTGCGCTCGACGATCTTGGTGCAGTCGGGGTCGACGCCCGTGAGCAGGTCCGGGAGCGCCTCGACCACGGTGAGCTGCGAGCCGAACGCCTGGTAGACCATGCCGAGCTCGAGGCCGATGACGCCGCCGCCGATGACGAGCAGCCGCTTCGGGATGCGGCGCAGGCTCACCGCCTCCTTCGCGCCGATGATCGCGTCGCCGTCGAACTTGAACGTCGGGATCTCGATGGTGGTCGAGCCGGTCGCGATGACGATCGCCTTGGTCGCCTCGATCTGCTCCACCGAGCCGTCCGGCAGCGTCACGTCCACGCGCTTCGGCCCGACGATCGTCGCGGTGCCGGTGAGCAGATCGGCGCCGTTGCCCTTGAGCAGCGACCTGACGCCGCCGGTGAGCTTCTTGACGATGCCTTCCTTCCAGTCCTGCATCGCGTTGGCGTCGAGCTCGACGCCGCTGACCTTGATCCCCATCGAGGCGCCGGCCTGCGACTTCTCGTAGAGGTGGGCGGCGGAGATCAGCGCCTTGGAGGGGATACACCCCCAGTTGAGGCAGACGCCGCCGGGCTGCTCCTTCTCGATGCAGAGCGTCTTCTGCTTGAGCTGAGCCAGCCGGATGGCGCAGGGGTAACCGCCGGGGCCGGCTCCGATCACGATTGCGTCGTAGGTCTTCATCCTTGTCCTTTTGTGCGCTTCGGAGACTGGGATAGGGGCGCCGGGGTTCGTCAGGCAAGCCCCTCGCTGACCAGCCCTGAGGCCGCGCCCGCGACCGCGAGCCGTACCCTGGGGTTTGGCGGGCTTACACGACCTCGCCGCGAGGGGAAATCCCTCGCGTGGTCAGCGTCCGCCGCCGTGCGCGGGCGCTTTCGGGGAGCGCAGGAGCTCTGCGCGCTGGTCGCGGAGGTGCCAGGGCAGCTCGGCGTAGACGTCGTCGAACAGCGTCTCGCGGGCGGGCTGGTCCATCCCCTCGACCTCCGTGACGGCGGCGACGATCTCGGCGTTGAGCTCCGCCTCCAGGGCGGCCTCCGCGGCGTCGTCCATGAGGCCGCGCGCGGCGAGGTGCCGCCCGAGGCGCAGCAGCGGGTCGCGCTTCGTCCAGCGATCGACCTCCTCCTGCGACCGGTAGCGGCTGGGATCGTCGCTCGAGGAGTGCGCGCCCACGCGGTAGGTGAGCGCCTCGATGAAGCTCGGGCCGCCCCCGGCCCGGGCCCGCGCGACCGCCTCGGAGACGGCGCGGTACACGGCGAGGACGTCGTTGCCGTCGACCCGCATGGACGGGACGCCGTAGGCCCGCCCCTTGATGGCGATCGTCCGGGAGGCCGTCTGCCGGTCCGTCGGCACGCTGATCGCCCAGTGGTTGTTCTGGCAGATCATGACGCACGGCGCCCTGAAGACCGCCGCGAAGTTCATCGCGCTGTGGAAGTCGGGCTCGCTCGTCGCGCCGTCGCCCATGAACCCCACGACCACCGTGCTGTCGCGCCGCAGCTTCGCGGCCCACGCGGCGCCGACCGCCTGCGGGATCTGCGGGCCGATGCAGCTCGACCAGGACACCTGGTTCACGAGCCGGCCGCTCATGTGAGACGGCATCTGGCGCCCCTTGAGGAGGTCGCCCGAGTTGCCGAACACCTGGGCCACGTAGGTGCGGAGCGGGAAGCCGCGCACGAGCATCGTCACGCTCTCGCGCAGCGCGGGGAAGATCCAGTCGGTGGGCTCGAGCGCCAGCGCCGTGGCGATCGGCGTCGCCTCCTGGCCGGTGCACGCGCCGTAGAAGCCGACCCGCCCCTGCCGCTGGAGCAGGAGCATGCGCGCGTCGAGCAGCCTGAGGCGCTTGATCTCACGGTACGCGCGCAGCAGCAGCTCCTCGGGCAGGCCCGGGTCGGTCGCCGGGTCGAGCGATCCGTCGTCACGCAGGACGCTGAGCAGGCCCTCGTCGTCCCCCTCCCCCGCTCGGGACAGCGGCGCGGGCGGTGGAGGGGCGTCGGCAGCGGGCCTCGTCGAGGCGCCGGGCGGCGTGGCTTCCAGCTCGCTCATGACCGGACGACCATACCGCGAAATGGCGGCGATCGTGGCGCCTTCAGCCCGCCGGGACGAGCGCTCCCGCCCCGGTCGCCTGCCGGAGCGAAGCGGCTCACATCCCGCGCGCCGGCGCTCAGCCGAGCATCCCGCACGCCGGCGCTCAGCCGAGCATCCCGCACGCCGGCGCTCAGCCGAGGAGGACGCGGAACATCCGCTTGCTGTCGGAAAGGTAATAATACGCGGCGCGATCTGCGTCGCCCATGAGGTCGAGGATGGCGCGCTCCATCTGGTCCGGGCTCAGCGTGTTGGACACTTCCCAGGTACCCGGCGTGACCTCGTCGCCCTGCCACGGTCCGGCGCAGAGCGCGACGAGGCGAGCCCGGTTCTCCTCGTCGGCGATCGAGAAGGTGAGGATGTAATCGTGGTTGACGAAGCCGCTATACAGCTTGTTGTCGCGCGGCATCTGGTCTCTCCCTGTCGATGGCGCGGCTTCCTCACCGCGGGCCGGGCGGCAGCGGAGCGGCCGCCTCTTCATCGTCGTCGTCCTGCTCGGGGCGACGCGCGCCGAGCGTGAAGACGTGCAGCACGACCAGGCTCGCGCCGAGGAACACCTCGGACCTGCCCACGAGCTCGGCGCGGCGGTGGAGGCGCTCGAGCTCCATGCCGATCTCCCCCTCGCCGCGGCGGGCGCCCTCGCGGTGGAGCGCCGCGATGCGCGGGGTGAGCGCCAGGCCGACGTAGGCGGCGCAGCCGGCCATCACCATGGCGACGACCCGGCGCACGCGGGCCGCGCGGCTCGCGCCCTGACGTCCGGCCGCCCAGGTGCGCGCCACCTCCGCGCCGAGGAGGATCACCGCGGCGCCGAGCGCCAGCTGATCGAAGCGGGCGAAGGCTGCGCTCATCGCGTCGCCGGAGAAGGGGGCCGGGGCGAGCCGGAAGACGAACGGCGCGGCGCAGGCCCCGAGCGCCACCATGCCGCCGGCCCAGGCGCCGGCCGCGAGCGCGGCCACGCTCGCGGCCGCCCGATCGATCAGGGAGCGGCGCGACGCGGCGCGCTCCTCGGGGCTCGGGGCGAGGTCGGCCTCGCTGAATTGGGCTTCATCGTTCATGCATCCACCTCGGCGGGGCAGCGCGGTGTCCCAGCGATCTGCCGCGCGCCCGGCTTCGTACCTCTACGCCACCCTCGCCCGCGCCGCATGCCCTGCGCGCGGCGAGCGGCCCCCCGGTGATTCAGTCGCCCGGCGTCGCCGGCGCGTCCTCGGCGCCGCGCCGCATGCCCTGCGCGCGGCGAGCGGCCCCCCGGTGATTCAGTCGCCCGGCGTCGCCGGCGCGTCCTCGGCGGCGGCGATCGCGGCGAGCGCCTCCTCGACGGCCCCCTGGTCGGCCTTCCGCTCGTCGCCGCGCATCGCTGCGATCGCCGCGCGAGCGGCCTGCAGGCGGGCGCGGCCGGCGGCCGCGACGGCGAGCGTGCGGCGGTGGCGGTCCCACGCGCCGAGCTCGCCGAGGATCTCGCGGACCGCGCGCTCGTGCCCCATGCGCGCGAGCGCGACGCGCGCGTGCCAGCGCAGCGGATCGCGACCGAAGCCGATCTTGAGCCCGAAGGCGCGCCGCTCCAGCGCGCTCCGCGCGGCGTGCAGGCCGAGCTCGCCGCACAGCTCGATGGCCGCGGCCTCATCCTCGTGGTCGACCCCGCGGAGCTTTCCCTCCACGATCTCGACGAGCACCGCGTGGCCGACCGGATCGCCGAAGCGCGCAGTGACGACCGCCGCCGCCGCCCGGACGAGCGGCGACGCGTGGCCGAGCAGCGCGCGCGCTCGCGCCATGCCTGAAGGAGGCAGCTCGCCAGCGGACTCCCCGAGCTCCTCGAACATCCGCAGGGCGATGTGGCAGACGAGCGGGTCGTCGTCGTGCGTGGCCTGCGTGACGGCCTCGATCGCGTCGGCCCGCTGCGCGCAGACGCGGGGGAACGCGATCACCGCCTGGAAGCGGACCTCAGGCCGCTCGTCCGAGAGGGCGCGCCGGAGCCGGCCCGTGGCTCGCCCGTCGCCGATCTCACCGAGCGCCGTGATCGCCATCTGCCGGACGTGAGGGTCCACGTCCTCGACGGCGAGGAGCAGCGCGGGCAGCGCCTCGACCGCTTTCGTGTCGGCCAGGGCGATGGCCGCTGCCGCGCGCACCGCCGCGTGCTCATCGGCGCGCAGCGCGCTCTCGACGGCGCGGAGGACCTGCTCCCGCGCTGTCGCTGCATACGGCACGAGGTCGGTCACCGCCTCCACGCGCACGGCGGGCTTCGTCGAAGCGACGTCGCGCAGCGCAGCTTCGAGCGTCCTCTTCGCGGGGGCCGGTCCGAACACGCGGCCCACGCTAGCACGGTCGACGCGCGAAGCCGGATTGACCGAGCGGCGCTCAGCCTCCGCCCGCGCCGCCGCCGCCGTCGGAGCCGCCAGCGCCAGCGCCGTCGGAGCCGCCAGCACCTCCAGCGCCGGCGCCGCCGGCGCCATCCGAGCCGCCGGCGCCATCCGAGCCGCCGGCGCCATCCGAGCCGCCGGCGTCATCCGAGCCGCCGGCGCCGTCCGAGCCGCCGGCGCCGCCCGCGCCTCCAGAGCCCGGCGTGTACGGAGTCCACTCGGGCTGCTCTGGGGCGGCCCCGCAGATCCCGGGCTCGCTCTCGGCGTCGCCCGGCGGCTCACCTGCCGCGCTCGACGGCGAGGAAGGCTCCGGCAGGCATGCCTTCGAGCCCTCCGGCTCGGTATCGACGATCACGGCGTTGCGCTCGCCCGGCGCGATGTCCGCCGCACCCTGGATGTCGCGCAGCGCGACGCACGCGTAGCCGCTGCGGCAGTCCTCGTCGTCGTCGCACGTGGCCATGCAGAATGTCCGCTCGAAACGCGGCCAGCGGGCGTTCGCGAGCGGGCCGCACGCCTGGTCCATCACCGGGTTGAACGCGACGCAGAGGCTGCTCCCGGAGCAGCTGTTCGGCTCGCAGTTGAAGACGGTGCAGTAGCCGCCCGGCTGCGTTGTGTCGCAGAAGAGCTCCTGCTCTTGCTGCACGCAGTCGAGCGATGTGGTGCATTCATCGCCGATCTGCGGCCCGCACCCGGCGAGCAGCGAGGAGGCGCCGAGAACGACGAGCAATAGGGCGGGCCCGGTGAGGCGGAGCATCGAGGAGGGCCGCTTAGTACCGGCAGGGGCGCCCGCGCGCAAGCTTACGCGCGGTCCTGGCGCGCGGAACCGGCGCATGCTTCCGCCCGAATTGACACCCTGCGGTCAGGCCTCTACAAACGAGCGGACCGGGGTTGGACCTCGGAGAATGAAGCGAAGGCCATGGCGACTTACATCACCGAAGACTGCATCAACTGCGGCGCCTGCGAGCCGGAATGCCCGAACGAAGCCATCAGCGAGGGCGATGAGATCTACGTGATCGATCCGGAGCTCTGCACGGAGTGCGTCGGCTTCTATGACCACGAAGCGTGCCAGGCCGTGTGCCCGGTCGAGTGCTGCCTGCCCAACCCGCAAATCGTGGAGACCGAGGAAGCACTCATCGCGCGCGCCATCAAGCTGCACCCCGACGATGCCGATCTGCAGAAGCGGGCCGCCGCCAACGATTACCCCTCGCGCTTCCGCAAGTAGCGCCCCCTCTCGAACAACCTCTCGTCGCCGCCCGGGCCGCGCTCGCGCTCCCCATGTCTCCGCCGGCTCCGTCGGTTCGATGCGGCGCCCGGGTCACACCGTGATCCGGCGCTCGTTCGCGTTGCTCCTCGCGAGCGCGTGCGCGGGCTGCCACGGCGGCGGCCCGTTGCTCCATCCGGCCCACGTCCTCCGCCCGGGCTTCGTGAGCGTCGGCGGAGGTCTCTCCGGCGAGATGATCATCGCCGGAGCGACGGCCACGCCTGACGCCAGCGCGAGCGCCGGCAGCCCGGCCGCGTCGGAGAACACCGCCCGGCGGAAGCTCTCCGAGATCGCGGTGGCGCCGGGCGTGGCGCCCTGGGCCAGCGCCCGCGTGGGGCTCGAAGGCGAGAACGAGGCGGGGCTGACGTACACGGGGCGAGCGATCCGGCTCGACGGGCGCCATGCGTTCCCGCTGGGCGAGGCGGCCCTGTCGATCGGGCTCGGCGCCTCGGCGCTCTTCTCGGGCGGGCCGGGCCCCGCCGCGGAGGCGAGCGACGTCCACGGCGCAGGGGTCGACGTTCCTCTCCTGCTCGGCTTCCGGTCGGACGCGGATCTCTACGCGGTCTGGTTCGGCCCGCGGCTCGGGTTCGAGCTCCTCGGCGGCCAGGTGCGGCTGCCCGCGTCCGGGGCGGCGACCCGGGGGCCGCTCGTCGACGCGTCGGGCCAGCACCTCCAGGTCGGCTTCGTGCTGGGCGTGCGCGGCGGGTTTCGCCACGTGCACGTCGCCGTGGAGGCCACAGCGACCTACCACCACGCGAGCGGCGAGATCGCCGGCGCTCCGGTCGCACTCGGCCAGGGGACCGTCACCCCGGGTGGCGGTCTCACTGTCAGCTTTTGACGTGGCCGGAATCCGACCCGACCATGACTGCGCGACCATGACTGTAGGAAGCGGATTTTCTTGCGATTTCTGTGGCTCGCGCAGGCGCTTGCCCGCCCGGAGGACCCGCCTTAGACTCGGATCTATGCGTCCCTATGGCGCCCTCACCACCTCATGCCTCGTCCTCGCCGGTGCGGCCCTCGTCGGCTGCTCGGCGCCTGTCGCCGGCGACGCGACCGACGCCAACGGGGTGGTCACCCAGGGGGTCGTGCGCGTCGAGCGCGCGATCAACCTGAGCCGGGACGCCGCCTGGACCACCTCCCCCATCGAGCTCGATGAGGCGGCGCTGCCGAGCGCCGACGTCGAGGGCGCGGGCGCGGGCGCGGTCACCAACGTCTCGGCGAAGTTCATGCGGCTCTCCTCCGCGACCGATCCCGAGCTCGCCGAGCGGGTGGTCGGCTCGTCGTTCGATCTTCCTTCCGCCGGCAGCTGCATGGTCCTCTCGCCCGCCGACGACGAGACGGCGACCAGCCTGAGCTCTCTCGGATCGATCGAGCTCCTCGATGCGGGCGACGTGACCATGAAGACTGAAAGCACGGAAATGCCGCTCGCCGCGCGCGCATTCCCGGACGTCGGCGATCTGGTCTTCGGCGTCTTCTACACGTCGCGCGACGCCACGAGCGATCTGCCGGCGCCGGCGCGGTACGTCTTCGAGAGCTCCGGGTCGGGGCTGCTCGACCGGTTCGCCATCGCGGCCGACGCTCCCGCGGGCCCCGAGGAGGTGCGGGTCGGCGACGCCGCGCTGGCCGACGGCGTCGCGCTCGACGCCGGGGTCGGCGCCGTCGTGCAGTGGCGCGCCGACGAGGGCGGCGAGGCCGACCCGGCGCGGGACGTCATCTACGTCGACGTGACCTCCGCGCGCGGCACGGCCGTGCGGTGCGCCTTCAAGGACACGGGCAGAGGCGTGATCCCTGGCTCTTTGCTGGACCCCTCGACGCTCGGGCCGCTGCCGGCGAACGCCACGCTGGCCGTGCACCGCACGCGGCAGGTGCCGTTCAGCGCGTCGGGGATCGACCTCGGCGAGGTGCGGTTCGATCTCTCCGTGATCGGCCGCGCGCGCATCGCCGCGCGCTGACGGTTTGACGGCCGACGTCGGGGTGGCGTACCACGACCTGCGACGGCGCGCGGCCGAGCTCGCCGCGATCGGGCAGCGCGCCCGCGGCGCCGCGCTCCTCGTCGCGGCCGGCGATCGCGCGGGCGCCTCGGAGCTGCTCGAGCGGGCCTGCGACTTCGTCGGCGCGGCCAGGGAGGCGCTGGCAGCCGAGGACCCGGCCCGCGCGGCGCTGATGGCCGCGCTCGGCGGCGACGACGCGCTCGCGCGCGAGGCGCTCGACCTGCTCGCCACCACGGCGCCCCGCGACGCCGCGCTGCGCGTCGCCGCCGACCTCGCGGCGCGCGGGTTCTCCCGTCATGCCGGCGCGCTGTTCGCGACGCTCGGCGCGCACGCCGCGGCCGCGGAGGCGTTCACCGCGGCCCAGGAGGCGCGCCGCGCCGCCGAGAGCTTCGAGCTCGCCGGCCGCCCCGCCGACGGCGCGCGGGTGCTCGAGGCCGCGCTCCGCCGCCGCCCGGACGACGCGGCGTCGTGGCTCGCGCTCGGCGAGCTCCTCGCGCGCCACGGCCGCACGGAGGCCGCGGTGCGCGCGCTGCAGCAGCTGCCGCCCTCTGCGGCGGAGCGCGCCCGCGCGCTGCCGCTGCTCTGCCGCTGCCTGGGCGAGCTCGGGCTCGAGGACGCCGCGCGGACCGTGCGCGACGAGCTCGCCCTGCTCGACCCGGGAGGCCGGGAGGCGCCCTCGCCGCAGAGCGTCCCTGCCGACGGACCCACGGCGGGGCCGCCCCCGGCGGGGCCGCTCCTCTTCGGGCGCTACGAGACCCTGCGCGAGGTCACGGCCACGCCGCACGCGCGGGTGGTCGAGGCGCGCGACCGGATCACGGCGGAGCGCGTCGCGGTGAAGATCTTCGCGGGCGCGGCGTTCGGAGCGGGGCGCGACGCGCTCCTCAGGTTCGAGCGCGAGGCGCGCGCGCTCGCACAGCTCCGGCACCCGAACGTCGTCGCGCTCCGCGCGTACCACCCGGAGGGACCCGCGATGGTGCTCGCCTGGATGCCCGGCGGGTCGCTGATCGAGCGGCTGCGGGGCGAGCCGGTCGCGCCCGCGCGCGCCGTCGAGATCGCGTGCGCGCTGCTGTCCGCGCTCGGCGAGGCGCACCGGCTCGGCATCCTCCACCGCGACGTGAAGCCGAGCAACGTGCTCTTCGACGAGGTCGGAACGGCGCACCTCGCGGACTTCGGCGCGGCGCACCTCGGCGACCTCTCGACGACGGCCACGGCCGGCGCGATCGGCACGTTCGCGTACATGTCGCCGGAGCAGCGCATGGGCCGGCCGGCGACGCTGGCGAGCGATCTGTACGGCGTCGGCGCGGTGCTCGCCGAGCTGCTCACCGGAGAGCCGCCCGCCCCCGCCGTGCGCGGGAAGCTCGATCCCGCGCCGAGCGATGTCCATCCGGACCTCACGGCGGCCCACGACGCGGCCGTGGCGGCGCTGCTCGCCGAGGACCCCGCCGCGCGGCCAGGCGACGCGTTCGAGGCGCGGCGCGCGATCACCGCGCTCTCCTGGTCGGAGCGCGCGCGGCCGCAGCGGTCGCGCGCGAGCACCCGGCCTCGAGCGAGCGACGCGCCGCCCTCCACGACAGCGCGGCTCGCGGCGACCCTGGAGGTCGGCGACGGCCGGGACACGGAGGGCCGATGGCGCGACGCCTGGCTCGATCGCGACGTCCTCGTGCTGCAGCTCGACGACGCGACGCTCGCCCGCGCCCGGGCGTTCGCGCGCGCCGGCCACGCGGCCCTGCCGTCGGTCCTGCGGGTCGATCTCGCCGCCGGCGAGGTCTGGATCGCGCCGCCCCAGGGCCGCGCGCTCGCCGACGAGGGGCGCGCCCTGACCGGGGGCCAGCGCGCGCGCCTCGGCGAGGCCATCGCGGCGCTCCACGCCGCGGGGGGCGCGCACGGGTGCATCGACGGCCAGCACCTTTACCTGCACGACGGCGAGGTCGTCCTGGCCTACCCGCGCGAGGCGCCCGGCGACGTGGAAGAGATGGCAGCGCGGGATCTCGCGGCGCTCCAGGAGCTCGGCAGGCATGCGCTGGACGAGCTGTAGGGAGAGACGAAGAGGGGCAGGCGCAGCGCTCGATCCCACGTAACCGGTGGGCACGCGTGAACCGGCGGGCGCGGCGGGAGGGGTGGCCGGAGCTCCGGCTCAGTTCGGCGGAGACGGCGCCGGCTGCGGCGGCGGGGCGGGCTGCGGCGATGGAGGCGGGGGCGAGGTGCGTCCGTCGAACGGGGAGCAGGCGTAGTACTCGTCTCGCTTGGTGATGTCGTAGCAGCAGTAGTCGCCGTCGTACTCGGGCTCGCTGTCGACCGACTCGACCTCGCCCTGGCAGCTGTCGCTGCCGAAGTAGGCGGGCGCTTCCTCCTGCGAGGGGCATGCCCCCTCGAGCTCGGTCCATTCGAAGCACCCGACCTTGCCGCACCCCGCGGTCGCGACGGCGAGCGAAAGGACTGCGAGCGAAAGGGCCTGGACCGGGCAACGCGCGAGGGCCGAACGGATGCTCGAGATCATGGACTCTCCCGGAGACGGGCGCAGCGCGCGCCCGGGGCGAGCATACTCCGGTTCGGACGAAGCCGGCTGCCCCGGAGAGCGACCGGGCTCGCCGAGCAGGCTTACGCCTCCCGGCCGCGCGTCGTACGAGACGGCGCGCGCGCCGCGCCTTCTGGTCGACCCGGACCGGCTAGAGTACACGACAGCATGGCGACCGGAGAGCACGGGGCCCGGGCGGTGCGCGCGCCGCGCGGGAGCGAGCGGAGCTGCAAGGGGTGGATCCAGGAGGCCGCGCTCCGGATGATCCACAACAACCTGGATCCGGAGGTCGCGGAGCGGCCCGATGACCTCGTGGTCTACGGTGGCACCGGCAAGGCCGCGCGCTCATGGGAGGCGTTCGACGTGATCGTCCGCGAGCTCCGGGAGCTCGCGGACGACGAGACGCTCCTCGTGCAGTCGGGCAAGGCCGTGGGCCGCTTCCGCACGCACCCGGACGCTCCCCGCGTGCTCCTCGCGAACTCGAACCTCGTGGGCCGGTGGGCGACGTGGGACGAGTTCCGGCGGCTCGAGGCGCTCGGCCTGACGATGTACGGGCAGATGACCGCGGGCTCGTGGATCTACATCGGCTCGCAGGGCATCGTGCAGGGCACCTACGAGACCTTCGTCGCCGCGCGGAAGGCGCACGCGGCGCGCGCCTCGGGCGGCGGGCGCTGGGTGCTCACCGCGGGCCTCGGCGGCATGGGCGGCGCGCAGCCGCTCGCCGCGACCATGGCGGGCATGGCCTGCCTCGGCGTCGAGATCGACCCGGCGCGCATCGAGAAGCGGCTGCGCACCCGCTACGTCGACGAGCGCATCGACGACCTCGACCGCGCCCTCGACGCGGTCCTCGAGAGCGTCCGGCGCGGGGCGCCGCGCTCGATCGCCCTCTGCGGCAACGCCGCCGACATCTACCCGGAGCTCGTCCGCCGCGGGGTCACGCCGGACCTCGTCACCGAGCAGACCGCGGCGCACGACCCGCTCGTCGGCTACGTCCCGCCGGGGCTCACGCTGGAGCAGGCAGCGGAGCTCCGCGCCCGCGACCCCGGGGAGTACGTCGCGCGCGCGAAGGCGGGGATGCGGATCGAGGTGGAGGCGATGCTCGAGATGCAGCGGCGCGGGGCCGAGGTCTTCGACTACGGGAACAACATCCGCACCTGCGCGATGGAGGCGGGCTGCCAGGACGCCTTCGCGATCCCCGGCTTCGTGCCGGCGTACGTGCGCGAGCTGTTCTGCCAGGGCAAGGGCCCGTTCCGGTGGGTCGCGCTCTCGGGCGATCCCGAGGACATCCTCGCCACCGATCGCGCGGTGCTCGAGGCGGTCCCGGGCGACCCCGACCTCCGACGCTGGATCGAGCTCGCGCAGCAGAAGATCGCGTTCCAGGGGCTCCCTTCGCGGATCTGCTGGCTCGGCTACGGCGATCGCGCGAAGGTCGGGCTCGCCTTCAACGAGCTCGTGCGCACCGGCCGGGTGAAGGCGCCGCTCGTGATCGGGCGCGACCACCTCGATTGCGGGTCGGTCGCGTCGCCGTTCCGGGAGACGGAGGCGATGAAGGACGGCTCGGACGCGATCGCCGACTGGGCGATCCTCAACGCGCTCGCGAACACCGCCGGCGGCGCGTCGTGGGTCAGCTTCCACCACGGCGGCGGCGTCGGGATCGGCAACTCGCTGCACGCGGGGATGGTGATCGTCGCCGACGGCACCGAGGCTGCGCGACGCCGGCTCGAGCGGGTGCTCACCATCGATCCGGGGATGGGGATCATCCGGCACGCCGACGCGGGGTACGAGACGGCGATCCAGGTCGCCGACGAGAAGGGCGTCCGGGTGCCGCACCGGGCGCCTCGTCCCTGAGGCCCCGCCGCGCTAGGCGCGCGACCGCCGCTTCGGCGCGCGCGGCGCCTCCGGCGCGGGCCGAGGCGCCGCCGGAGGCTCTGCCGCGCCGCTGAGGCCGCGCAGCCGCGCGATCTCCTCCGCATAGCCGCGCCGCTCCTTGGAGAGCGGCGGCAGCTCGATCACCGCCGGCACGCGCGCGAGCCGCGCGTCGTTCACGAGGCGCCAGAACGGCGCGAGCCCCATCTCCCCGTCGCCGATGCGCGCGTGCCGGTCGAGCCGCTGGCCGAGCGCCGCCTTCGAGTCGTTCACGTGCATGCACCGCAGCCTGTCCATGCCGAGCAGCCGGCCGAAATCACCCCAGAACCGCTCGTAGCCGGCCTCGCTCCGGAGGTCGTGCCCCGCCGCGAAGGCGTGCTGGGTGTCGATGCAGACCCCGAGCCGCGCCCCCTCCGGCCCGGCGCGCTCGATCATCGCGGCGATCTGGTCGAGGCGATCGCCGAGGGTCGACCCCTGCCCGGCCATGTTCTCGATGCACAGCTGCGCGCGGAGCCCCTTGCCCCGCGAGAGCACGAGCGCGAGGCTCTCGCCGATGCGGTCGAGGCCGGCCTCCTCGCCAAGGCCGCGGTGCGCGCCCGGATGGAACACGACGAAGTCGATCCCGAGCGCGTCGCAGCGCGCGAGCTCCTGGAACAACGCCTCCCGCGAGCGCTCGAGGATCGCGGCGTCTTCGGCGCACAGGTTGATGAGGTAGCTCGCATGCGCGAGCGTCCGACCCGCGCCGGTCCAGGACGCGCGCGCGGCGCGGAACGCGGCGATCTGCTCCGCGCTCAGCGCAGGCTCCCGCCACTGGCCCGAGACCTTGGTGAAGATCTGCATCGCCTCGCACCGGTCCTCCCCTGCCAGCGCGATCGCGCGGTGAAGGCCGCCGGCCACGGACTCGTGCGCGCCGAAGATCATGGGCCGCACTGCTTGCGTCGCCTCCCCTGCGTCGGCAAGGCATTGCGCCGGACGCGCCCGATCTGCCACGGCGCGCGTCAGCCATGCGCGCCACCCCCGGGGACGCGCGCCGCACCCGGGACGCGCCGTCCGACGCTGCGGCAACCCAGATTCCGCGAGCGATCTTCCAGTATAAGGAGCAGCAAACCCCGTGCCTGAAGGGTGCGAACCTCGGTTCGCGGCACCTCGCCCTTGACGCGTTACGGCCCAGGCGCGAATTGAGCGGCCTTCCTGGAGTCTCGATGAGCCATATGGGTGTTACGAACGGGGCTGGGGCCGGACCGACGGAGCCCGGCTCGCCGGGAGAGGCCGGCGGCCAAGAAACCGCGGCGGTCCCGCCGCTGGTGCCGTCGCATGTCCTCTCGGGCAAGCGGCTCGTGGTGGTCGGAGGCACTGGGTTCCTCGGCAAGGTCTGGCTGGCCATGCTGCTCGCGAGGTTCCCGGAGATCAGCCACATCTACCTGCTCGTCCGGGCCAAGGAGAACCAGTCGCCGGAGGAGCGCTTCTGGTCCCAGATCGCCACCTCGCCGGTGTTCGATCCGATCCGCGAGCAGCACCCGGGGCCCGCCTTCGAGGAGTACCTCCGGCAGAAGATCACCCCCATGAACGGCAACGTCGGCCTGCCGCTGCTCGGGCTCGGCGACCGCGTGGGGGAGCTCACCGGCCAGATCGCCGCGGTCGTGAACGTGGCCGGCGTCGTCGACTTCAACCCCCCGCTCGACGAGGCGCTCGAGGTCAACGCGTTCGGCATCAGCAACATCGTCGAGCTCGCGCGGACCCTCGGGGCCAAGGTGATGCACACGAGCACCTGCTTCGTCGCGGGCTACCGCTCCGGGCTCATCGAGGAGAACCACCCGGCCGAGATCCCCTTCCCCCGCGCCGCCGGCGAGACGTGGTTCGGCGCCGCCTGCCCGAAGCGGACGCTCGATCGATCGCACTGGGACCCGCAGCGCGAGATCAGCGAGTGCCTCGACCTCGTGAAGCAGGCGCGCCAGCGGTGCGAGGACGCCTTCCGGCAGAGCGCCTTCCTCGACGAGGCCAAGGCCAACCTCGCCGCGCGCGGCGAGCCGGGCCGCGGCAGCGCGCTCGAGAACGAGCTCGCCAGGGTGAAGCGCAAGTTCATCAAGGACCGGCTCGTCGAGGCCGGCAAGGAGCGCGCGCTCTTCTGGGGGTGGACCAACATCTACACCTACACGAAGAGCATCGGCGAGCAGGTGCTCGCCAGCTCCGGGCTGCCCTTCACCATCGTCCGCCCCGCCGTCGTCGAGACCGCCGTCGAGTTCCCGTTCTGCGGCTGGAACGAGGGGATCAACACCTCGGCGCCCTACCTCTACCTCGCCTCGAAGGGGCAGGTGCAGTTCCCGGGCGACCACGACGTGCGGCTCGACCTCATCCCGGTCGACATGACCGCGAGCGGCATGATCGCCTCGCTCTGCGAGCTCATCGAGGGCCGCGCGCCCGCCGTGTACCAGTACGGTTCAACCGACACGAACGGCTGCCGCGTGACGCGCTACCTGGAGCTCGCCGGGCTCTACAAGCGACGGCAGGTGTTCGAGGGGAAGAAGACCGCGCTCTTCGACATCGTGTCGTCCCGCTTCGAGCCGCGCGGGCTGAGCCGGCAGCAGTACAACGCGCACGGCGCGCGCGCGATCGAGGGCGCGCTCCGCGGCCTCGGGAGCCTGCTCAAGACGGCGGGCGTCGGCCCCGCCGCCGCCCTCCTCAAGCCGGCGGCCGCCGCGCTGGAGAGCGCCGCGAAGACCGAGCAGAGGACGGCCACGCTCCTCGAGGTCTTCATGCCGTTCGTCGCGGAGGCGGACTGGGTCTACTCGTGCGCCAACACGCGCGCGGCCATGGCCCGCATGCCGCCCGAGGAGCGGGCGCGCTTCGTCTGGGCGCCCGAGAAGATCGACTGGCGCGACTACATCTGGAACGTCCACCTCCCCGGCCTGGAGAAGTGGGCCTTCCCGCTCATGGAGGAAATGCTCCGCCGGGAGATCAAGCCGCTCCGGCCCTACGACAGCCTGGTCGACCTGCTCGACGAGGTCGCCGAGCGCTTCGATCACGCGCTCTCGCTGCAGCGGATCGAGCAGGACGGCCTCTCGCGCACGAGCTACCGCGAGCTCCGCGACGCGGCCTGCAAGACGGCCGCGCGCCTCGCCGCGCTCGGCGTCCGCCGCGGCGATCGCGTGGTGCTCTCCGGCGCGAACCAGCCGTCGTGGCCCGTCGCCTACTTCGGCATCCTCCGCGCGGGCGCCGTCGCGGTCCCGATCGATCCCGCGCTCGAGGCGGAGGCGTTCGCGGCCGTCGTGCGCTCGTCGACCGCGAAGGTCGTCCTCTGGGACAGCGCCGTGGAGGAGAAGGTCGGCGCCGGCGTGCGCGCGGCGCTGCCGAACCTGTACGCCTTCGACTTGGTCGGCTTCGCCGAGGGCCGCGCGGCCGGCCTCGGCCCGGCATCCGGCGACGGGCTCGCACCCCCGGACGTGCGCGTGGGCAGCGAGGACGTCGCGAGCGTCGTCTACACGAGCGGCACGACCGGGGAGCCGAAGGGCGTGCTGCTCACGCACGGCAACTTCACGGCGCTGCTCGCATCCCTCGCCCCGCTCTTCCCGCTCAAGGCGAGCGATCGCGTGCTCAGCGTGCTGCCGCTCCACCAGACCTTCGAGGTCACCTGCGGCCTGCTCCTGCCGCTGTCGCAGGGCGCGCGGATCATCTACCTCGACGAGGTGTCGGCCGACCGGGTGAGCGACGGGCTGAAGCGGGCGCGCGTCACCGCGATGGTCGGCGTGCCGGCGCTCTGGCAGATGCTGGAGCGACAGATCATCGCCCGGGTGAAGGAGCAGGGGCCCGCCGCGGCCACCGCGTTCAGCTGGGCCATGGAGCTGAACCGCATGCTCGGCAAGCGCTTCGGGCTCAACGCGGGGCGGCTCTTCTTCGGCAGCGTCCACGAGGCGCTCGGCGGCAACGTCCGCTTCCTCATCTCCGGGGGCGCGGCGCTCCCCAGGGACACGGCCGCCGTGTTCAAGGGGCTCGGCCTGCCGCTCGCCGAGGGCTACGGCCTGACCGAGGCGGCGCCGCTCCTGACCGTCGCCAAGGCCTCGCCGGCGGCGAACCCGGGGAACGTCGGCAAGCCGATCCCCGGCGTGCAGATCAAGATCGCGAACCCGGACGCGAACGGCGTCGGCGAGGTGCTCGCGCGCGGTCCCAACGTCATGAAGGGCTACGCCGACGGCCCCGACGCGACCCAGGCCGCGCTCGACGCGGAGGGGTGGCTCCACACGGGCGACCTCGGCAAGCTCGACAAGCAGGGGCGGCTCGTCCTCGTCGGCCGGCAGAGCGAGGTCATCACCGCGGCCAAGGGCGAGAACGTGTACCCGGCCGACGTCGAGCGCCTGCTCGGCAAGGTCCCGCACGTCCGGGAGCTCGCGATCGTCGGGATCGACAACGGCCGCGGCGGCGAGCAGGTCGCCTGCCTCGCCGTCCCCGCGCCCCCGAGCGCCAAGGACGGCGACGGCGACGAGGCGCTCGCGCGGGCAGCGCAGCACGAGCGCGCGCTCGAGGCGCTCCGGACGGCGATCCAGGCGCTGCCCAAGCCGTGCCATCCCATGGCCCTGCACCTCCACGACGCCGACCTGCCGCGCACCGCGTCCGGCCAGGTGAAGCGCTCCGAGGTGAAGGCGATCGTCGCGCGCCTCGCCGCCGAGTCCGCCGCGTCCGCTGACGCCAGCGCGGGCGCCCTCGCGCACGACGCCGGCGGGGCGGCCCTGGAGCCGAAGGCCCACGCGCCCGGCGAGGAGCCCATCCACGTCCCGCGCCAGGTGGCCGACTTCGCCAAGCACTGGATGAACAAGGTCCAGTCCGGCTTCTACGGGAACGTCATGCGCCCGAAGGTCTACGGGCGCGCGTTCATCCCGCACAACCGCAACACGATCGTCGTCTCGAACCACGCGAGCCACCTCGACATGGGGCTCGTGAAGTACGCGCTGGGCAGCTACGGCGACGGCATCGTCTCGCTGGCCGCCCAGGACTACTTCTTCGAAGGCAACCGCTGGCGTCGCGCCTACTTCGAGAACCTCACGAACCTCGCGCCCTTCGACCGCAAGGGCGGCCTCCGCACGGCGCTGCGCCAGACCGGCGAGATCCTCGACCGCGGGCGGACCGTGCTGCTCTTCCCCGAGGGCACGCGCAGCCCCGACGGCAGCATCCTGGAGTTCAAGCCGGCGATCGGGCACCTCGCGCTCACGCACAACGTCGACATCCTGCCGCTCTACCTGGGCGGCACCTTCGAGGCGCTCCCCAAGGGGCGCAGCATCCCGATCCGCCGCGACGTCCTCGCGCGCATCGGGCCGCCGCTCGAGATCGGCGACCTCCGGCGGCTCACCGCCGGGATGAAGTACGCGATGGCCTGCCGCAAGGTCGCCGAGCTCACGCAGCTCGCCGTGATCAAGCTGCGGGACGGCGGCGCCCTCGACCTGCGCCGGGTCGAGAGCATCGATCAGGCCGCGAACACGAAGGAGCACCCGCTCACGCTCCTGTTCCGCGAGCTCGAGTCGAAATACGTGGCCGGGCGGGTCACCCAGCCGATCACCTACTACGTCACGCTCGGGACGGAGGAGGAGGCGAAGTGGACGCTGCGGATCGACCCGGCTGGCTGCGAGGCGCGGGTCGGCAAGCCGAGCCAGCAGGCGGACTGCGTGCTCAAGACGACGCCGGAGATCTTCACCAAGATCGTCCGCGAGGCCTACACACCGAGCCCGATGGAGTTCATGACGGGCCTCGTGAAATCGAACGACATCTCCCTCCTCCAGACCTTCCAGAAGGTTTTCGACCTCGCATGAGCCGCTACCTCGTCACCGGCGCGACCGGTTTCCTGGGCTCGCACCTCGTCGCGGAGCTCCGCGGGGCGGGGCACGACGTCGTGGCGCTCTGCCGGGCGGAGGCGCCCGCGCTCGCGCTCGTCGAACAAGGCGTGGAGCTCCGCCGCGGCGACATCCTCGACGCGGCGTCGGTCCGCGCCGCCGCCGAGGGCTGCGAGGGGCTCTTCCACTGCGCCGGGCGCGTCTCGCGGCGCCGGGAGGACGCCGAGGCGCTCTACCGGACGCACGTCGAGGGGACCAAGATCACCCTCGACGCCTGCCGCGACGCGGGGGTGAAGCGCGCGGTCATCGCGAGCACGAGCGGCGTCGTCGCGGTGAGCAGGGACCCGGAGGACATCCGCGACGAGACGGCGGAGCCGCCGATCGACCTCATCGCCGGCTGGCCCTACTACCGCTCGAAGCTGTACGCCGAGCGCGCGGCCTTCGATCGCAGCGGGCCGGGCTTCGAGGTCGTCGCCGTCAACCCGAGCATCCTGCTCGGCCCGGGGGACGTCCACGGCGCGTCGACCGGAGACGTCGTGAGCTTCCTCGAGCGCCGGGTCCCCTTCATCCCCGCGGGCGGCCTCTCGTTCGTCGACGCCCGCGACGCGGCGCACGGCATGGCGCTGGCCATGGAGAAGGGCCGCCCGGGCGAGCGCTACCTGCTCGGCGCCGCCAACATGAGCCTGGACGTCTTCTTCCACCGCCTCTCGCGCATCTCGGGCGTGCCGGCCCCGGCCCTGCGGCTGCCGCGGAGCATCGCGCTCGCCAAGGCGGGCGCGCACCTCATCGAGCGGGCGCGCAAGCGGCTCCCGTTCGATCTGCCGGTCGACCCGGTGTCGGCGGAGATGGGCCAGCACTTCTGGTACCTCGACGCGACCAAGGCCCGGCGCGAGCTCGACTGGACGCCGCGCGACCCGCTCGAGACGCTGGCGGACACGGTCGCGGACCTGCGCGCGCGCGGCGTGGTCTGGCCGCAGGCGTAGGCGTGGGTCGCGGCCGCGCCGCGCCCGACGAGCGCTGAAGCGACAATGTAAGGACGCCATTGAGACTTCAATGGTCGGTCCCGTCATCCCCCCGCACGCACCAAGTTGCCCCGCGCGATGGCGTTACGCCACAGCCGCGTTCGCCACGGGCGCCGCTCCCGGCCTGAGACCGCCGGGCGGTCCGCCGTTTGCAGGATGAGCCTGACAGCGAGACGCTTCGCAACAGCGAGGGAGCGAACTTGGTCAGATCGGCTTTACCCACCGACACACCGGCCGCGGATACGATCGAGGTAGGACTCGTGTTGATCGAGATCGGGCGAGATGGCCGGGTGGTCTTCGCCAACCCGTCGGCGCGCGAGGTCGCGTTTGCCTATGAGGACCTGGACGGGCAAACCCCGCACGTCACGGACGCCGAAGGCAAGCCGCTGGCGCCCCACGAGCGGCCGCGGTCCCGCGCCCTCCGCGGAGAGGCGTTCGGCCCCTCGATGACGCACTGGAAGACCCGCAACGGCGACGTCGCCCTGGTCGTCCGGTGCGACGCCGTCGACCACGATCGCAGGCTCGCCGCGCTCACCTTCGTCGACGTGACCGCCTTCCAGCGAAAGGCCGACGACACGCGCGCTGCGCTCGCCGCGCGCGACGAGTTCCTGTCCATCGCGGCGCACGAGCTGAGATCGCCGCTCAACGCCCTGATGCTCACGATCCACCGGCTCAAGCTGCGCGTCCCGCCGGACGGTTCGTTCCCCGAGCTCGACCGGCTGGTCGACATGTCGCAGCGGCAGATCGATCGCCTCACCAGCCTTGTCCAGAACCTCCTCGACGTGACCCGGATCCGCGCCCGCCGGCTCGAGCTCGATTTCGAGCCGAAGGATCTGCTCCAGATCGTGCGCGACGCCGCGGAGGAAGCCACCGAGCACGCCCGCGCGGCCGGGACGCCGGTCCGGATCGTGGCCAGCGAGCCTGTCTTCGGGCTCTGGGACGGCGCGCGCATCGAGCAGGTCGTCCAGAACCTGCTCACGAACGCGCTGAAATACGGGGGAGGCAGCCCGATCGAGGTCTCCCTTGCGCGCGAGGGGACGACGGCCAAGCTCACGGTCCGCGACCACGGGCCGGGCATCGCCGCGGAGGATCGCGACCGGGTCTTCGAGCCCTTCCAGCGGATCGCGTCCACGTACAAGTCGCAGAGCCTCGGGCTCGGCCTTTACATCGTGCGGGAGATCGTCCAGGCGCACGGCGGCAGCATCGTCATCGAATCGCCCGACAGCGGCGGGGCGGCGTTCGTCGTGCGCTTGCCCGTCGCGCAGCAGCAGGCGTCGGAGACCTCAGCGGAACACGCATGACGCGAGAACGTGAGGACCAACAAGGCGCACAGGGACCCTCGCCCGAGGGAGGAGAGAGCGACAGCTCCAGCGCGGACATCGCCCGGCTGGAGACTGGCATTCCGAGGCTCGACTACATCCTGAAGGGCGGATTCCTCCGGAACGGCACCTACGCCCTGATGGGTCCCCCCGGGAGCGGCAAGACCATCTTCGGCAACCAGCTCTGCTTCGAGCACGTGCGGAGGAGCCCGAGCGCGCAGTGTGTCTATGTGACGCTCCTCGTCGAGTCGCACAGCAAGATGATCCGCCACCTGAGCGGCATGAGGATCTTCGATCCGGGCATGATCCCGGACCGCATCTACTACATCAGCGGTTACCCGGCGCTCCGCGATCAGGGCCTGCCCGGGCTGCTCGAGCTGCTGCGCCGCACCCTGCGCGAGCGCCGCGGCACCGACGTGCTCGTGGTCGACGGGCTCGAGAGCGTCGAGCAGCGCGCGCCCACCGCGCTCGCCTACCGCGAGTTCGTGCACGAGATCCAGGGGCTCTCGACGCTGAGCGACTGCACGACGTTCCTCCTCTCGAGCACGCGGGAGCGGTCTCACGCCGAGAACGCGCTCGTCGACGGCGTCATCGAGCTCACCGATCACCTGATCGGGCCGAGGGCCGTCCGCGAGCTCACGGTCCACAAGTTCCGCGGGAGCGATTCCCTGCGCGGGAAGCACGAGGTCGAGATCGACTCGTCCGGGATGGTCATCCACCCCCGCACCGAGATCCAGTTCGACAACCCGCGGCCGAGCGCGACCGAGGAGCGCAAGCGGATGGGCTTCGGGATCGAGAGCTTCGACGCGATGATCGAGGGCGGATTGCCCTCGGGCTCGGCGACTGCCCTCCTCGGCGCGCCCGGCACCGGCAAGACGCTCCTCGGGCTCTCGTTCCTTGTCGAGGGGGCGAAGCAGGGCGAGGAGGGGATCTACTTCGGCTTCTACGAGCCTCCGCCCCGGCTCCGCGAGAAGGCCCGGAAGGTCGGCATCGATCTCGATACCCACGTCAACAAGGGCACGATCCAACTCATCTGGCAGCCGCCGCTGGAGCACATGATGGACTCGCTGGCGGAGCAGCTGATCGAGCTCCTGCGCCAGGACCCGAAGCCGCGACGCCGGCTGTTCATCGACGGCATCGAGGGCTTCCGGGCCGCGTCTGTCTACCCGGACCGGATGCCGCGGTTCCTCTCGGCCTTCACCAACCAGCTCAGGATGCTCGACGTGACGACGCTGGTGACCGAGGAGCTCGATCTGTTCACGCCCCTCATCAGGATGTCGAACCCCGAGCTCGGGAACGTGGTCGAGACCGTCATCCTGCTGCGCTATGTCGAGCTCAGGTCGCAGATCCACCGGCTCATCTCGATCTTGAAGATGCGAGAGAGCCTCTACGACAGGTCGATCCGCGAGTTCGTCATCGGCGAGCGCGGGATCGAGGTGGCGAGCTCGTTCCGTTCTGCGGAGCAGATCCTCTCGGGGCACGCGCGGCTCCTCGGCGCATTGCAAGAGAAAGAGGAGGATCCGTGACGACGGTGCTCGTGGTGGATGACGAGTCAGACCTCCTCGCGTGCATCGAGGGGCTGCTCGAGGACGAAGGGTACTCGGTCGTGACCTACCCCGACGGCAAGCAGGCGCTCGATTACCTGCGAGGGGCCCGCCCGAACCTCGCCCTCGTGGACCTGATGATGCCGATCATGAGCGGGTTTGACCTCGTCAAGGCCGTGAATCAGGAGCAAAGGCTCGACGGCATGCCGATCGTCATCATGAGCGCGGTGGACCAGCGCCACGAGCTGCTCCAGAAGCTCGGCGAGAGGGTGCACAGCGTCCTGAAGAAGCCGTTCACGGCCGACAAGCTCCTCGGCACGGTCCGCAAGCTGCTCGCGGCGCCCGCGCCCGAGCCGACCACGTGACGCGATCACGTGACGCGGCCCGGGCGCGCCCCGGGCGGGGCTCGACAAGGCGCGAGCGCGCCCGAGGCGCGGCCTGCAATGCGCGCGCACGGCGCGGGGCGTGGGTCTCGCCGCGGCAGCAGCGGGCAGATCAGACCGCCCGGCGCAGCGGGGTCGGCGGGAACAGGTCCTTCATGTCGAGCGGGAGCTGGCCGCGGAACCCCTCGATCTCCCCGGCAGACACGCTGTCCGCGACCGCCTCGCAGATCGCCTGCAGCACGAAGCCCGCGGCCTCGCGGTCCAGGCGCAGCTCGCGCGCGACGTCGTCCTCGATCGTCGCCGTCGTGATGCGCTTGTCGGGCCCGTCGAGGAACGGGTCGAGTGACGGGTGGAGCTTGGAGGGGAGCTGCGCGATGAGGTGCCGCGCCTCCTGGGGCGTCACCCTGCGGCAGAGGTTGCCGAGGACGATCTGCAGCGCGAGCTCTGCGCGGTCGCGCTGCTGGAGGCCGCTGTGGCGCTCGACCGCGTGGAGCAGCCGGCCATAGGCGCTGTCCGCGCGCGCCTTGCGCCGGGTGAGGGCGCGCACGGGGCCGCGCGAGCGCTCCGGCCGCGCGGTCCCCTCCGGGTGCAGCGCGCCGCCAGGCTTGAACCGGGCGGCCACCTCGAGCTGCGCCGTCACGACGGAGCCGGCGGCCCCTGCGTCGATGGCCCCGTCGGCGAGCAGGTCGTCCAGGGTCACGAGGCCGACGGGCCGCCCTTGCTCGGTCACCGGCACGCGCCGACACGCATGATCGCGCATGGTGCGCACGGCGTCGTCGATCGACGCGTCGATCTCGAGCGTCGCGACCTCGTCCGACATGATGTCGCGCAGCGGCGTGCTGCGCGCGTCGAGGTCGCCTGCCACGACCTCCAGCGCGATGTCGCGGTCGGTCACGATGCCCGCGAGGCGCTGGCCATCGTGGACCAGCACCGCGCCGACGTGGTTGTCCACCATCGCCCTCACCGCGTCGTAAGCGGTCGAGCGCGGGCTCAGAACGATCATTCGCGGGCGTCGGTACTGTTCGAGCGACATGGCGAGACCCCTCCCCTGGGTAGCGCTGGCGCGAGTGTGTGATCGCGATGAAGAGCGGCTAGCCAGAACGGTACCAAGAGCCGCCGACGGGCGGCCTCGCAGCGGAGGGACCGGCGCTGCCGGGGAGCTCGGGGCCCGCGGAGGACGGCCCCCGCCGAGCCGCCACGCCGGATGCCCTCGAGCGACCGCGGCCAGCGCCGCGCCGCAGCGTGCGTCCCGCCGCGCTCACGGCGCCGGCTTGCTCGCCGGCGCGACAGGCACGAGCCGCACCATCCGGTGCAGGAGCCCGTCGACGCGCTGCAGCCAGCCGCGCCAGGCGGCGTACTGGGCCACGGGGATGGTCGAGCGATCGAGGACCACGCGCTCCTTCACCACCACCGCGTTCTTGCCCGGCACCTTCGCGAACGAGAGCGTCGCGCGGCCGAACTCGCCGCCGTTCTCGTCGCCGCCAGGCGGGAGCTCGGCGAACGTGTACCCGGCGGGGGCGGCGATCGTGATCGTCCGGTGGTGGTGCCGCGGCGCGATGCTCGGCGGGAGCACCACGGGCAGCGTGCGCTTCACGAGCGGCGCGAGCTGCGACGTCATCGTGGACGTCCCCGAGAGCGGCACGGAGAGCTCCGCGCCCTCGCGGCGGGCGAGCCCCTCGGAGCGCGCCTCGTACTCGAGCGACGCCGCCCCGTGCGCGAGATCGGCCTGGAACGCCACCTTCGGCTTCACGTCGACGGTCGGGAACCAGCCGTACGCGAGGTACTGCTCGACCCACTGCGCACGCGCGTCGGCCTCGGCCAGGTTCGACCTGAGCTCGAACGCCGCGTCGCCTATGTGCCGCTCCTTCGCCGCGAGCTCACCCGCGCCCGACGGGAGCAGCGCGATCGTCCAGTCGGCGTCGACGCCGTGGTCGGCCGGCGAGCTCGCCGGCGTCTCCACGATCTTCGGCGGCCCCTCGTCGACGAACAGCGCCAGCGTGCGCGCGTCCATCGCCGGCAACGGCCCGAGCCGGCTCTGCGGGCTCGTCGCGTCGAGCCACATGCCCGGCGCGCCGCCCGCGCCCGGCAGGTACGCGATGCCGTGATCGAACACCGGGATCGCCGCGACCTCGCTCCGGAGCAGCGACGGCTGGCCGGTGTAGCGCGTCTGCACGAGCACCTCCGTCGCCTCGATGCCGATCGACTTGAGCAGCGTGATCAGCAGCATCGCCTTGTCGTCGCAGTCGCCCTGGCGCCGCGCCAGGAGCTCCTGCGGGCGGTTCGGCAGCCACCACTCGCCCGAGACGAAGTTCACGTAGCGGATGTCGTCCGCCACGAAGTCGAACAGCGCCCGCAGCTTTTCCTCGCGCGTCGCCTTGCCCTTCGTGAGCTCGGCGGCGAGCCGGCGGACCTGATCGTCGGGCTCCATGAAGCCCGCGACAGCGCCCCGGTACCACTCCCGGAACTCGTGCCAGCCGTGGAACGTGGAGCCCACGACGACCGGCAGGACCTCCGCGAGGTGCGGGGCGAGCGGCTCCTCGGGCACCTCCGGCGGGTCGTCCCAGATGAACCGCGTCACCTGGCGCCCGTCCTTCTCCGACGTGAGCACCCGCTCCGCCTTGCCGTTCAGCACGTCGATCGCCAGGGGATCGCTCTTCGGCGAGTCGACGACGACCTCGTTGTAGAGGATCGGCCGCGTGTCGGTCGAGCCGACGTAGTCGATGAAGTAGAACGGCGCATCGCCGCGGCGGCCGACGGGACCCGGGGTCCACGAGCGCACCGCAACCTCGACGACGTCCCCTGTCTTCAGCTTGGGCCAGCGCACGAACGGCTTCTGCCCGCCCGCGCCCTGCTCGTCCGGCTCCGCCACCGTGCCGTCCTTGCGGTGCACGCGCGCGAAGAGCAGCTCGGTGTCTGCCGCCTCGGCGGGGATGTCGCGCTCGTAGAGATCCTGATCGGTGCGCGGCTCGATGACTATCTCGCGCGCGTAGTGCATGAGCTGCGAGACGCGCTTGTCCGGGTGGTACGTCACGACGCGCACCCAGTGGAGCTGCCGGTCGGCCACCTCCCCCTTCTTCGCCGGGGTCTGCCGCGCCCGGGCGAGGAAGGCGCCGGGCGCGACGAGGTACTGCTCGTCGCGCATGCGCCGCCGGCCCGGCGCGCCGGCCGAGCCCTCGCCGAGGCGGAGCGCGAGCTCGGCCTTGAGGAACGGATCGCCGGGCGTGAGATCGCGCGCCCTCCCGAGCGCGGCGGTCGCGGCCGCCGTCCACGGCACCGGATCGGCGCCCTGCCGGACCGCGGCGAGCGCCTGGAACGCGGCGGGCTGGTTCGGCGCGACGTGCGTGGCGTAAGACAGCACCTCGCGCGCCCACGCGACGCGCCCCGCGCCGTGGAGCGCGCGGCCGATGCGGATGACGTCCTCGGCCGACGTCTGCTGCGCGAGCGCCCCGGCCGCCGCTACCTCGAGCGCGGCGCCGCCCTCGGGCTCGAACGCGAGCACGTAGTCCGCGCCCCGCGACTCGGGCGCGATCTCGGCGAGCCGGCGCGCGGCGCGCAGCTCGAGCGCCGGGTCGAGCCGGGCCGCGGCCGCGATCTCCTGCCAGACGACGACAGGGGTCCGGTCCTTCTGCTCGCGCTCGACCGCGAGCAGTTCCTCGAGCCCCGCCCGCGTGAGCCCCGAGGTAGCGAGCTTCTTCTTCACGAGCGCCCGGAGCACGCGCGCCTCGGGATCGCGCGCCGAGCGCAGCGGCTCCTCGCGCAAGACGGCGGCCGCCCAGTCGACCCGGTCCGAGGCGAGGTGGGCGGCGACGAGCCGGCGCTGCGCGAACGCGGCGGTGGCCCGGTCCTTGTCGGCGAGGCCGCGGGCGCGCGCGGCCTCGAGCCAGCCGCTGCGGTTCGCGCCGAACGGGGACACCCAGCCCGCCATGGCGATCGCGTCGGAGGTGACGCCCGCCGCCCGCGTAACGCGGTCGAGCAGCCCGGGCGCGCGGGGCGATCGCTGGTCGTCCGCGCCGCCGAGCGTCCGGAGCACGACGGCCGTGAGGATCGGATCGAGGGCCTGCGAGGCGCCCGCGTCGAGCGCCCGGCCCTGCGCCGTCCTGGTCTCGGTGGCGGTCGACGGCGCGGCCGGGGGCAGCGTGAGCGGCGTGAGATCCGACGAGGTAGCGAGCGCCACCGGCCGGCGCTGCTCGTCGGTGAAGCGCACGCGGGCGCGCCCCTCGTCGGCGATCGCCCCTGTGCACACCTTGAGGGCGAGCAGGTGATCGCCCGCGGGCGCCTCGATGCGCGCGGCGATGCGGTCGAGCACGAGGCGCTCGTGGGCCACGTCGCTCGCGGCGACGTCAGCGCCGTCCCACAGGAGCCGCACGGCGCCGGCCGCGGCGACGTGGGCGAGGATCGGCTTGCGATCGAGCGCGGCGGGGACGGTCACGCGCGAGGCGAGGTACGTGCAGCTCTCGGCGCGGGGGTGGATGTAGAGGTCGAGCGGCACGCCGCGCGCGGTCGACGCGGCGGGCAGCACCCGGCGCCAGGCGACGTCGTACACGCCCCACGCGTAGCGGGCGCTCATGTCGGAGAAGCGCTGGCCCTCCGCCTCGGGCCCCTCGCGGCGCGCGAGCCCGCCGCCCGAGTTGTCCTGGAACGGCCCGAGGATCGCGAACGCCTTCACGAGCCCCGACGGATCCGGCGGCGCGTCGTACGAGACGGCGCGCGCGCCGGGCCACGTCGCGGCCGGCGGCTCGGGGGCGAGCGAGGCCGCGAGCCAGCGCGCCTCGTCGGCGAGCGGCGACGGAGACGCGCCGATCTGCGCGAGGGCCTCGCGCGCGCGGCCCTGCGCGGCGCGGTCGGAGAGCGCCGCCGCGATCACGAGCCCGGCGATCGCGTCGTCGCCGCCCCGCCGCGCGCGGGCCAGCGCGGCGCCGAGCATCTCGTCGGGCGTCGCGGCGGTCCACCGCAGTGTGGGCACGATGGCTACGCGCTTCTCGGTCGCCTGCGCGCCGCCGACCGCGGGCGCGCGCGCCTCCACCTTCGCGCCGGTCGGACGTCGCGCCTGCGCGCCGCCCGCCGCGGGCGCGGCCGCTTCCGCCTTCGCTCCGCCAGCGCGCGGCGCCTGCGCGTTGCCCGCCGCGGGCGCGACGGCGAGGGCGAGCAGCGCCGCGACCCATCCGCCTCGGCGCGCGGCGAGGGCGCGCGCGCGCCGATCCCGTCCGTCTCGTCGATCTCGTCGACCTCGTCGATCTTCCCCCGGCGAGCTCCGCTCCATCGATCCTCGCTTCCAGGCCACGGCATAGCGCGAGCACGATCGCGGCGCGAGCGCGGCGAACGCCGCGGCGCACCGCGCGGGCACGGCCGCACCGCGCCGGACGCCGTGCGCGAACTTGGCCGGCGAGCGCGCGGCCCACTAGCGTGCTCCCATGCGCCACGCGTCACGATGGCTGTTCTCGGCGGTGATGGCCCTGACCTCGCTCACGGCCTCGCCAGCGTTGACCTTCGCCCGCGACACCAAGGTCGAGTGGAAGAGCGTCGACGTGCCCGCGGGCGAAGGTCAGACCCAGCGGGCGCGCACGCTGCGCGGCCTGCTCGCGAGCGCCGCGAAGAAGGCGGACTTCGGCAAGACGAAGTCGGTCGTGCTGAGCGCGCGCGTCGTCGAGTTCACCTCGTCCACGCGGGGCGACGTCCACCGCGTGAGCTGCACCGTCGTCGGGCGCGTCGTCGGCGGCCCCACAGCCCGCTCGCGCATCTCGTTCGGCGGCAGGCCGAGCGAGCGACAGGCGCTGGAGAAGCAGGTGCTCACGATGGTCGCCAACGGCGTGGTCGGCAGGCTCGCCGCGATCGTCCGCGGCCGGGAGACCGCGCGCGATTGAGCCGGCAGGCCGCGATCCCCGGAGCGCGCCGCGCCCCGCTCGACCCTCGCCACGATCTGGACTACGAGGGCCCGCGCGTCATGGAACTGGACCGGATGGTGAGCGAGCTCTTCCAGGAGGAGGAGCTCGCCCGCGACACGGCGAAGAAGCTGATCGCCATGGCCCAGCGCTCCGCGGACGAGGCGAGCGCCGAGCGCGATGGCCTGCTCGCCTTCCTGCGCGGGCCCATGGAGCGGCACATGCGCTGCGAAGAGGCAGCGATCTTCCCGCATTTCCAGGCCCGCGGGCTCGCCGAGGAGGTCCAGGTCGCGCTGAAGCAGCACGCCGCGGTGCGCGATGCAACCGAGGCGCTCGCGAGCGCCGCGCCGGGCGGCGACGTCGCGGGGATCGTCGCGCACGTCGCCCGGCTCCTCCTGCACCATACAAATTTCGAGGGCGACTACATTTATCCGGAGCTGACCCACGACGAGTGGCGCGAGCTGATGAAGGAAACGGTTCGTCAGGGGATCTGAGGTGGTACGCAGGAACTCGACACGGATGTTCCCCTCGACGTAGGCTTTCGCCGCCGTGTCTATCGCTGCTGGTCAGGTGCTGAGCGAGCGCTACCGCCTCATCCGACCCGTGGGGCAGGGCGCGCAAGCCTCGGTGTGGGTCGCCGAGCACCTGGCCCTCAGCACGCAGGTCGCGGTCAAGCTCATCGATCCCGAGCTCGCCAAGCAGGAGGACGCGCGCGAGCGGTTCCGCCGCGAGGCGACGGCGGCGGCGCAGCTGCGCAGCGCGCACGTCGTGCAGATCCTCGACCACGGCATCGAGGGGGAGCAGCCGTTCATCGTGATGGAGCTGCTCGAGGGCGAGGACCTCTTCGAGCGGCTCGCGCGCCAGCGCCGCCTCTCGCTCCAGGAGACGTCGAAGATCGTGACGCATGTCGCGCGCGCGCTCACCCGCGCGCACGGGGCCGGCATCGTGCACCGCGACCTCAAGCCGGAGAACTTCTTCATCTGCGCGAACGAGGACGACGAGGTCGTCAAGATCCTCGACTTCGGCATCGCCAAGGTGAAGGGCCAGGGGAAGCGGGACGCCCAGCGCACCACCGTGGGCACGCTCATGGGCACGCCCCACTACATGAGCCCGGAGCAGGTGAAGGGGCTCCAGGAGGTCGACTACCGCGCCGATCTCTGGGCGCTCGGCGTGATCGCCTACCAGTGCGTCACGGGCGAGCTCCCGTTCGACAGCGAGGGTGTCGGCGACCTGCTGATCAAGATCTCGGTCGGCGACATCCCGGTCCCCTCGCGGGTGAACCCGGAGCTGCCGCCGACCTTCGACGCGTGGTTCGCGCGCGCGTGCGATCGCGATCCGGCGCGGCGCTTCAGCAGCGCGCGCGATCTCGCGGAGTCGCTCGCCCGCATCGCCGACCTGTCGACCGACTCGACGGGCAGCGTGAGCTCGCCGCGGCCGCCGCCGATGCCGCCGCGGTCCGCGCCGACCCGGCCGCCGGCGGCCCCGCCGCGGCCGGCGACCGGCTCGACGATCCCGAAGGCGCCGCCGCTCCCCCGGGTGGCGGACACCGCGTCCGGCACCCCGACGGCGGGGGCGCCCGAGCGGACGCTGAGCGAGCGGCCCGCCGATGCAGCCGCCAGTCCGCTGTCGACGAAGCCGAGCGCGAGGACCCCGGCGCGGCTCACCGACAGGCCGCCGGCGCCGCCGCGGCTCACCGAGAGGCCACCGGCGCCGCCTCCGCTCGAGCGCTCACCGCTCAGCGAGCGCTCACCACTGTCTTCCCGGCTCGGCGACCGACCGCCGGCGCCGCCGCGGCTCACCGACCGGCCGCAGGCGCCGCCACGGCTCACCGACCGGCCGCCGGCGCCGCCGCGGCTCACCGAGCGATCTCCGGCGCCGCCGCGGCTCACCGAGCGATCTCCGGCGCCGCCGCAGGTCCAGCCCGGCGAGCAGCCGGCCGCCGCTTCCCAGCCCAGCGAGCGGTCGCCGCTCAGCGAGCGCTCGCCGCTGTCGTCGCGGCGCGGCGAGCGACCTCCGGCCCCGCCACGGCCCGGCGGCAGCGCTCCGCAGACGCCGCTCGCGCAAGCGCCGCCGCTCCCGCAGGCGCCGCCGCTCGCGCAAGCGCCGCCGCTCCCGCAGGCGCCGCCGCTCGCGCAAGCGCCGCCGCTCCCGCAGGCGCCGCCGCTCGCGCAAGCGCCGCCGCTCCCGCAGGCGCCGCCGCTCGCGCAAGCGCCGCCGCTCCCGCAGGCGCCGCCGCTCTCCACGAGGGCGCCGCTCGCGCAAGCGCCGCCGCTCCCGCAGGCGCCGCCGCTCTCCACGAGGGCGCCGCTCGCGCCGCAGCCGGATGACGCCCCGCCCGCGGACGCGGACGACAGCCTCGAGGCTGCGCCCGACTCGCAGCCGATCCCGCTCATGGGGGCGCACCGGCGGCCAGCCGACAGCGCGCCCTCGCTCGTCGACGTCGACATCGAGGCGTTCGAAGAGGACCAGATCGATACCGACGTCGATGAGCCCTGGGTGCAGCCGTCCACGTCCACGCCCGCGGCGCTCGCGCCCCAGGCGGACGCGGCGCAGGCGCCCCCGGAGCCCGCGGCGCCGGAATCCCGGAGCGGCACGCCCGTCGCGCCGAGCGCACCGGCAGCGCAGGCCGACGTGGCGCAGGCCACCGCGGCGCAGCCGCCCTCGCTGCAGTCTCCCTCGCTGCAGGCGGTCGCGCCGGCGACGGCTGGGCTCGAGCGCGACGCGCCGCCGAGCCAGGGGCCGCTCGAGCCGCAGCGCGACGGCCTCGAGCGAGCGCCGGTCGCGGCGGCCGCGGCCATCGCCGTCGCGCCTTCGGTCGCCCCGCAGCGCGCGCCGCGGCCGCTCGAGCAGCCGGCCGCGCCCACCCCGCTCCCGCCGGCGCGCGCCGCGCGCTCCGACCAGTCGCCGGACCACTGGATGAAGGGCTCCAGCGTGAGCGGCCTGGCGCACGAGGGCGCGCTGCCAGAGCCGGAGTTAGACGGCGGCTCGCGACGTCGCCGGCTCGTCCGCTGGGGAGCGCTCGCGCTGGTGGTCGCCGCCGGCGCCGTCGCGTGGCAGGTCGTTCGCTCGCAGCGCCCGCCGCGCGCCGAGCCGGCAGCCGAGAGCGCGCCCGAGCCGCCGGCCACCGCCACGGAGCCCGCGCCGCCGCAGGAGCCTGCGCCCCCGCCCGGCGACACAGCGCCGGCCGCGTCCGCGGCCCCGACCGGACAGCCCTCCGCCAGCGCCGCCTCGACGCCGACGACGACGGCGGCGCCGCGCAAGCGGCGCGCGCCGCCGAAGAAGCCGCGGAAGCAGCCGTCCAAGGTGGACGACCTGACGATCGAGATCCCGGAGCCGGCCCCGGAGCCGGCCGATGCCGAGCCGGCTTCACCCTCGGAGCCGTCCTCCGCGCCCGAGCCGCCTCACCAGGAAGAACCGACCCCGCAGGCAGATTAAAAGAGCGGATGGAAACGACAGCATACCAGCAGTACTCCGAGGAATCCGGCGACTGGTTGAGGAAGGGGAGGGCTCGGCTGCTGGCCCATCTGGTGCGCGAGTTCGGCCCCGGCCGGCGGCCGCTCGAGCTGCTGGAGGTCGGCGCCGGCGTCGGCCAGAACCTCGGTGTCCTCGCGGAGTTCGGCGCCGTCGACGCCAACGAGGTGAGCCCTCTCGGACAGGAGGCCATCGCGAAGGCAGGCACCGCGAGAACGCTTTACAGCACGTCCCTCCCGTTCGAGCTCGACCGTCGCTATGACGTGATCTGCGCGCTCGACGTCATCGAGCACATCGAGGACGACCGCGCTGCGCTCCTCTGGATCCATGACCACCTGAGCCCCGGCGGGATCTTCGTCGCCACGGTGCCGGCGTATCCGTGGCTGTTCAGCGACCACGACCGCGCACTCCAGCACTTTCGCCGGTACACCGCTGGCAGCTTCCGCGCCGCGCTGCCGGCCGGCTTCCACGTGGAGGCCTGCGCCTACTTCAACCAGCTGCTCTTTCCCGCCGCGGTCGGCTCGCGCGCCGTCTGGAGCGCCGCGCGCAAGCTGCGCCCGGGCAAGGGCAGCATGAAGCAGCCCTCACCGAAGTCGGGCCTCGCCTCTTCGGCGCTCGAGGCCGTCCTCGGCGCCGAGGTCGACCTCATCGCGCGCGGCTATCGGCCGAGCTTCGGGCTATCGGTCTTCTGCGTGGCGCGGCGCCAGGCGGCCTGAGGCCAGCGCGCTCAGGCCCCGGCTCAGCGATCGCCCGGGAGGTCGTCGCCCTCGTCGGGCCCCCCGGGCTGATCGGGCTCGGCGGGGGTCGGCTCCGGCGAAGGCGTCGCGGCGGGCGCGCCCACCTCGCCATCCTTGCGCAGGTAGAGCTCGAGCTTCCCCTTCCCGCCGAGGAGCACGCGCCGCTTGGCGGCGAGCGTGAAGTCGCGCCTGGCCGACGGCGGCAGCGTATGGCACTTCGGATCGACGACGGCGAACGCCGCCCTGTCCAGGAGCGCCTCGGCGCTCTCGCCGGCCGGGGGGCCGCTCACCCGGGGCGCCGGGAACGCCCGGTTGTTCGGCCCGAAGACCGGCACCGTCAGGTCGCTGAGCTCGTAAAGGCCTGACTTGTAGGCGTTGCCGCAGCCCAGGTAAGCGACGGTGGTCGGGAACGGGGCTTGCTGATGCGGACCAAGGGCCGGGCCCATCTCGGCGAGCGTCATTCCGCCGTGCTTCGAGGGCTTCACGGTGCGCCTGAGCGCGAAGTCGAAGAACATGAGATCTCCGGCGACCGTGTCCCACCCCTTGCTGACCTGGGTGTCCCACGCCACGTGGGTCACCCCCATGCCCTTCAGGAGGTCCCAGACCTCGCGCGGCGTGCGCAGCCGGCCGTAGCTGATGCCGTACTGCCACCCGTTCCAGTCCGACAGGGTCTCGGCGCCGATCCCGAGGTGGTTGTGGTTGTCGTGCAGCAGCACGCGCGCGCCCCTGGGGAGCGCGCGGGAGATGGCCTGGAACGTCGGGTAGACGTTGAATCGCTGCTCGTAGCGCTTCGCGTATCCCTGGGAGAGGAGGTCCACCACGGCCTTGATCGGCGACTTCACCATCGCGTGGCCGGGGATGAAGTAGATATCGCCCGCCCAGACGACCTGCAGCCCGACCAGCGCGCCGAGGCCCGTCCTCGTCGCGAGGACCGCGATCCGGTGCTCTCCCGCCGCGCGCCAGAGCAGCGCGATCATCGCGGCGGTCGCGGCCGCCATTTGGGGGACGATCGCCTGGAGATACCTGTCCTGGTGGTGCGTCCAGTACCAGCAGAGGAGGCCGACCTGCACGTAGCCGACGAGCGCCCAGACGCGCCTCGTCCCCCGGAGGAACGGCAGGCACACGAGCAGCAGCGTGTAGAGCGACCCGAAGGTGGGGACCTTGCCGTGGAACCTGGGGTAATCGTTCGGGATGAAGGAGAAGTCGACGAGCGCCTTCAGCGTCCTCAGCACCCCGGCCATGCTCCGCTCTGGCCGCCAGAACTGGTAGTCCTTGTAGCCCCACTCGAAGATGTTGGCGGCGTCCGGCGTCCAGGGGCGCAGGGGCAAGATCTTGTACAGCGTGGGATAGAGCGGGTCCGCGTAGAAGACCCAGTTCTTCGCCCAGTGCGTGGACGTGAAGAACAGGCCAGCGAGGGCGGCCACGACCGGGCCGAGATACCAGTTCTTGCGGATCGCGGGCGCGACCTGGCCGCGGAGCGAGCGGTACGCGAGGACGAGCGTGCGCGCGCCGAGCAGCAGCGCCGGGAACGGCACCAGGATGACGGCGCCCGTGTACTTCGTGAGCCCGGCGCCGGAGATCATCATCATCATCAGCGCGATGAAGCGGGGCGAGAGCTCCTTGTACGCGCGGATCATCAGCGTGAACGCCGGGAGCGCGAAGATCGAGGCGATGTGATCGCCCCCGACGCTCAGGCTGGAGTCGTAGAGGAAGATGCCGGGGAAGAGGAAGCGCGCCGTCCAGGAGAGCCGGAGCGCATGAGGCCCGAGCCCGCGCGGGATCATCAGCCGCACGGCGGCCGGGATGGCGACGAGGGTCGAGAGGAACCCCACGAACTCCATGTGCGCGGCGAGCTCGACCTTGTCGAACAGGAGCCCGCGCGGCAGGAGAAAGGCCCACCCGTAGACGAAGGTCGCGAAGTGTGGATAGGTCTCGACCGTCCACCCCTCGGGGAACCTGCGAATGCCGCCGGTGACCGCGTACTCCTCGGCCAGCGCCAGGTGCTTCCACCGCGAGTCGAACTGGACGTTATCGGGCGTGAGGATGACGAAGTACACCATGCCCACGCCGAGCAGCCCGAGCGCGAGGACGGCGTAGGTCCAGGCCGGCGCGCGCGCCGCGGTCCGCTGCTCGTGCCGGACGTGGCGGACGACCCGCGTCAGATAGGCCCGGAGCGGGCGGAACCCCGCGCCCAGCATGGCGAGGGGCAGGAGCACGAAGAGCACAGGGCCATAGAGCTTGAGGAGCCCGGCCACGCTCATGAGAAAGGCGAACTCGAAGACGCCGATGGCGAAGCTCGTGACGAGCTGCTCGACGATCGGGAGGGCGCGGCCGATAGCGAGCTTGATCGTCAGGTGGCCCGCGGAGACACAGGCGGCCGTCCACAGCCCGCAGAGGAGCCAGTAGCCGGCGTAGCGCCAGAAGAGCCAGTGCTGGATGGGATAGAAGCGATGGACGAAGCTGGCGAAGAAGGCGACGGCACCGAGCAGAAGGACCGGCAAGAGGACCTGCCGGGCGCGCTCCCAACGCTCACGCGTGCTTCCCGCGACTCTCGACGTGGGCGGGGCGTCCATCAGCGCTTCGCAAACCAGGTGGGCTCGACCATGAGCCCGCTCCTAGCTTGCTGCGCGCTGGATGACCAGTAGGAACGTGCCCACGCCGTCCCTGCGCCGAGATCCGTGCCCCGGAGGGCTGAGCAGCCGCGGGAGCGGCGTCCCGCAGCCCGCCTTGCGCGGACGCGGCGACGCGGGGCACCGTCCCGCTCTAATTGAGCAACTTCTTCGACAGGTGCTTGACCGCCTCCTGCGCCGCCTGCCGCAGCGCGACTTCAACCGCCTTGGAGGACGTGTCGCCACGCACGAGGATGGCGCACTTGTCCCCTTCGGCCTCGAATGAGGCGAGGGGGAGCTCCGTCGCCGCCGCTGCAGCGCGGATCGGCACCTGCACAGCAAGCGAGCCGACCTCAAGCTCCACGAACCCCACCAGCTCCGACTTGGATAGGTTCTGCATGCATCGAACGTGGGTCGCGCTCAGGGGCTTAGCAAGGTCAGGTTTTTCCTGCTTGTCGGTGGGATTGAGCTCCACCTGAAGGGGCAGATCGCGCGCACGTCAAGTGCATTCCCTCACGACGCGCGCGGGCTGCGGACGCCCGAAATGCGCGCGCAGCCCGCGCGGCGCATCGCAGCATGCGCGGGTCCGGGCGGCGCGCCCGTCGCGCCTGTCGCGTCGTTGGTCGCGGCCGTCCATGCCCCGCTTCCGCACGGATGACTGCGCTCGCGTCAGTTCTTCAGGGATGTCAGCTGGTCGGCCATGATGCTGCGGTGGTTGCGGTAGACCTGGAGCACGATGGCCAACGCGATCGCCGCCTCGCTCGCCGCGAGGACGATGATGAAGACCGTGAACACCTGGCCCGACACGTCGCCCGCGACGAAGTGCTCGAACGCGACGAAGTTGAGCGCGGCGGCGTTGAGGATGAGCTCGACGCCGAGGAGGATGCCCACCGCGTTCCTCCGCGTCATGACGGTGAACAGCCCGAGACCGAAGAGCGCGGCGGCCACGCTGAGGTAATGGATGAGCCCGACCTCCATTGCGCCTACTCCCTCTCCCAGGCGCGCCTGACGGCGCGCCGCGCAAGCACGACCGCGCCGATCATGGCGGCGAGCAGGACGACCGAGCCGAGCTCGAACGGGAGCAGGTACTCGCCGAGGAACGCGTGTCCGAGCTTGGCGGTCGACGGCATCGCCGGCCTGGCCTCGGCGGGCCACGGGGTCCGGGTCGCCACCCTGCCGAGCACGAGGAGCACCGCCGTGACCAGGATGAAGGCCACGGCGAGCCCGCCGCGCGGGTTCGAGACCTTCATGTCCTGGATGCGGCTCGTGAGCATCACGGCGAAGAGGATGAGGATGAGCGTGCCGCCGACGTAGACGAGCACCTGCGTCGCCGCGAGGAAGTCGGCCGACAGCGTGACGTACAGCCCGGCGACGCCGAGGAACGTGCCGAGCAGGGCCAGCGCGGAGTGGATGATGTTCCTGGAGAACGCCACGAGCCCGGCGGAGCCGAGCGTCAGCGCGGCGAGCCCGAGGAAGGCGAGTGCGCTCAGGGGGGGCATGTGGTGAGGACCGCGACGTTAGATCGCTGCCCCCCGCCCATCAAGGGCGACCCCCTCGCTCACCCGCCCGCCGCGCCGGCCCCCTCGCCCCCGGCGTCCCCGCCCTCGGCGCTCTTCTCCTTGCCGCCCCTGCCGCTCTCCTTGCGCCAGATGGCGCGCAGCTCCTCCAGGGCGGCGGGGTTGTCGCGCATGGCGCGCTCGCGGGCCTCGCGGGCGTGAGGCCCGTACTCGCCGACAGGCACCTCGCCGAGGTCCTTCGGCGCCTTGTACAGCGGCACCAGCCCCTCGGGGATGAAGCGGAAGGTGAGGTGGTCGAGCGTCGGGGCCGCCCCCTCGAACTCGCGGGTGTGGCGGATCGCGCCGGTCGACTCGTTCTTGCACGCCTCGACGCAGAGGCCGCAGTACATGCACTTGCCCATGTCGATGTCGAAGCGGCTCATCGCCTGCTTCTTCGTCGCCGGGTCCTTCTCCAGGTCGATGGCGATGCACTCGATGGGGCACGCGCGCTCGCAGCGCTTGCAGCCGGTGCAGATGTCCATCTGCACCTCGAGGAACCCGCGGTAGCGCGGGGGGAGCATCTCGGTGACAGGGCGGTCCGTCTTGTCGGGATACTGGACGGTGATGGGCTCCCGGAACAGATGGGAGAACGTGACCGCCATCCCTTCCAGGATGGTATTGGCCGCGCTGGAGATGCTTTTGATGTACTGGGCGAGATCCATGGCCGGGGCCTCTCCGGGACCTGACGCGCTCGGGCATACCGCCCGTGGGAGCGAGGCGCCACACCAGGCAGGCTAGCAGATGATCCCGACCTCTCTTTAGGCATCCGGCCCGCGCTCTGCCAGCCCCGCCGGGCGCCCGCCGGCCCGGGGCCGCATTGCGTCCACGGCCCCGCCCGAGCGCCGCCCGCGCGGCGCCCGACCCGCGCGGCGCCAGGTGGGAACCCGGGGAGTGCGCGGAGTACGCGGCGGACCTGTCCTCTCCTGTTGACGCGCCCCCCGGGTGGCGATCATGGTCGTCTGATGACGCAGCTCCCCATGTCGGGAACCCTCACCGCCCTGGTCACGCCATTCACGCCCGATGGCGAGGCCGTCGACTTCGAAGCGCTGGACGCGCTCGTCGAGGCGCAGATCGCGGGGGGCGTCAGCGGGCTCGTGCCGTGCGGGACCACGGGCGAGTCGCCGACCCTGAGCGAAACGGAGACGACCGCGGTCATCCGGCGCGTGGTCGAGGCGGCCCACGGCCGCGTGCCCGTGATCGCGGGGACGGGCTCGTTCTCGACGAAGAAGACGATCGAGGCCTCCCGCGCCGCGCTCGCCGCGGGCGCGGGGGGCGTGATGGTCGTCGTGCCGTACTACAGCAAGCCCTCGCAGGACGGGCTCCGCGAGCACATGCTGGCCGTGGCGAAGGCGATCTCGGCGCCGATCGTGCTCTACAACATCCCCGGGCGGACGGGGGTCGACCTCTCGGCCGAGACGACCGAGCGCATCTGCGCCGCCGCGCCGAACGTCGTCGCCATCAAGGACGCCACGGGCAACGTGCTCCGGTGTCAGGAGCTCGCGCGGCGCCTCGGCGACCGGCTCACGCTCCTGTGCGGCGACGACGCGCTGACGCTCGCGATGATGGCGCTCGGCGCGCAGGGCGTCATCAGCGTCACGTCGAACGTGCTGCCGCGCGAGACCAGCGCGGTGACCCGGCGGTTCCTCTCCGGCGACCTCGCGGGCGCGCGGGCGGCGCACCTCGCGCTGCTGGAGCTGCACGGCCTCATGTTCGTCGAGCCGAACCCCGCCCCGGCGAAGGCCGCGCTCGCCGCCCTGGGCCGCATGAGCCCGGCCGTCCGGCTGCCCCTCGCGCCGGCCGGCGACGCGACCCGGCAGCAGGTCGCCGAGGCGATGAGGCGGATCGAGGCGAGGCGCGAGGCGTCGTGAAATCGAACGGAGATCATCGAGGCGTATCGGTGGGCGCGCTGATGGGGGCGGCCGCGGCCGAGGACATCCGCTTGCTGAAGGTCGCCGTCCACGGCGCGAGCGGCAAGATGGGGCAGGCGATCGTGCGGCTCGCGGCGAACGAGCGCGCGCAGATCGTGGGCGCGATCGTGTCGCGCGGCTCCTCCCGCATCGGCCGCGACGTCGGCGAGCTCGCGGGCACGGGCAACATCGGCGTCGCGATGAGCGACGACACCAGCGCCGGGCTGCTCGGCGCGGACGTGGTCATCGACTTCTCGCGGCCGGAGGCGCTGCCCCGGCTGCTGCACCTCGCGATGCGGGCCAAGGTCGCCGTGGTCAGCGGGACGACGCGCCTCGACGCCACGTGCGAGCGGCTGCTCGACGAGGCGGCGCAGCACGTCCCCGTGCTCTGGTCGCCGAACACGAGCATCGGCGTCCACGTGCTCGCGGAGATCGCGGCGAGCGCGGCGCGGCGGCTCGGGCCCGGCTTCGACGTCGAGATCGTCGAGGTGCACCACCGCGCCAAGGTGGACGCCCCGAGCGGCACGGCCGTGCGGCTCGCGGACGCGGTGCGCGCGGCCCGCGGCGAGGTCGGCGAGGCGGCCGCGGCGCTCTCCGACGTGCACGGCCGCGAGGGCAACGTCGGCCCCCGCAAGGCGAACGAGCTCGGGATCTTCGCCGTGCGCGGCGGGGACGTCATCGGCGACCACACGGTCCACCTGCTCGGCCCCGGCGAGCGCATCGAGCTTACGCACCGCGCCACCAGCCGCGACCTCTTCGCGCGCGGGGCGCTGCGCGCGGCGTGGCACCTGCACGGAAAGCCGCCCGGCCGATACACGATGGCGGACGTCATCGAGGGCTGACGGCGTCGCGGCCGGGCGCGGCCGGGCCGAGCACCGGCGATCGGCGATCCCGCGCGTGGCGCGGGAGTCACAATGTGGTCCGCGGCGTTGCGCCGCACTAGGCTGCCGCGCTCGTATGGAGACGCTCGCTGCGCGGATCGCACGCGCCGGTCCTTTGCCGGACCGGGACGCGGTGGGCTGGGTCGTCCGCCTGGCGAAGCGCGTCGAGAGCCTGCACGCGCGCGGCACCGTGCACGGGCGGCTTTCGGCAGCGTGCGTGGTCATGGAGGGCGAGCCGTGCGCGTCGAGGGGGTGGCTCTCCGATCCGCTCGCGACGCCGGCCTTCGTGAGCTACCGCTCGCCGGAGCGGGCCGCTGGCGAGGGACCGTCGCGCCAGGACGACACGTGGGCGCTCGCGGTCACCCTGTACGTGGCGCTCTCGGGGAGGCTCCCCTTCCCTGGCGAGAGCGACAGGGAGCTGCGGCGCCTGCAGAGCGCCGGCGCCGCGCCGAGGGTGACGCCGCCCGGCGCGACCGGCGACGCGCTGTGGCTCGTGCTGGAGCAGGCGCTGGCGCGCGACCCGAAGCAGCGGATCGCCGAGGTCACGGCGCTCCGTCGTGCGCTGGAGGCGGCGCGGCCGGGCGACGGCCTGGAGGCGCTGCCGCCGCTCGACGAGCACGCCCTCGCGGAGCCGCCGAAGACCGTGCCGGCGCCGCGCCCGTCGAGCAGCGGCGTGCGGGGCGCGTCGAGCTCGCAGCCGCCGGCGCGCAGGAGCTCGCCGCCGCGCGAGAGCTCTGGCGGCTCGCAGCCGCCCCGCAGGAGCTCGCCGCCGCGCGAGAGCTCAGGGTCGCAGCCGCCGGCGCGCAGGAGCTCGCCGCCGCGCGAGAGCTCTGGCGGCTCGCAGCCGCCCCGCAGGAGCTCGCCGCCGCATGGCCGCACGAGCTCGCAGCCGCCTCCCAGCGCGGGCTCCACGGCGCGACGGACGCCGGTGCCGCTCCAGGGGCTCGCGACACTCGGGCTCCGGTCGACGGCAGGCACGCCGACCACGCCGGTGCCGGAGGCGCCGGACCGCCCCGCGAAGGCGCCGTCGGCCTCGCCTTCCGTGTCGCCAGAAATCGCCAGAGCGGCGCGGGCGGACGCCTCCGGCAGTCAGCCCGCGCGGGCTGTCCCGCCTGCGGAGCCAGAGCGGCCGCTCGTCGCTCCCGCGCAACCTGAGCAGGCGCTCGTCGCTCCCGCGCAACCCGAGCAGGCGCTCGTCGCTCCCGCGCAACCCGAGCAGGCGCTCGTCGCTCCCGCGCAACCCGAGCGGCCGGTCCTCGCCCCCGCGCCGCCAGTGCAGCCGATCGTCGCCGCCGCGCAACCCGAGCAGGCGCTCCCCTCGCCCGAAGCGGCGCCCCCCGCCGCGGGCGATGGACCGGAGAGCCCGCGGCCGATCCGCGATCTGCCCCCGCTCGTGGACGACGAGATGCCGCCGGAGCCGTCGGATCCGTTCGCGCTGGCGCCCGACAGCGCCGCCGCGCACGTGGGCGCGCCCGCGCGCGGTGCGCCGCCCGCACCGGCCGCGGCGCCGGCGCCGCGCCCGCGCCGCAAGCCCTCCGCGGCGCGCCGGGTGGCCGCGCTGGCCCTGTGGGCGGTGGCCGTCGCGGGCACCGCCGCGGCGGCCTGGTTCTGGCTGCGCCATCGCGACGCCGCGACACCCCGGCCGCCCGTCCCCGCGATGTCTGCAGCGCCCGCCGCCTGCGCCGACCCCGCGGCGCCGGACGCCCCGGTCGCGCACGACGCAGGCGCAGAAGGCGCAGCCGCGCAGGACGCGGCCGCGGAGGACGGCGGCGCGGCGCCGCCGGAGCCGGCGGACGCCAGCGCAATGCCCGCAGGCGGCTCGGCCGACTTCGCCGCGTGCATGGCGCCGCTCTTTCCGGGCAGGAGCATCGACGCCGAGACAGCGGGGCAGCTGTCGTTCGTCTGCGCCGAGGTCGACCCGATGAAGGGCGTCGCCGCGCTCAAGAGCCACCTCGCCCAGGCCGCCGGGGCCGGGGGCGTCTCGGACGCGACGAAGGAATGGGCCGTGCTCGGCTGGTACGACATGGCGACGCTCGCCGCCCTGCGCGCGCGCTGCTGCGACGCCCCGCCCCCCTTCGAGCTGCCCCGCGCGGCGGAGGGGTGCCCCCCGCTCGACGCGGCGCTCAACGACCTCGGCGCGGCCGTCGCGTCGGCGTCCTCGCCGGGCGATCGGGCGCTCGCGAAGGCGGCGCGGCGGTACACGCGGACGGTCCAGTGCGTCGTGCGGGTCGGCGCGGCCAGCCGTTACGGGCGCAAGAACAAGCCGAACGGAGGAGAGGCGAGCGCCTTCAAGAAGGTGCTCGCGCGCGCGCTCCGGGACGAGGCGCAGAAGCGCTGACCCGCGCGGCCAGGCCCGGCGAGGGCCGGCGTGGGGTGGCGTGGAATGGACCCATCGACCGCCTCGCCGGACGGGCCGTTCTGGGGTAGCGTCCGCGGTCCCATGTCCAACGAAGCGAGCGATCTCCTGCTCGAAATCGGCGTCGAGGAGCTCCCCTCGTCGTTTGTCGAGGCCGCGCTCCGCGCGCTCCCGGATCTCGCAACGAAGCGCCTCGCGGAGCTCAGGCTCCGCCACGGCGCGATGCGCGCGCTCGGCACCCCGCGGCGGCTCGCGCTGCTCATCTCCGGGGTCGCGGCGCGCCAGCCGGACCTCGAGGAGGAGGTCACCGGCCCGCCGGTCAAGGCGGCCTTCAAGGACGGCGCGCCCACCAAGGCGGCCGAGGCGTTCGCGCAGAAGCTCGGCTGCGCGGTCTCTGATCTGCGCCGCGTCGAGGGGCCCAAGGGCGAGTACATAGCCGGCACCCGGCGCGAGGCCGGCAAGCCCGCGGCCGAGCTCCTCCCGGAGGTCCTCGCGTCGCTCGTCGCGGCCATCCCCTTCCGCAAGTCGATGCGCTGGGGGACGGGGGAGTTCGCGTTCGGCCGCCCCATCCAGTGGCTTGTCGCGCTCTCCGGCGGCGAGGTGATTCCCGTCGAGATCGCCGGCGTCCGCAGCGGGCGCGCGAGCCGCGGCCACCGCTTCCTCGCGCCGGGCGAGATCGCGATCGGCGCGGCGAAGGACTACGTCGAGGCGATGCGCGCGGCGCACGTCCTCGTCGACTCCGAGGAGCGCGCGCGCCTGATGCGCGAGCGCCTGCTCGCCGCGGCCCGGGACGCCGGCGGGGTGCTGATCGAGGACGACTTCCTGATCGGCGAGAACCTCTCCCTCGTGGAGGAGCCGCACGTGATCGTCGGCAGCTTCGAGGAGCGGTTCCTCGAGCTGCCGGAGCGGGTGATCCTCGAGGTAGCGCGCGGGCACCAGCGCTACTTCGGCGTCCGCGACGCGAAGACGGGCGCGCTGCTCCCGAGGTACCTGGCGGTGGTCAACACCGCGGAGGCGCCCGAGAAGATCCAGCGCGGCAACGACAAGACGATGCGCGCGCGCCTGTCGGACGCGCAGTTCTTCTACCGGGAGGACGTCAAGATCCCGCTCGCGAACCGCCGCGAGAAGCTCGGCGGGATCGTGTTCCAGAAGCGGCTCGGCAGCGTGCTCGCGAAGGCCGAGCGCGTCGAGCGGCTCGCCCGCGAGCTCGGCCTGCTCCTGATGCTGCCCGAGCCGACGCTCATGGCGGCCGCGTCGGGGGCGCACCTCGCGAAGTGCGATCTCGTCGCGCTGATGGTGGGCGAGTTCCCGGAGCTCCAGGGGGAGATGGGCCGCGCCTACGCGCTGGCCCAGGGGGTCAACCCCGACGTCGCCGACGTCATCCGCGATCACTACCTGCCCAAGGGCGCCGCGGACGCGACAGCGCCGACGAACGCGGGCGCGCTCGTCGCGATCGCCGATCGCCTCGACACGCTCGTCGGCTGCTTCGCCATCGGGCTCATCCCCACGAGCACCGCCGACCCGTACGGGCTGCGCCGCGCCTGCCTCGGCGTGCTGCGCACGCTCCTGGATCGCGAGCTCGATCTGCGGCTCAGCGCCGCGTTCAGCGCCGCGTACGACGGCTACGCCGGCGTGGAGCTCAGCGTCGCGCGCGAGGAGCTCACGGCGCGCCTCGGCGAGTTCTGCGCCGAGCGGCTGCGGGGCCTGCTCTCCGACCGGCTGCCGCAGGACGCGGTGCTCGCGTGCCTGCGCGTGGCCGCGGACCGCCCGCTCGACCTCAGGGCGCGCGTGCGCGCGATCGACGCGCTCAGCCCGGATGTGCGCGCGCGGGTCGGCGAGGTCTTCAAGCGGGCCACGAACATCGCCGACAAGGCGCCTGCCGGCGAGCCGGTGGCGCCCTTCGGTCAGGAGGTGCACCCGAGCGAGACGGCGCTCTTCGCGGGCTACCTCAAGCTGCGCGAGCAGATCGCGTCGGACGTCCGGAGCGGGGCGTACGACGCTGCGTTCCGGACGGTGGCGGACTTCGCGCCGCTGCTGCACCAGTATTTCGTCGACGTGTTCGTGATGACCGACGACGCGGCCGTGCGGGACAACCGCCTCCGGCTGATGCGCGCGCTGTCGGAGACCTGCGGGAGCCTGGCGCGGCTCGAGCTCCTCGGCGAGACGCCGCGCGCGGCGTCCTGAGGCCTTGCCGGGCCGCCCGGCCCCCGGAGAGGGTGTTCGCCGCGCGGGGTGGGGGCCCCGCCGAACTCGCCTGAGACATGAATCATCCGGTAAACCGGATGATTCATGTCTCAGGCTCAAACATCGGCCCATCCCCCACCCCGCGCGGCGAACACCCTCTCCGGGGGCCTATCGTGGACGCCGAAACGAGGACGAGGCTGGGAGACGCGGTACTCGTGGCGGCGCGCCTCCATCTCAGAGGGGCAGCGACATCGGATTTCGGAAGTGACGCTGGCCGACGTCGGAATCGAGCTGCGGTATTCCATCAGCCACAGGCTCGTGATTACTGCGACGACGCAGCCGAGGTACCGCCGTCTATCGGCTCACGCCCCCGGCGGCGCTCCGTGCTTCTTGCCGAGCAGGGTTGCTGGAGGCTCGGGGGAGGCCCGGTTCACACGACGAGAATGGGCCACAACGATTCGGAGGAACCGATGAATGAGCCGGCGGACGCCGCGTTCCATCACGTGGACAACAAGGATGCTGCGTTCGTGGGGGTCATCCCCGAGCATTATCATCGGGGCATAGGTTCCTTTCTCTTCGAACCCTATGCCCAGGAGACTGCCGCGCGCGTCGCGGCGTTCGCGCCGCGGCGCCTGCTCGAGACCGCCTGCGGTACCGGCATCGTCACCCGGCGGCTGCGTGACGCGCTGACGAGCGAGACCCGGCTCGTCGCCACCGATCTGAACGAGCCGATGCTCGCGGTGGCGAAGCGGACAGTGGGTGAGCGCGCCGCCGTGACGTGGGAGCTGGCCGACATGACCAGGCTGCCCTTCGGCGACGGGCAGTTCGACGCCGTGGTTTGCCAGTTCGGCCTGATGTTCGTGCCCGACAAGCCGGCAGCGATGCGCGAGGCGCGGCGCGTGCTCGGGCACGGCGGACGGCTCTTCGTGGCGACCTGGGGGTCGCTCGAGAGGAACCCGGTCGTTCGCGCGGCCCACGAGACGGTCGGAGCGTTCTTCCCGGACGCCCCGCCGCAATTCTATCTCACGCCGTTCGGATACGGTGATCCGGACCAGCTCAAGCGGCTGCTCGTCGACGCCGGCTTCGTCGATGTCCGCGTCGAGATCGTCCAGAAGGCGACCACGTCCTCGAGCGCGCGCGAGGTCGCTATCGGGCTCATCGAGGGTTACCCCATCGCGGACTACATCAGGGCCAGCGACCCCGCGCTGCTGCCGGTGGTCGTCGACGCGGTGACGAAGGCCATCGGTGAGAGGTTCGGCGACGCCCCCGTCAAGACCACGCTCGAGGCGTTGGTCGCGTCGGGCGACACGCCATCCGACCAATGAGATGGGCCTGCGGCCCGCCGAACAATCGGGCGGGTAAATGACTCGCGCTCGCGCTGCCACTGCAACCCCGCCCGCCCTCGACACCGGAGACCGAAGACGGACAGCGATCGCCTGCTGTCCGGGTTCTTGCCCCTGCAGCCCGTGAACCTCGGCTTCCCCCTGGAGGCGCCAGCCGTCAGGCTGGTGGTGGCGGGCGGCATCACCGGAGATCGGTCGATCGGGATACACTGCGCGGAACGCCGTGCAGAGAAACCGTCCTCTCGGCGGCGGCCTCTGGCACCGCACCTGCATCAGCACGGCACCGGCGATGCTCCTGCGGCACCCCCGCTGCGCATCGACGAGGATGTGGGGCCTCGCTCAGCTCAGCCCAGCGGCGAATCCTTCTCAGCAGGACACGAGGAAGGTGTGACGATGTCTTCAGTCGAGGGTAACAAAGCGATTGCTCGACGGTTCCTCGAGCTCGTGAGCGAACACAAGATCGAGGAGCTTTGCGAGATGGTATCTCCGTCGTGGACGATGCACGGCGGGCCACCCGCGCTTCCGTCGGGACCAAACGGAATCCGCAAGCTCTTCGGGACGTTCGGCGCCATCGACCAACAATGGACGATCGAGGATGTGATCTCCGAAGGTGACAAGGTCGTCGTGCGCGCCACGAACACGTGCAACCAGGCGAGCTTCCTGGGAATCCCGAGCCACGGCCGGAAGCAGACGTTCACGGCGATGTTCATTCACCAGATCGCGGACGGGAAGATCATCGAGACCTGGCGAAACGCCGATGATCTCGGCCGGCTCCTGCAGCTCGGGGCGCGGTTCGAGCCGGGGACGCCCCAGGCTTCCACCTGACCCGATCGAGCGAGCCCCCGCGCTCGACATCAGCCCGGCACGCAGGCGCAGGCCTCGCCCTGATCATGCCGCCCTCCTCGTCCGCTACCTGTTGGCGAATGCGCGGCCACGCAATCAAGGTGATCGGAAGTTGGGCATGCGCGTAAGCATAGCGGCGGTGTGAGGTCGCCCGTCGGTGAGCCCTGGCCGTGACAGCCCCGCTGGAGTAAGGGGGAGATCGATCAGGAGGCACCATGGGCATCTCCATCGCATACAGCGGCAAGCTTCGTGACCCGGCCGCCGTCCCCGAGCTCGTCAGCGATCTCGCCGCCAAGGCCGAGTCCGCCGGCTGGCCCTGCAAGACCATGAAGGAGCTCGTCGCCGAGAAGCGCGTCACCTGCTCCGGTCTGGAGGGGATCACGCTCTATCCACACCGCGAATGCGAGCCGCTGCACTTCCATTTCGACGAGGAAGGCACCTTCATCAACCACTATTATCACGCCCTCCTCGGCAACACGGAGATGGCGGACATGATGCGCCAGGCGCTGGCGGAATCTGCGGCGCTCACCCGCAATCTCGCCGGGGGCTCGCGAAAGGAGGCAGAGCGCGGCAGCGGCGGGGGGCTGCGCGTCAGCGTCCCCCAGCTGCCGGAGGCGCCCGGGGCCGAGTTCTTCAAGCAGGGGAGCCGCTACAACTGGACCAAGACGCAGTTCGCCGGCCCCAAGGTGCACGTCGCTGTGTGCGCCATCCTGCGCTACGTGCAGCAGCGCTATGCGCCCGAGCTCGAGATCAAGGACGACAGCGGGTACTTCGTCAACGGAGACTACGAGAAGCTCGAAGCCGAGCTCGCGTACGTCGAGCGCATCACCTCGCTCGCGTCGAGCGCCATTCAAGCTGCGGCCACGTCGAACAAGGGCCCGATGAGCCTCGACGCGTTCGTGGAGCAGATCAACCAGGAGCTCGCCGAGGCCAGGAACAGGCTGCACTGAGGAGCGGAAAGGAAGGCGGCGCCGGCGCTGTGGAAGCGGCGGGCCGCCTGGTCACCGCCGCCCGCTTCGAATCCCGGAGCTGGCGGGGCGCGCCGTGGAGCGCCGGGGGGCCCGCCTGGTCACCGCGTCCCGCTGCGCACCCGGGCGTGGGGGCGCGCCATGCACCGGCGCCAGGACATCCCCGCCGACACCTTGGCTGGCGACGGCGTGCCGTCAGCCGGCATCAGCCCCTCCCCAGTCACGTGACCGGAACCGGAATAGGACGCCCCTTCGCCTTCCCACGCTTTTCCTTTTTCTCGTGCTTCTTCCCGAGCCCGAGCTGCTCCGCGATCGCCTTGCGCGCCTCGCGCGCGAGCTTGCGAACCTGCTTCGCCTCATCCTGGGTGATCACGCCGTCCTTGGCGGCCCGGCCGACCGCCGCGCGGACCTTGGCCTGGACGTCGTCGAGCACCTTCCGGATCTCGGCGCGGCGCGCGTCGGGCACGCCCCCCTTCTGCATTCTCGCCTCGACCTTCGCGCGCTGCTTCGCGATCTTCTCGTCGACCCGCTTGCTGAACGGGGCAGCTTCCATCGGGAAGCGCGGCCGCTCCTTGCCGCGGTCGTGGTGCGGCGCCTTCGCGGCCGCCGCCGGTGTCGCGGCCGCCGCGGGTGTCTCCTTGGCGGCGGCCGCGGCCGGGGCGGCGCCGGCCGTGAGGGCGGCGAGCGCGGCGAGCGTCGAAGCAATGCGAGCGAGCTTGTTCATGATCCTGCCTCTCGAAATGACACCGTGCGGTGCGGGACCGGGGTCGCGTCCAGCGAGCCGAGGCCCCAGGAACCCCGTGCTCGGCCCGTGTGACGTGGCTCGGGCGACGGTATTCCCGCCGCACGCCGATGGCCAGTTCAGCGCGAAGCGGCGCGCTGGCCACGCGACGACGTCAGCAGGAATCCCCCTCAATTACCCGCATGACACGACGCGTCGCGCTCGGCTGTGCTTGCCGGTCCTGTCATGCGGCTGATCAACGCCACAGCCGTGCCCGCCAGGTTGATGACGGTGCGCCTCTTCGGCGCGACCCACCGCATCGGCATGGTGGTGGCGAAGGCGACGTTCCGCATCGGGCCGAGGGGGACGGAGCTCGACAGTCAGGCCGAGGGGGACGGAGCTCGACAGTCAGGCCGAGGGGGACGGAGCTCTCCTCCGCACCGCCGATTCGCGCGGAGGACGTCGCCAGGATCCTCCGCTTGGCGCCCGCCCGCTCGACGCGCCGCCGTCACGCCATCGACCTCGCCCAGCCCCTGGCCGCGCTGCTGCCGCTCGCCGCCATCGACAGCAGCCGGCTCACGCGCTCCTCGGTCGTCGGGTGCGTCGAGAACCACTTGAGCAGCGAGCTCGCCCCGGCGAGCGGGCTCACGATGAAGAGGCTCGCCGTGGCCGGGCGCGCGGCCTCCGACGGCACGAGCTCGACCCCGCGCTCCAGCTTGGAGAGCGCGCTGGCGAGCGCCTCCGGATCCCCGCACAGCTTCGCCCCTACCTCGTCAGCCATGTACTCGCGCGAGCGCGAGATGCCGAGCTGCACGAGCGTGGCCGCGATCGGGGCGACGATCGCGAGGGCCAGGCCGCCGAGCGGGCTGCCGCCCTCCTCGTCGTCGGATTGCCCGCCGCCGAAGATGCCGGCGAAGCTCACGGCGTGGGCGATCCACGTGATGCCCGAGGCGAACGCCGCCGCGATGGTCGACACAAGGATGTCGCGGTTCTTGATGTGCGCGATCTCGTGCGCCAGCACGCCGCGCAGCTCGCGCTCGCTCAGGAGCTGCACGATGCCCTCGGTCACCGCGACAACGCCGTGCTCCGGGTTGCGCCCGGTCGCAAACGCGTTCGGCTGCGCGTCCGGGATGACATAGAGGCGCGGCTTCGGGATCTCCGCCCGCCGCGAGAGCTCCTCCACCATCCGATGCAGGCCTGGCGCCTCGTCCGGCGAGACCTCGGCCGCCCGGTGCATCGCCAGCACGATGCGATCCGACATGAAATAGGCGCCCAGGTTCATCGCGAGCGCGAGCACGCCGAACAAGACGAGGTACCCCGGCCCGAGCGCCCCACCGATGGACACAAGGATTGCCGACATAACGCCGAGCAACAGGATCGTCTTGATCTGATTCTTCATCGACTTCGTTACCTCCTCGGAACGGATCGGAACGGAGCGGTGCAAACACCGCTCCCCCGGAATGGAGCGCTGCAAGCGCCGCTCCCCCGGAACGGAGCGCTGCAAACGCCGCTCTCATCTATCGATGTGTCGCGCTCCGCGGCCTTGCAATGCCGCGTGCCACCGATCAGCAGACGTCACCTCCGGTGGATTCCCGGCGGTGACGGGCGTGACCGCCCGCCCCATTTCGCCCCGCTCTGGCCCGATCGCCCCCGATTGACCGCCCCGTTTCGCCCCGCCCGCCCCATTTCGCCCCGGCTCGCCCCGCCTTTCCCGACTGCCTGGTAACTCACAATTATCTGTATCTCCTGGCTACACCGTTCTCCCGATCGAACGATCGGGCCCCGCCAACGATGGGCTCGCCCGCCGGCCTGCCAGCACCGCACGGCGGCGTTGCCGCCAGCCAGCGCCGCCCCTTAGCGCCGGCCAGCGACGCCCCTCAGCGCCGGCCAGCGCCGCCCCTCAGCGCTGGCCAGCGACGCCCCTCAGCGCCGGCCAGCGACGCCCCTCAGCGCCGGCCAGCGACGCCCCTCAGCGCCGGCCAGCGACGCCCCTCGGCGCCGGCAGCGACGCCCCTCAGGCCTGCCAGATCGCCAGCAGCCACACAGCGACGCCGGCCGCGCACACAGCGAGCCCCGGCACGGCCCGCGGCCAGACCCACTGGCCGGTCACCGTGACCGCGCGCCGCACCACCCAGATCGCCCCGGCCACCCACGCCACGAACGCCGCGACGAGCGCGACGACCCAGCCGACCCGCGGCGCGTCGTCGCGCGCGAGCGCCTCGAGGTGCTCCCGCGCTACTGCGGCGGCAGGCTCGGTCCGGGTGCCCGGCGGGCGCGGCGCCGCCGCGGAGAGCCGGGCGATCGCCGCGTTCGCCTGCTCCAGATCCTCCGCGTGCGGCGTCGTGAGCCACCGCGTCTCCAGGGCGGCCGTGCGCACCGCGCGCCACGCGAAGAGCGCCGTGTCGGCCTGGCCGAGGCCCTCCGCCGCCGTCGCGAGCGCGATCAGCCGCTCGTAGGCCACCCGGACGTGGGGCGCGCCGGGCGCGTACCAGCCCGCCGCCCGCCGGGCGTGGAGCGCCGCCGCGTGCGGATCGCCGGCGCGCAGGGCGTCCGTGCTCTCGGCGATCTCCCGCTCGCCCGCGACCACCACGCGCAGCGACGCCGCCCCGATGATGAAGCCGGCGATCGCGAGGACGCGCAGGACGCCGAGCACGACCGGGAGCCTCACAGAAAGTCGCGCTTCTTGAAGACGAACGCCGCCACCGCCAGCAGGCCGAGCGCCCAGCCGACGCAGGTGACCCCCGCCCAGCCCAGGTAGACGAGCAGGTTCGCGTCCACTACCTCGCCCGCGAGCAGCGGGCGCGGCGGCACGTAGATCTGCAGGTTCGGCACGACCCGGGAGAGGGCGCGCGCCGCAGCGCTGATCTGAGGGCCGAAGTACTTCACCGGCAGCCGCGCGAGCGTGTCCGCGTTGCGCCCGACGAGGAAGACGCCCAGCGTGAGCAACGACGACAGGAACGGCGTCGAGAACGACGAGAACAGCGTGGCGACCGCCGCGATGATGCCCACCTCGAGGAACGCCAGCGCGCTGCCGGCGAGCACGACGCGCCGCTCCGTGGGGGCGCCGGCCGAGAAGAGCACGCCGAGCACCAGGAAGACCGCCGACCACGGGATGAACCCGTACGTGCGCACCGCAGAGGAGCGCCACGCCGCGACGCCCAGCACCGCGAGCGAGGCGACCCCGGCCCCCGCCACGAGCGCCACCGGGCGGCCGGCCAGCACGGCGCTGATGAGCAGGACCAGCCCGGAGTCCGCCAGGATGAACACCGCGAGCGTGAGCAGCGTGCCGAGGTACTTGCCGACGAGGTATTCGCCCCGGCGCACGGGGCGGGCGAGGATCGGGAAGATCGTCTTCTGCTCGAGCTCGCGGTAGAGCGACGTCGCGCCGATGATCACCGCGACCGCGATGCTGAACAGCGAGATCGAGGCGACGCCGAGGTCGCTGACGACGCGCGGCCCGTTGCGGAGCGTGTAGGCGCCGACGATGATCGAGTAGAAGGCGACCGCGAAGGCGATGCCCGCGAGGCCGATCAGGATGCGCGCCCGGAGCGATTCCCTGTAGGTGTTGAGCGCGATCGCGGAGATCCGGCCGAACATCAGGGCGACGTTAGCAAGGGACAGGGGGAGCTTGTAAAGGGCCGCCGGTCAGGGGTCGGCCGCGTCCTCGGCGTCCACGACCCGCACGTCGAGGAACCACAGGCCGTGCGCCAGCGCGTGGCCGTCGATCTGGACGTAATAGACGCCAGGATCGAGCAAGAGATCGAGGAAGCTCCGCTGGGGGCCCGTACCGATCGTGCAGGAAAGCGGCATTTCGGTGCCAGGGCAGGCCGGGCCGCGGCGGACCGAGAGCAGCGTCTCGTAGCTCGAGCCGGCCATGTCGAGCACGACCCGCTTGCGCCCGGTGAGCGTGAGCTTCAGGAGCTGGTCCGGGGCGCCGCGGTCCTCCGTGCCGGCGCTGTCGCAGCCCGCGTCGAAGTCCGCGGCGGCGTTGGTCGTGTTGCCCTGGAAGAAGCCCCCGGACTCGGGGATCTCCAGCGCGCCCTCGCAGGCGTCGGAGAAGGGGACCAGCGTGGGCGGCACCGCGGGCCGCACGAAGGCCGTCACGCTCACGGGCAGGCCGAGCTGCGCCTCCGCCACCACGCGGTACGAGCCCGCAGCGACGCCGCGCCGCGCGCTCCGGAGCGGGGTGACGTCGCCCTCGCCGCACGCGAGCAGGTCGCCCGCGCCCCCGCACGCCGGCGCGGACAGGGCGATCGCGCCGGAATCGCCGGCCGACAGCTTCTCGACGAGGAGCACGTCGGACGCGACAGGCAGCTCGAGCGTGTAAGCAGCGTCGACCGCCGCCGGGCCGCAGCCGAGATCGACGTCGTCTTGGTGGCCGAGCAGCGACACGGCGGCCGTGCGGTTCGGCTCGAGCACGGCCGCCGCCGCGCAGCCCTCGTCGGCCGGCGGCTCGCTCGGCGGCGAGAGCTCCAGCGTGACAAGCGCCGAGGTCGGCGCCGTGGCGGAGACCGCGACGGCGTAGGTCCCCGCGGGCAGCGCGCGCCGGAAGAGGTGCGCCGACGCCGCCGTCTGGCAGGCGAGCTCGTCCTCCGGCAGCGCGCACGCGGCGGTCCGCAGCGAGAGCGACGGCGCGCCGTCGCCGTCGGTCGAGGTAGCGTAGAGGTCGACGTCCTGCGGCTCCGTGAGCTCGAACGTGTAGACGAGCTCGCCGAGCTCGGTCTCGCACGCGGTCCCGAGATCCCGGGCGGCGTCGAGGATCGTCGCCAGCACCGGCTCGCCCGGCGCGAGGGGCGCCGCCGTGCCGCACGTCTCGTTGTCAGGCGCCGGCGAGGGCGGAAGGAACGCAACATCGATGAGGACCGGCGCGCCCTCCGCGGTCGTCACGTAGACCGGCAGCGCCGTCGCCCGATCCGGATCGCCGAGGCCGCGGGCCCGGAGCTTCGCGAGCTTGCCGCCGTCCTCGGTCTCGTGCGGGCGCCCGCACGAGAGCTCCGTCGCGGCGTCGCCGCACTGGCCAGCGAGCGTCACCGCGACGTCGGTGCCCTCGGTCCGCGCCGTCACCTGCACGTCGACCGGCGGCCCCGGCGGCAGGAGCACCGCGGCCACCACGTCGCGCGTGCTCGCCGGGCGGCGCAGGCCGCACGAGCTCGCGTAGTGGAAGCCCGCGCCCGCCGTCGTCATCGCGTACGAGCCCGGCACGGAGATCTCCAGCGCGTCGGCGCAGGTGTCGTGCTCCGGGGACACGCAGCCGTCCTCGTCGGCCTCGCCGTCGCAGTCGTCGTCGCGCTCGTTGCCGCACACTTCGGGCTGCGCCGACGACACCGAGGGATCGGCGTCGTCGCAGTCGCCCCCACCGCAGTGCCCGTCGGTGTCGCCGTCGAGATCGGCGTCGCGCGGCGCGCTCGTGCACGCCCTCGTCCGCTCGTCGCAGGCGTCGATCGTGCACGTGCTCCCGTCGCCGCACCCGATCGGCTCGCCGGGCACGCAGCCGACCTGCGGGTTGCAGCGCTCGACCCCGTCGCAGTAGACGTCATTCTGACAGGCGCTGTCGTCCGGCGTGAAGCGGCACCGGCCTGCGGTGGTGTCGCACGCGTCGAAGGTGCAGGGAAATCCGTCCTCGCACTGGTCGTCGTCGACGCACGGGCCGCCGAGCGTCGGGTCCGCCGGAGCCAGCTCGCCGCCGGCGCCGCCGGCCCCGCCCTCGCCGCCGGCCCCGCCCGCTCCGCCGGTCGACGGGAAGGGGCTCGGGGCGCTCGAGCTGCAGGCAGCGCCCGTCAGGGCCGCCGTCGCGGCGGCGCCGCAGAGGAGAGCGAGACGCGTCAAGGAGGAAGAAGAGTGGATCCGCATCGAACGAGGTGAACGGCAATGAGCGTAGCAGGGCACCGCCACGTCTGGCATCATGGCGCGCGATTCCGCGGAGCGCGGCGGATAGAGGGATAAACAGGGTGACCAGCGACAGATTGACCCGACCCGAGCTGACGTGGCTGCTGGCGCAGGAGGCGCGCAGCGCCGCCCAGAAGCTCCGCCAGGGCGTGGGGATGATCGCGGCCGAGGCCACGCCGCTGCCGCAGCCGTCGGACGACAGCGCGGGCGGCGTCGAGAGCACGCTCAACCGGCTCGACGAGGCCGTGAGCATGCTCGCCTCGCTGCACGGCCGGCCCATGGCGCGCGGGCGGCGCGGGCGCGTCGACCTCACCGCGCTGCTCTGGGAGGTCGCGCCCGAGGCGCGCGTGCAGATCGAGATGGGCGAAGGGACGACGGTGTTCGGCGACGAGACCGAGCTCCGGCGGATGCTCCAGGTGCTCATCGCCCAGGGCGGCGATCCGACGAGCCAGGCCGGGGCGCCCGAGGTGAGCATCCGCCGCGTCGGCGAGGAGGTGAGCGTCCGGGTCAACCTCGGCCCGGAGACGCCCGTGAACTTCGAGACCGAGCGGGTGTGGCTGTCGCGGATGGCCCTGCGCTACGGCGGCCGGCTCGAGCTCGACGGCCTGATGCAGACGCTGACGCTGCCGGCCGAGGTAGATCTCCAGCGCCTCGAGGTCGAGAGCCTCAAGAAGGAGCTGGCGGCGGCGCAGGCCCAGGGCGAGGCCTACGCGCGCGAGCTCGCGGCGGTGTTCTCGCGGGTCGAGGGCGAGCGCGAGCGCGGGTCGCTGGCCGGCGCCGTCTCGCGGCTCGCCGGGAGCGATCCGGTGTCGCACCTGCCGCCGAGCGGCGACAGCCTCGCGGTGCTCGTCGCCGCGGCGCGGGTGCTCGGGACGCAGCTGCGCGGCATCCTGTCGGCGATCGGCCGCGACATAGCGCCGCTCCGGAACCACGGCGGCGACGTCGGGGAGACGGCGTCCTCGGTGGGCCGCCACGTGACCGCGGCCTCTGAAACCGTGAGTGATCTCGCGAGGTTGGGCTCGTGCCCGCTCCACGAGTTCCCGCGCCACTGCGACGTGGCCGACGTGCTGCGCGACGTCGTGAAGGACGACCTCGCGCGCGCCGCACGCCACGACGTGCGCGTGGCGGTCGAGTCGCCGGAGACGGCGCAGGAGGTGGTGCCGCAGGGCGCGCTGACGGTGCTGCTGCACGCGCTGCTCGACCACGCCATCAGCGCGTCCCCGCCGGGCAGCGAGGTGCTCGTCACGCTCGTCGAGGGCGCGAGCGGGGTCGAGATCACGTTCGACGACGCCGGCCCGCCGCTCCCTGCCGCGGCGCGGAGCGTGGTGCTGAGCCGCGACTTCGAGGCGGTCGCGCAGGGCCGCCCGCCGGCGCTGCCGCTCATCGCGGCGCACGCGATCGCGGCGCACACGAACTACGGGATCGCCATCGAGGACGGGCCGCGCGGCGAGACGCGGGTGCGGCTCACGATTCCAAGAGCGGGGTAGCGGGTTCCGAGCTGCCCGGCCCGAGGAGGGCCTGTTCTCCGCGCGGCGCGGGGGCCCCGCCGGACTCGCCTGAGCCCTCACTCCTTCGGCTCCGCCGAACGAGTGAGGGCAAATGGACTCAGACATCGGCCCTCCCCGCGCCGCGCGGAGAACAGGCCCTCCTCGGGCCTACCGCCTTGGCGAAAAGGGGCTCCTCGGGACTACCACCTTGAACAGGGGCTCCTCGGGACTACCACCCTGAATAGGGGCTCCTCGGGACTATCGCCTTGAACAGGGGCGCGTCGAGACTACCGCAGGAACGAGTTCGCGGGGAAATCGACGTCGATGTTGAGCTTAGCACCCCGCACGATTTCGAATTTATCCACCAGATGCGGCGTGGAGACAGGGCGCTCGTCGCCCCGCTCCACGAGCGTCACAGAGGCCTCGTACTCGCCCGGCGGAAGATCCACCGTCAGGCCGAAGTCTTCGCAACGCGCATACTCCCTCGCCACCTCGCTGCTGCCACGGTAGATGATCAGCTCGAAATCGGTCCTGCCGCCGCTGAAGCGGGTGCAGGCCCGCGACTGGCTACGACCGTCCACCGTCCACTCCACCGCCAGGCTCCCCACCGACGGCCGCGGACGAAACCGCGAGTCGTCCCCCACGTCGAAGAAGCACCCCGAGGCCAGAAAGCTCGACAGCGCAAGACCGCAAAGAGGAAAGACGCTCTTCTCTTGATTCATCCTCGAACCCGTCCTTTCGCAGCTGCACCACCGTCAACGCGGCGTGTAGTAACGGCGCCCCCGCTCGCGCGGAAAGCCCAGCTGGCGCTCCGGCACGTACCGCGGCGACTCCCGGTACGTATGCCGGTAACGCCTGAGCTCCGTGGGTTCCTCCTCGAAGACGACCCAGCCCCGGTTCGTCGGGTAATACCACTCGTCGCCGACCAGGTACGCGTAGGTCCCGCGGAAATAGACGCGCGGATACGCCGCGATCTCCACCGGGACGGCCTCGGCCCGCACCGCCGGGTAGCCGGACACGACAAACCCCTCCGTCGCGACGGTGCCAAGACATCCCATGAGCAGCGAGGCGCCGGCCACAAGCGCGGCCGCCGCGAGCGCCGACCTCGTCACCGAGAGAAACCTGGGCCGCCTTCGCACGAGCGAAGTCACGTTGTTGCTCTGCTTCACGTCATTGCTCCTCGCAGCGCAGCTCAGCAATGTGAGTGCCAGCGCGGGGCGGCGCGACTCGAGATCCCCGGCGGCGGCGCGCTCAGCGGCCCGCGCGGGGCGCGCCGAGCGCGCTGGCGAGCGCGAGCGCGCGCTGGATATCTGCCGTCGTCACCAGCCCGATCACGTGCTCTCCCCCGTCGAGCACCGCGACCGCGCTCGCCTCGCCGCTCGCCAGCGCATCGATCGAGCGGGACGCGTCGTCGTCGGCGTGCGCCCTCGGCACATCCACGGGCATCACCGCGCCCACCGTCGCCGGCGCAGCGCCGCGCCCCAGCTGACGCGCGAGGTCCCAGACCGTGACGACGCCGATCTCCCGGCGCCCCTCGCCGCGCCCCAAGTCGTTGATCGAGTCGTCGAGCACGCGGGCGCCGATCAGGTTATCGCGCAGGAGCCGCTCGGCGACCGCGCGAGGGCTCTCGTCCGCATACGCGTCGCCGAGCCGATCGGTCATGAAGCGCGCGAGCGGGACGCCGCGGAGGAGTTCGCGCGTGCTGGCGCGCGCCTGCTCGGCCGAGGCGCCCATGTGGACGAACACCGCGATCAGCACGAGGATCGGGTTCCACGAGAGCAGGCCGAGGAGCCCGAAGGCCACCGCCATCCCCTTGCCGATCGTCGTCGCGACGCGCGTCGCGCGCGCCGCCCCGAGGCGGCGGAGGAGCAGCCCGCGCAGCACCCGGCCGCCATCCATCGGGAACGCCGGGAGCAGGTTGAACGCGCCGATGATCGCGTTCGTGATCGCGAAGGCCAGGAGCGCCGCGCCGACCTCCGCCGGCGCGGGGAGCAGGCGATAGGCGGCATAGCTGCCGAGCGCGATACCGAAGCTCATCAGCGGCCCGGCGAACGCCATCCACGCCTCGTGCTCGGGATCGTCGCGCTCGATCTGCGAGACGCCGCCCAGCATCATCAGCGTGATCGCGCGCACCCGGACTCCATTCCTGAGCGCGACGAACGAGTGGGCCAGCTCGTGCGCCAGGATGGCGACGAACAGCCCGACAGCCAGGATCCCTCCCCAGGCGAGCGGCGGCAGGCGCAGCGCCTCGCGCGAGATCCCGAGCGACGACGCGACCACCGAGAACTGCGACGCCGCCGCGTACGCCACGTACGGCAGGAAAAGCAGCAAGGTGATGTGCAGCCGGATCGGGATTCCCCGGATCCGCAGGACCGTCAACCCCTGGTCGAACATGTGCCTCCTGGTGCGCTCGTACAGATGGGGCTGACAAGCGCCTTCGCAAGCCGCCGAGAGCGCGCTGGCGCATGGAAAACAGGGCCAGCCGCGCAGATCATCCCGGCGACGTGGAATGAGAATGTGGAAAGCGAGCGCCGCACCGGACTCGACTCCAGCGCGCGTGCATTTCCGTCCCAGGCGGGAAGAATAGAATTCTTTGTCGCGCGGCGCAGCGCATTACCCGGCGCGCGCGAATTGGCGTAGCTTGGTGTGACCGAGTCGCCATGCGCCAGCGCGTCCCCGATGCATTGATGGCAGCGAGCGCGGAAGAGCTCACGCGGGTCGAGCTCACGGTGCTCGATTCATCGCTCCCGGGCGGCCTGCCCGGCGACCTCTCCGGCCATGTGTTCGCCATCGGGCCGGCCGGCTCGGTCGACGGGGGCCTGCCGAGCGCGGACGGCGCGCCGATCCTGAACGGCGATGGGATGATCTACCGGCTCGATCTCGACGCTGGCGGCCCGGTCCGGCTGACGTCGAGGATCGCGCGCACCCCCTGCTATCACGCGGACGCCGCCTCGCGCCCCGGCACGCGCTTCGAGGCGCTCGGCTTCCGCAATGCAGGGCTGCTCCGCTTCTCGCCCCACCTCGGCCTGCGCAACCACCTCAACACAGCGCTCGTGCCCATGCACGCGCCGCGCGCGCCGGCGCGCCTCCTCGTCACCGGCGACGCGGGGCGGCCTTACGAGCTCGATCCGGCCACGCTGGAGCTCGTCACGCCGGTCGGACGCAACAGCACGTGGTACCCGGCGGTGCCCGTCGATCACCCGTTCCCGGTGACGCTGGCGACCGCGCACCCGTGCTTCGACGCGGCGCGGGGGGAGCTCTTCACCGTCAACTACGGCCGCTCGCTCCTCCCCCTCTTCACCGCGTCGCTCCCGCGGCTCGACGAGCTCGGCGCGGTCCCGCGCTCCTGGGACCGGCTCGCGTCGGCGGCCGCGTCGATGCTCGAGCAGCAGCTGCTCCGGCCGCGCGCGGATCGGCTCGATCTGTTCGCGAAGCGCGCGCTCGAGCTCCTGCCCGCGCGCCTCCGCCCGGGGCCGCCGCCTGGCCCCGGCGACCTCCTGGCGCGGCAGGCGGCGCGCCTCGGCGGGGTCCCGCTCCGCGAGGCAGGGGGCGATTTCGTGATCCTCCTGCGGTGGGACGGCCACAACGAGCCGGAGCGGCACGAGCTCGTCCTGCCGGGCGGCGCGCCGGTGCGCGTCGAGCAGAGCGTGCACCAGGTCGGGCTGACGCGGCGCTGGGTCGTGCTCGCGGACACAGCCTTCAGGATCGGCCTGGAGAGCGTGGCCATGCAGAGCTTCCCGGAGAGCCCTGGCGTCGAGCGCCTCCTCCGGGCGCTGCTCACGACGCCCCAGGAGCCATCGACGACGTTCTACCTGGTCCGACGGGACGCGCTGCGGCCAGGCGGCGGGCAGGTCGTCGTGAAGCGGGTCGTCGTCCCCCTGGAGACGCTGCACTTCCTCGTCGACTACGAGGACGCGGGCGACCGCATCACCGTGCACGCGGCGCACAGCTGCGCGACCGATCACGGAGAGTGGCTCCGGTCCTTCGATCGGCACCCGGCCGACAGGACCCCGGCGCCGCCGCGGCTCCGCGGGCTGTCCCCGCCCGGGCAGGCCGACGTCCACCGGATCGGAAGGTACACGCTCGACGCGGCGACCGAGCGCGTGGTGGATCAGGCGGTGTTCTCGGACGCGGCGCGGGCGCTCGGCATCGGCCTTTACGCATACAGGGAGACGGGCGCGTCGTGGATGCCGCCCGATCGCATCGAGAACGTCTACTGGCGCGGCGTGGGCCTGTGGGACGAGCTCTCGACCGAGTTCATCGACCGGCTCTACGCGGCCCACCCGCACCGCGCGCTCCCCATGGCGACCCTCCGGCGGATGCGCGCGGAGGGCGGGCAACCCGATAGCCTGTTCCGGTTCAACCACCGATCGATGCGGATCGAGGATCGCTACGAGTTCCCCCGGCGCGCCGTGGGGTGCTGGCTCAGCTCGCTGCAGTTCGTCCCGCGGCGCGGCGGCAGCGGGTCGGACACGGACGGCTACGTTGTCGCGCTCGTGTCGACGGCGCACCGCGCGGAGGTCTGGGTGTTCGACGCGACGAACCTGGCGCGCGGGCCGCTCTGCAAGCTGGGGCACCCGGCCTTCCGGCCGGGGCTGACGCTCCACACGGCGTGGCTCAACGCGGTCGCGCCCTGGAGAGGTGGATACAGGGTGCCGGCGCCGGAGGACTATGCGGAGTTCGTGGCCGAGGCGCCGGCGGAGCAGGTGAGGGCGCTGTTCGAGGAGGAGGTCTATCCGCGGCTCGCCTGAGTCGCGGCGAGCACCGGCGTCGCCACGCGGGCCGAGAGCAGCTCGGCGCCGCGCGCGGGGGCGTCGGCCCCGAGGCCGTCGCCCCGCTCGAGCAGCACGCCCGTGGCGCCGTCGCCCAGGATCGCCGCGAGGTCGTCGCCGACCCACGGCTGCCCCGCGCGCAGAGGCCACGACCGCACCTCGCTCGCGACGATGAGCGCGCGCCGATAGCCCCTGTCGAGGTGCCGATTCGCCACGTCGATGGCCGCGGCGAGCCCCCCCTCGGCAGACCAGAGATCGAGCGCCACCGCGGGCGAGAGGCCGGCCATGCACGCGGCGAAGGCCGCCCCGCCGGAGTCCGCTCGCGCGCAGTCGTGGCTCGACATGATGAGCACGTCGATGAACGGGTCGGGGAGCCGCCCCGCCTCGATGAGCTGGCGCAGCACCGCCGCGGCCATGGAGAGCGTGGTCTCCGCGTCGCCCGCAAAGCGCCGCTCCAGGACCCCGGTGGCCTGCTGCAGCCAGTCTGCAGAGTAGGGCAGACCATAGCTCGTGACGAGCTCCTGGTTCGTGACGACGCGCTCCGGAAGATACGTAGCGACAGCCATGATGCGACCCTGAGCCATAGTTCCCGCTCTGCTCCCGCGCCCGCCCCGAGCGCGCCCTGCCCCTGCAATCCTCGCCAAGAAGGCTCGGTCCGGCGCTCCACCGCCGCCGTCCGGCCATCGCCGAGCACGCCGGTGAGCCAGCGTCCCGGACAGCATGAGACACGCCGCCCGCGACACGTCAAGAGCCGTGTGGCAGACCACAAACTCGCATGCTCCCTCCCCGTCTCCGACATCGCTCACTGGACCATTTACCGAACGTCCTGCGCAAGCGGGAATGACAGCCGCTTCGTCCGCGTCCGTGCCGAGCGGGCGCGAAGCGACGAAAACGTGCTCTTCGAGGCGCGCGGGCCCGCCGCGACGCTTCGCGGACGATGGGGACACCGAGGACCGCCCGCGCAGCTCGAGGACGGCGCACGCGCTCGTACAGCGCCGGCGTCGATCAGCGCGCAACACAGTGATCCGGACACGCGACCTGGACGGCAGTTGCGCGATGGACGGCCCCGTCTGCAGCCATCACGGATCGAGACGCCCACGGCCACCACGGAATGACGGCGGCGGACGATTCCGGCCGGAGCCGAGGATTCCGCTCTCGCGAGCGCGCGGATGCACGATTGTGTCGGAACGGTCGGCGCTGAGCAGGCGGGGCGCAGCGCGCGCGTCTCCCTCGGACGGCGAGATCGGTCGCGCCGGCGCGGCGCGCGGCCCGCGTTTCTCTGAGTCCGGTAGGAGGTTCCACCTATTTTGAGAACACCTCCTCTCGCCCGCGAGCGCTGCGCGCGGCCGCGTCACGGCGCGAACTCCGCGCAGCAGCAGCGCGGGGGGCCTGTGCGGGTATCGATTTCCCCGGGCGCGGTCGCGCGACGAGGTGCAAGGAGCCGCCCCGCCAGCGTGAAAGCGGCCCTCCGCGCGGCCGACGCGGCGCGCGCGCCGCGCGTCACCGCGATTGAATATCGGAGAATTCCCAAGGGAGCGCAGATCCGAGGAGCGCCTATTTAGCGGACGCCGCCCGCGAAACCATGAGGGCTCGGAGCGGCAGCCTCTGCACAGGAGACCAAGGCACACACCCTGCTCAGGGGTGAGCCAAGGTGTTCGGTGGTCGCAAGGCCAGGCAAGGACACCGGGGAGGACCAATGATCTCGATTCACGGCAAGATGATGGGTCTCGCGATGGTGCTGGCGCTCGGGGCCGGGTGCGCGGCTGGCGCGGACGAAGAGATCGACATGGACGCGGTGGAGCTCGACGAGGAGAGCGTCGACTCCGCGAGCGATGCGCTGGAGGAGGCCGAGCGCGGCGGGTACGCGGCTCAGGCGCAGGCCCAGGTGGGCCAGATGGGGCCCAGCAAGCTCGGCCTGCCCCCGACCAAGGGCGAGCTGCCCTCGAAGGCTGGCTTGCCTGGCAAGACCCCCCTCTGGCCCAGCAAGGGCGAGCTCCTGCCCAGCAAGGGCGAGTTCCCGAGCAAGGGCGAGCTCCCGACCAAGGGCGAGCTCCCGACCAAGGGCGGGCTCCCGACCAAGGGCGTCCCGACCAAGGGCGGCTATGCCCAGCAAGGCACGGCGCAGATCGGCCAGGCCGCGGTCGGGCAGATGGCGGGCCTCTCCGAGGCGCAGGTCGGGCAGGCGGGCCAAGCGCAGATCGGCGCGCAGGCGCAGATCGGCCAGGTCGGCCAGCAGGCGCAGATCGGCCAGGTCGGCCAGCAGGCGCAGATCGGCCAGACGGGCGCCATCGGCCAGGTCGGCGTCGGGCAGGCGGGCCTCGTGGGGCAGGAGACCGGCCAGCGTGACGGGGCGCGCTGCTTCGGCGGCTTCGGCGGCGGCTTCGGCTTCGGCGGCGGCTTCGGCGGCTGCGGCTGCGGTCTGGCGGCGGTCACCACGTCGATCACCAGCTTCGTCCCGACCTTCGTCAACCCCTGCTTCAGCCCTTGCGGCTTCGGCGGCTTCGGCGGCTTCGGCGGCGGCTTCTGCGGCGGCGGCTTCATCTGAGCTTGAGCTGACCGGCTCCTGATCACGCGGCGCCGCGGGCCGCAGGCGTCTCTGAACCCGCGGCGCCGCGCCGTCCCTCCTCTTCGATGAAGCCCGAGCGCCGGCAGCCCGGGGTTGGATATCCCGGGCTGCCGGCGGCTCCCCTCTCCCTTCCTCCGCTCGCGCAGAAGCCCCGCCCCGCCGTTCGCCGGCGGGGCGCGCGCGAGCCCCCCGCTCCTCGACAGTCCGCTATCCGCCCTGACCGAGCGCGCGATCCAGGTAGAACGCCGCGCTGACCAGCCCGAGGTGGGTGAACGCCTGGGGGAAGTTGCCGAGCAACTCTCCGCTCGGCCCGATCTGCTCGGAGTACAGGCCGAGGTGGTTGGCGTAGGTCAGCATCTTCTCGAAAATGAAGCGCGCGTCGTCGAGGCGGCCAGCGCGCGCCAGGGCCTCGACCAGCCAGAAGGTGCATATGCTGAACGTGCCCTCCTTGCCTGTCAGGCCGTCGCCGGCGCCCTTGCCGAGCTCGTAGCGGTGGACGAGCGTGTCGCTCGCGAGCTCCGCGAGCGTGCGATCGATCGTGCCGACGATGCGCGGGTCGGTGGGGGAGATGAAGCGCATGAGCGACATGAGCAGGTTGCTCGCGTCGAGCGCCTCCGAGCCGAACGACTGCACGAAAGTCCTCCGCTTCGGGTCCCAACCGCGCTTCATGATCGTCTCGTAGATGTCGTCGCGCGCCCTGGCGACGCGCGGCCGATCGAACGGCAGAGATCGCTTGTCGGCGAGCCGCAAGGTCCGGTCGAGCGCGACCCAGCACTGGAGCTTCGAGTAGACGAACTGCTGCCGTCCGCCCCGCACCTCCCAGATGCTCTCGTCCTTCTCCTCCCAGTGCTCGCAGACCCAGTAAGCCATGCGCCGGAGCTCGCGCCAGAAGTCGTAGGAGATGGGCGAGCCGTACTTGTCGAACAGGTATACCGAGTCGATGAGCTCGCCGTAGATGTCGAGCTGGAGCTGCGCTGTCGCGCCGTTCCCGACCCGGACCGGCCGCGAGCCGCGGTAGCCGTCGAGGTGGGTCAGCTCGACCTCGGGCAGCTCGTGGCGCCCGTCGATACCGTACATGAGCTGGAGCGGCCCTGTGGGTCCGTCCTTCTCGGAGACGCGGGCGCTCAGCCATTCCGTGAAGCGCGCGGCCTCCTCGGTGTAGCCGAGCCGGAGGAAGCCGTAGAGGGTGAACGCGGCGTCGCGCACCCAGACATAGCGGTAATCCCAGTTGCGGATCCCGCCGATCGCCTCGGGCAGGCTGGTGGTCGCGGCGGCGACGATCGCGCCGGTCGGCTCGAACGTGAGCAGCTTGAGGACGAGCGCGGAGCGGTCGACCATCTCGCGCCAGCGCCCCTTGTAGCGCGACTTGCCGAGCCACCGCCGCCAGAAGTCGACCGTGCGCCGCAGGGCGTCCTCGCCGTCGACGGGCGTCGAGAGCAGGTCGGCGTTCGCCGTCCAGTCCTCCACCTGGCGCAGCGAGAACGTGACCGACTCGCCGGGCTGCAGCACGAAGTCGGCGGTCACCCCGCCGGCGCCGTCGGCCGACAGCGGGACCGGGCTGACCAGCGCGAGGTCGAGGCCATCGGAGTCGAAGATGGCGCCGCGCGGGTCGTCGAGGATCACGCGGTGGGGGCGGCGGGCGAAGTCGATCGCGGGGCGGCAGGCGAGCCGGAAGCGCACCGCCCCGCGGACGGCGCGCGCGACCCGGACTATCTGGTGCATGCCGCGGCGGTAGGCGCCGTACGTGTCCCGGTGAATCGGCATGAAGTCGCAGACCTCGCCGACCCCCTCCGCGTCGAGGAACCGCGTGAGGAGCACGTTGGTGTCGGGCATGTACATCTGCTTGCGCGACGCGCCGTGCGCCGCCGCGAGCGCGAAGCTGCCCCCCTTCGCCTCGTCCAGGATGCCCGCGAAGATGCTCGGGGAGTCGAAATGGGGGAGGCAGCACCAGTCGATGGAGCCGTCCATCCCGACGAGCGCGACCGAGTGCATGTCGCCGATGACGCCGTAGGACTCGATGGGCTTGTAGGGCATCGCCTCTCCATAGGGCCCCCTCGGCCGAGAGGAACCGCCCCCCCGGGCGTCCGCCCCGCGTTTTGGGCTCACGACCGCGGCGGCAGCCGCGACAGCTTCCGCTGGAGCGAGCGCCGGTGCATCCTGAGCTTGCGGGCCGCCTCCGAGATGTTCCCCTCGCAGTCCGCGAGCACGCGCTGGAGGTACTCCCACTCCACCCGCTCGAGCGACGGCAGGTCCTCGTCGCCGTGCGCGGCCGGGGGGAAGCCGAGCAGGGACCGCGCGCACCGGGCCGCGTCCACCGGCTTGGTCAGATAATCCACGGCCCCCGCCCGGATCGCCGCCACCGCGTTCGCGATCGTGCCGTATCCGGTGAACACCACGATGCGGATGCCGTCATCCATGCTCCGCAGCACCCCCACGAGCTCGATCCCGCTCTGCCCCGGCATCCGGACGTCGACGAGCGCGTACTCGAACACGTGCTCGCGCGCCATCGCCACGGCCTCCTGCGCGCTCGCGGCGAGGAACACGGCGAACCCGCTCCTGCCGAGCGCCTGCCCGAGCGCGGTCCGGAAGGTCGCGTCGTCGTCGACGATGAGGAGCGTCGGCTCGCCGGCGGCCTCCGAGCTCATGAGTCCACCGGCGCGAGGCGCAGGGCCACGCGCGTGCCGCGCGCGCCGCGCGCGTCGGCCGCATGCCTCGCCGACACGGTGAGGCGCCCTCCGACCTGCTCGATGAGCGTCCGCACGAGGTAGAGCCCGAGGCCCATCCCCTCGCCCGGGGCCTTGGTCGTCACGAACGGCTCGCCGAGCCGCCCCTCCAGGCCCGGCGGGACGCCCGCCCCGCTGTCCTCGACGCTGATCACCGGCGCGCCGCCCTCGTCCCCGACCGTGACGACGATCGGCCCCGCGGCCGCGGGGCTCGGCCCGAGCGCCGCGAGCGCGTTGTCGAGCAGCGCGAAGAGGGCCGCCTCGATGTCGGCCGCGTCGAGCGGCACCGTGCGGCGCGGCGCGAGGTCGCCGCGCACCTCGACGGCGACGCCGGGATGCGCCGCCCGCCACGCCTGCACGCCGCGCAGGGTCGCCTGGCCTACCTCGACCCCGGCGCGCAGCTCGTCGGCCCGGACGTCGGCCCGCATGCGCGCGATCACGACGCGGCAGCGCTCGACCTGCTCCGCGATCGTCCGGGCGCGGCGCCGCGCGGCGTCGCTCGACGCGGGGTCGTCGAGGCTCTCCCCGGCGAGCACGGCGATCGTCCCGAGCGGGGTGCCGAGCTCGTGGGCGGTGCCGGCCGCGAGCGCGCCGAGCGCCTGGAAGCGCGAGGCCTCCTCCGCGCGCCGGCGCAGCGCCGCGTTCTCGGCCGCGCTCTCGTCGAGCGCGCGGCGGACCTTCAGGAGCACGTGGGCGACGAGCGCCGCGCTCAGCACGAAGGCGAGGAGCATCCCGTAGAGGTGCGTCGAGAAGGCGCCGTGCTCCGGGTGGCTCGGGCAGCACGCGCCGGCGGGGAGCGCGAAGAGCGCCGCGAAGAGGCAGGCCGCGAGCGCCGCGAGCGCGAACGTCGTCCGCGCGGGCAGGAGCGCCGCGGCGAGCGCGACGTGCACGAAGAAGAGGGCGCTGAACGGGTTGCCCGCGCCGCCCGAGGCGGCGAGGACCCCCGCGATCGCGACAAGGTCGAGCGCCACGACGCCGGCGACGAGCGAGCTCTGCGCCCCCTGCTCTGACCTCAGCCGCCGGGCGAGCACGAGGTTGAGCCCGGCGGCCAGCGCCAGGATGGGGACGGCGATGGCGTACCGGACGTGGTAGCCGAACAGCGCCTCGTCGAGGGCCAGGGTCGCCGCGAGCAGCGCGAAGAGCGCCCAGCGCAACCCGATGAGCCAGCGGAGGACGATCCCGCCCGCCGGCGCCTGGTCAAGGGAAGCCTCGTGCGTCACGGCACAACTATACCGCGAACGCCGCGAGCGCTCCGGCGAGCCCACCTCACCGCGGCTTGAGCACGGAGAACAGGGCGCGCGGGAGCGGGTCCAGGGTCCCCTGGTAGACGGTCTCCACGCTGGAGAGGATCTCGAAATGAGCCCCGAAGATCTCGCGAAGGTCTTCGGGCGGTGAACTTGTACGGCCCCTGGTCCCCCGGCTGCTGCACGCTGAAGCACTTGAGGAAGAAGAACCCTCCGGGCGCCACGAGCCGCTTCAGCGTGCTGACGTAATCGCCTCTCCGCGCCGGCGGGAGGCAGTGAAAACAGCCGCGGTCGAAGACCACATCGAACCGCTCGTCGAGCCGGCTGTCGAGGACGTCGTCCTGCAGGAAGCGCGCGGTGATGCCCCGCTGCGCCGCCTGCGCCGCGGCCTGCTCGATGGCCGCGTGCGAGAGGTCGGTGCCGGTGACGTCGAACCCGCGCGCCGCCAGGGCGAACGCCTGCGTCGCCGGGCCCGTGCCGAGATCGAGCGCCCGCCCCCGCGCGACCTGCCACCGCTCGAGCGCCTGCTCGAGATCGGGATCCAGGCTCGCGTGATACCAGGGCAGGCTCTCCGCCGGGGTGCTCTGATACAGCGTTTGCCAGTCCGGGAAGTTCCGCTCGTCGCTCATGTCCACCTTATAGCTAGCCCGCCGGAGCGGCGCTGCACGTTGGCGTTCTCGTGTAGGCTCCGGCGCGGGCGCAGGCGCGGGAGCAGGGGAGCAGGCCGGTGAAGATCACATGCGTGGGCGGCGGGCCAGCGGGCCTCTACTTCGCGCTGCTCGCGAAGCAGCGAGACCCCCGGCGCGAGGTCGTCGTGGTGGAGCGGAACCGGCCCGACGACACGTTCGGCTTCGGCGTCGTGTTCTCGGACGCGACGCTCGACAACCTCGAAGGCGCCGATCGCCCGAGCTACGACGCGATCCGGAGCAGCCTCGCCCACTGGAGCGAGCTCCACGCGCACTTCCGCGGGCGCGTCCTCGCCTCGACCGGGCACGGCTTCAGCGGCCTCTCGCGCCAGAAGCTGCTCGCGATCCTCCAGGCGCGGGCGCGGGAGGTCGGCGTCGCCCTGCGCTTCGAGGAGGAGGTGCAGGAAGCGGGCGAGGCCCTGTCCGGGAGCGACCTCGTCGTCGCCGCCGACGGGGTGAACAGCCGCATCCGCGAGCGCTTCGCCGATCGCTTCCGGCCGCGCATCGACGTCCGGCCGAACCGCTTCGTGTGGCTCGGCACGACGTTCCCCTTCGACGCCTTCACCTTCTACTTCGAGGAGAGCCGGCACGGCCTCTTCCGCGTGCACGCGTACCGCTACGAGCCGGAGCGCTCCACGTTCATCGTCGAGTGCCGGGAGGAGACCTTCCGGCGGGCGGGCCTCGATCGCGCGAGCGAGGACGAGACGATCGCGTACTTCGAGGAGCTCTTCGCGGACAAGCTCCGGGGGCACCGGCTGCTGAAGAACCGGAGCGTCTGGCGGAGCTTCCCCACCGTGCACAACGAGCGCTGGAGCGCAGGCAACGTGGTGCTGCTCGGGGACGCCGCGCACACGGCGCACTTCTCGATCGGCTCCGGGACGAAGCTCGCGCTCGAGGACGCGATCGCGCTCGTCGAGAGCCTGGGGCGGCACCCGCGCGTGCCGGAGGCGCTCGCGGCGTACGAGGCGGAGCGCAAGCCCAAGGTGCAGGCGTTCCAGCGGGCCGCGCAGGTGAGCCTCCTGTGGTTCGAGAACACCGAGCGCTACATGGCGCTCGATCCCGTGGAGTTCATGTTCAGCCTGCTGACGCGGAGCCTGCGGGTGACGCACGAGGGGCTGAAGGCGCGCGACCCGGCGTTCGTGCGCGAGGTCGACGCGCACGTCGCGCGGAAGGCGGAGGCGCAGTCGGGGGCGCGCGTCGCCTCCGCGGGGGGCGCCCCGCCGCCGCCGATGTTCACGCCGTTCCGGCTGCGGTCGCTCGTGCTGGAGAACCGGGTCGTCGTGTCGCCGATGTGCCAGTACTCGGCGGAGGACGGGCGGATCGACGACTGGCACCTCGTGCACCTCGGCAGCCGGGCGCTCGGCGGGGCGGGGCTCGTGATCACGGAGATGACCGACGTGAGCGCGGAGGGGCGCATCACGCCGGGCTGCGCCGGGCTCTACCGGCCCGACCACGCCGGGCGATGGCGGCGCGTTGTCGACTTCGTCCACGCGCGCTCGCGGGCCAAGATCGGCGTTCAGCTCGCGCACGCGGGTCGCAAAGGCGCGACGAAGCGGCTCTGGGAGGGCGCGGACGTGCCGCTCGAGAGCGGCGCCTGGCCGCTGCTCAGCGCCTCCGCGGTCCCGTACCTGCCGGAGAGCCAGGTCCCGAAGGCGATGGATCGCGGGGACATGGATCAGGTGACGTCGGACTTCGTGCAGGCAGCGAGGTGGGCGGACGAGGCCGGGTTCGACCTCCTCGAGCTGCACTGCGCGCACGGCTACCTGCTCTCGAGCTTCATCTCGCCGCTCACGAACCGGCGCACGGACGCGTATGGCGGGCCGATCGAGGGCCGGATGCGCTACCCGCTCGAGGTGCTCGACGCGGTGCGGGCGGCGTGGCCCGCGGAGAAGCCGATCAGCGTGCGCATCTCCGCGACCGACTGGGCGCCGGGCGGGCTGACGACGGACGATCTCGTCGCGCTCTCGGTGATGCTGCGGGAGCACGGCGCCGACATCATCCATGTCTCGGCGGGGCAGACCGACCCGTCCAGCAAGCCCGTGTATGGCAGGCTGTTCCAGACGCCGCTCTCCGAGCTCGTGCGGCTGGAGGCGAAGGTGCCGACGATCGCGGTGGGCAACATCCAGAGCTACGCGGACGTGAACAGCATCATCGCGGCCGGCAGGGCGGACCTGTGCGCGCTCGCGCGGGCGCACCTCTACGACCCGTACTGGACCCGGCACGCCGCCGCGGAGCAGGGCTTCGACATGGAGTGGCCGCCGCAGTACCGGTCGGTCGAGAAGACCACGTTCCGCCTGCGGTGACCGGTCCGGCGCGGTGACGGCGGCGCTTGCTCGCGCCGCCCGCGTGTCTCAGAGTGCTGGACCGATGGCGTCCGAGGACGTCCGCTACCGCGAGCACGCGCCGCACCACCTCCTGCGCGGTGCGGTGAAGAGCTATTCCTCGTACGAGGAGCGCCACACGGCGAGCACGGAGGAGCACCACCTCCTGCCGGACGCCAACATCGATCTCGTGTTCCACCGCGGCGACGCGCGCATCGAGGGGCGCAACGGCCGCCTGCGCCCCTTGCCGCCCGTGTTCGTGATCGGCGTGCGGGACAGGCCTGCCCGGATGGTCTCCCGCGGCCTGTCGCGCGTGCTCGGCGTCCGCTTCCACCCGTGGCACGCGGCCTCGTTTCTCGAGCGCGAGGCCGACGTGCACGGGTACTGCACGATCGTGGGCCCGGGTCTCTGCGCGCTCTCCGGGCGGGTCGGCCCATTCCTCGCGGAGGGCGCCTGCGACGCGGCGCTCCGGCTGGTCGAGGCGTGGCTGCTCGCGCGGCGCCGCGTGGCCCGCCGCGCCGCGGCGCCGGTGGAGGCGGCGGGGCTCGCGCTGCACGCGAGCGACGGGGGCGCGCGCGTGGGCGCGCTGGCCGAGCGGCTCGGGGTGTCGGTGCGGCAGCTCGAGCGCCAGTTCAAGCGGGCCGCTGGCCTTTCTCCCAAGGCGCTCGCGCGGCTCATCCGCTTCTCCCGGGCCACCGAGCGCCTCGAGCTCGACCCGGGCGCGCGCCTCACCGCGCTGGCCTTCGAGCTCGGCTACGCGGATCAGGCGCACTTCATCCGGGAGTTCCGCGCCTTCGCGGGCATGAGCCCCGGCCGGTACGCCGGCGAGGTGCGGCGCCTCTGGCCGCTGGGCGAGGGCGCGCGCGGCGCCGCTCCCGGGGAAGACGCGCGCGCCTGACCTGACGTGCTCCCGGGCGCGCGCCCGTGTCGCGTTTGTTCAATCGGCGGCGGCGCGCCGGTCGTACCCGTCGCTGCATGACGAGCACCGTCCAGCGCCCTGCCGATGCGGGCGTACGCCCGGGGGCGTTCTTCTTCCTGCAGGCCACGGCGTTCCTGAGCGCGGCCGGCACCGGGCTGGTCACCCCGGTGGTCCCCTTCCTCGCCGCGCGGTTCGCCGGCGACCCTGCTCACGTGGCCTCGGCGGTGGGCCTGCTGAGCGCGTCGTACTCGCTCTGCGCCTTCTTCTCCGCGCCGGCGCTCGGGGCCCTGAGCGACGCGACGGGCCGCCGCCCGGTGCTCCTGCTCAGCCTCGTGGGCTCCGCCGCGGGGTATGCGCTGTTCGGCTTCGCCGACGCCCTCCCGCTCCTGTTCCTCGGGCGCGCGATCGACGGCCTCACGGCGGGCAACGTGGGCACGCTGTTCGCGTACCTGGGCGACACGTCGCCTCCCGAGCAGCGCGGCCGGTACTTCGGGCGGATAGGCGCGATGTTCGGAGCAGGCCTCATCGCCGGCCCGGCGCTCGGCGGTCTGGCATCGAGGCTCGGCCTGAAAGCGCCGTTCTTCCTGGCGGCCCTCCTCACGGCCCTGAACGCCGCGGGCAGCTACGTGTTCCTCGGGGAGAGCCTCGCCCCCGAGCGCCGGGCCCACGCGGTGCCCTGGCGGAAGCTCAACCCGCTCTCGCAGCTCGCCGGGCTGCTCCGCCTGGAGCACCTCCGCCCGCTCCTGACCGTGGGCGTGCTGTTCACCGCGGCCTTCGTCTCGCTCCAGGCGACGTTCGCGCTGCTGGCCAAGGACCGGCTCGGGTGGGGCGCCGACGCGGTGAGCTTCGCCGTCATCGCGGTAGGCGTCACGGACGTGTGCGTGCAGGGGATCTTGCTGGAGCGTCTCATCAGGGTCCTCGGGGATTCTCGGGTGCTGGCGCTGGGGCTTGCCCTCGTGGTCCTCGCGCTCGCGACCATGGCGCTCGTCGCCAGCCACCCGTCCGCGCCGGCGTTCGTCGCGGCGATCGTGGTGTTCGCGGGCGGCGAGGGCCTGCTCACCGCTTCCTTCGCCGCCCTGCTGTCGCGGGCCGCGGGGCCGGCCGCGCAGGGGCAGGCGCAGGGCGGCAATCAGGCGCTCCAGGAGCTGGCCTATGTGGTCGTCCCGCTCGTCGCCACCCAGCTTTACGCGCGGGCCGGCATGGGCGCGCCATTCTGGGCGGCGACGGCCGCGGCGGCGCTCGCTGGGGTGCTGCTCCGGGCGAGCGTCGTCGAGGCGCGCGCCGCCGGAGGTGAGGAGTGATGGCCCGGGGCGCGCGAGGGTGACGCGAAAAAAAGTTGGGGCCGGGCCTTGATCCTCACGCTACGTGAGGACCTAGCCTCCGGGGCATGGACGTCCTCGCCCGCCCTGGAAACAGGGGAAGCACCATGCGTTCAGCACCGTTGAAAGTCGGCGATCTCGCCAGGCAGACCGGCCTCTCCGTCCGGACGCTCCACTACTACGAGGAGGTCGGCCTGCTCTCTCCGTCGCATCGCACCGCGTCGGGGCACCGGATGTACTCGGCAGGCGACGTCGCCCGGCTCCAGCAGATCAAGTCGCTGCGCGAGCTCGGCTTCAGCCTGGAGCAGGTCGCCGGGTGTCTGGACAGGCAGGGTTTCTCTCCGCTCCAGACCATCGAGCTGCACCTGTCGCGGCTGCGCGAGCAGATCGCGCTGGAGCAGAAGCTCTGCGCGCGGCTCGAGGGCCTGGCCCATGTCCTGCGGTCGGGAGAGGACGTCTCTGTGGAGCAGCTCCTTCAAACCATCGAGGTGATGACCATGATCGAGAAGTACTACACCCCAGAGCAGCTCGCGGAGCTCAAGCAGCGCGCGGACGCGCTCGGCCCGGAGAAGATGCGCGAGGCGGAGAACGCGTGGAAGACGATCTACGATGACATGCGGGCGGAGATGCAGAAGGGCTCCGATCCGAAGAGCGAGCCGGTGCAGCAGATCGTGAGGCGCATGCGGGAGCTCATCGACGCGTTCACGGGGAAGAACTCCGAGATCGAGAGATCGCTGAACACGATGTACCAGCAGGAGCCGTCGATGAGGAACCGGCCCGGGGTGGATCCGGCGTTGCACGAGTTCATCGGCAAGGCGATGTCTTAGCCTCACGGTCACGGTAGACGCTGGACGCGCGGGGGTGCGGGGGTATTGCCGATCTGCCCGGCCCGAGGGGAGGGAACCCGCCGCGCGGCGCGGGGGCCCCGCCGAACTCGCCTGAGCCATGACTCCTTCGGCTTCGCCGAAGGAGTCATGGCCATTGGGCTCAGACATCGGCCCATCCCCCGCGCCGCGCGGCGGGTTCCCTCCCCTCGGGCCTACCGCTTTCCCAGTTCTTGCACCGCTCAGACATCGGCCCATCCCCCGCGCCGCGCGGCGGGTTCCCTCCCCTCGGGCCTACCGCTTTCCCAGTTCTTGCACCGCTCAGACATCGGCCCATCCCCCGCGCCGCGCGGCGGGTTCCCTCCCCTCGGGCCTACCGCTTTCCCAGTTCTTGCACCGCTCAGACATCGGCCCATCCCCCGCGCCGCGCGGCGGGTTCCCTCCCCTCGGGCCTACCGCAGCGCCAAAGAATTTTATTCACACGAGAGTCGACAATGCTCGCGTGCTCCTCAGCTCGCCAGCAGGCCGTGATGGGCCTCGCTCGGCCTCGACGATCGCGCGGCGCACCGATCGCGCAGCGGATGGACGAGCGCGATCCTTCGCTGGATTTCGCTCGCCCGGCCCGAGCTCGGCGCGTACAATGGGGTCGGAATCCTCATACGATGACTGATCGAGCGAGCTTGACTGAGATAGAACGCGAGAGTGCGGCGCTGCGCCAGCGCGTGGCCGAGCTGGAGAAAGCCCAGGCGAAGCTGGATGCGCTCTGCTCGATGAGCATGGCGTTCATCGCCTTCTTCGATCGCAACGGGGTTGTTCAGGAGATGTTCCCGACGCTCGTCATCCCCGCCGAGATGGCCAAGCACTCGCACGGCAAGCACCTGACGAACGTGGTCGGAGAGGACTACATCGAGCGCTGCGCCGCGGTCATCCGGGAGTCGCTCGCGAAGCAAACGGTCCTGAACATCGAGTACCCTGTCACGTTTCGCGACCGCACGCTGTGGCTCCAGGCTGCCTGCAAGCCGTTCACGGACGACACCGTGATCTGGGTCGCGCGCGACATCACGGCGCAACGGCAGCTGGCGCTTGCCCAGGGAGAGCTGCGCGACTTCCAGGCGCTCGTCGACAGCGCGCCCGACGGCGTGTGCATCGCCTCCAGGGAAGGCGCCCTCTTCTACGCCAACCAGGCCTTCCGCGACATGACAGGACAAGGCGACGCCGCGCTCGGCAAGAGCCTCTTCGACCTCTACCGCGCAGAGGAGCACGACCAGCTCGCCGGGTTCGTACAGCAGTGCTTCGAGAACGGCTCGTGGCAAGGGACCCTGAGCCTGGCGCAGCACGACGGGCGCACCATCCCCTGCCAGGTCTCCATGGTCGCGCTCGCCGCCGAGGTAGGCCGCCCCCCGGCCCTCGCCACCATCGCCCGCGACCTCACCCCCCTCTACGACGCAGAGCGCGAGCGCCTCGCCCTCCAGGAGCAGGTCATCGAGGCTCAGCAGGTCGCCCTCCGCGAGCTCTCCACCCCCCTCGTCCCCCTCGCCGAGGGCGTCGTCGCCATGCCCCTCATCGGCACCCTCGACCGCTCACGCGCCCAGCAGGCCATGGAGAAGCTCCTCGACGGCATCGTCCAGCACCAGTTCCACACCGCCATCCTCGACGTCACCGGCGTCAAGGACATCGACGCTGAGTCCGCCGATGCCCTGCTTCGCATCGCCCGCGCCGCGCGCCTGCTGGGCGCTCAGCTCGTCCTCACCGGCATCAGCCCCCAGACCGCACAGACCCTCGTCGACCTCGGCGTCGACCTCACCGGCATCATCACCCGCAGCACCCTGCAGAGCGGCATCGCCCACGCCCTCGCCCCGCGTCCCAGAACGCCGGGCCCGCTCCAGAAAGGCGCCGCCGGCTCGCCGCCGGCGCGGCGGCCGCCCGCCTGAACGCCGCGAACCGCCCGCCGGAACGGCCGCGAACCGCCCGCCGGAACGGCCGCGAACCGCCCGCCGGAACGGCCGCGAACCGCCCGCCGGAACGCCACTGGCGCACGCGGGAGAGCGCCCGCGCCTGGACGGCCGGGGCTCGGCGAGGAACCTCATGGCAACGGGCTTGCGATCGCCCGCGCCGTGACGTGGCCTTTCTGCCCTGTGGGGCAATTCGCGCCACGCGCGCCGGTGAGTCGCCGAGCGCTCGGCCGGGCTGCAAGACGAGAGACCGCCACCTTGTGGTCGAGCCCCCACCGCGCTCGTCCTGGCATTCGCGTTGCTCCCCTGAGGGCAGCCGCCCCGACGTGAGCCGCCAGGATGAACATCACGGCGCCTCGTGCGCCCCAGCAGTGAAGGTCTGTCATGCACCTGCCCGGAAAAGAAATCCCCTGGAAGGATTTTCTGAACGACATCAAGCAGGAATGGGTCAAGGACAAGGTCGACACCGTCGCTGCTGCGCTGACCTTCTTCGGTGTCCTCTCGATCTTCCCGTTCCTGCTCTTCGCGGTCGCCCTCGCCGGCCTGGTCATCGATCCGGCCGAGTCTGCGCGGCTGATCCGCGAGCTCTACCAGGTCGCCCCACCGGCGGTGGCAAACATCCTCGGCGAGCGCCTCCAGGCGCTCACCGAGGGGCAGAGCCCGGGGCTCCTGACGGTCGGCGCCCTCGGCGCGGTCTGGGCCGCCTCGGGCGGCGTGATCGCGCTCATGGACGCGCTCAACTCGGCCTATGGCGTCGAGGACAGCCGCTCGTTCCTCAAGCGCCGCGGCATCGCCCTCCTGGTCACCCTCGGCGGCGCCGTCCTGCTGGCGATCGCCTCGGCGCTCACGGTCGCCACGCCGGCGATCGCCGAACACCTCGGCCCCTTCGGGACGCTGATCCTCTGGCTGCGCGTGCCGGTTTCGGCGCTCATCGTGATGGGCGTCCTGGCGACCCTCTATTACGTGCTCCCCGACGTGGAGCAGACGTTCAAGTTCATCACCCCCGGCTCGATCGTGGCGGTCGTGATCTGGGCGATCGCGTCCCTGGGCTTCTCGTTCTACGTCGGCCGGTTCGGCAGCTACGAGGTGAGCTACGGCGCGCTGGGCGGCGTCATCATCCTCCTGCTCTGGATGTGGATCTCCTCGATGGCGGTGCTCCTCGGCGCCGAGATCAACGCCATCATCGAGCACCGCTCGCCGGACGGGAAGCGCACCGGCGCCAAGGACGCCAGCGATACGGGGGCGGACGTGCCCAAGACCGAGAAGGAGGAGGGTCAGGGCGCCGCGCTCCCGGCCGGCGCCGCGCGCGCCCCGCGCGACAAGGGCGCGGGCGGCGACATCGCGCTCCCCCACCCCATCCGCTCGAATCACTCGGAGCTCCACGGCGGGAGGGCGTAGCCCGCCCGCGCAGCCCTGGTTCGTGCGAGCCTGACCTCTTTCCGGAGCATCCTCATGCTGCATAGAGTCCTCTTGTCTACATCGCTGCTCGTGCTCTTCGGCTCGCTCGCCGCTGCCTGCCAGAGCGCCCCGGCCGGCGCGCCCATGACGCCTCCGACGGAGAGCGGCAGAGGCGCGGAGGCGGAGGCGCCGGGGCAGGCGCTGGGCCAGGACGACGCAGGCGGCGGAGGCGCTCCGAGCGGGGCCGGCGGCGCCACGGGCACGGGCGAGCCGCAGGGCTGCGGGACCGACAGCCCGCTGCTCAAGTACGTCGGGCACAGCCAGGACGATTGCGCCCGGATCCGCTTCGCCTGCGAGCCCGGGTGGAGCTACTTCAGCGACGATTGCGGCTGCGGTTGCACCAAGCAGCCGTGATCGGCGCGGCCCGCCGGCAGAGGCCAGCGCACGCTGCCGCGGGGGCAGCGCGCTGGCCTCCGCCGGCGGCGGGCGCGTCCCGCCACAAAAACACCTCGCCCTGGGCGACCCGCGGCATCTAGCATCGGTGCCCGCATGCGCCCCCTGCTCATCGTGAATCCCCGGTCCAGCGGTGGAAAGACTGGCAAGCTCTTCGACGGGATGCAGACGCCCATCCGGCGCGTCCTCGGCGAGGTCGACGTCGTGCGCACGGAGCGCCCGCGCCACGCGGTCGACCTCGCGCGCGAGGCGGCGCTCGACGGGCGCGAGACGGTCGTCGCGGTCGGCGGGGACGGCAGCGTCAACGAGGTCGTGAACGGGCTCATGCAGGCGCGGGATCGGGGCGCCACGGGCACCCGGCTCGGGATCATCGGCGCGGGCACCGGCGGCGATCTCTGCCGGACGCTGAAGCTGAACCACCGGCTCGACCGGTACTGCACGGCGATCGCGAGCGGCAGCGCGCGTCCTGTCGACGTGGGCCGCTTCTCGTACGAGACGCACGACGGACGGCGAGCCGAGGCGTTCTTCGTCAACGTCCTCTCCGCGGGGATGAGCGGCCTCGTGGATCAGATCGTCAGCGAGGCGTCGCGGGCGCTCGGCAACACGCTCGCGTACACGATGGCCTCGGTCCGGGGCCTCGTCCGCAGCCGCGTCGGCCGGGTGCGCTGCGTGGCGACGCTGCGCGGGGAGCGCCGCGAGGAGGAGCTCGCGACGCGCACCTTGGCCATCTGCAACGGCCGCTTCTTCGGCGCCGGCATGCAGGTCGCGCCGATGGCGCGGGCCGACGACGGCGTGTTCGACGTCATCGACCTGGGTGGCGCCCCCCACCTCCGCTTTGCGGCCGTGTCGAGCGGCATGTACACGGGCGCGCACGTCCGCCACCCGGACGTCCGCCACTTCCAGTGCGATCGCATCGAGCTCACGCTCCTCAACCGCGACGTCGAGCACGCGTTCCTGCTCGACGTGGACGGCGAGCCGCTCGGGCGGCTGCCGATCACGGTCACGATGGAGCCGAAGGCGATCGAGGTCCTGGCGCCGGCGGACTGAGGGGGCGGCGGGAGGCGCCACGCCGGAAGAGCTTGCCTGGCGTGGTTTTCCGATGAGCTGGCCGACCCGGAGGCGCCCCCGCTCGTCGCGCGGCGCTGGCTGGCCGCATGCTCGCGCCCCGCGGTCCTGCTCCTGCGGCCCATTCTGGACCGATCATTCTGGAACGCTCAGTCCAGAATGCGCCGCAGGAGCGAGCGGCAGGTGGGTCCGGCAGGGTCCCTGCGCCGCGCATTCTGGAACGCTCAGTCCAGAATGCGCCGCAGGAGCGAGCGGCAGGTGAGTCCGGCAGGGGTCCCTGCGCCGCGCATTCTGGAACGCTCAGTCCAGAATGCGCCGCAGGAGCGAGCGGCAGGTGAGTCCGGCAGGGGTCCCTGCGCCGCGCATTCTGGAACGCTCAGTCCAGAATGCGCCGCAGGAGCGAGCGTCAGGCGAGTCCGGCAGGGGTCCCTGCGCCGCGCGATGAGCACGGACTTTCGGGCTAGGCAACTCGACAACGCCCCCTGTGCAACCAGGGGGACAGACGGGGGCGACGAGGGAGGCGGCTCTCCTGCAGCCGTCGAGCCCGCGGCGCAGCGGTGGTAAGGGATCTCGCATGAGCTTCATCGATTCCTCACTGGGCGAGCTTGCCCCGAGCTCGTCCGCGGCGCGCGCTTCCTCCGCTCCTCGGCTGCTGGTCGTCGGTTGCGGCGGGATCGGCGGCATTGTCGCCGCGCACCTGTTCGAGCAGGGCCACGACGTCACCGCGTTCACGACGAACCCGATCATCGCGGACGCCATCAACGCCGCCGGCTTCCGGGTGCGCGGCGACGCGAGCCCTGGCACCGTGCGCGGCCGCGCGGCGTGCGAGCTCGGCCAGGACACCCGCCCGTTCGACTACATCCTCCTCGCGACGCAGCCGCCGCAGGTGGAGGAGGCCGCGCGCAGCGTTGTCGCGCACCTCGCGCCGTCCGGCGCCATGATCTGCCTCCAGAACGGCCTCTGCGAGGAGCGCATCGCCCGCATCGCCGGCCCGGAGCGCACCTTCGGGGCCATCGTCGCGTGGGGCGCCTCGATGGTCGAGCCCGGCGTGTACGACCGCACCTCGAGCGGCGGCTTCGTCCTTGGCCGGCTCGACGGCGCGAGCGACGCCCGCCTCCACGAGCTCGCGCGGATCCTCGAGGCGATCGGCCCGACCACCGTGACCGACAACCTCGCCGGCGCGCGCTGGTCGAAGCTCGCCATCAACTGCGCCATCTCGTCGCTCGGCACCATCGGCGGCGATCGCCTCGGCGCGCTCCTCAGGCACCGCTTCGTCCGCCGCCTGGCGCTGGAGATCATGACCGAGACCGTGCAGGTGTCGCGCGCCGTCGGCGTGCGCCTCGAGAAGGTGGCGGGGACGCTCGATCTCGACTGGATCGCGCTCACGGACGCCGAGCGCATCGCGGCGGGCTCGCCGGGCCTCTTCGCGAAGCACGCGCTGCTCCTCGCGGTCGGGGCGCGCTACCGCCGCATGCGCTCCTCGATGCTCGCCGCCATCGAGCGCGGCCGCCCGCCGGCGGTCGACTTCCTGAACGGCGAGGTCGTCTCGCGCGGCGCCGCGCTCGACATCGCGACGCCCATCAACGCCGCGGTCCGCGAGGAGGTGCTCGCGATCGCGGCGCGCAAGCGCAAGCCGAGCGTCGCGTCGCTGCGCGCGCTGTTCGACCGGACGCGCGAGCTCGTCGGCGCACCGTCGTCCATCCGTCCCCCGCCCACGACCGCGCCGCACGAGCCTTTCGCGGCGGCAGCCGACGCCCGGGCGGCCGCGCCGCACGAGCCGTCCGCGGCCGCCGTCGACGCCCAGGCGGCCGCGCCGCACGAGCCGCCTGCTGCCGCCGTCGACGCCCAGGCGGCCGCGCCGCACGAGCCGTCCGCGGCCGCCGTCGACGCCCAGGCGGCCGAGCCGCACGAGCCGTCCGCGGCCGCCATCGACGCACAGGCGGCCGAGCCGCACGAGCCGTCCACGACGGCAGCGAACGCCCAGGGCGATCGCGAGGGCGTCTAGGCGGCGCTCGCGCCGGGTCTGGTACGGGGATCCGGATCGAGAAAGCTGACAAGAGCTCCAAGAGCGCCAAAGACGCAAAGAACACAGAAAGAACCCCAAAATTCTCTTCTTGGCGCTCTTGGCGTCCTTGGCGGTTCGTCTCCCCCTCGTCCAAGCACCGCCCCGGAGCGTTGAACCCATCGGCGACGGAAACCGCGAGGATCCCGAGGGTCACCAACAATTGTCCTGGCCTTCTTGCCGCCGGCGTAGATCGCGCTCTCTGCGTCGTCGCGACGCGCACTCTTTGTCGCGCCGTCGCGTCGAAGTTCGGTAGCATCGGGCGTCTCTTCCTGTGGATCTCGAGAAGGTCCCTCGACGAGGAGCCCTCGCATGACGCACTCCCCGCTCGCACTCCCCTCCCGGCGCAGCGCCGCGCTCCGCGGCCGTGTTCCCCTCTGGCTGCCCGCCGCGCTCGCTGCGCTCGCCGCGTGCGGCGACGGCAACGGTGGGGGCGGAAACGGGGCGGCCGGCGGGGGCGGCGGCGAGGGAGGCGGCGGCGGCAGCCCCGTCATCGAGGAGCCGAACCGGTTCCACCTGCGCCTCGACGACGCAGACGTGCCGTCCGTCACGCTCCAGCTCGACAGAGAGAAGGCGATGCAGGTCTTCGGCGAGGACGGCGCGAAGCAGATCACCGTCCTCAACGTCGACACGACCGGCCTCCTCCGTAACGCGCTCGAGCGGATCCAGGGCGCGTGCGGGACCACGTGGCAGCGCGACAGCGTGAACCCCGGCCACGACTGCACGCTCACCCCGCTCGGCCAGAGCTTCAAGGCACCGTGGCAGACATCGCCAGAGTTCGCGCTCGTCCGGCTGCTCAGCATGACGCCCGCCAACGCCAACGTGACGGGGACGTCGCTCGCGGAGCTGAAGGAGCTCTTCAATGACAACCCCGGCACCTTCGCATTCGACTTCGCGGACATCCTCGCCGATAGCATCAACCTCGATCTGGAGGTCCAGCCGGAACCGACGGTGACGCGCGAGAACCGGACGGCGCCGCTCGTGCCGATCGACAAGCTCATCACGGCCCTCCAGCAGCAGCTGCTCGGCTCTCACCCGGCCATCCCGAACCCCGACGGCGTGAGATTGCCTGTCACGCTGTACGAAGCTTTGCACGATCTCGAGTCCCTCGATGACAAGCTCGGCCCGGCCGGGGATCACCCGGGCGTGCTCGTCCCTGACAACGACACCTTTACGACAAAGAGCGACGTCCTCCTCCCCGACTTCTCGATGCGCGTCGTCGCCGAGTCCGGCCTGCGCAGGGTCTCCGGGATCGACCTGTCGAAGGGGGGCGGCGACATGTTCCTGCGCGAGGGCGACGCGCCGCTGCGGTTCGATTTCACCGATCCCGAGAAGCTCCAGGTCAGCGGCATTGCACAGGCACCGACCGTGGACATGCGGATCTCGCTGCGCGAGCTCCCCACCGTCGTGCCCTCTTGCAGCGGCAGCGATACGCCAGACTGCAAGACCAACTCTCCTGATCACCCGGTCGGCGCCGACACGATCTGGACGGTTCCCCCCTACCTCCTCGAGTCCATCGTCGCCACCGCGGGTTACCTCACGTACGGCGACCGTCGGTTCTCGGGCTGTTACTTCAAGTCTGGCTCGACGTGCCGGCTCGGCGTGAACATCGGCCAGGACGGCGATCCGCCCGGCTGGTCCGTCTTCCTCGGCAACATCTCCTTCCCGCCCGACCCGCCGCCCCGCATACCGGATCCGCAGTTCTTCTGGGAGCTGCTCACCGATGTGGCGCAGGTCGCCATCCACGACCCCACCGGCGAAGGTATGCCCGACATCGTGGAGGGCAAAGCCCAGCCGGTCTTCGCGCTCCCGGGCGTCGGCATCGGCCTCACCGGCGAGGAGATCGTCACCGAGCTCCGCCAGACGCTGCAAGGCCAGGCCAAGCAGATCGCGGAGATCATCCTGGGCCGGTACTGGGTCAACAACGACGCGCTCGACTTCTTCTACGGCCGCGGCGCGCCGGGCGGCGCTCCCTACCTGTACTTCGTGGCCGAGGACGACCTCCGGCCCTCGGATCAGAGCGCGGAGGCCCCGCGCGACTACGCGTACGACAAGCCCGGCTTCTTCACGAGCCCCGACCTCGACGAGGCGAGCAAGGTCTCGAAGAAGGAGCTCGACGGCCTCGCCGATACGACCCACGAGAAATTCCAGCTGCCGCCGGGCGACACCACGCTCTACATGCAGGACGACGAGGCCGCCGTCTACGAGGTCCGCTTCCACGTGCCCGACACAAGCGATCCGGTGGAGATCACCGCCGACGTGAAGAGGCTCTGATCATGGCAGCGCGAGACCGCACCCGCCCCGCCGTCCCCGCCCGCCGCCGGCGCGCCCGGCCCGGCCCCCTGCTCGCCGCCGCGCTCGCCTGCGCCCTGCCCGGCTGCGTCGACGCCGTCACCGTGGAGCAGGCGCCGCCCCCGGCGGCGCTCGCCGTGAACGAGTCCCGCACCCTCACGCTCGAGTTCCTGCGGTTCGACGCGAAGCGCTTCGCCAAGACGCTCACGCTCGAGGAGCTCCGGGCCATCCCGCGGCCCACGCTCGAGGCGATCTGGCTGCTCGATCTCGATATCTCGACGCTCATCGAGAACGCGCTGCTCAAGGTCATGTACATGCCCCCCGCGGAGGTCGACGCGCTCCCGCCGGCGTCGCGGAGCCTCGTCGGGCTCCTCAACATGACGCCGGAGAACGCCGACCTGAGCGGCACGAGCCTCGAGAGCCTGCTCGGCGTCGGCAGCGCCGTCGGGCTCTCGACGTCGAAGATCCTCGCCGAGCTCGTGGGCGCGGCCGGCAACGAGCGGATCATCCCGGTCGAGATCACGTCACAGGTCGTCCTGGAGGACCTTGTCAGCACGCACCCGAACACGAAGACCCGCAGAGGGCCGCCGACCGACGAGCACCCGGACGGCGTCTTCCCTGTCGCGCCCCACTCCATCCCCGTCACCCTGTACGACGTCGTCACCGATTTCGCCGGCCTCGCCGAGCAGTTCGGCCCGGCGCCGCTCGATCCGGGCGACCCGGACGGCCCGAAGCACCCCGGCTTCATCAAGGCGACCTCGGGCGTCAAGGCGGCCCTCGACGACTTCACGATGACGGTCAAGGTCAACGTCAACGCCTTGCCGTACAAGGGCGTCGACGCCACGGCGGCCGACGTCGCGAGCGTCAACAGCACGCCCGGCCAGATAGACACCCTCTTCGACTTCAGCGAGCCCGACTGGCTCGAGCTGAACCATCTCGCGAAGCACCTCAGCATCGGCGAGCTGACCCTCGGCATCCCCGAGAGCCCGATGTACCTGGAGGCCAGCACGCAAGAGATACCAGCGCCGCACGACTCGCCCGTGTGGGAGCAGCCGCTCTGGGTGTTCGAGCACATCCTCGCCCGCGCCGGCGAGCTCAGGGCAGCGCAGATCGAGGCGCACTGCTCCAGCTACGCGCCCGAGGGCACCTCCACCAGCGACTTCGAGGCCGTGAAGGTCTGCATCGACGGCGCCGGATGGACCGAGATCAGCGTCGATGACAGCATCGTCCTCGAGAAGCCGCCACCGGAGCCGTCGTACTTCTGGGACATCCTCCTCGAGGTGGCCCAGGCGCGGCTCCACGACGGCGGTCTCGCCGAGGGCGAGGCCGACCTCGAGGTGCCCATCCGCGACGTCCCTGTCGGCGTGAAGACAGAGGATCTCGTCGCGAGCATCAAGGAGAACCTCTCGAGAGATCCCGCGGTCCTCAAGGACATGGCGATCGAGCTGAACGACAACGCCGCCGGCGACGCGGACTTCTACCTCTACCAGCCGAGCACCGAGAGCGGCGTCGCGGGCCAGCGGGATTACCTCTACTTCGTCGCGCCCGACGACATCCGGAAAGACGCGGAGGGCGAGCGCGTGCGCGACTACGCGTACGAGCGCCCGGGCTTCTTCGCCGACGCCGGGCTCGCGAAGAAGGTGTCGACGACCGAGGAGATCGACGGCGACGCGCTCCACGAGAAGGTGGAGGTCAAGCCGGGAGATGCGCTGTACTTCGAGGACGACGAGGGGCGCCGCTACGAGATAAGGATCGGCGACAAGCCGAGCGCCCATCGCCTCTCGCTCACCCTCACCCGGCTGGAGTAGCCGGACAACCCACCGTGAGGACCCGTCTCATGTCAGGAGCTCTGCTCACCGTGCCGCCCCGCGTCAGCGCGTGTCGACGGACAGGACGTGAACTCGCCGCGCTCGCGCTCGCGACAGGCCTCCTCTGCGGGACGGCGGGCGACGCGCGCGCCTCGGGCATCGACGCGCCGTGGGTGACGAGCGGCGTCTCGGGCCCCACGACGTCCGACGCCGCCGCGGTCTTCTGGAACCCGGCCGAGCTCGCGGGGGTCGAGCGGCCGGAGCTCCTCCTCGGCGCGGGCCTCATCGTCGGCCACGCCACGTACAAGCGCGAGCGGCGCGGGGCGTACCAGACGCCGGACACGCTCCAGTTCAAGCTCCCGCTCGACCCGGCGAACGCCGCCCCCGGCAAGGCCGGCCCTGACGAGGAGGTCTCGACGACGCCTGTCGCGCCGACGGGCAACGCCTTTCTCGCGATCCCGACCATCCCGAACCGCCTCACGCTGGGCGTCGGCCTGTACGTCCCCTACGCCGCGGCGCTCAGCTTCCCGGATGGCCCGCAGCGCTGGCAGCTCCAGCAGGCGTTCATCGTCGCTACCTCGCTCACGGCGGCCGCCGGGCTCAAGCTGACCGAGCAGCTCTCGCTCGGCGCCGGCCTTTCGTACGTCAGCGGCATCGCCGAGCTCTCCAAGGTGCAGGACTTCGCCAGCCTCAAGGAGTTCCGCGACGGCCTCGCCTACCTCAAGCAGGACAACGACTTCGGCCCGACCACGCCCTCCGAGCTGCGCGAGCTCGACGTCCTCGCGCGCCCCATCTCGCTCAAGCAGGCGATATCGCACGGCGCCTCCTTCCACGTCGGGCTCGCCTTCAACCCGAACAAGGACCTCCGCTTCGGCCTGACGTACCAGCACAGCGCCGCGATGCGGTACAAGGGCAAGTTCGCCATCGACATGAACCACCCGTTCTTCACGCAGGACCTGGCCGAGCAGGGCCTGCGCTACAAGCCGCTTGTCGAGGGCGACGCGGAGCTCTCGTTCACGCTCCCCAAGCGGCTCACCGCCGGGGTCGGCTACCGGGTGAACGACAAGCTCAGCGTCGATGGCCTCATGTCGTACGTGCTCTATTCGGATATCGAAGCGTTCGTCGTCGAGGCCTCCTCGCCGGACCTCGCCCAGCCGAAGCTCGGGATCATCGATCGCGTGGCAGTGACGCTGCCGCGCAGGTGGAATGATACGGTGTGGCTGGAGTTCGGCGCCAAGTACAGGCTGAGCGAGGCGCTGCTCGCGACAGCGTCGGTCGGCTATCAGTCGCCTGCGTCGCCGGACAGCACGATCGACGTGGCCTCGCCCGACAACCACCGCCTGATCGGCGACGTCGGCGGCGTCCTCACGGTGAGCGATAACGTCTCGCTCTCGGCCGACGTCCGCGTGCAGGGCATCTTGCCGCGGATTGTGACCGAGTCGGATTACGACCTCGGCAACGGGAAATACACGCTGGTGCTCACGACCGTGGGCGGGCACCTCAAGGTCGTGTTCTGAGCGCGTAGCCTCGCCGCGAGCTCACGGCCCGCACAGCTCGAGATCCGGCGCTGGCGGCGCCGGGTACGCGTCGGTCGCCCTCTTCGCGAACTGGCACTGCAGGTCGTCCGGCAGACACCCGCCCTGGGGGATGCACGCGCCGTCCGCGTCCGTCCCCAGACACAGGCACTCCTGATCGGCCGGATCGCAGATCTCCACGAGCTCCATCATCCCTTCGTCCTCGTGGTTCAGCTTGTGGCAGTGCAGCACGAACTGCCCGGTGAACTTCCGCGGGTTCATGAGCACGTCGCGCGGCCCGTCCTCGACCTGGACCCACATCGTGTCCCGCCAGTGCGGGAAGTTGGGCTCCTTGTTCGACCTGTTGGGGCACACGAGGAAGGGGTTGATGTGGATGTGGAACGGGTGGCCGTCGAACGCGCGGATCTCCCACCGCTCCGCGCTGCCGGCCGTCATGACTCGGTCGCTCCGGTAGCCCCGGAGCCGCCGCTCGTCGAACTTGCGGCAGCTGATGTTCGGATCCGGGCAGAGGCACACAGGCGCATCGGGATCGATCTCGTGCGGGTGGGCCTCCGGATCGCACGACCTGAGCGCCACGTCCGAGCTGAGGTCGGGCGGCTGTGACCCCGGCGTGGGCACCAGCAGCACCACCTTCTGGTGCACTGTCTCGACCGAATCGCAGCTCACCTCGGTCATCTTCCCGTCGACCATGCCAGTCCACGAGGTGGGCGGGGCGAGCGCGGCCACGGCCGCTTCTTCAGGCAGGTTCACCTCGGTCGGCTGCCCCGCGCTCGCGGACACGTCGACGACCGCGATGACGCTGCCCAGGAGGTCGTTCGGCCGGCGCCCCACAAGACAGAGCGTCTGCTCCTGCTCCGGCATCTTCACCATCACGTCGGCGCGGTACCCCGGCGACACCCACACCGTGTCGCTCCGGTAAAACTGCGGGAGCGTCAGCCCGTCCCGCGCGATCTGCGTCGTCTCGATGGGCGTCCTGTCGAAATCGGAGCACGCCGCGTCCTTCGCGACGTGGAGCTTCATCCCCATCTCGTCGGGGCTGCCCGCGTACACCATGCGCCACCGCTCCACCTGCCCGGGCGGCGTCACGAGCCGCGGCCTGAGTTTGCCGTTGATCAGCGTGGCCCGGAGCGTCTCGACCGCGAGGAAATCGGTCACCGACAGGTTGTCCTCGGTGCAGTCCTCTCCCTCCTTCAAGGGCACCGTGTTCTCGTGATCGATGGGCACCTGCGTCATGACCATGACCCGCTCTCTGGCCCTGGCGACGCCGGGCAGCTCGTCGAGCGCCCCCTCGATGATCAGCGCCCCGGCGGCCCCGTCCATGACCTGGATGGCCGTCGAGCCGTGGATGTGAGGATGGTACCAGTCGGTCCCCTCGTGGTGGATCCCGTCCTCGTCCAGGTCCCAGCGGTACCGGGCGCTCTCGCCTGGCCCCACCTCGTGCAGCACGTGATCCCCGAAATACCGCCCACCGGCGGCGCAGCCGTCGCCCTCGCAGGGATCCGCGGGATCGTCCGTCGCGAAGTTGGGCTGCACGTGCAGGCCGTGCCCGTGCAGGTTCGTCAGGTTGAAGTCGTGACACGACCGCGAGCCGTGGCCCATCATGCTCGCGATCTCGCGAAAGTCGCTCTTCGTGAAGTCGTTGTGAAGGTTCACATGGACCTTGCGGTCCTCGCCCTTCGGGATGCGGATCGTGGGCCCGCTCGTCATCCCGTTGTAGGCGCGGAGACAGAACCGCCGCCCGTCGATCTCGACCGCGCTCGGGCCGAAGTGCAGCTCGTACGCCCCGTCCTCGCCCGGCTCCAGCTCGGGCGGGTCCTCGTACACCGTCGTCGTCTGCGGCGTCGCGCTGCCCTCCTCCCCCCCGCCGCAGCCCGCGGTCCCAGCGGCCAAAAGGGCCAGCGCTGCGAGCGATCCTGTGCGCGCGAGGACATGTGAAGCGTCTCGTACCATCGGTGTTCTCCTCCAGGAACGACGCTATCGAGCCGCGCCAGAGGTCGATGGCCGAAGACGGTCACCCCTGGCTAGAATGCGGACAGTGGCAGGGTGTATGGATCTCGAAGAGCTGCGCGCCTTCATCGCCGTCGTCGAGGCGGGCTCGTACCTGGGCGCCGCGCGCGCGCTCGGCACATCGCGCACGACGCTCCGGCGCCAGGTAGCGGCGCTCGAGGCGCGCGCCGGCGTCCTGCTGCTCGAGAGCGCGCGCAGCGGCGTCGCGCCGACCGAGGCCGGGCAGGTGATCGCGCGGCGGGGGCGCGGCATGATGCAGGAGGCGGCCGCCCTCCTGGCCTCGATCCGGGAGGTGGGCGACGAGCCCTCGGGCACCTTGCGGGTCGTCCTGCCCGTCGGGCTGCCGCCGCATGTGCTCACGCCGCTCTTCGCCGCCGTGCGCCGCGCGTACCCGAGGCTCCACGTCCATTGTCGATTCAGCAACGACCCGCTGGGCGAGGCCCTGACCGACATCGACATAGCGGTCCACTTCGGCGAGGACGCGCCGGGGGGACACTGGATATCGCACGTCGTCCTGCGCGTCCGCGAGTGGCTGATCGCCGCCCGCGCGTACCTGGATGAGCGCGGCACGCCCCGGACCATCGAGGACCTGAAGCACCACGAGCTGTTCGCGTGGCAGGCCCCCGGCGAGGACGCGCGCGTCTGGCGGACATGGCGGGGCGCTTCCTTCACCGTCGAGCCGGCCCTCATCGCGACGGACATCCACTTCATCCGCCACTGTTGCATCTCCGGCCTGGGAATCGGCCTGATCCCCGACGCGCTCCTGCCCGATCCCGGCCTGGGCCCGGACGTGCTCGTCCCGGTCCTCCCCGATGTTGTCGGGCAGGAGCGCCCGGTGCGGCTCAGCGTGCCGGCGATGCTGTCGGAGATCCCCAAGATCAAGATGGTCGTCGAGCGCGTGCGCGCGTCGCTCGGGCAGATCTAGCGCGCCGCCGAGGGGACCACGAACGGCCTGTCCCGCCGCGCGCTCCGCTCGTGGACCGAGCGGGCCGCCTGGCTCTCGCCGATGCCAGCGGCCGCCCCACAGCACGCGCGAGCCGGGTTGATCGGACCAAGATGGTCTTGGAGCCCGCGGTGGACCGGGATATCATGGCGTTTATGACTTCCCTCCCAATCTGCCGCTCTGCGGCCATATCGTGGTTCAATCTTACAGCCTCCTTGTTGATGCTCGTTGCACTGGGGTGCTCCTCAGAGGGCAACACGAGCGGGAACGACGGAGGCAGCGGCGGAGGCGCGTCCACGGGCGGCGCCGGCACGGGCGGTGCCAGCACGGGCGGTGGCGAGGCCGGCACGGGCGGTGCCAGCACGGGCGGTGGCGAGGCCGGCACGGGCGGTGCCGGCATGGGCGGTGCCGGCACCGGAGGAACCGGGGGCTCCGGCGGGACCGGCGGCTCGGCGACGCCGGTGGATGCCGCAGCCATCGTCGCCGACATGGGCATCGGGACCAACATCGGCAACACGCTGGAGAACACCACCTCCTGGGAGACGGGCTGGGGCCAGCCGCTGATCACGCAGACGTTCATCGACGGCATGGCCAGCCGTGGCATCAAGACGGTGCGCGTGCCCGTGGCCTGGGACACCTACGCCGCCAACGGCACGATCGACGCTGCCAAGATGGCCCGAGTCAAGGAGGTGGTGGGCTGGATCGAGGCCGCCGGCATGTACTCGATCGTGAACATCCACTGGGACGGGGGTTGGATCTACAACGAGGCCAACGCCAACAAGTACAAGCTCACCGACGACGTCAAAACCAAGTTCGCTTCCTACTGGACCCAGATCGCCACGGCCTTCAGCGGCGTCGGTCACAAGCTGATCCTCGAGGGGATCAACGAGGAGGCAAACTACTGGGTCAACGGCGTTCGCGACGGGGGGACGCCGGACTACGCCGCCCTGAACGAGATCAACCAGCTCTTCGTCACCACCGTGCGCGAGCAGGGCGGCTACAACGCGAGCCGCGCCCTGCTCATCGCCGGCTTCATAACGGACATCGAAAAGACCTGTGTGAGCGATTTCAAGGTGCCGACCGATCCGGCCGGCACGAAGAGCCTCTTCCTCTCGATCCACTACTACACGCCCTACACCTTCTGCGGCCTCGACACGGTGGAGACCTGGGGCTCTCCGAAGACGACGTGGGGTACGGATCCCGAGAAGGCGGAGCTGGAGAGCCTGTTCGACAAGCTCGGCGCGTTCAGCACCGAGCGGAGCATCCCGGTCATTCTCGGCGAGTTCGGCGTCACGCTGGGCGAGAACTACCCCCGCGAGCCGGCGTCGCGGAGGCTGTGGATGCAGTCGGTGGTGGAGGCGGCGAAGTCTCGCAGCATCGTTCCCGTGCTGTGGGACACGGGGAGCGAGATCAAGCGCACGGACGGCTCGTTCTCGACGGAGTGGCAGGCCGTCATGGACGCCGTCGCCCATTAGTCGGCGACAACGACAACCGAGCTGCCCGTGGCCGACAGGTCACTTGGAGGGCAGAAATCGCAGGGACGCGAGGCGCATCAGCTCGCCCGCGCCGCCGGTCGCCTTCAGATAGACCTCGTGGGTGCCCGTGGTGGGCTTCACATCGCACGTGATGGTCTCCCACGCCTCGTCGCCCGTGCCGGGGATGTCGCAGGTGCCGATGGCCGAGCCGCCGGCCAGCGGATCGATCCAGACCTCCACGGCGCCGCCCTGGCCGGCGCTCGAGGCCTTCAGCTGGATCGCCTTCGCGTGGACACCGCCGCTGCCCAGGTCGACGCTGCCGTACATGGCCCAGTCGCCGTTCTCCAGCCCGTCCAGCACCGGACCCGCCGACTCGCTCGACGCGACGCTGGTGCCCGACTGCTGGTTCGCCTCCGCAGCCGGGATCCAGGTGAACCCGTCTCGGTACGTGAACAGATCGAAATCAGCGCGCTTGTTGGTCGCGAACAGGCCAGCCTGGTTGCCGATCCAGGTGTGGGCCATGGCGTAGAAGTGGTCGAGCGTGGAGATGTCGATCTTGGGGCCCACCTGCGTCCAGTCGAGCCGATCGGCGCTGAACCAGGCCGTGGCCTTGTGGCCGGTGCGGACCAGCTTCAGCCAGATCGTCTCGCCTTCGGGGGCCGGGACCGAGCCGCCCACCACGACCGGCTCCTCGAGCTCGGTGTACGCGCCCCCCTCCTCGCTCGGAGGCTTCACCGAGCGCGAGCGGAAGGAGAAGCGGATCTCGTCCTTCTTGTCCTCCATGACCCGCGCCACGGAGACCTCCATGATGGCCGGGAGCATGAAGCCCTCTCCGCTGGCCATCCACGTCGGCGCCGAGAGCACCTGCTCGTCCTGCCAGTATCCGTTGCCCACGCGGATGCCGGCCGCGTCGCCCTCCGCTTTGGGCTTGAACTCTAGCTTCACGGTCATGCTGCTGGAATGCAGCGTGTCCTTCTGCACCACCCACGTGGTCTCCCCGGCGCCCGGCTTGATCCGCAGCCAGCCGGCGCGGTCGGTCACCGAGTACTTGTCCTCCGACCGGCCGAAGGTGGTCCAGGCCGGGTTGATCGTGTCCGACGAGAACTCGTCGTTCACGGGCAGCAGGAAGGGCACGCCGCTCGGCGGCAGCTTGGGCGCCGGCAGATCGCGCACCTCGGTCGTGTACTTCGGGACCGGGATGGTCTCCCCATCCACCTCCCGCTCGTCCCAGGTCACCGACAGGAGCAGCCCTTCGCGGCCCAACCCCATCCACTCGCCGTTCTTCCAGTCCTCGGTGCCGACCTTGGTGCAGTCGTACGAGTGGGCGAACGTCCACCAGGTGCCGTCCTCGAGCTCGAAGGGAGCGGTTGTGTGCTGCACGCCGGCGTACGGCTCCTCGCCGGTCAGGACATAGCCGAGCCAGTGCCAGTCCTCGGGGGTGCTGCCGACCAGCTTCTTCGACGCCCAGGCGTGCAGCTGGCCGCCGCAGGCCGTGTGGGTCGACACGAAATAGTAGTACCAGTCGCCGCGCCTGGCCATCGTCGGCCCCTCGGCCCACTTGCTGTAGTCAGGATCGGTGAAGTCCCCGCAGCCGCCGGTCTGCTGGTCCCAGTTGATGAAGCTCAGATCGATGGTCGACTCTGGCACCAGCATCCCGGTCTCGGGATCGATCTCCGTGACCAGGTTGATGCCGAAGTCGTTCGGGTGATCTGCGTCCCATTTGCACAGGCCGTTCTTGATGATCATGAAGGTCTTGCCGCTCTCGGGATCGATGAACACCGAGTTATCGGAGCCGGTCCCTCGCTCGTACGCGGTGTCGCTCCCGGGCGGCGTGTAGGGGAAGACGTCGACCTTCTTGGGCTCCGACCAGGGGCCCGTGAGGCTCGGCGCCGAGGAGAAATACTGGGTGGCGTTGATGGCGTAGTAGACCCGGTACACATCGCCGGCCTTGACGATGAAGCCGCCCCATGTGCCCTTCCCAGGGCCGGTCTGCTCGTCCAGCGCGTCCGCGGTCGAATGGACCACCCGGGTCACGCGCTCCCAGTGCACGAGATCCGTCGAGCGCAGGATCTCGAATGCGGGCATCATGTGGAAGTTCGACCCGACCAGGTAGAAGTTGTCCCCTTCCCGGTAGATGTTCATGTCCGGATGATCGCCGGGCAGCACCGGGTTCTGGTACGTCGTCGGGCTGAACGCGGCGCCGAACGTGGCGGTCAGCGTCTTGTCGGCGCCCGTGGTGAACGTCGCCGGATTGTCCAGCCCTGTATCGGCGCCGCTCCATCCCAGGAAGTTGAGTCCCGGAGCGGGCGTCGCGGTCACGGTGATCACGGTGCCCGGCCTGTGCAGGTAGGTCCCGGGCGGAGGGTCGGTCGTTCCGTCGCCCTTCGCCTCGATCGTGAACGGATACTCCACGGGCGCTATCTGCTCGTCATATCCGCAGGAACTGGGCAGGACCCCTATGAGGATCACCGCCGTCATGGAAGCGAGTTGTCTCTTCATTGTCATGTCCTAGCTGGCGCTGAGCTGGTTCGTGCTCAGGAGCGTCTTCGGCGTCGGGCCGGCGATGTCTCGCTCGCCTTCGACGAGGTCGATCCCGATGCGATGGTCCCGGTGCTCATGACGACCCCAGTCCACGGCAAAGCCGAAGCGCTGGCACGGGGGCGACTGTGATCGTTCACATGCCCGGCGTCAATTCCAAAGCCTCGCAGGCAGCTCCGCCCGGGTCCTGGCCCATGGCGCCGCCGCGCCGCGCGACGACCGCGCCGATCGCGACCCGGGCGGCGAGCACGCCCGCTCGGGAGCTGAGCCCCGCTTGGCCCCGGCAGGCACACCCGCCCTTGTCCTCGCTGGCACCGTCCGCGAGGGGATCACGGTCGGATCAGGTCTTGTCCGTTCCGCTTGACGGCGCCATCAAGTCGTCCACGAACCGGCGCATCAGGCGCACCAGGTCGCTGAAGTCTTCCTCACTCCATCTGGCGAGGATGGGGGCCGCAAGTCTCTGACGCGCGGCGTCCAAGGCGTCCGTCATCTGCCGCCCCTTGTCGGTGATCACCGCCTCATGGATGCGACGATCGGCTGGGCTTGGCCGACGTTCGATCAGCCCCAGGCCCTCGAGCTTTGCGACCTGGCGGCTGACGGTCGTGTAATCGCGCCCGGCTCGGCCCGAAAGCTCGACCACGCCGATCGGCCCAAAGCGCTCGATCCCCACCAGCAGCCGAAAGAGGGCTGGATCCAGGGAGATGCCCGCCTCCGCGAGCAGCGCCTGATCGCGCTGCGGCTGATTCATGACCGCGAGCAGATCGACCATGGCTCCGTGGAGCTCGCGGAGCTTCTTTTTTGCAATCCGTGTATTTTGCACAAATTTTCTTGACGCTCCGGAGGGCGTGACTATATGCATAGTACACATATCTGAAACGCAGTCCAAAAAAAAGCGGAGCTCGCAGTGGAATCTAATTTTTCGACGGATGTCCTGATCGTTGGTGCAGGTGCTGCTGGGTTGACCCTGGCCATTGAGCTCGCCCGTCGGGGCGTGGCGTTCCGACTCATCGACAGGCTGGACGGGCCGTTTCGCGGCTCGCGCGGCAAAGGGATCCAGCCGCGCAGCCAGGAGGTGTTCGAGGATCTGGGCATCCTCGACCGCGTCGTTGCGGTCGGCGGCCTGTACCCACCCCCGCGGGAGTATCGCGACGACGGAGGCTACGAGGAGTCGCAGGTCATGGAGCCTCAGGACCCGACGCCTGGCGAGCCCTATTGTCTGCCGCTGCTTGTGCCCCAGTTCCTGACCGAAGCCGCGATGCGCGAGCGTCTGGCGGAGCTCGGGAACTACCCGGAGTTCGGCCGCGAGCTGAAGAGCTTCGAGCAGGATGGCGAGGGCGTCAACGCCCGCATCGCTGGCCCGACGGGCGAGGAGACCGTCCGCGTCCGCTATCTCGTCGGAGCGGACGGCGGCCGCAGCGTCGTACGGCACGCGCTCGCGATCGGCTTTCCCGGCAAGACCCTGGGGGTGCGCGCCGTCGTCGCCGACGTCGTCCTGGATGGGCTCAGCAGGGCCGCCTGGCATCGCTTCAACCATGGGTCGATGGAAAAGCAGATGTCGCTGTGCCCGCTCGTCGGCACCGACATGTTCCAGTTGCAGGCGCCGATTCCTCTGGAGGGCGATGTCGATCTCTCCGCGGAAGGCCTCACAGCGATGGTCGCGGGCCGCACGGGCCGAGGCGACATCGTGATCCGTTCGGTCTCCTGGGCCTCTGCCTACACCATGAACGCGCGCCTCGCCGACCGTTACCGGGACGGGCGCGTCTTCCTCGCCGGCGATGCCGCGCATATCCACCCGCCGACGGGTGGGCAGGGCCTCAATACGAGCGTGCAGGATGCCTACAACCTCGGCTGGAAGCTCGCCGCCGTTCTGGCAGGTGCGCCGGAGACGCTGCTCGCGACCTACGAGGAGGAGCGCCGGCCGATCGCCGCGGAGACGCTCGGCCTGACGACGAAGCTTCTGGAGGCGGCCAAGCGAGGCGTCATGCGCCGCGGTCGCGAGGTGCATCAGCTCGATCTGGGATACCCGGAGTCGTCGCTGGCCATGGAAAAGCCGAAACGCAGCGGCGGCATCCTCGCGGGCAACCGAGCGCCGGACGCGCCCGTCCGCGGCGTGGCGGGGATGCCGACACGGCTCTTCAAGCTCTTCCAGGGTCCGCACTGGACCTTGCTGGGTTACGGGCTGGACCGGCTCTCGGCCGTCAAGCCGCGCCCCGGACTTCACATCCACGCCGTCGGGCCGCACGGCGACATTGTCGATGATGGCGGCCATCTCCGCGCTGCCTATGGCGTGTCGCCCGGCGACTGGGTGCTCGTCCGGCCGGACGGATATATCGGCGCCATCGTGTCGTCCGATCATGCACCGGCTCTGGAAGCCTACCTTGCCAGCGTCGGCCTCCCATCACGGGGATGACAAGGACGAGAGCGCGCCCTCGCCACGCCCGCAAGGGGAAGACAAAACCATCTCGCCTGTCTCGGGCCGTCAGTCGAGCTCGGAAGCGATGTGGGCCTGCAAGTGGCGGACGAGGTGATCGAACATCAGCCGCACGCGGCGGTGGGTCTTGAGGTCGCGGTGCATGACCACCCAGACGCCAAAGTCGAACTCCAGAGCGTCGGGCAGAACGCGCACCAGCCGGTCGCGCCTGGCCAGGGCGACCTGGCAGGCTCCGATGCCGAAACCGGCGCGCAGGGCGGCGTACTGACCGACTTCGGTGTCGCACCGGAAGCTGAAGATGTCGCGCGTGCCAGGGATCGGGAGCTTGGGCAGCTGTAGCAGCGCTGGTTGTTTGTCGAAGCCGATAAGTGGATGATCGCGCAGCTGCTCCAGGGTGTACGGCGTGCCATGCGCCTTCAGGTAGCGTGGGTGGGCGTGAAGCCCCACGTGGAGGACACCCAGCTTGCGCGTCACAAGGGCGCTCTGCGTCGGGCGCACATTGCGGACGGCGATGTCGGCTTCGCGACGCAGCAGGTCCTGGTTGCGGTTCGAGAGCACGAGCTCCACGGCGATGCCAGGGTGCGCTTCGCGGAAGGCCGCAAGCGCTGCGGGCAGCACCTCGGTACCGATCATCTCGCTCGCCGTGATGCGCACCGAGCCCCGTAGCTCGTGTTCTTCGCCGGAGACCGCTCGCCTCAGCGCGCTCTCGGCGCTCGCCATCGCTTCGGCGTAGGGCACGAGTGCGACAGCGGCCGGAGTGACGTCCAGGCCCCGCTGTGAGCGCGTGAAGAGCGAGATGCCGAGCGCCTCTTCGAGCGCTTGAAGGTGGCGCCCGATCGTCGGCTGGGAGAGCCCGAGAGCGCGCCCGGCGCCCGACAGGCTGCGCTCGCGAACCACCGCGAGAAAGGATCGATAGAGCTCCCAGCTCGGTTCCCTGGCCATACGCAAATGTATAACAGATGTACTTCTGTGTAGAGTCTCATTCCGCGAAGCGGTGCGCTATGTTCGTGAGCAAGGAGATCCTCTATGAAGTCTGCGAACCTACCTTCGAGGTCGGCGAGGGCGAGCGCCTGCGCACCGCGACGCTCACGTTCCAGGTGCCAGGTGCGCGATGCGCGGCAGGCGCGCGGCTGATGGCCGAACCTCGACCTGGTCGGTAGCAGCGCAGCTCGCCCTGTTCTCGTGGAAGCTTGAGGTGCGCTCACTGGTCCCGCAGGGGCGCGTTGTCGCTGTTCTGTGGGCTGCCGGTCGAGTACGATGCGGCATGGCCGATCGCACACCAGATGCGAGCACCGTTCCGATCGACGAGGTGATCGTGACCCTCGGACACCCGCATGGCGACATCGACACGCCGCTCAGGATATGGATGGAGAGAGGACCCGGCCCGCGTCCTCTGGTCAGGCCCATTGCCGCCAAGCACGCGAAGACGAAGCAGCCCTTGCCGCTGAGCGTCGTTCCTATGCAATACAGGAACGACACGGAGTCAAGAGACCTCATCGCGCGGGGCGTCATCGCCGACCCGTGGAAGAAGACGTCGGCGCCGGGGTCGTGACTGCCCTCATGCGCTGTGATCGTGGCCTCCGGCGAGAGCGCCAAGACAATGGACACGTTCGTCGCCTTTGCCCCACCATCTACGGCTTTGGCGTCGAGGTCGCGCCAATGGCCCCGCCGTCTGGGGCTTTAGCGTCGAGGTCGCCGCCGACGGCCTCGCCATCTCGGGCTTCAGCATCACCATCTCGGGCTTTGTAGCACTAGCTTTTTGATGTGGTGAATCTTGGAGGTCAGGATGATCACACTTCATGGTTTCGGACGCGTTCATCGTAAGGTGATCGGCGAGACGCGCGACCTCAGGGCGCAACGGGCTCTCGAGGAAACCGGACTTCCCTATCGAGTCCACGGCCTTGACCACACGGCGGGCGAACTCGACGGTCCCGACTATAGCCGCATCAGCTGTTTCCGTCTGGTTCCGGTCATCGATGATGAGGGCTTCATCGTCGCCGAATCCGCGGCGGTGCTGCTCTATCTCGCTGAGAAGGCAGGCAAGCTGATCCCCCTTGATTTCGAGGGACGGATGCGGGTCGTCGAATGGTGCTTCGCCGCTCTCACCACTGTCGAGCGCCCGCTGATGGAGATCCAGTTGATCGACAAGTTCGGCGGCGGCGAGGGTGCTGAAAACCGACGTGCGAAGATGGTCAAGGAGGCCGGCCGCTGGCTCGCCGGGCTGGAGCGGCGACTGGACGGCCGTGAATGGATCGCCTGCGCCGATTTCACTGTCGCCGACATCCTCCTCGCCACCGTTCTGCGGGAAATCCGCAAGACCGATCTCATCGATCCCTATCCCCGGCTGAAGGCCTACTATGCACGGGCCCTAGAACGCCCGGCCTGGCAGCGCACCCTAGCCTCTATGCAGAGCGGCTGGGCGTGACCGTCGCGGACATTCTTTGAGGCTGCGCACCGTTGAGATGGCGCCGCCTGACAATTCATTCAAGCCGACGCCGCTTCGCGGCGCGGCTTGATTCAGGCGTTGGGCCGGCGTGGCATGGAGCGGGGAGCGGCGGCCGTCATCCTCCGCCATGGCGCCGCCACCCCTGAGCTGGATCTCTCCTCGCGTTCTCCCGTCCTTTTGTGTCGGCATGAGGTGTGCTCAAGGCCGAGCGCCATGCCGACGCTCGAGCACAACGCCCTCGTCGAGATGTTCCGTGAGCACCCGGAGCTTGCGCCTCGCTTGCTCGCGACGCTCTTCCACATCGCGGTGCCGCCGCACGCCTCGGTCGCGGTGGTCGAGTCGTCGCTCGATCAGCTCATCCCGGTGGAGTTCCGCGCGGACCTGGTGCTCGAGCTTCGAGACGCGAACGGCGCGCTCGTGCTGGCGATCGTCATCGAGGTCCAGCGTGACGTGGACCCGGATAAGAAGTTCTCGTGGCCGACGTACGTCACGGTCGTGCGCGCCAAGAAGCGCTGCGGCACGATCGTCCTCGTGGTCGCGCCGGACGCCGGCGTGGCGGCCTGGGCGGCGGAGAACATCGACCTCGGCCTGGGCCTCGGCAACGTCGAGCCGCTGGTGCTCGGTCCGGCCGTCGTGCCCGAGATCACCGACCCAGCCGACGCGGAGGACGAGACGGAGCTCGCCGTGCTCTCGGCGGTGGCGCACGGCAACGGGCCGAACGGGCTCACCGTGGTCCAGGCGGCGCTCGTTGCCCTCGGCCGGCTCGACCGAGAGCACGCGATGGTCTACTTTCAGCTCATCTGGAACGGGTTGCGTGAGCCCATGAGGCAGGCTGTGGAGGCGTTGGTCATGGAACGGCAGATCGAAGGCGAGGCGACCTTTCCCACATTCGTGCAGAAGCTGATCGATCGCGGCAAGCTCGAGGGGATACGTGAGGGCAAGCTCGAGGGGATACGTGAGGGCAAGCTCGAGGGGATACGTGAGGGCAAGCTCGAGGGGATACGTGAGGGCGAGCTCAAGGGCAAGAGGGACACGCTGCTGCGGCTGCTTGCGCGCGCAGGGATCGTGCTCACCGAGAACGAGAGCGCGCGCATCCAGACATGCACGGATATTGCGACCCTCGACCGCTGGATCGATAACGTCCTTGGGGCGAAGACTGCCGCCGAAGTGCTCTCCTGATGGTTGACGGATGCAGCCCAACAAGGCGCTATCAAATTGCTACTGTTTCCAGCGACCGCTCGTCATCGACCGGTGTTTCTGGCGGGATTTCTTACGCGCGATACCAGCGCGCCGCCTGCCGCGAGCGCCTCATGCCTCCCCCTGCGCCGCGAACGCCGCCGCGTGCTCTCGGGCCCACTGCGCGAACGTGCGGGCCGGCCGCCCGGTCACCTGCGCGACGGTCGGGACGACGGTGTATCCGATCTTCGGCGTGTTCCCGTAGACCTCGACGAAGAACTCGATGGCTTCGGGCGAGAACCCCACCGCCGCCCACCGCTCGCGCGCCTGCTGCTCCGTCAGCTCGACGAGCTGGATCTCGCGCCCGGTGGCGGCGGCGAGGAGGCCAATCTTCTGGCGCACGCTGAGCACCTCCGGCCCGGTGAGCGTGTACTTCCTCCCGGCGTGGCCGTCCTCGGTCAGCGCCGCGACAGCGACCGCGGCGATGTCGGCCTCGTGGACCACCGCGCTCAGCCGGTCGCAGAACGGCTCGCGTACAAGCCCCTCGCCGCGGATCGACGCCGCCCACTCGAGGTGATTCGCCATGAACTCCACCGGCTGAAGGAACGTCCAGCCGACCCCGCCGACGGCGACCGCCGCGTCGAGCGGCGTGGACGAGCCGCCGAGCAGCACCGTGATCCGCCGCACGCCCGCCTGCCTGGCGAGCGCGACGATCTGCTCCCCTGTCTGCAGGGGCGCGTAGTCGTCGCCGCCGAAGTTGATCAGGTGCAGCGCCTCGATACCCTTCAAGGCGTCCGCAAACGTCTCCGGCGCGGCCAGATCGCCGGCCACGGCCTCGACGCCCCCGGGGAACTTCGCCCTCCCCGGATTGCGGCTCAGCGCGCGCACATGGTGCCCGCCCTCGGCGAGCTGCTTGACGATCTCGCGGCCGACGGTGCCGGTCGCGCCTGTGACAAGGATCTTCATGGATTTTTCCTGTGTCTGTGGAAACGCCGCCTATATTCCAGCGGCCTCTCGACGGTTGGCCTCGATGTCTCGAAGCGGCTTCTCAGCGCCCGGAGCGGGTGAGCGGCATCCGCGCCCTCGTGGGCTCCTTGCCGGCGGCTGCACCCGAGAGCCTGCACCACCCCTGCTGACAACCCGTGGCAGCAGCGAGCGCGACGCGCCCTCGCCGGCCTCACGCCGGCGCGTCGCCCTCGCGCGCCCAGGCCTGCTCCCAGGCCTGCTGCCACTCCTTCGTGAGCGTCCGGCGCGGCTTGCCGTAGGGCTGCGCGGTGAGCGCGATGCTCGCGATGCGATCGGCGCGGAAGTGCCGGAACGACGCGCGCAGGCAGCACCACGCCGCGATGATCTGCTTGCCCTCGTAGTACGCGATCTGCACCGGCCAGACGTCGCGCTCGGTGCTGCTCCCCGACTCGCTCTCGTAGCGCATCGCGAGCGCGCGCTCCTGCCGCATCGCCTGCCGCACGAGGCCGAGCACGGGCTGCGGCGCGGCGCCGGAGCCGCGGAGCACGGCGGGCCAGAGCCCCGTGTCGTCGATGCGCCCGCGGAGGTCGTCGGGAGAGGCGGCCGCGATCTTGGCCACCGCGTTCTCCGCGGCGCCCGCGAGGCCCTCGTCGGCCTGCGCGCCGACCCAGCGCGCGCCGAGGACGAGCGCCTCGAGCTCCTCCGCGGTGAACATCAGCGGGGGCAGGAAGAACCCGGGCCGCAGCACGTAGCCGACGCCCGCCTCGCCGTCGATCGGCGCGCCGAGCCTGATCAGCGTCTGCACGTCGCGGTAGATCGTGCGCACCGAGACGCCCTGCTCCTCCGCGAGCTGCGCCGCGGTGACCGGACGCCGGTGGCGCCGGAGCGCGTCCATGAGCGCGAAGAGGCGCTCGGTCCTGTCCATCGCCGACGATGATCGCAGAGCGCGCGGCCAGCGTCGAGCGCCGGCCGTTCGATATCGCGCCGCGCCGCCCGAGCCCGTTCCTGGACTCATGAGAGAGGGAACCACAGAGACACAGAGGGCACAGAGGAGAGAGCAAGGAAACATAGGCCCTCTGCGTTTCAAGCTCTCGGCGCGCACTCCCTCCATGACCGGCGAGCACACAACCAGCGCTCGGCGACCTGCCACCCGATCCCGCACAACGAGACGGGTATACGCATGCACCACCGATGAAAAATGCTGTACACACTCCGAAAGCCGCCCGTGACCTCCGAAGAGCCCGTCCTCCGCGTCCGCACCCTCCACAAGGCCCACGCGCTGGGCGCCACGCCGATCGAGGTGCTCCGCGGCGTCGACCTCGACATCCACGCCGGCGAGATGTGCGCGATCATGGGCCCCTCCGGCGTCGGCAAGAGCACGCTGCTCTCGTGCGTCGCGGGCCTCGAGTCGCCCGATCGCGGCGAGGTCCGCGTGCTCGGCGAGGACATGGCCGCCCTCGACGAGCACGGGCGGACCCTCTTGCGCCGCCGCCGCATCGGCATCGTCTACCAGTTCTTCAACCTCGTCCCGACGCTCACGGGCTACGAGAACATCATCCTCCCCTACCTCATCGACGGCGCCGCGCCGGACCACGACGCCGCGTCGCGCATGCTCGATCGCGTCGGCATGCGCGCCCGCGCCGAGCACCTGCCCTCGCAGATGTCCGGCGGCGAGATGCAGCTCATCTCCATCGCCCGCGCCCTCGTCCGCCGCCCCGCGCTCGTGCTCGCCGACGAGCCGACAGGCAACGTCAACGTCGCGACCGGCCGCCGCATCATGGCGCTGCTCGCCGACGCCCTCCAGGAAGCCGGCAGCGCCATGCTCCTCGTCACGCACAACGCCGAGGACGCCGCCCGCGCCCACCGCGTCGTCTTCATGCGCGACGGCCTGCTCCTGCACGAGGCGGCCCTCGCGGGCCCCGCGGTCACCTCGGCCGCCGTCCACGACCGGCTGAAGGAGCTCGGCATCTGAATGCTCCTCCTCGTCCGCGCCCTCTTCCAGCCGCTCGTCCGCATCCTCGCCCTGCGCAACCTGCGCGCCGACCGCTTCGGCGCGATGGCCGCCCTGCTCGGCGTCGCCCTCGGCACGGCCACGGTCAACGTCGTCCTCATCCTCGACGTCGGCACGCGCGCTGTCGAGGCGAGGAGCTCCGTCACCAACCCCGATCTCCCCGTCTTCACCGACCAGACCGTCACCCTGCGCGGCCTCCGCCCTGACGGCCAGCCCACCGCCGCGGCCGACGCCCAGGAGGAGACGCACGAGGACTACGAGATCATGCGGTCCGCGATCCGCCTCGGCTCGCTCTCCGCGTTCCTTGTCGGCGCGCTCATCGTGTTCTTCACCTTCAACGTCGCCGTCGAGCGGCGCCGCCGCGAGATCGCCCTCCTGCGCAGCGCCGGCGCGCTGCCCCCGCAGGTCGCGGCGGTCTTCGTCCTCGAGGCCCTGATGCTCGGCCTGGGCGGCGCGGCGCTCGGCCTGCTCGCGTCGATCCCGCTCGCGTACCTCGCCGCGAAGGCGGGCATCACGACCACCGGCCGCGCGCGCATCCCGCTCCACGCCATCCGCCTGCCGTGGAGCGCGATGCTGCTCGTCTGCGGGACGGGCGCCCTGACCGCGCTGCTCGGCGTGCTCCGCCCGGTGCGCGACGCGCTCCGCGTCGACATCGCCCGCGCCCTGCGCCCGCGCTTCCTCGAGGGCGGGGCCGAGCAGCGGCGCCGCCTGCGCGGGGTCACGCTGCTCGCGCTGCCGTTCATGGTGCTTGTCTACGGCCTGCTCCGCCCCTTCTTCCAGGAGTCGGTCCCGCTGTTCGCCTTCTTCGTCCTCGAGGCGGGCCTCGTCTGCGCGGCGTTCCTCGCGGCCATCGTCTTCGTCCCCGACCTCGTCGCGCGCCTCGGCGCGCTCGCCGTGCGCCTCGCGCCGCGCCGCTGGGCCGCCGAGCGCCTCCTGCTCCGGCGCCGCGTCGAGCACAGCGGCCACGAGCTCGCCTGGAGCGTCGGCGGCGTGATGATGGTCTTCGCCCTCCTGCTCGCGCTGCACATCGCCACGGCGGCGCTCAAGCAGGAGGTCTCGGCCTGGGCCGGCCGCGCCCTCGCGCCCTACACGTTCTTCTACCCGGACGAGCCGCTCGGCCACGCCGAGCGCATGCTGCCCAGCCTGCCGCCGCGCCTCGTCGCGGCGCGCTTCTCGAGCCGCACGCCGTGGCCCAACGTCGTCTACGCCGTCCCGGCCGACGAGCTCCGCGCGCTCGCCGAGGCCGCCGGCCGCCCCGAGCCGAGCGCGCTGAGCCGCCGCTTCGGGCCCGGCAAGGCGATCGTCTCCACGATGATGGCCCGCCGCTTCGACGTCGGCCCCGGCGACCTGCTCGAGGTGGGCGGCCGCGCCGGGGTGCGCCGCGTCGAGGTCGTCGGCGTGACCGACGAGCTCGGCTACGTCCACGCGCCGGGCGCGTACCGCAACCTGCGCACGTACGCGATCATCGAGGCGGCCGACTTCCCGGTGATCTCCCCGTACGTGAGCGCGATCGGGCACACGGCGGCGGTCGCCGATCCGGTGACCGGCGCGGCGGCGGCGCGGGGCGGCTCCGCGACGCCGCCGTGGGACGAGCTGCTCGCCAACGTGCCGCGCGCGCGCGACGTGCGGATGCAGACGGGGGCGGAGATCGAGGCGATCCGGAGGAAGGCGACCGGGCGCGACTTTGTGATCTTCGACATGATCCTCGGCTTCACGACGGTGCTCGCCGCGATCGGGGTGGCGAACCAGATGGTCCTGGCGCTGCACGCGCGGCGCCGGGAGCTCGCGCTGCACCGGGTGCTCGGGATGACGGCGGGGCAGGTCCGGCGGATGGTGCTGATGGAGGGGGCGCTGGTGGGGGCGCTGGGCGGCACGCTGGCCGTGCTGCTTGGGGTGCCGCTGGGGTCGGCGGCGCTGGGGGCGCTGCGCACTGTGTCGACCTTCGAGGTCGAGTTCCATATCCCGCCGGAGTACGGGGTGCTGACGGCGCTCGGGGCGACGGCGGTGGCGCTCGGGGCGTCGCTCTACCCGGCGCGGAGCGCGGGGCGGAGCAACGCGGCGGAGTCTGTTCAGTACGAGTAGCCGGGGGGGCGGGTGGCGGGAGTAGCCGAGGGGCCCGGCCCCCGGAGAGGGTGTTCACGGCGCGGGGTGGGGGCCCCGCCGAACTCGCCCGATGCTCCTGCCTCCTCCGGCTCCGCCGGAGGAGACAGGCTCATCGGGCTCAGACATCGGCCCATCCCCCACCCCGCGCCGTGAACACCCTCTCCGGGGGCCTACGGTCTTTGCTTCACGTCTCCAGGTCGCGCTTCAGCCGGGCGAGGAGATCGACGGCGGCGGTCGCGTAACGGCTGATCCAGCGGTCGTGGATGCGCTTGATGGGGAGCACGTTGAGGTAATTCCAGCGGTGACGACCCTCCCGCTTGACGATCACCAGCTCGGCCTTCTCCAGCACGCCAAGGTGCTGCATCACCGTGCAACGATCCCAATCGACGAAGTGAGCGCAGAGCTCGCCCGTGGTCTTCGGCCCGTCCGTGAGCAGGTCCAGGATCTCTCGCCTCCGACCGTCTGCCAGCGCCTTGAAGACGAGGTCATCCGGATCGGCGCTTGACATGTTGTTATAATATAACATGATGGACCGGCGGTCAATCGACGCGTGTAGGTCGATCTATGCGGCCGGTGCGCCGGCACGTCGGCGCACCGGTGCGTCAGCGCGCCGGCACGTCGGCGCGTCGGCGCGTCGGCGCAGCCGGCATTGCTGCGAAGAGGAGGCGTCATGGAGCTCAAATTTCAGGTGCAGACCAAGATCCAGAAGCCCGTCCACGAAGTATTCGATGCGGTCTACAATCCGAAGAAGCTCAGCGGGTATTTCACGACGGCCGGCGCGAGCGGGCCGCTCGACGAAGGGACGACCGTCATGTGGGGCTTCGCCGATTTCGATGGGGGCAAGCCCTTCCCCGTGTCCGTGAAGCAGGTCGTCGCCAACAAGCTCATCGTCTTCGAGTGGGCGGCCGCCGAGACCGACGACAACAGCGGGAAACCGGTGAAGGAGCTCCCCTACAACACGACGGTGGAGATGCACTTCGAGGCCCTGGGCCCGAGCTCGACGCTCATCCGGATCGCCGAGTCAGGCTGGAAGGAGAACGAGAAGGCACTGCAGGCCTCCTACGGGAACTGCCAGGGCTGGATGCACATGGCCTGCTGCCTGAAGGCGTACCTCGAGCACGGCATCAACCTGCGCGAGGGCTCGTTCTGAGCTGGATGCCGGACGGCCGTGGCTGCGCCGCCGCCTGCTCAACGGACGCTCCCAGCCTGGCCTCGGCGCGGCGATCCGCCGGGTCAACGATGTGAACGGGGACGCGCGGGCCGCCGTAGCTGCCCCGGCACTCCTGCCCACGCGCCGCGACCAGGGTGGTAGGCTCAAGCGTCCTGGTGAAACGCGGGTACCTCCGCGCCCATGGACTCGGATAGGAGGGTACGTGGGATGCGGCCGGAGATCAGAGGGGTCGCGCTGCTTGGAATCGCGCTGACGCTCGCCTGCACGACGGGCGGAGGCGGTGGCCCGGGCGGCGCTGGCGGTGAAGGTGGCGCGGGCGGCCAGGGCGGCGCCGGCGGCCAGGGCGGCGCCGGCGGCCAGGGCGGCGGTGAAGGCGGCACCGGCGGCCAGGGCGGCCAGGGTGGCGGTGAAGGCGGCACCGGCGGCCAGGGTGGCGGTGAAGGTGGCACCGGCGGCACGGGCGGCGGTGAAGGCGGCGCCGGTGGCCAGGGCGGCGCCGGGATCTGCGTACCGGGGTCGCAGCTGTCCTGCTACTCGGGACCAGCGGGCACGCAAGGGGTAGGGCAATGCGCCGCCGGCGCCCGCACCTGCCTCCCCGACGGCTCCGGTTACGGGCCATGCACCGGCGAGATCACGCCGGCTGCCGAAGACTGCGCCACGGACGCCGACGAGGACTGCGACGGCGCGGGGGCGTGCCCCTCTCACGCGCTGTGGTCCGCGGGGCTGGGCGGCCCCGGCGACGACCTCGCCACCGCTGTCGCGGCGGACGCCGAGGGCAACTTCTATGTGACCGGCGCGTTCGAGGGGACCGTCGACCTCGGAGCTGGACCGCTCGTGAGCGCAGGAGGGAAGGACGTGTTCCTCCTCAAGCTCGATCCGGCAGGCCATGTGATCTGGAGCAGGCGCTTCGGCAGCGTGTACGCGGAAGGAGGCGAGGCGATCGCCCTCGACGCGAGCGGCAACATCCTCCTCGGCGGGAGTTACAGCGGCACCCGCAGCATCGACATCGGCGCGCCGCCGGCCGTCGACTTCGGCGGCGGCCCGCTCACCTGGTCCGATGCCGCCGGCGACGCCTTCTTCGTGGTCAAGCTCGATCCGAGCGGGGACCACCTCTTCAGCCGCGGGTACATCACCGGCGAGCCTTTCTCGGCCGCTGCGCGGGATATCGCGGTGGACGCCGCTGGCAACGCCTTCGTCCTGGTCGCCTATCCGAACGTCGTGGACACTGACCTGACGTTGATGAAGTTCGATCCGGCGATCAACCTCCTGTGGGGCCAGGCTCTCCACGGCGACTACGACATGGCGCGCGGCGGGCTCGCCGTGGACAGCGCCGGCAATGTAGTGGCGGCCACGGAGCACGCGTCAGGCCTGGGAACGTGCCCCTGCGACCATCACTTCGACGTCGAGAAGCGAGACCCCGCGGGCGCCTTGCTCTGGCGGAAGCTCGTCAGCGGACCGGCGTCCCATGAAGATGGCGGCGGAGCGAGGGACGTCGCCGTCGACCCCGAGGACAACGTGATCGTCGCCGGCTACAGCAGGGGAGACCTCGACCTCGGCGGGGGGCCTATCGCCGCGGGGACGGACTTCATCGTGAAGCTGAGCCCGCTCGGAGATTACCTGTGGCACCGAACCTCGCCGAGCGACGCGGTGGCCACGGACGCAGCAGGCAACGTCATCGCCCTCGGACGAGGCTCGCTCGCCAGACTCGACCCCGCCGGCTCGGAGCTCTGGCGCGCCATGTTCACCGGCACGCTCGGGGACGCGAAGGTCGCGACCACCCCCCTCGACGGCAGGATCGCGGTCGTCGGCACGTACAGCGGGACGGTCGACCTCGGCGCCGGCCCGCTCAGCGCCGCGGGCCAGGACGGGCTCGTCGCGATCTTCGACCCCTGACACAGGCGCTGGCGCCCGCCGGCGCGACCAGCCCGCCCAGCGACCCGATCCGGATCGGGGCGACCCGACCGAGGCTGGATAGCCCTACTTCCTCTCGAACGAGTCCTCGTGGCTCATCGTCACATCTCCCGGGGTCAGGGAAGCCATCACGCTCTCGTAGCTCCTGAGCAGCAGGCGAGCCGATACAGCATCCGCCGGATCTCCCACCAGGAGGTCCTTGCTGGAACCGTCCCATACGTCCGGACCTCGATCCGAGGCCACCGGGATGCTCCTCTCCCGCCGGTCGTATTTGACCCGCTCCAGCTTCGTGTTCGGTACCCTGACCCGCTCCAGATCGACCTTCAGGCTCGAGATCTCCCGGTAAAAGCGCTCCGAGAAGCACCTGTGGGCCTGGCACATGGTCCTGATCACCTCGTAGGCTCCCAGCGTCCACAGCCACATCAGATCCGAGGCGCGCGTCCTCGCCTCGTGGGAGAAGCCGCTCTCGCTGGAGGCGCACGCGTCGAGGCGCTCGATGATCTCCCTCGCGATCGACAGCAGGATCTGGTGTCGGCCGGACAGGTAAATCGAGAATGCCGCCAGGGGATGCTGCGTGGACATCGCTTCCTCTTCGAAGGATCGGGAGGGGCTACCGGGAGGCAAGGTACAGTGCGCGCAGCGCCGGACGCCAGGCGCGCGAGGCCCTCCTCGTGCTCGAGGGGCGGGCCGCCGCCGGGGGCGTCCGGCTCGCGCGCGGGATCGGCCGTGTCGATCATCGCGCACACTCGACGTTCGCGGCATCCGGCGTCACCGGCGAGACGCTGTCGGACTACATGTCCTGGACGACCGCGGCCGCCTGCTTCAGCGCGCGGGCATCGCGCAGCGGCGAGTTGCCGAACATGCGCGAATACTCGCGGCTGAACTGCGAGGCGCTCGTGTAGCCGACGCGGAACGCCGAGGCCTCGGCGCCCACGCCCTCTTCGACCATCAGGCGGCGCGCCTCGAGCAGGCGCAGGCGCTTCTGGTACTGCAGCGGACTCATCGCGGTGGCCTCCTTGAACCGCTTGAAGAACGCCGCCCGGCTCATCCCTGCGGTGCGCGCGAGCGCGGCGATATCGACGTCCTCGTCGAGCGCTGCCTGCAGGTGATAGACCGCCTCGGCGATGCGGTGCGCCTGGCTGCCCGCGCGCACGAGCTGGCGGATCGCCGGGCCGTCGGGGCCTTTCAGCAGGTGGAAGATCAGCTCCTTCCTCACGAGCGGCGCGAGCACGGTCGCATCGTCGGGCGTCACGAACAGCGCGCCCAGCCGGATCGCGGCGTCGAGCATACGGTCGCTCGCCTTGCCGATGAAGAGCGCGCGCCCCGGGTGATCGAGGTCGTCCGGCCGCGCGCGGTCGAGCTGCGCCGCGACCTCGCGCAGCGCGACCGCATCGAAGTCCATCTTCAGGCACAAGAGCGGCTGCGCCGGCGACACGCCCGCGACCCGGCTCGTCACCGGCAGGTCGATCGGGCTGACGATGTAGTGCGGCTCGCGCTCGCGATAGACCTGCCCCTCGAGCAGGATCTCCTTCGTGCCCTGCACGACGATGCAGAACGAAGCGCGCCAGTGCCGCTTCGCGCGTTGATGCGGGCGCGAGACTTTGATGCAAGAAATTCCGGGCACCGGCGAGGCGTGCACGCCGTCGCCGGGGCACCACCGCGCGATGAGGTCCTTCAACTTGTCGCGCCCGGGGATCACTGTGGCAGCCTAGCCCCGCGTAGACGATCGGGCAAGAACTGGAGACGGCCGTGTATTTCGCGCGCGCCGCGCCGGTGCCATGGTGGATCGAGAACCAAGGAGAGGTTTCCTATGCGTGTCTTCCTCACTGGAGCCAGCGGCTTCATCGGCTCCGCCATCGTCCCCGAGCTCGTCCGCGCCGGCCACCGCGTGCTCGGTCTCGCGCGCTCGGACGCGTCCGCCGAAAAGCTCGCCGCCGCCGGCGTCGACGTGCACCGCGGCGCGCTCACGGATCTCGACAGCCTGCGCCGCGGCGCCGCCGCCTGCGATGGGGTGATCCACTGCGCTTTCTCCCACGACGACTTCAACGACTACGCCGGTAACTGCGAGAAGGACCGCGGCGCGATCGAGGCGCTCGGCAGCGCGCTCGTCGGCTCCGAGCGCCCGCTCGTCATCACCTCCGGCATCGCGCGCTTCACGCCGGGCCGCGTCCTCACCGAGGACGAGACGCTCGACGCGTCGACCAGTGGCGCGCGGGCCGCCTCCGAGCAGCTCGCCCTCTCGTTCGCGAGCCGCGGCGTGCGCGTGTCCTCGCTGCGGCTGCCGCCATCGGTCCACGGTGATGGCGACCACGGGTTCGTCCCGATGCTGATCGAGATCGCGCGCAAGACCGGGCGCTCCGGGTACATCGGTGACGGCGAGAACCGGTGGCCCGCGGTGCATCGGCTCGACGCCGCGCGGCTGTTCGTCCTCGCGCTCGAGAAGGCGCCGGCCGGCGCGCGACTCCACGCGGTCGGCGACGAGGGTATCCCGACCCGCGACATCGCCGGCGTGATCGGTCGCAAGCTCGGCCTGCCTGTCGAGCCGGTCCCCAGGGAGCACTTCGGCTGGCTCGGCGCGTTCTTCGCGCGCGACACCCCCGCGTCGAGCGCGCTCACGCAGGCGCGGTTCGGGTGGAAGCCCGAGCAGGCGGGCCTGCTCGCCGACCTCGATCACGGCACGTACTTCGCGCGAGCATAGCTGGGCCTTGGATCATCGAATCCAAGGTCGACTCACACCGCGACGTGTCCCGCGTCGCGTGTTTCGCCGTCCTGGCGAGGCGCTCAGGGAGGTTCGCGTAGCCGTCCCGTCATCGGCCCCGCTCTGGTCGTCGGCGTTGTTCGGGTCGAGGGTGGAGGCCCTTCAGTGGAGGCCCTTCAGCCGAGCCCGAGCCTCTCCAGCGTGGGCGCGAGCCGCTCCTTGTAGGTCCGCTGGCAGAGCAGCGCGAGCCGGACCTCGCCGAGCAGCCCGAGCGTCGCCCGCTCGGGCTCGGGCCATCGGTCGAGCGACCTGTCCTCCGCCGGGAGGCGCGCCAGGACCTGCTCGGCGCGATCGAGGTGCCCGCGCACGAGCCGGCCCGTGAACGCTCGCCATCCGGCCCGCTTCGCCGGGGGCAGATCGCGGAGCTTGCGGGCGACGAGCTCGGGGCCGAAAGCCTCGTGCTCCGCCTCGTCGCCCGCGATCGCGCCGAGCACGGCGCGCGTGACCGGGTGATCCGCGCGGGCCTCGAGATCGAGGAGGTAGCCGACCGAGAACGCCTCGGCGACCAGGAAGAGCGAGATGGCGCTCGCGAGCACGCGCTCGTCGAGCGGGACCTCGCGCAGGTCAGCGAGCGGCGCGGCGACCTCGCGCGGCGCGGGGACGCGGCCTCCGAGCGCCGAGCACATGCGGCCGCACAGCTCGGCATGGCGGATCTCCTCGTCGATGGTCTCCGCCACGGCGCGCGCCACGTCGAGCGGCTCGCCCGACGCGAGCGACTCGCCGAGGAAGCGCGTCGCGATCTGGATGGACTGGTACTCGGTGCGGAAGCGGTCGGCCCAGACGAGGCGCGCTTGCTCGACCAGCGCGGGCGGAAGCGCGCCCGGATCGAGGGCGGCGAAATCAATGGCGGAGTCAGTTGGCGTCTGGCGCATGATCTCCCTTCGCGATTGTGTCACATTGCGCATGATGGCACAGCCTGGACCTGGCCAGCACCGTTATAGCGCAGGCTTTCGGGCCTGCTCTCGTCCTGAAAGCAAGGCAAGGGCCAGCGTTACGGCACAATACCCGACTGGCACATCGTGTGCGTCTGACGAGGAGATGCACCATCGAACGAGTCTACCTCTCCTTGCGACACTCATTACATTCCTCGTCACCCTCTCCGCGTGCAACGGCGGCGATACAGGCGCCGGCGGCACCGGCGGCGGCGGCAGCGGCACCGGCGGCAGCGACGCTGGCACAGGTGGCACTGGCGGCAGCGACGCTGGCACAGGTGGCACTGGCGGCAGCGACGCTGGCACAGGCGGCACCGGCGGCACGGGCGCCGGTGGCGGGCCTGCCTGTGAGGCGCACGAGCCCAGGGTCTTTGCGTGCGCCGACCTCGATCTCCCGGAAGCGGAGGACCCGAGCACGCCTCGAACGCTCGCGTTCTCCGGCACGGTGACGGCCGTGCGCCCGCCCGGCCCGGACGAGCTTTGCACCAATACATCGACCGCTATCGGACGCGCCGGGCCCGAGGTCATGATCGACCTCGTCGACGAGAGCGGGAATGCGCTGACCCTGGGCTTCGCGGTCCCGGGCTTCGCGTCGAGCGCCGTCGCCGTGGGCGACATCCTCGACGTCGACTATTCCTACTCTGAACAGACGGATTGGCTAGAACACGTCACCCGGGTCCGCCTCGAGCGGGACGGGGAGCTCGTGGTCGCCGTGGGCGAGAACGATCCCATCGGCCTCTCCATCGCCGAGGGCGAGCCCACCTGTTACAGCGAGGATGGCCGCTGCGGCTACGATGAGCTCGCGATGGCCGTGTCGGCCGGCGACGAGCCCGCCGTCTCGATCGCGAACGGCGAGAGCGCCGAGGTCGGCGGGCTGACCGTCACCAACGAGCGCTACCTCAAGAACTACGATATCAGCGGCGGCTGCAACTTCGGCCTCCCGGTCGAGTACATCGTCAGCGCCGCGGCCACGCCCTGATCGGCGGGACACGTCGTGCGCCGACGCGCGCTCGGCCGGGCTGCGACGTGGCAATCGGCGCCCAGCGAGCCGGCGTGGGTCGCGAAGGACCGCTCGGCCGCGACGGTCGATGGCGCCACCGCTGCTCTCCGCTGCCATGCTACGTTGCGAACATGACGACGTGGCCGAAGCGCTCCCTGTCCGCGTTCGCCGCCGCTGCGCTGCTGGGCGCGTGCGGTGGGGAAACAGCGCCCCCAGACCCGGAGACGAGCTCGACCGCCGGCGGCACGGGGACTGGCACCGATGCCACCAGCAGCGCTACCGGCGGCGGGGCCGGCGGCGCGGGGACTGGCGCGGAGGCGAGCAGCAGCGCTACCGGCGGTGGGGCCGGCGGCGCGGGGACTGGCGCGGAGGCGAGCAGCAGCGCTACCGGCGGTGGGGCCGGCGGCGCAGGGCCTGTGCAGCTCACGGGAGCCGTCGAGAAGGGGCCTTTCGTGGTCGGCTCGTCGGTGGCGATCTCGGTCCTCCATCACGACCTGACCCCGACGGGACAGGTGTTCCTCACTGCGACGGACAACGATCTCGGACACTTCGGCGTGGCGCTCGCCAACCCCGGCCCGGTCTCGATCGAGGGCGAAGGGTTCTACTACAACGAGGTCACCGGTCGCCTGTCCGGCGCCCCGTTGACCCTGCGCGCGCTGTTCGACGTCGCCAGCGGCGCACCGGAGCAGACCGCGTACGTCAACCTGATCACGCACCTCGGCTACGAGCGGGCCAGGGCGCTGGCCGACGGCACCGGGGATCTCACGGCGGTGATCGCGCAGGCAGAGGGCGAGCTCCGCGCCGCGCTGGGCATCGGCCCGCCAGGCTTCGACCCCCACGCGAACGGCGTCGAGATGAACACTCTCGGAGGCGATGGCGACGCCAACGCGTACCTCCTTGCCGTCGGGGCCGTGGTGCTCAAGACAGCCCTCCTCGCGGCTGGCGAGGACGGCCCCGTCGACGCGACGATGCAGCAGCTCGTGAACCGGATCTCGCTCGACCTGGCGAGCGACGGCGCGCTCGACCCCGCGCTCGTCGCGGAGCTCGCCGCCGCGGCCTCGACGCTGGACCGATACGAAGTGATGGACCTCCTCGGCGATCGGCTAGAGGAGCTTGGCTCGCCCGCCGAGGTGCCGGACATCGACAGGTTCTTCGACGAGGACGGCGACGGGTTCTACGACGCCTCCGATACATGCCGTCTCGTCCCGAACCCGAGCCAGGCGCCGCTGAACGCGATCTGCTCGGTCAAGACGATCCATCCCTCCAGGCCCTTCCTCAGCGGCGGTCTGGAGCAAATCTTCGTCCGCGACACCGATCAGGACGGCCTCGTCGACGTCATCGTCGGCAACAGCGGCGCTGCTGGGAGCGAGGGGCTCGGCGTGCTGCGAGGCAAGGGCACGGGGCGGCTGGAGGATCCCGTCTGGGCTCCGTCGCCCAGCGGCTACTATGGCGAGACGGTCCTCGCCGACTTCAACGAAGACGGCGATCTCGACGCCGTGGACGTGTTCTTTGGCCTGATCTTCATCGAGGGTGGGCCGGGAGCGACGTTTCTACCCCGGGTTGACGTCGATCCATGGTTGGGCGCGTCCTCCGTGGTGGCCGCGGATTTCGACGGCGATGGGCATCTGGATGTCGCGGCGGGCGGGACTTCCACCGTGGCCGTTTACCTGGGGGACGGCACGGGGGGGTTCGTGGCAACATCGACGCTGGACGCCGACAATCCGATCAAGCTCGCCCTGGGGGACTTCGACGCCGACGGCAACGCGGATCTGGCGGCGGCCCACTGGGACCAGATGAAGGTCAGCGTCTGGCTCGGCGACGGGGCGGGGGGCTTCGATCCGCCGGCGTTCTTTGCGATGCCTTCCAAGGCATCAGGGGTGGCCGTCGGGGACTTCGACGGCGACGGCGACGAGGACCTTGTCGTGTCCATGCTCGACGGGAGGCTGCGCGTGCTCGTCGGCGACGGCGCGGGCGGCTTTACCCAGGGGCCCGAGCACCAGGTGTCGGCCAATCATTATTCCACGGTCGAGATGGCCGACTTCACCGGCGACGGCAAGGACGACGTCGTCGCGAACTGGGGCAGGGACGGCGTGATCCACCTGCTCGTCAGCGAGGGAACGGCGTTCGGCGAGGACCACGTCTTCGACGAAACGAACGTCAGCTGGGGCAGCGCTGTAGGTGTCGGCGACCTCAACAGGGACGGCAAGCCCGACATCGTGTACGACGACGGTGAAGCGGTGACCGTGCTGGTCATCAACCTCTGAGCCGCGCGCACCACGGCGCGAACGGCGCGAGCACCGCGCCGAACTCGGGGTCTCAGGCGATGCCCAGCCGCCGGGAAGCGCGGATGCCTACCTGGCGCGTCTCCTCGATCAGCGGCGCCATCCTCTGCATCGACCTCGCCGTCAGCTCTGGCCCGGCGAGCTCGGGGCTGCCCGTGCCGTAGGGCGGCTCCGGCGCGTATTCCATGTCCAGCTCGCACTCCCTGGCAATCTCGTCTCCCCACAGACGCCCGAGCAGGCGCAGCGCGAGATCGAAGCCGCCGGAGACAGGCCCTGAGGTGATCCGATTCCGGTCTTCCACCACGTTCCCCTTGGTGGGGATCGCGCCGTAATAGGCGAGCTGGTCGTGCATGTGAAAGTTCGTGGTGGCCCGGTAGCCCTTGAGCAGGCCCGCGGCGCCCAGCATCAGCGAGCCCCCGCACACGCCGGACAGCCACGCCGCGCGGCCGCCGTACTCCGCGAGGAACGCGAGCGACTCTTCATCCTCCATGACGTGGGCCGGAACCGCCGGCACATGGAGGATGTCGAGCGTCTTCGGGCAGTCGCTGAACGGGGTGGTGGCCCGCGTCGTGAAGCGCGGGATGCCCTTGATCTCGTCCCTGTTCTTCCATACGAGGTGCAGGTCCACGTTGGGCAGGACCCCGAACACCGTCTGCAGGCCGATGTTGTCGGGCAAGAAGAAGCCGGGACAGACGAAGAGCGCCACCCGGAGCTTGCGCTGCGTGGGGAGGCTCAGGGGCACAGTGAACGTGGGTTCTTCGTGAACGCTCATCCTGGAGTCCTTTCTTGTCTCGCGCGAGGACGCGGGGCCCGCTCAGTCTCGCGCGAGGACGCGGGGCCCGCTGCGCGAGCCGCACCCGTGACCATGCGCCCTTCGCGGGAAGGCAGAGGGACAGAGCACCTGCATTTCCTGCCACGCGCGGCGCGCCGGGCGCGCGGCGCCCCCGGCTCCGCGCCTCGGCGGGGGCCTGGCAGGAAATGCGGGCGCTTTGTCGTTGCGGTCGGGTGCGCGGCGGGTACCGTCGTCGCGTGAAGCGGATCCGTCCCCCGAAGAGCGCTCCGCAAGGCTCGCCGGGCGCGAGCCGCCATGCGCCGACGCGCAGGATCGTCGTCGTGGCCTACGACGGCGCGAGCGCCATCGACGTGGTGGGGCCCGTCGACGTCTTCGCCTTCGCCTCGGATCTCGCGAGCCCGAAAGGCCCCGGGGCTCCCCCGGCTTATGCCGTCGAGATCGCCGCGGTGTCAGGCGGCGTGATCCGGACGATATCCGGGGCGCAGATCGTCGCCCACAAGGCGCTCGAGGAAGTGGCCCCCGGCCCCGATACGGTGCTTGTCGCGGGGGGCGACACCCATGAAGCGATGCGAGACGCCCGGCTGCTCGGCTGGCTCCGCGCGGCGACGCCCGAGGTGCGGCGCATGGGCGCCGTCTGCACTGGCGCCTTCATCCTCGCCGCCGCGGGGCTGCTCGCGGGGCACCGAGCAGCCACGCACTGGCGCGAGGCGCCCGCGCTCGCGCGCCAGTTTCCCGCCGTCGAGGTCGATCCCGACGCGATCTTCGTGCGGTCCGGCAAGATCTACACGTCTGCGGGCACGACCGCGAGCATCGATCTCGCGCTCTCGCTGGTGGAGGAGGATCTCGGGTACGACGTGGCGCTCGAGGTGGCGCGAGGCATGGTGGTGTTCCTCAAGCGCTCCGGCGGACAGTCGCAGTTCAGCCGCCCGCTCCTCGCGCAGACGGCCGCCACGGGGCCGCTGCGGCGGGTGATCGAGTGGGCCTTGCGGCACCTCGACGCCGACCTGCGCGTCGACGTGCTGGCCGACAAAGCCGGGATGAGCCCCCGCAACTTCGCGCGGACGTTCACGCAGGCGCTGCAGACGACGCCCGCGAGGTTCGTCGAGGCGGCGCGGCTGGAGCAGGCGCGCTCCTGCCTGGAGGGGGGACGCGCGTCGATCAAGCAGCTCGCGCGCGACTGCGGCTTCGGCACGGACGAGCGGATGCGGCGCGCATTCCAGCGCACGCTCCAGGTCACGCCGGAGGAGTACCGGCGGCGCTTCGGGCGATCGTGAGCCGGCGCCGGGCGCCCGCCGCGTCAACTCCCGGTTGACGCTGTGTACAGCCCCGCGTGACGGCGCCGGGCAGGCCGCTCGGCCCCAGGGGCGCCGCCGTGCGCTCCTGGCAAAATAGATGAATGGCGCCGTAGATCTGCGGCGCGCAAACCTGGCTGGACCAGAGATGAGGACGATGAAGCTCCGATCGACTACGGATGCCTCCCGGAGGCTTCCATGACCGACCGCTACGCCATCATCGGCAACCCCATCGCCCAGGCCAAGTCGCCCGCGCTCCAGACCGCCTTCGCAAAGCAGTGCAACCAGGACATGGTGTATGGCGCGATCCTCGGCGAGCTGGACGGCTTCGTCGCCGGCGTGCGCGAGTTCCAGAAGAGCGGCGGCAAGGGCATGAACATCACCATGCCCTTCAAGCTCGAGGCCTTCGCGATGGCCGACGAGCTGACGCCGCGCGGCCGTGCCGCCGGGGCGATCAACATGTTCACCTTCCGCGCCGACGGCGCGATCCTCGGGGACAACACCGACGGCTTCGGCATCCTGCGCGACATCACGCACAACCTCGGCCGCGATCTCGCGGGCGCGCGCGTGCTGCTGCTGGGCGCGGGCGGCGCGGTGCGCGGCACCCTGCTGCCGCTCTTCGATGAGCGGCCGGCCGAGATCTTCATCGCCAACCGCACCGCCAGCAAGGCCGTGGAGCTCGCCGCCGAGTTCGGCGCGCAGGCCGGCGCCATCAAGCTCGCCGGCGGCGGCTTCGCCGACATCGCCGGGCGATTCGACGTGATCATCAACGGCTCCGCCTCGTCCATGACCAACGATGTGCCGCCCCTGCCCGCCGGCGTGTGGGACCGGGACTCGCTGGCGTACGACATGGCCTACAGGAAGGAGCCGACCGCCTTCGTGCAGGCGGCGCGCGCGGCCGGCGTGGGTCAGACCGCGGACGGCCTCGGCATGGTGGTCGAGCAGGGCGCCGAGAGCTTCACGCTCTGGCGCGGCATCCGGCCCGACACGGCGCCGGTCATCGCCGCGCTGCGGGCCGCCTGAGAGCAGCCGCTGCCGGTCAGCCCGGGCCCCGCAGCGCCTCGACCAGCGCCTCGACCAGCGCGCGCACCTGCACCGAGGGCGCCCGCTCGCCCAGCAGCTCGAGCACGTCCTCGTCGTCCTCGCCGCACGAGAGCTGTACGGCCGCGACAACGGCCCCATCGCGCTCGACCGCCAGGTCGAAGATCCCCTCTTCGTCGCTCACCGGCGCGCCGAGCAGCGCCGACAGCCGGCGGCCCAGGAGCTCCGCCAGCGGCTCGTCCCCGCCGAGGCCCGCCTCGTCGGGCTCGATCCGGGCCTGGACGGAGCGCGCCGGCTCCTCCGCCACCTCGGCGCCCTCGCGGTCGAGCCGGAAACGAAAGCCACGTGCCTCGAAGAACGCCGTTGTCACGCGCCGGATCAAGGCATGCCGCCCGCGCGCGGGCAAGGTGGTCCGACGGCGAAAGCGCTCCCCCGCTCGCCTTCACCCGGGGGCTCTCGAGCTCGTCGATAGAGAGATAGGCCCGCCCCGCGCGACCTCGCGGGAAAGCTCGACGAGGCGGGCCGGCCCGTGCTTCGATGGCGTGCCGGCGCCGGACGACGAGGGGCGGAGACGATCCTATGGAGACGCGATGGACGGCAAAGCTGGCTGTCCGAGCTCCGGGCCGACCGCCTCGTCGAGCTCTCCCGCGAGGTCGCGCGGGGCGGGCTCGACAACCGGAATCGCTGCGTCGATCCCAGGATGCCCGCCGCTCGCCCGAGGACGCCGCGCCAGGCGGCACCGACCGGAGAAGCCGCGATGAACCGGAAGACCTTCGCTCCAGGGACCGTGTTTCAGAGCCGCTACGAGCTCGTCTCCTTGCTCAGGGAAACCCGCGTTGCCGCTGTCTATGAAGGGCGGCACATCGCGAGCGGGCAGCCGGTCCTCCTCAAGGTCATCTCCCTCGTCGGGGACGGGAACCCGGCGGACATCGCGAGACGCCGCGGCACGCGCTTCCTGCGGGACATGCGCTGCTGCGCGCGGCTCCACCACCCCAGCATCGCGCGGCCCGTCGACGCGGGGCAGACGGACGACGGACGCCTGTATGCCGCGTTCGAGCTCGCGCCCGGGCAGAGCCTGGCCGAGCTGCTGGCGCAGCAGGGCGCGCTCGAGCCGCTCGAGGCACAGCACCTGATGCGGCAGGTCCTCGACGCCCTCGCCTGCGCGCACCGGCAGGGCATGGTCCACGGGGACCTCAGGCCGGCACACGTGCTGATCGTGCCCTCGGGAGCACAGCGGCGCGCGCTGGTGCTCGACCTGGGCTTCGGCGCACTCGCCACGGGAGCACGCGCGGCAGAGGACGGAGCGCCCGGATCCGGCACGGAGCTGGTCGGCTCTCAGGCGTACGCGGCGCCCGAGCAGCTCCGGGGATACCCGCCGACGGCGGGCTCGGACCTGTACGCCTGGGGGCTCGTGTTTCTCGAGTGCCTCACGGGCAGCCGCGGCGGCCACCGGAGCTCACCGGACGGCGGGCCTCTCCAGCCGGAGAGCCGTGAGCCCGCCCGGATCCCTCCCGCGCTGCTCGAGCACCCGCTCGGCGCCCTCTTGCGGCAGGCCACCGCCGAGGATCTCGCGGCGCGGGCCGCCGCGGCCGACCATCTCCTGTGCGAGCTCGAGGCCTGCGACGTGGAGCGGCTCCGCCGGGAAGACCTGATCCTGAGCGGCACGCCGGGCGGCGCCGAGGTGAGCAGGGACGACGCCGAAAGCCGCGCCGCGACCGCCTCGGGACGGGGGAGCGCGGCGCTCGATCTGCACGATCGGCACGATCGGCACGATCGGCACGATCGGCACGATCGGCACGATCGGCACGATCGGCACGATCGGCACGATCGGCACGATCGGCACGATCGGCACGAGCCGAGCCTGCACGAGCCGAGCCTGTCCGTGACGCTCATCGAAGAGCCCGCGCGCACGTCGACGCCGGCCGGGGTCCCGGCCAGCTCCCGCGACGAGGACGGCGGTGCCGTGCCTCTCCGGGCCAGGGCGGCGAGGACGCCTCCGGGCCAGGGCGGCGAGGACGCCGGCGGAGGCCATCGCCGGCCGCGCTCCCGTGGACGTCGGCAACACCATCAAGCACTACGAGCTCATCCGCAAGCTGGGCCAGGGCGGCATGGGCGTCGTGTTCCTGGCCCGCGACACGAGGCTCGGCCGCCTGGTCGCGATCAAGCTCCTGCACCCGTGCAGCGGGCGCGGGATCGAGCGCCTCCTGGCCGAGGCGCGGGCCACCGCGCGCTGCCGGCACGAGAACATCGTGGTCATCCACGAGGTCGATGAGATCCACGGATGCGCGTACATGGTGCTCGAGTACATCAAGGGCCGCACGCTGCGAGAATGGCTGGCCCAGCGCGAGCAACCCAGCGCGCCCGGCTCGCAGGCCGTCCGTGCGCCGCCTCGCCCGAGGGCGCCCGGCGCCGTGATCGAGCTGATGATCCCTGTCGCTCGCGCGCTGGTCTGCGCGCACGAGCTCGGGATCGTGCACCGCGATCTCAAGCCGGAGAACATCCTCGTGGACGACGCCGGTTGCATCAAGGTGCTCGATTTCGGCATCGCCAAGCGGCTCGAGGGCCACATCGTCTCGATGAGCATACGCGCCCGTCCGGCGCGCGCCGGACGCGCCGGACGCGCCGGACGCGCCGGTCAGCGCCGGCGGAGCGCGATCATCGGCACGCTCCCGTACATGTCGCCCGAGCAGCTGCTGGGCGCGGACATCGATGCTCGCACCGATCTCTGGGCCGTGGGCATCATGCTGCATGAGCTGCTCACAGGGGAGCACCCGCTCCATCCGTTCTCGCGCGCGCCGCTCTCGGACATCATGGCCCTCGACGTGCCCATGCCGAGCCTCGGCGCGAGGCGCCCGGACGTCGGCGCGCTCGGCGCCGTCGTCGATCGCTGCCTGAAGAAGCGCAAGGCCGAGCGCATGGGCTCGGCCAGGGAGCTCCTCGCCGAGCTCGAGGCGCTCCTGCCCGGCGGAAGGACGCTCCAGCTGAGCGAGGACGAGAGCCCCTTCGCCGGCCTGTCAGCGTTCCAGGAGGCGGACGCCGCGCGCTTCTTCGGCCGCGCTCACGACGTCGCCGCCGCGAGGGCGCGCCTGCGCAGCCAGCCGCTGATCGCGGTGGCCGGGCCCTCCGGGGCGGGCAAGTCGTCGTTCGTGCGCGCGGGCGTGATCCCTGCCCTGAAGCGCTCCGACGACCGCTGGGAGGCGTTCATCCTGCGCCCGGGGCGCCGCCCCCTGTCCGCGCTCGCCGATGTCGTCGCGCAGGTCGTCGAGGCGGAGTCGACCACCGGCCCGACGGGCTCCCCGGAGCTCCCGGAGCACGACGCGCTCGTCGCCACCTTGCGCGCGCAGCCGGGCTACCTGGGCGCGCGGCTGCGCGCGCGCTGTCGCCGCGAGGTGAGAGGGCGCCGTATCCTGCTCTTCGTCGACCAGTTCGAGGAGCTCTACACGCTCGGCGCGGCCCCGGAGGAGCGCGCGGCGTTCGTTGCCTGCCTGGAGGGCGCGGCCGACGACGCCTCGTCCCCCCTGCGCGTCCTGCTCGCCGTCCGCTCCGACTTCCTCGAGCGCATGGCCGACGACCACGGCTTCGCCGGAGACGTGCCCCGCGGGCTGTCGTTCTTGCCGCCGATGGGGCGCGAGGGCCTGCGCGAAGCCCTGACGCGGCCGCTCGAGGCGGCCGGATATCGCTTCGAGACCGCGGAGATGGTCGAGCACATGCTGAGCGCGCTGGAGGGCACGCGGAGCCCGTTGCCGCTCCTGCAGTTCACGGCCACGAAGCTGTGGGAGGCGCGAAATTGCGAGCGCCGGCTCATCACGCGAGACAGCTATGACCAGCTCGGCGGCGTCGCCGGCGCCCTGTCCGCCCACGCGGACGCGGTGCTCTCGGCGCTTCCGGTACACGAGCAGCGGCTGGCCCGCGCGGTGCTCTTGCGCCTGGTCACGCCCGAGCGCACGCGCGCGGTGCTCAGCCTGGATGAGCTGAAGGAGCTGGCCCAGGGCGGCGAGGGCGATGGGAGCGACGCGATCGCGCAGGTCGTCCAGCGCCTGGCCGGCGCGCGGCTGCTGCTCATCGAGACCGGCGATGAAGCCACCGGCGACGGGCGCGGTCACGCCACGGTGGAGCTGGTCCACGAGTCCTTGATCGAGCGGTGGCCGAAGCTCGGGCAGTGGCTCACCGAGAGCGAGCAGGACGCGCAGTTCCTGGCCCGGCTGCGCGCCGCGGCCCAGCAGTGGGAGGCGAGCGGTCGCGCCGAGGGGCTGCTCTGGCGCGACCGTGCGGCGGAGGACGCCCGAGCATGGCACGAGCGCCATTGCGCCGAGCAGCAAGCCGCTGGACGCGTCGAGCTCAGCAGGCGTGAAGCGCGCTATCTGCTGGCCGTCGTGGCCCTCGCCGACCGAGCGCGACGCCTGCGTCGGCGGTTCGCCATGGGCGTGACCGCAACGCTCGGCGCGATCGCGCTCATCGTGTCTTACCTGGCGGTCCGCGCCGTTCACGAGGCGACCCGGGCGCAAGCAGAAGCGCTGCAAGCGCGCAACGCCACCCGCATGGCCACGGCTCGTGAGCTGCAAGCCGATCCCACGACTGTGCTCGCGATATTGCGCGAGGTCGAGCCGCCCGATGTTCCGCGCGGGTGGGCTGTTCTCGCGCGCTGGGCGCTCCACTGCCGGCTCGCTCGCGCGGTGCTCGACCATCAGACCGGGGTCTACGCGGCGGCGTTCAGCCCCGACGGCAGGCGCATCGTCACCGCGTCGTACGACAAGATCGCGCAGGTCTGGAACGCCGACGGCACCGGCGAGCCTCTGGTCCTCCGCGGTCACGAGGATCACGTCACCTCGGCGTCGTTCAGCCCCGACGGCAGGCGCATCGTCACCACGTCGTACGACAGGACCGCGCGGGTGTGGAGCGCCGACGGCGCCGGCGAGCCCCTGGTCCTCCGCGGTCACGAGGATGGGGTCCTCTCGGCGTCGTTCAGCCCCGACGGCACGCACATCGTCACCGCGTCCGTGGACAGGACCGCGCGGGTGTGGAGCGTCGACGGCACGGGCGAACCGCTGATCCTCCGCGGTCACCACGAGATGGTCCGCTCGGCATCCTTCAGCCCCGACGGGCGGCGCATCGTCACCGCGTCCTGGGACAAGACCGTGCGGGTGTGGAACGCCGACGGTACCGGCGAGCCCCTGGTCCTCCGCGGTCACGAGGATCCGCTCTACTCGGCGGCGTTCAGCCCCGATGGCGAGCGCATCGTCGTCGCGTCCTGGGACAAGACAGCGCGGGTGTGGAACGCCGACGGCACCGGCGAGCGCCTCGTCCTGCGCGGCCACGAGGACGGGATCTACTCGGCGGCGTTCAGCCCCGATGGCGAGCGCATCGTCACCGCGTCCTGGGACAAGACAGCGCGGGTGTGGAACGCCGACGGCACGGGCGAACCGCTGATCCTCCGCGGTCACGAGCATCGGGTCTATTCGGCGGCGTTCAGCCCCGACGGCAGGCGCATCGTCACCGGGTCGAACGACAAGACAGCGCGGGTGTGGAACACCGAAGATACGATCGAACCCATGGAGTTGCGTGGTCACGAGGATCAGGTCACCTCGGCGTGGTTCAGCCCCGATGGCAAGCGCATCCTCACCGCGTCCGTGGACAGGACCGCGCGGGTGTGGAACGCCGACGGTACCGGCGAGCCCCTGGTCCTCCGCGGTCACGAAGGGGGGATCAGCTCGGCGTGGTTCAGCCCCGATGGCAAGCGCATCCTCACCGCGTCGCGCGACAAGACGGCGCGGGTGTGGAGCGCCGACAGCACCGGCGAACCGCTGATCCTGCGCGGTCACGAGGACATGGTCTATACGGCGGTGCTCAGCCCCGACGGCAAGCGGATCGTCACCGCGTCGCACGACAAGACGGCGCGGGTGTGGAACGCCGACGGCACCGGCGAGCCCCTGGTCCTCCGCGGTCACGAGAACCAGGTCTACTCGGCGGAGTTCAGCCCCGACGGCAAGCGCATCCTCACCGCGTCGCACGACAAGACGGCGCGGGTGTGGAACGCCGACGGCACCGGCGAGCCTCTGGTCCTCCGCGGCCACGAGAATGGGCTCTTGTGGGCGGCGTTCAGCCCCGACGGCAAGCGCATCGTCACCGCGTCCTGGGACAAGACAGCGCGGGTGTGGAACGCCGACGGCACCGGCGAGCCTCTGGTCCTTCGCGGTCACGAGGATGGGCTCCATTCGGCGGTGTTCAGCCCCGACGGCAAGCGCATCGTCACCGCGTCCTGGGACAAGACAACGCGGGTGTGGAACGCCGACGGCACCGGCGAGCCCCTGGTCCTTCGCGCCTCGGATTTCCCGGTCAACGCGGCGACGTTCAGCCCCGACGGGGGGCGTATCGTCACCGCGTCCGCCGACAACGTCGCGCGGGTGTGGCCCGACCTCGAGCCGCTCCGCGGCGTCGACGACCCGAAGCTGTGGACCGCCACCACCTACTGCATGCCCATCAAGCGGCGGATGGAGCTCCTTCGCTTGCCCGAGGCCACGGCCCGCGCAGCCCGGGAGACCTGCCTGCGCCGCGTCGAGCAGGCCCGCGCCGCTGCCCTGCAATGAGCACGCGAGCTCCCCGCGCCGGGGCCGACGCGCTCAGCAGGAGCCCCGGTCACCGGCGCGCGCCGAGCGTCAGCACGCGCGGATCGTTGTAGATGGCCCTGATCTGCTCGCGGGAGTTGTGCTGGAAGACCAGCTCGGCCCACCCCAGGAACCATGTCCAGCGGGGCTGCGCTGCGAGGACGCTGGGAGACGGCAAGAACTGGCACTCACCAATCGAGATCGGCTTGCCCCTGGCGATGTCGAGCATCGCCCTGTAGTTCTCGCTGGTATACCCCTTCTCGTAGACGTCCAGAGAGGCCACATCGAGGTAGTCATCCCCCGGGTAGTACTCCTGGATGCGCCCGATGTTGACATCGTTGACGTTCCACACCCAGATCAGGTTATTCAGGCCCTTCGTCCTGGCCAGGTAGTCATGGGTGATGCGATACAGCGCCTGGCTGCCGTTCTTGCCCGGGCGGCCTCCCCACCAGGACCAGTCGTCGTTCATCTCGTGCAGCGGGCGAAAGAGCACCTCCACGCCGCTGTTCTTGAGGTCGTCGAGGTAGGGGACGATCGTGTCGAGCCGCGCCTTCCACCGCGCGTTCAGGTTGGTGCCGTCCTTGACGAGCTCGTTCCATTGATCGTCGCGGAGGTCGCCCTTGATGTCTCTGTGCCAGTCACAGGGCTCGCTCATGGTGGGAGGGCACGCGTGCCACATCAGCGTGACGAGCGCGCCGCTCGCCCACTGGCGCTTGGCCTCGTCGATCATCGTGCCGCGGTGCTGGATGCTCTCGGCCCCGAACAGGAAGTCGCCACCCCAGAGGAGCGGGTATTTCCCGGAGATCTCGTGTATCTTTCTGGTCCATCTGGCCGGGTCTGCGTTGGGCTCCCGGTTATGCTGACCGGCGATCGTCTTCGAGCCGGAGATGCTGTAGAGATATCTGAGCACCCCGCTGTTGCGAGGAGAGGCATCCGCCGCGGCGTGCGCCGGGCAGAGGAGCGCGGCGAGCAGCGCGACGACTGCCCATCCAGGGAGATGGCGAACGGCATCCGTTTTTTTCACGCGACCGCCCCTTCGTCTGTTGTGCTGGAATGCAGGAGATCTGCCTCGGCTGGCGGAGCCTTCGCTCCATCTTGTGGTGAGCTGGGCCGATGATCGCAACCGCCGCTGGGTCGAACTTCGTCCTCCGGGACGGGGCGTCAGAACCCGCCCTCCAGCCCGAGGATCGGGACGGTGACAGGCCCGATCTCCTCGGGCTCGCACGACGAGAACCCGTAGCAGGGCGACGGAATATATTCCTTCGACAGCGTGGCGTTGAGCACGTCGAGGACGAGCGACAGCCAGCCTGCCTCCCCGATCGACCAGCGCTTCTCCAGGCGGACATCGAGGCGCAGGAACGGCGGCAGCCGCTCCCACCGGGGCGGGCCGCCGGCGGTGGGCTCCGGGCCTCCCGGGACGCCGCTGCCCAGCGGGGAGCTCGGACCGTCGACCTTCCTCTGCGGGAGCCCGGAGTAGAAGACGGCGCGCCCGCCGGCCCTGTACCCGCGGCCGAGATCGTAGGTCAGCGCGAGGTTTGCCACGTGGGTCCTGTCGACCGAGGCGACCTGCCTGGTCCGGCCGAAGCTCCGCGTGGAGCGCGACAGCGTGTACGACGCGAATCCGCCGATGCGCCGCGTGAGGCGCCGGCGGGCCGACAGCTCCATGCCTGTCGCGGCGCCGAGCGCGCGCCGCGTCAAGGCGCCGTCGGACATCTCGAGGCCTCCGGCGCCGATCGCGTCGGTCATGTTGAAGAACGCGTTGTGGAACACCGAGGCTGTCGCGGTGATGTCCTCCGGCAGCTCGAGCTCGACGCCGGCGCTCGACTGGAAGCTCCGCTGGAGGCCGTCGCCGAGGCGCGGGCGGACGCCGGGGATGGGGACGACGAAGCTCGGCAGCTGCGAGGCGAGGCCGTGCGCCTGCACGAACGTCACGCCGGGCGCCAGGGAGAGCCGCGCCGAGAGGCGCGGATCGACGGCGATCGCGACGGTATCGTCCGAATGGTAGAGATCGAGCCGGAGCCCCGGGGTGACGCGCAGGCGCGGCGTGACCGCTATATCGGATTCGATGTAGCCGCCGACAGTGAAGTCGACGCGGGACAGGAGGATGTCGACGACATTCTCGTCGTCGTCCTGCTCGACGCCGCCTGGGGGAGGCTCGACCTCGGTCCCGAGATCGATCGCATTGTCGTCGAGCACGGCGTCGAGGCCGGCGCGGATCGGGGTCTCGTCGCGCAGGCGATGATCGAGCGTGAGGCGCGCGCCGAGGCTCCGCGTCAGGGCTTTCTGGCCGTCCTGGATCCCTGTCTCGTCGTGGCCGAGCGTCAGCGCGCCCCTGAGCGCGCTGCCCTGGCCATAGGCATGGTCGTACCGGAGATCGATCCGGTGAAACGTCGTATCGAAGAGGGTCGTCGTCTTGCCGCCTTCCTCGTTCGCGAGGTAGTCGCGGGCGCCGAACGCGAAAAGGCTCACCCGGCCTCCCGGGACGGCCTCGTAGGATATCCGGGCCTGGTAGTCCCAGTAGTCGAGCGCCACGCCGGGCGCGGCGAGCGAGAAGAGCAGCGCCGTGTACGAGTAGCGGCCGCCGAGGAGCGCGATTCCACGGCCGCCGGAGAACGGGCCCTCGACCAGCGCGCCCGCGTCGAGGAGCCGGAGCATGCCCTCGCCGTGCCAGTACGGGAGCGGCGGTGTCGTCTCGCCGGCGACGATCCCGCCGGCGTAGCGCCCGTGACGCGCGGGGTAGCCGCCGGGGTAGAGGTCGACGCGATCGACGATGCCGGGATGGACGACCGAGGGCCCGAGCCCGAGGTGATAGAGGTAGGGGACGCGAACGCCATCGAGGAAGTAACCGACGTTGCCCGGCGGCGAGCCGCGGACGTAGAAGAACGGCAGCCCGGAGACGATGGGGGTCACTCCGGGGAGCATCTCGATCGCGCGGAAGGGGTCGCCGAACGCGCCGGGGACGAGCCGGACCTCGCCGCGGCTCAAGGTGGAGACGCCGGGCGCCGGCTGCTCGCCGTGCACGGTGACCTCGAGGGATCGCGGCGCGCGCGGGGGCGGGCCGGGGGCGGTGGACGAGGGCGCCGGCGCGGGAGCGGGGGGAGGCGGCGCGGCGCTGGGCGGCGCGGCGCTGGGCGGCGTGGCGCTGGGCGGCGTGGCGCTGGGCGGCGGGGCGGCCTCGATGAAGCGGACCTCGACGCGGATCCTGGCGGCGACCGGGGCGCCGTTCCGGGTGGCCGGCGCGAAGCGGAACGACGTCGCGGCGGCCACGGCGGCCGACGCGAACGGCTCCGGTCCCTCCTCGGCGACCGCGGAGCGAACGGTCCCGTCCGCGCTGACGGTGAGCACGAGGCGGACCGTCGCGTCGCCGTGCGCCCCGTCAGGGTAGCCGGCGGCGAGCGGTGTGAGCGGCGCCGGCGGGATGAGCCCCTCCGCCGGCGGCGCCGCGCGGGATGGCTCCGCTGGCGGCGCTTGGCGGGGCGGCTCCGCTGGCGGCGCCTCGCGGGACGGCGGTGCGTCGGGTGGCGGTGGGTCGGGCGCGGCGACGGCGCGGCACGGCGCGAGCGTGCTCGCGAGCAGCGCGACGGCTGCCGTGGAGCCCCGGAGGGGGCCCATCGCCGCACCGCGGAACGGCGGTCGAGCGAGCACCGGAGCAGCACATGGCGCCGGGAGGCGTGGAGGCGACGGGGCGATGGCCATGGAGGCTTTCCCATGATCGGCTCTCCGGCCGACATCCTGATCAGTTTCTTGCAGAGGGACCGTTCGCGTCCGGATCACGCTCGCCTGGATGCTGCCGGGCCACGTCGTCCTTCGTCAAATCGGGCGCTGCCCGGCAGATCGGCAGGGGCGCTGGCGCCGGGGTCGACGCCCTTCGCTGTCGACGCTCGCTTGTAGCTACACCGCGCCCTGATCTCGGCCCCGTGAGGGCCGATTCATGCTGGAGGCTGGCCGGGCCTTGATCCGGGTTGACCACGCTGCTTCGAGGATGGACGTTCCAGCATGGAATGATGGCCGATCCATCATTCCATGCTGACGAAGCTATCATCGAGCTTGAGGGCCGCGGCATCATCTCCGCTCAGCCCCACCCGATCGCCACCGTCGTCACCGTGAGCCCCGAGATCACCTCTTCCCCTGACAGCGCGGCGAGCACCCCCTCGTCGCCCGACGGCACGAACAGCGCCAGCGTCGCCGTCGTGAGCCCCTGCTGCTGCGCGTAGCGCGCCGCCTGCTCGCGCGCCCGCGGCAGCTCGTGCATCGCCCGGAAGCTCTTCACCTCGATCAGCCCGCTCTTCCCCTCGCCCTGCACCAGCAGATCCACCTTCCCGTTCCCCGTGGGGAACTCCGGGCTCACCACGCAGCGCCCGCGCAGGGCGTCCTGCAGCCATGTGTAGAGATGGAAGTGCCCCGCCGCCTCGGTCAGGTGGAGATCCTGTCGCCGCGGCTGCCCTCTCCAGGGGTCCTGCCCCTTCGCCATGAGCCGCGGATCGCCCTGATATACTCGCGCCCCATGACGGCTCTCCTCACGTCTCGCAGGACCGTCGCCGTGCTCGTCGCCTGCAGCGGGTGCGCGTCACCCATGCAGCAGCTCGACGCCGAGAGCGCCGGCTCCTGCCCGCCACGAGAGCGCCTTCCTCATGTGCATATAGGCGCCTGGCCCCTCGAGCGTCGGGCGAGCCTCGCGCGCATCGTCGAGGCCGGCCTCTCCCCTGCTGCTCGGTCGCGCCGCGGAAGGCTGTCGCGGGCCCGGCGCTGCAATGGACCGTGGGTCCGGGCGGCGTCGTGGGCTCGTTCTGAGCGGCGTTCCAGGGCTCTTCGAGCGCGTGGCCGCGCGTGAGGAACCGTGGCGTGACGCATCTCTCCAGTCCTCCGGTCAGCGCGGCAGCACGGCCACGATGCGCAACGGTCCGCCGGAGCCGGCGCGGATCTTCATGGGAAGCGCGATGACGAGCGCGCCTCGCGGCGGCAGCAACTCCATCGAGGCGACGTTCTCGAACGCCGGGATATCCGCCCCGAGCAGCACCCGGTGCGCGATGAAGTCCTTCGACGGGCCGTTGTCGATGCTCGCCGTGTCGATGCCCACCGCCGCCACCCTCCGCGCGACGAGCGCCCGCGCGGCGTCCTCGCCGATGCCCGGGAAATGCAACGCCTCGGCGTGGCCAGGTCGATCGTCGCCGAGATACCTCTTCCTGTCAGGCCAGCGCGCGCCCCAGCCCGTCCGGATCATCACCAGGGTGAGCGGCTCGATGGCGCCGTGCGCCCGCTCGAACGCCTCGATATCCGCCCGAGTCACGAGGTAGTCGCTCTCCCTGGCCGCGGCGGCCGAGACGTCCACCACCACCGCGGGGCCCACGAGGCGCGACACCGGCACAGCGTCCGCGGTCGACTTGCCCTCGGCGAAGTGGATGGGCGCGTCGAGGTGCGTGCCGCCATGCTCCGGCGCGCAGAGCGTGTACGCCGAATAGAAATAGCCGCCCTCGGTCCTGCCATGGTGCACGGTCTCGTGCACGAAGCCGGTCGTCGCCGTCGGCCAGTAGATGGTCCTTTCGTCAAAGGGGTAGGTCAGGTCGATGACCCGCGCGCCCTCGGGCAGGCGGACGTCGCCCGCGCCGGCGCCTGCCGGCGCGTTGCCCCGCGCGCCAGCCTGCTCCGCCGCGCAGCCCGCCACGAGCGCCGCGAGCACGAGAACCGCCGAGAGAGCCGTCGAGATCCTGTTTCGCATCGAGCCCCTCCTGACCGGCCATGGTGCGGCCCGCGTGAGATGAGTCTGCCACAAGCCTTGCGCTGGCGCATCGATCCCGATCTTGCGCGCGTCCGGGCGGGGCCGACAGCGCGAACAGCGAGATCGATGGCGAACATGGACTGCTGGCAACAACAAAGCTGGGGCTCGTCGGGCGCGCGCCGCTCTGACATTGCGCGAGTCAGCAAGAAGTTGCTCGCCTCGGCAGCAGCCGTGGGGCAGCGCTCCCGCTGAAGTGCATCGGAAGGCGCGCCCTCTCGCCGGACAGGCCAGGTGCTCGACGTGGCATGGTTTCTGAAGAGTGCCTCGCTGACGCCCCGCCGCGCCATCGCGATCCCGGTCGATGGATTGCAGCGGGCGCTCATCAGCTCCCCACCGCGCCGAGCGATCATGACAGAGGCGGTGGAGCCGCGCTCAAACAGCCTCTTGGTTCCGCTCTCTGTTGGCGCAGAGGATTCCCGGGTCGCTCGCCCCTCGACCAGCGGACACGCGGTCGACCATGGAAGGAGACAGCGATAGTGACTCAGACGACCCCCATCAGCTCCCGCAAGCAGCGCAATGTGCTCGTGAAGGCCGCCGCAGACTTCGTCACCAGGGCGATGGCGGACGGGAGCTACCGGACGTTCCTGCCGCTCCATCGCCTCACCGACGACTACCCCAACGCACGCTTCGAGGCGCGGGGCGAGCGGTCCAAGGCCAGCGTGTTTTGCAGCAACGACTACCTCGGCATGAGCAACCACGAGCGCGTCGTCTCTGCGGCCCGCAAGGTGCTGGAAGAGCAAGGCCTGGGCTCGGGCGGCTCGCGCAACATCTCCGGCACCTCCCCCTATCACGTGGAGCTGGAAGCGGAGCTGGCGGCGCTGCACGGCAAGGAGTCGGCCCTCGTGTTCAACAGCGGCTACGTGGCCAACGAGGAGACGTTGGGCGCCATCGGCAAGCTCATCCCCGAGCTCATCGTGCTATCGGACGGCAAGAACCACCGGTCGCTCATCGAAGGCATTCGCAAGAGCGGGCTGAAGAAGATCGTATTCGAGCACAACTCGGTCTCGGACCTCGAGGCGAAGCTGAGAGCCTTGCCGACGGACGCGCCGAAGCTGATCGTCCTGGAGTCGATCTACTCGATGGACGGCCATTTCGGGCCGCTCGAGGAGGTCTGCCGCCTCAAGCACCGTTACAACGCCATGATCTTCCTCGACGAGACCCACGGCCTCGGGGTCTACGGTCGCACCGGAGCGGGCGTGGCAGACGCCTTGAGCCTGGCCCACGAGATCGACATGATCCAGGGCGGCTTCGGTAAAGCTCACGGGGCGACCGGCGGCTATGTGGCCGGGGACGCCTTCCTCGTCGACGCGGTCCGCCTCATGGCGCCGGGCTTCATCTTCACGACCTCGCTTCCGCCGCTGATCCTGGCCGCCGCGCTGGAGTCGGTACGGCACCTGAGACAGAGCAACGTCGAGCGGGAGCGGCTCTTCGCCAACGTGCGCCTGCTCAAGGACGAGCTCAGGCGCCACCGCCTCCCCGCCGCGGACAGCCCGAGCCACATCGTGCCGGTGCTGATCGGCGACTCCTTCAAGTGCAAGAACATCTCGGACGTGCTGCTGAAGGAGCACGGCTTCTACGTGCAGCCCATCAACTTCCCGAGCGTGCCGCGCGGGCAGGAACGGCTCCGCGTCATCGTCTCGTCCGCGCACTCCGAGCGAGACATCCGCGCGTTCGTCCTCGCGCTGGCGCGCATCATCGCTGCCGCAAGCTGAAGTGAACAGCGACTGGAGACACGCACATGAACTGCGAACTCAGGCCTCTCTCCGAGCATTTTGGCGTCGAGCTGGTCGGCTTCGACGCGCGGCGCGACGCCGGTCGTGGGGCGGAGATCCTCGATCTCCTGCTCCAGCACCAGCTCCTCCTCATTCGTGATCAGGAGCTCTCGCCCGCCGACCTCGTCGGCCTGGCCCGGAGCACGGGGCCGATCCTGCCCTTCCTCCTCTCGAACTACCGCCACCCGGAGTTCGACGAGATCCTCGTCACGTCGAACGAGAGGATCGACGGCAAGCCGATCGGCGTCGCGCGCGTGGGCAATTTCTGGCACTCCGATTCCTCCTACATCGCGAGCCCCGCGAACACGACCCTCCTTTACTCCGTCAAGGTGCCGCCGGCGGGGGGTGACACGCTGTTCGCCTCCATGTACCTGGCGCTCGACGAGCTCTCGCCGGAGCTCCGCGCGGCCCTCGAGGGACGCACCGCCGTCCACACGATCCGCAAGCGATACAAGGTGACGGCCCAGGACGTGGGCCAGTCGCTCCGGGAGATCGACGACCGCCTGCGCCTCACCATCCCCGACGTCACCCACCCGGTGATCCGCAAGCACCCGCTCACCGGGCGCCCGGCGCTCTACATCAGCGAAGGGTACACCCTGAGCTTCGAGGGGATGGGGTGGGAGCAGAGCCAGGCGCTGCTCGAGCAGCTGCACGCTCACGCGACGCGCGAGCACGTCGTCTACCGCCACCGCTGGCGCGTCGGCGACATCCTGATCTGGGACAACCCGTCGCTGATCCACGCCGCGATGCCGTCCAACCCCGATATTCCACGCACGATGCACCGGATATCGATCGAGTCCGGCGTGACGCGCTGACGCGCTGACTACCGAGAGGAAAGCCATGTTTGGCATCGTTGACATAGGGCTGGGTATCCCGGCGACGCGCATGAGCGCCCGGTCGATCAGCGCGGCTTCCGGCGTGCCGCTCGAGTTCTTCACCGACAGGATGCAGCTCGCTTCCAAGCCGGTCGCGGAGGGCCGAACGTGCGTGGATCTGGCGCTCGCGGCGATCGCCGATCTGGCGTCGCACCACCCCTTCTCGGCGGACAGCATCGACCTCCTTGTCTATGCCTCGACCGGCCTCAACGACCACGCGTTCTGGTCGCCGGCAGCCAAGATCCAGGCGCTCATCGGCGCGAAGGGCGCCTTCTGCTTCGAGCTGAGCAACGGCTGCAACTCGCTCAACGCGGCGCTCCACGTGATCAAGGGGCTGATGCTGGCGACCCCTTCCTACCGGCGAGCGCTCTTGATCTGCGCCGACACGCTGTCCGCTTACGTCGATCACACGGATCCCGGGTCGAAGAGCCTGTTCAACTTCGCCGACGGCGCCTCGGCGCTGCTGTGCGACAGGTACGCGCCCTCGCTCCACGTCCTGTCGAGCGCGTTCGCGTCGGACGGCACGTATGTGGACCTGTACAAGCTCCCCCGGGGCGCGCCGGCGATCGTCACGGAGCCGTGCAAGGCCGCGATGAGCCTTCACGAGCAGTACCTGCACTACATCACCAGGCTGGTGGGGCAGGTCCTGGACGAGGCCGACGTGAGGGCGCGGGACATCGATTACCTGTTCATGAACCAGGGCGATCAGCGCGTCCTGCGCGAGGTCCTCTCGCGCTTCGGTCTCGGCGAGGCGCAATCGTACCTGAGCTTCCGTGACCACGGTCACCTCGGCTCCACGGACACGGCCCTCGCGCTCGCGGACGGGCTCCGGACGAACAGGCTCCGTCCCGGTCAGCGGATCGTCGTTGTGTCGAGCGGGGTGGGCTTCTCCTGGGGAGCGAGCCTCATCCAGGTTTGAAAGGTTCCGGCGATGAAGATTCTCGTCATGCACACCGTGCCCTACAAAAAGATCGAGTACCACCGCGCGCTCGATCACGAGGCGCACGACGTCACCTACGTGGGCACGGAGGCGCGCATCGCTGATCTACCGGACGACCTGCGCTGCGAGAAGCTCGTGATCGCAGGCGTGGCGGAGCCCCACGTGGAGATAAACGCGATCGTCTCGCCGGCGGATGGCCACGAGATGGTCATGGCGCTGTCCGAGTTCGACCTGCACGAGGCGGGCAAGGTGCGCGAGCACCTCGGGATCCCGGGGCCTCGCTACGATGAGCTGCTGAGGTTCAAGGACAAGATCCTCATGAAGCGGCTCGTGGCAGCGGCTGGCCTGCGGGGCCCGCGGCACATCGATCTCCGGACTCTGGAGAAGGGCGCCGCGGTGGCGCCCGTGCCCTGGGAGGGCCGCACCATCCTGAAGCCGATCCTGGGCGCCAGCAGCGTCGGCGTGCACGTCTTCGGCTCGCCGGGCGAGGCGCGCGCCTTCGTCGCCCGACCGGAGAACCACGACTATCACACGGACGGCGAGCTCGAAGAGTTCGTCGAGGGGCCCATCCTGCACGTCGACGGCGTGATGGACGGGGGCGTCCCGCGCCTCATCGTGGCGAGCCGCTACGTCGGCACGCCGCTCGAGTACGCCTGGGGCAAGCCGCTGGGCTCGGCGCAGTTCAGGATGTCGGACCGATACAGGGCCTTCTTCCTCGACTGCCTGCGCGCGGTCGGCATCGTCGACGGCGCCTTCCACCTCGAGGTGATCGAGGGGCCGGAAGATCTCGTGTTCATGGAGGTCGCCAACCGCGCGGGCGGCGGCGACATCATCCCGACGACGGAGGCCTCGACCGGCGTCCACATCCCGACCGAGGAGATCGACGTCCTGATCCGCGCTCAGGCGCGGCGGCTCGGTCGCCCGTTGCCCGGGGGGCCCGTCCGGGAGGTCACGAAGACCGAAGGGCCGTGGTTCGGCTGGCTGATCGTGCCAGGCCATCATTTCCCCGAGGCCTCGTGCCGCGTGACGACGCCCGACTGGCTCCAGCGCTCGGACGCGGTCGTGAAGCTCCGTGTCGCGCAGCCCGCCGACCGGCTGAAGAAGTCGGTGACGCACCAGTACTGGGAGGTCCCCGCGGCGGCCATCCTGCGCGGCGAGAGCGACGCCGAGGTCGTCGAGCTCGTGAGGCGGCTCAGCGAGGAGATCCGCGTCGTACCGCGCGCGGCGCAGGTGGTCGCTTGAAACAGCGCCTCCTGGCCGCGACGCTCCTCACCAACGTTGCTGATGGGATGCACACGTTGGCGCTTGGCAAGTTCCTGTTCGACCGCACGGGGGCGGTGTCGTCCTTCGCGTTCGTGCTCGGCTTCGACTACCTGCTCGGCGTGCTGAGCCAGATCTACGCGGGGCCGATCGTCGACCGGCTCAATCCCAGGCTCGTCGCCACCGCCGCCGGCATCAACCGCGCGCTGATCATGGTGGCTCTGGCCGCGCTGGCGCTCTATCCCGGGCGCGAGGCCACCATCGCCGTGGTGGCCCTCTCGGCGCTGCTCAAGGCCGGGTCCCATTTCTACAAGACAGCCGCCTTCGCGCTGGTGCCGGGCGTCGTCGCGCCCGAGGAACAGGGCCGGTACGCGTCGCTCGCTATGCTGCTCTTGCAGCTCGGTCAGCTGCTCGGCGTAGGGGCCGTCGGCGTGCTGCTCTCGCGCCTCAGCTACTCCGTCGTGTTCCTGATCGACGCTGGATTGTTCCTGGCCACGAGCCTGATCCTCTGGAGGCTTTCAGCCTCCGACGACACGCGCGACACGGCAGGGCGCGCGGCGTTCGTCTCGCTCTCGCAGGTGATCGAGGACTGGAAGGAGCTGGCGCACGGCATGCGGCGCGCGCCGTCGCTGCTCGTCCACGTGGCGATCTCGACCGGCGACCTCGCCGTCATGGCGTGCTTGAACCTCCTCCTCGTGCCGCTCGTCAACAGCCGGTTCGGCGGCGACACTGTGTGGCTCTCGGTGCTGGACGGCGCCTTCGCGTCCGGGGTGGTCATCACGTTCCTGCTCGCGCGGAAGCGGCAAGACCCGCGGCACCTCGTCGCCTTCCAGCTCCTCCAGGTCCTGTTCCTCGCGGTCATCGCCGTCGCGTCGAGCAGGGCGGCGATCACCGCGTCGTTCCTGGGGCTCGGCGCCGCGATCGGCTTCACCAACGCGCTGCTCACCTCGAAGCTCTACCAGCGGATGCCGCCGGAGCAGAAGGGCCGCGTGTCGAGCTTTCGCTTTCTCCTTGTGTCCATCGTCACCGTCATCGGCATCGGCGGCACGACAAGGCTGCTGAGCTGGAGCGCGCCGTGGGGCGTCGGCTTCGTCGCGGGAATGGCCACCTTGTTCTGCATCATCACCGTAACGCTCGGCCGACAGGCCTTTTCGGAGAGAACGTCATGAGCATGAGACACGAGATGGCGCCGACGGCGCGCGCGGCGCGGGCGCTCAGCAGGGAGATCGCGGGACGGCTGGATCGGGTGCTCGCCGCCGCGCGCCGCGCCCCCTACTACGCGGACATCCTCCCGCGGCACGCGACAGGCTTCGACGCGCTGGCGCTCGCCCCCGTCACCACGCAGAAGGCCTACCACGACGCGATGACAGCGGCCCCCGAGCGCCTGAAGAGCGGCGAGGAGCACGGCGGTATCGTCCTCCAGACGGGCGGGACCTCCGGGGAGCCGAAGTTCTCGATCTACTCGGGCGCCGAGATCAGGGAGATGATCCGCTCGGGCGTCAGGATGCTGAGCCTGATGGGCGTCCGCAAGGAGCACAACGTCGCCAATTGCCTCGGTATAGGCGAGCTCTATGGCGGGCTGATCACCCTCGAGCACGAGCTGCTCGAGCTCGGGGCGCGCAGCTTGCCCTTCGGTCCCCACGTCGAGCCGGCCTTCTTCCTCGACGCCGCCCGCCGCACGCGGATCGACGTGCTCTTCACGAATCCGCTCTTCTTCGTGCACAAGCTGCGGGAGATCCACGAGGTAGATCCCTCCTTCCGCTTCGAGCTGCTCCTCTACGGCGGCGCTGGCCTGTCGCGGGTCGACGCCGACTGGATCAGGAAGCACATGGGGGTCAAGCGCATCGCCTCCGTGATCGCGTCGGTCGACGCGATGCAGTTCGGCTTCCAGTGCGCGCACTGCACGGGGAACGAGCACCACACACTCGACGATTTCAACCACGTCGAGATCGTCGACGACGAAGGGAGGCCGGTGGAGGACGGCGAGGAGGGGCGGATCGTCCTCACGTCGCTCTACCGGACGCTCTATCCGCTGGTCCGCTACGACATAGGCGATCGAGGCCGCTTCCTCGACGAGGCGTGCGCGTGCGGCCTGCCCTATCGAAAGATCGAGTTCCTGGGTCGCGGCGGCGAGTTTCTGAGCCTCTCGGCCGACGCCGACGTCTGGGTGCACCAGCTCGTGAGGGCCTTCTCGGACGAGGGCCCCTCGGCCATGCAGCTCGTGCTCGAGCCCTTCCGGCACAACGCCCACCTGGTGGTCCGCCTCGAGGGCGATCATCTGGATGGCGGACAGGTACGCCGGAAGCTCCTGGACCGCCTGCCGGTCCTGGGGAAGGCCGTCGAGGAGGGCGCGATCATGGTGTCGGTCGACGTCCTTTCGCCAGGCGCGCTGCCGCGGAGCCACCGCACGGGGAAGGTCCGGCTCGTGGTCGACCGGCGCTTCGAGGCCGCGAGAGAGCCGTCCCGGCTTCGCGGGGCCGGCACGGGGCCGCACGCCGGCGAGGAAGGCGCGGCAGCGCTCTCGGGCGCCAGAACGGCGGGTCACCGCTCATGATCCGGGAGCTCCTCGCTTGTCCCGGCGCCCGCCGGCGCCTCGCGCGCGCCGCGCTCGTCGCGGCGCTGCTCCCCGGCTGCGCGCCGGCGGCGCAGACCAGCGCGCCGGGCGATCTCCAGGCTGCTCCGCCCGCGGAGGCGAGGCCGCAGGAGGAGGCCTCGCTGGCGCGCAAGGTCCAGCAGTTCGCGCCGGCCATGCTCACCGCGGACACGAGCCGACTCGACCCCTCCGAGAAGGCCGCGCTCGCCAGGCTCATCGAGGCGGCCAGGCTGATGGAGCCGATCTTCGAGCGCCAGGTCCACGCCGGCAACCCCGCCGTGCGCGCGCGGCTCACGGCGGAAAGGACCCCGGAGGGGCGGCTCAAGCTCGACTATTTCAACATCATGCGCGGCCCCTGGGACAGGCAGGACGGGCTCCACCCGTTCGCCATCGACCGGCCCCACCCGCCGGGCGCGGGCTTTTACCCGGAGGACCTCACTGCCGATGCGTTCCATGACTGGATCAAGCGCCACCCTGAGGATAAAGAGCGATTCGAGAGCCCGTTCACGCTCCTGCGTCGGGACGGCGACAGGCTCGTCGCGATACAGTACAGCGAGGCGTACGCTCCGTGGCTCGGCCCGGCGGCGGAGAAGCTGCGGGAGGCCGCGGCGCTGACGAGGAACGAGAGCCTCCGGAGGTTCCTGCTCTCCCGCGCGGCGGCGTTTCGCTCCAATGACTATTACCTGTCCGAGAAGGACTGGATGGATGTCGACAGCGAGCTCGAGGCGACCATCGGTCCTTACGAGACCTACGAAGACGAGCTCCTCGCCCTGAAGGCGTCGTTCCAGGCGTTCGTCACGGTGAGCGTTCCCGAAGCGTCGAGCGAGCTCTCCAGGTACAAGCAGCTCCTGCCCGCGATGGAGAAGAACCTCCCGATCCCGGCCGGGATGAAGACAGCGCGCGGCGCGGAGAGCCCTATCCAGGTGGTCGACCTGGTGTTCAGCTCGGGGGACGCCCGCAAATCGGTCCAGACGGTCGCCTTCAGCTTGCCGAACGACGAGCGCGTGCGCGCCGAGAAGGGCGCGAAGAAGGTGCTGCTGCGCAACGTGATCGAGAGCAAGTTCGAGCGGATCCTGCGGCCCGTGGCCGAGCGCATCCTCGACCGGGCGCAGCTCGCGCACCTGTCGGCCGAGGCGTTCTTCACCCAGACCCTCTTCCACGAGCTCTCGCACAACCTGGGGCCGGCGTTTGCGGCCGCAGGGCGCGACAGGGTCGAGGTCCGGAGCGCGCTCGGAGCGAGCCACTCTGCCCTGGAGGAGGCCAAGGCTGACGTCATGGGCGCTCACAATATCCTGTTCTTGATCCGGCGCGGCGACATCCCACCGGAGCTTCGCGACAAGGTGCTCGTTTCCTATTTTGCCTCCCTGTTCCGGAGCGTGCGGTTCGGCGTCGCGGACGCGTTCGGCAAGGGGGCCGCGCTGCAGATCAACCGCTTCCTGGAGGAGCAGGCCGCCAGCTTCGACCCGGCGACACGGCGCTTCACTGTCCATCTCGACGCGCTGGAGGCGGCGATCTCGCGCCTCGTCCGCGACATCTGCCTGCTCCAGCACAGCGGAGACAGGAAGGGCGCCGAGGCGCTCCTGTCTCGTCACGGTCTCGTCTCCGAGCCGATCGAGCTGGCGCTCGGCCATCTGGACGGGATCCCGGTCGATATCCGGCCTGTCTATCCGCTCGCAGGCGAGTGACGACCGCGGCACGCCCGCGCGCCAAGGGCGCTGTGCCCCGTCGGCGCAGCGGCTGCCGGGCTGCGATCTAAGGAATCCCCTCATTTGCAGCCATTTTCAGCGGAGAAATTGAACAGGGAGGCGGGGAGACAGGGAGTATTTTGAAGATTTTCCTCGCCGTCTCCCCGCCTCCCTGTGAATTTTCCAAAGAATTTTAGGGGATGCCTCAGGGGCTGCGATGCCAGGGTGCGTCACCCGCCGGTCTCCGCCAGTCCCGCCGCAACCGGCCGACGCGCCCTGTCGCGACCGCGTTCGTGATCTCCGAGCAATGGCTCGACGGCGACGCCGGGCCGCTCGTGAGCCTGCTCTGAGGCCTGCCCGGCGCATTGCCCACCCCGGCCAGGGCCGGCGCTGCGCCGCGCCGGGCGGCGTGGGCCAGCATCGCCGCATGCGCAGCGCCGCTGAGCGGCCAGCCGCGGGGCCGGCTCAGCGGGGCGTGAGGTTGCGGCAGCCGCTCCCGCAGCCGTCCCCGTCGAGGTTGTTGCCGTCGTCGCACTCCTCCACGTCCTGAACCACGCCATCGCCGCAGAACTCGCCGAGCTGGCAGCTCGGCCCGCACTCGCCGTAGCCGCCGTCGTTCACGCCGTCGTCGCACTGCTCGCCCAGGCTGACGATGCCGTCGCCGCAGGTAGGCGTGCACTCGCTGCGCGCCGTCGCGAAGCCCTGCAGCGTGAGCTTGAACGTCGACGCCGCTGTCTGTCGCTCGGCGTGGAACACGGCGATCTGGTACACGCCGCCGTCCACGAGGCCGAGGTCGACGTTCCGCGCCGGGATGACCTCGTCCCCTTCTGCGGCGTAGGTCACCCTGCCCGGGACCTCCAGGTCCGGAAGAACGAACACGAGCTCATAACGAGCGAGGAGGCGACCATGGAGTATCTCGACGCGGCAAGCGGACGCGGAGCAAGACCACGCCACAACCGACAGTTGACGGTCTGACGCGCCGGGCCGAACCTGCCCGACGTGGAATCGTACGCAAACATCGCCTCACAGCCAGAGTCGACGCTCCGCGAGCTCCTGGAGCACGAGAGCCCCCAGGTCCGCCTCCACGCTGCGTGGGCCCTGGGGTTACGCAAGGGCCAGGAGTTCCTGGGCGACATCGCGTCTCGTGCAGGGCGGGAGCCCAGCGCTGGAGTGCGGCAGCATCTCATGATCATGCTGGCCGGCGGGGGGGAAAAGGCGGCCATCGCGACGTTCGCCGCGCTCGATCCGGATGCCCTGGTGCGCGCCACCGCTTGCCAGTACCTCGCGCGGCTTGTCGAGCCGAGCGACCTGCCGTTCTACGATGTGCTGCTGGATCGCGCGGAGCACGATCCCGAGGACGACGTGCGCTGCACCGCGATCCAGCACCTGCGCGCCGACGCCCCCGCGGCCGTCCGCACCCGGATTTTGAAGGGTTTTCCGCGAGGCTCACTGGAGTCACAGAAGGCTGTGGCGGGCAGGCTCGCTGCCTGGAGCGAGACGCCGCGCGCGTTCCTCGGAGCGCTGGCGGGCGCCTCGTCGGAGCTGCTCGTCCACGCGCTTGGCCTGCTCCGGGAGCAATCCACGCCGATCCCCTGGGCCGACCTCGCTCCCCATGCACGGCACCACGACGCAGCAATTCTGCTCCAGATCGCCCATCTGCTCCGCGGTGCTCCCGAGCGAGCGCCGGTCACGTTCTGGGCGAGCATCGCCGGGCACTGGGACGTCTTCTGGAAGACGAGCCCCGAAACGCAGGACATGCTCGTTGGCGCCCTGGAACGCGTCTTCGCGCAGGTCATGCCCGGGGAGCTGCCCGCCGAGGTGCGGCAACATCTCGCTGATCTGCGCACGTACGTGGAAAGCTCCATACGCCGGGGGCGGTGGGACAGCCACTTCCTGGAGGAGCGGTACGGAATCCTCGCCATGCTGAATAGCCCGGAGATGGCGAAGGCAGCGCGCTTCGAGAGCCCTGTCGGGCGACTCATGGCGCAGCTCATCCTGGTCACCCCCGACTACGAGGGCCTCACCCAAGAAGAGCTCCTCGGGGAGAGCAAGCACTGGCTGCGGTGAGCCCGCGACCGCCAGCGATGGCCATCATCCAGTCGGTGCGGGAACCCGTCAGCGAGCTTGAGCGGCAACACCCGGAAACCGACCGACTTTGCGAGCGTGACGATGGGCACCGCGTCGTGACCGCCCCCGAGCACGAAGAGCTGCGGCGACGGCGCGATCTTCTCGACGAGCACGGTGATCCCCGGCCCGTCGAGCTCGACGACCCCGGCCGGACCCCGCGCCGCGCGCTCGATCGCGGCGCGCGCGGCAGGCTCGGTCACCGGGTGCGCGAGCGCGCACGGCGGACCGAAGGCGAGGCGCGCGCCGACCCGGACCGCGTCGGTCGTCGAGCGGATCACCGTGACCAGCGTGCCCGTGGTCTCCTCGGCGAAGCAGGCGCCGGCGAACGCGAGCGCGTCGTGGGCCGCCCCGGCCTCGACGCGCTCGAGCAGGACATCGACGACGCCGTTGCAGCCGAGCCCCACGCCCCATGGCTCGCCGTCTTCGGTGGTCGAGTCATAGGTGACCACGACATCGCGGCACCGGTGCTCTCCCCGGAGCATCACGTCGCCCTCGAGGCAACCGCCGCTCACGCAGCCCGATAGCCAGCGATCGCCGGCGACCAGCATCCGCGCGCCGGGGCGCCTGTATGACGACCCCGACACGCGCACGACGGTCGCGAGCAGAAGCGGGGACCGAGCCGCCACCAATGTCGCCGCTTCTCGCACGATCCGCTCAAGCTCGTTCATGCGCCGGGTATCATCATCCTTTCACGACGCCCTCGCCAGGGCGTTCGCTGTCGCTGGACGCACGCGTCGCCCTCGCGCGAGGGCGACGCGTATCGCCTCAGGGGCGACACTGCGACGCGACGGAGACGCGACGGAGAGCCGCAGGCCGAGGTTGAAGAAACCTTAAAAACAAGTGCCTTCGGTTGACGGCGCTCCAGCCCAAAAGTATGGCCTGAACGGCCATGAAACTCCATATCAACGGCGTTGTTCGCGAGGTGGAGGCCACTCCGGAGATGCCTCTCCTGTGGGTACTCCGGGACCTCCCCCCGCTGCCAGAACTGTCACCCTGCCGGCGACGTCCCGCTGCAGGGCGACGAGGGCCGTTTTCACAACCAGTTCGTGCTCCGCGGCCCCACGGGCCACGGCATGGCCGGCGCCGAGTGCACGACGTGCCACGGGCCGACGAACCCGCCCAACAGCTTTGGCATGCACGTGCCGCCTGGCGTCTTGAAGGGCTGGCACATGCCGCCGCCGGAGATGCGGATGGTGTTCGTCGGCGTCGCCCCGCGCGCGCTGTGCGAGCAGATCAAGGACCCCGCGCGCAACGGCGGCAAGGACATGGCGGCGCTCCGCGTCCACCTCGAGGATCCCCTCGTGACCTGGGGCTGGAATCCTGGCGCCGGCCGCACGCCCGTGCCGACGCCCTATGCCGAGTTCGTCGCCGCCTGGGAGACCTGGGCCCGCGCCGGCGCGCCTTGCCCGGGCGGGTGACCGTCCGCCATCGAGCCTCGCGCGCGCCCAGGAGGATATGATGCGACGATCGCTGGAGCTGACCCTGTGCTTGTCGGTGGCGGCCGTGCTCGGGGCCTGCGGGGACGACGAGCGCGGGGGCGAGGAGACGACCGGCGCGGGCGGCGCCGGAGCGGCGAGCGCCTCGGGGGGCGGCGCGGGCTCGGGCGACGCGGGCTCGGGCGGCGCGACCCCGGGCTCTCCCGCGCACGCCGGCGGCGGCCCGGCGGCCGGCAACCCCGACGGGAGCTGCGCTGTGCCGGCCGAGGCGCAGGCGGCCGACACCTCGTCGCCGACAACGGTGATCGGCGACGGGACGCCGGAGAGCTGTACCTCGGAGGCGGTCGTCGCCGCGATCGCGGGCGGCGGCGTCATCACCTTCGACTGCGGCCCCGACCCGATCACCATCACGCTCGAGGAGACCGCGAAGATCTTCAATGACACAGGTCCCGAGATCGTGATCGACGGCGGCGGGCTCGTGACCCTGAGCGGCGGCGGGAAGCGGCGCATCCTCTACATGAACACCTGCGACGAGGCGCAGGTCTGGACGACGCCGAACTGCGACAACCAGGACCACCCGCGGCTGACGGTCCAGAACCTCACGTTCATCGAGGGCGACTCGACCGGCGACGACGACGAGGGCGGCGGCGCCATCTTCGCGCAGGGTGGGCGCCTGAGGGTCGTCAACGCGCGCTTCTTCAACAACGCGTGCGATCCGACCGGCCCCGACCTCGGCGGCGCCGGGATCCGGGCGCTGATGCAGCACGATGGACTGCCGCTCTACGTGGTCAACAGCACCTTCGGCGGCGCCGAGGGCTACGGGAACGCGTGCGCGAACGGCGGCGGCATCAGCAGCATCGGCGTCTCCTGGACGGTCATCAACAGCCTTTTCTCCCACAACCGCGCGCTCGGCAACGGCGGCAACCCCGCCGAGGCGGGGACGCCGGGCGGCGGCAGCGGCGGGGCCATCTACAACGACGGCAACACGATGACGCTCGCGCTCTGCGGCACCCGGATCGAGCGGAACGAGGTGAACGCGTACGGGAGCGCGATCTTCTTCGTGAGCAACGACCACACGGGGAACATCGTGATCGACCGATCGGTGATCACCGGCAATGTAGGCGGCTCCTGGTACCCGACCTACCCGCAGATCTCGAACCACGACGACACGCCGATCTCGGTGACCGACTCGACGATCGAGTGATCGCGCCCGGCCGCGCGCGCCGGTCACGCGCGGCCTCCGGCCGGCGCGCCGGGGGCTCGGGCTCACCCTGCCCGTGTCACCTGGCGTGGCGGCGGGCGGACGCCTGGCTGCCGCCGAGAGCGTGCCCGGAGAGCGTCCCCCCGCGTCGGAGGCGCTACGCTTGCTGGCGCTGCCGATGGATTATCAGGTCGTCTTCGACGTTTCCCGGAACCCGCCCGACCTGTATCTCCCCATCACCGGGCTCGTGTCCGTGGCCACCAGCTTTCTCTACTGGAAGTCCCGTAACGACCACGCGCTGTGGCGCGTGTTTGGCAGGTCCCCGCCCTCGACGCTCTTCGCCGGCGTCATCCTCGGCTTCAACCTGCTCTGGACCGCCGGGGTGTGCGTCATCATGACCAGCCGCTACTTCCAGCTGAAGGGCGCGCTCCGGTCGAACCGCGCCGAGGTCGTCGAGGGGCCCGTCGAGCACTTCCATCCCATGCCGGACGCGGGGCGTGACAAGGAGCGCTTCTCGGTGCAGGGCGTCCCTTTCGCTTACTCGGACGGCGCCCACACGGGCGCGTTCAATCGGTCCCGCGCGAAGGGCGGTCCCATCGAGGAGGGATTGCAGGTGAGGATCCATTACCTGCATCTGGACAACGAAAACCTCATTCTCCGGCTGGAGACGCGGCCGTAGCGGCAGCCGCTGCCGGCCTTCAGCGCGGAGGGACGGGGATGCGCGCGGCGCTGGCGCGCACCGCGGGCATGTCGCGATCGGTCTTCGCCGCCCGCTTCAAGGGGGCGCTCGGCGTCGGGCCGCTCGAGTACCTGACGCGCTGGCGCATGCACCGCGCCGCGGAGCTGCTCGCCGACGCGGCCGAGAGCACGGCGGCGGTGGCGAGCGCCGTGGGTTACGACACCGACGGCGCCTTCGTGAAGGCCTTCAAGCGCCACACGGGCGAGACCCCGGGCGCCTACCGGCGCAAGGCGCGCGCCCCTGCCGGCCGGTAGCGCCCGCCTTGCCGGGAGGCATCAAGCGGGTCTCATACCGCGAGCTTATTGCCCGCCGCCCCGCTCCGCCAACACCTTCTCGGCCACGGCGAGCCCCTTCACCGCGCGCGGGAACCCCGCGTAGACCGATGTCTGCATGATCGTCTCGACGATCTCCTCGCGCGTGCAGCCGGCGTTCAGCGCGTAGCGGATGTGATTCCCGAGCGGCACCTCCGAGTCGCCCACGGCCGCCAGGGCGGCGACGGCGGTCAGCAGCCGCGTCCGCAGATCGAGGCCCGGGCGAGCGTAGATGTCGCCGAACGGATACTCGATCACGTAACGGCCGAAGTCCGGCGCCACGCCCGCATACGCGTCCATCACGCGCTGCGGGGCCGCCGGGTCGAGCCGGCCGAGCACCGCCTTGCCTCGAGCGAAGCGGTCGCCTGCCTCCGCGGGCGCCGGCGCCACGGCGGCCGGTGCCGCGGGGCGAGCGGGGCCGGGCGCGGCGCACCCGGCCAGCGCCGCCCCGGCGACCGCGAGGGCCGCCGCCGCAGGCCTCTCCTCCTCCGAGGCGCCGCGCCGTGAGGCCATCACGCGAACCACGCGTTGACCTCGGCGTAGGTCAGCGGCGCCCCGTCGGACGGCGGCGCCCACCGGCCCGCGATGACCTGCTCCGCGTCGTGCCGCGCGGCCGAGAGCGCCGTCAAGGCGAGGCGCGGCCCGACGCTCACCCGGCGCACACCGAGGGCGCGGAGCTGCTCGATCGACGGCAGCGCCGGCGACGCCCACACGTTGAGCGGCACGCGCACCTCCGCGACGACGCGCGAGAGCCCCTCGGCCGCCGAGAGGCCCGGCACGAAGAGGCCATCGCAGCCCGCGTCGACGTAGCGCCTCGCGCGGCGAACCACCTCGTCGAGGGCCTCGGCGCCGGACAGCGCGCGGCGCAGGAGCACGTCCGTGCGCGCGTTCAGGAACAGGTCCAGCCCGACGCGCTCGAGCGCCCCCCGCGCCGCGAGCAGCTTCGAGGCGAGCGCCTCGGGCGGCTCGGCGCCGTCCTCGAGGTTGATGCCCGCCACGCCGGCCTCCGCGAGGCGGCACGCGACGTCGGCCACGTCCTCGGCGCTCGCGGCGTAGCCTCGCTCGAGGTCGACGCTCACCGGGACCCGCACGGCGCGGAGGATGTCGCCTGTCGCGGCGAGCAGCCGGTGGAGGGGCAGGCGCTCGCCATCGGCGACGCCGTGCGCCCAGGCCACCGCGGCGCTGCTGGTCGCGACGGCGGCGCCCCCGGCCGCCTCGGCGAGCCGGGCGCTCACGGCGTCCCACGCGTTGAGCAGCACGAGGACCTGCCCCGGGGCGTGCAGCGCCCGGAACCGCGCCGCGCTCGAGGGAGACTGGCTCATTCGCCGCCCTCCGCGTCGGGCTCCGCCGGGAACCGGTAGGCCATGGCGATGCGGTTCCAGGCGTTGATCGTCGCCACCACCGACGTCAGCGCCGCGAGGTCGGCGTCGGAGAAGGCGGCCGACACCTCGCTGTACACCTCGTCGGGCACGTCGCCGCCCGAGAGCTGCGTGAGCGCGTCGGTCCAGGCGAGCGCCGCGCGCTCGGGCGGCGTGAAGAGCGGCGAGCCGCGCCAGCGAGCGAGCGCCTCGAGCCGCTCGCCCGCGATGCCCAGCCTCCGCGCCATGCGCCGGTGCAGCGCGACGCAGAAGGAGCAGCCGTTCACCAGGGAAGCGCGCAGCTTGACCAGCCCGATGAGCTCCGCGCCGAGCGCGCTCTGCTTCGCGGCCGCCGAGATCGCGAGCAGCGCGCGCTCGGTCTCGGGGGCGAGGCGTCGAAAGCCTGGGTAGTCCAGCCGGGGAATTTCGGTTGCCATGCCCCGGCAGGATACGTTCATGATGGCACAGCGACAGTGCCAAGAACTGCGAAACGGACTGGGCCATCGTGAGCGCGCGCGGCGCCAGGCTCCCCTCCGTGGACATCGGGCGGCAGCGGAGCGACAGGCCGCTGCACGCGCAGCTGTACGACCGGATCCGGAAGGCCATCCTCTCCGGCGCGCTCTCCCCGGGCGCTCGGCTCCCCTCGGCGCGCGCCATGGCGCTCGAGGCGGGCGTCTCGCGCGGGACGGTGGACGTCGCGTACGCGCGCCTCTCCGTCGAGGGGTTCCTCGTGACGCGCGGCGCGGCCGGCACGTTCGTCACGAGCGCGCTCCCCATCCCCCCGCGCGGAGCGCCGCCGGCGCCCGCGAAGGAGCCGCGCCCCGCGCCCCACGGCCGCGCGGCGCTCCGCCCGTTCCAGGTCGGCGTCCCCGCGGTCGACGCGTTCCCCGTCGCGACCTTGTCGCGGCTGCTCGGGCGGCACGCGCGGCGCGCGCGGGCCTCCGATCTAGCGCGCTCCGACCCGTGCGGCGACGGCGCCCTGCGCGAGGCCGTCGCCGCGCACCTCGCTGTCTCGCGCGGCGTCGTCGCGCGCGCGGAGCAGGTGATGATCACCGGCGGCTACCACGGCGCGCTCGGCCTGCTCGTCCGCGCGCTCGCGCGGCCGGGGGACCGGGCCTGGCTCGAGGACCCCGGCTACCACCGGACGCGGGACGCGCTGGAGCTCGCCGGGCTGCGGCTCGCGGCCGTGCCGGTGGACGCCGAGGGGCTCGACGTCGCCCGCGGCGTCGCGCTCGCCCCGCGCGCCAGGTTCGCCTTCGTGACGCCGAGCCACCAGATGCCGCTGGGCATGGCGCTCTCGCTGCCGCGCCGGCTCGCCCTCCTGGCCTGGGCGCGCGGCGCCGGCGCGTGGGTCGTCGAGGACGACTACGACGGGGAGTTCCAGCACGCCTCCGCGCCGTTGCCCGCCCTCAGGAGCCTCGACGACCAGGGCCGGGTGATTTACGCGGGGACCTTCAGCAAGTCGATGTTCCCCGCGCTGCGCCTCGGCTTCCTCGTCGTTCCGGACGGCGCCCACGACGCGCTCGCTCGCGCGGCCAGCCTGCTGCACCCTCCCCCGCCGCTGGCCGTGCAGCGGGCCGTCGCCGACTTCCTCGGCGAGGGGCACTTCGCGCGGCACGTGCGGCGCATGCGCGCGCTCTACGCCGAGCGGCGCGGCGCGCTGTCGCGAGCGCTCGAGGAGCTCTCGTCGCCGCACCTCCAGCTCGATCCCGGGACGGGCGGGCTGCACCTGACCGCGCGCCTTACCGGCGCCCGCGACGACGAGGTGGTCGAGCGCGCGGAGGCGCTGGGCCTCGCGCCGGGCGCCCTGTCGGGCTACCAGATCCGCGCGGCGAAGGGCCGGCTCGATGGGCTGCTGCTCGGGTTCGCCGCGCTGCCCGCCCCCCGCGCGCGCAAGGCAGTGGCCCGCCTCGCGCAGGCGATCGAGCAGGCGCGGAAGGCGCCGCCGCCCTGCGCCCCGGGGCCGCCGCCGGCCAGGGGCGGGCGGCGCTGAGCGGCGCGGCGGGAGCTCGCTGGCGCGCTCAGGCGTGCACGCGCCCGAGGAAGCCTCGCGAAAGCGCCACGATCTCCGGGAGGTTCGTCTCGAGCGCCCAGTGTCCGCCGTCGAGGAGGTGAAGCTCGGCGTCCGGCAGGTCCCGGAGGTAAGCGCGCGCCGCGCCCTCGGGCATGTAGCCGTCCTGCGGCCCCCAGACGATCAGCGCCGGCGGGCGATGCTCGCGCAGGTACGCCTGGTACCGGGGGAACCAGGCGAGGTTCTCCTTCAGGCCTTCCATCAGGCCGACCATGATCTCGCGCCGCGCCTCGGTCATGAGCGGCCAGGAGAGCTTCCAGAGGTCGGGAGGGACCCTCTCCACGAGCCGCTCGTCGATCTCGCCCACGAACTCGTCGCGGAACCCTTCCTCGCTGACGGCCGCGCGCAGCTTCTCGCGGCGCTCCGGCGTCGGGTTCGCCCAGTAGGCCTTCAGCGCCTCGTACTTGGGCCCGAGCTCGTCCTCGTAGATGTCGCCGTTCTGGATGATCAGGGCGGCGACCCGCTCGGGCGCCTTGATGGCCAGGCGCAGGCCGATCTGAGAGCCGTAATCGTGCAGGTAAAGGGCGTACCGCCCGACCCCCAGCGTCCTCGCGAATCGATCGAGCAGGTCGGCGTACCCGTCGAAGCTGTACGCGAAGCCCGCGGGCGTGTCGCTGTAGCCGAACCCCGGGTAGTCGGGCGCGAGCAGCCGCCAGCGGTCGGCCAGGGCAGGCATGAAGTTGCGGTACTGGAACGAGGACGACGGGTACCCGTGCGGCAGCACGACGACCGGAGCGTCCGCCGGACCGGCCTCGCGGTAGAAGATCCGGACCCCGTCGACCGAGATGTGGCGATGTCGAACCTCGAGATCGCGCGTGTTGGCGCCATTCGGCGAGTTTCCAGCGGCCTTCATGGTTCTCCTCCTCGAGCCCTCTCGGACGGTCGTCGACGCGGCTCCGCTCCCTGCCGGCCCCTCTCGTTGCCGGGGCGCCCCCGGCCCGTGCGCTCCGCGCCGTCTGCCATGGGATGCCCCGGGGCCGCGTCGTGGACCAGGTGCGTTGCACGCCCGGCGGCGGACGGCAACGCCCCGGCGCAGAGAGAGGCTGGTCCACAGAGGCACGTGGAGCCACCCACTCGCCCGCGCGCTCTCTCCCGCAGTCCCTCTGTGGTTCAATTCCTCCGCTCATCGGCCTCCGCTGCGGCGGCAGCACCGCGCTCTGGACGACGGAGGGCACGACGGAGGGCCCGACGGAGGGCCCAGCGGGGCGTCGCTCGGCTCACGTCCCGGGCTCGCGCCGCCGGGGCGCCGGCCGGCGCCGCGTGGTCGCCTCGCCGGCGAACGGCCTGTCGCCGAGGCGCAGCGCGCTCCGCTGCTCGGTGGCCAGCCGCTTCACCGCCGCCCGGAAGTCCTCCCGGGCCAGCCGGAGCCGGTTCTGGGCCGTGTTCTCGTTGATCTGGAGCTCGCGGGCGATGTCGACGACCGGGATCTCGAGCATGTCGTGCATCACCAGCATCACCCGCCGCTGCGGGAGGAGGCTCATGAGCAGCTGGTCTATGACCTCGGCCCGCTCGGTCGCCTCCATCTGCTGCTCGATATGGGGCCGCCGGTCGACGCCGGCGAAGATCGCGCTGCTCTGGAGGCCCATCGGGACCTCGCGGCGCCGGAAGGCCCGGTCGCGGTAGTGGGTCGCCTGCCGCCGAGCGATCCCGAAGAGCCACCGGTAAAGCGGGTCCCACGCCCGCCGCGCCCGCAACCCGGCGAGGTAGGGGAGCACCATGGTGAGCGGCACCCGCTCCTGGTGGCCGGTCTCGTCCTCGTCGCGCGTCCCCTGCGCGGCGCGCAGCAGGCGGCTCGCGTCGAAGCTCTCCAGGCCGCGGTAGGCGGCGATGAGGACGTCGTGCAGCACGTCCTCGAGGTCGTGCGGCCCGACCCCATACCCACGGAGCAACCTGCGAAGGAAAGGAACACCCACCTCGTGCAGCACGGCGAAGCTGCGATGTCGGTCGCGGAGGGCATTATCTGATCGTGATTCCACATATAATTTTTACGAACGCTCATTCCGGGTCATTTGGGAACCCGCGTCCGCACGCCGAAACCCCCGGTTTTTGCCGTGTTTTTTTGGTGCTGACGAGCGACTCGCGCCGAGCGACTCCCGCGCGGCCGGGCCCCGCCCTCGGCGCGCCAGCCCTCATGTCGCACCCTGAAATTCGATGCTCCGACTCCCCGAATTCGTGACCAGCTGGAACGGTGTCGTGCAATTTGCGCGTTTTGCCCGCGAAAACGGGGTCGGCGCCCTCGGGCCTGCCCGCCGCGCGCCGGCCTCGGCCGTGCGCTCTCGGGCTTTCAGGCGCTCGCCGGGCGGCGTCCGCCGGGCCCGGCGGCGCGTTCACCAGGGATCCACGTGCCGGTGCCCGGCCTCGACCTCGCGCCGGTGCCCGGCCTCGACCTCGCGCCGGTGCCCCGGCCTCGACCTCGCGCCGGTGCCCGGCCTCGACCTCGCGCCGGTGCCCCGGCCGCGGGTTTTCCCCGGCGGACGCCGCCGGGGCCGCCCCCTTGCCGATCGCCCCCCCGGCCCGTAGGGTGACGGCGCCGTGTCCCTCCTCCAGCTCCGCCGCAGCGCCGGCGCCGCCCCCCGCGACCTCACCGCCTTCCTGCCGACGACCCGGGAGGAGATGCGCGCGCGGGGCTGGGACGCGCTCGACATCCTGCTCGTCAACGGCGACGCCTACGTCGACCACCCCGCGTTCGGCGCGGCGATCATCGGCCGCTTCCTCGAAGGCCGCGGCTTTCGTGTCGGGATCATCTCCCAGCCCCGCTACCAGGACACGACCGACCTCCTGCGGATGGGGGTGCCCCGGCTGATGGTCGGGGTCACCGCCGGCAACCTCGACTCGATGCTGAACAAGCTCACCGCCCAGAAGAAGGTCCGCAGCGAGGACCAGTACTCGCCGGGCGGGCAGGTGGGCCTCCGCCCCAACCGGGCCTCGATCGTCTACTCGAACCTCTGCCGGCAGGCGTTCCCCGGCGTCCCCATCGTCCTCGGCGGCATCGAGGCGTCGCTCCGGCGCATCGCGCACTACGACTACTGGTCCGACCAGGTCCGCCGCTCGGTCCTGCTCGACGCCAAGGCGGACCTGCTCATCTTCGGCATGGGCGAGAAGGCCGTCTGGGAGGTCGCCGACAGGCTCCGGCGCGGCGAGCCCGTCCGCTCGATCCGCGACGTCCGGGGCACGGCCTTCCCCATGCGCAAGGGCGAGTGGGAGCAGATCGAGGGCTCGCGCTACGTCGCCGACGGCAAGGCGGTGATCCTCCCGAGCCACGAGGAGGTGGCCGCGGACAGGCGTGCCTTCGCCGAGATGTCGCGCGCGTTCCAGTTCGAGACGAACCCCGGCAACGCCCGCCCGCTGCTCCAGGCGCACGGCGCCGAGGCGGTCTACTTCAACCCGCCCGCGTTCCCGCTGGAGACGTCCCAGATGGACGCGCTCTACGACCTGCCGTTCACGCGGGTGCCGCACTGGTCGTACGAGGCGCCGATCCCCGCCTACGAGACGGTGAAGCACTCGGTGGTCACGATGCGCGGCTGCTTCGGCGGCTGCACGTTCTGCTCGATCACGGAGCACGAGGGCCGGGTGATCCAGTCGCGCTCGGCGGACAGCATCCTGCGCGAGGTGCGGGCGCTCCGGCGCATGGACGGCTTCCGCGGCGTGCTCAGCGACCTCGGCGGGCCGACAGCGAACATGTACCAGATGCGGTGCAAGGACGAGGCGATCGAGAACGCCTGCCGGCGGCTCTCGTGCGTCTTCCCCGAGGTCTGCGAGAACCTGAACACCGACCACGGCCCGTTGCTCAAGCTGATGAAGGCGGTGCGCGAGGAGGAGGGGATCAAGAAGGTCTTCATCGCCTCCGGCGTGCGCTACGACCTCGCCGAGCGGTCGCCCGAGTTCATCGAGGAGCTCGCCGCGCACCACACGGGCGGCCAGCTCTCGGTCGCCCCGGAGCACAACAAGAAGGACGTGCTCGACAAGATGAAGAAGCCGGGCATCGAGAGCTACGAGCGCTTCGCCGAGCAGTTCCGGTGCGCGAGCGAGGAGGCGGGGAAGAACCAGTTCCTCGTGCCCTATTTCATCTCGGGGCACCCGGGCTCGACGCTCAGGGACATGGTCGATCTCGCCGTGTACCTGAAGAAGAACGGGATGCGGCCGCGCCAGGTGCAGGACTTCATCCCGACGCCGATGTCGATGGCGGCGTGCATGTACCACACGGGGATCGACCCGCTCACGCGCGAGCCGGTGTACACGGCGAAGGACCTGCGGGAGAAGAAGCTGCAGAAGGCGCTGCTCCTCTACTGGGATCCGGCGCACCACGATGAGGCGCGCGAGGCCTTGATCAAGGCGGGCCGCGGTGATCTCATCGGCACGAAGCCGCACTGCCTGGTGCCGCCGGCGGCCGGCAAGGGGGCGCCGCCGCGCTACCTCGCCAAGGTCCGCGGCGAGCGCCGGGGGAAACCAGCCGATGCGACACACCGCCGAACTCGATAGCGATCGGTCCTTCGCCGCGAAGCTCGGCGACCGCGGCCTGTTCCCGCACCTCGCGCCGCTCGTCTACGTGAACCACGCGGGGATCTCGCCCCCCTCGCGGCCGGTGCGCCTCGCGATGATCGCGCTGCTCGACGACTACGCCGCGCAGGGGGCGGCGGCGTTCCCGGCGTGGCGCGCGCAGCGGCTCCGCCTGCGCGAGAAGCTCGGCCGGCTCGTCGGGGCGGCGGCCGATGACATAGCGCTCGTCCAGAGCACGACGCGGGGGCTGAGCGATATAGCCCTGTGCTACCCGTGGCGACCGCGCGATCGGGTGATCCTGTTCGAGGGGGAGTTCCCGGCCAACGTGACCCCGTGGCAGCGCGCGGCGGCGCTCTTCGACGTGGAGGTCGTCTTCCTGCCGCTCGCCGGCTTCGCGGACGGCAGCGGCTCGGGCCTCGCCCGGCTCGAGGGTGAGCTCCGGCGCGGCGCGCGGCTCGTCGCGGTGAGCGCGGTGCAGTTCCAGACGGGCCTCAGGATGCCGCTCGCCGCGATCGGCGCGCTCTGCCGCGCGCACGGGGCGGAGCTCTGCGTGGATGGCGTCCAGGCGGTAGGCGCGACGCCGGTGGACGTCGAGGCGGCGGGGATCGACTACCTCGCGTGCGGCGGCCACAAGTGGCTGATGGGGCTGGAGGGCACGGGCTTCCTGTACATCCGCCGCGAGCGCCTGCCCGCGCTGCGGCCGGCGGTGGCGGGCTGGCTGAGCCACGAGGAGAGCTTGAGCTTCCTGTTCCAGGGCCCGGGCAACCTCCGGTACGACCGCCCGATCCGGCAGCGCGCCGACTTCGTGGAGGGCGGCAACCTCAACGCGGCGGGCTACGCCGGGCTGGAGGCGGCGGTGGATCTGATCCTGCAAATCGGGGTCGAGCGGATCCACGAGCACGCGAACCGCTTCCTGGATCCGCTCGAGGAGGCGCTCCGGGAGCGCGGCTGGGAGAGCCTGCGCGCGGCCGATCCGGCGTTGCGGGGGTGCGCGCTCGGGGTGAGGCCGCCGGGCGGCGCCTCGGTGGTGGAGCTCCACCGCGAGCTCACGCACCTGGGGATCGCCTGCGCGATCCCTGACGGCGTGCTGCGCTTCTCGCCGCACTGGCCGAACGCGCTGGACGAGTGGGAACAGGTGCTGCTCTCGACGGACGAGGCGCTGGGGCGGGTGCGGAAGGGGTGAAGGTGTTGAGGTGGCGAGCGTCCCGGGACGCCCGGTGACCTGAACGCGTTGAGCTGGCGGGTCTTCCGGCCCCCAAGCTTGGCGCCGGCGACGGCGGCTGCTCATCCATTGCTCTTACGCCGGACCCCCCACGTCAAGCGAGCGATCGAACGGCTCGTAAAAGTCAAACTCCTCGTTCGTGAGCACATCGCTGTAGACCCATTCCTGCGCGCCCACTTGCCTGCCGCGTCCCAGCCGTTGGTCTACCAGGATCGATTCGAAAGAGAAGCTGTGCGAGCCCGAGCGTGCCATTCCCAGGCTCATGCGGTACCGGTCGCGGTCCTTGGCAAACGACACGGCAGTGAGCAGGATCGAGCCTGTCCCGCGAGCGAGGGCGTACTCGGATTCTGTGGCATTCACCGGCGTCCGAACTCCTTGGTGCGTGACGGACTCGACGCCGCAAAACACGATGCGCCTGAGATCCCTCGGTGGAACCGGATCTCCCTTCTTCCATCTTCCAGTTACGATCAGCTCCACCGCGTCGGCTGCGTAGTCGAATACGAGGTCGATTTTCCTGTGCTCGTGGGCGCACACGAAGCGCAAGACCAGGCTTTCGTGAAGATCGAACTTCTTGAAATATTCCTCCGGTTCCGGATAGAGTGTCAGCATCATTTGCCCGTGTATGAGATGTCGGGTTTGAGCCGAGAGTCAGGATCGGCTCCGGCGCTATATTACCGTTCTCGTCGAGAAATCGACCGAGCTTGTATTCCAGTCGCCAGTAACCCACCTTGAGTCCCCGGCATTCGCCTTAATGTGCGCGATCAATCAGGCCGTGAGCAACCAGTTCTTCGGTCTTCATGATGACCAGCGCCTCGCCGCCGCTCCAGCGTTCGCCGTGCAGCGTCTCCGCCCACCCACAGAAGTCGCAGGCGAGGACGATCCGCTCTGTCCGGGAGGTCTTCAGAGCTCTCAAATAATCATTCGCGCAACTCGGGCATTGCTTCGACGTTTGCCAGACCATCGCCGCCCAGAGCGCATCCCGGACCTTCATGGCAAGCGAATCAACCGTACTCCTGGGCACTCTGCGGAATGAGCTTATCTCCTCCGCTGGGCTGTAATTCATCATCTCAACGGGAAACGATCTCACGTCGAGGTTGATGAACTGACCCAGGCCGTATACTTGCGCGCTACTCCCGAACTCGTGAACGTTGGCCTCTAGCCAGTGCATGAGCATGGCGATCATCTCAGCGGTGGATGCCGGCTCAGGCAGCGACTCAAGCTGTTGAACGAGCTCTCGCTGCAGATTCATTGCTGTTTTCATGTCAGTATGGAAAATGCGGTAATTATGTTCCCTGCTCGATCGGTGTATATTCGAATGATGCTCGTTGGCCCACCTCCTCGATTCAGTGAGGACTGTCCGATCGTTCGCCCCACGTCGACGGTTCTCTCGAATATCACATCATTTGCTATCGGAGTCGGTGTAGTTGGCGAGTTGACGACTCGATTGCTTTGAAGCAGCTCGCGAACCTCCGCTGGCGATACGCTGAACACGGAGCGGTTGTTGGCGACGGGGCGATTGAAGTGTTGGTCCAGGATATGTTCCCATCCTGCTGCGATGGGCTGTCCACTTGCTCGTAGAGGCGTGGTTCGGGTCCTGCCCTCCGCGAGATTGATCCTCGAGTGGGTGCCTTGACGCTGTGGAGCTGTCTTTGCCGGAGCAGCGTTGCGCGTTGCCCCCTGCTTGCCGCCGCCCCGGAGCATCGCGGCCATGCCGAGGACCTCGATCCCCAGCTTGAACATCCTGTTGCCGAGCTTGCGCGCATCCTTGTCCTCGTGGGCCTCGACGGCCTCGACGGTGTTCCTGACGAGCCCTGCCAATGGATTGAACCGCTCGTTGAGGGCGTCAAGCAGGCCCGGGACGCCCCCGCCGTTCCGGTCTACCGCATCGCCGAGCTCGTCGATCAGGTCGCTGATGTCCTCGGCCGCGAGCGGGAGGCCGAGGGGCGTCAGGTACAGCGCGTTCCTGGCCATCTGCTTTGCAGTGGCCTGGAGCAGCTCGGGGATGGCCTCGAGGGCGCCGAGCAGGCCCAGGTCGAAGGCCCAGCGGTCCAGATCCCCCTGATCGTTCGGATCATCGCCGCCCCCTCGGGGCGCGCCGGGGCTGCCGCGCGGGAGCTGCGGCCTGCCCGGCGTCACGGCGTCGAACAGCTCGTCGAGGCTGCCCGCGGGCGTCGGCGGCCACAGCTCGCGCAGCGGGTCGCGCGGCGGCGCCGCGGGCGGGTGTCCCTGGAGGTGAGTTGACTAGTATGCGCTCCACTGACGCGTCATGACGTGCGAAAATTCTACGTGGCTTTGCATCAATGCTTGCTCCTACGATCAATCAGGCCGTGAGCAGCCAGCTCTTCGGTCTTCATGATGATCACCTCTCGGGATCAATTATTGAATTGGCTATGACGCAGGGTATTGAGAGCTGCCGAGAGAGCCACCAAGTCATTCGCTTTCCAAGCCCGCGCAGCGCTCGCGCGCGCAACGCTGTCAGCCGCCGCCATCAGACTTTCTATGAACGCGAGCCGCTCGAAGCCACCCTGAATAATCGGGCACTTGGTCGGCACCACATCGTCAAAGCAACGCACGTACCACGTGCCATCCTGCTGTTTTGATATATCAAAGCAAAACGATCCGTCCATGAAGAGGAACTTTTCGCGATGCGACGCCTCAGTTAGGCGTGTTGCTGCATGGCACCACCATGATAAAATAACTGCTGGAAAGTCTGACCATCTCGCCTCGGGAAACGGGGTGTCTCCATACTGGATAAAAATATCGCCTGTGATTGGTCCATGGCGAACAAGACTGAGTGTTGCCACGTCGACATTTATCGATAGGATGGGGGTCTCCTGGCTCATTGATTGCTCCATACGGCCAGACTGTGAATTACCTGTACTTTGGCCACGCAGTCTCAATTTTGAGACTGGTTATGTCTACCCACATTCCAATTGTTAATTTCCCGCTCGAGCCCTCGATCAAGACTCTTACTGAACTGATGTCTATCTGCGTCTCGATCCGTTGACCATTTTGATACGCCTCGCGAATGGACGATTCGATCTGTCGAGGGCTCATTGTCTCAGGGAACACATCCTTCTTTGCGCCTTGCCGGAGCCGTTGGCCTCCCCTGATGTGGCCAGATCTGATATGATCCATATCAATGGTAAGCCGTTTTAGCGAGGGCAAATTTGCTGGCTTCGTTCGGCTAGGTGCGCCAGAGCGTTTGCCGACCCCCCGGAGCATCCCAACCATGCCGAGGACCTCGATCCCCAGCTTGAACATCCTGTTGCCGAGCTTGCGCGCATCCTTGTCCTCGTGGGCCTGGACGGCCTCGACCGTGTTCCTGACGAGCCCTGCCAACGGATTGAATCGCTCGTTGAGGGCGTCAAGCAGGCCCGGGACGCCGCCGCCGTTCCGGTCTGCCGCATCGCCGAGCTCGTCAATGAGATCGTTGATGTCGTCGATCGCCAGTGGAATGCCGACCGGGGTGAGGTAGAGCGCATTCTTGGCCATCTGCTTTGCAGTGGCCTGGAGCAGCTCGGGGATGGCCTCGAGGGCGCCGAGCAGGCCCAGGTCGAAGGCCCAGCGGTCCAGATCCCCCTGATCGTCCGGGTCATCGCCGCCGCGAGCCGCGCCGGTGTTGCCGCGCGGAAGCTGCCGTCTACCCGGCGCAACGGCGTCGAACAGTTCGGAAAGGCTGCCCGCCGGCGCCGGTGGCCACAGCTCGGGCAGGGGCTCGCGCGGCGGCGCCGCAGGCAACTTGTGCAGCGCGCCGATCAGGATTGTTGAGATGGGCTCCGCACACAGATCCTATATCTGAATTTCGGACATGACGTAAGGCCCGGTAATATGCGCGAGCCGCTCCGGTGTCCAGAAGCTCTCGGTGCCATTCAGGGTCAACCGACCGCCGGTGCGCAATAGTATGGGCACCTCCCCGTTGTACAAGAGCACCAGGTCGTCCTGGGTTTTCATCAAAATCGCGTTGCATGCACGAACGACCCAGAGAGGTCCATCCTCTTGTGATTCCAGATCTTTTGCCAAACGGAATCCCAGAGACACCGTCGGTGTAAAATGAAAATCCTCTTCTGTCGTAGAGCGTCTCAATTCTACTGGTACATACGCGCAAACAAGCACGCTTGGGGAGTCCAGTTCGTCCGCGGTCAGTTGGTTGACGTTCATTGCAGTAGCAACGATTCCGATGACCTGCGAAGGACTCAGGTGTGTTTTTATATGCACATCATATTCTATGGCCATATGTCGCTCGCCGCTTCGAAGCTGTTCTCTGTGCTATCGCTGTTGGTGCGAATACGACTGAACTTGATGGTTCAATCGGGTGGCCAGATCGGGACGACGTCTCCATCTTTTGTAATGACGATAATTTCCTCCAGCTGAGCTATCGGATAATTGGTAAACTGTTCGATGACTTGAGATATTGACAAATTGTTCCTTCTCATGTCCAGCACAAATCTGCGGGCCTGCTTTTTTTCGATCTTTTCCCGTAGAGTCGTTGCAATGCTGCGGGGCTTGTCGGGTTTTGGGCCATAGTGATCAAATATCTGACCATCTTCGATATCGTAGTCAGGGCGTTTGACGCCATCGGGGCCTTTCTTGGTTACGCCGAGTGGGTTCTGGCGAACCTTGTAGCCGTGGTCGGCAAGGATGTCAGCCGCACTATTTTCCATGATGAGCGACTCTTGATTGGCCATATCTTTGGCGCTTACAGGGGTCCTCGGGCCTGTCGGCTTCTGTCCGCGCTGGCCCGTGGGCGTTGTTCTGCCACGCCCACCTCCCGCCGCGGCTCCTTTACCTCCGCCCCGGAGCATCCCAACCATGCCGAGGACCTCGATCCCCAGCTTGAACATCCTGTTGCCGAGCTTGCGCGCATCTTTGTCCTCGGCGGCCTCGACGGCCTCGACGGTGTTCCTGACGAGCCCTGCCAATGGATTGAACCGCTCGTTGAGGGCGTCAAGCAGGCCCGGGACGCCGCCGCCGTTCCGGTCTGCGGCCTCGCTGACCTCTTCGATGAGATCGCCGATGTCCTCGACCGCGAGCGGAATGCCGACGGGCGTCAGGTAGAGCGCGTTCCTGGCCATCTGCTTTGCAGTGGCTTGGAGCAGCTCGGGGATGGCCTCGAGGGCGCCGAGCAGGCCCAGGTCGAAGGCCCAGCGGTCCAGATCCCCCAGATCGTTCGGATCGTCGCCGCCCCCTCGGGGCGCGCCGGGGCTGCCGCGCGGGAGCTGCGGCCTGCCCGGCGTCACGGCGTCGAACAGCTCGTCGAGGCTGCCCGCGGGCGTCGGCGGCCACAGCTCGCGCAGGGGATCGCGCGGCGGCGCCGCGGGCGGGCTGTAGAGCGCGCCGGCGCCGCTCGCCCCCGTGGCCCGAGGCGCGGTGATCACGCTGCCGGACGGAGCGCTCGTCGCGCCCGGCGGCGGCGGCGCCACGAAAGGCGACCCCGCCGGCACGCCCGCCGACCCCGCCGGCACGCCCGCCGACCCCGCCGACGGTACCAGCACACTCCCCGCTGGCGCGCCTGTGCCATAGACCGACGCATCGAAGATCGACGGCGGCTCGGGAGGCGCCGGTACCATATGGTCACCGTACATGCGGCCGAGCACCTCCAGAAGCGAAGGCTGCGGCGCGGGCGCCGACCTGGTGGGCGCCGTCCGGGCCGGCGCCGCGTCGGTCCGGCTCCTGCCATCATCGAACTCGAACCGCATCGACCAGCTGGGATCATCCGATGTCCCCAGCCCGGTGGCGTCAGCCAGCCGCTCGTCCGGCGCTCCACCGAGGGCCGCTTGACCGACGCCCGACATGTCCCCCAGCACACTGTCCAGGAAGATCTTGCTCATGCCCCCGGCGCCATCGATCGTATCGCCGAGGAGCAGCCGCGCCGCCCGCTCCACGCTTGCCGCGTCCATCGGCTCGCCGGTGACCGGATCCACCAAGGTACCGTCGTTCGCCCAGAGCCCGACCGTGCCTACCTCCTCGCCCGCGTCGTTGACCACAGCCAGCCTCGGCGGGGTCCACTTCGGCATCCACGGGTTCACGTTGAGCCCCATGGCGATCTCGCGGCCCCGGACCGAACCTGGGTAGCCGCCGACGGCCCCGCCGACCGCGGAGCCCGTCTGGCCCCGGACCTCCCCCTCGAACCACCGCAACATATCCTCATAAGGCAGCGACATCCGCGCTTCCTCCTCTCCTCCTGCCCCACCTCCGGCGAGGCGCACCCCGCGAAGGCACGGTGATCAGTCTTCGTCCCCGATGCGCCCGGTCGTCTTCTTCGGCTTCTTCGGAGGCTCCTCGTACACGATCGTCGCGTCCATCTTCGGATCTTCCGCCGTGACCTTGGGCCCCCATTGCTCGTTCGCGTATCTCTGCTGGTTGTACGCGCGCGAGCTCCACACCACCTTGCCTTGATCGACGAGGATGTAGTCGTCGTACGCGTTGAAGCAGACCATCTGGTCCCGCGGTACGATCACGGACATGCTCTGGAAGTCCAGGGCGTGCTTGTTCGTGTAGTACCAGTACCCTATCAGGTCCTTGACCTTCGCCGGATAGATGCGGCTGCCGCTCGGATAGCAGCGATCGTACCTGTCCATGCCCGGGCCCTGCTCCTGCGCCTTCTTGATGGCGGCCGAGAAGTCCCGCTCTCTCAGGTTGTTCGCCGTGACGTTGACCTTCACCCGCGCGCGGACAGGGCCCGAGGCGGCTTGCAGCGTCAACTCAAGCCGCACGACGCCCATGCTCGGCGCAACGCCGTCATCGAAGCCGATGTCGAGGTACGTCTTTCCCGTGAGCGACAGCGCGTCCTCATGCACGAGCGGGGCCGATTGCTTCAAGGCCCACGCGAACCCGTCGCCAGAGTGGGCGAGGTGCACGTCGAGCGACAGAGGGCCCACGCCCGCGCTCGCCTGATCCGTGATCACCTCGACGGCGAGCTGATCATAGAACCCGAGGAGAGCTCCCATTCTCGGCGCGCTCACCGCCTTGGCGACCGCCGTGCTGCTGTGCATGAAGTCGTTGTAGACGGTCCTGGTGATCCGTCCCGACCTCGCGCGCTGCCGGTTGATGTACTGGTTGATCGCGTTCTTGACCAGCGATCCGATACTCCCGTCTTGGCTCACGTCTCCTCCCGGCGGTGAGTTGTTTGATCCGATTCAGGCCGGCTGCTCTGCGTCCCGGTGCGCCCCGGCGGGCTCGTCGCCCAGAGGCGCCCGGTCCGGGGCCTCGCCCTGGCACGCCTCGCAAGGCGGCGACTCCGCATCGGCCTTCTGGCGCTCTCGCTCGTCCTGCGCGACAGGCCGGCTGGCCGGCCCCGGCGCGTGCTCCGCGCCCTTGCCTTCTTCGCCTTCACCGACCTCCGCCGACAGCAGCTTGACGACCCCCCGCCCCAGGCTGAGCAAGAGCTGCTTGGACTCGATGTCCATCCCCTGGATGCGGCGTACGAGCCCGAACACCTCTCGCTTGCTCCGCAGGCTCATGCGGCCGATCACCTCGGCGTGCCGGGCCTCCTCGTCCACGTGGCTCGCGCCGAGGGCGAGCTCCCGGAGCTCGTCCAGCACCTCGCCGCGGACTCCGAACAGGAGCTCGGCGAGCGGCAAGGGCCTCGGCGAGTCGTCTTCGTCCACGTCCTCGTCCAGGTCCAGGAGCCCTGCTCCGCGCCTCCGGACGGTGGCGTGCACCTTCAGCATGACGGAGAAGCGGTCTATGTTGTTGCCGATGTCGATCCGGAGGCGCACGAAACGCAGGCTGGGCCGGGTGGGCCAGCTCTCGCCCCCGGCGAGCGCCACAGTATCTTGACCCGGAGAGATTGACCCCGAGAGCTCCGGCGCGCTGTTCTTGGGCTTCCAGTCATAGCCGTTCGCCGAATGCTCCATCGTGATCCTCAGAGGAAGCGGCTTCTGGAGCTTGATCTCCTGCATCACGGCTTGAAGGCCGATCTGGCCTGCGGAGCTCAGGACGTCCGTGTGCTCGAGGCTCGTGTACTTGGTGATGAAGTATGTGCCATCTGACAGCGCCATATCGCTCATGACGTCGTCGAACACCGTCACGACGGTTTGTTCCACCGCGTTCTCCTTTCCGCGTGCGATCACGCCTCGCCGCTGGCTCGCCGCTGACCGGAGCGCCGGAGCGCGACGACGCCTCCCTCTCCTCAGGTGCGTCGTCGCGCCGGCGCTCATCCCCTCAGGCGTCGTCCCGCTGCGTGACGATCACCCGCACGTGCGCCGACGTCGTCGTGTTGGTGAAATACAGCCTGAACCGCACATGGTTGAGGAGCGGGTTTCCCCCGTCGTGATTACCCCACTTCACGTTCGTGGCGGTCGTGGAGAGCGACGAGATGCTGATGTCGCCTGTGCCAGTCGGGGGCGACGTGTTGGTCTTCATCGCCAGAAAGTTGCGCCCGTCTCCGCTGTGCTCGATGAAGAGCTCGAATCCGCCCACCGTGCTCCCGCCCACGTTGTCGATCACGACCATGATCGCGAGCTGGTCGAAATGTCCCAGCTTGGAGTTGAGCTCCGCGCTCGTGAAGACAGGCGCTGACGAGTTGGTGCCCAGCGGAACGAACTCATCGAACGCAATGAAATTAGCTCTTCGCATCCCATACCTCGCATTGTCTGATGGGTGAACGACCACGGTCGCTGCCGTGCGTGACACCTCGGCGGATGGCGCTCGAGCGCACGGCGATGACGAGAACCGGCGCGCTCCGCCGCGCCACAGGGTGCCGTGAAGCTGCCCAGTCGCGCGTGCTCGGACCGTGATCCAGGGGCGCTCGTCGGCTGAGCTGGGCGGTCTCCCCTGCTCAACTCATCTATTGTCACCGCTCGCTGCCTTGTTGTCCAGCCAACGGTTGTTCGCTCGATCACGTCACGATGTCATCGCGGATCGACGCCGAAATGAATGAATGCATGGGCGGGTCGATCGCGGTGTCAGCCCGACGAGTCGGCCATGCGCCCGGGCGGGGCATGCTCGACGGCGACGGAGGCCGCCGAACCCGCGCACTCTCGTGCTCCGGCGCGCGCCGGAAGGCTTCGTTCCGGCGACGGGCACCTCCGGAGCGCACCGGAAGCACAGTTGATGTGCTGGGCTACTCCACGTCGGCCTCGTCGGCCGGCTCTCCAGCTCGCCGACCACCGCGCCGGTGCGGTCAGGCTCGAGCAGCCCGGATGGCCAGCTCACCGCCCCCGCTCGTAGTCGAGCGCGGCCTTCTCCACGACGTCCCAGTCCCTCGCCGCCCGCTCCGCCTCGGCCACGAGGTCCGCCGTGAACAGCGTCAGCCCCCAGATGCCGTTGTCCCGCCGGCGGAACGGGTACCGCGTGCCGCGCGCCGTCTCGACCGTCGCGCGCTCGCCCGTCACCTCCACCTTGCCGATGCCGGACAGGTCGCGCCGGAGGCGGGCGATGAAGCCCTGCTTCGCGGCGAGGTCGACCCACACGTCCGCCCCGTCCTCGGCCATCGCGTGCGCCCGGTACTGGTCGAGCAGGCGCGTGCGCTCCGGCTCCGGGTAGCTCGCCTCGATCCGCTCGAACGCCTTCCGGCGGTAATCCCGGATCGTGTACGCCGCGTGCTGCGCCCGATCCTCGAGGTACGGGAAGCACGCGCGCGGATCGCTCACACCGATGCTGTACGCGATGCGGAGATAGGCGCCCTCGGGCGTCGTGTCCGGCGGAAACTGGTTCAGCTTGCGCCAGAAGAGCCAGAGAGCCACCACGGCGACGGCGGCGGCGCCCCAGGCGATGGCGCGGCGGCGGGTCATGTTCGAGCCTCCATGAGAGCGAGGGCGACCTCCCGGCGCAGGCCTCCGCGCGTGGCTCGCGCGCCCGAGGCGCCGAGCCAGGGCCTAGTCGAGGTGGCCGCCGAACTGCAGGTAGAGCGACGCGACCTGCCCCCTGTCGAACGCGGGCCCCGCCGGCTCGTCCAGCGCGAGGAGCAGGCCGGCCCGCATGAAGAAGGTCTTCTGGCTGTCGTAAACGAAATACGGCATCAGCGAGACCTGCGCGTCGTCGACGAAGTCCGGCGCCGTCGGGATCCACGCCATCCTCAGCGAGACGCCGCCGCCGAAGCCGGCGCGGCTCTGGAACTCGGGCTCCACCTTCGCCTGGAAGACGACATCGAGATCGTCCGAGGCCACGAATCCGATGCTGCGCGGCCCGTCGCTCAGCGGAGGGAAGAACGAGAGATCGCCGCCCGCCCTGAGCACGAAGGGGCGCCCGAAGCGGTACTCGATGCCGCCGAACCCCCCGATCGGGAGCGTGTCCGTCGCCCAGAGGTGCGCGTCGTACAGGGCCATCGCCCACCCGGCGGACGAGGTCGCCCAGCGCCAGTCGAGGTCATCGACCGCGCCAAGCGGCAGCGAGAGGCGGCCGCCCGCATACCACGTGAGCTTGCCGTCGATGTCCGAGTAGTAGAGCGCGAACGTGGGGTTGCCGAGGCCGGCGCGCGACTCGCTCCTGAGATCGAGGCCGCCGCGCCGGCTGTCGATCGAGAGCGCGAGCGGAAACTGCAGGTTGATGAACAGGTCGGGCGTCGGCTCGAACTGAACGAACGGCACGGCGGCGAGCGACGTGCCGAAGTACCGGGCGCTCCAGAGGTAGAGGTCCACGCCCGCGTCCGAGCGGTGAACCACCGGATCCCAGGCGTGGGCCGCGGGAGCGGCGGCGAGGAGAGGGGCAGCGGCGGAGACCGCCAGGGCGAATGCGCGGAGCCATCGGGGCGTGCTCATCTCGAGATCTGCCTACCGAGATCTTGACCGCGCCGTCAACCGCGTCGCGCCCCCCTTCCTGAGAAGGCGGCGCGCCCCTACGATGCGCCCCATGCCCCGCACGAGACCCGAAACCCCGCTCCTCGACGCGATCCAGCGCTCGATCCTCGTGTTCGACGGCGCGATGGGCTCGCTGCTCTACGAGCGTGGGGTGTTCGTCACCCAGAACTTCGAGCAGCTCAACGTCACGCGCCCCGACCTCGTGAAGAAGGTCCACGCCGACTACGTCGCGGCGGGCGCGAACGTCATCGAGACGAACACCTTCGGCGCGAACAGGTTCCGCCTCGAGCGGTACGGGCTCGTCAACGAGGTGCGCAACTTCAACCTCGCGGGCGCGCGCATCGCGCGCGAGATCGCGGGCGGCGACGCGTACGTCGCCGGCTCGATCGGCCCGACCGGGCTCGTGCCCGGCGTGGCCACGCGCGACGACCTCGCCGCCGCGGCCGCCACGTTCGCCGAGCAGGCGGGCGCCCTCGCCGAGGGCGGCGTCGACCTCCTGGTTCTTGAGACATTTCGCCACCTTGACGAGATCAAGCTCGCCATCGAGGCGGCGCGCAAGGCGGCGCCGGGGCTCCCGGTCCTCGCGTCGATGACGTTCGACACGAGCGGCGTCGTGGCCGACGGCAGCCTGCCGGAGCGCGTCGCCCGGACGCTGCGGGACTGGGGCGTCGACCTGCTCGGGGTCAACTGCGGCGACGGCCCGCAGCTGTCGCTCGCGATGGCCGAGCGGATGGCGACCGCGGGGCTGCCGCTCTGCGTGCAGCCGAACGCGGGCCTGCCCCGCACCGTCGACGGCCGCCTGCTCTACATGGCCACGCCCGAGTACTTCGACGTCTTCGCCCGCCGCCTGATCCAGGCGGGCGCCGCGATGATCGGCGGCTGCTGCGGCACCACGCCGGAGCACGTCAAGTGGATGGCCAAGTCGGCCCGCATGCTCCGGGGCGCCGCCGCGCCCGAGGCCACCTCGCGCCCGCAGATCACGATCGACGCGCCCACGGGGAGCGAGCCCACGCCGCTCGGCGAGCGCAGCCCCCTCGCGGCGAAGATCGCGGCGGGCAAGTTCGTCGTCTCCGTCGAGGTGAACCCGGCGCCCGGCCTCAGCCCGGAGAGCGCGCTGAACGCGGCGAAGATGCTCATCGACAGCGGCGTCGACGTAGTGAACGTCGCCGACGGCCCGCGCGCCACCGCGCGCATGACGAACCTCGCCTTCTGCGCGCTCCTGCTCCAGCGCTTCGGCATCGAGCCGATCCTGCACGTCTGCGGCCGCGACCGGAACCTCATCGGCCAGATGGCGCACCTGCTCGGCGCCCACGCGATCGGCATCAAGAACCTCGTCATCATCACGGGCGACCCGCCGAAGGTAGGCGACTACCCGGAGGCGACGGCGGTCTACGACCTCGACTCGATCGGGCTGCTCCACATGGCGAGCACGATGAACCGCGGCCTCGACCCGGCCGGCAAGCCGATCCCGGGCGGCAAGACGTCGTTCCTGCTCGCCACGGGGCTCGAGCCCGGCGCCCCGGACCTCGACAAGGAGATCGCGCGCCTGGAGCGCAAGCGCGCCGCGGGGGCCGACATCATCATGACGCAGCCGATCTTCCACCAGGACCTCCTCGAGAAGGTGCTGCGGCGCATCGAGCACCTTGGGATGCCGGTGCTCGTCGGCGTGCTGCCGCTGGTCAGCTACAAGAACGCCGAGTTCCTCCACAACGAGGTGCCCGGCATGCAGATCCCCGAGGAGATCCGCGAGCGTATGCGCAAGGTCCCGGCCGGCCCCGAGGCGCGCAAGGAGGGGGTGAAGATCGCCCGCGAGATGCTCTTCTCGGTGCGCGAGCGGGTGCAGGGGGCCTACCTGATGCCGCCGCTCGGCAAGTACGAGCTCGCGCTGGAGGTGCTGGACGGCCTCAAGACGAGCTGAGCGGTTCGGCCGCTCGCTCCAGCGCGCCAGTTCTCGCTTGCAGGGCCGGGCGCCGCGCGTGGAAACTCGGCCGCGATGTCCCTAGAGTACCGGCTTCACTCGCGCTGTGCTTGCGGTTCCGTGCTGTCGTCGTCCGAGTTCGCGCTCGCGTCGCGGCCCTTCACGCTCGCCGGGACGAAGCGCGTCTACGAGCGCTCCCGCCCCTTCACGATCCGGCACATCGCCCTCGATCTCGCGCTCGACGTCGCGGAGCGCTCGATCCGGGGCACGGCGCGGCTCGAGGCGGTCCGCGTCGACCCTTCGGCGCGCGAGATCGCGCTCGACGCCATCGGCTTCGACCTGGAGGCGGTCGAGATCAGCGCCGGCGCCGCGCGCCCCGCGAAGCCCCGGCGCGGCGCCGGCAAGGCGGCGAGCGGCGCGTTCCAGCCGGCGGAGTACACGTACGACGGCGAGACGCTCCGCGTGGCCGTGCCGCTCGAGGAGGCCGAGGCCTCGATCCTGGTCCGGTACCGGGCGACGCCGCGGCGGGGGCTCTATTTCCTCCAGCCCGACGAGCACGTCCCTGACCGCCCGCGCCAGGTCTGGACGCAGTGTCAGGACGAGGACGCGCGCCACATCTTCCCCTGCATCGACAAGCCCCACATCAAGCAGACGACCGAGCTCCGGGCCGAGGTGCCGCCGGGCTGGTACTGCCTGTCGAACGGCGAGCTCGAGGGCGACGCGAAGTCGCAGAAGGCGGGCGTCTACCGCTACCGGCTCGACGAGCCTCACCCGAGCTACCTGTTCACGCTGGTCGCGGGCGAGTTCGCCCGCATCGACGAGGCGGCGCTCGACATCCCGCTCGCGTACTTCGTGCCGAAGGGGCGCGAGGAGGACGGCCGCCGCACGTTCGCGCGCACGCCGGACATGGTCCGCCACTTCAGCGAGAAGCTCGGCGTCAAGTACCCCTTCCGCCGCTACGCCCAGGTGGTGGTGAGCGACTTCATCTTCGGGGGGATGGAGAACACGACCGCCACGACGATGTACGAGCACATCCTGCTCGACGAGCGGGCGGCGCTCGACATCTCGTCGGACGACCTCATCGCCCACGAGCTCGCGCACCAGTGGTTCGGCGATCTCGTGACCTGCCGCGACTGGTCGCACGGCTGGCTCAACGAGGGCTTCGCGACGTTCATGGAGCACGTCTATCGGGAGCACCACCTCGGCGCCGACGAGTACGACCACAGCCTGAAGGCCGATCTCGACTCGTACCTGGGCGAGGCGCGCGGCCGCTACCGGCGCCCGATCGTCTGTCAGGACTATGACGCGCCGCTCGACGTCTTCGATCGGCACCTCTACGAGAAGGGCGGGCTCGTGCTCCACCTGCTCCGGCGGGAGCTCGGCGACCAGCTCTTCTGGCGCGGCGTGAACACCTACCTCACGCGCCACGCGCGCGGGGTCGCGGAGACACGGGATCTCGCCCGCGCGCTCGAGGACGTGAGCGGCAAGTCGCTGGAGCGCTTCTTCGAGCAGTGGGTCTTCCGCGCCGGCCACCCCGAGCTCGACGTGAAGATCGAGCTCGAGGGCGACCAGTGCACCGTGACGGTGAAGCAGACGCAGGCGTCCGGACAGCACCCCAGCCGGGAGCACGCGCTCCAGCCGGACGCCTCGACGCCGCCGGTCTTCGCGTTCGACCTCGTGCTCGATTTCGGCTTCGCGGACGGCAAGGGCTCGAGCGTGCGCCGCGAGGTGCGGCGCGTGGACCAGCAGGCGCACACCTTCGTCATCGCGCTCCCACGGCGCCCTCGCTTCGTGGTGGTCGATCCGGACTTCAGGATCCTCGGCGAGGTCAAGGTCGACGCGCCCGGCGATCTCCTGCGCGCGCAGCTCGCCCACGCCCCGACGGCGCGCGGCCGCATGCTCGCCGCGAGGCCGCTCTCGCGGCGCGACGACCCGCCGACGGCGCGTGCGCTCGGGCAGTCGCTCGCCGACGCGAACGAGTTCTGGGGGGTGCGCGCGGCGGCCGCGAGCGCGCTCGGCGCGCTCCAGTCGAGCGCGGCGTTCGCGCTGCTCGAGGGGAGCGCGGGCGTGGAGCACCCGAAGGTGCGCCGCGCTGTCGCGAGCGCGCTCGGCAATTTCAGGTCGGCCAAGGCGGCGGAGCTCCTCGGCAGGCTGGCGCTGCGCGACGCGAGCTACCTGGTCCAGGCCGAGGCGGCCCGGGCGCTCGGGGCGACGCGGCAGAGCTCGGGGTTCGAGACGCTTGTCGACCTCCTCGATCGTCCCTCGTGGGGCGAGGTGATCCGCTGCGGCGTGATCGACGGCCTGGCGAACCTGCGCGACGAGCGCGCCGTGCCGCACCTGACGGCGCGCACGCGCTACGGCATCCCGACGCGGGGGCGCCGGGCGGCGATCCTGGCGTTGCCGAAGCTCTCCAGCGACCGGCGGACGCGCGAGCTGCTCGAGGAGCTGCTCGACCAGCCGGATCCTTACCTCCGGGTCGACGTAGCGCGCGCGCTGGGCGACCTCGGCGACGGCCGGTCGCGCGGCGCGCTGCAGCGGCAGCTCGACCGCGATCTCGACGGCCGGGTGCGGCGGCGGATCCGCGAGGTGCTCCGGGATCTCGGGGGGGCGGGCAAGCGCGAGCTCGACCGGGTGCGGGACGAGCTCGAGGCGCTGCGGCGCGACCACGCGGAGATCAAGGCGCGCCTCGGCAAGCTGGAGGCGGCGGGGAACAAGGCCAAGAAGGCGGGCGACGCCAGGTGAGCGGCCTCTTCGCCGCGCCGGCTTGCCGCGCCGGCGCGGCCGGGTAGGAAGCACTATGTCGGAAGCGTCTCCTGTGAAGCTCGACCGGCGCGGCGCGGTCGCGGTGCTCACCATCGATCGCGCGGATCGCCGCAACGCGCTCTCTCGCGACGCGCTGCTCGCGTTCGGGCGCCTCGGGCGCGAGCTCGTGGACGACCCGGAGGTGCGGGCGATCGTGGTCACGGGCGCCGGGGACAAGGCGTTCTGCGCCGGCGCCGACCTGAAGGAGCGGCAGGGCATGAGCCCGGACGACGTCCGCCGTCAGGTGGGCCTGTACCGGACCGAGCTTGGCGTGCTCGCGCGGAGCCCGAAGCCGGTGATCGCGGCGATCAACGGGGTCGCCTTCGGCGGCGGCCTTGAGCTCGCGCTGCTCTGCGATCTCCGGGTGGCGGCGCCGCACGCCGAGCTCGCGCTGCCGGAGACGTCGCTCGGGATCATCCCGGGCGCCGGCGGCACGCAGCGGCTGCCGCGGGTGGTCGGCGAGGCGCGGGCGAAGGAGATGATCTTGCTCGGCCGGCGGCTCACCGCGGCCGAGGCGCTCGCCTGGGGTCTCGTGAACCGGGTCTCGCCCGAGGGGGCGCCGGTGGTCGACGACGCCATCGCGTGGATCGATCCGATCGCGAGCGGCGCGCCCATCGCGCAGGCCGCGGCGCTCCGGGCGATCGAGGACGGCTACGACGTGCCGCTGGAGCTCGGGCTCGAGATCGAGCGGGTGCACTACGACGAGACGCTGCGCAGCGAGGACCGGCTGGAGGCGCTGCGCGCGTTCGCGGAGAAGCGGAGGCCGGTGTACAAGGGCCGGTGAGGCGACGCTTCGCCGCGGCGCTCTGTGATAACGTGCGATTCCGTGATTCGCACGCTCCAGATCCGGGGATTCAAGACCGCGACGGACGTCACCCTGGAGCTCGGGCGCCTCAACGTGCTGATCGGCGCGAACGGCGCCGGCAAGAGCAACCTCCTGGAGGCGATCGGCGCCCTCTCGTGCGCGGCCGCGGGCCGCGTGGATCACCGCACGCTGCAGGCGCGCGGCGTGCGGCTGGGCACGCCGGTGCTCTACAAGTCGGCGCTGCGCGTCCAGAAGCGGCTCGTCGAGGAGATCGCCCTGGAGGCGGCGTCGGACGAGGCGCTGTACCGGGTGAGCCTCGGCAACCCCGCCGAGCGCGACAAGGGCGCGTGGAGCTACGTCGGCGAGGAGCTGGCGGAGCGCGGCGACACCCTCGGCAGGCGCTCGGATCGCAGCGCGCACGTCCTCCACCGCGCGCCGGACGGGAGCGGGCGCGCGCCGCACGAGCAGCCGGTCGCGCCCGGTCTGCGCGACGGCCTCGGTCCGATCGTGAAGTCCGTGCACGGCCGCGGCCCGCTGGCCGAGCTGCTCGAGACCCTCGGCGGCTTCATGATCTACGCGCCCAGCACCCCCATGCTACGCGAGCGCATCGGCGATCTGGATCCCGCCGAGCCGCTCGGGCTCCTCGGCGGCGGCATGGCCGACTGCATGTTCGATCTGCGCGAGTCGCCGGCGGTGTTCGAGCGCGCGCGGGACGAGGCGTTCTCGCTCATCGACTGGGCGAGCGACGTGCGCCTCGACGCCTCGACAGGCCACGCGGCGCCCCGTCACGCCCGGCCGCCGAGCCGGGTGGCCCTCAGCCTGCGGGACCGGCACATGATCGAGGAGCTCGGCTGGGTCTCGGCGCGCGAGGCGAACGAAGGGGCGCTCTACGTCCTGTTCGTGTTCCTGCTCTTGCTGCACCCGGACTCGCCGCGGTTCCTGGCGATCGACGGCGTGGACCATTCCCTCAACCCCTGGCTGATCGGCGAGCTCATCCGGCGGATGCAGCACCTCGTGCTCAACGAGGACGATCGCCCGCAGCTCCTGCTCACCACGCAGAACCCTGCCGTGCTCGACGCGCTCGACCTCAGCGACGACCGCGTCCGCCTCTTCACCGTCTCCCGGAATCGCCATGGCGCCACGGAGGTGAGCCGGGTCGTCCACCACGAGGCGCTCGAGCGGGCCGAGGAGAAGTGGATGCCGCTGTCGTATCTCTGGACATCGGGCGCCCTGGGCGGCATGCCGATCCTGTGAGCGCCCCGGTGGTCATCGCCCTGGCCTGCGAGGGCGAGTCGGACACGATCGTCTTTCAGGCGCTCCTCGATGAGGTGTTCGGGATCGACGGTTACAGGCTGCGTCCGCTGAACCTCGCGAAGGGGAGGCACGGCCCGGTCGGCGGGAAGAGCGCGGTGCAGCGGTGGTGCGAGCGGCACGGCCCGGAGCTCGGCTCGATGCTCCATGGCTGCCAGCTCCTCATCATCCACCTCGATGCGGACGCGCGCAGGGAGCTCAAGGTCACCACAACGAAGGAGCTCTGCGATACGGTCCAGGGCTGGCTCGGCCTGGACAAGAAGCGCAGCGAGGACAGACGATCGATGGAGCCCAAGCTCATCATCGTGATCCCCAAGGAGGCGACGGACACCTGGCTCCTCGCGTCGCTCGGGTCGGCGAATCCGCAGATCGAGCAGGAGGACAAGCCGCGCAAGCGCCTGGTCGACGCCGGCAAGCTCCTGCCGATCGACAGGCCCTGGTCGCTCCGGAGGGAACAATACAGGGAGCTCTCGGCCCGGTTCGCCGCTCAGCTCCCGCAGCTCAGCGCGGTCCTGTCGGAGCTCGGCCACTTCCTCGACAAGCTGAACAGGTTCCGCGCCGCCGCCGCGAAGCGTGCCGGACGCGGCACCTCGGCCTCAGGGATAACCGCGCCAACGGCCGCACCGGCCAAACCACCCCCGGCACACGTACACAGAGCGGCCGGCCCCCGCACAGGAGACGGATCTAAATCGACATCTTCGGCGCGGAAGCGCACGGAAGGGCGCTGAGCACCGGCAACGTCGAGATGCCGTATCCGAACGCTCTAAAGAGCATCTGTCGGCTGGCGGAGCACCTCGACCTTCCCTTCCAGCCGCTTCGATATCCAGACCTTGTTGTTCCGGTCGACGATCACCGCGCCGCAGTCGTCGATCGACTCGACCAGCTTGAGCCCCTTCTCGGCGCCCAGGATGAACACCGCATCATCCACGGCGTCCGCGGTCAACGCGTCTCTCGCCCAGATGGTCACGCTCCGGCTCTCGGACGCCGGGAAGCCCGTCCGCGGATCGATGATGTGGTGATAGCGCTTCCCCTCCTTGACGAAGCTCCGCTCGTAGTCGCCCGCCGTCGAGAAGGCGTGGTCCTCGACCTCGATCATCGCGAAGTAGTCGTTCGCTTCCTTGCCGCGCGGGTCCCGCACCCCGGCCCGCCACCCCGAGCCGTCCGGCTTCTTCCCTGCGATGTAGAGGTCCCCGCCTGCCTGCACGACGAACGAGGTCAGCCCCTCTCCCCTCAGCACCCGCGCCGCCGCGTCCACGGCGTACCCCTTCGCGATCCCGCCGAGGCTCATCCGCATCCCCGGCTTGCCGAGCATCACCGTGCGCTGCGCGGGGTCGATCTTGATCTGCCGGTAGTCGATCAGCCCGCGCGCGCGCTCGACGTCCTCCTGGCGCGGCACGTTGTCGTCGATGTCCTCGTCGAACTTCCAGAGCCCGTGCATCGCCTCGAAGGTGATGTCGAAGACCCCCTCGGAGCGCTCGCTGATCCAGAGGCTCTTCTCGATGACGGCGAGCGACTCCTCGCTCACCGCGACAGCGCTCTTCCCCGCCGCCGCGTTCACCCGCGACAGCTCGCTCTCCGGCCGCCACGTGGTCATGAGCCCCTCCAGCCTGCGGATCTCGGCGATCGCCTTGTCCAGCCTGGCCCTGACCGCCGCCTCGTCCATCGCCGCGCTCGTGTGGGCGGCGAGCAGCAGGTTCGTGCCCATCGCCCGCGCCTCGACCACGACGCGGGCGGGCCCTGCCTGCGCCGCCGCGCCCGGGACCGCCGCAGGCGCAGGCGCAGGCGTCTCGGTCGAGGCGGCCGGCGCGCTCTCCTCACGCGCTCGCGCGCACCCGGGCACATCGCACGCGGCGGGCGCGAGCATCGCCGCGAGACAGAAGCAGAGGAGTGAGCGCGAGGAGCAGCGCGGTCCGTGCATTCGAGGATCCTGACTCCGTGAGAAGGCCTGGCAGGCGCGGCAGCGTCGCAGACGTGTCGCAGACGTACGGGCCGGCCGCGCGCCTCCGCCAGCGCCACCATCGCTCAGGCGCACACCGGGGATCCAGAGTAGTATCGCCCTCCCATGAGCCTCGACCCGAGCCGGATCCAGCGTGACATCGACGACCTCTCCCCCGAGCTCCGCGAGATCGCCTCGCGCATCCACGCGAACCCCGAGCTCCGATTCGAGGAGCACAAGGCCGCGGCGTGGGTCGCCGAGGCCGTCGAGAAGCACGGCATCCAGGTCGAGCGCGGGCTCGCCGGGATGCCCACCTCGCTGCGCGCGCGCATCGGCCAGGGCAAAGGCCCGCACCTCGCCATCCTCGCCGAGTACGACGCGCTCCCGGAGATCGGCCACGCCTGCGGGCACAACCTCATCGCGGCGGGCGCGCTCGGCGCGTTTCTCGCGCTCGCGCGGCAGAAGGACGCCGTAGCCGGGACCATCGACCTGGTCGGGACGCCCGCCGAGGAGGGCGGCGGCGGCAAGATCAGGCTGCTCGAGGCCGGCGCGTTCGAGGGCGTCGACGCCGCGATGATGTTCCACCCGTTCGACCGCGATCTGCTCGCCCACGACACGCTCGCCAGCACCTGGATCGAGCTCCAGTTCCGCGGCAAGCCGTCGCACGCCGCGCTCGCGCCGTGGGACGGGAGCAGCGCGCTCACCGCCTGCCTCGACACCTTCCGGCTCATCGACGGCCAGCGCGTCCACTTCCGCGACGGCGTCCGGGTGCACGGGATCATCAAGAACGGCGGCCAGGCGGTCAACATCATCCCCGAGGTCGCGGTGGCCGAGTTCTCGGTCCGCGCCCTCGACACCGAGGAGCTCGCGCGCGTGCGGGCGATCGTCGAGCGCTGCGCCCGCGGCGCGGCCATGGCGAGCGGCGTGGAGCTCACGCTCGTCGACCAGGGCGGCTACAAGAACATGGTCAACAACCGGAAGATGGCGCGCCGCTTCGGCGAGCACCTGCGCGCCCTCGGCCGCTCGCCGGTCGAGATGGACCCCCTCGTCGGCACCGGGTCGACCGACATGGGCGACGTGTCCCACGCGCTCCCCGCCATCCACCCGTGGATCGCGATCTGCGGCAAGGGCGAGACGACCTGCCACCAGCACGCGTTCGCCGCGCGCGCCGCGAGCCCCTCCGGACAGGACTCGATGCTGATCGCCGCCAAGGCGATGGCGATGACGTGCGCGGATCTCCTGCTCGACCCCGAGCTGCGGAAGGGCGTGCGCGAGGAGTTCGCGCAGCGGAAGGCCGGCGCGAGCGCCGCCTGAGGCGCCTCAGCCGTCGTCAGCCGTCGTCCTGCAGGGGGTTGCCGAGGTCGTCCATCAGCCCGGTCCCCCCCTCGATCGGGATCGCCCGCGCCAGGGCCACGCGCTCCAGCATCACCGAGAGCGCGATCTTGTCCCCTACATCCGGCAGCCAGGTGCGGGACCCGTCCCAGAGATCCAGCCGGATGTTGCCCAGCGCCTTGCCCTCGTCCTGGCCCGCGCTGCCGGCGCCCTCCCGCGCGGAGGGCACCGACATCCGGTCGATCTGCGACCAGGCGAAGCGCCGCACGCGCGGCAGCCCGAACCCGAACAGCTCGCGCAGCTCGATCCCGTCCGGGTGCACGATGACGCCGCGCATCTGCTCGCGCAGCACCGCCGCGAGCGCGCTCACGAACAGGATGATGGCGCACACGCTCGAGGGGACGATCCGGTGCCGGTCCCCCTCGACCACGTACTGGAAGATCCAGGAGCTCGAAGGGGCGTTCTGGCCGTAGAGGATCACCGCCGAGACGACGATGGCGAAGCTGAAGTAAAGCAGCGCCGGGATGCGCTCCTTCAGCGGCGGCCCGAACGCGATGCGCTTCTCGGGCCTGTACGTCATGTCAAAGCCGGGAGGTCTGGAAGGACGCGCCATATTCCCAAGTCTACACGGCGCACGAGCCGGCGCTTGGGTCCCCCCGTCGGCCCGCCGACCGCCCGGCCGGCCTCCGCGCTCCCAGGCGCTCCTAGAAACAGATTGCCGGGCGATGGCTGAACGGACATGAAGGAAAGCCCCGAGGGAGCCCCTCGGCCCATCATCTTGGAGCCTGCCATGCACGATCGCTTCCTGCGCGCCTGCCGGCGTGAGCCGACCGATGTCACGCCCGTGTGGTTCATGCGCCAGGCCGGCCGGTACATGGCCGAGTACCGCGAGCTCAGGAAGAAGCACACGCTCCTCGAGATCTGCAAGACGCCCGAGCTCGCGCTCGAGGTGACGCTCCAGCCGCTGCGGCTCGGGATGGACGCGGCGATCCTCTTCGCCGACATCCTGCTTCCGCTCGAGCCGATGGGCGCCCCCTTCGAGTTCGCGAAGGGCGAGGGCCCGGTCATCCACGAGCCCGTGCGCGACCGGGCCGGCATCGAGCGGCTCCGCGTGTTCGAGCCCGAGGAGGGCCTCGGCTACGTGCTCGAGGCCGTGCGGCTCATCCGGAAGGAGCTCGACGGCAAGACGCCGCTCATCGGCTTCGCCGGCGCGCCGTTCACCATGGCGAGCTACCTCGTCGAGGGGGGCAAATCGAGCGACTACCGGCTCACGAAGCAGCTCATGTGGAGCGAGCCCGAGGCGTGGTCGGCGCTGATGGGCAAGATCTCCGAGGTCGTCCGCCGCCTGCTCCGCGCGCAGGTCGCCGCGGGCGCGCAGGCGGTGCAGCTGTTCGACTCGTGGGTCGGCGCGCTCTCGATCGACGACTACCGCGAGCACGTGCAGCCGCATGTGCGGTACATCCTCCGCGACCTCGAGGCGACCGGGGTCCCGGTCATCCACTTCGGCACGAACACGGGGGCGCTGCTCGAGGCGCAGCGCGACGCCGGCGGCACGGTGATCGGCGTCGACTGGCGCACGCCGCTCGACCGGGCGTGGCAGCGTATCGGCCACGACCGCGCGGTGCAGGGCAACCTCGATCCGCTGCTGCTCTGCGCGCCGCGCGAGGTCGCCGAGCGCCGCGCGCGGGCGGTGCTCGCCGAGGCCGGCGGGCGCCCGGGGCACATCTTCAACCTCGGCCACGGGATCATCCCCGAGACCCCGGTCGACACGGTCAAGGCGGTCATCGACGTCGTCCACTCCATCCCTCGCGCGCAGCTGCAGGGCGACGCTGGCCGCTGACGGGGCGCCTCGACGCTGACGCGGCGCGCGCCGCGCTGGCGATCGGGGATCGCGCGCCGCGCCGCGCTCGCGGCGGGATCGCGCGCCGCGCCGCGCTCGCGGCCGGGATCGCGCGCCGATCGCGGGGCCGCGCCCCCACGTCGACGGCCTCAGGCCGCTCCTGCGGTGGTATCGTCCGGCCGCGAGCATGTGCGAGCTCCTCGGCATGGAGTGCAACGTCCCGACCGACGTCGTCTTTTCCTTCAACGGCCTGCGGCACCGGGGCGGCCGCACCGGCCCCCACGCTGACGGGTGGGGCCTCGCGTTCTTCGAGGGGCGCGCCGCGCGCGTCTTCCTCGATCCGAGCCCCGCCGCGGAGAGCCCGCTGGCGCGGTTCCTGAGCGAGACCCCGATCAAGACGCTGCTCGCGATCGGCCACATCAGGCGCCGCACCCGCGGCGATGTCCTGCTCGCGAACACGCACCCGTTCGTGCGGGAGCTCTGGGGGCGGCACTGGGTCTTTGCGCACAACGGCACGCTGCCGCGGGTGCGGCGCCGCGCGCTGGGCCGCTTCAACCCCATCGGCACGACCGACAGCGAGCACGCCTTCTGTTACCTGCTGGAGGGGCTGCGCAGCGCGTTCCCCGGCTACCCGCGCCGGACCAGCGAGCTCTGGGAGGCGATCGCGGCGCTCGGCGGCGAGCTCGGACAGGACGGCACGTTCAACTTCCTGCTCGGCGACGGGCGCCACCTCTTTGCCCGTTGCGCGACCCGGCTCTGTTACATCGTCCGCAAAGCCCCGTTCGGCGTCGCGACGCTCGTCGACGACGACGTCCGAGTCGACTTCTCCACCGTCACGACCCCGAAGGACCGCGTCGCGGTCGTCGCGACGGCCCCGCTCACCGCCAACGAGACCTGGATCCAGGGACAGCCCGGCGAGCTCTGGGTGTTCGACGGCGGCGAGTTGCGCGTCACGCTCCCCTCGCGCGCGTGACCGAGCCCCCGCGCGGGCTCTCTCCCCCGCCCCAGGCGCCCGCTCCGGCCCGGGTGCCCGCCGTCAATACCCTTGTTGCGACCCGGCTCGGTCTCTTGATGCCTCTTCACCGCTGGCTCGGCGTCTCGTGGCCTCTGCATGGCTGGGCTCGGCTTCTTGTTGCTGGCTCCGGGACATAGGATTCCAGCAGCGACGGAGCATAGCTGCCGATTGAGGCCGCGGAACGAGCTGCTCCGTGAATCATCCCAGAAAGCGAGGCACGCGGCCGTACCGGGCTGGAACCGGGCTGGATACCGAGCGCCGGCGGCTGATAATGAAAAACGTCGCGACGGACCTGGGGGGGAGGTCTCCGCCGCGACGCAGGTCTATCCTACGCACCCCGTATGCCAAGTCAACCAACCGGCGCTGCTCGGCAACAACCCCGCGCGCAGCGCACGGTCGCGGCGCGCGCTGCGCGTGCGTGTGCAGCGCTCAGTTCAGCGTTGTGATGCGCACTGGTTTTGAGGCAGAACGCACGGAGCCTCGTCCCGCAGCGGGCATGCCGACCGAACAGACACATCGTGCTCCAGCGAACCATCCTCCGCCTTGCCGGCGCAACCGCTCGCCGGATGGGTGGCGGCGCGCCCGGGAAACGCATAGAGAGAGCCGCATCGACGGCAGCGCGGGCTGCACGACTGAAAAGGGGCAGCGCGTCAACTGCGATGGACACGCACAATGCCCCACAATGCGCGTGAGCGAGCACAGGGATGTGGTGCGGAGTGAGCGGCGGCAGGGGGCACACATCGTGAGGGGAACAAGCCGAGAACGTGGAAGGGTGCGACGGAGCGCAGAGGGCGACGTATGCCGCTGTCAGGTCAGGAGGGCGGAGGAAGCACCGAAGACGGCTCCGCTCGGATGGGCGTCTTGACGGGAGTCGGTACATGTCAGTACGCTTTGATCTCGGGCGAGCTAGGGCATATCGAGCCGTCGGATCGCGACCGAAGAGCCGCGCCCGGGTAGGTTCCGTCTCCGGAGGAGCTCGAAACGTGTCGAGGCTAGGTCGCACGACGGGTTGGGCTGAGCGCGCGTGAGCGACTTCGACGAAAAGACTCGTGTAACGCAGGTGGTCCAGCCCCCACCGGGCGGCGGCAGCAAGAACACGACCGACTGCCTGGTCGTGATCTACACGAAGGAGCCCACGCTGCTCGGCAAGCGGTTCGTGCTGGAGCACAACCCGACGCGCGTCGGCCGTGGGGCCGACAACCACATCGTGCTCGACGGCGACTCCGTGTCACGCCGCCACGCCCATTTCGAGCAGCGGCCGAGCGCCTGGATGGTGGTCGACGACGGGAGCACCAACGGGACGTACTGCAACGATGAGCAGATCTCCCGCGAGGTGGTGCTGAAGAACGGAGACCGGGTGAAGATCGGCCCGACGATCTTCAAGTTCCTGTCCGGCGCCGACGTGGAGGCGCAATACCACGAAGAGATCTACCGGATGACCATCATCGATGGTCTCACGCAGATCCACAACAAGCGCTACCTCTACGAGGCGCTCGAACGCGAGATCATCCGCGGCCGCCGCCACGAGCGGGACCTCGCGATCCTCCTGTTCGACATCGACCACTTCAAGCGCATCAACGACGTCCACGGCCACCTGGCCGGCGACTTCGTCTTGAAGGAGGTCGCGCGCATCGTGCAGAGCCGCATCCGCCGCGATGAGGTCTTTGCGCGGTACGGCGGCGAGGAGTTCGCCATCATCCTGCCGGAGACGTCCATCGAGGGCGCGGCAGCGCTCGGCGAGACCCTGCGGCAGAAGGTCGCGGAGCACCTCTTCGTGTTCCAGGCCGACAGCATCCGCGTGACGATCAGCGTCGGCGTGGCGCTGCTGCAGGAGGGCGATCGGACCGCGAACGACCTCATCAAGCGCGCCGACGAGCGCCTCTACCACGCGAAGAACAGCGGAAGAAACCGGGTGTGCGCCTGAGCTCGGGGCCCCGGGCGCGCTAGGGTCCGCGCGGAGGAAGAACGATGCCGAACAGCGAGCTGCCGCTGCCGGCGGCGCAGGGCGCGGGCGACGGCGACCAGATGCCCGACGTCCGGGTGCCGCCGCCTGGTCCCCTGTCGCGGAGCGCCCTCGAGCGCCTCGAGCGCGTGGAGTGCCCGGCGTTCGGCCGGCGCCGCGAGGCGCGCGCGCAGAAGAGCGGCGCCGACATGCTGCCCATCGTGCTGTCGCGCGGGCGCGGCGCGAACGTCTACGACGTCGACGGGAACCGCTATGTCGACCTGTGCGCGGGCTTCGGCGCGCTGTTGCTCGGCCACGCGGCGGAGCCGGTGCGGCGCGCGACGGAGGAGCAGATAGCGCGGCTGACGCTCGCCCTGGGCGACGTGTACTCGGCCGACGTGAAGATCGCGCTGCTCGAGCGGCTCGCGGCGCTGCACCCCGGTCCCTCGCCCATGGCGCTGCTCGGCCAGAGCGGCAGCGACGCGGTGACCGCGGCCATCAAGACGGCGGCGCTCGCGACGGGGCGGCCGGGGCTCGTCGCCTTCGAGGGCGCCTACCACGGCCTCGGGTACGCACCGCTCGCGGCGTGCGGGCTGCGCGAGAGCTACCGGGCGCCCTTCGCGGAGCAGCTCAACCGGCGGGTGGCGTTCGCGCCGTACCCGCGGGACGAGGCGGGCGCCGCGCGGGCGGTCGACGCGGTCGAGGCGGCGCTGCGCGGCGGCGAGGTCGGCGCGGTGCTCCTCGAGCCGATCCTCGGGCGCGGCGGCTGCGTCGTCCCGCCGGAAGGGTTCCTGCGCGCGGTGTGCGAGGCGGCGCGCCGGCGCGGGGCGCTCGTGATCGCGGACGAGATCTGGACCGGCCTCGGTCGGTCGGGGGCCATGACGCGCACGGGAGAGATCGGGGCGCCTGTCGACATCATCTGCTTCGGCAAGGGGCTCGGCGGCGGGCTGCCGATCTCCGCGTGCGTGGCGCCCGAGCCGATCATGCGGGCGTGGGCGCGCGAGGCCGAGGTGGTGCACACCTCGACGCACTCCGGGTCGCCCCTCGCGTCGAGCGCCGCGCTCGCGACGCTCGACGCCCTGGGTGCAGGCCAGCTCGCCGCGCGCTCGCGCGACATGGGCGCGCGCTTCCAGGCGACGCTGCGGCGCGCGCTCGCGCGCGGGCCGGGCGTCGTCGACGTGCGGGGCGCCGGGCTCATGGTCGGGGTCGAGCTCGAGAGCGCCGAGCTCGGGCTCCGGGCCATGCGCGGCATGCTGGCCGAGGGCTACCTGGTCCTCACGGGCGGGACGCGCGGCGAGACGCTCACGCTGACGCCGGCGCTCACCATCCCCGAGGCGCTGCTGTCGGCCGCAGCCGACGCGCTCGCGCGCGTGCTATCCCGGTCCCCGTGAGACCGATAGACGAGAGCGAGGCGCTGCACCGCCGCGCGCGGGCGTTCATCGATGCGTCGCTCCTTGCGGGCGGGGCGGCCCCGCCCGGCGAAGGCCGGGCCGCAGCGGCCTTGCCCCCGCACCTGCCGCGCGCTCCGCAGGGCGAGCGCGCGGCGCTCCCGGAGCCCTTCGACGAGCTCGCGGTCGCCCTCGCCCGGCACCAGGCCGCGCGGTGCGCGCCGGTCGCCCGCCTCTTCAAGGCGCGCGGCGCGGACGCCGCCGCGATGGAGCGCGCGGACCAGATCCCCGCGGTGCCGTGCGACGTCTTCCGGTTCGCGCGCGTCGCGGCCCACCCGCCGCAGGCGGACGAGCGCATCTTCCGCACGAGCGGGACCTCCCTCGGCGCGGCGTCGCGCGGCGAGCACCCGTTCCGCACGACCGCGACGTACGCGCTCGCGGCGCTCGCGTGGGGAGAGCGCCTCCTGTGGCCCGACGGCGCGCGGCTCCGGGTGATCGTCCTCGCGCCGCCGCTTGACGAGGTGCCGGACTCGTCGCTCGGCTTCATGATCGATCGCTTCGCGGCGCGCCTGTCGGGGCCGGCGAGCTGGCACGTGCGCGGCGGCGAGCTCGACGTCGACGGGTTCGCCCGCGCGTGCGCCGCGGCGCGCGCCGCGGGCGAGCCGGCCATCGTGCTCGGCACCTCGTTCGCGTTCGTGCACCTGCTCGAGGGGCCGCTGCCCGGAGGCGCGACGCTGCTGCCCGGAGGGAGCCGCGTCATGCAGACCGGCGGCTACAAGGGCCGCTCGCGCGAGGTGCCCGCGGACGAGCTGCGCGCCGCGATCTCGCGGTCGCTCGGGGTGCCGCCCTCGCACATCGTGGGCGAGTACGGCATGACGGAGCTCTCCAGCCAGCTCTACGAGGGCACGCTCGCGGCGGCGCTCGGCTGGCCAGGGTCGGCCGCGCCAGGGCTCTACCTCGCGCCGCCGTGGACGCGCGTCACCGCGGTGGACCCCGAGACGCTCGCGCCGCTCCCCGCGGGCGAGATCGGGCTCGCGCGGATCGTCGATCTCGCGAACGTCGACTCGGCCGTCGTCATCCAGACCGCCGACCGCGTGCGCGTCTCCGAGGAGGGCGTCGAGCTCCTCGGCCGCGCGTCCGGGGCGCCGCCGCGCGGCTGCTCGATCGCGATCGATCAGATGCTCGGCGGCGGCCCGTGATGGACGCCGGCGCGGCGCGGCGCGGCCGGGTCGAGCGCGCGATCGCCGCGGCGGCGCGGATCGCGGATCCGCGCGACCCGCTCGGCGAGGAAGCGCGCCGGCGGCTGCCCTCCACGAGCGGCCTCTCCCTCGAGGGCGTGGAGCTCGCGCTCGGCCGCCACCTCGAGGTCACCCCGAGCCGCGGCGAGCTCGACGCCCTCGTGGCGACCGCGGGGCGCGCGCGCCGCTGCCAGGTGGTCCTGGCCGCCAACGTCTGCACCGCGCCGCTGCGGGCCATCGCCGTCGCGGTGGCAACGGCGCCGGAGGTCCTCGTGCGCCCCTCCCGCCGCGATCCCGTGGTCGCGGAGCTCCTCGTGCGCGCGCTGCAGGCCGACGAGGGCTTCGCTCGGGCCGGCGGATCCATCGCGCTGGTCGCGGACCGCGCGTGGCTCATCGCCGCCGGCGAGGTCGCCGCCGGCGAGGTCGCCGCCGGCGATGAGCTGCGCGCCGAGCTGCACGTCTACGGCTCGGACGAGACGGTGGCGACGCTGCGGGCCCAGGCCGGCCGGGGCGTGCTCGTGCGCGGGCACGGCGCCGGCCTCGGGCTCGCCGTGGTCGGCCCGGGCGCTAGCCTCGCCGAGGCGGCGCGGGACATCGCGGAGGACGTCGTGCCGTTCGATCAGCGCGGCTGCCTGTCGCCGCGCTTCGTGCTGGTGGAGGGGCCGGCGGAGCGCGCGGAGGCGCTCGCGGGCGCCCTGCACGAGGCGCTCGGGCGGGCCGGCGCGCGCGTCCCGCGCGGGCCGCTCGACGGCGCCGCGCGCGCCGAGATCGCGATGTACGGGGCGACGCTCGAGGCCGTGGGCTCGTTCCATGAAGGCGAAGGGCACGGGGTCGGCCTGGATCCGGCGCCGAGGTCGCTGCTGCTGCCGCCCGCGGCGCGCGTCGTCCACGTGGCCGCGAGCAGCGCCGAGGCGGCGCCGGCGCTGCTCGCGCCGATCTGCGGCGCGATCACCGCGATCGGCGCGGGTGGGGGCGGGCAGCTCGCGCGCGCGGCGTCGACCATGGCCCCGCGCGCCCGGGTCTCGGCGCTGGGATGGATGCAGCGCCCGCCCCTGGACGGCCCCGTCGACCTGCGAACGCTCTGACGGCCGGGACCGGCTGCCGGCCCGCGCTGGAACATCGGCAGCGCGCCAGAGCGCCGGCGACGCCCCGATGGCGCCGCCATACCTGCCCGGACCGCCCGGATCGCGGAGCGACCCGGGCCCTCGCGCGTGCGAGGTGCGCTCGAGCGACCGTGTGTGATAGCGATGGTCGTATGTCGTCGCGCACCGATCCGAAGGCGACCGATCCGCCCGCGGAGCTCGAGACGATCGCGAGCCCGTCCGCGGCCCCGCCCGGCGCGGAGGGCTCATGGGAGAGGCTCCTGGACGGCGCGTCGGGGGGGCTCGATGCCGATCGGGGCTCCTCCGCGCCGAGCGATCCGTCCGGCATCTCGGCCCGCGGCGCGGACCCGGAGGACGACGGCGCGCCGCCGTCGGTCGCCTCCGCCAGGATCCAGGTGCGCCGCGATGAGCGCCTGGATCTGGTCATCGAGTACCTGGCCTTCGTGGCCAAGCCGATGCCGCTGTCGCTCCTCCTCGACGAGGCGCCGCAGCGGATCGCCGCGATCCTCGGTGCCGACGTGGCCTCGCTCTACCTCCTCGAGGGCGACGGCGACGAGCTGGTGCTGCGCGGCAACGTGGGCTTCCCGCGCGAGGCGCGGGGCACGGTGCGGCTCTCGGTCGGGCAGGGCATCACCGGCATGGCGGTCGAGTGCCTGCGCCCGATCTCGGTCGTCCAGGCGACGGAGCACGAGCGCTACCGCGCCTTCCCGGAGCTCCGCGAGGAGCGGTTCCCTGTCTTCCTCGCCGCCCCCATCCTTGGCAGCGGCCGCCCGCTCGGCGCCTTGGTCGTGCAGCGGGCGGGCGATCACGCCTTCACCGCGCGGGACGTCGAGCTCCTCATGGCGCTCACGGCGCCGATCGCGGCGGGTGCACGCCACGCGCAGGTGCTCGACGAGCTGCGCGAGCGGCGGCGGCGCACGGGCGGGGGCACGCGCAAGGTCACGCTGCCGGGGCTGCCCGTCGTCCCGGGGCGCGCGCTCGGCGCCATCGCGGCCCTGCGGCGGCCGGCCAGCTCGTCGCTCGGCTCGCGGCAGGGCCGCGGCGATCCGAAGCTCCTCCGGTTCGCCTTCGACACCGCGGAGAAGGCGCTCGTCGACCTCAACGCCCGCGCCGCGGAGCGAGGGATCGCGCGGGACGCGGCGTTCCTCTCGGCCTACCTCCTGATGATCGGCGACGGCCGCCTGCGCGCGCGCGCCTTCGAGCTCGTGGCCGGCGGGCGCAGCGTCGCGCAGGCGCTCGGGACGGTCGCCCGCGAGGTGGCGCGTGCCGCCAACGGGATCGTCGGCGACCCGTTCCTGCAGGATCGCGCCCGCGACATCGAGGACCTCTGCGACGCGCTCCTGATGCTGGCGACCCCGGACGCTCGAGCCGAGCTCCCGTCGAAGGCCGTCCTCGTGGGAGATCAGCTGACGGTCTTCGATCTGCTCATCTCGGCCCGGGCCAACCCGGTGGGCGTCGCGCTCAGCGACCGGTCCGGGCCGCGCTCGCTCGTGCTCCTGCAGCTCCTCGGCGTGCCGTCGATCGCGGACGTGGCGGGCGCGTTCCGCTGGGCGTCGCCGGGCGACGTCGCGCTCCTCGACGCGGACCACGGCTTTCTGGTGATCAACCCCTCCCGGGCCGAGGTCGCGACGGTCCGCGCGGCGCGGCGCAAGGGGTGGACGCCGCAGGAGCCGGCGTCTGGCGACGACGGAGGCGACGACGGAGGCGACGAGCCGACGAGCTGAGCACCGGCGGAGGCCGGTGCTCGCGGCTCAGCTGCTCGGCTGCGCGGCGGCGGTCGGGTCCGCCGCCGGCGTCCCCTGGGCGTTCTGCAGCTCCTTCTTGGCGCGCCAGTTCGCCAGGCGCTTGGTGTCGCGACGCTTCTTCTTGGCTCTCACTGCGGGCTTCTGCGGCATGCCCCGGGGTATAGCCGCTCGAGCTCCTCGAGGGAACCCCGTCCGGCACGCCGACCGACCGCGCTGCTTTGACCCGCGCGCGCTGGGTGGAGCCGCGGGGCGTTGACGCCTCCCTGCGCCCGCCCCATGACCGCTGCTCCAATGAACGTCCGTCTCGTGCACGAGTTCCGCTTCGAGGCCGCCCACCGCCTGCCCAAGGTCCCGCAGGGGCACAAGTGCGCGCGCCTCCACGGTCACAGCTTCAAGGTCGAGGTCGCGATCCGTGGACCCGTGAACGAGGAGACGGGGTGGTTCATCGATTACAGCCACCTCTACCAGGCCTGGGCCCCTCTCCACGACCTGCTCGATCACAACTACCTGAACGAGGTCCCCGGGCTGGAGAACCCGACCAGCGAGGTGCTCGCCCGGTGGATCTGGAACCGCCTCGCGCCGTCGCTGCCGTCCTTGAACCGGGTCACCATCTTCGAGACCTGCGACGCCCGCTGCGAGTACGAGGGCGACTAGGTCGATGAAGACGCTCGTCTGCCGCTGCGAGGACGTCACCCTGCACGAGCTCGAGGCCGCGATGGAGCGCGGCTACAGGGACATCGAGTCCGTCAAGCGCTACACGGGCTTCGGCACCGGCTGGTGCCAGGGCAAGTGGTGCCTCGCGCTCTGCGCGCGCCTCATCGAGGAGCGCGGGGGCGACGTCCAGAAGCCGATCACGCCGCGGCCCCCGTACCACCCGGTCTCGCTCGCGGCCCTCGCCGGGCTCGACGAGCTCGACCTCCGCGGCGGCGGACACGAGCGCTAGCGCCGGCCGCGCTCCACGCGGCCAGCACCGGCGCTCGTTCCGGGGTCAGCCCGCCCGACCCGCCCTCCCGCGGATCGTCAGCCGAGCGGCCGCCGCGCGCTCGCGCAGCCGACGTTCACGGTCAGCTCGAAGACCCCCTCGGACCAGTACTTCGAGACCGCGTGGTGCAGGTACTTGAGCATCGAGTCGATGATCTGCGGCTCGACGTCGAGCATCGCCGTCGTCTCGGGGATCACCATCAGCCTCGAGATGGGGTCCTCGAGGAACTCACGCCCGCTGTCGAACGACACCGCGATGAGCTGGACATCCACCTCGACCTCGTCGAGCCCCGCGCCCTCGATCTCCTCGGCGATGGTCTCGATGGTCGGACGGCTGACGGCGGCGGCGTCGACCGCCGCGCCGAGCTCCGAGAGGTCCTGCTTGAGCGCGCACTCCCGCGCGATGTCGGCGATCTCCGGGAACGAGCCGCGCAGCGGCAGCGCGATGAGCGCCTGGCCGCCGGGGACCAGGACCCGGCGCAGCTCGGCGAGGAGCTGCGCCCGCTCGCTCGGGCGGCAGACCGGGTGCAGCGTGAACGCGTGGGAGAAGCTCGCGTCCGGCAGCGGCGTCGGCAGGCCGTCGGCGAGCACGTAGCTCGCGTTCATCCCGGAGAACAGCGCGGCCTTGGCGCGCGCGAGATCGAGCGCGGCGGCCGAGCCGTCGACGCCGACGAGGGTCGCGCCGGGCAGCTTGTCGGCCACGATCGGATCGGGGAAGCCGTTCCGGCAGCCGAAATGGACGACCCGCGCCGCCTCGGACGGCAGCAGCATGTTCACCGCCAGCGAGGCGAAGAACGAGATGTAGCGCGGGACGACCGCGTGCTCGAACAACACGGCGTCCGCCGCGCTCAGCGGCGGGCCGATCATCAGGCGACCCCGTCCTCCTCTTGCTCTTCGTCGTAGGGTGCGAGGAGGCCGAGCGCCTCCTCGGCGAGCTCGCCGATGGTGACCTCCGACGTCGCGTCGTCGCCTCCGTCGTCCGCCAGCTCGACCGTGCGCTTGTCGTCGAGCAGCGGCTGGATCAGCGGCGCGTGCGCCGGGTCGCCGATCTCGACCAGCGTCTCGATCGCGGCCGCCACCGCGTCCGGGTCCTTGTGGCTCAGGAACTGGCCGAGCAGCTTCGGCACGCCCGGCTCCGGCACCTCGGCGATGAGGTACGGCAGCTCCGGGAGCGCCGACGACCCGACCGGCAGCCGCTTCAGCGCCCGCTCGATGGCCTGGGCGACCTCCTTGAACCGGTCGTAGGCGAGCGATTCGATCTCCTCGCCAGCGGCCTGCCGCGCCTCGGGGTGCTCCGAGGCGAGCACGTCGATGAGCGCGTCGAGCGCGCGCGGGCCCTCGTGCTCGCCGAGCAGCGACGCGATGCGCACCAGCCGGAGCGCTGCCTCGTCGTCGTCGTTCTCGCGCCCCGCGCTCGCGATCGCGTCGGTGAGGACGTCCAGCAGCACATCGCCGGGCATGGCCGCCAGGTCGTCGTGGAGCCGGCGAGCCGTGCGCTCCGCGTCGAACAGCTTGTTCAGGGTCGTCTCGATGGCTTGGCGATTTTGCACGAAGAGGAGCTATCAACAGCGCGCCGCCTCCGCAAGCCGGCAGGCAGCAAGGGCTTCGCCCCCGCGAATTCCCGTCCAGTTCGCGCCCCTTTCCCGTCCACGGCGGGCGCAGCGGTGTCGACGCGGCGCCGGCGCGTCGACACCGCTGCGCGCGGGCTCGGCGCGGGGCGCGCGGGGCGCCGTCGCATCGAGCTCGCCAGACGGCTCGCCAGCCGCGCCCGATGCGGTAGACCGTTCATGGCATGCGCGCGCCCGGCTCCTCGCAGGCCCGTCCGATGAGGGCGGCGGTCTCCCCTTCCCCGCTCGTGCGCGGCGCCGCGGCGTCCGCGCTCGTCCTTGCGCTCGGCGGCCTCGACGACCCCGGGCCGCCGCCGCCCGCTGTCGTCCCTCCGGCGGCGGCGCGCGGCGGCGCGGGCGCGGCGGCGCTCTGCGGCCCCCGCACCGTGCCGGAGGGCGCCGCGTGCGTCCCGCTGCCCGCGCCAGGCGCGCCGCTCCCGGAGGGCGGCGCGGCGGCGCTCTACGGCCCTGCCGGGGCGCGTCCCGCCGGGGTGGGCACGCGCAGCCAGGCCTACGAGCGCATCCCCCGGCGCCCGGAACGTCCGGCGAGCGCCGCCGCGTACGCGTTCCCGCTCGGCGCGCCGGACCAGCCGCCGGCGTTCCTCCTCGTCGAGGACGCCGCGTCCCAGGCGGGCGCGCCGCTCCGGCCCGGCCCTGTCGCCGCCGTCGGCGCGGCGCGGCCCGAGCCGCCGTCGTGGGCCGGCGGGGTCGAGCTCGCCGCGACGCGGGGCGAGCGCGTGGCGGCGCTGAAGCTCGACGGCCAGGAGGGGAAGGCCGAGGTCGTCTTCGTCGGCGAGCTGTCCGGGATCACGGTCGCCACGGCGCACGACGTGCGCGAGGCGCGCGACGTGGATCGCGTGCGCAGGTACGTCCTGCTCCACGGGCACCTCGACCGCCCTGGCCCGGGCGTCGTGGCGGGCGCGCGCCTCGATGCGGGCGACGTGATCGGGTACGCCGGCGAGACCGGCAGCCCGGGCCTCGTCCGGCTGCACCTCGAGGCGCGGCAGCTCCGCGAGGGCGGCCGCCTCTCGGACCTCGATCCGAAGCGCCTCACCGACGCCGCGGTGACGGTGCCGTGCGACCTGCGCAACGTGCTGCCGCTCCGTCAGGGCGCGAGCTTGTAGCCGAAGCCGTAGACCGTGAGGATGTGCTCCGGCTTGTCGGGCGAGCGCTCGATCTTCTTGCGCAGCTTGACGATGAAGTTGTCGACCGTGCGGTTCGACGGCCCGGCCTCGATGCCCCAGATCTTCTGGAGGATCTCCTCGCGCGAGACCGGCTGGCCCAGGCGCTCGTGCAGGAGGCGCAGGAGCTCGACCTCGTAGAACGAGAGCTGATCCGAGCGCGAGCCGCGCGAGACCGTGTGAGCGGTCATGTTGACCTGCACGTTGCCGATGGTGAACACCTCGACGGGCGCCTCGGCGGGCCGGGCGGCGCGGCGGAAGAGGGCGCGCAGGCGGGCGATGAGCTCGCCCACGCTGAACGGCTTGGTCACGTAGTCGTCGGCGCCGGCGTCCAGGCCGCGGATCTTGTCGATCTCCTGGCCGCGGGCCGTCAGCATGATGATCGGCACGAACGCGTCCCAGCGCCGCAGGTCCTCGCAGACCTTGAAGCCGTTGGTGTCGGGGAGCATGAGGTCGAGGAGGATCGCGTCCGGCTTCTCCTGCCGCGCGAGCAGCACGCCGTCCTTCCCCTTCGAGGCCGACGCCACCGAGAAGCCCTCGAACTCGAGGGCGTCCGTCAGCCCCAGCACGATGTGGGGCTCGTCCTCGATGATGAGAATCTTCTTGCGTGCCGCCACGACCGGGCACGGTTCTAGCACAAAACCCGCCCGGACCGGCCAGAGCCCCGCCGGACGGGCCGCTCGGGCCTGCTCGGGGCCACAAAAAGCGCCGCGGGGCGCGATCTCGCGATCGGGCCCCGCGCGCCGGGCGATATCAGCTGCCGGCTACTCGCCGGAGCAGGTGATGAACAGCGTGGCCCCTTGCTGGGCCTCGCCCTCGTTCGTGAACCGGATGATGCGCCGCTCGGTGGGCGGGCAGCTGGCGACGATGTCTTCGTTGCCGATCCGGATCGACGGGTCGATGTAGCACCAGCCGTTCACGGGGTTGTCGCCGACCTTGACGTTGTCGCTCGGGTCGTTCCGGCACGCGTCCGCCTCGGGGCCCACGAGCTGCTGGATCTCGCACACGCAGTCCCAGCCGGCGGCCTGCGCGATCGGATCCTCGCGCACCTTCTTCTCCGCCGCCCTGTGCTCGTCCGCGACCGGGGCGCGCGCCGTCGTATTGCAGTCGCACGCGCCCTGCGTGTTGCGCGCCTCGAGGATCAGGCAGGAGACCTGCCCCTCGGGGTCGGGCGTCAGGGTGCGGGGCAGGCACTGTCCGCCGAGCACCGTCTTCAGGCGATCGATGATGGCGCCGATCGCCGGGCGGTAGCCGTAGTCGGCCACCATGTCGTTATCGAGCTGTCTCGGGCACACCGAGCCGACGATGCCCTGCGGGCCGAGCTCCCGGATGAGCTGCAGCTCGCGGAGGCCCGGGTAGGCCTTCGCCTTGATCTGCTCGTTCGTCCTGGGCAGCGGATCCGCCTCATCGTTCCCGGCGTCCGGCTGGCACAGCGGGTTGTCGTTCGTCTGGCCGGTCACCGCTCTGCAGTCGCAGCTCTGGGCCATCCCGCCGCAGGTCTTCGAGGTGGGGAGATCGAAGATGCAAGCGTACTGGAGGTCGCCCGTGCTCCCCGGCGGGATCGTGTACTCGCGGCCGTTGATGCCGTTCCAGCCCGCCTCCGTCGGCGGGACGATCGCGTCGCCGGTGATCGGGTTCGTGCCCGAGCGCGGCGCCGTCGACTCGACCATGAACGGATCCTTCGGCGCCTGGTAGCTCGCGGGATCGCCGAGGATGAGCTCCCAGGTGCTGCTGAACGCGTTGTCGAGCAGCGGGGTGCTCAGCTCGTCGGCGTTCTTGAAGCCGCCGACAGGCTCGCCGTCCTGGTTGAGGCCGCGCAGGAGGTCAGGCTGGCCCTCCGCGTTCTGGCGCGCGATGTCCTGCCACGGCACGCCGACGATGCCGGCGAAGAAGACGAGCCCGGGATCGCGGATGTTGTTGTCGGAGTCGTCCGGGTTCGGATCGCTGAAGATCGGGTTCTGGACCAGCTCGCCCCCGCGGTTCTCGATCTGCGCCTCGGTGAAGGCGCGCTTGTAGCGCTCGATCGGGTAGAGGAAGTCGAAGCCGAACCGGCGCTTCTGGTCCCAGCAGCGGGAGTTGACGGGATCCTCCGCCGCGCTCAGCCTCGCCGGGAAGCCGTCCGCGCCCGTGCACTCCGCGACGATATCGCAGCCCTTCTGGTCCTGGCTGCACGACCGGCAGCACTTGTTGCCCGGGTCGGTGGCGCACTCGGGACGCGGCCGCCACAGGCGGAAGCCGTTCCTGGTCTCGGCCACGAGGTAGTTGCGGCCCTCCTCGCGGATCGAGCAGTCGTTCTCGTCGCTGAGCATGATGATCGCCAGCAGCGAGCTCGGCCGCAGGAACTCGGAGCGCTGCCGCAGGACGTCCTGATCCAGGCCGGTCGGCACCGCGACGTCGTCCTTGATCTCGATCGTGGCATAGGGCTCCGGGTCGACGAGGAAGCGGTAGACGCTCTCGAGCTGCGCCTCGAAGCCGCAGCCGGCCTGCCCCGTGCCTTTGACCATCTGTGTGAGCTGACCGACCAGCGAGGTGGTGTTGAGGTCGTTGTTCGAGTCGGTGTTGATGTCGGCCTCGCCGTCGTTCTCGCCGGGCACGTCGGGCGTGCCGTCGAGCTTCTGATCGGGGTCCCAGGCCAGGAAGCCCTTGTCGAGGTAGGTCGGGATGGTGTTGTTCTCGGAGCTCTCGGTCTCGCGCGCGAGGAGGTGCGCCATGTCGACGTTCGAGGGACTCGTGGTCGACGGGCAGGCGCCCGAGCCGTGGCCGCCGAGGCTCGAGCTGATGATGCCGATATGGATGTCCTTGACCGGCTCGAACTCGCGCTTGAAGTCCTGCGGGCAGTCCTCGTTCGGCGAGCCGACCGTCGTCGATTCCCCGTCCTCGTTGATGCAGCGCGGGTTGACGAGCCCCTGGACGAGGTCAGGGATCGCGAAGCCGAGGATTTCCTGCTTGTCGGCCATCGAGCCGGAGTTGTCGATGGCCAGGAGGAGGTCGATCTTGTCGACCGAGCTCTGAGTCAGCCGCTCGACGATCGTCGCCGTCGTGCGAGGCTCGTTCGTCGCGATGGGGCGGTTCAGACATCCGAAGGCGCTGCCTGTGCCCGCGATCAGGAGGCCCGCCATGGCGAGCCTCACCGCGCCCCTCCACGGGCGCCTGCTCTCACGCTCAATCCGCGTCATCATTCGACTTTCCTTTCGACCACCGATCAAGTTGCGCGGCGGTCAAGCCACAGAACAGGCCCGCCATCCACGGGCTCATGACCGACTTCCGCAGGCGATCCGCGGCTCGACGGAGCCCGATGCTAAGGACCCGAGCCGAACGCTGTCAATTCGCCCCGCCGGCGTCGGGACGGCCCGCAGGGGACGTTAAAGCAAAGGAGATGCCGCGCCGATAGGGCGGAGCGCTTCCTCTGCGCGCGCCACGGAGGCGTCAACTCGATTGCGCAACTGCCAACCGAGTAGGCGGAAGCCTCAACCTGGGTCGGCCGGCTCCGGCAGCTCAACCTGGGTCGGCCGGCTCCGGCAGCTCAACCCGGGTCGGCCGGCTCCGGCAGCTCAACCTGGGTCGGCCGGCTCCGGCAGCTCAACCCGGGTCGGCCGGCTCCGGCAGCTCAACCTGGGTCGGCCGGCTCCGGCAGCTCAACCTGGGTCGGCCGAGGCCTCAACCTCGGTCGGCTCTCGCCGCGCAACCCGGGTCGGCCCCGGCAGCCCAACCCGGGTCGGTCGCGTCCTCTCAACCCCGGTCCAAGGAGCCGCCTGACCTGGTCGACCGACCGGCGCCGACAGGGGGAATGCCGCTTCCCAGCAGGGCCGAGTTGTGGTCAGTGCCCGACCAGCATGTTGCGCGTCGCCCTCGCCATGGTCCCGGAGGTACGGCAGCTCCTCTCTGAGGATCCAGCGCAGCTCTCCGACTTGCTGGACGAGATCCACGACGAGGACCTCGCCGACCTCATCGGCCTGCTGGACGACGCCGAGGCGGCGAAGGTCCTGATGGCGCTCAGGGCCGAGGAGGCCGCGCCCATCTTCGAGCGCCTCGACGGCGAGACCCAGGAGGCTCTCGTCGAGCAGATGGGCGTCGAGAGCATCGCGCCGATCGTCTCCGAGATGGCGGCCGACGACCGCACGGACCTCATCGAGGCCCTCCCGGACCAGGTCAGCGGCACCCTGCTCTCCACGCTGGAGAAGGTCGACCCCGAGGCCGCGGCCGAGGTCGAGGAGCTCGCCAAGTGGCCCGAGGACAGCGCCGGCGGCCTCATGACCACCGACTACGTGTCGGTGAAGATCAACCTCACCGTCGCCGACGTCATCGAGCGGATCCGCGCCGTCGGCGAGGACGCCGAGACCATCTACTACGTCTACATCGTCTCCGAACGGGGGCACCTCATCGGCGTCGTGTCGCTGCGCGACCTGCTGCTCGCCTCGCCGTCCGAGAAGCTCGCGAACGTGATGACCGAGAACGTCTTCGCCGTGAGCCCGGAGACCGACCAGGAGGAGGTCGCGCGGACCATGGCGAAGTACGACTTCAACGCGCTGCCCGTGCTCTCCGCGGACCGGAAGCTGCTCGGCGTCATCACCGTCGACGACGTGATGGATGTCCTCACGCAGGAGCAGACCGAGGACGTGCAGCGGCTCGGCGCGGTCGGCCCCATCGAGGACAGCTACTTCAAGACGAGCTTCTGGACGTTCATCCAGAAGCGAGCCCCCTGGCTCGCCGTGCTGTTCGTCGGCGAGTTCATGACCGGCGAGGTGCTCCGGCGCTTCGAGCACGACCTCGAGGCCGTCGCGACGCTCGCCTACTACGTGCCGCTGCTCATCTCGACCGGCGGCAACTCCGGCTCGCAGTCGTCGTCGCTCATCATCCGCGGCCTCGCCGTCGGCGATCTGCGCGTCGGCGACTGGGCGAAGGTCCTCGCCCGCGAGCTCGGGCAGGCGGTCGTGCTCGGCCTCATCCTCTCGACCATCGGCATGCTCCGCGTCTGGCTGTGGGGCGACGGCATCGGCTTCGTCCTGACGATCGGCGTGACGCTGATGGCGATCGTCCTCATGGGCTGCACCGTGGGCGCGATGCTCCCCCTCCTGCTCCGGCGCATCGGCCTCGATCCGGCGACCAGCTCCACCCCGTTCATCGCGAGCCTCGTGGACGTCCTCGGGATCTTCCTCTACTTCACGATCGCCCGCCTCTTCCTGTCCGACCTCCTCGCGCGGGCCGGCGCGGGCGGGTGAGCAGGCTCGAGCGACGCCTCGCCGCCCGGACCGAGGCGGCGCCCGCGCGCCACGCGCCTCTCGGCGCGCCGCGACCCTTGACGCGTCGGCCCCCATGGGGGAGTGAAACAGGCGTCTTTCGCTCAGCGCGAGGCGCGCTGAGCCCCTCCTAGGGAAGGAGTCAAGATGGCCGAAGGCTTGAATCGCGTGATGCTGCTCGGCAACCTGGGCGCCGACCCCGAGCTCCGGTTCACCCAGGGAGGGCAGGCCGTCTTGAACCTGCGGCTCGCCACGACCGAATCGTACCTCGATCGCGACAAGGTCCGGAAAGAACGGACCGACTGGCACAATGTCGTGATCTGGGGGAAGCGCGCCGAAGCCTTGGGCAAGATCCTCAGCAAAGGCTCCTCGATCTTCGTCGAGGGCTCGCTGCGCACGTCGAGCTACGACGATCGGGACGGCAATAAGCGCTACAAGACCGAGGTGATCGCGAACAACGTCCTGCTGACGGGCGGCGGCCGCGGCCGCGGCGCGGTCGGCGATGACGCGGGTGCGTTCGGCGCCGATCCTGGCGGCGGCTATGGCGGCGGCGCCGGCGGCGGTTACGGCGGCGGCGGTGGTGGCGGCGGTTACGGTGCCGGCGGCGGCGGCGGGCGTCCGGCCGGCGGCGGTTACAACAACCGCGGCGGCGGCGGCGGCGCCGCCGGCGGCGGCGGTCGCCCGGCGCCCGCGGCGCCGGATCCCGGGCCCCCTCCGGACGACTTCGGCGGCGGCTACGGCGGCGGCAACGACGACGACATCCCGTTCTGATCGATCCGCTCGCCGGCGCGAGCCCTCGGACCGGTCAACGACGCTCCCCCCTTCCGCCGATGCCTCAGGTGCGTGGCCGAGCGCTCCGGCCGCCAGTTACCCCAGCGGGCGGGGTCGGGGGCGCCGCGCCAGCAGGACGGTCACGCCGGCCGCGGCGAGCACGCCGAGCGCCGCGATCGCGGCGGTGGGGTGCTCGGCCGCGGCGAAGATCGTCCGCACGAGCAGCCCCGGCTCCGGCGGCGCCACGAACGCGCCCTCGACCTCCGCGGCGCCGAGCAGCGCGCCGCAGCGGTCGCCTGCCCCCCCGGCCGGCTCCAGGCACACAACGCTGCAGAGCGCCGCGTCGCGCTCGCTCCCGGCGAAGCCGAGCACGTGCCGCCCGCGGATCTCCACGGCGCGCTCGCCCGCCTTTCCCGCCCCCTCGAACGGCTGCTCGACGTGCTGCGAGCGCGCGCGGATCGGCCCGGCCTCCCACCGCTCGATCGCCACCCCGAGCGCCCCGCGCACGAGCCCGGATGCCCGGTCGAGCACCAGCTCCTCCAGGCCGGTGGCCCACTGCCGCGACGGGGCCGTCGCGCAGACCGCGCGCAGCGAGAGCCCGTCCGCGTCGACGCCCCGGCGGAGCGTCACCCTCGCCCCCGCGATCGCCGAGACGTCGATCGCCGGCAGCGCCTCCGGCGGCGTCTCGCGCGCCCCGGCGGGGAGCGGGAGCCGCAACCCGAGGCCCGGCGCGACGCCGTGGAGCTCAGACGCGGTCGAGCTCATCCATCAACGCGAGCACCTCGCTGCGGATCTCGACGAGCGCGGCGCGCATCCGCTGCACCTCCTCGCTGCTCACGCCCGCGTCGGGCGGCGGCGGCTCGATGCCGCCCTCGCGCAGCTTCCGCCGCGCCCCCGCGATCGTGAAGCGGTGCGAATAGAGCAGCTCCTTCACCTTGAGGAGCGTCTCGACGTCGCGCCGGCTGTAGACCCGCTGCCCCTTCGCCGACTTCTGCGGGCGGATGGAGCGGAACTCCGTCTCCCAGTACCGGAGCACGTGCGGCTCGACCCCCACGATGCCGGCCACCTCGCCGATCCGGTAGTACAGCTTCGCCGGAAGCTGCTGGCGCACCGCCAAGCGGTCTACTCCTCGGCCGCCGAGGCCGTCTCGCGCGGGTTGAGGGCCTGCTTCAGGATCTGGCTCGCCTTGAAGTTCAGGACCCGGCGCTCCGTGATCAGGATCGGGTCGCCGGTCTGAGGATTACGGCCCTGCCGCTGGCGCTTGTCGCGCAGCACGAAGTTGCCGAATCCAGAGATCTTGATCTTCTCCCCGCGGCCCAGGGTTTCCTTCATGGTCTCGAACACGAGGTCCACCAGATCGGCGGACTCCTTCTTCGAGAACCCACCAAGGCGGGAGTAGACCGCCTGAACGATTTCGGCTTTCGTCATGAGACCCCCATCGCCCTTGCAGAGCGGGGGACACGCCGCAACCCCTGAAGACCGTTCAGGAAGCCGCGTACGGTCCCCCGACCGGCTTGGGGCAGGATGCCAGCCTGCGTCGGGGAGGTCTAGGGGGTTACGCAGGCTCCGCCCGATGAGCGCCGGGCGCAGTTCATGCAGCCTACCCGGCCGACGCGGAGCTCCGACCACACCTCGTGACGCGGGGCCAGCGCCACCGCCGACCGCCTCGGCGGCGGCCAGGAGGCCCGTCAGGAGCTGGCGCTGGCGGCGGCGCTGGGCGCTGGACGTGCTCGCCGGCGGGGATCCGCTCAGGCGGCGAGGTCGCCGAGGGGTCGCTCCTTCGTCGCCTGGCGGGACCAGGCGCCGACGGCCGCCGCGTCGCTCGGCCGCGCGTCGCTCCAGACGGCCGGCGCGCTCGAGGCCGTGTCGCGCCGGCGCGCGAACTGCTCCTGGGCGACCATGAACGCGACGTAGAGGTAGCCGACCGCGAAGAGCACCGTGAACGGCGTGGCGAAGTAGTGCCCGGTCTGGACGGACGCGACCACCGCGCCGCACGAGAGCACGGCGAGCATCGCCTCGGTGAGCGGCAGGTCCGTGCGCACCCTGTACCGGCCCTTGTTGTCGCCCTGCTTGGGCGTCCGCACGAACTCGCCGGCCATGCTGCGGATCCCCTCGATCACGGCCTTCGAGAGGTGCGGCGCGAGCCCCGTCCCGAGCGCGATGAGCATCGGCAGGCGCACGACGGCGCCCCACCGCGAGCGGCCCTGCGCCGTCTCGGCCAGCATGTAGAACGCCGCGAGCGAGCCCGTCGTCGCCGTGCAGAGCGGCAGGTCGATGGCGACCATCGTCAGCGTGTCGGCGGCGGGGAACAGGACGAGCGCCGGCAAGAGGAGGACGCTCAGGAGGACCATGAGCGGGTAGGCGAAGTGCGGGGTGAGGTGGAAGAACGCCTCGAGCCGCTGCCCGAGCGAGAGCTTCGCGCTGAGCACCGTCGCCATGAGCTTGCGCGCGGTCTGCACCGTGCCCTTGGCCCAGCGGTACTGCTGCGCGCGCAGCGCCGAGATGTCCTCCGGGAGCTCCGCCGGCGAGACGACATCCTCGCGGTAGATGAAGCGGTAGCCCGCCAGCTGCGCCCGGTACGACAGGTCGAGGTCCTCGGTCAGCGTGTCGTGCTGCCAGCCGCCGGCCTCGCGGATCGCGTCCTTGCGCCACATGCCGCCGGTGCCGGAGAAGTTGAACAGGAGGCCGGCGCCGAAGCGCGCGCGGTTCTCGACGAGGTGGTGGCCGTCGAGCATGAGGGCCTGCACCTGCGTGAGGATGGAGACGTCGCGGTTCAGGTGGCCCCACCGCGTCTGGACCATGCCGACCGTCGGATCCTCGAAGTGGCCGACGATCGACCGGACGAAGCCCGGCTGCGGGATGAAGTCGGCGTCGAAGATCGCGACGAGCTCGCCCTTCGCCACCTTGAGGCCCGCATCGAGGGCGCCCGCCTTGTAGCCGACCCGGTCCGTGCGGTGCAGGTACACCGCGTCGATGCCCTGCGCGCGGAGCCGCTCGACGTGCGCGCGGACGAGGCCCTGCGTCTCGTCCGTCGAGTCGTCGAGCACCTGGATCTCGAGCTTGTCGCGCGGGTAATCCATCCGCGCGACAGCGTCGAGCAGCCGCGCCGCGACCGTCGACTCGTTGAACAGCGGGAGCTGGATCGTCACCGGCGGGAGATCGCGATCGGTCAGGGCCGCGACCTCCTGCGCGCGCACGATCTTCGCGCGGTTGAGGCGGCAGAGGACCACGAGGTGCAGTCGGTGCAGGCCGTAGGCGCTGAGACCGAGCAGCACGCCGAAGTAGAGGACACAGAGCAGCATGGAGAGCATCGGGAGCACCTTCCGCCAGCGGGTGCCGGGCAGCCGTGGGGCCGGGCGAGGGCGCCGGTCTCCACTCCTGCAAATGCTGGCGGGTGACGAACGCGTACCATTCGCCGAATCCGAAGTTGTCATCGACTTGTAATTCGTTGCAACTCTCTGTCACGAGGTCTGGAAAGTTGACTCCAGATCCGAGTCTTCCCCCCTGCAAAATGACAATCACCGACAATCCCACTTCGCCCGGCCACGCGGCGTTCGCCGCGGGTTCGGCGCATGAGCGCGCGTGCGCGAGCGACACTCCGGGTAGGGTGATTCCCTGATGTGGCCCCCTAAGTAAGGTGCTTTTTGTAAGGGTGTCTCCGACGCGGCGCTCAACGACTACAGCCTTCACCTGACGGTCAGATTCACAGTGATCCACAGCCCGGCGCGATTTTGAGGCCTGTCCAGGAAACGCGCAGGCCCGGCGCGCGCCCGCGTCGAGCCCTCGCCGAGGTCATCTGTGCCTGGCGCCGGCGGCAGGCCGGGGCTATCCGTTCCCGGATGAGTCGCGCGCTACTTAATGAACTGAAGGCTCGTCAGATCGCGTTTCTCGAGGCGCGGCTCGTCTCCGAGGCCGCCGCGCGGGACTTCCGGGAGCGTCTGCCCGCCGGCTTCGCCGCGCTGCTGGCGACGCCGCTCGGCGCGATCGCGGACGCGGCGGCGGTCGCGCGCGCGCTCGACGCGCTGGCGGCGGAGGAGTCGCTCCGGCGTGCGGTCCGGCCCGCGGCCGCGGCGGCGCTCGGCGCGCTCATCGAGGCGGCGCGCGCCGAGCGGCGGCGCGCGAAGGAGCTCATGCCCGCGGGGGCGCGCGACAAGATCGACCGCATCCTGGAGCAGCCGAAGCTCGTCCCGGAGCGGCTCGTGCGCGAGGTGCTGGAGAGCGCGGCGCTCGACGCGGTGATGCGCGACGTCCTCTACGACACGCTGAAGGAGTTCTCCGAGAAGGTGAACCCGTTCTTCGCCGAGTGGGGCCTGCCGGCGCTGCTCAAGCGGGTCGCCCCGTTCGGCCTCGGCGGGGTCGGCAAGACGATGGACTCGATGCGGGGCGAGTTCGAGCGGCGGCTCGAGCCGGAGATCCGGCGGTTCTTGCAGGGCTTCTCGCGCACGGCGATGCGCCAGGTGCACGACATCCTCGTCGCCAAGGGCGACACGCCCGAGTTCGTCGGCCTGCGCAAGCACGTCGCGACGTGGGTGCTGGAGCAGGAGGTCAGCGCGCTCGTCGGCCAGCTCGACGCGAAGAGCTCGGCGCTCGCCGAGGAGCTCGGGGCCGACGTCGCCGCCCAGGTGCTCCGGGACCTGCCCGTGCGCCAGCGGCTCCACGACGCGACCGCGGCGTTCGTGGCCGCGCACGCGAGCGAGCCGCTCGGCGAGGTGCTGGGGCGCTTCGGGATCGCGCCTGCGCTCGACTTCGACGCGCTCGCGGCCGCGCTGTGGCCCGTCGTGCGGAGCCTCTGCGCGACCGAGCCGGTGCGCGCCTGGATCGCGTCCGTGGTGGAGGAGTTCTTCGACGGGCTACCGGACGGGCTCGAGCCGTCCACCTGAGGTGAGCCGGGGCGAGGGGCGCTCCCCGGCTCGCGCGGAGGCCCGCGCGCGGGCGGCCGCTCAGCCCATGGCCGACGCGTCCGCCACCGCGGACTCGATGTACGCGAGGCCGCGCGACGGGCACGCGGGCATCGTGGGCGCGAACGCCTCCATGTCGAGCATCATCTCCGGGCCGGCGGCGAGCGTCAGCACCACGACGGGTACGCGCGGCGACATGCGGCGGAGCTCCTCCATCTCGCTGTGGATCTCCGCGTCGTCCCGGGGCACGAGCACCATCACATGAGGGCGCCACCGGGCGAGCACGTCACGCGCATGGCCGAGCCCGCAGCACGTCTCCACCGTGTAGTCCCGGGACGAGAGGAAGTGGACGAGCGGCTGAGAGTTGCTGGCGTCGTCGTCGATCACCAATACGCGGGTCGTGCTCTCGATCTCCATGGGTATCCCCCGTTGGCGGCCACTGCTGACCGCGACTGTTAAGACCAGAACTAGATCGCCTGGCTGACGGAAACCATACTCCATCGGCGGCAAAGCGCGATGTCAAACGCGCCTCATGCATCACGCGATGCGTTGATACGCGCCTGAAACACCGGCGCTTTCCGCCGGTCGTCTCCGTGACCTCTTCCGCGAACCGTCACGATCGGCCCGGGCTCAGCCGGGGAATCAGCCGCCGAGGTAGGCCGCCCGGATCTCTTCGTTCGCCGCGAGATCCTTCGAGTCTCCGCTCATGGCGATCTGCCCCGTACGGAGCACGTAAGCGCGCGTCGAGTACTTGAGCGCGAGTCGGGTGTTTTGCTCGACCAGGAGTACGGTGGTCCCTGACGCCGCGATCTTGGCGATCGACTCGAAGATGTCCGCGACGAGCCGCGGCGCGATGCCGAGCGAGGGCTCGTCGAGGAGCAGCATGGCGGGGCGCGCCATCATGGCGCGGCCGATCGCGAGCATCTGCTGCTCGCCGCCGGAGAGCGTGCCGCCCTGCTGGTGCATGCGCTCGCCGAGGCGGGGGAAGAGCTTCACCACGTCGTCGAGCGTCTCGCCCATGGTGGGGCCGTGCTTGTGGCACCACGCGCCGAGCTCGAGGTTCTCGCGGACGGTCAGGTTCGAGAAGATCGCGCGCCCCTCCGGGACGAGCGAGACGCCCGCCGCGACGAGCTCTTCGGCCGAGACGGACGCGAGGTCCTTGCCGTCGTAGCGGATGCGGCCGGCGGCGATCGGCAGCAGGCGGACGACCGTCTTCAGCGTGGTCGTCTTGCCGGCCCCGTTCGCGCCGATCATCGCGACGATCTCGCCGCGCCGCACCTCGAGGCTGACGCCCTTCAGCGCCCTGATGCCGCCGTAGCTGACCGCGAGATCCTCGACGACGAGCAGGGGCTCGCCGGGCGCCACCGCGGGGGGCTGCCGCGTCGGATGCGTCGTCTTCATGCGGGCTCCTGCGCCGCCGCGCCGGCCGCGGGGAGGGCCTCGGCCACCTCGCCTTCGACCTCCTCGCCGAGGTAGGCGGCGAGGACCTTCGGGTCCTTGCGCACGACCTCCGGGGTGCCGTGCGAGATGGTCTCGCCGTGATCGAGGACGTGGATCTCCTCGCACACCCCCATCACGACCTGCATGTTGTGCTCGACCAGCACGACCGTGATCTCGAACGTGTCGCGCAGCCAGCGGATCTGCTGCTTGAGCCCCTCGGCCTCGCCGTAGTTCATGCCCGCCGCCGGCTCGTCGAGCAGGAGGAGCTTGGGCTTGAGCATCATCGCCCGGGCGATCTCGAGGCGGCGCTGGTTGCCGTACGAGAGCGACGTCGAGATCTCGTCCGCCATCTCCTCGAGCTTGAACACCGAGAGCAGCGAGAGCGCGCGCTCGGTCATCTCCTGCTCGTCCTTGTAGAAGAACGGCGAGCGGAGCAGGGCGGAGGTGAGCGTCGACCGGCGCAGGTTCTCGCAGGCGACGAGCACGTTCTCCAGCACCGTGAGCTGGCCGAAGAGGCGGATGTTCTGGAACGTGCGCGCGATGCCGAGGCGCGCGATCTGGCTCGGCCTGAGCGGCGCGAGGTCGGTCCCGCCGAAGTGGATCGAGCCCTCGTCGTGCTTGTAGACGCCGGTGATCAGGTTGAACACGGTCGTCTTGCCGGCGCCGTTCGGGCCGATGAGCCCGAAGATGGAGCGCTCGGGCACGGAGAACGAGACGTCGCCGACGGCCCTGAGGCCGCCGAAACGCTTCGTGACATGCTTCAGATCGAGGTTCACTCGAACTCCCTCCCCGCCGGCTTGACCTCGCGCTCGAGGGCGCCGCCGGGCGATTGCTGATCGGGCGGCGCGCCTGGGCCGGGGGGCGCGCCGCCCGCGCGCTCGGCCGCCGCCTCGGCGCCCGTCGTGGCGGGCACGGGCTCGGCCGGCCCCACGGGGGGGCGCTTCTTGCGCGCCCAGCGCCGGTCGAAGAGCTCGCGCTCGCCGAAGAGCCCCTCGGGGCGGAGGATCATCAGCCCGATGAGGATGCTGGCGTAGAGCACCATCCGGAGGGCGTTCAGATCGAGCGCGGGGTAGGCCGCCTTGAGCGCGAGGACGCTCTCGAGGCCCTGGAGCTGCTCGATGAGCTTCACCGTGAAGGTCACGAGCACGCCGCCCACGATCGACCCGGTGACGCTGCCCGAGCCGCCGAGGATCACCATCGTGATGGCGTCGAAGGAGTAGTTGAACGTGAACTGGTCGGGCTGGACCGTGGGGTTGCCGTCGCGCATCGAGGCGAGCAGGGCGCCGGCGATGCCGCCGCCGGCGGCGGCGATGGTGAACGAGATGACCTTGTAGCGGGTGGGATCGACGCCCACCGCGGCGGAGGCGATCTCGTCCTCGCGCAGCGCGCGCAGGGCGCGGCCCCAGCCGGAGAACTTGAGCCGCCAGGCGATGACGGTCGCGACCACGACGGCGCCGAAGATCCAGAACGGGCCGGCGTACTGCGGGACGCCGGTGTCGTCGGGGCCGGCGTAGCCGATCGGGCCGCCGAGCGCGCCGAGCAGCCGGCCCACGGTCCCCTGGTCGGCGACGCCGGTGGTGGCCGTGGCGATCGTCAGGCGGAAGATCTCGGCGAACCCGAGGGTCACGATCGCGAGGTAGTCGCCGCGCAGCCGCAGGCTCGGCAGGCCGACGACGAGGCCGAAGAGGGCCGCGACGAGCCCGGATGCGAGGAGCGAGGCGGGCATCACGAGGAACGAGTTGCCGAAGAGCGGGTCGCCGCCGCCGATCTGCTGGTGCAGGTTGCCGGCGACGATCGCGCCGGTGTACGCGCCGATGCCGACGAAGCCGGCGTGGCCGATCGAGAACTGGCCGGCCATGCCGTTGATCACGTTGAGCGAGAGCGCCGCGATGACGTTGACCATCGCGAACAGGGCGAGCTGCCGCCAGGCGGCGTCCGGCAAGAGGATCTCGAAGCCGAACTCGAGGGCGACGACGACGCCGAGGAGCACGAGCGCCTTGAAGACGCGCTGCAACGGTCGAGGCATGGCCGGCCACAGTTGATTTGGCCGAGCCGAACCGTCAAGCGTTAGCCTTACTTGATCACCCGCAAATAGGGGGGCAGCTCCCGCTTCGGCTTGCCCGCCCCCTGGCGCGGCTTGGGCTCGGCCTCCCCGGAGCTGCCGGAATCGTCATCTTCTCCGTCCTCGGTCGACCGCACCGGCGCGAGGGCGGGCACCGGCGCGAGGGCCGGGGCGGGCACCGGCGCCAGCGGCCTCACCGGCGCGCCGGCGTCGCGGGCCGGGGCCTCGCCCGCGCCGCGGCGCTCGGCGGGCTCCACGGGCTCGAGCTCGGGGCGGCGCGCCCTGTCGCGCGCGCGCGCCTCGTCCGTCGCCTCGGCGCCCCGCTCGTCCTCGCTGGGGGCCGCTACCGCGGCGAGCCGGGGACGCGGCCGCTTGGCGGGCTTCTGCGGCGGGGCCATGGGAGACCGCTGCTTCTGCGCGGCCAGGTCGGCCGGGATGTCCTCGGGCCACACCATGCCGCGCTGGTCCTCGCTCACGAGCGCCCAGATCGCGTTCCACGGCAGGCGGCACCAGAACGGCGCGCGGTTGAACGAGAGGGTGCAGCTGATGCCCTCGTCGTCCACCTTGAGGTCGGGGATGGGGATCGCCATGTTCATCCCGACCTGCAGGATCAGCTGCGGCTGCCCCGTGAACCACTTGGGGACGGAGACACCGGGCCGGCGCGGATCGAGGTGGATGAACACGCTCGGCTCTCGCTCGAGGAGGGCCAGCGCCACGTCCTTCTTCGGCGGAAGCGGTCTCTGCACGTCGGACATCGTACTGCTCTGCCCAATACCCCGGACAGCGCGGCTCCGCCAGCGCTTCGGGACTGGAGAGCCGGGCGGCGCGCCGGTGAGCCGACCGCGAGCCGACCGCGAGCCGACCGCGAGCCGACCGCGAGCCGGCCGCAGCGCGCCAGCCGCCAGGCGACTCCAGCAGCTCTGTACGATGCTGGCAGGACGGACATCGGCGCGGCGCCATGCCGGCGCGGCGCCGGGCGCCTCACGCCGCGGCTCGCCGGTTCAGCTGGACCGGGACCTCCGACAGGGTGACCCGGTGCTTGCCGCTGCTCGTGAGGGGGATGTCGTCGACGAGCTGGACGCTGACCTCGGCGCGCTCGCCCAGGTGCTGTCGGACGGTGCGCTCGATGAGCCTCGCGGTCTCGGGCTGGAAGCCCTTGCCGGGCACGAGCCTGACCGTGATCGCGCGGCGCCGGTCCTGGTAGACCTGGTAGCGGGCGATCGTCGGCTGGTCCTTGATGAGGTGCGGGAAGAGCTCCCCCGCGAGCAGCTGGCCGTCGGGGCCGACGAGCAGGTCGAGGACGCGGCCCTCCACCGAGGCGAGCATCGGCAGGCCGCGGCCGCACGCGCACGGCGCCCCGGCGGCGATCGCGACGTCCTGGTTCTTGTAGCGGATGAGCGGCATCGAGCGGCAGATGAGGTCGGTCACGACGACCTCACCCGCCTCGCCCGGGAGCGCGTGCCGCCCGTCGCGGAGCAGCTCGACGTACACGCCCTCCGTGTTGATGTGCTTGCCGGCGTGCCGCTCGCACTCGGCGGCGATGAGCATGAGCTCGCGGCAGCCGTACCGATCGAACACCGGCGCGCCGAAGGCGCGCTCGATGGCCTCGCGCTGGTGCGCGAAGAGCCGCTCCGCGCTCGTGACGACGCCGCGCGGCGCGGGGAGCGCGCGCCCCTCGGAGAGCGCGTAGCGCGCCGCCTGGTAGAGCGCGCTCGTGTAGCCGACGATGAGCTGCGGCCGGTACCGCGCGATCTCGTCGAGCAGCGCGGCGAGCCGCTGGTCGGACAGATCGAAGGCCGAGATCATCTTCTTGCGGAGGATGGCCTCGTGCAGGGAGCGCTTCGCCTTGTGCGCGAGCGTCTCGCCGAACTGGGTGCCCCAGAGGTGGAGCTCCCTGTCGCCGAGCCGGGCGCCCGCCCACCGGTCGGAGCGCATGGCGGCCGCGACGCGGCGCTCGTAGGTGCGGTGATCGAAGCGGAACTGCACCGGCTCTCCGGTGGAGCCCCCGGTGCCGCTCGAGTAGAGCCGCCCGACGAAGCTCTCGGCGAGCAGCTCCTGCGCGTGGGCGCGGAGATCGGCCCGCGTGAGGACGGGGAGCCGCAGGAGGTCCTCCGGCGACTTCACCGAGGCGGCGCGGACGCCGTGCTCGGCGAACCGGGCGCGGTAGAAGGGGACGTTCTGCTCGGCGAAATGGAGCGCGGCGAGCATCCGCCGGAAGGCGAGATCGCGAATCTCGCCCTCCGATCGCCACTGGGAGCGCTCCAGCTCCTCCAGCGCTCTCAGGGTGTCTCTGCCCCGTAGCCTTGTCTCGTAGAGCGGAAACAGGATGCTTCGAAACAGCCCACCGTACATGGGGAGAGCGTCCCTTCGAACCATCGACAGTCAAGCTGCGGTGGGCGGTTCTCCTGCGATTCCCCATCATCGTGGTGCGGAGTTCGACCGAAGCGGCGCGCGCCGGCGACTTCCGTCCTGCGCCGGCCGGAGGCGCCCGGCGCCGCCGCTGCACAGGCACGCTTCCATGTGTTCTCACGCCGTCGCGCGCGGGCGGATGGCCCCGCGACAGCGCCCCCCGGTCAGCCTGCGCCCCGGGCCGCGGACGGGCTCGACCCGAGGATGGCGACCGTGGCGCCGACGAGGATGACCGCCGCGCCCGCGATCTCCACGGCGGTGGGGATGGCGTCGAGCCAGAGGGCGCCGATGACGATCCCGCCCAGCGTCTCGCCGGGGGACACGAGCGCGACGATGGCGGGGGACATGCGGCGCGCGGCGGCCTGCACCGCTGTGTGGCCGATGAGGGTGGGGACGAGCGCGAGCGCGACGATGGCGACGGCGGCGTGGGCCGGCGGCGGGGCGACGCCCTCGAGCGCGCCGGGCGCGACGGGGAGCGCCGCCGCGAGGAAGAGCGCGGCGCTCGCGTAGACGAGCGCGGCGTAGCTCCGCGCCGGCAGGGCGTCCCGGAGCGCCCGGGCGAAGGAGACGTAGAGGCCGTAAAGGAGGGTGGCGCCGACGACCATGAGGTCGCCGGAGAGCCGGTGATCGCCGGCGCCAGCGCCGCGCGCGATGATGACGGCGCCGGCGGTGGCGAGGAGCACGCCGGCCTGCTCGGAGCGCGTGGGGCGGACACGGAAGAACACCCAGGCGCAGAGCACGACGGCGAGCGGCTCGAGCGAGATGAGCGAGAGCGCGGAGGCGAGCGAGGTGCGGTCGAGCCCCCAGAGGAAGAGCGCGAAGTGGACGGCGAGCAGGAGGCCCGCGCAGAGGACGGCGGCGCGCTGGCGCAGCGACAGGGCGGCCGCGGAGCGGGCGAGCGAGCGCAGGTCGAGCAAGGAGAGCGCCGCGGCGGCGAGGGCGACCCGGCCGAAGGCGATGAAGAGCGGGTGGACGGGGCGCGCGTACCGGGCGAGAGGACCGCTCGCGGCAAAGGCGAGGCTGGCGAGGACGACGAAGAACGCCGCGCCCCGGGCCGTGACGCGCTGCCTCGACGCCATGCGGTGGTGCTAGGCCAGGCGACCGGGAAAGACAACCCGTGAGGCCCGGCCGGGCCGCCGGCGGCGCGCGTCGCGGGCGCGGTGGCGACGAGGGCGAGGGCGCCCGGGATCAGCGCGGCGGAGGCGGGGGCGGCGCGATGGCGACGAGGTTGAGGCCGCCCGGGTACTGGTAGCTCGTGTAGGAGCCGTAGCCGATCACCTGGATGCCGACGGGGGCCGAGGCGGTCAGCACGTGAGCGCCGTTGTTGCCGCGCCCGAGCCGGACGCGCGCGACGCCGAAGCCGGAGCCGTTGCCGATCGGGGTCGGCTCGACGTCGACGGCGGCGTCGTCGAGCGTGATCGTGGCGTCGAGGGGCTGGATGATGTCGACGTAGCTCTCGTCGTAGTCGCTCGGCGCGAGGAAGACGTACTTGGTGCGGTACTGCTCGACCGCGGTGGCGTGGCTCTGCGAGGGGTCGCCCTTCTGGTCGGAACCGGTGTTGTCGCGGTCGACGATCTCGGCGCCCAGCATGAACGTGCTGACCGCGAACTCGTGGTCTCCCACGATCTCGAAATCCCGTTTCACCAGGCTGAGGTCGACGACCTGGCCGGCGTTGATCATGGTCGGCGCGCCGTCCGGCCGGCCGGAGGGATAGGTCAGCGCCGTGCCGTCGACGTTGCCATACAGGCGCACGATGTGGCCGAAGACCTCGCCGCCGGGCGAGGTAGGGACCGTGACGAAGTAGCGCTCGCCCAGCGTCTCGGCCGGGAACACCGACTCCTCGATGTGGTCGCAGGCTTGGTAGCCGACCGGCGACTGCACGCACGACATGCCCGTCAGCACCTGGACAGGGCTCGTCGCGGTGACGAGGCTGCCGCTGAGATCGCTGCTCGGGCTCCCGAGGATCTCGACGACGTCGCCCTCGTCGAGCGCGACGGTGAAGCTGCCGCCGCCTTGCGTCGCAGGGATGTCGTCGCCCGCGATCACCGCGCCGCCCTGGGCGACGTTCACCGTGACGCTGGTGCCGTCCTGGATGCCGGTGATGACCATGTAGCCGCCCATGTCCGCGTCCCTCCAGCCCTGCTGGCCGGTGATGCGGTAGTTTCCGGTCATCGCGGTGCTGGGCAGGAGCAGCGAGGCGTCGTTGGTGAACGAGAAGCAGCCGTAGGGGCTCCCCTCGGAAGGGCACGACTGAAGGCCAGGACAGGAAGACCAGTCCTTGCCGTCCGGGCCTCCAGCGCCCTTGTACTCGAGGGCGTTGAATTGATAGACAGTGACCGGCCTGGTCGAGACGAGGTGGTAGGCGCCGCCGTCCACGCGAACGGAGCTGCTGATCGAGTCGCCCCTGGCGCACACGGTGGCGTCGGGCCCCTTCAGCTCGGGGACCCAGGGGAGGTAGACCTTGGTCAGGCTGTTGGGCTGGACCTCGGCGTGCGCCACCGCAGCGCCGTCGCGCGTCACCTCGACCTCGGCCACCTCGTCGCCGGCGTTCGCGACGACGACCGCGTAATCGAAGATCGACCAGACGATGTTCGCGGTGACCGTGGGCCAGAAGTCGCACCCGATGTAGGACTTGCTCGCGGCCGCCTCCGCGCACGTCTTCGGATCGCCCACCAGCTCGGGGACGTCGCCGCCGACACCCCCGGAGCCGGTGCCGGCGCCGAGATCGTCTTCGATCCCGCCGCCCGTGGCCGTCGATCCGGTGTTGCCTGAGCCGCCGCCGCCGCTCGTGCTTCCAGGCCCCGAAGAGCCAGGTCCAGGAGGCGCCGATGTACCGCTGGCGGAGCACGCGACCGCGGAGACGGCGCCCACCCACAGTCCTAGGCCTAGAAATAGAGAGTGCTTCGAGATCTGCATGGGCCCTCCCGTCGACGGACTTCGAGCACAGGGGCCTGTGCGACAGCCCGACTGGCATGGGAAATCACGGTGATTTGCTGAAGTAGCTGGTAGGGTGCTTACGCACTCGAGGACACGATGGTGTCCATTGATCCCGGCTACGCGCTTTTGTATCGCGCCGCAAGTACGGCGAAGAAATCCGCCACGGGCGTTAATCGCGAAAACAAGGTAGAACCTGAATCTCAGGACGCCATTGCAGGCGCGATCACACCGCGGCTGGCGCCTGGAGGCGCGGGGGCGGAGGGTGGGCGCCGAGCAAGGGGCGCAGGAACTGCCCCGTATACGAGCGAGCCACCCTGGCGACGTCCTCTGGCGTCCCCTCGGCGATGACCTGGCCGCCGCCGGCGCCGCCCTCGGGGCCCAGATCGACCACCCAGTCGGCGCACTTGATGACATCGAGGCTGTGCTCGATGACGACGACCGTGTTGCCCGCCTCGACCAGCCGGTGGAGCACGCCGAGGAGCTTGCGGATGTCCTCGAAATGGAGGCCCGTCGTCGGCTCGTCGAGCACGTAGAGCGTGCGCCCCGTCTGGCTCTTGCCGAGCTCGCGGCTCAGCTTCACGCGCTGCGCCTCGCCGCCGCTCATCGTGGGCGCGCTCTGGCCGATCTTCATGTACCCGAGGCCTACCTCGACCAGCGTGTCGAGCACGCGCCGCAGCGCGACGTGGTGCTCGAAGAGCTGGAGGCAGTCCTCGATGCTCGTGTCGAGGATATCGGCGATGCTCTTGCCCTTGTACCGCACCGCGAGCGTCTGCGCGCTGTACCGCTTGCCGGCGCACACCTCGCAAGGGACGTAGACGTCGGCGAGGAAGTGCATCTCCACCTTCACCATGCCGTCGCCGCTGCACGCCTCGCAGCGCCCGCCCTTCACGTTGAAGCTGAACCGCCCGGGGCCATAACCCCGGGCGCGCGACTCCGGGAGCTCGGCGAAGATGTCGCGGATCTGGTCGAACGCCTTCGTGTACGTCCCCGGGTTCGACCGCGGCGTGCGGCCGATCGGCTTCTGGTCGATGGCGATCACCTTGTCGAGCGCCTTGAGCCCCTTGATCGCGCGGTGCGCGCCGACCGGCTCGGTGCTGTTGTGCAGCGCCCGGCCCAGCGCCGGGAGGAGGATGCCGTTCACGAGCGAGCTCTTGCCGGCGCCGCTCACCCCCGTCACCGCGAGCAGCACCCCGAGCGGGAACCGGACATCGATGTTCCTGAGGTTGTGCTCGGACGCGCCCAGGATCTCGAGCCACCCGCGCGGCGCGCGCCGCGAAGCCGGCAGCTCGATGCGCGCGCGCCCGGACAGGTAGGCGCCGGTCAGGCTCTCGGGGTGACGCTCGATCTCCTCGGGCGTCCCCGCGGCCATCACCCGGCCGCCGAGGTGCCCCGCGCCGGGGCCGAAGTCCACCACGTAATCCGCGGCCCGGATCGTCTCCTCGTCGTGCTCCACCACCAGCACGGTGTTGCCGAGATCCCGGAGGCGCCGCAGCGTCTCGATGAGGCGCTGGTTGTCGCGCTGGTGCAGGCCGATGCTCGGCTCGTCGAGCACGTACATCACCCCGGAGAGCTCGCTCCCGAGCTGGCTCGCGAGCCGGATGCGCTGCGCCTCGCCGCCGCTCAGCGTCGGCCCCGAGCGGTCGAGCGTGAGGTAATCGAGGCCGACGTTCAGGAGGAAGCTCAGCCGGCTCGTGATCTCCCGGCGCACCCCCTCCGTGATCTTCTGCCGGTTGCCCGGGAGCTCCAGCCGGGCGAAATGCTCGAATGCGTCCTTCACCGTCATCGCGGTGACGTCGGCGATCCCCTTGTCCGCGATGCGCACGGCGAGCGACTCCGGGCGCATCCGCCGGGAGCCGCAGGCGTCGCACGGCCGCTCGCTCATGAACTTGCGGTAGGCCTCCCGCGCCGACTCGGACGAAGACTGCTGGAACCTGCGCATCAGGCTGGGGATCACGCCCTCGAAGCGCATGCCCCAGGTGCCGTGCGTCTCGGTCCCCTCCTTCCCCCAGGTCACCGCGATGCGCTTGCCCGAGAGGCCGTAGAGCACCATCTCCTGCTTCTTCGCACCGAGCTTGCGCCAGGGCACGTCGAGGTCGACGGAGCACGCCTTGGCCACGGCGTCGATGATGCGGAACGTCCAGCCCTCTCCGCGCGACATGGCCGACGCCCAGGGGGCGATGGCGCCCTCGCGGATCGACAGCGAGGGGTCGGGGATCACGAGGCCGGGATCGATCTCCAGGCGGGTACCGAGGCCGTTGCAGGCGCCGCACATGCCGAGCGGGCTGTTGAACGAGAAGCTCTGCGGCGACAGCTCAGGGAAGCTCTGGCCACAGCAGGAGCGCGCGGCGCTGAACAGCAGCGGGGCGGCCGGGCGGCGCTTGCGCGCGGCCGCCCCGTCGTCGCCCTGGAGCTCGACCCGGATCTCGCCGCGCCCTTCCTGAAGCGCGAGCTCGACGCCCTCGGTGATGCGCTGGCGCTCGTCCGCCCGCACGACCAGCCGGTCCACCACGAGCGCGATGGTGTGCTTGAGCTTCTTGTCGAGGCGCGGCACCTCGTCGAGCCGGTGCTGCGCCCCGTCGATCTCGACCCGCACGAAGCCGCGGCCCCGGAGCTCCTCGAAGAGGTCCTTGAACTCGCCCTTCCGGTGCGTCACGAGCGGCGCGAGCAGCACGAACTTCGTCCCCTCGGGCATCGCGAGGAGCTCCTCGACGATCTGCTCGGAGCTCTGCGCCTTCACCGGCTTGCCGCAGAGATGGCAATGCTGCTCGCCGGCGCGCGCATAGAGCACGCGCAGGTAATCGTAGACCTCCGTGATCGTGCCGACCGTGGAGCGCGGATTGCTCGACGCGCTCTTCTGCTCGATGGCAATCGTCGGCGACAGCCCGCGCAGGTGCTCGACCTGCGGGCGCTCGAGCTGACCCAGGAACTGACGCGCGTAAGAGCTCAGCGTCTCGACGTAACGCCGCTGCCCCTCGGCGTAGAGCGTGTCGAACGCCAGGCTCGATTTGCCCGAGCCGCTCACGCCCGTGAACACGACGAGCTTGCGCTTCGGCACCTCCAGCCGATCGATGCGGAGGTTGTGCTCGCGCGACCCGAGCACCTCGATGAAATCGGGCTCGCGCGCCGCCTCGAGGAGCTTGAGCGCCGGCCGGTGCTCCGCCGGCTCGAGCTCCGGCGCGGCGGCGCCGGCCGGCTCGGCGCGCCGCGCGCTCGAGGCGCCGCGCTTCCCTGCGCCGGGCGCCGCCGCGCTCCGGGAAGTGGATGTCGTGGAGTGCGGCTGAGTAGATCCGTTCGTTCGCGCGCCCATCGAGATTCCCCACCGGCATTAACACGATGGCGCGCTGTCCGGCAGTTGATGTTTTATGGAAAAGAGGGCAAGCCACGCGCAATGCGCGCTCCGGCACATGCCATCGAGGCGCGCAGCGCAGCGCTCGATCACCTCGATCGCGCAGCTCAGCGCCTGGGCGCGCCGTCGGGAGCGGCGCGCCAGCGCACGACAACGCAGGTGACGTTATCAGGGCCGCCGTTCTCGTTGGCGCGCTTGACGAGCCGCGCCGCGATCTCGCCTGGCTCGAGGCGCTCCTCGAGAATACTTGCGATATCTTGCGCAGACACAACGCCGGACAGGCCGTCGGAGCAGAGCAGCAGGACGTCGCCGCTCTCGATGGCGTCGATCCGCGTCTCGACCTCGACCGCCTCGTCGGTGCCGAGCGCGCGGGTGATCACGTGCTGGAGCGGGAACGAGCTTGCCTGCTCGGGGAGGAGGTGGCCGAGCCGGATGCACTCGTTGACCAGCGAGTGGTCCCGGGTGAGCTGCTCGAGGCGATGATCGCGGAGGCGGTATACGCGGCTGTCGCCCACGTGCGCGATGGCGACGAAGCCGTCGCGCGCGAGCGCGGCCGCGAACGTGGTGCCCATCCCGCGCTTCTCCCTGTCGCGCCGCGCCGCGGAGAAGATGCGGCCGTTCGCGAGCTGGATGCCCGCGACGAGCAGCGGCAGGCCCTGGTCGACGTAGCGGGCGTCCGAGCCTCGCACCGTGGCCGGACCGACGCTGACGGCGACAGGCCAGGTGGACTCCGGATCGTCGAAGAAGTCGCGCACCGTGTCGATCGCCATGCGCGACGCGACCTCCCCGGCGGCGCGCCCGCCCATGCCGTCGGCCACGAGGAACAGCCCGCGCGGCTCGAGGATAGCGAAGCTGTCCTCGTTCGTGTCCCGGACCATGCCGGGGTGGCTGATCCCCGCGGCTTCAAAGACGAGGTGACGCTGCACGGCGCTTCCCCCCAGCTTGCTCGCAGGCACGCTCTGGCGAACTGCCGAACCACGGGCGCGCATGTTCCGTCATCCACACCCTTCCGGCGCCCGGATCGAACCGATCGCGCAGTACAGGACGCTCCGTCTGCTCATGGTGCTGCCCGCTCCGATTGCTCGTAGCGAGCCTACGCGCCAAGGATCGGTCGCGTCCACCAGATCAGGCCTCGGGCCGCGTCCGCCCGCGGCCGTCCACGCACGGCTCGGCGGTCGTTTGGGCTGCAAGCGCGTTGCCGTTCCGTTTCGACTGTCCGGTGCCGCGGCGGCCGCCGGGAGGCTGTTGACGGGGCCGGCGGGGCAGCGGGCGGCGCTGGCGGGCCGCCGGGCCGGCCGGAGCGCCCCGGCGCGCGGCGGGCTCGTCAAGGGACCGCGAACCGCTCGGCGCCGCCGCCGGAGCACGCGCTCAGCGCGAAGCCGAACCGGTCCTCGGTGCCCTCCTGCATGATGCGCTCGAGGTTGCGGCAGGAGTGGCGGAACACGCCCTTCAGCGCGTACCGGTCCTTGCTGTCCACGACGACCACGACGCCCGTGACCGTGACCTCGAGGCGGTATGTCACGGGGTCGCCCTCGATGGTGTACCGGGTGGTCGTGAACTCGGATGGCTCGCGGTTCCTGTACGCTTGCCAGATGCACTCGCGCGCCGCGCCGTTATAGCCGTCGCCGTGCCTGACGACCTCGGTGCCGCACTGCTTGAGCGGCGGCGTCGCAGGCCCGCTCTGCACCTTCTCGGGCGCGGACGAGCAGGAGCTGGCGAGCAGGAGGAGCGCGAGGGCAGCGAGCGATCGGCCTGGCGAGCGAGGCATGGGGACTACTTACCTAACGCGATCCACGGAAAAGGGATTCTTTTTTTCGGGCGGACCGGCGGCGGGCACCGGCGTCGCCGCTGTCCCGCACGTTCCGTGTGTCCTGCGCGCGCCGCGGGGCGGATTTCTTCCGGGTGGGCTTCTCTGGTTGCGGCTCTAGCGCAGCGGCCAAGGCGCCGAGATCCTGGAGACTGGCCACGAGCGCGCGCAGGTAGTGCTCCGAGAGCCGCTCGGCTGCGCAGAGCGCCCGGGAGGCGAGCACCTGGGCGTTGTAGGGACCGGCGTCCTCCGGGACGTTGTCGACGGCCCGCGCGACCGCGAGCGTGGCGCGGGCGCTGACGAGCGACTCGTGAAACAGCGCCGTGGACAGGGCGTTGCTGAGCGCCTGGGCTTGCCGCTTCACCCGGCGCTCGACGACGTCGCCGTCGCACGGGAGCGCCGCGAGGCCCCGCGCGAGCGGCTCGGGCAGGCGCACGTCGCGCGCCGCCGCCTCGCCGCGCAGGCGCGCGAGCGAGGGGACGGCGGTCTTCTGCCGCTCGGCGGCGAGCGCGCGCAGGCGGCGGCGGACGGCCCGCACGACGGCCGGGAGCTCGCCGAGCGCGAGCGCCTGGGCGAGCGCGCCGTCGTCGGGGACGCCGGCGTCGGCGAGGGCGCGGAGCTGGCCCTCGGCGTCGGCGCGCGCGCGGTGGAAGGCGGTCTCGAGGGCCGTGAGCCGCGCGGAGGCGCGGGCGGCGAGGTGGGCGGCGGCGCCACCGTCGAGGGCGCGGGCGCGCTCGAGGAGCGCCTCGACGAAGCGGTAGCTGGCCGGGTCGAAGCGGTGGGCGCCGGTGGCCTGCAAGGCGGCGAGGCGCGCCGCGGGCGACCCGGGTTGGGGGTCGACGGGCGCCGACCCGGGTTGGGGGTCGACGGGCGCCGACCCGGGTTGGGGGTCGACGGGCGCCGACCCGGGTTGGGGGTCGACGGGCGCCGACCCGGGTTGGGGGTCGACGGGCGCCGACCCGGGTTGGGGGTCGACGGGCGCCGACCCGGGTTGGGGGGCCGCGGGCGCCGACCCGGGTTGGGGGGCCACCGACCCGGGTTGAGCTGCGGCTGCCGACCGGGGTTGAGATGGACGTCCCGACCGGGGTTGAGGTGAACGCCGCTGGCGCTCGTCAGGCTCGGCAGTAACCGGCGAAAAATCCGACGTGGACGTCATCTGGGCGCGCCCTGCCGCGGGATGGGCGAGATCTCGACACGGCGGTTCTTCGCCCGGTTCTCGCTCGTATCGTTGGGCGCCACCGGGTGCTTCTCGCCGAAGCCCGCCGCGAACAGCGCCTTATCGGGAACGCCGGCCGCAGCGAGCGCGCGCGTCACCGTCAGCGCGCGCTGCGCCGAGAGCTCCCAGTTGTCGGCATAACCGCGGGAAGAGCTCGTGAGCGGGCGGTCGTCCGTGAAACCGCTCACCATGATGAGCTCGTCATGGTGCTCGAGGTACGCCTTGAGCGGATCGGCCAGCGCGCGGAGCAGCGCGACGCCGTCCGGCTGCAGCTCGGCAGAGTTGAGCTCGAACAGGATGCTGCCGCGGATCCCGATGCGCCCCTCGGTCAGGGTGATCCTCCCCTCGGCGAGCGGCCCGGCCAGGGCGCGCTCGAGCGACTCCAGGCGCGCGCGCTCCGCGGCGCGGGTGGCACGCTCGGCGGCGAGATCTCGGGTCAGGTCGACCTGGAACGAGATCGCCCAGACGAAGAAGAGCACGAAGAGGCCGAAGAGGCAGGCCATGAGATCGCCGAAGACCGGCCAGACCGCCGCCTGCTCGGGCGCGTCGTCCTCGGCCGGCATCAGGGACATCGGCGAGCCCTCGCAGGGGACTTCAGCGGCATCGCGGAGCGCTCGCAGGGCGCCGCGGGCCTGATGACCCCCGGACGCGAGCAGCCACGAGGCGGCGGCGACGAGCGGCGCATCAGCTCGTCCTGCTCCGCAGCGCCCGCAGCTCGGCGAAGAGCTCGCGCTGGAACTGCAGCGAATGATCGAAGACCTCGCGGGTCTGGTCGAGGTAGGCGCCGAGGAGGTCCGCCGCCTCGCCGTGCTCGCGGCGCTCGATCGCGTCCTCGATGGCGCCCAGGCTGTTCAGCCAGCGATCGCTGGCGTCACGGTAACGGTCGACCGCCACGGTGAACATCTCGGCCACCGCCGTCATCTCGGCGCCGCCGGCCCGCACCAGATCCGAGGCCTCGCGCACCACCGCCGCGGTCGCCGTGAGGCTCTCGCCCAGGCCGCGGGCGTGAGCGCTGAGCCGCTCGGCCAGCCCGTCGGCCGCCTCCCGCCGCGCCCCGTCCAGCCGCTCCTCGAACGCCACAAGCCGCGCCGCCTGCTCCGCCAGCAGCGCCCGCGCCGCCTCCCCCAGCGCCACAACGCGCGCCTCGGCACGCGCCTCCCGCTCCGCCGCGCTCCGCTCCGTCGACTCCGCCAGCGCAGCTACCCGCTCGGCCTGCTCCCGCGCGCTGCCGGCCATCCCCGCCGTCGCCTCCGACAGCTTCTCCAGCAGCGCGTCCAGCCTCGCGTCCCGCGCGGCGTCCGCCTCCGCGCGCGCCGTCAGCCGCTCCGACGCCTCCGCGATCAGCCGCGCCGCGGCCTCCGGCGCCGCCTGCGCAGCCCGCGCCGCCTCCGTCAGCGGCGCCGCCAGCGCCTCCCCCAGCGCCGTCAGGTGCGCCGCCCGCGCCGCGTCCAGCTCCGCCTGCCGCTCCCCCGCCTCGACCAGCCGCGCCGCCTGCGCCCGCTCCAGCCGCTCGATCGCCTCGCTCACCACCGCCGACAGCCGCTCCGCCTGGCCCTCCAGCCGCGACCCCGACTCGGTCTCGAGCTCGCGCCGCCGCGCCGCAGCCTCCCGATCGAGCCGCTCGAAGCGCTTCGCCGCCCCCTCCTCCAGCCGCTCCAGCCGCGACGCCACGCCGCCCTCCAGCCGCTCGAGGCTCTCGCCCAGGCCGCGGGCGTGAGCGCTGAGCCGCTCGGCCAGCCCGTCGGCCGCCTCCCGCCGCGCCCCGTCCAGCCGCTCCTCGAACGCCACAAGCCGCGCCGCCTGCTCCGCCAGCAGCGCCCGCGCCGCCTCCCCCAGCGCCACAACGCGCGCCTCGGCACGCGCCTCCCGCTCCGCCGCGCTCCGCTCCGTCGACTCCGCCAGCGCAGCCACCCGCTCGGCCTGCTCCCGCGCGCTGCCGGCCATCCCCGCCGTCGCCTCCGACAGCTTCTCCAGCAGCGCGTCCAGCCTCGCGTCCCGCGCGGCGTCCGCCTCCGCGCGCGCCGTCAGCCGCTCCGACGCCTCCGCGATCAGCCGCGCCGCGGCCTCCGGCGCCGCCTGCGCAGCCCGCGCCGCCTCCGTCAGCGGCGCCGCCAGCGCCTCCCCCAGCGCCGTCAGGTGCGCCGCCCGCGCCGCGTCCAGCTCCGCCTGCCGCTCCCCCGCCTCGACCAGCCGCGCCGCCTGCGCCCGCTCCAGCTCCGCCTGCCGCGCCGCCTGCGCCGCATCCAGCTCCGCCTGCCGCGCCGCCCGCGCCGCATCCAGCTCCGCCTGCCGCTCCGCCGCCTCGGCCAGCCGCGCCGCCTGCGCCGCATCCAGCTCCGCCTGCCGCTCCGCCCGCGCCGCGTCCAGCTCCGCCTGCCGCTCCGCCGCCTCGGCCAGCCGCGCCGCCTGCGCCGCATCCAGCTCCGCCTGCCGCGCCGCCTGCGCCCGCTCCAGCTCCGCCTGCCGCTCCGCCGCCTCGGCCAGCCGCGCCGCCTGCGCTCGCTCCAGCCGCTCGATCGCCTCGCTCACCACCGCCGACAGCCGCTCCGCCTGGCCCTCCAGCCGCGACGCCGACGCGACGTCCGCCTCCCGCCGAGCGCGCGCCTCCTCGTCGAGGCGCCGCTCGACCGCCTGCAGCGCGCCGCCCGCGGCCGCGCCGGCGCGCTCCACCGCCTCGGCGAGGAGCGGCCGCACCACGCTGGCCGCGACGTCGGCCGTCTGCCGGAGGCCCGCCGCTATGTCGCCGCGGACGCCGGCCGCGGCCTCCGCAAACGAGGCGGCGGCGTGGCGCGCGCCCTCGACCTGGACGGCCAGCAGCCGCTCCTCGAGGCGCTCGAGCCGGGTGGTGGCCTCGCGCAGCGACGCCGCCGCGGCGGGGAGCGCGTCGCCCTGCCGCGCGAGCGACTCCAGCGCGGCGAGCTGCCGCCACGCGACCGTGAGCGCCGCGAGCGGCCCCGCCGCGTAGGCCTGGAGCGCGGCCGCGGCCCCGGCCTCGGCGCGGCGCACGAGCACGACGCCGAGCCCGAGCATCCCCGACGCCGACACGCCCGCCGCCGAGGTGCCGAACGCGCGCGACAACCCCTGCATCGGCGCGGCCAGGCTCTCCCGCAGCGCGTCGACGTCGGCGCTCAGGGTCAGCGCCTCGCGCGCCCCCCGCAGCGTCTCGAACAGGCCAAGGAACGTACCGAGCAGCCCGATCATCACGAGCAAGCCGACGAGGTACGACGCGAACGTCACGCTGGCCGGGGGCAGCGACACCCCGGCGATCCGCGCCTCGAGCAGCGACCGGAGCGGCGCGCTGCTCTGCTCGACCGCCGCGCGCGTCGCCGGCCGCGGCAGCGCGGCGAGCTCGCGCCCGAGCCGCGCCGCCCGCCCCGCGCGCACGAACAGCTCGAGCGTGCCGAGCGCGAGCCCGAGCGCGATCAGCTGCACGAGGCGGTACGCGAGCGGGTCCGACCCGCGGTAGACGAGCGCCGCCCGCCCCACAAGCGCGAGGCCGATACCCCCGGTGAGGAGCACCAGAAGCCGCGTCGTCCACTGCCGCGCCGTCGCGAGCCACATCATGGAGGCCCCCCGGGGGCTACGCCGGCGCGCCCGCCGCGGCGGCCCCGTCGACCAGCGCGAGCAGCCGGCCCGCCTCGTGCGCGAGCACCGCCTGGACCACGAGCTCCATGCGCTGGAGCTCCCGCCCGAGCCACTGCTCCGGCGCGAACCAGCCGGCGACGTGCTCGATCCCGGCCCCCTCCGGCAGCGCGCCGACGGCCGACCGGAGGCCGCGCGCGAAGGCGCGCGCGAGGCCGGGGACGAGCTCGGCGAGCGCGCGCTCGCGCCGCTTCTGGGTGGCGGCGGAGATCGCCGCGTCGAGCCGCTCGAGCCGCGCCGCGTCCGGGCCGAGCGCCCGCAGCGACGGCGCGAGCTCCTCGCGCAGCGCGCGCGTCTCCGTCCGGATGCGGTTGAGGACGCGGGACGCGAGCTCGCCGAACGGCTCCCAGAGCTGGCCCGCCGCGGACGCGAGCGCGCGGGCGGGGCGCGCGGGCAGCGCCCCTGTCTGCTCCAGCGCGGCGAGCACCGCCGCGGCGTCGGGCAGCTTGTTCCGCCGGTGGAACGGGGCGGCGAACACGTGGTCGAGCGCCTCCGCGAGCTCGCCGAGGCGATCGGCGGCGAGGGCCCGGACCTCGGCGCGCGCGCCCTCGGCCGCGGCCGCGGCCGGCGCGGCGGGGCGGTCGAGCAGCGAGAGCTCGCGCGCGAGCGAGACGCTCCCGTGCAGGTCCATCAGCCCGGCCAGGACCGCCGCCGGGTCGGAGAGCCCCGCGAGCGGCGCGCGCGGCCCCTCCGCGAGCGCCGAGACGGCGGTCGCGAGGGGGCGCGAGGTCAAAGGCCCGGGCCGCGAGGACCCGGCTCCGGGGTGAAGCATTCGCACAGCGGCGCGTTGTTACCCGTCGCGGCGCGGAGCCGCAAGCCTGTCCGTCGCGCCGCCCGCGCCTTCACCTCGCGGCTCACGCCGGCTTGACCGCAGGCGCCTGCGCGTCTTCACCTCGCGTACTCCTCCACCCCGCGCATCTCGCGCCTCGCGCCTCACTGGATCATTTGATCGCGGGCGCCTGCGCGCCCGTGGCCCACATCGCGAAGGAGATCTGGTCGGCGCCCTTCTCGACGGCCGCCTTGATGAGATCCGCGCCCCCATGCCCGGCGTTGCGCTCGATGCGGAGCAGGACCGGTCCGCCCGCGCTCGCCGCCTGGAGGGCGGCGGCGAACTTGCGCGCGTGCATCGGATCCACCCGATCGTCGCTGTCGGCCGACAGGAGGAGCACGGCCGGATACCTCGTCCCCGGCCTGACGTGGTGATAGGGCGAGTACGCGTAAAGCGCCTTGAACTGCGCTGGATCGTCGGCGGACCCATACTCGCTGATCCACGTCTTGCCAGAGCCGAACAGGTGGTATCGCACCATGTCGAGCAGGGGGACGCCGCAGACGGCGGCCCTGAACAGGTCCGGCCGCTGGGTGAGCGCGGCGCCGACGAGCAGGCCGCCGTTCGAGCCGCCCTGGATGACGAGCCGCTCGGGCCGCGTGTACCCCTCGCTGACCAGGTGCTCCGCGGCGCCGATGAAGTCGTCGAAGACGTTCTGCTTCTTGAGCAGCATGCCGTCCCGGTGCCACGCCTCGCCATACTCGCCGCCGCCGCGCAGGTTCGCCACCGCGTACACGCCGCCCCGCTCCAGCCAGGGATACATCGAGGCCGTGAACGAGGGGGTCTGCGAGATCTGAAACCCTCCGTAGCCGTAGAGCAGCGCGCGGGAGCTCCCGTCCCTCTTCATGTCCTTGCGGCGGACGATGAACATCGAGATCTTCGTGCCGTCCCGGGACGGGAAGAACGTCTGCTCGACGGTGAACGCCGACGGATCGACGGGGACCTCGGTGCGCGTGTAGAGCGCGGTCTCTCCGGTCTTGATCGAGGTCGCGTAGATCTCCTGGGGCGAGGTGAACGACTCGAACGAGAAATACGCCTCGTCCTCGTCGGGCAGCCCCGACGGGCCGCCCACGGTGCCGATGCCAGGCAGCGGGACCTGGCGGACCAGCCTGCCGTCGAGCGCGCGCACCTCCACCCGGCTCGAGGCGTCCTTGAGATAGCTCAGCGCGAGGTGCCCGCCGACGACGGAGACGCTGTCCAGCGTGGCGTCCGGGCGCTCCGGGACGATCTCCTTCCACGCGGCGCGCTCGGGCCTGTCCGGGTCGACCTCGAAGAGGCGGTAATGCGGCGCGCCCTCGTCGGTGTGGACATAGAACCGGTCCTTGTAGACCTCGACGCTATAATGAGCGTCGCGCCCGACGGCGAGCGGCTTGTCCATCGCCTGCCCGCCCGGCCTGCGGAGATCGCGAAAGTAGACGTCCGTCGAGGTCCACCCGTGGGACACGGTGAGCACGAGGAAGCGGCCGTCCTTCGAGAGGCTCGCGCCAAGGAACGTCCTGGGATCGCCCGTCCTGCCGCGCACCACGCGATCCTGCCGCGGATCCTGGCCGAGCCGGTGGAAGCGCACCTCCGCATAGCCGGGCCGATCGGCGACCGGGATCGACGGGTCGGTGGGGAGCCAGACGTAGTAAAAGCCGTCGCCCGAGGGCGTCCACGACGCGTACGCGTACTTGCCCCCTTCGATGACGTCCACGTCGGAGCGCTTGCCCGACGCGACATCCATCACATGGAGTGTCGCCTCGTCGGAGTTGTTCTTCTGGACCTTGTAAGCGACGTTCTTGCCATCCCACGACACCTCCCAGCCGCCCAGCGAGACGCTGCCATCGTCAGACCAGCTGTTCGGGTCGAGCAGCGCGCGCTCCTCGCCGCCCTTTCCCTCCTTCCAGTAGACGATCGACTTCTCCTTCGTCGCGTGCCTCCGGCTCACGAAGTACCGGCCCCGCCGGTGGCGCGGCGCGGAGACGGCATCGATGTAGAAGAGCTGCTTGAGCCTTGACGCGATCGCCTCCCGCTCGGGGAGGCGGGAGAGCTCGGCGCGCGTGAACGCGTCCTGAGCCCTCATCCACTCCTTCACCTCCGGCGAGTCTCCGTCCTCGAGCCAGCTATACGGGTCGGTGATCTCGACCCCGTACAGGGCGTACTTCACCGGAACGGCGCGGGTGGACGGGTACGCGGGGCGGCTGGGGTCAGCGGGGGTGGACGCGGCGCTGGTCGCGCCAGGGAGCAACGAGGAGCTTGCGGTCATGGTAGGGCCCGTTCGGTGTGCCTCGGCACCTCCGCAGGCGCCAGCGAGAACCGCCGCGAGGAGCAGGCTGGGAGAGGCCTTCATGGGACGACGAGCATACCGTGCCCGGGCGACAGGGGCAGGCGAGTTCGCGGCCCGCTCGACCCGGCGCGCGCTCCTCAGGCGCGGCGGCGCGGCGGGACTCTGGTGAGAACATGATCTGCTGCCGCCGACCAGGGACGTGAGAGCGTGTTGCAGACCCCGGATCTCCCATGGATCCCCGTCAACCGATCTTCCTGTCCTGTCCCGACATGCTGTTCGTCGCAGGCCGCGATGGACCGGCGGTATCGAGGGGGCGCTCGGGCGCTCGCTCGACGCCGCCGCGAGGGCCCCGGCGCCGTGTCGCTCGGGAAAGGCCATCGGATTGCGGTGCCGGCGGCCCCCGGCATCGTATAGGAAAGGGAGCCCATGGCGACGTGTCTCCACCTCCGGCGCGCGGCCGCGCTGCCGGCGCTCCTCGGCCTCGGCCTGCTCCATTCGACCGCAGCGGCGCAGCAGACGGCGCCCGGCGGCGCGGACCCGCAGCCTGCCGTGGTCGCGCCCGCGATCGATCCGCTGTTCGCGCCGAGGCGCGCGGTGCGACGCAGCGGGTTCACCGCAGGGATCGCCGGAGGCCTGGCGCTCGGGAGCGCCGCCGGCTACCCGAATGACGTCCAGAAGATAGGATTCCAGCGCTACTACACGGAAACGGGCGTCGGGATCGGCGGCGGCGGCTACATCTGGCTCGGCGGCGTGCTCGCGGACTGGCTCACGTTCGGCATCGCCGCCGGCGGCCACAGCCTGAGCGCCGCGGACCACGCCGCCCAGGCCGGCGGGTTCATGTTTCACACCGAGGTCTTCCCCCTCTTCTCGCTCGGAGAGCGCTGGAGAGAGGTGGGCGTCATCCTCGACGCCGGCGCCGGCGTGGCCTACACGACAGCGGACGGCGACAGCGACACCGACGTCATCGACGGCGCCCTCCCCGCCCGCATCGGAGGCGGCGTGTTCTACGAGGGGATCCGGCTCTGGAAGGTGTCGATGGGGCCGTGGCTCTACGCCGATTACACCTGGAGCACGTCGGTCCGCCAGCCAGGGTTCTATCTGGGCTGGCGCACCGCCATCTACACCGGCCCCTGAGCCGCGCCGGACCTGGCTTTGTTTCCTCGGGGCTCCGCCCCGAACCCCGGCGTCCGCCTCGCGGCCGCCAGCGCCTCCGCTCCCGGCCGCCGGCTCCGCTCAGGCGCGGAGCTCTGGCAGACGCCGCGACGGCGCCCCGCGGCCCCCCGTCGCCAGCGTGAGCCGGATGCCGCGCCGGATGAGCTGCATCGCCACGAACGACACAGCGCCGACCAGGATCTTGCGGCCGATCTCGCGGGGCACGCTCGGCTTGCCGCGCGGCGCCACCCAGTCGGGGTGCCGCCAGAAACGGACGAGCGCCCGGACGCGCTCTGCGCGCAGCCGCTCGGCGCGCGCGCGCGCCTCCTGGACCAGCGCGATCACCACCGCGCCCCCCATGACGGCGATCATGAGCCCGCCCGTGACCACCCCGGCGCCGTGCCGGCGCACCTGGGTGCGCACGTCGAGGAGCGCGTGGCGCCGCTGATCGATCGCCTCGATCGTGTGCAGCAGCCGATCGCGCAGCTCGTCCGCCTTGCGCTCGAACTCCTCGCGCTGGCCGTTCAGCCCCTTCATACGACGCGCTCCCGGACCAGACGGACGTCCGACCCGAGGCGACCCCGGGTCCGCTCCAGCGGCCTCTTCGGAACGCGCCCGTAGCCGACGACGCCCACGACCACGGCCAGGACGATGAGCCCGAGCCCCATCAGCAGCGCCGGCAGCGGCCCCGGCGAGATCGCCAGCGCGATCGCGACGAGCACCAGCGCGACCCCGAGCAGCGCCGCCGCGGCGGCCGCGCCGAGCGCGACGCCCGACGTCTTCGCCCGCGAGATCTCCTGGTTGATCTCGTCGCGCGCCAGCGCGACCTCGACCTCTATCAGCTGCCGGGCCTCGACGATCGCCTCCTTCACGAGATCCGTCGTCGAGCTCTCGGGCCTTGGATCCACCTGCCTCATGGGACACCTCTCCGCCTCGGGGTGAACGCGCTCGGAGAGCGGAGCAGGCAACCGCCGGCGCCCCCGGAGCGCCGCGGAGCCCCCCGCCACCGACCGCGCCACGCGGTGCATACGGCGCGCCAGCCCCATCCTCGCGGAGGCGCGCGCGCGCTGCGCGGCCGCCGGCCGGCCTCCGCGCGGCGCGCGTCGGCCGCGCGGCCCACGTCGGCCGCGCGCTCAGGGCAGGACGCCGGAGACGACCCGCTCGTGCCCGCCGTAGTCGAGGTTCCTCGCGACCTCGACGAAGCCCGCCGCGGCGAAGAGCTCGACGACCGCGGCCGCCTTGCCGGCCTCGACCTCCACGGCCAGCACGCCGCCGCGGGCGAGCCAGGCCGGCGCGCCCGCGACGATCCGGCGCGTGAACGAGAGCCCGTCGGCGCCGCCCGCGAGCGCGAGGTGCGGCTCGTAGCCGCGGATGTCGACCTGCAGCGCGGCCACGTCCTGGTCCGGGATGTACGGCGGGTTCGCGGTGATGAGGTCGAAGCGGAGGCCGGGCGGCACGCCGGCGAAGAGATCCGCGCGCACGAACCCCGCGTTGACGGCGCCGAGGCGGAGCGCGTTCTCGCGGGCGACGGCGAGCGCGCCGTCCGAGATGTCGACGCCGAGCACGCGGCCGGTGGGCCGCTCGCACGCGAGGCTGACCGCGACGCAGCCGGACCCGGTGCACAGATCGAGCACGCGCGCGGAGAGCGCGCGGTGCCTCGTCCGGGCGAGGCCGACCTCGACGAGGATCTCGGTGTCGGGGCGCGGGATGAGCACGCGCGGATCGACGCGGAACGGGCGGCCGTAGAACTCCCGCACACCGAGCAGGTAGGCGACCGGCTCGCCGGCGCGGCGGCGCTGGTGCAGCGCCCGGTAGGCAGCGAGCTCGGCCCGGTCGAGCGGGCGCTCGCCGTCGATGAGCAGCCCGACGCGGTCGAGGCCCAGCACCTTGCCGAGCAGGAGCTCGGCGTCGAGGCGCGCCGAGGAAACGCCGCGCTTCTTCAGGTCGCCCGACGCCCACGCGATCACGCGGCGGATCGTCCAGGCTTCGCTCTGCGGCTCGACGTCGGGCTTGGTCACGGGACAGCGGCAGCGAGGGACTCGCGGACAGCCGCGGAGACGACGGCCTCGACCTCGGCGAGGACCGCGTCGCGGTCCGCGACGGACCGGGCCTCGAACCGCAGCACGAGGATCGGACCGGTGTTCGACGCGCGGCAGAGCCCCCACGCCCCGCCGCCGAAGTCGATGCGCGCGCCGTCGATGTCCACGACCGGACGGACGCGGCGGAAGTGCTCGGTCACGCGGCGGACGACCTCGAACTTCACGGCGTCGGGGCAGTCGACCCGGATCTCGGGCGTGGCGAACGTCGGCGGGACGTCCGCGAGCAGCTCGCCGATGGGCCGGCCCGCCGCGGCCACGATCTCGAGCAGGCGGACCGACGCGTAGACGGCGTCGTCGAACCCGAACCACCGGTCGGCGAAGAACATGTGCCCGCTCATCTCGCCGGCGAGCAAGGCGCCCTCCTCTTTCATCTTGGTCTTGATCAGCGAGTGACCCGTCTTCCAGAGGATGGGGCGCCCGCCGCGCGCGGCAATGTCCGCGTAGAGGGTCTCGGAGCACTTCACCTCGCCGAGCACCGCCGAGCCGGGGCGCTCGGCGAGGAGCGACCGCGCGAAAAGGATCAGCAGCTTGTCCCCCCACAGCACCTCGCCGCGCTCGTCGACGACGCCGATCCGGTCGCCGTCGCCGTCCCAGGCGATGCCGAGCGAGGCGCCGGTCGCGAGCACGCGGGCGCGGAGCGCCTCGAGGTTCTCGGGCACGGTCGGGTCCGGGTGGTGGTTCGGGAAGAGGCCGTCGATGTCGCAGAAGAGCGCGTCCGGCGCGAAGCCGAGCGCCTCGAGCGTGCGGAGGCCGAGCGGGCCGGCCGCGCCGTTGCCGGCGTCGATCACGAAGCGGACGTCGGTGCCGGGCAGGCGCGACGCCGCGCGCACCGCCTCGATGTAGTCGGCCGCGAGGTCGACCTCGGTGAGCGCGCCCTTCGCCGCCGCCGCGGCGGCGCCGCCGCCCTCCTCGATGAGGTCGGCGAGCGCCTGGATGTCCTTGCCGAAGAACGAGGCCTTGCCGCGCATGAGCTTGAACCCGTTGTCCGGCGCCGGGTTGTGGCTCGCCGTGATCATGATCGCGCCGTCGGCGTGGAGGTGGTGCGCCGCGAAGTAGAGCAGCGGCGTCGGCCCGACGCCGGCCGAGATCACGTCGGCGCCGCCGGCGAGCAGGCCGTCGGTCAGCGCGCGGAACAGCCGGTCGCTCGAGAGGCGGCCGTCGCGGCAGACCGCTACCCGCGGCCGGGCTCCGCCGGGCGGGGCCCCGGCGGCGAGCTCGCGGCCGAGGAGCAGGGCGAAGGCGGCGCCGAGCTCGCGGGCGAGCTCGCTCGTGAGGTCGCGCTCGGCGACGCCGCGGATGTCGTACTCGCGAAAGATGTGTCGGGGGACTTTCATGGACCGGTGCGGAGCGCGCCCGGCGCCCGCGCTGCAGCGCGGGCGAGCGCTGAGGACGCTCTGACACGGCGCACTCGGTGGGTGAAACGAAAAACGCCGCGCGCGGAGTGCGGGCTCACGGATTGCGTTCTTGGCCGTCGGCCGGGTAACTTTGGCGCGTGGAGCCCAGCACCGCATGATGAAGCGCGCACAGAGAACCGGTCTCACAGCCATGCTGGCCCTCTCCGCCTCCCTCACCTGCGCCGGCGCCGCGCGGGCGGCGGAGCCGTCGCCCGCCGCCTTGCCGATCACCGTCATCGCCTTGCGGACCGACGACGCCTACGACCAGGCGGACGCGCTGACCAAGGCGCTCCGGTCCGCCATCAAGAACACCCAGGGGTGGTCGGTCGGCGAGGGGGATTTCTCGCTGGAGGTGCTGACGCTCTCCCTGCAGTGCGAGGACGTGCCCGACGCGGCCTGTCAGGCCCGCATCGCCGACCAGATCAAGAGCGACCGGTATCTCTGGGGCGTGCTCAAGAAGAGCGACGTCGACGTCGAGGGCGCGCTGCACCTCTGGACCCGCGGCAAGCCGGAAGCGAGCGTGCCGGTGAAGTACAGCGCGAACCTCACCGAGGCCAACGACGAGCCGCTCCGGAAGATAGCGGCGGACGCGCTCGCGACGCTGACCGGGGGGCCGCCGATGGGGGCGCTCCGCGTGCGCACGGGCGCCGCGGAGGCGAGCGTGCTCATCGACGGAAAGCCGGCCGGCAAGGTGCAGCGGGGCGAGGGCGTGTTCACGGTCACGGCCGGGCCGCACAAGGTGCTCGTCAAGTCGAACGGCTTCTTCGACTCCGAGGCGTCGGTCGTGGTCCTGCCCATCGCGACGACGGACATCGCGCTCAGCCAGATGCCCTCCGAGTCGCCGCCGTCCAACTGGAAGCGGGTGGGCGGGTTCATCGGCCTCGGCGCGGGGGCGGCGTTCGGGACCGTGGCCGTCATCAGCTCGGTCCAGGTCGCGAGCATCCAGAGCGACGCGCGGTACGAGGCCTATCGAGGGCTGTTCGACACGGGGGTCAAGGACGTCTGCGCGCCCGAGCAGCGCGAGTCGGTCCTGGGCACGGTCGGCAGCGACGGCAGGACGGCCGACGCCGGCATCAAGCTCTGCGAGCAGGCGGACACGTTCATGGCGCTCCAGTACGTCTTCTACCCGCTGGCGGTGATCTCGGCGGGCCTCGGCGCCTACCTGCTCGTGACGAGCGACAGCCGGAGCGGGGAGCGCACCGGCTGGACGGTGCAGCCCAGCGTCGGCCTCGGCGCGGGCAGCCTCGACGTGACGTACCGCTGGTGAGCCGCGCCGCGCTGCCCGCGGCGACGCGGGGACGACCATGCGGGTGATCGCCGGCCGGCTCGGCGGGCGGCGGCTCGCGGCGCCGCGCGGCGAGGGCACGCGGCCGACAGCGGACCGGGTGCGCGAGGCGCTCTTCTCCTCGCTCGGCGACGTCACCGGCGCGCTCGTCTGCGACCTCTACGCCGGCACCGGCGCGCTCGGCATCGAGGCGCTCTCGCGCGGCGCGCGCCGCGCGGTCTTCGTCGAGAGCGGTCGGCCCGCGCTCGCCACGCTCCGCGAGAACCTCGCCGCGCTCGGCCTCGACGAGGCGGGGCGCGTCGTCCCCCTCCCGGTCGAGCGCGCGCTCGATCTGCTCCGCGACGAGGGTCCTTTCGATCTCGCCCTGCTCGATCCGCCCTATGCGGCCCTGGCCAAGGCCGCCGCCGCGGCCGCGCGCCTCGCCGGGCCCCTCGGCTTGCTCGCCCCGGCCGGGCGCCTCGTCCTCGAGCACGCGCGGCGCGATCCGTCCCCGGAGATCGCCGGGCTCACCTGCGCTGCCGTCCGCACTTACGGCGACACCGCGGTGTCGTTCTACACACGCTGAGCAGCCCACCCGCCTGCGCGCGCCGAGCAGCCCACCCGCCTGCGCGCGCCGAGCAGCCCACCCGCCTGCGCGCGCCGAGCAGCCCACCCGCCTGCGCGCGCCGAGCAGCCCACCCGCCTACAGCGCCGAACAACCCACCCGCCTGCAGCGCCGAACAACCCACCCGCGCGGACCCGCCGTGTTCATCCGGGGCGCATCCAGTTTCCTGGCGCGCTTCCCTGTCCGCCCTTGTAGACTCGCCCCCCGCCGGACGCGCCCGCGTTCCGGCTCCGGCGCACGAAGGCCCCGTCGAGACGGCCGGGCCCCGCGCGCCTCTCCGGGAGGACTTCTCACGTGTCCGCATCGATGCCCCCGTCATCTCAGCAGATCCCGGGAAAATCCGGCAATTCTGGTCTCTACATCGCAGGCATGGTCGTCCTCGCCGCGCTCATGGCCGGCCTGCTCTACTGGAAGCTGCGCCCGGAACCGGAAGCGCCCTCCGCGGCGCCCATGGGCGCGGCGCCCGCCGAGACCAAGCCGGCCGAGCCGCCGCCGCTCTTCGCGCCGCCGCCGCCGCCGCCGGTCGACGAGGTCGAGGACGCCGGCGCGGACGCCGGCAAGGTCGCGTCAGGCCAGGGCCCGGGCACGACGGGCAAGTCGCCCTGCTCCGGCAAGTGCGGCGACGGCGCGAGCTCGCCCGCGCTCGACTCCGCCGTCCTCGGGCTCGCTCGCTCGGCGCAGGGTTGTTATAACCGCGCGCTGCGCACCTCGGAGGTCTCCGGCAAGCTGACGGTGAGCGTGCAGGTCGCCTCGACAGGCGCGGTGTGCGGCGCCTCGATCCTCAACGACACGGTGGGATCGGGCGAGATTGCGTCTTGCGTCCTGGGACGTTTCCGCGGCAAATCACTGCCTCCGCCGCAGAGCGGATGCGTCGTGGTGAACGTTCCGATCAACTTCACCATCAAGCAATAGGAAGCAGCCGATGCGAACGCTCCCCCTCCGGATGGCCAGCTTGCTCCTCCTCGCGCTCGCGCCGCTCGCGCTGCAGAGCGCCGCGTGCCGCGCGGAGGAGGGGACGACACCGCTCTGCAACGACAACCTCGATTCCAAGCAGGGAATCGTGGACGATCCGGACGGGTGCTATCAGCTCCCGTACTGCGTGGTGAACGGCGCGCGGGCGGCCCCCGAGGAGTGCTGCAAGAACGCGGAGGGCCAGGTCAACCCGGAGTGCGCCCGGGGGTATGCGTCCCTCACCTCCTCGGCGAGCACGACGTCGGGCACCGGAGGCGGCGGGGGTTCGGGCGGCGCCACGGGCACCGGAGGCGCAGGCGGCGCCACGGGCACCGGCGGCGCGGGCGGCGCGGGCGGCGCCACGGGCACCGGCGGCGCGGGCGGCGGCGGCTCGGCTGGCGACGGGGGGAGCGGCGGCTAGGCCGCGCGCGCCCATCGTGCCGTGCCGAGGTTAGCCGCGTCCAGCCGCGGGATCCTGCTCTCGGTCGCCTATGATGGGCGCCCGTTCGCCGGCTTCGCCCGCCAGCGCGACCAGCGCACGGTCTCGGGCGAGCTGCTCGGCGCGCTGCGCGCCATCGACCCGGCCATCCGCGAGATCCGCGGCGCGAGCCGCACCGACGCGGGCGTCCACGCGCGCGACCAGCGCGTCGCCTTCGACACGGCGGCGCCGCTGCCGCCGCGCGGCTGGGTCCTCGCGACAGCGCGCCACCTCCCGGACGAGATCGTGATCCGGCGCGCCGCCGTCGTGCGCGTCGGGTTCTCGCCGCGCTTCGAGAGCCTCCGCAAGCGCTACCGCTACCTGATCTTGCGCGATCTGGTGCGCGATCCGTTCCTCAGCCGGCGCGCCTGGCGGGTCGAGGGGCTCACGGACGACGCGATCGAGCGGGCGCGCGCCGAGGCGGCCATGGCGCGGGGCACCCACGACTTCGCCGCGTTCCGGACGAGCGCGGACGAGCGGACCACCACGGTGCGGACGCTGTACGGCGTCGAGCTGTCGCTCGATCCCGCGGACCCGCGCCTCGTGCGGATCGACGTCGACGGGAACGCGTTCCTGCACAACATGGTGCGCATCCTGGTCGGCACGCTGATGGACGTGGCGCGCGGCCACCTCGATCCCGGCGCGATCGCCCGCGCGCTGTCGTCGCGAGACCGGCGCGACGCCGGGATCACGGCGCCGCCGGACGGGCTCTACCTCGAGCAGATCCACCTGCGCGACGACGGCCAGGATGCCTGGCCCGCCGGGCCGTCGACCGGGCTTCCGGCGGACGACGCCGCGCTGGCGGAGCCAGGGTCCGAGACTGGCGCGGACCTTCTGCCCGGGTCCGGGCCCGAGACCGGCGCGGACCTTCTGCCCGGGTCCGGGCCCGAGGCGGGCGCGGACCTTCTGCCCGGGTCCCGGCCCGAGGCGGGCGCGGACCTTCTGCCCGAGCCCGGACCCGACGCCGGCGCGGACCTTCTGCCCGAGCCGTGATAGGCGCGGTTTCCGCGCGGCGGGAGGTTGCGTTCGCGAGCGCTCCCCGTCTTACCTCTCGCTGCCGGGCACGCCGCGCCGCGGACCGCGGACCGGACCTCTCCCACGCGCTGGAGGAAGCATGAACCCACGTCGGCTCGCTGCATCCCTCGCCCTGCTCGTCCCTGCCCTCTCGCTGCCGTCGCTCGCGGGCGCCCAGCCGTCCGCCGCGCCGGCGCCCTCGCCGAAGGCGGCGCCGGCGCCCCCGCCGAGGGCGGCGCCAGCGCCCTCGCCCGCGCCGCCCTCGCGCACCGCCGCGTCCAGCGCCGCCGCGGCCGCCGGCGCGGCCGACCTGCGCCGCCTCGGCGAGGCGTTCGCCGACGTCGCCGACAAGGTCGGTCCCGCCGTCGTCCAGATCGAGGTCACCGTCGGCGAGGACGTCTCCTCGCCGCTGCGCTGGTTCCGCGACGGCGGCCAGCGCCGCGGGCTCGGCTCGGGCGTCGTCTTCTCGCCGGACGGCGGCATCCTCACGAACAACCACGTCATCGACGGCGCCCGCGCGATCACCGTCCGGCTCCGCGACGGCCGCATGTTCGCCGGCCGCGTCGCTGGCCGCGACCCGGCGACCGATCTCGCCGTGCTCCGCATCGACGCGAAGGACCTGCCCGTCGCCACGTTCGCCGACAGCGACGCCGCGCGCGTCGGCGCCTGGGTCGTCGCGATCGGCTCGCCGTTCGGCCTGGGCCACACGGTCACCACCGGCGTGCTCAGCGCCAAGGGGCGGGGCGGCGTCGGCGTGAACGACGTGGAGGACTACCTCCAGACCGACGCGAGCATCAACCCCGGCAACTCGGGCGGCCCGCTCGTCGACCTCGACGGCCGCGTCCTCGGCATCAACACCATGGTGGTGAGCCGCGGGCAGGGCATCGGCCTGGCCGTGCCCGCGAACATGGCCCGGCGCGTCGCGGAGCAGCTGCTCAGGAACGGCCGCGTCGAGCGCGCCTGGATGGGCGTCGGGCTGCAGGACCTCACGCCCCAGCTCGCGGCGGCGATGCGGAGCCCGCCCCGGGCGGGCGCGCTCGTCAACGCCGTCACCCCGGGCGGCCCGGCGGCCCGCTCGAACCTCCAGCCGGGCGACGTGATCACGTCGGTCGCGGCCAGACCGGTGCGCGACGCGCAGGACGTCCTCCGCGAGCTCTTCAACCACAACGTCGGCGAGGCGATGGCGCTCGATGTAGTGCGCGACGGCCAGCGGTACCAGACCCGGGTGGTGCTCGCCCCGCGGAACGAGCCCGCCCCCCCGGCGCTCCCGGTGCAGCGCGCGCCCGCCCAGCACCCGGGCCTCGGCCTCACGCTGCGCGACGCGCCGGCCCCGCGCGGCCCGGGCGGCGAGGGCGGCTCGATCGCGCGGCTCGCCGCCGTGGCGAGCGACTCGCCCGCCGAGCGCGCGGGCCTCCGCCCGGGCGACGTCATCCTGGAGGCCGACAGGAAGCGCGCGCCCACCGCCGCCGAGGTCGAGGAGGCCGCGCGCGACGGCGAGCTCCTCGTCCGGGTGCAGCGCCGGGGCGCGGCGTTCTACGCGGCGCTCAAGCGCTGACCCGCGCCCGGGCGGCCGCCGCTAGAAAATCCGACGCGGACAAATGGACTGCCCGCGCGCGCCTTGGTAGTCACGTTACCGTGCACATCGGACTCGACCGTCTCCCGGATCTCCCGCAGCTCAAGCGCATCCGGTCGGCTCGCCTGGGGGTCCTTGCGCACCCGGCGAGCGTCGACCGCGAGCTCACCCACATCGCCGCCGTCCTCGATGGCCTCGGCGTGCGTCCGCGCCTCTTCTTCGGCCCGGAGCACGGCTATGGCGGCGAGGCGCAGGACATGGCGTCGGTGAAGAGCGACGTCGACGCGCGCTCCGGCGCGCGCATCGTCAGCCTGTACGGCGATCGCTTCGACGACCTCTCGCCGGCCGCGGAGGATCTCGCGGAGATCGACCTGCTCCTCATCGATCTCGCCGACGTCGGCGCGCGCTACTACACGTTCGTCTGGACGGCGCTGCTCGCGCTGCGCGCGGCCCACGCGGCGGGCGTGCACGTCGTGCTGCTCGACCGGCCGAACCCCATCGGCGGCGCGACGGAGAGCGTCGAGGGCGCGACGCAGGCGCCGGGGTTCCTCTCGTTCGTGGGCCTCGAGCCCGTGCCCATCCGCCATTCGCTCACGGTGGGCGAGCTGGTCGCGCTCTTCGCGCGGCGCGAGGGCATCCCGCTCGGCGACGTAGCGTGCGGGCTGCAGGTCGTGGCCGTCGAGGGCCACCGCCGCGAGGGGCTCGCGGCCGAGTGGGATCGGCCGTTCGTCTTCCCGTCACCCAACATGCCGACGGCCGAGACAGCGCTCGTCTACCCGGGCGGCTGCCTGCTGGAGGGGACGAACCTGTCGGAGGGCCGCGGCACCACGCGCCCCTTCGAGATCGTCGGCGCTCCCTGGCTCGACGGCCACGACCTCGCCGCGCGCCTCGCGTCCACGGGGCTGCTCGGCTTCATCGCGCGGCCGCTCACCTTCCGGCCCACCTTCCAGAAGCACGCCGGCAAGATCTGCGGCGGCGTCCAGATCCACGTCACCGATCCGCGCACCTTCCGCCCGGTCGCGACGTACCTCGCGCTCACCGCGTTCGCCAGCCGGCAGCAGCCGGAGCACTTCCGTTTCCGCACCGAGCGTTACGAGTACGTCGACACGATCCCGGCGTTCGATCTGCTCACCGGATCGGCCGCCGCGCGCCTCGCCATCGAGGCCGGCGAGGATCCGCTGTCGATCGCCCTCGAGGTGTCGCGCCCGGACGCGGCCTGGTCCGAGGTGATGCGCGAGGCGCAGGCGGCGGTCGCCGCCTGCTGAGCGCCGCGCGCGCCGGTCAGCGATCGTAGCGATCGTAAGGCTCCGGCCGGGAGATCAGGCCGGCCGTGTACCTCGTCACGAGGACGACGAGCAGCAGCGCGATCCCGGCGGCCACGAAGAAGGTGCGCGGCCGGCCCTCGGCGGAGAACCCGAACAGCCAGGGCGAGGCGAGGAGGCCGACGCCGAGGGAGAACTCCAGCGCTCCGTGCACCGGAAACGGGATCTTCCGCGCGGCGCCGAGCGGGTGATCGGACAGCAGCGTCACGACGAGGTGCGCCAGGGCGGTGGCATAGCAGACCGCCGCCGGCACCGGCCCGAAGCGGAGCGCGAGCGGCGCGATCACGAGCAGGATGATGGCCGCGTAATCGACGTACCCATGGTGGCGTGGAGACAGGAGCTTCATTGGTCCCTCCCTGGAGGAGCTCGACGCACGGGGGTGCATCGTATGTGCCGGGGAGGGAGGCTCATCGCGCGCGCAGGCGGCCCCCGGAATGTCGCGCCACCAGGGAGACGGCGCGGTCGACCCCTCGTCCGGGACGGGCGCGAGGGTGCTTATCCTGCTCACAGGAGAAGGGGGGCGACGCTCCCGCTGCCGGCGAGCAGGGTTGAACAGGAAGGCGAGGAGGTGAGAAGGCGCGAAGGCGACAGGGCGCGAAGGAGGGAAAAGAACATCATCTGTTCTCCCGCCTTCACGCGAGCTCTCGCCCGAGCGCGAGGTGGCCTGTTCAGCCCGACAGCCACGGCGGCGCGCGGCGAGCCCCCGGCGCGGCGGCCCGCGCTTTCCGCGTCGCGCGGTGAGCCGGCGCTCAGCCCAGGGACAGGAGCTCGTCGAGCACGGCCCCGTACTCATCGAGCAGGGGGTGCGGCGGCAGCGCGCGGCTCATCGCGCGCAGCTCCTCGAACCTGGCGACCTGCACGTCCCGGCCGCGCTTGAACATCGACCACGGGTCGCCATGCTCGCGCGAGCAGACGATGATGGATTGGAAGTTGTCTATCTTGTCCGCCAGCGTGATCGCCTGGGCTTCCCAGGGCTTGCCGGGGAACGCCTCGAGATACAGCCGCTTGCGGTCCTCCCAGGGCAGCGACCGGTCCTGCTCGGTCACGTGGCGGACGAGCGTGGCGACGCGCTCGCCGAAGTGCTGGAGCAGCTCGTCGAACGTGACACCCTGGTCCTCCATGGCGTCGTGCAGCGCGCCGGCAGCGACGACCTCGTCGTCGAAGCCGTGGCGGGCGAGCAGGACCGCCACGCCGGCGAGGTGGCTGATGTAGGGAACATCGGCGTTCGGATACTTGCGCTTCTGTGCCCGGTGCCAGACCGCCGCCTGGTCGAGCGCGCGCTTGAGAAGGGTGCCCATCGCGGTGTCCCACCAACCATAGCCGCTCGGCGCCCAGAACGCAGGCGCCGGGCGTCCAGAACGCAGGCGCCCGAAGCGGATCCGCTCCGCCCAGCAGCGTCCCCGTCCAGCTCGGACCGTACGCCGCCCGCCGAAGGCTCGCCCGGAAGCCGCGCGAGCTGAGCCCGGAGCGCTCGAGCGGACCGGTGCGCGCTCGCCGGTCGCCGTGCTCGCCGGCCGCCGTGTCGTTGGAGCAGCAAGGAGCGGCGAGCGGCTGGAGCCGAGGCGCCACCAGGGACGCCTGGAGGAGAGACGGCCTCGCGCTCTCGCGGCCTGGCGATTCTCGTCTCGAGGCGTTCGGTGCTCCGGAGCGTCAAGCAGGTTGGCGTGAGCTGTCCGCGCGAGCGCCTCTCGTTCGTTCAGATGGTCCGGGGAGGTGTGCGCAGGTCCTACGAAGATGTGGCCGGCGTCGCTCGTTGCCCAAGACTCCGCAGTTGCCGACCTGTATACTCGTCCGCGACAGCGTCTTATATCGTCATGCGAAACCCGCCGACGCAGGGTGCCACCTCATGAGACTTGGGTCTTTCCTCTCGCTGGCCGCCGCGCTGGCCGCTCTCGCCGTCACGCCGGCGCCCGCGCTGGCGCAGGGCGCGCCCGTCAAGCCCGAAGGCATGGCCCTGAGCCGCTTTGTCCCGGCGCCGGCCGGGGACCGCATGTTCAGCGTGCCGTCCGCGTTCTCCGCAGGCCACCTGACGCCGCACGTGATGCTGATGGCCGACTACGCGAGCAATCCGCTCGTCCTGCGGCGCGAGCGCGACGGCGCGGAGATCGGCGCGGTGGTGAGCGATCAGCTCACCTTCCGGCTCAACGCGTCGCTGCCGCTCTGGAACAAGGTGAGCCTCAGCCTCGACGCGCCGCTCACCGCCGTCCAGTCGGGAGAGAGCCCGAACGGCGGCGGCCAGCAGTTCGCGTCCCCGAGCGGCGCGGAGGTCGGCGACCTGCGGTTCGGCGCGCGCGTCCAGCTCTACGGCGCCTACCACGATCCGCTCCAGCTCGCCGTCGGCGCCTACATGTGGCTGCCCACCGGCGCGGACGACTCCTTCGTGAGCGACGGGAGCGTCCGCGCGATGCCGTACCTCGCCGCCGGCGGCCGCCTGGAGCGGCTCGTGTGGTCGACCGCGCTGGGCACCGAGCTCCGGCGCTCCCAGTCGTTCGGCGGTGTGGCGCAGGGGACGATGCTCACCCTGGGCGGCGGCGTCGGCTTCCTCGCCGCCGACGGCCGGCTCCAGGTGGGGCCGGAGCTCAGCACCGCGATGGTGCTCGAGGACGTCAGCAGCCGCTCGATCAACGCGGAGCTCCTCCTCGACGCGAGGTATCGATTCCTGCCGTTCCTGGAGGCGGGCATCGGCGTCGGGCCGGGGCTCACCTCGGGGATTGGCACGCCGGACCTGCGCGTCGTCGCGATGGCCGCATTCACGTCGGAGCCGCCGACGGATCAGGACAGGGACGGTATCGGCGACCCCGAGGACGCCTGTCCGAGGGTGGCTGGCTTGCGCAGCGACGACCCGCGCAAGCACGGCTGCCCGCCGCCGCCGGACCGCGACAAGGACGGCATCGCCGACGCCGACGACGCCTGCCCGTTCGTGGCCGGCATCGCGAGCGACGACCCGCGCAAGCACGGCTGCCCGCCGCCGCCGGACCGGGACGAGGACGGCATCGCCGACGCCGAGGACGCGTGCCCGCTCGTGGCCGGCGTCGCGAACGACGATCCTCGCAAGAACGGCTGCCCGCCGGACCGGGACGAGGACGGCGTGCCCGACAGCGAGGACGCCTGCCCCGACGCGAAGGGGTTCCGCTCGAAGGACCCGGCGAAGAACGGCTGCCCGCGGGACACCGACGGCGACACGTTCCGCGACGACAAGGACGCCTGCCCGCGGGAGAAGGGCTTCGCGGACCCGGATCCCGAGAAGCACGGCTGCCCGAAGGCCGTGCGGGTGACCGAGAAGAACGTCGTCATCCTCCAGCAGGTGCAGTTCGACACCGACAAGGCCACCATCAAGCCGGTGAGCGATCCGCTGCTCGACGAGGTCGCCCAGGTGCTGAAGGAGCACCCGGAGATCGTGCTCATCGAGATCCAGGGTCACACGGACGATCGCGGCACCGAGGAGCACAACCGGGTCCTGTCGCAGAACCGCGCCAACTCCGTCATGGCGGCGCTGGTCCGCCGCGGCATCGACTCGACGCGGCTGACGGCCCAGGGCTACGGCCGGGAACAGCCCATCGACGACAACAAAACCGAGGCCGGGCGGCAGCGGAATCGGCGAGTCCAGTTCAACATCATCAAGAAGGCCGCGTACAAACCGCAGGTCGAAACCGGAGAGGATCGATGAGAAAGCAGTTCAGCATCACCGGGCTCGCGTCACTCACGCTGATCGGCCTCACGACGGCCAGCGCGACGGCCGAGCCCAAGCTGCGGGTGCAGGTCGATCAGGCGGGCGACTTCGCCCTCATCGGGAGCTCGATCGGGCAGGAATGCCGCTCCTCGACGCCGAGGCCCAAGGAGGGCACGGTCGGCGACTGCGGCGACTCGACGGTCGAGTCGGGGCCCGATCTCCTCTGGCGCTCCGACTCGCCCGAGGACGGCAGGGCCGAGGCCAACCTCGATGTCACCCCGGAGACGGCGCGCACCACCGCGGTGCTGGCGCTCCCCGAGGGCGCGACGGTGACCCACGCGTTCCTGTACTGGGCCGCGCGCAACGCCGCCGGCGCCGATCCCGAGGTCGAGCTCCACCACGAGGGCGGCTTCGACGGCAAGGTCACCTCGATCGACTCGGTCGAGACGGTGATCAACCAGGGCAAGCCCAACGAGTCGCACAACTACCAGTCGGTCGCCGACGTCACCGCGATCGTGAAGGAGAGCGGCGCGGGGGCTTACCGGGTGGGCGGCGTCGACGTGGTCGACGTCCGGAACAGCGACGACGACGTGGTCTTCGTGGCGTGGTGGATGGTGGTGTTCTACGAGGCGCCGAAGTCGCCGCTGCGCAACCTCGCGCTCTTCGACGGGCTCGATCGGGTCTCGGAGGGCAACTCGCAGCAGGTCGAGCTCTCGGGCTTCAAGGTGCCCGACGCCGGCTTCACCGCGAAGCTCGGCATCGTCGCGTTCGAGGGGGACAACACGAACTCGGGCGACAGCGTGTTCTTCAACCCCAAGAACCCCGGCAAGCCCGACGCCGCCGAGGCGCTGAGCAACGCGCTGAACCCGGCGGACAACTTCTTCAACAGCACGCGCTCGGCGTTCGGAGAGCCGGTGTCGGTGGAGGGCGATCTCCCGCGGATCGCGGGGACGCCCCAGAGCATGTCGGGCGTGGACATCGACATCGTCGATGTCGGCGCGAAGCTCAAGCCGGGGGACGATCGGGCCACGCTCGTGGCGACGAGCAGCCAGGAGCTCTATTTCCTCGCGGGGTGGGTGACGTCGATCTCGAACTTCGGGCCCGACTTCAGCAAGTCGACCAAGGTGGCGAAGGACCTCGGAGGCCTGCCCACCTACCGCGGCGACGCCATCGAATACCGCATCACGGCGTCGAACACCGGCAATGACGACGCCGTGGGCGTGGTGCTGAGCGACCCGCTGCCCGCGGGCGTGACGTTCGTCCCCGGCTCGCTGGCGATCGTCGACGGGCCGAACGCCGGGCCGCAGACGGACAGGCGGGGCGACGACCTCGCCGAGTACGACCCGCAGAAGCGGACGGTCACGTTCCGGCTGGGCGAGGGGGCGGACGGCGCGAAGGGCGGGAGCATCCCTGTCGACGGGAGCGTGACGGTGCGCTTCGAGGTCACGGTCGCCGACGACGCGCCCGACGTCATCAAGAACCAGGCGAAGATCGCCGCCGGGGGCTCGCTCGGCGCGCCGGTCAGCGACGACCCGACGGACGGCAACGGCGACGCCGCCGGCGCGCCGCCGACCGAGGTCGCGGTGGAGCCCGAGGATTTCTATGCAGCCGGGAGCGGCATGGTCGGCGCGTGCGCGGCCAGCCCGCGAGGAAGGGACGGCAGCGCGGGGTGGCTCGCGGGGCTCGCGCTTGCGGGGCTGCTCTGCCGGCGCCGCAGAGGGTAGCGCGGCAGGCCAAGGCGGCGTCGAACGGGCGCGGGTGGACGCTGGCGATCGTCGCCAGCGCTCCGGCGTCAGGTCGAGAGATGCAGGCGTGAAGGCGATCGCGGGGCTCGCGGCGAGCGAGCCGCCGCGGTCAGTTGATGGTGAACGACTTGCTGACCGCGATCGGCGAGCCGCCGAAAGGAGGCACCCGGGCGCCGCGGAACAGCCTGGCCACGCAGCCGCCGACGCCCGTTCCGGCGAACGGCGCGCCCTGGACCTCGGCCGAGGTGACGTTGCCGCTCGGCGCGAAGGTGACCTTGACCTTGCCGGTCCCGGTCGGGCCGCCGGGCTTCTTGCAGCTCTTGGCCGAAGAAGCGGCAGCGCCGAGCGCCGAGCTCGCGGCACCGCGGTTGAACTCCGCACCACCGGAGGGAGCCGCCTCCGCAGGCTTCTGCGTGGCCGGCTTCTCCCCGCCACCGGCGGGCGTCGGCGCAGCAGGCCTGTCCCTCTCCGCCGGCTTCTCGGCCGCGCCGGGCGACGCCTGGCCCGGAGTCGGCGTCGCAGCCGTGGCGTCGGCCGCGGGCGCCTCCGAGGAGGGCGTCGCCGTCTCCGCCGGGGGAGGCGTGGCGGCCGCCGCCGTCTCCGCCGGGGGAGGCGTCGGCGCCGGCGCTGTCGTCTCGACCGGGGGGGTCGCCTCGGCAGGAGCGGTGTTCGTCTGCTCCGGCGTGGCCGTTTCCTCCTTCGGAGACTGCATGAAGAAGAAGGCGACGCCGCCGATCAGCACCACCGCGGCGATCGCGGCGACGATCAGGCCCGCGCGGCCCCTCTTGGGCGGGGCTTCCGGCGCTGCGAACGGGGAGAGCGGGGAGAGCGACGAGAGCGCGGCGGGCGGCACCGACGCCTTGGCCGACGACGACATGGACGGAGGCGGCCGCGAGTCCCCCACGGGCGCGAGCAAGGGCGGCGGCGCGAGCATCGGCGCGGAGGCGATGGCGCCGCCGCCGAGGTTCAGCAGGTCGTCGTACCCGGTGCGCCCGTTGTTCTTCGCGGGGCGGTTCGAGGGGCGCCGGCCCGACGGGCTCTCCTCGGGCGCCTGCTTGGCGGCCGCGTTCTCGGTCGCCGTCAGCGCCGACAGCGAGAAGAGGACCGAGTTCTCGTTGCGCTCACCCACCTGACGATCCGCGCCGGGCTGCGGGGCGGGCGCCGCCGCCGGCTCCGCGGCGCGCTCGGCGGCGCTGAAGACGTCGACCGCGGCCGGGCGGCCAACGCGGCGCGCTGCTGCCGGCGCCGCGGCGGCCGGGGCCGCGGCTGCCGGCGCCGCGGCGGCCGGGGTCGCGGCTGCTGCTGGGACGACGGCCGCGGCCGGGGCTCCGGCGACGGGCACTGCGCCCGCCGGCGAAGCGGCGCCCGGACCTGGCGACGGCACCGCGGCAGCGGCCGCCGAGCTCGCGGCGCCGGGCTGGTTCGGGGCGCGCCGCCCCCCGTCTTTCATGACCACGGTCCCCTCGGGACCGAACTTGAGCCCAGCGGGTGCGGGCGCCGTGGGGACCGCCGCGGCTGCGGCCGCAGGCGCGGGCACCGCGGCGACCGCAGGCGCGGCGACCGCAGGCGCGGCAGGCGTGGCGACCGCAGCCGCGGCAGGCGTGGCGACCGCAGCCGCGGCAGGCGTGACGACCGCAGGCGCCGGCGCAGCGGCAGGCGCAGCGTCGGCCTGCGGGGCGAACTGCTGGCGGAGCTCGGGGACGCTGGCGATCGGCAGCCAGTCGCCCATCCCGTCCTTCCAGACGTACGTGTCGTTGCTGAGGTCCCCGCGGCCGTACGCGGCCACGAGCTCGGCGGTCGTCATGGTCCGCTCGTCGCCCTCGGCGACGTTGACGGTCCACGTGTCGGGCCCGGCCCCCGCGGGCGCGCCGCCCGCGTCGGCGTCGTCCGACAGGTCGCCCTGCTGCCCCACGGTCGCGTCCTGCGACGAGCCTGGCGCCGGGGCCGCCTCATTCGCGCCATGGACGACCATCGCGTGGTTGCACTTCTTGCATTTGATCTTGACCGTCTTGCCTACGACTTTCTCGTCGGCAATCGTGTACTTGGCCTGGCACGACTCACACGTAATCTTCATGCGACTGTCGCCCTTCCCGTTCCGGCATGCGGGCATGGGTTCAACGACCACACACGCGCACGTCACGCGCCTCGGTCGTGTTGAGGCAGGATAGCGGGACGGCGCGAGGCCGATCAAGGCAACGACCTTTTTTGTGAACCGCGAACGGCACCGGAGGCGCCTCGCCGCGAGCCCCCGGCGCGGCGCGGCGGGATGACGCAGCGCGCGTCAATGCCCTGCGCAATGCGCGCGGGCGGCGCGCCTCAGTTGACGAGGACCAGCTGCGTGCCGTCTTTACCGCAGAACATCGCCTCACCTGGATAAAGCTCGCCGCACGTCGGGCAGATCTTTCCACGCGCCCGCGGCCCCGGCTGGACCGGCGCCTCGGCGAGCCCCGCGCCGCCCGCGATCGGCGCGCCTGTCGACGCCGGCGCCTCCTCCGCCCCGGCGCTGCCGCGCTCCCCGGAGACGCCGCCCGTCGAGGCCGGGCCCTCCAGGTCGCTCCCTGCCCGCCGGCGGCCGCGGCGCAGCAGGATCAGCCCTGCGAACCCGAGGCAGGCGGCGACCCCGCCCACGATGGCGACGAACAGGTTCTTGCGCTGGCGCCCGAGGTCCTCGCCCGCGGTGGTGCGCCCGCCGATGGTGCCGGTCGCGATCATCGCGAAGGCGGCCTGATCGCTCTCGCCTGCCTCGTTGAGCCCGCTCGTCGCGAGGAGCGCCTCGTAGCGATCGGGGCTCGTCACCTCGATCGTGACGGTCACGCCCTTGTCCGCGACGGACGCGACGAGGCCGAGCTTCCCCTCGCCCGCGTCGGCGCCGACCGAGAGCGCGCCGGTCGCGTCGACCGTCGCGGCGGACGCGAGCGGCCCAGGCGCGATCGACCAAGCGGGCCTCGTCGGCAGCGCGCACCCCTCCGCATCCATGACGAGCGCGCGGAACTGGAAGCGCTCGCCCGGCCGCATGAGCTTGCGCGACGGCGTGACCTCGAGGCGCGCCGGCTCCCCGGGGGCGTCGCACGTGCGCGACGCGGCGGGCTTCTTCTCGGGTGCGGCGGGCGGCGCGCTCGCGACGGGCGGCGGCGCGCTCGCCGCGGGGGGCGCCTCGCCCGCGCGCCGGACGAGCGTGTAGGTCCGCGTCCTCGTCACGGAGGCGCTGCACGTCGTGTCCTGGATGATGAACTGGTACTGCCCCGACTCGACCATCTGGATGCTCGCGTCGGTCGCCTGCGTGGTCGTGGTGACGACGGCCCGGCGGGGATCGTTGGCCGGCGTCGTGCAGCGCGTCTGCCACGAGCGCGCGTTGCCGGACGCGGAGTGCTTGCTCCGCGCGAGCCCGGGCATCTGTTCCCAGCACTCGGCGGTGCTCCACGGCCGTCCGGCGCCCGAGATCGAGAGCTCCGATCCCTGCTGCTGGATCTGCACGGCGCCGCCCGGTGCGCCCTGCGGGCGGGGCCTCGGCCCGCACGCCTCCCCCCACGCGGTCACCGACCACTGCTCCGTGAGCGCGCTCGCGGTCCAGGACCCGCTCAGCGTGGGCGGATCCTGCGCGGCGCTCGTGCGCGGGGTGGTGGCAGCGACGAGCGACGAGGCGAGCAGCGCGAGGAGCAGGGCCGGCGAGGCGAGCAGCGGGCGTCGCACAGCCGAACCCTAGCAGCGCCCGCCGGCGGGCGGCACCCGGCGGGCTCACGGGTGACGCGTGGCGCGTGGCGCGTGGCGCGTGGCGCGTGGCGCTGCGCGGAACGCGACACGCCGCGCGCGCCCCGCCGCTCCTCGCCGTTGCCCTCGTCCAGGGCGGCCAGCCCGGCGCCCTGCGCGGAGCGCGGCAGCGCTCGTCTGCGGTGTCGGTGGCGCTCATCCGTCCCGGGACAGACGGGGACGACCGGCGACGGTGGCGACAAGTGGCGACGACGGTCCGGCGACCGCACGCGAAAAGCGAGAGGAGCGAGGAGACGGACGCTACAAGACGACAGCGCGCGGCGCCGGCAACCGGCAACCGGCAACGGGGAACCGGCAACAACAAGACGACAGCGCACGACAGACGCCAGCACGCAAAAACAAAAACGCTCGCGCACCGGAAGAAGGATCTGGACAGGCGAAACGGAGATTCGTTATCTTGAAAAATGGTCCTGTGCGCGCTCAGCATCAAATCTGGTCCGGCGCTCCCGCGCACCTGATCCGATCCTGTTCGGCCCTCGGGCCTTGCGAACGGCCAGAGATGACTTCACCTGCAGCGCGCTCCAGTGCGCCGCCGCACGTGCCCGTCAGCGCCTGCCGATGCAGCTGGCCACAGTCGTCGCTGCGCTCCTATCCATGGAGTGCGCGCCGGGCGCGAGGTGCCCAAAAGCGTCACCGCACGGCCCAAAAGCGTCACTGTGCAGATCGATAATTTTCTTGCGTATCAGTCGAAAAACATCTGGACACTTCACGTACCGAGTTGCTAGTTTAAACACTGTCCCTTTGCGCATCCGCTCTCCGATCGAAGCCAAGACGCCCGCGTACCTGATCTGATCCTGATCAGCCCCGCGGGGGCCCAGTCCGACCGGAGCCCGCGAAACCGACCTCGCCTGACCCGTGTGTCATGGTGCCTGCTATTCGGATGACGCTCCACCAGTGGTTCACCTGTGAGGACCTCAAGGAGCTACCAATGAAGCAGATCGCAATCGCCTCCTCCGCCGCGCTCGCCACCCTGTTCATCGCCGCCACCAGCTTCGCCAACACCTCTGCGCCGTCCCCCACGTGCACCGTGATCAAGCGGGGCGCCCTGGGCAACATCTACAACGCCGAGATCTGGAGCCTTGCCCCGAGCTACCACGTCCCGTCACCTCATGAGGTGAACACCGGGTACTCCAGCACCGTCGGCGAGAAGCGCGCCCTGTTCCGCTTCGATCTGAGCCCCATTCCCGCCGGCTCTCTCGTCACGTCGGCCAAGTTCTACGCCCTGACGTACACCAGCACCGCCAAGACCGTGTACGTCCATCAGGTGCTCGCCCCCTGGAGCGAGGAGCTCGTCACCTGGAACAACCTCGGCGCCATCGACCCCACCTCGTTCACCTCGTTCGTGCCCAACGTCACAGGGTGGAGCACGGTCGACCTCACCGGGCTCGTACAAGACTGGGTGAGCGGGGTCTCACCGAGCTACGGCATCCTTCTCGAGGAGGGCTCCACCGGGAAGACCTCTTACAAGGGCAGCGCCCACACCGACCTCTCCTACCGCCCTCTGCTCGAGGTCTGTTATACGGCCCCGAAGGGCTCGATCGGCGACAAGGTGTGGTTCGACGCGGACGCGGACGGCCTCGAGGACGCCTCCGAGCTCGGCATCTCCGGCGTCGTCGTCGACCTCTTCGGCGACGCGAACTGTGATGGATCTGCCGACGGCGGCATCCTCAAGACGACCGCGACCGACGGGAGCGGCGCCTACCGCTTCGGCGAGCTCGAGGCAGGCTGTTACGTGGTCAGCGTCGATGACGCGACGCTCCCGCTCGGCCACCTCCTCACCAGCGACGACGAGCCGCTCGCGGTCTCCCTCAGCGCAGGGGAGAACGTGACCGACGCCGACTTCGGTTACGTGACGTACTCGTCGATCGGCGACACGGTCTGGCTCGACAGCGACGCCGATGGGCTCTACGAGCCGGACACCGGCGAGCTCGGCGTCAACGGCGTCCGCGTCGAGCTGTTCCAGGACGGCCAGCTCCTCGACTTCACGGTCACCGGCAACAGCCCCTACAACGGCCAGCCTGGCTTCTACCTCTTCGACACGCTCCCGGCGGGCACCTACTCGGTGGTCATCACCTCCGACAACTTCATGACCAGCGGCCCGCTCGCCGGACAGGAGCCGACGGCCGACCCCGACGGCACGCTCGACAACGTGGGCACCGTCTCGCTCGCCTGGGCCCAGGACCTGCTCGATGTGGACTTCGGCTACCAGCTCTCCTGCGGCAACGGCGTCTGCGGCGGCGACGAGAGCTGCGGCACCTGCGCCGTCGACTGCGGCGTCTGCCCGCCGGTCTGCGGCAACGGCACCTGCGAGGCCGGCGAGGACTGCGGTAGCTGCAGCGCCGACTGCGACATCTGCCCGCCGGTCTGCGGCGATGGCACCTGCGACGCCAGCGAGAGCTGCGGCACCTGCTCGGACGACTGCGGCGCCTGCCCGCCTGTGTGCGGCAATGGCACCTGCGAGGCCGGCGAGGACTGCGGCACCTGCTCGGACGATTGCGGCGCCTGCCCCGCGGTCTGCGGCAACAACGTCTGCGAGAACGGCGAGGACTGCGCGAACTGCGCCGGCGACTGCGGCGCTTGCCCCGCGGTCTGCGGCAACGACAGCTGCGAGGCCGGCGAGAACTGCCTCGAGTGCCCGAGCGACTGCGGCATCTGCCCGCCGGTCTGCGGCAGCGGCGTCTGCGAGGCCGGTGAGAGCTGCTCGACGTGCAGCGCCGATTGCGGCGAGTGCCCGCCGGTCTGCGGCGACGGGGTCTGCAAGGCGGGCTTCGAGGACTGCTCGAGCTGCGCGGCCGACTGCGGCACCTGCCCGGCCGCGGCCCCCGGCACCGGCACCCCGGGTTACTGGAAGAACCACCCGGACGCGTGGAAGGTCTCGCAGCTGACCATCGGCGGCAAGACGTACACGAAGGCCCAGCTCCTCGACATCATCAGCCGTCCGACCAAGGGCGACGTCACGTACATCATCGCGAAGCACCTCATCGTCGCCAAGCTCAACGTCGGTATCGGCAACCAGTCGAGCTGCATCGAGGACACGATCGCCCAGGCCGACGCGTGGCTCAAGCAGTACCCGCTCGGCAGCAACGTGAAGGAGAACGGCAAGAACACGCCCTGGGCGACCGGCGAGCCCCTCGCCTCGAAGCTCGACGCCTACAACAACGGCCTCCTCTGCGCGCCGCACCGCGACTGACCGGCAACGAACCGGCAACGAATCGGTGACGGACGTCGACTGACCGGTACCGGCAGCTGACCGGTATCGGCAGCTGACCGGTACCGGCAGCTGAACGATACCCGGGTAGACGAGAGCTTCCCCGCCCAGCCCAGCGCCCGCCCCGGGCCACCTGCCCGGAGCGCGGCGCTGGCCCTCCCCTCCCCCACATCCCTCGCTGCGCCCTGCCAGGCGAGCTCGTCAAGGAGGTGCGGCCTCCTCGTCGAACTCGACCCACCCTCGACCTCACGGCCGTTCCGGCTGTTCCAAGGTCACCGACCTCTCCGGCCAGCACCCCTCCGGCGCGCGCCAGCACCCCTGTCTGGCGCAGCGGCGCGGCGGCGCGGCGAATCGACGCCCCTGACGCACGGCGCCCCACCGCTCCCGCTCCGGGTGGAACGGCCCTGCGCGCGCCAGCGAAGCGCGTACACGCCGCGGCGACCGCCCTGCGACGAAGGAGACGGAAGTGCCCCACGCGTGCGCGTGATTTGCCCCTCGCGCGACAATTTGCCCCTACCGCGCGGAAGGTGATTCCCGGCGGCGCAGGGCTACGCCGCGGACAGCGCGCCCCCGCGGGGCGTCACGACATCGTTGAGCCCGCTCCACTGCAAAGTCGGACAGCGTGGCACGGGCGCTGCAAATCCTGCGGGCTCGATCCCGCGGACCGCGCCAGACGGTCCGAGGACGCAGTGTTGGCGGGCCTGATGTTGAAGTTAAGGAGAAGCGGCCATGAACCTGACGGAAAGCTGGATTGGCGATAAGCCCTTGGTCCCGCCTTGCGGCTTGTTCGGCAAAGGTCAGCATATCGTCCTCGCTGAAGACGACGATGACATGCGGGCCACGCTCGCCCTGGCGCTCCGCCGCGACGGGTTCGAGGTCTCCGAGGCGCGCAACGGCCTCGAGCTGCTCGACAAGGTCGCGCCCTGGCTCGGGGGAAAGGACCCTCCGAAGCCGATCGACGCGATCGTCAGCGATATCCAGATGCCCTGCTTCTCCGGGATGGAGATCCTGGAGGGCCTCGCCGAGCTGAGGAGCCGGCCGCCGGTCATCCTGATCACGGCGTTCGGCGATCCGCACCTGCACGCGGCCGCGCGCAGCCTGGGCGCCTCCGCGGTCTTCGAGAAGCCGTTCGAGCTGGATGATCTCCGCAGCGTGCTGTTCAACCTGAAGGACAACCCGAAGGACGCGCCCGGCTTCGACGGCGGCTACTGACGGCACGGACGGCGGCTGCCGAGGAGAGTAGCGCTCGGTCTACGTCGCACGTCGCACGTCGCACGTCGCACGTCGCACGTCGCACGTCGCACGTCGCACGTCGCACGTCGCACGTCGCACGTCGCACGTCGCACGCCGCGCGCCGCTCAGCCGTCCGGCCGCGGGAGCGGCGTCGCCGCCGCCCAGCGGGCGACGCAGCTCCGCTCCTCCTCGGTCATCTCCAGCATGCTCGCCACCACGCCGTCCAGGTGCCGGCGGGCCTCGGCGGGCAGCCCCGCGTTCGCCGGGCCGAGCTCCCGCCCGAGCGCGTCGAGCGCGGCGATCAGGTCGGATCGCCCCGGCGGGGGCGCGGGGATCGCGCGCAGGTGCGCGATCTTCACCTGCGGCATGCCCTCGCGCGCGTCCCGATGTCGGGTGTAGTGCCACCACCGGACAGGAGAGGAGTTGAGGTAGCAGAGCAGCGCGAACTCGCTCCAGGTGGCGTCAGAGAAGCCGGCCAGGATCGAGTTGCGGAACGGGAGGCCGTCGCTCAGCGCGGCGATCGGGTACCGGGCGGTCTGGCGGATGAGCAGCCGCACGGCCCTCCAGTCCTCGTCCTTCCGGAAGCGGCCCTTCACGCCGGCGCGATCGACGTGGTGGCGCGGCGCGCGCGCGATGAGCTCGCCCACGTCGGTGCCTTCCCGGATCGGGCAGATGTAGGGCGGCACGGGGACGTCCGCGCGCCGGATGCGCTCGGCGTCCTCGGCCGTCGTCTGGAAGCCGCGCTCTCCGAACAGGGCGGCCGGGAGCGGGGCGAGCGCGCTCAGCCGCTCGAGGAGCCGCCGGGACACGACGTCGAGGTCCGAGCGCGCGAGCGGCCACGCGGCGCCGGCCGCCGCGCGCGGGGAGTCCGCGCCGAGGCGGGTCGAGAGGAGGCCCATGCACGGCTGGAAAACGCCCTCGAAGGCGTCGCTGCCGAAGCTCGGGAGGTCGGGGTCCACGGCGCAGAGCGCGTCGTGCGCGCGCCGCGTCGGGCGGTAGCCGTCGAGGTCCGAGACGGACGTCGGGATGACGAGGCCGAGCCGCCCGCCCGGCCGGAGCAGCGACGCGGCCCGGTGCACGAACAGGCCGTGCAGCGAGCGGTAGCCGTGGAAGGCCGGGTTCCTCCGGAGGTAGAGGTTGAAGACCTCGGGCGAGATCGGCTGCGCCGCGCGGCCGACGTACGCGACCCAGGGAGGGTTGCCGATCACCGCGTCGAAGCCCGGCTCCGGGCGATCAAAGACGCCCGGGAACGCGAGCTCCCAGTGCAGGAACCGGCGCTCCTCGGCGATGCGGCGCGCGAGCGCCGCGCCGGCGTCGGTCGGCTCGCGCGCCGCGTCCATGTAGCGCGCGAACGCGTCCGGCGTCGGTGCCACGGCCGCGAGCTCGCTGTCGGGCGGGCAGAGCCACAGGGCCATCCAGGCGTCGAGCGCCGCTTGATCCGCGCCGGTGGGCTCCCGCGCGCTCTCTGCCGGCGGCGACGCGGAGGCCCGCCGCGTCAGCGCCCGCCGCGCTCTCCGCTCCACCGCGGCGTCCGCCGCGCCGCCGCGCGACAGCGCCGCGGCCGGGAAGACGCTGACCTCCGCGCGCGAGGCGCCGATGAGGCTGTCGCCGCAGCGGAGCTTGCCGTCGAGGAAGCTCAGCGGGAGGCTCGCCTGCTCCACGGCGAGCCAGAGCGAGAGCCGGGCGAGGTCGACCGCGATGGGGTCGAGGTCGACGCCGTACAGGCAGCGCTCCGCCACGAGCGCCATCGCGCGGCGGAGCGGCGGCTCTTCCGGCGCGAGGCGCGGCGGCGCGAGGCCCGGCGCCTCGCCGGCGCGCTGCCAGGCCGCGGCGAGGTGCGCGGCGAGCTGGCGGCACGCCTCCACCAGGAACGCGCCCGACCCCATCGCGGGGTCGCACACGGCGAGCGCGAGGATGCCGTCGGGCGCGGGCGGCCCGCCGCCCGCGTGGAGCAGCGGCGCGAGCGTGCGCTCGACGACGTGGCGCGTGATGTCCCGCGGCGTGTAGTAGGAGCCCGCGCGCCGCCTGAGCTGCCCGGGCTGGAGGTAGAGCGTGCCGCGCGCGATCGGGCCAGGCTGCCGCGGGGACGCGCGGCGCGCGAGCGCCTGCGCGAGCTCCGCCACGCTGCCGGCCGCGGCGACGAGGGCGGCGTGGCGGGCGCCGAGCTTCAGGTCCGCCGCCTCCTCGAGCCGCGCGAGCCGCTCGGCGCCGGGCAGGGCGAGGAGCGCCTCCAGGTCGACGACCGCGTGGGACGGCAAGAGCGCCATCGACTCGCCCTCGGCGAGCTCCAGGTCGAAGGCGATCAGGCCCTCGTAGAGCGTGCCGATGTGCTCCACCTCGAGGTCGCCGTAGCGGACCTCCGCGCCGCCGTGCACGAGGAGCGCCGCGAGCACCCGGCGCAGCACGCCGTCGCTGAGCCAGGGCCTGCCCTCCAGGAAGGGGTACGCGTCCGGATCGCAGAGGCCGCCGCGCGCGCCGCGGGGACCGCGGTCGAGGAGCGCGCGGAAGAGCGCCGCGACGCGCGCCCACGCGCCGTGGCGGCGCTCGAGGTCGCCGGGGCACCGCCGCTCGTCTTCCTGGAGGTCCTCGAAGAGGCGCGCGAGCGGCGCGCTGTCCACAGGCGCGCCGGCGTCGGGCGCGCCGGCGTCGGGCGCGCTGGCGAGCAGGCCGCGCGACTCCGCGTAGAGGAGGAAGATGAGCCGCATCAGCGCGGTCACGAGGCCGGCGTGGAGGTGCCGCCGCCCCGCGGCGGAGCCGCCGAAGGCGACGTCGCTCCCCTGCGGATCCGCCGCCCGAAGGCCGCGGAGGAGCTCGCCGAGCGCGCCCTGCGCCTGCTCTCGGAGCTGCCTGGCCACGCCGTCCAGGGGCGGCGCAGGCCCGCCGCGGGGCGCGCCCGCCTCCCTCGCCTCGTCGGGCGGAGAGAAGCCGCCGACCCGTTCACGGTCGCTGCGCAGGCCGGCGCTGAGCTGAGGGCATTCCGAGGACACGCGAGATCCGCGCGAGCATTGCGGATGTGGCGGGGTGCAGGCAAGGGCCGCGGCGCCAAGGCGCGCCGGGCCGCGGCGGAGGGCCGGACGCGCGCGGCCGGGAGCGACGAGCGGCGTGAACGCCACGATGCCAGGGACGCGGGAAAAGAACAGGACCTCTCGACCCTCCCGTCACCCTCGACCTGCTGGCGCTCCCGCTCCTCGCCCCGCCGTGGAGAGGAGTCCTCCCTCGCCCGGAGATCCTCGCCCAGCATGGTTTACCGACATGCTCGTGAGCCGGTTTCCGTCGCGCGGCCCCGACGAGGTACGAATCGTGCCGTGTGTCCTGGGATGAAGCCTGAGCCGATCGAACGATACGCACTCGCCCATTCACGCAATTCACACCCTCGCTCCGCGCCGCGGCGCGGCGCCCTGCTCGCCGCGCTCCTGCTCGGGATCCCGGCCTGCCAGAGCGCGGGCGAGGCGCCCGAACAGGAGGCCACCGGCGCCGCCAGCAGGGAGACTGGCCTCTATTCCGGCATTCCCCAGGACGGCATCACCCTCGGGGATCCGAGCGCGCCGCTCACGATGATCGAGTTCTCCGATCTCCGCTGCTCGCACTGCCGGGATTACGCGCTCGAGGTGCTCCCCGCGATCCTCGAGCGCCACGTGCGGACCGGTCAGGTGAGGCTCGTGTTCCGGAATCTCACGTTCCTCGGGCCGGGCTCCGTGCAGGCCGCGCGCATGGCGGCGGCGGTCGGGATGCAGGACCAGCTCTGGGATTTCGTCGACCTCTTCTTCCGGATCCAGGCGCGCGAGCGCCCCGCGGTCACCGACGAGCTGCTGCTGCGCGTCGCCTCCGAGCTGCCGGGCGTCGACGCCGCGCAGGCGATGGCGCAGCGCGACGGCGCCGAGGTCGCGCAGCAGCTCGAGGAAGCGCGGGCCGAGGCCGAGCGCCTCCAGATCCGCGGCGTGCCGGCGCTGTTCCTGAGCCGGCAGGGGCAGGAGCCGCGCCGGCTCCGCCTCACCTCGATGTCGCCGGAGCCCGTCTCCCGCGCGATCGAGCAGCTCCTGCGCGCGCCGCACCCGCCCATGTGAGCCCTGCGAAGAAGCCCGGCGCCTCGCGCGCTTTTTGGTACGCTCCCGCGGGGATGACCGCCTCGCCGCTCGTGTTCCCTCCCCCGCCCCCCTCGCTGCACGGCCGGCGCCGCGAGCTCTCGACGCTCACGGCCGCCCTGCGCGCGTCGCGCCCGACGCGCATCGCGCTCGTCGGCACGGGCGGCAGCGGCAAGTCGACGCTCGCGTGCGCGCTCGGGCACAAGCTCGCGCGCGAGCTCCCCGGCGGCATTCACTGGTTCCGGGTCGGCGCCTGGGACGCGCGCACGCTCCTCGGTATGCTGTCGCTCCGCTTCGGCGCGGGGCCGTCGCCCTCGCTGCCGGCGCTGCGAGCCCGCCTGCGGGAGCTCGGGGAGATGCTCATCGTGCTCGACAACCACGAGCACGACCGCGCCGTCGCCGAGCTGCTCGACGACCTCCGCGACGAGGCGGTGACCTGGGTCATCACGGCGCGGCGCTGCCTCGTGGCCGGCGTGTCCGTCTTCCCGGTCATCGCGCCGCTCGTGACCTCGGGGCAGAGCCCTTTCCCCGCGGTCGCCTCGCTCACGCGCCTGCTCCGCTGGAACCCGGTCTCCCTGGAGCTCGCCGACGCGATCGTCGCGAGCGGCGCGGCCGACGTCGACGAGCTCCGCCGCTGGCTCGTGGCGGGCGGCGTCGACCGCGTGCAGGTCATCGACCACGAGGACGACCTCCCCGAGGTCGGCCTGCTGGTCGCGTGGGCCTTCCGCGGGCTCTCGCCGGCGGCGCGCCGGATGCTCGCGGTGCTGGCGCACTCGAACGGCGACCACATCGACGAGGGCTCGCTCGCGCAGCTCGCGCGCGCGGGGCGGAGCGCCGGCGACGCGCTCGCCTCGCTGCGGCGCTTCCGGCTCGTGCAGGAGCCGTTCGCGGGCCGCTTCGCGCTGCACGCGACGGTGCGCCACGCGGTGCTGAAGCGCACGCAGTTCGATCAACGCCGCTTCTTCGAGCACTATGTGGCGCTGCTCGAGCGCTCTCCGGAGCGGCTCGACCTCGAGCAGACACACCTGTTCGCGGCCATGGACTACGCGCATGACACAGGGAGCGTCGCGGCCGCGATCCGCGTGAACGAGCTCTTCTCGCGGCTCTCGCTCTGACGGGGCGTCTCTCCCCGCGCCGTGGCGCTGGTCTGGCCGGAGGATCGGTGAGGCTCGAGCGGTGAAGTGCGCTCGCGCGGGCGCCCTGTCACCGCGGCGCTGTTGACGTGCGCTCGCGCGGGCGCCCTGTCACCGCGGCGCTTCCGGGCACCCCACGTGCTGGCAGCAGAGCTCGACGAGGCGCTTCAGCACCCATTGACCCGCGGGCCCCATCACGAGCCCCGGCCGGTGGACCACGGCGAGGGACAGCAGGTGCTCGTCGTCTCCCCAGGCGTCCGGCCGGATGCGCACCAGGCGCCCGGCGTCCAGATCGTCGCGGATCATGTGCTCTGGCAGGTTGCCCCAGCCGAGGCCCGCGCACAGAAGCTCTCGTTTGGTCTGGAGATCCACGACGCGCCAGGTGCGGGGGGACAGGACGGCTTGTTCCGGTGAGCGCGCCCCGCCGCGCTCACTCAGCACGATCTGCACGTGCTCGCGCAGCTGCTCGGTCGCGACCTGCGCGGCGTCGCGCTGCGCGGCGGCGAGCGGGTGCGTCTTGCCAGCGACAGGCACCATGCGCACCGACGTGAGGTGCCGGCGCTCGAGCCCCTGGGTCGCCGCGGCCGGCCCGACGACCCCGAGCTGGCATGTGCCGTCGAGGACCCGATCGGCGACGGCGGCCATGGTCTCCGTGTGGACGACGAGCTCCACGGTGGGGTAGACGCGCGCGAACTCGACGCAGAGCTCGACCAGCGCGGAGAGCGGAAAGACCGCGTCGACGCACAGCGAGACGAGCGGGTCGAGGCCGCCGGCGAGCCGCTGCGCCGCGCTGCTGAGCGCGTCCGCGTCGGCGCACACGCGCCGCGCGGCGCCGAGCAGGACGCGGCCGTGCTCCGTGAGCGTCGGGATCCGTGTCGACCGGTTCCAGAGGACGACGCCGAGCTGCTCCTCCAGGTTGGCCATCGCGTGGCTCACGGCCGACTGGACGCGGTGGAGCTTCCTGGCCGCCGCCGAGAAGCTGCCCTCGTCGGCGACCGCGATGAACGTGCGCAGCTGGTCGAGCGTGATGGAGTCGTGCACCGCGCGTCACCATGCCATGGAACAGCCCATGGATCGGCGGTGCGGCGCCCGCCGGTGCCGGCGGCGGCGCGCCATCGGTCGCGGTGGCGTTCAGGCGCTCCGAAAACAGCACGGCGGCCGGGACAGGCGAGGAGCGTTTTCCCAAGGGGTCTACCCTCCAGCCGGCCGCGCGGCCCGCGGGCGGGTAGACCCCTTTTTTTTACGCTCCTCGCCTGCCCCGACCGCCGGCCACGCGCTCAGCCGAGCGCGCTCGTCACAGCCTGGGACAGGACGCGTCGCCGATCAGAGCGGCGGGTTCGCGTTCTTCACGCACTCCACGAAGTACTCGTGGAACCACTGGCCCGCTTCCGGCGCGCGCTGGTCTGCGTTCTCGTAGCCGCAGAACAGGTCGTAGCGCTCCGCGTTCTTGTCCGCGGTGCCGTCGGAGTCACCCGGCGGCTTGACCCAGTAGAAGGCATCGAGGCGCGTCGCGCCGCCCGGGTTGGCCCTGGGCCGCTCGCCCATGCCGGCGCCGATGTTGTTGCACCAGTAGCCCCAGTCAGCCCGGATGTTGCCGCGGCCGTTGCGGCTCGTGTCGATGATGAAGTGCTTGTCGCCGAGGCCGACGCCCGCGAGCGCCGTGGCCATGGCATCGACATAGTCGAACTCACCGTAGCAGGGGTTGGACTGCTGATCGTAGCTCTCGGTGCTGTAGCTGAGCTGCGTGTAGTTCGCGACGTTGGTCGCGAAGCCGCGGACGCCGGCCGGGTTGTCGGCAGCCTTGATGACGTCGCTGAAGATCTGGGCGCCCTTCGTCTGGTTGTCCGGCCAGCCGAGCCAGCCCGAGTGCGCCGCGTCGATGTACTGGTACACGTGCGGCATGTTGAGCTCCTTGATCGCGTGCGCGACGTTCTCCCGGTACGCCTTCTCCGTCTCCGGGGTGCAGTCCTTCTTGCCCAGGTTCGTCGCGAGGTTGGGGAGCGAATCGGGCTCGATGATCGCGACGATGCGCTGGTTCGGGTGAGCGGCGAGGATCGCCTTGATCGGGGCGATGAACTCGTTCCTGTACCGCTCGACGCCGCCGTTCTCGACCCTGAGCTCGCCGTTCGACGCCTCGGCGAAGCAGTCGCGGTTCGGCAGGTCGTACACGACGATGACCGACGTGACCGGCTTGCAGAGCTGGTTCTGGAGCTCGAGCGCCCCGTCGAGGAGGGCCGAGAGCTGGCCGACCGCCTCGATCCTGTCGAGCCAGAACGCGGTCGAGATCTTCTTGACCTTCTCCATCTGCGCCTTCAGAGCCGCGTCCGTCGTCTTGGCGATCGACGAATCGACCTTGGCGACGTAGCCCGGGTCCACGAACAGCTCCGCGCCGTCGAAGGGATTGCCAGCCGGCGCCGTGATGTCGACGCCTCCGGAGCAGTTCCCGCCGCCCGTCGGGCTCGCGCCCGTGCTGCCCGTCGGGGTGCCCGCGCCCGTGCTGCCCGCCGGGGTGCCCGCGCCCGTGCTGCCCGCCGGGGTGCCCGCGCCCGTGCTGCCCGCCGGGGTGCCCGCGCCGGCGCCCACCGTGCTGCCCGCGCCGGCGCCGGCCCCCGGGCCGCTCGCGCCGCCCGCGCCCTCATCCCCGCCCCCGTTGTCGCCCGAGCAAGCCGCGAAAGACGCGGTTGCGAGGAGGACCGCAAACCACTTACCCATCCCCAGTTGATGCGAATTCCTTCTCAGCATACTAAGCCTTTCATCTACTTCTTAAAGGAACCAGGCGAATTCAGCACGCGCAATTAGGGGGCCGAATCTAGACCAACAGTTTCGGTGGGGCAAGAACAAACGACGCTATGCCATCCCCGCGTCGCGTCACCATGGTCTGCTCTGCGGTTATTTTTCACAGCGAATAGAATGTCCGTCCACGACTCGCGCGCGTCACGAGCGCGTCACGGGCGCGCCTAACCACGCGGAAGCATGGGCGTTCCGCATGTGCAGAACGCGCGGGCGTTCAGCGGATGGCTCCTTCCTGTGTGTTTCTGCGTTCCAACGCAGCGCGTGATCATCACGACTGGACAGCGCATCCAGGGCCTCGGTGACATGGCAGACCGACATAATGGTTTCGGGTTTATTTCCAGCTCTATCGGCGACGGTGAGAACACCGCTTTGCGCGCGGCGTCGCGCCGGAGATAGAGCCGCGAGCGCGGCGCCGGGCCGGGAGGTACCGGTCGACGCGCGGCGCCATGGCGTGTGTCACGCCGTGCTCGATGGAGCGCAGCGCCCATCCGCTGCGCTCCCGCGCGGCCTCGAGTCGCCGGCCAGCTCTCACTCTCATGATGTGACAGGGGATGAGCGCCGGCCGTGTCCAGGCGCCGGCGACGATCGGTGAACAGGCTCGCTCGTCGCCGGCCCGTCCCGGAGCGCCTTCTGGCCGGGCGTCGCGGATCGGTTAGGCTTCGGTCCCCCCCACCGTCTGCAGAGCCCGCCATGCGCTTCCTCATCATCTCGCTGATCGTCCTCCTCGTCGTCGGCCCCCTGGGCGTGTACGTGCACAGGCGCGCCTCGCGGCTGCTCGGCCTGGGCCTGCGCGGCCGGCGCGCGCTCTCCTTCCTGCTCGCCGCCGGGATCCTCACCATGACGCTGGGCCGGCTCGGGCGCGGCGCGCTGCCGGACGGCGTGCTCCGCGCGATGGGGCTCGGCGGCAGCACGATCTCGCTCGCCATCCTGCTTTCCGCGGTCCTGCTCGCCGCCGTCGACCTCGTGCGGCTGCTCGCGCGGCTCGGGCGGGCCGCGCTCGCGCGCACAACCGCGGCCTCCCGCACAACCGCGGCCTCCCGCACAACCGCGGCCTCCCGCACAACCGCGGCCTCCCGCACAACCGCGGCCGCGTCCGCGGCGCGCGCCGACGCGCCCGCACGCGCCGCGGACGCGGCCAGCTTCCCTGCGGAGGGCGGGGCACGCGCGGCGGGCGGCGCCGCGGGCGAGCCGAGCGCGCCGCCGGTCGCGCCGCCGGCGCTCCCCCGCCGCGCCTTCCTTGCGAACGGCGCCGCCGGCTCCGCCTTCCTCATCGGCGGCGGCAGCGCGGTTTACGGCGCTTTGCTCGGGCGACACGACTACATCATCGAGGAGATCGCGATTCCTGTACCGGGCCTGCCGCGCAGCCTCGACGGCTTCTCGATCGTGCAGCTGTCGGACATCCACCTCGGGCTGTTCGTGGGCGAGCCCGAGATGCGCGCCGCCGAGGATCTCGTGCGCAAGGCGCGCGGCGATCTGATCGTGATGACGGGCGATCTCGTCGATTTCGATCCGAGGTACACCGAGCACCTCGGGCGGCTCACGCGCAGGCTCGCCCCGCTCGCCCGCGAGGGGGTCGCGGCGATCCCGGGCAACCACGACCATTTCGCTGGCATCGACGAGACGCTCGACGCGCTCGCGCGCGGCGGCGCTCACGTGCTGCGCAACCGGGGGCGCGTCGTGGGAGGGGCTGGCGGCGCCTTCGCGTTGCTCGGTGTCGACGATGTGTGGATGCGACGGCAGGCGCCGTGGGGCGGCCCCGACCTCGGCCGAGCGCTCGCGGACGTGCCCCGCGACCTACCGCGCGTCCTGCTCTGCCACAACCCCGTGTTCTTCCCGGAGGCGGCCGGCGAGGTCGCCCTGCAGCTCAGCGGCCACACCCACGGCGGCCAGGTCAACCTCGTTGTCCGGCCCGCCGACGTGGTGCTCCCGCATGGCTACGTGGCCGGGCTCTACCAGCGCGGCGACGCGCACCTCTACATCAACCGTGGCTTCGGCACAGCCGGTCCGCCCGCCCGCATCGGCGCGCCCCCCGAGGTGAGCCGCATCGTGCTCGTGTCCGCCTAGTACCTCATCTAGTGCCTCATCCCAGTGGTACCTCGTCGCCCTGGCTCGTCCCTGCGTGCACGGGCGGTCATGCCGGCTTGCCGAGCCCGAAAGCCCCTGCTCACCGCGCGGGGCTTCTGCCGGACTCATATGCCCCTCGCGCCTGCGGCGCATTCTGGACTGATCGTTCCAGAATGATCAGGCCAGGATCAGCCGCAGGCGCGAGGACAGCTGGGCTCGCGCCCGCAGCGCATTCTGGACTGATCGTTCCAGAATGATCAGTCCAGGATCAGCCGCAGGCGCGAGGACAGCTGGGCTCGCGCCCGCAGCGCATTCTGGACTGATCGTTCCAGAATGATCAGGCCAGAATCAGCCGCAGGCGCAAGGACAGCTGGGCTCGCATGGGCCCGGCCGTGCGGCGCGGCCGACAGCGGCCCCTCTCGCAGGTTCTTCCTGTATTTCTGGATAGGGCATCTGCTCCGCTGCTTGATTCTGGTGCTCATGGTGTTCAGGTTCCGAGGCGCGATGAGCGCGACAAGTCGACGAGCGCTGCCGACCTGCGGCCCGAGAGGGGCGCTCCTCTGCGGGTTCGCGCTCGCGGTCGCCGCCGGGGGGTGCGCGCCAGCCCCGCTCGCCGCCCCTGTCGGCCGCAGCGACGCGTCCCTCGACGCGCCGGAGGACCGGCCCGAGCCCGCGCCGGCGCCTCCGCCGCCCGAGGAGGGAGCAGCGTTCGTCGATCTCGAGGTCCCCGGCTTCGGGCCCGCGGTGGTCGTGCCGCCGCGCGGCGAGGGGCCGCGGCCGGTGCTCGTTGTCGCGCACGGCGCGGGCGATCGGCCCGAGTGGCACTGCGATGTATGGCGCGCGATGGTGAGGGGAGCAGGCTTCCTGCTCTGCCCGCGCGGCAAGCCGATCGACGCCCGGGCTCCGGACGGTGGGCGCATCTTCTACTACCCGGACCACTACGCGCTGAGCCGCGAGGTCGCCGCCGCCGTGTCGGCGCTGTCGAAGCGCTTCGGGGACCGGGTGGATCTCCGCGACCCGATCTATGCGGGGTTCTCGCAGGGCGCGATCATGGGCGCGCTGCTCTTGCCCGGGCATCCCGCTCGCTTCGCGCGGGCGGCGCTGATCGAGGGCGGCTATGGCGGCTTCGGCGAGTGGACGCTCGGCACCGCCCAGCGCTTTCGCGGCGGCGGGGGGTCGCGGGTGCTGCTCGCGTGCGGCCGCGCCGACTGCGCGGCGCAGGCGCGCAAGACGCGGGCGATGCTCGAGCGCGGCGGCGTGACCGCGCGCGTCCTCCACGCCGAGGGGGCTGGCCACAGCTACGGCGGCCTGATGGAGCGCGCGCTCCACGAGGCCTACCCCTGGATCATCGAGGGCGATCCCCGCTGGCTCGGCGGCGACGGGGCGCCGGCCGCGGCGGCCTCTCTGCCCGGCGCGGCCGGCGCGCGCTCAGGCGGACGCGGCGGCGATGCCGCGCGCGCGCTCGGCCAGCCCCTGCACGACCGAGTGGAAGCTCCGGAGCTGCCTCACCTTGCCCTGGCCGAAGCGGCGCTCGATCCCGCGCCGGAGGGCGGGCACCCTGGCGGTCCCGCCCGTGCAGCACACGACGTCGATGTCGTCGAACGACATGCCGGCGTCCTGCACCGTCTGGTCGAGCGCGCGGAGGATGGCGTCGATCTGCCGCTCGCTCGCGGCCTCGAACTCCTCCCGCGCGACGCGCTCGCGGATGTGCATTGACGGATAGTCGAAGCGGAACTCCGTGACCGCCTCGCCGGACAGCGCGCACTTGCTGCGCTCGATCTCCTCGAAGACCCGGAAAGCCAGCGAGTCTTCCACGAGGCAGAGCAGGTTATCCATGCGCTGCCGGTCCTCGGGCCCGAGGGACCACGCCTTCACGTCGCGGAGGAAGGCGAGGACATCGCGGTGCTGGAGCACCGTCATGTCGGCCGGAGAGCAGAGCTTCTCGGCGATGGGCCTGGGCATGGTCAGCTGGTTCGAGCCGAGCGGGACGCGGTAGGTGACCTCCGCGCCGAAGTGGCGCGCGATCTTGTGGCGCATGAGGCTGCCGTCGAGCGCGTCCCCCGCGATGGACACGCCGCCGAGCGACAGCACGTCGGACGGCGCGAACCCCTCCCGCCGCATCCGTACGATCGTGTAATCGGATGTGCCGCCGCCGAAATCGGCGACGAGGACGACCGCCCCGCGATCGAGCTCCAGGTGGAAGTCGTGCGCGGCGGCGACCGGCTCCGGGCAGAAGAAGACGTCGCGGAAGCCGGCGATGCGCGCCGCCCGCTCGAGCCGCTCCTCGGCGAGCCGGTCGTCGGCCGGGTCGGTCGAGAACTTCGCCGGCCTGCCGAGCACGACGCGCGCGACGTCCGCCTGGAAATGGCGGTTCGCCTGATCGCGCATCTCCTTCAGGAACCGGCCGATCAGGTCCTCGATGGTCACGAGCCGGCCCCCGATCTGCGTGCCGGAGAAGCTCCGGTCGGGGAGGTACTTCTTGATCGAGCGGATGAAGCGGCCTTGCATGCCGTTCGCGACGAAGTCGCTTATCGCCGCCGCTCCGCAGGAGAACCGCTGCTGCCCGAAGAAGAGCAGGCTCCGGAGGACGGTCGGATCGGCCGCCGCGCCGTCGAGCGGGATGGGCGGGCAGGTCGCCTCCGCGCTCGCCGCCGAGAGCAGCGAGTTGGAGGTCCCGAAATCGACGGCATACATCTCTGGCCTGAACGGTGCGGACATGATCGCGCCTCCTCGTGGGGTGCTTCGCGGCACGGAGATCTCGCCGATTCAACCACCTATTTACAAGCTGTCGAATCCATGAGAGAATGACGGCGGGCTCGCGGGATGACCTGATTTCGCGAACCTCTCCCGATGCGAGGCGCTCGCCAGGCGAGATCTGAACCGCCAGGACGCCAAGGACGCCGCGCGAGAGGGCGAGATCCCCGGGCCCCCTGGGAGGGTGTTCGTCGCGCGGGGCGGGGACGGGCTGATGTTTGAGCGCAATTGACGTGCTGTGCCCGGCGTGCGCAGCACGACGGGCACAGCACGTCCCACGCGAGTTCTGCCCGTCCCCGCCCCGCGCGACGAACACCCTCCCAGCGGGCCGGGCGGTCCTAGGAAACGCGCGTCACCCGCCGCAGCGCCACGGCGAGCGTGACGAGCGCGATCAGGGTCGGCAGGGCGACCACGCAGACGTTGATCCACCCGAGCCAGTCGGCAGGGCCGAGCCACAGCGCGGGGATCGGCAGCGCGAACGCGTTGTAGGCGGCAGCGCCGAGCGCGAGGACGCCGCACGAGATGAACAGCCACACCATCGCGGCCAGGAGGCCCTTGCCGAGGCGCTCCATGGCCGGCGCGCTCCGCCAGCGGCCGACGAGGACCCGGACCGTGCCGATGAAAGCGAACAGCGAGAGCCCCCCCGCGACGCCCCCGGCGATGAGGATCTCGGTCTCGTTGAGCGCGCGCCGCTCGGCGATCCCGTAGACCATGCGGAGGACCATCGCGGCGCTGGTGAAGACGGCCGCGCCCGCGGCGAGGCTCATCGCGACCGACAGCAGCACCGCGACAGGCCGGGCGCGCCGCGCCTTGCGCGTCACGTCGTCGGCGCTCTGGCCCTGCGCGTTGGGGATGACGACGGTGGCGATCTCGTCGTTCGGGGCGCCTTCGATCACCGCCGTGCTCAGGCCGAGCGAGCGCGCGGGCCCGAGCGGGTCCTGCATGTCGAAGTCCGCGAGCAGGCGATCGAGCTCCTGGGCGGACGGCGGCCGGTCCTCGCGCGTCCGGGCCATGGCGCGCTGGATGAGCGCCTCGAGCCCCTCCGGGATGGTCTTGTCGATGTCACGGGGGCGCCGCGGATCCTCGGTGAGCAGGCGGATCATGGTCCGCGTCGGCTCCTCCTCGGGGAAGGGTCGCTCGCCGGTCAGCATGCGGTACAGCACGGCGCCGACCGCGTAGATGTCCGCGCGGGAGTCGACCTCGGCCGAGCCTCGCGCCTGCTCCGGGGCCATGTACTGCGGCGTGCCGACCACCGAGCCCGTGCGGGTGAGATCGGCGCCGTCGAGCACCTTGGCGACCCCGAAATCGAGGATCTTCACGTGCACGCTGCCTCCCTCGCGCCGGACGAGGAACAGGTTCGACGGCTTGAGGTCCCGGTGGACGACGCCGGTCGCGTGGGCCGCGGCGAGGCCCCGGCAGACCTGGCGCGAGATGGTGATGGCGGTCGGGAGCGGCAGCTTGCCTACCTGATCGAGGAGGCTGCCGAGGTCCTCGCCCTTCAGCAGCTCGGTCACCATGCACGGGCGCCCGTCCTTGAGGCGCACGATGTCGACGACGTCGACCACGTGCTCGTTGCCGACGCGCGCGATCGTCTGGGCCTCGCGCTCGAAGCGCGCCATCGCCTCCCGGTGGCTGGCGAAGTGCTCGTGCGGCACCTTGACGGCGAAGCGCTTTGGCAGGCGGATGTGCTCGGCGACGTAGACGCGGCCCATGCCGCCCGCGCCGATCACGCCGGTGATGCAGAAGCTCCCTGCGAGCAGCTCGCCGACCATGGGGTCGGTCGCGGTCACGCCCTGGAGCTCCAGCGCGGTCGCGTCGATGGGACAGACGAGGAAGTCGAGCGGGTACCGGACGCCGCACGCGGGGCAGCGCCGGGTGGGTCGCTCCGGGGGTGCCTGCCGCGCCTGGTCGGAGTCGGCGTGCCTGGCTAGCTCGGCCATCGCCCGGGAGTCTAGACGAGAAGCGAGTTCCCGGCGCGACGGATCGGCCGCGCCCGCTTCTGTCGCGGGCGACGCCGGCGACGCCGGTGGGCGCAGCGCCCGCGATCGTCACGCGGCCCCGGCGGGGGTCACGCGGGGATCGCCTGTAGGTCGTTCCGGCCCCAGTGGCGGTGCTGTCGGATGGCGTCGATGAACGATTCCACGAAGGCCGAGCCGCCCGCGCTCGTGACCACGCCGGGTCGCGTCGCGTCGATGCCGCACGAGTGCAGGAGATCGACCCCCTCGCCTGTCGCGCCGATCGGCTTGCAGTGCCGGTAGGCCTCCAGGATGAAGTGGCGGGCGTCTCCCTGGGCGAGCAGCGCGGCGACGCTCGCCGCGCCGCCCGGCACGAAGACCGCGTCGTACTCGACCGACGAGGTCGTCAGCGCGCACTTGTCGACCTCGATCGCGTTGCCCTCGGCGGACTTGAGCGTGCCGAGCCGCCTGGAGATGGTCTTCGTCTGCGCGCCCTGCGCCATGAGCGCCTGCTTCACGGCGGCGAGGTCGGCCGCGCTCACGCCGTCGGCGGCGAGGACCGCAACGCGGCGCGACTTGATCAACAGCTTGGGCGCGGTCTCCTGGCTGAGCGAGGGCGCGGGCTGCACCGTGTGAGGATGCTGCGCGGAGGGCGCGGCCAGGCCGAGCCCCTCGGCGACGCGGAGGGCGAGTTCGCCGTCGATCTGGGCAAAGAGCTTCACCACGCGCTCGCGGATGTCCTTCCTCTCGACCTTGCCGAGCTCGAACCTGCACGCCTCGATGAGGTGGTTCCGTTCCGGCTCGGTCAGGCTCCGGAAGAACATCGCCGCCTGGCTGAAGTGGTCCTTGAAGCTCTCGCTGCGGATCCTCAGCTTCTCGCCCTCGACGCGCTCGGGATAGGACGAGATGCCCTGCTGCATGCTGGCCAGGAAGGGGCACCCGCCGGTGAGCGAGTTCGGGTGGTAGTTGGCCCGCCCCGCATCGATGGTCTGCCGGTGGAAGCCGTCCTGCTGGTGGTTGTGCACGGGCGCGAGCGGCCGGTTGATCGGTATCTCCGCGAAGTTCGGCCCGCCGAGCCGGGTGAGCTGGGTGTCGAGATACGAGAAGAGCCGCGCCTGCATGAGCGGGTCGTTGGTGAAATCGATCCCGGGCACCACATTGGAGACACAGAAGGCGACCTGCTCCGTCTCTGCGAAGAAGTTGGTCGGGTTGCGGTGGAGGACGAGCTTGCCGATGCGCTTCACCGGGATGAGCTCCTCCGGGACGAGCTTCGTCGCGTCGAGGAGATCGAAGCCCAGCGTCTCTGCCTGCTCTTCCTCGATGATCTGGACGCCGAGCTCGTACTCGGGGTAGTCGCCCATCTCGATAGCTTCCCAGAGGTCGCGGCGGTGGAAGTCCGGGTCCTTGCCCGCGAGCTTCTGCGCCTCGTCCCAGACGAGCGAGTGGACACCGAGCAGCGGCTTCCAGTGGAACTTCACGAAGCGCGACTTCCCTTCCGCGTTGACGAGGCGGAAGGTGTGCACGCCGAAGCCCTCCATCATGCGGTAGCTCCGCGGCAGCGCGCGATCGGACATCACCCACATGAGCATGTGGGCTGTCTCCGGCACCAGCGACGCGAAGTCCCAGAACGAGTCGTGCGCCGAGGCGGCCTGCGGCATCTCGTGGTGCGGCTCGGGCTTGACCGCGTGGACCACGTCCGGGAACTTGATGCCGTCCTGAATGAAAAAGACGGGGATGTTGTTGCCGACGAGGTCGAAGTTCCCCTCCTGTGTATAAAACTTCACGGCGAAGCCGCGCACGTCGCGCACCGTGTCCGCGGAGCCGCGCGAGCCCGCGACGGTGGAGAAGCGCACGAATACCGGTGTCTTGAGCGACGGGTCCTGGAGGAACCTGGCCTTCGTGTACTTCGTCAGGGGCTCGTAGATCTGGAAATAGCCGTGGGCGCCGGATCCACGCGCGTGGACGACGCGCTCCGGGATCCGCTCGTGGTCGAAGCGGGTTAGTTTCTCGCGAAAGTGAAAGTCTTCGAGGAGCGTGGGACCGCGCGGGCCGGGCTTCAGCGAGTCATCGGTATGAGGGATCGGGATCCCTTGATCGGTGGTGAGGTGCGTGCCCTCGGGGTGGGACCGCACGACCTCAAGCGCCTTTACCTTGTCGCCTTCATGGCTTCCTGGATCACGGACACTCATAGGGTAAGACCATACGAGGTGCGTACAGGGTAGCAATGAGGTGAATTGCCACAAGAAACGAGGGGATGTGGCAGGAAATCTCAGCCTATGGGGTGCCGCCTGAGCGGGTCCGGGGAAGGACCTGGATCGTTCATGCAGCGGCTGACTCGCTGTATGACGCGTCGAGACAGCGGGCAGGAGGCCGGATGACCATGAATAGACGTGGGACACCCCCTTGTCGTGGGTGACAGCCGGGAGGTCGGGCCTTCAGAGGCTCGTTCGCGCGGTGTCCGAGCCGGTCCTGCCGGACGGCCGCGTGCTCTGCCCACTCCGTCCCGGGCCCGACATAGGTGGTCACCAGGCGGACGGTCACCATGTCCGCGTGGAGACGAGGGCACATGGGCTTATCGAGCCGCGCGAGCCGTACGCCGACCCGCGGGCAGCCCGTGAGATCCGCGAAGAGCGATATCAAGCCGCGCACGTCGTGGAGGAAGGCTTCACGGCCGGGCGAGTGCGGCGCTCCCGCGGCCAGCGGCGCGAGGTCGGGCGCGCCGGGATCGACGAGCAGCGCCTCGGAGAGCGGCCGCGGCAGCAGCCGCTCGCGCGCGAAGGCCTCCACGTCGGGGTCGATGCGTCGCCGCAGCACGCACACGCTCACCTCGGGCGCCGCGAGCTCGGCCAGGTAGGCGAGCTGCGTCACGAGGCGCGTCGAGCTGCCCAGCTCCGCGGGCGGAGCTGCGAGCTCTCCGGGGTCCTCAGCGGTCGTCGTCGTCGTCATCATATCGTGTCCGTGCTCCGTGTGCGCCGCGGGCATGAGCCGCCATGCCGCGACGAAGCTCCATGGCTCATGATGCCACAGGCCGCCCCGTTGATGCAATCATGTTGCATCAACGGTCGCGCCGGGGTAATGGTGCTGTGTCTGGCCTGCACGGCGCTCCGCTGCCGCGCAGCGCGGCCTGCCGTCAAGCGTCGACAAACGTCGACGAGCGCCGATAAGGAGGGCACCTCGTGCGCGATATCATCAAGCTCGTCTCGTCTGCTGGAACTGGTTACTGCTACTACACGACGAAGAACAAGCGGACGATGACCGAGAAGATGCAGTTGAAGAAGTACGACCCGGTCGCCCGCAAGCACGTGATCTTCACGGAAGGGAAGATCTCGAAGGGGGGCGGCAAGTGAGCGCGACCCTGGCGCTCTCCTGAGGAGCGCGGCGCGCCTGCGCGACCGCGGGCGCGCGCTTCGCCTCGGCGACCGCGCGCCGACGGTGGGGCCGTCTTCCTGAGGCGGGCCTCACGCCAGGCGGGTAGTCTGCGAGGTCTCGAGCTCGCTCTCGAGCTCTTCTGCTTCCTCCCACGTCGGGAAGGGATCGTTGAACCGGCTCCAGCCGGAGGGCCCCGCGGCCATCTCCTCCTCGGTGAGCAAGCAGGCGTCGAGGTCGCTTGTGAGCTCCTCTCTGGCCATGTCGACGCCGATGAAGACGAGCTCCTGCCGTCGATCGCCCCAGACCGGATGCCACGCTGCGTCGAGCGCCTGCGGGCCCGGAGCTCGTCGGCGCTCGTCCAGTCCGCGAGGAACCGCTGCGCGTCGACCACGGTGACGAGCGTGTCGAGCCGGGCGACCTCGGAGAGGCTCTTGCCCGTCGCGGGATCGTCGAAGGTGAACGTCTCGGCCACGGGGAGCGGCTCCGAGATCCCCGTCGACTCGACCAGCAGGTAGTCGAAGCGCCCCTCCCCGGCCATGCGGGCCACCTCGATCAGCAGGTCCTCCCGGAGGGTGCAGCAGATGCACCCGTTCGACAGCTCGACGAGCTTCTCCTCGACGCGGCGGAGCGCCGCGTCCCCACCCCGGACGAGCGCCGCGTCGACGTTGACCTCGCTCATGTCGTTGACGATCACGGCGACGCGAAGTGCGCCGCGGCTCGCGAGGACGTGGTTGAGCAGCGTGGTCTTGCCGGCGCCCAGGAAGCCGGACAGCACGGTCACGGGGAGCTTTCGAGTCACGACGATGCCTCTCTCGGCATCTGCGCTCCGGCGCGGGCGGGCGCCTTCCGCCGTGTCGCGCGCGGCCGAGCGCGGGCCCAGGACCTGAGCCTTCGCGACGGCAGCGCGAGCGTGCCAGCCGTCATAGAGCGACACAGATGCAATTGCAATACAATGCTACTTGTGCGGGCACACGCGCCGGCGGCTCGGGCGGCCCACGGCTGCGCGGGCGCTGGCCACGGCGCGCGGGTCGCGGGTGCGGTCAAGGTCACTCACCTGGCCGAGTCACTATACTTGCTCTTCCCCTCGCCCCAGTAAGACTCATAGACGTGCTCATACACGGCCTCTACGAGCTTCTCGTATACCTCATCGCTGTAGGCTTCTTGGGGTAGCGCCTCGAGCGCGCGCTTGATCGTCACTTTCACGGCCGCCCGTGCGCGCTGGCTCTTTCGCCAGTCGATCACGAGCTTCGGCGCGAGCTTCTTCGGCAGCTCGCGCGCGAGCTTCTTCACGACCTCATGCTCCTTCGTGTCGAGCGTCAGCTCTGGCGGGAGAAGAAGGTCGTGCAGCGCGAGCTCCTCCTGGCTCAGCGCCTCGGCGCTGCTGCGTTGCTCCTCGGGCTCGACCTTGTTCTTCATGAACGCGAGCAGGTCCTTGAAGAACTGCTCCGCGTTGCGCGCGCCGTCGTTGTACTCGGCGATGAGCTCCTCGAGCTGCGCGCGCAGGTTTCCGCGCGTCGGGTTCAGGCGGACGAGCGTGTCGACCCTCTGCCGTGCCGACACGGCCGCCGCCTCCGCTGCGCTGGCCTTGTGCTTCGTCATCGCGAAGTACCGGGCGAGGGCGGCGAAGTCGATCCCGCCGAGGTGGACGCGGCCGCCGTACGGCGCCTCCGTGGACTCGCGAATGGCGTACCCCTGCGCGTCGATCGACTCGTCGAGCAGGCGCTCGACGGCATCCATGATCTTCGAGATGTCGACCGGCTGCTGGAGACCGCGGATGCCGCGCGCCAGGTCCGTGAGCACGCCCCAGTCGGAGGCGAGCGCGTTCTTCCGCTCGTCGACGCCGAGCGCGCGGTAGAGGCGATCCACGCGGCCGGCGAGGTCGAGGTAGCTCTTCTTCACCTCGGCCGGGTTGAGCAGCTTGTCCACGCCGTCTCGGAGGCGCTGGAGGCGCTCGAAGCCCTTCTTGTGCTTCGCGTCGTCGACGTCGACGCCGCGCTCGGCACAGAACTTCTTCGCCGCCGCAACCGTGGTGCGGAGCTCTTCGAGCTGCACCTCCTTCGGTTGCACGGGGGTGTCCCCCGCCCCAACGTTGCCGCCCGAGCCGGAGCCGTAGATCGCCAGCGCCTTCTGGAGGTTCCGGAAGACACCGACGTAGTCGACGATGAGCCCGTTCTCCTTTCCCTCGTAGACGCGGTTCGCTCGCGCGATCGTCTGCATGAGGGTGTGATTCTTCATCGGCTTATCGAGGTAGATGGCGCCGCAGCTCGGGACGTCGAACCCCGTGATCCACATCGCGCAGACGAAGACGATCCTGAGCGCGTCCCTGTCGTCCTTGAACCTGGTGTCGAGGTCCTCCTTGATCATCCGCCGGCGGTGCGGCGCGATGTCGAGGCCCTTCTTCTTGAACGTCTCGATCTCATTCTGCGACTGCGAGACGACGACGGCCATGTCGGTCTCGTCCATGAACGCGACCGTATCGATGATCTCCTGTCGGGCCTTGTGATCATCGCGGGGTGTGGTGCCGAGCGTCGCCTGAAGCTCGGCCCGCCGCTTCGCCCAGGCCGCCTTCACCTTGTCGTGCATTCGCACGGCGGTGACCTTGTCGATGGCGACGACCATCGCCTTCGTTCCCCGCGGCAGGCCGAGGAAGTGCGTGACGATGTCGCCGGCGATCGTGTCGAGGCGCTCCTCGCGGGTGATCAGGTGGTACTGCCGCGCGAACTCGCGCTCAAACTTCTTCTGCTGCTCGTCGTCGAGATCGGCCTCATCGAGCAGTTCGGTCAGGTCGTCGGCGAGATCCTCGTTCGCGAGCTGGAGCTCGGGGATCCGGGCCTCGTAGTAGAGGGGGACGGTCGCGTTGTCCTCGATCGCCTGCCGGAAGTTGTAGACGCTGACGTAGTCGCCGAAGGCCTCGCGCGTCTTCTCCTCGCCGGCCATGAGCGGCGTGCCCGTGAAGCCGATGAACGCGGCGTTCGGCAGCGCGTTCCGGAGGTTCTGGGCGAAGGTGTCGTACTGCGAGCGGTGGGCCTCGTCGGCGATCACGATGATGTCGCCGCGGTCGGAGAGCTTCGGGTACTTGCCCCCCTTCACCTCGGTGCGGAACTTCTGGATGAGCGTGAACACGTAGCGATGGTCCTCGGTGAGGAGCTGCTTCAGGTGCTCCGCGGTCTTCGCCTGCACGCCCTGCTCGCGCTCCGCCCTCTTCGACTTCCCAGGAGGCAGGACCGCGCCGACGCCGACGAAGGTCTTGTAGATCTGCGCGTCCAGGTCTTCCCGGTCGGTGAGGATCACGAACGTCCAGTTCCCCGGGATCTTGCGCAGGATCTTCTGCGAGAAGAACACCATGGAGAACGACTTGCCCGATCCCTGGGTGTGCCAGAAGACGCCGAGCCGCTTGCGCGCCTCGAGCTCTTCTTTCGACAGGCGCGCCCGCCTTGGCACGAGCTGGTAAGCCTCGACCGCGGCGAGGGCCTTGTTCACGCCAAGGTATTGATGGTTCTGGCCGACGATCTTGGCGAGAGATGACTTTTGCTCGGAGAAGAGCGTGAAGTTCTCGACGATGTCGCAGAGCCGCGCCTTGTCGCAGAGGCCGCGCAGCATCACCTCGAGGCTGACACCTGGCGGTTCGTCCTCTCGCTCGATGCGCTTCCACTCCTTGAAGTGGTCCCACTCGCCTGTGATGGTACCGGCACGGCTCTCGAAGCCGTTCGAGAGGACGACGATCGCGTTGAACCAGAAGATCTGGGGGATCGTGCCGAGATAGTCGCGCAAGTTGTGCCGGTAGGCGTTCTCGACGTTGCTGTGCAGGCCCTTCAGCTCGATGAAGACGAGCGGCAGGCCGTTCACGAAGCCGACCAGGTCGGTGCGGCGCAGGTAGGTCTCCCCCTGAACCCAGAGCTGCTGTGCGACGAAGTAGTCGTTGTTCGTGGGCTGGTTCCAGTCGACGACGCGGATGCGCTGGGTGGCGTCCTCCTCATCCTCCGCCCCGGCGACACGGACCTCGACGCCGTCCTTCAGCAGCCGGTAGATCTCGCGGTTCGCCTGCGCGAGGCTCATCGCGGATCGGTCGCGGGTGAGCTCCTCGATGGCCTGGTCGACCGCCTCGGGGGGTGCGCCTTGATTGAGCTTCTCGAGCGCTGCGCGGAGGCGACGGACGAGGACGACGTCGCCGCGGTTGTCGCGGCCGAGGGTGCCGTGCTCGCCGAGCGCCTCCTCCATCACGTTCGCGGTCGCCCAGCCCATCGCCTTGAAGAGGTCGAGGGTCGCCTGCTCGATGTCGCTCTCCAGCGTTGCGTTCACCGAGACGATTGTGTCACGATTTTTCGAGCTACTTGAGCTCCTTCGGCGGCTTCAGCCACTCGCCGTCGGCCAGCAGGACGCGCAGGCTCCTGCCGCTGCTCAAGCTCGCCGCGAGGGGAGCGCGAAGCGGCGCAGGACGCGCTGGATGAGCGGCAACGCGTCGACGAAGACCTGCGCCATCGACGTCGCCGTCAGATCGCCGCGCCCGAGCATGATGCATGCGACGTTCGCGCGGATTAACGCGATGCGTTCGAGCGCGTTCACGCGGATGTTCTTGTCCTTGGTCAGGACGACCCAGCCGCGGCGGCCGACCTCGACGAGCCACTCGGCGTCGGGGGTGTTCTGCGCGAAGTGATCATCGTGGGCGTGGACTTCGAGCTTCACCGCTCGCAGCGCTTCGACGACGAGCCCGCGGCCGAGCGACCGGTCGACGAAGTAGGTGAACGGCTCACGCAGCTTCACGCGTCTCGCACCGGATCGCGTCCTCGATCTTCTCGATCTCGACGCCGTAGTCCTTCGCGAGGAGCCGCACGGACTCGCCGGCCCGGTAGCGCTCGGTGACGATGCGGGCCTCGATCCCGGTGCCGGCGATCACCGGCTGGCCGAAGCCGCGCCGCGGATCGACCACGATCGTCTTCGGCTGGCTGCCGATCCCCGAGCTTCGGACCCAGGGGTAGAGCCGCGCGGCGAGGTCCCCCTCCCAGTCGATGCGCGCGAGGCTCGCGTCCAGGACCTCCCGGAGCACCGCCTGGCCCTCGGCGGAGACGTTCAGCAGCCGGTCGGCGTGCTGGACGAACAGGTTGGCCCCGTCCGTCCGGAAGCTCGCGTGGACGAGCGGCTGGGCGTACCCGAGCTCGTCCCCGACGAACCGCAGGGCCTTGCGGACGCGCTGCATGGAGACGCCGTGGACCCGCCGCATCGAGGCGAGCACGAAGGCTTCGATCAGGTTCGAGAACGAGAGGGCGACGGGGGCGCGCTCGGCCGGCTTGAAGAGCGCCTTGTGCTGGCCGTCGCCCGAGGCCCAGAGACGCAGGGTGGACGGCGACAGGCGGACGATCCGCGCGGCACGCGGGACCGGATACGCCGGAAGCTCCTCCGGGGCGCGGCCGTCGTAGATGTCCAGCTTCGGCGCCATGGGGCTCTACTCTACCACAAGCATAGCGGCGGGCGCGCGGCTCGGTCGCGCGCCGCGGTGCAGGCGATCACGCGCCGGGGGCTTCGAGGCGGCTCACGTCGATCTCGCCGGAGATGAGGCGGGGGAGCAGGAGGTCGCGGGTGCGGCGGAGGGTGTCTGCAGCCATCGCAAGGCGGGACTGGTGCAGCAAAGTCGCAGCCACGAGTGCAGTGAATCGCTGAATCAATTCCACCTTAGGAACCAGGACCCAGCACAACCGAGCATCTCCCTGCGAGATAAATGGCTGGGCCGCTCCGCGCCGCGGCCAAAATGTGGGGTCTTGCGTCGCATAGTATAAGTATGCCGTGGAGACAGCGAGCTCATCCTTACTCCAGAAACGAATCGTGTTCTTGATGCACGACCATAATCCACGCGCGTACCAGGTTTTCCCGCATTGAGCACCAATCGCGCTCAAAACGACACCTTCACGCTCGAAGTCGGCGTGGTCGAGAAATCCATCGGGCCCCGAGGCGCTATAGGCAATGAAGCCAGTGGGGCGGTACGATGCTTTGGTGGTTGAGGTGTCTCCCCATTGGACATCGGCGATGTCGCCGAGTCTCCTGAGCGTCCACCCCTCAGGTACCTTCCCGTCCGGCGAATTGACCAGCTTCACCTTCTCATGCCCGGGGAACCGGAAGTTCACGAACCACTCGCGGTACAGCGAGCGTGCCATCGCCTCAAGAATCTTGATGCGCTTCGTGTTGTTCTCGATGAGGTCGTCGTAGGCAGAGAGGATGTCGGCAATGCGGAACTGGGCCGGCAAGGGCGGCAGCAACACCGCAAGCGCTTCGAATCGAGATTTGTTCAATATTGGCGTTCGGGTGCCCGCTGATCCAAGATTTTTGAGCTCCGTCTGACGTATGGACATTGCATAGTACAGAAATTCCGGCACAGCGATTCTATCATTTGGAACGATAGTGTTCAGCTGCTGATTGGTGAACGACGGACGCGTGGTTAAAACGGCTTTCCCCATCTGCCAACCGATGCACGAAACCGCTATGCTGCGCTCGGGGACGAGGCACGACGCGACGATGCTAGCGCCCGTCGGCGACAAGTAGCGCTCCGTGTGATCCATCTTGCGGCGCCCATCCATGTCGCTGGGGGTGATGAACGGGTAGTCATTGCCGAAGGCGTTGGGTTCGCTTGAGGGGGGCGTTCGTCCTGTCACGACGCGGCCGAGATCCCCGAGCTTGAAGAGCCTCCAGCCCGTGGGGCGTTTCACGACGTTGCCTCGAGAAGCACCGTGATGTTCTCGGCGATCTTTGCTTCAAGCTCCCGAGCCTCACCGTTCAACCGCTCGAGTTCTTCGTTCAGCTCCTCGAGGCGTTCCTTGAAGTCGAAATCCTCCGGTGCACGGTCGGCGACGCCGACGTATCGGCCCGGATTGAGGCTGAAGCCCTGCGCCTCGATCTCCCCGAGCGTCGCCACCTTGCACAGCCCCGGCACGTCGGCGTACTTCCCCTTCGGGAAGCTCTCCTTCACGAGCTTACTGCCCCCGTGCAGGTCCTCCGGCTTCTCGCCGCGGTAGAGCCGCACGATGTTCGCGAGGTACTCGATCTGCTCCGCCGTGAACTCCCGATGAGCGCGGTCCACCTGCCGGTAGACATGCCGCGCGTCGATGAAGAGCACCTTGTCCTTGCGCGGCCCCTTCGCCTTCCCCTTGTCGAGGAACCAGAGAGTGACAGGCAATGTGACGGTGTAGAAGAAGTTCGGGCTGAGCGTGACCATCACGTCGACCGCACCGCTCTGGATCAGCTTCCGCCGGAGCTCGAGCTCGCTTCCCCGCGCGTCGCTCGCGCTGTTCGCCATCACGAACCCGGCGCGGCCCGTGGCGTTGAGGGCGCTATAAAAGAGCTGGATCCAGAGGTAGTTCGCGCTGTCGACCGAGGGCATCCCGAACGGGAAGCGCTTCTTGTCATCCTTGAGCCGCTCGCGATCGACCGCGTTCTGGTTGAACGGCGGGTTGGCCATCACGTAGTCGAACTTGCCGACCTGCTCGTGGATGTCCTCGTAGTAAGTGTTCGCCTCGCGGATGTCGCCCGAGAGGCCGTGCACGGCGAGGTTCATCTTCGCGAGCCGGAGGGTCTGCGCGATCTTCTCGACCCCGTAGACCGCGATCTCATCCGACGGCCGCTTCTGGTGCTCGGCGATGAAGTTCGCGCTCTGCACGAACATGCCGCCGGAGCCGCAGCAAGGGTCGTAGATCCTGCCGTGGTACGGCTCGATGACCTCGACGATCAGGCGCACCACCGAGTAGGGCGTGAAGTACTCGCCGCCCTTCTGCAGCGTGCGCGGCGCGAAATTGCCGAGGAAGTACTCGTAGATGCGCCCGAAGACGTCGCCCTCCACGTTCTCCGGGATGGTGCCGAAGATCTTGAGCAGCTCCTTCAGCGTCTTCGCGTCGAAGCGGCCGTAGGTCTTCGGCAGGACGTCCTTGAGATCCTCGTTCTCTGCCTCGATGGCCTTCATCGCGTCGTTGAGCGCCTTGCCGATGTCGGCCCCCTCGGGGAGCTGGAGCAGGCGGCCGAAACGGGCCTTCTCCGGGACGAAAAGGACGCCCTCGGCGTGGTAGTCGTCCTTGCCGACGCCGCCGCGGCGACGGGACGAGGCGAGCTTCTTCTCGGCCGCGGCGAAGCGATGGTCGGCGTACTTCAGGAAGATCAGCGCGAGGACCGGCGTCGCGTACTCGGACGGCTGGAGGGCGGAGTTGGTCCAGAGCTGGTCGGCGGCGGCCCAGAGGCGCTTCTCGAAGTCGGCGGGCAGGGGCATCGGACCGTCCTTGTACCCGAGGACGGGGGTCGGGTGTCTCGCCTCGAATCGGTTCGCGACCGCGGAACGGCCGGGGTTGCTCGATCGGCAGGCCTTCAATCGGCAGGCCTTCAACCGATGGATCGAGAGCGCGGGCCTGCGCTGGCGCGTAAGTCGACAGCACCGCGATCCCGTGCCGCCCCACGTCGCCGGACACGAGGACGGCGTCCCCCGGCCTAACCCGGCGCGGCGCGACGGCCGCTGCCGGCTCTCCAGGCGCGTGGACGAGGGTTCCTCCGACGGCTCGAGCATCGTCGGGCCGTTGAGCACGGCGTGTGCCGGTGCGGACGAGCACCTCACGCGTCTCAGGCAGCCGGTCACACCCCCGCTGCGGGACGATCGCGGTTCCAGGCCCAGGGACTCGCGGAGCTGCGCCTTCTGCGCTCGTGCCCGGGCGCGTCACGCGTGCCCCGCTCACGCTCTCGCCCGCTCGGGCGCGGCGCGCCCGGGCGGACCTCGTTGGTCGAGAGACGCCTCGACACCGTGGTCCAGACCGTTCACAATCCCGGCAGAATGTTGAAATTGATTTTCAATATCTACAGAGGCCCATGGACTCCAGCGGCTCTCCCCATCTCGAGATGAGCTTCCCCGACCTGAGTTCGACCGGCGTCACCGGCATGGCTACCCCGGCGCACGACGTGCGCGCCGATGTGCCTGCGGGCCCGCTCGCGAAAGTACGCACCGGTGAGCGGGTGGTCGTGATCGAGGTCGGCCTCGATGCCGAGCTCGCTGGATGGCTCGGAGCCATGGGGCTCGGCTCCGGCCAGACGCTCACGGTGATCCGGCGTGCGGCGTTCGGCGGTCCCCTCCACGTGCGCACCGGCTCCGGCGGCGAGCTCGCGATCAACGCGGGGCTCGCGCGCTCGATCCTGGTCGCGCCGAGGCGGATCGCATGACCGCCGCGCTCGTCGAGGCACGCACGGAGCGCCTCCCGGCGCCGGCAGAACGTCCGCTCGTCGCGCTGCTGGGGCGGCCGAACTCGGGCAAGTCGTCGCTCTTCAACCGGCTGACCGGCAGCAGCGCGCACGTCGGCAACTTCCCCGGCATCACGGTCGACATCCTCACCGCCGACGTCCGCCTCGCCGGCGGGGCGGTCGCGACGATCGCGGATCTGCCCGGGCTTTACTCGATCGAGTCCGTGGTCGACCCAGCGACGGACGAGGGCGTCGCGCGCCGCTTCCTCGACCGCACGGCCGAGAGCGGGCGGCCGCGCCTCGTCGTCCAGGTGCTGGACGCGACGCAGCTCGCGCTCGGCCTGCGGCTCACGCGCGAGCTCGTTCAGCGCGGGCTCGCGCCGCTCGTCGTCGCCACCCAGCGCGACGTGCTCGAGGGCGAGGGGCGCCGGATCGATGTCGGCGCCCTCGAGCGCGCCCTCGGCCTGCCCGTGCTGCTCGTGAGCGCGAGAGACCCGGGCGCGCGCGGCGCCGTGCTCGACGCGATCGCCGCGCGGCTCGACGCGACCGCCGCGGGCCCCGCGCGGCTCGACGCGACCGCCGCGGGCCCCGCGCGGCTCGACGCGACCGCCGCGGGCCCCGCGCCTGCCCCCGGCGCCGCGGCGTGGGATCCGGACGCGGTCGCGCGCGCCGCGTACGCCGAGGCGCCCCGCCGCGACGCCGCCGCGGAGCGGCGCAGGACGTTCACCGCCCGCGCGGACGCCGTGCTGCTCCACCCGGCGGCCGGCCCGGTCCTGTTCCTCGGCCTGATGGCCGTCCTCTTCGCCGCCGTGTTCCTCGTGGCCACCCCGGCCACCGAGGCGCTCGACGCGGCGCTCGGCAGGCTCGGGGGCCTCGTGTCCCGCGCCCTCGGCGGGGGGCTCGCCGCCTCGTTCGCCGTCGACGGCCTGCTCGGCGGCGCGGGGACGGTGCTCGCCTTCATGCCGCAGATCGTGATCCTCACGGTCGCCATGGAGCTGCTCGAGGCAAGCGGCTACCTCGCGCGCGGCGCCTTCCTCGTCGACCGCCTGCTCCAGCTGATGGGGCTGAGCGGCCGCGCATTCCTCCCGCTCCTGATGGGGCACGCGTGCGCGGTGCCCGCCGTGCACGCCACGCGCATCCTCCGCGATCCGCGCGAGCGCCTCACCGCGATCCTCGTGCTGCCGCTCATGGCCTGCTCCGCGCGGATCCCGACCTACGCGCTCCTGCTGACGACCTTCTTCGCCGCCCACGGGCCGTGGGTGCAGGCGCTGCTCTTCGTCGCGCTCTACGTCGCCGGCATCTTCTCCGGGCTCGTCGCCTCGCTCGTGCTCCGGCGCACGGCGACCCGCGGGCGCTCGCTCCCGATGGTGCTCGAGATGCCGGCGTACCGCAGCCCGGAGCCGCGCCTCGTCGCCCGCCAGGCGGCCCGGGCGGCGTGGCGGTTCACGCGCGAGGTCGGGACCGTGATCCTGGCCGTCTCGGCCGTGCTGTGGGTGCTGCTGAAGGTCCCCATGCCGGGCGCCGCGGCGCCGGAGCCGCCGGCGGCCGCGGCCGAGCTCACGGCCACCCCGCTCGCGTCGAGCATCGCCGGCGGCGTGGGGCGCGCGCTCGAGCCTTTGACCGCGCCCCTCGGCTTCGACTGGCGCATCAACGTCGGCCTCATCGGCTCGTTCGGCGCGCGCGAGGTCATGGTCGGGACGATGGGCGTCATCTTCGGCGTCGAGGACGCCGCGGACGAGCCCGCGCCGCTCGCAGAGCGGATCCGCGAGGCGAGGCGCCCGGACGGGACGCGCGCGTACTCGACCCGCACGGGGCTCGCGCTGCTCGCGTTCTTCGTCCTGGCCTGCCAGTGCATGAGCACCGTGGCGGCGATCCGCCGCGAGACGAAGACGTGGCGCTGGCCGGCGTTCGTCCTCGCCTACAGCTACGCGGCGGCGTACGTCGCGGCGCTCGTCGTCTACCAGGGGAGCGGGCTGCTCGGGATCCCGTGAGCCAGCGCGTGGTGGCGGCGCCGGGTCCGGATGTTGCTCCAGCACCCGAGGCCCGGCACCCGAGCCACGCGCGGGTGCTCGGGCGTGCCGCCCGGCGCGGCAGCACCGAGCGGGCTCATCTCCACCTCGACGAGGAAACACGGTGACCGCGCACGTCCGCTGGTTCGATTCGCTGTCCCGCACAGACGCAGTGTCCGCCGGGAGGAAAAGGCGGCAACCTCGGAGAGCTCACGCGCGCCGGCCCGCCCGTGCCTCCGGGCTTGGTCATCACTGCCGACGATCACATCGATACTGGCCGCCAACCTGGCGTTCGAGCTGCTGTCGCTGTTGGCCGTCCGGCGGCGCGGCGGGTGACCTTGTGACCGTATGCCGCGCGAGCGGGCAAGGCGGCTCGCGGCGGCGCGAGCGCGATCGACGAGCGGGTCAATGGTTCTCGAAGATCAGGTAGCGCGTGGCGGAGTTGATCATCCAGAGGCCCTGGCCGAACATCCAGGCATATTGCCGGATGTTACCCATGTAGTCGGGCTGCTGCGGGCCAATCACCAGCACGTAGCCGCCGCCTCCCAGCTTGGACTGGGTGTACTTGGTCCAGCTCGTCACCTCGCCGTCCTCGCCGTAGGCTACCACCGCGTCCTTGTCATCGGGGAAGATCAGGACCTTCCCAAGCTTGTTGATGGCGTTGATGGCATCGATATCCTGCTTCACGGGCGCGTGTCCGCCATGAAGGTACCCCGTCGAGTGGGTGAGAACATGGTGGAGGAACTTTTTCAGCGCGAGATCTCGGGGCGCGATGCGCAGGATCGCTCCGGGGATGTCGAAGCGAATGACCTTCCATTTCGGGTCCTTTTGCTTCCTGGTGAACCACTCCGCGCCGATGATCTTGCAGGGCTCGAGGGAGTCGCCGCAGGTGGTGTAGAACCCCGGCCCGAACTCCTTCTGCCCTTCGCCGATGATGATCGCGCTCCCGTTGATCTTGTCGGCCTGCGTGGTCGTGTGGCAGAAGGTATAGCATCCGCGGCTGGCGGGCACGCGGTCGAACCACCAGCCCGCCATGGTGCCCGGCGTGCTCGTCGATTGTTGCCCGGCGTACGGGTGGAACTTCCAGGGTTCTCCGTACCAGAGGCCAGGATGTGAGTCCAGGAAGTCCTTTGCCGACCTGGCGGCGGCCAGCCCACTCGACGAGACCAGCGCCAGCGCCGGAAGATCGCTCGGCTCGAGGAAGCTCGCAATGAGCGCCTCCACGCTGGATGGGAACCCCGATCCCGGGGCGAAGGGGATAGGCCCTGTGGGCGCCTGCTCCATCCGCTGGACTGCCTTGGCGGAGTGCGGCGCCTTTCGCTGCACGACGGTCGCGGGGTGAGGCGCCTTCGCCGGAGCGGCCGTCGCGACATGCGGTGCCTTTTGCTGCACGACGGTCGCGGGGTGCGGCGCCCTGACCGGCGCGGCCGTCGCGACATGCGGTGCCTTTCGTTGCACGGCGGTCGCGGGGTGCGGCGCCCTGGTCTGCGCGGCGGTCATCGGATGATGCGGTCTCGCCGGATGGTCGCTGCGATCGCTGGACATCGCGAGGCAAGGTATGAGAAAGCGCGGATACAAGCAATATTTCGCGGGGCGTGGGAGTGAAGGAGGCCCCTTCGATGCATGGATGAGTTGTTGATATAGTGTCGCCTCCCCAGGGGGGCCGGATCGCATGGAAGGATGTCCTCTCAACCCGGGCAGGTCCTGCAGCTGGGGCCAGCGCCACGCTGGCGAGCTTCACGTGGCCGAAGCCGCGCATGGCATCCTCGGCGGGGGGCGGCGCTCTACCCTCCCTCAGGCTCGCTCGCGACGGGGATCGTACAGGAGAACGTCGTTCCCACCCCGAGCGCGCTCTCGACCGAGATCTGCCCCCCGTGAGCCTCGATGATGCCCTTGACGATGTATAGCCCGAGCCCCGCGCCCGCGCTGCGCGTCGCCCGCGCCTGCCAGTAGCGATCGAATAGCCGCGGCATATCCTCGGGCTCGATCCCCGCGCCCGTGTCGCTGACGGACAGGCGGACATGGGCGCCCGCGGCCTCCGCGCTGATCGTGATCTCGCGCCCTTCAGGGGTGAACTTCAGGGCATTGCCCGCGAGGTTCGACAGCACCTGGAGCATGCGGCCACGATCGCACGTGAGCTGCAACGAGCTCCCCGGCAGGACGGCGCGGAGCCGGATCTGCTTCTGTTCGGCGATCGGCGAGAGCATCTCGATGACCTCGTTGACGAGCGAGCCCACCTCGCACGGCCGCATGTCCAGCTTCAGGCTCTTCGCCTCGATGGTCGCTGCGTCGAGGAGGTCGCGGAGCATCTCGATCGTGCGCTCCGCGGCGCGCTTGATGCGCTGCGCCCGGTCGCGGACCGGCTGTCCCGCCGCGTCCGCCGGGGCGGATCGCTCGAGCAGGGACGCCGCCAGCAGGATCGACGAAAGCGGGTTCCGGAGATCGTGCGCCGCGATGGCCAGCGCCTCCTCGCGCAGCCGCCGCGCCCGCTGCTCGGCTTCGTAGAGGCGCGCGCGCTCCAGGGCCTGCGCGCAGTGCTGGGCGAGCGTGCTCATGAAGCTTCGATCCTCCTCGCTGAGCCGGCAGGTGTCGAGGTAGGTGACCCCGAGCACGCCGAGGGTCCGGTCGCCCAGCGTCATCGGAACACAGACGCGGGTCCTGGCCCAATCGCCCATCGGCGTGTCGGGATAGATAGCCTGAAACGCCTCGGGGGACTCGAAGACCAGCAGCTGGCCCGTACGGATGCAGTCGGTGGCTGGTCGACGCGCGGACAGGGGGATGCGGCGGTGGCGCTCGAGCACCTCCTGCGGGTACCCGGGCGCGAGGAGGACCTCGAGCATGCCGTCCTCCGTCGGGAGCGCGATATAGCCTGCGTCGGCGTACAGCGCGGCGAGCCCCAGCGTGAGCACCACCTCGGCCACCTGTGCAGGCGTCACCGCGCGCGAGAGCTCCGACGTGATCGCCTGGAGTCGCGCGATGCGCGCCTCCGCCAGCTCGACCCGGATGCGCGCGACGCGCTCGCAGGCGAGGGCCCGCTCCCGCGCCTCCTCGGCCCGCTTGCGGCGCTCGATCTCGTTCACGACCTCGACGATGTACAGCGGCGCCCCCGCGCGGTCGCGCGCGAGCGAGCGCGTGACCGCGACCCAGAGCATCGAGCCGTCCCGCCGCAGCCAGCGCTCCTCGACGGTGGAGGAGCGGATCACCCCATCGCCCGGCGCCTGGATGTGCCGGAGCGCTCCCTTCGCGTGCTCCGGATGGCGGAGATCCTGGGCGCGGAGCGCCATCATCTCCTCGAGGGTGTACCCGAGCAGCTCACAGAGCCTCGGGTTCACCCGGATGAGGCGGTCATCCAGGGAGACATGGGCCATCCCGACCGCCGCCAGACCGAAGGTCGTGCGGAACCGCTCTTCGCTCTCGGCGCTCTCGGCCTTTGCCGTGCGCGCCTCGAGCAGCGCGCGCACGGCCGTCATCAGAAGCCGGCTCTCGAGCGGCCACGCACGCGAGCTGGCATGACAGCCATCGGACGTCGGGGGCCGACCGACGGCCGCGCGGGACCGGCTGGCGTGCAGCACCGGGATGGCGGCGGTGTCCGGCGACACCTGGAGACGCTGGCAGACCTCGCACCGCTCGCCCGCCGGAATATCGAAGTTGAGCAGCACCAGGTCCGGCCGTTCAACGGCTCTCTGGAGGCTCTCCGCGATCGTCGCCGCCAGCTTGACCTGCAGCCCTGCGGCCTCGAGCATGCCGCGGAGCTCCTCGCGTTGTGCATCGTCATGCTCCACGACCAGGACGGTGGGTGCCTGCATGCCGTTCGCGCCCTTCCTCGGAGGGCCGGTCCCTGAACAGCCCCACCCCCTCGTTGCTTCTCTCCCGGGAGCTGGCAGGGTACAATGTGTACAGGACCACGGACGAGGGGCGAAGGCAACCGCGCGCTCCAATGAGGGGGTGGGCTCATGGTGGCGTGGCTCGATGCAGCGGTAGAGGCGGGACGGCTCTACCGCTCGGTCGGCGCCCTTGATAAGGAGCAGCTGCGCCCTCATGTGCTTCGGGCCTGGGTGCGCTCGCACAGGGGAGGAGCCGACCCGAGCCGTCCTCGGGCCGACGGCCTGAGCTCGCTCGACACCGAACGCCTGCGCGAGCGGCACCGAGGGCTCATCCGCGCTGCCGAGCCTTACCTGTGCGCGCTCAGCCGGGCCTCGGGCGATGAGCGCCACGCCGTCGTGGTGGGGGACGCGCAGGCGATCGTCCTCGACGTCCGCGGTGACGAGCAGAGCGTCCACGGTCCCGAGCGGGTGCCCGGCCCTGGTGCGCTGCTCGAGGAGAGCGCCAGTGGCGCGAACGGCGTCGGCACGGCGCTCGCCGAGGGCGGCTATGTCGAGCTCGTGGGTCCAGAGCATTTCATTCAGGGATTCCATGCGTTCACGTGCCAGGGGATCCCGCTCCGGGACGGAAGAGGCGAGGTGGCCGGCGTGCTCGCCATCTCGGTCAGGAGACCGGAGGTGGGCAGGGGGTTTCGCGAGATCCTGCTTTGCGCCGCGCACGCCATCGAGATGGAGCTTCTGGCCGGACGGCTGGAGCAGGACATGGAGCGTGTGCTCACCGCGCGGGACGTGTCCACGGAGGAGCTGAAGCGGCTGCTCCAGGACATCCTCCAGGTGCAGGCGGCGGCGCGCCTCAGGATCGAGATCGCCGCGGATCAGCTCGCCAGGAACCTGCTCACCCATACGCGCGATCTGATCAAGCTCGCGGCCACGGTGTTGAGCCGCTTCCGGCGCCGCGCTGCGCTGTGGCGAGCGCTCGCGCTCGACGAGACCGTCGCGCCGCGCCCGGTGGCGCTCGACGCGATGGTCCGGGACGTCGCGGAGCTGCTCGAGGTCGAGTCGGCTGTCCGCGACGTCACGATCACATTCCAGGAGATCGAGCCCGTCGTGGTCAAGGCGGACCTTCACGCCCTGGCGCGCGCGCTCTTTCGCGCCTTGCTGGGCGCCATCAAGGCGGCTCGCGGCGGCGTCGTGCACCTCGCGCTCCGGTCGAGGCCGACGGGCGGAGAGCTGTGCCTCACGCTCGCCTCCGGCCTGGGCGTCACCATGAATGCGCCGCCCCCGGTGCGGATCCTGGTGCCGGCCCGCCTGGAAGCTCCGGAACGCGGATTTCACGCCATCGTGAACACCGAGATCACCTCATGAGGGTTGAGCGCGGGCGCGCGAACCGGGCGTCGCGCGTTCGCCGCTCGAGAGCGAGCGTCATGCGCGAGGGAGTATGGGCGCCGCCGGCGACGGCGCCCGACCGACGTCAGGACAGCGCGCGGATGTCCATCTCGATGGTGCCAACGGCGCGCGGACCGGCCGGGAGACGAGCGAGGGCGAACGGATGGCGGGCGAGGGAGGCGCGGGGAACAGCGGGCGGAGGAGCCCCCGAGGCGAGCCTTGTCAATACTTGTAGTAACCCAGGTAGTTGTCGTTCCAGGTGTGCGGATCCTGGGGCTCGTAGAAGCGAACCGACCGGATGTTTGCATCGGCGAGCGCGCCTCCGGTGGACCAGTACAGGATCAGGCGCGCCTCGCTGGGGACGCAGAGGTAGTTGTCGCCCCAGCGGGTCGTCAACGGCTCGGCAGGCTCGTTGATCCGATAGCACCTCATCCCAGCGATGGCGTTGTCGTAGCTCCACCGAAAGCCGATGTTGTCGGTCGAGCAAAGATAGTTGTTGCCCCAGCCCCCTCCTATGTCCGAGGGCTCGATGATCTGCGTGCAATACTTGCCATAGATCGGCCCGTTGCTGGAGAAGACGATGCCGGCGTCAAGGGAGGGAGGCACTGGGACCCCGCCCTCTTCGCCCCCCGTGCCAGGCCCGCCCTCCTCGCCGCCGCCGGGGGGCTCGCCCTCTCCGGGGCCGGGAGGATCCCAGTCACCGCCGCCCTCGTTGCAGTCAAACTCGATCCATTGCCCAGACTCGTAGTAGGAGCAGGTCTGATCCAGGCGCTGCTCGGCGCGGCCGACCTGCTCGTCCTGCGCGCTGTCCTGCCCGGCCCGGTCCGCCGTGTCGACGGCGCAGCCGGAGAGGAGCAGGCGGCGCGGCGCAGGCGGCGCACCGGATCAGGACAGATCGCCCAGCCGCGTTGAAGAGGGTGCCGTGCGCGCCGAGCTCCGGCCGGTGGTCCGCTTCTTGCAAATTCCGAGGTTCAGCAGCGACGCCCAGCCGCCGACGGAGGTCTCATGAGCACTTCCACCCTTCGCATCCAGGATTGCATGACGAGGAGCCCGCACTCGATCGGCGCCGATCAGAAGGTGGGTCTCGCCCGGACGCTCATGCGCGGACACCGCATCCGGCACCTGCCGGTGCTGCGCGGCGGCCAGCTGGTCGGCGTGATCTCCGAGAGGGACATCTACTGGATAGAGACGCTCAAGGAGCAAGCGGGCGATGACCTCCTCGTCAGCGAGGCCATGTCGCCGTGCCCCTACGCCGTCGCGCCGGAGGCGCCGCTCTCCGAGGTGGTCCGCGAGATGGCCGAGCACAAGTACGGCTCGGCGGTGGTGCTGAAGGGCGAGCAGGTCGTCGGCGTCTTCACGACGACCGACGCCCTGGCCGTGCTGGCAGCCCTGCTCACGGGACAAGAGACCGCCGAGCCGGCGGCTCGGCCCATCTGAAGAGGCGGCCGGCCCATCGATCGTCTCGATGTCGGCAGAGACGCTCCATCTGAAAGCGACCAGGAGCACGGGAGAAGGCACACGATGCATCAGACGGTCACGGACTGGCAAACGCGCTTCGCCGACAAGATCACGACGGCCGAGAAGGCAATCCGCGCGATCACGCGAGGGCGCCGCATCCTCGTCGGCTCGGGCGCCGCTGAGCCGAGCGACCTCGTGAACGCGATGGTGGAGGCCGGCGACCACCTCGCCGACAACGAGATCGTCCACCTCATGACCGAGGGCCCCGCGCCGTACGTCCGCCCCGGTCTCGAGCGGCGCTTCCGTCACACGGCGTTCTTCATCGGCCAGAACGTCCGCGAGGCGATCCAGGAGGGGCGCGCCGACTTCATGCCGGTCTTCCTCTCCGAGATCCCGAGTTTGATCCTGTCGCGCCGGGTGCGCATCGACGTGGCCCTCATCCAGGTGAGCCCCCCGGACGCCCACGGCTTCGTCAGCCTCGGCGTCTCCGTCGATATCGTCCGCGCCGCCGTCGAAGCGGCCGATCTCGTCCTCGCCGAGGTCAACCCGCGGATGCCCCGCACCCACGGAGACTCGTTCTTGCACGTGGACCGGATCACCCACCTCGTCCCGGTCGACCGCGAGCTGCCCGAGCGTAAGGCCGAGCCGCTCGACGACATCGACCGCGCGATCGGCCGCAACGTGGCGTCGCTCGTGCCCGACGGCGCCACGCTCCAGACGGGCATCGGCAAGATCCCGAACGCCGTCCTCGCCGCGCTCGGCGACAGGAACGACCTCGGCGTCCACACCGAGATGTTCTCCGACGGCGTGATGGATCTCGTCCGGCGCGGCGTGATCACGAGCCGCAGGAAGACCCTCCTGCCAGGGAAGCTCGTGACGTCGTTCCTCCTCGGGAGCCGCGCCCTCTACGAGTGGGCCCACGACAACCCCATGATCGAGATGCGCGGGTCCGCCTTCACCAACGATCCGCTGACGATCGCCAGGAACGACAGGATGGTCGCCATCAACGCGGCCCTCGCCGTCGACCTGACCGGCCAGGTCGCCGCCGACACGCTGATGGGCCGCTTCTTCTCCGGCATCGGGGGCCAGGTCGACTTCATCCGGGGCGCCGCGCGCAGCCGCGGCGGCAAGCCGATCATCGCGCTCCGGTCCACCGCGAAGGACGGCAAGATCAGCCGGATCCAGCCGGCCTTCGAGCAGGGCGCCGGCATCGTGACGAGCCGCGGTGACGTGCACTACGTGGTGACGGAGCACGGCGTCGCCGATCTCTGGGGCCGGAACATCCGGCAGCGCGCGCTCGCGCTCATCGAGATCGCCCACCCCGACCACCGCGGAGGCCTCCTCGCCGCGGCCAAGCAGCGCCGCTACGTGTTCATCGATCAGGTCATCTCGCGCGCGGATTACCCCTGGCAGGAGGCGCGCGCCGCGAGCCTGCCGTCGGGCGAGGAGCTGCTCTGCCGGCCGGTCCGGCTCTCCGACGAGGCCGCGCTCCAGGACCTCTTCTATCGCCTCTCGGACGAGAGCACCTACCGCCGCTTCATGAGCCACAAGCGGGAGCACCCTCACGAGGAGATGCAGCAGCTCGTGAACCTCGATTACGATCAGAACATGGCCATCGTGGCCTGCGCCGGCCCGGAGCACGAGACCATCATCGGGATGGCCCGGTACGACGTCGATCCGAAGAACAACCTGGCCGACGTCGCCTTCGTCGTCCGCGATGAGTGGCAGGGCAAGGGGATCGGCACCCTGCTCATGCGGCGGATGGCGGAGATCGCGAGAGCCCGGGGGATCTCGGGCTTCGAGGCGGACGTCCTGCTCACCAACAAGGCGATGATGCGGGTGCTCGAGAAGAGCGGCCTGCGCCTCTGCCTCGATCTCCAGGCCGGCGTTTACCACGTCACCGCCCACTTCGAGGCGGTCGCCGCCAGCGCGCCGGCGGCCGGCCCGAGCAGCTCCGGACCGAGCCAGGCGTGACTCGCGCCGTCCGAGCGGCGGGCGCGGCGCGCCGGCGCCCGGTGCGCGGTGGATCGCGGGCGGGGCCTGCGGCCGCTTGCGCCGGAGCCCCGCCGCGGCGTAGAACCCCGGGCGCAGGCCGTCTTGCCCTCGCCCGGAGGCGGCCGCCGGGAGCGGTGAGTGCACCTCCGGGGGCTCCTCGCGCCATCAGCGGCGGTTTCCGCTGGCGGGCGATCTCCGCTGGCGGTGACGCCGGCCACGGCGGTGCAGCCGAAGACCGCGCCGAGGGGGGCGGCGCCGCATGCGGCGGCGGGCGCGCTAAATGATCGAGGGAGGGTTCGGCCATGAGACATCCGTTCGAGTCGATTCCAGAAGAACAACGTACAGCGATCTTCTGGTCACTGATGGGTCTCGCCGTCGCGGGCGGTGCGGTGGCAGCGGTCGCCGACAAGCGGCTGCGGACGGAGGCTGCTCCGCTCGGCATCGTCTCGTTCGAGCTGGCGGGAACCAGGGCGCGTGTCCGCCGCATCCTCGAGTCCTGGGATGATGATGCGCGCCTCAGCGCTGCGTTCAGCCTGGGAGTTGACTACCTCTTCATGGCGGCCTACGCCAACGGCCTTGCGCTGGCCTGTGTGATGGGAGCAGACGCCTTGAGGAAGCGCGGCCTGCCGGCAGCGGGCCTGGGTGCTCCGCTCGCGTGGGGCCAGTGGCTTGCCGGCCTGCTGGATGCGACGGAGAACTTCGCGTTGCTCAGGATCTTGCGCAGGTCCGACGAAGCTCTCTGGCCTCCGCTCGCGCGCCGGTGCGCGCAGCTGAAATTCTGCCTGGTGGGCACCGGGATAGCGTATGGGCTGCTCGGCTATCATGCGCGCCGCCGGCTCGGACGCCGCTGAGACGGAGCTCGCTTCTCCGGCGAAGCTGGAGCGCCGTGACCTGACGGCGTGTGGCCGCCGAGGCCGCCGCTCGGCGTGTGGCTACCAGGACCACCAAGGCTCCTAAGAGCCAGGTGCCCTCCTCAGCGCTCCGCGTCGCCGCCAGGAGACTTCCTGGCGCTCGCATACAGCGCGTTGGTCTCGGCGGTGAGGGCGTTGCGGGCGCGGAGCGGGGCGAGGGTGTCGCGCTTGACGGCCTCCTGCGTGCCGGGATCGAGCTTGTCGATCGTGCCGCGATAGCCGGACCCGAGGGCGATGACCCAAAAGGCGTCTGGCGAGGTGAGGGGCTGTTCGGAGCGCTCGGCGTCTACGGCGCAGGTCGCAATGCCGGCTCCCGCGAGCATGGAGCGGAGGGTGTCCGGGGTGTTGATGCGCTCCCACGGCCGGAAGGTCTTGTAGAGATCGGGGCGGTGGGCCCGGATGGCGTCCCAGAACGCGGTGTTGCCGGGCTCGAGCACGCGTTCGCCCCAGGTGGTGACGGCGAGCGTGCCGCCGGGCTTCAGCCATCGCCAGAGCCGGCGCACGGCGGCCTGCATGTCAGGCATGAAGAAGATGCCGAAGACGCAGACGATGGCGTCGAAGCCTCCGGGCGGCAGGTCGAGGCTCTCGACGTCGGCGCAGCGGAAGTCGATGTTCGACAGCCCCAGCGCGCGGGCCTTGGCGCGCCCGCGGTCGAGCAACGCATCGGCCAGGTCCACGGCGAGCACCGAGCCAGTGGGCCCGACGGCTCGAGCAGCGGGGATGGCGGACGAGCCGGTGCCGGAGCAGACGTCGAGGACGCGGTGGCCGGGCTCGAGGCGGATGCGCTCGACGGTGCGCTCCCCGATGCGGGCCCAGAAAGCGAGCGGCGGATCGTCGAAGTGATCCGCGGCGGCGGAGTAGACGGCGGCGGTGCGTGCTTTGTCGGGCTCGGGCTGGTTCATGGCGTCCCCTGGGGTCTGGAGGGTCGGAGCGCGGATGCGCTCCTCGACGGCCGGTCCTCGGTCCGTAAGACCGGCTCGCGGCTGACCAGACGCACCCCCCGGCCCGCCATTACAGCTGCCATCGGCGCTGGGAGCTGGCTACGTGAGCCCTTGGCTTCGCGCGGTCGCGTCATGCTCCACGGGCGATCCTGGCTTGGTCCCGGCCGGCGAGCTGAAATCCGCGTTCGACCGTGATGCGCTAGAGGCCCGCGCGTCTTCCATGCAGCACCGGACAGGAGAGGCCAGCGCCGCGGCATTCATCGTCGCGGGCGCCGCGCTCCTCGACGTCCGACCGGGAGCGCTGCACGCCTCGACAGCAGGGGGGATCGACCGCGCCCAGGCGACGTCGACGAAGCCGGGCCAGGCGCGCCGGTTCTCGTGGTTCAGGACGGGCGGAGGACTACATCCGCGAAGCCGAGCAGATACGCGGCGGCTTCGGCGACGTGCTTCCTGCATTGTCGACCGGGCTGGTCCGTCCGCTCGACGGATCGTTGAGCGGAGCAACTCCGGTCTTGATGAGGATCAAGAGATCCTCAAAGTATCCTTGGTGGGCCATGAAGGACTTGAACCTTCAGCCAATGGATTAAGAGTCCACTGCTCTACCAATTGAGCTAATGGCCCGGATGAATTGTCAAACCAACTGAACCTGGAACAGCTCCCGGAGTCTCGCCGGATCGCTTGAGTCGCCCGTTGAGCCCGGCACGCCCGGCCTGATTCGAACAGGCGACTTTCGGATTCGAAGTCCGACGCTCTATCCAGCTGAGCTACGGGCGCTCCTGCGCACCCCTCGGCGGGGCACGCGGAACGCTTCTAACCGCACCGGTGCGGTTGTGTCAAGGCGTTGAAGATGCGCAGGTGCGCAATTCTCAGGCCGCCATTTCTGCTGAGCTTGGACGGACGCAATCCAGAGTCCGCCCGCGTGGCGCGGCGCGCCGTCACCCGCGTCATTCCCGGCGGGGCACCGCGTCGCCCCAGCGGGGCGCTGCGTCGCGGCCGCGCCCGCCGGCGCGGCTGTGAAAGAAGTTCTCTGCACGCGCCGCCGCGGGGTAGGGTCCGCCCCCGTCATGCCGCTGCTTCGCCCGCTCTCTCGCCGCCTCTTCGCTTCCCGGGGCCCGGTCGCCGCTCTCCTGCTCGCGCTCTCGGCCGCCGCGCCGGCCATGAGCGCCCCGCCGGCCGCGGAGCCGGTCGCCACGGAGCAGCCGCACGGCAAGAGCACGAGCCCGCACGGCAAGCGTCACGCCGCGCGGCGGAGCTCGATCGGCGGCGAGGGCGAAGCGCGCGCGGGGCGGAGCGCCGGCGCGAAGGCCCCGGAGCGCGCAGGCAAGATGCGCGCGGCGAAGCGGGACGAGGCCTTCCGCACGAAGCGCGGCGGCACCGCCGCCGACGCCGACGAGCGCAAGCCGCTGTCGAAGGGCGCTCCCAACCGGGGGCAGCTGACCGGCGCCGTGCAGCTCCGGTCGTCGAGGCACCTCAGGACGCGCGAGGGCGCCAGGACGTGGGGGCTGCCCGTGCTCGTGAAGACCCTGAAGCGCGCCGCCTTCCAGGTGGCGAAGAAGCACGGCGATTCCGCGCTGCTCGTCGGCGACCTCTCGGCCAGGACGGGCGGCGCGCTCGACGGGCACAACTCCCACCAGACGGGGCGCGACGCCGACGTCGGCTTCTACGTCGTCAACTCGAAGGGCAAGTCGCTGCGCATGGATCGGTTCGTGGCGTTCGACGACAGGGGCAACGCCATCGGCCTCCCGGGGGCGCGGTTCGACGACATGCGCAACTGGGCGCTCGTCGAGGCGCTGCTCCAGGACCGCAAGGCGGGGGTCAAGTACCTGTTCGTGACCGACGCGCTGAGGGCGCGGCTGCTCGCCTACGCCGCGAAGAAGCGCGTGCCGGAGGAGCTCCGGACCCGGGCCGCGGCCGCGATGATGAGCCCCAGGGACGCCGACCTGCACAACGACCACTTCCACATCCGCGTGATGTGCCCCCCGTCGATGCGCGGCGCCTGCGTCGAGGAGTCGCTGGCCCGACCCGGGTGCGCCGCAGGCGATCCGAAGAAGCCGCTCGCGGCCGCGTCGCTCGCGGCTCCGGAGGACGGCGCAGCGCCCGGCGCGGCCGCGCCGGCGACCTCGGAGACCTCGACCGCGGCGGCCGCAGCCGCACCGGCGGCCGCAGTCGCACCGGCGGCCGCAGCCGCACCGGCGGCCGCAGCCGCACCGGCGGCCGCAGCCGCACCGGCGGCCACGGCCGCCGCAGCCGCCGGCGCTCCCCGCTGACGTCCGGCCGCGCTCAGACCGCCGGCGCAGCCCCGGGCGGCGCCGCGCCGTCTGCGAGCTCCACCACCACCGGCGCGTGATCGGAGGGGCGCTGGAGCTCGCGGGGCCGCGTGTCGATCGCAACGTCGGTGCAGCGCGCGGCGAGCGGCCGCGTCACCAGCGCGAGGTCGATGCGGAGGCCCTTGTTGCGCCTGAACGCGCCCATCCGGTAGTCCCACCAGCTGTAGGCGGCCTTGCCCGGGTGGCAGGCGCGAAACGCGTCCACGAGCCCCCACTCCATCAGGCGCCCGAGCGCGGCCCGCTCGTCCGGGTGGAAGAGCACCTGCCCCTCCCACTTCTTCGGCTCGGCGACGTCGATCGGCTCGGGCGCGACGTTGAAGTCGCCGCAGATCAGGAGCTGCTGATCGGGGCGGTAGCGCGCCTCGAGCTCGCTCCGGAGCCGCGCCAGCCACGCGAGCTTGTAGGCGAAGGCCGGCGTGCCCACCGCCTGGCCGTTGGGCACGTAGACGTTGATGACCCGGACCCCCTCGATCGTGGCCGCCAGCATCCGCCGGGCGACGTCCTCCTCATCGCCGTCGAGGCCCTTCTTCACGTCATCGACCGAGAGGCCGAAGCGCGTGGCGATCGCGACGCCGTTGTAGGTCTTCTGGCCGAAGAAGATCGAGCGGTAACCCGCCTCGGAGAGCGCGGCCTCGGGGAAGCTGCCGTCCTCGACCTTGGTCTCCTGCAGGCAGACGACATCGGGCGCGGCGCGGACCAGCCAGCTCGTGAGCTGCTCGAGCCGCGTGCGGATGGAGTTCACGTTCCAGGACGCGATGCGCATAGGTCCGATCACCGATAGTGGATGGAGCGCAGGGCGGAAAGCCTGGATCGCGGACGCACGCGCGGCTCACGCGGCCGACGACGCGGCCGCCTACAGGGCCGCGCGGATCACGTCGAAGAGGCCGTCCGGATCGTCGACGTGCAGCCAGTGGCCGGCGCGCGGGAGGACGTGGACCGAGAGCCACGGCGCGCGCGCCGAGAGCGCCTCGAAGCGGGCACGCGACGCCGGCGAGATCGACGCGGACCTGCCGCCGAGGACCACGTGGATGCGCCGCTCCTCGGCGCCAGCGCCGGCCGGCGGGTCCTCCAGGACGTGCCAGAGATCGCGGGCGAAGTAGTCGGTGAGCAGATCGCTCAGTACGTCGAGGTCGAGCCGGATCCGGAAGCCGTCGCCCTCGCGGCGGACGTTCATCGCCAGCCACTCCGCGATGCCGCGGCTGAACCCGGCGGTCTGCACCGCCTCGAGGAACGCCTCGCGCGTCGCGATCGGCTGCGGGATCGCGCGGAGCAGCTCGAGCACGCCGGGGCTCTCCGAGCCGCTCTCGCCGGCGGCCCTGGCGCTCGGATCGGCGTCGAGGATGAAGCCGCGCTCGATCCCCTCGGGCCGACGCTCGAGGTACGCGAGCGCTACCTTGCCGCCGAACGAGTGGCCCAGCACGCCGCGGACGTCGAGGCCGAGGCGGTCGCCCAGCCGGAGCAGGTCCTCGGCGGCCGCGGCGAGGGTGTGCGGCGCGGGCGGGCTCTGCGACATGCCGTGGGCCCGCAGGTCGACCAGGATGAAGCCCCACGGCCGCGCCGCGGCGCCGGGCGCGCCGCCAGCGGTCTGCGCCTCGGCGAGGCGCCGGATGAAGGTGCGCCAGTTGGCACCCGAGCCGAAGATGCCGTGCAGCACGAGCATCCAGCGGTCGGGCGACGTGGAGGGCGCGGAGACGAGGGCGTGGTGGGGCACGAAGCCGGCGTGTGCGTTCATGGCTCTCCGGGCCGCGCGAGCGCGCGGGCTGCGCCTAGCGCTAGCATGACCCCATGGCCAAGAAGCCCCCCATCGCGCCGGCGAGCGAGGACGCCGCGGAGGATCAGGTCGCCCCGCCGGCGGCGCCCGGGCGCTTTCACGGCGCGACGCTCGCCGGGGCCGACTTCGACGACGTCGACCTGCGCGGCGCCCGCTTCCACAACGTCGCGCTCAACGACGCCGACTTCGACGACGTCGACCTGCGCGGCGCCCGCCTCCACAACGTCGCGCTCACGAAGGCCGATCTCGACGACGTCGACCTGCGCGGCGCCCGCCTCCACAACGCGACCCTCGCCGGCGCCTCGCTCGACGACATCTCGCTCGCCGGCGCCCGCGTCGACAACGCCGACGCGGCGGCGACCCGCTGGTCCGACGTGAGCCTGCGCCGCGCCCGCTTCGAGGAGTCGGACCTGCGCGGCGTCGAGATCGTCGGCTGCACGATCGATGGGCTCACCATCGATGGCGTGCGGATCGATCGCCTGCTCGAGGAGGCGAAGGCCCGCTCGACCGCGAGCTCGGCGCCGGAGGCGACCGGCAAGGAGGCGACGCCGAGAAAGAAGAAGCCGAGGCGCCCCGCTCCCGCGGGATGAGAGCAGCGGCGCCTACTGCGCGAACGCGGCCGGGTTACGCCTCGATCAGCCCGGTGCGGACCGCGATGCGGGTCAGCTCGACCGCGCTCTTACATCCGAGCTTCGCGTAGATGCGCACGCGGTGGGTCTCCACCGTCTTCGGGCTGATCGTGAGCCGCGCGGCCGTCTCGCGCGTCGACACGCCGGCCGCGAGCAGCCGGAGGACCTGACGCTCACGGGGCGTCAGCGCGTCGAGGCCGCCGGAGCCCTCGCTCGCCGGCTTGCGCATCGCGCGCACGACGGCCCCCGCGATGCTCGAGGAAAGCGGCGCGCCTCCCGTCGCGATCCGGCGGATGCCCTCGATGACCTCCTCGAGCTTCGAGGTCTTCACGAGGTAGCCCTGCGCCCCGGCGCGGAGCGCCTCGGCGACGCGGAACTCGTCGTCGTACCCGCTCAGCACGAGGAGCTTCGCCTGCGGCAGCTGCGCTCTCAGCGCACCGAGGAGCTCGATGCCGTCCCGGTCGGGGATGTTGAGGTCGACGAGCACGACGTCGGGCTTGCAGCTCGCCGTCTCGCGGAGGGCGTCGGCCGCCGTCCCCGCCTGGCCCACGACGACCATGTCGGGCTCGTCCGAGAGCGCTCGAGCGAAGCCTTCTCGAACGACCGGGTGATCGTCGATGAGGTAAATGTGCAGCTTGCTAGCAGGGGTTTCCGCCATGATGACCACAGGGGGATTTGGATGTCCTTCGGACCACAATTCGATACCCATGAGCAGTACAAGTCAAGCTGCTCAGGTCGTCCTGGGAGGAACCTTACAGGGGTATCAGGTGCTCAACGATCTGCAAGCAGCGGCGCGGCGGCAAGCCCAATTGATAAGGAAAACTCCGTCCCGAGCGAGTTTCTGGGCTCGGCGGAGATGCGCGACGTAGGAGGCGTTACGCACCGCTCCACGCGATCTGCTCCCTGCTCCCCGTTGCTCCCCATGGCGTCATGCCGTCACGGCGGCCGTCTGGTATCCTTTCCGCGCCTCATGCGCCGAAAAGGCCAGCGATCGAGAGAAATCGGATGAGCCCGTCGGGCCTGTCCCCGAGCCCGGCCGGCGCCTCGCTGCCCCCGGGCGCGGAGGTCTTCGTCGTCGATGACGACCCTGCGCTGGTCGACTCGCTGACCGATCTGCTCTCCGACGAGGGGTACCGCGTCCAGGGCTTCACGCGGCCGCGCGAGGCGCTCGATCGCCTCGCCCGCGGCGCGCGGCCTCGGGCGGTGCTGCTCGACTACGTGATGCCCGACATGACCGGCGAGGAGTTTCTGACAGCGCTCGCCGCCGCGGGCGTCGACGTGCCCGTCCTGCTGCTCTCCGGCGTGAGCGAGCCCAGCGTCCGCGGCTCCGTGGCCGGCGTGCTCGCGAAGCCGTTCGACGTCGACCGGCTCCTCGTGGTGCTCGATCGGCTCACGAGCGCCGTGCAGCGCTAGCGCGCCGCCGCCCTCGCTGATCCCGGCCTGCACAGGCGCGGCGGCACGGTCCTCGCGTACCCCGCGCGGGGGAAAGCCGAGGATGTCGTCGTTCCCAGACAGCGCCGCCGGGGCGCCTTTCCTGGCGCGAGGCGGGCCGAGCAGCCCCGCCCTCGCGAGCGCGCCGGCGGCCACGATCAGGCTGCCTGCCGAGCTGCACCACCGCTTCCGTTTCATCGCGATCGACGGGAGCCTCCTCGCGGAAGCGGCCGACCGCGCCGCGGCGCTGATCGACGCGCTGCTCGCGATGGGGGTGCGCGTGGCGCTCCTCGCCGAAGGCCGCGCCGCGCTCGACCTCGCGCGGCGGCTCGATCGCGGCGTGGGGGGCGGGCGCGTGGAAGACCGCAGGCGGCTCTTCCTCGGCGCGCTCGGGGGCACGGAGCTCCACGGCTTCGATCGCCGCGGCCGCGCGGTCGCGTTCTCCGCCGAGGCGGAGCCGGGCGGCCGCTCCGCGCTCGCGGCGCTGGCCGCGCAGGTGATCGCGCCGCTCCGCATCGAGCCGCGCGATCAGCTCGCGATCTCGCCGGACCCGAGCTCCGGCGCGCCGGCCGCGGGCGCGCGCGGGCTCCGCGACGCGCCGGAGCTCGCGGGCGCGGTCCACGCGACGGCGGGCGCGCAGCGGCTCTGCGACATCCTCGCGCTCCAGCGGGAGCTCGACCGGGAGCTCGGCCCGCACGCGGCGCCGCGCGACGCCGCGTGGGTCATCGACGAGCCGGGGTTCGACGTCGCGCGCGAGCACGAGATCGAGTCGCTGCTCGCGATCGCCAACGGTTACCTCGGCTCGCGCGCGTCGCTCGCGGAGGGCTCGAGCGTATCGCGACCGGCGACGTTCATCGCGGGCGCGTTCGAGCCCTCGGCCGACGTGAGCCGCGTCCCCGAGCTCGTGATCGCCCCCGACTGGGGTCGGCTGAGCGTCGCCGTCGAGGGCGAGTCGTTCTCCGCGGAGACGAGCGGCGTGCTCTGCCACCGACGCCACCTCGACATGCGGCGCGGCGTGCTGCTGCGCGACTGCCTGCGGCGCGGCGAGGGCGGCCACCTCGCGCACCTGCACACGCTCCACGCCGCGTCGCTCGCGAACCGCCACGTCCTGCTGGAGGCGGTCAGCGTCGCCCCGCTGAACTTCACCGGGACGATCCGCGTCGACGCCATCCTGAGCGGCGACGTGAAGAGCGCGAGCGGCGCGGCGCACTGGGAGCGCTTCTCGGCGGACGCGAGCGCGACGAGCCTGCTCCTCGTCGGGCGCACGCACGGCGGGCTCGTCACGGCCATGACCTCGCACCTGCGGGTGCTCCCGGAGCGCGCCGCGGAGGGCGCGCCCCCGGCCGAGGCATCCGAGGGCGCGCGCTGCGAGCGCACCGCCGACGCGCGCTCGATCGCCGAGCGCTGCGACGTCAGCGTCCGCGTCGCCGAGCGGCGCCGCCTCTTCCGGACGACGACGCTGCACACGTCGCGCGACACGCCCGCGCCGCGCCAGGCGGGCGAGGCGCTCCAGGCGGAGCTCTCGAGCCGCGCCATGGACGACCTGCTCGGCGAGCACGCGCAGGCGTGGGCGGAGCGCTGGCGTCGCGCCAACGTCGAGATCGACGGCGCCCCGAAGATCGAGCGGGCGCTCCGGTTCGCCCTGTACCACCTCATCGGCGCCGCCAACCCGGACGACCCGCGCTGCTCGGTCGGCGCCCGGGGCCTCAGCGGGGAGGCGTACCGCGGCCACGTCTTCTGGGACACCGAGATCTTCCTCGTCCCCTTCTACACGCACTGCTATCCCGAGGCCGCGCGCGCGCTGCTCCTGTACAGGCACCGCACGCTCCCGGGCGCGCGGCGCAAGGCGAAGGCGCTCGGCTACGACGGCGCGCTCTACCCCTGGGAGTCGGCGGACACGGGCGACGAGACGACGCCGCCGCTCGTCGTCACGCCGTTCGGCGAGGTCACCCGGGTGCTCTCCGGCGAGCAGGAGCACCACATCAGCGCCGACGTCGCCTACGCGGCGCACGCCTACGGCCGCGCGACGGGCGATCTCGACTTCGCGCGCGGCGAGGGGGCCGAGATCATGATCGAGACGGCGCGCTTCTGGGCGAGCCGCGCCGAGCTCGGGCCGGACGGGCGCGCCCACATCCGGCGGGTCATCGGGCCGGACGAGTACCACGAGGCCGTGGACGACAACGCCTTCACGAACTGGATGGCGCGGTACAACCTCCGCGCCGCCGCGGCGACGGTCGGGCGCGGCGGCGCGCGAGACGACGTGCTCGCGCGGCTCGACCTCCGGCCCGAGGAGGTCGACCGCTGGCGCGACGTCGCGGACCGGATGGTCCTCGGCGTCGACCCGGAGACCGGCCTGATCGAGCAGTTCGCGGGCTACTTCCGCCTCGCGCCGTTCGCCATCGCCGACTACGCCGTGCGCAGCGCGCCCGTCGACGTGCTGCTCGGGCGCGAGCGGACGCAGGCCTGCCAGGTGATCAAGCAGGCCGACGTGGTGCAGCTGCTCGCGCTCCTCTGGAGCGCGGTGCCCGCGGCCGCGCGGCGCGACAACTTCCTCTACTACGAGCCGCGCACCGCCCACGGGAGCTCGCTCAGCCCGGGCGCCCACGCGCTCGTCGCCGCCCGGCTCGACCTCCACGCCCTCGCGGAGCGCTACTTCGACCAGACCGCCGACATCGACCTCGGCAACACGATGGGCAACGCCGCGGGCGGCGTTCACATCGCCGCCATGGGGAGCCTCTGGCAGGCGGTCGCTTTCGGCGTCGCCGGCATCACGCGGGTGCCGCGGCGCCCGGACGGGCGGCCTCAAGCGCCCCCGCTCCCGATCGACGACGAGGCGCTCGGGATCGAGCCGCACCTGTTGCCCGCCTGGCGGCACCTCAAGATCCCGATCTTCTGGCGCGGCCGCGCGATCGACATCCACGTGGAGGCCGACGCGATCGAGGTCGCGCTCGAGGGGAGCGCGCCCCTGCCGATCTGCGCGCTCGACGCGGGCGCGCCCGCCTGCGCCGTGCTGGCCGAGCCAGGCCGCCGCTACGCCGCGCGGCGGACCGGCGGCCGGTTCCATTCATGGGAGGAGGTCACGACATGATGATGAGCGCCGCGCGCGACGGATGTTCCGGCGGATGCGGAGCGCCGTCCGAGCCGGCCCCCGGTCTCGACCGGCCCGCCGGGGTGAGCGGGCCGGTCGACGAGACCTCGCCGGAGAGCGGCGTGCGGAGCAGGAGCGTGCTCGTCGCGCTCCACGGCCGACGCACCCACCTCGGCGCCGTCGAGCTCGGGCGGCTCATCGCCGGCGCGATCCGAGCGCCGCTGCACGGGCTCGTCGTGTGCTCCGAGCCGATCGAGCCGGGCGACGTGCCCGCCCACCTCGGGGTCGCCCCGGAAGCGCTGCACGGCGTGGTGCTGCGCGTCGCCGCGAGCGAGGACCTTCCCGGCGCGCTCGCGTCGGCGACGGAGGGCCACGAGGCCGCCTTCGTTGTCATCGCCTCCGAGCCGGAGGAGCTCACGGACGAGCGCCTCGGCGTCGGCCGGATCGCGGCGCGCGCGCTGGAGGCGGCCGCGTGCGGCGTCGTCGTCATCGGCCCGGCGCACCGGCCGCCACCGCGGCTGCGGCGCATCCTGCTGCCGCTCGACGGGACCCCCAGCACGGCCGCCGCGATCACCCCCGCCGGGGACCTCGCCCGCAAGCTCGGCGCCGAGCTCGACATCGTGCTGGTCGGCTGCGCCTCGCCGCGGGCGGGGGCCGAGGAGGACGCGCCGCCCGTCTCGACGCCGGCGCCCTCCGAGCCGGGCGCGATGGTGGCGCCCCTCTACGTCGACCAGCCCCAGCACGAGTGGCCCGCGTTCACCGAGGAGTTCCTCGCCCGCTTCCTGAGCGCGATCGGCCACTGCCCCCACGACGTCTCCACGCGGTTCTTCCTCGGCAAGGGCGCGCCGGCGGCGGAGATCCTGCGGTTCGCCGGCGAGCTGGCGAGCGATCTCTTGGTGCTGGTCTGGCACGGCCAGCTCGTCGACCGCCACGGCGGCGTCTTCCGGGACGTGCTCTCTGGCGCCCCGTGCCCGGTGATGGTCCTGCGGCGGTAGGGCGCGCTCGTCCACACGCTCGCCGGCGCGGGCACGCGCTCGCCGGCGCGGATCCGCGCCAGAGCGCCGCGCCGGGCGGGCTCCACGCCAACGGGCGGCGAAAGGCGCTATCGTGCGCCGCCATGGTCGCCCGGAAGCTGCCCGCCAGCGAGTGCCGCAAGATCGTCGAGCCCCAGAGCTTCCGCTTCTCCACGACGGATGAGGTCGCGCCGCTGTCCGCGGGCATCGGCTCGCAGGAGCGCGCCCTCGCCGCGCTCGCCTTCGGCCTCGACATCCGCCAGCCCCGCTTCCACGTCGTCGTCGTCGGCGCGCCGGGCACGGGCCGCACGTTCTGCGCCCGCGCCGCCGCGAAGCGCATCGCCGCGAGCCGCCCCACGCCCGACGACATCCTCCTCCTGCCGAACCCCCACCGCCCGAGCGAGCCAACGGTCCTGTCGCTCCCCCCTGGCGAGGGCCGCCCCTTCGTCGAGGCGATGGAGGAGCTCCACGAGAAGCTCGTCGACGCCCTGCGCGGCGCGACGGAGGGCGAGCGCTTCAAGCAGGCGCGCGGCAAGATCCAGCGCCGCGTCAACGCGGAGGAGCGGCGGCTCGAGGAGCAGCTCAAGGCCGCCGCGCGGGAGCTCGGCCTCGACCTCGTCCGCGGCGACGACGAGGTGCAGATCACCTCGATCGAGGACGCCTCGAGCGTGCCGGACGGCGAGGCCCTGGTCGCGGTCGCCGGCTCCATCGAGGAGTTCGAGACGCGGCTCGCCACCGTGCAGGACGAGGCCGACGTCGAGCTGCGCAGCGTCGTGAAGCAGCTGCTCAGCGACGGCGTGAAGGGCTGCTTTCAGCCCGTGCGCGCGCGCTTCGAGGGGCGCGACGACATCAGCGCCTTCCTCGCGGACGTCGAGACGGTCGTGTCGAAGGAGTTCCGCCTGCTCGTCGACGAGGCGCGCGGCGAGGAGGGCGGCGCCACGCTCCCGCGCGGCGTCGTCGTCCCCACGCTGCTCACCGAGCACACGCCCGACTCCGGCGCCCCCGTCGTCGAGGTCCCCTACCCCACGCTGAGCGCCCTCTTCGGCCGCACGCACGCGCCGCCCGACTCCGGCTTCCCGCCCGAGCCCGGCTTCGCCGTCGCGGGCGCGCTCCACGAGGCGGCCGGCGGCTTCCTCATCCTGCCCGCGGGCGCGCTCCTCAAGAACGAGGCGCTTTACGAGCAGCTCAAGGCCTGCCTGCTCGCGGGCAAGTTCATCGTCCCCGAGCACAACCCGTCGTACTTCCGCGGCACCGCCGAGGAGCTGCTCTTCCCGCCGATCCCGATCGACGTGAAGGTCGTCCTCGTCACGAACCCGCAGCTCTACCAGGACCTGCACGACGCCGATCCCGAGTTCTCGCAGCTCTTCAAGGTGCAGGCGCGCTTCGAGACGACGATCTCGCTCGACCAGGCGCTCCTCACGTACCCCGCGTTCCTCGCCGGCTTCGCGCACGATCGTGGCCTGCCGCCGATCACGGCCGACGGCGTGACCGCGCTCCTCTTTCACGGCGGCCGCCTCGCGGAGAGCCAGACCAAGGTGAGCGCCCAGCTCGGGCTCATCGCCGAGGTCGCTACCGAGGCCGGCTACCGCGCCCAGCGCCGCGGCCGCAAGGTCGTCGACGGCCCCGAGGTCAACGAGGCGCTCGAGTCGGCGCGCCGCCGCGGCAGCCATTTCCGCGACCACGTGCACGAGATGCTCTCCGACGGGACGATCCGCATCGACGTGATCGGCCGGCACGTCGGGCAGGTCAACGCGATCTCGGTGCTATCCGACGGCCCGCAGACGTTCGGCCGCCCCTGCCGGGTGACCGCGGTCGTCTACCCGGGGCGCGAGGGCCCGGTGAACATCGCGCGCGAGGTCGAGATGTCCGGCCCGCTCCACAGCAAGGGCGTGCTCGTCCTCACGGGCTTCCTCGCCGCCCGGTTCGCCCAGCACCGCCCGCTGTCGTTCGGCGCCTCGCTCGTCTTCGAGCAGACCTACGAGCCCATCGAGGGCGACAGCGCCTCCTCGAGCGAGCTCTACGCGCTCCTCTCGGCGCTCTCCGGCGTCCCCATCCGGCAGGAGCTCGCCGTCACGGGCAGCATCGATCAGCAGGGGAGCATCCAGCCCGTGGGCGGCATCAACGAGAAGATCGAGGCCTTCTTCGACCTGTGCGCGGCCAAGGGCCTGACGGGCGAGCAGGGGGTGCTGATCCCGAGCGCGAACCGCGACGCGCTCATGCTGCGGGGCGACGTCGTCACCGCGATCGAGGCCGGCCGCTTCCACGTCCACGAGGCGAGCACGGTCGAGGAGGGCATCGAGATCATCACCGGCGTCCCCGCGGGCGTCGCCGACGCGGACGGCAGGTACCCGGAGGGGACCGTGTTCCACGCGGCGGACCAGCGGCTCGAGCGCTTCCACCAGGCGATCGCCGACACGATGAGAGGGGGGACGAGCGCGGATCCCCGGAGCATGCTCAGGGGTCGCTGAGGAGGAACGATGGCCGCGAAGCGTACAGCCAAGCCGCGGGCGCCCAGGGAGCCGAAGGCCGCGCCTGCCCCCCGGGCGCGGCGGAAGAAGGCGGCGCCCGCCGCGGGCACGCGCGGGCTCGACGCCGCCGAGCTCGCCGCCGGCGCCCCGCCGCCGGAGGTCGCCGCCCTCGGCGACGCGATCCGCTCCGACGGCGGCAGCGTGCTCGCGGTCTACCGCGAGCCGGTCGGCGGCGCGTGGGCGATCCTCGCCGGCCTGCCGCTCGACCGGGTGGAGCCGACGCCGTTCCAGCGCGACCTCTCGGAGGCGCACGTCGCGCGCCTCGGCGAGGTCATGGACAAGATCGACTGCTTCCTCGACCCCATCATCGCGGTGCGCACCCCGCTCTCGTCCGGGCCGGGCCGCGCCGCGCCGGCCGCGCCCGGCGAGGGCAGGTACTGGACGCCGAACGGCAACCACCGGCGCGCCGCGCTCACGCGCCTCGGCGCGAAGAGCGCCGTCGCGCTCGTGCTGCCGGACGAGCGGATCGCCTACCGCATCCTCGCCCTCAACACCGAGAAGGCGCACAACATCCGCGAGAAGGCGCTCGAGGTGACGCGGATGGCGCGCTCGCTCGCGGATCTCGATCCGCGGCCCGAGCAGGAGTTCCGCCTCGAGTTCGAGGAGCCGAGCCTGCTCACGCTCGGCCTCTGCTACGAGCGGCGCCCTCGCTTCTCGGGCGGCGCCTACCAGTCGGTCCTCCGGCACATCGACCGCTTCCTCGACGAGCCGCTCCCGGAGGCGCTCGAGACCCGCAAGGCGCGGGCCGAGCTCCTCCTCGCGCTCGACGACGCTGTCGCGCAGGCCGTCGACGGGCTCAGGGCGCGCGGCTTCGAGAGCCCCTACCTGAAGGCGTTCGTCGTCGCCCGCATCAACCCGCTCCGCTTCCAGCGGTCTCCGGACGCGCCGTTCGAGCCCACGCTCAACAAGATGCTGGCCGCGGCGCAGCGCTTCGATCCGGCCTCGGTCCGCCCCGACCAGGTCGCGCGCGCCGCCGGACCGCCCGAGGAGCCCGCTGGATGAGCCGGCGCCGCGCCCGCCTCCCCGTGCCGGCGCCGGGCCCGGCCCGAGCCCGCCGGTGACGCGGCGGCCGCTCCTCCTCGCGATCGCGGCGCTCCTCGCCGCCGCCGGAGCGGCGGCCTCGGGGCTCGCCTCGGTCGCGCTCCCCGGCCGGCGCGACACGCCCCGCGCGCTCGTCGCCGCGGGCGCGCTCGCCGTCGCGACCGCGGCGCTGCTCCTCCTCGGCGGCTTCCTGCAGGAGAAGCTCAACCTCGGGCCCGCCCGTCTCCGGAGCCGCGCCGACCGGGCCGACGCGCCCGCGCGAGCGCGCCCGGCTCATCCGGTGGTGCCGCCGGCCGCGCGCCCCGCCGTGGATCCCGCCGAGGCGCCGCCGACCCACCTCGGCGATCCCCGGGTCATCTACGCCTACGCCGCGCAGGTCGTCGGCCAGTCGCTCGCATGGGAGGGGAACTACAAGGCGGCGGCCGCCTCGCTGCGCAACATCCCGCCGGACTGGATGCTCCCGCAGGTGCGCGCGTTGCTGCTGAGCAACCTCGCCCAGTGGCAGCTCTGCGCTGGCGACCTCGACGCGGCCAGGCGGCTCCTCGACGACCTCGACGAGGGTCGCGCGCCAGCGTCGGTGCGTCCGCTCGTGCGGGGCGCGCGCGCCGCGGTGCTCGTGCGCGCGGGCGACGTCGAGGGAGCGCTCGCCCTTGTCGGCCGCCGCGACGGCGAGCGGGACGAGCCGACCGAGGTGCGCCAGCGTTACCGCATCACCCGGGCGCACGCGCTCGCCGCGCGGGGCGAGCTCGCCGCCGCGCGCACGGAGCTCCGCCGGGTTGTCGACGACGTCGGCGTCGACGAGCTCTGCCGCTGGCTCCCCGCGGGCGGCCCGGCGCGAGCCACGATGATCGAGCTCATCGACGAGGGGTGACGGACTCGCGACCTTCCGCTCTCCCCCGCGCTGCCGCCCGATTGACGCTCATCCGAGACTCCAGACACGCCGTGAGCTCCGCGCTGCGCCGCGCGCTCACGTCCCTGTCGCTGGCAGGCGCGCCGCCCATGAGCGGCGGCTGTCGGTTATCCGACCATCGCTCTCGAATCGATGGCTCGGGGCACATCGCGCACCGACACGCCTTCTGTCAATCACGATTTGCCTGATTTATCCCTTGGATCCTTCCGTACAACCGTTCCGGACAGCCCGGACTAACGGAGCGCAGCGGGTGCGCTACGGGTGGGATCCCGGTGAGCGGTGGGGGACGCAACGTTGCGAGCGGCCGGCGTCTGTTAGAAAAAGGATGCTGTACGCAAAGTGCAACGGGCCAGGTAGGCTTTTCGCGTCGGCCGGGGGAGAACGCATGCCAACCTGCACGGGTGGCCAATGAGGGTGGGCGCGCCACGAAGGGTGTTCGGCGGGTGCCGCACCGGCTTGACCAGTCCCGTGCGCCTCGCCGCGGCGGCTGCCCTCGCTGACCGGAGCCCGCGTGGGAGGCGCCCATGAACCGGCCAGCGGACACGCCGCCTCCCCGCATCCTCGTCGTGGACGACAGCCCCACGTACCTGCACCAGGTCGCGGCGGCGATGCGCGACGAGGGCTACGTCCCTGTGCTCGCCCACTCGGGGGAGGAGGCGCTCGCGCGGCTCACGTCGGCGCGCGTCGACGGCATCCTGCTCGACATGGTGATGCCGGGCCTCTCCGGTCCGGCCACGTGCCTCCGCATCAAGGCGAACGCCGCGTGGCGGCCCATCCCGCTGCTGATGCTCACTGGCCGCGACGACCACAAGGCGATCCTCGACGCCCTCTCGGCCGGCGCCGACGACTTCGTCACGAAGTCGGGCGAGCTCACGGTGCTCAAGGCGCGCCTGCGCGCCCAGCTGCGCCGCAAGCACTACGAGGACGAGAACCGCAGGATGCGCGAGCTCCTCCTGCGCCGGGAGATGGAGGCGGCCGAGGCGCGCGCCGACCGGCGCCTCAAGCAGAGCGAGGAGCGGTTCCGCCTCATCGTGGAGGGCGTCCAGGACTACGCCATCTTCATGCTCGACCCCGCGGGCCGCATCGCCAGCTGGAACCCGGGCGCCGAGCGCATCAACGGTTACCACGCCGACGAGGTCATCGGCCGTCACTGCTCGGTCCTCTACCCGCCGGAGGACGTCGAGCTCGGCAGGCCCGCCGCCGAGCTCGACGACACGGTGGAGACCCGCCGTTCGGTCCAGGAGGGCTACCGCGTCCGCAAGGACGGCACACGTTACTGGGCGAACGAGGTCATCAGCGTCCTCTTCGACGAGGCGGGGCGCCTGCGCGGCTTCGCGAAGGTCACCCGGGACGTGACCGAGCGCCGCCGGGTCCACGAGGCCCAGCGCATCCTCGTCTCGGCCGGGCAGATCCTCGGCGAGTCGCTCGACTTCGAGGAGACGCTGCGGCGCGTGGTCCGCGTCGCGCTCCCCGATTTCGCGTCGATCTGCGTGCTCCTCCTGCAGGACGAGTCCGGCGTGATCGAGCGGCAGGTGACCGCGCACGCGGATCCCTCCATGGCGGTGGCGACCGAGCTCCTCGGCAAGATCACGGCCGACTCCGCCGCGCGCGGGATCGGCAAGGTCCTGCGCACGGCGCAGCCGGAGCTCATCCCGAAGGTGACCGACTCGTTCGTACGCGCGATCTCCTTCGATCAGGCGCACTACGAGGCGCTGCGCTCGCTCTCGCTCGCCTCGCACCTCACGGTCCCGCTGACCGCGCGCGGCCGCACGCTGGGCACGCTCTCGTTCGCCTCCACGCACCGGCGCTACGACGCCGTCGACCTCGACCTCGCGCAGGACCTCGCGCGGCGCGCGGCCCTCGCCGTCGACAATGCCCGGCTCTACCGGGAGGCGCAGCTCGCGGTGCGCGCGCGCGACGACTTCCTGACGATCGCCTCCCACGAGCTCCGCACGCCGCTCACGCCCATGCAGCTGCAGATCGACGGCCTCCTGCGCGCCGGCAAGCGCGGCGGCCTCACCGCCGAGCGCGCGACGCCGCGGCTGGAGATGATCAAGCGCCAGGTCGAGCGGCTCGCCCGGCTGATCACGAACCTGCTCGACATCTCGCGCATCTCCGCGGGCCGCCTGCAGCTCGAGCTCGAGGACGTCGATCTCGCGGCCACGGTGAACGAGGTGCTCGAGCGCTTCCGCGAGGAGCTCGCCGCCGCGGGCTGCCCTGTCAACCTGTCGATCCCCGACTCGCTCGGCGGCCGGTGGGATCGCCTCCGGCTCGATCAGATCGTCACGAACCTCCTCTCGAACGCCATCAAGTACGGCGCTGGCAAGCCCATCGACGTCGAGCTCGTGGATCTCGGGGATCGCGCCCGCCTCACGGTGCGGGATCGCGGCATCGGCATCGCGCCGGACCAGCAGGCGCGCATCTTCGAGCGCTTCGAGCGCGCCGTCTCCAGCGAGAACTACAGCGGCTTCGGCATGGGCCTGTGGATCGTGCGGCAGATCGCGGACGCTCTCGGCGCGACGATCGACGTCGACAGCCGTCAGGGCGAGGGCGCGGCCTTCACCGTCGACCTGCCGAAGACGCCCGCCTGACATCGACGCAGCGCCGCGCGGCGCTCAGTCCCCTCTCGACCATGCGCCACGGGGCGGCGGTCACCCGCACAGGAGACGGGCCCAGATCGGCGTTTTCGGCGCGCAGGCGTACTCCAGTACGCCGAGCACCGAAAACGTCGAGGTGGGCCCGTATCCGAAGCGGGTGACCGCCGCCCCCTAGAGGGCGCGGCGCACGCGGCGGCGCTGCTCGATCATGTGCTGCGTGATCTGCTGCCTGCCCTCGGCGCGCTCCACCAGCGTCCACACGTTGTCGCCGCGCTCCCTGCCCGCGCAGTCGAGGAGCGCGTCGGCCGCCTGCTCGGCGGGGATGAGCCCGTCGTGCCGTCCCGGGAGCTCCACCACGGCGACGCGCGTGCAGAGCCCGCCCATCGTCGCGAGCATCCGGCGCACCACGTCGCGAAACACCGCCTCGTCGAACGCGTCGCGCCGGCCGGCGCCGAACAGGACGAGCTTGTCGAACGCCATGCGCGGCTTGCACGGGATCATGACGACCTCGCCGAGCTCGCCGGTGATCAGGCCTTGCCGCCGGAGGTCCGAGATCCGGCCGCCGAGCCGCCAGTCACAGAGGCCGGCCACGCCGTGGGCGGGCAGCGCGTCGCTGAACGGGGCGCAGGCGAGCACCTCGGAGTCGAGCTCGTCGAGGCTCTGCAGGTCGGGGGAGATGAACCGGAGCTCCACGGGATCAGACGCTGATCGCGCCCTTGCGGAAGTCGCTCTTCGCGATCTTCACGTTGACGCACGCCGGCCTCCCGCACCGGAACGCCTCGTCCAGCGCGGGCCCGAGCTCCTCCAGCCGCTCCACGCAGGCCCCGAAGCCGCCGAGCGCCTCCACCACGCGGTCGTACCGGGTGAAGTCGAGCGCCGTCGCGGGCGCGCGGCCCTCGCCGTAGAGCTCCACCTGCCCCCGCCGGATCTGCGTCCACGCCGCGTCGTTGCCGATCACGCTGACGACGGGGATGCCCTGGCGCGCCATCGCCTCGAACTCGAGCGCGTGGAAGCCGAACGAGCCGTCGCCGTACACGAGGACCACGTTCGCCTCGGGCCGCGCGAGCTTGGCCGCCATCGCGTAGCCCGGCCCCACCCCGAGGGTCCCGAGCGGCCCTGGGTCCATCCAGAGCTGCGGCCACTCGAGCTTCAGCACGTTCGCGGCCGTGGCCACGAAGTCCCCCCCGTCGCCGATCACGATGTCGTCCTTGCCGAGCCGCTTGCCGATCTCCGCGCAGACGCGCAGCGGGTTCGGCGGGTCGCTGTCGCCCTCGATCTCCGCCTGCATCTTCGCGCGCGACCGCTCCTCGGCCTGGCGCACGGCCGAGAGCCACGCCTCGATGGTCTTGCCGGGCACCTCCGCGAGCAGCTGCTCCAGCGCGACCCCGCTGTCGGCGTGGATCCCGAGGTCGACCCGGCGGTTCCTGCCGAGCTCGGTGCCGTCGAGATCGATCTGCACGACCTTCGCGGCCGGGCCGATCGCGCGGCCGTACTCGAGCCGGAAGTCGAACGGCGTCCCGAGCACCACGCACAGGTCGGTCTGCGACAGGGCGAAGCGGCGCGAGCGGCTCATCAGCCCGGGGTGCGCGTGGGGCAGCGCGCCGCGGGCCATGCCGTTCAGGTAGAAGGGCGCCTTCACCGCGTCGGCGAAGCGGCGCAGCGCGTCCCGCCGCGGCGACCAGCGGAGCTGGCTGCCGACGATGAACATCGGCCGCTCCGCCTCCCTCAGCAGGGCCGCGGCGCGCGCGACAGCGGCCGGGTCGCCCCCGGGCCGGGGCGGGGCCAGGGGCGCGGTGGCGGGCGCGTCGTCGCCCGCGAAGCCCATCAGGAGGTCGAGCGGCATCTCGAGGAAGACCGGGCCCGGCACGTCCGCCTGGGCGACGCGGAAGGCCGAGTCCACGTACTCCTGGATGCGGTCGGTCGAGGGGACGGAGGCGCTCCACTTCGAGATGGGGCGCATCAGCTCGACGTGGTTCATGTCCTGGAGCGAGCCCATGTCGGCGAGGGCCCGCGGGCCGGCGCCGCCGATCACCACCATCGGGACGCCGGCGCGCTGCGCGTTGGCGACCGCGGTCACCACGTCCGTGACGCCCGGCCCTGCGGTGACGGCGCACACCCCCGGCCTTCCGGTCACACGCGCATACCCGTCGGCGGCGTGGCCGGCTGTCTGCTCGTGTCGCACGTCGACGACCCGGATCCCGTCATCGAGGCACCCGTCGTAGATCGCCTGGATGTGCCCGCCGCAGAGGGTGAAGAGGTGCGTCACCCCGTGCCTCGCGAGGGCCTTCGAGACGAGCCTGCCGCCGTGGACCTGCGCCATGGCGCCGGCATATACCACGACCGCCCCAGCGTTCTGCGGCGAGCGGGCCGCCCGCCTGGCGCGCTCGGCGCCGGGCGAGCCGCCTCACCCGCCAGGCGCGCTCGCCCTCCTCGCCCTCGATGAGGGCGACCCGGCCGACCGCGAGCGCAACGCCGCCTGAAGGCGAGGTCTCCACCTGCTCAGCGACACCGGCGCCGGCCGGTGGTGTCACCGCCGAGCAGACATACGGTGCGCCGGAGACAAAGTTTAGTGTCCTTCCTAACAAGGCCACCTCCCGTGATGACTTTTTAATCTGGGTCAGGGCATCACCGCGCGGCGCGCGCGACGCCTGCCTGCGCTGAACCACGATATCGCAGGATCAGCTCGTCTATGCCGCACCCGCGGAGACTCAGCCCTCCTTCGAGCGCGCAGCACTGTAAAAATCCAGCGCCACCACAGGATCGGCGACGCCGCTGCCTGCGCGACGTCGTCATGCCGGCGCGCCCGGCGCCATCGCCGCCGCCTGCCTGTTCTATCCGGGCGAACACATGATATAGTTGGCTCCTTATTGCGGCTGCCAGCTCGACACCGCCATCTCTCTCTGCCTCTCCCGGTGCCCCTGCCCTGCAGCCGCCGGCCCGGGAGACGGCTTCGCTCGCCGCGCGAAGGGGCGATCCCGCCGGAGGCCGGCGCCGCCGTCGGCGCGCTTCGCAACCTGGCCGAAACATCTCTCCGTGGACCGGGGTGGTCGCGCTCGCGAGCATCTGTGAGGAGCATGACCTGCTCGCCACCATCGATGAAATCTACAAGCACAGGGTGGTTGGCGAGAGAGCATGTCGCACGCCGGATCCGGGGCGCTGCCTGGGCGAGCGCGCGCTCCGGGCGCTCGACGCGGGAGGGTCGCTGTGACCGGAGGGCGGCTCCAGCACGCGGCGGCGTTGGCGCGGCGCCCCGGCGCGTCGCGATGACACACGATCTCCTTTACGTGTGCGCGCCAACTCCCTTGGGCGGCGCCAGCCTCGACGCGCTGGAGACGGCATCGCGCCGCCGCGCCGCTCCCGCCATGCCTATGCGCGAAACCGAGGCTTCTCGTACGACGCGTGCCGTGGACGCTGGGCTCACACCCTACGTCCCGAGCGTCCACCCTCTGCGCGCCGAGTTCATTCCTGCGTGCGCGCCGGGTGCTCGATCGCCGCGATGCGCTCGTCCGGGCCGTCAGGGTCGTATCCGTCCCCGGTTCATCATTTCATCGAGGCGCGATCGGTCACGGCCTCACGCGCTCCTGGTGCGCCAAGGAGGCCCGCGTTTCCCGGAGAATTTGCGCGCCTCCGTCGTGGGCTGTAGTGCGCTGCCTCCTCCCGTTCTCGCAGCGTTCATTTCAAACATCCTGTGTTCACAGAACGTTACCCAATACACCAAAATAACGCGTGACTGCTTACATGAGCTGACGAGCTTGTTGTTTTCTATTTCGGGAAAGCTCTGTATCGGTTATGCGGAATAAGAGGACGCGCAATCGCGCTTCGCTGGAGTAGCATCTTTCTATGTCGGAGCCGCCTAGTAGCAGTCAGTTGATCAGGATTCCCATGGTGCTGGCGCTCGACTGCAGCCCCCATTTTCTGGCTCGTTGCCGCAGGGTTGCAGCGCGGGCACGCTTCCTTGTCCGCTCGTGCGAGGCGGCGTCGGCGTGGTCGATGGCCGTTCGCCTCCGCCCGCTGGCGATCATCTTGCCGAGCCACCTGCACGACCGCGCGCCGCGGACGTTCGAGTTGCTCGCGGAGGACGCGGGAGCGCGCCTTGTCGTGGTGGAGTCCGAGCAGCTGCCCGCGGGCGAGCTGGAGGGGCACATCACCCACGCGATCGGCGAGGCGACCCGCGCCCGGGGCGCCTAGCGCAGCGCGCCCGCCGCCGCGCCCTCACCGCCGCGGGCTTCAGTCGACGCGGATGCCCGCGCTGAACCGGAAGCCCCAGGTGTGGTCGAGCGGCGGGCCGAGCTCCTCATCGAGGGGCAGCAGCAACCCCGTTCGGATGAACGTGAGCTTGCGCTCGATCGTGAGGAACGGCTCGAGGGCGAGGACGTAGAGGTTGCGCGCGACGGCGTGGCGGACGCTCACGTTGTCGAACGTGGGCAGCGCCATGCCCTGCACGCGCAGGCCGCCGCCGATGCCGTGGCCGATCTGGAGCTCGGCGGCGTGCTGGATCGCGACCTCGTACTCCTTGTTGCGGCCGAGCGGGATGTAGAGCACGGGCTCGAGCTGGGCGCGCGCGATCAGCGGGCCGAAGTGGGCCTCGGCGCCGAGCCGCGCGTGGATCGGGAGGATGCTCGGGAAGTACTCGTGGAGGTCCCAGTACGCCCGGCTCGCGCCGACCGGCTCGTAGCTGCTGTGGTGCTGGGTCTGGCTCGAGAGCGTCGCCAGCCCGACGGCGCCGCCCACCGTCAGCCAGAGCTTCCGGCCGGCGCGAGCGATGTGGTGGGCGCCGAACGTCACGTTGCCGAGCACGGCGTCGGTGCGCTCGTCCATCGCGAGGCCGAAGGGGACCCGGATATCGAGGAAGGTGTGCCCGGCGAACGGCATGCGGGCGAAGAGGGCGATGGCGAGCCCGGAGACGTCGCTATCGCCGCCGGTGAATGACGAAGTCTCCACACCGATTGCGCCGCGCCGGCCGAGCGGGATGCTGGACCGGTTAAGCGTCTCCTCACCTGACTCCGGCACAGGCGCGGGCGCGGGCGGCGGCCCCAGCTCGGCGTCCGAGAGGGACATGGTCCAGGCCGACGGCGCGTTGCGCTTCCGGCTTGCGTCGGGCCCGTCCGTCGTCCCTGCAGGCGACGCGACGCCTTCGCGCGGCGTGGCGGTGCCCGGCGGCGGCGCCGCCGCGTCTTCCGGCGCGGTGGGTTGTGCCTCGGGCGCGGGCGCACCGGGCGCAGCGGCTCCTGCCCCTGGCGCGCCTGTTCCCGGCGCGGGCGCCGCTCCCCCTGGCGCGCCTGTTCCCGGCGCGGGCGCCGTTCCCCCTGGCGCGCCTGCTCCCGGCGCGGGCGCCGTTCCCCCTGGCGCGCCTGCTCCCGGCGCGGGCGCCGTTCCCCCTGGCACGCCTGCTCCCGGCGCGGGCGCCGTTCCCCCTGGCGCAGGCGCCGCCCCTCCTGGCGCGGGCGCGCCAGCCGCCGGCGGAGCGGGAGCCGCTGGCGGCTGCGGCGCGCCGGGCGCGGAGGGCGTCGGCCCCGGTGCGGAGGGGGCGGTGGGCGTCCGTGCCGGCGAGGAAGAAGAGGCGGGAGCGGGGGCCGTCGCCGGGGGAGGCGTCACGGGCTGCGCGACGGACGGCGCGACCGCGAGGGTCGCCGCGGCCAGGCAGCAAAGCGAGGACAAGACCAGGACTCGGCGTGGCATCGTGTCTCCTTGGGGCGCGCATCCTATCCGCTCGCGAGGCGCGCGCGCTCTGCTCCGGCGAGCGGTCCCGTAAGAAGCGCCGCGCGCATCCGGGGCCGATGCTCCGGCGCCGCGGGCGAGCACCGCGCCGACCCGCCCCGGCGCTGCGGCCGGGGGACCGGCAGGCCCTCCCGTCGCGCTACAGCAGCGCCGAGAGCGCCGCCGCGAGCCGCTCGTAGTCGGGCCTGCCGTTGTAGATTTGCGCCGAGATCCGGAGCCACCGGCGGGGCGACGCGGGCCAGGCGAACACCGGCAGCTCGATCCCCCAGCGCTCGAGGAGCGCGTCCTGGAGCGGGTCGAGGCGCAGCGGCGACGACGCAGCGTCGGGGAGCGGCACCGTCGCGAGCGCGCCGATCATGGCGTCGGGGCTCGGCGGCGGGCAGCCGAGCGCCTCGCACAGGAGGTCGCGGGCGGCGAGCGCTGTCGCCCGGTTGTGCGCCCGGAGCGCGGGCCAGCCGCCGGGCAGGAGCGCGCCCAGGAAGCGGATCGCATCCGCGGCGCAGAGGGCGGCGCTGGGATCGGAGGTGCCCGTCCAGTCGAACTCGAGCAGGAAGCGCGACCTGTCGGTGCGCGGCGAGTTGGCGCCGTGGCTGATCGTGAGCGGGCGGATCGCGCCCTGCCTGTCGCGGCGCACGTGGAGGAACGCGGCGCCCTTCGGCGCGCACAGCCACTTGTGGCAGTTGCCGGTGTAATAGGCGGCCCCGAGGGTGCGGAGGTCGAGCGGCACCATGCCGGGCGCATGCGCTCCGTCGACGAGCAGGTCCACGCCGCGCCCCGCGAGCTCGGAGGCGAGCGAGGCGACAGGGAACACGAGCCCCGTCGGGCTGGTCACGTGGTCGACGAGGACGAGCCGCGTCCGGGGCCCGACGCGCGCGAGCACCGCGTCGACCACCTGCTCGGGCGCCTGGATGGGGAACGGCACGGGCGCGACCACGACGCGCGCCCCGGCGCGGGCCGCGACGGCCTCCATCGCGTTGCGGCAGGCGTTGTACCCGTGATCGGTGACGCAGAGCTCGTCGCCAGGTCCGAGCGGCAGCGACCGCAGCACCGTGTTGACCCCGGCGGTCGCGTTGGGCACGAACGCGACGTCCTCGGGGTCGGCGCCGACGAAGGCGGCGAGCTCCCCGCGGGCGGTGTCGAGCAGCGGCTCGAGCTCGCGGATGAAGAAGCGGACCGGCTCGCGCTCCATCTGGTCTCGGTAGCGCTGCTGCGCCTCGAGCACCGCCCGCGGGCAGGCGCCGAACGAGCCGTGGTTCAGGAAGGTGACGGCCGGGTCGAGCGGCCAGAGCTCGCGCGCAGCGCCGGCGTCCAGATCCGGGTTGGGGGCGGCGGGGAAAGTGTTCGGGCTCATGGTGGGAGGCGGGGCGCTGGCGTGGCGAGGTGTCGGAAGGACCGGGGCAATGTCGCGCGCCCGCGGCCCCCTGTCGAGGACCGCGGGCGCGCGAGGCGCGTCCATCACGATCCATGGTGGATGGATGTATCAATGTTGATACGTTGATCAACCATGACCGGCTAGACTTCGATCGGAATAACTTGGTCAACCCATCCATGGTGGACCCTCCTCACGTCCATCATGGATGGACATGGCGCTGGTGGCGCCTCAGCGCTGGAGACGAAGACGCAGTCAGAAGTTCAGCGCTGGATATGAAGACGCAGACGGCGCTTCAGCGCTGGAGACGAAGGCGCAGTCAGAAGTTCAGCGCTGGATATGAAGACGCAGATGGCGCTTCAGCGCCGGATATGAAGACGCAGATGGGCGCTTGAACGGCGCGGCTCAGCGGTCGGCCCAGAGCCGGGAGCCGCTGTTCATCTGGAGCGCGTCCATGCGCCGCGCCGAGGGCGGGGCCGCCGCGGCCGCGCGGGCGGTCTTGCGCGCGCTCGCCACCGCCGCGGCTGCGTCGGCGGCGCGCTCCTTCTCCTTCGCCGACTGCGCGCGCGCCGCCTGCTGGCGGAGCCGCTCCTCCGCCGCGGCGAGCTTCGCCTCGGCCGCGCCGAAGTTGCCCGAGTTCACGTCCTGGGCGGCGTCGAGTTGCGCCATACCCGTCTCGATCACCGCCGCAATGGTCTGGGTCTTCTCGTTCTGGCGCGCGGCGACGAGGGCCGGGTCGCTCGTCACGTCGTAGCGGGCCACCACCTCCTGCACGCGCGGGACGTTGCCGTTCTCGGGGTCGCGGAAATGGAGCCGCACGCTCGCCAGCGGGTGCGATCCGGCGGCCGGCGCGGCGACCCGCACCCGCACGAGCACCTCGCGGTGCTGCCCGCCGAACATCGTGCCGAGGAGCACCCGGATCGCGTCGCCGGACCGGTCGGTGCGCTCGTTGGGGACGCCGACGATCTCCACGCCGGGTGCCGGGACGATCTCGACGAACGCCCCGGTCGCCGCCGTCGTCTGGAGCAGCGCCAGCTCGCGCTCGAGGACGGAGGACATCTGGTGCGCCTCGGTGAGGTGGTAAAGCCTGCCGCTGGAGCCAACGGCGAGCGCGTTCAGTGTGCGCTCGTCGTAGTCGGCCCCCACCCCGAGCGACGTGATCTGCACCCCGCGATCGGCGCCGCGCTGCGCAAGCGCGCCGAGGAGGTCGGGGGAGGACGGCCCGATGTTCGCCTGGCCGTCCGAGATGAGCACCACCCGCCGGGCGGCGTGCGTCGGCGGCGCCATGACCGCGTGCTTCTCCGCGAGCCGGAGGCCATCGAAGAGGTTGGTGCTGCCCTCCGGGCCAAGCGCAGCGATGGCGCGCGCCACCGTGGGCCGCGTGGCGGGGCCGAGCACGGTGGGCGCCACGCGCTCCTCCGCCGCGTCGGCGAACGACGCGAGCGAGACAACGTCGCCGTCGGGCAGCCGGTCGACGAACGCCTGCGCCGCCGCGCGGGCGTGCTCCATCTTCGCTCCTTGCATCGAGCCGGAGGCGTCCACGAGCAGCGCGACAGCGGCCGGGGCGCGCGCCCCGCGGCGGGCCGCCGGGACATCGACCCACACGCCGAGCTGCGTCTCGCGCGTCCCCGGCAGCATGAAGTCGCTCGCGCCCGCGGCGCCGATCCAGACGCCCCGGCTCGGCTCGGGACCCGGATCCGGCGTCGGCGCCTCGGCCGCCGCGGGCGGCTCGGCCACCAGCGCCGCCGGCGCCGCGGCCGCCGCGCCCTTCTCCCGCGCTCCTGCGCCCGGCGCGCCGCCCGCGGCCGCGGCGCTCGTCCCCGGAGGCGTCGCCGCGCCGGCCGCGCAGCCCAGAGCCGCCCATCCCATCAGCAATCCCGCGAGCATCGTCCGCATAGAGAAGCTCCTTCCGCCGCAAGCCATGGCGCGGCCACCGGGGGACCCTCGCGTCCTCCGCCGCACTCTCCTCGACCCCCAGCGCGCGGCTTCTACGGGCCGGGCTGGAAAAAGATCTCCGGGAGAGCTCGCCCCGGCGCCGCTGCGGCCAGCCTCGCCCCGGCGGCGCGCCCCCCCCGCCGCCAGAGCCCCCTCCGAGCACACGTCCGTGAGTCGTCCCTGCCTGTCGCCAGGGCACGACTCGCGATCTCCCGCGAACGGCGACTCCCGACGTCCCTGCGGCTGCGGTCCGGGTCTTGCTCGGCCGTGGCCGTGGACAGGTGATCCCCGAGCTCGGCGCCTGCACAGCGCCGCACGAAGCCGGCAACGCCGGAGGAGGCCGATCCGATGAAACTCGCACGAAGCAAATCTCCAGCTTTTCTCACCGCGTTCGCGGCGATCTTCCTGGCTGTCGCGAGCCTCTTCGCTTTACCGGACTATACGCTCACGGGCGATGGAGTCCGCGTGAGGAAGGTGGGTGTGGCGAATATCGAGGTTTACCGGATCAGCCATTACATGGACCAGCTCCCTCCCACGCGGTCCAGGCAGGCTGTCATCGACATCGATACGGGGAAGAAGTTCGTCTGGACGATGCTGCGCGACGTCGACCGCGATTCCATCATCAAGGCGCTGAGGGACGCCTACGCGATGAACGACTACACCGACGCGACGAGGATCGGACGGTTCGTGGCGGCGTTCGAGAGGGACCTCAAGGCAGGGACCGAGGTCACCATCGAGTACGACGCGCGCGCGAAGGCGACCACCGTCACGGTCGCAGGCGGCGGGACCGCGACCGTCGGCGGCCTCGATTTCATGAAGGCCACCTGGCGAATCTGGTTCGGCAAGATCGATCAGCCGCAGCTGGGCGATGAGCTCATCGCCAGGCTCCCCTGAGGCCGGGATCCGCGTCAGTCCGACGGCTTCTCGCGCACGACGAGCACCGACCGGCTCGTGTGGTTCACGACCTTCGCCGCGGTCGTCCCGAGCACCTTGTCGATGCCCGAGTACCCGCGCGACCCGATCACGATGAGGTCGGCGTTCTCCTCATCGGCCGTCCGGCAGATGACCTCCCAGGCGACGCCGACATGGACCACGATCTTCGCAAGGAGCTCGGGCGGCACGTCGCGCGCGAGCTGCTCCAGCTCCTCCCTGTCGCTCCGCTCCAGGATCTCGGGGACGCGGGTCGGCGACTCGTTCAGCGCCTCGGCCGGCAGGCTGTGGTGCAGCCCGATGCCGCGCACGAGCACCAGCCTGCCGCCGAGCTTCTGCGCAAGGTCGACGCCCTCCGCGAGGATGAGAGACGCCCTGGGCGAGCTGTCCAGGGCAACGAGGATGGTCCGGGGGTGCTTGAGGCTCATGGCGTCCGCCTTTCGTGCGGTGGCTGTCCCTGAACTCTTTAGCCCACTCCGCGCCGGGCGCGCAGCGGGTCGCGCGCGGGTCAGCGACGCGCCGCCGGCAGGCGCGCCGGCTCGGCAACCCGCGCGCGACGCAACCCGCGCGCGACGCATCGCTGAGGGCGTCCGGCGTGGATCAGGCGCGGATCGTCACGCCATGGCCGCGGTCGTCCGTGAGGATCTCGAACGCCGCACGCCGTGCCGTCGTCAGGGTCTCGACCCCTACCTCGCGCCCCAGGCTCTTTCGCCGCAGCGTGACGCTGCAGGCCGCGATCTTCGTGTTCAGGCAGTGCTTCACGCCGCCGGGAGGATTCCTGTAGGCGAGGCCCACGAAGTCGCCCGCGCGCGCGGAGACCTCCCCCTCGATGCTCAGCCGGGCGGTTTCCGTCCGGAAGCGCCAGGTGAAGTAGTCGAACGAGGCCTCGGCGCGGACCGCCTGGACCAGCGAGCTCAGCGCGATCTCCTCGCCTTGGTGCCGCAGGACCAGCGGCGTCATGCTCGGCGTCCAGAACGGCCCGACCTTCAGCCGGGCCGTGGCGACCTCCAGGAAGCTGTCCGGATGGCTGTCGAACCCGGCGACCTGCCCCCAGGCGTACAGGTCCGTGTGCTTCGTCCCCCAGTTGTGGTTCTGGCTGCCGACCCACCCTGACACGTCCACGTCGCGCCCGAAGGCCCGGACGACGCCGCTGTAGACGGCCATCGGCACGCCGACCAGCGCCTTCGCCTTCGGCAGCGGCGCGTCGTAGAGCGCTCCGGGGAGCAGCAGGAGCGGCTCCCCGCCGCCCTCGTAGACGAGATCCCAGGCGATGGCGTCCTCCCCCTCGCCGGCCGCGCCAGCGAGCCTTCCGGGGCTCAGGCGGGCGTCGTCGACGGCGACCGAGAAGGCGTCGCGGGCGAAGGCGCAGCGCCCGGCGAACGGGACCTCGCGCTTGGCGACCGCGTGGCGCCCCGACTCGCCGTCGAAGTAGACGGCCCAGAGCTCGCCCTCCGCGGCCTCGGGCCGCCCGGCCGGGCTGAAGAGCGTGTACCGGATCCAGAAGGCGAGCGGGCGCGTCGGGTGGTTCGCCCGCTGAAAGAAGCTCTCGTAGAAGCCCTCCGGCTGCCCCGGCCGGTAACGCGCGCAGTTCGCCCGCTCCCGGACCGCCCTCGCCGCCGCGTCCGCCACCTAGTGCCCCCGTTTCCGCCCGCCGCTGAGGAGATCGGCGATGACCCGCTCCAGGTCGTCGAGCGAGATCGGCTTCGCTATCTTCGCGTTGTCCACCCGCTCCACGAACTCGCGCGCGCTCGGCGTGAAGGCGCCGCCGGACATGAAGGCCATCTTGGGCTGGAGCTGCGGGAAGCGCTCGCCGATCTCGTCGTACAGGGCCATCCCGCTCATCTGCGGCATCAGGAGATCGCACACGATCGCGTCGATCTGGCCGCCCCGGTCCCGCAGGAGCTCGAGCGCCTCGTGGCCGCTCTTCGCCACGAGCACCTCGTGGCGCTCCTCGAACGCGCGCGCGAAGGCGTTGAGGAGCATCGGCTCGTCGTCGACGAAGAGGATCGTCCCGCGCGACGAGGAGCGCGGCGGCTCGGGCGGCGGCCGCAGCGCGGGCAGATCCGCCGGGTTGAGGCCGGTCAGGCGGATCGTGAAGACCGTGCCGATGCCGGGCTGGCTCGACACGGTCATCGTGCCGTGCTGCTCCTCGACGATGTTGCGCGACACCCAGAGCCCGATCCCCGGGCGCGCGCTCTCCTCCTTCGTCGTGAAGAACGGGTCGAAGATCCGCTCGACGACCTCGGGGGTCATGCCGCGCGCGTTGTCCTCCACCTCGACGTGGTGGACCCCGGCGTCGAAGCGCGTTGTCACGCGCACCATGTTCTCGTCGCGCGGCCGGTTCGGCATCGCCTGCGCCGCGTTGATGAACAGGTTGACGAACACCTGCGAGAGCTTGCCCGGGTAGCCGACGAGCGGGGGCATCTCGCCGTACCGGCGCTCGATGCGGCAGAGCTGGCTCAGCTGCGGCCCCGTCATGCGCAGCGCCAGCTCGATCACGTCGACGAGGTCGACCCGCTCGGGCTTGCGCTCGCTGCTGCTCGAGAAGAGGTTGAGGTCGGTCACGATGTCCCGCATCCGCTCGACGCCGGCGAGCGCCTCGTGGCAGGACCGGTCGATGAGGTCGATGGCGCGGAGCAGGTCCTCGTAGGAGCCGGAGGCGACCGGGCGCGCCGCCGACACGAGCTTGTGCGCCCCGCTCCGGATCTGCTCGAGGTTCGCCATCACCCACGCCATGGGGTTGTTCAGCTCGTGCGCGACGCTCGCCGCGACCTGGCCGATCGAGGCGAGCTTCTCGCTGTGGAGGATCTGGGCGCGGCGCGCGACCTCCTCGGTGACGTCGCGCATGAGCGCGAGCGAGGCGTCCTCGCCGTAGAGCCGGGTGATCCGGACCGTCATCACCTTGGTGAGGCCGGCGCGCGTCCCGCAGCGGATGGTCGCCTCCCGCGGCTCGTCGGCCCGGGACGCGGACATCACGAGCGCGCGCAGGGCAGGCACGTCCGCCGCGACCGCGAGCGCGGTGATCGGCCGGCCGATCCACGCCTGCCGCGAGTGCCCGAAGAGCACCTCGAAGCGCACGTTCAGCCGCGTCAGCATGCCCTCCTGGTCGATCGTCGCGAGGACGTCGGACGAGAGCTCGACGATCTCGCGGTAGCGCTCCTCGGAGGCGAACAGCGAGCGCTGGGCGTATGCCTCGGCGAAGCGGTGCTCGAACTGGAGCAGCAGCGCGTCGACGGCGCGGAGCACGTCGATCGAGGACGTGCCGTCCGAGTCGCCGTCGTCGTGCGTCGTGTCGAGCACGCCCGCCACCGCGGTGCGGAACTCGGAGGCGGCGATCAGGGGCCCGCTGATCGAGTAGCCGGTCGCGTAGCGCTGCTCGACGAGGTGCGTGATGAACTGGTCGAGCAGCTCCGCGCTGCCGTCCTCGAGGATCCGGGTGAACGCGGCGAGCCAGGAGCGGACGTTCTCGGTCACCTCGCCCACGGGCCGATCGGTGTACCGGCCCCGCTCCGGCGGCAGCGCCAGCACGTTCTCGATCCAGTCGTCGATCAGCTCGTCCTTGTGCCGCTTGCAGAGCTCGAGGAGCCGCCGGCGCGCGAGCGCCATGGACGTCTCCGCGTGGGTCGGCGGCGCGTGGACCTGCGACCGGCGCTCACCGTCGATGTCGCGCGAGCCCCTCGACTCAGGGAGCTGCGACCGGCGCTCGCCGTCGATGTCGCGCGAGCCCCTCGACTCAGGGAGCTGCGACCGGCGCTCTCCCTCCCCTTCGCGCGCGCTCCTCGACTCCGGGAGCTGCGAGCGGCGCTCTGCCTCCCCTCCTTCGCGCGCGCTCCTCGCTTCCGGAAGCTCACGCTTGGCTTCCTCGTCGGCTGCCATGATGTTACCTGCCGCGGAGGACCTCGCAGCCCATGAACGCTCGGAGCGGCTCGGGGACGACCACCGTCCCGTCCGCCTGCTGGTACTGCTCGAGGATCGCGATGACCGTCCGCCCGACCGCAAGCGCCGACCCGTTCATCGTGTGGACCAGCCGTGGCTTCGCCTTCGGCTCCGGCCGGTAGCGGATCTGGGCGCGGCGCGCCTGGAAGTCGCCGAAATTCGAGCAGCTCGAGATCTCGCGGTAGACCCCCTGGCCAGGCAGCCACACCTCGAGGTCGTAGGTCTTCTGCGAGCCGAAGCCGAGGTCGCCGGTGCACAGCGCGGAGACGCGGTAGTGCAGGCCGAGGCGCTTCAGGACCTCCTCCGCGTGAGCCGTGAGGAGCTCGTGCTGGCGGGGCGAGTCCTCCGGCGCCGAGAGCCGCACGAGCTCGACCTTGTCGAACTGGTGCTGCCGGATGAGCCCCCGCACGTCGCGCCCGTGGCTGCCCGCCTCGCTGCGGAAGCACGGGGTGTACGCCGTGTAGGCGATCGGCAGCGACGCGCCGTCGAGGATCTCGTCGGCGTGGAGGTTCGTCACCGGGACCTCCGCCGTCGGGATGAGATACAGGTCGTACGCTCGGTCCGGGTCGCTCTTTTGCGTCTTGAACAGGTCCTCGGCGAACTTGGGCAGCTGGCCGGTGCCGAACAGGGCCGAGTCCTTCACAAGGAAGGGCGGCAGCACCTCGAGATAGCCCTGCTCGCGCGTATGCAGGTCGAGCATGAACGAGATGAGCGCGCGCTCGAGGCGGGCGGCGGCGCCCATCAGGACCGTGAAGCGCGCCCCCGAGAGCTTCGCCGCGCGCTCGAAGTCCAGCAGGCCGAGGGCCGTGCCGATGTCCCAGTGGTTCTTCGGCGTGAACGAGAAGCTCGGCCTCTCGCCCCACGTCCTGACGACCACGTTGCCCTCCTCGCCCGCGCCGTCAGGCACCGACGGATCCGGCACGTTGGGGACGCTGGAGAGCAGCTCGGTCATCCGCTTCTCGAGCTCGGAGACGACCTGCTCGGCCTCCTTGATCCTCGCGGAAAGGGCCTTCAGCTCGTCGCGCTTCTGCGCGAACTCGGGCGACTTCTTGTCGAGGCGCGCCATCGCGTCGTTCGCCGCGTTGCGCTCCGCCTGCCACCGCTCGAGCTCCTGGATCCTCGACCGGCGCGTGCTCACCGTGGAGGCGAAGTCGTCTCCCAGGGTGGCGGCGGCGGCGGGCGAGCGACGAGCAAGCGCCGCGCGCACCTCATCGAGGTGATCTGCGACGTAGCGGGGATCGAGCATGCGCCAGGGTCTAGCCGAAGCTTGTACGCGCGTCAGCAACCGCGACGCGCGGCTCGGCTTTACGGCGGGGTCCGCTCTCCCCGCCCCGACGTCGAGCCGCGCGGCGGGGAGCGGCGTGGCGAGGAGGCCGCTAGGCGGTCGCGCCCAGGCTGCGCAACACGAACTGGAGGATGCCGCCGTGCTGGTAGTAGTCGACCTCGTTCGGCGTATCGATGCGCGCGGTGACAGTGAACGACGTCGTCTTCCCGCCCTCTCCGGTCGCGACGACGTTCAGCTTCTTGCCCGGCGTGAGGTTGTCCGAGATGCCGCCGATCTCGAACACCTCGCGCCCGGTGAGCCCGAGCGTGGACGCGTCCTCGCCCGGCGCGAACTCGAGCGGGAGCACGCCCATGCCGACCAGGTTCGACCGGTGGATGCGCTCGAAGCTCTTCGCGATGACGGCGCGCACGCCGAGCAGCTTCGTCCCCTTGGCCGCCCAGTCGCGCGACGACCCGGTGCCGTACTCGGCGCCGGCGATCACGACCAGCGGCACGTTCTCGTCCTTGTACCGCATGGCCGCGTCGTAGATCGTCGTCTTCTCGCCGTCGGGCAGGTGCACCGTGATGCCGCCCTCCTCGCCCGGGCGCAGGAAGTTCTTGAGGCGGATGTTCGCGAACGTGCCGCGCATCATCACCTCGTGGTTGCCGCGGCGGGCGCCGTACGAGTTGAAGTCGGCGGGTGCGACGCCGTGCTCGACCAGGTACTTCGCGGCGGGGCTGTTCTTGGCGATGTTCCCGGCCGGGGAGATGTGGTCGGTCGTCACCGAGTCCCCGAGCAGCGCGAGCACGCGCGCGCCCCGGATGTCGCTGAGCGGCGCCGGGTCCTTCGACAGCCCCTCGAAGAACGGGGGCCTGCGCACGTACGTCGAGGCGTCGTCCCACGCGAACGTCTGGCCGCTCGGGATCGAGAGCTTCTGCCACTCCTCGTCGCCGGCGAACACGTTCTCGTACTGCACCTGGAACTGCTCGGGCCGCACCGCCGTCCGGATGGCCTCGTTGACCTCGGACGAGTGGGGCCAGATGTCCTTGAGGTACACCGGCTCGCCGTTGCGATCGGTGCCGACCGGCTCCTTGAAGAGGTCGGCGTCGACGTCGCCGCGCAGCGCGTAGGCGACGACGAGCGGCGGGGAGGCGAGGAAGTTCATCCGCACGTGCTGGTTGATGCGGCCCTCGAAGTTCCTGTTGCCGGAGAGGACGCTCGCCACGACGAGGTCGTTGTGGCGAATGGTGTCGCCGATCACGTCCGGCAGCGGCCCGGAGTTGCCGATGCACGTCGTGCAGCCGTAGCCGACCAGGTGGAAGCCGAGCGCCTCGAGGTACGGCAGGAGCCCCGCCTGGCGCAGGTAGTCGCTGACGACCTTGGACCCGGGGGCGAGCGAGGTCTTCACCCACGGCTTCACCGTGAGCCCGCGCTCGACGGCCTTCTTCGCGAGGAGGCCCGCGCCGAGCATGACCGCCGGGTTCGACGTGTTGGTGCAGGACGTGATCGCGGCGATCACGACCGAGCCGTGGCGCAGCGTGTAGCGCGCGTCACCCTCGGTGATCTCGGCCGGGCGCATGACCTTCTCGAGCGCGGGCGCGCGCGCGGCGGCCTGGCCGGTCTCCTCCTCGAGGAACGCCTTCACCGCGGCTGGCTCGGCGGCGGTGAACTCCTTCTCGAGCATGCCCTGGAGCGAGGCGCGGAAGGTGCGCTTCGCGTCGCGCAGCCGGACGCGGTCCTGCGGCCGCTTCGGGCCGGCGATCGACGGCTCGACGTCGCCGAGGTCGAGCGAGAGCGTGTCGCTGAAGACGGGGTCCGGGGTGCTGTCCGTGCGGAACAGCCCCTGCTCCTTGTAGTAGGCCTCGACGAGCGCGACGAGCGGCGCGGGTCGGCCGCTGAAGCGGAGGTAGGCTATCGTCTCGTCGTCGATGGGGAAGAAGCCGATGGTGGCGCCGTACTCGGGCGCCATGTTGGCGATCGTGGCGCGATCCGGGAGCGAGAGCGCGCTCAGGCCCGGGCCGTAGAACTCCACGAACTTCCCGACCACCTTCTTCTGCCGCAGCATCTGGGTGACCGTGAGGACGAGATCGGTCGCGGTGGCGCCCTCGGGCAGGCTGCCGTGGAGCTTGAAGCCCACGACCTCGGGGATGAGCATCGAGAGCGGCTGGCCGAGCATCGCCGCCTCGGCCTCGATGCCGCCCACGCCCCAGCCGACGACCCCGAGCCCGTTGATCATCGTTGTATGCGAGTCGGTGCCGACGAGCGTATCCGGGTAGACCAGCGTGCCCTGCCGCATGACGGCGCCCGCGAGGTACTCCAGGTTGATCTGGTGGCAGATGCCCTGGTCGGGCGGCACCACGCGGAAGTTCGTGAAGGCCTGCGCTCCCCAGCGGAGGAAGGCGTAGCGCTCCTGGTTGCGCTCGAACTCGAGCGCCGCGTTCACCTTCAAGGCCGTCGAGGACGCGAACCGGTCGACCTGGACCGAGTGGTCGATCACGAGGTCGACGGGCTGGAGCGGGTTGATCTTGAGCGAGTCGCCGCCGAGCTTCGCGAGCGCCTCGCGCATGGCCGCGAGGTCGACCACGGCCGGGACGCCCGTGAAGTCCTGGAGCAGCACGCGCGCGGGGTGGAAGGCGATCTCCTGCGAGGGGCGGGCCTTCGGGTCCCAGTTGAGGACGGCCTCCACGTGGTCCTTGCGTACGACGCGCCCGTCCTCGTGGCGGAGGAGGTTCTCCAGCAGGATGCGGAGCGAGAAGGGGAGCTTGTCGATCGAAGCGCCGCCTTGCGCCAGCGAGGTGAGCTTGTAGTAGGTGTATGTATCGGCTTGAACCGTCAGCGTGCTCTTCGTGCCAAAGCTGTCGACCATGCGGCCTCCTCCAACGTCCGGAGCGCCCTTGTAGGCGCGCCGAAGGCGCTAATCTAGTGTTATGTGCGCGCGCTTTACCCTCGCCCTTCCTGACTTTGCTGCCCTCGTAGCGCTGCTGGAGGCGTCCTTCGGCGCGGCCGGGGGCCCAGCCCGCGCGCTCGCCGCCGACCCGAAGGCGGCCGCCCGCTACCGGCCCCGCTACAACATCGCTCCTTCCACCGTGCACCCCGTGCTGCGCGCGCAGGGCGGCCAGCGCGCGCTCGTGCCCGCGACCTGGGGCTTCCTGGGGCGCTTCGCCAGGGGCGGCGCGGCGCCGTCGCTGCTCGCCAACGCGCGCGCCGATGGCGCCCGGACGAAGCCGACGTTCCGCGAGGCGTTCGCGGCGCGCCGCTGCGTGGTGCCGGCGGACGGCTTCTACGAGTGGACCGGGCCGAAGGGCGCGCGGCGTCCGACGTGGTTCCACCCGGCGGAGGGCGGTCTGCTCCGCCTGGCCGGGCTGTACCAGCCGGCGAAGGACCCTGACACGGGGGAGGTCGACATCCGCTTCACGATCCTGACCACCGAGGCGAGCGCCGATGTAGCGCCGGTCCACGACCGCATGCCGGTCCTGCTGGACCCCGGGGACGTGGATCTATGGCTCGGCATCGGCGACGGCGGGGACGTTGACCGGGCGGAGGCGCTGCTCCGGCCGGCGCCTCGCGGCACCCTCGCGGCGCGCCCGGTCTCCCCGCGGGTCAACTCGGTCGGCCACGACGACCCTACCCTGCTGCAGGAAGTCGCGGTGGAGGCCGCCGCCCCGGAGGCCGCCGCCTCGAAGGCCGCCGCTCCGAAGGCCGGCGGCACGCTTCCGCTGTTCGATCTGGACAGCGGCGCGGGTCCCGCCGTCGCCTCCGGGCGGACCTCGCGCCGCTGAGCTCTGGTGACGTGCGTGGACGTGCGCGGACGTACCGCGGACGTCACCGCGCGGACGCGCTGCTCGAGCGACCGCCCTTGCGGCCCGTGCGGCTCGTCTTTGCCGGCCGGCTCGGCTTCCGTGCGGGCGCGGCTCGCCCGGTCTTCGCCGGCGCGGTCTCCGCTGCCTTCTTCCGCCCGGTCGCGGCCGGGGCGCTGCGACGGCCCTTCTGCGCGCCCCGCGCCGGCTCGGCGCGCTGCGTCGACGCGCGCTTCGCGGGCGGACGCTTGGCCGCCGCGGCTTTGCGCGCCGCCGGCTTCGCGGCCCGCGTGCGGCGGCCGCCGGCGGCGGGCATGCTCTTCGCGACGTTCTGCGTCAGGAGCGCCTCGACGTTGCTCTCGCGCACCTGGTCGAAGCGCGACTCCAGGCGGTCGCCGAGCTGCTCGAGGCGCTCGGCGCCCATGGCGCTCTCGACCTGGGGGAAGAGCTCCTGCTCCTCCTCCTGGACGTGGTGCTGGACGAGCTCCTTGAGCACGCCCAGCCTGGCGTGAAAGCTTTCGTCACCCGGCTCGGTGCTGAGCAATTTCTGCAACATGATGTGGACGAGGGAGTGCTCCTCGTACGAGGTCGGGATCAGGGGGGAGGCGCCGAGCGCCTCCCGGGTCTCGGGGTAGAAGATCTCCTCCTCGATGGCCGCATGGCCCACGAGGTTCGCCACCAGCTCGTCGCGCAGCGCGCCAATCTCGTTGTCGCTGGCCTGCGAGATGCGCTCGAAGAGCTCGTCGACTTCCTGGTGCTGCTCCTTCAATAGGTCGGTCGCCTTCATGCGGGGACTCCTCTCACGGAAAGATGAAGCGCCGTCGAGGCGCTTTGCCCTGTGCGGTTGGCGGCGTTTGCGCGAAGCATGCCAGGCGCCCGGCGCGCGCGGAGCGAGCGCATCACGCGCACGCCAGCGCGCGCGGAGCGAGCGCGTCACGCGCACGCGCGGGCGCGGGCGTACGTCGCTCGGCCCCCTGCGCGCGGGCGCGGGCGTACGTCGCTCGGCCCTGCGCGCGGGCGCGGGCGTACGTCGCTCGGCCCTGCGCGCGGGGCGCAGCGGCGCGCGCGGAGCGGGGCATGATGCCTCGGAGCGAGGCATCATGACGTTGCGGATCGCGCTCTCGCGCGGCCGGTGCGACGTCGCGGACGCCCCCGCTCGCGCTGCTCGCCCTGCTCTCGCCGCGCGCCGGCGCGACGCCCGGGCGCCGTCAGCGGGCTCTCCTCTGCGCGATCACGCCGCGGGCGCGCGCCGCGCGGGCCTCATTGCGCGCCCCAGACGTTGAGCACGGCCGCCGTCTCCGCGTCAATCGTGGCCGGCTCCCGCTGCGACACGGGCGCGCGCACGGACAGGTCGAACGTGACGGTGCGCCGGAAGAGCGCCATGGTGGCGAGCGGCATCACGTCGCGGCGGTTGAAGGCGCAGGTCGGGTCCACCTCGAGGTCGCAGAGAAAGGGGGGAACGCCGAGTCGCCCCGAAAGCACGAGGTTGCCCCAACGCGTGGAGTAACGATCGCCGAGGGCGGCGATCTGGGGGTCGCGCTCGACGCCCTCCAGGCCCGAGGCGACGGACGCCAGATCCTTCCCGAGCGGTTTGCGGGCGAAAGAGAGGCCGAGGGAGGCGATCGCGGTGCGCGCTATGTCGATGATCTCGGTCGGGGCAGAGACGCGCTGGCCGGCGTAAAGGTCGCCGGGAAAGTGGACATAAAGCGGGAGCGTCAGGACGGGCTCCTGGAGGTCGAGGCCCTCGGCGTAGAGCGCGGCGTCGGAGCGGCCGCTGGCCAGATCGCCGGTCACGATGAAGAGGGTCTCGTCCCACAGGCCAGCGGTCTTGAGGGTGCCGATGAGGTTGCCGAGGGCGCGGTCCTGGCCGGCGAGCGCAATGGTGAAGAGGTCGCGGACGCGGTCGCGATCGTCGGGGCTGAGCACATCGCGGCGCCGGTTTCGCAGCCTGGCCAGCACCTGTGCGGCGCGGCGCGGCTCGATCGGACCGGCGTAGTCGGCGGGCTTCAGGGCGTTCAGCTCCTTCGGGCTGACCTCCCAGGGCGGGTGGCCGCCGCGCGCGTGGACGAACGCGAGCAGGCGGTTCCCTGCGTCCTGGCGGACGGTCTCGCTGATCCAGGCGGCGGCGGCGTCGATCGGCGTGGTGGCTGGCTCGCCGCTCGTCGGGGGGTGCTCGAGGACACGGGACCAGCCTGGCCCGAAGCCGAACGCCCGGAAGGTGGTGGGGACGCCGGTGAAGAGCCCGGTCCGGACGCTGCTGTCGCTCGCGATGGCGCCGATGGTGGTCATCCGCGCGGGGAGGCGCGCCCCGGTGTCGGTGACTGTATGAGCCGACGGCGGCAGGCCGGTGAGCAGCGACGCGATCACGGAGGACACGACCGTGCTCGGCGCCCGGTGGTGATCGAACGTCGTCGCCGACGCGGCGAGATCGGAGAGCGTCGCGAGGCTCGGCTCGGGGTGACCGCTCCAGGGGGGCAGATCGGGCCGCTCGACCCCGTTCAGGGCGACGATCACGACGGCGCGCGCCGCGGGCACGGGCGGCGGAGGCTCCGGCGATCCGGCGAGGACGGGGTCGCCGAAGAGGACGCGTCCGCCGCGGGCCGCAGCCGTGGCGCGGAGCTCGAGGGAGATGAGGGAGCCCGCGAAGGGCGCGAGCGGCAGCTCGACGTCGGTCCAGGTCGCCTTGTCGCCGCCCTCGACGTGGACGCGATGGATCACGAGGGGCTCCTGGCCATCGCGCAGGACGCGGATCTCGGCGTCTCCCTCGGCGGAGCCCAGCACGCCGACGGCGGTGCGGAGGCGCGTCGCCCTGGAGGGGCGGAAGGCGCAGCGGACGGCGCCCGGGGCGCGCAGCGCGATGGAGCGGTGCGGGACGCCCGACAGCGCGGCGGCGGGCGCGACGACGTCGCGCAGGGTCGGGGGACCGTAGGTGGCCGGGTCCTCGTCGGGGATGCCGACGCGGATCCAGTCGATGTCGGCGAACGACTCCCCCTCGCGGAGCCGGCCGGAGAACCGGACGGTGAGGGTGTGCAGGCCGGGGTCGGCCGGGAGCGTGGTGATCGGGGTCGAGGCGATGCGGATCTGGTCGCGCTGGAAGCGGAGCGTCCCGAGGAGCTGGTCGTCCAGCGAGACGGTGGCGTAGCGGGAGGCGAGCCCGACGGCGCGGGCGGACACGAAGATGGGGCTCGCGGAAGGCAGGACGAACGTGAGCTTGATCTGCCGCTCGGAGATGCGCGCCCAGGTGGAGCCGTCGTGCTCGACCGCGTTGATGCCGGTCGGCGCGGTCGCCTGCCAGGCGAAGCGACCCAGGAGCGCGCCCGCCCCTGTATCGAGCAGGAGCCCTCGGTGCTCGAGATCGCAGCTCGGCAGCTCGTCGACGAGGTGCACGAGGTCGCGCGCCGGCGGCAGCGGCGCCGCGGCGGGGGTGGCTGACGCCGCGACGGCGCCGGCCGGGAGGTCGCGCGGCCTCTCGCAGCCGGTACAGCCGGAGAGGAGCGCGGCCGCGGTGGAGAGGAGCGTGAGCGCGGCAGAGAGAGGGAGGATTCGGATCACGCGGGCGCGCACGGGGCGTGCTCTACCACGAGCGGCGTTCCTTGCCTGCGGCGGGGCGTCCGGGGCGGCGCGGCTCCTCGGACGCCTGGAGGGCGCCTGAGGCGACGCTCAGCGGCGCCACGGCGGCGCGACGCGGAGACGGGTGAGCCGACCGGCCTTGACGAGCGCGAAGCGCACCCTCTCCTCGTCGCGGAGCTTCGCCCGGATCTCGTAGGCGCCGGCCTTGGGCGCGAGCGGCAGCTTGACGCTGCCGGTGCCCACCGGCCGCCCGTCGACGAAGAGCGCGTCGCCCGCTCCGGCGATCACCTCCAGCATGCCGTGGCCCTCAGGCACCTTGTGCTCGGCGGTCAGCGGCAGGTCCTCGGGAAGCACGGGGTTGGTCGTCGTCTCGCCGACCGGCCCGGCGGCCGGAGCGGTGGCGACCGCCGGCAGGGCGGCGGCACCTGGCGCGCCGGCGGCAGCCGCGGGCTCTGCCGCAGGCGGGCCCGGCGGCAGGGCGGGCGGCGGGGCGCCCTGCAGCTCGTGATCGCGCGACAGCCGCGCGCCCACGGCGAAGACGAACGCCGCCACCGCGAAGAGGACCCACATGGTCATGCGGCTGTCGCGGGCCGGCGGCGGCTGTGTGGGCACGTAGGCGGACGGACGGCGCACCCGGCGCGGCGTGGGCGACTCGTCGATCGCGGGCGCCGGGGCGGGCGCCGCGATGCGCGCAGCAGGCGCGGCGGGCGCCTTGAGCGCCGCTGGCGCCGGAGGCGGCTCCTCGATCACCGGCGGCGGCGGGAGCGAGCCCAGCGTCACGAGGCGCTCGGGCTTCGGGTACTCCAGCGCGGGCAGCGTGGCCCCCGGCCGGCGCGGCGCCGGCGCGACGCCCGGCACGGCCGGCGTCACGCTCGCCAGCGCCGCGGCGTCCCCCGGGGTGGTCCACGTCGCGCGCGCGCCGAGCACCTCGCCTTGCAGCTCGCCGAACTCACGCGGGACGCGGGCGCCGGTCAGCGCCCTTGCCTCGGCCTTGCGCGCGCTCGCGAGCGTTGTCGTCTCGTCCTCCCCGTCCACGGACACCACCGGGATGGATGCCGCCGAGCCGGCCGCCGACACCACCGAGGTCCGCGCTGCCGAGCTGGGCGCCGCTGACACAACCGAGATCGGCGCTGCCGAGCTGGGCGCCGCCGACATCACCGAGATCGGCGCTGCCGAGCTGGGCGCCGCCGACACAACCGAGATCGGCGCTGCCGAGCTGGGCGCCGACATGGCCGAGATCGGCGCCACGGAGCCGGGCACCACCGTGACCTGGTCATCGCCGAGCTCGCCCGGCGCGCGCGAGGATGCGACCGCGGCGTCGCCGCCGAGCTCCGGCAGCAGCACCGCCGCGGGAGCCGCCCGCTCCGGCGCGCGCCGCGCGCCTCGGAGCGTCTCCTCCTCGTAGGATACGGCGGGGGCGAGCAGGTCGTCCCCGTCGCGCCCGATCACGCGCCGCACGCCGCCGCGCGCCGCCACGTCGTTCAGCACATCCTCCACGAGGCTCGAGGCGAACTCCCCCGAGGTGATGACCGACCGCGGCGAGACCCCCCGCGCGAGCGCCCTCAGGAGCGACCGCGCCGGCTCGGGCGTCGCGTCCGCGGTCGCGCCCATCCCCTCCAGGTCGAGGATGACGCGCTCGACCTGCATCAACGGCGGCCCGTGGAGCAGCCGCTGGGCGGCCCGGGCTGCGGCGATCGCGGGCACGAGCTGCTCGGCGAGCGTCCCCTCGAACCCGGGGCGCGGCGGCGCCTCGAGCTCGCTCTCCGGCGCGGGCGCCACGGCGAAGCGGCCGGACCCGACGCCGAGCAGCGCCGCGAGCACCGAGGGCCCGCGGTGAAACGTCCCGTCCTGCGCGGTCCGCGTGGCCCCCGCGGGGCGGCCGTCCTTGATCAGCACCTCGTACAGGAACGCGGCGTCGCGCACCGACACGATCGCGTCGGGCCGGTGCGCGCACGACAGCGACAGCAGCGTCCGCGTCGTCAAGCCGTCGAGGCGCCCGCGGACCTCGCCGCCGGTCGCGATGCGCTCGGCCACGCGCCTCCTGCCCCGCAGGACCTCGTGTACCCGCTGCACGAACGCCGCGGCGCTCGCCTCCTTGCGGAGGTAGCCGTCGGCCTGGGCGCCGAGCTCGCGGAGCCGCTGGAGCAGGTCTTCCTTCCAGGACAGCAGGATGACGGGCACGTCGCGCAGCGCCACGTCGCGCTTGAGCGCGCGGCAGAGCGCGAAGCCGTCGAGGCGGGGCATGAGCACGTCGCTCACGACAAGGTCCGGCGTCGTCTGGTAGGCGAGGTCGAGCGCCCGCGCGCCGTCGTGCGCCTCGTGCACGGTCGCCCCCGCGGCCCGCAGCACGCCGGCGAGGAACCACGTCACCGCCGGGTCGTCGTCCGCGACGACGATGTCCATCGCGCCGAGCGCCGCGACCCCCGGCGCCGCGGGCACGCCGGCCCCGCGCGCCGGCGCCTTCGCGCGGATCTCGCTGTGCGGCCTCGCGCGCTCGCCCTCGGGCGAGCTCGGCGCCGTCATCCACGGCGCGAGCGGCAGCGCGCCCTCCGGCCCGTTCGGCGAGAAGCGCACGCCGCCCTGCGAGCGGATCGTCACGAGGTCGCGGATGCGCGCCACCGCGCCCCAGAGCGCCGCGAGCACCTCGGCGCCGTCGCCGAGATCCACGTTCGTCCGCCGGCTCCTCGGCTCTGCGGCGTCGCAGAGGCCCCGGCGCAGCTCCTCCGCGAGGCGCGCCCCGAGCTCGTCGAGGCTCACCGCGCCGAGCGGACCGCGCGCTGTCTCGGGGCGCACGCAGGTCGCCGCCGCCTCCGCGGCGGCGCGCCGGAGCGCGTCGGGCGACACGGGCCTCGCGAGCGCGCGCGCGGCGCCGAGCGCCACGTAGGGGGCCGCGTCCTCTGGCCGGGCGAAGCGGCCGACGGCGACGACCGGGACGAGCTCGGTCAGCGGGTCGCCGGCGAGCGCCTCCGCGAGCCCGCGCGCTCCCGGCAGATCGGCGTCGAGCAGGACCACGTCCGGAGCGAAGGCGCGCGCGAGATCGATCGCCGTCTCGACCTCGTCGGTCCGCTCCACCTCGAACGACCGCCCGACGTCGGCGCCCCCTGGATCGAGCGCCTCGGCAAGCGGCGCGGCGCCCACGACGAGCACGGTGATCGGCGCTTCGAGCGCCGCGGCCCCCGGCGCCGCGGCGGGCGCCGCCTCCTCGGCGCGGCGCGGGGCGGACGGGCGCGCGTCCGCATCCTCCTCCTCCTCGTCGAGCGAGAGCGGCTTGGGCGCGAGCGCGCGCCCGTTGCTCATGCTCGCGATCCAGGTCGTGCCCTGGGCCTTCGCGCCGACCGCCGCGTCCACGGCCTCCCGCCGGGCTCCTGCGTCGCGCGCGCTCGGCTGGTTCACGGCGGCGGGCGCGGCGTGCTCGCGCGGCGCGGGCGGCTGCTCGCCCATGGCCGACTGCCCCCAGGCCAGGGCGGGCAGCTCCTCGAGCACCTTCCGCAGCGCCGCCGCTGCCTCGCCGGTCAGCCGTGCGCCGCTCGCGGCGACGAGCTGCGACTCGCCTTCGGCGAGCCGCTCGGCGACCTGCACGAAGCGCAGCAGGCGCGCCCCGGCGCCGAGCGAGTGCAGGCGCCGCTTCAGCTCCTCGACGAGCCGCGGCGCGTCGTCGTCCGCCTCGATCCGTCGGACCATCGCGCGGAGCTCCGCCACGCGGCGACCCAGGTTCGCCACGAACTCGGCCCGCGCCCCGCCCAGCCGCTCGTGCCGAGCCTCGCCCGCTGCATCGCTCCGCGGTCCCGCGTGCTCCACCGCCCTCGATCCTACGCCCATTGGCGGTCCCGTATCACAGGAGGATCGGACACCCGAACTTCTCGGCAATCGCGCCCGCCCCGCCGGCGCCATGGCGCCGTCCGGTCGCCTTGACCGGGTCAGCTCCCCGACGACCGGACCGCCCCCGCCGCGGCCACGCTGCGCCCCGGTCGCCTCGACCCGGTGAGCTCCGCGGCAGCCGGCCCTGCGCCGCCGGCGGCCACGGGCCCGGGTCACCTCACCCCGGCCCCAGCTCCGCGGCGATCTGCTCCCGGATCCAGGCCCCAGCGGCGCGCGTGCCGAGCGCGCCGCCGACGTCGGCCGTGCACATCCCCTGGTCGAGCGCCTGGGAGACCCAGCGCTCGATGCGGCGCTCCTCCTCCGGCCACCCGAGGTGGGCGAGCAGCAGCCCCGCGGTGAGCATCGCCGCGAACGGGTTCGCGATGTCCTTGCCGGCGAGCGGCGGCGCAGACCCGTGCACCGGCTCGAACAGCGCGACCCGCCCCGGGTCAGACGCGTGCACGTTCGCGCTCGCGGCCATGCCGAGCCCGCCCTGCAGCGCTGCGCCGAGGTCGGTCACGATGTCGCCGAACAGGTTGTTCGTCACGATCACCTGGAACTGCGACGGATCCTGGATGAGGTACAGGCAGAGCGCGTCCACGTAGACGTGGTTCGACTGGATCTCCGGGTACTGGGCGCGCACCTCGTGGAAGACGCGCAGCCAGAGCTCGTGCGCGTGCCGCATCGCGTTCGACTTGTCCGCCATCGTGACCCGCGTCCGCCCGTTCGCGCGCGCGTAGTCGAACGCCGCGCGGATGATCCGCTCGACGCCCTTCCTCGTGTTGACGTCCTCGTTGATCGCGACCTCGTCGGGGGTGCCGCGCTTGAACTGCCCGCCCATCCCGACGTAGATGCCCTCGGTGTTCTCGCGGAACACGACGAAGTCGATGTCCTTCGCCGTCCGGCCCTTGAGCGGGACGAGCCGGTCCGACAGCGCCCGGACGGGCCTCACGTTCGCGTAGAGGTCGTAACCGAAGCGCATGCCGAACAGGATGTCGCGCGCGTGCTCGAGGTTCGGCACGCGCGGGTCCCCGAGGGCGCCGAGGAGCACCGCCGAGCACTCGCGCTGGATCGCGACCTGGATCTGGTTCGGGAACGTCGTCCCGTCGTGCAGGTACCGGTCGGCGCCGAGGTCGAGCTCCCAGAGGTCGATCGGCAGCCCCGCTCGAGCCTGGTAGAGCTCGAGCAGGAGCTTCGCCTCCGCGGTGACGGACGGACCGATGCCGTCACCGCCGATGATCGCGATCTTCTTCTTCTTTCCGGCGGCCACGTCGTCGCGCTCCGGGCTCAGCCGAGCGCGCGTTCGACCGGCACGTACTCCAGCCGGTGCGCTGCCGCGACCGGTCCGTACGTGACGTGCCCGCCGTGGGTGTTGATCCCGAGCGCCACCGCCCTGTCGGCCTTGGCCGCGGCGACGATGCCCTGGTTGGCGATCGCCACCGCGTAGCCGATCGTCGTGTTCGTGAGCGCCCAGGTGCTCGTGTGCGAGACAGCGCCCGGCATGTTGGCGACGCAGTAGTGGACGACCCCGTGCACCTCGTAGGTCGGGTGGTCGTGGGTCGTCGGGCGGCAGGTCGCGATGCAGCCCCCCTGGTCCACGGCCACGTCGACCACGACCGTCCCCTTCTCCATGCGGCGGATGAGGTCCTCGGTCACGAGCTGGGGCGCCTTGGCGCCGGGCACGAGCACCGCGCCGATCACGAGATCGGCGCGCTCGCACATCGTCTCGATGTTCTCCGCGTTGGAGTAGAGCGTCTCGATCGCGCCCCCGAAAACGTCCTCGAGGTAGCTCATGGTCTCGGCGCGGACGTCGAGCACCGTGACCTGCGCGCCCATCCCGACCGCGATGGTCGCCGCGTTGCGCCCGACCACGCCGCCGCCGAGGATCACCACGCGTCCGCGCCGCGTCCCGGGCACGCCGCCGAGCAGCACGCCCTTGCCGCCGCGCTCCTTCTCGAGGCACGAGGCGCCCACCTGGACAGCCATCCTGCCGGCCACCTCGCTCATCGGCCGCAGCAGCGGCAGGGAGCCGTCCTCGTGCTGGATCGTCTCGTACGCGATGCCGGTCACGCCCCGCCTGGCGAGCTCCTTCGTGAGATCGGGCTCGGCGGCCAGGTGCAGGTACGTATAGAGGAGGAGACCCTGGCGGAAGTGGCCGTACTCGGAGGGGAGCGGCTCCTTCACCTTCACGACCATGTCGGCGCTCCATGCCTCGGCCGCCGACCGCACGATGAGCGCGCCCGCGCGCCCGTAGGCCTCGTCGGAGATCCCGCTGCCTTCCCCGGCGCCGGACTCCACGAGGACCTTGTGCCCGTGCCCGACCAGGGCCCGGACGCCCGCGGGCGTCATGCCGACGCGGTACTCACGTGTCTTGATCTCCTTGGGGACTCCGATAAGCACGATCGCGCTCCTCTCCTCGCCGGACTGCTTGAAGCGAGGCGTGGCGACGATAGCAGAAAGCTGCCGTTGCAACGCTGCAAGCGGCGGCCGCGGCGGCCGCTTTCCGGGGCGAGAAACCCGGGAAAATCCGTTCCAATCGGGCGTCCGTGGGGGCGGGTCACACGCCCGCGGCGGCCTCGAGCGCTGTGCGCACCAGCAGTGTGATCTGCCCGGGAGAGGCGAGATCGAGCGGGCCCATCATGGCCTCTGCGTCGAGCAGCAGGAGCTCCAGCGCCTCGCAGTGCGCCGCCAGCGCTTCCTTTCCGGCATCTCCGAGCCGGACCACCGCGGCCGCGCCGTGCAGGGCGAGCGGCCAGGTGGGCGCGAACGTCTCGTCCGTGGGGAGGCCGACAAGCGCGAGCTCGACGCCATCGCCGAGCCGGATCACCCCGAGCGGCCGCGGCAGCGGCGCGTTCGGCGGGGCCTCGGCGGGCACGACGGCGTCCGCGATGCGGCGGACCGCGTGCGAGAGCGTGGTCATGCGGCGGGCGCTGGCGGCGATGACGAGGTGCGGCGGCGGCGCGAAGCCGGGCCGGGCCAGGCGTGTCACCAGGGATCGGAGGACCGGGAAGTGCTCCGGGGGGGCGAACGGCGTGGTGAGGTCAGCGAGCGAGATGCGCCGGACCTTCCCGGCGGCCGTGAGCTCCATCAGGACCTCGAGGATCAGGAGGTCCGGCCCGCCGATCTCGTCGAGCAGCTCGTCGAGGTTGTGCGGCATCTGGAGCAGCGCCGTGATCTTCTCGGCCACGATCGCGCGCTCCGTCGGCTCTCCGATCGACGCCGGGGGCGGCGCCGTCGGGTACCGCATCGAATCGAGCTTGAGCGCGGCCGACTCGGCCGCGCGCAGCGTCGGCGGCGGCGGCATCGATCCCCTGGCCGCGCCGGTGGGCAGCAGCCCGGAGGTCACGTCGGGCACCGAGGTCGTGGCGCCGGCGTCGCCCGCCGCGGCGGCCTGGACCGAGATCGGGCCCGCGCCGAAGGCCTCGTGGCCGTGGAGCGGTGACAGGTCGAGATCGTCGCTCGACGGCTCGGTCACCAGGAAGGCCTCGCCCGCCGGCGCGAGCTCGGTCCGCCGGCGCTGGACCTCGTCGACCTGACGGAGCGCCTCCATGAGGAGGCGCGAGGTAGGCGCCATGATGCGGCGTACGCTCGTCGGCTCGCCGGGGGAGAACGCGAAGTGCCCGTCGCGCTCGCCGAGCAGCCGGTACAGCGCCTTTTCCCCCTCGAGGCGGCGGTAGACGGCGTCGATCACCTCCCCTGCCGAGATCCGGAGCTCGCCTGCGCCCGTCGGCGTGGTGATCCCGAGGACGCCGCTGCGGCGGTTCATCGCGAGCAGCTGGAGCAGGTCGACGAGCGGCACCTGCTGGAGGTCGCCGCGGATCTCCTGCAGCGCCGTCGGCCTGGAGCCGCGGGGGGAGGCCTCGGTGAGGCGCGAGACGATGTGATCGACGTCGCTGCGCAGGACGTCGTCGGGGCCGAGCTCGCCCTCGTCGCCGCCGACGAGGAACAGGATCGGCGTGTCGGCGAGATCGGGAACGGCGGCGAACGCGTCCGCGAGCGCGCTGTCCTCGTCGATTGCCCGGGCGGCGAGCACGATGTCGGGCCGGCGCTTGAACGCCTGCTCCACGGCCTCGAAGGCGCCGTTCGCGTTGTTGACCGTGATGCCACGCGCCCGCAGCGCCGACGCGAGCGCGCCGAGCGCGTCCACGTCCGAATCGACCAGCAACACCCTGCGAGACACTGGATCACGCCTCCGAGATCAGCCGAAGACCCGCAGCCCGACGGCGCGACCGAGCCGCTCGGCGAGGAAGTCCGCGAGCAGCGGATCGGCTGCGTGGATCCCCCTCACGAAGCCCCCCTGGTTGCGACCGACCAGGGCATACGCGCCGTGCTCTGCGAGGATGCAGAGCGCCTCTATATCGTCACATCCTGGCGAGGAGCGGAGGTCCAGGGCGTGCACCACCACGTCCTCGCGCGGCGAGCCGAGGAGCGTCCGGATCTGCGCACCCAGGCTGAGCCCGTCGTGGTGCGCGACAAGGATGAACACGGCGCCCCCACGGAGCGCGTTCCTGACCACCGAGGTCGCGAGCAGGACCGTGTCGGCCACCGACAGGTCGAGCGAGCGGGGCGCCGAGACAGCAAAGGGCACCTCGGCGCCCGGGGCTTCCCGCACGAGCAGGCTGAAGATGTCGCCGATGCTCCGCCGGTCCTGCGGGATGCGGTGCACGATCGAGGACTTGGTGGCGTCGGCGCGCCGGCGGGCGATGCGGAGCAGCTGCGCGAGCCCCTGGCCGTCGTGCGGGAAGGTGGCGACCCCGACGAGCAGCCCCTTCGGCAGGTACCCTGCCCGCTTCTCGCTCCCGGCCAGGCGAGAGAGCATCCGGCGATGGCAGGCGTGGGCTTCCAGCCCGGCCGTCTCGGGCATGAGCAGGTGGAACTCGTTCTCCTCGACACGGGCCAGGATATCGGTGTCGCGCACGGCGCGGAGCAGGTGCTCGGCGACCTGACCGGGGTTGAGCGCGCTCGGGGGGGGCGGCGGCGTGGTCCTCCAGAACGCTACCTCGCCCGGGCGCTCCTGGGCTGCCGCCGCGTCGGGCTCGATGACGATGGTGGCGATCGTGAACCGGCGGCCGTACCGCCTCGCCTTGTCGATCTCGCGGCCGGCGACGTCGACATAGTAAGCGAACGAGTAGGCGCTCGTCGCCGGATCCTTGATCGCGGCGCCGCCCGTCGAGCGCTCGCGCTCGCCGAGCAGGGCGAGCGCCGTCGTCGCCTGGGTGGCGAGCAGCTTGACGAGACCGTCGAGGAGCGGCGCCCGCCGCGATGTCGAGGCGCTGCTGTCCGGGCGCCTGACCGACGGGAACGCGGAGCTGCGTCCGGGCTCCTTCTGGAGCAGGAGGTGCCCCGCGGTCAACCGGCGGAGGGCGAGGGGGACGACGACGAGCTGCTCGCGCCGCGCGAAGTCGAGGATGTCAGCCTCGGTGCCGTACGCCGGCGCGCGGTCGAGCGGCCCGGTCAGCGCCGCGCGGGTCAGCTCGCTGGAGCGCTCCCCGACGGTCAGGTACACGGCGCCCGCGGCCGCGCCGGTGGCCTCGACGAACACCTCGGCGAGCTGCTGGGCCGCCGCGGTGCGGTCGCGCGCGTCGGCGAGCTCGGCGACGCGCGCGATCCAGCCGGCGGCGCGCGCGCTGCGCGCCGATTCCTGCTCGAGCTGTATCCGGAGCGCCCGCTCGGCGAAGCGCTGCCGCACCGAGCCGAGCGCGTTCAGCACCTCGTCCCCGCCGAGCGGCAGGAGGAAGAGCCCGGCGCCGCCGAGCGCGACGGCGTGCGCGCCGGACTCGAGCTCTGCCCTCGTGGCCAGCGCGAAGACGGTCGCCTCGGGCGCGAGGGCCTTCAGGTGGTGAACCATGGCGAGGCCGGCCCCGTCGCCGAGCCCTACATCGATGAATGCGACGTCCGGCGCGGCGGCCTCGGCGAGGGCGATCCCCTCCGCGAGGTCGCCGGCCAGCATCAGCTCGTCCGACGTGATGACCCGCGAGAAGAGCGTATGGGTCGCCTCGTCGGCGATCACGGCGAGCACCTTGAGCGAGGTATCGTGGACCGGCGCCCGGCTTGGGCTCCAGACCCCCTCGAGCGAGGCGGTCACGCGATCACCACCTCGCCGGAGAACGCCCGGCGCGCCGGGCCCTGCATGAGCAGCTCCAGGGACCCGGCGGCGACCGTGATGCGCAGCGCGCCGCCCGGCAGCACCACGCGGAGGGGCGCTCCGTAGGGCGCGCGGCCCTGCGCGCAAGCGGCGGCGGCCACGGCGCAGGCGCCCGTGCCGCACGCCAGCGTGCGGCCGACCCCGCGCTCCCAGACGGTGACGTCGATGCAGGCGGCGTCGCGCTGCTCCGCCGGTCGCACGCGGCAGAACTCGACGTTGATGCCCCCTACCGGCGTTGTCGCGACGATCGGCCCGAGGTCGTCGATCGCGTCCTCCGTGTATGGATCGAACGTCACCGCGTGCGGGTTGCCGACGTCCACGGTCGCGAACCGGTGCTCCGCGCCGAGCGCCGTGACCGCGAGGGGCTCGCCCATGCGCGCGCGGCCCATGCCGACGAGCACGTCGAAGCGGTCGCCTGCCCGCGAGACCTCGCACTGCTTGTCGCCGGCGTCGGTCGCGATGGAGATCGCCTTCTGCGGGGTCCCTCTGGAGACGAGGTAGGCCGCGACGCAGCGGATGCCGTTGCCGCACATCTCCGGGCGGCTCCCGTCGGCGTTCCAGACCTGCATGCGTGGCCGCTCGCGATCGATGACCAGCACGCCATCGGCGCCGATGCCGAACCGCCGATCGCAGAGGCGACGCGCCGCCTCGGCGGTCATGGGCACCGTCTCGACGAGGATGAAGTCGTTGCCAAGACCTTCCCACTTCTCGAACCGGACAACGTTTTCCTTCATCGCTTCGCCCCGGCGAGCCGCTTTCGCGCCTCGGTCTCCCTGAGCCCTCGGACGGCGACGACCTTGCTCCTGCCGCTCGCGCCGAGGGCTATCTGGACATCGCTCTGGCGCACGTCGAGCGCGCGCGCGAGCAGCTTGACGAGCTCCGCGTTCGCCGCGCCGTCGACGGGCGGCGCGGTCAGCGCGACGTCGAGGGCCCCTTCGCGCACCCCGACGACGGCCGAGCGCGAAGAGCGCGGGCGCACCTGAACCGAGATGCGGACGCCCTCGTCACGCTCGGTGATCGCGAGGCGACCCCAGTCGTGATCGGCGCCGCTCTCCTCGGGTTTGCTCATCTCGCCGTCGGCATCGTAGCGTATCTGGAGCTCACGGGTGGTTTCCCGCGAGGCGCGGTGACGGCGCTCGCCAGACGGCCACCGCGAATTTGCCGCCCGGCGGGCGGACCCGCTACTCTTTTCGCTGGGCCGTCGGTCGCCTCGCGCAGCCACGTTGGGGCGGCGGCGACTCGCGCCAGCGGTTTCCGATGTTCGCCGCTGATACTTATTTCCGCGGTGGAGGCGTTTGCCATGACTGATGAAGGAGAAAGGTCCGTGAAGGCATCGCGCGGCCTCGCGACGAGGTTGTGTGCGCTCGCGCTGCTCACGGCGTCGGGCAGCCTGCTCGCGTCCGCATGCGCCGACAACGAGAGCAGCCTGTTCGTCCGGGCGCGCATGGCACAGACGGGGGACTGCACCGTGAGCTGCAGCCCTGGCGAGGCGTTCTGGACTGGGGACGCGGTGGACGCCGCGTATGCGGGAAGTCACAGCGCGCTGATCCTCGTGGGCAACCAGATCGTCCAGCGCGGCGACTCGGACGTGCTCCGCACCGAGACCTCGCGCGTCCAGCTCTACGAGGCCGAGGTCCGTGTCGCCGACATGGAGGGCAACCCCGTGAACGAGGGGTACGTGGTTCCGATCAACGGCGTGGTCGACCCCGGTACTTCCAGCGACGCCGGCTACAACTGCACCGAGGTCCTCCTCCTCGACGGCGCGACGATGGACGACCTGCGTGTCCAGGCCGCGGAGCTGCGTCGCGACGTCGAGGTGGTCGCGACGATCATCCTGCGTGGCAGGACGCTGGGTGGCCAGGAAGTCGAGACCGCCGAGTGGTCCTACCCCGTCCGGGTCTGCTTCGCCTGCAGCCGGTGCGTGGACACGATCCCGCCGGTCTGCTGCAGCGGCGCTGCGACCGAGGAGTGCAAGGACCAGGATGACGTCGAGGGATCCTGTCCTGGCGCCCGAGGCCTGCAGGACTGTCGCAACCTGGGGCAGACCTGCGCCGAGCACATTGCGAGCTTCGGGCTCTGAGCCGTCCTCGACGGGGGGTGGATAGGCGCGTCAGGGCGCCGTTTCAGCTCGGCGCACCGGCGCCGCCTCGGGTGACGGTCCCTTCAGGGCATTGATCGCGTAGACGAACGGCAGGGCCAGCAGCGCCACATCGAGCTGCGCTGCGAGGACGACCGAGGTCTCCCTGGAGGGGCCGAGGCCGAGCCGCACCTGGGCGAGCAGGCCTGTGCTCATCGCGTAGGGCGAGTGGAAGTTGTAGCTGCGGCCTCCCCAGAAGACGGCGGCGGCGACCCCCGGCTCCAGGGCGTCGGCGTCCTCGCTCCAGCGGCCGTAGACTCCGGTGGAGAGGACCAAGGGAAACAGGTCGAGGACCGGCGCGAGCGCCGAGATGCCGGCGCCGATCTGGATCTCGTCGAGGGCGTGGGTGAGCACCTCGGCATAGGGGCCGACGCCGAAGTCGTCGTTGGCGGCGCGGCCAAACAGGACGTCTCCTCGCAGGCCAGCGTGAAAGACGGTGGCGTCCCACAGCCGCCGCTCGAGACCAGCGCCCGCGACGCCCAGGGTGACACCGGCGCTCGCCTGGGGTTCGGCGCGGGCTGTGCCGTGCGCGAGGACGACCCCCAGGAGCGCGGCAACCAACGCAGCGGGGCGGGCCGCCGTAACCATGATGGTGCGATGCTACAGGGCGCTGCCGCGGAGCGCGCTCGAATTCTGTTGTCGGCGCCCTTCTCGCGGGGTGCTCCGGGCGCGTGTTGAGGGCGCGTGCTCCGGCTTCAAAATGGGCGGGTCGCTCCGCGGGTGCGGTGCAGCCCGCGCTCCGCGCCGGGTGTGGTTCATGGTAGCGTCCGCGGGCTATGGCGCGCCGCACCGTGCAGCTACGGGTGGGGGGTCAGACCTACCGCGTGGTGACTTCCGCGAGCGATGAAGAGCTCCAGCGGCTCGCTGCTGTCGTCGATCAGAAGCTCGCCACGGTTGTGCCCGCCGGTCGTTCGGTGACGCCACAGGCCATGTTGCTGGCCGCCATCGCGCTCGCGCACGACCTGGAGCAGGAGCGGACCCGGACGGCCGCCATCGCCGTGCGAGCGCGGGATGCATTTGGACGTATCCTGCAGCGCGTGGACGCGGTGCTTGGCGCCGGCTCGGATCCCGCGCCTTCTGGCGAGGCGAACGACAGCACGCCCTGAGCCTGATCCCCCGGACGGGCCAGGGCGATCCTTGCCGACCGGCCCTGCTGCTGACTGGAGATGGCATGCCTGCATCCGTGGATGAAGCTCCTCGTATCCCCAGCCTCACACCACCCGAGGGAGGCCATGCCCTCCGTCATCTCGAGGACGAGCTCGCCGAGCTGAGGCGCGCGGGCCTGCTGCGCGCGCCGCCTGCTGCGGCTGCTCCTGCCGGCATGCTGGTGCTGTGCTCCAACGACTATCTCGGCTACGCCGGCCTCCCCTGCTCCGCGGAAGACGGCGCTGCGAGCGGTGCCGGCGCGTCCCGCCTCGTGAGCGGGAATCATGAGGCCCACCTGATGGCCGAGGGAGCGATCGCCGCCTGGCTCGGGGTGGAGGCGGCGCTGCTGTTCTCCTCCGGGTATGCGGCCAACGTCGGCACCCTTGCCGCGCTGGCCAGGCCCGGGGACGTCATCGTGTCGGACGCGCTCAACCACGCATCGATCATCGACGGCTGCCGTCTGTCTGGCGCGACGGTGGAGGTCGTTCGCCACCTGGACCTGGAGGCGGCCGAGCGCTCCCTCGTGCGCGCCCAGAGCGCTCGCCGCCGGTGGGTCGTCACCGAATCGCTCTTCAGCATGGATGGGGACACGCCCGACCTACGGCGCCTGCGCGAGCTCTGCGATCGCCATGATGCCGCGCTGATGGTGGACGAGGCGCATGCCCTCGGCATCTGCGGGCTGCGCGGTGCCGGTCTGTGCGCCCAGGCCGGCGTTCGCCCGGACGTTCTCGTCGGCACGCTCGGCAAGTCGCTTGGGCTGCACGGCGCTTTCGTCGCGGGCTCCGCGACGCTGCGGACTTACCTCTGGAACCGCGCCAGGAGCTTCGTTTTCTCGACCGGGATCAGTCCCATGGTGGCGCGCGCCGCAGTGGATCGCATTCGTCGTGCCGCGGCCGATGACGCCGGCCGGGCGCGCCTCGCGATGGCTGCTGGCCGGCTCCGATCTGGACTGCGCGCCCTCGGAGCGCCGCTGCTTCCGGGCTCGTCGGGACCCATCCTCCCCTGGATCCTGGAGTCGCCGGGTGCTGCGGTGGAGATGTCCCAGCGGCTCGCGCGAGAGGGCATCCTGGTCCAGGCAATCCGGCCGCCGACCGTTCCGGCCGGCACCTCGCGTCTTCGCATCACGGCGAGCGCGTCGCTTTCCGAGGCCGCCGTCGAGCGCGCCCTGGCAGGGTTCCGCGAGGCGATGCGGTGAGGGGCCGAGCTGTTTCACGTGAAACAGGGCAGCAGCGGGTCGCTGTCGTCGGAACCGGGACCGGGGTTGGCAAGACGCATACGTCCGTGGCTCTGGTCGCCGCGCTCGCTGCTCGAGGCGCCAGCGTCTGCGGCCTGAAACCGATCGAGTCGGGCGTGGACGGCGCCTCCACGACGGACGCCGACCAGCTCGCACGCGTCAGCTCGGTTCGCCCTGAACCGGCGCCGTATCGCTTCCCGGATCCGCTCTCCCCTCACCTCGCCGCCCGGCGCAGCGGCGTCGCTATCTCGCTGGACCTCGCGACCGCGTGGGTGGACCGGCAGCAGGCGTTGCTGGTGATCGTCGAGAGCGCCGGCGCCCTCCTCTCCCCTCTTGGACCCGGGTTGACCAACGCAGACCTGGTACGCGCGCTCGCGCCTGATGCCGTGGTGCTGGTCGGCCTGGACCGGCTAGGCATCCTTCACGAGATCGCCTGCTGTTTGCTGGCGTTGAGGACGCTCGCGCCTGGCCTGCCGCCGCCTCTGGTGATGCTGAGCCCACCGGCTGCTCCCGATGCATCGACCGGCACCAATGCCGGTGAGCTCGAGGCGCTCGGCATCACCTCGGGTGTCGTTGTGATGCCTCGCGCCACTCCCACAGCGCCGGCGTCGCTCACTGCAGCGCAGCTTGCTCTGGCGCGCCTCGGTCTCTGAGGGCGAGACGCCGCTACATTCGAAGGTGACCTCCTCCGCCTCGAGGAGGTGCATTACCGCTGCCCGTGTTCGCGCTCCGCTCACCTGGCCGCCCGGTTCAGCGGCCGCGCCATCTCGCTGGACCTCGCGACTGCGTGGGTCACCGCCAGCAGGCATTTTCGGCGATCGTCGAGAGCGCCGGCGTGCTCCTCTCCCCTCGTCGCGCCAGGTTGGCCAACACAGACCCGGGGCGCCCGCTCGCGCCAGACGCCCTCGTGCTGATAGGCCTGGACTGGCTGGCATCCTCCACGAGGTGGCTTGATGTCTGCTGGCCTCGAGGACACACGCACCTGGCCTGCCGCCGACTCCGGTGATGCTGAACCCATCGGCTGCTTCCGATGCTTCGACCGGCCAGTGCCGGTGAGCTCGAGGTGCTCGGCATCAGCTCGGTCGTCGTTGTGACTCCTCGCGCCGTTACGAGCGCACCGGGCGTCCCAGCGCAGCTTGCCCCCGCGCGCTCCGGTCCAAAAAAGCCGACGCGGCGCGTTCGAAGGTGGCCTCGTCGGCCCCGAGGAGGCGCCGCGCCGCTGCCCTGATTCGCGCTCCCCCAACCTCGCCGCCCGACGCAGCGGCGGCCCTCTGCCGGACCTCACGACCGTGTAGTCGACCGGGAGAAGGCATCGCTGGCTATCGCCCGAGTGCCGGCGTGCTCCTTCCCCCCTTGGACCCACGTTCACCAACGCAGACTCGACGCGCGCTCTTACGCGTGACGCGCTGACGCTGATCGGCGTGGACCGGCTGGCATCTCCTCCACGAGGTCTCTTGTGCTTGGTGCCCTTGCGGACGCTCCCGGCGGGCTTGCTGCTGGACCTGGTGGTGCTGAACCCGCCAGCCGCTCCCGATGCATTGACCCGCACCGATGCCGGCGAGATCGAGGCTGCCGGCATCAGCTCGGGGTTCGTTGTGATATCTCGCGCCGCTCACACCGCGCGGGGCGCCGCTCGCCGCAGCGCAGCTTGCCCTGGCGCGCCTCGGTCTCTGAGGGCGGGCGCCACCTTATTCGAAGGTGACCACCGCTCTCACCAGGGAACGCTGGTGGTCGAGCCATCTCCGCCTTCGGGAGTACGAAGGACTCCGGGAACGCAGAGATTCAGCCGACTCACGTGGAGGTTAGCGCGCGATGAACTCAGCTGAACCGAGCGTCGTGCCGCGGTCATCCCGGCCGATTCTCCGCATCGGGATGCGCCTCCACCGTTCGGACCCGGCGCGGGTATGGATGGGCCGGCACGCCAATGCAGGACCGGCCACCACCCCGCTGGGCGGAGAGTCGACCAGGTTGGAATGCCTCGCTCTCGGCGCTGCGCGGCCACGGCGACGGTGCTTCCAGCCGCTGCATGGTGACCGGACACATCGCGTGGTCGTCGACCTAGCTCGAGGGCTACGCACTGCGCTGCAGGGGCTGACACGCTGGGGACGCACGCCGCTGATCGCGATCTCGAGAGCCTGCCCCGGAGCCAGGACTGTTCCGGGCGGCGCAGCACCTTGCCGTCCTCGACGAGCTCGTCGCTGTCGCCAGCTTCGGGTCTCCTGGTGGAGCCTCGGGCCAGCTTCCCGCGCGAGCCGGACTGACCGCCTTCGATCGCCGTTCTCCTGGGCCCGTTCGCGAGCCGCATGATGCGACGCTGTGAGCGGCCGGATACTCCGGAAGCGCGCGCGGGGGTGCGCCCGCACCAGGTCGCGGCATGCGCGGCCCACTCCCGGAGGCGTTGTTCCTTCCGTCAATCCGATGGCAGCGATCCCATCAGCAGCCTGCCACCAGCGCGCCTCTTCAGCTGACCCCTCACCGCTCAAGCCATCCGCGGCCGATGCCGTCCTGGAACCCGCTGCGGCGTGCCGAGCACGTCAGCAAGCGCAAGGGTCGTGCTCGGAACATGAGCTCGGAACACGAGAACGAGGAGGCAGGAGAAAGGACCGAGCGATGCTCTTTCGATCTCTCGATTTCCTGTGGGTGGCCTCAGCGCTCGACAACCGCGTCCATGCTCGAGTCGATCCCGCGCTACTGCTGCCGCACGGTGACGGATGTCAGCTCCGGTCGACTTCGGGTAGGCGTTCAGCCGATCGCTGTTTCACGTGAAACATGCCAGACGCTTCTCCGGCGGCTCAGGAGGCGTTGGTGACGACACGCCCCCGCTCCAGCACCAGACGGGCGGCAGCTCGATCTCGGAAGACGTCCGGCTCATGCGACACGACGACCACGGCGGCGCCCCGCGCCACCTCTGCCTCGACCACGGTGAGGAGCCGCGTCACCCCGGAGCGGTCCAGGCCCGTGGTGGGCTCGTCCAGCAGAACCAGCGAGGGATGATGCACGAGCGCTCGCGCCAGCGCGATGCGCTGCCGCTGGCCGCGCGAGCACGTGCGGAGAGGCCTCAGCGCGAAGCTCCCCAGCTCGAAGCGCTCCTCCGCGCGATGCCACGCCTCTTGAGCGTCGAGCCCGTGGAAGCGCGCCGCCAGCTCGACGTTCTGCCGGCCGGAGAGATCCGGATACGCCAGCGACTCGTGCGACAGCCACCCGATGGTGCCGCGGGCCAGCCCGGCGTCCTCACCGAAGGGCTCGTAGAGCACCGTGCCCGACGTGGGACGGACCACCGTTCCGAGGATGCCGAGCAGCGTTGACTTGCCCGACCCGTTCGCGCCTTCGATGAGCGTCAAACGCCCCGCCTCGATGGTCGCGTTCACTCCGCGCAGCGCCGCCGTCGTTCCGTATGTCTTCACGACGCCACGCGCCACCACGCGCTCGACCGTATCCACAGCGCTCACCTCGCTCCTGTGCTCACGTTTCCGTCAGCCCTGATCACCGTCTCGCGCGCGACCCTCACCCCGGATGAGCGTCGGCATGTCGTCCGGAAACGGGGGCGGATCGACGACGGTGGCCTCGGTATCCTCCGAGAGCTCCGCGCCCTTGCCGGCTGGACTCAGCGACGGGATCGTCGGCCTGTCCTCCGCCTCATCCTCCCGGCACTGCGCCTCCACCACCTCAGCGGCTGGCTCGCTCCGCCGCCGCGCCGGAACGCCGCCGCCCGCCGTCTCGAGAACCCGTGATGGCCACACGCTGTGGCGCAGCTGCAAGCCGTTGCTGGCCGCCGCCCGCGACCCCTGCCTCCCAGGCTCCACCGCCTTGCGCGCGCTCGCGACGACCACGTTCCCAGCATCGGCCGAGCCCCTGTCGCCTCCGAGCCGAGCAAACATCATCGTCCCGTCGTCGTCCCTCTCCTCGACGATGCTCCGAACGGCGAGGCGCTCCGGCCGGCGTCGCTGCGAGACCGGCGCCTGGTTCCTGAATCGACGCAGCGCCTCCTGGAACTCACGGGCGCTCTGAAACCGCTCCTCCCGCGCCTTGGCCAGGGCGCGATCTACAAGACGCGAGAGGCCGGGGGAAATCGTCGGATCGAGCTCGGTCACCGGGCGGTGCCAGATGGTGAGGATCTGCACGAGCAGCGCGTTGTAGTTGCGCGCCACGAACGGGCGCTGACCGGTCAGCGCCTCGTACAGGATCACGCCCACAGCCCACAGATCGAGCCGATGGTCAAGCTCCACGTCCCCCCGAGCCTGCTCGGGCGCCATGTAGTAGGGCGTGCCCATCACCATGCCGGTGCGGGTCAGATCCATCGTCCCGTCCACGCCAGCGGCCTGGGAGATGCCGAAGTCGAGCAACTTGGCAATGGGCAACATGCCTGCTCGCTCCGAAAGAAAGATGTTCTCCGGTTTCAGGTCACGGTGAACGATCCCCCGCTCGTGCGCCGTCACGAGCGCCGAGAGGACCTGGAGCATGATGTCGACGAGCTCGCCTGGCGGCACGGTACCGCAGCGCTCGATTCGCTGCGCCAGCGTCTCCCCGCGGAGCCGCTCCATCACGAGGTACGGGCTGCCGTCGGGGAGCCGGCCCATGTCGTACACCTCGCAGATGTTCGGGTGGCCGATCCGCCCCGCGATGCGCGCCTCGTGCTCCAACCTCGAGACCGCCTCGCGCGTCTGAGTCTCCCGCGGGTGCATCACCTTGACAGCGACCAGCCGCCCGATCTGGAGGTGCTCGGCCTCGTAGACCGCGCCCATGCCGCCCTCCCCGATGATGGCGGTGACGCCGTACTTGTCGCCGATCACATGGCCGAGCAGCGAGCGGCTGAACGAGGTCCCTCCCACGGCGTCGCTCGTTGGCCATGCCGCCATCCGGGAGCCGGCGCTCGAGGGCAACGGCGCGCGGGACGCCAGGGCGCGACGCTCCGGAGGCGGCGGGGGCGCTCCCGGCGCTGGTCGAGGCTCCGCGGCTGATCCATTCCTGCGGGAAGCAGGCGCCGGCCTCGGCGGAGAGGCGGCGGGACGTGAAACAGGCTCGAGGGGAGCCGCCGCTCGCCTCGCCTCGCGCGACGATGGAGCCCCGCCCGCGTCAACGACGAGACCGGTCGCTGGGCACACGACCGCCGCAACGTTGTGGTGGTTACCGCAATGGACGCAGCGCACCGAACTCAAGTCCGTACATTTTGAAATACTCCATCCAGGTGCCGCTCGGAACTGCACAGCGCATCAGGAAAGCGCGCGGCGGCTGTGCTCGGCTACCCATTCCCGCATTCGTCGCGGAGGATCTTGGGGATAACTCCATCGAGAACCCTGGGGACAAAGCGGGGGAGACGCGCTGCCCGCCAGCTATCCCCTGTCCTCCTACCCCTGAGGACGGTCCATTTACCCCAGGGCGCTCGCTTCCAAGTGATGAGAATCGTTCGACATTCTGAGTTATCCCCGCCCTCCACAGCGCCTACGACGAAGACGTTGTCTTTACCTATCTATTTCATGGAAAGAAGAGGCGCCGCGCAAGGTCACCGGAGCGCTCATTTCCGGTCCACGCCCGGGCGATAACCCTGCTAAAGGGAGCGGCTCGGAGTCGGCCATGGACCTTGTGATCCCCAAAAAAGATCTGCTTCGCCTCGTCGCGCGCTGCCAAGGCGTAGCGGACAAGAAGAGCGCCATGCCAGCGCTCGCCAACGTCCTGCTCGCCGCAGAGGGCAACGCCGTCCGCGTCGCTGCGACCGACCTGTACATCGGGGTCACTGGCCAGACGCATGCAGACGTCAAGACCGGCGGCTCGGTCGCGGTCCCGGCCAGGGACCTGCTCGAGCGCGTGAAGGCCATGCCCGATGGCCCGGTCCAGATCACCACCACCGAGGGCGCGCACACGTCGCTCAAGGCGGTCGGATCGCCGCGGCGCTACACCCTCCCCGGGCTGCCCGGCTCGGAGTTCCCGCAGCTGCCAGCCCCGGCGCAGGACGCGCCCTCGCTGGAGCTGCCCGTCGAGCAGCTCGCGCTCCTGATCACGCGGACGCACTTCTCGATCTCGACCGACGAGACGCGCGCCCACGTCAACAGCGCCCTGTTCGAGTGGGCCGGCGATCGCGTCAGGATGGTGACCACCGACGGCCACCGCCTGTCCAAGATGGAGGCGACCGTCTCCGGCAGCTCCGCGACGGCCACGATGCTCATCCCGCTCAAGGCGATCACGGAGCTCCGCCGGCTCGCCGAGGAGGCGCGCGCCGAGAAGGAGACCCCGATGGTCGCCATCACGCAGAGCGGGCCGAACGCCTTCTTCAACATCGCCGGGATGCAGTTCTCGGTGAAGCTCGTCGACGCGCAGTTCCCCCCGTACCAGCAGGTCATCCCGTCGGTCACCGAGCGCTCGGTCCGCGCGCCCCGCGTCGCGTTCGCCGAGGCGCTCAAGGCCATCGCGCTCGCCGCGAACGACCGCACCGGCGGCGTGAAGCTGTCGATCGCGCCGGGGACGCTCCGCATCACCAGCGAGAGCCCGGACACCGGCGCCGGCTTCGATGAGCTGTCGGTCGACTACAGCGGGCCCGAGGTCACCATCGGCTTCAACGCGAAGTACTTCCTCGACGTGCTCGCCGCCATCGACGACGAGGAGGTCGTCCTCGGCATCTCCGGGGAGCTCGACCCGGCCGTGCTCCGGCCCGGCAGCGAGTCGAACCAGCAGAGCTACGTCGCCGTCATCATGCCGATGCGGATTTGAATGCGCCCCCCGACGAGCTCACGGGACGAACCCCGAGCCTGCTCCTCGAGCGGCTCCACATCCGCGAGTTCCGGAACCTCGGACGCGTCGACGTCGAGCCTGCGCCGCGCCTCAACGTCATCGCCGGCAACAACGGGCAGGGCAAGACGAGCCTGCTCGAGGCGATCTACTTCGCCGCCACGTCGAGGAGCTTCCGCACGGCGCGCGCGGCGGAGCTCGTCCGTCACGGGGCCGCCGTCGCGAGCGCGCGGGCCCGCTTCGTCGAACGCCGGGAAGCGCTCGCGCCGCTCGCGCGCGAGCAGACCGCGGCGGTGGAGCAGAAGCGGTGCGTCGTGCGGATCGACGGCAACCGACCCCCGAGCCTCGCTAGCTTCGCGACGCGCTCGCCGGTCGTCGCCTTCCACGCGGAGGAGCTCGCGCTGTCGACCGGCCCCGCGAGCGCGCGGCGCACGCTGCTCGATCGCCTGGCGCTCTTCATGGATCCGCGGAGCGCAGACCACCGCGCCCGCTACGCGCAGGCGCTCCGCGCGCGCCACGAGCTGCTCCACCGCGGCGCAGGCGCGTCGGCGCAGGCGAGCTCCGAGCTCGACGCCTTCGAGGAGCTCTGCGCCCTCCACGGCGCGGCGCTGACCCGCGCCCGCGAGGCCGCCGTGCAGGCGCTGGCGCCGGAGCTCGCGCACGCGTTCGCCCGCATCGCCGCGCCGGACCTGACGCTGGCCGCGCGCTACGCGCCAGGCGGCTCCGGCGACGCCGAGGAGGCGCGCGCAGCCCTGCGCGAGCAGCGCCGGCGCGACGCCCACCGGCCGAGCGCCGGCTTCGGGCCCCACCGCGACGACCTCGCGCTCGATCTCGACGGGCACCCCGCCCGCGTCGTCGCGTCCCAGGGGCAGCACCGGGCCCTCACCCTCTCGCTCAAAGCCGCCGAGACCGCTGCCATTGCTTCCGTCCGAGGTGTAGAGCCGATCCTGTTGCTCGACGATGTGTCGAGCGAGCTCGACCCGGATCGCACGGCCGCGCTGTTCACGTTTCTCGGGATGGCGCGCGGGCAGGTGTTCCTGACGACGACGCGGCGAGATCTCATCGTCACGCCGGGCGTACCTTCCTCGGAAAGGCGCGATTTCCACGTCGAGGGCGGCGCCCTCAGCTGACGGGCGTCGCCGGCGCGCGGCCTCCAGACGGGTGCCAGGTGGCGGCTCCGGAGGCGCGCTGACACGCCGCGCCGACACGGCACCGCGACCGCCACCAGACGCGTTGATCCTGCCCCCCAGCGCGCGAGTTGGAATGCTCCGGACGCGCCCGCGCGAGCCGCTGAAAATACGATGTTACGAGCCTTCCGGACCCGGCGAAACGCTTGCCTGAGCGCCTGATTTCGGCTACATTTCCGCGGTCTTTACGGGGGCATCGGCGAGCGGTCCGCGCATGATCGTTCGTGGCCTCTGACTCGATCCGGCGCCGCGGCCGCGGCCCCCGGGTCCCACCCGACGAGCTGCCATCGAGCCGGCCCCTCCACTGCAAGAAATCCGGCAATCCGAGCGGCCTCCGCCGCTCTGCGCCCCCCGGTGAGAGGCGGCGGGCGCGCCACCAGGACCGAGATGACGGAACCCACCCTGAGCCAGCCGACCGACCTCACCAAGCCGTCGTACGACGCCCACAGCATCACGGCGCTCGAAGGCCTTGAAGCGGTGCGAAAGCGCCCCGGCATGTACATCGGCGATGTGCACGACGGATCGGGGCTGCATCACCTCGTCTGGGAGGTCGTGGACAACGCCGTCGATGAGCACCTCGCCGGCGTCTGCACCGAGATCAGGCTCACCGTCCACTTCGACGGCTCGGTCTCCATCGAGGACAACGGCCGGGGGATCCCGGTCGGGATGCACGCGAAAGGCGTGAGCGCCGCGGAGGTCGTCATGACCGTCCTCCACGCCGGCGGCAAGTTCGACAACTCCAGCTACAAGGTCTCTGCCGGCCTGCACGGCGTCGGCGTGAGCGCCGTGAACGCCGTCTGCGAGTGGCTCAAGCTCGAGATCAAGCGCGAAGGAAAAGTCTGGTTCCAGGAGTACGCTCTGGGCGTTCCCAGGGCGCCCCTCAAGGCGATCGGGGTGACGGACAAGACGGGAACGAAGATCACCTTCAAGCCCGACCCGGTCATCTTCAGCACGGTCGAGTTCAGCTTCGACATCCTCGCGAGCCGCCTGCGGGAGCTCGCCTTCCTGAACGCCGGGCTCGTCATCCACCTCGACGACCAGCGCCCCGACGGGCGGGCGGAAGCCTACGAGTACAAGGGGGGCATCGCGGAGTTCGTGGCGCTCCTCAACAAGACCAAGGAGCCGATTCACGACGACGTGATCAGCTTCGTCACGCAGCAGGAGATCGCGGCCTCGGGCGAGGGCGCGAACGGCCGCGGGAGCTCGGCGTCGCCGCCGGTCGGCGTGGAGGTCGCCCTGCAGTGGAACGGCTCCTACACGGAGGCGATCTTCTGTTACACGAACAACGTCCACAACCGGGACGGCGGCACCCACCTCACCGGGCTCCGCGCCGCGCTCACCAAGACGATCAACAACTACGGGAGCGCGCACAACCTCTTCAAGGAGCTGAAGCAGGGCCTCCAGGGCGAGGACGCGCGCGAGGGCCTGACGTGCGTGCTCAGCATCAAGCACCCGGACCCGTCGTTCGACTCGCAGACGAAATCGAAGCTCGTCTCCAGCGAGGTCAAGGGCATCGTCGAGGCCGTCGTCAGCGACAAGCTGGGGCAGTACTTCGAGGAGAACCCGCAGAGCGCGAAGAAGATCATCGAGAAGGCGGTCGTCGCGGCCAAGGCGCGCGAGGCGGCGCGGAAGGCGCGCGAGGTGATCCGCAAGGGCTCGCTCGACGTGACGTCGCTCTCGGGCAAGCTCGCCGACTGCCAGTCGAAGGACCCGGAGAAGAGCGAGATCTACATCGTCGAGGGCGAGAGCGCCGGCGGCAGCGCGAAGATGGGGCGCGACCGGCACTTCCAGGCGATCCTCCCGCTCAAGGGCAAGATCCTGAACGTGGAGCGGGCGCGGCTCGACCGGATGCTGAGCTCCGCGGAAGTCGGCACGCTGATCACCGCCCTCGGGTGCGGGATCAACGACGCGGGCGGCTTCGAGATCGACAAGCTCCGCTACCACAAGATCATCCTGATGACGGACGCCGACGTCGACGGCTCCCACATCCGCACGCTGCTCCTGACCTTCTTCTTCCGGCAGATGCCGGAGATCATGGAGAAGGGGTACCTGTTCATCGCGCAACCGCCGCTCTACCGCGTGCGCAAGGGCAAGCGGGACCTGTACCTCAAGGATCAGGCCGCGCTCGACGAGTTCCTCGTGGGCAACGCCGTGGACGGGCTCGAGATCGTCGCCAGCGGCGCTCAGACGGGCATCGCGGGCCAGCCGCTCTACCGGCTCGCGCAACGGCTGAAGCGCTTCCGCGCCGTGCTCTCCAACATCGACAAGCGCTGTGACGCGCGGATCGTGGCGGCGGTGCTGCGGTCGAGCGGGCTCGGTCGGGACGACCTGCGCGAGACCAAGAAGGTCGCCGCGGCCGCCGACGAGCTCCGCGCCTACCTGAAGCAGCGCTACCCGGACCTGTTCCCGCTCACGCTGGCGACACCCCGGGACACCGAGCACGGGACGAGCCGCATCGAGGTCGTGCCGCGACCCGGCGCGAGCGCTCGGAGGAGCGTCATCGACTGGGACCTGGTGGGCTCGCCGGAGTACCAGGAAGCCTGGTCCATCGAGCAGGACCTCCGCTCCATCGGCGCGCCCCCGTACCGGGCCCGCATCTCGAGCGGCGAGGAGACCATCGAAAACGGGGAGGCGCTCGTCGACTACATCGAAGAGCGGGGCAAGAAGGGTATCTCGATCAGTCGTTACAAGGGCCTCGGCGAGATGAACGCCGACGAGCTCTGGGAAACGACGATGAACCCGGATGCCCGGACTCTCCTGCAGGTCCGCATCGACGATGCGGTGAAGACGGACGAGCTCTTCACGATCCTCATGGGGGATCAGGTGGAGCCGCGCCGCAACTTCATCGAGCAGAACGCGCTCAACGTGAAGAACCTCGACATCTGACCCCGGCGCTGGAGGCGCGGGGTGGACCGAACCCCGCGCCGGAGGCGCGCCGCGGATCGGATCTCGCGCTCGCGCCGCGGGTGGGGGGTTGACGCGGCGCGAGCGCTGCATCGAACCTTCGCTGCGTCCGCTCGGTTCCTCTGGCAAGCCGCTTGCTTGGCCGGCCCCTTGCTAGCCCAGGCACGCGCCTTAGCTTCGAGGTGCCATGAGAATCGAGCGAATGACGACGAAGGCCCAAGAGGCCATACGAGAGGCTGTCGACTTCGGCAGCCGCCGGGGGAACCCCGAACTCTATCCCGAGCACCTTGTGCGGGCGATCGTCGACCAGGACGGCGGCGTCGGCGCCCCCCTGGTGCAGAAAGCAGGCGCCGATCCGGCGGGGTTGCTGCGCCTCCTCGAGGCGAAGATCGACTCCTACCCTCGCGTGAGCGGGGGCGCCGAGCCGGGCCTGTCGCGGCGCGCGCTCGCGGTCCTGCAGAAGGCCGAGGACGAGGCGAAGGCGCTCAAGGACGACTACATCTCGACAGAGCATGTCCTGCTCGCCGGGGTGAAGGTCGACAAGGAGATCCAGTCGATCTTCGAGCGAGCGGGGCTCTCGTACGACAAGATCCTCGCGTCGCTCGCGGCCGTGCGCGGCAACCAGCGCGTGACCGACAGGGACCCCGAGGGGAAGTTCCAGGCGCTCGAGAAGTACACGCGCGACCTCACGAAGCTCGCTCGACAGGGCAAGATCGACCCGGTGATCGGCCGAGATGAGGAGATCCGCCGCGTGATCCAGGTGCTCTCGCGCCGCACCAAGAACAACCCGGTTCTCATCGGGGAGCCCGGCGTCGGCAAGACAGCCATCGTCGAGGGCATCGCGCACCGGATCGTCGCCGGCGACGTGCCCGAGTCGCTCAAGGACAAGACCATCGCCGCGCTCGACCTCGCCGCCATGGTCGCAGGGTCGAAGTTCCGCGGTGAGTTCGAGGACCGGCTCAAGGCCGTGCTCAAGGAGATCGAGGGCTCGAACGGGCGCATCATCCTGTTCATCGACGAGCTCCACACCCTGGTGGGCGCCGGGGCGGCCGAGGGCGCCATGGACGCGGCCAACATGCTGAAGCCCGCGCTGGCGCGCGGCGAGCTGCGGTGTATCGGCGCGACCACCCTCGACGAGTACCGGAAGCGGATCGAGAAGGACGCGGCGCTGGAGCGGCGGTTCCAGCAGGTGCTCGTCTCGCAGCCGAGCGTCGAGGACACCATCGCCATCCTCCGCGGGCTCAAGGAGAAGTACGAGGTTCACCACGGGATCCGCATCCAGGACGCGGCGCTCGTGGCGTCGGCCGTCCTGTCGAACCGGTACATCACCGAGCGGTTCCTGCCTGACAAGGCGATCGACCTCGTCGACGAGGCGGCGTCGAAGATCCGCATGGAGATCGACAGCCTGCCCACGCCGATCGATCAGGTCGAGCGCGACCTGCTGAAGATGCAGATGGAGGAACAGGCGCTGAAGCGCGAGAGCGACAAGGCGAGCAAGGCGCGCCTCGACGAGGTACGGCGCGAGATCGCCGAGCTCCAGGGGCAGCGCGACGCGATGCGGGCGCAGTGGATGCGCGAGAAGGAGCTCATCTCGGAGCTGCGCCAGCTCAAGCCGCAGATCGAGGAGCTCAGGCTCGAGGAGGAGCGCCTGAAGCGCGCCGGCGACCTCGGACGCGCCGCGGAGATCCATTACGGCAGGATCCCGGAGATCGAGAAGAAGCTCGAGGCGATCCGGTCGACCCTCGCGCAGGTGCAGTCGAAGCAGAGCTACCTCAAGGAGGAGGTCACCGACGAGGATATCGCCGCGGTCGTGTCGAAGTGGACCGGGATCCCCGTCTCCAAGATGCTCGAGAGCGAGATGCAGAAGCTCCTGCGCCTCGAGGAGGAGCTGCGCCGGCGCGTCGTCGGCCAGGAGGACGCGCTCCGCGCTGTGTCGAACGCCATCCGGCGCTCGAGGGCAGGCCTCGGCGACGAGCGGCGGCCGATCGGATCGTTCCTTTTCCTCGGGCCGACGGGCGTCGGCAAGACCGAGCTCGCGCGCGCGCTCGCCGAGATCCTGTTCGACGACGAGCGGGCCATGGTGCGGCTCGACATGAGCGAGTACGGGGAGCGCCACGCGGTGGCTCGCCTGATCGGCGCGCCGCCCGGGTACGTCGGCTACGAGGAGGGCGGCCAGCTCACCGAGCCGGTGCGCCGGCGGCCGTACAGCGTGGTGCTGTTCGACGAGATCGAGAAGGCCCACCCGGACATCTGGAATACGCTCCTCCAGGTGCTCGACGATGGACGCCTGACCGACGGGCAGGGGCACACGGTCGATTTCAAGAACACGATCATCATCCTGACATCCAACCTCGGCACGCCGGCGGCCGCGGCGATCGAGGAGCGAGCCAACCTGCCGGCGGACGAGAAGGCCGAGCTCGTGAGGCGGGCCGTCATCGAGGAGGTGCGCAAGCACTTCCGCCCGGAGTTCTTGAATCGCCTGGACGACCTCATCGTGTTCCGGCGGCTGGCGCGCGAGCAGATGGAGAAGATCGTCGATATCCAGCTCGATCTCCTGCGAAAGCGCCTGGATCGGCGCGGGCTGCTGTTCACCATCTCGTCCGAGGCGAAGGGCTACCTCATCGAGCAGGGGTGGGATCCGCAGTACGGTGCCCGGCCGCTGAAGCGCGCCATCCAGCGGAGCATCGAGGACGAGCTCGCGAAGCGCATCCTCGGCGGCGAGTTCAAGCAGGGAGACACAGTGCGGATCGACCGCGGGGGCGGCGCGCTGACGTTCACGCGCGCAGCGCCGAACTGACGCGCGGCCCGCGTCAGCGCTCCCGTCAGCGTTCGGGCAGGTTGCCGGCAATGCGGCGGAGGAGGTCCAGGACGGCGTAGGCAGCGCCGAGCTGGACCTCCTCGCGATCCCCCGAGAACACGCGGTCGCGCACGACGAGGCCGCCAGGGTGCGACACGGCCCAGTAGCAAAGGCCGACCGGTTTGGTCGCCGTCCCGCCCGTCGGGCCGGCGATGCCCGTCACGGAGATGGCCACGTCGACCTCGCAGAGGCGGCGTACCCCCTGGGCCATCTCCGCAGCGACCTCGGCCGACACCGCGCCGTGGCCGCGCAGGGTGTCCTCCGCGACGCCGAGCAGCCGCGTCTTGGCGCTGTTCGCGTAGGTGACCGCGGCGCCGACCAGGTAGTCGCTCGCCGGGTAGCTGGTGAGCAGGTGAGAGATCAGCCCGCCAGTGCACGATTCCGAGACGGCGAGCCGCCAGCCACGGGCGCGCACGGAGCGCCCGACCATCTCCGGGAAGGCGTCGTCCCCCTCCCCGTACACGGCCGTGCCGAGCCGCTCGCGGGCCTCGGCGGTCGCCTTCAGGGCCAGCTCGTGCGCCATCGAGTGCGTGGCGGCGCGGGCGTGGACCTTCACGTCGACCTCCGGGTAATGCACGCGGTAGCCGAGCGTGATGCCAGGATAGGCCTCCTCCACGCCGTTCAGGAGCTCGCCGAGCGCGGACTCGGGGAGACCGTAGGTGCGAAGACGGACCTGGAAGGTGTTGTTCGGCGCAGCCGGCCGCACGCGCGGCAACACCTGCTCGGCGAACATGCTCTTCATCTCCCGCGGCACGCCTGGCAGGAAGAAGACCGTGGACTCGCCGAGATGGATCCCGAAGCCAGGCGCGGTGCCGGACGAGTTCGGGAGTATCTCCGACCCGGCGGGGACCTCGGCCTGCTTCTCGTGGCCCGCGTTCATCGTCTTGCCGCGGCCCTCGACCCGGCGGCGGATGGCGAGCAGCGTGCTCTCGTCGCGCACGAGGTCGGTGCCGATCGCGCGGGCGGCGGCCAGCGCCGTGAGGTCATCCGTCGTGGGCCCGAGGCCGCCGGTGGCGATCACCAGCCGGTGCGCGCTCGCGAGCTGGCGAACCGCAGCGGCGATGCGGTCGACATCGTCATCGACCGTGTTGGCCACGCTGACCGTGAAGCCCGCTGCGGTGAGCTCGGCAGCGAGCCAGGCCGCGTTGGTGTTGATGATCTCGCCCCGGGTGAGCTCGGTCCCGATCGAGAGAAGCGCGACAGTCATTGGGAAGGGAGACTGTAACCCAATCCGGACCAGACGGAGCGCGTTTCCGGACCGTTTTGCGGCGGGGTCGCGCTCCTTCCTGGCCCCGCCCCGCCCCGCCGGAGTCGCCGCCGCGCGTCGCGAGCTCAACGAGAATAGGCGCACCGGAAGCCGATATCCGGCGCGCGGGTCGAACCAGGGAGAAGCCGCCGGTTCCAGGTCCGAAGCGCCGCCGCCGCCCCGTCGGCCCACGATCCGCCGTGAGTTCCCGAGATCTCCTGTCCAGGCAGATCAGGGGCCGCCCACTCGGCGACATTGCCGGCGAGGTCGAACAGGCGTCCGGCCGCGTGGACAGCGGCGCCGTCGGGGCGCGCTCCGGCGAGCTCCGGGCCCGTCGCGCCCCATCCGCATGGGCCCGCCCGCAAGCCGAAGGCGGCGCGCCGGCAGACCGCACCGGTGTCTCCCCACGGGTACCGCCGGCTCGACGGGCCGGCGGCGGCGAAGGCCAGCTGGTCACGCGACGGAAGCGCCCCACCAGCGAAGGCGCAGTAACGGGCGGCCTCCTCCACGGTGACGCCCGTCACGGGAAGGCCCGGTTCACCGCGCAGCGGTAACGGGGAACAGGCGCCGGCGTCCACGCAGGCCGCGTAACGCTGCTCGGTGACCTCGAATGCATCGAGCGAGAACGCCGGGATGAACACCTCGCGCACGTCGACGATGCCCTGCGCCTCCCAGTCGCTCGGACCGAGGCGCAGCGTCCCGGAGGCGACAGGTACTGTCGCGCTCGGCGCGACGCAGCCGGCGGGGGTCAGCGTGAGGCCGGCGCTGCAGCGGCTCGGCGCGCCGACGCAGCGGCCGGCCTCGAGGCGCTGGCCATCACCGCAGCACCGCGGGCCGAGCGCGACCATCCCGGCGGCGCAGCGCGCCGGCGGCCCACCGCGATGGCGTGCGAGCGCGACGACGCCGCCGATCAGGAGGGCTGCGCCCGCGGCGAGGCCGGCCTTCCAACCAGACATCGCTCCGAGGAGGGGCGCAGCGCCCCCTCAGGGAGGCGGCGCGGCAGGGTCCGACTTGAGCGCGCCGGACGCCTTGCGCGTGCCGGCGGTCTTCCCGCGCGCCGGCCTCGCCTCGATCATGGCGACGAGGCGCGCGAGCGCGTCGAGGAGCGCTCCCCGGACGCGCTCGTACGTCTTCGGACCGACGTCGCCCCGCTTGCGGGCGCGCTCGAGCTCGACGAACTCGTCGAGCAGCGCGTCGCGCGCCTCGAGCAGCTCTCGCCGCTCCTCGTCGTCGGGCCCGCGGTCCGCTTCACGCCGCCGGACCAGGTTCAACGCGGCCCCGCCGATCACCGTCGCTCCGGCCAGGAGCAGCGCGACCCACCGGCCCACGCCAGGCGTCGGCAGCCCGGCGAGCGTGATCTCGATCGTCCTCAGCCCGCCTTCGGCGCGGGAGCTCTGCTTCTCGGTGATCAGGATCTTCTTGCCGTCCCGGTTCTGGGTGCGCTGCGCCGCCGGGAAGTCGGCGACGTTGAGCGTCATGGACCGCGACGCCTCCGCCATCACCCGCAGCTGGGCGATGCGCGGCGGCAGCTCGATGCGGATCGTCTGGCGCTCTTCCTGGTTGAACGGGACCTGCCAGCGGAACTGCCCTTCGTGCCGGCCAGGGCTCACGGTGCCGCGCAGCGCCACGCCGGTGCCCTTGACCTCCTCGAAGCGCATCTCGTCCATGGCGTCCGTCTTGTTGAACGCCTTGTAATCGGGCGGCAGGGCGAACGTCTCGCTGGGCAGCCAGGCGACGCGGCCGAGATTGAAGACCTGGAACAGCTGCTCCACCGAGATCGAGTCCTGCCGGAGCTGGAGGTAGATGATGCCCTGCGTCCCGACGAGCAGGTTGTTCATGTCCGACGTGACCTCGTAGACGTGGAGCACGGCGCGCTTCCCGGCCTCGGCGCTGAGCCCGAAATGCGGCAGGGAGAACGTCCCGCCGTCGCGCGTGACCGAGACGCCATAGCTCGTGCCGCCGCCGATCGTGAGATTCTCGAAGCGGATGGTGCCCGCGTCGTCCGTCTCTCTCGTCACGCGCTGGCTCGAGTCGCCCTTCGTCACCGAGCTCTGAAGGATGTCGACGTCGACCGGGATGCGAGGGACGGGGTTACCGTCCGCGTCCTGCACCGTGAGCACGAGGACGCCGGGCGGGATCCCGGCATCTTCCTGCGCGGTGTCCTCGGGCGCGTCGAACATGCCCGTCAGCTCCTCTGAACGGCGCCGCGATGCGGCCCCTTCCGCGGGCGTCTTGCCCACCGGCGGGTGGCCGGAAGGCAGCTCCTGCCCGAGCTCGGGATGGCCCGGCGGCAGAGCGCCCGCGTCGTCCGGCGCGCCGGCGTCCGCCGCGCCTGCGTCCGCCGCCGGCGAGGCGGCCGCGGCAGCCGGGCTTCCGGCGGCCGCGGCGCCCGTCGCGCTCGGCTTCGCCGCCTTCGGAGCCTGCGTCGTCGCTGCAGGCTGCGCCGGCGCCGCCCTGGGCGCCGCGGCCTGCGCTGGCGCCGTGCTGGTCGCAGCCTGTTGCGCCGGAGCGGCCGGCTGCGCCTGCGCGGCCTGCGCGGCGGTCACGCTCAGCGAGGCGATCGCCGCCAGCGCGGTGCACCTGGTCCAGCGCATCACGGCGCCCTCCTGCTCTCGTTCTCGTCACCGCCAGCCGCGGCCTCGTCCGTCGCAGCCTGGTCAGCCAGAGGCGCCTCGAGCGCGCACTTCGTCCCGCACTTCTTGCAAAACACAGCGTCTTCGTCGTTGAGCGTTCCGCAGACAGCGCACGTCGAGGTGCGCGCCGCCCCGCGATCCTCCACCGCCGCGGCGTCGCGCTCGCCGTCCGCCGTCGGCACCGCATCGAGCTCCTGCTTCTCCGGCCGTCTGGCCCTGGCGCGCTTCCGCTTCGCGGGCCTGGCCTCCCCGGCGGCGTCTTCCAGCTCGCTCGCGGCGTCTTCGTCGCCCTGCTCCGGCGCGATCACGCCGGCGTCATCCTGGAGCCCGGCGCGCCGGAGGTGCCTCGCGACGAGCGCGGCGACCTGCTCGCGCCGCGGCTGCGCGTCGGCGTCGAGCAGGCGGAGCAGCCGCTTCGCCTCGGCGCGGTACTTCGCGACCAGCTCGGCGTAATCCTCGTCGCTGATCTTCCCGACGCTCCGCTCGAACTCGAGGTCCTTGAGCGCCCGCAGGACGGACTGCTTCTGCTCCTCCTCGGTGCGCGGCGCGCCGAGCGCGTACGCGTCGGCCCCGCTCAGCGGCGTCTCCCCGAGCAGTACGCGGAGGCTCGCCCAGAAGATGGCGATGACCGCGACGAGGGCGCCCCCCGCGAGCACGAGGATGGCCGCGGGCGGCCCCGCGACCAGCCCCGCGACGCCAGCGCCGACGAGCGCCGCAAGCGGCACCCCGAAGCGGGCGTAATGCACGATCTGCCGCTCCAGCGGCGAGCCAGAGCCCCTGCTCACGGTCTCGTGAGCCGCGGCAGGGGCGGCGCTCCTTTCGGGATGTTCTGCGCTCATTCGCGGTCGAGGCTCTTGAGCTCTTCGTCGAGCTTGTCGTCGTAATCGTCGCGCGCGCCGGGGACAGCGTCCTTCGGGGAGCGCTGCGCGCCGGCGGCGACCACCTCGTCGCTGCGCCGCTTCCACCGGCGCAGCGTCACGATGACGAGACCGGCGCCGAGCGCGATGGCGGCGAGCGGGAACATGTAGAGCAGCCGCTGGCTCCCCTTGTTCGGCGGGACCGCCAGCGCCTCCGCCCCGAAGCGCTCGGCGTAGGCCGCCTGGATGTCCTCCAGCGAGCGCCCCGCGGCGAGCGCCGCGCGGAGCTCGTCCCGGCGCTCGTGCGCGAAGCCGCAGGTGCACGTCCCGAGGGTCTCGCGCGGACAGCCGCAAGCGCAGATCAGGCTCCAGAAGAGCTGGCGCTCGGTGTCGTTCTGGATGCCGACGGTGCCCGTGCGCACCATCCCCTCCCCGAGCTGCTGCCCGTGGGCGAACTCCGGCGAGCGCAGCATGACGACGAGGGCGATGACACCCGCGACGAGGAGGGTGATGCCGTGGATGAGTTTTCGCGTGCGGCTCATTCGAAGGCTGGCTACCTCAGCTCGGCAGCGGTCGGGAGCATGGCATCGATCGTGGGCACCTGCCCGGAACGAACGGGGTCGCCGGGCGTCGAGGCGCGGACCTCGACGTCAGCTTGACCAGGCGCGAGCAGGGTCGGCCGCCCGAACCCCTCCTGGATGGGGTGCCCGTAGGCCTGCGACGGGCCGCCGGCGAGCAGGAAGGCGAACACGACCGACGCCGTGACGGACCCAGCCGCTCGTACATAGCCGAACGCGCCGGCCTCCTCGAGCGCGATGTCGGGCCACATCGCGACGAGCGCCCCCAGGATGAGGATCCCCGCGCCGAACCACATGAACGAGATCAGGTTGTTCACATGCAGCTGGAAGGAAGCGACCTTCGTCTGCGGGTTCGCCATCCCGATGATCACGTAGAGGTCGTTCTTGAGCGTGATGTGCCGGGCGACCTCGGTCGACGGCGCCTCCGGGGTCGCCTTGTAGATGAACTTCGCCGGGCTGATCCGGCCGACCGGCGCGCCGTGGCGCTCGACGTCGAGATCGGCGAAGACCATCCGCTTCTCGGTGTCGACCTCCATGCGCGGGCCAGCATAGACGAGGCGGTACTCCTCGATCTGCACGGCCTCGCCCGGGTGGAGGCTGATCTCCTTGTCGACGCCCCACGCGCGGCCGGCGAACCCGAGGAACATCACCGCGATGCCGACGTGCACGATGTAGCCGCCGTAGCGGCGCCGCGACCTGGCGACCAGGTTGTAGAACGAGGCGAAGAACGACTCGCTGCCCCGCTTCTGCCGCGCGGCGATGCCGCGGGCGAACTCCTGGATGACCACGGCGATGTTGAACGCGGCGAACGCCACCGTGAAGAACGGGTAGGTCGACGCGAGCGTCGCGAGCGCGGCGCCGAGCTGGCCGGGGTAGATCGGGTCCACGGCGACGAACGGGGCGAAGCCCACCTTCTTCCCGAGCGTGAGGTGGAGCGCCGCCGTGATCACCGTGGCCAGCACCGGCCAGCGGAAGCTCTTCCGGAAGAGCTCCGGCGACGTCTTCCGCCACCCGAGCAGCGGCGCGACGCCCATGAGCAGGAAGACCACGAGCGCGACCGGCGGGAGCCACATGTTGTAGAACGTCGGCCCGAGCGTCGACTTCTGGTCGAGCAGCCACTCGCTGATGCGCGGCCACACCGTCGCGACAGCGATGAAGATCATGATGCTGAAGAGGCCCCAGTTGTTGAAGAGGAACGCGGCCTCGCGCGACAGCAGCGACTCGAACTGACCGTCGCTGCGCAGCCGCGGCAGGCGGTAGACGATCAGCGCGGTGCACGTCGCCAGGATCACGGCCATGAAGCCGACGAACCAGATGCCGATGCCGGACTGGGCGAAGGAGTGCACGCTCGCGATGAGGCCTGACCGCGTGAGCCAGGTGCCGAAGATCGTGAGGAAAAACGTCCCGCAGATGAGCGAGACGTTCCACACCTTCATCATGCCGCGGCGCTCCTGGATCATCGTCGAGTGGACGTAGGCGCTGGCGGTGAGCCACGGGAGGAACGCGGCGTTCTCGACCGGATCCCACGCCCACGGGCCGCCCCAGCCGAGCTCCTCGTAGGCCCACAGCATCCCGAGCACGTTGCCGATCGAGAGGAACAGCCAGGAGAAGAGCATCCACTTCCGCGTCGCCACGATCCACTCGCTGTCGAGGCGGCCCGTGGCGAGCGCGGCGATCGCGAACGCGAACGGGACCGCCGCGCTCGTGAAGCCGATGTAGAGGCTCGGCGGGTGGATGATCATGTAGAAGTTGCGGAGCTGGTAGTTCAGCCCGTTGCCGTCGAGCGGGGCGCCCGCCACGCTCGTCCGGAACGGGTTCACGGCGAAGATCATCAGCGCCGCGAAGAAGATGAGGACGCTCATCAGCGTCGCGATGACGTACGGCTGGAGCTCCAGGTACCGGCGTCGCAGCCAGACGACGCAGCCGCCAGAGAACAGCGCGGTCAGGAACATCCACCAGAGCAGCGAGCCGTCCTGCCCGCCCCAGAGCGCCGCGATGAGGTACGGCGTGCTCATGGATCGGTCGCTGTACTGCGCGACGTAGGCGATGCGGAAATCGTGGCTGACGAAGGCGTACGCGAGCACGAGCACCGCGAGGCCGACGAGCGCGATCGTGCCGTACGCGCCGAGGCGCGCCGCCTGGAGCAGCCGTGGCCGCCCGCGCGCTGACGCGAGCCCGACGGCGAAGGTATACGCCGCAGCGACCAGAATGGCGTAAAGCACGCCGGTCCCGAACTCAGGAAGGGATTGCCACATTGTTGTGGGGCCAAGCTTAGGCCTGCCAGGCGCGCAGGGCCAGCGCACCGCGCCGCGCAGACGAGCGTCCGCGCGCGTTCGCCGCGCGGGCCCGCGCGGCGCTGCTCCCGCAGCGCGCTCGCGAGCGTCAGCTCAGTCCTGGAACCGGCGCTTTTTCTGGCCGGACTGCACCCTGCCCCGCCGACGCCGTGGCCTGCACGCTCGCCGTCCGCGGACCACCGCGCCTGGGTTCGATCGTGCGATCGCCGCCCCCGGCGTCGCGTCGCAAGGCGCGCGGCGATCGCCGGCCCGGCCTCGCGGTGCAGCGCGGTGCTCGTCCTCCCCGGCGCCCCGTCCGATAACGCTGTCTCGGATCCGTGACGCGGCGCCGATGTGGTCGATGTGACGGAGCACGCATTGCGGAGTCGTCACCGCCGTCGTCGCGACTTCGCCTGCGCCGCGCGTCATGTCGAGCGCCTCGCAGGCGCTTCGTTTCAGGCTCGGCGTTGCGCGCGGCGCACTATACTCGGAGCATGGCGATCGCTCCCGCCGGTATCCGCCCGACCGATCTCATCTACGACTGGAACGAGGTAGGCCGTGTCGGGCGGGTCATTCCCAAGGAAATCGGCTTCTTCGACGAAACCCTGCGCGACGGCCTGCAGAATCCCTCGGTCGCCGACCCGAACATCGAGAGCAAGCTCAAGCTGCTCCACCTGATGGCCAAGATCGGCATCCAGGTCGCCGATATCGGCCTGCCCGGCAGCTCGCAGCGGGCCTTCGACGACGTGCTCCGGATGTGCAGGGAGGTGGCCGACAACAACCTGCCGCTCCGCGTCGCCTGCGCAGGCCGCACGGTCGTCTCGGACATCACCCCCATGATCGAGATCTCCCAGCGCGCGGGGATCCCGGTCGAGATCTACGCCTTCATCGGCTCCAGCCCGATCCGCCAGCTCGCCGAGGCGTGGGACGTCGACCTCATCGCGCAGCGCAGCGCTGCCGCGATCGATGCGGGCGTGAAGGCTGGACTTCCTGTCGCCTATGTCACGGAAGATACGACGCGTTCGCGCCCCGAGGTGCTGGCGACGCTCTTCAAGGTCGCCATCGATCACGGCGCGTCCCGGCTGTGCCTGTGCGATACAGTCGGGCACGCGACGCCCGACGGGGTCCGCAACGTCATCAACTTCACGCGGGCCATCATCGCGGGCGCCGGGGCCTCGGTCGGCATCGACTGGCACGGCCACAACGACCGCGGGCTCGCGCTGGAGAACGCGATCTGGGCGCTCCAGTTCGGCGCGGACCGGGTGCACGGCACCGCCCTCGGCATCGGCGAGCGCGTCGGCAACGCCGCGATGGAGCTCATCCTGCTCAACATGAAGCTCCTCGGCCTCCTCGAGCACCAGGACCTCACCCACCTGCTCGAGTACTGCACGACGGCCGCGCAGGCGGTCGGCTGGCAGGTGCCCATCAATTATCCCCTGGTCGGACGGGACGCGTTCCGGACGGCGACCGGCGTGCACGCGGCGGCGATCATCAAGGCCGAGTCGAAGGGCGACGCCTGGATGGCCGACCGGATCTACTCCGGCGTCCCCGCGGGCATGTTCGGCCGCAAGCAGGAGATCTGCGTGGGCTACATGTCCGGCGCCTCCAACGTGAACTACTGGCTCAGGCAGCGGAAGATCGAGCCCTCGAAGGAGCTCGTCGACGCCATCCTCGCGAAGGCCAAGGCCACGGATCACATCCTCGGCGAGGAGGAGATCCAGGCCGTGATCGAGCAGCACCGCGGCCGCCAGGCCTGAGCCGGCGCTACATCGGCCCGGGTCAGGCCCCTCCCGCGGGAACGGCCGCTGGAGGTTCGGCGTTTTCGCGGATCCGGAGTAGAGAATCGAGGCCGTGGCCGAGCAGGACAAGCAACCCGCAGCGGAAGCCGACCGGCCCGAGCGCCGCTCGCGGCTCGATACCGTTCTGGCCGTGATCGCCGCGCTGGTCTGCTTCTTCGCCGCGACAACGCTGCGCGATCTGGGCCCGCGGTACCTGCCGCAGGCGCCGATCCCCGCGCCGCCTTTGCCCACCTCGGTGGAGGGGCGCGCGGCCGAGCTCACCGCCACCGTGCGCGACGAGCAGGGGCGCCCGCTAAAGGACGCCACCGTGCGCGTCTTCGCGATGCGCGAGGATCGCGCCTACTTCGCCGGAGAGCAGAAGACCGATCCGGCGGGCGAGGCGCGCTTCGCCGGGCTACCGTCCGGCGAGGCCTGGATCATGGCGTACGGCGCCGAGCGGGCCCGCGCCTCGACGCGCGTCGCGCTCGAGCCAGGCCCGCGCGCGGTCGACCTCGTGCTGCGGCCCGCGAAGGTGCTGGAGGTGCTCGTCGTCGACGACGCCGAGCGCCCGATCGACGGCGCCGAGGTCGCGGTCGCGACCGCCGATCCCCTCCCCTTCGTGGCGACCACCGAAGGCGGCGGGCGCGCGCGGTTCGAGCGGCTCGGCGCGGCGCCCTACGTCGTGCGCGCGTCGGCCGTCGGCTTCGAGGACACCGTGCGGACCGGCATCGTGCCCGGGCCGGTGCCGCTCAGGATCCGCATGGATCGGCTCGGCGCGCTCACCGTCCGGGTGGTGGACGCGGAGGGGCAGCCCGCAGACGGCGCGACCGTGCTCGCCGCCGGTACCGGCCTCTGGCCGGCGCGCAGCACGACCACCGACGCGACCGGCGCCGCGCGGATCGCCGGGCTCCGCGACGGGGTGTACGACCTGAAGGCGCGGCGCGGCGGGGCCGTGAGCGCGACAGCGCTCGCCGTGCCGGTGCGGCGCGGCGAGGGCAAGGAGGTGAAGCTCGTCCTCGGGCCCGGCCGCCACGTGCGGCTCCTCGTGACGGACGGCGACGGCGAGGAAGCGCCGCCCGTGAAGGGCGCGAGCGTCGTGCTCGTCGAGCAGGGGCTGTCGGCGTTCCCGCTGCACGGCCGCACGGGCGACGACGGGTCGGTGACGCTCGGGCCGATCGCGCCGGGGTACGCGATCGCCTCGGCCCTGGCGGCCGGCTTCGTGCCGAGGAACGCCGTGCAGGTCGACGCGGCCGCCACCGAGGCCCGCATCCCGCTGCTCCGCGGCGGCGCGCTCGTGGGCGAGGTCGTCGACGACCGCGGCTACCCGGTCCCGGGCGCGACGATCGAGGTCGTCGGCGCCGACGCCGAGGGGATGCCGATCGACGAGACCACCGCCATGTCCGAGTTCAGGGACGAGCAGTTCGAGCGCGCCCTGCCCGGCCCGGCGCCGCTGATCCCCGCGGGCGAGCTCGGGGTCATGCCCGGCCCCATCCCGGATCTGCCGCGCGGCGACGTCACCCTGACGGCCGCGCCGGCGCGGTCGGGCGACCCGTGGGTCACGCGCGCCGACGGCACCTTCCGGGCAGAGCCGGTCACCCCGGGCCGCGTCCACGCGATCGTGCGGCACCCGGAGTACGTGGAGACGCTCAGCGAGGTAGTGACGCTGCAGCCGGGCGGCGAGGCCCACGTGCGCGTGGTGATGCGCCAGGGCGGCCTGCTCGAGGGCCGCGTCCTCGAGGAGGACCGCAAGCCGGTCGCCGGCGCGCGCGTCGAGCTGGCCGCCACGGCCGGCTCGCTCGAGCGGGTGACGTACTCCGCGGACGATGGCACGTTCGCCTTCGCGGCGGTCCCCGACGAGGTGCTCGTCTCGGTGTCCCGGCCCGAGTCGCCCGGGGACGTCGTGGCCCGCCTCGTCGTCGAGGTCCCGGAGCGCGAACGCAAGGAGATCGAGGTCGTCCTGCCGAAGGTGCGCGAGGCGGTGGCGATCCACGTGACCGACGATCGCGGCTACCCGCTCGACCGCGCGGAGGTGCGCGTCCTCTCGCTCGACGTCGCCGTCCCGCTCCGCAAGACGCTCTTCACGGACGACGACGGCGACGCGCTGCTGCCCGACGCCGCCGGCCTCCCGCTCCGGATCAGCCTGGTGCGCTCCGGCAGGGCGCCGCGCGTCGAGCAGGTCGACGCCGCGCCGAAGGAGCTGCGGCTCGAGATGAGCGCCGCCCTCAGGGCGACCGGCACCGTGACCGGGCGCGGCGGGCGGGAGCGGCTCGAGGGCGCGCGGATCACGCTGTTCTCGCCGACGGGGCCGCGCCGCGCCTCGAGCGACGCGGAGGGCGCGTTCACGCTCGGCGACCTCGCGCCGGGCCAGTTCCGCGTCACCGTGAGCCGCGACGGGTTCGCGCCGGCGACGCTGCGGGTCACGATCGCCGGCGACGCCGATCGCCCGACGGACCTCGGGCGCATCGACCTGCTCGAGGCGGGTGAGGTCGCGGGCCAGGTCGTCGATCCGCGCGGCGATCCGGTCGCGGGGGCCCGCGTCGCGCGCGACAGGGTGCCGACGTACCTGCCGCTCGGGCCGCTGCCGCCGGGCGTCGTGACCACCGACCGGGACGGGCGGTTCCAGCTCGGCGGCCTGCCCGAGGGCGCGGCGGTGATCGAGGCGTACAGCGCGGAGCTCGGGCGCGCCGAGTCGCAGCCGGTGCAGATCCGGGCCGGCAGGACGACCGAGCGGGTCAGGATCGCGCTGCCCGGAGACGGCGCGCGGCAGGACCCGAAGGGCGCGGGGAGCCTGGCCGTGACGCTCGGCGAGGAGCGCCAGATCGTGACCGTCGTGTCGGTGCCGCCGGCGAGCGAGGCGGAGGAGGCGGGCATCGAGCCCGGCGATCGGCTGCTGTCCGTGAACGGCGTCGAGGTGCGCTCCCTCGAGGAAGCGCGGCGGCGCCTCACCGGGCCGCTCTCGGAGGACGTCGTGGTGCTGCTCGCGCGCGACGGGGAGCGCGGCGAGTCGCGGTGGCTCACGCGGGTGCGGAGGGAGCGGGTGCGGCGGTAGGCGGCGGGCGCTGCGCTCGTATCGCCGAGGAGCGCCCGGCCGCGGTGCTGTACCGGCGCGCGGCGCGGGGGCGCGCGCCGCCCGACTCAGTTCTTCGCCTTGGCCAGCACGATCGCGCGGCCGGCGCCGATGTCCCAGTGCAGCGTCTGGTCCGTGGCGAAGCGGAACTGCGCCTCGTCGAGCCCACCCTCGGGACGGAGGAACGCGACGGTCACCTGGTCGCCGTCCGACTTGGTCACCTTGAAGGTTCCGCTGCGGGGCGTCTCCGCGGGCAAGGTCACCGTCACCTTGCTGCCGTTGAACTCGATCGCCGTCCCCTTCACCCATCCGGTCGCCTTCGTGAGCTGATCCACGGGGGCGTTCTCGATGGCGTCGCCATACCAGCGCCCCTGCAGGCGATCGCGAGGGGTCTTCGAGCAGCCCGCCACAGCGGTCAGGGCCGTCGCCAGGGCCAGAGCGGTCTTGATGCGGTTCTGCATGGGCCTTCCTTCGGGATGTCGAGGGTCCCGGATGTAGAAAATGCTACGAAGAACGGAAGGGCCGGGCCAACAATGTAGGATGTTTCGGCACACATACGGGTCCGCCGAGCGCGGCGAGGGGGTGGACGCGTGGACGCCGCGGGTCCTTCTGGGGAGGGCGAGTTCGCGCTACGGTTCGGCCCGGGAGCGGCGCGGAAGGCGCGCTCCCTCGCGGCGCGAGGACCTTGAGCACGCTGTTCCACGAGAAGCGCCTCGTCCCCCTCGAGCGGACGCGGCTCCTGAACTCCATCGTCGAGCGCGCGGCCGACCGGTCGGAGGGGCCGCCCGTGATCGTCTTCGATCTCGACGGCACCCTCATGGACAACCGGCCGCGGGTGGTCGCGATCCTCCACGAGCTCGCCGAGGAGTGGCGCCGCAAGCACCCGCACGCCGCGGCGCTCCTCGAGCGCGCGTCGCCCGAGGGCATCGTCTACGGGTTCCAGGACAACCTGCGCCGGCTCGGCGTCGACGACGAGTCGCTCCACCTGCACGCGTTCGATTTCTGGAAGGCCCGCTTCTTCAACGATCCGCATATCCGGCACGACGTGGAGGTGCCAGGCGCGAGCCAGTACGCGCGCGAGTGCCACGCCGCGGGCGCGACCCTCGTGTATCTCACCGGGCGCGACCTGCCGAACATGGCGCTCGGCTCGTTCGCGAGCCTGCGCGACCTCGGCTTCCCCATCGGGGTCATCGGCACGGAGCTCGTCGTGAAGCCGAGGTTCGAGATGCCCGACACCGAGTTCAAGCGGAGCGTCGCCCCGCAGCTCTCCCGGCTCGGGTACGTCATCGCGGCGTTCGACAACGAGGCGGCGAACTGCAACCTGCTGGTGGGCTGCCACCCCCGCGCCACCGCGGTCTTCCTGGACACGCAGTACGCGCCCGATCCGCCGCCGCTCGATCCGCGGGTGCAGGTGATCCACACGTTCGAGCGGGAGCCGTGATCAGCGCGCGCGCCGCCGCCGTCGGGGTGCTGCTCGCCGCCGCCGGGTGCGAGCCGTCGCGGCACCCGCCGGCAGACCTCGTGGAGGCCGGCGCGAGCCCGAACGCGAGGATCCTCCCCGCGCCGCTCGCGAACGAGACGCCGGACCTGCTCGACGCCTCCGTCCCCGAGGCCAGCGCGAATCTCGTGTCCGACGACTACGCCCGGCTCGTCATGTCCGAGGCGAGCCAGCAGTCGCCGCTCCCGCTGCCGCCGGCGACCCCGCTGCCGGAGGACACGCTCTCGCCCCGCGAGCTCCCCGGCATGACGCTCGAGGCGGCCTTCCGCTGGCGCGACGTGCCGCAGCCCCCGAAGGCGCCCGAGGTGGCGACCGCGGGGATCCAGGCGGCGCTGGGGCTCACCGCGCTGACGTGGAAGATCGATCTCGCGGAGACGGGCCGCATGCGGGTGCAGTTCACGTCGAGGGCGCTCCCGCTGCCCTCCGGCTCCGAGCTGCGCGCGCGCCACGACGTCCACGGCGAGGTCCTGCTCTGGCCGGGCTTGAGCCAGTACCGGGTCCTGCCGCCGGGCGCGCTCCGCACGCTTCTTGGCGAGCGGCGCGTCGACGTGACGCCGCTGTCGGCCGGGTCGGCGCGCCCGGTCGGCGACGGCAAGCGGCTCGAGCTCGAGGTGCGGAAGGTCGAGATGCACGCGAGCCTCGGCACGCTGTACATCGAGCTCGGCAGGGCGCCCGAGGCCGGCGAGGGAGGTCCCCTGCTCTGCCGGGCGCTGCTCGAGATCCTCGGCGTCGACCCGAAGTCGCCCGAGTGCGTGGCCGGCGAGGTGCCGCTCTACGCGAGCTATGCCTGGCAGGGCGGCGGCGCCGTCAGCTTCGAGGTCACGTCGGCCGCCCGGCGCACCGACCTTGTCTCGACCGACATGCTCATGCCGCCCCCGAGTGCGGCGTACGCCGCCGCGGGGCTCCCGTCGGCGCAGGGCGGGGTCTTCCTGACGCGCGACGAGCTCGCGGCCATCCGGACCGAGGCGCTCCCGCTGCCCGCGAGCGCCGACCCGGGCGCGCCCGGCGAGGGCTTCGTCGCGGTCAACCAGAGCGACGCGCTGTACTACCTGCTCGTCGACGGCATCCCCGCGGTCGCGGTGCCGCCGATGAGCGAGCGCTACGTGAGCGGCCCGCAGCGCGGGCTCTACGTCGTCCAGTGGCGCACGTTCCTCGGCGAGAGCATCGAGCCGCCGCAGACGGTCGAGATGCCGGCGCGCCTCGTGCGCAGCGCGGCCGACGCGGGCGCGGCGGACGGCGGCTGAGCGGGCGCGGCCGCGCGCTAGCCGGCGGCCGCGATCTCGGGGCTCGACAGGAGGTGGGCGATGTCTTCCGGGATCCTCGTCAGCGTGAGGCTCGAGCCGAGGCACGCGAGGAGGATGTCGCCGTCGCAGAGCACGTCCTCGCCCCGGAGGATGCGGTAGCTGAAGCGCGCGGTGACCCTCTGGATCTCGCGGCAGGTCGTCTCGACCACGAGGTGGTCGCCGAACCGCGCCGGCTGCCGGTACTTGATCCGCAGCTCCGCGACAGCGAGGTGAAGGTCGCGCCGCACCATCTCCTCGTAGGAGAGCCCGCGGCGCTGCAGCCAGTCGATGCGGCCCGCCTCCAGGTACACGACGTAGTTGGAATGGTGGACGATGCCCATCAGATCCGTCTCACAGAAGCGGACGGCCAGCGGCATGCGCGAGGTGAGGTGCGGGGGCGCGTCGGGCGGAAGGGGCGGCATGACGGGCGGCCGAGACTAGCCCAGTTCCCGCCCGGGCGGCGACGGAGCGGTAGCTCGACCCTGGGGTGCAGCGCACAGGGACGAGGGATCAGCCTCGGCGCTGGCCGCGGCCGCGCCGCGGTGTTAGCGCCGCCGCCATGGCGAATGTCCGGACGCTCCTGTCCGCCGAGCAGATCGGCGCTCGCGTGCGCGAGCTCGGCGCGCAGATCACCAGGGACTACGCGGAGCGGCGGCTCGTGCTCGTCTCCGTGCTCAAGGGGAGCTTCGTGTTCACCGCCGATATAGCGCGGCACATCGATCTGCCTGTGCGCATCGAGTTCCTCGGCGTGCGCAGCTACGGCGAGGGCACGGACTCGACCGGCGTCGTCCAGATCACGCAGGACCTCACCCGCCCCATCGAGGGCGAAGACATCCTCCTCGTCGAGGACATCGTCGACACGGGCCTCACGATCTCGCACCTGCTCCAGCTCTTCCGCACGAGGATGCCGAGCAGCGTGAAGGTCTGCGCGCTGCTGCACAAGCCGGCGCGGGCGCGGGTCGAGGTGCCCATCGACTACCTGGGGTTCACGATCGAGGACAAGTTCGTCGTCGGCTACGGGCTCGACTGGGCCGAGCGTTACCGGAACCTGCCGTACATCGGCGTTGTGGAGGCGACGTGAGCAAGCGGCTGTTGATGCTCGAGAAGATGACCCAGGGCGGGTCGAAGGATCCCTTCCACTGGTACGCGCTCGCGCTGGAGTACGCGGGGCTCGATCGGCACGACGACGCGCTCGCGACGTTCAGCGCGCTCCGGGCGATCGACCCGAGCTACGTGCCGATGTACCTGATGTGCGGGACGATGCTGGTGAAGGCAGGCCGCCGCGACGAGGGGCGCGCCTGGCTGAGCGACGGCATCGGCGTCGCGCGCAGCAAGGGAGATCAGCACGCGCTGAGCGAGCTCCAGCAGGCGCTCGCCGGCGCGGGCGACGGCGACGCATGAGGGCGCGGGGGCGGCGTCGCGCCGCGGGGCCGGCGCCGCGCCTCAGCCGCTCTCGCCCCCGCCCTCACCGCGGATCCGGCGGAGGCGCTCGCCGATCGTCCGCTCGTAGCCGCGGTCGGTCGGCTCGTAGAACCGGCTGCCGGCGAGCGGCTCGGGCAGGTAGGTCTCGCCCGCCGCGACGCCGCCCGGCTCGTCGTGCGCGTAGCGGTAGCCCTCGCCGTAGCCCTCGTCGCGCATCAGCCGCGTGACGGCGTTGCGCAGCGTGAGCGGGACCGGGAGCGCGCCGTGCTCGCGCACGGCGGCCTGCGCCGACTGCCAGGCCGACTTGCAGGCGTTCGATTTCGGGGCCGTGGCGAGGTACAGCGCCGCCTGCGTGAGCGGGTAGAGCCCCTCGGGCATCCCCATGCGCCGGAACGCGGCGTCCGCCGCGACGGCGACCTCCAGGGCCCGCGGGTCGGCGTTGCCGATGTCCTCCGAGGCGAAGATCATCATCCGGCGCAGCAGGAAGAGCGGGTCGTCGCCGGCCTCGATCATGCGCATCAGCCAGTAGACGGCGGCGTCGGGATCGGAGCCGCGCATCGACTTGATGAAGGCGCTGATGACGTTGTAGTGCTCCTCGCCGGCCTTGTCGTAGAGCAGCGTCTTGTGCTCGCTCGCGCCGGCGATGAGCTCGCGCGTGATCGTGGAGGCGCCCGCGCGCGCGGCCTCGTCCGCGGCGATCTCCAGCGTGGTGAGCGCCCTGCGCGCGTCGCCCTGCGCGAGCGCCGCGATGGCCGCGAGGGCATCGTCGTCGGCGGCGATCGCGCCGGCGAGCCCCGCGGGCGACTCGAGCGCGCGGCGCAGGAGCTCGACCAGCTCCGGGGCGTCGAGGCCCTGGAGCCGGAAGACCTTGCACCGGGAGAGCAGCGGCGCGTTCACCGCGAACGAGGGGTTCTCGGTGGTCGCCCCGATCAGCGTGATGGTCCCGTCCTCGACGTGCGGGAGGAACGCGTCCTGCTGGGCCTTGTTGAAGCGGTGGATCTCGTCGACGAACAGGATGGTCCGCTTGCCCTCGTACGAGCGCGCGGAGCGCGCCTCCGCGAGGATCTCGCGGAGCTCCGGCACGCCGCCCAGCACGGCGTTGAACGGGACGAAGCGGGCGTTCGTCGTGTGCGCGACGACGCGCGCCAGCGTCGTCTTCCCGGCGCCCGGCGGGCCCCACAGGATCATCGAGGGGATCCGGTCGGCCGCGATCGCGCGCGCGAGCAGCTTGCCCTCGCCGAGGAGGTGGCCCTGGCCGATCATGTCCGCGAGCGAGCGGGGGCGCATGCGCTCGGCGAGGGGCACCGCGGCCCTGAGCTCCGGGTCGCGCTGCCGGGCGGCGTCGAAGAGGGTCGGCTCGTCGCCCGCGGGCCGCCGCCGGCCGCCGCTGCCGCCGCGGGGCGCGCTCATTCGAAGACCGACCGCGCGCGCGCGCCGGAGGACCGCTCCGAGAGCAGGACGTCCACGGCGCGGCGCGCGCCCTCCGGATCCCGCCCGACCCAGCGCACGGTGCCCGCGCCGTCGACCACGAACGTGAGGGGGACCTGCGCGACGCCGTAGGTCCCGGTGAGCCGCTGATCGAGGTCCGCGACGATGGGGAACGTCGCGCCGAGCTCGTACGCGGCGGCCTCCGCGGCGGCCTCCGAGTCGTCGACGTTCACGCCGATCACGGCCACCCCGTCCGCCTTGCGGTCGCGCCAGAGCCTGTCGAGCGCCGGCATGGTCCGGCTGCACGACGCGCACCACGACGCCCAGAAGTCGATCACGGTGACCCGCGTCCTCCGGGTGCCGGGCACGCCCACCGTGACCGCCGACGTGGACTCGGCGTGAAACTCCGGCGCGGCGCTGCCCACGAGCGGGTGGCGCACGGACGCGGGCATCGCGCCCGGCCCGCACCCGAGCACGAGCAGCGCGCACGCCGCGGCCTTGGCGGCGGCGCCGGGGCGAATGGCCGGGCGCCGCCGCGTGGGCCGCGACACGGCGGATCGCGCGGTCGCCGCGAGCGTCGCGCCGACACCGCTGCGGACGCCGATCGAGGAGGGCTTGCTCGCCGCCTTCGCCTGCACCACGCGGGGAGTCTAACGTCCCCGTCGCGCCTTGTCCGAGGGGCGCGGGAGGAAAAAGAGCGGTCCGCCCGCGGAATGAGCGGTCGCGACGGCTGGCCGGAGGTCCGGTCCTGGCGGCGAGCGCGCTCGGGAGCGCCGCGCGGTGCGGGCAGCGCTATCCGCGGGCTCCGAAGATGGCGGTGCCGACGCGGACGAGCGTCGCGCCTTCCGCGATGGCCGCCTCGAAGTCGTGCGACATGCCCATGGAGAGCTCGGGCAGCGCCGCCTGGCCGCCGTGCGCGTCGCGCAGGGCGCGCAGCTGCGCAAAGAACGGGAGCACATCGGACGGGTCGTCGAGGAACGGGGCGATGGTCATCAGGCCGACCGGGCGGAGGTGCGCGCACCGGGCCACCGCGCCGACGAGCGGCGCCAGCTCGTCGGGCGCACAGCCGCCCTTCGAGGCTTCGCCGCCGACGTTCACCTCGAGCAGGACGTCAAGCGTACGGTTGAGCGCGGCCGCGCGCCGGTCGAGCTCGACGGCGAGCTCCTCGCGGTCGACGGAGTGCACGACCTGAGCGACGCGCGCGACGAGCTTCGCCTTGTTCCTCTGGAGACGGCCGATGGCGTGCCACACGATCCCGTCGAGGTCGGCGAGCTCCTCGGCCTTCTCGACGAGCTCCTGCGCGTAGCTCTCCCCGAAATCGCGCTGCCCGGCGGCGTAGGCGGCGCGGATGGCCTCGGCGGGCTTCCCCTTGGACACGGCGATGAGCCGGACCTCCTCTGGCCCGCGCCCGGCCCGCGCCGCGGCGCTCGCGATCCGGCGACGCACCTCTTCGAGCCGCGACGCGATGTTCCCCAGGTCTTCCGAAATCACGCCGCACGATACCGCGAGCGGCCGCCGTGGACACGGGGGGACCCCCGGCAACGGACCCAGCAGCGCGCCCGCGGCGCGGAGGCCGGCGCAAGATCTCGGATCCACCCGCCCGGGCGGCGTGCCAGAGTGTGCCTGAGGACCACCTCGACAGCGGGGTGATCGCGGCATTTCCAGCGATTTTTGCGTGGCATGTGGCTTGCGACGCTCGGCGCACCTGCCATGCGAAGCCTGCCGTTCCTTATCCTGCTCCTCACGGTCGGATGCTTCAACCCGCAACCCGAGCCGCCGCGCGATGACACGAGCACCATGCCGCCCGGCGAGACGGTCACCGGGGCGGGCACGGGCAGCACCGGCGCGGGAGGCGCTGGAGCAGGCGCTGCGGGGAGCGTCGCCACCGGGGCGAGCAGCACCGGCGCAGGTGCGGGGGGTGACACCAGCACCGGGAGCACCGCGTCTGGCCATGGCGGCGGTGGCGGCGCCGGCGAACCGACTGGCGGCGGGGGCGGTGCCGGCGGTTCCGGCGGCGAGGGCGCTCAGGGAGGTGGCGGCGCCGGCGGTCAGGGCGGTGCCGGGGGTCAGGGCGGTGCTGGCGGCCAGGGCGGTGCTGGCGGCCAGGGCGGTGCCGGCGGTCAGGGCGGCGGGCCATGCGGCGACGGAGGCGCTGGAGGTGTGGATTGCGGCTGAGCAGGCACGGCGCTCGCCCCTGAGGACGTCGGCGCCGGTCGGGTGGCAAGAGCGAGCGAAGGCAGACGATTCGTCGCGCTGAACGCCGCGCTCCCGCGGACAAGAGCGCTGCGCAAGCGGGCACGACATGCGCAGGGTGCTATGAGGAGAGAGCTTATGCGCAAGCTTGTCGTCCTTGTGTTCGGGGTGGTGCTCGCGGGCTGTGGCTTCAACCCACAACCCGAGCCTCCCCTCACGGGTATCGGGTGCGCTGATTGCGGCGACCTCGGCGCGAGCGGTGCCGGCGGGGGAAATGCCGCAGGCGGTGACGGTCAGGGAGGCGACGGCGTCGCCGACGGCGAGGAGAACTCGGCCAACGTCGGTACGACCGGCGCCGGTCCGAGCGGCGCCGGCGGCGGGGATCCATCCGGCGCGAATGGCGGAGGTGGCGCGGGCGACGCCAGCGCAAGCAGCACCGGGGGCACGGGAGGCGCCGGCGGTGCAGGCGGTGCAGGCGGGGCCGGCGGTGCAGGCGGGGCCGGCGGTGCAGGCGGCGGAGACGACACCGGTGGCGCTGGCGGCACGGGAGGCGCTGGCGGCGGGGCCGGAGGCGCTGGCGGCGCCGGTGGCGTGATCGGACACGACGGCGCGTGAGGTAACGGACAGGCCAGGTGCCCTCACCTCACGCGCTCAGGGTAGCCTGCCGCGGCGCCGCGTCTCCCGGAGAGCTGGAGACGGCGCCGTGCATCCCGGAGAGCTGAGACGGCGCCGTGCATCCCGGAGAGCTGGAGACGGCGCCGTGCATCTCGGTGGGCCCGGGAGGCAGCGCCGTTCTTTCAGGTGCGCCCAGGAGACAGCGCCGCGAGCGCTGCGGCTGCAGGCTGCCAGCGACCGCTGCCGCAGGCCGACTGCTCCGCCCTGCGCCGCTGCGCTCGCGCTGGCTCAGATCCCGGGGCGCCGAGGTCGCGTGTACTCGTCCAGCATGTTCGCGACGAGCTCGGCGAGCAGGCTGTCCGCCACGCGAAGCCGGCGCGACATCTCGCGCGCGATGTTCAGCACCAGGAGGGTGTACGACTTGAGATCGCGCCGGTAGAGCGCGTCCAGATCGTGTGCGGTGACCCGCATAAGCCGCGACGGGGAGATGGCGCGGACGGTCGCCGAGCGCGGCATCACATCGAGGATCGACATCTCGCCGAACCAGTCGCTCGGCCCCAGGACCGCGACCCTCGCCTCGACGTCGCGCTTCGAGCGCTTGAGCACTTCCATCTCCCCCGCGAGCAGCACGAACATCTCGCGGCCGCTGTCGCCCTCGCGAAACGCGACGGCCCCGGGCTGCAGCTCGAGCAGCTCCAGCGTATCGGCGAGGCCCTGGAGGACATGGTCGCCCAGGCCGCCGAACAGGCCGATCTCGCGCAGCTGCACGACCAGCTCAGGGTTCCGGCTCACCGGGATGCACCGAGGGCGCCTGCGGCGACCGTCCTGTCAGCCGACCCGACAACGCCTACGAACACCTCGCGAACATGCCTGCCTTCTCGCATCGCTCCACCTCGCGGCCTCGAGCCGATGTAGCCCGTCGAGAGCGTACGCCGCGACACGAGAACGTCAACGCTCGCTCTCGCGATGCGCGCGCGATGTCCCGCCCGATCTCCGGCCGCCGTCTCGCGGCCGGCGGCGCGCGGCGCGCGCCCGGTCTCCTCGGGGCGCGCGCCCGATCGCCGCGTCCGCTGCGCAGGCGCTCCGCCGCCGATCGCGCTTCGTGCGATCAGCACTAGAGATCCTTCGTGAACACGATCCGCGGACGCCCGGGTCCGGCGTAGTCCTCGACCTCGGCCGCCGACCAGCCGACCGCGGCGTGGAAGCGCACCGAGCCCTCGTTGCCCAGCGTCGTGATCGCCTTGAGCTGCCGGCACGCCTCGCGGCGGCAGTCCTCCTCGAACGCTGCATAGAGCATCCGGCCGACGCCCCGACGGCGGTAGTCGGGGTGAATGCCGACGAGGTGCACGTACCCGATCGCCGCGTCCGGGCACTTGAACCCGAGCAGGAAGCCAACCAAGAGGCCGTGATCCTCGACGACGCGGGCCAGACGGCCGAGCTCGTAGAAGAAGATCGGGTGCGCGAGGGCGCTGGTCGGGCCTGCCCACCACCGATCGATCTCGCCCACGATCCGGTCGTAGTCGGGCTTCGTCAGCGGCCGTGTCTCCATGCATCACCTCACTCGAGCGGTTCGGAATCGTGCCTTGGATCTGCAGCGTCGGCGCGCAGGACACGAGCGCCTCCCACAGACCTGCGCAGCCTAGCAGCCGCGCCGGCCTCCCCGTAAGCGCGCTCGTGGATGCCCGGCTAGCCGCCGCGCGTCACGCCTGCTAGCGCTAGCATGTGCGTCACGAAGAAATCATCGTCGCTCCGTCGATTTTGTCCGCTGACTTCGGCCGTCTCGCCGACGAAGTGCGGGCCGTCGAGGCCGCCGGCGCCGACTGGATCCACGTCGACGTGATGGATGGGCGGTTTGTGCCAAACATTACGATTGGCCCCCTCGTCGTCCGCGCGGTTCGCGCCGCGACGCGTCTTCCGCTCGACGTCCACCTGATGATCGTGGAGCCCGAGCGCTACGTCGCCGAGTTCGCCGCGGCCGGCGCCGATCGGATCTCGGTCCACGTGGAGGCGTCACCGCACTTGCACCGGACGCTCCAGCAGATCAGGGACGCGGGCGCGCGCCCCGGCGTGGTGCTGAACCCCCATACGTCGGAAGAGTCGATCCGGCACGTGCTGCCGGACCTCGATCTGGTGCTGGTGATGAGCGTCAACCCCGGGTTCGGCGGGCAGCGGTTCATCCCGGGGGCCCTCTCCAAGCTGCGGAGCCTGCGCCAGGCGATCGATCAGGCGGGCCTCGACATAGCGCTCGAGGTCGACGGCGGGGTCGCGCCGTCGACCTCCGGGCAGGTCATCGCCGCCGGCGCGCGGGCGCTCGTCGCCGGCTCGGCGGTGTTCGGCGCCGTGAAGCCGGGCGAGGAGCTGCCGTTCGACGCGCGCGTGGCGCGTTATGCGGAGGCGATCCGCGCGCTCCGCGCGCCCGCCGGGGAGCAGCCGTGACCGGGCGCGGCGTCGGGGACGAGCGCGGCGCCGCGAGCCAGCACAGCGCCGCGACGGCTCCTGCGGCGACGCCTGCGCCCTGCGCGGCGCCGAGGCGGGGGCGCGGGCGCGGGGGGGCGCTCGACGCGGCGGCGCTCGCGGGGACCGCGGCGCTCGTGGCGATGGCTGCGCTGGTCGGCTGCGCAGCGCCGGCCGCGCCCACGGCGCCGCCGCGGGCGCAGGCTTCGAGCGCGGCGCGCCCTGCCGCGGCGACCGCGGCGCCTCCGGTCGACGGCGCTGGTCCGGTGGGCGACGGCGAGGTCGACGAGGAGGAGGCCCGCCTGACCAAGGAGGAGGTCGCGCGGGTGCTCGCCCATGTCGCGAAGGCGCGCGGCCTGCCGGTGCTCCGCGAGGTGCGGAGCCAGGTGCTCGGCCGCGGCGAGATCCTGAAGCGGGTCCGCGCGCACGTGGAGCGAGAGATCCCGGAGGGCGTGCTCGACCACCAGCGCGAGGCGCTCGCGGCGCTGGAGCTCATCCCGGCCGACTACGACTTCGCCGGCGGGATGTACCGCCTGCTCGAGGGCCGCATCGCGGGCTTCTACGAGCCGGAGGACCAGACGATGTACCTCGTCGACGATCTCAGCGAGACCGAGGCCGAGGAGACGCTGGCGCACGAGCTCGTCCACGCGCTCCAGGACCAGAGCTTCTCGCTGGGGAAGCTGCTCCGCTTCAAGGCCGGCGACAGCGATCGCCTGGCCGCCACGCACGCGCTCGTCGAGGGCGAGGCGATGAGCGCGATGTTCGACGTGCTGGTCGGCTCGGCGTTCCAGATGGACGAGGCGACGCTGCGGAAGCTCGTGGCCATGTCGACGGCGCTGTCGTCGGTGGGCGACACGCCGCTGGTGCTGCAGGAGTCGCTGGGCGCGCCGTACACGGACGGCTTCTCGTTCGTGCAGGGGCTGCGCCGACAGGGCGGCTGGGCCGCCGTGGACGCGGCGTGGCGCGCGCTGCCGGAGACCACCGAGCAGCTGCTGCACCCCGACAAGCTCGCCGCGCGCGAGCCCGCCGTCGAGGTGGCGGTCCCGACGGCCGCCGCGCTCGGTCCAGGGTTCCGCGTCGTCTTCGACGACGTGATGGGCGAGCAGGCGCTGCGCATCGCGTTCGCGGCGTACGCGCACCGCGACGCGGCCATCGGCGCGGCGGCGGGGTGGGGCGGGGACCGGTTCGCGGTGGTGCGGCGGGACGACGCGCAGGACCCGACGCGGAGGGAGTTCGCGCTGGCGTGGCGGCTGCGGTTCGACAGCGCGGGCGACGCGGCGGAGGCGGGGAAGGTGATCGAGCGCCGCTTCGGGAAAGCGTGCCAGAGGCGCGCGGGGCTCGGGCCGATCGCGTGGACGGCGCGCGGGAGCGACGTGGCGATCGTCGCGGGGCCGTACGAGCGGCGCGGGGGAGGGGAGGTGAGCGCGGTGGGGACGTGCGCTGGGGCGAAGACGTGGCTGGCGGAGGTGATGAAGGCGCAGGCGGGGGCGAGTCGTAAGTAGCAGGTCATGCACCTTGCCCGACCGCCTCGGGGGCCTGCGGCGGGACGATGAGCCATCGAGAGCCGGCTGCCGCGATGACGAGGGCCGCGAAGACGGAGAGCGCGGGGAGCGCGACGGCGCGGTGCGCGCCGAAGCTGTCGACGAGGACGCCGGAGAGCCAGCCCCCGGCCGCCATTCCCAGCGCCATGGCCGTCATCTCCACGCTCATGCCTTCGTTCAGCAGGGAGGCGGGCAGCAACCGCTCCGCGAGGACCAGCGCGGCGATCGAGCTGGGCGCGATCGTCAGCCCGGCGACGAACAACGCGAGCACCAGGCTCCAGGGAGCCGCCGCGAACGCGAAGGGCACGAGCCCGCAGACCAGCAGCGCCAGACAGCGGAGCCAGAGCGCGTGTGCGGCCAGCTTCCACGCACGCGCGCCGTACCAGAAGCCGGAGATCATGCTGCTGAACGCCAGCGTGGCCATCATCAGGCCGGCGAGCGCCCGCGATCCGAACGCGTCCGCGCGCGCGACGACGGCCACCTCGACCGCCCCGGCGCTGACGCCGATGAACGCGGTCGCCGCGGAGAGCACCAGCAATCCCGGCACGGCGAGCGCCGATTGGCTCCTGTCAGGCGCGCCCTCGACCGGGGGCTCGGTTCCGCGCTGCGCGGCGAGCGCCACCGAGCCGGCCACGGACAGCACCAGGCAGCACGCCAGCCCGGCGAGGTGATGAACTGTCGTGGACAGCAGCGTGACCAGGATCGGGCCAGAGATGAAGACCACCTCGTCGACGACCGATTCGAAAGCGTACGCGGTCTGCAGCGTCGCCGCGCGGTGCTCCTGGTCCAGCCGCCGCATGACGTACGCCCATCGCGTCCGCGCCAAGGTGCCGGCCGAGACACGCGATGCGCCGGTGACGGCTCCGGCGGCGCACACGGCTTGCAGTGGCGCGCCGAGCTGGGCAGACACGACGAGCGCCGAGAGCCCTACGAGGTGCAGCACCGCGAAGAGGAGCAGGATCGGGCGCTGGCCGTGCCGATCAACCAGCCGGCCGCTCAGCGGCGCCCCGATCGCCGTGCCGAGCATGGTGAAGGCGGCCACCGCGCCCGCGGTCGCGTAGGAACCCGTGAGCTTGGACATCCCCAGGATGACCGCGAGGCCGAGCATGGCGGCGGGCAATCGGCCCAGGAGCGCGGCCGTGCTGAACCCCATCGCTCCGGGGATCGCGAAGAGCTTCCAGTATGTCTTGACCACGAGGTTGTCCTTTCGCGAAACGAGTTTGCTCCTGCGAGCCGATCAGCCTTCGAACCGCCGGTGGGTTCGGTCGCCGCTCGTCGCCGGCGATCCATCTCAACCCTGATCTCAACCCTGATCCTGGCGCGCTCTCGGGGAGACCTTGTCGAGCCGCTCCTCGAGCTCGAGGGCTGCGGGGAGGTCCTCGGCGACGATGCAGTAGCTGATCACCTTGTAGACCGGGTTGAAGGCGCTCACGAGCACGATGCCGACCTCGGTGGCAGGATTGTAGGCAAGACCGGACTCGAAGAGCCTGTCGACAGCGACCTGGAAGGACGGTGCGGTCCAGCCCTGACGTTCCAGCAGGATCCGACGCCTCATTGCCTCCTTGCCCACGACGCGGGCACCGACGGTGGCATAGATGTGCGTCGAGCCGGTGATTCGTCCGTTGTATTCGGTGAACAGGATCTCTCCATCGGGCGTGACGATGGCGTCCGGGCCGAGCGTGCCTCGATACCCCAGCGCATGTACGGCCTCGCACAGGCGGCGGGTGGCGTCGACGAGCTGTGCGAGGGCGACGGGGGCCAGCCCCACCGCTGGCAAGACCTGACCGTCCGGCATGGGCGCGGCCACGAGCTCCCCCTGCCCGGCGAGCTCGACACCCTGATCGGTGAGCACGTACTCGGCGAAGACCGCCCTGCTGCCGGGGTGATAGCGTTCGACCACCACCTTGTGGCGCTCGCCGTTCGTGAGCCAATCCCAGCTCTCCGTGACGTAGCGCTTGATCGCCGTGCGGCCTTCCAACACGAGCCCTCGCCTCGCGCCGATCGGCTTCACGCCAGCAACAGGGCTCAGCAGCTCGTTGCCGTTGCAACCCTGAGCGTATTCCTTCTTGACGATGACGGGGACGCCCCGGCCGAGAAACTCTGCGATGGTGTCCTCCGCATCGAGCGGATCGCCGACGACCGAGCCCTCAGGCACCGGCACGCCGGCGCCGGCGGCCACCGCCCGGAACACGGCCTTGCTGTTCGCCAGCGCGCCGCCGCTCTGGCTGGCGAAAGCAGCGCCCGGGACCGCGCCCTCGGCGCCGAGCGACCTCGCCAGCGCGACGACCGAGGCATCGGGGCAAAGGGGCAGGACCGCATCCAGACGACGACCGCCGAGCGCGTCACGCACCGCGGCACGAAAGCCCGGATCCGCGAGCCGGTCTGCGCTCAGGTTGTGCGCTCCCGCGCGTCCAGCGGGGGGTACCACAACCCGCAAGGACTCGTGACGCGTGCCCGTGATCTTCGCGACGTACTTCAAGCAGCTCGCGTCGGGCTCCGTCGGCAGGACGAGGATATCATCGTCCTGCATATGCCAGATGAGCCGCTGAGCCCACCAGCCGAGGGCCTCGCGCATCGCGGGGATCGCCCCGACGAGCTGCTCGGGAACGTCATTGGCAACAAGTAGCCTTGTCATGCGTGCTCCGTCATGCGTGCTCGGTCTGTCTGGTCGGCTCACCGCGAGAACAACGCCCGATAGACGGCGTGCTCGCGGAACGTCTGGCCGTGATGGGGAGAGGTGTGAGCGGCGGAGTGCTCTCCGTGGCGGGTGCGCAGCGTGGCCGCAAGCGCATAATCCGGGTGAACTCCGCCGTCGCTCAACGCCGTACGAAAGACCAGATCGAGCGTGTCACCGTGGTCAACGGGGATCTCGGATTCGAACAGCGGGAAGTACACCGAGGCCCAGCTCGTCACGTCGCGGAGCGCGTCGAGGGGGCGCTCGTCGGGAAGGCAGGAGATCTGGAGCCACGTCAGGATGCCATCGATGCGCCCTGGCCGATCGATCGTCAGGATCACCCGTGCTTCCTGTTCTATCAGGAGGTTGCCGTTGAACTCGAGGATCTCGACCGGCGCGTGGTTCGAGAGGATGGCGCTCTGCGCCGGCTTCCTGATGCGCAGGCGCACGTCGAAGGGCGCCCGGTTCCAGGTGAAGATCTTCTCCAGGTACTTGATCGCCTCGGGTGAGAAGGCGACCTCGTGCCGGTCCAGGACGTCGCGCAGACAGACAGCGGCCGCCTGTGTGACACATCGATGAGGGACGATGACGCCACCCGGGGCGAGATGACGGCGCCGCGCGTCGGCCAGGATCGCCGCCGCGCCCTCGGCGCCGGCGATCGACCCGATGATCTCGGCGACGCACACGTCCGCCTTCGGCTCGATCTCGAGGGAGGCGGATGAGCCATGTAGCAGCGTGATGGCCTTCTCCAGACCCAGAGATCGCAGCTTCTGGGAGGCGTTCCGGTACGACTCTTCCATCTCCTCGATCGCCAGCGCGTGCGCTGCGCCGCACTGCACGCTTTCCCGTGCCCAGTTGAGATGCTGGCCGGTGCCGATGTCGAGCACGACCTTACCGGGCGCGAGCCGACGGAGCGCGGCACGAAACCGACCGTTGCGCTCCTCGTCGTCGGTGAGGGTTTGATACAACGAGGCATCGTAGATCGGATATTCCCCGATGCTCGGCCACAGCGCGGAGCCGAGCCCAGCGTCGGAACTCGTGTCCACCAGCGCCTTCACGGTCGACCCGTCAATCTCCAGATCCCTGTATGTCGCCATGCTTCATCCTCGGTATAGCGGCGGGGATGGCGAGCCTCCCGGGCCCGCCCTCGGTAACTACTTCACTGCTTCCAGCCGACGATGAGCCCGTGCTCGTAGGGCAAGCCGGTGAACGACGTCACCCGGCCGCATCCCACCTGCCTCAACCACCGTTCGTAGTCCTTTGCCGGATAGGCCATCCCGTGCCCCGAGGCCAGGACGTGAAGGTACAGCGACAGCCGGGCGGAGAAGGCGCCGCGTCGTTCGTCGTCCGACGCATGGAAGCCATAGATCAACAGCTTTCCTCCGGTGGGCAGGACATCGAACGCCTTGGCCAGCAGAGAGAGGATCTGCGCTTCGTCGAATATCTCGAGGACGTGGCTGAAGAGCACGGCATCGACGCCCCGGGGAAATGGATCCTGGAACAGGTCGCCGGGATGGAACTGGATCCTGTCGGCGAGCTCCGCCGACACGGCGCGTTCCCCGGCCCTGGTCACGCTGGGGAGATCGAAGATCGTGACCCGGAGTTCTGGATACCTCGCCGCGAGCCGGGTCGCGGTGGTCCCGTCGTTCCCCCCGATATCGAGGACGTGGCGTACGGTCGCGAGCTCGGGGCTCTCCAGCAGCCCGCTCATCGTCTGCAGCGTGAACGCCGCCATGCAGGCGTGGAACGTCGCCTGGAGCTCCGGGTTGTGCGCGAGGCGCTGGTAGAGGGTCGGCTCCGACCCCGGATACGCCGAGAGAGCCGTGTTGGTCCCCTCGCGCAGCGCCGACGTCAGGTGGACGAAAGCGGGATAATATATCCTCTGCCAACCGATGAGAATGTGCCGCCAGCTATCCTGGCCGTCCGGGGCGAGAAGCTTCTCGGCCACCGGCGAGTTCATGTACCGGCCGTCCGCCTTGTCCACGAGCTCGGTCGCACAGAGCGCATGCAAGAGCACCCGCAGCTTGTCGGCCCGTAGCCCGGTGAATCGAAGAACGTCATCGAAGCCGGACTTCGGATGGAGGGAGAGAAACCTAAAAATGCCAAGCTCGAGCGCCGTGACCAGGGCGCTGAAGAGGGCGGGCCCGTTCACGATGAGCTCGAACCGCTCGAAGATCCGATCAACGTCTTGAGTTTCCTTCACGGGAGGTGTGTCCTTCCTCGGGGAGCACGGCTCCTTCGATTCGTTTCCATGCCCGACCTCGTGGGCAGCTCGATGTCACGGAAGAGGGCGACCAGCCGTGCGACTCCCTCGTCGATCTGCTCAGGTGTGAGATAGCTGCACGACAGCCGCAGCTCGTTGTCGCCTGCGTTGCTGAGATAGAACGTGGACATCGGCGTCCACAACACACGGTATTTCGACGCGGAGAGCTCCAGGAGGGCGGCATCGGCAGGCACGGGGAGGCGCACCCGGACGAAGAAGCCGCCGGCGGGTCGGTTCCACGACAGCCCTGGCGGCAGGCCTCCCGCTGCGGAGAGGTGCCGTTCCAGCGAATCCAGCAACACGCCGAGATTTCGTCGGTACAGGTCGGACCTCTCTCGCGCGAGCGACGCGAGCGATCCGCCTCGCTCCAGCAGCATCCCGCCGATCACAGCCTGGCTGATCGGCGAGGTGTTCACGGTGACCATGCTCTTCACCGCGGCCAGCTCATCGGCCAACCGACGCGAGGAGCCGCCGGCGCTGCGCAGGAGCTGGTCGGCGAGCACGTAGCCGACCCGCGCCCCGGGCAGGCAGATCTTGGCGAACGTGCCCAGGAGGATGACCCGCCCGCGCTCATCCAGCGCCTTGAGGCTCGGTATTTCTTCCCCGGGTGGAGCGGTGAAGCCGTACGCGTTGTCCTCGATGAGGAGCAGATCGTGGCGCTCGGCCAGATCCAGGAGCTGTCGCCGTTCCGCGAGGCCAAGGACGGTCCCCGAGGGGTTGGCGTAGTCTGGCGCGACATACAGCGCACGGATGCGCTTGCCTTCCTTGCGCGCGGCGCTGCACGCATCGTCGAGCCCGGCGAGGTCGACGCCCTGCTCGGTCTCGTCGACGGCCACGACGCCGATGTCGAGCAAACGCGCGGCGCCGAGGATCCCGACGAAACACGGGCTGACCACCGCGAGCAGATCGCGCGCGGATCGGCACAGCGTGCGCAGCACGATCAGCATGGCTTCCTGCGCGCCGACCGTGATCACCACGGATTCAGGGGATACGTTGAGGTTCTGATCCCGCCGAAGGGCGCTCGCCACGAGGTCGTTGATCAGGCCGCGGCTCGGTCCATATTCGTGGAGGAGGCGGCGAGCCCGGTCGGGCTCGAAGCCTCGCTCGCAGCGAAGGTACGCGAGATATCGGTCCACGTACCGGCCGATGTCGATGTCCCGGAGATGTGCGGGATTCGGAGCTCCCGGAGCGAACGAGATCGCGTCCGGGTACCGGCCGATGACCTCGTTCAAGAAGTCGATGGCGCCCAGGACGGGATCCTGCAGCGACGCATGCAGTCCGGACGGGTCGAGCATCAGCATCCGTGATCCTCACGCACCCGCCCGAGAGCGCGACCAACGGCCAACCTTGTCGAGGACATCCTGGCTGTACAGCCTCGTTGCCTGGATGTACGCGAACTCGGCCATGTACTCTCTGAAGCGGTCCGGGGGTTCCTCCGCAAGGTTGAGCATCCTGCGATTGGCCACGACGGCCGGGTTGTCCAGATCTCGTGCGGCGACCTCGATCAGCGCGTCGATCTCGGTGGCAGGCACGACGTCGTCGCAAAGCAACCGCGCCTCCGGGTCGGTGGCCAGGATCTTCTTTCCCGACAGGATGATCCTGCGCGCCAGTCGGCTGCCAACCATCCTGCCGAGGCGGAAGTTTCCCGCACCGGGGACGATCCCCTCCTGTGCCGCCGGGAGCGTGAAATAGGCATCGTCCGCCGCGATGACCTTGTCGAAGACGAGCAGAAGCTGCATGCCGCCGCCGATGGCAAACGAATCCACAGCGGCGATCCACGGCTTCTGGACGGTGCGCGCGGGAAGGGCGTCCGCAGCCGGGTTCACCAGCAACCCGTGCACGAGCTTGCTGATGTGCCCCAGCTCCCGGCGCAGCAGGAAGCCCACGAAGGAGATCCGGCCCGCCTGGAGGTCCGCGAGGTTGATGCCAGCGCTGAACACCCTCTTGCCCTGGTAACGCGGATGGCTCATGACGCCGCCTCGCAAGACGCCCACCCGCACGCGCTCGTCGAGCAGCGCCAGATCGACAGCGGTCTCCATGTCGTCGATGAGACCGTCGTCCTCTGCGTTCAGGCATTGCGGATTGTTGACGGTCAGGTGGGCCACGTGTTCGCGCCGCTCGATCACGACGGATCCGAGGTCGAGCTTGCCGGTGCGCCCGAGCTCGTCCAGCAGGCGCCGGGCCCGGGCGGATGGGAGGAGCATCGCGTCCGCGAGGTGGGCAGAGGCGGCGGGCGAGCGCAGGAGCCCGCGGAAGAAGATACCCTGGTCGATCTCCCGACCGTCCTTGTGCGCCTGGACGTGCTCGCGCTCAGCCTCCATCTGAGCGCGGGTCGGCACGAGCCCCGGAAAGCGCTCTGCCGCAGCGAAGACGAGCTCGGAGAGGCGGTGGTGCTCGGCACGGCCAGCCGTCAAGAGCGCGTAGGCCTCGTCGGCGTGCAGGTGGATGAACCTGCTGCGCAAGCGCCGGCACGACTGGAAGATCTGCTCCGCCAGGCGCTGCTGCTGCTCGTCGCGCTTCGGCTTCTCGGGAAGAGCGGCCAGCAGCGCGTCACCGGACGCGGCGTGCCGGGCGAGCGCGGCCGCATCCTCGTCGAGCATGGCGCCGAGCGTCGGCTCGCTCGCCAGCCATGGCTGCACGCGGCTCGTGTCGGTCGTCATCGATCCCCGGTCCGCGCCGACCGCTCCTCGTCGGGCTCCCCTCGGCCGTGCAGCCGCCGAAGCTCGCGGTCACACGCCGCGAGGTGCGTGCCCAGCGCATCTTCGAAGCTCGTGGCCGGCGCCTCAAGCACCAACTGACGGCGGATGGCCAGCTCCTTGCCGGAGATCCGGCCGAGCCGCGAGGCCGCCGCGCGCAGCGCGTCGGATGCAGCGGACGAGAGCTCATCGACGAGGCCGATGTCGAGCGCCTGCTGCGCGGAGATGTCGTGCCCGCCCACCAGGAGCTGCCTGGCCCGCGCCACGCCCACCTGGTTGACCAACCGGTGCACCGCCATCCCAGGCCAGACGTGACCGTCGTTGACGGGCAGGAGCAACCGGAGCTCCGCGGTCGCAATGCGATAGTCGGTGGCGAGGAGCAGATCCAGCGCCGGGCCACCGCAAGCGCCGCTGACCACAGCAATGCTCGCCGCGGCGAGCCGCTCGAGCCGCCGGACGGCTCGCTCCCACCGGTTCGCGTCCTGGATGCTGATCTCACCAGGCCACCCCTTCGGGTCGAAAGAGCTGGTGGGGAGCCAGAGGACGACGACCGAATGCGTCCGATCCTCTGCCTGCTGGCATACCCCGTTCACCGCGGCGGTCAGCTCGGCGAGCGGGACGCCGCCATCGATATCCAGCCGGAGTGGGAGCCGCGCTGCGAGCGCCCCCGGGTCGTGATCCGCGTTCATGGTCCTCCGCTCCTCGGGTCGTGCTGATTCCAACGTAGCAGTGCCATTTCGATCGTCGATCCAGGCCCCATGGTCATCATCACGCACCAGTCGCCGGCGGCGATGACGCCTTCGCGAAGGAGCCGCTCATACGAGAACAAGAACGACCCGCTGGAGACGTTGCCATGGTCCCGCAGCACGCCGGTCGTGTGCCGTACGTCGTGTCGCGTGAGGCCGAGGTTCACCCGCACCGAGTCGATGACCTTCTTCCCGCCGGAATGCACGACCCAGTGCGCGATGTCCGAGCGGCGAAGGCCGGTGCCGTCGAGCAGTCGCTCGAGCGTGGGCTCGGCGTGCGCGCCGACGACGTACGGTATGTCCGGATCGAGGAAGAAGCTGAACCTCTCGTGGTGGTCATCCCAGTCGTAACGCATGGCGCCGACCGCCTCGGGGATGATGCAGCTCGCGAAGCGGAGCAGCGACGGGCCTCCGGCGCCATCCTCCCGGTGGTGCTCGCCCGCGACGACGGATATTGCAGCAGCGCCGTCGCCGAACAGGCTATTGACGACGGCGGTGCGCATGGTGCCATCGAACACATAGGCGGCGGAGCAGGCCTCGATGCAGACCAGCAGCGCGAGCTGCCCGGGGTGGGAGCTCGCCCACCCGGAGACGACGGAGAGCGCGTTCAGCCCGGCGTTACAGCCCATTCCCACGACGTCGAGCCGGGAGCACTCGCGGGGGAGGCCGAGGTCCTTGATCAAGAGCGCGCTGAAGCCGGGGGTGATGAACCCGGTCGAGGAGACGCAGCACAGGTGCCGCACGTCCGAGATGTCCGCCTTCGCTTGCTGGAGGCACCGCATGATCGCGTCGCGGCCCATGGCGAGCCCGCTGCGCACGTGCTTGCGGAGGAGCTCGCCCTGCGTCTCCACGCGCCGCGCGCCGTCCGGGCGCAGCGGCGGCAAGGTCAAATAGCGCCGCTCGATCGTGCTGTTGAGAAAGAGCGAGCGAATCCGCGGGTCGTCGACCCGGAAGGCGTCGAGGAGCTCGTCTTGAGTGTACGAGCTCGGCGGCAGACCGGTGCCGACCGCCGTGATCCGCGGCAGCGCGGCGGCCGCCTCGCTGCCGGTGATCCCGGCGGCGGCCATCCGCGAAACGCGTGTCGATCTAACGTTCGGGATCATCTACTCTCTGCCGAGCATGGAAGCGGCATCCAACGAGCCTCGGGTCAGGTACGAGAAGCGCGAGCACGTCGCATACGTCACCCTCGATCGCCCGCACGTGCTGAACGCGATGGATCTGCGGATGCACGAGGAGCTGGCGTCGGTCTGGGACGACTTCGAGGCGGATGACGAGATCCGCGTCGGCGTGCTCACCGGAGCAGGGGACAGGGCCTTCTCGGTCGGCCAGGACTTGAAGGAGCTCGCCGAGCGCATCCGCGCGGGTGCAGCGGGCGAGGCGACCTTCGGAAGCCGGGGCAAGCCCGGCTGGCCCAGGTTGACGGAGCGGTTCGATCGGACCAAGCCGCTCATCGCCAAGGTCCGCGGGCACGCGCTCGGCGGCGGGTTCGAGCTGGCGCTCGCCTGCGACATCATCGTGGCCGCTGAAGACGCGAGCTTCGCCCTCCCGGAAGCGCGCCTCGGGCTCATCGCCGGCGCGGGTGGGGTGTTCCGCCTGACCCGGCAGATCCCGGTCAGGACGGCGCTCGGATACCTGATGACAGGCCGGACGATGACGGCCGCGCGCGCGTTCGAGCTCGGGCTGGTCAACGACGTGGTGCCGGCCGACGAGCTCGACGCGTGCGTCGACGGCTGGGTGCGGGACATCCTGCGTTGCGCTCCGCTGTCGGTTCGAGCCATCAAGGAGGCCGTCACGAAGTCAGCCACCGTTCCCCTCGAACAGGCTTTCGCCATGAAGTACGCGTGGGAGGAGGCCCGCAAGGCCAGCCATGACGCGCAGGAGGGACCGCAGGCGTTCGCCGAGAAGAGGCCGCCGGTGTGGCGGGGCCGCTGATCGCGCCGGGATGCCGCGCTGAATCGAGCTCGATGAGGGCTCACTCGAGGTAGTCCTCCGGCCCGCCGTCGCGGACGGTGTCCAGGGTGAAGCAATGGAATCCCCCGCCGAACAGGCGGCGGTGACGGTGGCGGACCGGCACGACGGTGAACTTGTTCCGCTCGAGGGTGCGGATCAGCTCCGGACAAGCCTCGTTGACTAGGACCGTGTCAGGGCTCACCGAGAGCACGTTCAGATCGATGTACGGGCTGGTCAGGATCAGGTCGTTGTCGTCGTACTGCGGGAAGTTGTTGGCCTCCGGCAGCGGCGGGACGATCATGTCCCACCTGCGGAGCGGCTCCGGCAGGAAATCCGCGACTCGCGTCGAGCGCACCAGGAGCGTGCCGGGACGTAGCGCGAGGAGCATGCTGTCGATGTGGCTGTCGCTCAGCCGGTGCACCCGGTGGACCCGGAAGCGACCGGCCAGGTGGCGTTCGAGCCAGTCGCACGCCACGGCGTGGTTCGCGGTCGAGATGTTGACCACGAGGTCCCGGCCGAGCCTCAGGCACTGCGCTCCGTCGAACATCATCTCGAACCCGACGTCATAAGGCATCGGGTGCGGATCCTCGATCGGCTCGGTCGGTCCGCCGGCCGAGCTGTTGGCGTACGAGAGATCGAACGACGCGTCGGTCATGAGCGGCCGGGGCATCACCGTCCATCGGGCGCCGCGGCGGAAGTACTCCGCGAAGACGGGCTTGAGGAACTGCGTCTCGAAGTACCTCGAGCGGATCATCGGCGGTGTCTCGATGATCTCGTCGCCGGCGATGAGGGTGATGTCCCGCACGTTCAGCGGCGGGACGACGGCGGCCGACCACGCCAGCGTCTGCACCTTCGTGGTGCCCCTGTCGAGGTCCATGGGCCGATGCACCGTGACCGACAGCGATTCGAGGGTCCGCACGATGCCTTCGACGTCCTCGACCAGCTCCTCGACATAGCGCTGCTTGATCGGCGACTGGACCTGCTTCCGGTTCCCCCTGGCGCCGCTCCCGGCAGGGCCGAGCCGCGGGTAGTACCATTCCGAGCGGGTGATGTTGTCGTGGAAGAACAGATCGAACGACAGCTCCCGCTCGTGCGAGGTGTAGTTCAGGGCCGAGCCGACGATCACTTCCCTGAGGCGCGACCATTCATCGAAACTGTTCAACTTCATCATCATCGTCGTCTTCTTCTCTTCGGTCGGCTTCCCGCCCATCACCCACCTGATCATGCCGCGCTCTCGGGTAAACGTTGGAAAGCTGCTGCTCGGGGACCATGTCAGATGGACTCTTGCGTTTACTGTTCCTGCGCTCCGGCGATGCTCGCGACAACCTGTTTCATGCTGTTTCTTACTGTCATCAACTGCTGTGAAGTAGCATGAAGTATTGTCAAGATCAGGCGCTGAGTCTGCTCTCCGGTTCCTGCGCTCCGGCGATGCTCGCGACAACCTGTTTCATGCTGTTTCTTACTGTCATCAACTGCTGTGAAGTAGCATGAAGTATTGTTAAGCTCAGGCGCTGAGTCTGCTCTCCGAAGCGCTCGCGACCCCAGAAAACCAGCATCATGTCACACGGGGTAAGGGGCAGGGCCGTGTTTGACAAGGAGTCCACTGTATAGTACGAACGTGGCCTGTCGGCAATCCGGGCTAATCCGGAAACGACAAAACAACTCAACAGGAGTTATTGCCATGGACCAGAATGTGCAAATGCAAATGACGCCGGACCAGATCCTCGACCTGCTGAAGAAGGTCGATGAGAGCGACGTGTTCGCGGCTGTCAATGTTGGACCGCGCGTGTTCGTGCCGTTCAGCGTTGGGCCGCGTGTGTGGGAGGGCGGCGACGCCTGATGTCCGGCGGGTGCCGGGCGTCGCACTCCGGTGCGGCGCCCGGCGCCTCTTTGCTCTGTATCTATACTGGACGTAAAACTCTTGCGCGGGAGCGTTGGGACCGTGAGGGGGATCAAGATTCGAGACAACGTGCCGAAGCGGGTCGGCAGCCAGCGCGTGTGCACCGCAGAGGACACCTACGCCAAGGTTCGCCCGCTCTTCCAGGACGTCGGCATCACGCGGCTCTCGGACATCACATGGCTCGATAGGATCGGGATCCCGGTCTACAACGCCATCGTGCCGCGATCGCGCGAGGACGTCTCGGTCTACACCGGCAAAGGGATGACCGCCGTGCACTCGAAGGTGTCGGCCATCATGGAGGCGATCGAGAGGAATGTCGGCCTGCTGCCGCTCCAGCCGGCAGAGACCGCGTCGTACGAGAGCCTGGCGTCCGCCGGTCGCAAGGTGGTCCGGCCGAGCGAGCTGAACCTCGAGCTCCTCCCGCACTACCGGGATGACGTCGCGATCCACTGGGTGGCGGGGCACGACATCGTCAGCGACGAGCCCGTGCTCGTGCCTCACTGTGCGGTGTCGCTCGCGCCCGCGCCGGGGGCGCCGAGGTGTTACCGGCTGGTGACGGCGAACGGCCTGGCCTCGGGCAACTGCATCGAGGAGGCCATCTGCCACGCCCTGGCCGAGGTGGTCGAGCGCGACGCGCAGACGTTCGCGGAGCTCATCAGCAGCCGTCTTCCGCACGTGCTGGAGATGGGCGCCATGGGCGCGCGTCCGCCGGCGGAGCGCCTGAGCGCGCTGCAAGCGCGGCATCCGCAGGTGGACATGGCGACGATCTCGCCGGAGGCCCAGCGGATGGTGGAGATGTTCGAGCGCGCCGGCGTCACGATCCAGCTATGCTCGATGACGACGGACGTCGGTGTGCCCGTGATGCTGGCGGTGACCCGCGAGGACAACGGCTCCGGGATGTCCCAGGCGCACGCCGGGATGGGTGCCTGTCCGAATGCAGAGGTGGCCATGCTTCGCGCGATCACGGAGTGTGCGCAGAGCCGCGCTGTCGACATCCAGTCGATGCGCGAGGACTTCATCCCTGCGGACGCCAGCGGCCCAGGGTTTCAGGTCTATGGTAAGCGTCTTTCTACGGTCAACACGGACGTATGGCCATGGGTAAGCGGTGGCAAGTCCATCTCGATGACGGAGGTGGCTTCGCATGTGTCCGACGATGTCGTCTCGGACCTCTGGTTCATGGTCGATCGGCTCAGATCGGTCGGCCTCTCGCGGGTCGTGGTCGTCGACCTCTCGCCGCCGGATCTTCCGGTGAAGGTCGCCCGCGTCCTCGTTCCCGGTCTCGAGTCGTGGGGCTCCGACCGTTCGAAGCTCGGCCCCCGTGCGACGGGTGCCTGGAACGCGGCGATGCAAGCCGCGACGCGCGGGGCGGCATGAGCGCGCGCCGGGGTGCGGGGCACCGCAGGCTCGTCGGCGCTTCGGCGGCTCTCCGCGCCGCGTGGGGGTCATCATGTCCGCGGTAGTGTTTCTGGGGCCGAGCCTGGACCGCGCCGAGGCGGCTTCTCGACTCGACGTGGAGTACCTCCCGCCCATCAAGCGCGGCGACATCGACGCGCTGCTCGCCAGGGCGCGCCGCCCGGTCGCCATCGGCATCGTCGACGGCGCCTTCTTGCAGGGCCCATCGATATCACCGAAGGAAGTGCTCCGCGCGATCGACGAGGGGATCACGGTGTTCGGCTCGTCGAGCATGGGCGCGCTTCGGGCCGCGGAGTGCGCTCCGTACGGGATGATCGGCGTCGGTCGCGTCTTCGAGGCGTACCATTCCGAGCGCATCGACGCCGACGACGAGGTCGCGATGACCTACGATCCGACGACCCATCGGGCGGTGTCCGAGCCGCTGATCAACATCCGGTTCGCGATCGAGGCCGCCGTCGCGGCTGGCGCGACCACCGCCTCGATCGGCGACCGTTTCCTCGCGATCGCCAAGAGGCTGTATTTCCCGGATCGAAGGGTCAAGACCGTGCTCCGGTTGATCTCCGAGGAGATCGACCCGTCGGCGTGCGAACGGCTCCAGAGATTCCTCGAGAACGACGCGCCGGATGTCAAGCGCGAGGACGCGATCCAGCTTCTCGAGGCGATGCGGGCCGAGCTCGCCGGATCGCGGACGAGCTCGTGAACGTTGTGTCTTTCCACCTGGGAGCAGAGACGTGGCAAAGCTAGAGCGTGAACGGTTGGAGCGGCTCGCCGCGGAGCTCATGGAGAAGCAGTTCAAGCGGGTGCCGAAGCTCCGCGAGTTCCATGAGGGGGCGTGGATCGACCGCGAGCATTACAAGCGTCACATGATCGAGGCGGTCCTCCGGATCCGGATGAACAACGTCGCCGACGCGTACGCCGTCTACAAGGCGAGCTTCGGGGACTACCGGCTCGCGTCGAAGCTCGCGCGGTACCTCGCCGAGGAGCTCGGCCACGAGGCGATGTTCGCCCGCGATCTGAGCAGGTTCGGGGTCACCCTCGAGCAGCTCAACGCCACCCAGCCGTTCCCGTCGACGCTGAAGGCGATGGGGTATCTCCGGCTGGCGACCGACGCCCGAGGACCGGCGCCGACGGCGCTCTGGGACTGGTACCTGGAGTGGTACTCGGACAGGTACATCCCGACCATCACCGAGGCCGCCAGGAAGGCGTTCGGGGACGAGTTCACCGTCGGCACCCAGGCGCACCTGAACTTCGACGACTCGCGTGAGCACGATGAGCTCATGTTCGAGACGACGGCGCTGGCCGTCGAGCTGTACGGGACTCCGGAGGATGCGTACAACGACCTCGCGATCTACATGGACCTGGGCGGCGAGTACTTCATGGAGCTCTACGACGCGACCGTCGGATCCCGGCGCGCGGAGTAGACGGGACGTGCTGCCTCGAGCGCGTGCACGCGCGGGCGCGGCGGCGCAAGGAGGGGAACCAGAGATGACCGACGATCCCACGCGGTCCGAGCCCCGGCCCATCCCGCTGCCCTCCGCGAGGCGTCATCCTTTCGATCCGCCGCCCGAGCTCGGCCAGCTTCGCGAGCAGTCGGCCGTGCACCGGCTCGCCTATCCTGACGGCCACCACGGTTGGCTCGTGACCCGTCACGCGCTGGTCCGCAAGGTGCTGGCGGATCCGCGCTTCAGCGCTCGCTCGGAGCTCAAGCGGGCGCCGGTGCTCAGGCCCGGCGCGGACCCGTTCTACGGTCAACCTGCGCTGCCCGGATGGTTGGTCGACATGGACCCTCCGGATCACACGCGGTACCGGCGCCTGCTCTCCGACCGGTTCTCGATGCGGCGGATGAAGGAGCTCCAGCCGCGCATCGAGCAGATCGTCGAGGAGCACCTCGCGGAGATGGAGCGGGTCGGCCCGCCGGCCGACCTGGTCGAGAGCTTCGCCCTTCCGGTCCCGTCCCTCGCGATCTGTGAGCTCCTCGGCGTCCCCTACGAGGACCGTCGCGAGTTCCAGCACAACAGCGCGGTCCTCTTCAGCCTGGAGGTCAGCGCCGAGGAGGCGGCAGCGTCGATGGTGAAGCTCACCGATTTCCTGCGTGCGCTCGTTCGCCAGAAGCGGGAGCGCCCATGCGATGATCTGCTGAGCGAGCTCGCGATCCGGGACGATTTCGATGACGAGGAGCTCGCGGGCCTCGGCGTGCTGCTCCTCACGGCGGGCCACGAGACGAGCGCGAGCATGCTCGGTCTGGGGACCTTTGCGCTGCTCTCCCACCCGGAGCAGCTCGCGCTGCTCCGGGACAATCCTGCGCTCGTGGACAACGCGGTGGAGGAGCTGCTGCGCTACCTCACGATCTTCCAGTTCGGCGTGCCACGAACGCCGCTCGAGGACGTCGTGCTCGAGGGCCACCTCATCAGGGCGGGTGAGAGCGTGACACTCTCGCTGCCTGCCGCGAACCGCGATCCGAGGCAGTTCGAGGCGCCAGACAAGCTGGATATCACCAGGCCCGTGCGCGGCCACGTCGCGTTCGGGTTCGGGATTCATCAGTGCATCGGTCAGACCCTGGCGCGCGTCGAGATGCGGGTCGGGTACCCGGCGCTGCTCAGGCGATTTCCGACGCTGCGCCTCGCCGTGCCTTCAGAGGAAGTCGTGCTGAGCAGCGACGCGGGCTTCTACGGCGTTCACCGGCTGCTGGTTGCCTGGTAGGGCTCCTCGCCGTCGACGACGAACACCGGCGTGAGTGAGCCGTCTCCGGTGGAGAGATTCAGTCGCTCCGATTCAGAAACACGGGCGAGGCAGCCTCTCGCCGATCCGTCCGCCCAGATGTACGGGTTGATATCGAAGTGATGCGGGAGGTGGCTCGCCACGCCGCCCTTGAGCACCGGCAGGCGCTGAGCTCCGGCGCGCACGCGCTCCTGCACGACGTAATCCGTGCGCGCGAGCGCCGAGGTGACTGCGGTGTCCCACTCGCGCGCGCTACAATCCCAACCGAGCACGAGCCCGCTTCCGCCCTCCTCCGCCGACGGCTTGAGCACGAGAAAGTGCCGGTTGGCCCGGACGAACGGCTCGAGCGCGACCTTTTCTCCGCGGAAGCGTGTCGTCGTGTCCTTCTTCATGCGGCGCGTCCAGGGTACCGAGCGAGCGACTGCCTCCGCGACGTCCTCGTCGAGGGGGACGCCGCTGTCCGCGTCGGTGAGCTCGCTGAAGAGGCCCTTGTGTTGCAGCAGGTCGCCCAGCGGATACCCGTCCCCCGTCGCGACGGCGCGATCGCGCAACGCGCGGAGGAGGACGTTCTCCGAGCTGCAAGAGTCCAGGAAGTCCCTGCGCCCGTTCACGAGCGCGATGTCGATGCGGAAACCGTCGCCGTCCGTCAGTTGACCGTCCTGAACCACGAGGTCGGAGAGGGAGCAGATCGTGAACTCGCATCCGCGCTCGAGCAGCTCGCCGAGGCTCAGGAGCAGGTCGTGCGCGATGGAATCGGTGTCCACGGGATCTGCTTCGCTCCTTCCCGGAGCCGGCACGTGGATGAGGCCCACATGCGGGGCGCCGGGCCGATCGAGATCCGCGTGGATGCAGCGCAGCGTGTCGAAGATGGTGTCGCACATCGGCATGGGGCGAAGCCTGAAGCGCGCCTTCAGGTCCCTCATGACGGGCGTCTGCTCGAAGGCGAGCCGCAGCGGATCCATGTAACCAAGACCGCCGCACATCACGCCTTGCGAGAAGGGGTTGTGCTCGATCACCTTGTGACCCTCGGGCCCGAGAAAGCCGTCGAGGCGCCCGGCGACCACCCGAGGCAGGTGTCCTGGCCGCGTCAGAAACATGACCTGACGCGGGCTCAGGCCGAGCTCGGCGCGCGCTCGCGGGTCGCGCGTCGCGTGCATGACGACGGCGGTGAGGCCGCGCACGACGAGCGCCGCGTCGTGCAGCATGGAGTCGTACGTGCGCCCGTCAAGGAAGAGCGGTCGCAGCGCCGTGCAGACAGGTCGTCCGAAGAACGTGAGCTCAGCCCACGTCGCCTCGACCGCGCGGCGGGTGCTCTCGCCGTGGGCCTGCATTCTCTCCTCGAAGAAAGCCGTTGCGTCGGCGGCAAGTGACATCTGCAGAGCTCCTACCTCGCGGAAGCCGAGGGTCGCGCTGGTGGAATCGTCACGCGAAGCAGAAGTCCAGCACGCGCCCGTCGTAGCCGAGCCCCTCGGGATCCGGGTTTCCGACCCACTCGAGCACGGTCCGCCCGAGATCGTCGAGGGTCATGAGGGTGGCGCCGCTTCCCGGGTGCCCGGTGCTCAACGACACCGCGGCGCCCACCATCTCGGAGCTGGTCTCGCCGAACTTCCCCGGCCGCAACCCCGGACCGATGAGCGTGGCGGAGATCTGCGGATAGTGATCCTTGCCCCCGAAGGCGTTCACGTAAGGGAACCGCCCCAGCTCGCTGACGACGAGAAAGCCGACCTCGTCGAGGAGGGCTCGGCCGTCGCCGCGGGGCGTGGCGGCCAGCCTGTCGAGCAGATACCTGAGACCCAGGGCGAACTGGTGATTGCCTGGCCGCTGGAGGATCTCGTTGTTCCAGTGGGTGTCCCACCACGCCCGAGGCGACATGAAGATGGCGGGGGCGAGATCGTTCTGGAGGGCGTAGAGCACCCAGGCGTACTCCATGGCGTCGCCATACTTGAGATCGTCCCAGGCGTGCCAGGGCCACTCCGAGCGGCTCACCAGCGCCGAGGCCGGCGGCGCGGCAGGCGCTGCGGTGCCGCTCATCTTGTTGATGAGGAAGTCGACGACACGGAACGATTCACAGGTCTCGCCCGAGCAGCTCGTGCGAACCGCAGCGCCGAGGGCGCTGCGCGAGATGTCCCGGAGCGCGCCGTCGTTGGCGATCTTGTGGAGCTGCGCGAGGATCTTGCCGCCGTTGTCGTCGACGAACACGCGTCCGTCCGCGGTCGGGCCGGCAGGATAAAAGCCGGCGTTGATGTGGATCGCGTGCAAGATCGCATCCGGCGCCAGGCTCTGTCCGACCAGGGTGATGAAGCTCGCCTCGCGTTCGGAGATCACGTCCCGCCGCATCTGTCGGATCTGCCGGTTCCCGGTCGGGTGGGCGACCGTGCTGCACTGGATGCCCGAGATGACCTGCATGCGTGGAAGGTACGGCTGGAGGCAGCTCCAGCCAGGAGCGAGACGCAGCGAGCCGTGGGTGACCAGATCGCTCGCGGCGAAGACCGGCAGGATACCCTTCTTGACCTGGGACGGCTCCTTCGGGTCGACGGAGTAAAGATCATCCATGCCGCCCGCGAGAAACAGGACCACCAGCTTCGAAGGTCCTCGCGCGGACCGCCGGGGCTTCAGGATCTGCGGGCGGGCCGCGGCGAGGCGCGGGGCCATCGTCACCGCGCTCCACGCCAGCATCGAGGCGCCGAACTGACGCCGCGAGAGCCTGCTGGCCCCGCTCATCGCTCGACGCTCCCGGCCAGGTCGGCGGCGTCGCCATCGCCCTCGCGCAGCGCCTTGGCTCCGAACACCCGCGCGATCACCGCATCCTCGAGCAGATCCCTCATGCGCTGCCCCTTCTCGAACCGGCGGATGAGCTGGCGCTCGACCTCGTACGGCACGACGTCGCCTTCATAGACGAAGTTCGTCGCCTTGGAGACCATGCAGCGGCCAAACTCAGGTTGTTTCGTGATCATCTTGCCGAGCGAGCCCAGGTTCGACTCCTGCTCGCCGCGCAGATCCCGGTGGTCCCGGAGGTAGAGGCGCGCCGTCGGCGTCGCCGCAGCGACCTCGGGGATGTAGTGCATGCCCTTGAGCCAGCTCTGCCAGCCGGCGAGGAAAGCCTGACCATGCTCGAGCCTCGCGTGGCAGTTCTGACAGCCCTCCGCGCTGGCCAGGCCCAGGAGACCTGTCTCACGGAAGGCGCTCTCGCTGTGGAGCTTGTCGAGGATGTTCTGGGTCTCCACCTCCTGGCTGCGCAGGGGGACGCAGAAGAAGGTCTCCCAGATGCCCGCGACCATGGATCGTTGCGAATCACCGAACAGGAAGAGCGGTGTCGAGAGCAGCCCGCCCTGGAGCGGGTAAGGGCGCGGTCGCAGCGCAGGGGGCCTCGTGATGTCGGGCGGCGTGAATCGACCGGTGGCGAAGAACTCGGCGCGCGCCGCGAACAGGTCCCCGAGGCCCGACCGGACCGTCTCGTTCATCGTCACCAGATCGCCGAAGGGACGCCCGGACTCGATGACGTGCTTGAGCGTGAGGCGCAGCTCCTCCCGCGTCGCCTCCCTCAAGGAGCTCTTCAGCTCCTTGGTTCCGCAGAACATCAGGTTTGGACCACATCCGCACCTGGAGCCCTCGGGCAGCGGAAACATCACGTCGCACGTGCGGTCCCCGTCCGCCAGCAGCTCCGGGCGGTGGTCGTCGCGGCAGACCCACACCTCGGTGGACGCGTTCCACCAGGGGCGCACTCTCTCGAGCTCTCGCTCCGCGCACGGTTTCCGGCGATAGTAGAAGGTCCCCTTGCTCCTCGACTGACCTTCCAGCAACGGCAGGTAGCCGACCACAGGGTCCGAGGGCAGCTCGACGAAGACGCCGAGGAGGACCGGGGTCAGGACCTTGTAGGACGCGGGTTCCTCGAGGATCTTCCGCATCCAACGCCGGTAACCCTCGATGCTCGGCGCGCCGTCTGGCGGAGGGCCAGCGGACGTCGAGCTCGAACCAGACACTCCGAAGAGCTGTTCGAGGTCCTGGATCGAGACGGCGGGGGCGGGCGGCTCGCTGGCCACCGCGGGAGCCGCGGATCGAGCCGCGGGCGAGGCCGCCGGAGCGGCGGGCTCCGTCGTGGGGTGACTGGAATGATTGGCGCACGCTGCGAGCAGGAGCGCTCCCACCCAGACGAGCCGCCTGTCGGCGGGGCAGCCAGTCGTTTCCATCGTGATTCTCCTGTTTCCCCTCATGGTGCGCACAAGCGTCTCCAGGCAGCGCGCTCACCGGCGGGCCGGCGAGGGAGGCTCGACGGCCCTCGCGAGGATCTTCTCGACGCAGCGCCTGCGCTCGGATTCGATCGCAGCCGTCGCGGGCTGTCCGGAGGGCGGGCGACACGCCTCGACCGCGGCGAGGAGCGCGACACCGACCAGGCGCGCGTCGCGCACCGTCTGACGCGGGCCGGTATAGCCGTTCGGGTTGGTCGGAGAGGAGTCGAGGACGAACTTGGTCGTGTCCTCCGTGATCGGAGAGGCGGCGTCCTGGTTGATCGCCGTGAGAATGGTGGGACCCGAGCGTGTGAGGACAGGAGCCGTCTCGAACCGCACGAACCGTGCACAGGTATCCTCGCTGCGCGAGGTGCGCGAGCAGAGCCACTGGAGGAGGCTCGCCCGGCCAGCCTCGGTGAAGCCGGCACGCACGGTCGACGTGCGGGGAGGCATGTCCTGAGCGAGGACCGCGAGGATGGCGCGGCTGGCCAGGTCCCGCGTGAGCGGCACGGAGAAGTCGGGGCGCGAGGGATCCGGACCCTGGTGACACCCCGCGCAGCGCTGGGCGAACACGGCCGCGCCGTCCTCGTTTGCGGTGGAGACGGCCGCGGTCGCCACGGGCTCAGGCGGCCCGACGGGGCGCGACGACGCGGTCACAGGCGCGGCGATCTTTGAAGAGCCACCGCACCCCGCGACCGCGAGGAGGAACCACGCGACACGCCACGACGCCCTCGCGCCGCCGTCGTCGCCGTCCTTGCTGAGGCTCCCCCTCACGTTTCGAATCGATTCCTGACGCATCACGACTTCCTCGGATCAGGAAATCAGGCTCGAGCTTCACATGGCTTCATAGAAGTTCGCGTAAGTTTTTGGAACTTCACAGAAGTTTACGATCGGTGTGCGGGCCTGATCATGCGAGGGCTTGCTCGATAACCGAGCCGTGGCGTTGGGCCGCACGCATTCTCCGCTCAAGTCATGCATTTATCATTCGGTCCCTGTGGAGCAAGGGAAAAGTGAGCCTCGCGCACACCCTGGCTGATGCAGCGATGACACGGATTGCTCGTAGGGCGACGGGGTGGCGCTCGCGACAGGACGAGAAACTGTCTGATGAACTGTTGCGCTGTCTGAACTGCCGGTCGAGTTCGTTTGGAATGCTTCAGTGTTCCTCGCGCGCTCTCTGTAGGATCGGTGTAGGCTCGGGCCGCACGCGACGTTCGTCACATGGAGCCTGGCGTCGTGGGCAAGCCGCCCATCTGGCACCCTGGCTGCGCGCCCAGCGCGCAAAGCCCTGACCCCCGCGATCGAGGCGCGCGAGGCGAGCGTCACGTCGGCCGATGGACACGGATCTCTCGCCGATCGCCGAGAGGCTTCCGTTCGCGGAGATCGGCTCCAGCGAGGTGACGAAGCTGGCAGGGAGCTCGCCATGGCCCGCCCCGGCCGGCCGCGAGCCCGCGTCGAGGCGCGAGCGTGCTGCGGTGCGCGGACGAGACGGGAAACCTGGAGGCCAGCGCCGCGCCTCCGGGAGCCGCCCAGGTCGGCGAGACGGTCGTGCAGCATCCGACCCGAGCGGAGATCGCGCGCGTGCTCGGTGCGCCTGCCCGGCGGCGCGGCTGCCGCCTACCGTCGCGGCGGACGCGGGTCTGCGGGCCGGCGAGATCCGGGGGGCCTGCGCATGAGGGGCGTCGACCGGGGGTCGGGGATGTTGATCGTCCGTTGACAGAGGCCGCCGGAAAGGGCACAAAAGGGAGCAGTTTAGGGTATTTGGAGGAGTGGCCGAGCGGTCGAAGGCAGCGGTTTTGAAAACCGCCGTTGGGGCAACTCAACCAGGGGTTCGAATCCCTTCTCCTCCGCTGAAATCTTGAAGACTTACCGGCACTTGGCGAGGTCTTCTCGAGGGTCGGGAGCGGACAGCTGAGGACACGAGGGGCCCCGAGATTTGGCAAACTTTTGGCACGGTGATCCCCGGGCCGGTACCGGCACCGGCCGAGGAGGGCGTCCGGGTGCCCGAGGAACCTGAACTGGAGAGCCATGATTCTAGGCGCTCGACGGTGGACCTGCGCGACGCTCCTTGGGGAGCAGGTCGGTGCGCCCACGTTCCACGTGTCCGCCAGTTGCACGCTTGACGCTGGATCCGCCGTGCCAGATGGCCCATAGCCCGCGTTGGAGCTTCGACCTCCCCGCGTCGCTCCGAGCATCTCGGAGGAAGCATTGGGCTTGGCTCTGAGCGCGAACTCGGCCGTCGCTCCATGCGGCGGCGGCCCTGCGGGCCTGGCACGCGCGCGGGCGGGCCTCAAGACGATCGTGGACGTCACGTTGGAGCTCGGGAGGTTCAACGTGTTCATCGGGCCAAACGGCGCCGGCAAGACCAACCTGCTCGAGGGAATCGCGCTGCTCGGTGCAGCTGCGCAGGGCCAGGTAGACCCGGACGCCTTGAACGCACGCGGGGTGCGGGTGACGCGGACCCAGCAACGCGCCCTCCTCAGGACGTCAGAGCGCCGGCAGACGAAGGTGATCATCGAGGCGTGGGCCGAGGAAGCCCGCTATGCAGCCAGGCTCCGGGAACCCAAGACTTGGTCGTGGTCATGGAGCTTCGCCCATGAGCGACTGATGGAGAACGGCGAGGAACTTGCCGCCCGAGAGCGCAACGTGGGGCGCTTGGTGCTGGATCGAGAGACCGGCAATGCGGTTCCGATCAAGCCGGAGCATGACCGTGGGATCGCCCCGTTGGTGTGCGCGACGCAAGGCGAGGGGCCGCTCAGCGCACTGCTTCGTGCCCTGGATCTGTTCGCCATCTACAGCCCGCACGGATCCTCCCCTGAGTCGCTCAAGGGCGTATTGTTCGAGTGCGCCCCCGAGCTGCAACGAGAGCGTGTCCTCTGGCGACGGATCGTCGACGAGGTGCGCAGGCTCGCGGAGTGGGCCGAGGATGTGTCGGACGAGGGGGTCAGCTTCGCTGACCGTCATCTTCGCCGCGATGCGCGATGGATCTCTACCGGCGCCGCGGACGACGGCACGCGCCTCATCCTGTACACGCTCATGCTGCTGCTGCTCCCCGAAGGGCCGTCCGTCTTGGCTCTCGAAAACGCTGACCACGCGCTGAGCCCGTGTTTGGCGCTCCGGGTTGCAGAACGGGTGCAGCATATCTTGCTGAACGACCCGGACGACCCCAGGTGCTCATGGTCACGCAGCGGCCGGAGGTGCTCGATGCGCTCGACCTCAGGGACGACCGAGTGCGTCTCTTCATCGTGGCTCGGAACAGGAGCGGGGCGACGGAGGTGGGGCGGGGCAGGTACAGCGACGCGCTCGCCAGGTGCACGGAGAGGGGGATGACGCTCTCGCGGCTATGGCTATCCGGCGCGCTCGGCGGCATGCCCAACCTGTGAGCGCAAGTTCCACATGAATCACCAGCGCGAGTTCGGAGCACGCGCAGGGATAAAAGATTCGAGGAAGGAGGTACACGCCGCTGTCTGATCCCAGGCGCGGGGAGCAGGAGGACGGGCGGAGGCTCCCGCCGTTCCCCTCCTTTAGCACCTCTTTCGGAAGCCTGTCGCCTCGATACCAGCGCCCCCGAAGTCAACGCGGCTGAGCAGGCGGTCGATGATAACTTACCGCCCCTCACGATCCACCGAATCGCCATGGCCAGGCGACTGCGGCTACCAGCACGAGGCTGACGTCCGCGATCTCGTCTACCTCCGCCACGACAGCGTGCGGATCTACACGAACCAGTCCGGCAGCGGGTTCGGGCCGTCGATCGAGCTGCCGGGCCTGCCGGATCACGGCCCCATGTCGTCGGTGGAGGTGTTCGACCTGCTCGGCACCGGGACGGCGTGCATCGTGTGGTCGAGCTCGCTGCCCGGGTTCGGCGCGGCGCCGGTGCGGTACATCGACCTGCTCGGCGGCGAGAAGCCGTACCTGCTCACGTCGGTGAGGAACAACCTCGGGCTGGAGACGCGGGTGCGTTACGCGCCGTCGACCCGGTTCTACCTCGCGGATCGCGCGGCGGGGCGGCCCTGGGTGACGCGCCTGCCGTTTCCGGTCCACGTGGTCGAGCGGGTCGAGACGTACGATCACGTGAGCCGCGTTCGGCTGGTCTCGGAGTACCGCTACCATCACGGTCACTACGATGGGCATGAGCGGGAGTTCCGCGGCTTCGGGATGGTGGAGCAGGTGGACACCGAGGCGTTCTCGGCGCACCTGGGGCAGGGGCTGTTCCCCGAGGTGACCGTGCGGAACGACGAGCTGCCGCAGCCGCCGGTGGTGACGAAGACGTGGTTTCACACCGGGGCGTGGGCGCGGGGTGCGGCGATCAGCCGGCAGTACGAGAAGGAGTACTATGCTCTCGATCCCGAGGCGCCGCGGCTGCCGGACACGCTGCTAGAGGCAGGCCTGAGCGCCGAGGAGCGGCGACAGGCCTGCCGGGTGCTGCGGGGCCAGGTGCTCCGGCAGGAGGTGTACGCGCTCGATGGAACGCCGGCCGAGCGGCATCCGTACTCGGTGGCCGAGAAGAGCTTCGCGGTGCGACGCGTGGAGCCCGCCCGAAGCCCGTCGCCGGGTGTGTTCCTCGTCGTGCCGCGGGAGGCCATCTCCCTCGTGTACGAGCGGCTCGAGGATGCGGAGGGCCGGCTGGATCCGAGGGTGACGCAGGAGTTCATGCTCGAGGTCGATGCGTTCGGCGCGGTGCGGAAGAGCGCCACGGTGGCGTACCCGCGCCGCCGCGTCCCGTCGGATCCGGACCTGGCGGCGCAGGGCCGGCTGCTCGCCACGCTCGTCGAGAACGACGTGGTGCACCTGGACAGCACGCCTGAGGGCTACCGGCTGGGTATCCCCATCGAGACGCGGACGTTCGAGCTCCAGGGGCTGGTCGCGCCGCGCGAGGGCCTGTCGTTCGAGGCGATGTCTCGAGCGGCGGCCGGGGCGGACGCGTCGCCCGTGAAGCGGCTGATCCAGCAGCAGCGCTTCCGCTACTACGACAGCGCGAGCCTGCCGAGCCCGCTGCCGTTCGGCAGCGCGGATGCGCTGGCGCTGCCGTACGAACGTTACGCGCTCGCGCTCACGGCAGAGCAGATCGCACAGACGTTCAACGCGGGGCAGGAGCGGGTGACACCGGCGATCCTGGCCGAGGGGGGCTACGTGCAGCTTCCCGGCGAAAGCGGCTTCTGGATCCCGTCGGGACGGCTGGTGTTCGATCCGTCGAGGTTCTACCTGCCCGTGTCGACGATCGACCCCTTCGGCGCGACGTCCACGGTGGCGTATGATGCTTACGCGCTGCTGGTCACCGGGACCGAAGACGCGCTCGGAAACCAGGTCCACATCGACAACGACTATCGAGCGCTCTCGCCGGCCATGATCACCGACGCCAACGGCAACCGAGCCAGCGTGCAGCTCGACGAACTGGGGATGGTGGTGGCCGAGGCGGTGATGGGCAGGGAGGGCAGCGCGGACGGGGACACGCTCGAGGACCCGACCACGGTGTTCCGGTACGAGCTGTTCGAGTTCCGGGATTCCGGCAGGCCGGGCTTCGCCCACGTCCGTCGGCGCGAGCGGCACGGCGACCCGAGCACGCGCTGGCTCGAGACGTGGGTCTACTCGGACGGAACCGGGCACGAGATCCTGCGCAAGGAGCGTGCGGAGCCCGGGCCCGTGCCATTTCTCGACGGCGAGGGGCGCGTGGTGCGTGAGGCCGACGGCCAGCCGAGCCTCATGCGCGCGGAGAGCCGGTGGGTGGGCAGCGGGCGAACGGTGTTCGACAACAAGGGCAACCCCATCAAGAAGTACGAGAGCTACTTCAGCCACCGCCCTGATTACGATCCGGAGGAGGAGCTGGCGCAGTGGGGCGTGACGCCGATCCTGCGGTATGACCCGCTCGGCCGGGCAGTGCGTGTAGACTTGCCGAACGGGACGAGCCGGCGGGTGGAGTTCACGCCCTGGGAGCAGACGAGCTGGGACGAGAACGACACGGTGCTGGAGCCGGGCAACCTCTGGCATGCGGCGCGGCAACCGGGCGCCACGCCAGCGGAGCAGCGTGGCAGCCCGGCTCGCGGCGGTGCACGCCGGGACGCCGGCGGTGGAGGTGCTGGATCCGCTCGGGCGGGCGTTCATGAAGGTGGCCGACCTCGGCGGGGGCACAAGGCCGCGGACGCGGATGACGCTGGACATCGAGGGCCAAGAGCTGGTCGTCACCGACGCGCGCGGCAACGATGCGATGGTGCGCACGTTCGACGTCGCCGGGCGGGCGATCCACCAGAAGAGCATCGATGCGGGCGAGCGCTGGATGCTGCTCGACGTGGCCGGGAATCCGCTGCGGCGCTGGGACAGCCGCGGGCATCGGCATCGGAGCGTCTACGACGTGCTGCGGCGCCGGACGGAGCTGTGGGTGCAGTCGGGGGCGGGGGCGGAGGCGCTCGCGGAGAGGACGATCTACGGCGAGCAGCACCCCGAGGCGGCGGCGCTCAGCCTGCGCGGGCGGGTGCACCAGCATTACGGCGGCGCCGGGGTCACGACGAACGAGGCGTTCGACTTCAAGGGCAACCTGCTCTCCAGCACGCGCCGGCTCGCCGTGGAGCACAGGAGCCAGCCCGACTGGTCGCAAGACCCGGCGCCGGCGCTGCACGAGGAGGAGTTCAGGACGTCGGCCGTGTTCGACGCGCTGAGCCGGCCGACCCGCGTCGCGACGCCGGACGGGAGCGAGACGTTGCCGCGGTACAACGAGGCCGGGTTGCTCGACGCGGTGGACGTCAAGCTGCGTTGGGCTGCTACATCGATATCGATGGTGACCGACATCGCGTACAACGCGAGGGGCCAGCGCGAGCGCATCGAGTACGGCAATGGGGTCGCGACGGACTACACGTACGATCCGCTGACCTTCCGGCTGAGGCGCATTAGGACGGTGCGGGCGTCGGGCAATGCGGTGCTGCAGGACCTGGGGTACACCCATGATCCGGTCGGCAACATCGTGGAGATCGAGGATCGGGCGCAGAGGACCGTCCATCACAACGACCAGGTTGTCGAGCCGGTCAACCGGTACGAGTACGACGCGCTCTACCGGCTGACGCGCGCCGATGGCCGCGAGCACGCGGGCCAGAACGCCGACGTCCAGCAGGACGAGCGGGGCTTCCCGCTGGTGAACGCGCCTCACCCGAACGACCCGCAAGCGCTGCGGAACTACACCGAGCGGTACGAGTACGACGACGTCGGGAACATCCTTGCGATGATCCACCAGGCGGGCAGCGGGAGCTGGACGCGGCGGTACGAGGTCGCCCGGGAGAACAACCGGCTGCTCAGCACGAGTCTCCCGCGCGATCCAGAGGCGGGGCCGTACAGTGCGAAGTACGGCCACGACGCGCATGGAAACATGACGTCGATGCCCCACCTGTCTCGCCTCGTCTGGGACGAGAAGGACCAGATGCGCGAGGTGGACCTGGGCGGCGGCGGGAAGGTGTACTTCGTCTACGACGCCGCCGGGGAGCGCGTCAGGAAGGTCTGGGAGCACAGCGGGATCGTCGAGGAGCGGGTGTACCTGGGCGGCTACGAGGTCTACTGGCGGCGCGAGGGAGCGGTGCAAGAACTCGTGCTGGAGCGGCAGACGCTGCATGTGATGGATGGCGCGCGTCGGATCGCGCTGGTGGAGATCAAGACGGTGGATACCTCGGGGCCGTTCACGGTGAACCCGCGGGTACGCTACCAGCTCGATAACCACCTCGGGTCGGCGTCGCTGGAGCTGGATGAGGACGGCGCGGTAATCTCCTATGAGGAGTACCATCCGCTGGGAAGCAGCGCCTACCGTGCGACCGGAGCCGGAGTGGAGGTCAGCACGAAGCGGTACCGGTACTGCGGCGCGGAGCGGGACGACGAGACCGGGCTGTATTGCTGCGGTCTCAGGCACTACGCACCATGGCTCGGGCGGTGGACGGCGGCAGATCCGCATGGGCTCGTGGACGGGGTCAACTTGTATGCCTATGTGTCGAACAACCCGGTCAGGTTGCGGGATCCGACGGGCACTCAGGGGCAGCCCCACGATATCCCCGTGCGCGTACGGCCGCAGGGGGTGCCGAGCGATGTGGGTCGATGGGCGTACTCCCCTCACGGGGCGGGAATCGTCACCGGCAGCACCGGGGAGTTCGCCCAGAAGACGAAGGGGCTTCAGGTTTTCGTGTTCGACCCGAACGCTCCAGAGGCGAACACGGCAACAATGAAGAAGGCCGCGGCGTTGCACGAGGCAGATGTGCTGGCCGGCAAGCTGGCCGAGGCGCTGAAACCGAGCGGCGGAGCAGATGGGGGGAGCGCATGGTCGCCGTGGGAGCAGTTCGCACAGGGCAATCAGGCAACGCAAGAGCTCGCGCTCGCGGCGGGGCTCGCGAATCTCGCGCTTGACGAGGACATCAAGCCGCGCGACGGGAGCAGTCCGCACGGCATCGTGGGCGGGCGCAACGAGGGGGCGGAGGCGACGCCCGTCCAGCAGGCGGCAGCGAGCGTTGTGCAGCTCGCTGCCGCCTTGGCGGCGCAGGCGATCGTCAAGGCGATCCGCAAGGCGACGGCGCTCAGCAAGACGCTGATGCTGCCCCCGAAGCCGGTCTCTGTCGGCACGAGCGGGCTGAGTGTACCGAAGGTTGGACCACTGACGGCGGGGAAGAATTTCAGGGAGCATTTCGTGAGCCACCGAGCGGCTGTGGAGAACGCGCTAGGGGTGAAGTTCGGGAAGCTCAAGGACGGCGGAGGCGAGGCTCTACTCAAGGCGCTGAGCGATGGAATCGAGAACGGAACATTCAAGTATGTCGGGCAGGGAACCCTAAAGAAGGGGGCTGAAGCCATGAGCATCTACCGTGGTCGTGGGCTGACCATTGTCGTCAAGAACAGCGGAGAATGGGTTACAGCGCTCAAGTCCGGCGAGGGGATGGACCTTGCGATCCGGGTGCTGCAATGATGATGTCGAAGATCAAAGGCGCGCTAAGCGGCGCACGGCTCACGGATGTTCTTGTGACCGGCTTCATCGACAACGATGAACGGCCAGCGCGCTTTCACGCGCTGTGGCGTGTGGTTTACTTCGAATTCGACAACATGTGGTTAAAGATGGCTGTCGTCGGAGATTCAGGACGAATTCGGTTGTCCCTGGTCGATGAAGTATCCAACGAGGCGGATCTGCTGGATGATGACATGCTGCCCGCGTTGTCGTCTGTCAGGCTGCAGGTGCTTCGCGATCCCGATGGTTCAAATGTGCTCGCAACACTTCGAACCTGGAATACGAACCAGTCTCCTGAATGGATCGAATGCTCTGCGGCTCGTCTCGATCTCGTCAACGGGCAGCAGATATTCGTTGACCCGCTGAATTACTTCGGGATCCAGCTCGGCGGTCGCGAGCAAGAGGAGGTCTGGAAAGAGAACGCGCAGGAATCTTGGTTGGAGAGCGTGGAGATCGTGTGATGGGGTAGCCGAGCACGGTGATCCGCTTCCAGGCGGGGAACCACCTGGGCTCGGCGATGCTGGAGCTGGACGAGGCGGGGCGAGTGATCTCGTACGAGGAGTACCACCCGTACGGGACCACGGCGTATCACTCGGCGACGAGCGCAGCCGAGGTGAGCCAGAAGCGGTACCGGTACACTGGCAAAGAGCGGGACGAGGAGACGGGGCTCTACTATCACGGGGCGCGGTACTACGCACCGTGGCTCGGGAGGTGGACGGCGGCGGATCCGAGCGGGATAGGAGCCGATGGCCCGAACCTATATGCGTACGTGAGAGGGAACCCGGTCAGGTTGCTGGATCCGAGCGGGAAAGAAGGTAAAGAGCCTAGCACCTGGGAAACGGCCAAGGCGCTTGCCTACGCATGGTACGTGACGAGCCCCGAGGCGCAGATGGCGAGGAAGGCCGGAAAGGCCGTAGAAGAGGCCGCGATCGGTACCGGCACAGCGATCTTGGAGACAGCCGATGCCATCGCCCACTTCGATCCCATAGCTGCCGCGAAGAGACTCTATGATGATGTCAAGGAAAAGGGTCTATGGGAGGCGAGCAAGGATAGAAATCCCACGGTCGTGATGCGACGGCAGCTTCAGCACGCGGAGGAGCTCGCTGCCGCGGGGGACTCGCAGGGAGCTGCCACGGAGCGGGCCAGGGCGCTCCTGCCGTTCGCTGCGATGGCGGCGGGCGTGGGGGGGAAGCCTCAGCCCTGGCATCCGGCTCGGCGCACCGGGCACGGCTGTTGCGGTCTCAGAGGTACGTGGGCTCGCGGGCGCGGCCGCCGGGGGTGCGCTGGTCGCCTTGAGCACGGGGGGCGGTGAGAAGGGCGGAGCCCCGCCACCTACTCCGTCCAAGGACCCTGAGGTTAAATCGGAGATTCCTCAGGTCCCTCCTGAGAACCCCAAGCGCGTAGAGATATACGACAAGAATCGCGCTTCGGTGGGCGAAATTGATGAGATCGCTCCCGGAAAGCTCATCGAGGACAAAGACGCAACCAAGATCCACACGCCGAACCCGAAGACAGGCAAAGCAGAAAATACGCCGCATGGGTGGGCCAGGAAGCAGATTTTCGAGAGGACAGTGAGGCGAATCAATGCCCTCGCCACGGAGGCGGTGGGAACGAGGCCCACGCCCGAGGGAACCCCCAATGTGCCGACGCTCGCAGAAGTTAAGAGTATTCACGCAATTAATTTCCGAATCAATTCAATTGATCAGGCCATTCAGACTACCGTCAATACCGAGATCGCAAACCTGCGCGCGATGCTTCCTGGCTGGACGTTCACTGCGGAATTTGGTAAATGAATGGAGGGTCCATGTCGGTCGCTCTGATGACAACTTCACGGCAGGGTGACACCAGGTCGAATCGCCTCGTCCCGGTCGCTGCGCAGGCCACCTTCAAAGAGTTCTGGGTGCCGGCGGCCGAGGCGCTCGGGCTCCAATGGGTCCCCTTGTTCGAGACCGGAATCCCGGTGGAACGAAGCGACCTGCCGGACGTCATCCTAGAGCTCGAGGCTTTGCGCGCCTGGTGCGTCTCGTCAGAGTCGCATCGTGAAGTGATCCTTGAGCGCCTCGAACGGCTTATCGATGAACTCAATAAGATTGACAGCTCTGACGACGACGTGGAGATATTTATCGGATAGCCGTCCAGGCATGGCACCGGCGGGCTTTTCTGACGGAGGCCGGTCGGGAGGCTATGAAATAGACCTGGAGTCCACACGTCGATTGCTGTATAAGAAGCCCTGCTGCGGTATCGATAAACAGCAGAGGCGGGCGGCACAACTTCGCACCATCAGCCGCGGAACTGAGGAATCTGCGAGCCTTGGCGACCTCAGCGTGAAGCGCCGCCGTCACTTCACCGTCACCCCGGCCACCGCCGTCTTAGTTCCTCCTCCGTGCTGCGTTACTCTCGGTCGGATCGTTACCTTCTGCGGCCGGTGCATGAATCGCTTGTCCGTGCTCCGCTGCGACCACACCAGCGCCTCGCCCGGCGAGAGCGCGGCTAGGTGGATCTACTCCAATACTTCCAGTGCCACGATTGCCGTCTTCAAGTGCCGGAGCCATTGCGGCGACGTCATCCGGTGCAGCACCAGCACCGTCGACAACTCGATCACCACCCGAGGCACGCTGATGGGATCTTGGCTCGCTAGCACGATGCTCGTCGCGTGGTGCCGCATTTCGCGGATGGTCTCCACCACCTGCCCGACCAGCTCGGACTCAGTGATGTACTTGTGCGCCTCGTCGAAGATGATGAGCTTGTTGAAGTCGTGCCCGCCTCGCTTCTGCGCCGCAAAGATGCGCATCATCACTACGAAAAGCTCGAGCGCCTCGTCCTTCTCGATCCACTCGTCGCGAAGATCGACAATGATCGTCCGGCCCGGCTGGAGCAGCTCCACCGGCGAGCGCGTATCGTCAATGTAGGGCTCGGCGAGCCTGAGTCTGTCTTCGGCGAGGCGCGCCGCGCTCTTCGACAGGTCCGCTTCGCGTAGCTCCTCGCGGAGCTTCTTCAGGGTCAACACGTCCCGGTGCCTGCGCAGGATGGCGTTAAGCTGGCGCAGGTAGAGCGCCTCGTTCCCGTAGGCACCGAGGAGAAACTTCCAGCCGTCGTTCTTAAGCTCGGCGGAGCTGAACTTGATCGGCTCGACCACGATCCCGGGGTAATCCCGCCGGCGCTGCTCGACCTTGGCCTCGGGCGTCAGGAGCACGACGTCCCGGAGCCCGTCTGGACGAGCACCGTGGTCGCGCAACAGCCGGTCCACCTCGTTCTGCTTGCGGTTGGGAGACACGGCCGTGACGAACTCCGGTTCGTAAGCGTCGCTCTTGTGATAATGGAAGAGCACGGTCGCAAGCGACGAGGGCAGCGCGTTGATGCCGGGGAAGCTCGCCGCGGCCATCTCGGCGATCACGCCCAGACGAAGCCCAAGCCGCACGACGCGGACGCATCGCGGCTCGAACAGCTCCATCGCGCTACTCTCCCTCCCGCCTCGCCGCTGCGCGGCACCTCCGGGGTCAACAACCCGCGGGCTCAGCTCAACGACGAGCAGGTCCGGAAGATCTGCACGCTGCTCGACCAGGGCGTGAGCCCGAGGATCATCGCCTTCGACTTCGGCGTCGACGCGAAGAGCATCCGGAACATCGACCAGGGCAAGACCTGGCGACATCTGCCGGAAGTGGCTCAACGCGCGGACATGCCAAGGAGAAGGCGATACCGCGGCTGGCGGCGGTACGGCCGCTGACGCTCGGGCATGTACCCCACTCCGGGGGCGAAGGACAATGCCGTCCACCAGCGCGCCCGGGCTAGAAAACAGGCCGCGCCCATCTCCTCGGCTGATCCGTGCTGCACTGGCATCGACGAAGCGGGCGGCCTCTGCGCACTCGTCGAAGCGACGTTCTGGGCGGGTTTTACGGAGCACCGGCCCGTGGACTACCTCGACCAGCTCCCGACGGGCGGCGCGCTCGTCGTCATCGACCCGAACGTCCGCCTTGAGATGTCTTGCGTGAGCGGCTGCGAGCTACGCGTCGGCAGCCAGCGGCCGGCAGCCAGCGGCTGGTCCTCGGGCGTGCCAGGTCGCGGAGGACGTGGGGCGGACTTGTCGCTCTCTGTCCGCGCGGGTACCCAGGCCGGCGTGCAACACGCGGAGCACTTCCTGTCACGCCTCGATCGCCTGCCGCGCAGCGAGGTGGATCTGGCGCTCGAGCTCTACCGTGACCCGGAGCTGCTCCGCGCTGTCCTCGACGCCGTCACGCTGCCGGAGCGCGTGGAGCGGGTGGCGATCTCGCTCGACGATCCCATGCAGGGCCCGTTCCTGGTCGTCACGCGCAGCGGCCACTTCGTTACGTGCCTCGGTCGGGGCATGCGGGCCGGGGATCTTCCCGTCGTGAAGCGCGGCGAGCTCGACGCGATCTCCCGAAATGTCGCCCGGCTCCGGGAGAGGATGGACCTCGCGAAGCAGCTCGGCGGAGAGCGAGGGCACGCGCGCCTGCTGCGGCGACTCCTCGTCGCGTCCGACTCGGTGAGCCGGGAGGACTTCCTCGCCGTCGCGGCCTGGGAGCCGCTCCTCGGCCCGGTGTTCCTCGACCTCTACCTGGCCATGGGGCGGGAGCTGTCGCTGCAGGGGCCCATGCTCCGGACGCGCCGCAGCCGTCGGGCCCAGGACGAGGAGGTTCTTCACGCGTACTGGAACCTCCTGCACGCCGCGGGGCACATGGCCCTCCTCGGCGCGATCACCGCCGACCGAGAGCAGTACGTGTCGCTCACCGACCAGCACAAGGGAGCGCGGGCCGCGTTCAGCTATCCCCTCACCGGGACGGGCGTCGTCACGTTCATCCTCAAGGGCGCGTGGGCGGCGGCGCGCCTCGGCAAGCTCATGCTGCCCGACTACAAGCGGGCACTCGCGGAGGACGTGAGCTTCTTCGAGCTGCTCGACACGCTGTTCGCGCTCCTCGCGATCGGGACCCGGGCGAAGAACACCCGCGCCGAGATCGCGAAGGCGCTTCACGCGGCCCCCAGCACCGCCCGTACGCCGCAGGCCAAGCGGATCCGCGAGGCGATGGGCCGCGAGGTGCAGCTCTGCTGCGAGATCACCGCCCAGCTCCTTGAAGCGCCCGCCGAGGAGCTCGAGGCGGTGGTCCGCCGCATCGGCGAGAGCTACTTCGATCCGGGTGCCGAGCGGCTGGACGATCCAATGCGGGAAGAGCTCGTCCGCACGCTGCCGCTGATGTCCTGGACCGATGGGATCACGGACGGGAAGAAGCTGCTGGTATCGCTGCACCTCATCGCAGCCACGGCTCGTGGCACGCCGGAGCAGTTCTACCTGCCGGGCGAGCTCGCTGAGGCGCTCCACCAGCCGTGGACACCAGCCAACACGTGGCTGGTGCTCGATCCGCTGCTGAAGGCGGAGCAGGCAGGGCGCAAGCCCGGCGCACACGCGGCGTCGATCGGGCGGCAAGATCCCTGCCCTTGCGGCAGCGGACGGAAGTTCAAGAGGTGCTGCGGGAAGTAGGTGCCGCGTGTGGCATGCGTCCTCGTGGCGGGCCTCAGCCGAACCGTCTCAGGCAAGTCGCTGGCGGTACACCCTCAGGTCGTCAAAGCGCGCCGTGCTCTCGCTCGGCCGCGACGACGGCCTCCTTCCAGCGGCCCAGGTCGCCGAGCCGGACCACCGCGTCCATGCCCACGTTCTCCAGAAGCATCCCGAGGATCAGCCGCCGGGTCTTCTCGTTCCCGAAGAGCTTGCCCCCGGAGACCTCGAGTTCGACCCCGAGCAGCCGGTCAGCACGGGCGGTGAACTCCTCGGGCGTCCAGGACCGAGCTTCGCGGCGGATATCCCAGGCGATTGGCGCAACCGCGTCGGGCGTCTCGTCCATGGACATCCTCGTAGCCGAGCCGGCGAAGAGCGCACCGTGTCCGCGGCTCCACGGCGCAGTGGCAGCCCGACAGCAGGGCGTGCAGGCTCTCGCGAGGAGGTGCACGATGGCCACGCGAACCACGAAGAAGCTAGCCGCGACAAGGAGCACTGCGAAGAAGTCCGCTGCGAGCGAGCTCGTGGTGCCCACCCGGCGCAGGCAGGCGCAAGCGACCAGGCCGAAGGTCAGCACCGCGCGCCTCAAGGAGCTCATCAAGGAGGCCATCGTCGACGCGTACAACGAAGAGGAGCTGCGCGTCGGTTTTCTCACGATGATCCAGGAGCACCTCGAGGTCCCCTTCGAGACGGACGTGCTGGGCGTGCCGGTTCAGGTCACTGGCGTCGACTTCAACGACGCGGACGAGATCGTCGCCATCTGTAAGCGCGGCGTGCTGGTGCAGCGCATCCCGGTGATGGACCTGCCGCTGCCGAAGTCTCCCCCGGAGGGGTTCGAGTCGATCGAGGCGTATCGCTTTTACCAGCGCGGCGGCGAATGACCGGAGCGCGGTGGTGGAACCCCCGACGGGAGAGCAGCCGTGCTGCGCCTCATCGCGGCGGGCGACATCCCACGGCTGCCGGCTGGTTGGCGGCAGAGGGAGGGCACGGTAGACCGCGCCCATGACGTTCGACATCCATCGCCCCCTGACCAACAAGCACGGCGAGCTCGACGAGGAGGTTGCGGGGGAGTTCGAGGCCGAGCTCATGCAACGCTTCGCCGACTCGCCCGAAGCGAAACCGATCCTGGAGCGCACCGGCGGCCTGGGCTGGGCAGGCGCAGTGCTGGAGTCCGGCCGGGTCTATGAGGGCGTCACCGTCGCGACGATGGGCAAACGGGAGCTCTCGCGCGTCCTGCTCGATGTCTTCCCCCGCAAGGTCTCCTGCGAGCCGTCGTCGGCGCCGGAGATCGTCGAGGAGCTCCGCTCGTTCTGGTCGTTCGTGCGCCGCGAGTTCGGCCTGCCGAACGCGGACGAATGCCTCGCCATCCTCGACGAGGAGATGAGCCGGACCATGGAGCGCGAGCTCGCCAACCCCAGCAACTTCGGCATGGCCAAGTCGTTCGTGATGGGTGGGATGGCGGCAGGCTTCGACATGACCACGGAGGAGGGCATGGGCGCGTTCATGCGCGCCTACAACACCATCCTGCCTGCGGCCGGCGTTGAGCCATCTCCCGCGCCCGGACGGCTGCGCCCGCCGACGCAGGCGGAGAAGAACAAGAAGAAGGCCCAGCGGAAGGCGCAGCGGGCCAGTCGCCGGAAGAGCCGCTGAACGCGCAGCCGATCGGTCGGCTCGCCGAAGGGGCCGAGCAGAGGGGCCGACGCTGCTCGAGAAGGTGCGGCGGACGTTGACGTCGGCGCCGGAACGGGACTCGCTTCACCGCATGGCGACCTCGCCCCCGCGTCGTATCCACCTGTTACTGAGGACGTCGATGGCCATCATGAAGAAGCCGCGCTTCACCGAGACGCAGGGGCGCTACCTGGCCTTCCTCCACGCCTACACGGCCGTCCACGGGCACGCGCCCTCCGAGGCGGAGATGTAGCAGTACTTCCGGGTGAGCCCGCCGTCCGTGCACCGGATGATCCTCGCCTTTCATGGTGGCCGAGCTTGACCGCGTTGCCGATGATCGTGCGTAGCGGGATGACGATGTTGTTCCGCGTGGACACGGAGAGGTCCTTCCGCGCGAGCTCGAGGTCGAACGCCGTCACTGCCGCCTTGTCGATCTTGCCGAGCGGCCACGATCCGAAGCGCGGCAGCAGGTACGCGTGGAGGTTTGTGGCTGGCACCGCGCCGATGCTCCGCTCCCACTCGGCAGACACTCCTATACCCGCGGGCGGCGGTCAAATTGATGATGACATTGATAATCTCGGCCGGGACGGCGGAATGCATCCCTGCGTGCATGGAGCTCAGTCTCCCTGCGCCGCGCCTGCTCGCGCGATGATGAGGCTCTGCGGCAGCTCGTGCCGCGGACCGAGCGGAACATCGAGGACCTCGATGTTGCGGAAGCCCGAGGCCTCGAGCGCTCGCGTCCAGGCGTCGAGCCGCAGGACGGGCGAGCCCTCGATCCGGAGCTCGCTGTCCTCGTAATGCCACCATCCAGGCAGCAGGCCGAACGTGAGCGTGTTGATGTCGAGCCGCTGGGTCAGCTCGTTGAGCACGAGCAGCCCTCCCGGCTTGAGCAAACGGCGGCACTGCCCGAGGCTCGTGGCGATCCGCCGGGTCGCGTGGAGCACGTTGCTCGCGACGACCACGTCCACGCTCCACGGCTCGAATCCCTGCGCTTCCGGCGAATTCCCCACGTCGAAGGTCGTGAACTCGGCGAACGGGTAAGCCCCGGCGAGCTGCTTCTTCGCGCTGTTCAGGAACCCTACCCCGACGTCGGTGTAGAAGTACCGCAGCCTCGAGGCGTGCGGCTTCAGCGCTTCCAGCAGGAGCGCGCTCGTCCCGCCGGCACCGGCGCCCACGTCGATGATCTGCACCTTGGCGTGCCTGTAGCGCCGGGCGTGTTGCCGCACGTGATCCTCGACCCGCTCGGCGAGGAGCCGGCCGTAAAGGTCGTCCTGGGGGTTGAGCTTGCTGACCAGGTCGGTCGAGCCGCCGGGGAACAGGACATCGGCGGGATCCCGACGGCCATCCATCACCTCGAGGATGGCCGACTGGCAGGTGGTGAGGAGCCTCAGGCAAGGCTCGATGTCGGGGCACGACGCGCGGAGCGCGTCGGCCGACGCGGCCACCTCGGCCTCATCGCCCGGAAGCGCCGCCTCGGCGAGCCTGGGCCCTGCCGCGAGCCGATCGTCCTCGCGGCGCAGGTAGCCCCCACGAGCGAGCATGTCGATCGAGGCGTCGAGCAGCCGTGTATAGCGCGGGAGGACGTTCAGCCTCCGCCGGAGCTCGTCTCGATGGACGGTCTCGCCCGGGGCGGGCAGCGCCCCCGCAGCGCGGAGGCGCCGCGCCAGGAGGTCGTGGCCGAGCCGAGTCGCCCCCTTCAAACCCTCGTCGAACCGCGCGAACCGATCGGCGTCGACCGGCGGCGGATCCCGGAGGACCTCCTTGATCGCGTGGAGCGCGATCGAGAGCGTCGGCTCCTCGAGCATGTTGAAGTGATCGTTGTCGAGCTCGACCACCCGGAAGCCTTTGCGGAAGAGCTCTCGCCACGGCTGGGTGTAGTCGTAGCCCTTGAGCATGTTGACGGACCCCCAGTACATCGCGCTCGACTTGCCGACGAACCCGTCCATCGCCCGGAAGAAGAGCACGTCCGACGCGTCATAGGGCTTCATCCTGCTCTCGTAGAGCTGATAGATCCCCTCCGCGAACTCGGAGCACAGGAGCCCTCCGCGAAGGAACAGGAAGATGTCATCGGCCGACATCCGCTTGCTCCCGCGCTCCGCGGCCATCTTGGCGAGCTGGGCGAGCTGGAGGCACGCCGGGAGGTGGGCGACGTCCTCCTTCTTGACGAGCAGGTGGGGGTTCTCCTTGACCCTCAGGAAATAGTTCACGAGGTACAGCGGAAGGAAGTCGCCGTCATGCTCCATCTCTCCTTCCCCGCCCCCGTGATGGCGCCGGAACACCTCCTGCGTCGCTGGATAGGTGTCGAGCAGGATGAGGTGGCGGATCCTCTCGCCCTCGGCTTGCAGCCGGCGCGCCGTCTCCAGGGCGATCAGCCCTCCGAAGGAGTATCCGCCGAGCACATAAGGCCCCTTCGGCTGCACGAGCCGGATGCAATGCACGTAGTGCTCGACCATGTCGTCGAGCAGCTGCGGCACAGAGAGGCCGTGGGTCCCGCGCGCCTGGAACGCATAGACCGGATAATCCGGCCCGAGGGCGTCCGACAGGCTCTGGATGCCCACGGGGTGCCCCGTGGCGCCGGGCATCCAGAACGAGATCTGCCCGGTGCCCTTGATGTTGATGGGCAAGAGCTCGGGCGGCAGCCTGGGGGCCTGCGCCGGAGCGCGCTCCCGGACGCTGCGCTTGCGCGGCTCACCTGCGGCCTCCTCTCCGGTGAAGAGCTCGGCATGAACGAAGCTCGCGAGGGTACGGAGCGTCGGGTGCTCCACGATGGCGCTGAGCGGCAGCTGGCCCCCAAACTTCTCCTGAACCGTCTGGAGGATCATTGCATTCAGGATCGAGTCGGCGCCGTACTGCTGGAGCTCCGTGTCCTCATCGAGCTCGCCGGCATCGATCTTCAGCTTCTCGGCGAGTATCTCCCTGAGCTCGGCGCGCACGTGGTCCTCGCCCGAGAGGAGCTCGCCCGCGTCGGCCTCCCCCGCAAGCGCAGGACCGTGGGTGCCGGCGATGTGGGCGGCGAGCCGCGGGAGCCAGTGCCGTGTCCTCTCGAAGGGGTAGGTCGGGAGCGAGAGCCGCACCGGCCTGGAAGCGCCGTGGAGACGGGTCCAATCGACCGATGCGCCGCCGGCCCAGAGCGCCGCGAGGCCTCGCAGATCCCGCCGCGCGAGCAGCGCGTCGACCGCGGTCCCCTCGCCCGCCGCCGCCGCAGGGCCGTTCGCGGGACTCACCGGGCGGCGGAACACGCCCTCGCCGCACTCCCCGCGCAGCGAGAAGGCGTGGAGCTTCTCGGAGAGCTCGCGCGTGGAGCGAGCCACGACGGCGAGGCGCTCTTCCATCGCCTCGCGGCCCACCTGGAGCGTGTACGCCAGATCCAGGAGCGGCAGCGCTCCGGACGCGGCGGCGCTGCCCCCGGTCTGCGCCGCGATGTCCGGGCGCGCGGCGACGAGTTCGCGGGCCATCTCGGCGAGCGTGCTGGAGGGGGCCCTCGCCAGGACACCGCGCTCCACCCCGTAGGCGCCGGTGATGCGCTCCCACAGCTGCTCGCACCGGAACGCGTCGAAGCCGAGGTCTTCCAGCGCCTCGTCGCGCGAGACCTCGTCCGCACGCACGCCGAGCAGCTCGGCCGCCGCGGCGATCAGCGCGCCCTCGACCTGCTCTCCCGCGACGCCGCCCCCCTCCGCCCGCGGCGCTGTCGTGCTGGAGTCCAAGAACCGCGCGAGCGACCGCGCGACCTCGCGCAGCCGTTCCTCGGTGCGCGCGGACAGCACGAAGACGTGCTCTCGCCCGTCGTCTGCGGAGGGGCGGGTCGGGGAGAGATGCTCCTCGAGGAGCACATGAGCGTTCACGCCGCCGAACCCGAACGAGCTCACTCCAGCCCTGCGAGGCAGCTCACGGCCCCACTCGTCGCGGACGCGCGGCCAGTCCTCGGGCGCGCTCACGATACGAAACGGGCTCCCGGAGAGCTGGATATAAGGATTCAGCTTCGTGAGGTGCAGATTCCCGGGAATCCGACCGTGTTTCATCGCCAGGATCACCTTGAAGATCCCGGCCATTCCGGCGGCGTTCTCGAGGTGGCCGAGGTTCGTCTTGACCGAGCCGACGGCGCACCGGGGCTCCGTCAGCTCGGGTTGCTCGGCGCGGCGCCGGAGCTCGCGGAACGCCTTCTTCAACCCGTTGATCTCGATGGGATCGCCCAGCGCGGTCCCGGTCCCGTGGACCTCCACGTAGCCGACGGTCGCCGGATCGATGCCGCCCTCCTCGAGCGCGCGCACGATGAGCTCCGATTGCGCGTTCGGGTTGGGCGTGGTCAACGTGTTGACTCGGCCGCCGTGGTTGACCGCGCTGCCGCGGATGACCGCATGGATATGGTCGCCGTCGCGGATGGCCCTGGAGAGCGGCTTGAGGATCAGGGCGCCGACGCCCTCGCCGCGAACATAGCCGTTCGCGTCCTTGTTGAACGTCTTGCACCGCCCATCCGGGCTCAACATGCCGGCGCGCGCGAACGAGATGTAGATCATCGGCGAGATGAGGAGGTTCACGCCGCCCGCGACCGCGACTTCGCAGCTCCCCGCCCATAGCGCCTCGATGGCCGATCGCACCGCCACGAGCGAGCTCGAGCACGCCGTGTCGAGCGCGAAGCTCGGACCGGTGAAATTCAGCAGATACGAGACGCGGTTCGCCAGGACAGAGTGGAGCATGCCTGTCGTCGTGTAAGCCTCTATCGGGACACCCGCTTCCCGAAGCAGATCGTAGTAATCAAACGACCCGACCCCGACGAAGAGCCCTGTCCTCAGCCGCGCCAGATCCGACGGCCTGTAGCCCGCCTCCTCGACGGCCTTGTACACGGATTGCAGGAACAGCCGCTGCTGCGGATCCATGAGCTCCGCTTCGCGCGGAGAGATCCCGAAGAAGCGGGCGTCGAACTTGTCGACCTCCTTGAGGAAGCCGCCCCACTTGCTGTTCGTCTTGTTGGGCTCACGGAGCGGATCGCCGAAGTACTCCCGCCAGTCCCAGCGATCGGCCGGGATCTCGGTGACGAGGTCACGGCCGTCCTCGAGGTGTCGCCAGAACTCCGCGAGATCCTCCGACTGGGGCATCCAGCCGTGCATCCCGATGATGGCGACAGGCTCCCGCGCAACCGCGCCGGACGGCGCCTGCGTCGACGGCACGGCCGGCGTCTCCGCGGCGCTCGGGACCACGGCGCTCGAGGCCTCGGCGCCCGCCAGCACGGCGCTTTTGGCCACGGCGCCTGCCTCCGCTGCGCTCGAGGCCCCTCGGGCGAGCAGGCGTGTCGTGAGCTGCGCGGCATGCGCCCCGAGCAGGTGGTCGGCCAGCGCCGCCAGCGTCGTGTGCTCGAAGAATGTGGCGGGCGTGATGTCGGTCCCCAGCGACTGGTTGACCTGGTTCGAGAGCCGGGTGAACGCGATCGAGTCAAAGCCATAGCTGCCGAGCTCGGCGTTCAACCGCATCCTGCTGGGATCGAGCTTCACGAGCGCCGCGGCTTCCTCGATGAGCTGGCGCTCCAGCGCCGGCCTGAGGGCATCGCGCGTCACGCTCCCATCCTGAGGCGATGCCTTTGCGACGCGTTCCGCCGCGCGCCGCGCGTCCGGCTCGTCGCGCCGCGGCGCGCCCCCGGGGGGCGCCCCCGCGGCACCGAGCTGATCACGCAGCTTCGCCGCATCTCCGGGGATGAACAGCGTGGCCCCGGACGGCATTGCCAGCAGGGCGGAGAACGCGGCCAGCCCGACCTCGGTCTCCAGCGGGGACAACCCGAAGTTCAGCCGCAGCGACTCCTCGGTGGCCGCGTCCGCGCGCATGCCGCCGTCGCGCCAGAGCGGCCAGCCGATCGAGAGCGTCGCGCCCGACCGCAGGCCGGCGCGGCGGAGCCCCTCGCGCCACGTCGCAAACGCGTCCAGAAAGCTGTTCGCGAACGCATAGTCCGCCTGGCCAACGCTGCCGATCACGCCGGCCAGGGATGAGAAGAGCGCGATGAAGTCGAGCGGCTCCTCCCGGGTCGCCCCGTCGAGGTGGAGCGCGCCCCAGACCTTCGGCGCGATGACCTCGCGCACGTCGACGTCATCCTTGTTCACGAGGAGCGCGTCGCGCAGGACCCCCGCGGAATGGATGATCCCGTGCACCGCGCCCAATGCGGTCTTCGCCGCGCGGACCAGGGCGCCGGCGTCCTCGGCGCGCCGCACGTCCGCGCGCACGTAGAGTGCCTCGCCGCCGGCGGCGCGGACGTCGCGAATCGCGGACGAAACGCGCGCGTCGGCCGCAGATCGGCCAGCGAGCACGATGCGCGCCCCGACCGCGGACGCGAGGAAACGCGCCACGTGAAGGCCGAGCCCACGTGCGCCGCCGGTCACGATGTACACGCCCCCTCGCCGCAGGGGCGTGGCTCCGCGATCGCGATCGGGCTGAAGCTGAAGCCAGCGCTTCACCGAACGGTGGCCACCGCGCTCTCGCACCTCGAGTCCGGGCTCCCAGGCGCCTTGGAGCTCATCGACGAGCGCCGAGGCGGCGGCGTTCGCGCGCCCCTCGGCGAGCGCGTCGAGCTCCGCCTCGGGCAGTTCGAGGAGGCGGTGCGCGATTCGCGGGCTCTCGCGGCTGGCCGTCCTCAGGAGCCCGCCGAGCGCCTCGTAGCACGGCTGCCCCTCGGAGCTCGAGCCGGGCACCGCGCAGAGCAGGCGCACTCGTGCTTTGTCGCTGGACCGGCCGAGCGCCCGGAGCAGGTGCAGCAAGGGAAAGAGGCCGTCGTCGAGCTGCGCCTGCACCCGCTCTTCCCGCGCCGTGAACGCGCCGCGCGGCCAGGCATGGACGATGTCGAGCGCCGCGCCGCTCGGGCCCACCGCGGCGAGGAGCGACTCGAAATCTGCGCCCGAGGCGGGGTTGACCTCGAGGTCGAGCCCGCTCACCGCGTGGAACGTGCTCCCCGCCGTCACGACGGCCGTGCGCCGGCGCGCGCGCGGAGCGCGCCGATCGAGCTCGGCAGAGAGGAGCCGCCCCGCCGCTCGGGAGCGCGCGAACAGGATCACCGTCTCCGCCCCGCCCCCGGCGGAGGCCGCCGGACGCGGGGGCGCCTCGACCCACGCCGGGCGAAGGAACACGCCCTCGCTCCGCGTCCGCGCCGCTGCGCCGGCGGGCGAGCCGGCTCTCTGCCATGGGCGCAGCCAGAGATCGCGGACCCGGACGACGACTCGGCCTTCCGGGTCGGCGAGCTGCACCTCGAACCTCTTCGCGCTGGGAGTCGACGCCTTCAGCGCGACGTGAGCGAAGCACCGTCCCGGGGTACGGCCCGAGATCTCCACGTCTCCGATCGTGAAGGGAATGTGCAGCGCCAGGATCCCCTCGCGCAGGCAGATCAAGCCCATCGTCGCCTGGAGCGCCGAGTCCATGATCGACGGGTGGATCACGAACCGCTCGAAGCCGCCTTGCAGGTGACGCGGGAGCCGGATCTCCGAGAGGGCTTCCGCCTCACCCAACCTGAGCTCCTGGATGCCCTGATAGCTCCGGCCGAGCCGCAGGCCGAGCGCGTGGATGCGCGGGTAAAAGTCCTCCGTGGCGACGCGCTGGTCGCACCGCGCCCTGATCGCCTCGAGGTCCAGCACGTCACCCGACGTTCGCGGCTCGCTTCCGGGCGCGTCGGACTCCACCTTGCCCTGCCCGTGGACCGTCCGTCCCCCGTCGAGGTCGAGGCTGTACACCTCATAGTCCGCGCCCGCAGACGTCGGGGTGAGCTCGATGTGAATGCGACGTGGCGACGCCACGGCGATCGCCGCGGGCCAGACGTTGCTCTTCACCCGGCGGACACCGCGTCCGAGCGCGGCCATCGCCGCGCGCGCCATCTCGATGTAGCCGACCGCAGGGAAGATCTTGTCGTCGTCGACGAAATGGTCGGCGAGGAAGAACTCCTCGCCCGTGAACACGACCGAAAAGCGCGGTACCGCCGCGGAGGTGTCGCCCTCCTGGACAAACGGGTGCTCCGCTGTGCTCGCGCCCCCGGCGCGCGGCCCTTCGTCGCGCGGCTCGCCTTGGACCTCCGGGATCCAGTACCGCTCGGCCGCGAAGGGGTAGCCTGGCAGCGAGACGTGCCGCAGGGGCGCGGCGTGGAGCGCCTCCCAGGGGACGTCAGCGCCCACGACCCAACGCGATGCGAGCGACGCGAGATCGCGCCGGCTCAATGCCTCGGCGACCGCGGCCCCCCCGCCGGCGCGGGCCGCCTCTCGATCGCGCCTGTTCGCGACAGCATTACCCCAAAAGAAGCGACCGCCCGGAGCGCCGCCGCCGTACGCATCGAGCTGCTCGATGAGCGCCCCGAGATCGGAGGCGAGGAGCGCCAGGCGCTCCTCCATCGGCTCGCGCCTGACCTGGAGCTGGTACGCGATCTCCGACAGGCGCTCTTCCCCGGCACGCTGCCCGAGGTACGCGGCCATCCTGCGGCAATGCTCGCGGAGCCGCTCCTGGTTCCTCGCGGACAGCACGACGAGATGTTCGCCCCCCTCCTCGCCGCGTCCGAACGGCTCCGGGCCGAGGTGCTCTTCGACGATCACATGAGCGTTCGCGCCCCCCGCGCCGAACGAGCTGATCCCCGCGCGCCGCGGGAGCCCTCGCTCGCGCCCGTCCTCGCGGACGACGAGCCGCGGCCAGTCCGAGAGATCGCGCTGGACACGGAATGGCGAGGCCGTGAAGTCGATGCGCGGGTTCGTCCGCTCGGCGTGCAGTGAGGGCACGAGCCGGCCGTGCCGCATCTGGAGGACGACCTTGGTCAGGCCGGCGAGGCCGGACGCCGACTCGAGGTGACCGATGTTCGATTTGATTGACCCGATAGCGCAGTTGCCGTGGGCCAGCTCGCCGCCGCTCGCCTCGCGGAACGCCCTGGTCAGGCCGGCGATCTCGATTGGATCCCCGAGCGACGTCCCGGTGCCGTGCGCCTCGATGTACCCGACGGTTCGGGGGTCCACGCCTGCGCTCCGCAGCGCCTGCTTGACCAGCTCGGCCTGGGCGTTCGGATTCGGGACCGTGAAGCCGTTCGTGCGCCCGCCGTGGTTGACCGCGGTCCCCTTGATGACGCCGAGGATGCGATCGCCGTCCGAGAGCGCCGACGCGAGCGGCTTGAGCACGAGCGCGCCGACGCCCTCGCCCGGAACGAACCCGTCGGCGAGCTCGCCGAACGCGTGGCATCGGCCTCTGCGCGAGAGCATCTGCATCTGGCAGAGCCAGTCGTACTTGGAGGGGTGAAGGTACAGGTTCACAGCGCCCACGATCGCCGCCCGACACTCGCCGCGTCCGAGGCTCTCGCACGCGAGGTGAACGGCGGTGAGCGACGACGCGCACGCCGTGTCCACCGGCATGCTGGGCCCGCAGAGATCGAGGTAGTACGAGACGCGGTTGGCGATCGACCAGGGCGTGGACGTCGGGATGGACTGGCTCCCTCTGCGCCATGCGTCGGGGCCGTGCAGCAGATAGGAGTACGTGGTGACGCCGACGAACACGCCCACGCTGCGGCGGCCTGGGTCGCCGAGCCGGCGCGCGGGGTAGCCCGCGTCCTCCAGCGCGCCCCAGGCCGCCTCGAGGAACAGCCGCTCCTGTGGGTCCATGAGCTCCGCCTCGCGCGGAGAGATGTTGAAGAACAGGGGGTCGAACCGGTCCGGCCCATCGAGGAAGCCGCCCCATTTGCAGTACATCCCGCCGGCGCGCGCCGCCTCCGGATCCTCGGTGAAGCGAGCGCGGAAATCCCAGCGCTCCAGCGGGATCTCGGAGATGCAGTCCCGCCCCGCCTCGAGGTTCCGCCAGAGCTCGTCCAGATCTCGGGCCATCGGGTAACGGCCGCTCATCCCGATGATCGCGACGCCCTGGAGAGGCGCCTCGCGGCACGCGTGGCGCACCGCGCTCGTCGGGGTCGGGCCGACCTCGGAGCCCACGTCGGCGAGCGGCGCCGGCGCCGCCTGCGGGCCGCGCTGCGCTTCGACGAGGGCAGGCGCGCCCGGCGCCCGCGTCGACGTGACGGCGAGCGCCGCGTCGAGCTGGCGCGCGCGATGCCGGGCGAGGTGCGACGCGACCTCGGCGATCGTCCGGTGCTCGAACAGGAGCGTCTTCGAGACGGTGCCGAGCTCTCTCTCGACATGCACGTTGAACTGGCTGATCAGGATCGAGTCGATGCCGTATTCATCTAGCCCGACGCTCGGGTCGAACTCGGCCTCCGGCCGATCGAGGAGCTGCGAGAAGACCTTCTTCAGATAAGCCGTCGCGCGCTCGACGGCCGCGCCCGTCGCCTCGGCGCGCTGCGCCGGCGCCGGAAGCGACCGGGCGGGCTCTTCGCCCTGGCGGCCGCCGTCGAGCTGCGCGAGCGCGCGGTCGCGATGGCCGTAAATGAGCACGAGCTGACCCGGCGGGCGCTCGAGCGAGGCGAGCGCGGTATCGAGCGCCGCGAGCCCCTCGGCCACGGGCATGGGCACGATCCCGTGACGGGCGGTGAAGATCGTGTTCCCATCCTCCTGGACCCGCATCCCAGCGCCGTCCCAGCGCGGCCAGTTGATCGCGAGGGTGCGCCCGGAGCGCGCGCCTGCGGCCCTTTGCTGCTCGCGCGTGGCGGCGAGCGCGTCGAGGAAGGCGTTCGCAGCGGCATAGTCTGCTTGGCCGACGTTCCCGGTGACCGACGCGAGAGAAGAGAACAGGACGAAGAAGTCAAGCGGCTCACCGAGCGTCGCTGCGTCCAGGTTCAAGGCGCCGAGCACCTTGGGCGCGAACACCTCGCGAAACTGGCCAAGCGTCTTGCGCAGGAAGAACGCGTCCCGCAGCACGCCGGCGGCGTGGATCACCCCCGACAGCGGCCCGAAGCGCGCTCGGACCGCCTCCACCAGGGCGCGGGCCTGGTGCGGCTGCGACGCGTCGGCCTGGAAGTAAACAGCCCGCGCCGCACCGTCGGCCCCCTCGTCCTGGTAGCGCGCGAGTCTTCGCTCCAGGTCTTCACGGGCCCGCGAGCGCCCGGCGAGCGCCACCTTCGTGCCCGGCGTCGAGAGCAGGTGCTCGACCACGCTGAGGCCGATCCCGCCCGCGCCTCCGACCACCAGGTACACACCGCCGGCTCGGACGCCTCCGCGGGAGTCGCCAGCCGTCGCCGGGGCGCGCGCGCCGAGCTCGGTCACCTCCTCGTAGCGCTTCACCAGCCGGACATCGCCGTCGTACCGGACGACGCTGGCCTGCCGCGCATCGCGCAGCTCGGCCGCCATGCGACGCCCTACCCTGTGTCCGTCAGCGGGGTGGTCCACGGCGAGCGACCGGAGCTGGATCATCGGATGCTCGCGCTGGAGACACCGGCTCAGCCCCTCGACCGCGGCGGACTCGGGGCGCACTTGCCCGCGCTCCAGCGCGTGGACATGGAGGACCTGAACCGCGCGCTCCGGCCGCTGCTCCATCAGCGACTGGGTGAGGAGGAACAGCCCGTAGACGCCGGTCTCCAGACGCGCCTCGACGTCGTCGGGGGCGCCCGCCGGCACGAGATCCCACAGGTGAACGATCTGCGATGGCAGCGGCCCCCGGCGCCGGAGGGCCTCAAACAACCGGACGTAATCGTCCTTCTCGGCCGCGCGCACCACGAACGCGCCCTGCTCTTCCTCCCCGAAGCGCGCTCCCGGACGGACCCGGTAGATGTCGCGCGCCCCGAGCGACGAGGCGGCGATCTCCGACGCGCCGCCCGCATCGAACACCAGGATCGGCCCTGGCACCCCGGCCGAGGCTTCCGCCGGCGCGACGGCGCCGTCCCGCCGCCACTCGGGCCGCAGCCACAGGAGCTCGGGGCGCTCCTCGACCACCGTGCGCTCGGCAGGCGGCCTCGCGGCGGAGGCGGCAACATCGCCGGTCTGCCCCACCTCCGGGCCGCGCGAATGCGGGCGGAGGACCGGGCCCAACACCAGCTCTTCGCTCGAAAAGGGATACGTGGGGAGCGGGACCTTTTGATGGCGACCCTTCTCGAACCACCGCTGCCAGCGGATGTCGGCGCCGCGCAGCCAGATCTCCAGGAGCGGCCGCACGAGGAGGTCGCCCTCGCCGCCCCGCGGGTCGATCGAGACGACATCAGGGCTCGGAGGCCGCCCGTGCGCAGCGCCGATCAAGAGCACCGCTCCGCCGTCCGGCGCCGCGGGAGAGGAGCTCTCAGCGAGCGCGCGCGCGAGCCACCGGCGCACGTCGCCGAGCTCCGCGGGCGCCCTGCAGCGACCCCGGAGGATAGGATAGGGCTTCTTCGTGTCGACGAGGTGAACCCGCTGCTGGGCCTCGCTCGCCGCGACAGCGAAGCGCTCCTCCTCGCCCGTCACGAGCGAGAGGAGATCGTCATACGAGAGGACTCCATCGACGAGCAGGTCGAGCAGCTCCTGTGCCTCGGTGTTGCCCAGGATGCGCTCCGGAGGGAAGCCCCATTTGCGGTTCAGTCGGTCGAGCGCGTTCTGGACGGCGAGCGAGAGGACGCGTGTCTTCATCGGGTCCTCGTCGACGCGAGACGGAAGCTCGCTGTCCTTCAGCACCGCCCAGCCGCCGCGATCGCGCGATCGCAGGGCCTCGTTCCACTCGTCCAGATAGCTGCGGAACGTGTACTGGCTGCTGGCGAGGAGCCGAGCCCTGGTGAACAGCTGCGAGGCCTCGTCGTTCCCCACCCCAATGCCATCGAGCAACGCCCGAAGGTACCGGGCATCGAGCAGAGCCCGGTGGATCGTGCGCCCCGTCAGCGGGTCGACGAACGGGAGCTCCGGCCGCCGCAGGGCGACCTCCGCCGGCCCCTCCGCCGCGAGCGCAGCGGCGGCGCTCCAGTCGAGCATGCCCGTCATCGCGAGGGCTGCCCACAAGCCCTCGCCCCTGCTCGAGATCGCGGCCGGACTGAAGCCGAGGCGCGCGAGCGCGCCACGCAGCACATAGGCGAAGAGGCACCGCTCCGCCGCGCCTCGCTTGCCGGCCAGGAGCCGCGCGAGGCGGGCCTTTCCTTCGCCGCGCGCGTCCTGCTCCAGCGCCTCCAGCGCGCTCGCGAACGGCCGGGTCGCGAGCAGCGCGCGCAGCTCCGCCTTCGGCGGGAGCTCGATATCGCCTATGCAGAGCAACCACCGCTTGCGGCGGCCGCCGCCCGAGAGATGCGGGGCTGCGTCGAGCAGCGCGCGGACCTCGCCCTCGGTCGAGACCAGCCCTCCGACTCGGAACGGGAAGTGCTCGCGGCCGGTGGCGAGCGTGTGGCAGACGTCCGCGAGCGAGGCCTCGGCGAGCGCGCCGCTGCGGAGGTGGCGCCCCCAGCGCTCGACAAGCGCGATCAAGCCGTCGCGCGTCCGGGCAGAGAGCATGAAGGGATACGGCCCGCCGCCCCGTGCCGCGCCGCGCCGCGGCGCGAGGCGGCGTGTGTGCGCTTCGAGGATCAGATGGGAGTTCACCCCACCAAAACCGAAGCAGCTTATCCCGGCGCGGAGCGGGGCTCCGCCCTTTGCAGGTCGCCAGTCGACGAGCTCCATCGCGAGCTTGAACGGGCTGTCCGCGAAATGGATGAGCGGGTTCGGCGTGCGGATGTTCAGCGTCGGCGCGATCTTCCGCGCGCGAAGCATCATCAGCACCTTCACGAGGCCGGCCATGCCGGCCGCCGACTCGAGGTGGCCGATGTTCGTCTTGACCGAGCCGATCCAGCAAAATTGCTTCGCCTGCGTGCGCTCACGGAACGTCTCGATGAGCGCCTCCACCTCGATCGGGTCGCCCAGGGACGTCCCCGTCCCGTGCGCCTCCACGTACGTGATCGTCTCGGGCTCGACGCCCGCCTGCGCGATGGCCGCGCCGATGACCTCCCGCTGGGACTCGACCGTGGGCGCGGTGAGGGTGAGCCGCTGGCCTCCATGGTTCACCGCGATGCCACGGATGACTCCATAGATGGAGTCGCCGTCGCGCTCGGCGTCGTCCAGGCGGCGCAGGAGCACCACGACGACCCCTTCCCCCGGCACGAACCCGTTCGCGTCCTTGTCGAAGGTCTTGCACTGACCGTCGGGGCTCAGCATCCTCGCCCGCGAGAACGAGATATACCGCCACGGGTGGAGGTCGAGGTTGACGGCGCCGGCCAAGACGTAGTCGGCGTCGCCCCGCCGCAGCGCCTCGACGCCCTCGTGGATCGCGACGAGCGACGAGGCGCACGCCGCCTCGACGGTCAGGCTCGCTCCGCGCAGGTTGAACGCCTGGGAGAGCCGGTTCGCGAGGATGCACGCGTAGTTCCCGAGCGCCGTGTGGCTCTCGACGCGGGGCTCTGCACCGGCGCCCCGCTGCAGGTAGTCCCCGGAGATCGCGCCGATATACACCGAGGTGCGGCGGCGCTGGAGATCGCGGAGCGCGACGCCCGCGTCCTCGATGCAATGCCAGGCCTCCTCGAGCAGCAATCGCTGCTGGGGATCCATGAGCCTGGCCTCCTTGGGCGAGATCTTGAAGAACTCGTGATCGAACGCGAACGGCTCATCGATGAGCCCGCACCACTTGCTGATGACCTTGTTCGCCGCGGCGGCGTCGCTCGAGTAGAACTCGGCAGGGTCCCACCGGTCGGGGGTGATCTCGCGGATGGAGCTCACCCCCATCGACAGGTTGCGGAAGAACTCGTGATGGTCCCGCGCGCCTGGCAGGCGGCAGCCTATCCCGATGATCGCCACCCGACCGTCCCGCGGCGCAGGACGCTTCTTCGTGTTCCCGCCCATGGCGCGATTACGCGATCAGCGCCGCGAAGCGCTGGTTGAGGTACTCGGCAGTCGAGCGCATGAGCTCCTGCGCGATCTCGTCGACATGGCGGTTGCGCCAGCTCGCGAGCGCGGTCCCCTTCACCCACTGGTTGAACGCGCCGAGCGCCGGGCCGCAATGAACCTGGTAATCGACGCGGCTCCCCTCACCGCCTTCCATCGCCAGGCGCTGGCTATGGCCGAAGTACCAGCGGAACACCAACGCCATCTTGTGCTTCGGGTTCTGGTCCGCCTTCTCGATTTCCCGGGGGTCCTCGCGCAGGAAGTGCTCGCGGGTCTCACGGTACACCTCGTCGAGCGACCTCCGGAAGTACCTCTGCTCGATCTTCGCGCGAACCTCGGGATCGATCTCGTCGAGCGACTCGTGCTGTCGATATAGCTCGTAGAGCTTCTTCGCACGCGCGGGGAACAAGACGCTCTTCCTCAAGACCTGGACCTTCGCGCCCATCTCGAACATGTCCCCGGCGGGCGCATAATCAGTGTCCTGGATGTTGATCTGCTCGAGCGTGTCCTTGACCGCGGAGCTCACGCCGGACTCGACGGTACACTGATTGATGGATCCGGTGAGGATGAAGTCTGCGCCCAGCACGAATACGGCGGCCGCGGCCTCGGGCGTGCCGATACCGCCCGCGGCGCCCACGCAGATCTTGAATCCACCGCGGTACCTCTCCACGAGCTGATCGCGGAGCCGGAGGATCGTGGGCAGGAGGACGATTGGGTTCCGATGCTCGGTGTGGCCGCCGGAGTCCGCCTCGACGCACAGGTCGTCGGCCATCGGCACCTCGGCCCCGAGCCGTGCCTCCTCCGCGGTGAGCTTGCCGTCCTGCAGGAGCCGCTGGACGATGCGCTCGGGCGCGGGGGCGAGGAACGCTTCCGTGATCTCCGGCCGAGACACCTTGGCCAGGATGCGGTGCCTCACCTCCACCGCGCCGCCCGCGCCCCGCCTGAGCCCCTTGAGCCGATAACGCACGAGGGCCGGAGTGACCTGCATGAACGCGGCGGCCTCGACGTTGCGGACCCCGTGCTTCAGGAATACGTCGACGGTCTCTTCTTCGATCGACGGGAGCCTCGGGTTGTGGACGAGGTTCATCCCGTACGGCTCGCCGGCGCGGAGCTCACCCTGGATGCGGGCGATCGCCTGCTCGACCCGCGCCATGTCGAGGCCGCCGGTGCCGAAGAACGAGAGGATGCCCGCGCGCGCCGCGCGGATGACGAGCTGCTCCGAGGCGATGCCCCGGAACATCGCACCGCAGACGTAGGCGTACTTCAGGCCGTAGGCCTGCCTGAACGCGGCGCTCCCCAGCGACTCTGCGCTGAGCCGGGGGCGCGCCGCGTCGGGCGCCCGACGCGCGGCCTCTTGCGCCACGGGCGGCGGCGCTTCGACCCGCGCGAGCGAGTGCTGGGCCACCCCGTTCGTCGCGACGCCGTTCGTGGCGCGCAGCGCGGTGTCGACAGGCGCGCCCCCCTGCTCCTCCAGACGCACAGCCGGGTCCGGGGCCGCGGCGCCGGCCTTCCGGACCTTCGCGAGCAGCTTCGTGAGGACGTTGCCGGGGCCGACCTCCTCGATCTCGAGATCGCCTTGCCGGAGCAGGAACTCCAGAGTCCAGTCCCATCGCACCGGTTTCGTGAGCTGCTCCGCGAGCATGCGTGCGATCTGGTCCGGCTCGTAAGGCTTTCCGGAGACGTTGGCGATGACCGGCACGGCGAGCGGGCGGAACTTGAACGCCGCGAGGAACCCCTCGAACTCGCGCCGCGCCGGCTCCATGTACCGGGAGTGGAACGCGCCGCTCACCCGCAGCGGTACATAAGCCAGGGCGCCGGCGCCGAGGAACAACGGCTGCGCCCTCAACACGCTCTCTCGGGGACCGGCAAGGATGAACTGCCGCGCCCCGTTGTAGTTGGCGAGTGCGATCTCATCGAGCCTGTTGTCCGCCAGCACCTTCCCGACCGTGGCCTCGTCGAGCCCGAGCACGGCCGCCATCCCGCCGTCCTTCGCCCGGGCCATCAGCGCGGCTCGTTCCTGGACGAGCCGCAGCCCGGTCTCGAAATCGAACGCGTCGGCGGCGAGGAGCGCGTTGTATTCCCCGAGGCTGTGCCCCGCAACGAAGGCGAGGCGCTCGCCGCTCTTCCTCCTGCGCGCGAGCAGGAGCGCGTTGACGACGAAGAGCGCCGGCTGGGTGAACTGCGTCTGATCGAGCTGCCGCTCCGGATCCTCCCGGCAGAGCCGCGCGATCGAGTAGCCGAGGACCCGATCGGCCGTGGCCGTCAGCTCGGGGAACTCCTCGAAGAGCTCCGCGCCCATCCCTCGCGCCTGCGATCCCTGCCCTGGAAAGAGGTAGACCTTCCTCTTCTCCTCCCGCGAGACCGGCTGGGCGCCGCGCACGGACGAGCGCTGGTCGGAGCCGTCCCGACGATGCGCCTGCTTGAGCCGCCCGAGCCCCTTGGATCCCGGCGAGAAGGGGCTGAGCACCGTGATGGCCTCCGACCGCGACCCCGATTTCAGGTTGTGCTTGGCGAAGCTGGCCAGCGTCCCGGTGGGCCCCAGGTCCACATAGAGGCACCCGTCGTTCTCCGCCTCCTCGAGCGCGCGCACGGCCTCTCGAAAGCGGATCGGCGCGCGCACCATGCGCCAGAAGTGCGCCGGCTCCAGGACGTCGACGAGCCCCGCGGTCTCGCACGACATGAGCGGTACCGATGGCTTGCGCACGGTCAGCGACGCGAAGTGACGGCGGTACGGGTCGGCGGCGACATCCATCCAGCGAGAATGAAACGGATAGGCGACGGGGAGCCGCTGGTGCATCACCCGCGTGCTGTCCAGCCACGCGACGATGCGCGACACGTCGTCGGACAAGCCCGACACCACGAAGTGGTGGTCGAAATTGATCGCGGCGAGCTCCGCGTTGTCGCGGAAGACCTGCTCCCGCTCGAACATCCGCGCGTCCCCGAGGACTGCGAGCATGATGCCTCGAGGGCACAGCGCCTCGATGATCTTCACCTGATGCGCAATGCAGCGAGCGATCTCCTCGGCGCTCAGCACGCCCGCGGCGGCCGCGGCGGTGTACTCACCGAGGCTCGCGCCAAGAAGGCAATCGGGCTCGATTCCCTCCGCCTTGAGCACCTCGAAGAGGGCGAGCTCGATCATGAATATCGCTGGGTGGCTGAAGCACAGGCGGTCGAACCAGTCGGCCGCCGTGCGGTCGGCGCGATAGATCTCGGAGAGGACGCTCGGACCACCGAGCTCCTGGAACAGCGAGTCCAGGGATTGTAGCGAGGCCCTGAAGACAGGGTGGGTCTCGAAGAGCTCCCGGCCCATGCCGTAGTAATGGGAGCCTTGCCCCGAAAACATGAAGACGGTCTTCCTTGCCACGGAATGCCTCTCTCCTCTGGCCAGATGCTCTCGGGGCTCTAAACCAATCGAATCGGAGCTCGGGACAGGGGAAGACGATACCTTCTCGCCCTCCCCCCGAACGACCGCTGCACTACATCATCACACCATACCGCGATAATACGCAGACTATGACAACAGCGAGCAGAATGCGAGCTGAAATTTCGTCTACGCAATCCAGATCGGACACCTGGCATCGGCGGATCAGGGGCATCGTGCGTCGCGTTTGCGCGTTCGAATCCGTGCTCTGGAACGGCAACGGGGACGGTGATACTCTGGTAAGCATGGCTCGACTGCCCTATGTGAACCTTGATGAGCTCCCCGAGGAGCTCCGCATACGCCTCACCAGGCTGCCGCCACTGAACCTCTTCGGCATGCTCGCGCACACGCCGAACGCCCTGCAAGTGCTCGCCCTGACCAGCGCGAACATGTGCGAGGCAGAGATCGACCAGCGCCTGCGCGAGCTGGCCATCCTGCGGGTCGCGCATCTCTCCGGCTCACGTTACGAGTGGGTGCAGCACGCCGCGCTCGCCCGGTCTGTCGGGGTGAGCGCGGCGCAGGTGGAGGCCGTCCCGCGGGGCGCCGACGCCGACGTGTTCTCCGAGGTAGAGCGGCTCGTGTTGCGCTTCACGGATGAGATGACGGAGAACGTCAAGGTCTCGGAGTCCACGTTTCAAGCCCTCGCCGGACACCTGAATCCCCGCTGCTTGATGGAGCTCGCGCTCGCGGTCGGGATGTACGGGATGCTGGCGCGCATCCTGGAGACCTTCGAGGTCGAGCTCGAGCCCACCGCGGGGACCTACACGTTCGACTCGATGCGGCAGGCGGGGGCGAGCCTGCTCGAGGGCTCTGGTTGATGGCGCGGCCCACGGGAGCCGAACGCGCGGCCGGAGGGGGCCAGGGCCAAGCTCAGACGAACGACGCGTTCGTGGGGAGGCCCAGGAGCGAACGGCCGTAGGTCTCGAGCGTGGGTTGAAGGGAGAACACCTCTCAGGTAGATGCCTCTCGCGGCGAGGCGGCCCTCGCCGCGTGCGCCGGAGAGACTGCGCGAGGCGACGCCATTGGGCAACCCAGCGGACGAGCTTTATACCGCGCTGGCGACGAGCTGTCTGGACTTCGCGCGATTCTGGCCGAGAGCGTGTGAAAGCAAAGCTCTGGCGTGAGAATCACGAGAGGATCATCGGGATGGGACTGCTACGAGCCGCTCAACGGTCCGAGCCGAGGCGCCGCTGCGAAGGGGCGACCTTGCCCGCGCGGACGGCCGCCGCGTAGATCGTGCCGGTCACCGGCTCCCACCCGGGGCACCTCATCGACGCGATGCGCGACGGGACCCGAAAATTCTGGCACCTAGAATGTCCCATGGCCGCCGCTCGCGCCCCCGCACGCATCGCCCCGACGAACGCACCGCTGCGCCCCCTCGCACAGCAGACCTTCAGCCGCGTCGCCGGCGCGCCGCTCATCGCCGGGAACGCGGTCGATCTGTTGATTGACGGCCGAGCGAACTTCGACGCCTGGCTCGACGCGATAAGGGCAGCGCGCAGCTCGATCCTGCTCGAGAACTACATCTTCGCCGACGACGAGCTGGCGCGCGAGTTCCGCGAGGCGCTCAGCGAGCGCGCCGCGGCGGGCGTCCACGTCAGCGTGGTCCGCGACTGGTTCGGGTGCCTGGGCGCATCATCCGACCACTTCTGGAGCAAGCTCCGCGCGGCGGGCGGAGAGGTCCGCACCTACAATCCGTTCAGCTTCACCAGCCCTTTCGGCTGGGTGACGCGCGATCATCGCAAGCTGCTCGTCGTCGACGCCGAGGTAGGCTTCGTCTCCGGCATCTGCGTCAGCGGCAAATGGCTCGGCGATCCGGCGCGCCGCGTGCCGCCGTGGCGCGACACAGGCGTCGCCGTGCGAGGGCCCGCAGTCCACGCGCTCGCCGTCGCCTTCGCCGACAACTGGGCGAGCCTCGGCGAAGAGCTGCCCGCCGACCTGCCCGTCCTCGCCGGGGTCCCCGCGGCGGTGGGCCCCATGGACGTGCGCGTCGTGGCGAAGCTGCCGAGCACGACCGGGCTCTACCGGCTCGATCAGCTGATCGCCGCGCTGGCGCAGCGGTCACTCTGGCTGACGGATGCCTACTTCGTCGGCATCGCGCCGTACGTCCAGGCGCTCGCGGCGGCGGCGCGCGACGGCGTCGACGTGCGCCTGCTCGTCCCGGGCACGAGCGATCTTCCGGCCGTCGGCACGCTGTCGCGGGCCGGCTATCGCCCGCTGCTCGAGGCCGGAATTCGCGTTTACGAGTGGAATGGCTCGATGCTCCACGCGAAGACAGCGGTGGCCGACGGACGCTGGGCGCGCGTGGGATCGAGCAACCTCAACGTCGCGAGCTGGCTGGAGAACTGCGAGATCGACGTGGCGATCGAGGATGAGGAGTTCGCCGGGCGCATGGAGGCACAGTTCGAGGAAGATCTCCGCGGCGCGACCGAGATCGTCCTTCACGCGCGACGCCGCGCCGGCCAGCTCAGAACGCGCCCCCGGCAGCAAGCCGGGACCGGGCGCTCCGCCGCGGGCGCCTTGCGCCTCGCGAACACCGTGGGCGCAGCGATCACGAACCGCCGTGTCCTCGGCGCGGCCGAGGGCGGCATCCTGCTCGGCGGAGCGCTCTTGCTCCTCGGCAGCGCGGCGATAGCCCTGTATTTCCCGCGATTGCTCGCCTGGCCGCTCGCCGTGCTCGCGCTGTGGTCAGCTTTCAGCCTGATCATCAAATATGTGATCCTCGCCCGCAGAGCCAAAGCGACAGCTTCATCGCCTCAAGCGCCATGACGCTGTCGAGCTCGCCTACATCGCCGAGCGGCCTCCAGGCGCCGGCTGGCCGGCCTGCTTGACGCGTGCGCGGTACGGGATGTACACGCGCTGGATACGCAGCTCGTAGCAACCTCGAACGGCCCCTCCCGATCACCGGGATGTCATCGGAATGTGCATCCTGCCGCCCGTTCGCCCGCTCGGAGAGGGGTCATCGACTGGAGCGCAAACATGCTGAAGGTGGCGATCATTCTGGGGAGCACGCGGCCGGGACGGAACGGCGAGGCCGTCGCGAAGTGGGTCCACGGCGTGGCGACGAAGAAGGGCGGCGCCGAGTACGAGCTCGTCGATATAAAGGACTTCAACCTGCCGCTGCTCGACGAGCCTGTGCCGCCGTCGATGGGACAGTACTCCAAGCCTCACACGAAGGCGTGGGCGGCGAAGATCGACGCCTTCGATGCCTTCGTGTTCGTCACGCCGGAGTACAACCACGGCACCTCTGGCGCGCTCAAGAACGCGATCGATTTCCTGTACAAGGAATGGAACAACAAGGCGGCTGGCTTCGTGAGCTATGGCAGCGCGGGAGGCGCCCGCGCCGTCGAGCAGCTCCGGCTCGTGATGGCCGAGCTCCAGGTCGCGGACGTTCGCGCGCAGGTCATGCTCTCCCTGTATGACGATTTCGAGAACTTCAGCGTGTTCAAGCCCAATCCTCGCCACGAGAAGTCGGTCGGCAACCTGCTCGACCAGCTCCTCGCCTGGGCAGGCGCGATGAAGACCCTTCGTCAGAAGTGAGCAACAAGCGCTCGAGGCGCCTCACGCGGAAGAGAGCGTGACGCTCCACGGGATGGGTGGTCGGGGTGCAGAGCCCGCCTGGGCGCGGGCGACCGCGCCGGCGCCGCCGCGGCCGTGCGCGTGTCGCTCGTCTTCGCGCTCGCGCTCGGGGCGGCGGTCTCGCTGCCGCTGCTCGCCGCCAGCGGCCCGCTGCTCCGCGCGCTCTTCCCGCAGGCCGGCGCGGCGGTCATCGAGCAGGCGGCCGCTTACCTCGGCATCGTGCTGCCGGCCTTGCCCCTCGCGTTCGTCGAGGCGCGGGGGGACCTGGCTCTTCGCGGTGACCCTCGGCCACGGGCTCGTCGGCGTCTGGATGGGCAGCACCGCCGACTGGATCTGCCGCAGCGCGCTCCTCGGCCTCGCCTACGCGCGCGGCCGCTGGAGGAGCGTCGCCGTCTGAGACGCCAGCGCGCGCCAACGCGCCCGCGCGCGCGGGCGTCTCTGACGGCGACGCGACGGCTCAGATCGCCTTCCGCCGGCCCGGGTCCAGCACCCCGAGGAGGATCACGTCGACGACGCGAGCGAGCTGGGCCTCCTCGACGCTCGCGCGGTCCGCGATCATCTTGTGCTTGAGGTAGGCGGCGAGGAGCTCGCACGGGAGCATCGGATCCGCGCGCGGCGCGAGCTCGCCGCGCGCGACGGCGCCCTCGACGATCGCCCGCACGCCGGCCTCCTGGACGGCGCGCAGCGAGCGGGCGATGGCCATCAGCTCCGAGTCGGGGCCCTCCGCGAGGAACACGTGAAAGAGGCTCTGCCCCACCGGTGACGTCTGGATCTCGATGATCGCGCGCCCGAACGCCAGGAGATCCTCGCGGAGAGAGCCCGTGTTCGGGGGGATGATCTTCTCGTCCGTGACCGACAGGAGCGCGGCGCGCACCAGCTCCTCCTTCGTCGGCCAGCGGCGGTAGACGGTGGTCTTGTTGACCCCCGCGCGCGTCGCCACGTCCTCGATCCGGAGCGCGCGGTAGCCCGCGCTCGCGAGCTCCTCCAGCGTCGCGGCGAGGATGCCGCGCACGATCGGCTCGCCGCGCACGAGCGCGCGCTTCCTGGCAGAACCTCGCTTCGCCGTCCGCTTCGCCGTCGTCGCCTGCATCGGCCGTCATTGAAGTTCCGTCACGCGGCACACGCCAGCGCAATCTCACGACGCGGTCAGTTATCGCACCTGTTTGTTGCGATAACCGCAACTGGATGTTGCGATCGCCTCGGGCCGTGTTATATCCGATTGCAACTATCGGTTGCGATGGCCGAGATGCCGGCGCGCCCTGAAGGCGAGACCCGACGCTGGGCGACGCTGGAACGTGCGCGAAAGCGCAGCTGAACGAGCTGACGGCGCGGCGCGCCGCCGCGCGCGACGCCGCGCTCTGCCCGGGCCAGGCCGCCCCGTGACCCACACCGCCCCGAGGGACCCTTGAGCTATTTCATGACGGTAAGCCGCGCCAGAAGCCTCCTCCTCCTCGCGCTCGCCGCCTCCACGGCGGGCTGCGCGACAAAGGCCAGCGCCTCCGACGCGACCGAGGCGGCCGCGCCACGGGTGCGCGTCGAGACAGCGGAGGTGCGCGAGGCGCCCATGCCGCGCAGCCTCGCGCTCACCGGCACGCTGCGCGGGGACCGGGAGACCGACCTGGCCGCCAACGCGATCGGCCGCGTGCTCGAGACCTTCGTCGAGCGCGGCGCGGAGGTGAAGAAGGGCGACCTGCTCGCGCGCCTCGACGTCCGCGCCGCGGCGCTCACCGCCGCGGAGGCGCAGGCGAACGCCGCGCTGACCCGCGCGCAGGAGGAGACGGCGAGGCGCGAGTGCGAGCGCTACAGGGCGCTGCTCGAGAGCGGCGCGATCTCCCGGGCCGAGCACGACAGGATCGCCGACCAGTGCCGGAGCGCCCCGCTCTCCGTCGCGGCCGCCGCCGCCCGCGCGCGCGCCGCCTCGCAGAGCGTCGGCGACGGCCAGATCCGCGCGCCTTTCGACGGGGTGGTCGCCGAGCGCTTCGTCGACGTGGGCGAGTACGTCCGCCACGACTCAAGGGTCGTCGCGCTCGTCTCGAAGGGCGCGCTGCGCCTCGAGTTCACCGTGCCGGAGGCGAGCCTCGCGGCCGTCAAGCCCGGCGGCGCGCTGACCTTCACCGTGCCCGCGTACCCGGACCGCTCGTTCACGGGCACCGTGCGCTGGATCGGCGCGGCGGTCCGCGAGACGACGCGCGACCTCGTCGCCGAGGCCGAGGTGCAGGACCCCGACAGCGCGCTGCGGCCGGGCATGTTCGCGTCGATCGCGCTCGCGACAGGGGAGGCGCCCAGCCCTGTCGTGCCGAGGTCCGCCATCGTCCCGAGGGCGGGGCGCGCGCACCTCTTCGCCGTCGTCGATCGCCGGATCGAGGAGCGCGTCGTGCAGACGGGCGTGGAGAAGGGCGACGCCGTGGCCGTCCTCCGCGGCGTCCGCGCCGGCGAAACGATCGTGATCCAACCGTCCGAGGCGCTCCAGAACGGCCAAGCCGTGGAGTGAGGTCGTCATGCAGTGGCTCGCTCGCGTCTGCGTCAAGAGGCCGGTCTTCGCGTCGGTCCTCATGCTGATCATCGTCGTCGTCGGCGCGGCCGGTTACACCCGGCTCGGCCTCGACCAGTTCCCCGACATCGACGTCCCGTACGTCGTCGTCACGACGCGCCTCGACGGCGCGGCGCCCGAGGAGGTCGAGGCCGAGATCTCCGACCGGATCGAGGGCGCCGTGAACACCATCAGCGGCATCGAGGAGCTCCGCTCGACGTCGACCCAGGGCGTGAGCCAGGTCGTCGTCGGCTTCGAGCTGGAGAAGGACGCCGACGTCGCGGCCCAGGAGGTGCGCGACAAGATCAACGCCGTCCTGCCCAGCCTGCCGAAGGGCATCGATCCGCCGATCGTGAGCCGGATCGACCTCGGCGCGGCCCCGGTCCTGCTCGTGTCCGTCGAGTCGAACCGGCCCATCCGCGAGCTCAGCGAGATCGCCGACAAGCAGGTGCGCCGGCAGATCGAGGGCATCTCGGGCGTCGGTCAGGTCACCCTGATCGGCGCGCAGAGCCGGCAGCTCAACGTCTGGCTCGACCCGATCGCCCTGCGGGCCCAGGGGATCACCGCGGCCGAGGTGCAGCGCGCGATCGCGGCGCAGAACCTGATGACGCCGGGCGGCAGCGTCGAGACGGGCCCCGAGGACCTCACGCTGCGCGTGATGGGGCGCGTCGACTCGCCCGAGGCCCTCGGCCGCATCGTGCTCCGGGAGAAGGACGGGCACGCCGTGCGCCTCTCGGACGTCGCCCGCGTCGAGGACGATCGCGCCGAGGAGAAGACGTGGGCCCAGCTCGACCGGAGGCGCACCGTCCTCCTGTCGGTGGTCAAGCAGTCGGGCCAGAACACAGTCACCGTCGTCGACACCGTGAAGTCGCGCCTCGCCGAGGTGCAGCGCTCGCTCCCCGAAGGGACGAAGATCGAGGTAGTGCGCGACGGCTCGCGGGTGATCCGCACGGGCATCGCCGCCGTGAAGGAGCACCTCGTCCTCGGCGCCCTCCTCGCCGCGGTGGTGGTGCTCCTCTTCCTCGGCAACGCCCGCAGCACCCTGATCGCGGCGCTCGCGATCCCGATCTCGGTCGTCGGGACGTTCGCAGTGATGTGGCTCGCCGGCTTCACGCTCAACTTCCTCACGCTCCTCGCGCTCGCCCTCGCCGTCGGCATCGTGATCGACGACGCCATCGTCGTGCTCGAGAACATCGTCCGCTACATCGACGACAAGGGCATGAAGCCGTTCCCGGCCGCCGTCCTGGCGACGAAGGAGATCGGCCTCGCGGTGCTCGCGACGACGCTCTCGCTCATGGCGGTGTTCATCCCTGTCGCGTTCATGCCCGGCATCGTGGGGCGCTTCCTCAAGAGCTTCGGCCTCACGATGGCGTTCGCGATCGGGGTCTCGCTGATCGTCAGCTTCTCCCTCACGCCCTCGCTCGCCGCGCGGTGGCTCTCGGGGCACCGGCGCCACGGCGAGGACGCGAAGCCCTCGGTCCTGGAGCGCGCCGTCGACGTCTTCTACCGGCCGATCGAGCGCGCTTACATGGCGGCGCTCGCGTGGGTGATGAAGCGCCGCTGGGTGGTCGTCGTCGCCTCGGTGGTCACGCTCGGCTCGTTCCTCCCCATCGCGAAGACGCTGCCGGCCGGCTTCCTCCCGGAGGACGATCAGGCGCAGTTCGAGATCAACATGCGCGCGCCGGAGGGGACGAGCCTCACCGCGACCCGCCTCATCGCCGAGCGGATCGCCGACGACGTGCGCCGGCTCCCGGGCGTGACAAGCACGCTGATGACCGTGGGCGAGGGGGAGCAGCAGGCCTCGAACGTCGCCAAGATCTACGTGATGCTCGTCGACCCGGAGCAGCGCGAGCTCGGGCAGCTCCAGATCATGCAGAAGGCGCGCGCGGAGATCCTCGCGAAGCTGCCGCCCGAGCTGCGCGTCACGGCCGGCGAGGTGCAGGCGATCTCGTCCGGCGGCCAGTCGTCGGCGCGGACCCAGGTGGCGCTCCAGGGGCCGGATCTCGACCGCCTGGCGGAGTACGCGACGCGCATCACCGAGGAGCTGCGGAAGGTCCCCGGCGCCGTCGACGTCGACAACAGCCTCGTCGTCGGCAAGCCCGAGCTGCGCGCGATCATCGATCGCGACCGCGCCGCGGATCTCGGCGTCCAGGTGGCCGACGTGGCCGGCGCGCTCCAGCTCTTCGTCGGCGGGCTCAAGGTCTCGACGTACTCGGAGGGCGGCGAGCAGTACGACGTGCGCATGCGCGCGGAAGCGAGGTACCGCGCCGACGCGGAGAGCCTGTCGTTCCTCACCGTGCCCTCGTCCAAGTACGGCGCCGTCCCGCTCCACAGCGTTGTCACGATGGAGCCCGACAGCGGGCCCTCCTCGATCGGCCGCCTCGGCCGGCGCCGGCAGATCACGATCAGCGCGAACGCCGCCCCGGGCGTCGGCGACACGGCGGTGCAGGCGGCGCTCGACCGGATCATCGCCGAGCAGCGGATGCCGGCGGGCTACTCCACGCAGGCGGTGGGGAGCTCCAAGAACACGGCGAGCACGGCGACGAGCTTCATCGTCGTCATCGGCCTCGCGTTCGTGTTCATGTACCTGATCCTCGCGGCGCAGTTCGAGTCGTGGCTGCACCCGATCACGATCCTGCTCTCGCTGCCGCTCACGGTCCCCTTCGCGCTGATCTCGCTCAAGCTCTTCGGTCAGTCGCTGAACCTTTTCTCCGGGCTTGGCCTCCTCGTCCTCTTCGGCGTGGTGAAGAAGAACGCGATCCTCCAGATCGATCACACGAACCACCTGCGGGCGGAGGGGATGCCGCGGCTCCAGGCGATCCTCCAGGCGAACAAGGACCGGCTCCGCCCGATCCTCATGACGACGATCGCCTTCGTCGCCGGCATGATCCCGCTCGTGCTCTCGCACGGCGTCGGCTCGGGCCAGAACCGGACGACGGGGGCGATCGTGCTCGGCGGGCAGTCGCTGTCCCTCGTCCTCACGCTGCTCGCGGTGCCGGTGGCCTACTCGCTCTTCGACGACGCGGCCGAGTGGCTCCGCCGCCGCAAGGGCAGGGGGGTGGAGGACAGGGGCGAGGCCGAGCTCGACGCGATGCTCGGCCGGCCGGAGGCCGGCGCGGCCGCGGGCGGCGAGTGAGGCGCGCGCCGGCGCCCACCCGCCGGCGCTCGCTCTCCTGAACGAACAGGGTGACCGCGACAGGGCCGCGCCGGGTGGCCGGCCCGCCCTACAGGGGGCGCTGCGAGGCCTCCCGCCGGGCGAGCCGCGCGTCGAGGGACAGCGGGCCCGCCCCGACGAGCAGCAGGAACAGCGCTCCGAGCAGCATCGACCAGTCCGTGCGCGACTCGTGCGCCATGGCCCAGAACCCGCGGTTCACGAGGATCGGGATCTTCGTCGTCGCGATCGCGACAAGCATGACGCCGATCAGGGGCGCGGCCGCGAGGCGCGTCGCGAGGCCGAGGAGGACGAGGGCTCCGCAGGAGATCTCGACGGCGCCGACGAAGGGGGCGAGGACCTCCGGCGAAGGGAGGCCGATCTTGGCGAAGCGGCCGGCGCCGATCTCCGCCGGGAAGAGGAACTTCTGGATCCCCTCCGACAGGAAGACGCTGCCCACGACGAGGCGGATCAAGATCGCCGCCGCAGGAGCTTTCATCTCGGTGAGCCAGCCAAGCAGGTCCCGGCGGGGCGCGTCGCTCATGGCGGCATGGTACCCCAGGCGCCGCGCCTTATCCCACCTCACGCGCTCGCGAGCCCAGCGGCCCAGCGAGGCGGATCAGAGCGCCGCCGCTCCGGCCTTCCGGCGCTCCCCCTTCGGCGCGGGGCGCGCGGGCGACCGCCCGGCCTGGCGCATCGACTCGAGCTCCCTGCGCAGCGCCGCGATCTCCTGCTGGAGGGCGGCGATCTGCCTCTCTTGCACCTGGACGGCCGCGACAGCCATGCTCGTGTACCCGTACAGATCGACGTGGTCGCCGTCGCCGGCGACCGCCGGGCTCGCGGGGTCGTCGTCGATGATGAAGCCGAGGTGCTCGCGCCCGCGCACGGCATCGACGCGCCCGTCCACGGGCGCGCTCGCCGGATCGTGCCGCACGACGCTGCGCCTCAGCTCGCTCCGGCTCCGCGGGTTCCGGCAGGCGGTCTGAGTGTGACCGTGCAGGTCACAACCGTCTCAGCGTTCGTCCCTGCTTCATGGCCAGCAGCCATTCGATCTCGCTCGGGCGCTCAGCGAGCACTGTAGACGCACGGGCGGGCGGTATGGCGCGAACGCATCCGCGACATCGGAGCTCGTTCGTCCTTTGTCCGAGCCGCGGTTACGGAGCGCTCCGACATGACGACCCTGGTGAATTCGGCGAGTCTGTCGACTCGCCAGGCGGACTCATGCGAGACGGGCGCTCAGGACATGAGCTCAACAGCAATCGAGAAGCATCATTGAAATAAGGGAGGAACACATGGCACACAAGGGGACGATGCCGAGCAAGGCTTTCCAGGAAACGGCCACCGAGGCCCAGAGCTGCCAGTCGATCTGCGTCCAGTCGATCCAGTACTGTCTCCAGATGGGGGGCTCTCACGTGGACCCTTCCCACATGCAGCTCCTGCAGGATTGCGCCGAGATCTGCGAGACGACCGGGACGATGTTGCTGCGCAGCTCGGCGCAGCACAACCAGGTCACCGCCGCGTGCGCGAGCATCTGCGAGCTCTGCGCCCGGAGCTGTGACAGGTTCGCGGGCGACGCGCAGATGAAGGCCTGCGCCGACGAATGCCGCCGCTGCGCCGCCGCGTGTCAGCAGGTCGCGCAGATGCGGCCGGGCGGGGCGGCACACCACAGCGTGCCCTGAGGCGGCCAGGGCGCCGCGGGGGTGGAGCGGAGCGCGCCCGCCCGGCGCCGTCAGCCCTGCGCGGCCTCCTCCACCGCCGGCCCAGGAGCGACGGCAGGCGGCGCTGCGGGCGCGGCGCACCCGCTCGAGCCTCCCGGGCCAGGGGACCACCTGCGAGAGCTCGTACCGGATCATGGGCATCTCCGCGCCCAGCGGGGCGCGATCGACCATCACGCTGGCCGCGGGATCGGGCCCGCGCCGGCCCCGCGGCACGCGGGCGTGGCCGTCACTCTTCCGGATACCACGCCGCTCGCCACGCCTTCATCTGGTCGATCTCGCGCTGCTGCGCCTCGATGATGCCGTCGGCGAGCGTCCTGATCTCGGCGTGCTCGGCCTTCTGCTGCGCCGCCTCGGCGGCGTCGATCGCCATCTCGTGGTGCGGGATCATGGCGTCGATGAAGGCCTTGTCGAACGGCTCCGCCGTCTTCAGCTCCTCGTTCTGCCTCGCCATGTCCATCATCGCGTCGTGCTCCACGCCCTCGAGCATGGGCATCTCGTCCATGGGCGGCGTCTCTGCGCTCCCGTACCACTGCTCGCGCCAGCTCTTGAGCTGACTGATCTCCTGGTTCTGGGCAGAGATGATCTCGTCGGCCATCGCCTTGAGCTCGGCGTGCTCGGCCCGCTCCTGGGCCGTCATGGCCATCGTCACGGCGCCCTCGTGATGGGGCGTCATCATGTCGATGAACTGCCGATCGAACGGCGCCGAGCGCTCAGCCGCTCGTGGAGCGCGTCGTCACCGGTTCAAGGTGGCCTCAGGTGTGGCGTGAATGCTCGTCAAGCCAATGCTGTGGCCGCCCGGGTCACATGCACCTTGTCCGCATGGCGCCGCCCGCCAGCGGGGTGACGACCGCGCAAGCTGGTTTGCTCCGTCGCCTCGGCGAAGGTGAGCGGCTCCTCAGGGGGCGACGTGGATCTCGCCCATCATGCCGCGCTCGGCGTGCTCGAGGATGTGGCAGTGATACATCCACATGCCCGGCTCATCGAAGCGCGTCACGATGCGCACCGTGGACCGCTGCGGCAGGATCACCGTGTCCTTGTTGGCGAGCTCATCGCCGGCCAGCGGCACATCGTCCCTGGCCAGGACCTGGAAGAAGGCGCCGTGCAGGTGGAACGGGTGGTCCATCTCCGCGTCGTTCTTCAGGTCATAGACATGGACCGATCCGTTGGAGGCAACACGGAGGCGGGCGCCGGCAGCACGGGCGCGCCGCGGGCGCGCCCCTCGGCCAGACATCATCTCCTCCAGGTAGCAGCGCCGCGCGAGCTCGGGGCCGTCGCCGTCCACCTGGCCGAGCACGGGGCCGCCGCCGGCGAACTCCTCGGGCGCGGGTCTGGTCTCGTTGCTATCGCGACCCCGAGCTCCTCGAACGCGGGCTCGACGCCGCAGCCCCTGGTCGACCGCGGAGCGGCCGCGGCGTCGAAGAGGCCGCCGGCGAGCTCGGAGCGGCCGCGCAGGTCGAGGGCGTCGTCGGGCGCTGGTGACTGGACACCGGTGCTCAGGGCCGGCGAGCTCAGGGCCGGCGCTGGCGAGCTCCTCGAGCGCGGGCTCGGCGCCGCGGCCTGGTCGACCCCGGAGCGGCCGCGGGCGCCGGCGAGCTCGGGGACGTCGGTCCCCTGGCCGAGCGCGGAGCGGCCGCACGGGTCGAGGGCGACGTCGCGCGCTGGTGACTGGCCGTTCGTCGACCAGTTGGTTGACGAACAGCTAGGGGGAGAAGCGGTCCAGCAGCAACGGACGCACTGGCAAAGGCCTTCGCATCGTCACAGGCGCCATCCGATACGCCCTATTCCAGCCTGTCGCCCGACGATGCGGTGTCAAGTCGGCTTAGGTAAGGTGTGCCTCGTGCATCGAATTGGCATACCCATACGTGGTCAGGATCATACGCGGTAGCACCTCCAATAGATACAGGCGGGGCCGCTTGCACACTCGGCAGCGCCTCGAGGATCTCCGCGCTCCCCGCACGCCATCGAAAAGACCATCTCGTCATCTCGGAAGGTCTTGGATGATGCGCGTTTCGACGTTCGATGATACGGCCTCGCGTATGGCGATACCACTCATTGAGCCGTTTGGCCACGTACAGATCTCCCGTGTGTGAAAACCATGCATCGAGCTCAGATTTGGCGTCGATTGCGTTGGCAAATACTCTAACCGGCGAGAGCCACTCTTGCGATAGCTGTCGCAGGAGGAGCTCGTCAAAGCGCGATAGTAAGAGCCCATGGCCTGCCCGTCGGGGAAAGAGCCCGGCGTGATAGCGCCCAAGGTTGGCCAACTGCGGGTGGAACATGCTCCCAGATGCACAGAACCTAGAAAAGGCGACGGGTGAGCGGCGGCACCACAACTTCCAGAGCGTAGCCGCGAGAGTTGTCTCGAGCTTCGACCATTGGACCACGGGCGGCTTGCGTAGCAGAGCATCCGCGACATTGAGGGATATGGCCCTGCCTGGGCCGGGCCCCTGCGGAAATGCTCCGGCGGCCTCTGGGCTGAGATCAATGACGAACACCGTGCGCCCGCCCTCGACTACGGAAGCGCAGATCCGACAGAGGCTCATCAGGCCGCCTGGTGTCGGCGGAAGCGCCACACAGACCGGCGGCCCATCAGAACGCGCAAGCTCTTCATTGAGATCGGTAGACGGCTCTCCACCCAAGTATCTAACGCGCGCAGCACGATGACGTTTAGGATCGATTCTTGATGGCCCCAGCAGGAGCTCGTCATCGTCGACCACGACGGGGGATGCCACCTTGGCTAGAGCCGCTCCGGCAACCCTGCCCATGGCAACGTAGACTGCGCCCTGTATCGGATCATTCATCATCTGAATCCGCATGATCTGCATTTGCACGCTGGCGGGTATGGTGTGCCCGATTGGCAGGCTTCAAAGCAACTCCTGCACGATGTATGGCGCCATTTGTCGCAGCCTGGATATCCCGTGATGCACTTGCCGCCGATGTCTTGGCAATCTACGAACATGTCTGTGCATGTCTTGTCGGGCGTGCACCCTGCCATCTCTTCAGTGGCGCCGCTCCCCACGTCGTCACCGTTTCCGAAGTAGTCCCCCGTAGCTGCTGACCCCGGTGGGTATGGTTCTCCGGCCCCTGTGCCTTCCGTCCCCCTAAGATAGCACTCGCCCACGTCGTAGTTGCACGCCCAGACCGTGAGGCCGAGAGGAATAAGAACAGGGATCGCCTTCAATTTCAGCCTGTGGCGCATGCTCATCCTTCAAGTTTTTCCAGATGCGTGTGCGGAGGCGCGGCGTCAACCGTGATTCAGGGCGTGGATTGCGTCCCTGCGGCTACGGCTTGCCAATCTCGCCCCGGTCCGAAGCCGAGCTCGAGCTGAGCGCAGCGGGTTGCACATCGTCGCGGCCGAGCTCGGCGCGGACCATCGGAGGTCGAGGCGCACGTCGGCGCGGCCTTGAGCCCTGAGCCTGCTCGGCACGTTGTGACGCCCAGGACGGGAGTTCTCGAGCGTGAGCGCGGCGCAGCCCCCAAGGCGGGCCTGGTGACTGGCCGTTCGTCGGCCGTGACCGTTTCAACGGCGGCGTGAGCGTGGGCGGGATCCAGGTTGGGGCCGAAGCCAGGATTGCCGTGAGCCCCTTCGCCGGATGGCTCTGGCGCAGCGAAGGGGATTTTCGGCTCGAAGTACACAATATGTTCAGCATCGTTCCAGGGGCAGGTGTCGGGGTCTACGATCGAACGGCAGTCACTCTTGGGTATACCACGGAGACAACCACCGTCAGCCTCGGGCCGTCCCTGGCTATCTACTCGATGCCGGTGTGTGGTGCCGTAATCTGTGACCGCGTGGTTGGGGTTGCTCCAGGCGGCCGCGCCCAGTACGACTGGTACTTTGCCGATGCCTTGGGCGTGTCCACCAGCATCCATGTGGACTGGGCTGGCGGCAGTAGTCGCGTTCTTCCTGGAAGTCTGGTCGTGATGTTGACCACTGGGCCAATTTGGAGATTTGAGATAAAGTCGAAATGAACAGGATGGCTACTCGTTGTTGATGTACTTCATTCCGCTCTTCCTCTCGCCTTGACGTCTGAGCTCGTCGAGGCGCGCCGCGGCGAGTTCAGCGGCGCCCCTCCGCGGCGGCGCGGCGGTGGCGGTACGAGCCGGGGGAGCTCTGGCGGCTCGCACCTCGGCATGAGATCATCTCCTCCAGGTAGAAGCGCCGCGCGAGCTCGGGCCGGCGCTGGCGAGCTCCTCGAGCGCGGGCTCGACGCTGCGGCCTGGTCGGATGGCGGAGCGGCCGCGGTGTTGAGGAGGATGCCGGCGAGCTCGGAGCGGCCGCGCAGGTCGAGGGCGACATCGGGCGCTGGGGACTGGACACCGGCGCTTAGCGCCGGCGAGCTCGGGGCCGTCGCCGTCCACCTGGTCGAGCTCGGCCACGTCGTGGCGCTGGACACCGGCGAGCTCGCCATCGTAGATGGCACCCGAGCAGATAGCGGGGCTGCGGCGTCGAGGAGCGCCGCGACGTGGTCCGCACCTTCCGGCGGACCGGAGGGGGTGGTTGATGAGAGGATGGGCTGCTTGATGAGAAGAGCGTGTTCTCCCGGGTGCGGCGCGGTGGCCGTCTCCTTCAGCTCGGATCCCCTGGATTGGGTGTGGGTTGGCGTGGCCCTGCTCGTGCTCGTCGGCATGGGCGCCGCGCTCGTCCGCCGTTTCCGGCGCCGCCGCTGACCTGGTAGGCCGGCTGTACCTCGCAGGCGGCGCCGCTCGCTTGGGGTAGCGCCAGGCGGGGGAGCGGCCGCGGGGGCGAGGTGGACGCCCGCAAGCCTCGGGCTCGGGGCCGTCGGTGTCACCTGGCCGGGGCGCGGAGCGGCCGCGAAGATCGACGAGTGCATCGGGCGCTGGTGACCGGCCATTCATCGACCAACTGGTTGGCGGACACCCCCGCCGCCTCACCGTGCGCGCCTGCGCACGCCCGGGACGGGCCGAGCCGCATGCATTCCGGTTTCACCGCGAATTTGTCTTTGACGCCAGCGCCACGCTCAGAGAAATGGCCCGCGGTTCTCAGGGCGCTGCGCGCGCAGCGGTCAAAGGCTCCAACAGGGGGGAGACGGTGAGGGCGTCACAGCGACGGATCTCATGGGCAGCAGGGGCTGTTCTCCCGCTCCTTGTTGTTCCGGCGCGCGTAGAAGCGGCCGAGCTGAGCGCCGGTGTGAGCCTCGGGTGGCTCCAGGCCGGCACCGTTCCGCGCCTCGCGGTGGGGGCCGCACGCGGGCATCGCGTGGCCCATCCAGCGAGACATCCTGTTCACGGTGCATGACCTGTGCACGATCCTACCCCCGACCCAGGAGGACGGGCCCGGGGTCTACAACCAGACCTCGGTTGACCTCGGGTACGCGTACGCGTGGAAGGACGGCAACGTCAGCGCGGGGCCCTCGGTCGCGTTCTACTTCATGCCGGCGTGCGGCACCACCTTATGCGGCCGCGTCGGTGGCTTGACCGTAGGCGGCCACGCGCAGACCAACGCGTACGTTGCTGGACCGCTGGGGGTGTCGGTGAGCGTCAACGTGGATTGGGTCGGTCGGGGCAGTCTGGTGCTCCCAGGCTACGTGTCCGTCGTCGTTGTTGCTGGTCCTGTGTTTCGATGGAGTGCTAAATGAACGTGAGAACAGTCCTGTTATTAGTCGTGGTCATATCGGTTTGGACGCTGGCGGCGTGCAACTGGACGATCGGAGACTGCTACCCTGTCGGGGAAAGAACTTCGGGTGCAGGTGCCGGTCCAGGCTCGGAGCCTCGCCCCGTCTACACCTCCGCCGCATCCGGTGACTTCGGGGCGGAGCCGCCGGACGGCCCGCACGACGGCAGCGAGCGCAAGATCGCGTGCAACGAGTGGGAGCTCGAAGACGAAGAGGAGAGACCGAGCGACAGCTCGGAGACCACGACACATAGCCCGGAGAGCCCGCGAGACCAGTGCCCCGGAGCCGGCGATGTAGCGGGAGCCGGAGCGACCTTCTTGAGCTGTAGCGGTGCATGCAGCTCGAAGTGTCCGAAGCCTGGAATGGCCCACTTTGTCTGGATAGATTTCGAACCGTCGAGCTTTCCGTTTGTTACCATTGTCCCGGATGACGGAACGGATAAAGGCGGAGGGTACCAACAGGCCAAGGCAAACCTGAAGTTTAAGCATGTAAGTTCAGGCGGCACCAGGGAGTGGTACTGTTCTCTCACCATCAAGATGCCGCTCCGGACTGAGGAAATGGGAAAAATCGATCCACTCCTTGCAGCCAACCTCAGCGAAGAGATCACGGAGGAGGTCGGACAGCTCATGGACTATAACTTGCCGCCGGGGATCTTCTGCGAAAGGTTTCACCGCGCGGCGAACGCTGCGTTCAAGTTCAAGTACCCGCGACTCGGCGCCTCGGTGACGAAATGATGGTGATAAACCGCTCCGATCTGCTCGACGTCGTCTACCGCTTCTACCCGCGGGGCGTGCATAACTTCGAACGCAGGCACGTGCCTCCCAACGAGCCTTTCTACGACGACACGGAAGAGCACCGCCGCCTGGTGGAAGCCGCAAACCGTGGGCGAGCGGAGTACCCGACGTGGAAAGCAATGATCCGCCGATTGGGGGACCGATACAGCCTTCAAAACGAGTCGCTCAGACTGGTGGCGGGCGGGAGCGACCCGGCGTACTCGGCCCGCATCTATCGCCCCCAGGACTCGGGGCCCGTTCCCTCGCTCAGCGACAGGGCTTCGCTCAGCTTCCACGTGAGCCTCCTCGGGCCCTATTATGGGATCCACGATACGGGCGAGCCCGACGAGATACCGGCGGCGGTCGCAGAAGAGATCGAGGCCACGTACCCCGGTTACCAGACGATCCCGCCGGAACTCGGGAATGAGGTGGTGCCGGACGTGGCGATGGACGGGGCGTTGATGGGCGAGGCGACGATCTACGTGTGCCTCTTCTCGGACGTCTGGACTTGGGTGGATCCGTAGCTACTCCCCTGGGCGACCCCGGTCCACGTGGCCGAGCTCGGGCGCTTCGCGTCGAGGAGATCGAGGCGAGTTCAGCGGCGCCCCCTCCGCGGCAGCGCGGCCGTGGCGGTACGAGCCGGGAGGAGTTCGGGCGGATCGCACCTCGGCGGGGGATCATCTCCTCCAGGTAGAAGCACCGCAAAAGCTGGCCTCGACACCACGGCCGCGCCACGGCGCAGGGGGACAGGGCGAGCTCCTCGTCGCCGGCAACGTGCCCGAGGTCGGGCCAGGGCTGACTGAGGGCGGCGCGACCCTTACGCCATTATCGGCGTCGGCGGGTGCGGTGCGGGGTGCGCGTGCTCAACGGTGAGCCCGTCGGCCCTTGCGAGGGCGCCGCGACGAAGTTCCCCTTCAGCACGGCCAGTAGCTCGCGAAGCCAAGCCTCTGTTCCCATCTCCTCGATCAACCTCGCGTTCGCCGCGATCCACTGCTCCTCGGTGACCATCGGATCGTGGGGCTCAGCGAGCATGGGCGCGATCTGGATCGCGTAGAATGGGTTGAGCATGATCCGGCGAACGTCATCCTCATTCACGGCGTGCATCTCCTGTCCAGTCAGCCATCAGGATATCACGCTGCGGCCGCGAAGAAACAGGCACGAGGAGCGACCATCGGGTGCTTGGGCGAGTCTTCCGCGGGTGGAATGTCCCGAGAGAGCCCAGCCCGCCAGTTCGGCCAGCAGACGCCGTAGGGACGGCCAGGCTCAGGTGCTGCGATGGGTGGAGAGCTGCGTGAGCCTCAGGTCGGCGCACTGCGACCTTTCCTCTTGGCGCGCAGCAGTGCTCGTCGTGTGGGAAGCTTGACTCCGCTGCGCGCGGGAGAGCATGGTTGGAACGTGGAAAAACGAGCTATCGTGACATCTGGCGCGACGTCCGCGTACCTGCGCTTCCTGCCGAGGGCCTGATCGCCGAGGTCGCTACGTTCGCCCGCGGGGTGGAGCTGGCGACGGATGGGCTCGTCGTGAGCTGGTTGTTGGGCCTCCTCGGGGCCGCGGGCGCGCCCGCGGTGTTTCAGATGATCGTGGGGCGGCCGGGTACCGCGACGCGGGCATCCACTTTCTGACCGTCGAGGAGACCGGGGACGGGGGGGCCGGGTCGCCCTGCCGGGGGCGCATCCCTGGATCGCGCGGGACAGCGCGGAGCTCTTCCTGATCTTGCGCGACATCGCGCGTAGCGCGGATTTCCGCCGGCTCTTGTGGGCTCTCCTGCTGCACGCGAGGGAGCCGCGCCGCGGGTGGTGAGAGCTCGCTGACTCGCCCGCTCAGGTCGAGGCGAGCTCTGGCGCGGTGCCGGCGACGAGGAGCACAGGCGCGAGGGCGAGCCATGGCCGGCATGGTCGCGGTCTTCGCGGAGTTCGAGCGCGAAATCCGCCGCGAGCGCGTGACCGCGGGGATTGAGCAGGCGCGCCGCGAGGGGCGCCACCTCGGGCGCCCCCGATCGGCGGCGCTCAAGGCGAAGGCGGTGCGCCAGCTCTTCGCAGAGGGCGTCAGCAAGGCGGAGATCGCGCGCCGCCTGGGTATCGGCCGCACGTCCGTGCGGCGCATCCTCCAGGGGGACCACGCGCCAGACATGCGCCTCCCGATGCTCGACTACGCCGCGATCATAATCGCTGAAGCCGGTCGCTCGCATCACAGTCAACTGCGTGCACGAGGAAACGATGCCGTTCATGGAGACGTACTATGGGAACAAAAGGATTTTTGCCGACACGCTGGTGCCTTGCGATCGGATTTCTTGGCATGATGGGAACAAGCACAAGATCAATGGCCGAGACAGCGATCCATGCCGCCCACCACGTTGACACAATCAGTATAAACAATTACAATTTTCCGACAGGCGCAATGAACGCGGAAGAACCGTATTCAATCAACGAGAACGACACAAGCCATGTATCGATATCACCAGAATGGACGAAGAAGCAGTGCCGCAAGGCGTTCAAGCATAACGTGAACCTCTGCAACAGGTCTCCGCCAAACGTCCGACTACCGTGCATAGCGGCTGCTCTTTTACTATTCCGCGCGTGTCTCAAAAATGCGCGCTAGTTCATGGAGTCTACAACATGACACTCGACGACGAGATAACGGCGGTTGAAGACCTGGTTCAGGTCGCGCAAAATGCAGCAGCCGAACATCTCGGACGCGCGACAAAGGATCCGCACCTTGAATGCGAGGCACTGAATCGATACCAGGACTTCGTGAACGCCACTATTGCCAATGCGGAATCCACACTAAGACACTGTAGAGAAACAGCGTCAGCTCTGGCCGTTTTTACTCAGACGTCCACAGCCATCGCGCAAGGACTACTTGCTGCAACACGCGAGTCCATCAGACTGATGTATGCCGCAATGTCCGTCACCGAGGAGCTTACTGGAACCGGAGGCCAACCCAACGTATCCCAAGGTAAAATCGCGCACGTAATAGAAACTGCGGTACCCAGGTCATGCGCGTTCTGCGGAAAGACCGATAAAGAATCTAAACTTGTAGCAGGGCCAGAAGCCAACATATGCGCCTCCTGTACTCGCCTGGCCTGTGGAGTGCTAGGAATAGAGCTGTCCGCGAGTGAGACCGAGTAGATCGATCTCGCTCGCGAGCGTGGGCTCGCACGACCGCCCGGCGCGTCCGCTGGTAGCGGAACACCCCTCGGGTCAGGTGTTCGTCAACCGACAGGTCGACGAACGGCCAGTCACCAGCGCCCGACGTGCTCCGCGGCCTTCGCAGGCCGCTCCGCGCCGGCCAGGGCATCGACGTCCCCGAGCTCGTCGGCGTCCACCTCGACCCCGGGGCCGCGCCGCGCTCGACCAGGCCGCGGCGTCGGCCCGCGCTCGACCACGGCGCCGAGCTCGCCGGCGCTGAGCACCGGTGTCCAGTCACCAGCGCCCGACGTGGCCCTCGACCTACGCGGCCGCTCCGAGCCCGCCGGCGTCCTCCTCGACGCCCGCTGCCGCGCTGCCTGCTCCGGCGCGCTCCGGCGCTCATCCACCACGCCGCCCAGGCGGACGGCCTGAGCGCGCGGGCGTCCACCTTCACACCGCGGCGCTTCGCGCTCGAGGACCTCGACGCCGCGCCCTATCTGCTCGGGCGCCATGTAGCGCGACGCCGGCGCGGTCCCGAGCTCGACGGAGCCGCCTCGACCGCCGCAAGCGCGCTCTCGCCGCGGGGAGCTCTGGCGGCGCCCTCGGCAAGCGGGCCGCAGCGCCGTCCCGCGGCGGCGTGGGCGTACGCCTCGATCTTCACCGCATCAGTCGCTTCGACCCCAGCAAGCCCCAAGGGTTCCGGTTCCCAGACCCGCACAGTAACTCGTTGCGGCATTGGTGCAGTGTCCCCAACGACGCTCTCTTGGTTTTACAACGAGCCGACCGTAACCCTGGCAATGAGCAACACAAAGATGGTCAGGGTGTCTTTCGTAACACCAGTGGCTCTGGCCACCGTCGCCATCGCAAAAGAAGCACTGGCCGCGCGTAAACCCAGAAGCCTCTGCCTCTACACCCTGTGAGACTTCGGTCACGTTCTCTTCTTGCTCGATGGCTGCATCTTCCACCCAGTCTTCACCAACACGAAGTGATTCTTCCGCTTCCGATTCATTATCGCTGAAGCATCCGGATGCGATGATTCCCACGGATAGAAGAAGAGTCGCAACGACGTATAGTGATGATGAGCTCGGTCGCAAGCATGCACCTCGCTCGACCTTCACCGCCGCGGCCGTGACCGGCGGGCGGCGTCCGGAGCTCGCCGCTCGAGCAGCTCGTCCTCGCCGGCAACACGGTCCGAGCTCGGCCGGGTGGACGGCACCGCCGGATCATCTCCTCCAGGTAGAAGCGGTCACATCGCTGGCGGGTCATCTGGGCGAGCTCGAATAGCGCGAGCTCGGCGCGATCGCCGTGCTCGTCACGCGGGCGCGTCCGCCGCTTCCATCTCGCTGAGTTCGGGTGCGGCGCCGGCGACGAGGACCATGAGCGCGAGCTTGGCCGCCTGCCCGTTGCAGTGAAGATCCGGGTCCAGAAGTATGGGGGCGATCCTCACACATCCTAACGGTTGCAGCAGAGCACGTGCGTGTCGCCGGGCTCGAGCTCGCCGCTCACAACCGTGGAATCGGTGGAAGGCGCGCAGGTCGGCTCGTCCTTCACGAAGATGGACCGCACCGCGCCGATCTGTCCGTCGATCGCGTCCGTGCAGAGCGGCCCATCCAGCCCGGAAACAAGAACGGATCCGAGCTCTTCGGAGCAGTCTGCCTGATAATACAGCGTGGTCTGCACGCGGCACTTGTCGCGGCTCGGCTCGCTACAGGAGCAAGGGCTGCACGTGCGCGTGTCGTTGTAGAGTGGGATCTCCCGCCGCCTCCGGTAGGAGTCCCAGCATTCTCCGTTCGGCTGCGGGGGGTAACAGTAGAGGAATGCCGTGGCGACGAAGTCTAAATCCGGCTCACACGCCCGGATGAATTCCATGTTGGTTCGCCGCAGCGCAGGCACCGGAGAGACAGGCTCGCAGTGACTTACCGGCGGCGGCTCGATCGTCACAAAAGCGTAGGAATCGCTGGGAATGGGGTGGGTGAGAGGAAAGCATGTCCCATCCCAGCTGTTGCCTGCATCGATCGTATCGACAAGGTCGCTACTGGAGCATCGGGACGAGGAGTGCAGGAGCACCCTCTGCGGGAGCACGCAGGAGGATGGGCTACACTCGCAAGGCTCGCATTCGACCGGCCCAGGCGTCCCCGCCCACCCTTCCCACAAGACCTTGCCATCGCATCGTGGAGCGTACTCCGGTGGGCCGCCGTAGAGCAGGATGAGCTGGCTCGGATCTGGATCTGGCAGGTCGTCGGGCATCGGCGAAGAGCAGCCGATGAGCACACATGCGGCCAGCATCGAGGGGGCAACCCAGCGCATCGCGGCTGCTACCCCACGGTCTTGGTTAATCGTCAGCATTGCCATGAATCACCTCCACCACGTCCGCGCTGGAGCAGCAGAACGTTCGGGTCTCGCCGCTCTCGATCGTGCCGTCCACCAGAGAGACGGTAGTTGTTGGCGAGCACGTGCCCGGCTCGTCCCGTGCGAACACCACGCGCACGCCTGCCAGAGGCGAATCGGCAGGTGCGCCGTAGCAGATTTCCTCTTCTGCACCGATTCCGTTGATTGAGATCAGCATGTCCGAGCAGCTGGCGTCGCTGAAGAGCATTAGATCTGCCACGCAGCTTCCACCGACGGGGGCGCCGCACTCGCATGGCGTGCAGGTACGAGCGTCTCTGATCTTCTCCTGAAACTCGAAGCGTGCGGAGAAGCCCGGCCGGCACGAGCCGTCGGATTCCGGTGCGATACACACCAGCCCATCGAAGGAGGCAACGTACTCACCGGTCCATGGGCAAGCTCGTGCGAAGCGCCCGCTGAGGGGCGGCGGAGTGAGCTGCTTCGAGGGATCGCAACTGGGATCCATCGTAGGCGGCTTGATGGTGACCGAGGCGAACGCGTCGCCAGGGACAAGGGGCGAGGTCTTGACGCAGTGCCCCGGCGGATCGGCTGCCCCGGCGAAGTGAACCTTGACCCCTTCGTCAGCGCAGAGAGGCGCCTCGTGCGTCTGCACGCTGTCCGGCAGGACACACTTGGCAGGGCTGCACGCGCACGCCCCGCATTCGTTCTGGTACTGAGGGTCCGTGCTCAGAGCGGCCCATCCCTCCCAGTAATCGAGCCGACCTCCCGGACAGATGGGAAAATCGGGCGTGTCGCCGACCCACAACAACACCGGGTCGTCATCGGTCCGGGGCCTGGGGATCTCGATGTCCTCCCCGCAACCGAGCAGCGCAGCCATGCTGAAGGCGAAACAAGATGTCGACCGCATGGGAACCCCTCTGCTGCTCAGTAAAAGTCCTTCTGACAAGGGAGCAGACCGTCACAGAGATCGGGCTCCTGCGCCGGCGTCTTCATGGTCTGCCGTGTGGGAGCGGCGGGCCGGTTCGTGCGCGGCCGCGCCGCGACGGGCGGGGGGGCGGCCTCTTGCAGCGGCTCAGGGCATCGATCGAGCGGTTGGGCTGAGGGCGGCGGGGTGGCTCGACCTGCCGCGGCCTGGACCACTGGCCCCAGGCGCGGCACGACGTGACGCGGGGGCTCCCACCGCAGGACCGCGGCCGCGCTGCCCACCACGAACGCCAGCGCGAGCACCGCGCCGAACCAGCGCGGGGGCGAGCGTCGCCCTGGGGTGCGGCTTGAACACGGAGGCGTCGAGGGCACCGGCGCTGCCGGCAGCACCGGAGGACACGGAGGCGTCGAGGGCACCGGCGGGACCAGCAGCATCGGCTCAAGGTCCGGTAGCTCGGGTGCTGGAGGCGATCGCAGCGCGACCGGAGGCACGTGGTTGCCGTTGTCCCGCGCGTCATGCGGCGGGATCGCGCTCTTGAGGGTGGCGGGCGTCTCGGAAGGGCGCCGCGTGGCGACCGGAGACGCGTCGGTGATGCTGTCCGCCGCGTCCCGCGGCGGCGCGCTCTTGACCGTGTCGGGCACGTCGGAAGGGCGGGGCGTGGAGAACTCGCCAGCTCGCCCTCCCTCTTCACCCGAGACGAACGCGCTCGCCTCGTCCTCCACGAGGATGGGCGCCGCCTCGTCCGGCGCGCGGCGAGCGCCGGACGGCTCGGCGAAGATGTCCGCGTGGGGAGGGTCCGGCGGTGCGCCAAGCTCTTCCCACGCGCGTGCAAAGGGAGTCAGGACAGAGAGCATCGTGTCGATGCTCGGCTGCCGTCGATTGGGGTTCTCCTCAAGGGCCCTTTGCATCATCACCTGAAGCATCGGAGGGATCCCGCTGGGAAAGCTCGGGGGACGGGTCCACGGCGAGAGGGCGCGTTTACACAAGAGCTCGTACATGATCGTACCGAAGCCGTACACGTCCGCGCGAGGTCCCAGCCGACCACCCGAGAAGAGCTCGGGCGGTGAGTACCCGTACGGATCTTGACGAGCGTCCTCCGGGCCGAGCTGAAAGAGACGGGCAAACCCGAAGTGGGTGATCGCGTATCGGCCATCGCCCCCGATGAAGACACGGTCCGGACTGAGGGCGCCGTGGACGAAGGAGAGCTCATGAGCGCGCACGAGGCAGCGCCCGACGTCGATCAGCACCTGGAGATCCGTCGGCCCGAGGTCGCTTCCGCGCGTGGCGTCGATGAGCGGGATCGCGTCGCCGAGTACAGGCGACGCCGCCCACGCGACGGCGCCGTTCACCCCTCCGTAGAGCACGGGGACGACCTCCGGGACCTCGGCGGAGAGGCGCTGCAGGCGCGCGATCTCCTCAGCGAACAGGCCGGCATCGAGGCGCGTACCCTCGCGGAGGTGCAACCAGACCAGAGCCCCCGTGTCGCCGACCTGCCGCGCGAGGAAGTGACGGAGCAAGCCGCGCTCCTCGTTGAGCAGCTCGTGGCCTTCCCAGACGTCGCCAGCGGCTACCATACGAGCTGGACCTCCGCGCCGGCGCCTCTCGTGCGGATCTCGGCCTTCCGCGGCCAGACGACATACACGACCGTTGCGGCGCCGAGCGCTGCCCCGGCAACGAGCGCAGCCGAGCCGAAGCCATGGAACAGGCTCGCTCGTGTGTTCGCCGCGTGCGCTTCGTCGTAGGTCTTGCGGAATTGCGCGCTGCTCGGGAGCATCGAGCCGTCCGAGAGGCGCGACACCTTGGCGGCCGTCTCGCTCTCCGCGGCATCGCCGGCCAGGTGAAGGCCGACGCCGGCCCCGATCAGGGCCGCCGAGGCGGCCGCGCCGGTGCCGATGGTCCACGGGTTGCGCGCCCGCGCAGGAGCGCTGGCGGCCTTCGGAGCCTCGAAGGCGAGGGCGACGCGCCGCGACTGCCCCGCCGTGAGCTTGACGAGCGCACGGGCTACCTGCCCCTGCTTGCCCGTCGCCGTGACCTCGTGCTGCCCAGGGGCGACGAAGACGGGGCCGCCCGCGCTCACCTCGCGACCGTCCACCAGGAGCCGCGCCGTGCCCGGCGGGGCGCTCACGTGGAGCTCGGCCACGCGTTGCCGGACGGCCGCTAGGTCGGCGCGTCGGACCTCGTAGCGGCGGCGCTCGATGTCGTTGGTCGGCGCGGGCATCTGCGCGACGCACGTGGAGAGCTCGGCCGCGGCCTCCTCGAGCCGGCCGAGGCGCAGGTCGAACACGCCGAGCTGACACACGGCCATCGTCGAGGGCTCGAGCTCGTTGATCCTCGCCCAGAGCTCGCGGGCGCGAGCGAGGTCGAGCCGCTTGGCGGCCTTCTCCGCCTCCTCGATGAGCTCCTGGACCTCGCGGGACCGGGGAGGAGGGTCCGCGGCCGCGGCCTGTACGGGGAACGCGGAGGCAAGGACGAGGGCCAGGGCCGCCGCTTGCCGACGATGGACCCGTGGAACAGAAGCACGCACGGTTCACCTCGGGGCAAACGACGGGGACCACAGCGCCGCGCTGGCCCATCCAGCGCGGCGCTGCTTTTCATACCACCGCGACGACGCGGTCGAGCGTGCAGAAGTGCCGCGTGTTCCGAACCGTGCATTGTGATCGAGCGACGAAATTTCTCGTTTTCGGCCTAGAAAAGCGCCGCGACCGGTGAGGACTCTCGCGGCGGTCCATGACCGCGAGAGGAGCGAGGCGCGCTGCACCGGTCCGGTACGCTCGGAGCGTGCGTCCCGCCCGCCATCGCGGAGATGGGTGCCACCCGTCTTTTGATGGAGGCACGTCCACCGGGAGATGGGTGCCACCCATCTTTTGATGGAGGCACGTCCATTGCGGAGATGGGTGCCACCCATCTTTTGTTGGAGGCACGTCCACCGGGAGATGGGTGGCACCCATCTCCGGCATGGACGAGCCACCTCACCCGGATGGGCTCACGGCGTCCCGCCCGCCCCGCACGGGGGCGCGGGGACGGCTTCGGGCTTCCTGGCGGGGGCTCCTCCAGGGGATCGCGCGAGTCGTCGACCGTGTCGAGGTGGCAGGGCGCCAGCAGGAACGCGGCGGCGCCTCGCGCCCCGGGATCCGGGCCCGCGGGAAGGACCACCCACGACGTCGCAACCTTGCTGGACGCTCGGGACGGCAGCAAGCACCTCGGCCGTCGCCTCCCGCGCATCCGCGCCTCGCCGAGCGTCTCGACGTACGCCCGCATCACGTGGACGAACAGCACGTCGGCCATGCGGGCGAGCACCAGATCGGAGCCTAACGGCCTCGACACGAACTCGCGCGCGGGAGCGTGCTACGACGACGCTACGGGCTCCGAGTTCACGGGCCAACTCGCCAGGAAGCTCCAGGCCCAAGCGACCATGGCGGCCGGCGGCTCGCCTTCACCGTCCCACGAAGCGACCAGCGCTTCGAGCTCACGGGTGGCAGCTTCGAACTCGCGCTTCGCAGCGATGCCCCATGGAGTCATGGGCGGCTCGAGGAGCACGCGAATCTTCGCGAGCGTGTCGATCAACTCGTCCTTGCGAAGGACTCCATCCGTCTCTACAACGCAGTAGCAAGAACCGCTCTGCAACGCTGGCGTCAGGGGCCACAAGATGCAGTAAAGCGCCGTGAGCACCGTGAGCACCGCGACGAGCGGCGGTGTCAGGTTGCTCGCGTCGATCTGGACGCCGGGTGCCGGTTCATCAGCCGGCGATGGCTCCACCCACGTGTGCTGGTCCGTGAACAGGCAGTCGTAGAGCCTAGCCTCCCCAGGGAGACGCCGGCACGCCATCACATCGGGGACGAGCACGGTCCCGATCTCCGGCGGCATGCGTTCGCAACCGAAGGTCGCTTCGATATCGCCGGAAATCCACTCCGCGCATGGCCGCTCATCGGGCAACAGATCGAAGGTGGCAACTTCTTTCCTGACGATAGCGAAACTTTGCCCATGGTCCGGATGAGCGACGAACCTCGGATCGAACGGGCTGCGCGGAACGATGAAAAGTTGCCCCAGAAACTTGACCGAGAACGAGTCCCTCGTTCGCTTCACGATATCGACCGTGCGTTCGCTATGGACGATGTAGTAAGGAACCAGAAAGCTCACATGGAACCACAGCGTTCGCCCCGTGGACTCCGGCATGTCGATCGAGAAAGAGTAACAGGCGTCGCAGTCTCCGCTGGGGAGATACAGCGAGTGGTTCATGAACCTACCAGGGAATCCGTCTCGGAGGCGACGCCGCAGGTCGCGCCATCGGTCGCCCTTGGATGCCTGGATCCGCGCGCGCACGAGCCGGTCGTGCTCCTTTGTCTCCATGCATCGCTGAACGTCGATATCGCCGTCATCGGTCATCCCAACACCACGGGGATAGTATCGATAGACGATATCGAGCAGATCATCAATGCTGTGCTTCATAGGTTCCCGATTCTTGGGTCGATGTGTCTGTACGGCCACGGATGGCCCGATGCGGTTCCTCGGGCCCCGCAGCCCGGACGATCCCGCAGGCCGCATCGCTGATCGAGGGCGTCGCCGCTGTTGCCCCGGCGGCCTCTCGGGGTCGTCGAGCTGCTGAGCCGCGCCTACGCCGATCACCTCGCGCATGCGTTGCTGATCGCCCGGGAGCGCCATCTCCTCGATCACCGCGTGCGGTACTCCGGCGAGCGGAGCGGGAGAGCGAACGGATCAAGCGCTCGACCGCGCCGCTGACCAGCCGCGCGTCTTCGGTCGACGGCACCCGCGCGGTAAGGGCCGCGCCGCACGGCTCACGACCGTGCCGTGCGACGACCACGAGCGGCTTGCACCCCTGCGATCGCAACGGGCGACGGCCGGGCCCGACGCACTCGAATCGGGAGCCCTGCATTCGGGCGTCGCAGCGGTGCGCGGCGGGAGCTCCCGGCGTCCGGCTCGGCGCCGCCGTAGCTCCTGCCCCATGCGCAGCGCGTTCCGAAACCGCACCCCCGACGGTCCACGGGTTGCGCGCCCGCGCTGGAGCGCTGGCGGCCTTCGGGGCCTCGAAGGCGAGGGCGAGGCGCCGCGACTGCCCCGCCGTCACCTTGACGAGCGCACGGGCTAGCTGCCCCTGCTTGCCCGTCGCCGTGACCTCGTGCTGTCCAGGGGCGACGAAGACGGGGCCGCCCGCGCTCACCTCGCGACCGTCCACCAGGAGCCGCGCCGTGCCCGGCGGGGCGCTCACGTGGAGCTCGGCCACGCGTTGCCGGACGGCCGCGAGGTCGGCGCGTCGGACCTCGCAGCGGCGGCGCTCGATGTCGTTGGTCGGCGCGGGCATCTGCGCGACGCACGTGGAGAGCTCGGCCGCGGCCTCCTCGAGCCGGCCGAGGCGCAGGTCGAACACGCCGAGCTGACACACGGCCATCGTCGAGGGCTCGAGCTCGTTGATCCGCGCCCAGAGCTCGCGGGCGCGAGCGAGGTCGAGCCGCTTGGCGGCCTTCTCCGCCTCCTCGATGAGCTCCTGGACCTCGCGGGACCGGGGAGGAGGGTCCGCGGCCGCGGCCTGTACGGGCAACGCGGAGGCAAGGACGAGGGCCAGGGCCGCCGCTTGCCGTCGATGGACCAGTAGAATAGAAGCACGCACGGTTCACCTCGGGGCAAACGAGGGGGACCACAGCGCCGCGCTGGCCCATCCAGCGCGGCGCTGCTTTTCATACCACCGCGACGACGCGGTCGAGCGTGCAGAAGTGCCGCGTGTTCCGAACCGTGCATTGTGATCGAGTGACGAAATTTCTCGTTTGTGACCTGGAAAAGCTCGTGGCGGTCCATGAGCGCGAGCGGGGCGAGGCGCGCTGCACCGGACACGCGCGTCCACGCCGTGCGCCCGCGTCGTCTGGCACGCTCGGAGCATGCGTCCCGTCCGCCGCCCCCGCTCCGCCGCGGAGATCCTCCGCGCCGTCCCGCCGTAAGACCGCCGCTCAGCGAAGATCGCCTCCAGCGACGGGCGCTTCCTGAGATCTCGCGCGGCAGGCGGGCGACGAGCCCCTTTCCGTGGGCGCTTCACCCGCGCCTCCTGTGATCACTGTGGGGTAACCGCAGGCCGGCGGACCGGTCTGCGGGGCGGACGAGCGAGACGCGGCCCGGGATCATCCCGCGCCCCCGAGAGTTTGAACGACGAGCGCCAGCGTATCCTCGTCGAGCGTTGGTGGCACGCGCACGACCGCGCCGTCCGGAAGTAGCCGCCCAGCCATCGCCATAGCGATGGCCTCTTGCGTCTCTCGCTGGGTCGACGATGCAAGTCGACCGTTCGACAAGTTTTCAACATAGTCGTAAAGCAGAGCCGTGCGATCGCGGCTCGCTGCCTGTGCGCAGATGGTCCACCCCAAGTGCCACGTACTTGTCGCTCCACAAGAGCTTGTCCGTTGGTCTCCACGACGTTCGTCCCCAGCCGCTTGCCGCTCTCGCTGAGCACGGCGAACGTCGTGCTGGTCGCATGCACGTCCAATCCGATGTATCTCTTCATCGGCGCTCTCCTTTCTGGGTCCTTGTTTGCCTAATCCAAGGTTCCCAAAGGTGGAGGGAGAGCGCCATCCTGCCATCCCATGAGATAGCGCGACCGACAGCACCTGACGGCAGTCGACCTCGTGTTGCCCTCCCTCCTGCCCCGAGCTCGAGCCCCCAGCGGAGCGCCCCTCCGCCGTCGCCCACGCCACCCTGCAGGCACCGCGCGTCCAGGCCGCCGAAGGTGCCCGCGCAGCGGGGCGAAGCGCCTGGAGGCGCGCGAGCACGGTTTCACCCTCGCCAGGCGACGGCGGAGCTCCTCCGACGTGTCCGGTTGCGCGGCCACGGTCGGCAGGTGCGGGAACCAACACGATTGACCTTGCGGACGCCACGTTCCTATGATGCCTTCTCCCCCTGCCATGACTCTGCCCGGTTCCCAGGCTGCGCTTCGCGGTTACCGTCTTCAGCACCTCTACACCCTTCATCGCCTCTTCGGAGCTGGGGCTGACGACCTCGTGATCCAGCTCGAAGGAAGCGAGGACGTCGATATCCTCGACCGACTCGGCAACCTCGTCGAGGCTGTCCAGGTCAAGGCGCTGGCTGGGAATGTCACTGCATCGTCGTTACGCTCCGAGGACGACTCGTTCTACCGTAGGGCCGACGCTCGGCTCGTCGCTCATCCCAGGGCGATCCAGAAGGTCGTGAGCTTCGGTCCGTTTGGTCCGGAGTTGGCTGGTGCGCAGAAGAAAGGCAGCCCGCAGCGAGCGAGGCTCAAGGCGTATATCCAGAAGACGGGCTTGAAGGACAAGCAGGTCGAGCGCGTCATGAACGCGCTACGCCTCGAGGAGGTGGAAGAGAATGGGCTCACCACGGCCGTGATGCAGCGTCTCAAGGAGACCATCGCGGGGGCCGACCCCGAGGTCGCCTTCACATTCCTGAGTGGATGGCTCTTTCTTGCGATGGAGGAGAAGGCGCGGATCACGGCCAAAGATCTTGAGCGGCGTCTGGTCGCCGTCGGCGAGTTCATCACGCAGGAGGCGCTGAAGCGCCACGAGTGGAACGTGAACATCGTTCCGCTCGGCGAGCTGAGCGTGAACCTTGTGGATCGTGCGCGTCTATCGGACGAGTTCTATCAGGGGACTTACACGAGGTACGAGCATATCGTCGCGGATCTCGACGTGAGGCGAGACCGCAAGCTCACCCAGATCGACGAGGCATTCACACGGAAGAACGCCGTGGTCGTGCATGGCGCCTCGGGGCAGGGCAAGACGTCTCTGGCGTACCGTTATATGCGCGATCGTGCTGTCGGATTTTGCGTCGAAGTGCGCGTCCTCGATGACGCCTTGCACGCGCTCCAAGTCGCGCGAGTGCTCGCGTCTCATGCAAAGGCGATGGGAACTCGAATGGTCGCGTATGTAGATGTCGCGCCACGCAATCTCAACTGGCGCTCACTCGTCCGGGAACTCGCCGGGATATCGCACCTACGCCTGCTAGTCACCGTGCGCGAGGAGGACTGGGCGCGCGCGAGGAGCGAGGGCATGCAGTTCGAGGTTGCCGACGTGGCGCTTGGCTTTGATGAGCTCGAGGCGCGGGGGTTGTTTGATGCGCTCGTGCAGAAGAACCCTCCGAAGCTGGTTCTCGATTTCGAGGAGGCCTGGGCCAAGTTTGGAGGATGCGGGCCACTCATGGAATTTTCCTATCTTGTTACGCAATCGGAGGCATTGCGGGAGCGGCTCGCAGAACAGGTTCGATGTCTTCGTGAAGAGGTCCGTACCTCCCACGAGGCGCCGCTAATCGGCAAGGTCAGAAAAAAGGAACTTGAGCTGCTACGGCGTGTGGTTGTGGCTTCCGGCTATGGCGCGCGCCTGTTGCTCGAGCGGCTAGACGAAGAATTGGATCTTCCGGACCTCGGAGCCACCTTGGCGCTCTTTGAGCGTGAGTATCTTTTGCGTCGGAGCAACGACGGACGCTACCTTGAGGGGCTTCACCCCATCCGATCCCAAATTCTTGCCGAGTTGCTCACGATGGATGAGCCCATAGCGACGTGGGCGCGGACGGCTTGCGCCTGTATTCGAGCCATTCACGAGGACGACTTGAGCCGCTTCCTACTGCACTCGTTTTCGCGGCGGGAGCAGGATTCGAAGGAACTCCTCAGCGCTCTTATCGGCCACCAGCCAGAGACGTGGATAGGCGTGGCAGGGATCTTTCGCGCCCTCCTCTGGCTCGGAGTGCGTGACTACATGCGGGCATGCCGACCGCTGATTTATGACGTCACCCAGAGATTTGGAAGCTCGTTCTGGATTTTGCTTGGGCTCGACCCCGCAGGTGTCATGGATAGGTGGCCGGAGTTGTTGCCGCGCTGGGAAGAAATGGAGTGGATCCGCGAGGATGTAAGGCTTGCGCTTCCCCAGCTACGTGGACGGATCCCCGATAAGACAATCGTATCTGAGCATGCGCGCCGGTGGCTCATGGCTCGTGGTCCTCTCAGCTCACCGAAAACGAAATCAGATTGGGCATGCGCTGCAGAGGTAACGTTCTGGATTGGGCACTGGGGCATCTATCATGAGACGAGAGCGAAGCTCACACCTGATCAGGTTCGCGGCGCATTAGGTGCGCTTCCACTCGCAGTCGCAGCGGACGTGAGTCTGGCTGTCTCCTTTGTCGAGGGCGAGGATTTTGATCGAGTGGAGTCATGCAGGGATGAACTCCTCGAGCGGTTTCGTCAGGAATTGCTCGTCCCAGCGGTCGAGGATGATAGCCGTACTGTGAAGGCTCATTTCGTCTTGCAGATGCAGTCGTCGGACCACGCTGGTAAAACTGGCTCGAATGGCGATAAGCGCACAAAAAATCCGGTTCATGCCGAGACAATGCGACGCATCGAGATTCTGAGAGGGCTCAGGCCAACGCGAGCTATCTACGGAAGCCAAGGCTATGGTCATAAAATCGACCTCCTTGGCATCAATGATGATGAAAGCGTCAAAAATATCCCTAGCGCAAACCTCCCGCCCCGATGGTTGCCATCGATCAATGGCACGCTGACCGAACTCGTTGACCTGGAACTCCGACCGGATTCCTGGGACGAGTACGCTGTGGCAGCTTTTGCGCTGAGGCGAGGTGTTGTCGATCACTTACGACAGCTTCGTGAGGAACTGCAGCGGTACTTCCGTAGGCGAGATTCTGGTGATACGCTCGGCTTTCAGCCAGGTGCGAAGAATCTGGAGGAGATGCGTCGGCGAGCATCTGGCAAGCCGAACTTGCCTCGGATTGCTGTCGACGAATGGGGGCTAACTCGAAGCGAAAGAGACAATGTGGTCGACATTGAGATAGCTAGCGAGACACAGCGACAAGAGCGATATACCTCGTTCCAGAAGAGCTTCAAAGAGTACATATCGTCGCTATCGAATTTTTACTCGCAGGCACAGGCGCCGATTGCTATCAATGCTAGATTCGGTCGAATGACGGATTCTCGTCAGCGAGAGGCTTTTAAGCAGGCGGCGTGGAAGGCCGTCGGTGCGGATGAGCGGGACAACGGTCTTTCGACGCACAATCTTCATGATGCAATGGGGCGATTGCCGCGATTTCAGCGCATGTTTCGTGAGCGGTTTTCGGCGTACTTCAAGGTCGACGAATTGTCTTTGCTTGAGTCTCAGGAGCGCGACGAGCTGCTCAAGCTCTGGTGTGTATGGTATCAATTTGCGCACCATCCATCAAAGGTTACGGCGTCCATATTGAAGGAGTCTATCGATGCGTTCGAGCGGCCATGCACCGAGGCCCGGCGCCGTCTAAAGAAGCACTTTAAGCGGTTCGAAGCCCAAGGTTGCCGAGGTTCCATTCTGTCGGAGACAGTGTGGTGGGAGGACAAGAGGTCCATTTGGATTAAGATGGATGTAGACAATCCCCTGTCAATTCATCAATTTCTTGGAGCCGTTCTTCAGGTGCTTCACGAGGCGATTCCGCAGGCCGACAATGCAGGATCGATGGCCCGGTATTCGTATGACTATTTTTGGAACCAGATCCAGCTGGTTCCGCTCTTTCGTGGACGGGCGGTCGACAGAGAGATGTGGCACTTCTCATGGCTCATGCTTCCACGGCCTGACGACGATCAGCAGAGCTTGGGGCTGAAGCTTTGTCCGCGGGAGATTCCTGAAATTACGTGGAACGGACTCGGTCTCCAGTTGTGGACCTTTGACCGTCTCGAGTTGGGGAGGCGGTTCAAGGGAGCTTTCTTTGAGCTGTTCCTCCTTCTCGAGCACATGCTCTGCCTTAGGAACCTACCTGAATTGGACGCCCTCGGGCAGGAGATCGTAGGGAAGTACGGGGAGAAGCAGGCAGGGGCGATCCTTGAGGCACGTAGGAAGCTGGAAGAAGCCGCCTCGGGGATGTTCGAATATGCGGAAGCGCTCGGTCCGGAGTGCCTCGCGAACCGGCCCCTGCTAGCCGAGGTACGGCAGATACTCCCAGAGCTATGGCGACAGCTAGAGGTGGAGCAACGCACCGGCGAGGAGCAGACAGAAGTCGAACTCCTACAGGCATGGTGCGAGCGCCTCAAGGCCGCTGCACCGATGGTCGAGGCCGTGCGGCTCGCGTGGATCGGCGATGTGCTTGACGCGGAGGCGAACCTCCCTCAAGGCGCGAGGCGCTTAGAGGTGCACGGGGGGTAGTGCCAGGGTGTGTTGACGCTCAGGATGGCTGATGGCTCGCCGAGCAGACCCCTTGCTCGCCGGAACCAGGGAAGAAGCCCAAGGACGAATTTGCGGTGGCGAACCGTCGCGATCCGTGGGATTCGGCGCGGTTTCGGGGGGGCTTGGCGACGAATTGCTGCCCCTCGGAAGGCGTGGGCCCAACCCGGGCCCAAACACCGAGCTTGGCGCCTGGCGAGCTCGGGATGACCGAGACATCGCCTCGGGCCGCCGTGGTCGCGTCGCTCGCCAGCACCCTGAGCCGCGCCGTCGCCCTCGGGGATGACGCGGCGGCCCGGGTCGTTCACGAGTCGATCGGTCGGCTGCTCGGGCTGCCGGTGGCTCCGAAGGGTCAAGCAAGCTTGCGCCAATAGTCGAGCCCGCTGCTCGCGTCGAGTCGCCGCCGAAGCCTTGCAGCTCGCTGGTCGTGAGCGTCGAGCGCGCCCTCCGGTGAGGGCGAGCGCGGCGCGGTTCTCTCCGCGCTGCGGCGCTCCGGGCAGGTCTGGCGGGTGGTCGGCGCGACAGCGCGCCCTGGCGGCCGCGGCGCGCAGGCCTCAGCGCACGCAACTGTCGAGCTCCGCAGGTCCTGAACTGGCGGCTTGCCTCCTGGGGGACGTTCAAGCGAACCTCAGGGTATGGCGCGCACGGCCCCGGTCCCGAACATCCCGGCCATTCCCGGCATGAACCCCGGCGTCTTCGTGATGGGCGGCGGCGGCGGCGGCGGGGGATCGGGAGGACCCGGCGGGGGCGCCGGAGCGGGCCGGCAGGGCGCGGGAGGCGGGAGCGGCGGGAACCAGGCGCAGGGCGGCGGCAAGGGCGCCCCGGATCCGCAGCGCTATCCGCTCTGCGGCACGAAGTCGCACCCGGTCGACGTCGCCACGGGGCGCGCGTTCACCCACCCCATCCTCATCGTCGAGCTGCCTGGACCCTTGCCGCTCCAGCTGACGCGCAGCTACAGCACCCATGCGCACGGCCGCAACGTCGGCCTCGGGTGGGGATGGGCCCACAGCCTCGGCTGGCGCGTTGAGGAGCACCGCCGCTCCGTCGACGTCTGGACGGACCAGGGCACGCGCGTCTCCTTCCCGAAGTCGCTGCGCGCGGGCGACGACGTGGTCTCCTCGTTCGGTTTCCGCCTCCGCCGCGAGCCGTGGGGCTATGTCGTCGACCCGAACGATGGGCGACTCTACGCCTTCTCGGAGAAGCTCGGCGAGCACCTCTACCTGCTCACGGCGATCGAGGACAGGAACAAGAACCGCATCGCGCTCGTGTACGAGAACGGCCAGCTCGTCGAGGTGATGGACAGCGCCGGCCGGAAGCTCCGCGTGCGTAGGGACGGCGCTGGGCACATCGCCTCGTTCGAGGTGAAGAACGCGCTGGAGCAGGGGCGGTGGATCGCCCTGGAGAGATACAATTACGACGCGCGCGGGCGGCTCGTCGGGGCGACCGACGCCGACGGCTTCTCCGCGCGCTACGAGTACGACAACGAGGCCCGGCTCACCGCCGACGTCGACCGGGTCGGCCTCTGCTTCCATTTCGTGTACGACGCCCAGGGGCGGTGCATCGAGTCCTGGGGCGACTACCTGTCCAGCCCCGATCCAAGCCTGGACCCGGACGTGCCCTCGGTGCTCGCCTCGGACCGCCACCCCGCCAGGGGCGTCCACCACTGCGTCTTCGAATACCTGGACGAGGACTACACACACGTCATCGACTCGACACACGTTGGGCATTTTGCGCACAACGCGCTCGGCCTGCTTACCATGGCGCACGACGCCGGGCGGTCGCCCGTGCGTGCCGAGTACGATGCGCGCGGGTTCCTCGCCGTCCTCGAGCATCCGGACGGTGGCTTCGAGCGCTTCGAGCGCGACGGGCGCGGGAACCTGCTCGGCTACACGAACCAGCTCGGCGCCCGCACGTCGATCGTCCGGGATGAGGCGGGCTCCCCCGTCGAGATCACCGACCCGGTCGGCGGGGTGACCCATATCTTCCGCGACGCGCGGGGGAACCCGGAGCACATCGCGAATCCTCTAAGGCAGACCACCACCTACCGCCACGACGAGCGGGGCCTCCTGCGCGAGCGGATCGATCCGAACGGGGCCAGGACATCGTACCAGTATGACGCGCAGGGGAACCTGACCGCAGTCGCGTCGCCGAACGGCGCGGTGTGGCGTTTCCGGTACGACGCGCTCGGCCGGGTCACGGGACGCACCGATCCGGCGGGCGCAGAGACGCGCTTCATCTACTCCGCTCGCGGCGACCTCATCGAGGTGATCGACGCCCAGGGAGGCGTTTCGCGGTATCAGTATGACGGGGAGCGGCACCTCGTGCGGGCCCAGAACCCGAGCGGGCATGTCACCGAGTGGGGGTGGGGCGGGTATCACCGGCTCTGCTGGCGCAAGGACGCGAACGGGCACGTGGCCCGCCTGCTCTACAACCGCGAGGGCGAGCTCACCACGGTCGTGAACGAGCTCGGGGAGAAGCACCAGCTCCTTTACGATATCTTTGGCCGGTTGATCGAGGAGCGCACGTTCGACGGGCGCGTGCTGCGCTATCGACTCGACGCGGCGGGGCGCCCGACGCGGGTCACGACGGGCGAGTCGATGGCGGCCGAGGCGGCGGGGCCGGCCGTGCATACCGATCTCACGTACGACCTGGCGGGGCGCCTCGTTCAGCGGACGACCGAGGCGGGCGACGAGCATTTCGAGCACGACATGCTCGGCAACCTGATCGAGGCGCGCTGGCCTGGCGGGCACATCGAGCTCGCGAGGGATCCGCTCGGCCAGATCGTCAAGGAGACCCAGGTCCTGGGGGGGGAGGCGCACGCAGTCGAGGCGCAGTACGACGCGCTGGGCAACCGAATCTCGCGGCGCACGACGCTCGGGCACAGCGAGGCGATCGCGCGCGACGCAATGGGCTCGCGCGTGCGCACGGTGCTGGACGGCGCGGCGCTGATCGAGCACGGGCTGGATCCGCTCGGGCGCGAGGTCTTCCGGCGCCTTTCGGGCGGCGGCGCGATCGGGACCTCGTACGACCCGCTGGGCCGCCTGTCACAGCAGCGCGTGACGCGCCCTGCGGAGCGCCCGCCGATCGCGCCGGGCCACCCGGCGTGGGTAGGCGAGCTGCCCGACGCCGTCGTGGCGCTGACAAGCTACCGCCACGATCTGACAGGCGAGCTCGTGGCGCGGAGCGGCGGCGCGCGCGGGGCGACGGAGCTCCGCTACGACCCCGTGGGCCAGCTGCTCGCGATGACGCCCGAGGTAGGGCGGCGCGAGATATTCCGCTACGATCCGGCGGGCAACCTGCACGAGGGAGACGGCGCTCCGGAGCGCAGGTACGGCAGGGGCGGGAAGCTCCTCCGGAAGGGAAGCACGGAGTACCGCTGGGACGCCGAGGGGCGGCTCGTCGAGCGGCGCGAGGACGCAGGAGGGGACAAGCCGCGCGTCTACCGCTACGGCTGGAGCGGGGCGGGCCTGCTCGACCACGTCGAGGCGCCGGACGGCGCCCGCGTCGAGTTCGAGTACGATCCGCTGGCGAGGCGTATCCGGAAGCGAGTCCTGGTGTGGGACGAGGCGGCAGGCGCGTTGCGGCTCGCACGAGAGACCCGGTTCGTGTGGGATGGGGACGTCCTGGTGCACGAGATCACGCGCTCTCCGGCGCAGAGCGCGGCCGCGCCCGGGGGCGCCGCGGCCTCGGTGCGGACCTATTGCTTCATGGACGACTCGTTCGTCCCGGCGGCGCACCGCGAGGCCGACGGGCGATGGGTCCATTACGTCAACGATCCTGTCGGCACGCCGGAGCACCTCCTCGACGACGCGGGCGCGATCGTGGGTTCGCTGGAGCGGCGGGCCTTCGGGATCGAGGCGCCGCGCGACGGCGGCGCCAGCACCCCGCTGCGGTTCCCGGGGCAGTACGAGGACGCCGAGACCGGCCTCTACTACAATCGCTATCGCTATTACGACCCGGCCGACGGCATGTTCGTCTCCCCGGATCCGCTCGGCGTGGCCGGGGGGTCGGGCTACTACGGTTATGCGGTCAACCCGTTTGCGTGGATCGATCCTTTCGGCCTCGCGTCGCTGCGCGAGGCCGAGCGGCTGCTGGAGGACTCCGAGAACCGCAGCTTCGGGAACAACGTGGGGCACGCGCGCGCGCACGTGCCAGGCCCGGGGCAGGATCCGGCCGCGCTCGCGACCTCGCGGCCGACAAAGCAGACGAACACGGTCTTCCGTTCGCGCAACCAGGCGCTGCGCTCGCTGCGGGACATCATGACCCGCGACGACGCGGCCCTCCGCTCCCTCGCGCCGGGGCAGGTGCACTCGGGCTCCCACACGCCCAGGGAGACGCTCGAAGGACTGGAGTCCAAGTCAGGGCAGCCGGCGCAGCGCGCGTGCGTGAATCGTGTCACCTACTCGATCGGCCGCCTTCCGAACGGTCAGCTCCATCTGCTACATTTCGCCCCCCGCCAGTCATGAGCTCATCCAGCCAGAGGACCTTCGTTATTCTCGACGAGCGCGGCGCCGCCGCGCGCCTTCCGTCGCAGATCGCGTCGCTCGTGCAGGGGCACCGGATCATCCACCTCTCCGACACGCGCCACGCCCCCTACGGCACGCTGTCGCGGGTGTCGGCGGCCCGCCTCGTGCTCCTGTGCCTCGACCTGGTACGGGGATACGGCATCTCCGCGGTGCTCCTGGCCAGCGCGGCGGCGTCCCGCGCGGCGCTCCCGGTCGTGCGGATCGGGTGCGCGCGGGCGGGGATCGCGCTCCATGAGGGCGCCTCGCTGGCCGCGAGGGAGGTGGTCCGTCGGCACCGCTTCGGCGATGTCGCCGTGCTTGGAGGCGAGATCGTGGACGAGCGCGCCGTCGCCGAGGCGCTCGCCGAGGCGGGGCTCTCGGCCCGCACGCGGGCGGTGCCGCTCGATCTGGCCTCGCTGGGCGAGGGGGGCAAGGACGCGCTGGGCCGGCTCGTGGAAGCGCAGCGCGCGCAGGTGGGGACGTACGTGCTCGGCTCGTCGGAGGCCGCGCGCGTCGCGGATCTGATCCGCCGGTCCGATCCGGACGCCGTGATCGTCGAGGCGGACGCGGCGCTCGCGGCAGAGGTCGCCGTGGCGCTGGAGGCCGAGCCGGCGGCGGGGAAGACGGCGTCCACCGTGATTCGCTGCGCGACCGAGGCGTCCGAGTACTGGCAGGAGCGCATCGCGGAGCTCGCCGGCGTCGCGCCCGACGCCGTGGCCGGCCGGTGGGTGATGCCGGCGGGGCCGAGCGAGGGGCCCTTTGCCGTTGCCATGGACGAGGACGGAGATCCGCTGGACTGAGCCGGCCGCGCGACACTGCCCCGGCTCGGCGACCTGGGGAGTCGCGACCCGGCCCGGATCGCGCGCCTCATCCCACCATCTTGTCCGTGAACGCGCCGGAGAACCGCGCTTCGCTCTTCCCCTCGCCTCGGCACCGTCCCGTCAGACGCCGTCCCGGAGCGACGCTGCCGCCCCCGCCGTGGTGGACGCTGAAGCATCCGAAGGCGGCCGGTTGGGCCCGCGTTGGGCCACACCCAAGGAGGATCCAGCCGCCCGTGTCCCGTGGAGTTATTGAGAATTATTGACCTTTCCGTCGTCCGCTCCTCCGCACCAACGACGAGGCCCAAGCTCGTCCCTGGTTCGTCGCAAGCACCTCGCGCACGTGCTCAAGCGCTGGTGTCGCTTGCGATAGACCCCGCCTCCCTGGCCTTTCAGGTAACATAAGATTCTCTATGCGCTCCGGCCCCCCTGGAAAAGCGACGTCCTCGTATCACAAGCGCCCCTTACCACCGGGCTGCATCGCGTTCTCCTCCGAGGAGGGGCGCGCGGTCTTTCGCGAAGCGCTCGCCCTGGGGACGATGGAGAGCTTCTTTCCTCTCATCGAGCAGTTCCACACCCAGGCCGAGCCTGCCTTCTGCGGCCTGGGGACGCTGGTCATGGTCCTCAACGCGCTGGAGATCGATCCGGGGCGCGCCTGGAAGGGACCCTGGCGTTGGTTCTCGGAGGAGCAACTCGACTGTTGCCGCTCCCTCGACGACGTCGCTCGCGACGGGATCACGCTGACGCAGTTCGCGTGCCTGGCCCGGTGCAACGGCGCCCGGGCCGACGTGAGCTTCGCGGAGACCTCCTCGCTGGAGGCGCTCCGCGCCGCGGTCCGAGAAGCCACCTCGCGCGCCGATGACGACCACGTGGTCGTCGCCTATGACCGCCGGACGCTGGACCAGACCGGGAGCGGCCACTTCTCGCCGGTCGGTGGAATGCACCCGGACCGCGACCTCGCGCTCCTGCTCGACGTGGCGCGCTTCAAGTACCCGCCTCACTGGGTCCCGCTCGAAGCGCTCCATCGCGCCATGCTCCCTGTCGACCCCACCTCCGGGCGGTCCCGCGGGTTCGTGACGATCCGGCGCGAGCACGCGGTGGCGCCCGTGGCGGCGCTGCACGAGGCCAACTGGGCCGAGGTCGAGCGCTTCCTCCGCGATCTCGACGGCACCGACGTTCTGGTGCTGACCGGCTGCCTGCGCGAGGGAGTCTCCAGCATGCCGCATCTGCTCGAGCTGCTGCGCCGCCCCGACCTGCCCCAGACGCTCAAGCAGCACCTGGCGCGGTTGCGCGCCCAGGTGGCGGCTCTCGACGCTCGCCCACCGCCGCTGTAGCAGGCATCGAGCTGGCGAGGAGCGCGCCGCTTCACGCGCCGCTCACAGGCGTCACTCCGGACGCCAGTCGAAGGGGAAGTGCTTGCTGGAACCGCCCTTGTAGGGGTGGGAGAAGTCGAAGCCGATGGCGAGATCGTCCTCGACCACGCCCCAGGTGGCCACCTGGCCGGGGCCGACTTCGGCGCCGGGGGCGTTGATCAGCTGCACCCGGCGGTCAGGATCCGCGGTCGGTCCGGTGAGCGCTCGCGCCCCCACCTTGACCAGATCACGGGTGCATGCCTGCTTCCTCGAGGGCTCGGCCGACGCCGGATTCTGTGAAGTGCGCGAGCAGGTCAAGGGGTTCCGGCATTCGAGGCGCCAGCTCGCCAGTGCCTCGCAGTGCCTGCCCGCTCAGTTCTTCGGGCCGTCCGTGCCCCGGCGCTCCTCGCGGAAGTCGTCGGCGGAGAGGCCACAGCGGCGGAGGAGCCGGTAGAAGCTCTCCCGCTCGACGCCCGCGTGCGCGGCGGCCTTCAGCACGTCGCCCCGGAAGCGGCGCATCACGGCCTCCAGGTAGCGCCGGTTCATCTCCTCGCGCGAGGCGTCCACAGCCTCGCGGTACGAGAGCTGGGCGAGGTCCACGTCGCTCGAGCTCGTGAGCCGCAGCGGGCTCGCTCCCTGCACCTCGGACGGCAGCGACTCGAGGCGGATCTCGCTCGTCGTCTCGATGACCAGCGCCCGCTCGACGGCGCTCTTGAGCTCGCGCACGTTGCCAGGCCACCTGTACATCTGGAGCGCGCTCATCGCCGCGGCCGAGAACCCGGTCGCGGACGAGCGCGACTGCGGCGCTCGCTCGGCGAGGAACCGCTGCGCCAGGAGCGGGATGTCCTCCGCGCGCTCGCGCAGCGGGGGCAGCTCGACGACGCAGACGTTGAGCCGGAACCAGAGATCCTCGCGGAAGGCGCCGGTCTTGACCATGGCCCGGAGGTCGCGGTGCGTCGCGCTGATGAGCCGCACGTCGACCTTGCGCTCGCGCGACTCGCCGATGCGCCGCACCGCCCGCTCCTCGAGCACGCGCGTGAGCTTCGCCTGGACCGTCGGCCTGAGCTCGCCGATCTCGTCGAGGAAGAGCGTGCTCCCGTGCGCCTCCTCGAAGAGCCCCGCGCGATCCGTGGTCGCGCCCGTGAACGAGCCGCGCGCATGGCCGAAGAGCTCGCTCTCGATGAGCGAGCGGGGGATGGCCGCACAGTTGACCGCGATGGGTCGGTGCGACGCGCGCGACGAGTGCTCATGGATGGCGCGCGCCACGAGCTCCTTGCCGGTGCCCGTCTCGCCCAGGATGAGCACGGTCGCGTCCGTCGGCGCCACGCGCTCGAGGAGCTGATAGAGCGCCCGCATCGCGGGCGAGCGCCCCGTCATGCCCGCGAACCCCTGTGCTTCCGGCCCTTCCTGCTCGCCCTTCAGCACCGCGGCCTGCGCCATGGCCCGCTCGACCAGCGCGCGCAGCTCGTCCGGCTCGAACGGCTTCGTCACGTAGTCATAGGCGCCCTCTCGCATCGCCTGCACCGCGGTCGGGACCGACGCGTACGCGGTCATCAGGATGAAGGGCACTCCGGGCCAGCGCGCGCGGACGGCGCGGAGCACCTCGAGCCCGTCCCCGTCGTTCATGCGCAGATCGCAGACGACGGTTGTGACCGGCTCGGTCTCAAGGAGCTGGAGCGCTGTTCGTACGCCCCGCGCCGTGAGGACCCTGGCGCTCTTGCCGAGCACCTTCGAGAGCAGCGCCAGCATGTTCGCCTTGTCGTCGACGACGAGCACTGCCGGCTTCATGCGCGTTCCTGGCTCTCCCTTGCTTCTTCGATGAGGACGCCCGGTAAGTCGATCACGAACTGGGACCCGCCCCCCGGCCTGGGCTCCGCCCGGATGGCCCCGCCGTGCGCGGTCACCAGACCATAGCAGACCGCCAGGCCGAGGCCGGTGCCGTCGCGGCGCGTCGTGAAGAACGGCTCGAAGAGGCGCTCGCGCGCTCCCTCGGGAATGCCGGCTCCCCGGTCCAGGACCTCGACCCGGTAGCCATCGTCCTGTCGCCTTCCGCGCTGCGGAGCGGGAGGCGGCGCCCGGGCCGCCCTCGCCGGCGCGGCGCCGCGCGAGGGCAGTCGCGCGGGACGCGTGAGCATGATGATACAATAAAATTGCAACTTCTAACAAGATGCCGGAGCCTGCCGCGCCGCCGCTGCCCGGATTAAATGCAATTCTATTGCATGTGCGTCCGGGGTCGACTACCCGGACGCCATGCACCTGCACACGGAAGCTGCGCCGCACGGCGGCCGCAGCGCGGTCCCTCGGGCGCCTTCGGACGCAGCGGAGCTTCACCCCATGGCTGCGCCTCGCGCGAGAGGCGCCGGGGGGCGGCCGTGACGGGCGCATCAGCGCTGCTCCTCGGGCTCGGGCTCGGCCTGCGCCACGCGACGGACGCCGACCACCTCGTCGCCATCGCCACGTTGCTCCAGCGCGAGCGCGGGCCGCGCCGCGCCGCGCTCATCGCGGCCCTCTGGGGGCTCGGCCACTCCGCCACCTTCCTCGGCGTCGGGCTGCTCATCGTCCTCCTCGGCCTGCGCATCCCTGCGCCGTTCGAGAGGGCGGCCGAGCTCCTCGTCGCGTTCATGCTGATCGCGCTCGGCGCGTGGCATCTCGTGCGCCCGCAGCGACGAGCGTCCGCGTCCGGTCACGGCAGCGCCGCGCACGCGCGGTCGGTCGCCGTCGGCCTCGTTCACGGCCTCGCGGGCTCCGCGGGCATCGCCCTGCTCGCGACGACGACCATCCCCTCACGGCTCTGGGCCGCGGCGTACCTTGCGCTCTTCGGCCTCGGCACCGTCGCCGGCATGATCGCGCTGACGGTGATCCTGTCGTGGCCCATCGGGTGGACGCTGGCGCGAGGGGGCGCAGCGCGCCGCTTCTCGGTCGTCGCAGCGGCGCTGCTCGGCATCGCGACCGGCGTGGTGGTCGGCGCCGACGCCCTCTTCGGTGCGGGGGCGCAATGACCCCGCTCGACCCCTGACACGAACAACACCGGAGCCCGAAGGGACCCATGAATCAAGGCAAGATCCCCGTCACCGTGCTCACCGGCTTTCTCGGGGCCGGCAAGACCACGCTCCTCAACCGCATCCTGACGGAGAACCACGGCAAGCGCATCGCCGTCATCGAGAACGAGTTCGGTGAGATCGGCATCGACCAGGCCCTCGTCATCAACGCGGACGAGGAGGTCTTCGAGATGAACAACGGCTGCATCTGCTGCACCGTGCGCGGCGATCTCATCCGCATCCTCGGCAGCCTCATGAAGCGCAAGGACAGGTTCGACCACGTGCTCGTGGAGACCACGGGCCTGGCCGACCCGGGGCCGGTGGCCCAGACGTTCTTCGTCGACGACGACGTGCGCGAGCTGTTCGCGCTCGACGCGATCGTCACGCTCGTCGACGCGAAGCACATCCACCTGCACCTCGAGGACTCGAGCGAGTGCAAGGAGCAGGTCGCCTTCGCGGACGTCATCGTGCTCAACAAGGTCGACCTCGTGACCGAGCGCGAGCTCGACGCCCTCGAGCGGCGCCTGCGCGGCATGAACAGGATGGCCCGCGTGCTCCGCGCGACGAACGCCGGCGTGCCGATCGCCGACGTGCTCGGCGTGGGCGGCTTCGACCTCGACCGCGCGCTCGCCCAGAAGCCGGCCTTCCTGGAGCCCGAGTACCCGTTCGAGTGGGCCGGCGCGTTCGACCTCGAGGAGGGCGATCACGAGCTCGTCCTGGAGCCGGGCCCCGACGCGACCATGGACGTCGTGGTCCTGCCGCTCGGGCCAGACGCCGATCCTGGCGCGCGCGACGCCGCGGAGCGCGCCGTGCGGGTCTGGGCGGAGCCGCCGGCGCGCATCGCGCCAGGCGAGCGCCTGGGGATCGGAGAGCGCCCGTCCAGGCTCGCCCTGCGTACCGAGGGGACGATGCGGTTCCGGCTCACCGCGCCGAAGCGCGGGCGTTACGGCCTGTATTTGCAGCACCTCCCGGGCGAGTTCGGGGCGCGGCTCGAGTCGGGCGGCGTCGTGGAGCCGGCCGCCTCGCGCGAGTTCGCGGCCGGGCACAGCCACGACGAGCAGGTGAGCTCCGTCGGCATCCACCTCGAGGGCGCCCTCGACCGCGAGCGGCTCACGCGGTGGGTCTCGGAGCTCTTGCGCGAGAAGGGCGCGGACATCTTCCGGATGAAGGGCATCCTGAACCTCCGCGGCCTGGACAGCCGCTTCGTCTTCCAGGGCGTGCACATGCTCTTCGACGGGCGCGAGGATCGGCCCTGGGGAAGCGAGCGCCGCGCCAGCGATCTCGTGTTCATCGGCCGCAACCTGGACCGCGAGCAGCTGACCCGGGGGTTTGAGCGATGCCTGGCGTGACGGCGCGGGCGCCGCGCGGCAAGACCGAGCTCCCGCCGCGCTGGAGGCTTTCCGCGGGGGACTACGTCGTCGCGATGGACGTGACGCGCGACGGCAGCCTGTGCGCGATCGGGACCGGCGCCGGGACGGTGCTCGCCGTCGACATGCAGACAGGCGCGGTGCGCTGGCGCAGCGAGGCGCACCCGAACGGGGTCCTCGCGCTCGCGTTCTCGCCCTCCGGAGCGCGCCTGGCCACGTGCGGCCAGGATGAGAAGGCGCGTATTTTCGACCTGTCCGGCGCCCTCGTGGCCGAGCTCCCCGGCGGGGCGGCGTGGGTCGAGCACGTGGCGTGGGCGCCCGGCGGCGAGCACCTGGCCACCGGCTCGGGGCGCACCGTGCGTGTCTGGACCGAGCGCGGCGAGCCGGTCGTCGAGACGGAGCCGCTCCCCAGCACGGTCGCCTCGCTCGCCTGGCGGGTCGACCGCGCGGAGCTCGCGGCGGCGTGTTACGGCGGCGTCTATCTCTGGTCGATCGCCGCCGGTGCGAAGTCGCGCCACCTCGCCTGGCAGGGCTCGCTCGTGTCGATGGCGTGGAGCCCCGACGGGAAGGTCATCGCCTGCGGCAGCCAGGACCGGTCGGTGCACTTCTGGCGCCTCTCGACCGGGCAGGACTCGGAGATGCAAGGGTATCCCGCGAAGCCGAAGGCGCTCGCGTGGGACGCCCAGTCGCGCCTGCTCGCGACCGGCGGCGCCCCGGCCGTGACGGTCTGGGATTTCTCGGGCAAAGGCCCCGAGGGCAGCCGTCCCATCGAGCTCGAGGGCCATCAAGGCGTGTGCGTCCAGCTCGCGTTCAGCCCACGCAAGGGGGTGCTCGCGAGCGGCGCACAGGACCACGGTGTGCTGCTCTGGGAGCCGCGGCGGACCGAGCGGCCCGTGCGCTATGCGTTCCTCGAAGCCGAGATCACCGCGCTCGTCTGGCACCCGGCGCACGCGGGGCTCCTCGGAGCAGACGCCTCCGGCGCGGTCGTTTTCTGGCACGTGGCATAGCGGCGATGCTGGCCGGGAGGCGAGCTGATCCATGCGACGACCGTCCCAGAAGAATTTTCGGATGACCGGTGAGTGCCGCGGGGGTAGCTTTGTTCAGCTGGGGTCCCTTTTCTCGTGTAACAGCCGAGAGGCCGGGCCTTCAGAGGCTGATGCAAACAGCCTCTTCATTTCCAGCCGAGCGCTTCCCACCGTTCGATCAAGGAGACCAGGATGAAGGACCACGCGACACACCACGAGCATGCACACGATCACGGCCAGGCGTGCGGACACCAGGCGATCCGCCACGGCGACCACGTCGACTACCTGCACGATGGCCACTTGCATCACCGGCATGAGGATCATGTCGACGAGCACGTCCTCTCGGTGGACGAGGAGAACCCTGCTCAGTGTACCCCGAGCCACGCGTGCTCAGGGCATGACGTGAAGCACGCGCACGGGGACAACTGCGGGCATCCCGCTGTCCCTCACGGAGATCACGTCGACTTCCTCGTCGACGGCCACCTGCACCACCCGCACGGCGGGCACTGCGACCACCACGGCAGCGTGCAGCTGGCGTAGCGTTCAAGCGAGGGCGTCGAGCGTCACGACGACACGTGGCGACGTTCCCGGCGGCGACCGGTGCACAGCGCCGCGGTCCTGATTGCCGGGCCACGCCTCTCCCTTGAGCAGCCCGACGTCGAACGGCTCCATCCGGCGGAGGCGCGCGCCGGCGCGCAGCACCCCCGAGACCTCGTCGAGGGCGCCGTTCGCGCGGTGTCCGAGCCGGTCCCGCCGGACGGCCTCGTGCTGATGCGATTCGAATGCATCCGACCCCGGATCGACTTCCTGCATCGACGCTCACGCGTGGAGAGGCTGCGCAGGCTCGGCCTCGCTCTCCTGCTCTCCTCCCTCCTGCCATGCCGGGAAGGGATCCTCGAACCGGCACCAGCCGGAGGGCCCCGCGGCCATCTCTTCCTGGGTGAGCAAGCAGGCGTCGAGTCCGCGCGTGAGCTCCTCCCGGGCCATGTCGACACCGATGAAGACGATCTCCTGCCGCCGGTCGCCCCAGACCGGATGCCACGCGGCGTCGAGCGCGGCGCGCTCCTCCTCGTCCTCCGGCCGCTGGTCCTCCGGAAGCGCCGCGTACCAGTGGCCCGCCGCCTCGAACGAGGCCGCGCCGCCCGCCTGCGACCACGCCCCGGTGATGTCCATGCGGGTCGCGAGCCAGAAGAACCCCTTGGAGCGGAGCACTCCATCCCAGGCGGTCGCGCCGTGGATGAAGTCCCAGAGCCGCTCCGGGTGCATCGGGCGCGGTGCGCGGTAGACGAAGCTCTCGATCCCGTACTCCTCGGTCTCGGGGACGTGCTCGCCGCGCAGCTCCCTCATCCAGCCGGGCGAGCGCGCCGCTTCCTCGAAGTCGAAGAGCCCCGTGCCAAGGATCTCGCGAGGATCGACCTGGCCGCGGCAGGCCCTGACGATCCGGGCGCCGGGGTTCAGGTGCTGGAGCATCGCCGTGAGCCGCTCGACCTCGTCCTCGCCGACGAGATCCGTCTTGTTGAGCACGAGCACGTTCGCGAACTCGACCTGCTCGACGAGCAGATCGGCGACCGTGCGCTCGTCGTCGCTGTCCAGCGCGGCCTTGCGCGCCCGGAGGTCGTCGGCGCTCGTCCAGTCCGCGAGGAACCGCTGCGCGTCGACCACGGTGACGAGCGTGTCGAGCCGGGCGACCTCCGAGAGGCTCCTGCCCGTCTCGGGATCGTCGAAGGTGAACGTCTCGGCCACGGGGAGCGGCTCCGAGATGCCCGTCGACTCGATGAGCAGGTAGTCGAAGCGCCCCTCGCCCGCCAGGCGGGCCACCTCGACGAGGAGATCTTCTCGGAGCGTGCAGCAGATGCAGCCGTTCGACATCTCGACCAGCTTCTCCTCGACGCGGGAGAGCGCCGCGCCCCCACCCCGGACGAGCGCCGCGTCGACGTTGACCTCGCTCATGTCATTGACGATCACGGCGACGCGCAGCCCGTCGCGGTTCGCGAGGACGTGGTTGAGCAGGGTGGTTTTGCCGGCGCCCAGGAAGCCGGACAGCACGGTCACGGGGAGCTTTCGAGTCACGACGAGGCCTCTCTCGGCAGCGCCCGCGCTCCGGCGCGGGCGGACGTCTACCGCATTCGATGGGAGCTGGTTCCAGTGGAGCGAGGGGCGCGGCGCGCCCGCGCGAGCTCCGGCTCGGCGCGGACTCCACGCTCGCGGGCACATGCGCCCCGACGCCGCGGACCTCCGCGAGAACGAGCCGGAGCCCTGACGACTGGACTCAGTCGATGGCGTTGCACCCGTTCTGGCGCTCGACGAGGAGCTGCTGCGACGCCGTCGTGTCCGACAACGTGAAGCGGTACGTCGCGTTCGCCGTGAGGGTGACGCCGATGGCCCGCGTGATGTTGGCGCAGCCGCTCACCGCGATGTCGTAGGTCTTGGGGACGATGTTGCCGATCGAATCCCGGACCGTCACGGAGACGTTCGAGTCCTTGAGGAAGATCACATAGTCGTCCGTGAACCCATATCGGAACTTCACCGTGCCCTGGAACGAGCTCCCCGAGCCGGGGAGGGTCACGGTCCACCACTTGTGCGTCTCGCTGACGTTGGGATCCACGGTGGAGAAGTTGATGCTGGAGCTCGCGGTCACCGAGCCGAACGGGCCAGCCGTTGTGTGATTGCACGAATGGGTGACCACGGCGGAGCCGATCGAAGAGCAGACCAGGGCTTCCCCGACCTCTTCGATCTCCTCGACCTCGTCGATGGGCTCGCCCTCCGGATCCCACGTGGGGTCGGCGATGCACGCCGCGGAGAGCAGCCCGAACATGGAAACGGACGCCAGGCGCAGGATGGTCTTCATGATCATGTTCCTCTCGTGAGAATTCTCTTTTTCGAAAAACGCGAAATCAGTGCTCATGCTCATGTCCGCCGCACCCCTCATCCAGGATGAGGAGCTCGACGGTCGTGGTGCCCGCCTGCTGGTCGCCCTTCAGCACGCTGAGCTTGAAATGGTCGGCGACCACGTCGTCACCGGGGACGGCGTCGTCCGTGCAGGCCACGAACTCGTATTTCTCTCCAGCGGCGACGTCCGCGGGCGTCGTCGGGTGCCACACGCTCGCGCCGCCCTGGTAGAAGCAGTAGGTGAAAGGATCGCTCTCGCCGTCGCGATGAGCGAACACCACCCAGCCCTTGCCGGCGTTGCCGCTCACGACCGGGATCTCGCTGGGCAGCTCGAACGTGAACGGGTGCTCGACGCCCTCCTCGGCAACGACCAATGACGACGGGTCGTAGAACCGGGCCGCGGTGAGCAGGATGCCCTCCGGCGCGTTGAACTCCGCGAGGTTCTCGATGAGCACGAGCGCGCTCTGCTCGCTGCTCGGCTCGAACACGATCGTGTACGTCTCCGCCGACGAGAGCTCGACGACGAGGGCGCGGGAGAGCGAGGCGCACTCCGCGGGGTCGATGCTCACGTCCTCCTCGATCGCGACCGGCGTGCCCGATGAATCCAGGACCGACACGTTGACGGAGGGGTCCAGGAAGATCGCGAAATCACCGTCCCCGTCGGGCGTGTAGAGGACCGCTCCCCCGAAGCCCGCGCCCGAGCTGACGAGGTTGACCGTGTACGCCGTGTGCTCCGCGCTGACGTCGGTCGTGGTCGTCGCGGGATCAGCGCCCGCGGTCACCGTCACGAACGGGCCGACGCCCGCATGGATGCACGTATGCTCGATGGCCTCCTCTCCGAGGAGAGGGCATTCGCCGCCCTCGAGCGCGCTCTGGCCCTCGTCGAGGCTCGCCGGCTCACCGCCGGCAGAGACCGAGCAGGCCACGAGGAAGGGGATCGCGAGTGGGAACGCTGCGCGCGCAATTCTCATCTTTGCACTCCAGGTTGAAGCTAGGCCGCCGATCGCGGCGGGACCGCAGGTCCGCCTTCAATCGCGTCTCAATTGCACACGTAGATCAATTGCAACTGGATCGCAAATGGATTTAATTGGCCGCTCGATCGGCTCGACGACATGACTCGCGGGTGAACGGACGTCGTCCGAGGTCACCGGACAGCGCGGCCGGAAGGCGCGCGCGAGCGATACCGCGAGCGTCCCGCGGAGAGAGACCCCCGCCGAGAGCCGTAGGGAATCGTCCGAACAGCTGGTTCGGGGGTGCGGCGCGACGCCCGAGCGCCTCGGATTACAGGGCGCTCACCGTGCAGAGGCCGATCCCGTTGATGTGCGCCTGCGAGGCGGATGCGGCGAGCACGAAGTGCTTGAGCGTCCTCGCTTCGAGCGGGATGCTGCCGGGGTTGTAGATGATCGGGGCGCCGCTCTCGTCCAGCAGCGGCCCGCCGCCCAGGCCCTGCAGATCCGACAGGCGCTGCGCGTCGAGCTCCTCGAATTCGATGTGCCCGTCGGCGCCCGCGGCCGCCGCCATCGCGTCGAAGCGGAGGTCGGCGATCTCCGAGCCGAGCGTGTCCCAGAACGTGTGGTCCACGTGCACGGTGATCTCCGCCTCGGTCGTGGCATGGCTCTTCACGACGAAGCCGTCCGTGCCGTCCAGGCCGTTCGTGCAGTTCGAGTTGCGCGTGGGGTTCACGAGGCCCCAGCTGAAGGTGTACGTCTCGCCGCCCTTCATCGCCGCGCCCTCGATCCAGTAGTTGTACCCGTTCGACGCCATCCGCTCGACATCGGCCTGTGACACGTCGTTCAGGTTCACCGCATCCTGCGTGGCAGGGAGCACCTTGAGGCTGAAGCGCTCCCAGCGGCGCGCCTCGAGCCCCTCGAACACCGCGATGGTCGGGTCGCCTCGATGGAGGTCGGCGACGTAGATGGACTCGTCCTTGAACGCGCTGGCGCCGTCAGCGCCCCTGAGCTCGATGTCCCCGAAGGAGACGATGAACTTCGCGAACGTCACCGTCCACCCGTCCACGAACGCGAGCTCGCGGCCGTTCTTGATCACCGGATAGCCCTTCTTGGCGGCGTCCTCGCCGCTCACGCGCAGGGCGAGCGATCCTTCCTCGGACGCCGAGCCGCCGTCGCCCGCGGCGCACCCGAGCGCCGGCCCGACGAGGCCGCTCAGGACCGCGATCATCCCACGCCGCTTCCAGCGGCACATTGCCTTGTGCACCATGGCTGTCATCTCCTCCCCGGATTCCGGGGCTCACGAAGACCCGGGCCCGCGCGGCCATCAAAGGCTCTTTCCTTGATCCGCCGCGCGCGACCCCCTCGCCGAGAACGCCGCAGCGCTGCGCGCACCGATGAACCACGCCGCGCCCGCCTGGGTCGAGCGGGTGATCAAGAACCGTCCGCGAGGGCTCTTCTCGGTGAGCCGATCGAAGTGCGCCTCGTCGAACCACGCCTCGAGGTGCAGCTCGATGGTCACGGACACGCCGTCATCGAGCTCGGCCGTGAGAGGGAGCCCGGCGACCTCGCGCTTGTTGCCCTCTGCCTCGATGTCGAGCCCTCCCTCGAAAGGGATCTCGAGATCCTCGCGGGTCGCCACGCCGACGACGTAGGCGTGATGGCCCTCCAGCCTGCCTGCGTCCCCTGCGATGGACGTGCGCGGAGGGTAGAGCCCTATCGAGAGCGAGCGGACGCCGCCGGCCGTGCCGGGGATGTGGCCGAGCCGCACGCCGGGGGCGAGCGCGTCGAGCGCGACCTGGCCGAGCCACTCCCCTTTCACCTCGCCGCCATCGAAGTGTTCGCTGCCCGTGTGGGCGTGCGCCGGCGGGACGAGCGCGTCCCAGAGCCCTCCCGCCGGGCCGCGCGCGACGAGGTGGGGCGGGTTCTCGTAAACATAGACAGGTCCGAGCGCGATGACCGCCGACTCCAGGGTGACTTCCCAGCCCGTGCTCGTCGTGAACGAGCCAGCGGGCCTGGAAGGAGCGGTCGCCGTCGCGAGCTCCAGGGTGAAGCGCACCTCCCGCCCACCGGTGCCGCTCGGCATATCGCACGCGGGCAGGAGCGTGAGCAGCAGCAGGGCCGCCGCGCGGCCGAGCGCGCTGTCAGGGTACGGTCGCATCCTTCGTCTCCTCCGGCTCGGGCGGCGCATCGAGGTAGACCCGCAGCGTCCCGAGGAGCTGCCTGGGCGGCGCCGCCGCGAAATGACGCGCCGCGAGCCGCGAGAGCGGCGCATCCGGGCTCGCGAAGTTCGAGGCGTAGTTGAACTCGGCGGCGTGGTTGCGGCGATCGAGCGCGTTGGTCACCTCGAGCCCCACCTCGACCATCTGCCACCGCAGCCGCCCGGCGGCGTCGACCGTGAGCGTGTCGCGGCCGAGCTGCTCGAGCGGCAGGGGCCGCGGCGCCACGTAAGAGGTGCCGAGCGCGAGGCCGGCCTGGAACCGCTCGCCCGCGAGCGCTACCTGCCGGCGCACCGAGGTGTCGAGCCGCGCGACCCACCGCGGGATGTAAGGCATCCGCGGCCCGGCGGTGAGCTCGTACCAGGAGGCGCCCGCGGGCGGCAGGTACGCCTCGGCGTAGGTGAGGCTGGCCTGGGTGTCGACCCCCGCCGAGGAGACGAGCCGCGCCGTGGCGAGGGCGCCGAACCGGTTCGACGCGCCCGCGAGCACGTTCCTCCCGCGCGTCTCGTCCAGCACGAGGTCGCGCTCGACGCGGGTGTAAAAGGCGAGGGCGCGCGCGCTGAGCTCGAGCGGGCCGCCGCGGCCGCGCTCGTAGACGAGGCCTGTCTCGGCGGCGTGCACCCGCGCGAAAGGGGCGAACTCGCCGTCGGAGAGCGCCTGCGCGTCGCTGGAGCGGCTGCCCGCGCCGTAGCTCGCCACGACGTTCAGGCCGGGCGCGAGCGCCACGTCCGCCGAGAGCCGCGGCCCGAGCGCGACGCCGAGCGCCTCGACGATGTCCGACGGCTCGCGCTCGCCGCTGCGATCGGACGTCGGGCGGTTCCGGTCCTCGACGGAGAAGAAGAACGTGTCGAGCCGCACGCCGCCCCGGAGCACCAGCGGGCGCCACGGCCTGAACCGGAAGGCCACGTAGCCGGCGATGTTGCCGATCCCGAAGTCGTTGTCGAAGTCGACCCGGTACGGCACGCCGGAGGCGCGCCGTAGCCGCCTCTGGCGGGTCTCCCCGTCGTCATACCGGGCGAAGAAGCCGATCTCCGCCTCCTGCCTGTGCGAGAGCCAGTCGAGCCAGCGGCTGTAGTTGCCGCGCGCGCCGACCGTGACGGCGCGGTAGATCTGCTCGGTCCCGTCGCCGCGCTGGGGCTCTCCGATCGCGCCGACGTCGGTCATGTACCCGGTCAGGTCCTCCCGCGTCCGCAGCCTGCGCACCGTCGCGAAGAGCTGCTGCGCATCGGCGTGTGACTCTCCCCGGTGCTCCCGCCGCAGCGAGGCGCCGAACCGGCCCACGGCGCCGCCCTGGTTGGGGTCGTACAGGCAGAAGAACTGGCTTTCGTCGTCCTTGGGGCAGTCGAGCGCTCGCGCCTCGACGTCGGCCTCCCGGATCACGCCGGCGCTGTCGAACCGGGTGACGTAGGCCGAGGCGGTCGCGAGCACGCGGGTCGCCTCGTCGCGCCGGAGCTCGATCTGGCCGAGGAAACGCGCGGCTGCGTGCGCCCTGTTCGGCCCGAAGCCGTCGCCCTGCTCGGCCTGCACGCCGGCAAACGTGCCCGCCGGCGTCCCGGCCGGCCCCCAGAGCAGGAGCAGCTCGCGCGCGTTGAACGAGCCATAACCCGCCTGCGCGATCACCCCCCGCGGCTCGAGCCCGAGCTCGTAGGAGACCGTGCCGGCCACCGCGAAGTCGCCCTGTCGCGGATCGAAAGGCCCCTCGACGATCCGGAGCTCCCGGACGAGCTCGGGGATGAGGAACAGCGAGTCGGCATAACCGTGTCCGTGCGCGTTGGAGACCTCGTTCAGCGGCACGCCGTCGGCCACGAACTCGATGTCCTGCCCCTCGCCCGCGCTGAACCCGCGCAGGAAGACGGCTGACGGGTGCCCCTCGCCGGAGTGGTTCTCGAGATAGAAACCCGGCGCGAGCGTGAGCATCTGCTCCGCGGAGCCCCGCGGGACGTCGCGGAGCTGCCCCACGTGGACCCGGAAGTCGCCGGCCGCGACGGGGGGCGCGGGCCGGCGCGCTCCCGCGACGACGACCTCGACGGCAGGGCGCACGGGCGCTTCGCGGGCCGCCTCCGTGGGTGCGGGCGCCGAGGCAGGGGCGGGCGGCGCGGAGGCGGGGGCAGCGGCGGGCGGCGCGGAGGCGGGGGCAGCGGCGGGCGGCGCGGGGGTAGGCGTGGACGCGGCGGCGGGCGTGGACGGCGACGGCGCGCCACCGGAAGGCGGCGCGGCGACCTGCTGGTCCTCGCCCTGGAAGCGGACCACGACCCGGATCTTCGCCGCAACCGGGCGGCCGTCGCGAACGGCCGGCTCGAACCTCCACCGCCTGACCGCGTCGAGCGCCGCCGCATCGAGGCGCGGCTCCACGCTCGCCTCGACCCTTGCGTCCTCGACCGTGCCGTCGGCCCGCACCGTGAGCTCGACGGGCACGAGCACGTCCTCCGGGCTGGGCGCGCCGCCTGGCCACGCCGGCGCCGGCGCCTCCGTCGCCCTCGGCGGCGACACCTCGCCGCGCGCCGGAACCGCCGCGGCGATCAGGGCGAGCGCCGCCCCGGTGCAACAAAGACGCGAGCACACCCGCAGCCCCGCGGCTCGCCTCGCCTCGAATTCAACAGGACGTCTCAGCAACGTCCCGGCGAATAACAATAACGCAAAGCGATTGCAAATAAAATTCTGTCGTGATAACTGGAGCCGCCATGAGGTCTCTCCTTTCCCGAGGCGGCCGCCTCGCGCTCCTGATCTCGCTCGCGGCGGCCGGGTGCTCCGAGGAAGAGGCGCAAGAGGGCTGCCCTCCGCCGCCGCAGAGCGCCGAGCTGACCGAGGCGGCGGCTGATCATGCGTGCACGCACGTGGTGCACGGTCCATTCGAGTCGGTGGCGGCGTCCGCCGATCCCGGATCTCCCGGCGACGAGCTCCGCAACGTGCACACGGCCTACACGGTGGCGCTCGTGAGCGGGCAGGACGGTTATGAGGGAGCGAGCCTGTTCGAGGCCCGGGTCGACGCGACCTTCGCCTTCTTCGTCGCTCAGGAAACCTCGCTCTCCCTGCTCGATGCGGCGGGCGAGGAGGTGTGCCCGCGGGCGGTTCAGCCCGCGAACGCCTGCCCGGAGCTCGGGCGCGCCGTGTTCTTCGACCTGCGCCGGAAGGCGCCGAATCGGCTCCTCCTCGGCTCCGCCGAGGCACCAGAGGTCCTGGTGATCATCGAGGAAATGGGAGGAACATGATGAAGAGGAGGAAGAGGGGGCAGGAAGGGGCGCGCACGCCCTCTCGCGGGCGGCGCCACGGTCGCGGGCTCGCACGTGAGAGCGGCGCTTCTCTGGGCCTCGCACTCTCGATCAGCGTTCTGGGCGGCGTGCTCGGGTGCTCGAGCGAGGCCGAGCCGGGCACGGGCGCGGGTGGCCGGGCGGATGCGCCGGAAGCAGAGCGCCACACGTCCTGGCGGCGGGCGCGCGTCCTGGTCGGCGACGGCCGGGGCGGCGATCTCCATGTCATCGACATAGAGGACGAGGAGGTGATCGCGGAGCTCGACGTCGGGGGCCCGGCGGCGCTTCACGGGACGGAGTCCGGGGACTACGCGGTAGCGGTGGGCGCGGAGGAGGTCCAGTTCATCCGATCGGGTGTGGCCATCGTGGATCACACGGATCACATCCATATCTACAAGTCACCGCCGAAGGTCCTCGAGCTCTCGCTGTCAGGAGCGTCTCCAGGCGCGTTCGTGTCCCGCGAGGAGTGGCTGTCCGTCTTCTTCGACGGGGCCGGGCAGGGCGGGGCTCCGGCGCAGGCCATCATGGTCAAGGAGCCGTCGCTCAACGCCGAGGAGCCCGAGGTCCTGTCGCTCCCACCGGTGGAGCCGCATCGCGGGCTCGCGGCGCCGCTCGGCGACACGTTCCTCGTGTCGTTCCCGCCGGAGGATGAGCCAGGCGGCCTGCCGCTCGGCCTCAACGTCCTGAGCGCGGACGGCGAGGTCGTCGAGGGCGTCTCCTCGCCGTGTCCAGGCCTGCACGGCCAGGCCGCGATCGGTGGAGAGATCGCCTTCGCCTGCGACGACGGCCTGCTGCTGGTCGGGCGAGACGGCGGCACGACCACGGCGCGGAAGCTCTCCTATCCCCGCGCGGACGCGCGATCGTTCACGCTGAGGTCGCACGTCGAGCGGACCACGCTGATCGGCGATTTCGGCGAGTCCACGTTGCTCGCGATCGAGCCAGAGGACGGCGCGGCGCGCTTGTTCGAGTTCCCGGCCCCTGTCTGCCACTTCGAGCTGGAGCCCGGCCGGGGCGAGCAGGTCATCGCGCTCGCCGCGGACGGGAACGTGTACGTGCTCGACCTCGCCACCGCCATGATCGCGGCGCACGCGGCGGCAGTCCCCCCGTTCCAGTGCGACGACGCGGTACGGCCGGGCCTCGCGCTCGCCCCCGATTACGCCTATGTCACGGACCCCGCTGGCGGCGAGGTGCACGAGGTTGGCCTGCGGAGCCTCACGACCACGCGCAGCTATCAGGTCGGCGGCGCTCCCAGCGCTGTCGTCATGATGGGACTGAACCGCAAGAACGTGAACGTCGCGCCCGGCGCGGCCCACGACTGAGGCGTGGGCCGGTGCTGGCCAGCGCCGCGCCGTAGCGCTGGTCTAGTTCCGCACCAACGCCCTAGCGAGATCCCCTTGCCAATCAGTAGCTCGGCGGCAGTGGGCACGCCCGCGGAGTCGTCGCGGTCGTGCGCTCCGCTGCCAAGAGCGAAAGGTTCTGCTCGATGCCGGGCAAGTGCGGATTGGCGTTGCAAGCGCGACGGTAGCTTGCCTCCGCGCTCTCGAGATTACCGAGCAGCTGTTCGACGGCGCCAAGGCTGGCGTGGGCCTCGGACAGCTCCGGAAAGACGCGGGTGGCGCGGATGTAGGCTGCTCGCGCTTCGGTCAGCCGTAGCTGCCGGCGCCGTTCGTTGCCGATGTTGTATTCGACGACGCCCAGCACCTCGGATTGGCTGAGTGGACGCGCGTATTCGCGCGCCGAGCCGCCCGGTACCGGAAAGCGCTGGCCGTACCACGCGTCCGGCATCGCCTCACCGGCGCGCAGCAGCTCCACGTTGCGCGCGCCGCCCTGTTCCTGCACCCGCACGTAGAAGTGCCCAGGCATCATCACCCCGGACGCCGAATAGCCGAGCGCGTCAGCCAGCGTGAGAAACAAGGTACCAAGGCCAACGCAGCTTCCGCGGCGGCGCTCCAGCACGCCGGGCAGGCACACGAAGGCTAGATTCGTGTCGGCCACTTCGCGCACGAAGCTCCAACGACCGAACAAGAGCTCACTCAACACCGTAGCAGGTGAGCGCTGGGGCGACGAAGCGAGCGCGCTCTCCGCCTCGTCGACGAGACGCGAAAGCTCCGTCAGGCTCCAGGTCACCTGGCTCTCGTCGACAATCGCGGTGTCACGGGCCAGGCCGATCAGGGCGCGGCCGAACGCAAGCTGTCGGTGCGGAACGCGCCAACAGCCGCTGCCCGCGAGCAAGAGCAGGAGCGAGCGGCGCTTCATGGCTTCTTCAGCGGCTCCCAGTCTTCCCAGTAGTTGTAGAGATCACGCGCCGTCATCATCCAGATGACCAGCTTTTTCGTGCCGAGCGCCTCGACGCTGCGGCGCAGTAGCTTTTGCCGCACGTTGGGGCCGCCGCCGTAGCTCATGACCAAGTCGATCGGATACGCGATGCCACGCGCGAGGTGCGCGGAGACGCCAGCGTGCTCGGCGTCCGTCAGCTCATAGACGCCGGTGAAACTGTCGCCCAAGAGCACGACCGGGCTATCCGGATCGTCGTCGTACGGCTTGCCGTCGGCAACGACCCGGTGCGCCACGAGCGTCTCAGGCGCGTATTTTTTCTGCTCAGCTTCCGGCAGTCGCGAATGCAGATCGCCGAAACGGGTGAAGCTGGTTTCGCGCAAGTCGTAAGCGCGCTTCTGCTTGGCGAGATCGGCGTACCAGGGGTACTTCTTCACGCGGGTGGCCAAGAGGTCTGCGGCCAAGCGCAGCCCACGGTCGGTCCAGTGCGTGTCTTGGTGCTGGAACAGAAACGGCTCCGCTGCGCTCGTGACCTTTGCCTGCAGAAATGCCGGCAGCAGGTCCACGACCTCCACGCCTTCCTTGCTGAGCCTTTCGATCAGCTTGCGGAAAGCCGGATTGATGACCTGGCCCGAGAGCGCTGTGAAAGCGGGGTCCAACTTTTCCGGATACACCTCGAGCTTCGTCGGGACCGGCACGAACAAGAAGTCGACCCCCTGCTCGTCGAGCAGCTTCTTGAATTCGAGGATCACCGGTAGCGGGTTCTTTCCCTTGCGTTGCTGCTCGAGATCACCACCGCTGACGTATTCGAGGTCGTTGCGGTAGAACAGAAAGCCATCTCGCCCAGCCAGCGCCTTGACCTTCGGCGGCATGCCTTTAAGCCGTTTCTTCAGGGCGTCATGGGTCGGCCTGAGCTTGGCCATCCACATCGGCCAAGAGCCGCCCGCCTGGGCCAGCTCGCGCTGCACCGTCTCGAGCCCCGGCGCGGGATTCGGCGACGGACGTGTCTTGCTTAGCCGAAGCGCCGGCTTCGCGGGCGCAGCGGCCGCAAGCGCCGCGCCTTCGCCATGCACCAGAAAGACGTTGTACGTGGCTTTGCCTTGCGGCTTGCCGCGCAGCACGATGGTCGGCGCCGGAAAAACGCGCCCCCTCAGCTCTTGCTTGATGTCGGGCTCGGTCTGCGCGTCCGGAAAGCTCGGTCCCACCGGCATGAGATCGGTGTTGAAGGACGGGTACCAATACGACGAGAGTTGGTTCGCCCAAGCCTTCACCTCGCTCGGCGACAGCACTGGCGCCACGTAGTCCTTCTGAATCGCAGCCACAAGCACGGGAGTGATGACGCCAGGCGCCACTCGGCCATAGAGCTCGGGAAAGCCGTCCCCGTCCTGATCGGCGGAGCCCGCAAAAGGCTTGAACCAAGGCTGAAACTCTACCTTGGCCCACAACTCCACTGCGCCCGACGCGGCCTGATGAACGAACACCTCGCTCAGGAGCTGGCCGGAGGTGCCGGGCGGCAACTGCAGGCCCCACCGCTCGCTGCGCACGGCTGAGCCAACCTCGGCCAGCGCTTCGGCCCCCGGTACCTTGTGCGCTTGCAAAAACTCCGACAGCGGCGCGAAAGCCAACGCTTGCTGCTGCTCGACCGGCGAGAGCGGCGTCTTCGCGAGATCGGCCGTCAGGCTGCCCTGGTCGAGCTGACCCGCGAACGCGTGCGAGGTATCGGGCGTGCCCGCAGCCGACATGGGCGTCTCTGGCTCCGGGTCGGCGATCATGAAGTTGGCGTGATAGGCGGCGTAGTCCAACGCGGCGCGCGTCGGGCGTGCCACCTCACGCACCCAGACCTGCGAGTGCGTTCGCGAATAGCCTTCGTTCAGCGTATGGACGTAAGCGTGCTCGACGCGCGTGCCCGCTCTCGCATCACCCCAGGGAAATTTCGCAGACCCGGCGTGACAAGCAACAATGCCAAGCGCCGATGCGGCGGCAACCAAGCCCCAAACCCCAAGTGCGCGCTTACGCTGCGTCATAGCGACCTCGACGATAGTTCCACATCACTCGAAGCACCCGGAGCCCGTACGTCAGCGGGTTCAGGTGCGAGACCTCGTCCCCGTAGTGCGTGGGCACCGGCGCCTCGCCGACCGAAAGCCCACGTGCCCGCGCCGAGGCGATGACTTCCAGATCGAAATCGAAGCTGTCAGACAATTCGTGAAACGGTAGCGCTAGCGCGCGCGGCCCATAGAGCAGGTAGCCGCTGTGGTAGTCAGTCATCGAAAGCGACAGCGTCCGGTTCTCGATGCGGTTCAGCAGCGCATTGCCGACGTACTTGTAGAGGGGCATACCACCCTGCAAGGCCGTGCCCGCAGCGATGCGCGAGCCCTGCAGCAGATCGAGCCCGCGACGCGAAAGCTCCCCGATCAGCCCAGGCAAGGCCTCGGGCGCATACTGACCGTCGGCGTGGATACAGGCGACCAGCTCCGGCGCATCGGCGCAAGCCTTGGCCAGACCGTCTTTCATCGCCGCACCGTAACCGCCGTTGTTGCGCCGCCGGAGCAAGCTGAGGCGAAACGCCGACGAGCTGTGGCGCTCGACCCGACGGGCCGTGTCGTCGCGACTGCCGTCGTCGACGACCACCACGTGGGTGAGCCCCGACGAAGCCAAGCCGCCGACGCGCTCCAGCACCGACTCGATGTGCCGGGCAGCGTTGTACGCAGGGATGACGACCGTTACCTTCATGGGGAACTCGCGAGCTGGAAGAGCGAGGATGCCGCTGCGACGCGAGCGCCGTAGCGCTCGACGTAGTCGTGCACGATCGGCGGCAACGAGGTGGCCAGGCGTTGCTGGGGCTTCCAACCGAGCAGTTGCTGCGCTTTCTGAACGTCGGGGAGGCGTTCCTGCGTGTCGTCGTAGCCGGGGCCATAGAACTCGGCGGCCGACACCGCGCGAAACTGGGCAGGCGCGCGCTCGGGTAACCGCTCAGCGAAAGCGTCGGCTAGCAGCCGAGCGAGCTCCGCGATACTGACGTTATTGTCCGGGTTACCGATGTTGAAGATCTGACCTCTACTTTGCTTCGGCCGCTCGAGCACGCGGCACACGGCTTCGACCATGTCGCTCACGTCCATGAACGCCCGCCGTTGCGCGCCGCCGCCCACGAGCGGCAAAGGCTCCCCTCGCAGTAGCGCGCTCATGAAGCAGGCCAGTACGCGGGGTGTCCCCTCCCCGTCGATGCCGGGCAGGAAGTCCATGCGCGCGCCGATGGTGTTGAAGGGCCGAATGATCGTGAACGGCAACGCGCCGTGCTGACCGTGCGCCCAAATCACCCGCTCGAGCAGCTGCTTGGCGCACGAATACGTCCAGCGCTCGCGCCCCACCGGGCCGAGCAAGAAGCACGAGTCGTCCTCGTGCATACGCGCTGTCGGCAGCCCCTGCGCGTCCAGCGCGGTGCGCCCGTAAACCTCGGCGGTCGAGAAATGAATCAAGCGCACGGCGCGCTCCGCGCAGCGTTTCACGAGCGGCAACAGGTGCGTGAAGCTGGCGTCGATGACCTCCAGCGGGATGGTCGAGTACTGGGCTGGGTTGCAGAGCGCCGTGAGCGAGATCACGACCTGACAGCGCTCGGTCACGTCCTCGACGAGCCCCGGCGCCTCGACGCGCGCCTCGATGCGCCGCACGCGCGGGTTCCAACACTCGAGCTTGGTCAAATCCACGTCGACGGCGTCGACCTGGCAGGCAAAGCGTTCAAGCAAAGCCGGTACCAGGTGCGAGCCGATGAAGCCGCCCGCGCCGAGCACGGCGATGCGCGTTTCCCTCACGGTGAGCCACTCCCGGCGGACGGAATGAAGACGTCGGGCCAGCGATCATTGGCCGAGTTGTAGGTGAGGCGCGCGGCCTTTTCGGGCGGCGTGCCCACCTCCCACAGGTAGATCTCGTAGTCGGCGGTGTCGTGGTCGTGACCGCGCTGGGTGATGCCCCAGACCAGCCATTTGCCGTCGCGCGACAGCTGCGGGAAGTATTCGTGCGAGCGGCGACCCGGCATGTCCATGAACTGGAGCTCGTCCAAGTCGACGTCCTTCGGCGGCGTGCCGTTTTCGATCGGCATGCGCAGCACCCGGCTATCGCCGTTCCCGGTTGGGTGAACCCAGTAGATGGCCGTGCGATCCGGCGTCCAGTTCACCTGGCAGCCCAGCCCGGTCTGGGTCCAGGCCTTCTTGGCGATGTTCCAGATGCCGGTTTCGCGCTTCGAACCGCGCAGCGTGACGGCGAGGTACTTGCCGTCACTCGAAAGCTCCGGCTGCTGCAGCAAGGCGCCGTCCAGATCGGATACGCCCTCGCTGTCCATCAACTGCGTCTCTGCGCTGCTGCCGAGCTTGCTGCGAAAGACCTTCGTGCCGCGTACGAACAGGATCTCATCCTCCGAAATCCAGCTACCCCAGCTCGCGCTCTCGACGACCTTCTTCGGCTCGGAGCCGTCCGAATTGATCGTGTAGATGTCCCATTTGTCGCTGGTGTTGGCGTCCCGTTCGCTCACCCAGCCTTGTTTGCTGCGGCAAAACAGGATTTGCGCGCCGTTCGGAGAGAACCTCGGAAACCAGTCGACCTCGTCGCCCTTGGTGATCTGTTTGACGTCCGAGCCGTCGGTCTTCATCGTGAACAGGTCGTGATTGCCCACGCGGGAGCTGGACCAGACGATGGTGCCGTTGGCCTTTTCGCCGACCTCGCGCATCAGCGCGACGTCCTCCGCGGGCGGGGCTTCGTCGGCACCCTTCGGGGGCTCGCCCGAAAGGGACGAGCATCCGAGCACAGCCGAGCAGCACAGATAACCAATTTGCTGCAGTGGGAAACGCAGGCTCATCTAATTTGTCCTTTCGCGAGCTTCACTTGCGCGGGGTGCGAGGGTGGCCGCCTCGACGGCGGGTGAAGGAAAACAGTGACGCAACCCAGCGCGCACGCCGAGCGGCGCGTAGCCGAGGTCGTTCATGGCTTCGGTCGGGTCGAGATCGGCGTCGTTGACGATGCCGGCTATCGCGCTCGAGGTGAGCGGGGGCCGCTTCATGAACACGGGGAGCACGGCTGCTAGCGCCCGGCACGCCCACACCGGTAGGTGCAAGAACGGCCGAGGCCGATCGTGATGAAGCAGCAGCAGCTCCGCGAGCTCGCGCATCGAAATCACCTCCGCGCCGCTGAAGTTGTAGGTCTTGCCGTGCGCGATCGGCGCATTGGCGAGCCGCACGAGGCCGTCGACGATATCCTCGGACCAGACGGGCCTTTTGAGCGCGCCCCCGGCGCCGATGAACGGCACCACCGGAAACCGCCGCAAGTAGTCGAGGAACATCAGGAGCTCCTGACCGCCGCCCTGCTCGTAAACCAGCGTGGGCCGCACGATCGTGTAGGCGAGCCCTGAGCCCTGGACGAGACGCTCGGCCTCGAGCTTGGACTCGGCATAGCGCGTGCGACGGGGGTAAACGACGGAGGCCGACGAGACGTACACGAAGTGCGGCACCCCCGCTTTTCGCGCCTCCGCAACAAGGTGCGCCGTGCCGTCGCGGTTGACGCGCTGAAACATCGTGGGGTCGTGGGTAATGATGATGGCGGCCAAGTGGTAGACGAGGTCGACGCCGCGACACACGCCGGCCAATGTGTTCGGATCGCTGATATCGCCTTCGCGCACGTCGCAGCCCAGCGCATCGATGCGCGCTCGCAACGGATCACCGGGCAGCACGAGCGCTCGCACTTGCCAGCCCGCTTTGCGCAGCCGCGCCGTCAAGCGGGCGCCCATCACGCCGGCGGCGCCAGTAACCAGGGCTGCCGGCATCCTACGGAGCCTCCGCAGGCTTGGGAGTCGGGAAATCCAGCGGAATCCAATCTCCGACCGACAACTCGCGCGCAGCGAACTCCCAGACCACCACGCGCTTGCCCGCCAGGCGATCTTGGCCGGCGTTCAGCTCGCGCGCGAGCGCTTGGCGCGTAGCGAAGGCACCGGAGTCGTTCTGCGCGATCACGTCGATGGGGCGACCAAGCGCCAGGGCCAAGTGCGGGGCCAGGCCGGACGCATTGCCCCAGCCCATTCCCTCGAGCGTGAAGATGTTGGTGAAGCTGTCGCCGAGCAGGAGCACGTCGGCGCTCGCGTCAGGCTCCCAGGGCGTGCCGGCCGCGTCCTGCACTTGGTGCACGACCACGCTCTCCGCTTGAAACAGGCTCTGATCGTCGGGCAGCTTGAGCATGTCGACCAGATCACCGACGCGCGAAGCCGGCTGCGGAACGCCGTGCAGCACGGGCTTCTCTGCCAGCTTTGGCAATACCCCAAGCCCGATCACAAGCTGGCCGAGGTCGCGGGCGATGCGCTCCATGTAGTCGGGCGTAAAATGCGTATCTTGAGCCAGGAAAAGCGGCTCGGTACGGGGCTCGGGCACGCTGCGGCGCGCGTCGAGCACGGCCACGCCGGCTGCTCGAAGCTCGCTCAAGAAGCGGTCGTAGTCGACATTCTGCGCCATTTCGACGCGCCCATCATGCCCAAGAAGTGGACCCGGCTCGATCCCAGCCTTGTCCGGCATCGGCAGGAGCACGAGGCGAATCCCGCGTTGCGCGAGCGCTTGCTGGAACGCCAAGATGGCGGGTCGCGGATCCGGGTGGATGGGCTCCTGGCCTGCGTCGAGGGCTTCCCTGGCGCGGCCCCGCAGCACCTCGGGCTCCAAAAATCCGGGCCCGCTGACGTGCTGCACACCGGGCGTGTAATAGAGCCAGCCGCCGTGTCCGACGACCGCGAGCTTGTTGCCCACACGACCTAGACGAGTGAGCAGCAGCTGCGCGCGGGGCTGGACCCAGGCCTTGGCGTACGAAGCATCCTCGATGCCCTTCTCGAGCCGACGCAGGTTCTCGGCCGTCGGTGGGCGGCGCACCAAATCCGCGAGAGACGACTCCTCACCCTCGCTCTTCTCGAGGTAGGCCTGCGCGAGCGGAACAGCGTAGATCGCCCCCAGAAACAGCAGCGTGAGCAGCCAGGCCGCGCCGCGACTCACGTCGGTCGCGATGATACCGCGGCGCAGCTGCTCGTCGCCTGTGGGGTCGGTCGGACCGCCACTGCGTTCGATGGCGGAGGACGAGGGAGGCAAGGTACTTTGCATCGCGCGGCCTCAGAACTGAAAGTACAGAAACGGGTTGATGGTCTGCGTCCACATCATCAACGTCGCGAGCACCATCGCGGCCGCCACGAACGCGGTACGGGGCAAGGACAAGCGCCCCGTGAGCTCCCAACTGTTGGGCATGCCGAAGATCACGACCGCGGACAAAGCGAATAGCCCCACGTAGTACTGCGGGTGGAGTGCGCCTGCCACGACGTCCGCCGCCGGCGAAACCGCGGCGAGCCCAAACAGCGAGCCCAGGTAGGTCACCGCCTGATCGAGCGTCTTGGCGCGGAAGAACACCCACGACAAGCACACGATCAAGAAGGTGAAGGCGACGCCGACAGCAGGTGGCAGGCGGCGCAGCGGATGAGCTTTACCGAGCCTGCGCTCCACCCCGAGCATGCCACCGTGAATGCCGCCCCAAATTACGAAGTTCCAGCTGGCACCGTGCCAGAGCCCACCGAGCAACATGACAACCATCAAGTTGGCGTACGTGCGCAGGTGGCCTTTGCGATTGCCACCGAGTGGGATGTACAAATAGTCGCGCAGCCACGTGGACAGGCTGATATGCCAGCGCCGCCAGAACTCCGTGATGCTGCGCGACTTGTAGGGTGAGTCGAAGTTCTGGATCAGCACGAAGCCGAGCATCAGCGCCAAGCCCACGGCCATGTCTGAGTAGCCGGAGAAATCGAAGTAAATTTGGAACGCGTAAGCGACCAGCCCGAACCACGCGTCGTAGAAGTGCTTGGCGCCACCGGCGAATGCCGTATCGGCGATGTGCCCCATCGGGTTGGCCAGCAGAATCTTCTTACCCATTCCCAGCGCGAAGAACGCGACGCCGCGCGCGAACTTCTCGAGCGTGTGCTGGCGCACGCGCATTTGTTCCTCGATCGCCGCATAACGGATGATGGGGCCCGCCACCAAGTCGGGGAAGAAGGCCTCGAAACACATGTAGTCGGTGAAGCGCCGCATCGGTCGGGCGTCACCGCGGTACACGTCGATGGCGTAGCTCATCGCCTTGAACGTGTAAAAGGAGATGCCCACCGGCAAAGCGATGTGCAAGACCGGCACGATTTGCGTCGAGCTACCGAAGAGCGCGCCAAGCGCGTTGATGTTCTCGGCGACGAAGCCCGTGTATTTGAACACCGCGAGCAGCCCGAGGTTGGTGACGATGGACATCGCCAGCACCAGCTTCATCTGGCGGGTCCGCACGACCTCGCGACCAATCACGGGCGGTAAGCCGTCGACGTCGGGCAGCCGTGACATTTTCAGAAGCAAAAGGCCGCACACGTAGTCGACGCTCGATCCGAAGAACATGATCACGGCCCAGCGCGGGTTCGCCCAGCCGTAAAATACGTAGCTCGACACGGCGATCAGGGCCGTGCGGGCCCGGACCGGCAGGGCGTAGTACGCGGCCAGTACCAGCGGCAAGAAGTAGAATAGGAAGATATGGCTGGAAAAGACCATATCAGCGGCTCACGGGGCCCACGGGCGCCAGCCCTTGTCCTTCATCGTCGCGAGCGCTCGTTGCACCCAGGTACGATGGCCGTCCAAATTGAAGTGATGGTCGTCTTGCATGCCCACGCCCTCGGCCGAGACGAGCGCGAAGTTCGACACCACGCTCGGGCACCTTTCGATCTCGGGACGGATGGCGTTCGCCACGGCGCCGCCGACCACGAACTCGCCCGAGCTTTCCACCTCGTAGTCGTTCATCAATGCAGGCAGCGTGGGCTCGCCGATGTCGTTGCGAATGGCGGTCACGAGAGTATTGATGCATTGGGCAAAACCGGAGCGATCGGCGGCAGTGCCGTGTCGCTCGGTGATCCCGAGATAGATGAAGATACCGCCAAAGGTCACCCGCCCCTTGATAGCCTTCGGTGCGGCGATCAGCTTGTCGTAGTAGAGGCCGCCCGGAATGAACTGGGAGCAGTAGGCCGAGGGCCACCCAAACCCGAGCGAGATGAAATAGTAGTCGGGCGCAAGCATCGCGGCTTCCTTGACCAGCGCCGTACCCGGCCCGCCGGCGGCGGTGTCACCCGCGGTTTTCGGCTCGATCGCGAGCTCCGGCGCCGAGCCAGGGTGGTACATGAAGGCGTGCGGATGGGTCTCCGTGAAATGGAACGGGCGTGAGCTTTGGGGCCTCGTGGCGCGACCGGCCATGTTGGAGTGACCGATGTGAATGAAGGCGATCGCGTGCTCCCTCGGAACGTCAACGCCTCCAAGGTTGATGGTCACGCCCGAAAGCCCCGACCCACCGCCGGACCCCGCGTCGCTGGTCCCGCTGCTCCCGCCGCCACCGCTCCCACTCGCCGCAGTCATGGCACCGCCAACCGAAGCTCCACCCGTAGCGGTCGCCGCTCCAGCGCCGCTCGAAGGCCCGAAGTCGTCACCCGTCCCGACGGCCTGCGTGTCGTGCGGGTGCTCGGCGACCCCGCAGGCGAGCCCGCCGCCCAGCGCGAACAAGGAAACGAGCGCCCACCGAGACCTGGACAGGCTCACGTTGAGAAGTGTTTTCATCGTCGACTCTCCTCCAAGTTCACCAAAATCCGCGTCGCTTCGGGGTCGAAAGGCCGGACGCGCAAGGCACGCCGTAGAAAGCCCAGGCCTTGCGCCGATTCGCCCCTTCGCAGGGCGATCAACGCCATGAGATTCAGGCTCCCGACGTCGTCGTGCTGGGAAACCAAGCTCTGCCGGGCGAGCCGCTCGGCGGCATCGAGCTCACCCGCTGCAAAGCGAAGACGCGCTTCGAGGGCTCGGGCTTGCGGCGTGTCGAGGCTCGCGAGCGTACGCTCCGCTTGCTCGAACTGACCGAGCACGCCGTGCAACGTGGCCAGACTCAGACGTGCCGCGGCATGCACCTTTGGGGAATCCGCGAAGCGCTGCCCCAGCTGGACCAAGGTGCGGTCCGTTTCGCTGGCTTCACGGAACGGCTGCTCCGCGACGCCGGGCGTAAGATCGCGGCGAGCAAACAGCACCTCCGAGCCGTCCGTGTAGAGTAGCTTCCAATCAGCGCTCGCGTAGAGGTGGCCAATCAAGCGCTGGTAGCGCTCGGGGAACATCACCGGCAAGACCACGTAGGCGAAGGAATGACGCGCCTGAAAAGCTTCGAAACGCTCTGGCTCGTCCGCAAGCCTCAGGTATTCGGCAAACTCGTCGGCGGTGCGCAACACGAGCCGAGTGTCGATGTACGGCCGAAACCGCGGATAGAGCCGCCAGATCAGGTAGCCTCCGTAATGATCGGCCGCGAAGACGTCGCCCCCGGGCAGCGCGTCGAGGCGCACAGCGCTTTCGGCCGGCACCCGAAACGGGCTCGGATCCGCCAGCGGCGACTCGCGCGCCGCCGCCGATGCCGAAACGAGCAGCAGCGCGCTCAGGAGCACCGCGTTGAGACCCACCGCCACGCGCACGCCCGCGCGGCGAAAGCTCGAGACACAAAGCCGCCGGAGCGCCGGGGCCAGATTGACCGCGAAGATCGGCGCCCCGACCCAGTACAGCAGGAGCACGTTACGGTTGCTCATCAAGGCCAGCCCGGCGAAGCCGAGCAGCAGCAGCGCATGGCTCAGTCTCAAGCGGCGCCCGGCCAGGAGCACGGACAGAGCGAGCAGCGCCAAACACCATTTGAAGTGCCAGAACTCGCCGTCTGACAGGCGCTCGAGCTCGAAGGGCGGTAGGTTCTCCGCCACGTCGTGGGCGAAGACCTGGTGCTCGCCGGGCAACAAGCGCCCGAGCAGTAGCGCCGGCAACGCTGCGCCGCGCAAGCCAAACGGCGTGAGACACGTCGCCAGCAAACACCCCCCTAGCGTCGCGAACAGCTGCCGTACGCGCGCCCACGGTGCCAGCGCACCAGCGTGTTCGCGCGCAAATGGCCACGCACGCGTCTGGCCAAAGCTCGCCCAGCCGAGCGCCGCCACCGCGTACGCCGCGATCACCGCGGGGCCAAGCGCCGAAAGGCCCTGGAAATTCGCCCAAACCAGCTGCGCCAAGGGCAACAACAGCAGGTGCCGGACCCGGCCGTCGCGCCGAAAGCGCTCGAGCGCGAACCAGAAAAACGCGAGCAGGACGAGCGTGCCTATCACGGGCCGGACGAGCAAGAGCGAGCGAGCCGCCAGAAGCCCGCCGACCAGCGACGTCACGAGGAGCCCCCTCGCCCACGAGCCGCGCCGCGCTTCGAGCGCGAAGTAGAGGAAGCCCGCGCCCAGGCCGATCAGCGCGCACTTGACCAAAACAAGCCCGACGAGGCCGATCGCCTGGTGCACCGCGTACACCGCGAGCTGAAAAAGCCAGTGCACGTCGACCCAGGCACGCCCTTGCGCGCTGACCGAGAAGGGATCGGTGAACAGGAGCCCACGCCGAGCGACCATTTCGCGACCTGCCGCGAGGTGCCACCAGATGTCACCGTCGGCCGAAGGCGCGAGCCCCGTCGAGGCCGCACCCAGGCCGAGCAACGCCGCGACGAGCGGCGTGCGATGGCGGAGCAGGGCGGCGACGGGCAACATGACCACTTCTCAAAACGGTGACACGGTGAAGCCGATGCCTGCCGTCCACGGCTGCAGGCCCACGCCCTGGCTGCTGTCGGCGGCGCCGTCGACGACTCCGCGCGTGTCCCAGCCGAGCGGCAGCGACACGCCCCCCAAGATCGCCAGCCAGGCGTTCGACCACTCCACGGCCAGCGTGCCGGTGACTGCCCACAGCTGCACCTCCTGGTCAAGCCCACGGTCACGATCCGCACCGAAGAAATGCGACAGCGACAGGCCGAGCGACGGCACCAACGGCCCCCAGAAATAGCCCGAGTAGCCGTAGAGCGCGGCCGCCGGTGCGCGGTAGTTGCCCAGCTCGTTTTCCCCGCCGCGGTAGCCGAACGAGCCGCCCAGCACGATCAGCCCCCACGTCTTGTCGATCGTATGGTCGAGCGTCACGCTGCCGCTCACCTTGCCAAGGCCAAGCTGTTTTTCCTGCGTGAGATAGTCGTTCTTGTACTGGGCGTCGTGCACGCCGGTCGGGACACCGACCAGCAACGTCAGGCTGGTGGAGTTGATTTCGCCGAAGCGCCGGGTGACGAACCCCGCGACGTCACCCACGCCGGAGTTCGAGATGTCCACGGGCAGGCCGTAGTAGTTGCGGTAGTACTTGTAGAGCAGCGGAACCACGAGCCCCACATTCCATTTCTCGCCCAAATTACGCGAGACTTGAGGACTGAAGCTGAGGTTGTAGCCGTCGTCCAGATGCGTGTACGTGCCGAGTGTCTGCAGCTCAAATAGCCCCCCGGTCACGCTGCGGCCGATCCACTTGATTCCGCCCCCCGCGCCCGTGGAGCTACCGGCTCCGCAGCCGCCGATCGTCTCCCAGCTCGAGAGCAGGCCTTCCAACCGTGAAACTCGTAAAGACAGCGCTGGTCCGAGCTCGGCGAGCGCATCGCCTCGCTCGCCGAGAGTCGCCTCCAGGCGGGCCACTCGCACATCATTTTGCCGAGCCGCGCGCTCGGCCGCAATGAACGGAAAGCTGGCGACCGCGGCCAAACCACATGTTACCAGCCAGGCGCCCGGGGCACGTAGTCGTCTGACGTTCAATCGAGTTTCTCCCAAGCGCAAGGTCAAGCCGGGTCGACTTGGAGGCACCAATAGCGAACGCTCTCGCGATCCGTAGCGGCATATTCGTCCACGAGTGCACCTTTCCACTTGGCTTTCAGATCAGGCGTCAGTTTCATCTTGTGCACGTCGCCTTGGTTGAAGCTGCGCAGCTTGCCGCCGACCTGCTCCTTCATTTTGTCCTTGATCTTGGAGCGCGGCACGAGCGGCTTGTAGTGCGCGACAAGGATGAACTGCTTGTCGAGCGCCCCGCCCTGGACCTGGTAGCGCATCACGTAGGCGTAATCGTAGAGGTCATCGGGGGGCATCTTGGACGGAATTTCAACGAGCTTTGCCGTCAATTCCAGGGGTGCCACCGCGTCCGCCCGGGCGCTCTGCTCGACACCGGCTATTGCGAGCAGCAGCATGCTCATGAACGCTTGGCGACCAAAGTGGCGTCGGCTTGAATGAATCATCGTCGCAGAATAGGGCAAGAAAGGTCGATCTTGCAACAAGGCAAGCGCCGATTCTCAAGCGAAAGCAACCCACGCCGGAGATCGCTCCAGGCTGTCGGCATCTTTCCATCGTGAGGGTAGCACTACCGCTGGTAATTCACGGCGGGGTGCGCGAGAGCCGCCATGGTGACCGAGCCAAGCAGCATAGTCCGCTTCCTTTCCGCGCTCGGCGAGCCGACCGACGTTCCTGGTCGCTCACCCAACCGGGGACCGCCGTACTGGAATAGCACCGTCCTGCGCCGCAAGGCGCTCGGCGACGCCGCGTAGCGCATCGCAGCAACATCCCGGGCCAGACCAACGCCCGGAGGGCGACGTGTGCCCGCGGCACGCCGACGCGCCCCTTGTCTCGCTCTGCGCCGGCCGGGGCCCGCTCTTTCCACCCATGAACGAGGCGTCACGACGCTCGCGGTCCCGCCGCTTCGGTTTGCCGCGCCACACTTCCTCGCGCGCGATCCGGCTTCTTTTGCCGACGCGCCCCAGGGATCCCAGCGGCCTCTGCCTGGGCATCGGCGATGCCCAGCCGCACCTTGCGGGCCGCGTCATCGAACCCGAGCATCGCGACAGGCGGATGCGCCGGTCAAGACCGGCATGAGGGAGCAGGTGAGCAACGAGGAGCAGCACCAGCAAATCGAGCAAGTCCTGGCCCGGGAGGAGTCCACCCCCGGGAAGGCCAGCCCCGCATCCATCATCCCTGGCCGGCTCTACCGCGAGCCAGTCCGTCGACCCGAGGTGGGAGCCCGGTGCGGGAAATCCGCTCGCCGGGTTCTGTCCGGGGGGCGGTCCGGGTTGACCGAAGATAGGTCAGCACGGGCCGTCCCTACCGGGACCCAAGAGCGCAAAGACGCAAAAATGCATGAAATTGTTTTTGCGCCTTTGCGCCTTTGCGCCTTTGCGCCTTTGCGTTGAAATCTCTCTTCGGCCATCCCTGGCCGGACTTCTGGCAGGCGGAACTAGCCCTGCTGCGCAGCTACCTGAGCTCGATCACCATCTTGAGCGGCGGGCTGGAGACCGGACCGAACCTCGCGTCGTGCCAGACGTCCGCGGCGAGCGTCGCCTCGGCGTAGTGGGTGATCCCCGGGCAGGCATCGGGCGCCGGGCGGACGGTCAGCGATAGCGCCGCCATCGCGGCCGTATCGTACAGCTCGAAGGGCACGAGCTGATCGAAGTAGAACACGCGCGTCCCGCCGCCCGGAGCGCTGACGCGGGTATACCCCGCGTGCTCTCCGCCGCTCGAGGGCAGGTCGATCGTGAACTCCGTGTGGGTGGCGCTGGTCGATGGCGCGCCGTCCGGCGCCGCGGTAGCGCTCACGCTCTCGAACGGACCGAAGAGCGTGTGCTGGCACGTGTGGTTGAGGCCGGCGTCGGACGCGATCGTCTTGAAGTTGAGGATGCCGTTGCCCAGGTACGGATGGCTCGTGTCGAGCGCGTTTCCCGCTGCGTCGCGGAGCGTCCGGAGGTCGAGCGCGTAGAACGCGTCCTCGTCGAGGGGGTGATCGGCGCCGTCCGACGGGAGGACGGTGAGCTCGATCGACAGCGCATCGGGTGCCCAGGTCCCCGAGAGCGCGCGGCCAGCGCCCGATGTCGTGTTGATCAGCCTCGCCTGCGTCACGCCCGGATCCATGGGCTCGCTGAACGTCACGCGGAGGCGCTTGCGCTCGGAGACGATGGAGTCGCTGTCGTAGATCTCCGTCGGATAGACCCTCTGATCTCCCTCCGCGGGGTACGACGCGGCCGCGTGCGGCTTCAAGGTGTCCCGGCCTGTCGTGAAGTCGAGCGCCCCGTCCTCGAGGTGCGGCGCCGGGTCGAGCGGGTTGCCGTTCTGGTCGAGCAAGCCTTCGAGCAGCACGCTGTACGCCGCGCCGTCGCGCAAGAGCCCAGCGACGTCGAGCGAGAGCCGCAGGCGATCCGGCGACCATGCCATCGGGAGCGGGACGAGGCGCGCGTCGCCCGTGAGCGTCGCCTCGCCGGCCGTTGTGTCCATCGGCTCGCTGAACTTGAGCTCTACCGCGCCTGTCAGGTGCGCCGCGGCGTCGCTCGACCCCTCCGCCGGCGCCGCGGTCACGACGTGGGGAGGCGTCGAGTCCGCCCCGGTCGAGAAATCGAGCTTGCCGTCGCCCAGGAACACGGCGCCGTCGAGCGGGTTGCCGTCCAGGTCGCGGAAGCCCTCCAGCGAGAGCGCGTAGTCCCTGTCGTCTTCCAGCCCGCTCACGGCGTAACGGACCGTGCGCTCGTCCCAGCGCTTCTCGCCGAGGACCAGATCGCCGCCCGCGACCAGCTCGCCCGCTGCGGGGTCCATCGGCTCGCTGAAGGTGATGGCTATCTCCTCGGTCGCGATCGGGACCAGCGCGGCGCCCTCGGTAGGCGTCGCGGCGACGACGTGGGGCGCGGCGATATCCTTGGTCCGGAAGCGGGCCGTGTACCGTGCGCCCATCGCGTTGCCGGCCCTGTCCTCGAAGTCCACGTCGACCGTGAGCGTCACCGTCGCTCCGGAGGGCAACGGTGCGGAGGGCGCCAGGGTGAGGGTGGTCCAGTCGGCGCTCCACGAGCCAGCGTTGGCGCGGAGCACCCCGTCCCCCGGGTCGATGCGGACAGCGCCGAGCGCCTCGTTCATCGGCTCGGAAAAAGCGATGATGATCGGCTCGCCCGGTGCCACGCCGGTCGCGCCGTCTTCGGGAGAGATCGACACCACCGTCGGAGGTACCTGGTCGACGGCCTCTCCACCGCCGCCGCCCTCGCCGCCCTCGCCGCCTGCGCCGCCGGGCCGCTCGGTAGGCGAGGACGCCTCAGGAGCGCACGCGCCGAGCGCGAGGGCGCAGGTGAGCGCCGCGGCGCCGAGCATCTCTCCTCGGCCTCTCTTCCATATCGTTGTCATCTCGGGCACCTCGTCTCCCTCGGGCTGCGTTCCGAGGGCGTCAGTCCGTGCGCTCGGGCCGGAGGAGGATCCAGGTCGCCTGGACCTCGCCGCTCGGCAGGCGCTCCGGCGGCGTCTGCACGCGCCCCCCGTGCCCAGGCACATCCTCTTTGAGGTGGCGCAGGACCGCGGCCGCCCTCTCGTAAGCGGCTTCGTCGGGGAAGCGCACGTCGACCTCGCACCCGGCCCGGAAGCAGCGTGAGGCTTCCGGGTCCAGCACGGCGCCGGCGTCGTCCGGCATCGCGCGCCGCCAGGAGGCGAAGATCTCCGGAGCCGCGGTCGTCCAAGCTTCGCGGTCCTCTCCGGAGTCCTCGAGCGCCTCGAGCATCGCCTCGCGCCGGGCGACGGGGCTCGCGTGTTCGCCGCGGATCGCCTGGATGATGGGCCAGCGAAGCTTCTCGGCCTCCGAGCGCGGGTCTCCGTCACCCTCGGGCTCCTCCGCGCCTTCAGGCTCCTCGACGGCCGGCTGGAGAGGGAGCCGCTTCCCCGCGACCCGCCGCTCGTCCCCGCGCGCCACCGCCGCCGCCGACATCACCTCGAACTCGACGGGATCCGGCAAGTCACGGCGCACCGCGCGGGCGCGCTGCGAGCGCGCCCTCTCGGGACGCGCCTCCTTGACCTCCGCAGGTGAACTTCCTGCGGGCCGCTCTGTCCCGAGCAACAGCCAGCACCCGGTCGCCCCCGCCACCAAAAGGGCTGCCACGACGAGCCGCTTCATCCTCGGATCTCCCCGATCGGGCGGGGGCGCCCTTCGCCGCGCCGCTGCCATCGGCCACAGGCCCTGGGCCCGCGCTCGTTCGCTCGCAGTACAAGCATGGACTCCATCCTAGAGCCACGGCGATGCACTTGCAATTGGATTGCGATTCATGCTTGCGCGTCGCCGCCGGTCGTGAGAGGGTCCGCCGCCGATGCGGAGCATCCCTTGCGTCTCGGTTCTGCTGTCGATGCTGCTGACCGCCGCCTGCGACTCCGGGGGTGGCGAAGCCGGAGGCGGCGGCCACGGCGGCGCCGGCGGCTCGGGTGGCCTGGGGAGCGGTGGACGGATGGATGGCGCCGGCGGCTCGGGCGGCGCGACGTCGACGGGCAGCGCCGGCGGCGAGTGCGTGACGGCGGGCGACTGCCCTCCCGCCGCCGGTTCCTGCGATGGTGCTGCGTGCGTGGACGGGGCCTGCGTGGTCCGCCCCGACCCGGAAAGGGACGGCGCGCCGTGCGACGACGGCGACGCCTGCACGGAGGGAGAGGTCTGCGCGGGCGGCGCGTGCGGTAAGGGCAACCCCCGCGACTGCAGCGCGCTCGACTCGGAGTGTGCGGTGGGGCGCTGCGACCCGGCAGCCGGCTGCGCCTTGGACCCCATCAACGAGGACGCGGCCTGCGACCTGGGAAACACCTGCGGAGCGAACGTCTGCCGCGCTGGGCAATGCGTCGTGGAGTCGGTCTTCGCTCCGGACGGGACTCCGTGCGACGACTCCAGGTTCTGCACCGTGGGCGACGTGTGCAGCGGCGGCGCCTGCGTCAGCGCTCCGAACCGATGCGGCGCGCCGGACGACGGCTGCACGGTCAGCAGCTGCGATGAGGCCGCCCGGACCTGTGTCGTCACGCCAGCCAACGAGGGGCGCGCCTGCGACGACGGCGACGGATGCACGGCGGGCACGGCGTGCCAGGACGGCATCTGCGGCACGCCGACCAGCACGATCGCGGCGTGCACGACAGGCGATAGCTGCTGTCCATCCGGATGCAGCGACGCGGACGACGGGGACTGCCCGTTCTGGCGGTCCGGCGTGCAGGAGGGCGTCCCGGCCTCGTCCTTGAGCGGCTGGACCCAGTGCTTCAGCAACCAGTTCGCGGAGAGCGGGCCAGCGCTCTCCGAGATCCTCGCTCGCTGCAGCAAGCGGAAGCTGCTCCTCGCCTGCCGCCCGGTGGGCGCGGAGAGCTTCACGCTGCTCGCGATGGCGCCGCGGGCCGACGTGCTGTGGCCGTGCGGCGACGCGGAAAGCTGTGTTCATGAGCAGAACGGCGTGGGCTGGTACTTCGACGAGCGCTCCTCCTGGGGCTTCGCGCCGGCAGGAGAGCCGGTGATGCGGCTCTTGTGCGATGACGCGGACGGGGAGCCCGTCCCGCACCAGCGGATGTGCTGGCATACGGTCGATGGATCGCTCGACGTGGGCTACCGATGCGGGGACAACGACCTGAACTACTCGCCTCCTGACTGGGAACGCGTCATCTATCACGCGGATTGAGCCGGGGTCCGAGGAGGCCACTTCAGGCGGCGGGCCTGCATGCGGCAACTCGGCCTGTAGCCGCGGCCGAGCGGAGTCGCTGCAGCTACGGCACGAGCGCCGCGCGCGGCGTGTGCTGCTCACGCCGCCCGTAGGGGGTCACGCCCCGCGGCTTGTACACGGAGAGCGCCGTGGCGACGAGCAACGTCACCAGGGCAGCAGCAGCGTCGGCGACGAGCTGGAGCCGCAGCCGGCGAAGATCGCCACCGGACAGCGCCGTCTCGGCCGCGACGCTCGCCATGTACTGGATCGGCCGCGTGTGCAGCAGCAAGATGCCCGTGGCGACGACGGTCAACAGGAGCTTGAACACGACCCAGTAGTGCCGGAGCAAACCCCACGGCGTGCCGAGCGACTGGACGAGCCCGGTGAGCAGCGAGGCGAGGCTCAACGGGACGATGACGGACCACGTGATCAGATCCATCGCGAGGTAGGCGGCGCGCACCATCGGAGCGTCCTGGCGGGTCACACCGGCGACGGCGAGCGCGAGGAAGGCCGCGACCGAGCCGAGCCAGCCGACCGAGGACGTGACGTGCGCGGTGAGCGCGAACTTCCGGAGCCGGGGTGTCATCGTCATCCACGGTCCCCTTCCGGGGGCGCGTGGCCACCGTGACCTGACGGCGTGTGGCCGCCGAGACCACCGCTCGGCGTGTGGCTACCAGGACCACCAAGACTCCTGCCGGTGAGGTGCAGGACTGCAAGCAGCACGACCAGGACGACGACGATGGCCCCGGACGTCTTCACCCAGCGGGGCGTAGGAGGGGTCGATCCGCGGTCGAGCCCCGGGCCGGCTTCGGGATCGTGGGACGGGTCAGCCACGTGCATCTCCTCTGTCGAGTGTGGATGTCAGGGTTCGATCTCGATTTTATCAATACACTTTGTATATGTCAAATCACTCTGTATACAGTCCGTCGTCGTGTATACTCCTCGGGTGCCGAAGCTGTGGAACGAGACGATCGAAGCGCACCGCCGCGCGGTGCACGACGCGATCCTGGACACCACCGCGGCGCTGGTCGCCGAGCACGGGCTTTCGTCGGTGACGATGTCGCAGATCGCCGAGGCGACCGGCATCGGGCGCGCGACGCTGTACAAGTACTTCGCCGACGTCGAGGCGATCCTGGTCGCCTGGCACGAACGGCAGATCGCCGGCCACCTCGAGCACCTCGCCGCCGTCCGGGATCAGGCGGGCGACGCGGGCGCGCGGCTCGAGGCCGTGCTCGAGGCCTTCGCGCTCATCGCCCACGAGCACCCCGCCACCGAGCTCTCGGCGCTCCTGCATCGCGGTGAGCACGTCGCCCGCGCGCAGCAGCACCTCCGCGACTTCATCCGCGACCTGATCGCGGAGGGCGCAGAGGTCGGCGCCTTCCGGGGTGATGTCGCGCCGGACGAGCTCGCACGGTACTGCCTCCACGCCCTGACCGCAGCCGGCAGTCTGCCGTCCAAGGCTGCCGTCCGCCGGCTGGTCGCGGTCACGCTGGCGGGATTGCGTCCGACGCGCTGAGCCGTCCCGAGGCCGCCAGGGCGAGACGCGCTCGTGAGCGCTCCGCGTCGCGCCCTGGATGCTTCCTGGCGATGGCCTACAGCGCGTTGGTCTCGGCGCTGGGGGCGGTGGGCGCTTATCGTGGCGTCCCCTGAGGTCTGGAGGGCCCGAGGGCGCGCCGGGGCTCGTGACCTGATCTTCCTCGGGCCACGAGCCCGGGCGCTGCCGGTGTTCAGGCGGCGCGAGGGCGCACTTCATAGCCGGCCCCGCGCACGGCCTCGACGAGCGCGTCCACCGGCGCGCTCGCCGGATCGTGCTGCACCGCGACGGTGCCCTCGCGCAGGCGCACGTCGACCTTGTCGACGCCGCCGAGCTCGCGCAGCGCGCTGTCGATGTGGCGAATGCAGGACGGGCAGCTCATCCCGTCGACCCGGAGGATGGTCTCTTTCATGACGTCTTCCTTTCGGCGACCCGCTGGCCGCTCACCCTCGAGGACGCAGCCGCCCCGCTTCATTACACAGCGCCGGCGCCGCCGCGGAAAGCGCGATCGGCCGGCTCGTCCAGCTCGCGCTCGCCACCGCGGTGGTCGCCGGCCCTGGCCGCAGGTTCTTCCGGCTCGCCTGGGCCGCGCTCCGGCACCGGGCGGCCGACATGAACACCCTCGTGGCCCTCGGCACGGGCGCCGCGTGGGGCTACTCCGCCGTCGCCGTCCTCGCGCCGCAGCTCTTCCCCCACGCCGAGCACGGCGTGCAGCCGCACGTCTACTTCGAGGCCGCCGGCGCGATCATCAGCTTCGTCCTGCTCGGCAAGCTCCTCGAGACGCGCGCGCGCAAGCGGCTCACCGACGCCGTGCGCGGGCTCGTCGCGCTCCAGCCCAGGACGGCGCGGCGCCTGCGCGGCGACCTGGAGGAGGAGATCCCGGCCGCCGAGCTCTCGCCCGGCGATCTCGTGCGCGTTCGACCGGGAGAGCGGATGCCGAGCGACGGAGAGGTCGTCTCGGGCGCCTCGGCGGTCGACGAGTCGATGCTCACCGGCGAGAGCCTCCCCGTCGACAAGGGCGCCGGAGCGGCGGTGTTCGGCGGCACGCTCAACCAGAGCGGGCAGCTCACCTTGCGGATCACGAAGACAGGCGCCGGGACCGCGCTCGCCCGCATCGTCGAGGCCGTCGAGGTACCTCGCCGAGCTCGGGATCGACACGGCGCCGCTCGAGGAGCTCGCCCACGGCCTCGCCGGGCACGGGAACACCCCGTCGTTCGTCGCCGTCGAGGGCCGCCTCGCCGGGCTCGTCGCGGTCGCCGACCTGCCGACCCCGGAGGCCGGGGAGGCGGTCGCCGCGCTGCGCCGGCTCGGCGTGCGCGTCGCGATGGTGACGGGCGACCGCGAGGCGACGGCGCGCGCGGTGGCCCGGCGGCTCGGGATCGACGAGGTGTTCGCCGAGGTCCGCCCCGAGGACAAGGCGCGCATCGTGCGCGAGGAGCGGGAGCGCGGGCGCGTTGTCGCGATGGTCGGCGACGGCATCAACGACGCGCCCGCCCTCGCCGGCGCCGACGTGGGGATCGCGGTAGCGAGCGGCACCGACATAGCGGTCGCCGCGGCCGACGTGGCGCTGCTCCGCGGGGGCATCGCCGCCCTGCCCGCCGCGCTCGGGCTCTCGCGCGCGACGCTGCGGACCATCCGCCAGAACCTCTTCTGGGCGTTCATCTACAACGTGATCGGCATCCCGATCGCCGCCGGCGCGCTCTACCCGCTGACCGGCTGGCTGCTGTCGCCGGTCCTCGCGAGCGCGGCCATGAGCCTGTCGAGCGTGTCAGTGCTGCTCAGCTCCCTCCGGCTCCGCCGGTTCCGGCCGGCAGACTCGGTGTGACCGCGCAGGTCACTCCATCGCTGTCCGGGCCACGGTGACGCCGCCGCCCGGGCGGCCGGGAGCGCCAGGCCGCCTCACGGCCGCGGCGCTCCCAGCAGCGTGGAGGTGAAGTCCAGGAACGCCCGCACCCTGGGAATGACGTGCCGCTGGCTCTGGTAGAGCGCGTGGATCGGGCGCTCGTCGATGGCGAACTCATCGAGCACGGTGACCAGGGCGCCCGACGCGAGCTCGGGCGCGATCATGAAGTCGAAGACCCATGCGAGCCCGGCGCCGGCCACCGCCAGCGCCTTGAGCGCGTCGCCGTCATTGACGCTGAGATGACCTGTGGGCTCGAACCGCAGCGTCCCGCTCTCGGCGCGGAAGCGCCACGGCACGACCCGGTGGTCGCGGACGAACCCGAGACAGCGGTGCTGCTGGAGCTCCTCGGGCGCCCTCGGCGCCCCGCTCCGGCGCACGTACTCCGGCGAGGCGCACAGGAGCATCCGCGTGACGCCGAGCCTGCGCGCCACGATCTGGGCGTCCCTGAGGTGCCCGACGCGCAGGCTGACATCGACGCCCTCCGCCGCCGGGTCGACCACCGCGTCCCGCAGGCGGAGATCGAGCTCGATGCGCGGATATCTCGCCAGAAAACCCGGCACCGCGGGCACGAGCACGAGCCTCCCGAGGACCCCGGGCGCCTCCACGCAGAGGCGCCCCTCGGGGATCTCGCGCGCGTGCGCGATCGACTGCTTCGCTGCCTCCAGCTCACCCAGGATGCGCTGGCATCGCTCGAGGAAGGCGCGGCCCTCGTCCGTCAGCCGGAGCGCGCGCGTGGTCCGGTGGAACAGGCGGACGCAGAGCTCGTCCTCGAGCTGCGCGATGCGCCGGCTCGCCGCCGAGGCCGTGATGTGCAGCGACCGCGCGGCGCGGGTGATGCTCCCGAGCTCCGCTACCCGCACGAAGGCCTCGATGTTCGCCAGGGAATCCACGCCGCCGACGCTACCACGGCAGGGCGGCGCCCCACGCTACCACGGCAGGGCGGCGCCCCACGCTACCACGGCAGGGCGGCGCCCCGGATTCGTGCGCGGTGCGCACGAGTCCTGTTCACGGGATGCGATCGACCCGTCGCCGCGCGCTGCGTATCTCTTGTCCTACCGCGGGCGCCCCTCCACCCGTGAGGTGAGGCGCCCGCAAGACCTCAGAGCCTCGAGGCACGGAGTTCATCCATGCAGACATCCCAGGACATCGCAGCAGCGCTCACGAAGAAGGCGGCGCTCGCGGGCGTCGCCGTGATGGTGATGACCGCGGTGCACCATGCGATCGGCGCCGTGGTCTACAGGACGCCCTGGCGGCTGCACATCGCGTTCCTCAGCGTCCCGACCATCGCGGTGATCCTCGGCGCCCTCGCCGTCCACCGCCGCCGGGCGGGCGCGCCCGCCGGACGGGCCTCGTTCGTCGTGCTCGTCGCCGCGCTGGCGCTCGTGCCGATCGCCTGGATCGGCGCATTCGAGGGCGTCTACAACCACGTGCTGAAAGACGCGCTGTATTTCCTGGCCCCTGGGTCCCCGGCGCTCCTGCGCCTCTTTCCGCCGCCTGTCTACGAGATGCCGGACGACGCCCTCTTCGAGATCACGGGGGTCCTCCAGGTCCTTCCCGCGTGGGTCGCCGCCACGGCGCTCGCGCGACGCCTCGTCGGCCGGCGGACAGCGCACCCGGGCTCCGTCGATCGGTCGAGGGACACCGACGCCAGCGTCCGGGAGATCGGATGATCGATCGCGCGGTGAGCCCCCGCCTGTGCGCGAAGGCCATGGGGCGGAGGAACCGCGAGGCTGCGACGGCCGCAGCCGATCAGCCGGCCCGCGATCTCGCTGCCGGTCGCCTCACAGGATCGGATCGATCCGGTAGACCCGGCCCGCCACCAGGTCGACGAGGTAGAGCTTGCCGTCCGGCCCGAAGGTGATCCCGGCGAGCGAGCCCGCGGGGAGCCCCGTATCCAGGGTGCGGACCTGCCGCCCTTGCAGGTCGAAGGCGTGGAGCCGGCTTGTCGCGTGATCGCTGACGTAGACCAGCCCCTCGTGGACCTCGAGCCCGCTCGGCGCCTCGAGCGTCCCCGGGGGGACGAGCTCGGTCAGCGTGGCCCCGTCGATGTGCCTGCGCGCCACGACGGGCTCCTGTCCGTCGAAGCTCGCTCCAGGCGTGCCGCTCGCGGTATCCAGCTTCAGCAGCCGCTTGTGGCCCGTATCGGCGATGTAGAGGTGGCGGTCCTCGGCGCTGTAAAAGATGTGGCTCGGCGTCTCGTCGGTCCCGAGCACCTCGCCCGCCACGTAACGGTAGATCTCGCCGTCGGCGTGATCGTCGTTCCCGGGGCCGTGATCGTGGGCGAAGTCGTACCTGTCGATCGCGTGGTCATAACCGTTGAAGACCCAGTAGACGTTGCCCTGCTCGTGCGCGATGCCCTTGCAGAAGGGGCTCGAGTGGAGCATGTCGAGGTGCGACCCGAGGCCGTCGGGCGTCTCCTCCGCGAAGATCGCGAGATCTGACGAGAAGAGCGTCGGCCCCATGAAGTAGTTGCCCCCGTTGTCGTTGTCGCCGCAGACACCGAACGTGCCCGCGTGGCCAAAGGCGATCGCCGGCGGCCGGGCCATGAAGTGGTCGGCGGCGGGGTCGCGGAGGCGGACCGCCTGGCCGTCCGGCGCGCCTGGCTTCGAGATGATGGTCACGCTGTCGTCCCGGCGGTTGACCACCCAGAGCTCGTCCGGCCGCTCCGGGTTGAAGTCGAGATCGGTCGGCTCACGCTTTCTGTCCGGTTCGAAGACGGTCACGAGCGCGACGGAGGAAGGGCTGCCGTCCTTCACGCCGATGGGGTAGCCGGGCGGGAGCTCGACGCACGCGCCGATCGCTTGATCGCAGAGCGGCGTCTGGGGCGTGGAGGCGCAGTCCGGCGATGCCTTGCAGGACAGCGCTGGAGGGGCCTCCGGATCTGCCCCTGAGCAGGCCGACACGAGTCCCACGCTGGAAAGGAAGAGCATTTTCCGAAGCATCACGTCTGCCTCCCGGTGATGAAGACATTGTGACCCGGGTGGAGGCGCGGGCCATCCCTTTATGACGTGCGGAGTCGCTCCGCTCTCGGTCGAAGGATGCAGCCTTGACGAAGGCGAGGGGCGCCTCGGGGCGCCACGCGCGCCGCCGCGCCGCCGCGCCGCCGCGCTGCGCGCGCCGCCGCGCTGCGCGCGATCGTTGCTGTGGCTGAGCTCGCGAGGCGCTCGCGAGGCGTTCGCGCGGCGGAGCGGGATGGTAGACGGCGGGAGCCGCGGCCGCAGACCCGCGCCTGCGAGTCCGTTGCCGGAGCCTGCGGGCTGGGCAGCCGGTCGTCGGCCGGCGTGGCTCAGCTCAGCCCGTCGAGCACCTTGGCGAGCGACGCGGCGGCGACGGCCCGTTCATGCCGCCGTTCCAGCGTCTGCGTATCCTTCTCGGCCATGGGGCGCTCCCGCGCGGCGTCCGGCACGGCGATGCCGCGGACCTGGAGCGCGGTCAGCCGGCGCGCGCCGCCTCCTCGGCGCGCCCTTCGTCCCGGAGCGTCCGCTTGTACTCCTCGAACCACGCCCGGATCTCTGCGATCACATCGTCCTCCTCGTCAGTCGTTGGCTCCTCGGCGCCGGCTGCAGCGCGGGCGCGGCGCTCGAGCCCATGATGCGACGTCAGCTGCTCGCGCAGGCACCGGCGGACCGGACGAAGGCCCGGCGCCGTCAGATAGGCTACTCTTCCACGATGCGTGGGGGAGGCACGGCGGGGTGGGGTGGGGTGGGGGTTCAAGGCGCCGTTCGAGCGCTTCGCCGGGATATCTGCAGGTCGAGGGGACCGCGGCGCCGAGGCCGAGCTCCTCGCGTCATTGAATGCCGAGGCGATCGCGATGAGTCACTACCGTGAGCTACCGTGAGCTCGACCGGCTGCGGCTCGGCTACCTCATGTTGCACGGGGGCGTGCCGACGGAGCGGCGGCCTCTGCTGCTTAGATGGAGAGTCCACCGGGCCTTCCTCGCACGGAGGCTCCTCGGATACGGAACGTCACGGCGCGGGTATGACCAGGGTCAGCCCATCGTGCGCGCCGAGCTCCGACCTGATCATGGTCTGCATATAGTCATACGTCGGGTCGTAGGTGTACAGGAACCCGTCCTGATCGATCTCCCAGAACTGGTCGGCGATCGGATCGTACGCGAAGCCGCCGGCGTTGGTGGGCTCTTGGTATGCCAGCAACGACCCGGCGCCGTTCGCGACGTCGATGGCGATGAGGGTTCCATAACCGGCGACGAACCCGACCAGCTGGTCGCGGGTGGTGTCGTAGGCCATGCCGTCGTAGCCTCTGGGGGGCGTCCCGAGGAGGGTCGCGGCCCCGGTCGCCCTGTCCAGCTGGTAGAACCCGGGTTGGCTCCCGCGCGTGCTGCCATACAGGTTGCCAGTCCTCGGATCGAGGCCGAGCCCGAACATTTTGTCGACGCCGTGGATGCCCACCAGGGTGGCGGCCCCAGTGGCGATGTCCACCGTGTAGAGTCCTTTGTTGGCGCGCCCGTCGATCATCCACAGGGTGCCGGTCGCCTCCTCCCAGGCGAGCTCGCCGATGTCGAAGCTCACGCCGAGCGGACCGACGTCCTCGAATCTCCGCGTCCGCAGGTCGAACCGGCGAAGCATGTCGTCCTCCTCGCGCACGGTGTAGAGGAACCGGCGCGTGCCCTCGATCTGGCAGGTCGCCGAGCAGCCGTCGCCGTTGACATGGCCGCCATCGTCGCACTCCTCGCCCGGACCGACCCTGCCGTTGCCGCAGGGGGACTCGGGGACGCACGCGCCGCTGATGCATATCGACTCCGCGGTGGTCGGGTCGCCGTCGTCGCACGCCGTGTCGTCGGGCACGTTCGGGTTCGTGCAGAGCCCCGTCCTTGGGTCGCACACGCCCGCGACGTGGCACGCGTCCAGCGGCGCGCAGGTCACGTCAGCGCAGAGGCTCGGCTCGCAGCTGTAGACGACCGTGACGCGCGCGAACGCCCCGCCGAGCTCCGCGCTCCGGCTCAGCCCGTCGCATCTCGGCGCGGAAATATTCACGGAGTTCACCCCGCCGAGCACGTACGAGCTGGAATTCACGTCGGTGAACGAGGCGAGCCTGTGATCCGAGTCACAAGTGCACGATCCGATAGGGTCGAAGTTGCCAATCGCGCCGCCATTGAGCGACACGGCGCGGACGCCGGCCTCGGAGGAGCAGTCGATGCCGCTCTCGAGCTCGACGTCGACCCGGCGCACGGAGGAGAACCCGCGCCCGAGATCGTGCCACTGGAACCCGTAGTCGCCGCACCCGTAGCGGTGGGTGTCCGTGTCATCGCAGCGCTCCTCCTGGTTGATGAGGCGGTCCGCATCGATGTCGTAGCTCGTCGCGCATTCCCCGTCGGGGAGCTGGATGAAGCCGTCGGGGCAGGTGCAGTCGCAGCGCTCGGCCGATACGTGGATGTAAAACGTCAGCGAGGTCGACGCACCGTGCACGTCGGTGGCCTTGACCCCAATGGTGTAGACGCCCGGCGTGTCCGTCGAGAACGTGCCGACGGGCCCAGGAAGGCCGAGGACCGGGGAGGACCCGCCCACCTTCGACCCGAGCCACCAGGTGATCGAGATCGCGTCGCCATCGGGATCCTCTGCGTCCACGGTGATCGTGGCCGTCTCGCACAGGGTGATGAACTTGCTGGGCGCGATGTCGAGGCTGTTGATCTTTGGCGGGGAGTTCAGAGCGACCACCGCGTCGAGGAGGCCGTCGGTATCCCCGCGGCACTGGGACACGAGCATGACTTCCCTCGTCCACTGCCCAGGGACATCCACCACCGTCTCGGCGGGAGCGCACTCTTCCGACGGCGAAGCGTCGTGCATCGGCGTCGCGCAGACGCGGTAATTGCCGCGAGGCAGCACGAACGTGCCCTCCGCGGCCGCGTGCGGCCCGGAGCCCGTGACGAGGTGGTCGTCGTAGGGCACGTCGCCGGCGAGGGGCACGTCGATGTCGAGGGCGCTGGTCGCCTCCGCGATCGCCGTGTCCCTGCAGGTGCTGCTGGCGCCGACGACCTTGTAGTGAACCGCCGTCACGTCGTGCCGCTCGCCCCGGATCGCGAGGGCGGCACGGATGACCCCGGTCTCCGCAGCGTCACCTCCGTCGATCCCCTGTTGGCCGCACGCCGGCAACGCGAGCGCGAGCGCGATGGCCGTCGATCCTTGCACGAAGTCTCTTCGTCCCCTTCTCATCCTATCACCTTCCTGGGTTCTTCTCTTGGGTGGTGTGGTCTCGATGCTCGAGCGTCGGCGATCCGGAAATCGAGGTCGCTCTGCAGAAAATCCCGCCGTTCGTGCACGTCATTCCGGCGATGTCAGCGCCTGGGTCGCCTTCATCGTCGTCGTTCCCTGCAGGGACAGGAACCCCGCCGAAATGTAAGTCCTTACGGGGACTGAGATGCTTGCAGGTCTGCTCGCATTCAACCTCGCGCACGTGCCGTGGCCTGCGGCCGTGGATGTGGGGCGGCGCGGTCACCTCCTCCGATCCCGGGAAGCTCGTTCGCGGGCTGTGGCAGAATGCCTCTCCGGAGCCAGGGCGGGTGGCCGGCGGGGAGGCGGCCACGGCGCGCTCGACCCCTGCGCGCCCGTCCGCGAGTTGCGCTAAGCCTCAAACTCGATGGAGTTCCATCCGTTCGGCATCGCGGCGCTCGCCCTCGCGGCGGGCCTCTTCTTGGCCGGGCTTTCGGGCTGCAAGAAAGGTGACGATACCGCGTCATGGAGCACGACGTCGTCGAGCCGATCGAGGAGGCGGCCGTCCGGGTCGAGGGCATCCGGTCGATCACGTCGACCGCGCGCCAGGGGAGCGCGTCGGTCACCATCGAGTTCGACCTGTCGCGCGACGTCGACGTCGCGCTGCAGGACGTGCAGACGAAAATTCCCCAGGCGCAGCCGCGCCTGCCGCCCGACCTCGATCCGCCGTTCCGCAAAGTCAAGATTCTCGGAGCCGTTCCTGACTCGTGCAATCCGACTGTACGAGCTCATTGACAGAACGGGCCTTATGCGATCAGGCAGGTCTTCCACGCCTGAAACGCCTGGGATTACCGCGACGTAGCACCAAGCGGAAGGCATCCTACCGTATAGCTGTACCCTACTGGCGAGCGCCGGGCCGGAGGAAGCAGGGAGCTGGTGCAGCTGCGCGCAGCGCTGTCGAGGTATCGAGAGCGGAAGAGCCGCGGGAGGTAGCCGGGCGAGCTGCGGGAGCGTGACATGTCACGTGACATGTCACGTGACATGTCACGGAGGCCGCGCGGCACGGACCATGAGATCAACGGTCGTCTCGCGGATCCCTGGCCCTGCGATGCGCGGCCAGGAGCCGTTCGGACCGGCACGCGACGCGCCGCGAGACCGGGCTGGGCGAGCCCGCGCGCGGGCATGCCAGTTGCACGGCGGCGCTTCCATGATCGACGATAATCCTCTATGTTGTATGACACGTCGCATAACTGCCACGGCGTCGGAGCGAGCGTCGCGTCGCCATGTCGAGGCGGCGCGCGTTCCGTCCCACGCCCCGCTCTCGATCCGCATCGCACTGCCGCTGGCGCTGGCGCTCGCGGGCTGTACCGAGCTGGATGGCGCCGAGCCCGACGCGGCCGACGTCGGTACCGTTGACCGAGGTGACGCTGACCTGGGCGCCGCCAGCGCGGCGCTGACCAGCACGGGGCTGAACCCGATCGAATGCGGCTACGACAACGGCCGGAGGTGCGAAGGCGAATCTCCCGTCCCACACAACCGGTCTCACCAGGTAACCTGGGATCCGTGCTACGGCGGCAAGTTCAAGTGGGTCGCGTCTGGCAGCTTCGAGACGAACTTCGACCGCATGTGCGTCGGCGGCGTCGCGACCGCCGGGAGCTCCGGCTCGTGCAGCGCCGGGACCCAGCTCAACGGGACCGGCCCCTGGTCTGGCGTGGCCGATGGCGCGATCACGATCAGCATCGCCACCGACGTCAACATCAACAGCACCGGGCTCGACTCGCTGGTGGCGACCTGCGACGAGCCGCTGTTCACCGGCGTGTTCCGCCCGCGCGCCGGGCTCACGGAGCAACACGTCGTCACGGACAAGACCTGGAATGAGTTCATCCAGGAGCTCGGTGAGCGCGTCGACGACGGTCAGCGGCTGTCGCAGGTCGAGCTCTGGTATGGAAGCGACGGGAACGCGCGCTTCGATGGGGTCTTCGTGCCCGGCAGCGGAGGTTATGGCTTCAACGCCGGCATGACGCTGCAGCAGCTGCGCGACCAGGAGGCCGCGAACGCCCTGAACGGGCTGGAGCTGTCCGACATCGAGGTCCAGCAGACGGGCGGCTCGGTCGTCTACATCGGCGTGTGGAGGGCCGGGACCCGCGCCCAGGAGATCTACGACGGACCGGTCGACCAGTTCTGGACCTGGAACAATACGTGGAGCAGCCAGGGCTATCAGCCGACCATCGTCGAGTCGTACTACGTCGGCAACACGCATCATTACACGGTCGTCGTGACGAAGACCCCCGGACAGAGCGGCTGGTGGGCCACCGTCGGCGTCGAGTACCCGTACTTCGCCAGCGAGTGGAAGAGGCACCGTGGCCTGAACCGGCGCCTGATCCAGCTCGAGACCCACGTCGTCAACGGGATCCGCAAATACGACGGGTTCTTCGTCCCCGGCACGGACGCCGAGGACTTCATCCCTGGCGCGCGATGGGAGCAGTTCGACGAGGCGTTCGATCGCAACACGACGGCGGGGCTCGAGCTGATCGACTTCGATCGGCACAAGCACGGGCTCTCCCCCACCGACGCGAAGCGCGAGGAGGTCCCGGTGAGGACCGACTACCCGGTCGTGTCGCCCGTGTGGATGGCTGAGGCCGAGAAGTACTTCCAGGACACGTGGAGCGCGGTGCCCGTGGGCTACACGGTCGCGCTGATGCAGGACGGCGAGCTGCTCGGCGCGACGTCGTCGGGACACGCGCAGTCACCGGCCGACGGCAACATCCGCATGACCCCGGAGGCGCAGTGGGACTACCTCAGCGTGAGCAAGTGGATCACGACTCTGGCCGCGGCGAAGGTGCTCGAGGAGTACCCCATCGACCCGCACGCGGCGAAGATTCTGGCGTGGATCGACGATCGGCTCGGGCTCACCTACATCTCGACCAACGATCCCGACGACTACTGGCACATCACGGTGTGGGACGCGATGACCCACAGGTCGAACATGATCAACGGCGGCTGCGGCGAGGCCGGGACCGCGGGCGGCGGGATGGATCCCAGCAAGTGGACCATTCCTCCGGGGCCCGCACAGATGAACGGCCCCCGCGGCACGTTCAACTACTCGGGGTTCAACCACTGCATGCTGCGCGTCTGGGTGGAGGAGGTCACCGGCATGCCCTTCGAGCGATACCTCGACCTGAGGGTGTTCCGACCGATGGGCATCCACAACCTCGACTGCAAGAAGGACCCCGAGAAGGTCGAGGTCTATGTCTATGACGAGCCCGGCGACACCGGCCCTGGCTTCAGCATTCCGAATACGTACTGCAACGCCGGCGGCTTCCGGGGGAACGTCTTCGAGATGTTGAAGATCATGCAAGGCGTGCGGCAACCGGGGCTCGTGCTGCACACGGATTCGCTCGCCGACATGCGAAACGACGAGTGGACGCTCTTCAAGAGCACATTCGACACCGACGGAGTCCCGGGCGCCGACGCATGGGGGTACAGCATGACGGGGGGCACCGGCGGCATGGCGACGCACATCGCCCAGTTCAAGGACAACCCGACATCGGGCATCAATCCGTGGGCGGTGGACAGCTACATTCACGGCCTCGACGCGGTGTTCTTCACCAATTCAGGGCCGGGCGCCGGCTACCTGGCCCAGTGGAGGTCGGTCAGGGCCGATCCGACCCCGTAGCGACGAGGCGCCCGGAGCGGTGCTGAAGGAGACGCGCTCCACCGGTGCTGCAATCTGGGCGGCGCGTACAGTGGAGTGGTAACCGTTGAGCCCAACGGGACACGCTTACCTGCTAAAATTACTCGGTTTTTCTGGATGGCACGACCACGTCGTGGTTGTGGCGTTAGGTTAACTGGATGGGCGGGGCATCCGGCAACTCGGCATCGACGCGGCCTTGAGCCGCCGGTTTTCCCGGCTCAAGACGGGCCGCTCGGTCATCTATCCGATGGCCGCGCAGATGCGACTGCTGATGGACAGCGCGCTCGCCGGCGAGGAGCGCGTCTTCGGCATCGAGGCGCTCGCCGTCGACCCGCTCTTCGTACGTCTCGCAGGCGGGGTGGTCCCGAGCATCGACACCGTCTACCGAGACCTGTGCCGCTTCGACGACCATGCGCTCGAAGCGCTGCACAGCATGGTCGTCGACCATGGGCTCGCCCTTGTTGCACGCCGAAAGCACCGGTTCGTGCACGTCGACGTCGACACGACCGTGGAGCCGCTCTTCGGGATGCAGCAGGGGGCGCTGCCCGGTCCGAACCCGCGCTATCGCGGCCGGCCGAGCTACCATCCGATCCTGGCGCGCGTCGCTGAGGCCGATGCAGTCGTCGGCGTCAAGCTGCGCCCCGGCGATACGAGCTTCGGCGAGGCTGATGTGCCCTTCGTCGAGGAATGCATCGACCGGGTGCGCGCCGCAGCTCCGAGCGCGGCCATCTATGTGCGCATCGACGGCGCGGGTGATTGCTGCGCCTTGATGCACGCTGTTGCTGCGAAGGGTTGTTTCTTCCTTACCAAGGCGAGGATGAGCGCCGATCTGGTGGGCATGGTCGCATACGCCACCGGCCGACGTCGGGAGCCGGAGCGGCGCAGCTGCCGTTCCTGGGCCTCGCGCAACCGGTAGCTGTCTCCCTCGATCGCCACGAGCTCGGCGCGATGGAGCAGCCTGTCGACGAGCGTCACGACGCAGGCGGCGTTGGGAAACACTGTCGGCCACTCGGCGAAGGGCTTGTTGGTCGTGAGCACGATCGACTTGTTCCTCTCGTACCTGCGAGTGACGATCTCGAAGAGCAGGTCGGCGTGCCTCGTGTCATAAGAAAGATATCACACCTCATCGATGCAGAGAATCGCGGGCTGTACATATGCGCGCAGCCGTCTTGCGCGCGCCGCTGACGACTCCTGGCCTGCAAGATCGGCGAGCAAGTCGCTCGCGCTGCGCACCAGGACCGGGTACCCAGCATGGAGCGCGCGGCTCGCCAGGTTCTTGAGCAGCATCGTCTTGCCAACACCGTTGGGGCCGAGCAAGACGACATTGGCGCCCTCGACGACGAAGCGCAGCAGGAAGAGCTCCTCGATCTTGCCGACGCGTGCTTCGACCCGCTCTTCATCGGGGAAGTCGTCGGAGACGAGCTCGATCGTCTTTGGCCTCTCCTCCAGGAAAGCAGCCATGCCTCGACGTGTCCGCAGAGGAAGCTCGGCATCGCGGCACGCAGCGAGAAGCGCATGAATCGAAGCCGGCTGTAGGAGAGCACGATCACCAGGAGCCACAGGTCGCGTAGCGGCGGATAGGACAAGCAAACGCGTTCCGCAAAGTCAAGATTCTCGGAGCCGTTCCTGACTCGTGCTGTCCGACGGTACGAGCTCATTGACAGAACGGGCCTTATGCGATCAGGCAGGTCTTCCACGCCTGAAACGCCTGGGATTACCGCGACGTAGCACCAAGCGGAAGGCATCCTACCGTATAGCTGTACCCTACTGAGTGCTGTGACTGAGCCAGCGATGGCGAGGGAGATCCTCGCGCGGCTCGGGCTCCCGCTGGAAGTTCCGGAATGCCGAGCGCGCGATCCCACGGAAGGAATGGCCTGGTACGACGGGCCCGCGTGCGCAGCGTGAGGCGCCGCGCCTGAGCCCCGCGCGCGCAGCGTGAGGCGCCGTGCCTGAGCCGCGAGGCGACCCGGGAAGCGCTGGCCGCGCTGCGATGACGACGTGCGCCGGCACGCCGCGCGGCGGTAGGCTCTGCGTCGCCCTGCCGGGGGCGAAGCCGGGGCCGCTTTGGACGATCTCGCGCAGGCTGCGGAGTGAACGCGGTCCCTTCGATGCTTGGATAAGTTGTTGACACAGCGGCACTTTTCCAGGAGATGGCGGATCGCGTAAGGAACCTTCTGTCGCCTGAGGTGAGCGCGGCGATTCGCGCTTGACATCCTCGAATCGTCTTGCTCTTCCTTTCCCCCCCGGCAGGGGCTGGAAAACATCTCGACTCCTCGGGTGAATCATCCTGAAACACCGCTGAGAGATCTCCTCGTTGCGGCAGCCTCGGAGACGATTCGCCGATGGGCGCCGCCGGGGGAGGGGGCAACGGGCTCTCGTCTCTTCTCCATGGGGATGTCTTCCGTGCCGGTGGGCGAAATGAGATAGGATAGCGTTCGATGCTCGGCGCGCGGCTCGGCGCGCGTGCCGCCGCGCCGAGCGCCGTTCGGCTCTCGGCGAACCATACCGCGAAAGGGCGCGAAAGAACGATGAAGCTCAAGGTACTGATATCGACCCTGGCGCTGACGGCTGCCTGGTCGTCGCCGGCCGCGGCGGACACCTCGCTGGAGCTGCTCCACGGGTGGAACTACAACAAGGACTTCAACGGCGACACCGAGCGAACGATCCTCACCATCAAGACGTTTCAATGGTGGCCTTATGGCACGTTCTTCATGTACTACGACATCACCGGCCCGTTCGCGGCGCCGGACGCCGAGGTCACCCCCAACGAGAAGGGAGGCTTCTTTGGCGGCGCCTCGCTGACGTTCTCGATCAAGCGGATCGGCCAGAAGATCGCCGGTGTGGAGTGGGACTGGGGACCGCTCGCCGACCTCTCGTTGCGCTACGAGCTCGAGACCGTGTCCAAGTTCGGCTCCCTCCACTACTATGGATTACAGTACGACTTCACGATCCCCCACGTCGATTTCCTCTCGGTGACCACCGTGGCCCGCGACGACTGGTCGCTTGCGCGCATGGACCTCCAGATCGGCGCCGCCTGGCAGGTCAAGGTGCCCGTATGGACCATCACCGACCTGGTGTTCGCCGGGTTCTTTTCGTGGGGTGTCTTCGGCGAGGGGAAAGGCGATTTCACGGTCGGCCCCGACGACACGGGCGCATATACGAAGATCCCGAGCGAGGGGCGCTGGTTCTTCGTCACCCAGCCGCAGCTCATGCTGGACATCGGCAAGCTCTCCACCCTGGTCGACGGCAAGCTCTACGCGGGCATCGAGTACCAGCTCGCGTGGAACCGCTACCTCCAGAAGGGCGTGACCGAGCACGTGCCCCAGCTGCTCTTCAAGTGGAACATCTGAGGACCCGAGTCGGCTGCTGCGGATGTACGGCGATGCCGAAGACCAAAACTTTACGCTGGCGCGATACTACTGGTCCCTGCGCAATCTGCCGAACACCAGAGACGTTCAGACTTGCTGGATATTCTACACGCCGCTTGACGCTCTAGTGGGGCAGGACACGCCTCCGGAAAGGAAGGCCAAGCTCCAGCCAGCAACTACGATGATGAACGGATCCCGGGCGACGAAGGTAGACGACCTCGGCCTACCGCTGAGTCGCAAGCGGCTGCTCATCCTGGGCTCGCTCGCCGATGGCAAAGTGAAGCAGGTGCAACGCGTCCGCACACGTGCCATGAACAACAAGCCGGGCGACAAGGGACGGGTCCGCTCGGTCGACGAAGAACTTCCGGCGGGTGCGTTCCCTGCGAGCCTACTGCTGATTAGCCATCTCCTGCTCCGGCGTGGCGTTGTCGGGACCACAGGTGAAGAGGTGACCTGTCGGTAGTGATAACATGGCGTGGATGCCGATCCTCGCCAGGCCGCCGTCCACCTGGGCGGGGGTTGGCAACGTGCCCTTGGGGCTTCCTTCCAGGATGTCGAACCAGGTCTGGACGACACCATCGAGGTTGGCCCAGATCAATGCACCCAAGCGCCCATCCCCGGGGTAGTAGGCGCCCTCGTAATACGTGTTCGGCCCCGTCTTCTTGATGAGCTGGAAGCGATTGCCTCGGTATCGGTAAAGAGCCCCCTGTTGGTAGTTTGCGTTCGACTCCGCGTCGTTCATGAGCTGCGCGAACACCGCGCGGGGCCATGCTCCGAAGATAGCCGCCGCGGTTCTGCCCGGACCGACGGCCTTGGCGAGCGGAGCGCGCTCGACAAATCGATCGCCATCGAGCACGGCGAAGCGTCGGCCAGTCTGAAGGAGGAGCGCTCCGTCCAGGCGATGCAGCACGTAGCCTGGGCCGAAACCGGAGTCGGCTCGCGGCTCCACCACCGCTTCCGCTGCGACGTGGAATGAGAGCTGGAGCGGCGGAAGCGACGGGGAAACGGCCGGTGAAGCTGAGCCAACTGCGGCGCTTCCGCTGATCGGGGTCGCCGGGGAAGCAGGCGCCCCGGAACTCGCATGCGCCGCTTCTGCCGAGCGCACGGCGGCTCCTCCCTCCGGAGAGGCTGGGCTGCGGCAGCCGCAGAGCGCGCACAGGGCGAGGATGCTCGGGCGCAACGCGCGCAGCCTCCGCGAGGTCGGCAACATGCTCATACGGGTCATTCTGCCAACACTATCCTCCAGCGTTGGCGGAATCAACGAGATCGCCTGAGCTGCGCCCACGGCCTGCGGGGCCCTCTCTATTCCGTCGTGCACAGAGGGCGTAGGATCGGGCTATGTCAGGCAAACCCGCCGCCAAGCAGCGCGATAAGGTCATCGGCATCGATACGCACCTGGTGATGGTGCCCTCGCCCGGCGGGCCTGTGCCGACGCCGACGCCGATGCCGTTCAGCGGGGACCTGTCCGGCGCGCTGAGCGCAGACGTCCTCGTCGAGGGCAAGCCGGCGGCGGTCCAGGGCAGCACCGCGATGAACACGCCCGCGCACGTGCCCGCGGGGGGGGGCCTCCAGGCCGTGACGTGGCGGCGTGGCCCGGAGGTGGAGCGCGTGCTGCGCGGTGAGCAGCGCCTTCAAGATGGAGGGAGAGTTACGCGGTTCCGATCAGGTTTGCTGAGGAACAAAAGACCAAGCCCCCTCAGAAAGCTTGCGAGAAGTCGTCCGAGAGGGCTCGCTCCGGGTGTGGAAGACCGGAGAGGATGCATGCTGGCACGCCTTTATTCTCGGGGACGAATTTTTCTCATGCCTCCAGGAACTCGACCAGGAGATCGCGCGGCAGGTGGCGCGGGCGGGGTGCCCGTGGTGCGGCGGCCCGCTTGATCGCAGCGACTACGACCGCAAGCCTCGCGGTGACGGCTTCATCGCGGCGACCGTAGAGCCGCCACACCTTCCTGCGACGCGTCGAGAGCGGCGTCACCGACGGCGGCTTCGCGCTTGTCAGCGGCGATCCCGGCACCGGCAAGAGTGTCGCGCTCAGGCTGGTGCGCGAACACCTCGGCGCCTTGCCTGATGTGACCGTCGGGACCATCGAGCACCCACAGAGCCGCGTGCCCGACTTCTATCGTGAGCTCGGCGAGCTCTTCGGCGTGCCGCTGAGCGCCCATAACCGCTGGGGTGGCTTCAAGGCGCTGCGGACCCGCTGGAGCGAGCACATCAGCACCACCCGCGCCCGCCCGGTGCTCATCGTGGACGAGGCGCAGGAGGCGCTCACTCAGGTGCTCTGCGAGCTGCGTATCCTCGCCAGCAAGGATTTCGACGCGCGCCAGCTCCTCTGCGTCATCTTCGCCGGCGACGGCCGCCTCCCCGACCGGCTGCGCACCCCCGAGCTCATGCCGCTCGGCAGCCGCATCCGCCGCCGTCTCCACCTGGATTACGCGTCTCGCGACGACCTCACCGCCTGCCTCGAGCACCTGCTCGAGACGGCCGGCAACATCGCCTTGATGACGCCGGAGCTCAAGGGCACCGTCGTCGATCACGCCGCCAGCAACTACCGCGTCCTGATGAATCTGTGCGACGAGCTGCTCGCCGCGGGAGCCGACCGCGGTCTGCCGCGGCTCGATGCGAAGCTCTACCTCGAGGTCTTCGCTCCGCCCCAGCGGCCGAAGGCATCGGCGAAGAAGCGATGAGCCCCTCGGTCCGCCGCAGGCTCTACGCTGCGCGCGAACTCTTGGAGCTCCGTCTGCTCGTCGCCGCGCTCGATGCCGTCTCGACCGCGCTCCGACTGGAGCACCCGACCGTCGACACGCTCGCCGAGCCCACGGACCCGCCCACGCTGTGCGCGGCTCGCCATCTGCTCGCCCGGATCCGCTCACTCCGCGGCGCCGTCCGCTCCTACCGCTCGGCCGTCCACCGCGCGCTCGCAGAGCCCGATGACGACGGCATCCCCTTCTGACGCACGAGCTACCCGCTCGACGCTGCGCGTTCCCCCATCTCCGTGCGCGGAGGTCCCTCAATTCTCGCGGTTATGCTTATCGAGCAGGCCACGACGTGCTAAGCGCTCGGAGATGGCTTCGGGAATGGGGTTATTGTGCTGCACACCGCTCGCCTTGGTTATCGCCTGCGCGGCCGAATCCTCGCGCGCGCCCGTCGACGCGGGCACCGACGCGCCGCCCGCGGGCACCGTCACCGCGCCCCCACCGCTCCCGCGTGAGGCCGCCCTCGACGCACGCTTCGTGAAGATCACGCTGCACCGCGAGTTCTACTGCGAGGGGGCGAGCTTTGCGGACTTCAATCACGACGGGGTGACGGATGTCATCGCGGGCCCGGATTGGTACGAGGGTCCGGGGTATGGCACGAGCCATCCCGTGTGGCCGAGGGAAGCCTTCGATCCGCACGGCTACTCGGATTGCTTTTTCGAGTTCCCCTACGACTTCGACCACGACGGGTTCACCGACGTCCTCGTCGTCGGCTTTCCGGGTGTGCCCGCGGCTTGGTACCAGAACCCGCGCGACGGCGACGCGCTCTGGGCTCGTCACGACACGCTGCCGTGGCCGATCGACAACGAGTCGCCCCTGTTCGCCGACATCACCGGCGACGGCGTGCCCGAGCTCGTGCACATGTCGGGGGGCGTGCTCGGAACGTCGTCGCCCGGCGTGGACCCGACCGAGCCGTGGGTCTTCCGGGCGCTCACCGAGAATCGGGGGTACGGCGCGTTCACGCACGGCCTCGGTGCAGGCGACGTCAACGGGGACGGCGCAAGCGACTTGGTCGAGGCGAGCGGCTACTTCACGCGGAGCCCAGAGTCGCCCGACGGCTTGCCGTTCACGCGCGTCGAGCAGCCGTTCGGTGCCGGGGGAGCGCAGATGCCGGTGGTCGACGTGGACGGCGACGGGGACGCGGACATAGCGACCACGCTGGCCGCTCACGGCTACGGGCTCTCCTGGTTCGAGCAGGTTCCAAACGCGGCCGGCACCGCGTTCGTGGAGCACGTCGTCGTTCCGAGGACCACACCCGATGCCGCGTCGAGCGTGTTCATGCACGAGCCGCACGCGCTCGCTCACGCCGACATCGACGGTGACCGGCTCCAGGACCTCGTGAGCGGCGAGCGCTTCTGGGGTCATGTGCCTGCCGGCATGCCGGACTTCGACGCGCCGGCCCGGCTCTACTGGTTCGAGCAGGCGCGAGCGGCGGAACGCATCGACTTCCAGCCCGTTCTCATCGACGACGATTCGGGGGTAGGCACCCAGCTCACGGTCGCGGACGGCAACGGAGACGGCCGGCCGGACATCGTCATCTCGAACAAGAAGGGCGCTTTCGTCTTCCTACAACGCTAGCCTGGATTTTCACAGCAGAAGATCGGTTAACATAAAGGCCACTGACACCGGTCAGGGGAACGCGACCTCGAGCGAAGCTCCTCCCCACCAGGGGACAGCGACGGGCGTCGCGAGCAAGCCGGACTCGAGTAGCATGGGGTTGTGAGCCCGACGAGGAAGGCGCACGTGAACGCGCTGCGGGCTGACCTCGACCCTCGCCGTCGTGTCGAGGAAGCGGCGGAAGATCTGCCGCGCCTTGGCGTGCTCGAAGCCGTGCAGGTGCTTGCCGAGCAGCCGGTAGAGGCCGGTGGCGATGACGGTCAAGGTCACGTCGAAGTCGACCTTCATGGCCACCGCGGACGACAGCGCATCGACGTGGAAGAAGTGGACCTGGTCCTCGAGGTTGTTCTCGATCAGCATGCGCCGAGCGTAGCGTTCGAGGATCGTGCGCGGCGTCGAGCGGGTGTCGTTGGTCAGCAGGACCGTGGGCTCGTCGTGACCGAGATCGCGCGCGCAGATCTGCCGGATCGGCGCTGGATAGTCCTTGCCCAGCCGGATCGTTTCGTCGAGGACCTTCGGGTTGCGAAACTTGCGGTGCGGTACATCGAGCTCCACTCGGCGCCAGGCTGCGGCCGGTGCGTTCAGCACGTGGCGCTTAAGGACATCCGTGCGGCGGCGCAGCGTGACGAAGGTGATCCCCTGGGCATCCAGGCGGCTCAGGTTCTTGTGGGTGGTGAGCTTCGAGTCGAACACGAGGTGCGGGGGCACCTTGCCGTGCGTCTTCTTCCAGAAGTCGACGAAGCGCAGGACCTCATCGCTCTCCTCTCCCTTGCGCAGGTCGGCGTTGGCGTAGCAGAGCACGTCGGTGTCGGCGTCCTGGGCGATGAAGGTGAGCACGGCCTTGTCGCGGCGGCTGCGCTTGGAAAGGTAGTGGCGCTCGACGAACTCGTCCTGCCCGAAGAAGGGAACGGCGTGAAAGTCGAGGTTGAACGACGCGCCCGCGAGCGCGAGATGAGCGCGCAGGTGATCGAGCCAGCCGCGCAGCAGTCGGACGGAGCTCGAGCGTCCCAGCCGATCGGAGTACTGCGCGAGGAAGGTCGTCTTCGGAATGACGTTGAGCCCCGCGAAGAGTGACAGGCCTTGGTCGAAGACCAGGTCCATCACGTGGCTCTTGCGCTCGATGGAAGTCAGCTTCAACGCGAGGGCCGCGAGCAGCGCGTGGGTCGCCGGGATCGCCTTCGATCCAGGCAGGGCAGCTTCGTCGGCGAGCCGCTCAAAGCCAAGCTTGACGAGCAGCGGCAGGAGCACGAACAAGCCGCCGACATGGCTCTCGAACGTCGCAGGGACGAGCTGAAAGTTGCGGACATCGGCACGGCTGGCGCGGTCGGGGCGCGTCCTGGCGGGGCGCTCGTCCTCCTTGCGACGCGGCAGCCTGGAGAAGCCTTCCTCGCGCAACACCTCGGTGACGGCCGTGGGGCTGAGCTCGATGTGCTGGCTCCGGAGCTCCTCGGCGATGTCGTAGATCGACAGGTTGCGCTTGCGCATCGCGATGATCAGGCGCCGGGCACGGGACTTCTTCGGCTGCTCGTGCGGGCCGCGCATCGGCGAGGTGAAGAAGGCACGGTCAGGATCGTGGCGGAATTGATGGCAGAGCACGCGGAACGAGCCGGGCGTGTAGCCGAAGGTCTGCGCGACCTCGGCACTCGAGCGATGCTCCACAAAGTAGGCGCGCAGCGCCTCATACTGACGGTGCCGCGCCTGGGTGGGCGCCAGGAAGAAGCGGGCGGGGTCAGTTAGTGGAGTGGGTGCGCTCATCGCGAAAAACGTGACCCACACATAAGGGATCTCGTCAAGGTAAGGAGAGCAGCGCCGAGAGGGAATGAAGCCGATTTTTGCTGGATTTCAAGGCTGTTCTGCGCTGTCAACGCATCAACTACGTCCCCCGAGGGGGAGAAGCTGACGGACGAGAAATTCGCCCATAGCGCACCCTTTTCCCTCATGGCGCCCTTGATGCCGCCGCTTGCCTGGCTCACGCCGTTCCGCGTGAAACCGCGTCTGCCGGTTACCGCGCCGGAGGGACGGCCTCATGCTGCGCCGTTAGGCGAACTATCTCGGTGAAAATCCAGGCTAGGGCAGAATCCTCGCGCCGATCCAAGACGGCCTCCCACCGGCGCGAAACTTGCGAAGCGACGGAGGCGAGCTCCCGGTCGCGGGCCCACGGAAACGCTCCTCGGAACGCGCGCTCATGGCCGGACGCATCCGCATCGGTATCTCGGGCTGGCGCTATGCGCCCTGGCGGGGCGTCTTCTATCCCAAGGGCCTACGGCAATCCGAGGAGCTCGCCTTTGCGGCGCGGCATTTCGACTCGATCGAGCTCAACGGCTCCTTCTATTCGCTCCAGCGAGCGTCGTCCTATGTCGCGTGGCGGAACGCGACGCCGCCGGACTTCGGCTTCGCCGTGAAAGGCAGTCGTTACATCACGCACATGATGAGCATGAGCATAAGGATGGATGGACTTTCGCCCCGCCAGCGCCAAATTGATTGAGGGACGCTCCGCGTCATTCCTCTGTGCGTCCGCACGGTCGCCCGATGGTTGACGCACCTGGTCGATCGTCCCGACCTCGCTAGGAAGAGCACGAGTTCGCGGGACGCTACGAATTCGCTGGAACGTGAATGTCAAGGGGCTTGTTTTTTGAGGGCTCGGACGGCGGCCCTGCCGCGCTTCGCGGCGGGGTCGACGTCGAGCATCGCGCCGGGCGAGACGGGTTTGGCGCGACTCGACGCACTTCCGGCGCGAAATCTGAACATCCGCTTGTGATGTGCGACGCAGTGCGTCCCTCAAAATTCGTGCCCCGAGCCCCCTCAAACTTCGAGGCTACGCTCAAATTCGTTCCTCCAAGAAAGATGGGTAGCACCCGTCTCCGGCTGGACGTGCCGCCAGAAAAACCGGTTGATGACGAGCGGTCGCCGGAAACAGTAGCAATTTTGATACTTTCCGCCTGTCTCGCCGCCGAGGGCGGCTCCGGTGTGGCCCAACGGAGCGCCCTCCGCCGCCGCATCGCCCGCGGTTAAGGGCCCGCGGCATCACCGATCGGGGTCGGCGCCTGGCCCGGCGGCGGAGCGCCGAACGAGTCTCCTTCGCTCGCCGCCCCGTCGCCGGGCCCTTCGATGCGCTGCCGCCTGTGTCGGGATCGTGCCTGCGTCCCCGCACTCTGCCGGCCCAACGTTTGACATGAGCGGCGGGACAAAAGCGTAGCTTTTGGCCCGTCCGCTCTATGGAAGGGTTAGGCCTCGGGTTCGTGGCAAACCACTTCGATGTTGTGCCCGTCCGGACCAATGACGAAAGCTGCATAGTAGTTCGCGTGGTAGTGCGGGCGCAGACCAGGCGCACCATTGTCTTTGCCACCCGCCTCCAGAGCCGCGCGATAGAAAGCTTCGACTTGCTGGCGATTCTCGGCCGTGAACGCCAAGTGAAGCTGCGCCGGCTTCTCCTCGGTTTGGTACAGGCACAATGAAGCCTTACCCTTTGGGCTAAGCTCGACACCGTACGTCGGCGGCCCCTCCGAGACAACAGCTACGCCGAGCGGTCCGAGTGCCTTGAGAAAGAACGCTTTGCTCGCTGCATAGTCGCTGACTCCGAATTTGACGTGGTCAAACATGAGTTCTCCTGAAGTGTGTGGGCCTGCGCGAGGCCTAACGATCTGGCATTCACACGCGGCCGAAGGCCGCCGGGTGCCATGCCTTGTTGGGCAGGTGGATGCTGCTCCGGAATTGGCTCACACTCTCCGCTTCCACTCGCGAGGATGTCGGCGGCCGTGAATCGCCCCAACGACCACGATGACGTTGGGCAGAATTCGGTGGAAGACCGCGTATGGGAAACGATCGATGAGAACACGCCGAATGTCTCGGTGCAGCGCCGGGTGGGCGAGCGGTGCGCTCCGAATGCGCTTTATAGCGTTATCCAGCTCTCTTCGGAAGACGGCGCCAAGCCCAGACCGTTGCTCCTCGTACCAGCGGAAAGTCTCGAGTGCTTCAGCGCGAGCTTCGGCAAGGAAGATAACGCGGCTCACGGCTCGTCGGTGGTCATCTCGGCACGGACATCCTCCCATGAAACGCCTGTGGGGCCTTCGAGTTCGAGGCGATCCAGGCGGCGGTCCAGCTCAGCACGAAGCTCGGAGCTCAGGGGAAGGTCGTCCGGAGAGAGGCTTCGCCAGAGGTCATCGATCAGATCAAGCTTCTCGTCGGCGGTGAGCTTGGAGAGGTCGAGCGCGGGCTTGCCCATGGATGGATCCTGCACCAGAAGGGCCGGCGACGCCAGCACACGCGAGCCTGGGCGGGCATCGATGGCCCCCGCCGTCCGCCGGCTCGGCGCTGGACCTCTTGAGGTCGGCGGGTGCCGGCCGCCCGCTGCGGCTCAGGGTGACCAGGCGAGCGACTCGCCTCGCCTTACCGCGAGGGCTGGGATGAGCTGCCCGAGCTCGACAGGGGGGAGGCGACCCCCCACGACGCGCGACTCGCCTCGCCCGACCGCGAGGGACGAGACATCGAACCTCGCCGACCCGTACAGAGACCGAGATCGCTGGCCGACAGCTCACGTCGGCCGTGGTCGACGGGCACGCCCTGCAAGGACAAGGTATCCTTGACCGAGCGGAACGACGCACTGCAGGCGAACGTGCCAGATCTTCTGGTCTCGCAAGACCTACCAGGCTCTCCGCCCAACGAATAGGCGTTTGCGGGACTGCGCCGGGACCTCGCCGCCGCTGCTGCTCAGGCGCAGTCCCGCAAACGCCTATTCGTTGGGCCTGGGTTGGGTCCATGCCTTCCGAACTGGTGCGATCGGTGGTCTGGTGCTCCCAAAATCCCGGGTGAAGTGACGGATCGCGACGGTTCGGCACCGCAATTTCGTTCCTCCAAGAAAAGATGGGTGGCACCCGTCTCCCGGTGGACATGCCTCCAAGAAAAGATGGGTGGCACCCATCTCCGCGGTGGAGATGCCTCCCTCCGGCCCCGCGACGCCTGGCCAGCGCTTCTCGTCGGCGCTCTGGTGCGAGCCTCCCACGCAATGCCGCTTGTCCCGCTCCCGTCGGGAGACCTCATCGACGGCGCGGACCGGGCGTGGCTGCCCGCGCTCCCATACGAGATGCCGCCGCTACCGTGGACGCCGGAGGCGTGGGCCACCGACGTCGCACCTGCGATGCCGTCGCCCAAGCCTCCGAGCTGGGCAGCGCATCTTTGGCCGGCATCGCTCAGCTCGGCCCGTCGAGCACTTCGGCGACCGACGCGGCGACGACGGCCCGCTCAAGCCACCGTTCCAGCGTCTCCGGATCCTTCTCCGCCAGGATGCGCTCTCGCGCCGTGTTCGTCGAGCTGCACCCTATCGGTGCAATGAACGACAAGTACTTACCGACATGGGGAGCCAATCGTGTGGGGATCGTTGTCGGTCGCGTGATATTTCGGCGGTCTGGGGGGGGACGAGCGCCGTGCCAGACCGGGGGCCAGGCACCGAGGCTGAGGGGGTATGTGCGCTCCACCGCCGGCGTGGGCATCAACTATCGTGATGCAATTGCTTTGCTGTCGGTAAGGAGATATCCGCAACGGCGGCGGCGATCGACCTTGGCTGGCGTCGCACAAGCCCGGCGGTAGGACCTGACCGGTATCAGCGCCGGAGTATGGAGGAGAAGCGCCCCGAGGGCGTGACGATGACGTGATCGGCGAGGGGTAGGCCGATGAGGTGCGCGGCGTGCTCGACGGCGTTGGTCAGGTCGACGTCCTCGTCGGTGGGCGTGGGATCGCCGCTCGGATGGTTGCGGCAGAGCACGAGCGAGGTGGCGGCCATCTCGAGGGCGGCGAGCAGCACGTCGGTCTGCTGGACGACGGTGCCGATGAGCCCGCCGCGCGTGGCCGGAGATCGGCCGGCCTCGGGCGTGGCAGGTGACGTCTGGGAGCGTTGCCGCTAGACTGACCGCACCCGCGAGGGAAAAGCTCTCGCTTCCCATGCCGCCGGCCGAATACATCCCTCCGCGCATGGCTGCCCTCGGCCACCTCTCTCTGCCTATCGAGCAACGCCACACCCTTCAGATCGGCGGGCTTCCCCCGCATCACAGGGATCCCTTCGATCGAATCCTGATCGCGCCGGCGCAGGTCGAGGACATCCACCTCGTCACCGCCGATCGACTCATGGCGGGATACGATATGCGCGTGATCTGGGTCGACTCGTGAGCGACGAGAGAGTTTCCCGAGGAGCCAAGGAGAACTGTGCGATTGCGGCGTCGTGTACGAGCGGTTCGAGCGTGGGCTCGAAGAGGCGGGCGATGTCGCGCGGCGAGCGCAGGCGCCTCGGGCGGCGGGTGCGCGCGGCGTGGACGCGCCGGCCGAGCTCGAGGGCGGCGAGCAGCCGCTGGGCATCGTGGAGCGAGAGCTCGGTCCGCAGCGCGAGCGCGCAGGGCGAAAGGCGCCCGAGGTGCAGCAGGCCGTGCAGGCCGAGTTAGGGTTGATGGTCACGATGGCCAACAACCAGCCTGCGCAATCCGCCAGCGACCATCAAGCCTCAACACTGGCGGCCTGCATTGCTCGAGGGGCGTGACGATTCCAAGGACGAGCCCGCTTCCGTCGCGAAGTACGCCAGGGCCTTACACCTGACCGTCTCGAGCCCGAGCCAGCGACACGCGAGGTGCTCGCCCTCGGCGGCGGCGCGGCGCCGCGGAGCCCCTTCCCATGGCTGGACGCCCGGGTAATCTCGGGCGCTCGGGAGGTGGGTCACGAACAAGAACAGCGCATCGAGCCCGCGCGCGCGGGTGACGACAACGAAGGCCACGGCGGCAAGGAAGAGCAGCGCGGAGGAGCCGAAGAAGGCTGCCGCGCCCCGAAAGGCCGCCGCACCGAAGGAGAAGGCTCCCGCCAAGCCGAAGACCGCGCCGCGCAAGAAGGATCCGCCGCCCTCGCCGGTGCCGAGGCTCCTCGGCGTCCTGGAGTCGCAGAGGCAGCTCGGCGGCGCGTCGTACCCGCCGACGCTCGAGCGGCTCGCGGAGCTGACCGGTGAGAAGCCCGCGGAGACGAGCAAGGCGCTGAGTCACAAGGACGCGAAGGGGCGCGTGCTGCTCTCCCGCGCCGCGGGAGGCAAGAAGAAGCCAGCGCCCGGTACCACGCTCGTGCTGCTCGCGGAGGACCTGGAGGCGGCCGCGCAGTCCGATCGGCTCCTGGAGGTGCAGCTCCAGTCAGCGCGCAAGGCTGACGCTCCCGCTGTCGATCTGGCGCAGCTCCCCAAGGGCCTCCTGCCTGCCCTGGGCCGCGCGTTCAAGGCGGCGCTCGATCAGCGCATCGCCGAGCGCCGGCTTCCCCGGACCATCGGCGTCCTGACCGGCAAGAAACCGCTGTTCTTCTTCGTCGCAGACGCCGTCCTCCCGGCCGCCGGCGCGCCCGCGCTCCCCGCCGCGACCGCGACCGCGACCGCCGGCGCTCCCCGCCCTTCGGCCCCCGACGGAGCCCGCGACACGGCCTCGAACGGAGCCCGCAACGCCGCCTCGAACGGAGCCCGCGACACGGCCCCCAACGGCCCCCGCACCGCGGCCTCCAACGGCGCCGCCAAGCCGCCCCCCGACCCCTCCCGCGACGCCACCCCCGCCCCCGCGGCCCCCGCCGCCCCGGCCGTCCCGTTCGCCGATCGCTTCGACGCCGCCTTCGCCGCCCTCGACCGCGACGCCGGCGGCCACAACTACGTCACCCTCCGCGCCCTCCGCGCCGCGCTCCCCGACGTTCCGCGCGCCGTCTTCGACGCCGAGCTCACCGCCCTCCGTCGCCAGCGCCGCTACTCGCTCGACCCGTCCGACGGGCGCCACCACCAGATGGCCGACGCCGAGCGCGAGGCAGGCATCATGGAGGCCGGCAACCTGCTCGTCTACGTGGCGCGGAGGCACGACGCATGAGCAGCGAGGAGCCGACGTTCGAGCGCTTCCTCGCGGCGGTCCGCGGCACCAACCCGTTCCGCAGCCACCGCATCACCGACGTCGGGAGCAGCGAGGCCACGGTGGAGTCGATCCACAGGAACGCCTTCAACAAGCTCACGCGCGTCGTGCAGGACGCCGCGAAGGAGCCAGTCGGCATCGGCGCGCTGCTCATCGGCGCGCCCGGCGTCGGCAAGAGCCACCTGCTCGCGCGGCTGTTCCAGTGGGCCGGGGAAGACAAGGCCACGGTCGTCTACCTGCACAACATCCTCGCCTCGCCCGAACGGATGCTCCGGTACGTGCTCAACGCGACCGTCAGCGACCTCGCAGGGCACCGCGGGAGCGACTACACGCAGTCGCGCCTCTACACCATCCTCAACCGCGCCCTCATCAAGACGGGCGCGTTCAAGGGCCGCAAGATGATGACGGGGCCCACGGAAATCGGGGCACGCAAGGAGGCGCTGGCCCGGCTCGGCGCCAAGATCGACCCGCAGAACGCCGTCATCCCCGTGCTCAACGCGTTCCTCACCGGGACGTCGCACGCGAGCCTCGGCGACGCCGGCGCCGAGAAGCGCGCTGACGCGGCGGTGCTCTGGCTCTCCGGCGAGACGCTCGGGCCCGACGAGGCGCGCCTGCTCGACCAGGCCGCCGGCGAGGAAGGCCTCGCCCTCGCGGACGACGCCGCGGTGGAGCGCGTCCTCCACGTCCTCGCGCACCTGTGCGCGCTCGCCGAGCTCCCGCTCGTGCTCTGCCTCGACCAGATCGACAACCTCGACCCCGACGCCGTGCGCGCCCTGATGTCGTACGCGCACGCGCTGCTCGACCGGGCAAAGCACCTCGTCGTGATCGTCTCCGGCGTGAAGCAGTCCATGCTCTCCCTGCGCACCGGCGAGGTGATCCCGGCGGCCGCGTGGGACCGGATCGCGGAGCGGATCCTCGAGCTGCACATGATCTCGCCCGAGGAAGCCCGCGCCATCCTCGAGGGGCGGCTCGACGCCGCGCTCTCGGGCTTCGAGGAGAAGGAGATCGAGGAGGTGATCGCCGCGCGCAAGCTCGACAAGCTGTTCCCGCTCGGCAGCGGGTGGCTCGCGCACCGCCTCCAGGACGTGCAGGAGCTCCGGCCGCGCGACGCGATCCTCTGGGCGCGCGACCGCTGGGAAGCGCAGCAGGATCGGCTCGCCGCCGTCGGCGGCAAGCGCTGGCTCAGGGAGTGGCCCGGCCCCGGCGGCGATCCGAAGCCACACGGGGCGAAGCTCGAGGACGTCATCGACGCCGAGGTGCAGAAGAAGCTCGTCGAGGGCACGACCCGCCGCCGGCTGCAGCAGGCGTCGCTGCCGCCCGACGAGGACAACCTCGCGAGCCTGACGCACCACCTGCTCGCGAGGTGCGCCGGCCAGGGCAACGCGACGCTCCTGAGCATCGAGCACCTCACCGCGAAGCGGCGGGGCAAGGCCCCGGCGTATCACCTCCTCGCCAAGGAGAAGCGCGCGGACGGCGTGGTCGTGACAACGGGCGTGACGTTCCTCTGCGCGCCGAGCGGGCACGGCGCGCGGCTGCCGCTCCAGCGCATGGCCGAGGACACGAAGCACACGGACAAGCGCATCCTTGTCACCGACGAGGAGCGCCGGCCGCTGCGCCTCGGCGGCGCCGGCAAGGCAGCGTACGACGCGCTCTGCAAGCTGGGGCGCCAGCGCTTCCTCCACCTCCACCTCGACTTCGCCGGGCACGCGGAGCTCGACTCGCTGGTGGGGCTCCTCGGCGCCGCGAGGAGCCAGGACCTCGAGATAGAGCACCCGCGCGGTCAGTACCGCAAGGTGACGGAGGCCGAGGTGATGGCGTCCTTCCAGCGCCAGAGCCTGCTGCTCGCGCACCCGCTGCTGCGCGAGCTGCTCACCGAGGAGATCGTGAAGAGCGGCACGGACACGGTGCCGCCCCCGGCGTGGGATCCGCAGCAGACGCGGGAGCACATCATGGCCGAGCTGTCGTGGCGCCTCGGCCTGATGGCGAAGGAGCTCGCGCAGATCTTCGCGAGCCGGAAGAAGCTCTCGGAGAAGCGCTTCCCGGAGGTCTGGGCGCACATCAAGAAGACGGCGCAGGCGCTCCATGACGAGGGCCACGTCCACGCGACGGCGACGGACGACGACCTCTTCGTCCAGCTGCGGGGCAAGAAGTGAGGCTCGTCCACGTCAACGTGACCCAGCTCCGCGTCGCGGCGACGTGCCCGAGGCTCCACTGGTTCGACACCCGCGCCACGGCCGAGCGGCACGACGGGCAGAAGGTAGTGAGCCGCATCTGGCGCAGGGGCGGGGAGACGCCCGGCTGCGGCGCGCTGTTCCACACCGCGGTGGAGCGCTTCAACGCCGCCGCGGGGAGCTCGGACGAGGTGCTGTCGGCGCTGGAGGCCGCCCGCGACGTAGCCGGCCTCCAGCAGGCGCTGATGCGCTGGTTCAACGCCTCCTGCCTGAACCTCGACGCGCTCGCGGCGCGCCCGGTGCCGCTGCGGCTGGGCTTCATCGCCGCGGTGCAGGTGTACATGGAGGAGCTCGCGCGGCTCGCGGTGCACGCGAGGGCGGCTGGCCTGCCCGCGGCGGAGCTGCGGAGCCAGCTCTTCGGGGACTCGCGCAAGCGCGTCGACGTGACGTTCCACGTGGGGGAGGACGTCCACGTCCACGTGACCGGGGCGATCGATTACGTGTACTTCGATCCGCGGCTCGGCAAGCACCGCATCGTGGACTACAAGCTCACGCCCGCGACCTCCCCGAACAGCGATCTGTTCCAGGTCTTCACCTACGCGCTGATGCACCACCACCAGCACGGCACCCGGCCGGACGTGGCGGTGTTCTACCTGCACCCCACGCGCAGCGTCCGGGAGGCGCGCTGGGAGGAGGTCGAGGCGAAGCGCGGCAAGGTCCACGAGCTCATCGCCAGCATGGTGGCCTGGTCCGACCACGCGCTGGGCGCCGGGGGGCTGCTGCCGCCGGGCGACCGCGCGTACTGCGACGGCTGCAAGCACGAGCGCTCCGGGGCCTGCGTCGCAGAGCTCGGCCACAAGGACAGGGGCGCGTGGGACCGGCGCGGGAAGGCGCTCGAGGCGACCACCGGCGGCGGCGGCGCGCCGGAGGAGCGCGAGCGCGTCGCGGCCAGCGCGCGGGTGGCGGAGGAGTCGACGGTTGGCGAGCCGGTGGCGGACGAGCCGATGGTGGACGAGGATCCTGAGCTCGAAGAGGCGCTGGCGGTGGTGAAGCCAGCCGTGGAGCGCCCGAGGCCGGCGGCCGCGCCGGGCCGCGGGCAGAAGGCGCCGGCGGAGGTGCCGCCGAGCGGTGGGCAGAAGGCGCCGCCGAGCGGTGGGCAGAAGGCGCCGCCGAGCGGTGGGCAGAAGGCGCCGCCGAGCGGTGGGCAGAAGGCGCCGCCGAGCGGTGGGCAGAAGGCGCCGCCGAGCCGTGGACAGAAGGCGCCGCCGGCCGGTGAGCGCTCGACACCCGCGGCGGTCGACACGGGAGCAACGCCGCCGGAGGCCCGGACCGCGGACGTCACCGGCATGCTGCTCGGGTTCGACGACGACGGCGCGCCCGTCTGCATGGATCCCGCGGTGCTGCGGACGCACGTCTCGGTCGTCGGCGCGGCGGGGAGCGGCAAGACCTGGATGGCCAAGGTCATCGCGGAGGAGGCGCTGCGCGCCGGCGTCCCCGTGCTGGCGATCGATCCGCAGGGCGATCTCGTCCAGATGATGGAGGCGCGCCCGCGCGCGGACATGCCGGCGGAGCTGCACCGCGCGTGGGAGGAGCTGAACGAGCGGATGGAGCCGCGCATCCTCACGCCGGGGTCGTCGCACGGCCTCCGGCTCTGCCTCGACCCGCTGCGGCTCCCGAGCGCGAGCGAGCTGAAGCATATAGCGAACCCCGCGCTCCGCGCCGAGGAGGAGGAGGGCCTGCTCGTGGCCGTGGCGGCCAACCTCGTCAGCCTTTGCGCGTGCGGCGGTGAGGAGGAGTCGCAGCGAACGTTCCTCTACCAGGTGCTGCGGCAGCTGCCGCGCGCGGCGCCGGTCCGGCTGAGAGACATAGTGGCCGCCGTCACCGCGCCGGAGGACCTGGGCATCGACGAGGCGGATAGCCTGATCCGCAAGTCCGAGCGCGAGCGGCTCGCGCGCCGGCTCAACACGTTCGTGCAGGGCCCTTCCGCGCGGCTGTTCACGGGGGGGACGCGCCTCGACTTCACCGAGCTGCTCCGGCCTTCGAGGCCCGGGCGCGTTCCGCTCAACATCGTTTATCTGAACGCGCTCAGCAACGACGACGAGAAGCACTTCTTCCTCGCGGCGCTCGCGACGGAGCTTTACCGCTGGATGATCACGACGGTCGACGCGAGCACCGGCGGGGTGAACCTGCTCTTCTACATCGACGAGGCGCGCGACTGGATCCCGGCCGGAGGCAGCAAGCCGCCCGCCAAGCAGCCGCTCATCCGGCTCTTCACCCAGGGCAGGAAGTACGGCGTGGGCTGCCTGCTCTGCACCCAGAGCCCTCGCTCGGTGGACTACAACGTCTTCGGCAACACGAGCACGAAGCTCATCGGGCGGCTCGAGGCGGCGCAGGACGTGGACCGCGTGATCGACTGGTTCACGAACGAGGGCGGGGCCCCCTCCTGGGTCGCCGCGCGCAAGGGGGCGCCGAAGGGGAGCTTCGTCGCGCGCTGGCCCGACATGCCCGCGGAGCTCGCGGGGCGGGCGTTCAAGGGGAGGACGCTGTTCACGAGGCACGCCGGCGCGTGGTCGCCCGACCGGGTGGAGCGGGCCGTCACCGAGGCGGGGCTCCGCGGGGCGGGCGGGTGAGGGGCGGGGGCGCGGGCCGAGCGCGGGTGAAGGGGCTAGAACACCGATCACGTTGAAACCCGGAGAATTTTCACAGGGAGGCGGGGAGGCGGGGAGGAAGAAAAAAAATGAATTTCTCCCTCTTGCCGTCTCTCGCTCCCCGCCTCCCCGCCTCCCTGTGAAATTCCTGCTTTTTCTCGTGGTTTCAACCCGTTTGTCGCTCTAGGGCGGGTGACGGAGCGAGGGCGGGGGTGAGGGCGAGATGAACGTGTTCTCACCAGCGAGGAGCTCCCGATGATCGAGGTGCTGGCGCCACGGCCGTTTGACGGATCGAGAGGTCCAAAGCTCTTCCTCGCCGGAACCATCGATAACGGCCAGGCCGAGCCGTGGCAGGCGAGCGTCGCGCAGGAGCTCGCCGATCTCGAGGTGGTGATCCTCAACCCGCGCCGGGAGCGCTGGGAGCCGGACTGGGCGCAGAGCCTCGACAACCCGAGCTTCGTGGAGCAGGTCGAGTGGGAGCTCCGCGGGCTCGAGGAAGCGGACGTCATCCTGATGTACTTCGCGGCGGGCTCGCGGTCGCCGATCAGCTTGCTGGAGCTAGGCCTGTTCGGACGGTCCGGGAAGATGCATGTCGTCTGCCCAGAGGGGTTCTGGCGCAAAGGCAACGTGGATGTGGTGTGCGAGCGGTACGCGATCCCGCGCCATGCGACCTTGCCCGCGGGTCTGCGCGCGGTGCGCGGCGCGCTCCTGCGCAGGACCGGCGGCTGACACCCCGTCGCCGGCGCGCCACGGGATCGGCGTGCCTGCTGTGACCTGAGGAATCCCCTCATTTTGCAGCCCTTTTCAGCGGAGAAATTGAACAGGGAGGCGGGGAGGCAGGGAGTATTTGTAGATTTCCCTCCCCGTCTCCCCGCCTCCCTGTGAATTTTCCGAAGAATTTGAGGGGATGCCTCAGTGCTGTGACCCCAACCTGAGTCGAATCGCCGGCAGCATGGAGCCGTTGTGCCTCCGGCTCCCACCGTGCGACCATCGTGCGGCCATGGGCAAGGTCACCGCGCTCCACATGGACACGATCACCGAGAAATCCGGTCATCAGATGACCGGAATGGCGGTGAGCGTGTGCCTCACGCCCGCGGCGCCGAGCCCCCTGCCCATCCCTTATCCGACGATGGGGACGGTCGCCGAGGGGATCATCGACCCTTGCATGCGCACGAAGATCGAGGGGGCGAAGATCCTGACGGTCGGCGGGTGCATGAAGGCATGCCACGGCAACGAGCCGGGGACGCTGAAGGAGGTCGTCAGCCTCAACACCGCCGGGCCGTGCTTCCCGTGGCTCGGCGCGCCCAACGTCCTCATCGAGCTCGGGATGGCCGGGATCACCGGCAGCATGGGGCAGATGAACAAGTCGATCACCGTCGGCGCCGGCGCGAGCGCGAGCGGCGCGGGCGGCGGCGGGGGAGGCGGCGGCGGCGGGGGAGGCGGCGCGGGCGGCCCCGGCGGCGGCGGACCTCAGGGCGGGAGCAACGGCGGCGGCGGCGGCGGCGGCAGCAGCTCGGGCGCCTCCCCGCCGAGCCCGCCGGCGCCGCCGGGAGCGGACGGACAGGCCACCGCCGGGCACCCGGTCGACGTCGTGACGGGCGCCCTGTTCACGCCCCCGGTCCTGGATCTGGTCCTGCCCGGCCCGCTCTGGCTGGAGATCCAGCGCGGCTACTCGACGGCGGCCGTGCAGCGGACCTCCGGCATCGGCTGGGGCTGGTCGCACGACCTCGACTGGAGCGCGACGCTCGCCGGAGACCGCCTCGAGCTCGTGAGCCCCGGCGGCCGCGTGACGCCGATGCGCCCGCCGGCGAGCGACGAGGTCGCCGCGCTCCCCTTCGGCGTGAAGATCAGCCGCCGCGGCGACGACCTCGTTGTCGCGACGGGCGACGGCCTCTTCCGGACGCTGGGCCGCGACGACACCCCCGGGGTCTACCGCCTCGTCGCGGTCCACGACGCGCACGGGAACGCCGCGACCCTCGAATGGCGCGGCCACGAGCTCGCGGGCCTCGTCGACTCGGTCGGACGGCGCGCGGCGATGCGCCGCGACGGGCCCTTCCTGATCTGGGAGGTCTCCGTCACGGACGAGCACGGGCTCGAGCACCGCCAGCGCGCCGTGACCTACGAGCTCGACGGCGCCGGCGACCTCGTGCGCGTCATCGACGCGGGCGGGGCGGAGACGCGCTTCGCCTACGACGAGGAGCATTACCTCGTGCGCGAGGCGCGCCCCGACGGCATCGTCTACCACTTCCGCTACGCGGTCGTGGAGGGGGTCAAGCGCTGCGTCGAGACGTGGGGCGAGCTCGAGGGCGGCGACGTCCTGCTCTCGCTCGACGCGCCCGCGCCGCAAGGCGCGCGCCCGCGCGGCATCTACCACGCGCGCCTCTCGTACGAGCCGGCGAGGCGCCGGACGGTCGTCACCGACGCCGTCGGAGCGGTCCACACGTACGAGGGAAACGAGCTCGGGCTGGTCGAGCGCTACATAGATCCTCGCGGCTACGCGTGGTCGTACGGCTATGACCAGCTCGGCAACCTCGTGCGCACCTCGGACGGCGGCGGGCGCACCGAGCGCCGGACGTTCGACGCGCTCGGGCGCAGGACCGGCCTCGTCGACGCGAGCGGGGCGCGCTGGCAGGAGCAGTGGGTCGACCGGGAGACGACCCTCCGCAAGACGATGCCCGACGGCCGGCGCATGGCGTTCGTCTTCCAGGGCGACGCCCTCGTCGAGCACGTCGACGCCGCGGGCGCGGTCACGCGGCTCGCGTACGACGACGCAGGCCAGCTCACCTCCGTCACGCGGCCGAACGGCACCGTGTTCACCCGGTCGTACGACGCGCACGGCAACCTCCACCGCGTTGTCACGCCGACCGGCGCGACCTACACCTACACCTTCGACCTCTTCGGCTCCCCGGTCTCGATCACGGACGCGCGCGGCGTGGAGCACAGGCTTGATTACGACTCTCGCGGCGATCTCGTGAGGATCGAGGAGCCCTTAGGCAAGCGGACCGAGTTCGCGATCGACGCCGGGCGCCGCATGACGGCGCGCCGGGATCCCCACGGCACGACCACCTTCGCCTATGTCGCTGGCGCCCTGGTCGAGACGGTCCAGGCCGACGGGCGGCGCTTCCGGTTCGGCTACGACGCCCTGCTCCGGCTGCGCTGGATCGAGAACCCCGCGGGCGAGCGGTACCAGCTCGAGTACGACCTGGCCGGCAACGTGAGCCGCGAGACGACCTTTGCGGGCGTCACGACGGAGTACGAGCACGATGGCTCGAACCACCTGGTGCGGCTCTCGCGCGCCGACGGCTCGTGGACCCGCTTCACGCGGGACGACGAGGGGCGCGTCGTGGCCGCGGAGCACTCGAGCGGCCTGGTCGAGCGGTATCGCTACGACGTCTGGGGTCTGTTGACGCGCGCCGAGGGCGGCGGGGTGAGCGTCACGTTCGAGCGCGACGCGGACGGCAGGGTCACGCGGGAGGTGCAGGAGGCGGGCGGGTTCCGCTTCGCGGTGGAGCGCGACTTCGACGCTTCCGGCAACCTCGTCGGCCACCGGTACGCGAGCGGCTGGAGCGTCCACCGCAAGCGCCGCCTCGAGGACGGCGCCGTGGTGGCGCTGCAGGTCGTGGGGCGGGAGCAGGAGGTGCTCGCGCTCGACGTCGACGAGCACGGCGCGAGCCGAAGCGCCCGCCGCGTCGAGGGCGAGGGCGGGCTCGCCTGGTCGCACGATCCGTACGGCCTGCCGGTGAAGATCGCGATCGTGGGCGCGGGCGAGGTCGTCCTCCGCGAGCGGTACTTCGTCTGGACGCCGCTCGGGCCGGTCGGCGAGATCGCCGACAGCCGCCATGGAACCCAGCGCTTCGAGCTCGACGCGATGGGGCGCCCCGCCGCGGCCCACGGCCTCGGCGCCTCCGAGCGGTTCACCCTCTCCGCGGGGGGGCTGCCGGTCCCGCAGGGCTCCGCGCCGTGGCGGGTCGGCCGCGGCGGGCGCCCCCTCTCGGCGCACGGGGCCGGGCTCGAGTGGGACGTCCGGGGCCGCCTCGTCCGCCGGGGCGCCGCCCACGGAATGGCCTGGGAGTACCGTTACGACGATCGTGACCGCCTCGTCGAGGCGAGCCGCAGCGACGGCTTCAGCGTCCGGTACCTCTATGACGCGATCGGCCGGCGCGTCGCGGAGATCCGCAGCACCGGCGAGAGCACCTGGTTCGGCTGGGACGGGGAGAGCCTCGTCGAGGAGCGGCGCTCCACGGGCGAGAGCACGCAGCGCGTGTTCGGCGACGACGGCTTCACGCCCCTCCTCGAGGCGCAGGACGGCGGCAGCTGGCGGATGGTGGCCACCGACGCGGCCGCGACGCCCTGGGCCTACCTGCACCAGGACGGGAGCCTCTCGGACATCGATCTGAGCACGTGGGGCACTGTCGCGCGCGCGAGCGGCAGCCCGGGCGCGCTCCGGTTCGCCGGGCAGCGCGCCGACGACGCGACCGGCCTGCATTATAACCGCCATCGCTATTACGACCCGTCGCTGCACGTCTTCTTGACCCCTGACCCGCTCGGGTTCTGGGGCTCGCTCTTCGATGTAGCGTTCGTCCCGAATGTCACCCTCTACATCGATCCTTCGGGCCTCACGACGATCGTCGTCGGCGCGCCTCAGGACAAGGTGATCATGGACAACACCAACAACCTGATCTTGCCCCAGTACCCGGGGGCGAAGGTCATCCATTACAACGATCTCAAGCCGGACTCGCTCAAGGGCGAGAATCACGTGATCGTGCAGACGCACGGCGCGCCGGGGCTCGTCCAGTGGGGCAATGGCCTGGTCAACGGCAAGGATCTCGCGAAGAGCCTCAAGAAGGCAGGTTTCAAGGGGAAGGGGGCCAAGGTCGACGTGTTCGCCTGCAACGGCGCGACCCCGGCGCAGGGGGGCGGCAACAGCGTCGCGCAGGCGGTCGCGAACAAGACGGGAGCCACGGCCGCGGGTCCGGCGTCGAACGATCCGGACGCCACGTACAAGAACGCGCAGGTCAACGGCATGACGCCGGGCGTTTTCGCGCCGTTCTGGAACCCGGGCAACTCGCACTTCGTGCATGAGGGCTCGTGGAACACCGTCCAGCCGCGCAAGTGGTGGCAGTTCGGGAAGTAGGGGCGGAGCGGACCATGCGAACGCTGGAGCCCATGCTCGGCCGGCGCGCGCCGGCGGGCGCGGATCTCGACGCGGCCCTCGACAGGGCCGAGCGCGGCGAGCTGACGGTGGCCGAGCGCGGCGAGCTGAAGGTGGAGGAGGGCGCCGCGATCCCTGTCGACGCCGGCGCGCTGGCGCGGCTCCGGCGGGTCTGCCGCTTGCTCGAGGGGCGCGCGCCGTTCAGCCACCGCGACGCGCAGATCCTGCGGCTCGACCTGAGCGACAGCGCGGGCGAGCGCGTCGGCTTGCTCTCCATCGCGCGCGATGGATCGGTGCGATGGCAGCGGGATCTGCCGCCGGAGCTTCCTTCGGGCGGCCAGCTCGACGGGGCGCTGCTGGCGCAGCGCGCGCAGCAGGACTGGAGCGGTTACGCCGACGTCGAGGAGCCGCGCGGCCTGCTCTTGTGGCTCGCCGAGCTCGGGGTGACGGCGCCGCTCGAGGTCCATGACGCCGAGCGCTCGGCCGAGGGGCGGGCCGCGCGCGAGGCGTTCTTCCGGGCGGCGCCCGAGGCGCTCCGGGAGCTCGTCGCGCGCGCGGAGGTCCAGGGCGACGCGCCGCTGCCGGCGAGCTTCTTCCAGGATGCCGAGGCGCTCGTGGCGCCGCGGCTCCGGAGCTTCTTCCGCCGCGGCGCGACGGTGCGCGGCCTGCTCCGCTGGTACGGTCACGGCCGGGGTCCGCTCGACCGCCGTCCCGGCTACGAGGCGCTGCCGCGCGTGTTCCTCCGGCACGTAGGTCTCGACCGGATCGTGGCGGCGATCCCCGGGCTCGCGGACGAGCTCGAGCGGCGCGGCGCGGCGCGGCGCCTCCTGGACGCCGCGCTGACGCCGCCGGACCTCGCGCTGCTGGAGCGGATCCCGGGCGCCGCGCGCGAGGCGCTCGTGGCTGCGCTGGAGCGCGGCGCCTCGGCCGAGGAAGGCGAGCGCTTGCGCGGCGTGCTCTCGGTCGATCTCCGGGGGGCGCCCGCGGGGACGGAGCTCGCCGGCGTCTCCGAGACCGGCGCGATCCATCGGCCGGTGACGGACGGCGAGGTGGTCGTCGCGATCGACGGGAGCGAGGTCGTCCGGCTCGCGGGCTCGGGGCGCGCCTTGATCGCGCGGACGCTGCTGCGCGCTCCGCTCGCCCTCCACGACGGGGGCGTGCTGCTCTTTGCGGTCGCCGGCGCGATCGAGAAGCGGTCGATGAAGGGAAAGCTGCTCGCGCAGCTCCCGGCTGCGAGCGATGCCGATGTTGCGAGGGCGCGGGCGATCGTCGCCTCGTGGCGGCGCGGCCCGGCGGGGCCTGGCGCGGCGGGGCCTGGCGCGGCGGGGCCTGGCGCCGCGGCGGGCCTCGCGCCGATCGAGGTGGACGCCGAGGCGTGCGAGGCGTTCGAGGCGTTCGCGCACCTCGGCGTGCCTCCTCCCGCGCTCTCCCGGTTCGCGCACCGCTGGTTCATCGACCCGGCGCGTCCGGCCCTGGTGCGGCAGGAAGGAGCCGGCGGCCCGGCGCTCGAGGTGCCGCTGCCGGGCCGACCCCTCCACGTCGCCGCGGTGGCGGGGGCGCTCGTGCTCGCGCTTGCGGTGGGCGAGCGCTGCGCGGTGGCCTGGGTGAGCGACGGCGGCGAGCTCCACGCCACCGCGGCGCTCGACCTCCGGCCCCGTGACGTCCGGCGGGTGCTCGCAGGCGAGCGCGCCGCGTTCCTCCTCGTCCGCGTCCCGCTCATCGCGGGCGAGCGCCTGCTCCGGGTCGCCCGCCCCTCGTAGCGCGCGCCGCGCCGGCGCCTGGCCGTACGGCGCGCTGGCAGGATGAGGTGTCGAGCAGAGGGCGTTACCGCATCTCGCCGACCAGGGAGGCGACCATCTGCCGAAAGCCGGGCGGAAGCATGGAGCACGCGTGCATCACCCGCGCCATTCCGCCGAAGTCCTCGATGTCCTGGGCCGTGATGTCAGGAGGGCTCGGTTCCCGCCCTGCCTCGAGCTGCGCCCGGTAGGTCATGAGCTTGTCGATGAGGTTCTCCGGGTACCACCAGAAGCTCAGCGCGATGCTCTTCTCGAGCGACGTGACGTAATGCCAGTGATCCCTCGGCAAATACAGGATGTCGCCAGGCCCCAGGACCGTTTGCAGCATCCCGGCCTCCGCGAGCCTGGGGTGCTTCGTCCGGTCCCAGGTGTTGAGGAGGATCTCGCTCTTGACGTTCGTGCTGTCGGAGCCGGCGACGGACATGCAGTCGTCGTACTCCGGCGGCACCAGCACGAACTGCTTCTTCCCACATATCTGAACGAAGCAGTTCTCGTTGCGGAGAAATGGAATCTCGTAGTAGTAGTCCTTGTGGAAATGAGAGATCGTCCCTGACGGCCCTACCCACAACGCGATCGTGAGCTGACGCGGCATCGGGACGTACTTCGGAACCTCATAGTGATCCGAGATCCTGGGGAAATCGCTCGCGTCGAGCTGATCGCCGTACAGCTCTGTCGAGTCCAGGCTGCGGAGGTAGTCTCGCAGCCGGATGCGGCCGACCTTGTCCGCGGTCACGGGATCGGTGCTGTAGGCGATGTCTTGCGAGCCGTACTTCTCGTTGAGCCAGTCGAAGCTCCACCGGCCCGTCCACGAGGACGCGCCGCCCTCGATGACGACCGGGGTCTTGGTCTTGTAGTACGTTCGCCGGAAGGCCTCGACCGACAGCGATCTCACGCGCTCGATCTCGCTGACCTGCAGGCCCATGGACACCAGGTTGAGCATATCCAATTCTCCTTGCGCTGGCGGCGCGAGCCCCTCGGCTACGCGGAGGCCGCGGCGAGCGCTTGACCGAAGATCCTCGCCACCTCGTCGATCTGCGCCGCCGTGATGATGAGCGGTGGCAGGAACCGCACCACGCTGCCGTGGCGTCCGCCGAGCTCCACGATGAGCCCCCGGCGCAGGCACTCGCGCTGCACGCGCGCGGCGAGCTCGGGGTGGGCCGGGCGCGCCCCGACCGCGTCGGGCACGGCCGCGGCGTCCACGAACTCGACGCCGAGCATCAGGCCGCGCCCGCGCACCTCGCCGATGCACGCGAACCGCTCCGCGTGCGCGGCGAGCTGCTGCTCTAGCCGCGCGCCGAGCTCCGCGGCCGCCGCGTCCAGGCGCTCGGCGCGGAGGACCGCCAGCGTGGCCGAGCCCGCCGCCATCGCGAGCTGGTTGCCGCGGAACGTGCCCGCGTGCGCGCCAGGACGCCAGGTGTCGAATCGCTCGTGATACACCACCAGCGACATCGGCAGCCCGCCGCCCACCGCCTTCGACAGCACGACCACGTCCGGCTCGATGCCGGCGTGCTCGAACGCGAACATGCGCCCGGTGCGGCCAAAGCCCGTCTGCACCTCATCGAGGATCAGCGGGACCTCGTGGCGCGTCGCCAGCCCGCGCAGCCCCTGGAGCCAGGCCACCGGCGCCGGGATCATGCCCCCCTCGCCCTGCACCGCCTCGACGATGATGGCAGCAGGCCTGGGCACGCCGCTCTCGGGGTCGGACAGCAGGTTATCCATGTACGCGAGCGAGGTCGCGACGCCGGCGTTGCCGCCGAGCCCGAACGGGCAGCGGTACCGGTACGGGTACGGCAGGAACTGGACTCCGCTCAGACTGCTACCGAGCGCCGCCTTCGGCCCGAGATTGCCCATCAGCGTGAGCGCGCCCTGCGTCATGCCGTGATAGGCACCCTGGAAGGCGAGCACGGTGCCGCGCCCGGTCGCGAGCCTGACCAGCTTCAGCGCGGCTTCCACGGCGTCGGACCCGGTCGGGCCGCAGAACTGGATGCGCGCATGACGGGCGAAGGTCGCCGGCAGCGTGCCGAGCACGTCCTGCATGAAGCGATCCTTCACCGGCGTGGTGAGATCGAGCGTGTGCAGCGGCAAGCCCGAGTGCAGCGTCCGCATCAGGGCGTCGATGACCGCCGGGTGGTTGTGCCCGAGCGCCAGCGTGCCGGCGCCGGCCAGGCAGTCAAGGAACACGCGCCCCTCGACGTCCTCCACATAGACGCCCTGCGCCCGGGACAGCGCCAGCGGCAGGCGACGTGGATACGAGCGGGCGTTCGACTCGCGCTGCCGCTGCCGCTCGAGCAAGGGGTGATCGCCCAGCTCGTACAGCGCGCGCTGCCGGTGACGCTCGGCCAGCTCCGCCCCGAGGCCACCGTGGTAGGGCACCCTCGGCACGGCCGAACCATGGGTAAATGCAGGCAACTCGGAAGCTGCGGATAGGCTCATTGGAGACTTCCTGTGGAGAAGGGTTGCTCGATCTCGCGCTGTCCGGCCGCGCGCTCGCGCAGCCCGCTCCCCGGCCACGAGGCCGCCGCGCACCGGGCACCGGGAGGTGGACGACCCGGGCTCGCGCCGTCGCGACGACCCCGCGGCAGCCGCCCGCTCAGGGCGGCGCCCGCGCCTCGCCATCCGAGGAGCCCCCCTCGGCGACCGCGGCACGCAGGGCTCCCGGACGACCATCGCCGGCGGAGACGTCGGGGTCGCTGTCGAATTTGAAAGTGGCTTTCAACAAGTAGCAGCATGGGACTCACTGTCAAGATCTTCAAAGGGTCTTCAACGCCGGACAGGGCGGCTCAGCGCGCGTGCGACGCCGCGCGCGGCCCGTGCTCGAGATCCTTGCTGTTCTGCGCTTCTGCCATCCCCGTGAGGATGGCGCGCTTGCCCGTGTAGGACTCGCGGCCGTGCACGCACAGCATGTTGTCGATGAAGAGCACGTCGCCCTGCTGCCACGGGAACCTCACGAGAGAAGAGAGGTACGCCTCCCGGAGCTCCTCCAGCACCTCGGGCTCGATCGGGCTGCCGTCGCCATAGAAGGTGTTCGTCGGCAGCTCGTCGTCGGCGAAGCTCGCCGTGAGCGACCTGCGGATATCACCGGGCAGCGTGCTCACGTGGAAGAAGGTCGCGTGGTTGAACCACACCTCCTCGCCGGTGCGCGGGTGGCGCACGATGGCCGGCCCCACCTGGGTCGTGCGCAGGCGCCCGTCCGGTTTCCACTCGACCCGGATGCCGACCGAGGCGCAGTAGGCCGCCACCTCGTCGCGATCCTCGGTCTGGAATACGGTCTGCCACGGCAGGCCGAATCCATCTCCATAGTTGCGGACGTAAAGGACCTCCTTCTCGCGGAACCGCTCCCGGATCTCGGGCCGGATGCGCCGGAGCACCTCCCGCGTGGATCCGATCGGCGTCTCGCCGCCCGTCTCCGACGGCAGATGGCAGTAGAAGAACAGCCGCAGCGGGAAGCGCGGCGAGTACGAGTGCTCGTTGTGCGGGAAGATCCGCTGGTCGGCCGGGTAATCGGTCGACGTGTAGATGTTGCCGCCCACCCGCGTGCGCGGCGAGGCGCGAAACATGTACTCCAGGGCGCCGGGCGACAGCGACGCGATCACCTGCTCGAACCGCTCGACCGTCTTGCAGGGGAACCCGCGGAACAGGATGGCCCCGTGCTGGAGGACCTTCTGCTCGAGGGCCTCGCGGTGCCCCGCGGCCCACTCGACCAGATCGACGCCCGTGACCGCCGGCTCGATCACGAGCGGCAGCGGGCGATCCGGGTCCAGCATCCGCTCGCGAACCAGGGTGTGGTCCGATACGGCGATCGCCTTGCGGCGCACCGCGCCCGGCGCCGGGAGCTGGGGAGTCCTGGCCGAGGTCATGCTCCCTCCGTGGAGGTGGGCTGTTCGCCGGAAGAGGCCTCCTCGCGCTGCGACGGCGCGACGTCCGCGTCCGCGAGCGCGGACAGGATCTCGCGCAGGTGCGCGTGGACCTCGCCGCCCTGCACGGCGGCGAGGTGATCGCCGGCGATGGTCGCGGCGTGCACCGACCCGCGCGTGAACGCCCGCCAGTCGATGGGCGGCCCGCCGCGGCGCGTGAGCGTCTCGGTGCTCCACCACACGTGGATCGCCGCGCGGAGGCCCCGCGGCGGCAGCTCTCTCATGAACCCGGCCGCGTCCCGCAGCAGCGCGTAGCGGCCCTCCAGCGCGGAGGGCTGCGCGTTGCGGGGCAGCAGGCCCCGGGCCTGCGCCCACGCCACCGTCTCCCTCACCCGGGCGTCGCCGTCCAGCGCCTCCAGCCGCTCCCGCAGCGCCCGCAGCTCCGGCGGCGGCAGCGCGTAGAGGTCCGCCCTGCGGTCCGGGTGCACCTGCTCGGCCAGCTCCTCCACGACGTCCGGCTGCCCCGCCGCGTGGAGGCGCGCGGGCGGCTGCGTGTCGAGCATGCCGAGGAAGGCGACCCGCTCCCCCTGCTCCTCCAGCGCCCAGGCGACGCCGAGCGCGAGCACGCCGGCCACCGACCAGCCGACGAGGTGATAGGGCCCGCGCGGCTGGTGCTCCCGGACCTCGCGGGCCAGCCGCTCGGCGATGCGCCGGACCGACGCGCCCTCCTCCGCGAGCGCGGGGCCGAGCTCCAGCCCGATCACGGGCCGATCCCCGCCGAGCGCGCCGGCGAGCGGCTCGTAGGCCGCCAAGTGCACGCCGGTGGGGTCCACGCAGAAGAGCGGCGGGCGCGACCCCCCGGCGCGGAGGGGCACCAGGCTGGAGCGCGGCGCGGGCGCTCCGGTCCCGGGCGCGCGCGCGGGCGCCTCCGCCTCGATCCGCGCCGCAAGGGATTCGAGCCGCGGGTGCTGGAACACCGCGCGCACGGGGATCTCGACGTGCAACGTGGTGCTGATCTGGTGAACCAGGCGGACCGCCAGCAGCGAATGCCCGCCCAGGGCGAAGAAGTCGTCGTCGCGGCCCACGAGCTCGATGCCCAGCAGCTCCTCCCAGAGCGCGGCGACCGCGCGCTCGACGTCGCTGCGCGGAGGGGAGTACGGCGCGCGCTGCCGGTGGCGCCGGAGCGCGAGCAGCGCGCGCCGGTCGAACTTGCCGTTCGCCGTGCGCGGCAGCGCGGGCAGCGCCTGGATGTCGGCCGGGATCATCGGATCCGGCAGCAGCCGGGCGAGGTCGTGGCGCACCGCCGCCGCCTCCAGCGGCTGCGCCGCCTCCACGAACCCGCGCAGGAACACCTCGCCGTCGTCGCCGCGATCGGCGAGCACGACCACCTGCTCGGCGCCCGTCGCGCGGCGGAGCGCCGCCTCGACCTCGCCGAGCTCGACGCGGTAGCCGCGGATCTTCACCTGGCCGTCGCCCCGCCCGAGGAACACGAGCTCTCCCCGGTCGTCCCAGAAGGCGTGGTCCCCCGTGCGGTAGAGCCGCTCGCCTGCGATCTCGACGAACTTCTCCCTCGTGAGCTCGGGCCGATGCAGGTACCCGGGGCTCAGCCCGGGCCCGCCGACGCAGATCTCGCCCTTGAGCCCCCGCGCGACCGGCAGGCCGCCGTCGTCGAGCACGACCACGCGGCTGTGCGGAATCGGGCGGCCGATGGTCACCGGGCCGCCGTGCGGCGACGGGCCGCACGCGCCGACCGTGCTCCACACCGAGGCCTCCGTCGCGCCGTACTCGTTGTAGAGGCGCGCGCCGGGGAGCGCGCGGTGGTGCGCCTCGACCAGCGCGCGCGGGCACGCCTCGCCGGCGACGATGGCGGTGCTCAGCGCGAGCGGCTGGCCGGCCAGGCGGTGGAGCAGCAGGTGATAGAGCGAGGGCAGGGCCAGCAGGTGCGTGATCGCCTCGGCGCGGACGATGTCGGCGAGCCGGCCCGGGTCCTTCTGCTCGACCTCGCTGCACACCCGCAGGCACCCGCCCTGCGCCAGCGCCCCGAACAGCCCGGCGATCGAGCTGTCGAACGCGAACGAGGAAAGGAGCAGGAAGCGTCCGATGGGATCCGGGTAGTAGGCGACGCGCGCCGCCAGCGAATACAGCGCGTTCGCGTGGGTGATCGGCACCCCCCTCGGCTGGCCCGTGCTGCCCGACGTGTAGATGATGTACGCCGTGTGATCGGGCCGGATCTCGGGCCACGGGCGCGCGGCGTGGCCCTCGGCGGGGGCGTCGTCGGTGAACAGCAGCCGTGACGCGTCCCGCCAGCCCTCCGGCAGCCTCGCCGCGAGGTCGCGGTGGCTCAGCACCAGGTCGGCCCCGCAGTCGTCGAGGAGATAGGCAATACGGGCCGCGGGGTAGTCCGGATCGATCGGGACGTAGACCGCGCCGGCCCTCAGGATCGCGAGCATCGCGACGACGGCGTCGACGTCCCGCGGCAGGAAGTGGGCGACGCGCGTGCCCGGCGCGACGCCGCGGGCGAGCAGGCCCTGCGCGAGCCGCGCGGCGCGCGCGTCCAGCTCGGCGTAGGTCAGGCCGCCCGTCGCGCCCGCGACCGCCGGCTGGCCGGCGTGCCGCCGGATCTGCTCGTCGAAGCACGCGGCGAGGTGCGGCAAGGCAGCGACGCGCGCGAACTCCCGCTCTCGATCGTCGGGCAGCGGATCCGAGCGGCTCAGGACCTCGGTCACGAGGCGCCGCTCCGCCGCGCTCAGGGCGGACAGCTCCTTGAGCCTCCGCGCCGGATGGCGGCACGCCTCCTCCAGCAAGGTGAGGAGCTGATCGCCGATCAGCGCCGCCGCCGCGTCGTCGTAGAGCGCCCGGCTCGCGTGCAGGACGAGGCCCGGCGCGCCGCCGACGTCGTGGACCTCCAGCAGCAGGTGGTGCGGCGCGGTCGGGCTGTCCGCCGCCTCGACCCGCCAGTTCGCGGCCGTGAGCGCCGCGAGCGCCGCCTCGCCGTCCGCCGGCACGTACCGGAAGCCGGCCGCGTAGGGCTCCTCGTCCACTGTGGTTGGAAAATAATCACGCCACTCCACGAGCTCGGCGCAGCGCGCGTGGAGCGCCTGGCACAGGGCCTCGACGCTCGAGGTGCCGAGCGCGCCCACGGTGAGCGGCAGCGGCCCGCCGAAAAGGCCCATCGCGTCGCCCAGGTGCGCGCTGCGCTCCTGCCAGTCGAGGCCGACGGTGAGCTGATCGGCGTCGCCGTGCTGGTGGAACAGCGTCACCCAGGCCGCCAGGGCGAGCAGCGCGGGGCGCACGCCCAGCGCGCGGGCCTTTCGTGTCCAGAGCTCCTCGAGCCCCGGCGGGACGGGCAGGCGAAAGCGCGCGGGCTCCACGCGCGCCGCGCCGGCGTGCGGCTGCCCGCGCAGCGGCAGCGCGGTGGCGGCCGCCCTGGCGGCGAGGTTCCCTTCCCAGAACTCGTGGGCCCGAGGGTCGGTGCCCCGGATCTCGTGCCGCCAGGCGGCGTAATCCGCGTACTGCAGCGCCGGGTCCTGCGGGGCTTCTCCCCTGTACGCGGCGGCCCACTCCGCGGCGAGCCGCAGCAGGCCCGCGGTGTCGGTGTGCGCGGCCGGCAGGCGCAGGCGGACGCTCAGGCCAGCGCCTGACCCGTCGAGGGTCACCGCCACGCTGTCGTCGCTGCCGCGCTCCGACGCGCCCCAGCGGATCGCCGCGGAGGGCTGGATCACCTGCACCGGCAGCGCCATGCCGGGCAGATGCCGGTAGTCGGTCCGCAAGATCTCGTGTCGTTCGATCACCTGCGCGAGGCTCCGCCGGAGCCGCGCCTCGTCGGCGTCCGCGGGGACGCGCAGGCGGAGCTCGGCGGCGCGCGCGGCGCTCGCGAGGTGGGCCTCTTGCCACCGCCACAGGCGCGCCTGCTCCGGTGACAACTCGAAGCCTTCAACGAGGGCTTCGCTCCGTGCCGTGTTTGAGCTGGACATCCAGAGACTTCCTTTCGGTTACCGGGCTCGCTGCATGGGCTCGCGGGCTCGCTGGCGTTACTGAGGTTTCTGCGCTGTCACGGGCCGGCGCTGGACGGCGCCGAGCTTCGCGCGCTGCTGCTCGCGCGCGGCCCGGCCGGCCTCGATGGCCTGTCGCTGCCGCAGCTCCTCGTGGCGGCCCAGCGCCGCCACGAGCTCCGCGACCGTGGCAGCGTCCGACTCGCTCACCATCCCGAGGGCCGCCTCGTACAGCGCGCTGAGCTGCTCGATGGACGCCGCGGGATAGAGATCTGCGCGGTAGTCATAGACGAGGTGCAGGCCGTCCTCCCCGACGGCGGTGTTGATCAGCACGTCGGCCTCGACGTCCCTCGGCGCGAGCTCGAGCTCGGAGACGGCGAGGCGCGGCAGCTCGAGATCGCGGTGCGGCGTGTTCTGCAGGATGAGCTTGATCTGGAAGAGCGGCGCGCGGCCGTCGTCGCGCTCGGGCAGCAGCTCCGCGACCAGCGCGTCGAACGGGAGATCCTGGTGCTGGTACGCGTCGAGCGCGGTGCGCTTGCAGGCCTCGAGCAGCTCGCCGAAGCGCTGGGCGCCGTCGACGCGGCAGCGGAGCACGAGCTGGTTGACGAAGAAGCCGACCATGCCCTCCGTCTCGCCGACGTGGCGGTTCGCGACGTCCGTCCCGACGAGGAGGTCGCCGCGCCCCGTCTGCTGGTGCAGCACCACGTTGAGCGCGGCGTAGAGCACCATGAACAGCGTCGCCCCGCGCTGCTCGGCGCAGCGCTGCAGGGCGTCGGTGACCGGGCGCGGCAGCGCCCGCCGGAGCCGCGCGGCGCGCCGGTCCAGGGCCGGACCGGGGCGCGCGCCAGGCAGCGCCAGCGAGGTCGCGCTGCCGGCGAGCTGCTGCCGCCAATAGGCCATCTGCCGCTGCCACACGCCGCCCGGGAGGTGCTGCCGCTGCCAGATCGCGTAGTCGGCGTACTGGAGCGCCGGCCGCGCCGGCTCCGGGGCCGCGCCGCCCTCGCTCAGGGCGCGGTACGCCGCGATCAGGTCGTCGACGAGGAGGGCGATCGACCACCCGTCGGCCGCGATGTGGTGCAGCGCCACGGCGAGGACGTGCTCCTCGGGGCGGAGGCGGAAGAGCTGCGCGCGCAGCAGCGGCGGGCGCTCCAGATCGAACGGCGCCGCGAGCACCGCGTCCATCTGCCGGGAGAGCTGCGCCTCCGCGACGTCGGCGGCGAGCGCGGAGAGGTCGGCCAGCGGCAGCGCGAACGGCCGCGGCGGCAGGACCACCTGCCGGGGCTCGCCGCGCTCGGCGACGAAGGCGGTGCGCAGGACCTCGTGGCGGGCGATCACCGCCTCGAAGCTCCGGCGCAGGACCTCGGCGTCGAGCGCGCCGGTGAGCCGGAGCGCGAACGGGATCGTGAGCAGGCCGCGCTGGCCCTGGAGCTGCTCCAGGAACCACAGGCGCTGCTGCGCGAACGAGAGCGGCAGCCTGCCGTCCCTCGGCTGCTCGGTGATCGGCGGCAGCTCCACGCCCTCCTGCTGCCGGACGGCCCTGTCCACCGCGGCCGCGAGCCGCGCCACGGTCGGGTGGTCGAAGAGCGTCCTGAGCGGCAGCTCCACCTGGAACGACGCGCGGACGCGGGAGATCACGCGGGTGGCCAGGAGAGAGTGCCCTCCGATCTCGAAGAAGCTCTCGTCCGCGCCGACGGCCTCGAGGCCGAGCACCTCGGCCCAGATCCCCGCCACGGCCTCCTCCGTCGCGGTGCGGGGCCTCTGGCGTTCCTCGCGGGAGACGAGCCCCGGCGCGGGCAGGGCCTTCCGGTTCAGCTTGCCGTTCGGGGTCAGCGGCAGCTCGTCGAGCCACACGTAGGCCGAGGGCACCATCGGCTCGGGCAGCCTCTCCCGGAGCGACGAGCGCAGGCCGTCCGCTGTGAGCGCTGCGCCCCGCTCCGGGATGACATAGGCGACCAGGCGGTGGATCCCCGTGTCCTCGAGGGCCACGACCACCGCGTCGCGCACGCCCGGGTGGGCCCGTAGCTGCGCCTCGATCTCGCCCGGCTCGATCCGGTAGCCGCGGATCTTGAGCTGGTGATCGGCCCGCCCAAGGAAATCGAGCGAGCCGTCGCGCCGGGTCCGCGCCAGGTCGCCAGTCCTGTAGAGACGGCGGCCCGGCTCCTGGCTGAAGGGGTCCGGGACGAAGCGCTCGGCCGTCAGATCGGGCCGATCGAGATACCCGCGCGCCAGCCCGGCGCCGCCGATGTAGACCTCGCCCGCCACGCCGATGGGCGCCGGAGCGAGCTGCCGGTCGAGCACGTGGATCTCGGTGTTGGCGATCGGGCTCCCGAGCGGGATCGGCCCGTCGGAGGTGACGCGGTGGAGGCTCGACCAGACGGTCGTCTCCGTCGGCCCGTAGAGGTTCCAGGGCGAGACGCCCGCGTCGAGGAGCCTGCGCGCGAGCTCCCGCGGGAAGGCCTCCCCGCCGCACAGGACCGTCAGGCCGGCGATCCGCGGGCTGCCGCTGTCGAGCAGCATCTTCCAGCCCGTCGGCGTGGCCTGCATCCACGTGGCGCCGGACGTGGCGAGCAGCGCGGAAAGGCGCTCGCCGTCCGCCGCGTCCTCGCGGCCGGCGAGCACCACCCGCCCGCCCGCGAGCAGCGGGAGGAACAGCTCCAGCACCGCGATATCGAACGAGACCGACGTGGTGGCGAGCACCACGACGTCTGCCGGCGGCGCCAGCAGCTCCTTCATGGACAGGAGGAAGTTGGTCACGCCCCCGTGGCGGACCATGACCCCCTTGGGCCGACCCGTGGACCCTGACGTGTAGATCACATACGCGAGGTCCTCCTCGCGAGCGCGCGGCGTCGGGTCGCGGTCCGGCGCGCCGGCGATGGCGGGCCAGTCCCGATCGAGGCAGATCGCGCGCGCGCCGGTGTCGGGCAGGGCCGGCAGCAGGCGCTCCTGCGTGAGCAGCAGCGGCAGCCGGGAGTCTTCCTGCATGGCGCGGAGCCGCTCGCGCGGGTAGGCCGGATCGAGCGGCACGTACGCCGCGCCCGACTTCAGGATGCCCAGCAGGCCCACCAGCATCTCCAGCGAGCGCTCGACGCACAGCCCCACCAGCGTCTCCGGGCCGACCCCTTGCCGGCGCAGGTGGTGGGCGAGCCGGTTGGCGCGGGCGTTCAGCTCCTCGTACGTCAGGTGGTCTCGCCCGCACGTCGCCGCGATCGCGTGGGGCGTCCGCGCCGCCTGCTCGGCGAGCAGCTCTGGCAGGCAGGGCCGGGACGGGTAATCCCGCCGCGTCGCGTTCCGCTCCGCGACGAGCCGCAGGAGCTCCGGGTCGCCGGGGAGCGCGAGCTCGGTGAGCCGCGCCTCTGGCTGGCCCGCCATGCGCTCGAGCAGCGCGCACAGGGCCGCCGCCACGCTGGCGACCGTGCCGCCGTCGAGGCGCTGCGCGTCGAACGAGAGCGCCAGCGAGAGCTCGTTGCCCGGGGTCACGTAGATCGTGAGCGGGTAATTCGTCCAGGCTTCCTCGGTGCGCGCCTCGATGCCGAGCGCCTGCCGGTACCCTTCGACGGCCTCGTCGATCGGGTAGTTCTGAAACACGAGGAGCGACTCGAAGAGCGGCGCGCCCCGGTCGATCTCGCTCCACCGCTGCACCTGCACGAGCGGGCTGTACTCGTACTGGCGCAGCTCGAGGTTGAGCGCCTGGAGCTGCCGCAGCCACTCCGGGAGCCGCAGGTCCGCCGGGACACGCAGGCGCAGCGGGAGCGAGTTGATGAAGACGCCCATGATGGAGCCGGCGTCGGGCAAGTCGGCGGGGCGGCCGGCCACGGTGACGCCGAACATCACGTCCGCCTCGCCGCTGTAGCGCGACAGGAGCAGCGCCCAGGCGGCCTGCACGACGGTGTTGAGGGTCACCCCCTGCGCCCGGGCGAGGCCGGAGAGCGCCCTCGTCGCGCCCATGGAGAGGCGCGCGCGGTGCTCGCGGAAGCCGTGCGCGCGCGGCGCGTCGGGGGCGCCGTGCGCGCCGGCGAGCTCCGGCAGCGGCGTCGGCGCCGTCAGCCCCTTCAGGTGCGCCCGGAAGAAGGCCTCGGCGGCCGCCATGTCCTGCCGCTGCAGCCACGCGATGTAGTTCCGGTAGGGCGGCGCCGCCTCGCGCGCGCTGGACGACCCGCGGCGGGCCTCCTCGTAAAACGAGAGCCACTCCTTGAGGATCAGCCCCTGACACCAGCCGTCGAGCAGGGCGTGGTGGACGCTCCAGACGACCTCATGGACCTCCTCCGCGAGGCGCATCACCGCCACCCGTATGAGCGGCGGCTCCTCGAACCGGAAGCCCCGGAGGCGGTCCGCCCGGAGGTGGCGCTCGAGCGCCGCGGCCTGCTCCGCCTCGGAGAGACCCCGCCAGTCGAGGACCTCGAGGGGCAGGCTCACCGCCCGCCGCACGATCTGGTGAGGCTCCGCGGCGCCCGTGACGAAGCCGGTCCGCAGGATCGCGTGGCGCGCGGCGAGGATCCGGAAGGCCTGCGCGAACGCATCGAGGTCCAGGCCCCGCGTGAACCTGCAGACGACCTGGTTGAAGTACGGGTTGGACTCCGGCGTCAGGAGCGCGTGGAAGAGCATCCCCTGCTGCACCGGGGACGCGGGGACCACGTCCTCGATGTCGTCGCCGGCCCGCAGCAGCGCGTCGAGCTGCGCACGCTCCAGCCGGGCGAGGCTGAACGGCTCGATCGCGACGGGCGGCGGCGGGGCGGGCGGCTCAGGCTGGGCCGGCACCCCGACGAGATCGCCCGCGAGCGCGGCGATCGTCCGGCGCGCGAAGATCTGCTGGGGCGAGAGGCGCAGCCCCGCTCGGCCCGCGCGGGCGATGATCTGCAGGCTCATGATGGAGTCGCCGCCCAGCGCGAAGAAGTCGTCGTGGACGCCCACCGGCTCGCGGCGCAGCACCTCGGCCCAGATCCGGGCGAGCGTCGCCTCGACGTCGTTGCGCGGCGCGACGTGGCTCCCGCCGCGCGGCTGGCCGGCCGCCTCGGGCTCCGGCAGCGCCGCGCGGTCGATCTTGCCGTTCGCGGTGAGCGGCAGCGCCGGCAGCGGCACGATCGCGCTCGGCACCATGTAGTCCGGCAGGCGCAGCGCGAGCCGCGCGAGCAGCGCGGCCGGATCGAGCGCCGCCGCCTCGCGGCCCACGACGTAGGCCACGAGGCGCTTCGTCCCGGCGTGCTCCCGCGCCACGACGACCGCCTCGCGCACCTCAGGCTGCTCGCGCAGGTGCGCCTCGATCTCGCCGAGCTCGATGCGGTGGCCGCGCAGCTTGATCTGGTGGTCCGTGCGCCCCAGGAACTCGATCGCGCCGTCCGGCCGGAAGCGCGCGCGATCGCCGGTCCGGTACAGCCGGCCGCCGGGCGAGCGCCCGAACGGATCCGGGACGAAGCGCTCGGCCGTCAGCTCGGGTCGGTCGTGGTACCCGCGCGCCACGCCGGCGCCGCCGATGTACAGCTCCCCGGTCGCGCCGACCGGCACCGGCTCCATGTGCCGGCCGAGGACGTAGGCCTGCACGTTGGCGAGGGGCCGGCCGATCGGCAGCGTCCCCGCGGGCTCGCCGCCGGCGCCGCCTGCATCGTCGGCCTGCCAGGTCAGCGCGCCGACCGTGGTCTCCGTGGGGCCGTAGTGGTTGACCAGGGCGCAGCCCGGGGCGAGCGCCCGGATCTTGCCGACGAGCTCCGCGCTCGCGGCCTCGCCGCCCAGCACGAGGCAGCGCCGCGGCAGCACCCGCTCGGGCCGCGCCGCCTCGAGCAGCGCGCCGAGGTGGCTCGGGACGATCTTCAGCGCGTCGACCCCGTGGCGGCTCATGTACCCGGCCATGCTGTCGGGATCGAAGGTCCGGTCGTCCGACACGACGTGGAGCGCGCGGCCGGAGCAGAGCGCGCCGAAGAGCGACGTGTGCCCGAGGTCGGCCGCGACCGTGGAGACGAGCGCCATGCTGCCGCCCTCGGGCAGGGGCAGCCGCGCGAGCACGCCGCGCACGTAGCTCACGAGCTGGCGGTGCTCCACGGCCACGCCCTTGGGGCGGCCCGTCGAGCCGGACGTGTAGATGAGGTAAGCGACGTTCTCGGGCCGCGCCGCGGCGCCGAGCGGACCCTCGGGCTCGGCCTCGATGGCGGCCCTGTCGCGGTCCAGGCACAGGAGGGTCGCCCCGGCGTCATCGAGCGCGCCCGACCACCGCTCCTGCGTGACGACCACCCGCGCGCCGCTGTCGCGCAGGACGGAGCAGAGCCGCTCGCGCGGGAGCTTCGGATCGAGCGGCACGTACGCGGCGCCGGCCTTGAGCGCGCCGAGCAGCCCGACGATCATGTCGAGCGACCGCTCGACGCACAGGCCGACGCGGTCCTCGGGCCCCACGCCGAGCGCACGCAGGCGGCGCGCTACCTGGTTCGCGCGGCGATCGAGCTCCCTGTACGAGATGGCCGTCTCCTCGCACACGACCGCGACAGCGTCCGGCGTCCGCGCCGCGTGGGCCTCGAACAGCGCGTGGGCGCACGCCTCGCCCGGGAACGCCGTGGCCGTGGCGTTCCAGTCGGAGAGCAGCCGGCGCCGCTCCGCCTCGTCGACGAGCGGCAGCTCGGCCAGGCGGGCTTGCGGCCGCGCCGCCATGGCGCCGAGCAGCGCGCGGCACTGCCGGAGCAGGCTGGCCGCGGCGTCGTGCGCGAGGCGGCGGCGCTCGTAGCAAAGGATCAGGCTGAGCTCGGCGGACGGCTCGACGATGAGCGACAGCGGGTAGTTGTTGCGGCCGGCGGTGAGCCGGGCGCCGCCCTCGCGCTCGCCGCCGGGCCGGGGCATGGCGCGGACGCGCACGCCGCGTACGTCGGATTGCGCGCTGCCCGCGTCCTCCTCGGGGTAGCTGTCGAACACCACGATCGCGTCGAACAAGGGCCGCCCGCCCGGCACCTCGCTCCAGCGCTGGACGTTGGAGAGCGGCGTCCACTCGTGCTGGCGCAGCTCGCTGTTCCGGTCCTGCAGCCGCGAGAGCCAGGCGGCGAGCGGCTCGCGCTCGTCGACGCGGACCCGCACCGGCAGGGTGTTGATCAGCAGGCCGACGATCGCCTCGGAGCCCGGGAGCTCCGGCGGCCGGCCCGACACCGTGGCGCCGAAGACGACGTCGGGCTCGCCGCTGTGCCGGGAGAGCACGAGCGCAAAGGCGCCCTGCACGAGGGTGTTCAGCGTGACCCGGTGGCGGCGGGCGCAGGCCGCGAGCGCCTCGGTCTCCTCCCGCGAGAGGCGCAGCTCCTGCTCGGCATACGGCAGCGCGCCGCCCTGCGCCGCGGCCGCCTCCGGGCTGGCCGCCATGGGGAGCGGCGTCGGCGCGTGAAACCCGGCGAGCGCGCCGCGCCAGAACCGCTCGGCGGCCACCTCGTCCTGGGCCTGCACCCACGCCAGGTACTCCCGGTACGGGCGCGGCGGCGGGAGCGCCGGGGCCGTGCCGCCCGCGAGCGCGTGGTACGCGACGAGCGCCTCCCGCAGCAGGACGGCGAAGCTCCACCCGTCGAGCAGGATGTGGTGGTGGCTGTTGATGAAGCAGAAGGCGTCGTCCGCGAGCTGGACCAGCGTGAGGCGCATCAGGGGCGGCTTCAGCAGGTCGAAGCCGGCGCGCCGGTCCGCGGAGAGGAGCGCGGCGAGCGCCTCGTCGCGCTCGGCGGGGGCGAGGCCGCGCAGGGCGTGGCGCTGCACCGGGATCGCGGCCCGCGGGCGCACGACCTGCACCGGCCTGGCGACGCCCTCCCAGACGAAGCCGGTGCGCAGGATCGGATGCCGCTCGACGAGGAGCTGCCAGGCGCGCTCGAACGTGTCCTGATCGAGCCGCCCCTCCAGCAGGAAGGCCGCCTGGACGAAGTACGGGTCCGCGTCCCGGTCCGAGACCGCGTGAAAGAGCAATCCCTGCTGGAGCGGGGAGAGGTAGTGAATCGACTCGATGTCTTTCTTCTTGTTCGTCATGGCCTCAGTCCAGTCGTTCGAGGATGGACTCCAGCTCGTGCTCTCCGAGCGCGACGTCCGGGAAATCCGAGGGCGTGTAACCGCCGGCGTCGGGCGACGTGCAGTGCGCGATCAGCTCGCGCAGCCCGTCGCGGAACAGCGCGCCGATCGCCACCACCGTCTCTCGCCGGTAGCGTGCGGCGCTGTGATGGAAGGTCGCCTCGAGGCGGCCGTCGTACACGGCCGCGTCGATCTCGAGCTCGTACGCGAGCGGGCTGCGCGGGTCGTGCTCGGGGCCTGGCGACTCCTTCGCCAGGGAGAACCGCGCCCCGGCGCCGACCACCTGATCCCATTGCCCGAGGTAGTTGAAGGCGATGCCCGGCGCGGGCAGCGCGCGCAGCCGGTCCGCGGCCTCGCCGCTGCCCAGCTCGCGCACCACGCCGTAGGGCAGGCCGCGCCGCGGGACGCGGCGGAGCTGCTCCTTCACCGCCTTCAGCGCCGCGCCGGGCGTCGCGTCCGGGGCGACCTCGAGCAGCACCGGATAGAGGCTCGTGAACCACCCGACCGTGCGCGATAGATCGAGGTCTTCCCCGTCGAGCCCCTCGCGGCCGTGGCCCTCGACGTCGATCGCCGCCACGCTCTGCCCGGTCCACCGCGCGAGGGTCAGGGCCAGCGCGGTCAGCAGCACCTCGTCGATCCGCGTCCGGTACGCCTCGGACACCGCCTCGAGCAGCGCGCGCGTGTCCGCCTCGCCGAGCGCCACCGTGTGCTCGGAGAGGGCGACCTCCGTGCGATCCCCCGCCGGCGCGTCGACAGGCAGCGGCTCCACGCGGTCCCACGGCAGATCGAGCCAGAAGGCCGCCTCTGCCTGGAGCGCGGCGTCCTGCGCGGCGTCGTTCAGGCGCGCTGCCCACCGCCCGTACGCGGTGGTCTTGTCGGGGAGCGCCGCGGGCGCGCCGCGTCGGGCCTGGTCGTAGGCGATCTGCAGGTCCTCGAGGAGGATCCGCCACGAGACGCCGTCGACCACGAGGTGGTGCGCGATCAGCAGCAGCCGCCCCGGCCGGCCGGCGCCGAGGTCGAACCCGATCAAGCGCAGCAGCGGGCCGACCGTCAGGTCCAGGCTGGCCTGCCAGCGGGCCGCGTGCGCCTCGATCGCGCCCGGCTGCTCGGCCTCGGGCACCGCGGAGAGGTCCGCCCGGTGCACGACGGCGGCCGGCTCGTCCGGCGCGTGGGTCTGGCGCCAGCCCTGGCCTTCGGGCACGTAGCGCAGCCGGAGCGCGTCGTGGTGGCGCAGGAGCGCCTGCACCGCCGCCTCCAGGGCCGGCCAGACGAGCGGCTCGGGCGTGGTGAGCAGGAGCGCCTGGTTCCAGTGGTGCGGGTTCGGCAGCCCGCGCGCGAAGAACCGCCGCTGGATGGGCGAAAGCGGCGCGTCGCCCGTCACCGGCCCCTGGTCGCCCTGAGCGGCGGCGGCCGGGGCCGCGCTCGCGGCGGCCGCCAGCGCCGCGAGGGTCTGGTGCTGGAACATCTGGCGCGCGGTCAGGCGCAGGCCGGCCTGCTTCGCCTGGGACACGACCTGGAGGCTGAGGATCGAGTCGCCCCCCAGCTCGAAGAAGTTGTCCTGGAGGCCGACGCGCTCGCGGCCCAGCACCCTGGCCCAGATCTGCGCGAGCTGCGCCTCGGCGGCGGCGCGGCGCGCCGCGTCCTGCGCCGCTGCGGCCGCGTCCTGCGCCGCTGCGGCCGCGTCCTGCGCCTCGGCGGCCGCGAGGCGCGCCGCGTCCTGCGCCGCCGCGGGGCGCGCTTCCTCCGCGCTCTCCGCGCCCGCGCCCTCCGCGTCGCGCGCCGCCTCGCTGGCCGGCGCCGTCCGCTCCGGCAGCGGCAGCTCGTCGAGCCGCGCGGCCGGCCGGGCCGCGATCCCTTCCAGCAGCGCGCGGAGGTCGTCCGCCATCCGGCGGATCGTCCGTTCCTCGAAGAGGTCCGTGCTGTACTCGAACGATCCGACCAGCTCCTCCGGCGTCGCCGCCATGTGGAGCGAGAGGTCGAACTGAGCGCTCCCCGGGTCCACGTCCACCGGGCGGATCTCGAGGCCGGCGATCGGGCGCGCGCGCCGCGCCGCCTCTGCGAGCGAGAACATCACCTGGAACAGCGGGGTGTGGCCGAGGTTCCGCGCGGGCCGGAGCGCCTGGACGAGCCGCTCGAACGGCAGGTCCTGGTGCGCCTGCGCCGCCACCACCTCTTCCCGCGCGCGCGCCAGGAGCTCGGTGAACCGCGGGTTCCCCCCGAGGTCCGCCCGCAGCACGATCGTGTTGACGAACAGCCCGATGAGGCCCTCGACCTCCACGCGGGCGCGGTTCGTGATCGGCGTCCCGATGCACAGATCCGTCTGGCCGCTGTAGCGCGCGACCAGCGTCTGGAATGCGGCCAGCAGCAGGACGAACGACGTGACGCCCTGGCCGCGCGCCAGCGCGCCGAGCTGCGCCGAGAGCTCGCGCGGGAGCGCGAAGGCGAGGGCGGCGCCCCGGTACGACCGCGCCGCGGGCCGCGGCCTGTCGGTGGGGAGCTGCAGGACCGGCGGCTCCGCGCCGAGCCGCTGCCGCCAGTAGGCGAGCTGCCGCTCGAGCTCGGGCCCCTCGAGCCACGCGCGCTGCCACGCGGCGTAGTCGGCGTACTGGATCGGCAGCGGCGGGAGCGCCGCGGGCCGGCCCTCCAGGTCGGCCGCGTAGAGCTCCATCACCTCGTCGACGAGGACGTTCAGCGACCACCCGTCCGAGACGATGTGGTGGAGGACGACGAGCAGGACGTGCTCGCGCTGGTCGAGGCGCAGCAGCGTGATCCGGAACAGCGGCCCCGCGGTCAGGTCGAAGGCGCGGCCTGCCTCCGCCTCGAGCGCGCGCCGCGCCTCGGCCTCGCGGGCCTCCGCGGGCGCCGCGCGGAGGTCGACCATCGAGAGCCTCACCGGCTGCTCCGCGGCGATCACCGTCGCCGGCCGCCCCTCGATCTCCGCGAACCGCGTGCGCAGCGGCTCGTGACGGCGGACGACCGCCTCGAACCCGCGCTGCAGCCGGCCCGCGTCGAGCGGGCCGACCAGGCGCACCGCCGCCGGGATGTTGTACGAGGCCGCCGTGGGCTCGAGCTGCGCCAGAAACCACAGCCGCTCCTGCGCGAACGACAGCGGCAGCGGCCCGCCCCGCGGCAGCGCCGCGAGCGGCGGCGCCGCCGGCGCCTCCGGCCCGCCGCGGGCCGCCTCCACCGCGCGCGCCTGGGCGGCCACGGTCGGCGTCTCGAACAGCGTCCGGAGCGGCACCTCGACGTCGAAGGCGCGGCGCACGCGCGCGAAGACCTGCGTCAGCAGCAGCGAGTGGCCGCCGAGGTCGAAGAACGAGTCCTCGACCGAGGGCTGCTCCACGCCGAGCACCTCGGCCCAGATCGCGGCGAGGCGCTCCTCGGTCGCGGTGCGCGGGGGCACGTGGGCGAGCCCGTCGCCGGCCTCGGGCGCCGGCAGCGCGCGCCGGTCCACCTTGCCGTTCGCGGTGCGGGGCAGCGCCGCCATCCGCACGAACGCCGGCGGCACCATGTAGCCGGGCACGCGCGCCGCGAGCCAGGCGCGCAGCTCGTCCGCGGGCGGCGCCGGATCGGTCGCGGTCACGTACGCCACGAGCCGCCGCGCGCCGGGCCGGTCCTCGCGGGCGAGCACCGCGGCCTCCTGCACGGCGGGGTGCTCGACGAGCCGCGCCTCGATCTCGCCGAGCTCGATCCGGAAGCCGCGGATCTTGACCTGGTGGTCGCGCCGGCCTGCGAACTCGATCGTGCCGTCTTCGCGGTAGCGACCGAGGTCCCCGGTCCGGTACAGCCGTCGTCCCGGCTCGTGGCTGAACGGGTCGGGGAGGAACGCCTCCGCGGTCCGGCGCGGGTCGCCAAGGTACCCGCGCCCGACGCCGATGCCGCCCACGTACAGCTCGCCGCACACGCCGACGGGCAGCGGGGCGAGGAGGTGATCGAGCACGTAGAGCTGGAGGCCGTCCACCGGCCTCCCGATCGGGACCTGCGCCGCGTGCGCGGCGGGCGGCGCGGTCAGCGGGTGCAGCGCGACGTCGTCCGAGCACTCCGCCGGCCCGTACGCGTTCATCAGCGGGACGGCCGGGTAGCGCGAGAGCCACGCCCGGGCGAGCTCGGGCGGGAGCGCCTCGCCGGTCGGTAGGACCCAGCGCAGCCGCGCCAGCGTGGGCGCGGGCGGCGCGGGGTGCTCGCGGGCCGCGTCCAGCATGCCCTGGAGCACGCCGGGGACGACCTCGATGACGGCGATCCCGCGGCGCTCCACGTGCTCGAGCAGGCGGCCCGGGTCGCGCGCGATCTCGTCGGGCACGATGTCGACCACGCCGCCGAAGAGCAGCGCGGTCAGGAACTGCCAGACCGAGATGTCGAAGCAAGGCGACGCCGTCTGCGCGATCACGTCCCCCGCCGCGAGCGAGAGCCGCGGGAGCTTGCTCAGCATGTTGTTGAGCATCCCGCACCGCTCGACCATCGCGCCCTTGGGCACGCCGGTGGAGCCGCTCGTGTAGATCACGTAGGCGAGATGATCGGCCCCGCCGCGCTCCTCCGGGTCCTCGTCCGGAGCGCCCGCGCGGAGGGCGTCCTCGAGGGTCACGACCTCGGGCCGGCGCGGCCCGGCGAGCAAAGGAAACGCACTTTCCAAAGCCTGGCGGTGCCGCTCGCGCGTCAGCACCACGCGGGGCTCGCTCGACGCCAGGATCTGCGCCACGCGCTCGGCCGGGTAGGCGGGCTCGAGCGGCACGTAGGCGGCGCCGGCCTTGAACACGCCGAGCATCATGGTGAGCAGCTCGATCCCGCGGTCGTCGACGAGCGCCACGCGCTGCTCCGGGCCGACGCCGCGCGCGAGGAGCGCGTGCGCGACGCGGTTGGCGTCGCGGTTCAGCTCGGCGTAGGTGAGCCGCCGGTCCCCGCACGACACCGCCACCGCGTCGGGCGTCCGCGCCACCTGGGCGTGGAACCGCGCGGCGTAGGACGAGAGATCCCCCTCGCTCGCGCCCGTCGTGGCCGCCGTGCTCCACGCCGTCGCCTGCGATCGCTCGGCCGGCGTGAGGATCGGCAGGTCCCCGAGGCGCGCGCCGGGGTTCGCCGCCATGCCCTCGAGGAGCGTGCGGAGGTGCCCGAGCAGGCGCGCGGCGAGCTCCGGCGCGACGCGCGACCGGTCGTAGGAGAGCTTGAGGGGCAGCTCCGCGTCGGGCCACGACATGATCGTGAGCGGGTAGTTCGTGTGCACGCGGTCCCGCACCTCCCGCACGCGGAAGACGATGCGCCCCTCGCGGAGGGCCGGGTCGATCGGCGCGTTCTCGAACACGAACAGGCTCTGGAAGAGCGCCTGGCCGCGCTCGATCTCGCTCCAGCGCTGGACGTCGACGAGCGGCGTGTGCTCTTGCTGCCGGAGACGCAGGTTCCGGTCGAGCAGCGCCGCGAGCCACGGCAGGAGCGGCTGGTCCGGGGGGACGGCGACGCGCAGCGGCAGCGTGTTGATGAAGAGGCCGACGATCGACTCGACGTCGGGCAGCTCCGGGGGGCGCCCGGCGACGGTGACGCCGAAGAGCACCTCGCGCTCGCCGCTGTAGCGGCTGAGGAGCAGGGCCCAGGCGCCCTGCACGATCGTGTTGAGCGTGAGGCGGTGGCGCTGGGCGAGCGCGCGCAGGGTAGCCGTCGGCGCCGCGTCCATCCGGATCACCAGGTCCTCGACGCGCCCCTCGTCCTCCGCCGCCGGCGCGGAGCGCTCCTCGAACCCGAGCGGCGTCGGGGCCGTGAAGCCCGCGAGCTCTGCCCGCCAGAACGCCTCGGCGGCCTTGCTGTCCTGCCGCCCGATCCAGTCGATGTAGTCGCGGTACGGGCGCGCGGGCGAGAGGCGCGGCGCCTCGCCCTGGACCAGCGCCTCGTAGTGGGCGAGGAACTCCATCATCAGGACGGAGGTGCACCACTCGTCGAGGAGGATGTGGTGGAAGCTGTGCACGAGCTCGTGGGTCCGGTCGTCGAGCCGCGCGAGGCGGACGCGCATCAGCGGCGCCTTGCCGAAGTCGAACCCCCGATCGAGCTCGGCCCGCAGCTCCCCGGCGAGGCGCGCTTCCTGGGCCTCGGGGGAGAGGCCGCGGAGGTCGAGCACGTCGAACGGCAGCTCCACCTTCCTGTGGACGACCTGGAGCGGGCGCTTCTGGCTCTTCCAGACGAAGGAGGTGCGCAGGATGGGGTGCCGCGCCACGACCTGCTGCCACCCCTTGCTGAACGCGTCGGCCCGCAGGTCGCCCTCGAGGCGATAGCGGTTCTGCATGAGGTAGATGCCCGACGACGGGCGGAGCAGCGTGTGGAACAGCATCCCCTCCTGCATGGGAGAGAGGGGATAGACGCTCTCGATGTTGGCTGAAGGATCAAGCGTTTGAGACACGGTTCACCTCTGGAGCTCTTCCAGGAGAGCGCTCCACTCCTCCGCGGAGAGGTCGGCGCCGGGCGTGGTTTCGGGGGCCGGCGCTGGCGCCGGCGGCGGTGTGGCCGGCGCGTCAGCGGCCGACGCGGCGAGCTGCGCCGCGGCGCCGGCCACGGTCGGGTGCTCGAAGAGCAGCTTGGGCGTCAGGCGCAGCCCACGCTGCGCAGCGCGCGCGAGGACCTGCAAGGTGACGATCGAGTCGCCGCCCAGATCGAAGAAGTTGTCGTCGACGCCGACCTGCTCGCGGTGCAGCACATCGGCCCAGACCTCCGCGAGGATCCGCTCCTCCTCGGTCCGCGGCGCCACGTAGGGGCGATGGCCCGGCGCCGCCGCCTCCGGCGCGGGCAGGGCGCGGCGGTCGACCTTGCCGTTGGGCGAGAGCGGCAGCCGCTCCAGCACGAGGATCGGCGCGGGCACCATGTACGCCGGGAGCACCTCGGCGAGCCAGGCCCGGAGCGCCTCCGGCTCCGGCGCGGCGCCGTCTCTGCCAGCTACATAAGCGACGAGGCGTTTGCCGCCGTGGGCCTCGTCGCGCGCGACGACGACGGCCTCACTGACGCCGGGGTGCTGGAGCAAGCGGGCCTCGATCTCGCCGAGCTCGACGCGCAGGCCGCGGATCTTGACCTGGTGATCGAGGCGTCCGAGGAACTCGATGGCTCCGTCGGTCCTGTATCGGGCGAGATCGCCAGTGCGGTAGAGGCGGGCTCCCGGCGCGGCGGCGAACGGATCGGGCACGAAGCGCTCTGCGGTGAGGGCGGGCCGGCGGTGATAGCCGCGCGCGAGCCCGACGCCGCCGATGTGGAGCTCTCCGGCGACGCCGACCGGGACCGGATGGCCGTGCGGGTCGAGCAGGTAGATCTGGGTGTTGGCGATCGGAGTTCCGATGGGCACCGAGGCCGAGGTGTCCTCCCGGCGGCAGGTCCAGGCGGTGACATCGATGGAGGCCTCGGTGGGCCCATAGAGGTTGTGCAGCTCGGCCTGGTCCATCCGCTCGAAGAAGCGGCGCGCGAGCTCGGCCGGCAGCGCCTCGCCGCTGCAGATGACCCGGCGCAGCGAGCGACACGAGGCGGCGCCTGGCGTCTCCAGGAAGGCCTGGAGCATGGGCGGGACGAAGTGCAGCGTGGTGACGTCGTGGCGCGTGATCAGCTCCACCAGCCGCTCGCCGTCGCGGTGGTCGCCAGGGCGGGCGACGACGAGGCCGGCGCCGGTGATCAGGGGCCAGAAGAACTCCCAGACCGAGACATCGAAGCTGAAGGGTGTCTTCTGGAGCACGCGGTCAGCGGCGGTGAGGCCGAAGCGCTCCTGCATCCACTGCAGTCGGTTGAGCAGGCCACGGTGGCTGTTGCCGGCGCCCTTGGGCCGGCCGGTCGAGCCCGAGGTGTAGATGGTGTAAGCGAGGCTGTCCGGCGAGACGGCGACCGCGAGGTTGCCCGTGGGCTCGCGGTCGATCTGGGCGCGATCGACGTCCAGGCACAGCACCTCGGCGCGGTGCGCGGGCAGGCGCGAGGCGACGGGCCACTGGCTCAGGAGCACCGGAGCGCCGGCGTCGTCGAGCATGTAAGCGATGCGCTCTGCGGGGTAGTCGGGATCGATGGGCACATAGGCCCCGCCGGCCTTGAGGACGCCGAGCAGCGCGACGACCATCTCGACCGAGCGCTCGGCGGCGATGGCGACGAGCACGTCCGGGCCGACGCCGCGCCGCCTGAGGGCGTGGGCGAGCTGGTTGGCGCGCGCGTTGAGCTCTCGATAGCTCAGCCGCCGCTCCTCGAAGATCACCGCCGCCGCTTCCGGCGTCCGCTCGGCCTGCGCCTCGAACAGCTCGTGCACGCGGCGCTCGTCCGGATACGCAGCCTCGGTGTCGTTCCACGCCGCCGCGATCCGCCGGGACTCCAGATCTCCGAGGAGCGACAGCTCCCCGACCCGCGCCTCGGGACGGCTGACCATCTGCCGGAGCGCCGCCTCCACGAGGCCGAGCAGGCGCGCGGCGCCTTCCTCGTCGAAGCGCCGCCGATCGTAGGAGATGCGTAGCTGGAGCTCGCGCCCCGGCAGGACGGCCAGCGTGAGCGGGTAATTGGTCTGATCCGCGAACGCGACGTCGCGGACGCCGAGCCCGGGCAACCCCTCCTGCGTCCTCGGGTCGGCGGGGTAGTTCTCGAAGACCAGCAGGCTCTCGAACAGCGGCTGTCCCGCCGGGACCGCGCTCCAGGCCCGGGCCTGCACGAGCGGCGTGTGCTCGTGAGGGCCGAGCTCGGTGGTCGCCCGGAGGACGTCGCGCAGCCAGTCCGCGACCGTGGCGGCCGGCGGCACGGCCACGCGCAGGGGCAGCGTGTTGATGAACAGCCCCACCATGGACTCGATCCCGGCCAGCGCCGCCGACCGCCCGGCTACCGTGACGCCGAAGAGCACGTCGTCGCTCCGGGACGTCCGGCTGAGCACGAGCGCCCAGGCCGCCTGGACGAGGGTGCTGGGCGTCACGCGGTGCTGCTGCGTGAAGCGCGAGAGCCGCGCCGTGGCCGCCTCGGACAGCGAGACGACCTCTGCTCCGTACCCGCTCTTCCCCGCCGCCGGCGGCACCCGCTCCAGGGGCAGCGGCGTCGCCGCGCCGAACCCTGCCAGCGCCCCCCGCCAGAACGGCTCCGCCGCGCCCGCGTCGAGCTCGCGCAGCCACGCGATGTACTCGCGGTAGCGCCGGCGGGGCGGCAGCGCGGCGGCGCGGCCCGCGCGCAGGGCGTCGTAGGCCGAGAAGGCGTCCTTCAGCACGAGCGCCGCCGACCAGCCGTCGAGGAGCAGGTGATGATGGCTCCACAGCACGAGGTGGGCCTCGTCCCCGACGCGGAGCAGCGACAGGCGCATCAGCGGACCGCGCGCGAGGTCGAAGCCCCGCGTGCGATCCGCCTCCAGGCGCGCCGCAGCGCGCGCTCGTTGCTCCTCCGCGCCGGCGCCGCGCCAGTCTTCGACCTCGATCTCCACCGCCGCCGCGCCCCCGCGGCGCACCACCTGGAGCGGCTCATCGGCGCCCTCCCACGCGAAGGTCGAGCGCAGGACGCCGTGGTGCTCCACCACGGCCTCCCAGGCCCGGCGGAAGGCGCCCGCGTCGAGCGCGCCCTCCAGCCGGCACGTCACCTGCTCGACGTAGACGCCCGTGCCGGGCTCCCACAGGCTGTGGAACAAGAGCCCCTGCTGGAGCGGGCTCAGGGGATAGACGTCCTCCACGTCCCGCGCGTCGCGCCCGGACCCGAGCAGGCGATCGAGCCTGGCCTGGTCGAGCCGCGCCAGCGGGAAGTCCGACGGCGTGGCCCCGCCCGCGTCGGGCTCGAGGCAGCGGGCCACCAGGGCGCGCAGCCGCGCGGCGAAGTCCTCGCGCAGCCGCTGGATCGTCTCCGGCCGGTGCCGCGCGCCGCTCGCGCTCCACGTGACCTGGAGGCGCCCGCCCACGATGGCCGCGTCGACCTCCAGCGCGTAGCCCCGCGGCGCCCGCGGATCGCGGTCGGCGCCGACGTCGCCCTCGGCCAGGTCGAACAGCGGGCTCGACGTGAACAGGTCGTCCCACTGCCCCAGGTAGTTGAAGCTCACCTCGGGCGATCGCTGCGCGCGCAACACCGCCGCGCGGTCGCCCTCGCCGAGGGTGCGGAGCAGGCCGTGGGTGGCCGCGCCGCGCGATCCGGCGCGGAGCTGCTCCTTCACCGCCTTGAGCGCCTCGTCGCACGCGGCGCCGGGCGGCACCTCCAGGCGCGCGGGATAGAGGCTCGTGAACCAGCCGACCGTGCGCGAGACGTCCGCGTCGGCCAGCGCGTCCCGCCCGTGGCCTTCCCGCTCGACGAGCACGGCATTGTCGCCGGTCCACCGCGCGAGCGCGCCGGCGAGGGCGGTGAGCAGGAGCTCGTCGACCCGCGCCCGGTACGCGGCCGTCGCCTCGAGCAGCGCGCGGGTCTCGCTCTCGTCGAGCCGATCCGTGCGGCGGACCGTCGCCCCCTCGAGGTAGGCGCCGGCCGGATCGTCCACCGGGAGCGGCGCCGTGGGCCGGCCCGCGGCGAGCCACGCGTCCGCCTGCCGCGCCACCTCGTCGGACCGGGCGTGCGTCGCGAGGCGCCGCGCCCACGAGCCGAAGGCGGCGGTCCTCTCTGGCAGTCGGATCGCCTCGCCGGCCGCCCGCTGCTGGCAGGCGGTCTGCAGATCCTCGATCAGGATGCGCCAGGAGACCGCGTCGACGACGAGGTGGTGCGCGACGAGCAGCAGGCGGCTGGAGCGCGGTTGGTTTGCTCCGGCATCAAACAGCACCGCGCAGAGCAGCGGCCCCTCGCCCAGGTGGAGCCGCGCCTGCCATTCCCCCGCCGCGCGGGCCAGCGCCGCCGCCTGCTCGCCGGCGGGCACCCCCGAGAGGTCCACGCGCGCCACCGCGGCGCCTGGCGCGTCCGCGTAGCGCTGCCGCCACGCGCCGCCCTCGCAAGTGAACCGCAGCCGCAGCGCGTCGTGGTGCGCCGCCACGGCCGCCACCGCGGCCTCGAGCACCTCCAGGGCGACCGGCGCGCGCGGTTGCAGCAGCACGGTCTGATTCCAGTGGTGCGGGTTGGGCCCGCTGTGCTCGAAGAACCAGCGCTGGATGGGCGTGAGCGGCACGTCGCCCGCGAGCGGCTCCTCCGCGGCGCTTGTGGCCGAGGCCGCCTGCGCGACGGCCGCCAGCTCGGCGACGGTCTGGTGCTGGAAGAGCTGCCGGGGCGCGATCGAGAGGCCCGCCGCGCGGGCGCGCGCGACCACCTGGAGCGCGAGGATCGAGTCGCCGCCCAGCGCGAAGAAGTTCTCGCGGACAGAGACCGCCTCGCGGCGCAGCAGCTCCGCCCAGATCCCCGAGAGGATCGCCTCGACCTGCGTCCGCGGGGCCGCGGGCTCGCCGGCGCCCTCCAGCGCCGGGGCCGGCAGCGCGCGCCGGTCGATCTTCCGGTGCGGCGTGCGCGGCAGCTCGTCGAGCACGACGAACGCCGACGGCACCATATAGTCGGGCACCTGCTCGCGCAGCGCGCGCCGGAGCTGCTCCGGATCGACGCCCTCGCCGGCCGCGACGTAGGCGACGAGCCGGCGCTCCTCCGGCCGGTCCTCCCGCACGACGACGACCGCCTCGCGCACGCCGGGCTGCTCGGCGAGCCGCGCCTCGATCTCGCCGAGCTCGATCCGGAAGCCGCGGAGCTTCACCTGGTGGTCGACGCGCCCGGCGAACTCGAGCTGCCCGTCGGCGCGCCACCGCGCCCGGTCGCCCGTGCGGTAGAGCCGCTCGCCCGGCTGTCCCGAGAACGGGTCCGGCACGAGCCGCTCGGCGGTGAGCGCGGGGCGCGCCCAGTAGCCGCGCGCGAGCCCCTGGCCGCCCAGGTACAGCTCGCCCACGACGCCCACCGGCGCCGGCTGCCCCGTCGCGTCGAGCACGTAGGCCCGCGCGCCCGCGATCGGCCGGCCGATGGGAACGGCCGGTTCGCCCGCGCCGCCGGCCGTCGAGCCATCGCCCGCGCCGCCGGCCGTCAGATCGCCCGCCGTCGCCACGACCGTGGCCTCGGTCGGCCCGTAGGTGTTGCAGAGGCGCACGCGCGCGCCGACCGACGCCCGCCAGGCGCTCACGCGCTCGGGCAGGGCCGCCTCGCCGCCGATGATGACCAGCCGCACCGCGGGCGGCAGCGCGAGGCCCCCCGCGACCTCCGCGGCCACGCGGTGCCAGTACATGGTCGGCAGGTCGAGCACCGTGACCCCCCAGGCCGCGCAGGCGGCCAGGAAGCTCTCCGCCGACGCCAGCATCGCCTCGGTGCGCAGCACCAGCGCGGCGCCGCGCGCGAGGCACGGGAAGATCTCCTCGGCGCTCGCGTCGAAGCTCAGCGACGCGAACTGCAGCACGCGGTCCGACGGCGCGATCGCGTAGAGCGCCGCCGCCGCGTCGACGAAGCCCGCGAGCGCCCGGTGGGGGACGACGACCCCCTTCGGCACGCCGGTCGATCCCGACGTGTACAGGATGTACGCCGCCTGCTCGGGCAGCGGCTCCCCCGCCGGCGGCGCCGCCGGCTCGTCGTCCACCGACGCCCACCCCGGATCGAGCGCGACGAGCGCGAGGCCCGCGGGCAGGCATTCCGCCGCGCCGCCCCCGGTCACCACCGCGGTGATGCCGGCGTCGGCGACCATCGCGGCGACGCGCTCCCGCGGGGTGTTCGGATCGATCGGCACGTAGGCCCCGCCGGCCTTGAGCACCCCGAGCACGGCGGCGACCATCTCGATCGAGCGCGGCAGGCACACGCCCACCCGGACCTCCGGCCCGACGCCGTGGCGCCGCAGGCGCTGCGCGATCTGGTTCGCCCGCCGATCGAGCTCCGCGTACGTGACGGCCCGCTCCTCGTGGACGACGGCCACGGCCTCGGGCGCGCGCGCCGCCTGCGCCTCGAACCGCCGGTGCACCGCGGCCGGCGCGCGCTCCACGCCCACCGCGCGCGCCGCGTCGCCCCACGCGAGCACGCCCTGCTGTTCCTCCGGCGCGAGCATCGGCAGCTCGGAAAGGCGGGCCCCCGGACGCGCCGCGGCGCCCTCGAGCAGCCGCCCGAGGTGCGCGGCCATCCGCTCGATCGTCGCCCGATCGAACAGGTCGGTGTCGTACTCGAGCGCGCCGGCGAGGCCGTCCTCGTCGGCGGCCATCTCGAGGGACAGGTCGAGCTGGGCGCCGCCCACGTCGAGGTCGAGGAGGCGCACCCCGAGCCCCGGGATCTCGGGCGCCTTCTCCAGCGCGGGCTGGAGCGCGAAGAGCACCTGGCAGAGCGGCGCGTGGCTCAGGTCCCGGGCCGGCCGCAGCGCCTCGACGACCTGGTCGAACGGCACCTCCTGGTGGGCCTGGGCTTCCCGCACGGTCTCCTTCACGCGCCCGAGGAGCGCCGTGAACGTCGGATCGCCGGCGAGATCGGTGCGGAGCACGACGGTGTTGGCGAAGCAGCCGACGAGCCCCTCGAGCTCGGCCCGGCTCCGGTTCGTCACCGGCGTGCCCACGCTGACGTCGAGCGACCCCGTGTAGCGCGAGAGCAGGGCCTGGAAGCCCGCCACGAGCGCCGTGTAGAGCGTCGTGCCTTCCCGCCGGGCCAGGGAGCGCAGGCCGTCGGCGAGCGCGCCGGGCAGCCGGAAGAAGTGGCGCGCGCCGCGGTAGCGCTGGATCGCGGGCCTGGGCCGGTCCGTCGGCAGCTCCAGGAGCGCCTCCTGGCCGGCGAGCCGCCGGCTCCAGAAGGCGAGCTGGGACGCGAGCGCGCCCGACGCGACCCGCTCGCGCTGCCAGGCGGCGAAGTCCGCGTACTGCAGCGGCGGGTCCGGGAGCGGGGACGGCCGGCCCGCCGCGAACGCCGCGTAGAGCGCGGCGAACTCCTGCAGGACCAGGCCCGTGGACCACCCGTCGAAGGCGATGTGGTGGACGACCCAGACGAGGACGTGCTCGTCCTCCCGAAGCGCGAGGAGCAAGAGCCTGAGGAGCGGGCCGCGCGCGAGATCGAAGGGGCGCCGCGCCTCGCGCTCGATCAGGCGCTGGACCTCCGCGTCGCGCTGCCCCTCGGCGAGGCCGGTCAGGTCCACGCGCGGGACGCGCGGCGCGGCGTCGAGCCGGACGACCTGCGACGGCTGGCCGTCGATGACGTCGAACGTGGTGCGCAGGATCTCGTGCCGGCGCACGATCTCGGCCACGCACCGCTCCACCACCCTCTCGTCGAGCGATCCGGTGAGCCGCACGGCGGCGGCCAGATTGTAGGAGGCGCTCTCGGGCTCGAGCTGGGCCAGGAACCAGAGCCGCTCCTGCGCGAAGCTCATCGGGAAAACGAAGACGTCATCGCTCATGACAGAACCTCAGGAGGCTTCGGCCCGGAAGGGCTCGGCCATGGCCACGAGGACCTTGCGCGGGCCCCGGAAGGGCGCGCGTCCGTGGGCCACCAGCATGTTGTCGACGAGGAGCACGTCGCCCTCTCGCCAGGCGAACTCCACGCTTGCCTGCCGGTACGCGCCGCGGATCTCCTCGAGCGCGTCGGGCTCGATCGGCGACCCGTCGCCGTACAGGGCGTTGCGGGGCAGGTCGTCCTCGGCGAAGACCGCGAGCAGCGCCTCGCGCGCCGCCGGGTCCAGGTTGGAGATGTGGAAGAGGTGGGCCTGGTTGAACCACACCTCCTCGCCGGTGCGCGGGTGGGTGGCGATCGCCTGGCACACCTGCCGTGTGCGCAGCTCGCCGTCCGACTTCCACTCGCACGCGATCCCGGCCTGCTGGCAGAAGCGCTCTACCTCGGCCCTGACGCTCGTGCCAAAGACCTTCTGCCAGGGGACGTCGAGGCCGTTCCCGTAATTGCGCACGTACATCACCTGCTTCGCGGCGAACCGCTCCCGGATCCGGGCCGGGATGCGCCGGAGCACCTCGCGGCTGTCCGCGAGCGGCGTGCTGCCCCCCTCGGGCGCGGCCTGCGCGCAGTGGAACCAGATCTTGAGGGGCCACTCGAGCGTGTACGACTGCTCGTTGTGGAGCGGGATGTGCTGGTGAGCCGGGTACTCCGTCGACGTGTAGATACGGCTCTGCAGGTGGGAGCGCGGCGTCGACCCGAACGTGTAATCGAGCAGATCCGGCGTGACGAGCTTGACGAAGCCCTCGAAGTCGGAGAGCGATCGGACGGAGAAGCCGCGGAACAGCACCGCTCCGCGCGGGATCAGCTCCTCTTCCGCGCACGCCCGGATGGCCGCGGCGAGCGCGGTCACGTCGCCGCGGCCGAGGGGGCTCACGACGAGCGGCAGCGCGGCGCCGGGGAAGCAGGACCGCGCGAGGCCGCCGGCCTCGACGCGCGGGGCCTCCCGCGGCGCCTCCTGCAAGGCCAGAGCGCCGGGCTCCGTCACGACGACCGGCCCTCCTGCGCGTCCATCTGCTTGCGCAGGCTGAGCGGCCGCATGTCGGTCCAGACCTCCTTGATGTGATCGAGGCACTCCGCCTTGGTGCCGGTCTTGCCCGCGTCGCGCCATCCGAGCGGGTTTTCCCGGTACTCGGGCCAGATCGAGTACTGCTCCTCGTGGTTGACGACGACTTTGTAAATGGTCCTGTCTTCCTGTTCCTCGTTCATCGTCGGGCTCCTCGTTGAGATGGCCAGTCGTCATCGACGGCTCATCGGTTCATCGACTCATCGACTCATGGCACGCTCGACGCGTCGACTCATCGGTTCGTCGATTCATCGGCGCGCGGCGCGTCGGCCTTCGGTTCATCGGATTCGCGCGGCGGGCGAGGCCCTGTCCGCTCGGGCGTGAGCGCGAGCGTGCGCACGGCCGGCCCTGCCAGGAGCGGCAGCGGGCGGCCGTCGACCCAGGCGCGCTGCTGATCGCGGTAGTGGGGTGAGCGCGGGTCGCCGGACTGCCCTGCTGGCATGTGCAGGATGCCTTCCGACTCGCGCCCCGGGGAGACGACGAGCCGCTCGCTGGCGCCGAGCGAGCCGGCCGCGAGGCGCACGCAGAAGCCGCAGCCGGCCAGCGGCTCGGGCGCCATGTTGAGCAGCGCGCCGAGCTCCGGGATCGCGCCGAGCGGGTGCGCGATCCGCACCTGGCTCACGGCGCCCCACTCGAGCTGGTCGAGGGGCCGCGCGCCGTGCTGCTGCTTCACCTCCGCCACGGCCCGCTCCATCGCGCCGAGGAGGAAGGCGTCCCAGCCGCCCGCCGGCGCCGGCGCGACGCCGGGGGGACGCTCGCTGAGCGCGCGCTGCAGGGGCGTGTCGACGTCCGTCAGCGAGAGCTCCAGGGTCGGCTCCGCGGCGCGGCTCGCGCCGAGCCACGCGGCGAACACCTCGTCGGCGAGGACGCGCCGGAAGCGCGCGATCAACGCCAGACCGACGCTGGACACGTCCGCCCGCCCGTCCCACGCCTCCACCGCGCGCCGCGCCTCCGCGAGCGCCGGCCGCCGCGACGCGGCCTCGCCGCCGAGCACGCGCAGCGCGAGGTCGCGGTAGAAGTCGAAGAACCCGGCCCGCGTGTCGAGCTGGAGCTGGAACAGGTCCGCCTCGGTGACCGGGCGCGCCGCGCGCAGGCGCTCGGTGATGCGGTACGCGCGGTAGCCGTTCGCGTAATCGCGGCCGAGCGCCGGCGCGCCCGCGCCGAGCGGCATGCGCTGGTTGGCGTTCACGACGAGCCCGGAAGGCGGATCGACGACGCGCGGCAGCGCGGCGGGGGGCAGGTAGCCGTCCCAGCCCGCGCTCCCGTCCGCCCAGGAGCGGCTGACGGCGCCGTCGAACCCGCGGCGCCGGGGGAGGGGACCGGTGACCGTCCACGCGACGCGGCCGCGCCGGTCGGCCAGGAGCACGTTGCACGCCGGCCCGTGGGCGCGGTTCATCGCCTCGACGGCCTCGTCGACGCTCCGGACGCGCTCCATCTCGATCAGCCCGAGATCGACCGCCTCGGGGTCGAGCGCCGCCCACCGGAGGGCGACAGGCCGCCCGAGGAGCGGCCGCGACGCGACCGGCCCCCAGATCGTGCTCCGCGCCGTGACGGCGACGTCGGGCTCGCCGCGGACCCGGATGATCTCCTGCGCGACGTCGAACCGCCGCCACCCGGAGGGCGTCCGGTACTCGTCGGGGCGCTCGGGGTGGATCTCGAGCTCCACGAGATCGAGCAGGTCGCCGTCGAGGCTGGTCAGCCCCCAGGCGACATGGCGGTTCGTCCCGACGACGACCATGGGCACGCCGGGCAGCACGAGGCCCGCGACCTCGCCGCCGCCGTGGTGGAGCTCGGCGCGGTACCAGACGTTGGGCACCCCGAGCTCGAGGTGCATGTCGTTCGCGAGGATGGCGCGGCCGTCCCGCGTCCTCGGGCCGGCCACCGCCCAGCCGTTCGAGCCGACGGGCGCCTCGCCCGCGCGCGGGCTGAGCACCCCGGCGCTGCGGCCCTGCGCTCGATCAACGCTCGCGTCACGGGCGGCGCGCGCCGCCTGCGCGGCCTTCGCGGCCTGCGCGACGAGCGCCCGCAGCTCCCGGGCCGGCAGCGGCGGAGGCGCGGCGGCCTGCGCGCCGAGCAGCGCCTTCGTGTACGGGTCCGTATCGGCGAGCAGGAAGGCCACCACGCTCGGCGGGAGCGTGCGGGTCAGGACGGTGCGCGTCCGCTCCTCGTCCTCGCTCCCGCCGAGGGTCTGGAACATGCTCAGCACGATCAGGAGGCTGTCCTCCGGCCGCCACGGCTCCGGCCGATAGCCGAGCTTCTGGATCTCGAGCGGCAGCGGCTCCGCGCTCCGGAGATGGGCGTTGACGCCCTCGGCGTAGGCGTCTAGCGCGGCGCGCTGGTCCTCGGGCAGGCGCGCCAGGATCGCCGCCGCGGCCTGGGGGACGCCGTGGAGCCGCTGCCGGGTGTCGGCCTCCAGCAGATCGCGCCCGAGGATCTCGGCGAGCCGTCCCCCGCTGCTCCGGCGGAGCAGGTCCATCTGGAACAGGCGGTCGCGCGCCGTGACGTACCCGAGGGCGCGGAGCGCGTCCTGCCGCGAGGCGGCGCGGATCGCGGGGATCCCGAGGCCGTCCCACGCCACCGTCGCCGCGTCGCCCAGGCCGGGCAAGGTCACCGCGCTGTCGGCGCGCGGCGCCGGCGCCGGTCCGGGGAGGGGACCTCGCGCGCCCTGCGCGCAGCCGGCGATCACCAGCGCGGCGAGCGCGGAGGCGAGGTGTGCACGCATAGATCGTCTCATGCCTCTTGCTCCGCGGTCATGGCGGCCTCGCGGCCGCGGGCGTGCGCTTCGTGCGTGGATCGCGGCTCCGCGGCGCCGCCCGCGGCCTGCGTGAGCTGGCCGAAGTCGAGCCGCAGGCAGCGATCCGCGAGCGCGAAGTACTGGTCGTCGTGGGTGATCACGAACGCGGTCTTCCCCTGCGCGCGGAGCTCGGGCAGGAGCTCCGTGTAGAAGACCCTCCGGAACTGCGGGTCCTGGTCGGACGCCCACTCGTCGAAGACGTAGAAAGGCCGGTCCTCCAGGCTGGCGGTGAGCAGGGCGAGGCGCTTGCGCTGCCCCTGGGACAGCCCGCTCACGCGGAGGGCGCCCGCCTCGATGCCCACGCGGTGATCGAGCTGCAGCCGCTCGAGGTACCGTCGGGCGCGCTCGTCCACGTCGGGGCCGGAGAGGCCGAGCAGGTGCTCGAAGAGGTGGTAGTCCGCGAAGATGACCGAGAAGAGCTGCCGGTACTGATCCCGGTTCGCGTCGTCGACGGGCACGCCGTCGACCCGGATCTCGCCGGACTCCGGCGCGTAGAGCCCGAGGAGCAGGAGCGCCAGCGTCGTCTTGCCGCTCCCGTTGCCGCCGACGAGGTACACGATCTCGCCGGGCCTGAAGGCCATGTGGATGGGCCCGAGGCGGAAGCTCCCTTCCTCCTTCTCCCGGTGATACCGGTGCGTGACGCCCACGAGCTCGATGCGGCTCCACGCGCGCGGGATCTCCTGGCTTTCAACGTGCCGCGCGAGCCGCGCGCGCTTCGGGTCGCGCGGCCCCGCCGGCGCGACGTCCGCGGCCTCCGGCGCCAGCGCGAGCCCGAGGTCTCGCACCTTCGCGAGCGCGACGCCGGCCCGCCCGACGGCGGGCAGGAACTCGATCACCTGCGCGAACGGCGTCATTAGGTAGAGCAGCGCCAGCACCACGCCGGCCACGTCCGGCGCCGTCAGCCCCGCCCAGACCGGGAGCGCGAACAGCGCGAGCCCGAGGACAGCGTGGAAGAGCAGCGCGCCCCAGCCCGTCGCGACCGCGTACTCGGTCGTGCCCGCCACGAAATCGCGCTCGTACGCCGCGACGCTGCGGCCGAGGACGTCGGACAGGAACGCCCGCCCCCGCCCGCCGTGCATCTTGAGCTCCTTGATCCCGCCGGTGAGCCCGCGGAAGTGCTGGAACAGGGCGTCGCTCGTCTCGCGGGCGCGCGTGAACGCGCCGATCGCGCGGATCTCGTGCGCCCGGAAGAGCGCGGCGCCGACCGCCATGGCGCCCAGCACGATCGCCAGCGCCGACCACGAGATCCGCCCGATGTAGGCCAGGCAGCCGAGGACGGTGGCCACGTTCACGCAGACCAGCGGCAGGAAGACGTACGCCTGCGTGATCACGGCCGGGTCGTCGTTGAGCGCCGCCAGCAGCCGGTGGGCGCCGAGCGCCTCGATCTGGCGCAGCGGCGCCTCGAGGATGCGCCGGCTGAGCTGCATTCGCAGCGCCGCGATCATCGACTGCCCCAGCCGCGTGAGGAGCACCTGGGACACCGACTTGCTCAGCACGCTGACCGCGCCGAGCCCCACGAAGCCCCAGAGGACCCGCGCGTCCTGGCGCCCCTCCGCGGCGAGCGCCTCCTGGACGAGCGAGATCAGCCCGGCGCCCGCGAGCCCGCTGATCACGCCGGCGGCGACCGCGAGCGCCACGCGCTTCCAGGCGCTGCGGAGCAGGAAGCCGAGCGCGCTCATCGCCCCTTCTCCTTCGCGCCGGCCTGCTCGCCGTCCCGCTCGCCGTTCTGCCGCGCGTCGGCCTGCGGCGCGTCGCCGCCGGGGAGCCGCCTCGCCTTGCGGGGCAGCGCCACGAGCGCCGGCTCCGGGCTCGCGGGCGCCTGCCCCCGCGCCCGCTGGACGCGCTCCGCGAGCGCGGCCGCGGTGGGCCGCTCGAAGAACTCGCGGAGCGGCACCTCCACCTGGAACGTGTCCCGGACGCGGTTGAGGATCTGGAGGGCCAGGAGCGACTCTCCGCCGAGCTCGAAGAAGTCCCGCTGCGGGTCGAGGTGCGAGAGGCCGAAAGCCCGCATCCAGATCGCCGCTACCTGCTCCGACACAGCCTCCGGCGAGAGGCGCTCGCCCGGCGCGGCGGCGGCCGCGCGCTCGGGGCGCTCACCTCCGTCGCGCGCGTCTCCGCCGGAGGCCGCGCCGCCCTCGACCGCGCCGAGGCGCCGGGCCAGGGCGGCGCCCTCGTCGTCCTGGGGCAAGCCGCGGAGCGGGCGGGTCGAGACGACCACCTGGGGCAGCGCCGACTGGCTCAGGACGCGGTGGAAGGCCTGCTGCCCCTGCGCCGGCGTCATGCCGTCGAGGATCACGTCGTCGATCCCCAGGGCGAGGAGGCGCGCCTCGGCGCGGGCCGCCATGCCGACGTTCCGCCAGCGGTCGAGGTTCACGGAGACCGTGTACGGCCCCGCCCTGCGCGACGCGGCCTGCGCGAGCGCGTCGAGGAACGCGTTGGCGGCCGCGTACCCCGCCCGCGCGAGGCCGCCGCTCAGCGCGGTGATCGAGGAGCAGTGCAGGACGAAGTCCGGGCGGTGCGCGCGCGCGATCTCGTCGAGCACGAGCGCGCCGATCGCCTTCGGGCCGAGCTCCGCCTCGAGCGCCTCGGCCGTCAGCCGCTCGATGAGCCCGCCCCCGGCCACCCCGGCCGCGTGGATCACGCCGTGCAGCGCGCCGAACCGGCCGAGCGCCTCGCCCACGGCGGCGCGCATTGCTGCGGCGTCGGTGACGTCGGCGCGCAGCACAAGCACCTCGGCGCCGGCCTGCTCGAGCGCCTCGAGGCGCCGGCGCTGCTCGTCGGTCGGGGACGAGCGGCCCGTGAGGACGAGCCGCGCGCGGACCGCGCGCGCGAGGTGGTCGGCCAGCCACAGGCCGACGCCCCCGAGCCCGCCGGTGATGAGGTAGACGCCTCGATCGCGCAGCAGAGGGGGCGTGCCCTGCGCCGCGCGCAGCGCGACCGGCTCGATGGTGGGGACCCAGCGGTGGAGCCCGCGGTACGCGACGACGGGATCCCCGGCGTCGGCCTGCGCCTCCGCGACGATCTGCGCGGCGAGCCGATCGGCCTCCGCGGCGTCCGGGCTCGCGGCCTCGAGGTCGAGCACGCGGCAGCGCACGCGCGGGTACTCCAGCGAGACGCTCCGGCACACCCCGAGCAGCGGCGCGTGCTCCGGGCGCAGCGCTTCCCGCCCCGTCACGTCGTGCAGGCCGGCGGCGAGCGCGATCAGGTGGCCGCCCCCCGGCTGCTTCGCCAGCATCCGCGCCAGCCAGAGCACGCTCATCGATCCGCGGCGCTGGGCATCCCGGAACGTCCCGGGGTCGAGCTGCGCGTCGCCCGCGCCGCCGAGGCCGAAGGCGTGCACGGCGTGCACGGGGCGATCCGCGCCCGCGCCGAGCTCCCGAGCCAGCGCGACGTAGTCCTCGGGCCGATCCGGGCAGAGGGCGAACGCGCTCGCGGTCAGGCGCTCGAAGCGCTCGCCGCTCCTGACCCGGGTGACGCGCCGGCCCGCGCTCTCGAGCCGCTCGAGCAGCCGCAGGCCGAGCGCCTCGTCGTCCACGAACACGAGCCAGTGCGCCTCGTCGGGCTGCGGCGCGAGCGGCTCCAGAGCCGAGCGCTTCCAGGACGGAACGTAGAAAAATACGTCTGAATTGGAGCTTGCTGCCGTTTGCTCCTCCGCGGGCGCCGCGCGTTCCGGGGCGGCGCCCCCTCGCGTCGCCTCGGGCCGCTCCAGCCAGAACCGCTTTCGCTCGAACGGGATCGTCGGCAGCGCCACGCGCCGCCGCTGCCGCCCGGCCTGCACGCCTGCGAAGTCGACCGGGGCGCCGGCCACCCAGAGCTGTCCGACAGCGTCGAGCAGCGCCGCGCCCGCTGTACCCGGCCCCGCGGGCTCGCGGGGCGCGGGCGCGGAGGCGATCGCGAGCGCCTCTGCGGCGAGCTGCCGGCACAGCGCGGTGAGCGTCTGCCCCGGCCCTACCTCGAGGAGGATCCGCTCCGGCTGCTCCCGCAGGGTCGTCACGCCGTCGGCGAAGCGGACCGTGCTCCGGAGGTGACGAGTCCAGTAATCGGGGTCCTGCGCCTCGGCCGCGGTGATCCAGGTCCCGGTGACGTTCGAGACCCACGGGATGCGCGGCGCGCGCAGCGCGGTCCTGGCGACCGCGTCGCGGAACGCGTCGAGGGCGCCGTCCATCAGGGGGGAGTGGAACGCGCGCGACGTGCGGAGGCGGCGGGCCTCGATCCCGCGGCCGGCGATCTCGCGCTCGATCCGCTGGATCGCCGCCGCCGGGCCGGACAGCACGCACTGGCGCCGCCCGTTGACGGCGGCCAGGGCGACCTCGTCGCCGAGCCAGCCTGCCACCTCGGCCTCGGACGCGGACACCGCGAGCATCGCGCCGTCCGGCGTCGACTCCATCAGGCGCCCGCGCGCGGCGACCAGCGCCAGCGCGTCCTCCAGCGACAGGCACCCCGAAATGCAGGCGGCCACGTACTCGCCCACGCTGTGCCCGAGCATCGCGTCGGGCGTCACACCCCAGGCCATCCACAGCCGGGCGAGCGCGTACTCCACGACGAACAGGGCCGGCTGCGTCATCGACGTGCGGTCGAGGCGCCGCGCGGCTTCCTCGAGGTCCGCGGGCGCGGGGAATAGCAGCGTCCGGAGGTCCGTGCCCAGGTGCGGCTCGAGGAGCGAGGCGCAGCGGTCGACCTCGGCCTGGAAGACGGGCTCGGTCTCGTACAGATCGCGGCCCATGTTGGGCCGGTGGGTGCCTTGCCCGGGGAACAGGAACGCGACCGGCCGCGGTCCGGCAACGGGCCCTCCGGAGCGCAGCGCGCCGCTGCGATCGCGGAGCGCGCGCGCGGCTTCCTCCCGCGAGCGGCCCACCACCGCGCGGCGGTGGGCGAAGGCCCGGCGGCCGAGCTGCTGCGTGTGCGCGACGTCGCCGAGCTCGAGGTAGGGGTGGGCCTCGAGGTGCTCGGCGAGCGCGTCGGTCAGGCGCTCGAGCGACGCGCTCGACCGGGCCGACAGCACGAGGAGCTCGCACGGGCGCGGCGGGTCTGCCGCCGGCCGGGGGGGCGCTTCCTCGAGGACGACGTGCGCGTTGGTGCCGCCGATGCCGAAGGAGCTCACGCCGGCGCGGCGCGGCGCGGCGGTGGGCGCCCACGCCGCGAGCTCGGCGGCCACGTGGAACGGGCTGCTCTCGAGGTCGAGCGCGGGATTGGGCGCGCGGAAGTGCAGGCTCGGCGGGATGCGCCCGTGGGCCACGGCGAGCGCCGCCTTGATCAGCCCGGTGACCCCCGCGGCCGCGTCCAGGTGCCCCACGTTGGTCTTCACCGACCCGATCGCGCAGAAGCGCTCCCTGTCGGTCGTCGCCCGGAAGGCCTGGGAGAGCGCCGCGATCTCGATCGGATCGCCGAGCGGCGTGCCGGTGCCGTGCGCCTCCACGTAGGTGATCGAGTCCGCGTCGACGCCCGCGGCCGCGTGTGCGGCGCGGATCGCGCGCGCCTGGCCCTCGATGCGCGGCGCTGTGTAGCCGACCTTGGCCCTGCCGTCGTTGTTGACGGCGGACCCCTTGATGACCGCGACGATGGAGTCCCGATCGGCGATGGCGTCGTCGAGCCGCTTCAGGAGGACCACGCCGACGCCGCTGCCGCCGACCGTGCCCTGGGCCGCGGCGTCGAAGGCGCGGCAGTGGCCGTCGGGCGACGCGATCGCGCCTTGCTGGTAGAGGTACCCGGTCCGCTGCGGGACGCTGATCGACGCGCCGCCGGCGAGCGCCAGATCGCACTCGCCGGTGAGCAGCCCCTGGCAGGCCAGGTGCACGGCGACGAGCGACGTCGAGCAGGCCGTTTGCACGGCGATGCTCGGGCCTTCCAGGTTGAGCTTGTACGACACGCGGGTCGTCAGGAAGTCCTTGTCGAGCGCGAGGAGCGCCGCGACGTCGGCCGCCGATTGCAGGCGCGGCCCGCCGGGGAAGTGGTGGGCGAGGTACCCGCTCAGGCTCGAGCCGGCGTAGACGCCGACAGGGCCGCCCGCGCGCTCCGGATCGATCCCGGCGCTCTCGAACGCCTCCCACGCGCACTCCAGGAACAGCCGGTGCTGCGGGTCCAGCGCGGCGGCCTCGCGCGGCGTGAAGCCGAAGAGCTCGGCGTCGAACAGATCGATGTCGTCGAGCACCGCCCGCGCTCGCACGTAGTCGGGCCGCGCGATCAGCGCCGGGTCCACGCCCGCGGCGACGAGCTCCTCGTCGGTGAGGATCGAGACGGACTCGACGCCTGCGCAGAGGTTTCGCCAGAACGTCGCCACGTCCCTTGCGCCCGGAAAGCGCCCGGCCATGCCGATGATCGCGATCTCCAGGCCCGGGCGGGGCTCGCCGCTGCTCGGTGTCGTCATGACTTCTTGGTCTCCAGCTCGCCGCGCCGTCGCGCGAAGATCTCTCCGCGCCGCTGCTGCGCGGCCCTCGCCCGCTCGTCGTTCCGCTCTCTGGCCTCGGGCGCGGGCTCGGCGCTGGCTTCCCGGCTCAAGGCCGCTGCGAGCGAGGCGATGGTGGGGTGTTGAAACAGGACCAGCATCGGCAGCCCGCGGTCGACCTCCTCGCGCAGGCGGCTGTGGACCTTCGCCAGCAAGAGCGAGTGTCCGCCCAGATCGAAGAAGTTGTCGTCGACGCCGATCTGCGGGGCCGGGAGCACGTCTCGCCAGATCGCCGCGATGGTGCGCTCGAGGTCTGTTCGTGGCGGCGTCACGGCCCTGGCCGGCGCGTCGATCTGCTCGGGCGCGGGCAGGGCGCGGCGGTCGACCTTGCCGTTGGGGGAGAGCGGGAGTCGGTCGAGGGCGACGATCGGCGCCGGCACCATGTAGGCCGGTAGCGCCTCGGCGAGCCAGGCCCGCAGCGCCGCTGGCTCGGGCGCCGACCCATCGCGGCCAGCCACGTAGGCGACGAGTCGCTTGCCGCCGTGGGCCTCGTCGCGCGCGACGACGACGGCCTCGTGGACGTCCGGGTGCTGGAGCAGTCGCGCCTCGATCTCGCCGAGCTCGACGCGCAGGCCGCGGATCTTGACCTGATGGTCGAGGCGTCCGAGGAACTCGATGGCTCCGTCGGCCCTGTGGCGGGCCAGATCTCCTGTGCGGTACAGCCGGCCGCCGGGCGCGGCGCCGAACGGATCGGGCACGAAGCGCTCGGCGGTGAGCGCCGGCCGGCGGTGGTAGCCGCGCGCGAGGCCGACGCCGCCGATGTGGAGCTCGCCGGCGACGCCGACGGGCACCGGCTGACCGTGGCGGTCGAGCAGGTAGATCTGCGTGTTGGCGATCGGGTGCCCGATGGGCACGGAGGTCGAGGCGTCCTCTCGCCGGCAGGCCCAGGCGGTGACATCGATGGATGCCTCGGTGGGCCCGTAGAGGTTGTGGAGCTCGGCGTCAGGCAGCCGCTCGAAGCAGCGCCGCGCGAGCTCCGCGGGCAGGGCCTCGCCGCTGCAGACGACCCGCCGCAGCGACCTGCACGAGGCGGCGCCGGGCGTCTCCAGCAAGGCCTGGAGCATGGGCGGGACGAAGTGCAGGGTGGTGATGCTGTGGCGGGTGATCAGGTCGACCAGCCGCTCGCCGTCGCGGTGGTCGCCGGGGCGGGCGACGACGAGGCCGGCGCCGGTGATCAGGGGCCAGAAGAACTCCCAGACCGAGACATCGAAACTGAAGGGCGTCTTTTGCAGTACGCGGTCTTCGGCGGTGAGCCCGTAGCGCTCCTGCATCCACTGCAGCCTGTTGAGCAGGCCGCGGTGGCTGTTGCCGGCGCCCTTGGGCCGCCCTGTCGAGCCCGAGGTGTAGATGGTGTAGGCGAGGTGGTCCGGCGATACAGGGACGGCGAGGTTGCCAGTGGGCTCCCTGTCGATCTCGGCGCGGTCGGCGTCGAGGCAGAGCACCTCGGCGCGGTGCGCGGGCAGGCGTGAGGCGACGGGCCACTGGCTCAGCAGGACCGGCGCTGCGGCGTCCTCGAGCATGAAGGCGATGCGGTCGGCGGGATACTCCGGGTCGATGGGCACGTAGGCGCCGCCTGCCTTGAGGATGCCGAGCAGCCCGACGACCATCTCGACGGAGCGCTCGGCGGCGATGGCGACGAGCCCGTCCGGCGCGACGCCGCGCCGCCTGAGCGCGTGGGCGACCTGACTGGCGCGCTGGTTGAGCTCTCGATAGCTCAGCCGCTTCTCGTCGAAGATGACGGCCACGGCGTCCGGCGTCCGCTCGGCCTGCGCCTCGAACAGCTCGTGGACGCGCCGCTCGTCCGGATACGCCCGCTCGGTCGCGTTCCAGCCGGTGAGGAGCTGCTCTCTTTCGGCCGCATCCATCATCGGCAGATCGCCCAGCCGCGCCTCTGGGCTGGCGACGAAGCCGTCGAGTATCGCCACGAGGTGCCGCGTCATGCGCAGGACCGTCGCGCGATCGAAGAGATCGGTGTTGTACTCCCACGCGCCGCGCGCTCCCTGGCCGTCCGCGGCCAGGTTGAGCGCCAGATCGAACTGCGCCGTACCCGTGTCGACCCGCTGCGCGCTGCTCGACAGGCCGGGGATCTCCGGCGCCGGCTCGGGCGTCGGATCCATGGCGAGCATCACGTTGAACAGGGGCGTGTGGCTGAGGCTCCGCTCGAGGGACAGCGCCTCCAGCACCCGCTCGAACGGCACCTCCTGGTGCGCTTGCCCCTCCGTGACCGCCGCGCGGACGCGGGCGAGGAGCTCCGTGACGCGGGGGTTCCCGGAGAGGTCGACGCGCAGCGCCAGCGTGTTGAGAAAGCACCCGACGACGCCCTCGAGGGCCGCCCGCGGCCGCGCGGCGACCGGCGTGCCGATGCAGACATCGCGCTGGCCCGTGTACCGGTGCAGGAGCGCGAACAGCCCCGCTGCCACGGTCGTGAACAGGGTGGCGCCCGCCCCGCGCCCGAGGGCGGAAAGCCGCGCCACGAGCTCCGGCGGCAGCGCGATCTCCTCGCGCGCGCCCGCGTAGGTCTGGACCGAGGGACGCGGCCTGTCGGTGGGGAGCTCGAGGGGCGGCACAGGCCCCTTCAGCCGGCCGCGCCAGTACGAGAGCTCCCGCTCGCGCGCCGTCGCCGGTGCGCTCCGGCGCTGCCACAGCGCATGATCCGCCGGCTGGAGCGGGAGCGGCGCGAGCTCCGGGGCGCGCCCCGCGGAGAGCGCGCTGTACATCAGCGAGAGCTCCCGCAGGAGCACGTTCATCGACCAGCCGTCCGCGATGAGGTGATGGCAGGTGAGCGAGAGCACGTGCTCCCGCTCGCTCGTGCGCAGGAGCGCCCAGCGCACCGGCGGCTCGTCGAGGTCGAACGCGCGCTGCGCCCCGCTGCGGAGGCGCTCTTGCAGCGCCGGCTCCCGCTCCTCCTCGGCGAGCGCGCTCAGGTCCTCGAGCGGCAGCGCGACGGGGGCGGGCGGCGCGATCCGCTGGAGAGGCTGCCCCGCGACGGAGGGAAAGCTGGTGCGCAGGGCCTCGTGGCGGGCCACGAGCGCCGTCACCGCCTGCTCGAGAGCGCGCGGGTCGAGGGCTCCGGAGAGCCGCACGGCCGCCGCTATATGGTAAACGGGCGCCCCGGCGACCAGGTGCTCGAGGAACCACAGGCGCTCTTGCACGAGGGACAGCGGCAGTCGCTCCGGCCGCTCACCCTGCGTGAGCGGCGCGAGCGCCGCGGATCCGCCGGTCGATATGCCCGCGGGCGCGCTGCCCTGCCTCGCCTCGATCCAGGCCGCGAGCGCCGCGACCGTCGTCGACTCGAAGAGCTGCGCTGGCCCCACGTCGGCGCCCACGGCCTCGCTCACCCGGCCGCTCACCTGCATGGCGCGCAGCGAATCTCCGCCCAGGCTCAGGAACTCCTCGTTCCTGCCGACCCGGGCGCGCCCCAGCACCTCGGCCCAGATGCCGGCCAGCGTGGACTCCAGCGCTGTCTGCGGCGGCTCCGCGATCTCGGCCTCCGCCCGCGCGTCGAGCGTCGATTGCCACACGGCGTCCAGGGAGCCGTCCAGGAACCGTCCGCGGCACGCCCTCCGTTGCACCTTGCCGCTCGTGGTCCGCGGCAGGCTCCCCGGCTTGATGAGCACGACCGCGTGGACGGCGACCTCGTGCCGGTCGGCCACGGCGCTCTGGACGGCCGCGCCGAGCTCCGCCGGATCCGCCGAGGGGGAGGCGCGCCGCCCGAGCTCCTGAACGATGACGACGCGCTCCTCGCCGTCGACGTCCACGGAGAACGCCGCGCCGCCGCCGGCGCGGAGGCTCGGATGGCTCTCCTCCGCGGTGATCTCGAGATCTTGCGGATAGAGGTTGCGCCCGCGGACGATGATCAGGTCCTTGAGCCGCCCGGTCACATAGAGCTCGCCGCGCGAGAGGAACCCGAGATCGCCGGTCCGGAGGAACGGACCTTCTCCCGTCGAAAGCCGCGCTCCGAACGTGTGTGCCGTGTCCTCCGGCCGCTCCCAGTAGCCCTGGGCCACGCTCGCTCCGGCCACCCAGATCTCGCCGACGCGCTCGTCGTCGCACGGCCGGCGGCTCTCGGGATCGACGATAAGCACCTGCTCGTCGGCCGGCGGCCCCCCGCAGCCCACCAGGGTCGACCCGGCTTGCGGGTCGTGCGGATCGAACACAACACGTCCCTGCCCGAGCGCGGCGCGGTCGACCGTGCGGAGGACCGGGGGCGCCTCCGGCGCGCCGCCGCTGACGAGCAGCGTCGCCTCGGCCAGACCGAAGCACGGATAGAAAGCGGCGCGCCGGAACCCCGACGGCGCGAACGCGTCCGCGAAGCGGTCGAGCGTCGCTGCCCGGATCGGCTCGGCCCCGTTGAACGCCACCTTCCAGGAGCTGAGGTCGAGCCCTTCCCGCTGCTCCGGGGTGATCTTCGCGACGCACAGATCGTAGGCGAAGTTCGGGCCGCCGCTCGTCGTGGCCCTGTAGCGCGAGATCGCGGCCAGCCAGCGCCAGGGCCTCATCAGGAAGTGGTCGGGCGATAGCTGGATGCAGGGCACGCCCACGTAGAGCGGCTGAAGGATGTTCCCGATGAGCCCCATGTCGTGGTGCGGGGGCAGCCACCCGACGATCAAGCTCTCCTCGGTGTGCCCGAAGGCGCGCTGGATCATGCGCTCGTTGCTCAGCAGGTTGCCGTGCGTGAGCACCACGCCCTTGGGCGCTCCGGTCGAGCCCGAGGTGTACTGGAGGAACGCCACGGAATCGGCCGTCACGCGCGGCGGCCGAAAGCCGTCTTCGACGCCGGGAGGGACCTTGTCGATGGCCACGCAGCGCAGGCTGCAGAGCTCGGCGAGGGCCGGATCCTCGGCGAGCATGGCCACGCTGCTCACGAACGCATCGAGCGTCAGGACGACGCTCGGGCGGCAATCGCGCACGATGGAGAGCACGCGGAGCAGCCCGCGCTTCCGCTGCGGCATCGGGACCGGCACCGCGACAAGCCCGGCGTAGAGGCAGCCGAAGAAGGCGGCGATGAACTCGAGGCCTGGCGGCACCAGGATGAGCGCGCGCTCGCCCGGGCGCGCGTCGAGCTGCGCGGCGAGCGCTCGCGCCCACCGATCCAGCTCGCCGTAGCTCAGCGAGCGAGCGTCCGTCTCCCCGTCGAGCAGGAAGGTGTAGGCGTGCGCGGACGGCCGCTGCTCCGCGCGCCGCCGGAGCAGCGCGACAAGCGTTGCGGGCCCGGTCGCGTCGCGATCGCTGATCGCACGCCCCTCTGATCGGTTCGACTCCATCGCCACCTCAGCTCCAGCTCGAAAAAGAAAGCCCGACGACGAGTCCGGCTCGCGCGTCAGGTCCCGGGCTCCGTGCCCGATAACGCTTTGCGTCATGAGCGAGGGGCGCGAGATCACGCCCCGCGACCGCTGCCCTCGCTCGCCAGGTCATTTTTGAAAATGAAAATGATGATCAATATCCAGACGGCGGCTGTATGGAACACCGATCCGGTGCATGTCAAGGGAAATGATAGAAAAAATGGCGACCTGATCTTGGATTTGTGCTGTAGACAATGAAATTGATTTTGGTTTTCAATTCGGGTACCGAGGTCTTCACGTCCATGGACGCCTGCCTGGTTCCGACCCCCCTGCACCGGGAGCGCGCTCCTGGCCGAAGGCTGATGCGGTGACGCAGCGCTCCTTCGCGATTCGAGGCCTGCTTGCAGGCGTGTTGACCTTCCTGCATCCCGGCGCGCATGCGCCGGCGCACGCTCAGGACGGCGGCGTGCCGGGCGGCCTCGAGCGCGCGGGCGGCGACCGCGGCCCGGGCGCGCCTGCTGCCAGCGCGACGGACGGGGAGCGCTCGCCTTCGGGCGCCGGCGACGCCCCATCCGGCGCGCGGTCCGACGTCAGCGACACGCAGATCGAGCCGCCGCGGCTCATCGAGGGCGCCGAGGCCGAGGTTCCGCCGGAGGCTCGGGCGGCACGACCGGAGGGCAAGGTCGTGCTGAAGCTCCTGATCGACGCAGCAGGGCGCGTGACCGAGGCCGAGGTCACGAGCCCGATCGGTCACGGCCTCGACGAGGCGGCCCGGACGGCGGCGCTCCGGTTCCGCTTCACGCCAGCGCGCCGGGGCGGCACGCCGGTCGCTTCACGGATCCTCTACGCCTACGAGTTCCGGTTCCCCGAGGAGCCCCCTGCCGAGCCTTCCCCCGCGGCGGGGGGCGGGACCGGGGCCACGGCCGAGCGCGCGGTCGCAGCCGCGCGTTCGGGAGAGACCGCGCCCCGGCCGGTCCAGGGGCCTGGCCAGGCGGCCCGCGCTGCGCCCGTCGAGGTGACCGTCCGCGGCGCCAGCATGGCCGAGCGCCTCCTGCAGTCCGCGCAGGCGATCAAGGTGATCGACACCGAGCCGGCGCAGCGGCGTGCCGCTGACATGGGCGAGGTGCTCGCCCGCACCGAGGGCGTCGGCGTGCGGCGCAGCGGCGGGCTCGGGTCCACGACGCGCTTCTCGCTGAGCGGCCTCTCGAACGACCAGATACGCTTCTTTCTCGACGGCGTGCCGCTCGATTTCGCCGGGTTTCCGTTCGGCATCGCGAACGTGCCAGTCAACCTGATCGAGCGCGTCGAGATCTACCGCGGCGTGGTGCCGGTGCGCCTCGGCGCCGACGCGCTGGGCGGCGCCGTCAACCTGGTCACCGACCAGGAAGTGCGCGGCACCCACGGCGCCGCATCCTACGAGATCGGGTCCTTCGACACCCATCGACTCGCCGTCACGGCGCGACACCTGCACGAGCCGAGCGGCTTCCTCGCCCGCGTCAACGGCTTCCTCGATTACGCGAAGAACGACTATCCCGTGACGGTCGACGTGCCGGACGCCGATAACGTCGAGCACCCCGCCCGCGTCTACCGGTTCCACGACGCCTATCGCGCGGCGGGCGGCGGCGTCGAGCTCGGCTTCGTGAACCGGCCCTGGGCGCGGCGGCTGCTCCTGCGCGCCTTTCTCACGGCGTACGACAAGGAGATCCAGCACAAGCTCGGCGTCATGAAGGTGCCTTATGGCGAGGTCACGAACGGCGAGGCAACGACGGGCGTGGCGCTCCGGTATGAGCAGCCGCTCGGCCGCGGCGTCGCCCTCGACGCGATCGCCGGTTACGCGTACGGGCGCGCCACCTTCCTCGATGTCAGCGAGTGCACCTACGACTGGTATGATCACTGCTCGCCCGGCAAGCCGGGCGAGGACGACACGAAGCCGCGGGACCAGGTGTTCTGGGAGCACAGCGGCTATGGCCGACTGAACCTCCGCTTTCGGCCCCACCCCGAGCACGCGCTGCAGATCTCCGTCTCTCCGATGTTCGTCACGCGCACGGGAGACGAGCGCAGGCAGGCGAACCCCGAGGGCCGGGACCCGCTCACGGCCGACCGCGATCTCGTCAACTCGGTTCACGGCGTCGAGCACCAGCTCAACCTGCTCGACGACCGCCTGGAGAACCTCCTCTTCGTGAAGCAGTACGTGCAGCTCGTGCGCTCGGAGGAGAGCGTCCAGGGGCTCGCGGCCCGCTTCCGCCGGCGGGATCGCGACACCCATCGCCTCGGCGTCGGCGACGGCCTGCGCTTCCGCTTCAGCGAGTGGCTCTATGCCAAGGCTTCCTACGAGTGGGCGAGGCGGCTCCCGCGCCCCGACGAGGTGTTCGGCGACGGGGCGCTGATCCTCGACAACCTCGAGCTCTCGCCCGAGACAAGCCACAACGGGAACCTCGGTGTCACGGTCGACGCCGGCGAAACCGCGGCCGGCGCGTGGCGGCTTGACGTGAACGGCTATCTCCGCGAGGCCGACGACCTCATCGTGCTGCTCGGCAACGGGCAGGTCTCCCGCTACGACAACGTCTTCTCGGCGCGGGCGCTGGGGGTCGAGGCCTCCGCTGGCTGGACGTCGCCTGGCGAGCACCTCGCCCTCGACGGCAACGTCACGTACGAGGACTTCCGCAACACGTCCGAGGAAGGGACCTTCGCCCGCAACGCGGGGCAGCGGATGCCGAACCGGCCGTGGCTCTTCGCCAACGGGTCGGCGCGCGTGCAGCTCCGCGAGGTAGCCGCGCCGCGCGACGAGCTCGCGCTCACCTGGAGCACGCGTTACGTGCACAAGTTCTTCCTCGGCTGGGAGCTCAACGGGCGGCGCGAGGACAAGGCGCGCGTGCCCTCGCAGCTCCTGCACTCGCTCGCGCTCACCTACGTCGCGCGCCTCGCGCCGCGCACCCTGAGCTTCACCGTCGAGGGCCACAACCTCACCGACGAGCCCGCCTTCGATTTCTACGGTGTCCAGCGGCCTGGGCGGGCCTTCTTTTCCAAGGCCATGCTGGAGATGTGATGGAGAGTTCGGAGAACCCATGAGAGCAACCTGGAACAACACGCTGGCATCGAGGCGCGCGAGCACCGCGCTCGGCGCGCTCGGGCTCCTGGCGGTGGCGCTCGGCAACGGCGGCTGCGGGGACGATGAGACGAACCCCGTCGGCAGCGGCAGCGGCAGCGGCGGCAGTGGCGGAGAGCCGGAGGCGAGCGGCGGCGGCGGTGCCGGCGGCGGCGTGAGCGGGCCAGCGTTCGTGGTGGGGACGCGGATCTGGGACGACACCTCGACGACGGCTTATTTCCACGTGCTCCCGTCGCTCGATCAAGGCACGGAGGTCGACGTCTCCCAGGCGCTCGAGATCCCGGGCTCGGCCAAGCTCTACGGGTTCGAGTCCCAGGGCTGGCTCGCCATCGGCGGCGGCGACGCGCCGACGCTCTCGCGCTACACGCTCGACGAGCGCGGCGCGCTCGAGGAGGGGACGAGCGTCACCCTGCAGCCCCTCGGCGTGCAGGATCTCTGGCCCACCCTGTACTTCGTCTCTCCGACGAAGGCGTACTATCCGGATCGCCACAACGAGCAGCTCATCGTCCTGAACCCGGCGACGATGAAGATCGAGGGGACCATCGAGCTGCCGGAGACCGCCCGCGAAGGCTACCTGGCGCTCTACAGCTACGGCTCGATCCTGCGCGGGGACAATCTCCTCTTCTCGGTCGGGTGGTTCGACTGGGAGCAGAACGACACGATCCTCGAGGAGACAGGGCTCGTCGTGATCGACACCACGACGGACACCCTCGTGCGGGTCGACGTCGACGAGCGCTGCGGCGGGATCACGCAACCCGTCGAGACGGCCTCGGGGGACGCCTATTTCGTGAGCTCGGCGCTCGCGGGGGCGGCCCATCTGCTCGAGCGGCTGCCGACCGAGCCGTGCGCGCTGCGCGTGCAGAAGGACGCGGACGCCTTCGACAAGGACTACCTCCTGGCCCTGGCCGAGCTGACCGACGGCGCGATGGCGGGCGAGCCCATCCCGGGCGGCGGCGACAGCATCTTCCTCCGGGTGTTCGACGAGAGCGCGGCCACGGTCGAAGCCGACAGCGTGACCTGGGATCTCACGGGCCAGAAGGTGTGGCAGTGGTGGCGCTGGGACACGGCGGCGGGTGAAGCAACTCCGGTTGACGAGCTGAGCCCCATGACCTCGGACGTCCTCTGGTTCCAGGTCGATGGCCGGGTCTTCGGGACCGAGACGACGGATGACTACGCCGAGAGCACGCTCATCGAGCTCACGGCGGAGGGGGGCCCGAAGCGCGCCCTGACGGTGCCGGGGTTCCTGCACGGCGTCTCGAAGGTACGGTAAAGGAAGCGCGCGCTCACGCGAGACAGGAGATCTCGACATGGCCTTGAAGCTCTCCCGCCATGCCTTCACGACCTTCTGGGACGTGCACGCCTGGACTGGCGTGATCGGGGGGCTTCTCGTCTACGTGATGTTTCTGACGGGGGGCATCGCGCTGTTCCGGGGGCAGCTCGCGGCGTGGGAGGAGCCCCTGCGCCAGCAGCGCTCCTCCGTCGCGCAGGTGGGGCTCGAGGCCACGCTCGAGCAGGGGCTCGCCGCCGCTCGGGCGACGCCCGAGGAGCTCTGGTTCTATCTGCCCGAGGGCGGGCAAGGCGCCGCGCGGCTCCTCTACTACGCGCAAGGCGAGCAGGTCTCGTCGTGGGTCCACGAGGGGGGCGTGCGCGAGCGCGAGGGGCTCTCCCGCTTCCTCTTCGAGCTTCACTACCTGTGGCACGACGCGACGGGCGTTTGGCTGTACTACGTTGCTGGTCTCCTGTCCGTCGCGCTCCTGCTCGCGCTGGCGACAGGCGTGCTCATCCACCTGAAGGACCTCGTCCGGCAGTTTCATCAGTTCCGGCCGGACAAGAGGCGCCGTGTCGTCTGGTCGGACATGCACAAGGTGCTCGGCGTGATGGGCCTGCCATTTCAGCTCATGTACGCTTACACAGGCGCGTTCATCGTGTTCCTCGGCGTGCTCGTGCCGGCGTTCACGGGTCCTGTGTTCGGGGGGGACGCCGCGCGCGCGGACCGGGTGGCCTGGGGAGCGTCGTTCGCGCAAGAGCCGGCGCCCGGGGCGCCTGCTCGCGGCCTCACGCTGGACGAGCTCACGGCGCGCGCGCGCGCGGCCGAGCCTCGGCTCGTCCCCGAGATGGTCCGTATCCGGCATCGCGGCCTCGACAGCGGGACCGTCGATATCCGCGGACCGGTCGAGGGCGTTCCGTTCGGGCGCGGCACCGTGCGCCTGCGAGCGACCGACGGCGCGGTCCTCTCGCTCGATGCGCCGGGCGCGGAGGGCGCTCGCAGCAGCGCGCTCCGCTGGATCTATGGCCTCCACTTCGCGGATTTCGGCGGCATCACGCTTCGTATCCTGTTCTTCGTGCTCGCGGTGGCGACGTGCGCCACGATCCTCACCGGCAACTCGATCTGGCTCGCTCGACGGGAGGCGCGGCGAGAGAGCGTCGGCAACCGCCTCCTCGCGCGGCTCACCGTGGGCTTCGGCGCGGGGACCCTCGTCGCGATCGCAGCGCTCTTCCTCGCGAGCCGGGCGCTGCCGCTCGACTGGACCGGCCGCATGGCAGCCGAGGAGCTCACGTTCATCGTGGCGCTCGGGCTCTGCATCGCGTGGGCGCTCGCCGCGCGTGAGGGCGGGCGCCTCTGGTGGCAGCAAACCGGGCTCGCGGGGCTCTTGCTGCTGCCTGTCCCGGCGCTCGCTGCGCGATCGTCGAGCGCGGGGCTCTTTGGCGCGGGGCCGAAGCTCGGATCCGTCGTCGCCGTCGACGTCGCTCTCCTGCTGACGGCTGCGGCGCTCTGCGCCTCGGCCTGGGCGCTTCGCCGGGCAGCCTTGCGGCATGTGCCGCCGCCGCAGGCGACGCACGACGAGCTGCCGTCGCCCTTGTCGCACGGCGGGGCGGGGCTCATGGCGAGGGGGCAGACGGCGTCCCATGGTTGAGACGGCATCGGTCCTCTCGGCGTACCTCGCCTTCGCCTTGCTCCACGGGGCGCGGCCGGAGCGTATCCCGTTCGGCGTCGCGTCGCGGCTGCGCGCGAGGCGCGCGTGGCGCGTCGCGGCCCGGGTCCTGGCCGCCGCCCTCTTCTCGCTGTCGGTGTGGCTGTGGGGCCGAGCCGAGTCCGGTGCGGCGGCGTTCCTCGTTCCCTTCGCGGCGCTCCTGGTCGCCGCGAGCCTCTTCGTCCTGCTCGCGCCTCTCTGGCCACGCGCTGTGTGGGGCCTCGCGCTCCTGTGTCCTCCGGCTGTCGTGGCGCTTTCGTTCGCCGGAGCGTTTCATGGCTAGCGCCCGGCTCGCCCGGCTCGACCCCCCGCTGCGCGTGCTGGCGGCGCTGATCGGGACGCTCCCGCTCGCCTTTCTTTCGAGCGTGTGCCTCTCGCGATTCGCTCCGCTCGCGGAGGGCGCGCGGGCCATCCTCGGCTGGTCGCTCGCGGTTCCGCTCTGGGTCGGGGCGATGTGCGTCGTCTTCCTCGCCCGCAGCGCGGCCCGGGCGTGGGGCGGGTGCGCGGCGCTCAGCGCCGTGCTGTTCGCCCTGGCCTACGGCGTGCCGCAGTGACGCTCCGGGCGACGGCGTGTGCCGCCGCGGCGGCCACCTGCGCCGCGGCGGCCACCTGCTGCGCCGCGGTGGCCACCTGCGCCGCGGCGGCCACCTGCTGCGCCGCGGTGGCCACCTGCGCCGCGGTGGCCACCTGCGCCGCGGTGGCCACCTGCTGCGCCGCGGCGGCCACCTGCGCCGCGGCGGCCAACCCGAGGCCCCCGGAGGCCGCGCCCGGCGAGGCCGCGCCCGGCGGCTCGCTTCCCGGGGTCCGCCGTCCAGCGCCTGGGGCTTCCGTCGGCGCCGTCGCGCACCCCGCAAGATCTTCTGTGCACAGCGACAGCCTCTTTGGTATGTTGCCGCTCCCTCGACGGCCGCGGCGAGCGTCTGTCGAGCGAACGCTCTTTCTATCGTCGAGCTTCGAGGTCCGTGCTGGCCTTGCCCTGGTGCATGGTCGGGCGGATCTTCCTGGAAACCAGGAGAGGTGGCCGAGTGGCTGAAGGCACACGCTTGCTAAGCGTGCGATCGGGAAACTGATCCGCGGGTTCGAATCCCGCCCTCTCCGCTGCGATTCCGCTCAGCGCTGCGCCCCGTCGCGCGGCCGCCTGAGCGCCGCGCGCACAACAACACAACCGGCAGGCGACGCGCCGTCGTCCCGGAGCGCTGCCGCGAGCAGCCCATGGGTGGCTGTCGCAGGCGCCGTGCGAGCGCAGACGACGTGCGTCGCTGGCAGCTCGTCACGGCGCGCTGCGTGTGTTGCCGGCGCCTGATCGCAGGGCGATGCGCGCTCCGCCGGCTCCCGAGCGCACGACGCGCGGACCTGTCGTGCACGCGAAGCGCCGCACGCCTCCCTCGCTCAGGCCGCGCCCGCCCTCGCTGGCGCCGGCCTCAGGCGGCCCTGGTCCTCAGCACGCGCGACTGCAGGAACTGGTAGATGGTCTTGATCGCGTCGAACGAGCCGACCGCGCTCTCCTTGATCACCTCGTTCACCGTGCGCGAGCCGTTGACCGCCCCGAGCACGAGCTCCTCGATGCGCGTCAGCTTGCCCGAGCCCACGCCGTCGAGCGCTACCTGATCGACGACCACGACCTGGTCGAAGTTGATCGTCCCCTCCATGAGCCGCCACTCGTCGACGCGCCGGAAGCCCTCGAGCACCAGCGCCGACACGGCGAGCCCGAGGCGCGCCTGCTCGACCTCGGGGCGGAACGGCTCGCGCGTGAACGAGAAGCGCCCGTACGGCCAGCGCAGCACCTCGTAGATGAGCTCGCTCGACTGGCGCTCCAGGACGGCGATGAGGTCGTCGTTCGTCGCGACGTCCGCCTCCACGAGCACCTGGCCGAGCAGGGTGTTCGGCATCTTCTCGCGGAGCAACGCCTCCAGCCGCTCGCGCGTCACCACCCCGCGCTCGATGAAGTAGCGGCCGAGCTTGAACTCGTCCGACGAGTTGCGCGCCTGCACGAGATCGATGAGCCCCTGGCGGATGGAGATCGTGACCGACGCGCGATTCGTCGTCACCCGGAGCACGCCCGTCTGTCGCTGCATCTGGAGCAGCTGGAGGATCTCGGCGAGCGGGATCGCGGAGACGTCGCCGCTCATCACCTCCTTCGCGTCCGGGGGCGTGTCGAGGTCGCGGAGCGTCAGGGTCAGCTTCGAGACCGCCTCGCTCGTCATCGCGCGGGCGACCGCCTGCATCACGGCCGCCTCGTTCGTCCGGGCCTCGGGCGAGAGGCTCATGATCGCCGGCGTCATCACCGTCGCCAGCTGCTGGGCGAAGTCGACCCTGGAGCGCTGGAGCATGTTCCGGGAGAGGAGGCTCGGCCGGACGCTCTCGGCGATCATGTCCTCGTCCGGCATCTTCGCGCCCTCGGGCACGGGCCGCGCGCGCCCCTCCGTCGCCTTCGAGAGCGCGCCCTCGATCACCGCGACCAGCGCGCGCGCGTCGAACGGCTTCGTGATCGCGTCGACAGCGCCGGTCTGCTGGACGAACTGGCCCCGGATCTTGTCGCCCTTGGCGCTCATCAGGACGACGGGGACGTTGCGGTGCGACGGGTTCGACCGGAGCTCCCGGCAGAACGCGTAGCCGTTCATCCTCGGCATCACGAAATCGAGGAGGACGAGGTCGTACTTCGGCCCCTTCTTGATCAGCTCGATGCCCGCGAGCCCGTCGCGCGCCACGGTCGGCTCGAACCCGTTGCGAGCCAGGATGGCGCTGACGACCTTCAGGATGGTCGGGCTGTCATCGACAACGAGGACGCGCGCCGGGGAGGCCATGGCGAAGAATGCAGGCCCTACCCTATCAGAAGTGCGCGGCCTGCAAACATAAAGGCCAAGGGGAACGGCCGCGCGCGGCGAGGCAGAGCACAGCGAGCGCGGCCACGGCGGCCCACGTTGCCGGCGCGCGCGCGCGTCGGCGACGATGCGTCGCACCGCCGCCGGAGATCGCTCACGCGCGCGCCCATCGGTCCGGCATCAACCGCCGGCGCCGCCGGTGCCCGTCGTGCCCGGTCGGGTGTCTGCGGCGACCGTCTTCACATGGAGCTCGGCGAGCTGCGCGGCGTCGACGGGGACGGGCGCGCCGGTCATCTGGTCGGTGCCCTGGTTGGTCTTCGGGAACGGGATGACGTCCCTCAGCGTCGGCGCGCCGGTGAGCAGCATCGAGAGCCGGTCCATGCCGAGCGCGATGCCGCCGTGCGGCGGCGCGCCGCTCCGGAGCGCGTCCAGGAGGAACCCGAACTTGTCGCGCGCGTCGCCCTCGTCGATGCCCAGCGTCTTGAAGACGCGCGCCTGCACGTCGGGGTCGTGCAGCCGGATCGAGCCGCCGCCGATCTCGAACCCGTTCAGCACGAGGTCGTAACGGTAACACTCGACGCGCGCCGGATCGCTCTCGAGGAGCGGCACGTGCTCGTCGATCGGCCGCGTGAACGCGTGGTGCGCGGCGGCCCAGCGCCCCGTGTCCTCGTCGAACTCGAAGAGGGGTGGGTTCGTCACCCAGAGGAACCGCCACTGGTCCCCATGCCCGTACTCCGGGATGAGCCCCATCTTCTTGGCGATGTCGATGCGGAGCTTCGCCATCACGGTGTGCACCACGGCTTCCTTGCCGAACTGGAAGCAGAGGATGTCGCCCGGCTTGGCGCCGAGCGCCTCGTTCAGCTTCTGCCGGAGCTCCGGCGTGATCGACTTCGACAGGGGCGACTGCGTCCAGGACCCGTCCTCGGCGAGCTTGGCGCGCGCGAGCCCGCGGAAGCCCTTCACGTCCCGGAGCCCGCGCTCGAGCTCCTCGGTCTGCTGGCGGGAGAGGTTGGCGCTCGCCGGGATCACGAGCCCCTTCACGATCTCGGCCGGCACATCGCGCCGCAGCTTGCCCGACCGGTACTTCTCGGCGAGCTCCACCCAGAACGGCACCCCGCCGCCTCCGTGCTCGATGATGAGGTCCGTGAGGTCGGCGTGCTCGATCCCGAAGCGGAGATCGGGCTTGTCGTTGCCGAAGCGGGCCATCGACTCGGCGTACGGCATGCGGGGGAAGCGGCCCGTCGGGTAGAGCTCCGTGAGGTCCTTGCCGAGGGCGGCCTTGAACACCGCGAAGACGAGCCCCTCGATCAGCCCGAACACGTCGTCCTGGTTCACGAACGACAGCTCGACGTCGATCTGGGTGAACTCCGGCTGCCGATCGATGCGCAGGTCCTCGTCCCGGAAGCACTTCACGATCTGGAAGTAGCGGTCGAAGCCCGCGACCATGAAGAGCTGCTTGTAGAGCTGCGGGCTCTCGGCGAGCGCGTAGAACTTGCCGGCGGAGATCCGCGACGGGACGAGGAAGTTGCGCGCGCCGCCCGGCGTGTACTTCACGAGGAACGGCGTCTCGAGCTCGAGGCAGCCCTGGTCCGAGAGGTAGTTCCGGGTCGTCCGGTTGATCTCGTGCCGCATGCGCAGCGCCCGCTGGAGCGGGGCCCGGCGGAGGTCGAGGTACCGGTTCTGGAGGCGGATCTCCTCCCGCGTCTCGATGTCGTCCGCGATCTCGAAGGGGGGCGTCTCCGCCCTGTTGAAGATCGTCGCCTCGGCGACCCAGACCTCGATGGCGCCCGTGTCGATCTTGTCGTTCACGTTGGCCTCGCGGCTCACCACGACGCCCCGGACGCCGACGACCCACTCGGACCGGGCCTTCTCGGCGGCGGCGTGCGCCTCGAGGAGACCGTTCTCCTCCGCCTTCACGCCCAGCTTCGTGATCGCCCCGAGGTAGCTGCGATCGAAGACGATCTGCGTCACTCCGGTGCGGTCGCGGAGGTCGATGAAGATGCAGCCGCCGTGGTCGCGGCGCCGCGCGACCCAGCCGAACAGCACGACCTCCTTGCCAATGTCCGCCTCGCGCAGATCGCCGCAGCGGTGCGTCCTCTTGAGCTCATCGATGAAACGGGACACGAGCCGACCTCCGAATTTCCGTGGGAGGGGCGACTCTAACCCAGGTCGCCGCTCACCGCCTCTCCGGATGCTCGCGCCGTGCTGGGCGGCGGAGCGCGCGTCGATCGGCCTGCGCGCCGCCGCCGAGCGCGGGGCGGGCCGATGCGCCGGAACTTGGCCAATCCGTGGCCGATCTGGCATGGCCGCCCGGTGAGCTCCGGAGAGAAACGCTGCTGGCTCGATCGGTCGCTCGCCTTCCTCTCGGCCGCGCTGCCGTTCGGGCTCTCGCTGGCCCGCGCCGCCTCCTCCGGGCAGTGGCGGGAAGACCTCACCGCCGTCAGGGACCTCGGCCTCGTCGCGGTCGGGGTGGGCGGCGGCCTCTCGACGGCGCTCTCGCAGGCGCTGAGCCTGCTCCCGCTCGGCCCCCGCACCTTCCGCACCGCCCTCGGGTCGGCGCTCGCGCTCGCGCTCGCGTCGCGCGTGCTCTACGAGATGGTCCGCCGGCTGCTCCTGGAAGCCGCGCGGCCGGCGCCCCTGCCCGGGCTCTCGCTCTTTCGGCGGCTCCGCGGCGGCGCGGCGGAGCCGGCGGGCTCCGCGCCGGCCTCGCCGGGCGGCGCCGTGAGCCCGCGCCTCGTCGCCGTGCTCGCGGCGATCGCCGTCCTCACGGCGGCGCTGTCGCCGACCTGGCAGCGGGAGGCGACGGTCGGCGGCGGCGCCATGCTCGCCACCTGCTGCGCGCTCGTGACGGTCGCGCTCGCGTCGGTCTGCGCCGAGCAGGCGCGGCATGCGGGGCGCGCGTGGATCGGGCTCGGCGCGCTGCTCGGGGCCACGTTCGCTGAGAGCCCTCCCGCCGGCCTCGCCGCGCTGGCGGCGGCGTACGCCATGTTCCTCGCCCGCCGGGGCCTCGTCGACCGCCCCGCGGACGCCTCGGCCGCCGCCGGCCCGCCCCGGCGCGTGCTGGGGGCCGCCGCCGGCGCCGGCGCGCTCACGGCCGCGCTCCTGCTCGCGCCGCTCGTGCTCCGGCCGCTCGCGCCGCGCGCGTGGGCCGACATCGGCCGCGCGCTCACGGCCGGGAGCCTCGCCGCCGTCGACGTCGCGAGCGCGCGCACCACGGCGCTCGCCGCCTGGAGCCGCGAGATCGGCGTCGTCTCCCTGCTCATCGCCGCCGCCGGGATGGCGCTCGCGCTGCTGCGCCCGCGCGCGCGGTGGCTCGCCGCGCCCTTCCTCGCGCTGCTCGCGCTCGACACGCTCCTGCCCGCGCGGGCGGCCGGCGTGCTCTCCGCCGATCCGCTCACCCCGCTGCGCTCGCTCGCGGTGGCGGCGATCGCCGTCGGATCGGCGCTCGGGGCGCACGCCGCGGTGCGGGCGCTGCTCGACACGCGCGTGCCGTTCTCGCGGAGCGGCGCGGTGCTGCTGGTCGTCTTCCAGCTGACGCTCGTCGCGCTGACGAGCGAGGAGGCCGGCTTCGCCGCGGACCGGAGCGAGCAGACGGCCGCCGAGGTCTGGACGGACGAGGCGTACGGGAGCCTCGACCCCAGGTCCGCGATCCTCGTGCGATCGCCCGCGATCGCGTGGCGGGTCTGGGCGGCGCGGATCACGCGGGGCGAGCGCCCGGACGTGCTCGTGGTCCCGATCCCGCTGCTCGACCGCGGCCAGGTCGCGGCGAGCCTGCTCGCCGACGAGCGCAAGCTCACGCCGCTCTTGCGCGACTTCGCGCTCGCGGGCGAGCCGAGCGAGTTCGCGCTCTCCACGCTGGCCGACGTGCGGCCCCTCTACGTGGAGCTCGATCCGCGCTGGTCCAAGCGGCTCCTCGGCCACCTGAACGTCGCCGGGATCTGGCTCGAATACGCTCCGCAGCCGCTCGGCGCCTCGGATCGCAAACTCGCGACAGCGCAGTCGATCGTGCCGATCCGGCGCGTGCTGGAGTCGCTCTCGGCCGCCGCGGTGCCGGACACGTCGACGGCGGCGGTCCTCGCGTCCACGATGCGGGGCCAGTCGAACATCGTCAGCCTCCTGGGCGAGCGCGTGGTGGCGCAGTCGTTCCTGGAGCGCCTGGGCGAGCTCGCTGCCGAGGATCCGTTCGTCTCTGGCGGCCCGAGCCGCCGCGCCGTCACCGGCATTCGCCAGGCGTTCATCGCGCGGCGGCCGGTGCGCCGCCGCTGATCTCTCGCGCGCGCCGCTGAGGCCACGCGCCGATGAGGCCGCGCGGCGGCCGGTGAGCCGCCGCCGAGGCCGAGCGGTCCGGCGGCCGGCTGTCGATCACGTCGACCACGTCGACCACGTCGACCACGTCGACCACGTCGATCACGTCGAGGCGTGGAGCTCGATCTCGCCCGCCGCGAGCGCCCGGAGGTCGGCCGAGCGCAGCGCCTTGACCCGCCGCTCGAAGTCGCGGCTGTCGTCCTCGGTGAGCTTCGCCCCGCCGAAGCGGGCGCGCAGGTACACCTGCGTGAGCATCAGGATCTCGCGCGCCAGCGGGTGCGCCGCGAGCTCCAGCGCCTCGGCGTGGCGCAGCGGCGGCATGCTGGGGGGGCGCGGCACGCCCTGCGCGAGCATCGCGGACTCCAGGCTCTCGTACAGCGCGATCGCCAGGACCGCGCTCGGGGTGCGCCCGGCGCCCGCGCGGCTCTCCTCGCGCCCGCGGCGCCCGCGGCGGAAGCGCCAGTAGAGCAGGCCGCCGCCCAGCGCGAGCGCGACGGCGGCGACCGCGAGGATCCGCGGGCGCGACAGCGCGACGTCGCCGCTCGAACCGGACCGCCGGTAGCGCGACGTGAGCGTCTGGAGCAGGCTCACCTGCTGGTTCAGGTCGTAGCCGACGATGTGCCGGTCCCAGCGCTGGCTCGTCGCCTCGATGAAGTCGCGGAGGTACGCCCAGACCCCGACCAGCTCGCTCTTCGGCGCCGCGTCGGCCGGCGGCGTCGGGTCGAACGTCATCCACCCCTCGCCGTCGAGGTAGACCTCGACCCACGAGTGGGCGTCGCCCTGGCGCACCGCATAGAACCGGCCGAAGCGGTTGTAGGTGCCGCCGACGAAGCCGGTCACGTTGCGCGTCGGGACGTCCACCGCGCGCAGCAGGATGGCCATCGCCGTCGAGTAGAACTCGCAGTGCCCGCGCTTCGACTCGAAAAGGAAGTGATCGAGCGGATGCGGATCCGCGCCTGACGGAGACGCGAGGTCGTACCGGTACTCCGTGCGCAGGTGCTCCTGGATGGCCCGCGCCCGGTCCGCCGCGCGATCCACGCCGCGCGTCCAGGTCCGCGCGAGCTCGACGACGCGCGCCGGCAGGTCCCTCGGGAGCTCCAGGTAGCGCCGCCGATCGGCCGCCGAGAGGCGCTGGAACGTCGGTGACCGCTTCCGCGACAGGAAGACGTCGTAGACCAGCCCACGGTCGTCCAGGGGCTGGTACCTGAACTCCCCCTCCGGCCCCCGGTGGGCCATCGTGTTCGCCTCGACCCCGAGCTGCCCGCGGTTCTTGAACCGCAGCCCCGTCGCGTTCGGCGGGAGGAAGATCACGGGCGGATCGATCGGCTCCAGATCGATCCGCATCACCGGGTCGACCGACGGGTCCGGGTACCGCTCGATCGGCACGAGCCCCGCGTCGCTCTCGGTCGGGCGCTTGTAGTTCTCGCTCTGGGTCCAGGTGCGGCCGTCGTACGCGTCGAGCGCGGTGCCGCGCAGGTGCATGGTGAGGCGCGGGGGCGGCGGCTCCGGCAGGTCGGGGATCTCGACCCGCATCGCCAGCTTGGGATCGCTGCGCAGCACGCCGACCGCGCCCAGGTCGACCTTGCCCGAGAAGCCGATCATCCGCCCCGTGTGGCCGCGGTTGAGCAGGAGCAGCGAGAGGCCGACGCGCGGGAAGATGACGAAAAGGGCCGCGGTGAAGACGAAGATGGGGATCGACAGCAGGCAGGTGACGGCCAGGAACGAGCGCCCGACCACCCGCCGCGAGCGCAGGATGCGCGGCACGTCGACCGGCAGCCCCGTCCGGTCGCGCGCCCCCTGCCGGTAGTTGCCCTCGACCTCGCGCCGCAGGTGGCTGAGCACGAGCGCGCCTGGCGCCACGACGAGCACGCCGAGGAAGCACAGCCCGTAGCCGAGGCCGCCGCCGAGGACGGTCCCGGCGATGAGGTGCAGCAGCGCGAGCACGATGACCTGCTGGTCGTGCGCCGCCCCCTTGCGCGTCGCGAGCCGGATGATCTGCAGCGCGGCGGCGAACTCCACGAGCACGTCGAGGACGCTCGCGTCCGTGATGACGATGCGGACCACCTGGACGGCGATGACGACCAGGAGGACACCCGTGTCGAGGTGGCGGAGCGCCGGGTGCCGCTGCCAGGACTCGCGCACGACGAGCGCGAGCGCGAGGCCGATGAGGATGGCCCAGCTCACATAGCGGTTGAACTGGCCGCTCGCGACGAGGGCGATGACGCCGAGCGCCGCGAGCGCGTCGGTCATGATCCGATGCACCATCCCGAATCTCATGAGGCGGTCCTCGGCGTGCTGGTGCGGCGCTCGCCGCTGCTGGGGCCCGGGCTGGAGCCCTGGCGCTGGGGCGCCCGGGCGGCGCGCTCGGCCTTGAGCTCCGACATCCGGCTCTCCTCCACCGCGTCGAGCAGCGCGAGAAACCTGAGGATCGCGTCGGAGCCGATGTTGCGATCGCCGCGCACCCGCTCCCCCAGCGTCGTCGCGACGACCACGGCGTCGCCGCGCTTGATGTGGGCGACGGCGCGCGAGGCCGCCTCGCGGATCCGGCGCTCGAACAGCTGCGCGAACCCGTCGCCTTCCCCGGCGGGGCGCACCGTGTCGACGACGATCTGCACGTCGGGCCGCGTCTCGCGGGTCCGCTCGCGCAGCACCATCTGGTCGCGCATGGTGCTCTTCCGCCAGTAGATGTCGCGCGGATCGTCCCCCTCGCGCATCGGCCGCAGCCCGAAGGTCTCGTCGCCGCCCCCGCGCCCGCTCAGGCTCGCGCCGCCCTCGCGCCGCCCGGCGTCCTCGGTCGGGAGCCGGACCGGGTCGACCGCGGGGTAGATGATGAGGTCGCCCTCGGCCTCTACCTCGCGCGACTTCTCGAACAGCCCGAAGGGGAAGCGGGTCGCGATGCGGAAGCCTGTGTGCCTGTCGCGGCCGCGCTTCGCCGGCGTCCGGCGGTAGGCGGCCACCTGCGCGCTGGAGGGGCTGATCTTCAGGAAGAAGCAGCGCTTGTCGGCCGGCTGGCCCGCGCGCAGGTCCTCGACCTCGATCGCGTACGACGGCACGCGCTTCTTGTGGTTATAGACCTCGATCTCGACGAGGTGCGCCCGGCCCACCTGGGCGCGGGCCGGGAGCCTCCGGGTCACGGTGAGGTGTCGGAGCGACAGGTCGCTCATCACGCCGGAGACGACGATCAGCGACAGCAGCATCCCGAGCAGCAGGTAGAGCAGGTTGTTGCCCGTGTTGATCGCCGCGAAGCCGACGCCCAGCGTGATCCCGAGGTAATACTTCCCCTCCCGGGTGAACTTGAGCTTCCGGGGCGGCCTCAGGGCGAAGAGGAGCTTCGTCCACGACGACGCCTTCTCACCGCGCGAGGGCAGGAGCGGGCGCTGCTCGACCGGAGGCCTGTCGCGCCGCGGCCTGCTCGGCCGGACGGCGCTGCGCGTCGCGGCGTCGGCGCGCTCGGCGCCGCGGGAGCTGCCGCTGAGAGATCCCCGCTCCCGGTCCTCTGTCCCCATCGCCCACCCTTCAGAGCGGGACCGGCACCCGCGCCACGAGGTCGCGCACGGCCGCCTCGCACTCGTCGCGGGTCGGCATGTAGCCCTCCGCGTGGGCCGAGAGCCGGACCCGGTGCGCCAGCACGGCGACCGCGAGGTCGTGGATGTCGTCCGCGATACAGTACGAGCGCCCATGGAGGACGGCGCGCCCCCGGGCCGCGCGCGCCAGGTTCATGCCGGCGCGCGGCGACGCGCCCAGCGAGAGGGTCGGGCTCGAGCGCGTCGCCGCGAGCACCGCCTGCAGGTAGGTCGCCAGCGACGAGTCGAGCTCGACGCGGTCGACCTCGCGCTGCAGCGCGACAAGCTGGGCGGGATCGATGATCTGGGGCACGTTTCGCGCGCGATCGGGCTCGCCGCCCTGGAGGAGCAGCCGCATTTCCACCTGCGGCGGCGGGTACCCGATCCGGATCCGCACCATGAACCGGTCGAGCTGCGACTCCGGCAGCGGGAATGTGCCGGCGAAGTCCTGGGGGTTCTGGGTCGCGAGCACGAAGAATGGATCCGGCAGCGGCGTCGCCGTCCCCTCGATGGACACCTGCCCCTCGTTCATCGCCTCCAGCAGCGCCGACTGCGTCCGCGGGCTCGCCCGGTTGATCTCGTCGGCGAGCAGGACGTTCGCGAAGATCGGCCCCTGGCGGAAGACGAACTGGCCGAGCCGCTGGTCGAACACGCTCACCCCGAGGACGTCGCTCGGCAGGAGATCGCTGGTGAACTGAACGCGACGGAGCTCGCCCCCGACGGCCTTCGCCAGCGCTCGGGCCAGCGTCGTCTTGCCGACGCCCGGCACGTCCTCGATGAGGACATGGCCCCGGGCGAGCAGCGCGATGAGCGCCAGCTCGACCGCCTCTGGCTTGCCTTCTAGGGCCTGCTCCACGGCAGAGCGAAGCTTCAAAAGCAGAGGCGAAGCTTCACGCGCGACCGAGAGCGCTGATGTCATCACGGGCGATGGTAGCACGAGGTTACGGCCAGCCTGCGGGGATGCGCATTTTGCGTTCCACAAGCCGGACCGGACAGTGCGAACGCGAATTCGCGACCTCGGCCGCGGGGCCGCCGGCCGGGGTACACTGCGCCTCTTTCTCCTTGGTCCGCCGTCTGGCAGGGCGCCCCGGGCCTGCTGCCCCTCTCTCCGGGCCGTCCCGCCGCCTCCCGTCCGGTTCCTGCGGAGCCGCGCGCCCTGGCGCTTTTTGGCCTGCCGCGGAATGGCCGGGGACGGTGCTCCCGGGTATGCTCTGCCCGCCGTGACCGCCTCGGGTCCCCTATTTCGCCACAGCGCCGCTGCCTTCCCTTCCAAGGAGGCGCCCGACGCCGATGCTCGTCAAGACGGAGCCGCGCTGGACGTGCCAGCGCCTGCTGAGCAGGGCGGCTCGCCCCTCTCATCGAGCTCCGCTCCCTCTGGCAGTCCCACATCGTCGCCTCCGCGTGGCGCTGGCGTCCCGAGCTCCCGTCCCCCGGAGAGCGGGCCCCCCTCGGGCGCCCTGATCGCACAGCCGCCCCTCCTGCCCGACTCCCCCAAGGGGACGCTGCTCTGGCGCGTGCGCGGGATGATCCGCGCGATGCGCCCCCACCAGTGGGTGAAGAACCTCTTCGTCCTCGCCCCGGTGGTGTTCGCCAAGCACCTGACCCACCCCTCGATCATCACGAGCGCGATCGGGGCCTTCGCGATCTTCTGCCTGCTCGCCGGCGCCGTTTACATCCTGAACGACATCGTCGACGCGGAGGCCGACCGGGTCCACCCGGTCAAGCGCTACCGGCCGATCGCCTCGGGCCGGGTGCCGATCCCGGTCGCCAAGGCCATGGCGGTCGGCCTCGCGGTCATCGCGCTCGGCGCCAGCCTGCTCGGCCCGCCGCTCTTCGCCGTCGTCGCCGCCAGCTACTACGTCCTCAACGTCGCCTACTCCTTCCGGCTCAAGAAGATCGCGTACCTCGACGTCGGCTGTATCGCGGTCTTCTTCGTGCTCCGCGTGCTCGCCGGCGGCTTCGCGACGAGGACGCCGCTCTCCGGCTTCATGATCGCCTGCACCGCCCTGCTCGCGCTCTTCCTCGGGTTCGGCAAGCGCCGCCACGAGCTCGCCTCGGTCAACGCCTCGAAGCAGCGCGCGGCGCTGGACGCCTACACGCCCGGCGCCCTGACCGCGGCGCTCGCGGTGACGGGCTTCGCGACCATCGCCACCTACCTGGCGTACACGCTCGACCACGACACGCAGCGCTTCTTCCAGAACCCCTACCTCTGGCTCACGACCATCCACCCGCTCTTCGGGGTGATCCGGTTCCTCCAGCTCGTGGCCGGCAGCGCGAAGGCCGAGAGCCCCACCCAGGAGATCCTCCGGGACACCCCCTTCGTGCTGAACCTCGTCATGTGGTCCGCCGAGGTGCTGGTGATCGTGTATCGCCTGAGGCCGTCCTGATGCCCGGCGCCGGCGCGGAGCTCGCCCGGCCGGGGGCAGCGCCGGCCGGCGAGAAGCCCACCGCGAAGAGCGACGCGCTGACCGACCTCGCGCTGACGATGCCGATCTTCGTCCTCTACCACCTCGGCGTCGCCTTCCTCCCCATCCGCAACGCGGCGGATCCGGTCACCGCCGAGCTCCGCGCCCTCGCAAAGCACAGCCTCCCGCTCTACGCGGGCCTCACGTTCGCCGTCGGCGCCGTCTTCGTCCTGGTCCTCTCCGTGCTCGGCCGAGGCCACGCCCTGCAGACGAGGCGCTTCGCGCTGCTCGCCACCGAGGGCGCGCTCTACGCCATCTTGATGCGCTTCGCCGGCGCGTACGTGGTCGGCTCCCTCCGGCTCGGCCCGCCCGCGGCGACGAACGACATCTTCACCGGGGTCGTGATGTCGCTCGGCGCCGGCTTCTACGAGGAGATCGCCTTCCGCGCCGGCCTCTACGGGCTGGGCGCGCTCGCGATCAAGCTCTTCTTCGGCCGGGGGGTCCAGGGGATGCTGCTGCTGGTCGGCTGGGCGCTCGCGGCCGCCGCCATCTTCTCTGGCTGGCACTACGTCGGCGCGATGGGCGACCCCTGGAACCTGCCCTCCTTCGTGTTCCGGATGGTGTGCGGGCTCGTGCTCACGGGGATCTACGTCTTCCGCGGCTTCGCGCCGGCCGTCTGGACGCACGCGCTCTACGACGTCTGGGTCCTCGTGCTCCGCTGAGCCGCAGGGCGCGCTCGCGCCGGGAAGGCAACTTGCCGTATGAGGTCGAGAAGAAAATCGGCGACCGGAAGGCCATCCAGTTCGAGCGGCTCCTCGGCGAGATCACGGCGGCGCTCGAGCCCCGGTTCCCGCGCGTTCCGCGCGAGGGGGTCGCCTCGCGCTTCCTGCCGGTCAAGGACGTACCGGAGCTCGAGCGGCGTCGCCCCGAGATCGAGGCGATCGCGCGGGCGCGCGGCATGCTCGGATGAAGCCCTCCGGGCGCCTTCGTGACGCGCCCGTGTCACCGGGCGCGCGGGGAACCTCGCCGGACCCATGCGGCGCCGCGCGCGCCGGCGCGCCCCCAGGCCGCGCGCGAGGCCCGGGGTTACGCCTCGGCGAGAGGCCCGCGAGCGCGTCGCGAACCGGGGCGAGCGTGCATCGCGATCGGCGGCCGTTTGGCGCTATGCTTCGCGCCTCGACGCATGGTGCTACCTCCCTTCCCGAAGCTCGCGCTCAAGCTGGTCCGGACGATCCCGTCGCTGGACGCTCCTGGGTTCCTCAACGTGCGGCGCCAGGTGTTCCGCGTCGAGTTCCCGGACGGCTCGCTGAGCGATCCTTTCACCTACGACAGCGTCGATCGCGAGCGCCTCGACGCGGTGGTGATCGCCCCGCACTACCGCGGCGCGGACGGCCGCCGTCATGTCTTCCTCCGCTCGGCGCTCCGGCCGCCGGCCGCGACGCGCGCGCCCGACGTGTGCCCCTTTCCGGAGGGGCCGACGCTCGGCGCCCTGTGGGAGCTGCCCGCCGGGCTCGTCGAGCTCGACGAGCGCAGCCCCGAGGGCCTGAAGCGCTCGGCCGCGCGCGAGCTGCTCGAGGAGGTCGGCTTCGCCGTGGATCCGTCGGAGCTCCAGCCGCTCGGCCCGTCGACGTTCCCGGCGCCGGGCATGGTCGGCGAGCGGCACTTCTACTTCCACGTCGAGGTAGATCTCGCGCGCCAGGGGACGCCCACCGAGGACGGGTCTCCGCTCGAGCGGTCCGCCGTCATCGCGGCCGTCCCGCTCGACGAGGCGATCGAGCTCACCCGGCGCGGCGTGATCGAGGACGCGAAGACGGAGGTGGCGCTCCGGCGCCTCGCGGAGCTCTGATGGCGGAGCAACCCCTCGCGCCCGCGCAGCGGCGCCCGCCCCGCGTCGCGCTCGTCGTCAAGCGCTCTGCCTGGAGGATTTACCGCGAGGAGCGGAAGGACCCGCGCATCACGCGGCTCATCGAGGCCGGCGACTCCGCCATCGCGCGGCTCAAGGCGTCGCACGAGGCGCACGAGCAGACCGTGCGCGAGGTCACGGCGGCGCTCGACGACATCGGCGCGCAGGTCGACGTCATCGCCGGCACGGCGGACTCGTTCGACGCGGGCGAGCTCGATCTCGTGATCACAGTCGGCGGCGACGGGACGCTCCTCAGCGCGTCCCACAGCGTCGGCGACGTGCCCATCCTCGGCATCAACAGCGCGCCGGGCCACTCCGTCGGCTTCTTCTGCGGCGCGACCAGCGGCGACGCGGCCGACGCGATCGCGAAGGCGCTGCGCGGCTCGCTCCGCCGCACCGTGCTCACCCGCATGCAGGTCACGGTGAACGACAAGGTGGCGACGGGGCGCGTCCTGAACGACGCGCTCTTCTGTCACGTCTCCCCCGCGGCCACGTCGCGTTACATCATCCGCCTCGGCCGGGCCGAGGAGGAGCAGAAGTCGAGCGGCTTCTGGATCGGCCCCGCGGCCGGCTCCACGGCCGCGCAGCGCTCGGCCGGCGGGCGCGTCCTGCCCCTCACCTCGAAGCGCCTCCAGCTCGTCGTCCGCGAGCCGTACACCCCTCACGGCGAGGAGTACCGCTTCCGCCATGCGCTGATCCAGCCGGGCTCCTCGCTGGTCGTGCGGAGCAAGACGCACGACGCGAAGCTCTTCTTCGACGGGCCGATCCACTCGGTGAGCGTCGGCTTCGGCGACGTGATGGAGTTCACGCAGGCGCCCCAGTCGCTGACGATCCTGGGCCTCTCCGCCAAGCGGAAGTGGGGCGCGGGCTCGGCGGTCAGCCGCCGTTAGCTCCGCGCGGAGCTGGGGCGGCTGCGACGCGGGCGCCTGGGTGCGGAGCGGGGCGGAGCCACGAGGAACCAGACACCGCCGATCCACGCCGGAACGGAGTAGCTCGCCCGCCGCGCGAGCGCCGCGGCGAGGCGCGCCCCACGCCCGCGGGTCTCGATCGGCCGGGGCTCCGCGGCGCGGCTGCGCGCAGGGCTCGGCCGCGAGCGGGCGCGTCGGCCGGAGAGGCTCGGCCCGGAGGGGACCGGCGCGCGTCCTGGATCGCCTTCAACGGAAGGGGATCGGGTGATTTCCTACCCCGAGGTCCCGGCGTCGGGGCCGCCCTCGAGGCGGGCGCGTGCGGCCTGAAGAGCGTCGATTCCGGCCGTTTTTCAGGGGTTTTGTCGACCAGGGGAGGGGCCTCCGGGCCGCCCCGCCGGCGGAGCGACGCGCCACCTGGGGCGAGAAACCCCTTCTTTTGTCGCTCGGATCGACGATTCGACACTGGATCTGTGGCGGCCGTTGTGTTTCCTTTGGCGCGCAAGAGGGCACAAACCTCAGGAGGAATGAACATGGCGGCGAAGAAAACGGACGGGAAGAAGAGCTCCTCGCTCAGCAAGAGCGCGCTGATCAACGCGGTCGTGGAGGCCAACGAGAACGAGGTCTCGCGCAAGCAGGTCAAGGCGATCCTCGAGGCGCTGACGGACATCGCGTACAAGGAGCTCAAGAAGAACGGCATCTTCACGATGCCCGGCTTCGCGAAGTTCCGTGTCATCAAGAAGCCGGCGACCAAGGCGCGTGAGGGGATCAACCCGTTCACCAAGCAGCCGATGACGTTCGCGGCCAAGCCGGCCAGCAAGTCGGTCCGCGCTCGCCCCATCAAGGCGATCAAGGACTCGCTCTCCTGAGCCCATCCGGCTCGCCGGAGGGCTCCTGGGCGCGGCGAAGGCCCGCGGCGGCCCCCTCTCCGGGAGGGATTCATCCCCGGGGAGCGAGCATGGCTGGCCCCGCGCGGCCCCTGCGGTAGCATGGTGCGGCTGCTTTGCCGCACATGACGCTCGCCGTCCGACTCCTCCGCGCGCTGTTCGCGTTCTCGGTCATCCTGACGAGCTACCTCATCCAGCTGGGGCTCGCGCGGGTGTTCTCGAGGCGCCTCGGGAGCGGCGCCGCCGCGCGTGAGCTGCCCGGCTGGCTCGTCGAGCGCCGGGCCCGCGTCGATCAGAAGAACGCCCGACGCCTGCTGCGCGTCATGCTCAAGCTGCGGGGCGTCTTCATCAAGCTCGGCCAGGTGCTGTCGATCATGGGCGGCTTCCTGCCGCGGGCCTACGGCAAGGAGCTGGAGCAGCTCCAGGACCAGGTGCCGCCCCACCCCTTCAGCGATCTCGAGGCCGCGCTGCGCGCGAGCTTCGGCCGCTCGGCGAGCGAGCTGTTCGCCTCGATCGAGCGCGCGCCGCTCGCGGCCGCGTCGCTGGGGCAGGTCCACGTCGCGCGCCTCCGCGACGGCCGCAAGGTCGCGGTGAAGTTCCTCTACCCGGGCATCCGCGGGATCATCGCCGTCGACCTGCGCGTCCTGCGCCTCGCGATCCTCGTCTACAAGCGGTTCGTCCCGGTCGGGCACATCGAGCGGGTGCACGAGTCGCTGGTCGACCTGCTCCGCCGCGAGACCGACTACCTGCACGAGGCCGCGTGCATGGAGCAGATGGCGCAGAACTTCGAGGGCGACGCGGGCGTCGCGTTCCCGGAGGTCATCCACGAGCTCACGACGCGCGACGTGCTCACGATGACCTTCATGGAAGGCATCAAGATCACCCGCCTCGACGCGCTGAGGAGCGCGGGCGTCGAGCCCTCGGACGTCGCGCTCAGGCTCGTGCAGGCCTTCTACAAGATGCTCTTCGCGGATCGCTTCTTCCACGCCGATCCGCACCCGGGGAATTTCCTCGTCGCCGCGCGGAGCGCGGAGGAGGGCGGCGGCTTTCGCCTCGTGGTCCTCGACTTCGGCGCGATCTGCGAGGCCCGGGACGAGCTCATCGACGGGCTGCTCGACATCCTGAAGGGCATCTTCGCGCAGGACGACGCGGCGGTCGTGCGCGGCTTCCGCCGGATGGGCTTCGTCGCGCCCGGGGGCAACGACGCGCTCCTCGAGCGCACCGTGAAGAGCTATTTCGCGAAGCTCCTCAAGATCCGGGATCGCACGCCGGCCGCGCTGATGCGCGCCCGCCCCGAGCAGCTCGAGAAGCTGGCCGACCCCGAGCTGGAGCGCGGCGAGCTCCAGGAGCTGATGCGCTCGTTCGAGTACCCCGAGGACTGGTTCTACGTCGAGCGGGCCTGCGTGCTCCTGTTCTGGCTGGCCGCCCAGATCGACCCCAACCTCGACACCATGGCGGTCGGCTTCCCGTACCTGATGCCGCTGATGGCGCAGCGAGAGGCGAGGGCGGAGTCAGGCGGCTCGGGCCCTTCATCGCGCCGGTCGCCCACGCGCTAGCTCTCGAGACCCATCACCTGCGGGCGAAGCTCGCGGCTCGCCGCCGCGCCGGTCGCCCGCGCGGCCGGTCGCCCGGCCGCCTGCGCTCACCGGGCGGAGAGGGGGAAGAAGCGCGGGCCGGGGCGGGCCAGCCCGAGCCGGGCGAGGGAGGGCGCATAGCTCGCGTCCCGATCCGCCATGATCTCCGCCAGCTTGGCCTTGACCTCGGCGATCCCCACCCCTTGAAGGCGCCGGTAATTGTCCTCGGCCGGGTCGGCCACGGGCTCGACGCCCGCCCCGGCGAGGACAGTCCCCGAATGGTTCAACCCCTCTGGAATCGTTTGCACAAACGGATCCGGCGCGTGCCGGAGGAGGCCGACGAGCCGGTGCGAGCTCGTCTCGTCTCCGGCCATCTCGGGATGGAACGCGGCGAGCACCGGCGCGGGGCTGCAAACGCGACGCAGCTGCTCGCCCAAGCGCGACGCGAACCGCTCGAACTGGGGCGACGGAGTGTGGATGCACGGGAAAACCAGGTGCACCACGGCGGACTCTGCCTCGCGCACGGTCGCGAGCGCCGTCTCCAGGACGGGCTCGCGATCGAGCAGGACGTAGAAGCGTCCGAAACCGGTTGCAGCGTCGCGCATGAACGGGCAGAGCCGGTACCGAGCGACGACCTCGTCAGCGTAGCGCCCATGGACCCGACGCACCTCGGCAGCCAGCCGAGGCGCCTCCGGGTGATGGGCCAGCGCCCCCTGCACGACCGGCTCGCTCAAACGCATCACCTCGATAGTGTTGGGGAAGCATTCTTCCCTCGGCTCGTGATAGCTTACGCCGCGCTGCGGCGGAAGGAGGAGGCGTGCAGGAGACCGCGAAGTTAACGCTGAACAAGAACGGTGCGGAGCAGACGATCGAGCTACCCGTGATCACGGGTACCGAGGGTGAGAAGGCGATCGATGTCGCATCCCTTCGCTCGAAGACCGGGTACGTTTGTATCGACCCGGCGTTCGTCAATACGGCCTCGACCACGAGCTCCATCACGTTCCTCGATGGGGAGAAGGGCATCCTCCGCTACCGCGGCATCCCGATCGAGCAGCTCGGCGAGAAGTCGACCTTCGTGGAGACCTCGTACCTCCTGATTTACGGCAAGCTGCCGAGCAAGAGCGAGCTGTCCCGGTTCTCCACGCTGCTCACCCGGCACTCGCTGATCCACGAGGACATGAAGCGCTTCTTCGACGGCTACCCGTCGACGGCGCACCCGATGGCGATCCTCTCCGCGATGGTGCTCTCGCTGTCGAGCTACTACCCGGAAGCGATCGACGTGAAGAACACCGAGCACCTCGACATCACCATCGCGCGGCTGCTCTCGAAGGTGCGCACGATCGCCGCGTTCTCGTACAAGAAGTCGATCGGCCAGCCGTTCGTCTACCCGCACAACTCGCTCTCGTACTGTGCGAACTTCCTGAACATGATGTTCTCGGTCCCGGCCGAGCCGTACGAGATCGACGAGGACATCGTGAAGGTCCTCAACCTGCTCCTCATCCTGCACGCCGATCACGAGCAGAACTGCTCGACCTCGACGGTGCGCCTCGTCGGGAGCTCGAAGGCGAACCTCTTCGCCTCGGTCGCCGCGGGCATCTGCGCGCTGTGGGGCCCGCTGCACGGCGGCGCGAACCAGGAGGTCGTGACGATGCTCGAGGCGATCCGCTCGGACGGCGGTGACGTCTCGAAGTTCATCAAGCTCGCGAAGGACAAGACCTCGGGCTTCCGCCTGATGGGCTTCGGCCACCGCGTCTACAAGAACTACGACCCGCGCGCCGTCCTCATCAAGGCGGCGGCCGACAAGATCCTGTCGAAGCTCGGCATCAAGGATCCGCTCCTCGACATCGCGCAGCGGCTCGAGGAGACGGCGCTCAAGGATCCGTACTTCGTCGAGCGCAAGCTCTACCCGAACGTCGACTTCTACAGCGGCATCATCTACCGCGCGCTCGGCTTCCCCACGAACATGTTCACCGTCATGTTCGCGCTCGGGCGCCTCCCCGGCTGGATCGCCCACTGGAAGGAGATGAACGACGACCCGAACGGCAAGATCGGCCGCCCGCGGCAGATCTACACCGGCGAGAACGCGATCGACTACACGCCGCTCGACGAGCGCGCCTGACCGCGACGGGGCCCCGCGGCCCCGTCGGCAGCTCCCCCGAATCCCACGCCGCGCGACGAGCGCGCCCGACCGCGACGGGGCCCTGCGGCCCCGCCCGCGGCTCATCCGCTGCACGCAGGATGGCGGCGGCACGCCGCGCGACGAGCGCCTGCGGCGACGGTCCCTGCGGCGCGCCCGCGGCTCATCCGCCGCGCGCCGCGCAGCCGACGCGCCCGCGCGCGACGGCGCTGGTGCGGTCCGTCAGCAGCTCACGAGCAGCAGCACCACGACGACCGCAACGATCACGCCGGTGGCGAGCGAGGCGCCGCCGACGAGCAGCACCAGCTTGCCCGTCGACCATTGCGTGAGCGGCGCGCTGCCCCCCGGGGGCGCCGTCAGGCTGTCGTCGCGGAGCGTACGCTCCGGACGGCCCATCGCGGGCCCGGGCGGCTCCGTCACCGTGGGCTGCGGGCGCGCGCTCGGCGACACGGCGGCCGGCATCGGCGGCGCCGGCTGCGACAGCGGCTGGCCAGCGCGGATCCGTCCCTCGAGGACGGCCTGGGCGTAGGGCGGCAGGCCGCCGGCGCGCACGGCGCGGACGTCCGCGCGCATCGTCTCGGCGTTCGGGTAACGGTGGAATTTGATGAATGCCAGCGACCGATCGACCACCGCCGCGACGGCGGGCGGGATGCCGGGCGCCACCGACGCCAGCGACGGCGCCGGCTCGGTCGCGGCGGCGATGACCTCCATCGCCTCCGTGACATCGCCGTGCACCTGCCGGCCCGAGAGCAGCCGGAACATCGTCGCCCCGAGCCCGAACAGGTCGGTGCGCCCGTCGATGTCGTGGATGAGCCCTGTCGCCTGCTCCGGCGCCATGTACGTCGCCGTGCCCATGATCATGCCGGTCTTGGTCGCGGTCTTCTCGGGCAGGCCCGTGAGCCCGTCGACGACCCGCGCGATGCCGAAGTCGAGCATGCGCACGCGCCCGTCGTTGCCGAGGTGGATGTTCTCGGGCTTGAGATCGCGGTGCACGACGCCGCGCGCGTGCGCGATGGCCAGCGTCTCGAGCACCTGATCCGCGAGCGCAAGCACCTCGCCGGGCGGCATCGTTCCGGTGCGCGCCATGCGATCGAAGAGCGTCTCGCCCTGGAGCACCTCCATCGTCAGGTACGCGAGCCCCTCGGGCGTCTCGCCGGAGCCGAGCACGCGCACCACGCCGGGCACCGCGTCCGCGCCCCCGAGCGAGTTCCCGATGAACCCCTCGCGCAGGAAGCGCTTCCGCACCTCCGCGATCGCGTTGAGCTCCGGGTGCAGCACCTTCAGCGCGACCTGCGAGCCGTCCGCGGCCCGCCCGAGCAGCACGCTGCCCATGCCGCCGGTGCCGAGCACGCGCTCGATCCACCACATTCCGGCGAACGTCTTGCCGACCCAGTGCTCCGCGTCGTCGTCGTACACGCCAGGCGCCCTTTATCGACCCGCCGCCGTCCGTGGAGGGAGAAGCGCAGCGGCGAAGCCACTGGTAGGCCGCATCGCGGCAGGCGCGCAAGCTAATTGATGGAGGTTGTCCCGAACCGGGCGTCGTCGTCGAGCCGCTCGGCGGCCGCCTTGAGCCCGGAGGCGACCCCGCGGAACGCGTCCGCTGGCATGCGAAATGTCACGCCGGGGCCGAGGAGTGTCACGTGGACGGTACCGCACGCGCACCGGGTGACGCGCGTCGCGTCATTCGATGCAAGCTCCGTGTGTGGACCGCATTTCTTGGTCGCCGCCATTCTTGAACCTCTCCTACATCCTAGCAGCTTCTGCCCCCGTCCGGCCACGACACCCCGGCCCGCGACGGATCTCTGCCTGGTCCCTGACACGATGGTCCTGGAATTGCAAAACGTTGTATATCTCCACCATCGCTGCTCCATTGCCTGGAGGGACTCATGGCTGCTCGATGGATGACGTTCGGTTTGCTTTCCCTCGTGCTGGGGGCCGTTGCCTGCATTGACGAGCGCATGGACCCGGTACCAGGGCCGCCGGTCGATCAGTCGCTGCTCGATCCGCCGTCGGAGGGCCAGGGGTTCCAGATACAGACGGAGGAGATCGAGGTCCCGCCGGGGGTCGAGCAGCAGGACTGCTACTTCTTCCGGGTCCGCGACCTCGCGGCGTCGAACGGGATGGACCCGGAGGCGCCCGTGAACCTCCACCGCGTGCAGATCGCCCAGCGAGACGGCTCGCACCACATGAACATCTTCCGGGTGCGGACGATCAAGGGGCTGGGGCCCGAGGGCGGGCTCATCCAGAAGAACCAGAACGGCGTGGGCGAGTGCTTCAAGAGCCCCAACTGGGCCGACTGGCCGCTCATCGCGAACTCCCAGCAGGACGGCCAGCTCGACTGGGAGTTCCCCGAGGGCGTCGCGAACGTCCTCGAGCCCGACGAGTGGCTCATGCTGCAGACACACTACGTGAACGCGTCGTCGCAGAAGACCCCCGAGGCCGTCGGCCGCGTCCGGGTGAACTTCTGGTCGCTGCCGAAGGAAGAGGTGACGGCCGAGATGGGCACCGTCTTCGCGACCAAGCAGTCCATCCGAGTCTGCCAGTCGAACCCGCGGCCCACGTTCGAGGGCTCTTGCCAGATCAATAGCCCCTCTCCCGTGAAGATCATCGGCGCCAATGGCCACTTCCACAGCCGGGGCACGCGGTTCGACATGTACGCGTGGGACGGCACGTCCATCGGCACGCCCGCGGACTCCGAGCGCTTCTACACCTCGACCGCCTGGGACGACCCGCCGATGCTCCACTCGCCGGAGCTCGACCTGGAGCTCCCGAAGAACGGCGGCGTCTGGTACGGCTGCACCTATGAGTGGCAGCCGCCGGACCCCTCGGTGGGCTGCACCGGGCTCGACGAGTACGACGTGACGAAGAACCGGGCGTCCGAGGAGCAGCTCGACTGCTGCTACACATTCGGCCCGATCGTCGAGAAGAACGAGCACTGCAACATCTTCGTCTATTACTATCCGAAGCAGGACGACGTGTTCTGCAACTGAGCCCCCGCGCGCCGCGCGGCTCGACATGACCTCTCCAGGCTGGTCTTCTATCCCATGCGCACCCGCTTGCACTCGGTTGTTCTCAACGCTCCGATTGCCTCGCTGATCGCGATGGCGCTCGGCGCGGTCGCCCTCGCCGGCTGCCCCGAGGGCCCGGTGACGCCGCCGCACGACGAGGGGCCGCCCGCGTGGCGCGTGCTGCTCGACGAGGGCGATCTCGATCGCGCGGTCCTGTCGATCTGGGGGACGGGCCCCGACGACGTGTTCGCGGTGGGAGGGCCGCTCGGCAATACAGGGCTCTCGTCGCTCGTGCTGCACCACGACGGGGCGACGTGGCGAGAGCTCCCGGCGGGCGGGGAAGAGACCTTCTGGTGGGTGGCCGGCTCCGGTCCGAAGGACGTCTGGATGGTCGGCGAGCGCGGCCGCGCCGCGCACTGGGACGGCGATACGTTCACCGAGCACGCCACGGGGACGGACGCGACCCTGTGGGGCGTCATCGCGTTCGCACCCGACGACGCCTGGGCCGTCGGCGGCACGCCCGGCGGCGGCGCGGAGGCGGAGAAGGATATCGTCCTTCACTGGGACGGCAGCGCATGGTCGAGAGAGACGCTGCCCGAGGAGACCGGCCGGGCGCTCTACAAGGTGTGGGGAGAGTCCTCCGGCGACCTCTACGCCGTCGGCGAGTTCGGCGTGATCTGGCACCGCGCTGGCTCGACGTGGGCGCTGCAATCCGATCCGCCGATCGCGCAGGGCACCCTCTTCACGGCCGCCGGCTGCAGCCGTGAAGAGGTGTACGCGGTGGGGGGAAGAGATGTTCTCCGTTTCGATGGCAAGGCGTGGCAGCGGCTCGACATGGAGCTCACCAACGACGTGAACGGCGTCGCGTGCGGCCGCCCGGGGGAGGTCGCGATCGTCGGTTATGGAGGCCTCAAGCAGCGCCTCGTCGACGGGGCGTGGATCGATGAGTTCACGGAAGAGCCGTACGCCGACCTCCACGCCGTCTGGGCCGACGGGGAGGGGGCATTCTGGGCCGTCGGCGGGGACTTTCTCAGCCAGCCGACCCCTGGCAGAGCGCGAAAGGGCGTCGTCGCGCGTCACGGAACAGGGCAGATCGCCGACACTGTGAGCCGCTGATCACCGCGCGGCATACCGGCTCACCTGTACGGACATGCGCGCAGTGTGGCATGGCGCATCATCGCGCCGTGAACTCCGCTATACGGCATGAAGGAGCGGGCGCGGCCGCAGAGATTTTTTTCCCGGGAAATGCTTCAAAGGGTGGCGCTGGTCGTCCGATTGCAATACCCGCGGAGACCACACGCGGACACCGCGCTCTCAACCCAGGAGAATTGGCATGCGACGGACCATTGCTCAGCTTTTTGTAAGCGCATTTACTTTTGCAGTTCCCTTCGCGATGGCTTCTACCGCGTCGGCGGCGCCCGGCCCGGAGGCTTGCGGAAATATCCAGCTCGCTGCGAGCGCCAACTGTGAGTTCCGCACCTCGGGCGGCTGCACCGCGAGCTGCGAGCCGGTCAACCTCACGGCGGCCTGCGCCGGGCAGTGCGAAGGCCAGTGCGACGCGAGCGCGAGCGCCAGCTGCAACGTCGACTGCTCTGCGGACTGCACCGCCAAGTGCGAGGTCGATCCCGGGAGCTTCGACTGCAGGGCGAGCTGCTCGGCGAGCTGCAAGGGGGACTGCAGCGGCAAGTGCTCGGGCCAGGCCAGCGGCGGCAGCGCGCAGGCGGAGTGCGAAGGGGCGTGCGAGGCGAGCTGCGACGGCGAGTGCAGCGCGAGCTGCGAGGTGACGCCGCCGAGCGCGGACTGCGAGGCAAAGTGTGAGGCGAGCTGCTCCGGGGAGTGCAAGGCCGAGGCGAATTTTGACTGCAATGTCAACTGCAATGCGGAATGCACGGTCGATCTCCAGGGCGGGTGTGAGGCGCGATGCACCCAGCCCGAGGGCGCGCTGTTCTGCAACGACCAGTACGTCGACGTCGCCGGCAGCCTGCAGGACTGCCTCGACTACCTGAGCTCGCTGGAGATCGAGGTGGAGTTCGAGGCCGAGGCTTCTGCCAGCGCTTCCTGCTCCGCGACGCCGGGGTCCTCCACGGCGCCGTTCACGGGCACCGGGCTCGCGGCGCTCGTCGCCGGCGTGGGCGTGGCCGCCGCGCGCCGCCGCAAGCGGTCCTGAGCGGGGCCCGGCGCGCCTGACGGCGCGCGCCCTCGCTCCCTCGAGCGAGCCCCCAGGCCGGGTCGCCTCGCGCGGCCCGGCCTGGCTTTCTCCGGCACCGTAGTAGATTCGCGACCACCCTGATGACCCTGCATCGTCGTTCGAGGCCGCGCTGGGCGCTCGTCGTCGCGCTGCTCGCCGGCTGCGAGGCCCGCACGCCGCCCGCCCCGCCCGCGGCGGCCCCCGCGACCTCCGGCGCGCCGGCGCTCGCCAGCGCCGCGGCGGCGCCGCAGGCCGCGAACGCGGCGGCGGCCATGACCGCGGCGGCGCCACCGCCGGGGCCGCTGCCGCCCGAGCCGCCGATCGCGCTCGCGTCCGGCGGCGCGCGGGCGGTGCGCGGCGACGCCGGGCTCGTGACCTCGGTCGAGGAGAACGCGACGCGCGCCGGCGCGGACGTGCTGCGGCGCGGGGGCAACGCGATCGACGCCGCGGTCGCCGTGGCGTTCGCGCTTGCGGTGACCCACCCGAGCGCGGGCAACATCGGCGGCGGCGGCTTCATGATGGTCCGCCTCGCGAACGGCGAGACGCAGGCCATCGATTTCCGTGAGGCCGCGCCCGCGTCGGTGACCACCGAGTCGAACATGGCGATGGTGCGCGCGGGCGCGTTCGGCTACGCGTCCGCCGGCGTCCCGGGCTCGGTCGCCGGCCTCGCGCTGGCGCACGAGCGGTTCGGCTCCCGGCCGTTCGCCGAGCTGCTGGCCCCCGCGATCGCCCTGGCGCGCAAGGGGCACCGCCTCGGCGCGCGGCAGGCGCTCACGCTGCGCTGGGCGTGGCCCCGGCTGAGGTCCGACCGGGCCGCGAGCGCGATCTGGGGGCGCGGCAAGGCGCCGCTCGCGCAGGGCGAGCTGGTGCGCCAGCTCGATCTCGCCAGCACCCTGGAGACGCTCGCCGCGGAAGGGCCGCGCGCGTTCTACGAGGGCGCGATCGCCAGGAAGATCGCCGGCGCGATGCGCGAGCGCGGCGGCCACATCAGCGAGGGCGATCTGCGCGCCTACCAGGCGAAGTGGCGCGCGCCGCTCCGGTTCTCCTACCGCGGCTTCACCGTCGACACGATGCCGCCCCCCTCGATGGGCGGCGTCGCGCTCGCGGAGATCATGCTCACGCTGGAGCGGCTCAAGGCGCACGAGGCGCCCGCCGACTCCGGGCTGTCGCTGCACCTGTTCGTCGAGGCGGCGAAGCGGGCGTACGCCGATCGGCGAAAGGTGAGCGCCGACCCCGATTTCGTCGGGCCCGAGACGCCGCAGCTGCTCGCGAGGCTCCTCGATGGCGGCTACCTGATGCGCCGCGCGCCGGCCATCGATCAGGAGCGCGCCACGCCGGCGGGCGACATCGCGGCGCCCGCGAGCGCCCTCGCGCCGGAGTCCCCGCAGACGACGCACTTCTCGGTGATCGACGCGCAGGGCAACGCTGTCTCGTGCACGACCACGCAGTCGGCGAGCTTCGGCGCGAAGATCGTCATTCCCGGCACGGGCATCCTGCTCGGCAACGCGATGGGCGCGTTCTCGGAGACGGGCATCAACGCGGTCGCGCCGGGCAAGCGCATGGCGAGCTCGATGACGCCGACGATCGTGAGCCGGGACGACAAGGTCGCGCTCCTCCTCGGCTCTCCCGGCGGGGACACGATCCCGAACACGGTCGCCCAGGTGCTCCGCAACCTTGTCGACCACGGGATGACGATCGACGAGGCGGTCCGCCACGGGCGCATCCACCACCAGTGGATGCCGGACCGGGTGCGCGTCGAGCGGCTGACGCCCCCGCCGCAGGCCGCCCTCGACGACCTCGCGCGGCGGGGGCACGCCCTCGTGCTGGATCCGATGCCGATCGGCGACGCGAACAACATCCTCGTCGACGCCGCCGGCGTCGCGTGGGGCTACGCCGACACGCGCGAAGGGGGCACGGCCGAGGGCGTCAGCGCGCCCGCCAAGCTCGGCCCGGCGGCGCAGGCCGACGCTCCCTAGAAGCCGAGCGGGCGTCGAGCGCGCGGCGGCGCGCGGGCGTCGAGCGCGCGGGGGCGGCGCGCGGGCGGCACCGAGCGCGCGCGGGCGGCACCGAGCGCGCGCGGGCGGCACCGAGCGCGCGCGGGCGGCACCGAGCGCGCGCGGGCGGCACCGAGCGTACGGGGGCGGCGCGCGGGCGGCACCGAGCGCGCGAGCGGCGTCATCGCAGCCGGGGGTCGTACTCGGCCGCGTCGGCGTCGTCGTCCTCCTTGGGGCGCACGACCACGACCGGGCACGGCGCGCTCCGCGCGATCCGATCGGCGGTCGAGCCGCCGAAGAGCCGCTGGAAAGGCGACTGCGGGTGCGTGGCCACGACGATGAGATCGGCGCTGAGCTCGCGGGCGAGCGAGACGATGGCCCGGTCGGGCCGGCCCGTGCGGAAGTGCATGGCCATGAGCCGCGGCTGGCCGTCCGCGAAGCGGTGCTGGAGCACCCGGAGCGAGGGCGGCGATGAAGCGCCGGGCGTCGTCACGTCGCGCACCGCGGGGGCGACCTGCCGCGGCCCGACGACCACCGCGTGGATCTCCGTCTCGCCCCGGAGCGCCGCCAGCTCGAACGCGAAGCGCCACGCCCGCCCGCCCGGCTCGGACAGGTCCATCGCGACCACCACGATGTACGGCTTCACCCGGCGCCCGCCGCGCACGCTCGTGCGGGCCGGCTCGCTCGCAGGGGCGCGCTCGCTCACAGAGGCGCGCTCGCTCTCGGGAGTCGGCTCGACCGCGGGAGCCGGGTCGGTCGACGGGACCCGCTCGGTCGCGGGAGCCGGGTCGGTCGACGGGACCCGCTCGGTCGCGGGAGCCGGGTCGATCGACGGAACCCGCTCGGTCGCGGGGGCCCGCTCGGTCGCGGGGACAGCGGCACCGCCGGGGCGCCCCGGAGGCGCGCTGCGCCCGGGTTCGTCCGGGCGACCGAGCGGCGTCCTGCCGGTGCCGGTCGGCTCGCTCGTCGGTTCGGGCAGCGCCTCTCCCGCGGAAGCGCCCGCCGCGTGCGGCGGCCGGGCGAACGCCCCGCCCTGGTCGGCGCGCGCGGGCGCCGTTGCTTCGGTCGGCATCGCGCGCAAACGTTCGCAACGCGCCGCGCGCCCGCAAGCGTCATCGCGCCCGCAAGCGTCATCGCGCCCGCAAGCGTCATCGCGCCCGCAGGCGGCGTCGCGCGCCGGCGAACAGCGCGAGCCGTCCGGGGCCGGTCCGGACCACTCCAGCCTTGACGCACCCTCCAGACCTTCGCAGCGTCCCGCCCATGATCCCCCGCTACACCCCGTCCGAATTCGAAGAGCTCTGGTCGCCCGCCACCCGATTCTCGACCTGGCTAGAGGTGGAGCTCGCCGCGTGCGAGGCGATGGAGGCCGAGGGGCTCGTGCCCGCCGGCATCGCGAAGGGGATCCGGGCGAAGCAGCTCTCGCTCGATCCGGAGCGGATCGAGGCGATCGAGCGCACGGTCAAGCACGACGTCATCGCCTTCCTGACCCACGTCGAGGAGCTGGCGGGCGAAGGGGCGCGGTGGCTGCACCGGGGGATGACCTCGAGCGACGTGCTCGACACGAGCCTCGCGATGCTGCTTGTCCGCGCGGCCGACCTGCTCTCGGCGCGGCTCGACAAGCTCTGCGACGCGCTCGCGCGGCGCGCCGACGAGCACCGGCGCACCCCGATGATCGGCAGGAGCCACGGCATCGCCGCCGAGCCGATCACCTTCGGCCTGGCGCTCGCGGGCCACCTCGCGGAGATGAAGCGGGGAAGGGCGCGCCTGCTCGCCGCGCGCCAGGCGATCGCGGTCGGCAAGATCGCCGGCGCGGTCGGGACGTATGCGCACCTCTCGCCGCGCATCGAGGAGCGCGCTCTCGGCGCCCTGGGCCTGCGCCCCGAGACGGTCTCGACGCAGGTCGTCGCGCGCGATCGCCACGCCGAGTTCTTCGCGGCGCTCTCGCTCATCGCGGCGGGCATCGAGCGGCTCGCGACCAACGTGCGGCACTGGCAGCGCACCGAGGTCCGCGAGGCGGAGGAGCGCTTCTCCGTGGGCCAGAAGGGATCGAGCGCGATGCCCCACAAGCGCAACCCGATCCTCAGCGAGAACCTGTGCGGCCTCGCGCGCGTCGTGCGCGCCGCCGTGATCCCCGCGCTAGAGAACGTGCCGCTGTGGCACGAGCGCGACATCTCGCACTCGTCGGTCGAGCGGATGATCGCGCCCGACGCGACCTCGACGCTCGGCTTCATGCTCGACCGCGCCGCGGGGCTCGTCGAGGGGCTGGTCGTCTACCCCGAGAAGATGCGCGAGAACCTCGACCGCACGGGCGAGCTCTTCTTCAGCGAGGCGGTGCTGCTGTCGCTCGTCCAGAAGGGCCGGCCGCGGCAGGCGGCCTACGAGCTGGTGCAGCGCTGCGCGATGCGCGCCATCGCGGGTGAGGGGCGCTTCCGCGACAACCTCGCCGCCGACGCCGACGTCGCGGCGCTGCTCGCCCCGGACGAGATCGCGCGCTGCTTCGATCTCGATCACGCGCTCTCGCACGTCGACGCGATCATCGATCGCGCGCTCCGCGAGTAGCGTCCGCCGTTGACCTGCGCAGGCCGGTTTGAGAGGCTCCGGCTCGCCATGGCCGCCGCCCGCGTCGTCTCTCCCCGCCGCTCGCTCCCGCGCCGCCTCGCGGCGCTCGCGTCCCTCTCGGCGCTCGCCGCCTGCGGCGGGGGCGCCGGGGTGCCGGCTCCGTCCGCCGGCGCGGCCCCGCCGCCCGCCGCGCCTCCGGCCGCCGCGGCGCCCCGCGAGCCGGCCCGGCCGCCGGAGGCGCCGCGGGAGCCGTTCGCCGCGCTGCGCGGGCGGATCCTGCGCGAGTGGGCCGCGGACGAGCCGGCGTTCGCGCGCTCGCGCGGGCTGCACGAGCACGACGGCAGGGTAGGTGACTACTCCGCCGCGGCGATCGAGCGGAGGCTCGCGCGCCTCGAGCGCGACCGCGCGGCCGTCGCCGCCGTAGACGCCGCGGCGCTCTCCCCGGACGAGGCGCTCGACCGCGCGATCCTCCTCCAGCAGATCGACCTCAAGCTCTTCAACGGCAGGGACCTCGAGGACTGGCGGCGGCGGCCGCAGTTCTACGGCGAGCTGTTCGGCGTGAACCAGTACGTCGACCGCGCGTACGCGCCGCTGCCCGACCGCGGAAGGCGCCTCCTCGAGCACGAGAAGGCGGCGCTGGCCCAGGTGCCGCGCATCCTCGAGAACCTCGCGAGCCCGATGGCGAGGCCGGTGGTCGAGGTCGCCGTGAAGATCTTCCGCGGCTACGCCGAGTACCTGCGCGGCGACGTGGTCAAGCTGCTCAAGGGCGCGGGCGACGCCGCGTTCCAGGCCGACTTCGAGAAGACGAACGCGGCGCTGGCCGACGCGGCGGAGCGGCTCGCCGAGCACCTGGAGAAGGTCGAGCTGCCGAAGGGCGACGCGAGCCACGTGCTCGGGGAAGCGCGGTACAGGAAGCTCCTCCTCGCGCAGGAGGGGCTCTCGCTCTCGCTCGCCGAGTTCAAGAAGATGGGCGAGGAGGACCTCGCGGCGAACAAGGCGGCGTACCAGGAGCTCGCCAGGAAGATGAAGGCCACCCGGCCGAAGGCGGAGCTGCTCCTCGCCGAGGCGACGCGGGTGATGGAGATGTCGCGCCGGTTCATCGTCGACAAGGGGCTCGTGAGCCTCCCGTCCGACGAGCGGGCGCTCGTGAAGGAGACGCCGCCGTACATGCGCTGGAATTCGGCCTTCCTCGACGCGCCGGGGCCGTTCGAGCAGGAGGGGCTCGAGGCGTTCTACTACATCACGAAGCCCGACCCCTCCTGGCCCAGGAAGGAGCAGGAGGAGTACGTGATGCAGCGGGGGACGCTGCTCTCGACGACCGTGCACGAGGTCTACCCGGGGCACTTCGTCCAGGGCCTGTGGGAGAACCGCGCGCCGACGGACGTGCAGAAGATGTTCGGGAGCTACTCGTTCGTCGAGGGCTGGGCCCACTACGTCGAGCAGATGATGATCGAGCAGGGGTTCGGCAAGGACGACCCCCAGAGCCGGCTCGGTCAGCTCGGGGACGCGCTGCTGCGCAACTGCAGGGTGGTGGTGTCGCTCGGCGTGCACGCCGAGGGCATGGGCCTCGACGCGGCCGAGCGCCGCTTCATCGACGACTGCTTCCAGGACCGCGCGACGGCGCGCGAGCAGGCGGTGCGCGCGACATTCGACCCCGGCTACTTCGCCTACACGCTCGGCAAGCTCCAGATCCTGAAGCTCCGCGAGGAGGCGAGGGCGACCCTGGGCGCCGCGTTCTCGCTCCGCCGCTTCCACGACGCGCTCCTCTCGCACGGGTCGCCGCCGCTGCCGCTCATCCGCGAGCGCGTGCTCGCCGAGCTCAGGGCGCCGGAAAAGAAGCAGCCTTGACAAAGGCCTCCCGGCCGCTGTCCTCGCTCACTCCTCCGGGGCCCAGCGCGTCGGCCGCTCCTTCAGCGTGCGCACGCCCAGCGCCTCGCACCACGCCTCGAAGCGGCCGCGCGGCACGCCGCGGAAGCGCAGGTCGTCGAGGCGCTCCGCGAGCGGCACGTCGGTGCGGAGCGTCGCCAGCGTCCGGTAGAGCAGCGCCTCTTCCCGCTGCTCGACCAGCGCGCGCGCGATCCTGTCCGCGCCGCGCACCGGCACCGACCACGCGGCCGGGTCGTCCGGGATCTGCTCGAGGTGCCCGTAGGCGCCGAGGAGCGCGGCTGCCGTCCTGTCGCCGATGCCCGGGAGCCCCGGGATGCCGTCGGCTTCGTCCCCGGTGAGCGCAAGGTAATCCGGGATGCTCGCCGGGGCCACGCCCCGCGCGGCGCGCAGCGCCGCCTCGTCGACGACGCGCTCCTTCCGGCGGTCGACCTGCACGACGCGCTCGCCCGCGAGGCATTGCCCGAAGTCCTTGTCCGGGCTGAGGATGCGCACCTGTTGCACCTCTCCCTGGAACCGCGCCGCCGCCGTCGCGAGCGCGTCGTCCGCCTCGAACGCGTCCATCGACCAGACGACGACCCCGAGCGCGCGCACCGCCTCCTCGACCGGATCGAACTGCCCGCGCAGCGCCGGATCCATGCCCTCGTCGCTCTTGTAGCCGGCGAACAGGTCGTTCCTGAACGAGCGGACCGGGTTGTCGAACGCGACGGCGAGGTGCGTGACCTCCTCGTCCGGATGGTGCAGCAGCGCGAGGAGCGAGGCGACGACCCCCACCGTCGCCTTCGCGTCCCAGCCGCCCGGTGCGCGGTGATCGGGCCGCTTCGAGAAATGGGCGCGGAAGAGCTCGTAGGTGCCGTCGATGAGGTGCAGCCGCATGGGTGTCGCCTCCCGCGGACCGCCGGCCCGCTACGCCGTCATGTCGGCCATGAAGATCGGCGGCGTGTGGAGGGCCATGATCTCCGGCGTCGGCGGGGCCGACTGCTTCGCCATCCGGAGCGCCTCGTCCATCGTGCGCGCCGTCTCCCAGCCGAGCAGCTGCGGGATGTACTCGTTGTCGGCGCCGACCACGATCATCCGGCCGATGTGCTGCCGGCCCGCCTCGCCCCAGTACCACATGAAGAACGGGTGGGTCGGGTGGTACGCGTGGCCGAAGCGGTACATCTCGATGTACGCGGGGTTCTCCGAGAACTTCTTCTCGTACCGCTTGTGCAGCTCCATCGCGTCGCGCGTCTCCGGCAGGAGCCGGTGCACGAACTCGATGTACGGGGCGTGGTGCTCGTTGTCGAACAGGTCGGTGCAGGGGTGGAGGATGATCATCGTCCCCCCCTTCTTGAGCATCGGCGCGCCCCGGTAGAGGTTGAACAGGTAGCCGTTCGCCATGACCTGCACGAGCAGCGGGTTCAGGAACGAGTTCACGTTGTACGGGCTGATGTACGGGATGCCCGTGATCAGGATGTCGGCCTGGCCCGTGACGGGGACGAGGTACTGGTCGAAGCTGCGCTTCAGCGTGTGCTCGTGGACGGCCTCGGTCTCGCCGGCGAACACCCCGGTCACGCCGAACGGCGACGGGACGCGCTGGAAGATCGCCTGGCGCGCGGGCTGCGGCACCTTGGACAGCGTGAAGCGCAGGGCGCGCAGCGCGCTCTTCTCGCCCGCGCTCAGGTCGTCCTCGTTCCTCGCGAGGAACTCGAGCGGGCGATCGAACATGCGGTTGTTGATCGTCGTCTCGATCGTGAAGACGTTGAGCTTCTTGTTCGCGAGCCGGCCCATGCGCTCGACGCTCGTGTGCAGCGCGGAGCTCTTCGGGTCCATGTACGAGTAGCAGTCGCGCATCACCCGCGGGTTGTGGTGCGCGCGCAGGCTCCGGTACCCGCACAGGCCGACGCTGACCGACTTGTGCCCGCCGTCCATCGGGACGAGGTTCAGGTTCACGTAGATCACGAGGTCGCTGTCGACCGCGCGCTTGTTCAGCTCGACCTCCTCGCCGAGGTCGGTCGTGCCGATGTACTTCATGTTGGCGAGGTTCTCGGCGTCGTGGTTGTAGAGCTTCTTCGGCCAGTAGGCGTTGAAGATCCTGTCGCCGACGATGTGCCGGACCTCCCAGTCCTTCATCCGCCGGTGGACGCTCGTCGCGATGATGATCTCGACGTCGTCGACGCCGTAGTCGGAGAGCAGGTCGAGCACGATGGTGAGGACGCGCTCGCGGATGTCAGGCCGCTTCATCGGCGGCAGCGGCAGCGAGATGTCGTCCACCGCGATCGTGACCTTCATCCCCGGGCGGAGCTTCGCGTAGAGCGGCTCCGAGTTGTACGGGTGGTTGATCGCGTAGCGGATCGCGGCGTCCACGTCCTTCAGCGGCTCGATGGGCGGCTTCGCGTAGAGCACGCGGGTGCCGGTGGGCAGGTCGACCTCGACCAGCTGGTCGCCTGAGAAGAGCACCCGGGGGGCGCTGCGGCTGTCTAGCGTGACGACGCAAGGATGGCTCATGGGGCTTTCAGAGCAGGGGGTGCGACGTGTTGGGCTGTGGCGTGGCTTCCCGCCGCCGCCCCGGACAGGCCGGGGTCATGCGGCGAGATGGAGGATCGGCCAGTGGTAGGCCTGCGCGAGCAGCTTGAGCTTGCGGTCCGGGTTCACCGCCGCCGGGTAGCCGACGACCGAGAGCATCGGGACGTCCGAGTAGCTGTCCGAGTAGGCGAAGCACTCGTCGAGGTTGTGCCCCTGCGCGTGGGCGTGCTCGCGGATGAGGCGCGCCTTCTCGGGCCCGGCCACCACGGGGCGCAGGAGCTTCCCCGTCGCGAACCCATCCTTCACCTCGAGGCGGTTCGCGATGATGCCCGTCGCGCCGAGGTGAGCGGCGAGCAGCTCCATCAGGAAATCCAGCGCGCCCGAGATCAGGACCACGTCGTGCCCCTTGTCGAGGCTGCACTTCACGAGGTCCCGCGCCTTGCCGTAGATGGCCGGCTTGAGCACCTTCGCGAACGCCTCCTCGGCGAGCGCCACCAGGCGGTCCTCGGAGACGCCCTCGAACGAGCTGAAGAGCAGCTCGTTGAAGAGGCGCCGATCCTGAAGCTCCGCCATCACCATCCACGGCGCCTTCACGAGGGCGCGGCCGAGCTTCGCGAAGCTGTGCATCGGCGTTGGCTGGTTCAGCATGTAGAACACCGTCGGGTGCACGAGGTTGGTCGTGACCAGGGTGCCGTCTACGTCGAAGTAGCTCGCCGGCATGTAGGGCAAATCTCCCTTCATGCCGTTAGAGTCAAGATCGAGCTGCCGCGAACCGGAGTTCGCAGGCGAATCGTCACGCCGCGAAGAGGCGCTGGTAGCGGTCGTCGAGCTCGACGCCGCCGTCGTTCTCGCCCCGGTCGACCGGGTTGATCCCGCAGTACTCGACGCTCGCCAGGTGGCGCCAGCGCCCGGCGCGCTCCGGCTCGTCGGGCAGCACGGGCGTCGTGCACGGGAAGCAGCCGATGGTGCGGAAGCCCATCGCGTGCAGCGGGTTCTCGATCGCGTCCGGGTGCGCCGCGAAGTACGCGTCGAGGTCCTCGCCGCTCAGCGACGCGAAGGGGTGGACGCGGATCACGTTGTTCGCGGGGTCGAGGCCGAACGGCGCGACCTTCGCGCGGGCGCCGCCCTCGCCGCGCCTGAGCGCCGCGACGAGCGCGTCGTAGCGGCCGCGGATGGCGCCCAGCGGGACCGACTTGCGGAGCTCGCAGCACCGCTCCTGCCCCTCCTTCGAGAGGTAGAGCAGCCCCTCCTCGCGCGTCTGCTGCATGAAGCTGCGCTCGGGCGAGAGCGTGACGACGCGCAGGTTGGGGTGGGTCCGCGCGAGCTCGTCGCGCGTGGCGAGCGTCTCGGCGTGGAGCACGCCGGTGTCGACGAAGACCACGTCGAAGGAGAGCCCGGCGCGGTCGGCCATGTGGCAGAGCGCGGTCCCGGCCCGCTGCATGCTGCTCAGGATGGCCGCGCGGGGGCCAAAGGACTCGCGGACGAAACGGAGAAGCTCGACGGGCGACGCGCCCTGGAAGCGTCGGTTCAGCGGTTCGAGGTCTCGCTCGGTGATGCGCATACGCGATGCATAGCAGAGCCCGTCTACTTGATCCGGGGTTGCCTTCGCCTGAGCTTGCGCCTAACTCCGCTACCGCGGAATGAGCAGCGCCCACCAAGCCTCGCAAGCCGGCGCACTCGGCCTGGCTCTCCCGGAGCTCGAGCGCCGGCGCTTCCTGTTCGTAACCGGCAAGGGGGGCGTCGGCAAGACCACGATCTCCGGCGCGCTCGCCCTCGCCTTCGCCGCCCGCGGCAAGCGCGTCCTCGTGGCGATGTGCAACACGAAGGAGCGGCTCTCGGCCATCCTCGGCACCAAGCCCATCGGCCAGGAGGTCACCCAGGTGGCCGAGCGGGTGTGGGCGGTGAACATCTCGCCGGACAAGGCCCTCCGGGAGTACGGCGAGATGGTCCTCAAGGTGCGCGCCGCGGCGGATCTCGTCTTCGACAACAAGTACACGCGCACCTTCTTCCGCGCGGTGCCCGGCCTCTACGAGTGGGCGATGCTCGGCAAGGCCTGGTTCCACACGACCGAGCTGCTCGCGGACGGCTCGAGCCGCTTCGACGTGGTCCTGCTCGACGCGCCCGCGACGGGGCACGGCGTGGACATGCTGCGCGTGCCCAAGGTGATCCTCGACGTGGCGCCGCCGGGGATCCTGCGCCGAGACGCCGAGGCGGCGTGGGCGATGTTCAGGGATCCGGTGCGGAGCGGGGTCGTCGTCGTGACGCTCCCGGAGGAGATGCCGGCCACCGAGACCGTCGAGCTCGTCGCGGAGGTCCGGGGCGAGCTCGGCCTGCCCGTCCTCCGGCTGATCATCAACAGCGTGCTGCCGCCGCTGTTCTCGCCCGAGGAGCGCCGGGCGCTGCTCGTCGATCCGGGGCGCCTCGACATCGAGGCGCCGGCGCGCGCCGCGCACACCGTCGAGAGCGCCGTCGTGGCCGGCGCGCGGCGGGCGATGCGCGAGTCGGTGCAGCACGAGAGCCTGGCCCGCCTGCGCCGCGAGCTCGGCGAGGTGCCGACCGTGATCCTGCCGTTCCTCTTCGACGACGCCTCGACGGTCGCCGGCACGCGGATGCTGGCCGAGCGGCTCTGAGCGAGGCCGATGCCGGCGGCGATGGTGCGAGGGAGCCCGCTGCTCTGCGACGGACGCGCGCTGCTCGACGCCGACCGCCTCCTGCGCGCGGGCGTGGGCGAGCGGCGCGCGAGCTTCGAGCTCGCCTTCACGGCGATGCCGCCGCACGCGGGGTTCCTCGTGGTCGCCGGCGTCGAGTCGGCGCTCGACGCGCTCGCCCCGGGCGGCGGGCGCCTCGACGCGGCGGCGGTCTTCGCGGCCCGCGCGGCCTGCGGCCTGAGCGACGCGCTGGTGGAGCGGCTCGCCGGCGCGCCTATCTCGGTCGACATCGACGCGATGCCCGACGGGACGGTCGCGTTCCCGGGCACGCCGGTCGTCTCGGTGGAGGGGCCGTTCGTCGAGGCGCTCCTCGTGGGCGCGGTGCTCGTGCCGGCGCTCCGCCGGGGCACGGCGGCGGCGACGCGGGCGGCGCGGCTCCACATCGCCGCGGACGGCGGCGCCGTCGTCGACGGGTCGTCGGCGCGCGTGCCGTTCGCCGAGGAGGCGCTGGCGCTCGCCCGCGCGGCGCACGTGGGCGGCGCGGCGGCGACGACGAGCGCGCTCGCGGCCGCGGCGCTCGGCATCCCGTTCCGCGGCGAGGCGGGGATCGACCTCGGCGAGCTCGCGCCGCCGCCGTCGCCGCTCGAGGGCAGCTGGCCCTGGTACGCCGACCGGATGATCGATCTCGGCGGGCGCGACGAGGAGGCGCTGCTCCTCGAGGCGCGGCGCGTGGGCACGACCGCGGGCGGCTGGGTCGCCTCGGGGCTGGCGGATCCCGCGGAGGGCCTGCCCGCGGTGCGCTACGAGCTCGTGGCGCTCGAGGAGTCGGGCGCGTGGGCGCTCCGGCAGGGCACGAGCGGCCGCGGCGAGGTGATCGCGGGGCGCAAGATGGTGGCGCGCTATTACGACGAGGCGGGGCGGGCGGTCACCGACGTGATCCACCTCGCGCACGAGCGGATGCTGGCGCCGCGCGCGCTCGGGGTCGCGAGGCTCACCCCGCTCGCGCGCGCGGTGATGCGCGGCGGCCACGCCCTCGAGTCGCCCGAGCCGCCGAGCGTCGGGCGCGAGCGCTCCGTGGCCGCGCGCCAGCTGCTCCCGTACGCGGTAGCGCACCTGCGCGCGCCGGCGCGCTACCCGGTGCAGCTGTCGCCGGCGCTGATCGCGCTGCGGGAGCCGGAGCCGCCGAGCACCTTGCGGTAGTGCCGCGTCTCCCGAGCGCGTCCCTGGCTCCGTGGGACGCCTCGGCGAGCCGCCCGGCCCCCGGAGAGGGTGCTCGTCGCGCGGGGCAGGGACGGGCTGAACTCGCGTGAGACGTGCTGTGCCCGTCGTGCTGCGCACGCCGGACACAGCACGTCAATTGCGCTCAGACATCAGCCCGTCCCCACCCCGCGCGACGAACACCCTCCCCGGGGGCCTATCGTGGACGCCAACGGGGGCGCCTGATCGACGTCGAACGGCAGCCCTCCCCGCAGCGCGCGACGACCAGGGGCCCCGAGGGCCTACCGCCCTGCGAAGAGAGCCCAGACGTACGCGCAGGGGCGTCGGGCGCGTGCCGGAGGGATGCCGTCACGTTCGCGAAGGGGCCCGTCGCCGGCACGAAGGCCTCCGTCGCCGAAACGAAGGCTTCCGTCGCCGAAACGAAGGCCTCCGTCGCCGAAACGAAGGCTTCAGGCGCGCGCTGGAAGCTTCCGGCACGGGACGGGACGCGATATTCGCCGGAAATTCGCCCTCCGGCGAACGCCGGACGGCATCGGGAGCAGGGCCGGAGCCCCTAAGTACGCGAAATGTCGTGCTCAGGATCGCGCCGGAGGCCTTCGTTTCGGCGACGGAAGCTTCCGGAGCGCGCCGGAAGGTCTCGGGCGCGCGCCGGAAGCCCTCTTTGGTGTGCGGGATTACTCCAGATCGGTCTCGTCGGTGTCGTCGACCGGCTCGCCCGGCCTGGACGACGCGGCGGCGGGCTTCCGCTGGGGCGCCTTGCGGTTCGCGAGGCCGAGGCGGATGAGGTAGCCGCGCTTCTTGATGACCGCGCGCGCCGTGGTCGACCACTCATCGAACCAGCCGCGCAGCTTGGAGAGCGCCTCGCGCCGGCGCGCGGTCTCCGGGAGCTCGGTTTGCTCGGGCAGAGGCGATGTCGGGCCGAGCGCCACGTCGACAAGGCCTCTGAGGCGCTTGCGCTCGTCCTTGTCGAGGCCGCGGGTCGCGAGGAAAGCGACTGCCTTCTTGTCGCTCTGCTTCGTCCCGGCGCGGTCCGGGTCGGCGCCGCTCTCGAGGGCGTCGAGCCGCGCGAGGAAGGTGGCCACTCCCCGGACGGCGGCGGTGCCGGTCGAGGGCGCGAGGTCCTTGAAGACGTACGCGTGCACGTCGGGGAAACGCCGGCGGAGCGCGGCGCCATAACGGGCGAAGTTGGGCTCATCCCACTGGTCGAGCTCCCCTGTCGCGGCGCGCTGCGCCCTGGCATCCGCGGTATCGGGCGCCGCGCCGCTCTTCCGGGGAGCGGCGAGGACGTCGAGGAGGAGCGTGCGGCCCTCCAGGATATCGTCATCGGTCATCCCCGCTTCAGCCATCATCGTGCGAATCGCGGCGACAGCGCCCATTCCCGTCAGGAACTTTGTGGCGCGCTCCGGCGTGGCATCGAGGACTTCATTCGAATACTCCATGCTGGTTTCCTCCCTGCCGACCGGCAGAACCAGACGGCGGCAATGAGAGCGGAAGCTACAATGGGAGACTCGGCGATCGGAAGAGGATTCTTGATCTCTCGCCGTGCTCCGGCCGCCGGATTCTTGCTCTCCCGGCGGGGCACTCCGGGGGCGATGGTCTGTGCGCTGAAGACGGATGGGACGGAGCTCTGGACGCGCTCCTCGGCTGAGCAATGTCCTACCGCTCCCATCATGACGCTTGCAGCCAGGGAATGAGCGGGCGAGCGTGCGCGGGCGAGCGAGAAGAATCGCGGGGTGGAGGGAATGAGCATGAGAAGGAGAACGAGGCGACAGAAGGCGATCCTCGTGGCGGCCCTCGCCGTCTTGGCGCTCGGCGCGATGGCGACAGGGTGCTTGTGGGAGCGGGAGGACAACACCTTCGGGAGCTTCTGCGCGGCGGCGGTGGGCGGCGAGGAGCATTGCGTCGGCGAGAACCTGGGCCCGGGCAGCGCATGGAACAAGGCCGAGAAGGACGGCGCGCTGCCGATCGAGATGTGGGCCACGTGGCCGAACAACAAGACGCTGGATGCGATCGTCGCGAGCGGCTACTCGCTCGACGTCTGGTTCCGCCACGTGGACGAGGCGATCGACTACGTGCGGGACGACGCGAGGAACGCCGAGTCGCTGCGGTCGACGCTCGCGGGCAAGCTCGCGTCGCTGCTCGACGAGGCGACGGACCGCCAGAGAGCGCTGCTCGCGCAGGCGCCGGTCGATGCGGCCGGCAACTTCAAGAGGGCGATGATCGACAAGGCGAGCGCCGAGACGGAGCCGCTCGCCGCCGCGCTCGCGGCCGACAAGCAGGCGATGGCGATCGTACAGGCGATGTTCGACGAGGCCCGGAGCGACGCCGCGCCGCTGCAATCCCGGTACGCGGACGCCGCGGCGCGGTTCGCCGCGTACCGCGCGACCGAGGCGGCGGAGACGGCGGCGTACGCGGCGCTGTCGAAGCAGGCGTCGCGGTCGGACGTCGAAGGCCTCGACGGCGTGGAGCAGGCGGTGCTCGCGGCGGCGCGCGAGGCGAGCCGCGCGCCGAACGAGCTCGCGGCGGAGGTGATGGCGCTGTCGGCGGAGCTCCAGGTCTTCGCGGCGTCCTTCGACGAAGCGATGGCGCCGCACCGGGAGTTCCTCGCGACGCACGGCGCGGTCCTGCCGGACATGACCTCGGGGGCGCTGCGGTCGCTGAACGCGATGCTGGGCTACGCGGATCGGCGGGTCGCCCGGAGCGACGCGACGGCGACGGCGCTGCTCGGCGGGATCGCGCTGCGCCGGCAGGCGCTCCGCGTGTTGCAGATGGACGAGGGCGCGCGCGAGACGATCGCGCGGTCGCGGATCCGCAAGGCGTCGGAGGCCTTCGGGGAACGTGCGCGCGCCCAGGTCGCGGCGCTGTCGGCGGCGCCACCGGTGAGCGAGAAGCTCGGGCTGCCGCTGCTCGCCGAGCGGTGTGGGGAGCTCTTGGCGCTGGTGCAGCTGCGGCCGCTCTGCGAGGCGGCGGGGTCGTCGTGGCGCGAGACCGGATGCGCGGACCTCCGGGGGCGGTTCGACGCCGCGGAGACGGAGCTCCGGACGGGGCTGCCGCGGAAGATCGCGGCGGGGCTCGCGGCGCTGCGGGAGAAGGGGATGGCGGCGGCGGCGCTCGAGGCGGCCGAGGCGCGGCTCGACGCGGGCGACGTGAAGGGCGCCGCGATCGCGTATGACGCCGCCGTGCGTGGCGCGGAGGGGACATGAGCGGCTCGAAGGACCTCGCGCTGCGCGGCCGGAGCGCCGCGGTGTTCCAGAGGCTCGTCGCGCTGGTCACGGTGCTGGCGGTGCTGGCGCCGTCGTTCGCGCAGGCCGGCACGCCGTACAGCCTGAGCTGGATCAACACGCAATCCAGCACGTCGTGCGAAGGCGCGTTCCTCGTCGACGACGGAGACCCGTTCTTCAGCGTGAATGACACTCCGCTGCCCACCTACGAGGTCGCGGGCACGCTCGTGGACCACAGCGACGGATCGCGGAGCCACCGGTCCGAGGCGGAGTTCGATTCGGTGCTGCTCCGAATGGGAGCGAACGACTTCCACTTCGAGGTCGCCAACTCGGGCGGCGATGACTGGTGCACCGACGCGCACGAGCTGGTGACCCTCGTCTCGGTCCCGCTCGGGCTGAACAAGCCGCTCTTCGACGTCCGGCGCCGCGGGGCGAAGTTCTCCGGCAGCACCAAGGTCGACCTGAGCCTCGCCGAGATCAACCCGGCGCTCGCGCGCGACGTCGAGAGCCTCCTGGCCAAGAGCGCCGGGAAGCGCAAGGAGCTGGTGAGGAACGCATGGCGAGTGGATTTGCTGGCGGAGAAGATGGATCTACTCCGCCAGCTCGACACGAGCTGACGGACCTGGTCAGCCGGCCGCTGGACGAGATCTCGCGGACCGACCTCGACGCGATCCTCGACCGGTACAAGGACGTGGTCGACGCGGAGACGCGGGCGGCGCTGGAGCAGCTCGTCGACGACCTGAAGCAGAGCGTGAGCGACCTGGAGGACGAACTCGCGCGGCTGATGGACGAGTTCGGCGCGCAGGCCGACGAGGTGGCGGACCTGGCGACGCAGGACGCGCGCGCCGAAGGATGGGACCCGGACGACCCGTGGGCGTACGCGCTGGGGGAGAGCGAGGTGCCGTGGGTGGAGGTGCCGGACATCGCGGAGGTGGACGGTGCGTTCGATGAGGGGAGGGACCCGTACGCGGCGTACGCGGACGCGGTGATCGCGGCGCTTTCGGCGGACGTGAGCGGCGGGGTGGTGGTCGCGCGGGCGGACTTCGTGGCGAACGTGCGGGCGTGGCGAGCGAACAGCGCGGCCCTGGAGATCGCGCTGCGCGACCGGATGGGCGTATCGCTGGCAGAGACGAACGCGTTCCTGAAGGCGCAGAACCGGATCACCGGGGTCGTGCGGCGGTACATGGACGCGTCGGACTGGTTCATCGACACGCCGGTTCCGCCGGACCTGCGGGCGCAGGTGGACACGGTGCTCAAGCCGAGGTTCGACGCGCTGGCCGACCAGATGAAGGACAGCCTGAACCAGTGGGCGGGCGACGCGCTCGACCTGGAGCAGACGCAGCTCTACCAGACGATCAGCGCGTTCGCGGGGGCGATGTCGACGGTCGGCGAAGGGGTCGAGGCGTACGGCGAGATGATGCAGACGCTCGTGCACGCCACGACGCGCATCGGCGTCGGGTTCGTGCCGGTAGTGGGGCCGGTGCTCGACCTGTGCGAGGCCGTGACGGGCAAGGCGTTCTGCCTGCCGTCGGGGCAGGAGCTCACCACCGAGGAGCGGATCTTCTCGGGGGTGGGCTTCGGACTCGGGGCGGTCGGGCCGACCTGGCGCGCAGTAAAGAATGTCGCCGTCGACCCGGCAGCGATTCGGGTTGCCGAGGAGATCGCGCAGTTTGGCGAGGAGCTTGCAACTGCCCTGCGTGCATCGCGGCGCACTTGGTACAAGACGCTGCGCGGGGCCATCACGACCGGAGTGATGAATGACTTCGAGAAAAAAGCAGCGCTCTACCTGATAAAGGAAGAGCGGCGGGCACTGATCGGGGTCGGCGACGACGGGGTGCGCACGGTGCTGGGGATCCCCAAGGATGCCCCGGGCGACCTCGCGAAGGCTCCCGACTTCGTGTCGGTGACCAAGGGGAACAGGCTGGCTGTGAGCGAGGCGAAGGGCATCGAATTGGACACTGGGAAGGTCGATGCTGGCAAGGCGATAAAGCAGTTGATGAACGCGATGAAGAAACTGAAGGGTTTGAGGCTCGCAGGAGACGTTGACAGGGTCGAAATCATTATGCCCAAGGGTGCGCCGTTCAAGAATCCCAATTTCGGCATCAAGGACGGCTACTTGTTCGACAAGGTCGAAGGCAAGACCGTCGAGATCGAAGGCTTCCCGCTCCTCTTCATCAAGATCGTCCAGCTATGAACGAATCGGGCCCTGACTTTTACGCGTGGTGCAATGAAGCGGACAGGTTCGATGCCTTTGCCGAGGCCCTGTCCGCGCTCGTCTACCCGGGGGGGGTCTGCAATGTCAGCCTCTCCACGCTTGGAACATCCGATCGCTTGTGGCGCGACGATGTTCTCGTTGATGAGGTCATCGAGATGACACGTGCCGCCTTCAAGTCGGGCTCGCGGGTGGACGTGGATTTCGGCGCCCGGTGGCGGTGGTTGTCCAGGACTGGCTTGAACCTGGAGTGCTATGGGGAAGCGCGCGCCCGTTGGTATCCGTACAGCCCTTTGCGCGTGGGGACGGGCGAGCGGAAGGATGTGTTCCCCGACTGCCTCGAGATCGCCGTCGGCGTGCGCTCCGTGGAGGTCGAGGCGGCGATCGCGTCCATGGAACTCCAGCAGGAGATGAAGGAAATCCTGCTCGGTCTGTGCGCGCCGGACGCGCACGCCCGCGTGACGACCGGCATGTGCACGGGTGCCTGGGACCAGCCTGCCCCGATCGAGGCGTGCGCGACCTACCATGCGGATGCCGAGGTCGCCCGCGATCTCGCCCTGTCGTGGGTGCACTTCCATGACGGCGACATCGTGGGGCGCGCCTCGGGCCTATCGTTGGACGCGCTCGCTGCCCGCGTCGAGGCCGCTCCACCAGGGGCTCGTGTCGGCGTCGCAAGCGACGTCGAGCGCGTCGACGAACACCTTAGCCTGGATCGCGCTGCGTCCCGATCGAGGGACGAACGGCCCACGCATGTCGGTGCCGTACGACGCGGCCCGCGTGTCCGCCTCCCAGGCGACGCCGAGCTCACACGGGAACAGGTTCTCGCGGCGCTCTCCACGCCGCCGGCCACGTTGATCGAAGCGCTCGAAGCCTCCGCCGTGGCAGACGACGAGTGGCGCTCTGTCGAGCCGCGCGCGCTCGAGCTCATCCATGCTATGAAGCAGGGCGCGCCCACTTCCGAGATCAACGTCCGCACGGGCAGGCACCTCCGGTTCATCGAGCGCCATTCCCCGTACCACGTGCAGCGCCTTCCGAGCGGCGGCGTGGTGCTGGCCACCCACCCGTACCGCACGCTCTGGCCGCTTTGGGCGGATGCGCTCTTCTTGCTCAGCATTATGTCGTGAGCGGCGTCATGGTCCCATGCGCTGCATTCCGTTCAGCGTTAGTCATTTCTCTCTTCCGTTTGGAGCACGTGACCGGCAAGATGTCGCGCCGTATGACGAAACCCACCAAGATCCTCTCAATCACTGCCGTTGCAGGCATGCTCGGAGCGTTCGCTCCCGAGTACACCGTGGCCCCGGCTCACGCTGAGTCGCTCGGCAGCTTCTGCGCCGCACCGGTCCAAGGTGAGGAGCACTGCGTCAGCTCGGACCGGAGCCCGGCCGATGCCTGGAACCGGGCCGCGGCCGACGGCGAGCTGCCCATCGCGATGTGGGCCAAGTGGCCGAGCGGCCTGACGGTTGACGATATCGCCAAGAGCCCCGCCCGGCTGAAGGCGTGGTTCGCGGACACCGACAAGGTCCTCTCGTACGTGCGCGATACGCAGAGGAACGCCGAGTCGTACAAGGCGAGCCTCGTGAGGGTCGACGCGTTGCTTGCTGAGGTCAAGGCTCGCCAGGCAGCGCCCCGCGAGAACCCCTGAGACGCGATCCATCAGCAAAGATCCTCACTCCAAGCGGTTCGAGATCCAGCGGCTCGTCGAGCGGTCGCTCGACCTGGCAAGGACGGCGCTCCTGCAACAGGGATCGTTCCTTCCCGGGTTCATCGCCGTCCAGCCCCACGGGATGTATGACATCGGGCTCGCGGCGCAGGGCGGCACCGACGGATCGAACCTGCTCATGACCCGGCTGCGGCAGAAGGCTGCGGCAGCTGAGGCATCCCCTCAAATTCTTCGGAAAATTCACAGGGAGGCGGGGAGCCGGGGAGGGAAATCTTCAAAATACTCCCTGTTTCCTCGCCTCCCTGTTCAATTTCCCCGCTGAAAAGGGCTGCGAAATGAGGGGATTCCTCAGACCGGGATGCCGACGGTCGCCCTCGACGGCAAGTGGCCGAGGTTGTCTTCCGGCGCAGCGAATGGCCGGATGGGGTCCGCGTCATCGCCGTGCGCACACGCGACCGGGAGAACGGCAAGCAGATCTACCTCTGGGAGGGGCTCGACTACACGGTGCAGGTCTTCTTGACCAACGAGCCAGTCGAAGCGCCGGAAGACGTCGCGGCGCGCTACGACCTGCGCGCGGGAATCGAGCCGCTCATCGGCGATCTCAAGCACGGGTGGGGATGCGGTCGCGTGCCCAGCCACAGCTTCAACGCCAACCATGCCGCGCTGCTGCTGAAGCTGCTGACCGCCAACCTGATGCGCCGATATGTGCTGGACCATGTTCCGCACCTGGCGAGCTGGCGAACACCGTGGCTGCGCCGCGCGCTGATCCTCGTGCCGGGCAGGTTGGCCCGCTCTGGTCGGGGCACGAAGCTGCACGTGCCGGAGCGCTCGCAGCTCGCCCGATGGCTTCATTGAGCCCCGAACCAGCCGAAATCATCGTGGGGGTAAGGGGGGCGTGTGCCTTCGTGACGCTCTGGGCGCGCCCATTTGTAGTTGGCATCGCAATCTTCGACGGAACGCCGCTCGCGCATTGCCGTCGGCCCACTCGTGCCCCGTGGGCGCGAAATCCACGCTAAGTTATCGGACGAGGCGCTCGCCAACCTGAAGGCGCCCGACTTCCTGACGGTGTCCGCGCGGAACAAGCTCATCCTGAGCGAGGTGAAAACGGGCCGCAACGTCGAGGGGGGCAGGGTGATCGAGCAGTTGTCGAGCGGCATGGAGGGGGTACGGCAGAGGGGGCTCGTGGGAGATGTCGAGGAGGTCGAGCTCATCGTGGAGCGGGGTGCGAAGTTCGGTGGCGACACGTACATCGAGAAGGACGGCTATCTCTTCGACAAGAACAAGGGCAAGAGGGCGACGCTGAACGGCTTCAACAGGCCCATCAAGGTGATCCGACTATGAGGGAATTAGGACCTGGATTCTTCGCGTGGTGCGACGAGCCAGAACGGCTCGACGCGCTCGCGGCGACACTATCGGCCCTCATCGCCCCGGGCGCCCTCATCCGTGTGCAGACGGACGAGGACTTCGAAGCGGGCTCCGTGGACGAGGCGCTCGCGATCGCTCGCGCCCGCTTCGGAGGACAGACGAGTGCTCGCGTATCGGTCCGAATGATGCTGAGCGGCTCCAAGCGCGCCCTCATCGACATCTGGTGCCACTCCGAAGAACGGGAACGTCAAGTGCCGCACGGCCCCCTCACCTTGAATCCATGGGGAAAGCAGGATTTTCTTTCCTCTGACTTCGACCTCGCCTGGGGCAGAGGCCCGCGCTCGATCCAGGTCGAGGCAGTGGTCGCCTGGCAGCTCATCCGGGACGACCTCGAGGAGCTCCTCGTCCGCTTCTGTGCGCCGGACGCGAGCGGGCGCATCCCGACGGGCGCGTGCACGCATGGAGGGTACTGGAACGCGCCGGTCGACATGTGCGCGACGTACAACGCGAAGGCGGAGGAGCTCGGCCGCGATCTCGCCTTGTCGTGGGTGCACCTCCACGACAAGGACAGTGTGTCGCGCATCGCGGGCATGTCGCTGCAAGCGCTCCACGCGAGCGTCGACGCCGCACCACGCGGCGCGCGCGTTGCGATGAAAGGCAAAAGCGAGCACTCACGTTCGCTCTCCCGCGAGACCGTCCTCAAGGTGCTGGCAGCACCGCCCTCCGCGCTGCTCGACGCGCTGGAAGCCTCGGCGGCGCCCGACGACGCATGGCGCGCGGCCGCGCCGCGCGCGACCGCGATCTTGGACCTGACACGCCAGATCGCGGAGACCGGCGAGGGGCCACCCACCTGGCCGGTCTGCACGTCCACGTACGGTCACATCCATTTCGTGAAAAAGCACCCCCCCTTCCACGTGCGCCGCCTCCCGAGCGGTGGCGTGGTCCTGGCAACCCACCCGTACTGCTCCCTCTGGCCGCTCTGGGCCAACGCGCTCTGCGCGCTCGGCCTCATGTCCTGACAAGGAGCTTCGTCATGGTGATCCCCGTATGAGATCAGGACCGTATTTCTTCGCCTGGTGTAACGAGGCAGCTAGGGTCGACGCGCTCCGCGCGGCGTTTTCGGCGCTCGTCCACGACCCACCTTACTGTATCGGCGTGGACATGCACCCCAACGTGAGCTTCGGCGCGACCTCCGTCGACGAGGCGGTCGCGAAGATCCGAGCCCATTTCGGACACGCCGATGCTGAAGCCCACATCGCCACCTCGTTGAGCCCTGGAGAGTCCGTCGATCTCATTCTTCGCTGCTACTCCGACAAGAGCGAACGCATCACGCCGAGGGGTCCCATGCACATGCACCCCGATGACTACGAGGACCTTGGCCGCATGCGCATGGACCTCGCCCTGGGCAGCGGCTCGCGCTCCGTGGAGGCTGAGGCCGAGGTCGCGTGGCACATGGTTCTGGACGACCTTGAGGACCTGCTGCTCCGCCTCTGCGCGCCGGACGCGAGCGGGCGCGTCTCGACCGGCGGCTGCACGAGCGCGTGGACCTGGCTCGCGCCGGTCTCGATGTGCGCGACGTACCACGCGGACGCCCACGACATCGCGCGCGATCTCGCCCTGTCGTGGGTCAGCCTTCACGAGAGCGAAAGCGTCTCGCGGATCGCGGGCCTGTCGCTCGAGGCGCTGCACGCGCGTGTCGACGCCGCGCCGGCCGGTGCGCGCGTATTCCCGAGAGACAACAGCGGGCGAGCTCTCGCGCTCTCCCGCGAAACGGTGCTCAAGGCGCTGGCCATGCCGGGCTCCGCGTTACTCGAGGCGCTCATGGCCGCGTCGGACGTGCCCGACGAGGCGTGGCGCGCCGCGGAGCCGCGCGCGAAGGAGATCTTATACCTAACAGCGCAGAGCTGGGCGAGAGGCGAACGGGTCACGGCGACAGGCAAAGGCCCACCTGTCTGGCGGGTGGAGATGACCGGCGAACACGTCTACTTCCTGGTCGACCACGCCCCGTTTCACGTCCGGCGCCTCCCGAGCGGCGGGGTGGTGCTGGCGACCCACCCGTACCGCACGCTCTGGCCGCTCTGGGCCGATGCTCTCTCCGCGCTCGGCCTGATGTCCTGACGCATCTCGTGCTCGCTCTCCTTTATTCGAACTTCGCATCCCGGCCGCAGATACCCGACGGCGCACCCCTCCCTGAGCGCGCGGAGCGCGCGATTAGGGAGGGGCGGACCGCGCGCAGGCGCGGAGCGCCGAGCACGGGCCGGGGGTGGGCATCCGCTCTCTCGGAGCCCTCCTCCGCTCTCTCCAAGCCGTCCTTATCGACCAACACGGAGCGATGGAACCCGGACGACCCGGGGCGTACGCGCTCGGGGAGAGCGAGGTGCCGTGGGTCGAGGTGCCGGACATCTCCGAGGTGGACGGGGCGTTCGACGAGGGGAGGGATCCCTATGCGGCGTACGCGGACGCGGTGATCGCGGCGCTGGAGGCCGACGTGAGCGGGGGCGTGGTGGTCGCGCGGGCCGACTTCGTGGCGAACGTGCGGGCGTGGCGGGACAACAGCGCGGCGCTGGAGATCGCGCTGCGCGACCGGATGGGGGTGTCGCTGGCGGAGACGAACGCGTTCCTGAAGGCGCAGAACCGGATCGCCGTGGTCGTGCGGCGGTTCATGGATGCGTCGGACTGGTTCGAGGACTCGCCGGTGCCGGCGGACCTGCGGGCGCAGGTGGACACGGTGCTCAAGCCGAGGTTCGACGCGCTGGCCGACCAGATGAAGGACAGCCTGAACCAGTGGGCGGGCGACGCGCTCGACCTGGAGCAGACGCAGCTCTACCAGACGATCAGCGCGTTCGCGGGGGCGATGTCGACGGTCGGCGAAGGGGTCGAGGCGTACGGCGAGATGATGCAGACGCTCGTGCACGCCACGACGCGCATCGGCGTCGGGTTCGTGCCGGTAGTGGGGCCGGTGCTCGACCTGTGCGAGGCCGTGACGGGCAAGGCGTTCTGCCTGCCGGCAGGGCAGGAGCTCAGCGACGAGGAGCGGATCTTCTCGGGGCTGGGCTTCGGACTCGGGGCGGTCGGGCCGATGCGCGATGAGGGAGGGGCGGGCCGCATGGCTCACACGTCGAGCAGGAGCTGCGTCAGGATGTAGTTCGTGATGAGCACGGTGACGCAGCTCTCGACGACCGCGCGCGTCGTCGCAACGCCGACGCCGCGCGCGCCGCCCGAGGCGAAGAAGCCGTGCCGGCACGAGATCGCCGACACGATGAACCCGAAGACGCACGCCTTGATGAGCCCCATCGAGATGTCGAAGGGCTTCGCGAAGTCGCGGATGCTCTGGAAGAACGCGCCCTCGTCGCCGCCGAGCCAGAGCACGGCGACGAGGTACGAGCCGCACATGCCGACGCTCGTGTAGAGGATGCACAGGAGCGGCAGCATCACGGTCGCGGCGAAGAGCCGGGGCGAGAGCAGGTACTGCACGGGGCTCACGCTCATCGTCGCGATCGCGTCGATCTGCTCGGTGACGCGCATGTTGCCGAGCTCCGCGGCCAGGGCGCTGCCGGCGCGGGCGGTGACCATGATGGCGGAGAAGACCGGCGCGAGCTCGCGGGCGAGCGAGACCGCGACGAGGCCGCCTACCCGGCCCTCGGCGCTGAACGCGCGCAGCGCGTGGGATGTCTGCAGCGTCACGACCATGCCGCTGAAGACGCCGGTCAGGCCGACGATGAAGACCGACTGGGCGCCCATGAAGTCCATCGCCGCGAGGAACTGCGCGGGGCGGAACGGCGGACGCACGAGCCAGACGACCGTCTGGAAGGTGAGCGTGACGATGGTGCCGATGTTGTCCAGGAACCCGAGGACCGGCTCCAGCGCCTTGTCGAGCAGCTCGCCGCGGCCGGTCTCAGCGCGTCCGTTCACCGTGCCGCCCTTGTATCACGCAACGCCTTCGCGCACGGGTCCAGGTGCGCGGGGAGCGCCTCGAGCACCGCGCGGCTGCGCTCGCCCGTCGCCCTGATCTCCGCGGCGCGGCCGGGCGCGCTGCCATCCGCCGCATCCGCCGGGGCGGCGAGGTGGATCAGGAGCGCGTCCCCGCCGAGCGCCTCCACGAACGGCTCGCCCCACTCCACCACGACGAGCGCCCCCTCGGCACGGCGCTCGCGCAGCCCGAGCTGGGCGAGCTCTGCGGTCGCGGCGCCCTGCGCTTCCTCCGCAGAGGAAGCGCCGCCGAGGCGGTACGCGTCGGCGTGCGCGATCGCGACGCGGCCCTCGTGCTCGTGGACCAGCGTGAAGGTCGGGCTCGTGATCGGGAGCGCCGGCGGCACGCCGAGCGCCCGGCAGAGGGCGCGGGCGAAGAACGTCTTCCCGGCGCCCAGGTCGCCGGCGAGGACGACGAGGTCGCCGCCCTCGAGGCGGCCGGCGAGCGCGCGGGCGAGGCGGATCGTGCTGCGGCGGCTCGGCAGCTCGATGCGCATGCGTCAGAACCGGGCCCCGGCGCCGAGCGTCGCGCCGAGCAGGAGCAAGGAGCCGTCCCCCGCAGGGACCCACCGGAGGTTGCCGAGCTGGGCCTCGAGCTGCACCGACGAGCTCAGCGCGAGCACGACGTCGAGCGACGCCCCGAGCACCGGACGCACCTCGAGATCGCCGCGGTACGTCGCGCCGCCGGGCCCGACGACGCCGGCGCCGGACCTGAAGAACGCGCCGAGGTGGAGCGCCGGGCCGACGTGGAGCGGGAACGCGCGCCACGCGCCGTCCTGCGGCGCCAGGCTGGGCGTCAGCAACAGGCGCGCGCCGCCCTCGATCCAGGCGGCGAACGGCCCGACCAGGTTGCCGCCGCCGCCAGCGAACAGCTCGAACCCCCGATCGCCGAGCGCGTAGGCCACGCGCGCCGCCCCGACCAGGGAGGCCGCGCTGCCGCTCGCGCCCGGGAGGCGCGCCGCCGCGATGGCGGCCCCGAGCGACGCGGAAACAGCGACCCGGCGCCCGCCCGAGTACGCCGGCCAGACGCGCTCCGGCCCGAGGGGGTACGCCATCAGCACCTCCTTCGCCGGAGGCGCCGCCGGCGCCGCGGGCACCGGCGGCAGCACGACCGTCCCGCCCGCGGACGGAGGCGGCGCGCTCGCCGACGGAGCGCGCACGGGGCGCTCCCAGGGGAGCTCGCCGATGCCGACACCCTCGGGGCGCAGGAGCACGGCGAGCATGTCCTGCGTCTGGCGCGACGACTGGTCCCTGTCGACCTCCCGCGCGACCGACTCGACCCGGCCCGTCGAGGCGAGGTACGCGGTGAGCTCGACCCGGGTGGTCGTGACCGCAGGCTCGACGGTGCCGGTCAGGACCCAGTCCGCGCCGGTCTGCGCGCTCACGGCGCGGTACTCGTCCGCTGTGTCGGCGACGCCATCGGCGACGCCCTTGAGCGCGGCCGCGACCGCGCTGTCCGGCACCGGGGTGTGGCCGAGGGCGGCGAGCCCGCGCGCGACGTCGGCCTGCGCGGCGCTGCGGGCGGCCGTGTCGGTGCCGCCGCGCGCGGGGAGCATCGCCACGCGTTCGGCGAGCGCGGCCGGGGCGATCGCCATCAGCGCTGCGGCGGCGGCACAGGAGAGGGCTCGGCGGATCATACGCCGCCATGCTACGCGCCCCGGGAAGCCGGAGCAGCCCCGGGACGACGCGCCGGCGCGGCGTCTATGTGCTGCTCGGGCGCCGCCCGGGCAGCTCGCCCAGCTCATCGCGCTTTCCCGATCTCGCGGTACCCGATCGCCCTCGGGAGCACGCGCTTGCCGCCGAAGCCGGTCGCCGACGTCGTCCACAGCTCGGCCGTCGCGCTGCTCAGGGCGCTGGCCGCCGCGAGGCGCCGCGCCTTCACCTCCGCCGGGTCCTCGGTGCCCGTCTTCGGCAGCCGCTGCACGCCGGCCCAGGCGAGCACGCCGGCGTCGCGCCCGAGCGCCGCCCAGAAGCTCGGCGGCGTCGGATGGGTGGCGAGCCACGCCGCGAGCGCGACCGCCGCGCCCGGTGCGCCCTGGGCCGACGCGTCCGGCGCGCCCCCGCCCGGCGGGCGCTGCGCGCTGGCGGGCGCCGCGGTGAACGGGAAGAGCCCCGCCGTCGCGACGAGGGACCCCGGCGGCGGCGAGATGGCGGCCTCGAAGCTGAGCGCGATCGTCACCGAGCGCGGGGCCGCGCGGAGCGCCTGCTCCGCGCAGGGCGCGTCGCCGGCCAGGATGAGCCCCCGGATCCCCAGCGGCCGGAGCGCGCGCGGGTCGAAGGCGCCGTCGCAGGGAAGCGTGAGCGCGACGCCGCCCTCGGCCGGCGCCGCTCCGGCTGTGCCCGGTGGCGCCGCTGCGCCCGGCGCCGCCACGGCTGCGCCCTGCCGCGCGACCCCGGGGGCGGGGCCCGCCGGCGCGCCACCGGCCGAGCCCGCCGGCGCACCGCCGGCCGAGCCCGCCGGCGCGCCAGCAGCCGAGCCCGCCGCCGCGCCGCCGACCGAGGCGCCTGCGCCCTGCTCGGCGCCGGCGTCGCTGCCCACGAGCGCCACCGGCCTCGCGCCCCGCTCGGCGAGCGCGGCCGCGAGCACCTCGATGCTCCTCGCGGGCTCCTCGCCCACGACGAAGACGAACGCGCCGTCCAGCGCCGCCGGCTCCGGCGGGTGGACGAGCAGCACCGGGATCGCGTTCGTCCGCGCGAACTTCGCCACCGCGGTCGCCTGCTCCCGGTCGGAGCCCGCGATGAGCACCGCGGCACCCTCGGCGGTGAGGCTGCTCAGCGCCTCATCGACGCTGCCCTCCCCGCCGACGTCGCGGCTCACGAGCCGCGCGTCCGACCCCGGCCTCAGCAGCCCGAGCCCGTGCGCCACGCCGGCGGCGATCTCGACGCCGCGGCGCCGCGACCGCTGCGTTCGCGTCGAGAGCAGCAGGCCGACCGTGGGGGGCTCGACACGCGCCGTCCCCGCGCCGGTCCAGAGCTCGGACAGCGCGTCGCCCTGGGGGCCGAGCAGCGGGCCCGCCCGGTCGAGCAGCTCCTTCGCGAGCGCCACGTCGCGGCGCTCGCGGGCGACGATCGCGAGGCGCTCGGCGATCAGCGAGCGCAGGTCGACCTCCGGCGCCACGACCTCGCCGGCCGCTTGCCCGGCGCGCAGCGCGTCGACGAGCCGCTCGATCGGGATCTTGCGCAGCAGCGCCCCGATCTGCGCCCGCACGGCGGCGCGGTCGTCGTCGCTCGCCTCGCGCAGCCAGACGCTCATCAGCTCGATCGCCTGCGTCCACGCGCCCGCCTCCATCGCGGCGGCGGTCACCTCCTCGTTGAGGAGCGAGCGCACGTACGGGTCGATCACCTTGCTCACCAGCGGGCGCAGCACCCCGAAGGCGGGCTTCGGCTTGCCGGCGCGCCGGAGCGCCGCGCCGCGGAGCACGCGCGCGATGTCCCCGGTCGCGCCCCGCCCCCGCGCCTCGATCTCGGCCGAGAGCGCCTCGGCGCGGCGGATGTCTCCCTGCTCCAGCGCGATCCAGGCGAGGTGGGTGTCCGCGACGCGCGCGAGGTCGTCGCCCGGGTAGCGCTTCCGGAAGGCGAGGAGCTCCGGCTCGAGCGCGAGGCGCTCGGCGCGCGCGCCGTTCGCGAAGCGCGTGAGGATGCGGCGCAGCTCTGCCTGGGCCGCGGGCGACGCGCTGAGGGCCGGGCTCACCGGCTCCCCGCCGCCCTGCGCGCCGCAGCCGGCGCCGGCGATCGCCGCGCCGAGCGCGAGCAGGGCTGCGGCCGTGATCGCGGGCGCACGGGCGAGGAGCGGCTGCCGCCTGTCGTCGCGCTCGGTCGGCGCCGGACGCCTCGCGTGGCGCGGCGCGCCGCCTGTCGTCGCGCTGCCTGTCGTCGCGCCGCCGATCGGCGCGCTGAAGGCAGCGGAAATTCGGCCGAAAGTGTCGACTGGGTTCACCTTGACGTCACCCGGAGCATCCCATACACCCGCCGCGCCCGCCTTCCATCGAGGTCAGCGTGTCCGAGGCAACCCCCGCGAGGTCGCTCTCTTCCCAGAGCCGCCGGTCCTTTCTCCTGCGCAAGCTGCATTCTCTCACCGGCGCCCTCCCTGTGGGCGGTTTCCTGCTCTTTCATTTCTGGACGAACGCGAAGGCGCTCCAGGGGCAGGAGCGGTTCGACGCCGCGGTCTCGGAGATCTCGCACATGCCGTACCTGCCCGTGGTCGAGCTCGGGCTCGTCGTGCTGCCGCTCGCGTTCCACGCCATCTACGGCGTGAAGCTGGCGCTCGAGGGCAGGCCGAACGTCGGCCGCTACACGTACTCGCGCAACTGGATGTACACGATGCAGCGGGTCACGGGCCTGCTCGCCTTCGCGTTCATCGCGTTCCACCTCTGGCAGTACTGGGTGCAGAAGTGGCTGGGCCGGATGGCGCCGGAGGACTTCTACCCGCGGCTCTGCGCCAGCATGGCGTCGACCATGGGCGGCGTCCCGGTGATCGCGCTCGTCTACATCTTCGGCATCGCGGCGAGCGTGTTTCACTTCGCCAACGGCCTCTGGGGCTTCTGCTTCTCGTGGGGGATCACCGTGTCGCGCCGGGCGCAGCGGACGGCGGCGGTGGTCTTCGGCCTGGCGGGCCTCGCGGTCTTCGCGCTCGGCGCCAACACGGTGGTTTACTTCGCGACCGGCGCGCCGTTCCCCGGGACGCCGAGCCCGGCCGCGGACGGGGCCCGCACCTGCGCGGACATCGCGTCTTCCTCCGCCGCGCGCGCGTCGACGGGCGCGGCGGGTGTCCCGGGCGAGCCGCTCGCGCCGGCCTCGCACTGACCATCGTAGCGGCCGCGCCCGGGTGGGAGCGGCGCGGGAGCACTGGAATCGAACATGGCCGCGAAGAGCACGACGAGGAGCGAGGGGGGGAAGGTTCGGCGCGTTGTCGTCGTCGGGGGCGGCCTCGCCGGCCTGATGACGGTGATCAAGCTGTGCGAGGCGAAGGTCCCGGTCGATCTCATCTCCCTCGTGCCGGTGAAGCGCTCCCACTCGGTGTGCGCGCAGGGCGGCATCAACGCCTCGGTGAACACGAAGGGAGAGGGCGACAGCCCCCAGGTCCACCTCGAGGAGACGGCCTACGGCGGCGATTTCCTCGCGAACCAGCCGCCGATCCGGGGGATGGCGGAGGCCGCGCCGGGCATCGTGTACATGCTCGATCGCATGGGCGTGCCGTTCAACCGGACGCCCGAGGGCCTGCTCGACTTCCGCCGCTTCGGCGGCACGCTGTTCCACCGCACGGCGTTCGCCGGCGCGACGACGGGGCAGCAGCTGCTCTACGCGCTCGACGAGCAGGTGCGGCGGTTCGAGCTCGCCGACGTGACCGACGAGCACGGCGTGTCGATCCCGGGCGAGAAGATGGTCCGGAAGCACGAGTTCTGGGACTTCCTCGGGGCGATCCTCGACGACTCCGGCACCTGCGTCGGCTGCGTCGCGCAGGACCTGAAATCGATGCAGATCCGCGCCTTCACCGGCGACGCTGTCGTGCTCGCGACGGGCGGCTGCGGCATCGTCTTCGGCCGCTCCACGCTGAGCGTCATCTGCACCGGGACGGCCGCGTCGGCGGTCTACCAGCAGGGCGCCGTGTACGCGAACGGCGAGTTCATCCAGGTGCACCCGACGGCGATCCCGGGCGCCGACAAGCTGCGGCTCATCTCCGAGAGCGCGCGCGGCGAGGGAGGCCGCGTCTGGGTGCCGAAGGACAAGAGCGACGCGCGGAGCCCGCGGGACATCCCCGAGAAGGAGCGCGACTACCTCCTCGAGCGGATGTACCCCGGCTACGGCAACCTCGTCCCCCGGGACATCGCCGCGCGCGCGATCTTCAAGACGTGCTTCCACGAGGGGCGCGGCATCTTCAACGCCGCGACGGGCAGGAACGAGAACGAGGTTTACCTCGACCTGACGCACAAGGACGAGAAGTTCCTCCGGGCGAAGCTCGCGGGCATCCTCGAGATCTACGAGAAGTTCGCCGGCACGGATCCGTACACGAACCCGATGAAGGTCTTTCCGGCGGTCCATTACTCGATGGGCGGCCTGTGGGTCGACTACGAGGCGGACGCGCGGGGCTCGCTCAAGGCCGGGTCGCCGCGCAACCACGCCACGAGCATCCCTGGGCTCTACGCGGTCGGCGAGGTGGACTACCAGTATCACGGGGCCAACCGGCTCGGGGCCAACTCGCTGCTCTCGTGCATCTATGGCGGCATGGTGTGCGGTCCTGCGGTCGCGAGCTATCAGAAGAGCATCAAGCGGAGCGCGCTCGACCTGCCGCGCTCGATCTTCGACAAGGCCGAGAAGCGCGCCGAGGCTGACTACCAGCGCATCCTGACGCAGAACCAGGACGCGAAGCAGCCGGAGAACGCCTATCGGCTGCACCAGGAGCTCGGCGAGGTGATGCTGCGCGACTGCACGATCGAGCGCGACAACGCCACGCTCGACCGGGTGCTCGAGAAGCTCGGCGAGCTCGAGGACCGGGCCGGGCGGATCCGGTGCACGGACACGGCCCCGCGGGTGAACCAGGGGGCGCAGTTCGTGCGTCATCTCGAGAACATGCTGGTGCTCGCGCGGGTCATCGCCGAGGGGGCGAGGCGCCGCGACGAGTCGCGCGGGGCGCACTACAAGCCGGAGTTCGCGGTGCGGAACGACGCCGAGTGGCAGCGCACGACGCTGGCGCGGCACGAGGAGAAGGGCTCGGTGACGTTCATCCGCGAGTTCGACTACGCGTGCGCCGGCCGGTCGGTCCACGTGACGGACGCGGTGGACACGTCGCTGGTCGCGCCGCGGGAGCGCAAGTACGATCAGGCGGGCGCGGCGAGCGCGGCGAGCGCCGCCAATGTCGCCAACGTCCAGACGACGGGCAAGCTGTCGCAGAAGAGCGTGTAGGATGGCCAAGGCGAGCGGAGACGAGGCGAACGGGGCGGCGGCGCCGGCGCAGGCGCGGGGTGACGGCCGGCTGGTGCACCTGCGCGTGCGGCGGCAGGACACCGCGGATCAGCCGGAGTCGCGGCGCTGGGAGGAGTTCAAGGTCCCTTACCTGCCGCAGATGAACGTCATCAGCGCGCTCCAGCAGATCCAGAAGGATCCGCGGACCGCGGACGGCAAGGAGGTGGCTCCGGTCGTCTGGGAGGCGGTCTGTCTGGAAGAGGTGTGCGGCTCGTGCACGATGGTGATCAACGGCCGGGTCCGTCAGGCCTGCTCGGCGCTCATCGACCAGATCGCGCCGAAGGGCGAGGTGATCACGCTGGAGCCCATGTCCAAGTTCCCGCTCGTTCGCGACCTGCTCGTGGACCGGAGCCGGATGTTCGAGGACATGAAGCGTGTGCGCGCGTGGATTGACATCGACGGCACGCACGAGCTCGGCCCGGGTCCGCGCGAGTCGCCGGAGCGGCAGGAGGAGCGATACCCGCTCTCCCGCTGCATGACGTGCGGCTGCTGCGTCGAGGCGTGCCCGCAATACAATGACGGGACGAAGTTCGTCGGTGCCTTCGCGATCAACCTGGTGCGGCTCTACAACCTGCACCCATCGGGCGCGATGCACCAGAACGAGCGTCTCGAGTCCGTGATGGGCGAGGGCGGGATCACCGATTGCGGCAAGTCACAGAACTGCGTCGAGGTGTGCCCGAAGGAGATCCCGCTCGTCGACTCGCTGGCGCAGGTCGCCCGCGACACGACGAAGCGCATGCTGTTCGGCTGGCTGCTGAAGTAGGCGCGGCGCGGGCTGCGTCGACCGACCGATGCGCCCGGGTTGCCCAGGACGGCCCCGGAGGGGGACGTGCGGCCCCGGCGCCGGTCAGGGGGCCCCGGCGCGGCGTTCGGTTATACTGGGCCCAGGATGGATCCCGCGCACATCCGAGCCTTCGCTGAACGTAACCGAGCAGACGTTGAGCAGCGCAAGCTCGATCACTGGAGACGCGTGTACCGCGAGCAGGGCTCCCAGGCGACGCTCCAGGCCGGTCATGCGCTGTACGACCACGCGCGGCGCGTGCGCCCGGATTTCCCGACGGACCGGGAGCGTGCCGAGGACCTGGCGCATCACGTCGAGCTGAAGCGCCTCCTTGAACGAGCGGCTGGTGCGTTCGCCGTTCGTTGAACTCCTCGGGGCGCTGGCTGAGGTCTTCTCTCAGCTCGGCGCCGGCTGGTACCTGTTCGGGGCGCAGGCGGCGCTGCTCCACGGCGCGGCGCGGCTCACTGCCGACGTCGATGTCACCGTGGACCTCCAGGGCAGGGAACCCGAGGTGCTGGCCAAGGCACTCACGGAGGCTGGTTTCCAGCTGCGCGTCGAGGACATCGCGTTTACCCACCGGACGCGGGTGCTGCCCCTGCTTCACCTCGCGACGGGCGTCGCCGCGGACGTCGTCATCGCTGGACCTGGGCTCGAAGAGCTATTTTTAGAACGCGCACAGCTTCACGACCTCGATGGCATCCGGGTTCCCGTCGCCTGTGCCGAGGATCTGATCGTGATGAAGCTCCTTGCTGGTCGGCCGAAAGACATCGAGGACGTGGTCGCGATCCTCGCTGCGCGCAAGGACTTGAAGCTCGATCTCGCCCGGAGCACGCTGCGAATACTGGAGGAGGCGCTCGATCGCAACGACCTGATTCCGGAGCTCTCCCGCGCCCTGGCGCGCGTTCAGGGTGCCAGAAAGGGGGTGCAGGGAGCACCGACGGGTCGGGGCGGCGCGAAGAAGAGGCGGCGGCCGAGACCACGCTAGGCGCAGTGCGCATCGATGCGCCGCCCAGTGGACCTGGGGAGGTATCTCAGCCGTGTTGGCGGTGGCATCTCCGCAAGCCCTCATGAAGCGAGACCTCGAACAGGGGTCGCTTCCGACGCTCCCGTCTACGGAAACGGCGACCCCGCCTCGACCCCGAAGCCGCTCCCGGACCCCAGGCGGACCGGCTCCGTCGTGGTCTGGCGCTCCAGCTTCCGGATGCGCATCCCCAGGACGTGCGTGATCAGCGTGCACGCCTGGTGCGCCCGCGCCGTCGCGTCGCACCCCATCCAGACACCGAACGTCTGCCGCTCGCCGTCCTCGGCGTAGCGGATCACCGCGCCGGTCTCGGCGACCGTGAGCCAGGCGTTCGCCTCACCCGGCAGCGAGGCGTGCAGCACGCCGATCTTGCCCAGCGCGTCGTCGTTCGGGCCCGTGACCCGGCCGTCCTGCTCGAGCAACGCCACCGGCTCGGCCTCCAGACCGAACACCCGCCCGCCGCGATCCACGTTGAGCTCGTGCTCGCCGTTCACGAAGATCTTGCCGTCCGGCATGACGTCGACCGCCAGGTCGGCGTAGACCCAGCGGGCCCGGGGGATGTCGAGCAGCGCGCCGCCGCGAGCCCAGTTGGCTGGGGGCGTCGCGGCGCACGCCGCCAGCAGCGAGAGCGGCATGACGAGAGCGAGGCGTCGCATGCGCCGAGCATACCGCAGGAGCAGCCGGCGCGTCGGCCGACCGGCTCCCCGACCGGGCGGGGCGCTACACCTTCTCGGTCCCGGTCGTGCCGAGCAGCCCCGTCGGCTTCACGAGGAGCACCCCGATCAGCACCGCGAACACGAGGACGTCCTGCAGGCCGGAGTACGGCGTGAGCTTCGTCATCTCGCCGATGATCCCGATCAGCATGCCCCCGAGCATGGCGCCCGTGATGTTGCCGATGCCGCCGATGACCGCCGCCACGAAGGCGCGGTTGCCGATCACGACGCCCATCGTCGGGTACACCTGCGACTGGTCGAGGCAGTAGAGCACCGCGCCCACCGCCGCGAGCATCGAGCCCGTGACAAAGGTGAGCGCGATGATGCGGCCCGTGCGGATGCCCATCAGCCGGGCGGCCTCGATGTTCACGCTGAGCGCGCGCATCGCCTTGCCCGTCCAGGTGCGCCGCACGAGCAGCTCCAGCGCGATCATCACCAGGATCGAGGAGACGAAGATCACCTTGCGCGTGTGCTCGATCGGCAAGAGCTGCGGATAGCCGCGGTAGCGGGCGGTGAAGAGGAGCTGCGCCAGGTTCTGGAGGAGGACGCTCATCCCGAGCGCCGTCACGAGCGGCGTGATCCGGGTGTTCGCGAGCCCCCGGCCCCGGGAGCGCAGCGGCGCGTAAGCCACCTTCTCGACGAGCACCCCCAGGACGCCCGCGAACGCCATCGCGAAGAGCGTGCCGGCCACGCCCGCGACCAGCGGCGCCTCCTGGGCGCCGAACGCCGTTATCCCGAAGAGCCCGGCGAAGGCGCCCATCATGAAGACCTCGCTGTGAGCGAAGTTGATGAGCTTGAGGATGCCGTAAACCATCGTGTAGCCGAGGGCGACGAGGGCGATCATCGACCCCTGGGCGAGCCCCGTGATCAGGGCATTCACGATCTTATCCATGGAGACCTCTTCACCACGCGCGCGGCGTGGACCCCGCGCGCGCGGGCACGACCACTACTGCTTCGCGGCCTTCTCGTTGACCGTCGCGTAGTAGGTAAACTGCTTGTCCTTGATCCGGACAATCACGACCGGCTTGTCGGCGTTGCGCTCGGCGTCGATGGTGATGACCCCAGTCGCGCCCTGGAAACCCTTGGTGTCCTGGATCGCCTGCCGGATGGCGTCCGGCGTCATCTCCTTGGCGCGGCCCATCGCGTCGGCGAGCAGCCTGGCGGCGTCATAGCCCTGCGCGGCGATGCTCGACGGCGTGCGCTTGTACCGCTCCTGGTACTTCTTCACGAAGGCCTGCGAGTTGGGCCAGGGGACGTCCGGCGCGTAGTGGTTCGTGAAGTACGCGCCCTCCAGCTCCTCCGCGGCGTCGCGCAGGAGCTCGTTCGCGTCCCACCCGTCGCTGCCGACGAACATGCTCCCCGGCACGCCCGCGGCCTTGGCCTGCCGCGCGATGGGGGCCATGCTCGTGTAGTAGATGGGGGCGTAGATCATCTCGGGGTTCGCCGATTTGAGCTCGTTGATGTACGTCGTGAAGTTGGTCTCCTTCTTGAGGAAGCTCTTCTCCATGACGATCTCTCCGCCGAGGCGCTTCACCTCGGCGCGGAACTCGTTGGCGAGGCCCGACGAGTAGAGGTCGTCGGAGGCGAAGAAGAGCCCCACCTTCTTCTTGCCGAGCGTGCTCACGATGAACTGCGCGCCCATCTGGCCCTGCACGTCGTCCGTGAAGCAGGCGCGGAACACGAAGGGCCCGACCTTCGTCACGTCCGGGTTCGTGGACGACGGCGAGATCATCGGCACCTTCTTCTTGTTGGCGACGATGCCGCCGGCGCGCGACCGGGACGAGGCGACCTCGCCGAGGATGGCGAGCACGTGGTCTCGGTCGATGAGCTGCAAGACCTTGTTGGTCGCCTCCTCGGGCTTCGACTTGTTGTCCTCGTACAGGACGTTGATCGGCTTGCCCTTGACCCCGCCGGCGGTGTTGATCTCGTCTATCGCGAGATCGATACCCTCCTTGGAGTCGACGCCGAACGCCGTCTCTTCGCCCGAGAGGCTGAAGTAGGCGCCGACCTTCCACTCGGGGTCGTCCTTCGCGTGCTTCGCCGGGTCGCCCCCCGACCCCTCGCTCTTCTTGCCGCAACCGAGCGCCATCGCGCTCAGCGCGAGCGCCCCGGCGATCATCCTCACCAAACCCCGTCGTCCGAGCATGTCGTCGTCCTCCCTGTCGCCGGGCCGCCTCGCGTGTGGGTCGCCCGCCGGTGGCCATGGCCGCCCAAGCAGCGGCCGAGAGCGCGTGTACCCGTCGCGTCTACCATTGTCTACGCGGCCCGTCAGCTTTGTCGGGCCGAGGCGCGCCCCGTGTCGGCCGTGTTAAGTGCTCGATTCTCCAAGGATTCCGGCAGCCGAGTCCGCCGCCGCGCGAGCGGCGGGCTCGACCGTGGCCGCGCGTGGAGGCTGGCCTGCGCGCGGCGCGAGGCGCCTAGCCCGCGCGCCGCGCATGGACGAAGTGCTCGACGTTCCCCTTCGGCCCGCGCACGGCGCTGTCGACCTCGCCGACGACCGAGAAGCCCGCGGCCTCGATGGCCTGGCGGGCCTCGGCGATCGCCGCGAGGCGGGTCGCCTCGTCGCGGATGACGCCGCGGCCGCGGGCGGCGGCCTCGCGGCCCGCCTCGAACTGCGGCTTGATCAGCGCGACGAGGTCGCCCGATGGGCGGAGCAGGCGGGCGATCGCGTCGATCAGCCGGGAGATGCTGATGAACGACGCGTCGACGACGACGAGGTCGATGGGGCTGTCGAAGTCCTCCCGCTGGAGCTCGCGGGCGTTGACCCTGTCGCGCACCTCGACGCGCGGGTCGGCGCGGAGCCTGGCGGCGAGCTGGCCGTAGCCGACGTCGACGGCGAAGACCCGCGCCGCGCCGCGCTGGAGCAGGCAGTCCGTGAAGCCGCCTGTCGAGGCGCCCACGTCGACGCAGGTCTTCCCGGCGACGTCGAGGCCGTGCGCCTCGAAGGCGGCGAGCGCGTGCTCGAGCTTGTCGCCGCCGCGCGAGACGAACCGGGGGCCGGCGGCGACGTGGACCTCGGCGTCCTCCGGGAGCAGCGTGCCCGGCTTGTCGATGCGGCGGGGCCCCGAGGTGACCTTGCCTGCCATGATCAGGGCCTGCGCCTCGGTCCGCGAGCCGGCGAGCTTGCGGGCGACGAGCAGCGCGTCGGCGCGCACGCGGGTCACGGCGCCCCCGAGGGCAGCGGGCGCGCGAGGCCAGCGCCTCCGCCCGGGGAGACGGCCGCGTCGGAGAGCGCGAGCCCGTCGCCGTGGAGCGCCCGGGCTACCGCGGCGAGCCCGTCGCCGATGCGCGGCCCCGGACGCAGCGTGACGTCGGTGCGGAGCGGGCGCACGCGCCCCTCGCGCACGGCGCGCAGCGACCTCCAGCCGGGGGCGTCCCGGAGCATCGCCAGCCTCGAGGCGCCCGCCTGCGTTTCGGCCTCGTCGGTCGTGCCGTCGAGCAGCACGTCGGGGTCCAGCGCGAGCAGGTGCTCGACGCTGATCGACGGGTAAGCGCCCCCGCGGGCGATCGCGTTCTCGCCGCCGGCGAGCCGGATGAGCTCATCGGCGAAGCTGCCGGGGCCCGCGGCGAAGATGGGGGAGGTGTCGAACAGCAGGGCGACCCGCACCCGCGGCATGCTCTGCACGGCCCGCTCGACCGCGAGGCGGCGCGCGCGGATCCGGCCGATCGCCTGCTCGGCGCCGGAAGCCGCGTCGAGCCGCCGCCCGAGCTCCGCGAGCATCTCCTCGATCTGCGCGAGGGACTCGGTCTCGGGGAAGAACGTCGCGATCCCGTGGCCGCGCAGCGCCTGCTCGAGCGCCGGGCCAGCGGGGCCGCGGGCGCCGGCCACGAGGGTCGGCGAGAGCGCGACGATCGCCTCGATGCTCGGATCGGCGTAGCCGCCGACGCTGGGCAGGCGGAGGACCTCGGGCGGATGGTCGCAGTGGCGGGAGCGCCCGACGAGCGCCGCGCCGGCCCCGATCGCGCAGACCGCCTCCGTCGTGCTGGGCGAGAGCGAGACGACGCGCGCCCCGCCGGCGGCGACCGGGGCCCGGCGTCCGCACGCTGCGAGCGCGAGCGCGGCGAGCGCCGTGAGCGCGGCTCGCCGGGGAAACGCGGGGCCGACGGCGCCCGACGGCGGCGCGAGGCCCGTCACGAGCGCGGGGCCTGGCGCGCCCCCGACGAGCGCGGGGCCTGGCGCGCCCCCGACGAGCGCGGGGCCTGGCGCGCCCCCGACGAGCGCGGGGCCTGGCGCGCCTTTCGTGGACGCGCGGCGACCTTCAGCCAAGCCGGTCCCGGCTGCGCCGCCGCCGCCGCAGGCTCGACGCGATGCCCAGGCCTGCCGCGCCGAGCATCCAGGGGACCGGCTTCGTCGGGTCCGGCCTCGGGTTGATGCTGCACGACCCGCCCGACGCCTCGTCATCCCCGTCCTCGACGTCCTCCTCGTCTCCGCCGCGGTCCTCGGGCGGCGGCGGCTCGGGGAGCTTCGCGCAGAAGCCGAGCTCCTCGTTGCAGCTGTAGCCGCTCGGGCAGGTCGCGATCTCGCTGCAGGGCCGCGTGCAGTGGCCGTCGAGGCACGCGTTCGTCGCGCACTGCTCCGGCTGCTCACAGGCGGCACCCACCTCGGCCGAATAGATGGGATCGGTGGGGAAGCCCCTCGCCCAGCTGGGCTCCTCGTACCCTCCGAGCTCGGCGGCGCGCACGGCCGCCTCTTTAATCCATTCGGCCCAGCCGTACACATAGCCGTAGATCGGATACTCGCAGCCCTCGGCGCCGCGCGAGGTCACGCCGATCACGCGATGCATCAGGTCCAGGCTGGGCCCGCCCGAGTCGCCCTCGCAGATGCCCGTGTCCCCGACCCACTCCGTCCGCTTCACCACCGACGCCGGGCAGCCGTCGGCCACGCAGTCGATGAACAGCTTGTCGCGGCGCCGCCGCAGGCCCGCGCCGGTGCTCATGTCGTTCGTCGCCCCGAAGCCGACCGCGTAGTACTCCTCGCCCTCGACGAGGGGCACGTCGACGCGCGGCACGAGCGGCGCCGCCTCGCTCTCCGGGATCAGCTCGTCGAGGATCAGGATCACCTGGTCGTTGCCGCAGAAGCTGTCGGCGTCGTTGCCGGGCAGCAGCACGAGCTCGCGGCCGCCATAGAAATTCGAGTTTCGCCCGATCTCCGCGTCCGTCGTCACGAGGATCCGCCCCGCCAGGTGCGTGTCCGTGAACTTCGTGGAACGGCAGGTGATCTGGCCGTCGAGCTCATTGGCCATGTCCGACACGCAATGCCGGGCCGTCAGCACCAGGTTGGGCGCGATCAAGCTCCCCGTGCAGATCGCGCCGATCTCGGCGTTGTATATGCCCACGACGGCCCTGTCGGCGTCATCGAGGTAACCGTCCCGGATCGCATCACGCGTTTCGCCGGTCTCATCAGGGGGCTCCTCCAGGGCCGAGCTGCACGCTGTTGCAGTGAGTCCCAGGGCAAGAATCAAGGTGACTCTGGGCGAGCAAAACGACATCGAGAGCCTCCAAGTACTTCAATGTAGGTGCGACGAGCTGCGCGGCGTCGCATCGAGCGAAAGATTCTAGAGGGGAATGTGCGGTCATGCACGCGCGCTGCGCGCGATCAACGACTGGGCTCGTTGCATGCACCACATAAAGCGGCCGTCCGAGAGCTCTTGCAGGATCGCCGGGTGACCGGCGTTACCCGGTTCCGCCATGGCGGCGCCAGGGGCGGGCGGCCGGCGCCGGGATGAAATGCCGTGGAAACGTGCGCGGCCCGGGTGTTGCGGGGAGACGCGGCCGTGATCGATCCCGTCCTGCTCTTCGCGCTCGCGCTCGTCGCGGGCGCGCCGCTCGCGCTCTCGCCGCTGCCCACGGCGCTTGCGGCGGCGCTCGCCGCGGCGGCGCTCCGCCGGCGGGCCGGCTGCGCCGCGCTCGCCGCCGCCGCGGTGGCGCTCGCCGCCGGCGGCCTCCGCGCCCGTGCGCTGCTCGACGATGCGGGCGGCCTCTACGGCGCCGCCGCCGCGCTGCTGCAGCCGCCGGCGCGCTGCGAGGTGACGTGCGCGGTGATCAGCTCGCCCGTCGTCGTCGGGGCGGCGCAGCGGCAGGAAGGCGAGGCATCGAAGGCGCGCATCGACGTGGAGCTCTCCGGCGGGACCTGCGGCGGACGAGCGCTGCCTGGCCCGCTCCGGGCGCGCCTCCACGGGGCGCCGCTCGACCTCGCGCGGGGGGACCGGCTCGAGGTGGTCGTCGATCTAGCGCCGATCCACCTGTTCCGGAACGAGGGCCTCCGCGACGCGACCGCCGCGATCGCGCGGAGCGGGATCGTCGCGAGCGGGGCGATCGTCGACGCGCGACGGACGGCGGAGGGGCGGTCGATCGGGGCGGCCGTCGACCGCGCGCGGGCCGCTGTGCGGGGGCGCATCGAGGCCACGTTCCACCCCGAGGCGGCCGCGCTCGGGCGCGCGCTCGTGCTCGGCGAGACCGACCTCGCGCCCGAGGACCAGGACGCCTTCCGCGAGAGCGGCCTCGCGCACCTGCTCGCTGTCTCGGGCACGCACCTGATCCTCGCCGTCGCGGGCTTCGCCGCGGCCGCCCGCGCGATCCTCGTCCGCGTCGATCCGATCGCGGCGCGGTGGGACGCGGGACGCATCACCGCGGCCCTGTGCGTGCCGGCCGCGTGGCTCTACGCCGACTTCGCCGGCGGCGGCGGATCGGCGATGCGCGCAGCGGCGATGCTCAGCTGCGCCATGTGCGCGCGGCTCGCGGGCCTCCGCCCGGCGGGCGTCCGCAGCTTCGCCCTGTCGCTCGCGGGCGCCGCGGCCGTCGATCCGCTCGTCGCGTGCGACCTCTCGTTCGGCCTCTCGGCGGCCGCGACCGCCGGGCTGCTCTGGCTGCAGCGGCCGCTCGCCGCGCTGCTCGTCCCCGGCGAGCGGGGGCGCGGCGACGACCGCGCGGACGGCGGGCCGCCCGGCGGGCGGTCGTCGCCGCGCGCGCTCGCCCGCAAGGTCCTCGCGCCCCTCGCGACGACGCTCGCCGCCATGTTCGGGTGCGCGCCGCTGCTGCTCATGAACGGGGAGACGTTCCCGCTGCTCGGCGTGGCGGCGAACGTCGTCGCCGCGCCGATCGGCGAGCTCGCGGCGCTCCCGTTCTGCCTCGCGCACGCCGTGCTCTCGTGGGCGCCGCCGGTCGAGCGCGGGTGCGCGCTCGTCGGGTCGGGCGCGCTGCTCGCGGTGCGCGCCGTCGCGCGCGCCTCGGCGGACACAGGCGTGGTGCTGCGCCTGCCCGAGCCGTCGCCCGCCCAGCTGGCCGCGCTCGCCGCCGCGATCGCGCTCGCGTGGGCCGCGGAGCGCCGCGCCCGCCGGCTCGCCGCGCTGGCCGCCGGGGCCGCCGCGTGGCTGCTGCTCGAGATCGTCGCCGTGCGCGCTGGCGCGCCGCGCGGCGTGCTGCGCGTGAGCGTCCTCGACGTGGGGCAGGGCGACGCGATCCTGATCGACCTCCCCGAGGGCGGCGCGATGCTCGTCGACGCCGGCGGCTTCGTGGGCAGCCCCGTCGACCCGGGCGCGCGCGTGATCCGGCCGCTCCTCAGGTCGCGCCGCCGCGCGCGCCTCGACGCTGTCGTCCTCTCGCACCCGCACCCGGATCACTTCGGCGGCCTGCCCGCCGTCGTCGAGGGCGTCGAGGTAGGCGAGCTCTGGGACACCGGCCAGGGCGAGGCCGAGGGCGCGGGCCCGGTCTACGCGAAGCTCCTGTCGGACCTGCGCCGTCGCGGCGTGCCCGTCGTGCGGCCCGCCTCGCTGTGCGGCAGGCCGCGGGCGCTCTCCGGGGCGACCATCGAGGTGCTCGCGCCGTGCCCCGACCTCCACCCGGACCGGGGCGCGAACGACAACTCCTTCATCCTGCGCATCACCTACGGGGCTCATGCCGCGCTGCTCGTGGGCGACGCGGAGCACGAGGCCGAGGAAGCGCTCGTCGCCAGGTACGGCGCCGCGCTCCGGGCCGATCTGCTCAAGGTAGGGCACCACGGCAGCAGGACGTCGACCGGCCCGGCGCTCCTCGCCGCCGTCGATCCCGCGGTCGCCGCCGTTTCCTGCGGCGTCCGCAACCGCTTCGGGCACCCGAGCCCCGAGGTGCTCTCCCGCCTCTCGGCCCGCGGCGTCGCGATCGCGCGCATGGACCGAGGCGGCGCCCTGATCTGGGAGACCGACGGCGAGCGCGTCCGCTGGTCCCGCCCGGGCGAGCCGCCGAGCCCGGCGCCTGTCCGCCGCGCCGCGGCGGACAGGACCGCCGCCCCGGGGAGGTGAGCCGGAGCCGGGGGGCGGGAAGACCGGGAGCAAACCGGCGCTCCGCGCGGCTGCCCGTTCGCCCGGTGTCCTTGCGCCTGGACGTCCCCTGAGGGACGCTCCGCCGATGTCTCGTAGCGCGATGACGACCACGATCCGCCGCCGGCTCGCGAGCGAGGTCGGTCGTATCGACAAGCAGGCGCCCTTCCGCGTCGCGCTGTCTTACCCGTCTCCGTACCGGGCTGGCATGAGCTCGCTCGGCTTCCTCCAGATCTACAAGGCGATCCAGGCCGAGCCCGGGATGGCGTGCGAGCGCGCCTTCCTGCCCGACGACGAGGGCCAGGGCGCCGAGGGCGCTCCGGTCACGTACGAGGGGCTCCGCCCCCTCTCCGATTTCCCTGTCATCGCGCTCTCGGTGGCCTACGAGCTCGAGCTCGCCGGGGTCGTCCGCCTGCTCGAGCTGGCGGGGCTGCCGGCGCTGCGGGAGGAGCGCGACGGGCGCCACCCGTTCGTCCTCGCGGGCGGCCCGCTCACGTTCTCCAACCCGCTGCCGCTCGCTGTGTTCGCCGACGCGATCATCATGGGCGAGGCCGACACGCTGGCGGTGGAGGTGCTGCGCGTGCTGCGGGAAGCCCCCTCGCGCGAGGCGGCGCTCGACGAGCTCTCGCGCGTCCCCCACGTCTTCGTCCCCGCGCGTCACGGCGCGGAGATGCCCCCGGTCGCCCAGTGCGACAACGCGCTCCTGCCCGCCTGGTCGCCGATCCGCGCCGAGGAGACGGAGCTCTCGAACATGTTCCTCATCGAGGCCGAGCGGGGCTGCTCGCGCGGGTGCACGTACTGCGTGATGCGCCGCTCGACCAACGGCGGCATGCGCATCGTCCCCAAGGAGCGCCTCCTCGAGCTCATCCCCGAGGAAGCGAAGCGCGTCGGCCTTGTCGGCGCCGCGGTCAGCGACCACCCGAAGATCGTCGAGGTGGTCCGGACGCTCGCCGAGCGGGGCGCCGAGGTAGGGCTGAGCAGCCTCCGGCCGGACCGGCTGACCGATGAGTTCGTCGGCGCGCTGCGGCTCGCGGGCTACAAGACGCTCACGACGGCGATGGATGGCACGAGCGAGCGCGTCCGCGAGACGCTCGAGCGGCGCGCGCGGCCGAGGCACCTGCAGCGGGCGGCCGAGCTGGCACGGCAGCACGGGATGAACCGGCTCAAGCTGTACCTCATGGTGGGCGTCCCCGGCGAGACCGACGAGGACGTCGACGAGTGCGTCGCCTTCGTCGCGGAGCTGTCCCGGATCGTGCCGGTCGCGCTCGGGATCGCGCCGTTTTGCCCGAAGCGCAACACGCCGCTGCACGGCGCGCGCTTCGCGGGCATCGATGTAGTGAACAAGCGGCTCGACCGGCTCCGCCGCGGCCTGCGCGGGCGCGCGGACGTGCGGGCCACGAGCGCGCGCTGGGCGTGGGTCGAGGCGGTGCTCGCCGCCGGCGGCGAGGCCGAGGGGCGCGCGGTGCTGCAGGCGGTGCACGCGGGCGGCTCGTTCCGCGATTACGAGCGCGCGTTCGAGAAGATCAAGCGCCCCGAGCCGCCGCGCCGCCAGAGCCTGCCGCTCCTCGCGGCCGGGTGAACGGGGCGGCCACCCGCCCCGGAGGATCCGATGAATCCGACGAAGAAGCTGACCCTCTTCACGCGCGAGCGCTGTCACCTGTGCGAGGAAGCCCACGCCGCGCTCGAGCGCGTGCGCGCGCGGCTGCCGTTCGAGCTCGCCGTCGTCGATCTGGACCGCGAGGCCGGCCCGGAGAAGCGGGCGCTCTACGACTGGGAGGTCCCCGTCGTCGAGCTCGAAGGGCGCAAGATCATGAAGTACCGCGTCGACGAGCGGCGGCTCGAGCGGCTGCTTTCGGGGCCGGAATGACCTTCGGGCGCCGTCAGGACGGTTCCGCCCGCTTTCGCCCGGCGCCGCGCTAGGCTATGCCCATCCCCGTGAAGTGGACGACCATCGCGCAGATCCTCTTCATCCTCGTCGCCGCCGTCGCCGTGTACGGCTTCGTGCACGCGGCGCAGAACGACCAGCGCACCACGGCCTGCAAGGCCATGTGCGCGCTGCGCCCCGCCTACGCCGGCCGGAACCGGCTCGCGCCGGACTTCGAGCTGCCGGACATGGAGGGCAAGCCGGTCCGGCTGTCGTCCTTCCGGGGCAAGACGGTGTTCCTGAACTTCTGGACCAAGACCTGCGGCCCCTGCCTCGAGGAGATGCCGGCGCTCGCGGAGCTCGGCCGCATCGCCAGGTCGCGCAACGACATCGTCGTCCTCACGGTCTCCACCGACGCGGGGCCGGATGACGTGCGGGACGCGCTCAAGGTGGCCCTGAACGGGGATCCGCCGTTCCCGGTCCTCTTCGACCCCGAGTCGAAGGTCGTGCTCGACCAGTACGGCACGCAGCTCTTCCCGGAGACGTGGATCATCGACCCGAACGGCATCATCCGGGCCCGCTTCGACGGGGCGCGGGACTGGTCGAACAGCCTGGCCATCGAGGTGGGGGAGATGGTCACGCGCTGGGGCTCGTGCCCGGTCGACATCTACAAGAGCCAGCCGCGCGGCAACTTCGCGTCCGTCTGCACGGACGACTCCTGAGCGGGCGCGAGGGCGTCGAGCGCGGGGGCGTAGAGGGCGGGGGCGTGGAGGGCGGGGGCGTAGAGGGCGGGGCGCGCCTCGGGCGCTGGCTGCCTGGCGCGCCTCGGGCGCTGGCTGCTTGGCGCGTTCCCGAAAGATCGTTATGTGAGTCACCCATCATGACCGCCCGCAGGCCAACGTTGCCGACAGCGCAGCCGCCGCAGCCGCCCGCAGCCGGCGAAGGGGGCGACCGCAGCGCCTCGGACGAGCGGGTCGCGGCCGCGCGGCAGGCGCTCCTCGAGGGGGTCGGCGCCGAGATCGCCGCCTCGTTCCCCGGCATCACCCGGCTCGGGGGGCAGGTCGTCGCGGCGCTCTACCTGGCCGACGTGCCGCGCTCGATGGATGAGCTCAGCCAGGAGCTCGGCCGCTCCAAGAGCAACATCTTCGCGAACCTGCGCGGGCTCGAGGCGGCGGGGATCATCGAGCGCCGGCGGGAGTCGGGCGCGCGGCACGACTCGTTCGCGCTGCGCGGCAAGTACCCCGACGTGATCGTCGGCGCCTACCTCGGCCGCCTGCGCCGCGTGGTGCAGGACAAGCGCACGCTCGCGCGGCGCGCGCTCGCGCTGCTCGGCGACGCAGAGGGCCCGGAGGCGGACGCTATGCGCGCGCGGCTCGACGACCTGTCGCGCAAGTACGACCTGTTCGCGGAGCTCATGGAGCAGCTGCTGCCGTCGATCGACGGCCCCGTCGATCTCGAGCGGCTGATCGCACAGGTGCCCGAGGCGGTTGTCCGCTCCCTGAACGCGGCCGCCCGCGTCGCCTGGGCCGCCGGCGACGCGATCAGCCGTCTCAGCGGGCGCGCCAGCCGCAAACGCTGAGCGCCGCTCCCCGCTTCGGATACGGGCCCACCTCGGCGTTTTCGGTGCTCAGCGCACTGGAGTGCGCCTGCGCGCCGAAAACGCCGATCTGGGCCCGTCTCCTGTGCGGGGAGCGGCGCTCAGCTGCGTGTGGTGCAGGGTTGCCGTCAACTCCGCGGCGGGCAGTCCCTCATCTCGATGAGGATGCCGGTCGACGTCTCGATCCGGTGCATCAGGTTCACCTCCCGGGTCACCGGCGATGGCGTGATCGGGTTGGGCACGGAGCCCACGATCATCGGACGGTCGGGGTCTCCGTCCAGGAAGACCATCAGCACCTCGATCCCGGGCTTCAGCGGGAAGTGGAACCCGTAATTCGGCCCGGCGTGCGGCTGGATCATCCGCACGAGCCGCGAGGGAAACGCCCGCGACGCGGGATCCCCCGCGTCGAAATGGAAGCGCACCCGGTAGCGCCCCTGCGCGTCGATCGGCGAGACCTCCCCGATCTCCCCGTCCGGGAGCGGCTCCACCAGCGCGGTCACCACGCCGTGGATCCTCGGCCGCGGCGCCTTCCGCGGCGGGCGATAGGCCTGCTCCGCGCGCACGAGCCGCGCGCGATTGACATACTCCTGCTCGCCTCCGGCCCCGCCCTCGATCGCGGCCGGCTGCACCGCGCGGTGCTCCACCTCCACGACCAGGAACCGCGCCCCGTCGAGCCGCGGGTGGCCCTCGAGCGCGAAGACGGCCCCCGGGATCAGCCGGAGCTCATCGCTCTGGCACTCGACATAGCGGCTCGACGAGGCCCGCTCCTCCGCGCGGATCTGCGCCAGCTGCTGGCCCTCCTCCGGCGTCTTGTGATGGGCGCCGTACTCGACGACGCCGCCCCCGAGGCCCGCCGCCGACTCGTGTGTTGCCGTGAGATCGAGCCTCGGCGTCCGGTAGTTGTACTCCTGCATGACGTAGGTCGCGGGGAAGGCCCTGGCCTGCTCCTTGAGCTCGAACACGTCGCGCCGCTCGCCCCGCGGCCGGAACACCACCGCGTCGCCCCCCGGCAGCGGCTGGAAGCCCACCTGCTCGTCGGTGAAGACCATCACGTCGCGCCCCGACTCGTGCTCGAAGAAGAAGGAGATCCCGAGGTGCTCGGCGAGCCGCGAGATGAAGGCCAGATCCGTCTCCTTGTACTGGACGATCATCTCCCGCGCCGGATGATCGCGGTAGAGGCGCATGGCCACGTCCTCGGGCCCGAGCCCCACCATCGCGAGCTTCTGCTGGATGAGCTCCGGCACGGTGGTGTCGAGGAAGACCTGCTGCAGCTCGACCAGCGTCGCGCGGAACGCCCGCGGCACGAGCCGGAGCCGGTAGGAGCGGAACGCGGTCTCCGTCTCGTGCCGGTCCTCCACCTCGGAGATCATCCCGTACACGGTGCGTTCGTCGGCGCCCTGGACCTCGAACACGAGCGACGCTGTCGCCCCCAGCACCTCATCGATCGCGAGCTCGGCGTCGTCGCTGCACACCACGTCGATGTCGAACGAGAAGAGCTGGCCGATGGCCTCCTTGCCGCGCACCTCGCGCACCCGGACGTGGGCGCAGGAGAATTCGCTGGAGTCGAGCCGCAGGATGGGCGCGTGCCGTGCCCGGTCCCGGAGCGCAGCCTTCGCCTCCTTCAGCGCTTCGATGGGCCCGGAGCGCGCCGCGCGAAGCGCTGACTCCGCGGCCTCGAGCTCCTGCAGCGGCGGATGACGCGGCGCCGGCACGCCGCCCGGGGACGGCGGGACATCCCTCTGCCCCGCGACGCTCGCCCTCGCCGGCGACAGCGCGATGTCCCTCTGCCCCGCGACGCTCGCCCTCGCCGGCGACAGCGCGATGTCCCTCTGCCCCGCGACGCTCCCCCGCCCCTGGGCCGCGTCGATGCTGCCATCGCTCGCATGCGGCGCCGCGGCCGCACCTTCCGCGGCTGGCCCGGGCGCCTCCTCCGCCCTCGCTGCGCACGCCGCGCGCGCGAGCGGCTCCTCGCACAGGAGGCCTGCGTCGGGCGCCTCACGGATGCGGGCGGCGGCCGACTCCGCGCCCATCTGCACGCCGCTCGGCGCGCGGTACGCTGTCGCGGCGACCCGTTCGCCGCACGAGCCGGCGCTCGGCCCGCTGCACCTCAGGGTTTCGGTCGGCTCCCCGTTCATCGTTGCGCCTCCTCCGCGGCTCGCCTGTTACTGTACCCGATACGGAGGCACGCATGGGTACGCGCGAGGGTGACGGTATCAGCGGGAAATACCTCCTCATCGAGGTCCCGAATTTCAACGACGCGGGGACCGAGTCAGAGGCGATGAGCTCCTATCTGCGCCTCGGCGCGGTCAAGGACCTGGGCATCGCCGCCAGCCCGAACGCGCCGAAGGCGAGCGGCGAGGACCTCGCCTCCCGCGTCACCTCGTTCATCGACGACACCCGCAAGCGCGACGGCTGCCCGGGCTTCATCCCCGAGGGCGAGCGGCAGGCCGAGACAGCAAAGCTGCACACCAAGGGCGGCTGGCGCGACCACTCCGACGGCAACCGCATCACCACCACGCGCGGCGACAAGGTCGAGGTCATCAAGGGCAATTACCGCATGCTCGTCCTCGGGCGGCAGGAAGACACCGCCGGCTGGGATGTCTCCGGCGGCCATATCCAGGACGCCACCGACCTCTGGACCGCCGCCACCACCATCGAATGGGTCCAGAACTATAACGGCACCTGGAAGGTCACCGAGAGGACCGAGAAGGGCGATGTCGACACCACCTATCACGGCGACACCTTCGATCGCTTCTACGGTAACAAACAGACCAGCATCACCGGCTCCGCGGCCCCCACGGCCGAGCGCCCGAACCCCACCTGCCTGAGCTACACGTGGGCTCAGCGAATGGAGTCGTACACCGGCTCCGCCGCCTGCCCGGTGCCGCAGATCCTCGACGAGACCTGGGCCGGCGAGATCGCGAGCAGGACGAACGCCACCTCGATCACCGACGAGACCACCGCGCAGACGGTCTCCAGCACCACGACCGCCGCCACCATCAGCGACGACACCACCGCGAGCACCGTCTCCAGCACGACGACCGCCGCGCTCGTCTCGGATACCACCATCGGCGATGTCCAGTCGGTGACCATCGGCAGCACCAGCGACATCACCATCGGCAACGCGGCGTCGATCACCGTCGGCGCCACCGAGGAGGTCACGATCGGCGGCCTGGTCGAGCTGACGATCGCGGCGATGCTCGAGGTCTCGCTCACGGCGGGGGTCTCGATCAACATGGGCCCCAAGGCCGAGCTCAACCTGACCAGCCGGCAGGAGCTCTCTCAGTTCCGCACCAACGTGAAGAACATCTGCGCCAGCGTCTCGTCGGCCGAGTCGGTGAGCACCGGGGCGTACAACCTGATGTCCGGGGTCATCAACCTGTTCTGATGCAGACCCGGAACCTCACGCCGTTCCTCTTCGGCACCAAGGTCTGCTCGCGCAGGCCGCCGCAGCCGGAGGTGGTCCTCATCGTCCGCGGCCGCTTCTCGCTCCGCCCGGGCGAGCCGCTCGCGCCGATGGACGGCTCGCTGGCCCAGGGAGCCCTGACGGCGGAGACCTTCGAGGGCGGAGGCGGCGAGCGCGAGGGCGAGCCCACCTACCCCGGCGATTTCGCCGACTGGAAGCCGGCCGCGGACCTCCTGCTCCGGGGCGCCTGCCACCCGCCTCCCGGCGACGCGCAGCGCGAGCACCCCGTGCGCTTCGCTGTCGGGGCGTGGTCGAAATCGCAGCAGGTCCCGGCGCCGCGCCAGGGCCGGCCGGTCCCCGCGCCCTTCGGGCCGCTCCACCCCGACGCGCCCGAGCGCCGCCGGAGGCTCGGCAAGGAGTACGGCCCCTCGTACCGGAAGACGCGCGCCCCGTGGTACGCCGAGGACTTCGACTGGACCTATTTCCAGGCCGCCCCGCCGGACCAGCGCCTCCCCGGCTACCTGCGCGGCGACGAGGAGGTCGCGCTCCTCCACCTGCACCCCGCCGCGCAGAGCGCCTCGTTCCGCCTGCCGGGCCTCCGCATCCGCGCGGTCGTCGAGGACGCGCGGGGCCGCGTGCAGGACGCCCGCATGAACCTCGACACCCTGTTCGTCGAGCCGGATGCGGGGCTCGTGACCCTCACCTGGCGCGGCCACGCGGAGGTGGCCGAGGACGACCTCGCCGACCTGCGCGCCGCCGTCGTCGGCGCCGAGCCGCTGGAGACCCCACCGTTGCCGCTCGAGCACTACCGGGAGAGGCTCGCGCAGCTCGCCCGCGATCCGCGCGGCCTCGAGGATCTCCCGCCGGAGATGCGCGAGGCCTACGATCTCGTCCGCGACGGCGCGCCGCGCCCGGCGCGCGTCGTCGCGGACGAGGAGGATCCGGTGACCAGGCTCCTCGCGGAGCGGCTCGGCGGCCTGCGCGCGCCGGAGCAGGAGCGCATGCGACAGCTCGTCGCGAAGCTCCGGACCCTGCGCACCCCCGAGGGCGTGGACCTCGAGCGCACTGTCGCGCAGGCGCTCGCGCGGCTGCCCGCCCGGCGGCAGGCCGCGTACCTCCCGGCCACGCCCGCGGGCACGCCGCGGGTCCCCATGGGCGGCGCGCTCGCCGCGCTCGTCGAGCGCCTCGAGAAGCTCAAGGCGGACGCGGCCGCGCGCGGGACGAAGCTCGAGGGGGTCGAGCGCCTCGACGCGCTGCTCGGCGACGCCCGCCTCCGCGAGATCCTCCCCGGCTACCGGCTCCCCGGCGAGGCCGCGGCGCCGCCGCCCGAGCCCGGCCCCGGCGTCGACCTCTCGGGGCAGGACCTCTCGGGCCGCGACCTGTCGGGCCGCGACCTCGCCAGGGCGAAGCTCTCCGGCGCGCTCCTCTCGGGCGCCGACCTCTCGGGCGCCGACCTCTCGGGCGCCGATCTCTCGCGGGCCGTGCTGTTCGAGGCGAACCTCTCCGGCGCCGATCTCTCCGGCGCCGATCTCTCCCAGGCCAACCTCACCGGCGCGCGCGCCGCTTCCGCCGATCTCCGCGGCGCCACGCTCGACCAGGCGATCTTGACGCGCGCCGTGCTCACCCGCGCCCGCCTGGCCGGGGCGCGCGGGCGCGGCGCGCTGCTCGACGAGGCCGACCTCCGCGAGATCGACGGGGAGGAACTCCACCTGGAAGGCGCCGTCCTCCAGGGGGCGAGGCTCGATCGCGCCTCCTTGCGGCGCGCGGCGCTCGTGGGGTGCATGTGCTCGGGATCCTCGGCGAAGGGCGCGGATCTCACGGGCGCGTCCCTGCCGCGCACGAGCTTCTCCGACGCCGATCTCGAGGGCGCGACGCTCGTGGAAGCGCGGGGCGAGGGCGCGGCGCTGCTCCGGGCGAAGCTCGACGGCGCCGACCTCCGGTATGCGTCGCTCCCCCGGGCGCACCTCTCGTGGGCCTCGGCCCGGGGCGCGCGCTTCTCCTGCGCGATCCTGCGCGAGAGCCGCTTCTATCGGGCCTCGCTGGAGCGCGCCGACCTTTCCCAGGCCGACCTCTTCGGCGCCGACCTCTGCAAGGCCCGCCTGGACGGCGCCTCCTTCGCCGGGTCAAGCCTGTATGGCGCTCGCCTCGAGGGCGCGAGCGCCGCCGGGTGCGACTTCGAGGGGGCGAACCTGCGGCGCTCCAGCCTGGAGCGCGCATGAAGACGGTCAAGGAGCTCCTCGAGCGCATCCGCGCCGGCGCGCCGCTCCAGGGCGCCCGCATCGACGGCCTCGACCTCACGAGCCGGGATCTCACGAACCTCGATCTCTCCGGCGTCAAGTTCCTCCGCACCAGGCTGCGCGGCGCCCAGCTCGCGGGCAGCACCCTCTCGGGCGCGCATTTCGTCGAGTGCGACCTGCGCGAGGCGGACCTCGCGGGCTGCGCGCTGGACGGCGCGCTCGTGCTCGGCTCGAACCTCGAGGAAGCGCGGCTCGCCGGCGCGAGGCTCATCCGGGCGAAGCTCTCCCACCAGCGCCTCGCCCGCGCCGATCTCTCCGGCGCGACGCTCGCCGAGGTCGAGGCGGTGGGCTCGGACTGGTCCAGCGCCCGGCTCACCGGCGCGACCATCGAGGGCTCGCGCCTCGACCTCTCGAACCTCGAGGGCGCGGATCTCTCGGAGGCTCGCATCGCCCGCGCCTCCTTCACCCGCGCGAACCTCCGCGGCGCCCGCCTCGCCCGCGCCCGGATCGAGGACGGCGCCTTCGTCGGGGCCGATCTCGGCGGCGCGGACCTCGAGGGCGCGGAGCTCGATCGCGCGGTGTTCGTCCGGGCCGACCTGCGCGGCGCCCGCTTCCCGCGGCGCATGCGCGGCGTGGTCCTCGACGAGGCGAGGCTCGGGCGGCCCGAGCTCGCGGGCAAGGATCTCGCCGGCACCGACCTCGACGGCGCGGATCTCTCCGGGCTCGATCTCGAGGGCGCGGACCTCTCCCTCTGCTCGCTGCGCGGCGCCGATCTGCGCGGCGCCTGCCTGCGCGGCGCCCGCCTCGAGCGCTCGATCCTCTCGGACTGCGATCTCACCGGCGCGGACCTCCGGGGCGCGAGCTTTCTCGGGTGCGACCTCTCGCGCTCGATCCTCCGCGGCGTGGACCTCTCCGGCCGCGATCTGGAGTCGGTGATCCTCGTCGAGGCCGATCTCGAGGGGGCCGATCTCACGGCCGCGCGGCTCGTCCGCTGCATCCTCGACCGGGCGCGGCTCTCGCGCGCGAACCTCACGCGCGCGGTGCTCCAGCAGGCGCTCCTCCGCGAGGCGGCGCTGGCGGGCGCCGTGCTCGGCAAGACGATCTTCGATCGCGTCGATTTCACCGGCGTGGATCTGCGCGCCGTCTCCTTCTCCGGGCTCACCGTGCACCGCTGCGCCTTCATGGGGGCGAACCTCGAGCGGATGAGCCTGCGCGACTGCGATTTCATGGGCAGCGATTTCTCGAAGGCGAACCTCCGCGGCGCCGATCTCGAGGGATCCATCCTGACCCAGGCCAGGCTCCGCGAGGCCGCGCTGGACGGCGCGAGCCTGCCGAGGGTGGTGGCGAAGGCCGCCTACTTCGGCGGCGCGTCGCTGCGCGGCGCGAAGCTCTCGCAGGCGATGCTCCGGTACGCGACGTTCACCCGGGCGGACCTCGAGGGCGCGAACCTCGCCGCCGCGGATCTGCGGGACGCCATGCTCGACCACGCGGCGGCTCGCGGCGCGCTCTTCCTCTCGGCGCGCCTCGAGCGGGCGAACCTGTCGCACGCGCGGGTCGAGGAGGCCGACTTCAGCGAGGCCGATCTCGGCGGCGCCAACCTGCACGCCTGGCGCGACAGGGGCGCGCGCTTCTCCGGCGCGAAGCTCGTCGGCGCGCGCCGGACGGACGTCGATCGGCTCGCGGCGGAGGCGTACACGCCCCCGCGGCCACCGCGATAACAGCCGGGGGAAGGAGCGGAGAGAATGCTGCCTGCGAGCAACAACGGCGCCGGGATGAACATCGGGTTTCCGGACGTGTGCCTGACGCCGGTGGGGCCGGTGGTGGTGCCCATTCCGTACCCGAACTTCGCTCTCAACGCGATGGCGGTGAATTTCTCGGTGAAGGTGAAGGTCGCGATGATGAACGCGCTGAACCTCGGCACGACCATCCCGATGACCTTCGGGATGGAGCCCGGGGTGGCGCACCCGCTTTACATGGATATCGGCGCCTATGTGACGGGCAATGCGAAGGTGATCATCGAGGGGCTGCCGGCGATCAACCTCACCTGCCGCACCATCGGTAACGCCGGGAACAATGCGGTGGGCGCGGTGCTGGTGCCGAGCGCGGTGAACGTCTTCTACACGTGCGCGGGGGCGCCGGAGGAGGTGCTCGCCGGCGAGAACAACGTGGCGCACGCGCTGCTCGAGGATGGCGTCGGGGTGATCCGGATCCGGGTGTTCTCGCTGGACGTGCCGGCCCTGGTGTACCGGGCGATGCGGGCGCTCGCGGCGGAGGGAATGCGCGAGCTTGTGATCGACCTGCGCGACAACCCTGGAGGGGAGCTGCGGGCGTTCGTGGAGCTGGCGGGAGATTTTCTGCCGGCGGGGAGCGTGATCGCCACGGTGACGGATGGCGATGGGGACGAGACGGTGTATCGGTCAGGGCAGGAGAGGCCTTATGCGGCGCCGGTGACGATCCTGGTGAACCGCGGGACGGCCTCGGCAGCGGAGCTGTTCGCAGGGTGCCTGAAGGCGCACGGGCGGGCGATGATCGAGGGGGAGGGGACGTACGGCAAGGGGGTGGGGCAGGCGCTCTGGGCGGGAGAGGGGGGCGCGCGGATGGCGACGGCGGTGCAAGTGACGCTGCCGGGCGGGGCGGAGGTGCAGGGGATCGGCGTGGCGCCCGGGCCGGGCTCGTGTTTCCCTGCGATGGAGGGATGAGGAGATGCCCAGATGGAAGACGCTCTTCTGTTGCTGCAATCCCCGCAAGAAGGCGATTGCATCTCTTGGGGGGGCCGTGCCCATCATCAACTCCGACCACCTGGACGCTCCGGTGCCCGCGCTGCCCGGGGACCGCGGGGTGTTGACGAACGCGACGTTGAGGGCGCGGGCCCGCGCACTGAAGTTGACGAAGACGAGGCCGCAGTTTCACGGCGACAATGGCTACGGCCTCATCGGCGCGAACGAGCGCCACGGGCCGAGCACCATCGTGGGCTGCGCCTCCGCCTGGGCCCTCGCCAGCGGGCAGCCGGTCTACGCTCACTGCTCGGACGGCGGGAGCGAGTGGACGGCGCTCCGGAATGTTGTCCAGCAGGCTGGCGCAAACCCCGATCAGGTGACGGAGATCCGCGTCACGCGGCCGACCCTGAGCGGCGATCAAGACGTCACTAACGCCGACCTCGAGGAGGCCAGGAAGGAGGTCCTCGCGCTCCAGCAATTCTTCCCCTACGCGAACATCACCCGCTGGTTCGTGGAGCGCGGCGTCACGACCTACTTCGATCAAGACGGGGAGCCGAGCCCTTTCTGATCTGGGCCCTGCGCGGAGATTGGCGCTGAACGCGTATGGTGAACACCAGATCGAAGTCCTCGACGAGCTCCCGCACCAAGAGGAAGAGGACGAGCGGGAAGCAGGGCAACAGCACCGTCGCCGCCAGCAACTCCACCGGGCGCTCGCGCAGGACCACCGCGGTCAACGCGATCACGAAGCGGCGGAGGATCGCCGAATCTGGCGCGGATAGCTCATCGGATGAGGAGGTCGCATCGCGGGACTCCAGCGAGTCCGAGTCGAGCGACTCCGATGACGAGGAGAGCTCGCAGCGGTCCCGGATCGATTCGGGCCTCGTCCAGAGATACAACAACGACGACGACCAGGAGGATGAGAGCGAGGGAGAAGGGGAGGGCGAGGAGCGGGACGGAGACGGCGACGACGAGGACGGAGACAGCGACGACGAGGACGGAGACAGCGACGACGAGGACGGAGACGGCGACGACGAGGACGGAGACGGCGACGAGGAGGACGGAGACAGCGACGACGAGGACGGAGACGGCGACGAGGAGGACGGAGACAGCGACGACGAGGACGGAGACGGCGACGAGGAGGACGGAGACAGCGACGACGAGGACGGAGACGGCGACGAGGAGGACGGAGACAGCGACGACGAGGAGGAGGGGGAAGAGGACAGGCGCGAGCGACCCACGTCCACGCGACAGCAGCTCGATGGCATGGCGGAGACATTGAATCTGGCCATCCACGGCGATGGACGGCTCGAGAGCCGGAACGTACAGGCCGTCGTCCAGACCGACGACGGCACTTACGTCATCTTCACCCAGCGCGAGTACAGGTCTTTCGACGAGGCCATCAAGGGCATCGAGGGCAGACATCGCATCACGATCGACGAGCGGATCATCGGGGATAACCCCAGGAACGACCAGAACATCCACGCGGAGATGCTCGCGGTATCCTGGTGGCTGCAGGGCCACATCCGCGCCTTCAATAGGATCGGCGTCAGCCGGGCGGTGTGCGCGCGGTGCGCCGCGGTGCTCGCCCATTACGGGATCCAGCATCGCCCGACGGACAGCGCCATGACCCAGAACTGGGTGCACCCCTACCGGCACGCGGATCTGGATCCCAGCGGGATGCCCGGCCCGCTAAGGGCGCTCCCGCAGAAGGTGACCAAGGGGAAGGGATACGGCTGGTGAGCCAGCCGGACGCCGGCGGGCGCCCGCCTACCCGAGGTGGATCTCCTTCCCGTTGATCGTCATCGTCTCCTCGGTCAGCACCGTCGCGCTCTTCGCCTTGGTCGTCGCCGACCCGTCCACCACCGTGTGGCTCTCCCGGGCGTGCAGGCTGAACAGGTCGGTCACGCGCTGGTAGAGCGACGCCGCCTTCTGGACCAGCGATCCCGCGAACACCCGCACCTTGTCGCCGTGCAGGTCCACCTCGGGCCCCCGGAGCTCCACCCCCCGGTCCCCGGACAGCCGCAGCGCCCCGCCCGCCGCCCGGACGTCGACGTCGCCCTGGAGCTCCAGCGTCGTCTTGCCCGTCCCGTGCAGGACGCCGATGACATAGAAGCGTCCGCCGCGGCCGATCACCAGGAGCACGTCGCCGACAGCCGGCGCATAAGGGATCGCCAGCGCCATCGTCGCCTCTGCGCTCTCCCCCTCCGGCAATTCGACCACCACTGCCTGCCCGTGGGCCTCCAGCACGTGTGCTGGCCCGAGGTACTCCTCGGCGCGCACGGACACGGCGCGCTCCCGGATCACGGCTCCCTCCGACATGACGGTCCCTCCTTCTTCGTTCCGGCTCATCCCTTGCGGAAGCGCTTGTACAGACTGCCGAGGAGATCGGGCCGCTGTTGCTTCGGCGCGGAGGGCGCCGTGGCCGGCGCCCGCGGCCCGGGAGGGCGCTCCTCCTCCGGATCGCGCTCCGGCGTGGACAGCGGCGCGGCGACGGGCGTCGGTGCGGCGACGGGCGCAGGCGCGGCGACGGGCGCAGGCGCGGCGACGGGCGCAGGCGCGGCGACGGGCGCAGGCGCGGCGACGGGCGCAGGCGCGGCGACGGGCGCAGGCGCGGCGACGGGCGCAGGCGCGGAGGCCGGCACACGCAGATCGATCGTGTCCTCCAGCGGTGCGCCGGCCGTCGCGCGCAGATCGATCGTGTCCTCCAGCGGTGCGCCGGCCGGCGCGCGCCGATCGATCGCTCCCTCCAGCGGAGCGTCGACCGTCACGCTCAGATCGATCGTGCCCTCCAGCGGTGACGCGACCACCGGGATCGCCGTCACACGGCTCACCGCCCAGGGCGCGTCCGCGTGCTCGCCGCTGCTCCGAGCGCCGTGCGCCCCCGCAGGCGCGAGCGGAAACGGCGCGCCCGCCGTGCCGTCCCGGCCCTGGGCTTGGAGCGCCGCGGCCGGCGAGGACGCGGCCTGCGCCTCGCGTGGCCGCGCCTCGACGCCAGGCGACAGCGCCGCGTCGTCGAGCGCGAGCGGCATCGTGCCCGCGAGCGGGTGCTCCCCCACGGCGCTCTCCGGGGCGTCCACGACGTCGTCGTCGTCGAGCGTCACCGTGGAGCTCCAGTCCCCCGACTTCACGCGCTCCGCCGCCGCTGTCTCGACCGGCGCGCTCGCGAGCACCTCCGTGGCGTCCGGCCAAGGCACCGGCTGGCCCCCCGCTTCCACGCCCACCGCGACGCGCAGCGCGGAGAGCGCCTCCTCCAGGGCCACCTGGAAGCTCCCGCGGAAGACCACCGCGCAGCGCTCGGCGTCGGGGTGCACGATCAGCGTGTCGCCCACCAGCAGCAACCACCGCTGCGCGCCGTTCGGCAGGTAGATCGTCGCGAGCGCCCGCAGCGCCGGCAGGCGCGTCGTCAGCACCGGGTGACGCGGGCTCAGCCCCTCCAGCACGATCTGCTCGCCGCCGAGCACCCGATCGAAGCGCTGATCCGCAGGCGCCGACTGGAAATACGACCAGTCGAAATCGTCCGGGATCGACGCGACCCCTTCCAGCGCCGTGCGCGCGAGGCCGCGGAGCCTGCTCGCCCGGCTCGGCACCATCGGCGGGATCGGCCCGAGGCCGATCGGCGCGCGCCCCCCGCCCGGCGGCAGCAGGTTGGGCAACGAGGTCCTGCCGCGCGTGTCCTGGATGGCGCCGACGCCGAAGGGGTTCTCCGGGTCGCGGATGTCGCCGCCCCAGGCGCGCTGGTACTCGATCGGCATCTTCACGAACGGCTCGGGCTCCGGGTCCGGCGACGCCGCGGTGGCCGTCCGATCGCCCACGACCTCGAGGCGCTTGTCGACCAGCGCCGCCGCCCCGCGCAGGATCGCGAGCCGCACCGGCATGCGCCGGACCGGCACCCCGCCCGGCGCCCACGCGTGCCCGGTGAGCACCACCTCCGCGCGCTCCAGCCACGGCGCGAGCTCGCTCGCCGCGAGGAGCGGCTTCATCGGATGGCCCCGGGTGTAGACCTCGCTCCGGATCACCTCGAGCGGCTCGATCTGCTGCGCCTCGCCGCCGGCGACCATCGCGAAGGTGGCCTTGGCGATGACGGTCACATGAAGCTGGCCGCGGCTGCGCCACAGCGTCGCGCCCGCCGCGACCGGTCCGGCGCGGAAGACGTTGAGAGGCCAGCGAGCGGTGGTCATGGGCGAGAGGTCCTCCGGGAGGAGATCGCTCCGGCGCGGACGCGTGCCAGGGGTCGACCGGCCTGCCTGGAGTGTAGCAGGCGCGCCGCGGCGCCTGTGCGCGGCAGCGACGCGCGCCGCGCTCCCATGGCCGGCCAGCGCCAGGACGGCCGCGACGTGGACGCGCGCGGCGCTAGTTCGTGTTGAGCTCGACGCGCAGGAGCTTGCGGCCGATGAAGAGGTAGTCGCCGTGGGCGAGCTCGCGCTCGCTCTTGATGCGCACGTAGGTGCCGTTGCGGCTGTTGAGGTCGGTGAGCGTGAACTTGCCGTTGTGCTCCTCGAGGCGGCAGTGCGAGCCCGACATGTAGAGGTCGACAGGGAAGTTCAGGTCGCCGCCCTCGCGCCCGATCTGGAGCGAGCTGCCGCGCGCGCAGACGGTCATGCCGACCGCGCCGCCCTGGAGCACCTGCGTGAGGCGGAACGGGCTCGGGTGCTTGGGGGAGGAGTAGAAGAAGGTCCCGTCCGGATCCTGGCCGTCGGAGGCGCGCGGCGTCGGATCGAGCCGGAAGAGCTGCTCGCCCGCGAGGAAGGTGTCGCCCGGCGTGATGTCGATCGTGCCGCGCACGCGGATGTACACGCCGTTCAGCGAGCCCTCGTCGCGCACCACCAGCTTGCCGTCGCGGTAGAAGAAGTTCGCGTGCTTCGGCGAGACGAACGGGTCGTCCGGGAAGACGAGCTGCCCGTTGCGGCCGACGATGTGCTGCTCGGCCTTCAGGTGGAAGGAGAGGCCGTCCATGCCCTCGCCGCGGATGAGGATCAGCTTCGCCTTCGCCGGGTTCTGCATGTCCCCGAAGAACAGCGTCTGCGCGCTCAGGATCTCGGGCGGGACCGCGGTTCCGCACCTCCCGCAGAACTTGTGGCCCGAGGGGACACCGCTCGAGCAGGAACGGCAGACGTAGTTACGGGCTTGCTCCATCAGCTCCTCCTGGGAGAGTTCGGCAAAATCGCTCTTGGGCGAGGTGGTCTTGGGGCTTCGCCCCGGGCCGCGCGAGCTCGCCGGGTCGAGCCGGGGCTCCGCCCTGCCGCTGCCGGCGGCGGGCGTCGGGGAGCGCCGGGACGGCGTCGTCGTCGAGCTCGCCCGTCGCGGCGTGAACAGGGCCAGGTCGTTCGCGCACTCAGGGCAACGCGCGGTGCCCATCGGGCTCCACAGATCGCACTGGCCACAGACGATGCCAATCTCGTGCTGCTCGGTGTGCAAACGTCGCCTCGGTGCATTGGAGGACCGCGGGATCGCGGTTCTCCGACCCGCGCCAGTGGGAGGCCGCCTGGGCGGACCCCCGACCGATGAAGCGAGCCCGGACGGAGAACCCGGCCCGCACCTCGCGCTGGATTCCCGACCCGGGTGGAGAGGACCACGGTTCTAGACGTCGATGAGCGGAGGGGTCAAGCTCGCTGACATCGCTTCGCGGCCCGCCCCGGCGGAGGCTCCTTGCCGGCCGGGCCAGGGGCAGCGGGCCCGGGCCCGCAGGGCAGCGAGATCGGGCCCGCAGGGCAGCGAGATCAAGCGCGCGGGGCAGCCGCGGCGATGGGCGTCGCCGCGGCCGGCGGGGCGTCGCCGCAGCGGATGGGCGTCGCCGCGGCCGGCAGGGCGGCGCCGCGGCCGGCAGGGCGTCGCCGCGGCCGGCAGGGCGGCGCAGCGGCGGCCGAACGGCCCCCCGGCGGGCGTCAGCGCACGAAGGTGAAGCGGCGCTGGTCGTCGGCCCAGCCCCCGGCGCCCCAGAGCCGGAACACGATCCGCTGGTTGCATGCGGCGCGCGGCTGCAGGCCGAAGTCGCGCGAGTCGTCGTGGTAGCTGCGGTTGTCGCTCAGCAGGAAGACCGTGTCGGGCCGCACCTCGACGCGGTGGCGGCGCTCGAGCGGGGGCTTGCGCCCGGTCGCCCGGAGGTGGAGGCCGGGGCCCATCATCACCATGTCGCACGAGAGCTGGACCGCGTTGCCCGTGGCCGGGTCGTTGATGCTCAGCTTGGGCTCGGTGCACGCGACCTCGGCTTCGTAGCGCTGCCCGTTCACGATGAGCGCGTGGTGGTCGACCTCGACCGTGTCGCCCGGCACGCCCGCGATCCGGCCGACGATGTGGCTGCCGGGGGTCTCGGGATCCGGGCACCGCACGAGCTCGCCGAAGCCGGGCGTGCCGCGCGTCAGCACGACCACCGTGTCGCCCGGGGCCAGGCTCGGCGCGATCGAGGCGCCGAGGCTCGGGTCGTTCGGCACCGTCCAGACGTCGAGGACGAGCGCGCGGAGCACGACGCCGACCACCAGCAGGGTTCCCAGGATCCAGAGCAGCCCGTTGAACAGCTTCCGCATGCAGACCCGCAGCCTAGCGCAGCGCCGGCCGCGGGCGGCCAGCAACGGGGGCCCGCGGACGCCGCGGCGCCGTCAACGCAGGCAGCTCCGGTACGGCGGCAGCTCGCTCGGGCTCGCGCCCGCCGCGATCTCGCGTGCCGCGGAGAAGAGCTCGGGCCACACGTCGAGCCGGCTGAAGTACGAGGTGCCGGTCGTGTGCTCGTCGCCGTCCATCACGCTCGACGAGATCACGCCGACGACGTCGCCCCCCATGTCGCTGCGCGCCGGCCCCCCCGAGTCGCCCGGGCAGATCGAGGCCGTGGCGACGAAGTGCGCCGGGCTCACGGCGTCGATGGTGCCGCCCGGCCGCGGCACGAGGTGCACCGCGTCGCGCGAGAGCGCGCAGCGGCCGAAGCCGTACGGCGTCACGAACTCCTTCGCCTCCGGCGCGGCCTCGATCCGCGGCGCGAGGGTCGGGATCCCGATCAGCCGGCGCGACAGCACGAGGATCGCTATGTCGCCCTGGCCCGAGGTGTACCCGCAGTCCGGCGCCACAACCGCGCGGACCGTGACGTCGCCCCAGGGCAGGTGGTCGCCGCCGAGCTCGATCGAGATGGCCTCAGGCTCCTGATCGCGGCGCAGCGTCCTGCCGTTCTCGTCGCGCGCCGCCACGCAGTGGTGCGCGGTGAGCACCAGGTCCTCGGTGATGAGCGTCCCCGTGCACGTCACGTCGGTGACGATCCGGACGATCGCGTCCTCGTTCGTCGACAGCTCGAACGGCGGCCGCAGCTGGACCGCGCGCTGCTCCTGCCCCGGCTTCGCCGCGGGGATCGGCAGCCCGGCGTTGGTGATCGGCCGCGCACAGCCCGCGGCGGCGGCGAGCGCGAGCGCGGCGGAGGCCGCCACGCCGACTCGGTACAACCCTCTCAATGCGGTCGCCAGGGCGCCCCGCGCGCGAGCATGCGGCTGTTCCACCTGAGGGAGACCCTCCCAAGCGCAACCGGTTGTTCAATCGGACAGCGCCCCCGGTGTGGACGCGCCGAGCAAGACCAAAGGCTACGACAGAAGGCGGTGACCGTCATTCGACAACGACAGGGATTCCAAGCTTGGATATGACCCCAACGATCATTGCGCCCGCCCATGCCTCGAGGTCATATCGCTGCGCTGTGGCGCAGGGCTCGCGGCGGACTGCCATCCTGTCCAGCCAGGCCAGATAGGTTGGGCCAGGGCAGATTTCTGCCGCCGCAGCGCAGGATCTCGCCGCGTCGGTCGTGCTCGAGTCGCGCTCAGCGCATCGCAACGAGGCGCACCTCGCTCGCGCTGCGCTCGTAGGCGGCGCGCGCGGCCTCCGGGGCGGTCTGCGGGTCCTCGACTCCCGCGGCGACGAGCTGCTCGAGGAAGGCGCGCTGGTGCTCGGACTTCACCGCGAGCCACGCGGGGCAGGCGCCTGTCGCGCAGGCCGCCGAGGCCTGCTCGGCCGCGGCGAGCGCGTCGCGGACGCGGCCGCGGCGGAGCAGCGCCCGCGCGGCGAGGTGCGCCGGCCCCGGGAGCGCGCGCACCTCGCGGGGCGCTGCGTCGAGGGCGGAGGAGGCGAGGCCGGGCTGATCGCGCTCCAGGTAGGCCGCGGCGAGCGCGGTGACGCTCTCCGGCGTGCGGCCCGCGGCGTAGCGGGCCTCGAGCTCCGCGAGCTCGCCGAGCCCGGCCGTGGCGCGCGGCGGCAGCAGCTGCGAGGCCTTCACGCTCGGCCCGAGCCCGACGGTCCACGCGACCCCGGCGAGAACCAACCCGTTGGCGACGAACAACCCGAAGCGCATCACCCGTCCTCCAGCAAACGACCAGCAAGCGACAGAACGGACCGACAGCGGGCGGGCGCGGAGGTTCCCGAGAAGATCGCGGGGCGCGCGATCGGGTGGTCGGCGCACCTACAGGGCGGGCTGGAGGGCCGGGGAGGGGCTACTCGCTCGGGAGGACCACGAGGTCGTCGCGGTGGACGACGACGTCCTCGCCGGCCTCGTCGCGCTTCTTCCGCGCGATGCGCGCGGCGTCGCCCGCGGACATCCGCGCGAGGCCGCGCGCGATCTCGGTGCCCTCCGGGTCGACGACGGCGACGGCGTCGCCCGGGAGGAAGGTGCCGCGCACGCCGAGGACGCCGACCGCGAGGATGCTCCGGTTCTTCGAGCCGATCGCCTCGGCGGCGCCGCGGTCGACGAGGATCGCGCCGCGCGGGCGCAGCGTGTACGCGATCCAGTGCTTGCGCGCGCTGAGGCGCTGCGGCACGGCGGCGAAGAGGGTGCCGACGTCCTCGCCCGAGACGATGCGCGTGATGATCCCGGGCTCGCGGGCGGCGGCGATGACCACGTGCGAGCCCGCGAGCGTGGCGCGCCGCGCCGCCTCCACCTTGCTGGCCATGCCGCCGGTGCCGACGCCGGAGGTCGACGCGCCGGCGAGGTGCCGCGCCTCGCGGGCGACGCTGCGCACGAACGGCACGCGGCGCCCGTCGCCGTCGAGCAGGCCCTCGACGTCCGAGAGGAGGATCAGCAGATCGGCCTCGCAGAGCGGGGTCACCATCGCCGCGAGCTGGTCGTTGTCGCCGAACTTGATCTCCTCGACCGCGACAGCGTCGTTCTCGTTGATGATCGGGATGGCGCCCGCCTCCAGCAGCGCGGCCAGGGCGTTCCTCGCGTTGTTGGTGCGGGTGCGGTCGGCGAGGTCGGCGTGCGTGAGGAGCACCTGCGCGACGAGCAGGCCTACCTTGCCGAACGCCTCCTCGTAGCGCTGCATCAGCACGCTCTGGCCGGCCGCGGCCGCGGCCTGGAGCCACGCCATGTCCTTCGGCCGCGCCTTGAGCCCGAGCTTCGCCACCCCGAGGGCGATGGCGCCGCTCGACACGATGACGAGGCTCCGGCCGGCGCGGCCGCGGAGCGCGGCGACCTCGGCGGCGAGCCGGTCCCAGGCGTCGCCGGAGAGGCTCTTCGAGCCGATCTTGACGATGACGCGGCGGCAGCGCTTGAGCGCGCCGCGCGCGCTCTGCTGGTCGCCGCCTTCGGGCGCGGCGTCGGCCGCGTGGCGGCCGTCGGCAGCGCCCGCGGTGGCGGTGCGATCCTCGGGGTCAGTCATGGGGGAGGCCGGCGGCGGCGATCTCGTCGAACGCCGCGTCGAGGCGGCGCTCGATGTACTCGGGGACGGAGGCGCCCGCGAGCAGGAACGCGTCGATCCAGCGCGTGAACTCGTCGCGCAGGTCCTCCGCGCCGCTCGGCAGGACGGTGAGTTCCGGGCGGAGCGAGGGGGACAGCGAGCGCCGCACGGCGCGATCGACGGCGTCGCGGATCCAGCGCGCCTCGTCCGCGTGGATGCGCACGGCGGTGGTCCGGCGGACGCGCGTGATGTAGCGGTTCAGGAGGTGGCCGAGGGCGTAGACCTCGAGGCCGCGCGCGGCGGCGGCGAGGGCCAGGGCCGGGTTGAGCCGCCGGAGGAGCTCCTTCGTGACGAGCTGCGCGGCCTTGCGGATCGGGGTCTGCTCGGCGCCGGGCTGGGTGAGCAGGGCGCGCGCGTCGGTGGTGAGGCTGAGGCCGTGGCGGGCGACAGTGTCCTGCACGATGGCGCCGCGGATGCGCAGCAGCATCCGATCGGGGAGCACCGGGACCGGGAGCCACGACGCGCCCACCGCGAACGCGGTGAGCACGGCGAGGCGGCCTCCGGGGGGCGGGCCGCCCGGGGTGACCTGAGCGGCGGACGGCTTGTTCGCGGCGGGTTCGGATGACATCGCGCGCACGGTACTACGGCGCCCGGCGGGTGGCGAACAGTGGCGAGGCGCGCGGGGCGGCGAAGCGCGCGGGTGACGAGGGCCGCGCGCGGTCCAGGGGCGGCGGAGGCCGCGAGCGGTCGTCAGAAGAGGGGGAGGAGCTCGACGATCGCGGCGCGGCAGCGCGTCGCGGCCAGGACGACGTCGCGGGTGGTCGTGCCCTCGGGCAGCGCGGCGGAGAAGCGCGCCGGCCCTCCGCGCAGGGCGATGCCCCGGGAGGCGAGCTCCTCGCGGAGGAGCTCCGCGTTGCTGCGGACGGTGAGGGCGTAGAGGCGGCCGCCCGCGGCGACCTCCGCGAACGTGCCCGAGAAGGCGAGCTCGCCGCCGGTGAGCACGAGCACGTCGGTGGCGCCGCGGGCGAGGACGCCCCGCGGTCCCTCGGCGTCCAGGCGCGCCGTCGTGAGCACCGCGCCGCGGCCCTCTGTCGCGCCCGCGAGCGCGGCGAGGACGAAGCCGGCGGCGCCGTCGTCGAGGCCGACGAGCGGATCCTCGACGATCAGCGCGGCCGGCGCGGTCACGACCGCCTGGGCGAGGACGAGCGCGCGGCGCTCGGGCAGCGCGAGCGTCCGGAGGGCGCGCTTGCCGGCGGCCGCGAGGCCCACCCGGGCCAGGGCCGCGGGCGCCATCTCGGCGGCCGCGCGGGGCGAGGCGCCCGAGAGCCGCGCGCCCCAGGCGACGTAGGCGTCCACGGTCCACGCGAGCGGCAGCGGCGGGTCGAGCGGCGCCGCCCCGCTCGCCGCGCGGTGCGCGGAGCGCCCGACGTCGCGCCCCGCGACGGCGAGGCGACCGGCGACGACGCGCGCCTCGCCCGGCGCCGCGTCGTCGACGTCGACCGCCGCGGCGCCCGGCGCCGGCCCGCGGACGGCCGAGAAAGGGACGCCCGCGATCGCCGCGAAGAGCGCGCCTGTGTCGCCGGCGCAGAGCACGCGATCGCCGCGCGTCGCCACGGTGAGCGCGTCGATCGCGACGACGTCGTCCACGGCGATGCGCGCGGCGCGCGCGTCGAGCAGCGGCGGCCCCGCGGCCTCGGTCGCGCTCATGCGCTCAGCGCTCCTCCGACGCACGCGGCGCGGGGCCGGAGGGCTCGTCCTCGCGGGCCGTGGCGGGGGCGCCGAACGAGATCTCCCCGGCGAACTCGCTGCGCGCGAGCGGCCGCTCCGCGCCGAACACGAGGAACGGCGTGAGGGCGCGCGCGGCGTCGAGCATCACGGGCGGGATGGTCGCCCTGGCGAGCTCGCCCTGGGCCTGGGCCGAGAGGCCGGCCAGGCTGAGGACGTAGCCGAGGAGCGACGTGTCCTCCTCGGGGAGCGACAGGACGGGGGCGTCGTCGGGCAGCCGGCCCATCCTGCGCGCCTCGGCGATCGCCTCCCGGAGCCCGCCGACGCGATCGATGAGCCGCCGCTCCAGGGCCTGGGCGCCGGTCCACACGCGCCCGCGCGCGAGGGCGTCGACCTCCTCGGCCCGCATGTGCCGGCCCTCGGCGACGCGGGCGACGAAGCGATCGTAGAGCTGCTTCACCTTGACGCCGAGCTGCTCGCGCTCGTCGTCGGTGAACGGCCTGTAGAGCGACTCGGCGTCGGCGCGGGGCGTCGTGCGGAACGTCTCGATGGTGACGCCGAGCTTCTGGAGCAGCCCGGTGACGTCGACCTTGCCGTAGAAGATGCCGATCGAGCCGGTGACCGTGGAGCGGCTCGCGAAGATAGGGCTGCCGGCGACCGACGCGTAGTAGCCGCCGCTCGCCGCCTGCGAGCCCATCGAGACGATGAGCGGCTTCGTGCGCGCGGTGAGGATCGCCTCGCGCAGGATGACGTCGGCGGCGAGCGTCGAGCCGCCGCCTGTCTCGACCCGGAGCACGACGGCGCGGACGCTGCTGTCCTCGCGCGCGCGCCGCAGCGCGCCCGCGACCGTGTACGAGCCCGCGAGCTTGACGCCGACGAGCGGGATCGACCGGCTCTCGCCGTCGATCATGTCGCCGTCGAGGTAGACGAGCGCGATCTTGGGCGAGTAGCCCCAGCGCTCCGGGGCCTCGTCGCCCGGGTCGTCGTCGACGACGCGGGAGGAGCGCCCCATCACCTCGTTGATGACGCGGCCGATCTCGTCGTCGTAGGCGAGCCTGTCGATGAGGCCGAGCTGCCGCGCCTCCTGCGCGAGGAACGGGCCGCGGGCGAGCCGCCGCGTGAGCTCCGCCGCGGGGATGCGGCGCCCGGCGCTCACCTCGGCGACGAAGGCGCCGTTGAACTGCTCGATCAGCTCCTGGCGGTCGTCCTTGCCGACCTGGGTGCCGCTCTCGCGCGCGAACTGCTCGGCGGCGAGCTTGTGCGCGCCGATGCGGACGATATCGGCCTGGACGCCGAGCTTCTTCAGGAGCCCGCCGAAGAAGAAGTAGCTCGACGAGATGCCCGAGAAGCGCAGCCCGCCCGCGGGGTTCATCGCGATCGTGTCGGCGTGCGAGCACACGTGGAGCGAGCGCCCGCCGGCGTCCTCGAGGTGGCAGATGACCTTCTTGCCGTGGCTCTTCAGGTTGCGGATCGCGTCGCTGACCTCCTCGGCGTGGGCGAGCGAGCTGGCCGGCTCCGCGCGCAGCACGAGCGCGACCCCGGCGACCTCCGGGTCCTCGGCGAGGCGCCAGAGCTGCTGCAGGAAGCGCGTGTGCCTGCGGACGCCCGGGGTCGAGTCGAGGCGGACGCGGACGACGCGGGCCGGCAGCTGCACGCCCTGCTCGGAGAAGCTGCGGAGCGCGGCGCCGACGTAGAGGCCGGTGCCGTTCTTCGTGATGGCGTCGCCGAAGACGCCGCCGGCGGAGAGCTGCAGCTCGTCGACGTTGACGTCGAGGCCGGCCATGGCCGCGACGTGCGGGCCCTCGTCGGTCGTGAGGTCGCGCAGCGTCACGTCGCCCCGGAGCGTGCCGACGTAGGGCACGCGCAGGCCGAGCGTCGCCCGCGGCACCCAGGCGCCGCTCTCGTCGGGATCGCTGTTCTCGACGTAGGCGGTCTCGAGCCCTATCTCGAGCGCGCGCCTGCCGCCGACGGGGCGGACCGCGACGCCGAAGTCGTAGCTGCGCTCGATGGCCTCGTTCAGGCGGTTCTCGGGGCGGTTCCAGTCCCGGGCGACGGCCGAGAGCGAGAGCCAGGTGGAGGGCCGGAGGGTGATGCCGCTCGTGAGCGAGAAGTATCCGTCGAGCGCCGGCGCATCGGAGCTGCCCCAGCCGAGCGTGGTCCCGAAAGCGAAGCCCGGCCCTGTGTCGAGCGCGAGCCCCCAGCGGACCCAGCGCGACGTGCTGTCGATCGGCGCCGCCCCGGGCGGGTCGAGGAAGTCGAAGCGCAGGCCGGTCGACACGAACCAGAGCGGCAGGCCGAGCGCGATCGAGTGGCCGCGCGCCGGCAGCGGCGAGGCCGAGCCCGTGGCGACCCAGGTCCACCGGAGCTCCGTGCCTGGCAGGAAGGAGAGGTTCGCGGGGTTCACCGCGATCGCGGAGGTGTCGTCGCTGCTGGCGACGGCCTTGCCCGGGTCGGGGATCGGCTGCGAGGGCCCGTCGGTCGGCGCGGCGTGCGCGGCGTGCGCGCCGGCGAGCGCGCAAAGGCCGAGGAGCGCGGCGGCGGAGCGGGCGAGGGTGGCGCGGCGGGCGCGGCGGGCGGGGCGGGCGGGGTGGAGTAGGTCGTTCATGCGCTGAGGAGCTCCCGGAGCGTATCTGCTTCGGCGTCGTACGTCCGCTGGACCTCGGCGAGGGCCATGCGCTCGACGAGGGGGCCGAGCAGGCGCAGCCGGATCTCTATGTCGCCCTCGACGCGGCGGCGGGTGCGCCCCTGAGGCAGGCGCTCGAGGCGGTACGTGCCCGCGGAGCGGAAGTAGCTGCGCCACTGCTCCTTGGGGCTCACCTGCCATGTGGCGGCGTGATCGGAGAGCCGGTAGGTCGAGCGCTCCTCCCAGGACATGGCGTCCTTCGCGACCGGGTAACTCGCGAAGATCGGCAGCGGCGCGCTCGCCTGGAAGCGCAGGACGCGGAGCAGCTCGCCGTTGCGGAGCGCGTGCTCGACCGTCACGACGCTCTCGAGCGAGGCGACCTTGGTGGCCAGCCGCGGCCCGAGCTCCGGCGAGAGCACGGCGAGCTCGACGGCGTCGACGGGCGCGTCGAGCTCGTGACAGATGGTGAAGTGCACGGCGCCTTCCTAGCACGCGGCGAAGCTGGGTCGCGAGCGGGTCACCCGCGGTCAGCGCGCGTGGAGATGCGCGTGAAGGCGAAGGTGTCGGGCGCGGGAGCGATAGGGGCGGGCGCGGGAGCGATAGGGGCGGGCGCGGGAGCGATAGGGGCGGGCGCGGGAGCGATAGGGGCGGGCGCGGGAGCGATAGGAGCGGGCGCGGGAGGCGTTCTCAGATTGGCGATGCCTGCTCCGGGGCGGCTTCCACCTTCGCCTTCTTGGCCTTCAGGCGGGAGCGCCGGTTCAGCGTCGTCCGGTGGCGCGATACGAACCTGGCCGCGATCTTGGGCTGGTCTCGAAAGGCGTAGCGGCCTCCCTCGCGGATCTCCTTGGCGAGCTCGTCGGCGGCCCAGAAGCAGCGGTTGCGGAGCTCCAGCGCGTGCGCGGCGCTCGCGTCCGAGGCCTCGTTGGCGGCGGCGTCCTCGAGCGCGTCGGCGAGCGCCCTGGCCCGGTCGAGATCCTTCCGGGTGATATCGGTCACGCCGAGCGCGCTCTCGTGATCGGACCAGAAGTCGACGAGATCGCGCAGGTCCTGGATGGTGTCCGCCAGGCCGGAGCCGTCGGCGATGCGCGAGAGCTCCGCCTGGGCGGCGGCGTCATTGCGGCAGCCCCACCGGCCGCCGGCCACGAGCTTCGCGTCGAGCGCCTCGGCCTCGTCGCGGAGCCTGCGCTGCGTGGACGTGAGCTGCACGGCGCCGCGCGCCCTCTGCCACGCCTTCTCGAGCGCGCCGAGGCGCCGCGCGAAGCGCGCGAGGAGATCCACCTTGTCGGGGGTGATACCGATCCTGGAGAGACGCGCCTCTTGCGCGTGCGCGAGGCGCGCCAGGGAGGTGAGCTCGCGCTCCGCGACGCTCGTGGGCATGTCGGGGCCGGCCGCGTAGGTCGGGTCCAGCGCAAGGAGCGCCTCCTCGCTGGTGGGGTCGTGGGCCGGAGAGGCCGGGCGTTTCGTCCTCGGAACCGGCGCCTTGCTGGATGACCTGGCCTTGGACGAGGTGGGCTTGGACGTGTTCTTGACAATGCGTTTCAGGGGCATGAGCTCCCTCCTGGTCGAGTGTGACCGTGTGATGGTTGCTATCGAGAGGGAGGTGTCAACGGTGTTCGACGCGGCTGCGCGTCTGAATGCTGCTGCGCCGATCGGCAGGCGCAGCATGCGAGGGAATGCGGCCGGCGAGGAGAGGCGGCGGCGCGCTGTAATTGCTTGTTATCGAGCGGGTGTTGACACGGTGGGTCTTGCCGGAGATATCTGGCCGCGAATTCAAGAGACCTTGCGTCGGGAGATCCTCGAATGCGACAGGCGGGCTGGTTCTATCGTCTCGCGGTGTTCTGTGCGGTGGTGCTGCTGCTCGGGCGGGGGCATGAGGGCCTCGCGCTGGCGGGGCCTCTCGATCCGCCGCCCTTGCCGCTATCGCCTCCGGGCGGCGGGATGGCGCTCTCCACGATTCCCTTGCGGCTGCCGAGCGACGGTGTCGGGGGCCTGTCGCTGGGGCCCCGGGTCGACGCGCCGCCTGTCGAGGACGTGGGGGCGCCCCACGGCGAGGTGGTGCTCCCCGACCAGGCGCGGGTGGTGGCGTTCGAGGGGGCCGTGCTGGAGATCCCTCCGGGAGCGGTCGACGAGCCGGTCCGCATCACGATCCGCCCGCTGCCGCTGGGCGAGGTGCGGCCGATGGGGCGCGCGATGGTCAACGTCACGCCCGGAGGGAGGGCATACCGCTTCGGACCGCATGGGCTCCGGTTCAAGAAACCGGTGCGGCTGACGCTGCCTTATGACGAGCACGCCATTCCTCCGGGGATGACGGCGCAGCACGTGATGGGCTTCTACTTCGACGAGGCGCTCGGTACGTGGCAGCGCGTCGAGAGGGCCGGCGAGGCCGCGAAGGGCAAGCTGGCGAGCCTGACCGACCACTTCACCGATTTCATCAACGCGACGCTGGCGATGCCCGACGCGCCGGGGACACGCTCGTTCGATCCCAGCAGCATCAAGGGGCTCGCGCTCGGCAGCCCGTTCGCCGGGGTGACGCTGATCGCCCCGCCGGAGGCGAGCTCGAGCGGCTCGGCGCACCTGAGCCACCCGATCGAGGTCCCGCCGGGGCGCAACGGCATGCAACCGTCGCTCGCCATTGGCTACAACAGCGAGCACCGTAGCGGGTGGCTCGGCGTGGGCTGGGATCTGCGGCTGTCGAGCATCGAGATCGACACGCGCTTCGGCGTCCCGACGTATGCGACGGGCGAGGAGCGCTATGCGCTCGACGGGAGTGAGCTCGTGCGGATCGGCGACGCGTCGAGCGAGCCGCAGGTCTACCGGCAGCGGGTGGAGGGGCGCTTCGCGAGGATCCTGCGCCACGGGATCGGGCCGGACAGCTATCACTGGGAGGTCACCGACAAGAGCGGGACGACCTATGTGTACGGGCGGAGCGCGACCGCGCGGCTCGACGATCCGGACCCGAGCCGCCCGCGCAACGTGTTCCGCTGGTACCTGGAAGAGGTCCGCGACACGTTCGGCAACCAGATGCTCGTCCACCACGCGCATCGGGTCGAGCCCGCGGGCCCGGCGCCGCGCATCGAGGTGCACCCCGAGCGCATCGAGTACACGGCCAACACGTCGCAGGGCGTGGAGGCGGCCTATGCCGTCGACTTCATCTCGGAGGGCGGACGCCCGGACGTGATGCTGAGCGGCAGGCCGGGGTTTCTGGAGCAGACCAGCGAGCGGCTCCGGCGCGTGGACGTGCGGTTTGGCGATACCGTCATCCGCAGCTACGCGCTCGAGTACACAGAGGGGGATTTCGGCAAGAGCTTGCTCCAGGCGATCGCGGTCTCCGGCAAGGGGAGCCGCGACGCCGACGGGACGCTCACGAGCGAGGAGCTCTATCGCCACACGTTCGAGTACTTCGCGGCGCCGCGCACCGCGTCCGGGCAGCCCGGGGCGTTCGCGGCCGACGCCGAGACGTGGGGGCAGGTGGGGTCTCAGAAAGGCCTGTCGCGCACGGAGGACTCGACCTTCGGCGGCAGCGTGTCGGTGGGGCTCCTCGGCATCGTCAGCGTGGGTGGCGGCGGGTACAGCGGCAGTCAGACGACGCGCGTCAGCCTGCTCGACCTGAACGGCGACGGTCTGCCCGACTTCGCCGGTGACGGCGGGGACGCGCTGCGCAACCTGCTGCGCCTTCCCGACGAGAATCACTTCGATCCGTTCCACCTCAGCGGGCTTCACGCCGACGACCTCGGGCTCACGGACACCTCGGGATGGAGCGTTCACGCAGGCATCAACGTGGGCGATGCGCTCAGCGCGTCGGCGGCGTACACGCGCAGCCGGGCGGAAGACGAGCGGGTCGTCTCGGATCTCAACGGCGACGGGTTCCCTGATCTCGTGTCGGTCGGGGATGTCGGGCAGCTCCAGGTCGCGATCAACGATCGGCGCGGCGGGTTCAAGGGCGTGAGGGACTGGGGGAACATCGACGCCAGCGCGCCGTCGGGCCGCGCGGACTTCGCGCTGGCGTCGCGCGCGGACTTCCATCCGGCTGACCCGATGCTCCGGTGGACCGCGCCGTTCGAGGGGGATGTCCGCATCGGGGGCGCGCTCCAGAAGCAGGAGGCGGGGGGCGACGGGCTGCGCGTGGAGCTCGTGCGCAATGGGGAGCTGCCGCCGCTGTTCAGCCACGTGTTCGGTCCGGACGAGCTCGGGCCGTGCGCGGTGGGCGCGGGCGATTGCGGGGGCGCGCCCCTGACGACGCACGTGCTCGCAGGCGATCGCCTCTATTTCCGGGTGAGCGCGGCGCCCGAGATCGACCCGGAGCGGGTGGTGAACACGGCGTCCGACCTGCTGTCGTGGAGCCCGTCGATCACCTACGAGGTCAGCGAGGAACTGCTCGGGCAGGTGGGGCCGGACGGCCGGCCCATCTATCGGTTCGAGTATGCGCAGGACCATCGCCTGGGAGGACGGCCCGAGGTGCCGTGGGTCGCATCGTCGGACGGCCTCGTGAGCATCACCGGCGATCTGGTGAAGGGGTCGACGAGCGATCAGCTGAGGGTCTCGATCGCGCGAGAGCGCGAGGGCGCGTTCCAGAGCGTCATGGACGAGGAAGTCGTGAGCGCGGACGCGGGGGTGCTTGCGCTCGCGGGGCGTCTCCACGGCGACGCGGACGGCCTGGTCGAGGTGAAGGAGGGCGATCGGCTGTGGTTCCGGGTGAAATCGGACGTGCCCGGCGACCCGGCGCGCATCGCATGGGCGCCGACGGTCGAGTACCGGACGTACTGCCGCGCGGATCGGCAGAGCGGCGAGCGGCGCTGCGGGCCGGTGCAGTGCGGGGTGCAGCCGAACGGGCGCGCCGGCTGCAAGCTGGACAGCGACACGGCCGAGGACGCCGCGATGCCGGTGGCGTTGATCCAGCAGCGGCCGTACGTGGCGATGCCCGTGCAGCGGTGGACGCCGGGGACGCGGCGCACGCCCTGGATCGCGCCGGAGACGGGGACGGTGCGGCTCGAGGGGACGCTGGTCGTGCCGGGGACGAGCACGTTGGCTCAGCCACTGACGCTGCTTGTGCAAGGCGTACACCGGCTGCTGCACAAGCAGTCGTATGTGGCGCCGAGCATCGCCGGAACGGCGTTCCCCGTGGCGGTGGACCTGGCGGTGCAGGCCGGCGAGCCGATCTACGTCTCGCTGTACTGGAAGGGATCGCCCGGGGGCAGCGCGGGCCTGAGCAGCGCGGCGATCGACGGGGTGCCGGTGCCGGTCGCCCTGCTGGTGCCCGACGCGGCGTCCGAGGCGCTGATCGACGGGGCGCCGCAGGATCCAACGGCTGGTGGGTTCCACGGCTGGTCGATCGGCTTCATGAACGGAGACCGCGCGTTCTCCGAGGCGGACATCCTGTTCCCGACGCGCGACCCCGAGCGCGGCTTCACGCTCGCGGTGCCGCTCTCGTCGGAGGAAGGCGCGCCGGTGTGGGGCGCGGCGGCGTCGGAGGCGTTCGTGGGCGGCGACCGGGTGCTGCCGTCGGTGGTGGGGCGGCTCTCGGGGCGGCCCCAGCGGGGCAGCGTGCGGTATGCGGAGACGTGGAACGCGGAGCTCACGGCGGGCGCAGGCCCCGTGGGAGGGGGCTACAGCTTCGGCAGCACGACGACGGATCTGGAGCTGATCGATCTGAACGGCGACCGCTACCCGGACAGCGTCACGCGCGCGGGCGCGGTGCTCAACACGGGCAAGGGGTTCGGCGCGCAGGCGTCGTTCTCGCTGCCGGACGCGCTGCGGCGGGTGGAGCACCGGACGGTGCGGCTGAGCGGCGACCTTGCGTCGCTCACGTTCAGCGCGGGGGACGAGGAGGAACAGACGCTCAACAAGACCGACAGCCGGGGGCGATCGCAGGGATACCTGCGCACGAGCTTCAGCGCCGGGACCAGCTACGGGTTGTCGGCGGCGCACGTGGAGCTGCTCGACATCAACGGCGATGGGCTGGTCGATCAGGTGACGCAGAGCCCCGAGAGCAGGCAGATGACGGTGGCGCTCAACCTCGGCTATCGGTTCACGGACCCGGTGCCGTGGCAGCGCGAGGGATTCACCAAGGCCAGCTTCAACGCGGGCGAGCTGAACGACGCGCTCGGCGAGGTGCTGGGCTTCTTCACGGACGCGGCGGGCGTGGAGGCGGTGCGGCTGGAGGACACGGGCGCGCAGAGCATCGGGTTCGGGGCGAGCGCGGGCGGCTCCAGCGGCGGGGTGAGCGCGAGCGTGGGCGCGGGGATCGGATACACGCGCACGACGGCGCGCACGATCGTGGACTTCGTGGACGTGAACGGCGATGGGCTGCCGGACAAGGTGATGAAGGATCCGGCGGAGACGTCCTTCCGGGTGCAGCTGAACCTCGGCGACCGGTTTGCCGCGGAGGAGGAATGGCCGGCCGGCGGCTGGGGCGTGGAGCTCGATCCGCCGGAGTACGCGTTCATGGGCAGCGGCGACGCGGTGGGCTTCCGGCGCTCGGAGAGCCTCGACGGCAGCGTGTCGCTCCAGGTCTGTTACTTCGTCTGCGTCGGCGGGTCGGTGTATTACTCCGAGGGAACCGGCGCGTCGCACCTCGGGTTCGAGGACATCGACGGCGACGGGCTGGCCGACCACGTGCTGAAGCGCGACGGCGACAGCGCGGTGCGCGCGCGGAGGAACACGATCGGCAAGGCGAACCTCTTGTGGCGGGTGCACCGGCCGCTGGGCGGCAGCGTGGAGATCGACTTCCGGCGTGAAGGCAACCTGGTCGTGCCGAGGGAGGTCGCGGGGGATGCGCCGGTGGACGACGACGGTCTGCCCGTGGACGATGCGGGGACGGAGATCGACGACCGCACGGCGGCGGTCGACATGCCGTCGAGCCAGTGGGTGCTGAGCGATGTGGTCGTGCGCGACGGCGTGGAAGGCGTGAGCGGCGCGCAGGGGGTGCACACGTACCGGACGCGCATCGACACATACGGGGACGGCATCTATCACCGGGACGAGCGGGTGGACCTCGGCTACCGGCGCGTCACGACCATGGCGCTCGGCGAGGATGCGGTGTCCGCGATGTCCGTCGAGGAGGTCGAGTACGAGAACGAGGACATCTATCGGCGCGGGCTCCTGGCGCGCTCGACGCTGCGCGACGGCGAGGGGATGCTCTACACGGTGGAGGAGGTCGATTACCTGCCGGCCGACCTGGCGCACATCGCGTCGAACGGGTGGTTCTTCCCGAGGGAGACGGAGCGCAGGGGCGCGTTCTACGAGGGGACCACGGACGACCCGGAGGCGGTTCACAAGAACACGCGGGAGACGCGGTTCTTCGACGACCTCGGGAACCTGACCGACGTGTTCTCCTATGGCGAGGAGGGAACGGCGGCGGACGACGTGCACCACCACGTCGAGTACGAGCAGGACGACGCGCCGTACTTCGTGAAGCCGGAGCTCGTCCGGACGACCGACGCGGAGGACCGCGTGCTGCGCGAGCGGACGGCGACGTACTGGCCGGGGACGGGCGCGCTCGAGACGCTGACGAACGTGATCACCGGGGGCAAGCGGCCGGACGGCTCGCCGTATGCGGGCGACGAGGCGACCTGGCACTTCGGTTACGACGAGCTGGGCAACCTCGAGACCTTCACCGACCCGAGCAGCTACACGCTGACCTACGGCTACGATGAGCTGACACGCAGCTACCGCACGTGCGTGACCGACAGCTTCGGCTACCGCTCGAACAGCGTGCCCAACCCCCTGTTCGGGACAATCGCGCAGGAGACGGACATCAACGGGCACACGATGGTGCACCGATACGACGACTTCGGCCGGCTGATCGGGGTCTGGGGACCCGGCGATCTCGCGGGGGAGGAGGCGCTTCCGGTCGGGTGCGCGCCGGGCAAGATCTGGAGCGAGGAGGATCTCGACGGAGAGGGCGAGCCGGCGATCGGGTTCGAGTACGCGCTCCAGCCGGATCAGTCGGCGGCGCTGCCGGCGTGGGCGAGGACGAGCCACAAGGACGAGGAGCACCCGGGCGATCCGATCGTGACGGTGACGTTCGCGGACGGGCTCGGGCGGGTGATCCAGACGAAGAAGGACGTGGAGCGCGACACGGGCACAGGCACCGAGGTCGGGATGACGGTGAGCGGCGCGGTGGTGTTCGACGCGCTCGGCCGCGTGGTGGAGCAGGGGCAGCCGGTGTTCAGCGCGGAGCCGGACACGACGTTCACGGCCGTGGAGATGCTCCGGAGCACGCGCTTGCAGCACGACGTGCTGTCGCGGACGCGGCTCATCGAGGTGCCGGACCCCAAGGCCACCCTGACGGGCGGGTACGCGCAGACACGGATCGAGCACGACCTGGTGCAGTTCGAGGGGCAGCTGCGCTTCCAGGAGACGGTGATCGACGCGAACGGCAAGTCGCGGAGCACGTACCGGGACGTGGGCGGGCGGATCGCGGCGGTCGAGGAGTGGAACAGGATCGCCGGTGTCGAGCAGCAGATCGTGACGCGGTACACGCACAATGCGCTGGGTGAGCTCTCGCGGGTGACGGACGCGCGCAACAACGCGACGACAGCGACGTACGACACCGTCGGCCGGATGGTGGAGCTCGTGAGCCCCGACGCGGGCCGCACCGAGTGGCGCTACGACCTGGTCGGGAACCTGCGCGCGAAGCAGACGGCGGAGCTCGCGCTGCGCGGTCAGCTCATCCGGTACGAGTACGACTACAGCCGGCTGAAGAAGATCGACTATCCGGTGACGCAGGACGTGGTCTACACGTACGGCGGCACCGGCCAGGCGGGCGACGCGCAGGGCAACCGCGCGGGGCGGTTGAGCCAGGAGACGAGCGCGGCGGGGACGCGGAGCTATCGCTACGACCGCTTCGGCAACGTGGCCGAGCTGGCGGCGGAGTTCCCGCGGCTGCGCGAGCCGCACCGGGGGCCGTACCAGGCGACGCTGAAGTACGTGTTCGACTCGCTGGGTCGGATGCAGGAGATCCACTTTCCCGGGAGCGGCGAGGAGATCGTGCGCTACGGGTACGACCACGGCGGCGCGGTGGTGTCGGTGGTCGGGGAGAACCAGCGGATCAATCCGCAGCACCCGGACGAGCCGATGAGAACGGAGTACCTGAGGCACATCGGGTACGACGAGTTCGGGCAGCGGGTGCGGGTGGTGGCGGGCAACGGGGTCGAGACGAAGTACCGGTATGACGAGTCGACGCGGCGGCTGTCGGACGTGGACGCGGACCACCGGACGCCGCAGATGCAGCAGATGGGGCGCGCGCCGCGGGCGTTCCAGCGGCTGCATTACGAGTATGACCTCGTGGGCAACGTGCTGGGTCTCGACAACGAGGCGCCGTTCGACGAGTCGCTGGGCGGAGCGGTGATGGTGGGGACGACGCAGCAGCGGTTCGCGTACGACGACCTGAACCAGCTGACGGAGGCGTCGGGGATCTACCAGGAGCGGGGGAACGAGCAGCAGCGGTACGCGCTGGCCATCGAGTACGACGTGCTCGGGAACGTGAAGAAGAAGGGGCAGGAGGTCGCCCGGTATGTGCCGAAATGGGGCGCCCCGGGGGAGTGGCAGAAGCAGGACGTGATCCGGGAGAGGACGTACCGGAACGAGTACCGCTACACCGGGCCGAGGCCGCATGCGGCGAACGAGGTGGACGAGTTCGTGCCGTCAGAGACGCAGCCGCGGCTGCGGGAGCTGTCCTACGATGCGAACGGCAACCACAAGCAGTGGAAGTACCGGAATAGCCCGCAGCGCACCTTGAGCTGGGACGAGGACAACCGGCTGGTCTCGGTGACCGAGAACACGCAAGAGTTGTCGCGGGCGCTGTACGACGGCTCGGGGGAGCGACGGGTGCACCTGCACCGGGTCGCGGGAGAGGAGGAGACGGCGTACGTCGACCAGCACCTCGTGGTGCGCAACGGGGTGGTCGCGACGAAGCACCTCTTCGCGGGGGAGACGCGGATCGCGAGCAAGATCGACGCGGACTGGTTCCAGGAGCCGCCGATCTTGTACTACCACCCGGACCAGCTCGGGAGCACGCAGTACGTCACCGACCAGGACCAGCAGCTGAGCCAGCACGTCGAGTACCTGCCGAGCGGGGAGCTGTGGGCGGACCAGACGGACTCGCGGTTCCAGAACCGGCAGCCGTACCTGTTCAACGGCAAGGAGCTCGACCTGTCGACGGGGCTCTATCACTACGGGGCGCGGAGCTATGAGCCGCGGCTCGGGGTGTGGCTGAGCCCGGATCCGATCCTGGACCAGTACATGGGGGGGGCGCCGAACGGCGGGGTGTACGATCCGCTTCACCTGGGGCTGTACACGTACACGCGGAACAATCCGCTGAGGTTCGTCGATCCGACAGGGCTGGCCGAAGAATGCGTGGATGGCGGCTGCCAGTCTTTCGTGGGACGTCTGGACAGCCCAGAACAGAGCATCGATCCCGAAGATACGATGTGCGCCTCTGGAGTCTGCGTAGACGGAGGGCTCGTCGAGCGGGACGCTCTCCGACACGTTGCGAACGACCCGCCGGTCGAAGAGCCGGTGGTAGATCCGATTGATTTGGTGGGCATTGGGGGCACAGTCGTGACGCTAGTGAAGGCTGGGGGCAAGGCGCTCGTCAAGCTAGTTGCCCGAAAGGCGACCACGAAGGCGGAAGCTTTGGTCGCAAGAGGGGGAGGCAAGACGGTGCAGGACTTCTTGCCTGAAGCCGCGAAGCGACTGGAAGCGGCGAAGCTAAAGTATGGCGGCGAAGGCGTCGTCAACATGGCCAAGAAGGCCGATATCAAACAGATCGACCGGATTGTTCGAGAGGTCGGGCTTTCCCCAGGCCAGCGAGAGATCTTCCATGAGGAGATGCGAGCGCTGAAGGGCAGCGATGGATTGGGATCCATCGACGATCTCCTGGATTTGGCCCGCGAGATCAAGGCATCGTTCCCCAAGAAATAGAGAATTTAAATGACTGCAATCGCAAATTCAATCCCGGGCGCAATCTCTGAAAGGCTCAACGCTGTGGTAGGGCAGCGTTGCTGGCACGTCGGTGCGGGAGGACTGGTCGGGTCGTCCTTTTCGCTGGCGCTTGGTGCTCGAGTTCCTCGTGAGCGGCCCCTGCGAAATGCAGCGGAGTGCGAAGAGATAAGGTTGTTTCAAGGAGAGTTTCGATTTCTGATTTGGTGTTCATGGAGGTTGGATGGCGACGTGTCACCTGTCTCAAGCAGTGACCGGGAAACCGAGGATATCGCTCGATCTCTTGAGGCTCTGCGGAGCCAAACGCTCGTGGGGGCGACCTGTCACGCTCCGGCATGGGACCTTTGTTTGGTGTTCTCCGGTGGGCTCCGGTTGTCTGTATTCTGCGACCACCTCCCCGGAGATGCGAGCATCGAACAGAACTGGGAACTTTGGTGCGGCAATGAAGCTTTGTTGATCGGGCCAGGTTACTCGTGGCGAATACACATGGATACGTGATAGCTGAGAGGTTACTCCTTGCTGTCATGATGCGACGGAGGCGAGGTACGACACGGTCGGCCGCATGGTGGAGCTGGTGAGCCCCGACGCGGGCCGCACGGAGTGGCGGTACGACCTGGTCGGGAACCTGCGCGCGAAGCAGACGGCGGAGCTCGCGCTGCGCGGTCAGCTCATCCGGTACGAGTACGACTACAGCCGGCTGAAGAAGATCGACTATCCGGTGACGCAGGACGTGGTCTACACGTACGGCGGCACCGGCCAGGCGGGCGACGCGCAGGGCAACCGCGCGGGGCGGTTGAGCCAGGAGACGAGCGCGGCGGGGACGCGGAGCTATCGCTACGACCGCTTCGGCAACGTGGCCGAGCTGGCGGCGGAGTTCCCGCGGCTGCGCGAGCCGCACCGGGGGCCGTACCAGGCGACGCTGAAGTACGTGTTCGACTCGCTGGGTCGGATGCAGGAGATCCACTTTCCCGGGAGCGGCGAGGAGATCGTGCGCTACGGGTACGACCACGGCGGCGCGGTGGTGTCGGTGGTCGGGGAGAACCAGCGGATCAATCCGCAGCACCCGGACGAGCCGATGACGACGGAGTACCTGAGGCACATCGGGTACAACGAGTTCGGGCAGCGGGTGCGCGTGGTGGCGGGCAACGGGGTCGAGACGAAGTACCGATACGACGAGTCGACGCGGCGGCTGTCGGACGTGGACGCGAGCCACCAGACGCCGCAGATGCGGTCGATGGGACGCACGCCGAGGGCGTTCCAGCGGCTGCGATATCAGTATGACCTGGTGGGCAACGTGCTGGGTCTCGACAACGAGGCGCCGTTCGACGAGTCGCTGGGCGGGGCGGTGATGGTGGGGACGACGCAGCAGCGGTTCGCGTACGACGACCTGAACCAGCTGACCGAGGCGTCGGGGATCTACCAGGAGCGGGGGAACGAGCAGCAGCGGTACGCGCTGGCGATTGACTACGACGTCCTCGGGAACGTGAAGAAGAAGGGTCAGGAGGTCGCCCGGTACGTGCCGAAATGGGGCGCCCCGGGGGAGTGGCAGAAGCAGGACGTGATCCGGGAGAGGACGTACCGGAACGAGTACCGCTACACCGGGCCGAGGCCGCATGCGGCGAACGAGGTGGACGAGTTCGTGCCGTCAGAGACGCAGCCGCGGCTGCGGGAGCTGTCCTACGATGCGAACGGCAACCACAAGCAGTGGAAGTACCGGAATAGCCCGCAGCGCACCCTGAGCTGGGACGAGGACAACCGGCTGGTGTCGGTGACCGAGAACACGCAAGAGCTGTCGCGGGCGCTGTACGACGGCTCGGGGGAGCGGCGGGTGCACCTGCACCGGGTCGCGGGGGAGGAGGAGACGGCGTACGTCGACCAGCACCTCGTGGTGCGCAACGGGGTGGTCGCGACGAAGCACCTCTTCGCGGGAGAGACGCGGATCGCGAGCAAGATCGATGCGGACTTCTTCCAGCAGCCGCCGGTGTTGTACTACCACCCGGACCATCTCGGGAGCACGCAGTACGTCACCGACCAGGACCAGCAGCTGAGCCAGCACGTCGAGTACCTGCCGAGCGGGGAGCTGTGGGCCGACCAGACGGACTCGCGGTTCCAGAACCGGCAGCCGTACCTGTTCACCGGCAAAGAGCTCGATCTGTCGACGGGGCTCTATTACTACGGGGCGCGGAGCTATGAGCCGCGGCTGGGGGTGTGGCTCAGCCCGGATCCGGTGCTCGCCGAGTACATGTCCGGCCAGCTCAACAGTGGGGTGTACCGGCCGATCAACCTGAGTCTCTACACGTACGCGTGGAACAACCCCGTCGTCCTTATCGACCCGGACGGGCGCCTGACGACGCAAGCGATAGTCGAGGCGTTTGTGAAGGGCTCGGCCGTCGTCGGGACGGCGCTCTCGGTGCCCGCCGCGGCTGCCGCGGTCGAGCCGACCCCTATCGGAGAGCTGGTCGTGGGCGGCGTGTTCGCCGTTGGAACGGTGGGCTATGCGATCTACACCATCGCCACGGCTGATCCCGATGAGTCCGCGATCGGGCCCAGTTGCGACGTACCGGCAGACGTCCCGACGCCTGCGACGCCTGAAGCACCGCCGCCGTCGGAAGCGGGAGGTGGTGGTGACAAGCAACCGCCGAAACCTCCCGCGCCTCCTGAGGCGCAGCCGCCGGGAGAGCCGAGAACGCCTGGGGGCAGAGGCGATGGAGCGCGCGATGACGCAAATGGTGGAGTGAGGCTGACGGCTGGTGGCCAGAAGGTGCTTAAGGACCCCGCGCTTCGCCAAATGAAGGACAAGACGCTCCGCGAAGGGATCCTGGCGCGAGGAGGCGAAGGAGGGGTGGTGAGAAAAGCTGGAGATCTGGCAGGCAGACCAATCGCCGAACTCGCGAACGCCGCAGCCCAAGGAGACGGGGCAGCTGTCAAGGCGATCAAATTGCTGAAAGACGCCACTCGGCTCGGCGGCAAGAATCACGGTCAGTAAACTGAGGTCGAGAAAATGAACGTGCTTGATGCGATACGGCCATTCGTTGACGAAGGTATCTCGCTGACTATGGTTGAATTGTACGTAGATGAGGACCTTGGTGGGCAATGCGTCGGCGTGTGCCTCACGTTCTCTGAGAAGGAGATCTTTGCTTATGCAGAAGGAGTAGATGATTCCATGTGCGTCTCCGATGCTATTCCTGCTGCTCTTTCGGATGGGTCAATTCGTAGGGCATTGGCGCCTGTTGAATGGGCCTCGGCGACAGGGCAACCCATTCTATGGGCGTGGACAATGACCAATACCCAAGGCAGGCTCGATGGGTTACAGATCGAGTTTGGCACTGTTGACCATCCTTCGGTTACGCTGCAGATCGTGGTTCGCGCCTCAACGCTTGTACTGCGTACGCTGTAAAGCGATTTCGTGGGCTTCCCTCGAACGGAGAGCTACGACGGAAGCTTCGAGGTGCAAGTCTGCTACTTCGTCTGGATCGAAGGATCGGTATACTACTCCGAGGGGACCGGCGCGTCGCAGCTCGAGTTCGAGGACATCGACGGCGACGGGCTGGCCGACCACGTGCTGAAGCGGGACGGCGACAGCGCGGTGCGGGCGCGGAGGAACACGATCGGCAAGGCGAACCTGCTGTGGCGGGTGCACCGGCCGCTGGGCGGGAGCGTCGAGATCGACTACCGGCGCGAGGGCAACCTGGTCGTGCCGAGCGAGGCGGCCGCGGGGGATGCGCCGGTGGACGAGAGCGGCCTGCCCGTGGACGACGCGCACACGGAGGTCGACGATCGCACGGCGGTGGTCGACATGCCGTCGAGCCAGTGGGTGCTGAGCGATGTGGTGGTGCGCGACGGGGTGGAAGGCGTGAGCGGCGCGCAGGGAGTGCACACGTACCGGACGCGCATCGACACATACGGGGATGGCATCTATCACCGGGACGAGCGGGTGGACCTTGGTTACCGGCGCGTCACGACGACGATGCTCGGCGACGATGCGGTGTCCGCGATGTCCGTCGAGGAGGTCGAGTACCGGAACGAAGATGTCTACCGGCGTGGGCTCGTGGCGCGCTCGACGCTGCGCGACGGCGAAGGGATGCTCTACACGGTGGAGGAGGTCGATCACCTGCCGCCGGACCTGGGGCAGATCGAGGACAGCGGGTGTTCTTCCCGAGGGAGACGGAGCGTAGGGGCGCGTTCTACGAGGGGACCACGGACGACCCGGAGGCGGTTCACAAGAGCACGCGGGAGACGCGGTTCTTCGACGACCTCGGGAACCTCAGCGACGTGTTTGTTTACGGCGAGGAGGGAACGGCGGCGGACGACGTGCACCACCACGTCGAGTACGAGCAGGACGACGCTCCTTATTTCGTGAAGCCGGAGCTCGTCCGGACGACCGACGCGGAGGACCGCGTGCTGCGCGAGCGGACGGCGACGTACTGGCCGGGGACAGGCGCGCTCGAGACGCTCACGAACGTCATTACCGGGGGCAAGCGGCCGGACGGCTCGCCGTACGCGGGCGACCAGGCGACCTGGCACTTCGGTTACGACGAGCTGGGCAACCTCGAGATCTTCAGCGACGCGAGCAGCTACACGCTGACCTACGGCTACGATGCGGTGACGCAGAGCTACCGCACGTGCGTCACCGACAGCTTCGGCTACCGGTCGAACAGCGTGCCCAACTATGCGTTCGGCACGGTCGCGCAGGAGACGGACGTCAACGGGCACACGATGGTGCACCGATACGACGACTTCGGCCGGCTGATCGGGGTCTGGGGACCCGGCGATCTCGCGGGGGAGGCGGCGCTTCCGGTCGGATGCACGCCGGGCAAGATCTGGAGCGAGGAGGATCTCGATGGAGAGGGCGAGCCGGCGATCGGGTTCGAGTACGCGCTCCAGCCGGATCAGTCGGCGGCGCTGCCGGCGTGGGCAAAGACGAGCCACAAGGACGACGAGCACCCGGGCGATCCGATCGTGACGGTGACGTTCGCGGACGGGCTCGGGCGGGTGATCCAGACCAAGAAGGACGTGGAGCGCGACACGGGCACGGGCACCGAGGTCGGGATGACGGTGAGCGGGGCGGTGGCGTTCGACGCGCTCGGTCGCGTGGTGGAGCAGGGGCAGCCGGTGTTCAGCGCCGAGCCGGACACGACGTTCACGGCCGCGGAGATGCTGCGGAGGACGCGCTTCGAGCACGACGTGCTGTCGCGGACGCGGCTGGTCGAGGTGCCGGACCCCAAGGCGACGATGACGGGCGGGTACGCGCAGACACGGATCGAGCACGACCTGGTGCAGTTCGAGGGGCAGCTGCGCTTCCAGGAGACGGTGATCGACGCGAACGGCAAGTCGCGGAGCACGTACCGGGACGTGGGCGGGCGGATCGCGGCGGTCGAGGAGTGGAACAGGATCGCCGGTGTCGAGCAGCAGATCGTGACGCGGTACACGCACAATGCGCTGGGTGAGCTCTCGCGGGTGACGGACGCGCGCAACAACGCGACGACAGCGACGTACGACACCGTCGGCCGGATGGTGGAGCTCGTGAGCCCCGACGCGGGGCGCACCGAGTGGCGGTACGACCTGATCGGGAATCTGCGAGCGAAGCAGACGGCGGAGCTCGGGCTGCGCGGCCAGCTGATCCGGTACGAGTACGACTACAACCGGCTGAAGAAGATCGACTATCCGGTGACGCAGGACGTGGTCTACACGTACGGCGGCACAGGCCAGGCGGGCGACGCGCAGGGCAACCGCGCGGGGCGGCTGAGCCAGGAGACGAGCGCGGCGGGGACGCGGAGCTACCGGTACGACCGCTTCGGCAACGTGGCCGAGCTCGCGGCGGAGTTCCCGCGGCTGCGCGAGCCGCACCGCGGGCCGTACCAGGCGACGCTGAAGTACGTGTTCGACGCGCTGGGGCGGATGCAGGAGATCCAGTTTCCCGGGAGCGGCGAGGAGGTCGTGCGCTACGGGTACGACCACGGCGGGTCGGTGGTGTCGGTGGTCGGGGAGAACCAGCGGGTGAACCCGCAGCACCCGGACGAGCCGATGAGGACGGAGTACCTGAGGCACATCGGGTACGACGAGTTCGGGCAGCGGGTGCGGGTGGTGGCGGGCAACGGGGTCGAGACGAAGTACCGGTATGACGAGTCGACGCGGCGGCTGTCGGACGTGGACGCGGACCACCAGACGCCGCAGATGCGGTCGATGGGGAGGGCGCCGAGGGCGTTCCAGCGGCTGCACTATGACTATGACCTGGTAAGCAACGTGCTCGCGCTCGACAACGAGGCGCCGTTCGACGAGTCGCTGGGCGGGGCCGTGATGGTCGCGACCACGCAGCAGCGGTTCGCGTACGACGACCTGAACCAGCTGACCGAGGCGTCGGGGATCTACCAGGAGCGGGGGAACGAGCAGCAGCGGTACGCGCTGGAGATTGACTACGACGTCCTCGGGAACGTGAAGAAGAAGGGTCAGGAGGTCGCCCGGTACGTGCCGAAATGGGGCGCCCCGGGGGAGTGGCAGAAGCAGGACGTGATCCGGGAGAGGACGTACCGGAACGAGTACCGCTACACCGGGCCGAGGCCGCATGCGGCGAACGAGGTGGACGAGTTCGTGCCGTCAGAGACGCAGCCGCGGCTGCGGGAGCTGTCCTACGATGCGAACGGCAACCACAAGCAGTGGAAGTACCGGAATAGCCCGCAGCGCACCCTGAGCTGGGACGAGGACAACCGGCTGGTGTCGGTGACCGAGAACACGCAAGAGCTGTCGCGGGCGCTGTACGACGGCTCGGGGGAGCGACGGGTGCACCTGCACCGGGTCGCGGGGGAGGAGGAGACGGCGTACGTCGACCAGCACCTCGTGGTGCGCAACGGGGTGGTCGCGACGAAGCACCTCTTCGCGGGGGAGACGCGGATCGCGAGCAAGATCGACGCGGACTTCTTCCAGGAGCCGCCGGTCCTGTATTACCACCCGGACCATCTCGGGAGCACGCAGTACGTCACCGACCAGGACCAGCAGCTGAGCCAGCACGTCGAGTACTTGCCGAGCGGGGAGCTGTGGGCGGACCAGACAGACTCGCGGTTCCAGAACCGGCAGCCGTACCTGTTCACTGGCAAGGAGCTCGATCTGTCGACGGGGCTCTACTACTACGGGGCGCGCAGCTATGAGCCGCGGCTCGGGGTGTGGCTGAGCCCGGATCCGGTGCTGACAGACTACATGGCCGGCAGGCTCAATGGCGGGGTGTACCGGCCGATCAACCTGAGTCTCTACACGTATGCGTGGAACAACCCCGTCGTCCTCATCGACCCGGACGGGCGCTTGACGACGCAAGCGATAGTCGAGGCATTTGTGAAGGGCTCGGCGGTCGTCGGGACGGCGCTCTCGGTTCCCGCCGCCGCTGCCGTGGTCGAGCCGACTCCTGTCGGAGAGCTGGTCGTTGCTGGCGCGTTCGTTGTAGGATCCATAGGCTACGCGGGCTATCTGATCTTCGATGCCGCCGCGAATGGAGACCCTCCCAAGCCCCCCGAGTCGTTCCCGATACCCGAGGACACGCCCAACGAGACCGCGGCGCCGCCGATGGCGACTGTCGGAGGCGGTGGCGGTGGTGCGAAAGAGCCTCCCAAGCCTCCAGCCGCCGCCGTGGCGGAGCCGCCGAAGAAGCCGGAGAAGGGAGGGGTGACGATTTCACGCGCTCTGACTCAGGCCGACTTTGGGTTTGAGGGAACAGATGCGGATATACAGGGAACTTTCCGCGTTAAGGATGGACGTGCTCTTGTGAAGGTCGACTATCTCGGAAGTGCTAACGGGGTGGGTAGATTGGGGCCTCGTGCCTGGTCGCGGCTTCAAGATGCCGCACGCGCAGAGGGCGCGACGAGTATCCGAGTGGAAACCACGCCAGTGATTGAACAGACCGGAAGGCTCACGAAGATTCTTTCCAAGCTCGGCTTCCAAAGTCGTCCGAATGGTACCATGTTCTACGAGGGAGGACTCTGATGGCGACAATCGAGATGCATGCCAACCGAAATCTGCGACCGCGGGTTCTCTCCGACGGCAGTAGAAGGGGTATCGACCGATATTACTCCTTTGGGCATGGCTCGAAGCCTCAATGGTGGAACGATGAGAGTCCGCCTGTTTCTGGTTCAATCGTTGGAGTCTACGAGAACTGCAAAAATTCAGGCAAAGATGCGCTTGTAATTACCGAGAGAGGGTTGACGGTTCTTTGTGGGTCTGATGTCAAATCATTTGATTTTGCCGATGTTGCGCGACTGGTGCTTCCGGTGAAGGAGCCTGTATCTCTTTCGCTTTGCGTTTGGATGCACTCCGGCGCTTGTTTTGAGATACCGCTTTACGACCCAGTTGGCATAGCGTTCGATTTTGCCCGTTTTCTCCTCAGTGCAGTCGGAGAGCATCGGCGGCCAGAATCGTAATGAACGTTCTTATGCGCATGCGCGTCGAACCGTGCACGGGATATCAGTTTGATCTCGTGGGCAACGTGCTGGGTCTCGACAATGAGGCGCCGTTCGACGAGTCGCTGGGCGGGGCGGTGATGGTCGGGACAACGCAGCAGCGGTTCGCGTACGACGACCTGAACCAGCTGACGGAGGCGTCGGGGATCTACCAGGAGCGGGGGAACGAGCAGCAGCGGTACGCGCTGGCGATTGACTACGACGTGCTCGGGAACGTAAAGAAGAAGGGGCATGAGGTCGCCCGGTACGTGCCGAATGGCCCGGGGCAGTGGCGGCTGGACTACCCGATCCGGGCGAGGACGTACCGGAACGAGTACCGCTACACGGGGCCGAGGCCGCACGCGGCGAACGAGGTGGACGAGTTCGTGCCGTCAGAGACGCAGCCGCGGCTGCGGGAGCTGTCCTACGACGCGAACGGCAACCACATCGAGTGGAAGTACCGCCGGAGCCCGCAGCGCACCCTGAGCTGGGACGAGGACAACCGGCTGGTGTCGGTGAGCGAGAACGGGCAGGAGCTTTCGCGAGCGCTGTACGACGGCTCCGGGGAGCGCCGGGTGCACCTGCACCGGGTAGCCGGCGAGGAGGAGACGGCGTACGTCGACCAGCACCTCGTGGTGCGCAACGGGGTGGTTGCGACGAAGCATCTGTTTGCGGGGGAGACGCGGATCGCGAGCAAGATCGACGCGGACTTCTTCCAGGAGCCGCCGGTGTTGTACTACCACCCGGACCATCTCGGGAGCACGCAGTACGTCACCGACCAGGACCAGCAGCTGAGCCAGCACGTCGAGTACCTGCCGAGCGGGGAGCTGTGGGCCGACCAGACGGACTCGCGGTTCCAGAACCGGCAGCCGTACCTGTTCACTGGCAAGGAGCTCGACCTGTCGACGGGGCTCTACCACTACGGGGCGCGGAGCTATGAGCCGCGGCTCGGGGTGTGGCTGAGCCCGGATCCGGTGCTGGCGGACTACATGGCCGGCAGGCTCAATGGCGGGGTGTACCGGCCGATCAACCTGGGGCTGTACACGTATGCAAGCAACAACCCTGTGGTCCTCGTTGACCCAACCGGGAAACTCGATGATGCGATCCGGAAGTTCGTTGCCGCGGCGGTCGGGGTGGCACTGGCCGAACCGACGCCCGTCGGAGAGCTGGTCGTTGCTGGCGCGTTCGTCGTAGGGTCTATAGGCTACGCGGGCTATCTGATCTTTGACGCTGCCGCGAGTGGGAATACCCCCAAGCCGCCCGAGTCGTTCCCCATACCAGAGGACATGCCTGAGGACATCGCAGCGCCATCGCCGCCGCCTGCCGCGGGAGGCGGTGGAGCGAAGGAGCCCCCGAAGCCCCCCGCAGCTGCCCAGGTAGAACCGCCGAAGAAGCCGAAGACTCCTGCTGAGATTCTCACGGAAAAGCTTGGAAGGAAGCCCACCAAAAAAGAACTCGCAAACTTTGAGAACCAGCTCAAGTCGAGCGTTCAACAAGGCTCAGCTGGTACCCGCGCCGATCAGGCGGGAGGAGAACTCAAGGGCGGACACAAGTCGGGAGCTCGAGGATCCACACGCCAGAAGCACCGAGAGGGGGACACGCGGCGCGGGCGCGACCAGTTCGGAGAAAAAGGCGATAAGAGAAGGGGATATTGAAATGTCATTACTCATGGACCAGCTGCGTCGGTTTATGGAAGCACGGTTGGTTGTTGATGTGTATCGAGAGAGACTTTGTAAGAATGGGATAATAGGTAGAATTATTGGAGTCTCAGAGCACGTGCTTCTGGTGAGTTTGATTGATGATCGGTACGAGCACGATGGCGTTGCTGCTGTCCGTCCAGGTGATGTTACTCGTGTCCGAACTCAGGATCGAGAGCTTCTGATGATCGGCAAACTGCTGGACCACTGCGAGTTCAATCCTCCATTCGACGAGATTTGCTTGCTTGAGTTATCGTCGGCGATGACAATATTTCATCGTCGCTATGGAGCGACGGCGCTGTACGTCGAGGCCTTGGATCCAGATCTTGTTTTCTGCGGAGAGCCCGAAGATCTCGACGACGACACTCTCGTTCTGCGGCAATGGGGAACTGCGCGTACAATCGATAAGTACGAGACGCTGCTGCGGCTGAATGAGATTACGAGGGTCGATGGTGGTACAAATTACATGCAACGTCTATCGAAAGCACATTTGCTCGCGAAACAGCGTTGAGGTGTTCAGACGCAGGATGTGGTCTACACGTACGGCGGCACAGGCCAGGCGGGCGACGCGCAGGGCAACCGCGCGGGGCCGCTGAGCCAGGAGACGAGCGCGGCGGGGACGCGCAGCTACCGGTACCACGTGCTCGGCACCGTGAAGAAGAAGGGGCAGGAGGTCGCGCGGGACGTGCCCAATGGCCCGGGGCAGTGGCGGTCCGACCAGCCGGTCCGGGAGAGGACGTACCGGAACGAGTACCGCTACACCGGGCCGAGGCCGCATGCGGCGAACGAGGTGGACGAGTTCGTGCCGTCAGAGACGCAGCCGCGGCTGCGGGAGCTGTCCTACGATGCGAACGGCAACCACAAGCAGTGGAAGTACCGGAATAGCCCGCAGCGCACCCTGAGCTGGGACGAGGACAACCGGCTGGTGTCGGTGACCGAGAACACGCAAGAGCTGTCGCGGGCGCTGTACGATGGCGCCAGAGAGCGGCGGGTGCACCTGCACCGGGTCGCGGGGGAGGAGGAGACGGCGTACGTCGACCAGCACCTCGTGGTGCGCAACGGGGTGGTCGCGACGAAGCACCTCTTCGCGGGGGAGACGCGGATCGCGAGCAAGATCGACGCGGACTGGTTCCAGGAGCCGCCGGTCCTGTATTACCACCCGGACCAGCTCGGGAGCACGCAGTACGTCACCGACCAGGACCAGCAGCTGAGCCAGCACGTCGAGTACCTGCCGAGCGGGGAGCTGTGGGCCGACCAGACGGACTCGCGGTTCCAGAACCGGCAGCCGTACCTGTTCAACGGCAAGGAGCTCGACCTGTCGACGGGGCTCTATGACTACGGGGCGCGGAGCTATGAGCCGCGGCTCGGGGTGTGGCTCAGCCCGGATCCGGTGCTCGCCGAGTACATGTCCGGCAAGCTCAACAGTGGGGTGTACCGACCGATCAACCTGGGGCTGTACACGTACGCGTGGAACAACCCCGTCGTCTTTATCGACCCGGACGGGCGCCTGACGACGCAAGCGATAGTCGAGGCGTTTGTGAAGGGCTCGGCCGTCGTCGGGACGGCGCTCTCGGTGCCCGCCGCGGCTGCCGCGGTCGAGCTGACCCCTATCGGAGAGCTGGTCGTGGGCGGCGTGTTCGCCGTTGGAACGGTGGGCTATGCGATCTACACCATCGCCACGGCTGATCCCGATGAGTCCGCGATCGGGCCCAGTTGCGACGTACCGGCAGACGTCCCGACGCCTGCGACGCCTGAAGCACCGCCGCCGTCGGAAGCGGGAGGTGGTGGGGCGAAGGAGCCACCAAAGCCTCCTGCGCCTGTCCAGGCGGAGCCGCCGAAGAAACCTGCAGGGGGGGAGGCGGGACGCCGTCCCCTCGCGATCTCGCCCGACAAAAAGGCCGTGAGCTGCTCGAGGCGTACAAGCGAGAGGGGCTCGGTCAGTCAGCAGGCCGGTCTGGCGGCCATGGCACTCCGCACAAGCGAGCGGGGGCCGAGCTGATTCGTGAAGCGAACAAGCTGCCTAAGAACAACCCGCTCCGGGAAGCCCTCAAGACGGAGGGCGAACGGCTAATTCACCAAGGTAAGGGGCATAGCCATAGGTGATTCTATGTCAATCGATACACGGTTCGCATTGGAGGCGTTCAGGATGGCGGAGGAGCGTGGTCAGGCGAGGAAACTCTCCGACGAACTCCAGGATGAGATTCTTCGCGAGCTGCACGCTGTTATCGAACCAGCGTTTCTGGAAATCGTGGAGAAGCTAAGGCGGCTCGGTCATGATCTAAAGCCGTACACGCCGACTGTGCCCGGAGATCTGAATTACCGCGACGACGGCAACACCGTCGATGGGCATCGATGCAAGCTGCGGGTCGGGGTCGATACGATCGCATCCGTCGGTTACGCGGACACGACAGTACCAAGGGATGATGATGAGCCGAAATGATGCGAATTCCTGGTGATAAGGCGCTGTAAAAGAATAAAATTGCCAACTTCTGACTCGGAATCTAGGCAAGCAGGAATCGCAAGGCGCTGCGGCGTGATGATCTTGATCGTGATTGGAACTATCAAGTGGTCACACTGATCAAGTTATTCTTTTGCAGCGCCTAAGCGACCTTCAATGCGTGTGCGTGTCGACCCGCGTGGGATGCACCGCACGACATGGATCGCGACGGGGCCGGGGACCATCGTCCGTTAGCAGCTTTCTTGGCCCGCCGGCAAGTTTCGGGCGAGGCGAGAGGTTCGCGCATGGAGAGCCCGATCCACCTTACAGCGCGGATGGCTGGCGAACCATCGAGGCGGAACTGCCTGAAAATTTTGAGGAATTGGCGAAAGAGCACAAGGTGTTGGAGGTTCAGTACGGCGAGGCCAAGATCACGTCGGCCAGCGATCTGCTGAGGCTGGTCTTGCTGCACGCTGGAGCCGACCTGGGGCTCCGGCAAACCGTGGCCGTCGTGGCCGAGAGCGGTGGCCCCCGCGTCAGCCATGTCACGCTGCACAAGAAGATGAGGCTGAGCGCCCCCTACCTCCGCGCGCTGGTCGGGCAGATGGCGCAGGGAGAGGAGGCGACTGGTCCTGCCCCGCCGTTGATCTGCCGGCCATGTACTGGGCGAGCACATGCCCGGAGCCTCCGGCGAGGGCTCCAGGCGCTGGATGGCCATCGACCAGCGCGAGCGAGAAGAGGGCCAGCACCAGCATCGAGGCAGCTCGGTAACACTTGCTCTTCGGGTGAGTCAATATGGCTATCTGGCAATGCTCGTTTCTTCTTGTGCCCTCCACGGAGCTCAGCGGAGATGCCGAGCTCCTGCTTGAAAGGATGGAGAGCGGTGATCTCTGGGCGCACGCTCAGCCGGATGAGGCGATCGAACAGGCGGCGACCGATGTCCTGGGAAGGAGCCCAAGCTGGTCACCCGAGGTGGACATCTGGGGATGCGAGGATTCAACCTGCCTGACGATGGTTCGAGAGGGAAACCGTGTTGTCGAGGTTCTTCTTCGTGTCGACTTGCGGAGCGTGCAGAGAGCAGATCTGGTGCGATTGCTGGACGGATTCCGGCGGGCTCGCGTTGTCCTGATCGATGAGGCGAAGCAGCTGCACGAGCCGGCACTGCCGGCGGTCTTGCATGCGCTGAGGATGTCCACGGCCTGGAAGTATGCGCGAGATCCACGAGCGTTCATCGCGTCCTTGTCAGATCCCGAGGATCGCGATTGATCTCGTGTTGAACGTCCGTGCCCTGGCTCGCGTCAGCACGCCACTCCGCCTCGTGTCGCACCCTCCGTCACCGGACGGCGAAGCACGCCGTCCTCCGACGCCACGTACCGCTGCTCCCCGCGCGAGCGTGCCTCGAGTCGCCGGCGCCATCCGGATCGCTCTGACGCCCGCTTGGCCGGCCAGCAGGAGCCGCGCTACGACCGCCGCAGGTCACACAGCATGCGAACCCCGCGCTCGCCCCGCGCCGCCGCCCGCGCCCGCGCGCTCCTCCTCGCGGCGGGCGCCGCGCTCGCGGCCCTCTCCGTCGCCTGCGGCGGCGGCCAGACGCAGGGCGAGGCCTTCGACCCGCGCTGGAAGGACGACGGCGGCGCCGGCATCGTGACCTTCCAGCAGCGGTTCGCGGGCAGGCCCATCCCCCTCGGCGCGGACGTGGCCGTCGGGGTCGTCGCGGGCGCAGGCGCGCACCGGCTGGTCGGGGTGCCGCTCGACGGCGGCCCGGCGTGGACCTTCGCGCACCCGCTCGACGCGCGGCCGGCCATCGCGGGGAGCGTCGTCGTCGGGCTCGGCCAGGGCGAGCTCTTCGCCCTCGACGCGCGCACGGGCCGGCTGCTGTGGCAGCGGAGAGCCGGCGGCAGGCTCCGCGGCGCAGGCGACGACGGCGAGACCACCGTTGTGTCGCTCGTGTCGACCACGGGCACCATGAGCGTGGTGCTCGCGGTGAACCACGAGGGGCTCGTGCTGCGCCAGATCGAGGACTCCGCCGCCATCGGCGTGCCCGCCGTCGTGGGACGCTACGCGTTCCTGCCGTGGCACGGGCGGTACGTCACGGTGTTCGACCTGCAGACGGGCGGCGAGTTGGCGCGGGCGACGCTCCGCTCCGAGGTGAGCCGAGCGTTCCTGCTCGGCGGAGCGGTCTTCTTCGGCGGCGACGCGGCGGCGACGCGGTTCGATACCGCGATCGGGCTCGGCGCGGCAGGGCGCGCGTCCACGGCGCGGCTGCCGGCGCGCGAGCTGCCCGGGGCGCCCGTCTGGATGACCGCAGGGACCGAGGTGCTCGCGCCGGCCGCCTCGGCCGAGGATAGAGCGCGGATCTACGCCCGCCCCCGCGCCTCGGGGCCGCCCGGCATCGAGGGGGATCGCTTCGTGGCGACGTACCACCGGACGGCGGTCGGCGTCGTCGCGCGCTCGGGCGAGCTCGCGTGGGCCCAGGGCGGCCAGGCCGACTTCCTCGGCGGCGCGGCCTACACCGGCGGCTTCGCGCTGTGCGACGCGCGGGGCGAGATCTCGTTCTACGACGCGCAGGGCGGGGCCTTGATGGGGCGCGCGTCGCTCGGGCGGCCGGTCCAGGCGTGCGTGGTGCAGGCCGACGGGCTCACCGCCGCGGCGGTCGCGCACGAAGGCGGGAAGTCAGCAACCAGACACCCCTGAGGCGCGCCGCTCGGCACGCCTTCCGCGAGGCCGCCCTCAGCGGGGCTTGCCGTCCCGGTCCTCCGGGTCGACAGCGATGCGGAACCCAGGGTCGTCCGGGGTGGGCCCGGCAGGCCGCGTCGCGGGGGCGTCGGGCACCGAGGCGTCCTCGCGGTGCTCGTCGCGCGGGGGCGCCGGCGGAGAGCCCTTGCTCAGCTCGGCGCCGAGCCGGCCGACCACGTTCGACGCCGCCCGCACGAGCTCGCGCCCGGCGTCGTCGATCGCCTTGCCGACGCTCGTGCGGTCGAGGTCCTTGCGCAGGTCCCCGGCCGTCTTGCGCGCCGCGCGCCAGAGCAGGCTCAGCCCCTGCTTGAGATCCTCCTTGGGGTCGTCGCGATCGGGGTCCGAGCTCATCGCTCCTCCTTGGGCTTCCCTCGAACAGGCTTATCTTGGGCTTCCCTCGAACAGGCTTATGTTCCCGCCGCGCCGGGGCCGCAAGCGCCGCGCGCGGACACCTCAGGCCGCGGTCTTCGGCTTGCTCGCGGGATCAGCCTCCGACGGACGCCTCGGCTTGCTCCGGGGCTCGGCCTCACCGGGCGCCCTCGCCGGCGCCGGCGACGAGGCCGTGACGCGCCTCCCGCCCGGCGGCGCGCTGTCCGGCCCCGAGGGCGCCGGCGCGCCGCCGCCCACCGGCGGCCGGCGCTGCGGGGCGGGTGACCCCGCCGCGGACCTCGCCGGGGCGGGCGACCCTGCCGGCGGCACCGACGCGGACCTCGCCGGCGCGGGCGACCCCGCGGGCGGCGCCGACGCATTCCTCGCCGGGGCGGGCGACCCCGCGGGCGGCACCGACGCGGACCTCGCCGGCGCGGGCGCCCCCGCGGGCGGCGCCGATGCGGACCTCGCCGCCGGGAGCGCCGGCGCGGGCGGCGCCGACGCGGACCTCGCCGCGGGCGCCGCCCCGGGCCTCGCCGGCGCGCTCGCCTCCGCCGCGGGCTTCGCCGGCGGGGGCGCCTCCGCCGCGGGCGGGTGCGCGCTGCCGGACCGCATCGACGGGGACCACGCGGTCGAACGGTTGCGACCCGACCGCTTCGAGACGTAGAGCGACTCGTCCGCGGCCTTGAAGAGCTCCTCCCACGTGCTGCCCGCCTCGGGGTACGTCGCGATGCCGATCGAGCACGTCACCTGGCACTGCACCGGGCCGTTGCTCCCGGCCGCGTGGAACGTCGTCCGGCCGAGCTCCTCGCGCACGCGCTCGGCCAGCAGCATCGCGCCGCGCGCGTCGGTCTCCTCGCAGATCACGACGAACTCCTCGCCGCCGAAGCGCGCGACAGCGTCGGTCGTCCGCTTCGCGCGCCGCAGCACGTCGCCGAGCCCCTTGATGATCACGTCGCCCACGTCGTGGCCGTAGGTGTCGTTCACCTTCTTGAAGTGGTCGATGTCCGTCACCAGCACCGACAGCCGCCGCGAGAACCGGCGCGCGGCCGTGATCTTCTGGTCGGCCACCTCGAGCATCGCGCGCTTGTTGAGCAGCCCGGTCAGCCCGTCCATCGTCGCGAGCTCCTCGAGGCGCCGCATCATGCGCGCGTTCGAGAGCGACACGGCCATGTGGCTGGCGAGGACCTCGAGCGTGCTGCGCACCGAGTCGTTGAAGGCCGCGCGCCGCCGCGAGCCGAGCACCAGCGTGCCGAGCGGGCGGTCGTGCACGACCAGCGGGAACACGATGATCGACGGCATCGACGGCGGGGCGACGCGGCGGGTGAAGACCACCTGCCGCTTCTCGTCGTACTCGCCGCGGTAGGGGAGGGGGTGCCGGTTCTGAAGCACCATCGAGACAAGCCCCGCGTTGTGGCGGAAGCGCTGGCCCGTCAGCTCGGCGCCGCCGTCGCCGCTCACGGCGCGGATCTCGTGGACCTTCTGCGCCTCGTCGTACAGCGTGACCGCCGCGAAATCGACCGACGTGATCTCGCGGGCGCTCGTGACGCCCGCCTCGATGACGCCGGCCTCCGTGGTGGCGGCGCCGAGCGCCTCGGCGGCGCGGTAGAGCTTGCCCTGCTCTACCTTGGCGCGCTCGAGCTGGACGAAGACGCGCTCGTTCTGGATGGCGCGCACCGCGTAGCGGCACGCCTCGTCGATGAGCTCGAGCTCCCGCGGCGAGAAAGGTCGGTCCTCGACGCGATCGACGACGAGCACGCCGCGGAGCTGGCCGTGCTCGAACACAGGCAGCGCGCAGACGGCGCGCACGGGGGAGGGGCCGACGTAGTAAGGGAGCTTGTAGCCGGGCTTGAGCCCGCCGATGACGACCGGCGCGCGCTGCGTGATCGCCGCGCCGAAGACGCCGTCCCCGGAGAGGAAAGGGCCCTCGGAGAGGTTCGGGGCGTCGCTCGCGAGCTCGCTGATGCGCAGGTGCGTGCCTGTGTCGTTCTGCCAGAGGAGCATCGCGGTGTAGAGATCCAGCGACTCGCGCAGGAGGCGCAGCGCGAAGAGCACCGACTGGTGGATCTCCTCGACGCCGGAGCGGGCGAGCCGCTCGTCGTCGCCCTTCTGGGCCGCGCCGCGCGCCTGGGCCGGGGCGGAGAGCAGGCGGTAGCTGCGCGCGTCGTCGCGGAGCCTGTCGATCTCGGCCTGGAGGTGGGTGCGCGAGGCCTTCCGGACGCGGCCGATCTCGGCGCGGAGGATGGCCGCGTTCAGCACCGAGAAGACGGCCATGAAGCCGATGTGCGGGGCGGCGGCGCGCGCGGCGTCGAGGGAGAGCGGCGCGCCCCGCGTCGCGACGGCCGAGCGCACGGCGATCTCGAGGGCGGCGGCGGCCAGCGCGACGAGGAGCGACGCGCCGGGGCGGGCGAAGGCGCTCACGAGGGCGATGACGACGTAGAGGGCGGCGTGGGCGTCGCCGTCGAGCGAGCCGTCGAGGCGGAGGACCGCGGCGAACGTGGCGACAACCAGGAGGGCGCCTACCTCGAGGTCGAGCAGGGCGCTCGCCTCGATGGCGGCGGCGCGCCGCCGCGCCCGCTGGGCGAGGAGCCCGACCAGCGCGACAAACGCCGCGGCGGCGGCGAGCGGCGGGAGGCGCTCGGCCGCGTCGAGGACCACGAGCCCCCCGAGGGCCAGCGCGCAGGCGAGCGGCGCCGCATTGCGCGCGATACGGCGGGCGGTGAGCACAGCGAGCACCAGGTTGGCCATGGGCTCGCATGCCGCTATCAGAGGTCGATCCGGAGGGCCCAGTTCTCTGCCGGGCGCGACCGGATGGTGGGGGGAAAGGGGCGACATCAGGAACCAGTGGTGTGTGGCTTGATCGGGGCTCGTCGACCCTTGGAAGGCACCGCGCAGGAGTGTGGCAATTGTGCGCTGTCCCACTGCCTGCTGGACGCACGCGGGGCGATCGGAGATAGGTTGGCGCATCGTGCCTACATGTCAGCGCAGCAGTGAGATCAGGGGCGGCGACGGTTTCGGGGCAGTTGCTCAGGCGTCCGCTCTTGCGGCAGCGGTGAGCGAGGGGGAGCGAGGCAAACCGTCGAGCTCTGAAGAACGCCGCTCGCGGGACTCATGGCATCAGGTGGAGACGCTGAACGGGTCCGACACGCCCCGGGAGCGGTGCGCGGCCATGGGGCCCCGCGGCCTGCGTTTCACGTTGCTCTATCACCCGGACCTGCGCCGCGTCGGTGCCCGGATGACCGTGCCGACTGTACCCGGTTACACGGTATCCCTTTCCCGCGTCGAGCCCGAGTTCGCGCAGCCGCGCAGCCCCGAGCGCGCGCCGCTCTGCGACCCTCACGTGAGCCGGAAGCCTCACCTCATGACGTGGGGCGCAGACGACTCGCTGACCATCACGCCCGCGGGGCGGGGGCAGCTGTCTGTCGATGGAGAGCCCGTTGACGAGGCGCGCAAGTTTCCCGCGGAGGCATTGAGCGCAGGGCTCCTGCTGCAGCTCTCCAGGAGGATCGTGATCCTCGTCCATGTGACGGCCGGCGTATCCGGTGCGCCCAGGCACGGGCTCATCGGCGACAGCGATGCCCTCGAGGAGGTCCTCAGGGCGGTGGCGCGCGTTGCCGATCTGCACGTGCCCGTCCTTCTTCGGGGAGAGACAGGTGTTGGCAAGGAGCGGGTCGCGCAGGCGATCCACCAGGCGAGCCCGCGGGCCGGTCGCCCCTGGCTCGCGGTGAACATGGCCGCGCTCGCCCCCACCACCGCGGCGTCGGAGCTGTTCGGGCACGCGAAGGGGTCCTTCACGGGCGCTCACCAGCGTCACGCCGGCCTCTTCGAGCGCGCGCACGGCGGGACGCTCTTCCTGGACGAGATCGGCGATATGTCCATGGATGTCCAGGCCATGCTGCTCCGGGCGCTCGAGACAGGCACGATCCTGCCGCTCGGCGAGAGCGAGCAGCGCGCGGTGGACGTCAGGGTCATCGCCGCCACGGACGTCGACCTGGAGCAAGCGGTGGCGCAAGGCAGGTTTCGCGCGCCGCTGCTCCATCGGCTGCAGGGCTATACAATCACCATTCCTCCGCTCCACCAGAGCCGCGAGGACATCCCCCGCCTCCTGCTCCACTTTCTCCGCGAGGAGCTCGCGGGGGTCGGAGAGCTCTCCCGGCTGGAGCCGCCTGCCGACGGCGCCCTGCCATGGTTCCCTCGATCCCTCATGGTGCGGTTGATTCGGCACCCGTGGCCCGGCAACGTGCGTCAGCTCCGCAACGTCGCGCGGCAGCTCGTGATCTCCAGCCGCGGCGCCGATGCCATCGTCGTCGACGAGAGCCTGGAGCGAATGCTGGAGCAGCCGCATCCGACGCCGCGGTCCCCGTCGGCCGCACCGCGCCCGGCCGCGGCGCGCGACGCGGACGTCACCGCCGACGAGCCCGAGCCGCGCGGCCAGGAGCGAGAAGTTGACGAGGACGCGTTGCTCGGCGCGCTCCGGGAGAGCAACTGGGCGGTCGGACCCGCGGCGACGATGCTTGGCGTGCCGCGCTCCACCCTCTACCGGCTGATCGAGCGGAGCCCCCACGTCCGCAAGGCGGCGGACATCCCGGATGACGAGCTCAAGCGGTGCCACGACGAGTGCGCCGGCGATCTCGAGGCCATGTCCGCGCGCTTCAGGGTGTCCAGGCGGGGGCTGAAGCTGCGCTTGCGGGAGCTCGGTCGCTCCGGGCGGCTGCGCGAAGCGCCGCCGGACTGACCGCGGCGGGCCGGACGGTCCGCGGACGGTCCGGCTCATGGGCGGTCGAGCGACTCAAGCGTCCAGAAACCGTCCGCCAGCGTTCACGGACGGTTCGTGGACGCTCCACGGACGGTTGAGCGGACCGCGCCGGGGGCAATGACGGGCTGAAATGGCCGGGGTTGGCGCCGCCTCGCCCCATGGCACCGGAGCTGCTTTACGGCGGCCGACGAGGGCGCGCTGGGCCGCCGCTCGACGGGCGCCGTGCGGGGCTCGCCAGGGGCAAAGGTCGCAGATCTCGAAAGCCCGAGGCTGCGAGCCCAACGCCGCCGTGCGCCTTCGTCGCGAACATCATGAGGAGCGATGCATGTACAAGTATCGATATTTAGCGTGGGGGGTCGCCTGGCTGCTCGCTGGGTGCGGAACCCACCAAGACGGGGCGGAGCGCGGGGACGCCCCGGAGCCATTGTCCAACGTGCAAGAGGCGCTTGAGGCAGACTTTGACGACCTCACGCCGCCGGATCGTGATATCGATCCTACCGATGACCCGCTGGACATTCTCAACCCTCCGCCCCCGGATCCGCCGGCGCCGCCGGAGGAGCTCGTGATGCCCGACGACCCGATCGTGCCAACGAGCGACCGGGTCGGTGCCATTCCGGCGACCTGGGCCGTAGAGCAAGGACGCGCAACCTATCGAATTCCCATTGAAGTTCCGAAAGGTCGTGCAGGAATGCAGCCTGACCTTGCGCTCTCCTACGAAAGCGGCGCGGGGAACGGACCGGCAGGCGTGGGGTGGAGCGTGACGGGGTTGTCCTCCATCAAGCGGTGCGCGAGGACAATGGCGATCGACGGAAGGCCGCGCGGTGTCAATTTCGATGATAAGGACGCATATTGTCTGGACGGAGCGAGGTTGCGTTCTCTTCCGCTGAACCCCGCCCTGCCGGACGCGATCGAGATGCGGACAGAGCGAGACTCCATGGCGCGCGTCCTCCTGTATGGCGCTCTGGGAGACCCAACGCGCTTCGATGTGTGGGGCAAGGATGGGCGAATTTCTACCTACGAGCGCCTCGCAGCCAAGCGTATCCAGCCGACCACGTTGGCGTCCGGTTACGTGGAGGAGAACGAGGTCGGCGTCGCCTGGGTCCTGACGCGGGTGGAGGACCGCGCCGGCAACGCGATCACGATCTCGTACGACACGCGGCAGAATAGCTCCGCGCCGTTCGATTTTGCCTATGCGCCCCGAAATATTGAGTACACGTCACGACAGGGAGAGGCTCCGCGCAGGAAGGTCCGCTTCGTGTACCAGTCGAACCCGGACGATGAATTTCGATACGTCAGCGGCGTGCGCCTGAGCCAGCCCTGGCGGCTGCAGAGGCTGGAGATGTACGCGCTGGGCTGGCAATCGCCCGACACGACCCTGGCGTGGGAGTACCGGCTATCGTATGAGGAGAGCCCGACGACGGGACGCTCGCGGCTCCACCGGGTTGAGCGGTGCGGAGCCGAGGGGTCATGCTTGCTCGCGAAGGTGGTGGAGTACGACGATACGCCCCTCGCGTTCGAGGCAAAGCCCGTCGCCGCGCACGACGCGCCGAAGCCGCACTGGCTGGACGACGAGCCGAAGCCGCTCGTGATCGACGCGGATGGGGACGGGCGCGATGACCTCATATACCGTATCGTCGGCACCGCCAGAGATTTCGAACCCTCCAGCACCGACGATCCCACGGAAGACTCGCTTTGGCTGCGCCTGGGGACCGCCGATGGCCTGGGGGCACCCATTCGACTGCTAGCCGGCGTTGGCGTTGACGATACGCTCACGTTCTCCGTGGAATCTTCCATCAAAGTGAATGTGAATGCGAGCGGGAAGATGGCATTCACGGCGAGGGGGTGGGGAGACCATCCGAGCTATCCGCTTCTCCGATTCAATCCGTCTACCAATCGACTGGACTCCGCGGGGCTGGCGTTCCCAGGAGTCTTTGCGACCGGAAACGTTTACCTGCCGTTGCGCGCAGTCGCGGCAGACCTCGACGGCGATGGTCGCGCAGAGATCGTTCATCGACCCTACACTGGCGATGATTCCCTGGAGTGGCATATCCGCTGGAACCGTGCGGGATCATTCTCACCGTCTCAGGTCATCGAAGGAGCCCTTGCGCCATGCGCCGCCTCGGCGCGGGTTCTGGACAAGAGCGGCGACGGGCGCGGGGACGTTCTGTTCGGCTGCGCATCAATGCAGCTCCTGACGACCACCGACACTGGAGCGCTTGTCGTCGAGGACTCCGAAGACCTCTACGACGACGCTGACGGCCTCTTCGTCGACATGAACGGTGATGGGTTGGACGATCTGGTTTTTCCGATATTCGACGACGGAGCGACTGGTGTAAGCTGGAATACAGGTAGAGGGTTTGGGCCCGTCGAAACGGTTCCGAATGGACCGCTTCCCGATGTGGCGCAGAACAACGACGAGGGGTTGCGGACGGGCGACTTCAACGGTGACGGCCGCAGTGATTTCGTCGTTTTCCGCGATTCCCCGACCAGAGAGATCGAGGTGTCATTGTCAACGGCCAGGGGCGGCTACCAACCGACCATGATGTTGCCGTTCGACTCGGGTATCCTCTTCACCAACGGAGATATGCCCTGGGGCGCATCGCTCGTCGGCGACTTCAACGGAGATGGGCAGACGGACCTGATCCACGTCAACTCCACGACGTCTGACTGGGAGGTGCTGCTGAACCGCGGTGTTGACACCGATCGTGTGGTCTCCGTGAGAGACGAGTCCGCGGAGCAGCCGCAGGTCCGCTTCTTCTACGCGCGTGTGCGACCCGACTCCCCCACCACATGCACCTATCCGCAAGTATGCCAGAAGCGCGGGGTGTCGGTCGTGCAGCAGCTCTGGGAAAACCAGGGCAGTCAAGTCGCCGCGTTCCGCCGGACGATCTACGGCTACCGCGATCTGCGGTTCGACTGGTCCTCTCGGAAATCGCTGGGGTTTGGTGAGATTCACATGTGGGAGCCCGAGCGTCCTCGAGAGACGCGGATCACCTACGACCACACGACCCGGGTCGACTCCCGCTATCCTCTCGCCGGGTTGCCGTCCAAGACGGTGGTGATCACCCCTGTCCTCGGGCCATCGGTGGTGGGTATACCTCCGGAGACGAGCGCGCCTACCACGCGCATCGTCGAGACTGTGAAGCACCATGCGGTACAGCAGCTGCATTCCGGTCTCACATATTTCGTCTACCCGTACACATGGACCGAGAACGAGTGGGAGCAGGCGGCGACCATCGACTGGGCAGACTTCGCGTGGACCCATGTGAGCTACGCAGGCTCGAGCATGCCGAGCACGCGGCGCGAGCAGGTGGGGACGCAAGCCCTCGATGAGTTCGCGAACGTCACCCAGGTGGCCACCGTCACGACGGGTGGCCAGCGTCATATCGTTTCGACGACGTACGACAACCTGACGGAGGACTGGCTCATCGGACTCCCGCGGCAGCGGCTCGAGACGGAGTACAAGAACGGGAGCACGCCCCCCGCGCCGCGCAAGGTGGAGTGGACGTACGACGATCGCGGCCTGGTGCGCGTCGTGGATATCGAAAAAGGGGACGCGAATGAGTCGATTCCAATCTCAATAACGTACAGCCGTAACCCGGACGGCCTCCCGTGGATGATCGTGCAGTCGCCGGTCAGCGGTGAGGACCGACGGCAGTACATCGACTGGGGCGACGCGTCGCTGGGCGACGAGCGCGTCTTCCCCAAGCAGATATGGACGGACGTGAATGGTATTGATCATTCGCGGTGGACTGTTTACCATCCCGCGACCGGAGATCTGGTCGCTGAGATGGACAGCAACGGCGTCACCGTGACGCGGCAGTACGACGAGTTCCACCGCTTGCGCGCGGAGACTCCGGAGGGCGGCACTCCCACCGGCGTAACCTATGAAGCGCTTCGCGAGGGTCCGCTGGTGACGGGGACGAAGGCGACGGTCGCGCGCGGCGGCGCCGTGGCGGCGGGTCGGGACATCCTCTTCCTGGATGAGCTTTCACGCCCGATTGAAATGGCCCACGAGCGCTTCGACGGAGTGCTCGCGAGCAGCCACCAGAGCTATGACGTGCTGGGGCGCGTCGTTCGGACGACGCGGCCGGCCACGTCCGAAGAGACGGCGCAGGTCACTCGTTATAGCTACGACTCGCTCGACAGGCTCCTCGAGGAGCGGCGCCCGGATGGGAGCCGCAATCACTACGAGCACTCGCTCCTTGAGACCACCTCCTTCGACGCCGAGGGGCGCGAGCACCGCACCAAGATCGATTGGGACGGGCGCCTGGAGTCCAGCACCCGCGTCGCGCCGGAGGGGACCCAGACGCTGCGCTACGTGTACGAGCCGTTCAGCCTGCTGGGCAAGGTGATCAACGAGTCCAGCGGGAATTTGGTGCTCCTGGAGCAACGTTATGATCAGCGCGGCCGGCGCAGATGGTACAAGGATCCTGTGTCGGCGATGACGAGCGTGACGTACAACGCGTTCGGGGAGGTGGTCGCGCTCGTGGATTCGATGTCCACGCGCACGTTCGAGCGCGACGCGCTGGGGCGTGTCGAGGAGATGGTGGACGCGGATGGCGAGACGGAGTTCGTCTGGGATACGGCGGTGCGCGGCGTCGGCCGGATGGCCAGCTCTACCAGCCCGGACGGGGTTCAGAAGACCTTCGCGTACGACGGGCACGGGCGGCCTGAGGCGACGACGTGGACCATCGACGGCAGCTCGTACGTCATTGAGCAGACGTACGATTCCCTGGGGCGGGTGGACCTGCTAAAGTACCCGGCGGTGTCGGCAGCGACCGGGTTTTACGTGAAGCACCGCTACAACGCCCATGGCTACCTTCGTGCGGTCGTCCGCCAGCATGGGCTCGGGGAGCTGGCGCTCGTCACTCCGATCTGGCGCATGAACAGCCGCAACAGCGACGATCTGCCGCTCTCTGTTCAGCTCGGCTCGACGGTCGAGACGACGTACAGCTACGAGCCGCTGACAGGGCGGCTGGATCGGGCTCAGACTCCTGGGGCGTACGATCTCGACTACGATTACTATCTGGATGGCCGCGTCAAGCGACGCTACGACAGGCGGTCGAATCGGGACGAGACGTTCGGGTATGACGCGCGCGAGCAGCTCAGGTGGTGGGAGCTGCAGACCAGCACGACGTCGACGAGGACGGATTACTCGTATGACGCCCTGGGAAACGTCAAGGAGGTGTCCGTCGACGGCGCGCTTCGGGAGGAATACGTCTTCGGGCCGCCGTACAGGCCGAGCGAGGTTCGGATCGGCGGCGCGGTGGCGGACACGCTCTCGTACGACGTTCGCGGTCGCCTGTTCAGCCGAGGCGGGCCACGCGCCCCGATGAGCGTGACGTTCACGGAGTTTGACCTGCCCAGGCTGGTAGTGCACGGGGGCGGAACGACCTCGTTCCAGTACGACGCCGACGGCAAGCGTGTGATGAAGGAGGGTCCTTCGGAAACGGTATTGACGCTCGGTCGGCTGTACGAGCGGCGGACGGCGGGAGCGCAAACAACCCACGTCTTCCACGTATTCGCGGACGGCGAGGAGGTGGCGCAGCACGTCGTTCACCCGGACGGAAGCTCAGAGCGCCGCTACGTGCAGAAGGACGCGCTCGGAAGCGTGGGCGTGGTGCTGCGCCCGGATGGCAGCGTGCTCTCCCGGAACTTCCATGAGCCCTTCGGTGGGCGCATCGACGAGAACGGGACGCCGCTCGCCAGTCTGCCCCTCGGGATCAGCGACGTGCGGACCGGGTTCACGGGGCACGAGCATGATGACGAGCTCGGCTGGATCGACATGCAGGGGCGCGTCTACGACCCGAGCCTTCGTCGGTTCCTCACGTCCGATCCCGTCATCCCGTCGCCGCTGACGGTGCAAGGGTACAATCCCTACGCCTACGTCTTGAATGATCCCCTCAACCTGAGGGATCCGACGGGCTTCGAGCCGTGCGACGGGACGAACTGCACGCCGACTACGCCCGAGAAGATCGCGCCGCCGCCGGGCATCGTCATCGATCGCAACGGCACTGGCAAGGAGGAGGTGAATACCTTCGAGGACAGTGAGAAGCTCCTTCCCGAAGACGATGGCTCCGGCGAGGGCCCCGGCGGTGAAGGTGGAGCGAGTCCTGGCGGAGGAGAGGGGGAAGAGGGCGGCCCCTCGTCGGAGGCGGACAGAGGGGAACTCAGGTTCAGCATCGCTCCGATGACGGGGGCGGACACGCGCCTGCTCGTGCACACCTGCCTCGATGCCTGTGGCTTCGCGCCGCCTCCGATCGGGCCGACGTGCGACGTCGCCAATGCCTGCATCTACTCCGAGGAAGGTGACGCGGGGAATGCGGCATTGAGCCTCATGGCCGCTACGCCTGGAGTCGGCGATGCCAGCAAGCTTTATTCCAGCCTGAAGGGCGCGGGACAGGTTGGGAAGGCTGGTAGGATGGCTGCAGCAGGGCCGATCAGGCTCGGACCGAAGTGGAAGGCCAGACCAATCAACGACCCTGCTTGCCGCAATGGATGCGAGCGGGTAGCGTCGCAAATTCAGAAGCACATAGGTGGTGAAATCAAGCGAATCGTTCCGGCGCACCCCAGAGCGAGGAATCTCGGCGCGTATCGAGGACAAAATCTCGGGTGGGGGCATCACGAAGTGGTTGTAAAGGAAGGTCGTGTGTACGATGCGTTCACAGGTCACGAGGGGCTGCCCATCGATGAATACAAATCCCTGTGGCAGTACTCGGACGCCATCAAGTTCGGGTTCTAATTCGGAGCTAGCAAGATGAGCCTACCAGAGGTCTTCGAAAGCGTTAGAAAGTGTCCGGGGATGTACGTGAGCAATGTCTCGTACGACACGATTGTTGCCTTTATAGAAGGGTACGATTCGGCGTTGTGTGGGGGATTTCTTGTGGGATTCCGAGAGTGGCTCATTGTGAAGTTGGAGGATGGTAATAACCTGTCATGGTCAGCGCTGGTGTTAAACCTGATGGGACGCGTTGGCGAGCGGTCTTCGGCCGAAGTGAAAAGTGCAGAGGGTCAGAGCGTGGCGATAGAGTTCCTGCTTGATACGTTGGATCAATTCCTTGATGAGCGTGAGGCGCCGAGCGGACTCCGGCGTATTTATCGCAGTTACGAGAATTGGCTGACGCGGCAAGATTGGTACGACCCGTTGTCGCCCGATTGGATTCCAGACCCTAAAGAGCCATGACTAGCAGCAGGAGCATAGCGCGGACGGTCGCGGTAGGGACGGCCGTCGCCTTGTGAGCTCTGGTCGCCCCCCGCACAGATCCCAGCGTGCGCTGCTAACGCACTGGGCTCTTGCCTCGGGTTCTGACGTCAAAGCGCGCGTCTGGCCAAGGGTGCGCGACGCCAAGGGTGCGCGACGCGGACGGTTGGAATCCAGCGCGTTGCAAGGCGGTTCATCCGGGCCCAGTCTGTACGGGTACGCTGACTCCGCCGTCGAAGCGACCGGTGCCAGTGTCGTAGAGCTTGGGTTCGGAATGCGGCGACGGCTTCGACGTTCCCGGGGACCGCGTAGTAAGCGCAGTGCCCACGGACGATGCTGCCAAGCCATTGGCCTTGCTCGGGGATAGGTCGGTGCCTGCGTCGACGGAGCTCGGCCTTCACCTCACTCAGCTTCGCCCGCATCCGCTTGCGCATCGTCCGCCGACGGAGCTGGAAACGGCCCTTCCGAGTCTTCGCGCATACATGCGTGAAACCGAGGAAGTCGAATGTTTCTGGCTTCCCGAGACCCCGCCGAGCCCGGTTCGCAGCGGCATGCCGCCCAAACTCCAGCAGGCGTGTCTTGTCGGCGTGCAGCTCCAGGGAGAATCTCGCGAAGCGCTCACGAAGCGCCCCGAGGAACTGCTCGGCGTCGGTCCGATGCTCAAACCCCACCAGGAAATCATCCGCGAAGCGCACGACGATGACTTCGCCGTGCGCGTAGCATGACCTCCACTGCTGGACCCAGAGGTCGAAGTCATAGTGCAAGTAGATATTGCGTATTCCGGTCGACTCGGCCACCCATTCCGCTGGCACCCGGCCACCCGTTCCGGGACACCCGGGCGCGATCGGAGCGCAGCGACGGGATCCCTCGTCCGGGCTCCGGTCCCACATCGGAGCAACGGGACGCTTGGATGATCAGCCCTTCTCGTCCGTGTTCTTCTCTCCGGCTCCTCCGTAGAATCTGTGGGCGCATGGTCCGGGCAACAGCATAGCGACCACGATCCAGCAGGCGCGGCGCTGCGCGACGGTGGTACACGCGCGCGACGGGCCGTCCCTGCTGGGCAAGCCGAGTGGGAGGAAGACGTCAATGTGGTCTGGGATCCGGCGCGCGTCGGCGTGGCGGACTACCTCGGCGGGGTTGACGAGAGCTCCAAGCGGGCGCCTCGCCAGCACAAGGTCGATCCGACGTTCGACGACTATGGCAATGTGACCGCGCAAACCGCGACGACCAAGGGCGGCGTCCGCAGTGAATTCACGCTCGACTACCGGCTGCCGAACACGAGCGCATGGCTGGTCGACCTGCCGAAGGACTATCGTTTCCGATCGTGGACGCCGAGCCTGCACGGCGCGCCGTCCTTCCGCCACGTGCGATTCCAGCACGACACCCAGGGACGGCTGACCACGCAATGGATCGAGCCGACCAGCACGGACGACGACATCAAGCAGACGATCACGTACGAGCGCGACCCGGCGTACGGCAGCTACGGCCAGGTGACGGGCGTGACGCGGACCGCGCCGGGGGTGGGCGACCCGCGGTTCACCGGGGTCGACTGGCACGACTGGACCGGCGAGCAGATCTTCCCGTCGCGGGAGTGGAACGGGCTCGCGCACACGACCACGCTCGTCCACCACCCGGCCTACGGCTTGCTGCTCGCGGAGGCCAACCCCGACGGGATCGAGACGTTGTACCAGTACGATGACCTCGGTCGCCCGCGCGGCACCGCGGTGGAGGGAGGGGACAGCGTCGAGCTGACATACGCCGAGCAGCCGTTCCAGAAGCTCGAGGTGACAGCGAAGACCGCGTCCGGGGACGTCCGTTCGACGGTGCTCGACAAGCTCGGCCGGCCGACGATGCGCACCGTCCGCGGCCTGGACGGGAACGTGAAGCGGACGACGATGTCGTACAACGTGCTCGGGCAGTTGCACAGTCGCTCGAACTGGAGCGATGGTGCGGAAACCCTCGAGATGACGCTCCACTGGGTTGACACGCTCGGCCGCCCGCGCCGTGTCGAGCGTCCTGACGGCACCAAGCTCGAGACGACGTACGCTGGCCTGTTCGAGGCGACTCACTACGACGCGAAGGACGCTGAGAAGCGCCAGGTCGTGGACGTCGATGGCCGCCTCGTCGAGACCTACGCCGTCGTCGACGGGGAGGAGGTCCTGTCGTCCTCGATCGAGTACAAACCGTTCGACCTCCCGGGCATCACCTACGACGCCGACGGGAACGTGACCGAGCTCTTCTACGACCACCTCGGGCGCAGGATGCGCGAGGCGGACCCGAACGCCGGCACAACGCGGCTGTTCTACAACGGCTTCGGTGAGATCCGCCGCGCCGAGCGCGGCACCGGCACGATCGATCCGACGGTCTATCACCGCGACGTGCTCGGTCGCATCCGCACGATGGACACGGCCGACGGCACCGTGACCTTCACCTGGGACGGCACCAACGGCACTGGCAAGCTCGCCAAGGAGTTCAGCGCCGACGGCACGCGGGTGGAGTATCGCCACGACGACGCGGGGCGGGTCAGCGGCAGCACGTGGTGGAAAGCTGGAGGGAGCGAATCGTTCGAGCTTGACGTGAAGCGAGACGACCACGGCCGGGTGGTCAAGACCATCTACCCGGCCGTCAACGGGCAGCGCCTCGTGATCGCCAACGTCTATGAAGGCGCGTACGTGCAGCGCGTGGAGGACGCGACGGACCCGCTGAACCCGAAGCCGCTCTGGACGATCACCGAACGCGCCGCCGACGGAGCGCTCAGCGCCGGCGAGTTCGGCGACGGGCTCGCCTACTACGCGGCCAAGTACGACGCGATGGGGCAGCCGACTCGCCTGCAGACCTACCGCGGTCCGACCGATTACCTGATGGACATCGAGTACACGCCCGACGCGAACGGCAACGTCGAGCGGCGCGAGGATCACGTCGCTGGCCGCGTCGAGACGTTCGGCTACGACGAGCTGCACCGGCTGCGGAAATGGACGAACGCGCGCGGCGCGACGTCGCTCACGCGGGACTTCAAGTACGACCCGATCGGCAACCTCGAGAAGGTGCTGAGCGGCGCGACCGTCCTCGAGGAGTTCGTCGATCGAGGCGCCGCCGGTCCACAGAAGCTGGACCACTCGACCGGCGGCGTGACGTACGACTACGACCACCGCGGGCGCCAGATCCGGGCCGGGGATCGCAGGGTCACGTACACCGCGTTCGACCTGCCGCGGCAGGTGAAGGGCGGCGGGACCACGTGGAACTACCAGTACACCGCGTCGGGCGAGCGGTTCCGCGAGGTGGATGGGCTCGGCATCCTGGAGCGGATCTACGTGGGAGGCCTGTACGAGCGGCACAAGGCCGGGACACGGCAGACCCATGTCCACCACGTGCACGGGCCTGATGGACCGGTGGCGGACATCGTCGTTGACGGGAGCGGCCGCCGCGTGAGCTACGTGGTACCCGACGCGCTCGGCAGCACCGCCGTGAGGTTCGACGAGACGCTCGCGCCGGGCGCGGCGCCCGAGCGGCTGCACTACGATCCGTTCGGCCGCCGCATCGAGGCGGACGGGAGCGCGTGGGCGGGCTCGTGGGGGGCCTTGACGCTCGGGTTCGCGGGCGCCGAGCAGGCGCCGATGGGGCTGATCCAGATGGGCGGGCGCGCCTACGATCCGGCCCAGCGCCGGTTCCTCTGCCCCGACCCGCTGGTGAGCGACCCGTACTTCGACCAGGCGAGGCACCGCTACAGCTACGCCCACAACAACCCGGCGACCCTCACCGACCCGAGCGGCTACTCTCCAACCGGCCAGTGGGGAGCGGTGCCGCCGGCCTGGCTGTGCGGCTACGTTAGCCCGGTGCAGCTGTCGTTCAGCAGCTACCCGGGCGGCGGTCCGATGTCGACGCTGCAGGTGCGCACGGGCTTGCCCGACGTGACCCCGGGTTCGTACCGGACCCCCACGCCGACCGGGCTCCAGTTCACCGGGCCGGGGTACGCCGGCGGCGATGTGGTCGCGCGCGCTCTGATCGACTATGGTGTCGATGCACTGCTGCAGGAGTACGGCGACGCGGCGATCTACCACGTACGGCGTGGCGGCCGAGGCGGGGGTGTTTGCCGGCGTGAGCGCCCGCGTCGCGAGCTTCGGGGCGAGCTCATGGCGGGCGATCACGGGCGTCGCTGGCGCGGTCGGCGAGGGAGCGCGGCGCTACGGCAACCAGATCACCCGGTGGGGCGCGCAGGTGATGCGCGCGGCTGGAGGAACGGCAGATGACGCGGTAACCGAAATTGCCGGAGCTGGAGGGCCACGGGTCGGGACGCCGTTCAATCCTAGTGGATCGATCACCAACTGTGTCGGAGGAGTTTGTGCCTTCCTGAATAGCGTCAAGACCGGCCGACTTCACCAAGCTGGAGCTTACGTCGCGGAGAACCTCGGCAGATCATAACTGCGAACCGCCAGATTGCAGCTCAGACGGGAGCCAGGCCCCGGCGCGGGGCAGTGGAACCAGCTGCTTACAGCGCATACAAGGCAATTCTTTGTGGTATATCGGGGTAGCAGTGCGACGACCTCGAATCACGTTGTCATATGCATCGTAAACCGAGGGAAGAGCATGATCTTCGATCCGCAAACCGGACAGCGGTTCTGGAATCTTCGGGACTTCGGCAGCTTCACCGCATACCCGGTGAAGTTTTAGGTGTGGCAATGACGGAAACGGAAGCAGTCGCGCGGATGCGATCGTTGTTCGAGTGGTGGATGGATCCGGAAAATCCATTGCCAATGGCACTCGCCGACAGTTTCGAGTTCGACTCTGGGCTCGGAAAGATGAGTGCGGACGACTGGTTGTGGTGGGTGCGCCAGAACCCGGGCTGGGGGGCGGTGCGGGTTCTAGGCTTGGTAGCGTCCTCGACCGGTGGATCCATCGTGTTCGGCGCGACGGACCCAGTGACCAACCTCCGCCACCGCATCTCGTGGTTGGTCATGTGGAACGAGGAAACTTTGACCCGGATCCTGCAGACCGGGGCGACCGTACCGGAGGAGACGGAGCTTGGCTGAACGGTTTTATCCAGGTTGCGTGATCGGAGGCGACTGCTGGTGAGTTAACCCTCACGCGCCGTGGTATGTCAGCCGCGGAGAGCATCGTTCCTGAACCTTAACCGACAACGCGGTGGCCCCCGGGCCCCGCGGGGCGGGAGCGGCAGCGCGCCACCTCACTACCGGGAAAGGGAGAATCATCATGCCTCTCGAGAAGACGACGCTTGGTGAAGCTATCAAGTGCGGGCGCTCTTCGGCATCTGGATCGGCGGGAGCACGACCGAGCGGGATCGCGGGCGGCCGCCCGTGGCCCTGGCGGAGGAGGCGCTTCGAGTAGGCGCGGGCCCGCTGCCCCGTCGATTGCAATCTGTACGGGTATGCGCGCAACCGCCCGCTCGACTTCGTCGACCCGGAAGGGACCAATCCTGCCCTGATCCGGGAGTTCTTGCAGCGGCTGGCCCCCATCGCCCAGAACGCCGGTCCTGCCATGGTCCAGTTCGTGAGGCAGGCCGGTCCTGCCGTGGCGCAGGCGGTGAGGCAGGCGGGGCCCGCCGCGGTGCAAGTGGCGAGACAGGCCGGGCCTGCCGTCATGCAGGCGGTGAGGCAGGCGGGGCCTAACCTGCAGACGAGGGGGAAACAGGCCGTCGAGGTCACGACGCGCAGCGCAGCGCAGGCCTCCCACCACGTCAGGAACGCGGCTGAGGTCACGAAGCGCGTCATCGCCAAGGTTGCGGGCAAGGCGCCGACCGCGGCGCCGAGCCAGCCGGCCGCGCCTGCGGCCGCAGGGAGCAGAGCAAGCGGCCTCAAGGGAACGGATTTCGAGAAGTGGCTCCACGCCGAGCTGAAGGCCACCAGCACCAATTTCAAGACCGGGGGGGCGAGAGTTCGACGGGGCCGTTGGCACACGGTGGATTGAAGCGAAATCGAGGCGGTTCTGGATCGATCATGCTCAACCAGGGGAGGGCTTCCGGAGGTTTGCATCCGACATCGGTTCGAAGCAGGCTATCGCTGCCTGAAACAACGCAACCTTGGAGGTTCATTCGAACACGCCGATTCCACAGCATGTGCAAGAGTGGCTGACAAGAGGTGTGCAATTCTTCGAGCGCTGAGAGGAGCGAAGCGATGTCGATTGATGCTGGTTTGACGCTGAATTTGGCTGCCCAGAAGGGACTGCGGTCGATCGTCGATGCGCTGCTGGCTTCCAGTTGGCGCGCGTACGACGATGGCTGGTGGTGCGTCCCGGCAGGCGAAGACGTCTCCGAGTGGCGCCTGGTGCAAGGGGCTGAGCGGACAAAGCTCGATGCGCTGGTTCAGGCGAAGATGTGCGCCGGCGAGGTGTTCGGCATTCGTCTCTTCTGGGACGGCGCCGACGTCGGCGGTGAATTTCTGGTGTTCCCCAGCTGCGAGGTGGTGTTCAGCCCGACGATGGACCGTGTCAAGCTGGGGCCGCGCACGACCGACGTTTCGTGGTACCTCTCTCGAATCCTGCCAGTATTTGCCGGGCGCGACGACGTCGACCTGGATAGCTGGATCTGGCGCGAGACGGCTTGAGGGGCGCCTGTCCATAGACCGCTCTCCGCCAAACGCCGGGCCAGGCGATCTCGCAGCGTCGCGACCGTCGTCGTCGGGGCTGCAGGGATCTCGGACAGTCCGCAGGCCTACCAGAACTGCGGGAGAGGCTTTCGAGTGGCACGTGCAGCTCTCCAGGACCCGCAGGGCTCAGCTCGGGTGGACGTCGCCGGACGCGCGACACCTGAACGTCTCGTTGAAGGGAGAGATCACGCACTGATATGGAGCCGAAATTCGATTTTTACGAGGTTGTATCCATTCTCCCCTGCGACGCAGTCCCGGGGCGGCTGTGGGGCACGTGCGGGGTCGTCGTGGGGCGATCCGGCGGCGACGGCGGTGGATGGGAGTATGCCATCCAGGCCTTCGCCGACGAGAACTGCTGCTGGCAGCTGGAGGAGCGGTGCCTGCGGACGGAGGGACGGAAGATGTCCAGAGATGACGTGTACACAGGCGAGGTGATGGGCGTGCGCGTCGATCCAGCGACCGGGAAGGGGTCGCCCCGGACATGAGCGACGTCGGGCCGCCTCGCTAACCACATCCGCTGCCTCTGTGCGTCGCGCTGCGCCAGGCGCTGCTCGGCCAGCTCGCCCGTCCGCCCGCCGCCCATCTCGACACCTCCCCTGACTCCCCAACTGCCGCGATGCGTCGTTCGTCAACATTCACGCCGAGCGTTCCAGCTCACCTACTCATTCACCGGCGCGCCCCGCCGTCGTCTCCTTGCGCGACGCAGCCCCGAGCGCTCGTCGCCGCGCTCACAGGGCGATGACCGCGCCCGCCCCGGGCAGCGCCACTCGCCATCACATGGACCGCGATTCACCGCGGTGCCCGCCTGCCAGTCGAGCTCCCGAGGGCCGCCGCTCACCTACATGAGCGCCGCACTGCGCGGCGGTCAAAGGGATTGGCTCCGGTCCGGGAACGACGTACTTCGTTCGCAATCGTGTCAGCTCCCGAACCGGGCCGAGAATGCATCTCGGTCCGCTGCAGCAGCGCGGTCCACGTCGTCGAGGCGCCGCGCCGGCGCCGTCGACCGGCACCGGCGTCGGTGCGCTGGGACGCGGGCGGCCTCGACCTCGGCATCTGCGGCGGCGGCGGCAGCGTCTGGCACTACCTCCCCGCGCCGACGGCCGAGCCCCGCGCGGGGCGGCGTCGGCCCCTGGCTGTGGCTCGCGGTCAGCTCGGGCGCGGTGGCGCGCCTCGACGAGGCGCGGGGCGAGGTGCGCGCGCTCGGGTACGCCACGCCGCGGGCGAGCGTGATTGCCGACGGGTCGCTGCCGGGCGACGTGGCCTTCGTCGACGCGACGGGGATCGTCGTGGTGCGGCAGGGCGGCTGAGGGCGCAGGACAAGCGGCTCGTGGCGCGGCAGTAGCGGGGGCGGAGGGAGGGGCGCGAAGGGAGAGCGGGCGGAGGGAGCGGCCCTGCGCGTGGAGCGCGACGGCGTCGCCACGGTCGCGTACGAGTACGACCCCGACACGGGCCTGCTCTCGGCCAAGCACTTCCTGTCGCAGGGCGGCGAGGAGGTGCGCTCCGAGCGCTGGCAGCACGACGCGATCGGCCGCGCGACCCACGAGGTGCACACCGACGCTGCGTCGGAGGACACGCAGGCGTACCGCTTCTATTACGACGGCGCGACGCCGGCTCAGCTGACGGCGAGCGACTCGCCGGGGCTGCTCACGGCGGTGACTGGCGAGGGGTACACCAAGGTGTTCGCGCACCGCGCCGACGGGAAGATCGTCCGCAGCACGCTGACGCTGGACGGCTGGCGCACGGTCGAGACGGAGGTGGTACGGTACGCCGAGAACGACGAGATCGCCGAGGAGACGACCACCGTGAAGGACGGCAGCGGCCAGGTGCTGTCGGCCGTGACGAAGCGCTACGGATGGGACACGCACGGAGCGCTGAGCACGATGCACGTCAACGGCCAGCCGCTGGCGAGCTGGCTCGGGAGAACAAGGCATCGTTTCCTAATAAGTAGAGGTGTCAAGTGGACGCACAGGAAATGTTAATTCCGGATGTAGTTTCCTGCAGGCTCAACGCTGTGATTGGGCAATCGTGCTGGCACGTCGGCGCAGGCGGGGCGGTCGGTAGGGCCGGGCTACTCTTGGCGAGTTCACCGAGAGTGATGCATTAGCTCCAGAAGGTGACCGCGCGAAGTGGGAGCAGCGAGAGGTTTCGAGGTGGAGCTGCGTCGGGTGGAGAAGGAGGGTGTCGTAGGGCGCTGATGGCGTCTCCGTGCGCTCGCGAGCACGGCGCTTCTCAATTCAGTATCTGCCATGTTATTGGTCCAGTACAAGAAATTTTGGAGGGGTCGTGGCTTACTATCCAGATCTGGGCCCGTGTGATTACTTCGGCCGCTGGCAAGACATCCTGCGGGCTGTCGGATGGCATGAGCCGAGCCATCCATTCGCGACCGGCTCGGTACCCGAGAGCTTCTTCGGGGCGCTGGTCCGTCTGCTCTCCGATCCGTGGCAGCCTTTTGCTGCGGCGGGGCACCACAGCTGCCCTTATTGCCGCTTCACCGGTGGGCCCGCTGAGCTTCGGTTTGACGGTGCGACGATCCACGTTGGAGTGAACAACCTCTTCGTTCCCGCGGACAACGAGGTGTACGTTGCTCCGAGCTTGATCGCGCACTATGTCGATGCTCACGGCTACTCCCCACCTCCGGTCTTTCAGGCGGCCGTCCTGAGTTGCCCTGAGATGAGATCTTTCGGATACCTGAAGAGCCTGAGGATGCGTGGAATAACGATCGTGCGCTCGACCGGCTGATCCGTCCAATCTAGAGTGGATGCACCATGCGCGCCAGGTCAGGCTGGACGCGCGTCACGGTGTCTGGCAGGAAAGCGGTATTCGGATGGATGAAGATGTATCCTGAGCAGATTGTCGGCCTCGGAGGCGCCAGGTATCTGGCGCGAATCAAGACGGTCGAGCCAGACGAGGTTCGTGAATTCCAGTTCGTGGTAGAAGGCGACGACATCCAGGCGGTCGTGTGGTCGTCGGACTTCGCCGCCTTTCTCGGGCATAACTTCGGTGCAGCCCGGCATCTGCTGCAGGCAATCCTTGCATTCGACAGGGCTCAGGGAGTCGAGATCTCGGCGCCCTCGTGATCCACCAGGCTGCCGCTCGACGGAGAGGGGCCAACGTTTGCCGATGCGTTCGATGTACAGATGGCGAAGACGGCCCCTGGCCGGCTGTCACGCCAGATGCCCGCGCGCGCCCTACCCAGTCGGCGCCGGGCCGGCATCCGCCGAAGCGCCGGCCCCGGCGGCGACGCGCGGCAGCTCGACCGAGAAGGTGGCGCCGCGCCCCGGCGCGCTCTCCACCCGCACCGCGCCCCCGTGCTGCTCCACGATGAGCCGCACGATCCAGAGGCCCAGGCCGAACCCGCCGTAGTGCATGACCGACGCCGCGCGCTGGAACCGCTCGAAGATGCGCGCCTGGTCGCCCGGCGCGATGCCGATGCCGCAGTCGTGCACGGCGAACCGGACCCGCTCCGCGTCGGCCTCGACGCGCACGTCGATCGGCGCGCCGGCGCCGTACTTCACCGCGTTCGACAGGAGGTTCGTGATCACCTGCTCCATGCGAGCGCGATCCAAGCGCACGACGACCTCCGGGCTCCCGAGCAGCCGGATCGACGAACCCTGGCGCGGCGACTCCTGGAACCGCTCGATGCTCTCGCGGAGCAGCGCGACGAGGTCGAAGTCCTCGGCGTGGAGCGACAGGCCGCACGCGGAGATCCGGGTGACGTCGAGCAGCTCGTTCACCAGGTCGCTCAGCCGGAAGACGCTCCTGTGGATGGTCGAGAGCTTGGCGTCGAGCCGCGCCATGCCCTGGGCGGCCTGACCGAGCCGGATCGCCCGGCGCAGGCTCTCCACCTGGAGGAGCAGCGCCGTGAGCGGCGTCTTGAGCGGATGGACAGCCGGGGTGGCGAGAGGGCCAGCGCGACAGGGCAAGTCTGGAGCGGAGTCGCTCGATAGCGAGTCTCCCCTGAGGCTCGGCGCGCGACGGGCGCAGCCGTCGATGACCGCGGGCCCGGAGGACGCCGGCCGGCGCCTGCCGGGTGCGATCCGAGGCGACCTGGGCGAGGATGGCGCGGAGGGTCAGGAACACAAAGTGCGGCTCGGGATCCGGCTTCAGCTCCTCTTCGCGCTCGGCGCGCTGCTCGTGCTGGCGTTCGTGCCGCTCTTCTTCGCCGTGGCGAGCCTCACGCGGGCCACGATGGGCGGCGCGCGGGCGTCGAGCGCCCGCGCGATCGGGCGCGCGATCGCCGGGCACGTCGCCGCGGCGCGGGCGAACCGGTCCGCGCCGGAGCTTTCGCTCCTGCTCGAGGCGCAGCTCGGGCAGGACGGGGCGTCGGCGATCGGCGTCTACGACGCGGGGGGCGCGCTCGTGGACCGCGCCGGGGAGCCGGAGACGACGGCGGCGCTGCCAGCCTCGGTGGAGGCGGGCGCGGAGGTGCTGCGGTCGGCGCGCACGGCGCGGGGGGGCGCGATCCTGGTGATCGTCCCGGAGTACGCGGGGGCGGCGGCGCGCGCGGGCGCGGAGGGAGCGGGCGCGGCGCAGGTGGGCTCCGTGGCCGTGCTGGTGCCGACGGACCCGTCGACGGTGCCCGCGGCGCCGCTCGTCCGGATCGTCGCGCTCTACACGGGGGTGATGGCGCTCGGGCTGCTCGTGTTCGCGTACATCGCGATGACGCGCCTCGTTGTGCGGCCGGTCGACGCGCTGTCGCGGGCCGCGCACCGCGTGGCCGGCGGCGCGCGCGACCTCGAGGTGCCGCAGGCCGGCGCGCGGGAGCTCGCAGAGCTCGGGGCGAGCCTCGCGCTCATGACGGGCCGCCTCCGCGCCGACGAGGAGTCGCTGCGGGCGAAGATCGCGGAGATCGAGCGCTATGCGGCGGACCTGAAGCGCGCGCAGGAGCGGCTGGTCCGCTCGGAGCGGCTCGCGTCCGTGGGGCGGCTCTCGGCGGGGCTCGCGCACGAGATAGGCAACCCCATCGCGGCGATCCTGGGGCTCCAGGAGCTGCTGCTCGCGGGGGGCCTCACGCCGGCCGAGGAGCGCGACTTCGTCGAGCGGATGAAGCGCGAGACGGAGCGCATCCACCGGATCCTGCGCGACCTGCTCGACTTCGCGCGGCCGGCGGCGGGCGGCGCAGGGGACGCGGGGGAGGCGGGGGAAGAGCCCTCCGGCGCGGTGGCGGACGCTGTCGACGACGTCGTCTCGCTGGTGGCGCCGCAGAAGGCGTTCCGCGAGGTCGAGCTCGCGCGGGACGTCGCGCCCGACGTGCCGCCCGTGCCGCTGTCGCACGGGCGGCTCGTGCAGGTGCTGCTGAACCTCCTCCTGAACGCGGCCGACGCGGTGCCGCGCGCCGGCGGGCGCGTGGCGGTGCGCGCGTCGCGGGGAGCGGACGGGGGCGCGCGGATCGAGGTCGAGGACAACGGGCCAGGGATCGCCGAGGCGGTGCGCGACACGCTGTTCGAGCCGTTCATCACGACCAAGCAGGTCGGCGAGGGGACGGGGCTCGGCCTCGCTGTGTGCCGGGGGCTCGTCGAGGCGGCGGGCGGGTCGATCGGGGTGGAGCGAGGCGAAGGGGGCGGGGCGCGGTTCGTGGTGCTCCTGCCGGCGGCTGGGCCGCGCGAGGGGTGACGCGGCGGGAGGGCGCTACTCCTCGCCGTCGCCCGGGAGCCACCACGAGGCGACCGCGAGCGCGCCGTCGAACGGCGGCAGCGCGACGCGCTCGTCGTCCTGCGCGGTCGCCGTCAGCGCCGGCCTTCCGCCGACCGTCTCGAGCGCCTGTCTGCGCCGGTCCGGTTCAGTTCACCACGCGCCCCGACGACGGCCACGGCCGCTCGCCGCCGAGCTGGTCGAGCTCCTTCCGCAGCTCCTCGGAAGGCGCGAGCACCTGCATCCGCTCGAGCACGCTGCGCAGCCGCGCCGCGTCCGAGCGGCTCGAGTAGATCGAGCGCAGGTTGTTCAGCATGCGCACCAGGATCTGCCGCTTCTGCGCCGGCACCAGGAGCCGCGGATCCGGGTCGCGCGTGGCGCCGGTGGCGCGGGTGTGCAGCGCGCGCAGGTCGTCCCGGCCGAGCAGGCGGCCCTCGAAGGGGTCGATGAGCAGCACGCCGCCGCGGACCGGCGTCCTCACCAGGAAGTGCCCCGGGAACGAGACGCCCTGGGCCTCCATGCCGGCCCGCGAGCACACCTCGAGGAGCACGACCGCCAGCGTGATGGGGATGCCCGTCCGGCGATCGAGGACCTCGTGCAGATAGCTGTTCTTCGGGTCGTAGTAGTCGCCCGTGTTGCCGTGGAAGCCGAGCTCGCCGTAGAACCAGCGCAGCAGCGCCTCGATGGGGCCGCTGCCCGGCGTCGCCTCCGGCGAGCGCCAGGGCCGATCGATCGCGCGGCGCGCCTCGCCGCCGAGCCGGTCGAGCACGCCGAGGTAATGGGGGATGTCGAGGCCCGGGTACGCGGCCTCGTCGATGAGGAGAGCCGCCTCGGCGAGGTCGAGCTCGTCCTCCGGCCTCGCGGCGATATGCGCAAAGAGCGTCAGACTCACCGGCGCAGCCATCGGACGGAGCGTAGCGCCACCTGAGAGAAATGGTCTAGGCCGCGACGTCGTCCCCGGCGCCTTCGTCGAGCCACGCGTCGACACGGACCCCGGCCAGGTTGCGCTGGCTCATCGCCGCGAGGATGCGCGGGAGCGCCGCGACCCCCGCGGGCGGGTGATCGTCGCGCTCGGCCGCATCGTGGAGCAGCACGATGGCCCCGTCGCGGAGCCCCGGGATGACCCGGGCCGCCACCCGCTCGGGCCTCGCCCCGGGGAGCCCGTCGTACCCCCGCGCCGACCAGCCGATTACGTCGAGGTCGAGCGCGTCGACGACGCGGGCGATGCGCGGGCTCGTGTGACCGACAGGCGGCCTGAACATGGCAGGGCGGGCGCCGGTGATCCGCTCGATGACGTCGAGGCCCTTCCGGAGGTCGCGCTCGACGTAGCGGGCCGAGCGCAGCGAGAAGAGCCGGTCGTGCGCGTGGCTGTGCAGCGCGACGGCGTGGCCCCGCGCCGCGATCTCGCGAACGAGCTCGGGGTGCGCCTCGGCCTTGCGGCCGATGACGAAGAACGTCGCCTTCACGCCCGCCTCGTCGAGGAGATCGAGCACCCGCGGCGTGTGCTCCGGGCTCGGGCCGTCGTCGAACGTCAGCGCGACGCCGCGCGCGCCGGGCGGGCCGCGCTTCACCACGTCCACGAACATGCCGAGCCCGAGGAAGAAGACCCCGCACAGCACGAGCGCGAGGTACCCGAGGCCCGCCGCGCAGGCGACGGCGAGGGGCACCGGCGCGACGAGCAGCGAGCGCGCGACCAGCGCGATAGCGCCGGCCGAGGCCGCGTAGAGGAGCGCCCGCGCGAACGGCACGGGCTACTTCTTCGCGCGCTTCTTCTCGGGCTCGACCTCGAGGTCGTCCTCGAGATCGTCGGCCGCGGCGGCGGCGGCGATGCGCTTGTTGCCCCCGGCCGCCGCCTTCGCCGCCGGCTTCGCGCCCGGCGTCGCCTCGTCCGAAGGGTCGTTGTCGGCCTCGTAGAAACCGCCGAGGAGGGCGGCGATCGCGGCGAGCGACGTGACCGCCAGGCCGCCGAACGTCCCGGCGCTCCCCGCTGCCTCGCCGAGCGACAGGTTCGCGCCCCCGAGCTCGCCGAGCGGCACCGGCACGGGCATGGTCAGCCACCGGCGCGCGGCGTACATCAGGCCGGCGCCGAGCAGCGCCCCGACGAACGCCTTCATGCCCGCCTCGATCTTCGCGTCCTTCGCCCAGATGGGCTTGCCCGCGATGAGCCCGACCAGCACCCCGGCGAGCGCCGCGGCCAGGTAGGCGATGATCGCGAAAGGCGCCGCGTAGCCGAGCTTCGCCAGCCCGAACCCCAGCAAGCCCCCCACGATGAGCCCCTTCACAATCCCGAGGATCAGGCGACCCAGCATCAGATCCATCCTTGGCACGACGCCGGGCGCTGTTCAACATCGCGCGGCACCGCGAGCCCAACCGCGCGGCGCCGCGCCGTGGTAGAGGGCGCCCACCGCCCGGGCGGCGCCCGCCGCCAGGGTAGCGCCATCACAGTTTCACGGTTCCACAGCTCATAGCGCCCCGGCCCTGCCGCGCGCCGCGCCCCGCGCGGCAGCCTGACCCGGGCTCCGACCGGTCGTGCTCTTCAACACCCTTCGCTACGCCGAGTTCTTCGCCGCCGTCTTCGTCGGATCGTGGGCGCTCGTGCGGATCGCCGGCGTCTGGCCGCGCCTCGTGTTCCTGCTGCTCGTCAGCTACGGGTTCTACGCGGCCTGGGACTGGCGCTACCTGCCGCTCATCTTCGCCTCGTCCACGGTCGATTTCCTGCTCGCGCGCGCGATCGCCCGCGAGACGAGGCCCCGGGCGCGGCGCGCGATGCTCATCGCGACCGTGGCGCTGAACCTCGGGTTCCTCGGGTTCTTCAAGTACTGGAACTTCGCGATCGAGAACGTCGCGGCGCTCCGCGCCCTGCTCACGGGCGAGCCGGCGAGCGTGGGCCACGCGTTCCGGGTGCTGCTGCCGCCGGTCGGCATCTCGTTCTTCACGTTCGAGTCGATGAGCTACGTCATCGACGTCTACCGGGGCGAGCTGCCGCCGCACAAGAGCTACCTCCGCTACCTGCTCTTCGTCGCCTTCTTCCCGCACCTCGTCGCCGGCCCCATCGTCCGCCCGCGCGACCTCTTGCCGCAGTTCGAGCGCGCCCCGAGCCTGACCCGCGAGCAGGGCGGCGAGGGGCTGTTCCTCATCGCGATCGGCCTCGTGAAGAAGGTCGTGCTCTCCGATCAGCTCGCGCTCAACCTGGTCGACCGGGTCTTCGAGCGCCCGGAGAACTACTCGGCGCTGGAGGTCCTCGCCGGCGTCTACGGCTACGCCGCGCAGATCTACTGCGACTTCTCGGGCTACACCGACATCGCGATCGGCTCGGCGCTCCTGCTCGGGGTGCGGTTCCCGAAGAACTTCGACGCGCCGTACAAGGCCAGGAACCTCGCCGACTTCTGGCGCCGCTGGCACATCTCGCTGTCCACGTGGCTCCGCGACTACCTGTACATCCCGCTCGGCGGCAACCGCGGCTCCGAGCTTTCGACGTACCGCAACCTGATGATCACGATGCTGCTCGGCGGCCTGTGGCACGGGGCGTCGTGGAACTTCGTTTTCTGGGGCTTCCTGCACGGCCTCGGCCTCGCCGTGACGCGCGCGTTCCAGCGCGCCGTGAAGCGCGGGCGCCCCGACGGCGAGGGCGCGGGCGGGGGGGCGGCCGCGCGCTCGTTCCCGATCCACGTGCTCTGCGTGCTGCTGACGTTCCACTACGTCTGCTTCGCGTGGATCTTCTTCCGCGTGCCGACCTTCTCGCAGGCCGTGGTCATCCTGCGGCAGATCGGCACGCTGACGACCTTCCACCCGAACCTGCCGCCCGTGCTGGTCGCGCTCCTCGGGGTCGCGCTCCTGTCCCACTACGTGCCGGAGCGCCTCTACGAGCGCGCCCGCGGCGCCTTCATCGCGGCGCCGGCGCCGCTGCAGGGCGCGCTGCTGTTCCTCGTCGCGGTCTCGCTCCACGAGGCGGCGAGCGCGGCCGCCGTGCCGTTCGTGTACTTCCAGTTCTGATCTGCGTGCCGCTCCGGCGGTCCACACGGTCCGCACACGGCTTCAGCGCTGGATGACGACGTATTCGCCGCCGGAGACGATGGCTCCGGCTTCGGATGACGACGAGCCTCGCCCGGATGCCGACCGCTCCGGCTTCGGATGACGATGAGTCTCGACCGGATGACGACGGGTCGCTCGCTGGATGACGATGGGTCGCTTGCCAGGTGACAACGAGCCTCGACCGAATGACGACGGGTTCCTCGCCGGATGACGGCGGGCCCAGCCCCGATGCCGACGGCTCCCGGCCGGATGCCGATGTGCGCCCGCCCAACGACAACGTCCTGCGGCCGGATGACGACCGGGGCCAGCTCGGATGACGATAACTTCCGGCCGGATGACGACGGGGCCAGCTCGGATGACGATGGCACCCGCCCGGAATGACGACGCCTTCCGCCGCGATGCCGGCGGCTCGGCACACACGCACTGCATGTCGCCCGCCGCGCACCGTGCCCTCGTGCTCCACCGGCACGCGTTCGCGCGCGCTCACCGGCGCCGTGCCCGAAATAAGCCCTCTCGACATCCCGCTCCACACGCGCCTAGGCTGGGCCTATGGTCAATCCTGTCTCTCCTCCCGAAGAGACCGACGACAACGAGCCCACGCTCGAATCCCTGGCCGAGCGGCTCGGCAAACCGGAGCCAGGGCTCCTCGATGCCTTGCTCGACGGCACGACCGAGGCCCAGCTCGTCGAGCGAGGCCGGCAGATCGCCTCCTCGCGCGTCTTGACCGACATGCGCCGCCTCTACGCGACGGCGCACGCGTGCTGGTCGGGCGCGTCGAAGGACAAGCGGGAGAAGCTGCGCGGCTTCTCGCCGGAGCTGCTCGCGCTCGCAGTCGAGCAGGCGCTCGCGCTGGAGCGGCTGCTGGAGGCGCACGAGAGCGCCGGGCAGAAGAAGGACGCGGCGCGCGCCACGAAGGACGCGGCGCTGCGGGAGCGGCTCTCGCGCGCGCTGCTCCTGCGCGACCAGGCCTACGAGGTCCTGCGCGGCGTCGCCGGCTCGGGCAAGGAGGCGCGCGAAGAGCTCGCGCAGGCCGTCGGCACTGCGGAAGATCCGGGCGCGCTCGCGCGCGGGCTCACCCAGCTCGCCGCGCTCGGCAAGCGCTACCTCGCGCAGAAGAAGGGCCCCCTCGCCGTTCGCGCCAAGCTGATGCGGCTCGACCAAGATTACGTCGAGCGCCTCGAAGAGACCGCCGAAGAGCTGACCCAGATGGCGAAAACCGCGGCCGCACGCCCCGCAGGCCAGAAGGTGACGAGCGGCGACCTCGACCGGGCCGATGGCATCAACGTGATCCTGATTGAGCAGATCGTGCGGGTGTTCGAGCGCGCCAACGAGCAGGATCCGACCATCCCCCGTCTCGTGCCGATCGCGACGCGGCGGCTCTTTAGCCGGAGCACCAGGAAGAAGGCCACCGAGGCATCCAGTGGTGGCGCTCCTGCCGGCGGCAGCACGGACGGTACGCCGTCGGGCGAGGAAGACCCGCTCGAAGGCGAGGACGCGCCGGTCTGAATCCAGCGCGCACCGAGGAGCCGCTGACCCATGCGACGGGGGATGACCAGGCTCGCGCCCGGGGAGTGCTTTCTCCGCTTCCGTATCGAGCGCGTGCTCGGGGAGGGCGGCCTCGGGGTCGTCTACGCGGCGAGCACCGGCGGCAGGTCGTACGCGATCAAGCTCGTCCGGGCCGAGTGGATCGACGATGAGGAGCAACGGCGGCGCCTCGTCTGCGAGGGCGCGCTCATGGAGCTGCTCAAGCACCCCAACATCGTCGAGGTACACGAGACGGGCATCACGAGCGACGGGATCGCCTGGATGCGGATGGAACTGCTCGACGGGCACACGTTGCGCGAGGCGTTGATCCGGCACCAACGGCTCTCGGCGGCGCTCGCGTGTGCCTTCCTCCGTCAGGCTGGTCACGGCGTGTACCAGTGCCATGCGCTCGGCGTGGTCCACCGGGATCTCAAGCCCGAGAACCTGTTCATCACGCGGGATCACACGCTGAAGGTGCTCGATTTCGGGATCGCCAAGCTGTACGGAAAGCCCGACACGCTCGACCAGCAGACCCATGGGACGCCGGGCTACATGGCGCCCGAGCAGATCCGTCGACAGCCCGCGAGCCCCGCGACCGACGTCTATGCGCTCGGCGTGATCGCGTACGAGGCGCTCCGCGGGACGAATCCATTCGTCGATCTCCCCGGCGAGCGCGACGTGCGAGCGGTCCTCGCGCAGCACCTGCTGTACGTGCCGCCGTCGCTCGAGGACTTCGGCTGCCCGAAGGAGGTGGCGGCCGTGGTGGCGCGCGCTCTCGAGAAGGAGCCGCGGGCGCGCCACGAGCACGCGCTCGCCTTCGCCGAGGACCTCTGGGAAGCGTTCCAGCGCGCCAAGGAGCGGGACGGCAGCCTGACCACATACCCCGCAGAGCCGGCGATCGAGGCGCTCAGGGCGCGGTTCGAGGAGGCCTCCGGTGCGACGACGGATCGGGGCCCGTGGGAGGGCGAGGACGATGAGGATGAGCCCGCCTCTTCGTTGCACGCACCGGCGTCCGTATCGGCGTCCGAGGTGGCTGCTCTGAGATCGCCGGAGACCGCGGTGCGCGGCGATGCCGACCCCGAGGCCGCGGCCGCCGGTTCCAGGATGATGTCGTCCGCTCCATCGTCAGCCAGCCATGGAGGCAACGCGCCGACGCTCGCGCCTGGCGAAGTGACGCCGCGCACCAGCGCCGGCCGAGCGGAGAGCCGCGGGTCGGCTGTCACCTTCACACCCGTGGCGAGGACGGTGCCGCTTGTGCCCCCGGGCCGCTTCGTCCCGGTCGACAGGACTATCCCGCTCGCGCCCGCGCCTCGGTTCGTGCCGGTCAACCAGACCGTGCGGTTGCCGCCAGAGGCGAGCCATGGGGCCGCGCGGGCAGCAGCTTCGGAAGCGTCCCGCCCGGGCGCTGCGGGGCGTCGCGGGCTCTTTCCGTGGGTTCACGTGCGCCGCGCGATGGTCGATGGGCTTGCCGCAGCTCTCCGGCCGAACGTGCGCAGCGCGATGTGGCGCCTTGCGCTCGCGCTCGCGCTCCTCGTGGCTGGTGTCGCGGTGGGGCGGACCACGGCGTCCCGGAGCGCGATAAGCGATGCGCCTGCTCTCGAGGCGCGGCCGGAGCGGACCCCGCCGGAGCAACCGGCCGAGACCACGGCGCCGAGCCCGGTGTCAGCAGCGCCCGGGTCTGCGGATTTGCGCACGGTCCCCGTGGCGCCTGGGTCTGCGGCGCTGCGGGCGGCGCTCGCGGCGCCTGCGTCCGCGGGGTCGCGCGCGGTGCCCGTGGCACCGCGGTCCACGGGGCTGCGCGCGGTGCCCGTGGCACCGCGGTCCACGGGGCTGCGCGCGGTGCCCGTGGCGTATTCGCCGATTCCGGCGCTCTCGGCGCCAGCGGCGACGACATCGCTTGCGGCCGGGGCTGGGAAGGCTACGCCGTCGGGGCCGACGCGGGCTCCGGTGGCCGCGTCGGCCAGACCTCCGGCGCCGAAGGCGACCGCTGCGCAGAGCCGCCGCCCGCCGGTTTCGTCCACGAAGCCTCTGTTCTAGGGACGCGCATGGAGAAGCGAGATCAGCCGCCGAAGTTCGTGAAACCGGGGGATGATCCGCGTCTGGATGCCCTGCTGGACGAGCTCCGGCGGGACGGCGAAGGCGGCGATCCCCTCTTCGTGAACTACCGCAAGCGGCGCAACGAAGCGCCGCCGCGAGCCGCGGCGCCGGAAGCGCGGGCGGAGGTCCAGGCGACGGCGGCACGAGCGACGGCTGAAGTGGTGCGAGCTGCCGCGGTCGTACCGCCTGGGGGGGCTCGCAGCGCGGCGGGCGTGGCACCGCACGCCGAGCGGAAGCGGCGGCGGGCGAGGTTGCTGACGTTGATTGTGGTGGCTGCGCTCGCCTCCGTTCTGACGCTCGTGCTCGGTATCTCGCTGGACGTGCTGCGTGGCCCACGCGTGGTGACCGTGCCGGTTCCCGCGGCGGGAGGAGGCGCGGCCCCGGCCCCTCCAGCGCTGGCGCCTTCGTCGGAGCACGCGCTCGGCGCCGCCGTGCCGGGAGCGCCCGCGATAGCGGCGGAGCCGCGGGGCGCCGGGTCGCCGAGTTCGCCGGGCCAGTCCCCGATCCCACCGGGCCAGGGGAGCGCCGGTGACGTGGCCGCGGCGGCACGAGGCTCGGGGAACGCTGCGAACGTGGCGCAGCCCGAGAACGGCGCGGGCCCGCCGCGCGCGCCGCGCGAGCGTCTGCCGCGCGCGGCGCCGACCGAATCCGGAGTGAGGCCCGAGGGCCAGCTGGTATTGCCGAAGGTGATCGAGTGACGCGAGGGACCATGGACAAGTGGCGCGCGCGCACGGGGTTCGGCCTCGTGCTGTTGGGGATGGGGATGGCCGCACCGGCACGGGCCGAGGGGCCGGCGCCCTCCGCGGCGCAGGCGGCGCAGGAGCAGGGTGCAAGCGAGCGCGCCGATGCCCTCGTCAAGCAGGGCAACGCGCTGGCCAACAAGGACCGTTGGGCGGAGGCGGAGCCGCTGTTCCAGGAGGCTTTTCGGCTGAAGCAGTCCTATGACATCGCCGGCAACCTGGGCCTTGCCGAGAGCGCGCTGGGGAGGTGGCGGCAGGCGGCGGCGCACTTGCGGTTCGCTCTCGACGGCTTTCCGGCGAACGGCAAGCCCGAGCACCGGAAGCTCCTGGAGCTCTCGTTCCAGAGGGCGCGCGCGGAGGTGGGCGCGCTCGCAGTCGACGTGGACACCGCGGGGGCGGCGGTCCTGGTCGACGGCGAGCCGGCGGGCTTCGCGCCGCTCGGGCGCGAGGTGTTCGTCGAGCCTGGCGCGCACACCGTCGAGGCGAGGCTGGCTGGCCGAGAGGGGGCGACGTTGCGGGTCGAGGTGCCGAAGGGCGGTTCCGCGACGGCGGAGCTCCGCCTCCCGGCGCGCCGCGCAGAGCCCATCCCGCCTGGCCGGCAGGCGCCACGGCCGGCGGCGGCGGTACGGGAGCTTCCTCTGGTGCCGGTTTTGGTGGGCGGCGGGCTGGCGCTGATCGGGCTGGGCACCGGGGTGGGGTTGACGGTCGCGGCCAACGCGAAGAGCAGCGACGCGCGGTCGCTCCGGGCGCAGGTGAGCACGAGCTGGGCGTGTCACGCGCCCGCGGCAGAGATGGAAGCGCGGTGCTCCTCGCTGCACGACGCACTGCGGGCGAAGGACTCGTTGACCAACGGCGCGGTGGGCGCGTTCATCGTGGGGGGCGTGCTGCTTGCCGGGACGGCGGGGTTCGTGGTGTGGGACAGGCTCCGGGACGGGCGGAGCACGGCCGTCGGGGTGGTGCCTTCGGTGGGGCCGCGCGCGGGCGGCGTGACCGTGGTGGGCACATGGTGATGCGCGCGGCAGAGGGGCGAATGGGACGGGTGATGGCGCTCGCGTGCATCGCGGGGGTGGTGGGGCTGGGGAGCTTGATCGGCGCTGCGGGGTGCGCGGACTCGTTCGCGACCTGCGAGCTGTCGGCGACCTGCGCGCCGCCGGATGCTGGGACCGACAGCGGGGACCCGGCCTGCGAGGGAGATCCGACGCGGGATCCGGGGCTCGTGCGCGATGCGTGCGGCGTGTTCGTGAGCGCGCAGGCGGCGCCGGAGGGAGATGGGACCCGGGGACGGCCGTTCGCGCGGCTGTCCGAGGCGGCTGCGAAGAATCCGGCCCGGGTCTACGTCTGCGCGGCGGACTACGAGGAGACGGCGGGCGTGCGGTTCGGGCACGGGGTGGAGATCTTCGCGGGCTTCACGGGGTGCGATGCGGAGGGATGGGATTGGTCGGACGAGGCGCGGGCGAAGGTGCTCGGAGGGCCCGGTGCGATCGCCGTGGTGCTCGAGGGCGGGGAGCACCGCATCGAGAACCTGGAGATCGTGGCGGCGGACGCGGAAGCGCCCGGCGGGTCGTCGATCGGGCTGCTCGTCAGCGGGGGGGCGCTCGCGATGCGCCGGGGTGAGGTGACGGCGGGCGCGGGCGCGGACGGCGAGGACGGCGAGGCCCTGGAGGTCAGCGCGGAGCTGGATGGGGCGCCGGGGAGCGACGGGAGCGATGCGTGCTCGGGGGACCTGGTGCAGGGGAATCCGGGCGGCGCGGCGGTGGCGAAGACGTGCGGGGACGAGATCACGGTCGGCGGGAAGGGGGGAGACGGGGGGAACGTGCAGGTGAGCCCGCTGGAGATCCTCGCCGGTGGCGATGGCGGAACCGGAGAGCCGGCGGGGGCGCTGGGGCAGGGTGGCGAGGGTGAGCCGGAGAGTGGAGCGTGGAGCTGTGGGATCGGCGCGGGCCAAGGCGGCGCGAATGGCGAACCTGGAGGGGCAGGCGCTGGAGCGTTGGAAGCAGACCTCGGCACGCTGACCAGTGATGGGTTCGTCGGAGCGGCAGGCGCGTCCGGTATGGCGGGCAAGCCGGGACAAGGCGGTGGAGGTGGCGGCGGTGCGCGGGGTGGGCAGATCTGCCCGGGCAACACGTACGGCACGGGGGCGAGCGGCGGAAGCGGCGGCGCCGGGGGATGCGGCGGCAGGGGAGGCGGTGCCGGCCGGGGTGGCGGGGCGAGCATCGCCCTGGTGAGCCTTGGAGCGCAGGTCGAGCTCAGCGAGGTGACCCTTATCGCGACGACCGGCGGCAAGGGGGGCAACGGCGGTGACGGGCAGCCGGGAGGGCTCGGCGGAAGCGGGGGGACCGGAGGACTGCGATCCGGCACATCGAACCCCGCCTGCCAAGGAGGAATGGGCGGCAATGGCGGTAATGGCGGCCCCGGTGGCGGCGGACGCGGCGGGCACTCCCTCGGGATCGCCTATACCGGGCCGATGCCGACCGGAGCCATGATCCATGTCGGCGCAGCCGGGGAGGGCGGCGATGGCGGGCTCGCTCATGAGATGGCCGGCAAAGGAGCCAATGGCGTCGCTGCTGAGGTGCAGGCGTTCGAGTGAAGCGGCGGAAGCGTTCCACGCTGGAAATCAGAGGCTCCGCGGCCATCGGTCACGCGACTACCCCGCTGATTCTTCCAATCGGAATGCATGCGGGGAACGCCGGTGATCTGAAGATCTTTGATTGGTGCGCAGTTCTGAGACCCTGCGCCTGAGACCGCTCTGCCGGGGCAACGCTCGTGGGAGCCCCGGTCCAGCGACCGCTCACGCATCCGACAAGAATAAACCCGGATCCATTGCTGTGTGACTACCCAATATGTCGGCGCTGAGCGGCGTTCCAGTCCCGATGATGTCCACCGATGTGCCATCCCTGACGATGACTCGTAGTAGTAGGAGTCCCTCTCTCTCGAATCTAGTGTCGAGTTCGATGATTTGTCCGTCTTCGCGCAGTAGGCTGAGGAACTCGCTCGTTGTCAGCTTTGCTGGAATTGTCTCGTTTACTTGTGCAGTGAATCGACTTCCCAGTGCCCCTGTGGCGTCGATGTCGTCTACGCTCCAGGTGCCTTCCGTGGTTGTGGCAGTCATGTGCTGGGCGATTGCGAGTATGCGGTTCTCCAGGCGCTCCTGATGGCTCAGGGTGAGGGTCGCCGCCCATGGGGAATTGCGCATTTCGTTCATAGGGGCTCCGGTTTGTTGCTCCGTGATGGTGTGCCCCCTGTTGGGTTCGGAATCCAGCGATGCTGATGGGGCGGTGGCAAATGATCAGGGCGGGGCGCCCCGTTCGGGAATGTCGGGCTGGTAAAATCAATGTCGCGGACCGGTTGTCCGGTGTCGTCAAATTCTCGCGCCTGGTAAACGCGATTGTTTTTGTCGTCCCACCTCAGCTGAGAGTGCGCTCCTTGAGCGCTCGGATCCGGTCTTGCTGCACCCAGCCGTGGTGGCTGTTCGCCCTTCATGACTAGAGTGCCATCCGCATAACGAGAATGTGCCTTCTGATGTGGCGACCCGGTAGCGAGCCCCAGCGGATCCACCTCGGTCGTCGGGCACCCATCAAACCCGAAAAGCTCCAGCCCGCCCAGCACGCCCAGCGGATCGGGCGAGAGCCATCGTCCGACCTCCGGATCGAAGTACCGGAAGCGCGCGGAGCACAGCCCCGTCTCCTCGTCCTCGTACTGCCCCAGCAGCCGGAACGGCGAGCTGACCTTGCCGCGGTGGTTCAGCTCGCTGATGCGGTCGCCGTAGGTCTCGACCACCCTTCCCCAGGCCGAGTGCGCGGCCGACCACGCCACGAGTCCCTTCTTGTCGATGAGCTCCTTCGGCATGCCCAGCGGGTCGTTCACATACGCGAACACGTCCCCCCGCTCGGCCTGCAATAGCGGCACCAGCGTGCCCGGCTCGTGCACGAAGCAGCGCGCGCCGCACTCGCGATCCACCTCGCCGGCAAGCGCGTCTCCATCCCACACGAACGTCACCGCCCGCGCCGTCTGGCCGTTCGCGCCGATGACCTCCTTGAGCACCCGCCGGCCGAACGCGTCGTACGTCATCCGCACGCGCTCGCCCGAGGGCAGCAGCACCTCGCGGAGCCGATCGCGCACGTCCCACGCATACCGCGTCTCCGGCGCTTCGCTCTCCGGCCGCGCTGCGCCATCGGACCCGCTCGCCTTCGCCTTGCTCCCCGCCTCCATCTCGCGCTTGCCGACCCGCCTCCCGCGCGCGTCGTAGGCATAGCCGGCCCTGTCCGTCCGCCGCAGCAGGTTGCCCGGCGCGGTCGTCCACCGCGGCGGCCTGTCGCCGGTCCACCACACGTCCGCCGGCGTCACCTGCGCCTCGAGCCCCTCGAGCGCCTGCACGAGCGCGCCGGCGCCGTCGTAGGCGAACACCTCCCGGTGCGCCCCGCGCGCCGCCTCGACCAGGTCCCCGCCGCGGCTGTACCGGTACGCGGCAGCCCCCCAGCGCGCGTCCTCGACCCGCGTCACGCGCCCCGCTTCATCCCGCTCCCACCGCCGCGAGAGCAGCACTTTCGGCAGCCCTTCGCCTGGCACCGGCGCCGTCGCGCGCTGCGCGATCAGCCGGTCCATCGCGTCGTAGGTGCTCCGAATGACGAGCCCCACCTCCGCGTTGCCGCGCGCCACCTCCCGGCCGAGCGCGTCGCGGTCGATCCCGAGCCGCACGCCCCCGTGCTCCACCTCCACGAGCGCACCGGCCGCGTCATACGCATACCGCGTCGTCGCCCCGTCCGGCATGACCCGCTCGGAGCGCCTGCCGCGCGCATCGTAGCCGTACCGGATCGCGAGGTCTCCCTGCCGCTCGACGGCGACCCTGCCGAGCCCATCGCGCTCGATCCTGGTCTCGACCAGCTCGCCACTGTCCTCCGCGAGCACGGCGACGAACACCCGTCCCATCCTGTCGCGGCCATACGAGACGTCGCTGCCGTCGCTGGCCCGCTCGCTGGTGAGCAGCCCTCTCCGGTCGTACCCGAACAGCCGCCAGGTCTTGTCCGGATAGTGAATCTCCCGCACCTTCCCGGCGCCCGTCCAGTAATACCAGAGCTCCCGCCCGTCGAAGGTCTTCTCCCGGCGCACGCGCCCCGCAGCGTCGCGCTCGAACGAGTACACCTCCCCGCGAGGATTCTTGATCGCGCGCAGCCGCTCCTTGCTCGTGTATTCGAAGCGCCACTCCCTCGCTTCCGCATCCTTAAGCCACGCGAGCACGCCCATGCCGGAGTACCCCATGAGCGTCGTGCGGCCGAGCGCGTCCACCTCCCGTACGACATGGCCCGCGGCGTCGCGCATCCGCGTCAGCTTCGTGCCGTCCGGGAAGAAGACGTGCAGCGACCGCCCCAGCGCATCGTAGTGTACGCGCGTCTCGCGCCCGCGCGCGTCGGTGCGCGAGAGCGGGCGCCCTAGCCCATCGTAGGTATAGGTCGTGCGCGCCCCGCGCTCGTCCGTCTCGGCGACGACGTTGTGTTGCTCGTCGTACTCCCACGCGCGCACCACCCCTTCGGCGTTGCCGATCGCCGTCAGCCGCCCGCGCGCGTCCCACGTCAGCCAGGTCGTCCGCCCCGAGGGCTCCACGACCCCGATCAGCGCGCCGCGCTCATCGTGCGCGAACCTCGTCTCCAGACCGTCCGGCGTCACGCGCCGAACAGGCAGGTCGCGCTCGTCGTACGCGGTCGTCGTGTACCCTCCCTCTGCGTCGACCGACCGGATGCGGTTGCCCCGTTCGTCGTACCAGTGCTGCGTGCCGGCGCCCTCGCCGTCGACCTCTGCGACCAGGAAGCAGTCCTCGTCGTAGGCGCGCTCCTCGATCATGGTCCCGTCCGGCAGCGCTTCGCGCGTCATCAGGCCGTGCTCGTTCCAGGCGTAGACCCGCGGCTCTTCTCCCTCGACGGCCGTGGTGCGCGCGGTTGGGTCGGCGCGGAGCGAGATCTCGTAGAGCCCCTCCGGCCCCCACGTCTTGACGCACCTGCCCGAGTCGCCATAGGCGTACTGGAAGCGCACGCCCGTCTTGATCGTCGTGGCGACCATTCGGCGCTCGTCGTCGTACTCGTAGGTGTCCGCGCTGCCGAGGGCGTCCACCGCGGCCAACAGGCACCCCGACCCGGTGTACCGGTACTCGACCCATTGCCAGAGCCGCCGCTCGCTCCACACCTCCAACCGCGAGATCCGCCCGTCCTTCCACGCGACCTTCACCTCGCGGCCGGCGGTGTCGACGACGCGGCGCAGCGCTCCTCCCTCGTAGTCCAGCGCGATGGCGTTGCCCCACGCGTCGCGGATCGCGCGCAGCCGCGCTGGCCCTGCGGGCGCGTCTGCGGAGAAGACGTGCGTGCGGCGCGTGTCGAGGCTGTACACGTGGAGCGTACCGTCCCCGTCGCGCGAGAGCACCAGCCGCTCGCGGCGGTGGAACGTGCTCTCCCCTGCTGCCACCTTGGCGAAGTAGATCGACCGCCCCTCGGCGTCGCGCAGCGCGAGGGCGCGCTCGCCTTCGGTGATCCGCTGCTCGAACGCGTGCGTCCACCCAGGCCCGAGGCTCGCGGTCGCGTCGCAGTTGCGCGCCGACGAGTAATACCGCTTCCACACCACCGGAATCAGCCCCGGCAGCTCCAGATCCACGGCCTGGTCCACGACATCCCCGGTCGCCACGTTGACCGGGTGCCCGTCCTGGCAGGTGTGCGCATCCGGCGGCGCTGACGAGCTTCCGGGTGGCCCGCTCGCTCCCTGGTGGCTCGTCCCCCCGCCCCCGCCCCCGCCGTTGCTCGCGCCCTGCGGCCCTCCCGCGCCGGGCGCCCCTGCCCGGCCGCCGCCTCCTCCGCCTCCACTCCCGGCCGCGCCGCCGGCGCCGCTCGCGCTCGTGCCGGCCCCCATGGTGACGGACTTGTTCATCTGCCCCATGCTGCCGGTGATGCCGGCCATGCCGAGCTCGATGAGCACATTGGGCGCACCGAGCCACGGGAAGCACGGCCCGCCCGTGTTGAGACTGACGACCTCCTTGAGCGTGCCCGGCTCGTTGCCGTGACACGCCTTGATGCACCCGCCGACCGTCAGGACCTTCGCGCCGTTGATCTTCGTGCGCATCGGCGCATCGATGACTCCCTCGGCCACCGTGCCCATGGTCGGGTAGGGGATAGGCACGGGGCTCGGCGCGGCGGGCGTGGTGCACACGCTCACCGCCATGCCGGTCATCTGGTGGCCGGATTTTTCCGTTATCGTGTCCATTCCGAGCGCAGTGACCTTGCTCACGGTGTTGCGAGCGTAACGGACTGCCGGTCTCGCGGTCTACTCGCGCCCTTGATGGGCTCGGTGTGGTAGGACGACGGTTTTCAGCCGCATGACAACGGCTTCCAGCCGCATGACGATGGCATCCGCATCGAATGCCGACGGGCTCCCCCCTCGCGACCGCCCGCGCGACGACAAATCAGCGCGAGCTCTCGTTGTGATCTAGGCTCACGCCGTGCGCCCATCTCGCCTCGCCGCCCTCGCCCCCCTCGCCGCTCTCCTCGCCGGCGCGCTCTCGCCGGCGTGCAGCGTGGGCAACGTGCCGTCGAACGCGATGCCGATGGTCCGGTCGCGCGCCACCTCCGATCTCGACTGCGCCGACGAGGACGTCCGCGTCGAGGAGCAGCTCGGCGGGCAGTTCAAGGCCGTGGGCTGCGGTCGCAAGGCGTACTACCGGGCCGCGTGCGAGGGGCTCCGCTGCGTGGTGAGCGGCGAGGGCGAGGCGGCCGTGCCCTGGCGGGACCGCCCCGAACCGGCCGACGTCGACCGGGACCGGGACCGGTAGGCCGGGCGCCTGGCCGACCAGCGCCGCGGCGCGGCCGCCCCGGCGGCGCAGAGAGCGCCGTGGCCGTGTGTTTCAGGGCCTTTTTTGGGGCACGTGCGCCAGGGATCGAGGTAGCCTGCGCCGTCTCGAGGATCCGCCGCAGGGGTTCGGTCATGGCCTTTATCACCACCGGGAGCTGCACGTGACGGAGAGGGCGCCGGCCGACGCCGACGGGTCCGCGCCGGCCGACGCCGCCGATGGGCCCGCGCCCGCCGACGCCGCCGACGGGCCCGCGCCCGCCGACCCGGAGCCGAGCGCGCCGGCGGACGGGAAGGCCGAGCCGCGGCGCCGGACGAAGAAGCGCGCAAGACAGCGCGGCGCGGCGGCGTCGCTGCCCGGCAGCGCCGCGCCGGCGCTCCCGCGCGACCCCGAGCTCGTGCGCCTCGAGCAGGCGTTCGAGCGCGGCGACTACGCGCTCGTCCGGGCCCGGGCGAAGCGGCTCCTGAGCGAGCCCGAGCCCGACGACCTCCGCGGCGTGCCTTCGGCGAAAAGACATTCTTCCCGGCCTCCCGGCGAGAGCGAGGCCCAGCGCGACGACGCCGAGGACGCCGAGGGCGAGCGCGCCGAGGTCCGCCGCGCGGCGCGGGCGCTGCTGCGCCGGATCGACCCCGACCCGCTCGCCGTCGCCCTGCTCGTCGCGGCCGTGGCGCTGCTCGCGTTCCTGTCGCTCTGGTACTGGTCCCACAGCCACGCGGCCCCGTGACGACCGAGGAGGCAGCGCGGTGAGCGCCGAGACCGAGCTTCCGCGGGGCCGCCCCCTCGCGCGCCGGCTCGCCGCGCTCGCGCTCGCGCTGCTCGGCTGCGGGGGCACCCCCGGCGCGGCGCGGCCCGCGGCGTGGAACGCGGCGCCCGACGGCCAGAAGGGCGCCTCCTCGGGCACGCGGGCCGAGCGCTACTTCCCGCTCGTCGACGGGCACATCTACCTCTACGCGACCATGAGCGAGGGCGGCGAGCAGGGCCTCCTCGTCGCCCGCGTGCACCGCGCGGACGAGCGCCACGGCGAGCTCCGGTTCCCGTCGGGGGTGAAGCGCTTCGAGTTCACCGGCGAGGGCGTCCTCCGCAGCGACACGGGCGTCTACGTGCTCAAGGAGCCGATCGCGCCCGGCACGACGTGGACCGGCGAGCACGGCGGCCGCGCCCGCATCGACGCCGTCGACGCCGCCGTCGAGGTGCCCGCCGGCCGGTTCACCGGGTGCGTGCAGACCGTGGAGGAGCGCCTCGGCGACAGGCCGGCGCGTTACGTGTCGACGTTCTGCCCGGACGTCGGCGTGGTGGCGCTCGAGGCGGTCAGCGGCGCGAGCTACGAGAAGGCCGAGCTCAAGAGCTACGCGCCGCCCGTCGACGTGGGCCCCGACGGCGTGCAGCGCACGCCGGCCGAGCCGCCGGCGGACGCGGCGAGCCCCTGAGGGAGCCTCGCGCCGCTGCGGCCGGCGCAGCGATCGCGCCGTGACGGCGTGATTTGCGCCGCCGCCCGGCCCGTGAGCGCGCGGGTTGCGCCGCCGCCCGGCCCCTGGTCGCGCGGGCTGCGCCGCCGCCCGATCGGTGAGCAGGCGATCGCCGGGCGCGCTTTCCTTGCGAACGGCGCCGGCGCGCTTCCGTTTCCGGGGGGGCGGGAAGTAGACTCCCGGCGCTGCTCGCGAGAGCCGGCGCAGCGCTTGCAGCGGGCAAGCGGCGCGGGCTCCCGGGGCGGCAGGTCCCGCGATCGCCAACGACATGAACTACTGGGATTATATCCACGTCGAGGAGCTGCTCGCGCTCCAGGGCGGCTTCGACGACGACGAGCAGAAGGTCGGCAACGACGAGGCCCTCTTCATCGTCGTCCACCAGATCTACGAGCTCTGGTTCAAGCTCATCCTCCGCGAGCTGACGTCGGCGCGCGAGCTCTTCCGCCAGAACCCCGTCCCCGACCAGAAGCTCGCCTCGGCGGCGCGCTCGTTCCGGCGGGTCGTCACCATCTTCGAGCAGGCGATCCAGCACTTCCGGGTGATGGAGACGCTAACTACCCGTGATTACCTGGATTTCCGGGACCGCCTGATCCCCGCGAGCGGCTTCCAGTCGGCGCAGCTGCGCGAGATAGAGGTCCTGATGGGCCTCGACGACGCGGTCCGGATCCCGCTCGGCCGGGAGGGGAGCTACAAGGAGGCGCTCAAGACAGCGGACGGCTCGCCGTCGTCCGCGACGCGGCGGCTGGAGGCGCGGCTCGCGAGCGGGCCGAGCCTCAAGCACTACCTGTACGAGTGGCTCTCGCGGACGCCGATCGACGGCTCGAGCGACCCGGGCGCGGTCCTGCGCTTCCTGCGCGGCTACATGCGCTCGATGCGCGAGGAGAACGAGCGCCGGGTCCAGATCGCGATCGACAAGGCGCTCGCCCCGGCGGACGTCGAGCGGCTCCGCGCGCGCTACGAGGCGGAGAACGCGAACGCCGAGGCGTTCCTGCTCGCCGAGGACGACCCGGAGGCCGACGCGGCCACCTGCGAGAAGCGCCGGGCCGTGCGCGCGGCGGTCGTCTTCATCGAGAGCTACCGCGAGCTGCCCCGGCTCGCGTGGCCGCGCGAGGTGCTCGACCGCATCCTGGAGATGGAGCAGGCCATGCTCATCTGGCGGCAGCGCCACGCGCGGATGGTCGAGCGGGTGATCGGCCGGCGCACCGGCACCGGCGGGTCCGCGGGCGTCGATTACCTCGATCAGACCGCGCTGCGCTACCGCGTCTTTGGCGATCTCTGGACAGTGCGTTCCCTGCTTTTGCGACAGCCGAGCGTCCCAGAGCTCGAGCACGCATCGGACTACGGATTCCGGGTCGAGGACTCTCCGTGAAATCACTTCGCGATCATTTCTTGCGGATCGACGCCCGCTCGCTCGGGCTTTTTCGCGTCACCTTCGGGCTGGTCCTCATCGCGGACCTCTTCGCGCGGTGGCGATGGGTGCGGGACTTCTACTCGAACGAGGGCGTCCTCCCGAACCACAACCACCTCTTCAACCTCCGCGGCAAGCAGCAGGTCTTCAGCCTGTTCCACGCCTTCTCGACGGTGGGAGAGGCCCACTTCGCCTTCGCGCTCGCGCTCCTCGTCTACGCCCTGTTCCTCGTCGGCTACCGGACGCGCGTGTTCCACGTGCTCGCGCTGGTGGTGCTCGTGAGCCTGACGTCGAGGAACATCCTGCTCGAGAACGCCGGCAACTACGCGGCCATCGCGATCCTCGCGTTCACCGCCTTCCTGCCCTGCGGGAGCCGCTTCTCGCTCGACAGCCTCCGCGACTCGCTGGCGCTCCGCGACGAGACGCGCGACACGGAGCTGAACGACAGGTCGAGGGTGTCGGAGGCCGAGATCGCGGCCGAGCGCCTGCCCGGCTGGTCGCCTACCTCGCTCGCCGCGCTGGCCGTGCTGCTGCAGCTCGCCCTCATCTACCTCTGCACGGCGCTCCAGCAGCGCGGCGAGGCGTGGCGCGACGGGACCGCGTTCTACTACGCGCTCCACGTCGATCGCTGGGCGAGCGACGCGGGCGCGTGGCTCCGCGACGCCCTGCCGCTCGGCACGCTGCGCGGGCTCACGTTCGGGACCTGGGCGATGCAGATCGCGATCCCGGTGCTCCTCTTCGTCCCCGCGCTCTTCCGCTGGACGCGGGGCATCGCCGCCGCGCTGATGGTGGTGCACGGGCTGATCCTCGGGAGCTTCTTCGACTTCGGGCTCTTCGGCTGGTCGCTCGCCGCCGCGGCGGCGCTCGTGCTGCCCGGCGAGCTCTGGGACGTGTACGAGCGCTCCTGGAACGAGCGGCGGGCGCGCACGCTCGTGTACGACGCCGACTGCGGCCTCTGCCTCACGCTGTCGCGCATGATCAAGCGGCTCGACCTGCGCGGGCACGTGGCCTTCCAGGGCAACGTCGCGCTCGACGAGCTCTACGTGCGCAACCAGACCGGGGCGACGGAGCGCGTGCCGATGCCGAAGGACGTCACGGCGGAGCTCGTCGATCGGACGGTGCTCGCGATCGACAGGAAGGGGCGCGTCTACAAGCAGGGCGCCGCGGTGACCGAGGGCCTGCTCGCGCTGCCTTTCGGCTGGCTGGCGTTGCCGCTCAAGCTGCCCGGGATCTCGCACCTGCTCGACGTGCTCTACGAGGTGGTCGCGACGCGCAGGCACCACATCAGCATGCTCATGGGCAAGCAGGCCTGCGGGATCCCGCTGTTCGACGAGAGCCACGCGGACGGCGACGACGAGGGCGCCGCGCCGGACCGGCCCGCGCCCGCGGTGCGGACGGCGCGCCGCGTGCTGGGGTCGCTGCGGGAGGCGGCGGTGCTCGTGGTGCTCGCCGCGATGCTCGCGCAGACAGCGAAGGAGAACCCGCTGCCCCGGGCGGCCGCGATCCCGCAGGGGAGCGTGCTCGCGGGCGTGGCGTCGTGGCCGCGCATGCTGGCGAGGTGGGACGTGATGGCGCCCGAGCCGCCGCGGAGCAGCGGGCTCCTGGTGATCGACGGCCAGACGCGCGCGTCGCAGCCGATCGATCCGCTGACCGGGGAGGAGCCGCAGCTCCAGCCCGCGGGGCACCCGGCGGCGCGCCTCGGCCAGCTCTGGTCCGATTACATGGACAGGATCCGGCGGCCGGAGTGGGTCGACTTCCAGCGCGCCTTCCGCGACTACCTCGCGAAGGGCGGGCCCCTCTCGGCCGAGGGAGGGCGCGAGATGGCGCTCTCGGGCTTTGACGCCTACTGGGTCTCCGCGCCGACCCCCGCGCCCGGCGAGGCCGCGTCAGGCACGTTCGAGAGGGAGAAGCTCTTCTCGCACTCGCGCGGGGGCACGGGGAGGCTCGGCGATCGGCCCTTGCCCCTCTCGCCGGGCCTCGTCCGACCGATCAAACCGAACTGAGGCGCTCGCATGCGAGGGGCTGACGAGGACCCGAGCGCCGCGGCCACCGGCGCGCCGGAGAGCGCGACATCCGGAGAGAGCGCGCCGGCGGAGAGCGCGACATCCGGAGAGAGCGCGCCGGCGGAGAGCGCGACATCCGGAGAGAGCGCGTCGGCGGATGGCGCGACATCCGGAGACGGCGCGCCGCCCGGGGCCAGCGCTCCAGCCCCGAGGCCGCCGGCCGAGGGCCGCCTGCGGCGCGTGGGGCGCTGGATCAAGGAGCACTACTGCACCATCGACGTCCGCACGCTCGGCCTGTTCCGGCTGGTGCTCGGCTTCCTCCTGGCGAGCGACTGCGTGCGCCACTGGGCCGAGGCGAGCTGGATCTACAGCAACGACGGGGTGCTCACCAACCACTACCACCTCTTCCACCCGAGCAGCGGATACAACTTCAGCCTGTATCACGCGTTCTCGTCGATCGGAGAGGTCCACGTCGCGTTCGCGCTCTCGCTCTTCTGCTTCCTCTGCTTCTTCGTCGGATGGCACACGCGGCTGTTCTCGATCCTCTCGTTCCTCCTCGTGACGAGCCGGGACAACCGGATCGTGATGATCGAGAACGGCGGTTACGTCGTCGTGAACATCATCACCTGCTGGGCCATGTTCATGCCGACCGGCAGGCGCTTCTCCGTCGACGCGCTGATCCGCTCCTACCGCGAGCGGCAGGAGCGGACGGCCGCCGATCTCGCGGACCGGAGCCGCCCCGCGTGGGCCGAGCAGCCGTACGTCTCGGGGATCGTGCTCCTCGCGATCCTGAACCTGGTGACCATCTACTATTTCAACGTCGTCAACAAATCAGGCCAGATCTGGCGTCGCGGCGAGACGGTGCACTACGTGCTGCACCTCGACCGCATGGTGACCGGGCTCGCGGTGGTCGCGCGGGAGTACATCCCTTTCTGGGCGAAGAAGGGGATGACCTGGGGTGTCCTCGTGCTCGAGGCGATGCTCGTGCCGTGGATCCTCTCGCCCTATGGCCGCCGCTACACGCGCGCGCTCGCCATGGCGGGGATGTGGGGCCTGCACGGCTCTTTCGGGATCATGATGCGACTCGGCCCTTTCTCGTGGTTCATGATCGGCTGGTCGTTCCTGCTCCCGACGGCGCAGCACTGGGACGCGCTCGAGCGCTGGTATCGCCGCCGCGCGGAGCCCAGGGTCGTCGTCTATGACGGGAGCTCGCCGCTCGCCTTCGCGCTCATGCGGCTCCTCGCCCGGCTCGACGGGCTCGGGCTCCTCCGGTTCGAGGAGGCGCGCGCAGAGGCCGCCGGAGAGGCGGAGGCGGCCGGGGGAGGGGAGCCCCGGCCGGAGCTCTTCGTTGTGCGCGACGCGAGCGACGCGGCCGGCGGGCGGATGTTCCAGGGCGCCGCGGCGCTGCGCGAGATCCTGCAGGCGCTCCCCGGGGGCCGCTACGCGCGGCCGCTCGTCTGGGCGCTCTGCCTCGGCGCGCCCGGCGCGCTGCTCGGGGTCGCGTCGCGGCGGCGCGACGCGATCGCCCGGTTCTTCGGGCTGACGCGGCGGCCGCGCGCGAGGGCGGCGGCCGCCCCGGAGAGCCCGTCGCCGCTCTCGGAGAAGCTCGCCCGCGGCAGGGCCATCGCGCGGGAGGCGCTCATCGCGTACCTCGGGCTCTGCGCCGTGAGCCAGGCCATCAACGAGAACAAGAGCGTGCCCGCCGTCCTCAAGCACACGCAACCGAAGTTCGTGCAGGCGACGATCGTCTATCCGCGCCTCCTCCAGGGGTGGGGGATGTTCGCGCCGAACCCGATCACCGAGGACGGGTCGATCAGCGTCGATGCCATCACCATCGACGGGCGGCACATCGATCCGTTCACGGGGCACCCGCCCGATCTCGACCTCTCGGACGCGCGGGGGCTCGGGCTCGGGCAGATCCGGCAGGACTATTTCAACCGGATCCGGCTCGATCGGAACAAGCCGTTCCGCAGGCCCGGGCTCCAGGATTACCTGCTCAGGTACGCCGAGCGCACGGGGCGGCCGGAGGACGAGATCGTCGCGTTCGATGTGTACTGGGTGCGGGATCAGTGCCCGAGGCCGGGGGAGAGCGCGCCATACAAGAACGAGGCGGTCCCGATCCTGTCGTACCGGAAGCCGGGATACCGGCCGCGACCCGGGCTGCCGCCGCTGCCGCCGCTGCGGAAGGAAGAGAGCGCGGGGAACTAGCCCGCCCGCCAGAAGCCCGGCCACGGATGGCCGGACTTCTGAAGCTGCTGAGATCGCCCGCGCGCGGTGGTTGCGTGCCGGCACGTTGCTGGCGCTCCGCTGTACGTTCGCGGCATCCGGCGTCACCGGCGAGACGCGGTCGGACTACATATCTTGGACGACCGCGGCCGCCTGCTTCAGCGCGCGGGTATCGCGCAGCGGCGAGTTGCCGAACATGCGCGAATACTCGCGGCTGAACTGCGAGGCGCTCGTGTAGCCGACGCGGAACGCCGAGACCTCGGCGCCCACGCCCTCTTCGACCATCAGGCGGCGCGCCTCGAGCAGGCGCAGGCGCTTCTGGTACTGCAGCGGACTCATCGCGGTGGCCTCCTTGAACCGCTTGAAGAACGCCGCCCGGCTCATCCCTGCGGTGCGCGCGAGTGCGGCGATATCGACGTCCTCGTCGAGCGATGCCTGCAGGTGATAGACCGCCTCGGCGATGCGGTGCGCCTGGCTGCCCGCGCGCACGAGCTGGCGGATCGCCGGGCCGTCGGGGCCTTTCAGCAGGTGAAAGATCAGCTCCTTCCTCACGAGCGGCGCGAGCACGGTCGCATCGTCGGGCGTCACGAACAGCGCACCCAGCCGGATCGCGGCGTCGAGCATACGGTCGCTCGCCTTGCCGATGAAGATCGCGCGCCCCGGGTGATCGAGGTCGTCCGGCCGCGCGCGGTCGAGCTGCGCCGCGACCTCGCGCAGCGCGACCGCATCGAAGTCCATCTTCAGGCACAAAAGCGGCTGCGCCGGCGACACGCCCGCGACCCGGCTCGTCACCGGCAGGTCGATCGGGCTGACGATGTAGTGCGGTTCGCGCTCGCGAGAAGGACCGCGGCGCGATCGAGGCGCTCGGCAGCGCGCTCGCCGGCTCCGATCGCCCGCTCGTCATCGCCTCCGGCATCGCGCGCTTCACGCCGGGCCGCGTCAAATGATAGGCTTTGTCGAAATGCCCGGCGCCGGTACGTCATCGGCGCATAGAGCCATCTGGCAGGAGAGGACGATCCATGAAACTGTACTTCAGCCGAAACTTGAATCCACGGGTTGCGGTTGCCGTGGCGCGCCACCTCGATGCACCAGTGGAATACGTCCACGCGGCTCCTCTTGACCCGTCACAGCAGGAGAAGTTTCGAGCGCTGAATCCGAACCTGCGCCTGCCCATCCTGGTCGAGGGAAACCAGTCGCTCTGGGAGACGGACGCGATCGCGTGCCGCCTTTCGCAGCTCACGGGCTCGAACTTCTGGCGCACGGGCACCGCACAACCGGAGATGATCCGCTGGTTGAGCTGGGGCACGCACAACTTCGTCGCCGCGTGCGACAAGGTCCACTTCGAGCGCGTGACGAAGCAGCGCTACGGGCTCGGTCCAATCCGCGACGACCTCGTGGCGGAGGGGCTATCGGGGTTTGCCGAAGCGGCGACACTGCTCGAACAGGTCCTGAGCGGCAGGGACTGGCTCGTCGGGAGCGAGGTCTCGTATGCGGACTTTCGCATGGCGTCGGTGCTTCCGTTCGCGGAGCTGGCGGGGCTGCCGCTGGCGGACTACCCGCACGTCGCGGCCTGGCACGCGCGCCTGTGGCAGCTCGACGCCTGGCGCGATCCGTTCGCGGGGCTCGAAGCCCCGGAGCTCCCGGAGGTTCCGCGCTTCGACGCCACCGGATCGAAGCGTTAGCCGCTCGAGGTGCGCGGTCGTTCCGAGCGCGGGACACCTCCGGCCCCGGCGCGCCCGCTAAAGCTTTGACATCGCGGGGGGCTCACTTTTTGCGCGTCCTGCAGGAGCTCGAGGGAGCGCGAGGCGTTGGATGGCCGGCGCTCGTCGCCTGAAGTCTTGCCAGATTTAGCGCATGAAGCCCATCCCCAACGGCGGCGCCGGCGCCCTTGCGCCCACGCTGCGCAGGCGAAGAGCGCCGCGTTGTCGGACGAACAGGCATGCATTGGCGACAAAGGAGCATGGAAAGTCCGCGGTGCGAGCGCCACGATGCGGCCCAGGAGGACGAAAGAAGCCCAAGCGCGCGATCGCCTGCGACCCCAGCGAGGCCGAGGTGCTCGCGTGATTGTTCTTTCGCCATCATAGCGGCTCGACCGCCAGGAGAGACCATGACGAATGCGGGTGTGGCGCTGATCACCGGCGCCAGCAAGGGAATTGGCTACGAGGCGGCGCGCCAGCTCGCCGAGCAAGGGTTCACAGTGCTGATCGGCGCGCGCGACGCGCGGCGCGGGCAAGAGGCGGTCGATCGGCTGCGGTCCTCGGGCGCCGACGCGCACCTGGTCCATATCGATGTCGCCGACGAAGCGTCGGTGTCGAACGCGGCGAGCCTGGTCGCTGAACGCTTCGGCCGCCTCGACGTGCTCGTCAACAACGCCGCTGTCCACCGCGAGATCGGCGTGGCCCAGCGCCCCTCCGAGCTCAGCCTCGACGTGCTGCGCGACACCTACGCCGCCAACGTCTTCGGGCCGTTCCTCACGATCAAGCACTTTGCGGCGCTCCTCCGCCGCTCGAGCTCGCCGCGCGTGATCAACGTGTCATCGACCATGGGCTCGCTCACGTCGATCTCCGATCCCGCGCACTGGCTGGCCGGCGTGAACACGCTGGCCTACAGCTCATCGAAGACGGCCCTCAATGCGCTCACGGTCGCCTTCGCCAAGGATCTGGCCGCCGACGGCATTGCGGTGAGCTCGATCTGTCCGGGTTGGGTGAAGACGGATATGGGCGGCGAGCAGGCCCCGCGCACGGTCGAGCAAGGCGCCCGCATCATTGTCGAGCTCGCCGCAGCGGCTACACCGCCGACCGGCAAGTTCGTCGACGAGAATGGCGTCGTCCCGTGGTAGGTGCGGCGGCTATGTCCGCGAGACGGGCTCGCGCCCGGTTTTGATCGACGTTCGATCCGGCCGACGCGGCGGATAGGCGCAGCTCTTCGAGCGATTTCGCCGCGGTGTCTCGTCGCAGCATTACGGGGGTCTCGGGCTCGGCCTCTATATCACGCGCACCATCGTCGAGGCGCACGGCGGGCGAATCCGCCTATCGAGCGAGGTCGGCCTGGGCTCGACCTTCTGCGTCGAGCTGCCGCTGTCGACCGAGGGCGCACGGCGCCACTACGCATAGCCAAGGCAGCCGGAGCCGGTCACCCCAACATGGCGCACCAGTGTTGCTGCTCCGCGCGCTCAGTGAGCGCTACCTGAAGCGCGGCAGCTGGAAGAGCCGCCAGCACGGTGAAAGCTCCTGTCGCGGTGCGCGAGCGGGCGGAGGGCATGGGCAGTCCCAAGCCCCGGTGGTGCGGCTCAATTCCTGTGCCAAGTCTCCCCTCGCGCATATACTTGGTCGTGTGAGCTGAGTTGCCTCGGCGAGCGAGCGGGGGTGTCGATGATCCTTGGGACAGGCTATACGTTTCGCGAGAAGATCGAGGAAACCGCCGATTTTAGCCTACTCCGCGCATGCCACGCGGGCGACGGCGTCCCAGTTTTGCTGAAAGTCCTGCGCGCGGAACGAGCGACTCGCGCCGAGGTCGCGCGCTTCAAGCACCAGTACGAGCGCATCGCGCAGCTCGCCTCGCCCCGCCTCGTCGCGCTGCGCGGCGTCGAAGAGCTCTCCGGCGCCCTGATCGTCGTTCTCGAGGACTTCCCGGGCCGCGATCTCGCGCAGATCCTCGCCGCGCGCCCATCGCGCAGCATGCCGGTCAGCGAGGCGCTCGATCTCGCGGCCGCGCTCGCCGAAGGCCTCGCCGCAGTGCACGCGGCCGGGCTCATCCACCGCGATCTGCGCCCGCACAACGTGCTTGTCGACGCATGTGGCGCGGTCAAGATCATGAGCTTCGGCGTCGACGCCGAGATCACCCGCGCGCACGAACGGCTCTACGCGCCGGCGGTGATCGCCGACGTGCTGCCCTACGTCTCCCCCGAGCAGACAGGCCGCATGAACCGCGGCGTCGACTACCGGACCGACCTCTACGCGCTCGGCGTCATCCTTTATCAGCTGCTCACGGGCCAGCGCCCCTTCGAGGCCCTGGACCCGATGGAGCTCATCCACGCGCACCTCGCCCTCGCGCCCGCGCCGCCGTCCCGCGTCGACCCGACGCTCCCCGAGGCCGTCTCCGGCGTCGTGCTCAAGCTGCTCGCGAAAAACGCCGAGGACCGCTACCAGAGCGCCGAGGGACTGCTCGCCGACCTCGACCGCTGCCGCGAGGCCCTGCGCGGCACGGGGACGATCGAGCCCTTCGTCGCGGGCCAGCACGATCGCCAGGACCTGTTCCGGATCCACCAGAAGCTCTACGGCCGCGAGCAGGACATCGAGGCGCTCACCGCCGCGTTCGAGCGTGCGCTCGAGGGCAGCCGCGAGAGCGTCCTGGTCTCCGGCTACTCGGGCATCGGCAAGTCCTCGCTCGTGCAAGAGATCTTGAAGCCGCTCGCGCGGCAGAAGGGCTATTTCACGAGCGGCAAGTACGACCAGTACAACCGCGACGCGCCCTACAGCGCGGTCATCCAGGCGTTCGACGGCCTTGTGCGGCAGAGCCTCACCGAGAGCGAGGCGCGCATCGAGCGCTGGCGCAGCGCGATCCTCGAGGCGCTCGGGCCGAACGCGCAGGTCGTCTGCGACGTCATCCCCTCGCTCTCTTATGTGATCGGCGCGCAGCCGCCCGTGCCGGCGCTCGACCCGATCGAGGCGCAGAACCGCCTGAACCGGTACATTTTGCTGTTCGTGTCGGTGTTCGCGCGCGGTACGCACCCGCTCGTTCTGTTCCTCGACGATCTGCAGTGGATCGACGCCGCGAGCCTGGGGCTGCTCCGCACGCTGCTCGCCGACGACTCGCTCGAGGCGCTCTTCTTCTGCGGCGCCTACCGCGACAACGAGGTGTCGCCCGGGCACCCGTTCGTCCGGGCCATCGAGGAGCTCAAGCGCGCCGGGCTCGTGGTGCGCGACCTCGTCCTCGCCCCGCTCGCGCGCCCGCACCTGCTCGAGATGCTCTCGGACAGCCTCCAGCGCGACGACTGCGGGCCGCTCGTCGATGCGGTGCAGAAGAAGACGGGCGGCAACCCGTTCTTCGTCAAGCAGTTCGTCCGGTCGCTGCACGACGACGGCGTGCTCACGTTCGCTGCCGGGTCAGGCTGGCGCTGGGATCTCGCCAGGATCGACGCGCTCGCGTACACGGACAACGTCGTCGACCTCATGGTGCGCACCATCGCGCGCCTGCCGCCGGAGGCGGTGGAGGTGCTCAAGCTCGCCGCGGCGATCGGCAACCGGTTCGAGCTCGACGTGCTCGCCACGGTGAGCGAGTGCTCGCCGGAAGAGGCGTACGGCCGCCTCGATCCCGCCGTCGCCGAGGGGTTCGTGCTCGCCGGGCGCGAGGGCTACCGCTTCGCCCATGACAAGGTCCAGGAGGGCGCCTACGCGATGATCCCGGAGGCGGACCGGCCCGCCTTCCACCTCCGGATCGGCCGGCTGCTCGCGGGCAAGCTGGACCTCTCCGAGAGCCAGAACCTCTTCGACGTGGTCGGCCACATGAGCCGCGCCGGTGACCTCGTGTCGGACCCCGCCGAGCGGCTTTCCCTCGCCCGGATGAGCCTGGAGGCCGCCCGCCGTGCCGAGGATGCCTCCGCCTTCGGCGGCGCCCTGCGCTACCTGGAGCTCGGCCTCCTGCGCCTTCCCAAGGACGCCTGGACCTCCCAGTACCCGCTCCGCCTGGAATACGCGAAGAAGACGGGCCTCATGCTGTCACTCTCGGGCCGGCACGAGGACGCCCTAGCCAGCCTCTCCGCGTGCCTGGAGCAGGCGAGGAGCCGCCTCGATCGCACCGAGGTCCTGCGGCTCAAGATGAAGGTGCAGGTGCTCAAGAATGACGTGCTTGCCGCGCTCGAGGACGGGCTTTTGGCCCTACGCCTGTTTGGGATCGACCTGCCCCCGTTCCCGGACCAGGCCAGGGTCGACGCCCAGATCGAGGTGACGCTGGAGCTCGTCCAGGCAAAGACGCTCGAGACGCTGCCCTTCCTCCCGCCGCTTCTGGACCCGGAGATCCGCGCCCTGCAGGACGTGCTCGAGGAGCTCTACTTTCCCTGCTGGTTCTTGAGCCCCAACAATGTCGGCATCACGGTCGCGAAGATCCTCGAGAACACCCTGCGCCACGGGCTTTCGCAGCACGCGGTCTTCGGCTGCATCACATTCGGGCTGTTCCTCTGCGGCCGAGGCGATATCGCGCTCGGCTACCGCTTCGGCCGCGTCGCCATCGAACTTTCCGAGCGCCACCCGGACAAGAAGTCCGAAGCAATGCTTCAGGGAATGTGGGGCACCTTTGTGCAGCACTGGAGAGAGGGCTACCCCGCCTGCCACGAGTCGCTGCTCGCCGCAGTGCACACCGGGCTCGAGACGGGCCAGTACGTCTGGGCGTTCGCCTGCGCGGCCAGCGCGATCACGAACAGCCTCCTGCGCGGCCTGCCGCTCTCCGACCTCCTCGCCGAGGCGCAGAGTTACCAGAGGATCCGCAAGCTCGACGCGGGTAACCTCGCCATGTGGATAGTGGGCGCGGTCGGGCAGCTCGCGCATCAGCTCTCGGTCGAGACCCCTCACCCGGCCCAGCTCAAGGGCACGTGGGTCGACATCGACGAGGAGCTCGAGATGTGCCGCCGGACGGGCAATCACGGGTATCTCTTCTGCGCCAACTCCTACATCGTGATCCTCGGCGTCTTCCAGGGCGCGTTCGAGGACGCGGCGCGCATCGCGCTCTCGATGGAGGTCGAAATCCCAACCTTGGCGGCCTCGCAGAACACCCCCGCGCTCCAAGGCTACGCCGGCATCGCCTTCACGCAGGCGGCGGACGTGGTCTCCCCGGACGAGCGCGCGCTCTTCCTCGCCCGCGCGGAGATCTTTGCTGAAAAACTCTCGCGCTGGGCGGACCTCTGCCCGGAGAACATGGCGCACCGCCGCGCCCTCCTCCTCGCCGAGCTCGAGCGCGTCCGCGGCGATGCGCGCGCTGCCGGCGATCGCTACGACGAGGCGATTGCGCTTGCGCAGCGCGGTGGCTATCTCCACGACGAGGCGCTCGCCAACGAGCTCGCGGGCCTCTGCTACCGCGCGCTCGGCAAGACCACCGTCGCCCGCGCCTACCTGACCGAGGCGCACAGGGCGTACGGCCGATGGGGCGCGACCGCGGTGATGCGGCGCCTCGAGCGCGCGTACCCCGACCTCGTCCCGAGCGAGATCCCCCACGGCACGACGAGCCCGGAGGTCGCCGCACCCGCCGGCACCGCGCTCGACCTCGGCTCGGTGCTCAAGGCCTCCCAGGCCATCTCGGGCGAGATCGTGCTCGACCGGCTGCTCGACGCGCTCATGCGCATCCTGGTCAAGAACGCCGGCGCGAGCCGGGGCTGCCTGCTCCTCGCCCGCGGCGAGACGCTGTTCTTGGCGGCCGAGGCGAGGGCGGAGGGGCCCGAGATCGAGGTGCGTATTCCCCACGGGCCCGAAGCCTCCCCTTCGGACCTGCCGGTATCCCTCCTCAACTACGTCCGACGCAGCCGGGAGAAGGTGATCCTGGACGACGGGACGGCACGGAATCCCCTCGTCGCCAGCGACGACCGCTATCCGTACCCCAAATCCGCCCTCTGCCTGCCCATCCTGCGGCAGGCGGAGCTCGTGGGGTTGCTCTACCTGGAAAACGACCTCGTCGCTGGCGCGTTCACCCCGGACCGGCTGTCGGTGCTGGAGCTGCTCTCGGCCCAGGCCGCCATCTCGATCGCCAATGCCACGCTCTACGCCGACCTGCTTCAGGAGAACAGCGAACGCCGGCGAGCGGAGCAGGCCGTGCGCGACAGCAAGGAGCTCTTGCAGTCGATCGTCGACAACTCGACAGCGGTCATCTACCTCAAGGATCTCGAGGGGCGCTATCTGATGATCAACCGGCGCTACGCCGAGCTGTTCCGCGTCGGTGAGCAAGCGATCGTCGGCCGGACCGATTACGATGTCTTCCCCAGCGAGCGGGCCGATGCCTTCCGTGCCGTCGACCAAGAGGTGCTGGCCACCGGAACGGCGCTGCAGGCCGAGGAAGTGGCCCCGCAGGACGATGGGCCGCACACCTACATCTCCCTCAAATACCCCCTGTGCAACGCGGCGGGGCAGCCCTATGCCCTCTGCGGCATCTCCACCGACATCACCGAGCGCAAGCAGGCCGAAGCGGAGCGCCAAGCCCGCAAGACGGCCGAAGCCGAGAGCCGTGCAAAGACCGAGTTCCTGACGAACATGAGCCACGAGCTGCGCACGCCGCTCAACGCCATCCTCGGTTACGCACAGATCCTCAAGCGCTCCCCGGGGCTCGACGACCGCCAGGCGACGGGGTTGGATACCATCCAGCAGAGCGGTCAGCACCTCTTGACCCTCATCAACGACCTTTTGGACCTGGCCAAGATCGAGGCGGGCAAGATCGAGCTCTACCCCGAACCGATCCATCTCTCGGCCTTCCTGACGGTCGTCGCCGACATCATCCGCGTCAGGGCGGAGCAGAAGAGCCTTTACTTCGTCTACGAGGTCACGCCCCACCTGCCACAGGCGGTGCTGGCCGACGAGAAGCGCCTGCGCCAGGTGCTGCTCAACCTCCTGGGCAATGCGGTGAAATTCACCGATCGGGGGCGGGTGCGCTTCGGGGTGCAGGCTCTTTCCCAGGACGGGACCGGGGCGCTCCTGCGCTTCGGGGTGGAGGATACCGGCGTCGGAGTGACGCCGGAGCAGCTGGCCAAGCTCTTCCAGCCTTTCGGGCGGGTAGGGGATGTGCGGCGTCGCGCCGGGACCGGCCTCGGGCTGATGATCAGCCGCCGGCTGGTGCACCTCATGGACAGCGAGATCCACGTGGAAAGCCGGCCCGACGAAGGCAGCCGGTTCTGGTTCGAGGTGACGCTGCCGGTGACCGAGCTCGCAGCACCCCTCCAACCCTCCGAGCGGGCCCCCATCGGCTACGAGGGGCCGCGCCGGCAGGTGCTGGTTGCCGACGATGTGGTGGGCAATCGGGCGGTGCTCTCGGACCTGCTGAGCGGCCTGGGCTTCGAGGTGTGCGAGGCGGCCAATGGCGAGGAGGCGGTCGAGCAGGAGATGGCGGCGTCGCCGGATCTGGCGGTGCTGGATCTGGTCATGCCGGGGATGGGCGGCCTGGAAGCCATCCATTGCATTCGTCGCAATCGCCAGGCTCGGAGGCTCGCGCGGCTGCCGTTCATCGTCGTCTCCGCGAGCGCCAACGAGGAGGACCAGGCTGAGAGCGTTGCCGCCGGTGCCGACGCCTTCCTCGCCAAGCCGATCGACCAGGAGAGTCTGCTGTGGATCATCGGAGCCCAGCTCGGGTTGACCTGGGTCTATGCCAGACCGGCCGAGGAGCGAGCCGGGGACGGGGAGGCCGCGGAGCTCGTGGTCCCGCCCCGAGAGGAGATGGAAGTCCTGCATGCCCTGGCCCTGGCGGGCAACATGCGGGACCTCCGCCAGCGGGCCGCCTACCTGAACACGCTCGACGAACGCTACCGCCCCTTCGCCGACCGCCTGCATCGGCTGGCGCAGGGCTGCCAGTCCAAGGCGATCCGCAGCCTGGTCGAGGAGCACCTGCAGGGGGTCGAGCCGGATGCGAGGCTGGGGCTTTCGCCGCGGCGCATCGGGGGCGACCAGCGACCATGAGCAGAGCCACAGCGCCCGGTGCTCGCACCCGCACGATCCTTATCGTGGATGACACGCCAGCCAATCTCACCGTGCTGGTGGACAATCTGGAACGCGTGGGTCATCAGGTGCTCATCGCTCAGGACAGTGGAGAGGCTCTGGAGCGGGCCGGCCTCATGACACCCGACCTGATCCTGCTGGACGTGGTGATGCCGGACATCGATGGTTTCGAGACGTGCAGGCGCCTGAAAGCGGATGAAAGCACCCGAGACATCCCGGTGATCTTCATGACCGCTCTTGCCGATGCGGCTGACAAGCTCGTGGGGTTCAAGGCGGGAGGCGTCGATTACATCACCAAACCGTTCGAGATTGGAGAGGTGCTAGCGCGGGTCACGACGCACCTGAGCTTGCGCGAGGCGCAAAAGGAGCTCGAAGAAAAGAACACGGAGTTGCAGCGTACCCATCAAGAGCTGGAACAACGGGTGCGAGATCGCACGGCCGAGCTGGCCAGATCGAACGCCGCTCTCCGCGAGAGCCAGCATCTGCTTCAGGCCATCCCTGCAGCAGAATCGGGCCGTCGAGCTCGACGAGCTGGCCCCCCAGAGCGACGGCGTACGCACGTACGCTCGGCATGCGCGAGCGACTTCGCTGCGCGCCGCGCGGGTGGCGCTTCAGGTAAAGCTCCGCGATCGGCCGCGCCGCCGCGCGGCCGGCGGTGCGCTCGACCGCGACCATCTTGCGGCCGAGCGCCTCGGCCGCGAACGGGCCGCCCGGCGACTCGGCGAGGTAGGTGTCATACCAGGCCACCGCCGCCCCGGGGTCGGCTTCCCCGTCATGGTTGTCTTTCTCCTCCTTCGCTTTGAGTGCCGTTCACCGCCTCATCGCTCTGAGGAACGGTAGGCTTTCTCAAGGACCGCAATGTCGAGCTTGACCATCTTCAGGAGCGCGTCCGTGACCCCCTTCGACCGGGCCGGGTCCTGGTCGCGCATCATCTCGTCCAGGATCGCGGGGACGATCTGCCACCTCACACCGAACCGATCGATGATCCAGCCGCATGCCTGGGGCTTGCCGCCCCCCTCGAGGAGCGCGTTCCAGTAGCGGTCCAGCTCCGCCTGGTCGTCGCACTGGACGACGAGCGAGATGGCGTCGTTGAACTCATGGTGGGGCCCAGCGCTGATGGCCTGGAAGCGCTGGCCGAACAGCGTGAAATCCACGACCTTCACCGAGCCCGGCGGCCCGCTCGGCGACTCGCTCATCAGCGGCGTGACCGAGTTGACCCGCGAGTCCGGGAAGATAGAAGTGTAGAACCTGGCCGCCTCCTCCGCCTCCTTTGCGTACCAGAGGTGCGTGAAAATCTTCGAGCGTCCCTCGGCTGCCATGACCTGCCTCCCTCGGTGCTCACGACTTGTGCTGCCGCTCGACTTCCGCGCGGAGACGCTCCTCCTGCGCGCGGAGCTCGGGTGTGAACTCCTTGCCGAAGTCCTCGGCCTCGAACACCGGCCGGATCTCGATCACCGACTCCTCGCCGGGCATCGGGTCGGGGCAGCGCCTGACCCACTCGATCGCCTCCTCGATGGACTTCACCTGCCAGAGCCAGAATCCGGCGACGAGCTCCTTGGTCTCGGCGAACGGCCCATCCACGACGGACTTCTTGCCGCCCGAGAAGACCACGCGCTTGCCCTTCGAGCTCGGGTGGAGCCCTTCGCCCGCGAGCATCACGCCCGCCTTCACCAGCTCCTCGTTGAACTTCCCCATCTCGGCCAGGAGCGTCTCGCTGGGCATCACGCCGGCCTCGGAATTCTCGGTCGCCTTGACGATCACCATCACGCGCATCGTTGCTCTCCTTTTGGTCTCGCAGAGGGTCGCCGGGTGTGGCGACCGCCTGTCTCTCTAACGTGGCGACGAACGAGACCGGGCCGGATCGACACGCGGGAGAAATTTTTTTCTGCCCGTTCTGCTCGGCCTGATCGGGTGGCGACCTCGCGCGTGATCGTGCTGCTGTCTCCGGGGTCCCACAACGGCCGGACCGTGGCGGGTTGGCCTTGCAGCGCGCCGGTCGGATGAGCCTGGGCAGCAACCTCGCCGAGCGAGATCCCGCGCGCAGCCCACGCTCCTGCACGGCGCTCCCCTGGTCGGCGACCCTGACCGGCCCGGCACCGCCAATGCCGGCCGACCAGGAGACGTGCCATGGGAAAGCTTCGTGACAAGCCAGCCGCCGTCCCAGCCGGGACGACCTCCCGCGTGAGCCGCTCCCCCGCCTCGGCCTGCCCAGGGGCTCCCCAGAGTTGACGCAGGCCTCATGGCGCTGTGCGTCGGTGGGAAGGGGGTTGCCTCTGGCCCGCTGGGGCGGGAATTCTCCCAGCCATGGAACGCAAACAAATCATGAAGGTTGGCGTGATCGGTGGCGGGGCAATGGGGTGCGGCATCGCGCTCGAGTTCGCCACCGCCGGCCGGCAGGTGACGCTCTACAACACGCGCCCGGAGAGCAGCGCCCGCGCGCTGGCGCGCATGGAGCGCGATGCGGCGTTGCTGGTGGATACGGGGCTCCTGTCCTCGGCACGGGCTTCCGCCGCGCTCGGGCGCATTCGGAGGACCACCGTCCTCGACGAGGCCGCCGCGGACCAGGACTTCATCATCGAGTCCGTCCCCGAGGACCTCGCCGTCAAGCAGCAGGTCTTCCGGGAGCTCGACCGGCTCGCGTCGCCGGGCACCCTTCTCGCCTCCAACACCACGGCGCTCAGCGTGACGGCGCTTGCCAGGGACTGCTCCCGGCCCGAGCGCGTCCTCTCCGCGCACTACTACCTGCCGGCGCACCTCATCCCGCTCGTGGACGTCATCCCCGGCGAGAAGACGGCCCCGGAAGCCATCGAGGCGACGCGGCTCCTGCTCGAGGAGGTGGGCAAGGCTCCGGTGGTGTTCGCTCGGGACGTGCCGGGCTCGGTGGGTCCCCGGCTGCAGCAGGCCCTGATCGCCGAGGCGCTCCGGATCGTGCAGGAGGGCGTGGCCACGCCGGAGATGGTGGACCGTGTCCTCACCCAGGGCCTGGGACGGCGCCTCGGCGTCACCGGCGTCTTCGACCGGTTGGACCTCGCGGGGCTGGACCTGATCGCGGCCATCATGCGCGGCTCCGGCCGCCCGGTGCCTCCGGTCATCGCGCAGAAGGTGGAGCGGGGGGAGCTCGGGCTCAAGACCGGGCAGGGCTTCTACCCGTGGACGCCCGACTCCACCGCCGCCTTCGAGGTGCGCGTGGCGCGCCACCTCATCGCCCAGCTTCGCGAGGAGCGCGCCGCGGGCCGGCTGCGTACCCCCTGTCCCGAGATAGGCGCATGACGCCCGACACCGTGCTGCTGGACCTGTCCGTGCTCGCGGGCTTCTTCGGGGACTCGGTGCGGGAGTACGAGTCGAGCACCCCCGAGCTCCCGCCTCGCTGCTGGGCCATCCTGCTCGGGCGCTTCGTCGAGGATGCGATGTCCGTGGAGCGCGTCCGCTTCGCGCGCAACATCCGCGAGTCCGACGGCGAGGTGCTGAAGGAGTTCCAGTCCACCGTCATTCCCCGCTTCGGCGCCTGCTACGCCAACGGGCGCCGCGGCTTCTGGTGCGAGCCCAAGGATCTCCTGCGCATCACCCGCGAGGCCGAGGCCGAGGGGCAGAAGGTGCTCGGTTCCATCCACCTGCACCCGGACTGGCACCGCATCGGCCCTCCCCATGAGCGCGGCCTGCGCGTGAGCCAGGAGCCCACCCCCATGGATCGGCACGTCTTCTATAGCTCCGGCTGGCCGCTCAACATGATCCTCTACCTCGAGCGGCGCAGGGGGCGGCTCCATCACTCGCTCGGGGCCTGGGCTCCGCCGCTCGAGCTCGAGTCCGGGGCCCCGTGCCGCCCCCTGTCCCTCCGCCTCGCCGTCGCCGGGCGCTGAGCTTTCGCCAACCCGAGTCAGGCGATGACTCGCTGGACGAACGCGAGGACCCGCCGCCACGCATCGCCTGACGCCTGGTACCTCGTCGCCCAAGTTCGTTCCTGGTTCTGCGCGGCTGAAGCTGCCGATCGACGAGCCGGGGGTGGGGTGCGCAAGGTGCTTGCGTATGCTTTACGCTCAGCAGTAACGAATTCCCGTGGCTGTGCGCTCCTCGGCCTTTTTGAATTTCGTCGATCTGGACCGGTCGCACCGGTCGGATGCCCGGACCGCAAGCTACGCCCGCGATGAAGCCAGCCACCACAACTGGGTGATTACCTGGCACGGCGGATGCCCGCCGAAGCATTCGGCGCAAAGGAGATTCCGGATGGAACAGGCGATCTGGACACTGGCGAACCTGTCAGCTGAGCAGGAACGGCTGCTCAAGGAGGCGGAGGCGGCGCTGAACGGCGGAGCGCTCATCGCCTTCGAGCGGCGCGACGTGACCCCGACGCAGCTCACTCCGAGCCAGCTCGAGTGCCTGGTGGGTTTGGAGCAGAGGCTCGGGCTGGTCATTGTGGCGCTCAAGCGCGGCTGATGGACCGAGGGAGAAGAGACGAGACGTGACCATGAGAGGGAGTGGCGCTCGGAGATCCCACGAGCGGCCGGGCACAGCCGCCGGACACGGACGAGCCGGCTACATCCGTCCACCGCGCCGTCCACCTCCCTCGCGTGCAGGCATAGCCCGGAGGATGGCGCCGCCCGGCGAGCGCTCTCGAGCTCCGCCAGCGGGGATGCCCAGCAGCATAGGGAATCAGTGAGCCCGAGCAGCCGCCCTTGTACCAGACTCAGCTGAAAACCGCTCTAGAACTCATTGACCGTTCCAGCGCTGCGGAATTGGCTCTCCTCATGCCATGAACAAGCCGAGCATTCTTCCATTCAAACGGACGACCCTGGTCTGGACCCTGTACATCCTGTGCGGGCTGTACACCTTCGTCCAGACCATGATCGGCCCGATCATCCCCTATCTACGGAACGAGTTTTCCCTCGATTATACCTTCGCCGCATTGCACATCAGCGCCTTCGCTGTCGGTATGATCGTCAGCGGACTCATCGCTCCGCGGCTCCTCCGGTTCATCGGGATGATGCGAGCGCTCTGGCTCGGCATGGGCGGCATTCTCGTCGGCCTCACGGGCTTGGTCCTGGCGCCGCATCCGATCTTCAGCCTCGGCTCGATCTTCTTCATGAGCGTCACAGGAACCATAGCCCCCACGGTCATCCAGGCCGGCCTCTCACACCTTTTTCCCGTACATCGGAGCAAGGCCATGATGGAGGCGGGCGTCGTATGCAGCCTGACCAGCGCCGTCGCGCCCTTCGTCATCGCCGTCGGTGGTCTCTATTTTCTCGGATGGCGATCGGTTTGGCCCGTCTTCCTTGTCGCCGTGGTCGTGGTCGCGATCCTCGGGCTCCCCAGCACCAAAGCGCTTGCGCAGGACGACGCGGAAGCCGCCGCGCCGCCCGATGGCCACCTCCCCCGAGCCTTCTGGGGCACCTGGTTCCTCATCGTCCTGGCCATTTCCGTCGAATGGTGCGTGAGTTTCTGGTCGGCGGAACATCTCAAGGGCCTACCCGAAAGATCCCTCGAGCTCGCCGCTGCCGGCGCGGGGGTTTTCCAGCTCGCCTCCCTCGCGGGTCGGGCGATCACCAGCCGCTTGGCCGGCCGTTTCCAGGAACGCGGGCTCCTCACGGTCGCCATGATCTTCGTGCTCGTCGGCTTTCCGTTCTACTGGCTCCGCCTGAACGCTGTACTGGCCTTCGCTGGGTTGGTCTTCTGCGGGCTGGGAGCATCGACTTTCTATCCGCTAACGGGCTCGCTCTGCATGGGCGCTGCAGGAGGCCAGATCAGCCGGGCCAGCTCGTACGTCGTCATCGGTGCCGGAGTGGCCATTTTCTCCGCCCCGCTCCTCCTCGGATGGATCGCCGACAAACTCGACCTTTCCACCGCCCTTTGGTCGATCCCGATCGGCGTCGTCCTGATGGCCATCCTGCTTTTTCTGGAATCACGTCGGCGCGAAGCGCCCACCGGATCCACATGAGGTGCGGGACGCCGATCACTCCGGCAGCGCGCTCGGCTTGGCCGAACGCGGTGACCCGGAACAAGGGTGCTCGACGGTGAACGTGGCACCGGCGCCAGGCTCGCTCTGGACACGAATGACTCCGCCGTGCGCCTCCACGATCCTCCGGCTGATGTAGAGACCGAGCCCGCAGGCTGTGGAGTGAACGCGGCTCCTTCGATGCATGGAGCGGACAGGAAACGGTAGAACATTGGCCCGTGTCAAGCCCCGCGGGGACGGCGCCGCAAGCGCACGCAGCTTACGTCGATGAGCGGAATGGCCTGTGTGGCGCAGCCCACCCTCCTCTTCCGCACACAAAACACGTGTTAAAGCCGACCGTCCCGTGGTACGAGTGGAACGTGTGGAACGAGTGGAATGGTTAGGGGGAACATTCTCTGCGGCAGAGCCGCCAGTTCACAGTGCATGCGCATGCTCGCTCGCTGTCCGTCGGGCATGCTGACCGGGCGCGGGAGGCTCATTCGAGCGTACTGAGATCGGCATAGATCCATGCGAGAGCAAGAAACTCCGCCTTCTGGGCTCGTCCTCCTCGTAGACGACAGCGTGGAAAACCTGAACGTGCTGTCGAGCGCGCTCATTTCTGAGGGACTGGAGGTCGCCGTCGCGTGCGACGGCGAGGAGGCGATCGAGCTGGCCAGCCGGGCTCAGCCGGACCTCATCCTCCTCGACGCGCTGATGCCCGGCCTCAGCGGGTTCGACGCGTGCCTGCGGATCAAGGCTGATCCGGCGACGCGAAGCATCCCCGTCATCTTCATGACGGCGCTCGCTGAAGCGAAGTTCAGGGTCCGGGGCTTTCGCGTGGGCGCCGTGGACTATGTGACCAAGCCGTTCGAGAGGACCGAGCTGCTGGCGCGGGTGCACACCCAGATCTCGCTCCGGCACGCAACGCGGGCTCTCGAGGAGCAGAATACAAGGCTGTCGGCGGAGGTCCGGGAGCGCGTCAAGGCCGAGGAAGCGCTGGCGGAGGCCGTGCAGAGGCTGCACGACACGAACGCACAGCTCTCGCAGCAGCTGATGCAGAGCGAGCGCGCCGAAGCGGCCAGGGCGGCGCTGCAGGAGCAGATCATCGCGGCCCAGCGGGAGCGGCTCCTCGAGCTCTCCGCTCCGCTCATTCCGATCATCGAGGGTATCCTCGTGATGCCCCTCATCGGCACGGTCGACGTCGAGCGTGCCAGACAAGCCATCGAGACAGCGATGCACGGAGCGAGCGAGCGCGGGGCGGACCATCTCATCATTGACGTCACCGGCATCAAGGCGGTCGATGAGACCGTCGCGCGCATGCTCGTGCAAGCGGCGATGGGGCTCTCGCTGCTCGGCACGCGGACGGTCGTCACCGGCATCCGCGCCGAGGTGGCGCAGACGCTCGTGGGGCTCGATCTGCACCTCGATCACCTCGTGACGAAGGCCACCCTGCAGTCGGGCGTGGAGCACGCGCTGCGGACGCGCGGTCGTCGCGAGCGCAGCGGCGAGCTCTGAGGACCGGATGAATCCGTTGTTGCCCGGCATCTCCGCCGGACGTGAAGAGGAGCTTAACCGGGATGAATCGGAGAGACTAGCACTGCTGAATCACACTCTCGCGCAATGGCTCGGATCGGGCCGCGCGGTCAGGGGAGCAGCCGTGATGCCGTATCGAGCTGCGCCTGGAGCAGACCGCGGAGCCGCTTGTTCTGGAAGCTTCGCGCCACCGCCCGTATCTGCCCGATCCACGCGCCGAGCCGCGGGTCGGCCTCTTCGAGCCGATCGAGCTCGTTCAGCACCCGGGGCACGCGCCCGCTGTCGGCCAGCTCGATAAGCCGCGAAAGCTCGTGGGCCGGTGGAGGGGTGAGCATGCCGATCTCCGCCTCGGTCATCGTGGGAAGGGTCACGGCCGCGCCCGGCCCCGCTCGGCGTATCCACTCGAGCTGGAGAGTCGCTCGGAGCAGCTCCAGGAGCGCGCCGGCCTGCACCGGCTTGGGCAGAAAGTCGTCGCATCCCGCGCTCAGGCTCGTGTCCCGCTCGGCCCCCGAGGTGCTGGCGGACGAGGCGATGATCGCGACTCGGGCGAGCTCGGGCCTTTGCCGCAAGCGCCGCGTCACCTCGTACCCATCCATGCCCGGCATGGCCAGATCCATCACAATGACGTCCGGCGTGCGCTCGCGGGTCAGCGCGAGCGCCCGCTCGCCGCTGTCGGCCTCCAGCAGCTCGAAGCCAAGCGGCTCTAGCAGGTCGCGCAGCAGCGCGCGGTTCTCGGCGTTGTCGTCCACCACGAGGATCGTGCGGCGCTCGCCCTGATACCCCATGATCGCCTCCCACGACAGCCCCGCGCTCGCCTTCACCGCGGGCGCCTCGATCAGGCGGAGCGTCACCGTGAAGACCGTGCCTTGGCCGAGCTGGCTTTTGACCTCGATGCGGCCGCCCATCCGCTCGACGAGCTTCCTCGTGATCGCCAGCCCGAGCCCGGTGCCCTCGGCGTGCCGCTTTTCGTCGCCGACCTGCTCGAAGGCCTCAAAGATGCGCCCGAGGTGCTCGGGGGCGATCCCGGGGCCGGTGTCCTTGATCTGGAGGCGCACCGTGCGCCCTTGGTCCTCCGGCGGCTCCAGCACCTCGACGCGCACCGTCACCCCGCCCTGCTCGGTGAACTTGATGGCATTGCCCAGCAGGTTGAGCAGCACCTGCATCAGCCGCTTCTCGTCAACGCGCACCCCCAGCCGCTCGGGGCCTGCCTGCTCGTGGGCGAAGGTGAGGCCCTTCTGCTCGGCGCGCACCCGGCAGAGATTGGCCGCGGTCCGGAGGAGCGTGGGCAGGTCGACCACGGTCGGGTGGAGATCCACCTTGCCCGCCTCGATCTTGGCCAGATCGAGCACGTCATTGATGAGACTCAAGAGGTGCGTGCCGGCCGTGTGAATGATGCGGGCCGAGTCGACGGCCTTGGCGGGCAGGTCGGTCATCCGGCCGAGCAGCTGGGCATAGCCGAGGATGCTGTTGAGCGGGGTGCGCAGCTCGTGGCTCATGCTGGACAGGAACTCGCTCTTGGCGCGGTTGGCGCTGTCGGCCGCCTCCTTGGCGACCTCGAGCTCGGCGGTCCGCTGCGCCACCTCGCGCGCCAGCCGCGCGCTGTAGGCGGACAGCTCGGTGTAGAACGTGGCGTTCTCCACCGCCGTCGCCGCCAGCGCCCCGAGCAGCGTGACCAGCTCGACGCGCGCCTCGGGGAAGGCGTTCTCCACGTGCGGGTGCTCCAGGTACATCACCCCGGACAGGCGCCCCTGGTGCAGCAGCGGCACGGCCAGCACCGAGCTGGGCCGGTGGGCGAGCAGGTAGGCGTCCTCGTCGAAGCGGCTGTCGGACATCGCCTGCCCGAGCAGCACCGGCTCCTTGCCGCGCGCGACGTACTGCACCAGCGTCGCCGGCAGCCGTGTCGAGCCGGCGACGGGCTCGCTCAGCGAAAGCTCGACCTGCTGCGGGTTGACGGTGAGCTGGGCGGCGACGACGAGCTCGCCGCCCTGCACCAGGGCGAGCACGGCGCGCTCGGCGCCGGAGTACTCGGCCAGCAGGCGGAGCATGCGGCCGACGAGCGAGCCGAGGTTTCGGTCGCCGGAGAGCGCCTGCGCGGCGCGCAGCGCGGAAGCGATGTCGAGGTAGGCGTGGAGCGTGCGGTCGGCGATGGTCGTGCTCGTCGGCAGAGATGCCCCGTTCTGCGGCTCGCCCGGCGCGCCGTCCCGGAGGGCTGGTCGGCCCGAGGTCGCGATGCTATCCGGGTAGCGCTGGACGAGCTGGGCGGCGGCCGCGCGCGCCCCCCAGCGCAGGTAGGCGTCGTGCGCGGCCGTGAGATAGGCGCGGGCCAGGGCGCGGTGGCCGCGGGCGAGGCGGTGCTCGCCGGCGAGACGCAGGCCGAGCGCCTCCGCATGGACCAGGCCGTGGTCGCGGGCCTGCTCGATGGCCCGGTCGTACAGCCGCCCGGCCTCCTCGTGCTCTCCCCGTGCGCGGGCAAGGCCCGCCTCCATCAGCAGGCGCGTGGCCTCGAAGGTCTCGGGGCAGCTCTCGGCCCAGAGGGCGAGGCGCGCGCCGTGGAAGGCCAGCCGGTCCGAAAGGAGCGCGCGGCGCTCGGCGGCCATGGGGAGGGCATGCGCTCCGGCTACGCAGAGCGTGAACGTGAAGGCCAGAAGGTGAGGATTGCCCCACGATTCCTGCCAGTCCGGCTCGGCGGCGAGGGCCGCCTCGGCCGCCCGCGCGTCGGCGCCAAGGTGGAGCCCGGTAAAGCCCGCCATTGTGCCGGCCGCGAAAATCACCATGTCCACGTCCCGTGCGAGCCGCGCGATCTCATCGAGCGTCTGCTCGACGGCGTGCGTGGCCTGAGCCTGCGAGAGCGCGGCGGCCGAGCGGGCGTAGACGTTCCGAAGCGCCGTGGCCATCACGTCGCGGCAGGCCATGCGGTCGAGGTCGTGCGCGGTGCGATCGAGGTCGGCTCCGGCGATCAGGTGGAACAGCACCCCGGCGACCTCGCTGTGGGCCTCGCATACCAGGTCGCGCTCCTCGGCGGCGGTGCGCGTCGCGCGCGCGAACAGCTCCCCCATCTTCGACGGCGGCGTCCAGAACTGGGCAGCCAGTGTGCCGGCGAAGAGCGCGTTGGCGCGCAAGACGTCGTACTCATCGATGAGCGCCAGCATGGCCTCGTTCAGCCGGCGCGCCGGCGACACCTTCCCCAGGGCGTACGAAAGAAGCAAGGCCGTGCCCGCGCACCCGGCAAACGAGCTCTTCGTCAGCCCCCCCCGCAGCGTCTCCAGCGCGCTCAGCAGCCAGCAGCACCGGCTCAGCGAGGGCATGCCGAAGACGGCGCTGGTCGCCAGCACGTCCAGGAGCCCGCACCACAGCGCGTGGGTGCGGTCGGTGCTCATCGGCAGCGCCTTCCAGTCCTCGATGGTCATGCGCGTGAGGGCGGGCTCGAGCTCGGTGATGAGCGCGTCGAGCAGCACCTGCTGCTCCTCCGGGGTCTTCGGCAGCGGGCGCCCGAGCCACGCCAACGCCGAAAGGCCGAGCTCGATGCCCTGCGCGAAGCGGCCGTCGACCTGAAGGTATCGAATGAAGACGCTGGCCACGCGCGCGCGCTCGAGCAGGTCCGGCGCTCGCTCCAGGCAGCACAGAAAGAGCCGTTCTCCCTCGTCGACCTGCGCCGCGAGCCAGAGCGCCTCGGCCATGGCGAGGTGCACCTCGAAGGTCGTCTCCGGCGCCTCGGTCCACCCCTCCTCGCCCAGCAGCGACGCGGCTGTCCGGAGGAACGCCGCGGCCTGCGCGTCGGCTGCGCTCGCCTTGGCCCGCTGCCCCGCGCGCAGGTTCTGCTCCGAAAGGTCGCGCTTTTCGTCCGCCTCGGTCAGCCGCTCGGCGGCCCGGTTGCGGTGGTAGAGCGTCGCGAACAGCTCCTCGTCGGCACACGCGAGACCATACCGGGCGCGCAACGCTCGGCCGATCCACAGGTGCAGCGCCAGCCGCTCCTCGGCCGTGAGCGCCTCGTAGGCGGCCTGCTGCACCCGGTCGTGCACGAAGGCGTAGGCCTCGTGTCCCCGCTCGCCCTCGTGCATCACGAGCCCCTCGCGCGCTGCCTCCGCCATGAGGGCGCTGACCGTCTCCGCCTGCTGCCCGAGCAAGTGCGCCAAGAGCTCCGCGTCGAACCGGTCGCCCACGCACGCCGCCGTCTGCAGCGCCCGCTGCAGCTCGGGCGACAGCGCCTGCAGCCTGCGGGTCAGCAGCGCGACGACGTTGTCCGTGATCCCTGCCTGCTCGATCGCCTCCCGCTGCCAGCCCCACCGCCCCGTCTCCGCATCGCGCACGAGCAGCTTCCGCTCGTGCAACAGCTGCAGAAACTGCCCGACGAAGAACGGGCTGCCGTCGGTCTTGTCCTTGACCAGCCGCGAAAGCTCCTCCACCTCGGCCTCGGGCCGATCGAGCATGTCCGCCACCATCGCCGTGACCGCGTCCGCGCCCAGCGGCGAAAGCGCAATCCGGGAGGTCACGGCGCCCGAGGTCGCGGAGGCCGAAAGCAGCGCGTTCAGCGGGTGCTCGGGGCCCACCGCCTCGTCCCGGTAGGCCCCCACCACCAAGAGGTGCTGGCCCGCAGGCTCCTTCAGCAGCTCGCCCAGGAGCGAAAGCGACGCCGCATCCGCCCACTGGAGGTCATCGATGAACAGCAAAAGCGGGTGCTCGGCCGTGGCCAAAGTCCGCACGAAGCGCAGCACCGTCGTCTGGAAGCAGAGCTTGGCCTCCAGCGGCCCGAGCTCCACCAGCGGCTTCGGCTCGCCCAGGATGTGCAACAGCTCGGGCATGAGCTCGACCAGGATCTGCCCGTTCGGCCCCGCGGCCTCTTGCCAGGCCTGCCTCCAGCGCTCCAGCACCTCGGCCGGGTCCGAAAGCCGCCGCCGCACCACCGACCGCAGCGCTTGCGCCAGCGCCGCGTACGGCGTGCTGCGCTGCAGCTGGTCGAACTTGCCCGAGGCGAAGATCCCCCGCCGCGCGCGCACCTCTGCCTGCAGCGTCTGCACCAGCGCCGACTTGCCCACGCCCGACGGCCCCGCCACCAGCGAAAGCACCGTCGCGCCGCCGCACGCCTGGTCCAGCAGCGCCGCGAGCGCGGCGCTCTCGCGCTCCCGACCGAACAGGCGCGAGGGCGCTCGGACCCGATCGTCCCAGTCGCGTTTCGCCAGCGGAAACGGCGCCACCGTCCCCGTCTCGACCCACGCCCGCGCCGCCCGCTCCAGATCCCAGGCCGCGCCGCTCGCCGTCTGGTAGCGGTCCTCGGGGCTCTTGGCCATCAGCTTGAGCACGATCGCGCTCGCGGCCTCGGGGATGTTTCGCTCCGGCGCCCGCTCGTGCGGGGGCACGGGCGCCTGGGCGATGTGCGCGTGGATCAGCTCCAGCGCGTCGGTCGCCTCGAAGGGCAGCACGCCGGTCAGCATCTGGTAGAGCGTGGCGCCCAGCGCATACAGGTCTGCCCGGGCGTCCGGCGCTCGGTTCATCCGGCCCGTCTGCTCGGGCGCCATGTACGCCAGCGTCCCGGAGACCGCCTCCACCGACGTTTGCGCGGCGAGCTGGGGCGTCCAAAAGGTCGCGAGCCCGAAGTCGATCAAGCAGGTGCGCGTCCGCTCGGCGTCGACCAGCACGTTCTGCGGCTTGACATCGCGGTGCAAGAGGCCGCGCCGGTGCACCTCGCCCAGGCTGCGCGCAAGCGCGGCGCCGAGGCGCAGCGCGACCCCGAGCGGCAGCGGGCCCTGGTCGAGCACGCGCTCCAGCGAGGTGTCGCCCCAGGGCTCCGGCACGAGAACCGGTTTCCCGAGCGCGCGCGGGACCGGCGGCTCGCCGTCGGGAACTTTCAGACTCACTGGCACGCTGCTCTTGGCCTCGGCCGCTCGCGCGATGTACGTGTCCGTCCCCATGTGCAGGACCTCCCCGATAACGTACTCTATGCTTGGATAACTACTCTATGTTCGATTCTCGACGATGCGATGGCGCTTGTCACTTGTGATCGTGATCGTGATCGTGATCGTGATCGTGAGTGAGCTCGATCGCACGCGCTGAATTTCCGCGTCGATCCCCCGCTCTCAATCCATGTGGAAAGCCCTGCGGGCCCAAGGATTTCGCTAGGTTGCGCGATCGCCGACAGGTCCCCGCTCCCTCGCGTGTGCCGAGCAGGCAGGCGGCTGACAGATCCCCTCACTTTCTACGTTATCATCGTTGATTCGCGCGCCGCAGGCATGATGCTCCCATCGATCGCCGGCGTGGGACAATCATCCACATTGGACCATGAAGTTCTAGGGCCCCGGGTGAGCCGGCGACGGACACGTGAGAACTTCTGGTCGCTGGTCGGAGTTGCGTCCGTAGGAGGCAATCGGCGGGCGTCGACGCGTGCACGGAAGACAAGGCGTTGGGGCGCTCGACGACGGCGCGCTCGGAGGAGCGGCCCTCACTCCATGAGGGCCCGCAGGCAACTTGAGCGCGTGGGGCGAAGAATCATCGTTGGCCGGCATGCGCAACATGTATGAAGACGAGGTGATCGAGCGGCTGCACGAAATCCTCCCCAAGACAGCCCGAATAACGCGGCTCGCGGACCGGGATTTCGGCGACCATGGTCATGGCTACACGCCAAGATGTTGGCGGATAGGAAACGGTAGAACATTGGCCCGTGTCAAGCCCCGCGGGGACGGCGCCTGGCGAGCCGTGTTTGGCCTATCCGATCCCCGCTTGGCGATGGGCCAGAAGTCGAACAGGACGGCCCACAGCGTCTGCGCGACGCCCATCGACGTCTCGCTGATCCGGTGGGCGAGCGCACCGGCGAAGTTGTTGCTGAGGTAACGGTGGGAGTGGTGCTGGAGGTACGCGTAGAGATTGCGGGCAGAGTCCAATGTTCCTGGGTCCGTCATGGCCCTCGAGCGCGACGGAAGGCGGCAGCGCAGCAGGTCGAGCGCCCGCGGAGGCTCCAGGCAAACGACTACGCCGGCGGGAGCGCGGCGCCGTGGCCGTCGGTGTCGGCCTCGGCCGCGTGCAAGGGCAGCTCCACGATGAACGTGGCGCCGGCGCCCGGCTTGCTCTCCACCCGGACGGTGCCGCCATGCGAAGTCACGATCCAGCGGACGATGTAGAGCCCGAGGCCGAGGCCGCCGAAGTTCCGGACCGACACCGCCCGCTCGAAGCGCTCGAAGATCCTGGCCTGATCCGCCTCGACGATGCCCATCCCATGATCGCGGACCAGGAGCAGCGCTCGATCGGGCTGGCCGCGCACGACGACGTGAATGGGGCCGCCCGCGCCGTACTTCATCGCGTTGGACAGGAGGTTGATGAGGACCTGCTCCATGCGCGACGGATCCCAGCGCCCGACCACGGGCTCGTCGAGCTCGAGCTGGATGCCGCAGCGGGCGTCGGCGAGCTGCTGGCTCATCCGTTCGGCGACCTCCAGCGTCAAGGCGGCCAGATCGACGGGCGAGCGCGCGAGCGTGAGCCGCCCGGCGTTCAGCCGCGTGACGTCGAGCAGCTCGTTGACGAGGTGGCCGAGCCGCGCAATCTGGCGGTTCAGGACCCGCAGCGCCGCGTCGAGCCGCTCCGGGGCGATCTCCGCCCGCTGGAAGCGACGCAGCAGCCGCTCGATGAGGTGCGCCTGCAACTTCAGCGAGGTCAGCGGGGTCTTGAGCTCGTGCGAGGCGACGAGGAGGAACTCGTCCCGCCGCTCGATCGCCTGCTCGGCCTCGGCGAACAGACGGGCGTTGTCGAGGGCGAGCGCCGCACGGCTCCCCAGCTCCTCGGCCAGCCACAGGTCGGCGGGGCCGTAACGGCGCCGGGGCGCGGTCGAGAGCAGGAGCATGACGCCGAAGCGCCGGTCGCGCGCGAGGAGCGGGACGCGGATGAACGCGTGAACGCCGAGCTGCGCGAGGAGCGGCGCGGCGCCGATGTCGCCCACCTCGGGCCAGGCCGGCGGCGACGCCGTCAGGGGCCGCACCGCGTCCCTCACGGTCTCGACCAGCTCGGCCGGCACGCCTGCAATGGCCGTGTGTCCCGGGGCGTCGCGATCGAGGCGCATGTCGACGACGCACTGGTCGGCCAGCTCGGGCGCCGCGAGCTGCGCCACGCTCTCGAGGGTCGCGCTGTAGCCGAGGGCCATCAGCCTGCGGCTCGCCTCGGCCAGGAAGCGCTCCGCCCGCTCCGCCCGCTTGCGCTCGGTGATGTCGGTGGAGATGCCGCACAGCACGCCCGGCATGACCTCCTCGCCGAGCGGGAACTTGAGCGACAGGAAGGTGTGCAGCCCGTCCTCCAGCAGCAGCTCCTCCTCGCACTCCATCGGCACGCCCGTCTCGAGCACCTGCTGGTCGTGGTCGCGGATGACGTCGGCGACCGGAGCAGGGAAGAGATCGGCGACGGTCGTTCCGAGGATCTGCGCGGGCGGCATGCCCAGGATGCTGCCCACCTGCCGGTTGGCGAGGAGATATCGACCCTCCCGATCCTTCAGAAAGATGGCCGCCGCCGAGTTGTCGACGATGGCCTGCAGCGTCGCCTGGTTGGCCCGGAGCTCCCCCTCCGCCCGCCGCCGCTCGGCGTTCTCCTGCTCGACCTCGGAATAGAGGAGGGCGTTCTCCAGCGAGATGGCCGTTTGCGAGGCGAGCAGCTCGAGCACGTTGAGCCGCGCGGGGGTGAAGGCCCCGGCGACGAGCTTGTTCTCCAGGTAGAGCAGGCCGAGCAGCCGGGCCTGGCACACGATCGGGAGGCACAGCACCGACCTCGACCTCTTCTGCGTGAAATATGCGTCCTCCATGAACGGGTGCCTGGCGGAGGCGTCGTCGAGCAGCACGCGCTCGTGGCTCCGGCGAACATAGCTGAGGACGGAGCGCGGCAGCGGCGCCGCCGACGCCTCACCGGCGTCGAGCAGCCGCGCCGCGCCCCCGGCCCCAGCGATCGCCGCCGCCGTCGACAGGCGATCTTCCTGGACCAGGAGCACATAGCCCTCCTCGGCGCCCGCGTGCTCGACCACGGTGCGCAGCAGCACCTCGAGCAGGCGCGGCAGCTTGAGCTCCCCGGAGATGCTTTGCGAGGCCTTGACCACCGATAAGACGTCGAACTGCTCGGCGCGCACCGCGAAGGTGACGGTGGGGGCGATGGGCTTGCGCTCCACGAGGTGGGGGAAGCGCTGGTCGAGCTGCTCCACCTTGGCGTGGGCGCCCCAGCGGAAGTAGCCGGCGCGGGCCTTTTGCAGGTAGGCGTCGGCGGGAATGGAAAGGCCGCGAGCGCGGTAGAACCCCGCGGCGAGCTCGCAGGCAATGGCCTCGTGCTGGACGAAGCCGTGCTCCCGCGCCGACGAGATGGCTTGCTCGTAAAGCCGGATCGCCTCGGATTCCTGCCCCCGGAGCCGGGCGATCTCGGCGCGGACGAGGGCGTGCTTGTGGAGGAAGTTTTCGGGGCAGTTCTCCGCCCACACGCCGAGCTGCTTCTCGCCGGCCACAAGCCCCTCGGGGAGTTCCCGCTCTGGCGATGACGGCGCCTCGTCGCAGAGGGCGGCGAGCGCGAGCGCACGATAAGAGAAGCTTTCGACGCCCGTTGCGTGGGCGAAGCTGCGGGGCTCGACGATTACACGGGCCGCCGCCGCGACCGCCTCTCTGGGGGAGCCCACCACGAACAGCGCCTGAGCCATCAGGCTATAGTAGTAGATGAGATTGTCCCCCGGGTACTCGGCAGCAAGCCGCGCCTCGAAGGCCCCCTGATCCAGCTCCGATCCATCCAGCATCGAGAAGTGGACCGGCCTCCCTCGCAGCGTCTGGATCAGGCAATGGACGCTGAGGAGGATGTCGTGAGCGAACGCGTGACCGGCCCTGCGCACGAAGCTGAGGTGATTCTCGACTTCATGAAGGACGTCCTCCAGAGGTTCGCCGCAGAAGAGCGGGAACATCGAGGCAAAGCCACAATTGAAGCATGCGAAGTTTAAATCACCGGACTCGATTCCGGCATTGAAGCCGATACGCGTATAGAAACAGGTCTCTCTGTAGTGGCGCCTCCACCAGTTGATGAATTGTCCAAACAGGGTGAATACCATGGACTTTGTCGTGAGGAGGCTGCTCCTGTCCGCCAAATCGTAGGCGAGCTTGCCGAACCGGTAAGCCTCCTTATATTTCTCGAACCTCCAGCCGATGTCCACTGCGAAATTGATATACGCACGGGCGGAGCTGTCGGCATTGCCGTGGGTCAGGCTGAGCTCGATCCCGCGCATGGTGACAAGATACACCAGATTCGGGTCGAAAAAATGAGCGGCGACGGTCACGCCTTGCAGGACACCCATCGCGACCTTGATCTCTGGGTGCGCCATGGGGGGCAGATGGATCAGATCCTCGATCGCCCGGTCGCCCAGCATCTGCCACACGCGCTCGTTTTTTTCTTCGATCTCGGCGTCGGTGGGATGGGGCGATAAATCGATGCCGAAGGAGCGGAGGCACGGAAGCCCGAGCTCCACCGCGCGGGTGGCTTGCCCGCGTGTCAGATGGAAGGCGACCGCGAGCTCGACGACCGCAGCGCGCTCGATCTTGGTCCGCACTCGATCCGTCAGCTCTTCGAAGAGCGGCTCGGCGTCTTCGAAGCTGCTGGTGACGTACGCAGCGTGCGCGCGCTCGAAGGTCAGGTTGTAGGTCAGTTCGTACTGCGTCTCCCAGCGGTCCGGCGCGAGCAGGGCCAGGCCGGCGGTGAAAAGAGCAGCCGCAGCGTGGAAGGCCGCCGCGGCCTTGGCCTTTCTGCCGGCGAGGAGGTTCAACGCGGCGAGCTCGTCCCTCTCCGCCTGGGAACGGATGAGCGCCGCGCCGCGGTTGAGGTGACCGACGACGTCGAAGATCGTCTCCTCACGCTCTTCCGCGCGCTGTCGCTTCAAGAGCAGCCGGCCAATCCCCAGGTGCACCTCGGCGAGCTGTTCCGCCGGGATCAGCGCGTGGGCGGCTTGCTGCACGCGGTCGTGGAGGAACCGATAGGTCCCGCCCTGGCAAAGGATCAGCCCCTCCCGCACGGCCTCCTCGAGCGCCTCGCGGAGCTCTGCCGCCGGACGGTTCGCGACCACCGCGAGGGTGTCGAGGTCCAGGCTGCTGCCGAGGCACGCGGCGAGCTTGAGCGCGTCCTGCGCCGGGACCGAGAGACGCAAAAGCTTCCCCGCCATCAGCTCGACGACGTTGTCGGTGAAGCCCTTGTCGCGGATCGCGGCGATGTCCCACCGCCACGCGCCCGCCTCCGCATCGAGGAAAATGAGCCCCTCTTGATGCAGCGCGATCAGGAACTGGAGCACGAAGAAGGGGTTGCCACCGGTCTTCTCATAGACCAGCCGTGCGAGCGGCTCGGCCTGCTCCGCGCTGGCGTGGACCGCCTCGGCCACGAGCGCTCTAACATGAGCAGCCGAGAGCGGGGCGAGGACGATGTCGGCGACGACAGCGCCGCGCTTTTTCACCTCGGCCAGCGTGAGCAGCAGCGGGTGCGCGGGGCCGACCTCATTGTCGCGATAGGCGCCGAGCAAGAGCAGGTGCGCGGCCTCGGTATACGTGACGAGCTGCTCGAGGAGCTTCAAACTGGCCGCGTCGGCCCATTGCAGATCGTCGAGGAAGAGCACCACGGGGTGCTCTTTCTGGGCAATCGCGGCGACGAAGCGCCGGAGCGTCGCATGTAGCCGGCTCTGGGCCTCGGCATGCGGGAGCTCGGGCATGGGCGCTTGCGGGCCCACGAGCCGCTCAATCTCGGGGAGCACGTCGGCGAGCAGCCGGCCATTGGGGCCGAGGGCCTCCCGCAGGCGATGCCGGAAGCGCTCGACCTCTGCCTCGCTCGCGGACAGGATTTCCTGCAAAAGGCCCCGGAACGCCTGAAGGAAAGGAAGGTAGGGGATGTCCCGCTGGTATTGATCGCACTTGCCGGAAAGAAAAAAGCCCCGCTGCCGCACCACCGGCTTGTGCAGCTCTGCCACGAGCGAAGATTTGCCGATGCCCGAATACCCGGACACGAGCACGAGCTCCGGCCGGCCCTGCACCCCCACCCGCGCGAAAGCGGAGAGCAGCGCCTCGATCTCGCGCTCGCGCCCATAGAGCCGCTGCGGAACCTGGAAACGGTCGGAGAGGTCACGCTGCCCGAGCGGAAATGCGTCAATCATGCCGCTCGCCCGCCACCGGGCAAAGCACTCATCCAAGTCATATCGCAGGCCGAGCGCGCTCTGGTAACGCTCCTCGGCGGCCTTGGCAAGCAGCTTGAGCACGACCGCGGACAGCAGCGGGGGAACGGAGGGAACAATCGCATGGGGCGCGAGCGGCTCTTGAGCGATATGGCAATGCACCCATTCCAAGGGGTCGTTTGCCTGGAAGGGCAGGGTGCCCGCCAGCATTTCGTAGAACGTGACGCCGAGGGAATACAGGTCGGTCCGCTCGTCAGTCCAGCGGTTCATCCGGCCCGTCTGCTCGGGAGCCATATAGGCCAGCGTCCCCTCGATGAGACCGGCGTGGGTGAGGTTTTGAGGCTCGCGCGGCGCGCGGGAGGAAATCCCGAAATCGGTGATCTTCACCTCGTCGGTATCGGGGTTGTAGAGCAGGTTTTGAGGTTTGATATCCTTGTGAATGACGTGATGCCCATGCAGCTCGGCGAGCGCTCCGGTGATGCGCAGGGCGAGGGGGAAGAAGCGCTCGAGTGGCATGGGCCCGGAGAGGAATTGATCGAGCGAGTGGCCGCCGAAATCCTCCAGGACCAGCGCAGGCTGGCCGTCGAACGCCTCCATCGCGTAGGGCTTGACGACGGCCGAAGCGTCGAGCGCCCTGGCGACCTCGTGCTCGTGGTGCAGCCGCCCGAGGGCGCGCGGGCTCTCATGATCGCGCCGTAGGACCTTGAGCACCACCGGCCGGCCGTCCTCCTCGCGCCGGGCTCGGTAGACGATCGTACCCGCACCTTGGTGCAGAACTTCCAGCACGAGGTAACGTGAACTATCCGACATAGGAAGAGCTTCGAAAGCCGGAGCGGCCTCCGAGGCGTGGTCATCGAGTGGTCATCGACAGGATGTTGCCAAAAGCGCCGCGCTTCGCCACGGGCAAATGGCGGCGCTCTGGCGCGCCGGCTCGCCTCCCGTGCCCTCCCGTCAGGCCCGCCGGGAGCGGCCGTCCCGCCGCGGGACGTTGTGCCCTGGACAGCTCCTCACGGACGAGATCGCGCGGAATGGCCTCCACTGTACGGCCGTTCCCGGTGGTCGTCTCGGCCGTGGAGAGCGAGTCGTCAATGGCCTCTCCCGTTGCCTCGATCACGGCTGTCTGGCCGCGGAGATCCGGCAGGAGCTCAGGGCGCGTGACGTGGCGGCCGGCAGCGAAGCGGGCCGATCACCCCGAGAGAGCGCCGCCGAACGCCCTACGCCGACGGGAGCAAGGCACGCTGGACGTCCGCCTCGGCCTCCGCCTGCAAAGGGAGCTCGACGATGAACGTGGCGCCCTCCCCCAGCGCGCTCTCGACGCGGATGGTGCCGCCGTGCGAGGTCACGATCCAGCGGGCGATGTAGAGCCCGAGGCCGAGGCCGCCGAAGTTCCGGACCGACACCGCGCGCTCGAACCGCTCGAAGATCCTGGCCTGATCGGCCTCCGCGATGCCCATACCGTGATCGCGGACGACGAGCCGCGCTCGATCGGACTGCCGGCGCACGACGACGTGAATGGGGCCGCCGGCGCCGTACTTCACCGCGTTCGACAGGAGGTTGATGAGGACCTGCTCCACGCGCGACGAATCCCAGCAACCGACCACGGGCTCGTCCAGGTGGAGCTGGACGCCGCAGCGGGCGTCCGCGAGCTGCTGGCTCATCCGCGCGACGACCTCGCGCGCCAGGGCCGCCAGATCGACCGGCGCGCGCGCGAGCGTCAGCCGCCCGGCGCTCAGCCGCGTGACGTCGAGCAGCTCGTTGACGAGGTGGCCGAGCCGCGCAATCTGGCGGTTCAGGGCCTGCAGCGCCGCGTCGAGCCGCTCCGGGGCGATCTCCGCCCGCTGGAAGCGACGCAGCAGCCGCTCGATGAGGTGCGCCTGCAACTTCAGCGAGGTCAGCGGGGTCTTGAGCTCGTGCGAGGCGACGAGGAGGAACTCGTCCCGCCGCTCGATCGCCTGCTGGGCCTCGGCGAACAGACGGGCATTGTCGAGGGCGAGCGCCGCACGGCTCCCCAGCTCCTCGGTCAGCCACAGGTCGGCGGGGCCGTAACGGCGCCGGGGCGCGGTCGAGAGCAGGAGCATGACGCCGAAGCACCGGTCGCGCGCGAGGAGCGGGACGCGGATGAACGCGTGAACGCCGAGCTGCCCGAGGAGCGGCGCAGCGCCGATGTCCCCCACCTCGGGCCAGGCCGGCGGCGACGCCGTCAGGGGCCGCACCGCGTCCCTCACGGTCTCGACCAGCTCGGCCGGCACGCCTGCAATGGCCGTGTGTCCCGGGGCGTCGCGATCGAGGCGCATGTCGACGACGCACTGGTCGGCCAGCTCGGGCGCCGCGAGCTGCGCCACGCTCTCGAGGGTCGCGCTGTAGCCGAGGGCCATCAGCCTGCGGCTCGCCTCGGCCAGGAAGCGCTCCGCCCGCTCGGCCCGCTTGCGCTCGGTGATGTCGGTGGAGATGCCGCACAGCACGCCCGGCATGACCTCCTCGCCGAGCGGGAACTTGAGCGACAGGAAGGTGTGCAGCCCGTCCTCCAGCAGCAGCTCCTCCTCGCACTCCAGCGGCTCGCCCGCGTCGAGGACGCGCCGGTCGTTGTGCTGGAGGGTCTCGACGGTCGGCCCAACAAAGATCTCGGCGTTCGTCTTTCCGAGGATCTCCTCGATCGGCAGGCGCAGGATGCTGCCCACCTGCCGGTTGACAAGCAGGTGCCGGCCCTCGCGATCCTTGAGGTAGATGGCCGCCGCCGAGTTGTCCACGATGGCCCGTAGCGTCGCCTGGTTGGCCCGGAGCTCCCCCTCCGCCCGCCGCCGCTCGGCGTTCTCCTGCTCTACCTGGAAGTAGAGCAGGGCGTTCTCCAGCGAGATGGCCGTTTGCGAGGCGAGCAGCTCGAGCACGTTGAGCCGCGCGGGGGTGAAGGCCCCGGCGACGAGCTTGTTCTCCAGGTAGAGCAGGCCGAGCAGCCGGGCCTGGCGCACGATCGGGAGGCACAGCACCGACCTCGACCTCTTCTGCGTGAAATATGCGTCCTCCATGAACGGGTGCCTGGCGGAGGCGTCGTCGAGCAGCACGCGCTCGTGGCTCCGGCGAACATAGCTGAGGACGGAGCGCGGCAGCGGCGCCGCCGACGCCTCGCCGGCGTCGAGCAGCCGCGCCGCGCCCCCGGCCCCAGCGATCGCCGCCGCCGTCGACAGGCGATCTTCCTGGACCAGGAGCATATAGCCCTCCTCGGCGCCCGCGTGCTCGACCACGGTGCGCAGCAGCACCTCGAGCAGGCGCGGGAGCTTGAGCTCGCCGGAGATGCTCTGCGCGGCCTTGACCACCGACAGGACGTCGAACTGCTCTGCGCGGACGGCGAAGGTGACGGTGGGCGCGATCGGCTTGCGCTCGACGAGGTAGGGATAGCGCTGGTCGAGCTGCTCGACCTTGGCGTGGGCGCCCCAGCGGAAATAGCCGGCGCGGGCCTTTTGCAGGTACGCGTCGGCGGGCGTGGAGAGGCCGCGGGCTCGATAGAACCCCGCGGCGAGCTCGCAGGCGATGGCCTCGTGCTGGACGAAGCCGCCCTCGCGCGCCGACGCGATCGCCTGCTCGTAGCGCCGGATGGCCTCCGGCTCCTCCCCGCGGAGCCGGGCGATCTCGGCGCGGACCAGGGCGTGCTTGTGGAGGAAGTTGTCGGGGCAGCTCTCCGCCCACGCGCCGAGCTGCTTCTCGCCCAAAAGGAGGCCGTCGGGGAGCTCCCGCGGCGGCGACGCCTCGTCGCACAAGGCGGCGAGCGCGAGAGCGCGATAGTAGACGCAATCGACGATCAATGGGCTCGTATTGATCCTCCATGGGTGCTCGGCGCTGGCCCGGGTCGTTGCCGCGGCCGCCTCGGAAGGGGAGCCAAGCACGAAGAGCGCCTGTGCTTTCAAAGCATAGTAGAAGGCGTAAGCTCCCTGCAAGTCCTTCGGATCCAGCCGCGCCTCGAAGACCTGCTGATCCAGCACCGATCCATCCAACATCGAGAAGTGAACCAGCCTCCCTCGCAGCGTCTGGATCAGGCAATGGAAGCCGAGGAGGACGTCGTGAGCAAACGGGTAACCTACCCTGCGCACGAAGCCGAGTCGACTTTCGACTTCATGAAGGGCGTCCTCCAGAGGCTCACCGCAGGAGAGCGGGAACAACGGGGCATAGAGGCAACTGATACACGCCATGAACAAATCGCCAGACTCGATTGCTGCATCGAAGCCAATACGCATGTAGAAAGGAACCTCTCGGTAGTGGCGTCTCCAGAAGACAACGTTGTTTGCAAATACAGTAAATACGAAGGCCTTCGTGCTGAGGATGCCGCTCCTGTCCGCCAAGTCACAGGCGAGTTTGCCGAACGAGAAAGCTTCCTTGTATTTCCAGAGCCTCCAGCCGATCTGCAGTGCGAAATAGGTATATGCATGAGCGGAGCTCTCGGCGTTGCCGTGACGCAGGCTGAGCTCGATCCTGCGCAGGATGACGAGATACAACAGATTCGGGTCGACAAAATTAGCGGCGATGGTCACGCCTTGCAAGACGCCCATCGCGACCTTGACCTCCGGGTGCGTCATGGGGGGCAGATGGATCAGATCCTCGATTGCCCGCTCGCCCAGCATCCGCCACACGCGCTCGGTCTCTTCTTGGATCTCGGCGTCGGTGGGATGGCGCGATAAATCGATGCCGAAGGCGCGGAGGCACGGAAGCCCGACCTCCAAGCCGCGGGCGCTTTGCCCACGGGTTATATAGAAGGCGACCGCGAATTCGACGACCGCAGCGCGCTCGATCTTGGTCCGCGCTCGATCCATCACCTCTTCGATCAATGGCTCAGCTTCTTCGAAGCTGCCGGTGGCATACGCAGCTCGCGCGTGCTCGAAGGTCAGGTGGTAGGTCAGCTCGTACTGCGTCTCCCAGCGGTCCGGCGCGAGCAGGGCCATGCCGGCGGCAAAGAGGGCCGCGGCGGCCTGGAAGGCCGCCGCGGCCTTGGCCTTTCTGCCGGCGCGGAGGTTCAACGCAGCAAGCTCGTCCCTCTCCGCCTGGGAACGGATGAGCGCCGCGCCGCGATTCAGGTGGCCGACGATATCGAAGATCGTCTCCTCGGACTCTTCCGCGCGCTGCGCCGAAAAGAGCATCCGGCCAATCTGGAGGTGCACCTCGGCGAGCTTTCCCGCCGGGATCAGCGAATAGGCGGCTTGCTGCACCCGGTCGTGGAGGAATCGATAGGTCCCGCCCTGGCAAAGGATCAGCCCCTCCCGCACGGCCTCTTCGAGCGCCTCGCAGAGCTCTGCCGAAGGGCGCTTCGCGACCACGGCGAGGGTATCGAGATCCAGGCGATTGCCGAGGCACGCGGCGAGCTTGAACGCGTCCTGCGCCGGGACCGAGAGTCGCACGAGCTTCCCCGCCATCAGCTCGACGACATTATCGGTAAAACCCTTCTCTCGAATCGCGGCGATGTCCCACCGCCACGCGCCCGCCTCCGCATCGAGCGCAACAAGCCCCTCCTGGTGCAGCGTTATCAAGAATTGGAGCACGAAGAATGGGTTGCCGCCGGTCTTTTCGTAGACCAGCCGCGCGAGCGGCTCGACCTGCTCAGGGCTTTCGTGGACCGCCTCGGCCACGAGCTCTCCGACATGAGCAGCCGAGAGCGGCGCGAGGACGATGTCGGAGACGACGGCGCCGCGCTTTTTCACCTCGGTCAGCGTGAGCAGCAGCGGGTGCGCGGGGCCGACCTCATTGTCGCGATAGGCGCCGAGCACAAGCAGGTGCGCGGCCTCGGTATACGTCACGAGCTGCTCGAGGAGCTTCAAGCTGGCCGCGTCGGCCCATTGCAGATCGTCGAGGAACAGCACCACAGGGTGCTCTTTCTGGGCAATCGTGGCGACGAAGCGCTGGAGCGTCGCGTGCAATCGGCTCTGGGCCTCGACAGCCGGGAGCTCGGGCATGGGCGCTTGCGGGCCCACGAGCCGCTCAACCTCGGGGAGCACGTCGGCGAGCAGCCGGCCATTGGGGCCAAGGGCCTCACGCACGCGCTTTCGGAAGCGCTCGACCTCTACCTCACCGGCGCATAGGATCTCCTGCAAAAGGCCGCGGAACGCCTGAAGGAAAGGAAGATAAGGGATGTCTCGATTGTATTGATCGCACTTGCCGGAGACGAAAAAGCCCCGCTCGCGCACCACCGGCTTGTGCAATTCGGCCACGAGCGACGATTTGCCAATACCGGAATAACCCGACACGAGCACGAGCTCCGGCCGGCCCGCCGCCCCCACGCGCGCAAACGCGGAGAGCAGCGCCTCGACTTCGCGCTCGCGTCCATAGAGTCGCTGTGGGACCTGGAATCGATCGGAGAGGTCACGCTGCCCGAGCGGAAATGCGTCAATCATGCCGCTCGCCCGCCACCGTGCAAAGCACGCATCCAAGTCATATCGCAGGCCGAGCGCGCTCTGGTAACGCTCCTCGGCGGCCTTGGCGAGCAGCTTGAGCACGACCGCGGACAGCAGCGGGGGAACGGAGGGAACAATCGCATGGGGCGCGAGCGGCTCTTGAGCGATATGGCAATGCACCCATTCCAAGGGGTCGTTTGCCTGGAAGGGCAGGGTGCCCGCCAGCATTTCGTAGAACGTGACGCCGAGGGAATACAGGTCGGTCCGCTCGTCAGTCCAGCGGTTCATCCGGCCCGTCTGCTCGGGAGCCATATAGGCCAGCGTCCCCTCGATGAGACCGGCGTGGGTGAGGTTTTGAGGCTCGCGCGGCGCGCGGGAGGAAATCCCGAAATCGGTGATCTTCACCTCGTCGGTATCGGGGTTGTAGAGCAGGTTTTGAGGTTTGATATCCTTGTGAACGACGTGATGCCCATGCAGCTCGGCGAGCGCTCCGGTGATGCGCAGGGCGAGGGGGAAGAAGCGCTCGAGTGGCATGGGCCCGGAGAGGAATTGATCGAGCGAGTGGCCGCCGAAATCCTCCAGGACCAGCGCAGGCTGGCCGTCGAACGCCTCCATCGCGTAGGGCTTGACGACGGCCGAAGCGTCGAGCGCCCTGGCGACCTCGTGCTCGTGGTGCAGCCGCCCGAGGGCGCGCGGGCTCTCATGATCGCGCCGTAGGACCTTGAGCACCACCGGCCGGCCGTCCTCCTCGCGCCGGGCTCGGTAGACGATCGTACCCGCACCTTGGTGCAGAACCTCCAGCACGAGGTAACGTGAACTATCCGACATAGGAAGAGCTCCGAAAGCCGGAGCGGCCTCCGAGGCGTGGTCATCGAGTGGTCATCGACAGGATGTTGCCAAAAGTGCCGCGCTTCGCCACGGGCAAATGGCGGCGCTCTGCCGCGCCGGCTCGCCTCCCGTGCCCTCCCGTCAGGCCCGCCGGGAGCGGCCGTCCCGCCGCGGGACGTTGTGCCCTGGACAGCTCCTCACGGACGAGATCGCGCGGAATGGCCTCCACTGTACGGCCGTTCCCGGTGGTCGTCTCGGCCGTGGAGAGCGAGTCGTCAATGGCCTCTCCCGTTGCCTCGATCCGCTGGCCCTCTTTCACCAGCTCCGACGCCTGCGCCAGCTCAGCAGCGATAGCCGCCCGCTCCTCGCCGCTGAGCTCCAACGACCGCACCGCGGCCAGTGAGGAGTGCGCCAGCTCCTCGTCCCCTACCCGGACGGCAAGCTCCGCGCGGTAGAGCAAGGCCCGCGCGCGGTCGAGGGCAGGCGCGTCGGAGAAGCGCCCCATGCCGCTCTCCAGTATCTTGAGTGCCTTGGCGTCGTCGCCGTGCGCGTCGCCCAGCCGGGCGGCGACCAGCACGATGCCCGCCAGGCCGTCCGCCTTTTCCCCCACCTCGGCATCGTCAGCTTCCGCCTCCCCTGCTCTCGACACCCGCAGCCAGTTTCCGCCCACGTCGACCACGCTGAAACCGTAGACCGTGCCGTACCTCTTGCGGGGCCGGGTGATGCGCGGGATGCCCTTGACAGGCAGCTTCCCGTACGCGGCCCGCAAGCCCGCCGCGAAGGCCCGGTAGAGCGCGTCGGGATCGGGTACCACCACGATGACGCTGCCGTAGGACTGCTCTGGGTCGAAGCCGTCGATCCCGCACAGGTGCACGCGGAGGTCTTCACGCTTCACCACGGCGTAGGGGTTGGGTTTCAGCTGCCTATAGGTCCGCTCGAAGCCTAGGGCCTGGTAGAATGTAATCGCCTCGTCCAAGAAACAGGGCGGCCGCGCGCTTCGATCGCACCCCGGTCGGGGCCCGGACTCAGCGGTGCGGAGCTCGTGCGCCTCGTGCGCCCCTTCCTGCTCGATCAGCCCGTGCCTGCGCGGGGAAGCAGGGCGAGCCACCTGGCCCGGGCCCTCGGCGCTTCACCCGCCGCCGGCTCCGGCAGGCGTGCAACGCGCGTTCCGGACTGCGCGCGCGAATGTGCCGACAGGCGCCGGGATCGGTGTGCGGGTGTGGCGTCTTCGTGTGGCAGTTTTGCGCCCCCCGCGTCCGCTCAGCGATCTGAGCTGGCAGGGAGCGCGCTGCCGGCCCAGGTCTGGCCCTGGTCGATGCACCGGAGCGGCGAGGGGCGGCCCGGCCGGAGCACGGCGGATCGACCTGACACACGCGAGCGGCGCGGCGGGGCGCTACGCGCGCGCCTCTCGCTGAGAGATCGAGCTCAGCAGCGCTGACGACCCTGCCCCGCCGTCCCTGTCGGCGATGTCCGACAAGCTGATGACGCCGACAGGATGCTTCTGGTCATCGACACAGACGATCCTCGACTTCTTGTGTTCGCTCATGAGGCGCGCGGCGACGTTCAGATCTTCGTCTGGCCCGCAGCAGACGACCTCTCGGGTCATCACGTCTCGTGCCCGTGTCGACGACGCGCGACGGTGCTCCGCGAGCACCCGGATCGCGAGATCTCGATCGGTGAGGGTCCCGATGACGGACCCGTCGTCGCCGCAGATCGGAACGAAACCGATGTTCCGCGCCTGCATCAGCTCGGCGACGTTCTCGACGGGCTCGCTCGCCTTGCAGCACGCCACGTCGGTCTTCATGAGCTCGGAGCAGTTCATTGTCTATCCTCCTGGCATCGCACTCAGCATCGTGTTCGAGACGCCCATCGTCCCGTTTCGAAACCCAGCAAACGGCGGGCCATCACGCCGGCGAGGCACAGGTGTCGAGCTCGCCGCGAGCGGGAAATGGCTCTACGCGCGGTGTCGCGACGATCGAGCGGACACGAGGTATCGGCCGATAAAGCGATCGAGTTGGGCCGTCCTGGCGGAGCCAGGTATGACGCTTGCTACTGTTTGTCACATCGATTTGTCACATCGATTTGTCACATCGATTTGTCACATCGATTTGTCACATCGATGTTACATCGATTGCTCCATCGATGCGCGTGCAAGGGCTCTGCGGACAGGGGCCGCACAGAGCAGGAGGGAACATGAGCAAGGCTCGCTTTCACGATCGCCGGGACGCTGGACGGTACCTCGCCGCGAAGCTCGCCCGCTATGCAAACCCGCGGCTCGTCGTCCTGGCCCTGCCTCGCGGCGGCGTGCCCGTGGGGTACGAGGTCGCGCGCGCGCTCGGCGCGCCGCTCGACGTGTTCATCGTCCGCAAGCTCGGCGTCCCCGGCTACGAGGAGCTCGCGATGGGAGCCGTCGCGTCCGGCGGCGTCCGCGTGCTCAACGAGGACGTGGTCTCGCGGCTCGGCCTCTCCAGGGCTGACCTCGACGCCGTCACGGCCAAGGAGCTGCGCGAGGTGGAGCGTCGCGAGCGCGCGTACCGCGATGGCCGTCCCGCGCCGGCGGTGCGGCAGCAGACGGTCGTCCTGGTCGACGACGGGCTCGCCACCGGCGCCACCATGCGCGCCGCGGTCACCGCGCTCCGCCAGTTCTCGCCCGCGCGCGTCCTCGTCGCCGTGCCGGTCGCCGCGCCCGAGACCTGCGACGAGTTTCGCGACGAGGTCGACGACATCGTGTGCGCCATCACGCCTGAGCCGTTCTATGCCGTGGGCCTCTGGTACGAAAGCTTCGAGCAGACGACGGACGAGGAGGTGCGCGAGCTGCTCGCCCGCGCCGCGCGCGAGCACCCGTCCGACCGGACGAGCGAGGACGCGCGCGCGGAGATCCGGTAGGCCGCAAGCTGAGCCGTTCGGGCAGCCCTCCCCCACCTCGCCCTCGCCGGCGCTCCGCAGCAGCCTCAGCTCACGCCTCGGTCACCGAGGAGCGTCGAGGCGCGGGCCGGGGGTTTGGGCGTCACGAGAGAGCGCCACGACGAGCGAGGCGCGAACACGCCATGGTATCTCACAAGCGGGATCTTCGGCGGAGGTCGGCGGCGCGGGATGGGGGCGCGGCCAGGGGCGGCTTCGCCGCGCCTGCGGCCGCAACCGGGGGTGGCCTGGCCGGCTAGAGGGACAGCGGCGAGCGGTGATCGAGCGGGTCACCGAGGACGACCTGCAATCGCCGCAGCGGACGCGCTGGCCTTTCCGGGACCGTCCGTTCGGTGACGTCATCGCTTGGGCCAATGTCGAGCTCACCAAGAACGCCGCCGAAATGGGCTTCGCGCGGCTCCTGTACGCCGTGCGCCGATATGGGTTCGAGCGCGCAGCGGAATCCCCGGCTGCTCGAGCCGGGGTTCGCCGCCGAGCCCATAGCGTCACCGATCCTGGCCGTCAATTCGGCCAGGGATCCGAGCTGAAGGTCTCCTCGTTGTTCAGATTGTTGGTGGCGGTGAAGAGAACCTGCGTGCCCGGAGGAACGTACCGGCTCAGGACCCAGCTCCCCCAGTCGTCTTTCGACATCGCATACGTCTGGTCGTTGATCTTCGCGGTGACGCTCGTCACCGTGTTCCCCGGGCTCTCGACGCTGACCTGGATCCACCATGGATTGATGTTGCTCGACACCGTGAACTGGAAAGCCGACAGCTCGCCATAAACGATGCCCCGGCCGGCGGTGCTCATGTACACACGGCCGTATACGTTGCGATCGCCGACGATGAAGTTGCCGTTGCCCATGCCGCCGAACTCGTGCGCGTCGTCATTCACGCGCGTCCAGGTGGCGCCCGCGTCGATGGAGCGGAAGATGCCCCGGCCCGAGGGGGCGCTGGACAGGCTTCCCCAGATGAACACGGTCGGGAACGTCTTGCCGGGCGCGGTCTTGCCGAAGCTCACCCCGGATGCGCTGGAGACAGAGGCGATCTTGCTGAAGCTCGTGCCAGAGTTGGACGAGCGCATAAGACCATTGTTGCCCATCGGAACCCAGACGTCACCCTCGATACCCGGGGTGGTCCGGAGGATCCCGCCCCAGCTACCGGGCGAGCCCGCCTGTACGAACGAAGCTCCACCATTGGTGCTCACCCACATGGCGCCGGTCGCGCTGTTGTACATGTAGAACTTGTTCGTATTGACCGTATCCGCGGCCGGCTTCGAGGCGAACGCGATTCCACTGACGGTCGTCCAGTTGACGCCTTTGTTGGTGGTGCGGTACAACGTGGTGGAGTCGCTCGGCTGGTACAGAAGGACCGCGCCGTCGGCGGAGAGCGCCACCTGGCCTCGTGCTGCGGCGGTCGGCCGGGGGATCTCTGCCCAGGTGCCGCCTGCATTGTCCGTCCAGCGCAGCTTGTCTCCCGCGCGAACCCAGGTGTTCGGTCTGGTCTCCGCCGCGGCCACGGAGGTGTGCGTGCCACCCCCGCCGTGCGAGGGCGCGTAGACCGCCGGGTCCGTATTGGCGAAGCCATCGTAATCCCCGATGACGGACACCAGGGGACCACCTGACACGCTCACGAGGTCCAAGGGGACCGCCTCTTCGAGACCCTTGGATTGAAACTTCCACGTCGTCGTCGCGTCGCCCAGCTGGGTCGTGCCGAAGATACCGTTGCCCGACACGACGAACGCGCGCTTCGTGTTGTACGGATCGATGAGAACGCTGCTCGCCCAATGAACGGCGGCGCCGGCGATCCAGGGGATGCCATTGGTATCCATGACGGTGTTCATGTCGCTCAGGACCGCCCTCCAGGTCGAGCCGCCGTTCTCGCTGAGGTACAACCAGTCGCCATAACCCCATGGCTGGGCCCACCAGATGCCGGCGGTGCTGACCAGGATCCGCTGGGGATTGGAGGGATCGACGGAGATGCCGCCGAAGGGGTGCTTGCGGTCGGGGAACGGCGAGATGTCGGTCCAGGTGTTGGTTCCCGTGCTGAGCTTGAAGAGCGTTCCGCCGTTCGCGGTGTCCACTTTGCCGTAGGTGACGTACAGATTGGACCCGGCGATGGTGGCGCGGTAGGGCACGTTCGCGGCGGGCGCACCGGGGACGGCCGCCCACGTCGCTCCCGCGTCGGTGCTGCGATAGATGTTGGCCGCTCCCGACCGGGATACACCGACGAAGATCGTCCTCGTGGCATTGCCCGCGGTACCGGTGCTCGGATCGAGAACCACGAAATCGATCCCATTGCCGTCCGCAGTGGTGGTGACCGGGAAACTGCTCACCGATGTCCAGGTAGCACCGGAGTCGGTGCTCTTCCAGAGCCCGTTCTTGCGCGAGCCGCAGAACAGAATGCTGCCCTTGTTCGGGTCCACCGCCAAGCGCTCGCCGGAGCCCCGCTGGCTGCCATTGCCATGGGCCTTCCAGTTGCTCGTGACGTCGGTCACCTGGAAGGTCTTGCCATAGTCCGAGGAGCGGAGGATTCCGGTCTTGCCGCCATTCCAGTAATCGGTCCCAGCCAGCAGGTAGACCTTCTTGGGGTCGCTGGGATCGAGGGCGATCGACTCCACGCCGAGGAAGGTCGTCTCGCCCTCCGACACCCAGTCGGTCAGCGGGACCCAGCTCCCGGTGGTCTCATCCCAGCGATATGCGCCGCCCACGTCGGTGCGCGCATAGATGAGGTTCTGCTGCTTCGGATGCGCCACGAGGCCGGTCACGAAACCGGTGCCGCCCATCTTGACGTTCTTCCATCGATAGACCTCGGACGATGCCGCGCCGGAGGCCATTTCGATATCTTCGGTGGAGTCATGCTCGTCCAATCCCTCACCGCAGCCGAAGGCAGGCACGATGAGTCCGACGGCGAAGACGAGCACGATACCATTGAATCCATGATTCATTTTTTTCGTCCTTCGTAGCGATGAGATTGTCGCAAAAAGATTTCTGTGTCTATTGGGTGAACGTCGTGTTCCGCAATGCCGAGATGTGGGAAAATTCCATGCGGGAGCGGCGGAAATATGCACCGTCCTCCGTGCGGACCACGCGAATCCAGCGCCGCCGCGATCGGGGGCGCAATCCGGAGGCGTCGCTACCCTGGCTGATCCCCTTCATTTCATCGAGAAACAAGCAAGATCTACAGTATACCACAGATCTTGTGATCTGTGTGTGTTCTGGCCAACGAGTCATGATACAGGTGCGAGAGTAAGCGTTCACCGCCCAGACTGTCTGATGCGACGTACGGCGCCATACCCCAACATGTTCGCCTGCTTGCATGGTGGCGAGGGCGACCACTTCGTCGGGCGGCGTTGCTCAACGAGTACGACGGGACGCGGCTGGTCGTCGTGTTCCTGGAAGGCCACCCCGATCGGGATGACGTCGCCAGCTTCGTCGAGAACCTTCGTAACGGGCTTCGTGGCCCCGCGTTCGAGGGACGCGTGCTGACGTTCGACGCGATGCCAGGGGGACGCGTGCAGACGATCGTCGCCCAGCTCTGCCAGCTGAACCCCGTCAAGCCGGTAGTCACGTTATCCGTCTTCCGCCACGAAGACGCCCGGCAGCCCAATCGCTCCCGCGAGGCTTGGGCTTTTGGTTCCCACGCTGGGTCGCGTGCGGGTGCTGCCGCTCGGGGGTGCGAGGGTAGGTTGAGATGATCGAGGATGCGCACGCGGGCGATTTCCTCCGCGAAGATGCGCTCCATCTCCGCGAGGACGTCGGAATTTTTGGCCGCAAGCGCACGCAGGTCGAACGGAAGCGACATGACCCACTGCCTGACGGGCACGTTGGGCAAGATACGATCGACGAGCGTCGCCGCCTCGTTGCACATCCGGCGCGAGGCGCAGCTGGGGCAGGGGCCGCGGTGCTTGCATGAGAAGGCGACGAGCACATCGTGCCCGCAGCCATCGCAGTGACATCGGACGAAACCTCGCGCGAGATCGCCCCACGCGAGGTAGCCCTCGAAGGCGGCGACAACGTACTTCGGGAGCGGGGCCGCGTAGGTGCGCCCTGCGTGCGCGACGAAGGTCGCGAGGTGCTCCTGGACACGGCCATAGAGCACGGTCTGATGCGGCTCGCGAGGCGCGTAGGCGTGCGGCGCTGGCCGCGAGGCCATTGAACGCGCCGGCAGCGGCCGAGACTCCGCTTGGGTGAGCATCCCGGCGGCTGCGAGCGAAACGCGGGCCGCTCGTGCTCCGCGGGGAATTCGGCGAAACGAGAGCCGGCGGGACCTGGCGGCGCCATGGCGGAGCGGTAGGGCGCGACCACGACCGCTCCTGCGGCGAGCGGCGGCTCTCAGCCTGGCAAGAGGCGGTTGCGGAGGTTTGATCCCATGATGCGCGACCAGGCACCGCCCAACACAGAATTGGACCTGACGGCGCTTCGCGCCGCAGGTCAATTCAACGTTAGACTGACTGGTGGCCGCCCTGTCCAGGAATTGCGGCGGCTGGTGCGCGTTGTTCTTAACTCCTCGCGCTGCCTGCGCTGCCCCGTCGTGACGAGAATTTACGCTCTAGCGGATGTCGTCGACGCTCACGCCGAGTCGCTCGGCGTAGAGGCCAAGGGTGCGCTGCCACGCCGGGCGGGCCTGACAGCGCTCGTAGTAGGCCTTGAGCCTCGGGAAGGGCTCCATCAGGTCGGTCTTGCGGATGCTGCGCAGGACGCCGGCCATCATGATGTCGGCCGCCGTGAAATCGGCGCAGGCGATCCACTCGCGGTCCTCGAGGCGGCGCTCGACGTCGCCGAGCCAGCGGCGGGCGAGCTTGGGCACCTCCGCGTGGAGCTTGTGTGCGGCCTTGCCGCTGTCAAATATCCCGATCATGTCCATGCACACCAGGGTCGGCTCGACGGTGCTGACCGCGGCGAAGCACCACTGGACGACGCGGGTGCGGCCCTGGACGTCGCCCGGGATCAGCTTGCCGGCCTTCTCCGCCAGGTAGAGCACCACCGCGGCAGATTCGGCCACCACGAAGCCGTCGTCGTCGATGACCGGCGCCTGGCGGAAGGGGCTGATGCGGCCGTAGGCGTCGCTGTCGAGCTCGCCGGCGGTGTGGTCGAGCGCGTGGACTCGATACGGCAGCCCGGTCTCCTCGAGCGCCCACTGCGCCCGGAGGTCTTTCGTCTCGCCGACCCCCTCGGGGAAGATACTTCCGAAGCCATAGAGCGTGATCATGTCGTCCTCCAATCGGTGGCCGGATCCACCGGCCCACTGCGGAGCCTGCCATGCCGCGGACGGCGGCGCGAGTTCCAGCGCCAGACCGCGCGCGAGAGCCTCCATCTTCGTCAAGCGGCTCCGAGCACCGCGGTGCCAAAGTCGTTCGGATGATCGGTCAACTCGCCCTGCACGAAGCGGCTTCAGTTGAGATCGCTCGGATGCCCTGGGCTGCCGGGCTGCGCGACACCGCAGCTCGAGGTGGGCTAATCTGACGCGCCGCTCGGACGGCGGAAGAGCTTACTCGCCCTGCGCGGAAGGCTTGCGAAATCGTGGCGGAGTTCCCGCAGCAGCAGTTTCACAAGTGCATCGCATGCCTTGCAGTGGATCCCGATGGGCACGTGCGCAAGCAGCTCGACGAGCGCTTGAGCCAATCGAACGAGCGGTCTAACTCGGCCGTTGAAGCTGACGTGGCCCTCGCAGCGCTCGGGACCTCGCAGGTGAACGCCAGACGTTGTTGGGCCGGCAGAGTGCGGGGACGCAGGCACGATCCCGACACAGGCGGCAGCGCATCGAAGGGCCCGGCGACGGGGCGGCGGTACCCTGAGCAGCCCCACGCCCGAGTACCACCTCTACGCCGCCGACAACTGGTACGACAGCAACGAGGACGGTGTCCTGAACGGCCGCCTGCTCGGCCAAGGAGACTTCGGCGCGGTCACCTGGGAGACGGCTCCGAGCGTGGAGTACCCCGACGTGCCCGCGATGAGCGCAGAGGAAGCCTTCGACCACGTGATGCAGCACGCCGGGGCGTCGCTCTGGCGTGACCCTGTCGACGACTTCTTGATGGAAGAGCTCGCGTCCCTCGGGACCGAGGGCGCCACGATCAGCGACGAGGCGAGCCTCGGTCTTCCCGGCGTCGTCGGGAACATCCCCGAGGGCTCTGTGCCCACGGACACGGATCAGGACGGGATGCCCGACGCCTGGGAGAGCTCCGCCGGGCTCGACCTCGACGATCCCGAGGATCGCAACGACGACCGCGACGGCGACGGCTACACGAACCTCGAGGAGTACATCAACTCCCTCGTTCCGTGACTCGCCGCGCTCGGCGCCGGCCGTCACGCCGGAACCGAAGACGCACCATGCTCTCCCTCAGAACGCGGCCCCCAGGCTGAGCGTGCCCAGGGCTTGCGCGATGAGGGGAGCGGAGCGCTCGGCCTCGACGGCGATGACGGGGCGCGGCAGGAGCGCGAGACAGGTGAGCTCGACGCCGAGGCTCACGCTCGGGTGAAAGAAGTACTCGACGCTCAGCCCCGCGTCGGCGGCGAAGCTGAAGAACTCTTCGCTGCGCCCCACGAGCGGCAGCTCGACCTTGCCCGTGGCCTGGAGGTGATAGGCACCGATGCCGAGGAGCGGCCCCCATTCCCAGCGACGACCGGCAGCTGCTTGCCCGAGGTTCCAGCTGGCCCGGAGGAGCGCGAGCTCCTGGCGCACCTGGGCGGCGCCGCCTTCTGCGCGGAACTCGGCGCCAACGAGGGGACCGCCCAGGAGCAGGCCGAGACGGAGGCGCTCGTCGAGGCGATAGCGCGCCCCGATCTGCACGCCGACGCCGCCACCTACCGGAGGCGTGAAGAGGACGAGTCCCCCGGCGCGCACATCGACGAGCACACGCTGCGCCCAGGCCGCTCGAGGGCAGACGAGCAGCAGGATCACGACGAGAAACGTTCGCACCCGCTGGACCATGGATCAGGGCTGAGCGGCGAGCTGTCGAGCCGCCTTGGCGTGGACCCCGCCCGGATAGAGGCGCAGGTACTCCTGCGCCACCACGCGCGCGGCGGCGGGCCCCTCGAGGGTCTGGACCGTGCGCATCTTTCCCGCGAGCGCTTCGGCGGCAAAGGCGCCGCTCGGCGCCTCGCGGAGCGCCGTGTCGTACCAGGTCCTGGCGCGCGCGGCGGCGCCGCGGCTCTCGTGAAGGCGCCCGAGCAGGAAGGCTGCGCGGCTCCCCGCTGTCGGCGCGTCGCGCGCGCAGGGCGAGCAGGGCCTGCTCGGCCAGCTCGTTCTGGCCCACATAGCGAGCGGCGTCCGCCAGGGCGTTCAGATCGGCGGCGTCGCAGGAGGCGAGACAGCTCTGAGTGCCTCGCGCCGCGGCCTCCTGGACGACGCGGCGGAACTCGCCCTGGGAAACGAGCTTGGTCCAGGACGGCTTGCCGCTCGGCGGGGCGACAAGGGGCGTCGGGTCCTCGGAGGAGCTCGGCTCCGGGGGAGCAGCGGCCTCGGGCGGCGCTGGCGCGACCTCGGGTCCCTGTCCCTGAGCTGCGGGAGGCGCGGGCTCGGGGCCGTGCGCCGCCGTGTCGCTGACGTGCAGAGTCCTCGCCTGGGCGTCCCCCACAAAGCGCTGCCCCGCGCGCACGCTCACCGCGCCGGAGCCGGAGTAGCCCGCCACCTCGACCGAACCCTCGTGCAGGATCACCTCGAGCCGCTCGCGGTCAGCGTCCCAGAGGAGCTCGAAGCGCGTGCCCACCACGCGGACCGCGAAGGGACCCGCCACGAAGCGCCAATCGCTGTGCCCTGTGTGCGTCACCTCGGCTTCGACCCGGCCGCGTTCGACCGAGATGCGGGCGCCGCTCTCGTTCTTCGTCTCGTCGATGCGAAGCCGCGTCCCCGCCGCCGCCCGGATCCGCGTCCGATCGGAGAAGGTGATGGCAGCCGTGGTATCGAGGGGCACGCGCACATAGCCGCTCTCGTCCGCCGCGCCCTCGACGACGTACTCGAGACCTCGCTCCGGTCGCCAGAAGAAGAAAACGAGCAGCAGCACGCTCGCGGCGAGGGCGAGCGGAGCTGCCCAGCGCACGACCGCCCGCTTCTTGCTCGCGCGAGCCTGCTCCTCGTCGACGCGGCGCAAGAAGGCGGCGCGCGCCTCGAGGCGCTCCGGCTCGCTCAGCTGAGCGGCGCGCTGCAGGAGCGCCGCAACGGGATCGAGCTGTCGTTCGGGGTCGCTCATGGCCAATGTCCTTCACGCCGAGACAGGAACTCCTGGAGGGCTGGCTCGCGCGCCTTGAGCAAGAACTCGCGCGCGCTCTCGAGCTCTCGGCGCACCGTCGACTCGGATACGCCGAGGGCCGCGGCCGTCTCGAGCATCTCGAGGCCTTGCACGTGGCGCAGCACGAAGGCCATGCGCCGGCGCGCGCTCAGCTTGCCGAGCACGCGGTGGAGGGCGCGGAGCACCTCGCGATGCTCGAAGTCGACGCGCTCGAGGGCGCGCTCGGGGAGCTCCCCGCTCGGGGAAAGGCCCACCCAGCGGCGTATCTTGCGCTTCCGGATCTCGAGCGCCGCCTGCCGCGCCGCCACGGACGCGAGATAGCCACGGAGGGCCTCCCCGTCCTGGATGCGCGCGGCTCCCTGGATCAGGGCCAGGAAGACCTCCTGGACGAGATCTTCGAGGCTCGTATCCGGACCGAGGGCGCCGTGGAGCACACCTCGCACGAGACCCGAATACCTGTCCCAGATGACGGCGAGGGCCTCGCGCTCTCCGGCGGCGACCCCGGCGACAAGACTCGCGTCCGACCGCTTCTCGGCGGGGAAGCGGGCCACGGTGGGCCCGGGCGGCGGGACAGAGCGCGTGGGGTGAGCCACGCCTTCCTGGTTACTTGGGGGCGTCCCGAGCCTCCAGAAAAATTCACCCGCCGAAAGAGCGCTGGAGAACCGGGCGCCGCCTTCGGGGAAGGAGAGGAGCTCGCGAGCTCGCCGCTCGTCAGCACGAGCTATGGCGCGCTCGAGGGCCCCGGTCTCTCCATCACGGCGCGCGATACCTTCCGCGTCTATATCAATGGTGATCTCATCGCCGTGAGCGAGTCAGCGCGCACTCCGCTCTTCGTGCCCCTCTCCTTGCTTCCGGGTGAGAACGTGATCGCCGTGAGCATCCATGCCGCAGCGGGTACCCCCGCGGCTCTCCTCCACCTCGATGAGCTCGAGCGCAGCCACGGGAGCGGCAGCGACTGGAAGCTGAGCACAGCGCCGGAAGGAGACTGGACGGCGCCTGGCTACGACGACAGCAGCTGGACGGCGGCGCGCGAGCTGGGGAGCGCTGGAGATCTGCCGGGCTGCGATCCCGAGGCTCCCTTTCCCTCGAGCACGACGGGTCGCTGGATCGGGCCCGCGCTCGGGACGAGCGGACCCATCGCCCTCCGCAACGTGATACGGGTCGAGCCGATCGGCTTTGGCGAGGGCACCACGGGAGGCGCGGGCGCGACGCCCGTGCTCGTCTCGAGCTGGACCGATCTCGAGCGGCTCGCCCGCTCGGACGAGCCGGCTGTGCTCTTGCTCGCCGAGGGTATCCACGACTTCCGCCGCGAGGGATCGGACATCGACGATATAGAGGTCTGCCCGAGCGCCTGCCCGGAAGATCCCGAGAAGACTCTCCATCAGATCCTCACCGGGGATGCGACCTGCGAGCGTCCGCTCGTCGGCGCAACCCGGGACGATCGCGTCCTCCGCTTCGGTTCGAACAAGACCCTCCTCGGGCTCGGACGCGGCGCGGCGGTGCCGGGTGTGACCATGGATCTCGGCGAGAGCGAGAACATCATCATCCGCAATCTCGCCCTCTACGACCTGAACGCGAGCCTGCTCGAAGCGGGCGATGCGTTCACGCTGACGCAGCCCTCCAGGGTCTGGATCGATCACACGACCGTCAAGTGGATCAGCGACGCCTTTGCCGACGTCCTCGCGGGCACGAGCGGGGTCACCTTCTCCTATGTCCACTTCGACGGCAGCAACGAGGCCGAGTGCGGCGGCCGCGAGCGCTGGGCCTGCACGATCACCGACGCCGAGGTGACGATGCACCACTGTCGCTTCGATGAAGTGAGCACGCGCGCCCCGAACGCCGTCGGATCCCGGGCGCGCGTCCACCTCTTCAACAATGTGTTCTCGAACATCTCGGGCTGGGCGGTCGGCGCTTCCTGTGAGGGGCAGGTGCTGCTCGAGGCGAGCGTGTTCGAGAACGCAGAGGCAGCGACGCGGCGCTCGGATTGCAGCGACTCTGCGGTCGGCGGGCTCCTCCTGGCCGTCCCTGGCTCGAACCTCTACCGCGACGAGAGCGGCGTTCACCTGGGCGGCGGGGGCGAGGAGCCAGCCGATGAGGTCTTCACGCCCCCCTACGCCTACGCGCCCGAGCGGGCGAGTGACGCCTTGCCCCAGGTGATCTCTCGCTCCGGAGCGGGAGGGCCCTGGGCGCTGCCGCTCGCGCGCGAGTAGCGGCTGCGGCGTGGAGGCGGCCCCTTCGCCACGACCATGAGGGTCGCTTCGCGACGCCAGCTCGGGCCGACCTGGGCGCTCATCCCACACGCGCGCGCGCCCGAGTCACCCGATGGTGTCAGCCTCCTCCGCGCGCTGACGGGGACTGGACCCCCGGGATCGCGGCCCCTACCCTCGTCGTCGTCATTGAATTGTGACCGATGCTTCACCGAAGCGTCGCCGTTGTCCTCCGGACGACACGGCGGCTCGTGCGGGTGCGGCGCGGCGGTCGAGGTGGGGCAGCGATGAAGAGAGAGCCGAGCGTCACCGGCGTCAAATTCGTGGCCCCCGGCCCGGGCCCCTGGGAGATCGAGCGGGCGCACTTCATGCGTCCCGTCAGCCGGTTCGCCATCGAGCCGCTCATGCGCGGGATGCCGAGGGGCTTCGCCGAGGGCACGGCGCGCCACGGGCTCCTGATGAGCCACTTGAAGCTGGCCGCCGTCGCGGGCGACCGCCTGTACCTGCTCCAGCGGCGGGCGATCACGCGTGGCTGAGCCCTCGTCCGCGGCGCCGGCGCGGCTGCCGGTGCGGCTGCTCGTCGCCATCGCCCTCTCGGCGTCGCTGGCGCCGCTCAACTCGACGATGGTGGCCGTGGCGCTGCCCGAGATGGGGCGCGTGCTCCAGGCCGGGTCGGGCGAGCTCCGCCAGGGGCTCGTGTCGAGCTACCTGCTCACGAACATCGTCCTGCAGAGCCCGGGCGGGAAGCTCGGCGACCGGCTCGGCCACCGGCGCGCGCTCACGCTGGGGCAGCTCATCTTCGCGGCCGGCGCCGCGCTCGCGTACGTGTGGCCGGTGCTCCCGGTGCTCACGGCGTCGCGCGTCGTGATGGCCGCGGGCGCCGCGATCCTCGCCCCGAGCGCGACGGCGATGCTCCGCACGGAGCTGCCGCCGGAGGTGCGCGGGCGCGCTTTCGGCGCCTTCGGGGCGATGATGGGCCTCGCGGCGGGCACGGGGCCGAAGGTAGGCGCGCTGCTCGTGGGGCACTTCGGGTGGACGTCGATCTTCCTCGCGAACGTCCCGGTCCTGCTCGTCTCGGTCGCGCTCGCGCGGGGCGCGCGCGGCGCTCGGGCGCCTGCGCCCGCGGTCGCCGTGGCCGCGACCCCGGCTGCGGTCGCGGTGCTCGCCGCGCCGCCGGCGCGCTTCGACATCGTGGGCTCGGCGCTGCTCGGCGCCTCGCTCATGGGCATCGTGCTTGGCCTCGAGAACGCCCACCTCCGCTGGGCGGCCGCGCTCGGCGCGCTGGGCCTCGTGCCGTTCGTGCTCTGGGAGCGGCGCGTCGCCGACCCCGTCATCGACTTCTCGCTGTTCAGGCGGCGCACCTTCATGGGCGGCAGCCTGATCATCGCCATCCAGAACTTCGCCATGTACTCGGTCCTGTTCGAGCTGCCGCAGGTCGGGGTGCGGCTGTTCGACGTGGGGACGCGCGACGTAGGCAACACGCTGGTGGCGATGATGGCGATGATGGTCGTCGCCTCGCCGCTCGCGGGCCGCGCCTCCGAGCGCTTCGGCGCGCGCGCCGTCGCCTTGATCGGCTGCTCGCTCGCCCTGGCCGGCATGGTCCTGCTCGCGGCGCGGCCGCTCGGCGCCATCACCGACGCGGTGCCGGCGCTCCTCGCGCTCGGCGCAGGCCTCGGCCTCACTTCCGCGCCGTCGCAGGCCGCGGCCATGAGCGACGTGCCGCGCGACAGGAGCGGGATGGCCGCGGGCCTCACCTCGACCATGCGCTACCTCGGGGGCATCGCCGGCCTCACCGTGCTCGGCCTCGTCCTCACCGAGACCCGCGAGCACGAGGTCGTGATGCGCGAGCACACAACGGCGATCGCTGTCTTCTGCGCGGCGCTGCTCCTGACGATCGGCTGCGCCCTGACCCTCCCCGGGCGCGGCTCCACGCCCGCCAGAGCGCCGCGGTAGCGCCCAGGGCGGCGCGGTGGCGCCGCCACGGCAGCGCCGCGCAGCCACCCAGAGCGAGCGCCTATGGCGCCGGCGAGAGCGCGCCGCAGCAGGTCCAGAGCGCCGCCAGAGCGCGCCATGGGCGTCGCAAGGGACTCACGCGATGAATGCTTTGCGATCGGGAGCACCTGCAGCGTCGATGAGGAGCTTCGTCGAGCTGATGAGCGAGAGGGCAGCTGCGCACCCGGAGCGGGTGGCGCTGCGATTCCTCCGGGACGGAGAGGCTGTCGGCGACACCTCCACTTACGGCGAGCTCCACGAGCGCGCCGGCGCGCTCGCCGCGTTCCTGCAGGCGACGGCGACGAGGGGAGAGCGCGCGCTCATCGCGTGTCTGAGCGGGCCTGATCACGTCATCGGGTTCCTGGCCTGCCTGTATGCAGGGCTGATCGCGGTCCCCGCATATCATCGAGCGGCCGATGCGCTGGCTACCGCGGGCACAACCTGTATCCGCACGACATCGAGAGGACGGCCAAGGAGCAGGTCGAGGTGGTGCGCAAGGGTCGAGTCGCGGCGTTCGCCGTCGACCTCGGCGGGGGCGAGGGGATCGGCGTCGCGGCGGAGGTGAGCCGGCGCGTGCAGAAGCTGATCGAGCCAGAGGACGTTTGCCGCTTCATCAGCGAGACCGTGGCCGAGGCGCACGGCGAGCCGGCCAACCTTACGACCGGTCGGCCGACGCACGTCGGCGCCCCGACCTTCCGTCGCCACCGAAACTTCAACCGCTGACCGTTAGACCAGCGGACATCAGGCCAGTGGACCGTTGGGCCAGAGACCCGGTGCAATATTCTTCGACTTGACTTCTCTTGCGCGGAACACCCGGCCGGAGCTCGCTCAGCTCCCGACCTTCCAACAGGCCGTCCGCACTGCCGACCACCGGCAAAAGTAATTGTCGCCAGGCGGCAAAACTGATTGTCGCTGATCAGGCGCCGCTTGACAAGCTGGACCTACCGTGTGAGGATGGCTACCCGATAACCATGGCTGACCGGTTTGCTGTTGTGTGCTTCATCAATGGCGACTCGGACCTCATCGAGCCATGGATCCACCATTACCGGGACCTGAACGTGGATGAGTTCTGGTTCATCCTGCACGGTCGCGATGGTGACAATGACACGCTCGAGGCGATCATCGAGCGTGAGTCGGGCATGCACGTTTTCGCCAGGGAGCATCGAGAGTTCGATAGCAAGCTCCGCATCGACGAGACCCGTCGTTTAATAGAGACCCTTCATGGCTCGTGGATCGTGCTCGCCGATAGCGACGAATTTGTACAGTTTCCGCCTCCGATCGAGTCGGTGCAACAAATGGCACAGGCGCTGACGAGCACGGGAGCCGATTGTCTGGCTGCACCGATGCTGCATCGAATCACAGCCAGCGGCATGCTCACGGGCTACGATGCGGACGTGCCGCTTGCCCAGGCGTATCCACTGGGCGCGCCTACCCTCTATGTGAGCCTCGGAATCCCGCAGGCGAAAACCATGAAGCATCCCCTCTTCTTCAATCACGCAGGCGTGCGCTACGAGCGAGGCCATGATCCACCGATTGGATCCATCGTGTCCACGCGTTTTCAGGGCACGACGCACCACTACAAATGGCGCAGCTCAGCGCCCAAACGAGTCAAGGACCGAGCCAGTAGCAATCACACCTGGGCCGAAAGCTCACAGCGGGTCGCCGCATACCTGGACGCCCACGATTGGCACCTGCCAACCGATGGGGCGTTCGAGGTATCCACCGATGAGTTGCTGCGACGTGGGTGGTTGAGAGGATAGCCCACGACGTCGGGCCGGATCCGGACCGTCCTGCTGGGTCCAACGAAGACACACACACATATATATATACACACATACCGGATCGTGCATTACTGACCCCACTGAATGAAGCAACGTAGGCTTGGCCATGAGAACTCTCTACGCGAACGGATGCTCGTTCACCTACGGCTCCGAGATCATCGCCGGGGTCGATGAGGCGCTCATACCCGCGCAAAAACGATGGTCGCTCTCCTGGCCTGGGCAGCTCGGCAGAGAGCTGGGCTTCGACCGGGTCTTCAACGATGGCTTACCATGCTCATCCAACGATCGGGTTGTCCGCACCACGATTCGCTGGGTACTCCATGAGCTGGCTTCAGGGGCCGCTCCTGCCGATCTCTTCGTCGTCATCGGATGGTCCGCACCCATGCGGCGCGAGTTCAGGATCAACGGTTCGTGGCGCCAGCTGGTGCCCCATCACGACTACCACGATCTGGAACTCGACATATTCGCCAGGACCTATCGCGAGCTGGCCTGGGATCCCGTTGAAGCAGCCGTGCGCTTCGCCACCCAGCTGGTCGCGATGCAATCGTTCCTCCGGGCGAACCACATCGAGTACCTGTTCTTCGACGCACTCGAACCACTGGCGCGCACTCGCTCCGCATGCCCCGAGCTGGTGGACGGATATCTGTCTTCCCTCGATAGAACCCGCTACTTTCAGTTCCTGGTCGAGGACGGCGCGTTGGCTTCGCTGGGGCCGGCCGCGCAGAGGCGCCATCCAACCCCAGAGGAGCACGCCGCCTGGGCGAGAGAGCTGGCGCGCTTCTGCGCCGAGTACATGGCCGAGCGACCAGCTGCCGAGGCGAGCCGACTCGAGGGAGCACCAGACGTGCCGATGCTGGATATAAAGCGCGGACGCTCCGATCGTCCCCAGGACCGGAGACACGATGTTGCGACCATCGACGCGGTGCCAGAGCCATCCTTTCGAAGTCGTATGGGCAAGCGGATCCGCGCCGCGTTTCGCAGAGACCCGTTCATCTACGATTAGGCGAAGATGGTTGCTGTACTTGGAATAAACTGCCTGGGGCACGACGCCAGCGTGGCTGTCGTTCAAGACTCCGAGATCCTCTTTGCTAGCCATGCGGAGCGCTACAGTCGCAAGAAAGAGGATCCGATGTTGAGCGCGGCGCTGCTCTCCGACGCGCTGAGCTACTGCCCCAAGATCGACATCGTCGCGTATCACGAGAGACCCTGGCTGCACTCGCTGCGAGCGCTGACAGACCGAAATTTCTCGGCCCTTCGCCGGACCTGGAACCCTCGCGGATACATCGAGAAGCACCTCGGGGCGAGCATAGGTGCCTATCGTTTCCAGACCGTAGAGCATCACTACTCACATGCGTGCGGCGCCTATTTCACGTCGCCGTTCGATCGCGCCGCCATCGTGGTGGTTGATGGCGTGGGCGACCTTGATACCATGACAGTCTGGAAAGCGGAAGGCGAGACCATCGCGAAGGTCTGGTCCATGCGTTATCCCCACAGCTTGGGGTTCCTGTACTCCGCGTTTACCCAGCGCGTCGGTTTCCAGCCCAACCGGGAAGAGTACATCACAATGGGCCTGGCTGCATACGGTAGCCCTCACTACTCAGCGCTCATCGAGCGCGAGCTGCTGCGCCCGGAGGGCGGTCCTGTATGCAAGCTGGCGTATCCACTGTCGCGTGGCCTGGGGGAATGGCATCCAGAGATCCACGATCGCGAAAACATCGCGGCCAGTATTCAAGACGTACTAGAGCGCCAGCTGATGCGGCTCTTCTCCTGGGTGCGCTCGCGTCTCGGGATACCCAATCTGGTGTTCTCGGGAGGAGTCGCACTCAACTGTGTCTTCAATGCCAAGCTGGCTCGCTCCGGACTCTTTGACAGGATCTGGATCATGCCGAACCCGGGCGACGCGGGCAACAGCCTCGGTGCGGCCCTCGCTGTCATCGGAAAGCACGTCAGCTGGCGGGGCCCCTTCCTGGGGCACGACATGCAACGCACCCTGCCAACGAAGCGCGTTCTCGACGCCCTGGAAGAGCACGGTGTCGTGGGCGTGGCCCACGGGCGGGCGGAATTCGGGCCGCGGGCTCTGGGCCATCGAAGCCTCCTGGCGGATCCCCGGGGTCCCTTTGTCAAGCGAACGGTCAATCGTATCAAGCGACGCGAGTCGTTCCGTCCCTTCGCACCGATGGTGTTGCTCGAGAACGCATCGGAGTACTTCGATCTACCCGTGAAGGAGTCGCCGTATATGCAATTTGTGGCACCATGCAAGGATCCTCAGGGATTCCCCGCTATCTGCCATGTCGACAATACGAGCCGGGTGCAGACTGTCGGACCCGAAGATCGCGACCTCCATGAGCTGCTGGTGGAGTTCCAGCGCCGCACCGGCTGCCCAATGTTGCTCAACACCAGCTTGAACATCAAGGGTGAGCCGCTGGTCAACGATCTCGAGGACGCGCTGCGGTTCGAGAAGACGCAGCAGACGGCCGTCCTTTGATACAGGCTCTCCTGGTCCTCACGAACCAGGCGAGACAGCATTCAGCCTGGCCAATTGTCTGGCGATGGTATGCTTGTCTTTCTGATGCCAGCGCTCGCGAATTCTTCCATCTTCGAGGACAAAGAAGTCACTAACCCAGAATCGCAGCTCCTGCCCGGTGGCTGCCTTGCCCATGTACTCGGCATCGTGCCACAGATGCATGACGTAGTTGCACGCACAGCTGCGTGGGGTCGCGATCACGGCCTGGAGTGTGTAGGCCCGCCTGGGGAACCTCGAGCGATGCTCGGCCAGGGATTGTCGCGCTTGCTCGGGGCCCACTGTGTCCTCGTAGTCGGGATAATGGCCAAGGTAATCCAGGTGCAATAGCTGGTCGAGGCCGTCTAGGTCGCCGCCACCGCTGGCGATGTCGAGAAACGCCCTCACCAGCCTCTCCACATCATCTGTCGTCGTCATCGGTCAGCTCCCATGTCCATGGTCACCTGGGTCGCGGCTTCCTGCTGGCTCGCCGCTCGATCCCGTCGCCAGATGTTCGGGCAAAATTCTGCCACGCGCAATACGCACCCGACGTAGCGCGACCATGTAGGTGCTGATAGCCACCCCGATCCGCAGATTTCTGCCCCTCACCTCGTGAGCCTCGGGGCGAGCGCAGGCGGCCGGGAAGTTCGCCAGCGCGAGGCGCGGCGATAGAGATCGCGCCCAAGCGGCGCGCCGGAAAGACGAAGGCCCTGGGTAACGACCAGGACCTTCCGGGGATCGGCGACAGACCGATGTTCGGCCTGTCGACCTCTAGTTCTACGATGCCCAACGATGACGTCGCTGATCTGGTTCGCTCCCTCGGCGTGCGCGTGTCGCGCGAGGCGCTGCTCGCGCTCATCGCGCATGCCGCCACGGCGCGCCTGTCGCCGGTGCAGACCTTCGAGGAGCTCGCCGCGACCGCCGTCCGCTGCGCGCATCGCGTTCGCAGGAGCCTCGGTGATGAGGATCGACGAGACCAAGGAGGCGGAGATCCGCCGCCTGCACTTCCTCCTCGACCTGTACGGCGTCGAGTTTCTCGGCGCCGCGGCGCGCGAGGCCATCACCCGCGGCACCCGCGTCCCGGTGCCCTCGCCGAGGCCCTCTACAGACCCCCTACCGAGCGCGGCGACGGCCGTCGCGCAGACGAGCCAATCGAACTTTTCAACGCCCTTCGCGGCGACGTGCGCGAACACGATCGCACGACGGGTGCGGACGTCCGGGATGAAATGCGACGCGTTGCATCACGCCTGCGTTTCATGCCATTGACCGGCGCTGAGCCCTCCAGGGCGTCTTCACGTGGGCGACGGCAGACCGGCGCCTTCGACGAGGGCTCGGCTGCAGCTGCCTCGCCCATGCCTGAACGTTTACATGCATCCAGGGGCTTCTCACGGCGTCGCTTCTCCATCCTGATGGTGCTACCCTGACGCCCTCGGCTCGCCCGTCCGTGGCAGTTTGGTGACCATTGATCCATCAGGAACCATGCTCAACCTAAACGTTACAATCGAGAAACACACCACGCCGTTCACCACATTCCGGGCCCTGGATCTGCTGGGTCCACAGCACGTGCGCGAACTCTATAACAGCGCGCCGATCGGGCTGCTCCGCCGAATCGAGACGGCCTACCCTGGTTCGGACAAGCAGTACAAGATGAGCATTCTCAACCTGGCGGACGGGCGCGAGAAATGTCCAACTCCACCACTGGCAACTGCCTGGGAGAACCTCCTGGATGAGCTCCTGAGCACCGAGTTCACGAGATGGATCGCCCAGGGGACTGGACTGACGCTCACCGGCCTCCATATGGATGTCGGTGTCTATGGACACGATGACGGTGACTTCGTCTCTGTGCACCGGGACAAGCAGAACAAGGCGCTGACGTGCATCCTCTATCTGAACGAGGAATGGCCACGCGCGTTTGGCGGGCTCTTCGAGGCCCGTGAAAGACCCGATCCAGAAGCCGATCCTACCTATTCGATCAAACCCACTGGCGGGCTTTTGCTCGCCTTCCCACCCACATCGATGTCGTGGCACTCTGTATCACCTGTAACCAGCAAGGGACTGGCCACGCGCCTCACGGTGCAGTGCGAGTACTGGAATCATAAGGGCGAATCACGCCCTTGTCCCCTGGAGGGTCGTTGACGGGCTACGCGGCCCCAGGGTGTTCTCTGAGGCGTATGACAGGGCGAGGCTTGAACCAACAACGCACCAAGGTATGGGAGTGACATGTACATAGTCACTAATGTATGTCTGGGGAGCTCCTTCATCAAGGACGGCAACCTATGGCTGCTGTGCACGGGCACCACCCAGCAGCATGTTTTCCCCGGCGGCAAGCGGTTGATCGTCGACGGATTCCTTTATGCGGACCAGGGTCTGGAGCCGCCCGAGATGGAAGCGCATTGGCGAAATGGGGATGCTCTTGAGCGATTCGCTCGCTTCAAAGGCCGCTATTGTGGAAGCTATATCGACTGCGACAGCGCGACGGTGATATCTTTCACAGACCACCTTGGCGAGCGCGATGTCTATTTGTGGCGCGATGGCCCTCGTTTTGCCGTGAGCAACGATCTGGCCGGACTGCTGGGTTGCCTCAAGCTCACCAAGGAAGATCTGGACGAGGAGACCGTCGCCGATTTTTGCTTGTTCGGTTTTCCCATCGGCGAACGGACCTTCGTTCGCAGCTTGCGGAGACAGCGAGCGGGGACGCTAGTCACCCTGAACAGCACAACGATGGAGAGTCAGGTATTCTGGCACCATACGTTTCGCAACCAGGAGAGCTTCGAGCCAGAGGAGGCAGTGAGTCGGCTCGACGAGACGTTCGTTCGAGCCGCGCGTCGCATCGTCGCCACACAGCCGCCAGATACCAGGTATTGTCTCGGCTTGAGCGGGGGCCTGGACTCGCGGATCGCCGGTCATTACTTCAAGAGCCAGGGCATCCGTATGCATGCCTACTTCTTCGGAGAAAAGGACTCTGACGAGGGGCAAATCGCCGCCATGGTGGCAGAGCAGCTCGGCGTCCCGTTGTACAAACTCGGCGAAAACCATAACATGTCGAGTCACTTCCGCAGGTGCCGTGATTTCCAGCCGTTCGCCAATCTGGAATGGGCCAAGTACGTGACCGGACGACGCGGGTTGCCGGCCTTCGACGTCATGCTGAGCGGTTTCCTAGGGGAGCATCTGTTCGGCGGCAGGAGATTCCACAGCGACGCGCCGGGCCAGACGTATACCGACATGGCGAACGTGCTGATAGACCTCTTCGCGCAGGAGGCGACCGACCCGCGCACCATGGGAGGGATCCGCGAGCGCATCGAGGAGATCCTGGCACAGTCGAGGCCCGACCCGGTCATCGCGAGCAACGTCTTCTGGTATCGATCGGCAAAACAGTACAACAGGACATGTGGCTTATTTCATCACTTCGGGTCTGCTCCTCACTTCTCCCTGTTCTCCGATATCGATGTCGTTGAGTTCAGCCTGGGGATACCTGTGGCATGGCTGTTTCCCAGGAGGTTCTATCGATTCTTCTTGAGCCGCAGGCTGCCAGAGCTGACAGAATCGAACATCCGTGCTGGCGATCGAGGGAATGATCACAAGCCGCTGGAACGGTGGTTGCGTGACAACGAGAGGTTTCGAGAGGATGCCAACAGCCTGCTCGATGAGTATGAGCAAGAGAGCCAGGATCTGGGCTGGACCAAGGAGCTGCGTGAAGGCGTCGACCGAATCTTCGAGGGTCGGTATAGCCGAAACCAGATCCACGGTTTCTTCCGTAGGCTGACGGTCGTCAGCTTCAGCGGGAAATTTCTTGGCGCCGCACACGCGAGGGGGTAAGCCCCGACGAGACACACCTTCCGCGACCAGCCGCATCAAGCTCTCGAAGACCCTCGCGACCGGGCGGCTTGTCGAAGGGCCGGGTGCAAGAGGCTCGAGCGTCGGAGGCTCGCGCGTCGGAGGCTCGCGCGCCGGAGCACGAGTGGCTACGCGGGCCCATCCGCGAATGGCACTTCCTACCACACGCAATGATCGTCCTCGGTGATTTACGAACTCCTGATCGCTGTGCTCTCGGTTCTCCTGTATGGACCGGTCGGTCGGATGGTCCACGGACATCCGCAATTAGGAGGACTGATCTACAACACGAGCGATATTCGCGGTAATCACCTGCGGGATCGCCTTCTACAGCTGGACGCTCGCTGGGGCAGTCGCTGGGTGCCTCCGCTCGTGATTGCTGGGCTCACCCTGATGACTTATCGATTCACTGCGTGGCACACCATCGATCCTGCTGGTGCCTTGCGCCCCACGGTCGTCTTGCTGTGCGCATTGATCGTCTGGAAGGGAACAACGCTCGACGTCGATCTGGCCACAGGGGAAAGGCTCTTGCGGCCGCGCGTCATCGCGCTAACGACGCTCGCCCTGCTCTGGCTCCATCCCGGGTGGAGCGCGCTGCTGCTGTTCACGATCGTCAACTATCTTCGCGGCTGGTACCACCATCAACATCTATTGATACGAGCGCTGCTGATGTTCGTCTCGATGATGATTGTCGGCCTTTTGCTGCAGATCGCGGACTATGTTGTAGGATTTCCCGGGTTCAAGGTCACCGCGGTAGGTGCTGAAATAGCGATTCTAGGCTGTATTGCCTCGCATTATACAGATGCCGCCGTGGGCAAGCTGCGACTCGGGGACCACTGGTGGTCCTGGATGCTCGAGAATCGGCTGCACTATCTGGCGATCTCTGCCTATCTATGGGGGTGGACCCGCCGGCGCCGCGATCCTTTCTCCTTGGCTCGGGTGCTCGCGGTCATCGATCGCCCGCTGCAGATTGCCACCATACTCTTCGAGCTCTCGGGCTTCTTCATCGGCTTCCACCGCTGGATAGCCGTGGCGTTCTTCGCGACCGCGGCGCTGTTCCATCTCTTTGTCTTCGCGGTGGCCGGCCTGCTGTTCTGGCAGCTGATCCTGGTCTGCGGGTTCCTGGCCATCGGCATCGCGGCGCTCCCCGACGCCCAGCTGGCCTGCTTCGGTGTGATTCCCGGCTTCACTCTGATCGGCATCGTCATCCTGATCTCCTACTATGGCAGAGGGCTCAGTCCAGAGAGTCTCGCCTGGTGGGATACACCATACGTAGCCCGAGTGCAGTGGCGCCTCGTCGGGCAGAGCGGCATTATCTACGATCTGCACAATGGGTTCATGTGTCCTAATGAACGCCTCTTTGGAAAGTGGGATTTTCGTACCACGGAACGCGCCCTCACGGGCCACCTTGGCGAGATCCGTGATGGCGTCTTGCGCAAGAAGATTCTGGCCACCCGTGGCCAGGCGGACGAGCTCGACCAGCTGAAGCGTGAATACGGGCGCCCGGTCCTGACGAGGTCACAGTCTGATGAGATCGACCAGTATCTGCGCGACTTCTTCGTGAACTATAACAGAGGTGCGACCAAGCGGGTCTGTCCGTCATGGATGAAGGCGCCTGGCGGAATGTACTTTCGCTGGGGTGAGCGACCAGCGTTCCGCGGCCAGGAGCCGGTTTGTCAGCTCATCGTCGCGTACCGCGAGGAGTTCTTCGATGGCGAGCGAGTCGTGACCTTGAGGGACGAGCCGCTGCGTACGATAGACCTCGGGCCGCTGCTCCCCACTCGACAAATATCCATCAGGAGCGAGTCAAGCGATAAAGGTGGAGACTGATGGGCCGAGCGGATTCGCGGAAGCGGACCTTCGTCGTCCAGGAGTCGGCGACCTGAAATTGGCTCTCGGCGATGCCGAGCAACAGACGAGCCAGGTTCTTCAAACTGGCGTCGCCGTACTGAATCCACACATCGCCACCCGGTAACAGATGGCTGGGGGCTGCGTCGAGGAAGCGCTTCATCAATCCCGGAGAATCGAATTTCGCTCGGTCAAGATCCGTCGTGATGCGTCCATCTCCCCAGGGGGCGTTGAACAAGATCGACCCGAACGAGCCTGCGACGTCTTCGAAGAGATCGCTCTGTTTCACGGTCGCCGAAGGTACAAGTTTGCGAGTCTCGCGCACCGCGGCTGCCGAAATATCGACGCTGGTGACCTCTCGTGCCCCCTTGGTGAGGGCCAACGCGCTGAGAATCCCGATGCCGCAGCCCATGTCCAGCACCGATTCCTGCACCTCGAGATGATCGGCGAAATGATATATCGATGCCTGGCTCGGGACGAGTACCTGGGTGTTTGATATGTCGAGCGTCTGCGGGCAGTTAATTCCAAGCTTCGTGCAAGCGGCTCTGAACTGTGCCGCCCGCGAGCTCGATGGCCCGCTAGCCGACGGATCCTGTGAGCTCCGATTCTCGAAGACCAGATAACATATCGTCGAGAATTCCCGGAGGACATTGTCCCCAAGGGCTCGCGTGAGCCGGGCAGCTCCCTCATGAAATCTTGTATTGGTTTGCTCCCGGTCATCCACGAATTCGCGCAGGACACGTGTGGCCACGTCATATGCGCCCATGCCGCCGTCCGCCACCAGCTCGAACGCCCGGGGTAGCGCGTTGCCGATGAAGCTCCGGCTGAGGGCGAGGTTAAATCCTGGAGCCGTCACGGGCTCTAGACCTGTCTCCTGGCAGAGAGCACCGAGCCTGACAAAGGCCTCCGACATGGTTTCGAAGAGAACCAGCTTTCCGCCTGGTTTGACCCGACCGGCCAGCCACGAGAGCGCTCGCGACTGACTGTCTCGATCCAGCAAGTTGCAAACGACTCTAGCGGATACGACTAGATCGTAGTCGGCTTGCAGCTCCGGGCGTCGTGGTGAGGGCAACGCATCGACATAGAGATTGACGTTGCCGGCTCCCTCGAGGCGTCTACGCGCTCGGCGGATCATTCCCTTTGACTGATCGAAGGCATCGACGACGCAGACTCGCCTGCTCAGGAACTCGGTGTCGAATCCACTGCCGCACCCGGCTTCCAGGACACGCATATGGGGTCCGAGATGGCGAGAGAGGAGATCCAGCTGGAGTCCCTTCTTGTGGCTATCGTGATGTGTCACCGCGTCGTCACTGGCAATGGAGTGGGCTCTGCGGTCCCACATTTTCTGGTTCTCGGCTTGGTCCATGGGAGTGATTGCTCCATAAAATCGCATCGATCTCGTGGTTTTGATCCTCGATGTACGCCTTGAACACCTCGTCCGTCACGTTCCCGCGAAGAGTACTGCAGGTTCCGATGCGACGCGAGTGCAACCGTCCCAGACGGAAACCCTCCCGCCTCGTCGCTGCCGGCCGATGCCAGCGGCATACCCAGCGGCTTCAACGTCACCTTGCCCCGGAGCAGCACATCGCGCAGCACCTGTAAGAAGCGACGGCCGGGGTTCGACTGCTCCGTCGCTCGCACTTCCCCTGACCGCCAGCGAGACGAACCCGCTTTCGGCGAAGTACGCGTTACGGACAGTCCCCGATCTACGGGCGAGCAGTGGCTGAGCGCCCACCAGGAGCGATGCCCCTCGTACGCCGTCCACCCTACCTTTGAACCGCCTATTGTACGCGTCGATGGGCCACGATCGGGATGCCAAGGCCGCGCCGGCCGCCCCCTGCCTTCGGGATCCACACCCGACGGATCAGGCGGGGTCGGAAGCTTCCTTCCTGCAGCTCGCGGCGCAGCACCTGCAGCGCGATGTCGAGGTGCGCGCGCACCTCGTCGACGCTCTGCCGATCCGATCCAGGGGCGCGGTCGTTCTGCTTCACCCCGTCGAACGCACGCCTCAGGCTCGCTCCGCTCACCGGGTGCGCCGCCCTTGACACGCCCTCCGCACGCGGGCGAAATGGGCGGGCACGGGATCACCTCCACGTCCCTAACCACCAAGGGAGAATGGTTGCCACGTGGCAATTATCACCCTGTACAGGTGACCAGCATGGGTCTCGATCGTGCCGCCGAGCGGATCAGTTCGAGGGCGCCGCCGAAGTCGTCGAGCACCACCTCGCCCTGCTTCTCTCTCTACGTGCGCCTCTTTTGGGCCACCATCCCGCTCTCCCAGCCGCGTCCCGCCTGCTACGATCTGTCCGGAGTTTCCGGCGCCGACGCGTATGATCCGATGATGGGCGAGAGCAGGGGAGCGGCTCGCCCGGACGATCCCTCTGGGCGAACGGCTCGTCCGGAGGATCGGGACAAAGGAGCGCGAGATTGATGTTGCACCCATCACAGGGCGGACGATAATCTGGATCAGAGACGATTTGGATGCTGGGAGCACTCTTTGATGAGCGTGCATCCTTGCTCCAGGTCCGCTCGAGTAGACGGGCTGCGATCGTGTGTGGAAGAGTGAGTCGTGACGATGGGTTTCAACCTGGACCTTCATCTCCGGTCGCACGAGGCGTTCCCGACGCCCGAGAAGCGGCTTTACGCAGGCAAGATCAACCTGTCGAGCAACGAGCTCTCCCACGCCGAGATCGGCGCCCTCTTCTCCGAGTTCATGGCCGGCTTCGATCCGGCGAGGATCAGCCTGTATCCTTATCACCGTGAGGTCCGCGCCCGCGCGGCCGCGTTCTTCGGCGTGGCGGACGGCGCGCTCCTCCTCGCCGCGGGCTCGGACAACGCGATCCAGACAGTGGCGGCTCACGTCATGAGCCGCAGCGGATCGCTCATCCTTCAGTCCCCCAACTACAAGAGTTATGGGGTCTACGCCGCGCTCAACGGCGTTCGTATCCAGCCCGTCCCTGCCCTGGGGCTCCCGGCGCCCGAGCTCGCACAGGCGATCTGCTCGGCGCTCGAGCGGGCAGATCCCTCGACCGTGGTCGTGACCAACCCCGAGGGCTTCACCGGCGGTGCCCTCCCGATCGAATGCATGCGCACGATTGCGGAGACGTGCCACCGCCGACAGCACCTCTTGGTCATCGACGAGGCCTATACTGCCTTCAGCGACCTCGATCACACCGAGCTCCTCCGAGTGTACGATAACGTCCTTCTCCTGCGCAGCCTCTCCAAGGCTTGGGGAGCGGCGGGCCTCCGGCTGGCGGTGGTGCTCGGCAGCTCGGCGGTCATCTCCTACCTGCGCAAGTTCGGCATCGAGAACACCCTGTCCACGGTCTCCCTCGGCTTCCTGGGTCACCTCATCGGTGTGCCCGAGCGGGTGGCGCGGGTCCAGCGGGAGGTCCGGGAGCTCCGAGACAGATTCGCGCGCCAGCTCGCCGAGGCGTGCCCGCGATGGGCGATCCACGCCTCGCAAGCGAATTTCGTCACCGTCGACCTCGGCGACGCGCCTCGAGCCGTCGCCGCGGCCCTCGCGCTGGGCGCGGCCGGGTTTGTCGTCAAGGGTTTCGACGACGTCCCGGAGCTCGCGGGATGCATCCGCACCACCATTGCCGAGGAGCGTGTCATGGAGCGGGTGCTCGACGTCCTCGTCCGATCGGAGCGCGGAGGCGCGGGCCACCATGAATGATACGATCCTGGTTGGCTCGTCGCGGCTCCGGCCCGGCGCCATCTCCGTGTCCGGTTACAAGCACGCCGCCGTCGCGATGATCGCCGCCAGCGTCGGCAGCCGGCGCGCACGCGTGGTTCTCCGCAACGTGCCTGCCATCGAGGACGTGCTACGGATGAGCGAGATCATCCGCGTGCTCGGGGGCCGCGCCGATCTCGACGGCGACACCCTGCGGCTCGATGCCGAGGGGATCGAGGGCCACAGCGTCCCGGAGCACCTCAGCGAGCAGATCCACGGCGCGCTCTATTTCTTCCCTATCCTCCTCGGGCGATTCGGCCGTGTCGAGATCGGCGCCTGCGGCGGGTGCCGCATCGGCGATCGCGCGCGGTCGGGGAGGCGCCCGGTGGAGCACATGGCCTCGGTCCTCCGCCGCTTCGGTGCGAAAATCGAGTGCGCGGGCGAGGGCGTTCGGGGCCGCACGGACGGCCTGCGGCCCTGCACCGTCGATATCATGGATTACTCCGAGCGCGACGACATCCTCACCGGGCCCCTGGTTTCCGGCGCGACCAAGACAGCCATCCTGGCCGCGACCGTGGCCGGCGCGGGGACCACGCGGATCCTTCACCCCTATCCCAAGCCTGACGTCACCGAGCTCCTCGCCCTCGTCCGCGAGCTCGGCTTTCACGTCCGGTGGGAGCACGACACCGTCGAGATCGAGCGCGCGCAGGAGGTGTCGAGCGCCGACGTCACGCTGCTGTCGGACATCAGCGAGATCATGACCTACGTCGCCGTCGCGGGCGTCCACCAGACGGAGCTCGTGCTCACCGGCATTTCCACCGCCAAGGTCAAGCGCGGTTTGGCTCCCGAGCTCGCGATCCTGCGCGAGATCGGCGTGGAGCTTGAGCTCGGTGACGACTGGATCAGGATCCCCGTCGTGGACCGGATCGAGCCCGCCCACATCGAGGTCACCAGCGTGGGCATCTACAGCGATCATCAGCCCTTCTTCGCGCTCCTGCTGCTTGGCGCGCGCGGGCCGAGCACGATCCGGGAGCTCGTATGGAAGGACCGCTTCCAGTACACGACCGAGCTGCGCAAGCTGGGGTTCAACCTCGAAGTCGACCAGAACTGCCTCCGCATCGTCCCGAGCAGGCCCACGGTCGCCGGCCAGACGCTCTCGGCGGTGGATCTCCGCGGCGCCGCCGCGCTCCTCATCGCCGCGCTCCGGGCGCCGGGGCGGACGCAGGTGCGCGGGATGGGGCACCTGAGCCGTGGGTATCCCCGCTTCATCGAGAGCCTGAAGGAGCTCGGCGCCGACGTGGTGAGCGAATGATCGACCTGCGCGCCATCCGCGAGGCGACGCTCCAGCGCGCCCCCTTCCGTCATGCGCTGATCCGAAGCCTCCTGTCGCGGGATCAGGTCGTGGCGCTGCGCCGCGCGCTGCCGCGCGAGAATTACAGCCGCTCCGCGCGCGCGTCGGGTAGCGACAAGACCTACAACGTCATCAACAACGTCATCTTTCCCCTCGAGGAACAGCGCCCCGCGCCGGGCGTGCGCCTCGAGCCGCCGTGGGCCGAGCTGCTCTCCGATCTCTCGACGCCGGCCTACGTGGCGGCGCTCTCCGAGCTCCTCGACGAGGATCTCGGACCGTGCTGTCGCGAGGTGACGATCAAGCGTTATGGGCACGGGGACTACATCTCGAGCCACACGGATACCGCCGCTGTGCGCGCCACGCACCTCCTCTTCTTCAACCTCGAATGGGAGCCTTCGTGGGGCGGACAGCTCCGGCTGCTGCGCGACGCGACCAGCTCCTTTCGCGAGATCGCGCCGCACTGGAGCGAGTGCGTGGCGTTCGTCCGCTCGGAGCACTCCTGGCACGACGTCGTGGCCGTGGCCGAGCCGGGCGTGGAGCGCGTCGGCCTCCAGGTCGTGTTCTGGAACCAGCGATCGAGGCACGTGGCGCCTGGCCGGGTGGAGGTTTCTCTCGATGGCTGACACCCACGTCGAAGCGCACAGCGAGCTCCGGGCGGGCGCGGTCCGGACGGCGCAGCGGATCCTCATCATCGGCTCGCCTGGCGCCGGGAAGTCGACGATGGCGGCCCGCCTCGCCGAGATCGTCCGGCTGCCCGTGATCCACCTCGACGATCATTACTGGCAGGCGGGGTGGCGCCGCCAGACGCCGGCCGCGTGGGCCGAAGAGCTCGCCGAGCTCCTCGCGCGCGATCGCTGGATCATGGACGGGAACTACTTGGACAGCATGGCGCTTCGCCTGGAGCGCGCCGATCTCGTGCTCGATCTCGATTTCCCTCCTCTTCTCTGCCTCGCCCGCGCGTCGTGGCGCGGCGTCCGCCGCCTGCTCGGCGATCGGAGCTCGCTGCCGCGCGAAGTCCGGGCGCATCGGCCCAGGCTCGACATCGATCCGGCGTTCGTCCGCCTCATCCTGGCGTTCCGCTCGGCGCAGCGGCCGCGCATGGCCGAACTGCTGAGCCGCTTTCGCGGCGACAGGCGCGTGTTCCAGAGCCCGGGGGAGCTCGAGGCGTTTCTCGCGCAGCTCAGCTCCCAGAGCAGCCCGTTCCACCGAGGTGCACCGTGCAGATCGGAAAGCTGAAGACCCTGCCCGAGGACTTCCTGGTCGCCGAGTCGATGCTTCTCCCGCCGGCGACGGCGGGGAGCGCGCACCATTATTATCTCCTCAGGAAATGCGAGCACACGACCTTCGAGGCGCTCGCGCTCCTGGCGTCGCATCTCGGGCTTCCGGCGGTCGAGATCGGCTATGCCGGCCTCAAGGACGAGGACGGCGTGACCGAGCAATATGTGAGCCTGCCGGTGCAGCTCCGCGCGGATGAGCTCGAGGACTTCAATGTGGCCGCGAGGGGCGGCGCGCGCGCCTTCGTGGAGCTGTTCTACGTCCGCCCCGGCGGGGCGCCGCTGCGCACGGGTGAGCTCGCGGGCAATAACTTCCGCGTCGTCGTCCGCGCCCTCCCGGCCGCGACGGCCGCGGCGCTCGCGCAGCGCGCCAGGCGCACCCTCTTTTTCGTGAACTATTACGGTACGCAGCGCTTCGGGTTGCCCGGTCGTCCCAAGCTCACGCACCACATCGGCAAACACCTCATCGAGGGCGATGTGGACGCGGCGCACGCGCTGCTGAAGGAGCAGGGCGGCGACGTCGGGGCGCGGGCCGCGCGGCACCGGGGGAGCGCCGCGGAGTTCCTGGCGGCGCTGGATCCGCGGCAGATTGCGTTTTATCAGTCCGCGCATCACTCGTTCCTGTGGAACGAAGGGCTGAAAGACGCTCTCCTTGCGGTCTCCGGCGGACGTTGCGTCGAGCACGCGCAGGACGGCATCGTCTACCTCTATCCCGAGGATCGCCGCCACGGCCTCGAACTGCTCGCGATCGGCATGGAGCGACCTTATACGCGGGTCCAGGTCGAGGGGGGCGCGCTCTCCGCCGTCGAGCTCGCCCGGCCTGTGCTGGTGCAAGCGAGCATGGCCTGTCATCGTGTCTTCGAGGACGATCTGCACGCCGGGCAATGGGCCGCCGAGCTTGGCTTCTTCCTGCCCTCCGGGTGCTACGCGACCGTGGCCATCCCGCAGCTCCTCGCCGAGCTCGGGCGCGGGGCCGCGTCATGAGCGAGCGTGGACAGGCGCCCGCGGGGCCCTTCCTGGCGAGCGCGCTCGGGATCGACGCGCCGAATTTCAGGCCCGTACACCAGGCGTCCGCCGTCGAGGAGGAGCGCCTGCCGCTGTTCCGCAGCGGCGATCTCGGAAAGGTGAGTCCCGAGGCCGCGCGCCGCCTCCGCGCGTCGCTCGGCGTGACCTGCTTTCTGGACCTGCGAACCGACGAGGAGGTGCGCCGTCGCGGCGAACCGTTCGGGCTGATCGACGCGGGGATCACCTGGCGCCGCGTCCCGGTGCGCTCGTACGCGGAGCCGCCCGCGGCCGCGCTCGCGCCGACCGCGCTCGATTACGCGCGCTCCTACATGGCCACGCTCGATCACAACGGGGCGCAATTCGCCGAGCTGATGGGTCACCTCGCCGACGCACGGGAGGAGGGGTACGTCGTCGGCTGCTACGCCGGCAAGGACAGGACCGGCCTGGGGATCGCCCTGCTGTTCGCGCTCATCGGGGCGACGCGAGCGTCGATCATGCAGGATTTCCTGCTCAGCGACGTGTACCTGCGCCGCGACGCCGCGCATTTCCGGGCGAGCTGGGAGAAGCGCGGCATGACGCCCGAGCAATACCTCGATCGGATCGCGCCGAGCGAGCACGCGCTGGCCGTCAGCCTTGAGCACCTGTCGTCCGTCTACGGCGGCGTGGAGGCTTTTCTCAGGCGGTCGGGGATGCCCGAGGCGCTGCCCGGCGTTCTCCGGCGCCGCTTCGCAGCGCACGTGAAGGCTGGAATGGTCATGGAGGGCGGGAGCCAGCGCGGATGAACGCCGCGAGGCCACCCGTCCGCTGGGCTTCGCGCATCGCGTGCAGTCAGCGGGGGGGTGGATTATCTTCGCGAGCAGAGGCGGGTCAATCCTCGTGAGCGCTGAAGTGCAGCGGGTACCAAGTTGCGGCACGAATTGCCCTCTGGCATACTAGACGCACATGCCGCCTGCCTCCCACACTCTGGCCGTCAACGGCGGCTTGAAAGTCCGTACCGAGCCGTGGCCCGAGCGGGGGCAAATCGGCCTCGAGGAGCAGCGCGCTGTGGCCCAGCTCTTCGATCAGGCCATCGCTAGCGGTCGCGCCATCGGCTACGGCGGCGAGACCAACATCGAATACCGAAGCAGGTTTGCGGCCATGATGGGAGGAGGGTACGCCCAGACCGCCAACTCGGGAACATCCGCGCTCTTCATCGCGTTACGAGCCCTGGAGATTCCGCCCGGATCGGAGGTGATCATCGGTCCTTTCACCGATCCAGGCGGTATGATGCCGATCCCCCTATCGGGGTGCATCCCGGTGATCGTCGACACCGAAGTCGGGTCCTACAACATCGGTCCCGAGCAGGTAGCGAACGCGATCACGCCGCGGACGCGCGCCATCGTCGTCACCCACAACTGCGGGGAACCCGCAGACGTCCACGCCATCGCCGGGCTGGCCATGGCCGAGAATATCCCGGTCGTCGAGGATTGCTCGCAGGCCCATGGCGCAGCGTTGAAGGGACGGCTCGTCGGAACCTTTGGGCACATCGCGGTGTTCTCGACCTCGCACTTCAAGCACCATTGCACGGGCGGCCAGGGAGGCATGGTCTTCACCAGTTCGCATGAGCTGATCGCTCGGGCACGCCAGGCGTCCGACCGCGGAAAACCGTTCGATCTTCCCGAAGGCAGCAGCAACACATTCGCCAGCTTCAACTTCAATCTCGATGATCTGGCGTGCGCGATTGGCATCGAGCAACTCAAGAAGCTGCCCTCCATCGTGACGAGACGCCGCATGCTCGTCTCACAGCTCGACGAGGGGCTGTCCCAGGCAGAGCTCGGTTCGGTTCGCATCGCCGCCCCGATCGCTGATGCGGAGCCGAGCTATCTCTTCCTGCGTATTCGCGTGGACCACCATCGGCTGCGCTGCGACAAGGACACCTTCGCGCGGGCATTGCAAGGCGAGGGCATCCCGCTCATCCCGTCCTATGCGAGAAAGCACATGCCGCACACACAGGACTGGTTCCGCCATCGCCGTGTGTTTGCCGGGAGTCATTTCCCATGGAACCTGGTCGAACCATACGAGCAGGCACCATCCAGGGTGGCATGCCCCAACGCCGAAGCCGCAGCCTCCGAGCATTTTCTGCTCGGCATCCACGAACGGTGGGGTGAGCAAGAGATCGCCGACACCATCGCAGCGATACAGAAGGTAGAAATGGTGTTTGCACGGTGAGCAGCTCATCCCCCATCAGGATAGGAATCGCGGGTCTGGGGCGGAGCGGATACAAGCTGCACGCAAAGGGGCTCACACGCGCGGGTCTTGGCGAGAAGTTTCAGCTGGTGGCCGTGGCCGATGAGATCCCTGATCGACGCGAAGAGGCCGCCCAGGAGTTCGGTGTCCGATCGTTTGCCGACTATCGCGAGCTCATCGCCGACGACCAGATCGGCCTCTTCGTCTGCGCGTTGCCCAATAAATTGCATGTGGAGGCATGCATCCGGGCGCTCGAGGCGGGCCTTCATGTCATCTGCGAAAAACCGGTCGCTCCGAGTCCCGGCGAGCTCGATGAAATCGTCCGTGTCGCCGAGTCGCGCGGAAAGCATTTTCTTCCGTTTCAGAATTATCGATTTCAACCCTACTTCGAAAAGCTCCAAGATGTGGTGTCATCAGGCGTGCTCGGCGAAATCCTGCATATCAAAAGCTATTGGGGCAACTTCCGCAGGCGTTGGGATTGGCAGATCTTGCAAGCGAACATCGGTGGCATTCTCTACAACAGCGGACCCCATGCGATCGATCAGGCGCTCGCTCTCGCGGGCTGGCAGCACGACTGGCAGGTGCTCTGTAGGCTGGCGTGCCATAATGCCGCTGGCGGCGACGCAGACGATCACTGCTCGCTGACGCTCTACCCTGGATCGGCAGCCGGTCCCACGATCGACATCCTCCTGAGTGACTACCAGGCGTACAAGCCCACGGAAAAATACTATATCTACGGGACGCGAGGCGGTCTCGCTGGCAGCGAGTTCGACCTCAAGTGGCGATTCTATCGACCCGAAGACGCGCCCGGCGTCTCCATGTGGCCAGGCTGGTCGATCGATCGACAGTACTGTCGCGAAGAGCTGCCCTGGATCGAGGAGAGCTGGACCATGGCGCGCCCGGAAGACAGCGATCTCGCTGGTCGCACGATGGAATTCATCATCAGCTACGGAGTGCAGCGCTTCTATTCAGCGGCGTTCGAGACGATCCGGTGCGGAGCGCGAGCCGCTGTAACGGTGCCACAGGTCCGGCAGCAGCTCGCCATCATCGAGGAGGGACACAGGCAGAACAGACTGCCCGTAAAGCCGGATGAGCTCGCCATTCGCAGATGACACCATACAGGAAAGGTTTCCCTCGATGAAGGGTCTTTGCATCATTCCTCCCATGGTTCCCAGCTATTTCAATGCTGGACACCACCTTCCAGTCTTTCAGGTTGGTGCCTACTTGAGGACGAGCGGGCTCTTCGATTCGATCGATTGCATCGATGCCGCGGCCCTCAACTACAACTGGAAGGACATCTGCAACGTCCTGTGCCGAGGATACGATGTCATCGCCGTGATGAACGACTTTGACCAGATCGACGGATTTCGCCGTTTCTCGGCCTATGTTCGCAGGCTGAATCCCGACGCGAAGCTCGTCACCTTCGGCCGCCTCAGCCAGCAGATTCCTGGCTTCTTCCGACAGTATGGGTTCGACGGAATCGTGGCCTCCGGGGACTATGAGACCGGCGTCGCGGGTTTTGCCAGGGTCGTCGCCGGGCTGTCCGACTCCGCTCCGGGCGTGATGCTGCGCAGCGGGGACTCATACACGAGCGCCGAGAGCGGTGTCTATCTCGAGGCTGCCGACTGGGTCCTTCCCGACGTGGACGACATACCCTACCACGCCTACGACCGCATGTACGGCAACGACCTGAACAAATTTTGTGGGATTCCAGAGCGGCGCGAGCTGGTCGTCCCCGTGGCTCGAGGTTGTCCCGTGGGTTGCTCCTTCTGTGATGTGCCGGGAATGCAGGGCACGACAGAGCGACGACTATCGGTGACGCGCACCATCGAATACATCGAAGAGTCATTTCGCCGCCTCCCGTTCGAATATGTCAGCTTCTACGCGCCGACCTTCACGCTCCGAAAGGAGTGGGTCCGTGAGCTGTGTGCCGCGCTGACGGGCAAGGGGAGCCTCTATCCTTGGAAGTGCGTCACTACGCTGGCTCACCTGAGCGAAGATCTGATACGCGAGATGGCCGCCGCAGGATGCGTCAGAGTGAGTGTTGGGCTCGAGACCCTCGACAGCCGGGCGCTGCTCTCCCTGCCAAAGCTCAAACGGTCGTCCAACGACAACTTCGAGGAGCTGGCCGAGCTCTTCGGGCGCCACGGTATCGAGCTCAACTGCTTCGTGATTCTCGGCCTGCCGGGTGACTCGCCCGAAGGAGTGGCGGCGACGGTCGACAGGGTGTTGCGTTCTGGTGCCCGTGTCCGTCCAGCCATCTATACTCCCTACCAGCTCTTGCGTGAGGACATGGATGAGGCGGAAGTCGCCATGTTTAATCGACAGCTCCTGCTCGACGGGCTGCTCGACCCCGGCGTGGCAGACGCGTACCACCGGCTCTTCCACGCCAACGAAAAAGACCGCACGACTCAGGTGATGAAGCGGATCCCACGTCGCTCCACAGAAGACGTAGACCCAGCGAGCGACCACGACTCGGTTCTTCCTTCATTGTAAATTGTGCCGCCTCGCGTAGGGCGCGTGGAGTCTCGGGCGTCTGTCCCGCACCGGAGACCGGCCCGGTCCGTGCCCCCGGAAAGAAAAAGATGCCGGCGCTCCGCGACCCAACCGCCATTCAGCCCCGCCTCCAGGTCGTCATCCACCGGCACCCGCGTCGTCGCGCGGCCAGCATCGCGCCGGACGACGACGGCCACCGAGCACCCGCACCTCACCCCGGCGCGACGTGCGACTACGCCCGGCGCTCACCCTCCGCTCACCCTCGCGGGGCGCCGCTCCTCGCGCCGGCGACATGGACTTCACAACGTCGGCGCGGGACAATCTCACGCGCGGAGCGCGAGACGGCACAGCAAGCGTTCAGCGCCCAGACTGTCTGAGCCAGGGGACCATGCCGGAACATGTCCGCTTGCTTGCATGAACCATCAGAAAGTTTAGACTTCGTCCACCGTGGCACGTGACTGGCGCGACGAACGGATCGACGAACCGGAGCGGGAGAACGCCGCGCTCCGTACCCAGGTCCGCGCACCGCAGGCGACCATCGCGCGGCGCGGTTGGAGCGGTTGGAAGCGCGGATCGGAGAACTGGACGTTCTGGTCGCGCGGAATTCCGGGAACCCCGCGCGCCCCCCTTCGCCGGACCCGCCCAGTGCGCCGCCGCCCGCGCGACCTAGGCGAACGGGCCGCCGACGTGGGGGCAGCCTGGCCATCAGAAGCATGCCTGGGAGCTGGCGTCGCCCGAGCGTCAGCCTGTCGTGCACGCCCTGTCGTGCACGCCGACGAGACGGGCTGGACGGCGGCGCGGACGCCGACATGGGAGCCGGGCTCATCGAAAACGACACCATGCTCGGGGGAGATCGGCCGTTGAGAATCCGTGAGCATGAGTGTCAGCCCCGGCGCTCGGCGTCCGGGCTACGCAGGAGCTAGCAATGTCGGACAATGAAGTTCAAAAAGCCTGGGATACTAACGCTGAGAACTGGGACACGAACATGGGGGAGGGCAACTCGTTTGCTCTCAGGCTCGTGGTCCCCGCCGAGCAGCGATTGATGTCCGTGAAACCGGGAGATCGCATCCTGGATGCGGCTTGCGGCAATGGCCTCCATTCCAGGAGATTTGCGCGCCTGGGTGCCAAGGTCACCGCGTTCGATGTTTCTCCTCGGTTGATCGAGCTTGCCAGGGCGCGGACAGGCGACGATCTCGACATAGAATATCGAGTGATCGACGGTGCAGAAGCCAGCGCGATGGACACGCTGCCCTCGGAGTTCGATGCCATCGTCTGCCACATGGCTGTCTTCGACATGGAACGAGTGGATGTCCTGTTCTCCATGGCGGCGTCTCGATTGCGTCCAGGAGCGCCCTTCGTGGTGTCGAGCACGCATCCATGCTTCAACGGGCCTGAGCCAGTGCTGTTCATGGAGGTGAGCGACGACTTCGCCTCGGTCAATTACGGCGTGAAAATCGGACGCTACGCAACGCCGGTAAAGGTAATGCGCAAGGCGTATGCCAGCGCGCCGGTACCACATCCAATGTTTCATCGACCATTCTCGGTGATACTGAGACACGCGTTCGATGCCGGTCTCGTGGTGACCGGATTCGAAGAGCCTGTCTTCGACACCCCGCTGAAATCCTATTCAACTCCTTTGAGCTGGGACTCGCGCGTGAAGGAGATCCCTCCGGTCGTTGTATACCGCTTCGAGCGCCTCGCGCGTTGACGACGCGGCGCATGTCGAACCAACCTACTGGTTCGCTCGCGGCACCCACTCGAACCCGGGCGTCTTGGCCAGCAGCGCGTCGGGCAGGGGGCCAGCCTCCACAGCGCGCACATTGGCTTCAACATGGGCGACGCGGGTCATCCCGACGATGACCGTGCTGATCGCGGGTGGCGAGATGGCAAACCGAACGGCGCACGTCGCGACGTCTGGCACCTCTCCACCCGTGAGCTCCCGGCGAATCCACTCGACGCGCCGAACGGTTTCGCCGAGCAGCTCCCCTGCGAAGTAACTTCGACGTATGTCCCCCTCTGGGAATTGGGTGTCGCTCCTGAGGGTTCCGCTGAGCCCGCCCTCGTCCAGCGGCACGCGGCCAATCACGCCTATCCGATGTTCCCTGCACGTGGGTAGCAGGGAGTTCCTGGCTCGCTGATCAAAGAGATTGTAGACGGTCTGCACGGCGGCGACTTGTCGACTCCTCGCCACGCCGATGCCTGTCTCCGGCTCTCCGGCGTTCAGCGACACGCCCCATTGTCGAATCTTGCCTTCGTCGCGCAGCCGGCCGAGCGTCTCCCAGAGTTCGTCGTCTCGCCGCCATTCATCGAGCCACACGTGCAATTGCAGCAGGTCGATATGGCTGCGGCCCAGGTTGCGCAGGCTCTCTTCCACGCTGCTTCGTACATGAGCAGGCGTGAAGGCGTCCGAGAGCGGTGTGCCGTTGCGGGCGGGCCACTCCCCGTTCAGCGGAGGCACCTTGGTCGCCACGAAGACCTCGAGGTCGGGTCGGCTCGCGATGGCTTCGCCGATGAGCCGCTCACTCTGCCCGAGCCCATGGGTAGGCGCGGTGTCGAAGAAGTTGACTCCCAGGTCGAGCGCGGTGTGAAGAGCGCGTTTGCCCTCACGCAGATCGAACGGTCCCCAGCGTCGGCCGCCGAGTTGCCAGCCACCGAAACCCAGGAGCGAGATCTTCCATGGGAGCTGTCCCATCGTTCTGTATTTCACGATGGGCGAACGTGCGGTCTGCGGCTGCCGATTGCAAGCGCTTTCCCTGGTCACCGTGCCGCCAGCACGCCGATCCGCTCGCGCAGGGCTGTGCGTACGCCGCCGCGCTTGTGATGCGCCTCCGGCCGCGAGTGGCGCGTCGTAGGAGGCGAGATAAGGCGCCCCGGCGGACAACTCGGGGACGGCGGGGATCTCGGGCTTGCAGAGCGCTTCGCGAGCGCCGTGATATCTTCTCTTCGTGTGCCTGCGTGTTACGTCGGTGGCCACGACAGCAGCAGCAGCCAGATGCCCCGGAGGTGCCGGCGCGGTTACCCTCATCGCCGCACGCCTTCGCGCGCGCCGTCAGGTCGCTGCCAGCTCAGCGGTCCCGCCCGCCGTTCGCCGCGCGCGCCCCTGCTCCCTCGCTGGGTTGCGGCCGAGCAGCACGATCGCGATCGAACACCTGATTGCCGGAGTCTTCCCCGGCCTGGAGCTTGATCCCGGCGTAGTTGACCGGCATTGCTACTGAAAATGATTTTCCATATCATTATCCATATACGGCCATGGAAGTCAATCGGTATCTGTAGGCGGGCCTACAGGGTCGCTGGACGACCGTCTGCAACGGAATTCGCTGCCGAGCTCACAGTGGAACTCGCCGAGCGCGCGCGTGTCGGCCGTGGCGCCTCCGGTCCGCGGGCCGTGATGTAATGGCCGCGTTCGCCCCTCCGGGCAGCGGCTGCCAGGGCGCGACCCGCGGTGATCCCTTGAGTGATTCAGCCCCGAAAGCGACGATCGCCGTGCTCGAGCGGAACCGCGTCGTCGGCCAGCGGATCGCGCGCGTCATGTCGGCCGCCGCCGGCATGCAGGACGTGCCCGTGGCGAGCGATCCGGCCGAGCTCCGCGCGCGGCTTTCCGACCGCCCCCTGCTGCTCGGCTGCGACGCCGCCGACCTCGAGCTCGCGCTCGAGTGGGCCGCCGAGCGCTACCCGAGCATGCACCTCATCGTGTGGACCTCGGGCAGCACCGACGCGGTCCTCCACGCCGCCCTCAAGGAGCCGCGGCTCTCCAGCATCGTCGGGTGGCCGAGCTTCGCCTCGATGCCCAGGCCGTGGGAGATCGCGCTCGCCGTCCGGCGCATCCTCAAGCCGCTCGCGCTCGCGCCGCGCCTCTCCGACCTGCTCTCCTGGGGCGCCACCATCGTGAAGTGGCGCCCGAGGACGAGCGAGGACCGGGACCGCACCGTCGCCGAGGTAGCGCAGTGGGCCGAGCGCGCCGGCGCCCCCGCGCGCGTCGCCGAGCGGCTCGCCGCGCTCGCGCACGAGCTGCTCATGAACGCCATGTACGACGCGCCCGTCGATGGCCGCGGGCGCCCGCGCTACACGCACGACAGGCGGTGCGACATAGTCCTCGAGGAGAGCGAGATCCCCACGCTGCGGCTCGGCACCGACGGCGCGCACATAGCGCTCCAGGCGCACGACCCGTTCGGCGGGCTCCGGCGGCACCACGTCTTCGAGGGCATCACCCGCGGCCTGAGCGCCCGCGGCGCCGACGCCGCCCGCGCCGCCGTGCTCGACACCTCGCGCGGCGGCGCGGGCCTCGGCATGCTCAAGATCTACGCGGCCGGCGCGGTGCTGGTCGTCGACGTCTCGCCCACCGCCTCGACCATGGTCACCTCCTTCTGGGATCTCGACGTGAACCCGCGCGAGTTCCGCTCGCTCCCCGCGTCCGTCCACTTCTTCGAGCGCTCCACGCCCGCGATGGAGACCCTGGAGCGGACCGGGTGGTGACGCGCGGCCTCGCGGCGCGCGCGGCGCGGCCAGGCCGGGGCGGTCGCCGTGGCTGAGATCGATCCGCTCCTCGCGCGGCAGCTCAGGCGCCTCGGGCTCGAGGACCTCAGCGAGCCGCCCGACCGGGAGACCTGGAACAAGGTCGTCGCGCGGATCAGCGAGCACTACCGCCACGTCGCCGACGACCGGAGCCTGCTCACCCGCTCGCTCGACCTCTCCACGCACGAGATGGGCGCGCTCCACCGGCAGCTGCTCGCCGAGCGGGACCGCCTGCGCAGCGTGGTCGTGGCCATCGGCGACGCGCTCACCCTCTTCCACGACGCCGCCAACTCGCAGGTCGAGCCGTCGATGCCGCTCGAGGTCACCTCGACGATCTCCACGGCCAAGCGGCGCTTCGCGTCGAAGCTCAGCGAGCTCCTCTCCCTGGGCAGCGGGGCGCAGGGCGGCGCGGACCAGGGCGGCGCCGGCGCGGGCGGCTCGGACGAGGCGATCAACGAGGTCCAGGTCCAGCTCGTCGCGCTCGGGGACCGGCTCGTGCAGCTGCTCTACGACACGGCGGAGCGGGCGTCGCTGAAGAAGCAGCTCGAGGTAGCGCGCGCCGTCCAGCAGATGCTCGTGCCGGGCGACGACGTCATCGAGCGGCGCTCGCTGCGGCTCGCCAGCCACTTCCAGCCCGCGGCGGAGTGCGGCGGCGACTGGTGGACCTTCCACGACCTGCCGGACGGCAAGCTGCTCACGGTCATCGGCGACGTGACCGGGCACGGTATTTCCTCCGCGATCATCACGGGCGCGGCGAAGGCCGCGTGCGACGTAGCGCGCACGTTCGGGCGCGAGGCGCTCAGCGCCGAGCACCTGCTCCGGCTCATGAACTGCTCGATCTTCGAGGCGGGGAAGCAGCGGTACCTGATGACGTGCGCGGCGTGCATCTTCGACCCGGAGGCGCGCTCGCTGACCGTCGCGAACGCCGGCCACCCGTTCCCGTACCTGGTCAGGAACAACACCGTCCGCCAGATCGCCTCGCAGGGCTCGCCGCTCGGGGCGGCGAGCTCTGCCGAGTACACGTCGAGCACCGTGCTGCTGGAGGGCGGCGACGCCCTCCTCTGGTTCACCGACGGCGTCACCGAATGTGAGAACGAGGCGAGCGAGCAGTTCAGCGAGCGGCGGCTGCGGGCGCTCTTCCAGAGCGTGGCCACCTACGCGCCCGAGGAGGCGCGGGACGCGATCGTCGCGGCGGTGACGAGGTTCCGCGGCGAGCGATCCCTCGACGATGACATGACCCTCGTCGTCGCCCGCGTGCTGTAGCCTGGGGGCGAGGAGCCCCATGATCCTCGAGACGTTCCACTACGATCGGGAGACCCGGAAGTGGTCCGTGCGGGTGCTGCCCGTGCTCGACAGCGACCGGACGCTGGTGCTCGTGTTCGGTGCGCCCGAGTTCCTGGATGACCCGGGCGCGATCCGGGAGCTGCGTCGGGCATACCCGAGATCGCACATGGTGGGGTGCTCGAGCGCGGGGGAGATCGCGGGCACGTCGGTGTGCGACGGGACGCTGTCGGTGGCGGTGGCGCGGTTCGAGCGCACGACGCTGGCGGCGGCGCAGGTGGAGGTGTCGAGCGCGTCGGAGTCGTTCGCAGCGGGTCAAGCGCTGGCGCGGAAGCTGGAGCGCCCTGGGCTGCGCGGGGTGCTGGTGCTGTCGGAGGGGCTCGGTGTGAACGGCAGCCAGCTGGTGCGGGGGCTGAACACGGTGCTGCCCGAGTCGGTGGTGGTGGCGGGCGGGCTGTCCGGGGACGGGACGCGGTTCAAGCGGACGTGGGTGTGCCTCGGGGACACGGTGCGCAGCGGGATGGTGGCGGCCGTGGGGCTGTACGGCGAGCACGTGGTGATCCAGCACGGGTCCAAGGGCGGGTGGGACAAGTTCGGGCCGGAGCGGGTGGTGACGCGCTCGGAGGGCAACGTGCTGTACGAGGTGGACGGCAGGCCGGCGCTGTCGCTGTACAAGGAGTACCTCGGGGACAAGGCGTCGGAGCTTCCTGCGTCGGCGCTGTTGTTCCCGCTGGCGCTGCGGGCGACGGCGCAGGACGAGAAGTTCCTCGTGCGGACGGTGCTGGCGGTGGACCACGAGGCGCAGTCGATGACGTTCGCGGGGGACGTGCCGAAGGGGCACCTCGTGCAGCTGATGAAGGCGGACTTCGAGCGGCTGGTCGGGGGCGCGGAGCAGGCGGCGCGGGCGGCGAGCGAGGCGGGCGGGGCAGGGGGCGAGGGCGCGCTGGCGATCGCGATCAGCTGCGTGGGGCGGCGGATCGTGCTGGGCGACCGGACCGAGGAGGAGGTCGAGGCGGTGCTGGACGTGCTGCCGAAGGGCACGCGCGTGACGGGCTTCTACTCGTACGGCGAGATCTCGCCCTACGCGACAGGCCACTGCGACCTGCACAACCAGACCATGACCCTCACCGTCCTCTCCGAGGCGTCCCCGCTGGTCGTCCGGAGCGAGGAGCCGCGGGAGCGGAGGCCGCGCGCCGCGCCACGGGCGCCGGCCGTGGCCGCGCGCGTGGTAGCGCAGCCGGCGGGCGGGATGGCGGAGTTCGAGGAGCTCGAGATCGCGTCCGACACCGCCTTCGACCCGTTGTCGTTCGCGACGCCCACGTCGAGCGCGTCGAGCGCGGCGCCCGGGATGCGGCTCGAGACGTTCTCGTTCTCGCGCGAGACGGGCAAGTGGTCGGTGCGGGCGCTGCCTGCGCTCGACAGCGACCGGACGCTGGTGCTCGTGTTCGGTGCGCCCGAGTTCCTGGATGACCCGGGCGCGATCCGGGAGCTGCGTCGGGCGTACCCGAGATCGCACATGGTGGGGTGCTCGAGCGCGGGGGAGATCGCGGGCACGTCGGTGTGCGACGGGACGCTGTCGGTGGCGGTGGCGCGGTTCGAGCGCACGACGCTGGCGACGGCGCAGGTGGAGGTGTCGAGCGCGTCGGACTCGTTCGCGGCGGGGCAGGCGCTGGCGCGGAAGCTGGAGCGTCCCGGGCTGCGCGGGGTGCTGGTGCTGTCGGAGGGGCTCGGTGTGAACGGCAGCCAGCTGGTGCGGGGGCTGAACACGGTGCTGCCCGAGTCGGTGGTGGTGGTGGGCGGGCTGTCCGGGGACGGGACGCGGTTCAAGCGGACGTGGGTGTGCCTCGGGGACACGGTGCGCAGCGGGATGGTGGCGGCCGTGGGGCTGTACGGCGAGCACGTGGTGATCCAGCACGGGTCCAAGGGCGGGTGGGACAAGTTCGGGCCGGAGCGGGTGGTGACGCGCTCGGAGGGCAACGTGCTGTACGAGGTGGACGGCAGGCCGGCGCTGTCGCTGTACAAGGAGTACCTCGGGGACAAGGCGTCGGAGCTTCCTGCGTCGGCGCTGTTGTTCCCGCTGGCGCTGCGGGCGACGGCGCAGGACGAGAAGTTCCTCGTGCGGACGGTGCTGGCGGTGGACCACGAGGCGCAGTCGATGACGTTCGCGGGGGACGTGCCGAAGGGGCACCTCGTGCAGCTGATGAAGGCGGACTTCGAGCGGCTGGTCGGGGGCGCGGAGCAGGCGGCGCGGGCGGCGAGCGAGGCGGGCGGGGCAGGGGGCGAGGGCGCGCTGGCGATCGCGATCAGCTGCGTGGGGCGGCGGATCGTGCTGGGCGACCGGACCGAGGAGGAGGTCGAGGCGGTGCTGGACGTGCTGCCGCGGGGCACGCGCGTGACGGGCTTCTACTCGTACGGCGAGATCTCGCCCTACGCGACAGGCCACTGCGACCTGCACAACCAGACCATGACCCTCACCGTCCTCTCCGAGTCGCTCACGCCGCTGCCGACGGGCGATGAGGCCGAGCGCGCCGCGACGGCCACGCCGCGCACGGCGCACAGCGGCGAGGAGGCGCGGCCGACCATCCGCGTGCCGCCGGACGGCCACCGGGCGTCGCGCCCCCGGCTCTCCGGGCCCGCCTCGGGGCCGGTCTCGTCGAGCCACCTGCCCACCGCCGTGGATCGGCAGTCGTCGCCCTCCCGGCCGCAGCGCGCCGCGCCGACGCGGAGCGTGCCGCCTGCCGGCGCCGCCGGCCGCCTCGACAGCCTCGTGTTCGACCGGCGCAAGATAGGCGACGTCCTCGTCGTCCGGCTCGCCGGGCGCATGACCGAGGCGTTCAAGGGCGCGGCGCTCGCCAGGGAGCTCGACGGCAGGGTGCTGATCGATCTCGCCGGCGTCGAGCGGATCACGTCGTTCGGCGTCCGCGAGTGGCTGCAGATGATCCAGGCGGCCCAGCCCCGCCTCCGCGCCCTCTACCTCGCGCGCTGCTCCGAGCCGGTCATCAACCAGCTCAGCATGATCCGGCGGTTCGCCGGCGGCGGGCAGGTCGTCTCGTTCTATGCGCCCTACTGCTGCGAGTCGTGCGGCGCCCAGTTCGAGCGCCTCATCGACTGCGCCCACGACGCGTCCTCGCTCGCCGAGGGCAAGCCGCCCGAGGCGGTGTGCCCTCGCTGCGGCGGCGCCGGCGCCTTCGACGACGACGCGGAGACCTACTTCGGGTTCGTCGCCCAGCACGGCGCCGGCGCGATCCCGCCCGAGGTGCGGGAGATCCTGCTCGAGCTCGAGAAGGGCGACGAACCTGTCGGCGGCGAAGCGGTGGAGAAGTCCGTCGAGGGGCGCGTCACCCGGCTGAAGGTGGGGGGCAAGCTGACCGCCTCGCTCCGCTGGAGCCGCATCATCGACGGGCTCGAGGGCCAGGTCGTCTTCGACCTGAGCAGCGTCCCCGGCGTCACCTCCGAGGGCGCGGCGCGCTTCGAGTCGGCGCTCCGCAAGCTGGAGGGCGCCGTCGAGGCCGTCCGCATCGAGGGCTGTCCCCGGCTGCTCGCCGAGCGCATGGCGAGCCCCTCCTGGCCGCAGCTCGCGCGGGTCGAGTCCGCTGTCGTCGAGGGGCGCTGCGCGTCGTGCGGCGCGATGCGGTCCGCGCTCGTCGAGGTAGATCGGCAGGCCGACCTGCTCCGCAGCGGCTGCGACCCGAGCGTCACCTGCAAGCGCTGCAACACGCCGCTCGCCTTCGACGGCTCCCGCTCGCTGCTCTACCTGCTCGGCGCCCACGCGGCGCGCCCGCCCTCGGCCCCGCCGCCCACCCTCGCTGCGGCGCGGTCCTCCCAGCCGCCGCAGCCGGCCGCCCCGGCGGCAGCGCCGCCGTCGGCGCGGCCGGCCGTCCCGGCGGCGACGTCGCCGCAGCCCGGCGCGGGCGCGAGCGCGGCCTTCATCGGGCTGCTCGGCGTTGTCGCCCTCGTGGCCGCCGGCTTCGCGGCCTTTCGCAGCGGCGGCAGCCCCGCCGCGGCGCCGGCGCGTCTTGCCGCGCCGCCCGCGGCCTCGGCGGCGCCCGCCGCGCCCGGGCCGTCCGGCGCCCCCGCGACGGACGCGCGCGCGCCGGCGCCCTCGGCGAGCGCCCGGGCCTCGGCGGGCTGGTCCTCGATCGACGACCTCCCGCCGCCGTGGGTGGAGCGGCCGTTCGTCATCGAGGGCGAGAGCGTCTTCGTCGTCGGCCGCGGCGGCCCCACGGCCAGCGAGGCAGACGCGCTCGCTGCGGCGCGCAACAACGCGATCGAGCGCCTCACGTCCGGCCTCGCCATCGAGCTCGCGAGCTCTCCCGTCGCCGAGCTGCTCGTTGTGCACCCGCCGGCCGAGGCCAGGCCGGCGCAGCGCGCCGAGGTCGTCGAGCGCATCGCCGGGCGCTTTCTCGCCCAGGTCGGATCGTTCGCGACGCCCGAGCGCGTGGACGCCGTCGTGCGGCGCGAGGGCGGCGGCGCCGTCGCCTTCGCGCGCTACCGGCTGCCGCGGCAGAGCTTCGAGGCGGCCGCGGAGAGCTACCGCCAGACGGCCACGTTCCAGGGGATCACCGTGGCGCGCTTCTTCCCGCAGCTCGAGGCGAGCGTCCGCACCGCCGGCGACCTCGTCGTCGTCGCGGTGGAGCGCCCCCGTCAGGGCGCCGAGGCGGAGATCGTCGCAGGCGACGTCGTGCTGTCGGTCAACGAGCGCCCCGTCTACTCGGTCGAGGTCTTCGGGAAGGCGACGGCCGACGCGTGGGCGCGCACCGCGCCCGGTGGTACGGTAACGGTCCAGATCGAGTCGCGCGGTGAGCGCCGCAGCGTGAGCTTCGCGAAGTCCCAGGCCGACCCTCGATGAGCCCCATGATCGCTCGCCGCGCCCACGGACAGATGACGCCGCCGGCCCGCACCGCGGAGGCGGGCGCATGAGCGAGCGCCACGCCGCCGGTCCGCTGAGCGCCGCGTCGCGCCGCCCCACGACGCTCGGCAGGTACCGCCTGCTCAAGAAGATCGGCATGGGCGGGATGGCCGAGATCTGGGTGGCCTCTGTCGCGGGCATCTCGGGCGTGCGGAAGATCTGCGTGGTCAAGCAGATCCTCCCGCACCTCGCCGACAGCCCCGAGTTCGTGCGGATGTTCCTCGATGAGGCGCGCATCGCCGCCACCCTGGACCACCCCAACCTGGTCCAGATGTACGACATCGAGGAGGTCGACGGCGTCCCGGTCATCGCCATGGAGTACCTCCACGGCGAGGACCTCAGGACGATCAAGAAATCGCTCAGGAAGGCGGGCCGGCGCATGCCTGTCGAGCACGCGATCACGATCGCGGCCGGCGTCGCGGCCGGGCTCCACTACGCGCACGAGAAGGTCGGCTTCGACGGCAAGCCGCTGGACATCGTCCACCGCGACGTGTCCCCGCACAACGTGTTCGTCACCTACGACGGGGCCGTGAAGATCCTCGACTTCGGGATCGCGAAGGCGGCGAACCGCGTCAACGAGACGCGCGACGGCGCGCTGAAGGGCAAGGTCCCGTACATGTCGCCCGAGCAGTGCACGAGCGAGAAGCTCGATCGCCGGAGCGACATCTACTCGGTGGGCATCCTGCTCTACGAGATGTCGACCGGCAGCCGGCTGTTCCGGCGCGGGGTCACCGAGTTCGAGCTGATGCGGGCGATCGTCGAGGACCCGGTGATGCCGCCGAGCCAGGTGTGCAGCGACTATCCGAAGGTACTGGAGCGCATCGTGCTCAGGTGCCTCGAGCGGGACCGGGAGAAGCGGTACGCGACGGCGCGGGATCTCCAGATCGACCTCGAGGCCTTCGCCCGGGAAGAGCGGCTCGCTACCTCGGCGCTGGCGCTGTCGTCGTTCATGGCGGAGCTGTTCGGCCAGCGGGTGGAGGCCTGGCGGGGCGCGCTCGGCTCGGAGACCGAGCTCCTGTCGCACATCGTCGAGAAGCAGGCGTCGATGCAGAACGACGATTCCTTCGCGGGCGAGCTCGACGCCGTCGCCGGGCCGCCGCCGAGCCTGCGCAGCACCGCCCGCCCTGGCGGGGCCGCGACGAAGCTGTCGGCGCCGCTCTTCTCATCGGCCTCGCGGCTCGAGTCGGCGCACGACCTCGACCCGCCGCCGCCCGTGCACTCCAGGCGGCACCCCTCGCTGCCCTCCGTGGACGCCGTCGCCGGGGCGGAGCTCGAGGGGGCGCACGGGCACGCGCCGCGGGCCCTCACGGTGACGCGGCGCAAGCTGGGCAACCTGCTGATCGTCTCGCTGTCGGGCCGGATGACCGAGGAGCTCCAGGGGCTCGCGGTGGCGCGGGGCATCTCCGGCCGCGTGCTCTTCGACCTGGGCGGGGTGCAGCGGGTCACGTCGTTCGGCGTGCGCGAGTGGATGGCGATGCTGGCCGAGGTCTCGCTGCACGCGTCCGAGCTCTACATCGGCCGCTGTACCGAGCCGATCGTGAACCAGATCACCATGATCCGCCGCTTCTTCGGCGACGGGCGCATCGTGTCGTTCTACGGCCCGTACCGGTGCGAGCGGTGCGGCCACACGTTCGAGCGGCTGTTCGACTGCGACCGGGACGCGCACGTCGTCCGGACGCACGAGCCGCCCGCGAGCCCCTGCCCGCGCTGCGGCGGGGCGGCGGTGTTCGACGACGACGCCGAGAGCTACTTCGCGTTCGCGGTCAGCCACGCGGGGATCCAGCTGCCGCACGACGTGCGGGTCGCGCTCGACGAGATCGCGCGGCTCGACGCCGGCACCCACGAGGCGATCGAGAAGACGGTCGACGAGCGCGGGACGCGCATCCGGGTGCGCTGCAAGCTCGACGCGCAGGTGCGGTGGAAGCGCGCGCTCGACGGGATCGAGGGGGATCTGGTGCTCGACCTCGCGGGCGCGGCGGGGGTGACGCCCGAGGGGGCGCGGGCGCTCGAGCTCGGGCTCCGCGCGCTGGGCGACGAGGTGACGTCGATCCAGATCGAGGGCTGTCCGGTCGCGCTGCTCGACCACCTCGCCTCGGCGGCGCCCCCGCTGCGGGCGGTCGTGGCCTCGGCGCTCGTCGACGGCCTCTGCGAGAAGTGCGACGCGCCGAGGCAGACGCTGCTCGACGTGAAGGAGGCGGTCCAGGCCGCGCTCGAGGACCGGGAGCCGTACATGCCGTGCAAGCGGTGCAACGCGCCGCTCTCGTTCCTGTCGCTCCGGCCGGTGCTGAAGCGGCTCGGCGCCGCGCCGGAGCTGCTGCGCGCGCCGTCCGGGGAGCCCGCGCCGGGGGCGGCGAGGGGCTCCGCCGCGGCGGCGAACGCGGCGGCGGCGGTGGCGAAGGGAGCGGCCGGGGCGAGGGGCCCGGCCGCGGCGGCGGACGGGGGGTCGGCGTCGTCGCCGGGGTCGGCGTCGTCGCCGGGGTCGGCGTCGCTGGGAGCGGCGTCGTCGCCGGGGTCGGCGTCGTCGCCGGGGTCGGCGTCGCTGGGAGCGGCGTCGTCGCCGGGGTCGGCGTCGTCGCCGGGGTCGGCGTCGCTGGGAGCGGCGTCGTCGCCGGGGTCGGCGTCGTCGCCGGGGTCGGCGTCGTCGCCGGGGGCAGCGTCGTCGCCGGGGGCAGCGTCGTCGCCGGGGGCGGCGTCGTCGCCGGGTTCTTCGGCGCCGGGGTCGGCGTCGCGCCCGCGGGCCCGCGCCTCGAGGGCGCCCGCGGCCGACGGCCCTGGCTCGCGCTGGGTGTTCGTGGCGGTCGCGGTGTCGGCGGCGCTGCTGCTCCTCAGCGTGGGCTTCGCGTTCCGGGGCTGGAGCCGCTCGCGCCCTGCGGCCGGCGCGGGCGCCGCGGCCGCGGCGAGCGCGGGGCGGCGCGCGGCGCTGCCCGCCGAGGAGATGCCGCCCTGGATGCAGCACCCGTTCGCCGCCGAGGGCGACGCGATCTTCGTGGTCGGCGAGGGCACCGGCGAGAGCCGGGAGGCGGCGCTTTCGGCCGCGCGCGCCGACGCGATCTCCCGGCTGGCGAGCAACGTCGTCCCGGCGCTCGCCGGCTCGCAGGCGTACGGCTTCATCCAGGCGCGCGGCGGCGGCGCGCGGCGCGCCGGCATGGCGGAGGCCGAGGCGAACCGCTACCTGAAGCAGGTCGGCGCGTTCGCCACCCCCGAGCGTGTCGACGCGCGCTTCCAGGAGCGCGACGGCGCGGTGCTGGCGATCGCGCGCTACCGCATGCGCAAGGAGAGCTTCGACGCGGCCGTGCAGAGCTACCGGCGGACGGTGAGCGCGCTCGGGCTGACCGCGGCGCCGATCTTCCCCCTGCTCGAAGGCGAGCTGAAGACGAGCGGCGACGCCGTCGTGGTCGCCGTCGAGGATCCCGGTCCCGCGGCGGCCGCGGGCGTGCGCGTCGGCGACGTGGTCGTCGCCGTCAACGGCCGGCCGCTCGCCAACTTCGATGCGCTGCGTTACGCGCTGCAGAACACGCGTGAGGGCGGCGCGGTCGAGCTCACGGTCGAGTCGGGCGGCGCGCGGCGGACGATCGCGATCAAGGGAAAAGGCGGGGGGCGGGGAGGGGGCTGAGGCCGGGCGTGTCGCGCTGCCCTGGCGTCGCGTGAGGGATCGCCGGCGCCGACGCGTGCGCGTGGCTTGTCGCTCTTCGACGCCGCTGGATCTTGCGGCAGCGCGTCACGGCCGCCGCGCGCGCAGAGTGCCTGGGGTATGCTGGACAGGCGGCGCTCTCGGCCGGAGGTCTCGAACATGCGCGGCCTGGAAGAGATCCAAGGGCTGGAGGTCGGAACCCTGATCGCGGGCAGGTACCGCGTGAATCGGTTGCTCGCCAAGGGGGCGATGGGCGCGGTGATCGCCGCGACGCACGTGGAGCTCGACGAGCTCCGGGCGATCAAGCTGCTGCTGCCGGCCACGGCCGCCGATCCGGAGATGTGCGAGCGTTTCCTCCGGGAGGCGCGGATCGCGGCGCGGCTGAAGAGCGAGCACGCGGTCAAGGTGCACGAGATCGGGCAGCTCGAGGGCGGCCTGCCCTTCATGGTGATGGAGTTCCTGGCCGGCCGCGATCTCCGGGTCATCCGCAAGCAGCAGGGCCCGCTGCCGATCGACGAGGCGACGCTCTACGTGATCCAGGCCTGCGACGCGCTCGCGGAGGCCCACGCGATCGGGCTCGTGCACCGCGACGTGAAGCCGGCGAACCTGTTCTTGACGCACTCCGGCGACGGCGCGCCGTGCATCAAGGTGCTCGACTTCGGCATCTCCAAGGTGTCGAGGGCGGCGTCGCTGGGCGTCTCCGAGATGCAGACGAGCACGGGACAGATGCTCGGGACGCCGCACTACATGCCGCCTGAGCAGATGCGCGGGCAGCGCGACGTCGACGCGCGCGCGGACATCTGGGCGATCGGCTCGCTCCTTTACGTGCTGCTCACGGGCCGGTATCCCATGCACGCGCGCTCGGTGCAGACGGTCTCGCTGGTGCTCGGGGGCAAGTTCGTGCCGCCGCTGCCGTCGAAGGTCCGCCGCGGGCTCACGCCGGAGATCGATCCGATCATCATGCGGTGTCTCGAGCGGGACCGCGACAGGCGCTGGCCCGACGTGGCGGCGCTGGCGCTGGCGCTGCGCCCGTTCGCGCCGCCCGCTGCGCAGCCGCTCGTCGAGCGCATCCAGCGGGTGCTCCGCGGGGGGCCGCGCGAGGGGACGGCCGGCGCGGGGGATGGCGCGGGGGGCGCCGACGCACGGGACGGCGCGCCGGCCAGCGCGGGGGGCGCCGACGCACGGGACGGCGGCGCGACTTCCGATGCGTCCGGCCCGGGATCCTCGACGGGCGGTGTCGTGCTCGCGCAGCACCCCGACGAGCCGCTTTCGGCTCCCCCGCCGTCCTCGGTTCCTCGGGCGGCGGCGGGCGCTGCGCGGCCGGGCGAGGCCGCAGCCCTGGCGGGCAGGGCGGGCGTCGAGCCGGCGGCCTGCCCTGCCGTGCCCGGAGAGGCGGCCGTCGCCGCGGCCAGGGCGGGCGTCGAGCCGGCGGTCGGCGCTGCGGGGCCGGGCGAGGCCGCCGCCGTTGCGGACTGGCCGCCGCTCGATGACGTCCTCGTCGGGGAGGCGACGCTCGCCCGGTTGAGGCCGCGCGGCAGCGTCCTGGCGTCGCGGCTCTGGCGGCTGCTCTCGCCCCCCGGGGTGGCGGCGGTGGCGGTGGCGATCGTCGCCGTGCTTCTCGTGGGGGGGACGCGGTGCGCGGAGCCACCAGAGCAGCCGGACGAGCCCAGGCGATCTTCCGGAGCTCGAGCTACCGGGCCGCCCCCTGCGGGCGCACGCCTGACCGAGGCGGGCAGCGCCGATTCCGCCGGCCACGCCGCTCTGGCCGTCGCGGCCCCTTCCGCGTCGCTGTCGCCCCTGTCCGAGCCGATGTCGAACGCCCGGCGCGAGGAGCTCCGAGAGCGGGCCCTGCGCGTGGAGAACGGTCCCCCGGCGCGCGCCGCGGCCACGCCGAGGTTCCCCGCGAGCAGGAACGTCCCGGTTCCTGGCTCCTCCGCGCGCAGACAAGCGTTGTCGGTCAGCGCTCCGCCTCGATGACCCGGGAGCGGTCGACTCCGGTGCTGCGGGAGCGGTCGACTCCGGCGCTGCAGAGTCTCGTGCGGCTCAAGAACAAGCGTTGTCTCGGTATGCCGGATTCGTGCGCTCGCTGGGAGTTCCTGGTGTCCTTGGCGCTTGATGGGGGCTCGATCTGGACCGCTGCGCCAGGAGGGAAGGAGATGAACCGCCAAGGACGCCAAGAGCGCCAAGAGAAGAGGATGAGCTCTGGGCTCTCCTGGAGTCCGTGGCGTTCTGGTGATTCTTATCCGGGTCGCTGTATCTGACGCGGGGGAGCGTCGATCCAGGTCGAGCCGCCGCACCGGCGCTCCAGAGGGGCAATCCCGCGGTGCGGCGAGAGGCGCTCTCCAGGCGCGGGGCGAGGTGGGGTCATCGTGTCACGAGCGAGCAGCGGGGCGCTGCCTCACTTGCTCTGGATGACGCCGCAGCCGATGCGTCCCCCGGCGTTTCCGGACGGCTGGCCGCCGTCGTCCTGCTTCTCGTGGACGATGATGGCGCGGCCCAGGAAGGTGTTCGGCGCGCCCTGCTTGAGGTTCGCGCCCTTGGCGACGATCTCGTGGGTGCCGGTCCCATCGGCCTTGACCTCGATGTTGCCGAGGTCGCCGAGGTGGCGGGCCGAGGCGTCGGGGAGGCCGTGCGGATGGTTCTCGGGGTTGTAGTGCGCCCCGGCGCTCTTCGCGTCCGGCGCGCTGCAGTCGCCGGTCTCGTGCACGTGCACGGCGATCTTGCCCTTGGGGGCGCCCGAGACCTGGACGGTGACCTTCACGCCGCCGTCGACCTCGGTGAAGCTCGCCGAGCCCTTGAGCTTCGAGTTGGTCCGCGCCTCGATGGGCACCTCGACCGTGACGGGCGCCGCGGCCGCGGGCGGTGACGCGGCGCTGTCGCCCTGCGGGCTGGCCTCGGGCGCCGGCGTCGCGGGCGCGGCGGGCGTCTCCGGCGCCGGCTGCGTCGGCTGGGCGGGGACGTCGGGGACCGCAGGGGCCGGCTCGGGCGTGCCGCCGCAGGCAGCGACAACCAGGGCGAACGAGGCGAGCAGCGAGAGAGGATAGGCCGGTTTCGTCACAGCGGAGACCTCCAGGTTCGTGAAGCGTTGGACCTCGGCCGTCTCGTAGAGCGGACCCGGCGGGCGATCAATCGGCGAACTCTACAATCGTCAGGTGCGGTCACCGGCGCGGCCGAGGTCTGGCGGCGTTCCTCTTCTCGAGAGGGTGGGCGACCTGAAAGGAACGCCGCGCCCTTCGCGCGAGGGCCGAGGCGCTCCGCCACCTGTCGGCAAAGTCCCATGCTGCGGCGCACGCCGCGTGAGGTGCCGAGTGGATGTGGATGATGTTGAGGAGGAGATCCGGTGATTCACCGGGGGTACATCAGGGGATTTCCTGAAGCTCGCGCGCGCTCATCCATGGTATCAGCGGCGCGCGGTGCCCGGCGGCCAGGCGCGGCGAGGTACCCAGGGCAAGCGCGAACCGCGGCGTGGAGGGCGAGGCGGGCACGCCGGCGGCGCGGAGTCCACCTCCGCGCCTCGCGGCCGCCTCACTGCGGGCTGGGGCAGCCGATCCGCGCGGTGCCGAGCACCACGTCGTCGATCCACATCGTGCGCGGCTCGTCGGCCTGGTAGGACTCCCAGCCGAGGGCGATCTTGTCGAACGCCGGCGCGGTCCACTCGAAGTTCTCCACCATGTTGGCGCAGCCCTGGCCGGTCCCGGACACCTTGAGCTCGGTCAGCTCGGTTCCGTTGAGCCAGAAGCGCATCTCGTTCTTCGGCCCGTCGAAGCTGAACTCGACGCACGACCACTCGCCGACCGGGACCACCTTCTCTGCGTGGTGCCAGCAGTCCGTCTGCGGGCCCGTCTTCGGGTCACTCCAGTAGCCGGGCGTATCGTAGTTCGCCATGAGCTGGCTGCCGCCCGTGGCCGGATGCTGGCCGCCGTAGCGATACTGCGCCGCGTAGGGCATCCCCATGAAATCGCTGTCCGGAATGGTCCCTGAGCCGTCGATGAAGGTCCAGTGGACGTCCCCGGTGGGCGCGGACTCGAGGAAGAACATCATGCGACCGTGAATGACGTTGGCCTCGGTCGGCAGCTTGTCCGCGTCCATGAACTGGATCATCGCGGACTTGTAGTTGCTGTCCCCGGTGCTCGCGGGCGTGGTGAACTTGACGGACTTGGTCCCGCTGAAAGCCATCGTCGTGTCGACGGCGACCGCGGAGCCGTCCATGGCCGTGTAGACCTTCCACTTGTCGCCCGGCGCGCCCTGGGCCGCATACGACTCGAAGTCGTCGCAGATCAGCGCCGTATCGGCACACGCCGTGTCGCCGCCGCCGGTGCCGCTGCCGCCGCCGCCCGTGGCGCTGCCGCCCGTGCCCCCGCCGCCGGTGCCGCCGCCGCCCGTGCCGGTGGTCGACCCCGTGCCGGTGGTCGACCCCGTGCCGGTCGACGTCGACGCGCTCGTCGTGCCGCCGCCGTCGTCATCGCCGCACGCGGCAGCGCCCATGGCAGACATAGCGAGCAGTCCCAGCAAGCTAACGCTATAATGAAGCTTCATGTTCGTTCGGTCCTCCGCGGCGACTATTGCACGAGCGCCTCGCGTGGTTCAAGAACGAACGTTGCTGTCGGATCACCCGGTCCAAGGGCTCGAGATCCCATGACCCGGGCGAGTGCAATGTAATCCGCCACCCCCGGAAGCTGCCTTGAAGAGCTGCCCTCCGCACCTCCGGGAGCGCGCTTGAGCTCCTCACGCCCCGCCGTGATCCGCGCCGTCGAGGGCCGCTTCGGGCGAGATCGCATAGAGCCTCTCCTCTCCCTGCTTGCCCCGGATCCGCACCATTGCGGGCACCGCGCCTGCCGGGCTCCCGGCCGCGGTGAACGTCGCCTCATCCATCAGCAGTCCACCAGCCTTGGCCTGTGCCTGGATCCGAAACGCGGTGTTCACACGATCGCCGATGATCGTGAACTCCCGCCTGCCGCTCGACCCGATGCTCGCCAGGAGGACCGGCCCTGTCGAGAGCCCGAGCCGGGTCGGGAAGGCTGGCCGGCCGTGCGAGCGCTGCTGTTCGTTGAAGTCCGCGATCGCCAGCTGGATGCGCTGCGCCGCGGCGAGCGCGTCCGGCGCGCTCCGGAAGAAGGCGAGCATGCCGTCGCCCACGTACTTGTCGACCTCGCCCTGGTGGTCGTAGACGACCTGCGCCACCGTGGCCATGTAGAGGCTGAGATCCGCGAGCAGCGGCCCCGGGTCCTCATGCTCCGAGAGCCGCACGAAATCCTCGATGTCGCTGACCAGCACCGTCAGCACCTCGCGCGCCGGCGGACTCGGCCTGTTCGACGACACGCTCTCCTCGATGCTCTCCCACGCCCTGTCGGACAGGTAGCCGCGCAGCGCCGCCTGCATCTGGCGGACCTGCGCGTAGCGCTCCTCGAGCTCCTTCCGCTGCCGCTCGAGCTCCCGGCGCTGCCGGTGCAGGAGCAGCTGCGTGCCCACCCGGGCCAGCACCTCGCGCAGCTCGAAGGGCTTCGTCACGTAATCGACGCCGCCCGCCTCGAACGCCATCACCTTGTCGCCGATGCCCGTCATCGCGCTCAGGAAGATGACCGGGATGTCCGCCGTCCGCGGGTCGGCCTTCAGCCGCCGGCACACCTCGTAGCCGTCCATGTGGGGCATGTTCACGTCGAGCAGGATGAGATCCGGCGCCACCGCCGCCGCCGACATCAGCGCCATCGCGCCGCTGATCGCCGCCCGCACCTCGTAGCCCTGCGCCGTCAGCATCGAGGTGAGGAGCGACAGGTTCGCCGGCATATCGTCCACGATCAGGATGTTCGCGGCGTCCTCCCGCGGGCGCTCCGGCCGCGTGCCCCCGGTCGGCGCGCGCGGCGCCGGCTTTGCGTCAGTGTCCGTCATGACGGCTCCTCCTCGTCTGCGCTCGATAGCGCCAAGATGCTGTCGAAGCGATACCCCCGCGCGAGCTCGGCCACCGCCCCCGCGAGCTCCGCGTCCTCCGGCCGGAACTGCTCGATGGCCGCCTGCACCGCCTTCGCGTCGAGCCGCGTCGCCGCCCGCCGGAGGTCCTTGCGCAGCGAGGGGGGCAGCTCGGCCGCCGCGCGCGCGAGGTCGACGGACCGCGCCGCCGGCGCCGGCCGCCGCTCGGCCGGGCGGTCCTCGTGCTCGAAGCGGGCCCCGAGGTGCTTCGTCAGGAGGTTGAAGATGTCCGCGTCGCGGAACGGCTTGCTCACGAAGTCGTCGCAACCGGCCTCCGCCGCGAGGGTCCGGTTCTGCTCGAACGCGCTCGCCGTCATCGCGACGACGACCGTCTCGCGCCCCCGCGGGCTCGACTTGATGCGGCTCGCCGCCTCGTAGCCGTCGAGCAGCGGCATGCGCAGGTCGAGCAGGACGAGGTGCGGCGACCACGTCTCCCACTGCGCCACCGCGCCGAGCCCGTTGGTCGCGCTGCGCACCTCGACGCCCACCGAGTCGAGCAGCTTGAGCAGGCAGTGGCGCACGTCCCACCGGTCGTCGACCACGAGCACGCGGTAGCGCGGCTGGCCCGGCGAGAGGCCCACGACGCGGCGCGAGCGCGGCGCCGCGCCGAGCCGCGCGCCGCCCGCGTCGGTCAGCGTCAGGCGCACGTCGAAGCGGAGCGTCGTCCCGCGGCCGAGCTGGCTCTCCACGTGCATGTCGCCCCCCATCATCCGCACGATGCGGCGGCTTATGTGCAGGCCGAGGCCCGTGCCCTCGCGCGACCTCCGCCCGCTCGCCGTCTGCGCGAACGCCTCGAAGAGCTCCGCGAGCTCCTCCTCGGCCATGCCCCGGCCGGTGTCGTTCACCTCGAACGACACCCGCGCCCGCCCCGCCGTCGCGCCGTCGTGCGCGCCTGTCGCGCGCCGCGCCCACGCGCGCAGCGTCACCGACCCCCTCGGCGTGAACTTCAGCGCGTTGCCGAGCAGGTTGATCAGCACCTGCCGCAGCTTGCCCTCGTCGCCGAGGACGAGCTGCGGCACGTCCGGCTCCCGCTCCACCGTGAGCGTGAGCCCCCGCTTCTGCGCCTCGACAGCGAACATCTCGGACAGCCCCGAGAGCATCTCGTGCAGGTCGAAGTCGGCCTCGGCGAGCGTCATCCGGCCGGCCTCGATCTTCGCCATCTCGAGGATGTCGTTCACGAGGCCGAGCAGGTGCTCGCCGCTCTTGCAGATGACCGCGAGGTTCTCGCGGTGCCGGTCGCCGAGCGAGACGTCGCGCTCCATGAGCTGCGCGAAGCCGAGGATCGAGTTGAGCGGCGTCCTGAGCTCGTGGCTCATGTTGGCGAGGAACGCGCTCTTCGCCCGGCTCGCCGCCTCGGCCTCCGCCCTCGCCCGGCGCGCCTCCTCCTCGGCCCGCCGCGCGTCGACGAGCTCCTCGGTGAGCCGTTGCTCCGCGGCGCGGCTCACCGCGAGCTCCTGCGCCTTCCGCTCGAGATCGCGCTCGCGGGCGCGGAGCCGCCGGCGGAGCGCCCAGAGGACGACCACAACGAGGGTCCCGACGACCACGGTGGCGGAGATCCCGACCAGCTGCATGCGATATGCCCCCACCCAGCCCATCGCGGCGGGGAGGGCCGGAGCGCCGATCCCGCCGGAAGGCAGCGATCAGCGTACAGGAGTTCGGGGCAGCGCGCGGGGCCGCGTTCGGCCGCGCCGCGCGGCTCCGCCCGCGGGGCGGCGCGCTCGTCAGGTGGACCACGGAATTGCCTCGCCGCAGCGCGGCGCGGCGATCACTTCCGTACGACGCGGGTCCACATCATCATCAAGTTCTTCACGACCTGGCCGTCGGGCGCCTGGGCCACGGGCGGGATCTCGATCTTCACGCCGTGCTGCGAGAGCCGGGTGAACGGGTTCGTCGACGAGGCCGTCTTCAGCGGGACGCTCGTGTCCGCCGGCCGGAACCCGTACGCGAGCGCCATCTCCTGGACAGGGCGGCTCTTCAGGTACCGAATCCAAACGCCCGCGGCCTGCCGCTGCGCCGGCGTCACCCAGTCGGCCTGGAGGATGGCGATCGGGTGGTCGCTCCAGAGCGTCGTCGCCGGATAGTACACCTTGAGGTTGCCCCAGCGGCCCTGCGCGTTCTCGAGCTGCGCGATCGCGAGGTTCTCGTACACGACCGCGATATCGTATTTCGAGGGACCGAACCGGATCATGTCCGTCATGAAGGCCCCGGTCGACGTCTCGAACCGGGGCACGCCCTTCTCGACCTCGCCGATGAAGGCCTGGTACTTGGGGTTCAGGAGGTCGCCGACCGCGAGGCCGCTCGTCTTCTTGTAGTAATCGAGCGTCATCAGGAGCAGCGCCTGGAGGCCGGAGTTCGAGCGCGTCGGGTCGGTGTGACCGAGCTTCACGAAGCCCCAGGCGGCCTGGCCCCCGACCGCGGGCCAACCCTCGTTGGACTTCACCGCCTTGTGGATCGCCTGCCAGGAGATCTCGCCGCGTGACGCCTTGAGGAGCGCGTTCGCGCGGTCCTCCCAGATGACGAAGACGAGCGGGGTGATGACGACGGGCTGCGGCGCCTCGTCGCCGGAGGCGGCGAACAGATCGGTCTTGTGCTTGGTCTGCCAGTCCGACGTGAGGAGGTTCTGCACCAGCGAGTCGGCGGGGCTGAAGAGCGTCGGCTTCTCGGCGCCCTCGACGATCGCCTGGGCCGCGTCGATCGACCCCATGGCCTTGAGGCGCAGCGAGATCTCGGGGTGCTCCTTCTTGAAGTCGACGAGCGCCGCCTCGATCCATTCCTGCTTCTCGCTGCTGTAGAGCATCGAGATCTCGGTGGCCGCGGCGGGGGGCGCCGCCGCGCTCGCGATCGGCGCGGCGGGGACGGCGTCCGGCCGGGCGGTCTCCTTGTCGCGCGTAGTCAGGAACAGCACGACCGCGACCGCGATGAGGAACCCCACGATGATGATGCCCTTGGCCTTCATGCGCTCGCCATCTCCCCGAGGGTCTTCAGCGTCTCTTCGAACGCCTTGAGCTCGCCGTTCATGTGCTCGAGCTCGTCGTGCATGGAGCCCGAGAGCTGATCCATCGCCTGCGCGTCGAGCGCGCGCATCCGCACGATCTTCGCGGGCAGCCCCTCGAGCGTCGCGACGATGCGCGAGAGGTTCGCCACGACGCGCTCCCGCGCGCCGGCGATGTCGTCGAGCGCCTTGAGCTGCTCCTCGCGGGTCACGCGGGCGCTCTCGTACTCGCGCCGCGCCGCCGGATCGCGCGCCGCGCGCGCCTTCTCGTCGAGGCGCGCGATCTCCTGTCGGACCGGCTCGGCGCTCACCTTCGCGAGGTAGCGCGCGAGCTCCTCGGCCCGGGAGATGAGCCGCGCCGAGCGCTGCTCCAGCTCGGTGATCGAGGAGAGCGTCATGCCGAGGTGGCCCTTCACCTCGTCGCTCGTCTCCTCGAGCACGGCCGCGAGCTCCTTGCGGGCGGAGAGGATGGCCCGCACCGCGTCGCGGGTCGACTGGTCGAGCAGCTTGTCGGGGTCGGGGAGCTCGGCGGGGGGCGCCGCGAGCGCCTGCTTCCAGAACCTGGGGCTTGCCATGTCCCACGCGACCAGCGCCGCGTAGGCGACGCCGCCGAGCGCGAGGACGGGCCAGGAGTGCAGCGCGGCGGCGCCCACCGCGGCGCCGCCGGCGACGGCGAGGTTGATGGTGCCGGTCGCCGCCTTCCCCAGGATCCGCCCGATGGGGGCGCGGGGCCCGCCGCCTCGTTCGCCGTCGTTCGCCACGATGCCTCTCAGAAGAAGGACGCCATGTCCTTGTACACCCCGACGATGGTCTCGGTCGCGCCCTTCGCGCTGGACCCCTTCGCAGCCTCGGCGATCTGCTCCAGCACGGCCGGGTCGGCGCCGTCGCCGTACGCGATCGTGAAGACCTTCACCGGCGCGTCCTCGCCCGAGAAGCGCTTCATCACCGCGTCGAGCGCGAGCTGGCTGCCCTCGTCCTTGCCGTCGGTCATGACCACGACCGCGTGGATGCGCGCCGGCTCGGCCTTGGCGCGGGCGAGGGCGAGGTCGTAGGCCCTGGCCACGGCGTCGTAGAGCGCCGTCTTGCCGTCGGCCACCGTCCCGTCGATGCGCGCGACGAGCTCCGCTTTGCCCTTGCCGAGCTGCTTCGGCCCGATCGCCGGGTAGAGCGCGCCGTCGAAGAAGAGGAGCGTCACGTCGTCGCGGTCGTGCAGGACGTCGAGGAACGACCTGGCCCCGCTCTTCGCCTCGGCGAGCGGCTTGCCGGCCATGCTCCCGGACTTGTCGAAGACGAGGATCACGTCGCTCGACTTCTTGGCGCTCTGCCAGACGCCGAGCAGCTTCTCCAGCGTCGCGCCGTCGGGCAGCTCCAGCAGCGTCTGCGGCTGCTTCGGATCGACGCCGTGGGCGGCGTCGATCGGCGCGCCGATCGGGATCGAGGGGTCGGCCGGCCGGAACCCGAGCTGGAGCGCGCGCTCCTGCTGGGGCTTGCTCTTGAGGAACCTCAGGAAGGCCTGCGCGCCCTCGCGCTCCTCGTCGCCGACCCACGCGGCGTCGAGGACGGCGTACGGGTGATCGGACCAGAACGTGCCCTCGACCGGGTAGACAGCGACGATCGGAAACGGCGCGTCGCCGCCCTTTCCGTACGACTCGATGACGAGATTCTCGTAGAGCACGGCGGCCGACAGGTACGCGGGCCCGCGGGCGAGCATCTTGTCGCTGAAGAAGCCGGTCGATTTGCCGTAGTGGACGATGGTCTGCTCGATGGCGTGCAGGTGGTCCTGGGTGGGCTTCGCGTCGAGATCGGCCGCGGTCAGGCCGCGCGTCTTGCGGGCGCCGGCGTAGGCCTCGGCGAGCACGGCGAGGAGGCCGGAGTTCGAGTACTCGGGGTGGGTGTGGCCGAGCTTGAAGCGGCCCCACTCGGGGTGGCCGAGCGCGCCCCAGCCCCTCGGGTCGGCGCTGACCTTGACGAGGTCGCTCCAGCCGATCGGCTTGCCCGGCCAGCCGAGCACCTCGGCCATCGGCTTCCACATCGCGACGACGATGGGCGAGAGGACGAGCGGGTCGCCGGCGGGCGAGAGCGGCCTCGGCGTGCCGGTCTTCGCCGACCAGGCGCTGTTCAGGAGCGAGACGTAGACCGCCGACGCAGGGCTGAAGACGTGCGGCTTGAGCTCGCCGGCGGCGATGCTCTGGACCGCCTCGCCGGAGCCCATCGCCTTCGGCGCGATGTGGATCGGCCGGCCGGATCTCGTCTTCTCGCCGCGCGCCTCGAAGCGCTGCGCCTGCTCCTCCAGCCAGGTCTTCTTCTCGCTGCCATACGCGATCTCGACGACCACGGGCGCCTTCACCGGTTCGGGCGCGGGCTTATCGGACGCAGCCGGGGCGGCCGAGGACGTCGGCCCATCGGACTTCGAGCTGCAGCTGGCGCACAGGACGAGCGCCAGGATCGCGAGCGACAGCGCGTCCCATCGTGTCATGGACCGGTCTCCTCAGGTTCAAACGCATTTCACATAGAGGAGTTGCGTGTCAATTCCGCGTCGGATTGCGCTCGGACCGCGCTCCCGGCGCTACGGTGCGCCGCCGTCCGGCGTCGCCCGCTGCCTGGGCGCGGTGGCGGCGTCCGGCGGCGGCACGCCCGCGTCTTCGCGCCGCTGTCGGGGCGCGATCACGGCATCCGGCGGCGGCGCGGCGGCGTCTCCGCGCGGCGGCGCGTCGCCCCCGTCGCGCGCCGGCGGCAGCGTGGGCGCGGGCGCCGGCGGCCGTGCGGCCTGGAGGCCGCGCAGCGAGGCGAGCCGATCGACGAGGACGCCCGCCTCCTCGGCCGACAGCTTGACGCGCGCGTGGAGCGCCTTGCCCTCGGCGGCGATCGCGATGCGCTCGAGCACGGCCCCGAAGCCGATGAGCCGCGCCGCGAAGTCCTTCACGCGCGCGTCGCGGGCGGCGCGCAGCTCCGTGCCCAGCGTGGCGCAGGGGGCCTCCGCGTCGCAGAGGACGACGCCGTGGACCGCGATCTCGGGGCCGAGCGCGACGCCGACGCCGCCGGAGCGGATGGACGCCGCGGGCGCCCGGCCGGCGCCGCCCGCGGCGAGCTCGCGCCCGAGCTCGGCGCGCTGCTCGGGCGTGAGGACCACGGTGACGCGCGCCGCGCCCTCGCCCACCTCGCGGGCGATCTCGTCGTGCGCGTCGGTCGCGCCGACAGCCGTGGCGCGCCCGTCGGCGGCGTCGATCATGGCGCGCAGGTACGCCCCGCCGCCGAGCAAGATCGGCCCGCCGGGGCGCACGGCGATCTCGCCGTGGCCCTCGGCGCTCGAGTCGCGCACCGCGCGGAAGCTGCCGATCGTGGAGACGACCGGCTGGCCGCCGCGGGCCTGGATGACCTTCGAGGCGCACGCGAGCAGCGCCTCGTCCTGCACGGCGCCGGCCGCGACCAGCCCGAAGTCGCCGCTCTCGCCCGCCGCCGGGATGGCGACGGCGACCTCGGTCAGCGCGGCCATCGGGTCGAAGCCGCACACGTCGCGCACCTTGCCGAGCCCGGGGATCTCGCGCTCCTCGCGCAGGAAGGGGGCGAACGCGGGCGAGGCGCGCAGCGCCGGGAGGTCGAGCGTCGCGACGAGCAGCGCGCCCGCCGGCACGGCGTCGAGCGCGCGGGGCGCAGCGGGAGGCGCCTCCTGCCGGCGGCCGAGCAGCCAGGCGAGCCCACCGCCGAGCAGGACCCCGGCGAGCAGGAGCACGAGGCCGTCTCTGGTCCGCGTCTGCACGCGCGACCGTTAGCACACGGGCGCCGCGGGCGCCCCGGCGCGCGTCGGTCACGCGCCGCGGGCGCCCCGGCGCGCGTCGGTCACGCGCCGCGGGCGCCCCGGCGCGCGTCGGTCACGCGCCGCGGGCGCCCCGGCGCGCGTCGGTCACGCGCCGCGGGCGCCCTGGCGCGCGTCGGTCACGCGCCGCCGCGCGGGCGCGGCGACCAGCGCGTGCCCCGGACGAGGTCGAACACGGGCACGGTCACGTTGAAATTCCAGCGCTTCATGAGCCGCGGGTCGTGGTGCCTGCGGTGGTGCTCGCGGAGCCGCGCGAGCCCCGGGATCCGGTACACCGGGCTTTCCGGCGGCAGGTGATACGCGAGGTGCAGCCACTCGTAGCTGACGAAGAACCCCGTCGCCGTCGCGAGCCCGAGCAGCGCCGCGTCCCGCGAGAGCAAGAGGCCCGCCGCGGCGGCGAGCGGCAGCAGCAAGGCGAGGAGGAGGAGCGCCGAGCAAGGCGGCGTCAGCACCAGCCAGAGCTCGCGGGAGCTCCGCAGCGCCATGTCGTCGGCGGTGAAGGCGAGGTGGTGCTCGCGCTCGTGCCGCTCGCACAGCGCGCCGAGCAGCGGCGCCCGCCGGTGCAGCACGGACCGGTGCGCCCACCACTCGAACGCGAGGGCGAGCAGCAGCGTCGCCGGGACCGCGAGCAGCTCGACGGGCTCGACGGCGTCGAGGAGGCGCACCGCCGCCGCGAGCACGGCGGCGCCGAGCGCCGTCGGGGCCGCCAGGTGGAGCGCCGGGCAGTACCCGCGCGGGATCCGCGCCGCGATCTCCGCGCGCCGCCGCCGCCGCGCCCGCGGAGCAGCCGGCTCGTTCACAGGCATCAAAAAACTATGAATTCCAAAAAAACAGAACGCAAGCGCGGGCGAGGTCGCCCGCGGGGGGCGCGCTCAGCTTTCGTGGCGGTCTTCCTGCGGCTCCGCGCTGTCGTCGGGCGCGCCTCCGTCCGCCGCGGGCGCGTTCCGCTCGAACAGCGCGCCGATGGCCTCGCCGATGCGGCCGATCTTCGCGGCGAGCAGCACCACGATGAGCAGGAAGGCCGTGAGGGCGATCTCGTTGTGGGAAGCGCCGAGCAGCATGTGCCGAGGTCTACCACGCTGCGCGCGCGGCGAGGTCGGCGGCGGGCGCGTGCGGCGCGCCGTCGCAGCCGGGCGCTCGCGGCGCTCGCGGCGCGCAGGGCGCGGCGGCTGAGCGCGGCGCAGCGGGAACTCCGCGGGGGCCGCGATCGCGTTTGACAGCCCGCCTACGACCGTTGAGAGTCCAGGCGATACGGGGGCCCTGGGTGCTCCGCTGGGCCCCCGCCACGAGATGACCGCCGTGTCCGAGCTCCGCGACGATCACGAAGCCGTGCAGGCGCGCCTGCGCGCCGACGCCGTTGTCCTGGCCGACGCCTCGGCGGAGGGAGCGGCGATCGGCGCGGCGCTGCGGGGGCGGGGGTTCGAGGTGATCGCGGCGCCGCTCGACGAGCTCGAGGCGCGCCTCGCGAGCGACGCGCCGCGCGTCGTGATCGTCGACCTCGATCAGCCCGGCGCGATCGAGGTGCTCGAGCGCCTGTACCAGCGCCCGGGCGGCGTCGCCGCGTCCGTGCTGCTCGTGGGCGATCCGGTCCGCTCGGCCGAGCTCGATCCGCAGCTGTTCGGGCAGGTCTTCGAGCGCCCCGTCGACATCGCCGAGCTCGCCGCGCACGTGAGCGCTGTCGCGGAGCCAGGGCGGTTCCGCGGGGATCAAGGCGCCGCGGCGCGCCTGATGGCGGGCTACCCGGGCCCGCTCGACAACGAGGTCCCGTCGAACCCGGACTTCGCCAGCGAGCTCGACCCGCTCGACGTCGGCTCGGTGCTGCCGCCGCCCGAGGACGGCGAGGCGGTCGGGCCGCGGCTCCTGCCGGCGCGGATCAGCCCGGAGCTCGAGGAGATCCTCGTCGCCGCCGAGCAGCGGGTGACGGCGAAGGCGCACCCGTCGAGCATCCCGGCGGCCGAGGAGGACGTCGATCTGATGCTGTCGCCGGAGCTGCTCTCCGCGCTCGACGAGCCGCTCGATCCGGACGAGGACGAGCCGCGGACCGGCGCGAGCCAGGGCCACGCGCCGCTCCCTGCCGGCTCGGCCTCGCAGCCGCGGACCAGCTCGGACCCGCACGGCGCCGCGGCCGCTCCGCAGCAGGCGGCCACCCGCGCCGAGACCACCGGGCCCGGCGACCCGCTCGCCGAGCTCGCCGAGCCGGGCGAGGAGGACGAGGACGACCGCCGCGCCGAGCCCTCGCGCGACGCTGTGTACGTGACGAAGCGCACCGGGCCCGAGCTCGCGGCGCTCTCGCTCGACCGGGAGGCGCACCTGCCGGGCAGAGACGAGCGCGATCTCGGCGCGACCGCGCGCCGGAGCGTCGGGCGCGACGCGGCGCCGCCGACCCCGCGCGACGCGGGCCGCCCCCACGCGTCCGTGTCGCCTCCGCCGCGCGTCGAGGCCGCGTGGGATCGGTCGCCCGCGCCGCGCGAGGAGCCCGCCTGGGACCGCGCGCTGCCGGGCGCCGCGCGCGAGGAGCTCGACTGGGTGCGCGCCCCGTCGGGCCGCGTCGAGCCGTCGTTTCACCAGCGCTACACCGAGCCGCCGCCGACCCGGTCGCGCGGCGCGCGCGACGCCCGGGCGCCCGGCTTCCCGCCGCCCCCGCCGCCCCCGCTGCCCCCGCCGGGCGTCGCGTTCGTGTCGCCTCCCTCGGTCGAGGTGAGGACCGCGCTGCTGCCGCCGGGCGGCGGGGCCGATCCCGAGCCGCTGCCGCCCGCGCCGCTCGCGGTCCGCTCCGCCGCATCGGCGCGCGCCCCGGTGCCTCCTGGGCCGGCCACGCTCGGCGCGGGCACGCTCGGGCGCGGCTTCCTCCCGCCGATGCCGCCCGCGGCGCCCGGCGTGCTCGGCCGCATGCCCCTGCCGCCGCCGTCGGTGGCGATCTCCGGCGCGGCCGGGCGCGCGCCCGTGCCGCCCATGGGGCCGGTGCCCTCCGCGCCCGCCACGGTCAGCACGGGCGCTTTCGGCCGCGTCCCGCCGCCGCCTCCGCCGCAAGACGACGAGGCGCCTGTCTCCAGCGAGGCCTCCTCGACCACGGTGCTCGGTCCGGGCGACGCGCCGCGCGCGCTCGCCCGCGCGGTGGGCAGCCGCTCCTCGGGCTCGCTCGCGATCACGACCGAGGAGGGCGCGCGGCGCATCGTCCTGCACGACGGCGATCTCGTGACCGCCGGATCGAGCATCCCCGAGGAGACGCTGCTCGCCTTCCTGGTCGGGCGCGGCGACATAGAGCGCGACGTCGCGGCGCGGCTCGCGGGCAAGCTCCCGGCCTCGGGCCGGCACGCCGGCGCGGCGCTCATCGCGCACGGCCACCTCGGCCAGGACGACCTCTGGCCGGTCCTGCGCGCGCACGCGGAGTGGGTCATCGGGCACGTCGTGCTCGTCGAGGCCGGCACGTGCGATCTGGAGCCCGAGCCGCCGGGCCGCCTCAAGGCGGAGCCGAACGTCTTCGGCGGCGCGACCGGCGCCGAGGTCTTCGTGGAGACGATCCGCCGCGTCATCGCGCCCGAGGTCGCGCTGCGCCGCCTCGGCGGCCCGGGCGCGCGCCTCGACGACGGCGTCCGGCGCAACCTGCTCGGCGAGTGCGCGCTCCGGCGCGAGGAGGAGGAGCTCGTGCGCACCGCGCGCGGCCGCACGGTCGGCGAGCTCGTGAGCGCGGCGGAGCCCGAGAACGCCAGCGTGATCTACGCGCTCGTCTGCCTGGAGGTGCTCGACGTCCTCATCCCGCCGTCGATCACCGAGGCGCCGCCCCCGCCGGTCGAGGATCCGCTCGACGAGGAGGCGATCCGGCAGCGCGTCCGGGCGCGGCTCGCGCTGGTGGAGGACGGGGATTACTTCTCGATCCTCGGCATCCCGCGCGACGCGACGAACTACGAGATCCGCCGCGCGTACCTGGCGCTCCGGAAGGCGTTCGAGCCGTCGACCCTGCTCACCGCCGCGACCGTGGACCTGCTCGACGACGTGCGGCTCGTCATCGAGGTGCTCGACGAGGCGTACGAGATCCTGCGCGAGCCGCACCGGCGCGAGCGATACAGGCGGGCGATCGAGGCGGGGCCGCCGTAGCGGGAAGGGGCGAGGGCCCGCCCCTTGCAGGCGCTCGCACGGCAGGAGGCATCATGTCCAAGGCGAGCGAATTCATCAAAGCCCTGCGTCGGATCGAGGAGAGCGGTGACGTCGAACCCATGGCGCGGCTTTTCGCGCCAGGCGCCGAGCTCAGCAACGTGACCATCACGCGCCCGCTCCGCGGCCCCGACGGCGCCCGCGACTTCTGGCGCGGCTACCGCCACACCTTCGGCGAGGTGCAGTCCGATTTCCGGTGCGTCGTCGAGTCCGACAGGTCCTCCGTCCTCGAGTGGAAGAGCCACGGGACGCTCGCGAACGGGGTGGTGTTCTCGTACGAGGGCGTGAGCGTCATCGAGCACCCCGCCGGCGCCATCACGCGGTTCAAGGCGTACTTCGACCCGCGGGCCCTCGGGATCCAGCTGGAGCGTGCGGCATAACGCCCCCGTTCAGCTGGAGCACGCGGCATAACGCCGCTCGCCGGCCCGCGCGATCGCGTCGACCACGACCTCCCCCTGCTCGACGCCCACGAGGGCCGCGGACCCTTCCTCCAGCTGGCCGCGCAGGATGAGGTCCGCGAGCGGCGCCTCGATGAGGCGCGAGATCGTGCGCTTCATCGGCCGGGCGCCGAGCTCGGGATCGAACCCGCCCGCGTCGAGCAGCGCGTCGATCGCCTCCGGCTCGATCTCGAGCACCACGCCGCGCGCCTCGAGCTCGCGCTCCAGGCCGCCCAGCAGCCGGCGCGTGATCTCGGCGACGTCCGCCCGTGTGAGCGGCGCGAAGCAGATGACCTCGTCGATGCGGTTGTAGAGCTCGGGCGGGAGCGCGGCGCGCGTCGCGGCGAGCATCGCCTCGGAGAGGCGCTCCGGCGAGACGGCCTGCGAGGCGCGGGCGAAGCCGACGGAGCGCTCGACCTTGAGCGCGCCCGCCTCGGCCGCGCCGAGGTTCGAGGTCATCACGATCACGGTGTTCGTGAAGTCCACCCGCCGGCCGCGGCCGTCCGTCAGCCGGCCCTCGTCGAAGACCTGCAGGAACGCCTCGAGCACGTCGCGGTGCGCCTTCTCGATCTCGTCGAGCAGCACCACCTGGTACGGCCGCCGCCGCACCGCCTCGGTGAGCTGGCCGCCCGCCTCGTGGCCCACGTAGCCGGGCGGCGCGCCGACCAGCCGCGCCACCGCGTGCGACTCGGCGTACTCGGAGAAATCGAGCCGCGTCATGGCGTCCGGCGAGTGGAACAGCGCCTCGGCGATCGCCTTCGCCGTCTCCGTCTTGCCCACGCCGGTCGGGCCCAGCAAGAGGAACGACCCGATCGGGCGGCGCGCGCGCAGGCCGGCCGCGTTCCTGCGGAGCACCCGGGCGATGCGCGCGAGCGCCTCGCCGTGGCCGACGACCCGCTCGGCGAGCAGCGTCTCCAGCGCGAGCATCCGCTCGCGATCTGTCTCGAGCAGCCGCTCGACCGGGAGGTCGGCGAGCTCGGCGACCACCTCGGCGACCTCGGCGGGGCTCACCTGCCGCGCGGGCTGCGAGGGCTCACGGAGGGCCGCGCGCGCGCCCGGCGCGCTCTGCGGGGCGCGGCGCCGCGTGCGCGCGCCCGCGAGGTCGAGGATCGAGAGCGCCTTGTCGGGCAGCGCGCGCCCCGGCAGGTAGCGCACCGACCAGGCCACGGCCGAGGCCAGCGCCTCGTCGGTGAACGCGAGCCCGTGGTGCGCGCCGAGCCCGACAGCGACGCTCCGGAGCAGCAGGAACGCCTCGTCCTCCTCGGGCTCGTCGATCTCGACGACCGTGAAGCGCCGCGCGAGCGCCGGGTCGACCTCGATGCTCTTCCGGTACTCCTCGGGCGTGGCGGTGCCGATCAGCGTGATCTCGCCGCGGGCGAGCGCGAGCTTGAGCTCGGCCATCGCCTCGTCGAGCGCGCCGCTGCCGAAGAGCTCCGACAGCCCGTCGATGAACAGGATCACCCGCCCGCCCGCCTCGCGGAGCTCCGTCCGCAGCGCGGCGAGGCGCTCGCTGAGCGCGCCGCGCGCGCCCGTGCCGGCGATGAGCTCCGACGGCACGAGCTCGACGACGATGCGGGGCTCCCGCTCCTCGAAGGCGAGCCTGTGCGCGATGCCGCGCGCGACCGAGGTCTTCCCGACGCCCGCCGGGCCGAGGAGGCAAGGGTTGTTGGCGTGGCGCTTCGCCAGGACGTCGAGCGCCTGCTCGATCTCGCGCTCGCGGCCGACGATCGGCTCGAGCTCCCCCTGCGCCGCCGCGAGCGAGAGGTTGTGCCCGAGCGAGGCGAGGGCCGGGAAGCGCGCGCGGTCGAGGGTGAAGCGCGCCGCGACGGAGCTCGCTGGAGCCGCGAGCGGCCGCCCCGCCGGCGGGACGGCCGGTACGGCCGGCGAGGCGGTCGCGTCGTCCGCCGTCGGGGCGCGCCGCAGCGCGGCCGTGAGGGCCGCGGTCGGCTCGGCGGAGGGGGGAGCATCTCCTCCTGCCGGGGCTGCGAGCGGGCGCGGACGGGGCGGCGGGAACAGCGGCACGGTGACACCAGGGCCGGTGCCCTTGGCGGGCCGCAGCTCCGTCGCGGCGACGCCGGTGCCCCTGGCGGGGCGCAGCTCCGGCACGGCGACGCCGGTGCCCTTCACGGGCCGCAGCTCTGCGGGCGCGCGCGCCGGCTCGGCGGCCTCGCCGCGGGCGCGGCGCGCCGGGGACGTCCTGGCCGGCGCGGCCGGCTTCTCGGGCGCGCCGCCGTCCTGGCCCGCGCGCGGCGGCGAGGAGCGCCGCGCCTGCACGACGCCGAGCGCGATCTGGAGCGCCGCGGTCCTGAGCCGCGCGAGGTCGACCCCCGACTGCGTGAGCGCCCGGTGCGCGGCCGAGCTGCGGTCGGACAGGAGCGCCAGCAGCAGGTGGAGCGCCGCGGGCTCCTTGGCCGTCGCGCGCTTCGCTACATCGCGCGCGCCCCCCATGGCCCGGCCGATAGGATCGGGACCCTCGTCGTCGACCGAGCGGGTCGCCTTGAGCAGGGCCTCGTCGTCGAGCCGCCTGTCGCGGAGCAGGTCCGCGGCGGGGCCTCCGCGCAGGGCGATGGCGGCGAGGAGGTGCACGCTCGACAGGCGCTCCTTGCGCTGGGCGGCGAGGTCCTGCGCGAGCTTGCGCAGCGTGACGAGCTCGGCGTGGGAGCGAGGGCTGGTCATCCTTGCAGAGGTCTCCAGCCCCCCGGTTCGCATGCCCGGCGCAGGCGGGCCAAATTTCGGAGCCCCGAGGCGCGGCGCGTCCGAGCGCCGAGCGTCGAGCGTCGAGGACCGCTGCCTGGCGCTGCAGGGGGCGCGACGCGGGAGCGGTCCGCCGCCCTGCAGTCCCGGCGTGCTGCCCGCGCGCGTCGCTCGACTCGACCGTTCGACCAGATCGCTTGGTCCGGTCGTCCCGATCCGATCGTCTCGATCCGACCGTTTGACTCCTTGGCCGCCGGCTGCGCTGCGCGCGCTCGGGCGACTGCGCGCGTCCCGCGCACCGTGTCCCGAGCACGGTTGAGCCGCGTCGCGGCCTCCCGCCGGGACCTCGGTCAGACGATCCGCCCGTGCACCGTGCCTCGAGCACCGTTGAGCGGCGTTGAGCGGCGTTGCGGCCTCCCGCGGGGACCTGCGTCAGATGATCAGGATCACGTCGATATCGCTGTCGGCCGGGAGCGCGCTCCCCGCGGACACGTGAGGCGCGTTGGCGGGCGCCAGGCGGAGCGCTCCGGACGACCGCGGCCCCGAGCTCTCGGGGGGGAGACCGCCGGCGTCGGCCGCGCCCGAGGCCCGCTCGCCGTGCGCGCGCGCCGCGCAGCCGGCGATCGCGGCGCGGACCGCGCAGAAGACGCTCTCCGCGTCGAGCCCGCCGCGCTCCTGGACGGCCCTTGCCAGGCTCTCGTCGACGCAGCCGGCGCACGGCGTCGAGGCGGCGGCGAGCCGCACGATCAGCGTCGCCTCCGAGTTGCCGAGTTCAACCGTCTTGAAGGGCACGGCGAGCGCCGAGCCCCTGCCCACATCCACGCTGACGAGGAGGTTGCCACGGTCACTTACCACCACGGTTTCTCGTGGATGTCGGCCGCTCGCGAGATCTGGAGTCGGCTCGCGATGATTCGCATTGACGAGGATCCACAGCCGATCGGAGCTCGCCTGTCCGCTCTTCTCCACAGCGTCGCTGGTGCGGCTCTCTGCCATTCGCACGCCCTCCAAGGAGGCGAACCTATCGCCGCCGGAGGCGGACGGCGATGGGTCCACCGGACAGACAATGTCCGGACATGAGAGTCCGCCCAGGATGCTGCTATGCGTCGATGGACGCGGCGCTCCCCGAGGTCATCGCTGCGTCCGTTGCACGGCTGCGCGCGAGGCGGTAAGCACAGCCACAGGGCGGAGGGGCGAGGCGTGGACGAGCCGGAGCGACGCGACGAAGACTCGGAGCAGGGCGCAGGCGGAGGCGGGGCGGACCGCGCGTCGCTCGGCCTCCTGTTCCTCGCCGCGGCGTTCGCGCTCGCGCTCCTGCTGACCGTCGTGGGGCTCCTGGCGTTCGCGGCGATGACCCCGCAGGCGCCATCGCCGCTCGAGCGGCGCGGCGAGGGGGCCGGCGCCATCTCCGCACCGCACGGCGGTGCCTCGCTGGCAGCCTGAGCCGGCCGAGCCCGGCGCCGATCTAGGCGGCACCAGCCGAGCTCGGCCGTATCCGAGCCACATCGCGCGTCTGCCGCCGGCGGCGCGGCGTGGTCGGGATCGCCCAATGTTTGGCGAGGGTTCCTGTCACGATCGTGAAGTGTTCACCGACATGCGGCCGCGCACTGTCGCTGTCGATGTGCCTGTCGCGCCTGTCGCAGGAGGGAACGTGATCGAACGTTCGACCCGGGGAGCTAGAACACCGATCACGTTGAAACCCGGAGAATTTTCACAGGGAGGCGGGGAGGCGGGGAGGAAGAAAAAAAATGAATTTCTCCCTCTTGCCGTCTCTCGCTCCCCGCCTCCCCGCCTCCCCGCCTCCCTGTGAAATTCCTGCTTTTTCTCGTGGTTTCAACCCGTTTGTCGCTCTAGCCGCAGGTCTTCTGGACGATGGCGAGCAGCGCCCCGAAATCGACGGGCTTCTTCAGGTAGGCAGCGCCCTCGGGCGGGCCGTCGTGGCCCGAGACGATGGTCACCGGAATGGCGGCGAGCGCGTGCACCTGCTTCAGGGCCGCGAGCATCTCCTCGCCGGTCATGATCGGCATCATCAGATCGAGCAGGATGAGCCCAGGCGGCGGGTCCGCCTTGTGGAGCAGATCGAGCGCCTCCCTGCCGTTGCTCGCGCAGTAGACATCGTAACCCGCTGCTTCGAGCATCTCGCGGAGCATCTCGCGGAGCTCGGCGTCGTCGTCCACCAGGAGGACAGGGGCGCGCGGGTTCGGGGGAATCGGCGTCACGCGCGGCGTGTTGGGCCCGCCGGTTGGCCAGGGTTCACTCATTGCTGTCACCTCTTCCAGACTGCGCAAGCATGCAGAACCGATAGCAGGCCAGGGCCTTGCACGCATTGCATGCTCCCAGCATCTCCGGATCTTCTCCGGATCCATGGTCCCGGGCTGCGCGGGGCGGCGTCGCTCCACGCCGCGAAGGGGGCGAGGGGCGTTGCGGGAGCACGGGCGCCGCGAGCGAAGCCATGCGAAGCGCCGACAGTTACGGGAGTTGCGCCGCAGGTCAAGCCTCTCGGCTCGCCGGCGGCGGCGCGGAGTCCGCTGCATCCCCGCCCACGCCGCCTGCATCCCCGCCCACGCCGCCCTTGCCGGCCCCCGGGCCGGTCCGGAACCCGAGCGCGCGCGCCTGGGCCGGGCGGGTGTGGCGGCGGCGCCAGACCACCGCGTCGAGCAGGTAGTGAGTCGCCTGCGGCAGCGCGAGCAGCGGCACGATCAGCGCCCGCGCGCGGGGCCCGAGGAGCGGCTCGTCCACGGCGCCGCCGAAGAGCTCCGGCCGGTCGTGCCAGACGAGCCGGTCCCAGAGCATCTCCTCGGCGAACGCGAGCGCCAGCGCGACCCCGAGAAAAGCGAGGAGCCCGCCGGCGAGGAGCCGCGCGATCAGCGAGCGGGGCGCCTCGACGGCCCGCTCCCGCGCGTAGGCGAAAACGAGCGCCATGTACGGCACCCCGTGCACGATCACGTTGGTGACGGTGAACTGAAAGTCACTGTCGGTCGCGACGATGCCGACGTACCACGCCGCGGCGGTCGTCGCCACGACCACATGCTTGCCGAGGTTGAGCGGCGCGCGCGCGACGCGCGCCCGCTGGATCGCGCGGGCGACGTACGCGACGGCGAGCGCGGCATACACGGCGCCGAGCGGGCCCACGGCGGCCGCGAGCCAGGGGGCGCTCACGAAGTCGCCGTCCACGAACCACTGGAACGCGCGCGGCGGGTGCGCATGCCAGTAAAGGAGCGGCCACCCCGTCGCCGCGTAGATGAGCGCGTCGTCGAGGAAGCGATCGACGCGCGAGCGCTCGCCGGCGAGCGCGCGGTAGATCGCGACCCACCCGATCTGCTGACGGACGAAGTGGACGACGGCGACGTAGGCGAGGGCACGCCAGAACGTCAGCTCGGAGGTGAGGTGCAGCGCGACGCCGGCGGCGTAGCAGGCGAGCGGCACGGCGGCGTAGAGCGCGGGGTGGCGGCGGAGCTCCTCGGGGTCGAGGTACGTGCGGAACAGGGTCGTGTGCACGTGGGCCACGTCGACGCCGACCACGAAGAGCAGGAAGCCCCAGGACGGCAGCGCGCCGCCCGCCGAGAGCGCCGCGAGGCCGAGCGCGACCGCCGCGGAGCCGCCGAACACCGCGAGGTCGACGCCGCGGCCCCACAGGAAGCCGCCGCGGGCTGCGCCGTGGCGCCCGGCCGGCAGCGCGGCGAGGACGTCGGGCCCGGCCGTGGTCAACGCCGAGACCCGCGCGTCAGCCGTGGATGGCCGCGGAGATGATCCACGCGAGGCCCAGGATCACCGCGCCGATCACGATCGCGAGCGCGGTGTTCTGGTCCTCCTCGATCTCCTTGCGGATGGAGAAGGGGGTGAGCTTCGTGATGATCACGAACGCCAGCAGGAAGACGATGAGTCCGAGGGCGACGAAGACGAGCGTTCCGACTACGGCTTTCATCAGGTTTTGAACGTCGGGCATCGGCGGTTCTCTCTGCGCTCGGGGCAGCGCTCCGCGCGCGCTCGCGGCATCTCGTAGCTGCTCGTAGCTGCGGGCGTGAGCCTACGCGAGTCGGCCGGCAGGGTGAAGCCGCGTGAAGCGGCGCCGCCGCGTCGCGCCGCGGGCGCGCCCGGCCGGCGACGTGCTATCGCCTTGCCGTGTCGACGACCGTGAGCCGAACCTTGCTCCGCCGCGCCGTCACGGCCGGGCTCGCGGCGCTCGGCCTGCTGAGCGCAGGCGCGCCCCGCCCCGCCGCCGCGGCGCGGCCCTCCGGCGAGGGCGCGCTGGCCGCGGCGCGCTCGCCGCGCGGCGCCGCGCCGGCCGCCGCCTCCGCTGCGCCGCGCATGACCGCCGCCTCCGCTGCGCCGCGCGTGGCCGCCGCGGCGCAGGGACCGCGGGCCCCCGCGGCGCAACGCAAGCCCGCAAGCGGGCGCGCTCGGGGCGGCGGCGCGGCGGCCGGCGCGGCGACGGCGCGCGGCGCGGGCTCGCCGAGGCGCGCCGCGCCGGGCGCCACGGCGCTTCCGGCGGAGGCGCCGCTCGAGCTCGCGTTGCCCGTCGAGCGGGCGACGCTCCAGAACGGGCTGCGCGTGGTGATGAGCCCCGACAGGAGCTCGCCCACGGTCGCGGTGGCCGTGACGTACGACGCGGGCTCGCGCGACGAGCCGAGCGGCAGGAGCGGCGTCGCGCGCCTCGTGGCGGGGATGATGGCCCGGGGCAGCCGCAACGTGCCCGCGGGCGAGCACCTGCGCGTTGTCCGCGAGCGCGGCGGCGCGCTCGCGGACGACGCGGGGGTCGACCGCACGACCTACGCGGAGGTGCTGCCCGCGAACGAGCTCGCGCTGGCGCTGTGGCTCGAGGCCGATCGCATGAAGGCGCTCGACCTGAGCGCGCAGGCCTTCGAGGCGCAGCGCCGCGAGGCGCAGGAGCGGCGCGGCGCGCTCCTCGGCGCCGCCTACGGCCAGGGCGCGATCCGGCTCCACGCGCTCGTCTTCCAGGGGTACTGGCCTCACGAGCACCCGGCGCTCGGCGAGGCGGACGACCTCGCGGGCGCGGAGGTCTCCTGGGCCCGCGACTTCCACGCGGCCCACTACGGCCCGAACCGGGCGGTGCTCACCCTCGCCGGCGGCTTCGACCCCGGCGAGGCGATGGAGCTCGTGCACAGGTACTTCGACGGCATCCCCGCGGTCGCCGCCGCGCCCTTCAAGGACGTTCCATTCCCCGAGCAGACGAGCCAGCGCACCGCCGTCGTGCGGGACAGCGCCGCCCGTGCTCCGGCCATCCTCTACGGGTGGGCCGTCCCGCCGCGCTCGCACCCGGATCACCACGCGCTCGCGCTCGCGGCCGTCCTGCTCGGCCGCGGCGAGAGCTCGCGCCTCGAGGCGCTCCTCGTCGGGGACAAGGCGGTCGCGCGGTCGGTGCAGGTAGCGCTCGGCGGCCATCGCGGGCCCGACCTGTTCTCCATCGACGTGCGGCTCGCCGAGGGCGCCCGGGTCGGCGACGTCGAGAAGCTGGTCGAGGGCGAGATCCGGACGCTCGCGACGGCGGGGCCATCGCAGGCCGAGCTGACGAAGGCGCGCCGGCTCCTCCAGTCGTCGTTCGTGTCGGGCCTCGCGGACGCGGGCGCTCGGGCGCGGGCGCTCGGCGAGCACGAGCTTCTCTTCGGGGACGCCGCCCACCTGAACGGCGAGCTCGCGCGCTATTTCGCGGTCACCCGGGAGGACGTGCAGCGCGTCGCGCGCGATCATCTCGGGCCGACGCGACGGACGATCGTGGAGACGTACCCTCCCGCGACCCCGGGAGCGTCCCCGCCGCCGCGGGCGCCCGGCCACGCTGCGGCCGTCGCGCCGCGGGCCGGAGGCGGCCCGCAGGCCGAGGCGCAGGCGGCGCCGGGCAAGGGCAAGGGCGCGGAGAAGGCGGCGCCGGGCAAGGGCGCGGAGAAGGCGCGCGGCGCCGCGGCCCGGCCTGCGCCGAAGAAGAAGCCGACGAAGCCGGCGAAGCCCAGGAAGAAGTGAGCAGGACGAAGTGACCCGATGAGCGAGCGAACCAAGCGACGCGAGCGGCGCGAACGACGAACGGCGCGCCCGTGGCTCTCCTGGACGGCGGCGGCGCTCGCTGCGGCCGTGTGCGGCTGCGCTCCCGCCGCGCCGCAAGCGCGGCCGGCCGCGCCGGCGGCCGCGCCGTCGAAGGGCGCGCCGGAGGCGCCGCCGCCCGAGGCCGAGCGCCGGGAGCAGCCCCCGCCGTCCGGCCCCGCGCGCCCGGCGCGCATGCCCGCGATCGCCTGGGCCGAGCTGCCGAGCGGCCTGAGCGTCGCCACGGCCGTGAACCGCGCGCTGCCGCTCGTGGAGGTCCGGGTGGTCGTCCGCGGCGGCTCCTCGGCCGACGGCGAGCGCACGGGGCTCGCCGCGCTCACGGGCCAGCTCCTCGTGCACGGCGGCGCCGGCGGCCTCCCCGGCCGCGAGCTGCTCGCGCGCGTCGAGTCGCTCGGCGCTTCCCTGTGGGTGGACACCGGCCTCGACGCCACGGTGATCGGCCTGCGCACGACCCGGGATCGCCTCGCCGAGGCGATCGATCTGCTCGGGCTCGTCGTGCAGCGGCCGCGCCTCGACGCCGCCGAGCTCACCAAGCTGAAGGCTCGCGCCGTCGAGGCGGCGAGGGGCCGCGCCCAGACGGACGGCCGCTGGGGAGCGCTGATGGTCCTCTTCCGCGACCTCTACGCGCTCCCGACCGAGCTGCACCCGTACGCGTCGTTCGGCGCGACAGCGTCGGAGCTCCCGAAGCTCACCGCCGCCGACTGCCGCGCGTTCCACACGGCGTGGTACGTCCCGAAGAACACCGTCGTGGTGGTGGCGGGCGACACGACGTCCGAGGCCGCGCGCGCCGCCGTCGAGAAGGCCTTCGCCGATCGCCGCGGCGCCGAGCCGCCGGCGCTCTCGTTCACCGATCCGATGCCCCCCGGGTCGCTCAAGATCACGATCGTCGATCGCCCGAAGAGCGCCGAGAGCGAGATCTTCGTCGGCGTCCTCGGGCCCGAGCGCCGCGACCCGGAGTGGCCCGCGCTCGCGGTCGCCGGCCAGGTGCTCGGCGGCCCTGCGGGGCGCCTGTCCCGGGATCTCCTCGAGCCGCGCGGGGCGGCGCGCGCCGCGTCCGCGGCGACGATCGACGTCGCAGAGGGGCCGGCGCCGCTCGTCGTCCAGGCCGTCGCGCCGGCGGCGCGGACGGGCGCCGTCGCGCAGGCGATGCTCGAGCAAGTGGAGCAGCTCGCGACGACGATGCCATCCCAGGAGGAGACCGAGGCCGCGGCGGGCCGCCTCTCGGCCGGCCTTGGCCTCGGTATCGGGACGGCCGCGGGGCTCGCCGACGAGATCGCCGGCATGCAGGTGCTCGACCTGCCGGACGACTACCACGACAGCTACCGCAAGGAGCTCCGGGACATCACGCCGGCCCTCGCCGGCAAGGTCGCGGCGGACCACGTGCGACCGGCGCGCGCCGTGGTCGTCGTGGCGGGCGACGCCCAGGTGATCGGCCCGATGCTGAGCCGCTTCGGCGACGTCAAGGTGGTCGACCCGACCCGGGACTTCGAGCGGAAGCGCACGATCCAGCGGGCCGCGAGCGCCTCGCCCGCCCCGGCGCTCGACGGCGAGCGCCCGGCGCAGGACCGGCCGTGAAGGGCGCTGGCCGCCGCGGGCGCGCGCGCGCTGCTCGGGCGGCGGCGGGCGCTCTCGCGGCCCTCGCGCTCGCGGCGGGGCTCGCGGCCGCGAGCTTCCCGGATCGCGCCGGCGCGCAGCCGGAACCAGTGCCGGTGCCTGCCGCGCAGCCGGAACCAGCGCCGGTGCCCTCCGCGCCGCCGAGGCCAGCGCCGGTGCCCTCCGCGCCGCCGAGGCCAGCGCCGGTGCCCTCCGCGCCGCCGAGGCCAGCGCCGGTGCCCGCCGCGCCGTCCCCGCCGAAGCCCGCCGCGGGGCAGCTCGACGGCGCGACCTACGACTTCGAGCGCCCGCCCGCGCCGGCGAGCGGGGCGGTCCAGCAGGGCGCGGCGCCGGGCGGCGCCGCCCGGCCTGCGGTGCCGCCGGAGCAGCGCTGGCTGGGCCGCGCGTTCGTGCACCGCCTCGCGGCCGCCGATCCCGCGCGGCCGCTACCGATCCTCGTGTTCCTGCACGGCACCAACGCGGCGCAGATCAGATACCGCTGGATGGGGGGCGGCCAGGAGGGCGACGTCCGCCGGATCGCGGCGCAGCTCATGGAGGCGGGCCAGATCCCGCCGATCCTTGTCGCGGCGCCCAGCGCTGTGCTCCCGGCGGCGGTCGCCGTGGCGCGGACGAGCTGGCCTGCCTTCGATCTGGACGTGTTCCTCGACGCCACCGCCGAGCGGCTGCGCGGCGTCGCGACCCTCGACCGCGCGCGCGTCCTCGTCGCGGGCCACTCCGGCGGCGGGTGCAACCCGGCGGGCGGCATCGCGGCCGCGGTGCGCGCGTCCACGCCCCTGCACGCCGCGCTCGCGATCGACACGTGCATGGATGTCGACCTCGCGCTCCCCCTCGCGCAATCCTCGCCGACCACGCACGTCATCGTGTCGTGGCAGACGATGTCGTGGGCCAGGCGCCCCTTCGGCGATTTCCGCCGCGCGTTCCAGCGCGGCGTCGAGGCGCACCCTGCCGCGCCCGGCGTCCTCCGCGAGCTCGAGCACCTCCACCCGACGGAGCCCATGCCGCACGACGCCATGGTGCCGCTGGTGCTGCAGCGGTGGTTGCCGCCGCTGCTCTCGCCGGACGCCGCGCCGAGCGTGCCCTGCGTCTCGCCGTGACCGTCCCGGGGCGCGTCTCCGCGAGATCAAGCGAGATTCCGCTCGATGCGCCCGGGTATCGAGGCGCACAAAAAGAAAAAGAGCGCCCGTCCGACGGTGGGGGGGGAACCGTCCCTCAGGCGCTCTGCCTCGGTATTAAGCAGGAGCTGGGCCAGGGGCTTCCTGATGTAACATCGTGAGTTTGCGCAGGCTTCTTGGGGCTCGGGCTTTCGTTTTGGCCAGGGCGGGTTTCGTTGGTGAAGGCTGGCAGCGCCGGCGCGCCTGGGGCTCCTGGCACGGCGGCGCTTGCCCGACGCTGCTGCACGCCGGCGCTCGCCTGGTGCTGCACGGCGGCGCTCGCCGGGGCGCCTCGCCCGGCCGTGCCGGGGCTATGCGGGGCGGTGGGGGGTGCCGGCGCCGGCTCCCACGCGGCGCGTCTTTGCCACGCGCCTCGCCTGCTGCCGGATGTGCTCCACGGCCTTCTCGAAGAACGGCTCGGGCGAGGCCTTGCTGACGGTGATCTGCTCCCCGCCGACGAGGACGACGAGGAGGCCCCTGTCGGTCCTGCCGACCGCGAAGAAGTCGACGGTGAACGGCAGCTCGTCCTCGACGGTGAGCGAGAGCTGGCATTTCAGGACCTCGCCGACGCCGGGCTGATTCTCGACGACGAACCGTTGCAGCAGCCCGTTGGCCTGGACGTCCGTGGCGATCCGGTTGAGCGCCCACTTGTCCCTTGGCCAGGCCATGTGGTCGCGGAGCTCGTATATCCACTGCAAGAGCTCCTCAGCGACCTGGCCGATCGCCGCCTTGGACGCCTCGTAGGACAGCTTGATCTGTTCGTATTTCGTCATCGGGACTCCATCGCTCCTCGGCTCGCACCGACGAGGCTATCAGATCGCCGCGCCCCCGCCGCACGCCAGCGTCGCGGCGGCCGGGCACGCTCGAGCGGCGCGCGTTCCGGTGCGGGCGGTGCGGCGCGCGCGTGGCTGCGCCGCGCGGCGCAGCCCTGGCGAGCGGTGATCGGCGGGGCTACGTTCCTGGGCTCCTCGACCGCATGGCCTGCGCCGACGTCCCGGGGCGCGCCCGGCGCCGGTCATGCGCGCGCCGACGCGGCGGCTCACTCCTCGAGCGCGTCAAAGTAGCGGTTGGCCCACTCCGGGAAGGCGGGCGCGGGCTCAAGGCGGGTCCAGACCGCCGATGCGAGGCGATCGAGGTGCTGCGGGAGCGCCTCCATCCCTTCGGGCGGCGCGTGTCTCTCGAGGCACCAGCCGCCCGAGAGGCGGCTCTTCGACTCGACCTTCAGGTAAAGATATCCGTTGATATCAGGGCGCTTCAGCCAGCGGAACCGGCCGAGCAGCACATCGCCGACCAGCTTGAGATCGTGATACTCCGAGATCGCGTCGAGATCGCCCTGGTAGCAGTAGACACCGCGGAGCTCGCCGAGCTGGATCTTCAGGTAATATGTCGTGTCGGTCTCCGCGTTGTGCCAGACGCCCGCCAGCGCCCGCAGGCCGGTCAGGGGCCGCTGCGGCCCCGCCGGCTCCGGTGCGCGCGTCGTCATCGTGGCGGCCGCCAGCATCTGCCGGAAGCGCTCGGTCTGCGTATCGAGCGCGGCCCTCAGCGCCGCGAGCTCCGACGCGAGCGCCGAGGTGCCCGCCTCCTGCGCCGCGGCGCGCCCGCGCTGCCGGCCGACGGCGTTCCTGATCTGCGTGCACACGGAGCCGAGCGCGGCCTGGAGGTTCCCGTCGGCGCGCCGCGCGAATGTAGCGGCGGTGACCCCGGCGAGGTCGGTCGGGAGGCCGATCGGCTCGTCCCGGCAATAGACGATGAACGTGCGCTCCCGGCCGAGCGCGCCCATGAACAGCCCGAGCTCGAACAGGACGTTGTCGCGCGGGCTGTTCATCGCCTGGCTCCGCTTCTGCACCAGATCGTCGGGCGTGAGGACCAGCACGGCGAACTCGAAATCTCGGATGGCGCCACAGAGGCTCTCCAGCGTGCCTCCGGAGAGGCCGAAGACCCCCTGCGACCAGACCGTGCAGTCAGCGTCGTAGTCCAGCCCGAGCTGGATGTGCTCGGCGACGCGGAGCCCTTCCACCGAAGAGCCGATGAAGATGCGCGGCCTGGAGCTCACGAGAGCCCTCCCTCGGCGCGCTGGCTCGCGCGCGCATGTTGGCAAGGCGCCGGCCGGCGCCCGCGGAGCTGGCGAGCCCCGTCTGCCGTGGTCCGCGCGCGCTCAGGCATATTGCTGGAGCAGCGCGCCGCGCATCGGGTTGTCGCACGCCTTCAAGGCCGCGCGGATCGCGTCCCTGTCGACTGGCACCCGGTGCAAGCTGACATTGACCGCGCCGCACCGCGCCTCGACGATCGCGTACTCGGCGTGGTGCAGCAGCGTCGGAGGCCCGCCGTTCGCGTATTCCTTGAAGGGGAGCCCGACGCTCCCCGGGTTCACGAGGAGGATGCCGCGGTGCTGGCGGAGCATCTGGAGGTGCGTGTGGCCCCCGGCCATCACCGTCGCCGCGTGGCCCTCGAGGCGGCGATCGAGCTCCTCGGGCGGCGTGTTCGCGAGGAGATCCTCCATGTGAGATCGCGGCGAGCCGTGGAACAGGAGGAGCGTCGCGCGGGCGTCGAGCGGGACCTCCAGGCCCGCCTGGAATGTCCGCAGGAAGGCGAGGTCGTCCTCCGACAGCTGGTCACGGCACCAGTCCACCGCGTCGACGACGATCGACGCCTCGGTGTAGGTGCGGATCAACCCGGGATCGAGCATGAAGTCATCGTGGTTGCCGAGGATGCACGGACACCCGAGCTCCCGCAGCATGTCCAGGATGGCCACCGGCCGCGGCCCCAGCGTCGCGACGTCCCCGAGGCAGATCACCTGATCGACGCCGGCCGCCTGGATGCTGGCCATCACGGCCCTGAGCGCCACTTCATTGCCATGGATGTCGGAAATCAACGCGATCCGCATGGGAGAGACCTCCTCTTGGGCGGCCATCGAGGTGTCGGCGAGGCTCTCGGCGCCTCACGGCGACCGATCGACAGCCTGGTAGGCTAGACCATGTCCGGCGGCGCCTCCAGCCCCCTCGCGGCCGCCCGAGCACGCCCGCACGCCCGCGGGCTTCTGGCACGATGGCGCACGACGGCGCACGACGGCCGGGATCGATGGATGCGGCCGTCGCCGACGCGGCGCACTCGATCGCCGATCCTCTACCCGCCGTCCTTCTTCTTCAGCTCGCCCTTGAACCGCCACTCCACCGCCGCCTTCACCGCGAGCGTGATCACCGACACGCCGGCGAGGAGGCTGGCGACCGCGAACGCGGGCACGACCCGGACCATGTTGGCGTAGTAGACGCGCTCCACGTGGAGCGGCAGCGTCACCTGATCGGAAGAGCCCGCCGAGACCACGTACACCGCGCCGAACTCCCCCATCGCCCGGGCGGTGCACAGGATCACCCCGTAAAGGAGCCCCCAGCGGATGTTGGGCAGCGTCACACGCCAGAAGATCTGCCACCCGTTCGCGCCGAGCACGCGGGCCATCTGCTCCTCCTCGGTGCCCTGGGCCTGCATCAGCGGGATGAGCTCGCGCGCGACGAACGGGAAGGTGATGAACACCGTGGCCAGCACGATGCCAGGCAGGGCGAAGATGACCCTTGTCGAGACGTCGAGGCTCGTGAACCCGAGGCTCACTTCGTAAGTTCTGTTGACGAAGGCACCGAAGAGCCCGCTCGCCCCGAACAGCAGGACGAAGCACAGGCCGGCGACCACGGGTGAGATCGAGAAAGGCAGGTCGATCAGCGTGACGAGCAGGCTCCTGCCCCGGAAATCGAACTTGGTGACCGCCCACGCCGCCGCCAGGCCGAAGAGCGTGTTGAGCGGCACCGCGATGGCCGTGGTGAGGAGCGTGAGCTCGACCGCGCGGAAGGTCGCGCGGTCGAAGACCGCCTGTCCGTAGGCGCGCAGACCCTCGCTGAAGGCGTGCCAGAACACCACCCCGAGCGGGAGCACGAGGAACACGCCGACGAGCAGCACGCAGAGGCCGATCAGCACCCGGCGCGCGCCACGGCCCCCGGCGGCCTCCGCCTTGCCGGCGCGGGAGCGCGCGGCCATCATCTCGCGCCTCGGGTCCACGGGCCGCCGGTCGTCATGGGTCGATATCTCGCGCCTCGGGTCCACGGGCCGCCGGTCGTCATGGCGCGATCAGCCCGCCGCGCCGCGTCGCGCGGCGGCGCGCTGGAGCAGGTTGATCACGAGCAGGAGCGCGAACGACGCCCCGAGCAGCAGGACCGCTACTGCGGTGGCGTCGGCGTAGGTGCCTGTCTCGTTCACCTCGATCATCTTGATGATCACCTGGGACGCGATCTCGGTGTCGGGGCGGTTGCCCGAGATGAAGATCACCGACCCGTACTCGCCGAGGCCGCGCGCGAGCGCCAGCGCGAACCCGGTGAGGAGCGCCGGCGCGAGCTCGGGCAGGACGACGGCGCGGAAGATCTGCAGGCGGCTGGCGCCGAGCGTCGCCGCGGCCTCCTCGACGTCCCGGCTCAGGTCCTCGATCACCGGCTGCACCGTGCGCACCACGAACGGCAGCCCCACGAACGCCATCGCGACCACCACCCCGAGCGGCGCCAGCGAGATCCTGTCGTACACCGTCCACTCGATCGGCCACCCGCGCCACCCCCCTTGCGCGAACCCGCGCCACGCGGGCCACGGGTACCGGAATCCCACGCTGGAGAGCGCCCCGCCGAGCAAACCGGTCTCGGCGTAGAGCGTGGAGAGCGCGATGCCCGCCACGGCCGTGGGGAGCGCGAAGGGCAGATCGATCACCGCGTCGATCAAGCGGGCGAAGGGGAAGGTGTACCGGCCGAGCACCCACGCGATGAGCAGGCCAATGACGACGTTGAGGAGCGCGGCCACGAGCGAGGCGCCCAGCGTGAAGCGGACTGCCGAGGCGACCCAGCCGCTCGTGATGACCTGATAGAACCGCTCCCAGCCGAGCTCCGCCGTCTTGAGGAACAGCGCGGAGAGCGGCAAGAGGACCACGAGGCTCAGGTAGAGCACCGCGACCCCCAGGGAGAGCGAGAACCCGGGGAGCACGCGCGCGCGGCGCGACATCACTTCTTCCGCATCTTGTCGAGCTCGGCCCCCTGGCTGAAATGGACGTTCATCACCGTCGGCCAGTCGGTGAAATGGTCCTTGAACCGGAACAGCGTCAGCGGCTTGAGCCGCTCGGCGTGCTTCTTCGCGATCGCCTCGCTGTACGGGCGGTTGTAGCGCTTTGCGATGAGCTCCTGCCCCTCGTCGGAGAAGTGGAACTTCACGTACGCCTCGGCGATCTCCTTGACCCCGTGCCGCTCGGCGACCTTGTCGACGACCGAAACGGGGACCTCGATCGTGATCGAGTCCGAGGGCACGATGACCTCGAACTGGTCTGCCGTCGCCGGGTCGCCGGCGATCTGGAGGATCTCGTTCTCCCAGCCGAAGAGGACGTCGCCCGTGCGCTGCAGGATGAAGCGGGTCGACGAGCCGCGCATGGCCGGGTCGAGGATGGCGTCGTCGTAGACCTTCGCCGTGAACTCGCGCGCCGCTGCCTCGGCCTCCGCGTCCGTCCGGCCCTCGGCCTTCGCCTTGCGCGCGGCGTGCGCCCACGTCGAGAGGTAGATCCACCGCGCCCCGCCGCCGGTCTTCGGATCCGGGCACAGCGACACGACCTCGGGCCGCGCGAGGTCCTCCCAGCCCTTCACCTGCTTCGGGTTGCCCTTGCGGACCATGAAGATGACGGCCGACGTGTACGGCACCGAGCCGTTCGGCAGGCGCTCGCGCCATGTCGCGGGGAGCAGGCCCGCCTTGGCGATCGTGTCGATGTCGAAGTCGACCGAGAGCGCCGCGACGTCGGTCTCCTTGCCGGCCGCTATGTCGCGCGCCTGCTTGCCCGACGGGCCGTGGTCGGTCTCCACGTCCACGTCCTTGCCGGTCGTCTGCTTGTACCACCGCTCGAACGCGGGATTGAGCTCCTGGTAGAGCTCGCGCGTGGGGTCGTAGGAAGCGACCGAGAGCTTGGCGACCTGGGCCGGCGCGCTCCCCTCGGGCGCGGCCGTCGTCGTCTTCTTCTCCTCGCACCCGATGACGGTCAGGAGCAGGGCGCCCAGCGCGAGCGCGGAACGGAGCGCGGTTGTCTTCATCGTCTCATCTCCGGGTGGAAAGGCGGCCACTCTACCGCCGGGCAAGGCCCTTGTCGCGAGGAGAGCTCCCGCGCGGGCGGGCGGCGCGGGGCGGCGGCCTCCGAGCGCCGCCGCGCTCAGGGCGGCGCGAGCCTGACGAGGACCGGCGAGGGCTGCGCCGCGACGTCGAGGCCGACGCCGAGCTGTCCGTGGTTGTTCTCGCCCCAGCAGAGCACCTCGCCGGTCGTCTTCAGCGCGCACGTGTGATCGTAGCCGACGGCGAGCTGCGCCACCCCGTCGATGTCCGCGTAGACGGGCTGCGGGGAGAGCATCGTGCCGCCGTCGCCGAGGTGCGGGACCCCCCACATCATGAGCTCCCGCGCGTCGCCGGACACCGCGCCGCTCCGCTCGCGGCCGACGTCGATGTGCATCACCTGAGGCACCGCGACGAGCTTCGGCTCCGGCACGGGACCGAAGTAGCTGATGCCCACCGCGCCGTTGTAATCGTTGCCGAAGCAGTAGACCTCCACGCCTTTGCGCGCGCAGGTGTGCCGGTCGCCCGCGGCCACCTCGTCGACGCCCGCCGCGAGCGGCGCGTCCACGTCCACCGGCGACTGCACGTCTTTCCGCGCGGAGAGCGGCCCGGTCCCGGGGCCCGCAGGATGCGTGAGGTCGACAACAGCGTCGGGCCTGCCAGTCGACGCGGCGTCGGGCCCGCAGGTCGACGCGGCGTCGGGCCGGTAGATCGGGACCTGCTCCGGGCGCCGACATGCAGTACCCTCTGCATCGCGCCGGCTCGACGCGGCGCGCCGGGCATGCGCCACGCCGAGAGTACCTCCCTGACATGCAGCGCATGAGCGACGGCCGGGATCCCAGCACCGCGGCCCCCTTCGACTGGAACCGCGCCGTCTCTGCGCCCCCGCCCGCGCAGGCGGAGCGCCCGCCGCCCCTCGGGCGCCTGCTCGCAGAGGGCTGGGCTGCCGTTCGCGCCGAGGACGAGCCGTGGCTGCCGCTCGGCCGGGCGGCCCGGCCGGTCGAGGTGCTCGACGAGACGCTGCGCGACGGCATCCAGGGCGTCTCCACGGTGAACCCGTCGCCCGCGCAGAAGGTCGAGCTGATCCACGCGATGGCGGGCATCGGCGTCGACGCCGTGAACCTCGGCCTGCCGGCGGCCGGCCCGCGTCAGTTCGAGGACGCGTGCCTGCTCGTCCGGGAGATCGTCGCGTCGAGGCTCCCGCTCGCCCTGACCGCCGCCGCGCGCACGATCGCCGCCGACGTCGAGGAGGTCGCGCGCGTGGCCGAGCGCACGGGGGCGCCGATCGTTGTCTACACGTTCATCGGAAGCTCGCCGATCCGGCATTTCGTCGAGGGGTGGGGGCCTGATTTCCTGGTCCGCAGCGTCGAGGACGCCGCGCGCGCCGCCGCCGCGGCCGGCCTGCCCTTCTGCCTCGTCGCCGAGGACGCGACCCGCTCGCCGCCCGACATGCTCCGCACGCTCTTCCGCGCCGCCGTGGACGCCGGCGCCGCGCGCATCTGCCTCTGCGACACGACCGGCCACGTCACCCCGCCGGGCGCCGCGTCGCTCATCGCGTTCGCCCGGCGCGAGCTCGCCGCGCTGGGCGCGCCCCGGCTCGAGCTCGACTGGCACGGCCACAACGACCGCGGCCTCGGCCTTGCGGCCGCGCTCTGGGCCGTGGCCTGCGGTGTCGAGCGGGTCCACGCCACGGCGCTCGGCGTCGGCGAGCGGGTGGGCAACAGCTGCCTGGAGCTGCTGATCGACAACCTCGGTCGCCTCGGCTCGCGCGCCGCGGTGCCGCGCGAGCGCCTCGACGCCTACTGCGCGGTCGCCTCGCGCGCCCTCTCCTGGCCGATCCCGCCGGACCACCCGATCGCCGGGGCGCTCACCCGGGCTTGACGTTGCCGCCGCCGACCCGCGCCAGGGCGGCGCGGACGATCGGCGCGGCGGGCGCGAGCGCGTCCGCGAGCTCGCCGACGCGGCCTGCAGCGCGCTCGGCCCGGGCCCACGCGGAGGAGAACCCGAGCGTGCCGGGCGGGTGGGCCTCCGCGAGGGCGATCGCCTGCCGCAGGTCGTCCCCGACCGCGGCGATGGCGTGGAGATCTGCCACGCTGGCCCCGCGGGCGCGCGCCGCGGCGTAGAGCGCCCGCACGATGCCCAGCAGGTCGCGGGCGGCCTCGAGCGGGAACGGGTCATGGCGGATCGAGAGCACGCTGGCCGCAGATCACGGATCCCGGGCCGGGGCGTCAAGCAGGGCGCTGCCCGTGCGCTACGGCTTGAAAATTGCAGCAGAGTCCCGTCATGAACAACCGCACGCATGAGCTCGCAAAGACGGACGTTCCTGGCGGCGACGACGACGAGGTCCCGCTGCCGCCGAACCCTGGTGATCCGGGCCCTGAGCAGCCGGAGCCGCCCTCTCCCGACCCCACCCAGGACCCTCGCATCCCGCAGCAAGGCGACTTTCCGCGCGGGGTCTGAGCCCGGCGCTGGCCCTTACCGCGAGAGGGAGGGAGGCTCTCCGCGTCATCCGGCGCCCTGAGAGGGTGTTCGTCGCGCAGCGCAGGGGCCCCGCCGAGCTGGCCTGTGCCGATGCTCCTCGGGGGTCGCCAGAGGAGCATTGGCCGTCCAGCGGCAGATAACACACCATCGCGCGGCGAGCGCGGTCTCCTCGAGCCTCCGCTGCGCCATGGATTCCATCGGTACGGAACGATGCGCTGTGGGAGGGGGAGCGGCGCGGGCTCGTCCCCGAGCGGCCCCTCGCGCGCGCGTCGACTGTCCGCGATCGCCTCGCGCCCGGATTCGTGATCTGCTGGTGTGCGGCCGTACCGGACGGCCCTTCCTGTGTCCGGCAAAGCGACGCGCGACGTCCATGGCGTCAGCAGTCGGTGCCGTGGAGCAAAGGTCCTGTGGGTGTGTGTGCCCGGGGCGGTGCACTGAGGTGGTCCGCTGTCCCGAACATGTCGCCGGCTGTGCGGACACATAAAGAGTATATCGGGGGGCATGCGTGCTGTGTTAATCTCGTGCTCGAAGCTGGATTGTGGGGTGTGCTGGCCTGAGCTGATGTACGCGGATCAAAGGCCTCTTCTGTTGCATGGTGCACGTGAACCCATGGACAGAGGGCACCCGGTTTCAGGTGCACTGTTGTGATGTCCATGTAGCGAGCGACGGCGACGTCGCGCGAGGCGCTCTTCGGCTCGTGCATGGGTGGGTGCTCGCGGCTGGCGCTGGAGTGAGGAGCACAAGGAAACGTTCGTAATGTGTCAGCGCCGGTCTGGCAGATCGACGCCGACTTCCCGGGGGCGGCATGTCGGTAGCAACCTCGTCGCTCCAGGCGAGGTGTTCACGGCACCGCCTGACTTCATCCATCAGGGGAGATTCCATGGATGCTCACGATACGGCACATCATTCGGCTCATGGTGAGCTTGCCGCCCTGCGCGCCCGTATATCCAAGCTCGAGCAGGTCGAGCAAGAGTTGCGAGAGGAGCTACGTCGCGCGTACCTCATGCACGAGGCTGCGCCGTACCTGATCTCCGTCTATGATCCCGTCGAGCAGCGCAGGCGCTACGAGAATCGCTCGCTCGCCGCCGAGCTTGGCTATACGAAGGACGACGCGGAGCGCATCGGATGCGACGCGTTCGTCGCGCTGGCGCACCCCGACGACCAGGCCCGGGTACGCGAGCAGCTCGGCCAGATCATCGGGGGCCACGCGGATCGAGCGACGGAGCTCGCGTGCAGGTTGCGCGAGGCCAGCGGCGCATGGCGCTGGCTCAGCAGGCGCGACATCGTCCTCGAGCGCGACCGCGCTGGTGCGCCGCGGCAGGTCATGAGCGTGGTGCAGGACATCACAGCGCAGATGGAGAGCGCGGCGGAGCAACGGCGCCAGGCGGAGGATCTGAGCGTGTCGAAGAGGCTGGTGGACAACGCCCTCGACGGCATCACCCTGACCTCGACGACCGGCGAGGTCCTCTACGCCAATCTCGCCTTCAAGAGGATGAGCGGCTTCGGCGACGGCGCGGTCGGCCGCGCGCTGGCCGACTTCTACTCGCCGGAGAGCTTCACCCAGCTCTCCACCGATACCATGCCGACCCTGATGCGGGAGGGCGCATGGCGCGGCGTCCTGAAGGTACGGCGTCCGGACGGGAGCGAGTGGATGGGGCAGACCAGCGCCTTCGTGCTCACCGGCCCGGCGGGGGAGGTAACGGGCCTGGCGGCGTTCATCAGGGACGTCACGGAGCAACTGCGGTACGAGCAGGAGAGGCTCGCGCAGATGCAGGTGATCGAGGCGCAACAGGCGGCGCTCCGGGAGCTCGGCACCCCGCTCATCCCGATCGCCGAGGGGGTGATCGCGATGCCGCTCATCGGGACGATCGACCGGGCGCGCGCGGAGCAGATCCTGGAGTCACTCCTCGACGCGCTCGGCCAGAAGCAAGCGGGGGTGGCGATCCTCGACATCACCGGCGTGAAATCCGTCGACGGGGAGGCGGCGGCCGCCCTGATCCGCATCGCGCAGGCGGCGCGCCTCCTCGGCGCCGAGGTGGTGCTGACAGGCATTCGCCCCGCCGCCGCGCAGGCGCTGGTCGAGCTGGGGACCGAGCTGAGAGGGCTCGTCACCTGCGGCACCCTTCAAAGCGGGATCGCCTATGCGCTGAGGCGCAAGGTGGGGCCGCGCAACACCTGATCATACACGCATCGTTCTCAATAACCCAACGAACGGAGTTCAAGCATGCATGCTCGAGCGACACAGATCTGTTTGTCCAACGGGAACGGGGGCCTGCCGGGCGAGCGGCAGGTGCTCGAACTTGCGACAGACCGCCCCCGCCCAGCCGCGCTGTCCTTGCGCCGCGCGTCGGTATCACGAGGGCTGCCCGCCCGGCTCGCCCTCGAGCTCGACCGGATGAGCCGGCGATCGAGCGCGGCGCTCTTTCACGCCCTGCTCTCCGCCTACGCCGCGCTGCTCTATCGCACTACCGGGCAGAGCGAGATCGTGATCGGGGCGCCCTGGCCGGGCGACGGCCGCGCCGAGGGCTGGAGCGCGGCGCCAGGGCAGTGTCATCCCCTGGTCCTGCGCGTTCACCTCCACGAGGAGCTGAGCTTTCGAGATCTCCTCGCGCAGGTCGTCGCGCGTGTCGCCTGGGCCGAGGCCCATGGCCCCGTGTCCTTCGACGCGTTGCTGGAGGAGCTCGATCCGGTGGAGGACACGAGCCGGCATCCGCTGTTCCAGACCACCTTCGCGCTCGAGCGACGAGGGGCGGGCGCGCTCGGCGACGCCGCAGCGGAGGGGCCCACCGCGACAGGGTTCTCGCGCGTTCGTGCGGCCGTTCCGGTCGAGCTGTCCCTGTCCGTCGACGCGTCCGGGCCGGGGCTCGTCGCGACCATGGCGTACAGCACCGACCTGTTCGATCCGGAGACCATCGCGCGGATGCTCGGCCATCTGCACCTCTTGCTCGAAGGGGTCGCGGGCGGCGCCGAGCGGCCCATCTCCGACATTCCGCTCCTCACGCCGGAGGAGCGGCGCCGGATGACCGTGGCGTGGAACGCGACGCAGACCGCCTACCCCCGCGACGCGTGCATCCATGAGCTCTTCGAGGTGCAGGTCGAGCGCACACCCGGCGCCATCGCCGCTGTCGAGGGCGGCGAGGCGCTCACCTACGGCGAGCTGAACCGCCGCGCCAACCGGCTCGCTCACCGGCTGTCGGCGCATCGCCGGGGGCCCGACATGCGCGTGGCGGTCTTCGTCGAACGATCGCTGGACGTGCTCGTCGCGCTGCTCGGCATCCTGAAGGCGGGCGGCGCGTACGTCCCCCTCGATCCGAGGTATCCAGACGAGCGGCTGCGCTTCATGCTGGACGACGCTCGGGTGAGCGCCCTCCTCGGGAAGCGAGAGCAGGTGACGAGGCTCCACTTCCGCGGAGCGATCGTCGACCTCGACGAGGTGAGCGGCGCGCCGGAGCGCGAGGAGAACCCCTCCAGCCGCGCGACGGCGACCGATCTCGCCTACGTGATGTTCACCTCGGGGTCGACCGGCCAGCCCAAGGGCGTCGCCGTCTCGCACCGGGCCGTCGTCCGCCTCGTCAAGGACACCGATTACGTGACGCTCGGCGCGTCCGACCGGGTGGCGCACGCCTCCAGCCTCTCCTTCGACGCGTCGACATTCGAGATCTGGGGAGCTCTGCTGAGCGGCGCCCGCCTCGTGCTCGTCCCGCACGACACGCTGCTGTCGCCCGGAGCCCTGCCGGCGCTCATCCGCCGCGAAGGCATCACCGTCATGTTCCTGACCACAGCGCTATTCCACCAGCTCGCGAGCGCGGGCCCGGATGCATTCCAGGGCCTCTCCTATCTGCTGGTCGGCGGCGAAGCGCTCAGCCCGAAGCTGTTCCGCGAGGTGCTCGACAAGGGCGCTCCGAAGCACCTCGTGCACGTCTACGGTCCGACCGAGAACACGACGTTCTCCACGGCCCACGTCGTGCGGGAAGTTCCGGAGGGCGCCTTCCGCGTCCCGATCGGGCGGCCCATCGCGAACACGCGCGCCTACGTGCTGGACCGCCGGCTCCAGCCGGTGCCTGTCGGCGTTCCGGGGGAGCTTTACCTCGCCGGCGACGGGCTGGCACGAGGCTACCTGAACCGACCCGAGCTGACCTCCGACGCGTTCGTCCAGAACCCCTTGCCCGAGGAGCCGGGGGACCGTCTGTACAAGACGGGCGACCAGGTCCGCTATCTGCCCGACGGAGCCATCGAGTTCATCGGGCGGCTCGACGCGCAGGTGAAGATCCGCGGCTTCCGCGTCGAGCTCGCGGAGATCGAGGCCGCGCTCTCCGCGTGCCCCGCCGTGCGCGACGCCGTGGTCACGCTCCGGGAGCACGCGCCCGGCGACACGCGCCTCGTGGCGTATGTCGTCGCGAACGCTGGCCCGCGCCGCGCTCCGGCCCGCGCCGCGCGCGGGAAACGGCGGCGGAGGTCGGCGGAAACGGACGGCAGCCCCTCGCCGCACGACCTCTCGAGGACCCTGCGCCGGTTTCTGCAAGACAAGCTGCCCGACTACATGATCCCGTCCGCGTTCGTCGCGCTGCCGTCGCTGCCGCTCTCCGCGAGCGGGAAGGTAGATCGCCGGGCGCTGCCGTCGCCTCGCCTCGGCCGGCTCCGCACCGGCGGGCCGATGACCAGAGGCTCTCTGCTCGAGCGGCAGGTGGCCGGGATCTGGGCGCCGATCCTCGATACCGACGGCATCGAGGCCGACGACGACTTCTTCGAGCTCGGCGGAAACTCTCTCCTGGCGGTGCAGGTGCTCCTCCGCGTGAAGGCGGTTTTTCAGGTCGACGTGCCCGCGCGCCGGCTGTTCGAGTCGCCCACCGTGGCTGGCCTCGCCCGCGCCGTCGAGGAGGCGCGGCGCCAGCAGGGGCGCGGCGCCGCGGCGGCGATGGGCGCGGTCGACCTCCGCGCGGAGGCCGTCCTCGATCCCGACATTCGCCCTCGCGGAGCGGCCGTCGATGCGAGCGCTCCGCCGCGTCACGTCTTCCTCACCGGCGCCACGGGGTTCCTGGGTGCTTTTCTCCTGCGCGACCTCCTGGAGCAGACGTGCGCCACGGTCCACTGCCTCGTCCGCGCTCCCGACGCCGCCCGAGGCCTGGAGAGGATCCGGCAGAGCCTGAAGACGTATTCCCTCTGGGAGCCCGCGGTGAGCGCGAGGATCGTCGCCGTGCCTGGGGACCTGACCAAGCCGCTGCTCGGGCTCGCCCCGGCCGGCTTCGACGCGCTCGCGGAGCACATCGACGCGATCTACCACGCTGGAGCGGAGGTCAATTACATCAAGCCGTACGCGTCCCACAAGGCGGCCAACGTGCTCGGGACGCAGGAGATCCTGCGGCTCTCGTGCCTCCGTCGGACGAAGCCCGTGCACTACATCTCGACGATCGGGATATTCGGCCATGCCGGCTACTTCACCGGCGTACGGATCGTGAGGGAGAGCGACGATCTCGATCGCTGGGCGGACTACCTCCACACGGATATGGGCTACTCCCAGAGCAAATGGGTCGCGGAGAAGCTCGTGTCGATCGCGCGCTCGCGCGGGGTGCCGGTCACCATCTTCCGCCCCGGATTCATCATGGGCCACAGCAAGACGGGCGCCGCCAACGTGAGCGACTTCGCGAGCAGGATGATCAAAGGGTGCCTCGAGATGGGCTGTGCTCCGGACCTGCCGGAGCAGAGCAAGGAGTTCGTGACGGTCGATTACGTCAGCCAGGCGATCGTGCACCTGTCCCGCCGGCCGGGAGCCCTGGGGAAGGTATTCCACCTGGTGCCCCCGCCGTCGCAGCGGCTCGACCTGAACGGCTTCTTCGACCTGCTCGGCTCCCACAGCGGTCCGCTGGCGCGGCTGCCCTACGCGCGATGGAGCGAGGAGCTCCTGAAGCAGATACAACGATCGGGCGACAGCCCGTTCCTTCCCCTCCTGCCGATGCTGACCGAGAAGGTCCACGGCGACCTGACCCGATGGGAAATGTATGAGAAGATGCCCGCCTGCGACTGCCAGAACACGATGGACGGGCTGGTCGGAACGACCATCGTGTGTCCCGCCATGGACGCACGGCTGCTCGACAGGCTCTTTGCCTACTACCTGCGCAGCGGGTACCTGCGCACGCCCGCGCCGCCCAAGAGCGGCGTGCGTCTGGTCCCGCGCGAAGATCGCCGCCAGCCGGAGGCGCATCAGGTCGCGCGCCGGTCGCGACGGGGGGCGAGCGGCTGAGCGGCGCCACCGGCGCCACGCCAGCCCGCTGTCCGCGGCGCCGGCGTCCCTCGTGGAGACCGCGGCGGGTTACCCGCGGTCCTCCTCGCGCCGCACCTTGACGGCACAGGCCTTGTACGAAGGCTGCCGGGAATACTGATCGAACGCCGGGAACGTTAGCTTGTTCGTGATCTCGTAGTGCATGGGGACGAAGATCTCCCCCGGCTGCACCGAGTTCGTGACGAACGCCCGCGCCTTGATCTCCGCCCGGCGCGACGCGATGACCACCCACTCGTGCATCTCGATGCCGAGCTTCTTCGCGTCGACCGGGCTCACCTCGACGTAGATCTCCTTCGGATAAAGCCGCTGCAGCACCGCGGACTTCTTGGTCCGCGTCTGCGTGTGCCACTGGCTCGAGCTCCCGCGCCCCGTGAGTAGCGTGAAAGGGTACTGCTCGTCTGTCGGCTCCGGCAGCTGGCGGGGCGCCTGGAAGGCGAACTTCGCCTTCTGATCCGGGCGGTAGAAGTTGCCGTCCTCGAACAGCCGCCGCTCGTTGCTCTCGTAGGACGCCCCCTCGGGGAACGGCCACTGGATGCCGCCGCGCTCGTCGATCATCGCGTAGTCCTCGATGCCCGAGATGTCGCACGGCTGCCCCTTCGACAGCCGCTTCATGATCTGGAACACGGCCTCCGGGCTCTTCCACTCCTTGAACAGATCGCCACAGCCCCAGTACTGCGCGACGAGCTGGAAGATATGAAAGTCCGCCAGCGCCTGGCCGGGAGCCCGCGCGACCTTCTTCACGAGGCCGATGCGCCGCTCCGAGTTGATGAACGTGCCCTCCTTCTCGGCCCACGACGCCGCCGGGAGCACGAGGTGCGCGCGCTCCGCCGTCTCCGTCGTGGTGTACATGTCCTGCACCACGAGGAACTCCAGGCGGCCGAGGAGCTCGTGCAGGTCCTCCTGGTTGATCCAGGAGTGGGCCGGGTTCGTCGCGATGATCCAGAGGCCCTTGATCTTCCCCTTCAAGATGCCTTCGATGATCTGGTCGTAAGCCAGGCTGTTCCGGGTCGGGATCACCTCCTCCGGGATGCCGAGGATACCGGCGACCTTCTTCCGGTGCTCCTCCTTCGTGAAATCGTGTCCGGCGAACAGGCCCGTCGTGTTGCTGAACATCCGCGAGCCCATCGCGTTGCACTGGCCCGTGATGGAGTTCGCCCCGGTGCCAGGCCGGCCGATGTTCCCCGTCATCAGAGCCAGGTTGATGAGCGACTGCGCGACCCGCACGCCCTCGTGGCTCTGGTTGACGCCCATGGTCCACCAGAACGACACCCGCTTGCCGCCATGGATCGTCTCCGCGAACGACGTCAGCTGCTCCTCGCTGAGCCCCGTCGCCGCCGACACCCGCGCCGGCGTGAAGTCCGCGACGTGCGCCTTGAACTCCTCGAAATCGACGGTGTGCTCGCGGATGAACTCAGGATCGATCCACCCTCGCTGGATGAGGATGTGCGCGATCCCGTAGAAAAGCGTCAGATCCGACTTCGGCTTGAGGGCGTAGTGCGCCGTCGCCGCCATCGCCGTCTCGGTCTTGCGCGGATCCACGACGAGGATCGCGGGACGGTTCTTGTTCTTGCACAGCCGCTCCCACATGATCGGGTGGGCGATGCAGAGGTTCGAGCCGACGAGCACCACGACGTCGGACTCCTCGAAATCGCGGTACGTGTACGGCGGCGCGTCGAACCCGAACGACTCCTTGTAGGCGACCACCGCCGTCGCCATGCACTGCCGGGTGTTGCCGTCCCCGTGCAGCATGCCCATCCCGAACTTGGCGAGCGCGCCGAGGAAGGCCATCTCCTCGGTGACGATCTGCCCGGTGCTGATGAAGGCGACCGACTCCTTGCCGTGCGCCTCCTGGATCGCCTTGAAGCGATCCACGAACGTGCGCAGCGCGACGTCCCACTCCACGCGCTCCAGCTTCCCGCGGGCGTTGCGCAAGAGCGGCGTGACGGCGCGGTCGCTCGCCCGGAGCGGCGTGAGCGCCTCCCAGCCCTTCGGGCACGCCATCCCCAGGTTGACGGGATAGTCGGTGTTCGGCGAGAGGTTGATCGCCTCGCCGTCCTTGAGGTGCACGTTCAGCCCGCACCCGGTCGAGCAGAAGCCGCACACGACCGTCGTCGTCTGGTCGGGCTTCAGCCGCGCCGGCACCCTCCCGAGCCCGAACTCGCCGGGCGTGAGGAGCAGCTCGCGCGTCAGCGGCCCGTTGCGTTGCAAGAGCAGGTTGTCGGCCGCCGCGCGCGCCGGAGGGGCCTTCTTTGCGTCGGACGTGGTCATCAGGAGAGCCCTCCGGGCATCTTGGACGCCGGCGCCGCTGCGAAGAAGAGATACCGCTCGAGGAACTCCCCCGAGAGGCAGAACAGGAACGCCACGACCGCCATGGCCATCAGCACTTCCGAGCTCACGCCGCTGTTCGGCGCCGAGAACAGGCTGAGCGCCGGCAGCACGATGCCGCCGAGCGCCCCGCAGGCGAAGCGCCAGCCGGTCGCGCCCTTCAGCTCACCCGCCATGAGGATCGCGCTCCGCTTGAGCGTCGAGTGGCTCCGCTTGCGGAGGTGCCGGAACATCGAGAGCTCCACGAGCAGCTTGAGCGCCATCGACGCGCAAAGGAACGCGCTCAGCGCGCGGAAGCCGCCGGTCAGGAGCAGCGACGCGTGCTCGCGGCTCGTGAGCAGCGCGACCATCAGGATCGTCGAGCTCCCGAGCACGGCCGCCGTGCCCGCGAACTTGAAGCCCGTCAGGCCCCCCCGCCAGTGCTCCCGCTGCGTCGCCGCGTACACCATCACCGAGCAGAAGACGCCCAGCATCCCGCTCAGCGCGACCGTGTAGGAGAGCGGCGCCTGCAGCTGGCTGAGCGGGATCGGCAGCGCGGAGAGCGCCGGGATGGATTGCACCCAGAACGAGGCCGCATAGAGCGTCCCGGCGCCCGCGAAGAGCGAGAACCCCAGGATCTCCCGGCTGAGCCACGACGTCTTGAGGCCGAGGAAGGCCCGGAACGCGAACTGCGGGCGGCCCAGGTGGAGGAGGCTCGCCCCGAGCGCGGCGAGCCCGAAGACGAGCGCGAAGGTGGCGCTGTGGCCGCCGAAATCCCGCGTCGCCTGCTCGTCGAGGAGCTCGTTGAGGGCCAGGCTCACGCAGAAGGCGCCCACCGAGAGCTGCGTCAGCACGAGCATGGCGACGAGCGGAGGGTGGGAGTGCTCCCGGCTCACCTGGTAGAAGTCCGCGGGGAGCATGTTGCGCGGGAGCGACTTCTTCGTCTTGTAGCTCGTCGTCGGGATCGTGTACTCCGGCGCCGCCGCCCCCGGCACGAAGACGTTCGCCTGGCTCTCCTGCACGGCGCTCGCCTGGTCGACCACCGTGATCCGGATGGCGCCGTTCGGGCACGACTGCACGCACGCCGGCGCCTCGTCGTTGGCCAGCCGGTCGCTGCACATGTCGCACTTGCGCACGATCCCCCGCTCCGCGTTGAACTTCGGAGCGTCGTAGGGGCACATCAGGATGCAGTACTGACAGCCGATGCACTGATCATCGAGGTGCTTGACGATGCCGGTGACCGGGTCCTTCTCGTACGCCTTGACCGGGCACCCCGACATGCAGGCCGGGTCGAGGCAGTGGTGGCACGCGGTCGTCACGCTCTGCTGCGCCGGCGCCTGGGGTGTGCCGCCGTGGAGCAGCCCGACCGAGCGCCACACCTCGTCCTCGTCGAGGCCGTTCAGGCTGTGGCAGGCGGTGACGCACGCCTTGCACGCCGTGCAGGCGTCCAGGTCGACCTCGAAGGCATACTGCTGCCCCGGCTTCGGCTTCTCGAAGGGAATGAGGTCGCGGTAGTACTTGGATTGAGCCGGGAGCGCGTGCTCCTCGTGCATCTTCGAGAACTTCTCGACCGCCGTGAGCTTCTGCTGGTCCGAAAGGAGCGACTGGAGCAGGCTCTTGTTGCTGTCCTGGACCTTCGGCGGTGAGTTGACGATGGGCAAATGAAAATGAGTGTCCGAAACCTTTGCAACGCTCATTGAAAGTCCCTGTCTACCCGGCGCGAAAACCCAGCCCGGAGAGCTCCAAGAGGCACGCCGCGAACGGCGGCGTGCCCGTCGCGGGGAGGTGCGTGTCGCCGCCTCGCCCGCTCATTCGATCAGCTCGCCGCCGCGAACGGCTGCGCCGCGACCTGGACCTCGACGCGCCCGCCGCGGATCCGGGTGGGGTACACGGGGATGCGCACGCCCGGGTCGTCCAGGCACTGGCCCGTGCGCAGATCGAAGTTCTGCTTGTAGATCGGCGAGGCGATCTTGGCCACGCCGCCCTTGTCCCCGACGATGCCGCGGGAGATGACGAACGCCTTGCTGAACGGGTCGAAGTTGCTGATGGCGTAGATCTCCTCGCCCTCGCCGACCCGGACCACCGCGATCTGGCGCTTGCCGACGAGCGCGCAGACGCCCGTGTTCGGGATGATGTCCTCGACCCCGCAAACATCGACCCAGCTCTGGGTCGTCCCCTCGCTCCGAGGCGCTTCCGAAGTGTGCAGCTGGTTCATGACGATTCCTCCGAGAAAAGGCCTGTCGCCCCGCGGTCAGATCATCTCCTCGACGACGGTGGACTTCTCCTTCCAGGCCGCCGGGCGGTGCTGCGCCCGCTCGCTGACGAAGACGATGCTCCGGTCGGGCTCGCCGGCGTTCACGAAGGGGCGGAACTGCTTGAGCTTGTCCGGATCGGAGACAGCGGCCTTCCACTCGCACTCGTAGGTCGCGATGAGGTGGGCCATCTCCTTCTCCAGCTCCTGGCAGATCCCGAGCGAGTCCTCGATGATCACCTGGCGGAGGTAATCCATGCCGCCCTCGAGGTTGTTGAACCAGGTGGCCGTGCGCTGGAGCCGGTCCGCCGTCCGGATGTAGAACATCAGGAACCTGTCGAGGTACTTGATGAGCGTCGCCTCGTCGAGATCCGCGGCGAAGAGCTGGGCGTGCTGCGGCTTCATCCCGCCGTTGCCGCAGAGGTAGAGGTTGTAGCCCTTCTCGGTGGCGATGATGCCGAAGTCCTTGCTCTGCGCCTCGGCGCACTCGCGCGCGCAGCCGGAGACGGCGGACTTCAGCTTGTGGGGGCTGCGCAGCCCCTTGTAGCGGTTCTCGACCGCGACCGCGAAGCCGACCGAGTCCTGCACGCCGTAGCGGCACCAGGTGCTGCCGACGCACGACTTCACGGTGCGGAGCGCCTTGCCGTAGGCGTGGCCCGACTCGAAGCCGGCGGCGATGAGCTCGCGCCAGATGTCGGGCAGCTGCTCCAGCCGCGCGCCGAACAGGTCGACGCGCTGGCCGCCGGTGATCTTCGAGTACAGGTTGTACTTCTTCGCGACCTGCCCGATGGCGATGAGCTGATCGGGCGTGATCTCGCCCGCCGGCACGCGCGGGACCACCGAGTAGGTGCCGTCCCGCTGGACGTTCGCCATGAACCTGTCGTTCGTGTCCTGGAGCGGGAGGTGCTTCTTGTTGAGGATGTGCTCGTTCCACGTCGACGCGAGGATCGACGCCACGGCCGGCTTGCAGATCTCGCAGCCCTTGCCCTTGCCGTGGCGGGCGATCAGGTCGTCGAAGGTCTTGACCGAGTGGATCCGGACGAGGTGATAGAGCTCCTGCCGCGAGTAATTGAAGTGCTCGCACAGGTAGTTCGTCACCGCGACGCCGGCCTTCTTGAGCTCCTTCTTCAGGATGTCGGTGATCAGCGTGGTGCACGAGCCGCAGCCCGTGCCCGCCTTGGTGTGCCCCTTGATGGCGGCGAGCGTCACGTGCTTGTCGTCGCAGATGGCCGAGCAGATGGCCTTCTTCGTGACGTTCAGGCAGGAGCAGATGGTCGCTGTGTCGGGCAGCGCCTCGACGCCGAAGCCCGCCGGCTTCGCGCCGTCGCGCGGCGTGACGATGAGGTCCTCCGGGTTCGGCGGGAGGACGATCTTGTTCTGCACGAGCTGGAGCAGCTGGCTGTAATTCGAGGCGTCCCCGACCAGGATGCCGCCGAGCAGGTGCTTGCCGTCCGCGCTGACGACGAGCTTCTTGTAGACGTTCGACGTCGCGCTCATGAAGCTGACCACGCGCGCGCCGGGCTGGGCCGCGAACGCGTCGCCGAAGCTCGCGACGTCCACGCCCATCAGCTTGAGCTTGGTGCTCATGTCGAAGCCGCCGAAGGTGTCCTTCCCGCCGGTGAGGGCGTCGGCCGCGACCTTGGCCATGTGGTAGCCGGGCGCCACGAGGCCATAGAGCTGGTTGTTGTAGCTCGCGCACTCGCCGATCGCGTAGATGTCCGGATCGGACGTCTGACAGCGGTCGTTGATCACGACGCCGCCGCGGCTCCCGATCGCGAGCTCGCACGCGCGCGCGAGCTCGTCCCGCGGGCGGATGCCGGCGGAGAAGACGATCATGTCGGTCGCGAGGTCCGTCTGGTCGGCGAAGAGCATCCGCGCCACGCGGCCGTGCTCCGAGACGATCTCTTGCGTCGACGTGCTCGTGTGCACCTGGACGCCGAGCGACTCGATCTTCCTGCGGAGGATGGCGCCGCCGGCCTCGTCGACCTGGAGGGCCATCAGCCGCGGCGCGAACTCCACCACATGGACCTCGAGGCCCATGTTCTTGAGCGCGTTGGCCGCCTCCAGCCCGAGCAGGCCGCCGCCGACGACCGTGCCGACCTTGGAGGACTTCGCGTGGGCCGCCATGGCCTCGAGGTCCTCGATGGTGCGGTACACGAAGCAGCCCTTCGCGTCCTTGCCCTTGATGGGGGGGACGAACGGATACGAGCCCGTGGCGAGGATGAGCTTGTCGTAATAGACCGTCTTCCCCTTCGCCGAGGTGACCGCCTTCTTCCGGCGATCGATCGAGACGGCCCTGTCGCCCAGGTGGACGTTGATGCCCGCCTCCTCGTAGAGGCCGGGCTTCACCATGGACAGGTCGTCGGCTGATTTGCCGCTGAAGAAGGCGGACAGGTTCACCCGGTCATAGGCGAGCCGAGGCTCCTCGCAGAAGGTCGTGATGTTCCACTCGCGCAGGAAGCCACCGAGAACCATGTTCTCGATGAACTTGTGCCCGACCATGCCGTTGCCGATGACGAGGAGGTCCTTCTTCTTGCTCATGCAACCCACCTTTGGGACCCGGTGAGTCCTTCTCACCGTCACTGCCGTACTGCTGTCCGAGCGAGGCGCCGGTCACAGTCCCGGACCAGAAAATGTCTACTGTGGGCTCTGTTTCGCAACTGTTTCGCCGGAATAAATTGTGTGTCCACTGGCGCTCTCGAGCCCGGACATTGCCCCTGTTTCACGCGTGTTTCGCGATCATCCGCGAGCGCAACGCGCCGCAGGATGAGGACGAACTCGACAGCTCCAATGAACGGAAATGGGCGCTTCGCTCGGGGCCAGGGGCGCTTGTTTCACGCGTGTTTCGCGGTTCCGGATGAATGCATTGCGTTTGTGAAAAGGACGGGCGCGATCTGCCCACATCGGCGCAGTCGGTGTGCGCGCCGGGCCCGGGTACGCGCCGTGGCCGGCGTGCGCGCCGGGCGCGACGTACGCCGTGGCCTCGGCCCGGATCGGGCGCCGGCGCGGGCGCGGGGCTCGCCCCGGCCCCGCGCCCGCGCCGATCACCCCCGCGAGGCGGCGCTGTCGACGAGCGCGAGCAGCTGGGCCGCCGCGACCGGCTTGGTCAGGTGCGCGTCGAAGCCGGCCTCGCGCGAGCGGCGGCGGTCCTGGTCCTGCCCGTAGCCGGACACGGCGGCGATGTAGGAGCGCCTGAGCTCGGGGTCGGCCCGCAGGCGCCGGACGACCTCGTAGCCGTCCATCCCGGGCAGGCCTATGTCGAGCAGGACCAGCTCGGGCGTCCCCGCGCGCGCCGCCTCGAGCGCCGCCGAGCCGTCGTGCGCCATCGACACGGTGTGCCCGTGGAACTGGAGGATGCGCCGGAGGCCCTCGGCGGCGTCGACGTTGTCGTCGACGAGGAGGACCCGGAGGGCGCGCGCCGCGGGGCGCGGGGCCTGGGCCACGGCCGGCGCGGCGCTCCCCGAAGGCGCGCCCGCGAGCGGGAGCCACACGCTGATGGTGGTGCCCTCGCCAGGGCCGGCGCTCAGCGCCTCGACGCGCCCGCCGTGCAGCTCGGCCAGCCGCTTGACCAGCGTGAGCCCGATGCCGAGGCCCCCCTGCGAGCGATCGAGCGTGCGCCTCGCCTGCATGAACGGCTCGAAGACGCGCGGGAGCAGCTCGGCGGGGATGCCGACGCCCGTGTCGGTCACCCGCAGGCACGCGTCGCCACCGCTCGCCGCGCAGGTGACCGAGACGCGGCCGCCCGGGTTCGTGTACTTGATCGCGTTGTTGAGGAGGTTCACGACGACCTGCTCGAGCCGCACCCGGTCGCCGTTCACGGAGAGCGCGGGCTCGACGGATACGTTGAGCTCGTGCCGGCGCTGGAGGAGGAGCGGACGGACGGACTCGAGCGCGGCCTCGACCACGGAGCCGACATCGAGCCGCTCCCGCTTCAGCTCGATCTTGCCGCGCGTGATCCGGGAGACGTCGAGGAGGTCGTCGACGAGCCGCACGATCGTCTTCACCTGCCGCTCGAGGGTCGCGAGGATCTGGCTGTCGTCGCGCTCGCCGCGCTCGCTCGTGTTCATGCGCAGGAGCTCGAGGCCGGTGGTGATCGGCGCGAGCGGGTTGCGGAGCTCGTGCGAGAGCATCGCGATGAACTCGTCCTTGCGCCGGTCCGCCTCGTGGGCCTCGCGGTAGAGGCGGGCGTTCTCGAGCGCGACGCGCCGCTCGCGCTCGACGATGGCGGTGCGCTCCTCGTGCAGGCGGGCGCGCTCCAGGGCCTGCGCGCACTGGCGCGACATCGCGACCAGGAACTCCTGCTCCTCCAGCTCGAAGGCGTGCGGCTCGGCGAAGCTCAGCCCGAGCACGCCGAGCGGCCGCTCCTGGACCACGAGGGGGAGACAGCAGAGCGACGCGGTGGCGGGCATCAGGAGGCCGGTCACGGGCTCCGGGTAGCGCGCGGCGACCTCCTTGCGCGAGCGCAGCCAGACGGGAGCGCCGGTCTGCAGGGCCTCGGCGATCGGCAGCTCGCTGTCGACGGGGATCCGCTGCAAGCGATCGACGAGGTCGCCCTGGTAGCCGACCGCCTTGAGGCACTCGAGCTCGTCGCCGACGGTCACGACGATCGCCCCTGCGTACGCGCCCGCGGCGGCGATGCCCTGGTCGACGACGACCTCGGCCACCGCTTCGCCGGTGAGCGCGTCGGCGAGCGCCGCCGTGATGCGCTGGAGGCCGGCCATGCGCTGCGCGGCGCGCTCGGCGGCCCGGCGCGCCTCCTGCTCGGCCAGGAAGCGCCGCCGCGCCTCGGCCTCGGCGTCGCGGGCCATGTCGTAGAGGCGCACGCGCTGCACGGCGAGCCCGATGCGCCGCGAGAGCTCCTCGGCGAAGGCGAGATCGACAGCGTCGTAGACGCGGCCCGAGCCGGCGGACACGAGCGTGAGCGCCGCGATCACGCGCTCCTCGGCGCGGATGGGCACGAGCACCGCGGAGCTGCCGCCGAGCGCGCACAGGAGGGCGGGGTGCTCGGCGTCGGGCGCCCCGGCGGCGGACAGGCTGCCCGAGAGGTCGGACACGAGCCGGCCGGGGCCGCCGTGGAGCACCTCGTGCAGCGGCGTCTCGGGCTGCGGCGGGATCCGGCTGCGCTGGGCCAGCCTGGTGGCGAGCTCTGCCCTCGCCGGCTCGGCGTGCGCCACGACCTGCGTGCGGACGGAGCCGTCCGGATCGAGCGTGTGGACGGCGCACCAGTCCGCCACCGAGGTGATCGCGAGATCCGCCATGCTCCGGTAGATGGCGTCCTGGTCGAGCACCGGGTCGAGCAGGGCGGTCGCGTCGACGAGGAAGCGCCGCGTCTCCTCGGTGCGCTTCACCTCGCCGATGTCCGAGACGAGCGTGAAGAAGCCCCGCACATCGCCGCTGCCGCCGAGGTGCGGAATGTACTGGACGCGGACGTAGCGCCTGCCGCCTCTCCGATAGACGAGCCACGACTCGAAGTCTTGCGCCTGCCCGGCGAGCACGGCGGCGATATGCGGCTTCACGGCGGCGTAGGCGGGCTCGCCGATCACCTCGCGCACCTTCCGGCCGACGAGCGAGCTGCGATCTTCCCCGAACCAGCGCTCGTAGGCCCGGTTGATGATGCCGTAGCGCTCGTCGTTATCGATATAGGAGATGAGCACCGGCAGGGCGTCGATGAGCAGCTGAAGCTGCTCGGCCTCCAGCGTGGCGCTCGGGTGGGCTTGGGAGCTCATGCTGGCGCTGGCGTCAGCCAAGGTGGGGGCGTCCGGCCTGCGCATCTCGGGCCATGCATATCCGTAATCTGCCCTGATCGCCACATGTCGGTCCTCTGCCCTTCGGTTCCAGCATGCTATGGTCGCCGCCGATGCGGATCCTCATTGTGGGTGCGGGCGCAGTGGGCGGTTATTTCGGGGCGAGGCTCGCCCTGGCGGGGGAAGACGTCACCTTCGTCGCGCGCGGCGCGCACGGGGAGGCGATGCGGTCCCGCGGGCTCGTCCTCCGCACGCCGGCGGGCGAGCTGCGCACGCCGCCGCTCCGCGTCGTTGACCTCGACGCGGCGCGCGGGCCGTTCGATCTCGCGCTGATCGCGGTGAAATGGCCATCCCTCGCCGCCGTGAGCGCGAGGCTCCCCGGGCTGCTCGCCGAAGGCGGCCTCGCGGTGCCGCTGCTGAACGGGCTCGACTCGGAGGACGCTGTCGCGCGCGAGGTCGGCGAGTCGCGCGTGATCGCCGCGATCGCCTATATGTCCGCGGGGCTCAGCGGTCCTGGCGAGATCGACACGCTGGCGCCGACGCGCGCCGGCCTCGCGCCCTACCGTTCTGGACAGGAGCCGCGGGTCGACGCGGTGGCCGCGCTGCTCGAGCGCGCGGGCATCCCGGTCCGCCGGGGGGCGAGCTACCGCGCCATGCTCTGGGAAAAGATGGTCTGGAACGCGCCCTTCAACGCGATCTGCGCGCTGACCGATCAGCGCGCCGGGGTCGTCGTGGAGCAGATGGAGGACCTCGCCCGGGAGGCGATGCTCGAGGTGATCGCGGTGGCGCGCGCCGAAGGGGCGGAGATCCCGGTCGGGATCGCGGACGCGATGATCGCCCTCACGCGCGCGGAGTTCCCGCTCACGGAGCCGTCGATGCTGCAGGACGTGCGCGCGGGCCGCGAGACGGAGGTCGATATCCTTCAAGGCGCCGTGGTCGAGCGCGGGCGCCAGGCCGGGGTCGACACTCCGGTGCTGCGCACGCTCGCGACCCTCGTTCGCGGCCTGTCGCCGCGGGCGAAGATGCCGTCTGACGCCGGATAGCGCGCGCTTCCGCGGCGGGACCAGGGGCGATGCGCGACGTCGCATCGCCTCTCAGAACACGGTCCTCGCGGCGAGCCCGTTGCGCATCGGGATGAACTGCACGCTCCCCACCTGGGTCACCGTGCGCGTCGCCGGGAAGATGAAGCCGCCCAGGATCTGCAGCGCGCCGATCGCCTGGCCGAGCCCGTCGGCGACGAGCAGCACCTTGTTCGTCGCCTCGGTGTCGCACTGCCGCCCGGTGCCGCACTTGCCGCGCGCCCCGAGGTCGATCCAGGGGCCCGCGATCGGCACCCAGAGCGCGCGGTCCGCCGGCCTGTCGCTGAACGTCGCCACGACGGTCGAGATGCCGTAGGTCGTGCCGAGCACGGCGACGCCGCTCCAGATGAGCCCGCGGTTCGGCACGGAGTCGGTGATGGTGACCGTGTCGCGCGTCCTCTCCTGGGCCTGCGCGGTCCCGGTGAAACCCATCGTGGCGACCGCCATGACGGCGGCCGAGGTGAAGAGAGCGAGCTTGTTCATGCGGTCCTCCAGCACGCGCATGAGCAAGCAGGGTGCCGGCGCAGCGCTCCCGGATTCGATGCGTTCCACCGCGCGATGAGCGTGCCACGCTCGCTTTTGTCGTGTGGCGAACTGCCCCGCCTGGGACGGTGCGCCTCGTGCTTGAACTCGCGCCTGGAGAAGCGCGCGAGCACCCTCCTCGGCGCGCTTTCCAGCCCGGCGGCGCGGGCGCCCGCGCGTCCGTCGCCGGGCGAACGCGCCTTGTCCGGCGCGTGTCCGTGGCGCGGCGCGAACTTGGCGAGAGAGGAGAGCGCCGCGATCCAGGCCTCGTGGCGCTCGGGGAGCCAGCGGCGGGCCGCGATCTTGGAGATCAAGGCGAAGAGCGATTCGATGGCAACCGCGGCGCGGGAGAGAGGGGGCCCGTCGCGTCGAGCTCTGGCGTGAGGGGAGCGGAGGGCGAGGGCCTCATCTCGGCCCGTGCACATCGAGATGAGAGGAGGCCCCTGTCGTGGGATGAAGCGATCAGGCGCCGCCGGCGCCGCCCGCGCCGGCCGTGGTGCTGGTGCCGCCCGTGCCGCCCGCGCCGGCCGTGGTGCTGGCGCCGCCGGCACCGCCGGCGCCGCCCGCGCCGGCCGTGGTGCTGGCGCTGGTGCTGGTGCTGGTCGCGCCGCCCTCGCCGCCGGTGCCGCCGCCGCCGGTGTCGCCGCCGCCGGCACCGCCAGCGCCACCAGCGCCGCCAGCGCCGCCAGCGCCGCCAGCGCCGCCCGTTCCCTCGCCGCTCAGCGGATACGCCGGGTCGAGGCAGAAGAAGCCATCAGGCGTCTCGGTGCACTCGTCCGGGTCCTCGCAATCGCTGTTGCCCTCGCAGGGCACCGACTCGAAGATGCAGAAGCCATTGGTCGGGAGGCCGAGCGACACGCAGCGCGCCTGCGGCAGCAAGCAATCGCTGTGCGCCGTGCACGCCTTGGTGCAGGCGCCGAAATCGCCGGCGCCGACCACTTCCGAGAACTGGTAGAGGCAGATGCCGTTCTGGAAGCCGCCGCAGTCGGACTCGGCCACATCGCCGCCGAAGCCGCAGAACTGGGTGCACGCGGTGACCTCGCCGGGGAAGCCCACGCAATAGCCGGCGCACGGGTCCTCCTCGGCCTCGCCGTCGCACGCCGCCCCCAGCGGCAGACCGGGGTTCGGCGTGTCCACGCAGAGGTTCGACCTGGGATCGCAGGCGCGGCCGGGGCACTGGCTGTCCGAGCCGCAGTTCGGCGTGCAGACCGTCACGCCGTCGTCGACCTCCTCACAGCGCAGCTCGTCGCGGCCGTGGCACTTCAGCGGGTCGAGCTTCGCGTCGAGGCTCTCGATCTCGGGCTCTCCCATGATGCAGCCCAGGTAGCAGATGCCTTCGAGGCAGGCGCTGCCCTCGCCCTCGCAGTCGTCATCCTTGGCGCACGCGATCGTGCAGTACCCGCCCGAAGGACCGCCCTCCTCCGCCGACTCCAGCATGCAGAGCCCCTCCGGGCCGCAGTCGGCGTCGTCCCTGCACTGGGCGCCCAGGTACTCCGCCACCGGCGTGATGCTGCCGGTGCTCACGACCGCGCCCGTCGTGGTCGAGGTCGTGGTCGTGGTCGTGGTCGAGGTCGCTGTGCCCCCTCCCGAGCCGCCACCCCCGTCATCATCGCCGCAACCAATGAAGCCTGCAGAGAAAGCGACCGATGTGAGCAAGATCGCCGAAATGCGTTGCACTTTCATTACTGTCTCCCGAGCCAGGAGGCCCTGCCCACGTAGGGCGCGCCTTCATGTGATTTCCGGACAGTAACGGAATCGGTGCTGCTCCGCCACACCGGACGAGCAGCGAGATGCATCCACGCCGAGCCTCCGCGAGCCTCCGTGAAAGCGGATGGCGCTCCGGCGTGAAGCCCTCATCGAAAACGGCAGTCGGACGACTCGCGTTCTATTCAGGCGATACCCTACTCGCTGCCGGGCGATCTTGGTGCTCTGTCACATATCTCACGGCTCTCCGCTCCGCGCCGGTGAGCGGCCATCGATACCGGAGGTCGATCGCGGGGGCCCAGCCGGCGTGCGCCGGCGGCTCGTCGCGCGCGAGGAGGACCCAGACCTCGCGGCGGTTCGCCGGCTCCCGCTGCGTGAGCGCGGCGCCGACGGGCAGCCATGCGTCAGGCGCCAGCGTCGCGCGGGAGATCGCCACCTCGAACGACCGCCCGGCCCGCACCAGGTCCTCGCCGCGCGCGCGCTCGACCCGCGGCGCCTTTGCGAGCACGCCTTGCTGGACGAGCGTGCCTGTCGCCGTCCGGAGGAAGGCGATGCGCTTCTGCAGCGGCTCGACGAGCGTGACGTCCAGATCCGGTCTCAGCAGGGCGAGCGGCAGGCCTGGCGCGCCCGCCCCCGTGCCGACGTCGACAACGCGCCGCCCCTCGGGCACGTGCTCCGAGAGGAGCCGCGCGTCCGCGAGCATGAGGTCGGCGAGCTCATCGACGCTCCGCGCCGCGGTCAGGTCGACCTTCGCGTTCCACCCGGTGACGAGCTCGAGCCAGCGCGCGAGCGCCTCGCCGGCCCGGGGGGGCAGGCTCGGCTCGCGGCCGGCGAGCACCGTGGCGATCTTCTCCGTCATCCGCGCCGCGTCGCCCAGGATCATGCGCGCAGTGGAGCACAGGATCCGGCGCGCATGCACCCGGCGGCGGGCCTGCCCGGGCGGCCGGAGGGGAGCGGCGCTCGGGGGATCACCGCGCGCGCCCCGCACCCGCGCCGAGCGGCAGCGCTCGCTGGGCGCCTACATCGTAGATCAGGTGGCCGGCGCCGTCGGGCCGGGCGGCGGGGCTCAGCGCGTGCGGGGCCCGCGCGCCGGGGCCGAGCAGGTGGACGACGGCGAGGCCGCGGGCGACGAGGGCGTCGGCGATGAGGCGGCGGTGGCAGCGCCACCAGAGCGTCTCGGCGCACATGACGGCCAGGCGCCGGCCGGCCCGGGCTTCCGCCTCGACCTCGGAGAGCGCGCGCTGGAAGGCATCCGTCTCCATGTGGTCCGCGTAGGCCCGGAAGCTCGGGTTTTCCCAGGCGATGTGGGGCGAGTCGTCCCGCCCGGTCCGCCGGCCGCCCAGGGTGTCGCCGCGGAAGACGTAGGTTACCCCGAGCGGGGGCAGCCCCTCGGCGAGCGCGGCGCGGGCCAGGTGCGGCGACCGGCTCGAGCCCGGGAACCTGCGGACGTCGACCAGCGTGTCGGCCGGCCCCTCGCCGAGCAGCTCGACGAGCTCCTCCAGGCTGCGGGTGCCGTGGCCGACGGTGAAGACGGTGTCCACGGGGGAGAGCTTTGCGCCCGGGCGGCCCGCGAGCAACGGGCGAATCGGGCGCCCATGCTCAAGCCCAGTGGTCCTGGCTCCTGCGGCTCATTCTGGACCGATCATTCTGGAACGATCGGTCCAGAATGAGCCGCAGGAGCGAGGGTCGGGTGAGTCCGGCAGGGTCCCCGCGCCGCGCGATGAGCAGGGCCTTTCGGGCTCGGCAGCTCGGCAAGACCTCCCATGCAACCAGGGGCGAACCTGGGTGACGACGTACTAGCCCATCGAGCGCAGCAGATGATCGAGTGCCCGGCGCTCCTCCGCGTCGGTGACCGACTTGAGCGCCCGGTTCACCTCGCCGACGGCGGCCGCCGCCAGCAGCGCGACGGCCGCTGGGTCCGGCGCGCCGCGGGCGCGCAGCCACGCGAGCGCCTCGTGCTCGGTGTTGAGGACGATGTGGCTGCGGCTCGCGTCGTAACGGACCGGCCTCCCGGAGCGGCTCTCGACCACGGCGCGGACCGGGGACCCCTCCAGGCCCATCTCGACGATCGCCTCGCGCAGCGCCGCCGCGAGCGCGCTCCCGGCCGCCGTGTCCTGCGGTTCGGGCGCCGCGCCGCCGCCGATCAGGCCGCGGACGCTGCGCCACAGCGCGCCCACCCAGGCCCGCGCGCCGCTCGAGTCGGGCGGCGCGACAGCAGGAGCCGCGGCGCCGGCTGCGGCAGCGCCGGCGCCGGTCCGGCCCGCGTCCGCCGGGGACGGCGCGCCCGCGGCCTCGCTGTCCCCGGCGGCAGCATCGATCCCCGCCGCGGCGTCCCCGGCCGGGGCCGGCAGCGCTGCGACGGCGCCGAGCCCGCGCAGCGCGCCGGGGACGGTGCGGTGGCGCAGCACCTCGACCAGCGGCGACTCGTCGTCGAGCAGCACGAAGGCCGGGGGCCGCTCGGGGAACTCGCCGTCCGCGCTCCCGCGGCGATCGGTGAGCCACAGGCAGCCCTTCGCGGAGAGCTCGGCGCGGACCGCCTCCGGGCCGACGCTCTCCCCGGCGGCGGTCCGCGCGGCGAGCTTGCCGCCGGAGAGGCGGCCGAGCAGGTGCAGGTTCCACAGGTACGGCGCCGCGGCGGTCTCGTCCGAGAGCTCGGCCGCCATCGAGGCCGCGGCCTCCAGCGCGAGCTCCGCGACGGCGTCCCAGCGCGCCTCGTGCAGCGGCCAGACGAGGAGCACGCCCTCGACCGGCGCGAGCCCGACCACGCCGTCCGCGTCGGTCCCGGAGCGCAGCGCGCGCGGCGTGAAGCCGCCGCGCGCGGCGCCCTGGCCGAGGATCTCCGCGGAGGGCGCGGCGACGAGCACCTGCGGCGCGCGCGGCCACCGCGCCGGCAGCCAGAGCGCGCCGGTCACGAGCAGCGGGCGGTGCCAGGTGGTCGCGACGTCGATCCACCGCGCCGCGAGCGCTTCCTCGGGCGGCGCGAGCCGCGCGCGCAGCCACCGCGCGGCGGCGTCGCGCACGGCCTGCCGGAGCCTCGCCGCGTCCGCGCCCGCCTTGGGCCCGTCGAAGGTGCGGTTCGGCTCGAGCGCGTCGTCGTTGATCACCGCGCACAGGGGCCACCCGTCGCCGGCGTCGATCGTGCAGAGCGGGCGGCGCCCGACGTGCACCGCGATCCCCGCCGCGGCCGCGTGCTCCGGGGCGAGCAGGCCGATCTCGCCGTACGCAGGGCGCGCGCCCTCCCGGGCGCCGGCCTGCCCCTCGAACGGGAACACGGCGAGGCACGCCGCGCGCGCGGCCGCGTCGAGCCCGATGGCGTCGAGCGGCGGCGCCGCGAGGCGCTCCTCGGCCGCGCGGTCGCGCGCCACGGCGTCGGTGATGTCCTTGACGAGCACGGCGGTCGCGAGCTGCAGCCGCTCGGGCCTGCTCAGCGCGAGGACCGGCCGGCCGTAGCGCTGCTTCGGGTAGGGCGGCGGCGTGGCGGTGCTCAGCCACTCGGCCCGCGGATCGCGCCGGAGGTCGTCGAGCGAGAAAAGGTTCCCGTCGATGTCGCGGAAGAGCAGCGCGGTCGCCGCGTCCGCGACGACGCGCTTGCCCTGGGCCAGCGTCCTCAGGACCGCGCGGCGCGCGTGGCTCCGGGCGAACGGCGGCAGCTCGTCGAAGCGCGGCGCGAGCGAGATCAGGCGGCGGCCCGCCGCCTTCGCGAGGCGCGTCAGGAGCGCGCGGACCTCGTCCCTCGGCGGGTCCGCCGCGGCGGTGCGCGCGAGGATGCGCAGCGGGATCGGGAGCTCCACCTCCGCGCGCCGCTCGACGCCGTCGGGGCCGACGAGGCGGACATCCGACTCCGGCCCCTCGATGATCTCGAGCTCGCCCTCGACCTCCTGGACGCCGAGCGCAGCGAGGCTCACCCGCAGCCGCGGGTGCGACGGGGCGCCCGGCAGCGCGAGCGCGGCGCGCGGGGCGCGCGGGACGCTGACGGCCTCTCCGCGCGCGCCGGGACCCGGCTGCGCCCGCTCCGCGCCGGCGCGGCGCTCGTGCTGCGGCCGCTCCGCGGAGGCGCGGCGCTCCTGCGCGGCGGCGGCGCGGCGCTCCTGCTCGGCGGCGGCGCGCCGCCGCCGCGCCGGCACCCCGCCCTGCGCCAGGAGGACGCGGCCGCCGGCCCACCGCATCAGCGCGGCGCGCTCCCGCTCGCCGCGCGCGAGGATCGGATGCCAGGAGAGCGTCGCGAAGCCGGGCGCCGCGTCGAGCAGCGGGATCGGCGCCGGCGACGGGTGCGCCCGGTCGAGGATCTCGAGCGAGCACGTGGCCTCCTCGCCGCGCTCGTCGAGCATGACGAGCAGCGGCAGCCGCCGGATGCGGGCCGCGAGCTCGCCGAGGCCCGCCTCCATCGGCGCGCGCCGGGCCAGGGCCGCGAGCGCCCGCGCGCAGTCGAGGAGGTAGGCGACAGCGCGGGGGCCCGGCCGGCCGCCGCGCTCGCGGAGCGGGTCGCCCTGCAGGCCGAGCCGCGCGCGCGCCGCGGCGTCGCCCTCCAGCGCGGCCACGAGCGCCTCGCAGAGCGCGCGCTCGACCTCGTGGACCGCCGCTTCGTTGCGCGGCGACAGCAGGCCGCTCCAGGCCCTGCCCGGCACGGCCGCGTCGTCGTCGATCGCGACGACGACAGGCCCGAGCAGCGGCGCAGGCTCCAGGGTGGCGAGCGGCTGCGACGCGTGGTGCCACGCCTCGACCGCCGCGTCGCCGGGCGTGGCGAGCGCGAGGAAGCCGGCGCCGGCGACCTCGATGACCGGCGCGCCGGCGGCGCGGGGCCCCGCGAGCTTCTCCAGGGACGCCGCGAGCGCGCGCCGCCGCGCCGGCTCCCGCGCCGCGAGCTCGTCGTCGGTGAAGAGCCCCGCTGTGTAGGGGACGAGCTCGCACCCCGGGAGCGCGGCGGCGAGCCAGTCGAGCTCGCGCTGCGTGGCGGCGAGCACCGGCCGCCGGTCGGCCGCGCGCCCCCGCGCCTCCGGCGGCGCGACGCAGAGGCCGCGCGACGCCCGGGCGAGCGCGGCGAGGCCCTTCAGGCTCATGAACCGGCCCGTCGTGAGCATCGGCCAGAGCCGCGCCTCCAGGAGGGCGCTGAACGCCGAGGGCGCGAGGTCGTCGCCCCGGCGGGGCGCGGCGCCGCGCCTGCCGTCCGGCCCGCCGTCCGCGCCGCCGAGGCGCTGCGGGGCGCAGAACAGCGCGCCGATCGCGGCGCGCAGCGGGGGCCGCAGGCGCTCGAGCTCGCTCTCGGGCGGCGGCGCGGGCAGCGGCGCGCCCGGCTGCGCGGCCCGCAGGCCGAAGAGCCGCCGCGCCTCCGCGTCGGCGGCGGCGATCGCGACGTGCAGGGCGTGCCGGACCGCGCGCCAGAAGCGCTCGTCGCGCTCGACGCCATCGTACGAGAAGCGCGGCCGCACGCGCCGCTCCCACGCGAGCGCGATCTCGACGGGCAGGGGGACGGCGGCCGGGTCGAGCTCGACTGTCTCGAGGTGCCGCCCCTCCACGAACACGCGGACCTCGGCCCGGCGCCGCGCCTTGCCTTCCTCCGCGAAGACGGCGAGCTCGCCGCGCAGCCCGGCGAGCGGCCCCTCGTCAACGTCGAAGGCCGCGCGGAGCGCGTGCTCCGGGGCGGGCGGCACGGCGGGCTCGCCGGTCGCGTGGCGGAGGAACGCCCTGCGGCGCTCGGCGCCGAGCTTCGCCTGCTCGACCATGGCCTCGGCGTCGGCGAGCGGCAGGCCCGCCAGCGCGCGCTCCACGAGGCCCCCGCGGCACCAGATCACGTCGTCGGCCCAGGGGGACAGCTCCTCCGGGAGCTCCGCGTCGCCGCGCCAGACGAAGAGGGGCGACGTGTCGCGCGCGTCGAGCGACGCGAGCGAGAGCGGCCGCCCGTGCCCGTCGCGGAGCAGCGGGAGCTCGCGCACGGCCTGCGCCTCGGCGGGCAGCGCCGCGCCCGCGCGCGCGGCGCCTGTCGCGACGCACGCGAAGGCGGCGAGCGCGTCCTCGAGCAGGGCGCGGTCCTCGCCGAGGACGAGCGCGCCCTCGGGGACCGCGCCGACGCCGCAGACGACAGCGGACATCGCCGCGATGGCGTCGAGCAGCGCGGCGGCCGCGGCCCCGCGGAGCTCTGCGCAGAGGGGCGCGTCCTCGCGCAGCGCCGAGCGCGACGCGTTGGTGGGCAGCTCGTCCGCGTCGATGACGACGCGGACCGGGAGCTCGACGCCCTGGTACGGCGCCGAGGGGAACCGCGGGGCGAAGCTCCACCGCTCGCGGACGAGCCGCACGCCGTGCTCGAGGTAGTCGATGGCGGGCAAGCCGGAGAGAGGGGCGGGCAGGGGCGTGGAGAGCGGCGTGGACAGGGGCGCGAGGGGGGTGGAGAGCGGCGCGGAAAGCGGCGCAGAGCGCGGCGCGGAGACGGCCGCGCCTCGCGCTCCCTCGGGGGGCGCGAGGACCTCCAGCGCGGCGCGGCGCGCGCCGCGCGCGTGGAAGGGCACGCGCACGAGCACCGCGGGGTGGCCGCCCGGGGGTGCGCGGCGGAGCGGCTCGCCCTCGATCGCGATCGGGATCGGGAAATCGCCCGTGGCCGCGGCGAGGTGGGTGACCTCGGGCGGCGTGTCGCCCGTGATCGCCCGGCGCAGCACCGACCAGCCGAGCCGCCGCCGCACCTCGATGCGCAGGCCGGCGGCGGGCATCCCGGGCGGCCGGGGCACCTCGTCGCAGGCCGGGGCGGCGGCCGGCGCGAGCGCCTCGGCGGGCGCCTCGAGCAGGGCGGGCGTGAAGCGCACGCGCGTGCAGGTCGCCTCGGAGGCCTCGCCTGACGGCCCGCGGCCCGTCGTGAGCAGGTCGACGCGCGCCGGGCGCAGCCCGAGCGCCGCGTTCACGCCGAGCGCGAGCAGGCGGAGCCGCCGCGACGCGGCGTCGGGCGCGGCGTTGAGCACGTGGTCGAGCAGGCGCGTCAGGACGGGCGCATCGAGCGGCTCCCCGTCGAAGGTCAGCACGACGTCGTCGGCGTCGTAGCGGAGATCGATCTGGGTCGCGCCGCCGGCCGCGGCGGCCCGGACGAGCTCGAGCAGGTAGTGGTCCAGGTCGACGAGCAGGTGCTCCCGGAGCTTCTGGACGGCGCGGCGGGCATCGACGCGGATCGCGCCGCGGGCGACGATCCGGCTCACCGCGGCAGCCCCCGTGGCGGGCCGCCCTCGCCGCGCGCGGGCGCCTTCGCGTCGCCCGCGGCCGCCCTCGGGCCGCGCGCCGCGCCCGCGGGCGGCGGCGGGTTCGCCGAGAGGTCGAGGAGCCGGTCGCTGTCCTCGGGGTCGAGCGGCCCCTTGGCCTCGACGAGCAGCGCGCGGGCGAGCAGGTTGCCGGCGGTCACCGGGTCGACGGCGGCGCGCCTGCGCGCGAGCGCCACGGTGTCGCTGGCGACGTTGAGGTAGAGGGCGTGCCCGGGCCGGAAGCGCGCCGCGCGGCGCACTACCTCGCGCGCGGCGTGGCAGCTCTGGTGGGGCCCGCCGCGCTCGCTGTCCGCGGGCAGGAGGATCGCCCCGCGCTGCCGGAGGGCGCCCTCGATCTGGCAGAGGCTCACCCGGGCGACGCCGTGCCGGGCGCGGGCGAGCGCCTCGGCGACGACCCGGAGCAGCGCCGCGTCGGCCTCGCGGGCGCTCTCTGGCTCCTCGCGCACGAGCAGGTAGGCCGCGCGCGCCTCCTCGATGCGCGCCTCCGGGAAGCACCGCTGGAGCAGCGCGACCGTGGCGGGGTGGTTGCACAGCACGACGGGCAGGCCGGCGCGCGCCATCGCCTCGGTCAGCGCGTCGGCGCGCTCGGCGACGAGCAGCGGCTCGCGCCCTGGCGCGAGCGCCCGCAGGCCGGCGCGCGCCCGGTCGCCCTCGACGGCGCTCGCGAGCGGGAACGGGATCTCGTCCGGATCGAGCGCTGTCGGCGGCGACAGCGCCGCCTCGAGCATCGCCGCGTAGGCGGCGGCGCGCTCGCCGGCGGCCGCCGCGGCGCGCTCGCCGGCGGCCGTCGCGGCGCGCTCGCCGGCGGCCGTCGCGGCGCGCTCGCCGGCGGTCGCCGCGGCGCGCTCGCCGGCGGTCGCCGCGGCGGCGGCGGCCTGCGGGAGGCGGGCGGCGAGCTCGCGCCGGAGCGGCCCCTTGACGAGCTCGCGCACGCGGGCGAGCGCTTCCCAGAAGGCGTCGTCGCGGCGCACGTTGTCGCGGCTCAGGGTGTGCTGGAGGCGCGGGCTCATCACCTTGAATCGCACGCCCGAGAGGCCGTTGAAGAGCTCGTCCGCGGTCTCGAACAGGGTGAGGCCGCGGTTGTAGAAGCCGGCGAAGCTCTGGCCGTGCTCCGCGGCGTTCTCGGCGCTGGCGGGCAGCTCGATGTGGTGAACGCCGGCGGACGGCCCGACCACGAAGGTGGTCTCGTCCTCGACGGCGGTCACGGACACGGGCGCCGCGACGGCGAGCGGGGTGTCGATGCGCTCCAGGCTCGCCCTGGAGTTGCCCTCGTGGTCGGCGATGCTGAGGGCGATCTCGCACTCGGCGTGGCGGCACCAGCGGCGGAGCGCGGCCTGCGCGCGGCGCGCGTGCTCCACGAACGCCTCCCGGCTGAGCCGCTGGAGCAGGGTCACCCGCGTGCCGCTGCCCGCGCGCGGGCCGGCGTCCTCGAGCTCGTAGCTCGTGTCGCTGCGCAGCCGGAGGCGCCATGCCTGTCCGTCGCGCCACGTCTCCACGTCGACCTGCTGCGGCTGGATGGCGAACACGGAGACGAAGCCGACGCCGTATTTGCCGATCTTGCTCGTGTCGCCTTCCTTGGACGAGCTGAAGAGGGTGAGCAGCGGTCCCTCGATGTCCTCGCGGCTCATGCCGGACCCGTCGTCGGTGACCGAGGTGGCGCACGCGCCGGGCAGCGTCTCGACGCGCACGGCGATCTTGCGCGCGCCCGCGTCCATGCCGTTCTGCACGAGCTCGCGGAGGAAGGCGTATGGATCGGCGAACTGCTGCACCATGTCGGCCACGGGGCCTGGGGGCGGGGCCGGGGGCGCGGCACGGTCCTCTCGGAAGGAGCGGTAGGGGGCCATGGCGCCCTGCGAGGCTATCACACGGGGCAGCCGGGATCTGAAGGGGCCCCGCGCGCCGGGTGGGTTGAGTTCTTGCGAGAGAGCGGGAGTTCTGGGCAGCGGAGTGATTGGTCTGCTCATCGGGATTCGGGTCTGGAGATCGCCGCGGCGGGTCCCGAGTTGGTGCGGAGGGGCTCTCGCGGGTCTCCAGACCGCTGCGGCCGTTCTCGAGACCCCCTGGGCGGCTCTCGAGACCGCTTTGGCGGCTCTCGAGACCGTTTTGGCGGCTCTCGAGACCGCTTTGGCGGCTCTCGAGACCCCCTTGGCGGCTCTTCGGAGCCTCGATCCCGTTCGTCCTCGTGGTTGGCTGCCGCACCAGCTTGCGGCTCACAGCCGGCGGGGTCCCCGTGTGCGCTGGCGCCGCTATCCTACCCGGTTCCTCCGGCCGAACGGCTTCTCCCGCACGCACGCGCAGCATCGACGCCTCCCTGCGTTCTTCGTTACGCTTCCCGATCCAGCCCATGACTCGTCCCGAAGATGCTGCCCGCAAGAACATCGACGACGCGCTGACGACTGCCGGCTGGGCCGTGCAGGACCGGCGTACGATGAACCTCGACGCGGCGCGCGGCGTCGCCGTCCGCGAGTTCCCGCTGAAGCGCGGTCACGGCTTCGCCGACTACCTCCTCTACGTCGACGGGGAGGCGGTCGGCGTGATCGAGGCGAAGGAGGTGGGCACCACGCTCACCGGTGTGGAGGGGCAGACCGAGAGCTTGCGGGCCGGTTGGCGCGCCTCGACCGGCGCATCGGCGCGGAGGAGCGGACGATGCTGGCGAAGCTCGCCGGGGGCCGGACCCTGGCCGAGATCAGCGCGAAGCCCGTCGAGGCGCTCGACCCCGACGCGCAGGTCGAGCGCGCCCGCGCGGTCGCGGGGCTGCCCGCGGGCGCGGCGCCGCCCGCGAGCATCCTGGAAAAGGTGACCAGGGAGATGCTGCGCGAGGCGGTGCAGCCGCTCCGCGCGAGCCCGGAGCTGCGCAAGGCGCTCACCGACGTGAAGAAGAGTCTGGAGCAGACGATCGACGCGGTCACGAAGGACGAGGTGACCGCGGCGGGCTTCTCGGACGAGGCGAAGGAGCGGGCGAAGGCGCTGACGAGCACGTTCGAGGCGTTCTGCCAGAAGCACCGGGATCAGATCACGGCGCTCCAGATCCTCTACAGCCGCCCCCACCGGCAGCGGCTCAAGCCCGAGGACGTGAAGGCGCTCGCCGACGCCATCAAGGCGCCGCCGCGGCAGTGGACGCCGGAGGTGCTCTGGCGGGCCTACGAGACGCTGGAGCGGGACAAGGTGCGCGGGGCGGGCGCGGGACGGCTGCTCACGGATGTGGTGTCGCTGGTGCGGTTCGCGCTGCACCAGGAGGAAGAGCTTGTGCCCTTCCGCGAGCGGGTGCAGGAGCGGTTCGAGCGGTGGATGACGCAGCAGGCGAACCAGGGGCGAAGGTTCTCGGCGGAGCAGCGGGCGTGGCTGGAAGCCATACGGGATCATATGGCGGCGAATCTAGAGATCTCGGTCGAAGATTTCGAGTATGCGCCGTTCGCGGGAATGGGCGGCGTGGGCAAGGCGGCGAGGGTGTTTGGGGCGGAGCTGGCGAAGGTGATGGACGAGCTGAACGAGGTGTTGGCGGCGTGACAACAAGCAAGCTGCCGCCTGGATGGGCCTGGGCTACGGTAGGTGAGCTATTGACGGAGCGCCCATCCAATGGGCTTTCTGTCAAAGGTGCCGAACAGCCGCCCGGTGTGCGTGCGCTGAAGCTGAGCGCTATGCGTGACTGCGGTTTTGACTACTCAGCCGTTCGCTACCTGCCAGTAGAGAGTGCGGAAGGCGAAGACTACTGCGGGCATTTGGAAGCTATCGCAGGACGACGTGACTTCTGTGAGGATCGGCGTACCACCGCTGAATGAACAAAGAAGCATTGTAAAAGCCGTTGAGCAGCAACTCTCGAACATCGACGCAGGGGTGGCCTCACTCGAGCGCGTGCTCGCAAACCTCAAGCGTTACCGTGCCTCCGTCCTTAAGGCCGCATGCGAGGGGCGGCTGGTGCCCACCGAGGCCGAGCTCGCGAGAAAGGAAGGGCGCGAGCACGACCCTGGGGACGTACTGCTCCGGCGCATCGTTGCGGAGCGCCGCGCGCGTTGGGAAGCGGACCAGCTCGCGAAAATGAGGGCCGAGGGGCAGATGCCCAGCGACAATGGGTGGAAGGCGAGATACGAGGAGCCGAAGGGACCGGATACACGTGAGCTGTCGAAGTTGCCGGAAGGCTGGACGTGGGCAACTTCATTGCAGGTGTGCAATATCGTCGTCGATTGTCATAACAAAACTGCCCCCTACTCCGAAGTGGGAATTCCACTGCTGCGGACGTCAAACATAAGGCGTGGTCGGCTCTTGTTGGACGATCTGCGTTTCGTCAACGAGGAGACGTACGCATTGTGGTCGCGTCGCTGTCCACCAGAGCCTGGTGATATACTCTTCACTCGAGAAGCCCCAATGGGAGAGGCCGCGCTCGTTCCTGTGGGCATTCGCGTCTGCATGGGCCAGCGAATGATGCTTCTTCGAGCCGACAAGGGAACAATCGTTCCGAGTTATCTGCTTCTGGCAGTGCAAGCTCCGCATGTGGCTCAATTTGCCGGACGACGTGCTGTAGGGGTTGGTGTTCAACATCTTCGAGTCGCTGATGTCGAGCGGCTGCCTATTCCGCTCCCGCCCCTTGCTGAGCAGCACAGGATAGTGGCTGAGGCCGATCGTCTGCTCTCTGTCACCGATGAGGTGGAGCAGGCAGTACGGGTCCAGCTTGCTCGCGCGCAGCGCCTCCGCCAGGCCGTCCTGAGCAGCGCCTTCGAAGGCAAGCTCGTCCCACAAGATCCGCAGCGCCTCCACGCCAAGAGCCCAGGCCGTGCGGATCGCTGGACTGCTCGACATGGTCCGGGTGAGCACCCAGTCGTTCGCGATCAAGCTCGACGACGGAGAGGAAATCCGGGGCGTGCTCACCGGGGGGAGCGTCGATGCTGCCGGCGTCCTCCTGAACCGTCGAGTCCTGGTCCATGGCCGGGCGGTGTACCGCCCTTCAGGGCGCATCCTTCGGCTCGACGCCGAGAGGATCGAGGATGGAGAGGGGGTCTCCGGATTCTGGTCGAAGGTCCCAAAGCCCATCTTCGGCCGTCGCTTCGATCCACGAGCTCTCTACAGGCCGCAGACCGCCACCACCGGCGTCAACGCGATCTTCGGGAAGTGGCCCGGCGACGAGACGGACGAGGAGTTTGACCAGGCGATCAAAGAGCTCTCATGACGGGCCTCGTTCTGCTCGACACGGTGGTCGTCCTCTATCTCGTGCGAGGGAATGACACCGGCAAGGGGATCGACGCGGCGATACGCCTCAGCGCGCGTGCAGAGCGTCCGCTCATCTCGATCATCACGGTCGGCGAGGCGCTCGGCTTCGCGCAGTACCGCGGCTGAGGTCCGGACAAGACAGAGCGTCTACGAGCTTACCTCGAGCAGTTCGTTCCAATTGATATCAACGACGAGGTCGTGTTCGACGCCTACGCCGCGATGCACGCCTACCTCGTTCGAAAGGGACGAAAACTCTCCGACAACGATGTCTGGATCGCCGCATGCGCTCGGGCGACATCCGCGACCCTGATCACGACGGACAAGGACTTCGATCCGCTTCACGGCGAGTTCATTCAACGCTTCTACTTCGAGTCGAAAAAGGCCACCTGAACGTGTCGAACCCCTCCGCCCAGATCGTCCAGAAGCTCTGGTCCTGCTGCAACGTCCTGCGCGACGACGGCCTCTCCTACGGCGACTACGTCGAGCAGCTCACGTTCCTCCTGTTCCTGAAGATGGCGCACGAGCGCACGCAGCCACCGTGGAGCCACAAGCCGTTCATCCCGGCCGGCCACGACTGGCCCGCGCTGCTCGCCAGGGATGGCGACGCGCTCGAGGTCCAGTACCGGAAGACGCTGGACCACCTCGGCCGGCAGCCGGGCATGCTCGGGCTCATCTTCCGCAAGGCGCAGAACAAGATCCAGGACCCGGCGAAGCTGCGCCGCCTCGTCGCGGATCTCATCGACCGCGAGCAGTGGACGACGCTCGACGCCGACGTGAAGGGCGACGCCTACGAGGGCTTGCTCGAGAAGAACGCGCAGGACACCAAGGGGGGCGCGGGGCAGTACTTCACGCCGCGCCCGCTGATCCAGGCCATCGTCGAGGTCATGCGCCCGGGGCCCGACGACACCATCTGCGACCCGGCCTGCGGCACGGGCGGCTTCCTGCTCGCGGCGCACGACCACATCGTCCGGACGCACCCGAGCCTGACCCGCGACCAGAAGAAGCACCTGAAGCTCGGCGCGCTCCGCGGCGTCGAGCTGGTTCCCGGCGTGAGCAGGCTGTGCGCGATGAACCTGCTCCTGCATGGCATCGGGCCGAACTCCGACGAAGGGCAGCCGCCGATCGAGACCCGGGACAGCCTCGCTGCCGACCCGGGCTCCCGCTACTCCATGGTCCTGACGAACCCGCCGTTCGGGAAGAAGTCCAGCGTGATGGTCCTCACGGAGGAGGGCGACGAAGCCCGCGAGGCGCTCACGGTGACGCGCGAGGACTTCTGGGCGACGACCAGCAACAAGCAGCTCAACTTCGTCCAGCACGTGAAGACCATCCTCGCGATCCACGGGCGCGCTGCCGTGGTGGTGCCCGACAACGTGCTCTTCGAGGGCGGGGCAGGGGAGACGATCCGCCGCAAGCTGCTCCACGACTGCGACGTCCATACGTTGCTCCGGCTTCCCACAGGCATCTTCTATGCGCAGGGCGTGAAGGCGAACGTGCTCTTCTTCGACAAGAAGCCCGCCAGCGAGAAGCCATGGACCAGGAAGCTCTGGATCTACGACCTCCGCACGAACCAGCACTTCACGCTGAAGACGAACCCGCTCTCGCGCGCCGATCTCGACGACTTCGTCGCCTGCTACAAGCCCGGCGAGCTGCACAAGCGGCGTTCTACGTGGTCGGAGAAGAACCCGACCGGGCAGTGGCGAGCCTACGAGTACGCGCCTTCTCACCGGGCATTGACGTCTTCCTTGGCACCAACGCGACAGGGAAGAGCCATGCCATGTTTCGCTCCTCTCCGAGCGCAGGAAGCAGCCCCGCTCCCGTCCATGGCCTCGTGGTGACGAGCCTGGCGTGACGTGATCGCCGGGTCGATCGCACCCCTCACCACCTCTGCGCCGCCCCTGCCCGCGTAACTCGGGATACCGCCGCTCCCGGCTCACCTCGCTGCCATGCGCCGATGAGCTGGCTCGCTGTCGCGCCGCGTAAGCCGGCATGCTGATGCCGCACGCTCTCTCATCCCGATCGTACCGCGACGGCCCGGGAGCCCTTCCCCGGTGCACTTCGTCCGCGGTATGTTTTTCCTTCGCTCCCCTCACGCATATTCCCCCTTCGCTGCTCTCGAGGAGATGTGAGCCTGATGGAATCTGCCCCCAGCGCCTTGCTCGGCGAGCTCTTCGCCCGTTCGCCCGATCTGCTCTTCATCGCCTCGGCCGACGGGGCGCTGCTCCATGGGAGCGGTGGGCTGCGTGAGGCGCTGGGCCCCGGGATCGAGAGCGGCACGCGCCTCGCGGATCTCGCGCACCCGGACGATCGCGCGGCGCTCTCGGCGGCCTGGTCGGCGCTCCTCCAGAGCGACGAGCCCGTCTCGTTCAACCTGCGCCTGTGCGACGGCGGCGGCGCCTACCGGCCGCTCTCGTGCAACGCCAGGCGGTCGTCGTCCGACCGCGGCGCCGTCCTCGGCTCGTTCCGCGCCGCGCCCGCCGCAGCCGACCCCGCGGTGACCGAGGAGGAGCTGAGCACGCTGCGGCTCAAGGCGCGCATCCTGGACGGCATCGCCGAGCACGTGGACCCCGTCGCGATCTGCGTGACCCGCCCCGACGGGGTGTGCATCGACTATCAGGGCAAAGGGCTCGCCAAGCTCAGGATGAAACCGGGGCAACTCGTCGGGGCCAACATGGCTGAGCTCTATGCCGACATTCCCGGAAGCGCCGCGATGGCGCGGCGGCTGCTCGAAGGCGAGGTGTACCACTTCCGCAGCGAGGTCGACGGCAACAACTGGAACATCTGGCTCATCCCGTTCGGCGAGCCGGTTGGCGGGCGTGTCGGCGTGATCGGTCTGGCCCTCGATATCTCGGAGTCCATTGCGGTCGAGAACGAGCTGCGCATCCAGCTCGACCAGATCGCGGCGCAGCAGAAGGTGATCCGCGATCTCTCCACCCCGATCATCGAGGTCTGGGACGGCGTGCTCACGCTCCCCATGGTCGGCACCGTCGACAGCGTGCGCACCGCCGACGTCATGGACAGCGTGCTCTCGAAGATCGTCGAGAAGCGCGCGCGCTTCGCCATCCTCGACCTCACCGGCGTCGAGGTAGTCGACACCCAGGTCGCCAGCCACCTGATCCAGCTCGTCGCCGCGATACGGCTCCTCGGCGCGGACGGCATCGTCGCCGGCATCAAGCCGAATGTCGCCCAGACCATGGTCGCGCTCGGACTCGACCTCTCCCAGCTCAACACGCAACGCAACCTGCGCGCCGCGCTCAACTACGCCATTCGCGCCATGGCCGGCGCCCAGGGCGCCTCCCTCGCCCCGGGCCCGGCGCCGGCGGGGAAGCCGGCGCCCTGAGCGGCGCCCGCGCGGCTCACTCGTCCACGAGATCGAAGATGATGCCCCCCTGCGTCTTGATCCGGTGCGTCGTGCGGTTCGCGCTGTTCACCGGAGAGGGGGTCAGCGGGTTGGGCGCGGCGCCCACGATGACCGGCCGATCGGGGTCCCCGTTCACGAAGGCGATGAGCACCTCGGTCCCCGGCTTCAGCGGGAAGTGCGTGCCGTAGTTCGCCCCGGCGTGGTTCTGGAGCATGCGCACCGGCCTGGACGGCGCGCCGCCGGCAGGTCCTGTGTCGAAGAGGAACCGGACCATGTACCTGCCCTGATCGTCGATCTCCGCGGTGCTGCCCCCGCCGCCCGACCCCGCGTCGACGATGCCGGTGACGACGCCGCTGATCCGGGGCGCCGGCGTGACGCGCGGCGGACGGTACGTGTTCTGGCCCGGGATGGCGCGGAACGTGTTCGCGTACCGCTGCGGCTCCTCGGCGCCGCGGCCGCCGGCGGCCTGCGTCACGCGGTGCTCCACCTCCACGATGAGCATGTCCAGCCCCTCGAGGTGCGGGTGCCCCTCCAGCACGGACCGCGCGCCCGCGCCGAGCGCGCACAACGAGCTCTTGCCCGAATAGACGAGCTGAGTCGCCTGCCGCTCCTCGGCCCGGATCTGCGCCAGCACCTTCCCCTCCGCCGGCGTCTTGTAGTGCCCGCCAAACTCGACCACGCCGCCCGCATACCCGGTGGGCAGGACGTGCTCCGACGTCAGGTCGAGCATCGGCTGCCGGTAATTGTAGTCGCGGGCGACATACACGCTCGGGACCAGCCGTGACCGCGCCTCGATCTCGAAGACGTCGCGGGTCTCTCCGCGCTCGCGGAAGTGGACGGACGCCGCCCCGGCCGCGGGCTTGAACCCGCTGCTGCTGTCGGTGAAGACCATCGTGTCCTGGCCGTCCTGGTGCTCGAAGAAGAAGCTGATCCCGACGTGCTCGGCCAGACGGCAGATGAAGGCGAAATCGGTCTCCTGGTACTGCACCACGAACTCGCGCGGCGCGTAGCTGGCCATGAGCCTGAAATCCACGTCGCTCCCGCTCAGGCCCACGAGCTCGAGCTTCTGCTTGATGAGCTCCGGCACCGCCTTGTTCATCGAGATCTCCGTGGTCTCGACCAGCGTCAGCCGGAAGGCGCGCGGGACGACGCGCAGCCGGTATGCCCGGTGCTCGAGCATGCTCGCGAGCAGGTCGTGCACCTCCGCGACCATGCCGTGGATGCGCCGCAGCTCGACCCCGTCCTGCTCGAAGACGACCGCGACTTCCTCGCCCATGAACGTCTTGCCCTCGACAGCGGCCTCGCTCGGACAGACGACCTCGACGTCAAACGAGAAGAGCTGCGAGATCGCCTCGCGCCCCGACAGCCTGTGGACCTGGAGGATGTCGGACGAGAAGCCGGCGAGCTCGAGTCGAATGTCCAGCGAATCGGATTTGGTCATCGTCGCAGCTCCATCCACCGTGCCGTGGGAGAGGGTCTCGTGCCGCCGGGCGCCCTCTTCCAGGGCGACCGGCGCGATCGCCGAGGCGGGCTCGGCGAGCTATCGTCAGCTAGCGTTTGCGATCGAACCGTTCGTAAAGGCTCCTTTTCAGAGCGGGTGACGGGGTCGGCAGCGCCGGGCGCTCCGGCGGCGGGGGCGGCCGCGGCGGGGGCGGAGCGGCCCGCGGCTCGTCAAGCTCCGGAGAGCGCGCCGGTGAGGCGCTGATCACCGGCGTCGGCGGCGGCGGGGGCTCCGGTGGCGGCGGAGGCTCCGAGGGCGGCGGGGCGAGCTCCGGCGGCGGGGCGTCCGGGTACTCCGCGGCTTCCCGGCGCGCAGGCGCGGGCTCCGGGGCGACCGCGAGCCCGATGGACACGGAGCCCTCCGGCGCGCTGTCGCTCGACCCCCAGTCGTCGTCGGAGGGGAGCGCGAGCGTGCCCGAGCCCACGCGGTCATCCGCCGCGATCGGCTCCCGCGCGATCAGCGACGGGGGCAGCGCCGCGCCCGGGGGAGCCGGATGGAACGGGAGCGCCGGCTGGTCCGCCGCGCTGTCGTCCTGCTCGGGGAGCAGGGTCATCGTCACGGCGGGCGGCGCCTCAGGGCCGTCATCCGAGAACGAGATCGAGACGGTCCCGGTGTCGAGCCGGGGCCCGGGCGCCCCCGAGCCCGCGGCGTGCCCGGCGGGCTCGTCGGGCGCGGCCCCGCGACGAAACGGGATCGCCGCCGCCCAGGCGAGGGCTCCCGCCGCCACGACGCCGTCCGCGAGGCTCATCGTGCGCCCCCCGGCGGCCGGAGCGGCCTGGGTCGCGCCGAGGCCGCCGTCGTCCGCGCCCCGCGCGCGGCCGGCCGCCGCGCCGGCCCCGGCGGGCTCGCGGGCCGCGGCGCCCGGCTCCGGGGGCCGCTCGGGCCACGCGAGCGGCTCGCCAGGGAGCTCGACGCCCGCCACGATGGCGACCGCCGCGAGCGCGGCCTCGTCCGGGACAGGGAAGCTGCCGCGGAAGACGACGGTGCACCGCTGCTCGTCGCCGTCGATGCGCAGCGTGTCCGCGCCGAGGTCGAGCGGCTGGCCCTCGCCCACGCCGAAGGCGGAGAGGCCGTGAATGCGCGCGCGGCCGCGCGCCTCGGGCAGCTGCATCCTCAGGCGGGGCGCCGTGGGGTGGAGCCCGTGCAGCTCGATCCACTCGCCGCCGTGCAGGTGACGCACCCGCTGATCGGGGGGCGCCGCCTGGAAATAGGACCAGTCGAAGGCGTCGGGGATCTCGGCGATCGGGGCGTCGAGCGCCTTGCGCGGCGTCGCCCCGAGCAGCCGTTTGCGCGCGGGCCAGGCGCGCGCGATGGGGCCGAAGCCGGCCGCGCGCGCCGGCTGGAGAGGATCGATGATGTTCGCCTCGGGCTCGGAAGGGTCCCCGCTCGCCCGCACGCCGAGGAAGTTCTCCTGATCGTTCTCCCCGCGGAGCGCCCGCTCGTACACGAGCGGCATCCGCTGGAATCCAGCCCTGTCCTGGACGAGGAGCTCCTTGTCGAGGACGACCCCGCCCTCGTCGGAGATCACGAGTCGCACAGGCAACGAGTGCACGGGCGCGCCCGGCGGCGGCGCATGGGCATGGCCGGTGAAGAGCACGTCGGCGCGGTCCAGGTGCGGGGCCAGATCGCTCGTGAGCCTGACGCTCCGCCCCGGGTTGTTGCCGTGATGGACCTCTCCGGGGAGGATCGGCTGCGGCTCGACCCTCGGCATCTCCGCGTCCGCCGCGAACGCGAAGGTGGCCTTGACGATCACGGTGACGCGGAGCTGGCCCCGGCTGCGCCAGGCGACGGCGGTGGCTGCTGCTCCGTTCAGCGGCGTGACCTGTTCGGGCGCGATCGCACGGTTCGCCATCCCCGCGAGTCATAGCACAGCCGCAGTGCTGACATTGGCCGTTCACGCGCCGCGCCCCCCGCTTCGTGCCGCCTGCGGAATGATTCGCGCGCGGCGGCTCGCCTGCAGGCCGGCGCGCCCCTGCAGGCCGGCGCGCCCCTGCAGGCCGGCGCGCCCCTGCAGGCCGGCGCGCCCCGAGCGCTCGAGGACCGATGAGGGCTGGCCCCGTGGCGAGCGCAATGCAGGCCAGCGCGCGCGGGGGTCTGAGCGCATGCACTTGCGGCCGCACTGCGCCCATGCGACGCACGATCGTCATGAAGCTGGCTGGAACCGCTCGTGCGCTGGGATCGGCGCTCGCCGTCCTCGTCATGATTGGCTCGTTCGGCTGCGACACGGTGGCGACGCTCGTCGCGCCCACGGTGCCGGTGGTCATCGAGAAGGCGACCGCGCCCGGCGATCCGGCCGCCGCGGCCGAGGATGCGGCCGCCGTGCCCGAGGACCCCGAGAGCCGGAGATGCTGCTTCCGGAGCGGTGAGAGCGTCGCCAAGGTGTGCGAGAGCAAGGAGCGTTGCTGTACGGGCAAGTACGACCGCAGCGTGTGCGAGGATTCGGGCGGGCTCTGGTTCAACAGCGCCGACGGCTGCGCCGGCGCCTGCTGAGGCGCGCGCTCTCGAGCTCGAGGGGCGGAACGGCCTGGCGTGGCAGGCGGCCCTGACGGGCATCTCGCCGGGCGCCATGAAAGCTGGCGCTCGCGCCATGAAGGCTGGCGCTCGCGTCGCCCGCCGGCGTACGAAAGGGGGTGCCCGAGCTCGACCCCGACGCCCTGCACCGGCTCGTCCAGCGGGCCACGGGCCATCTCCCGACGTCGATGGTCCCCCTGCGCGGCGGCGTGTCGGGCCGGCGCTATCTGCGCGTCGTGACGCCGGCGGGGACGGCGGTCGCGATGTTCGCGCCGAGCGGCGCGTGGGAGGCCGCGGCGGGCGGCGCCGCTCCACCGCGGTGGCCGTTCCTGGAGGTGCACGCGCTGCTCCGCGGGCGCGGCGTCCGGGTGCCGGCGCTGCTCGCCGAGGACTGCGAGCGCGGCCTGCTCCTGCTGGAGGACCTCGGCGACCGGACGCTGGCGGCCTTCCTCGAGCGCGAGCCCGCCCTCCGCGCGGAGGTCTACTCGCTGGCCGTGCGCGATCTCGCCCGGGCGCAGAGGGCGCTCGCGGCGCTCCCGCGCGGCTCGGTCGTCGACGCCTGCGCGCTCGACGCGACGCTCCTGCGCTGGGAGCTCGACCATTTCCGCGCGTGGGCGCTCGACGCGCGCGGGCGTCGGCTCGACGACGCCGACCGGGCCGAGTTCGACGCCGTCTCGGATCGCCTCGCCCGGCGCATCGCCGCGTGGCCCCGCGGCTTCGTCCATCGCGACTACCAGGGCCACAACCTCATGGTCGTCGACGCGCCGGGCGGTGGCCTCGAGATCGCCTGGCTCGACTTCCAGGACGCCCTCCTCGGCCCGCGCGTCTACGACCTGGCGACGCTCCTCAACGACAGCGCCCAGGACCTCGACCGGCCCTTCGTCGAGGCCCGCCTCGACGACTATGCGGCCGCCGCCTCGCTCGACCGGCGGGCGCGCGGCGCACTCGGCCGGGAGTTCGACGTGGTCACCGTCCACCGCAAGCTCAAGGACGCCGGCCGCTTCGTCTTCATCGATCGCGTCGGCGCGGATCCTGGCTACCTGCGCTACGTGGAGCCCGCGCTGGCGAGGGCGCGCGACGCGCTCGCGCGCCTCGGCGACGACGAGGACATGCGCGCGCTGGCGCGGCTCATCGCGGCGGCGTGAGGGGAGATTTCAACGCTGAGGCGCAAAGGCGCAAAGACGCAAAAAGACAAGAGAAAATGGGGGTTCGTCGCCCTCGGGTGTCGCGTCGACAACCCTGGTATCGCGTCGCCTTCATTTGCTTCTTTGCGCCTTTGCGCCCTGGCGTTGAAATCTGACATTCGCGGTCGTCGGCCGGCTGTGCCTCGGCCCTCGAGCATTCTCCGGCTCAGAGGCCCGACGCCTCGAGGAAGCGCTGGAGGAAGGTGACGTCGCGCGGCGCCCCGGCCTCCGGCCAGCCGCCGTACACAGCGAACTGGTGCCATACCCAGTCCGCGCTCAGATAGGCATCCTTCTCGCTCTCCTCGAGCGAGGAGCACACGTGATCCCAGCGCGGGTTGGCGCCGGGGAGATACCCGCTCTTGTCGGGCGGCAGGCTCGAGACGCGCGCCTCCTCCGCGCTGCCCGCGAGCCTCCGCTGGATCGCCGCGTTCGCGTCGAGCTGGTGCCCGCCGGTCATCCGCAGCCGGCGCGAGGCGTCGCCGCCGTACCAGCGGAGGATCGTGGCCTCGGCCCTGGCGATGCCGCGGGCGTCGAAGGCGAACACCTCGCTCACCCGTCCCATGTTGGCGGCCAGCGCTTGCCACAGGGGCAGCCCGCCGGCGCTGAAGCCCGCGAGCCCGAGCTTCCCGAGGTGGACCCCGCCCCGCCCGACCCCGATCTTCTGCGCGCTCCACAGGAGCCGGATCGCCGCTTCGGCGAGGCCGGGCAGGCTCGCTGTCGTCGCGGCGCCGAAGCTCGTCCCGCTCGGCCACGGGTGCAGCATGACCACCGCCTTGCCGCTCGCGGCGAGCGCCTCCTCGAAGCCGCAGCGGAGATAGACCCAGCGGGACTGGTCGCGCGGATCGCGCGCGAGCACGTCGCGCGCCCAGAACGAGGCGCCCGGATCCGGGTCGGGCCTGAGCAGGTATCGATTCAGCCCGAACATCTCGTGTCGCTGGTCTATCCGCGCGTAGGCGTACCCTTCTGGCCGGTAGAAAACGAGGGCCGAGATCCCTGCGTCCGGCGGCGCCTTGCAGGCTTCAGGGATGCTCGCGAACCAGATCTTCGGCTCACCCGCGGTGGCGCCGAGGGCCACGAGCTCCGTGCCGGGCTGATGCTCGCGCTGGTACTCGTCCGTGTACTTCGCGTAGGCCATCCAGAACGGCGTGATATCGACGAAATCGGTCCTGAGCTGCGCGAGCGCGAGGCCCGGCGACGCCTTCACGTCGACGAGCGGGTGAGCCTGCCCGTACGCCGGATCCTCGGCGGGGCTGAGCGCTGTCCCGCCGCCCTCGACAGCGAAGGTCTGCTCGACCGAGAGGACCTCTTCCTGGAGGGCGGGGACGTCCTCGAAGGCGTTGAACGCCGCGGAGAAGCGCGCCCTGAGCGCGACGCGGGCCGCGCCGGCGGGGATCTCGAACTCGCGCGATCCCGGGCCCCGTCCGGCGAGCGGCAGCGGCGCGTCGTCCGCCGTGGCCTGCACGTCGGAGAGCGCGTCGGGCAGCAGCGGGCTGCCGGCGTTGCGCCAGGTGACCCGGAGCTTCAGCGGCATACGGCGCTCCGGAGTGCGCGGCGCGCGCGCGGGGCGGTGGCGTGGACGACGGGAATGGCGCCGTCGCTGGCGAGGAGGGGGCGCTGCGGGGCGGGGGGCACGGTGCGCCCACGATACCAAAAGGCGCGGGCGGCGGGAGAGCGCGACGGGAAGCGGGGGATCGAGAGGGGAGCCCGGGGGAGCTTCCGCCTCGCGGCGTCGCTCGGCCCGGCAATGCGGGCTGGTGCGCCGCGCCGCCGAGAGGCGCTGCTCGCCTCGTCGGTCGGCGCTCGCCGGCCGGGTGTCAGCGCGAGCCGTTCGCGCAGTACCCGAAGCCGACACTCCCTCCAGAGCTGACCGTGGTGCTCCAGCCCTGTCCGGCGAACACGAAGTCGGTGCCCGCCGTGGTGCTGGTGGCGTTCCAGACGCTGGTGATCGTGGCTCCCTTCGAGGGCACGTAGGCCTTCCACGTCACGTTGGTGCCCGTCGTCGTCACGGTGACGTTGTTGCAGTAGCCGCCCGTCCACGTCGAGTTGGGGGTGACGGTGACAGTGACATTGCTGGGCTCGCCGCGCGCGCCGCCCGTGCTGGTGCCACCGCCGGAGCCGCCGCTGCCGCCGGAGCCGCCGCTGCCGCCAGAGCCGCCGCTGCCGCCGGACCCGCCGCCGCTGCTGGAGCTGCTCGAGCTGGAGCTGCTCGAGCTGGAGCTGCTGCTGGAGCTGCTGGAGCTGCTGCCGCCCTTCACCCGGGCGATGAAGCTGTCGTAGCCGGCGACGTCGCCTGTCTGCGAGAGCATGACGATCGCGACGCCCATGTCGACGGCCTTGGCGACGTTGCTCTCGTTGAGCCAGGTGGAGTCGACGTTGATCGGGCCGCCGCCGAACGTGTACGCGTCGACGATGACGAGCGGCAGGCTGAGCGCGCTCGTGATCTCACGGTAGGTGAAGTTGTCGATCTTGCCCTCGGTGAACGGGAACTGCTTGCCCGTGAGGCCGACGTACTTGACGACGCTGCGATCCCAGCCGGCATAGAAATCGCCGGGCAACCCCGCCCACCGGGTGGCCGACGGGTTGAACCACGGGCTGAAGTCGATGACCACCTTGCACGAGGGGCAGCCCGACTTGATGGCGCCGAGGATCTGGTTCATGAAGCCGTCGGATTCCGTCTTGTCGAACGCGTTCTGCTGATCCTTCTGCGAGAACTGGTACCAGTCCGGCTCGATGTGGATCAGCGGCTCGACCGCCCTGCCCCCGAGGGCCGCGTAGATCTTCCCAGCCGCGTCCCTGTACTTGTTCACCATCGCGCCGATGTTGGAGCGCACGTACGCCGCGCCCTCCTTGCACAGCGGCTGGTTCGGGTCTCCGTCGCAGTCGTGGTCGGCCCCGAGCCCCTTCTTCGTCATGTCCGTGGCGATGTAGCCAAAGAAGTACGGCTGCTTACCCTTGTTGACGATCGCCGAGAGCTTGCTCTGATGTGTGCTGGTGAAGCCGTTCGACATCAGCCAGTCGCCGATCGCGACGACATCGACGTTGCCCGGCCCGGACGCGGGCGGCGACCAGCTCTGGCTCCACTGGGGCGCAACGCCGAAGCGCATCTGCGATGCCGCTGCTGCCGCTGCTGCCTCGTCGGCGAAAATCTCGTCCTCTTCGGAGACGCTGGAGCCATCGTCCGCGGCAACGATGCACCCGCCGAGAACGGCGAGCATGCACGCCACTGCCCCAGCACCGAAAAGCGAACCCTTGATCTTCGTCATTATGTCAATCTCCAAGTGGCCGAGCGGCTCTGCGCCGCGTCGGATTTTTTCACTCCCGAGTGCCAGCATCAGCTTGGCGCGGGGCACTTGTTGAAGGTGCTCGGGGTAACTGCAACGGCCGGGCCATCATCTCGCGAGATCGAGAAACGCCGATTCATGGGCAGATTTTCGACGGTGCCTGTCCGCGCGAGATGGTGAGTGATCCCGTGGAGTGGATCGCCGATCCGGGGCACGCGCGATCCACCGCGAAGGCCCTGATTCACCGGCGAAAAATGCGGCAAAACCGCGGAGAAATCGCGGTCGAGGCGCCGAGCGGCGCGCGGGGCGGCATCGAGAGTCGGGTGAGCGGTGGAATTCACACCTGCGATCGTTCGCTGTCTCACCAGGCCACGGACGCATCGGTGGACGGATCGGCGTCCGTGCGAGACCGCGAGACCGCGAGGCCGCGAGGCCAGGAGACCAGGAGAGGCAGCGAGAGAAGAAACTTCCGCGATAGAGGCCTATTTGCTTCGGTCTGGCGAGAAAATTCGAGCTGGGAGGCTGGAGGCCAGAACCAGAAGCCAGAGAGCCCGGCCCACACGAGGCAGTGAAACAACTCGCGTCGTCCGACGTGTCCTGACATGTCGGGTGATGTGATGGCGATAAGCGCTCGAGCTTCTCTGCTTTGTCCGTTAGGATGTATGCCTTTTATCTCGCTCAGCGCTCCATTAGTCTGCGTCGCATGGACGTGAACTGTGGAGTGGAGAGATGAGCACTCCGGCTCTCATCGAGATCGAGAACGCCGAGGTTTTCCGGGGTGATACACGCGTCTTCGAGGATCTTTCGCTGCGCATCGAGCAGGGGGAGAGCGCCGCGATCCTCGGGCCAAACGGGGCCGGGAAGTCGACCCTGCTGAGGTTGCTCTCGCGGGAGATCTATCCGGTGCACCGCGAGGGCTCGGCCGTGCGGATCCTGGGGCGCGAAAGGTGGGAGGTCTTCGCACTCCGGCGCAGATTGGGGCTCGTGTCATACGAGCTGCAGATGGCCTACCCGCGGGGTGTGCGGGGCCTGGACGTGGTGCTCTCCGGCTTCTTCGCGAGCGCCGGGCTGCACGAGCACGAGTTGCCGACGGCCGCGCAGCGCGGGCGGGCCGAGGCGGTGCTCCGCGATCTCGGCGTGGCGCACCTCGGCGACAAGCCCATCGCGGAGATGTCCGCTGGCGAGCAGAGGCGCTGCCTGCTCGGGCGCGCCCTCGTGCACGACCCGGAGGCGCTCGTGCTCGACGAGCCGACGACGAGCCTCGACCTGAAGGCCGCGTTCGAGCTAGTCGCGCTGCTCAGGCGCCTCGTGCACCGCGGCAAGACGCTGATCCTCGTGACGCACCATGTTCACGAGATCCCGCCGGAGATCGAGCGGGTCGTCCTGCTCCGGAAAGGCCGCGTCTTCGCCGACGGCCCGAAGCGCGAGGTGCTGACCGACGGCAACCTGTCGCGCCTGTTCGACGTGCCGCTCTCCGTGGTCGAGCGCGACGGCTTCTTCCAGGTCTTCCCCCGGCCCCTCTGAGACACCCAGTCTCGCCTTCGCGTCTCAACCGCTTCGCCGAGCGGGGGAACTGCCGCTATCCGGGTGATGGATATATCAGGTAAATCGGTAGGCCCCCTGAGAGGGTGTTCTCGGCGCGGGGGGGGGATGGGCCGATGTCTGAGCCTGAGAGTTGACTCATCCGGTCTCACCGGATGAGTCAACTCTCAGGCGAGTTCGGCGGGGCCCCCACCCCGCGCCGAGGACACCCTCTCAGGGGGCCGGGCAGCTCGGCGGGGCCCCCCACCCCGCGCCGAGGACACCCTCTCAGGGGGCCAGGCAGCTCGTCGAGGTCCCCCGCGCGCTAGCCGATCTCGACCTTGCTCCACATGTCCCGCCGCATGCGTTCCTTGCGCCTGTCGGTCCGGGTCACGAGCCGCGCCGCGCCCCAGGCGGCGAGCAGCTGGCCCTCCTGGCCGAGGCCGGGCAGCACGCTGCGGCCGACGAGCAGCGTCCGCTCGATGGGCCCGCGGATCGGCTCGCCCGCGAGCCCGAGGTAGCCGGGCGGGTCGACCTCGAGCTGCCGCACCATCGGCTCGGCGCCCGGGGCGGCGCCCTTCAGCGCGGCGCGCTCGACGAGGCGGCGGCGCTGGCCGTCGTAGAGCCACACGGGCAGGCCGTCGTGCACCGAGTCCACGAGCACGAGGTGGCGCTCGAGGAACGGCAGCTCGGCCGTGAGCGCGTCGAGCACCGCCTGGCGCGCCTCGAGCAGCGACAGCGGGCCCCGGTCCGGGAGCAGGATCTCCGCCACGAGCAGCGTGTCGGTCGAGGGCGGCGGGAGGTCGCAGCGCTGGAGGTGGACCACGGGGCGGACGGGCCCGGCAGGCCGCGTCTGCCGCGGGGAGCTCGGGCGGCCCCCGGAGGCGGCGTCGCCCGGCGCGCGGGGCGGGGGCGGCACCGAGCGGCCGGCCAGCGCGGAGGGCGGCGAGGGGAAGGGGAGCAGCAGCGCCTCGGGGCCGAGCGGCTCGGGCAGGCCCTCGCGGCGCACGAGGAGCGACACGACAAAGCGGCCGACCGAGGAGGTGATGCGGGGCCACTCGCGCAGCGCGCGCTTGTGGATGCCCTCGCCGCCCGCGAGGCTCGCGAGCGTCTCGCCGTCCATGTCGGTGATCACGAAGCTGCTGCCGTTCGGGTGGTCGTCGCCGTCGAGGACGACCCCCGCGGCGGTGCCGCGGCGGACGTGGACCGACGCGGCGCGCTCGTCGAGCAGGCAGCGGCCGCCGTGCGCGAGGATGCGTTCGACGAGGAACTCCTCGAGCTCCTCCTCGCCGCGCGGGAGCGTCATCAGCCCGCGCGTCCACGCCCCGTGCAGGCGCGCCACGGCGAACGGGGGCGGGAGCGCCGAGAGGTCCGTGGCGAAGAGGACCGACTGCGTGACGATGGAGCGGAACAGGTGGCCGCGCGGGAACTCGACAAGCAGGTCGGCGTCGGGCTCGGCGCGCGCGTACGGGAGCATGGCGGCGTAGCGGGCGGTCTCGCGCCGCTCCCAGAACGTGCCCGGCGGCCAGAGGGCGTCGTGCGAGAATGCGTCGTCGGCGGCGCCGTTCACGTGGGCGAGCTCGGCGTAGAGCTCGTCGACGACGCGCCGGAGCTCGGGGAACTCGCGGTCGATCTCGCGGCCGAAGAGGACCATGTCGGGCGGCACGTCGAGGCGCCTGCGCGGGGCGACGGCCTGGAGCATGGGGGCGGCGGGGACGATGCGGCGCTTCCAGGTCTGCGACTGGGCGAGCTCGACGAGGAAGCGGCGCCACGCCGGCGAGGGCTCGGCGAGCATGGTGAAGGCGCGGCGGCGGAGGACGTGCTGGTCGAGGCGGTAGGTGGGCGGGCGCTCGCCGTGCCCGACGACCATCACGGTGAAGTCGCGCCGCGCGAGGAGCGCCGCGGCCGTGAGCGCGCCGATGGAGCGGCCGAGGACGATGACGTCGTAGTGCTTGTGGATCACGCCCCTTCCCCGACCTGCTCGGGCGCGCGGTCGCCCTGGGCGAGCCCGAGCGCGGTGCCGACGCCGGCGATCGCCGCGCGCGACCGCGCGCCGGGCGCGGCGGGCGGCGTGACCTGGAGGCGCCCCTCGGCGATCCACGAGAGCGCGCGGACGAGCAGCGCGTGCTCCTGGACGAGGATGCGCGCGGCGAGGGTGTCGTGATCGTCGCCGTCGAGCACGGGGACAGCGGCCTGCGCGAGGATCGGCCCGGTGTCGGTGCCGGCGTCCACGAGGTGGACGGTACAGCCGGTGATGCGCACGCCGTGGTCGAGCGCCTGCTGCTGGGCGTCGACGCCGGGGAAGGAGGGCAGGAGCGACGGGTGGATGTTGACGACGCGGTGCGGGAAGGCGTCGAGGAAGGTCGTCGTGAGCAGGCGCATGAAGCCGGCGAGGACGACCCAGGTCGCGCCCGCGTCGCGGAGGGCGGCGACGACGGCGGCGTCGAAGGCGTCGCGGTCGGCGAAGTCCTGGTGCGCGATGACGCGCGTCGGGACGCCGGCGCGCTCGGCGCGCGCGAGGCCCTCCACGCCGGGCCGGTTCGAGACGACGAGCCGCACGCGGGCGTCGAGGCGGCCGTCGGCGATCGCGTCGAGGATCGCCTGGAGGTTCGAGCCGCGGCCGGAGATGAGGACGCCGAGATCGAGAGAGGGCATGGGGGGCAGATACTACGGCCGGGGCGGGCGCGGGAGAGATCCGGGGCGGCGGGGGCCGTCCGGCTCCGGAGCGGGGCCCGCCCGGAGCGACGGCGCGCTGCGCTTCGTGCGACCGCGCGACCGGCAGGAGAGCGCCGCGCCCCGGTCGCGGAGCGTTGCTTGCCGCCTCGCCGCGCCCGCCTATTCTCAGGGGCATGGTCGCCGTCGCTCCGCTGTCCGCGCCCTCGACACCCCCGTCCGGCCAGGGCGAGCAACGCTTCGTGATGCCCAACGTCTCCTGGGACGAGTACGTGGCGCTGCGCAAGCTGCTCGACGATCACCCGGGGTTGCGGATGACCTACTGCGAAGGGGTGCTGGAGCTCATGAGCCCGTCGGCTGACCACGAGGATGTCAAGAAGCGCATCGCGCGCCTCGTCGAGCTGTGGGCGCTCGCGCGCCGGGTTCGCCTCTACGGCTACGGCTCGACCACGTACCGCCGCAAGGCCAAGCAGCGCGGCCTGGAGCCCGACGAGTGCTACTGCGTGGGCAAGGTGAACAAGAAGCGGCCCGACATCGCGGTCGAGGTCTTCATCACGAGCGGCGGTATCGACAAGCTCGACGTCTACCGGGGGCTCGGGGTGCCCGAGGTGTGGATCTGGAAGGACGGACGCATCGCCGTCCACCAGCTGGGGGAGGGCGGCTATGAACAGGTCGAGCGGAGCGGGATTCTCCCCGAGCTCGATCTGGGAGCGCTCTCGGAGTGCGCGCGGATCCCCGATCAGGCGGATGCGGTCGACGCCTACTGGGAGCGGCTGAAGCGAGGGGGATGAGCGGCGAGCGCCGGCGCCGGACGCCGCGCGCCGGTCCCCTATGGCCGGCCACCTACCAATGCCGCGCCGCTCGGGGTAGGGTGGCGCCGCCACGATGCCGGAACGTCCGCCCGAGCCGCCCCTGACCGCCGACGAGGCCGCGAAGCAGCGGGCCGCGTCCTACCTCGGGCGGGTGATCTCGCGGCGCTACCGCATCGACGAGGTCATCGCCATGGGCGGCATGGGCGCGGTCTACCGCGGCGAGCACGTGCACATGCACAAGCGCGTCGCGATCAAGATCCTGCACCCGGACACGGAGCGGCTCCCCGAGCTCGTGCAGCGCTTCGAGCGCGAGGCGATCGCCGGCGCCCACATCCAGCACCGGAACGTCGCCACCGCGACCGACTTCGGCGAGGCCGAGGACGGCTCGTTCTTCCTCGTCCTGGAGTACGTCCGCGGGACCACGCTCCACGAGATCATCCGCCGGGGGCCGATGCCCGTCGCGCGCGCCGCCCTGATCGCCAGGCAGCTCGCGGCCGCGCTCGACGCGACCCACGCGATGAACATCGTCCACCGCGACCTGAAGCCGCGCAACGTGATGGTGGTCGAGCCGCAGGGCGACCTCGTGAAGCTCATCGACTTCGGCCTCGCGAAGGTGAGCGTCGACCAGCTGCGCAGATCCGCCGCGGCGCCGGAGTCCGTGCGGATGGGGATGGAGCCGGAGTCGCGCCCGGGCCGGCTCACCACGGCCGGGGTGATCTTCGGGACCATCGCCTACCTCGCCCCGGAGTCGGCGCTCGGGATGGATTTCGTCGACGAGCGCGCGGACCTCTACGCCCTGGGCCTCATCTTCTACGAGATGCTGGCCGGCAAGCACCCGTTCCTGGCCAAGGATCCGGTCGAGCTCTTCAACCAGCAGCGCAGCGCGCCCGTGCCGGCCATCGCCGAGCACTCCCCGGGCGTCGCGGTGCCGCCGGCGATCGAGGCGGTCGTGCGGCGGCTGCTCGAGAAGCAGCCGCGCGCCCGCTTCGAGACCGCGGCGGAGCTGATCGCGGCGCTCGACCAGGCGTGCGCCGCGTCGGGGATCGTGACGCAGGAGCCGAGAGCGGAGATGTCGTCGCGCGCGGAGATGACGTCGGTGCCCGCGATCGCGGACGCGGCGCGCGTCCCGAGCAACCGGCCGCCCCTGCCCAGCGCGCCGTCGCGCGAGCCGGAGGCGAGCCCGGGCAGCGCGTCGGCGATCGTCCTCGGGGACTCGTGCCTGGTCTCGCTGAACGAGGTCGCGGACGCGCTGGAGCCCGCTGCGGCGCGAGCCGCTGGCGAGGCGGCCGGAGGCGGCGAGGCGGCCGGAGGCGGCGAGGCGGCCGGAGGCGGCGCGGGCGCGGCGGAGCCGGAGAGAGCGCGCGCGGCGGAGCCGGAGAGAGCGCGCGCGGCGGAGCCGGAGAGAGCGCGCGCGGCGGGGCCCGAGAGAGCGCGCGCGGCGGAGCCGGAGAGAGCGCGCGCGGCGGAGCCGGAGAGAGCGCGCGCGGCGGAGCCGGAGAGAGCGCGCGCGGCGGGGCCCGAGAGAGCGCGAGCGGCGGGCGAGCCGGTGGAGGGCGGCGCGGGCGATCCGGAGCGGGCGGCGGGGCCGGAGGACGCGGCGGAGGCGGAAGCGGAAGGCCCTCCCAGCTACTCGAGGCCGACGCCGGTGCGCAACACGCCGAGCCTCGTCGCCGAGCTCACGAGCGACTCGCGCCCGACCGCGGTGGGCGGCGCGGCGTTCATGGCCCAGGTCGCCTTCGCGCGGGAGGAAGCCGCCAGCCGCGGTGCTCCCGCCGGCGCCGACGACGAGATGCTGTCGAGCGACTCGCGCCCGACCGCGGTGGGCGGCGCGGCGTTCATGGCTCAGGTCGCCTTCGCGCGGGAGGAAGCTGCCAGCCGCGGTGCTTCTTCCGGAGCCGCTGAGCCGCCGTCGCCGCAGGAGCCGTCGCAGCCGCTGGAGGAGCCCGCGCGAGCGCAGGAGCAGCCGGCGTCGCAGGAGCAGCCGGCGTCGCAGGAGCAAGCGCCGCCGATCTCGAGGTCTTTGTCGCTGGAGGCGCCGCCTGCGCGACCGACGGAGCCGTCGCGATCGATGGAGGAGCTGGCGGCGAAGGAGCCGGCTGGACCGACCTCCACGCGTCTGCCGCTGGAGGAGCGACCGCCGTCGCCGGAGGAGCCGGAGCGGCGTCCGGCGGAGCCTCCGTCGAAGAAACCGTCGCTGCCAGGGGTGGAGGAGGCGTCGCCAGCGCCTGCCGCCGCGGAGGCGTCGCCAGCGAGGCCGTCTGCGCCCGCCGCTGCGGAGCGGGCGTCAGCGAGGCCGTCTTCATCTTCCGCTGTGGAGCCGGCGTCTTCCAGGCCGCCCGCACCCATCGCTGCAGAGCCGTCCTCCGCGAGGCGGTCTGCGCCTTCTGCTGCGGAGCCGTCATCCGCGAGGCAGTCTGCGCTTTCTGGTGCTGCGCCAGCATCGTCGCAGCCGCCCGCGCGCGCGGCAGCGGCGCTGACATCATCGCAGCCGCCTTCGCCCACGGCCGCAGCGTCAGCGTCATCGCAGCCGCCTTCGCCCACGGCCGCAGCGTCAGCGTCATCGCAGCCGCCTTCGCCCACGGCCGCAGCGTCAGCGTCATCGCAGCCGCCTTCGCCCACGGCCGCAGCGTCAGCGTCATCGCAGCCGCCCGCGCCTGCTGCGGCGCCGCCCACGCCATCGCAGCCGCCCGCGCCTGCTGCGGCGCCGCCAGCGTCATCGCCGCGGCCATCGCCCTCTGCGACGCCCCAGTCATCGCAGCCGCCGTCGCTCGCATCGGCGGCGCCAGCGTCATCGCAGCCGCCGTCGCTCGCTGCGGCGCCGCCAGCGTCATCGCAGCCGCCGTCGCTCGCTGCGGCGGCGCCAGCGTCATCGCAGCCGCCGTCGCTCGCAGCGGCGCCGCCAGCGTCATCGCCGCGGCCATCGCCCTCTGCTGCGGCGCCCGCGTCATCGCAGCCGCCGTCGCCCGCCACCGCAGAGCCCGCTTCTGCAAGGACGCCCGCGCCGTCCATGAAGGCGCAGCCCCCCCAGGAGGAGCCGCCTTCCGCTTCGCCAGCGTCGCCGCCGGTGGACGAGCCGCCCGCGGAGGACGTCGAGCCTGCCTCGGAGCCCAGCTCTGGACGGCTGAGCGGCTCGCGGCCTGCGTTCGCTCCGACGCTGCTGCGCGAGCTGGAGGCCGCGGAGGCAGAGCGCGTCGCCCGTGAGCGCGACGAAGATGCCAGGCGGAAGGCCGCCGAGGCGGCAGAGCGCGTCGCCCGGGATCGCGAGGAGAAGGCCACACGGAAGCTCGCCGCCCGGGAAGCGCGCGCAGCGCGGCTGCGCCAGGCCGACCTAGCCGCCCGCCTGCGCCAGAGCGCTCCCTACCTGGGCGGCGCCCTGATCGCGGCGGCCGTGATCGCTGCGCTCGCCAGCGGCGGGCGAGCCCCGCCCGAGCCAGAACCCCACCTCGGCCTGGCGCAGCCGCCGGCGAGCGCGCTCGCGGCGAACGAGCCCGCCCCGACCGACACGACCGCCGCCCCGGAGGCGCCCGGCCCCGCCGCCCCGGCGCCGGAGGCAGCTGCCCCGGCCGGGTCGGATGCGCCCGCCGGGCCCGCCGCCACCGACACGGTGGCCGAGCCCCCGCCCGACGAGGAAGCCCGGAAGGCGCTCACCGACGCGGCCAGGGCGCGCAAGTGGGTCAAGGCCGCCGAGGCGCTCAACCTGCTCGCAGAGCGCGACCCGACCGCGCTGCGCGACCGCGCGGTCGCCATCGCGGCGCGCAACCTCGCCATCTCCATCTCGAAGACGGGCGAAGAGCTCGCCGACAAGGTCTTCGACGCGCTCGCGAACCGCTTCGGGACAGCGGGCCTCGACGTGCTCTACGAGATCGTCGAGACCCGCGGTCGCTCCACCCCGGCCACGCGCGCCGCCAAGCTGCTCCGGGATCCGGAGATCGCAGCCCGCGGGACCCCCGCTGTCCGCATCTCCTTCGAGCTGCGCGACGCCACCTGCGGCGAGAAGCTGCAGTTCATCGATCGCGCCGTCTCCGAGGGCGATCAGCGCACCCTGGTCGTGCTCGAGACGGCGGTGAGGCCCTGTTACACGAAGAACCGGACCATCGATGAGGCGATCAAGAAGCTGAGAGCGCGGCTCGAAGGCGGCTGAGCTCGACGCCGCGCCGGCGCCCTCATCCGAACTGCACGCGCTCCTCGAAGGGCACGTCGCCGACCGACACGACCTCTCCGAGCACCCACGCCCGCTCCCCGCTCCCGGCGAACGCCTCGATCGCCCGGTCTGCGGCGCCCTTCTCCACGACCGCGACCAGCCCGACGCCGAGGTTGAACGTGCGCCGCATCTCGGCCTCCTCCACGGGTCCGCCGCGCTGGAGTACCTGGAACACCGCCGGCCGCTGGTAGGAGCCGAGGTCGAGCCGCGCGCCCAGCCCGTCCGGCAGCACGCGCGGCAGGTTCCCCGGCAGGCCGCCGCCCGTGATGTGCGACAGCCCCCGCACCGCATCGCCAGAGGCCCCGAGCAGCGCCGTGATCGCGCGCGCGTAGATCCGGGTCGGCGTGAGCAGCGCCTCCCCCACGGTCGCGCCGAGATCGTCCACGCGGTCGCTCATCCGGAGCCCCATCTCCTTCTCGAGCACCCGCCGCGCGAGCGAGTAGCCGTTCGAGTGCAGGCCGCTCGACGCCACGCCGATCACCGCGTCGCCGGCCGCGATCCGCTTGCCGTCGAGGATGCGCGAGCGCTCGACCACGCCCACGGCGAAGCCGGCGAGGTCGTACTCGCCGTCCGCGTACATGCCGGGCAGTTCGGCCGTCTCGCCGCCGATGAGCGCGCAGCCGGCCTGCTTGCAGCCCTCGGCGATGCCGCGCACCACCGCCTCGCCCACGTCCACGTCGAGCTTGCCGGTCGCGAAGTAGTCCAGGAAGAACAGCGGCCGCGCGCCGACCGTCAGCACGTCGTTCACGCACATGGCGACGAGATCGATGCCGACCGTGTCGTGGACGCCGGTCGCGAAAGCCACCTTCAGCTTGGTGCCGACGCCGTCCGTGCCGCTGACCAGCACCGGCTCGGTCAGCCCGCCCGGCAGCATGCACAGCCCGGCGAACCCGCCCACGTCGGCCAGCACCTCGGGGGTGCGCGTCGGCTTCGCGAGCCGCTTGATGCGCTCGACGAGCGCGTCCCCTGCATCGATATCGACCCCCGCTTCCCGGTATGTGACGCTCATGCGAGGCGCATCCCATACCTCGGCGGTAAAGGGAAGCGGGCTCGCTCCCGGCGCGGCGGCCGCGCCGGCGGGCGTGGGCGGCGCGGCCGGCGAGCGCGGCACGGCCGGCGAGCGCGGCCGCCATCCCGGCAGCGGCGCGTTCCGCGACGCCGTGGCCAAAGGACGGCGCAGCGCCGGACGGCACCCCCCGAGCCCGGCAGAGGTGCGTTGCGCGACGCTGCGGCCACAGGAAGGTGCAGCGCCGGAAGGTACCCCCGAGCGCGACCGCTCCTTGCGTCTCGCGCCGCGGACCGATCGCTCGCACCACGGCGCGCATTCCGTTGCGGCACATTCCTTTCATCAGTGCGATGTTCTCGCTGGATCTGACCACATCCGGCCGGTGGCGATTTCTCGCAGCAGTGCTGTCGTGAGCGGCTCTCCGGGCTTGTCTTCTGCACCGCGGTCGACATCCTAGGTGCCCATGTCCGCCGCGTCCGATCCGCCGCCTGCCCTCGTCCTCGTCGCCGCCGCCGTCGTCATCGAGCGCGGCCGCGTGCTGCTCACGCAGCGGAAGGTGGGCGCTCACCTCGCGGGCGCGTGGGAGTTCCCGGGCGGCAAGGTCGAGGCCGGCGAGGATCCGCGGGACGCCTTGGTCCGCGAGCTGCGCGAGGAGATCGGCGTGGAGGCCCGCGTCGGCGATATCGTGGACGTGACCTATCACCGCTATCCGACGAAGCCGGTGCTGCTGCTCTTCTACGAGGCTTCCTTCGCCGAAGGGTCTCCCGCTCCGGTAGCGCTCGACGTCGCTGCCGTGCGCTGGGCCGAGGCGCCCGAGCTCCGGGACGAGCTCTTCCCGCCCGCCGATGTCGCGGTGCTCGCCAAGGTGCGCGCGCGCCTCGCGGCAACGTAGTCCCTCGTCGCCCGAGGGCGAGATGGCGGCGGCGAACTGCCGCGATCCGTCGCGTTCCATCGCAAGACGTATCGACGGTGGAGGCGCCGCCCGGCGCGGCGAACGGGCCGAAGCCGCCCCCGCGTCAGTCCGCGCGGCGCGGCGAGTCAGGCTCTTCCTCGTAGCTTCCTTCGATGAGCCATCAGTGAGTCGACGGAGAACGCGCCTGCGCCGCCGAGCGCGAGAGAGAGCAGCCCCGCGATATACAGCAGATTGATCTCGTACCCGGGAGGGCCGAACACAGGCCCATCCGGCGTCAATCCGATCGTGTTGATGGAGCTGAAGCCGTGCTTGAGGTGGACGGAGAACATCGCCGTCAGCATCGTGGCGATGAGGGGAACGGCGGTGATCGCGGTGAATGCGCCAGCGAGGACGGCGATGCCGCCCAGGATCTCCACGAAGGGCACCACCCAGGACATGAGCTGCGGAAAGGGGGCGCCGATCTGGGTGAGCAGCACCTCGAATCTGGCGGGCCCTCTGCTGACCTTCACCCAGCCGTGTAATATGAATCCATAGCCCATGACCAGGCGCAGGAGCAGGGGTGCCCACTGGCTGTATCTCTCTTCGGTGATCGATGTTCCGTGGCTCATCTGGACGATGTCTCCTGCTGATCTGGCGCGAGGCGCTTCGCGGAGCTCGGGTGGTATCCGGGGACGGTGAGGGAGCGAGCCCCCGCCGCGGGCGCTCACAGCGCAGGGGGGCAAGCCTCGCCGCGGACGTCGCCGAGCAGGCCCGCGAGCCGCTGGCGGTGCAGCTCGCCGACGGCGCGCTCCACCTCCTGCCCGGCGGCGTCGACGCTGAGGAACGTCGGCACGAAGCGTACGCCGTAGTGGGCCGCGAGGGCCTGCCCGCGAGGCTCGTCGACCTGGATGCGCACCACGGTGTCGGCCTCCTTGGCGCAGCGCGCTTCGAGCTCCTTCACGAGCGGCGCCATGCGCTCGCAAACCGCGCAGCGCGCGCTCACGAACTCGACAAGCCGGGGCTTTCCCTCGGGCAGCGCGACCTCGCCGTGCTCCATGACGCCCTCCGGGGCCGCGCACGCGGAAGCGGGGCCGTCATCGCAGGGCGCGCTCGCACCCACGGCCGCCGCGGGCGCCGGCGAGAGGGCGTCCAGACGGCCGGTCGCGAACGCGATCCCGAGGACCACGAGCAGCGCCCCCGTCGCGCGCTGGAGGACCGGCGTGGCCGGCACCAGGCGACGCGCGAGCTCGACGGCCACGGGCCCGGCGAAGGCCGCGACGACGAGCGGCGCGGCGAGGCCCGCAGCGTAAGCGCCGAGCTGGATCGCGCCGGCGAGCGGGCTCGCGCCCGCGCTGGCCGCATAGGTCAACGCGGCGCCGAGCACCGGGCCGACGCACGGCGTCCACCCTGCCGCGAAGGCGATCCCGAACAGCATGCCTCCCCAGAAGCCGCCCGCGCCCGGGAGGCGGGAGAGGAGCGGGCGCGCCTCGCGCTCCAGCCACGGGAGGCGCAGCACACCGAGGAGCTTCGCGCCGAAGAGCGCCAGGATCACGCCGGACGCGACGGTGAGCGCGTGCCGATGGGGCGCGAGGGCGGCGGCGAGCGCCGACGCGCCGGCGCCGAGCGCGACGAGCACGATCGCGAGGCCGAGCGCGAAGCCGACGCCGGCGAGGCGCACGCTGCGCTTCATCGCGGCGCGGTCTGGACCGCCGAGCGCCCCGGCGCCGCCGAGGGTCGACAGGTAGACGGGGAGCATCGGGAGCACGCAGGGCGACGCGAACGTCAGCAATCCCGCACCGAAGAGCGTCAGCAATGAACCGATCGTCATGGGTCCTCGTGATTGGCCAGATCAGCGCCTGCCAAGCGCCGGCGCGAGCGCCGCCACGTCCACTTCGGCGACCGCGAGCACCGGCTGCTCCACGCTCCTCGCGCAGATCGCGTTGCCGAGCGGCCCCTGGGTGCACCCCACGCCGCGCCCCGCGAGCGCGCGCGCCGCCGTGGCGGCGTCGGAGCCGGGCGGCGGCACGAACACCGTGAGCGGCTTGTCCCCGCTCTCGTACATGAGCGCCGCCGTGCGCGTGTTTCCGATCTGGCAGAGACGCGCCCCGAGCAGCCGGGCGCCGGACACCGCCGGGACGGTCACCGCGTAGCCGAGCTTCCCCTCGAGCCATCCGGCGACGGCGCCGGGATCGGACGACTCGAAGTCGCACGGGCGCTCGCGGGCGAAGCCGCGCACGTGGTGGCTCACGAGCTCGTCCGCCATCGCCGCGCCCACGCCGGCGCCGGGGCTGCCGACAAACAGCGCTGCGGCCGCCGCGCCCGCGGCGAGGGCGGCGGTGATCACCCAGGCGCGGCGGCGCGGCGCGCGCGCGTTCCGCGCGGCGGCCTCCGCCCGTTCGCGCAGGCGTCTCGGGACCTCCCCGGCCGCCTTCGCGACGAGCGCGCGCCGCACGCTGCCGACGGCCTCCACGGCGCGCCGGCAGGGCCCGCAGCCGGCGAGGTGCGCCTCGATCCGCGCCGCGTCTTCGGGCGTCACCTCGTTGTCGTGCCACGCCGAAATGTTCTCGAACCACTCGCGGTTGCACCCTGCCATGACGTCTCCTCGTGCCGTTCGGAGAGGCCCTCGACCAGCGCAAGCCGCGCCCGCGAGAGCCGTGATCGCACCGTGCCCACGGGGCACGCCTGGAGATCGGCGATCTCCTCGTAAGAAAGGTCCTCGACCTCCCGCAGGAGCAGCGCCTCGCGCCACTCCGGGGGCAGGCGAGCGAGCGCGCGCTCGACCTCGTCGGCGAAGCCGCGTTCGAGGAGCTCCGCCTCCAGATTGCCCTGCGGCTCCGGCACCGACTCGGCGCCGCGGCCGCCCTCGATCACCTCGAGGCGCTGCCGCGCGCCGCGCGTCGCGTTGAGCAGCACCGAACGCTCGATGCGGAGCAGCCACGCGCGCATGCGATCCTCGTCGCGCAGATCGGCGTACCGCTCGATCGCGCGCACGACCGTCGCCTGCGCCAGATCCTCGGCGTCCTGCTCCGAGCGCGTCAGGCGACGCGCCGCGCGCAGGAGGCACGGGAGCTCGGCGAGGAGCCGGTCGACGAAGGAGGCGTGGGGAAACGTGGGCATGGGCCGGACCGGGAGCAGGGGGCTTCACGCCGCCTGCTTCACCGGACACTCCCAGGACACGGCGACCCCCGCGAAAAGTTCCTGACCCGGCGCGGCGGAAGATCGGCGGTGAGCCGGCTCACGAGGATGGTGGTGGGTGACGCAGCGGGGTCCCGACGGCGATCTCTCACCGCCACCCAGAAGGCGGGCGGGAGGCGCTGGCGCGAGCTGCGCGCCGCTCAGGACCTGCCCTTCAGAACAGCAGCCGAACGCCTGCGCCGAGCGGACCGATCTGCAGCTGAGCCTGGGCCTTCGCGCGATCGCTCTGGATCTGCGCGGTGATCCAGAGCGGTATTCCTGTGACGGCCATGGCGCCTCCGAGGCTCATGAGCACGGTGGGAAAGACCCATGCGTTCGACGCGCAATCGCAGCGATCGTCGCCGCGCGATTGGGTGAGGAAGTACATCCCCGCGCCGACGGAGCCGAGGACCAGTCCGCCGACGGAGAGGCCGGTGCCCACGTCGCCCCAGGTGGTGTCGACGGGGGGAACGGGCGCGGCTTGCTCGGCCCGCGCGTCACCCGCGAGGGCCGCGGTGCCCGCGACAAGCACGATCGACCCGAACGCGGCGAATCGCATGCTTGCGAGGATCCCTGGTCGCGCCGCGCCCGTCAAGGCGAGCCTCCCTCACGCTGCGCCACGAGAGGGCTCCGGGCCCGGCGCATGCGGGGGGGCGTCCGGCGGCGGCGAGGCTCTCTGGTAGGACCGTCTGATCGAGCGGATCGGGCTGCTGGAGCAGTTCCCGCGGCGCCGCGGCCGGAAGCGGCGAACCGCTGTCGGGAGAGAGGCTCATGCACTGGACACGGATCGTGCTTGCAGCGTCGCTGCTCGCCGGGTCCAAAACGGCCCGGCTTGCCCCCGGGCAGGGTGATGCAGGAGCGGGCGCGCGGGGTGACCCCGAGAGGGCCGGCGGCCGTGCTGAGGGGACCGGGGCCGGCAGGGATCTCCTGTCAACAGAGGCGCAGCACCAATCGTGCCGTGTCGCTGCGAAGAGCCGCTTCAACCATCTCGTAGGCGATCCCACAACCCGTCCCAGAGCATTGGCATGATCACGCCCGAAAAAGCCATGTCAGGAGCGAACGGAGTGAGGGATAGGTTGCAGGCACACGATTGCGCGCCATCTGCCGTAGGCACTCCGGCAATGCGTCATTCACCTGACGATAGAATTTTGTGTCTGAGCTTGAGCTTGAGAGATCGACCCCAAGCGAGACCATGGATTTCGCCACTTCGGACTGGATCCCCGTGAGGATGTAGGAGGCGCCGAGCAAACGCACCGCTCCTCCCAGTTCGATGATATGGCTGGCGACCCGTGTGTCGACCACTTGAATTCCCGTGAGATCGAGGATGACAAATCTCGCCCGCTTGCTCGACACGGCCGAAAGCACTGTGTCCATGAGATCTGCTGTACGAACCGAATCCATTACACCGATGAGAGGCACCAGGAGCACCTCGTTCCACACCTCCAGGGCTGGCACCGACAGATCTCTGATGACCTGCTGTTGTCGTTCGATGGAATCCAGCCTTGCCGTCAGCTCATACTGGTCCCAGCGACGGCGGACAAGATCACCAAGGCGCGCCGCTACGATCTCGAGGAAGCGCCGTTTTTCCTTCAAGAACGGTCCATTCGCCAGTGAAGTTTCCTCGTGGCAATGGACCTCCACAGTGCCGATCGGCTGGCCTTTCACGACGATGTTCTGCGTGAGCACCCACGGCGTCTCGCGAAAGACTTTCGTCAGAAACGAGTGTCCCTCGATCATCGCTCGGGAACTTGCCGCGGAGTCGCGAAAAGCGAGAGGAATGAGATCGACCGTGTACTGGAACAGCTCCTCGAACGTGGCCGTCTCGGTACGAGCCGGATCCAAGGCTGCACGGATGCAGTCGAGCTCTCGTCGTCGGAAGGCGGCGGTGTGCGCTTGACGGTTCCAGAGCAGCCGATCGCGAGCACGGCAAGCGAGACGAAAGCGATGCGCAAGCTCATCAGACGATGGGAGCGGAGCAATCCGGAGCTGTCAACGCGACGGCCGGGATCTCCATCGCAACGCGCACGAGTGCGACGCTCTACACCGCCGCCCGCCTCACTCGAGCTCCAGCTCGAGAGCTGGATTTCGCCCTCCAGGAGCCCCGTCTCCTGGAAGTACGTCACGTGCTCCACCCGCCTCCCGGACGCGCTCCGACTGATCGGCTCCCGGGACGGTTCGCCGCCGTCAGTTCGCCCTCCGGCGACGAGGTACGAACGACTAGCTCGTCGCCGCGCCAGGCCCGGTCTGCACGGGCGGCGGGGTCCGGGTGATGCTCCGCCAGGTGTCGACGGCCCAGTCTCGGTCCGACTCCTCCTTGCAGACGATGGTGCAGCGCGCGAGCCGGCTGGCCTCGGGGCACACCATGATGGCCATGAGCACCCAGCACGGCTCCGGCTCGTCATCGCTCTCGCCCAGCATCCACAGCGCGGCGCCCGCGAGCTGCCCCCTCTCGTGCTCGTAGCGCAGCCCTGACATCTCGTGCGGCGGGAAGGTGTCCAGCACCTCCTTGGCCGTGAAGGGCGCGCCGTCGTGCCGCCGGTAGATCATCGACGAGAGCGAGACCTCGCGGCGCTCGCCCGGATCGAACATCCGCAGCGTCTCCCCGCCGTACAGGAGCTCGGACTCGAAGGAGGGGTCGACCTGGATGGCCCAGCCGCAGTGGAAGTAGAACCGGATCGGGATGATCTCGCAGGTGGGCGGCATCGCGGCGCTCAGCGTAGGCGGTCCGCGCGGCCCACGCACGCCGACCTGCCCCTCTGCCGGGCCGCCGGAGGGCGCGGCGCGTGCGGCGCGTGGAGCGGCGAGGCGGCGGCGATGGGCCGGCAGCCGCCGCGCTCAGGCGGCGATGCCGGGCTGCCTGGCTCAGGCGGCGATGCCGGGCCGCCTGGCAGAGAAGGGCGACAGATCCAGCGGCGGCTCCTCGCCCGCGATCAGCGCCGCCACGATCTTCGCGGTCACCGGGGCGAGGAGCACGCCGTTGCGGAAGTGCCCTGTCGCGAAGACGAGGCGCGCGATCTCCCCCTCTCCGAGGATCGGCAGCTCGTCCTTCGGGTGCGGCCGGAGCCCGGCCCAGGTCCGGCTCATCGGCGCGTCGCCCAGCGCGGGTACGAGCCGGAGCGCCGCGGTCAGCAGATCGCGCACGGCCCGCGACGTCACCGCGGTGACGTAGCCCGCGAACTCCGTTGTCGCGCCGACCAGCACGCGCCCGTCGTCGCGCGGCGACAGGTAGCACCCGGGCCCGTAGACCACCTGCGACAGCACGGGCGACGCCGGCGTGAGCTCGACGATCTGCCCGCGCGCCGGGCACACGGCGGAGGGCGCGAGGCGCGAGGCCTCGAGCAGGGACGACCAGCTCCCCGCGGCGAGCACCGTCCAGCGCGCCTCGACCTTCGTTCCGTCCTCGAGCTGCGCCCCGCACGCCTGCTCGCGCTCGACGAGGACGCGCCGGACCGCCGCCCCGGTGCGGAACTGCACGCCCGCGCGCTCGGCCGCGATGCGCAGCGCGCGCATGAGCGACGGCGGATCGATCCGCGCCTCGTCCGCGAACCACGCCCCGCCGGCGACCTCGTCGCAGAGCGCCGGCGCGCGCGCTCGCGCCGCGTCGCCGTCGCAGAGCTCCACGGCGAGGCCGGCCTCCCGCTGCCACGCTACCTCGCGCGCGATCTCGTCGCGCCCGGCCGCGGTGAGCGCCACGCGGAGCGCGCCGCTCTGCCGGAAGCCGACGTCGATGCCTGTCGCCTCGACGAGCGAGGCGGCGAGCTCCGGGTACAGGGCCCGGCTCGCGAGGCAGAGCCGCGCGAGGGGGCCGTCGCCCGTGGCCTCGAGCTGGGGGCCGATGATGCCCGCCGCCGCCCAGGAGGCGCCCTCGCCCGGGTTGCGCTCGAGGACGCGGACGGACAGCCCGCGCCGCGCGAGGGCGAGCGCCGACGCGCACCCGGCCACGCCGCCGCCGATCACCACCACGTCGCTCATCGGCGCGTGCATAGCACGCCGGGCGCCGCGGGGAGCCGTGCGGGAGCGCCACGGGTGGCTGGCACCGGGATCAGCGACCCCATGCATTGCCCGATCACCTCTTCCGCGGCTTCCGTCGGGGGAGACCGGCCTCGGCCAGCGGCTGCTGCTGCCGCGCGTGGGAGAGGCGCAGCAGCCAGAGGTCAGCGTCGGGGTCGGAGGCGTCCGCGAGATACCAGATGACGTGGGGGAGCTTGCGCAGGAGGACCCTGCGGACGACGACCCGGTCTCCGTCTTCCTTCGCCTCGGCGGGACCGATCGCGGGGAAGCGGGTGAGGAGCTCGATCGCCTCGTCGAGGCCGGTCCGCAGGCGCTCCACCCACTCGATCCCGCGGTTCTCGTCGAGCCAGCGCACCTGATCGCGGAGGTCGCGGGCGAACTCCCGGCGGAAGCGGACGCGGCGGCTCACGCGGCGCCCTGGTCTAGCGGGCGCGGCGACGAGGGGCGTCGCGGAGCGCCTCGTGCGCCTCGTGCGCCTCGTGCGCCTCGTGCGCCTCGTGCGCCTCGTCGAAGATGGCGTCGATCTCCTGGCGCGAGGCCTCGTCGTGCTCTCCCGCCTTCATCCGCTCCCAGACCGCCCAGACCTGGGCTCGCTGCCACTCCTCCGCCCGGCTGAGCTGCTCCGCGTCGTCGAGCTCCTGGACGCGTTCGCTGAGGAGCGCGCGGATCGCAGGGGAGAGCTTGAGGCCGCGCTTCTTCGCCTCGGCCTGGACCCGCGCCCGGAGCTCGGCCGGGAGCACCACGCTGACCGGGCCACTGTCCTCGTCCGGGCCACGCCCGGGCGGATCGCGCTCCTCGCCACGGTTCCGCCTCGTCGCTCCCGCACCTCTCATCGGCGTTCCTGTCGGGGAGAGGATAGTGGAATCCACTATGATGGACAACCGGGCGGCTCGAACCGTGCGAGGAGGCCTCGGGAGGTCTCTGGAGAGAGCCGCTGCGGACGCCCGGCAGGGGTGAGGGGAAGCGCTGCGGACGCCCGGCAGGGGTGAGGGGGCAGCGCTGCCGGGGGCCGGCGAGGCGAGAGAATGCGATGCCGGGTGCCGGAATGGTGACGGGAAGCGTTGCCCGGGGCCGGAACGGTCCGGAGCGGTAAGTGGACGGTGTGCTCGCGCGGAAGAAGGGGCTAGGGTTCTCAACAGAGAGGAGGATCGCATGCGGATCATCATGGAAATAAGGGAGGAGGCGTTCCGTACACCCAAGACCCCTCAGCAGATCGCGGATGAGATGCGACAGGCGGCGGCGGTCTTCTGGGTCGCTCGAGGGGATGTCGCGCCGGAAGCGGTGAATGACCTCGCCGCGGCGACCCTGCCCGAAAAGGAGGGGACGTTGATGGACCTCCTGTTGAGCATGCCCAACGTCGGGGAAGACGCGGACTTCGAGCGCCCCGTGGATTACGGGCGGCCGGTCGTCGAGTTCGATTGAGGCACCCTGCCGGTGGAGCTTCCTCGATGGGATTTCTGATCGACACCAACGTGCTATCGGAGATGCGCAAGCAGGCGCGGGCAAATAGCAACGTTGTCCGGTGGTCCGCGCGGAACCGAGCGAGCGATCTGTTTCTATCGGCGCTGGTCATCGGCGAGATCCGACGCGGTATCGAGGGTGTGCGCGCGCGGGATCCTGTTCAGGCGGGATCACTCGACGCGTGGCTCACCACGGTCGTCGCCTCATTCGGTCCACGAATCCTTCCCGTCACCGTGGAGATTGCGGATGTCTGGGGGAGGCTCTCCGTCCCCGAGCGGCTGCCCGAGATTGACGGCCTGCTCGCCGCCACGGCCGTCGTACACAACCTGGTTCTCGTTACCCGCAATACACGCGATGTCGCTCGGGCGGGTGTGCGGTTGATCAACCCCTTTGACCCCTTGCCCGAAGGGTAGTGAGCGCGGCGACCGCTACTCCGACGCACCTCCGACGGTCTCCTTGACTGTCGATTCGGGCCCTGGCGCCTTCGCCTCGGCCTCGGGGGGCTCTGTCGCGACCACGGCAGCTGGTGCGGCCGGCTCAGAGACAGTTGCGGCCGCGTCAGGGACCGCTGTCGAAGCGCCAGGGCCAGGTGCGGCAGGGCCAGGGCCAGGTGCGGCGGCGTCAGGGCCAGGTGCGGCGGCGTCAGGGCCAGGTGCGGCGGCGTCAGGGCCAGGTGCGGCAGCGCCAGGGCCAGGTGCGGCAGCGCCAGGGCCAGGTGCGGCAGCCTCAGAGACCGCCGCGGCAGCCTTGGGCATCTTCGCCGCCGCCTTGGGCGCCTTCGCCGCGGCCTCCGGAGCCGCGGCGGCCGCCTCGGCGGCCGTCGCCGCGCCCTCCGGGGCCTTCCCTGCCGCCGCCTTCGCCTTCTTCTCCTTCGCCGCCTTCGCCTCGAGCGCGCCCGCCGCGATCGGCTCGCGCTTGCCCTGACCGACCGCGCGCGGATCGCCGTACGGGAACGCCGCGCTGCCGCTCGCGTCGATCGGCTTGCGCGGGGCCTCCGGATCCGTCGCCGGGCTCGGCGGCGGCGCGATCGGGCGCGGCGCGCGCAGCCGGTTGCCCGGGCCCGCCTGCGTCCAGACCTGCACGTCGCCGAGCACGCGCGTCCTGTTCGCCATCCGCCGCTGGCCCTTCGCGCCGAGCAGCCTCTCCAGGAACGTCGGGGGCGACGTCGCGCCAGGCTCCCCCTTCACCCAGCACGTGTAGTCGCCGATGCCGGTGCCCCGGAACGTCTCGCGGCAGACAGCGATCCCGAGCTCGGCCGCTATGTCGCTGAGGAGCCGGCCCGGCGCGGCCTCGACCGTCCTGTGCTCGTTGACGAAGGTGACCCTGGGCATCGGTGGACGGGCAGCGTCCTGCTCCCCCGCGACGAGCGCGTCAAGAACCGGAGCGCGCCCCGCGCGCCCCTCACGATCCCTTTGCGTCCCTCACGCTTCCTTCGCGTCCCGCACGCGGTGGAGCACCCGCGCGATCCCGAACAGGTTCCACCCGGCGAATCCCAGGAACAGCGCGACAAGCGCGACCGCCCAGCGCGACGCGCGCGGCGAGCCGCCATCGATGAGCAGCCAGGCATCGTCCGTGACGGCCGTCCCCGTCTGCTCCTCCACCTCGGCGGCGAGCCGCGCGTGCCGGATGCCCGCGCCCCTGAACGGCACGAGCCGCCCGGCGAACGCGCTCGGCGGCACGAAGCGCGGCCCCTCGAACCCCTCCGGCACCCGGATCTCCACCCACAGCCCCGGGTTGCCGGCCACCGGCGCCAGCCGGAACGAGTCGCCCTCCGCCGCCCGGCCATACCGGATCGCGCCGCGCGTCCCGAGCAGGCCCGCCGCCCGCACGTAGCGGTTCGCGAGGTCCGCCGTCGGGCGCAGCGGCGCGAGCTCGCCGACGTCCACGGGCTGGCCGGGCGACAGCGCATAGCGCGCCTCCCCGAGGAGCGCGATCGCCATCCACAGCGCGGCGATCGCGGTCACCGCCATCAGCACCACCGTGACCGTGCGCTCCTGCCGCGGCGGCGCCGGCAGCGCGAGCAGCTCCGGATCGGGCCCCGTCACGTCGAGGCCAGGGCCGCCCGGCCCGCGCGGGCCATGCGTCAGGGATTCCAGGGTCGAGGTCGGGTCGGTGGGCACGCTTCGCCGAGTATATAGCCGGAGCGCCGGCCGGGGTGTACGCGCCGCGCTCGCTCATCACCGCGCGGCCGGGGCCGCTCAGCAGCCCGCCCTGCCGCAGACAACCGCGGCCCCGGCGCGGTTCCGGGCGGCGCGCGCTTGCCCGCCCGCGGCGGCTTGCCTAGCCTAGCCGCGATGGCCTCGAAGAACGACAGCTCCATCGTCTGCCCGTCGTGCGGCGCGAACAACGCCTCGGTGACGGCGAGCGGGCGCTGCGTCGCGTGCGGCGCGCGGATGGGCTCGCTCCAGCCTCTCCGCGACTCCGAGCTCGACCGCCACCGCCGCTACCAGCAGGAGGGCTTCTCGCTCCTCTGGTGCCTCATCGCCCTCGTCCTGCAGAGCGTGCTCACCGCGGCGCTCGTCGGCGGCCTCCCGATGATCGTGCAGCAGCTCGACTTCGAGGGGTCGAACGGGATGATCGTCGCCATCCCTGTCTGGTTCATCGGGGGCGTCCTCCTCGGCATGATCTCGCCCGGCAAGACGTTCCTGGAGCCGGTCGTCGCCTCGTTCCTCGTCGCGATCCCGACCGTCTTCTACCTGCTGCACAGCCAGACCGTGCGGACGATGCCGCTCTTCATGTACGTGATCATGGCGCTCATCGGCGTGCTGTTCACGCTGATCGGCTCCTACCTCGGCGAGCGCATCCAGATGGGCCCGCCCGCGAAGGCCGCCGACTGAAGGCGCCCGGCGTGACGATGCCGCCCGTCACCGCGAGGACGCCCGGCGCGACGATGACGTCCGGCGCGACGGGGAGCGCGGGAGCAGCGGGAACGGCAGCGAGGCGGGTCGCCGCGGCGCTCGCCGCCGTCGCCGCGCTCCAGGCGGCGCCCGGGTGCGGCCCGTCGGCCGAGCAGCAGGAGGCGGACGCGCTCCTGCACGCGATCGACGCCCTCCGCGACGCGCCGAGCGAGCCGCGCGCCGCGCGCGAGGCGCTGCTCGCGCAGCTCGAGCGGCAGCCCGCGACGACCCCTCCCGCCGCGAGCGCCAGGGATACATGCGCCCGGGCCTACCGCCTGCTGCTCGACGCGACGGCCGCGGAGGCGCGCGTCCGCGCCGTGCTCGAGGCGCCCGCGGGGTCTGCCGGGCCCGAGGCGCTGGCCGACCTCGCCGCGGCGGACGCCAAGGTCAAGGAGAGCGCCGAGGTCATGCCGAGGTGCGCCGAGGCGCTCGCGGAGCTCCGCCGGCGCGGCCGGCGCAGCATGTGACGGCGCACGCCGGCCACGGCTGACGGCGCCGCGCCGGCCACGGCTGACGGCGCCGCGCCGGCCACGGCTGACGGCGCCGCGCCGGCCACGGCTGACGGCGCCGCGCCGGCCACGACAGCGCCTGGGTATCCGCCGGCCCGCGGGGCCGAGATGTGCTCCAGGCAGGGCGAGGGGGGATCCGCGCTCGCGGTCCCCTGTGCTAAGACCGCGCTGCCATGTTCGACACGCTGACACGGGGCTTTCGTCAGGCCAGAAACCGCCTCGCCGGGCTCACGGAGCTCACCGAGAGCAACATCGACGCCGCGCTCCGCGAGGTGAGGCTGAGCCTGCTGGAGGCCGACGTCGAGATCGGCGTCGTCAAGGCGTTCCTCGCCCGGGTCAAGCAGGCCGCTGTCGGCCGCACCCTGGAGACGCGCGTGAAGCACGCGGGCGAGCTCCACCAGGTCTCGGCGAGCGACCACTTCATCAAGATCTGCCACGACGAGCTCGAGGCGATGATGACCCACGAGGGCGACGAGATCGCCTGGGCCGACAGCGGGCCCACGGGCATCATGATGGTCGGCCTCCAGGGCTCCGGAAAGACGACGAGCTGTGCGAAGCTCTCGCGCTACCTCGAGAAGCAGGGGCGCAAGCCGCTGCTCGTCGCGGCCGACATGCAGCGCCCCGCGGCCGTCGAGCAGCTCAAGGTCCTCGGCGACCAGCTCAAGATCCCGGTGTTCAACATCCCCGGCGAGTCGCCGGTCGCCATCTGCGCCGCGGCGCGCGGCGAGGCGAAGCGGCTCGGCCGCGACGTCATCATCTACGACACCGCCGGCCGCCTCGCGATCGACGAGCCGCTCATGCAGGAGCTCGCGCAGATCAAGGACGCGACGTCGCCGGACAACATCTTCCTCGTTGTCGACGCGATGATCGGCCAGGACGCCGTGAAGACGGCGCGCGGCTTCAACGAGCGGCTGTCGATCAGCGGCGTCGTCCTGACGAAGCTCGACGGCGACGCCCGCGGCGGCGCGGCGCTCAGCATCAAGGAGGTCACGGGCGCGCCGGTCCTCTTCAGCGGCATCGGCGAGACGCCGGACAAGTTCGAGCCGTTCCGCGCCGACGGCATGGCGAGCCGCATCCTCGGCATGGGCGACGTCGTCGGCCTCATGCAGGACTTCGAGGAGGTCGTCGACCAGAAGAAGGCCGAGAAGGACGCCGCCCGGATGCTCCAGGGCGACTTCACCCTCGAGGACTTCCTCGATCAGGTGCGGATGATCCAGAAGATGGGGTCGCTGAAGGACCTCGTCGACAAGCTGCCCCTCGGCGGCATGTTCCCGGGCGGCCTGCCGCAGGACGTGAACCTTGACGACAAGGAACTCGTCCGCATCCAGGCGATCATCCAGTCGATGACCCGCTTCGAGAAGAGCGACCCGTACGCGCTCGTGCGCGAGCCGAAGCGGGTGGAGCGCATCTCGAAGGGCTCGGGCACCAAGCCCGAGGCGGTGACCGAGCTCGTCCAGAAGTTCCTCTTCATGCGCCAGATGATGAGCGGCCTCGGCCAGAACATGGGCCTGATGGGCAAGATCCCCGGCATGAAGCAGGCGGCCATGGCGAAGAACATGCGGGAGATGCAGAAGCAGATGATGGCCGGCGGCGGCATGCCCGGGATGCCGGGCATGCCCGGGATGGGGATGCCGGGCATGGGCTTCCCGGGCATGGGCTTCCCCGGGATGGGGATGCCCGGGATGGGGATGCCGGGCATGGGCGGCTTCCCGGGCGCCGGCGCCGGGGGCCCGACCCTGACGAAGATGAAGACGCTCAGCGCGACCGAGCGCAACGCCAAGAAGGCGCAGCGCAAGCGCGAGCGCGACGCCCGCAAGAAGGGGCGGAAGTAGCGGCGGCCGCATGCGCCGGCCCAGCAGCCAGCGGCGCTTCTTCGGCGAGGCGCGCGACGCGCGCGCGGGCGCGCGGGCCCTTTTGATGGTCGGCGCGGCGCTCGCCGCGTCGTGCTCCAGGGGCGGCGGGGCCGAGCAGGAGGCGGCGCCTGCCGGGTCGGCCGGCCGGGCGACGGCGTCGGCGGCGCCCGCGAGCCGCGGAGCGGACGCCGGCCAGACGAGGCAGCCCTCCGCCGTGAAGGAGCTCGCGGTGCGCAGGCTCGCGCCCGGGGCGGCGATCGCGATCGACGGCCGGCTCGACGAGCCGGCGTGGCAGGCGGCGGCGCGGACAGGCCCGTTCGTCAACGTGGGCACGGGCCGCGAGGACCGGTCGTTGCCGACGCAGGGCGAGGCGCGGCTGCTCTGGGACGAAGCGTTCCTCTACGTGGGATTCGACGTCAGCGACGGGACGATCACCGGCGGCTTCCCGCAGGGCGCGCGGGACCCGCACCTCTGGGAGCGGGACACCGTCGAGGTGATGATCGACCCGGACGGCGACGGGGATAACAAGGACTATTACGAGATCCAGATAAGCCCCCAGAACCTCGTCTTCGACTCGCAGTTCGACGACTACAACGCTCCGAGGGGCGGCGCGAGCGGGCCTTTCGGTCACGAGGAGTGGAGCGCGGGGCTCGCGAGCGCGGTGGAGCTGAGGGGGACGATCGACGACGACTCGGATGAGGACCGGGGGTACGTGGTCGAGGCGAAGATCCCGTGGAGCTCGTTCGCGAAGGCGAGGTCGGCGCCGCCGTCGCCCGGGGACGTGTGGCGGATGAACTTCTACGCGATGCAGAACAACGGTGGGGCGGCGTGGTCGCCCATCCTGGGGGAGGGGAACTTCCACCGGGCGCGGCGCTTCGGGCGGGTCCGGTTCGTCGGGCCGGGTGGAGAGACGGGCGGCGCGGGGGCGGCCGCGCGCGATGCGGGCGCGACGGCCGCGCGCGATGCGGGCGCGACGGCCGCGCGCGATGCGGGCGCGACGGCCGCGCCGTCGGCGTCGGCGCCCGGCGCGACGAGCGCTGCGGGGGCAAAGCCGGGCGCGCCGCCCTCCGCGCCGGCCGGTTCGAAGCCGGACTACCGGGCCGATCCGCCCGACCGCTGAGCTGCGGGCCCGCGCAGGCTCAGCTCCGGGCCACGTGGCTCGCCATCGGGCGAGACGCGCCTTGCCGCGTGCCCGCCACGGCGGCGTCGCCCATCGTGACCGTGGCGGTCGAGCGGGTCGTCGGCTCGACGACCTGCTGAACCCGGATCCGATTGTGCACATCCTCGACGCCCCGCACGCTCTCGGCGACGTGCTCGATGATGCGCTTGTGGTGGCGCTGGGGCACGGTGCCCTCGAGCGTGACCTCGTTGCCCTGCACCTGGACCGTGACGTCGCTCACGTCGATGTCATCGCGGTCCGAGAGCAGGTCGCAGATGTCCTCCTGGATCCGCGCGTCGGAGCGCTTGTAGCCCTTCGGTCCGCGGCCGAACGCGCCGCGCACGCGGTCTCCGATCTCGCCGAGCGCGTGGCTGACGCCCTCCAGCGCCGAGCGGCCGGATTCGCGGACCGTGTGCGCCTGATCGTGGCTCTCCCCGCGGTACGGGCCGCCGTGCCAGCCGTCGGGGTTCACGACGCGGGTCATGCCGAGGTGATAGGCGCCGCCGAGATTGCGGTTGTAGGCGCTGCCCATGCCCTGAATGGGGTTGCCGCCGAAGCTGTAGCTGTGATCGCGGCCGTCGTAATCGCCGCCACGGTCGTCATGGACCCAGCCGCGGTCCGGGTCGCCGGCGCCGCGGTCGCCGCCGGCGAGGCGGCCGTCGTCGAGAGAGCTGCTCCGGTGGTCGCGCTGCGCCGCGCGCCCGTGATTGCGATCGTGCTCGCGGCCCCAGTCGCGGTGGTCACCGTGGACGCGCGTGGCGATGCCGTGATCATAGATCGGGCCCGCGCCGCGGCGCTCGTCGCCATACCAGCCGCGCTCGGAGAAATGGCTCCGATCGTTCCGGTAGCGCTCGTCCCAGCCGCGCTCAGCTCGTCCGTGGCCTGTGTCCCTGCCGAATTGATCTCGCATCTCTGCCTCCTTCCTTCGTCGCGAGCAACGCGCCTCGAACACGTCTCCGATGCGCAACAGCGCTGCGCGACAGCTCGCGCAGCCTCGTGGCGCGGATCACGAAGATGGGTCGCGTCGCCGTCCGCTGCTACGGGGGAGGACCCTGCGTATCGCGCCGGGGCGATCCCGAAGCTGGTGATTCACCGGATCACCACAGAAGAAGAGCCCGCCGAGCCGAGCAACCACCTCGACTTCGAGACCGTCGAGTGGCTCGAGCGCTACCTGGTCAACGCGGCGCGCCTCGGTTGACAGGCCCCGGGCGGCGGGGCATCGAGAGCTCCGGGGCGGGCGCCAAGGCGCCCCGCCCCTCCGACGCAGGCACGGGCGGCGTGGCGGTGACCCGAGAACTCGTTCTTCAGCTCGGCGCGGCGGGTCAGGGACCGCTCTTTCTGCGGATCGCACGGGCCGTCGTCGAAGACATCGAACGGGGCCGCCTGCGCCCCGGCGAGCGGCTGCCCTCCAGCCGCAAGCTCGCCACCCAGCTCGGCGTGCACCGCAAGACCGTGGTCGCCGCCTTCCTCGAGCTCGCGCGCCAAGGTTGGATAACGAGCGCGCCCGCCACCGGCACCTACGTCTCGAGCGACCTGCCCGCCAAGCTGCCCCCCTTCCGCCGACGGGCCCTCGCCGACCGGGCCGGGTTCGACCTGCCCGGACGCCCCTTGCCGGCCTCGTCCTCGACCCCGCGCGCCGGCCTGCTCCTGCTCGGCGGGGTGCCCGAGCTCGGCTTCGTGCCGAGGCTGGAGCTGTGCCGCGCCTACCGCCGCGTGCTGCTCGGCGCCGGGGCGCGCGCGCTGATGGACTACGGCGACCCCCGGGGCGAGCCGCGCCTACGCCGGGCGGTCGTCGAGTTGCTGACCCGGGCGAGGGGCGTGCGGGCGAGCGTCGAGTCGGTCAACATCGTGCGCGGCAGCCAACAGGGCCTCTACCTCACGGCGCGCGCGCTGCTCGAGCCGGGCGACTGCGTGGCGATCGAGGCGTACAGCCACCCCGCCGCCCGCGGCGTGCTCGAGCTCTCGGGCGTGGAGCTCGTGCCCGTGCCGCTCGACGGCGAGGGGCTCGACGTCGCCGCGCTCGAGGCGCTCTGCGCGGCCAGGCGGGTCAAGGCGGTCTACACGACGCCCCACCACCAGCTACCCACGACCGTCACCTTGACCGCGGCGCGGCGCGTGCGCCTGCTCGAGCTGGCGCGGCGCCGGCGCCTGCTCGTGCTCGAAGACGACTACGACCACGAGTTCCGCTACGAGGGGCGGCCGGTGCTGCCCCTTTCGTCCGCCGACCGCCACGGGGTGGTCGTCTACCTGGGCACCATGTCGAAGATCTTGGCCCCGGGGCTGCGGCTCGGCTTCGTCGTATCCACCCCCGACGTCGCCGAGCGCATCGCGGCCTACCGGGCCTTCGTCGACCACCAGGGCGACCACGCGATCGAGCGCGCCGTCGCCGAGCTGCTCGAAGACGGCGAGATCGATCGGCACACGCAGAGGGTCCGGCGCGCCTACCGCGCCCGCCGCGACGCGCTCTGCGAGGCGCTCGCGCGCCACCTGCCCGGGCTCGAGTTCGACCTCCCCCGCGGGGGCATGGCCCTCTGGGCGCGGGCCCCCGGCGTCGACGTCGACGCGTGGGCCCGGCGCGCGCACGCGGCGGGCGTCACCTTCCAGCCCGCGAGTCACTTCGCGCTCGGTCGCTGGCCGCTCGACTTCGCCCGCTTCGGCTTCGCCGCGTGCGACGAGGCCCAGCTCGCGGACGCGGCGCGGCGGCTCGCGCAGACCTTTCCGAAGGCCCGGTCGAGGCCCGCGGGCGATCGCCCCTGACGCGCGCCTCGCCCCCCCGCGGCGCGCGGGCGACTGGACTACTCGACATCGACGATCTGGCCCCAACGTAGGGTGCCTGCGCGGGCTAGGGTCTGACCGAATAGGAGACCCGAACATGGTCAAAGCTTTCTTCGCTAGCATGACGTTCGGCGCGGCATTGCTCGGCTGCGCCCAGACCGGGGCGCCGAACCCGCCCCCCGCGGAGGCGGAATCGGAAAGCCAGGCATCGCTCACGACGCAGACGAAATGGCTGGTGCAGCCGGGCGCGCGCCTGCTCTTGCTCGGCGTCACCAGCGACAATCACGCCCTCTATCAGGAGGGAGAGCTCGTGTACGCGACCGCGCTCAAGCCGGGCGCGACGAGGCAGCAAGTCGCCCAGGTGCCCCCCGGGAACACCGCGTTCGTCTACACCGTCGGCAAGGTCGCGTTCTGCTGGACCAACCCCGACCGGACCTTGCCCGGCTTCGGGGTCAGCCCCCTCGTCGTGTGGAGCGCGGCGTCCGGCCCGCACGAGGCGTCGGCCGCCTCGCCCATCGGGACCTTCGCGACCTCGGCGAGTGCCGACGGCCGCTCGGTGCTCTTCCCCACCAATAGCAACGCCGACGGCAGCGTCGGCGACGTCGAGCTCGCCTCGACCGACATGAGCGAGCGCACGACGCTGCTCGGCGCCGTGCCGATGGGCTTCCCCCTGGGGTATTGTCGGCCCTTCGCCGCGTTCGTCGGCCGCTACGGCCGCTCGCACCCGGTCGCGCTGCACTGCGAGGGCGGCACGAGCTCTGCCACCTTGTCGAGCTGGGAGCGGGGCGAGAGGGTCGACCTGTTCGGCGGCGTCGCGACGCCCCCCTTCTTCAGCACCGACGCCGACGGCGGGTCGTTCTTCACGACGCTGGCGGGCTCGGGGCACCCCGTCGTCGTCTCCGACGACGGCGAGGTGAGCGCGCTCGACGAGGTGCGCTCGAGAATAGGCTTCTTCACCAAAGGCGGCTTCGTCGTGTACACCGCGCAAACGGAGGCCGGCCTCGAGCTGCGCCGCGCCACGCCGGGCGATTGTCCGTCGACCGAGACCATCGCCGACGAGGTCGGGGGCATTCTCACCGTCCTGGCCGGGTCGAAGGTCATCACCGACGCGTGGGCGTCGCCGGACGGCAGCAAGGTGCCCTTCTTCACCCAGCGCGACCCGGCGACCGGCCTCTCCGACGTGGCGCTCGCCGACGCGCGCCACGGTACCCCGCCCCTGTCGGTCGACCCGCAGGCGCGGAACGTGCTCGGCGGCCCGCCCTTCAGCGCCGACTCGAAGCACTTTCTGTTCGCCCGTATCGTCGACCTGACGACCGGCACCGCCCCCCTCTTCGCCTCGGGCGAGGGCGGCGTGCGGCAGTTCAGCGACGACGGGGGCTGGAGCTACCTGCCGGCCGTCCGCGGCCTCGTGTCGTTCAACGACAACACCCACTTCGACGCGGAAGACTTCGCGAAGTCGACGGCCGACCTGAAGGTCGTCGACCTGTCGCGCGAGACCCTGAAGCCTCGGCTCATCGCGCCGGGGACGAACCTGACCTACTTCAGCAGCCACGGCGGCCGCCGCCTCGCCTTCACGACGGACCTCCCCGGTACGACAGCCGGCCTCTACTCGGCCGACGTCGGCAAGTAGCACTGCCTGCCTTGAAAATTGGTTCCCGGGTAGAGGTTACGCCGGAGCTGGAGCCTCCCGGGGCACGATCTGTACCTGGTAGCCAAGGCGTTCGAGGCGACGGACCAGGTTCGAGGCGACGCGGCGCTCGTCGAGGTGATCGAGGTAAGCGTCGCTGAGATCCTTGTACTCCTCGCCAGTCGACAGCAGACGATGGGCGACCTTCAGGATCTTGTGAGCGATGGTCATGGCGGCACGCAATCCCTGGCGGGATTTCTGACGCGCGAGACTAGCTCACTCTCGCCCCGCGCTCCGGTGCCATTCGTCCCTCGCTCGATCCTGCGCCTGCGTGCGCGCGAGCGCGCCCTCGATGTGGCGAGGGATCTCGGCGAGGCGGGAGCGGTGCATCTGGATGCTCAGCTCGTACAGGCCCCGATCGCGCTCGGGGAGCTCGTCTCCGTGCTGGGCGAGCACGAGGCTCGCGAACTGAATGTAATCCTCGGACACACGCCGGCTATGCTCGTAGTAGCGGCGGACCTCCTCCTCGGAGGCCGTGTTCGACTGGACCTTGCCAAAGAGATCTTCCCAGCGCTTCTGCTCTCCGGCGCGCGCCTTTAGCACGCGAGGATCGTCCGCCGGCGCGCCGAGCTGCCAGTACAGGTTGTCGGGCAGCTGCGCGCGCAGGCGCTCGAGATCCACCGGATACCCGCGCCCGGCCACGTCCTCCGGCGTCTCCGCGGCGCTCCGGGCGAGGGCCGCGGTGTCGTGCTCATCGGCGTGCTCATCGGCGACCGAGTGTTCACGGACGAGAGAGGGGCCGGGGCGTGGAGCGCCGTCGCGAGGCGGCATGCGTCCTGGCGAGCTCACGGCCGAGGCGGCCGTCGCCTCGCGCCCGATGCCGCGCCCCCAAGAGCGCTCCTCACGGAGAGCGCCGAGGCCCAGGGCTGCGGCCACCGCGAGCACGGCAGAGACGACGAGCCAGCGCAGCCCGCGGACCCGAGTGTTCCCCATGTGACGTGAATACCCGCATTGCTTGCGTTTGACAACACCCGAGAGCGTGGCCGACAGTCGTTGCCCGAAGGCCGGGGTGTTGTTTTCCAGTCACAGACCAGCCACAGACTCACCGCTGTTTCGTCCTCGTCACACGGTCGTGCATCGCGCGCGAGGACTTGTGTGATGTCGAGCGGCGCTCGAGGCAACAGAGGTTGAACGTCGCCCGGAGACGCCGCTACTCTCGCCGACGACGAGACTGCGCTCTCGCCCGCGCCGCCCACCTTCGATGCAAGCCCGCTGCGCGCGCCACCGGCGCGCTGTCACGAGGATCCTTCGCGTGCGACGCCGCTGTTCGAGTCAGGCTGCCCACGAGTTGACGGAGGTTTCGATGAAGCGACAATTACAGATGATCGTGCTGCTCTCAGCGGCGGTGCCGAGCGCCGCCCACGCCCAGGAGTTCCTCGACACCCTGGTCGACGTCGTCGTCGACGGCGGGAATGATTACGCGTGGCAGAAAGTAGAGCTGCCGGGTACGGCGTGCGGAAATGGATCACAGTACAAGTTCTTCATCCGCCGGACCAGCTCACCGAACGTGCTGTTCTTCTTCGAGGGGGGCGGCGCGTGCTGGGATTACGACACCTGCAGCGGGCGCGCCGGCGTGCTCGGCGCGGCCAACCCGAACGGGATCCCGGACGACTACATGCAGCAGGTGAAGGCACAGTACGGGTCGCCGATCGTGAACGGCGCCGACCCGGGCCTCCCCCTGCGCAGCCGCACGGACCTCGTGACGAAGGGCTGGAACATCGTCTACATGCCGTACTGCACGGGCGACGTCCACGTCGGCGACAGCGTCGTCACCTACACCGACCCGACGGGAGAGGAGCCGCCGCTCACCTGGCATCACAGCGGCTACGGCAACACGATCGCCGCGGCGAGCTACGCGAAGGCGCAGCTCCCGCGCGCCCAGAAGCTCCTGGTCACCGGCTACAGCGCCGGCGGCGCCGCCACCACGTCCGCGTTCTACTTCGTGCGCAGCATCATGAACCCGCAGCGCGGCTATCTCCTCAACGACTCGGGGCCGATCCACCTCGCGCCGAACATCACCTACGACTCGCGGCCTCTGCACGACACGATCCGGGAGTCGTGGGCCCTCGACTCCGTGTTCGACGAGCTGCCGTCCTCCTTTGACCCGGACGATCTCGGCACCATCAACCGGATGGTGGCGGGCGCGTTTCCCGGCGACCAGCTGGCCTACACAGGGTACACGCGCGACTACAATTACTCGCGGTTCTCCTACGAGCGCTTCTACGAGCCCCATGATCAGGAGTCGGTGCTGGCTCGCTGGAAGGAGGACCAGGACCGGCTGGTCGCCGAGCTGAACGACCTCGACAACTTCAGCTACTTCATCCCGCACCACCGCCCGATCAACGACAGCCATTGCAGCACGATCCTCACCTTCATCGGCAGCCACGCCTGCCAGGCGATGGAGAAGAAGCGCTCCTTCCTCGAATACTTCGAGCTCCCGCTCGGCCAGAGCTACAAGTGTTACAGCGAGTTCGTGCCGATGGACGTGTTCCTGCAGCGCTTCGTCAACGAGAACAGGCGCGTCCGGATCTACGAGCCGAGGAACTGGTACAACAACGAGGATCCCGGCATGAAGCTCGTCGCGCCCCTCATCAACGCCGCCATGGGCGGCTGAGCAGACGCCGCCGCGCTCGCCGCGGCCTCCTGCCCTGGCGAGCGCACGGCCGAGCGCGAGGCGCGCGCCGCGCGGTCGATCGAGGCGCGCAGGCGGCGCAGCAGCGCGCCGCCCGGGGACATCCCTGATCAGCGTCACCTTGGCCGGCCGCTGCCGGCGCGCTCGGAGCGCCTCGGCGGCGCCAGCTCAGCAAAGCGGGCCCATGCGGCGGCCGCTGCGCTAAGCTCCGCGCCCTGTGCCCGTCCTCACCGCTCACGATCTCCACAAGGCCTTCGGCCCGCAGACCATCCTCGACGGCGTCTCGGTCAACATCCGCACGGGCGAGCGCGTCGGCCTGGTCGGCGTCAACGGCTCGGGCAAGAGCACGCTGGCCCGCATCCTCGCCGGGGTCGAGCAGCCCGACAGCGGCACGATCGCGCGCCGCCGCGGCGCCGAGATCGGCGTCCTCTCCCAGGATCCGGTCTTCGAGCCGTCCGACACAGCGCGCGACGTGGTGCTCGCCGGGCTCTCGGCGTGGCACGCGGCCAAGGCCCGCCACGACGAGGTGAGCCGCTCGCTCGCCGCCGGGTCGGGGGACGCCGAGGCGCTCCTCGCCGAGCAGACCGCCGCCGCGGCCGACGTCGAGCGGCTCGGCGGGTGGGACATGATGCACCGGGTCGACGCGATCATCGGCCATGTAGGCGTCACCCGGCCCGACGCGCCCATGAGCGTGCTCAGCGGCGGCGATCGCCGGCGCGTCGCCCTCGCGCGCCTGCTCGTGTCGCGGCCCGCCCTCGCCGTGCTCGACGAGCCGAGCAACCACCTCGACGTCGAGACAGTCGAGTGGCTCGAGCGCTACCTCGTCGAGGAGCACCCCGGCGCGCTGCTCCTCATCACCCACGATCGCTACCTGCTCGACCGCGTCGCCGAGCGCACCCTCGAGATCGACAAGGGCAAGGTCTACAGCTACGACGGCGGCTACGAGGAGTACCTCGAGCAGAAGGCCGAGCGCCTCGCCCTCGAGTCGCGCACCGAGTCGAACCGGCAGAACTTCCTGCGCACCGAGCTCGAGTGGCTGAGGCGGCAGCCGAAGGCGCGCACGGGCAAGCAGAAGGCCCGCATCCAGCGCGCGGAGACGGCCAAGACCGCCCCGCCGCCGAAGGCCGAGCGCACCGCGCAGCTCTCGGTGGAGTCGGTGCGCACCGGCAAGACCATCCTCGAGCTGAAGAAGCTCGGCCTCTCGGTCGACGGCAGGTGGCTCGTGCGCGGCCTCGACTTCTCCCTGACCAAGGGCGAGCGCGTCGGCATCGTCGGCCGCAACGGCACGGGCAAGACCACGATGCTCCGGGCGATCCTCGGCCAGCTCGGCGCCGCCGGCGACGGCGCGGCCGAAGGGGGGCCCGCGATGGAAGGCGAGGTAGTGCTCGGAAAGAACTCGAGCATCGCCTACTTCGACCAGCACCGCAGCGGGCTCGACCTCGACAAGTCGATCTTCGAGAACATCGCGGGCTCGCACACGCGCGTCGAGATCGGCGGCCGATCCATGGATGTGCGCAGCTACCTGGAGCGGTTCCTCTTCGACCCGAACAAGGCGCGGCAGCCGGTGGGCTCGCTCTCCGGCGGGGAGCGGGCGCGCGTCGCCCTGGCGAAGATGCTCACCCAGAGCGTCAACGTGATCATCCTCGACGAGCCCACCAACGACCTCGACGTGATGACCCTGGCCGCGCTCGAGGAGATGCTCATCGAGCTCGAGGGCTCCGCGCTCGTCGTGACCCACGACCGCTGGTTCCTGAACCGGGTGGCGACCTCGATCCTCGCGTTCGAGGGCGACGGCCGCGTGGTCCGGTATGCAGGCAACTACGACGCCTACCGCGAGCAGCGCGCCCACGCCGCGCTCGCGGCGGAGGCGGAGGCCGCGGCGCGCGCCGCGAGGGCGCAGGCGGCGGAGCCCCGGCCCGCGCAGGCCGCGGCGAAGGGCGCCGCGCGGGCAGGCGACAGGCCGAAGCTCTCGTTCGCGGAGAAGACCGAGCTCGATGGCATCGTCGGGAAGATCGACGATGCCGAGCTGAAGGTGCGCGAGCTCGAGGCGAAGCTCGCCGACCCGACGCTCTACGCGAGCCGCGGCGCCGAGGTAGCGGGGCTGCTGTCGGAGCTCGAGCGCGCCAAGCAGGAGGCGGCGCGCCTGGTCAGCCGGTGGGAGGAGCTCGAGACGAAGCGCGAGGCCGCCGGCAAGGGCTGACCGGCCGCGGCGCGCGCAGGGCGACCCTCGCCGCGGCGCGCACGCGACGGCCCTTGTCGACGCCGCGCCGCCCGGCGACGATGGCCCCATGATGACCGTGTTCGAGGTGTACCTCGCCGAGGGAAGGGGGAGCGCGGACCTGCTCAGCGCCGAGGTGCTGAAGGAGACGGGCGCGCAGGTGATGACCCTCAAGGAAGCCGAGCTGGTCGGCTTCCAGGGCATCCAGGCGCTCGACGGCGCGGGCGACGTCCGGCTCATCGCCGTGGCCGCGCGCGACGCCCCGTGGATCCACCGCTGCCTCGAGGGCAGCGGGGCGGTCGTCTCGTTCCGGGCCCACCAGGTCGACTGAGCCGCGCGCGCGCGCCGCTCGACCGAGCCCCGGTAGCCATGGCGGCCAGCCGATGAGCGCAGCCCGGGAGCTCCGGCGCCCGGCGCCGGCGGCGCTGCTGGAGGCGGTCGAGCGCCACCGGGCGCGGGCCTGCGAGCGCCTCGACCCGGCGCGGCGGTCGGAGCTCGGCCAGTTCCTGACGCCCCCGCGGCTGGCCTCGTTCATGGCGTCGCTGTTCCAGGAGCTCGGCGGGTCGGTCCGCGTCCTGGACGCCGGCGCCGGCGTCGGCACCCTCACCGCGGCGCTCGTCGCCGAGGCGTGCAGCCGGCCCGCCCCCCCGACCGACATCCGCGCCGTGGGCTACGAGCTCGATCCGGCGCTGGTAAAGCATCTTTCCGAAGGGATGCGCGCGTGCCGCGACGCGTGCCGGGCCGCGGGCGTCGCGTTCCACGGCCGCGCCGTCCGCGCGGACTTCATCGCCGCGGCCGTCGAGGAGCTCTCGCGGCCCACGCCGGGGGCGCGCTTCTCCCACGCGATCCTGAACCCGCCCTACCGGAAGCTCGGCGCCGGCTCGGCCGCCCGGCGCGCGCTCCGCGGCGCCGGCATCGAGGCGAGCAACCTGTACACCGCCTTCCTGGCGCTCGCCGTGCGCGTCCTCGCGCCCGGCGGGGAGCTGGTCGCCATCACGCCGAGGAGCTTCTGCAACGGCCCTTATTTCCGGGCCTTCCGCGAGCTGTTCCTGCGCGAGGTGTCGCTCCGGCGGGTGCACGTCTTCGAGTCCCGCTCCGCGGCGTTCGCGGACGACGACGTCCTCCAGGAGAACGTGGTGCTCTGCGGGGTGAAGGGGGCGCCGCAGGGCGCCGTGCTGGTCTCGTCGAGCCGCGGGCCGGACGACGGGGCGATCACGGCGCCGGCGCGGCAGGTCCCGTACGCCGAGGTGGTGCGGCCGGACGACCCGGAGCGCTTCATCCACGTCGTCCCGGACCAGGCGGGGAAGGAAGTGGCCGACGCGTTCGCGCGGCTGCCCGCGCGCCTCGCGGACCTCGGCGTCTCGATCTCCACGGGCAAGGTGGTGGACTTCCGGGCCCGGGCGCTGCTCCGGCCGGAGCCGCAGGCGGGCGCGGCGCCGCTCATCTACCCCGCGCACCTCGACGCGGGGGTCGTCCGCTGGCCGAGGGCCGGGAAGAAGCCGAACGCCCTGGTCGACTGCGCCGCGACGGCCCACCTCTGGATGCCGAGCGGGACCTACGTCGTCGTGAAGCGCTTCTCCTCGAAGGAGGAGCGGCGGCGCATCACCGCGGCCGTCTTCGATCCGGCGGTGGTGCCCTGCGCGCGCGTGGGCTTCGAGAACCACCTCAACGTCTTCCACCGGCGCGGCGCCGGGCTGCCGCCGCTGCTCGCCCGCGGCCTCTGCGCGTTCCTGAGCTCCACGCTCGTGGACACGTATTTCCGCCAGTGGAGCGGTCACACGCAGGTGAACGCCACCGACCTCAGGAACCTCACGTATCCGCCGCTCGAGGCGATCGAGCGGCTCGGCGCCCGCACCGGCGACCGCGCCCTCGAGCAGCGCGAGATCGATCGCGCGGTCGAGGAGGCGCTCGGCGCCGACGGCGCGCGGGGTGGCCCGCGCGCTATCTGACCGGTTTGCCGCGCATGCCAGTCCGGCGCCGGACACCGAAAACATGAAGCTTCCGCGAGCGCGCCGAAGGAGGCGAATGGCGCCTTCATGAACATCGAAGAACGTTGGTGTTCGTCGCCAGGAAGGAAATCAACACGAGTGGGAAATGCGCATGTCCTCCGCGCGCACAGGGCTTGCATTGCCATCGTTTCCCGGCGCTCGAGGGGTGCGGTGTGGTTGCTTTATTCACCGGCGATGGTAACAACACCGCATGTTTCAATCCTCTCTACGTAGTCGTGGGCTATTGGCGCTCTTCGCGCTCTCCGCGCTCGCGCCGGGCTGCGGGTCGGAGCGGCCGCAGGCGGGCGACTCGAGGCCGCCGGCCTCGGGGCCCGGCCAGGGGGCGCCCTTCGAGAACCCCGGCGGGATGTGGCTGCCCGAGCAGATGGCGCAGCACAAGGACCAGCTCGAGGCGCTCGGGCTCGAGATCGACCCGGAGTCGCTCACCGACCCCATGGCGTCCCCGCTCGGCGCGGTGGTGAGCCTGGGCGGCTGCTCGGCCTCGTTCGTGTCGCCCGACGGGCTCATCGCGACGAACCACCACTGCTCCACAAGGGCGCTCCAGTACAACTCCACCCCGGAGCAGGATCTCCTGACGAACGGCTACCTGGCGAGGACCCGCGCCGAGGAGAAGTGGGCCGGCCCCACGGCGCGCGTGTTCGTGACCCGCGCGTTCCGCGACGTCACCGGCGAGGTGCGGCGCGGCATCGAGGCGATCCCGGGCGACCTCGGGCGCTACGAGGAGATCGAGAAGCGCAAGAAGCAGCTCGTCTCCGCGTGCGAGAAGGGGCGCCCGGAGATCCGCTGCTCCATCGCCGAGTATTTCGGCGGTAGCAAGGTTTCCCTGATCGAGCAGCTGGAGATCAAGGACGTTCGCATCGTCTATGTCCCGCACGAGGGGATCGGGAACTTCGGCGGCGAGATCGACAACTGGCGCTGGCCACGCCACTCCGGCGATTTCGCCTTCTTCAGGGCGTATGTCGGCAAGGACAACCGCCCGGCGCCCCACGCCGACGACAACGTGCCTTATCGCCCGGCGCACCACCTGAAGCTCGCTTCCGCGCCGCTCAACCAGGGCGACCTCGTGATGGTCGCCGGCTACCCCGGCACGACGAACCGGCTCCGGACCGCGGCGGAGGTCGAGTCCGCCGTGTCATGGCAGTACCCGAAGCGGGTGTCGTTCTACGAGGAGTCGATCGCCCTCCTCGAGGATCTAGGCAAGGGGGACCCGGAGGCGCGGATCAAGGCGCAGCCGACCATCCGGGGCTACAGCAACTACCTGCTCAAGACGCGCGGGCTCCTCGAGGGGCTTGTCGAGGGCGGCCTGGCGAAGGAGAAGGCCAAGCTCGAGGAAGAGCTCAAGGCCTGGATCGACGCCGACCCGGAGCGCAAGGCGGCGTACGGCGGCGCGATCGAGCAGATCGCCGCGGCGCACGCGGAGCTGCGGGGGACGCGCGAGCACGACGCGGCCGTGTCGGAGATCCTGTCGTCCGCCAGGCTGCTCGACGCGGCGGTCACGATCGTGCGCATGGCCGAGGAGCGGCCGAAGCCCGACGCCGAGCGCGAGGCGGAGTACCAGGAGCGCAACTGGGAGCGGCTCGAGCAGGCGCAGGTGTCGCTCCAGAAGGCCTACGGCCGGACGATCGATCAGAGCACCTTCAAGCTGGCCGTGAAGCGCGCGCTGCGGCTCGACCCGAAGGACCGGCCCGCGCTGCTCGGGAGCCTCGCGGGCGGGCAGGCGCCCACCGAGCCCGTGCTGGGCGCGGCGATCGACGCGGCGTACGCGGGCACGACGCTCGAGGAAGCGGCGACCCGGGTGAAGCTGCTGAAGACGGCCACGATTGCGGAGCTCAACGCGAGCCGGGATCCGCTCATCCGCCTGGCGCTGGAGCTCGCGCCGGTCGAGAAGGCGATCGAGGCCCGCAACAAGGCGTACCTCGGGGCGATGACCCTCGTGCAGCCGCGCTTCGTCGAGGCGCTCCGCGAGTACCGAGGCGGCATGCTGGCGCCCGACGCGAACGGCACGCTCCGCATCACCTACGGCACCGTGCGGGGCTACCGCCCGGAGCTCGACAAGCCCGCCTATCGCCCGTTCACTGTGCTCAGCGAGCTCGTGAAGAAGAACACAGGCAAGCCGCCGTTCAACGCCCCGGAGGCCCTGCTCGAGGCGGCGCGGGAAAAGCGGTTCGGGCCGTACGTGGACGCCGACCTCGGCGAGGTGCCTGTCTGCTTCCTGAGCGATCTCGACATCACCAACGGCAACTCCGGCTCTGCGACGCTGAACGCGCGCGGCGAGCTCGTGGGCCTCGCCTTCGACGGCAACTACGAGGCGATGGCTTCCGACTGGCTCTTCATGCCGTCGATCACCCGGACCATCCACGTCGATCACCGTTACATGGAGTGGGTGATGGACGCTGTGTCGGGCGCGGACGCCGTGCTCAAGGAGATGGGCGGCACGCCGGCCATCCCGTGAGCGCGGCCGCGGCGGCGCCGGCGCGGATCAAGCGCCGGCGTCGTCGGACGACACGAGCACGTCGCCATCAGCCACCGTCCAGAGGGTCGATGTGCAGCTCCTGCCGAACGCCCGATCGTGCGTGACGAGGAGCAGCGCGCCAGGGTAGTCGGCGAGGGCGCGCTCCAGCCGCTCGATCGAGGGGAGGTCGAGGTGGTTGGTCGGCTCGTCCAGCACCAGCGCCCACGCGTGCTGGCCGAGGCCCAGCGCGATCATCAGCTTGCGCGCCTCGCCCGGCGACGGCCGCGCTGAAGCGAGCAGCCGGCCGGGCTCCACCCCGAGCGCGGCGACGAGCGACATCACCCGCCCGCGCTCCTCGGGCGGCAGGCGCCGCGCCGCCGCGATGAGCGCCTGCTCCTCCGCCTCTCCGAGCTCCTGCGGCACATAGAGCACCTTCGCCGCCGGCACCCGCGCGCCGGCGAGCAGCGCCTTCACCAGGGTTGTCTTGCCGCCGCCGTTCGGGCCCGCGACGCGGATGCGGTCCTCGCGGCCGACGCTGAGCCGCACGTCCCGCAGGAGCACGGGGCCGTCGCCGCCGCCCGCGCGGACCTCGGGCGCGTCGAGCACGAAAAGCCACGGCGCGGGCGACCGCTCGTAGCCGACGAAGACGCTGCGGCCCACCGCCTTCTCGAACTCGAACGTCCCCGCCTCGGCCGACACCTTCTCGAGCTTGCGCCGCGTGACGCCCACCGAGCGCGACAGCCGCGCCTCGGCCGAGGAAACGCGGAAGTTCGCGATCATGCCCCGGGCGTCGTGATCGCGCGGGCCCTTGGCCCGCTTGCCAATGCTCCGCTCCGCGTCCGCCGAGGCCTGCTCGCGCCGCTCCTCGCCGAGCCGGCGGCGGAGCTGCCGCTCCTCGGCGCGCAGCCGCTGGTGGGCCTCCTCGCGCTCCCGCGCCTCGGCCTCCCAGAGCTCCCTGGCCGCGCTGTACCCGCCCGGATAGAGCTCGGCCGCGGCGCGGTCGACCCGGATCGTGCCGACGGTGAGGGCGTCGAGGAGCTCGCGATCGTGCGAGACGCACGCCCCGATCCCCCGGAAGCCGCCCAGGGCGCCGGCGAGCAGCGCCCGGGCGTCGGCGTCGATGTGGTTCGTCGGCTCGTCGAGCAGGAGCAGGTCCGGCTCCGCGGCGAGCGCCGCGCCGATCTGCCACCGCTTGCGCTCGCCGGGCGACAGCGTGGCCCAGCGCCCGAGCCCCGCCGGGTCGAGGAGGAGCTCGCCGCGCAGCCGGCGCGCGGTGCCGTCCTCGGCCTCGGCCAGCGCGCGGATCGCCGCGTCCGCGTGCTCCACGGCCTGGGGGCAGACAGCGATCGACGCGCCCCGCGGCTCGAGGCGCAGGCTCCCCGCGTCGGGCGCGAGCTCGCCGGCGAAGAGCCGGAGGAGCGTCGTCTTGCCGGCGCCGTTCGGGCCGACGATCCCGTACCAGCCGGGCGTCAGGCAGAGATCGACGTCCGCGAGGATCGGGGACGCGTCGGAATAAGAGAAAGAGAGACGGTGCGCGCGCAACGACGACATACAAGCTCCTGAATCCAAGGGCCAGCGGCCCGGTCACGGGACGGGCAGGCTGCGCCGCGCGGCCAGGCGAAAGGGACCTGGCGCGCTCGCGACCTGCGACGGAGACCGATTCAGGAGCTGATCTTCACCGGAGCACTCTCCTCTTGCGTCAGCGGCCATGTGTAACAGACGGCGGCGGCCCGCGCAACCGCGGCTCCGCGGCGGGCGTCGCGCGCTGCGTGCTGGGGAGTCTGTGTCGGGTGCCGGGGAGTGCGCGTCGCGTGCTGCGTCGGGCGTCGCGCCGCGCGGAAAGGCCCTCAGGGAAACAGCTTTGCCGCGAGCTCGGGCTTTCCGGACAGGATGTCTCGCAGCGCGGGGGTCACGCTCTCGAGCAGCGTGGGCCCGATCTTCGCGTCCTCGACCCAGCGCCAGTCGATGGGGCCGAGCGGCGGCTCGGGGTCGTACTCGACCATTGCCTGGATCGTGCGCGCCACGTCGTTGCCCGCGAGCCGCGCGACAAGGGCAATCGCCATGTCGATGCCGGCGGCCACGCCCGCGGCGGTGATGACGTTGCCGTCCTCGACCCAGCGCTTGCGCACCGGGACCGCGCCGAGGCGGCCGAGGTGGTCGAGGAAGGCCCAGTGCGTCGTCGCGCGGAGCCCCTCGAGCAGCCCCGCCGCGGCGAGGATGAGCGACCCGGTGCACACCGAGCCGAGCACCTGGACGGACCGACCCGCCGACCCGACATAGGCCATCAGCCTGTCGTTCGCGATCGCCTTGATGGGGCCGGCGAGCCCGCCCGGGATCACGAGCGCGAACGGCTCGGGGACCTGCTCGAAGGTCCGCTCCGGCTGCATGGCGATCCCCACGTCGGTGGGCACGGGCTCCAGGCGCTCTCCGACCGTGACAACGTCGAAGGCGCCGAAGCTCTGGAGGTTCTTTACCACCTGGAGCGGCCCGATGATGTCGAGCGGCGTCATGTCGGGATAGACGAGGAACGCGATCTGCCTTTGTTGCATGAGACCTCCGTCGTGATGGGCTGATGCGCGGCGCGCCCGCGCGCGTCAAGCGGCCAGGAAGCCGCCGTCGACCTGGAGCGGGGCGCCGGTCACGTAGCCCGCGGGCCGAGGCCGCTCCGGATGAACCGGACCGCTTGACGGGCGAGGCGACGGCGGCGCTTCGGGCCGAGCTGCTCTCGCAGCGAGTCCGACGCGAGCACCTCGTGGAGCTCGGCCCCGAGCTCCTGGAGCACGGTATCGGTCAGCCCGGGGCCGATGACGGCGGAGACGAGGCGGGTCGCCACCTCGAGGCTCGCGCCGGTGGAGCGGACGGCGCCGCTCGCGATCCCCTGCTCGAGCAGGGCGCGGAGCTCCGCCAGGCCGGCGTCGCAGATGGCCCGGTGCAGGCCGCGGACCTCGGCGTCCGCCGTCGGGTCCGCGGCCGCGGCGGAAAGGCGGGCGAGGCGCGGGTGCTCGACAAGGAACGCCATGCCGCGCTCGATCAGGGCCTCGAGGCGAGCCCAGAAGTCGCCTTCCAGGCGCGCGGCGTCCACGAACTCGCGCTTGCGCCGCGGCGCCTCCTCGGTGAGCAGCCACCGGTAGAGATCGAGCTTGTCCTCGAAGTACTGGTAGAAGCTGCCCTTGGGGATGCGGGCGCGGCGCGCGATCTGCGACAGCGAGGCCTCGGCGTAGGTCCGGTCCGCGAACTCGGCGATCGCCTCGCGCACGAGGCGATCTCGCCGCTCCTCGGGCAGCCCAAAGAACGTGCTCTTCGGCATGCGACCGATCAGTCATATGACCGATCGGTCGCATGGTCAAGGCAGGTCGATCAGCGCACGGCAAGGGGAGCCGAGGCGAGCTCGCGGGCGACCCGGCGAGCAGGTCGATCAGCTCAGGGCAGGGGGAGCCGAGGCGAGCTCGCGGGCGACCCGGCGAGCAGGTCGATCAGCGCGCGGCGCCGGGGGGGCGACCGGCGACGAGCTCGCCGATGACCCGGTAGGGCTTCGGAAACCAGGCCCAGCGATCGCCCATCTGCGTGAGGCCGTCGTAGCGCATCCCCGCGATGCGACCCGGGTCGAGGTAGCGCCACACGAACCAGACGCGGTCGGGCTGGAGGTACGGCGCGAGGTCGCGGTAGCCGCCGGGGAAGCGCTGCGACAGCGCGTTGTCGCTGGCGAGCAGGCCCGCAGGGCAGGCGATGACCTCGACGCGCGCCGCGCCCGACGCGAGCGGATCGATCCGCGGCGGCGCCTGCCAGAGCTGGTCGTAGGCGCTCCGCGCGCCCTCCGCGACCTCCGGGACGAAGGCGCGCGCGTGGTCCTCGGGGCGCGGGCGCAGCGCCTGGATGAGGGCAGGGCCGTCCGGGCCCCGGAGCGCGGCCAGCACCGGGACCGCCTGCTCGCACAGGCCCTGCAACAGGCGCAGCGCCTCCCGGCGCGCGCCTTCCTCGCCGTCCGGCACCAGCGCGCCCAGGGTCGCCTCCGCGGCACGGGCGACGGTGGGATCCGGGTGGCCGCGGAGGGCGGCGACGCGGCCGACGAGGGCGACCGCCCCGAGCGCGCGGGCCGCGAAAAGGCCGAGCAGGACGCGGCGGGGCTCGGCCTCGGAGAGCAGCCCCGCGACAGCGACGAGGTCGAGGTGCGGCAAGCGCGCGGCGAGCCGGTCGAGCGCCTCGCCGGGGATGCCCGCCGGGGAGAGCACGCGCAGAGAGACGACCGGGTTGCAGGTGTACGTGACGCGCGCGCCGCCGTCGCCGAGCGTCCAGGCGGCGAGCTCGGGCTCGCCCGGGACCAGGGCCGGCGTGCGCGGGCGGACCGCGTCGTCGCGGCGGAAGCCGAGCTCGGCGAGCGCCGCGGCGAGCGCAGGGAAGGGGAGATCGGGGGCGAGGACGAGCGGCGCGCGCGGCGAGGCGCGCGAGGCGCCGGCCGCGGTCATCGCGGGCCCCCGGAGCCGGCGTCGAGGGCGTCGAGCGCCGCGGGGTCGAGCTCGACGAACGGGAGGGGGCGGACGTAGGCCGCGCGATCGTGGAGGGGGATGCCCGCCAGACCCACGTTGACCATCCGGTTCTCGACGGTGAAGCCCCCGCCTCGCTCGTAGAACAGGAGCAGCGGCTCGTAGGGCTCCGGCAGCCCGGGCAGCGCGGGCGGCGGCGCCGCCGCCCAGCGCAGCATCCAGCGGATCGTATCGCGCGAGTGCGGCGAAAGGACCCGCGACGCGAGCTCGGCAGGGAGCTCCGGCAGGGGCACCTGCGCGCCGGCCGCGCCGGCGATGTCGAAGAAAGGCCACCTGTCAGGGCAGCCGAGGACCTCCGACCAGAGCGCGCTGCGCCGCAAGAACTCGCGCATCAGCGCGACGCGCGAGCGCCGGAGCGGGCCCACCGTGGCCCAGTCCACGGCCTGCAGCCGAGCGACGACGGCGGCGGCGCGACCCGCTCCGCGATCCCCCTCGCTGCGCCCCGGGATGCTCGAGCTCGCGAGATCGCCCGCCGCGCCGGGCGGCGGGGGGACGGCGGCGGCCGCCTCACGGACCCGGAGGACGCGCGCGCGATAAAGGCGGAAGCTCTCGTCGGCGCTCAGCGCAGGCTCGCGGGCGAGCAGGGCGTCCAGCACCGCGTCGAGGAAGGCGGCCCACGCGCCGAGCAGCTCGCCCGCGGCGACGGGGATCGGCCCCGCGGGCAGGTGCGCATAGCGCCTGCTGGTGCCCGGCGCCTGCTCGAAGCGCACGAGGATCACGCCGCCGCGGCGCTCCAGGCAGATGCCGAGATCCGCGCTCTGGTCGAAGAAGTCGATGACCGCCGGTCCGCCCCCCTCCGCGAGCAGACCTTCGAGCACGTCCGGCAGCTCGCGAAACACGGTGGAGAGATCCAGATCGAGCTCGAAGCGCGCCTCATGCGCCCCGACAGAGACGGTGAAGCTGCCGTCGTAGCGCGCCACGAACCTGAGCAAGGCCAGGAAGATCTCTTCCTCCCCCGCGAGCGCAGCCGCGCCGAGAGGCTCCGGGCGAGGCGCCCACGCGAACGAGATCTTGAAGGGCTCGACCATCGAGGTGCTCAGATGAAGGGATAGGATACCCGCACGGTCAACGCCGTCGTGCGGATCACCTTGACGATCTGCACGCCCTCGATGCGGGTGCCATCCGGCAGGTAGACCGTGCCGACCGGCTCACCCATGTTGATCACATGCTCGCCCGGCGTGAGCGGCGCCCGTCGCTCGGCCTCGACGATGAACCGGTTGTCGAGCCACACGCCCTGCGGGTTCCCCGTGGTGCTCGACCGCCGCGCCCACTCGACGTCATCGTACTGGCCGGCCCCGTGCGTGGGGACCGAGTGGCCGTACGCCGGGGACTGGGGCAGGTGCCACTGGTAGCGGTCGGCGCCCGGCACGCCCTCGCCGGCCTTTCGGGACGGCGCCTGGGGCGCGCGGCTCAGGGCGGACCACTCCTCGAACGTGAGCGGCCTGCCGATGGCGCTGCGGCCTCCCTGCTCGAGGTAATGCTGGTAGCGCGCCCAGTCGCCCTCCGGCGTGCCCATGGGCTGGCGGCGGATCTCCTCGTAGAGCGCGCTCGACGCCGCGTCGCCGCGCGGGCGCATCCTGTCGCCGTTGTAGGAGAGATCCAGGGAGTCGGTGAGCGCCCTGTCGCCGCCGCTGCCGACGATGCGCCCGCGCCCCTCCGGGGTGATCACCAGATCACCGACGCGCGCCGGTCCGGGCAGCTCGCCGGGATGGAAGTCGTAGATACGGCCGTTCGCCATCTCGACCCAGCGCAGCGGCGGGATGTCGTCGCCGCGCGGCCAGAGCACGCGTACGCCCCCGGGGAGCTCGTGCATCTGCAGCGGACCGTCCGGCCCGGTGAGGCGCTCGACGAGCCGGTTCAGCGTGCCCTCGAGCTCCGGCATCGCCACCGTCGAGGGGAGCTCGAGATCGTCGCCCGCGATCCGGAGGAGGCCTATCCAGTGGGCGAACGGGTGCCGAGCCGGATCCGTGGATGGCGCTATGTCGTCTGCGCCGAAGCGGCGCGACGTAGGGAGATAGACGCCATCATCCCAGGCCTCTCCGTGCAACGAGCGGTAAGGCAGGCCCATCTGCATCAGGCGAGCCTCGAAGAACTCGTGGGCCATGAGGCGCGCGAACACCGCGCGCTCGGCGTCGTCGAGCGGGCCGCGCGTGGCGGCGTCCCAGAGGCGGGCGATCGTCGGATCGGGATCGAAGCGCTGGCGCACGATCTGGTCCGGGCCGATCGGCAGGTCGTGCGTGCCGCGGAAGACGTGCTGATGGACAAGCGCGATCATCTCCGGAGGCAGACCGGCGTTGGCGGCGACGGTCATCGCCTCCGGCGGCGGCTGGCCGGGCGGGAGCTCCAGGGCACGGACGCGCGCGTAGAGGGCCTCGGCCTCCGCGGTGATCCGCGCGGGGTCGACGGAGGGATCCGCGCCGGTGATCCGCGGGCGCGCGGCGAGCGCGGCGCCCGCCTCGGCGCCGAGCGCAGGCAGCCTCGCCGCGGTCGCGCTCTCCATCGCCGCCGTGGGGCGCGGCCCCGCCGCCGCGGCCGCGCTGTCCACCGCCGCGGGCGGGCGCGCGGCGGCCTCGGAGCTCGAGGCGGCCGGCCCGGGCCGGGGCGCGGGCGGCGGCGATCCCTCGGGCGGCGCGGCGGGCGAGGGCGCCGGGGCGGGCGCGGGCAGCAGCAGCGGGGGGCGCTGGAAGCCGACGACCACCTGGTCGCCGACGCGCTGGATCGTCATCCCCGGCGGGAAGCCGAAGAGCGCGCGCAGGAGGTCGTCGCTCGGGACCCTGTCGGCGGGGATCATGATCCGGAGCCGCTGCAGCTCGTCCGGGTAGTGGCTCAGCAAGGGGAGGAGCGCGCGGGTGGCGCGCCCGAGCTGCACCATGTCGATCGGGGCCGCGTCCCACACGACGTACCTCGGCTCGACGAGCCCGGCCTGCGTGCGGATCGGGTGCACGAGCTGCTCGAAGAGGGTGCGCGCGACGGTGCGCGGCGGGGTGAGCGTCGCAGGGGCAGGCGCGGTGATGACGACGTGGTTGCCCTCCTCGTCGACGACGACGCGGCTCGTGCGCGTCGCGTGCGGCTCGCCGGCGTCGTCGACGAGGCGCTGTCGCCCCGCGGTGAGCCCGGCCGCCTCGGCGGCAGGCAGCGTGTAGGCGGCCGGGCGCGTATCCACAGGGGACCGCTGGTCGCGGTGGAGCCTCGCGAGCTCCTCGAACCTCGGGTGGACCTCGGCGTCGCCGACGGGCAGCCGCCAGGTCGGCGCGGAGGGATCCGCGCCGCCCGGCAGCACCGGGAGCGTGACCCCGAGCGCCTGCGCGAGGCGGGCGACCCGCGTGGAGAAGTCGCTCGCGCCGGCGGCCCTCAGGAAGGTCTGCGCCGTCTCCGCGCTGCCCGCGCCGCCGAGCCCCGCCTTGAGCGATGCGCGCAACGACTCGACCTCGGCGCTGTGCGCCGCCCGCTGCGCCGCGGGGGCCAGCCTCGCGGCCTCGTCCAGGACAGCGAGCCGCCGCCATGCGAGGGCGGCCTCGGCGACCGTGGTGAGGACCCGACCGTCGGCCGCTACGGGCGTGCGCTGCGGGTGCTGCACCTCGAGCGCGATGTCCCACTCGTCGAGCGCACGCCGCACGGCAGCGCGCCGCTCGGGGTCCGAGAACTCCGCTTCAAGCAGCGCGGCGCGCAGCCTGGCCATGTTCTGGCCCAGGTTGGCGTGCACGGCCCCGTAGACGCCGAAATCGGGGTGCCGGCCGTAATTCTTCGCCTCCACGAGGACGATCTGCGCCGAGCCGTCGGGCCGGAATCGGAGATAGACGTCGTCGAACCCCGCGCGCCCGTGCCGCGCGCTGATCGACCCGCCGTCCTCGTTGCTCAGCGCGCTGATCGGCACCACGCGCGCCCTGTCGACGTCGACGCGCGCCGCCTCCGCGGCGACGTCCCCGCTGCGGACCTCGACGCCGGCCTGCGCGATGTTGTGCAGGCGCGCAGGATCCTCGAAGTTGTCCCCCCGCTGCTGCCGCGACGTGCCGCTCTCGATCCAGCGGCCGCCCGGCATCAGGATCTCTTCGCGCCGGCCCACGACGACGCCGCCGTCGACGAGCTCGACGATCCGGTACGTGCGGTCGTCCTCGCCGGCGAGCGCGCCGACCCGGTACAGCCGGGCGTTCGGGTGGTCGGGGTGAGCGAACGTGCTCTCCGCGCGGCTCACCTCCCGGCGGACAGCGAGCTCGCCGGGCTCCTCGTCGCGGGCCCTCCGCTGCAGATCGACGGCGGGATCGTCGACGGGCGGGCCCGCGGACTTGCTGAAGAGCCGCGGGGCCTCCTCGAGGTACTGCGGGCGCCGCTCGCGCCCGTCGGCGATCGCCCGGCGCCGCTCCGGCGTGAGCCCGTCGACCTCGGCGAGCCGGTCGCGCAGCGCCCGCTCCGTTGTCTGCGTCTCCGCCACGCGCCGCGCGAGCGCCTCGCGCTCCGCCGGGGTCCGCGCCCGCGCGAGATCCTGCTCCAGGCCCGCGCGCAGGCGCTGCTGGCCGTCGATCTCTATCTCGACCTTGGTCCGGTAGAGAGCGAGCTGCTCGTCGAGCGGGAGGTTGCGCCAGTTCGCGAGCCGCGACTCGTCGAGCTGCGCCACGCGGGGGCGCCACGAGGGGTCGCGCGCCTGGAGGAGGTGGATGCCCTCCTCGCGCAGCGCAGACGCGTCGGCGCCGCGCCGGACCACGACGTGCGGCTCGCCGTCGATGAAGACAGTGACCGCCCGGCCGCGCTGGCTGCCGGTGAACTGGACGAAGGTGGCGTCGTCCACCTCGGTGATGGGGACGCGCGCGAACGAGCGGCGCTGCTCGGCGGGGATCCCCGCGAGCATCTCGCGCCGGAGCTCGCGCAGGCGCGCGCGCGCGGCGTCGGCGTTCGCCATCGAGCCGGAGCGGATCGCGTCGCTGCGCTGGAGGAACGTGGCGAGATCGAGGTCGGGGTTCGCGGCCCGGGCGCGGCGGTAGGCCTCGAGGCGCTCCTGGGGGGTGCCGCGGTGGGCGAGGAGGTCGCCCGAGACGGGCGCCGGCGGCTGCGCCGGTCGCGCGCGCTCCTCGTCCGCGGCGGCGCGGCGCTCGGCCACCTCCCGGTCGCGCTGCGCGAGGTGGTCGCGCAGGGTGAGATCCGGGTTCTTCGCGCGCGCCTCGCGGTACTGGCGGAGCACGCCCGCCGCGCCCTCGCCCGCCCCCTGGAGGAGCTCGCGGCCGCCGGCGACCCCGATCTGCCCGAGCGCGGTGAGCAGGTTGCCCTGGTAGTCGCCCGTGGCGGTGTCCGCGAGGATGCCGGCCGTCTCGCCCAGCATGGCGCCGGCGCTCGACGAGAGCGCGTTCTCCAGGCTGGCGCGCCCTGTCTCGCCGAGCCGGCCACCGAGCCGGCCGAGGAAGCCCGAGCCCCGCTCCCCCTCGAGCCCCGACCTGAGCCGCGCGCCCAGCCCGGCGGTCGCCATCGAGGTGATCGCGCTCTGGAAGCCCCCGCGCGCGCCCTGGGTGAAGACGGTGCCCAGGCCCTCGGTCAGGCCGCGATCCCAGGTGCGGTCGTTCAGCGCCGTGTGGCCCATCGCGCCGAGCGCGCCGGTCGTCAGCCCGCGGAGCCCGCTGCGCACGAGCAGCCGCGAGCCGGTGAGGCTCACCATGCGGCCGCCGACCATCTGCACGGGTCGGAACACCTTGGCGCCGCCGACCGCCGCGGCCGCCATGTCGACCGCCGTGTTCCCGACATCGACGAGGGCCTCCTCCCAGCCGTAGCGGCTGCCGCGGAGGCTCTCCTTCACCGCCATCGTGAGCAGGCCGGTGATCGCGGCCGCGATGATCGGCGCGGCGAGGCCGCCGGTCGCGACCGTGAGCGCGACGGCGGCGACGGCGCCGATGGCCTGGATCACGCCGGTGAGCAGGCTCTCCTGGCGCTCGACGGCGTCCCGCAGGTCCTGCGACGACTGGCTCACGCCGAACGCGGTCTGCGCGAACGCGAGCGAGTCGCCCTTGAAGCTGCCGTCCTCGTTGAAGGCGGCGGGGTTGGGCTCGCCGTTCGCGAGGAACGGCGGATCCCCGCCCGCGTCGCGGAGCATCCGCTCGAGCTGCGCCTCCTGATCCAGGATGCGCTCCCGCTCGTGGGCGAAGCCGGGGCCGTCGCGGACGGCGCCGCCCGCCTCGTCGATCTGGTGCCGCCTGTCGAGGTGCGCGAGGCGCGCCCGGTCGCGGTCGGTGCGCGCCTCGCCCGCGAGGAGCCGCTCCACGTCCTGGCGGTCCTGGCCCGACAGCTCGCCGCGGAAGGCGCCGCCGTGCCCGAAGGTGCCGAGATCCCGGTCGAGCGCGCTCCGGTCGCCGTGGCCGAAGCGCCGGCCGTACTCCTCGCGCAGCGCCTCGACCTCCTCGTGGCTCATGCCGGCGAGCGCGCGCTTGATGAGATCCTCGTCGGTGCCGTCGAAGTCCCCGCCCATCGCCATCCGCAGCGCGACGGCGCGGTTCGCGCGGCCCTCGAGGATCAGCGACCGGCCGAACTCGCGCCCGAGCTGGTCGTCGCCGAACAGGCCCTCGACCCGCGCGGCCGAGAACTCCCGGGCGCGCGCCGGATCGCGCGCTACCTCGGGGCCCTGGCCCTGGAGCTCCGCGAACCGCTGGAACATGCGGCCGCGGTCCTCCTCGAGGCGCGCGAGCCGCGCGCGCGCCTCCTCGCGCAGCGACGCGTGGGGGCTCGTGAGGTTCCGGTCGCGGCGCGCGGCCTCGTACTCGGGGTCCTGGCCCGCGGCCTCCAGGCGCCGGAGGTCGCGCCTGCCGTGCGTCTCGACCTCGTAGTGGAGCCTCGCCGCGCGCGCGTTCGGGCTGCGGGGCCCCTCGATCGCGAGCGCGCGCACCGCCTCGCGCCCGGGCTCGCCCATGCGCATCGTGCGCTCGTAGGTGCCGCCCTCGCCGTCGCTCTCGACGACGGTGATGTCGCGCGTGGCCCGCTCGACGAAGAACCGCGCGGCGTCCGCGTCGCTGATCGTCTCGCCGCGATCGAGGTGCACGTGCCCCTCGACGTCGGCGTACTGGCGGAAGACGCCGCGGCGGTACGCGTCGACGTCGGCCTGCGTCGGCTGCGCGTCGTCGTAGCGGCGCGCCGCGGGGCCGATGCTCGCGACGGCGTCGACCACGGCGTCGGTGTTGCCGTCGCGGCGCGCCCGCTCGATCTGGTCGCGGAGGTCGAGCGCGTCGGCGCGCTCGCGGTTGCCGGCCGCGAGCGCCTGGAAGACGGCGCGGTCCGTCCCGGTGAGCGACGCCTCGACGCGCGCGCGCGTCGCGTCCCACGCGCCCGACCTCCGCAGCGCGGCGAGCTCCTCGGGCGTGAGGCTCCGCATCGCGTCGCGGATCGCGGTCGTGTCGTCGCCGTACCAGTGCAGCGACGCGGAAAGCTCGTAGCGCGCGCCCTCCGACGGCCGCCCGTCGAGGTACGCGATCGCGGCGCGGTAGTGATCGCCCTCGCCGAGCTCGTCGAGGAGCATGTCGTCGAGGCTGCCGTGCTCGGCCCGGTAGAGCTGCCGGAGCGCGTTGCCCCGCTTCGGCGTGAGCTCGTGCAGGGCCCGCATCATGCGGGCCTCGTCGGTCGCGCCCTCGCTGAGCGAGAGCTCCTCGGCCGCGTTGTAGAGCTCCGACACCTGCCGGCGGAGCGTCTCGTAGAGGCGCAGCGCGACCGCGCCGAAGCTGCCGTTATAGCCCGGATCCGCGGGCGTCCCGAACCGCGCGACGTCCGCCGTCGCGCCGCGGTCCCACGTCGCGATCTGCTCGCCGACGCTGGTGCGCGTCTGGTCGATGAGCCGCGTCATCTCCTCGTGGACGCGCTCGTCCTGGAGGCCGAGCTCCTCCTCGGTCTCGGCCGTGTACTGGTCGGCCGCGGAGCTCATGCCGGCGGCGCCGCCGATGAGCCCGTCCGCGAACACCTGCTCGGTGCGCCCGATGGCCGTCTCGACGCCGCGCCTCGTCTCCTCCGCCGCGTCGCTCTGGCTGCGCGCCGCGCCGCGCAGCCCTGCCTCGGCCTGCGCGAGGCCCGCCTCGAGCTGCTCCCGCCCCTCCCTGTCGCGCTCCGCGAGCCCCTTGCGCTGCTCCCTGTCGAGCTCCTCCAGGCCGCGGAGCGCCCGCGCGAGCACGGGGCCGTAGGTGCCCGTGTCGAAGAAGCGCTCGGGCGCGAACGTCTTTTGGATGCGCTTCAGGTAGGCGCGGTGCGCGTCGGCGTACGGCGCCCGGGCGCTCAGGATGCCGTTGCTGAGCGCGAGGCCGTGCTCCCGCGCGGTCCGCGCGGCGTCGCGCCCCGCCTGGAGGAGCTGCCGCGCGGCCTGCTCCTCGCCCTGCTCGAGCTGCGCGACGGCGCGGTCGCGGCCGAGCTCGATCGTGCGCTGCGCGCGCTCGGAGCGGGTCGCGAGGCGGATGACGGTGCGCTGCGCCTGCGACGAGACGCCCTGCTGGTCCGAGGCGGCGACCTGCTCGATGTGGACCGCGGAAGGGTTCACGTACGACAGGAAGATCAGCGAGAACTGGGCGATGTTGTCCGCGGACGTGAGGCTCTCGCCGCGGAGCTGGCCGTCGCGCTCGAAGGCGCGGGAGCGCTCGTTCGCGAGGCGGACGGCCGCCTTGCCCTTCATCTCGTTCTGCGCTGTCTCGAGCGCTGTCGAGCCGTCCGTCCGGTCGAGCTCCGCCGCGAGGGTCGGGCCCCTGGCCGACACGTCGAGGGCGTGCGTCTGGCCCTTCGTCTCGTACTCGGTCTGCTTCTCGGAGAGCATGGTGCGGACGCGCGCGATCTCCGTCTCGTGCAGCGCGCGCACGCGCGCCGAGCTGTGCATCATCGCGTCGTCGATGGCCTGCCGCGACGTGAGCGCGGCCTCGTCGACGGTGGCGTCCGCGTCGGTGGCGTTGATCCGGATCTGCTCGATGGCGGTGGCCGCCATGGCGCGGACCTGCACCTTCGCGTCGCGGTAGGCCGTGCGCACCCGCGCGACAGTGCCCGCGGTAAGCGCCGCGATCTCGTCGGCGCGGGCCTCGAAGTGGAGCCGCACGTCGTCCGCGAGCGACTCGACGTCGCGGACCACGTCGCGCTGGAGGCGCTGGGCCCGGTAGGCGAGCGCGCGGAGGCGGAGGCGGAGCCGGTCGTGGTGCTCGTCGGCGTCGAGGCCGGTCTTCCTGCGGATTGCGCGGAGGTCGCGCGGGGACATGCGCGGCGGCGGCGGCAGCGCGAGCGGCGCGAGACCGCCGAGCCGCGCGACAGGGGCCGGCTCGATGCCCTTCAGCTCCTCGGCGCGCTCGCCGGCGGCGGGCGCGGCGGGCGCGGCGGCTGCCTGCGGGGCGGCGGGTGCTCCCGCCGCGCCCGCCGCCGGCGCGCCTTGCGCCTGCTCGCCCTGCGCCTCGGCGCCCTCGGCCGGGCCCAGGTCCTCCTCGGCCTGCGCGGCGCCCTCCTCCTCGGCCGACTCCCGCGCCTCGTCCGGCACGCTGGCGCTCGCGGTGCTCGCGTCCGCCGCGCTGGCGTCTGCGGGAGCGGGGGCGCCTTCCGCGGTCGCCGCGCGCGCCTCGCTGCTCGCTGTCGCGTCGTTCGCCGGCGCGCCCGTCGACGACGTGCTCGGGTCGACCGCGGCCGTCGAGGAGGTCGCCTCGGTCGAGGAGGTCGCCTCGCTCGAGGCCATCGCGCTCGAGGAGGTCGCCTCGCTCGAGGAGGTCGCCTCGCTCGAGGTCATCGCGCTCGAGGAGGTCGCCTCGCTCGAGGTCATCGCGCTCGAGGAGGTCGCCTCGCTCGACATCGTGGGATCCAGCGACATCGCCGGATCCCTCGGGAGATACGTGGGTATGCCGGCGGGCGCGCCGGGGGAGATCGGCCCGCCGGTCGAGCGCCTCGCGGTCGTGGAGGTCGGCGCGGGCGAGGCGCGCGGGGGCCGGCGCGAGAGCTGTGCGGGGCGCGGGCTCACGACCGGCCGGTCTCCTTGCCCGCACGCCGCACGGCCGCCCTGGAGACGCGCGCGGCGTCCCGCGCCGAGCTGGCCGCGGCGCCGCGCGGCAGCGCCGGCTGGAGCGCCGGCGCCGTCACGGCGCGCCAGCGAGCTCGCGGACGAGCTCGTGGAGCCGCTGCGCGATCCCGCCGGGCGGGGCTCCCTGCACGTCCGCGTGAAGGATGCGCGCGATGAGGAACAGATCGCTCATGCGGAACGACGACGGCGACACAGGCGTGGCGTGGTAGTCCCGCACGGTGAGCTCCCACCGCGCGAGGAGCTCCGGGGAGGCGGCCTTCGCCTCGGCGGCGTCGACCAGGTCGAGCAGGAGCTGCCGCTGCCCCGAGGCGAGCGGCGCTCCGGGGTCGAGCGACGGCGGCGGGCGGTCCCGGACGAGCTTGCGCGCGAGCTCGAAGCGGCCCTCGCCGATCGCGAGCAGCGTCACCGTGGTCCGGATCTCCGGGAGCTCGTGGGCGGCCTTGCCGAGCAGTTCGAGCCAGCCCGCGACGGGCGGCGAGGCGATCGCGACGCCGGCGCACTCCGAGACGCGCGCGAAGGACGCGACCTCCTTGGCCAGCAGCGCCGCGTGCTCGCCCGGGGACGGGCCGAGGTAGTCGACGACGTCCGCGACAGGGGCCGCGGCTCGCGCGAGCGGCGCGCGGCACGCGTCAGGCCCGGCGAGCAGCAGCGCCCGCGCGGCCCGGTCGGAGAGCCCGAAGAGGAGATCCTCGAACTTGCCCGGGCGCGCGCTGTCGATCTGCTCCGCGAGCCGCTCGGACGCCTGCTGCACCCTCGCGGGCTGACCGATCAGATCCGCCCATCCCTTGATCGTGCGCTGTGCCATCGCTCTTCCTCCGCTGTCGCCGGTCCGGCGCTCTTCACCGTCGCCCGCATCATGACGCCGGAGGCCCACGCCCGCGCCACCCGCATGGTCGACGGCCCCGCGCTGCGCCGGCCCTGGCCACGGCTCAGCCCTCCTCCCGCAGCGACGCCGGCACGGCGTGGCCGAGCTTGCGCAGCTCGAGGGCGAGCCCGCGCGCGAGATCCGGCCAGGCGACGCGGCGGCCCGCGCGCTGCGCGAGCAGGGCCGCGGTGAGCACCACGTTGCGGATGTGGCCGCCGGTGACGTCCACCGTGGCCGCGAGCTGGTTCAGCCGGCCGTGATCGATGCCGTGCTCCGGCCCGAGGTGGGCGATCCAGAGCGCGCGGCGCTCCTCCGGGCCGGGCAGCGGGAACTCGAGGACCAGGTCGAGCCTGCGGCTGAAGGCCGCGTCGAAGCGGCTGCGGCTGTTGCTCGTGAGCAGGGTGATGCCCTCGTACGACTCGATCCGCTGGAGCAGGTAGTTCGTCTGCGAGTTCGCGAACCTGTCGGTCGACTGCTTGACGTCGGTGCGCTTGCCGAAGAGCGCGTCGGCCTCGTCGAACAGCAGGATCACCTCGGCGTGCTCGGCGTGGGCCAGGAGCTCGGCGAGGTTCTTCTCTGTCTCGCCGATGTACTTGCTCGTCACCGCGGCGAGATCGACGCGGTAGATGGGCGAGCCGAGGCGCGCGGCGAGCCAGCCTGCGGCGAGCGTCTTCCCCGTCCCCGAGGGGCCGACGAGGAGCGCGCGGACGCCGGGGGTGTAGCGGGCGCTCGCCGCGGCGCCGAGGCCCGCCGCGAGCGACTCGCGCCCCCGGCAGCGGTCGAGGAGCAGCTCGAGCTCGCCCCGCAGCGCCGGCGGCACCACCAGCGCGTCGTCCGGGATCGCGGCCGGGAGCGGCTGCGCGAGCGCGCCGAGGCCGCTGTCGCTCATCCACGCGACAGCGGCCACGTCGGCGCGCGTCGGCTGGGCGCGCCCCTCCATGGCGGCGCGGTGGCGGGAGAGGCGCCCGAGCTCGGCGATGCGGCCGGCGCCGTGGCGGTGCTCGCGGGCCAGCGGACCGGCCAGCGAGGCCTCGCCGAGCGCGGTGGACCAGAGGAAGGTCCGCTCCGCCTCGGTCGGCGCCGCCAGCCGCCACGAGAGGGCCGCGCCGCCGCCGATCTCCACCGTGCCGTCGGGGCCCGCGGTCGCGAGGATCGGGCCGGCGTAGCCGGGCAGCGACGGGACGGATGCGCGCTCGCCAGGCGCAGGGGCGCGGACGAAGACCGGGAGCAGGTCGCCGACGGCGAGCCAGGGGGCGAGCCCCGTGAGGTCGTCCGTCTCGATGAAGAGCGGCGTCCGCTGGAGCGCGGCGGCCACGGCGGCCGCCGCGGAGCGGCCCTCGGCGGGGGTCCCGGTGCGGATCAGCAACGCCCGCCCCGGCGCGGCGGAGAGGGCGCGCGCGTGGCGCCGGGCCTCGGCGTAGACCGAGAGCGGCAGCGGCGGCGCGTCGTCGGCCCCCACGCGGAAGCCGGCGCGGCGCGCGGGGCGACCGCGGAGGGCGTGGACCAGGTGCGGCGGCACGGCGACCGCGCGCTCGGGCAGGGGCGACCCCTCCTGCGCCAACGCGAGCAGCCCGGCGCGCACCGCGAGCGTCTCCGAGAGCGCGTCGGGCGAGAGGTCGGGCGCGCCCACGAGGACGCCCGCCGCCCGCGCGAGCAGCCCCAGCGTGGGCCGCGAGCCGCCCGCCGGCGCCTGGAGGAAGGCGACGAGCCGGCCCACCATCGGATCGACCTCCACCGAGAGCGCGAGGGCGGCCGCGGCCAGCTCCTCGCCGCGGAGGCCCATCCGGAGGCCGAGGCGCCGCAGGGGGTCGTCGTCCGGGCCGGCGAGGGCCTCGCGGAAGGCGGCGGCGAGGTCGGGCCCGGACGCATCGCCGAGGCGCGCGAGCTGCTCCGCCTCGGGCCCAGGCGGCAGCCCGCCCGGCGGCACGGCGGCCGCCAGCGCGAGGCGCGCGAGCCGGTGGGCGACGTCAGACATGGCCTCGCCCGTAGTGGTAGGCCACGACCCGGCCGAAGAACGGAACCCAGCCGGGATCGAGGTCGAGGCCGGGCCGGCGCACGCGGATGTCGGCGCCGCCGAGCGCGAAGTCCACGTCGAGGTGGGTGCGCGTCAGGCGGACCGCGCCGCGCCGCCGGACGAGGGTGGGCAGGTCGAGCTCGGTGAAGCGGGCGAGCCATCGCTCCGCGGCGATGAGCCAGGCGGTCACCGGATCGGGCGGCGCGGCGAGGTGGCGGGCGTGCCGGGCGCCGTCGTCGCGGGCGCCGTCGCGGTCGCTGGCGTCGCGGCCCGCGCCGCCGGCGTTGACGCCGCGGCCGCGGTCGCTGCCCGCGAGCGCCGCGCGCGTCCGTGCGAGCCGCACGCCGGCGAGCCGCTCCCGGAGCTGCGGCGGGCGGCGCCCCGTCCACGAGGCCAGCACCCAGCCGGCCGCGTCCTCCAGCCTGCCGCGCCGGATCAGCAACGAGCGCGGCTCGTCGAGCAGCCCGGCGAACCAGCGCGCGGGCGCGACGAACGCCCCGGGGAGCAGGGGAGCATCAGGGATCGTCAGGGCCGCGCGCACGGGGTCGTGAGCCGGGACGCCGAGCCGATCCGCGGCGGCCGAGAGGAGGCGCGCGGCGAGGCCCGCGTCGGCGAGCGCGGGGTGCTCATCGAGGAAGCCCTCGATCCCGAGGTGACGGAGCACCGTGAGCAGGAAGAACAGCCCGCCGTGCTCGGTGCCGGCCGCCTCTTCGAGGGGCCTCGCCGCGGGGGTGAGGAGAGGCTCCGCGCCCTCGTCGTCGCGCGCGTCGCCCGGGGTCGCGTCGCGCGCCTCCCCCGAGGGGCGCGCCTCCCCGGCGGGCGCGCGCGCGCCGGACCCCGCGCGGCGGTCTGCCGGCGGCACCGTCGGCGCCGCGGCGGGCGGCGGCTCCCCGGACGCCGGGCCGGGCGCCGGCCCGGCCGACTCCACCACGGGGAGCGCGCCGCGCGCCGCGGCGGCGGGGCGGGCCCGGCGGCGCGAGGCGCGGCGCGCCGGGGGCGGCGCGACGAGGGCCGGCGCCGCGAGGGCGTGCGCGGCGCCGAGCACCGCCTCGACGAGCGCCGGGAGCGCCGGCCCCGTTCGGTCGGGCCGCTCGGCGACGAGCGCCGCCGCGGCGAGCCACCGGCTGCGGCCGTCCGCGCGCCCCCAGCGGGGCACCCACCGCGCGAGCGCCGCGGCGAAGCGCCGGGGGATCGCCGGCGGCGGCGAGGCCGCGGCCCTCGGCTCGCCGAGGCCGGCGGCCCCGGCGAGCGCGGTCCCTTCCTCGGCCGACAGCCCGGCGAGCAGCGCCTCGCCCGCGGGCGACGCGACGCACGCCGCGAGCACCCGCGCCGCCGCCGCGACGCCGGCGGGCGTCGCGAGGGCCGCGCGGAGCAGGCGCCGCAGCGTGTCGACAGGCAGCGCCCGGGGCGAGAACCCCGCGACCGCCGCGGGCCAGAACCACGCGTCGGCGGGCCGGCCCGCCGCGACGACAGCGGCCAGCGCGACAAGGGGCTCCACCGCGTCGGGGAAGAACACAGCGGGGCGCCGGGGCGCGTCGGGCGCGTCCCACGCCACAGCGCCGGCCGAGGCCGCGGCGAGGAGCCGCTCGATGCGGAGCGCGATCGACGCGGGCGCCGCGCCGTCCCGCACCGCGCCGAGGTCGAGCCGGCGGATGAAGATCAAGCGGCGATCGCCCGCGCCCGGCACCGAGGCGGTGCGCAGCGCGTCGACGATCGCGGGCTGCGCGCGCCCGAGCGCCGCGCGGTCGGGGCCGCGCAGGTGCAGCCGGCGCACGCGGCGGGCGTCCTCGATCATCGCGGGAGCGCGCCCGCCGGCCCGACCGTGAAGATCCCGCCGGCGGCGGCGACCTGGGTCGGCTCGAGCACGTGGACCCGCAGCGCGGAGACCGCCGCGCCGCCGCTCGTGCCGACCACCTTCACCTCCGCGACGCCGGCGCCGACGTCGTCGACGACGCCGCGGCCGATCGGCGCCCCCGCGGCGCCCGCCCCGAAGAGGAGCACGTGCATCCCGACGCGCACCAGGCTGACGTCGAGCTGGACGCGCAGCCGGCCGCCGGGGCTCACCGGCTCCGGCCGGATCACGTCGCCGGTCAGGATCCGGTTCACCGGCGCGTGGCTCGCGAGGAGCAGCGCCACGCGGACGATGTCCGCCGCGATCGCGACCGCCCCGGGCCGGCGCTCGTCGATCCGCTGGTACAGCCAGTCGACCAGCGCCTGCATCCCGATCCGCTCCAGGCGACCGAGCTCGCCCCAGCCGGGCAGGACCGAGAGGCGGCGGAGGTCCGGGCGCGCGTCGAACTGGCCGAGCTGCTCGGCCCAGCGCAGGCGGAGCAGGGCCGGCACGCCGCGGAACCGGTCGAACAGGCACGCCGCCACGTGGAAGAGGTTCTCGAGCTCCTCCGCCGCGAGTCGCGAGGCGTCGCTGCGCCCGTGCCGCGCCTGGATCAGGTCGCCCAGCGAGACGATCTGGTCGGCCTGCTGGCGCGCGCCCTTCCAGGTCGCGGCCACGGTCGCCAGATCGAACGAGGCCCGCGCGTCGCGGAGCGACCCCAGCGCGGCTTGCTGCGCGGCGAACAGCTGCTGGATCGGGAGCCCCTGCGGCGTGCCGAAGGCCGGGGTCGAGAAAGGCTTGCGGATGTCGGGAGGCGCGAGGCGGGCCCGCTGCACCGCCTCGTGGAGCGTCTGCTGCAGCGCCTCGACGCGATCCAGCCGGTCCACGGCCGCCGCGAGCGGCGGGAACCAGGTGACGGGCGCGTCGCGCAGGAGGTCGACCATCGCGCGGAGCTGATCGGGCGCCTCGGCGCGGTGCGCCTGGCAGGCCGGCACCGGGTCGACCGCGAGCCCCGGATCGAGCGCGCGCGAGGGCATCGCGCCGCGCGCGTCCAGGGTGCGCGGCCGGCGGAAGACGAGGTAGGGCACGTGCTCGTCCACGATCTGCTGGCGGCGCGCGTTGAGCGCGGCGAGTCGGGCGCCCTCCTCCTCCGCGAGCGCCTCGGCCACCCGGACGTCCTGTCGCGCCTCGGCGACCGCGGTCTGCAGCGCGGCGAGCCGCTGGTTGATACGCGCCCGGACCGACTCCAGCGCCTTGCGCGTGGCCTCGCACGCGGCGCGCGCGGCCTCGTACTGCTCGACGCGCCCCTCGACGAGGCGCATCGACGCGATCGCGTCCTCCAGGCTGCGCACACCCGCGGAGAAGAACGAGGCCTCGTCGGAGCCCCGGGGCTGGTCGAACCGCCCGGCGCGCAGCGCCCCGAGCACGTCCGGGTTCTTCAGCTCCTCGATGGGGCGGGTGAGCTTCTCGCCCTCGTCGGAGCTGAAGCCCGGGAAGCTCAGGCCCGAGAGGTCGACCCCGGCGTCGTGGAGGCCGAGCAGGCCCTCGGCCGCCTGGACCTTGCTGCCCAGCGCGGCCTGCTGCGCCTCCGGCGCGATGGGCACCTCGAGGCGATCGGTGATCAGCGCGGCGCCGAAGTGCACCGGCGGGCCCGTCTCCGGCGTGGCGGTGGTGGCGAGGCTCGCGTCGGCGGCGGCCGCCTCGAGCGTCAGCGAGACGGCGCCCCCCGCGCCGGAGCGCGTGCGGACCATGGCCCGCGGGAGCACGATCGGCGGCGTCGGGGCCGTGGGATCCACCTCCGGCGACTTCTTGAGGAACTGCGCGAACCCCTCGATCCGCTCGACCGTCGGCGCCACGACCGCGCTGCGCGCGAGCTGCGAGAGCACCGACGACGTCGCGAGGCGCGTCCCCGGCGTGTTGCCGACGACGTACTGCCGGATGCGGTAGGCGTCCGTGTTGACCTTCAGGAACGAGAAGTCGAGCCTGTCGTTGGCCTCGTCGATGAGCTGCTTCAGCTTCTGGATGAACCCGGTGATGCCGATGCCGCTGAAGTCGGCGAGCGTCGGCTCGAGATGGACCTCGTCGCCCATGATGATGAACCTCTCGATGAGGAGGAGGTACCGGGGAAACGGCGGGTCGCCGGGGACCTGGCCGAGCGCCGCCGAGAGCTGCTCGGTGAGCGCCGACAGGATGTCCGCGAGCTCGCCCCGGAAATCAGGCTCCGGCGGCAGGGCCTCCGCCTCGGGATCGGCGCCCTCGGGCAGCGGGGGAAACTCCTCCTCGCCGTCCACCGCGTCCGGATCGGGGAGGTAGCGCGCGCGGAAGCCGTCCATCGCCCGGGCGAGCAGCGAGCCGACCTCGCGCACCTCGCTCAGGTGCGCGACGCGGTCGGCGAGGCGCCACCGGAAGAGGGCGATGGTTTCCGCGAACTCGGGGTCGAGCACCTCGACCACGAGCAGCTTCGGGTCGTACCAGGCCTGGGGCACGGGCACGAGCACCTGCACCTGCTCCCGCCCGGCCAGATCGATCGGGGCGAGCGGCGCGGAGGCGCGGAGGATGTCGTCGAGCGCCTCGATCGGCACGGGGAGCGCCTCCAGCGCGAACGCGGGGGGGAAGAGCGTGTCGGCCGGGAGCGCCGGGGTCTCCGACCGCAGCGTCATCACGCCCGGCGGCAGCACGCCCACCGGGGGTAGCCAGCGGAAGCGCGACGCGAGCCCTTCCGCGGCGAGGCTCGCGATGTCGAGCGAGGCGACGTGCTCCGCGAGCTGCTCGAAGCGCGCCTGCCACAGGCGCCCGGTGCCCGCGCCCGCGGCGAGCGGCGCGCGCGTGCACGCCGCCCCGCCGCGCCGGGCCACGGAGCTGCGGTCGAGGAACGGCGCATCCACGGGCGGACCCTCGTTCAGCGCGAGCAGCCCCACCGCGAGCCCGAGCGGCTCCCACGGCAGATAGCCGCCCTCGGGCAGGGCGCGCTCGGCGGTGAAGACCGCGTAGGCGAGCTCGTTGCGGGCGGTGGGCGAGGCCGGATCCACCGCGGGGTACGCCTCGGGCCAGGGGTAGAGCCAGAGCCGCGCGGCGTCGACGCGCTGGCGGTCCTCGTAGGCGTACTCCGCCGGATCCTGCTCGCACGGGTCCTCCGGGTCGAAGCGCCCGGCGACCTCCATCTCGACGGGCTCGAGCACGAGCACGAACGCCCGGGGCAGGGGCACGCCCGCCGCCTGGAGCGCGCCCAGCGACGGCACGCGGCGGTCGGCAGGGCTCTCGCCCTCGGCCGGCGGCAGTGGCGCCGCGCCGAAGACCGGCACGTCCGCGAGCCGCACGGCGCGCGGCTGGGCCACGAGCACGTCCTCGCCGCTCAGCGCGACCCCGTAGCCCGGCGCGAGCTGGACGACGGCGGCGCCGCCTTCGTCCGCCGCGAGGTCGACCTCGAGGCCCGCGACGATCCCGGGGGCCAGGTACTGCCCGGTCGCGGCGAGGCGTCCGCCCCGGCCGGCCTGCTCCGCCTCGAGGGCGAGGTGGCTCAGCGAGCGCCCGGTGAAAAGGTTGAGGCGCCGGTGCCACCCGGAGTCCACGTCCGGGGCGAGCGGCGGGTGGACGGCGAGGAGCCGCTCGCCGGGCAAGAGATCGCGGAAGCGGCCTACCAGGGTGGTCATGGCCTCACCCCCGAGCCCCGAAGACGATGGACCGGAGGACCGAGACGTCGTCGGTCTGCGCGATCTTCGCGAGCTCCGCCGCGAGATTCTTCAGCCTCTCCTCGGAGAGCTCCTCCGCCAGGGCGATCAGCTCGGGGAGCACGCGGGCGAGCCCGAGGGTTCGCCGGACGAACGGCGCGTTGAGCTCCTCACCCACCTTGGCGAGTCGTTCGACGCCGCGCACGAGCTCCCGCTCGGTGAAGCGCTTCGCCACCTCCTCGACCGCCTTGCTCAGCGCGTCCGGGCGGCGCTCGAGATCGACGAAAGGCCGCCGCTCGGCCGGGAGCTCGATCCACCCGAGTGCGAGCGAGGCGATCTCCCAGAGCGCGCCGCTCGTCGCGATCGGACGCGCGAGGTTGCGGTGGGCCATGAGCTCGTCGAACGCCGCGCGCCACGACTCATTCAGGGCGCCGCGGAGGCGCCGGTAGAGGGCCTCCTCGCCGGCCTCCCTGACGTGCTCGGGCGGGTCGGCCTCCGGCGGCGGCTCCTCGCCGGGGGCGGGCGGGCGCGTCCGCGGCACCACCTCGGCGGCGGCGCTCAGGCTGCGCCGGCGCACGTACCAGAGCGTCTCCGCCGCGGCGAGGCGCTGCCGCCACGGGTTCAGGGCGAGCGGCGCGGGGTCGACGACCGGCGGCGGGAGCCGCAGGCCCTTCAGGCTGCGCAGCGCGAGCAGCGGCTTGAGCCGCAGGAGGCGCGAGGGCGCGCTCGCCGCGAGCTGGCGCGTCAGGGCCGTGAGCTCGTCCTTGAGCGGCGCCACCTCGGCGCGCGAGACGGGGAGCAGCACCGCGATCGCGATCGCCTCGAGGGCGTCGCCGCCCAGGCCGAGATCGATGGGCGGCAGGTCGAGGCTGTCCTCGAGCAGCGCCGGCAGCTCGTCCTCGGGCACGATGGAGATCTGCACGTCCATCTCGGGGGGGAAGAAGGTCTGCGTGAGGTCCGACCCCTGCACGGCGACGGCGCTCACCGGCATCCGGCCGGCGGGCGGGAGCACGAGGAAGTGCTCCGTCGCGGCGAAGGCCTCCCCCTGGTTCGCGAGGCGGCGGGCCTGGAGCACGTCGTCGAGGTGGCGGTGGTACTGGCGCAGGAACGCCTCGCGTACCGAGCGGCGGCCGACGCCGAAGCCGAGCACGTCGTCGGTCGCGGCGTCGCGGCGCACGAGGTACGGGTCGACCCAGGAGAGCAGGCCGCGCTCGAGCGCCACCATCGCGAGCGGCAGGGCGTCGGCCGGGATCCCCTGGCCGCCGTCGCGCAGGAAGATGTCCTCTGCCGCGCGGGCGCGCCGGTCGTCGACGCCGCCCGCCGAAAGGTCGCCGGAGTACGGCACGAGCGACACGGCGACGGCTTCGATGATGTCGCCGTCCTCGAGCGCGCGGCGATCGCCGAGGCTCGCCGGGTACTGCGCGGTCGGGTTGGCTGTGTACTCCACGGGACGCAGCGCGAGCACGAACAGCCCGCTCTGGTTGCGGAGCGGCGGGCGCGGCTCGCGCGACAGGCCGAAGGTGGCGCTCAGCCGCTGCATCGTGGGGACGTCGGTGAGGTCGATCTCCAGCGCCTCCCGCAGGACGACGAGCTCCCCGGCGGGGGTGAGCCCGTGGCCCGGATCGATGCGCAGGGAGCGCCCCTCCTGGAGGACGCTCACCTCGAGGCCGCGGCCCACGCCGCCGCCCGCGAGGCGGCCCAGGTCGGCCTGGCGCGTGAGGAAGTAGGTCTGATCCCGGGTGAGGTCGCGCGCGGCCAGGAAGCGGCCGTCGAAGTAGCGCGGGCGCCGCCGGCGGTCGTCGGCGACGAGGGTGCGGCGGTTCAGGGCCGAAACGAGCTCGTCGCCGGCGACGAGCTCGCGCGCCGGGCCGGCGGTGGGGAGGAAGATGCGATCGCTCATGGTCCCGTGTCCTTCGCGGCGGAGTGGGTCGGATCCAGAATCAAGGGGTGGCCCAGCGGGCGAGGTGGCCGGCGCCGTACACGAACCGGCGCACGTGGTTGTCGACGGCGACGGGCTCGCCGAGGCGCCGCGCGGGCGGCGCGGTCGCCGAGGAGGGCGCGTCCGCGGGGATGCGCACCCGCGCGAGCAAGAGCTCGACGCCTTCCTGCGTGGCGAGGTGCTCGGGCAGGAGCGCGGGGCGCCCGTCCTCGCGCCAGCCGTCGGTGCCCTCCTCCCAGCCGCCGAGCACGGCGTCCTGGAACTGGCGGCGGCCGTTCGGATCGACGAGCAGCCCGGCGCCCAGCGCGAAAGCGTCGGGCAGCGCCGGCAAGGTCGGCTCGGGGCGCACGACGAGCTCGAGCTCGTAGCCGTCCCGCACCCGCGACGCGACGACAGCGTCGAGCGCATCGAAGGGACCGCTGGCGATCGCGGGGGTGCGCCCGCGCTCGCAGGCGACGAAGCGGATGAAGACGTCGGCGACGACGCCGCTCGGCGCTTCCGCGCGGAAGCCCGCCTGGAGGTCGCTCGGATCCTGCGACGCGTACCACGGGCCGACGCGCAGGCACGCGGGGCGGGGCAGCTCGATGAGGCGGCCGAGCGGATCGATCGCGAGCCCGGGGCGGACGAGGATCTCGAGCGTCTCGCCCGTCGCGGGCCGCGGCTCCACGCCGAGGCCGGCCACGGTGCCCGGGCCGCAGAGGTACTTGAGCGCCCGGGCCAGGCGGCCGCGGTGGTACGTCTGCTCGTCGCGGAAGTCCTGGGCGTCGAGCAGCACGCCCTGCGCGTAGTGGACGCGGTCGGGGCCCTCGACGGGCTGGAAGCTCAGGGGATCGGCGGTGACCGTGCGGCTCACGAGAGGCCTCCTTCCAGGCGAGGGTCCAGGCTGGGCGGGCGCTGCACCACGTCGCGCTCGCCGATGCGGCTCTTGTCGATCTGCACGGGGCCGGGCCTCGGCCGGGGGCGCAGGTACGAGTCGACGCCGACCAGCGAGGCGAGGCCCACGACGAACGGGTGGGGCGCGACGACGGCGCGCGACTCGATGTGCGCCGGCGCCTCCAGCGAAAGCACGCGCTCGACGAGGCCGAGCAGCTCGTCGCCGAGCGCGCGGTGGACGAGCACCGTGACGCGGAACGCGAGCCGCTCGAAGAAGGCGGCGACCGCCTCCTCGTCGCGGCGGTCGAGGCGCCGGCCTTCGTCGAACAGCGCCAGGAACTCGCGGCGGCTCTCCTCGCCGAGGATCAGCGAGTCGCCGACGAAGGAGTTGCCGGTGAACGAGATCCCGCCGGTGAGCGGGTCGGCCTCGTCGGTCAGATCGACGCCGAGCAGGGTCGCGAACGTCCGCCGGAGCCGGAAGTCCTCGACGATCACGAGGTCGCCGCGCGAGACGCCGCCGTCGGTCGTGAGCTCCAGGGCGAGCGCGACGCCGGGCAGGGTCCCGCGGCGGCGCGAGAGCTCGGGGGCGGCCGCGAGCAGGGCGCGCCGCCGGCCGACGGGGTGGGCCGGCGAGAAGGCGAAGCCGACCCAGCGCGCGAGCCATTCCAGCGCCTCCTCCGGCGCTGTGTCCGGGTCGGTGAGCAGGTGGGCGTGCGCGATGCGGTCCTCGAGCGGGGTGAGGATCCCCTCCACGTTGCCGAGGAAGCGGGTGAGGAAGTCCGACGGCGAGGGGCGCGCCGCGGGCTCGTCGGCCTCGGGCGCGAAGGCCGACTCGCGGTAGAGCTCGGGCAGGTAGCGCTCGACGTAGCTGAAGCGCGGCCCGTACACGCGCACGGCCGCGAGCTCGGGCGTGGCGCGGCGGTCGCCCGAGAGCGCGGCCCGCACCCAGAGGAAGCGCCCGCGCAGCGCCGTCACCCGGCGGCCGGCGCGCTGGACGAGCGCCGTGAAGAGCCCCGCGCGCCCCGGGATCGGCCTGCAGGCGAGCAGGCCGGCGTGGAACGGGAGCTCCGAGGGCTGCCGCACCCAGACGCCGCGCGGCGCGCCCTCGGGGGCCGCGGCGCCGCCGAAGGCGTGCGGCCACCACGCCGCGGGATCCGCGGGCGGGACGGGCTCGTCCGAGGCGGCGAGCGAGAGGAGGATCCCGGTGCCCGGCGGCAGATCCGCCTCCAGGTAGATGCGGTGCCAGACGGTCGTGGGGTCGCCGCTGTCGAAGGGCGCGGCGCCGAGGGCCTCGCCCGCCTCGCTCCGCGAAGGCAGCGAGAGGCGGTAGAGCCCCGGGAGCGCGCCGCCCGCGGCCGGGTACCGCGCCGGGGGCGCGAGCGTGTGCGCGAGCGGGCCGCCGTCGTGGTCGCGCAGCGGGTACATGTCGCCGGCGGTGTGGAGCGAGGCAGGGGCCGCGGGCGGCGCGTCGGGCACGCGGAAGACAGCGGCCTCGTGGGCGCCGACCAGGAGCGTCGCCACGCGGTCCTCCGCCGCCCACGCGAGGCTGTAAGGCCGCGTCGCGCCGAGGAGATCGAGCGGGGCCGACCAGGCGCCTTCATCGCGGAGCAGCCGCAGCCGGGCCGGGCCCGCCGCCGTCCACGAGAGCACGGCGAGCCGGCCCGCGGGGCTCGCGGCCAGCGCCACGGGGACCTCGTCGGCGGGGAGGACCGCGCCGGCGAGGGGGACGAGCGCCGGGGGCCGCGGGTTCTCCGGCTCGGGCCGGAACACCCCGGGCGCGTACGCGCCGGCGGGGCGCCGCGGCGCCGGCGCGCCCACGAGCCGCGCGAGCGCGCGGGCGGCGCGATCCAGCGCGTAGACGCCGCCCTCGGGGTGGGGCGCGAGCCGCCACGCCGCGAACCCGGCCCGCGAGAGCGCGACCGGATCGAAGCGGTCGCGCAGGTCGAGGAGCGTGACGCCGCCTTCCTCGGCCAGGTAGAGCACGCCGTCGTGGCCGACGACGAGGTCGGTGACGGCCGTCCCCGCCGCGGCCGTGTGGAGCACCCGCTCGCCCGGCAGGTGGCTCCGGGCGACGACCTGCCGCTCTGCCGCGTCCCACGCGGCGCGCGTCCCGAGCGCGTCCACGGCGACAGGCACCTCCTCGACGCGCGCCGCGGCGACGGCCGCGTCCTCGGCGGCCACGAGGTCGCGCCGGCCGGCGAGCCGCAGCGCCCGCCGGCCGCTGTCCCAGCCGAGCCCCGGCGGGTCGCCGGAGAGCGCCCAGTGCGCCTCGTCCGCGAGCAGCCAGAAGCGCTGGCCGTTGGCGTCCATCAGCAGACCTCCGGGACGACAGGGATGGGGATGCCGCCCTCGCCGTCGACCGTCTCGCGCAGATCGTCCGGCGGGTCGCCCTCGACGGCGACCACGGTGAGCAGCTCGGGGAGCTGCCACGCGCGCAGCTGCACCGACTCGGGCTGAGCACCCGTGGAAACGCGCCGGAAGCGGTCGCCGTCGCGCAGGAACAGCCGGACGCCGCGCACCGCCGCGACGGCCGGGACGCGGGCCACGGCGACGGCGAGCTCCAGCGTGGAGACGGCGCTGCCGAGCGGCCAGCCCATGCCCGCGGCCCCGCCCGGCGGGAGCGGCCAGAGCCACGTCCGCAGCGCTTCCCGCACCGCCGCGAGGCTCTCCTCGCGGGCGGAGCCCTCGCGCAGGCTCACGCCCACGGTGAGCGCGAGGCCGACGTACTCGGGGCCGATCACGTAGAGCTCCGTGCCCAGCACGCGCCGCGGGTCGAGCCAGCCGAAGACGGCCTCGAGGAAGGGGCGGTCGGGGCGCGGGTTCGGCGGCTGGCGGGCGCCCTTGAGCGGCAGGACCATGACCGAGACAGCGCCCGGCACGTCGGTCCGGCGCTGGTGCGGCTTGAACCTCGGCAGCACCTCGACGCGCCCGAGGCGCAGCCCGGGCGTCGTCGCCGCCAGGGCGCGGAAGTCCTCCTCGGTCACGGCGCGCTCGCGGTGCCGCAGCAGCGCCGGGATGCGCGCCTCCGCCTCGACAAGCGTCTCCGCGGCGACCCCGCCCGCTGTCGGCGCGCGCTGCACCACCTTGAGGTTGTTCACGCGCGCGCCCTCGGGATCCGAGGCGGTGATCGCCTTGAGGCTGCCCGGCGGCAGGTTGCCCTGCGCGCCGCCGCCGCTGCGCATCCGCGCGACGCGCACGCGCGCGCCGGCCGCCGGGATGCGCCCGCGCGACCCGTCGCCGAAGCGCACCACGCCTGCCTCGGGGTCGAGCGTGAACGCCGCCGCGTCGCGGCCCTGGGTGGCGAGGTCCTCCACGCGCAGCCAGGGCACGAACTGCTGGCCCGGCTCGGCCACCTCGAGGGCCAGCGTCTCGGCCTCGATGGACGCCGCGGGGAGCTGGATCGCCTGGTCGGGCGCGCCGTTGCTCTGGGCGACGACCCTGTCGCGCTGGGTGCGGCGCTGGTCGATCTCGACGGCGTTGATCGACACGTGCGCGAGCCGGAGGCTCTCCAGCCGCTCGGTGGGGCGGAGGCGCAGCCACGCCACGAGCCGGTCGGCGAGCTGCGGGTCGTCGAGGCGCGGCGGCCGCGGGCCCACGCCGGCGTCGATCGCGGCGCGCACGTCGTTCGTCGGCGCGCCGATGCGGGAGCCGGGGAGCACGAGGCGCACGACGCCCTGGCGGTTCAGGCCGTCGGTGCCGTCCTGGAGCACGTCGAGCGTGCGGTAGACGGGCTCGCCCTCGATCGCCTCGTCGGTGGTCATCTCCCAGACGTGGGCGATGCGGCGGCGCTCGGGCAGCGCGTCGAGCGTGGCGGGCAGCGACAGCGCCGGCGCCACGCCTACGTTGAGCAGGTGGGGGCGCCCGTCGGGGCCGCGCTCGAGGTCGGCCCGGGTCGCCGCGACCGACGCCGCCTTCGGCGCGAGCAGGGCCAGCCACAGGCAGCCGTCCGCCGTGTCGGCGATCAGGTCGAAGCCCTCCGGCCGCAGCCTGTCGTCCGGGAAGGCCGGCGTGGTCACGTACGGCCGGGCGCGGCCCGCGAGCCCGTACAGGGCGCGCAGCTCCTCCACGACGGGCGCCATCTGCCGCGCCTCCGCGTCGGTGAGCGCGCGCTTGCCGAAGGCCACCGCCGAGAGCGGCAGGACCGTCACCTCGCCGGTCGTCTCGAAGGGCACGGGCCCGCCGATCTCCGCGCCCGCGCGCAGCGGGGCCGGGGGCCTCGGCGCGTCGCCTTCGAACTGCACCGAGACGAGGCCCCGCGCGGGGAGGGCCGAGCGCAGCGGCAGGCCGAGGAGCTTGAGGAACACGAGGCGCTGGCGCTCGGGGACGAGGTTCGCGCGGTAGAGCAGCGCGTCGCCGAGCCAGGCGAAGAGCTCGAGCAGCGTGCGCCCCGGATCGCCCGGCGCGGCGTGGGTCCACTCCGGCGTGTGGGCGGGGATCCGCGCGATGAGCTCGGCGACGAGGTCGTCGTAGGCGCGGTCGTCGAGTCGCGGCGGCTGGATCGGCATGGCGCGCTCTCCTTGCTCCCTTTCGTTCAGGCCCCGGTCTGGAGCGCGAGCCCCAGCCGGCGCGGCTCGCCGGTCCGGCGCAGGCGGTAGGCGATCTCCACGCGCAGGCGCGTGGGCTCTCCGGGCGCCGGCGCCACGTCGACCCTGTCGACGACGACGCGCGGCTCCCAGCGCGAGAGGCTGTCCACGACCGCGTCGCGGATGCGGCGGCGGACGAGCAGCGAGTCCGGCTCGTGGAGGAACCGGTCGAGGCCCGCGCCGAAGTCCGGGCGCATGAGCTGCTCGCCGGGGCGCGTGCTGAGGATGACGCGGAGGCTCTGCTCCACGCTCTGCTCCAGCGTCTCCGGCCAGCGGAGCCGGCCTTCCTCGTCGGGCACGGGCAGCAGCGGCCAGGTGATCGGGGGCGGGATCGGGGGCGCGGCCATCAGGCGTTCCTCCTCCAGCTCGAGGGGATGGGCAGGCAGATCCGGATGAACGGCAGCCACCAGAAGACGATGTGGAGCAGCGTGAGGAAGATGCTCAGGACGATGAAGGCGCAGAGCGTGATGATCGGGATGTTGAACCCGCAGATCCATTCGAGCGCCGGGCTCGCGGGCCCCTCGACGCCCTTGCCCTCGAGCAGCTTCTTCGGGTCGTTCCTCGCGAGGAAGTTGAACAGGCTGCTCGGCACCTGGAACGCCACGTTCGGCTTCAGCGCCTTCACCGACTCGCGCGAGATCGGCGGGAGCTGGATCGGGTGCGGCGGCACGGGCCCGTTCTCGTACCAGGGGGCGATGGTGAACGGCTCGGTGGGCTCCGACCAGAAGAGCTCCGGCGGGCAGCCGTCGTCGCGCTTCACCCGGACGAACGCCGTGAGCACGTAGCGCGCGCCGGCCGTGTCGAAGCGGCCGCGGCGCGGGGCGAGCTCGGCGAAGCGGGCCTCGAGCACCGCGCGCGCCGCGCCGACGAACGCCGCCTCGGCGGCGGCGTCGAGCGCGGGCCAGCGCAGCGGCATGCGCACGGCGCCGCCGGCGCGGTTCACGAGCACGGTGACCGCGGCCGCGAGGTGGTCGCGGGCGTTGCCTGTGACGTCGTCCGGGTAGCTCAGCGCGACGCCGGCGAGCAGGGCGCGCAGCCGCTCGGAGAGCGCGCCGGCGCCGCTCATGTCGAGCTCGATGAGGAGCTGCTTCACGAAGCCGATGTAGTCGGCGAGCGCGGGGTCGTCGGCGTCGGCGGCGGTGAGCAGCGCGCCCGGGCGCGGGACGGGCACGGGCGAGGCGTGCGCGCGCAGGTACACGGGCAGGTGCTGGCGCACCTCCTCGTCGAGGTAGGTGAACGCCTCGGCGCCCTCGGCGGCCTCGGTGCTCGCCGTGGGCACGAGCCCGTAGAGCAGCGTCTGCCCCGCGGCGGCGCACGTGTCGGGCGGGGCCGCGAAAAGGCTGCTTGTCGCCTCGGCGAGGCCCGCGCCCGCGCCGCGCGCGAGCCGCTGGTCGAGCGCGGCGAGCCCTGTCGAGGGCTGCCGGCGGCGCGCCGGATCCGGGTCCTCGCGGCGCGCCCCGGCGCTGAGCCGCACCCAGCCGAGCGCGCCCGCGGCGCCGCGCACCCACGCCTCCTCGTACGCGCCGCCGCCGGGGTCGGCGCCGAGTCGGCGCAGCACCAGCCCGGCGCTGTCGATCTTGCGCGGGTCGAGCCGCGGCATGCCGAGGGTCGGGCAGACGGCGTCCACCACGGCGAGGTGGAACGTGCGGTGGACGGGCTGGAACAGCCGCAGCACGCCCTGCGTCCGGGTCGCGGCGATCGAGCCGCGCAGCGCGGCGCGGCCCGCCTCCGTCGCGAGGCCGGCGAGCACCGCGCTCACGAAGTCGCCGTCGGTGCGTTGTAAAATCGACGGGGCGCGGCCGCCGCCCGTGAAGGCCGGGCCCCGCAGCAGGACAGCGTGCGCGGTCACCATACGTTGCCTGCCCCCGGGGTGTAGCTGCTCGAGATCACCGCGCTCGCCTGGAGCGTCGCGCACCGGACGATGCCGCTGAAGCTCGCCATGGCCGAGTCGACCTGCACCGTGCCCGCGGTGACGCTCACCTGCGCGGCGCTCACGTTGACCCGGGTGCCCGTCTCGATCGTGACCCCGTTCGCCTCGAGGGTGACGGTGCTGCCCGAGGCCTCGAGCCGGATCTTGCCGCCGCCCTCGTCGGTGATCGTGGCCTTCACCCCGCCCGGCGTGGACAGCTCGATCTTCTCCTGCCCGCTCGACTCCTCGACGATCGCGATCCGCGTGCCGGCCTTGCCCACGAGCGTCCAGCGGTCGACGCGGTCGCCCGCGCCGCCGAGGGTCTCCCTCGGGCGGGCGTCGCCGTTCCAGAGCCCGCCCACGACGACCGGCTGCCGCGGATCGCCGGCGACGAAGGCGACGAGGACCTCGTCGCCGACGTCGGGCAGGAGGAAGGCGCCGCGGTCGCGGCCGGCGAACGGCACCGCCACGCGCGCCCACATCGCCGCGTCCTGCGCGCCGATGCCGTCGTAGCCGTAGAGCCGCACCTGCACGCGCGCGAGATCGTCGGGATCGTCGACGGACACCACCTCGCCGAGGTGGTGCTGGGCCGCGGCGGGCGTGCGCGGCGGATCGGACGGAGCGCGAGGCGTCATCTCAAGGTTCTCCCAGGTAGGCGCACTCGGCCTCGAAGTCGGTCTCGTAGCCGCGCGTCTGGTCGTAGCGGTGGCAGGCCTTGACCACGTAGTAGGTGTTGTCGAAGCGGGCGCTGATCCCGCGCACGCGCACGTGGGTGCCCACGCGCACGGCGGGGTTGCCCTCGGTCGTGCCCTCGATGCACACGAAGCGGCGCGCGCGCTGGTCGAAGTGGGCGTCGGCGAGCGCCCGCGCCTCGGCGCCCGAGAGCGCCGGCGCGTGCCCGAGGTGCTCGGAGCGGGCCCCGAGCGCTTCCTCGAGGACGCGCGCGCCGGTGCGCCCGCTGCCCGGCCCGAGCGAGGCGCCGCTGCTCGTCCCGGAGAAGCGCTGGCCCTGCGCCGGATCCCAGCCGGAGGCGGTGACCTCGGTGACCTGGTGCGCGAGATCGGCGGTGACGCGCGCCCGGGTGAGCTGGCCGAAGAGGCGCAGCTCGAGCTCGCCGCGCTGCACGTCGGCGCGGGGTGAGACGTGGAGCTCGTCGCCCACGACCTGCAGGTCCGCGTCGTGGTCGCGGAGCAGGCGCCGCAGGAACGAGAGGTCGCTCTCGTTGAGCTGCATGCGCGTGCCGATGCGCTCCCCGAGGCCGGTCACGCGCGGGGTGAGGCCGAGGTCGCCCGCGAGGCGGCTCGCGAGGTCGGAGAGGCTCACTTCCTCGTGAAGGCGGGTGCGGCGGCTCATGCGGGCGCGCTGGAAGACGTCCTCGGCGAGCACCACGAGCTCCGGCGGCGCGTCCTGCGAGAACTCGGCCTCGAGGCCGGTGATCACGCCCCGGAAGATCTCCTGGGGGCTCGCGACCTCGCCGGCGTAGATCTGGATGCGGGCGCCGAGCTTGATGGCCTGCTCGTCCTCGAAGGCGAGCTCCGCGCCGCCCGAGGAGACGCTGGCGACGTTGCTGAGGCGGAGCGACAGCGAGGAGAGCCCCCCTTCCTGCTCGGTCATCTCCATGGCGAGCAGCAGGCGCGAGGCGCGCTCGTTCTCCTGCTCGTCGAGGCGGACGGTGGGCCGCGCCGAGTAGACAGCCGCCGCGCTGAGGGGCTGCTCTGCCATGGCCTCACCACGCGAGGAGGCGCGCCGCGCGGCGCGCGATCCACGCCTGTGCCTGCCGGAGCGCGGCCGGGTCGAGCTTCTGCGCGGGCTCGCTCGGCCGGGCCTCGTCGCGGCTCTCCCGGCGGTCCTCCTGCCGGGGCTCCACCTCGCTGACCACCTCGTCGACCAAAAGCGGCATCGTCTCAGCCCTCCTCGAAGCGGATCCGGGCGCGCAGCGAGGCGCCGCGCCCCACGTCGGCGGAAAGGCCGCTGCCCTGCAGGCTCATCGCCCTGCCGCCGAGATCGAAATCTGCCCCCGCCCCTGTCGAGACCTGAGCGGACCCCGCGCGGGGCAGGAGCCGCCGCGCGTCGAAGCCGCGCGCGCTCTCCGGCGCGGCGGCGCGCAGCCCGGCGAAGGCGCCGAGGCTGGCCGGAACGCCGGCGGAGGCCTGCGCTCCGAAGGCCGCGCCGCCGAAGCCGGCGCTCGCCGACACGCCGGCAAAGGCGCCCGAGGCGGTCGCCGTGGAGGCGAAGTACGCGCCGCCGCTCGAGGAGGACGTCGCGCCGAAGGCGGCGCCTGCGGAGGCGCCGAAGCCCGCGCCGGCGGAGGCGCCGAAGCCCGCGCCGGCGGAAGCGCCGAAGCCCGCGCCAGCGGAGGCACCGAAGCCCGCGCCAGCGGAGGCGCCGAAGGAGGCGCCTCCGCCGCCGCCAATGCCCACGCCGAACCCCGCCCCCGCGGCCGCGCCCACCCCGCCGGAGGCGAACGCCGCCGGGCCGCGCAGCGAGGGCCCGGTGCCGAACGTCAGCGCGCGCCCCGCCGCCGACCGCAGGCTCTCGAGCCCGTTCGCCGCGGCCACCGAGCGCCCCGCGCGGGGATTGCCCCCCCGCGCCGCCACGGTCGTCGCATCGGCGTCCTGCGACGGCGGCACGGACACAGCGTCCGGGGTGAGCGAGCCGCTCGTGTCCTGGTCGCCGCCCGTCCCCGACGCCGCGAACACCTCGTCCTGCGCCGCCAGCGTCAGGTTGATCGTCGACCGCAAGGGGACGCCTTCCGGCGAGAAGAAGTCGAGCGTCTCCTTGTACTGCTCCATCATCCCCTGGAACTCGTACGCGCCCCACTCGAACGACACGATCGCCGGGACCTTGTCGTTGTCCTCCTCCGCCGGCTCCATCATCCGCGCGAGCCGCTGCGTCACCGAGCGCACGTCCTCGCCGCTGATCGTCGTGTCGAACACGAGATCCATCGTGAGCTTCGCCGTGCTCTGGCTGACGTACTGCTTCGCGGCGTTGCCCTGGCCCCGCCGCTCCAGCGTGTTGCTCACCTGGTACTGGAGCGACGCCGGGTTGAAGTGGACCGTGATCGCGTCGCCGGCGTTCGGGCCGGTCTGCGGCGTCAGCGTCGCGGGGGTGACAGGGCGTTCCAGGCTCACGGGCTTCCCTCCGGGGGCAACAGCAAGAGCCCCTCATGGGCCAGGTGCAGCTCCTCGATGCCGACCTCGCCGGCCTTGGCGTCGAGGTCGGGCGCCTTGAACTTCACCGGCAGGCAGCGGCGCAGCTTCCACCGGAGCGCGGGCCGGCCGAGCCGCGCCCCCGCGTCGGCCGTCCTCGCGGGCGCCGTGGCCGGCGGCTCGAACACCGTGATCGTGGCCGCGAGGCGGTAAGCGTACGCGCCGCCGTTCACCAGCTCGAACCACTTCCACAGGTCGCGCGTGCGCGTGATGCCGCGCTTCAGGATCACCGTCGCGAACGTCACCGGGCCGGCGCGCTGCGCGGCCCCGTAGTTGCGCCCGCCCTCGCGGATCACCGCCGGCTCCATCGTGGCCTCGAGCCCGCTGCACTCCGCGAACGACCCGCTGCAGAGCGCGACAGCGCCCTCCGACCCGGCGCCCCCGATCGGGTCCTCCGCGAAGGTGACCTCGAACCGGAACACGTGCAGCGGCGCGAGCGCCTCGCTCATGGCGCGCCTCCCGCCGCGGCCGTCGCGGTCACGCCGCCGTCCTGGAGCGCCAGCACCACGGCGATGCGCTCCACCGGCGCCGCCGGCTGCATCTGCACCCGCACCACCAGGCGGCCCTCGTCGAGGTCCCGCTGGCTCATCGTGCTGCGATCGCAGACGACCTCCAGCGCCTCCGCCGGCGTGCTCCCGCGCAGCGCGCCGAGCCGCCAGAGCGCCATGAGCAGCCCCCGGATCCGGTCGCGCAGCGCCGCCCAGGTGCGCTCGTTCGACGCCTCGAACACGACGTCCTCGCCCGCGCGCCGGCAGGCCCGGAGGAGCAGGCCCACGAGCCGGTTGACGCACGCCGGGCGCCACGCCTCCTGTCCGCTCGCTGTCACGTCGGAGAGCAGCGCGAAGCCGGCCCACGTCTCGCCCACGAGCGTCACGCGGTCCTGCAGGGAGCGGACCGGCGGCGCGCCCGGGGAGCGCCACGGCGCGAGCCGCTCGCGCTGCGCCGCCGAGAGCCGCGGCGCGACGCCGCGCACGCCGTGCAGCGGCTGGCGCGCGGCGCTGTGGAACGCGCCCTGGAGCAGGACGCTGCGGGCCAGCGCGCCCACGACCGCGCCGTCGGGCGGCTCCAGGCCCCCGGGCAGGCCGCGGCTCCCGGCGGTCTCGAGCCACGGGTAGGCGAGCTGCACGAAGGCGCTCGCCACGCCACCCTCGTCGAGGCCGGTCATCCACCCCTCGCGGAGCAGGGCGGCGAGCGGATCCGCGGCCACCGCCGCGCCGCGGCCCGGCAGCGGGATGGCGGCGACGAGCTGCACGTCGCGCCTGTACCGCGACAGGAAGAGCGCGCTCATCCGCACGATCTCCTTCCAGTCCGCGTAGCCGAGCTCGTCCTCGCAGCGGGGCGCGTCGAAGGCGACCCGCGGCGGGCCGGCCGGCGCCGGCGGCTCGGGCCCGGAGCAGTCGACGAACACCTCGGGGACGGCGGGGGCCGCGGGCTCCGCCGGGTCGAGCGGCGGCGCGGCCTGGGCGCACGCGTCCGGCAGATCCGGCAGCGCCACGAACGAGACGTCGGCGAGCTCGTGCAGGTGGGCGAGCCCGCGCCACCGCGCGCGATCGAGCGGCGACATCGCCTCGGCCGCGAGCCCCGGCACGAGCTGTCGCACAGCGAAGAGCCGCGCCTCGCGGCCCGCGTCGAGCGCCCAGGGGTCGCCGCTCCGGATGACGTAGCAGCGCCGCCCGCCCTGGGCGAAGAAGGACCGGACCGCGGCGCCGAGGTAGCTCTCCGCGACGGGCGCGGGGCTCCCCGCGACGAGCGGCCGCCGCTCCCAGGCGAACAGGTGATCGAAGGCGTTCCATGAGTCGAGCGGCACGGGCACGTCGAGCAGCGCCGGCGGCTCGCCGCCCGCGCGGTAGGCCGGCGGGCGCAGCCACCCCCGCCCGGTCAGCCACGCGTCGGTGGCGGCGGGCAGCGGGGTAGGGCGCCGGGCGACGAAGCCCGCGAAGCAGGCCACGTCGGCCCGCTCCGGCGCGCTCTCGGGCGCCGGCGCCACCTGCTCGAACGACAGCCCGCGCATATCAGCTCTCGTCGAGCACGATGCCCTCGGCCGAGAGCGTCAGCTCCTCGAGCGCCACCTCGCCGCCCTTGGCCGCGAGCGTCGGGCCCGTGTACTTGAGCGGGACGCAGCCGCGCAGGGTCCACGACTGGACCTTGTTGCCCGACTCGTCGTTGAGCGTGATCACCACCTGCCGCTGGGCGTTCACCCCGCGCAGGCGGGCGTCCTCGATCCAGGCCCAGAGATCCCTCGAGCTGATGATCCCGCGCTTCAGCGTCACGTCCCCGACCTTGTGCACGCCGGGGACCTTGCGGACGTGCATCTCCACGTCGTTGCCGTTCCGGTACTCGGCGACGGTGAGCTCGGTCATCAGGCCCGACACGTCCGAGAACCCGCCGAGCGGCGAGTCGGGGCTGTTCGGCCCGTTGAGGTTGACAAGGAAGTTGTAAGCCCCGAAGGGCGAGGTGCGCGCCATGTCTCTGCCTTCCTCTCGTCAGCTCCGCGCGTCGGCCGTCTTCTGGCCGATCCGGAAGATCACGAACTCCGCCGGCTTGATCACGGCCACGCCGATCTCGCAGATCAGCCTGCCGTTATCGAGATCGCTCTGGGTCATCGTCGTGCGGTCGCAGCGCACGAAATAAGCCTCTTTGGGCGAGGCGCCGAGCAGCGCGCCCCCGCGCCACTCGTTGTAGAGGAACTCGGATATAGACTCTCTTATATTGCTCCAGAGCACAGGCCCGTTGGGCTCGAACACCGCCCACTGCGTACCCCGGTCGATCGAGGCCTCGAGGTAGTTGAAGAAGCGGCGGACGTTGACGTACTTCCACTCTTGATCCGAGGTGGCGATCCGCGCGCCCCAGACGCGGTTGCCGCGGCCGGGGAAGGTGCGCAGGCAGTTGAGGCCCTCCGGGTTCAGGACCTCCTGCTCGGCGAAGTTGATGCTCCGCTCGAAGCGCAGCGCGCCGCGCACCACCTCGTTCGCCGGCGCCTTGAAGACGCCGCGCTCGCTGTCGTTGCGCGCGAAGATGCCGCAGACGAAGCCCGAGGGCGGCAGCGTCAGCTCGCGCGGGATGCTCGCGTCGCCGGGCCGGGCGTCGGGGTTGGCGACGACGACCCACGGGTAATAGATGGCCGCGTATTTCGTGTCGACGTTGCTGCGGAAGTCCCGCGCCTGCCCGGGCGTCTGGTCCGCGGCTGTGTCGAGCACCGCCATGCGGTAGGCGCGGCGCCGCTCGCAATGGCTGACGAGGCGATCGGCGATCGCCTGCCTGTCGGCGAACGACGAGCCCCCCGGGGCGGCCACGATCGACACGTCCTCCAGGCGCGCGAGCTGCGCGAGGGCGCTCTCGTAGGCGGCGGCGGTGGGCTCCGCCCCGTCATCGCCGTTCGAGAGCGAGATGACCGCGCTCGAGGCGTTCCCGAGCAGCGCCGTGCGCAGCTGGAACGCGGTCACGGCCCCCGTGATCTCGATCGCATAGAGGTTCTCGAGGTGATCGGCGCGGCGGGCCGGGCTCACGGCCAGCACGTGGCCGATGAAGCGGGGGTGCGCCTCCGCATAACCGAGCTCCTCGAAGCTCTTCGTCTGCCGGTCGTCGTCGGTGGAGGCGACGTTGAGCGAGAGGAACTCGGCGCCTCCCGCCGGCGCGACGTCGTTCGGCGCCTGGACCAGGGTGCTGCCGTTGCTCGCGACCCAGGTCTGCTGATCCTTGACGTAGTAGGTGACCGTCGCGCCCGCGACGCCGGGGGCGACGGCCGTGCCGAGGCCGAGGGCCGCGTGCGCCGAGGCCGGGGGCCCGGCCGGGGCGCTCACCTGGAGCCGCACGTTGCCGCCGACGTCCGCGGTGGTGAGCTCGAGCCGGAGCGACGCCGCCGAGATCGTCGCGGTCACGCCGTGCGACGCGAGCAGGGCGTTGATCTCCTCGACGGTGACGCGATCGAGATCATCGACGTTGCCCCCGCCGGCGCCCGCCGGCGGCAGCGTCGCGAAGCCGAGATCTGTGTTCGTGGCGGTGACGGCGATGGACGCCCTCCGCCCGCGGTGATCGGTGGTGAGCACGAGCCCGTTCGTGCCGGACAGCGCGGCCGAGGCGCCGCGGAGCTGGCCGTTGATCGCGAGGGCGATCGCGGCGCGGTCGAGGTTGCCTGGCGGGAGCGTGATCGTCTGGGCCTGGCCGCCGACGGTCACCTGGAGCTGGTCGTTGACGCCCTGGGTGAAGCTCACCGACGGGGCGAGGGCGTCGCCGCTGACCGTGGCCGGCGTGCCCGAGAAATTCACGACCGGCGAGCTGCTCGTGCCGGCCTGGTCGGTGAGGCTGAGCGTGAGCCGGTCGCCGTCGCTGAGCCGGAAGGGCCCGAATCCGCCGGCGACGGTGGCCGGGCGGGCCGCGGCGCCGCCGCCGACGCGGACCAGGGTGCCCTGGCGGGCGCGGTTCATGGTCACCCACGTCGCCGGCGAGGCGACCTCGCTCAGCGTGAGCGAGCCGTTGCCTACCGCGCCGGGGGAGCGGGCCACGAAGCGCACCGAGGGGGAGGCCGCCGCCGCGCCGAGGAGGTAAGCAGACGACGCGCGGCCGTCGCCGCCGGCGGTGCGGGCGCGCGAGACATAGAGTCTCGATCCCCCGTTGTCGAAGTAGGCGCGCACGGCGTGGGCCAGGTAGTTGATGCGCGTGCCGGTGGGCGTGAACGTGAGCGGCGCGAGGCCGCCGTAGATCCGCTCGAAATCACCGACGCTGGTGATGAGCTCCGGGGTCTCGTCCAGCGGGCCGCGGCGCGTGGGACCCACGAGCCCGGTCGTGCTGGTGCTCACCCCTTCGATGGGTTTGGCGCGGAAGCTTGTCTCTTCGACGTACACGCCAGGCGCGAGATACTCGGGCATGGGGTCTCCTTGAGCGGGTGACTCACTCGGTCCTTGGTTCGGTCATGGGAGCGTGACCCCCAGCTCGCCGGCCAGGAGCGTCCTGCCAGAGGCCAGTTGAAAGCTCCATCGATTCGCGGCGTTCACCGGAAGGGCGGCGAGCGCGTCGGGATCGGGGATACCGTCGCTCGCGGGCGGCGCGTGCGTCACCTCGACCACGACGTCGACGCGGTTCACGAGCACGGGGCCGGGATCGTGGTTCCAGTGGGTGATCGGCAGGCCGGCCACCGGCACGAGCGCCTCCCCCGCGGTCCGGCGCGGGCGCGAGGGATCGACCGGATCGCGGCCTGTATCGGAGATCCCGGCCGCGAGCTCGACGTCGTCGCTCGCGCGCCGGACGCGCAGGAAGGCGCCAGCGAGGCGGCTTCTGTCGTCTTGCCGGAGCAGCGTGGCGCGGAGCAGCGCCCACCCTGGCTCGGTCGCCGCGCCGGGGGCCGGATAAAGAGGGATATCGACCGGCTGGAACAGGGAATCGGGGCTCCCGGCGTGGGCCGGGTCGGCGTCGCGCGGCAGCTCGAGCCGGAAGCGCCGCGGCAGGTAGCGCAGGGAGGGATCGCGCACGACCCCGCTCACGTGCACGGAGCGGAGCGCCGGTGACGGCGGCGCGCCCTCGAAGCTTTCGCCGTGCGTCGCGAGCCCGTCCGCCGCGTCGATGACGTGGAGGCCGCGGCGGTTGACGAAGAAGGTGGCGCTGTCGGCGGAGACCAGGAGCGGACCGCGGATCGGCGTGCGCGTCGTGGCCTCGACGAACCGCACCGCGCCGAGATACCGGCGCTCCTGGAGATCGGGCGCGATCATCCTTCCCCCAGCGTGAGCCGGGTCGCCAGCACCGGCGGCGGGCCCGCGTCGAGATCGGCGTCGATGCGGACGACCCGCGCGATGTAGGCGAAGCTCAGGCGGTAGGAAGGCGTGAGCGCGTCCCAGATGCGCATCAGGTCCTCGGTGCTCAGCTCTGCCGGTACGACGTGGATCACCTCGTCGGCGGCCCATCCGCCCGACGGCTCCAGCGACGACGCGTCGAGGATCGGGTGGCGGTGCAGCTCACGCAGCGCCCAGCCGAGCACCGTTTGCTCGGCGGCCACGCTGTTCGACCACGCCGAGAGCAGGTAATGAAGGTTGAGGGTGAGCGGCACCGCCCCGCCCGGATTGGCCGACGGCCGCGCATTGCGGAGGTGCTCGCTGATGGTGACGAGATAGAGGTAAAGCGTGATGACCACCTGCGTCTCGTCGAAGTCCGGCTCCGCGGCGAGCTGCCCCGAGGCGAGGAGCTGGAAGTCGGCCGAGTAGCGATCGGACATCTCCTGCGGATAACGCTTCCGCAGAAAGGTGATGATCGACTCGCTGACCGAGTGGATCGCAGACGTGTTCGCCATGCTCAGCCTCAATGGAAAGAGCCAAACGAGCGGAACGGCGAGCCGCGTCCTTACCGGCGACATGGAGCTATGCAGCGGCGCGATTGCAATGCGCGCTGTCCATGGCCCGGAGACTTCCAGGAACGCTTCGAGCTCATACCATCATGCGACCCGGACAAGGTCAATCGTAAATTCAGGCCGAGACGTCGTGACGACGTCATGGCGATCGTAACGTGGCGACGTCACATCGATTTCTCGAAACGGTTCGCGCGCGATCGCTCCTCCTCGTCGAATCGATCGTGTCGCTGGTTTCCGTCAATTTTCGCCTGCTTTCATCTGCTTTCGTCGCGCTCACCGCATCTCGTGGATGCAACGGCGCAGCCTGGCTGTACGCGCTCCTCGCTTCGGGGAGCGATCTGGATGACACATGGCGCCGCTCGGCCGGCGCCAGGGTCCGCCGCGCCGAGGTGCATCCTCCGGCGGGCACGAAGCTGGGTATCGCTGATCGCGTGAAGGATGGCCCCGTCTCTGTCGAAGCGCTCGCCGAGGCCACCGGTGTCCATGCGCCGTTGCTCTATCGCGTGCTGCGCGCGCTCGCCTCTACCGGCGTGTTCGCGGAGACGGAGCCGGGCCTCTTCGGCACCACGCCGATCGCCGATTGCCTGCGCAGCGACGCCCCGGGCTCGCTCCGCGCCTTCGCGCTGATGACGGGCGACGCGTGGCATCAGCGCAGCTGGAGCGACGTCCTCTACAGCGTGGAGACGGGGAAGCCCTCGACGCTGCGGCTCTACGGCGTCGACACCCTCTTCGAGTACTTCGCGGCGCAGCCGGAGGCCGGCGCCCATTTCGACGAGGCGATGACGGGCTTCGCGACGCAGGTCCACAGGGCGGCGGTGGCGGCGTACGACTTCTCGGGGGTGCGTCGCCTCGTCGACGTGGGCGGCGGGCACGGGGCGCTGCTCGCATCCGCCGCGCCATCGCCGACGGCGGCAGGCTCCTGCTCGTCGAGTCGGTGATCCAGCCGGGCAACACGCCGGACTTCGGCAAGCTCCTCGATCTCGAGATGCTGATCGCCTGCGGCGATCGGGAGCGCACCGAGGCGGAGTTCCGCGCGCTCCTCGCCGCCGCCGGCTTCCGCCTCACGCGGGTGTTCCCCACCGCCAGCGCGACGTCGGTCATCGAGGCGGTCCCGGCGTAGCGCGACGCGGCGGGCGGGGAGCGGCTGGGGGGCTCCCGGGCCCTGGTACGGCCTCTCCCCTGGTCGGGCGAGGACCCTCCACCAGAAGGCGCGGGGCCTGGGACGGCCTCTCGCTTATTCCGGCGAGGGCCGCTCCACCGAGACGCGGAACCGGAGCGTCCAGGCCGCGGGTCGCGCGACCCGCGACCTGCGCGCAACCCGCGACCTGGACGACGCGACCGGGGCATCCAGCCGCAATGGGCGCGCTCCGGTGAGCGAGGCGCTCATCTTGCATAGCGACCGGGCGCAACAACAAGAGGCGCAGCCTTGCTGCAATCGACCTCACAAATACAGTGAATTACTCCGCCATCAGCATCCCTGGCAAGGTCCACAGGCATTCGAGCAGACGCATTCTCTGGGCGATCTCGCTACCAGGGCTCGCTCCCTCCGGGGCGCCGCGACGCCGCGCGCTGGTCGCGCGTCGTGCCTTCACGAATGAAACCCGAGACGAGTGTGCCTTTCATTGCTGCATACCCGCGGACGGAGAACGACACGGATCGTCGGGGAAGCACTGACCGTCCGTCGCAGTGATTCTCCACCGGGTGGCCATCGATTCGCCGTACGGCTGCAGCGCGTCTCCTGGATGTCTGCCAGATGAACGCGCGTCGCCCTTGCATGGCCTGCGTGATTTTTACGCGATAGGACACACCGTGATCCGGCAGTGCACTCATGGTTCATGTATCGATGGTGTTTCAAATAGGAAGGGTCTTGATGCGAAGGCGACACGAAGAATACAGTTGCGTATTCGCGCCCATAGTATACCCTCCGGCCATCAGATGGAGGAGCATCGAGCAAACCATCGGACGCCCGCAGCGATGAAGAGCGCCTAGCGCCCTTGCTGGCTCTGGCTTCATGATGCACCGGGTGATGTCCTCGCAGCAGTCCGGCCGATCGTGAGTCGCGCGCTCGCTTCTCTGGCGAGCGCGGCGACGATCGACCGGTGCAGCACGTATCGCGCGGGGAGCTCGAGCGCCGGCTCGGGCCGCGTGGCGGCTGCTCCGTGGCCTGCCGACGAGAGACGCGCCCAGGTGACCGCGCTTGCTTGCACTGCAGCGCTGCGGCCTGCGACGACGGATTCGTGGTCTTCCCGGCGCCGGGAGAAAACCGCTTTCGAAGCGGTGCCGCTTCACCCTCCATGGCGCTGTACAACGCGGCATCTGAGAGATTGCGACACAGCAGGTTGGTCAACGCGCGACGCGACAGCGTCGCGGCTGTGTCCTCCGACGTCAGGAAGATCCCGATGAATCGACTGAATTTGTTTTCCCCGGATGTCCGAGCGAACCCGTATCCGTTCTATGCGGAGCTGCGCCGCAACTCCCCGGTATGCCAGGTGGACCCGAACGGGATGTGGGTCGTGACGCGGCACGACGATGTCGTGTCGGCCCTCAAGAACACGCAGGTGTTCTCGTCCGCGGGGCTGCGTGTCGCGTCCGAGCCCCCCCACCTGCAGCGTCACAATCCTCTGTCCGACTCCCTGATCCTGGCCGACCCGCCACGGCACAGTCAACTACGCAACCTCATCGGTCGCGCCTTCACCGCGACCACGGTCGGCTCGCTGGAGCCTCAGATGCGCTCCACGGCCGCGCAGCTCGCCGACGAGATGGTGCAGCGCCGCACGGTCGACTTCATCCCCGATTTTGCTCATCGAGCGCAGGCCAGTGTCCTCGTCCAGCTGCTCGGCCTGGATTCCTCTCTCCAGGATAAATTCCAGCGCTGGACGACGGATATTCTCAGTATTGGCGCCATCTCCCCGGACGATCAGACCCGCCTCCGTGAGGTGCGCGAGACCATCGGCGAGATGGAGCGGTACATGAAAGATCTGCTCGCGAGCCGCCGACGCCAGATGGAGAACGACCTGGTGAGCGATCTGCTCCGGTCTCGGGTAAACGACGTCGAGCTCACTGAACAAGATCTGATGGGCTTTCTCTTTCTGCTCTTCGTGGCAGGTCTGGAGACCGCGGTGACGCTGATGACTCACATCGCGTTGCTCTTCGCAACCCTGCCCGCCTGGATGGATCGATTGCGGGCAGAGCCCGCGCTTATCCCACAATTCATCGAGGAGGCACTGCGCTTCGAGCCACCCGTGCACGCCACGATGCGGCTGACACTCACCGAGACGGAGCTGGCTGGTGTGCGGCTGCCTGCCCATGCTGTGGTGGTCTTGCTCGTGGGCTCGGCGCTGCGCGACGAGACGAAGTTTCAGGACCCGGATCGCTTTCATCCAGAGCGTAGCGTGCAGGCGAATCTGGCGTTCGGCCATGGTGCCCACTTCTGCCTCGGAGCCCCTCTGGCCCGGGCGCAAGCCCGAGCGGTCCTCGGTGAATTACTGACCCGTTGTCACCGGTTCCAGCTCCGCGCTGAGCATCTAGCCTGGAACGCCTCCCTCAACACCCGCTGCCCGGTGGCTCTTCCGATCGAGGTGATTCCCGCCTGATCAACCAGATCACGTGAGCGGCTTCACCAGCCAAACCGCCAAGTTGTTCTTGTGCTGCAACAATGCCTCCGTCAGAACGAAGGTTCGCCCCGCCCCCAGGCGCCGCGATCGCGATCTCGGCGAGGGCTGCACGATGCACCAGCAGCTCAGGATCGGCGCGTCAACACGGCTCCCGCAACGTTCGTGGTGCCGCGATGCGCGATCGATGCCGCGAGCTGAAGGATCTCGGTTTTCGATGGAGTCTATGATGTCGTCTGATCGAAGCAGCATCGTCGTCAGTAAAAATGAAGCTGACTACTTCGAGTACCCGTTCTCCGCGTCATGCCATCCCAACGTCGACGCCGCTGAACGCCGCACGTTGCAGTGGGTTCGCCGTCTGCGGCTGACCTCGGACGAGCGCGGGCTCTCGCGCGTCAAGGCAGCCAGCGTGGCACACCTGGCGGCCTGGGTCTTTCCTTCAGCGAACGAGCGGATCCTGCAGCTGGCGTCCGATTTCACCGCCGTGCTGTTCCTGCTGGACGACGCCTACGACGAAGGCAACCTCAGCACGGCTCCTCTGGACGTCGCGAAGCTCAACGAGAAGTACCTGGGCGAGCTCTTCGGATACGTCGAAGCGGACATGAACGACCCGCTGACGCGTGGGTTGCTGGACATCCGCGATAGAATCAAGGACGGCAGCCCGAACTTCTTCCTGAATCGATGGCTTTCACATTTTCAGTACTACTTCGAAGCCAATCTTTGGGAATCGAACAACCGCATGCGTCGGAGGGTCCCACGCCTCGAAGAGTACATCATGATGAGACGCTACAGCGGAGCGGTGTACCCTTATTGTGACCTGACGGAGCTGCTGCTCGAGCAGCCGCTGCCTCTCGAGATCGTTCAGCATCCGCTGCTCCAGAGCGTGCGTGAGATATGCAACGATATCCTGTGCTGGACGAACGACTATTTCTCGCTCGAGAAGGAGCTGAGGTCGGGCGAGGTGCACAACCTGATCGTCGTGCTCCGGGACAGCGAGCGATTCACGCTGGAGGAGGCGGCCGCACAGCTCAGGCAGATGCACGACGACCGGGTCGCCGATTACCAGAAGGTGAAAGAGAGAGTGCTCTCGTCGTGGTCAACCAGCGGGATCCGCGAGTACCTGGACGCGACGGAGTCCATGATCGCCGGCCATCAGCGCTGGGCGCTCGCAGCGCTCCGCTACTCCGAGCTAGGGGGCGTCATCGCGCACGCCGGGTGATGCGAGGAGAAATCTCCCGAGCTGGCCGGATGCCCAGCGCCGGGATGAAGGGGCTCCTGTAGCCGCGTTTCAGAGGAGCAGGCAGATAGGGTTCTTCACGCGTGCAATCTCGCGGCGGTGCGCCGCATGGCATAAGCTATGCCTGCCTTCAGGTTGGCTCGCGTCTCTATCGAGCCGAGATCGACGCCGAGGGCGACCAGGCTCTGCGCTACCGCGGGACGGAGCCCCGTAAGGATCGCCTTGCTCCCGAGCAACCCCACCGCCTGGGCCAGGCTCATCAACCTGCTCGCCACGCTCGTGTCGACGCTCTTGACCCCCGTGATGTCGACGATCACGACCCTCGCCGAGCTGGCCGCGACGCCTTGCATCGCGGTCTCGATCATCTGCGCGGCCCGTTTGTCGTCGATCGTTCCGATGATCGGCATCACCATGATTTCATCGGTGATCGGTATGAACGGCGTCGACAGCTCGAAGAGGCGGTCCCGCTGAGTCCGGATGATCTCTTCCTGCATCTGGACGCGCTCCTCCTGCAGGCGCACGCGCTCGGCCAGCTCCACCTGCAGCCTGTCGTTGACAGCGCGGAGCTGCTCATTGGATATACGGAGCTCCTCGGTGCGCGCGGAGACCTCCCTCTCGAGGCCCTCGTACAGCTTCGCGTTCTCGATGGAGATCGCGATCTGCGACGAGAGGATTCCCAGGAGCTCAAATCGATCTTTCGTGAAGACGCCAGTCGACAGGTTGTTCTCGAGATATAGCACGCCGACCAATCGGCCTTGACGCAGGACAGGCGAACATATCACCGACTTCGGTTTCTTCTCTCGGATATATGGATCGGCGGAGAACCTGGCCTCCTCCGCTGCGTTGTCCAGTAAAACGCTATTCCGCGTGCGCTGTACGTAGCTGATCACGGAAAGCGGAACTCTGCTGAACGAATCGACGGGCGCGCCTCTGAGCACGTGAGCTTGCTTCGGCGCGACGGTCCCTTCCGCCTCGACGAAGAGGGTATCACCGCGCATGAGGGCCAGCACACCGGTTTGCGCGCCTACGTTTTCAAGCACGATCGTCATGAGGTTCTCCAGGAGCCTCTCCAGGACGATCTCGCTCGCCACCGCTTGCGATGCCTTGACGACGCTGAGCAGGTCGAGGACTGCTCCGTCGTGGCCGGACGTAGTCGTCACGGGCGCCGACTGCTCGGGTGTCCCCTCGAGGATGAGGTGAGGAAACGCGGAGACAAGGCTCTGGCATTTCGAGGCGGCACCCCAGAGCGCGTAGCCCCGGTAGGCCATGGTCATGTAGTGCTGCGCGATCTCGTGCCGACCCATCTTTCGGTAGAACGACGACGCCAGCTCGCACGCCAGGGCCTCTTGCTGGATATAGCCGTGCTTCCGAGCACCTTCGATCGCCCGGTCGTAGAGTTCCATCGCCTCGACCACTGTCCATTTCGTGCGCGCCAGCTCTGCGCTCACGAGATCGTACTTGTGCCGGTTGTTCTCCGGGGCAGAGCGTGCCCAGGCCTCGAGCCTCATCTGATTCGCATCGACCGTGTCGAACGCGGCCTCTCGCTCGATACTCCCCATGCGATCGAGATCGGCGAGGAGCGAAAGCGAGTGATGAAAATTGTGCTCAACGACCACGCTCATGCCTCCGACCGCATCCTGGTACTCCTGGGCGGCGCGGAGGCAGTGATGAGCCTGTTTCGCGTGGCCGAAGTAGTACAGCTGCATACCCTTGGCCAGATGCAGTGCGAACATGGATGTTCTGCTCTGTCCCAGGCACGGGGTCATCGTGGTCTCGTCGAAGTTGCTCCCGACGAGCCGCAGCTTCTCCTCGGATGGGTCTCGCAGGCTCCTCACGAGCTGCTTCCAGATGCTGCACAGGTAGAGCGAGTACTGGTTGTTCAGCTTCAGCGACAGAAGAACGGAGTGCTGCATCCGCAGCTCGGTCGCCGCGAGCTCCTCTCCCACGAGGAACGAATGCAACGAATGATGGATCGAGCCGTGCAACGCGTACTCGATGTCGCCGGTCTCCAGGCCGACCTGCTCGGCGTGACGCAGCGGCTCGAGCGTCTCCCGCAGGTGTCGCTTCCAGTGATAGATGAGGACATGCACGGTGGCATGGATCTTGGACTCCAGCTCGGTCGCGCGGAATTGACGAGTGAGATCGATCGCCAGCCTACCGAGAGCGAAGGCGTCGTCGGTCCTGTTCATCAAGCACTGAACAACGCCGTAGATCAGATATGCAAACGCGGCGAGGGGCGAGTTGCCGTGCCGCGTGCAGATGTCCACCATCGTGAACGCGATCACCGGCATCAACGCCGGCCTGGCGAGGTACACGGCCGCGATGACCGATGACATGATGCGGATCGCTGCCTGCATCCGCTCGTCTGTCATTGGTGGAAGCTGCGCCAGCCGAGCTGCATCGACGTCCGGCGGCGGTACCTCGCGCAATGGAACCTCGAGCATGGTGAGCACGCTCATGGCCAGCTGGATGGCCTCGTCCATCCGGTTCTGCGAGATGCAAAACTGTATACGAGTCTCGTAGACCCGGATCTTCTCGAGGACATCCCTGGCATGGTCGACGACGATCTGCGCGCACGCCTCGGCGCGGTCGAAGTTGATCGTCAGGTACTCGAGCTCGACCAGGTCCGTGTAGATCGCGAGCGCGAGATCGTGGTCCGTCGCCCAGGAGTCCTCCCCCACGAAGCCAGCGGCGGCGCGGAGGCACTGCACCCCGGGGCCGTACGCGGTGGAGCGCCTGGCCTTCTGCCCCGCCCGCAGGTTGAGCCCCGCAGCCTGGTTGCGCTCCTGCCTGTCCGCGATCATCGCGGCGCCCATGTTGAGGTGCATCACGATGTCGTAGATCCGCTCCTCGAGCGAAGCGGGCGGGGTCTCCCGGAGCATCAGCCGCCCGAGCTCGAGGTGGATGCTCTGCTGCTCGTCCTCCGTGAGCAGCCTGTACGCGGCCTGCTGCACGCGGTCGTGGAGGAACTTGAACGCGACCGCGCTCCCGTCCGCGTCGTCGAGGAAGCGCGCGATCTTGTAATCGCTGTCGACGGGGACGACGAGCCCCGCGTCCAGCGCGTCCCAGAGGTCCTCGTCGGTGGCCCGCAGGTCCCTCCGGTGAATCAGGGAGAGGAGCCTCAGATCGAACTGGTTGCCGATGCACGCGGCGAGCTTCAGGACCCGCTGCGTCGGCTCGGCCAGGCCCTGTATCCGGCGGATCATCAGGTCGACGACGTTGTCCGATACAGCCATGCTCTCGATGTCGGCGACGCTCCAGCGCCAGGCGCCCGCCTCCGAGCTGAAGCGCAGGTGGCCCTCGCGGCAGAGGCTCTCCAGGTACTGGATGGTGAAGAACGGGTTCCCCTGGGTCTTCGCGAAGACGATGTCCGAGAGCGGGAGACAGTCGTCCGGAGGCGAGCCGAGCGAGTCGGAGACGAGCCCGTTCACGTGCTCGCGCGCCAGCGGCTTCAGCGTGATCGTGCTCAGGCGCGCCGCGCTCTCCCGGAGGGCGCTCAGCATCATCATGAGCGGGTGCGCGTCGTCCACCTCGTTGTCCCGGTACGACCCGATCAGCAGGAGGTGGCGGATGTCCGGGTCCTCGAGGAGGACGCTGATGAGGTTGAGCGAGCCCGTGTCGGCCCACTGGAGGTCGTCCAGGAACAGCACGAGCGCCCGCGTCTTCAGCGCGATGGCGCCGATGAAGTTCCGGAACGTCAGGTTGAACCGGTTCCGCGTCTCCATCGAGCCCAGCGCCGGGACGGGCGGCTGCTTGCCGATGATCAGCTCGATCTCCGGGATCACCTCGGCGATGACCTGACCGTTCGGAGAGACCGCCGCGGCGATCCTGGCCCTCCAGTCGGCGAGCTCGTCTTTGCTCTCCGTGAGGAGGTGCCGGACGATCTCCCGAAGCGCGGCGATGACGGCGGCGTACGGGACGTTGCGCGTGAACTGGTCGAACTTGCCCGCCGCGAAGTACCCGCCCTGCCGCGCGATCGGCTTGTGGATCTCGCTGACGACCGCCGACTTGCCGACGCCGGAGTAGCCCGCCAGGAGGACGAGCTCCGACTGGCCGCCCGGCGCGGCACCGGCGGCGGGCCGGCTGACGTTCCTGAAGGCCGCCATCAGCGTGTCGACCTCCTCCTGCCGGCCGTAGAGCCGCTGCGACACCTGGAGCCGCGTCGGCTTGTCCTTCTGGCCCGGCACGAAGTCGAGCGCCGGCGCGTCGCCCTCGAGCATGTCGAGGCAGGCCTTCAGATCGGCCTTCAGGCCGAAGATGCTCTGATACCGCTCCTCCGCCGTCTTCGAGAGCAGCTTCATGACGATCCTGGAGAGCGCCTCCGGGACGGCCGGCCGCAGCTGGTGCGGGGCGACGGGGGCCTTCGCGATGTGGTGGTGCACGAGCTCCAGCGGATCGGTCGTCTCGAAGGGGAGGCGCCCCGTCGTGAGCTCGTAGAGCGTGACGCCGAGCGAGTAGTAATCCGAGCGGAAGTCGATCGACCGGTTCATCCGGCCCGTCTGCTCGGGGGAGATGTACTGCAGCGTGCCCTCGCCGGCCGACCAGGGGTCGTACACCGACGCCCGCTCCCCCGGGAGGAGCGAGGCGATGGAAAAGTCCGTGAGCTTCGACGTGCTCACGTCGTGGTTGACGATGATGTTGCTCGGCTTGATGTCCTTGTGGATGATGTTCCGCTCGTGGATCGCGCCGAGGGTGTCCGCGAGCTGGAGCGCTATCCGGACCGCCCGCACGAGCCCGATGCCCTCGCCGCGCTCGTCGATGATCGCCCGCAGCGAGCGGCCCGCGAAGTACTCCATGATGAGCGCGGCGTAGTCGAGGCGGACCTCGAGGTCGTAGACCCTGACGATCCCGTCGAGGTCGAGATTTCTCGTGATCTCGTACTGGCGCTTGAGGATCGCGACATTGCGGGTGCCGTTCACACCCTTCCGGGCAACCTTGATGACGCACATCTTGCCCGTGCTCTTCTTCCGGCCGAGGTAGACGCTGCTGCGAGAGCCGTCGTGCAACGTGTCGAGCAATTCGTGATTCAGCAATTCGACCATGACTGCTACCCCCCCTGGAATCGCCTGGTTAACAACTCGGCGCGATGATCGGTCCGACAAGATGCGGGCCCCTGGCAAACAGCTGCTCCTCGGGTACACGTAAATCGGCTGCGTCGGCGGGCGTGCGCGCGGGCCGCCGAGGGAGCGAGCACGCTCGGCAGAACGTAGTACTTACAAGCAATCGAAACGGGCGCCGCGTGTCAAGGTCGAACCGCGGCTCCACCCCGCGCGATCGCGCGCGCACCGCGCGCTCTATGTGGCTGCGCCTACGGAGACGCCGCGCGTCACGCCGGTGACGCGCTGCTCGGTTCGAGTGCATGGTGTGAATGGGAAGCAGCGTCTCGTTGTTGTGCGAGAGCTCACGGCGCCCTGTGGAGCACGCGCCGATCGACGCCGATGTGCATCACGCGATGGCGGCAGCTTCCCAATGAGAGATGCTCGCTGTGCCGGGCGCACGATCGTGCCAGAGCGATCAAGGCACGCCAGAATCGGGAAATTGCCTTAGGGAAGCTCCTGACGGCTGCGACGAATTCGTGCATTGACCGTTCCGTTATAACGCGGGAGTTGGCTCACTGGCGAGCGGTGAGGCGTAATACGATACTGATTCAATGTCGGTGGCGGCGTCACCCCGACAGCGCGGCCGGCCGCCGGCCAGCGCGCGTAGCGCGTTGTCGTCGCCAGGGCCCCCGGCGCTCTCGCGCGCGGCCGTTCCTCTCCTGCCCGGAGCAGGGAATGGCGCCGCTCCGGCTGTGGGATACGTGGGTGGCGTGTTGACGCCTGTGGGGAGAGCGTATCTGTCGTGCGCCGGTGGAGCCGTTTTCGTGAGCGGATGATCCTGCCCGTGTCGCGCTCCGCCGGTGGTGCGAGGGCGCGCCGCGCTGCCGCCGCGCGCCGGCCTCGCGCGGCGCGCGGCGGCAGCGCGGCGGCAGCGCGGCGGCAGCGCGGCGTCCCCGCCCTTCGCCCGCTCCGCCGCCCTCGTCAGCCGTTGCACCCGCCGGGCTCGCGCGGCTCCGGCAGCGCGGTCTCGCCGCGCGAGAGCGCCTCGAAGCGCGCCAGGATGGCTTGCCAGCCCTCGTCGTGGCGGGCGCGCATCGGCGCCGCGCGCTCGCCGGCCCGCTCCCAGCCGCGGTGCAGGACCTCGACCCGCGTCTGCGCTGCCAGGACCTCGACGAACTGCACCTCGACCTCCTGGGCCGACGCGGGCGCGCGGCCCGGGTGCCACGTGAACGCGAGCCGCCACGGCGCGTCCCAGGCGACGACGGTCCCCCAGAGCGCCTCGGTCCCGTCCCGCGCCCGCTCGAAGATGCGGCCGCCGAGCGACGGCTCGATGTGGCACGACACCGCCTCGCGGCGGCCGACGGAGTGCGTCGCGAGCGGCCACCAGTCGGCGATCCGCCGGACGAACAGGTCGAAGGCGTCCGCCTGCGAGAGCGGCACGACCAGCGAGCGCCGGATCGGCGGGACGACGTCCGCGGCCATGATCGCTACTTCCCGGCCGCCGCCTCGGAGCCCGGCCGCCGCGGCTCCCGCGCCCCCGCGAACGTGGCGCCCTCGCGGCCGATCGCCGGCGCGTCGGCGATGTGCCCGCGCTCGTCGAGCGCGTGGCCCATCGCGCCGAGCGCCTGCTTGAGCTCGTCGGAGAAGCCTCCCTGCTCGCCCATCAGCCGGTCGGGGTAGTCCTGCTGGTGGAAGCGCGGCGCGTTGACCGCCGTGGTCACATCCATGCCGAAGTCGACCACGTTCGAGAGGATCTGGAACACCGCCGTGAGGATCGTCGGGCCGCCCGCGGCGCCGAGCACGAGCTCCACGCGCCCGTCCTTGCCTGTCACGATCGTGGGCGACATCGACGAGAGCATGCGCTTGCCGGGCGCGATCGAGTTGGCCTCCCCCTGCACCAGGCCGAACTGGTTCGCGGTGCCGGGCACGGCGGCGAAGTCGTCCATCTCGTTGTTCAGCACGAAGCCCGCGCCGGTCACGGTCACCCCCGCGCCGTACCAGCCGTTCAGCGTCGTCGTGAGCGCGACGGCGTTGCCCTGCGCGTCGACAACCGAGAAGTGCGTCGTGTGCGGGCCGCGGCCGCCCGAGTCCTTCACGCCCGCGCCGCGGGTGAGCTCCTCGGTCGGCGTCGCGCGGTCGGCCGCGATCGTGGCGCGCTGCTTCTCCGCCCAGGCGACCGAGAGCAGCTCCTCCACCGGGTTCTTCACGAAGTCGGGGTCGCCGAGGACCTCGTTGCGCGCGAGGAAGACGCGCCGCATCGCCTCGGCGACAACGTGCACGTGCGACGGCGAGTGCCAGCCGAGCTTCGCGATCTCGAGCCCCTCGAGCTGGTGCGCGATCATCGCGATGGCGATGCCCCCTGACGACGGGAGCGGCATCGAGGCGACGCGGCGCCCGCGGTACTCGAACACGACCGGCTCGCGCCACTTCGCCTTGTAGCCCTTGAGGTCCGCGGCCGTGATGAGGCCCTTGCCGCGCCGCATCTCCGCGACGAAGAGCTCGGCGGTCTTGCCCTCGTAGAAGCCCGCGGGCCCCTTCTCGGCGATGCGCTCGAGCGTCGCCGCGAGCTCGGGCGACTTCCACGTCGCGCCTACCTCGATGGGCACGCCGCCCGGCAGGAACAGCGCGGCCGACGCCGGGAAGCGCGCGAGCTTGGCCGACGCGGCCTTGACGGTCATCGCGAAGTTCTCGTCGACCGGGAAGCCCTCCTTCGCGAGCCGGATCGCCGGCGCGATGAGCTCGGCCCACGTCTTCTTCTTCGAGCCGAGCTTGTCGAAGGCCTCCCAGAGCCCCGCCACGCTCCCGGGCACGCCCACGGCGAGGTGGCCGACGCGCGCGCTCTCGGTGGGCTTGCCGTCCTTGCCCCGGTACATGTCGTGGGTGGCCTTGCCGGGCGCTGTCTCGCGGAAGTCGAGCGCGTGCTCCTTGTCGCCGACGCGCGCGACCATGAACCCGCCGCCGCCGAGGTTGCCGGCGGTCGGGTGCACCACCGCGAGCGCGAACGCCGTCGCGACCGCCGCGTCGACCGCGTTGCCGCCCGCGGCGAGGACGTCGGCGCCTACCTTCGTGGCGAGGGCGGCGTCGCTCGACACCATCGAGGGGCCTCGCACCGGCGGCGCGCCCTCGGGGTACGGCCACCCGGCCGGGAAGCGCGACGCCGGCGCGGCCGGCGCGGCCGGCGCGGACGCGGGCGTCGGCGTCGCGGCGGCGCTCGGCGGCGGGGGCGGCGCGGGCGGCGGAGGCGGGACGGCAGCCTCGCAGCTGGCGAGGAGGACGACGGCGAGCAGTCGATGCCAGGCGCGGAGCTTCATCGCCGCGGCTTATAACCCAGGCCCAGCGCCGTTCGAAGGGCAGAGGCGCGGCCGCGCGAGCGCGACCGCAAGCGGCGGTCGGATCCGGGCACGAGGGCGAGGAGACGGGGAGAATGCTCAATGATCTTCCCGAGTTCCTGAGTTCTCGTGCTCGCGCGAGCTCCTTCGCGGGTCGAGCGTGCGTCGAACGTGGGTCGAGCGCGAGTCGGGCGCGGGTCGAGCGCCAGGGCAGCGCGCCCGCCTCGCGCGGGGCGCTGGCCGGTTTCTCCACCGCGCCAGCGCGCGGGCCGGTTTCTCCACCGCGCCAGCGCGCTGGCCGGTTTCTCCACACCGCGCAGCGTGCTGGCCGGTTTCTCCACACCGCGCAGCGCGCGGGCCGGTTTCTCCACCGCGCCAGCGCGCGGGCCGGTTTCTCCACCGCGCCAGCGCGCGCACCGGTGAAGCACGCGCCGTATCTTCAGCGCGCTGAGCGCCCCGCGCAGGGGCGCGCTGCGCGGGTGTGCGCGCGGGCGCCGGGAATTCCGGTCGGGCCGCGCGGCGCATCCTGCGCCGTAATCCGTCACAGCTGTTCGGGCTTCTGCTGATCAGCTGTACCGCTCTCTCCCAAGCGGGAGAGCAACGTGCCGTACAGGGCGCGTGGAGCATGGCGTCGCACCGAGGCGCCCGGGCACGCCTCTCGGCGCCGCGAAGTGATCCGTGTTGGTCGTTGGCTTGGGGGCTTCGCCGCGCTTGGGTATGATCGGCCCCGGATGTTTCCGACGGAGCCCGCTCCCGAGACGATTGGGGCCTACAAGATCCTCCGGCGCCTGGCCGGTTCTGGGTCGACCAGCGTCTATCTCGGGCGGCTGGACGGCCCGCTCGGGTTCCGGCGCGTCTGCGTGCTGAAGCTCGTCCCGAATACCGCCGAGGGCGACCCGCGCTTCGCCGACGAGCTCGCCCGCGAGGCGTCGATCTGCGCGACGCTGAATCACCCGGCGATCGTGCGGATGTTCGACTTCTTCGAGCACTCCGGCCGGCTCGTGCTCGTGCTCGAGCACGTCGAGGGCGTGAGCCTCAATCGGCTGCTCCAGCACCTCGCGACGCGGCAGCAGAAGCTCGCGGACGCGGCGGTCTATTACCTGGTCCACTGCATCGCCGGCGCGCTCGCGCACGCGCACGGGGCGACGGACGAGCACGGCAGCCCCACGCCGATCATCCACCGCAACCTGCACCCGGACAACATCGTGATCGGGTGGGACGGGCAGGTGCGCCTGACGGGCTTCGGCATCGGCAAGATCCTCGGGCGCACGCCGGACACGATCGCGGGCGTGGTGAAGGGCGCGCCGGGGTACATGGCGCCCGAGCAGGCGCGCGCCGAGCGCGTCACGGTCAAGGCCGATATTTACGGCGTGGGGCTCCTGCTCTGGTCGCTGCTCTCGGGGCGGCGGCCGTCGACGGACGGCACGCGCCCGCCCCCTCTTGCCTCGATCCGCCCCGAGATCCCGCGCCCGATCGTGGCGCTGCTCGACACGGCCCTCTCGCAGTCGCCGGACGACCGGAAGATCACGTCCCAGGAGATCGAGCAGGCGCTCGCGAAGGTGGCGCGCCCCGAGAAGGGGAAGGCCGAGCTCGTGACCCGCGTGCAGTCCGCGCACGCGACGATCGAGATAGAGGACGCCGATCCCGAGGAGGATCGGCGGCCGACGATCCCGGTCAAGGGCAAGGGGGGGCAGACCGCGAGGCCCGCGGCCGACGCCGCGAAGCGGCTCGCGAAGGACCTCTTCGCCAAGGATCAGGCGGCCAGGGACGGGGGCGCTGCGAGGCTGAAGCCGGGCGGCCCGCTGGCGAAGACAGCGCCGCCCACGGCGGCGGCGTCCGAGGCGCTGGCGGGGTCTGCGCGGCAGGACGGCAAGGCGTCGGTCGGCGCGCCGGCGCCCGAGCCGATCACGATCCCGGTGCCGGCGAACCAGGCGACGCCGCGCCCGCTCGATCCGAGAGGCGAGGCCGTGAAGGGCGTCGAGGGGCGGAAGCCCGCGCTGCCGGACCGCGAGACGTTCGGTCGCCTGTTCGAGGCGTCGAAGCGCGCGGCGGAGCGCGACGCGGCGGCGGCCGAGGAGCTGCTGGCGGGGACCGGGCCGGCGACGTTGCCGGAGGCCGAGCCGGTGTTCGAGGAGCCGGTGTTCGAGGAGGACGACGCGACGATCCCGGGCACCGGCGCCGCGTCGGTCCGGTTCGGCCCGACGACGTCGGTGATCCCGGAGGCGATCCGCTTCGGCCCGCCGCCGGCCCTTCCGGCGGACCTCGCGACGCCGTTCTTCGGTCCGCCGCCCCTGAAGCCGCCTTCGAACTCGCCGGTGACGCCTTCCGGCGTGACCGTGCCCCTGGGCGGTGCCACGGGCCTGACGCCTTCCGGCGTGACCGTGCCCCTGGGCGGTGCCACGGGCCTGACGCCGCCCGGGGGCGTGCCGTACCCGAGCGCTGCGGTCCTGAACGGCTCCGCGGCGGAGTCGTCGCCGTCGGGCTCGCCGATGCGGCGCCAGCGCTCGCCGACGTTGCCCTGGCAGGCGCCGCGCTCGCTGTCGCCGGCGGGGACGATCGCTGTGTCGGCGATCACGGCGACGGTGGTGGCGGCGCTCTGGATCTACGTCGCGCGGCGGGAGCGGCCGGTGCCGGCCGCCGCGGCGCCGGTGGAGCAGGCGCCTGCGGTCGTCGCGTCCATCCCCACGGCGGCGCCGCCGCCGGCGCCGAGCGTGCTGCCCACCGCGAAGCGGGCCGCGGGCGGGAAGGCGCAGGCGGGGAAAGCGGCTGCGGGGCGGGAGGCAGCGGCGTCCGAGGCTGCGGCGAAGGAAGCGGCAGCGAAGGAAGCGGCAGCGAAGGAAGCGGCAGCGAAGGAAGCGGCAGCGAAGGAAGCGGCGGCGAAGGAAGCGGCGGCGAAGGAAGCGGCGGCGAAGGAAGCGGCGGCGAAGGAAGCGGCGGCGAAGGAAGCGGCAGCGAAGGAAGCAGCCGCGAAGGAAGCGGCAGCGAAGGAAGCGGCAGCGAAGGAAGCGGCGGCGAAGGAAGCGGCGGCGAAGGAAGCGGCGGCGAAGGAAGCGGCGAGCGCGGCGCGGGAGGGGGTGAACCCGGCGTCGGTGCCCAAGGGGCACGGCGTGCTCACGGTGGGGTTCCCCGACCCCGGGGGTGTCTACGTGACCGGCAAGTACGCGGGAGCGGTGAACGAGCCGCTGGTCGTGCGCTGCGGTCGCTTCTTCGTGCGCGTCGGCCGGCCCGGAAAGACGAAGTTCCCCGAGTGGGCCAGCGCGGGCGTGACGGCGCAGGTGCCCTGCCAGGCGGCCACGACCATCGAGATCAAGCCGACCCCGGCGCCGAAGGCGCGGTCGAAGAAGCGGTAGCTCTTCAGCGGCCGAGCCGGTCGAGCCTGTCCTCCGCCGCGTCGAGGCGTCCTGCGCTGTCGGCCGCCTCCTGCTGTGCGTCCGCGGCCCTGCGCTCGGCCTCTTCCGCGCGTTTCCTCGCCGCGCGTGCGGCCTCCTCGGCCTTCTCCGCGGCGCGGCTCATCCTGGCGGCCTCCTTGGTCAGGCGATCCGCCTCCTTGGCGGCGCGTGCGGCCTCCCGGCTCGCCTGATCCCGCTCCTTCTCCGCCGCGGCGAGCTGCGCCTTCTGCTCGCGCTGCTCCGCCGCGAGCCGCTCCTTGCGCGCGCGCCTCTCTGCCGCGAGCTGCGCCTTCTGCTCGCGCTCCTCGGCCTTGAGCCGCGCCTTCTGCTCGCGCTCCTTTGCGGCGCGCTGCTCTTCGCGCTCTTTTGCGGAGCGCTGCTCTTCGCGCTCTTTTGCGGAGCGCTGCTCTTCGCGCTCTTTTGCGGAGCGCTGCTGCTCGCGCTCTTTTGCGGAGCGCTGCTGCTCGCGCTCTTTTGCGGAGCGCTGCTCCTCGCGCTCTTTTGCGGAGCGCTGCTCCTCGCGCTCTTTTGCGGAGCGCTGCTCCTCGCGCTCGCGCTGCTCGGCAGCTCTCCTCTGCTTCTCCGGCGCGTCCCCGGCCTTGCGCGCCTTCCTTTTCGGCGCCTCCGCCTTCGGGGCCTTCTGCCCGCGGTCTGCCTTTGCCTCGCCGTCGGCGGGCCTCGCGGACGGCCGCCCGCGCAGCAGCCCGAGCATATCCGACAGGTCCCCCGGCTCGATGTCCCCGGACACCCGCCCCCGCGCGAGCAGCTCGAGATCCGATGCGCTCGCGGTGGGGGTCGCAAGCAGCGAGTCCCGCAGGCGATCCATCGGATTGCCCTTCTCGCTGTAGCCTCCCTCGGAGAAGAGCGCCGGCGCCGCGCGCAGGAGCTCATTGACGATCGCGCGGTGCTTCTGGCCGGCCTCCCGTAGCTCCTGCGCGCCGCCCGGCGCGAGCGCCCCCCGCTGGGCCTCGCGCAGCCGCTCGCCCGCGTCGAGCAGCGCCTCCATGCGCTGCGGGTACCGGCGCGCGAGCTGGTTCAAGGTCCAGGCCGCCGCCGTCGGCCGCCGCAGCGCCTTCACGCGGTCCGACGCGGCCTTGTCCCCGGCCTGCCGGAGGCGCTTCGCCAGCTCGTCGCGGGCTCGCGTGAAATCGCCGAGCGGCTTCTTGTAGAGGTCGTCGACCTCGTCGTCGACGTCGGCGGCGGGAGGGGGACCACCGCCGCGTGTTCCCTTGGTTCGAGAGGCCATTCCCGCGCGATCTCAGCCGAGCGCGCGCGAGCTTACTCCGCCGGCGTGGCGCGTCACAAGCCAGGCCTCGCCGGTCGCGCTGGCCGCCCGCGCGCGGGTGGTTCGACGGCGCAGGGATGGCTACCTCGGGGCGCGCGGCGCGGGGACCCTGCTGGCCTCACGTGCCCCTCGTTCCCGCGGCGCATTCTGGAATGATCAGTCCAGAATGATCAGTCCAGAATGCGCCGCAGAAAGGCGAGGACAGCTGGTCTCGAGCAGGGGGCCAGCCCGCGCCGCGCGACCGGGCAGTGGCTCCTCGGTCCGGGCAGCTCGGCAGACCCCGCGTGCAACCAGCGAACCAGGACGACCACGGCGATGAGGTCCTGGCCGCACCAGAGCGCCGCGTTCAGGCGGCCTCGGCCAGCGTCGATGGCACCTCCGGCAGCTCCCAGCCGCGCGTCCGGATCTCCTCGTTGATCCAGCGGATGTGGCGCCGCTCGTCCTGCCAGTTCGCCTCCACCATGCGCCGGACGTCGTCCGGCAGATCGCTCGCCAGCGCCGAGGCATAGGCGTCGTTCGTGAGCTCCTCGTTGCCGCGCATGGACACGAGCGCTGTCCGATCCTCCCGCGCCGAGAGCTCGGTGTAGCGTTGAATGCACTGGCCGCGCTCATCGGGCTGCTCCGGCAGCGAGGCGCCGAGCGCGTCCGAGAGCTCGCGCGCGTGCCGCTCGTGATCTCCCCGGAACGCCTCGAGCTGTCTCCTGATCTCCGGCGTCTTGCAGGCGCCGATCGCCACGCGGTACGCCTCGGCGGCGGCCATGTCGAGCAGGATCAACCCGATGATCTGCTCCAGGGCTGCCATATCGCCGACCTCGCCCTCTCCCGCCGCGGTCTCGGCCCCTTCTGTCGCGGCCGCGCTGGCGCCCAGCGAGCTGCCTTTCTGGAGCTTGCCGAGCAGGACGCTGTCGATCCCCGGCACGCTGAGCACGTCCTCCCAGCTCCGGAAGGTGCCGCGCTCGCTCCGGTGCTCGATGATGAGCCGGGCCTGCTCGCCGTCGATGCCCTCGATGGCCTCGAGCTCTTCCGCTGTTGCCTTGTTCAGGTCAATCTGCGCGTCGCGCGCTCCCTTTGCCATGGTCGCGCCTCCTCCGGGTAGCCTTTAATGCCGGAGGGAGCCAGCCGGAAGCTGAAGCTTTCGTGTCCGCGATTCCAGCGCTGCGCCTGGCCGACCGGAATGGGCTGGGTCAGCGCTGCACGGGTCGGCGCCGCGGCAGAGCGCCACGCACGAGGGCGGCGCCGGCGGTCACGCGCTGGGCGGCGGCGCATCGGGGGACCGATACGCGCCATCGGCAAGGAGAGGTGGTCGCTCGAGAGGCCGGGGGCCCACGTCGTGCCGTCTCACCTGGCGTGGCCTTCGAGCTGCTATCCGGGCGCGCCTTTGCGCGCGATCTCCGCGAGCGCAGCGACCGCGCAGGCATGACGCTTGTAGGCCGTCGAGAGGGGGATTTCGAGTCGCCTGGCGATCTCCGCCATGGGGATCTCCTCGATGTGGTGCTCGAGGAGCAGCGATCGATGCTCGGGCGCCAGCGCCTGGATCCACGAGCGCACGAGCCGGTGCTGCTGCTCGTTCCCGAGCAGCTCCTCGGGGCCGGGGCGCTCGTCCGCGACCGCGAGGTCCGACGCTTCGACGAGCAGCTCGCGCCGGTGCCTTCCGCGTTGATGGTAATGGGCAGCGACGTGGACGGCGATCCGGTTGATCCAGCGCTCCGGTGCGGCGCGTCCCGGGTCGAAGCGTGAAAGGCTCGTGAAGGCCGAGAGGAGGATCTCCTGTGCGACGTCCAGGCGGTCGCTGCGTGGGATCCCGAGCCGTCTCAGCCAGGCGAGCACGGAGCGAACTGTCTCTTTCCGGAACAGGCGATACAGCACATGCAGCTCCGTGGCTGGCTTCGCCGTCGTCTCGGGGAGACGTCGGCAGGCGCGGGGCGCTATACAGGCCCCCTTCGTTCGTGATTGTGCATCCACGAGCGGGGAATCCAGGAGTCGGCTGCGATCCGCGGCGAAATCGACCCGCGCAAACCCGGTGGGGGCTCACGGCGGCTCCAGCACGGCGTCGACTGCGGGCATGAGCAAGCTGCCCGGGAACGCTGCCCGGAAGCGCTCGGCCCGGGCGGCGGCCTCGGTGCGCCGTCCAGCCGCGAGCAGGACGCGAACGGCCAGCGCCTCGCGCTGCTCCGTGCTCGGACCGTGCGGGTACTTCCGCGCGTGCCGCTCGAGGAGATCGAGGGCCTCGGTGGCTCGCCCGGCCCCGAGCGCGGCATCCGCGCGGCCGAGCAGGCTGATGTCCGGGCCGACGCTGTGCCTGTCGGCCACGTGCGCGGCGCTGCGCGCAGCCGATGTCGATGTTCGCGTGGTCGTCGCCGGAGCCGACATGGCTGTCGCTGGGGCCGACATGGCTGTCGCTGGGGCCGACATGGCTGTCGCTGGGGCCGACATGGCTGTCGCTGGGGCCGACATGGCTGTCGCTGGGGCCGACATGGCTGTCGCCGGAGCCGACATGGCTGCTGTCGGAGCGGCAGGCGGCGCTCCGAGCGGGGCCGCGATGGGGGGCGCAAGCGGTCTTTCGGCGATCTCATCGCGCCGGATCTCGAGCGGGGGCGAGGGGGGCTGCGCACCCAGCGCGGAGATGGCGGCCGTGGCGGCCCCTGCGCCGGCCAGGAACAGCGTGGCTCCCGCTGCGGCGAGCCTGGTCCCGGAGACCGTCACGACCAGCGAGGCGTGCCTCGGTGGCACCGTCATGGCCCTGCCGCCGACGGCGCCTCGGGGGCCGGACGGCGGCGCGCCGAGGTCGCCTCGCACCGGCTCTTCCACCCCAATGGAAGCGAGCGACGTCTGGATCCGTGCCCAGAGGCGCGCCGCGGACGCCGCGAGCCCGTCGGCGCCCATGCCGAGCGACTGCGGCCCCGGCGGAAGGAGCAGGGGAGCGAGCGTGACGCGGAGGCCGCGCACGCCGAGCGCGTGGCGGTCGCGGGCGTTGAGCCGCCTGGCCGCGGTCTCGAACTCGTCGCGGGCCCGCCGCAGCCGGTCCCACGCCGTGTTCTGCGAGATCTGGAACGCCTGCGCGATATCCCGCATCGCCATGCCCTCGAGGTCATGCAGGATGAAGATCGGGCGCCTGCTCACCTCGATGTGCTGGATGAGCTGCCGGACCAGCTGCCCGGTCTCCGCCTGCGCGTGCAGCTGCTCCACGTCGAGCCCGGGATCGGCAACATCCACGGCCCGGCCGTCGCCCGAGAGCAGCTCTCGCACGTTGCGGGCGAGCTGCCGGTGGCGCAGCGCGACCCGCGACGCGATGGCCGAGAGCCACGCGTTGAGGGAGCCGCCGGGCTGGTAGTCCGGGAGGCGCCGGTGGACGACCAGAAACACCTCGTGCGCGACGTCCTCGAGGTCGCGCGACTCGATCCCCAGCCGCCAGAGCAGCCGGAGAACGTAGGTATGCGCGGAGCGGTAGACCTCCTCGAACGACGGCCGCACGGGCTCGTCCTCCGGCCCCGGAGTGGCGCCGGGGGGCGCAGGAGGTGCGCCGGGTGCAGGAGGTGCGCCGGGAGCCGGGGCGGGCGGGGGCTTGGAGCGGGATCGCGGGTCCCTCATCAGTATAAATTCCGGCGACGGCCCACGCTTCGTGGCGAAATCGTACGTCGGCTGGAAGAAAAAGAACGGGGCGGCCGGAGCCTCGCTCGGCGGTGAGGTTCTGCTGTCGCGTGGAGTCGACCGAGCCGGCGTGGGCCGGGGAAGGAGTGCGGCCCGTGGCGGTGCGGGTGGGGGTCAGGGCGTCATCAGGAGCTGGCCGCGTCGAGGAGAGCACTGGCCTCGGCGATGATCACGGCGCGGCGCAGCCAGCGGTCGAGCTCGGTCATGTCGGTGCTCGCGAGCACGCGCTCGCGGACCTCCGGGGGGATCTCCAGGCCGCGCGCTTCGAGCACCTTCAGCACGGCGTTCGCGGCTGCTTCGCGCTGCCCCTTGGCCACGTAGCTGCGCGCGAAATCGCTCTGAAATTCGTATCCGCTCTTCATCGTCGCCTCCAGACTCCGCCTCGCTGCCTCGTTCAGAGAGGATAGCACCACATCGAGGTACAGGGCCTGCTGCTCCTGATCCAGCCCGGCAGCGGCCGTCAGGGCAGCGATCGCGATCGTCAGGCCGGCCGCGCTCTGCCGCGGAGGGGCTGGGAGCGGGAGCGCGACTCCTTATCAGAGATGATTCCGGCGACGTCCCGCATCTCGTGTCGAAATCGTCCGACGCATGAATAAAAATGGTGAGGCGGGAGGAAGCCCAGCAGTGTCGAATTGTGGAGAATCTTGTTGCGTCGAACGGAATGAGCGGTCCGCGCATGCGTGGCGACGACAGAGCAAGTCGAGGGCGCGCCGCCTCTTCCCGGCGCGCTCGGGTCGTGGTCTTCTCGCGGCCGGAGCGGCGGTCTCGCTGCGCCTGTGTGCGGGTGCCGTCGCCCGCGGGAGCTCGATGGTGCGAGGTGCTTTGATGGGTAGGCGTGCTCTGCGATCGAAGGCACTGCTGGGGAGTCTGGCATCGGCGCTCGCAGCCGCCGGGGTCGCGGCCGGCGGCTGCACCGAGCGCTTCATCCTCGTCTGCGACGATCCGAGAACGCCCCACGAAGAGCTGTGCAGCACCCTCATCGACAAGTACCGGGCGGAGCGCTGCGAGGAGGCTGGCCCCGGCGCCGAGGGCTGCGAGGATGCAGGCGCGCCCGGCGAGCCCGACCCGCCGGATCAGCCCGGCGCGCCAGGCGACGAGGGCAGCGGCGACGCGAGCTCCTGCCGGGGACAGTGCGTGCCCGGCAGGCCGCTCGGGTGGTTCGAGCCGCTGTTGCTCTGGTTCGGGTCGCCAGGCGAGGCGGCGCCGGAGTGCCCGCCTCAGGCGCCGGTGCTGGGCTACGAGGGCCACCGAGACCTCCTGGTCGAGCCGCACCGGTGCGCCGCGTGCGTCTGCGATCCGCCGGACGCCACGTGCGAGCTGCCCGAGGCGTGGGGCGCCTACGACACGCGCGCGTGCGACGCCGCTCCCGCCGCGGAGCGGACGCCCTTTGCGGCGCCCGAGGGCTGGGACGGCGCATGCAGCGCGGAGAGCGCGATCGCGGCCGGGGAAGCCTGCGCAGGTGGGCCGTGCGCGCAGTCGCTCGAGATCCCGGCGCCGCGCCTGGTGGCGGGGACCTGCTCGCCAAGGCGCGCGGAGGCACCGCCGGCGCCGCCCGCTGTCCGCTGGGCGACGTACGCCAGGGCGTGCGTCGGCACCGCGATCGGGCGGTGCGCCGATCCCGGCGCGGCCTGCGCGCCGGCACCGCTGGAGGGCAACTCCGCGCCGCCGGGCGGCTTCCTGACCTGCATCATCCATCACGGCGAGGTCGAGGAATGCCCGTCGTTCTCGCCCTACAGCGAGCGTCACGTCTTCTACGAGGACGCGGAGGACACGCGCGCCTGTACGGATTGCACGTGCGGCGATGCGACCGCCGGGGAGTGCAGCATCCTCGCCTCGGCCTACAGCGACGGCAGGTGCTCCCAGGTCGTGGTCAGCGCGCGGGTGTCGTCCGAGGCGCCCTTCTGCGGCGCGGTCCCGCGCGGGACCGCGCTGGGGAGCAAGTCGGCCAGCGTCGTCGAGATCGCGCCGGGGACCTGCGCGCCGGGCGGCGGGGAGCCGACAGGCAGCGTCGCGCCGCGCACGGCGATGACGTTCTGCTGTCTCGAGGAGTAGCCCTGAGCCCGGCTGTGCTCGTGCGCCGTGTGGAGCGAGCGCCTGGCCGAAGGCGGCACAGCAGCAGGATGAGGAGCACCCGGCCGCACGGAGGAAGCAGGGTCAGGACCTCATGCAACGGGCTCGCTGTGAAGCAGCGGTGCTGTGCATCGCGATGGACGAGCGAATGCGCGGAAATTCGATGTGTCTGTCCGTAATATGCTGTCCTGGCGAGCGTCGGGCACGTGGCGTGCGGAGCTGAGAGGGAGCCGGTCGAGGGGGCCAGAGCGGCTTCCCTGCGCGTGGCGGGTGTGGTCTTCTCGCGCTCGGAGCGACGGCCGCGGTGCGTGTCCTTGCCCTCAACCGGGCGCTGTGCTCGAAGCCGGGAGAACCTTCGATGAATGCGCGGAATCTGCGATGGATGATGCTGGTGGTGGGCGGCGTCCTGCCTGCCTTGCTCGTGGCCGGTATCGTCGGTGGCGGCTGTACCGACGACGCACGCTGGTACCATTGTGACGACAATATCCCGCCGAGGATCGACAACAAGCCCTGCTACGATGCCGGCCCGGACGCGGATGTCTGCGACGATGGGGGAAACTGCGACGACGCGGGGACCGGTGCAGGGGACGCGGGGACCGGTGGAGGCGAGCAGGAGGGCGAGGGTGACGGCATCGGCGGCGGCATGTCGTCCGTCTGCGTGGGGCAGTGCGTGCCAAAGGAGCCGCCCGGCTGGTTCGAGCCGCTGCTGCTCTGGTTAGGCCCGCCGGACAGGGCGCCGGACTGCCCGGCCACGGCGCCGGTCCCGGGTGGCGAGCTCCACGCGGATCTCGTGGTGGAGCCGTACCGGTGCGCGGCCTGCGCCTGTGATCCGCCGGAGACCTCGTGCGAGCTGCCAGCGGCGTGGAGCGCCGTTGACTCACCGTGCCCGGGCGGTCCTGGAGCGCAGCGGACGTCGTTCGCGGCCCCCGAGGCGTGGGACGGCACCTGCACCACGGCGAACGCGATCCCGGCCGGGCAGGCGTGCGCCGGTGGGCCGTGCACGCAGTCGCTCGACCTCCCGGCGCCGCGGGTGCTCGCGGGCGCGTGCACGCCGTCGGTCGTGGAGGAACCCGCGGAGGAGCCGCAGGGCGGCTTCCGCTGGGCGACCTTCGCCAAGACGTGCGCCGGCGTCACTGCGTACGCACCGTGCGGCGATTCAGGGATGAGGTGTTCGCCGGCGCCGCCGGAGGGCGACGCCGCGCCGCCGGAGGGCTTCCTGACCTGCATCATGCACCACGAAGGGGAGCACGAGTGCCCGCCGACGTATCCGTCACGGCACATCGCCTACGACGGCGCGGAGGACTCGCGCGGGTGCTCGGCCTGCACCTGCGGTGAACCGAGCGGCGCAACGTGTAGCGTTCTGGCCTCGGCGTTCAGTGATGGGACGTGTTCCACCGTTGTCGTCAGCGTGTTGACGACGTCCGAGGCGCCCTTCTGCGGCGCGATCGCCCCCGGCACGGCACTCGGGAGCAAGTCGGCGGTCGTCGTCGACCTCGAGCCGGGGAGCTGCACCGCGGGCGGCGGGGAACCGATCGGAGAGGTTGCGCCGCGCGGGGCGGTCACGTTCTGCTGCCTCGACCGGCAGCCGCAGCAGCCGGAACCACCTCGCGCGCGGGACCCCGAGTTCGGATAGACGCCGCCCTGACGAGGGCGCTCGGTGGGCACGGTGCGCTGCTCAGAATGAAGCGACGAAGCGCAGCGCGACGATGCCCGAAGCCGCGCCGGCGAACGCTGCTTCACCGTCGTCGAACCAGAGACGCGGCCGCCGGGCATTGACCAGAAGGTCCGCGGTGAGCTGTGCGGCAAGGCGCGACGACAAGGGGGCCTCCGCGCCTGCCCGGAGCCCAACCCCGACGTAGATCCGCGTGTCCGGGGATATCCCGGTCGCGCGCAGGGAATACCGGAGCTGTCCGGCAGTGACGACGCCGCAGCCGAAGAACCACGCTTCGTGCAGGCAGGGCACGACGGAGCCGCCAAGCCACGACGTATCGACGGTCACGCCCGGGTAGGGGGTGGTGGTGACCGGAAGATCGCCGCGCGCCTCGATCAGGAGCGACGCGCCGGGCCAGCGGAGCCCGACGAAGCCGGAGAAGCCGACGGCCACGCCCGGGGCGAAGCCCGCGGCGAGCACGGGGCCGGCGCCGAGCTGAAGCTTGGGTCGCACGGAAGGCGGGACAGCGGGCGGAGCTGCGGGCGCTGGCTCAGGGGCACGGCGCGGCGGCGGGGGAGGAGCTGCGCGCGCCCGCGAAGAGGCAGGCGGCTGCGACTCGGGAGCGGCGTGCGGCGGCTCGGGTGTCGCATCGGCCGGAGCCTGCGCGTCAGGCGAGGTCGCGGCCGAGAGCGGGCGCATCACGATGCTGAGCGAGAGGGTGATGTCGTCGACGAGCGCGCGGCAGTCAGCGGCCGTGCGCTCCTGCCGGCCGCGCGGCTCGCCGCGGTCGTCGTACAGCGCGATCTCCGCCTTGAGATCGCGCGCTCGGGGCGTGATGACCACCTCGACCCGCCACGCGCCGTCCGGCGAGAACGGGTCGACGCCGCCGAGCCGCGTGGCGACGGCATTACGGAAGCCCTCCTCCTCGGGGCACGCCGCGGCGCCGGGATCGCGCGCGTAAGAGAGCCGCACCCCGCCCGGCAGCACCTCGCCGGCGGCAGCCACGGCCGCGGCGAGCGAGAGCGCGGCAGCGAGGGGCCCGGCGAGGAAGTGACTGGGCCGCAGCGTGCGCAAGCGGGGGTCTATTTACGGGAGAAGCTCTCGTTGTGGAACCCCCGGGTACGCGCTCTGGGACGCTGCGGCCGGTTCGACGGCGATGAGTGATCGAGGCGCTGGTGCCGGCGGACGAGGGCGCCTACCGAGCGGCCTCCTCGATCTGCGCGATATCGATCTTCTTCATCTGCATCATCGCTTGCATGACCCGCGCCGCCTTGGCCGGATCCGGGTGCTGCAGGAGCCGCGGCAGCGCCGACGGGACGATCTGCCAGGAAAGGCCGAACCTGTCCTTGAGCCACCCGCACTGGCTCTCGGCGCCGCCGTCGGCGGTGAGCTTGCTCCAGAGCTCGTCGACCTCGGCCTGCGTCTCGCAGGTGACGGCGAGCGAGATGGCCTCGTTGAACTTGAAGTGCGGGCCGCCGTTCATGGCGACGAACCGCTGGCCCTCGATCTCGAACTCGACGGTCAGGAGCGAGCCCTTGGGGCCCGGACCCGCGTCTCCGTTGCGGAGCTCGTCGACGATCCGCGAATTCTTGAAGATGGACGTGTAGAGCCGCACTGCCTCCTCGGCGTTGTTGTCGAACCAGAGGAACGTCTTGATCTTCTGCGTGGTGGCCATGGTCGGAGCTCCTTGCCGGGTGGAGCCCGGCGGTGGGATGGGGGCGGCGGGGTCACCGCGACCTCGCCTCGCCTGGATGTCGGAGCTCGACGCGCCGGCTCGACATGGCGCCGAACTTTTTTTTGGGGACCCCGGCGCCGGAGCGGCGGAGGGCGAGCCGGCAGGCCACCGGGCGGACGGCGGAGCGGCGAAGGACGGTGCTGCGGGCCACCGAGCGGTCGCCGTTAGCGTGGTTCGGCGGCGCGCGGGCGGGCTCCGGCGCAGGGACGTCGGCGAAGCCCGCGCCCGCTCCTCGGGGCGGCGCCGGCCGGCCGGCAGCTCACCCCGTCGCAGCGAATGTGCGCGCGACGAGGTCGGTGTCCATGTACTCGGTCAGCTCGCGCAGCCGTCCGCCTTCGAAGCGGCAGACCCAGCAGTACGTGTTCTCGTACGGCCTCCCGTCGCGCAGGCGGTTCTGCCCGCGCCCCTCGACGACGACGAGGTCGCCCTCGGCGATCACGCGGTCGGTGACCATGCGGAACGGGCCGTCGAGGAGCGCCGCCAGCGGCTTGAGCAGCTGGTCCAGAACGACGGATTTGCCGACGTACGACCGCGACCAGGGCGTGGTCCCCGTGACGTTCCAGACCAGGTCGTCGGCCATGCACGCGCGGAACGGCGCGAAATCGCCGCTGGCGAGCGCTGTGAGCACCTGTTGCATCTGCTGCTTGTTGTCGTGGGTGTTCATGACGCCACTATGGTGCGCGCAGCGGGCGCCGGGATTGGAAGAATCGGCCGCGTCGCCGGAACGCGCGTGGACCGGGGCGCGCGGCGGGGCGATGATGAGCGGCATGGTCGAGCTGCCGGTCCCGCCACGCCTCGCGCGCTTCGTGCGGCGCATCCGCGCGGTCTCCGGCCCGCAGGCGACCGACACGTACAGGCGACTGCCGGACGGCGAGACGGAGCTGGTCGTCGGGTTCGGGGGTGGAGGCGGGAGCGCGACAGCGATCGGCACCCGCACCCGCGCGCTGCGAAAGCACGCGCCGGCGCGCGCGGGGCATCTGCTCGTGCGCTTTCACATCGCCGGGGCGTATCCCTTCTTCGGGCGGCCGATGTCGGAGATCACCGACCAGGTCGTGTCGCTCGAGGCGCTGTGGCACCGCGGCGCGTGCGCGGCGCTCGCGTCGGCGAGCGATGCGTCGACGGCGGCGGGCGCCGTGCTCGCCGCGCTCACGCGCGTGCTCGCGGGCGAGGCGATCTACGAGCCGGGATCCGCGGTGGGGGCGCGGCGTGCGGTGCGCGCCATCCTCGCGGCGCCGCGCCTGCCGAGCGTGGGTGAGCTGGCGGGCGGGCTCGGCGCGAGCGAGCGGCAGCTGCGTCGCGCGTTCGACCAGGTGATCGGCATGTCGCCGAAGCGGTTCGTGCGCGTCGTGCGGCTCCAGCGCGCGCTCGCGGCGGCGCGCGCGACGCCGCGAGCGGACTGGGCGACGATCGCCGAGCGCGCTGGGTACTTCGACCAGGCGCACCTGATCGCCGACTTCCGCGCGATGACCGGCGAGACGCCCGGCGCGCTCGTCGCGCGGCAGCGCGCCGCTGGCTCACGGGCGCGCTGAGTGAATGGGTGATCGACTCAGCTGGCCCGACTCCGAAGAGCTGGGCTTCCGGCAGGAGGGTGAGGTGCGGTCTTTCCGCTCGGGTCCTGCGTGTCCGGTCAGGTGCACCAGGAACGAAATGGATGCGCGAGGTGGCGAGCTACGTCTCGTGCGAGAGAGCCATGGGGTGATCGCCAACCCCCGTAAGAGCAGAGGATGCGTGAATTCGCTCGGCCCGGACATGGCAAGGACCCGAGGCGGGAGGTGTGCGATGACCCGTCGGACGATCGCTGTTGCTGCCATGTTGAATTCCGTCTCTATGTCCGCCTTTGCTGAACCGGCAACTCGCGGCAGATGCGAGGATGCATGCGATGCCGGAACCGAGAGAGTTGAGACATTCTGCCGCGCGATTGCAGATAGAGCTCTCCGCGAACGATGCTGGGTCCCGTCGATCTCGTGCAATGCCACCTGCAAGCACGTGTGTGGAGGCCGTTCCGCCGAGGAGCCGAACCCTGGTGCGTTCGGTTGGCTCCGCGCACTTGACGCTATGCTGAAGAAAGTTAGCATGCCGGCATGGAAAGCGTCTGGGCTGAACGAAAGCTGACATTCACGCCGCATGGCTCGGACCATCGCTCCTTCCTCTTTATCCGGCTCGGACGCCCCTATACCGAGCCCGGGAAGGCATGGCGGGTGAACCTGGAAATACAGCAGGGAGCGGAGGACCCACTGAGAACGCATGCCAGTGGAGACGACTCAATGCAGGCGCTACAGACGGCGTTGGCCGCGATTCCGGGCTTGCTCAGCAAGTGGCAGAAGCGGGGGACCTTGGCTTGGGATGGACTCGCTGGTACCGGATTCGGAGAGTAGACCACGTTCCCCAAGGGCACCCCTGGTTCCTGACGAAGGGACCAATGCGGAGGTGGACCAACAGTGGGGCTGCCAGAGCGTAGGCGCGGGAGCCGGCCATCAGGGACGCATCTGGGGAATACGGTCCAGCCGAAGGATACGATAGATCCCGCCGTGCAGCACCTCGTTGGCGGCAGACGCCGCCGTGATGAGCGAGAGCGCGGCGGCAATGCGGCCGGCGGCGAGGAGCTGGGGCTGGGTTAGCGCGGTCACAGAGCGCCAGTCGCTGGCTTTCTTCCCCTTCCGGTGGTGCTGGGTTTGCTGGACTCTGGTGGGGCCGGCTTCCGGGGGCGCCTGGTGCCGTTGGTGGGTTGGCCATTCGACGTGGCCTCGGCGCGGATGCGTTCGAGGAGGGCGGAGGCGGGCTCGTCGTTGGGATCCTGAGGGACGAGTTCGCCCCGGAAGGCTTTGGCGAGCACGACGCGATCCAACTCAGCTATAGCAGGTGTCAGTGCTGCTACGGTGCCACGGATGCGTTCGGCAGTACCCAACCTGCTGGCCAGCATCGCGACGATTTTTTGCATCTCGGCAAGTGGGGCTAACGGAATCGGTAGTGAGTTGAGAGCTGCCTGCGTAAGCTTAGCCCTGCCGGTGGTGCCTGAGAGCCATGGCTCCACAGGATAATGCATCAATACTCTCCATAGATAATCTACTGGGACCGTGGGCGCTGGTCGAAGTACATGCGCGTGATTGTTTACCCAGCATTTGCCGGAGACGCGGTAAGCGATCGGCTTTGTGCGCCCATAGAAAGTTTCGTCTTCGGTAACCAGTATTAGCTCTTCGTCAAACAAGTGTCTGTCAATGGTGCCGACTTGTCCATTGGCCCCGTAGTATGGATATGCTCCGCTGCGTTTCTCGCGATCGGCGCGATTGACGGGGACGCGCATTGAATCGAGGCATTCGCTGACATCGTTGACGCTTGCCCAAGTCCAGGACTGTGGAAGAGCGCCAGTGCCATGTGTGAAATCCGGCTTAGCCGGCTCCTCGTACCGTTCCTTCCACCGGTCGTCCCCCGGCACCTTCCCCTTCGCCCGCATCTTGGCGAGCTCCGCCTCCTCCCACCGCCGCCGCCGCTCGGCGCGGATGCGCTTCAGCAGCTCCTCGGCCGGCTCCACGTCGGGGTTCTTCTCCCGCCAGTCCGCGGTGAGGTCGCCGCGGAAGGCGGCCGCGAGCACGGACTGGCGGAAGCGCTCGAGGAGCGCGGGGATGGCGTCGAGCGCCTCCTTGGCGCGGCGGCTCTTGGTGGTGAGGGTCTCGAGCTTGGCGACGATGCGGCGTTGCTCCGCCTGCGGTGGCACGGGTATAGGGAGTGTTTCAACTTTCGATATGCTGAGCGTGTATAGCCCTGTTGCGGATGTGGCGCTATCTATGATCGCCTCTCGTCCGGCAGGCGAGGCGAGCCAGCTCGCTGTGAATCTGGGAGATGTCGCCGTTGGTCGAATGCATATGGTATGGTTCTGATGTCGAGCGTCTTCGATATCAAGGTCCCAGATAGCGACACGCCCGATGTGCGAAAGCGAGCCGTTTCCCTCGACGATGAGGACGTCGCCGAGCCTTAGGACGCCCTTGCTCCCGTCTTCGCGAAGCAGCCCGATAGTTCCTATCGAAGAAGCGTCTATGAATTGGTGCTGTACCGCGGCTACTGAGACCAAGGGGACTTGTCGCGTGGAATCCGATCGTTTGCCTAAATTCTTAGTTAATCCCCCGCTGACTACCGAGATTTTGCCGATGGTAGACCATGTCCAGCCATAAGGAATCGGGTACGGCTCAGCTCGATGGTTCATTCAGCTACCTCATCCATGGCAAGCGCAGCGCTCAGCCCTTCCATCTCGCTCATGGCCACCCGCAGCTTCTCCATGATCTCCGCCGCGATCTCCGCCGGCTCCGGCAGGTCATCCGCCCCGTGCACGCTCTCGTCCTTGAGCCACGCAATATCGAGGTTATCCCCACGCGCCTTGATCTCCTCCCGCGTGAACCTCCGGAATCTCCCCGCCTCCCCCTGATCCTTCCGCTTGCTCTTCCCGTACGGATCGCTCCCGAAGGCCTTCTCGAACTCCGCGAAGTGCGCGCGCGTGAACGGCGTGCGTTTCCCGAACGACGGCATGTTCGCCCGCATGTCGTACACCCACACCGCCTTGGTGTTCCCGGTGTCCGTCTGCCCTCGCGTGAAGAACAGCACGTTCGTCTTCACCCCTTGCGCGTAGAAGATTCCGGTCGGCAGCCGCAAGATCGTGTGCAGATCGCACTTGTTCATCAGGTCGCGCCGCACCTCGGCCCCCACGTTCTCCTCGAAGAGCACGTTGTCCGGCAGCACCACCGCCGCTCTTCCCCCTGCCGTCAGCCCGCGGTAGACATGCTGCAAGAACGCGATCTGCTTGTTCGACGTCGGGTACGTGAAATCGTCCCGTGTCGGCAGCCCGCCGCCCTTCTTGGTCCCGAACGGTGGATTCGTGAGGATCACGTCCGCCTTCGCGAGCCCCGCTCCCAAGTTCGAGAGCGAATCGCCGAGCTCCAGCGCACCCTCGATGTCGTGCAGCATCAGGTTCATCAGCGCGAGCCGGTGCGCGTCCTGCACCAGCTCGACACCGTAGAAGGCGTGCTTCTTCTGGAAGACCTGCTCCCGCTCGCCCAGGTTGAACAGCCCGTCCGTCTGCTCCTTGATGTACCGGTCCGCCGCGATCAGAAACCCCGCCGTCCCCGCGGCCGGATCCTGCACCAGCTCGCCGGCCTTCGGCTTCACCACGTGCACCATGGAGTCGATGAGCGGCCGCGGCGTGAAGTACTGCCCGGCGCCCGACTTCTTCTCGGCCGCGTTCTTCTCGAGCAGCCCCTCGTACAGGTCGCCGAGCCCCTCGGTCTTCGCCGAGTACCAGTCCAGCTCGTCGATCGCGTCGACGAGCTTCTTCAGGTTCCGGGGCTGCGTGAGCATCGTCTGCGCGTTCGCGAAGATCGCCTGCACCCGGCCCGAGCCCCGGGTGCCGAGGTGAAGGAGCAGCTCCCGGTAGAACGTGAGCTGCTCGACTCCCGCCTTGGCCTCGAGGTCGCCCCAGCGGTAGCCCCTGGGCAAGAGCTTCTCCTGCTCGGTCTCCTTCATCATCTTGAGAAAGAGCAGGTAAGTCAGCTCGGTGACGTACTGGTGGTAGGTGATGCCGTCGTCGCGGAGGACGTGGCAGAGGTTCCAGAGCTTCTGGACGATATCCTGGGTGGTCATGGCGTGGGCGTTCGGAAGCGATTGGTACGCCGAGCCGGCGGAGAGATCCATGGGGTCGTGCAGGCGGGACGGCGCTGCGCGGCGCGCCGGGCTCATCGCTCCCGCGGGGGGGCGGCGACGACGAACGGCGACGGCGCGCGCAGGGGTGGCTGGCACCGGAGGAACTGGCGCGCTCCACGGCCGCGCCAGGCACCTCGGTCACCTCGGCCCTGGCGCGAGACGCCCGACCGCTCTGTTCCAGGAGCCGCCCCGTGACCTCGAGCGCTTGCCAGGCCAGGACGTCCACCTGGACGCGGTGGCGCCAGAGGACTGGAGGAACGTGCGCAGCCGCCCTCGCCAGCGTGCGCATGCTACCTTCCAGACCATGAAGTCGGTCGTCGACGTCGCGAAACACCTGGCCTTGGCCCACAAGCAAGCGGACCCGGACATCCAGCAGATCTGGATGATCGAGGACCCGGCGGGCAGCGAAGTGCGCCTGCTCGAGGTCTCCGGCTCCGTGGGCAACGTCGGTGCCATCATGCCCTTCCGCTTCAACGCGCGTCCCCCGGACGTGCCCTACCCGTCCGTCGTCATCCTGCTCAGCCCCGAGGAAAAGACGCAGCTCGACCGCAATGAGCTGGAGCTTCCCGCAATCTGGGGTTCTTCCCCGAAGCTCGTCCAGATCGCGTGAGCGAAGCGCATGGCAGCAGACAACGAGAAGCTTCTACGCCGATGGTTGAGCCAGACAGAGGCGGAGCTCAACGCCACACCCCCGGACGTCGCGCGCTGTCAGGCCGCCTTCGTCAACCTCAAGCAGCACGTCGAGCAGCTCCTGGAGAGCTACTTCCCCCAGATCAAGCTCTCTGCGACGCTCTGGTCGGAGGCGCTGCTCCGGCAAGCGGACGCAGATCTCCGCGCGGCCGAGGCGCTCGCCCGGGAGGGCGGGCCGCCCTCGGTGCTCTGCATGCTACTGCAGATGGTCTTCGAGAAGCTCGCGAAGGCGGCGCTGGCACGGTTCGATGTGCAGTGCTTCGTCGCCTTCCGGGTGTCGCACGCCGCCGCCTCGCGGCTCGTGAACACGATCAAGAACCACGGCGCGTTCGTCGACCTTCGATACAGATGGAGGGACGTGCTGCCCCTTGTGCAGGCCCTTGAGCGAGCACATCCCGCGCTCGCGCGAGGGGGGCCGCACCTCGAGTACCCGTGGGAGGCTGGCGACCGGATGGGCTTGCCGGAGGAACTCCCGCTTGTGCGACAGTTCAACAACCCGCTTGATCCCACGGGGCCGAAGCTCCTCCGCTTTGCGCGCGAGCTGCACGACCGCTTCGATGAGCTGTTCCCCTGAGCGCCGCTGATCGCACGCCGCTCATCCCGCGCTCCTCCAGATCTCCTCCCGCAGATCCCCCAGCACCTCCTCGACCTTGCCCTCGAACACCTTGTCGAGGTGCTTGAACCCGCCGTGCGACCTGAACGCCTCGCCCTCGTCGAGCACCTTCCGGTCGACGACCTTCTCTTTCCTGAGCTGCATCCCGATGCGCCGCAGCCAGTCGCGCTGCGGCGTCGTCCAGCTCCGGCTCGCCAGGATCTTCTTCAGGGCCCGGTCGACCCGCTCGTCGTACGCGACGAGCGCGTCCCCGAGCGCCGCCTGGCGGATGTAGCCGACGATCGACGCGGCGATGTCGGCGTTCGTCTCATGCCGCCACGCCTGCTGCAGCGCCGCCTCGGTGTAGCCCTTCGCGTCGAGCGCCAGCTGCAGCTCCTTGAGCTGCGCCCGGGTCAGCTCCCGCGGCCGCTGCGTGACCACGACGAGCGCCGGGATCTTGTTCATGTTCTCGCGCAGGAAGGCGGTGAACCCATCGAGGTAATCCTCGGGCCGCTCGCCCTTGCCGTAGCCGATCTCCGTTCGGACCAGCCGATCGGTGCCCTCGTGCACGTACAGCGGCCGCCCCTCGCCCGACGGGCCGTCGAGCACCGAGACGAGGTACTGGTGCTCCTGGAACCACCGCGCAGCCTGCTCCACCGTCTGCCGCTTGAGCAGCCCGCACAGCTCCTTCGGCGGCATCCCGGCGATGCCCTCGAACCGCCCGAGCGCATCGCCCTTCAGCGTCTGACGCCGGCGCTGGAGCTTGCCGATGAGCTGATCGAGCACCGCCTGCCGCGCCTCGGCGTCGGCGAGCGTCGTGAGCTCCTGGACGAGCTGATGAAACGGGATGTTCGGCGCCGGGACGACCGGCTTCATCTCCGTGTACCGCTCCAACGCGGCGTACAGGTCCACCGCGTCGAAGATGCGAAAGACCGTCTTCTCGATCTCCGGGCAGAGGCGCGTCGCCCGGCCGAGCATCTGCTCGTAAAGGATGCGGCTCTTGACCCGCCGGAGAAACACGATGTTTGCGATCTTCGGTACGTCGATGCCTGTCGTGAGCAGGTCGACGGTGACAGCGACGTTCGGCAAGCGCTCGTTCTTGAAGCGGCGGATGAGCTGCAACGGCTGGTCGGCGGCGCCGGTGAGCTTGAGCACCGTGTCGTCGTCGATGCTGCCGTACCGCGCCTCGAACGCCTCCTTCAAGAGGCGCACGACCATGTCGGCGTGCGTGTCGGTGGCGGCGAAGATCAGCGTCTTCCCGTCGCCCCTCGGGTCGAGGTGCTGCGCGAGCGCGTCGCACACGACGCGGTTGAACGCCTCGGTGATGACCCGCTTGTTGAAGCCCTCGATGTCGATCTGCACCTCGTCCTCGAGGTGCATCAGGTCGAGCTGCTGCGTCCTCGGGTCGAAGACGCGCACCTGCTCGCCCTTCTCCCAGCGGATCCCCTTCTCGGCGAGGTCGGTCACGATGCGGACAGGCAGCTCGTGGTCGACGAGGCAGCCGTCGATGACCGCCTCGCGGTACGAGTAGCGAAACGTCGGCTCGCCGAAGATCTCCGTCGTGTGCAGCGCCGGCGTCGCGGTGAGGCCGATCTTCACCGCGTCGAAATGGTCGAGGATGCGCCGGTACTTCGAGATGTAATCGTCGAGGTCCCGGAAGCCGAGCTCCGCGTCGCTCATCTCCCGGTCGAGCCCGTAGCCGCGGTGGCACTCGTCGACCACGAGGCAGTCGTACTGGTCGACCGGCGGCGTCTCGCCAGCCTCCGACGGGTAGAGGATGCGCTTGACCATGCCCTGCACTGTCGCGATGTGGAGCTTGGTGTCGGGATCGGGCTTCTGGTCCTTGAGCTCCTTGAGGTCGAAGATCTGGGCGAACGTCTGGAGGTTCTCGAGCTTCGTGTCCTTGAAGGCGTTCGCTGTCTGCTCGCCCAGGGCGCTCCGGTCGACGAGGAACAGCACGCGCCGGAACCGCCTTGTCTTGAGGAGCCGGTAGACGAGCCCGATCGCCGTCCTGGTCTTGCCCGTGCCCGTCGCCATCGCGACGAGACAGGTGGTCTGCCCCGCCTCGACGGCGCGCTCGACCGCCTGGATCGCGCGGATCTGGTAATCGCGCAGCTGGAGGTACTCCGTGGGCTCGCTCCGGAGCCGGTCGTGCGCCGTCTCGAGATCCTGCTTCAGCAGGGCAGCGAGGCCCTCGGGCGAGTACCAGCCCGGCAGAGCGCGCGCGTGGTTCTCGTCGCGCCGCGCATCGCGGAACCAGATGCCGCTCTTCTCGGCGATCTGCTTCAGGTAAGGGCGGCCGTTCGTCGCGAAAAGGAAAGGGACCCTGTACCTGTCCTTCCCCCAGGGCCCGCCGGGCAGCGCCGCGTCGTTCGCGGCGACGAAGCCGCGGCTGTAGCGCTTGGCCTGCTCGATGGCGCCGGCCACGTCCTTGCGCTTCCGCTTCGCCTCCACCACCGCCGTCGCCTCGAGCCCGATGAAGAGCACGTAGTCCGCCGGACCGTTCGCGGTCGGCCACTCGGCGATGGCGAGATTCTTCCCCTTCTGCGGCCTGGCGCCGCGCTCGTGGCTGAGCCGCTCCGAGTCGACCTCCCACCCCGCGTCCCGGAGCTGCTCGTCGATGAGCCGCCGCGTGGCGGCCTCGTCGAGGTGAACCGCCTGCGCCGCTTCTGCAGCACGGCTGACCGTCGCCTGGATGACCTCGGGCGGTGCGGCCGCAGCCTGCGCCTGCAGCGCGGCAAGCTCGGTCGCGAGCTGCGCTTTCTGGCGCTCGAACGCCTCGACGTCCTTCGCCCGCTTCTGCTCGACCTCCGTGGCGAGCGCCTCCCAGAGCGCCCGGTCCTCGGCCTCTTTCCGCGCCCGCTGCTCCGCCGTGAGGCGCTTCCTGGCCTCTTCCTCGGCGGCGGCGCGAACGGCCTCGATGTCGACCTTGCTCCTGGCCAGCTCCTCCCGCAGCCGCGTGAGCTCCGCGGCGAGCGCGGCATCGTCCTTCCTGGCAGGGCCGGGAGGCGGCGCGAACGGGCCCGGGTCGAACTTCTTGTTGTTCCCGAACGAGCGCTGGAACCAGACCGCAAGCTCGCGCGCCATCTTGAGCTGATGCAGCGCCTCGCGGTGATCGCCCTGGAGCTCGTGGGTCGCCTTGTTGCCGGCCACACGGAGGTCGTGGAAGAGCTGCCGCGCGGTGGCATCCAGCGCGCCCCGGTCGCGGAGCCGGTTGATCAACGAGGCCTGGCTCTCCTCGGGCGAGAGGTAGAGTCCGAGCCGCGCTGCAGCGCGCTGGGCGAGCAGCTCACCGAACTGCCGCAGCTTCACCAGGCAGGTGTTCGGGTCCTCGGCGAAGTACCGCTCCGCCTGCGTGCCCACCACGACGAGGCGCGGGTCGTGGTGGCCAAGGAAGGCGAAGTTCGGTGATGGAGTGATCGGTACGGTCATCGGCTTGCGCGTCGAGGGTGGATCCGATCATGGAACACCAGTCAATCGCTCGAGGGGAAGGGCGACAGCGGGGTGACGCCCGCCGCTGCGGGACGATGACTCCGTGGAGTTACATCAGCGGCGCACGCAGACAGATGTGCGCGTCGTCCGGATACGGGAGGACCCAGTTCCACATGAACAGCAGCACCCACCGTGCGAGGTCCTCACCGGATTCGCCACGATGCCGACTGGCCGGCTGACTCCCGGCTAGAGCGACAAACGGGTTGAAACCACGAGAAAAAGCAGGAATTTCACAGGGAGGCGGGGAGGCGGGGAGCGAGAGACGGCAAGAGGGAGAAATTCATTTTTTTTCTTCCTCCCCGCCTCCCCGCCTCCCTGTGAAAATTCTCCGGGTTTCAACGTGATCGGTGTTCTAGCTCGCCGCGCCCCCCGCTCCCATCACCTCACGCCCCCGCATCCCACGCCCGCCGCAGCGCCGCCGTCCGCGCGTGCTCCGGCACCCGCTCCAGGAAGCTCGCCCGCCACGCCGGATCCGCGATCTTCCCCGCCCGCTCCGCCAGCCGCGCCTCGGCCTCCGCGAGCGACACCCGCGCTGCCTCCCGGTCGCCGGTCGCCCAGAGCGCCTCCGCGTGGACGGCGCGCACCAGCACCTCCCCCTCTTCTAACTGCCCGATCTCCTTCAGTATTCCCGCCGCCCGACCCGCCTCCGCGAGCGCCTCGGCGCGCCGCCCGGCCGCGAGCAGCGCGTCGGCCAGCGTCGCGAGCGCGTACGGCAAGAGCGGCTTCGCGACCTCCAGCATCTCCACCGCGCGGCGCGCCTCCGCCTCGGCCCCCGCGACGTCGCCGGCCGACAGGAGGATGCCGGCCAGGTACGCGCGCGACGCCCCCTCCATCCGCGGCTCACGCATCGCCGCGAACGACCGCACCGCCTCGGCCTCCACCGCCCGCGCCTCCGCGAGCTCGCCGAGGCGCGCCAGCGCCACCCCGAGGTTCTGCCGCGCCGAGGCCGCTATGTTGCGCAGCCCCATCCGCTCCGCGTCCGACAGCGACGCCCGCAGCAGCGCCGCCGCCTCGCCGTACGCACCGAGCTCGTTGCACGCGAAGCCCGCGTTCGCGCGCTGTCCGCATGCGCCCCGCAGGTCCCCGGACCTGTCGAAGCACGCGATCGCCTCCTCCAGCCGTGCCCGGTGCCGGTTCAGATCCCCCTCCACGAACAGCGCCGCCGCCGCCCGGCTCCACGCGATCGTGCCGGCGATCTGCGGATCCCCGGCGAACCGGTCCGCCACCGGCCCGACCCGCGCCATCAGCGCCGCCGCGTCGGCGTACCGGCCCGTCAGGAACAGCAGCGCCGCCGCCCACGCCACCGCCGCCACCTGCGCCGGCTCCGGCGCATCGTCGGACCAGCGCGCGAGCAGCGCCGCCAGCAGCGCCGGCACCCGCTCCGGGCGGTTCAGCTTCAGCGCCGCCGTCGTCGCCACCTTCAGCGCCGCGTACCAGCCCGGGCTGCCCTCGCGCAGCAGCACCAGCGCCTCCGTCGCCCAGAGCTCCGCGTCCTCGAGCTCGCCGCGGAACCGGTGCGCCTCGGCCCGCAGGAGCGACACCGCCCCGAGCAGCTCGCCGGCCGCGCCGCAGCGGATCGCGCGGTCCGCCGAGCGGACCACCCCGCCGAGATCGTTGCCCGCGAGCGCCTGCTCCGCCGCCCGGGCGTAGCAGCCCGCCGCCCGGCTGCGCTCCCCGCCCCGCTCGAAGTGCTCGGCCAGCACCGCCGCGTCGTGCTCGCCTGCGGCCTCGAGCCAGCCGCCCGAGAGCCGGTGGCCGAGCGCGCGGTCCTCGTCGGTGAGCATGTCGTAGGCGGCCTCGCGCACGAGCGCGTGGCGGAAGGCGTACTCGGCCTCGTCCTTCAGGCTCGACTCGGGCCGGCGGGCGATCCACTCGCGCGCCGCGAGGCCCGACAGCCACGCGTCGAGCGCGGGGGCGCGGCCCTCGCCGCCGAGCAGCGCCTGGACCGCGCCCCGCCAGAACACCTGGCCGAGCACCGACGCCGCGCGCAGCACCCGCCGCTCCTCGGGCGCGAGCCCCTCGAGCCGCGACTGCACCATCGCGAGCACCGTGTCGGGCAGGTGGTCGCCGCGCCCCTCGGCCACGGCGCGCACGAGCTCCTCCAGGAAGAACGCGTTCCCCGCGGCGCGCGCCACGACGCGCGCGACAGTGGCCTCGTCCGCGGCCGCGCCGAGCACCTCGCGCACGAGCCGCTCGCACGGCCGCTGCGGCAGCGCGCCGAGGCGCATCGTCGTGGCCTCGGCGTCGGCCCAGAGCCGCGGGAAGAGCTCGTCGACCTCGGGGCGGGCGAAGCCCACCACGAAGAGCGGCCGGTCCGGGAGCAGCCGGAGCGCCGCGCCGACGTACTCCAGCGACGGCTGGTCGCCCCAGTGCAGGTCCTCGAGCAACAGCACCACCGGCTGCGCCCGGCACTCGGCGTCGAGGAAGTCGACGAAAGCGCGGCGCAGCTGGTCGCCCATCAGCACCGGATCGCGCCGCGCGGCGCGGAGCTGCACGCTCTCCTCGTCCGGGAACGGCGTCCCCACCATCGCCCCGAGGAACTCGGCCACGCGGGCGCGCTCCCCCTCGGCCACGCGCCGCGCCACGCGGTCCTTGAGCTTCTGCCGCCGCGCCTCGATCGGCTCGCCGTCCTGCATCCTCGCGCACCTCCGGACGACCTGCCCGAGCAGCCCGAACGGCGCGCCCGCCCGCATCGGCTCGCCGCGGCCGAGCCAGATCTCGACCGGCGCGCTGTCGCCCCCCGCGTGGTCCGCGCGCTCCACGCGGTCCTCGAGCTCCTTGCGCAGCCGCGACTTCCCGACGCCCGCGCCCCCGGTCACGAGGACGGCGCGGGCGACCGGCTGGTCGACGCACTCGTCGAAGAGGTCCTCGAGCGCGCGCAGCTCGCGATCCCGCCCCACGAAGGGCGTCCGCTTGCCGAGCAGGGTGCGCGCCGCCTCGGGCGCCGCCCGCTCGGCCCGGAGCAGCCCCCCGTCCACCGCGCGGTCGATCTCGAAGCGGCCCTCGAGCAGCCCCGCCGTCAGCGCGTCGACGCGGATCGCCGGGGCCGCCCCGCCCGCCGCGCGGGCGCGCCGCGCTTCCTCGACGAGGAGGGCGGCGCGGTCGATCGCCTCGCCCGCGGACGAGCGCCCGCGCACCCGGCCGCGCCCCGTCGCGAGCGCGATCGGCGCCCCGGGCAGGAGCGCCCGCATCGCGAGCGCGCAGCGGGCGGCCTGGCCGGCGTGGTCCGTCGCGGTCCCGCCGGTGGACGACGGCCGCTGGCCCTCGTGCGCCCCCGGGCCCGGGCCCGCGCTCCGGGGCGCGCCCAGGAACGTCGCCATCCACGTCCCGTCGGCGAGACGATCGAGCTCCCCGCCGTGATCCGCGACGAGGGCGCCCAGCGCGACCTCCTTGCCGTCAGGCGCCGGGGCCGTCGGCATCTCCGCGACGAGGGTCCACGTCGACGGGTCCACCACGGGCTGGCGGAGCCCGGGCGGCTCTCCGGCCTGCGCGACCCCGCGCAGCGCCGCCGCTGCCATGGCCGGCGCCGCTGCCGTCGCCGGCGCCGCGGCGACTGCCGGGCCCACCGCCGCGTCGGGCGCCGCTGCCCCGGCGTCCCCCGCGCCGCCGCCGCCGGCCCCGTCCGCGCCGCCCTCGCCGCCGGCGAGCAGCACCGACAGGAACCGCTGCTCGCCCGCGGTCAGCGCCGGCCTCGCGTGGCTCTCGGGCGCCCGGAGCGCGCCTTGCTCCGGGGTGAGCGGGCTCAGCGCCTCGATCTCGGCGAGGAGCGCCGCGCCGTCCGCGGGCCGCCTCGCGGGCTCCCGGCTCAGCGTGCGCTCGACGAGGGCGTCGATGTCGTCGGGCACGTCGGGCCGCTCGTCGCGCACGCGCGGGGGCGACGCGAGCAGCAGCTTCGCCAGCACCGCCATCGGGTTGCCCCCCGCGTAGGCCGGCTGGCCCGTCAGGCACTCGAAGAGCACGCACCCGAGGGCGAACACGTCGGCGCGCGCGTCGAGGTCGGCGCTCCCGCGCGCCTGCTCCGGGGCCATGTAGCCGAGCGTGCCCACGGCGGAGTTCGTGCGCGTGACGATCGCGGTGACGCTCTGCGGCCGGGCGATGCCGAAGTCGATGAGCCTCGCCAGCTCGACGCGCCCCTCGCAGAGGAAGATGTTGCTCGGCTTGATGTCGCGGTGCACGACGCCGAGCGCGTGCACCGCCGCGAGCGCGCCGGCCATGCGCCGGGCCAGCGTGAGGCTCTCGGCGACGGTGAGCTCGGCGCGCGCGAGGCGGGCGGCGAGGTCCTCGCCGTCGAGCCATTCCATCACCAGGTACGGCCGCGAGGCCCCGGTGACGCCGTGCGCGATGTACCGGACGACCGCCGGATCCCTGAGCTGGTCGAGGATCCTCGCCTCGCGCGCGAAGCGCGAGAGGTCGGCCTCCTGGCCGTTGAAGAGGATCTTCACCGCCACGGGCGCGCCGGTCTCGAGGTCCACGGCGCGGTAGAGGGCGCCCATGCCGCCCGCTCCCGCCTGGCGCTCGAGCTCGAAGCGGCCCGCGATCCGCTGCCCCGGCGTCATCGCCTGCGCGTATCACGGCGCCTTTTGCGCGCGAAGATCCTCGGCGCGGCGCGCGATCGCGGGCGAGGCGCCCGGCCCGCGCGCCCGTCATCCGTGCGTGGCGGAGCGATCGTGCCGCCTCGACACGGCCGCGATGGCGACGGCGATCAGCGCGGCGAGCAGGAAGCCCCCGCCGAACGCGAGGCCGACGATCCAGGGCTTGATCGCCCGCCCCAGGCCGTCCGCGAAGCCCGACGCGGCCGCGCGGCTCGCCCGTTCGATCGCCGCGCTCGAGCACCCCGGATCGCCGGCCGGGCAGCCGGCGAGCTGCTCCACGAGCTGCGCCGTCCCCTCGCGCGCCACCGCCCTCGCCGCCGCGCCCGAGCCCTGCTCGACCAGGGTGACGAGCGCCCGGTCGTGCTGGAGGGCGCCCTGCACCACGGCGCTGCTCACCGCCTCGCTGGTCTGCGCGATGATCGGCTCGAGCGTCCCCGCCTGCCGCCCGATCTCCGCCGCGCCCGCCCGGACCGCGTCGTGGACGAGCGCGCCCACGAGCGGGCGCTCGCGCTGCGGCGCGCCCGCGGCCGGCCCCTCGCCCGACCCCCCGGCCGGCGCGGCGAGCCCGCGCGCGCCGCGGTCGAGCGCCTCGAGGGTGCCGCTGGTCGCCTCCTTCGCCGCCTCGCGGACGCACCCCGGCGCGAGCAGCAGGGAGGCGAGCGCCATCGCCGAGGCCGCGCGCGCGAGGCGCGCCGCCTCGTCCGCGGCCCGCGGGCCGGTGGAGAGCGAGCATTGCACAGCGTCGACGGCTTCCATCAACCGTGCCCGCCGCGCTCGCTCCGGGGCACCGCACCTCGCCTCCGGGCCCGCGCGCGCCGCGGTCGAGCGCCCGATCTCGCCCGAGCCGCCGGGGAAGCTCCATCACGAGAGCGCGCCGGGATCCGCCGGTCCATTTCTTCACATCGTCCCGTCTCCCTGTGGGTTATCTCTGCCGGCGCAGATCCTGAACCCGAGGAGAATCCTTGTATGTACGGAAGAATCATCGCTGGGCTGAGCTGCCTCGGTCTCCTGGCCGCGTGCAGCGAGGAGTCCGGTGTGCGGCCGGTGCCTGTCGAGCAGGGGGACTATCAGGCCACCATCCGCTGGACGAGCCACGGCGTGCCCCACATCCTCGCCGAGGACATCGGCAGCATCGGGTTCGGCCTCGCCTACGCCGGCGCGCGCGACTTCGTCTGCACGCTCGCCGACCAGATCGTGAAGGTGCGGAGCGAGCGCGCGAAGACGTTCGGCCCCGGTGAGGCCGACGCCAACATCGACAGCGATTTCAGCTACCTGGCGCTCGGCGTCGCCGAGCGCGCCGAGCGCATGCTGGAGCGCGCGTCCCCCGACGGGCGGGCGCTCATCGAGGGGTACGCCGCGGGCTACAACCGGTACCTCGAGGAGACCGGCGCAGGCGGCCTGCCCGCCCCCTGCTCCGGCGCGGCGTGGGTCAAGCCGATCAGCCCCGCGGACCTCGCCGCGTACTACATCCACGTGAACATGTTCTCCGGCAGCCTGCAGCTGCTCGACTACCTCAGCCGCGCCGCGCCGCCGGCGCCGGGCGAGAGGGCCCGCGCGCGCGAGCTCGACCTGCCGGACTTCACCCGCCTCGGGCTCGGCAGCAACGCCTGGGCGATCGGCCGCGAGCGCGCCGAGGGCGGCCGGGGGATGCTCGTCGTGAACCCGCACTTCCCCTGGGAGGGAGAGCTCAGGTTCCACGAGGCCCACCTCACGATCCCCGGGCAGCTCGACGTGTACGGGGTCGCCCTGACAGGGCTGCCGGTCATCAACATCGGCTTCAACGAGCACGTCGCGTGGACGCACACGGTCTCCCCGGCCAATCACTTCACCGTCTACCGGCTCACGCTCGATCCGGACGACCCGACGACCTACATCCACGAGGGCAAGCCCCGGGCGATGGAGCGCCGCGAGCACACCATCGACGTCCTTTCCGAGGACGGCTCGGTCGCGCAGGTGTCGCGGGTGATGTACCGGAGCCACCACGGCCCGATGCTCGGGGCCTCGGTCCTCGGCTGGTCCACGGAGCAGGCGTTCGCCGTGCGGGACGCCAACGAGGACAACGTGACCGTCCTCGACCAGTGGCTCGGGATGGACCGCGCGAAGAGCCTCGACGAGCTCCGGCGCCTGCACGAGGAGCTGCGCGGCATCCCCTTCGTGTTCACGACCTCCGTCAGCGCCGACGGCGAGGCCCTGCTGATGGACGCCTCGCGCGTGCCGCACCTCGGCGACGCGACGGTGAGCGCCTACAAGAGCGCGCTCGAGCGGGACGGCCTCACCGGGGTGCTCGCGGGCTCCGGCATCGTGCTGCTCGACGGGAGCAAGGAGCGCGACGAGTGGGTGGAGACGCAGGACGCCGGCGCGCTCGTGCCGTGGGGCGACGTGCCGTCGCTCGCGCGGGCCGACTTCGTGATGAACGCCAACGACACGCCCTGGCTCACGAACCCCGCCGAGCCGCTCACCGGCTACCCGATGCTCTTCGGCACGCCGCGCGCTCCCGTCTCGGCGCGCACGCGCATGAACCTCGTCCTGCTCACCGAGGAGGGCGAGGACGCCCCTGCCGGCAAGGACGGCCTCTTCTCGCGCGAGGAGCTCGAGGAGGCCATCCTGAGCAACCGGGGGATCACGGCGGAGCGCCTCCGCGCGCAGGTCGTCGAGCGCTGCGACGGCGCGGCCCCGGTGGACATCGAGGGCGAGGCGGTCGACGTCGCCGACGCGTGCCTCGCGCTCGCGTCGTGGGACGGCCGGATGGACCTGGAGAGCGTCGGCGCGCTCGTGTGGCGCGAGCTGCTCGGGCGGTTCTCGAACGCGGACACGATGGACGCGGGCCGCCTCTACGCGCAGCCCTTCGACCCCGAGGACCCGCTCGAGACCCCGCGCGACCTCGTCGAGGCCCCGGCCGAGGGCCCCGACCCGATCCTCGTGGCGCTCGCCCAGGCCACGCGCGCGCTCGCGGAGGCGGGGTTCGACCCGAGCACGCCGCTCGGCGACGCGCAGTTCACGCGCAAGGGCGACGACAAGATCCCCATCCACGGCGGGAGCGCCCGGGAAGGGGTGACCAACATCGTGGGCTTCTACCCGGGCGGCCTGAACAGCACCCTCTTGCCCCGGATCGACGCGGGCGAGGTCATCACCCAGAAGACGGGGCTCAGCACCTCGGGCTACCCGATCAACTTCGGATCGAGCTTCGTGATGGTCGTCGAGCACACGAGCGGCGGGCCCCGCGCCGAGGCGCTGCTCAGCTACTCGCAGTCGACGGACCCCGAGTCGCCCTATTTCGCCGACCAGACCGAGCTGTTCTCGCGCAAGTCGTGGCGGCCCGTGCTGTTCACGCAGGAGGCGATCGCCGCCGATCCGGAGCTCGTCGTGAAAGAGGTCAGCGGGCCGCGCTGAGCCGCGCCAGGCGCTCGCGCGGGCCGCGCTGAGCCGCGCCAGGCGCTCGCATGGGCCCCGCCGGGCGGCGCCCGGCGCGGGCGCCTGCCTCACGCGGCGTCGATCGTCTTCAGCAGCGCGTCGAGCTCGAACGGCTTGCTGATCACCTCGCGCGCGTGCGTCGGCATCGGCTGCTTGATGTTCGACGCCGCGGTCATGATGACGACAGGGATCTCCTCGAGCCCGGGGACCGCGCTGAGCTCGTCGCACACCTTCCAGCCGTTCATCTTCGGCATCATCAGGTCGAGCAGGATCACGCCCGGCCGCGCGCCCTCTGACAGGCGGTCGAGCGCCTCCCGCCCGCTGAAGTAGGGCGTCGCGTCGTACCCGAGCTCGCACAGCGTCTCGGCCAGGGTCGTCGCCAGGTCGACGTCGTCATCGATGATCAGGACAGACTTGCGCATGGGGCAGGGGGAGTTCCACGGTGAAGGTGGAGCCGGCGTCGAGCTCGCTCTGCACGGAGATGCGGCCCCTCATCCTCTCCACGAGCTGGCGCGTCAGCCACAGGCCAAGGCCGAGGCCGCCGTAGTTGCGCACCGAGACGGCGCGCTCGAACTGCTGGAAGATGCGCTCCTGGTCCGCCGCGGCGATGCCGATGCCGCGGTCGCGGACGAGCAGGCGCGCGGCGCGGTCGCCCCGCTCCACGGTGATCTCGACGGGCGCCCCGCGGCCGAACTTCCACGCGTTCGACAGCAGGTTCATCACCACCTGCTCGATGCGGAAGCCGTCGCCCTCGCAGATCACCGGGCCCTCTGCGTGGATCTCGACCTCCGGCGCGACCTCCGCGATGCCGTCGAGGAGCCGGTCCACTACCTCGCGCACCGTCTGGGTGAGATCGACCGGCGCGCGCTCGATCTCGAGCCGGCCGGAGAGGAGCTGCGTGGCGTCGAGCAGCTGCTCGACCAGCTTGAGGAGCTTCTTCCCCTGCCGCTCCAGGTTGCTCAGCTTGGGCGCGATCTCCCGGATGGGGATCGCCCCCGCCGCGCGCTGGAGCCGCTCCAGCGAGGTGACCTGGAGGAGCAGGGTCGCGATCGGCGTCTTCAGCTCGTGGGACGCGACGGCGAGGAAGTTGTCGCGGGCGCGCAGCGCCTCCTCGACGCGCGCCGCGCTGCGGCTGCGCTCGATGGCTATCCCCGCGAGATCGCGGGAGATCTCGATGAGCCCGAGGTCGCGCGAGCTCGGCCCGCGCGCCTGGCGGTAATAGAAGGCGAACGTGCCCAGCACCTCGCCCTCGCCGTCGAGGATGGGCGTGGAGGTGCACGCCCTGAGGCCGTGCGAGAGCGCGAGGTCGCGCGCGCGCGCCCACAGCGGGTCGTGCGCGATGTCCGAGACGATGACGGTCTGCTTGCGGAAGACGGCGGTGCCGCACGAGCCGCTCACGGCGCCTACGCGCAGCCCGCTCACGTCGTTGTTGTACGCTTCCGGCAGGCTGGGCGCCGCGGCCCAGCGCAGGTGGGCCCTCGACTCGTCGACGAGGAGGACGGAGCAGAGCGCGTCGTTCGACTGGGCCTCCATGAACCGGATGAGCTCGTCGAGCACGCGGGGGAGCGGCTCTCCGGACGCGACCATCCGGAGGATCCGGTTCTGCCCCTGGAGCAGGGGGCCGGCGCCTCGCGCCAGGCGATCGGCCCTGGCGGAGCCGCCCCCCTCGAGCCCCGCTGTCAGGCCAGGATCCATGGTCTCAACGCTTGCATGCGCCCCCCGGTGCATTGCCTAATCGGGAGCAGCGCTGTCGCAAGGGGAAACGCGGCGGAGCTGGCCCGCGCGCTCGGGCGCGGCGGGCTGTCGGGTCTGTCCGCGCGGCGCGGCGCGGGTCGCGCGACGTCTAACAACCCGCGCCGGCTGAGGCGCTCCTCGGCTTTGCTCTATGCTGCGGCGCCATGCTCGACACGCGGGAGCTGCCCCTCCTCCGCGCCCTCGCGGCCCGGTACCCCACCACGGAGGCCATCCTGGCCGAGATCGGCCACCTCCGGGCGATCCTGTCGCTCCCCAAGGGCACGGTCCACGTCGTCAGCGACGTGCACGGCGAGCACCGGAAGCTGAAGCACATCATCAACAACGCCTCCGGGAGCCTGCGGCCGCTGGTCGAGCGGGTCTTCGGCGACCGGCTCACGGCCGGCGAGAAGCGCGCGCTGCTCTCGGTCATCTACTATCCGCGCGAGAGCTACGCCCCTGTCGCGCGCGGCGTCGAGGCCGAGCGGCGGGCGTTCCTGCGCTGGGCGCTCGCGTGCGAGGTCGAGGTCATCCGCGAGCTGTCGCTGCGCTACACGCTCCGCCAGGTCGATCAGGCGTTCCCGGACGACATGCGGGGCCTGCTCCGCGAGCTCGTGTCGGCTCGCGCCGCGCTCGGCGAGGGCGGCCACGTCGACGCGCTCGTGGACCCCTTCGTGCAGCACGGCCGCGAGATCGAGATCCTGCGCGCCGCGGCGCGGGCGATCCGGAACCTCACGGTCTTCGAGCTCGTCGTGGCGGGCGATCTCGGCGACCGCGGACCGCGGCTGGACAAGGTGATCGAGTACCTGATGCGCCAGCCGCGCGCGCGGGTCGTCTGGGGCAACCACGACGTCAGCTGGATGGGCGCCAGCCTCGGCCAGGAGGCGCTCATCGCCACGGTGGTCCGGCTCTCGCTGCGGTACGGGCGCCTCTCGCAGCTCGAGGAGGGCTTCGGCATCCCCGTCGCGCCGGTCGACCGGCTCGCGCGCACGGCCTACGCCGACGACCCGGCGGAGCGCTTCGCGGTGCGGGGCGAGGGGCTGCGCGACGCCCTGCTGATGGCGCGCATGCAGAAGGCGATGGCCGTCCTCCAGTTCAAGCTGGAGGGGCAGCTCTGCCGGCGGCGCCCCGAGTACGGCCTCGAGCACCGCTGCCTGCTCCACCGCATCGATGCTCGGGCGGGCACTGTCGCGATCGACGGCGAGGTGCACCCGCTCCTCGACGCGCGCTTCCCGACCCTCGATCCCGGCGATCCCTACACGCTCACGCCGGACGAGGCGGCGTGCATCGCCCTGCTCAAGGAGTCATTCCTGAAGAGCCCGGTGCTCGCGCGCCAGATGCGCTGGATGGTGCAGCAGGGGACGACGTGGCTGCGGCGCGATCGCGCGCTCATCTTCCACGGCTGTGTCCCGGTGGACGGCGGCGGCGCGTTCCTCCCCTTCGCGGTGGACGGCGAGCCTCTCCGCGGCCGGGCGCTTTTCGACGCGCTGGAGCGCGCGGTGCGCCGGGCTTTCCGGGCGGGCGCGCCGGAGGACCTCGACCTGCTCTGGTACCTCTGGACGGGCCCGCTCTCCCCCATGTTCGGCAAGGACCGGATGACGACCTTCGAGTCGTACTTCGTCGCCGACGAGCGGACGCACAAGGAGACGAAGAACCCTTATTTCCAGCTGATCCACGACGCTGGCTTCTGCAGCCGGGTGTGCCGCGAGTTCGGCCTGGACGAGGAGCGCGGGCTCATCGTGAACGGCCATGTGCCGGTCCGGGTCGAGCAGGGCGAGTCGCCGATCAAGGCGTCGCACCGGGCGGTGACGATCGACGGGGCGTTCTCGGAGGCCTACGGCGACAAGGGGTACACGCTCGTGCTCGAGGCGAGCGGGGCGCGGCTCGCGCAGCACCACCATTTCACGTCGGTCGAGCGGGCGGTGGAGACGGGGGAGGACATCATCCCCGCGATCTCGGACGTGGAGGTCTACGAGGCCGCGCGCACGGTCGGGGACACGGAGAAGGGGGAGGAGCTGGCGCGGGAGATCGAGATCCTGGAGCGGCTCCTCCGCGCCTACGAGGACGGCGCGCTCCTGGAGCAGTCGAGGTGAGGAGAGGCGCGGCGGAGGCCGCGCCTCTGCGGGTCACGTGAGCTGAAGTGAGGCGCGGCAGGGAGCCGCGCATGGCCTGGTCACTCGAACTGACCGTCGTTGATCCAGTCGAGGAGCGTTTGCTGCTCTGCGGCCGTCAGGCAGGCCGGGTTGGCGGCATCGTCGACCGGGTTGCCGGTGCACCCTCTGCCGCGCGGCATGGCGAGGGACGTGGGGAACGCCTCAAAGAAGTGGAGCCGGATGTAGGCGCACTCGCCCTGCGTGATCGCCCTGGGTTGACCCGCCTCGTCCACCTGGTTGGTGCACGGGGCAGAGTTTGCGATGACCTGCGAGGACTCGTAGGTGATCGCGAAGCCGCTGGACGGGGGGGGATCCGTGCGGGTGTGGCAGGGCGAGCACTTGCTCAGCAGGATGGGCTCGACCTCAGCCCATCGTGTGGGCTCGTCGCCGGCTCCGCCAGCGCCGCCCTCGCCGGTGCCGCCGCCCTCGCCGGTGCCGCCGCCCCAGCCGCCCGCACCGCCAGCGCCGCTCGCGCCGCCCGAGCCGACGGTGGTGGACTCGCCGCCCGCGCCGCCCGCGCCGACAGCAACGGCGGTGGACTCGCCACCCGCGCCGCCCGCGCCCGAGCCGACGGTGGTGGACTCGCCGCCCGCGCCGCCCGCGCCCACGGCGACGGCGGTGGACTCGCCACCCGCGCCGCCCGAGCCGACAGTGGTGGACTCGCCGCCCGCGCCGCCCGCGCCGCCCGCGCCGACAGCAACGGCGGTGGACTCGCCGCCCGCGCCGCCCGAGCCGACGGTGGTGGACTCGCCGCCCGCGCCGCCCGCGCCCACGGCGACGGCGGTGGACTCGCCACCCGCGCCGCCCGAGCCGACGGTGGTGGACTCGCCGCCCGCGCCGCCCGCGCCGACAGCAACGGCCGTTGTGGTGGTGGGATCGCCGCCCGTGCCGCCGACGCCGGTGGTGGCGGTGGTGGTGGGATCGCCGCCCGTGCCGCCGACGCCGGTGGTGGCGGTGGTGGTGGGATCGCCGCCCGTGCCGCCGACGCCGGTGGTGGCGGTGGTGGTGGGATCGCCGCCCGTGCCGCCGACGCCGGTGGTGGCGGTGGTGGTGGGATCGCCGCCTGCGCCGCCGACGCCGGTGCCGGCGCCGGTAGCGCCGCCCTCGCCGCCGGTGCCGGTAGCGCCGCCGGTGCCGGTAGCGCCGCCCTCACCGCCGGTGCCGGTAGCGCCGCCCTCGCCGCCGGTGCCAGTCGCGCCGCCCTCGCCGCCGGTGCCAGTCGCGCCGCCCTCGCCGCCGGTGCCAGTCGCGCCGCCCTCGCCGCCGGTGCCAGTCGCGCCGCCGCTGCCGCCGTCGCCGCCAGTCCCTGTTCCGGTGCCGGTGGTGCTGCTGGTGTTGCCGCCCTCGCCGCCTGCGCCGCCTGTGCCTGTTTCCGAGTCGTCGTCGCCGCACGCGGTGAGCGCGAGGAGCAGCGCGCCGGTGGTCATGAAGAGACGGACCGAAGTCCGGGGAATAAAGAGCATGCGCGGAGATTAAGCGGGCGCGAGCGCGCCGGTAAATGCCGCCGACAGTGGATGCAAAATTTTATGATTGCCACATCGGCGGATTTCGCTTTCGCTGAATCCCGGCGGCCACCGCCAGAGCTCGGCCGCCGGCTATCTCTCGCGTGCGCCGCCCGTCGCACGTCAGCCGCGCCGGCAGCGGCGTCACCGCGCCGGCAGCGGCGTCACTTCGCCCGGACGCCCTCCGGAGCCCCGGTGGCGTTCGGAAACCTGGACTTGAGATCGTCCACGCCCCGCTGCGGGTTCGCTACAGCGGCGAGGTCCGCGCGCTCTTTCCGCTTCTCGGCGGTGCTGATCCCGGTGCGCTTGTCGCGCGCCTCCACGAGGGCGGCCGGCATCTCCCCATCGCGGTTGTACGACCAGGCGAGGAGCGGCTCGCCGACCGGGAGGTTGTGCGCGGCGGGGTGCCCCAGGTGACCGGTATCCCAGATATGCCACGTCTTGCCGTAGCTGTTCATCTTCTTCTTGAGCGCCGCCTTCTCGGCCACCGCCGGGACGCCGGGCAGCGTCAGCTGGCCTGAGAGGATCTCGTAGTTGTGCGGGTGCCAGCTCTTTTTCTCGTCCTCGGCCAGGCCCTCGAACATGCCCTCGGAGATGATGTACTCGACCCCGATGATGTTCGCGTCCTTCGTGTTCCCGTCGAAGATCACACACTGCGTGAACTCTTCATTGATCCCTTTGCAGTAGTGATGGGCTTCCATGTGATGGTCCGGGTTCTCCTTCATCACATGGAATCCGTCCAGGTAGTGGTCGATCGCCCGCACAGGACTCAGGTCCTGGAGCGCCTCTGCGCCCTTCTCGAGGATCTTTGTATCGACCTTCTTCTCCTGCCCCGGCGGGGCGCCCTGATTCGAGGGGGGCGCGTCCGCCTGACCGCAGCCCGCAGCGAGCCCGGACGCAAGCATGAGCACGGCAATCGCAAGGTGAGGGCGTCTCGCCATCGTCAGCATCTCCCCCGGAATGGGTCGCGGTGATCTGCGCCTTCTGCGCGGTCCACGCGTCCACGTGATCTGCAAATCCACTTCCGCTTTGCAGCTCTGCAAATCCACTGCCAGCGGCCGAAAAGCCGCGCGTCCCACCGGCTCGTCAGGCACGCCGTGGCCTCCTGCATCGGTTGTGGCGTTATGCCACGGGTGGATTATCGCGCTGCGCCGTCGGGTTTGCGTATTGCGGCCCGACTCGGACTATGGTTTACGGGGTGGCGTTCCAGGACGCGCCGTGTCATCCGGCGCGCCACGAGGGCCGCGCCTGGCCTGCGTTCCAGGTGACGGCGCGGCGGCGCGGGCGGCGCGACAACGCGGAGTGCCAGCGCCGGGGGAGAGCGATGACGGATCCCGCGTTCGCGGCGTGAGGGGGGGCTTGCGTGCGGGTCGATTCATGGATTAGAACATTCCCGTTCTTCTTATGTTGTCTTGCACCCATCTCGTGGAGCTCGGTTCTCCGCACGTTCACGCGCCCGTTCGGCCCTCGGCCTTGCTCGGGCGCGCCGCTCGAAAGGGCTCTTCCGCCCGGCCGGGCGCGTGCGCGATCCTGCCTGTGCGAGCTGCCTGCTCGCCGCGAAGGCGGCGACCGGCCTGGAGCAGGGGGTGACCTCCAGGCCTGCGAGCTCGAGGCCTCCCATGGGCCTTCCTGCTCGGTTCTCTCGCGAGCGGGCGGCGCGCGGGGCTCATCCCGATCGGCGCTTTGCTTGACGGTCACGGTTCACCTCAGAGCCCATCCTTCATCTCACTGACAGAAAAGGGGAGCACCTATGCGCCTCACACGGTATGCGACATGGATCATGGCGGCGGCTGTTGTTATTGCGCCGGCCGCTTGCGGGGACGACACCTCCGGTGACTCGACCAGCTCGTCGACGGGGTCGGGCAGCGGCACCGGCGCCGGCAGCGTCAGCAGCACCGGCAGCGGCACCGGCGGTGGCGGCACCGGCGCCGGCGACAGCACCGGCGGCAGCGGCCAGGGCGGCAGCGGCCAGGGCGGCAGCGGCGCCGGCGACAGCGCGGGCCTCTTGCCCTGCAACGCCGGCTGGCCCGAGGTGCATAGCGAGATCGCGCAGGATCCGGAGATCGAGGCGGCCATCGACGAGCTGCTCGGCCGGATGAGCGTCGAGGAGAAGGTCGGCCAGATGGTGCAGGCCGAGATCGGCCGCATCACGCCGGAGGAGGTCAGGCAGTACAACATCGGCTCTGTGCTGAACGGCGGCGGCTCCTGGCCGGGGGCGAGCAAGAACGCGACGGCGGCGGACTGGGTCGCGATGGCCGACGATTTCTACAACGCGTCGGTGGACACCACCGGCGGCCGCGCGGGCATCCCGATCATCTGGGGCATCGACGCGGTGCACGGGAACAACAATGTCCGCGGCGCCACGCTCTTCCCGCACAACATCGGCCTGGGCGCGGCGCACGACCCCGATCTGCTCGAGCGCATCGGCGCCGCGACGGCCAAGGAGGTCCTGGCGACCGGGCTCGACTGGACCTTTGCCCCGACGCTCGCGACCGTGCGCGACGATCGCTGGGGCCGCACCTACGAGGGCTACTCCGAGGATCCGGAGATCGTGAACGCCTACGCCGGCCGGATCGTGCAAGGCATCCAGGGCGCCGCGAACAGCCCTGAGCTCCTCGGCCCCACGCGCGTCATCGCGACGGCCAAGCACTTCATCGGCGACGGCGGCACCGACAAGGGCGATGACCAGGGGAACAACCTCGCCACCGACACCGAGCTGTGCGAGATCCACGCTCAGGGATACCTGTCCGCCATCCCCGCGGGCGTGCAGACCGTCATGGCGTCGTACAACAGGGTGCGCGGCGAGAAGATGCACGGGTACGGTGAGCTGCTCACCGGCGTGCTGAAGGAGAAGTTCCACTTCGACGGCTTCGTCATCGGCGACTGGAACGGTCACGGGCAGGTGGAGGGCTGCTCCGACGACTCGTGCGCCGCCTCGATCAACGCCGGTGTGGACATGATCATGGTCCCGTACGACTGGAAGGCGTTCTACACGAACACCCTCGCGCAGGTGAACGGGGGCCAGATCACGAAGGCGCGGGTCGATGACGCCGTGAGGAGGATCCTGCGGGTCAAGATGCGAGCGGGGCTGCTCGGCCCGAACAAGACCAAGGGCGCCCCGTCGGACCGGATGTTCGCCGGGGAGCAGGAGGTGCTCGGGCTGAAGGAGCACCGGGATCTCGCGCGCGAGGCGGTCAGGAAGTCGCTCGTGCTGCTCAAGAACGCGGGCTCGGTGCTGCCCCTCGACCCGTCTGCCAAGGTGCTCGTCGCGGGCAAGTCCGCGGACAGCATTCCGAACCAGAGCGGCGGCTGGTCCCGGACGTGGCAGGGCACCGAGGTCACGAACGCCGACTTCCCGGGCGCCACGTCCATCTACGCGGGCATCCAGCAGGCGCTGTCGGGCGGCGGCGGCCAGGCGACCCTGAGCGCCAACGGCGCCGCCGCTGCGTCGGGGAACTTCGACGCGGCGATCGTGGTGATCGGCGAGACGCCTTATGCCGAGATGAAGGGCGATATTCAGCCCGCGGCGGACCCCGATGACGACGCCGCGCACGCGAAGACGCTGGAGCACGCGCTCTTCCACCCCGAGGACCTGCAGGTGCTCCAGGCCATCCGCACGGCCGCGCCGGAGCTGCCGATCGTGACGGTGTTCCTGTCGGGCCGCCCGCTCTACGTGAACAAGGAGCTGAACCTCTCCGACGCGTTCGTGGCGGCGTGGCTCCCGGGCTCGGAGGGCGGCGGCGTGGCCGACGCGCTGTTCGGCGTGAGCGAGTTCCAGGGCAAGCTCTCGTTCTCGTGGCCCGGGAGCGAGTGCCAGCGCGTCAACCGCAACGACGGCGGCGAGGCGCTGTTCCCCTACGGCTTCGGCCTGACAACGGCGGACCAGGACACGCTCGGCGAGCTGCCCGAGACGTCCACCGGCACCGCCTGCAACTGACCTCCTCCTCCGCGCCGCCGCCGCCGCCCGTGCGCGCCGCGGCGGCGGCGCCCCTCATCGCCCCGTCGTGAGCACCACCTTGCCTGTCGTCGCGCGGGACGCGACCGCCGTCATGGCGGCCCTGGCGTCCGCCATCGGCAGCGCGGCCGAGATGAGCGGCTTGATCGCGCGCTGGCTGTAGAGCGCGTAGAGCTCGTCCTGCGCGCTCCGCGTCAGGGCGGGCTCGGCGCGGCTGTATGTGCCCCAGTAGAAGCCGATCACCGAATAGTTCTTCACGAGCAGGTGGTTCGCGCGCGCCGCGGGGAAGTGGCCTGAAGCGAAGCCGATCACCAGGATGCGGCCCTCGAAGGCGACGCACCTCGTGGATCGCTCGAAGATGTCCCCGCCGACGGGATCGAAGATGATATCGGCCCCTCGGCCCGCGGTCCGGTCCTTGACGATCGCGACGAAGTCCTCGCTCCGGTAGTCGATCGCGAGGTCGGCCCCGAGGGCGCGGCAGATCGCCGCTTTCTCCTTGCCGCCGGCGGTGGCGATGACGGTCGCGCCGGCCGCCTTGGCGAGCTGGATCGCCGCGCTGCCGACGCCGCCCGCGCCGGCGTGCACGAGCACCGTGTCGCCCGGCCTGAGGCCGGCGCGCCGGTGCAGCGCGAAGTAGCCTGTCTGGTACGTGATGGTCAGCGCCGCCGCGTCCTCGAACGGCATGCCGTCGGGGAGCGCGTACGTCGTGCGCCGGCCCGCGACAACGCGCGTCGCGTACCCTCCCGAGCCGGGGAGCGTCGCTGCCACGCGGGCGCCCGGCGGCAGCGACGGCTCGCGGCTCTCGACGACGACGCCGGCCACCTCGAAGCCGGGGATGAACGGCGGAGTCGGCCGGACCTGATGGGCGCCCGCCGTGAAGAGCACGTCGGGGAAGTTGATCGCCGAGGCGGCGATCTCGATCCGGACCTCCCCCTCGGCGAGCGGGGGCTCCTCGACCTCTTCCCAGACGAGGATCTCGGGGGAGCCGAAGGAGTGTCCGCGCCAGGCGTGCATGGGAGGCGGACCTTAGCAGAAAGCTCGGCGACCCCGGCGCAAGCCCCGACGGCACCGCCTCGCGTGTCAGCGAGCCCTGGCGGGATTGCTGCCGATCGAGATCAGCGGACGATCTCGATCGGCAGCTTCGCCGTCACGGAGCCCAGCTCCTGCCCGTCGAACGTCACCTCTACATCGTAGGTCCCCGGCGCGAAGAACTCGTCTTCCGGGTTGTCCGTGTCCGACGGCCCGGTCCACTGCCGCCCCGACCAGCGGATCGTCTGCGTCGCCGTCGTCGCGTCGACCTGCACGGTCGCCGCGTCGTTGGGAGCGCAACACCCCGTGTCGCACAGGCAGTACTGCTGTGGATCTCCCGCCGTCGACAGCCCGGTGATCTGGTACGTGACGAACGAGCGCGGATCCGCGCTCGGCTCGACGCAGCGCCCGCACCCGTCGGAGGCCGCGATGTCGATCGGGGGGACGCTCGAGTCGGTCGTGACCGTATAGACGAACTCCGCCGGCTCGCGCCTCCAGTAGACGCACCGGCTCGACTCGATCGATAGCGTCACGCCCGGGATCGTGCCCTGGACGTCGCGCACCTCGCACGGCGCGGCCCCCGGCGGCACCCCGCGGTCGCCGCCGCTGCTGCTGCTGCTGCTGCTGCTGCCGCCGTCACCACCGCTCCCGCTGCCCTCCTTGCTGCCGCACCCCGCCACGCACACACCGGACAGCAAGGCTATCGCCAGAGCTCGAAGCATGTCGTTCGCCATTCCCTCACCTCTCCGTTCCGCGCGCCACCCCGCTTGTCTGCGGCGGCGCGCGATCGGCAGCAAGGGAGATGTCGCGCGAAGATCGTACGAACTCGGCAGTACAGGCCGTGGCTCCCGCCACCCTGGGCCATCGATTGTGCCACCCTGGGCCGCTGTCTGCTTGCGGGTTTCGCCGCGGCCGTGCTTCAAGGGTAGATCCTGAGGAATCCCCTCATTGCAGCCCTTTTCAGCGGGGAAATTGAACAGGGAGGCGGAGACAGGGAGTATTTTGTAGATTTCCCTCCCCGTCTCCCCGTCTCCCCGCCTCCCTGTGAATTTTTCGAAGAATTTGAGGGGATGCCTCAGGGGTAGATCTCGATCCCCAGCTTCGCCGTGACGACGCCCTGCTCCTTGCCGTCGAACGTCACCTCGACTTCGTAGCTCCCCGGCGCGAAGAAGTCGCCCTCCGGATTGCTGGTGTCGGACGGCCCGTTCCACTGCCGCCCCGACCAGCGGATCGTCTGCGTTGCCGTCGTCGCGTCGACCTGCACGGTCGCTGCCTCGTCGGGAGCGCAGCAGCCCACGTCGCACAGGCAGTAGAGCTGCGGCTGCGGATCAGCGGCCCACGTGAGGCCGCTGATCTTGTAGGAGACGAACGACAGCGGATCTGCGCTCGGCTCGACGCAGCGCCCGCAGCCGGTGGAGGCCGCAATGTCGATCGGGGGGACGCTGGAGTCGGTGGTGACCGTGTAGATGAACTCGGCCGGCTCTCCCTCGTGGTAGGCGCACCGGCTCGACTCGATCGATATCTTCACGCCGGGGATCGTGCCCTCGACGTCGCGCACCGCGCACGGCTCGTCCGGCGGGAAGCCGCAGCCGCCGCCGCTGCCGCAGCCGCCGCAGCCTTCGCAGTCGCCGCCGCTGCCGGCATTGGCGCTACCGCCGTCATTGCCGCCGCTGCCGCCGTTGTCGCCGCCACTGGCGCCGGTGCCGTCGTCGCCGCTGCTGCTGCCGCTGGCGCTGCTGCCGTCGTTGCCGTCGTTGCCGCCGCTGCCGCCGCCGTCATTGACGCTGCTCTTGCATCCCATCAGGCACGCACCGGACAGCAGGGCTGCCGCCAGCACGCGAAGCACGTTGCTCGCCATCGCATCACCTCGCCATTCCGCCACCGAACATCGCGCGCGGCGGCGAACGGCGTCCAGCAAAAGCGATGCCTCGCGACGCACGCGCAGATCCGGCAGAAGCGCCCCCGGCTCGTGACACATTGGATCCTCGATTGTGCCAATTTGAGCCGCCGCGGGTATGTGGGCCGCTGCGCTCCCAGGGCGCCATTCCCGGAAGGCCGGCTTTTCTGCGCCATCCCGACGACAGCTCAACGTACGCACCAGCGGCTCGGCCCTGCTCATCCCACGAGGCGCTGGCCTGCCGCCGTCACTCGACCTCGGGGTACCAGCACGCCACGCGGTGGCCGCTCCCGGGAACGAGCTCCTCGAGCGGCGGGATCTCGACGTCGCACTTGCCCTCCTCGGCCTTCCGGCAGCGCGGGTGGAAAACGCAGCCCTCGGGCGGGTTGATCGCGCTCGCCGGCGCGCCAGGCAGCAGGCGCCGCGCCTTGCCGCTGCGCTCGATCGACGGCGTCGCCTCGAAGAGCGCGCGCGTGTACGGGTGGTGCCGCCGCTCGGTCACGCCCTTCGCCGGGCCGGTCTCCACGATCCTGCCGAGGTACATCACCGCGACGCGGTGGCTCACGTGGTCGACCACCCGGAGGTCGTGCGAGATGAACAGGAGGCTCAGCCCGAGCTCGTCCTGGAGGTCCTCCAGGAGGTTGACGATCTGGGCCTGGACCGAGAGGTCGAGCGCGCTCACCGGCTCGTCGCAGACGATGAAGTCCGGCCGCACGGCGAGCGCCCGCGCGATCGCGACCCGCTGCCGCTGCCCGCCGGAGAGCTCGTGGGGGAAGCGCTCCATCATGTCCGGCCGCAGCCCGACCTTCTGGAGCGCGCCCTCGACCATCGCGGTCTCCTCGTCGCGGCTCCGCGCGAGGCGGTGGATCACGATGCCCTCGCCGACGATCTCGCGCAGGGTCATGCGCGGGTTGAGCGAGCCGTACGGGTCCTGGAAGACGATCTGCATCCGCCGGCGCATGGCCCGGAGCGCGCGGCCGGACATGGCGGTGAGGTCCTCGCCGTCGAAGAAGACGCGGCCCACGGTGGGCTCGATGAGCCGGATCGCGAGGCGCCCGAGGGTGCTCTTGCCGGAGCCGGACTCGCCGACGAGGCCGAGCGTCTCGCCGCGGTGCACGTGGAAGGTCACCCCATCGACGGCGTGCACGAACGACGGCTTCGCGAAGGGGCCGCGCCGCACCGGGTACAGCTTCGAGAGCCGCTCGGCCTGGACGAGCGGGCGCTCGCCTCGCGCGCTCTCCGCGCGCGCCTCGGCGGCGCCGGCCTCGTCGCCCTGGGCGGGCAGCGGGTAGTCGCTGTCGCGCGTCACGCCGCGCCCTCCTCGCCGGGGCGGCCCGGGCCCACGAGGAGAAAGCAGCGCGCGGCGTGGTGCCCCGCGCCCGGCGGGACGGCGTAGAGCTCCGGCGGCTCGGCGCGGCAGCGGTCGAACACCGCCTCGCAGCGGTCCTGGAAGCGGCAGCCGCGCGGCGGGTCGCGCAGATCGGGCAGGGCGCCGGGGATGGTCGGCAGGCGCAGCGAGCGCTCGCCGCGCACGCGGTGCGGGCGGAACCCGCGCGCCGGGATGCTCCGGAGGAGCGAGCGCGTGTAGGGGTGCGACGGCGCGGCGAGCACGTTGCGCGCCGGCCCTTGCTCCACGACCACGCCGGCGTAGAGGACGACGATGTCGTCGGCGAGCTCGCCGACCACGGCGAGGTCGTGCGCGATGAGCAGGAGGCTCATCGACGTCTCCGCCTTGAGCCGCTCGAGCAGGTCGAGGATCTGCGCCTGGGTGGTCATGTCGAGCGCGGTGGTCGGCTCGTCGGCGATGAGCAGCGAGGGCCCGGGCGCGAGGGCCATGGCGATCATGACGCGCTGGCGCATGCCGCCGGACAGCTCGTGCGGGTAGCTGTTCGCGCGCACCTCGGGTTCGGGGAAGCCTACCTTGCGCAGGAGGCTCACCGCGTAGAGCCGGGCGTCGCCGCGCGACATGGGCAGGTGCAGCCGGATCGCCTCGGCGATCTGGGCGCCGACCGTGTACACGGGGTTCAGCGAGGTCATCGGCTCCTGGAAGATCATGGCGATCTTCCCGCCGCGCACGGCGCGCATCTCGCGCTCGCTGAGCGCGAGGAGGTCCTTGCCCTCGAGCTCGATCGAGCCGCCGTCGATGGACGCGTAGGGCGCCGGCAGGAGCCGCAGGATGCTGAGCGCGGTCACCGTCTTGCCGCAGCCCGACTCGCCGACAAGCGCCACGGTGCGCCCGCGCGGCACGGTGAACGAGACGCGATCGAGGACGCGGGCGACGCGGCCGTCGGCGGTGAACGAGACGCGGAGGTCGCTGACCTTGAGCAGCGCCTCGGCGGGCGGGGCTGGCTCGGCCGACGGGGGCGGCGCGGTGCTTCGGAGGAGCGGGAAGGGGCGTCCGCTCGGCACCGAGCGCTGCGTGATGGCGGGCTCGTCGTCGGCGTGGGCGCCGCGCGCGGATGTCGGGGCGCCGCGCGCGGACATGGGGGAGCCGCGCGCGGACATGGGGGCGCTGGGCGATGTCGGAGCGCTGGGCGATGTCGGAGCGCTGGGCGATGTCGGAGCGCTGGGCGATGTCGGAGCGCTGGGCACCGGCGGAGCGCTGGGCGATGTCGGAGCGCTCGGCACCGGCGAAGCGCTGGGCATCGGCGGAGCGCTGGGCACCGGCGGAGCGCTCGGCGATGTCGGAGCGCTCGGCACCGGCGAAGCGCTGGGCACCGGCGGAGCGCTCGGCGTGGCGGGCCTCCCCCGGCCGGCGTCGTGGCGGACGAGGGGCACGGGGAGAGAGGGGCGCCCGCCGAGGTCGTCGTCCTCGCCGTCCTGGCCGGTGCTCACCGTACGTAGACCTCGAGCAGCGGGCCGGTGCCCTGGGAGATCCCCATCGAGTAGGCCGCCCCGACGGCGTCGCTGCCCGGGGCGAGGACGGCGATGCCGTGGTCGTCCAGGCGCCGCCTGGCCCAGCCGCGCACCAGCGCGGTGACGTCGATCCGCAGCGGCGTCGTGGGGCGGCGCCGCACGACGGCGGCGGGCTCCGGGATCGACAGGCGGGGCTGCCGCCCCCACGTGGCCGTCTCCGAGCGCCACGGCTCGAGGATGCGCGCGACCTCGAGCGTGAGCGCGCCCTCGGCGGGCGGCGCCAGGGGGGTCGGCTCCAGGACGATGAAGGCGCTTGCGATGTCGGCGTCGACGCCGAAGGTCGGCGCGAACCGGAGCAGCAGGACGACGTCGCCCGTCGCGGCGCGCCCGAGCGCGATCGCGTCGGGGATGCCGGGCGCGGCGTCGCCGTCCTCCTCGAGCACGGCAAGGTCCGCGGGCGGGAGCAGCACCCGGCGCGCGTCGATGGGCGACGGCAGGGCGCTCGCCGGCCGGCAGCGCCCCGCGACGCAGCGGCGGGCGCCGCAGACGCCGGCGCCCGCGCACACGCCCGCGTCCGCCGCGGTGGCGCCGCCGCAGCCCAGGAGCGGCGGCGCCGCGACGAGCAGGGCCACGGGCGCGAGGGCGGCGAGCAGTCGCACAGCGGGGGCGACCATAGCAGAGCGTGGCGCGGCCGGCATCGCGATCCCTGTTGTCTGGCCGCTGCCACTCTGCTGGGATGGCGCACCGTGCGCATTCGAGTCTTCACCGTCCTGAGAGCGCTCGCGATCGTGACCGCCTTGCCTGTGGCGCTGGCGGCTTGTGGGAAGAAGGCGCCGCTCGGCTCGCCGTGCCGCGCTGACGACGACTGCGCCTCCGGCCTCGCCTGCCACCGCGAGCAGTGCCTGCACGAGGGGAGTGCCCGGCGCCTGCGCGAGGAGGAGCAGCGCGCCTCCGGCGGCGGCGCGCGGAAGGTCGGCGACCGCATCGAGGTCGAGTGGAAGGGCTCCTACAAGCCCGCCGTCATCACCAGCGTCGTCGCGCCCGGCTCGTACCGGGTCCATTTCGAGGGCTACGACGCGCAGTGGGACGAGGTCGTGACGGAGGCCCGCATCAAGGGCGGCGCGCGCTCTGGCTCGGGCCAGAAGGCGGTGGTCCCGGCGGCGAGCAGCTCGCCTCGCTGAGCGGCTGACGGGTTCCTCGGTACAACCACCCGCACCCGGCTTCGGCACACGGCGGCGCATCTGCGGCCAGGTGCGATGGCACTGGATGGCGCAATCGTTGCGCGCAAGGCGTGTTGAGACGCGCAACGCCGGCCAGCTCGCGGCCGGCATGGAGCGTGATTCATCTGGCGACGCAAACCGCGCCACGCAGGACACGAGCTGTGGTGGGGCGAAAACGGTCCTCAGCTTGCCGTGAGGACCGGAAACGGTGGCGCGCGGAGAGCTCAGCTTGCCGTGAGGACCGGGAGCGGTGGCGTGAAGGCAGCCGAGCTGCCCCGGTGACGGTGTGCAGCCCGAATCGAACGCGCGCAGGTCATGGCGCAGTTCCGCGAAAGTGTGCGTCCTTACGCAACGCATTGCGCCTCGTGACCCTGCCGAGGAGCCGAGTTCCGAAGCCCTCGCCATCCCGCGTGCCGCCGTGAAGAGCGGAAAGCGCTGCTCCCCGGCGATACGTGTGCGCCCCTGGGCCTCCTGGCACCATGCGTGCAGAGGGCGGCCGCGCAATCGCAGCCGGGGTCGTCGACCCCAGGACATCGGTCACGGAGTCCCAGATGAAGCTATTCTTTGCATGGGCGCAGCTCGCCTTGTTCTCGGTGCTCGCGATGGTGTCGTGCGCCGGCGATGACGTGCGCCAGCTCGGTCGGGTCCAGCAAGCGTTTGACCAAGAAACACCTCCCGAGCAGCCGGAGGCGTTCAACTTGCCCGAGACCCCGATCGTCGCCGGCGCGAAGGCCGGCTACCTGCCGGGGTCGGGGTACGTAACGCCGGACGGGGCGTACACCTACCGGCTGCCGATCGACGTGCCGCCCGGGCGGGGCATCGAGCCGAGCCTCGCCGTCACGTACTCGAGCCGCGCCGGTGACGGCATGCTCGGCGTAGGGTTCTCGCTCAGCGGCCTCTCGTCGATCGTGCGCTGTCACAAGACGATCGCCATCGACAGGGTGGTCGACGGGATCGACAACGACGAGACCGACGTCTTCTGCCTCGACGGCCAGCGGCTCGTCAGCGTGCTCGGCGCGTACGGGGCGGACGGCACCGAGTACCGGACCGAGGAAGAGAGCTTCACCCGGGTGATCTCGTATGGCAGTCCGCAGCCGGAGCGCTTCCGGGCGTGGCTGAAGGACGGGCGCATCCGTGATTACGAGCCGGTCGGACCGCTCGACTTCCGGATGACGAAGGAGCAGGATCGGTCCGGAAACACGATCTCCTATATCTATGCGGACTTTGCGCCAGAGGAGGCGAGCGAGGGCGAGACCGAGCACCTGATTGACAGAATCGAGTACCTGGGCCATCGGATCGAGTTCGGCTACGACGAGTTCGGCCAGGGCACAGGGAAGCGGAGCAGCGGCCGGTTCAGTCGGGCGACGCTCTACACGGCCGGCATTCCTCGATGGCGAAGCCAGCTCTTGCAATGGATCGCCGTCTATGGCCCGAACCCGAACGACCAAGGGCTGCTGTGGCGTTACGATCTCGACTACGAGGGCCCAGGCAAGAGCGTCGACACGGGGCGCTCGCGGCTCGTGCAGGTGAAGCGCTGCGGCGGGCTCGGTGGCTGCTTCCGGGCGCGGCGGTTCAGGTGGTCTTCCCGTCAGGGCGACTGGTTCAAGGAATCTCCGATCGATGAGCACCCCTGGTTTACTGGCGCAAAGCACCCCGTCGTGCTGGACGTGGACGGCGATGGCAAGGACGAGGTGCTGCTGGAGACCGCCGCTTCTGAGGCGCCGTACCTCCTCTTGCGCAGCTCGTCCTTGAGCGCGCCGCTGGGCTCGAAGGTGGCTCTCGCCGGGGCTACCGGGACCTCGCCGGCCCTTGAAGGCGCGAAGCTGAAGCACGCGAAGGCGGTGGATGCCGGAGGAGACGGCCGAAGCGAGCTCTTCACCTGGAATCGCCGCACAGAACAGTTCGAGCTGTACGCCTGGACGGGCAGCGCGTTCGAGCCGACCGGGACTGCCGTACCGATGTCGCCCGACCTCGGCACGACCGCGGCCGGTGTGGAGCCGTTCCACTTCGCCGACGTGGACGGCGATGGGCTCGCCGATCTGGTGAAGCTGCTCGATAACGTCGTGGATGGCATATATGAGCCGAAATTCGTGATGCGGCGCAACCTGCCGAGCGGCGACTTCGACTCCGCGGAAGACACGGGGATCCCTGTCGTCACCGCCGACGCGCTCGAGTTCGCGTCCGTTGCGCTCGACGTGCAGGGCGACGGGCGTGCAGGTCTATGGCAGAGAAACGCTGCCAAGGCATATTACCCGGATGACGCGGGGGGCTTCGGCGCCGTGGACATTCCTGTAAACGACGAATACGGGACCATCGACTCGCAGATGGCAGACCTGAACGGAGATGGCCTTCGGGATCATGTTCAGGCCGTGCTTCTGCCGGCGAACAAAACCGCTCTCCGGCTAGCATGGAACTCGGGAAAAGAATTCATCTTAGAATACAGGTACCCGTACCCGCACTACGGGCATGGGGTGGCCAGGCATCCCGGCACGCTGCAGACGGCTGACGTCGACGGGGACGGGCGTGATGACTTCATCGTCATCGGCGACGATCCACCGAGCATCGAGATCGTTCGGCTGCATGCGGTGCCCGAGAAGCGTTGGGACGAGGGCTGGAGGACCTCGGGGATCGCGGCCCCTGTGGGGCGCATCACCGCGGTGCGGCACGGCGACTTCAACGGCGACGGGCTGCTCGACCTGATCTACCTCGCCGAGCGGTGCTCGAGCGCGATCGAGGACCCGACCTCCGCGTGCGGCTCGGGCACCAAGGTGGGGAGCCTGCGCGTGCTCATCCAGCAGAGCACGGTCATCGACGTGGTGGAGATGGTCCTGGACGAAGACGACTCGCCGCTGGAGATGATCGGCTACGAGCGGCAGTGGACGGCCACGCCGGAGCTCGCGAGGTGCGCGTATCCCCAGGTGTGCCACCGTCGCGGTATGCCGGTGGTGCACAGGCACCGCGTGCAGGAAGGGCAGAGCACGCCGAGATCGCGTTACTTCTCGTACGAGGATCCGCGCTCGGACCTGCTGGGGCGGGGCTTTCTGGGCTTCGGGAAGGTGCGGGTCTGGGAGCCTCAGGTGCCGCGCGAGACGGTGACGACGTTCGACCATGGGACGCGCGTCGGCACGCGGTATCCGTTCGCCGGCCGTCCCGCGACAATGACGATCGCGACGCCGGTGCTCGAGAACAAATCCAGTGGGCCGATCGACAAGCCGAGCAGGGCGGTGGCGCGGGTCGAGCGCAGGACGATGCACTACGAGCCGCGCGAGCTGAACGGCGGGGCGACGCACGCGGTGTTCCCTCAGGACTGGATGAGCCAGGAATGGGAAGAGGAGGTGTCGATCGAATGGAAGCTGGTGCGAGGCGCGCAAATCGCGAAGATCGACGGCCCGGTGCAGGCGCCTCTGCGGACGCGCCTCGGCTCGACCCGGTTCGACGACTGGGGTAGCCTGGAGCGCGAGACGAGCGAGACCGTGGGCGGGGCGCGGACGACGGTGGAGAGGGGGTATGAGCACCGGCTGGAGCCGTGGCTTCTGTCGTTGCCGGCGTGGGAGAAGGTGACGTCGACGACGCCCGGGGAGACGGACTCGACGCAGCGGCGCACGCACTTCAAGTTCAACGATGCGGGGAGGATCGAGCGCGTGGTCGTCGAGCCGATCGATCCGCTCGGGCCGTCGGATCCGTTGCCTGAGCCCGGCGTGACCTCGACGGTGCGTTACGATTACGATGCCGAGGGGCTGCTGCGGCGCGTGACCCAGACGGCGCTGGGCCTGCCGGCGCGGCGCGTACATATCGAGTACGACGGGACGCCGGGGCACACGGCGCCGAGCTTGATCTGGAACGACCTCGGGCATGCGCAGTGGTTCGCGGTGCACGCCGGGTACGGCGTGGTCATGGCGGAGATGGACGCGAACGGCGTGCAGACGAGCCGTGTGCACGACGACCTCGGCAGGCTGGTGAGCCGGCGGTCGGACGGCGCCGGCGAGCAGACGTTGAGCTACGAGCAGCGGCTGGATGGGGTCACGGTGCGCACGTCGGACGCGACCGGAGCGAGCGGGTTCGTTGACTTCGACGTCGTCGGCCGGCCGGTGCACGTCGGCCATGTCGGCCACGACGGCGCCACGCTGATGAGCGAGACGACGTACGATGTCTTCGGTCGCGTCATCGCGCAGAGCCGGCCGGCGCGGCGGGTCGCGGACGCGCGGTGGACAAGGCAGGTGTACGACAGCCTTGGGCGGTTGCTGAGGGTAGAGGGCCCCGGCGCGGCGATCACGCGCTACACGCACTCGTTCTTCGAGACCAAGATCTCGGACCCGAGGGGCAGCCACACGAAGCTGGTCCGGGATCTCGACGGACGCGTGGTGCAGAGCACCTCATACCTCGGCGTCACGGAGCTCTCTACGGAGTCCGATCGCTTCGTCTATCACCGCGCGACCGAGCTCACGACGCGCTACGAGTACGGTCCGTTCGATCAGGTGGAGCAGATCATCGACCCCGAGGAGAACGTGACCGTGCTCGATTATGACGTGCTGGGACGCCGCACGCTGCTCGTCGACCCGGACAAGGGCACGACGCGCTTCGATTACAACGGTCTCGGGGATCTGTATCGGAAGGTGGAGGGCGGCGCGGAGGCGATCTACCAGCATGACGTCATCGGCCGCGTCAGATGGGTGACGGACGTCGATGGAACGACGGAGTACACGTGGGACACGGAGGCGCACGGGATAGGGCGGCTCGCGGCCACGACGAGCCCGGACGGGACCACGACCGGCTACGGGTACGATGAGCACGGGCGGCTGGAGTCCCTGACGTGGTTGGTCGGTGGCGATGCGTTCAAGCTGCGCACGACCTATGACCCGCAGGGCCGGCTGGAGACGATGGCGTATCCCGAGGTGCCGGGGGCGCCGCGGTTCACGGTGAAGCACACCTACGACAGCCGGGGCTATCTCGAGCGCATCGCCGATGTGACGGCGGATCCGGCGTCGGCGGGAGACCCGCTGTGGATGGTGACCTCGCGCAACGACGACGGGGCGCTGTCCGAGGCCAAGTACGGGAGCGGCGTGCGGATGACGCGCTCCTATGATCCGGTGACTGGCCGGCTGGACACGTTGGAGCAGCGGCTGGGCGCGGACGTGCTGTCATCGCTCCGATACGAGTACTACCCCGACGGCCGGGTGAAGCGCCGCTTCGAGCCGGCGGGCGACAGGAGCGAGAGCTACGTGTACGACACGCTGCACCGGCTGCGGGTGTGGAGCTTGAAGGCCGGCGACGTGGAGCAGGAGACGGAGTACCGGTATGACCTGCTGGGGAACCTGACGCGGGTGCTGGTCGGGGGCGAGGAGCGGGAGAGGAACGACTACCTCGATCCGCGGCCGCACGCGGTGTCGTCGAGCCTCGAGGGCAGCTTCTTTTACGATGCGCGCGGGCGGCTGGAGCAGGACCCCGAGCGGGAGGTTCGCTACACGAATTTCGACCTGCCTCGCAAGATCATCACGGCGGCGGGCGTGACGCTCTTCGACTACGATGCGGCGGGCGCGCGGGTGCGCAAGCAGGGGCCGGCGGGGACGACGGTGACGCTGGGCGGAGTGTACGAGCGGCGGCAGGGGGCGGAGGGGACGAAGCACGTGTTCCTCGTGGCGGGGAGCGACGGGCTGATGGTGGCGCAGGTGGTGGTCGAGGAAGGGAGCGCGGAGCGGCGGGTGCAGTACCTGCACCAGGACGCGCAGGGGAGCGTGACGCTGGTGACGAACGCGGACGGGAGCGCGGCCAAGTCGGGGTACGCGTATTACGAACCGTTCGGCCGGCGGATCGAGCGCACGGGGGCGCCGGTGGATGGGCCGGTGGGGGAGCTGCGGCTGGGGCTGACCGGTCACGAGCACGATGACGAGCTCGGGCTGATCAACCTGAAGGGACGGATGTACGACCCGAAGCTGAAGCGGGTGCTGACGCCCGATCCGGTGGTGTCGGCGCCGCTGCTCGGGCAGAGCTACAACCGGTATAGCTACGTGCTGAACGATCCGCTGAACCTCGTGGATCCGACGGGCTACGAGCCGACCGGGCCGGACTGCACGACGTGCGCGCCGTGGACGCCGCCGCAGCCGCCGTGGGTCGAGGGCGGCGGGGGAGTGACCATCATCTCCGGGGGCAGCGGAGATGGGGATGATGGGAATCCTTACACTCCAGTGCCGGGAGCGACTGACCGAGACAACACAGGTCCGCATCGACCTCCGCAGGTCGTCAGGTCGGACGCGGACGGGTTCCAGGGCGCCGGGGCCGGGCCGCACGACGGCAGCTTGCTGGTGCAGCTGTTGAACGAGCGGGCGCGGCAGGATCGGCTGTACTACGAGGGACTGCAGCGGGACACGTTCCGGGTGACCCAGTGGGCGATGCTCGGCGCGAGCGCGGCGCTGCTGGTCTGGTCGGGGGGGTACGCGCTGCTGGCGATCGAGGAGCTGTCGGTGTTGGGCGGCGCGATAGGGCTGACGTCGACCCAGGCGGCGGCGGCGAACGCGGCGAGCTTCACGCTGAAGGCAGTGCCGGCGATGCTGGGCGAGGTCTGGGTGCTGGAGGGGCTGAGCCAGAACGACCCGGGGAGGATCGTCGATGGGATCGTGATGGCGGCCTCGGCGGGGGCCAGCTTCGGCGAGGGGCTGGGGTCGGGGCCGCGCGCGGGTGGGGGGGCAGGGGGAGCGCCCAAGATCACCAGTGGGTCACAGGTCACCGAGGAGGTGATCCGGAAGGCGATGAGGGGCGCGCCCCTGGCATCGCAGCAGTCGGGAGGTGTCTCTCTGCCGACCATCCAGAACTACGTCGACAGGCTCCTGGCTGGTGAGGTTGCCCCTGCCATCAAGGTTGATGGGCGGATGATAGTGGACGGTAACCACCGCTATATCGCAGGGAGAGTCTTCGGGCAGGAACCTGCCATTCAGCCATGGGCTGGAGGGCGGCCCAGCAATCTGATTTCCTGGGACGAAATCCCAATAGACACAAAGGCGTGGCCATGATCATTATCCATTGTGAAACCGGCGATGACGTTCATGTTGAAGCCTCAGCGCTTAACGGCGCCAAGCTGTCCGGTCTTAACCTTCACCGAGCCTTGCTTGAAGGAGAAGACCTTAGGAAGGCTGACCTGTCCGGTACGGACCTTCGCTCAGCCTGGCTTGACGGAGCCGTCCTGGACGAAGCAAACCTAGCGCATGCAAAGCTCCCCGCGTGCAATGCTGCCCACGCCAGATTCGTTGGTGCGAATCTGTCAGGCGCATTCATGAGAAGCGGCGGATTCGAGGGGGCAAATTTCACCAGGGCCAATCTTCTTGGCGCGGACGTGGGGCGGGCTCGCTTCACTGAAGCAGTGTTCGACGGGGCGGACCTTAGAGCGATCGACCTCGGCGAAGCAAATTTGACGGGGGCGCGGGCCGACCACTCCACCGTGTGGCCCGACGGGTTCGTGCCGCAGGCCCATGGGGTGATTGTTCGAGGCACACCCGAGTAGAAGCATCAAGGATGACCTGTACGAGCGATTAACCGCTCCCGCCTCTCGCGCATCATGACATTGTACATCGATATGCAGCGGCGCAGGGGGCGGAGGGGACGAAGCACGTGTTCCTCGTGGCGGGGAGCGACGGGCTGACGGTGGCGCAGGTTGTGGTGGAGGAGGGGAGCGCGGGGCGGCGGGTGCAGATCGAGTGCACGGGGGCGCCGGTGGGGGAGCTGCGGCTGGGGCTGACCGGGCACGAGCACGATGACGAGCTCGGGCTGATCAACCTGAAGGGACGGATGTACGACCCGAAGCTGAGGCGGGTGCTGACGCCCGATCCGGTGGTGTCGGCGCCGCTGTTCGGGCAGAGCTACAACCGGTATAACTACGTGCTGAACGATCCGCTGAACCTGGCGGATCCGACGGGCTACGAGCCGACGGGGCCGGACTGCACGACGTGCGCGCCGTGGACGCCGTGGGTCGAGGGCGGCGGGGGAGTCACCATCATCTCAGGGGGCAGCGGAGATGGGGATGATGGGAATCCTTACACCAGCGAGTGCGGCGCAGAGGACTACAGCGATATAGGTCCGCCTCCCCCTCCGCCGGTCGTGAGGTCGGACGCGGACGGGTTCCAGGGGGCCGGGGCCGGGCCGCACGACGGCAGCTTGCTCGTGCAGCTGTTGAACGAGCGGGCGCGGCAGGATCGGCTGTACTACGAGGGGCTGCAGGGGGACACGTTCCGCGTGACGCAGTGGGCGATGCTCGGCGCGAGCGCGGCGCTGCTGGTCTGGTCGGGGGGGTACGCGCTGCTGGCGATCGAGGAGCTGTCGGTGTTGGGCGGCGCGATGGGGATGACGTCGACCCAGGTGGCGGCGGCGAACGCGGCGAGCTTCACGCTGAAGGCGGTGCCGGCGATGCTGGGCGAGGTCTGGGTGCTGGAGGGGCTGAGCCAGAACGACCCGGGGAGGATCGCCGATGGGATCGTGAGGCGGCGCCCGCGGGGGCCAGCTTCGGCGAGGGGCTGGGGGCAAGGCCGCGCGCGGGTGGGGGAGGTCTGGCCACGACTCGTCTGTGGCGTGCCATCGAAGGTGAAGAGTTAGCCGCCGTGCGGCGCTTCGGAGACTACAGTGTTCACCCGAATTCGCAAAAGATTCGCGTTGTCCGAGACCGCTCTGGATGCGTTTATCAAAGCGAATCCAGGAAGGTCTTATACTAAGACCTATGTCGATGTTCCAACCGAAAAGCTCCGGTTCATGACAGGACATCCTGATCCAGGTGGCGTCGGTCAGGCGTGGGGTGTCGATGTGCACGAAACGCCTGAACTTATCATTGGTTTATTGGTGGTGTGAAGGTGGTTCCATGATCCTCTATCGTCCAGTTGGGCTTGAGGAACTCCTGCTTGTGTATCGCTCGAAGATGCGTGAATTTCCGCCGCGGCTTCAAGAGCAATCGATATTCTATCCGGTGCTCACTGTCAATTATGCGAGGCAGATCGCTCGGCAATGGAACACGGCTAGTGGGTTCCATGTGGGTTATGTCATCGAGTTTGATGTCGATGATGATTATGCGGGGAAGTTTCCGGTGCGGCAGGCTGGGTCCCGGTTGCATCAAGAGCTGTGGGTGCCTGCGACGTCGTTGGTCGAGTTTAATAGCCATATTGCTGGTCCAGTTCGTCTCGTGGATGCATATTTTGGTGCTGCGTTTTCTGGGATCGTTCCCGCTGCTTTCTCTCTCAAGGGGAAGAATGCTCTCGAACAGTTTTTGGCGCTGCAGAGTATATTTGAATACAGTTTTTTGGACTTTCATGGTGAGATTATAGCGAATCACGAGGTGGTCTTTGTTCACTTTCCATACTGGGATAAAATTGTCAGCGAGGGCGCGGTTTCTGAGAAGCGTGGGAAGGCTCTTCTGAGCAGCATTCGGCGGATTTGGTCGGATGCGTTTCCTGATATCAGCCTTGGTGTTCAGTCTCCGCTGACGAGCTCTCGGTAGCGGTGTCATGATCGGGCTCTCGGTGGCGGCGTCATGGTGTAGACGAAATCGTTCTGCTGCGGATGGGACTGACCGGGCACGAGCACGATGACGAGCTCGGGCTGATCAACCTGAAGGGTCGGATGTACGACCCGAAGCTGAAGCGGGTGCTGACGCCCGATCCGATGGTGTCGGCGCCGCTGTTCGGGCAGAGCTACAACCGGTATAGCTACGTGCTGAACGACCCGCTGAACCTGGTGGATCCGACGGGCTACGAGCCGATGGGGCCGGACTGCACGACGTGCGCGCCGTGGACGTCGCCGCAGCCGCCCTGGGTCGAGGGCGGCGGGGGAGTCACCATCATCTTCGGTGGCAGTGGAGATGGGGATGATGGGAATCCTTACACCGCAGAGCCGGGGGCAACTGACGGCTACAATACAGGTCCGCCTCCCCCTCCGCCGGTCGTGAGGTCGGACGCGGAAGAGGCTGGGGGCGGGCCCGCGCGCGGGTGGAGACCCAGAAATCCGGCCCGTGAATCCCGAGCGCTTCGTGCGACCGAAGAGCTATCGAGCAAGAGTCAGGCCGTCAAGATGAGCAAACTCATAAGCGGAAAGAACGGATTTGGTCCGTTCTCGCCGATCGATGCGATCGAAAGTGGCGGCGCGCTCTACATCGTCGACGGCCACCATCGAGCCAGCGCTGCCATCAGGGCGAGACTTGGGCAGGTTCCTGTGAGGGTTCAGATGGTATCTTCTGATGAAGAGGCACAGCAGTTATTCCGCAGTTGGGCGTCTGCTCTGACCGACAAGGGATTCTAAATGACGACAAGCGACACGCTTCAGCTTCTCGAGCAATTTGCATCATTGCAGGGGCGCCTGGTGCGAAAGTTTCTGGAGCTGTATGATCCAAAGGATCGTGAAGGGTTCCGCGATGCGCCCAGGGGAACGCTGTCTATGGACGGCAGGACATGGAAGTGTCAACGGCACGGAGCTGGTATTGTTTTCGTGGATCTTAGTGGCGTCAGAGTGAACGCACACGTTGGAATGGCCGAATGCCCGGAAGGAATGGATGGTGGTCGGCTGTTTGAATACCTTGATTCGCTTGGGTTGTCCGTCGTGATCTTTGGTGATCGTGAGTACGATGTGACGAAGTCTGAGATGGACCAGATGGTAGATGATATGGTCCAAGGTGGACTGCTTCGGGCAATCACGACAACAGGGCGGTTCCCGCACCAAATCTTCGAGCTGGTGCGCTCACGTTCCGCGTGACCCAGTGGGCGATGCTCGGCGCGAGCGCGGCGCTGCTGGTCTGGTCGGGCGGGTACTACGCGCTGCTCGCGATCGAGGAGCTGTCGACGTTTGGCGGCGCGATGGGGATGACGTCGACCCAGGTGGCGGCGGCGAACGCGGCGAGCTTCACGCTGAAGGCGGTGCCGGCGATGCTCGGGGAGGTCTGGGTGCTGGAGGGGCTGAGCCAGAACGACCCGGGAACCAGAACGACCCGGGGAGGATAGCGAATGGGCTCGTGATGGCGGCCTCCGCGGGGGCCAGCTTCGGCGAGGGGCTGGGGGCGGGGCCGCGCGCGGGTGGGCGGGCGACAGGAGGCCTGCGGATTGGACCGCAGTGTGGAAAGCCAGGAATATCGCGGATGCCGTGTGCGAGGGTGGATGCGAATCAATTGCGAGACAGATTCAAAAACACGTGGGCGGGGAGGTGGTCCGTATCACACCTGAGGATACCCCTGGCCTCGGCGCGTTTCGACGCAAAAATTGGGGCTGGTCGCATCACGAGGTCGTTGTGAAGAACGGTCGAGTGTACGATCTTACAACCGGCCACGAAGGTGTGCCTACCTCGGAATACAAGCAGTTCTGGGAATTCCCTGATGACATCAACTTCGGATTCTGAGCGATTCTGGGCTATGAAAACGCACCACGAGCTGTTTGAGAATGTTCGCAAGCGAACTGGAATGTATTTTCAAGAGCAAACCTACTCCGTTGTCGCGGCGTTCGTGCTCGGGTACGACATGGCACATGAGGGCGGCGTGCTCGCCGGATTTCGGGAGTGGTTGGTGCTGAGGCTGGGCACGGGAACAAATTTGACCTGGATGGCGCTCGTGCTGCACGCCGCTTTTCCAGACGAGGTGAGTCCTCGCGATGCATTCGTGGCCGATCCAGGGGCGCAACGGCATGCGATCGAAGTGCTGTTTCAGCTTATTGATGAGTTTGATCAGGTTCGTGCCAAGAGGGATGGGTTGCGCAACATATTTGTCAGCTATGATCGTTGGGTCAAGCAACAAGGGCTGGAGTGAATGACGGTGGTCCCTCGGCTGGTCGGACGCGGAGGGATTCCAGTGTTCAGGGGCCGAGCCGTACCACGGAGGCTTGCATGGCAAGCTGGTACTGAAGCGGAGTCGCGAGCGGCTCCGTTGTGAGGCGTCCAGCAGGACAGCTTCCGTGCATACCAGGGGTCGGTGATCGGCGCGAGCGTGGCGCCGCTGGTCTCGCCGAGCCGATACGCGCTGCTCGCGAGCGAGGAGCTGTCGGTGTTCGTCGGCGCGCGCCGACCCAGGCGGCGGGGGCGAACGCGGCGAGCTTCACGCTGAGCGCGGTCGTCGGCATCCCGAAGCGCGACCGCGACGACGTGGAGCAGGCCGTCTTCGTCGCCGCGTGGAGCACCATCCGGCGCGGCACGTATCGGCCTGACCCGAAGGACACGCCACGGGAAGCATCGAGGAGCACCCCAAGCCCAACGTCAACGGCGCTCGGGCACGATCTCACCAGCACCCAGGAACCCTCGATCGCTCGCCAGCCCACGGCGAGGCGCCCGAAACGTGCTCCTTCGAATCCTCCGGACGCACGCCGGCCACACGCTCCTATTCCAGCGCGCAGGCGCGGTGCGGTATAAGGGGCTCCTGACGTAGCCACATCTGCCCTGGGGGGACGCCATGGGGTTTATCGCCGAAGCGCAGTCGAATACGCGGCCGTTCACGGCCGGCAGCGTGCTCGGTCGGAGCTTCTCGATCTTTCTCTCCAACCTCGGCGCCTTCGCGCTGATGACGGTGATCGTCACCTCGCCCGTCATCGTCTTCGCCATCTACCTCGCGACCTCTCTCCAAGAGGGCGACGACATCCAGACGAAGCTCTTCACGCTGGCCGGCGTCCTCACCGCCGGAGCGTTCTGCCTCCGCCCCCTCGCGGCCGCCATGGTCACCTACGGCGTCCTCCAGCAGCTCCGCGGCAAGCACGCCTCGTTCGCAGAGTGCTTCCGCATGGGGCTCTCGCGCATGTTCCCCGTCATTGGCGTGGGGCTCGCCGCGGGCATCTTGAGCCTCCTCGGCACCCTCGCGTGCCTCATCCCCGGCGTCCTTGCGACGCTCGCCTTCTGGGTCGCGACCCCCGCCGCGGTCGTCGAGCGCCTCGGCGTCGAGGCGTCCCTCCGGAGGAGCGCCGATCTCACGCGCGGCCACCGCGCCACGCTCTTCGGCGTCGCCTTCGTCATCGGCGGGGCCGACCGGCTCCTCGACAAGATCCTCGAGCTCGTCTTCCTCGCCGAGCCCATCACCGTCGAGGGGCTCCAGGCCTACATCCTCGGCATCACCGCCTTCTCCGTCGTCACGGAGACCCTCGGCGCGGTGGCCGGCGCCGTCGCCTACAACGACCTGCGCACACAAAAAGAGGGGCTCGATACCGAAACCATCGCGTCCGTCTTCGATTGAGCCGCATGACCCCTGCGCGGCGAGCGGCGAAGACAGCGGCGGTCGCGGTTGCGACCCTCGCCGCGAGCGCGCTCTTCGCGCCCTCGATCGCCCCGAGGGAGGCGCTCGCCGAGGAGCCGGCCGGCGCCGCCGAGGCCCGGCAGAGAGCCCGCGCCATCCTCGCAGAAGAAGCGTTTCAGACCGAGCTGCCCGCCGACAAAGAGGCCCCCGAGAGCGACCCGCGAGCAAACCCGCCGTGGCAGAGGCCGAGCCGGGACGCGGCCGACATCCCCGCGCCTCCCTCCGCCCTCGCCGCCGTCGCGCGCGTCGCGCTCTACGCCCTCGCCGCCGCGGCGCTCGTGATCGGCTGCCTCTCGGTCGCCCAGCGATCGCGGCGAGGAGAGCTCGACCAAGCCGCGGCTGTCCGCGCCCCTGCCGCGACAAGCGGCGGGCGCCCCGGCGCGGACGCCTCGATCGAGCGCGCCGAGGCTCTCGCGCTCGAAGGCCGCTACGACGAGGCCGTCCACGCCTTGCTCCTCGCCGCCCTGGGCAGGCTCGACCTGCGCGGGCACGTCGCGCTCAACCCGGCCATGACGAGCCGCGAGATCCTCGCCCGGAGCCGCCTCGAGGGCGCCGCGCGCGAGGCCCTGCGCGAGCTCGTCCTCGCCGTCGAGCTCTCGCTCTTCGGCGGGCTCGGCGCCGACGAAGGCGACTACGAGCGCTGCGCCGCCGCCTACAAAGGCTTCAGCGCCTCGCTCTCGGCCCACGCGAGGAAGGCATGACGCCCGAGCGCTCACGCGAGCCCGAAGGCGACAAGGAGGCGATCTTCCGGCGGAGGACCGCGGTCGCCCTCGCCGCCGTCTGCGCCGTCTCCCTCGCCGCCGCGCTCCTCATCGCCGCGTTCTATGACGGGATGGACGGCCGGCCCGTCTCCTGGGGCGCGAACGCCTTCAGCCGATCGGCGCTCGGCTATCGAGCGCTCGTCCTCTTCCTGGAGCGCTCCGGCGTGCCTGTCGTCGTGAGCCGCCACGCGTCCGCGGAGAGGAGCGGCAAGAGCTCGCTGCTGCTCGTCGCGGAGCCTCCCGCAGGCGATGAAGAGGACACCGCGGGCGCTCGCTTCGCGGCGATGGCCCGCGACGCGCGCGTTGAAGGCCTGCCCCTCCTGGTCGTGCTCCCCAAATGGAAAGGGCGCCCGATACCCCTCCGGCCCGAGTGGATTGAGAGAGCCGAGCTCCGCCCGCTCGCCGACGTCACCTCGGTCCTCGGCGCCGCGACGGGCGAGAGCGTCCCCGAAGACGCCGTGGTGCGCCTGCCCGTGGCCCCGGACAAACCCTTCTCGGCCACGTTCCCCGGCGGCAAGCGCCCCGCCCTCCCCGCACCCCAGCTCCTCCGGTGGAACGCCATCGACCCGATCGTCTGGACCGAGGCCGGCGTCCTCATCAGCCGGAGCGCGCGCGGGCCTGTCTACATCGTGAGCGACCCGGACCTGTTCAACACGAGCGGCCTCGCCCGCGGCGATAACGCGCTCGTCGCCGAGGCGCTCTTCACGCACCTCCGCGCAGAGCTCCGATCCTCGAGCGTCATCGTCGACGAGACCCTGCACGGCTTCCAGCAGGCGCCCTCTCTCTGGGCCGAGCTCGCCGAGTTCCCCCTCGTCCTCGTCACGCTCCACCTCGCGGCTCTCTCGGCCCTCGCGCTCTGGGCGATGATGGGGCGCTTCGGCGCGAAGGAGCCCGCGCCCCCGAGGCTCCCTCCGGGCAAGCGCGCGCTCATCGACAACACGGCCGAGCTCCTCGGCCTCGGAGGCCACTCCGCGCACAGCCTCCGGCACTACTTCCAGATGACCGTCCGCGCGGTGGCCGCCGCGTACGGGCTGCCCCAGGGGCTCTCGGAGGACGAGACCATCGAGCGCCTCTCCGCGCTCGGACAGAGGCGGGGCTCCACCGTCCACCTCGAGGACCTGCGGCGCCGCGTCCTTGAGGCCGGGAGCGGCGAGGCGCACAGGCCCCTCGTCCTCGACGCCGCCGCCGAGGTGTTTCGCTTTCGGAAGGAGATGATCCGTGAACATCGCTGAGGTCGGGGAGCTGTGCGAGCGGCTCAAGGCGCAGATCGCGCGCGTCGTCGTCGGGCAGGAGGCCACCATCGAGGCGCTCCTCGTCGCGCTCCTCTGCCGGGGCCACGTCCTGCTCGAGGGCGTGCCGGGGACGGCCAAGACGCTCCTCGCGCAGACGTTCTCGAGGAGCCTCGCCCTCGCGATGAAGCGCATCCAGTTCACGCCGGACCTCATGCCGGGCGACGTCGTCGGCACGAACCTCTTCAACTTCCAGACGAACAGCTTCACGCTCACGCGCGGGCCCGTGTTCACCGAGCTCCTGCTCGCCGACGAGATCAACCGGACGCCCCCGAAGACGCAGGCTGCGCTGCTCCAGGCCATGCAGGAGCGGGGCGTCACCATCGACGGGCAGACGCACGCGCTCTCGGAGTCGTTCTTCGTCGTGGCCACGCAGAACCCGATCGAGCAGGAGGGCACCTATCCCCTGCCCGAGGCGCAGCTCGACCGCTTCCTCCTCAAGATCCGCGTCGGCTACCCGTCGCGGGACGAGGAGCGCGAGGTCGTCCGGAGGCACGGGAGCCGCTCCAGCATGCCGGACCTCGACGCCTTCGATCTCGCGCCCATCGTGGGAGAGGGCGCCCTCGCCGAGGCGCGCGCGGCCATCGCCGAGATCCGCCTCACCGACGCCATCGTCGATTACATCGTCGACCTCGTGCGCGCCACGCGGGAGGTCGCGTCTCTGCTCCACGGCGCCTCGCCCCGCGCCTCCACGCTCCTCGCCGTCGCGTCGCGGGCCGTCGCGGCGCTCCGAGGGCGTGCGTTCGTGATCCCGGACGACGTGAAGGAGATCTTCCTCCCCTCGATGCGCCACAGGCTCGTCCTCTCGCCGGGCGCGGAGGTCGAGGGGCTCACCGAGGACACCGTGCTCGATCAGGTCCTCGCCTCCGTGCCGACCCCCCGCTAGCGCCCTCCATGCACCCTTCGAAGAGAGGCCTCGTCGTCGTCGCCGCAGGGCTCATCCTGGCCCTCTTGCCGGCGCTCGCCTCCCCGCGCTTCTTCGCGCCGTGGGCCGTCTACTGGGGCGTCCTCTTGCTGCTCTTCGGCGCGGACTTCGTGTTTGCCCCGAGGGCGCGCGACCTCCGCTGCTCGGTCGACGCGCCCGCGTCGATCCCCATCGGCGCCCGCTCGGAGGCGCGCCTCACCATCGCGCCCAGCGCCGCCCTCGTCCGCGAGATCCTGATCAAGGTTGACCTCTCCGCGACCCTCGCGCCGCAGCCCGTGATAAAGCAGCGCCTGGGGGCTGCGGGCGCCTTGGTGCCCATCGCGCTGGAGCCTTCGCGGAGGGGCCCGGCCCGCATCCTCGCCGCGTGGATCCGCGCGCCGGGGCCGCTCGGCCTGCTCGTCCGCACGGCCCGCTTCCCCCTCGATCGGCCTGTCGCCGCGGTCCCGAACCTCGACGCCGTAAGGGGCGCCGCGCTCCGCTTCTTCGGCGCTCGATCGCAGACCTCGGGCCTGCGCGTCGAGCGCTTCGTCGGCGATGGATCCGAGTTCGACGCCCTCGAGGAGTTCTCCCCAGGGCTCGACCACCGGACCATCGACTGGAAGGCCTCGGCCCGGCACGGAAAGCTCTTCTCGCGCCGCTTCCGCGCCGAGCGCAACCACCCGATCGTCTTCGCCATCGACACGGGCCGCCAGATGGCTGAGCCGCTCTCGGGCGTCCCGCGCCTCGACCACGCCATCCACACCTCGCTCCTGCTCGCCTTCGTGAGCGCGCGCTTCGGCGACCGGGTGAGCCTCTTCGCCTTCGACGAGCGGCCCCGGCTCTACACCGAGCCGAGGAGCGGCCCGGGCGCCTTCCGCGCCCTGAAAGAGGTCACCGGCGAGCTCGCCTACACGACGGCCGAGACAAATTTCACCCTGGGCCTGACCGACCTCGCCGCGCGCCTCTCGCGCCGATCGCTCGTCATCGTGCTCACCGACTTCGTGGACACGGTCACGGCCGAGCTCATGGTCGAGAACCTCGGGCGCCTGTCGTCGAGGCACCTCGTGGTCTTCGTCGCCCTGCGCGATCCGCTGCTCTCGAGCCTCGCCGCCGCGGAGCCGCGCGCCGTGGTCGATCTGAACCGCGCCGTCGTCGCTGATACGCTGCTGCGCGAGCGGGAGATCGTGATCCGGCGGCTGCTCCGCAAGGGCATCTTCTGCATCGACGCGCCGCCGGAGAGCGCCTCCGCGGACGTGCTCAACCGCTACCTCGAGATCAAGCGAAGGGAGCTCGTGTGATGGCGTTCACGCTCCGCTCGTACACGTTCCGCAAAGAGCGCGAGGCGAGCTTCCGCGAGCTCGAGGGCCTGGTCGACCGGATCGAGAAGAGGGGCCTCTCGGCGCTCGGCCCCGAGGAGCTCTACCGCCTGCCGGCGCTCTACCGCGGCGCGCTCTCGGCCTTGTCGGTCGCGCGGGCGATCACGCTCGACAAGAACATCGTCGCCTACCTGGAGAGCCTGACGGCGCGCGCCTACGTCTGCGTCTACGGGACCAAGCGGCGCTTCGGCGACGCGGTGGGCGAGTTCTTCCGGGCGCGCTTCCCGGCCCTCGTCTACCGGATGCGGTGGGGCGTGCTCCTCGCGGCTTTCGTGCTCGCCCTGGGGGCGCTCACCAGCTTCTTCATCACGCGCGCCGACCCGGAGCGGTTCTATAGCTTCGTGGGCACGGCCATGGCGGCCGGGCGCTCGCCGGCGAGCTCGCGCGAGGAGCTCGCCGCGGTCCTCGTCGACGACGGCGGCGCGGCCGACGCGCTCGCGGGCTTCTCGACGTTCCTCTTCACGAACAACGCCAAGGTGGGGCTGCTCTGCTTCGCGCTCGGCTTCGCCGCGGGGGTTCCCGTCCTGCTCGTCCTCTTCACGAACGGGCTCGCGCTCGGCGCGATGGCGGCCATCTACGCGTCGAAGGGCCTGGGGCTCGACTTCGTCGCCTGGGTGATGCCGCACGGGGTGACGGAGCTGCTCGGCGTGTGCGTCGCGGGCGCGGCGGGCCTCTCGATCGGCGCAGGCGTCGTGTTCCCCGGGCGCTACGGGCGGCTCGAGAGCCTGGCAGAGCGGGGGCGCGAGGCGGGCGCCGTCGCGGTCGGGACCGTGGCGCTCTTCTTCGTGGCCGCGCTCATCGAAGGGATCTTCCGGCAGCTCGTGCACGCGAACGCCGCGCGCGCGGCTTTGGCGGTGGCGACGGCCGTCGTCTGGCTCGTCTATTTCGGGCGCTTCGCGTGGAGGAAGGCGTGAGCGCGAAGGCGGCCGTCCCGGGGCCCACCCGGATCGAGATCCTGACGCCGGAGCACCTGCCGCTGCCGTTCGAGGTGGCCCCGGCGAGCTCGCGCTTCTTGGCGTTCATGCTGGATCTGCTCGTGCTCGGGGGGATCCTGCTGGGCATCGGCCTGCTCGCTTTGCTTTCGCTCGGGGGCGGCGAGCACGACAGCGACGGGTACGTGAGCGCAGTCGTGCTGCTCTCGAGCTTCCTCCTGCGGACGTTCTACTTCGCGTGGAGCGAGCTCACGCAGCGGGGGCAGACGTTCGGCAAGAGGCGGCTCGGCCTGCGGGTCATCGCGAGGGACGGCGGGCCGCCGACGGCGGAGATGATCTTCGCGCGCAACCTGACGCGTGATCTGGAGGTCTTCTTGCCGCTGACGCTGCTCTACGCGCCGCACCTGCTCTTCGGCGAGTCGCCCGGCTACGTGCGGCTCGCGGGGGGGCTCTGGATCCTGCTCATCGCGGCGTTGCCGCTCTTCAATCGCCACAGGGCCCGGGCGGGGGATCTGGTGGCGGGGACGATCGTCGTGGTGGAGCCCAAGGCTTCGCTGCTCTCGGATCTGGTCGACGCGTCGCGCGCCGCGCCGCCCTCGGTCGCCGCGGCGTCGGCCGCGATCACGTTCACGAAGGAGCAGCTCGACATCTACGGCATCAAGGAGCTCCAGGTGCTGGAGGACGTGCTCCGCCAGGACCGGTCCGCCGAGAGCGACGAGCTCTACGCGGCCATCTACGAGAAGATCACGCGCAAGATAGGCTGGAAGCGAGGCTCCAGGCGCGTCGATGCGGAGGCGTTCCTCCGGGCGTTCTACGCGGCCCAGCGGGCGAGGCTCGAGCACAAGATGCTCCTTGGCAAGCGGCAGGAAGAGAAGACGCGGTAGCGGGGTGCGCCGCCGTGCTCGACATCCGCCGCGCCCCGCAGCTCGGGCAAACTCTCTCGTACGAGCCCATGAAGCATCGTCACCGCGGGGCGATGTGGCGCATACCCCGCCGGGACTTGGCGAGCTGGTGCGCTCTTCGAGCGATCCGAAAATGGGAAAATCTCTGCATCGCGGCGCTGGACCGGCGACGGCGAGCGACTACGTCGTCGCGACCAGCAGCTCCTCCGAGTTGTTCGGCGGACGAAGGCCATCCGTCCTGCCCGCGAAGTAGCGCTGGCCAAGAGCGGCTGACGACACGTGCTGGACGTCTCGAAAGCCGGCTTCGCGGGCCAGCGCGAGCATCTCCGTCGGCGTGAAGAAGCTGATGAAGGGGGTGCCGTTTGCTCGCGCCCCTTCCGCCGCTCGCTCCATCCCGGGACGCACCTCGGGGTCGGCCAGCTCGATCGGAAGCAGGAATGACATGGCGAGCGTGGAGCCCGGTGCGAGCGCCGCGACCTGGCGCAGCGTGGCCGCGATCGCGTCCCTGGTCAGGTACATGCTGACGCCGGTGGACGCCACGACCGCCGGCTGCCCGGAGTCGAAGCCCGACGCGGCCAGCCGCTCCCACCACGCGTCGCCCGCCTCGAAGTCGACCGGCACGAGCCGCAGGAAGGACGGGATGCCGAGGTCGAGGTCGACGAGGCGCTGGCGCTTCCACGCCTGAGGACCGGGCCGATCGACCTCGAACACGAGCAGACGGGAGGCGAGCTCCGGTCGACGCTGGGCGAAGGTGTCCAGGCCCGCTCCGAGGATGACGTACTGCCCGACGCCACGGGCAGCCTGTTCCGCGACGAGATCTTCGATGAAGCGGGCACGGGCCACGATGGAGGCGCGGAAAGGCCGCGTGAACGGGCTCATATCCGGACGGCTGCGCCATCCGTCGTCCGGAGCCGCCAGCTTCAGGCCGACTTCGTCTTCGAGCACGTGCGGCGGCGGATCGACTTGAACGTGCAGAGCCCGCCACAAGGCCACGCGTACCGCCGTGTCGTCGGCCGCAACATCTGTTTTTTCAGGCATGGCGTTCCTTTCCATTCGTCGTTGGTAGCGGTGCTTGAACGCTGAGCTGCCGACCATCGGGATCGGCGAGCAGCATCTCGAGCATCTGCCAATGCTGCGCTTCGAAGGGGTGGACAACCGTACCGGCGCTCGGCGGCGAGAACTGGGCGGCGTCTGTCACGGACACCATTGGCACGAGCTTGAGCGCCTGACCGAGCGGCCGCTCGGCGACGAAGATGTACGGTCCTCCGCGCGGATGGCGCAGACGGCCCGAGTGGTGATCGGTCTCGAACTCGAGCTCGAAGCCGAGACCCTGCCAGAACGCGACCGTCTTGCCCCAGTTGTGCGTCTCGATGAGCAGACCTTCGATGCCTTCAGTCGCCATGCTTCCTCCTCTTGCGTCGCTGCTCGTCGAGGTAGGCGCGCAGCGCCGCGGCCACGATCGCCGACAGCGACTGCTCGGTCTCGACGGCATGATGCTTGACCTCGCGAATCAGCTCGATCGGCAGATACACGTTGAACTGTTTCACGGCGTCCACCACGCAATAGATACTAGCTTGCTAGCATGCTAGCGTCAAGCGCGAGGACGCCGTTCACAAGCGGCTGCAGCGGGCGCGGGCTCAGGTGCGCGAGCAGCCCCCTCGAGCTCGACGCGCCGCGCCTGCCAGAGCTCGCCGATCGCCTGCCCCGGGTCCTGCACACGCTCTGGCGGCGCGTCGGGGCGGGGCGCCGGAGCGGCTCTCCGGCCCGGGCGACTCAGCCTCTGACCCAGGCGTTGATTCGCTCTGCCCAGCCGGGGGGACCATCGGGGGTGAGGACGAGCCGCCGATACGACTCGCCCTCCAGCTCGATGGTCAGCGGATTGTCCTTGCGGCTCTGCAGCGTGTACCAGAACTCCTTGCCGCGATCGGTATAGTACGTCCCCGCCTTGATCAGCCCGGGCAGGGACGTCCCCGGCGCGCGGATCTGCTTCCACGTGGCGGGCGGAAGCGCCGCCTCCGCCCGCACCACGTGGGCGCGGGGCACCACGATGGGCGCGAGCTTCACGGCCCATAGCCGCTCGGCGCCCTGAAGGGTGAGGGTCAGTCGGTCCCCTTCGATCCGCAGCTGCATCCCGGGAGTCTAGTTCAGCGGGAGCGGCCGGCGATCAGAATTCACCGCGGGATTGCCGCCCAGGAGCGGCGGAGCCTCCGCCGGAGAGCGGCCCCGGCCACTGCGAGGTAGAAGGCGCTCGCTCCGCTGCCGGGCGCCCCTTGCCCCATGGAGCAGCCGGTGTCCGCCGGCTCGCCTGCTCCGGGGCCGCTCGACGTGCTCGTCGGACCCGGGCCTCCATCGCCACCAGCGCCGGCAGCGCCGCTGGATGCGGTCGCCGTCCCCGAGCCGCCAGCGCCGCTGGATGCGGTGACCGAGGTCGAGCCGCCATCGCCGCCAGCGCCGCTGGATGCGGTGACCGAGGTCGAGCCGCCATCGCCGCCAGCGCCGCTGGATGCGGTGACCGAGGTCGAGCCGCCATCGCCGCCAGCGCCGCTGGATGCGGTGACCGAGGTCGAGCCGCCAGCGCCGCCAGCGCCGGCGGCGGTGCTCGTCGAGCTTCCGCTCGCCGAGCCGCCCCCCTCGGCACCGGCGCCGCCATCGCCGCCTGCACCAGCGTCTTCGCCACCAGCGCCGCCAACGCCGCCAGTACCGGACTCACCGCCACCAGCGCCGCCAATGCCGCCAGTACCGGATCCACCGCCGCCAGTGCCGCCAGTGCCGGGCTCCGCGCCGCCAGTGCCGCCAGTACCGGATCCACCACTGCCAGCGCCGCCAACGCCGCCTGCACCGGGCTCGCCACCGCCAACGCCGCCAGTGCCGGGCTCACTCCCACCAGCGCCTCCCGCGCCGCCAGCACCGGAATCACCACCGCCAGCGCCGCCGTCTCCGCCAGCGCCCGTGCTGCAGCCGTTGTCCCCGGGGCCGTGCCATCGATGATCGTACAGCTCCGCGTCCCTGTTGGAACCGAGGATGAGAACCTGGTCGCTCGGCAGGAGCACGGCCACGGAAGAGCCGTGATAGAGCAAGGTCGTCGGGGCAGGTGTCCAGGAGTTCGTCGAGGGGCTATAAATCTGCGCCGTCGTCCCTCCGATGACGAGCACCTCGCCTGTCGGCAACAGCACGGCGGCCTTGTCGTAGCTCACAGTCGCCTTCATGGGCCCTGTGGACGTCCAGACGTTCGCCGCCGGGTCGTAGACCTCTGCCGTCGTCTCGACGACGAGCACGCGACCATCCAGGAGCCGCGTCGCCGTGGGCCGGCTCCGGGTCGTCCCCATGGGCGCCACCAGAGACCAGCTCTGGGTCGTCGGATCGTAGATCTCGGCGCTGGCGAGGGGCTCCACGGTCGAGTACTCGCCCATCTCCTCGCCCCGGCTCCCGCCGACGACCAGCACCCTGCCATCGTTCAGCAGCGTCGCCGCATGCGCCCCGCGCCTGACGTTCATGGGCGCGACGGCGACCCAGGTGTCGTCGGCGGGACGGTACAGCGCAGCCGAGTTGGTCCTGTAGATGATGTCGAAGCCCGGGGGGGTATCCGTCTCCTTGCCTCCCGCGATGAGCACATCGCCGCTTTCGAGCAAGGTCGCCGTGTGGTCGTATCGCCGCACGTTATCCGGTGCAGCCAGCGTCCAGGCACCCGTTGCCGGATCGTAGATCTCGTTGTGCAGCTCCTCTGTCCAGTCGAACACGAGCCCCCCGCTGACCAGCACCCTGCCGTCCTGGAGGCGCGTCACGTCGGGAAGCACCCGCTCGAAGTTCAAGGGCGCCGCCAGGGAAAACGTCATGCTCGACGGATCGTAGAGCTCGGTGATCGTCGTGCTGGCGCCGCCACCCGCGACAAGGAGCTTCCCGTTCGCCAGCTCCACGGCATTCGCGTAGTTCCGACTGACATTCATAGGGCCGATCTGCGTCCCTGCGGGCGGCACCGAGGGGTCATAGATCTCGGCGCCCGGCGCGCTTGAAGTCCCGCCGACGATGAGGACCCGTCCATCCGGGAGCAGCGTCGCCGTGGCGCTGCTGCGGCTCACTTCGCTCCTGGGCGCAGTCGAGAACGTCCGCGTGCTCGGATCGTAAAGATCGGGCGGCTGTTTGCCAGAGACGAAGACCCGCCCATCGCACAGCCGCGTCGCCGTGTGCGAGCCGCTCCGGAAGCTCATCTTGTTGCTCGCGAGCGTCCAGGCGTTGGCTCCGGGATCGTAGGTCTCGGCCTGGGAGTCCCGGTCGTAGCCGGTCACCAGCACGTCGCCGTCCTCGAGCAAGGTCGCCGTGGGCATCCACCTTTCGCGGAGCATGTCCGGCCCTGGGGTCCACGCGCCCGTCGTGGGGTCGTAGATCTCGACGCTGGACAGCACGCCGGCCCCGATGACCCTGCCCCCCGCGACCAGCACGCGGCCGTCCTGCAAGCGCGTCGCCGCGTGCTCCCTGCGCACGATCGGCGTCGCGGGCGTCAGCGACCAGGTGTCCGACACGGGATCGTAGATCTCGGCGGCGCCCGCCAGAGCGCCCCCGACGACGAGCACCCGTCCGTCGGCGAGCTCGGTCGCGGTGTGTGTCGAGCGCGCTGACGTCATTGTCGCGGCGGGGGTCCACGCGTCGGTCGTGGGATCGTAGAGCTCCGCGGTGGCGGCCGACTTGGGGCCGCCCGTGGCGCCGCCCGTGACGAGCACCCTGCCGTCGGCGAGCAAGGTCGCCGTGTGTTCCGACCGCGCCTCGCTCATCGGAGCAGCGGGCAACCAGGCATCGAGCGCGGGATCATAGATGGCCGCGCTGGCGAGGTAGGTGCGCGCCCTGACCCCGCCCGCGATGAGCACCCTGCCGTCGGGCAGCGAGGTCGCGGTGTGCTGGTTGCGGAGCGTCGCCTCGGAGGGGGCCGTGACGGTCCATGACGGGTCCACGAGGAGCGGCGAGCCCGTCTCCTCGACCCAGAGCGAGATCTCATCGCCTTGGACCTCCAGGCGCGTCGGGACGCGCCGGTGCGGCGAGGCATAGGCCTCGGGGGCCGACACGATGATCCGCGGCTCCCCCGCCGCGTCGAGGACCTCCACGTTGGCGCCGCGGCGGCGGAGGCGCGCTCCCTCGACCTGCCATGACGCGATGGGCCCCGCGGCCGGCGCCCCCTCGGGGAACCAGAGCCACTCTTCCGCGCCGTGCCGCTGCGCCGTCCAGAGCGCGAAGCCGCCCGCGCGCGGGTACGCGAGGGCAGCGCCGGCCCTCTGGACTTCACCCTGCAGGCCGCGCTCGCGCACGTCGATGCCGAGCCCATCCGGCAGGTCGAACCGCACCGCGCCGCTCCCGTCGGAGGGGAACGCGAGCGCCGCGCCGCCTCGCGACGGGCGCGGCGCGAGCTCGAAGCCGCCCGCGGCGGGCAGCAGCGCGTCGCCGCCGCGGAGCACGGCGCGGGCGCGCTCCTCGAACTGCGCCTCCAGCGCCTCGACGTCGAGCGCCCCGTCCGAAGGCGCCGCGCACCCGAGCCCGCACATCAGCTGGATCATCAAGAGCAGCGCCACCCACCGCGCGAAGCGCCACTCAGCCCCTGGATGCAACCTCGATCCCATACTCTCCCTTTCCCCGCCCGGTCGTCCCGAGAATTCTCCGCGCATGTCGCGCGAGCCCCTCGTGCGAGCCGTCCCGCTCGCCCGAGCCTCCCTGGGATGCCGCTCGCCTTCCCGACATTCAGGAGCATCATGCCGAGATGCTGCGCGGCGGGCGCCCCGTCGCGCGGCGGGAGCGTCGCACGGCGGGCTCGACGGTGCTCTCGGCCGCAGCCGCGTCCGGAGCTGCCGGCTCTCGCCTGCTCGCCGCCCTCGACTCGGCCTCTTCGAAGCCGGTCCAGGGCACATCCATGATCACAAGCGCGCCGAACAGGCGTTGTGATCTCACGTCGACTGGACGGCGGAACAACCCCATCATCACGAGCGCGCCGAACAGGCATCATGCGTTGTGATCTCACGTCGACTGGGCGGCGGAACAACCCGCGAGTCTGCCTGGAAGGCGCCCTCCGGAGGCGCCGCCGGGGGAGCCGGGTCCCTCACGAGCTGCCGCGCGCAGGCCGCTCCAGGGGAGTGCGAGTGTAAAATGCGGCCCCGGGGTGAAGGTGCGGCCAGCGACGATCACAAAAGCGCTCGCCGGGAATATTGGGATATATTCTCAGTACCTTATTGACGCCGGGGCGCGCGCGTACCGCCTTGCTTCAAAAGTGCGCCTCAGACCACGACACGGCGCATCACCCGAATGGCGCGGGATGCGCCAGGTGCACTCCACCTGAATGGCTGGTCACCCATGAGCAAGACAATGCCGCCCGACACCGATCGACCGGTACCGTCCCTCCGTCGTTCCCTCGCGGCGGGCATGTCCGCCCTGGCGCTCTCCTGCCTGACGGCGGCTGCCTGTACCGGGCAGCTCGGCGATGAGGCCGGCCGTGACGCGCCGCCGATCGACCCGGTCACGGGGGCGCCGGCCGCGCAGGACTGCAGCGTTGCCCGGACGAGCCCCAGCGTCCTGCGCCGCCTGTCCAGGCTCGAGTACCAGCTCACCCTCCAGGACCTGTTCCAGCTCGCCGAGCCGCCCGTCGTGGACAGCATCCCGGAAGACACAGGCCAGGGCGGCTTCCGGACGATCTCCACCCTCCAGAACGTGTCGGACCAGCACCTGCGCGCCTATCTCGCGACAGCGGAGGCGCTCGGCCAGGAGCTCATGGCGGACGAGGCGCGCCGGACCTCGGTGCTCGGCTGCGCGCCGGAGGCCGCCGATTGCCTCGAGCGCTTCGTCCACCGCTTCGGCAAGCTCGCGTATCGGAGGCCGCTGTCGGCCGAGGAGGCGAGCGACATGGTCGCGCGGGCGAGCGAGGTCGCCCGGGACAGGGAGGACGCGTTCCGCTTCGTCATCGAGGCGCTGCTCACCTCGCCAAGCTTCCTGTTCAGGGTCGAGGTAGGCGCGGCCGGGGAGGAGACGTCGCCCCTCACGCCGCTCGAGGTCGCCTCGCGGCTGTCGTTCACGCTGTGGGGCCGGACCCCGAGCGAGGAGCTGCTCGCGCGGGCGGAGGCCGGCGAGCTCGATAGCTCCGAGGGCCTGCTCGCTGTCGCGCAGGAGATGGTGGAAGACGAGCGGACGCAGCTCTTCTTCAACGCCTTCTTCAAGCAGTGGCTGACCTTCGAGCAGCTCCGCCCACCGGTGAACCCGGACCCGTCGTGGACTCCCGCCCTGCTCGAGGACATGATCGCCGAGAGCGAGCGCGTCCTCGGCGAGCACGCCTTCACCCCCGGCGTCGACTTCTTCGACGCGCTCACCGCGAACCACACGTACCTCACCCCGGCGCTCGCGAAGTTCTACGGCCTGGAGGCCCAGGGAGACGGCGTGACACGCGTGGAGTTCCCGGCCGGCCACCACCGGGCGAACACGGGGCTGCTCACGCACGCGAGCCTCATCAGCGCGAAGAACGACGGCGACCTGATCGCCGTGCGCGGCCAGTGGATCCGGGCGGCCTTCCTCTGCGAGAAGATCTACATCCCCGCGGGGCTCCTCGAGCAACTGGAGAGCGAGCTCTCCGGGCTGAGCTACGTCGAGGTCATCGAGAAGCGCAACACGCAGGAAGGGTGCGCCGGCTGCCACGCGCGCATCGACCCCATCGGCGTCGGCTTCGCCCAGTACGACAAGCAGGGGCGGTACGACGGGAGCATCGGTATCGACGAGTTCGGGCTGGAGCCGCGCCTCGAGGGCGCAGCCAACGAGTCGTTCGACTCGCTCGCCGGCCTGGCCGCGGAGCTCCGGCAGAGCCCCGAGCTGGCCGCGTGCGTCGCGGAGAAGCTGTTCATCTACACCCAGGGACGCGAGCCGGCGGCCGAGGACCGCTGCGCCATCGACGCCGCCGCGGAGGGCTTCGCGCAGGGCGGCAACCGGTTCCGTTCCTTCCTGACCGCCATCGTGCAATCGCCGGCGTTCCGGCTGCGGAGGGTGCCAGAGTGATGGGCTCGCACAGCGTCCGACGGACGGAAGAGGAGTGTCGCCAGTGAAGATCTCGAGAAGAGCTCTGCTCCGCGGGGCCGGCGTCGCGGTCGCCTTGCCGTTCCTCGACGCCATGCGGCCGAGGCGCGCCAGCGCCGCGCCCGACGACGCCCCGAAGCGCTTCGTGGCGTTCTTCGTCCCGAATGGCACGGACCCCGGCGCGTGGCACCCGCGCGCGGCGGGGCCGCTCTCGGCCGACGGGCTGACGCCGTGCCTCGTGGACATGAAGGGCTTCGCCGCCGAGCGCGAGTGGCCGGCGGGAGACGCGATCTGGCGCGACGTCACGATGGTGTCGGGCATCGACCACCAGGTGATCTGCTCGGACATCCACAGCCCGGCCATGGCGCTCTGCGCCCACACCGACGGCGGCGGACAGGCCGTGCCGAAGAAGGCCACGCTCGACCAGTACCTGGCCGACCACATCGCGGCCGGGACTCCCTACCGCAGCCTCAACCTGTCACCCACCGGCGACACGGCCGTCACGCAGGGCTTCATCTCGTTCCGGGACGGCGGCCAGGTCGAGGACGCCTTCCGCGACCCGGCCAAGGTGTTCGACACGCTCTTCAGCAACCTGGGCAACCCGAGCGAGGAGATGGACAACATCCGGCGGCGCCGCGCCAGCGTCCTCGACTGGGTGAGAGAGGACGCGAGGCGCCTGAACCAGCGCCTCGGCGCGGCGGACCGGGCGCGCGTGGAGCAGCACCTCGAATCCGTGTTCGAGCTGGAGAAGCAGATCCAGTCGACGACCTCATCGGGCTGCACCGTCCCCGGCAAGCCCGAGCGGGGGCAGGACCTGCACGGCAAGTTCAAGCAGATGATCGATCTCGGGCTGCTCGCGCTCACCTGTGACCTGACGCGGGTGCTCGTCCTGCAGTACTCGAACAGCTGGGGCCTCGACTTCGCCGGCTACGATCTGCCGGACGGCGTGGGGGACTGGAGCGATCACTTCATCTCGCACAAGCTCGGCGACCGCGACCGCGCGACAGATCTCGACGGGCTGCCGCAGGCGGAGGCGATCCGCATCGCCAACGCCCGCGTCGTCCAGACCTCGCGGTTCAAGGTGCGCCGCTTCGCCTACCTGCTCAACGCGATGAAGGCCGCCTCGACGGCGACAGGCAACCTCCTCGACGAGTCGCTCGTGCTCTACACGTCCGAGAACGGCGACGGCGACTCCCACGGCCGGAAGAACATGCCCATCATGCTCGCCGGAGGCGTCGGCGGCTTCGAGACAGGCCGCGTCGTCCAGGCGAGCAACGTCCCGACCGGCGGGCTGCACTGCTCGATCATCAATTACTTCGGTGTCGAGCTGGACAAGTACGGCGACCCCGCGAGCGGGCCCATCGCCGGCCTGTGAGCGTCGCGCAGGTCCCGTAGACCGCCCGCCCGCGCGCCGGGCCGCCGCGCGCCGCCCCGGGGCGGCGCCCGCTCGCGGGCGGCGGGGTTGACGTCGGCGGAGGGGGGACCGCTGGCGCGGGCGGAGAGCCGGGTGGCTCGGCGGCGCGGCAGCTCCTTCGTGATGGCACCCCGCGGCCGGCGCCGCGGGCCGCGGCGGAGCGCCCGCGTTGCGCTTGACGCTCTCGGCGGTCCAGCCGCATGGAGAACGGCGCAAGCAGGAATATCCTCGGAGAGGCTGACCGCGGGACGAACAGGCAAGATGGCCGGCGCCCGGGGTTGCTGGCAGAGCTGGCGCTTGAAGCGCAGGCACGTCGGGCTGTGCAGCGCCGGGATGGTGTCCAAGGCATCTCGCTTGCACCTTCGACGGGACGACGAGACGTCATCGCTGCACCGTGCACGCTGCGCCTCGCTCGAAGGGGGAGGTACCATCATGAGCACTCTTCGCAAGATCCACCTTGGCCTCGGCTTCGCGTTCCTGGGGGCGCTCGGCTTCCTGGCGGGCCCGGTGTCCGCCGACGACGCGTCGCCCGTCGAGGCGACGCCGGTCTACACTATATCCTGCACGATGTCGGGCCCGCCAGGGCCGCGGGCCGACGCGATCCTGACGATCCTCCCTGGGAGGAAGTGCCGCCGCGATCGCACGGGACTTCCTGGCAACGTGACCATGCCGTCGTGTCACAGCGTCGCTCGGAACATCGGCTGTTTCCTCGTCAACTGATCGACGACCGTTCAGCCGAACATCCCACGGTGCGCTGCGCGCGCACCCGCCGTGAGGAGCCCGCGCCGGAGCGGGCGCGCAGCGCGGAGACCGGGGCAACGCAGGAGAACTCCTCGAATCCCCGCGTCTCCGTGGTGTCCTCTCCTCGCGCTCCACCGGGGCGCCTGCCGTCCTATCGCATCGGTGAAGGCCAGCCGTGCTGACCGACGGCTCATCTGATCGGTAGACGCAGAACCTGTCGTCACACGAGGACGGCGCCGCCGTCGACGACGATCGATTGCCCCGTACAGAAGGCCTCGCGCATCAGGAAGAGGTAGGCCTCTGCCAGGTCGTGCGCCTCGCCCACGCGCCCGACGGGGAGCGCAGCGCCCAGCTGCTTGTACATCGCCTCCCGGTCGGACTCCTTCATGTCGGCCCACAGGTCGGTCCTGACCACGCCGGGGCAGACGGCGTTCACGCGGATGGGGGCGAGCTCGACGGAGAGCGCCCTCGTCAGCGACTCCATCGCTCCGCAGATGCTGGCGCCGAGGGCCCAGCCCGCGCGCGGGCGCAGCGTCGCGATGCCGGAGGTGAGCACGATCGAGCCTCCTGGCCTGATATGGCGCTTGCCATACTTCGCGGCCACGAACGCGCCCCAGTAGCGGAGATCGAAGAACCGCCGCGCCACATCCAGCTCGGTGGAGCCGATCTCGCCGAGCTGGAGCGCCTCGCCCGCCGTGAACACGAGGTGGTCGAAGGCGCCGATCCGGCCGAAGAAATCGCGGATCTGCGCCTCGCTGGACAGGTCGACCGCGCAGCCCTCGGCGCCGCCCTGCAGCGCCGCCACGGCGCGAGCGACCCGCTCTTGCTTGCTCGACACGACCACCACCGCGGCGCCCTCTCGCGCCGCCGACTCGGCCGTGGCGAAGCCGATTCCTGACGTCCCTCCGAGGAGGACAATCCGTTTGCCGCTCAAGGACATGTGAACGCTCCCTTCGCTCTTGTCTGGAAGAGCATGGCGGTTATCGCCCGCGGAGCCGAACATGGCCCTTGACATGGGTTACCGCGAGCGTTTCTTTGTCACGGCAAGCATGACTGAAAGTCAACCGCGCCCGTGCCGTTCGATGCATGCCGTTCGATGATCGCCTCCTGAGCGGGATCGGCGTGCTCGCGGCCGTGGTCGAGGCCGGGAGCTTCGCGCGCGCGGCCGAGGCGCTCGGGCTCACGCAGTCCGGCATCAGCCGCGCCGTGGCGCGGCTGGAGCAGCGCCTCGGCGTGCGGCTGTTCGATCGCACCTCGCGCGCGATCGCGCTCACGGACGAGGGGCGCCGCTTCTACGAGCAGGTGGCGCCGCTCCTCGCCGGCATCGAGGACGCCGCCACGGACGCGGCGGGCTCGTCTGCCTCGGTGCGCGGGCGGCTTCGCGTCAACGTCGATCCCTTGTTCTCGCGCCTCGTCCTCGCGCCTCGCCTGCACGGGTTCCTGACCGCCCATCCTGGCCTCTCCCTGGAGCTCGCCATACGGCATCGCCTGGGTGACCTCGTCTCGGAGGGCTTCGACGCGGCCGTGCGCTTCGGCGAGCCGGAGCCGTCAGCGCTCGTCGCGCGGCTGCTGCTGAAGACGCGGATACTGACCTGCGCCTCGCCGGACTACCTCGCTCGGCGCGGGCGGCCGGCGCGGCCCGTCGACCTCGGCGAGGGGCGGCACGAGTGCATCCGCTTCCGCGACCCTGCCACGGGGCGCCCCTTTCCGTGGGAGTTCCACCGCGGGAACGAGATCATCGAGGTGCCTGTCTCGGGCCGGCTCATCCTGAACGACGCCGCGACGATGTTCCTTGCCTGCGCCGCCGGGCACGGCATCGCGCAGGTGATGGAGCTCGGCGTGGGCGAGCTGCTCCGCAGCGGCAGCCTCGTCGAGCTGTTCCCGGACTGGAGCGATGAGCAGTTCCCGCTCCACGTGTTCTACCCGTCACGGCAATTGCCGCCGGCCAAGGTCCGGGCGTTCGTGGACTTCGTCGTCTCCTCCGTCGTGACCTGAACGCGGCCGGCGAGCCTGCGGCCCATGACCCGGCTCGCCGTCGCCGTTGCCGATCCAGGACGCGGAGGAAAGGTACGCAGAGCAGCCCGTCGGTCCGCGCATGCCAGCGCGTCACGCGGCGCCGCTGCGACCTCCTGCTCGCCGCTTCACCTCCGATCGTTCGGAGCGTACTGCTCCTTGCTCCTGGCGAAGGGCGCCATGTGATCGGCCATCGCTTTCTGGAAGGCGGGCCGCGCCTCGCACCGCTTACAGTAGGCGGCGAGCACCGGCATCTCCCCGACCAGCTCTGTATGGCGCAGGATGCGCAGCACCGTTGACATGAGCACGTCCGCCGCGGTGAAGCGGCCCTCGAGATAGTCTCGGCCTTCGAGACAGCCGGACAGCTTCGCCAGCCGCGCCTTCACCGCGTCGACCGCCGACGGCCGGCGCAGCTTCGCCCATTCCTCCTGGGCGTAGAACAGATCGATCGCGGCGAGCTGCTGGATCGACGGCTCGACCGAGTTCAGCGCCGCGAACATCCACGACGTCACGCGCGCCCGGGCGCCAGGGTCGGACGGCATGAGCGCGTCGGAGCGCTGGGCGATATGCAGCACGATGGCGCCGGACTCGAACAGCAACAGGCCGTCCTCCTCGTAGGCGGGCACCTGCCCGAAAGGCTGAAGGTCACGGTAGCGCTCGGACTCCTGATCCCCGGGCCAGATCAGCAGCTCCTCGTAGGCGAGGCCCGCCTCCTCGAGCGCCCAGCGCACCCGGATGTCACGCACCAGCCCCTGGGCAAAAGGCGGTACCCAGCCAAACGCGGTGATCTTGATCCTGGCCATCTCGTCTCTCTCCTTCTTCGAGGGGGACCATATCGGCGATCCGCTGTGGGCGCCAGAGCGAGGCCCGGCCTGCGCAGCGCCGGCGACCGCCATCGAGCAGGCGTCGACGCATCTCGACGACGGCCGCGTGCTGGTCGCCGGCGGTCGTCTGATTGTCGCGCCAGGCCACGATCAGGGCATCGCCAACGCGTGGCCTCATGGCCCCGGGCAGCCCTCGGCGAGCGGCGTGGGCCAGGACGGCGCGTGCGCACCGGACACCGGTGAGCGCGGTGCCGGCGGCAGCGGCGGTGATGCCAGCGGCGGTGCCAGCAGCGGCGGCGGTGCCACCGGCCGTGCCAGCAGCGGTGCCAGCAGCGGTGCCAGCAGCGGTGCCAGCAGCGGCGGCAGCAGCGCTCCTTCTACCACGAGCGGCACGACAGGCTCCGGGGGCAGCGGCACCTCGAGCACGATCTCCCGAGGCGGTCCCGGTCGCCGTCCCGGAGGGCGCGCCGCGGCTCGTTCCCCGGGATGAATCCGCGGCTCGCTCATTGCACCTCATCGTCGTCCTGCCCCCGCCGAGGGCGCGGGGGCGGGCGCGTCCTGGGACCGCTCAGGTTCGTGGGCGCACTCATCCTTCGGAGGTAGCTTGTGAACATCGCGCGACACAGTAGCGGACGGTCACTTCTGGCTTGTTGCTTGCTTATCGGCCTCGGCTCGGGGTGCGATGGCTCGGTTGTCGTTCCTGATCCATCCGCGCCAGGCGACCCGGCCGGTCCGCCGCAGGACGACGCGGCGGCTGGCGTCGGCTCGGCGGACAGGCCCTCCCTCCGGCCGGGAAAGGCCGAGAGCGCCGTCGGCCGGCCGGGAGAGGCCGAGAGCGCCGCCGGCGCGTCGAGCAGCAGCGGCGCGGGCGATCGGTGCTCGGGCCCGTACCCTGGCGACGAGCCGAGCGACGGCAGCGGCTACTACCTCAAGCCTGGCATCGTGTACCCCGCCGATTCCCCGGGCGTCTTCATGGGGCACCTCTCGCTCGGCGACATCGACGGGGACAGGCGCTTCGACTTCGTGGGCACCGACCGCGAGGAGCTCTATCTGCAGACCCATCCGCGCGTTCGCGAGCTGGACGGGCAGGTCATCTACACCCCTTCCACCCCCGCCAACTCCGTCGAGGACACGTTGCTGCTCGACGCAGATCGAGACGGCGCGCTCGACATCATCGTTGCTCAGCAGGAAGGCCTGGTCTTCCTCCGCAACCAGGGCGGCGGCGACTTCGAGTCCCCGAGGCCGATCGCCGGGCCGGCCACGTTTTCCCCGCGCGCCGTGGACCACGACGGCGACGGCGACCTCGACATCGTCGGATCCGGCTACGGCAGCAAGCTCCTCGTCTACCTGGGCGACGGCCAGGGCGGCTTCGCGCTGACCCACGATCTGCCGGCCGGCCTTTTCCTGTCCGGCGTCGCCACGGGCGACGTGACAGGGGACGGGCTCCCCGACGCGGTGATCGCGATGGCCGGCGTGGGCGCGGGCGTCGCCGTCTTCCCGCACGACGGCGCGCGCGGGTTCGACACGAGCGGGCCCCGGATCTTCTTCGAGACAGCGCCGCCGAACTCCGGTGTCTCGTCGGTGTCCGTCACGGTGGGCGACGTGAACAACGACGGACTCCAGGACGTCGCCGCGATCACGCACGAGTACAGCGACGGCCCGATGCGGGTGTGGATCCTGCTGCAAGACGGGCTCGGAAGCCTGGCGGCGCCGCAGCTGCTCCTCACCATCGAGGACCACCAGTATTTCCTCACCGGCGGCCTGCAGATCGCCGACATGAACCTCGACGGGCGGAGCGATCTCGTCGCGGTCAGCCGAAACACCGCCGAGATGTGGCTGTTCGTCCAGACCCCGGAGGGCACGTTCGATGGCCGGCCGGCGCCGTTCCCCGGCACCTTCCAGGACATCGACGGGTTCGGCCTTGGCATCACCGACTTCGACTGCAACGGGTGCCCTGACGCGGTGGGCGTCCAGCTCGACGGCTTGGTCGTCTTCCGCGGCCGCGGCTGCGCGACGTCGCCCTGAGCGCGCCTGCGCGCAGCGTGTCCACCCCCTCAGCGCCTTTCCTGCGCTCGCCCCCCCGGCGAGCACGCCCCTGGCGCAGCGGCCCCCGGCTCAGCGGACGGAGGCCCGCGTCAGGAACCCAACGGCCTCGTACATCCGCCGGAGCGTGGGCTCGGCGCGCGCCGCCGCGCGCTCGGCGCCTCGCGCCAGGATGCGGTCGAGCTCGCCCTTGTCCTGCAGCAGCGCGTGGTACTTCTCGCGCAGCGGGCGCAGGAGCTCGACGACGATCTCGGCCGTCTCCACCTTGAGGTGCCCGTACTGCTTGCCCGCATACCCCTCGACGATCGCGCCCGGATCCTTGCCGGTGATCGCGGCCTGGATCGAGATAAGGTTCGTCACCCCCGCCTTCTCTTCGCGCTCGGGAGCAAAGACGATCTCGCTCCCGGAGTCGGTCACGGCGCGCTTGATCTTCTTGCGGATCGCGTCGTCGCTCTCGTCGAGGAAGACGGTCGCGTTCGGGTCGGCGTCCGACTTCGACATCTTTGCCGTCGGGTTCTGCAGGCTCATGATCTTGGCGCCGACCGGCGGAATGTAAGGCTCGGGCACGCGGAAGATCGGGTTTTTCACCGTGACCGTCCCGTCCTTGGCGGTCTCGGCGTCGCCATAGGTGTTGTTCACGCGCATCGCGATGTCGCGTGTGAGCTCGAGATGCTGCTTCTGGTCCTGGCCCACGGGCACGAGATCGGTCTGGTAGAGCAAGATGTCGGCGGCCATGAGCACGGGGTACGAGAAGAGCCCCACGCCGACCTGCTGGTGCTTGGCGCTCTTGTCCTTGAACTGCGTCATGCGCGAGAGCTCGCCCATGTACGCGTTGCAGGTCAGAAGCCAGCCGAGCTCCGCGTGAGCCGGCACGTGCGACTGGGCGAAGATGATGTTCTTGCTCGGATCGAGCCCGGCCGCGAGGTACATCGCCAGGCCCTCATAGGTGCGGCTGCGCAGCTCCTTGGGGTCCTGAGGCAAGGTGATCGCGTGCATGTCGACCAGGCAGTACAGACAGTCGTAGTCGTCCTGCAGCTTCACCCAGTTCTTCAGGGCCCCAAGGTAGTTGCCGAGCATGAGGCGCCCTGAAGGTTGAATCCCCGAGAAGATGACTTTCTTTGACATTTGCGTGCCCCGTGATCGATTGTTTATAAGGCGAGTCGCGGCCGCTGGCAACAAGCCCGTCCATCAAGCCGGCCTGGCGCCTGTTTCCGTCGAGATCCGGGCGTTGCCCGCGCCGCGCCCCGACCCATCGTGAAGGCGCCGGCGATCGGCCGTGGACGACGGCGTTCGCCGACGTGCGGGGAGATCGAGAATCGAGACGAGCCAATAGAGCTGGTGGATGTGCTCCAGGCCGAGCGGCTTGAACGGCTCGCCCTTGCGCGCCTCGAGCGCCCACTCCGGATCGACGAGGAGCGCGCGGCCCACCGCCATGAGGTCGAACTGTTGCGCAGAGGGACGCTCAGGAGCTGGAGCGGCTCGAGCAGGGGTTCGATGGAGCAAGTCATTTGTAGAAGCCGGTCTTGGCACCACCTCCATTCGAAGAAAAGCGAAACGATGCACGCCCGGGCACACCGTCTCGCGCCGGCGGCGCGGCAAGCGTCGGGCGTTCTCCGCGCTCGGTCGCCGGCGCGCCGATGGGCCCGCCCGGAGCTGCTGAGCAGCTCGCCCGCCTTGGCCGGGCAGGGGACGTGCATCCAGCCCGGGCAGCGTGACGCCGTGCGGGCAAGAGCGGCACAGCTCTCCGCGCCGGGGGGATGCGCGGCGTTCTCAGGCGGCGCGCGGCCGCTGGCTGTGAGCGGCGGAAGGAAGTGGAGGAGGGGTGGGCATGGAGTTGCTGGGTCGTTACTGGTGGGTGCTGACCGTGAGGGGCCTTGTCGGGATCGCCTTCGGGACCTTGTTCTTCCTGTGGCCGCTCCCGTCGCTCGCCACGCTCGTCCTGCTGTTCGGCGTGTGGGCGCTGCTCGACGGCTGCGCCGCGTTCGCGTCCGCGATAGGCGGGCGCGGCGGCGTCTATTCCGTGGTCGAGGGCATCTTCGGCGTCGCCATCGCCGTGCTGACGTTCTGGCGGCCCATCCTCACCGCGCTCACGCTCTACAGCGTCGTCGCTGCGTGGGCCGTCGTGACGGGCATCTTCAGGATCATCAGCGCGGTGCGGCTCCGGCACGTGATCGCGAGCGAGGTCTGGCTCGGGCTGAGCGGCGTCACCTCGGTGATCTTCGGTGTCCTCATGGTCGCGCTGCCGGCGGCCGGCGTGCTGGCGCTGAGCTGGCTGATCGGGTCGCTCGCGATCGCGGTGGGCATCCTGCTCCTCGGGCTCTCGCTGCGCCTGCGGCGCCTGTCGGATGCCGCCTCGCCGCTGCGCGCCCCTTGAGGCGCGGCCGCGCCGAGCAAAGCGCGCCGGTCAGTCGATCTGAAGGTGGTAGTGCGGCGGCGTCGTCTCCTCGATGACCAGGACGCCCTCGATCTCCGCGGCGCTCTCGAGGAACGCGCGCCGTTCCTTCGACGACATGGTCCTGTTGCGCACGTCCACGGCGCCCCTGCGCAGGTGCGCCGAGACGTAGATCCCGCGGTCGATCTGGTCCTGGATGACGGCCTCCATGGCCGCCACCACCTGCTCCGGCGGCTTCCTGGAGCTCGCCTGGTAAGCCTTCTTGATCTCCTGGACCGCCGCCTTGTTCCGGTAGAGCTGGAGGAGATCCTCTCCGAGCCTGAGCTTCGTGAACATGGCCCTCGCCTGGCGGTTCGCGTCGCGCGTCCCGCTCGTGATCACGAGGTGCTCGCGCGTGCGTCGAGCGTAGCCCCGGTCGATCTGCTCGAGCTTCGCGGCGATCTTCGCGGGGAGCGTCACGCCGGGCAGCACCTCGTAGGGCGGCGGCTCCCACGGCTCTGCGGGCACGGCCTTCCCGAGCGCCGTCAGGGGCGGCAGCTTCGCGCGCCGCTCCTCCTCCTCCGACGGCAGCTCATCGCACTCGAGCGACGGCGCGCCCGCCGTGACGGCGCGCGGGGCGGCGCTGGCGACGGCGCGCGGGACAGCGCTGGCGACGGCGCGCGGGGCGCCCTGGGCTCGTGGGACGGCGCTCGCCGGCGCCGCGGCAACGCCGGTGTCAGGCCCATCGCGGCCTGGCAGCTCGAGGCCCGGCAGGTCGATGGACTCGAGCTTCTCCTTGCATCCCGCAGCGCACAGCAGCGCGGCGGCGAGGGCGCACAGGCGCCATGTCGGCTCCCTGGAGCGCTCCTGGGCGGAGCTTCGGCGTGTCGGGGGCATCGGCAAAGCGGGCGCAGCGTGCCACGGCGCGCGTCGCGGGAGAAAAAAACGGCGGCGCCATGTCCTTCCCGGCACAGGCACCCACGCGGTTGCTCGTGTGACGACGCCGGCATGGACCGATACGCCGATCGCGGCTGCGCTGAGGCTCGGCTCCCGCGCCAGCTCATCGAGGACGTTGCGTCGCGGCGCCCGGTCGCTCCTCGGTGGCTCTCCTTAGTTCGCTTGTCTGCGTCAGCTCTGGGCTGTTCTTCTCGAACCGCCAGCCCGTTGCATGACGTCCGCCATCTTGTGGGCGTGCGGGAGCGAGCAACTTGACGCCCTTCCAGGGCGGCACCTTGTTCGCCGTGACCCGCACGCTGCCGCGCCGCTCCCCGGGGGCGAGCGACGCGCTCATGGCGGCGAGCAGGCACGCTGGTGAGGCGCTGGCCTCTATTCCCGGTTCCGGTGAGAACTCCGGCTCCAGCAGAGGAGGGTACGCACATGGCAGATCACTTGCAGGGCTCCCACCGCACGACGAGCTTCGGATTGGCGCTGGTCGACGCGGATACCGTGCAGGAGAACCGCGGCTCATTCGTGGGGCTCGGCATCGCGCTCATGGTGCTTGGCGCCCTCGCGATGCTCATGCCCGCGTTCGCCTCGCTGGTCTCGGCGGTCGTCATTGGATGCGTGCTGGTCGCCAGCGGCCTCTTTCAGGGCGTCCACGCCGTCCTGAACCGGCGGTGGGCCGGCTCCGCCTGGTCCTTCGTGAGCGCCTTGATCCAGGTCGCCGCGGGCGTCCTGATCATCCTCTTCCCGGTCACGGGTAAGGCGACGCTGACGCTGATCCTCGCGGCGTTCTTCGTCGCTGACGGCCTCCTCAGGACCATCCGCGCCATCCAGCACCGCGACATGCCCGCATGGGGTTGGCTCCTGTTCGATGGGCTCGTCTCGCTGGCGCTCGGAGCCCTGATCTGGTGGCACTGGCCGAGCACCGCCGCGTGGGCGATCGGGTTGCTCGTCGGCGTCGACCTCCTCATCGGCGGCTCGTCCATGCTGCTGATCGGGGTCGGCGCGCGATCCCGACCTGTGGCGGGCGCGCGCGTCTGAGCACCGAGCCGCGGGGAGCCCGCGAGGCGGGCGGGAGGGCGGGCGCCCTCGACGCGGAGCTCGAGAGGCCGGACGTGGCCCTCGCCGCTCTGGCCGGTCCGATGGCCCCTCTGGCCGGTGTCGATGCTGTCGGCTCGACGCGCGGGGCGCCGCATCGGCTACACAACCCCCATGCCCCACGCCCCCCTGACCGGCCGTGTCGCCCTCGTGACCGGCGCCGGCACCCGCCTCGGCGCCGCGGCTGCCCGTTCGCTCATGGCCGCCGGCGCCGACCTGGCCGTCCACTACGCCACGAGCGGCGCCGGCGCGGACGCCGTCGTCGACGAGGCGCGCTCGCTCGGCCGGCGCGCCGTCGCGCTCCAGGCAGATCTCCACGACCGCGATGCGCTCGCCCGCCTCGCCCGCGCGGCGCTCGAATGGTCGTCTGGCCGGCTCGACCTGCTGGTCCACAACGCGGCGAACTTCGAGCGAGTCCCGCCGGCCGAGCTGTCCGCCGACGCCTGGGATCGCGCGATGGCGCTCAACGCGACCGCGCCGTATCTGCTCACGCTCGAGCTCGCTCCGGCGCTTCGCGCCTTCCGCGGCAGCGTCGTCGCGATCGTCTGTGTGAGCGCCGAGCGCCCCTGGAAGAACTACATCCCCTACTCCGTCTCGAAGGCCGCGCTCGCGCACCTGGTTCGCGGCCTCGCCGTCGGGCTCGCCCCCGACGTGCGCGTCAACGGCATCGCGCCCGGGACGGTCCTCCCGCCCTCCTCCTACGACGAGGCCACGCTCGCCCGCCTCCGCGAGCGCATCCCGCTCCAGCGCCTCGGCGAGGCCGAGGACATTGCGCGCGCGGTGGTGTTCCTCGCCGAAAACGACTTCATCACCGGCCAGATCCTCGCGATCGACGGCGGCGCCTCGGTCGCGTGACGCGCCGCCCGCCGTACGGAGGGATCCGCGCGGCGGGTCGGGCGCGCGCTTTGGCTTGAACGACGGCGCCCGATCGACCCATAGTTTGAGTCCCATGAGCCACACGCCCGAGACCAGCGCCGCCCCCCTCCAGGCCGATCCCGCCCCCAGCGCGCCCACCGGCAGCGGCCCGGCCGAGGCGCCGGCTGCTGTGGTCGCCGGCGAGGCCAAGCCGGCGAGCCACGACTCGACGCTGCCGGAGGCGCTGGTCGCGTTCATGCTGGACCGGTGGGCGCCTGCACCCCGCGATCTCCCCCGGCCGATCGCGCATGCGGAGGTGTTCGCCGCCCGCCGCCGCGCCCTCTCGAAGCTCTTTCCGGCGGAGACGCTCATCATCCCCACGGGGCACGAGAAGGTGCGGTCCAACGACACGCATTACCGCTTTCGCCCCGGCTCGGACTTCTTTTACCTGACGGGCAACCTCGAGCCCGACTGCGTGCTCGTCCTGCAGCCGCAGGAGGGCGGCGGGCACCGGGACATCCTCTTCGTCGAGCCGAACCCCGGGCGCAGCGACAAGACGTTCTTCACCGATCGCGCAAAGGGGGAGCTCTGGGTCGGCCCCCGCCTCGGTATCGAGCAGAGCCGCGCGCGGTTCGGCGTCGACGAGTGCCGCGGGCTTCCCGAGCTCGACGCCTACCTGAGCGGCCTTGTCGGCACGGTGACGCGCCCCCACCGCGTGCTCCGCGGCATCTCCAAGCGCGTCGACAAGCTCCTCGCCCAGCACGATCGCGACAAGCAGCTCGGCGAGGCGCTCTCGGAGATGCGCCTCCTCAAGGACGCCCTCGAGGTCGAGGAGCTCGAGACGGTCGTCGCGTCGACGAAGCGCGGCTTCGAGGACGTCATCCGCGCGCTCCCCGGCGGCCGGAGCGAGCGAGAGGTCGAGGGCATCTTCAACCTGCGCGCCCGGGTCGAGGGCAACGACGTCGGGTATGGCACCATCGCCGCGTCGGGCCACCACGCCTGCATCCTGCACTGGACGAGGAACGACGGCGCGCTCGAGCCGGGCAAGCTCCTCCTGCTCGACGCGGGCGTCGAGGGCAACGCGCTGTACACCGCCGACATCACCCGGACCTTGCCGATCAACGGGAAGTTCTCCCCGGAGCAGCGCGACATCTACGAGCTCGTGCTGGCGGCGCAGGTGGCGGCGATCGCCGAGGTGAAGCCGGGGAACGACTTCATGGAGCCGAACCGGGCCGCGATGCGGGTGCTCGCCCGGGGGCTCGAGCGGCTCGGCATCCTCCACGTCTCCGCCGAGGAGGCGCTCAAGGAAGACAAGCAGTTCTACCGCCGGTATTCGCTCCACAACGTGAGCCACATGCTGGGCCTCGACGTGCACGACTGCGCGCAGGCGCGGCAGCAGGTCTACAAGTTCGGCAAGCTCAAGCCGGGCATGGTGCTCACGGTCGAGCCTGGGCTCTACTTCCAGCTCGACGACGAGACGGTCCCGGCGCGCTACCGGGGCATCGGCGTGCGCATCGAGGACGATATCCTCGTCACGGAGACGGGGTATCGGAACCTCTCGAACGATATCCCGCGGAGCGTGAGCGACGTGGAAGCGTGGATGGCCGGACTCTGGGGCACGCCTCGGTGATGTGAGCCAGGGGCGGAGATCCGCTGACCCGGGGGGGAGGGGAGATCACGATCGCAGGGAGAGCCGCCGGCGGAGGGGGAGCCGCGCGCGGGGGCGGCGGGGGTCCCCCCACAAACTCGCGCCTTTTGGTGGCTATTGCCCGGTGGACGGGTGGGGGGGTCTGAGGGGACTCGCTGCGAAGCGGGCCGGCGCTCGGGTTTGTGGGGCCCACCCCCGCCGCCCCCGCGCGCGGCTCCCCCTCCGCCGGCGGCTCTTTCCTGGAGAGCAACGGGACGGGAGGCTGGAGAGCAACGGGACGGGAGGCGGCCGGGACGGTCGGGTTGGGCGGGGACGCGGCGGCTCGGGGCGAACCCGAGGGGGCAGGGGCCGAGGGGGCTGGGGGCTCTGTCGCGGCTGGCGGTCGCGCCGGCACGAGCGGCGGCGAGCGGTTTTGGCAGCGCCGGAGCGATGGCTGCCTGGGGGTAGCGGCGCTACTCTGCCGATGAGGAGCCGCTATGCACAAGTCTCGCCTTCAGCGTGGGTCAGGGACCGCCATTCATCCAACCGGGCGCGCGCTCGCGACGTCGTTGCTCGCCGCGGCCGCGGTGGTCGCCATGTCGGGCGTGGCCAGGGCCGACGGGACGGACGGCCAGGAGGCCGGGGTCGCGCTCGCGGCGCGCTCGCCAGGGATGCTCGAGCCTCGCCTTCCGGGTTACGTCAATCCGGCGCTGCCGGCGGATATCGCTTCGTCGATGGGCGGCTTCGACGTCCTGAACGAGCCGGTCGCGACGGCGGGCGAGCCGCTGTATGGCCTGGCCTCCGAGCTCGAAGAGACCAGCTACGACATCCCCGGGCAGATCGTCGTCGATGCGCGCGACGACGTCGACGACGGCGCGCTCGCGGGGCTCGTGCGGGATTTCTCACTGCACCTCATGCCCACCGCGCTCGCCGCCAAGACCCGGATCCACATCGCCACCGTGGACGGCCCGGTCAGCGCGACGCTCCAGCGGCTCGCGCAGGACCCGCGCGTCGAGGCGGCCGAGCCGCTCGCCAGGGTGCGCGCGTTCTTCGTCGCCAACGACCCGCTGCTGAAGGACCAGTGGCACATGGCGCGCGTCGGTGCCGAGCGGGCATGGGACTTCTCGACGGGCCGCGGGGTCACCGTCGCCGTGGTCGACACGGGCATCGCGTGCGAGACGCACGGGCCCTTCGTCAAGGCGCCCGACCTCGCCTCGACCGAGTGCGTCGAGGGCTGGAACTTCGTCACCAAGACGAACCACGCGAACGACGACCAGGGCCACGGCACGCACGTCGCCGGCACGATCGCGCAGTCGACCAACAACGGCATCGGCGCCGCGGGGCTCGCGTTCCACGCGCGGCTCATGCCGGTGAAGGTGCTGAACGAGAGCGGCTGGGGCACCACCGCCGACGTGGCCGACGGCATCCGGTGGGCCGCCGAGCACGGCGCCCACGTCATCAACCTGAGCCTCGGCGGCCCGCGCAACTCCAAGGTCCTCCAGAGCGCGATCGACTACGCGATCTCGCGCGGCGCGGTCGTCGTCGCGGCGGCCGGCAACACAGGCGGGCGCGTGCAGTTCCCCGGCGCCTCCGACGGCGTCATCGGCGTGAGCGCCACCGACGCGAACGACAAGATCGCGAGGTTCTCCTCGCGCGGCCAGGGCGTCGACGTCTCGGCGCCCGGCGTGAACGTCACGCAGCAGACCATCTGCAACCGCGGGCGCGGCGACTGCGAGGCTCCCTACCCGGCGTACAACGGCACCTCGATGGCCGCGCCCCACGTGGCCGGCGCGGCGGCGCTGCTCGTGGGCCTCGGCGTGTCGGACCCGCGCGCGGTCGAGGACGCGATCCGCGCCGGCGCGCGCGTGATCGACGACTCCGACAGCGGCAAGCTCCTCTACGGGGCGGGCGTGCTCGACGCCGCGAGCTCGGTCGCGCGGGTGACGCAGAGCCACATCATCGTGCGGCTGGTCGCGCTGCTCCTGCTCGCGACCTGGGTCGGCCGCCGCGCCCGCAAGAAGGACGCGACCGCCACGAGCCCGTGGCGCGCGAGCTTCCTGCTCCCGGCGCTCGCGGCAGGGCCGGGGCTGTTCTTCTTCGCTCCGTGGCTCCTCTCGCGCGTGGATCTCGCCGTCGACGTGCTGGCCCGGCCGCTCGCCGACCTCGACCTGCTGATCGGCGCGTCGGTCCACCGCTGGCTGCCGCTCGCCAACGCGCTCGTCCCGCTCGGCCTCACCTCGCTCTTCTTCGGGGTGAAGAAGCTCCGGCCGGCGATCGCGGGCTTCTCCGTCGGCACCGCGGCCTACCTCACGTCGGTCGTCACGCTTGGCGAGGTCGCCGGCCCCCTCGGCCAGCTGGCGCTCGTCGTCTGGTGCGCGGTCAACGCCGCGGCCTGCCTCTGGATCGCCAGGACGAACCTCTCCACGCGCTGATCCGGCGCGCTGCCGCGATCGCTCCGCGACCGGGCGAAGAGCCCGGTCCTCGAGACCTCCCCTCCAAAACGAGCTAGGATGCCGGTCATGCGGCCCGGCACCTTGCTTCTACCCTTCACGCTGCTCCTCGGGGCCTGCGGCGGCTCCTCCAGCGAGACGCCGTGGCCGGCGGAGCCACAGGGCCCTGCGCTCGGCCCCACCGACGAGGCGTCGCCTGGCGGGCCGGCCGACACGAGCGCGAGCCCTGAAGGCGCGGACGAGGGCTCGGCAGACCAGGCGGACGCCGGCCGCTGAGCCAGCGGAGGACGGCATGGCGGAGAGCGGGACGGCAGGCGCGCAACGAAGGGCCTGGCTCTCGGCGGCCCTGCTCTCCGTGGCGCTCCTGGTCGTGCCGCTCCTCTTCTGGCTGCTCCTGCCGCGCCCCGCCCCCGTGATACCGGCGCGGCAGGAGCCCGCCCCGGCGCGGCTCGCTCCGCCCCAGCCCGAGCACGCGGCGCCGCGTGAGGTCGAGGCCGAGCCGCCGGCGCCCCCGCCGCCGCCGCGCGAGACCACGGCCGCGCGCGCGGGGCCGGTCCGCGGCGTGGTGTTCAATCCAGAGGGCCGCCCCGGCGCCGGCGCGACGGTCAGGTGCACCGATGAGCCGAGCCTGTCGGCGGTCGCCGACGCCGAGGGTCGCTTCGAGCTGCCGCCCGAGGCCGACGGCTGCACCGCGATCGCGACGCACCCTCCTTTCGGCGACACAGAGCCCGCGCGCGTCGCCGCCGGCCGCGACAACATCCTCCACCTGATCGCCGCGGGCTCGATCGCGGGCGAGGTCGTGGATCAGTCGGGCAGGCCCGTCGAGGAGTACCTCCTGGCGATCGAGTCGTTCCTGCCGTCCGGCTCCGGCGCGCACGGGAGCGTGAACGGCCGCGCGCGCAAGGTGTCCGACCCGAGCGGCGCGTTTGAATGGAACGATCTCGCGCCGGGCCGCTACGTGCTGACGGCGAGCGCGCCCGGCCGCCCGCCCGCGCGGAGCGCGCCCGTCGACGTCGCGGCGGGCGGCGCCGCCCGCCGCGTGCGGATCGTGCTGCCGCAGGGCGCGACCTTGCGAGGCAGGGTCGTCGACGCCGAGTCGCGCGCGCCGGTCGTCGAGGCCCAGGTCGAGCTCGACTCCGCGACCTCGTCCGGCGCGAACGCGATCTCGCTCGCGCTCACCGACTCGAACGGCGACTACGAGCTCCAGGGGGTGCCGGCGAGCGGCCCGTTCTCGGTGCGCGTGCGGCACGACCAGTACATGACCAAGATCGTGCCCGGCCTCGACGCGCGCGGCGCGGGCTCCGCGCGCGCCGACATCGAGCTCCGCCAGCTCGGCGACGGCGGCTCGCGCGAGGAGCTCACGGGCATCGGCGCGATGCTCTCGGTCTCCTCAGGCGGCGTGACGATCGCGGACGTCATCGAGGGCGGGCCCGCGGCGCTCGCCGGGCTCGCGCAGGGCGACGTCATCGTCCGGATCGACGGCGAGCCCGCCACGGATCTCCCGCTCGCCGACTGCATCCAGCGCCTCCGCGGCCCGGCGGGGACGCGCGTCTCCGTCGGCGTCGACCGGGGGGGCCGCGTCCTCGAGGTGACAATGCGGCGCGACGTCGTGGTTCGCTGAACCGGCCGCGCGCCGAGGTGCTAGAGGTCCGTCATGTCGACGCGCCCCACCGCGCTTCCCCCGGCCGGAGCTCCGGACGTCCTCTACCTGATCGACCTCTCGGGCTACGTCTTCCGCGCCTATCACGCGATCAGCCCGCTCTCGAGCCCGAGCGGCGAGCCGACTCATGCGACGTTCGGCACCGTCGCGATGCTCACGAAGCTCGTGGACGAGCGGAAGCCCGCGTACCTCGGCGTGGCGATGGACTCCGCGGGCAAGACGTTCCGCGACGACCTCGACCCGCGCTACAAGGCGCACCGGCCGCCGCCGCCGCCCGACCTCGGGGTGCAGATGAACCGGTGCCGGGAGATAGTCGAGGCGTACCGCATCCCGATCTTCATCCACGAGGGGCTCGAGGCGGACGATCTCATCGCCGTCGCCGTCGAGCGCGCCAAGGAGCGGGGGCTGCGCGTCGTCATCGCGTCGAGCGACAAGGATCTCATGCAGCTCGTCGACGACGACCGGGTGATGCTCTGGGACGCGATGCGCGACAAGGTCTACGGGCACCCCGAGGTGGCCGCGAAGTTCGGCGTGCCGCCGGAGCAGGTGCGCGACCTGCTCGCGCTCGTCGGCGACAGCTCGGACAACGTCCCCGGCGTGCCCGGCGTCGGCCTGAAGACGGCCGCCGAGCTGCTCGCGCAGTTCGGATCGCTCGCCTCGCTGTACGCCCGCCTCGACGAGGTGAAGAAGCCGCGCATCCGCGAGTCGCTCAAGCAGCACGAGGCCGACGCGCTCCTGTCGCAGAAGCTCGTGACGCTCGACGGCAGCGCGCCCGTCTCGCTCGACCTGGAGACGCTGCGCTACGGCGGCGCGGACACGGGCAGGCTTCGGGAGCTCTTCACCGAGCTCGGCTTCTCGCGCTTCCTGAAGGCCGTCCGCGCGCCGGAGCCCGCCGCGCGCGCGGCGACCTACCGGGTCATCGCGACGCGCGAGGAGCTCGAGGCCTTCGCCAGGTCGGCGCGCGCGGCCGGGCGCCTCGCCCTCGACGTGCACGCGACGACCCGCGAGCCGATGAGCGCCCACGTCTGCGGCATCGCGCTCGCCTGCGAGCCGGGGCAGGCCGTCTACGTCCCGCTGGGCCACCGCTACCTCGGCGCGCCGGCGCAGCTCTCGATGAGCGACGTCGACGCGGTGCTCGGCCCGCTGCTCGCCGACCCCGAGCTCCCGAAGATCGGCCACGACGTCAAGTTCTGCGAGGTGGTCCTTCTGCGGCACCGCATCGGGATCGTGGGCGTCGCCTTCGACACCATGCTGGCGAGCTACCTGCTCGATCCCGAGGCGAAGAACCAGCTCCACGAGCTCGCCGAGCGCGAGCTTGGCGCGAAGATGCAGACCCTCGACGAGGTGGCCCCGAAGCGCCGCGGCCAGGCGCAGCGCGGCCTCGACGAGATCGAGCTCGGCGAGGCCTCGAGCTACGGGGCGGCGTTCGCCGACGTCGCGCTCTCGCTGACCGACCGGCTGCGCCCGCGGCTTCGCGCCGAGCGGCTCGAGGACCTGCTCGTGCAGATCGAGCTGCCCCTCTCCGCGGTGCTCGCCGAGATGGAGCTCACGGGCGTCCTGGTCGACCCGCAGGCGCTCGCGCAGCTCGGCGCCCAGATGACGACCGAGCTCGCGGCGCTGGAGGAGAAGGCGCGCGAGATGGTGGGGCACGACATCAACCTCGCGTCGCCGAAGCAGCTCGAGGCGGTGCTGTTCGACGAGCTCGGGCTGCGCTCGCAGCGCAAGACCAAGACCGGCCGCTCGACGGACGCCGACGTGCTCGAGACGCTCTCGGAGGACCACCCGTTCCCTGGCGTCGTGCTCGAGCACCGCATGATCGCCAAGCTGAAGGGCACGTACATCGACGCGCTGCCGCGCCTCGTGCACCCGGGCACGGGCCGGATCCACACGCGCTGGGGCCAGGCCGTGGCCGCGACGGGCAGGCTCTCGTCCCAGGACCCGAACCTGCAGAACATCCCGATCCGCACGGAGCTCGGCCGGATGATCCGGCGCGCGTTCGTCGCGCCGCCCGGGAGCGTGATCGTGAGCGCCGACTACTCCCAGATCGAGCTGCGCGTCCTCGCGCACCTGTCGAAGGACCCGGTGCTCGTCGACGCCTTCCGCACCGGGCAGGACGTGCACGTGCGCACGGCCATGGAGATCTTCGGCGTGGACGAGGCGGGGGTCACCGACGAGATGCGCCGCCGGAGCAAGACCATCAACTTCGGTGTGATCTACGGGATGGGCGAGTCGGCGCTGGCCAAGCGCCTCGACATCTCGCGCGCGGAGGCTGCGCGCTTCATCGACGCATATTTCGCGCGCTACCGCGGCGTGCACGAGTTCATGGAGCGGACGATGGCCGAGGCGAAGCGCTCCGAGTCGGTGCGCACGCTGCTCGGCCGGCGCCGCCTGCTCCCGGATCTGCGCAGCAGCGACCGCATGCGCCGCGCCCAGGCCGAGCGCATCGCGCAGAACACCCCGATCCAGGGGACCGCGGCGGACCTCCTGAAGCTCGCGATGGTCCGCGTCCCGCGCCCCGTCGTCCCCGGCGCGCGCATGGTGCTCACGGTGCACGACGAGCTCGCGTTCGAGGTGCCGGCTGGCGCGGAGGAGGAGGCGAAGGCCAAGGTACGGCAGGCGATGGAGTCGGTCTTCCCGCTCGACGTGCCGCTCGTCGTCGACATCGGCCACGGCCCGACCTGGGCCGACGCCCACTGACCGCGGAAGCGCGGGGCCGGCGTCGCCGACGCTCGGGGAAGCTGCCCGGCGTGAGCGACGCCCGGGGAAGCTGCCCGGCGTGAGCGACGCCCGGGGAAGCTGGCCTGGCTCGCGCGAAGAACCCGGGGAAGCTGGCCTGGCTCGCGCGAAGAACCCGGGGAAGCTGCCCGGCCACCCACGCTCGCGGAGCTCGAGGGGCGAGGCCAGCCGCGACCTCAGGGACATGCGATGGACAAAACGACGACGCCCGCTTCACCTTGCGGTGAGCGGGGCGTACGTGCGGGAAGGGGTGTGCTCAGCTCGCGGCGGTCTTGGCGGCGACGCTCGCCTTGTGAAGGGCGAGGGCCAGGCGGCTCTTCACACGCGACGCGCGCTTGGCGGGGATCGTCCCCTTCGACGCGGCGCGATCGAGCGCGCTCACCGCGTCGGCAACCAGGGCCGTGGACTCCTGCGGAACGCCCTTCAGCGCGGTGCGCGCCTTCTTGACGGTCGTGCGGAGCTCCGACTTGGCGGCGCGGTTGCGCGCGGTCCTCGTGATGCGCTGGCGGTTGCGCTTGTCGGCGGATGCGTGATTGGCCATGAGAAAAGCTCTCCTACTTCTTCGCCTGCGCCTCGGCGGGCGTGGCAGCGCGCAGGGCGTCCGGCGCGTTCTGATCGTAACCCGCCGGATGGATCGGGAACTTCGGGGTGCCGTGCGCGCGCTCGAAGCGCTTGCGACGGGTGCCCGCCGTGCGCGCCTTGCGCCGACGGATGCGCTGAGTTTGCTGAGTCGCGGAAACCATGGGGGCGCGCATTCTACCTGCGGAGCCCCTCGTGTCAACCGGGACGTTTGTCGGCTCGATCAGGGTCGAATCGAGGCGCTGACCGAGAACGACGGCTTCGAGAACGGGCCCACGTTCGCGGCCTTGAGCGCGGACTGCACGCAGCTCGACTGGCCGTTCGCCGCCGCCCAGCCGCTGACACTGACCTTGGTCACCTGGCCGGTCGACGAGAACGTGATCTGCGCGCGCGACACGTCGTCCGCGCCCGCCACGCACGCCCTCGCGTTGCCCATGACCGAGCCGAGCGCGGCCTGGACCGAGCCCTGCGACGGCTGTTCGGGGACGTTCTGCTGCCGGAGCGGACCCGAGGCCGGCACCGGCGCCTCGGACACCACCGACGGTTGCTTCTCCGCCTCGTCGCCCACGGCCGCCTGCATGGCGGACGGCAGGTCCCCCGGCTTGCCGGGTGCTGTCGGCGCCGCCGCCACCTTGCCCTGCGGCTCTGTCTTCTGCGCCGCGACGGGGGCCGCGGGCGCCTCAGGGGCCGCCGGCGCAGGCGCGCCAGCGCCGGCCGGCGCCGCTGCCGTCTTGGGCGCTGCGGCGAGCTTCTCTGCCGCCTCGACGGGCTGCTGCTCCGCCTCCGCGTTGCCCGCCGGCGCGGCGGGCGCGGCGGCGACCGGGGCAGCGGGCTCCACTGGCCTGTCGTCGCGGGGCGCCGCGGGCGCCGGGGTCGCGGCCGGCGCGGCCGCTGTCTCTTCCTGCGACGGCGCCTTCGGCGTCTTCACCATCACCGCGACCGCCGCGGCCAGGCCGAGGGCCGCGATCGCCACGCCGGCGATCATCCCGCCGGATCGCTTCTTCGCCGCAGCCTCGGCGGCGGGCGCGGCCACGGCGCGCGGCCTCCTCGCCGACATCGCTGCGACCTCGGCCGGCTTCTCGTCCTCGAACGACTCAGCCGCGCCGGGCTGCACACTGCCGGCAGCCTCCACCTGTTCCGGGGGCACCGACGCGCTGAGCCGGTTGAGATCGATGACGCCGGAGTCCTCGGTGACCCCCTCGCCCGTCCGCAGCGACGGCGACGACGCGCGGGTGCTGCCGGACAGCGAGCCGCGCCCCGGCGGCGTGGACACGCGACCGGGCGGCAGCGAGCCACGCCCCGAGGGCGGCAACGGCGTCGACAGCGGGCCGCGCCCGCCAGGCAGCGGCGTCGAGATCGCCGAGCCGCTCGCGCCAGGCGCGCCGCTCAAGCGCCCCGGCGCCTGGCTGGCCCGCTCGGCGATCTCCTTCAGGGACTGGCGTTTCCGCTCCGGCGGGCGCGAGGCGCTGCCGCCCGACAGGCTCGCTTCAGACTTCGCGGCCCTGCCTGCTTCTGATCCATCCGCCATGGTGCTGTCTTCTCCTGCTGCATGTACTTCGCGCAAGATGCCCCCCGCCTGCTCCTCGCCTGGCTCGGCGGCGAGGTCAGGGGCTGCGAGGAGGGCGGTCTGCGCCGCCGTGTCCTCCGATCGACGGGATAGAGCCACCTCGACGATGCGAGCTGCCCGCTCCTCCCACGCCGCTTCATCGAGGGCGGGGGCAGGCCAATCGTTGAGCATCCCGTCGAGGTCGAGCTTGCTGGTGACGTTCATTCGGCGTCCCCTCCGAAACCGCGCTCCGCGAGGTACACGCGGAGCTTGCGGCGCGCCTCGTGGACGCGCCAGGCAACTGTTCCTTCCGGACAACCCAGGATCCTGGAGGCGTCCTCATGCGGCACGCCGTCGATGCACACGAGGATGAGCGTCGTCCGGAGCGTGTCCGAGAGCGTGTCGATGCCGTCGCAGAGCGCGGCCGCGAGCTCGCGCCGCTGGGTCGTCGCGGCCGGATCGACCCCGTGGCTCGGGCGCGTCTCGAGCAGCAGCGCCTCGATCCGCGGATCGTCCGTGGGGGTCGAGTTCCTGCTCGGCTTGCGGGCCCGGATCATGTTGAGCGAGAGGTTCACGGCGATCCGGTAGAGCCAGGTGAACGGCTCGCTCCGGCCGTCGAACCGATCGAGCGCCTGGTAGGCCCGGACGAAGGTCTCCTGGGTCACGTCCTCTGCCTCCGCGCCCGAGCGGACGAGGTGGAACGCCAGCCGGAAGATGCGCTTCTGATGGCGACGAACCAGCACCCCGAAAGCCTGGGCATCTCCGCTCCGGGCCTGATCGACGAGCTCACGATCGGTGGGTTTGGCCATCCTAGCCGCCTCGGGGTGCGAATTGTCTCCCGCGCACGGACGACAGCGCAGCCGCGGACCGCCCTTCGCGACGGCCGCTGGCCGTCTCGGCGAGAGGAGCCCCTCGCGGCGAGCCCTGCTTCGCGGTGGCGAAGCCGGACGATGAGGAGGCAAGTTCCACGTTCAGGCGCGCGAAGATAGCCGAACACTCTTCCTAGGACAAACCATGCGCCCGGACCTTGGGCGCCTCGGTGCGACGTCGACTGGAAGGGCTGTACGCCCGCGCTGGCGCGCTGCCAGCCGGCTCGGCGCCGCCGCGGCGCCCCGCGGGGGACAGGGGCGCGGGGCAGGCGCCGGACCGAGCGCGGCCGGGGCGCCGGCGCTCCGAGCGCGGCCGCCCGCGGCGCTGCTATGGTCGGCGGATGCGACGCTTCTCGAGTTGGATGCGCACCCTGGGGCTCATCGCGGCGGCCTTCGCGGGGGGGGCGGCGACTTCCCACCTCGCGGGCGCGAGCACACAGGCGCAGAGCCCCTACGCCCCGCTCGAACAGCTCGCGCGCGTGCTCGTGCTCGTCGAGAACCAGTACGTCGAGCCGGCGCAGCGCAACAAGATCATCGACGGCGCCATCAAGGGCATGGTCGCGGAGCTCGACCCGCACTCGGCCTACATGAACGCCGCCGAGTTCGCCCAGTTCCAGGAGGAGACAGGGGGAACGTTCGGAGGCGTCGGCATCGAGGTCGACGCCAGGGACGACAACATCACCGTGATCGCGCCGATCGAGGGCTCGCCGGCGGCGCGGGCGGGCGTCCGCTCCGGCGACCAGATCATCGCGATCGACGGGCGTCCCGTGCGCGGCGAGCGCCTCGACAAGCTCGTGAAGATCATGCGCGGGCCCCCTGGCTCCCGGGTGAAGCTCACGATTCGCCGGCAAGGCGTCGCCGAGCCGCTCACGTTCGACCTCGCGCGCGAGCAGATCCACGTCACGAGCGTCGCGGCCAAGCGCCTCGACCGGGACGTCGCGTACGTCCGGCTGAAGCAGTTCCAGGACGGCACCCACGAAGAGATGCTCCGCGCCGCGGCGACGCTGCGCGCCGCCTCCAGGACGCCGCTGGCCGGGGTGATCCTCGACCTGCGCAACAACCCCGGCGGCCTCGTCCACGAGGCGGAGGCCGTGGCCGACGAGTTCCTCTCGTCGGGGACGATCTACTCGACCCGCCAGCGCAGCCAGGTCGTCGACGAGGCGAAGGCGCACGACGGCGGCGCGTTCGCCTCGCTGCCCGTCGTCGCGCTGGTGAACGAGTACTCCGCGAGCGCGGCCGAGCTCGTCGCGGGCGCCCTTCAGGACAGCGGGCGCGCGACGGTCGTCGGCGCGACGACATTCGGCAAGGGATCGGTGCAGACCATCTATGAGCTGCCCGGCGGCGCCGGGGTGAGGCTCACGACGATGCGCTACTACACGCCGAAGGGGCGCTCGATCCAGGCCCAGGGCATCCGCCCGGACGTCGTCATCGAGAGCGCGCAGCAGCAGTTCCCGGCCACCATCGTCCGCGAGCAGGATCTCGAGGGGCACCTCCCCGCCGAGGGGTCGAGCCTCGCCGGCTCGCCGAGGGCCGTGCTCGTCGAGAAGCGCGCGGAGGCCGCCGCGGCGCGCGGCCCCGAGGGCGACGTGCCGGCTGACCCCAGCCGCGGCAACGATTTCGCGCTCGCCGTCGGTTACCAGCAGCTCCTCCGCGCGATCCCGGCGGTCCGCTAGCGTAGCGCGCGGCGGACCGATTTTCGCGCCGCGCTCCGGACGACCGGCGTCCGGGCGCCGCTCGCGTCAGGCCTCGGCGCCGGCGCGGAGCCCGGTCGTCAGCGCGTCGAGCACGGTGCGCGCTCTCCCGGCGATCGTCGCCCCGGCCACGAGGATCCCCGGGGCGGCGCGGACGCCCTCGCATCGCACGCCCACCGCCTCCAGCGCGCCCGGCCGGTCGCCGCGGGGCCACGCGACGACGTCGAGCTCCGGGCCCTGCATGGAGCTCACCACTCCGAACGCGCCGCGCGCGTCGCCCAGCGTGACGGGCGCCGCGATCGAGAGCGCGAACGGCGCGGCGCCGCGCGCCGGCAGATCGGGGCCGGCGCCGCGCTCGGGCGGGGCGTACGCGACCCCTCCGCCGGCCAGCCCGCCGATCGCCAGGATCACCGCGTCCGCCGCGAGCGGCACGTCCTCGCCGTCCACGTGGACCAGCACGCCGTCGCCCGGGTCGCCTGCTCCTCCGCGGCCGTCGCTCACTGCCACCGCGCGCACGCGGCCGTGGCGCTGCGTCGCCCCGATCGCGGCGAGCAGCGCGTCGCGCGCCGCCTCGAAGCGGAGCCCCGCCGGCGAGCCGGCGCCGATCAGCGCCTCGCCCACCGGGACGCCGAGGCGCGCCGAGAGCGCCTCGGCCCGCGGCGCGCGCGCGCCGAGCCACGGACCGAGCAGGATCGCCCCCGCGCCGCCCGCGCCCTCGAGCGCCTGGTGGAGCCGCTCGAGCAGCCAGGAGAGCCGCGCCGGGTCGTCGTGCCGCGCCGCGAGGTCGCCGTCCGCGATCCTCCGCTCGTCGTCGAAGCGCAGGAAGGGCGCGTCGACCGGCAGGAAGCGGAGCCCCCGTGCCCGGGCGAACGGCTCGTCCGTGAACGCCTCCGCGAGCGCGTCGGCGTCCCACGCCGCCCGCGGCACGCGCGGGATGAGGACGCGCGTGCGGCGGAGCGGGCCGAGATCGAGCAGCGCGCGATCCCTGCCGCGGGCCGGGCGGATCCGCCCGGCGACGGTCGCGATGCGCGCGGCCGACGCCTGCGGCATGTCCCACAGGCCGAGCTCCGCCGCGAACTGCCGCGTCGCTGGCGCAAGATCGCCGGCGGGCAGGTCGCTGCCTAGCAACCTCGCGGCCCGCTCGACCTGCTCCCACGGGACGTCGTCAACCGCGCCGCCTGCGAGCGCCGTCTCCCCGACGCCCGCGGAGATCACGGTGACCCGGGCCCCGCGACGCCGCGCGCTCCACGCGGCGGCGAGCCCGGCGACGCCGGCGCCGATCACGAGGATCGATCGCGCCACGCCCTCTCCTCCGGCTCCCTCGCGGGGCGCGGGGCCCGGCGCTCGCTCTCGTCGCTCACCGCCGCGGTCGCCTCGTCGTCCGCGGGGGCGCCGAGCTCCGACCGCACGCTGGCGATCGCGAGCGCCTCCTGCCTGGCCTGCTCCGGGCCGAGCGCGACCGCGCGCGTCACCGCCTGCCGCGAGAGGAACGCCACGGCCTGCCGCATCCCGTCGCGCGGCGGGAGCGAGAGCTCCTGCGCCACGATCTGCCCGCACCGCGCCGCGCAGCGCATCCCCCCGCATGCGCCGAGCCCGAGGCGCGTGCGGCGCGCGACGTCGGCGACGCTCCGGGCGAGCTCGTGCCGGAGGACGTAGCGCACCTCGGCCTCGATGACTGGCTCGCAGGGGCACACCGTCACCGCCTCGCGCGGCCGCTGGCGCACGCGCTCCTCGATCCGGAGCGCGCGCGAGCCGTGCCGGTACACGAGCCGCCGGGCGGCCACCGCGTCGATCTCCATCCGCCGCGCGAGCGCGAGCGCGTCGACGGCGCGATCGCCGCCGGGCAGCGGCGTCACGTGCGTCGCGCAGCGCGCGCCGAGGTCGAAGCGCCGCGCGAGCACGTCGGTCATCTCCTCGGCGAAGAGCCGGAAGCTGGCGAGCTTGCCGCCGATCATCGAGTAGAGGCCAGGCGCGCCGTGCGCCGCGTGATCGACGACCTGGTGGTCGCGCGAGAGGGCGTCCTCGGTCGGCCCGTACGCGTAGAGCGTGGGCCTGACACCCGCGTACGTGCCGATCGCGCGCGCCTCGTGGATCTGCGGGAACACGCGGGCGATGCCCTGGACGAGGTACCTGACCTCCTCGCTCGTCGCGCGGACCTGGTCGAGATCGCCGTAGAAGTCGTCGTCGGTCGTGCCGATGACGCTCATGTTCTCCCACGGCTCGACGAAGATCTGACGGCCGTCGATCGTCCTCGCCATGATCGCGTAGTTGGTGAGGCGCCGGTCGAACACGACGTGTACGCCCTTGCCGGGCCGCACCCGCGAGCTCGCGGCGGGCAGGCCCGCGAGCGACGCCGTGATCGGCGACCACGCGCCGGTCGCGTTCACGACCGCGCTCGTGCGGAGCCGCCCGCCCTCGCCGGTCACGCGGTCCCGATAACGGACGGCGATGACCTCGCCGGTGTCCTCGCGGCGCTCGATCCGCTCGACCGTGTGCCCGACGTACACCTTCGCCCCGCGCTCGATCGCGTCGACCGCGTTCGCGACGCAGAGCCGCGCGCCGTCGATGCCCCACTCGTCGAAGCTGAAGCCGCCCACGAGGTCCCCGTGCAGCCCCGGCTCGAGGTTCCGGAGCTCGTCGGGCGACAGCCGCGCGTGCGGCTTGCCGCGCTTGAGCGGCTGGTACTGGTCGTACGCCTCGAAGAAGCCGTCGGCGAGCGTGTAGAGGACGCGCGCGTGCCTCGCGTTCTCGAACGGGACGAGGAAGGGGATCCGGAAGAGCAAGTGCGGCGCGATCGCCTGGATGTGCCCCGAGTCGCGGCACGACGTCTCCGTCACGTGCGGATCGCTGGTCAGGTACCTGAGCCCGCCGTGGATCATGCCGCTCGAGTTCCCGCTCGCGCCGAACGCGAGATCGTTGCGCTCGAACAGCGCGACCCTCAGGCCTCGCTGTGACGCGTCACGCGCGACGCCCACGCCGTTCACGCCGCCCCCGATCACCACGACATCGACATCGGTGTCGGCGCGGCGGGCTGCTCGTGCGGCGCTCGAAAGGAGGATCGTCACTTGCGGCGTATAGCATGCCAGAAATTTTCCACGAGCGGGCTCAACCTCACGCGCGGCGCCGTGGACGCTGGCAGAGGCCGTTCGTCATCCGCGGACCCGGATCGCCCAGGTGAGCTTCGCCAGGTTGCGGAGCACGTTCGGGACGCGCCGCGTGAGGTTGATCGAGGGCCGCCGCTTCTCGAGCACACGGACGGGGATCTCCTCGATGCGGAGGCCGGCCCGGTAGGCGCGGATGACGAACTCGCTGGCGAAGACATCCTTGTCCACGACGCAATCGCGCGCGATCCCGAGGAGCGGCTCGCGCAGGAACGCCTTGAGCCCGTGCGTGTCCGTCCCCCGGAAGCCGAGCGTGGCGCGGAGGAGCCCGTTGTACATCTGGCTCGCCGCGTGCCGCGCCCACGGGCGGTCGTCGCGCGCGCCCTGGATGAGCTTGGAGCCGATCACCATGTCGGCGCCGCCCGCCTGCAGCATCGCGATCGCGCGGCGGTGGAAGTCCACGTCGCACAGGTCGATCTCGTCGCAGAGCACGAAGCGCCCGCGCGCCCGCTCGATGCCCGCGCGGAGCGCGGCCCCGTAGTTCGGCTCGCCGATGGAAAAGTGCCGCACTTCCGGGTACTTGCGCTCGAGCTCGCCGGCGATGCCGAGGGTCCCGTCGCGCGAGCCGTTCTCGGCGAGCACGAGCTCCCAGCGCCAGCCGAGCGGCGAAAGCCGCTCGCGCAGGTCCACGACGGCGGCGTGGAGGATCGCCTCCTCGTTGTAGACGGGGATGATGATGGAGATGTCCGGCGTGTCGCCCGCGTCCCCGCGGCCAGGCCCGGCGCTGCTCATGGCGCGCCTCCGAGGAGCGCCTGCGCCTCACGGGCCGCATCGCGCCCGAAGTGGAGCGCGTCCTCCATCGAGGAGTAGTTCCAGCCGCCGTAACGCCCGCACGACAGGATGCGCTGGCCCTCGAGGAACGGCCGCATCGCTTCCAGCGAATCGAAGTAGCTGTGATCGAACACGACGTACGCGTAGTCGATGCGGCGCAGCCGGGCGAAGCGAATGGCGCTCGGGGCGGGGATGAGGCCCATCTCGACGAGGCCGTCCGCGACGCGGGGGAGCAGCGTCGCGAGATCGGGCTCGGCGCGATCGGCGAGCTCGACATAGAGGCTCGCCTTGCCCGGCGGGGCCATCGAAGAGGAGAAGTTCGAGTAGCAGCCCACCCGGTAGAACGGGTACTTCTCCTCCGGCACGTACACCCAGTGCAGCGGCTTCCCGCACGGGGTGTCGAGCGCCACGTCGAGGTAGTGGAGGTGCGTGCAGCGCAGCCGGGAGGCCGCCTCGCTGACGGCCCGAGGCGCGTCCGAGAGGAGCCTCACAAGCGCCGGCAGCGGCGCGGAGGACACGAGCACGTCGTACCGGACGATCTCGTCGTCGAACACGAGCTCGCGCGCGCGCCAGTCGATCGCCACGGGCGCGCGGCCGAGCTCGAGCGCTGGCGTGCCCGCGTCGCGCGGCCGCTGCTCGGCGAGCTCCCGCGCGAGCCCGTGCGTCAGCTGCCCGATGCCGAGCCGCGGGTAGAGGAACTTTGCATTGTAACCGAGCTCCCGGTCGTTCAGCCCTACCGCTCCGGCGAGCACGTCCTCGAGCTTCGGTATCGGGACGAAGCGGGAGCACCAAGCGGCGGTGATCTCGCTCGGGTGCACCCCCCAGAGGCGACTGTTGTAGGGGATCATGAAGTGGCGGCTGATCCCCTCGCCGAAGTGCGCCAGGCAGAACTCCTCGAAGTTCCTCGGCTCGGCTTGGTTCCCGGCGAAGTGCGCCTGGATGAAGCCGCGGAGGCACTCGTAGGCGACGGCGGGCGGAAGGCCGAAGGTGTTCGCCTGGAACGGATAGCGGGTGTACGTGCCGTTCGACCAGATCATCGAGCGCCGCTCGATCTCGAGGGGATCGGGGCCCAGCCAGCCGAGCGCGAGCTCCCGGGTCGCGGGGTCGCGCAGATGGAGGAGGTGGCCTGTCCGGTCGAAGCGGAAGCCATCGTCCTCGAGGGTGATCGCGTGGCCGCCCGGGCGGGGCAGGCGCTCGAAGACCCGGTGCGGCACGCCGGCCCGGCCGAGGTGATACGCGGCTGCCATGCCCGTCAGGCCGGCTCCGAGGATGGCGACGGGAATGCTGGAAATCGTGGGTCGGGTCATCGCTCGCGGACCGGCGGCGGCCGCGAAGACACCACCTCCCCGGTGCGCCGTCAAGGCGCGCTGCCCGCGCGGCGCGCCCCCCGCACGCTGGATTTCCAGCATGCAACGTAAGGCGAGCAGAGCTCCGAGCGCCGCGGCGAAGACCACCGTTGGCGCCTCCGCGCAGAGCGACTAGGTGTGATCGGGTCCCAGCGCGCCGGCCGGCGCTCCGGGTCGTCCGAGGTCCAGATGCCCATCCCGCGCCGGAAATCCGTTCACGTCACCGGGAGGATTCTTTACCTGACCGAGGACCCGGAGCTCCTGAAGCAGCAGCTCGCGGGCGGCGAGATCCGCTTCGATCCCGGGCAGCACGCGCTGATCGACAACATCTCGACCGACGAGCTCACGCCGGGCTGGGTCTGTTACTACTACGACGAGACGCTCGCCCGGTACTGCCTGGTCGGGCTGCGCGGTGGGCTCATCGAGCGCGACGCCATCAAGAACGGCGGCTTCGGGGTCATCGTCAGCGGGCGCTCGAAGGGCTGCGGCAGCTCGCGCGAGACCGCGCCGTACTCGGAGCGCGAGGCCGGGATCCAGATCGTCGTCGCGCGCAGCATCGAGAAGATCTACGGCCAGAACTGTCAGAACATCGGGCTGCTCACGACGACCGACTTCTCGCTCCTCGATCGGCTCGCGCGCGGCGACGAGATCCCGATCGGCGAGTTCACGCGCGGGCTCGACCCGATCAGCGCCGACGTCGTCGAGTACGGCGGGCTCTTCGCCTACAACAAGGCGCGGCTGGCCGGCGAGGTCTCGCCGCCCACGCTCGCGACGCCGCCGCGGCCGATGACCCTGTGCGAGAAGATCATCGCGGCGCACGCGATCGTGGACGCCAGGGCGGGCAAGATCGGCGTCGCGGCGGTGAAGCCCGGCGACGCGCTCTTCGTCCGCATCGACGTGCGCTTCTCGCACGAGTACGTGACGCCGATGGCCGAGTCGCTCTTCCGGGCGGGCGTCGGGCCGGACGCGGTCGTGAGCGAGCCGGAGAGCGTCTTCGCCTTCCGGGATCACCTCACGTTCCTCGATCGCGTGATGCCGGAGGCTCACCTCAAGCTTGGCTTGCGGGAGCAGGCGGCCTCGCTCGCGACGGTGCAGCAGGCCTTCACGGAGCGGCACGGCATCAGGCTGTACGGCGAGGTCGAGCGCGACGGCAAGACCGTCGGCTCCGAGGCCATCTGTCACAACAAGGTGATCGAGGAGCTCGCGCTGCCGGGGCAGATCGTGGCCGGGACCGACTCGCACACCTGCATGGCGGGGGCGCTCGGGTGCTTCGCCTTCGGCGTCGGCTCGACGGACATGGCGAACGCGTGGCTCACGCGCGACGTCCGCGTCGCGGTGCCGCAGTCAGTGCGCTTCAACCTGATGGGGCGGCTCGGGCCGGGGGTCACGGCGAAGGACGTGATGCTGTTCCTGCTCTCTCAGCCGTTCTGGAAGACAGGCCAGGGCATCGGCAAGGTGCTCGAGTTCGCGGGCGACGGCGTCCGCGCCATGGGCCTCGACGAGCGGGCGACGCTCACCAACATGGCGGTCGAGGCGGGCGGCTTCACCGGGATCATCGAGGCCGACGAGGAGATCGTGCGCTACCTCGTCGAGCAGCGCGGGCTCTCCGCGGACGACGTGCGCGCGCGCGTCGTCCGCGCGGATCCCGGCGCGGAGTACATGGCGACGTTCGACGTCGATCTCGCGTCGATCGAGCCGATGGTGGCGACGCCCGGCGATCCGCGGAATGGCGTGCCGCTGCGGTCGCTCCGCGAGGTCTCCGGCGGCGACGTGAAGATCGACATCGCGTACGGGGGCTCGTGCACGGGCGGCAAGAAGGCCGACATGGACATGTACGCGTCCGTGCTGCGCCGCGCGGTGGAGCAGGGCAAGCGCGTCGCCGAGGGCGTGCACCTCTACATCCAGTTCGGCTCCCAGGACATCCGCCGCTACGCCGAGGCGAAGGGCTACCTCGAGATCTTCCAGAAGGCTGGTGCTGAGCTCGTTGACCCCTCCTGCGGCGCCTGCATCAAGGCTGGGCCGGGGGTGTCCGACCGGAAGGAGCAGGTCACGGTCTCGGCGATCAACCGGAATTTCCCGGGCCGAAGCGGCCCCGGCCAGGTCTACCTGGCCAGTCCCCTGATCGTCGCGGCGAGCGCGATTGCGGGGAAGATCGCATCCCCGGAGTCATGACGCCGAGCGCCTATCGCGGAGTTACACACATGGTGCCCGCAATCGGCTGCACGGAAAAACGAATGCTTTCCACGGAAGTGCACCGTACGGTAAGGTGCTCTTCTGTGGCGGATCGGGAGGAGCCCCAAGAGCGTATGACCGACAAGGACACGCTGGCGAAAAACAACGAAGCCTCGAAGACGGACAAGCGGAAGCAGAGCCTCTACTTTCCGGAGTCGATGCTGCAGGAAATCAAGGAGGAAGCGGCGCGGCTCGATCGCTCGCTTTCTTGGGTCGTGCAGCGCGCGTGGAAGCTGGCGCGGATAGACATCAAAAAGCTTCCGAGTGTCAATGACGTGGCTGACGACGAGGACAGCGGCGACTAACATCGCCGCGGGCCGCGCGTAGCCGCGTCGCTCGGGGATCGATGGGTCGAGAGCTCTTCGCCGCCGGGAAGGACGGTACGCGGATCTACGTCCGCTACCGGGAAGGTCCCGGCGGCATCGGAAGCTTGGCCAGCGGGGTGGGGGCGGGCTCGGAACGCCTCACCGCGGTGCTTTGCGACGGCATCGCGTGCGACGGCTTCATCTGGAAGTACCTCTGGGACGACCTGGCGCGCACCGTCAACGTCGCCCACTGGCACTATCGAGGACACGGGCGGAGCAGTCTGCCTGTTGATCCGCAGGCGGTCGAGCTGCGCGACCACGCGAGCGATCTCGCGGCGGTGCGCGCGGCGATCGGCGACGGCCCGGTGGTGCTCTTCGGGCACTCGATGGGGTGTCAGGTCATCCTGGAGCACCTGCGGACCCACCGTGAGGGGGTGCGCGGGCTCGTGTTGATCTGCGGTTCGTCCGGCAGGATCACGCACCACTTCAAGGGCACGGACGTGCTCGCGCAGCTGTTGCCGCGCGTCATCGAGCAGGTCGACGCGTACCCGCACATCGCGCGCGCGATCTGGAGCCGCGTGCCCGCGCCGATGGCGCTGCGGATCGCGCTGCTCGCCCGCGAGGTCGACGCGAGCGCGGTCACCCCGGCGGATCTGCTGCCGTACATGCGGCACATGGTCGACATCGATTTCTCGATGTTCCTCCACATGCTGCGCAGCGCCGGCGAGCACTCGACGCTCGATCTGCTCCCCCACATCGACCTGCCCGCGCTCGTGATCGCGGGCGATCGCGACACGTTTACCCCGCCTCGCCTCGCCGAGGAGATGGCGGCGGCGCTGCCTCGCGGAGAGCTGATGATGGTGAGCGGCGGCACGCACGTCGTCCCGCTGGAGCGCAAGAAGATGGTGATCGAACGCGTGGAGCAGTTCCTGCTTGAGCGCGTCATGGGCGGGGTCTTGCTCGGCGCGAGCGCGGGCGTCTCACCCTCGCAGCCTCCGGCAGAGGAAGCGCCCTCGCCGGAGGATCCGCGCGGGCTCGCGAAGGACGGATGAGCCGCCGCGCGCGAGGCGGGCTCGCGTGCGGGCTGCGGCCGCGCGTTGCCGGTGCGGCCGCGTCGCGCCTGCTCGTGGCGGCGGCGCTGCTCGCCGCTTCGTGCGCGCGGCCTTCGTCCGAGCGGAGCGGCGCGCCGGCCGTCGCGATCGCGGCGCTGGCCGAGGTCGCGCCCGCGGCGCTGGTCGAGGTTGCGCCCGAGCCGCTGGCCGAGGTCGCGCCCGCGCTCGGCGCGCCCACGGCGCGCTCGTCGGGCGAGCCTTCAGCGCCCCACGCGGCGAACGCTGGCGCGACGGCGGACGCGCCCACCGCGCGCGATCTCCAGCGCTCGCCGCTGCGCGCGCTGCGGCTCACGGGCAAGCCGACCGACGGTCGCTTCGAGGCGACGCTTTCGCTCGGCGCGGCCGAGGAGGGCGCGGCCCCGCGCGAGGTCAAGGTGAAGCTCGCGCCGGCGCAGAAAAAGAGCCCGCTCGCGTTCCGGCGTCCGCTCGCTTTCTACCGCCTCGCGCGGGCGCTCGGCGCGCACGTCGTGCCCGCCGCGGCGGCGCGCCGGATCGGCATCGGCGAGCTCGCGTCGCTGATCGGCCGCGAGCCGGCCGCGCGCAAGCTGCTGCGTCGCCTCGCGGTCATGAACGACGGGACGGTCGACGCGCTGGTGCTTGCGCCCGCGCCCGGCCCGCCCGGCCCTCGCTGGATCACGCCCCGCCGGCAGTCGATACGCTTCGACGACGCGCCCGAGCTCGACGTCTGGGCGCGCTGGGCGCGCTCTCCGTCGCCCGCGCGCGGCGAGCGCGCGCCGATCCTCCGCGATTACCTGGAGGTGCTCGCGCTCGACTACCTGGCCGGCAACGGGCTCCGGAAGGAGATTGTCATCGACGTAGGCGCGGGGGCGCTGAGCCTGGAGGCCAACGCGAGCACCTTCCCGCTGCACGTGAAGGCGCACGAGCTTGATCGGCAGCTCGATCGCCTGGTGGAAGCGGCGCGGTTCCCCCGGGCCCTCCGCGACGCGCTCGCGCGCTTCGGCCCCGGCGAAGCCGCCGCGGTGCTGCGCCCGGGCGGGATCGAGGAGGAGCTGGTGCCGCCGCGCGCGCTCGTCGAGCTCGAGGAGCGCAGGCAGGCGCTCCTCAGCCTGATCGAGACAAAGATCGCCGACCGGGGAGAGGACGCCGTCCTCAGCCTCTAGCGCCGCGCCGCGCCCCGCCGGCGCTCTGCCGCGCGGCGCACCTACGCCGCCGCGGTGAGGCCGCGCGCCGCATCTTGATCTCCGGCGGCCGCAGGGCGATCACGAGGGCCGTGATCGACGTGGCCACCCTGCAGCGCTGGACGGAAGACATCGGTTACAGCGCCGAGCTGGAGAAGCCGTCGACCCTGCGGATCCGTCCGCGCGAGGAAGGGGTCGTCGAGCTCCCGCCGTTCTACGTCCAGTGCACCGAGAACTGGGTGGTGCTCTCGATGTTCGGCGTGCTCGATCGAATCGAGACGCAGGATGACCCCGAGGGCGAGGCGATCCTGGTTCCCCTGGCCGAGGACACCGGCCAGATGCTCGGCCTGCTTCGGCACCTGCTCGAGGCGAACCGCGACATGCGCGTCGCCAAGTTCGCCCTCGACGATCGGAACGAGGTCCTGCTCTGCGCCGAGCTGCCCACCGAGTCGCTGGATCGCTCCGAGTTCGTCGACGCGGTCGAGCGGATCATCGAGTACGCCGCGACGTACCGGCACGCGCTGTTCGGCGACTGAGCGGACCGGGACGATCTGCGCCCGGTGCGCGCCGCGCGCGGCTCACTTCTGCGTGATCACCACGCGGTTGTCGTCCCGGTAGGTGACGTTGCCCGACTCGCCGCGGCAGTCCCAGCAGGTCGCCCACGAGAGCCGCCGCCGCACGTAGCCGTTGAAGCCGAGCGCGATCGGCCCGGGCTCCCCCTTCAGCAGCAGCGACGAAGCGATCCTGTAGCGGTCCCCCGGGAGCCTCAGGAAGGCGACGATGAACGTGTCGTCGTCGGACTTCCCCGTCACCACCAGCACCTCCTCGCCCGGGACCGGATTCCAGAGCAGCGGCGACGTGGTGAGCGTCGTGTTCGGGGGCGCGCTCGCCTCGGGCTGGACCGCCGGGGTCCCGTTCGGCGAGAGCCGCGTCCGGCCGCGGCCGAGCACGACGTTCACGTCGTCCGGCTCCTTGAAGAACGAGATCTCCCCGCCGAGGTCGCGGAGCTGCGGCACCGACGCGAGCAGCTCGGCGACTTGCTGCGGCCCGATCTCCGCGCGCCGGAACGTCTGCTGCCACTGCGGAGAAGGGATCGACGCCGCGTTCGGCGCGCCGTGGCAGCACCGGAAGCCTATGTCGTCGCCCGACACGGTCGGATCGACCGCCGCGCGGCGCGCGCACCGGTGATCCACGCCGCTCGCGCTCGCCGTGGCCCCTCGCACGGCGGCGGCCTTGGGCTGGAGGTTCTCGATCGGCGCTACGTCGCTCGCGGTCCACTCGCGCAGCGCGGCCCCCATGCCGACGACGCCGAAGCCCGACGCGCACGACGCCGGCGCCTTGGCGCACGCCGGGTCCCACGCCGCACCGCCCGCGTACGGCGTCCCCTCGGGGCCCTTGCACGCGCGCTCCCACTCCAGCTCGGTGCACAGCCTGCCGCCGGCCTGCTGGCAGAGCTCCGAGGCGCGCGCCCGCGTCACGCCGGTGAGCGGAGGCTGCGACGGATCGTTCGGGTACAGGGAGCGGTCGATGGCGAACCCACCCAGCTCGACGTCGAGCAGCGCCGGCTCGAGCGCCGGGTCGCGCCCCTTGTCGCCCGGCGTGCTGCCCGCGACGAGCTTCCCGGCGGGGATCTCGATGCGCGCGGGCCCCGCTGCCGCGGCGCCGGCCCGCGGCAGCGCGCTGGTAGCTGGCGACTCGTTCTCGGCCGCCTCGAGCACCTTCCCCTTCGGCGCGAGCGTCACCGCGGCGCCTCCGTCCGTGCGCTTCTCCCCGGCCTGCTGCTGCTGCTCCGCGCGGCCGCACCCGGCCCCTCCGGCGATGCCGGCAGCGACCATCAGGATCAGGACCAAGGCAGGCGTCCTCGTCGGCACGGTTCCTCGAAAGCGCTCCGCCTTATGTCGCAGGACCTCTCGCCCGTCAAAGTGCCCGCGCTATGCTGCCCGGGATAGGGCAGATCATGAGCGGCGCACCGGATCCGATGGCCTCGCAGATGGCGCAGCTCCTCGCTGGCAGCGATCTCGACGAGCTGCGCGAGATCGTGAAGCGGTGGGTCGCCGAGGCGCCGACCGAGGGCGTCCGCCGGCACTACCAGGAGCTCGGCGGGCGCCTCGTCGATCTCAAGGCGGCGCTCTCCGAGAACCCCGTGCAGCCCACCCTCGCGGAGCTCGAGCAGGCGCTCACGATGATGCTCCGGCTCGCCGCCTCGAACCCGAGGACATGACCCGCCGGTGATGCTCGCCGACCTTCCCCCGTGGTTCCTGCGCGCCTTCGCGCTCTGCTTCGGCCTCCTCTGGGGGAGCTTCCTCAACGTCGTCATCTACCGCGTCCCGCGCGAGCTCAGCGTCGTGCATCCCGGCTCGCGCTGCCCCGCGTGCGGCACGCCGATCCGCGCCTTCGACAACATCCCGGTCCTCAGCTACCTCCTGCTGCGCGGCCGCGCCCGCTGCTGCGGGGCGGCGGTCTCGCCGCGGTACCCCCTCGTGGAGGCCGCCGGCGGCGTCCTGTCGCTCGCGATCGCCGAGATCATCCTCCTCGGGCTCCCCGGGACAACGCCGATCCTCCGCGCGCTCGCCACGTACATCGCCGACCTCGCGTTGGCGCTCGGGCTGCTCGCGGCGACGTTCATCGATCTCGAGCACATGTACATCCCCGACGGGATCACGATCGGCGGCGCGGTGCTCGGCGTCGCCACCGCGTCGCTGCGCTCGATGGGCTTCGCCGACGCGCTCCTCGGCGCCGCTGTCGGCTTCGCCGTCGTCTGGCTCCCCTTCGTCGTGATCTACCCGCGGATCCGCGGCGGCCGCGTCGGCATGGGCCTCGGCGACGCGAAGCTCCTCATGCTGGCGGGTGCATGGTTCGGCTGGGGCGGCGCGCTGTTCGTGCTCGGCGCCGGCGCCGTCCAGGGCTCGCTCGTGGCGATCGCCATGCTGCTCCTGCGCGGGAGCATCGAGGAGCCCGAGGCGGTGCGCCGCGAGCGGGAGCAGATCCGCGCCGAGCTCGCGGAGATGTCTCCCGAGGAGCGCGCTGCCGCCGAGGAGGAGCTCGCGCAAGATCCGCTCGCGGAAGAGCCTGGCGAAGGGTTCGGCCAGGCCCGCATCGCCTTCGGCCCGTTCCTCGCGCTCGCGACGCTGGAGTACCTGCTCGTCGGCCGCGACGTCCTCGACGCGTATTTCTCATGGATCGACGCTGGATGAAGGCCCTGCTCCACCGCGCGCTCGGGCTCCCGCTCGCGCTCCTCCTCCTCGCTGGCTGCGGCAGCTCGCTCCCGGTGCCCCCGACCGGCCCTCACCTGCCGAGCGAGCCCGCGGTGGTCGTGCCCTACCCTCCGCCGCCGGCGCGGGTGGAGATCATCTCGCCGCCCGACAAGCCGGGCCTCGTCTGGATCGACGGCGAGTGGCAGTGGCGGAGCCGCCGCTGGGCATGGCAGCCGGGCCGCTGGGAGCCCGTGCCGCCGGGCGCGTATTTCGCTCCCAACGCCACCGTGCGCCGCGCAGACGGATCTCTGGTGTGGTTCGCCGGGGTGTGGCACGTCCCCGGCAAGAAGTGATCGACACCGCGGCCGCGCGATGGAAATTCACGCTGTGCCGAGGTGCTCGGAGCTCGCGCCTGCCGCCGCCTGATCGGCGTCGGCGAGCCGGCTCGGCGCGCCATCCCCTGCACGGATCGATGAGCCCTGCCCCATGATGCTTGCCTGGTCGTTTGCAGCGCGTACACCCGACGAAATCGCCCGACTCCTCCGCTCTCTCGGCAAGCACAGGTACGTGCGCGAGGTCGATCACCGGCTCCACTGGTCCGTCGATCACGCGCTCGCCGAGCTGCCGGAGTTCGTGCCGCACGCCGCGGCGTTCGAGGCGCGCCTCAAGAAGGAGCGCGGGCTCGAGCTCGGCTCGCGCGACCCGTCGCTGTGGCGCGAGGCGAGGACCGAGGAGGTGATCGCCGTCCTCACGGCCTTCTGGACCCCGGACGAGGCGGCGCTGCGCTACCGGAGCCGCCTGCTCGAGGCGCTCGCGCGGACGGGCCTCCCCGAGGCGACCCACGCCCCCTTCGCGTCTCCCCCGAACGAGCCCCCGCACCCGGAGCTCGTGCTGCTCGACTGGGAGCTGTACCCCGTGGACGAGCTCGACGCGGACCGGCACGCCGGCGCGCTGGCCGCCATGGAGGAGGCCGAGGAGGAGGTGAACGCGTCGGCGCCGATCTACAACGAAGGCCCTGTCATCGCGGCGCCGGAGCTCTGCGAGGGAGCGCCGAACGGGCTGCTCGCGGACGACTTCCTCGTGTGGTCGGACGGGCCCTACAGCTATTCGGACTACGTGTTCCGCGGGGTCGCGAAGGCGGCGAAGCTCGTCGATCCGCCCACCGGGTACCGGGATCTGTAGCCGCCGCTGACCCTCCGCTAGTACGGATCGGGTTTCGGCGGCGGGACGGCCGGATCCACCTCGGCGGGGGGCGCGGTGGCCTCGGAGGTGCCGGGGGGCGCGGTGGCCTCGGAGGTGCCGGGGGGCGCTGGGGAAGGGGAGGGGGCCGGCCCTCGCTGCGCCACGTAGAGCGACACGTCGAGATCGATGTCCTTGTCGAACACGACCATCCGCCGCTGCGCGACGTGACCTGGCGCGGAGATCTCGACCCGGTGCGCCGCCCCGTCCCTGACGAGCTTGGCCTCGAACGGGTTCGATGGCAGCTCCACCCCGTCGATGAGGATCTTCGCGCTGGCGGGGCGCGCCTTGATCGAGGCGTGGATGAACGCTGGGTCCACCCCCGCCACCGGAGCGCTGCTCTCGGCGGCCGGAGCCGAGGGCGCGGCGCTGGACGAGGGCGGCGCCTGGGCAGGCGGCGAGCTCTGGACCGGCGCCGCGGTCGCGCCGCGGCGCGGCTGGGCCGGCTCGTGCAGCTTCACGTACAGCGTGACCGCGCCGATCAGCGCGACGACCGCTGCGGCCGCGAGGAGCGGCAGCCGCGAGCGCCGCTGCGCCGGCTCGGGCTGAGCGCCTGCGGTCGGCTCTGTCCGCACCACGGCGTGGAGCGTCGCTTGCGGGGGGCTCGAGCGCTGGACCGGACGCGCAGGCTCCGAGGGCGAAGAGGCCGTGATCGCCCCCTCGTCCGGGGAAGGAGGATACGAGTCCATCGACTCGCGCACCGGCAGCGACGGCAGCCTCGACGCGTGGCCGGAGAGCTCCGCGCCGCCCGCATCGGGCCCGTGCTCCTGCAGGTGCTTGAGCTGGCGATCGATGATCGCCCGGATCTCGGCCCGCTCGTTGGCGAACAGCTCGGCCACGATCTCGCCGACCTGCTCGGCGGTCACCTGCTCGTGGAGGCGCTCCGCGTAGCGATCGAGATCCGCCCGGAGGTCGGCGGCCGTCCGGTGGCGCCTGTCGCGCGCGTGGGCGAGCGCCTGATTGCAGACGCGCGCGATCTCGATGGGCACCTCGGGGCGCGCGGACCGCACGTCCGGGATGTCCCGCATCAGCCGGGAGATGATCTGCGGATCCGACAGCCCACGCCAGAGGCGGCGGCCGGTGAGCAGCTCCCAGAGGATGACGCCGACCGAGAAGATGTCCGCACGCCGGTCGATCTCGGACGAGTGCGAGAACGCCTGCTCCGGCGCCATGTAGGCGACCTTGCCCTTGAGCGTGCCGGCCTGCGTCTCGACAGCGCGGTGCGCGGCGAGGGCGATCCCGAAATCGACGATCTTCACCTGCCCGTCGTACGTGATGAAGATGTTGTGGGGGCTGACGTCGCGGTGCACGACGTTGAGCGGCGTCCCGTCGTAGTCGACGAGCTCGTGGGCGTAGTGGAGGCCGGCCAGCACCTCGCTGAGGATCCAGAGCAGGACGGCGATCGGGATCGCGCGCTCCTGCTCGCGCGCGCGGGAGATCACCCGGCTCAGCGGCTGCCCGTCGAGGTACTCCATGGCGATGAAGTACTCGCCGTCCTCGAGGCCGACCTCGTTGGTCTGCACCACGTTGCGGTGGTTCAGCCGGGCGGCGAGGCGGGCCTCGTCGAGCAGCATGTCCCGGAACTCGGGCTCGTCGGCGATGTTGGGCCGGAGGCGCTTGATGACCTGCAGCTTGCTGAAGCCTGCCGGCCCCACCGCGACCGCCAGGTGCACGTCCGCCATGCCCCCGCGCCCGAGCGTCGCGATGAACCGGTACTTGCCGAGGCTCCGCGAGCGCCGGTCGGCAGGGGAGGGCGCCGCGTCCGGCGGCGCGTCCCGGCCGACGGTCGTCTGTGCGTCGCGTGCGTCGCGGTCCGGGCGCCGCATCGGCACCGTCGGCGGGGGCTCGGTGGACACGGGGACGGGCAGCTGTCTGGACCGCAGGGTCCGACCCTCGAGCGCGGCCTGCACATGCTCCGGCGGGCCAGAGGCGGCGAGCTCGTCGCTGCGGGCGGAGTCCACCGCCCAGTCAGCCTCTCCGACCGTCCTCTTGTGCTCGCTCACCGTCGAATGGTCCTGATCCAAAGACGTGCAGTCAAGCTGACGGCAGCGCCGGAACCGCCTGCACAGCGGCCGGCAGACGACGATCGCTCGCCCACGACGGCGGGTCGGCGTCCAGCCGGTAACCGGAGCAGTAACCACGATCTGTTCGGCCTGCATCGGCGCGCGCGACCCGCCGAGGCCGCGACCGGAGCGATGCAGGACAGAAGCGCGCAGCGGAGACGTTCCGCTCTCGTGAAAATAATGCGGTTCCTGCTACTGTGAGAAGCATCACGTTCACGCGGCTCCTGGTCCTCGAAGGAGGAGGTGGAAAATTCGCGTATGCTTGCGCACCCATTTCATTTGAACGAGGTAGCTCGATGCCCTGTGACTCGATTCCGCGGCGCCTGCTAGGGCAGGCGAAGGTGCGGCCCGAGGCTCCAGCCCACTATGTCAAGGCGGGGGGCTTCTGGAGGATGACCAGCTACCGGGAGTACGCGGAGGAGGTGCGGCGCGCCGGCAAGTCGCTCATCGCGCTCGGCCTCGAGCCCGGCGCCACGCTGAGCCTCCTCGGCTTCAACCGGCCGGACTGGGTGGTGCTGCACGTGGCCTGCATGGCGATCGGGGGCGCTCCCGCGGGCATCTACACGACGTGCTCGCCCGAGGAGGTGCGCCACGTCCTCGACCATGCGGCCTCGAAGGTCGTGCTGGTCGAGAACAGGCGCCAGCTCGAGAAGGTCCTGAGCCAGTGGGACCGGCTGCCGCAGCTGGAATGGGTGGTGCTGATGCGGGGCGCAGAGTCGGAGGTCGATCCGAGGATCCTGTCGTGGGACGAGTTCCTCTCGCGGGGCAGCCGCGTCTCGGACGAGCTGCTCGAGCAGCGGCTCGACGCGCTCGAGCCGCGGGGCCTCGCGGCGCTGATCTACACCTCCGGGACCGTGGGGCCACCGAAGGGCGTGATGCTGAGCCACGAGAACCTGACGAGCGCGGCCGATATATCGGCGCGCATCCTCCCGTTCTCGTCCTGGGACGTCGGCCTGTCCTACCTGCCGCTCTCGCACATGGTCGAGCAGATGCTCACGATTCACCTCCCCGCCACGGTCGGATCGACCGTGTACTTCGCCGAGTCGATCGACGCGTTCGCGGACAACCTCCGGGAAGTGCGGCCGACCGGCTTCTTCGGGGTCCCGCGCGTCTGGGAGAAGATGATGGCCGGGGTCGTCGCGAAGCTCTCCGGCGCGAAGGGCCTGCAGCGGTTCTCGCTCGAGCAGGCGAGGCGCGTCGGCCTGCAGCATAGCGAGCTCCGTGCCCGCGGCGAGCAGCCCGGGCCGGTGCTCGCGATGCAGCACCGCCTCTTCGACAGGCTGGTCTACTCGAAGGTGAAGGCGGCCCTGGGGCTCGGCCGGGCGCACGTGTGCAGCAGCGGGGCGGCCCCCATCGCGAGGGAGGTCCTCGAGTTCTTCGCGTCGCTGGGCATCGTGATCACCGAGATCTACGGCCAGTCCGAGGTGACCGGCCCGACGAGCTACAACGTGAAGGGCAGGACGAAGCTCGGCTCCGTGGGCCCGGTCGTGCCCGGCGTGGACGTGCGGATCGCCGACGACGGCGAGATCCTCGTGAAGGGGCCGAACGTGTTCCTCGGCTACTACAAGGAGCCCGAGGCGACCGCGCAGGCTCTGACCGACGGCTGGCTCCACTCCGGGGATCTCGGCAGGTTCGACGAGGAGGGGTTCCTCTACATCACCGGGCGGAAGAAGGAGATCCTCATCACCGCCGGCGGGATGAACGTCTCTCCGAAGAACATCGAGGAGGCGCTGAAGCGCCACGACCTCATCGCCGAGGCGGTGGTCATCGGCGACGGGCGCAAGTTCCTCACGGCTCTCCTCGTGCTCGCCCCCGACGCCGTGAAGCGCCTTGCGTCCGAGCGCGGTCTGAGCGGCGACCTCTCGCCCGAGTCGCCCGCGATCCGGGAGGGCGTGCAGCGGATCGTCGACGAGGTGAACGGCCAGCTCGCGCAGGCCGAGACGATCAAGAAGTTCGCGATCCTGCCGCGCGGCTTCACCATCGAGACCGGCGAGCTGACGCCGACGCTCAAGATCAAGCGGCGCAGCGTGAGCCAGAACTTTGCGCGCGAGATCGAGGCGATGTACGCCGAGTAATCATGCACAACGAGCCTGCTACCGCCGTCTCCTTCGACTTTGGCCAGACCCTGGTGGAGCTCGACACCGGGCTGCTCTCCGCCCGCCTCGCGGAGCGGGGCATCGCCGCGTCCCGGGAGCAGCTCGACGGCGCGGTGGCCGAGGGCTGGCGCGCGTACAACGAGGCGATCCAGCGCGGGTTCGGCGGGCACCCGTGGAAGATCATGATGCGCCGCCTGCTCGAGGCGGGCGGCGTCGCGGCGGACGCGGTCGACGCGGCGGTCGACTGGCTCTGGACGGAGCAGCCGCGGAAGAACCTCTGGCGCCGGCCGATCCCGGGGATGATCGACGTCGTGGTCGAGCTCAGGCAGGCCGGCGTGCCGCTCGCGGTGCTGTCGAACTCGGAGGGCCGGCTCGACGAGCTGGTCGACGAGCTCGGCTGGTCTGCGTATTTCGTGGCCGTCGCGGATTCGGGGCGGCTCGGGTTCGAGAAGCCCGGCAGGGAGATCTTCGCGTGGACGGCCGAGCGCCTCGGCGCGCCGCTCGCCGCGGTGGTTCACGTCGGCGATTCGCTCGCCGCGGATGTCGACGGCGCGCTCGCGGCAGGGATGCGAGCGATCTGGTTCAAAGGGGACGCGCAGAAGGCCGCGCAGATGCCCCACGCCGAGCGCGTCGCCGTGCGCGACGACGCGGATGGGCTGCGCCGCGCGCTCAGGGCGTTCGGCGTGCGCTTCTAGCCACGCGGGTCGATCACCTGGCGGGCCGCGATCCGGGAGCACGCCGATCGGGCGCGAGGCTCACCGCGGCGGCGCTCTCTCGCGTCCGTCGCTGTGAGCACGAACGTCCCGGAAGGCACCCCGCCCCGCGCTCGTCGCGCGCGCCGCTCTCCTGGATCTCCTCGTGCTGCCGACCGGCCCGGGCGCGACGGTCCCTGGATCGTGCAGCCAATGCACGTGCTCCGGGTGGTTCGGGCATTGCTGGAGACCGGCTCACGATGGTCGTCAACGATGCAAGGTACGAACAAGAGACCGGGCGCGGAGAGCGGCAAGCGAGCATTCCCGCCGTCGTCCCTCGAGTCTTCAGCGAGGTCCGGCGCGCGGACGAGAGGCTCGTCTCGCTCGTGCAAGAGCGCCCCGTGGCCACGCTGTGCGCGGTGGCCGCGGTGGGATACCTGATCGGACGGGTGGTCACGCGGCTGGGTTGAGGAGGGTCATCATGACGGAAGGCGAGGTCGATGCGACACAGGCGCGTGACGGGCGCGAGAGCGGGCGCGAGAGGATGAACGACGCGCTCGGCCGGCTCGACGCGACGGAGGTCACGCGGGCGGTCTCGGCGTTCGCGCGGGAGAACCCGCACGTGGCGCTCGCGGCGGCGGCTGGCCTCGGGTTCCTGCTCGGCGGGGGCCTGACGCCGCGGGTGCTCAGCAGGCTCGGGTCCTTCGCGACCAGGAGCTACGTCAAGAGCACCCTGGCCCAGGCGGTCGAGGGCCTCCTCGACGAGCAGGCGCGATCGCAAGGCCAGCTCGGATCGTCGCCCTGACATCCAGGACCCCCGCGAGCGCTGACGGCGCGACCTGCGCCGCTGCCTCGCGGGGCTGCGCCGCTGCCTCGCGGGGGCGGCTCGGACGGCGCTTGTTGTTCCCCCCGCCTCGCCGGGGGCTCGCCTCCCTCACGACCTGCGGCTGTACGTCTTGCGGATGCGGCGACCGCCGCTCTCGCTCAGCACCTCCTCGACACTGCGGGATACGTCCGGCAGGCAGCGGACGGACAGCAGCGCCCCGCCGCCCATGCTGCTGGACTCGTCGAGGCAGCGCGCCTCGTACTCGGGCAGGCGAGCGCCGAGCACGGCGCCGAGCAGGGTGCCAGCCGCGCCGGCGGCGCCCGCCCCGGCGAGGCACGCGACGATGGGGCCCGCCAGGAACGCGTCGAGCCTCGGGATGATCAGCGCGCCTCCCGCCATGACCGCGGCGAGCGTGCCCCCGAGGAGCCCCCCGATCACGGCGCCCAGGGCGGCGCCTTCGGACGCCTTGCTGTGGATCGTGAGCTCGATCTCGGCCAGACGGGAGTGCTGCTTGGGCACCATGCTGATGTCCTCGGCCGCGACGCCCAGGGCGAGGAGGCGGCCGAGGGCGCCAGCGGCTTCCGTGCGACCTGGGAAGAATGCAGTGAGCGTCCGGTAATACGTCATCGACGAGGGCCCTTGAGACGCGCTTCGCGAGGTGTCTCGTTCAAACCATCCGCTTTCGGAAAAGCATCGCTTGTGCCGCTCGGGCTGCGCAGATGTCGCTCGGCTGCCGGAAAGCGCCCGGGAAATGATGGAAGGCGCCGCGCCGCGCTGGGACGGTGCGGCGCCTTCGCGCCCCCCTGGAGCTCGCTCAGCGGGCGCCGAGCTCGTTGGCGAACGAGCGCTCCCCGGTCGAGCTGGTGCTCTCCTGGATCTGCTCCTGAGCCCGTTGCGCGGCGTCGAGGGCGCGATCCTTGGCCCGCTCCGCGCTGTCGCGCAGCTGACCCGCGCGTTCCCGCAGGCGGCCTGCGCTGTCCCGCAGCCGGCGGCGGGCCTCGTCGCCCGACGTCGGCGCGACCAGGACGCCGACGCCGATGCCGAGGGCGGCGCCGAGTCCGATCCCGACCGAGACGGGGATGATCCAGTCGAGTGAGCTCCTTCTCTTGTACGGGAAAATGTCGGCCATGTAATAGACGAGATCGGTTGCCTTCATTGTGGCTCCGTCGGTTCCCATCGCGTGAAGGGCGCGAGCATCGCGCCTCCTTCAGCGTGGATTCACGTGGCTGGAACAGGGACCGGCGGGACGTGAGGCAGCGCGCATGCCAAGGGCATATTGCGCACGGAGGGAGCAGGGCCAGGGGCGCGCTGCCAGGGGATGCGATCGCGGCGGGGGCGCCTCGAGGCTAGCGGCAGAAGCCGTCGACGCAGACCCTGCCTTCGGCGCAGGGCTTCTCGGGATCGCACTCGCCGCCGAGGTTCTCGCTCGACCCGCACACCTGATGCACGCCGGAGAACGTCTCCACGGTCCTGCACTCGCTCAGCGAGGGCGACTGGTTGTCGCAGGCGTTCGGGTTCGGCTGGTCGCACGAGATGTAGCAGCTGTGATGCAGGCAGATCGACCCCGGCGCGCAGACGTCCTGCGCCCCATCCTCGCCGCACACGAAGTTGCTCGACTGGTTCGGGATGCAGCCGTTCTCGACCCAGACGTCGCCCTCGGGGCAGGTGGGACCGTCGCTCCGCGGCACACAGGCGCCGTCGACGCAGACGGCGGAGGGGCCGCCGCAGTCGTCGGTGATGACGCAGGGCTGCGCAGGCTGGGAGCAGATGCCGAGGGTCGCGTCGCAGCGGTAGCTGCTGGGGCAGTCCGCGTCGTCGCTGCAGGCCGGCGTGCATTTGCCCTCGACGCACTTGTCGTTGGCAGGACACTGCGTCTGGTCGAAGCACTGGTCCTGAGGCGCGGTGCAGACGCCGCTCACGCAGAGGTAGTCAGCGCCGAGCCCGGCACAGTCGACGTCCGCGCCGCAGGCGGCCGGGGTCGCCGGCACGCACGTCGCGGCGGTCTCGTCGCCTTCGCAGACATAGCCGTGGATGCACCCGAGGGGCTCGCCGTCTGCGAGGGCCTCATCGCAGCTGCCGGGCTGACACGTGCCGTCCGGGGCGCAGGTCTCGCCCTCGGCGCAGTCGTCCGGATTGCCGCAGTACACGGCGCCGGGGTCGCCTCCGCCGCTGCCGCCCGCCCCGGAGCCGCTCGCGACGCAGGAGGCGGTGAGGTCGTCGGCGATGACGCACTCGAAGCCGTCGCTACACCCCCAGGTGGTGCAGTCGCCGATGTGGCAGGCGTTGTCCTCGCCACAGGTCTCGTTGATCCCGCAATCGGCCGGCTCCTCACAGCCGTCCGAGATGCCGGGTCCGCAGTCCTCCGCATCACAGAAGTGGCTGTCGGCGTCATCGTAGATCGGGCAACCCGCGAGGAGGGGCGCCAGCACGCTCGCGAGACCCAGCAGAGTAAGTCGCTTCATTCACCGTCTCCCGAAAGCATTCGGCCGCCCGGCGTCGAGGGGCGGCGCCCTCGCGCGTGACGGTCGCGACCAAACGAGCGTAGCAAGCAGCATGCCCCACACAAGCTCGGCAGAGCGTCGCGCATTCGGGCCCCGCGCGCGCCCGCCGTGAAGCTGCGTTCACGCCGGCATGTGGCCCGCGCGCGCGTTGGTACGCGGCAATCCGCCTCGTGAGGCCGCTCCGTCAGCGCGGGGCTGCTCCGTCACGGGGCATTCGCCTCCTGCGTGAGTTCGCCTCCTTCGCGGGCCACGCGGGGGAAGGAGCGGCCGCCGCCACGCGAGGGAAGGAGCGGCCGCCGCCACGCGAGGGAAGGAGCGGCCGCCGCCACGCGAGGGAAGGAGCGGCCGCCGGCCACGCGGGAGATGGAGCGGCGCGGCGGCGATGGAGCGGCGCGGCGCGCACGCCTTGGGGCGCGCAGGGGAACCCGTGCTACCGTTCCGCCGACTTCCGGGCGGCCACCTCCGAACGAGGATACCCGGCAGGCTCGTGCCTGGGGGCCAGCCGTTCGCGAGGACACGGGGACCGGTCGAGCAGATGGATGTCACCTGCGAGCGTTGCAATACCGAATACGAGTTCGACGACGCGCTCGTGTCGGAGCGCGGCACGACGGTCAAGTGCACGAACTGCGGCTACCAGTTCAAGGTGCGCCGCACCGACGGCGCCCTCCCCGAGCGGTGGGTGGTGCGCACGCTCGGCGGCAGGGAGCTCGAGTTCAAGATGCTCCGGGAGCTTCAGGCGGCGATCTCCCAGGGCCAGATCACCCGCGATGACGTGATCTCGCGCGGCAACGCGAGGCCGCGCCGGCTCGGGTCCATCGCGGAGCTGGAGCCGTTCTTCAAGGGTCCTGGCAACATGGTCATGGCCGGGACCGCGCTCGGCATCGGCGGGCCCTCGCCGGTGCCTGGCCGCTCGAGGTCGCTGACACCCCAGGGGCTCGGCGGGCCAGCGCCGTCGCAGACCGAAGGCTCGGTCGCGATCCCGCTCCCGCGGGCGGAGGGCAGCGTGGAGGCCGGTCCCGAGTCCGTCCACGAAGCCGAGACTGTCGTGAGGGACGTGCGGGAGGTCCAGTCGGCCAGGGAGCGGCCGTCGCCGCGTCGCGCGACGATGCCCGCCGTCTACGAGCCCGACGCCAGCGCACCTGCCCGGGCGATGCTCAAGCCGAACGCGCTGCCCGGGGTCGTGGTGCCGCCGGAAGAGGCACCGCCGCTGCCGGACGGGCACCCCGCGCGGCGGCCGGAGCCGCGGACGCTCCGGGGCGCCGGCGTCGCCGAGGCGCGCCACGGCGGGGGTAAACCTGGGGACGCGGGCGCTGAATCGCAGGGGCGAGCTTCCGGGCTCGCACCGTTGCGGATCCCGAACAGCGTCCCGCCGCCGCGCATCGATCCCGCGGCCGCGCCTGCGGGCGACAGCCCGGGAGAGGACGGCCCGCTGGCGAGGCGCGGCGGGTCGCCGCGCGCTGGCGGGGAGCGCGTGGCGCGGCGCGCGGAGCCGCCGGCAGAGCCCGAGGGGCGACCCTCCTACGTCGACGACGCGGACGGGGACACGCGGATCACCTCGCTGCCGATGAGGAGGACCGGGATCGCCCGGTGGGTCGTCGGCCTCATCGTCGTCGGTCTCCTGGTGGTGAGCGTGGCGACGCTCGGACCGAAGTACCTGAAGCCGGCCGTTCAAGCGCGGCCGGAGACGAGCGACAACCGGGTCCCGACCCTCCTCGCGGAGGGCGAGCGGAGCCTGGAAGAGGGCGACCTCGATACGGCGAGGGACAAGCTCGTCAAGGCGAGCGCGCTCGCCGAGGACGACCCGCGCGTCGCCGCCGGGCTGGCGCGGCTCGAGACGGTGAACGCGGACATGCGGTGGCTCAGGCTGCACCTGCTCGCCGCGGACGACCCGGATCAAGAAACGATGCGGCACGAGCTCCAGGTCGCGATCGACCGCGCCCGCAACGCGATCGAGCACGCGCGCCGCGTCGCGCCGGAGGACGCGGAGGTGAAGCGTGCGGCCATCGATCTGCTCCGCATGCAGGGGGACGTCGCCTCCGCGCGGAGCCTGGTCGGCACGATCTCGGCCGAGAGCGCGCAGCCGGAGAACTCCCTGACGCTGGCCGCGCTCGATCTCGCGGAGCCCAACCCGAGCTGGGCCGCGGTGGTCGAGCGGCTCCGGGCGGCGGCGAGCAGCGAGCAGAGCCCCGGCCGGGCGCGGGCGCTGCTCGTCTATGCGCTCGCGCGGTCCGGCGATCTCGCCGCCGCGCGGACCGAGAACGAGCGCCTGCTCGCGATGAGCCGGCCGCACCCGCTCGCACGCCCGCTCAAGGCCTTCATCGAGCGGCTCGAGAAGGCGCCCGGCAAGCTGGACGGCGGCGTCGACCCGGCCCCGAGCGCGCGTGTCGAGGGCCCTCCGGCGGGCGCTCCGGACCCGACCCCCCCCTCGACGACGCCGGTCGCGCCCGGGCCGGTCCGCCGCGGGCCGGAGCCGGACGACGAGCGGGTGCCAGACGACTACGTGGCCCCGGGCGGCACCATCGATACGAGCGATCTCCCCGGCGTGCGCCCGCCGCCGACCGCCTCGCCGGGCGCGCCGGCGCCCGAGATCGACACCTCCGATCTGCCTGGAATCAAGCATGAGTAAGCAGCGAGCTCGGCGGGTAGGGTGGACCTGCGTCGGCGCCGTCGCGGTGGCAGCGTCGATGGCAGGCTGTACCGGGAGAGAGCGGTCGACGGCGTCGCTGCCGGCGCCCAGCGCCGGGCGTCTCGAGGAGCCGGCGGTCATCGAGCTCGATCTCTCGCGCGGGCTGCCCGAGAGCGCCTCGGCGTCGCTCTTCGGCCCGCCGAGCCGCAGGACGCACGTGCAGCTCGTGCAGTCACTGCGGTCGCTCTCCGAGGCCGAGAGCGCGAAGGGCTTCCTCGTGCGGCTCGGGACGACGCGCCTCGCGTTCGCGCGCGCCCACGAGATCGGCCGGATCCTCGGCGACATCCGCAAGGCGGGGCGGCCGGTCGTCTGTCACGCGGACGAGTACAACAACGCGACGATGCTGCTGGCGGCCGCTGGCTGCAGCAAGCTCTGGCTCAGCCAGGCCGGACAGGTCGACACGGTCGGGATTGCGGCGCAGCTGGTGTTCGCGAAGGGGCTCCTCGACAAGCTCAACGTGGACGTCGACTTCCTCCAGGTGGGGAAGTTCAAGGGCGCGAGCGAGCCGTTCACGCGGGAAGGGGCGAGCCCCGAGGCGCGTCAGTCGCTCGAGTCGGCGCTGGGCGGGCTCCGCGAGGCGTGGCTATCGGCCATCGTGGAGGGGCGCGGCAAGCAGGAGCTTCGCGAGGCGGTCGAGGACGGCCCGTTCGCGCCGGAGGAGGCGAAGACCAGGGGGCTGGTGGACGAGCTCGGCGATCTCGAGTCCGCGCTCGAGGATGCGAAGAAGCTCGCCGACACCGAGCTCTCCGTGCCGCGGTTCGGCGGCGTCGAGCGCGACGCGAGCCTCTCGCGGAGCCTCGTGGACGTGTTCCGCTCGGTCTCCGGGGCGAGCACGCTGGGCACGCCGCACGTGACGGTGGTCCCGGCGATCGGCGGCATCACGATGACCGCGAGCGGGATGCCGCTGGGCTCGTCGGACGGGATCGGCGAGCGCGAGCTCGGGCGGGTGATCACGCGCCTCACCAAGGATGCGAGCACCAAGGCGGTCGTGCTCCGGATCGACTCGCCCGGCGGATCCGCGCTGGCCTCGGATCTGCTCTGGCAAAAGCTGACGCGGCTGAGGAAGGAGAAGCCGCTGGTCGTCTCGATCGGCGGCATGGCGGCGAGCGGTGGCTATTACCTCGCCTGCGCCGGCGACAAGATCGTCGCCGAGCCGACGAGCATCATCGGCTCGATCGGCGTCGTCGGCGGCAAGTTCGCCGTCGGGAAGGCGCTCGCGGACATCGGGATCAACGCCGAGACCGTCGCCGCCAACCCGGATCCGCAGCGCGCAGCGCGCGCCGCGTACATGTCGGCGCTCACCCCCTGGGACGAGCCCACCCGCGCCCGCGTCCTCGCCTCCATGGAGTCGGTCTACGACCTGTTCCTGAAGCGCATCACAGCGGGGCGGAATCTCCCGGTGGAGACGATCGCGCCGTCGGCCGAGGGGCGTATCTTCGGCGGGGTCGAGGCCAAGGGGCGCTCGCTCGTCGATGAGCTCGGCGGGCTGGAGCGGGCGATCGCGCTGGCGCGCGAGCTGGCGAAGCTGCCAGCGGATGCGCCGGTCGAGATCGAGCAGGACGACGGCGGGCTACTCGAGCTCCTGGCCAGCGGCGACGAGACCGGCGAGGGCGAGGCGCGGGCCCCCGACGGCACGGCGCTCAAGGAGCGCGCGCGGGAGGCGATGGCGGGCGCCCTCCTGCCGGAGTGGCTCGGCGTCGCGCCCGAGGTCGGGACCTTCGCCGCCTCGATGGCGCCTCTTCTGGCCGGAGAGAGGGCGCTGACGGTGTTACCGTTCGCGGTGACGCTCCGGTAAGCGCGAGATTGCGCCGGAAGTTTGGCCTTGTACCTCGGTCGTTCTGGTAGGCTGAGCGTTATCAGCCTACCCGAAGCGGGTCGCCGAAATGAGCTCTTCACCTCCGGATCGGGCAGCATCAGCGTCGGGCGTGCGGAGGACGCTTCAGACGCCGGAGCTGATGGAGCCTGCGGGGCCCGCCTCTGCAGGGCAGCTGCTCATCGGGGCGAGCCGGTCGGTCGCGCCGGTGTCGCGCCACCGCGGCCCCCGGGCTGAAGAGGCCTACTGGCGCGCGCGCGTGGACGAGCGCCGCGCTGCCGGCGACGCGCAAGGCGAGCGCGAGGCGGCCCTCTCCCTCGCGCGGATCCTGGCGGCGCGTGGCGTCGAGATCGACAGGGCCACGGCGCTGGCCCGTCGAGCGCTCTCGCTGGGCGACGACCCGGCGATGAGGAGCGAGCTGGCCGGCTGGCTGGCGGGACTCGGCGAGCCGGCCCTGGCCGCAGCGGCGCTGCGCGGGCTCCGCGACGACGCGCAGACGCCCGGCGCGACGGCGCGGCTGCTGGTGAAGATCGCCGTGCTCCTCGCGCGCGCGAGCGACGTCGCGGGCGCGGTCGACGCTCTCGAGGAGGCCAGCGAGCTCGCCCCGGACGACGCGATGGCGAGCGAGCTGCTCGGCACGATCTCCGCCTGGGCGTCGGACCAGGTGCTCCCGGAGGCCGCGGCGAAGGCGTACCTCGAGGCCGCCAGGCGGCGCGAGGCGGCGCGGGAGCGAGAGGCGGCGTTCGAGGATCGCCTGCGCGCCTTCGAGATCGCCCCTCATGACGACATGGCCGCCAAGGGCATGGCCGCCGCGCTGTTCGTGCGCAGCAGGCACGGCGCCGCCGACGAGGTGCTCCGGACGCACGCTGACGCGCTCGCGGCGCGGGCGTCCAGCGGCGAGGGCGAGGCTGCGGGCGCTTCCTCCCGGCAGCGCGCGAAGGAGGTCCACGGCCATCGGCTGCAGGGCGCGACGAACGAGGGCGACTGGGCGCGCGCCGTCGGCTGCGTGCTCGACGCGGGGCTCGACGCGGACGTCGACGGCGACGCCGCCGGCGCGATCGACGAGGTGCTCGAGCAGGCGGGGCTCTACGAGCTCGTGGCCGCGCGGATCGAGATCCGGTCCGAGCAGCGGGTCGGGGCGCCGAGAGCAGAGGCGTACGCGGCGCTGGCGCGGCTCTATGCGGGCCCGCTCGCGAGCCCTGACCGCGCCGTGGAGGCCTGGATCGAGGCCGCGGCGAGCGACTCCGGCAGCGCGGCGGCGCGCTCCGCGCTGCGCGAGCACGCGGCGACCCTGCACGACATGGCGCCCCTCGTCGAGGCGCTCATCCGCATCGGCGAGGGCTCGGACGCGAGGGCGAGAGAGGACGCGGCCGGGCGGATCGACGCGCTCTCGGAGCTCGCGCGCCTCGCGGAAGAGAAGATCGGCGACCCCGGCCTCGCGCGATGGGCGTTCGAGACGCTGAAGAAGGCCGGCGGCGACCCGGAGCACGCCGAGGCAGGGCTCCAGCGGATCGCGGAGCGGCTCAGGGTGCAGGACGAGGCGCTCGCCGCCGCGCAGCGCGCGCTCCGCGGCGCGGACACCGCCGAGGGGCGGATCGACGCGCTTCGCCGGCTGGTCGTGATCTACCGGGGCCGCCCAGACGAGCGCGCCGCCTACGAGGAGGCGCTCGTGGGGCTCTCGCGGGCGTTGCCGACCGACCGCGGCTGCCTGCTGGCGCTCGATCGGCTGAGCCGCCGGACCGGGGGAGGCGCCGCGCTCGACGCCCTGCTGCGCGCGCGGCTGGCCGACGCCGCGCGGATGGAGGCCGAGGGCGCGCGCTCCGCGAGGTCCGCGGCGATCCGCGCGTCATCTCTGACGCGGGTCGAGCTGGCGCGCGTCCGGCTCCTCCTGTCGGCGATAGCCCGGCGGCAGGGCCAGGACGCCCGCGCCCTCGACGAGGTGCTGCCGCTGCTGAGCGACGCGCCGGGGCACCGCGGCGCGGCCAGCACCGCGCTCGTGCTGGCGACGCGGACCGGGCGTCAGCGCGAGCGCGCCGACGCAATCGTGCAGCTCGCGGCGCCTGTCTGGCCGGCGCTGCGCGCCATGCTGCTCTCGCTGGCCGCGGCGATCTATGAGCGGGTGGGCGCGGCGCAGCTCTCGCGCGAGGTCGCGGCGCTCGCCTGCGAGGCCGATCCATCGTGCACGCGCGCCGTGGCCACGCTCGCCTCGATCCTCACGGCAGAGCTCGCCGGCGCTGCGGAGTCCGGCGAGGCGCCTCCCTTCGAGGTGGACCGCGCGATCGCCACTGCCATCGAGCGCTCCATCACCACGGTGTTTCCGCGCGGCGCGCTCTGCGACGGCCTCGCGAGGGCGCTCGAGGCGCTCGGTGAGCTGCCGCTCGCGCTCGCGTGGACCCAGCGCTGGCTCGCGCTGCGGCCCGGGAGCCCTCAGGCGACCGCGGAGCTCATCCGTCGCGCCGCGGTCGCCGGCGACGCGGCCCGGCTCTCCGACGCGCTCGCGTGGATCTTGGCTCAGCCCAAGCCGCTCGGCGAGATGGCGGCCGCGCTCGCGAGCGCCCTGCACGCGCTCTACGATCTCGATCCGGCGCGCGGCACGGCGCTGGCGAGGCGCTCGCTCGACGTCTTCGGCCCCCAGAACCCGCTGTTGCGCGAGCGGCTCCTCGAGCTCGCGCGCCGCGCCGGCGACCCTCACCTCGCGGTGACCGTGCTGGAGCGGTGGCTGGCCGTCGAGATCACGGCGCCGCACGCCCCCGAGCTCATGTTCATGCTCGCCGACTGCCGCCTCGACGGCGGCGACCCCGACGGGGCGGCGCAGGAGCTCGCGCGCGCCGCCGCGGCGGAGGCCGACCCCCAGGAGGTCCTCGCGCGCGTCCAGCGCGTCGAGGCATCGCTGCTCGACGCTAAGGGGCTCAGCTCCGACGGCGTGATCGCGCTGGCCGAGGCGAAGGCCCGAGCGTACACCGCGCAGGGCGGCGACACGGCGGAGGAGGCCGCGGCCGCGTGGCGCGAGCTCGGCAGCCTGCTCTGGGATCTCGCCGAGGATCATCGGGGCGCCGAGCGGGCCTTCTTCCGGGCGAGCGAGGTCGCGCCGAGCGGCGGGACCGAGCGCTACGCGCGGGACATGTGCGAGTTCGCCGGCGTCGAGGCGGCGATTGAGGCGATCGTCGCCCGCGCCGCCGAGGTGCGGGGCGACGACGGAGCGCAGCCCGCCGCGGGGGAGAGCCGGTGGTTGGGCGACGTCGGTCCCGAGCGCCGCAGGCGCGCCAACCTGCTCATCGAGGCCGCCAACCTCGCGCACGAGCACGGCCTGCCCGACCGGGCGCTCGCCGCCGCGGCGAGCGCGATCGAGCTCGACCCGCTGCGCGCCGACGCCGTGGCGCTCGTCGAGAAATCGGCGGACGCCGACGGCGGCGTCGCCGTCCTCGACAAGACCTACCGGCTGCTCGCCGACGCGGCCCTGGGCTGCTACGGCCGCCGCGCTGCCCATTACCGCGCCGCGCGGCAGCTGGAGCGGCGCGGTTCCTTCGAGCTCGCGCTCGCGCACGCGGTGGCCAGCTTCGAGGCGGTGCCCACCGAGGGCACCTCGTACGTGCTGCTCGCGCGGCTCGCGGAGCACGTCGGCGAGCCGTCGGAGGCCGTGCGCGCGCTCGAGCGGGTGGCGGCGGCGGCTGAGCCGGCGTTGCGCAACGCGTGGCTGAAGCGCGCCGCCGCCCTCACCGGCCGCACGGAGGAGGGCCTCCGGCTGCGCCTCGACATCCTGCTCCGCGCGATGGTCGTGCGCCCGGATCGCGCGATTGTCGAGGACGTCGGCGCCGCCATCCGCGACCTCGTCGCGTGCACCGGGCAGCCGGAGGTCGAGGCGATCCGCTTCGACCGCGCCGTCAAGGCCAGCATCGCGAAGCTCGAGGGCCCCGAGGGGGCTCGCGCGGGGCTCGCGATGGCGCGCACCGCCGTCGAGGTCCTCGACGCGCCCGCGCTCGCCCTGGCCGCGATCGAGCGCGCCATGCTGGCCGACGGCGACGTGGACGAGTTCCTGACGCTCCTCGACATCGTCGGCGAGCTCGCGCGGCAGACCGAGCCGGCGTCGCACCTCATCGCGGCGGTATATGCCGCCGCGATGAAGCCGCACTCGAGCGTCGGCCCTGGCCTGCTCCGGTGGGCGAGCAAGCTCGCGGACGCGCTCAACGTGCCGCCGGTCGCGGCGGCGCTGCTGGTGGAGGCGGCCCGCCGCGCGCCCGAGGACGACGCGCTCGCGTACGAGGCGGAGGCGGCGGTCGAAGCCAGCGGCGACGAGGCGCTGAAGCGCTCTCTGGACGACGCCTTGCCGGTCGCGCGGCGCCTCGAGGCGCTGCTGCACCTCGCCGACAAGCACGAGCGCGAGGGCCAGCGCGCCGAGGCCACGGTCGCCCTGGAGCGGGCGCTCGCCGGCGGCCAGCTCCAGGGCGACGCGCGCACCGAGATCGTCACCCGGCTCCGGCGGCTGTACGCGGCCGAGGGGCGCGGCGGCGATCTCGAGGCGCTCCTCCAGGCCGAGCTCGCGCGCGTGGATCTCCCGGGTGCCGTCCGGCTCGAGATGACGCGCGAGCTCGCCGGCATCCTTGCGGCCGGGGGCGATCTCCATGGCGCGCTGGAGCTCCTCCTCGACGTCACGCAGAAGACCCCGTTCGACAAGGCGCACCTCGACGAGCTCATCCGGCTCGCCCGGCGCACCGACGATCGCCGGCAGCTCTTCGACGTGCTCACGCGCCTCCAGGGCGCCGCCGCCGGCGACGAGGAGCGGCTGCTCGTGCTGCGAGAGCTCGCGCCGCTCGCCCAGGAGCTCGGCGACCGCGGCTCCGCGGTGGCGCTTTACGAGGCGATCGCCCGGCTCGACCCCACGGACATGCACGCCCTCGAGGTCGTCGAGCAGGACGCGAGCGATCGCGGCGATCACGCCGCGGTCGCCGCGCTCCTCGCGCGCCGCATCGAGGCGGCACCGCTGCCGGACACCCGACGCGCGCTGCGGCTCCGGCGCGCCGCCCTGCTCGAGCAGCGCCTCGGCCTGCTCGACGAGGCGTGTGCCGAGCTCGAAGCCCTGCTCGCGGCGTCGCCGGACGACGTGAGCGCGCTGAGGTTCCTCTCCGACATCCATGAGCGGCTCGGCACGCCGCTCCGCGCCGCCCCGCTCTGGTGCAGGCTGGGCGATCTGGCGACGACCACCGACGAGCGGGCCGAGTACAACCTCCGCGCGTGCAGCAGCTACCTCGGCGGCGGGGACGTCGAGTCCGCGAAGGACACCCTGGAGAGCGTCGCGCGCATCGCGCCGCGCGAGGCCGTGATCGAGCTGCGCGTCGAGATCGCGCGCCGGGAGGGGGACGGCCACGCGCTCGCCGCGGCGCTCGATCAGCTCGCCAGCGCGTCGCGCGACGCGCCCGAGCGGCGCGCGCAGTTGCTCGTCGAGGCGGCGCGCGCCACCTCGATGCTCGGCGACGACGCCACGGCGCTCGAGCGCGCGCGCCGGGCCGTGAAGCTCGCCCCGGAGTCTCCCGACGCCGTCCTCGAGGCGCGCCGCATCGAGTATCGCCTGCGCGGGACCGGGACGCCCCGCGACGCGCAGGCCGCGGTGGAGGAGCTCGGCCGTATCGCGCCGCGCCTGCGCCCGGCGCACGTCGACCTGCACGCGTTCCTGCTCGCCGAGACGCTCGACGTCATCCAGGGACACGGCGCCGGCATGCGCGAGCTGACGCGGCGCCACGCCGAGGTCGGCCCGAGCACTCTGGTCGCGCTCGGCATGGCGGAGCGCCTGGCGCTGAAGCGGAATTTCTCGGCCGCTCTTCCGTTGTTCGAGCGCGCGCTCGGCGGTGATCTTCAGGGCATGCGCGCGCGCGGCCGCGTCGCGCTCGCCGCCGCCGAGACCGCGCAGAACGCCGGCGACCTGGAGGCGGCTGCGCGCCTGCTCGAGGAGGCCGCGGCCGAGCCGGAGACGCGCGCGCTCGCGCTGCGGCGCCAGCTCGAGCTCACGGCGGCTCGCGGCGAGCCCGAGGCCGCCCGGAGGGCGCTCGAGGAGCTGGTCGCGCAGAGCTCGGGGATCGATCGCGCGCGCGCGCTGATGCAGCTCGCGCGCCTGCACGCGGCGAGCGATCCCGATCGTGCAGCGCAGATCCTCGCGCAGGCCACGGTGCTCGCGGGCTCGGATCGCTCGCTGGGGCTGAAGATTGCCGAGCTCAACGCCGAGCTCGCCAGCGAGCGGGCGACCCTGCCGCCCGAGGAAGTGCTCCACGCCATGCAGCCCCGGGGCGCCGCCGCGGAGCCTGCCCAGGCGCCAGCGGAAGCTCCTTCCGGCACTCCATCGGCGGCGAGCGGCGCGGCGCCAGCGAGCAGCCGCGCGCCGGCGAGCGCCAGCGCGCCGGCGAGCGCCAGCGCGCCGTCGAGCAGCCGCGCGCCGTCGAGCAGCCGCGCGCCGTCGAGCAGCCGCACGCCGTCGAGCAGCCGCACGCCATCGAGCAGCCGCACGCCATCGAGCGCCAGCGCGCCGGCCTCCGGCGGTGCGCACATCGATCTCGTCGAGCTCAACGACCCGCTCGACGAGTCGTTGACCGACGACGACTCTGCTCAAGCCGTCAGTCCCGGGCTATCCGACGATGACCTGCTCGATGGGCCGGCGGTAGCCCCGGCCCCGCGCGCACCGGCTTCCAGCGCTGCGTCGGGTAACGCGGAGGGCACCGCCGCGCGCGGCGGCACGCCGTCGGGCCGCGCCAGCGTCGGCGCGCAGATCGCCGCGCCCCCGGTCTCTGCGCCGACGTCGGCCCAGCCGCCCTCCTCGGCGACGCGGCTCCTGACCGCATGGCCGCCGTCCGCGGCCGAGAGCTTCGAGGAGGCGGCGCTCTTTCGCGAGCTCGCTGCAGGCTCGTACGAGGCTGGCGAGCGGCTCATCAAGAGCTTCGCTCCGCGCGACGATCGCTCTCGCGAGGCGCTGGCGGTCCGCCGGATGCAGGCCCACTTGCGGCTCGGCGATCGGGGCACCCTTGAGCGCCTCCAGGCGGCCGCGATCGCCGACAAGAACATGACCTACGCCCGCGCCATCGAGCACGTGCTGCGCGCCTTCGAGGGCGGCGAGCCGTCCGACCGGCGCAGCGAGGGCTTCATCTCGCCGCCGCTCCTCGCGGCGCAGCGCGACGCGCCGGAGCTCGTGAGCGCCCTGCTCTTCCGCGACCTGGACTCGCCCGTCAACGAGGCCCTCGCGATCGTCTGGGAGACCGGCCTCTATCGCCGTGATGCGGGCCAGTCCGGGCTCGTCGCCTCCGAACGCGTCCAGCCGACCTCGCCCACCCTCCTCGGGGAGGTTTACGGTGTCGTGGCCGGTCACCTGGGCCTCCTCCGCACCGCGCTCTTCCACCAGCGCGCTCCCTCGCCCGCGCCGTCGTCGACGGAGGCACAGGTCGTCCGGGTCAACCCGCCGGCCGTGCTGCTGCGGGGCGAGGTCCGCGAGGACACCCCCGAGCTGCGTTACCTGCTCGGCGCCCAGCTGGCCGGGGCCATGCCCGACCATGTCCTGGCGAACACCAGCACCGAGGACGAGCTCCGCACGCTCCTCTCCGCCATCGTCGCCGCGTTCGGCCCGCTGGAGGCCACCGCGCACAGCACCCGCGGCAACCCGGCCGTGGTGCGGCTGGAGCAGAACCTCTGGCAGCTCATTCCTCCGCGCGCCGAGCGTCGCCTGCGCGAGATCTGCGACAGCGCCAACAAGATGACCTACGAGGGCGCCATGAGGACGACCCGCACGGCGATGCGCCGCGCTGGCCTCTTCGCCGCGGGCAGCATCGCCACGGCGGTGCGCGCGACCATCAAGGAGCGAGGCCTGGAGCTCGCTGTCCCTCTCTCCGAGCCCGACGGGCTCGCCGCTGCGTGCGCCACGCACCCCGAGATCGCCGATCTCGTACGCCTCGCGACGCGGATGGAGTACGCCGAAGCGCGATGGCAGCCCGGTACCGTGCCCTCGCTCCGGCGGATCGACACGGGCAGCTCGCGCTTCCGCGCAGGCACGTAGGCGCTGGAGCGCCCGCCGCGCCGACGCCTGCGGCCGCTCGCTCCGCTCTGCCCGCGTGCACCGCGGCGCGACGGGGGTCGTGTCGCCTCTCGTCCTACCTGGGACCTGCCGTGTGCCAGCTCAGGCGTCACGCTGCTGCGGCGATCGCGGCCTGGCCGCATCGGTGCTCCGACCTCGACGCGACACGGCTGTCACGGCCCCACCTCCGCCTGCGCACCGCCGTGCCAACTGGATGCACGCCGCGCGCTGCCCGGAACGCCAGCGGCTGGTTGGCACGAACATCGCCTTCTCGCTTCGACGTGATTTTTCCCTGCGCCTGCTCGGGTGCGGACCCGTTCGGGCACCGCGCATTGCCTTCATCAGCTCGGCGGCTATCAGCCGCCAGCGTTTCCTTGGAGCCTCGGCGCTCCCTCACCGCGCGGGGGTACCGTCGGGCGACGCTCTGCACGGGGAGCGTCGTGCGTCCGGAGAGGAGGTCGCTATGAGCTGGCGACCCGCCGTGCGCGTCGCGCTGCTCGCCTGCCTGTCGGGCTCGACGGCGTGCAGCATCCCCCTCGAAGCGATGGAGTCCGGCTCCATGAACGCCTGCGACAGCTCGACCGAGTGCGGCGCGGGAGCGACCTGCGCCGATGTCGGCGGACAGCGCGCGTGCGTCTCGACCAGCGCGCACCTCGATGGGCTCATCCTGGAGGTCCGGCCCCGCGCCTCGCGCGCGCTGAGCGCCGAGGTCTCTCACCTCCTCGACCTCGACGCCGGCAGCGGCTTTCCTCCCCACGACGCCGCCGGCCAGGTGCGTTCCCTGGATCTCGGGATCCCCGCGCCCGCGCGCGTGAACGCCACGGTGCGCCTCGGCGGAGTCTACTGCGGCGGCCTCGCCGGCGCGCAGTTCCCGGTGCGGGTCGAGTTCCGGCGCGTCGCGCCCGTCCTGGGCCTGCCCGCGCAGAGCTACTCGACGGCTTCGGAGCCGGAGGTCGAGCCGGAAGACCCGGCGCAGGCGGACCAGGAGCCGGAGGACGCCAGCGGCCAGAAGTTTCAGATAGCGATCCCCACCGGCAACTACCACATCTACCTGGTTCCGCAGGCGTACCTGGACTGCAGCGACGACGTCCCCCCGCCGATCTTCCTGCCGAACCAGCCCATTCCCGAGCAGTGGAACCTCGGCATCAATGCCGACGATCCCGCCGTGCTGCAAGGCAGCCTGCAGGTGCCGCAGGGCGTGCGCGTCGACGGATGGAAGCTCGATCTCGTCGATCCGCTGACCGGCAGCGTCATCTCCCAGGTCGACGTCCTCGCTCAACGTGAGCCCCAGCAGCCGGGGACTCCGACGCAGGTCGAGTTCAGCGTGAAGTTCTACTGGACCGACAACGAGAAGAGCCCGCTCATCCGGTTGCGTCCGAAGGAAGGCGATCCGCGGCCGACGGTCTACTGGGAGCTCGCCGCGATAGCGCTCCAGGGGTCCACGGGGAACCTGAACCTCTCGCTCCTCCAGCTCGACGCCGCGGCGCGCCGCGTGGAGGGTCGAACGGTCGACGCGCAGGGCAACCCGGTGCTCTCCGCCGTCCGCATCCAGAGCGCGAACATCGACAGGGCGCCGACCGCCGCCTACAAGCTGGACACCGAGACGGACGCGAACGGCCTTTTCCGGGCTGATCTCCCGCCCGGTGAGTACGTCATCTTCGCGCGGCCGATCAACGACACCACCAAGGCGACGGCCAGGCAGCCGCTCAAGTTTCCCGCCGGCGACGACTGCTTCTGCGGCCAGTCGGTCCTCATCCCGGAGGCCGGGACGCTGCGCGGCCACGTCCAGGGGCCGCTGGGCGAGCTGATGGATGGCGCGAGCGTGCTCGCGGTCCCCTCCGTCGGCGAGGTCACGACCTACCTCGGCCAGGTGCTGGCGCCCGAGCCGCTGCTGCCCCGGCAGGCGTCCGGGTTCTTGCACAAGGGCTCGTTCTCCCTCGGCGCCGACCCCGGGGAGTTCGATTTCTCGGTCCGGCCGAGGCCGGGCTCCACCTATCCGTGGCTCGTCAGGCCGCGCCTCGCGGTCTCGGCGACGGACGCCGCGGTCACCGAGCTCGATCTCACCATGCCCTATCCGGCCGTGCTCCAGGGCGGCGTTCGCGACGGGTCGGGCGCCCCGCTCGACGATGCCGCGGTGGTGGCCTGGCTCCCGGTCGAGAGCAAGACCGCGCAGGGGACGGTGAAGGCGGCCATCCAGATCGGCGAGACCCGGTCGAAGCCCGACGGCTCCTACGTCCTGCCGCTCCCCCCGTCGACCTCCCGGTGAAGTCGGAGCGAAAAAGGGCGGTACCAGCTCAGCGCGGAGCGAGATAGGCTAGCGCCCGTGGCGCAGCCGACGCGCGGTGGGACATCGGAGCCTTCAACAGAGGATGGCCTGACGCTCGCGCCCTCTCTGCGAGGCGATCTGGGGCAGCCTCTGCGCGGCGATCCCGGGCAGCGCCCCAACGAGGGGCGCGCAGACGCGGCTTCCCTGCCTTCCGCGCAGGAGCTCGCGGTCGCGCTGCACGAGGTCTCCAATGCGCTCACCGTCATCGTGGGCTGCATCGAGCGGGCCCAGGGCGAGCAGCAAGGCCCCGAGCTGAGTCGTGCGCTCGGCGTCGCCGCTTCCCGGGCGCGCGACGCGCGTCGCCTGATCCGGCGGGCCATCGGCGCCGACGCCGAGGGGCGTCCGGCCGGCCACGACGGGGGCGCGTCGATGCCCCTCGCGGAGCCGGTGCGCCTGCTCGGCGATGTCATCGACGACGCCGTGACCGGTCTGGATCCCGAGGCGCGCCGCGCGGCGATAGCGCTCCACGCGCTGCTCGATCCTGCGGTCGCGCGGACTGCCGTGAGCAACGGCGCCGCGGTGGTGCAGATCTTGACCAACCTGCTGCTCAACGCCGTGGCGCTCTCGCCGCGCGGCTCTGCGGTGCGCGTGGACGCGAGGCTCGACGGCGCGTCGGTGATCGTGGGCGTCGCCGATCAAGGGCCCGGCGTCCCGCCGTCGCGCCGCGCGACGCTGCTCAGCTCCGGCGTCTCGACGCGACCGGGCGGCGCGGGCATCGGCCTGCGCCACTCGGCTGCGCTGGCCAGCGCATCCGGTGGCGCGCTCTCGCTCGTTCCATCGGAGGAGGGCGCACGCTTCGAGCTGCGCTGGCCGGTCGAGGGCTCTCTGCCCGCCGACGGCGCGCCGCACGACGCAGCCGAGGACGGGCCGCCGGTGCCGCGGAGCACGACGTCGCCGGTGTCCGGCGCGGTCCTCGACGGCATCAGGATCCTGGTGGTCGAGGACGACGACGCGGTGGTGGACCTGCTCGACACGGCGCTCACGGCGCGTGGCGCGAGCCTCGTCAGCGTGCAGAGCGCGAGCGAGCTCCCCGGCGCGCTTGCTTCGGGGCCCTTCCAGGCAGCGCTGCTCGACATCTCGCCGATCGAGCAGGATGTTCTCGGCACCGTCTCCGCCGTGCGCAGCGCCAACCCGGACGTGCGGCTCGTGGTCATGTCCGGCAGCGCGGGAGCCGCGCCGCTGCCGGCCAACAGCGGCGTGTCCTGGGTCCGCAAGCCGTTCGAGATCCGCGAGATCGTCGAGGCGCTCGTCCGCTGAAGAGCCCGCGCGTGACGTGAAGAGCCCGCGCGCGTGACGTGAAGAGCCCGCGCGCGTGACGTGAAGAGCCCGCGCGCGTGACGTGAAGAGCCCGCGAGGGAGCCTCGCATCGCGAACGCGGGTGATGCGCGGGCGCGCTGCAAGGCGCGGCAGCGGGATGGGCGCGAACCGGTCATGCAGGCGCGTCCTGAGGAGCGTGGAGGGCGAGCGAGCTTCGGGGCACGTTGTGCCTGCGATCCGGTCGCGCGGCGCGAGCGCCGCATCGCCCCGCGCGGGCGCGCTCGCGCGCTCCTGCCGCGTGGTGCAAGCGCGCAATGACAGACGGTCAGCCAAGGCCGAGAGGCCGGCGCACGCGCCGTGCCGCGTGATACAGGGAATGCGCTCCGGCGCGACCTTGAGAGGATTAGCTTGACTTCCCTGGCCAGCTGGGTAGGTTCCGTCCCACAACGCGCTCGCGAAGGTGGCGGAATTGGCAGACGCACTAGCTTGAGGTGCTAGCGGGTAACACCGTGGGGGTTCAAGTCCCCCCCTTCGCACTGTCTTCTGAATCGATAGATCGTCCGACCAGCACCACAGCGAGCCAGGGAGCCCATCCTCACTCCCTCTCTCGCACCTCAAGCCTCCGCAGCCGCTGACTGAACCTCGCGAGCCACCTCGGACCGCGAGCTCTTGACGAGCGGCCTTGCCCACGTGCTTCGGGGCGCAGATGCACGGCGCGCGCACCGCGCTCCCGAGCGCGTATGGCGCGCGCTGCCCCCCAACGCGCCGCCGCTCCAGGCGTCATCTCACGAGCCGCTGCGCAGCCTGAACCCTCGACGGATCTCGCTCAGACTCCGCGAGCATCGCGAGCATTCCCGGCTCGCTCTCCGCGCCCGAGCCGAGCCGCTCGCGCCCGAGCCGAGCCGCTCGCGCCCATCCGCCGGATGTCGCCCGGCGGCGCCGGGAGGCGCGCCGGCGGCGCGTTCAGCTCGCCAGGGGCAGCGAGAAGTGGATCGTCGTCCCGTGGCCCGGAGTGCTCTCGACCGCCACCGTCCCATGGTGCGCCTCAACGATGCCGCGCGCGATGTACAGGCCGAGCCCTGCGCCGGTCCGCGACTCTTGCGACGCCTTCCAGTACCGATCGAAGAGATGCGGCTGATGCTCGGGCGGGATGCCCGGGCCGGTGTCCGCCACCGAGAAGCGCGCGAGATCGGCCACCCGGCAGAGCGACACGCTCACGACGCCGCCCTTCGGCGTGAACTTCAGCGCGTTGCCGAGCAGGTTCGAGAAGACCTGCAGCACGCGATCCCGATCCGCGAGGACCTCCAGGCCCGCGTCGAGCGGCCCCTGCGTCACCCGGCAGCCCTTCGCCTCGGCGAGCGACGCCGCGGCCTCGAGCGCCTCGCGCACGAGCGCCCCGCCCCGCTCCACCCTCGGCGACACAACGAGCCGCCCCGCCTCGATCCGCGAGGCGTCGAGCAGATCCTCGATCAGCCGCGTCATGCGCTGGATCCCGCGGTCCATGCGATCGACGAGCTGCACGGCGTCGTCCTCCTCGCCGTCCTTGCGCTGGAGCAGATCGCTCCGCAGCAGCGACGCCGTGATAGCGATCGTGTTGAGCGGGTTCCGGAGGTCGTGCGACACGATCGCCAGGAGGTCGTCCCGCGCCCGCGTCGCGGCCTGAGCCTCGTTGTACAGCCGCGCGTTCTCGAGGGCGACGGACGCCGACTGCGCGAGCTGCGTGAGCAGCACCTCGTCGCTCTCCACGAACGGGCCGTCGCGCCGATCGAGCAGCTGGACGCTCCCGATGCACTGGCCGTCCCGGCCGCGCAGCGGCGCCGCGACCAGCGAGCGCGGGTGCAGCTCCGCCGGCGCGCGCGAGAGCACGTCGGCGCACGTGGGATCGCTCGCGATCTCGTCCTCTGTCAGCCGGACGCTCGTGCTCCTCCGCTCGATCAGGCCGAGCGCGATCTCGCGGATGCCGTCGCGATCCTCCCGCGCGGCGTACTCCTCGGAGAGCGAGACGCCCGTCATCGACCGCTGCGTCACGCCCCGCGCGGCCAGCCGCGCGACCGCCACATTCGCGTCGAGCAGCGCCCGCGCCTCGTCGGTCGTGCGCTGGATCAGCTCGTTCAGCGAGAGCGACCTGTGGATACGCAGCGTCGCCTCGGTGAGCTGGGCGAGCTGGTTCGCGTGGCGAGCGAGCGCCCTGCGCGCCTCGTCCTCGCGGCGCTCGGCCTCGTTCAGCCTGAGCACGTAGCGCAGGCTCTGCACCAGCCGCTCGGGCGTCAGCAGGTTCTTCGGCACGTAGTCCGCCGCGCCCCGCTTCATCAGATCGACCGCCAGCGACTCGTCCCCCTGCCCGGTCAGCATGATGAACGGCGCCGTGAGCTTCGCCTTGCGCGCCGCCTCGATCACCGCGAGCCCATCGCCGCCGGGCAGGTAGAAGTCGAGGAGCACACAGTCGATCTGCTGCTCGTACAGCACCGCGAGCGCCGAATCGACGGAATCGGCCTCCCTGATCTCGGCGTCGACGCGGCCGCTCCGTAGCGCTCGCAGGATCGCGATCCGATCGACCGTGTCGTCGTCGACGACCAGGAGACGAACCGACCTATGGCTCAAGGCATCTCCACGAGAGTCCAGTACCGGTTCAGTGCTGTCATCAGCTCGACGAAGCTCAAGAAAGTCACCGGCTTGAGCAAGTACCCAGCGACGTTCAGGTCGTACGCGTCCACCTTGTCCCGATCGTCGTTCGAGGTCGTCAGCACGACGACGGGCGTCGCCCTCAACGCCGCGTCGGCCCGGAGCTCGCGGAGGAACTCGATGCCGTTCATCCTGGGCATGTTCAGGTCGAGCAGGACGAGCCGCCGATCTCTGGGCACCTGGTTGCCGCGCAGCAGATCCAGCCCCTCCACGCCGTCGCCTGCCACCCAGAGCGGGTTCGTGATCTTGCCCCTCTCGAACGCCCTCCGGACGTTCATCACGTCGACGGTGTCGTCCTCGACCAGGATAATATTCAGGATTTTACCGTCCATCCTCGTCCTCGCTCAGGGGCAAAACGCTGGCCCGTCGATAGCATACGAGAGCAACGCTGCACATGACGCAGGGCGATGGCGACGGAGCTGGAGGCCGGCTCACTTGTTTCCGGGGACGGAGACACCGCATACGGCCTGCTTCGCACGGGAGCCGGGCCGCGGCTCACTCGGCTCTCCAAGCGCTCCGTTCCCGACGCGACCCGTTCCGGTGTGCTCAAGTTAGCCTGGCTCAGCGGCGCCGGGAAGAGCCGAGTGGTGGCCAGGGTGGGTCCGGGTGCCCAAAGACGGCCCTCGGTAGGCGCGCGAGGTAGCGCTCGCGCCTGCTGAGGCGCCGCGCCCGCGCCGAGCGGTCGAGGCGCTGCCATCAGGGCCGCCGGAGGGGCCGCGCCCGGGAAGCTACGGCCAGCTACCGCGGTTGCCCGCGCGGCCGACGAGGTGCGCCACCGCGGTGACGAGGCTGTTCGGCTCGATGGGCTTGGCCAGGTGCATCTGGAAGCCGGCGGCGATCGCCTGACGACGGTCCTCCATGCGCGTGTACGCGGTGAGCGCGAGCGCCGGGATGCCGCTCGCGGTGACCTCGGTCCCCATCGCGCGCAGCCGCCGCATCATCGCGTAACCGTCCTCGCCCGGCATGCCGATGTCGCTCACGAGCACGTCGAACTCGCCCTGGCGGAGCGCCTCGAGCGCCGCGCCGGCCGACTCTGCCTCGCGCACCGTCGCGCCGGCGCGCACGAAGATGATGCCGAGCAGCTCGCGGGCGTCGGTCTCGTCGTCGACCACGAGGACGCGGATGCCCTCGAGCACGCGGCGCGCGGCGCCCCCTGGCGAGTCGCTGCCCCGGCGCTGCGGAGAAGGCAGCGCCTGCTGCGCCTCGGCGCGGATCGGGAGCCGGACCAGGAAGCGCGCGCCCTTGCCCTCCCCGTCGCTCTCGGCGTTCACGGTGCCGCCCTGCGCCTCGGCCAGGTGCCGCACGATCGCGAGGCCGAGCCCCAGCCCCCCGTGGGCCCGCGTCATCCCCCCGTCCGCCTGCCGGAACCGCTCGAACAGGAACGGCAGGAAGCTCTTCGGGATGCCCTCGCCGTTGTCCTCGACCTCGACCTCGAGCATGGCATCGACGCGCCGGGCCCCGACCCGGACGTGGCCCCCCGAGGGCGTGAACTTCACCGCGTTCGTGAGCAGGTTCCACACGATCTGCTGGAGCCGATCGGCGTCGCCAAGGAAGATCCCCACGTCGTCGACGACCCAGGCATTGACGGTGACCCCCTTGGCCAGCGCCGCCGGGCGCACCAGGTCGAGCGCCGTGGCGAGCACCTGCCGCACGTCGACCGGGTCGGTCCGGAGCTGCAGCTTCCCCGCGATGATCGTCGAGGCGTCGAGGACGTCCTCGATGAGCTGCGACTGCGCCTTCGCGTTGCGCTCTATCGTGGCGAGGCCCCGCTCGAGCGACTCGGTGTCGACCTCGCCCGTCCGGAGGATCCGCGCCCAGCCCAGGATCGACTGGAGCGGCGTCCTGAGCTCGTGCGACACTGTCGCGAGGAACTCGTCCTTGAGCCGGTTCAGCTGCTCGGCGTGCTGGCGCGCGCGCTGCTCCTGCTCGAGGAGCTGGACGCGCTCTTCCTCGGTGCGCTTCTGCTCGGTGATGTCGTGAAACGAGATACCCACGCCGTCGCCCAGCGCGACCGCGATGGCCCGGAACGTCTGCGGGGCGCCCTCGTGCGCGCAGAAGAGCTCGACCCGGGCAGCCTCGCCGGTCTCCACGACGCGCGCGTACTTGTCGAAGGCGCTCGCGAGCGAGCTGCCCGGCATCTCGACCGACAGCCGCTTGCCCTCGAGGTCCTTGCCCCGGCCGCCCACGATGGGTCCAGTGGCCGGGTTCACGTAAACCCACTCGAAATCGGAGATCGCCCCGGACGCGTCGCGCACGCTGCGCAGGATCATGAACCCGTCAGGCGACGCCTCCTGCACGGTGCGGAACCTCGCCTCGCTCGCCCGCAGCGCCTGCTCGATCGACTTTCGCTCCGTGATGTCCGTCGCCGTGCAGGTGATGCCGATGATCTCGCCGGCCTCATCCGTGAGCGGCTCGATCGAGATGTCGAGGTGCTGCGTGCGCCCGGCGACGTGCAGGGCGATCTCGCGCCGCTGGCCGACGCCGCTGGAGAGCACCTCGCGCTTCACCCGGTCGAGCGACCTCGCCGCCTCCGGGTCCTCCAGCACCTCCGCGTCGGTCTTCCCGAGCACCTCGCGCTCTGACTTGCCGAACGAGTTGTGCATCCACGTGTAGCGGAGCTCCCGATCCTGGTTGAACACCATGACCGGCGACCCCCGGAGCGCCTTGCGAAACCGCTCCTCGTTCACGCGGAGCGCCTGCTCCGCGCGCAGGCGCTGGGCGACGCTCTGCTGGAGCTCGAGCGCGAGGCGCTCCGCCTTCCTCCGCGCGCCGATCTGCTCGGTCACCTCGAACGCCGTGACCATGACGCCCTCCACGGCGCCGCTCACGTCGCATACAGGCTTGCACAGGACGTTATACAGCCGCTCCACCATCTCGCCGGTCCAGTGCGCGAGCCGCACCGGGATCTCGTGGGCGACGCTCGGCTTGCCGCTCGCCATGACGGCCTCGAGCTGCGCGTGCAGCGCCTGCCCGCGCAGCTCCGGGACGGCCTCGACGAGCGGCTTGCCGAGGAGATCGTCGCGGCCGACCATCTGACAGAAGAGCGGGTTCGCGAGCTCGAACACGAGGTCGGCGCCCTTGAGGAGGCAGATCGGCGCCGGCGCCTGGGCGAGCAGCGAGCCGCTCCTGCCGCGCTCCAGCTCGGTGCGCTTGCGCTCGGTATCGAGCGCCTCCAGCTGGAGCCGGGTGTGCGCGCTGACAGCCTTGGCGATGCCAGCGTCCACGCGCTCCGAGAGCGCCTCGACGTCGCTCAGCTTCGGCGTCATCCCCGACTCCTGGATCTCGCGCAGGATCGAGCGCCTCAGGACGCCGTACTCCCGGACCATCACGTCGAGGTCGAACCCGTTCTCCCAGCGCATCTCGCCGTGCTGGCGTGCGGCCTCGTCGCTACCGCTCGTCGAAGAACCGTTCTCCAGGCTGGTGGCCACCTCGTCCAGGAAACTCGGCAGCGAGTTGATGATCAGGGGCTTCGGCATATCTCGCACCGCCGAGCTTCGCCTGCGCAGCTCGCCGACGAACCGCTCGATGATGGCCTCGCGACGGGTCCTGATGAGCGTGGGGAGAGGCATCGTCATGTTCGGGTCGTTCGCGACGTGAGCTCCGGGTCGGCGGACATCGCCCTCAGGAGCCTGGGCAGCGACCGGCGAGCGACCCTGGTCGACCTGGGCCGCAGCTGGCATCATCGAGCACGACATATTCGGCGAGCTGACCGAACGCCACAAGGCGCCTCGCCAGCGCAGCCCGCGCGCTGCCGGGCAGCTGACCGCCGGCCGTGCGGGACAGCCGCCCCGGGCCCTCCGCCGAGCTCGACCTCGACACTGGTGTTGTGTTGAGCCCGACTTTGCTCCTTCGCGCACAGGGCTGAGCGCCAGCAAGCGTTATGCCGAGCTCGTCCGCCTGGTCGGCACGGCGTTGTGCGACGCGGGACGTCACGAATGAGGCAATTTGCCGCAGTTTTTGCGCCTTCATGTGCCGCGCGACCGCGGCGGAAGCGACGGGGCGCGGATCGAGGAGCCGAGCCGCGTTGCTCAGCAGGGGACCTCGGCGGCACGGCGGCTGCAACGATCGCAACAACGCTGGTTCGAAACACAGGAACACCAATTCACCCAATTAGGAGGTTACCATGCTGAGCTGGAGTATTGCGTTCTTTATCGTCGCGATCCTCGCTGCCATCTTCGGTTTCGGCGGCATTGCCGCGAGCGCCGCCTCGGTGGCGAAGCTGCTCTTCGTCATCTTTCTCGTGCTGGCGGTCGTCTCGCTCGCGCTCGGCCGGCGCGTCCGGGTCTGACGCGCTTCACTCCGGTCCTCGCGCGCCGCATGGGCCCTTGTCCCACAGGAGCCCACGCAGGCGCGAGGGACATGACGTGCCAAGTCCCCCCCCAGCGCGCGCCAGCGCGCCGTCCAGTCTTCACCTCTCCAGCATCCCTGAATCCAGGTACGCTCGTCGTCAGGAGTCGAAGCGGCTCTCGCCGTGGACTCCGGGTCTGTACGGACTTCGCCAGCGCGGCGTTTGATGCGTCGCGTTGTTGCCTGTCGGCGCTGCGTCATCGTCGGTCCTTTCGCGCGTGGTTGCACGTGCTCGAGGGCCACGATCGAGGCGATTTGTCTCGCCAGACCGAGCGGTCTCCGCGTTTCTGACTGGCACGTCTGTCGCAACGGGAGGGCATGACCCCATCCAGGGCGCCGAGAGGCCCATCCCGGAGAGCTGCGATGGGGCTTTCGTGTCGCGCCCGGCGATCGCCCGGGCGCGAGGTCGAGCCTCAACCGCAACCGGAGGAGATCATCATGTTGACCGTCCGTACGTTCCTTCCCATCGCCATCGTCATGAGCGTCTTCGCGGGCTGCGAGTCCCCCACGGACGCGCGAGCCAAGGCCGAGCGCGCGCAGCAGGAGGCGCAGCAGAAGGCGGCGGAGGTCGCCAACGAGCTCGACAAGAAGGTCGCCGAGATTGACCAGCGCGCGGAGCGGGAGACCGACAAGGCGCTCCGGGAAGCTGCGCAGAAGCTCAACAACGCTGCGGTCGACGCGCAGCAGAAGACCGTCGAGGCGCAGGCGGAGCTCTCGAAGGCGCGAGAGGACGTGCGCGCGTCCACGACGCGCAAGATCGAGGACCTCGAGAAGGACGTCGCCGAGCTCCGCACCAAGGCCGAGAAGAAGATGTCGAAAGCCGAGGTCGACAGGCTCGTGAAGGAGCTCCAGGACAAGTCGGAGGCGGTCCGCAGGAGCCTGCGCGACCTCGACGCGGCGACGAGCACGAACCTCGACGAGGTGAAGAAGGGCGTCGACCAGCGCGTGGAGGAGCTCGATCGCGCGATCCAGGACGCGAAGCGGCGCGTGTGATGCAAGACCCGCAATCTTGACCCAGAAAGCTCAACATCAGGAGGATACGATGGAGAATCAGAAGGCTTCTCAGCAGAACCAGCCCGCGGACGTCGAGGGCGAGGGCAATCACACGGCAGACCGGCGCTACCGCGAAGGTGTGGAGAGGTCGGTGAAGGGCGGCAAGATCGAAGAGCACGCGGAGGAGGCTGCCAGCGCCCTGGACGGCCCCGAAGGCGACGAGCTGCGCGAAGCCCAGGAGGCGACGCGGCACGGTCGGCCCAGCTGACCCGGCGAGCCAGCGATGATCCGAGAGCTCCGCTGCAAATCGTGTGGCCGCAGGTACATCTTCGTGTCGACGGCGGCGACGCCCTGCCGGGCTTGCGGCTCGGCCCTCGACGAGATGGAGCTCGAGCGCGGCGTCTACGAGCTCGCCGCGAACGACGCGCCGAGCGCCACCTCGTCCGCGTCGTTGAGCCCGGCGGACACCATGATCCCCGAGGATCTCGGCTACGGTGAGTCCCACGGATACGGGCCCGGTCATGGCGGCCCCACCGGCCCCGGCGATGCGCCGGCCACGACCCCTTGAGGCCAACGGGGGCGAGCGCGCTCCCCCGCGCGGCGGGGTGGGTGAGGTCGGATTGAAGAGGAAGGCGGGAAGATGGGAGGAAGATCAAGGATCCTCCCATCTACCCGCCTTTCTTTGCGATCTCCCGGTGCCGATGTGACCGGTGCCGGGGCACCGGGTACGGCCGCGGCCACGGAAGGTGGTTCCGTGCGCCGTGGTCGTACCCCGTATCCCGAGGAGCCGCGCCGGCACGATGTCGTCCGGACGCGCGCGCTGCGTGAACACGGCGCTGTCGAGGCTGGCCCTGTCGAGCGCAGGGTACGAGCGCTGAGGGCGCGTGCTGTGAGTATCCGGAGAGAAGAAGAACCGGCCGACGCCGACCGTCAGGCCGCCGTCGCGGTGCGCTGTGCGGCGTGGCCCGCGCCGTGGGTGCGGCGGGAGTGGGCGATGAGGGCCTCGAAGAGCTCCAGCATCTGCTGGCCGAGCCGCTCGTTCGTGTCGTCCGTCAGCTCCGCCTCGATCCGGGGCAGGAGCTCCTGCTCCTCCTCCTCGACATGGAGCATCACCAGATCCTTCAGCGCGCTGAGCTTGGCCCTGAAGCTCGGGTCCTCCGGCGCCGTGTTCACGACGCGCCGGATCTCGAAGCGCGCGACCGTGTGCTCCTCGCAGGCCCCGCCGACCAGATCCGGCTCGATGGCGAGCAGCTCCGGGAAGAGCACCACCTGCTCGGCGAGCATGTGGGCGAGCAGGTGCTTCGTGAGCTCGTCCGTCACCCGCCGGACATCGCCGATGCCGGAGAGGGCCAGATTGAACAGCCTCTCGGCTTCGCGGTGTTGCCCCTTCAAGAGCTGTGTCGCTTTCATGCATTCTTCTCCCGGAGAACGAGGGTGATGTTGAGGAGATCGATCGACGAGGAGCCTTGTTGTTCTCGCTGGGTGCCCTGCTCAGACGGCCGCGCCGGCCGCGAGGTGCCGCAGCGGTTCGCCGCGAGGGGCCTCGAGCGAGACGGTGACCGCGCCGCCGCCGAGCAGCTCGCGCAGGGTCAACGACAGGCCCGCGAGCTCGTGAGCCCCGGGCGCCCGAGGGGCAGCGCATTCGGTCCAGGGGGCACCGGACTCAGCAATCAGCAGGCACTTCTCGACCTGCTCCCCGCCCATCCGCCCCCTCTTCTTCATCGAGACGGCGTGAAGCAATGGTCGTGCCGGACGGTCTTATTCCGGGGTTCAACAGGCCAGGATCCGGAATCTGGAATATCGATGTGGAATTTCGCCTCTCGGAGGAGACGCGGACGGACTCGTCAGCTTCGTATGCCCGGAGCGATCAGACCAACAGCGGCACACGGCATCATCGCGCAATCTCTCCGAACAGGGGCCTGCACGCCTCGTCCCGCCCGCCGAGCGGCGCGCCGCGCCGCCACCTCGTTTTCCCCTCTGCCGCCCTCGACCGCGCCACTTCGGTCCTGCGCCTCGCGCGCTGGTGCTCCTCGACGACAGGTCCCGCGGTCGCTCGCGCGCGCTCGCCCGGCGCGGCGTCGCCGTCGCGCTGCCTCCGGCACCGTCGAAGCTAGAGCCGCGCGAGCACAAGACATTTTTGTTTTCGGCGATCACCTCGGCGCGGCGTCACCGCCGCCCCTGCCCCCGCCGTCTGCGAGTCGGGCCTGCGACGTGCATCACGAGCATGGGTGCTGTAAGTCTGTGGAAATCCAGGCTGCTCGTAAGCTCGCCTGGCATGAAAAGTCCCCGTGGAAGCTGCGGTTCCCGCTGGCGGCTCGCGGCCGGAGCGACCCGGCGCGGCGCGGAGGTCCCCGATGCCGACATGGCTGAGGCAGGAACGCGCACCTGTGGCGAAACGTCACGTGAGATAACCTCAAGGATGAGAGCGGCCTGGGCTTGATGGCGCGGTGTCTCCGTGGCACGTTCCCTGCAACTGCAGGCAGCGGTCGACCTATAAGCTGCCGGGGAAGGACACGCGATGAGCGGCAGGATACTCGTCGTCGATGACGACGAAGCGACGTGCGATCTGGTCGAAGCCCTCCTCAAGAGGCAGGAATTCTCCGTAGCGGCGCGTACCTCGGCCAAGAGTGCGCTCGAGCTCGTGAGCGAGGACGACTTCGACGTCGTGCTGACCGACGTCGGCATGAGCGAGATGAGCGGTCTCGAACTCTGCGAGCGCATCCTCGGCGCCCGGCCCGACATGCTCGTCATCGTCATGACGGCGCTCGGGAGCATGGAGACCGCGATCTCCTCGATGCGCGCCGGGGCGTTCGACTTCGTCACGAAGCCGCTCGACTCGAACCTCCTCGGCCTGACGGTCTCGCGCGCCGTCCAGCACCGGCGCCTCCGGTCGGAGGTGAAGCGCCTGCGCGAGGCGGCCCACGACGTCCAGCAGACCAAGGGGCTCGTCGGGCGAAGCCCCGCGATGAAGCGCGTCTACGACCTGATCGGCCGCGTCGCGCGGAGCGACGCCTCGGTCCTCGTGCACGGCGAGACCGGCACCGGCAAGGAGCTCATCGCGCGGGCGATCCACGAGGCCAGCGGCCGGCCCGGCCCCTTCGTGGCCGTCAACTGCGCCGCGGTGCCCCAGGCGCTGCTCGAGAGCGAGCTCTTCGGCCACGCGCGCGGGGCCTTCACCGACGCGAAGACCCAGCGCACCGGCCTGTTCCTCGAGGCGAGCGGCGGCACCATCTTCCTCGACGAGATCGGCGAGATGCCGCTCGAGGTCCAGCCGAAGCTGCTCCGCGCCCTCCAGGAGCGGAAGGTGCGGCCGGTGGGCTCGAACGCCGAGATCCCGTTCGACGCGCGCATCGTGACGGCGACGAACCGAGACCTCGAGACCGAGGTGTACGAGAAGCGGTTCCGCGAGGACCTCTACTACCGCGTCAACGTAGTGAAGATCGATCTGCCGCCCCTGCGCGAGCGCGGGACCGACGTGCTCCACCTCGCGATGCACTTCCTCGAGAAGTTCTCTTCGCGCAGCGGCAAGGGCGTCCTCTCGCTCTCGACCGCGGCCGCGGAGAAGCTCACCGCGTACAACTGGCCGGGCAACGTGCGCGAGCTCGAGAACAGCATCGAGCGCGCGGTGGCGCTCGCCCGCTTCGAGCAGATCACGGTCGAGGACCTGCCGGAGAAGGTCCAGGCCTACCGGCCCGACCGCTTCGTCGTCGCCGTCGACGAGCCCGCGGAGATCATGACGATGGACGAGCTCGAGAAGCGCTACATCAAGCGCGTGCTCGCGCTCGTCGGCGGCAACAAGTCGCGCGCCGCCCAGATGCTCGGGTTCGACCGGCGCACGCTCTATCGCAAGCTGGAGCGCTACGGCGAGCAGGATGGCTCGGGCGGGGACGAGGGCCCAGACAAGGACAAGGCTGCCTCTTCGCCAGGATCGGCGAGCTCTTCGCTGAGCTGAGGGAGGCGACGTGAGGCGTAAGGAATGACGGAAAAGGCGCTGCCCGAGTCGGTCTACAAGCTGTTTGCTCGCACGGGACACGATGTCCGCGGGCCCGCCGGCGTGGTGGCCGGGGCCCTCGACGAGCTGGAGCGCGCCCTCGGGGGCGAGACCACCGCACGGAACGTGGCGTTCTTCACCATGGCGCGGCGGGGCGTGCGCCGCCTGCTGCGCCTCGCCGACCGCTACACCGCCGCGTCGGAGCTGGCGCGGCAGCTCGACACGCCGGTGCAGTCGCTCGATCTCGAGGCGCTCGTCCGTCAGGCCGTCTCGGAGGCGTCGTTCGTCTATGGCCGGCGGCAGGTCTCGGTGGCGCTCGACCTCGCCCCGCTGCGCGGCTTCGCTCACCCGGCCTCGATGACGGCCGCGCTCGCGGACGCGCTCATGCTCGCCCTGCGCGCCGCGCGCGCGCGGGTCGCCGTGGAGCTCGCGTCGTACGGCGACAAGGCGCGCGTGGTGCTCACGAGCGACTCGGACACGGCGTCGGTGGAGGAGCTCTTCGAGGCCGCGCTCTCGCCGGACTCGGACCCGCTCGACGAGGGCGCGCTGCCCGTCCGGGTGATCGACGGCGTGCTCAAGGCGCACGGCGGCGCGGCGCGGGTCGAGCGCGTGGGCGCGGAGACGCGCATCACCCTGGAGTGGCCTCTGAACGAGGCGGACCGCAAGGCAGGTGCCCAATGAGCGCGGAGCTCCCCCTCGTCCTCGTGCTCGACGACGACGACGACACGTCGACGCTGCTCGGAATGGCGCTCCGGCGCCGAGGTTTTCGCGTGCTCGTGGCGCGCTCGTGCGAGGAGGGGCGCGCGCGCCTCGCCGAGAACCCGATCGACGCGCTGGTGACGGACGTGTCGCTCCCGGATGGCAGCGGCATCGAGCTCGTCGCGTCGCTCGCGCAGAAGCCGCGCGCGACGATCGTGGTGAGCGGCTTCGGCGGCGACGACGACCGCGAGAAGAGCCGGGTGGCCGGGGCGCAAGCGCACCTGGTCAAGCCGGTCGACGTGGCCCGCCTCGTGTCCACGCTCAACGAGATGCTCGGGTGCCCGAACTGAGCGGCCGCCGCCCCGCCGCGCTGGGCGGGGTGGCCGAGGTCGACTTGCGCGCCGCCTCGCGCCTCACACGGCGGCGGCGCGCGGCTCACTTGTCCACGGACGCGTAGAACGAGACGCCGCGCCGGTTCTCGTCGAGGCGCAGCGGGTGCTGCAGCGCCGGCAACGCCCGCTGGGCGCAGTCGAGCCGCTCGCACGTCCGGCACGTCACGCCCACCGGCACGGCCGCGCCGATGTTGTCCAGGTCGATCCCGTCGGCGTAGACGAGCTCGCGGGCGTAGCGCACGTCGCAGCCCATGCCGATCGACTGGACGGTGTGGGGGACGTGGTAGCCGCCGCGGTCGCTGCGCACCGTGCGCGCGATGCAGAAGTAGACTGCGCCGTCGGGCATCTGCGAGAGCTGGATCCGGATCATGCCGGGCGTCATCAGCGCGGCGTGCACGTTCCAGCGGGGGCACGCGCCGCTGAAGCGGGCGAACCGGATGCCCGAGCCGCTGAAGCGCTTCGAGATGTTCCCCGCGATGTCGATGCGGACCATGTGCATCGGCACCCCCTCGGCGCCGGGGCGGCGCAGCGTCGTCAGCCGGTGGCACACCTGCTCGAAGCTCGTGCCGAAGCGGTGCGCGAGCAGCTCGATGTCGTAGCGCTCGGCGCGCGCCGCCTCGAGGAACGGCTGGTACGGCATGAGAATCGCGGCGGCGAAGTAGTTGGCCAGCGCGACGCGGGCGAGCGCGCGGGACTCCGGGGTGGTGAGGTTCTCGTCGCGCAGGATGCGGTCGATGGCCGCCGTTTGCGTGAGCAGGCCGAGCTGGTGGGCGAGCTGGAACCGGCGGCTCCGGGGCGGCAGCACCTCGGAGATGCTGAGCACGCGCCGGTCCGGGTCGTAGCGCCGCATCGCCTGGCGCTCGTCCGCGACCCGCACGATGCGCACCTCGATACCGCGCGTCGCGTGGAGATACCGGACCAGGCCGCGGTACACGTCGTCCCCGTCGAGCTCCGCCTCCCGCCAGAGCGCCTCGGCGCCCTCCTCGAGCTCCGGGAAGTGGTTCATCCGGCGCTGGATGAGGTCGCTCACCTCCTCCGAGGGCAGCCGCGAGTTGTCGACTGCGACGAACCCGTCGCCCGCCAGCCGCTCCCCCAGGGTATCCAGCGATTCTCGGGTCGTCGCATAGGTGCGGTACAGCGTGAGCACCGCGCGCGCGACGTTCGGGGAGGCCGCCACGAGCTCGCGCAGATCCGCGTTCGTCAGCCCGTGGCTCTCGAAGATGGGGTCGCCGAACACCTCGTGGAGATCGGCTGTGAGCCGGACATCCTCTTCCGACGCGAAGTTCTGGAGATCCAGCTGGAATATCTGGGCGAGCCGGATGAGAAGCGGCGCCGTCAACGGACGGCGGTTGTTCTCTATCAAGTTCAGGTAGCTCGCCGATACGCCGAGGCGCTCCGCCAGATCGACCTGCGTCATGTGCTCGCGACGCCGGAGCGCGCGGACCTTGGCCCCGAGAAGCGGTGCATCAGCCATAGAAACCCTCCCGAACGTAGCTGAGATTACTGAACCTGCGTCTAGGCGCAGCAGCTCGCCACCGCAGAAATTTACAATAGTTTACACGTTGACAGGGTGTAAAGGCCTTTTGTCTACATCCTTATCCGCCTGCATTTCAAAGGGAAGTTGACGCTGAAACCGCATCGACAAACATAGCTTCGTTGTAACGACGCGCAGCGTTGCAGGAGATGTGGATGAGCCAGAATCATGAGACGTCGAACCTCAGTCTGCTCGCTCCCCGGGTCGCGGGCGACGAGTCTGTCCTCACGCCTGAGGCCCTTCGCTTCCTTGCGGGTCTGGGACGGAAGTTCGCTGACCGGGTGCCGGGGCTGCTCGCCCGCCGGCGCGAGGTGCAGGCGCGGCTCGATGCGGGCGAGCGATTCGATTTCCTCCGGGAGACGCGGGATGTGCGCGAGGGGGACTGGACGGTGGCGCCGCTGCCCGCGGACCTGCTCGACCGGCGCGTGGAGATCACCGGCCCTGTCGATCCCAAGATGATCATCAACGCGCTGAACTCGGGCGCGAACATGTTCATGGCGGACTTCGAGGACGCCACGTCGCCCACGTGGAAAAACCTCATCGAGGGGCAGGCGGCGCTGCGGCTCGCCGCGCGGCGCGAGCTCCGCCACGAGGACGCGGCCACTGGCAAGCGCTATGCCCTCGGCGACAGGCTGGCCACCCTGCTCGTGCGCCCGCGCGGCTGGCACCTCTGGGAAAAGCACGTCGAGCTCGACGGAAAGCCGCTGCCGGGCGGGCTCTTCGATTTCGGACTCTTTTTCTTCCACAACGCGCGTGAGCTCGTTCGCCGCGGTACCGGCCCTTACTTCTACCTGCCGAAGATGGAGAGTCACCTGGAGGCGCGGCTCTGGAACGACATCTTCCTCTTCGCGCAGGAAGCGCTCGGGCTGCCCGCCGGCACGATCAAGGCCACGGTCCTCATCGAGACGCTGCCCGCGGCGTTCGAGATGGACGAGATCCTCCACGAGCTCCGGCAGCATTCGGCCGGGCTCAACTGCGGTCGCTGGGATTACATCTTCAGCTTCATCAAGAAGCTCCGGAACGACCCGGCGTGCGTGATGCCGGACCGCTCGCTGGTGACGATGGAGCAGCGCTTCCTGCGCTCGTACACCCAGCTCCTCGTCAAGACCTGCCACCGCCGCGGCGTGCACGCGATGGGCGGCATGGCGGCGCAGATCCCGATCAAGAGCGACCCGGACGCGAACCGCGCGGCGCTCGAGAAGGTGCGCGCCGACAAGCTGCGCGAGGTCAAGGACGGACACGACGGCACGTGGGTCGCGCACCCGGGGCTCGTGCCGCTCGCGCGCGAGGTGTTCGACGCGCACATGCCCGGGCCGAACCAGATCGAGCGGAGGCGCGAGGACGTCCGCGTGACGGCGGCCGACCTGCTGCAGGTCCCGCCCGGCGCGCGCACCGAGGCCGGCCTCCGCCACAACATCCGGGTAGGGGTCCAGTACCTCGAGGCGTGGATCAGCGGCCTCGGCTGCGTCCCGCTCTACAACCTGATGGAGGACGCTGCCACCGCGGAGATCTCCCGCACCCAGGTCTGGCAATGGATCCGCCACAAGGCGACGCTCGACGACGGCAAGCCCCTCACCGAGGAGCGCTTCCGCGCGGCGGTCGACGGCGAGATGGCCGCGCTCCGCGGCGCGCTCGGCGAGGCGCGCTTCGATGGCGGCCGCTTCGGCGAGGCGCGCGAGCTGTTCGAGCGGCTGTCGATCGGAGACACCTTCGAGGAGTTCCTCACGCTCCCTGCTTACGAGCTCCTGATCACGAGGGCGAAGGACCAGCGCTCGTGACGCTCAGCTCACCTGATCTGATGTCAACACAGCGGCTGCTGCCGCCCGTCACCCCAACACGCTAGGAGCCCAGTCATGTCCGCTGCTTTCCCGCTCAATACGCCGATCTCCGCCGATTCCCTGCACGCGACGCCGAGCGACGTCGCCCCCGGCCGATGGAGCGGGATCGTCCGCCCGTACTCCGAGGCCGACGTCGCGCGCCTCCGCGGAACCGTCCGCATCGACTACACGCTCGCGACCCTCGGGGCCAAGCGGCTCTGGAACCTGATGCACAGCGAACCTTACGTGGCCGCGCTCGGCGCGCTCACCGGCAACCAGGCGATGCAGCAGGTCCGGGCCGGGCTCAAGGCGATCTACCTGAGCGGGTGGCAGGTGGCGGCCGACAACAACGAGGCCGGCACCATGTACCCCGACCAGAGCCTGTATCCGGCGAACAGCGTCCCGACGCTCGTGCGCCGTATCAACCAGGCGCTCCTCCGCGCAGACCAGATCGAGAACGCCGAGGGCAAGGCGGGGCGCTACTGGCTCGCGCCGATCATGGCCGACGCAGAGGCCGGCTTCGGAGGGCCGCTGAACGCGTTCGAGCTGATGAAGGCCATGATCGAGGCGGGCGCCGCGGGCGTACACTTCGAGGACCAGCTCGCCTCCGAGAAGAAGTGCGGGCACATGGGCGGCAAGGTCCTCGTCCCGACCAGCCAGTTCATCCGCACCCTGGTCGCGGCCCGGCTCGCCAGCGACGTCATGGGCGTGCCGACGGTCCTCGTCGCCCGCACCGACGCCGACAGCGCCAAGCTGATCACCTCGGACGTCGACCCGCGCGACCGGCCGTTCATCACCGGGGAGCGCACGCCGGAGGGCTTCTACGTGCTGCAGGGCGGCCTCGAGGCGGCCATCGCGCGCGGGCTCGCGTACGCGCCGTACGCCGACCTCGTCTGGTGCGAGACGTCGACGCCGGACCTCGACCAGGCCAGGCGCTTCGCGGAAGGGATCCACAAGCAGTTCCCGGGCAAGATGCTCGCCTACAACTGCTCGCCGTCGTTCAACTGGAAGAAGCACCTCGACGATGCGACCATCGCGCGCTTCCAGCGCGAGCTCGGCGCGATGGGGTACAAGTTCCAGTTCGTCACCCTCGCCGGGTTCCACGCGCTCAACCACAGCATGTTCGAGCTCGCCAGGCAGTACCAGCGCCGCGGCATGTCGGCGTACTCCGAGCTCCAGCAGGCCGAGTTCGCCGGCGAGCAGTTCGGGTACAGCGCCACGCGCCACCAGCGCGAGGTCGGGACGGGCTACTTCGACGAGGTCGCCCAGGTGATCTCGGGCGGCGCGGCGTCGACGCTGGCCCTCCACGATTCGACCGAGGCCGCCCAGTTCTGAGCGCCGGCGCGGCGCGACGGCCGCGCCCGTCGGCGGCGCGCGCATTCGCCTGGCTGCGCTCGTAGGCGGCGCGCGCATTCGCCTGGCCGCGCCCGTCGGCGGCGCGCGCATTCGCCTGGCCGCGCCCGTCGGCGGCGCGCGTCCTCGCCTCGTCGCCAGCCGTCGCCTGGCCGCGCGCCGCGCCGCCGCCCCACCCCTCCAGCCCCCCTCGCTGCGTCACCCCGTTCCGCCCCGCGCGCGGCGCCCCCGTCCCGAGAGGAGCGCGCCGCGCGCGTCCCTGCGCAGGCCGCGCAGGTCGCGCAGGCCGCCAGAGGGAGCGCCCGGGGCCGCGCGGACGCCTCTCCGCGGTGGTCCAGGGGGGGCCGTTCGAGTAGGCTCCGCTCGGGCGGCCGCGCCCGATCCGAGGTGAAAAGAGCTGTGACAACGCAGAGCCAGAGACCGAGCGACGCCGAGGGCGGCGCTGTCGCGTCCAACTTCATCCGCAACATCATCGCCGAAGACCTCGCCGCGGGCAGGCACACGCGGGTCGTGACCCGGTTTCCGCCCGAGCCGAACGGCTATCTCCACATCGGACATGCGAAGTCCATCCTGCTCAATTTCGGGCTGGCGACCGAGTTCGGGGGCGTGTGCCACATGCGCTTCGACGACACGAACCCGGCGGCCGAGGACATGGAATACGTGGAGTCCATCCAGCGGGACGTGCGCTGGCTCGGCGGCGACTGGGGCGACAAGCTGTTCTTCGCGTCGGACTACTTCGAGCGGCTGTACGCGTTCGCGGTGGAGCTCATCCGGAAGGGCAAGGCGTACGTGTGCAGCCTCAGCGAGGCGGAGACCCGCGAGCTCCGCGGCACCGTCACCGAGCCCGGGCGAGAGAGCCCCTACCGGAACAGGTCCGTCGAGGAGAACCTGGACCTCTTCGCCCGCATGAGAGCAGGGGAGTTCCCGGAGGGCGCGCACGTGCTCCGGGCCAAGATCGACATGGCCGCTCCCAACATGAAGATGCGCGATCCGCCGATCTACCGCATCAAGCGCGCGCGCCACTACCGCACCGGCGACGCCTGGTGCATCTACCCGCTGTACGATTTCGCGCACAGCCTCTCCGACGCGATCGAGGGGATCACCCACTCGATCTGCACGCTGGAGTTCGAGAACAACCGGGAGCTCTACGACTGGATCATCGAGAGCCTGGACGTCCCGTCCCGCCCCCGACAATACGAGTTCGCGCGGCTCAACCTGAACTACACGGTGATGAGCAAGCGCAAGCTGCTCGCCCTCGTGAAGGGCGGGCACGTGAAGGGCTGGGACGACCCGCGCATGCCCACCATCGCCGGCCTCCGGCGCCGCGGGGTGACGCCCGAATCCATCCGCACCTTCTGCGAGGAGATCGGCGTCGCGAAGACCAACAGCATGGTGGAGTTCGCGAAGTTCGAGTCGTGCGTCCGCGACGACCTGAACCTCCGCGCCCCGCGCGTCATGGCGGTGCTGCGCCCCCTCCGCGTCGTCCTCGAGAACTACCCCGAGGGGCAGGTCGAGGAGATCGACGCGCCCTACTGGCCCGAGGACGTGCCCAGGCAGGGCTCCCGCAAGGTGCCCCTCTCCCGGGTGATCTACATCGAGCGCGACGACTTCCTCGAGGACCCGCCCAAGAAGTGGTTCCGCCTCGCGCCCGGGCAGCAGGTGCGGCTCCGTTACGCCGGGTTCATCACCTGTCGAGAGGTGGTGAGAGATCACGCCACAGGGGAGGTGATCGAGCTCCGCTGCACCTACGATCGCCCCACGAAGAGCGGTGAGGCGCCGGACGGCCGCAAGCCGAAGGGGACGCTGCACTGGGTCTCGGCCGCCCACGCGCTCGCCGTCGAGGTGCGGCTCTACGACCGGCTCTTCGCGTCGGAGCGGCCGGACGCGGTCGAGGAGGGCAAAGAATTTCTGGATAACTTGAATCCTGGTTCGCTGGTCACCCTGACCGGATGCCGGGTGGAGCCGAGTCTCTCCACGGTGGAAAAGGGCAGCCACGTCCAGTTCGAGCGCCAGGGGTTCTTCTTCGTGGATCCGGTCGACTCCGCGCCCGGCGCGCCGGTCTTCAACCGCACGGTCGCGCTCAAGGACTCGTGGTCGAAGCTCTCCGGGGAGAAACCCGCTCAGGCGGCGGCGCCCGAGAGCGCGGCCGCGAAGCCGCAGCCCCCGCGGCCGAAGGCCGAGCGCGCGCCGTTCGAGGAGCGGATCGCGCGGCTCGATCCGGCGCGGGCCGAGAAGGCCAGACACCTCATCGAGGCGCGGGGGATAGCCGGCGACGACGCCGTGGTCCTGGCCGAGGACGACGACCTGCTCCGGCTGTTCGAGGACGCTGTATCCGTCCACGATAACGCGAGGAGCGCCGCCAACTGGGTGATCCATTCGCTCTCGCGCGAGCTGAAGGACAGCAAGACAGGCGACCTGCCCTTCTCGGGTGCGCAGCTCGGCGAGCTCCTGGCGCTGATCGATGACGGGACCATTTCCGGAAAGATAGCGAAAGATGTCCTGGCTGAGATGGTGCAGCAGGGCGGTAGCCCGCGTGCGATCGTGGAACGAAGAGGGCTCCGGCAGGTCGCCGACGAAGGCGCCCTGGAGCGCATCGTCGACCAGGTCGTCACCGGCCATCCCGGCGAGGTTTCCCGCTTCCGCGCGGGCAACACGAAGCTGATCGGGTTCTTCGTCGGCCAGGTCATGAAGGCCTCCGGCGGCAAGGCGAACCCGGACCTGGTCAATTCGCTTTTGACCAGGAAACTGGCGTAAATCTCCCACCCACACGCTGCTTCGCTTCCCCCCCGACTCGGGGTGCGCGCGAGTGCTGCGCTCTGCGGGGTCCCCCGCCCGGCACCTGACTACGTGATGCGTGCCACGGCAGTGTGGAGAAACATGTCCAGGAAAATGTCTATAAAAAAATTGAATTTGAGAGCGGCAATGGTGTAGATGAAATTAGGACTATGGAATCTGCACGCCAGATCGCTCTCATCGTCTGCGTGGCTGTGTCGTCCTCGCAGGCCGCTTGTGTCGTGTCTACCGAGCTCGATGGTGATGATGAGGTGGTGGCGGAGGTCCAGCAGGAGGTCGTCGTTTACAACGCACTGACCCGCAACGCGCTGACCCGCAACGCACTGACCCGCAACGCGCTCACCCGCAACGCGCTCACCCGCAACGCGCTCACCCGCAACGCCCTCATGGGCAACTCGTTCACGAAGGATGCGCTCCGCGACCCCGAGGCGAGGGAGCTCCTCAGCTTCATCGTGAGCTGCGCCCTCCCCGAGGACGAGAGCTTCGATGTCGACGTCGACGGCAGGTCCTACCGCTTCGACGGGGAGCTCGGCCTCGCGCCCGAGTGGGGCAAGCGCCGCGGCTCGTGTGATGAAACATGCCAGGAGTGGGTGTCGTCGTGCCTGCTGGCGCGCGTGAACTACCTGGGCGAGCACGTCACGATCTCGATCCGCGGGAAGAACGACGCGCTGTCGTCCACGAGGCGGGAGCGCGAGCGGTTCGACGTGCCGGAGGCGGCCTACTACGGCAATGTCTTCCTGGAGACGCAGCGCCGCTTCGCGTGCCTCGCGCCCGGGGAGTCGTCGATCCCGCGCGTCTGCGGGCCCTCGCTCGACGACTGCGTGGTCGACGTTGTGGGCGATTGTGACGACGTGTGCGACGGGCCGAGGCACGACGGCAGCTACTCGAACTGCCGCGACCGCGAGCCCCTCGTCGAGCTGCCCTGCGGCACCCGCATCTTCCCGCCCCGTACCGATCGCTACAACACCTCCGTGACCGTGTTCCTCGAGTAGCATCGGGCAGGTGGATTCCGGCGCCGTCCTCGCGAGCCGCTTCGTCGTCGAGCGGCGAGTTGCGGCCGGGGGGATGGGGACCGTCTACCGCGCGCACGACCGCCTCGACGACCGGCCGGTCGCCCTGAAGGTCCTCCAGAGCCGCGAGGCCTTCGACGTCGAGCGGTTCGAGCGCGAGTCGCAGATCCTCGCCGAGCTGAGCCACCCGGGCATCGTGCGGTACGTCGCGCACGGGCGGACCGGCGCCGGGGACCACTACCTCGCCATGGAGTGGCTGGAGGGCGAGGACCTGGCCGCGTGCCTCGCGCGCCGGCAGCTCGCGATCGCCGAGAGCCTGGCGGTGCTGCGCAGGACGGCGGACGCGCTCGCGTTCGCGCACTCCCGCGGGATCATTCATCGCGACGTCAAGCCGAGCAACATCTTCCTCGTCGCCGGCGACGTCGGCGAGCTCAAGCTGGTCGACTTCGGGATCGCGCGCCCCGACGGGGAGTCGCGGCGGCTCACCTACACGGGCGGGATCCTCGGGACGCCGGGGTACATCGCGCCCGAGCAGATCGAGAGCGGGAGCGCCCTCGACGCGCGCGCGGACGTGTTCTCGCTCGCGTGCGTCTTCTACGAGTGTATCTCGGGCCGCCCGGCCTTCGAGGGGGCGCACGTCATGGCGGCGCTCGCCAAGCTCCTGTTCCAGCAGACGCCGCGGCTGCGCGAGGTCCGCGCGGACGTCCCGGAGCCGCTGGAGGTCCTCATCGACCGGATGATGGCCAAGAACCCCGAGGAACGGCCGCGCGACTGCGGCGAGGTAGGGGCGCAGCTCGCGCAGCTCGCGGAGGCGCTCGACGCCTGGGCGACGCCGCGGCCCTCCACGCTGGCGTCGCAGCGCGACCCGACCATGCGCTCGGCGCGGCCGCCGGGCTTCCTCACGCGCAGCGAGCAGCGGCTCGTGTCGCTCGTGCTCGCCGGCGAGCCGGACGACGTCGAGATGAGCGTGGCGGCGGCCGGCGGGGTCCCGAGCGCCTCGGACGTCTCGAGCGTGCTGCAGGAGCTCTCGAACGAGGGCCCGGGGTCCGCGGTGCCGCGGTCGGAGGTGCGGGCCGCGGTGGAGCCCTACGGCGCCCACATCACGGAGATCTCGCGCGGGTCGCTGATCGCGATCCTCGCTGGCGCCGGGAGCGCCGTGGACCGGGCCGAGCGGGCGGCGCGGTGTGCGCTCGCGCTGCGGGCGCGGTTTCCGGGCATCCCGCTCGCCGTCGCGACGGGGCGCGGGGTGTCGTCGGCGAAGCTCATCGAGGGCGACGTGATCGACCGGGGGGTGCGCGCGCTGCGGGCCGCGCAGGCCGGGGTCGTCCGGCTCGACGACGTGACCGCCAGCGTCGTCGGCGGCCGGCTCAAGGTCGACACGGACGAGAAGGGGCCGTTCCTCGCGAGCGAGACGGCGGCCGACGAGAGCACCCCCGTCCTCCTCGGCAAGCCGAGCCTCTGGGTCGGCCGCAGCCGCGAGCTGTCCATGCTGGAGGGCGTGTTCTCCGGGTGCGTGAGCGAGTCGCTGGCGAGCGCGGTGCTCGTGATCGGCCCGGCCGGCGCCGGGAAGTCGCGGCTCCGGCTGGAGTTCCTCACCCGGGTGCGGCGCCAGTTCGGGGCGGTGGAGATCCTGTCCGGCAGGGCCGAGTCGGTGGCCGCGGGGTCGCCGTTCGGGCTCATCGCGGACGCGATCCGCAAGACGGCGGGCATGCGTGAGGGCGAGCCGGTCGAGGCGCGCCGGCGCAAGCTGAAGCGCCGGCTGGGGCGCCACCTGAGCGGCGACGCGCTGAACCGGATCGCGGCCTTCCTGGGCGAGCTGTCGCGCACGCCGTTCCCGGACGGCGAGACGAGCGGGCTGCGGGCGGCGCGCGAGAACGCGATGCTGATGGCCGACGCGACGCGCGCGGCGTGGGAGGACTGGCTCGCGGCCGAGTGCGCGGCCCAGCCGGTGCTGCTCGTGCTCGAGGACCTGCAGTGGGGCGACCCGGCGACCGTGCGCCTCATCGACCAGACGCTGCGGAACCTCAGGGACCTGCCGCTCATGCTGCTCGCGCTGGCCCGGCCCGAGGTGGGCAAGCAGTTCCCCGGCCTGTGGACCGATCGCGAGGTGCAGACCATCAAGCTCGGGCCGCTCCCGGCCAAGGCGAGCGAGCGGATGGTGCGGAGCGCGCTCGGCGAGGAAACGCCCGCCGAGACCGTGGCCCGGGTCGTGGACCGGGCCGACGGCAACCCGTTCTACCTGGAGGAGCTGATCCGCGCGGTCGCGGACGGCAAGGGGGACGTGCTGCCCGACTCGGTGCTGGGCACGGTCGAGGCGCGGCTCGACGCCGAGGGGCACGAGGCGAAGCTCGTGCTGCGGGCGGCGAGCATCTTCGGCGACCGGTTCTCGAAGCTGGCGGTGGCGGCGCTGCTCGGCGGCGCCACGCGCGTGAAGGAGACCGAGACGTGGCTCGACGCGCTCGCGGCGCGCGAGCTCATCGCCCCGGCCCAGACGCCGGGGTGGCTCATCCCTACGGACTACGTGTTCCGCCACGCGATCGTGCGCGAGGCGGCGTACGCGATGCTGACCGAGCAGGACCGCACGCTCGGCCACAAGCTGGCCGGCGAGTGGCTCGAGCGCAGCGGGCACACCGACGCGATGGCGCTCGCGGAGCACTTCCGGCTCGGCGGCGAGCCGGCGCGCGCGGTGCGGTGGTACCGGAGGGCCGCCGAGCAGGCGATCGAGGCGAACGACCTGGCGAGCGCGCTCGCGCGCGCCGAGATGGGCATCCAGTGCGGGGCGACCGACGAGGAGCTCGGGCGGCTGCGGCTCGTGGAGGCCGAGGTCGGCGTGTGGCAGCAGGAGACGGCGCTCGCCGCGCAGCGCGGCACCGAGGCGGCGAGCCTCGTCCGGGTCGGGAGCTCGTCGTGGTTCCGCGCCATCGGGCAGGTGATCGTCGCCGAGGGGAAGCTCGGCCATTTCGACCGGGTCGAGGCGTGGGCGACGCGGGTGGCCGAGGCGCCGGGCGTGCTCAGCGCCCGGATCATGTGCCTGTGCGAGGGCGCGACGTACCTGATCTTCGGCGGCCGGTACGCGGCGGCCGACAAGCTGATCCGGATGCTCGACGCGGTCGCGGGCGAGCAGTCCGGGCTCGATCCGCAGGCGGCGGGGCTCTACCAGCAGGTGCGCGCGATCCGCGCGCAGACGAAGGGCGATATAGGGGCGGCGCTGAGCGGGCTCACGGCGGCGCTCGCGGCGTTCGAGCAGGCCGGCGACCGCCGGAACGCCTGCTCGATGCGCGAGAACCTGGGCTTCTTGTACTGCGAGCTCGGCGATTTCGAGGTGGCCGAGTCGGCGCTCCGGACGGCGCTCGCGGCGGCCCAGCGCATGGGCCTCGACGACCTGGAGACGGCCGCGCTCCAGAACCTCGGCTACGTCATCGCCCACCTGGGGCAGCTCGAGGAGGCGAAGCTCCTGGAGCAGCGCGCGGCGGCGGCGTTCCACCAGCAGGGCGACCGGCGGATGGAGGGCGTGACGCTGACGTACCTCGCGAAGATCCTGCTGCGGTCGGGCGATCCGGCGGCCGCGGAGCGCGAGGCGCGGGCGGCGGTCGAGGCGCTGACCGTGGCGCCGCCGCTCCGCGCCGCCGCGGTCGCGGTGCTCTCGCGCGCGCTGCTCGCGCAGGGCCGCGGGGAGGAGGCGCTGTCGGCCGCGCGCGAGGCGTTCGCGCAGCTCGAGGAGGCGGGGTCGCTCGAGGAGGGCGAGTCGCTGGTGCGGCTCGCCTACGCGGAGGCGCTGGCCGCCGCCGGGGCCGCGCGCGAGGCGGCCGAGGCGCTCGCCGCCGCGCGCGAGCATCTGCTCAGCCGCGCAGCGAAGATCAGCGATCCGAGCTTCCGCGAGCGGTTCCTGACGTGCGTGCCCGACAACGCGAGGACCCTGGCGCTCGCCGCTGGGTAGGCCGTCAGGGGGCGTCGCTCCCGGCCGCGCTCAGCTGGGCGGGCGCGCCGGACGGCTCGTAGAGCTCCCCGTCCGCGACCGCCTGCGGCTCCGCCCGGGAGCGCAGGAGGCGGACGGCCTCGCGGTAGCCATCGACGGTCCCGGCATCGACGTACGCGCTCCCGGCGCGGACGCCGAGCGCCACGCCGCCGCGGGCGATGTACTCGTTGACGAGGGGGCCGATGTGCTCGTCGCGCCGGCGCCGCGCGCACCAGAGCTCGTAGAGCTCCTGGAGCACGGCGCCCGTCAGCTTGAAGGCGCCCCAGGTCCAGCGCGACGCGGGGGCGCGGTGCTTCTCCTGGATCTCGAGGACGTGCCCCTCGCCGTCGGTGACGACGGTGTCGTGGAGCTCCGGGCGATCGACCGGGAAGAGGAGGAACGAGAGCGCCTGAGACCGGAGCGCCGAGAGCCCGTCTTCGGGGAACCAGATGGCGTCCGGGAGGCCGACGAACACCAGATCTTCCGGCGGGATGAGCGGGAGCGCGCGGAAGACCGCGTCACAGAGGCCGGCCGGCCGCGGCTGGACGGCATACGACAGGCTCGCTGGCCCGAGCGCGGCGCCATAGTAATCGAGGATGTGCGACGTGCCTGAAGAGATGACGAAGCAGATCCTGGTCGCGCCGGCGCGCAGCACGCGATCGACGACGTGCTCGCTCAGCGCGCGCGGCCGCTCGACGCCCCGCTCGAGGCGGCTGCCGACCGGGAGCAGCTCTCTCGAGGAGGCGAGCGGGTGAGCTCCGCCATCCTTGCCGACAGCCGGGATGATCCCCCACACGGTGGCCTGTCTTCCTCTCACGCTGTCGCCTCCTTCGGGAGCGGCTCGCTGGGCCGCGCGCGCGGCCCAGCGCAGCGGCCATGAGCGGCAGCCCGGCGCCCCCCGCGCACGAGCGCGCCGCTCGCGCGCGGGGGGCGCCGGCGCGACGAGGCAATGGCGATGCCCATGCTTCCGTGGGAAGCGGGCTCGCTCGCGGGAATACCGTGGAACACGCGGTGAGCGACGTGACATGTGGTGTGATACGCGAAGCACGCAGCGCGGCGCTGCCAGGAGCGCGCACGAGCGAATCCTCGCCGCAGTGCGGCGCGCTCGTTGCCATTGCTGTGGCTGTCAAACCAGCCGGTGCAGATCCCGGAAATGCCGGTGTTCAGCGCTCGCCCCAGCGGGCGCTGGAGCCGCCTGTGCGTGTCGAATTCCTCAATGAATGTCGTCACTTCTATAGGTCCTCGCGCGTCGCGGAGCGCCGCTCGCCTGCGCGGCCAGGAGGGTCGTGCACAATGAATGGACGCTCCTGCTCTTCGCCCGCGTGAATTGGAGTTCAACATCGTACCTGCGGCTGTCCGGATCAAGTCGAGCCCTGTCCTCCATTTGTCAAGCCGAGCCAGGATTCCGGCCTGTCAAGTCGTGCTGTGTGTCTCGATTGTCAAGTGATCCGAGTTGCGTGCTCTCAGGTCAAAGTATGACTTTGGTCGATGAGAAAACGACGCTAGCGCGGTCGCGTCCGGGAATTGGCACGCTTGATCTCGTATATCCCGGACACGCGTGCATGCGCCCATGGAGCGAATTCGTACGGGGATCACCTGAGAGAGGATCAGGCCCGGACGTAGCAGCGCGGCGCGCCGTGGGGTCCTGTCAGCGCTGTGTCAGGATAGGAGCACGACTCCGCCGGGGGCGGCCCGCGACGGGCCGAGCCTACGAGGGCAGCGTCGCGTCGACCGCAGCGAGCTCTGCAGCTGTGTCGCGCTCGGCGAGCGCAGCGGCGTGGCGGCGCAGCCGGTCGCCCATCACGTTCGGGATGCGCTCGGCGGCGAGGAGCGCGGCAGCGAGCGCGGTCCTCGCGGCGGCGAGCCGGCCGCGGCGCAGCGCGGTCACCGCGCGGATCTCGAGCACCTCGATGTGCTCCTGACCGACGGAGCTCTGCGCCGAGCGGTCCACGAGGGCGTCCCACGCGCCGTCGCCCCCGTCGCCGCCGTCCCGCGTCGCCAGATCGATCATGGCGCAGAGCACCTCCTCCGACGGGACCATCAGCGCGTCGGCGAGGCCCTCCGTGCGCGCTTGCTCCTGCATCTCGCGCATGCGCTCGAACAGCGCCCGGGCCTCGGCCTCCTCGCCGCAGTAGAAGAGGAACCGGGCCTTGAGGAGCAGGGCGACCGGCCGGCACGCCCCGCAGAACCGGCGCTGCTCGATCTCGAGCGCGCGCTCGATGTGCGGCTTCGCCGCCGCGAGGTCGTCCATCAGGTAGAGGTACTCGCCGAGGTTGTACTCGCCGACGCGCTCGAGCCCGCTCTGGCCGAGCTCGCGCGCCAGCGAGAGCACCCGCTCGAGATCGGCGATCATCCGCGCCTTGTCGCCGCGGCACGCCCAGAGGAGCGCGCGGTTGTTGGTCACGGAGCCGAGGTGGAGCGTGTCGTGGTGCGCCTCGCAGAGCGCGATCGCCCGGCCGAGCGCGTCCTCGGCGTCGTCGAGCCGGCCGAGCCCCTGGAGGACGAAGCCGAGCATGAGCAGCGAGATGACGAGCGTCTCGTAGCCGTCGCCGCCGAGCGAGGAGGCCGCGGCCGCCGCGCGCTCGAGCGCCGCGGCCGCCTCCTCCTCCCGGCTGAAGCGGTGGAGCGAGCGCCCGACGCCGAGCGAGAGCCGCGCGGCGAGCGCCGGCGAGAGCGCGATCCCGGCGGCGAGCGCGCGCGCCTCCTCGACGCGCTCCTCGGAGCTCTTGAACTCGTCCATCCAGTCGAGCGCCGTGGCCTCGTCGAGGAGTATGTCGATCTGCGCCGGGACGTCGCCGCGCGCGCGGGTGATCGCTCGCGCGCTGGCGAAGTCGGCGAGCGCGTCGTGGTAGCGGCCCAGGCGGTAGCGCATGAGGCCGCGGCCCCGGTGCGCGGCCGCGCGGTCGGGGCGCCCGCCCGCGGGCGGGCCGGCGGGCGCGCTCGCGCCTGGATCCGTCGGCTCGCTCGGCTGCTCCAGCGCGCGGCTGTAGAACGTCTCCGCGTCGAGGTAGGCGTGCCGGGCGCGCGCGCGCTCGGCCAGCGCGAGGTAGGCGGCCTCGGCGACCTCGCCGAGGCCCGCCTGCGCCGCGTGGTACGCGAACGGGATGAGGCGCGCGTCCTTGTCGTGCGGCGCGGCGCGCTCGCCGCCCTCGCCGCCCTCGTCGTCGGCGGCGTCGCGGTGCAGCTTGAAGGCCGCGAGGTGGACGCGCCGCCGGAGCAGCTCGGGCGCGCTCCTGGCCACGGCCTCGCGGACCATCGCGTGGCGGAAGCCGATGCGGCCCCGGCGATCCTGGACGAGGAGGCCCGCGGAGAGAAGGCGCTTCACCGCGACCTCGGCGTCGAGCGGGAGGTCGTCGGCCTCGCCGTGCTCGTCGAGCCGGTGGAGCACGCCCGCCACCTCGGCGACGGTGATGTCGGGGCCGAGGAGCGCGACGAGGCGCGCGTGCGCCTGCAGCGCGGCCGGGAGCGCGTCGATCTCGCCGAGCGCCAGCCAGTCGAGGAGCGGCATGTCCGGGAGGCGATCGAGCTCGTCGGTGGCGAGGTACCAGGCGTCGCCCCGCGGGTGCCGGCGCACGATGCCCTCGCGCTTGAGGCCGCGCACGAGCTCGACGAGCAGGAGCGGGACGCCCTGCGCGCGCTCGACGAGGTGCGCGAGCGCGGGCTCGGGCACGTCCTCGGCGGGCAGGAGCAGCCGCCGGCAGAGGGCGCTCGCGCTCTCCCGGTCGAGCGCCTCGAGGCGGTGGGTCTCGCGGCGCGCGGCGCGCTCGCCGAAGGAGGGGCGCGCGCGCTCGAAGGTCGGCCGCGCGAGGGCGCAGATGAAGAGCGGCGCGCGCGCCTCGGCGAGCGCCGCGTACTCGAGCGCGGCGAGGGCCGCGTCGTCCGCCTCGTGCGCGTCGTCGAGCACCACGAAGAGCGGCGCGCGCTGCGACCGCCGGCGGAGCGCCTCGCCGGCCGCCACGGCGAGCGCGGCGCGGAGCGCGCCGGGCGCCGCGGAGAGCGCGCGGAGCTCCGGGTAGCGCTCGTCGGCGGGGGCGCCGTCGCTGATCCAGCCGAGCGCGAGCGCCACGGCCGCGCCGAGGCGCGAGTAATGCGCGGCGCCGAGGCGGCGACGGAGGAGCGCGCCGCCGCCGTCGGCCGGCGGGGACGCGGGCAGCGCGAGCGCCTGCTGGAGGATCTCCCGGACGACGCGGTCGACGCCGCCCGCGACCGGCTCGCCGGTCCGGAGCTCGATGACCCCGGCGCGGCTGTCGATCTCGCGTAGCCGCTGCACGAGGGCGCCGGCGAGGCGGCTCTTGCCCTGGCCGGCCGCGCCGATGACGCTGGCGATGGTGGGCGTCGCGGTGGTCGCGGCGTTGCGCGCGCCCGCGACGAGCGCGTCGAGGACGTCGCTCCGGCCGAAGAACGGCTGCGAGGTCGTGTCGGCCACGGTGTCGCCGTCGGGCAGGGCGGAGGCCGACGCGGGCTGGACAGATACCGGCCCGGGCGGGGGGAGGGAGTCGGCCTGGGGCGGGGCGCCGTCGCCGAGCGCCGCGGCGGCGGCCGGCGACAGGGTGATCCCCGCGGCGCTGCCCGGCGCGGCGCGATCGCCCCGGTGGAAGAGCGGGCTCAGGAAGCGCCGCGTGCCGTCCGGCCGCGTCTGGACCGACACGGACGCGAGGTCGAGCAGGCCGCAGGAGAGGACGCGTTGCTGCTCGAGCTCGCGGGCGGCGTGCATCGCGCGGCGCAGCGGGCTCGCGCCGTCCTCGTGATCGAAGACGGCGACGAAGCGGCTGCCCGTGGCGTGCGCGAGCTGGCCGCCCAGCGCGCTGAGCCGCCGCTGGAGGCCCACCACGTCGAGCGCGGACTCGAAGAAGAGGAGCGCGACGGCGCGCCGCCCGACGCCGCGGGCGCCCGGGGGCGGCTCCGCGGCGGCGCCCCTGGGCCGCGAGGGGCGGCGTTCCTGGGCGCGCTCGAACTCTTCCAGGGCGGCGCAGAGCGCCGCGGCGCTCTCGAAGCGCTGGCCGGGGTCCTTGGCGAGGCATCGCAGCACGATCTGCTCGAGCGAGCGCGCGATCGGCGCGAGCGACGACGGGCGCGGCGGGCGGCGGCTCAGGTGGTCCTGCCGCACGAGGGCGGAGGGACCCCAGAACGGCGGTCTGCCGGTGAGCAGCTCGAACAGCACGACGCCGAGCGCGTAGACATCCGCGCGCGCGTCGACGTCGCCGCGGCCGTCGCACTGCTCGGGCGCCATGTACTCGGCGGTGCCGGGCGCGTCGTGCTCGGCGGTGAGGTCGAGCCGCTGCCCGCGGCGGTCTGCCGCGAGGCCGAGATCGATGATGGTGGCGCGGTGCACGGCGCCCACGGCGCCGGCGGCGAGCGGCGCGCAGGAGACGAAGATGTTCTCCGGCTTGATGTCGCGGTGCACGTAGCCGCGCGCGTGGATCTCCTCGAGGGCGCGGAGCGAGGCGCGCGCGAGGGCGCACGCCTCGCGCGCGGGCACGGGGCACGCGACGCCGGTCGCGATCAGGCGGTCGGCGAGCGTCGGGGCGTCGAGGTACTCCATGACGAAGTACGGCAGGCCGGAGCCGAGCTGGCCGCAGGCATAGACGGCGGGCACGTGGGGCGGCCCGATGTCGTGGAGGGCCCGCATCTCCTCGACGAGACGCACGCTCGCATCCGCCCGGTCGGCGCGCGCGACCTTGATCGCCACGGTCCGTCCGCCCTCCTCTGGCTCGGCCGCGAACACGGCCCCGAACCCGCCGACGCCGGCGAGCCGGGCGCCGCGGTACCCCGCGATGCTGGGCGGCGCGTCCGCGTGGAGCCAGCCGGCGCCGCTGTCGTCCGTGCCGCTCGGCGCGCGCAGGTCCGGGCTCGACGGCCGCACGACGGGGCCGTGCTGCGGGCACCCTGGATCCGCGTGCGCGACCCGCCTGCCGCAGTCCCTGCACCGCGCGGGGGGCGCCCCGGCGCGGGCCGCGCTCCCGCCTCGACGAGCATCGGGCAACATGGGCGCCTCAGGGCAGGAACGTCGTGATCACGGCGAGCGCCGGCTCGCCCAGATCATCGGTGCAGGTCGGGCGATGGCCGTCGGCGGCGCTCGGCGCGGCGCACGCGCGATCGCATGAGCCCACGATGTGGATGTTCGGGCACTCCCGGACGTCGCCCTCGGGCTCGAGGAGCCCTGTCGCACAGTCCCTGCCGAGGGCGCGAGAGTTCTCGACATTGGACTCTTTGTAGCAGGCATAGAACCGGGGAGGGCTCGTGAACAGGTTGCCCCAGAACGCGCCCTCCTCTCGCGGAAAGGTCTCGACCTCGCTCCTGTCCGGGTACCTGAGGGCCGGGTGCGCCGCGCGCGACGAGATCATCACCGACACGCCGGCGCGGTTGGCGCGCGACGCCACGCAGGCCGAGACCCACAGCCGCCGGGACACGCTCAGCGGCTCGTCGCTCCAGCTCGGGGCGAGCCCGAGGTGCCCCCGGTAGCTCTCCTCGTGCAGCTCGCCGTCCTCGTCGCGCCACGAGAAGCGGAACGACTGCGACGCGCTCAGCGCGCAGCTGACGATGTATTGAAGGAGCTGCCGCGACGTCGCGCCGGGCTCCCCGGGCTCGGTGAGGGCGCGCCGGGCGCGCTCCGAGAGGCTGCTCTCCTCTAGTCTGTTCGGGGCGAGGGCGCTCGGGTTGAGGGCGTTCGGGTTGAGGGCGTTCGGGTTGAGGGCGTTCGGGTTGAGGGCGTTGTGATTCAGGAGCGCACTTGAGACTGCCTCGACCGACCCCGACTCCATCGGAAATCCGTCGCCGCCACCGCAGCAGGGCAATGAAACAATCAGAAACGTCCATAGGTAACGTGAGCGGACTCGCCCCTTCATTTGTCCCCCCTATTCGGCCGGCAGATGGAATACGCTACCGCCTGGATAACGATGGATTTACTGTACCACCAGGGGAAGCGACGTGTAGTGGCAACATGAGCGTTCCGCGCTGGTAAAAGCGGCGATCGGGCAAGGCCTTATGCGCATCGGGGGGTTTATGACGTTGGATGGACTGGCGACGCGTAATGATGAAACGCGGGCATTTTCTCTGGAGGAAAGGTCGTTTTCCAGAGGAGAGCTGCCGTGCGGCGCGCGTGCGGGCGATTACAGTGTTGTTTCCCCCATCGCCCGGGGCGGATGTGGTGCTGTGTATGAAGCAAGGCAGATCCGGACCGGCGCGCGCGTGGCGATGAAGGTGCTCCACGGCACGCTCGCCGCCTCGCCGAAGATGGTGAAGCGCTTCCTGCGCGAGATCGAGGTGGTGCGGCGGCTCGATCACCCGGGGATCGTCCAGATCCATGACGTCGGCGAGCTCGGGGACGGCAGGCCGTTCTACGTGATGGAGCACCTCGACGGCGTGACGCTCGACGTGCTGATCCGGCAGGAGGGGAGGCTCTCGCCGGAGCAGGCGCTCGAGCTGCTCGAGCCGGTCTGCGCGGCGCTCGACGCGGCGCACGCCGCGGGGATCATCCATCGCGACGTGAAGGGCAGCAACATCTTCGTCTCGCGGGGCGCGCCGCCGACGGTGAAGCTCCTCGACTTCGGGATCGCCAAGCTGATGGAGCCCGAGGAGGGCCCGACGGGCTTCACCACGGCCGGGAGGGCGCCCGGCACGCTCACGATCATGGCGCCCGAGCAGATCCTCGGCGGGCCCATCGACGCTCGCGTCGACGTCTATGCGCTCGGCGTCCTGCTGCACCGGCTGCTCACGGGCAAGCTGCCGTTTTACTCGGCGAACCCGACCGAGCTGCTCCGGCAGCACCTGGAGGAGCCGGCGCCGCGCCCGAGCCGGCGGACGCCGCTGCCGGCCGCGCTCGACGCGGTCGTGCTGCGCTGCCTGGAGAAGCAGCCGGATCTCCGCTTCCCCTCGGTGAAGAGCTTCCTCTGCACGCTGCGCGAGGCGGTGGGCGAGCCGTCGTCCGGGCGGAGCAGCCTGACCGAGGTCGTGGCCGACGCGATCGCGATCCACGTCGACCTCCGGGCGCGCACCGAAGCGGACGATCTCGACGACAGGCTCGCCGACGAGCTCGGCCTCGCGCTCGACCTCGCGGAGGAGCGCCTCCGGGACGCCGGGCTCACGCTCGTGTCCATGACCGGCAGCGAGATCCTCGCCGTGCGCCTGCTCTCCAGCGACCCCGAGGAGGCGCTGCGCCAGCGCGCGGGGGTGATCGAGATCGCCTCGGCGCTCCGCGACGAGATCGCGCTGAGGAGCCGCGCGGACGGGCGCGTGCACGTGAACCTGTGCCTGCACGCCGGGCAGGTCGTGGTGCGCTCGGTCATGCACCCGGAGATCATCGGCGGCGATCTGGCGCGGGTCGGCGCGTGGGCGCCGGTCGACGAGGTGCACGGGCTCTGCGCGACGGAGGAGGCGGTGAGGGGCGTCGACGGATTCGAGCTCTCGGCGGGGCCCGCCGGTCTCCTGCTGATCGGGGAGCGCCTATCGCAGTGCTCGTCGCCCGCGCCGACCCTGCGGAGCGGCATGATCTGAGGCGGGGCGCCGCGCGGGCCGCCGGCGGAGCGCGCGTCGCGGCGGCTCGTCCGCGGCTGTCATGTCAGGTGAGCGACGGGCGCACGCTCCGCATGTTTCCCCTGTCGGACTCGGGAGCTCCCGGAGTCGTTATGACGACGCAAAAAGACAGATGAGACGATTGCCGCTTGCCGATGGATGCCATTATAAAGGTCGCCCGCGGCCGCCGGTCCGCGGCTGGCCGATCCGGAAAGCTCTCATGTCCATGCGCCTCCAGCACGCTATCCAGACCCTCCTCAATTCCGCCCCTCTCCTCCGCGACGCATCGATGAGCGGCAACGTCCGGGTCCTCGCGTCGCTCCTCGGCCCCGCCTTTCGCGGCTTCGTCCAGCGGCGCGGCAAGGGGGTGCGCTCGACCGATATCTCTGTTGGATACGAGGCCAGCTTTAACTGGAGTTACGGGCGGGACGACCCCGACATGGCCAAGCTCTATCACCTGGCCAAGACGTCCCAGTGGAACGCGACGACAGACCTCGACTGGTCCCGGAGCGTCGACTGGCTCGATCCGACAATGCAGCTCTTGCCCGACAGCTGGATGCCGCCGTCCAGGCTGCCCCTCTGGGGCCGGCTCTCCGAGCGGGAGCGGGCGACGCAGCGCCACGGCCTCCTCTCCTGGATGCTGAGCCAGTTCCTGCACGGCGAGCAGGGCGCGCTGTTCGCCGCGTCGCAGGTCACCGAGTCCGTGCCCTCGCTCGACGCCAAGCTCTACGGCAGCACGCAGGTCGCGGACGAGGGGCGCCACGTCGAGGTGTTCCACGCCTACCTCACGCAGAAGCTCGAGAAGCTCTACGACATCAACGACAACCTGTATGTCGTCATCGACGCGATCATGAGCGACAGCCGGTGGGACATGAAGTTCCTGGGCATGCAGATCATGATCGAGGGCCTGGCGCTCGGCGCGTTCAGCTCGATTCGACAGATGACGAGCGAGCCGCTCCTCAAGGACGTCCTGCGATCGGTGATCACCGACGAGGCGCGCCACGTGCACTATGGAGTCCTCGCGCTGAGCAGGTTCTACCGCGAGGGCATGGGCGAGCGGGCCCGGAGGGAGCGCGAGGACTGGGCGTTCGAGCTGTCGCTGCTGCTGCGCAACCGGTTCTTGGCGCACGAGTTCTACGACGAGTTCTACGCCCACCGCATGACGCGCTGCGAGTGGGACCAGCTCATGCTGGCCAGCGACCTGATGGGGTTCTTCCGCCGCACGATGTTCAAGCGGATCGTGCCGAACCTGAAGCGGATCGGCCTGCTCTCCGGGCGGATCCGGCCGCGCTACGCCGCGCTCGGCCTGCTCGAGTACGAGCACGGGCGGTCCGCGAGCGAGCTGACTGCCAAGGAGCTCCTCGAAGACGCCTGAGCCCGGGGGCAGAGGCGGGGGCGCGGGCGCCCGCGCCGGTCACGGGAGGCGCTCAGCAGGTGGCCCCGATGCAGGCCGCGATCTCGGTGGCGCACTGCTCCTGGATGCACGCGAAGTCGCTGCTGCAGGCGGGGAACGACGCGAGGGCGCACGTGAGGACCTGATCGACGAAGAACTGCACGTCGGCGCAGCCCTGCGCGACGCAGTTCGAGACGCACGCGAGGCTGACGGTCGGCGGCGCCTGCTCGAGATCGATGCACTGGAAGGCGCAGGTCGTCACCTCAAGGCAGCCCGCGGGCTCGCACGCGCCGCAGTCCGCCGGGCAGATGGAGCACGTCTCGAAGCTCTCGCAGGCGCCGTTCGGACAGACCGAGCACACGCCGCAGTCGCGCCGGCACGACGCGCACGTCTCCGTCCCCGAGCAGGCGCCGTCGCCGCACGCGGCGCAGGCGCCGCAGTCGGCCGCGCACGAGAAGCACCTCTCGATCGCGGCGTCGCACACACCGTCGCCGCACGAAGCGCAGTCGCCGCAGTCGGGGGCGCACGAGAGGCAGTCCTCCGGCGCCACGCACGCTCCGTCGCCGCACGCGTCGCAGACGCCGCAGTCGGCCGGGCACGTCGAGCACGCCTCGGCGCCGCTGCACGCGCCATCGCCGCAGCTCGGACACAGGCCGCAGTCGAGGGGACAGCTCCCGCACGACTCGCTCGCCGGATCGCACGCGCCGTCGCCGCAGCCGGGGCAAGGGCCGCAGTCGGCGCCGCAGCTCCGGCAGTCCTCGGGGCCGTCGCAGACGCCATCGCCGCACGCCGCGGGGGCGACGGCGAACGGGCCGGGATCCTCCCACATCTCGGTGCGGCCGCAGCCCGCCCCGAGCCCGGCGCCCGCGAGGGCGACGAGCGCGGACCAGGCGAAGGCGCGCGGGGTGAAGAAGCCAGGGCGATGCCGCCCGGACCGCGGCAAGAAGCTCAGCCGGCGAGTGGTACCCATACGATCGGCCCCCGGGACACGAGAGATCGGATCTCAAGAAGGAAGCGGGACGGCGCGCGGGCCGCGGCAGCGTCGCGCTGAACCGTCCACAGCCAAGCGTGCGGAGGAACATACATGGACAGGGGCCGCCGAGGGCGGCAAAGCACAGCTGCGCCGTTGCTGCCCCCGCGCGGCCGGGCCGGCGGGTCGGGCGGCGAGCTGGCGGCCCGCTGCTGCGGTCCGAGGAGCGGGGACGGAGGCGCGCGGAACCGCGGAGCCACGCGCCGCAGGCGGCACAAAATGAAAGAGGGCGACACCTCCGGAGAGGCGCCGCCCAAAGCACTCCGCAGCGCGCGCTTCACCCAGGAAGCGACGCGCCGCGCAGGCGACTCACTTGCCAGCGGGGGCGGCAGCCGGGTCGGCCGGGGCCGTCGGAGCCGCCGGGTCGGCCGGGGCCGAGGGAGCCGACTCCGGCGTCGCCGCCGGGGCCGTGTCCATCGGCGCCGCCGCCGGATCGGTCGACGCGGGGGCCGCCGACGGGTCGGACGCGGCCGGGGCGCTGCCGCCGCAGGCGATGGCGAGGGACGAGACCGACACGGCGACGAGCGCAAGAACGAGCTTGTTCATTGGAAATCCTCCGAAAAAGAGGGCGGCCAGGCCGCCCCCAACCAGCAGACGTATGAGCCGCGCGTCGAATCCGGCGGCCACCCACCCAGACGCCGCGGGTCGACAGAACGGCTCACAGTTTTTTCGATGAGCCGCCCGAGCCCCACCAGGCGTCTAGAAAACTGTGGGAAGCTCGGGGCGCTCCTGACTCCGCTCGGGACAGGAGCCCCAGGGCGCGGCGCCCCCCGGCACGGCCGAGGGCCCGCCTCTCGCAAGGGCGTCGCGACACAGTCATCCGCTCCTTTCAGGTTACGAACCCATGGCTCTGAGACCTCAGCGAGGGCGCCTGCGCCTTGTCGAACCCGTCGTCCCGGCCGCCCCGGTCGCGGAGGCTCAGGACGACGCGGGCGAGGTCGGCTCCGCCTTCGCCCCCGAGGAGCGCGGCCGCGCGGATGTCCGGCCGGGGGGCGCGCGCGCGGGCAACGTCGGCGACAGGCGGCGCTCCGTCGCGACCGGAGCGGCGGAGCGGGGGGCGGGCCTTACGGAGCTGCCGGACGCGCAGCTCGTGATCCTCGGCGCCCGCGGGGACGTGAGCGCGCTCGAGCAGCTCTACCGGCGGCACGCGGCCTTCGCCATCCACCTGGCGACGCGCATCGAAGGCTCGGCGCGCGACGTGGAGGACATCGTGCACGACGCGTTCCTCCGCGCCTTCGAGCGCCTCGGCGATCTCGTGGATCCCGCCGCCTTCCGGGCCTGGCTCGGCTCGATCGTCGTGCACAAGGTCCGCTCGCGGATGCGGCGCGCGCGGCTGCTCGGCCTGCTCGGGATGGGCAAGTCGAGCGAGCCGGTCGATCTCGACGCCCTCGCGAGCCCGGCGGCCTCGCCCCACATGCGCGCGCAGATCGCGCAGATCTACGCCCTGCTCCAGACGCTGCCGGCCGACGACCGGATCGCGTGGATCCTCCGCTCGGTGGAGGGGCACGATCTCGAGACCGTCGCGCAGATGACTGACTGCTCGCTGGCCACGGTCAAGCGTCGGATTTCACGGGCGCAACACTTCCTCGACGGACATTTTGTGGATTCCACCAACAGCGAGGCGTCATCATGAGCCGGCGAGGGCTACCCCGGATCGCCCCGGCAGATCTGCGCGACCACGCGACCGAGGAGCGGATCGCGCGCGTCTGGGACCGCATCGAGCACGACCTTCACGCGCGCGAGCCAGCGCCGCGGCGCCGCGCGAGCGCGGCCGCGCTGCTCGCGGCGGCGACGTTCGCCGCGTTCGCCGGCGGCCTGTGGCTCGGCAAGTCGATCTGGAGCGGGGAGCCGGCCGCGCCGGCGCCCACGGCCGTCGCGCCGACCGACGACGTGCCGTCGCTCGTCGACGTGTTCGCCGCGGGCACGCAGGAGCGCACCTTCCAGCTGCCGGGCGGCGGCACGATCTCGCTCACGCCGGGGACGACGGTCGAGGTCGAGCAGGCGGGCGGCGGCGCGCTGACGCTGCGGCTCGTGCAGGGCGAGGCGTCGCTCGACACCGTGAGCGGGCCGCGCACGGCGGCGCTCGCGCTCGTCGCCGGGGAGGCGCGGCTCGCGATGGCGTCGGGCAGCATGCTGCGCGTGAAGCACAACGTCGATGACATCGACGTCGACGTCACCGACGGCTCGGTCAAGCTCACGTCGCCGGCCGGCTCGCGGGAGCTCGGGCGCGGCGACGCCGAGGAGGGGGTGCCGATCCGGCAGCGCACGGCGGTGGTGGCGCCGCCGGAGCCCCGGCGCCCGCGCACCGCGTCGCTGCCGCGCTCGCCCGTGGAGGAGGCGCCGGTCGAGTCGCCGGTCGCCGCGCCGCCGCCGCCGGACTGGCGCGCGCGGTACAACGCGGGCAACGTCGCCGAGGCGCTGCAGAGCCTGCAGCAGCAGAGCGGCGGCGTCGACGGGGCGATCGCCTCGGCCAAGACGGCGAGGGAGCTGATGGATCTCAGCGACCTCCTGCGCGCCAAGGGCGGCGACCGCGCCGCGGCGATGCGCGCGTTCGCGCGCGTGGTCGAGAGCTTCCCGAGCGACGCGAACGCGCCGATCGCGGCGTACAAGCTCGGCGACATGTACGCCAGCATGGGCGAGCAGGCGCTGGCGGCAAAATATTACGAGCAGGCGCGATCGCTGTCGCCCGACGGCAACCTCGCGGAGGACTCGTTCTGCAAGCGCATCCGCGCCGAGGTGGTCGCCGGGCACAAGGAAGAGGCGTCGCAGATGGCCAAGGAGTACGTGGCCACGTACCCGGACGGCCGGTGCGAGGACGTCCAGCGGCTCGTCTCCGGCGATGAGGCGTCCGCGGAGGGGGAGGAAGAGGCCGCGCCGCCCCAGCCTCCTCCGGCGGCCCCCGACGCGAGCCCCGCGCCCTGATCCGTCTGCGCCCGCCTGCGCCCGTCCCCTCGCGATCCCCTCCCTGCCGAGCCTGCATGACCGCGCACCGCCGCGCCGCCGACGACCGCGCGGCGGCAGCGCCTGCCGCTGCGATTCGCCGCGCGGCGCCGGCGCTTCACCTTGCGCGAGCGCGCTGACGACTGCCCACGATCGCTGTCGCGGCAGAAAACTCGAGCGTTCTTGTGAGCGCCCGTCGTGGGGAGTCCGCCATACGACAGGGCTCGAACATGCGCTGTCCAGGGGAGTGAACCGAAGACCCGCGGCAGCGCAGCCCGCAGGGAGCGCGCTCGAGGCCCGCGCCGCCTCGGCCTCGACGGGCCGCGGGCAACGTCAACGCGGCTGGTGAGCGCTGAGGGCTTCACCTGGCTGGCCGGCGGACGGGCTTGACATCCCGTAACGGTTCTGCGCTTCCTTGCCGCGCCGGAGAGCCACTTGGAATGACCACCGCCGTCCGCACCAGCTCCTTACCCGCTCGCAAGGACCCTCAAGCGCTTCCGCCCTGGAAGCTGGTGTTGCCGCGAGGCGGCTATGTCTCCTCGATGGAGGCGCTCACCACGGCGATGGGCGTCCCGGGGTTCGTGCTGCTCGATCTGGGCACGCTGGCCGGCGGCAACGACGCGCACCGCCTCCTCGGGCTGCGTTATCTGATCGCCAACGGCGAGGTCTGGAGAACGCACTTCGGCTGGCAGCGCCCTCTGGAGACGGCGCTGCGCCGGCAGCTGAACGACGAGGTGCGGGTGCAGGACCTCCTGTCGGAGGCGGAGGACCTGTTCTCGCGCATCCGGGAGGCGCGCGAGTCGATGACGGCCGAGGATCGGGACGGGTTCGGCGGGTACCTGGAGGGCGGGCTGCTGCGGGCGCTCAAGCGCCGCGATTTCGAGGAGGAGGGCTTCCTCAAGTTCCTGATCCTGGAGCAGGACGTGCCCTCGCTGCGCGACCAGGCGGCGGAGTTCCTGCGCTCCCGGGCGGCCGAGCTGCACCGGGAGGACGCGCAGGTGCTGGACCTCCTGTACGCTGCGGTGCACCGGCTGGACAGCTACCCCGCCACGACAGTGAGCGCGGGCCAGCTCAAGTACATCCTCGTGGCGGACAAGGGCGAGATGGGCGTGCGGGCCGCCCGGGAGGCCATCGCTCTCGGCAAGGTCCCCGTGGTGCTGTACAGCCTCAAGGACGACGAGGACGCGCTCCAGGTGCGGATCGCGGAGGCGGGCGGCGGCTTCGCGGTGGGCCTCGAGGGGAGCTTCCGCGAGAGCTACGCCAACTACGTCCAGATCGCGGACAAGGTGAGGGCCGAGTTCGAGCGGCGCTTCGGGGACGGGTGGGGGGAGGAGCTGTCGCGCGCGGGCCTCTACCCGGGGTACGGCCCGCTCGCGGAGAACGCCGCGGCCATCCGGCACTTCCGCCAGAAGAACATCGTCTTCATCGGCCCGATGCAGGACGTCGTGGAGAACGCCGGTGACAAGCGCAAATTCCGCCTGATGGCCCAGGAGTTCGACCCGACGGCGGTGACGCCGGGCCTCGTCATCGACAGCGACGATCCGGACGAGATCCAGCGGATCATCCTGGAGACGCACGCCGCCGGGGGCTTCACCTTCCCGGGGCGGCTGAAGGCGGCGAACGGCGGCGGCGGGCGCGGGCAGGCGGTCATCCCGACCGAGGAGCAGGTGCCTCAGGCCATCCAGAAGGTCCTCGGCGAGATCAAGGCGTACAACTGGCAGCCGGGCGTGATGTTCGAGCAGAACATCCCGGAGACGATCCACCTCGAGGTGCAGGTGCTGCGGGATCGCTACGGCAACACGCGGCACTTCGGCATGCGCGACTGCAGCGAGCAGCGCGCGAGCCAGAAGATCCAGGAAGAGGCGCCGCCGGCCCTGCTCCGGCGGTATCCCGGCCTGGAAGACCGGATCTGCGGGCTCGCCGTGCGGATCGCGGAGCGCGTGGGCTACGTGGGCGCGGGCACCGTGGAGCTGATGTTCAAGGAAGGGAAGTTCTACTTCCTGGAGATGAACACGCGAATCCAGGTGGAGCACCCGGTCAGCGAGGAGAGCTACGGCATCAAGCGGAAGCGCGGCCGCGTCCCCGTGAACCTCGTCGCGTGGCAGATGCGCATCGCGGACGGGCAGGCCATCGATTTCGAGCAGCAGCAGGTGGTGCAGACGCACTATAGCCGCGAGTTCCGCATCAACGCGGAGAGCTGGAAGCCGGATATCAGGGACTCGCGCGACGGCGGCAAGGGGCTGTTCGTGCCCAACGCCGGCGTCTTCGACCGCATCGCGCTCCCCGACACCGACGCGATCCGCGAGGCGCTCGAGGACAAGGGCCTCACCGACCTGAAGATCCGCTTCGATTGCGGCTTCGAGGAGGGGGACGTCCTGGTCAACAAGGACCCGACGTTCGGCAAGCTCATCGTCTCGGTGAGCAGCAAGGACCCGGACAGGGCCTATGAGCTCCTGCGGCTCGCGTCGCTCGAGGTGCTCAAGAGGCTGAAGATCGAGGGGCGGCAGGTGCGGCCCGACGGGACGCCGATCTCGGACTCGCCCTTCAAGACGAACATCCAGGATCATGTGCGCATCCTGAAGATGCCCCTGTTCAAGCGTCACTCGAGCAACGACGATCGCGGCCGCCACGTGAACTGGGTGGTGGCCGCGTTCCGCGCAGAGGCCTAATCCGGGGAGGCGGCGCGTCGTGCAGCGTGAGCCGCGGCGACCCGGAGGGCCTGCGTCCGGCGCCCTGCATTATCCGCCGAGGGCGGGCGAGCGCAGGTGGTCCACCACCTCTTCTGCTATCGAGCGCTGGCAGCGAAATATTACGAGCAGGCGCGGTCGCCGGGGTGCGAGCGCGACGTGGCGAAGGGCGCGGCCTGCGCGAAGGGGGCTTTCGGGCACAAGAAAGAGGCATCTCAGGCGGCATAGGAGTATGTGGCCAGGTACCCCGATGGCCGGTGCGAGGATGCCCAGCGGATCATCTCCGGCGAGGACGCGGCCGCGGAGGACGGGCCCGAGCCGCCCGTGCCTCCGGCCCCCGACGCGCGCCGCGCGGCGCGGTGCGCCCGCGCTGCCCCTGCTCGCGCGCGTGGGCCTGCTGAGCTCCGCGCTGCTGCTCGCCGGAGCCGCCGCGGAGGCGGCCGAGCCCTACGCCGCCGTGGCGAGCAGCGGCCGGGCCCCCGCGCCGAGCGCGCCGCCGCCCGCGGCGCCGGGGGCCGTCGAGGTGCGCGTCGCGCTGTCGCGCGGCGCGGCGGAGGAGGTCTCGAGCGTCCGGCTGCGGCGCCTGCTCGAGATCGAGCTCCCGGACGGCGCGACGCTCGCCGCGGAGCCCGTCGGCCCGCTCGACGATCGCGTCGCGACCGTGTGGATCGACCGGCCCACCGCCGCCCGCCTCGAGATCCAGGTGCGCCTCGACGGCCGCGCGATCGTGCGGCGGCAGATCGCCGTCTCCGGCCTCACCTCGGACGTGGCCGCGCGCCTCGTCGCGATCGCCGCCTCCGAGATGGTCCTCACCGAGATGCGCCGGGCGCGCGCCCCGCGGCGGCCGCCGTCGCCGCGGCGCCCCACGCCGGACGAGATCGAGCTCGCCTCGCGCGATCGCGACGCGCTGTCCGTCTCGGCCGGGCCGTACGCGGCGGTTGTCTCGGGCGGGCCGCGTCTGCTCGGCGGGGCCGGCCTGTCGCTCGGCCTGCGGCGCCTGCGGCTCACCGAGTCGCTGTTCGCCCGCCTGCTGGCCACGTCGTCCGGCGGCGAGACGCTGCGGTGGCTCGAGGGAGGCCTCTCGGGCGACTACCGCTTCTGGCTCGCCGCCTCGTGGCGCCTGTCGGTCGGCGCCAGCGCCTCCATCGCCTCTGTCAGGCTGCCCGCCGCCGCTTCTGTCGACGGCATCCCGGGCGCGCGCGACACGTGGTCGGCCCGCGCTGGCGTCGGGCTCGGCGTGGAGACGCGGCTGGGCGGCCCGCTGTGGCTCGGGCTCACGCTGGACCCCGGGGTCGTGCTCCGGCCGGCGCCTTACGAGGACGCCCGCGGCGCGGCGGGCGCGGTGGAGGGGGCGTGGCTGGGGGTGGGCCTCTCGCTCGCCGCCGAGCGGCATTCCTCGGCCCCGCGGTGAGGGGCGCGGCGCGGCCCCGCCCGCGCGCGCGGATCCGCGGTATCGTGGTGGTCGATGGATGACGAGATCCTCGAGCAGCTGCGCGAGCGCTACGCCTCAGGGAACCTGATCGTCTTCGCGGGCGCGGGCGTCTCGGCCGCGGCGGGCATGCCCACCTGGAAGCAGCTCGCCGAGCGGCTGCGCGACCGCGCGCGGCGGCGGAGCGCGGACCCCGCGGTCGTCGACGAGATACAGCAGTACATCTCCTCGAACCAGCTCATCCACGCGCTCTCCGCCGCGAAGCTCGCGCTCGGGGCGCAGGACTTCAACTGGACGGTCGACAAGGAGCTCGACGACACGGGTCGCGACGTGCCGGAGGTGGCGCAGGCGATCGCCGCGCTCAAGCCGCGGCTCAAGGCGGTGCTCACCACGAACATCGACCGCTTCCTGGAGCGCGCGTTCCAGGGCGAGTGGCGCATGGTCGACCGGCCGGCGGGCGACATCGCCATGGACAGGCGCTTCATCCTGAAGCTGCACGGCACGCTGCGCGCGTGGGACACGTGGGTGTTCTCGCGCGAGCAGTACGACCGCGCGATCTTCGGCTCGCCCCTCCTGCAGGACGCGTTCGGCGCGCTCTACCGCACGCACTCCATGCTGTTCGTGGGCTTCGGCCTCGCCGACGACAACATCGACCAGACGCTCGCCCGCGTGCGCGCGCTCTCGGGCGGGCAGCCGCCCATGCACTTCGCGCTGCTCCCGAAGGGCGTGCCGCCGTTCCGCCGCCGGCTGCTCGAGGAGTCGGGCATCCGGCTCATCATCTACGAGAACCAGGCCGGGGATCACGCGGAGGTCGCAGAGATCCTCCTCAGCCTGGAGGAGAGCGCGGCGCCTCCACCGCAGCCGCCGCCCCGCGCCGCCGCGCTGGCCCCTCCGCCGCCGAGCGCGCACGCGACCGCGACGCCTACCGCGGCGCCGCCGCCGGGCGCGCGCGCGGCCGCCCAGCGGCCGGTCCGCGTCTTCCTCTCCTACGCTCCGCGCGACGAGGAGCTCCTCGGACGCCTCGCGGTGCACATGCACCCGATGAAGCGGGAAGGGCTCATCGCGCCGTGGCACAGCGGAGAGATCGGCCCCGGTGAGGAGCTGGAGCGCGCGATCGGCGAGCACCTCGAGGAGGCCGACCTCATCCTGCTCCTGGTGAGCGCGAGCTTCCTCGCCTCCGAGCAGGTCGAAGCCCAGGTGACGCGCGCCATGGAGCGTCGCGACGCGGGGCAGGCGACGGTCGTTCCCATCCTGCTCCGCCGCTGCGACTGGGAGACGACGCGCCTCGCCGGGCTGCAGTGGCTGCCGAAGGGCATGCCGAAGGCCCTGCCGGAGGCGCTGCGAAAGAGCCTGCTGGAGGAGTGCAAGGACCACAAGCCGCTCGCCGTGACCCGGTGGCCCGACGAGGACGAGGCCTTCCAGGAGGTGGTGCGGGAGATCCGCGCGCTCGCGACGAAGCTGCGCGCCTCGCTCCGCTGAGCCTGGGCCTCTTCGTCCGAGCGGCGGCTTCGCCGCGCAGCGCGCGGTTTCCGCACTCTTCCGCCTCCCCGGCGGGTGAGGGAAATCCCTCGGCGCGCGGCGGCGAAGAGGTCGCGGCGGCGCGGCCATCCCGGAGAGTTCTCGGGGTTTTCTCGGGCTCTTCTGGGCCTCTGGCCTTGCCGCGGAGCCCCGCGCAGCGGGCACGGATGCACAGCGGGACGCGCATGCGGCTTGCTTGGCCCGCTGGGCGCACAACGCGAACGAGCGGAGAGGTGGCCATCGTGAGCCCATTGCACAGAGAGCGGATGGTGACGGCGCGCGAGAGCAGCCTGCCCGAGGCGCGGATCGGTGAGGAGGAGCCCCCGCCGGAGTCATGCCGGCAGCCGGCCGTGTACACGGCGCGGGGCGGGCCCACCGGGGAGCCCTGGCCGGAGCGCCCGCCCGTGCTCACGCCGGACGAGGCGCGTGAGCTGTCCGAGCGCTGGAGCGCGATCCAGGCGAGCTTCATCGAGGCGCCGCGTCTGGCGGTCGAGCAGGCCGACGCGCTCGTGACCGAGGTGATCCAGCGGGTCGCGCAGAGCTTCCGGGAGGAGCGCGGCGCGCTGCAACGCCTGCTCGACGGCGAACTCGGGTCGTCGGAGGCCTCGACGGAGGAGCTCCGGCTCGCCCTGCGCAGGTACAGGTCGCTGCTCGGGCGTCTGCTCGCGTTCTAGGACGCGCATTCTGGACAGCGCGTTCCAGAACTCACGCTCCAGAACGCGGGAGGTCGTGGACCCTCGACTGCGCATTCTGGACAGCGCGTTCCAGAACTCGCGCTCCAGAACGCGGGAGGTCGTGGACCCTCGACTGCGCATTCTGGACAGCGCGTTCCAGAACTCGCGCTCCAGAACGCGGGAGGTCCCCGGACCCCTCACCGGGCGAGCCCGCAGCCCGATCTCCTCAGGCCCCGTGCATCGTGCGGGGGCAGGCGTGCGACCCGGGCATGCGCTTCGCCCGCGAACGGCGCCCTGTAGCGGGGGGAGGGCGCTTCTGGCATGGTCGCCGCCATGCTCGTCCGCAGTGCTCTTCCCTGGGTTCGACGCGGCTCGCGGCGCGACGCGGGCCGCCTGAGCGGCGCGGCGCTCCGGCGCCGCGCGCCGGCGCTGCTCGGCGCCGCGCTCGCTCTGCTGCTCGGGTGCTCCGGCGCGCCGCAGGCCCCTCCCGCGCGCGCGGCGCGCGTCGTGAAGACGCCGCCCGCGCAGCCGAAGGCGCCGGAAGGGCCGCCCCTCTTGCCGGCCCATGTGATCGCGGAGCTCGAGGACGAGGACGCGACGCCCTACCTCGCCCGGCGGGGCGATGAGGCGCTCCTGCTCTACGCGGCGGGAGGCCAGTGGCGGACGCGCGTCCTCGGCGCGGACGGCGCGCCGCGAGGGGAGGCGGTGCAGACAGGGCCCGCCGCCGCCGACGTGCCGGTCGCCGCGCTCCGCGCCACGCCGCAGGGCTACATCGCCGCCTGGATCGAGCAGGTCGAGGGGAGCCGCGCGGTGCGCGTGCTCGCGCTCGACCCGGCCGGCAAGCCGGTCGCCCCGGCGAGCCTCGTCGCGCAGACCGCGGAGGAGATCACGTGGCTCGACGTGCTCCCGAACGCGGCGGGGGCGCTCGTGCTGTGGGAGATGCCGCGTCAGGCCCCGGGCGACGTGGACAGCGTCGACGTGGTCATGACGGTCGTGGCGCAGGGCAAGGGCGCCGCGAGCAAGCCGACGGCGCCCGCGTCGGTCGCGCGCGAGGTGCTGGGGTGGCACGCGGTCGCGACCGAGCGGGGCGCGGCGGTCGCCCTGGTGCTCCCGCCGGCCGCGCAGCCCGCCAGGGCCGAGCGCAAGCCCGCGCGCAAGGCCGACGCGGAGGACGCTGTCGAGGCCAGGAAGCTCGGAACCATCGCGCTCCTGGAGATCGACGCGGCCGGGAAGGTGTCGGCGCCGGTGGCGGTCAGCCCCGAGCCGACCGCGCAGATCGATCTCGAGATCGCCGCCGTGGGCGGGCGCTATCTGCTCACCTGGACGGACGAGCGGGACATCGACAGCGCCATCTACCTCGCGGCGGTCGAGCCGGGCGGCAAGGTGGTCGTGGCGCCGCGGCAGGCGACCCCGCCGTCGGGCGAGCAGGCGCTTGTGTCGCTGGTGGCGCCCTCCGAAGGAGGCGGCCGGGCGCTGCTCGCATGGGAGGACCTGCTGCGCGCCCGCGGCGGCGACCGCGGGGGTGGACGCCTCATCCACCTCGCGTCCGTCGGTCCGGACGGGACGCTCAGCGCGGAGCGGGCGGCGCTCGTCTTCAGCGCGAGCGGGCCGCCTGACCTCGCGGCCGACGGCGATGGCTTCGCGGCCGTGACGCTCGCGCCCGCGGCGCTCAAGGCGGACCGCGGCGAGGCGGCCGCGCCGCCTGTCTGGCCGACGTTCGTGCGCTTCGGCCCGGACCTCTCGGTGCGGGCGGCGGAGCCGGTGCGCGCCGCGCCGTTCGCGGCGACCGACGGCGTGCCGTACCTCGTGCGCGGGCTGAGCTGCCACAAGGGCGCGTGCGCGACGCTCGCGAGCGCCGCGGCCGGGACGGGCGTGCAGCCGGGCGGCGCGGGCAGAGCCGGCGCGGCGGGCGCGCGGGCGCCGCTCGCGCTGGTGTCGCTGCCGGTGCGCGAGAGCGCGTGGCGCGCGCCCGCGTTCCGGGAGGACAGGGACCCGCCGCCGCGCGCGACCGCGGTGCGCGCGCTCGTCGAGGGCGACCACATCGCCAAGGTCGCCGCCGCCGAGCTCGACGGCGGCGCGGCGCTGGCGGCGTGGGTCACGTACTTCGTCGAGGGGGCGTCGGACGGCGCGCCCCGCGGGCAGGACCTGTCCGCGACGCTGGCGGTGCGCGCCGCGTCCCCGGGCGGCCTCGGCAAGCTGAACGTCCTCTCGCAAAAGGCGTCGTCGCTCGGCGGCGTCGCGATCGCGGCGGCGCCGCCGCCCCCGGCCGATCCGAAGGGGAAGGCAGGCGCGGCGCAGGGCGAGAGCGTGCTCGCGTGGGTGGCGCGCGAGCGGGGCGAGACGCAGGTCTACGTGACGAAGATCGACGCGACGGGCGCGAAGATCGCGCAGAAGAAGCTCACCACGGCGGCGCGGAAGAAGCCGGGCGGCGCCCCGAGCGAGGCGTCCGACGTGGCGATCGCCTACGACGGCGCGGGGGGGTTCATCGTCGCGTGGGTCGACACGCGCGACGGCAACGCCGAGGTGTACGCGGCGCGGATCGACCGCGCGCTCAATCGGACCGCGCCGGACCGGCGCATCACGAACGCGCCGCTCGACGCGGCCGAGGTGCAGATCGCGGTGCGCGGCCAGGAGGCGTGGCTCGTGTGGTCGGACGCGCGGCCGGCGGGCGGCGGCGCTGGCGGCGCGGGTGGACCGAGCGGCGAGGCGAGCGGCGATGTCTTCCTCGCGCGGCTCGACGCGAAGACGCTGCAGCGGATCGGGGACGAGGCGCGCCTCCACGCGTCGCCGGAGCACTCGCGCAGCCCGGTGCTCGCGCCGCTCGAGGGCGGGGTCGTCGTCGGTTGGGTCGACGAGCCGGCCGGGGAGAGCGCGCCGGCAGGCGGGGGCGCGCCGGCAGGCGGGGGCGCGCCGGCAGGCGGGGGCGCGCCGGCAGGCGGGGGCGCGCCGGCAGGCGGGATCGCGCGGTTCGTGCGGCTCGACAACAGCGGCGCGGCGCAGGGCCCGCCGATCGCGGTCGCCGGACCGGACGGCGCCGCGGTGTCGTCGGTCGCGCTCGCGTGCGACAAGGTCTGCCGCGGGGTGCTCGCGTCCGCGCCGGGGGACTCGGTGGTGCTGAACGCGCTCACGCTGTCGCCGGGCGACGCGGCGGCGCCCTCGCTGAAGCCGCTGGCGTGGCTCACCGGCAGCGCGTCGCAGGACGTGTCGCCGGCGTTCGCGGGGCGGTCGGGCGCGTCGCTGTTCTTCGCGGACGACTCGGTGAGCGGCTCGGGGCGCGTCCGGTGGATGACGATCGCATGGCCGTGAGCGGCGCGGGGCGCGCTCGTCGACGGGGCGCCGCGCCTGCGCGCGCGCTCCTCCTGGGGGCGCTGGCCTCGGCGCTCGGCTGCCCCGGGCCGCCGGAGATGCCGGCCGCGCCGCCGCACCGCTCTGGCGGCGCGGCGGTGCTGCCGGCCTGCAAGGGGAGCGGCTGCTCGCAGGCCGGGGCGCTGCTCGCGGCGGCGCGGGCGTTCAGCGACGTGCGGCACGATTACCTCCTCGACACGTCGAGCGCGATGGTGCCGGGCCGCGGGCTGTCGCGGAGCGCGGCGGGCGTGTTCTCGCCGGTCGGCCTCGCCTGCGCGCAGCCGAAGGCGGAGCAGGCGGCGCCCGCCGGCGCGGGGGCGACGGCAATCTCGAGCGGGCCGGCGGCTCCGGGAGCGAGCGCCGCCGCGGCCGCGCCGGCGATCGCGGCGGCGCCGAGCGCGCCCGCCCCGGCGCCGGGCGAGCGCGCGATCGACTTCCGCTACGTCGGCATCGCCGTCGACTCGGTCCTCGTGGGCGCCGACGTCGACCTGCCGGCGTACTTCAGCGCCGGAGGGACGCTCGACAGGCGCCGGCTGCGGCTTGTCGCGATGGCGCTGGTCGCGGATGAGGACCCGCAGTTCTTCGATCCGACCGGGAGCGTCGTGCCGGCGCCGGGCGGCGGCTGCGCCTGCGGCCGCGCGACGCACTTCATCGGGGCCGTGAAGCGCGGCGCGATGGTCGCCTACGAGACCGACGTGACCGCCGGCGAGGCGCACGGCACCGCGATCGGCCTGTTCAAGGCCCGGATCGAGGCAGGGGACCGCCGCGTGACGATGACCTCGGTCGGGGAGCTGGCCATCGAGGGCGTCGAGGGCGCGCCGGTGGCGGGCGCGAAGGGCGGCGGGCAGGCGTTCGGCGCGCTGCGGCTCGAGGTGAAGAAGGCGGTGCCGCTGGCGTACGCGATCTACCCGGTCGCGGACGTGTGCCGCTTCTCGCTGGCCGAGCCGGAGATCACGCCGCTGCCGCTCGACCTCGGCGTGGTGCCGTACGGCGCCACCGGGACGGCGCAGGCGCTCATCACGAACCGGGCGCAGGTGGACATCCGGGTGACCCACGGCGAGCGCGCGGTCGAGGTGCCCGCGCACGGGAGCGCGGAGCTCACGTTCTCGTGGACGCCGGAGGGCGAGACCGCCGGCTGCGAGCGCCAGACGCGGCGCGAGACGTTCGTCGTGCAGCCGAAGGACCCGGCCTCCCCGGTGGTGCCGCGGGAGCGGGCGGTCGTGGTGCCGCTCCAGGTCACGACGGGGATGCCGACCTTCTCGAAGCACGAGCCGATCGCGACCGAGACCGGCCGGTCGCCCGACTACGGGCGGGCGAGCGTGGACTGGACGTGCCCGGCCGGCTACGTGGCCGAGCAGTGCGAGCCCCAGCTGGCGAGCTGCCTGTCGTCGACGGGCAGCTGCAACGCGGAAGGCTACCGGCTGACGGCCGAGACGACAGCGGACGGGCGCGGGTGCGCGTTCCGGTGCACGGGACCGAGCTCCTCGATCTGGGGTGACCACGGGTGCGCCTACACGGCAACCATGGTGTGTCGACTGGGGTGTAAGTAGGCGGGGCAGGGGGCGTCTCCAGCGCGGAGATGGGTGCGACCCATCTTTTTGTTGGAGGCACGTCCACCGGGAGATGGGTGCGACCCGTCGTTGGTTGGCGGAGCGTCCACAACGGAGATGGGTGCGACCCGTCTACCTTCAGGGGCAGCTGTTGGCCACGCCCGGGGTCGCCGGCGCGGGCGCGACGAACGCGCCCGTGCCGTCGGGGCAACGACTCGCCGTGTCGACATGGCCGGTCCAGGTGTGCTCGTCGACCGCGACGCCGCCGGGCGTGTACAGAACGGCCGAGTCCGCCGAGCCCAGCCCGAACGTGAGCCGGATGGGCTCGCCGCTGCTCTCGCCGCCGATCAGCAGGTGTCCCCCCGCCGGGACCGCCGTGCCGGCGGGAAGGACGATCTCGTGGGAGGGATCGCTGTCCGTGATCCTCCAGCCACTGACGTCGATCGCCGAGGTGCCGTGGTTGTACAGCTCGACGAAATCCTCGCCGGCCGAGCGCACCTCGTTGATGACGACGGTATCTTGACCTGGAACGGCCGGATCGACCGGATCCACCGCTCCGGAGACGACGCCCAGCGTCGATGCGTCCAGGCGGAGGAAGAAGCTCAACGCCTCCCCGCCGTCATTGTCATTCGTGACCCACAGGCCGCCTGCGCCGAGCGCGAGCCCTTCGATCTTCTCCTGATCGAAGCGGAACGGATGCTCGAGCAGGTCGTAGGCGAGCGCCTTGTCCACCGGGTCCGCGATGTCGTTCGGCGTGCCGCTCGAGAGCGAGAACGTGCGGATCGTCTTGTTCCCCGCCTCGCCTGCCCAGCCCTGATCGCGCTCGACCACCGCGAACGTGTCGCCGTCCACGTGAACGAGCTCGCTCAGGAACGTGCTGCCACGGGGCCCGCCGGGGTTCGCGTCGAGCGGGTAGAAGTACCAGCTCCAGGCTCGGGTATCGACGTCGTACTCGCCGATGCGGGCGCTCTGGCCTTCTGTCGTGAGCGCCCGTTGCATGGCCACGTAGACCTTGAGGCCGCCGGACGCAGACGGCGCGCTGTCGACCACCGCGATGCCCTCGAAGCCGTTGGCGCGCACCGTCGACCAGTCGATCGCGTTCGCCTCGCCGCCGCACGGGAGATCCACGATGCCTCCGTCGCCGTAGCCGGGATCGATCTGGCCGCGATCGTCGAAGAACAGGATACGGTTGCTGAGCACCGAGCCATCGCAGGTGGTGCTGCCGCCGTTGCCGGCGCCGCCCTCGCTGGCGAGGATGTAGCCTCCCTCGGGGTTCACCGCGATCCCCTCGGGATCGTAGCCCGCGAGCTCGGCGCCGGCGCTGTCCTTCAGGATCAGCTCCCGCACGAGCTGCATGCGCCGCTCGCCGTGATCGGGCCAGAAAGACCAGATGCGCTGGCGCGCGAAGGCGTTGTCGGGCGTCGCGAGCAGGAAGCCGGTGGCCGGCTCGTAAGTGAGGGCGCCAAGCGCGCTGAAGCCGGGGCCGCCCGAGCGCGCCTCGTAGACGTCGTGGCCATGGCCGACCTCGGCCGGGTCCGTGACCGAGCGGTACAGCCAGATGCCGCCGCCCACGCCGTCGTCGCCCTCACCGCTGACGGCCACGAGGTTGCGCGACGGGATCGCGACCGCGCCCTCGGGCCGCATCGGGGCGCCGAGCAGCTGCTTCAGCACCGGCGCCGAGGGGGTGCTCACGTCGACGACGAGCAGCGCCGCGTCGCGCTCGCCCAGCAAGAAGGCGTAGTCGGTGCCCCCGAACACCCCCGTCGCGCAGCCCTCGATCTCGATACCACGGCCGCCGGAGCGCCCCTCGGGGTAGGCGCCAGAGCGCGCCACGAGCCGCTCGGCGGCGTCACCGCTGTCGTACACGCGGGCGCCATCGAGGTCGAACACCGAGAAGCCCCGTCCCCCTGACCAGAGGCCCGCGGCGAGCGCCTCGTTCGGGGTGTCTCCCTCGTTGGCGCTCACGAAATGCCATCCGTCGGAGAGCAGACACACCGAGTCCGGCTCGAGCCGCCCGGTGAAGCTCGCGCTGGTGAGGTCGATCTCGCCATTCGACGCGAGATCGGCGCGGGCATGGGTGGAAGTGCCTGCCTCGATGTAACGGGTGACCGTGGCAGAGGCGAGGTCAACGACCGCGATGAGGTTGTTCTCCTGAAGCGACACGATCGCCGTCCTGCCGTCCGCGGTGATGTCGATGAACTCAGGCTGCGGATCCTCCGGGAAGCTGCCGGTGTCGGGCGTGAGCGCGATCGTTGTCACGGTCGACTCCGCAGGATCACTGGGATTGATGGTGACGACCTGGACGCTCCCGGGCCGCGCCTGAGCGACGGCGTTGTCTTCCGCGTTCTCCTCGTCCTCGATGGCCACCACCACCCGGGCGCCGTCCGGCGTGATCTTGAGGCTGTCGGGGCCGACGCCGACCGCCACCGAGCCGGCGATCGTCCGACTCGCGAGCTCGATGAAGACCAGGGCGCCGGGATCGGCGTTGTGGATCGGATCGGTCGTGTCCTTGACCGCCGCGATCGCGTACCGGCCGTCCGGCGTGATCGCGACGGCGGTGGCCTCACCGCTGTTGTTGCTCACGGTACCAGCGATATCGACCGTGCCGAGGAGCGCGGGGCTGCTCGGGTCGGAGATGTCCACGAACCCCACGGCCCGCGTGACGCTGCTCGTGTAGGCCAGTACGTTGCCGTCCGGAGAGGCTGCAACGATCTCGGCGATTGGCCCGCCGGGCGCCGTGTACTTGGACACGAGCTGGAAACCGGCGACACCGCGCCCGCCGTCCTCACCGTGGCAGACATAAGCCGTGTCGGAGATCTCGCCTTCATCGAGCTCGCCATTGTCGTTGGCGTCGAGCCCGCTGGTCACCTTCTGCCCCCCGTTCGCGCAGTTCGCGCCGCGCGGCTCGGGCGCGACGTCGATCAGCACCTGCAGGGCGTCTTCGCCGTCCTCGCCGCTATCGCCGCTATCGCCCTGGGGGCCGTCCGCTCCCGGCCCGCCGTCGAGGCCGTGGCACACGTAGGTGGTCGCCTCGACCTCGCCTTCGTCGAGCTTGCCGTCGCCGTCGAGGTCGCGTCCGGAGTCGACCCGGGTGCCGCCGTTCTCGCAGCGGCCGCCAGCCGGCTCGTCGCTGAAGCCCAGGATGGCGCCGCCTTTGTCGCCGCCATCCGGCAACTCGCTCCCCTCATCGGAACACCCCGCCAGCGCCAGCGCCGCGGCACCGAGGCTCATCCACGTGAGACTGCGCAGCATCACGTCACGTTCTCCTTGTTGAAGCCGCCCAGAGTGCCCCAGCGCGGCCGCCGGCCACGCGACAGGCGCTCGAATATTGCGTTGCAGTTCCGTGTACTTCAGCCTTTCCGGCGGGAAACACGCCGCCCCTCCATCGGGATGACGTTCGTCATCCTCTCCGGCGGCGGGCCCGTGCCCGCGCGTTCCCGCGGCTGGCGAGGCGGACACCGCCCTCCCCGCCGCTCCGGCGTCCACCCTGCTCCGCCGACTCCCTTGCAGCGAGCGCTGCTGCAGCGAGCGCTGCGCCGGCGCGATGCTCCGGCGACCGCGCTATCGTGCAGCCTGCTCTCCGTCCTGCAAGTGCTATCGTTGCAGTCCTCCATGCTCGACAAGCTCGACATCGCCCGCGCCCTCCGCGAGATGGGGATGCTCCTCCAGATCAAGGGAGAGAACCCCTACCGGGCGCGCGCCTACGAGACCGGCGCCGACGCCCTCGAGGAGCTCACGGAGGACCTCGGCGAGCTCATCAAGGCCAGGCGGCTCACCGAGCTCAGGGGCATCGGCGCGGCGCTCGCCGCCCAGGTCGCCGAGCTCCACCAGACAGGGCGCTCCGAGCAGCTCGAGAAGCTGCGCGCCGAGCTGCCCCGCGGTGTCCTGGAGCTCTCCCAGGTGCCGGGCATGACCCTCAAGCGGATGAAGGCGCTCCACGAGGCGCTCGGCATCGGCAGCGTCGAGGAGCTCAAGCAGGCGTGCCTGACCGGAAAGGTCCGCGGCGTGAAGGGCTTCGGGGCGAAGATCGAGTCGAGCCTCCTCGAGGGCATCCACCGGCACGAGACGCGCGACGAGCGCATCCTCCTCGTGGACGCGCTCGAGATAGCCGAGCCGCTCCTCGCCCAGGTGCGCGCCTGCGCGGCGACCGAGCAGGCCGACCTCGCGGGCTCGATCCGGCGCTGGGAAGAGACAGTGGCCGACATCGACCTCGTGGCCGCGGCGGACGACGCCGAGCAGGTCATCGACTGCTTCGCCCGGTCCCCGCGCGTCACCAAGGTCGAGGAGCGCGGCGAGTCGCGGTGCACGGTGCGGTTCTCGGGCGGCCTGCGCGGCGAGCTCCTCTGCGTGCCGCCCCGGTACTACGCCGCCGCGCTGCACCACCGGACCGGCGCGCCCGCGTACCTGTCCGCGCTCGGCGCGCTCGCGCGCGAGCTGGGGCTCACGCTCGACGAGAAAGGGCTCCTCCGGGGCAGCAAACGACTCCCCGCGAAGACCGAGGAGGACCTGTACAGGCACCTCGGCCTCCCGTTCATCGCGCCCGAGCTGCGCGAGGGCGTGGACGATCTCGTGGACGCCGCGGCGCTCTCCGACGTGCACGGCAGCGACGACGGGCTCATCGAGGAGGGCGATATCCAGGGGATGATTCACTGCCACACCGTGTATTCGGACGGCAAGAACACCGTCGAGGAGATGGCCCTGGAGGCCGAGGCGATGGGGATGAAATACCTCACCATCACCGATCACTCGCCCGCCGCCCACTACGCGGGCGGCGTCGGCCTCGACCGGCTCAAGCAGCAATGGGACGAGATCGCCCGGGTGCAGGAGCGCGTGAGCGTGAAGCTCCTCCGAGGCACCGAGTCGGATATCCTGGAGTCGGGGAAGCTCGACTATCCGGACGCGATCCTCGAGCAGTTCGACGTGATCATCGCGAGCATCCACTCGCGCATGAAGATGGACGCGGACCAGATGACGCGCAGGCTCGTGAGCGCGATGAAGCAGCCGGTCTTCAAGATCTGGGGGCACGCGCTCGGCCGGCTCATCCAGCGGCGCGAGCCGTTCGCGTGCCGCGTCGAGGAGGTGCTCGACGCCGTGGCCGAGTCGAGGGCCGCCGTCGAGGTGAACGGAGACCCGTACCGCCTCGACATGGAGCCCCGCTGGATCAAGGAGGCGCGCAAGCGCGGTATCCGCTTCGTGATCTCGACGGACGCGCACTCGACGAACGCGCTCCACAACCTGCGCTTCGGCGTCGGCACCGCGCGGCGGGGAGGCCTCCGCCGCGGTGAGGTGCTGAACGCGCTCGGCCCGGCCGCGTTCAAGAAGGCGGTGCGCCCGGCCGCCTGACGCGCGCCGCGCCGTGGGCAAGCTCGTCGCGTGCGCCCCAAACACACATGCGCGGCAGCAGACAATCCATCATAACGGACCTTTGTCTGCTTTCCAAGGCTGCCCGGTGTTGACGCGCGCGTCATCGGCGGCCGAACATCTCGACAGACGGTGCGCGTCGTGTGACCGTTGAAGTGTCATGACGACGTCGATGCCGACCCCTCCGCCCGCCGAGAACATCGTCTCTCTCATCGGCCACACACCGATGATCAAGGTGACTCAGCTCGACACGGGCCCGTGCGAGCTCTTCCTCAAGATGGAGAGCCAGAACCCCGGCGGCAGCATCAAGGACCGCATCGGCCTGTCGATGATCGAGGCGGCCGAGAGGGCGGGCCAGCTCGGCGGCGAGCGGCGCCACCTGGTCGAGGCGACGGCGGGCAACACGGGGCTCGGCCTCGCGCTCGTCGCCGCGCGGAAGGGCTACCGGCTGACGCTCGTGATCCCCGACAAGATGAGCCAGGAGAAGGTCTTTCACCTGAAGGCGCTCGGCGCGAGCGTGGTGATGACCCGCTCCGACGTCGAGAAGGGCCACCCGAGCTACTACCAGGACCTGGCCGCCAGCATCGCGCGGGAAGAGGGCGCGTTCTACGTGAACCAGTTCGAGAACCCCGCGAACGCCCTCGCGCACGAGACCGGGACCGGCCCGGAGATCGACGCGCAGCTCGGCCGCAAGATCGACGCGATGGTGTGCGGCGTCGGCTCGGGCGGCACCATGACCGGGCTCTCGCGCTACTTCGCGAAGGCGCAGCCGGGCTGCGAGATGGTGCTCGCCGACCCGGAGGGCTCGGTGCTGGCGGGCTACGTCAAGACGGGCAACCTCGGCAAGGCGGGCTCGTGGCTCGTGGAGGGCATCGGCGAGGACTTCCTCCCGCCGATCCTGGACCTCTCCCGGGTCAAGCGCGCGTACACGATCCCCGACCGCGAGAGCCTGGAGACGGCGCGGCTGCTCCTCTCGAAGACGGGCATCCTCGCCGGCTCGTCCTCCGGGACGCTGCTCGCGGCGGCCCTGCGCTACTGCCGCGAGCAGTCGTCGCCGAAGCGCGTCTGCACCCTCGTCTGCGACAGCGGCAACAAGTACCTCTCGAAGATGTACAACGACTTCTGGATGGCCGATCAGGGCTTCACGGACCGCGAGCCGACAGGGGATCTGCGCGACGTGATCACGCGTCGGCACGCGGACAGGGCGGTGGTCACGGTGCAGCGGTCGGACGCGCTCCTCGTCGCCTATGCGCGGATGAAGCTCTACGACGTCTCGCAGCTCCCCGTGCTGGAGGACGGCAAGATCGTCGGCCTGGTGGACGAGTCGGACCTGCTGCTGGCGGCGGTCGACGACGTGACGCGCTTCCAGAAGCCGGTGGAGACGGCGATGACGACGCGGCTCCGGACGGTCGACGTGCGGACGCCGATCCGGGAGCTCCTCCCGATGTTCGACGCGGGGCTCGTGCCCATCGTGACGGACGGCGACGAGTTCGTCGGGCTGGTCACGCGCATCGATCTGCTCAACCACCTGCGGCGCCGGGTGAAGCTGCACGAGGTGTGAGCCGTTGCCCGCGCGCCCATGCGCGCGGGCAACGGCCGCTCGGGCGGCATGCGGCGCGGGCGTCCTGTCGCCGCGCGCCGCCATGTGGCGCGAGCGGGCCCGTCGCCGCGCGCCGCCTTGTGGCGCGAGCGGGCCTGTGGTGACATGTGCGTCATGCAGAAGGCGCACAGAAACGGCATTGTCAGCTTCTTTCCTGTGGGCGCCAAGGCGGCCGCGGCGCAGGCGCTGTGCCCGGCGGCGCTCGCCCTCTCGGCGTGCGCGCCCGCCGCGGCGTCGCCGCCCGCCGCGGCGCCGCCGCCCGCCTCGCACGCGGAGGGCGTGTCGGCGCCGTCCGCCGCGCAGGCCGCGCCGGCGGTGCTCGACATCGCCACGGCGCGGGTCGTCGATCTGACGCACCCGATCACGCCGGAGATCCCGCTGTACCCCGGCAACAAGCCCTATGCGTCGGAGACGCTCAGCACCGTCGAGAAGGACGCGTATTACTCCAATCGGTTCGCGATGGACGAGCACGCGGGCACGCACGTGGACGCGCCGGCGCACTTCATGGCCGGGGCGGCGACCGTCGAGCAGATCGCGCCGGAGCAGCTCGTGGGGCCAGCGGCGGTCGTGGACGTGACGGCGAAGGTGGCGGCGAGCCCCGACCATCAGGTCACCGTGGACGATCTCCGGGGCTGGGAGGCGCGGCACGGGGCCCTCGGCGCGCGGCACATCGTGCTGATCCGGACGGGCTGGGGGGCCCGCTGGTCCGATCGATCGAAGTACCTGAACCAGGACGGAAAGGGCGTCATGCACTTCCCCGGGGTCTCCGTGGAGGCGAGCCGCTACCTGCGCGAGCGCGGCGTGCGCTGCGTCGGCATCGACACCCTCTCGACCGATCCAGGGCCGAGCCAGACGTTCGAGCAGCACAAGGCGTTCCTCGGCGCCGGCGGTTACCACATCGAGAACCTCGCCAACCTCGAGCAGCTCCCGGAGGCGGGGGCGGTCGTTGTGGTCGCGCCGCTCCCGCTGGCGCGCGGCAGCGGCGCGCCGGCCCGGGTACTGGCGCTGGTGCCGGCCTCCGGCGGCCCGGGGAAGTAGGCGCCGGTACCGCGCCGTCCAGGCGCGTCCCTGGTCGGGCGGGCGGCGGTAGGCCGAGCGCCGGCGCCGCCCGGCGCGCCGTCCGCAGCATAGGACCGCGTCTTCAGGGCGCATGAGCCCGGGCCGCGCGCGGCCGGCGGACGGTCACGGGAGGAAGGTGGTGATCACCCGCGTGGTCGAGTCCGGGCTGCCGGTGAGGTTGTTGACGCAGCTCGGATAATACATCCCGCGCAGGTTGAGCTGCTGGCAGTAGCTGTCGCACGTCCCGCGGATGCTGATCATCCCGCATGGCTGGACGGCTCCGCTGGTGTCGAGGTGGCCGGCGGCGCACTCCCGGGCCAGCGATCGTACGTAGTCGCGGTTGGCCGCGTTGTAGCAGGCGTTCAGATAAGGAGAGGGGGCGAAGATGTTGCCCCAGAAGGCGCCTTCCATCCGCGTGTAGATCGCGAGCTCGGGTGTACCGGTCTTGTCGATGGCCGGGTGGCTGCCCCGCGAGGAGATCGTCACGGAGGTGCCGTACCAGTTCGTCCGCGACGCGACGCACGCCGAGATCCACTGCTGGTCCGTCTGGCCGAGCGGCTTGTCGCTCCAGTCCGGCACGAGACCGATGATTCCCCAGTACACCTCGTGACGAACCACGCCCAAGCCGTCGGTCCACGAGAAGCGGAACGACTGCGCGGGGGTGAGCGCACAGCCGACCACATAGCTGAGGAGCTGGCGCGAGAGAGCGCCCGCCTCGCCCGGATCCGTGATTGCCCTCATGGCCGATGAGCTCAGCGCGGCGGGGTTGAGGGCGTTGGGGTTGAGGGCGTTGGGGTTGAGGGCGTTGGGGTTGAGGGCGTTGGGGTTGAGGGCGTTGGGGTTCAGGGCATTGAGGTACTCGAGCGCGTTAGGGGCAAGTCCTACGAGCTCGTCCTCCTCTTCCTGGCCTGCTGCGACGCAGGACGCCAGAAATACGAGCGAAAGCGCTGCGAAATCAGCGGTGCTGATCCGGTTCATGGTGGTTCCCCCCCCGGAGGTTGGTCCCTTCGTGGTCCTGTCGAAGGTCCAATGCGTTGTACCGATGAATAGCCATCCATGTCCAGTATTCAATGAGTCGTCCGTGGAGAATTCTTGATTCGCTGAGTGTGAGTCCGCTCTGTCCACGGCGTGGAGGAGGAGCGCAAGGCCGTGTGTCGCGTCGAGAGCCGACGGCCATCAAACTCCGTCTAAGGTCGAGAAGGTCGGTTGATGATCGAAATTTCACACTGCATCAAGGCCCGACAGAACGGCGGAGAACGCTCTGTGTGTCGTTGCCACGTGGTGTGCGACGGCATACGCGACCACGGAACAGGCGAGCAACGGCACGGGACAGGCCGATTCCGAGCGAATCGCGGAGGTGTGCGACCGGCGCTATCAGGGGGGCGCTTACGCCGCCGTCGAGCAGGTGGTCCTCGAGGCGCTCGGGTCCTCGCCGGGTAGGCGCACGCTCGAGGTGGGATGTGGGACGGGTCACTGGCTGAAGCTGCTGCACGAGCACGGTTTCGACGTGACCGGGCTCGACGCCTCACCCACCATGCTCGAGCAGGCCCGGCTGCCCGCGGCGACGCTCCTCCACGGAACGGCGGAGCGGCTCCCCCTCCGGGGGGATCGTCCGCGCTCGACGAGCCAGCTCGCCGTGCTGCCCCCGGAGGCTTTTGCGCAAGGGGTGGATCGAATCCGGCAAGAAGAGGCGAAGGCGAGGGACAGGGGCGAAGCGCTCGCGCTCACCGCCGAGCTGCATTTCTGGGCGACGACCGCCCGGAAGCCCTGAGCCAGGTGCGCGCGCGGGAAACAGCACTGCAGTCGATCGAGGGGCGCCGGCGAGGGCGCTCATCGTCGTCGCCGGCGAGGGCGCTCATCGTCGTCGCCGGCGAGGGCGCTCATTGTCGTCGCCGGCGAGGGCGCTCATCGTCGTCGCCGGCGAGGGCGCTCATCGTCGTCGCCGGCGAGGGCGCTCATTGTCGTCGCCGGCGAGGGCGCTCATCGTCGTCGCCGGCGAGGGCGCTCATCGCGTCGTCGGCGAGGGCGCTCATCGTCGTCGCCGTTGGCGCAGGCGCCGGGACGGCGAGGCTCACCCGGCGCCGGCCTCGCCTCCGCCGCCGTGCGCGCCTTCCGGCGGCGGCGTGGTCCGAAGGGCGTGCGGGCCTTGCTCCGCCGGCGGCCCGTGCGGGGGCGGCGTGGCTTGCTGCGCGTGCGGGTCTTGCGTGCCGCCGTGCGTGGCTTGCGCGCCCTGCGGCACGTACGGGCCGTGCGTGCCTTGTGGGCTGTGCGTGCCTTGTGGGCCATACGCCGGCGGCGGCCCGTACGCCGGCGGGGCGCCGTATGGGCCGTGCGCCGGCGGGGCGCTCGGATAAGGCTGCGCTGGACTCGCCTGGAAGGGCCCGCGAGGGCTCGCCGCGGCCCGCCGCCGGACCACGCCGCGGAGCGCGTAGTACAGGACCGCGCCGAGCGCCGCCAGGAGCAGCAGCGTGGGGCCGGCGGTCGCGAGGAGGATCGCGACGTTCACGACGAAGGCCCCCGCGTTCTCGATCCCCTTCCTGGCCGCGGCCGCGATCTTGCCGCCGGCGCCCGCGGGCTGCTCCTCGTGGCGCGTGACGACCGAGATCTTGACGGTCGCATAGGCGATCTGGCCCTCGAGCAATCGCTCCTGCGCCTCGATCTGCTCGATCGTCTCGCGCACGCCCCCGAGCTGCTTCTCGACAGCGACCACGTCCGCAAGGCTCCCGGTCCGGTCCGAGAGCAGATCGAGCAGCCGCTTCTCCTGGGCGCGGGCGTTGCGGAGCCGCGCGCCGATGTCCGCGCGCTGCTCGGTCACGTCCTCCGCCTTCTCCGCGTCGGCGACCACCTCGCCGACCGAGGCCACGACGGCGCGGAACGCGCCGACCCTCGCCGAGGGGACCCGCGCCTCGAGCGACGCGCTGCGCTCCGAGCCGCCGTGCACCCTGGCCTCGCTCACGTAGCCGCCGTGCTCCTCGACAGCGGTCCGGAGCCGCTGCATCGCCGGGTCGAAGGCGCCGACCACGACCGTGGTCTCCACCGTGACCCTCATCGCCCGCTGCGCGAGGGGCGGCGCCCCCGGAGAAGCCCCCTGCGATCGCAGATCGAGCGCTGCCGCGTGCACGGGCGCCGGTGCGCCGGCCGTCTCCGCGTTCGCCGAGCTGGAGTGGTCCGACCTGGCGCACGCGCCGCTCAGGGTCGCGGCCGAGAGGAGGGCGACGGACAGGCTCCCGCGCAGGCGCATGGGGCGACGATAACGGCTCCAGGGCATGCCCGGGGAACGGCGCGCGGTCGGGGATCTTACACGCGTGGAGGGAGCCTCCGGGCTGAGCGGTGTAGGTCCATCTGGGCACATCGGAGGCCGGGCACATCGAAGGCCGGGCGCACCGGAGGCGCCGCGCGCGCCGGCCAGCCCGGCGCGCTAGAACACCGATCACGTTGAAACCTGGAGAATTTTCACAGGGAGGCGGGGAGGCGGGGAGGAAGAAAAAAAATGAATTTCTCCCTCTTGCCGTCTCTCGCTCCCCGCCTCCCCGCCTCCCTGTGAAATTCCTGCTTTTTCTCGTGGTTTCAACCCGTTTGTCGCTCTAGTTGCGAGGCCGACCGCGAATCCATGTCCACACGGAAAGAGGAGCTCCCTGGATACGACGTGATCATCATCGGCGGAGGGCCCGCCGGCCTCAGCGCGGCGCTCATCCTGGGGCGGTGCCGGAGGCGCGTCCTCGTGTGCGATTCGGGGCAGTACCGCAACGACGCGGCGCACGCGATGCACGGCTTCCTGTCGCGCGACGGGATCGCGCCGTCCGAGCTCAGGCGAGCAGGGCGCGAGCAGCTTCAGCCCTATGGTGTCGAGATCCGGGAGGTGGCCGTCGCCGACGTGTGCCGCGAGGCGAAGCGCTTCGAGGTGACGCTCGAAGGCGGCGAGCGCCTGCTCTGCCGCAAGCTGCTGCTCGCCACCGGCCTCGTCGACCGGCTGCCGGAGCTCCCGGGCCTCCCTGCCATGTACGGGAAGAGCGTGCACCACTGCCCCTATTGCGAGGGATGGGAGGCGCGGGATCAGCCGATAGGCGTCTACGGACAGGGCTGTACCGGCGTCACGCTGGCCCTGAACATGAAGACCTGGAGCGACGACATCGTCCTGTTCACGGACGGACCGGCTTCCCTGCCCATCGGCGAGGCGCAGCGGCTGGCGCGGCACGGCGTCGGCGTGCGCGAGGAGCGGATTGCCCGGCTCGAGGGCAGAGACGGGATGCTGGAACGCGTGGTGCTCGAGGACGGCAGCTCCGTGGAGCGCCGCGCGCTCTTCGTGAAGACAAGGCTGGAGCAGCGGTCGGATCTCGCGAGGAAGCTCCGCTGCGAGGTCACGGAGGAGCACGGCGTGGAAAAGGCGGACAGGCACGAGGAGACGACCTGCGAGGGCGTCTTCGTCGCCGGGGACGCGTCGAGGGACGTGCTGCTCGCCGTCATGGCCGCCGCCGAGGGGGCGGACGCGGCGTTCGGGATCAACTGCGCCCTTCAAGAAGAGGATCTCGCATAGCGAGGTCGGCAGCAAGGCGCCTGTGTCGTTTTGCCACCGGGTGTGATCTGTTGGCCGCCGCACAGCGCGACTGGCACCCTCGGCGCCGCCTGCTCGCCTGGGAGAGACAGCTCAGCACGCCCGGGCGTGCTCCTTGCGGGGTGCCCGCCCTCGGGAGGGCTCCCCGGAGGAAACGAGGGTCTGGACAGGGTGCGTCGGCTGCCCAGATAAGAGAGAGATAAAAAAGAGTTTTTCGTATCCCTTCTCTCTCTCTCTCTGTGCGCTCCATGCGTCTTGGCGGTTATCTCAATCCCCCCGCCCCCCGGGCCCGCGTCCGCGCCCAGGGTGCCCCGGCCCGTGCGGCGGCGGGCCGGGACGCTGCTTCCGCTCCGCCTCGAGCTCCTCGTAGCGGGTCTGCTGCTCGGGCGTGAGGACGCTCTTCACGCGGGCGTCGGTGCGATCGCGGAGCGCGTCGAGCGCGGGGCGGCACTCGGAGAGGAGCCGCTCCCGCTCGGCCTCGGCCTCGGCGAGGGTGGCCCTGAGCTCGCGCACCTGGTCGTTCGTGAGGTCGAGGTGGCGGCGCATCGCCCCGAGCCGGAACTGGGCGCGCGCCTCCGTCGGAGGGCGCCGGAAGGTCGCCTCGAGGTCGCTCAGGGCCGTGCTGCGGCCGATGGCGGCGCCGGCGATGCCGCCGAAGAGGAAGACGGCAGCGAGCACGGCCAGGGGCTTCCAGCGCGCAGGGGCGGGCGGGGGCGCGGGCGGCAGGGTCATTCGCTCGCCTCGATGGTCTCCACGGAGGCCATGATCGCGCTGTCGACGTCGCGCTGCGTCTGCAGGAAGAAGAGCACGCTCGCGGCCGCCGCGAGGGCCGTGACGAGGATGGCGGCGCGACCCGAGCGGACGATGCCGTCGGCCACCGCGGAGCGCGCGGGGCGCGCGGGCAGGGAAGCGGACGTCGCGGCGCGGAGGACGGCCTCGGTGAAGGCAGCGTCCGGCGCGAGGCCCTCGGTGGCGCGCGCGATGCGGGCGAGCGGATCGCCTTCCGCACCGGCGGCGCGGAGGACGGCCTCGGTGAACCGGTCGTCGGCGTCCAGCCTATCGGTCGCGGCCGCGAGGCGCGCGAGGTCCCGATCGAGGTCGGTCCGGTCGTCGTCGCGGTCAGGCATGCGGCGCCTCCTTCTCGGTCTGTCGCGCGCGGAGCGCAGCGCGGGCGCGCACCAAACGTTGCTCGACGGCGCCCTCGGAGCAACCGAGCGCGGCCGCGGCCTCCTTCGCGGGGAGCCCCTCGACGGCGACGAGGACGAGCGCCGCGCGCTCCTGGGGCGGCAGCGCGGCGAGCAGGGCGTCGAGCTCGCGCAGCGCGACGCGCGCCTCGGCGGAGACGAGGCCGTCGAACCGCGGCTCGGTCGGCGCCTCGCGCGGGGTGTCGCGGCGGCGCCGGAGGGCGTCGAGGCAGGCGTTCGTCACGATGCGGTACAGCCAGGTCTCCACCTTCGATCTCCCGTCGTAGCGCCCCTCGCGCAGGGCGCGGTAGGCATCGACGAACGCCTCCTGCAGGGCGTCCTCGGCCTCCGCGAGGTCGCCGACGAGGCGCGCGGCGAGGCGGTACATCGGCGCGCGCGTGTGCTCGACGATCTGCCGGAAGGCCGCGTCATCGCCCCCGGCGACGCGCGCTGCGACGAGCCTGAGGTCGACGATCACGATCCCTCGCGATTCTGTGCCCATTGCACCGCGCGCGCCACCGGGACCGGCGCTCAGCGGCGCTCGGGGCCTCGCTCACCGCCGGGGCCGGGGCCGCGCTCGCCGCCGGGGCCGGGGCCGCGCTCGCCGCGGCCAGGGCCGCGCTCGAGCTTGCCCGCCGCCGGGCCCTTCTCGAGGCGGTCGGCGAGCGCCTGGCGCTGCGCGTCGTCCAGGACCGGGACGATCGCGCCCAGCGCGTCGATCATGCGGTCGAGGTGCGCCCGCGGGCCCTTCTTCGCGTCCGCGGCCGGCAGGAACGCGCTCGCGTCGAACTGGTCGCCGGCGAACGTCTCGAGCCGCGCGCGCATCTCGGCGCGCTTCGCCGCGTGATCCGCCTTCCACGCCTCCCGCTCGGCGTCGCTCGGGCGCATGCCCTCCAGCGCCTCGTCGATCTGCGCGCGCTGCTCGTCGCGCAGGTCGATGCCGCGGAGGAGGTGGCCCAGCGGGCCGCCCTTCATGCCGGGGCCGCCCTTCATGCCGGGCCCGTGCATCCCGGCGCGCGGGCCGCGGTCGCCGCGGTCGCCCTCCGCGCCGCGGCCGTGCTCGCCGCCGCGCGGGCCGTGCTCGCCGCCGCGCGGGCCGCGGTCGCCCTTCTCGCCTCGCTCGTCCATCTTCGCGGCGATCGCGTCGACGAGCTCGCGGCGCTGCTCCTTCGTGAGCGTCGCGTGGAGCTTGCTCAGCGCCCCGGCGACGCGCGCGCGGCGCTCCTCGGCCGCGCGGCCGGCGTCGGGCAGCTTCGCCTCGATCGCGGCCCTGTCGATCTTGCCCGCGCGCACGCCCGCGGCGAGCGCCGCGAAGGCGGCGCCGCCGTCCTGCGGGCGCTCCTTCGCGCCGTCGTGCAGGCCCTCGAAGGCGCCCTGGATGGTCGCCTTCTGCGCGTCCGACAGGTCGAGCTCGTGGAGCGCGGCGCGCAGGAGGTGCTCGGGGCCATGCGCGTCCCCGCGAGGACCGAAGCCCTTGCGGTGGCCGCCGGGCTCACCGGCGCGGCCGCCCTTCGACGGCCCCTGCGCGAGCGCCGCCTCGGCGGCCTCCTCGCTCGGGGACGTGTCGCTCTGGCCGGTCTCCGCGGTGCAACCGGCCGCGCCGACGAGCGCGCCGACGAGCGGCAAGATCCCACCAAGCCTCCACCAACGAGACTGCATCATGGACTCTTCTCCTGGGTCGCCCGCGTCGTGCCGAGCGGGTCGTTCATCCCTGTGACGCCGGCGGGCAGGGGCTCCCTACGAGGAGGAGGTTCTTTTTTTCTGGAGGCGCGCCGGGCAGGTCTTCTGGTGGTGTGCCGGGCAGGTTTTCTGGCGGCGAGCCCGCGAGCAAGCCGGCGCGGCCTTGCGAGCCCGCGCCGCCGGTCCCTCACCGCACGCTGGTGATCTGGTACAGGCGCGTCCCCTGCGGCGTGGCGACCTCGGCCTCGTCGCCCTCCGACAGGCCCAGCAGGGACGCGCCGAGGGGGCTCGTCGTGGCGAGGGTCTGCAGCTCGACCCCCTGGAACTGCATGCGCTCGCCGCCGGCCGCCGGCAGCAGGAAGTACAGCGCGCGCCGCTTGCCGCTCTCCAGCTCCACCAGGGCCGAGCTCTCGATGCCGGCGCCCGGGCCGAAGTCGCGCACCGCGAGGGCGCCGAGCCTGGCGAGCGCCTGCTCGAGCTGCAGCACGCGCTCGCTGTGACCCCGCGCCACGTACGACGCCTCGGTCGCGCGCATGTCCTTGTCGCCCTCGGCGCGGTTCTCCTCGTGGGTCGCGGCGCTGGCCGCGTCGCGCGCCCGCTCGGTGGAGCGCTCGAGCTCGCGAGCGAGCTGATCCTTCAGGGCCGCGAGCAGCGCGCGCTTGTCGATGGCCGGAGGCATGGACAGACGCAACCTACCAGACAGGGTCGCGGCGGTCACTCCGCCGTCAGCCAGGCGCCGTGCTCGAGACAGCAGGGTGGTGGCGCGCCCCGGAGCGGCCGTCGCCACTGGACGGCTGGTGCTGCTCCCCCAGCCTGGACGGCCCGCCGACCGCGTGCGCCTATTCCGAGCGCCCGCACTGATCGCAGCGCCGCCAGCCCTCGTCGAGCGAGGGCGGCAGATCGCCTCCTCGCGCGTCCTGACCGACATGCGCCGCCTCTACGCGACGGCGCACGCGTGCTGGTCGAACGCGTCGAAGGACAAGCGCGAGAAGCTGCGCGGCTTCTCGCCGGAGCTGCTCGCGCTCGCCGTCGAGCAGGCGCTCGCGCTGGAGCGCCTGCTCGACGCCCACGAGAGCGCCGGCCAGAAGAAGGACGCCACGCGCGCCACGAAGGACGCGGCCCTGCGCGAGGCGCTCTCGCGCGCCCTGCTCCTGCGCGATCAGGCCTACGAGGTCCTGCGCGGCGTCGGCGGTTCGGGGAAGGAGGCGCGCGAGCAGCTCGCGCAGGCGGTAGGCACCGCGGAAGACGCGGTCGCGCTCGCGCGCGGGCTGGCGCAGCTCGCCGCGCTCGGCAAGCGCTACCTCGCGCAGAAGAAGGGCCCCCTCGCCGTGCGCGCCAGGCTGATGCGGCTCGACCAGGACTACGTCGAGCGCCTCGAGGAGACGGCCAAGGAGCTGACCCAGGCCGCGAAGACCGCGGCAGCGCGCCCCGCGGGGCAGAAGGTCACGGCCGGCGATCTCGACCGGGCCGACGGCATCAACTTGATTCTGCTCGAGCAGATTGTGCGGGTGTTCGAGCGCGCCAACGAGCAGGATCCGACCCTCCCCCGCCTCGTGCCGATCGCGACGCGGCGGCTCTTCAGCCGGAAGGTCCGGAAGAAGGTCACCGAGACGTCGGGCGGCGCCGCCGGGAGCGGCACGGCTGGAGACGGTACGGCCGGGGAAGGTGGTGCCGGCAGCACGCCGCCGGACGAGGAGGAGCCGCTCGGAGGCGACGAGGCGCCGGTCTGAATGACGAGTGTCCGCCGCGCTCTCAGCTGAGCCGGCGGGGCCGCGCCGCCCTCGTGCGCACACCCTCGCCATGGCCGCTAAGCCTCGGAAGGGGTGGTCGCACCGAGCCCATGCCTCCGCTCTGCTGCGGGTTCACCGGACGCCCGCCGAGCTCGACCCTATCCACATGGATTCCGCTCGTCGAGGCTCTCCCCGATGCCCAACTACGCCGTGGAACGAATCACTGGGGCCGAGCGCGTACCTATGTGATCGGCAGCCCGCAGTTGTCTAGCGCATGTCGCGCATACCCATGGCACTTTGAATTGCCTGGATGGCGTCGATCCCTTCGACATACTGGATGTCCGATTCTAGTCCATCAAGAAAAACAGGGCATGTCCATGAGCCGTCAGCCGAGTTCGGCTGTATTGCTTCACCGATCTTTAGAACGATCTCGCGACCTGGTTCACCTTCGACGCTGTACCGACGAACGGCTATGATCTTGTATTTTCGTTGAGTCATCTACGCAGGATAGCTAAAATTCGCTTCTCCCGCTTGCGACGTCTGCACCAGCCGATGTGTGCCGCTGATGCTCTTTGAAAACACCACGCATGCCGGGCGCCGGCGCATCCGCTGGCAGCGGAACGCCTGTCGATCCGTGATGGGCCTGCAGATCACGCCACGGCGTACCGGTCAGGAGGTCGAGAGCACCGCCTCCACGAAGCGGCGGTCGTCGAACCGCCGGACGTCCCCGTCCCGCCTCGCTCCGCAGCAACACTTCCACCTTCGCCCACTGGCGATCGTCGAGCTGCACGCACCGGCATCGTGGCTCCGCCTGGCCACATCCGAGCCAAGCGGACGAGCTTCTCGGCCGCCGACGAATGACGGACAGGACCCTAGTCCCGACACGGAAGCGCGCAGCCCTCGCCGCCGCAGTCGATCCCGCCCTCGTCCCCGTTCTCCACGCCGTCCGTGCACGTCGGCGCCTCGCAGGCGCCCGCCCAGCAGACGCCGCTCGCGCAGTCGGGCGGCTTCGCGCAGCTCTCGCCCACCGGGCAGCGCGGGCACCCATCCTTGCCGCAGTCCACGCCGGTCTCGTCCCCGTTCTTCATGCCGTCGGCACACGTGGAGGACGCGCAGACGCCTCCACGACATACGCGATCCTCGCAGTGCGGCGCGACCACCCCGCGGCCCTGTCCGCCGAGGCGCCGGGCGCCGTCACCATCGGATCCTACCAGGAACGATCGTCACCTCCGAGGCCATCGCGCAAGTTTCCATCAGCAGCCGCGAGCACCTCGCGTCTCGTGGGCCGGGTGACGTCCGCGCTCACCAGACGCCCCTCACCGCGACAGCGCCCGGCGGAGACCACGATCTCCACTCTCTGCCGAGGCCACAGGGTGTACGCGAGGGTACCGGCCGCCACGGCGCCGCCGAGGATGAGGCTCGCCGCGCCGAACGCGCGCGCGGTCTCCATCGTGTCCCAGTGCGCGTGCGCCCTGTCGCAGGCGGGCGAGGGGAGATAGCAGCGGTTCGGGCCCGCGTTCTGCGCGGCCCTGATCCCGGCATTCAGCTCCACTTCCCCCAACGCGAAGAGGCCGGCGCCGGCCGCCACGAACACCCCGGCCCCGATCCCTCCCGCGAGAACGACGACCCGCGACGCCGGCGGCGAGGGCGGCTCCCCGCGAGCCACGCGCGCGCCCCTCGCCTGCGCGCGCGCCGGAGGCCTCGGCTCCGGCCTGCGCAGGGTGAGCTTCGCTTCCCGCGTCTCGCCGCGCGGCACGTTCACCTCGGTCGCCGCGACGGCGCCGTTCAGCTCCGCGCGAACGATATGGCGGCCGGGCAGGACAGGAACAGCGCCTCCCGCCCCGCCTCGGCCGGCTCGCCGTCGATCGCGATCGAGGCGCCGGCCGGGGCGATGACGCGGATCTCGCCGACGAGCTGGCGCGCACGGGCCAGGTCGGCGAGCCGCGAGGCGTAGAGGGCGCGCTCCTCAGGCGTCCTCGGCGCGCGCATGATCTCCCTGCAGAGCGACAGCCAGCGCACGGCAATGACCGGATCTCCCATGCGGTACGAGAGCGCCCCGATGTTGCAGGCCGCCACCTGGGAGCGATCCGGCTCCCAGACCGAGCGCCACGCCTCACGCGACTCGGCGTATCGCCCCTCCCGGAAGGCGGTGTTCGCCTGGGCGGCGAGCTGGGCCCGCGCCTGCTCTCCCGCATCGCCCGGGCGGACGGAACGGCGACGCCCCCCGGGGCGCGACTCCCACCGCCGACGACAGGCACGCGCGGCAGCACCAGGCCACGCAGCCGCCGGAGCGGCGCGCGTCAGGGCGCCCTCCTTTCGGAACTGCAATGGATATCTGTTTTGCATATGGGAAACGGATGCATTCCTTGCAGATGTGCAAATCCGTGCGCTGCGCCTGCAAACGCGCTCATAGTTCACGTGGCTCGAATGTTTCAAGCCAGTGAACCGAACCCCAGCACGCACGAGGTCGCCTCGCGGTGGCGATTGTGCGACGTACTCAGGAATCGCTTTGCCGTCCCAGGGTCCGTCGTGTAGATTCCTGATCTGCTCATGCGGTTGCTTCGCGATGTCCCGTGTCGAACAGAGCGCATGATGTCGACGCGCGGCTCCACCGCGAGGCGCCGCGCGAGCGAGCGAGCCCGGCGCGCGCACGGGGCATGACCCGAGGCGTGCCGCCGCCGAGCACCACAGCAGAGCTCGATCCCCCGCACGCACACACAAGAGGAGTCTCGTGAGCCTGTATGCCCCGGAGAGGCTACGCGTGCTCGTCGTCGATGACGAGCAGAGGATGCTGGACAGCATCGCGGCCGTCCTCTCCGACGACGTCGATGTCACCACGTGCAGATCCGCCCACCGGGCGCTCGAGATGCTGCATACAGGCCAGTTCCACGTGGTCTGCTCCGACTACAAGATGCCGGGGATGAACGGCGAAGAGCTCCTGAAGCGGGTGACCGACCTGCCGGTCTACACGAGCTGCCTGCTGATCACCGGAGCCGAGGAGTACATCCGCTCCAGCGAGGGCGGCCGTCACTACGTCATCCTGAAGCCGTTCGAGCCCGCCCGGATCACCGGGATCGTCCTGGAGCTCGCGCGGCTCGCCCAGACGCGGCGGTCGGTCGGCGCCGCCGCGAGCCCCCCCGCGGGGCGGGAGAGCGTCGCGCCCGGCTCGGGGCGGCGCGCGCCGTCGTACCGGCCCCCGGACACGCGGGATCCGCCGGCGTCCTCGCGCCGCGAGAAGGTGAGCTCGTACCCGCCCCCGCCCTCCCGCACGACGGGCTACGTGGGCGTGACGCGGCCCGGCGACATGGCGCTCCCGGGCCGATATCTCAAGTGACGATGAGGCGAGACGGGGAGCGCGCCGAGGAGGGTGAGCGCCTGCGATGATGAGCCGGGATCCGCTCGGCGCGGCGGAGCAGGCCGCGACGGCCGAAGAGATCGTGGCGACGCTGCGCCACGATCTGCGCAACTGCTTCGGCACGATCCGCAACGCGGCGTACTTCATCAGGCGCAAGGTCGCCCGGGAGCAGGTCTGTCGGGACGACCCGCGGGTGGAGCAGTTCATCCACGTGATCGACGAGGAGGTGATCACGGCGAGCGCGCTCGTCGACGACGTGGTCGGCTCTCGGGCGCGCCCCCTGCGCCGGACCGTGAGCGCGAGCGCCCTCGAGTGCGTGCGCACGGCGGCCGCGTGCGCGCGCATCGCGGAGCCGGGGATCCGCGTCGAGGTCGACGCGGCGGACGGCCTGGTGGAGCTCGATCCGGCCGAGCTGTCGCTGGCGGTAAGGTGCCTCGTGGAGAACGCGGCGGAGTCGATGGAAGGCGGCGGCGTGGTGGCGCTGCGCGGGCGCGTTGTCGGTGCGCGCTACCGCATCGAGGTCGAGGACACCGGGGCGGGCGTGCCCGAGGCGGAGCGGGAGGCGATCACGCGCCCGTTCTACACCACGAAGCCCGGCCACCTCGGCCTCGGGCTCAACATCGCCGGGCGCGTGGCGCGCCGCTATTTCGGCGCGCTCACCATCGAGAGCGGCGCGCCCCGCGGCACGCGGACCTGCATCGAGCTGCCCCTCGCGGGCGAGGCGCCCGGCGCGAGCGCCGCGGAGCCGCCGCCGTGAAGGCGGGCGCGGAGGAGGCGCCGCGATGAGCATCCGGGCCGGGCTCTCGCTGATCTTCGCCGTGGCCGCGGTGGTCGTCGCGCTCGCCGCCGGGGCGCTCCACGTCACGTCCGCCCGGATGACGCTGCTCCAGCGGCGCTCCGAGCTGTCCTACGAGGGCCTCACCCGGCACGTCACGCTCGCCAACCACGCGAGCCGCTACATGCGCGAGGCCGCGGAGATCTCCCTCGGCGGCGGCGACACCGAGGAGCTGCGCCACCTGACCGAGCTCGTCGCGCGGGATCTGGCCGCGGCGGAGGCGCTGAGCCGGGCGTGGATCGAGGACGAGCGCTTCCGCGAGGGCGAGCGCGAGGCGCAGGCGGAGGACGAGCGCCTGCGCCGGATGCGCGTGAGCTTCGCGAAGATCACCGGGGACATGGGCGAGGTGACCCGCCTGGCGAGCGCGGGCGCGTGGAACGCCAACCGGCGGTTCGTGGAGTCGCCAGAGGCGGAGTACGAGCGCGAGTTCGTGCCCCACATCGACGCGGCCATCGCCGACGCGCGGCGCGAGGTGGCGCGGAGCACCGAGGAGGCGGGCCGCGCGAGCGCGCAGGTCCGGCGCGCGGGCGTCGCCCTGATGGCGGCGGCGCTTTTGATCCTCGTCGTGCTCCTCGGCGGCCTCTTGCGCACCATGGCGCGCGGGTTCAGCGCGCTGATCGAGTGCGCGCGGCGCATCGCCGGCGGCGACCTGGCCTACGCGGTGCCCGACCTCGGAGCGCACGAGTTCGGGCGCATGGGCGCGGCGCTCCGGCACATGGCCGAGAGCCTGCGCGAAGCCCAGGAGTCAAGGCTGCGCGTCGAGCGGCTCGCCGCGATCGGGCAGCTCGCGGCGAGCATCGGCCACGAGCTCCGCAACCCGCTCGGCGCGGTAAGGAACGCCGCGTACTACCTGAAGAAGCGCCTCGCCGGCACCGAGCTCGGCGCCGAGCCGCGCGTCGCCCAGTTCCTCGCGCTGATGGAGAAGGAGCTGCTCTCGTGCACCAGGATCATCAGCGATCTCCTGGACTTCGCGCGCGAGCGCAGGCTGTGCCGGTCGGCCTGCCCGCTCGGGCCGCTGGTCGACGACGCCATGTCGGTGGTGCAGGCGCCCGCGCACGTGCGCCTTTCGAACGAGGTGCCGCCCGGCCTGCCGGTGCCGAGCCTCGACAAGGACCAGTTCCGCCAGGTGCTCGTGAACCTGATCCAGAACGCGGCCGAGGCGATCCCGGCCGGGCGCGAGGGGCGCGTGGGCGTGGGCGCGCGCGCGTGCGACGGGGAGGTGATCCTCTCGGTGGCCGACAACGGGGCCGGGATCGACAGGGAGCACCTCGCGAAGATCTTCGAGCCGCTCTTCAGCACGAAAGTGAAGGGGACGGGGCTCGGGCTCGCGATCACCGCCGGCATCGTCCGGCTGCACGGCGGTACAATCGCGGTGGAGAGCGAGCCCGGCGCGGGGACGACCTTCACGATCCGGCTGCCGCGCGCGGCGGCGCCGGGAGCGCGGGCCGCGTGATCAGCGTGAGAGGCAGCGTGAGAGGGGGAACGACGATGCAGGCGACCAGGCGGGTGCTCGTGGTGGACGACGAGGAGGGGATGCGCGCCACGCTCGCCGCGAACCTCGAGCTCGAAGGGTACGAGGTCGTCGAGGCGCGGGACGGCGCGCACGCCCTCGATCTCGCGCGGCAGCAGCGCTTCGAGCTCGTCCTCAGCGACGTGAAGATGCCCGGCCTCAACGGCGTCGAGACCTTCCGGGAGCTCAAGCGCATCCAGCCGGGGCTCACGGTGGTGCTGATGACCGCCTTCGCGATCGAGAAGCTCATCGAGGAGGGCATCGGCGAGGGCGTCTACGCGGTCATCTACAAGCCGTTCTCGATGGAGCACCTCGTGCGGATCGTCGCGCGGGCGCTGGAGTCGCGCCCCGTCCTCGTGGTGGACGACCTCCCCGACGTCGCCGAGATGATCGTGGCCGGGCTGCGGGCGGCGGGGCTGCGCGCCGAGGCGGCGTACGACGGGTACACGGCCATCCAGCGCGCCCGGGACGAGACGGTCGACGTGTGCGTGCTCGACCTGGTGATGCCGGCGCTCGACGGCGTGAAGACGTACGAGCAGCTCCGGCGCACGAGCAAGCAGATCCGGGTCATCGCGATGACCGGCCACGCGCCGCCGGAGATGATCCACGCGTTCACGAGCCGGGGCGGGTACGCCTGCCTGCACAAGCCGTTCGACGTGCGCGAGCTGATGCACGCGATCGCGCGCGCCCGGAGCGATCCCAGGTGGTGCTGAGGACGGCGGGACATCGCCCGGCGGTGCTGCTCGTGGACGACGACGAGGCGTCGCGGCTCGTGCTCGCCGCGCTCCTCGAGGACGAGGGGTTCGAGGTCGACGTGGCCGGCTCGTTCGCCGAGGCGGGCCGGAAGCTCGCGGCCGAGGGCGCGCGGTACGACCTCGCGCTGCTCGACCGGAACCTCGGCGACGGCCGCGGCACAGCGCTGCTCGGGCCGCTGCGGGCGCGCCTGCCGGGCGCGAAGGCGGTGCTGCTCAGCGGGGGCGACGACGAGGATCTCGGCGGCGCGCCCCCGCCCGACGCGGCGTTCTCGAAGGGGCTCGACTTCCCGGAGCTGCTCGCTCAGCTCCGGCGGCTGCTCGGCTGAGGCAGCGCGCGCTCGCGGGGCCGGCTCACGGCCCGGCGCTGCCGATGCCGAGCAGGGCCTTGCCCAGGATCTCGCGGCTCACGGGGCCGGACAGGGCCATCAGCGGCCCGCTCATGGCGTCGCGCAGGTGGCGCTCGATGGGGCGGCTGCGCATGTACCCGGCGCCGCCGGCGATCTCCAGGGCCGAGGTGGCGATGGCGACGGCGGCCTCGTTGGCCACCGCCTTGGCCTGCAGCTGGAGCAGGCCGTAGCTCGGGTCGCCGGCGTCGGCGGCCGCGGCGGTGCGCATGGCCAGGGCGCGCGCGGCCTCGAGGCGCAGGCTCATGTCGGCCACGGCGAACTGCACCCACTGCAGCTCGGCGATGGGCCGGTCGCCCGGCGGGAGGACGCGCTCGCGGGCGTAGGCCACGGCCGCGGCCATGGCGGCCTCGGCGATGCCGACGGAGAGCCAGCCGGCGGCGACGGGGATGGGGTTGGGCGCCAGGGGATCGACGGCGAGCCGACGTGAATCGGGCAGGAGCGTGTCCTGGAAGCGCACGATCTGGCTGCGCGTGGCGCGCATGCCGAGGGTGTCCCAGATCGGCTCGATGGCGATGGAGTCGTCCCTGTCGATGAGGAAGAACGTGGGCTGGCCGTCGCAGACCGCGGCCGTGAAGAAGCAGTCGGCGTGCTCGCACCCGCTCACGAAGCGCTTCTCGCCGGTCAGGCGAAAGCCGCCCTCGGACTTGCGGGCCACCTGGCGCGGCACGAGGAACATGTTGCCGCTCGTGGGCTCGGAGAGCGCGTTGGCGACCCACGCGCCGCGGCGGAGCGCCTGCTCGAAGCGGGACCGCTCGTCCGGATCGATCAGGGTGCCGAAAACGGACATGGCGCCCTGGTGCATGAGCCACGCCGTGGCGAACGACGCGTCGCCCCGGGCCAGGGTGGCCACGATGCGGCCGAACGTGAGCCACGAGCACGGCGCGGCCTCGCCGTCACCGCCGGCGGCTCCGCCGAACACCGCTGTGTTGATCGGCGAGCGGACCGTGGCCGTGAGCCCCTCGACGGGGAAGGTGCCGTCGCGGTCGTGCCGGGCAGCGTGCTCGGCGAGGATCGCCGAGATCCGCTCGGCTTCCGCGAGGAGCGCGTCCGCCTGCCTCGCGTCCTTCTCTTGGCTCATGGGCTCGCTCCTCGGGTGACTCGGGTGATGCGGGGCTAGCGCCCGCCGTGCGGGTCCTGGACGTCGCGCGGGTCAAGCGTGGAAGCGGGCGACCCGTTGTCCACGCAGTCGCAGACCTGGCAGCCGTTCTTGTCGGTCGAGCAGCGGTTGTCCTTGCCGAGGCACAGCGGGCGGTACTCGCTCGGACAGCTGCCCTTCCTGGCGCCCGAGCCGCCCGGCGCGGAGTACGCGGAGGACGCCGTCGGGCAGGGCGAGAACCCGTGGTTGCAGGCGTGGCCGCACCCGAGGGCGCCGCCGGCGGCGAGCGCAGCGAGCGCGGCGAGCAGCACGAGCAGCATGTCGGAGCGGACGGCGCGCGCCGTCACGCAGCGCTGCGCGGGGGCAGGCTTGACGCGGGCCTCGCCGGCCGCGGCGGCGTCGCGCGGGCGACCCGCGTCAGCGGCCCCAGCGGCGTCAACGTACCGTTCCGGCTCCCGCCGCTCCCGCCGTGCCTGGACGCGGCCCGGCGTGAGGTCTTCCAGCGCGCCTGTCTGTGCGTGAGTGATTCTGAGCATGATCTGCCCGCTCCATCGAAGCGCGGAGCCTCCGCGAGCCCGCAATATTTCATGCTATGGAGGTCCGGCCTCGCTGGCAAGCAGGCGTATCTTTCCGCTCGGGGCGCCACCGGAGGCGATGTGCGCTTGCGTATGTGGGTGAACCTGGGGCCGCGGGCAGGGCGCCCGGAGCCCGGGTATCACGTGAGGGCGGGCTGATAAAACGGATGTCCGGGCACGTTGAGGTTCAGGAAGGTGATTCCACGCCTCTCTCAGCGCCTTTCTTCAGTACAGCAGCGTCACCGAGCGCACGAGCATCAACGTGCGCCTGCGCCACCATGTCCAGGAGGGGACCGACCTGTGGCTGGTCTACGATGAGCGCCTCGGCGGCGCGGCGGCGGCCCGCGAGCGCGCGCTCCTGCTCAAGTACACGCACGCGATAGCGCGCTGAGCCCGATGTGGCGGGCTCCCGAGCCGTGTCCACGCGTCGTCGTGGCCAGGGTGGTTCCCGCGCGGTGAAGAGAAGATGCAAATCAATTGCATCTAACCGGTTCCCGTTGTAGATGCGACCGAGGAGAGGACAGGTGAGCATGTCGGCAGCTTCTCTCGTGGCGGCCTCCCCGGCCTCGGCCACCCTGGCCGAGGCCGCGCGGGAGCTCGTGGACGCGGGTCGGTTCCTGAGCCTGCGCAACTTCGTGCCGGCCACGAGCGGCAATTTCTCGCGCCGGCTCGACGCGCGCACCGTCGCTGTCACGCGCTCCGGTGTGGACAAGGGCGAGCTGGTCGAGGCCGATATCCTGGTGGCGGACATCCACGCGCCGCCGCCGCCGGGCTCCTCGGCGGAGACGCCGCTGCACCTGCATCTTTACCGCGAGCGCCCCGGGGCGGCCGCCGTGCTGCACACGCACTCCGTCGTCAGCGCGCTCCTTTCCTCGCTGCGCGAGGCCGAGGGGGCGATCGCGCTGCGCGGCTTCGAGCTGCTCAAGGCGCTGGGCGACACGCGCACCCACGAGGCGACCGTCGTGGTCCCTGTCTTTCCCAACGACCAGGACGTCCCACGGCTCGCCGAGCGCGTGTCCGCGGAGCTGGCCCGCCACCCGGAGGCGGTGGGCTACCTCATCGCGGGTCACGGGCTCTATGCCTGGGGCCGCTCCATGCGCGAGGCGCGCCGCCACACCGTGGCGCTGGAACACCTGCTCACCTGCGAGCTCGAGAAGATGAGGCTCTGTCGATGAGTCACCTGACCATCTATCCTGAGGACCAGCCGGCCCAGCCGTCGGGCGTGTACACCGATCTCGACGATATCCGCCGCGAGCTTGGCGCCGTCGGCGTCCGCTTCGAGCGCGTGGACGCGTCCGTCCCGCTGCCGGACGGCGCCGGCCAGGAGGAGGTGCTCGCCGCCTACCGCGTCGCGGTGGAGGCCGAGCGCGCGGCGCACGGCTACGAGATCGTGGACGTGGTGCGGATGAAGCCGGACGCGCCGAACGCGGAGCAGGCGCGGAAGAAGTTCCTGTCCGAGCACACGCACACCGAGGACGAGTCCCGCATCCTGGTGGAGGGCAGCGGCTGCTTCTACCTGCACGCCGGGCAGCGGGTGCTCCAGATCGTGTGTATGCGCGGCGACCTCATCAGCGTGCCCGCCGAGATGCGGCACTGGTTCGACATGGGGCCTCGGCCCCTGTTCGCGGCCATCCGGTTCTTCGAGCGGCCGGACGGCTGGGTGGGTAACTTCACGGGGAGCGACATCGCGGATCGGTTTCCCAGGTACGCGCCGTGAGCGTGGTGCGCGCGCTCAGACCCGGCGCAGCTTCTCCGCCGCGCGCTCGAGCGTCTCGTCCCGCTTGGCGAAGCAGAACCGCAGGACGGGCCCGGGCTCCACCCCGGACAGGAACGGGGAGATCGGGATCGAGGCGACGCCGTGCTCACGAATGAGGCGCAGCGCGAAGTCGGCGTCTCGCTCGGTCGTGATCGCAGAGTAATCGACCAGCTGGAAATACGTGCCTTCGCACGGCAGCGGGCGGAACCGCGAGCCCTCGATGAGCTTCAGGAACCGGTCGCGCTTCGCCTGGTAAAACGACGCGAGGCCGGCGGCGAGCGGATCGCGCGCGGCGACCTCGGCATACGCGAGCTGGATGGCCGCGTTCACCGCGAACGTCACGAACTGGTGCACCCGCTGGATCTCGACCGAGAGCGGCTGAGGCGCCGCGCAATAGCCGACCTTCCAGCCGGTCGTGTGGTACGTCTTGCCGAACGAGCTGATCACCACGGAGCGGTCGTGTAGCTCCGGATACCGCGCGAGGCTCTCGTGCCGGCGACCGTCGAAGAGGATGTGCTCGTACACCTCGTCGCCGACGACGAGGACATCGCTCCCGTCCACGACCCGCGCGAGCTCGCGCATGTCGTCGGCCGACAGCATGGTGCCGGTCGGATTGTGCGGCGAGTTGATGAGCAAGAGCCTTGTCCGCGGCGTGAGCGCGCGCCGCACCTCGTCCCAGTCGACGCGGTAGTCGGGAAACCGCAGCGTGACGAACACGGGTGTGCCGCCGTTGAGCTGCACGGCCGGCGCGTACGAGTCGTAACAAGGCTGGAACAGGATGACCTCATCCCCGGGCCGCACGAACCCGGTGATCGTGCTGAAGATGCCCTCGGTCGCGCCCGAGGTGATCGTGATCTCGGTCGCCGGGTCGTACCGGCGGCCATAGAGCCGCTCGATCTTCGTGGACAGCGCCTCGCGCAGGGCCAGCACGCCCTGCATGGGGGCATACTGGTTGTGGCCAGCGCGCATGTGGCGGGCGACGGTCTCGACCAGCTCCGGCGCGCAGTCGAAATCAGGGAAGCCCTGCGACAGGTTGATGGCCCCGTGCTCGTTCGCCAGGCGTGTCATCACCGTGAAGATGCTGACGCCGGTCGACGGCAGCTTCGATGGGAGCAGAGGCGTGGTCATGGCAGTCTCTATATCACCCCTTCTGCTCGGCCGCGCTCCCCGGCAGCGCGCCGCGGAGCGCGAGCGCCGCGACCGCCGCCGCCGAGGCCAGGCCGACCGCCACGAGCAGGAGCCAGGGCGCCGCGCCGGCGCTCCCGGCGGGCTCCTCGAAGAGCCGGCCAATGATCAGGTTGCCCGCCCCGGCAGAGAGCCCCGCCGCGAGATAGAAGATCCCGTAATGGACGCCCAGGCGGCGCTCTCCCGCGAGCAGCGGGATCATGTTCATCGTGAACGGGTACGCGAGCATCATCCCGAAGGTGAGGATCGCGGTGCCCGCCAGCACGGCGGCCGTCACGCTGGCGCCATCCTCGACGCCGGCGAGCGACAGGGCGGCGAGCGGCGCGAAGCCCGCCCCCATGACGGCGAGCCCGAGCGCGATCGACGCCGCGGGCGAGAGCCGCGCCTCGCTGAACGCCGCCACCCGGACCTGCAGCGCGATCACGAGCACGCCCGAGACCATGAACGCGGCGCCGACGCCGGTCTGGCCCGGGCTCACGCTCGCGAGCGCGAGCGGCAGCGCGAGGTACAGCTGATTGAACAGCACGGCATAGCCGCCCAGCGCGATCGAGAAGAGGAGGAACGGGCGGTTCGCCGCCGCCACCTTCCAGTCCTGCCACGGCGTGTGCGCGGAGGCCGCCTCGCTGCCGCGCCGCTCCGGCAGCACGAGGCGGAGCAGCGCCGCCCAGACGAGGAACAGCGCCGCCGACGCGAGCGCGAGCGGCCGGAACCCGGAGGAGAGCAGCGCGATCCCGAGGAGCGGCCCGAGGAGCGCTCCGAGCTGCGAGAGCACCCCCGAGAGCGCGAAGGCCATCGGTCGCTCCTCGCTGCCCACCGTGGCCAGGTACGCCTTGAGCGCCGGCGTGAACAGCGCCGCGGCGAGCCCGGTCAACACCGACGCGGCGACCAGCGTCGCCGGGCGCGACGCGAAGGCGAAGAGGGCAAACCCCGCGCTGCGGACGAGGCAGCCCGCGACGATGAGGGAGCGGTACTCCCGTCGATCCGCGAGCGCGCCGCCGATCAGGAAGAGACCCTGCTGGCTGAGGTTGCGCAGCCCGAGGATCAGCCCGACCAGCGACGCCTGGATGGCCAGGCCGCGGAGGTGGCCTGCCAGGTACGGCATGAGCATGTAGAAGCCGACGTTGAAGCCGAGATCGGTGAGCAGGAGGATCTTCACATCCCCGTCGACCGAGCGCAGCTTCGCGAGCGTCCCCGCGCTCGACGCGCGGCCGGGCGGCGGCATCGATCACTCCATCCGTACTGCGAGCGTCTCGTGAGCCCACTCGGCCTTGCGGCGCGCGCCGCGGCCGGTCCGATCCACGGCGATGACGTGGCCGATGAAATCGTTGTTGTCCTCCGGCTCCCGCACCGTCTTTCCGATCACGTCGTCCACGACCAGGCGATGGATCGAGGGGTCGGCCTCGACCTCCGCGACCCCATCGACCTCGACGATGCGCCCTCCGCGCGGCGGGAGGAGGAAGTGGATCGCGGCGCTCTTGATCCCGGTCGGCGCGGGCGTGGCCCTCGGCGCCCGATCGAGCGCGAGGTCGATGAGCACCTCGAACAGGTCGACGCCCGTCACGAGCTGGACGAGATCGAAGAGGAAGCTGCCGCCCATGCGGGCGTTGATCTCGACGAGCCTCGGCCCGTCCGGCGACAGCTTCACCTCGGTGTGCGCGAGCCCGTGGCCATAGCCGACCGCGGTGAGCGCCTCGCAGACGAAGCCGGAAAGGCGGCGCGCGGTCTCGTCCGCTATGTCGGCGGGGTGCATGAGCGCCGACTCGATGAAGCGCGGATAGCCGACCAGGCTCTTGTCGGTCACGCCGAGCACGGTGGTCCTGCCGCGGAAGCTCACGGTCTCGACGCTGAACTCCTCGCCTTCAAGGAACTCCTCGATCAGCACCACGCCCGAGCGCGCCTGTCCTCGGATGTTGACCGGAGGCCCGCTCACGGCCGAGAACATGGCGCGGAGCCCGTCCGCGTCGTGGATGGCGACGACGTGCTCGCTGGCGCACAGGTCCACGGCCTTGACGACCACAGGGAACCCGATCGAGCGCGCGAACTCGACGGCTTGCTCGACGTCATCGGTCGCGAGGAAGCGCGGCCCGGGCAGGCCGGCGCGCCGGCAGGCCTCGCGCATGAGGTGCTTCTCCCGCGCGACGCGCAGCGCCGCCGGCGGCGTACCGGGGAGGCCGAGCTCGGCGGCGACCCTCGCCGCGGTCTCCAGATAGTAGTCGCACGTCGTGAGGACTCCATCGTACCGCCGCTCGGCGTGGAGCGGCCTGAGCGCGTCGAGGAGGCGATTGACGTCGTTCGTCTCGGCGACGATGACCTCGTCAGCCAGACCGAGCATCGGGTGCTCCTCCCCGGCGCTCGCTCCCGTCCCTGGCGCGAGCAGCCCTGCCCCCCGCGCCCAACCGGTATAATGTTCTGGCTTGCGGCTCACGAACGTGAACCTGTGCCCGAGCTCCTTCAGCTTGCGCGGCAGCACCAGCCCGACGGAGCGCACCCAGCTCTCCACGATAAGCAAATTGGCCACGATCATTCCTCCTTCACGGCGCGCCCGCATCGGGCTCGCGCCTCGCCGGGCGGCGCCCGCTCATTCTCCCGGCCTCTCCGCGATGATCACCGAGTTGATCACCTCGTCGTGCGGGTGGAGCTCCAGGAGCGGCACGAACGGATCCATGCTGTGGATATCGACCTCGGGATAGAGCAGCGCGCGGAGCCGCTGCGAGCTGCGGACCAGGAGCAGCGCCCCCGGGCGCATCGACGCGCAGAGATGGCGGAGCAGGCGGCCCTTCTCGCGCTTGTTCATGCCGACCAGCGCCGCGAGGAACACGCAGTCGAACTCCGCGAGATCCGCGCACGACATCGCGTCCGCGCGGATGAACGAGAGCCTGTCCGAGAGCCCGAGCCGCCGCGCGAGCGTCCGCGCCGAGTCGCAGGCCTCCTCGTCGATGTCGATGTTCGTGACCGCGAGGCCGTGGCGCTGGGCGAGCAGCAGCGAGGTGAACGGCAGCGGCCCGGAGCCGATGAACAGCACGCTCCGCGGCAGCGCGTCGCGCACGCCCCGCAGGGCGGAGACCTCCAGCCGGGTCAGCTTCTCGTAATTGGGCACGTAGGGGAACCGCTGGAGCTCCGCCGCGGGGTCGGCGGCGGCGCCGATCCGCCGCGCCCAGTGGCGCTCCAGCTCGTACTCGCCGCGCGCGCAGACGCGCCACAGCGCCTCCCGGATCGCGTCCACGATCGGGTCCTCGAGGACGGCGGCGGCGTCGCTCCGCGACCGGGATCTGGAGATGCTCACGAGCTCGCTGAACAGGTGGTTCACCCGCTGGCTCGGCTCGAGAGAGCCCATCATCGCGAGCTCCTGGTAGATGCGGTGAATGCGCGACGATAACGGTGATTCGGTGGCAATGCTCATGGGTCCCTCCACGTCAACGGAGCCGTTCGTCCGGGATGCTGTTCATCGGCAAGGGCTCGACGCTCCCCTCGTAGGCTGGAGGGAGCATCCGGCGGAGCCGCGACGCGGCGCCCTCCGGAAAGCCCGCCGGCACATAGGGCAGCCGCTCGTCCACGCCGGTGCGGAGGGTGAAGCGGGCGCGGATGCACTCGGGGAGCTTCCGGTGATCCGTCACGTACCAGAGGCTCAGCGCGGTGCGGTCCTCGTCGCTGTCGTTGGCGTGCGCGGCGTGCAGCAGCCGCGCGTCGATGATCACCAGATCTCCGGCCGCGACCGGGAGCGGGACCTCGTCCTCGTACGACTGGAACGCGGGCGAGCTCGGGTCGCGCATCCTCCGCAGGTCGGGCGTGTACGCGTCGCGGAGCCGGCCGTGGAGCGGGTGGCGCTTGCGGTGGCTGCCCGGGATGACGCGGAGACAGCCGTTGCAGGGCGTCGTGTCGACGAGATAGTAGATGAGGATCAGCTCTTGCGGATCTGGCGTGTACGCGGAGGCGTGATTCCACGCCGTCCCGTCCTGGTGCCAGAACGTCCGCGGCGTCCTCGGCAGCTTGTTGAAGACGATCCCGTGCTCGTAGCGCGGATCGTCGAAGCCGAGGTGACGGAGCGCGGCGAGCGTCCGCGGGTGATCGATGAGATCGATCGACTCCGGATCTCGCAGGATATCCAGGAGGCTGCCGATCGCGACGTGCTTCTCCCGGTACTCCTCCGCGTCCTGGGGGGCGAGGATCCGGCGCGCGAGCGCGCGAAAGCGGTGCACCTCGCCCGCCCCGAGGACGCGGGGGACAACGATGTACCCCTCCGAGAGGAGGCGAGCCCGCTCGGCCCGCCATCGCGTCGGATCCGGGAGAGGGCTCGCGATCGGCTCATCCATCACATCCACAAGGACTCCCTTTCTGGGCAACGTGCCTCTTCGAGCCACGGCGCCGCGATCGACAGGTCGCAGGGCGCGCGATGCCATGGCGCCTGAGCGCGTGCGAGGACATGACGGGAGATCCGACGCGAGCTCGCCGAGCGCGCGATGTGACCTCGCGACCGGGCGCGCCGCCGCACGGCTCCGGAGGTTGTTGCGCCGTAAGAATGACGGGACCACCGGCGCGCTTGCCGCTGCCGGCAGCGCTCCTTATGTGCTCGAGGTAACGAAAAGTCAATTGCAAATGAATTGCATATTGTGAGCGCGGCGTCGCGATCGGATCGCGCCCGCGCCGCCGAGACGGCCACGAGCGGGGCTGTGGGCGGCGTTCAACGTCGTCCGACACGGCCTCGCGGCGCTACCGTCCTTGGCTCAGGTTTCCCGGGCCTTGTCGTCGCGGGTCAGCCGCGGATGACGGTCGTCCGCGCGCCTCGGGCCGGCGCGCGGCCCGAGAGAACGCTCGCTCGAGGAACCCGCGCTTCTGGCCGCGGCGTCGCGTCGATGCGGCGGGCGGCCAGCGGGAGCATGGCGCCGAGCAGCGCGAGGAGCCCGAGCAGCCCGGCGAGGCCGGAGAGCTGCACGGGCTGCGCGGCGCCGTGGAAGCGGTGGCGCGGGACCGCGTCGATGTCGAGCGCCGAAAGGCCCTTGCCGCTGAAGAGGAGCGGATAGACGTGCTGCTTCAGCTGCTCGTGATAGACGGCGATGCTGTCCCTGAAGGCGAGCTCCGTGGCCATGTCCGTGCCCGCCGTCCGGTCGAGCAGGAGCTGCAGCGCGAGCGGAGGCAGGAGCAGGGCGGCCCGCGCGGTCCACTGCTCCCGGCGCGCCAGCGCCGCGTGATAGCCCTCCATGTCCCGGGCGACGTGCGCGTCGCCCATCTCGTGCATGGCGTAGTACCAGGGCCAGGAGAAGCGGTCCTCCGGAACGGGCGTGGAGGCCCACTCGGGCCGCCGCGCGAAGAACGGATCGAGGGTGGCGCGCTTCGGCCGGTCCCAGCCCGCGTTCATCTCCTGCCGCTGCGCGAGCGTGAGCTCGACGCCGCCGCGGGCGGGAGAGGCCATGAGGAGCGCGGCGTTGACGAGCGCGGGCAAGAGGACGCACCACGCGATCCAGGCGCCCACGAGCGCGATGGCGTTCCACGCGGACGAGCGGCGCCACGAGGCCACGAGGAACACGAGGACGAACCAGAGCGCGATGTACGCGAGCGAGGCGAGCGCGACGGCGCCGGCGCGCGCGTCGAGCGGGATGCGGAGCCAGGCGACGGCGAAGGCGAACAGCGCGAGCGCGACGGCCGAGATCAGCGCGGCCCGCAGGGCGAGCCGGAGGGCGAGCAGGCGGGACAGGCGCGCCGGCTGCGAGCAGACGAGCGGCTCGGTGCCGAGGTCGTCGTCGCGCGAGCGGACATCGTAGCTCACGCCGATGATGAAGAGCGGGACGAGGAAGATGAGGACGAACCCGCAATCGAAGCTGCCGGCGAGCTGCTTGAGCGGATTGGCGATGTCCGTCTGGTAGAGCTGGGGCACGAGGCCGGTGAAGCGCAGGTGCCGGCTGTACGGGTGCACGTCGCGCAGGCCGGTCGAGAGCGCCGTCCATTCGTTTGGCTCGTGCGCGACAGGCATCGCGAGGTGGTAGAGGACCAGGCCGAGGTCGTCGCTCGACGCGTGCGTCTTGCGGAGGAAGCTCTCCTGTTCCCTGAGCGCGGGCTCGAGCGCCGCGATCACCTCGCGCTCCGCGGCGACGCGGGCCGCGCCGTCCACGATCGCGGCGACGCCGGCGACGAGCAGGAGGGCGACGGCGACGAGGAGCGCCCGCGCGCGGAGCAGCTGACGGAGCTCCAGGCGAGCGCGCACGCGAAAGGGGCTCATGACGCCTCTCCGTCGCGGCGCGTGACGAGCGCGAGGCCGAGCGCGAGCGCCGCCGCCCAGGCGAGCACGGCGAGGCCGGCGGGCGCCACGCGGGACAGCGCCCACGCGGCGGGAGGCCTCCTGTGCTGGAAGGGGGCGAGAGCGTCCCATTCCGCCCGGCTGACCCGCTGCGCCCTGTCGTTCTGCCAGCGGATCTTCGTCGTGTGCAGCTGGTTCAGGTGCTGGATGAAGGCGTATCGGTGCGCCTCGGCCTGCTCCTCGAAGTCGACGAGGTGGTGGGCGTCGGTGCCGGCGAGCCCCATCGAGAAGGACCGGATCGCGAGCAACGGCGTGAACAGGCCGGCGCGGAGCGCGAGCCCGTCCTGGGCGCGGTGCGCGTCGAAGAGGCGCGCGTAATAGCCGTTGAACACCGCGGCGGTGACCTTCTCCGCCTCGCGCATCACGACGCCGCCGTAGTTGACCGGGAGGTCCTCGACCCGCGACGCGCCGTGCTCGGCGAGGGTGCGGCGCCGGAGCTCCTGAAAATGGGGGTTGCTCGGGTCGTGGCTGTCGCCGACGTCGCGGAGGGCGCGCGCGAGGTCGAGCTCGACCTGCGCCCGCGAGGGCGTGGGGTGGAGCCGGCTCGCGGCCTGGGTGGCGAGCCGCGGCGCGACGATCCAGAGCGCGACCCACAGGCCGAGCAGCGTGAGGAGGGCCGCCTGCGCGCGGCGGTGGAAGGACGAGACGAGCACGCCGAGCGCCGCGCAGGCGGCGATGTAAACGGCGTAGCCGCCCGCGAGGAAGGCGGCGCGGAGGAGCGTGTCCCCGGAGGCGTCGAGCACGCCCGTGAGCAGCGCGCCCGCGAGCGCGATCGCGAGGAGCGGCGCGAGCCACAGCGAGACGGTGAGCAGCGCCCCGAGGGCCTTGCCGGCGACGAGGACGCGCGCGTCGACGCCCTGGGAGAGCGCGAGGGCCCAGGTCCCTGCCTCGCGCTCGCCGGCGACGCTGGCGAAGGTCATGCAGAAGATCAGCAGCGGGAGCAGCACCTGGAGGACGAAGGCGGCGCTCGGGGTCCCGAAGCGAGCGAGCTCGCTCGACTGCGCGGCCTCGCTGAAGCTCAGGGAGTTGCGCTGATGCGGCTCGAGGAAGATCGAGGTCCCGGCGAACGACTCGAGGCCTGGATCGAAGAAGCCGAGTGGGCTCGGCGGGCGGAAGGCGAATGATCCGTAGTGGGCGGCGCGGTGCGGGTGGCGATCGGGCTGCTCGACCCACTGGCGGTGGACCAGCTCCTGGAAGGCCGCGCGCTGGCGGGCCTCTCCTGTGTGGCGGGCCGCCTCGAGCAGGAACGCCGCGACGAGGAGCGCCGCGACGAGCGCGGCGGCGATGCGGAGGGTGCGGTTGCGGAGCGCGCGGACGGCCTCGTGCCGCGCGGCTGTCCAGAGGGCTCTCATGTGCTGACTCCCTGAGGGTCTCGTCGGACCGCGGCGGGCTCAAAAGCTCAAGGTGCCAGTCACGTACGCCGAGCGAGCGTTGCCCGGGTTGTGCTGGGCCCCGGCGGCGCCGTAGTCCTTGTACCAGATGGACGTGTCGTACGACTGATCGAGCAGGTTGTTCACCTCGACGCCGAGCGCGAGCGACTCGGAGACGTCGTAAGCGGCGCTCGCGTTGAAGATGGCGTAATCGCCGACCTTGCGCGAGCCGTGCTCATCCGTGTGATTCTCCTTGTTCAGGTAGTAATCGCCCTGCGCGTAGCAGAAGAGCGAGACGAGCAGCTCTTGCATGGGGTGAACGTCGACTCCCGCCTTCGCGCTGAAGCTCGGGACGTGGTCGAGCTCCTTGCCCTTGTTGGCGGCGAGCGCCGGGCCCGGCTCGACCTGCTCGGAGATGGCGCGGCTGAACGCGCCCCACACGGAGAGGAAGTCGAACGGGCGCAGCGTGAGCTCGACGTCGAAGCCGCGCCGCAGCGTCGCGCCGACGTTCTCGGCGTCGCCGGAGCCGTCCCCCTTGTCCCGCACCTCGCCGCTCGCGCGCTGCTCCCAGTACGCGACGTGGCTCTTGAGCCAGGGGAAGACGCTCGACCGATAGCCGACCTCCCAGCCGTCGTTGATCGACGGATCGAGCGGCGTGCCCTGCGTGGCGTAGGCGCCCTTGCCCGTGCCGATCTGGAACGAGCGACCGTAGTTGGCATACACGCTCTGCCCCTTCACCGGCGTCACCATGACGCTCGCCTTGGGCTGCCAGATGAAGCCGTAGTCGTTGAGGCCGTAGTCGACCATGCGGGGCGCCTCTCCCTCGGGCTGCTCGAGGAAGCTGCCCGAGCCGGCGAGGCGGTCGGCCCGCAGCGCGGCCACGAGCTTGATCGGCTCGAGCGGGCGCGCGCTCGCCTGCAGGTAAGAGCCGATGGCGTGGAGGTCGAAGTCCTCATCGCGGAAGGCGGCGCCCTGCCGCGCGCGGTCCACCGTGGGGATGCGCTGGTATCTGTTGTCCTGAAGCTGGTAGTCGACGCCCCACTCGACGGTGAGGTCGAGCGCCCGGGGCTCGCGTGCCCGGTAGGTGAGCACCGAGATCGCGCCGTATTGCCGGTCTTCCTCGATCCGGAGCTGCTGGTCGAGGTCGGGGTCGAACCTCACCCAGCGGTCCCGCAGGAACGCCTGCCCGTAGCCCTTGAGCTGCCAGGAGAGCCCCTCGGTGAGCTCGTGGTCGACATGGACGCTCGCGTGGAGGGTCGTCTGCCGGCCGCCGTCGGTCGCGGCGTGGGCGGGCGACGTCGTGGGGCGCGAGCGCGCGTCTTCCGCGGACAGGTAGCCGGGGGCGTCGGCGTCGAGGAGCATGCCCCGCAGGATGAGCCCGACCCTGAGCTGCCTTCCCGGCTCGTAAAACCACTTCGCCGACCCGGCGACCTTGTCGGTCCTCCCGTGATCGCGGTAGCTGTCCGATCCGCGGTAGCCCGCGAAATAGGTCTGGCTCAGCGCGCCGCTCTCGTCGGCGACGAGCACCTGGGGCTCCACGGTCCAGAAGCTCCCGGCAAGGAGCCGCGCGATGCGCTCGTTGCCTGTCTTGCGGGTGACGACGTTGATGTTGCCGGCGACGTTGTTGAGCCCGTAGCGCGGGTCGTTCGTGCCCTTGATGACCTCGATCCGCTCGATCTCCAGCGGAAAGACGGCCTTCATGTCGGGGAGTCCGACGTGGTGGTTGCTGGGGATACCGTCGATGAGGAGCTTCGTGTGGGCGACGTCGCCCTGCGTGTTGAAGCCGCGGAGCCCCACGTCGGCGTTGATGATGCCCTGGTTGAAGGACTCGACGTAGACAGCGGGCACGCGCTGGAGCAGCTCGAGCGGCTCGGCGGTGCTCCGATCCTGGATCTCCTCCCCGCCGAGGATGTCGACCGAGGTCAGGACATCGGCGCTGTCGAGCGGGCCGATCCGCTGGCCGACGACGACGACCTCCTCGCCGAGCGCGACGGAGGCATCGAGCGACGCTGCCTCGGGGGCGCCCGCCGGCGCCAGCGCGGCCGCGGCTCCTGCCGCCGGGGCGCTCGCCGGAGCGGCGCCCGTGGCGCGCTCCGCGGCGGCCGCAGGCTGGGTGGGCGGCGCGCCGGCGGGGCTGTCGGGCGCGGGCGGCGCGCCGGCGTTCGCGGGGGCGCCGCCGCGGCGGCGGGGGCGCCGCGGCGGCGGGGGGCGCCGCGGCGGCGGCGGGGGCCGAGAGGAGCGCGACGAGCGCGGTCGCGAGCCGCGAAGTGCGCGCGCGCGCGATCATGACAGGGCCTCTCGGGCGGGCGCGACAGGCGCGGCGGGCGCACCGGGGCGCGAGGGGAGCGGGGATATCGCGTCGCCGGGCGGGTCGAAGTGGCGGCGGTACAGCGAGACGACGTCAGGTTCGGACATCCCGGCGGCGCTCGCGACCTCGACCAGCCGGCCGGCCTTCATGACGCCGATCCGGTGCGCGATGCTCGCGACGGCGCCGAGGTCGTGGGTCACCATCAGCACGGCGGCGCCGCGGTCGCCCTCGCGCCGGATGGCGGCGCAGAGCTCGCGGACGGCGCCCGGATCGAGGCCCGAGGTCGGCTCGTCGAGCAGCAGGGCGCTGGCGTTCTTCGCCTGCGAGAGGGCGAGGACGACCTTCTGCCGCATGCCCTTGGAGTAGCCGCTCGCGGAGCGGTTCACGGCGCCCTCGGGCAGCCCGGCCGCGATGAGCAGCCGTGACAGCTCCGCGGAGGGGGGCACGCGCGCCTGCGACAGGCTGAGAAAATAAGCGAGGTTCTCGCAGCCGGTGAGGTGCGGATACAGCCGCACCTGCTCCGGGACGTAGGCGATCCGCCGCCGCGCCGCGAGCGGGTCGGGCTCCACGTGGGCGGAGGCCACGTAGGCCGCGCCGGAGGAGGGCCTCGTGAAGCCGAGGAAGAGGTTCAGCGTGGTCGTCTTGCCCGCGCCGTTCGGGCCGAGGAGGCAGAGCACCTCACCGGCCGCGACCTCGAGATCGAGCGCGTCGAGCGCGAGGACGCCCGCGTAGGACTTCGAAAGCTTCTTCGCTGTAAGCATGACAATGCCGCCGGGGCCATCGCCGCCGGCGGCGCACCCTATGCGATCGGCTCAACTGAAAGTCAATTGCAAATGTGATGCATATACATCAGGATAGCGTCTCGGCCGCGTCGATGCGGCGCGGGTGGCGAAGGCGGCGCGGGCGGCAGATCGAGCGAGCCTCGCCCCTGTCGATGCCGCACGTGGGCTGTTCGCCGGCGCCTCATGGCATGTCCGTGCGCTCCGGACGATCGTTAGGCTCAACCCGGGGAGCGAGGGCGACCGTGCGCAGGCCTGGCTCCAAGGCGGCGCTCCGCCCGAGCCCGCTCACCGGCTGCGCGCCCGCACGCCGCGGGCGTGATACGGTGCCGCCGCGGGCGCGGGGGGAGCGGCGCTTCGCTCCACGCTGCGCGTCGCAGAGAGGGGAGACCGTGCGCCTGAAGGACAAGATCGCGCTCATCACCGGGGCGAGCAGGGGAATCGGGAGGGCCAGCGCGCTCGCGCTGAGCCGCGAGGGGGCCGTCGTGGTCGGCGTGGCGCGCACCGCGGCCGACCTGGACGCGCTCGAGCGGGAGCTCCGCGCGGCGGGCGGCCGCGGGCTGATGATCGAGGCCGACGTCACCCGCGCCGCCTCCGTCGCCGCGTGCGTCGAGCGGGCGGTCCGTGAGCTCGGGCGGATCGACATCCTCGTCAACAACGCGGGCATCGGCGGCTACCGGCCCTTCCTCGAGTGGTCGGAGGACGACTACGACCGCATCATGGCGACGAACATGAAGGGGACCTGGCTGTTCTGCCGCGAGGTCATCCCCCACATGCGCCGCCAGGGGGGCGGTCACATCATCAACGTCGCCAGCGTCGCCGGCCTGCAGGGCTATCCGAACGAGGCCATCTACTGTGCGTCGAAGTTCGCGCAGGTGGGCCTGACGCAGGCGCTCGATCGCGAGTTCTGGCAGGAGAACATCAAGGTGAGCGCCGTCTGCCCCGGCGGCGTCGAGACCCACTTCGCGCTCGGCGACGGCCGCACCGCCGGCTCGGAGCGCATGCAGGGCTTCTCCACGGCCGAGGACGTGGCGGAGGCCGTGGTGCTCGCCGCGCTGCCGCGCGACCGCTCGCGCATCGTGCAGATCGTGATGCGGCCGATGAACGAGGCCACCTAGCACCTCGCCACTGAAGGACGAATCTGTGCTGGCGAACCGGCGCGATCCGCCGCTTTTGTCGGGATCTCGGCGAGCGTGACGACGCGGTATCACCGCGTGGGCTGGCAGAGCTCCTGTATACACACGTGGTTTTCAGGGCACTCCACGTCCGACGTGCAGCTCGTCCCCGAACTGCCCGGACCCGAGCACTCGCCATCCAAGCAGGCCTGACCATCGACGGGGCAGTCGGCCTCGGTCGTGCAGGACCCAGCGCCATCACTGCAGACACCATTTTTGCCGCAGAAGTTATCCCAAGGGCAATCCGCGTCTGTGACGCATCCGAGGTCGAGCGGAGGCTGCGTGGACTTGCAGAGCTCACCGATACACACGTAGTTTTCAGGGCACTCCCCGTACTCCGGCCCGCAGGCCTGCACCCCCGGACCCTCGCAAAGGGGGCCACCGCTGCAGATCTGACCACGGAGGGGGCAGTCGGCGTCGGTCGTGCAGGAGAACCAAGCGCCATCGGTGCAGCGACCATTCTTGGCGCACAAGAGATCCGAAGGGCAATCCGCGTCCGCGATGCACTCGCCGGAAAAGGAGGGACTGGCGCAGGTGCCGCGCACGCAGGGGCGCCCCGAAGGGCAATCCGCGTCCGCGATGCACGCGCTGGACGCGGCGCCATCGACGCAGTCTCCGCTCACGCAGGAGAGCCCCGAAGGGCAATCCGCGTCTGCGTTGCACTCGCTGGACGCGGCGCCATCGACGCAGTCTCCGCTCACGCAGGAGAGCCCCGAAGGGCACTCCGCGTCCGCGACGCAGCTCGTCCGGCACGCGCCCGCGCCGCACGTTTCCCCTTGGCCGCATTCGGAGTCGGTAGTGCACGTGACCTGTTGACTGTCCTGGCCGATCGCGATGATCTCGGGAGTACACGAGAACATCGCCGTCGCGATCGCCAGGCCCGCTGCGCTGATGAACATCTGGATTTTCATGTTCGCTCCTCTCACTGGCTATTGGCCGCGAGCGGAGCGATCCGTGTGAGAAAATCCCTCTCGGATCATTTCCCTTCGCACGCAGAGCGCACGCGACCCGAATACGGCGAACCGGGGCTCTCCCGCAGGAAATCGAGCATTGCCGCGCGACCTTCCGCTGCCCTGCCGAGGTTGCAGAGCGCCACGACGCGGGCAGCGGCCCGCTCCTCCCGCAGCTCGTGCCCGCCCGCATCCGCGGCGTCGAGCAGCGAGAGAGCGCGCTCCGGGTCGCCACGCCGGAGCGATTCGTGGACCTCGCGCAGCCGCCGCGTCTCGGCGGCGAGCGGGTCTTCTGCCGGTACCCCGGGCGGCGCTCCCGGTCCGCCGACAGGGGCCGACCGAGGCGCTCTCCCGGGCGCTGTGGGCCGCCCGATCGCTGCCGGCGACGGGTCGAGCCTCCTGGCTTCCGCGGGCTCGATCGGCAGAGCCGGCTCGCGCGGGCTCTCCGCGGGCTCGTCCGGCAGAGCCGGCTCGCGCGGGCTCTCCGCGGGCGCGCGGTCGTCGCTCGCTGCCGGCTGCGTCGCGACCGCCGCGCGCGCGCGCTCGGTGACCACGGCGCCGGCATGGCCCGCGCGCGGAGCGGCCCTCGGCTCGCCCTGCGTCGTGTGCAGCGTGGCCACGACCGCCGCGGGCGCGAGCACCGCCACGATTCCCCACGGCAGCACCGCCTTCGCCGAGACCATCGCAAAGCCGGCCTTCGCGGCCCCGCCCGCCGTGAGGGCCGTGCCGAGGGCCAGGCTCCGGCGGAGCTTCGCGCGCACGCGCGCGCGGTCCGCCGCCGTGCTCCGGTCGCCGTTGCGGGCGGCCTCGAGGATCGATCGCGACAGGGGCCCGAGCTGACTCATGCCTCCGTTCCTTTCTGCGTGCTTCCCGCCGCGCGCCGGGGCCTCGCGTTCATCGCGACCTCCACCCTTCGCGCGCCCGCAGGCGCGCCACGCCCTGCTCGAACTCCTTGCGAGCCGCCCGGAGGCGCGCGTAGACGGTGTTCACGTTGGCCCCGGTCGCCTCCGCGATCTCCGGCACCGTCATCTGCTCGAGCTCCGCGAGCACGAAGACGGCGCGCTTGTTGTCGTCGAGCCCCTCGAGCAGCGCGTGCAAGAGCCGCGTCGCCTGCGCCTGCGCCAGCGCTTCGTCACCGCCGGCCGCGCCGCTCTCCATCTCGTCGGGATCGAGGGGCGGGGACAGGGATCTCGCGAGCGGGCTCTTGCGCGCGTAGGCCCTTCGGTGCTCCCGCGCGACGCGCGCGACAATGCCCGAGAGCCACGCGCGGAGCGTGGAACGGGGCTCGAACGTCGAGAGCTTTCGGTGGACGACGAGAAACACTTCCTGCACCGCGTCGTCGGCGTGGCAGTCCGGGACGCCGAGCCGGCGTACGTTGCGCCAGACGAAATCGAAGTGGCGCTCGTAGATCGCGTCGAACTGGAGCGCTACCTCGCAGTCCGCCGATTCTGCCGGGGGCGCAACCTCGGCCCCGGCAGAATCGGCATCCAGGGTGAAGGCACGGGCGACCACTCTCGCCAATGGCCAGCGCACGCCGATCCCGTGAAGAAAAACGACCGCGCCCATCAAAGCGCGAGCTCGAGCCCCAGGGCGGCCCGCGCCGCGACGCTCGGTTCGTGGACCTCGCCGACGCCTTCGAGCACGAAGCGCGGGCGCTTGAGCGGCACCACCGCCTCGAGACGGAGCCTCAGGCGCACCCACGGCTCGATGACCCACGCCGCCGCCGCGCCGCCGCGTAAGGCCGCCCACAAGGCGCTCCCTTCATCCGGGTCGCTCACGCCGTATCCCTCGGCGTGCATGCGGCCGAGCTCGAAGCCGGCGCAAGGCACACCGACCTCGAAATGCGGTCGAACGGCGCGCGCAAGAGGCGGCAAGAGGGCGCACGCCGTGAGCGAGCCGGCGACGAGATCGATGGTCCCGCCGCTCCGGGGTCTGGCTGCAGCCTCCGCCGTGTTCCCGGACCAGAACGATGCCCCGGCCTCCAGCCGCGCGGGGCCGACGACGACGCCGGCCCAGGGCTCGATGGCGCTGCTCAGATGCTGCATCGTGCCCAGATCGCTCATGCCGCCGAGCCCGATGCGAAAAAGGGGAGCCCTCTCGGCCGCGCCCTCCGTCGGCCGCTCGCGTTCCCTCGTCGGGGGCACGGACCTGGGCGGAACCCTCGGCGGCGTGGGGTCGGCGGTTCGAGCCGCGGCGGCCGGGGGCTCCGGGGCGGGGTTGGCGGGACCCGTCCCCGCGCTCGAACGATCGCCCGTCGCTACAGTGCCCGACCGCGTGGCGACCTCCGGATCGATCGCCATCGCCACCATGAGGGCCCCCGCGTCGGCCAGCGCAAGGCACGTCGCGCCGCGCACGGTTCGCGCGCTCTGCCATCCGTCGCGAGAGATCTCGATGTGCAGCACGAAACCCGTGCCCACGGGCGTGATGGTGCCCGCCGCCCGAAGTGTGCCGTTCGAGGCGAGGCTCTGGTCCCCGAGGAGCCGGGTGATCTCGGCTTCGACGGCCGCGCCCGCGGGGCAGTCGGCGGGGGCCGTCCATCGCAAGGCGAAGGGGCGATCGTCGGCGCGCGCGGCGCTCGAAACGAGGGGCGCAACGCACGGGACCACGACGGTAAAAAGCAGCGCTTGCGCCCCTGTGCGTGCAGTACGCATGCGCGCCGCATCCTACCACGGGGCGAAGGCGGCGCCCCGCCGCCACCGGCGCGGCCCATGGCGGCCCCAGGCAACTCTCTCCTTGGCGCTCCTGGCGTCCTGGCGGTTCATCCCTTCTCTTCCGAGAACCGCGCCAGGCGATGTCAGGGACTCCGGTAGACGTGAGCGTTCATGTGGCGGCTCGAGGGCGGCGACGGCTTCGTCCCCGACACGATATAGCCGACGCTGCCGCCGGCGCTCGCGTACCTCTTGCTGGCGATCTCCTCGGCGGTCCTCTGGGCCGCCGCCATCGCCGCCGCCCAGCAGGCCTCGAAGTCCTGCTCCTCGCCCCCGCCGGCGAGGAAATAGCGGCGCGTGTCGGGCCGGCTCCAGATCCAGAAGTCGCGCCGGGCGAAGTCGGAGAGCTCCTCCGCTGTCGCGCGCTGCTCCGCGGAAGCATAGGGAGGCAGCATCACGTTCGCCTTGTCGTTGAGGTAGACCTGGATATCGGTGAGCCCGTGCCTGGCGAAGAGCTCGGGGATGAGCTCGCCCAGGGAGTTGTGCCCTTCACCCAGGGCTGCTTTGCCCCGCTCGCACAGGAGCTGGAAGCGGACGAGGGCGAGCGTCTCCTCCACCGGGACGTGCAGCACGGCCGCGTTGAGCAGGGCGCTGGCCAGGTTGTTCGGCTCGGCCACCGCGACGAGCCCGCCTGGCCTGGTGACGCGGACCATCTCGGAGAGCATCGCGCCCGGATCCGCGGCGTGGATCAGCACCGTCTGGCACGTCACGAGATCGAACGTGTCGCCCTCGAAAGGCAGCCGCTCGGCGACCGCTACCTGATAGCGAAACCGCTCTCCCTCCCCGCGCGCCGCCGCGCGCTCCGTGGCCCTCTCCACCCAGACGGGGTCGCGGTCGACGCCGGTCACGCGCGCCGCCCGCGGCAGCACGCCGCCGAGCACGCGCCCCCAGTGCCCGACGCCGCACCCGATGTCGAGCACCTCGCGGACGCGGCTCAGGCCCCACCTCCGCGCGAGCAGCTCGACGTAGTCGCGGTTCCACCAGCCGTCGCGCGTATCGCCGAAGTACTCGGCCGAATGCGATGGGTGCTCGACGAATTCATTTCCCATGACAGCGCACCTCGTGCGGGCCTCAAGAGAAGGTATGGCGTCAACGTATCGCCGCCGCTGCCCTCGACGCAACTCGACGGGCGGGGGCCGCGCCCGCTCAGACCGAGGCGCGCGGCCTGGCCAGCGCGTCCCAGGCCGCCATGGCGCAGTCGACGATCGAGAGGAGCGCCTCGCGCGAGGCGCCGTCGCGCGCCTGGATCGAGAGGCCCTGGAGCACGGTCGTGTAGAAGGCGGCGAGCGCCGCCGTGTCGGTGCCCGCCGGCAGATCGCCCTCGACGACGCCGCGATCCAGCCGGCGCCGGAGCTCGTCGAGCGCGCCCCGCCGGACCTCGGCGAGGTGGCTGCGCACGCCCTCGCTCTCCGGCGTGCCGAGCGTCGCGGCGAGCACGACCATGCAGCCGCTCGGCTTGCCCGGGCTGACATAACCCTCCACGTTGCTGCGGAGCATCGCCTCGACCGCCCTGCGCGCCGTCGGCTCCTCGCTCAGCGCGCGCGCCGCCGCCGCGCCCTCGACCTCGTTGTAGAGCGCCACGGCCTCGCGAAACAGCGCCTCCTTGCAGCCGAAGGCGGCGTAGAGGCTCGGCGAGTTGATGCCCATCGCGGCCGTCAGATCGCTGAGCGACGTGCCCTCGTAGCCCCGCTCCCAGAACACCTCCATCGCCCGCCGCAGGGCAGCGGCCCGGTCGAAGCTGCGCGGGCGACCCCGTCCGGCCATCACCAGGACCTTTCTGTGCCGATCGCTAAATAAATCGGTTGACCTCCGCGCACGCGGCGGAGTATACATTGTGTATCGATCGGCACAGAAAAGAGGTAGACATGGCGGAGTTTGCAGGCAAGGTGGCGCTGGTGACCGGTGGCAGCCGCGGGATTGGCGCGGCGATCGTCAAGCGGCTGGCGCGGGGCGGCGCGGATGTGGCGCTGACGTACGTGAGCGCGCCGGAGCGGGGGCGCGCGGTGGTCGCCGACGTCGAGGCGGCGGGCCGGCGGGGGCTGGCGATCGCGGCGGACAGCGCGGATCCGGCCGCGGTGGTCGGCGCCGTCGAGCGGACGGTGGCCGAGCTCGGCCGGCTCGACATCCTCGTCAACAACGCCGGCATCGCGCTGATGGGGCCGCTCGACGCCGTGACGCTCGAGGACGTGGACCGGACGCTGGCGATCCATGTGCGGGCCGTCTTTCTCGCGTCCCAGGCCGCGGCGCGGCACATGGGCGCTGGCGGGCGCATCGTCAGCATCGGCAGCTGCCTCGCCGACCGGGTGCCGGGGCCGGGCATCACCCTGTACTCGACGAGCAAGGCGGCGCTGGTGGGCCTCACGAAGGGCCTCGCCCGCGATCTCGGGGCGCGCGGCATCACCGCGAACCTCGTCCAGCCCGGGCCGATCGACACGGACATGAACCCGGCCCACGGCGCGGGGGCGGACGAGCAGCGGAGCCACGTCGCTGTCGGCCAGTACGGCAGCGTCGACGACATCGCCGCCACGGTCGCGCACCTCGCCGGCGAGGGCGGACGCTTCATCACCGGCGCGACGATCGCCGTCGACGGCGGGTTCGCGGCCTGAGCGCGCCATGGCGTGGGCGCTCCTCGTCGGGGCCGGTCTCCTGGAGATCGTGTGGGCGATCGGGCTGAAGCACACCGAGGGCTTCACGCGGCTCTGGCCCAGCGTGCTCAGCGTCGCGGCCGCTGCGCTGAGCTTCTTCATGCTGTCGACCTCGCTGAAGAGCCTGCCCGTGGGGACCGCCTATGCGGCCTGGGTCGGCGTCGGCGCGCTCGGGGTGGCGCTCGCGGGGATCGTCGCGCTCGGCGAGAGCGCGTCGCCGCTGCGGCTCCTGTTCCTTGCGGTGATCCTGGTCGGGATCATCGGCCTGAAGCTCGTCGAGGGGTGAGCCGCGGCGCGCGGCCATCGAGATCAGAGCCACTCCAGATCAGAGCCCGCATCAGCGCGACGCCGGATCAGAGCGATTCCAGGTAGGCGACCAGGGCCCGCCGATCCTCGGCCGACAGGTGCGCGGTGTGGCCCATGGTGCCGTCGACCCCCTCGACCAGCGCCAGCAGCGTCGCGTAGCGGCCGTCGTCCATGCCGCGGAGGTAGGCGAAGATCGCGTCGCGCTCGTCCGCGCGCAGGCCGGTGCCTCCGAGCCGCGACATCGTCCGGGCGAAGTGGCCCTCCAGGTCCTTCTTGTTCCCCTCCCAGCCATACGGCGCGGTGCCGTCGAGCCGCCCCATCAGCACCGGCGTCTGGCGCGGGCCCTCGGAGCCAGCGTGCGTCGGATCGAGGGGCGCGGGCGCGGGGCCGGCGCCGCGGCGAGCGCAGGGCGAAGCGGGCGGCAGCTCGGTGGCGGCCGGGGCGCTCGGCGGCGCCGGCGCTGGGGCCGGTGCGGGGGCGCGCGGGGTGGAGGTGCAGGCGAGCAGGAGCAGGGCGAGGGCGGTCGGGGAGGCGGCTCTCATGACCGGACCATCGAGCGAGCGGGCAAGAGTGTGACGGGCGCGTCCCTGCGGAGGTCTCTTCGATCGCGCGGCGCGGCCTGACGGGAGCACCGAATCGACGACGTCGGCCCCGTGTCTCGAAGCGCTAGACTGAATGCATGCCGCTCGGCGACGACATCCCCGCGTGGACGGCGCTGCGAGACACCCTGGGCGAGCTGGTCGCCCGCGCCGGTGCCGCCGCGGCGGCCGTGATCGATGCGTCGAACAACGTCTGGTGTGCCTGGCCGGTCGCGCCCACGGTTCTCCCGCTCGCCGCGCGCTTCTCCGAGCGGGAGATAGCCGAGCGCTCGGGCCGCCCCCTGCGCCGGGGCGGACGGCTCCGCGTGGCTCGCCCCGCCGCTGCTCCCGAGGACTCGTACCTGGCGGAGTCGTTCGGAGGTATCTACGTGCTGGTGCTGTGGTTCAACGGGCCGTTCGACCCGGACTTCCAGCGCGCTCGCCTCCGGCGCGAGCTCCCCCGGATCGAGGCGCTGACGGCCGCGCTGCCGCCCCCGGATGGCCCGCTGGTCGGCGAGGGCGCTGCGAAGAAGCGCCATCCATAGCGCGGGTGGGCGCGCCGAGAGTCTGAATCCGGGTGGAACGCGGCGGTCGCCTTCTAGGAGCTCATCGACCTGCCGCCGGGGACGCTGGCGCTGATCGCGGAGCACGTGCCGCACTTCCGGTTCGTGCTGGACGACATCAGCGCGGAGACGGACGAGGCGCTGCGCGCGCGAGCGATGACGGCGCTGGGGCGGCTGGTGCTGTGGTGTTTCCGGCACGCGCGCCGCCCCGAGGAGATCGTGGCGCGCCTGTCCGGCTGGTACGACGTGGTCCGGGAGGTGCGTCGCGCGCCCGGCGGTGGGGCTGCGCTCGCGCGCGTGTGGCGGTATATCTTGAACATCGCCGACCCGGCCCAGCCGAGGGAGCTGCTGCAGCGGCTGCTCGCGGCGGCGGGGCCGGAGGCCAAGGAGGAGATCGTGACCATCGCAGACTACCTTCGCGAGCAGGGCCGCCTGGCGGGTGAGCATGAGGGCCGTCTGGCGGGCGAGCGCGAGGGCCGCGTCCAGGGGCAGCGCAGCACGCTGCTCAAGCTGCTCCAGCTGCGCTTCGGCGAGCTGCCGGAGCCGGTCGCGGCGCGCGTCCTCGCCGCCGATGCCGCGCAGATCGAAGGCTGGACCGAGCGCGTCCTCACCGCGCCCACGCTCGACGACGTCCTCACCGATCGCTGAGCGGGCCCCTCAGGCAGGCTGCCAGTCGTCTGCGTGGAACTGAGGGAACGAGATCTTGCAGGTCCCCGGATCGATGCCCGAGATCAGGGCTTGACCGTTCTTGTCGAGCAATCCCTCGCGAATGGATTGGTCCGGCAGCTCGATACGGTATTTCTTGAACGGGACAGGCTGCGGCGGTGTCCCGTCGTCCATGAGCTGAATGCCGACCCATGTCTTGTCCTCCTTGGCCGGAGGCTCAGGCTGGCTGGGCTCGATCACCTCCGGCGGACCGATGGGCGCGCTGGAAGAGGTGTACGGCATCCGGTAGGCGTAGAGGCTCCCGTCGAGGAGCGCCCCCCGCAGCCGCGCCGCGAGCCCCCTCGCATCGAGCGCGGGCCCCGTCGACACCGGGAAGCCGAGCGCCTCGACGATCTCGGTGAGGATCGCCCGGCCGTGGACGGCGTCGGCGAGCCACGCCTCCAGCTGCCACGCCGCTTCCAGCGCTGGAAGCACCCTGGCTCCGTCCGGCAACGGCGCATCGTATCGACGCGCGAACCACACTTTTTCAGGGAAGCAGCCGAAGCCCCAGCGGTGGCCCATTGCGTTCTCAGTTCGCCCCGAGCCTCCACGTCATCACGCCGCATGGGGCGAGTCAAGACGCGACACGGGCGCGGGCGCGGGTACGGGCGCGGGTATGGGCGTGATGACCGCGCACCTCCCGGTCGCCTCCGCTCCCCACGCCGTTCGCGCCGGCCTGTTCACGGCGCTTGAGGGCGCCGCCGCGTCGCGGTACGATGTGAACAATCATTTTCTTGCGGGTGTTCGCTCCTGGAGGAACGATGCCTCACCACCACATCGTCAAACAGGGAGAATGCCTCTCGAGCATCGCCCCGAAGTACGGCTTCTCCGACTGGCGAGTCATCTACAATCACCCTGACAACGCCGAGTTCAAGAAGAAGCACCCCAACCCGAACCTCATCTATCCGGGCGACGTCCTCGTCATCCCCGACCTGGAGCCGAAGGCGGTCGAGGTCCCGACGGGCGGGAAGCACGTCTTCACGGTCAAGGTCCCGAAGACGGTGCTCCGCCTCCTCCTCGAGGTCGAGGAGCCGTTCGCGTACGAGCTGAAATACCGCGACGTGGTCGTCAGCGGCACGACGGACGGCAAGAGCCCGATCGAACACCCCATCCCCGCCGATCTGGACGGCGCGGAGCTCGCGGCCTGGCCGGACACGCCGGGCAACGAGGAGGCGCGCGCCGGCGGTGTCACCTGGGCGCTGCAGCTCGGTCACCTCGATCCGATCGAGAGCGCGAGCGGCGTGCAGGGGCGCCTCAAGAACCTCGGCTATTTCTCGCGCGAGGTGGACGGCAAGGACGGGCCCGAGCTGGCCAACGCGCTGGCGTGGTACCAGTCGGCGTCGGGCCTCGAGCCGACCGGGGTCCTCGACGACGCGACGCGCGCGAAGCTCCTGAAACGCCACGACGGCGCGTGACGAGAACGAACGATGGCACAGACGGCCGCGGTCAAGATCACCCTCCAGAAGGTCCTCGGCATCGATGGGCTGCTCGCCGGCGCGAAGCGGCCGTACGCGCTGGGCTTCATCGCCGGGCGACGCTTCGGGCGCAGCAAGCCGATCCCGGCCGGCGCCAAGGAGCTCGATCTGACGGCGGAGGCGATCCCGTGGAAGCTCGAGGTCGCCGCGAACGGGGCGATCCCGGTCGCCGTCGAGATCTGGGACGATCTGGGCGACGCCGGCTCGAAGCGCCTCGGCGCCGTGACGGGCAGCCTGAGCAGCCCCTACCCGACCCGGGTCCACGAGCTCGGCGGCGGTCCGCTCCTGCGCTGCGACGTGTTCACGCGCGAGGTGCCCCCCGCGCCGGGCGCGGTGCCCGTGCCCCGCGTCGCCGAGGGGGAGAAGACGCGCGCGACGCTGCGCGCGCCGAACACAGTGCTCGTCTCCATCACGGAGATCCTGGGGCTCCACGCGCCCGTGTCGCCGGGCGCGCCGGGGGTGAAGCGCGCCGAGGCGAGGCCCGGGTACACGAGCCAGGACCACCTCGGCCGGGTGTACGTCAACAGCGACCTCGCCGGCGCCTGGGCCAAGGACAAGCAGCTCATCCAGCTCACCGCCAAGGTGACCGTCCAGCGGGGGAAGCTCCCGGCGGACGCGAAGATCCGGTGGACGGTCGTCGAGCCGGACGACCCGACCAACGATGATCCGGGCTTCCACGCCGCGTGGGGGGCGTACGTCGACAAGAAGGACTATGACGCCGCCGGGAAGCACCAGGGCTCGCGCGCGGGCGACAACGAGGGCAAGCCCGCGAAGAGCCCGCCGTGGGAGGCGGTCTCCGGCTTCGCGCTCGCGTCCGCGGCGGCGACCGAGGCGAAGACGACGATCGTCGGCGACGAGAGCAAGGTCGTCTTCCACTGCCCCGACACGGCAGGGGACAACTTCATCGTCCGGGCGGACATCGACTCTGCGACGCAGGTGGAAGGGTTCGGCGCCGAGACCGGAATCATGACGATGTGGCACCGGATCCGGGTGGAGTCCATCCGCATGAAGAGCGCGTTCGCCCTGCCGATGGACGAGGTGCCCGTGCCGTTCGAGCCGTGCTGCGTCCAGCTCGATTGCGAGCCGGAGAAGGTGGTGCCGGACCAGCCGCACATGGCGCCCAAGGGGGACGACCTCGAGACCGAGTGCGTGGCCTATGTGAACAAGGTGTTCTCGAACAGGTCGAACCCCGGCTGGTTCTGCGTCATCTCTGCGATGGAGCCGCACCCCCTGCCGGCCAAGAAGGGCGACAAGGTCTTCGAGGGGGACGCCGAGCTGAAGAGCGGCGGCGCGGGCGCCAACCTCTTCGAGTTCTTCGAGATCCCGGGGACGTTCCCCGACGTGGATTTCGCCGAGCTGACCTCCGGCTCCGAGACGGTCGGCTTCAACCTGTTCAGCGTCCAGACCGAGACGACCCCGGCCGGCCCCATCACGCGCTGCTGGATCGTGGAGCACGACGCGCAGCCGGACTTCACGGCGGGCGACGGGTCGATCGCGCACGCGTACAAGGTGCAGTTCAACTACTCGCCGCGGCACCGGAAGAAGGGCGGCGCCGTGACCCCCGGCGGCTACGGGATGGCCGCGAAGGTCAAGGTCAAGGTGTTCAACCCGGGCGCCTTCTACACCGCCGGCATCAGCCCCACGGTGACGGCCAAAGGCAAGGAGTACTTCGCCGGTCGGACCATCATGTTCACGCACCACGCCGCCTACCGCGACGCGACCACCGGCCAGCCGAAGCCGACGTACCGCGACCGCATCGTCGGGACGATCGTGCACGAGCTCGTCCACGCGTTCGGCATGCCGCACAAGTGCGGCTACTTCGATTTCCGGGCGCCGCGCGACAAGACCTGCTGCATGAACTACAGGCCCAACTGGATGCTGGACGACAAGCGCAACCTGATCCCGGGCACGTCGGGGAAGACCGGCAAGGACGTGTGCGGCAGGCACCTCAAGGAGGTGCGGCGGGTCCACCTCGAGGACAACAAGGGGCTCGCGTGGAAGTGAGCGCGGCGGACATCACACCTCCGGGCCCGGCCCTCGTGGGCGTCGACGTCGAGCCGGAGTACGTGCTCGGCTTTCCGATGTACGTGGGCATCACGATCGGCAGCGCGCCCCCTTTCGCGTCGCTGATGCGGCTGCCGCTGCCGTCGCCCGCGGCGCTGCGGGGCGCGATAGGCGTCCGGCTGTGGCGGCCGGGCGAGGCGGAGCCGTTCTTCGAGGAGGCGCCCACGGCGGTGGTGGATCCCGATCTCTCGGCGCCGAGCTTCCGCCTGCGGGCCGGCGAGGTCCGCCGGCTCCTCGTGGAGATCTCCGAGCTCCTGCCGGACGATCTGGCGGCCGGCGCGGTCGACGGCGTGCTGCTCTACGGTGCCCCGCCGCACATCGCCGAGAGCGCGCGCGGGCGGCTGCTCTTCCGGGAGCCCACGGACGCGGAGCGCGCGTCGCTCGACGAGCTCCGCCCCGAGGTCGAGGCGGCCGGCTCGTTCGGGCGCTGGCTCCGCCGGCCGCCTTCGGATCCGAGCCGGCTCGCGCCGCCCACCGATCGGGGCGATCCGCTCCGGTATCCGAGGCTCATCAAGTACCTGATCCACGGTCCGGAGGGGCTCGACACAGTCGACCCGGCGCGGCTCAACGTGCTCGGCGGGGTGTTCGCGCCCGAGGCGTACGGGCTCGCCGCGGAGCTCCTGGCGGCGCGGGATCCCGGGGCGTTCGCCGGGTACGCGCAGCAGGTGAAGGCGGCGTACCCGGGGCTCGCGGCCTGGATGGACGCGATCGCGGCCGGGCAGAGCGAGATCGCGTGGGCACGGAGCCATCGGTGATGAACACGATGAACACGACGAGCCCATGGGCGTGCGTCTGTGCCGCTGTCCTGGGGCTCGCGGCGGGGTCGAGCTCCGGTTGCGGTCGGCCCGAGGCGCCGTTGCCCGAGCGGGCGGCGCCGGAGGCGTCCAGCGCCGCGGCGGAGCCCGGGACGGCGGCGACGGCGCCTGGAACGGCGACGGCGGCGCCTGGAACCGCGATGGCGCCCGGGACCGGGACGGCGCCCGGGACGGCGGCGGCGGCGCCCGGGACGGCGGCGGCGGCGCCCGGGACCGCCGCGCCACCGGGCTCTGCGCCTGCTCCCTCGCCGTCGGCGAGCGCTGCGCCGTCCGTGAGCGCCGCGGCGACCACGAAGCCGTCGCCGACCGCGCGCGGCCCGCTACCCGATGCGAAGCCGAAGCTCAAGTGCGGCAGGACGTACTGCAATGCCGCGGGGGAGTGCTTCTCACCATCGCCGCCCCGGTGCGAGTGAAAGGCGGCAGCGCGGGGCGGCTCATGGCGGCGCCCCCGGTGAGCCCGGGCAGGAGGGCGTCGATCCAGGCGATGGCGTGGCCGGGCTGACGGCGCTGGCGGGGCGCGCAGCGGCGCCGCGGCGCTGCCCGGAGGCCAGCGCGAGTCTGCGAGATGGTCTATCTTGGGACTGGCATGACCGCCGGTGACCAAGGATTGCCGAGAGGCCCCTCGCTGCGGATCGTCTGCGTCAACGACGTCTACTCGCTCGACAACCTCCCGCGCCTCGCGACCCTTGTGCGGCGCCACGCGGCGGGGCCGGCGGATCGCTTCCTGGTGGTGATGGCCGGCGACTTCCTCGCGCCGAGCCTGCTGTCGAGCCTCGATCACGGGAGAGGCATGATCGACTGCATGAACGCGGTGCCGATCACGCACGCCATCTTCGGCAACCACGAGGCCGACATCGAGCTTCCGGAGCTCAGGGCGCGGGTGCAGGAGTTCCGTGGCACCTGGCTCAACACCAACATGCCCGCTTTCGCTCCGGCGCTGCCCACGCACGAGATCGTGGAGCTGTCGAGCCCTGGCGGGCGCACGGTCCGGGTCGGCCTGCTCGGCCTGCTCGTCCACGTGCAGGGCCTGTACCGGCGGGGTGCGTTCGGGGGGTACGCCATCGAGCCGGCGAACGAGGCGGCCGTCCGCTGGGCCGGCAGGCTCGTCCGCGAGGAGGGCTGCGCCTGCGTGATCCCGATAACGCACCAGAGCCGCGACCACGACCTCGCGCTCGCGCGGAGGCAGCGCGATCCGCGCTTTCCCGTGATCCTCGGCGGCCACGAGCACGAGGTGCTCATCGACGACGTCGACGGCTGCTGGGTCGTCAAGGCCGGCACGGACGCGGCGAGCGCGGCCATCGTCGACCTCGCGTGGCCGGCCGAGGCGCCTCCGGCCGGCGCGCCCGACCTGCCGGCGGTCGCCGTCCGGCTCGAGGAAGTCGCCGGCTATGCCGAGGATCCGGCGATGCGAGCGCGCGTGGACCGCCACATGCAGCTCGTGCGCGATCTCGACGCCGCCACCCTCCTCCGGCTCCCGCCGGGGCGGGCGCTGTCGTCGGTCGGGACGCGATCGCAGCAGACCTCGCTCGGAGAGCTCATCTGCTCGCGGATCCGGGACGCGCTCCAGGCGGATGGGTGCCTGTTCAACGGGGGCGGTATCCGCGGGGGTCGCGCGTACCGGGATCGCTTCACCTACGGGGATCTCAAGGCGGAGGTCCCCTTCAGCAACGAGGTGGTGGTGGTCGCGATGCCCGGCCGCGTCGCCCGCGAGGCCGTCGCCGCGTCGCGGTCGCGCGCCCCGGCCCAGCACGGCGGCTATCTTCAGATCGACGACCGGATGGAGACGGACGCCCGAGGCGAGCTGATCGCGATCGGCGGCCGACCGCTCGTCGACGACCGCGAGTACCGGATCGCCCTCGTTCGAGGGCTGCTGGGCGGCATGGATGACATCGCTCCGCTGATCCGCTTCGCGCAGGAGCATCCGGAGAAGGTGCCGCCGGCGGACAGCGGGCGTGAGCCGAAGCTCGTCCTCGTCGAGTCGTTCGCCGTGGAGCTCTGGCGCCAGCTCGGGACCTTCGAGGCGATCGACGCCGACCGGGACGGCGCCGTCTCGGCGGAGGAGCTGAAGGCCGCTGTCTCGCGGGTGACGGCCGAGGCGCCGTCCGAGGTGGTGGTCGGCGAGATGCTGAAGGCGTTCGACAGGGACGGGGACCGGCGCGTGACGCGCGGCGAGGCCGGCGCGCTGGCCCCCTCCGAGGAGGCGCCCGCGGTCATGGGAGGAGAGGCCCCGGGGACGGGCGCGCGACAGCCCGAGTAGGCCACGCCGGCGCCCGCTGAGGCATCCCCTCAAATTCCTCGGAAAATTCACAGGGAGGCGGGGAGGCGGGGAGGGAAATCTTCAAAATACTCCCTGTCTCCCCGCCTCCCTGTTCAATTTCCCCGCTGAAAAGGGCTGCAAAATGAGGGGATTCCTCAGCGGCGCCCGTCCTGCGACCGTCGCGGCTCACCCGTCCGCGCGGCTCACCCGACCGCGCGGTCCTCCGGCTCCACCGCCCTGCCGAGGCCCCCGCGCGGCGCTCGCGCCGGCCCAGGGGCCGCGCGGCCGCGCGGCGGCAGCGGCGCCCCGTGGGGCTCCGGCGATGCCGGCGACTCGCCCGTCTCGAGGTCGATCTCCCGCTTCGGGCCGGCGGGCCAAGGAGCCCTCGAGTCGAGCAGCGTGACCCGGCGATGCCCGAGCGCTCCGAGCTCGCGCGCGGCGACCGCGAGCTCGAGCCCGATGCCGGCGTCCTCCCCCAGGGCCGGCTGGTGCGCCGGCGGGGGCACGTAGATCACCGCGCCAGCGCCGGCAGACTCGATGTCTCGCAGGGCGTCGAACAGGTCAGCGTCGCCGAGGAGATCCGAGACCAGCGCCGCGCGGTGGGTGTACACGACCGACGCGCGGTCGTCGGCGGGCGCCGGCGCGCCGAGCGTCAGCAGGAGCAGCTGCCTGTCGCGCCGGAGCCGGTACGTGTGCGCCTTCCACTCGCCGCTCAGGCCCGCGGGCCGGAACGGGGCAGTCCGGACGCGCGCGGCGACGTCCTCGGTCTGCACCCGGTGGCGGAGGACGTCGCCGATGCTGAGGACCGGCAGCCCGTGGCGCGCGGCGAAGCGCGCGAGGTCCCGGCGGCGCGCCATCGTCCCGTCATCGTTCATGATCTCGCAGATCACGGCGGCCGGCAGCCCCCCGGCGAGCCGCGCCAGGTCGACCGCGCCCTCGGTGTGCCCCTCGCGCTCGAACACCCCCTCGCGGCGCGCCCTGAGCGGGAACACGTGCCCCGGCGACACGAGGTCGCGCGGCGACGCTCCCCGCGCGATCGCGGCGGCGATGGTGCGCGCTCGGTCGTGCGCGCTGATGCCGGTGGTGACGCCCTCGCGCGCCTCGATGCTCACGGTGAACGCCGTCGACCGGCGCGCGCCCGCCCGGGTGGCCATGAGCGGCAGCTCGAGCCGGTCCACCTGCTCTTCCGCGAGCGCGAGGCAGATGAGCCCCCGGCCGTGGGTGGCCATGAAGTTGATGGCCGCCGGCGTCGCGTGCTCCGCCATCACGACGAGATCCCCCTCGTCCTCGCGCGCCTCGTCGTCGAGAAGGATGACCATCCCTCCGGACCGGAGCTGCTGGAGGGCTGCCTGCACGCGCGCTGTCGACGATGAACCCGTCATGGCGGCGCCGGGTGAGCACGCGGCGTGCCATCGCATCCGGTGCGCTCCCCGACGCGCTCACCCGGCTTTCGCGCCGAGCTGCTGCCACAGCAACAACGGGTGCTGCTCGGGTGCTGCCGGGGCAGCGGCCCCTCGGCCAGGAGCCGCCCCTCTCTCCGCCGCCCCGGCGCCCGAAAGGCGTCGTGATCGCTCGCTTGCGCGGTCAATCCGCCGCCCAGTGATGGGTCTCCTCGGCCTTCCCGCCGAACGCGGCGCTCGGGGTGGTCCAGGTGCGGAACCGTCGATCGCTGCGCACGTAGCTGCGGACGCCATCGGCCGCGAAGAACGCCGTCATCGCGTGTCGGAGCTTCGGGAAGTCCTCGAGGAGCCCCGGCTGCAGCGGCCAGATCGACTCCAGGGCGAACGCCATCGTGGCGTCGGCCAGGGTATAGCGGCCGGGGAGGACCCAGTGCTCCGCGTCGGCGCTCGTGCGGAGGAAATGGTTCTCCAGCAGATCGAGCTTCCTGCTCGTCAGGACGCGGTGCTCGGCGCGGATCTCGTGGAAGAGCGGATTCCAGCACACAAGACCGATGTCGTGCAGTATCTCGTTGCCCGACTCGGTGATCTCGTCGATGCGCGCGCCCTCCTCGAGCGTGTCTCCGTACAGGTTCAGCTTGCGCGCCACATAGCGGTTGATCGCCTGCGACTGGGAGAGGACGAACGCCCCGTCCTGGAGCACGGGGAGCTGGCCGAACGGCGTACATCGCAGCATCCGCTCCTTGCCCTCCGGTCCGGACCAGAGCTCGAAGGGGATTGTCTCGAGCTCGTAACGCGCGCCGACGAGCTCCAGCATGAGCCGCGCGGGCTCCATGCGCCCGCGCACGGGGAAGTAGATCAGCTTCATCCTCGTCCTCTCGGTATCTCGGTATCTCGTTGCTCCTGGCGATCACTCTATCGCAACCCGGCCGTCCGGGGCACGGACCCGGCAGCCCGGGTGAGCTGTCATCAGGCGGCCCTGCGGGCAGCGAGCCCAGCGCTCCGCGGGCGATGGGCTCCCGCGGGCCGCGGTCGCTCCCGCCGCGCCGCCGCGCCGCTGCTTCTCGCATGGAACGCTGGCGAGGACGACGTTAGCGTGAGGGCCATGCTTGCAGCGAGACACACGATGGCCGCGCTGGCGCTCCTCGCTTCCGCGTGCGGCGGATCCGAGCCGGCCGCCCCGCGCCCTGCGCCGCCGCTGAAGGCGCCTGCGCCGAGCGCCGTCGCGCCCACCAGCCCCCCGGCCCGCGCGTACCCGCTGTCGCGGAGCGCCGATGTCATCGACACCCTGCACGGGGTCCCGGTGTCGGACCCGTACCGCTGGCTGGAGGACGGCGAGGCCGAGGATGTCCGGGAGTGGACGCAGGCCCAGAGCGCCTTTGCGCGCGCCGAGCTCGCGAAGCTGCCCGAGCGCGACGCGCTCCTGAAGCGGTTCCGGGAGCTCTACGACATCGAGCGTGTGAGCGCGCCGTTGCAGCGCGGCGGCCGCTATTTCTGGTCGAAGAAACCGGTCGGCCAGGAGAAGGAAGCCGTGTACTGGCGGAAGGGAAAGGCGAGCGAGCCGAGGGTGCTGCTCGACCCGAACGGGTGGTCGCCGGACGGCAGCGTGTCGCTCGGGAGCTGGCTCCCGAGCTGGGACGGCCAGTACGTCGTTTACCAGGTCAAGAAGAACAACTCCGACGAGGCGACGCTCGAGATCGTCGAGGTCGCGACAGGCAAGAAGCTGCCCGAGGTGCTCGAGGGGGCCAAGTACGCGGACAGGACGGCGACGGCGTGGGACGGCAAGAGCGCCGGGATCTACTACGTCAAGGTGCCGCCGCTCGGAGGCCCGGTGTCGGCGGCAGATCGCCCCGGCCTCGCCGAGATCCGGTATCACGCGCTCGGCGACGACCCCGCTCGCGATCGACTGGTCCGCGAGGCCACGCGCGACCCGAAGACGTTTCACCAGGTCTCCGCCTCGCGGGACGGCCGCTGGCTCATCGCCACCGTGCAGCACGGCTGGGTGTCGACGGACGTTTACATCCAGGATCTCCGCGCGGGGAAGAAGGCGGCGTGGAGGCCGCTCATCGAGGGGCAGCCGCACCTCTACTGGGTCGATCCGCACCGCGATCAGCTCTACATCCTGACCGATGAAGGCGCGCCCAACTACCGAGTCTTCCGCGCGGATCCCCTCAGGCCCGCCCGGGAGCGCTGGGTCGAGGTCGTCCCGGAGCGGCGGGACGAGAAGCTCGACCGCCTCTCCATCGTGGGCAATCGGCTCGGCCTGGTCTACCTCAAGGACGTCATCGCGCGCCTGGAGGTCCGGGAGCTCGACGGCCGCCCCGCATACGAGGTGAAGCTGCCCGGCGTCGGCAGCGTCTCCACGCTGCGCGGCGATCCGGAGGACGACGAGGCTCACTTCACGTTCGAGTCGTTCACTCGCCCGCTCGAGATCCACGAGCTCTCCGTGCGGACGGGGCGCACGGAGGTCGCGTACCGGACGCGGGTGCCGGCCGACACCGCGGCTTACGCGACGGAGCAGGTGTTCTTGACGTCGAAGGACGGCACGCGGGTGCCGATGTTCGTGCTCCAGAGGAAGGGCGCGCCGCGCGACGGGGCTGCGCCGGCCGTGCTCTACGGTTATGGGGGCTTCTCGCAGGCGATCACGCCGAGCTTCCTCTCGAGGGCGATCCCGTGGCTCGAGCGAGGCGGCCTGTTCGCCGTCGCGAACCTGAGGGGCGGCGACGAGTACGGCGAGGCCTGGCACCGCGCAGGGATGCGGCACAACAAGCAAAACGTGTTCGACGACGTCATCGCCGCCGCGGAGCACCTGGTCCGGCAGGGCTATACGCGGACCGATCGGCTGGTGATCGAGGGCCGCTCGAACGGCGGGTTGCTTGTGGGCGCCGCCATCACGCAGCGCCCCGACCTCTTCAAGGCGGCGCTGTGCCAGGTGCCGCTGCTGGACATGGTCCGATACCACCTGTTCGGCTCGGGCAAGACATGGATCGAGGAGTACGGATCTGCCGACAACCCCGATGATTTCCGCGCGCTCCACGCCTACTCCCCGTATCACCGGGTGCGCGCGGGGACGGCCTATCCCAGCGTGCTCCTCATGTCGGTCGACAGCGACGATCGCGTCGACCCGATGCACGCGCGCAAGTTCGCCGCCGCGATGCAGAACGCCTCGACGGGCGGGCCCGTGCTGCTGCGGATCCAGGAGAAGGCGGGGCACGGCGGCGGCGACAGGGTGCAGGCGCTGGTCGAGGAGCTCGCGGACGCGTACGCGTTCGCGCTGTCGCAGATCGCCCGGTGACGCAGCGTCTCCGGCGGCCCGCGGGCGGCCCGCGTGCCGCCGCGATGTCTGCCTGAAGCCCGCGTGCCGCCGCGGTGCCTGCCTGAAGCCCGCGGCCCGCCGCGGACCTCGGCCAGGCGATTCCCAGGTCATTCCGCGAGCAGCACCTGCCCGGTCTGGAACCCTTCCACGCTGCGCGCGTACGCGGCCGCGATGGTGCTCATGGGTACCGGCAGCCGCCCCGGCATGTTGGCCCCGTAGACGCCGACGCTCTCCTCGGCGAGGCCGGGGCTCACCGCGTTGATGCGCGCGTGGCGGCGGAGCTCGAACGCCGCGGCGCGCACGAACCCCTCGATCGCGCCGTTCACCATGGCGAAGTTGCTCGTGCCCGGGACCGGGTCGCGGAGCAGGAAGCCCGAGGTGAGCGTGAACGAGCCGCCCTCACGCAGGAACGGGCGCCCGAGGAGGACGAGCCTCACCTGGCCGAGCAGCTTGCTCTGGACGCCCACCGCGACGTCCTCCTCGGTCATCGACTCGAAGTCTCCGAGGTACGCGTCGCCCGCGGCGCACACGAGCGCGTCGAACCCCTGGACCTCGCGATAAAACGCCTGGATCGACGCGGCCGACGAGATGTCGACGCGGTGCGCCCCGCCGCTCCGCGCGGCGACGACGACCTCGTGCCGCTTCGACAGCTCCGCGACGATGGAACGACCGATCGTGCCCTTACCTCCGACGACGACAACACGCATGGCTCTTCTCCTCTGCGGCGCGCCCTCGCGCGGCGTGCTCCAGCACCCGGCGGCGACCGCGAGGTGAACGATGGATCCGTCCACCTGCGTGGACTAGCGTGGATGAAGTGCACAGACCGTCCACAAAAGGAGACAATCTCACGCCGGGCGCGCTGCTCGACGTGGAGGCGCTCGCGGCGTTCGTGGGCGTCGCGCGCGAGCGCTCGTTCACCCGGGCGGCGAAGGCGATGTCCACGCCGAAGTCGACCCTCTCGAAGCGGGTCGGCGCGCTCGAGGCGAGGCTCGGGCTGAGGCTCCTCCAGCGCTCGACGCGCGCGGTGCAGGTGACCGACGCGGGCCGCGTCCTGCTCGAGCGCGCCGGGCGCCTCCTCGCCGACCTGGAGGACGCCGAGCGCGCCGTGGTCGACCGCGAGGGCGCGCCGCGGGGGCTCGTCCGGCTGACGGCGCCCGCGCTCGTGACGGAGCGCCTGCTCGGGCCGATCCTCCTGGATCTGCTCCGGCAATGGCCGTCGCTGTCGCTCGACGTCGTCTCGACCGACCGGGTGGTTGACGTCATCGAGGAGGGGTTCGACGTCGCGGTGCGCACCGGCTCGCCGGCCGACAGCTCGCTCATCGCCCGCCGGTTGCGGCCCTGGAACAACGTGATCTGTGCGAGCCCCGCGTACGTGGAGCGGCGCGGCGCGCCGCGCGCGCCGGACGACCTGCGCGATCACGCGTTCATCGTCTTCAAGCCGCCGGCGATCGATCCGGAGTGGTCGCTCCGGCGCGGGCGCCGGACCGCGAGCGTGCCGGTGCGCGGGCGCTACACGGTGAGCACGCAGGAGCTCGCGCTGGACGCCGCCAGGGCCGGGCTCGGGATCGCGAACCTCGCGGAGTTCCTCGTCGAGGAGGACGTGCGCCGGGGCGCGCTCGTCTCGCTGCTGCCCCGGTGGACGGTGCCGCGGGGCGATCTGTACCTGCTCTACCCGAGCAACCGGTACATGGGCTCGGGCGCGCGCGCGGTGATCGACGCCCTCATGCAGCGTCTGATCAGCCGTGCGGCGAACCCGGCGGGCAGGCCTCGGGCGCGATGAAGGCCGGCGTGGAGTGCCACTCTGGACAGACAGGCATGTTTCTCCTGCGAGATCGCGCGCACCTCGCATGCGCGCTTTCAGCGGGATGGATCGCGACGCCCGCGCCCCCGTGGTCGCCCCGCGCGCCCGCGCGGATCAGCGCGGGGGCTGCGCCTCGAGCCAGCCGCGGAACAGGCGCGCCTCGCCCGCCGGGAAGAAGGCCGTGGGCGGCACCTCGGCGTGATAGCGCCGGAACGCGGCGCTGAACGCCGCCGGATCGCGGTCGAACCACGCCTCGGCCTCGGGCGAGCCGCGCAGGAGCCGCTCGAAGCGGAGCCGCGCCACGAGCAGCGCCGACATGCGCACGCCGTCCTCGTCCGCGCCGCGCAGCGCCCGCCGGAGCGCGGCCGGCAGCGCCGGATCCGCGGCCGCGGCGCGCAGCGCGGCCACGGGGTCCGCGGCGGTCAGGACTGCGAACGCGAGCAGCACGGCTTGCCGCGCCCCCCGCCGCGCCGCGGTGGCGCTGGAACTGGACGATGAGCGCACCGGGGCGTTCGAGCTCGAGTGCTTCGAGGACATGAGATCTCCTGGAGAGGACCGCGATGCCGGGCGGCGCGGAGCGGCGCTCCCGCGCGCGAATCGCCGCGCGCGCAGGGAACCCACGTCGCGAGGCGCGGCTCGCCAGGTCATGGCGGTCGAGGAGTGCGTCGCTGTCCGTGAATGCCGGTGATCCCGCCGGTCCTTCATGCAATCGCACGGGCACGCAATTTTTTGAGAGGGGCTGGCAGGGCCGCTCCGCTGCTGTCCGCCGGGTCGCATCCGAGCAGGCCGCCTTGCGGCGCCGCGCCGCGGCGCCGTGGCCAACCCGGTGCAAGCCGAGGGGGCGGCTGCCCCGCGCCTCGACGCGGGCGGCGAGGTGGCCGTATAACCAGGGCGCGCCATGGCGAAGCCGGTCTATGTCCTCGGAACGGGGCTCTCTCACGATGGGTCGAGCTGCCTCCTCAAGGACGGCCGTATCGCCGTGGCGATCGAGAAGGAGCGGCTCACCCGGCGCAAGCACGACGGGATGAACGACGCCGAGACGATCCGCTACTGCCTCGAGGCCGAGGGGATCTCGATCGAGGACGTCGACCTCGTGGTCCAGAACGCGAACTTCTCGATGTTCGAGCGGGGCAGCCGCTGGTTCCACGGGCCCCGGCCCATCCCCGACGAGGTGCCGACCGTCACCATCTCCCATCACCTTGCCCATGCGTACTCCGCCGTCGGCACGTGCCCCTTCGACGAGGCGGCGGTCCTTGTGGTCGACGGCTGCGGCAACGCCTTTGACGAGAGCCTCGATCGCGCCGGCGCGCTCGTGCCCGAAGCGCCGCCCGCCGGGCTCTCGCACCTCTACTTCGAGAAGGATAGCTTCTATCGCTTTGCGGGCGGGACGCTCCAGCCGCTCTACAAGGACTACTCGCCGTTCGGCCATGGATTCCGAGAGTACCCGCTGCGCCCCGGGACGACGATGCACTCCATCGGCGGAGTCTACGGCGCCGCGAGCGCCTACGCGCTCTCCGGAATGGATGATCCAGGGAAGCTGATGGGGCTCGCGCCCTACGGCCGGGCCGGCGCGCACGATTTCGAGATATTCGATCTCCGGGACGGCCGGGTCTTCGTGCGTTACGACTGGATGGATCGCTTCGACCGGCCGGCGCGGAGCCACGACGACCTCCGACGCAACTTCGCGCATTACGCTGATCTCGCCTTCTGGGTGCAGAAGGAGGTCGAGCGCGCGCTGCTCTACCTGGTCGCGCACCGCCTCCGCCTCACCCCGTCGAAGAACCTCGTCTATGCGGGCGGCGTCGCGTTGAACGCCGTCGCGAACCGGCGGATCCTGACCGAGACAGGCGTCGACAACCTCTATGTGCAGCCCGCGGCGGGCGACAGCGGGCTCGCCCTCGGCTGCGCCTACTACGGGTGGCTCGAGGTCCTGAAGAAGGAGCGGATACGGCACGACGGGGTGACCTGCTTCGGCAAGCCGTACCCCAGCTCCGCCATCCAGGAGGCGCTGCGGCGGCGCGAGGGGGAGATCGAGGTGTCGCCCGCGCCGAGCGGCGATGACGCGTGTGTCGAGGCCGCCGCCGAGCTGCTCGCCTCGGGGAAGATCATCGGGTACTTCCAGGGCGGCTCGGAGCTCGGGCCGCGCGCCCTCGGGCACCGCAGCCTCCTCGCCGATCCGCGGCGGCCCGAGGTGCGCGACGTCATCAACGCCACGATCAAGCTGCGCGAGGACTTCCGGCCGTTCGCGCCGTCCGTGCCGCTAGAGGACGCGCCGACCTACTTCGACTGCGCCCACGCGAGCCCGACCATGACGCTGGTGGCGCCGATCCGACCGGCGTTCCGGGACGCGGTGCCGAGCGTTGTCCATCGCGACGGCTCCTGTCGTCTCCAGACGGTCACCGCGTCGTCCGATCCGCGCTTCCACGCCCTGCACAAGGCGTTTGCGCGCCGCTCCGGGATCCCCATCCTCCTCAACACCTCGCTGAACCGGCGAGGCATGCCCATCGTGGAGACCCCGGAGCAGGCGCTCGATTTCTTCCTGAGCTCGCCGCTCGACGCGCTGGTCATCGGGCCGTTCCTGGTCCGTCGCAGAGAGGCGCCCGGCGCTCCGGAGGCGATCGCCGGGGATCGCCGGAGCCACGCGAGCGCGCGCGTGAGCCACGCGAGCGCGCGCGCGGACATCGTGTCGCCGCGGGCGGCGGACGATCCCTGGCGCGAGTTCGTCGATCGCGCCTGGGGACAGCGTCCCGCCGTCCTGCGCGGCATCCCGGCGGATCTCCTCCCGAGCGAGGCCGACGCTTTCCGGGCGCTCCTGGCCGCGTGCGACGAGTTCCGCGCGCAGAGCGACTTTCCCCGGATCCGCGTCAGCGTCGACGGGGGCTTTCTCCTGGCCGGCATGGACGAGCAGCTGCCGCGCGCCGAGGACGGCTCCTTCGACGGCTACGAGGCGCGGCTACGGGCGTGGCTCAAGGGCCGGAGCTTCCTCCTCACGCTGAACGACCTCCCCGCCCACGACGCCGGCTTCTTCCGGCGCGCCCGTCGCTTCCTGGGCGGCTTCTACCGGCACGTCGGCCTCCCGCCGGGCGGAATGCTCATCAACCTCTGGGTCGGGATGTACGACCGCACGCCGGTCGGGATCCACACGGATCACGCCGATACGTTCTCCGCCCTGCTCAGGGGGAGCAAGCGGATGCTCGTCTGGCCGCACGAGGTCTTCCGGGAGCACCGCGTCTACCGCACGCCCGGCGGCGAGCACACGGGGATCACCGCGTACGAGCCGTACCTCGACCGCGCCGTCGCCGTGGAGACGGGCGGGGAGGGGCTCGCCTACTGGCCGGCGTCGTACTGGCACCTCGCCACGTCGGACGGCGCGCTCTCGGTGTCCCTCAACTGGGCCTACGTCAACCGCGAGCTGCCGCGGATCGCGCCGCTCGAGCTCGTCGGGAAGGAGCTCGAGGCGCTCGCGATCGCGCGGCTCGGCAAGGCCTCGCTCGACGTCGGGTCGTTCCCGCTCTCGGCCGGCGATCTCGCGCGGAGCGCCCGCGCGCTGCCGGAGTCGATCGCCCGCGCGCGCGGGGCCGTGGGCGCGCTCGCCGGCGACCCCGCGCTCGACGAGGCGGTCGCGGGCGCCTGGCTGCGCCGGCTGAGCGCGCTCGGCCTGCGCGAGGCGCCGCGGCCGCTCGGCGGCGTGGCGCTGGCCGAAGAGGACCGGCTCGCCGGCGACCCCGCCGCGCCCATCGTCTGGGCGAAGGCGTCCGGCGGGCGGCTGCTCGTCGCGGCGGCGGGGCGGAGCTTCACGCTCCCGGACGAACCGCGGGTGCTGGCGCTGCTCGAGCAGCTCAACGCGGGAGAGCCGCGGCCGGTCGGCGCGCTCGAGCGTCCCTTCGCCAGCGGCGCGGGCGGCTTCTCCTTGCTCGAGGTCCGGCTGCTCCTCGAGGAGCTCGTCCGCACCCACGCGATCGAGCGCGTGCTTTGAGTCGACGCGCGTGGGTTGGGTCGACGCGTGTGGGCTGGACGTGCGTGCGTTGATCGGGCGCGTGGGTTGGGTCGACGCGCGTGCCTTTCCCGGCGCACGTGCCTTGAACGACGCGCCCCCGGGCTATCCCTGAGCGCCGGGCTCGGCCACGATGACCTTCAGCGCGAGCAGCTCGTCGATCGTCCTGTCGACCGCCGCGAGCGCGGCCGCGTGATCGAAGCCCTGGGAGCGGATGGCGTCGCGCACCTCCTGCCGGGTGGCGACGCGCTTGATCGCCTCGAAGACCATGCGGGCGTGCCCGTTGAGCACGAACACCTCATCGGTATCGAAGCAATGGACGAGCAGATCCTCGCCGAGGCTCCGTCCGATGACCTCTTCCGGGACGCTGTATCTCGTTTCGCTCGCCAAGCTCTTCCCTCAACGATCGCTGTCCGGAGCCCGCTGGCCCGTGGTAGAAATCAGGCTGCGCGCCGGCGCGTAGCGTAGCCTGCCCCCGCTCCGGACAGCAAGCGCGGCGCCCGCCCGAGATCGCGCGACGCTCGCGCATCGCACCGGGCCCGCGCTGGAGGTCTCTTCGCCGTGATGCGAGCCCAACCCATCCGCCTGAGCAGCGCCCCCAAATGTGACGAGCGGAGCGGCCAGCACCGCACCGTCTCCGCGCGCGCGACCTGGAAGCGCCTCCGGCCGCTCCTTGGCGCCATCGGGATCACGCGCCTCGCGGACATCACCGGGCTCGATCGCCTGGGCATCCCTACCTTCTCCTGCGTGCGCCCCGCCGCGGCGCGCTTCGGGGTGACGGTCACCTGCGGCAAGGGGCTCCGCGGGATCGACGCCATGGTCGGCGCCGTCATGGAGACCGTCGAGTACAAGCTCTCCGAGCCGAGCGAGGCGCGGGGCGTCGTCGCGCGCATGGCCGAGCTCGACGGGCCGTGCGTCGACCCGCGGGATCTCATCGTCCCCGCCTGGGTGAGGGACGTGGCCTCGAACCGCTACGAATGGGTCGAGGGCTGGGACATCGCGCGGGATGAAGCGGTCTGGGTCCCGGCCGCCGCCGTGTACTCGGAGGACGGCCGCGGCGATTTCCTTTTCTCGACGAACACCAACGGGCTCGCCTCCGGCAATCGCCTCGAGGAGGCCATCTGCCATGCGCTGGCCGAGCTGATCGAGCGCGACGCGTGCTCGATCGCCCGCAGCCACCTGTTCGCCGGCACGGCGGAGGGGCGCTATCCGTCGATCGCGGTGGACTCCCTCCCGCCCGTCTGCCGCGCCGTCGCGGGCCGCTTCCTGGAGCAGGGGATCGAGCTCTATCTACGGAACTTCACTTCGGATCTGGGGATCGCTTGCGTCGACGTCGCCTGTCTCGAGCTGCACAGCGGGGCTTTCCTGCTTCACGGCGGATCGGGGGCTCACCTGGTCGCGGAGATCGCGATGTTGCGGGCGCTCACCGAGGCGGCCCAGAGCCGCGCTGCGGACATCCAGGGCAGCCGCGAGGATCTCTCGGTCATCCGCCGGCGCGCGATGAAGGAGGTGAACCGGGACAGCTGGCTCCTGCGACACGAGGATCCCGTCCCCCTCGCGAGCCTGCCGGATACCCGGACGGGCGATGTGCGCGATGACATCGCGATCATGATGGGCCGCCTGCGGGAGAAGGGGATGGACCGGGTGGTCGTCGTCGATTTCACCGACGATCTGGGCATCCCGACGGCCAAGGTGATCGTGCCGGGCCTGGAGATCTGCGAGGTCGATCGCTACCGACTCGGCCGCCGGCTCGCCCCGAAGGTCCTCGAGGCCGCCGAGGGGGCGTTGTGAGCGTGAAGAAGCCGATCATCTTCCTCGGCCCCTGCCTGCCGCGCGCCGAGGCGCGCGCGCTCCTCGAAGCCGACTATCGGCCGCCGGTGCGGCGCGGGGACGTGCTCGCGGCGGCGCGCGAGGCGCCGCCGCTCATCGGGATCATCGACGGCGTCTTCATGCACACGCTGGCTCCGTCGCCGCGGGAGGTGCTCCAGGCGATCGAGACGGGCGTGCCGATCCTCGGCAGCTCGAGCCTCGGCGCCCTGCGCGCGGTGGAGCTCGAGCCGTTCGGCATGATCGGCGTGGGCCGGATCTTCGAGATGTTCAAGCGCCGCGAGCTCATCGCGGACGACGAGGTGGCCCTCGTGTTCTCCAGCGAGGACCTGCGCGCGCTCTCCGAGCCCCTGGTCAACATCCGCCACGCGCTCGCTGCCGCGGAGCGCGAGGGACTGATCTCCGGGGCCGAGCGGCGCCGGCTGATCCGCATCGGGCGGGGGATCTACTTCCCCGAGCGCTCTTATCGCCGCCTGTTCCGCGAGGCCGAGGGGCGCGTCCGGCCGGAGGCGCTCGCCGCCCTGGAGGGCTTCGTGCGATCGGGCGACCACGATCTCAAGGCGAGCGACGCGCGCGAGCTGCTCGTCGAGGCGCGGCGGAGGCTCTGACGTCTTGACGGTGTGCCGCGGGGGCGAAGCGCCCGTCGGCGCCAGCGCCGACTCGTACCATTCTGCCGCCTCCCGGATGTCCCGCTCGGCAAGCGGACGCACAATGAGCCGGATCATCGACGCGTCGCGAGGCGCGCACGAGGTCGGCGCGCTGCTCCCCGCGGATGCCGACCGTGCCGAGTTACGCGCCATCTCGGCGTCGAGATTTTCTTCAGCAGATCAACAGAGCTGAGGCTGGCCAACGACTGCGGGGGTGCTGCGGGTGCCGAGCGAGGCGAGGCTCGGCGCACTGTCAGCACCAGTCGCGGGTTAGCCGGACCAGTCGCGGGTTAGCCGGCGGCTGGCTGGAGCCGAGCGAGAAGCCCACGAACTCCGCCTCATCTGATGCCTCATGCGAGCTCGGCAACCAGCAGTCGGTGACCGAGATCGAGCTCCGACAGAGACCGCAGGTGCCCGTATCTGCGATCCCAGGCGCCCGACTCGAGGTCGGCCTGAAGAGCCGCGAGACCTCCCGCGACGTCGTCCTCGGTCGCGAGCGCGAAGTTCGAGATGTTTCGGCGGACTTCGCTGTCGACATACATCTCGGGGCGCGCCCAGTACGCGCTGAACAGGCCATCGACGCAGTCGCGAGGCATCCGGACCGGGAGCGCCTTGACCGACGGGAGCTCGTCCTGGATCACTTGGATGATCGCGGAGTTCCTTCGCGACGGATCCAGTGGGGGGAGATAGTCTTCGGTCAGCCAGAATGGAGTACCGCTCATCGCGTCCCGTAGAAAGATGACGATTCGCCTGCGCGCGACCCGACGAAGCTCGCGTAGACCAGCCCGCAGGTCAGTCCAGTGGTGGACGGTGTTCACGGCCAAGGCGGCGTCGAAGGCGTCGTCGCGGAGCGGCAGGTCCTCGGCGCTGGCCTGGATCACCGGCGCGGATCGCGGCGGCCTCTGCGCGATCATCGTCTCCGAGGGCTCGACTGCGAGCACCTCTCGATCGGTCGGCTCGTACGCGCCAGTTCCCGCGCCTACATTGACCACCGACCGCGCGTCGCCGAGCGCGTCGTTAATCAACGCCGCGATCCGGGGATCTTGTCCACGCGTCGCGCTGTAGCTTGCGCCGATACGGTCGTAGACCGTGCCCATGTCCTTCAATCCTTCCACCATGATGGCGATCGGGGGAAAGGCGCAGATGCTCGTTTCGGTAGGTCAGCGCATCCTGCGCTCCGACGTTCGCTGATATTGCGGTGTGCGGCAATCGATGTGAGGAAGGCCGAAGGGCCCCCGAACATGCTATCCAGTACCACCGCTGAGCTGGGCAGTGGCCCGGGTCGTGCAGATGTCTCGGTGTACATCATTTGTCGAGGTCGGAGTACGAAGCCGTGAGTGCGGTGATGATCGATGCGTGCTTGACGCGGCCGGCGAACTCCTCGGCTGGTACCTCGCGTAGCTGTCCAACGGGGAAGCCATTATGGGCAAGCCACACGCGGACCCACGACAAAAGTTCTTCGCGTGAGAAGTCCTCTTGGCGCAGGAGCATCTCGGAGCCATTGATCCGAAACTCAGCGTCGCCGAGCTGCGCCAGCGCCTCTGCCTGGAATTCGGCGCGGTCGGACCCATGCGAAGGGTCCAGCGCATTGCCAAACGCATCCACTGTGAGGTGAAGACCTGGACCGGCGTAGCCTGGGTCGTCGGGGAGTAGGTACACGTCCTCCCAGACTTGGCGAGGGTGGTCCCAGATGTGAGGGAGGCAGTACTTCCAGTCGGTCATGGGTACCTCCTGCTAGCAGAGCACGCCCGGCGTCGGTGTCGTAGCGCGGAGCGTAGACCGAAGCGCGTCAGCGAATCGGCTGAAACCGCGGCGCAACGGAACTAACCATGCGTGCCTTCGCGCTCCATGGGCTTGAGGCGCTTTGTTGGCTCATCGCGCAAGCTAGTGTCCGCGTGCGCGTAAGCAAGGAGCACCTCGATAGGAGTGCCCATTTCAGCTAGAACGAACTCCATCATTCAGCATGTGTTCGCAGGACGGCCTGGTCGAGCATGCCCGGCCACAACCGCTATCGCCAGAGCACCTCACGAGGTGAGCGCCTGCACCTCAAGCAGCCACTTCAGCAGGGCGCGAACGTCTGCGACCGGGACGCCGGCGTGCCGCTCGAGGAGCGCCGCGACGCTCGCCGGCTCACCCCGGTTCAGCTCGTCGATGAGGGCTCCGGCGCCCGACGCGCCCGGGAGCTCGATCGCATGGCCGTTGGCCGAGATCACGATCGCGTCGTCGACGGCGCGCCAGCGGATCGGGTAGCGGGGGTCCGCCCGGACCACGAGCCTTACCGACATCGTCACGCCGGTGCGCGGCGCGGGGGGCGTCGCGAAGCGCGCGCCCGTGATGTGGTTCATCCAGAAGCGCGTGAGCCAGCGGCGGAGCCGCCTCTCGGACTCCCCGCCGGCCAGCACCTCGATGCTGCGCCCGACCAGCGCGTCGAGATCGCCCTGCGTCTGCCGCTCCACGCTGGCCAGCCCGGCGAGCTCCGCCTGTGTCGCCGGATCGGCGAGGAGCTTCTGCGCCACGTACATCGGGAGCTGCCCGCGCAGGACCGAGATGTTGAACGTCGCGGCCAGCCCGCCCGTCGACTCGCCGACATGCCACCAGGTCGCCGGCCAGTAGAGCACGTCCCCCGGCTCGCCCTCGAGCACCACCGCCTGGCTCCGGTAAGGGGCATAGTCGAGATCGTCGATATAGGTGCTCCCGCCCATGCTGCGCGGGCTGCGTTTGTGCGGCGAGCCCGCGAAGACGTGCGGCGGCCAGACGAGCATCCGCTTCCTCCCCTGGACGACGAAGCTGAACGCGTTGGTCGCGTCGACGTGCACGCCCTGCGGCGTGACCAGGTAGTCGCCGACGAAGATCTCCGTGTCGATGAGGTACTCCTCGAGCGAGGTCACCGCGCCGAGGCCCCCGGTGAAGCTCCGCGCCCGCGACCAGTGCTCGAACGAGGCGACGTGCGGCGCGTGCGCGACAAGGGCGAAGCGCCGACCGCCGAGCTCCTCGCTGGTCCGCGCCGCCCAGGCGTCCAGCGACGCGTCGCGCGCGTCGGGCAGGTGGCGCGCGATCTCCGTGACCTTGGAGGCGTACTCGATGCAGAAGAGCAGGCCCCCGGCCGGGGCGCCGCTCCGGAAGCGATCCGCGATCCCGCGGAACATGTGGAGCAGATCCCCGGGCGTGGCGAGCGGCTGCGCCAGCGGCTGCCGCAGCACGACAGGCCGATCCGCGTCCCAGCAGTCGGCGACGAACCGCTCCCACCACGCAGCATCCGGCGAGAACGCCTCGTCGCCCGGCGCGCCCCGCCCGCTCGACGCGCCCGGTCCGCCCGACGCGCCCGGTCCGCCCGACGCGCCAGGTCCGCCCGACGCGCCCGGTCCGCCCGACGCGCCAGGTCCGCCCGATGCGCCCGGCCCGCCCGGCCCTCCCGGTCCGCCCGACGGCGCCGTCACCGGACCCCCATCCGCACCCGGAACCCGAAATGCCAGTCGACCTCGCGGCCGCCGATCGCGCGCGCCGCGGCCCTTCGCAGATCGTCGAGCCCGAGCCGCGCCTCGGAGAGGCCGCGGGCGAGCAGCGCGTCCACGCGGGTGGCGGTCCGCGCGAAGCCGAGGAAGCGCGCCGCGTCGCCGGACTCCACGCCGTGGAGCTCGAGCTCGCGGACGAAGCGGAACTCGCCGCTCCGCGCCATGCGATCGAGGTGCCCTTCCTTGCTCCAGCGCGGCGTGTCGAGGGTGAGGCCGAGCTCGGCCTCGGCGGACTCGACGGCGAGGAGGTGGCGATCGAAGGCGACGTCGAGCTCCCAGTGGATCGCGGGCGGGAAGCGGGTGTCCACCGCCGCGAAGACCCCGCCCGGCCGCAGGATACGGCCCACCTCGGCGAGCGTCGCGCGGGGATCCATCCAGTGGAACGACTGCACCGCGACGACCACATCCACGCTCGCCGCGGGCAGACCGGTGCGCGCTGCCTCGCCGAGGCGGTACTGGAGGTTTCCAGGCGCGCCGCGCGCCTCGGCCTGGTCCAGCATGTCGCGCGAGGCGTCGATGCCGATGACCTCCCCGGCCAGCGACGCCCAGATCCTCGTCGAGATCCCGGTGCCGCAGCCGAGATCGACGACCCGCGCCGGGCGCTCGCAGCCAGCGTAGCGGCAGAGCAGCGGGAGGAGCGCCTCTGGCGTACGCGGGCGATAGCGATCGTACTCCGCGGCGATGCCGTCGAAGCGGGACGCGTTGGAGCAGGGGTTCGGCGCGATCGACAAGGGCCCACGCCTCCGGCCGCGGCGACGGCCCGGCAGGCCGGATCCTACCCGCCGCGCGCAGGCTGGTTCAACCGCGTTCGATCGGAGCGCGACGCGGCCCGCGCGCCGGCTCAGCAGCCCGCGCGCCGGCTCAGCAGCCCGCGCGCCGGCTCAGCGGCCCGCGCGCCGGCTCAGCGGCCCGCGGGCGCCCTGGCATGGCCGAGGGCGTTCTCCAGGAAGCGCGTGGTCCTCGCCAGGAAGGCGATCTTGTTGTCGGCGCGATCCAGCGAGTGCCCCTCGTCGTGCGCGACCATGTACTCGACGGACACCCCGCGGGCGCGCATCGATCGCACCACCTGATCGGACTCGGACCGGGCGACGCGCGGGTCGTTCGCGCCCTGGAACACGAAGAGCGGCGCGCGGATCCGGTCCACGTCGCGGAGCGGCGAGATCGACTCGAGGAAAGCGCGGTCGCGATCGAGGGAGCCGAACTCGTTCTGGAGGACGTCGCGGAGAATGCCCGTCGTCGATTCCAGGAAGGAGACGAGGTTGCTCGGCCCGACCAGGCTGATCCCCGCGCGCCAGAGATCCGGGTGCCGCGTCATCGACAGGAGGGTCATGTAGCCGCCGTAGCTCCCGCCGAAGATCACCATGCGCTCGGGGTCGGCCCAGGGCTGGCCCCGCGCCCAGCGCGCGACGGCCTCGACGTCCTCGAGCGCGTCGAGGCGCCTCGGTCCGTCGTCGGCCATCTCGAACGACCGGCCGAAGCCGGAGGAGCCGCGGATGTTGGGCTGCACGACGGCATAGCCCTGCGCGCTGTAGAAGCGGACGAAGAAATCCCAGCCGAAAGACCACGCGTCGGCCGGGCCGCCGTGGATCATCACCATCACCGGGAGGCGACCGCGCTGCGTGCCGGGAGCTCCCGGGAGATAGAGGTTCACCGGGATCTGCAGGCCATCGAACGACGGGACCGAGACCAGCCGGCTCTCGAGCGGAGGAAGCCTGTCGAGGGTCGGCCGCGGCTCCTGCCGGAGGGGCCGAGCCGCGCCGGTGGCGACGTCGACGGCGACCAGATCGAAGGGCCGCTCGGCGGTCGACCAGGTGAGCGCGAGCGTGCGGCCGTCGGGGGAGAAATCGTAGATCTTCCCCATGCCGAGCGGGAGCTTCACCGGCGCGATGGGCACGAGGGCCGGCGCGCGCAGGAGCCGGACCTCGTGGTGGCTGCCCGCGTCGATCTGGATCGCGACCGCGCCGCCGCGCCGCGCGACAAGGACGCCGGAGATCTGCGCCGTCGCCGGCGAGGTCTCCACGTAACGGTGGGTCTCCGCGCCCGTCGCGGGATCGAGGGCGAGCAGGAGCGACCGATCCGCGCCGCCGTCGGTGGCGACGAGGACGCCGCCGTCGGGCGCGAAGACGGCGTCCGCTATGTGCGCGCTCTGCTTGTCGGGCGGATAGAGCCGGCGCGCAGCGCCCTTCTCCAGATCGATGAGCAGGAGCTCCCACGCGGAAAGCGAGACGGGCTGCACGAAGAGCGCCCGCTTCCCGTCGGGCGAGACGTCGGTGAGCCCCCCCGGCGCAGGGTGCGTGTAGATCGCCCGAGGCGCGCTCCCGCGCTCGATTTCCTGCTGGAACACCGTCGTGCTCGTGTCCGTCAGCCGCCGCGCGGAGTAGAAGGCGGCATCGGGGCGGCCCGGGGGCACGAAGGGGCGGTCGCGCTCGAGCTTCTCGCCGGGCGTGAGCTCGAAGAGGCCCTGGCCGTCGAGCCCGACGCCGAAGATCGAGTGCTGATCGTCCGCGCCCTCATCGGAGAGGAAGAGCACGCCGCGGCCGTCCGGGCGCATGACGTTGTCGAGCGTCCGTTGCGCCGTGTGCGTGAGGCGCGTCGCCGGCGCGTCGGGCGCCGCTACGTCGGCGATGTAGAGCTGCAGGAGCCCGTCGCGGTCGGAGCGGAAGACGATGCGGCGCCCATCCGGCGTGAAGCCGACCCCTCCATTGGAGAAGGCGCGGACGACGCTGGCCGCCTCGGCGGCGAGCTCGGCGTCGCGGGCTGCGTCCGCGCCCGTCGGGGTGTCCGGCGCGACAAGCGCGCCGGCGCCTTGCCGCGCCGAGGCCGGCGCAGCGGGAGGGGGCGGAGGCGATGTACAGCCCATGAACAGCGCGAGCAGCAGGAGAACGCGAAGGGCCGGGTTCATTGAATGCTCTGCTCCGCGAGGCGAAGGAGCATACCGCGAAGCCATGCGCGAGGGCCGGGGTCAGCGCGCCACCTTGCGCTGGCGACCGCGGACCGTGCAGACGAGGTCAGCGGTGGACGGAGCGAACGGTGGACGGCGCGAACGGTGGACGGCGCGAAGGGAGCGGCGCGTACGCCAGCTCCGATCAGAAATTGCCCTTCACCACGACCTTCGTGGGCACGGCGGAGGCCGTGTCGCCCGCCATGGCACGATTGACCCGGCTGATCTTCGGCGAGAAGTTGCGGATCGAGTTCGGGTCGATCGGCACCGTCTTTCTCGCCGCGACGAGCAACATTCTCTGCAGCTCCTCGGTGCTGAACTGCGTCACGCCCAGATCGGTGCGCAGCTTGTCGACCGCCCGCGTGTCATACAGGTCGATCCCCTGGGCCTGCGCCTCCTGCAGCAGATTCGTGGCGACGTGCCGCTCGAGCGCCTCGAGGACCTCCGTCTGCAGGTCGTCCGTCGAGTCCTTGTCCCGGCCGAGAGGCGACTTGAGCTTCTCGATGTCCGCCTTGTCGGTGGGATCGAGCTGCTGAGACTCCAGGATGGATAGAAGCTTTGCACCGTCGATTTGAGGTTGCATGCAGCGATTCCTCCGTTGGCGAGATCTGTCCTTCCCCCGCTGTCAGCTCTAACCGAGCGGTCGCTGCGCTTCAAGTCGACATGGATCCGCGCCGCGCTTTCTTCTTCGCGCGGCGCTTCAGCCGAGGAGCGGCAGTCTGCGTTGCGCCGGCCCGGGCGCGCGCCGGGGAGGCGGTGCGGCGCCGGCGCCGGTCGCGTCGGTCGCGTCGGTCGCGTCGGTCGCGCCGGCTGTCCGGCCTGCGCGGGCGGGCGGCGGCGCCTGCTGCGCGAGGCGCTCGAGCGCCGCGAGCTCCTCCGCGATCGCCGCCGCGAGCGCCACCTCCCCCGGGCCGCCCCGCGCCTCGAGATGCGCGATCAGCCCACGTGCCCGCTCGGCGGGGGAGAGGGCCGCGATCCGCGCGCGCGCGGACCGGAGCTCCTCGCCGCGCGCGAGGTGCTCGAAGAAGCTCCGGCCGAGCTCCGCCCAGTCGATCGGCAGCGCGTCGACGAGCGCGGATATCCGGATGGGATCGAAGAAGGTGCCGTGGAGGGTCCGGTTGAGCAGCCGCTCGGGGAAGCCCGCGGCGTACGCGGCCTCGGCCACGGGGGACGGCTCGTAGCCGCGCCGGCGCCATTCGCGGGTGATCCCCGGGCAGGTCGGCTCCGCGATGCAGGAGGCGCAGGCCTCGTCCTTAACCCGGTCGTACATCGACGGATACACCTCTTCGAGCGACCACTCCTCGTCGATCGGGTGAGTGTAGTCCGTGAAATAGCTGTCGTTCATGAAGTTCGGCAGCCCATAAGCGTGCTCGGGGAGGTCGCCTGTCACCCGGTGATAGACGCAGGCTGGGTAGTTGAAGTCGCGGAGCTGGGCGGTCGCGCCGTGGAGCTCGAGCAGCGCCCTCGTCCGCGCGAGCTCCTCGCGCACCTCGTCGAGCTGGCTGCCGTGCGGGAGAAAATCGGCGTTGTCGGCGCCCTGGAGGCGGCGCTGGTTCTCCGCCACCGCCTCGCCGTAATGACGGTAGACGGGCAGGTAATAGGCGCAGAAGAGCGGCGTCTCCCGCCCGGACGCGCTGCGCGCCTTCAGCACGAACCTGGCGATGTCGCGGAGGCGATCATGATTGTAGCGGTTGATCGACGTGTTGGTGAAGACCGCCGGGAAGTACCGGAAGAGGTGGATCAGCCCGGCCTTGAGGTCGTTGAAATCGGTCTTCGAGGCGGAGACCTGGGCGTGCACGAGAGGGTCCGGGGCGTGCACCGAGACGTTCACCTTGGTGAAGAGCGCGCCGAGCTCCCGCGCCAGCGCCTCGTCCGCGAGCGGCACGGCCATCGTGTCGAGGACAAGCGAGCTGAAATGGATCTTCTTCGTCCGCAGATAGCGCATGAGCTCGACAGCGTCCCGGCGCAGCGCGAACTCGCCGCCGGACATGTCGAGATCGACCCGGCAGCCGGCGAACCGCGCCTCGATCGCGTCGAAGGTCCGTTGGACCGCCTCGGTCGACATGTAGCTCGTGCTCCGCGGGACATAGAGCACGTGACAGAAGCCGCACTGGTGCTGGCACGAGTACAGCGACTTGAAGATGATGGTGACGGTTCTCAATGGCTCCGTCTCCGGGCGGGCTCGCGCGGGTTCGCGCGGGCTCGCAATTGATCGCCGCGCCGGACGCGCGCCGCCGATTGCGCCACGATGACAGGCCATGGTAGGGTGGGCCGCCTCGCGGAAGCAAGCGCGGCGGAGCACGGCGCGGCGCGCACGGAGGGAACCGCGGCATGAGCGCGCTCGGGCAGATCCTCTCGCCTCTCGACAAGGACGTCTTCCTCCGCGAGCACTGGGCGCGCCGGCCGGTCCACGTCCGCGGGCATGCGGCGAAGTTCGCCGACCTGTTCGGCTGGCCGAGCTTCGACCGCTACCTGAACCACCACCTTCGCTTCTTCGCGCCGCCGGCGATCGAGCTCTACGACGGCCGGCGCGGCGGAGGGCGCATCCCCCCCGAGCTCTTCCAGGAGTCGATCGTCGACGCCAACCGCTGCCCGCTCACGGTCAGCTCCCCGGCGAGGATCCGGGAGCTCTGCCGCGCGGGCGCGAGCCTGATGCTCCGCTCGGTCGAGGACGGCGACGCGCAGATCAAGCGCTTTGCCGCGGCGCTCGGGCACGAGCTCGGGGAGAACCTGCGGGTCGATCTCTTCTACACACCGCCCGAGAGCCCGGGCGTCCACCAGCATTACGATCGCGAGGACGTCCTGGTCCTCCAGGTCGAGGGCGAGAAGGAGTGGCACCTCTCGGCGCCGACCGTGCGCGCCCCCCTGGACATGCCCGGTTACGCGGAGCTCGCGCGCGCGCCCATCTACCCGGACCACGTATTCCGGCTCTCGAGAGGGGATTTTCTGCATGTACCGCGCGGGGTGTGGCACGCGGCGCAGACCTCGGGCGGGCCCTCGCTGCACCTGACGGTCCGGGTGGCGTGCCGGACCGGGGTCGATTTCCTCCGCTGGGCGCTGGCGGAGCTCGCGCGGGAGGAGCCTTCGCTGCGAGAGAACCTGCCGCTGACGCTGCAGGCCGGCGCCCCCTACGGCTACGAGCCCGCCGCCCTGGGCGAGGCGATCGCGCGGATCCGGGGCGCGGCGCTCGCGTTCCTCGAGCGGCCGGATCTCGTGGCCCGCTACAACAAGGACTGCGTGAAGGGCGACCGCGCGGCCGAGCCGTACCAGCTGCGCGCGCAGGCGGGTGTGAAGGCAGGAGACGCAGCGTGGACCGAGGACACCGCGTTCCACCGCCCTCCCGGCCAGCGCTTCGTCCTCGAGCGCTGCGCCGCGCGGGACGTCGCGATCCTCTCCGTGTGGGGGGCGGAGCTCGAGTTCCCCCTGTCCGCGGCGGCGCTGCTCGAGTCGATCTTCGCGCGGGACCGCTTCTGCGGGCGGCAGCTCGCGAGCGGGCGGGGCGGCGCGGCGTGGGCGGACGCGGCGCCTGTGCTGGCGCGGCTCGTCGCCGCGGGGGTCGTGTTCGTCGTCGAGCCGGGAGGAGCGTCGCTTGGATCGCGCGCCTGAAGGGCACGGCGGCCCGGGGAAGACGGCGGAGGCGGCCGAGGTCGCGCTCATCAACATGCCGTTCACGCTGCTCTCGCACCCGTCTCTCGGGCTCGGGCTGCTCAAGGCCGGGCTCCGGCGGAACGGGCGCGCGGCGCGGGTCTACAACGCGAGCATCTGGTTCGCGGAGCGCATTGGCGTCGAGCTCTACGAGCGCATGGCGATGGCCCAGCCGACCGATCTGACCGGCGAGTGGAGCTTCAGCGCCGCGCTCTTCGGGGAGGACGCCGAGGCCGACGCGACCTATGCGCGCGAGATCCTGCGCACGGAGGGCCGCGACGACGCGCGCAGCCAGCTCGCGAGCCTGCCCGCCGCGCTCCTCGAGGTGCGGCGCCACGTCGAGCCGTTCCTCGAGCGCTGCCTGCGCGAGATCCCCTGGGACAGGTTCCGCATCGCCGGCTTCACCTCGACCTTCCAGCAGCACGTCGCCTCGCTCGCGCTGGCCCGCCGCCTCAAGGAGCGCCACCCGCACCTCGTCATCGTCTTCGGCGGCGCCAACTGCGAGGGCCCGATGGGCGCCGCGACCTTCAGCGGCTTCCCCTTCATCGATGCGGTCTGCTCCGGAGAGGGGGACGCTGTATTCCCCGAGCTCTGCGAGCGCGTGCTCACCGGGCGGCCGATCGGCGCGATCGCCGGCGTCCGCCACCGCGCGCCCGCGGCGCCCGGGGAGAAGAAGGCGCGGCTCCCGGCGCTCCGGCAGGCCGAGCACGCCGAGCCGCTCGCGCCGGCGGTGCACGACATGGACGCGCTGCCGTACCCGGATTTTGACGAGTACTTCGACGAGATGAGCGCCGTCTTCCCCGGCGTCCGGACGCGCCTCCTGTTCGAGACGTCCCGCGGCTGCTGGTGGGGGCAGAAGCACCACTGCACCTTCTGCGGCCTCAACGGCTCGACGATGGCCTTCCGCCACAAATCGGCGCGGCGCGCGCTCGAGGAGATCGCCGCGCTGATCGAGCGCTACGGCGATCGCACCCGCTCCGTCGGCGCGACCGACAACATCATCCCGACCCAGTATTTCAAGGACTTCCTGCCCGCGCTGCGGGACATGCGGCTCGAGCTCGACCTCTTCTACGAGACGAAATCGAACCTGCGAAAGGAGCAGATCGAGCTCTACCGCGCCGCCGGCCTGCGCCAGATCCAGCCCGGCATCGAGAGCCTGAGCACGCCGGTGCTCGCGCTGATGCGCAAGGGGGTGACGATGCTCCAGAACGTGCAGGCGCTGAAATGGTGCCGGCAGTACGGCGTCGCCGCGAGCTGGAATCACATCGTCGGCTTCCCCGGCGAGCGCCCGGAGCACTACGAGGGGCTCGATGAGGTCGCGCGATCGATAGCCCACCTCGAGCCGCCCGACGGGTGGGGCAACGTGCGCTTCGATCGCTTCAGCCCTTACTTCATGAGCCCGGGCGACTTCGGGGTGCACGGCCTCAGGCCCTATCCGGCGTACCGCCATGTCTACCGCGGCCTGAGCGACGCGCAGCGCGCCGAGCTCGCCTACTACTTCGAGGGCGATTTCGCCGGCCGCGAGTCGATCGCGTCCTATACAGCGCCGCTCGTGGCCGCGCTCGACGACTGGCGCGAGCACGGGAGCAGCTACGCCCTCTTCTCGATGGATCTCGGCGATCATCTCCAGGTCTTCGACCTGCGCCCCGGCGCGGGCCGGATCGCTGTGTCGCTCGCCGGCCTGTCGCGCGCCGTCTACGAGGCGTGCGACAGCATCGCGACGCGCGCGGTGATCGGGCAGCGCGTGGCCGCGGCGGGGCACATGGCGCCCGGGCCGGCGGAGATCGAGGCCGCGATCTGCGAGCTCCTCGGGCACCGCCTGCTCCTCGCCGAGGGGGAGCAGCTCCTCGCGCTCGGGATCCCGCTCGGGCACCATTACGCGCCTTCAGGGCCGGCGCGCGCGCGCTTCATCGAGGCGATGAAGTCGCTCGACCCCTGACGGCTCATGCGCTCGAGGCGATGAGGCCGCTCGATCCCTGGCGGCTCACCCGCCGAAGAGGGCGCGGAGCCAGTCCTGGTAGCCGGGGGCGCGGAGGCGCTGGGGTCCGCCGGCGCTTCCGCTGCAGAGGGCGACGAAGCGGCGGAAGTCGGCGAGGCGGTCCTCGTGCATGGCCTGGACCCGCTCGAGGAAGCGGGCGTAGAGGGCGTGCTCGCGGAGGTGCTCGACCGAGTAGGCTGGCCCGCCCGCGTCCTCCGCCCTGAACCACGAGACGCCGCCCGACAGGGGGGTCAGCCCCTTCACGATCGTGGCCTGAGGCGCGGGGCCGAGGTGGATGATGTCGCCCGTGCGAGCCGCCCAGCGATCCACCGCGGTCATCACGCCACCCGCGCCGTCCGAGTAGTCGTCGAAGACGATCGGCGCGCCCTCGGCGACCCGCGGGTAGAGGTGCTCGAGGCAGGCGACGACCGAGTCGTGGAGATCGCAGTCGATATGGACGAAGCAGAGCTCGCAATCCGCGGCCAGCGCCGGCAGCGTCTCGGCGAACCACCCGCGGCGGACGACGCAGTGATCCGAGAGGCCGAGCTCCTCGATCCGGCGCACGAGCTGCGCTTCGTCCGTCTGGAACTCGCCGGGCGCATAGCCGAAGTCGTACGCCGGGTTCGGCGCCGGCAGCCCCTCGAAGCTGTCGAGGATGTGCACCCTCTTCTGGACCCCGAGCTCGCGGAGCAGGCCGGCGAGGAGCAGGCTGATCCCGCCGCGGAAGGCGCCGCACTCGGCGAGATCGCCCGGCCTGTCGAGGGCCCGCTCCGCGTAGGTGAGGATCGCGTCGCCGCGGAACGGGTCGAGCAGCGTGCGGTCCTCGATGAGCGGCCAGAGCGTCGCGAGGTGCGGCGAGCGGAACTCGCCGCCCATCCGGGCGAGCAGCTCGCGCAGGTAGCCGCGGTTGTTCGCGACGCGCGCCGAGAAGAGCGCCCCGAGCAGGAGCAGATCCGGTGCAGGGTTATCGGGCGGTCCGACCATGGGTCGCATCCATCTGTACAAGGTTGCGCGGGTCGAGCGACCCCCTCGTCCGGAGCGAGGTCGCCCCTGTGGCGCGGGCCGACGCTCGCGCCCTGAGCGGGGTCGCCCCTGCGCGTGCGCTGACCGTCACGCCCAGCGTGTGTGCCGAAGCGTGCAGGATGCCTTCGAGAAGTCGCCGTCGGCAAGGGCGCGTCAAGGCGCACGCTGGCACATCCGTGGCACACTTCGCCTTCCGCACCGCCGTTTGCCGTGGCTTTTCCCTGCCTTCAGGTTGGCGCTGGCCATGCATTGGTGGGCGGCATGATGAAACGCTCTTCGATCTTCTGTGCCTTGATGCCTCTCCTGCTGGCCGCCTGCGACGTGACCATCATCGATGGCGGGTCGAACGACGGTGGCGCGACCGATCCCGAGGAGCCATCGGGCGAGGGCCGCTCGGCGGAACATGCGGGCTTCGGCGGCTCGGATGGCGGCGCTGATCCGGGCGGTACGCTGCCGGCCGTCGCGCTGACGCGCGCGCAGCTGGACGTGCTCTGGGACGAGTACTGGGAGAGCCAGGGGGATGTAGGGACCAGCGGGAGCACCGGAGGGGGCGCCGCGGAGCTCGATCCCAACGACCTCTTTCTCCGTGCATCCGATCTCGGCGTGTCGTGCGGCTCACCGCACACGCATCTCACCTGCGGCGGACACTGGCAACTGAGCATCGCGCTCCCGAGCGCCTACCAGCACGTCGGGGTCTATGACCTCGATGATCCCGAGCTCACCCGCTACAGCTCGATGAGCGAGACAGGCCAACCCAACTCTTCGCGGCCCGACGAGTGCTCGGGGGGAGGTGGGTCGATCGGCCCGGGCACCCTCGAGATCCTCGCCATCGACGAGACCGAGGTGCGGTTCCGGGTCACCATGGGCTCGTTCTGGGAATCCGATCCGAGCGGCGAGTACACCGCTCCGCGCTGCCCGCGATAGCCTGGCTTTCCAGGGACATCGCCTGTCGATCTCCTCAACCGACGACCAGGCTGGCGTCGCGGGCCGGGAGGACGAGGGCGAGGAGCTCGGTCGCGATCTCCGCGTAGCAGCGGCGGGTCAGGTGGGTGTGCATGTCCTGGATGTCCTCGGGCCTGGCGATCGCGCGGACATCGACGAGCCGCGCCGCGGGCTCCTCCGCGACGACGCGATCCACGACGGCGTTGAGCTGCCTGTAGCGCTCGCGGAGCAGCGGGTTCACGCGCGCGCCGTGCGGGCAGGAAGCGTCCCCTGCGTCCGGCACGTTGACGAGGACCAGCGAGCGGCCCGCGGGCACCTGCGCGCACAGCCAGCGAAGGTTTTCCTCGAAGCGCGCGGGCGATATGCCCCCCTCGAACGTGTAGTCCTTCCGGATCCGGTCCCGGTGCGCGGCGAGGTAGCCGCGCGGGCCGCTCGCGTCCTCCCAGGCGACGAACTCGGGGTACTCGCGCGCGGCCTCCTCGCCGAACAGGTCGCAGAAGAACCACCCGGCCGCGATGCGCTGGCCGGTGGCGTTCCGGCGGTAGAGGCCGCTCCAGTAGTCGACCGAGAGGCCGACCACGAGGGCGTCGAAGTCCGCGTCGAGGACGCGGCTCTGCACCGTCTGCGGGCCGATGAACGCGAGGTCGTCCGGCACGGGCGCCCCGCGCTGCCGCAGGTACTCGGTGTGCGACGAGAACACGTCCGATACGCCGCTCGGGAGCGGGATCTGGAGCTCCTGCGAGGTCTCGACGTACCGCGACAGGATCGATGCCGCGATCTCCAGATCGCACGCTCCCTTGAACGCGACGCGGTACCCGCCCGCCGCGCCCGCGGGCGACGTCACTGGCGGCTCTGGGGAGAGCGTGACGAACGAGGCATTGCGGCCGAGGCCTCCGGCGAAGCGACAGCGCAGGCCCGGGTGCTGGGCCTCGAGATGCCGGAAGACGAAGTGCTCGACGCCCATGTCGAGCACGCGGCACGAGAACAGGAAGTGCGCGAGCTCCCCCGAGACCACGGCGTAGAAGCCGGAGAGCCCGTAATCGCCGAAGCGGTCGCGCACCCAGACGGCGCCGACGTCGGCGCGCGCGTCGCTCAGCAGGGCGCGGAGCCCCTGGCGCGGCAGCCTGACCTTGCTGAAATTCAGGCGGTTCGTGCGCTCGAAGAGCTCGGCCACGCGCTCGAAGTGCGCGAGGCAGGCCTCGCGACCGCCGATGCGGACCTCGATCCCCGCCCCGCGGAGGAACTCGATGGGATCGCGCGGAACGCTGAAGAAGGCGGCCCCCTCTTCTTCCTTGGCCTCGAGGATCTTGTAGTGGGACAGCCGGGACAGCGCCGGATCGTCCTTCCCCCAGCGGGCGGGGTCCACCCCGGCGAGCGCCTCCGGGGGTGCGACCGCGATCCCTTCGTTCGCCAGGCGGACCTCCTCGCGATGCGCGGCGATGTCGTCCACGAACAGGACGTCCACGGCGCGGAGCCGCGCCTGCTCGATGATGCGCCGGACCAGCGGCCCCTTCGGGCTCCAGGCGATCTTCGGGAAGACGAAGAGCTCCCAGACGCCCATGCGCTCGAGCTCCGCCCGGGCCGCGTCGAGGTCGTTCTTGGAGGCGATCGCGCTGAGCACGCCGCGCCGGGCGAGCCGCTCGACGAGGGCGACATGGGCATCGACCCGCTCCACCGGGCCCTCGGTCAGGGTGCCTCTCCAGAAGGTGTCGTCCAGGTCCCAGACGATCAGCTTTGGCTCGCGCTCGATCAATGTTCGGGCATTACGTCACACGAGGGCTGGCGGCAATCCGCAGTCTAGCCGTCAGACGGCGGCGGGAAGCTCGATATAGGCGCGTGAAGGCGGTCGTCGGCGCCGGCGGGCGGCCTCCTGCTCGGGGCTCCGGCGGTGATGGCAGCGAGCAGCTCGTCGGCGATGGCCCCGTAGAGCTCGAAGAACTGCTCGTCCCGGAACCGCGACCCGCTGCGGAAGAGCCCTCGCTTGTACCGGGACCAGTCGACCGCTCCTCCGCCAACCGCGGCGCGCAGCTCCAGGCGGTCATAGTGCCCGATCACGTCGGCGTGATCGGCGACCACGATGCCGGCCAGCTCCTCCGGTGAGCCCGGATCCAGGAGCTGATGGGCGCTGTTGACGATGCCGTCGTTGCTCGCGCCGGTGATGTCGATCTCCGGGGCCTGGGAGAACTTGATGATGCGGCACCGGCGCGAAGGACCACCGGTTCCGTGCAGGCGCATCTCGCGCAAAAGGCGCGCGGCGGCCTCGGCGGCGACGGGGGAAGGGGCGCCGGAGCTCGTGTCCGCGGTCCGGGTGTAGAGATCGCAGAAGAAAGGGTCGGAGTCGTCGCTCATCCGCGCCACCGTCACGAAGCTCCGCAGGTGGACGGGCAGCCGCGGCCCGGCGCTGCTGTCCACGTCCCGCACCCTGGCCATGTTCTCCGGTGTGAGCGCGTCGATGAGCTGCCGGTTGTTGCGGACATCGAGAAGGAAGCCCCAGAGCTCCGTGGCCGTCCCGACCGTGAGATCGAACGCCGAGAGCGCCGATTCAACCACCGTCAGGCGGAGCAGGTGCAGGAGCGGACGGCCGACGCTCAGGAGCTCTGGCCCGAGGTCGAGACGGGCGAGCGAGGCCATGTCGGAGTGGGCGAGGTACGTGCCCCAGTGGGGAGCGCAGACGGAGATCACCGACCGGAGCCTCGAGCGCCACCCGCCAGGACCGGTGTCCTCTCGCTCCCACGAAGCCTTTCCTTGGGGCCGCGCGCTGGTGAGCAGCTGTGCGTGCACGCCCCCGGTGCTGTGGCCAACGAGGTGGAGATTGGCGTTCGGGAACTGCTCGATGACCCGCCTGAGGAAGACGATCAACGAAGCCTGGCAGGCCTCGAGCGAGGCGGTGGGGCGCGTCGTCACCGGGATGACCGGGACGAGCCCTTGACGGCCGAGCTTCACCTCGAGCGCGCCGCGCAGCGCCCCGCAGACGCGGTCGGCGAAATAGAAGAAGCCGCCGAAGTGGTCGAAGCCGAGGAAGCCGGGGACGAGGAGGACCACGTCCTTCACCTCGGGAGCAGGCGCCGGTTCCTCGTCTTGCCCGCGGAGCTGATCACGAACTCTTGCCAGCAACATGAGGGGACACTCCCGCCCTGAAGGCATGGCGCGGTGGCCCGCAGCGGGCCGGCGCTGGCCAGCATAGCGGATCGGGTGTGCCCTGGTCGAGTCGAGCGCGGCTCGCCGGGCAGGCACCATGCTCGAGCCCAGGTGCCCCTCGTTCCAGCGGCTCATTCTGGAACGATCATTCTGGAACGATCAGTCCAGAATGAGCCGCCGGAGCGAGGGGTAGTGGGGTCCGGTGAGGCCCCGCGCCGCGCGACGAGCAGGGGCTCCTCGGGCCGCCGGGCAGCTCGGCAAGACCTCCGCGCAACCAGGGGCGAACCTGGTTGCGCGCGGAGCTAGCTGGATCGCCCTCCGGCCGCCGCGCACGCGACCGCTCCCGCCGACTCGCAGCGCGCCATCCGGTCCCGCCGCGACGGCGGGGCCCACTGCGCCTCGGCCACGCGGATCGGATGGGGGATCAGCCGCAGCTTCAGGAACGCGTCCGCGACCTCCTGCTGCGACGCGACGAGCTCGGCGTCGAGCGCGCGCAGGCCGAACCGCCGCCGCTGGAGCGCCGCGACCAGCGCCGCCTGCGGCAGGCCGAGCTGCGGCGCCAGGAGCTCCGCCGCCGCCGCGGTGTTCGCGTTGGCCCACTCCCCCATGGCCTTCACCTCCGAGAGGAAGATCTGCACGAGCTCGGGGTGCGCGTCGGCGAAGCCGCGCGCGCCGATGTAATAGGCCGTGTTCGTCGCCAGCCCCTTGCCGTCGCGCAGCACCCGCGCGCCCGTGGCGTCCTTGACCGACGAGAGCATCGGATTCCAGATCGCCCATGCGTCGACCTCGCGGCTCTCGAACGCCGCCCGGGCGCCCGAGGGCGGGATGAACGTCAGGTGGACGTCCTCGTACCGGACGTTCGCCTCCTCGAGCGCCCGGATGAGCAGGTAGTCGACGTTGGAGCCCTTGTTCAGCGCCACCGTCTTCCCCTTGAGATCAGCCACCGTCCGGATCGGCGAGTCCCGGTGGACGATGATCGCCTCGCCCTCGGGCGCCGGCGGCTCCGCCGCGAGGTACACGATGGGCGCGCGCGCCGAGAGCGCGAAGATCGGGGGCCCTTCCCCCACGAGCCCCAGATCGACCCGCGTCGCCCGGAGCGCCTCGACGAGCTGCGTGCCGCTGTGGAACTCGACCCATTCCACCTTCACGCCGCGCCGCCCGAGCGCGCGATCGAGCGACCCCTTCAGCTTCACGAGCCTCATGAGCAGCCCGAACCTCTGGCACCCGATCCTCACTGTATCGAGCGGGGCGTCCCGCTCCTCGACCTCGCACGCGGCCTCGTCGACCGAGCATGGACCGCTCGAGATCGGCCCGGACTCGGGCGGCTCGCTGCCGCCCCGCGCGCGCGGCGAGCGGGCGAGCTCGCCGAACTGGACGAGCCGGGCGCGCACGATGTTCCTGCTGATGCCGAGCAGCCGCGCGGTCTGGAGCTGGTTGCGATGGCAATAGCGGTAGGCGGTGCGCAGGAGGACCCCCTCGATGTGCTCGTGCAGGCCCGGCTGGTTCTGCTCGAACAGGCTCAGGAGGGCGCTCTCCAGCGCGGCCAGCGGCGCCTCGGGGACCGCCCTGCTGCTCGCCGGCGGCGGCATCGCCGGCGGCGCCGTGGACGCCAGCGCCGCTGGCGGCGCCGCGGACGCCCTGGGCTGGAGCGCGCTGAGGCGCAGGTCGGCGGGGGTGATCCGGTGGCCCTTGCACACGAGGAGCGCGTGGTGAATCGCGTTCTCGAGCTCCCGGATGTTCCCGGGCCACGGGTGCTCCAGGAGCCGCTGCGCCGCCTCCGGGGTGAGCTCGGTCGGCGACACGCCGACCCGGCTCGCGTAGACGGAAAGGAAGTAGCTCGCGAGCGGGAGGATGTCGCCCGGACGCTCGCGCAGCGGCAGGAGCGAGACCGACGCGACGTTGAGCCGGTAGAAGAGATCCTCGCGGAAGCGCCGCGCGGCCACCGCCTCCTCCAGATCGACGTTCGTCGCGGCGATGAGCCGGACGTCGATGGGGATCGGCTGGCGCGAGCCGAGCCGTACCACCTCGCGCTCCTGCAGGACCCGCAAGAGCTTCACCTGGAGGTGCAACGGCAGGTCGCCGACCTCGTCGAGGAACAGCGTGCCGCCGTCCGCCGACTCGAACCAGCCAGCCTTCGCCGTGGTCGCCCCGGTGAACGCCCCCTTCTCGTGGCCGAACAGCTCGCTCTCGACCAGCGACTCCGACCAGGCGCCGCAGTTCACAGCCACGAACGGCCGCCGCGCGCGGTGGCTCAGCGCGTGGATGTGACGCGCCACGATCTCCTTGCCGGTCCCGGTCTCGCCGGTGACCAGGAGCGTGGCGTCGCTCGGGGCGAGCCGACGGATGCGGTCGAGCAACGCCCGCGATCGCTCGTCCTCGAAGACCACAGCCTTGGCGCGCGCCGATAAAGACATCGCGCCCGGGTTCGGAAGCGTGAGCAAGGGCATTGTCATGGGTGCTGTGCGCCAGTTTAACAGACGCGCATCTAAGATAGCGGATGAATGTGGCGTGCGCCAGGTGACGCCGTGCGCCAAGGCGGGCGACGGCATGGAATCGTGTAGGCTGATGTAGGATAGCGCCGCCGGTGGGGCGGTGAGGCCGCCTGGTGGGTGGGGCCGGCGGGCGGGGTTTACATCCCGAAGGGATACCTGGTCAGGTCGATCGCGCCGCTGGCGCGGACGAGCTGCAGGGCCTTGCTGTACTGGAGGAGGAGGCCGAGCGCGTAGCGGAGCCGCTCGCGGATGCGCTCATCGTCGGGGGACTGCGCGGCCGGGTCGTTGAGGAGGCCGCGGACGTTGCGCACGATGACGTGATCCGGGATGTAGCAGAGGTAGGTGTTCTTGTAGCTGCTCATGCGCAGCTCGGCGATCGGATAGGAGCCGCCCATGCTCGCGGAGACCGCGACGATGAGCGCGGGCTTGTGCGCGAGCTCGCCGCGGGAGCAGAGGAGGAAGAAGTTCTTCAATCCCGCGGGGACCATGCCGCCCCACTCCGGCGCCACGACAACGAACGCGTCGGACGCGGTGAGCTCTGCGGAGATGGGGGACCAGACGCTCGTCCACTTCTCCGAGGGCTGCCAAGCCTCCGGGTCCCACAGCGGAAGCGGGTTGTCGGCGAGATCGAGCGCGTACGTGGAGGAGACGTCCGGCGACGATGACAGCTGTTGCTGCACGTAGCGGGCGACCTTCCCCGATTCGGATCCATTGCGATGGCTGCCTGAGATCACTGCGATCTTCATGTGGTCTGCGTGCCGCGGGCGACGGGGCGCGCGGCGCTCCTTGCTATCAGGTGATGGTCACGTGAGGGGCGCGGGATGCTACCCCGCGCCAGCGCGGCGGGTCGAGGGGTCCGTCAGCTTCCCGGGCGTTTCACGCTGATCAGCGCTCTACACGTATCGCTGTTGCGGCGTCTTCTCGGCCTGGGGAGCGGTGCTCGCGCCCTCCGCCCCCCCGGCGATCGGCGACGTATCGAGCTGTGCCAGCAGGTCGGCCGGGCCGTCGTAAACGGCGATGGCGCCCGTGAGCCCGGTGTCGGTCCAGCCGCCCGAGCGGAAGCCGATCGTGCGCAGGCCGGCCCTGGCCGCGGCCTGGACGTCATAGGGAGTGTCGCCGATCATCACGACCTCGCCGGGCGGCAGCCCCAGGTTGCCGAGCGCCGCCTCCACGATGTCCGGATCCGGCTTGGACTGCTCGGCGTCGCTCGCCGACGTGGCGCTCTCGATGACCCCGTCGGCGCCGGTGAGCTTGAGGAGCTCGCGGAGCTTCTCCTTCTGGGCGGAGCTCGCGATGACGATCTTGATGCCGCGGCGGTGGAGCTCCTCCAGGAGCTCCTTCGTGCCCGGGAAGGCGCGGAGCTCGGGCAGGAGCTGCTCCATGAAGATCTCCGAGCAGCGCGCGCTCATCTTCTTCCCTTCCGGGCTCTCGCTCGATATCCCCGTCGCCTCGGGCAGGAGCTTGTCGCCGCCCATCCCGATGCGCCGCCGCACCTCCTCGAACTGGACCTTGTGCCCGAACTCCGCCAGCGCATCGACCCAGGCGCGCGCGTGCGCGTCGTTGCTGTCGATCAACGTGCCGTCGATATCGAAAATTACGCCGCGAATGGATGCCATGTGCCGGGTCCTCTCCTGTGCTTGCCGATCTGCCTGGCGTTTGATTCCGCTGCTCCGATGTGGCGTGTCTGCCAGCCGCGTCGCGCTGCGCGCGAGGCCGCGCCCCGTCCGTCCGTTCAATCGCCCTTCTCGTAGGTCCTGATCGACATCATGTAGTCGATGACCGCGTCCACGTCGGCGTCGGAGATCTCCTTCTCCGAGAACGCCGGCATGGCCCCGAGCCCGCTCCGGATCTGCAGCCGGATGGCCGCGGCGGGCGCTGGCTTGTTGTTGAGCCCCGGACCGAGCCCGCCCGCCCCGCCCGGATGGCACTGGTTGCATTGCTTCATGAAGACCACCTCGCCCCGCCGCTCGGGCGCCTCGTCGAGCGGGGGCGGCCCGAGGATCGGCTCGCTCCTGCGGGAGGAGCCGCAGCCGGCCGCGAGCCCGAGGGTGGAGGCGAGGAGACCGCAAAGGACAGCGCGTAGGATCATGATCGCCACCTCCTTCAGCCTGCGGCCGCCGCGCGGGTGATGCGGAAGAGCGCGCCCGTGCCCTGCTTCGGCTTGGCGCCGCGCTCATCCATGAGCATGACGCCGAAATCGACGACATAGAGCGACTTCCCCGCGCGATCGAAGCGCACGCTGATGGGCCGCTCCAGGCCGCCGGCTTTCAGGTGCGACGCCGGGCCGTTGTCCTTGCCGCGGTTGACCGCGAAATCGCGGATGACGCCGGTCTTCAGGTCGACCCGGACGACCTTGAAGCCGACGGGGTGCAGGACCTTGCCGACATCGGGCGCCTGATCGCCGAACTGCGCGACGAAGGCGTCGCCGACGTGGCCGAACGAAGGGTCGCGCGAGATGTCGATCCCGTTCGACGAGCTGTGCACGGCGAAGAGCGCGACCGGCTGCGGCGGCGGGTTCGGGGGCATCTCGAGGAGGGCGGGGGGCGTCGGCCCGCCCGGCGGCGCATAACGATCTTGCGCGACCGGGCGGCCGTCGGCGAAATCGGGCCAGCCGTACCAGGTGCCCGGCGTCACGGCCCAGAGGTAGTCGGCGTTGCCCCAGACCGGGCGGCTGCCGCGATCGTCATAGCCGTTGTCGGTGACGAAGAGCTTGCCGTCCGGCGAGAAAGCGAGGCCGAACGGGTTGCGGAAGCCCCAGGCGACGAGGTTGAGCGTGCCGCCGCGCACCGGCACGCGCATGACCGCGCCGCTGCAAGGCACCTTGCCCGGGATGACCTGACCCTTCTGCGTCTGCGTGCCGAACGGGACGAACGCGCCGGTCGTGGCCTTGTCGTCCTTGTCCTGCGCGGTGAGCGGGTTCGACGTCGTGAGCGCGGCGCCCGTCAGCGTCACGTCCTTGCAGGGGACATCGTGGAACTCGGGGTGTCGCTTGAGCCACCCGAACTTGTGGTTGTCCTCCCCCACGATACCGCTGTTCGTGGCCGTGCCCTGGCCGAAGTAGATGAAGCCGTCCGGCCCGACGACAGGCCCGTTCGTGTGGTGGTCGCCGAAGCTCGGGAGCCCCGCGACGAGGGTCTGTGTCTGGCCGCCGGGCGCTATCCGGATGATCCGGCCGCCCTCGGTCACGCCGCCCTCCGAGACGATGAACGCGCCGTCGGCCCAGGTGACCCCGGTCCAGGGCGGGTTCTTGCCCGTCGCGACGACGGTCGTGCGACCGCCCGGCTCGACGCGGAGGAGCCTCGGCGTGGTGAACACCTCGCCGTAGGAGTAGCCGGACTCGGTGACATAGACCTGCCCGGCGTCGTCGAACGTGACGCCCGTCGGGAAGTTGAGCCCTGTGGCGACCACCTCGATGACGTATCCATCGGGCAGCGCGATGTCCGACGTGCGAATCAGCCGGGCCGGGGCCGGCGGGGTCGTCTCGCCGCCGCCCGAGGACGATCGAGCGCTGAAGCAGCCGGGCGCCGCCGCGCTCGCGGCGAGGGCCGCGAGCGCCAGGACGAGCGTCGGCCTCGGACGAGGGCGCGGCAGCGGTGGATGGTTCGTGGCTTGGGCGTTCAAGAGATCTCCGTGGGTCGGTGCAATGAGGTGACCGCGGCCGGCAGCTGCGTACCCGACAGCGCTGGAGACAAGCCGCAGTAGCCCCGCGGCCCGCCCGAGCAACGCACATGCCGTTCGCCGCGGCGCAGCGCGGGCGCACGCCGGCTTGGCGGCGCCGTGGCGAGTTTGCAGGCGGTGTGGCAGATCGCCCCGCGCAGCTCGCTTGCTGCTATGCTCGCCCGCGGAGGGCGCGATGGCGGACTGGGATCCTGCTCAATATCTGAAGTTCGAGGACCACAGGGCGCGCCCGGCCATCGACCTGCTCGGCCGGATCGCGCTCACGGGGCCGGGCGAGATCGTCGATCTCGGGTGCGGGGCCGGCAACATCACCCGTCTCGTGGCGCAGCGCTTCCCGGAGCGGGGGATCGTGGGGATCGACAGCTCTCCGGAGATGCTGGCCAAGGCGCGCACGGTGCTGCCGGGAGCGCGGTTCATCGAGGGGGACATCGCGCGCTTCGCGCCGGCCGCGCCGCCGGCGCTCATCTTCAGCAACGCCGCGCTCCACTGGCTGGACGACCACCCGGCGCTGTTCCCGGCGCTGCTGGGGCGCCTCGCCGGGGGCGGCGTGCTGGCGGTGCAGATGCCGAGGAACCATGGAGCGCCGTCGCACACGGCCATGGTGGAGGCGAGCCGGCTGCCGCGCTTCCGCGACAAGCTGGGGGCGATCGTGAGGGAGAGCCCGGTCGCGGAGCCTCGGGTGTACTACGGCGTGCTGGCGCCGCACGCGGCAGAGGTCGAGATCTGGGAGACGGAGTACCTGCACGTCCTCGGGGGCGAGAGGCCGGTCGTCGAGTGGACCAAGGGGACGGCGCTCCGGCCGCTGCTCGCGGCGCTCGATGACGACGAGCAGGCCGAGTTCCTGGAGGAGTACGGGCGGCGGGTGGCTGCGGCTTACCCGAAGGCGGCGGACGGGAAGACGCCGTTTCCGTTCCGGAGGTTGTTCATCGTCGCGCGGGCGAGGTGAGCGCCTGGCGGCGCTGGTCGACGCGCGTGCTCGATCAACGCGCGTACTCGACGGCGCTGACGCCCTCGGCCTCGGGGAGGACGGTCACGAGCGCCTGCGCGCCGACGGAGCTCGAGGAGAGCGAGGAGCGAACGACGACGAGCCATGTCCTGTCGCTCTGGCGCGCGACGAGGATGGCGCACCGCTCGCTCTGAGGCGTGCCCGCGCGCGCCTCGGCCTCCTGCACGAGGCGCGCCTCGGCAGCGGCGCAGCCGTGGACATCGAACTTGCGGTGCGAGAGGGCGGTGAGCGCGACGCTGGCCGCCTGCCTGGCGGCGCCCTCGTCGGGCGATGGAGCGGCAGGGGCCGGCGCCGGGGCGCATCCGGAGGCCAGCACTGCGAGGAGGACGAGGAGGGGGGCCCACCGTGCGATCGTGCGTGTCACGGCGATGTCGTATCGCGGCGGCGGCTTCAGGGGAAGACCTCGTTGCGAACAGCCTGGCTGGACTCGGCCCAACAACGGGCCGAGCACGACGGGTAATCCGTCCGGAGGCGGTAGAGGCAACAACCCTCCGAAGCAGTAGGGGCGAACGTGACTGCATCGCCCTGGGACCGCCAGCAGGGCGTTGCTGCCAGCGACGACCGCCCCGTTGTGTAGCGAGACCGCATGGCGGACCGCGCGGTCGTCTGGCCGCAGGACGTGATTGGTAGGGCTTCACGGTAGAGCGTCACGTGAGCAGGCCGTCGCGCGTCGCGTGAAGAAGACGGATGCTTATGCGGTCGAACCGTGGATCATTTCGCTAAATCACTCGATGAAAGAAGTGGTGTGAAGGCCTGCGCATGGCTTGCCCATCTGCCTGGCGCCCACTAGCGTGCTGCCCATGCCGACGCTCGAGCACAACGGTCTCGTCGACATGTTCCGCGAGAACCCGTCGCTCGCCCCTCACTTCCTGAAGATCCTCTTTCACCTCGATCTTCCGCCGTACGCCACGGTCGCGGTGGTCGAGGCCTCGCTCGATCAGCTCATCCCGGTCGAGTTCCGCGCCGATCTGGTGCTCGAGCTGCGCGACGAGCGCGGGGCGCTGGTGCTGTCTATTGTTCTCGAGATCCAGCGCGACATCGATCGGCGCAAGCGCTACTCGTGGCCCGTTTACGTGGCCGTCGTGCGGGCCCAGAAGGAGTGCGATGCCGTCGTCCTCGTCGTCGCGCCTGACGCCGAGGTGGCGGCCTGGGCCGCGCAGAAGATCGATCTGGGCCTGGGGCTCGGAACGCTCCAGCCGCTGGTGCTGGGTCCCGCGATCGTGCCCGAGGTGACGGATCAGGCCGAGGCGGAAAAGGAGACGGAGCTCGCCATTCTCTCGGCCGCGTCTCACGGCAATGGCCCGAACGGTCTCGCCGTGGTCCAGGCCGCGCTCGGCGCGCTCGGGCGGTTCGACCACGAGCACGCGGCGGTGTACTTCCAGATCGTCTACAATGCGTTGCGTGACCCCATGCGGAGGGCCCTGGAGGCGCTGATCATGGAACGGCAGACCGAAGGCAAGGCAACTTTCCCCCCATTCGCCCAGCAACTGATCGAGCGCGGCCGGAGCGAGGGCAAGCTCGAGGGTATCCGCGAGGGCAAGCTCGAGGGCATCCGCGAGGGGGAGCTCAAGGGCAAGCGCGACGCTCTGCTCCGGCTGCTCGCGCAGGCAGGCATCGCGCTGACCGACGACGATCGCGACCGCATCCAGGCGTGCTCGGACCCCGCGACCCTCGATCGGTGGGTCGGCAACGTCCTCGGGGCAAAGAGCGCTTCCGACGTGCTCTCCTGACATCCCGGTCGCCTCGCGGCCGCCCGGACTGCCCATGGCACCGACGAACGCGCGCTGCGTCAGCGCGGCGCGAGCCGCGCTCCCCGCCAGAGGAGCTCCTCGTCCTCTAGCCGCTGCGCGATCTGGAGCGCCCGCGCCCGCGCCGCGGTGCCCGCCTCGTCGCCCAGGATGCGCGCGAGCAGGAGCAGCGCCATCGCCCGCAACCGGACGAACCCGCTGTCGCCCGCGTGACGGCACGCCGCCTCGGCGAGCGCGATCGCCGCCGCGCAGTCGCCGAGCTTCCATCGCCCGTAGGCGAGGCCGGCGTCGCGCCGGTAGCTGACAAAGGGATGAATGTCCTCGGCGGAGATCGACGCGTAGAGCGCGAGCGCGCCGCCCCAGTCCGGCTCCTGCCCTGGCGGAGGGTGGTTGAGCTGGAAGGCGCGCTGGTCGATCCAGCGCGCGTGCAGGCACGCCCGCTCCTCGCTCGACAGCCCCTCCTCGAGCGCGACGCCCGCCGCCACGGGGTGACGCTGCCCCTCGGCCGCGATCACCTCAACCTCAAGCGGGCCTTCGCCCGCCGCCTCGGCGAGGAGCGCGAGCCCGGCGTGGGGCAGGCCCTGCGCCGCGTCGGCCTCTCGTTCCAGGGGACGCAGCACCGCGCCATCGACGACGCGCGAAACATCGCGCGGCTCTTGCCCCACGCGCTGGGCCTCGAGCACCACCGCGCCGGGGCGCACCGGAGCGCCACGGCGCCGGCGCTCACCGGCGCTCAGGCGCTGGCTCCGGCGGCGCCGGCGGCTCCAGCGCCTCCAGCGCCTCCAGCGCCGCGAGCAGCGCGGTGAGCCCCTTCTTCAGCGAGGCCATCTGCTTCTGGCCCAGCGACCGCGTGAGCTCCTCCTCGAGCTCCTGCAGCACCCCGAGCCCGTGGAGGAGCGCCTTCAGCCCGTGCGGCGTGAAGCGCACCCGCTTCGCCCGCCGGTCGTCCGGATCCGGCGTCCTCTCCACGACGCCCATCGCCTCCAGCTCCTCGACGACCTGACCCACCGCCTGCTTCGTCACCCGGGCGCGCTCCGCCAGGTCCGTCAGCCGCGTGCCCTCGAGATCGATGTACGGCATGAGCGCTGTGTGCGCCCGGCGCACCCCGGGCGCACGCCGGGCGACGCGCGCCACCGCCCGCTCGTCGAGCAGCCGCGCCGAGCGGAGGAGGAGCTGGCCGAGGCTCGCGCGCTTTCGCCGATCGAGCTCGGCGACGTCGCCGGGATCCAGGTCGTGCTTCGTCATGATGGTCAAGCTGCTTGACTGAATGGTCAAGCGAGTTTACCAATTGGAGCATGCTGCGACAACTCGATCAAGCCCTCTGGGCTGCGGAAGATATGTTGAAGCTGCCAGGCATTCACTTCCCGGTGCGGTCTCCGGTCGTGCGCCTGGGGGACGGCGGGCTGATCCTGTTCTCGCCGCTCCCCGGCGTGGAGCAGGCGGCGGACGAGATCCGCGCGCTCGGGGAGGTGCGGGCGATCGTGGCGCCGAACCTGATGCACCACCTCGGCCTCGCGCCGGCGGCGCGGCTGTTCCCGGGGGCGCGGGTGTACGGCCCCCGGGGGCTCGAAAAGAAGTGCCCCGACGTGGCGATCACCGGCGCGCTCGACGGCGCGCCGGACCCGCTCTGGTCCGCGGAGATCGATCAGGTGGCGGTCGGCGGGATGCCCAGGCTCGACGAGGTCGCTTTTTTTCATCGGCCCTCGAAGACCCTCTTTCTCTGGGATCTCTGCTTTCACATCACGCAGAGCGAGCACTTCCCGACGCGCCTCTTCATGCGCCTGAACGGGGCTTACGGGCGGTTCGGGCCGTCGCGCGTCGCGCGCTCGATGATGCGCGATCGCGCGGCGGTGGGCGCGGCGGTGAAGCAGATGATCGCCTGGGCGCCGGAGCGCATCGTGGTGGCGCACGGCGACGTCGTCGAGCGCGGCGGGCAAGCCGCCCTGCAGGGCGCGTTCGAGCGGGTGCTGTGAGCCGGATCGTGCCGTGATGGGCGCGCAGGTCGCGCTGCTGGGCCTGGACTTCGGCTCGACCACGAGCTGCGCCGTGGCCGCCTCGGCGACGCTCACGCGCGCGGCGGGCACCGGCCGGGTGGAGCTCGGCGCGCTGGAGGAGCGCTACCGATCCGAGATGGCGCTCACGCCCCTCGCCGGCGACGCCCTCGATCTCGACGCCGCGGCGGCGCTCCTCGATCGCTGGATCAGCGAGGCCGGTGTGGAGCCCGGGGCCCTCTTCGGCGGCGGCGCGATCATCACCGGCCTCGCCGCGCGCCGGCAGAACGCCGACGCGCTCGCGGCGCTCATCCGCGCGCGTGTGGGCGAGGCGCTGCTCGCCGTGGCCGAGGACCCCTGCCTCGAGTCCTGGGTGGCCTTCATGGGCAGCGCCGCTCCGCTGTCGCGCGCGCGGCCCGGCGAGCCGCTCATCAACCTCGACATAGGCGGCGGCACCACCAACCTCGCGCTCGGCCTGGCCGGCGAGGTGCTGCGCACCGGCTGCCTCCTCGTGGGCGCGCGCCACGTCGCGCTCGACCCGCGCTCGCGCCGCATCCTGTCGCTCTCGCCCGAGGCCCGGGCCGCCTTCGACCACCTCGGCCTCCGCGGAGGCCCGGGCGACGCGCTCTCCCAGGCCGAGGCCGAGGCGGTGGTCGCCTTTCACGTCGAGCTGCTCGAGGCGGCGATCGCGGGGCGCGCCGAGGCCTTCGCCGCGCCCGCGGCCGCGCGCCACGTGCAGGTGCCCTTCGCGCTGCCCGAGGGGATCGCGGCGCCCACGCTCACCTTCTCCGGCGGCGTGGGCGAGCTGATCTACGCCGGCCTGGCCGGGCGCCCGCTGCCGGAGCCAGCGCACCACGGCGATCTCGGCGTGGACCTCGCCCGCGCGATCCTCGCCTCGCCGCGGCTCTGCGCGCGCGTGGCGACGCCCGCCAGCATGGGCCGGGCGACGGCGTACGGCCTCCTGCGCCACGCCACCCAGCTCTCCGGCGCGACGCTGTTCCTGCCGCGCCCCGAGCGCCTGCCGCTGCGCGACCTGCCCATCCTGGCGCGGCTCTCGCCGGCCTCCACCGACGCCGAGATCGATCACGCCGTGGACCTCTTCCGCCGGAGCCCCCGCGGCTCTTGCCTGGAGATCGCCCTCGACGACGTCTCGGCGCCCGCCGTGCGGCTCCTTGGCGGGCGCCTCGCCGGCGCGCTGCGCCGGGCCGGGCCGATCCCGGATCATCCGCTCGTGCTCCTGACCGCGCAGAACGCCGGCAAGGCGCTCGGGGGCTACGTGACCGGCTGGGGCGCGCTGCCCGTCGACCTCCTCGTCATCGACGAGGTGCAGGCGCGCGGCGCCCGGTTCGTCCAGCTCGGCCGCATGCGCGAACAGGTCCTGCCGGTATCGTTCTATGGCATGACACCGTGACGTTCCATGGCATGAGATCGTGAGTCTTGTGGCATGACATCCGTGATGTCCCTCGGGGCTGAGGCATCCCCTCAAATTCCTCGGAAAATTCACAGGGAGGCGGGGAGACGGGGAGGAAAATCTTCAGATACTCCCTGTCTCCCCGCCTCCCTGTTCAATTTCTCCGCTGAAAATGGCTGCAAATAAGGGGATTCCTTGGCCCTCGGGGGGATGTCCTGTCCTGTTCTGTTCAAGGCATGACGTCCGTGATGTCCCTCGGGGGATGTCCTGTTCTGTTCAAGGCATGTCGCCGTGACGTCCCTACGAGGGATGTCCTGTGCAGGGAGGAACACGCCGTGAAGGAATTGACCCCGCTCGACCGGATCGAGGTCCCTCGACCCCGTCCCGACGCCGTGTACGCGGCCCGCCTGCCCGGCCACGACGCCTCGTTCCGCGGCCTGAAGCGGCTCCTCGGCGCCGCTGACTCCAGCAAGGCCGGCGACCGGATGGCTGGCCTCGCGGCGCCCGACGAGGCAGCGCGGGAGGCCGCGCGGGCGCTGCTCGGCGAGCTGACCCTCGAGCACCTCCACGATCACCCGCTCACCGACGAGCGGGGCGAGATCGACGCGGTGATGCGCGCCAACTACGACATCGACCGAGACGCCTTCGCCCGGATCGCCTCGCTGCGCCTCGGCGAGCTCAAGGATCACCTGCTCCGCGCGCCGGGCCCGGAGGTGACGCGCCTCGGCCGCGCGCTCACCGGGGTCATGGCCGCGGCGCTCGCCAAGCTCTGCGACGTGCACGAGCTGGTCTACCTGGCCCGCAAGATCAGCCGTCCAACGCGAGCGCGCACGGTGCTCGGCGCCCCCGGCACGCTCGCCTCGCGCCTGCAGCCGAACCACCCGACCGACGATCTGCGCGGCATCACCCTGCTGCTCTACTGGGGCCTCTCCCTCGGCGCCGGCGACGCGCTGCTCGGCGTCAACCCCGCGGCCGGCACGGTGGAGACCACCGCCGCGATCCTCCGCCACCTCGACCGCATCCGGCGCGCGACCGGCGTCCCCACGCAGATCTGCTGCCTGTCGCACCTCAAGGTGCAGCTCGCCGCGCTCGACCAGGGCGCGCCCGTGGAGATCCTCTTCCAGAGCCTGGCCGGCACCGAGGCCTGCTTCAGCGAGTTCGACATCACCGTGGACCTCATCGACGAGGGCTATCGCCGCATGGCCGCGCGCGGCCCGCTCGCGGGCGAGGCCGAGCAGTTCATGTACTTCGAGACAGGCCAGGGCAGCGAGCTCACGTACGGCAAGCACAACGGCATCGACATGGCCACGGCCGAGGCGCTCTGTTACGGCCTCGCCCGCCGCTGGGACCCGTTCATGCTCAACAACGTCACCGGGTTCATCGGCCCGGAGACGCACCTCGACGATCGCGAGATGATCCTCGCGAACCTCCAGGACCACTTCATGGGCAAGCTGCTCGGCGTGCCCATGGGCGTGGCCCCCTGTTACACGCTCCACGCCCACGTCACGCTGGAGGGTCAGCAGATGGCGACGCAGCTCCTCACCGCCGCGGGCGCCAACTACACCATGGATGTCTGTCTCAACACCGATCGCATGCTCGCCTATTTCGATACGAGCGGGCACGACGTGCAGACCTTGCGGGAGATCCACGGCCGCGCCCCTGGCGGCGAGTTCCTGGCGTGGGCCCTCGCGCGGGGCATCCTGGCGCGCGCGGGGGAGGGGGTCGGGGGTGGGGAGCAGGTCGGGGAGAGCGAAGGGCACGGCGAGGGCAGGGCGGGCGCGATCACCCGCGGGCCGCGCTTCGGCGACGTGCGGCAGTTCTGCCCGGACGAGGCGGAGCTGGCCGAGCTCCTCGCGGCCACACCGGCCGCTCACGGCTTTGCCACCGCCGGCCCGCGCCCGGCGAACGCGGTGAGCCGCCGGAGCCGCCTCGACGAGGCCATCGCGCGCGGCGCCCTCGCCAGCGAGCTGCGCGAGGACGAGCTCACCTGCGTCGCCGCGTTCCGGGTCATCACCACGACGGCGGCCAGCAAGGGCGAGCACCTCGGCTCCGCCGACGCGGGCGCGCGCCTCTCCGCGGAGAGCGCCGCCCGGCTCGCGCCGGAGGATGCGCAGGTGCAGATCGTGGTGTCCGACGGCCTGAGCGCCGAGGCGGTCCACCACAACATCCCCGACCTGCTCCCGGTCCTGCTGGACGGCCTCGCGGCGCGCGGCGTGACCGTCGGCCAGCCGCTGCTCGCGCGGTACGGCCGGGTGAAGCTCGCCGAGGCCGTCGCCGAGCGGCTCGGGGCGCGGCTGGTCGTCCTGCTGCTCGGCGAGCGCCCAGGCAGCGGCGAGCTCGCCTCGCGCAGCCTGTCCGCCTATCTGGCCTACCGTCTCACGCCCGGCGTGGACCAGGAGGCCGCCGCCGCCTTCAGCGGCAACCCCGCGATCGGCTTCGAGTACACGGTGGTCTCCAACATCCACGCCGGCGGGCTGCCCGCCGCCGAGGCGGGCGGGGTGCTCGTCGAGAAGGTCCTGCAGGTGCTCGCGCGCCGCGCGGCCGGCAACCGGCTGGAGGCGTCGCTCGCCGGCAGCGCCGCCTGAGCGCCGCCGGCGAGCAGCGCCCCGCGATCGCGTTCAGGCCACGACGCTGCCCAGCTTCTGTTGCAGCAGGATCACTCGACCACCCGGACCGCGGCGTCGAGCAGGTTGACGCCGCTCTCGCTGTCCCACGTCGCGCCGCTCGACAGCCGGATCGCGTAGCGCGGGTCGTCGCGCAGGCGCTCGGACCCGTCCGGGAGCCACAGGCCGAGCTGATAGGTGCCCGGGAGAAGGTCGGCCGGGAGCTGCGCTCCGAGGCAGAGCTCGCTCTCCTCGCCCGGCGCCCAGCGCCGCGGATCGGCGTCGACCTCCACGAAGCGCCGCGTGGCGCCCTGCTGGAGCACGAGGTAGGCCGGGCGCGGATTGTAGGCCCTCGCGTATCCGTCGTTGAACACGCGCAGCCGGAGCGACAGCGACTCCCCGCGCGCGACCTGCTCGGGGGACTCGTGTCCCATCACGGCGAAGCGGTACCCGAGGCGGCAGGCGATGGTCTCGAAGCAGCCCTCGGACCTCCAGTCCGCGATCACGTCGGGGTGATAGTCGGTGTTGATGAAGCTCCAGTGATGGGTGGAGAGCTCGGAGAGCGCCGAGGCGCACTGGCTGCGCGGCGGGTTGCGGCCGCACGTCTCGCCGCCGACGGGCGTGAACGCGGAGTCCGCGGCGGCATACGCCTTCTCGCCGGGGAGCTGGTAGGTGCCGACGTCGTCGTCGCTCGCGAGGAAGCAGTCGTTCAGGTGGCCGACGCGCGAGAGCGGCGCCCCGGAGAACGCCGTCTCCTCGGTCAGCGGGCCGCCGTACGCCTCGAGCTTGTGCGAGGGGCGGCGCGCGAGGATCATCCGGTCGGCCGGGAGCGCATCGAGCAGCGCGTCGAAGATCTGCTTGCGGCTGTCCGGGCTGGTGAGGTTGTTGGTCGACGAGTGCCATTCACCCCAGGCGCCGACGAAGCCGGGGTGCAGCACGGCGATGACGTCGGCGTTCTCCTCGAGCAAGGGCTTGAGCTGGTCGATGTGGGCCAGCACGCGGCTGAGCGGCGCGTCCGGCGCGGAGCCCTCCGCCGCGTAGTAGAAGCGGGGCAGCACCTTCAGCCCCGCCGAGCGCGCGGCCGAGAAGCTCGCGTTGAGCTGATCGATGAGGGGCTGGTCGATGTCCCGCGTCCGGTAGTCGTCGATGAGCACCTGGCCGTAGATGAGCGTGTAGCCCTCGTCGCGGAGTCCCGAGAGCGAGCCGAGGCTGCGGAGATCCCTGAAATGAAAGACGCCTCGTTCGGGGTTGAGCACGCCCCGGCACTCGGCGTCGGCGGAGGGATCCGCCCCCGCGGCGAACAGCCTGGGGGTGTAGGAGCGCTCCACGGTGGCGCCGCTGAACCCGCAGGTGCCGGCCGGGACGCCGGTGCCGGAGCCGCCGGAGCCGCCGTTGCCGCCGCTGCTGCCGCTACCGCCGGAGCCGCCGCTGCCGGCATCGCTGCCCCCCGCATCGATCGCGCTGGAGCTCAGCGAGTCGACCGGGCTGCTTCCGCCGGAGTCAGCGCCGCACGCCGTCACGATCACCAGGGAAAGGCAGGGGACGCTGCCGCGAAGAGGGCGCGACAGGACATGGCACGATGACCGGCTGCTCTGGTGACGCATGAAGCAATCTCCTCTGTGAACAAATGAAGCCGTGAAAAAACGAAGCTGGACCACCCGACCTTGCGGGCGCGCTGTCCGTTGCACGGCGATGCACGGTCGAGGCCACCGGCGCAGCCAGCCTGAGCGCGCGGCGCAGAGGCCAGGCGCTGCGCAAGGATCGGACACTTGCGCACGAAGCGGACAGCGGATGAGGTCTATTCGCGTGAAGGCGCCTGGCGGCGCATGCGTCCGTGCAGACGAGACGGGCCTGGCGGGATGAGCTCGAGGTCGAGCCCGTCTACGCCCCCGCAGCAGCCCGGGACACCTCGGCGATGGCTCCGAGCAGCGCATCGTTCTGCTCCGGCGTGCCCACCGTGATCCGCAGCTTGTCGTGGAGCCGCGGCGCATCCCAGTAGCGCACGAAGATCGCCCGATCGTACAGCGCCCGGTAGAGCGCCTGCGCCGACAGCCCCCCCTGCGGCGGCGTCGCCAGCACGAAGTTGCTCTGGCTCGGCGCCACCGTGAACCCCTGATCGCGGAGCGCCCGCGTCAGCCGGTCGCGCTCCGCGATCACCTTCGCCCAGCTCTTGCTGGCCTCGTCCCGCGCGGATAGCGCCGCGGTCGCCGCGGCCTGCGAGAGGATATCCGTGTTGTAGCTGTCGCGCGCCTTGTCGAGCGTCTCGATGAGCCGCGGGTGACCCAGCCCGTAGCCGAACCGGAGCCCCGCGAGCGAGTAGCCTTTGCTCAGGGTCCGCAGCAGCAGCACGTTGTCGAGCCCGCGCGCCGGGTCGAGCAGCGGCGTCGCGTCGGCCTCCGCGAAGTCGACGTACGCCTCGTCGATCAGGAGCACGCCGCGGAACGTGCGCGCCACCCGCTCGAGCTTGTCGAGGGGCTCGTGCCGCCCCGACGGCGCGTGCGGGTTGACGAGGAGCGCGAGCCGGCAGCCGCTATCGTTCAGGCGGCTCGCGAAATCCTCCGGGACCGACCAGTCCTCGTCGAGGGGGACCTGGGTGACCGTCGTGCCGTGGATCTCCGCGAGGACGTCGTAGAGCGAATAGGTCGGGTACGTCTCGCCGATGCCGCGGCCGCCGGGCTCGCAGAACACCGTCACCGCCATGCGCAGCAGCTCGTCGCCGCCGTTCGTGGCGATCACCTGATCGGGCGACAGCCCGTGGAGCCGCGCCGCTGTCTCGCGGAACTGCTGCGCCCGGGGCGGCGGGTACCGGCGGAGCTGATCGGCCGAGACGCCCCGGATCGCCTCCAGCACGGCGCCCGGCGGCGGGTACGGGTTCTCGTTCGTGTTGAGCTTGACCACGTCGGCCCGCTGCGGCTGCTCGCCGGGCGTGTAGGGCGTGAGGCGGTGGATGTTGTCGCGTTCGTACAGCATGGGGATGGCCGTCCTCTCGCCCACTGTGCCGCCGGAGACAAGCGCCTCGTCCGGCGCGCCGGCTCGACGCTGTCGCTCCGCGGGGAGCTCCGCCCCGGCCGGGCCAGGCCGCGCCCCGGCTGCGTGGCGCGCGCCGCGGATTCGGCTATCGAGACGGATGAAGAGCTTGCGGGAGCGGCTGGCCCACGTGCCGCAGACCGGGCGGCTGGAGTGGATCGGCGTCCGCCCTGCGCACGGCGCGCCCATGGTGACGCTGGCCGAAGCGGAGCTCGTCGCCGCGCGCGGGGTCGCGGGCGACTGCGCCGCCGCGGGCAGGGCGGGGGGCAAGCGGCAGGTCACGCTGATCCAGCGCGAGCACCTCCCGGTCATCGCGGCGCTCTCGGGCGGGCGCGCCGAGGTGGGCCCCGAGCGCTTGCGCCGGAACCTCGTGGTCTCGGGGGTCAACCTCCTCTCGCTCAGGTCGCTGCGCTTCGCGATCGGGGACGAGGTCGTCCTGGAGGGCACCGGGCCGTGCGAGCCGTGCAGCCTCATGGATGAGGCGCTCGGCGACGGCGGCTTCCAGGCGATGCGCGGCCACGGCGGCATCACGGCGCGCGTGCTGCGAGGCGGCGTGGTGCGCGTCGGCGCCGCGGTGCGCGCGCTCGCCGCCGAGGAGCAAGGCGCGGCCGGCGCGGGGCAGGGCGCGGCCGCCGAGGAGCAAGGCGTGGCCGGCGCGGGGCAGGGCGCGGCCAGCGCGCTCGAGCCGCAGGACGCCCGGCCGGCCGGCTGATCCGGACGGCGTCGCCCGCGCGCTCGTCGTCCCGGACGCGCGCGCCCGCGGCGGGATGCGCTGGCTGGGCTGGTCGCGCTGGCTTCGCGGATCGGACTAAGATGCGCGGCATGACGACGACGCCCGAGCCCGAAACCTTCCTGGTCCTCTCCTGCCTCGGCCCTGACCGGACGGGCCTCGTCGCGGAGGTGACCCACTACCTGACAGAGCGCGGCGCCAACGTGGAGGACAGCCGGATGGCCGTGCTCGGCGGCGAGTTCGGCATCCTCCTGCTTGCGTCGGGTCCTCCTGGCGCGATCGAGGCGGTGGAGCGCGAGACCGAGTCGCTCACCCGGGCGACGGGACTCACGGTGCAGAGCCGCAGGACCAAGAGCCCCGAGTCGCACCGGCGCGCGTCGAGCATCCCCTGCGTCATCTCGGTGGACGCGCTCGACCACGAGGGGATCGTCCGCGCCGTCTCGCGCGCGCTTCACGGCGCCGGCGTCAACATCGTCTCGCTCGAGACGTCGGCGTACGAGGCGCCCGTCACCGGCTCGCAGCTCTTCCGGATGGAGGCCCGCGTCGACGTCCCCGCCGGGGTGACGCTCGCCCAGCTCCGCAAGGCGATGGACGCCGTCGCGGAGTCCGAGAACCTCGACATCGATGTCCGCTCGCTCATCAAGGCGTGACGCGGCAGCGGCGGACGCCGCACGGGGCCGGAGCCGCGAGAGCTGACCCGTGAGAGCTGACGCCCGAGAGCTGACCGGCGAGAGCCGTCCCGCGAGAGCCAACCTCCGAGAGCCAAGCCCCGAGAGCCGACCCGCGCGAGCCGACCCGCGCGAGCCGACGCCCGGGACGTCACCTCTGCCCAGGCGCTGGCCGCGACCCCGTCCCGGCGAGCTCGCCGGCGGCCTCGCGAGAACGCCGGCCACTCGGCTGGAAGAAGCGCTATCTTCGTGGCCCATGCCCTTCAGCAACCTCAGCTCCCCCCGCAAGGTGCACAGCCTCGACGCGGAGATCCGCGGGGCCGCGGTCCTCGCGAGCCCCGGTCTGGTCGCCATGGTCTCGACCGATCCGGTGCGCCTCGGCGTCTGTCCTGTCGGAGGCTTCGGCGCGAAGACGACGAACCTGTCGCTGTCCTCGGCCGAGGACGTCGCGTTGCTCTCGAAGGACGTCGCCGTGGTGCGGAGCGAGGACGCGGTGTGGGCGCTGCTCGGCATCACGCACGGTCCGAAGCTCGATCAGGTCGGCCGCGACGCGCGGCTTCTGGCCACGCGCCCGGCGGGCGAGACGGCGCTGTCGCTGGGCTGGGACGGCAGCGCGACGGAGCTGAAGCTGGACAAGAACGAGGTCAACGGCCGCACGTTCGCGCTGCGCGGCGCCGCGCGGGCGTTCGATGTGACCGAGGCCGAGACGCACGTGGTGGTGGACGGCGCAGGGGAGGGGGGCGAGCTGCGCATCCACCCCGGCGCGACGCCCGAGCCCGGCCCGACGCTGCGCGCCACGCTGCCGCGCGCGGCGCAGAACCTGAACCGCGTGCGCGGCGGGGCGAAGCTCACCGCGGTGTACAAGCGGGGCGCGAGCGCTGTGTGCGCGGTCATCCGGTCGTCGGGAAAGCTGACGGCCAAGGTGATCGAGCTCGGCGATGGCGTCGCGGATGTGGCGGTCCTCGAGTCGAGCCTGTTCGCGGCGTTCGCGGACGGCCGGGTCGCGCTGTTCGACGGCGCCGCCATCGAGGCGGCCTCGGCCGCGCCCCCCGCGCCGACGGCCAGCGTCACGCTCGGCGCCCGCGGCGAGCCCACCGTGCTCGCGGTCGCGGGCAAGGGGTCGCCGACGCTGTGGGTGGGCACGAGCGCCGGGGAGATCTGGAGCCTCTCCATCGTGCGCAAGCAGGGCGGCTGAGGCACGGCGCCGCGCCTGCTGGCGCCCTGCGTCGAGATGGTCGACGACCTCGCGAGGTCCCGTCGAAAAGCCTCCGCCAGGAAGCCCGAAGCCGTCCCGGCGCCCCCCGCCCGGGGCGGGCATCACGCCATGAGCCCATCCGGATGAGCTGGCGCGTCCAAGCGGGAGATGGGTGGCACCCATCTCCCGGTGGACGTGCCTCCAACAAAAGATGGGTGGCACCCATCTCCGCGGTGGACGTGCCTCCAACAAAAGATGGGTGGCACCCATCTCCCGGTGGACGTGCCTCCAACAAAAGATGGGTGGCACCCATCTCCGCGCTGGAGACGCCGCCCTGGCGACCCCGCGAGCCCTGGCCAGCCCTTTCGCCGGCACTCTGGTTGGTCGTCGCGTCGCAGGAGCAACTCGGCGGCGCGTCGTACCCGCCGACGCTCGAGCGGCTCGCGGCGAGCAGCGCGACCTGGTTCTCTCAACGGTAAGGAGATACCCGCGACGGGGGCGTTGGTCACGTGGGTTGGCGTTGCGACAGCCAATCCCCTATCGCCTTGCAGGTAGCCCGTGAAGCCCTGGAGCAGCGCAGCTGGATGCTTCGCCCTCCAGTCCGGCGCGTACACGAACGCGACGAGCTCAGCTCCGACGAAGGCCCAGATGTGCCCTCGCTTCACCCCCGCTGGATGGTCCTGATCCAGCACGCGTATCCCGGTGTCGTCGGCGCGCAGGTAGCACGAGCCCAGCACGCGCTCCTGAATCCTCTTCGCCACAGGAGCGAGCACATCGAGCGCGAACGCCGACCACTCTCCCAGCGTCGACGGCGACAGCGACACGCCGACGCGAGCGTACTGCTGCGCCTGCCGATACAGCGGCATCGCGTCCTCGAACTTCTCGACGATGCTGTTCGCGAGCAGCCCCGGCCCCGGGCGGCCCCGATCCATCACCTTCTCGCTGTCTGCCGTCGTGACTCCCTGCTCTGGGCAGCTCGGGCAGGCGAGCTTCTCCCTCTGCTCCTCGATGATCCGGAACTGCGCCGGGACGAACTCGAGAACCTCGCTCGTGCGGTGGCCGATACACTTCTTGTCCGCGCCGCACTGCGGGCACGTGCGCTCGGCTTCGGGGACTGGGACGAAGCTGAGCTCCGAGAGCTGCCCAGCAGCCGCGAGCTGCTCCAGCTTACGTCGCACATCCGCCAGATCGGCGGGCAGCGCTGCATGGGACGGAAGGGGACTGATCACCTGGCGCGCTGGATATCGAGCCCACGCGCATCCATCAAGCGTTGCTTCGTCACGTCGAGGTTTCTCACGCCGGGTCTCCAGCGCTTGCGTCCCGTCGCGCGTCACGAAGTTGTGGACCTCCTCGGCGGCCGCGTTGCGCGGGACGCCGCCGTCGCAGAGCAGAACCTTCTTGAGGCCTCGCCCGAAGGTGAGCGCCGCGCTGAGCCCTGCAGGACCACCTCCCACAATCACGACATCCTGGTTCATTCTCGCATCGCTCCGCTCTGGCCACCGCGTCCGCTCCCCCGCCGTCGGCCTCCGCTGCCCCATGCAGCCGGTGACGAGATGCCCTCCCGCGCAGAGGGCGCTCCAGGCCAGCAGGCCTCGCCGTGTGTGGGAGATGGTCGTCCGACGTTTCCTCGACACCCCCACAGGATGGGTCCGGACGCAGCGACAGAGAATGGCGGAGCTTTCGACCGGCTTGGCCAGGCTGTCACCGCGCTGGCCGGGATCGCGACGGCGGCCGTGGACACGCCGGCGCGGGGCCTGCCGGGCCGACCTCGCCCTTCTGGGCAACAGCGGCTCGACCGCAAGATTCCGCGGGAAGCAGCGCGCTCGGTGGCGCGTACACCGAGGGCAACAACGATCGACAGGAGTCAATTCATGCGCGCAATCATTCCGCTCGTCGCTCTCCTCGGTGCTCACGTGCTCTCCGGTTGCTCGCCCTCGGACCCCCCCGCGGATCCCTCGAACGACATCCCAACCGGCCCGGACGACGCCGCAGGAGCTGGCGGAGCCGACGCCGCAGGAGCTGGCGGAGCCGACGCCGCAGGAGCTGGCGGAGCCGACGCCGCAGGAGCTGGCGGAGCCGACGCCGCAGGAGCTGGCGGAGCCGACGCCGCAGGAGCTGGCGGAGCCGACGCCGCAGGAGCTGGCGGAGCCGACGCCGCAGGAGCTGGCGGGGGCGACAACGCCGCCGGGGGCGGCGGCGCGGGCGGCGACGCCCCTTCTCCGGAGGGGGCCTGGTACCAGCAGATTTCCGGCCCCCACCTGGAGAGGTCCATGGCCCTCGCTATCGACCCGAGCATGAGAGTCCTCGTCGCCGGCAGCTCGCGCGGCGCGGCCGATTTCGGCGCGGGTCCGGTCGCGCCGGTCGGCTTCGAGGACCTCTTCGTGGCGAAGTACTCGGACGACGGCGACCTGCGCTGGGCGCAGCGCTTCGGCGGCGTGCAGGTGACCAGCACCGGCGCCGCGATCTTCGGGAACGACGGCGTCGCCGTCGTTGGCCATTACATGAAGGGACCGCTCCAGGTCGGCGCCGTCAAGCTGGATGCGCCGGCGAAGGCCGACCTCTTCGTCGTCGCCCTCGACGGCCGCGGCAACCTGCGCTGGGCGCGCCGCCTGGGCGGCCTCGACCACGACATCGCGGGCCGCGTGGCCGCCGGCCCCCGCGACAGCGTCATCGTCGCTGGCCAGTCCGGGGACCGCCTCCTTCTGGCCAAGCTCGCCATCGACGGCACAACCGCCTTCGAGCGAACGCTGGGGCACCTCTCCCGCACCGCCTCGTCCTTCGCGCCCATCGGCGGTCTGGCCGTGGATCACCGCGGCGACATCCTCGTGGCGGGCAGCTTCAACGGCGACGCGGATCTCGGCGGAGGCGCCACCCGCGGGCTGAAAGGCGACGAGGCCTGGGTGGCGAAGTACTCCGGGCAAGACGGCGCCCACCTCTGGTCGCGGCACCTCGGCGCGCCCGCGGATCAAGGCCGCGGGCGCGGCGACGAGGCGCAGGGGCTGCTCGTGGACGAGCGCGGCGACGTGCTGATCGCCGGCCGGTTCGCGGCGGGCGCCGATCTCGGCGAGGGCCCGATCGAGGGCGACGGGGGCGCGTTCCTCGCGAAGCTCGACGGCCAGGACGGCTCGATTCGCTGGGTGAACCCGTTCCCCGCTGCCCGCGTCGGCGCGGCGACCCTCTCGTTCACGCCCGACGGCCACGTCGCGGTGATCGCGTCGCTCGCCGGCCCGTTCGACCTCGGCGGCGGCGTCGTCAACGAGCAAGGGAGCTACGTCGCGACGTACGAGCCCGACAGCGGCGCCTCCGTCGAGCAGCGGCACCTTGCCGAGCTCGGCTCGACGCTCCTCGATGCGCAGAACGGCTCGTTCGGTCCGGGCGCCGCAGCGATCGACCCGGCGGGGAGGCTCTCGATCGTGACGGGCTTCGACGGCGAGGCGCAGACCGGATTCGGCACGCTGCAGAGCCAGGGCCGGGGCGACGTGCTCGTCGTGCACCTGCCGCTCTGATGCGGTGAGCAGCACGGCCTTCCGCGCTGGCGCCGTGTCGCCCAACGGTGGGGCAGCCCCGGATGCCTTCGGGCAAGGCTGGACGAGCATGGATCCCCGGCGCTCTGCCCGGCGCCGGTCGTTTGCTATAGTACCGCGTCGCCCGAGCTCGCTCCTGGTCTTGCGAGAGAAGGAACCGCAGAGGCACAGACCACACAGCGGCCGGGTCAAAGGCATGGACCCCGCCAACAGCCACAGCGGCTGCCTGATCATGGTATCGGACGTACAGGGAGCGCACCAGGAGTTCTCACGCAGGCTGCGGAAGCTCCTTGGGAGAGCTCCCACGACCGGTCTTCCACGTATTTCTCGGGCGCGCCCGGGACAAACGAGGTTTACCGTCACGGACCCATCGGGCAACTCCGTGATCTTGATTCAATTCGGCGAAGAGGACAGAAGCAGCTATGAGATGGCGAACAACACGACATTGACGCCGCTGCAAAGGGCCATCGCCCGAGCCATACGGCTAAGCGACTTCAAGGAGGACGACGCCGCAGCCGCCAAGACGCTGGACGCGGCGCTGAAGCGCATCGACGCCGAGCCCGGCGCGAGCGTCGCCGAAGCATTGCTGATGCGCGCCGGGGACACCTGGATCTCGGCGCACGCGTTCTCCTCGCCGCTCACGCCGTCGGGGAGCGTCGAGACGGTGCCGAGGGCGGACAGCGTCTCGCGCGACGGATCGTAGCTCAAGGTGGTAATCGAGTCGGCGGACTCGTTGATCACGTAGGCGAACCGGCCGTTCGGGTGGAATTCGAGGTGCCTTGGCGCCGTGCCCGCAGAGAACGAGAGCGCCGGCGGGTCGTTCGGATCCATCCGGCCCGTCTCCGCGTCGAAGGTGAGCTGGGCTATCGCGTTGCTCCCGAGGTTGGTGACGAAGGCGAACCTGTTGGCCGGATCGGTCACGGCGTGGTGCGACCGCGTCCGGCGCCCGAAGGACATCGGAGGCCGCGTGGCCGAGCGCGCCCTCCTGGCCGACGGGGAGCACCGCCGCCGTCCCGCCGCCGTAGTTGGCGACGAGGACGAAGCGCCCGGACCGACCCGTGGACAGGTGGGCAGGGCCCTGGCCCTTCGACGAGATCCGATTGATGAGCTCGAGCGTCCCGGCCTGCGGGTGGATCCGGAATGCGCTGACCGCCCCCGACATCTCCCCGTCCACCTCGCTCAGCTCGTTCACCGCGAAGAAGCGCTGGCGCGCGGGATCGACGGCGAGGAAGGTCGGGTTCATCTCGGCGTCGAGCGGGCCCGCCGCCCGATCGGGCTTCGCGGCTGCACCTTCGGAGCAGCCCGACCCGCAGCGCCGGCTGTGCCGCCTGTCGAGACGCCGTCTGAAGCGGACGCGCAGATCCTGGCCGATCCGGCGCGAGACGAGCCTGTGGTTGTGACACGGCTCACGTCCATGCAAATAGTCGAGCGTTCTTCACGAGATACATCTCCGCCGACCACAGCGCGTTGTGGTCGCGGGCGAGCGCGCTCGCGGTGGACCAGGACGCGTGGTGGTCGCGGGCGAGCGCGCTCGCGGTGGACCAGGACGCGTGGTGGTGGTTGTACGAGCGCGGGAGTATTTGTCCAGCGAGTCAGGTGGTTACCGTCAGCGGCTCTACCGCGCTCTTGTTGAAGGTACTCTGTTGGTCAGCGTGTGTACGGCCGAGCTAGGGCTTCCTGCGGGCTGGTGGGCGCAAGCATCGAGATCGGTGCGATAGCGGCGTGCCTGCTCACGGCCCGGCGAAGCGCGCTGCAAGGCGGTGAAGTCGTCGGGGGCCCCGCATTGCCAGGCCGCTGCGTCCAAGTTCAATAATTGAAATTACGAACGAGGATGAGCGCCTTCTCATTGCCGTCCATGTCGTCCTCCCAAGCTGCCACGAAGCGGCCCTGATCATCCATGGCGGTCACAGGCAACCGTTGCTGGCCACTCGAGTCGCTGTTGACGGTGAAATCCGCCCGATGCTGTGCGCCGCTGGCCGTGAAATCGCGCCCCAGGATCTGATACGCGCCATTGTCGTCCTGGTCATCCTGCCAGACCACCGCAAAAGCACCGTCGCCGCGCATTCCCACGCTGGGCGCAAGCTGTTGACCATCAGCCACGCTGTTCACGGCCATCACCCCAAAGCGCTCCGCGCCGGTGATCGTGAACCCGCGTGCATAGACCTGGTAGTAGCCGTTTGCGTCCTGGTCGTCCTCCCAGGCCACCACGAAGTTCCCGTTGTTCGCCATGCCGATCGACGGCATGGTGTGCTGCCCCGCGGTGTTCGTATTGACCGCCTTCTGCGCGAAGCGGCTGCCGCCCGTGGCGGTGAAACCTCGATGATAGATCTGGAAGTTGGCGTCGTCGTCCTGGTCGTCTTCCCAGGCGACGACGAAGTCACCATCCGAATCCATGGCGACGGCTGGATTGAACTGCTCACCATCAGCGACGCTGTTGACGGTGAACGTCGCGATGCGCTGAGCGCCGGCCGCAGTGAAGCCGCGCGCCAGGATCTGATAGTACCCGTTCCCATCTTGGTCGTCTTCCCAGGCGACGACGAAATTGCCGCTGGCGTCGCAGGCCACCGCGGGCCTCGACTGCTGACCGCCCGACACGGTGTTCACCGTAAGATCATGGAAGCGCTCGCTGCCATCGGCATTGAAGCCGCGCGCCAGGATCTGATAGGCGCCGTTCCCGTCCTGATCGTCTTCCCACACCACCACAAATCTCCCCGAGTCGTCGATGGCGACGTTCGGGTGCTGCTGCTGACCTGAAGCCACGCTGTTCACGGCGATCTGCGAGAACCGCGCGTTGCCGTCCGGGTCGAAGCCGCGCGCGTAGATCTGACCGACGCCGTTGTCATCGTGGTCATCTTCCCAGACCACCACGAAGTCGCCGCTCGGCGCCGTCGCGATCTTGGGATCGAAGTGCTTGCCCGTCAGCTGCACGTTGGCCATGCGATCCTTGAACAAGATATCGTTGGCTGTGTAAGCGTACGCGGGCGACGCAGCCTGCATGTCGTAGCTGATGGCGTAGTTCTGTTGATTGTGTTTGGTCGCAGTCGGGCTGGACGCTCGGTTGTAGTTCAGGTACAGCGTCGCCTGACAGTCCTCGAAGATCGCGCAGTTGCCGTCTTCGACGCTCAGCGTTTCCACCGTGACCTGATTCTGCGCCGGCTCGAACGTGAGGACGCGCAGCCAGCCGTTGCCCAGCGCATGGCCGTTGCCCAGGACCGGCTCGTTCTGAAAGTCGCTCAGGATCTCGTGTACGATGTTGCCGTTGTTGCCGGTGCGGCGGCGATAAGACACCCCCTGGATGTGTCCGCTCACGGACATGAAGACGTTGCTGTGGCGCTGGATCAGCTCTTCCCAGAGGTCTACGCCGTCGCGGCCCTCGAGGTTGTAGCCGTCGGCGCAGCCGCTCGCGTGCTCAGCGTTGTTGTTCATGTGGCAGTGCGTGGCCACGATGACGCGGCGGTCCGGGTGGTTCGCGATGACCTGATTCGCCCACGTCACGACGTCCTTGCGCGGCGCAAACTCGAGGCTCACCACCATGAACTTGAGCCCGCCGGCCTCGAAGTACGTGTAGTTGTTGATGTTCGATGCGTCGTAAGCACCGCCGTAGAACGGCTCGCCCTCGTAGCGCGGCTGACCGAAGTAGTTCGCGTACAGCGAGTCGCGCTTGTAGGCTTGGTTGCTCGGGTAGATGTCATGGTTGCCGATCGTCATGCTGTACGGCACGCCGGCGTTGTCCAGCAGCGTGTGCGCGGCGCTCGCCACGTCGTACTCGACTGCGGTGTCGTGATTGGTGATGTCGCCGAGGTGTACTGCGAACTTGATGTTGCGCGCGGCGCGGTTGTCGACGAGCCACTGCATCTGGTGTTCGTAGACCTCGTACGAGGAGAACTCGCTGTAGTTTTGCGTGTCGGGGATCAACACGACCGAAAACGCGGCTTGCGCGCTCGCGGAGCGTGTCGCCGCACACCACAACGCGAAGGCGGCTACAGTGAGCATCAAACGGTAGATTTTTGTCATGTACGGGTGCTCCCCTGGCCAAGGTGGACGAGCCTGGCTCTGTTGGCGGCCGCACTTGTAGACGGTGCAGGTTGCAACTCCGTGCGGCTCTGATTACCTCTCGTTGCCTCTTGTCATGAGCTTCGCGGCGATGTCTCATTCCCCATTGTCAATTCGCGAATCCGTCGCATTGCTGAAACTGGGATGCCACGGAGCACCTGTAGCCTTCGCCGCGCTCACCAGCCCGTGAGCCGGATACGCTGCACTCTCGAGAGCCATGACTCGAACCGCCGCCCCTAGAGCCGCCGACTCGACCGCGTTCGAGGGTGCATCGGGCCACACGGCCAAAGATGCCAGGACCTTCGTCGCTTGGTCGCGGCGCATCGCTTCCGAGCCCTTCGTTCACTTCACGCTGCTCGGGGCGCTTGTGTTCGCCGGACATCTCCTGGCGACCCGCGCGCTCGACGTGCCCACGCTCGAGGTGTCGGTGTCCAAACAGCGAGAGCTCGTCAAGCTGTTCGAGCAACGTCAACGCAGGGCCCCGAACGCCACGGAGCGCGAACAGCTGATCCGACGCTACGTCGAAGACGAAGCGCTGTTTCGCGAGGGGTTGCGCCTGTCCCTGGTGCACACGGACCCCATGCTGCGCGCGCAGGTCATCGCCCGCGTGCGCGGCATGCTGCAAGCCGAGCTCGACCAGAAGCCGCCCACGGACATCGAGCTGCAACGCTACCATGAAGCGCATCTCTCGGACTACGCTATCCCTGAGACCATCAGCTATCGCGAGTACCTGATTCGCAGTGGCCCGGACGCCGACGGCGACGCGCGACGGATCTTGTCGTTGTTGGAACGACAAGATACGGCCGACGGGCCGGGGCTGCCCATTCCGACCGACTATTCGCAACGCTCCGAAGCACAGCTGGCCTCAATGTACGACCCCGAGCTTGCACACGAGCTCTGGACTTTGCCGAGCGGCAGATGGCGAGAGCTGCGGTCCAGTCGCGGAGTTCACATCGTGCGCGTCGCTGAGCGCACCGCGGCGTCGGAGCCCTCGTTCGAGACCGTCCGCGAGCAGGTGAGCGCGGACTATCGCAAGGATCGGACCGCGCGCGCGTTTCAAGCGGAGATCAGCCGCCTCACATCGCAGTGGCGCGTCCAGATCGCGGAGCGGCCATGACGAGCGCGAAGTGGCTGCGAGCGGCAGCGATGCTGTGGATCACGCTGTGTTCCCTGTGCGCTGCGACCGCGCGCGCCCACACGCCCTCGCTGAGCGTGCTGGCGCTCGACGAGCGCTCGCCGGGCGAGTTCATCGCGAGCTGGGAGCGCACGCAGGGTATCCAGGACGTCAGCGCGGCGTACGACTTGCTGAAGCCCGTGTTCCCTGACCACTGCCGGTTCGAGGCGCCGCGCCTCGATTGCGGCGCGCGCGGACTGTCAGGTCGCGTCGGGTTCGACGGCTTGGGCGATCTCTCGACCTCCGGCATGATCAAGATCCAGTGGGTTGACGGCAGGGACCAGGTACTGAGCCTGACTGCCGTGCAGCCGCACGTCCGGGTGTCAGAGGCTCGGCTCGATACCACGGCGTTGCGCGGGGTGTCCAATTTCATCTGGCTCGGGATTACGCACATCTGGCTCGGGCTGGATCACTTGCTGTTCGTGGTAGGGTTGCTCTGGCTGCTGGACTCGTGGCGCGTGCTGATCAAGACCGTCACGGCGTTCACGGTCGCGCATAGCTTGACGCTGGGAGCGGCGACCTTCGGGCTGCACGGCCTGCCTGCCGCCCCCGTCGAGGCCGTCATCGCGCTCAGCGTCGCATTCGTCGCCGTGGAGATAGCCGGCGAGGCACGCACGAAGCAGCCGAGCTTGACTCGAACGCGGCCCTGGTTCGTGGCGTTCTCGTTCGGTCTCCTGCACGGCTTCGGTTTCGCCAATGCGCTGGCGGAGCTGGAGCTCGCCAATGCGGCTCGCCCGATCGCGCTGCTCTGCTTCAACGTCGGCGTGGAGATCGGGCAGCTGGTGTTCATCGCAGGCTTGTTGGCGCTCCGCGCGGCGTTGCGCAGGCTCGGGCGCGCGCTGGGCGTCCGCCTCGCGATCGCCGGTTACTACGCGATGGGCACGCTGGCGATGTACTGGTTTTTTGAGCGGATCGCCGCTTTCGTCCCCGACGTCTGACCGTCCAACTATCGGCGGGGAGCTGCGCCTCGTTCAGCCCCTCGCGGCGGAGGAGCTCGCCAAGCTCCCGCTCGGACAGCGCGGCCGCCTGCGTCCGGTGCTGGCACCAGGCCGAGCAGCTGACCGATCGCCTCGTGAACGATCCGCGCCGCCTCCTCATCCCCAAGGGCGACGGCGCGGTTCAGGGTGCCGGCGAGGGAGGCAACCACGACGACCCGAGGCGACGCGTCGGCCGACGCGAGCTTCCCAGGATCGAGGCTCGCCGGTTGGGCCCGGATTGGGCCCACCCCCACCGACGGGCTGCGATCCGTCGTCACGCCTCCCTGAGATCCCGGGCAAAGCACCGGATCGCGACGGTTCGCCGCCGCGGAACAGTCCCGCCAGGAATTCCCGGTCGATGACGAGCGGTCGCCGGAAATAATAACAATTTCGATAGTTTCTGCCTGTTTCGCCGCCCAGGGCGGCTCCGGTGTGGCCCAACGGGGGCGCTCTCCGCCGCCGCGTCGCCCGCGGCTAAGGGCTCGCGGCACCACCGGTCCCACCGTACCGGCCACGCTGCACGCGCTGGTTGACATAGAGAACCTTACGCGATCCGCATCCCTCCTGGAAAAGTGACGCCGGACGAGCGGGCCTCGCGCACGCGGCGCTCACAACGCTCGAGATCGGCGCGCGCCATCTCCTCCGGCAAGTCGAGGAGGCGCTGCCGCACCTCGGAGTATTCGAGCCCGCATGACCCCCTCCTTCTCCCGGCCGCGCGGAGTATACATCGATCTTCAGGGGTCGGAGGTAGCGCGGGCGTGGTTCAGCGGCCCGAGGACCTCTCCGAACCACGCCAAGGATGGACGCCTACTTTCTCTTGTCGCCGGCCACCTTCTTCGCGAGATCGGTCCGGTTGAGCTGGTGGCGTGGATCGAGTCCGGCTTCGGTTTTGAGCCGCAGAGGCTCGCGTGCAGCGCGGGCACCTCTGCCGCCATGTCGTCGTAGCACGCGGGACGCGGCGGCTCCGCCTGCGACCCGAGCACATTCAAGCTCTCGAGATAGAGCTGCGCCGCATAAATGGTAAGCTTGTGGTTCGACCCCGCGCGCGCGACGCCGCGAAAGATTGCCCCCGCCTCAGCGAAATGGTTCGCCTCGAAATAGGCGCGCGCGATCTCGTACTGGCATTCGAGGGGCTCGCGCTCTCCGGGGCACGCCGCGAGCTTCGCAGGCAGGTCCGCGCTGATGGGCTTTGGCGCGAAGCGATCCAGGCCGCGGCCCTTGCCGAAAGTGACGGGCGTCGCGAAGCAAGCGACCGGCCCGGCAGGTTTGGGTTCTTCGGCCGGCGGCGGAGGGAGCGAGCTATGCGACGGCGGCCGATCCACCGAGGTCGGCGGGCCAGGGGCGCGGGCCCGGCTCGCCGGCGCTCCGGAGGCTCCGCACGCGGGCTCCAGGAGGACAAGCAGCAGGAGGAGAGGGAGGAGCGCGAATTGGGGAGAGCGCCGCATCGCGACAGCTTGGAACACCATCGCGGCCTCGCCCTTGGTGCTGATCATCCGGCCGGTGCGATTGTTGGTCCGCGTTTTCAGGCCCTTCGCGAGCTGCCCCCGGGACGACGTCGGGTGCCGGCCGCCGGAGCGGCCGCTCAGCACGGGATCCTGACGCACTCCCACAGGGCAGCCCCCGTGGGCTGGAGCTCGCAGGTGCAGCTCCAGGGCGGGGAGCATCGAGCGCAGACCTGCCCAAGGAACTGTTCGCAGTGCTGGCCGTCGAGCAGCGAGGGATCGGCCGGGCACTCGAACGGCGGGCAGACGTCGGGCGCCTGGCACGACCACGCGCCGTTCGTGCACCGGCAGATCGGCCCACAAGTCTCGTAGCCGCAGACCAGGCCCTCGGTGTCGCAGCAGCCGCCCTCGGGTGGGGGGGATTTCGGCGGGTGCACGTCGTTCTGCTGACCGGTCTGGGACGAGGAGCAGAGCGTGTCCGTGCCGCTGCACACGCACGACATCGCTGTGCTCTTGCACTGCAGGCTCGGCGAACACTCGGCTCCCGGCGGTTCGGAGAAGGGGATGCAGCTGCCGCCGGCCCCAGCTCCGCCGGCCCCAGCTCCGCCGGCCCCAGCTCCGCCGGCCCCAGCTCCGCCGGCCCCAGCTCCGCCGGCCCCAGCTCCGCCGACCCCAGCGCCCGCAGCCCCCGTACCTTCGGTGCCCGCGCCACCGGCCTCTGTGCTGCCGGTGCTCACGCCGCCGGCGCCGCTCCCGCTCGAGCCCACGGTCTGCGAGGAGCCCTGGGGGCCTTCGACCGGCGCGCCGCACGCTGCGGCGACCGCAGCGGCCGCGGGGATCAGGGCTGCGGCGAGGAAGTGGCGTGCGTGACCCATGTCGCCCACGTTACCACCGGGGGCGAGGGCTAGGCATCATGGGAACGTGTCGTCCGCAACGTCGACCCTGCTGGTTCCCGCACCTGCCGACCGTGGCCGTGCAACCGGACACGTCGGAGGAGCTCCGCCGTCGCCTGGCGAGGGTGGCACCGTGCTCGCGCGCCTCCAGGCGCTTCGCCCCGCTGCGCGGGCGCCTTCGGCGGCCTGGACCCGCGCTGCGCGCGGTGCCTGCACGGGGGCGTGGGCGACGGCGGAGGGTCCCCGGCCAAGTTGAAGGCATGGGCCATGAGAGGCAGCTTCAACCTGTGCAGTGAGGCTATCAGACTTCTCTCGGCCAACGATTCTGGAGACGAGGCGCTTTCCTGTCTGCTCGAACTGTACCCTGTTGTTATGGATCGCTATCTCGAAGGGCTCCTGCTCGAGCGGTCGGAGCGCCTCGCCCAGCGCCTTGGCGTACGCATTGTGCGCGATGATGACGGCCATCTTGCGCGATCCGGGCCGCTCCCGCACCGCCCTGGCGCCGACCGCCAGGCGAGATGACCGCTGCAGAGCGGCGCTCGGCGGATGCCCCACGCCGGTGCGTGCCGACCTCGGACGTGCGTTGCCGCGCAGGCTATGGAATGACGGTGGCTCCTTCCATGTGCGCTTAAGCTGTTGATGTAGCTCGCTTTTTCAGGAAGCTGTCCGATCGCATAGGGGTTCTTCTGTCACCTGAGCGGCCAGGAAGGCGGCGTCTACTGCAAGCGATTCCAGCGCTTGAGCACGTGTGCGAGGTGCTTGCGCTCCAGGCGGAGCTGAGGGAACGCGGTTTCGATGGACATCTTCGGGATCCGGGCGACCTGGCTGACCTGCGCGCGCTCTTCAGCCAGGAGGATGACGAGGCGCTCCCGGGGCGAGGTCAGCAGGAGCTGGTTCAGCAGATCGCACCACTCGACGGGCCCGTGGGGGGCTCGTGGGGCGGGAAGGCGCCTGCTGCTCCGCCATGTGGTGAGGATCCGCGAAGGCCACCTCCCGCCGGCGGTAGGCGTTGCGCGTGCTACCGGCGCGAGCGCGCTCACCCCTCCGGTATCGCCGACAGCCCGAGAAGCCGACCGATCGCCTCGTGGACGACACTGGCCGCGTCCTCATCGCCGAGGGCGACGGCACGGCTCAGGGTGCCGGCGAGCGAGGCGACCACGGCGGCCCGAGCCGACGGGTCGGCTGGCGCGAGCTCGCCAAGCTCAAGCGTCGGCGGCTGGGCCGGGGTTGGGTCGATGCCTTCCGAACGGGTACGATCGGTGGTCAGGTGCCCCCAAAATCCCGGGTGAAGTGACGGATCGCGACGGTTCGGCACCGCAAATTCGTTCCTCCAACAAAAGATGGGTGGCACCCATCTCCGCGCTGGAGACGCCGCCCTGGCGACCCCGCGAGCCCTGGCCAGCCCTTTCGCCGGCACTCTGGTTGGTCGTCGCGTCGCAGGAGCAACTCGGCGGCGCGTCGTACCCGCCGACGCTCGAGCGGCTCGCGGCGAGCAGCGCGACCTGGTTCTCTCAACGGTAAGGAGATACCCGCGACGGGGGCGTTGGTCACGTGGGTTGGCGTTGCGACAGCCAATCCCCTGCGTCCGCGTGAGGAGCGCGCACGGCGCCTGGTTCTGCGTGGACGCCGCGGTGCGGCGGGCCACCGCAAGCCCGTTCAAGCCCGTTGAGGAGGGCCGTGACCTCCTCAGCGCCCATCTGCCGTGCGTGCATGCTGCTCTGGAAGCCGATGAATTGGCGGATCCAGTGGACGACATACGCCTCTTCAGTACGCGGAGAGTCATGCAGGCGTCGCATGGTGGCGCGTACAGCTTCGATGAGGCCATGTGGATGGTCCTGAGTGGGTGGAGCGATTCGTCGGACCTGCAGTGGCACTTTCCGGACCGAGGTGGGCGCGAGTTGCGGCGACCGGGGAATAGTTCAACCGGGCTCCGGTCGCCCGGAGTGCCCGGCCGGCCGTCGGCGCGAATCTTGCGCCGCGGGGCGCCGTCGCCGTCCGAGACCTAGCAACGGGAATGCGTAGTTACGCAACGGCGGCCTATCTCCGGAGATGCGCAGATAACCGGCGGAAGGTCGCGGCCTATCCACGGGAATACAAAGATAGGCCACGGAGGGCCGCGACTCATCCGCGGGAATACGGAGATATGGCCACATGGTCCGCGGGCTACATGCGGAGCTGCGCAGATATGTCGTGCATCACAGTTGAACGCGACGTTGGGCGTGGGTAGCACGCACGATCCCTGCCGACATCACGCACACGCCGGGGAGCATCCTGCGCCTGTACAGCCCGCACCTTCGCGACGTGCAATACGCCGCCGCCCGCGGCTCGCGAGGCCGCCACCCGCCATGGTGCCGCCATCCGCCGACGCGCATACCGCACGCCACATTCCCTTGATCTCGGCTGCCTTATACCGTGGCACGCGATCTGCCATTGCGGCGGCTGCGAGCGACCTGGTGACCGGCTGTCAACTCGGCGAGGGGTAGGCGCGCGCCGCCGTGGGTGCGAGGCGGCGCGCTCAGAACATGGCGCGGGGGTTCGGCGCGTCGGCCGGGATGTCCTGCAGCACGTCCCAGTGCTCGCAGAAGCGCCCGTCGGCGACGCGGAAGATGTCGACCACCGCGACTCCGCGCGGCCGCCGCGGGTTCACGAGCTTGTAGTGCACCACGGCGTACTCGGCGTCGGCGATCATGCGCTGGATCTCGACCTGCGCGCCGTGAAGCGGCGTCTCGCCGTCGCGGAAATAGGCGATGAAGGCCTCGCAGCCGTTCGTCCCGGGCGCGGCGCGCGCGTCGGGGTTGTGGTCGACGAAGTCGGCGGTCAACAGCGCGCGGACGGCGTCCCAGTGCCTGCCGAGCACGGCGTCGTACAGCTCGAGCAGCATCTGCTTGTTGCGTTCGGGGTTCATACGGAGGGGGCGTGCCTTTCTGCACCGGGGGGATGGTCGCTCGCCGGTGCGTGCTCACCCTCGCAGCGGGGCGCGCGGCGGGCTTGAATCTGCGCGCCAATCGTCGGCCGCAGCGCGCGCGCACCGCGCCGTGGGCGCGTGCTAGCGCGTGCGCGCGACCGCGCGGTACGCGCTCGGCGGCATGCCCGACGCGGCGCGGAACTCGCGCGCCAGGTGGGCCGCGTCGCTGAACCCGTACGCGTGCGCGATCTCGGTGAGCGGCCGAAGCGAGCCGGCGATCGCGACGGTGGCGTCGCGCGTGCGCACGCGGCGCGCGAGCGCCGAGGCAGTGGTGCCGTGTGCCGCGAGCCGGCGTTGCAGCGTGCGGACCGACTGGCGCGTGGCGTGCGCGAGGCCCTGCGGCGTCCACAGCGCGTGCGGCTCGCGCGCGATCGCCGCGAGCGTGGCGGCGACCGGGTCGTCCGCGGCGCTCGGTGGGTGCAACGTCTGGCGCGCGGACGGCGCCGGCGCGGTCCGGCGCGACCACGCGAGGCGGAGCGCGACCGGCGGCTCGGCAAGCGACGCGGGCCCGAGCCAGCGGGCGTCGCAGGCGAGCTCGCGCCACGGTCCGCGCGCGGCGCGCGCCGCGACGACGAGTTCGCCGTGGCCCATCCGGCGCAGCAACGCGGCGAGCACCCCGGTGATCATCACGGTCTGGCTCGCGGGGGCGAGCGCGCCGGCGTACGGCTGCGCCGCGAGCTGCAGGGCGCCGGCGCCGTCGAGCGCGAACCGTGTCTGGTGGCGCACGCCCCACGCGCGCTCGAGCGCGCTCCAGCGATGCGCGAGCTGCGCCACGCTCGCGGCGCTCTCGAGCAGGTAGAGCGTCGGCGAGAAGGTCAGCGCGTCGAGCCCGTCGCCCAGCGCGAAGACGGCGCCGAGCCCACCGACGCGTGCGCGCTCCGCGACGAGCGCCCGCAGCGGCGCCGCGGGGCTGAGGGCCTGCAGGGCGGGGTCGGGCGCGCGCGCGACGTGCGCGTCGCGCGGGCGGACGCGCTGCGCGAGGTGGAGCAGCTGCAGGCTGACGTTCTGCGACACGGTGCGTGGGCGCAGCGACAGGCGTGTGGACGGCCGCGCGCGCTCGCGCGCGAGTGTGGCACCTGCGCGCGCGGGCCGCCACGGTCGCGCGCGCGCGCGACCGTGGCGGCCCGCGCGGGCGAAGGGCGCGCACGCGCTCACCTCTCCCTCCTGGGCGATCTCTCGCCGCCCGAGCGCGATATCGCCTTCGGCGCGCTCGCGTCGTGGGCGGGTGTCTCGTCGATTCACGTCGACCGCGTGCGTGCGCCCCGCATGCTGCTCCGCGGCCATCGGTGGATCATGCGGCACTGAGCGCAGTCGCCCTTCCTGGGAGCTGAACGAGCGACGGCGAACGACGGCCCCGGGCGCGGCTCACAGGGGCCGCGGTGCTTGCATGAGAAGGCGACGAGCACATCGTGCCCGCAGCCATCGCAGTGACATCGGACGAAACCTCGCGCGAGATCGCCACACGCGAGGTAGCCCTCGAAGGCAGCGACAACGTACTTCGGGAGCGGGGCCGCGTAGGTGCGCGCTGCGTGCGCGACGAAGGTCGCGAGGTGCTCCTGGACAAGGCCATACAGCACCGTCTGATGCGGCTCGCGAGGCGCGTAGGCGTGCGGCGCTGGCCGCGAGGCCATTGGACGCGCCGGCAGCGGCCGAGACTCCGCCTGGGTGAGCATCCCGGCGGCTGCGAACGAAACGCGGGCCGCTCGTGCTCCGCGGGGAATTCGGCGAAACGAGAGCCGGCGGGACCTGGCGGCGCCATGGCGGAGCGGTAGGGCGCGACCACGACCGCTCCTGCGGCGAGCGGCGGCTCTCAGCCCGGCAAGAGGCGGTTGCGGAGGTTTGATCCCATGATGCGCGACCAGGCTCCGCCCAACACAGGATTGGACCTGACGGCGCTTCGCGCCGCAGGTCAATTCAACGTTGGGCGTGCGTAGCACGCACGATCCCTGCCGACATCACGTGCACGCCGGGGAGCATCCTGCGCCTGTACAGCCCGCACCTTCGCGAGGTGCACTACCACGCTCGCGGCTCGCGAGGCCGCCACCCGCCATGGCGCCGCCACCCGCCGACGCGCATACCGCAGGCCACATTCCCCTGATTTCGGCTGCCTTATCCCATGGCACGCGACCTGCCATCGGAGCCGCGCATGGGAGACGCCGACATCACCTTGCGCCACCTCGCCCGGAGGCGCCCCGAGGACCTCGTGCGCGCCCTCGTCCCCGAGGTCCGCCCCGTCGAGATCCTCGGCTGGGTCGACAGCCAGGTCACGAACATCGAGCGTCGCCTCGACAAGGCGCTGCGCCTGCGGGTCGACGGCGAGCCACGGGTGCTGCACGTCGAGTTCTGCTTCGCGCTGCGCGACGACGTTCCGGATCGCGTCTTCGAGTACCTCGGCTTCCTCTTCGCCGCGCTCCGCCTCGAAACTCCCTGCGAGCCGGTGCCGCCGATCGAGAGCGTCGCCGTGGTCCTCTCGGGCCGCAGGCGGCGCTTGCCTGGGGCCGGAAAGCGCCGCACCGCCTGGCCGGGGCGGCCGTTCAGCGGCACGCACTTCCGCGTCGACGCCGTCTACCAGCGCACGATCGGCGAGCTGCGGGCGCGCGGCAGCGTGCTCTGGCTTGTGTTCGCCCCGCTCGCCCGGGACGCGACCGAGGTGGCGCTGCGGGAGGTCGTCGCGGAGATCCACGCGGGCGCGGCGACCGCCCAGGAACGAGCCGAGCTGTACACGGCGCTCCTGGTGATGGCGACCATCGATCCCTGGGGGCATAATCTGCGGAAGGAGCTCATCAAGATGGTGGAGGACAAGGAAGAGGGGCTGCTCCGGCGCACGCCGATCATCGGGGAGCTGATCATCGAGGCCGAGCGACGGGGAGAGCTGCGCGGAGAGCAGCGCGGCGAGCAACGAGGAGAGCTACGCGGGGAGCAACGAGGAGAGCAGCGCGGGGAGCAGAAGGCGATCGCGGAGCTGCTCGGTCGCCTCTTCGCGCGACGGATCGGGCGACGACCGACCGCCGAGGAAGAGCGCTCGATCGTCGAGCGAGCCCGCGCGCTCGGTCCGGGCGAGGTCGAGGATGCCTTGCTCGATCTCGAGGGCGAGGCGCTGGTTCGCTGGCTCGCAGAGCCGATGTCCCGATCGTGAGCTCCCGCAGGAGCTCGGAGCGCCTGACGCGCGACCGCGCGACCGCCGACACGCGGCTGCGACATGCAGCTCCCGAGTCCGGTGCGGACCAACACAACAATGCATTCGACGTGCGCACGTGCTTCCCGCGTGCGCACGTGCTTCCCGCATGCTCACGCAAGTGATGGTGGGCCGTTGGGCGGAGCGAGTCAGCGAGACCTCTCGGCACAGTGACGCGTAGGAGCGCGGCCGTCACCGCTCATGCCGCGCATGCTGCGAGCCGCCCTTCAACCAGCGCATCCGGATCCACCTCATCGAGCGTCGTCACCACGCGATCGGCCCCTCCCGCGACCAGCAGCGCCCGGTCGGCGAGCCGCGCCACGCCGAGCGCTGTCATCCTCCCCGCCTTGGCGGCAAGCACCCCGGCCGGGGCGTCCTCGACGACAAGGCAGCTCGCCGGCGGGACATCGAGAGCGCGCGCGGCGGCCAGGAACAGGTCCGGTGCCGGCTTTCCGCGCGCCACCTCGACCCCGCAGAGGTCGGCGTCGACCAGGTCGAGCAGCGTCGCGCCGGGCGCGATGGGCGGGCGGCGAATGCCCTGCTGCTCGGCGAAGGTGTCGGCGCGGATCCGGCGCAGGAGCCGGCTGGCGTTGCGGGACGACGACGCCGTCGCGATGGGCATGCCGCGCGCCTTGAGCCCGAGGATCAGCCGCATCGCGTCAGGGAAGACCTCGAACTGCCCCGCCTCGATCATCCGGAGCAGCAGCTCCTGCTTGCGCTCGGCGTAGGTCGTGGCGCGCGCCGCGGCGTCGGGCACACCGAAGTAGTCGAGCGCCGCGCGCGCGCCGCTCTCACGCGGCTTGCCGGCGACCTCGCCCTGGTAGACGGCCGTCGTGAACCGCTCGGGCGCATAGCGCGTCAGCGGCGCGATCGCGCGCCACTCGGTGGCCATCAGCGCCTCCAGCGCCTCGCGCCAGGCGCGCTCGTGCGGCGAATCGACCATCACCCCGTCGACATCGAACAGGACCCCCTCGAAACGCATGGCGCCGACATGGCGCCGGCGCGCCGCACCGGGAGCCCCCAGGGCTGCGGCGACGCGTCGATGCGATGCACCGTCACCGCGCCGCCCTCGTGGCGCGCGGCGCTCGAACGCGCCGTCGGGGTCGCGCTGCCGCGCCCGCCTGCGGCGCCAGCCGCCGCGCCCGCCAGCAGCTCCCGCCGCCGTGCCCGCCGCCGCCGTGCCCGCCTGCGGCTCCAGCCGCCGCGCCCGCCAGCAGCTCCCGCCGCCGTGCCCGCCGCCGCCGTGCCCGCCAGCGGCCCGCCGCCGCGCCCGCCAGCAGCTCTCGCCACCGTGCCCGCCGCCGCCGTGCCCGCCAGCGGCCCGCCGCCGCGCCCGCCAGCGGCTCCCGCTGCCGCGCCGAGGGTGCTACCTTGGCGCCTCGTGCCGCCTGTCCGCACCGGAGCCAACCCCCGCGCGACGCGCCTGCCCCGCGCGCTCGTCGTCCGCGACCCGGAGCCCGAGGAGCTCCGCGCGACGATCGACTGGTCGGACTGGTACCTCGACGACACGGACGGCATCGGGGCGTGGGGCGAGCACGACGAGATCTCCCGCCTGCTGCTGTCCTCGATCGCGCAGCTCGCGCGCGAGCGCGGCTGGACCGACCACCACGCCGGCTCGGACCGGTTCTTCGCGTGGGTGCGCGAGGAGCCGCTCGTCCGCGTCTCGCCGGACGTCTACCTCCTCGACCACCGGCCCGCGCCGCCGCTGCCCAAGCAATGGCAGACCTGGCTGCCCGGCCACAGGCCGCCACGGTTCGCGCTCGAGATCGTGGCGAGCGACTGGCAGAAGGCCTACGAGGACATCCCGCTCAAGTACTGCCAGCTCGGCTGTCCCGAGCTCGCGATCTTCGATCCGCAGGCCGCCGCGCAGCGGCCGCCCGGCGGCAGGGTGCCGCTCCAGGTCTACCGGCGCGACCCCGACGGCGCGTACGTGCGCGTGCACGCGGGCGCCGGTCCCGCGTGGAGTCCCGCCCTCGACAGCTGGCTCTGCGTCGTGGGCGGCGGGGCCGACGCCCGGCTCCGCCTCGCGCGCCCCGGCGGCAAGGGCGAGCTCGTGCCCACCCAGGAGGAGGTCGCGGCGACCGATGCGCGCGCCAGGGAGGCGGCCGAGGCGCGCGTGCGCGAGCTCGAGGCGCGCGTGCGCGAGCTGGAGCAGCTCGAGCAGGGATGACGCCCGCCGCGCCGATCGCGGCGCGACACGGCAGTGACGCCAGGACGGCAGGACGGCAGGATGGCAGGACGGCCGCCGCTGCGGAGCCTCGCTGTCCGGCGGTCTCGCCCGCTCGCGCACGAACCGACATGGCAAAGCGGGCTGCTCCGTGGAAGCGGCGCGCCCACGTTCCGGCAAACGCATGACGCTGTCGGTCACCTGCGAGACGGGACACCGACGCCCGTTTTGGCGTCGCGCCGCGTTCAGCGGTAGGCTGGCGGCATGTGCCGAAACATACGTCCTCTGTTCAACTTCGAGCCGCCGGCCACCGAGGAGGAGATCCGGGCGGCGGCGCTTCAGTACGTGCGCAAGGTGAGCGGGACGCGCAGCCCGAGCGGCAAGAACGTCGCTTGCTTCGAGCAGGCCGTCGAAGACATCGCCGCCGTCACGCGCCGGCTCGTCGAGTCGCTGGAGACCACCGCGCCGCCCAAGAACAAGGAAGTCGAGGCCGAGAAAGCCCGCGCCCGCAACGCGCGCCGCTTCGGCTCCTGACACCCCCGGGGAGCGTGCTCTGCCGCAGCCAGGGCCGCCGAGGCTGGCCCTGGCCCTGCCGTTACATTACCTTCGCACCCATGGGCAACGCCGCGACCAGCCAGCGCATGAGCGCTACCGAGTATCTCGAGTGGGAGCGCGCGCAGCTCGCGAAGCACGAGTACAACCTCGGCGAGATCTTCGCGATGGCGGGCGGGAGCCCACGGCACAATTTCCTCTCGAACGCCGTGGGGGCGGAGCTCCGCGCGGCCGTGCGCGGCAAGCCATCCCACGTGCTGTCGCCCGACCAGCGCATCTCCGCGAAGCAGGGGGAACGCTACGTCTACGCGGATGCTGTCGTCGCGTGCGGCGGTGTGCGGATGGAGCCGGGCACCAGCGACGTGCTCGCGAACCCCAGCGTCGTTGTCGAGGTCCTGTCGTCCAGCACCGAGGCGTACGACCGCGGCGAGAAATGGGACGCATACCGGCGCATCCCCTCCCTGACAGACTACCTGCTCGTCTCGCAGCTGTCGGTGCGTGTCGAGCACTACCGGCGAGAGGCCGACGGCGCATGGCGCTATCGCGTGATCGAGGCCGGGGGCGCGATCTCGCTATCGAACGGCGCCGCTCTCCCGGTCGACGCCATCTACGAGGGCGCCTTCGAGCTCGACGCCGGCTGATGGGGTAAGCTCGGCGCGACCGCACTCGAGGAAGCGGCCAGTCCGCTGCGCGTCCATGGCCCCGATGATCGGCATCACGGAGCGGCTCTGCGGTCGGCCGCTCGACGGCGAGCGCGCCAGTCACCCGTCCGTACCTGCACACCCCCCACCGAGCACAGCGAGGGCTGACGTCAGCAGGCGGGATCGGCCGGTCCGTTGTCAAGCGACCCATCGCCAGCGCTCGCTGCCCGCGGTAGCGGTGTTGATCCGGGCTCGAGAGCTCCCGCTTCCGTCGCGGCTCGCCGTGACAGCGAGCCTCGACCGTGGTACTTTGTCATGATCCTTTCACCACCCCTCGAAGCGCTCTGGCCCGCTGGCTACCAGGCGCTTCGAGCGGAAGGCCCGGCTGAGGCGCGCATCGCGCAGCGCCGGCCCACCTGGAAACCTGGCGCGACACCACCCGACAGCCGAGCTCGCGGCCTGTCCGAGGCGCGACCGACGACGGCGATCGACGACCGCCGTCGGTAGCAACGGACGGCCGCCATCCGGCACCAGAGACATCATGAGACTACCTGCTCCGCATCTGCCCTTCTTTCTCCTGCCCGTGTTCCTGGCGGCCTCTGCAGAGGCGTCGCCTCCGACGTGCGTCACGATCCGCCGCGGCCTCCTCGGCGACGTCGCTGACGCCACCATCGCCAGCCACAAGCCGCATCGCAATCGCGGCGACGCGCCGCACCTCCTCGGCGCTGCCGGGCCCGGCGCGGCGCGCGCGCTGGTGCGGTTCGACCTGAGCTCCCTCCCTGAGGGGGTCGATATCGAGTCTGCCGCGGTCACGCTGGACCCGGCGGGGCGCAACGGCGCGGGCGCCGTGGACGTTCACCGGATCACGTCGGGATGGGACGAGGACACGGTCACCTGGGCGAGCTTCGCGGGCGCTTTCGACCCGTCGCCGGTCGCGTCCTCCGACGGCGGCCTGTGCGGGACGGGTCCGGTCGCGCTCGACCTCACGTCGCTCACGCAGGCGTGGGTGGACGGCGCGCTCCCGAACCACGGCGTGCTCCTCGAGCCGAGCTCCACGGGGCCCGCGAGGCTCTGGAGCAGCGAGGCCTCGCTCGCGAAGCACCGGCCCGCGCTCAGCGTTTGCTACCGGCCGTGCCCTGGGGCAGAGCACCTCTTCAGCCGGCGGTTCGGCGACCTGCGGGAGCAGATCGGGTATTCCGTGGCCGTCGACGGCGCGGGCGACGTCGTCCTCGCGGGCTCTGCCGCAGGCGCCGTCGATTTCGGGGGCGGGCCGGTCACCCCCGCGGGCGCCGCGAGCGCGTTCGTGGCGAAGTTCGACGCCGAGGGGAGCCTGCTCTGGAGCCGCCGCTTCGGCTCCGTCGATTCGTTCGCCTCCGCCGTGGCCGTGGACGGGGAAGGCAACATCCTGCTCGCGGGCGGCTTCCGCGACCCGATCGATCTCGGCGGCGGACCGCTCACCATCCCGCCCGACGCCTCCCTGCTCACGTTCGTGGCGAAGCTCGACCCCGACGGCAACCACCTCTGGAGCCGCAGCGCGACCGGCAATGAGCGCCATTTCCCGCGCGGGATCGCCGCGGACGAAGGCGGCAACGTCGTCGTCGCGGGCTCGTTCGAGGGCTTCCTCGACTTCACCGGCGGCTCATCGCCGCTCGTCAGCGCGGGAGGCCTCTTCGATGAGGACGTCTTCGTGTCGAAGTTCGACGCATCCGGCAATCACCTCTGGAGCGAGGGATTTGGCACGGTGAACATCGATCGCGGCGAGGGCATCGCGGTGGACAGCGCGGGCGATATCGTCCTCACGGGGTTCTTCATCGACGCTGGCCTCGGTGGGCTCGATCTGGGCGGCGGGCCGCTCCCGAGCGCCGGGAGCTCCGAGGCCTTCGTCGCCAAGCTCGATCCGGACGGCCATCATGTCTGGAGCAGGAGCTATGGAGATCCCGGCAGCCAGGACGCCGCCGCCGTCGCGGTGGATCCGTGGGACAACGTCCTCGTGACCGGGAGCTTTCACGGCAGCGTCGATCTCGGCGGTGGGCCGCTCGACAGCGCGGGCGACAACGACGTGTTCGTGCTGAAGCTCGACCCGTGGGGCGGCCACGTCTGGAGCCGCCGCTTCGGCGACGCGCTCCGGCAGGACGGCGCCGCGATCGCCGCCGACGCCGCCGGCAACGTCGCGATCAGCGGCGCCTTCCAGGGCGCGCTCGACGTCGTGTGCGCGCCGCTCGAGAGCGCGGGGGAGATGGACGTCTTCGTGGCCAGGCTCGACGCCGACGGCCGGCCGCTGTCGAGCGACAGGTTCGGCGACGAGGAGAGCCAGACGCCCACCGACGTCGCGTTCGGTCCCGGCGGCGACGTCGTCCTCACCGGCTATTTCGATGGCACCCTCGACTTCGGCGGCGGGCCGCTCGTGGAGCAGGGCGGCCGCGACGCGTTCCTCGCGAAGCTCGGGTTGTGAGGCGACGGCCTGCGTCGCGCGCCGGGCTGCGCCCCCGGCGCGCGCGCCGCTCAGACCTGCTGGGTCGGCATGATGGTGACGTGTGACAGGTTGACGTGCCGCGGCAGGCCGGCCGTGAAGGCGATGGTGTTCGCCAGGTCGTCCGCCGTGAGCCACGTGATCTGCTGCCTGGCGCTGGCGATCCACGCCTTCGCATTCGCGTCGGTCATGTGACTCTGCAGCTCGGTGTCGACGAAGCCGGGCTCGATGACCGAGACGCGGACGCGCTTCGGGCCGAGCTCGGCGCGCAGGTTGCGCGAGAGGTGCGTGACCGCCGCCTTGGTGGCGCAGTAGACGGCGAACGTCGCGAAGACGCCGTGCGCGGCGACCGACGAGATGTTGATGAGGTCCGAGGGGCCGCCCTTCCCCGCGGCCGCGACCAGCGGATCGACGAACGCGTCGACGACCCGCATCACGCCGGTGACATTGAGGTCGATCATCTGCTCGAAATCGGCGATCCGGTGCTCCTCGACGCCGGAGGGCAACATGACGCCAGCGTTGTTGACCACGAGGTCGACGGTGCCGAGCTCGGCGGCGATCGACCGCGCGGCGTCCGCGACGGCGGTCCTGTCCGTGGCGTCGACAGCGAGCGCCAGCGCGCGCCCGCCTGCGGCGCGGATGCCCTCGGCCAGCGCCTGGAGGCGATCCTTGCGGCGCGCGAGGAGCGCGACGGCCGCGCCCTGCTCGGCGAGCTTGCGCGCGGTGGCTTCACCGATGCCGCTGGAGGCCCCGGTGACGACGGCGATGCGACCTGCGAGAGGGAGATTCTGGGACATGGTGCCTGCTCCTGGCTATCCCCCGTTCGGGGGTGACCGCAATCTGGAGCTTCGCGTCGGGGCTAGTAAGACGAGCGGCGATCCTGGGATTCGCAATCCCTGGATACGGGCGCGCGGGCGGTGCATCTTGCGCGCATGTCCGGGGCGCGAGCGAACGTGAGCGACAGGCGGAGCGAGCTGGCGGATTTCCTTCGCGGCAGGCGGATGCGCGCGGCGCCGGTCGCGGGCGTCGCGTTCGCGGGGAAGCGGCGGCGCACGCCGGGCCTCCGGCGCGAGGAGATCGCGCAGCTCGCGGGGCTCAGCGTCGACTGGTACACGCGGCTCGAGCAAGGGCGCGACGTGAACCCGTCGCGCGAGACGCTCGAGGCGATCGCGCGCGTGCTGAAGCTCGACGACGACGAGCGAGGTCACCTCTTCTACCTGGCGCGCCCCGAGCCCGCGGGCGGCGCGGCGCGCTCCGCGGCGCAAAAGGAGAGGGCCGAGCCGGCGCTGGCGCGCGCGCTCGAGGCGATGCGCGTCCCGGCGCTCGTCTTCAGCCCGCGGTTCGACGTGCTCGCGTGGAACGGGGCGGCGTGCCGCCTCCTTCTGGACTTCGGCGACGTCCCCCCGCGGAAGCGCAACCTGCTCTGGCTGACCTTCCGGCACGCGGCCTACCGCGCGCGCTACGCGGAGATAGGCACGATCCAGCGGGAGGTCGTGGCCGCATTCCGCTTCAGCGCGAGCTCGTACGTGGGGGATCCGGAGTTCGACGCGCTCATCGCCGATCTGCTCGAGACGAGCGAGGCGTTCCGGGTGATCTGGGCGCGCCACGAGGTCCGCGCCAAGGTGAGCGGCACGAAGGCCTTCCGCGTCGAGGGCGGGGGCGCGGGCGGTCTCGGCGCCGACGGGGGGGCGCCGCTCCTGCTCGAGTGGCACACGCTCGCGTCGACGACGTCGAGCCGGCAGCAGCTCGTCTATTACATGGCGCGCGCAGCGGGCGGGCCCGGGGATGAGCGCCGCCTCGCGGCGCTGTGCGGGGCGGCGGCGGATGAGGGGGCGGCGGCGATGCGCGCCCAGGGCTGACGCGCGCCCGGCGCCGATCCGTGGCAGGATGCGGCTGGAGCATCGCCATGGGGAACAACGTGGAGCTGGTGATCGGGGTGCTCAACGGGGTCCTCGGCGACTACCTGAAGCGGACCAGCAACGGCCTCGCGACCGCGATGCAGCTCGTCCGCGACGGGCGCCCCGTGCCGCTGGCCAGGGCGTTTCCCGCGGCCGTCTCTGCCCAGGCCACGTCTCGCGTCGTCGTGCTCGTGCACGGATTGATGAGCACCGAGGCTATCTGGACGATGCCCGACGGCGAGACGTACGGATCGCGCCTCGCGCGCGACCTCGGGTACACGCCGCTTTACGTGCGGTACAACAGCGGCCTCCGCATCTCCGAGAACGGCGATGCCCTGGACGTCCTCCTCGAGCAGCTCGTCTGCGCCTCTCCTGCTCCGGTGGAGGAGCTGGTCCTCATCGGCCACAGCATGGGCGGCCTCGTCTCGCGCAGCGCCGCGCACGCGGCGAGCGACAAGGGGCGAAGGTGGCTGCCCCTCGTGAAGCGGGCTTTTTACCTCGGCACACCGCACCTCGGCGCGCCGCTGGAGCGCTTTGGCCACGCCGTCACGTGGGCGCTCGCCAGCATCGACAACCCGTACACGAAGCTCATCGCCGAGATCATCAACCTCCGCAGCGGCGGGATCAGGGACCTGGGTCATGCCAACCTCCGCCGCGAGGACTGGGAGGGCGCCGACGCAGGCGCCCTGCTCCAGAACCGCCGGCATCCCGTGCCCCTGCTCCCTCACATCCGCCATCACCTCATCGCCGGCGCGCTCACGGCCGATCCATGGCTCTCCCTGTTGTTCGGGGACGCGATGGTCTCGCTGAGGAGCGCCACGGGCCGAGCGGTCGCGAGGGACAGGTGCTCGCCTTTCCCTCAGGAGCACGTGCGGGTCATGCCGGCGCTCGGCCACCTGCGCCTCGCCCACGACGAGAACGTATACGCGCAGATACGCGCGTGGTGCGAGGAGGCGGCGTGATGGAGAGGTGGCGCGGCCTCAAGGACCTCGTCGTGGACGCGGTCGACCACGGCTCGCGGGCCGTGGAGCGCCTGCAGAAGCACGCGGCGAAGAGGCCTTTCGACCTGCTGGAGCAGATTCCCCCGCTCCGGGCGCCCGTGAGGGGAGTCCGGCTCGTCCACGACACGACGCTGTCCGGCGTCCACGGCGCGATCCGCCTCGTCAACCGCGCCGTGGGGAGCACGGTGGACGTGGTCCTCTATCTCGTGGAGCAGAAGAGACAGCCGCCCGGGGGGCCGGATGGCGACGCGGGCGAGGCGCCGGGCGCCCCGTCCGGGGGTCCGGACCCCACGGCGCCTTGAGCCCGGGCGCTGCTGCGGCGCCATCCGTGAGCGGCTCGATCGCGAGCTGTTGGTTGAAGTGAGCGCCGCGGCAGGATCACCGCCGCCCGGGGCTACTCCTTGCCGTCGGGAGCCGGCGCGGGCTCGGTGATGTCACCGCCGCACTCGAACCCCGACCAGGCCGGGGCAGGCAGGGCCACCGACGCGACCGGCGTCGCGAGGTCGTCGAGCGCGTTCACGAGCACGCCGCCGCTCGAGACCGAGTAGACGTAGTCCTCGACGAACAGACCGCGCCGCACGCCGGCGCTGCCGTAGTAGTAGCACCCCGGCTCCGGGGTGAAGAAGCCGCTGTGGTCGACCGCGCCGAGCCGGCTGAACCCGTCGGCGATATCGACGTTGAAGAGCTCCAGCGTGCTCGCGACAGCGCCGGTCTCCCCGTCGAAGCTCACGAGCGGGAAGGCGAGGACGCCGCGCTCACCGTAGTACGTGAACGCCTTGTGGTTGTACTCGGCCTCGGAGTATCCGTAGTCCCCGTCGAGCGTCTCCTTGTGCAGGAGCGCGGGCGCCGACGCGTCCGTGACGTCGAAGATCTGCAGCGCCAGGCCGGTGACCGTGCCGTCCTCGTCTCCATCCCTGCCGATCGCCAGCAGGTGCCCGTCGTCGAGCGGGTGCATGTACTCGCTGAAGCCGGGGATCTTGAGCTCGCCCGCGACGGAGGGCGACTCCGGGTCGGAGAGGTCGAGCACGAACAGCGGGTCGACCTGGAGGAACGTCACCACATAGCCGCGATCCCCGAAGAAACGGGCGGAGCGGATCTGCTCGCCGGGGGCCAGGTCGGTGATGGCGCCGACGCGCGCGAGCTCGGCGCCCTGCGCCTCGAGGACGAACACGCTGTTGCTGGTCGTCCACCTGGGCTCCGACGGCACCATCGCTGTCGTGGCGACGCGGAGCTTGCCGTTGTGCTCATCGAGCGAGAACTGGTTGAGGATGTGGCCGGGCACCGAGCCCGAAGCGACGTACGTGGGCTGGCTCGGGTCGGCGGTCAGATCGAACTTGTGCAGGTGCGTGACATCGCTGCTCGCGAGCACCTCGCCGGGCGCTCCCGGCGACACCGGCTCCTGCCAGGCCCGCGCCGCGACATACAGGGCGTCATGGCTCGAGTAAACGGTGTCGGTCGCGCCGATGATCGAGGTCGACTCCGGCTCCGCGTCGAGGTCGGCGAGGTCGATCGACTCGATCTGCGTCAGCCCGTACGACGTCGTGCCCGCCTCCGGGACGTAGAAGTCCTGGCAGCTCGCGCCGAGCTCCGTGACCGTCTCCCCCTCCTTCTCGAAGCGGTACGGCAGCCACGTCGACAGCGCAGCGGCCTCGATGATCGCCGTGTTCTCGGCGCGGAGCTGCTCGAACGCCGCGGTCCACGCCTCGGCGGTCTCGGGGTACTCGGTCAGGCTTGCGGGCCAGTAGTTGAGCGCGGGGCCGTGGGCGCCGCCGGTCAGCACCGTGCGGACGTTCGCGCCGGTGCGCCGCCCCGAGGCGTAACCCCCCTCGAAGTAGAGCTCCTTGACCACGCTGGGGGCGCCGCCCGCGAGGCTGAGGACGGTGATCTTGGTGAGCGGAGCGTAGATGCCGGACGGCGGCGCCCCGTCGATCGGCGGCGTACCGGGGCTCGAGCCGCCGTCCGGCGGCACGGGATCCGTCGGCGTGTCGGTGCCGTCCGGCGGCTCGGCGTCCCCGGGAGACGGCGGGGACCCACCGCCGTCGGAGGGGATCTCCGGCTCATCGCCGGCGGGGGCCTCCGGCGCATCGTCGGCATCCGGCCCACTGGCCGGCGCACCGGCGTTTCCGGGCGTGGCGACGCCGCCGCCCACGGCGATGCCGTCGACGAAGTAGTAGTCGTAGTACCCCGGCCGCGGCGTGACGCCCGCGCGCTCGTAGATCGGCGCCCCGTCGACCGACGAGTAGACGACGACCTTGTCGTCCGCCACGAACATCTCGTGCGGCTGCCCCTCGATCGCGAGCGAGCTGCCCACCGAGAGCGACGAGGCCGGCCACGCGGCCAGCGTGTAGAAGCTCTGGTCGTGCAGGATATAGAGGTTGTTGCCGTCGGTCTTGACGATATCCGCCTCATCGACGCCGGCGACCTGGGTGTTCGTGTCGGAGTGGGTCGGGGCATCGCTGCCGTCGCCCGCCGCATCTTCCGCGCCGCCGGCCTGGGGCGGCGTCGGGGACGGCACGTCGGTGGGATCCGCGTCGCCCCCGGGCGTCGCGCCGAGGTCGTCGCCGCCGTTCTCGCCGACGCCGATGACGCCGCCGCCGCCGCGGGGGGTGCCATAGACGGAGTAGCTCGCGATCATGGCGTCGATCTGCGCGTTCATCTTCGCGAGCGCGTCCTGCTTCAGCGACGCTTCGAGGTCGTCGCAGGACTCGGCCCGGTGCAGCGGCGCGCTGTGAGATCCGACGGGCGGGGACTCCGCCTCGCATCCGGCGGCGAGGAGGCCTGTTGCTACGAGGAGCCAGAGAGAGGAATGGGTGCTGTGTGTTCTCATGGGTGCCTGGCGTGTTGGCAAGGCCCGCGCCAGCAGCCCGCCCGCTCGGTGCACCGCGGTTCGCCCGCGCGCCGGCCCTGCCGCCCCGTGGCGAGCACGACATCCGTGTACCGGCGAGGGCCGTCTGGCACACGTGTGCCATGAGGATGGTACGACTGGCTATTTCCATCGCCGCCATGCGATGGTGTGGACGTTCCTTGATCCCGGACAGCGCGCCTCGCAGCGAGCCTGTCCGGGGACCTCGAGCGAGCGCGCGGTGAGCGGGGACGAGAGCGCGAGCGACTGCGCGCCATCGCGAGGGTGCCTGTGACTTCCGGTGCACGCCTGTCGTCTTTCCGCCTTTCATGCTTCATGTCGGGTGCGAGCGCGTGCGCGGGCCGCGCTGCGGCATCGAGCGCGGCGCCGCCCGCGCGCGCCGGCCTCCGGCGACCCGGACAGGGCCGCGCCGAGCGCGGCGCGAGGGAGGCGCCTCGGGAGTCGCTGCCTCCCGCGGGCCCGGCCGGGGTGCTAGTTTGCCCGGGTGGTATCGCCGAAGCGCTTCGGGTTCCTGCTCAACGCCCGGCGGCCGCCCCGCGCGCTCGTGCTCCGCGACCTCTCGCCGGAGGAGGCCAGCGCCGCGATCGACTGGTCCGGCTGGTACCTGTCCGACGACGCGGACCGGCCTGGCAAGGCCGAGCGGGCCGGGGTCGTCCGCCTGCTGCTCTCGGTGATGGCGCAGCTCGCGCGCGAGCGCGGCTGGTCCGACTGGTACGCCGGCGCCGATCACCCCTTCGCCTGGGTCCGGGCCGAGCCGCTCGTGCGCGTCCTGCCCGACCTCTACGTCCTCGATCATCGCCCGCTGCCGCCGCTCCCGCGGCAGTGGCAGACGTGGCTGCCGGGCCATCGCCCGCCGCGCTTCGCGCTGGAGATCGTCGCGGGCGACTGGCGCCGGGCCTACGAGGAAACGCCGGCCAAGTACTGGCAGCTCGGCTGCCCCGAGCTCCTGCTCTTCGATCCCGAGGCCGCCGCCGCCCGCGCGCCGCTCGCGGAGGAGCGCGTGCCGCTCCAGCTCTACCGTCGCGACCCGGACGGCACCTACCTGCGCGTCCACGCGGGCGCCGATCCCCTCCGGGTCGAGGCGCTCGACGCGCACATCGTCGTGCTGAAGGACGGCCCGCACCCCACGCTGCGCGTCGCGCGGACCTCCCGCGCGACGGATCTCGTGCCGGCCGAGGAGGAGGCCCTCCGCGCCGAGGGCGAGGCGCGCGCCCTGGAGCAGCGCGCCCGCGTCGCGGAGCAGCGCGCCCGCGCCGCCGCCGAGGCGCGGGTCCGCGAGCTGGAGGCGCGCGTGCGCGACCTGGAGGCCCGCCTCGCGCGTCGGTGAGCGGCGCGTGGGCCATCACGGGCCTCGGCGGCGGTCCCCCCACCGTGCGCTGCGAGCCGGCGGCGGTCCCCCCACCGTGCGCTGCGAGCCGGCGGCGGTCCCCCCACCGTGCGCTGCGAGCCGGCGGCGGTCCCCCCACCGTGCGCTGCGAGCCGGCGGCGGTCCCCCCACCGTGCGCTGCGTGCCGGCGGCGGTCCCCCCACCGTGCGCTGCGTGCCGGCGGCGGTCCCCCGACCGGGGCGCTGCAAGCCGGGGGCGGTCCCCTCCACCGGGGCGCTGCAAGCCGGGGGCGGTCCTCCCACCGGGCGCTGCAAAAGGCCGAAGCCAGTACCGTGCCGGCTACGGGCTCCTCCGCCAGTGCCCCCCCAACCCTCTCCCGGCGCCGAAGACGGTGGCCGCCGCGAGGATCATCGTCTTGGTCCCCGCCGCGCCCGCCTCTCGGTAGTCGCCCCGGTCGATCGCGAGCGCCATGTCCGTGGCGCCCTGCCCGATGTGTAGAGCGGGTTGACGGCGTTCAGCGCGCCGAGGATCCCGTCCTGCTCGTATCCCTCCACGATCGCGCCGCCGAGCTCGTAGCCGCTGTAGATCCCGAACGTCAGCGCGTTGAGCACCAGCGTCCGCGCGATGCCCACCCCGACGTCGCGCGTGCCCTCCGCGGCGCCCAGCAAGGCCTGGCTGACGACGGTGCCAGGGCCGCCTGCGCCGGCGTGCTCCGGCGAGACGGTCACCGGCTGCGGCGCGAAGCCCGACGAGGTTCCGGTCGTGCCCACGTCGCTCTTGTGCCCTTACGCCGACACGACTAGGTTGGACTCACGTTGTGCTCGGGTCCGAAAGGCGAGCAAGGCAGCCCGATTACCCTGCGCGATATGCCTTGCTTCTTCGAGATCCCGCTGCTGTCGCAAGAGCTCCTGCTGCATCAGTGGATGTGTGAGGATTTTGTGCTCCCGGAGGGGATCCCGAGGGTCCATGGCCTCGCGCTCCTGAACGACCAGGTCAACCGAATCGATGGAGAAGCGGGCAGCGCTGACCACACGAGCCACATCTCCGTCGAGAAGGAAGTCGAGCAGAGAACAGATCGCGAAGACGGCGTCTTGAGCCGACGAGGTATAGATCGAGGTGAAGCCCTCCGAGCTCGGCGCGCACTCCTCGCACTTGGAAAGCATATCCCGTGATTGAGCATCCGCAACGCGTTCAGAATCGCAGGCGACCCACACGGTGTCGAGCGCTTCCCGCAGTGGGACGACGTCCCCCCAGCTGACTTCCCGCGTGAAGGTTTGGTAGTTCGGTAGCATTCGCTCGCAGCATGCGGCGCCAAAGGCGAGCTGTTGGTGACGCGCCAGATTTGACATCAGTTCGATGGTCAGCGCGTTCAGCACCATGCCCCGGTCCTCTGCCCGCGATGCAGGTCGGTGGGCGTCGCCGAGTGGAGAACCTCGGAGCAGGAGGCTGTGAGGAACACGATCGCTGCCAGGTTGAATACGGAGCCGTACCTGCTTGCCTTTCCAGGGCAGGGTTCACCGCGGCGAGGCTCGTCCAGAACGTGGTAATTCTGCATGGGCTGCTCACCCCTGCGTCCAAGGCAGATCGGACGCACGGGTACCGTGCTGGAAATATTCGCGAGCCGCTTTGATGGCCCACTCCCGCGGCACGCACTGCGTCTCGCGGTAGTCGCCCTCTTGGCCTCCTATCATCATCAGAATACGTAGTCCCGTGTCGTTCTTCGACCGGTCCTCAAGATTCCAGAAATGAATATTATCCTCGGTTGTATACACCACGCAGCGGCCGTCCTTCCCTCCGCCGATCGCCATGTGATGTTCGCCGTCAGGCGGACCTTGAGGAGCCACAGGCCCAAGTACCACGAGCGTGTGGTTCTTGGCGTCCAATGCGTAAACTGCTGCTTCAATATCCATCCAGCTTGGATTGTTGATTGTGCCCGCGTCGGTCGTTAGTGTTGTTACAAAACTCATGGATGAACTCACGGGTTTATGATTGATGTTCCGCTTGGAGTGATCACGTCAATTGACTCCAAGCCGAGCTGTCGCGCCATGGAGCGAACGGCGCCAGATGTTCCGCAAGCTGGACATAGTTCCGATGCTGTCGATAGGGTCGTCCCCTTGTCGATTGCCTGCGCCTCGAGCGCCAAGGTCAGCGACGTGGTCGGTGTGCTTCCCATGGCAGGCCGTTCCATCCGGTGATTCAAGCCGAGCGGTGTGCTACGAAATGGGCCCGAAGAACATCGTGGCCTCGGTACTTGCACGAGCTCGTAGCCTATTGATTGTCTCCGTGATATCTTGTTCTTTGGTGGCAAGTAGCTCTCGGATGTCTCGCCGCTGCCGGCCGAGCTCGGCTTGTGCAAGTGTATGCGATAGCACTCTTGCCTCAGCGCCAGGAGCTTTCATGTCCATGTTCTCGTGTGCGATCACGTAATGATCGAGCGCCTCGTAGGCGCGTCGCGCGGCCCATGCTGCCTCCTGACTCTCGCTGCTCCGTCGGCACTGTAACGCGTAGGCCAGCGCCGCTCCTGCGTCCTCCGCTGATGCCTGCTCGCTGACCCACGGTCCGTCATCCTCTTGCGGGATGAGAGCCATGCAGCTCTCAATATTTGCGCTGACCTCGTCGTCGGGCATCGTTTGCCCATCGAGGTCCCTCCACAGATGATCGAGAATGGCTTCGAATTCGCCCGGATTCCCTCTCCTGGCTCGTGCGGAGAACGCAAGGTAGGCGGGCCGTAGCCGTTCCGCGCAGCTAGCAGCAAACGCGACTCGCAGCCGAGGCGCAAGCCGGTCGATGTCTTTGACCAAATGAGCCTCGTCGAACCTCAGGATGTTCACTTCCAGTCTCCACCCTGTGCGTACTCGACAGCATGACCGGTGGTTCGTTTGTTTCCGTGTTCAGGAAGAGTAAATTTGTCTCTCTTACATTTCATGATCAGAACGGGGTGCAGCGAAATTCGAACCATCACGCTCGTCGCTCGCTTCGTGCGGTGCCTCCGGTCGTCGCTATGCGTCATACATGGCGTAGTGGATGATTCGCTCGCACTTCTCGTTGATCGATGCATCTGGCCGATTGCGGAATTCTTCGAGGATATGTCGAATGGTATCGACTTCGAGGAAGTACTCGTAGCCCAGGCTCTTTGCTTCGTCGGGAACGCGGTAGTCCTCAGTTAGTCGGAAGACCCTCGCTTCTGAGTCGGGGCGCCATTCCGGCTTAGCGCAGATCACGTCCTCACGATCCAGTTGATCGATCTTGGTGATCAGGTCCAGTAGCTTCGCCATATTAGAATTCCTTTCCCCACAGAAAGAACCCGCCTCTGCCGTCGGGATGCATGAGTTCGTAGAAGCCGCTTCCCGCCGTATGCTGCCCACGCGGAACCAGATGTAGCACGCCAGGACTCTCGGGTAGATGGTGCCATGTCCAACCTGATGGTGAGAGTCCCTGCGCGGCACCGGAAGCAGACGTGGGCACTTCGATGCCCAAGCCTCTTATGGCCTGGGTCAGCTCCGGGCTTGCTCGCATATCTGCGAGAAGTGCTTCATTTGCTGCCCTGAAGTGCGCTGGTCTAACGCCAGCACCGACCTTGGGAATGGTTATCTCGTATGCGACCGAGTATGCCCGCACTCCCCCGCTAGTGGCTCCTGCCGCTAGCGTTGACTCCTCCGCCGCGGCCCCCAGCCCCCTCCCCATTCCGAAGACGGTGGCCGCGGCGAGGAGCATCGACTTGGTCCCCGCCGCGCCCGCTTCCCGGTAATCCCCTCTGTCGATCGCGAGCGCTGTGTCCGCGCCGCCTCGCCCGATGTGGTAGAGCGGGTTCACGGCGTTCAGCGCACCGAGGACCCCGCCCTCCTCGTACCCCTCCAGGATCGCTCCGCCGAGCTCGTATCCGCTGTAGATCCCGAACGTCAGCGCGTTCAGCACGAGCGTCCGCGCGATGCCCACCCCTACGTCGCGCGTGCCCTCGGCGGCGCCCACCAAGGCCTGACCCACGACGGTGCCCGGGCCGCCTGCGCCGGCGTGCTCCGGCGAGACGGTCACCGGCTGCGGCACATACCCCGACGCGGTTCCGGTCGTTCCCACGTCGACAGGCGCCGTCGTCGCTCCGACCTCCGCGGCTTCGGCCTCGCGCGTGCGCCACGGGGGCGGAGGCCCTCTGACAGTGACCTGAAGGTGGTTCGGGGATGGAGTGACTCCGTCATCCTCGAGCAATCCTGGAGCTTGCGACCCTTCAGGCCCTTCGGGCTCTGCCTGAAACCCGCTCGGATCCACGTGATTGAGTGGGTCGTTGCCCACGTAGCTGTACGGGTTCCAGCTCTGACCCGAGAGCGGCGCTTGCACGATCGGATCGGTCGTCAAGAACCGCCCGATCCTGGGGTCGTACATCCTGCCTCGCATGTTCACGAGCCCGAGCTCCTCGTCGCCCTCGTGCCCGGTGAACCCGCGCGTCGTCCCGCTCGAGAACGACGCCGGCGCCGGCTGCCCCCACACCGGGTTCCTGCGCTGGCCGAAGGGATCGTAGCTCCTGCGCTCGATCACATCGCCGTCCTCGTCGGTGAGCGCATCGACCGAGCCGAGGTGATCGACGTGCACGTAGCGCGTCCCCGGCTCGGCGCCTCCGCGGGTCACGACGGCCACCACCCGCTCCGGCGAGTGGACGTTGTAGCGATGCTCCACCGCTCTCGTCGCCACATCGGTGACCCGCTCGTACAGATCGCCGAAGTAGAGCGTCTCCTCGTCCGGCGTGGTCTTACGGATCCGCTGCTGGTCGCCGTCGTAGGCGAACGAGACGGTGCTCGCGCCCTGCGTGATCGTCGCCGGCAAGTCGAACGTCGTATAGCTCACCGTCACGCCGCCCGGACGCGCGATCTGGTTGCCTACGGCGTCGTAGCCGAAGCTGTCCGCGCCCGCGCCGGTGACGGCGTGCGGGTGCAGCGGGTCGTCGTAGGAGAGCGTGCCGGCGTCCGACGTGAAGGTGAGGTTTCCGTTCGGGTCGTGGTCGTAGCGGAGCGCGCACGGCGCCGTCGCGCTCTCGACGTCGCTGAAGTACGCGCACGTCAGCCGCTCGAGCGGATCGTAGCGGAAGCGCTCGTTCCGGTGCTGCGGCTGCAGCGCGTCGGTGCGCCGCGTGAGGCTGAGCCGCGCGTCATAGCCGTAGTCCAGGTCCTGTACCGCCGCCGCGCCGCTCCGGGTGACGACGCTCTTCAGCCGCTGCCTGTCCGCGTAGTAGTCCCGCTCCGTGATGGCGCCGTTGCCGAACGCCTCCTCGCGGAAGCGGCCGGCGCTGTCCACATCGGTCAGCCGCCAGTAGGCAAGGCGGGTCGCGCTGTCGCGCACGGCGAGCACGTGGCCGTGGGCGTCGTGGTCGTGGGCCACGACGAACGGCGCCGCGCCGGCGGGCGTGGGGTAGGTGATCGTCTCGACGCGGCCGAGCTCGTCATAGTCGAGCCTGCTCTCCAGCGCCGCGCGCTCACCGTCGATGCGGAGCGTCACCGTCTCGAGCTTGCCGCGCTCGGTGTAGCCGTACGTCTTCTCCCCGCCGGGGCTGTCCAGCACGTGGAGCTTGCCGATCCCGTGCGCCGCGGTGTCCCAGGTCCACGTGGTCGTCAGCCGCTCGGCGCCGTCCTCGTCCACGCGCGAGGTGGTGCGCCCGAGGCCGTCGTAGGCGACCTTCATCACCCGCTCGAGCGCGTCGGTCGACGAGACGAGCTCCCCGAAGCCGTCGCTGGTGAAGACCGTCGTGCCCCGATCGGGATGGTCGAGCTGCCGCACGCGGCCGAACGCGTCGCGCATCGTCCGGGTGACCGCGCCGTCCGGAGCCGTCACCGTGTGCAGCGCGCCGAACGGGCCATGCTTGTAGCGCGTGACCCCCATCGCCGCGTCGGTGACCTTCACCGGTCGTCCCAGCGGGTCGTGCTCGACCACCGTCACGTGGTCGAGCGCGTCGGTGATCTCGACGCGCAGGCCATCGTGGTCGGTCTCCACGACCGCACCCCACGGCGTCGTGTGCCGCACCTCGCGGCCTACCGCGTCGTGCTCGTAGACCTCGACCAGGATCTCGTCTTCCGGCGTGCCTTCGCTCACCGGGACCGAGCGCCTCGCGATGTGCTCGCCGCGCGCGTCATACGCGATCTGCTGCATGAGGCGCGGCGGCTCGCCCGTCGAGCCTTCCACGGCAGGCCCGTACCAGAACCACCGGATCGGTCGGCCGAGGCTGTCGAGCTCGACCGTATCGTCGGCGCCGCCGGCCGTCGTGGTCCGCTGCACCACGCGCCATGCGTCCTGGTCCGGGCCGCCGTCCCTGGTGCGCGACAGCGTGATCGCCGTCTGCGTCCCGTCGGGCCGGAGCTCGAGCCCGAGGCGGCCGAAGCCGTCGTGCCTCCACTCCGTCACGAGCCCGTTCGGATCCATCCGCTTGACGAGCACGCCGAGCCCGTCGTCGAACTCCACGGCCGTGCTGTGGCCGGCCGGGTTGACGTGCGTCTCGGGGAAGATCCCCTCGGCGTCGTACGTCGTGCTCCACGACCGGTGGTGGCCGAAAGCGTCGTCCGCCGTCACCCCCGTGACGTTCCCGAAGTCGTCCCGAGCGACCACTACATCGAGCTCCGTGTCCGGGATGCCGTCGTCGCTGCCGGTGGACTCGGTCTCGATCTCGCCATGCACCGTCGTCGTGCGCGTGAGCATGCGGCACTGCGAGAGCCCCGCGGCCGCGCTGCACTCCTTCTCGGTCTCCAGCTGGCCGAGGATCCACCGCTCGGTGTCGTTCTTGAAGGTGCGCGTGACGTCGAGCGTCAGGTCGACGCCGCGGCTCGAGATCTCCTCGGCGCGCACGTTGCCGAACGCGTCGAAGTCCGTCACCTTCGCTACCGTGTCGCGCAGGATCGTCGCCCCGCCCGCGCCGCCCGACGCGACCTGCGCGACGTATGCCTCCACCGTGGTCGTCTCGCCATTTGGCGGCGGATACACTCCTTGTGCTCGCCGAATCCGGCGCTCGGTCGGGAGCGTGAAGTAGCTCGCGCCCTCGCTCGTCGGAACCACCGTCCGCGTCACATCGAGGAACGAGAGCTCGATCTGGTCCGGCCTGGGCTGGCCCGGCAGCCCCGGAGCCCAGCGCCGTTGCTGCTTGACCTGCCCGGCGAACGGAAAGGTCTCGAGCTCCTCGTCGAACGTGACGTTGTCGTAGCGCTCGGCCGTCGCTGCGCCGGTGTCGACCTCGACGATCACGCGCTCCCCGAACCCGAGAAGCCCCCGCCCGAGCCGGTGGTAGCGCCCGTCGCGGTAGCGCACCTCGAAGCGCCGCAGCCGGTCCGCGCCGTTGTTGATGGCGTACGCGCTGACGATCCGCCGAGGCCCCACCGCGCAGCGGCGCGGGTAGGCGCAGTCGTTCGCCGCGTCGTCACGCGAGAGGTAGAGCATGCTCTCCCGCTCCGGAGCTCCCGCGGCGGTGTCGTTCGTGATCGAGGCGTCGGTGAGGTGGCCATACGAGACGCTCACGTTCGGCACGAAGCCCGCCTCGGCCGGCCCGTGCGCGTTCATCCCGTCGGAGATCGCGATGAGGAGATCCCGATCGGCCGCGCGGTTCTGGAAGATCGTGAACACGCCGTCGATCGGCAAGATCACATCCTGTGCCCCGTCGCCGTTCAGATCCCCGATCCGCGGCCCGTGCGGCTCGGCGAGCGTGACGGCCTCCCCGATCGCCGCCTCGAACGGGATCTCCGGGTCGACCAGCGCGAACGTCGGCCCGTCGCGCGCGCCCGTCGCCTCCAGGACGGCCCAGGAGGGCAGCGCGAGCGATGAGCCCGGCAGTGTGCCCCGCGGCACCGGCATCAGCAAATCCTGCAAGCCATCACCGTTGTAGTCCAGCGGCGTCGCCAGCCGGAAGAACGTGTCCTGATCGCCGAGACCGACCGGGCCGAGGCTGTCGACCGACGGGGTATCGAAGGTCGGCCCCGTGTTGAGGTAGGTGCGCAGCCCGCGGTGGCTGAAGCCCGCTTGCACGGCGTCTGGCAGGCCATCGCCGCTCACGTCGAGGAACACGGTACGACCGCCGGGAGGCGGCTGAGGGAGCTCGGTGTCGAACACCTCCCAGCTCCCGTCGTGCCGGCGCGTGAGCGCGGCGTACGTCGGCGCGGGGAGCATCGTGCCGTCGCTGAACGTCAGCACGGTCGCCACGACGAGGTCGACCTTGCCGTCGGCGTTCACGTCGAGCGTCTGGATCTCCATCTCGCAGGGAAACCCGTTGAGGGGCTCGAGCGACTCCCCCTCGCGGTCGAATCCTGCCGGCGTCCCATCGCGCTCGGGCCTCCAGCGGTGGACGACCCACGTTGCCTCGAGCGGGTTCAGGGTCAGCGCGCGGCTGTGGTCGTCGCACTGGATCAGGTCGGGCACGCCGTCGCCGTCGACATCGGCGAGGTGCATGGCGCCCTCGGGCATGCTCAACCCAGGCGGCGGGACGCGGAGCGGGAACGGCCGGCGGATGCCGGTGTCGTGGACCTCGAAGGTTTGATCGGGCCGGGCCAGCAGCACAAGCCAGGTGTCGCTGGCGTCATGGACGTCATGGAGCAAGACGTCCGTCCGGCCATCCTGGTCGAAATCCAAAGCCGTTCCGAGCTCCGGCTGAAGGAGCGCCGGATCGGCGGGCTCGGGCGGATCGGCGACCACCGGCCAGTCCTCGAACAGCGCCAGGGTCGCAGGCGCCAGGTGAGCCTCCGACCCGCTCGACCCTTGATTGCGCGCGACGAGCCAGCTTGTCACGGGGTTCCGAGGCGTGCTGAGCGCCGGGTGCGTGTCCGGCAGCACGAGGTCGTCGAGCCCGTCGCCATCGATATCGAAGAGCATCGGGCTGGCCCGCCTGGAGGTCGGCCGGGCGATGTCCGTCGCGATCCTCCGAAACCCCGCCTCACCGCGGCTGTACTGAAATCGCGTGGGCGGCTTGCACACGCCGTCCGCCGCGCACTCCTCGACCTCGGTCAGGAGCGTCCGCCGCGTCGACTCGCTGACCTCGTACGTGAACCCGTAGCGCCGCACCAGCGCATCGTCTGCGCCGAGCATCTGGATCTCGTCGAGGCGCAGCGCGCTCTGGAGCGCCATGCCGCCCGCGTGGTGCGTCCGGACCTCGGCCGGCTCCTTCGTCGCGTACACGAACCGCACCGCCCGCGAGGGCTCGAGCGCCGGCTCTCCCTCGAAGCTCGTGTACCGGATCTGGTCGAGCGCGTACTCCGCCGTGAAGCCCTCCTCGGCCCCGGCGAAGCAGTACTCGTAGGTCATGGCGTTGCCGCGGCCGTCTCGCGTCTTGGTCGCGAGCCACGCGCGCGGGGCGCCGCCGGGCGCGAGCGGCTTGCCGCTGTCGCCGCGCCCGTACTCGATGACGAGCCCGGACGGCATCATCGCCTCGAAGGAGAGCGCCTCCGCGGGCGCACCCCGCTCCGGAGCGTGATGACCGACCACCTTGACCATCGTGTCGGGGATTGTCCTGTACTCGATGGTCCCCGGCGCTCGCCCCACCGCGACAAGCCGCTTGCCGTCGAGGCACAGCCCGTCGTCCCCGTCGTACGCCACGCCCCGGATCTCCCCGTCCTGCGCGAGATTCTTTGGACACCGCGTGATCGCGGACAGCCCGGCGACGGAGAACCCCGCCCCGAGGACGCCTTCGCCCGCGGCGCTGTCGTAGTGAAGCGCGAGCCGCGGCGCCACGCCCGCGCGCCCAGGGACCGAGACGAGCGGCAACTCGTAGACCGCCTCTCCCGTGCTCGTGACAGCGAAGGTCCCCGGGATCGCGCCGGCAGCGACGGTCTTCACCCCCGGCGCGCCGCGGGCCACCGGCGGGTCGCTCGCATCTCGCGTCCGACAGGCGATGGTGCGGTGAGGACGAATCGGCGGGAGCTCGGGTGTGCATGAGCACCCCGCCTGCGCCAGCACGCACACCATGAACATCGCCAGCGGGATCAGCGCCCGCACAACACCTCGCAGAAACGGCGCCATCGCGGCCTCCCTCGCGTGAATGAACGCACGGGTCGGCGACACGCGTCAACGCTGGTCGGGCACGCGCAGGGCTGAGTGGATGCGGCTGTCCTGGGATGGAATGTCTCGATACATCTCATGGCAAGGCCAGTGACACCCGACGGCGGACGGTGCGACATCACCGAACGCTGTCCGTCTCTTCCTGAACGAGCAACGGTCTCCCGGGTTCATCGGCCAACGGCCAGCCCCGTCAGCAAGAAAGCACGTCATGGGGCTCCGTCGGAGCGAGAGGCGATCGCGGTGAGCACCGTCGTGGAGCGCAGGCGAGGTGAAGATCCTGCAGGCCGTGGAGGCGCCGGAGGACGAAGAAGCGTGCATCGCCGCAGGTGCGGGACATGCGAGCGCGGAGCGACGAATCGGTGTAAGTACGCGTCCGGACGGCTCACCCGCGGCAGCGGCATGCGACGCGGCGCGTCGACCCGCTGGAGCGATGTGCGGATCCAGAGATGAACCTCTCGAACGCCAGCCTACGCGGGCCTCAGGATCTGGCGGACGGACTCGACGTCGGTGACCCGGTGCAGCACCGGCTGGAGGCCGGTGCCCGGGGCCTCGCCGAAGGCGCCGCTCGCGGCGACGGCCCGGGCGCGGGGGCCGTCGAGCACGAGGAACACGTCCCGGAGGCCGCCGGCGCCCGGCGCGTCGATCACGTCGACGATGCGCGAGCGATCGAGGTGCAGCTCCTCGTCGCCGCGCTGGATGAGCACGCGCCGGTCGGTGATGAGGTACCGCGTGCGCGCCGCGAGCCGCGCGGGGCGCACCACCGACACGTAGAGCATCGCCGCGCCCGCGGCGACGAGCAGCACGATCGTGAGCGACAGCGAGGCGACGAGCGCCACGAAGGAAACGCTCTCCGGATCCATGCCCGCCGCGGTCACGATGCGGATGCTCCGCACCGCATGCACCGCCGTGACCACCGAGAAGGCGCCGAGGAGCACGCCGAGCAGCACGGAGCCGATGGCGCGCAGGCCGCTCGGGAGCCACTTGTGCCAGCCGTCGGCCGGGTGCGCCGACCAGAGCACGCGCTCGCCCTCGTCGAGGCGCTGCGAGAGCAGCCGGTGGCCGTCGCCCGCGGGCGCCGACGGGACGACGCCCCGCAGGATGGCCCACACGCGATCCGGGGCCACGACGCCGTTCAGCACGATCGACAGCCGCCGCCGGAGGGCGCCGGTCGGCACCGCCCGTACGAGCTCGAGATCGCCGACGCCCGGGTGCTTCGGGTGCCAGTGGATGCGCGCGTAGCTGATCGACCGCCGCTCGATCGAGCGGCGGAGCTTCCCGCGCTGCACCACGATGTGCTTGTCGGTGAGCATGTACTCGAGCTCCGAGCGCCACCAGCGGGGCAGGTAGCTGAACGCCACCGCGAGGCTCGCCATCCAGGCCGCGAAGGCGAGCAGCTGGGTCGGCGACGCGCCGAGCGCCTTGCTCACGACGATGGCCGACGCGGTGCTGATCGCGGAGGTCACGCCGCAGACCGTCGCGCCCACGACGTAGAGGAGGGGCGTCGCGACGACCTTGGGACGTCCGGACCAGAGCACGGTCTCATTGAACACCGAGTCGCGCATCTCGACGGATCTCCGATCGGGGTGAGCTGTCCGGCGCCGCCCCCGCGCGCGAGAGCGACCACGATAGGTAAGGTGAACCCGCCGGGCTGGGTCGTAAAGGGGCGTCCTCGCCGTGGCGCGGCGTGAGATCGGAGCGCGCCGGAAGGAGATCCGGGAGTAACCTGATGCGAGGTGGGATAGCCCGGCGCGCGCGGCGGTCAGCGTGTGGGATGGGCTCAGCGCGCGCGGTGAGCCAGCCCGCGCGACGAGGCCAGCGCGAGGCGAGCTCGCGCGCTCGCCTCGTCGCGCGGGGGATGAGCTCAGCGCCGCTGCGGCGCCGCGGGCGCGGGCTTTCGCAGGCGCTTCAGGGTCTGGTCCCGTTCCCTCTCGCACTGCGCGCGCCGCGCCCTTGCCAGCGGCAGCCAGTGGTCGTTCGCGGGGGCGCGCGCGATGTAGGACTCCCACGCGGCCACGGCCTGCAGGTACGCCTCCGCGCGCGCGGCGCCGAGCTCGGCGCTCCGCGCTGCGGCCCAGTAGCCGAGCGCGGCGTACCAGGCCTCGTCGTAAGCGGGCACGTAGAACCAGCCCTCTCCGGTGATCTGCTGATCGGCGCGATCGTAGGTCCGCGCGAGCTGGATGTGCGCGAACGCGCCCTCCGGGTCGCCCGACCGGTCGAGCGCCACAGCGAGCCCCCAGAGCGTGGTCACGCCGTAGCGGAACATGTCGAGCGACCCGAGCGTCGCCAGCGCGGCCCGGTACCCCTCGACCGCGGCGGTGATGTCGCCGAGCGCCATGTACGCCTCGGCCTGGTTGGCCAGCAGCAGCGCCCGCGAGGCCGCGTGGGGCTCGAGCGCGAGCGCCTCGTCGTACGCCTTGATCTCGTCGGTGTACCTGCCGAGCCGCGCGTAGCAGACCGCGAGCGCGTGCCACGCGTCGGCCCGGGAAGGCGCCGGCGGGTGGAGGCGCAGGAGCCCCTCGAGCGACGCCGCGGCGCCCTGCACGTCGCCGAGGTGCTCCAGGATGTCGGCGTAGCGGAGCCGCACCGAGGGCTCGCGCGAGGTCGCCGCGCCGGCGCGCTCGTACAGGGTGCGCGCCTCGCGCAGCCAGAGCGGGCCGATCTCCTCGACCCGCTCGAGGAGCGGCGTGCGCCGGAGCCGTTCGTACCGGACGAGGAGCCCGTCCGCCTGGGAGATGAGCGCTGCGCGCTCGTCGGCCGCCGGATCCAGCGCGCGGGACCAGACGGTCGGCGCCGCGGCGGCGGGGCCGGGCGCGCGCGCCGCCGCGACGGCCAGCGCGAGGAGCGCCGCGGCGCCGGGCAGAAGCGATCGCCGACGCGCTCGCCGGCTCACGGCGCCCCTCCTGCGCCCGGCCGGGGCGCGGGCGACGCGGCGCGCGCGCGCGGGGCGCCGGCGGCCGCCCCGTCGCGGCGCGCGCGGGCCGCGGGCCTCCGGCGCCCTTGCGGAGCGCGTCGAGGCGCGCGCGCGCCGCCGCGGCCCACGGGCCCTGGCCGCCGGCGCCCGCCAGGTAGGCCTCCCAGCGCGCGATCGCCGCCGCTGCCGTGGTCCGCTCCAGCGCGAGCGCCTCCAGGGCGAGCCGGTCCTCCGGGACCGCGAGGTAGTCGACGGTGCGCAGGCGCGCCGCCGCGCTGGCGAGGTGGTCGGCGGCGTGCTCGCGCGCGGCCGCTCCGGCGTGCTGGTCGGCGGCCCGGGCGCGCGCCGCGGCCGCCTCGGCGCGCGTGCGCGCGGCCTCCGGCGCGGCCCCGGCCGCCTCGCCCTCGAGCGCGGCGTCGGCCTGCGCCTTGTCGCCGGCGCGGTCCAGCGCGAGCGCGAGCGACAGCGTGACGTCGCGGGCGAGCTGCGACTGCGCGCGCTGGCGCGCCTCGCGCAGGTAGGCGATCGCCTCGTCGAGGTCGGCGCGGGCGCCCGCGCCGGGCGCGCCGGCGGCGGCCGACGCTGGCGCGCCGGCGGCGGAGGTCGGCGCGGCCGCGCCCGCGGTGGAGGTCGGCGCGGCCGCGCCGGCGGCGGAGGTCGGCGCGGCCGCGCCCGCGGTGGAGGTCGGCGCGGCCGCACCGGCGGCGGCCATTGACAGGTGCGCTGCCTCGAGCAGCACGAGCGCGCGGTGGTCCGCGGCGCCTAGCAGGTCGATCCGCGGGACGAGCGCGCGGTACATAGCGATCGCCTCGTCGCGCTTGCCGGTGCGGGCGAGCGACCGGGCGAGGTCGTGCAACGTGTGCGGGTCCTCGACGCTGCGGGGGTCGATACGCCGCGCGCGGTCGAAGGCGCGCGCGGCGTCCTCGGCCGAGCCGAGCGCGAGGGCGGCGCGCGCGAGCAGGACCTGCGGCGCGGCGTGCCCCGGGAGGAGCTGGTCGGCGACGCGCGCCGACTCGCGCGCCGCCTCGGGGCTGTCGCCGAGCTGCGCCTGGCCACGCGCGAGGAGGTCGCAGTAACGCGGCAGCTCCGGCGCGCGCGCGCGCTCCCAGACCGACGGCCCCCGGGCGATGACCCGGCTGGAGCGCGCCGAGCACTCCGGCGGCCGACCCGCCGCTGCGGCGGCGGCGACGAGATCACCGCTGTTCTGTCCGCCGTGCGCGGCGAGCGGGAGAGCGAGCAGGGCCGGGAGCAGCAGCGAGCCGAGGTGCACGCGGCGAGTGTACCAGCGCCGCGCTCCGGAGGCTCACGCCCGGCCGACGGCGCGGGGCTGCGATCCGGTTGATCGCGCGGGCGTTGCTCCGTTATGGTGCCCGAGGTGACAGCGCCGACGGGGGGCGTTCGCGGGGTCGTGTTTCGCCGGAACTCCGCAGCCTTGGAGCCTCGTGAGGCCAGAGGAGGATCGACATCATGGGCGAGGTGATTCGCAAGGATGCGCCAGCGGACGACATCATCGGTGACGTGCGCGCGACGCTCCACAGCGCTTCTGCGAAGGGCGGGTCCCTTCGGGAGCTCGCCGAGCAGCGGCTCGTGCCCGTGCTGACGCTCTTCGACGGGGTGGAGGCCCAGCGCAACGCCGCGCGGTCCGAGGCGGAGCCGCTGCTCGCCAAGGTCGAGGCCGAGTCCGCGCGCGCCGACGACGCGCTCGGCAAGGTGGCCGACGATGTCTGGAACGCCGTCGGGCGCCCCCCCGCGGATCCGGCGCTGTCGATCCTGTTCCCCGGCGGCGTGGCCTATTTCGCCGACCACGAGGACGGAGACATCACGGGGCAGCCGGATCGGCTGGAGGTGCTCGCGCAGCTGCTCGGCTCGGGGATCCACCCGAAGCTCAGCCTGGACAAGGCGCAGGCGGCGGCGGCCGAGGTGAAATCGGCCGCCGCGGCGCTGCGCTCGACGGTCGAGGCGACCCGGCTCCCGCTCGAGCGGCTGAGCGTGCTCGATCGCATTCGCGCCGCGGTGGCGAAGAGCGCGCACATCGAGCTCGTGCATCTGAAGCGTCTCTACAAGGCGGCTGGCTTCAGCGAGGCGGACATCCACGGCGTCATCCCGGATCGCGGCCGCGCGCGGCGCCGGCTGTAGCGCGCCGCGCCCTGCCGGCCGCTTCCTCTCGGCCTCACGCCGGTCGACCTGCTCCTGCTGGAGCCACGGCTGCCCCCGCTCACGCGGCGGGAGCGCCGCGGCGCCAGCGCTCCATCGAGGGCAGGCGCCGCGGCGCGGGCGAGCGCGGGGCCCGCTCCCTACCTGGCCAGGCTCACGGGCGGCGGCTCCCGAAGGGCGCGTACGGGTCGCTCGCGCCGGAGCCGAACGACGTGCTGCGCCGGTAAGCCCCGAAGTACGGGGGGCGAGCGGGCGAGTAAGGCCCGTTGGGCCCGGAGTAGACGGGGCCGTAGTAGGGCGCATTGGGGCCGTAGTAGGGCGTGCTCGGGCCGTAATACGACCCGCCCGGCGGATAGCCGCCCTCCGGCACGAGCGGGCTACCGATGAGCGTGGGGAGCGACGCGGCGAACGCGAGGTGCCGCGACGTGGCGGTCCGGATCTCTGGAACGAGGTGAGTGACCCCCGCCTGCAGATCGCCCCCAACAACCGAGATCTGCTCCTGGAGATGGGCGAGGAACTCCCGGTGTCGATAGATCTGAACATCGACGTACGTCCAGTCGAACGTGGGCCCCGTGAGCCCTTCGAGGAGCTGCCGGTCGGCCGCGCTCTGCTCGATCAGCGCCAGGCTGATCTGGTTGTCCAGCGGCCGCACGCCTGTCTGTCCGAGCGTGGCCAGGAGCCGCTGGTTCGCGAGGCTGTGATAGTCGAGCAGCTCCTGGGCGAACTCGAGGACGTGCGGGTCTGTCGCGTGAGCCAGGGCCATCTGCGACTCTTCGATCTCGGTCGTATGAAAGGCGGCGAGCACCGCGGCGAGCTCGGGGCTCGAGAGCGAGAAGGCCTGCGCGGCGGAGTCGACCGCCTCTCCCGAGATGTCCTCGTCCGCCGCCGCGAGAACACCGTCTTCCGCCGTGACGGAGCAGGCGCTGGCTCCCGCGAGCGCCAGGGCTGCGATCCATGCAAAACGAAGAGAATCGATTCGAATGCTCATAACTCCCCCATGTCAATGACGGAAGCGGGTCCGGCGCTGAAGCGCTTGGCGGTGATGCCTGGCCCGCCCCGCCATGTATCTTGAACCGGCGCCGGGAGACGCAAGCTCCGATTTCATCGAACAGAGAATGCTCACCAGCGCACAGGATCGGTTGAATCCTCGGCGCCGCGCGACGGACCAGCGCGCAGGTGCCACATCCTGGCGTCGATGAACGGACGCGCGCCGTCCCGGCGGCGGCGCCGGTGCGCTCAGGGGAGGGCCGGCCGGGGCCAGGGCGCCGCGCGCCCGGAGGGCCAGCGTGCTGCCGTGTGCGCGCTCGACGGAGGCGGCAGGAAGGACATCATCGCTTTGCTGGAAGACGGGCCCGGAGCGGGGAATCGCGCTCCCGGCGACCCGGGCGCGGCGTCAGTCTGCGGCCCTGGCCGGCTTGCGGGCGACGACGCCGACGGTGCCGTAGTAGATGCCCCACGCCGCTGGATCGGACGCAAAACGGGCATAGCCGGCGAGATCTTCTTCGCTGATCCGCCCCGTCTCGAGGTACTTGTCCTGGAGCTGAGCGGCCGAGAGGCTCATGATCTCGGAGAGCGGGTGGCCGCCCGGGCACAGCGGCACCTCGTTCTCGACGGCCTCGATGGCGAGGCCTCGCGACGTCAGGATCGCCGGCAGGCGCAGGCCCAGGCCCGGGTCCTTGCCGCCGGCCTCGTACATCGCGAGGATCGACCGGTTGACCCTGTCGAAGGCGTCGATATCGGCGCCGGATGCGCCCCTCGCCGCGGTGAAGTCGGGCTCCTCGAGGACAAGGCGACCGCCGGGCTTCAGCGCCGCCAGCATGGCGTCGAGGATCACCTGGAAGTCCGCGTTGTGGATGAGCACGTAGCGCGCGTGCACCAGATCGAACCGGGCTGCGTGGAAGTTGAGCTGGCGGATATCGCCCTCGATGATCCGGACGCCGGGCAGCCCAGCCGCGTCCAGGAACCCGACGTCGAGGTCGACCGCGACCACCTCGCCCTCGTGGCCCACGCGCTCTGCCATCCAGGAGGCGATCGATCCGGTGCCGGCTCCGACTTCGAGGCAGCTCCAGCCGGGGCCCATCCCGGCTGCCTTGAGGAGGCGCCGGCTCCCGGGATCGAAGAAGCTCTCGATCCGTCGCAGGCGCTCGAGCTCTCGCGCACGTTCCGAACCAGCAAACATGTAGCTGCTCTCGGCCATAGGGATGGACATAATAGTCTATTCCGTGGGCGGAGAGGCGAACTTCTCCGTGCGGCGCTCGCCTGGGCTCTTTCCCGTCGGGTCGATCTGTCGAGCGACACACCGAGGGGGAGCGGTTCGGCGAAGGTTGGACAGACGTGTTCTTCCGGCGGCCACATCCAGGCGTGGCCCTCGAGCGGCCGGCGATGTGGGCGAGGCGGAAGGTGGTCGGTGCGCCGCGTCCGTGCGCCTGCTGCACACACGGCGGCGGTGCGGCCGTCGCTCGGCTGCGCTCGCCTGCGCCCGGGTCGTGAACATCGGCCGACGGAGCTGCGCGTCGATCTGGCGTGATGCGGGCATCGCGCTTGCGAGCCCGCGGGATCGGCTGGCGCATGATCCCGGACCATCCATCCGTTCCTGACACGATCGGCCCGCGCAACCCCGGCGATGCGGGTCGGCTGCCGCGCGGGGCAGCGCGGAGGGTGCTCATCGTCGGCGGAGGCATCGCCGGGCTCTCGGCGGCGCTGGAGCTCGCCGAGCGCGGATATCACGTGACGGTGAAAGAGGCCGCTCCCGTCCTCGGCGGCCGGCTGCACACGCGCGACGAGCGGCTGCGCACGGGGACGTTCCGCGTGGAGCACGGGCTCCACATGTGGTTCTGGCAGTATTACAACTGCTTCGACATCATCCGTCGCCTCGGTCGCGAGCGCTATTTCCGTCCTCTCGTGAAGGTCTATTACGAGTTCAAGACGTACAGGCCGGAGATCGTCCGCACCGTCGGCCCGTATCCGTTGAACCTCATGAATGTCGTGCGGGAATCGCCGAATCTGAGCGTCCTCGACGCGGCCGGCGCGCGGGGCGCGCTCCGCGATATGGTCGGATACGATCACGACCTGAACTACCGCCGGTTTGACGGCGAGACGTTCGAGGCGTGGGGCAAGCGCACCCGGGTGAGCCGCAAGTTCTGGGACATCGTCATGGCCCCTGCGGCGTCCGTCACGTTGAACGACCCGGCGAGGGTCAGCGCGGCCGAGATGCTGCTCTACATGCACCTCTTCTTCCTCGGCCATCCGAAGGCGTTCCGGCGTTCGGTGGCGACCGTCGATCACGGCACGGCGCTCGTCGATCCGTGGGTCGCGCGGCTCCGCTCGCTGGGCGCGATCCTGGAGGTGAGCGCGCCCGTGGCCGGGCTACGGCTCGAGGCGGGCCGCGCCGTCGGCGAGGTCGGCTCGCCGGCGCGCTACGATGCGGTCGTGCTCGCCGCCGACGTCGGCGGCCTCCACCGGATCCTCGCCGGGTCCGCGCCGTCCGACGGGGCGAGCGCGGCGGCGCTCGCTGCCCTGCGCGCCCGCCTCGACCGGCTCGCCGTGGCGCCCGCGTACCACGTGCTCCGCGGCTGGTTCGACAGGCCCATCCGCCGGCGTCCGGTCGAGGCCGTGATCGAGACGCCGCAGCACCGCCCGCTCAACCTGATCGCGATCTTCAGCATGCTGGAGGAGCAATCGGCCGCGTGGGCCCGCGAGCGAGGCGGCTCCGTCGTCGAGCTCCACCTCTACAACACGCCGGAGCTCGGCGGTCTCGGCGCGGACGTCATCTACGAGTCCATCCGCGGCGAGGTGGAGGATCTCCTCCCCGAGCTCCGCGGAGCGCGCGCGCTCGACTTCTCGCTGGGCGCGTTCGAGAACTTCACCTCGCTCGAGGTCGGGCAGGGCACGGCGCGCCCCACCAGCGACTTTGCGCACCTCGCCGGGGTGTGCAATCTCTCCCTCGCCGGCGACTGGGTTCACACGAGGTACCCGTCTGCCCTCATGGAGAGGGCTGTCTCGACGGGCCGCGAAGCGGCGAATCACATCCTGTTCGCCGATCGCGTCCGGGAGGCCCCGCTCTCGGCCGCCAGCAAGCGCGGCCCCGGCCTCCTCCCTCGCTTCCGCTGACGAGCCCGCCCTAGGCGAGCGCCCGCCGCAGCGCCGCCACCGCCAGCCCGCCCACCGCGAGCGTGGTCACGCCGCTCAGGAGCCGCCGCGCCGTGGACGGCGCCGGCAGGAACGCCGTCGCGCTGAGCGCCGCCAGCGGCGGCGACGTCCGCGCCGGGGACGACTGGGCGGCGAGCGGCGACGCCGCCGCGTGGATGGGCGTTGTCTCGGTGAACAGGTCGAGCATCTCGCGCACGAACGCAGGGAGATCCTGCGGCCCGCGGCTCGAGAGCCAGTTGCCGTCCCGCACCACCTCCTCGTCGCGCCAGACACCGCCCGCGTGCACGATGTCGTCGCGGATGCCGGGCCAGGAAGCGAGCTGCCTCCCGCTCACGAGCTCCGCCGACGCGAGCACCCACGGGCCGTGGCAGATGGTCGCGATCGGCTTGCGGGCAGCGTCGAACGCGCGCACGAACTGGCGCGCTTCCTCGCTCTGCCGGAGCAGATCCGGATTGATGAACCCTCCCGGCACGAGCAGGCCGTCGTACTCGGCCGGATCCGCCTCGCCCAGGGTCCGGTCCACGCGCACCCTGCCGCCAGGCTCGTGGAGGTTCATCCCGCGGATCTTGCCGTGGCGAAGCGAGACGACATCCACCTTCGCGCCCGCGGCGCGGAGCGCCTTCATCGGCACGGTCAGCTCGATCTGCTCGAAGCCGTCCGCCACGAGCGCCGCGATTCGCTTACCTGCAAGCCTCTTTCTTTCCTTCATGCTGCCCTCAACGGTTGGTCTATTGGTGCCCGGCTTCTCCTTCAGACATGCAGACATGTCTCCTCCGACCCACCCTAGAGCCGGCGCCCCGCTCCGCAACCGAGGCCAGAGCAGATTTCGTGGAGTTCGCGAGCCCAGCCGCAGCGGTCGACGCGGCGAGTGTGTCTTTTTGCGACAGGCGGATCACGGCTTCAGGAACCAGGAACCAGGAAGTGGAGTGTGTGCCGTCACCTCGACGCGAGGAGCCTCGGGCGCAGCCACAGCAGGCCCAGCACGGCTGGCGCGAGGGCAGCCAATCCGACGATCGCGGCGCGCAGGGCCCGCCTCTTCCCGCGCGGCTTCCATCCGCCGCTCGCGTCAGTCCCTTCGGGCAGCGGCACGAACAGGTTGCCGTTCGTCGCGTAGGCCGTCCGGTCGTGCGTCAGGTGCAGCCTGTCGACGCTCCGCGCGAGCAGGCGCTCGGCCAGGCCCGGCGCCAGGAAGGACAGCAACGCGAGCTGTCGGGCCGCGCTGCCCACGAAGACTTCACGCCGGGGTGTTCGTGCCAGACGAACGATGGCGCGCGCCACGCGTTCAGGTGGATAGACAGGAGGCATGGCCCTGGGCACGCGCCCCGTGTAGTTGCCCGCGTGCTGGAAGAGCGGTGTGTCGATCGTCGCGGGCATGACGGTGGAAATGTGGATATGGCGGGCCCGGAGCACCTCGAGCTCCTGCCTCAGGCTCTGCGTGAGCCCGCGGATCGCGTGCTTCGAGGCGACGTAGGCGCTGACGTAGGGCTCCGAGAGCCTGGACACCATCGAGGCAACATTGATGAGCACGCCGTTGCCCTGCCGCCGGAACTGGGCCAGCGCGGCGCGGGCGCCGTGGACGTAGCCGAACAGGTTGGTCTCGATGACGCGCCGGAACGGCTCGGAGGGCGTCTGCTCGAACAGCCCGAAGAGCGTCACCGCCGCGTTGTTGACCCACACGTCGATGCGTCCGAAGGCCTCGATGGTGCGCCGCGCGACCTCGAGGACCGCCGCCTCGTTCGTCACGTCGGCGGGCACGACGAGGGCCTTGCCCCCGGCCTGCTCGCACTCGGCGGCGAGCTCGCGCAGCGGCTGCTCGCGCCTGGCTGTCAGCGTCACCGCGGCTCCGCGCCTGGCGAACTCCAGCGCTGTCGCGCGGCCGATGCCGCTCGAAGCGCCCGTGATCACGACGACCGCATTCCGGAACTTTTCACGCATGCCTCAACCCCTCCTCTGCGCCTCTCTGCGCCGCGCGCCGCGCGCCGCGAGCGGACGCGCGGGGCGCGCGGCGTGCTCCGCGGTCACAGGTGGCCCTGGCCTCATGCAAGCGCCGCGCAAGCCGCGTCGAAGCCGGCGAAGGCGCGGCGAAGGTGGTTTGCCGACACGGGATGGGCCGACTCGCTCGCTTCGTTTCCGGCCGAGCGCCGCGTCCTCGAGGCGCCCGTGGAGGCGCCCGTGGGCGCTGGCTCAGGGGGCTTGTTCGTGTCCGGAGAGCCGAGCGGTGTTCGATCGGGCGTGGCCCGATGCGCCGTTCCGGCCTCCTCTCGATCCCGAGGGCTCGATCCGGCTCCAGCTTGTCGAGCGTGGGACGCTACGCCGGGCCCTGGGGCGGCCCTCGTGCGCACGGACGCGTCCGCATCGCCGGCGGCTCGGCACGAGCCGCGAACGCAGACGACCTGGGAGACACACGATGCGAAGCATGTTTCTGGTAGTCCTGGCCGCGCTGCCGCTGATGGCCTGCGGCGGCAGCCGAGGCGGCGAGCAAACGACCTCGCCCGGGGCCGGGCAGACAGGCGGAGAGACCCCCGGCGGCACCGAAGGAATGGGATCACCCGAGAGCGGCAGCCCCGGCACGGGCACGATGCCCGGCGAAGGCATCGGCTCGCCGGGAGGCACCCAGGGCGGGACAGACACCCAGGGCGGCGCGACCGACTGGGGCAGCGGCACGGACGGCACGCCTGGTGGCACCCCGGGCGGCACGCCAGGTGGGGGCACCCCGGGCGGCACGCCAGGTGGGGGCACCCCGGGCAGCGGCACGGGCGGCACGACGGGCGGTTCGGGCACCCAGGGTGGCGGCTCTTTCGTGCCACCGAGCGGCGGGACCGGCACGCAGGGCGGGACCGGCACGCAGGGCGGCGGCAGCGGCACCCAGGGTGGCGGCACCCGCACACCCGGCAGCGGCACCCAGGGCGGCAGCGGCACCCAGGGCGGCAGCGGCACCCAGGGCGGCAGCGGCACCCAGGGCGGCAGCGGCACCCAGGGCGGCAGCGGCACCCAGGGCGGCAGCGGCACCCAGGGCGGTACCCGCACGCCGGGCGGCGGATAACCTCGGTGAGCCGGCGAGCCCGTTAGCCCGCGATCCGCCGCGCCTGTCCCGGACCGAGATGGCGTAGCGCGCTGCTACGCGAACGCGTTGCGCCGCACGATGGTCGCGCTGCGACCCGCGCCGACCGCGACCACGTCGGCCGGCACCCGTCTCTTTGTCCATCGGCTCCACAGCGTGCTGCGTCGGGCCAGCAGCTCGGCCAGTCTGCTGTCTGCTATTTGATCGCGGAGCCTCCCGATGGCGCACCCATGATGCGCACCCTGCCATGTTCGGCTCGAGGCCGCCGAGCGTGAAAAGCGCAGCGGCGAGGTACAGGGCGACGACTCGTCGTCGTCATCGCTCTGCGTCGCATGAGCGGGACGCGAACGCGCTGCGCCGCGTGAGGGCGTATTCGCGATCCTTGCAGTCGACTTCACCGAGCGCCGCCGAGATCCATGAGGAACGGGCCGTTGCAGGAGCTTCACCGAGCTTGGCTGCCGACAATGGCCGACCGGTCATGCGGCCGCTGGCACGCACGCACGCTGGCACGCACGCACGCTGGCATGCTGGCACGCACGCTGGCACGCTGGCACGCTGGCACGCTGGCACGCTGGCACGCTGGCACGCTGGCACGCACGTGAAGTTTTGCCGTGGTAACGGCCCTCTGCTGAGCGCGTGCCCGGTACGAACGACGATCGAGCGTCGCCGATGCCGAGCGAGGGAAGGGACGCCGGCTGGCACGTGGGTTGCTCGGTCGCGCGCGCTGGATGTCCTTAGGGCGCTCATGTGCGCCTCGAGCGTCAATGCGGTTAGGCGTGGTTGACCGAGGCGACCGTGGAGCGCGAGGCGACGCCGGCGCGCGCATTTCACATTCCTGTGAGGCACGCGCTCCGGGCCGCGGAGACGCAATGATATTTGAAATAACAGCTAGATTGCTCGCGAGACGACATCGTCGAGCATCGTTTCAAGCGCTCGAGATCTTCGAGCCGCCAAGCAGGTACCGGCGAAGGTACCTCCTTCTCGCGAACGGCGCCCTCTTGAGCGCCATCGCGTTCGGCGCCGGCTGCAGCTCGGGCTCGCCCGAGGAGGAGCGGCACGGCACCGCGAAGCTCGCGGCGGGCGCCGAGGACCCGACCTGCGTGACGATCCAGCGCGGGACGCTCGGCGCGGTGGAGGACGCGACGATCTGGGAGACGTTCCCTACATGGAGCGACTCGACCGTGCTGATCCGTACGGGCACGCTGGCCGGCTTCGGCGTGCGGCACGCCGTCCTCCGCTTCGACCTCTCGCCGGTGCCCCCCGCGGCGCAGGTCGCCTCCGCGACGCTGCGCCTCCGGCAGATCTACCGGGACGATACGAGCACCAGCACCATCAACATCCACCGGATCCTCTCGCCCTGGACCGAGCCGACAGTGACCTGGCAGAGCCTGGCGAACGGTACCGATTTCGACCCGGCGATCGCAGCGTCATTTCAGTCGCTGCCCGGCGTCGGGATCCGCACGGCCGATCTGACCGCGCTCGCCGCGGCGTGGCTCGCGGGAACCACCCCGAATCACGGCGTGTTGCTGGAAGAGGCGCCGGTCCTCACCACCTCCTTCCGGAGCAGCGAGGAGCCGAACGTGGCCGAGCGGCCGAGCCTCGAGGTCTGTTACACGACCGCGGCGACCTGCACGGGTACGCTCGACGACGGGGACGCGTGCACGACCGACACCTGCGACCCGGTGCTGGGCATTGTGCACACGCCCATCTCGACGGACGACGGCGATCTGAGCACGATCGACACGTGCGATCCGTCGACCGGCGCGGTGACGCACGTCGCCTGTCCGACGCTGGACCAGACCGTGGCCACGCGGCTCATCGACGCTGTCGGCTGCATCTACCAGGGGCCGAACGCGCCGCAGACGGGCGTGACCGCGACGATCGCCCCTGCCTCGGTCGCTGTCGTCAAGGGCAAGGTCGCGACACGGGCGGGCGTGCCGATCTCCGGCGTGAAGGTGAGCGTGCTGCACCACGGCGGGGGAGATGCCGAGAGCTACGGGCAGGTCCTCACGCGCGCGGACGGGGCCTTCGAGCTGGTCGTGCGGGGAGGCCAGCCGCTCACGATGAAGTACGAGAAGGCGGGCTACCTGCCGGTGCAGCGGCAGGTGGGCACCCAGTGGCAGCACTGGTCCGAGGCGCCCAAGGTCGTGCTGATCGAGAGCGATCCGGTGGTGACGCCCGTCGCGCTGGGCAGCACGGCCGGAGCGCAGGTCGCGCGCGGGAGCGTGCAGTCGGACGCGAGCGGCGCGCGCCAGGCGACGCTGCTCTTTTCCTCGGGTACGACGGCGACGATGACCGTACCGGATCCCAGCGGCCCGCCGGGGGCGACGACGACGGTGGCGCTGCCGGCGGAGGTCCACGTGCGCGCGACCGAGTACACGGTCGGTCCGAACGGCCCCAAGGCGATGCCGGGGACCCTGCCGCCGACCAGCGGATACACGTATGCGGTCGAGCTTGGGCTCGACGAGGCGGTCGCTGCCGGGGCGACGAAGGTCGAGTTCAACCAGCCCATTCCGTTCTATGTCGACAACTTCCTCGGATTCCCTGTCGGCATGGCCGTGCCGCTCGGCTACTATGACGCGCAGAAGGGGCTATGGGTGCCGTCGGATGACGGGCGCATCATCGAGATCCTCGACGTGAGCGGCGGGACAGCCTCGGTCGACATCGACGGCGATGAGCTCGCCGACGACGCGGGCGAGCTCGCCGCGCTCGGTATCAGCGCCGAGGAGCTGGAGCAGCTCGCCGCGTTGTACACGACGGGGACGAGCCTCTGGCGCGTCCAGGTGACGCACTTCACCCCGTGGGATTGCAACTGGCCGTTCGGCCCGCCGGGCGACGGCGCGGCGCCCCCCGGCCCCGGAGACGGCGGCAGCGGTGGTGGAGGCGGTAGCGGCGGTGGCGGTGACGGCGGCGGTGGCGGTGACGGTGACGGTGACGGTGACGGCGGCGGCGGGGGTGACGGCGGCGGCGGTAACGGCGGCGGTGGCCGCCGGCCCGAACCGGAGGAGCCGGACGACGAGTCCTGCAAAGAGGATGGCTCGATCATCGAGTGCGAAAACCAGATCCTCGGAGAGAAGCTGCCCATCGTCGGTACGCCGTTCAGCCTGCATTACCAAAGCGATAGGGCGTGGGGCCGACAGGACCAGCGCCGCCTCCGAATTCCCCTCACGAGCTCGAGCGTCCCCGCCAGCCTCAAGCGCATCGAGTTCAGCGCGACGATCGCCGGCCGCACGATCGCGAACAGCGTCGAATGCCCGTGCGAGCCGGGACAATACCACGACTTCGAGTGGGACGGCATGGACGCCCGCGGGCGCAAGCTGGTGGGCAGGCAGCCCGTGTCGGTCGAGATCGGGTACGTGTACGACGGCGTGTACAGAGCGCCACTGCCCGCAGGCAGCTCGATCGCGCGCTCTTTCGCCCTGCCCTCGGACGTGACGATCACCGGGAGCCGGACGCGGCAGGAAGTCAGCCTGGTGCGGCGGTGGGACAGCATGCTCGGGGCGTGGAACAATGCCTCCGACGGTCTCGGGGGCTGGAGCTTGAGCGCGCATCATACGTTCGATCGCGGCGCATCGATCCTCTACCTGGGCGATGGATCTCGGCGCACGGGCCCCAAGATGCGCCCCATGCTCCAGAAGATTGCCGGTGGCGTGCCGCGCACCACTGCATCGAGGGCTGACGGGGTCAACACCGCCGCCGCGTACGTCGAAGCTGACGGCCTCGCCGTCGGGCCGGACGGCAGCATCTATTTCTCCGACACGACCACCGATCGCGTCCGCAAGATCTCGCCCAGCGGCATTGTCACCACCGTCGCAGGCGTGGACGGTGTCCCGGGCTATAACGGAGACGATCGGCTGGCCACGACCGCACGGCTGAATGACCCTGCTCATCTGGCGATAGGGCCTGACGGTAGCGTCTATATCCATGACAGTAACAACCTTCGCATACGGCGCGTCGATCCGAGCGGGAACATCGTGACCATGGCGGGCAACGGCGCGTCGCCGACCTCCGGCTCCGTCTTCGACGGCGTCGCCGCGACAGCAACCCCTCTTGGAAGCAATGTGAGCCCGATCGCGGTCGCCCAGGATGGCAGCCTGTACTTCGCCAATTCCACCTATTTCGCGGGAGGCTCGATGGTGCGACAGGTGAGGCCGGACGGGACGATCCACATCGTGGCTGGCACCGGAGCCTGGGGATCGTCCGGCGATGGCGGCCCCGCTACCCAGGCGACGTTCACCTATATCGCCGGAATCGCTGTGGCGCCGGACAACACCTTGTACATCTCCGACGCACTCAACGACCGGATCCGACGCGTCGATACGAGCGGCACGATCACGACCATCGCCGGGAATGGATGGGAGGCAGAGACAGGCGACGGAGGACCGGCCGTCGATGCTACCGTCGGAAACCCGCGAATGCTGAGCCTTGGCCACGATGGCAGCCTGTACGTCCATGTGTCTGGCACCGAGAACAGCACCGGCGCCCCGCTCATCCGTCGGATCGACCCGAACGGCATCATCACCACGATCGCGGGTCTCCGCGGCAATCCCCCGAGCGGGTGCCCCCGCGCGCCTTGCGGCCTGGACGGGCCAGCCGTCGGCGCGTGGATCGGCGGTGTGCAGGCGATGGCGCTCTCGCCTGCAGGAGATCTGTTGCTAGGATACAGCGACGGCTTCCCAACGCAGGGTCAAGGGGCCGTAGCCCGTATCAAGGTAGCGCTCCCCGGCTTGAGCGGGACGGCAGTGGCCGTGGCCAGCCGCGATGGAAGCGAGATCTACGGCTTCGACCAGCAGGGACGGCACCTCGTCACGCGGGACGGGCTCCTCGGCATCGCGCGCTATCAGTTCGCCTACGATGCCGACGGGCAACTCACGACGATCACCGACGTCGACAATCGGGTGACGACGGTCCAGCGTGACGGGAGCGGCGCTCCGATCGCTATCGTGGCGCCCAGCGGGCAGAGCACCTCGCTCACGGTGGATGAGGAGGGCTACCTCGAGACGGTGACGAATCCGGCGAATGAGGCGACGACGCTGAACTATTACCCGGGCACCGGGCTCCTCCAATTGTTGCTCGACCCGCAGGAGCACCCTCACACGTTCCAGTACGACGCGGAGGGACGCCTGACCAAGGACACCGATCCAGCGGGCGGTTTCAAGGAGCTCCGCCGGACGATCACGGCTTCAGGACATCGCGTCACGCTCACGACCGCCGAGGGGCGGACGCGGGTCTATGAGATCGACAGGCTCTCTACCGGTGCCGAGGAGCGTGCTCATGAGGGATCGGACGGCCATTCGACGGTGGAGGAGATCGCCACGAGCGGAGCTCGGACGATCACGACCCCTGACGGCACCGTGATATCGACGGGGCTGAAGGGCGACCCGCGCTTCGGCATGCAGGTGCCGATCATCGGGAAAGAGACCACGACCACGCCCCTCGGAAGGACGAAGCAGGTCACCCGATCACGCTCGGCGATCCTCTCGGATCCGCTCGATCTCCAGAGCCTCGTCTCGCTCACCGACACGGTGACGATCAACGGGAACACCTTCACCACGGTGTTCGACCGGGCATCGCGCACCAGCATCGCCACGACGCCGGCCGGGAGACAGGTGACAGCGATCCTGAATGCGCAGGGGCGCCTGGCCTCGATTGCCATGCCTGGCGTGCTGCCGAGGGAGTTCACCTACTACCCGGATGGCCGCCTCCATACGTTCGTCCAGGGCTCCAGGTCGTGGACCTACACGTACGACGCCAGCGGCTGGCCTGTGACGGAGGTCAATCCGCTGCTTCACACGGTCTCTTTCCAGCACGATCCGGTCGGGCGAGTCACGCACGTGACGAGGGCTGACAACGAGGTCATGGAGAGGAGCTACTATGACAGCGGAGCTCTTCAGTCCGTGACCCCGCCCGATCGGCCCGCTCATACGTTCAGCTACTCCGAGGTCGACCTCCAGGAGGGATACCAGGCCCCCGCCGCCGGCAGCATCCCGACGGAGACCACCTGGTCTCACGACCTGGATGGGCTTCTCACGAGCTCCAGCCGGCCCGGAGAGCCTGCCACGATATACACCAGGGATCCGTCGTCCGGCCGGCTCCTCCAGGTCGACATGCCGCTAAGTATGGGCACGATCGGCTACGGCTATCACCCGACGTCCGGCCGCGTCGAGAGCATCACCGGACCGGCGGGCCTCTCGCTCGGCTTCATCTACGATGGTCTGCTGCTGACCAGGCAGACATGGACAGGCACCGGATTCGGGAGCGGCTTCGGCAGGGTGCAGTGGACCTACGACAACAACTTCCGCATCGACACGGAGACCGTGACGGGCGGTGTGGCCGTCGATTATAGCTACGACGTCGACGGTTACGTGAACCAGGTCCGCGGGCTCACGACCTACCGACACCCTACGAACGGGCTGTACACCGGGAGCGAGATCGGGATCGTCAGCGAGACGGTCACCCGTGACGCCTATGGCGCCGTGACGACGTATGTCGCTCAGTCCGGCGGCTCGACGCTCTGCGAGGTGACCTACACCCCCGACGCGCTAGGACGCCTGCAGAGCATGACAGAGACGATCCAGGGAAATACGCATACCTACGAGTATGCCTACGATCTCGCCGGCCGGCTTTACGAGGTGTTCAGAGACGGCGCGCTTGCGGCGCACTACGACTACGACGCCAACGGAAACCGGCTCGGGCGCACGACATCGTCCGGGGTCGAGGTCGGCACGTACGATGATCAGGATCGGCTGCTCACCTACGGATCCAAGACGTACGGGATCAGTCCGGCGGGCGACAGGACGAGCGTGACCGATGCGGCGACGGGCGGGACGACGGCGTTCGCCTACGACGCGCTCGGCAACCTGCGAGATGTCGTGCTGCCGAATGCGGATGTCGTCCGTTACGAGGTTGATGGGCAGAACCATCGCATCTGGGAGAGAAGAAACGGCGCCCTCGTGAGAGGGTTCCTCTATCGAGACGAGCTCCGTGTCGTTGCGGAGCTGAACGCAGCAGGCGGGGTCGTCTCGCAGTTCGTCTATGCACAGGACCGTAACGTGCCCGATCTCATCGTGAAGGGCGCGGATACCTACCGCGTGCTCACGGATCACCGCGGCAGCCCGCGGCTCGTCGTCCATGCCGCGACCGGGACCGTGGCGCAGCGGCTCGACTACGACGAGTTCGGCCGAGTCCTGCTCGACACGAATCCAGGCTTTCAGCCGTTCGGGTTCGCGGGCGGGCTCTATGATCGAGACACGGGGCTCGTGAGGTTCGGGGTCCGAGACTACGATCCCGAGACGGGGCGATGGACCGCGAAAGACCCGTCACTCCTCGCGGATGGGACGAACGTGTACGCCTATGCGGCGGGCGATCCCATCAATTACGTCGATCCCGATGGGAGAACCGCCATTCCCTGGCCCGCCGTGGGTCCTGTCGTGCTGCCGCCTGTCGCCGCGGCGACGGGGATTGCGGTCGGGGCTGCCATCCTCGTGGGGTATGGGGTGAAGTCGACCTTGTGTGGTTCCAAGCTTGACGAATGCGTCACAGCGCCAGTGCAGGAATGTGAGGGCTATAGGAAACCTCCAGAGAATAAGAGCGAAGTTTGTGGAGAGTGCTATGAGGAATGCATGGAGAATGCGCGTGATTTTTGGCACTTCAGCCATCCATGGCCGACTGGTTGTGGTGGCGTCTGAGGGAACCGGGTGGACACGCTGAACGCGCTCGAAGCGCATCGGTTTGCATATGGACGCCGACTCAATCGATACCACGACACAGGGAGACAACACCACGTTGTGGTGGATCCTGTCGGTGAATGGGAGAGAGTTGAAAAGAATTCCTGCTGGCAAGGCCATGCGAAGACGAGTCTCGATGGTGGTGAGCTGGCAGTTGGTGACGCCTGAGCAGTTCGCATGGCTGCCTGCGTGGCTGCGGCGCCCCTTCGTGTTCCGGCTGATAGATCGGATTGACTCGCGAGGTACAGGGTACCCGCGGGTAAATTGGGTGACTATGGAGAGGTACCTCGCCGGCGAGCCAAGGGTGTCGTTGTGGCTCTCGACCGAACTGGGCTCGGTTGACTATGTGCCACGGTACGGAGACGTGATCAAAATCCGTGTTGTTCGGGAGAGAACCGATGCGCGTATCGATTGAGCTGAAGCGGTCTGCGGGATGCGTTCAGCGGACGCTGCATGGTTCCTCAGGCTACTTCGCATTTGCTGTATTGACCCGCCCGCGCTGGCCGGAAACGGCGGCGCACGGCCGCCCGCAGCCTTCACGAGGCGAGCCGAAGCATGGTTCGAGGATCTGGCGGATCTTCGCGGAGGTCGCGTCCCTCCTCCACCGAAGCGGTGCAGGGCGACAGCCATCGGAGGACCAGCATGAGCAGCCGTTCGTCCTCAAAGATTGGTGCGTCGCCCTCACGTCATCTCTCGATGGCGCGTCGAAGCACGAGGGATGGGATATCGACCCTGACGAGGAGTGGGAGATGGAGGTGAAGGTCGAACCCGGTTGATCGTGCGATGTCGCATGAACAAGAACGCGCTTGCCATGACGACCGCAATTGCGGCCATGTTGGTTTACGCATTCTTGTGGAGGACGATACATGTCCGCAGCCGGGCAGTGGACAGGACGATCGCTGCATGGATAGAGATGGATGGTTCCGCGTCCAGGCGACTGGTGCTCGATTCTGACATACGCGACTCCATGTTCATGTGGGGGCGGCCATCGCGCGACACCTCGATAGATGTGTTCATGCTACAGCAAGGTGAGCCGATCCGGATCGGTTCCTGCGGTTACCAGGGCCGGTGGTCACTAGCTAGCAATGGATTATGTTGTTGTCGTGACAGAGCGAGAGGAGGGAGGATTGAGCGCGTGGTGCGAGCGCGTCTCTGCGCTGGATGCGGTGCCGTCTATCTGGTGAGGTGCCGGGAGCTCGCGGCCCTCTGCGCCGGCGCGCCCGCGCTGGTTGGAAGCGACGGCGAATAGCCGCCGCAGCCTTCACTCGACGAGCCGAAGCATGCTTCTCCGTCACGCGAACGCGTTGCGCCGGACGATGGTCGCCTCGCGATCCGCGCCGACCGACACCACGTCCACCGGCACGCCGGTCTCCTTCTCGACCAGCTCCACGTACTGCCGCGCCGCCGCCGGCAGCTCGGTCATCGAGCGGGCGGCGTCGATCGACTCGCTCCACGCGGCCACCGGCTCGAGCACCGGCTTCGCCGTCGCGAGATCGTCGATCGGGAACTCCCGCGTCCGCTCCGACGGGGTCTCGTAGGCGACGCACACCTTGAGCTCCGGCGTGCCCGTCAGCACGTCGAGCTTCGTGAGCGCGATGCCGTCGAGGCCGTTCCTCCGCACTCAGGCCAGCGGCCTCACGCTGAGCTGGCACCCACAGAACGGGCAGTACACGGGGAGCAGCATCGGCGTCGTCAGCGACGCGGTGGGCCGCGACGCCTACGGCGAGGCAGGTACCTACGTCGCGCAGGTGGGGGGCACGGCGGTCTACGAGGTGAACTACACCCCCGACGATCGAGGTCGTATCGACGCACGGACGGAGACGCTTCTCGGAGATACACACTCGTACGAATACGACTACGATCTCGCCGGCCGGCTCACCGACGTGCGCCGGGATGGCGTCCTCGTGGCGCACTACGATTACGACGCGAGCGGGAACCGTCTGGCGCGCACGTCGCCGGGAGGGACGGAGAGCGGGGCGTACGACGACCAGGACCGGATCCTGAGCTACGGCGACAAGACGTACGAGACAACCCCGGCCGGTGACGTCGTGAGCGTGACCGACACGAGCACGAACGTGACGAGCACCTTCTCCTACGATGCCCGCGGCAACCTCCGCCAGGCGGTGCTCGGCAGCGGCGACGTCATCGATTATCTGGTCGACGGCGAGCACCACCGTGTGTGGAAGAAGAAGAACGGCGTTCTGGTCCAGGGGTTCCTCTACCGCGACAAGCTGCGGCCCGTGGCGGAGCTCAACGCCACGGGTGCGGTGGTGGCGCGGTTCGTCTATGGTCAGGAGCGCAACGTCCCCGATCTCATCATCAAGGGCGCGGCGACCTACCGGCTCCTGACCGATCACCGCGGCAGCCCTCGGCTCCTCGTGGACACGGCGACCGGGGCGGTGGCGCAGCGGATCGATTATGACGAGTTCGGCCGCGTGCTCCAGGACACGAACCCGGGCTTCCAGCCGTTCGGCTTCGCCGGCGGGTTGTACGATCTCGACACGAAGCTGGTGCGCTTCGGCGCTCGGGGCTACGACGCGGAGAGCGGGAGGTGGAGAAGCAAGGACCCGATCTTATTCAACGGAGGGGATTCGAATCTGTATGGATACGTCGTCTCTGATCCCATCAACCTTGCGGATCCGAGCGGGCGAGGACCGAAGGAGTTCTTCGAGTGCATCCTCCGCGGCCGGCCTCCCTCCGAGTGCGCCTGCGAGGAGGAGCAACGGATCTGCAATGGCCCCGCCGGACCCTACATCTGTGTACCGGACGATAGGCCGGCGGGCACACCGGGCGGGTGGCTGCCGAGCATACGCTATCCCCAGTGCCACATCGTGCCCCCCAGCAGGATTCAAGCGTGCTGCCGAGTGGCCACCGGCTTTCACGAGGAAGAGGACGGGTTGGACGAGGAGTCCATCTGCCGGCAGGCGTCGGACATGGATTCCGACACCCTCAAGAAGTATACCGAGTACCAGTTCTGCGTAACGGAGAGCTATGGAGCGAATGGCCTTCTATCGCACAAATGACGTTGATCCTACCAAGGAATGAACGGCCAAGTGCGCCAGGGACGCAAAGAAGAGAACAATATCCTGGCGCCATGGTGTCTTGACGGTTTGAAGCTCTGCTCTTCTCAAGCGATTTCAATCCGTTCGTCTCTCTGGTCCTGGCCGCGCTTCGCGCGGGCAGGGTCAGGCGGCAGCGAAGCCGACGCGGGGTGCGGAGCGTAGCCCCGAGCGGTGCGGGAAATCCGCCCGCCGGGCTCTGTCCGGGGGCGGCCCGGACGGACCGAAGATAGGTCAGTCATGGGCCGTCCCTACTGGGACCCAGGCGCCAGAGAAGCAGAGGGAATACTCTCTTCCTCGCGTCCTCGACGTCCAGGCGCTTCACTTTCATCATGGTTCCGCTTGACTTAAGGATCACCGAAGTGTTGTTCTTGGCCACGGGTCCTGCATTGCCGTCCAGAGCGCCGGCACGGAGAACCACAACATGAGCGATCCGCCTCTCGCCGAGGCTGTTGGCCGCGCCAGGGAGCTCTTGAGGCGTGGAGCGTACGCGGACGCCGAGGAGCTGCTCTCCGGGCTCATCCACGAGATCGAATCGCGATCGGGCGACCGCGCGCCAGAGCTGATCGTCCCCCTTCGCCTGTACGCCAGGGCTGTGGGCCAGCAGCACCCGTGGACCACGCTGCCGTATCGCGAGAGGGCCGCGCTCGAGCGCGCGCTACGGCTCACCGTCGAGCATCACGGCGAGGAGTCGCGTCGCGCGGTGCAGATCCAGGAAATGCTGGCGCTGCGCCTGAACTCGTCTGGAGAAGCCGAGCTGGCGTGCACCCACATGATGAATGTTGTTCGCTTCACGGAGCTAGCCCACGGAGATGGCGTCCTGCTCGCTCACGCGCTGGGCGGGCTCGCTTCTATGCTGCTGGATGCCGGGCGGTGGGAGGAGGCCCTCGCGACGTACGAGCGCGCGTCCGGCATCATGAGCGGCAGAGGAGACGAGCTGTCCGAGTTCACGCTGCTGTTTGGCAAGGGCCGTTGCCTCATCGAGATGGGACGCTACGCCGACGCGGTTCCGGTTCTCGAGCGCGCGTACACGTGGTTCCTCGGGAGGTTTGGCGACAACAGGAGGGCAAAGGAGCTGCTCGTCTGGCTCGATCGTGCCCGGCTCGGAGTGGCGGAAGCTCACGAGACGTGTATGAAGAGCAAGGGGGCTCATGAGGCTTGCGACGCCAGCGATAACCTGAAGGCGCTGCTCGACCGCGCAGGACAGTTGGTGCGAGCCGGCGAACTTGTGGGAGCCGAGGAGGCATTCCGCGGGGCGCTGGACCTTGCAGAGCGCGCTTATGGGCGAGATGCTCCCCAGGTCATCGCCCCGCTGCGCGGGCTGGCGTACATCGCAGCGAACCCGCGTAGCGAGCCGGGTCGCCTCGTCGAGGCCGACGCGTGGATTCGGCGCGCGCTGCGCGTCGCGGAGGCCAACTTCGGCACGGACGATCCGCGGCTTGGCCGCCTTCTCCATAGTCTCGGGATCACTCTCTGGACGGCGGGCGCCCTGGAGGAGGCTCGCGAGCACCTCGTGAGGGCGGTCGCCCTCTCCGAGCGGGCGCACGGGGAAAGCCGCGACACGGCGTACAGGATGACGTCGCTAATCCACGTCCTGCTCGCGGCGGAGCGGCCGGCAGACGCGCTCCCGCTCGCCGAGAGAGCCCTCCGCATCGAGGAGGCGGCAGCCGACTCGACGAGCGGCAGCGCGCTCACGTTTGCGTTGATCGCGCTCGGCCGGTGCCTCATGGGGGTGAAGAGAAACGCGGAAGCGATCGCGTGCATGGAGCGAGCCGCCGCCAGGATTCTGGCAAGAAACCCCGATTCCCGGAGCCCGGTCCTGGGCGAGATTCGTGGCTGGATCGAACAGATGAGGAGAGAGCCGTAGCCCCCCTCGTCAAGCGAACGCGTTGCGCCGCACGATGGTCGCCTCGCGATCCGCGCCGACCGAGACGACGTCGACCGGCACGCCGGTCTCCTTCTCGACCAGCTCCACGTACTGCCGCGCGGCCGCCGGCAGCTCGGTCATCGAGCGGGCGGCGTCGATCGGCTCGCTCCACGCGCCCACGGGCTCGAGCACCGGCTTCGCCGTCGCGAGATCGTCGATCGGGAACTCCCGCGTCCGCCCCGACGGCGTGTCGTAGGCGACGCACACCTTGAGCTCCGGCATGCCCGTCAGCACGTCGAGCTTCGTGAGCGCGATGCCGTCGAGGCCGTTCACCCGCGCCGCGTAGCGCAGCGCCGGCAGGTCGAGCCAGCCGGTCCGCCGCGGGCGGCCCGTCACCGAGCCGTACTCCCCGCCCACCGACCGCAGCCGCTCGCCGAGCGGGCCGCCGAGCTCCGTCGGGAACGGGCCCTCGCCCACGCGCGTGCAGTACGCCTTGGCGAGGCCGAGCACCCGGCGGATGCGCGTCGGGCCGACCCCGGCCCCCACGCACGCGCCCCCGGCGATCGCCGACGACGACGTGACGAACGGGAACGTGCCGTGATCGATGTCGAGCAGCGTCCCCTGCGCCCCCTCCAGCAGCACGCGCTCGCCCCGGCGGAGCGCCCCGTCGATGAGCTGCGACGTGTCGGCGAGCAGCGGCGTGATCCGCTTCGCCAGCGGCGCGAGCTCCTCGAGGATCGCGTCGAGCGACGGCGGCTCGCCGCCGAGCGCGCGCAGCGTCGGCGTCCACGCCTCGATCGAGCGCGAGACGAGCTGCGCGAGCCGCTTCATGTCGCGCAGGTCGCCGAGCCGCGCCCCGCGCCGCGACGCCTTGTCCTCGTAGCAGGGGCCAATGCCGCGCTTCGTCGTCCCGAGCCGCACCCCGTCCGCCGCCGCCGACTCGCGCAGCGAGTCGACCAGCGGGTGGTACGGGAGGATGAGGTGGGCGCGATCCGACACGAACAGCCGCCCCTGCGTCGAGCAGCCCCGCGCCTCGACAGCGTCGATCTCGCCGACAAGCACCCCGGGATCGACCACCATGCCCTGCGCCATCACGCAGCGGGCGTTCGAGCGGAGGATGCCGCTCGGGATGAGCCGTACGATGAGCTTCTCTCCGCCCACCACCAGCGTGTGTCCGGCATTGGGTCCGCCGGCGTAGCGCACCACGAGGTCGGCGCTCTCCGTGTAAAGGTCGACGACTTTTCCCTTGCCCTCGTCGCCCCACTGCGCGCCGACGATCACGATCGCGGTCATTCCGAAGCTCCTCCCGAATCACGTGGCCCGGGCTCTGCCCGCTCGTCACTCCGAGCGGCTCCGTCCGGGTTCACGTTCGCCTTTACCCCAGGCTCGCGTGCCGAGCGAGCGTCTACTTGCCGCCCGGCGGCGTCGCCCTCGTCTTCAGCACGATCGCCTGGGCGACAGCGGCGTCGTCGAGGGTCGACGGGACGCTCGCCCCCGGCTCCCCGCCGCCGGGCAGCGCCTCGATGACGATGGCCCCTTCCCGCTCGCGCACCAGGTGGGAGAACCGCCACGACAGCGCATACCCCTCCGGATCCTGGTCCGGCGGGTGCGCCACGACCGGGACGCCGAGCCCCCGCAGCGCCGCGGCGAGCGGCTCGGCCCGCTCCGGCCGCACCGCCAGAAGCACCCGCGGCGCCGGCTCGTCCGCGGCGCTGGCCGCGTCGCGCGCCCAGGTCACCGCGTCGAGGTTGAGGGCGAAGCCGACGGCCGGCATCGGCAGGCCGAAGCGCGAGAGCAGCATGTCGTAGCGCCCGCCCGCCGCGATCGCCTCCCCGGGGCCATCGGCAAGCACGTGAAAAATTGCACCCGTGTAGTAGGCGAGGCCGCGGAGCTCGCCGAGGTCGACCCGGAGCGCCGGGCCGAGCTCGGGGCTCGCCCGCGCCGCGTCCCAGAGGGCGCGGAGCTCGGCGAGCGGCGCCTCGGCGGGCGTGCCGGAGAGCAGGCCCGCGGCCCTGTCGAAGACCACGGCGCCGTCCGGGTCGGCCTCGCCGCCGCCCGCGAGGTCCGGCAGCGCGGCGATGGCCGCGACGATGCGGCGCGGGACGTCCGCGGCCCTCGGGCTCGCCAGCACGGCGGCGAGGCGCGAGGCGTCCTTCAGCTCGAGCACCTCCGAGAGCTCGGCCGCGAGCCCCGCCGGGACCGAGTCGAGCAGCGCGCGCGCGATCATCGCGTGGCCGAGATCCACGACGAACCGATCGAGGCCGGCCTCCCGCACCGACGAGGCGGCGAGGCGGAGGATCTCCAGGTCACCGCCGAGCGTGCCGACGCCGTACAGCTCCACGCCTGCCTGCGGGATCTGCCGGTGGCGCCGCGCCCGGCCCTGGCGCCGGCGGAGGACGGTGCCCTCGTAACAGAGGCGGATCGGGCGAGGCGCGTCGGCGAGGCGCGTGGCCACGAGCCGCGCGATCTGCGGGGTCATGTCGGGGCGGAGCGCGGCCACCTCGCCCGACTCGGGCTCGATGAAGCGCAGCACGTCCGCGGCGTCGAGGGTGCCGAGCCCGCGCTCGAGCACCTCGGCGAACTCGAACGCCGGCAGCGCGACAGGCTGGTAGCCGTAGAGGACAAAGTGGTCGAGGACGCGCTTGGCGAGCGCGCGGCGGCGCCGCGCTTCCTCGGGGAGGAGGTCGCGCATGCCCGCGGGCAGCGGGTGCGCCAGCGCGCGCGGCGGCGCGGAGACGGACGGCGCTGGGCGGTCCACCTCGGGCGTCGGATCGTGGCGGTCTCCCCCTCGGGGGGCTTCCCATCGCGGAGCGTCGCTGGACATGGTGGTCCCGCTTATACCGGCTGAGCACGCGGTGCGCACGCGGCGCGCACGTCCGTTGAGCTTGCCGTGGCAAGGCGTTTGCTGATCGGAGCGCACCACCGGGCCCGTGGGCCGGAAGCGCACGCGGCGCCCCCGACGGAGAGATGGTTCATGGCTCTGACCGCCGTTCCGACCGATGTTCCGAGCGCCAGCACGAGGCCCGAGACTCCTCTGGCGCCGTGCGGTCTCACCCCGCCCGCCGCGGTCGGGTCGCGCCCGGCGTCCCGGGCCGCGAGCGCGGGCCCGCTGGCCGAGGTGATCTGCAGGGCGAAGGAGGGCGACAGGGAGTCGCTCGACGAGCTCACGCGGCTCATCCGCCCGCACGTGGAGCGGCAGCTCGCGCGCTACCCCGTGTCGGACGAGGACCGGCTCGATCTGGTGCAGTCGACGCTGCTGCAGGTGGTCCGGACGATCCGCTCGTTCCGGGGCGACTCGAGCTTCACGACGTGGCTCTTCCGGGTGACGGCGAACGAGGCGCTCATGCTGATGCGGTCGCAGCGCCGGCAGCGCGCCCGCATCGTCGAGGGGCTCGATTTCGAGGAGCTCGGCCTGCTCCCGACGATGCGCAGCACGATCGGCGAGGACGACGCGGCGTCGGCGGCGGAGCGGGAGGCGTATGTCCGCGAGGCGCTGTGCGAGCTGCCGGAGGACTACCGCGACGTGGTGCTGGCGCACTACCACGAGGACCTCGGCCTGCAGGAGATCGCGCAGAAGCTCGCCGTGAGCGAGAGCGCGGTGCGCTCGCGGCTCCACCGCGCGCGCGTGCGCCTGCGCGCGATCCTCAACGCGACCGCGTTCGGGCGGGAGATCGCCGAGGGCGTCGCGGCCTGAGGGGGCGGCGCGCGGCAGATCGCGCGCAGGTGGCTGACGGCGCGACGGCCGACGGCGCGCGGGGCGGCCGCGAAGCGGGCGCCGGGGTGCGGAGCGGGGCGGAGCCCCGAGGAAACAAAGCGAGCGCCGCCCGCGCGAAGCCGCCGCGAAGCGGCGCAGAAGTCCGGACATCCATGGCCGGACTTCTGGCGGGCGGAACTAGCGCACCGCGACGAGCCTGGCGGTCGCGTCGCGCCAGCGGCGGAGGACGTCCCAGAGCTCGCCCATGGTGCGGAGGAGCACATCAGGCCGCGCGTTGATCAGCTCCTGCTGCGAGCCGTAGCCGCCGAAGACGGCGATCGACCGCGCGCCCGCGCGGCGCGCGCACTCGATGTCCTGGGGGCCGTCGCCGACCATCACCATCCGGTGCGGATGGACGCCGAGGAGCCCTGCGAGGTGGAGCAGCGGCGCCGGATCCGGCTTCTTCTCGGCGATGTCGCCGCCCGCCACCACAGCGTGGAAGCGCGCGCCGACCCCGAGCGCGGCGAGCACCGCGTTGGTGGTCGAGCGCGGCTTGTTCGTGCAGACGCAGAGCGACAGATCGCCGAGGTCCGAGAGCCTCTCGAGCATCTCCTGCGCGCCCGGCATCCACCGGGTGAAGTCGAGCGGGTGCCGCTCGTAATAGGCGAGGAAGTGACGGAGGAGCTCCTCGACTTCCTCGGACGACTCGGGGAGCTTGGCCGCGCGCGCACACAGCGCGCGCGCGCCGTCGCCCACGTACCGGACGATCACCTGCCCGGGCAGCGGGGCGCGCCCCGTCGCCTTCAGCGCGTGATTCACCGCCGCCACGATGTCGCCTCGGCTGTCGATCAGCGTGCCGTCGAGATCGAACACGACCGCCGTGGGAGAAACCATCGCCCGAGAGCCTACGCCGGTGCCCTCGGTAACGGAAGGTGCGGCGAGCACCCCGCGCGTGGGTTGCAGGAGTGAAACACCGGGGGGAGTGCCCCGAGCTGCCCTGTACGGAAGAGTCCGCGAGGCGCTCGCGCCACCCCCGCGCTCACGCCTCCCAGCCCTTCCGCGCCTGGATCTGGGCGAGCAAGGCGGTGAGCCCCGCCGCGTCCAGCGTCGCCATCTCGTGCCGCTGTGCGTCAGTCAGCTCGACCCCCAGCACCTGGCAGACGGCCTCGATCCCTTGCCGGAGCCCATCCTCCCGGCCCTCTTTCCTGCCCTCCATCCGCGCCAGCGAGAGGGCCCCTCGCTCGTCCTGGATCGCCATTCCCGCGCGGATGTAGGCGTCCCATTCCTCCTCGGTGAACCCGGCCGTCCTCGCGGCCTCGAGCGCGTCGACGTAAGGAGACTGCGCGAGCACCTCGGGGACCCTGGTCAGGCTCTCCGCTTCGCGGAAGAAGTAGGCCCACCTCTCCACCACCGTCTGCGGCGGACGGCTCACATCGTACTTGGGCAGCTCGAGGAACACGAACTGGAGCTGTCCGAGCCCCCTCTCGCCGCCGTGTTGCTCCTGCATTCGCCAGCGGCTCAGCATCGGGACGTGGAGGCCCTCGCTCCTCGGCCAGAGCTCGAAATCGCAGATCGTGATCCCGATGACGTCGTCGAGCTCGGGGTAGAGCTGACCGCGGCCGAGCTGGCCGACATAGGCCTTCGCGACGTCGTACACCACGCGCTTCTCGAAGCCCTCGACGTTGAGCACCTGCATCTCGACGACGTACGTGACCCCGCGCGCGTCGCGGCACTTCACATCGACGATCGAGTACTTGAGCTCGGTGACGGCCGGCCGCTGCTCCGGCGCGAGCAGCTCGACCGAGACGATGCGGTGCGCCCTGTCGAGCTCGAGCAGGCCGTTGAGGAGCGCGAGGATCAGGTCCTTGTGCTCCTCGCTGCCGAACAGCCTCTTGAACACGAAGTCGGTCTTGGGATCGGCGAATACAGGTCGCGCCATCGGGCACCTCGGACCGGCAGCGCGCTGCGCTCACCGGCGGCGGGCAAAGGATACCTCGTCCTACTCGGGGGCGACGAGGCGACCGCCGCGAGTGGGGCGGCTCGGCTGGCCGGAGGCGCCCGCGTCCGGTGCCGGCGGGGAGCTCACCTGCTGCGCCCCTCCTGGCGCGCTGGTCTGGGCCGGCTCGTCGCCACGACGTAGAATGCCAGGCACGATGGACGGTGCGGAACGCCTGCTCGCGTGGTTCGCCGAGGCCCTCGCGCGCCACCAGCCGGACGACGCGCTCTCGTTCACGGAGGCGCAGGCGCGCTTCATCTCGGTGCTGCAGGGCCTGATCGCGGTGGAGCGAGGCGGTGGAATGGTGTTCGGGATGGTCCTCGCCGGCGAGCACGTCGACGCGCTCGTGCGCGCGGCGCTCCCGGCGCTCACCGAGGCGGCGCACGCCTGGCGCGCGCACTTCGAGCGGCGCCACGGCGCGCGCGGGCGCAAGGAGGTCGCCCGCATCGCCGCCGACCTCCGCTACGCGCCGTTCCTCGACCGCGGCCCGCTCCGCGCCGACGCGGCCGTCGACGAGGCGCTCGCGCAGCTCATCGATGCTTGCCTCGACCCGCGCCGCGCCGCGCCCGGAGCGCGCGGGCGGGACGCGGCGCCCGTCGACGACCGGCTCGACGATACGCTCCGCAGCGCCCTGGTGCGGGGCAGCTTCGCCTCCTCCGCGCCGCGCGCCGGCTGGTCCGTCGCGGTGAAGACCCCCTCTCCGGATCGCCGACGCGAGGTGGCGGAGGTCGAGGCGCAGCGCGAGGAGCTTCACCCGCAGATCGAGGCGCTCTATGCCTCCATCGACGGGCTGGCCCTCCTCGACTCGGGCGCTGCGCCCTCCCGGGTGCCGTGGCCCGCGGCGCTCCCTCCGGCGGCGGTCCTCCTCCTGTCGCCGCTCGAGTGGGGACCGTCATCCGCAAATCGAGCTCGTCGAGCAAGATGGGAGAGATGCAGCTCCTCACGCTCGTCCGGCTGCCGGGTCACATCGCGTACACGGAGTGCGACCGCGGCGTCGAGGTCGAGTACACCGTGGCCATGTACCTCGCCGTTCGCGTGGGAACCGCGGAGATCTACCTGACCGCCGGCGACTATGCCTCTCCGACGCACTTGCTCGCCCGCGATCTGGTGAGCTTCCTGCGCGCGCTCCGCGGCGCGGCGCCGCGGCTCGATGGGGTCCTCGCGGCGCTCGCGGAGGTGCTCGGCGGCGGGGCGGCGAGAGCGGCCGGGTGAGGCCCGGCCGCGCCGCCCTCGCCGCGGCCGAACCGGAGACGGCCGGCCAGGGCGCCGGCAGATCCGTTATCGTTGCCGGGACGCCATGACGATCGACGCCCCCTCCGACGCGCCCATCCCGTCGGTGCTGCCGAAGCTCGACGAGATCCGGCAGCGCTTGGCCTCCCACACCGACCGGCAGGACGAGCGGCGGATCCTGGAGATCCTCGCGGGAGCGACCGCGACGGAGCTCGACCAGCTGCTGATCGAGCTCGATCTCCGCGCGCTGCTCGGCGACGTCGACGACCGCCTCATGGGCCCCGACAACCGCACCGCGCTGCTGGAGCTGCTGACGGCAGAGCGCCTCGGCGACCTCGGGATCCCGGCGCGAGCGGCGCTCGCCTCGGCGCTGCAGCGCGGCCGCACGGGCGGCCTCGACGAGCAGGCGCTGCGCCGCATCTGGCTCGGCACGCGCGGCGCTGACGTCACCCGGCTCAAGAACGCGCTCGACGGCCGGGGCGGCTACCACGACCTTCACCAGCTCTTCTATCACGATATCGACGACGACGCCCTGCGCGAGGAGCTCCTCGCGCACATAGCTCGCGAGGCGGTCTCGGTCTCGGTCTCGAGCCGCGAGGTGAAGATCCTCTCCGACATCGACGATACCTTCTATGCGAACTGGAAGGACGCCCGGTATCCGAAGAAGACCGTCTATCCTGGCGTCCTGCAGTTCTATGCGGAGCTCGACCGCGGGCGGGGCCCGGGGCCCGGGCGCCCCGGCGACCTGACCTTCGTCACCGCCCGCCCCGGCGATCGGCTCGGCCTCGTCGAGGACGCGACCCTCGAGGCGCTCGCCGCGCGCGGCCAGCTCGCCGCGACGGTCCTCGCGGGCTCGTTCACGCGCCTCATCGGCAACCGCGCCATCGCGGAGAAGAAGCTCGAGAACTTCCTCGAGTACCGGCGGCTCTATCCCGAGTACGGCTTCGTCTTCATCGGGGACAGCGGGCAGGGCGATATCCACTTTGGACAGCGCATGCTCGAGCTCGCGCCGGAGGCGGTCAAGGCGGTCTTCATCCACGACGTCGTCGCGACGCCCGAGCACGCGCGGCTCGAGCTCGCGGTCGGCGGGGTGCGCCTGTTCGACACGTACATCGGCGCGGCGATCGAGGCGCTCGAGCTCGGCCTCCTCGGCCCGGAGGGCGCCGCGCGCGTGGCCGACGCGGCGCTCGCGGCGTTCACCGCGATCCCGTTCCCGTCGCACGCTCACCGGCAGCCGCGTCGCCTCGAGATGATGCTCGACGTCGCGCGGCTGAACGAGGTCCTGCCGCCATCGCTGCTGGTCGAGACGACCTTGTGAGCAGCTCTCCGATGAAAGGGAGCTCGATGGCGGTAAGGACAGGCAGATGGTCTCCCCGCCTCCAGCGCTCCGACGAGAAGACGAGGAGGAGATGAACCGCCAAGAGCGCCAAGGACGCCAAGAGAACAGAGAGTTCTTTTTTTTTTCTCTCTCTCTCTCTTGGCGTCCTTGGCGTCTTGGCGGTTTTTGCTTCTCTTCTTGCCCGGGTCGCCGTACCCGACGCGGTGAGCACCGCTCGATGAGCGATCAGGGGATGTTGAAGTACTCCTGGCAACAGCTCTCCTTCACCCCGCAGACGCTGGCGCTCTCTCCTTCGCACGTCCCGACCTCGACGCCGTCCACGATGCACGCGCACGTCGTCGCGCCGCCGGCGGGCGTCTCGCATTTCGTCTCATGCCGCTTGCCCTGGCACGTGGACTCGCACCCGCACGTCTCGCCTTCAGGCCCGCCTCCGCTGGAGCACACCTGCCCGCCGCACCCGTGGAGCTCGATGCACGCCTCCACCTCCTCCCCCAGCCGCTCGCACGCGGGTGGCGGCTCGTCCTGACACGACGCCGCGAAGGGCAGCATGCACGCGAAGAGCGCGCCCGCCAGGTCCTCGCACTCGGCGCCGAAGCGCTCGAGCTGATCCTGGCAGCGGGCGGCGCAGTCCACCGCCCGGGCGTTGCAGCCGTTCGCGTTGAGCCGGTCGCAGAAGTCCACGCACTGCTGCTCGGCGGTCGGAGCGCTGCCCGAGCCGCCCGAGCCGTCCGAGCTGTCCGAGCCGCCCGAGCCGTCAGGCTCGTTGTCCGCCTCGTCAGGACCACAGGCGGCGAGCAGGCCCATCGCGCCGATCAGCAGCGCTTTTCCGAGCACATTCAAGGATGCTTGCATCGCCCGAGGCTAGCCCGGCCAGCGCGCGCCGAGGACGCCAAGCAAGAAGCAGGCGCGCGCGGCGGAGCCCCCTCAGCCCGACGCCAGGGCGGCGACGAAGCGATCGATCTCCGACTCGTCGTTGTAGTAATGCACCGACGCGCGCACCAGATCGGGAATCCCGCGAGCCTCGAAGTCGAGCAGGGTGCTGGCAGCGGTCGATACGCTCACATGGATCGCCTGCGCGCCGAGCCGCGCCTTGACGGCCTCGGCGTCCTCGCCGGCCCGGGTGAAGGTGACGATGCCGCAGCGCTGCGCGCCGATGTCGCGCACGGTGACGCCGGGGAGCTCGGCCAGCCGCGCGCGGAGGCGCTCGGCCAGCGCGAAGACGCGGTCGCGGATCGCGGGCAGGCCCAGCCGGAGCGCGTAGTCGATGGCCGCGCCGAGCCCGAGCTGGCCGGCTATATTGCTCTCCCAGTTCTCGAAGCGGCGGGCGTCGGGCCGCACCTCGTACCGGTCCGGCGCGGTCCAGCGGGCCGCGTGCAGGTCGAGGAACGGCGGCTCCAGCCGGTCGAGCAGCGCGCGCCGGACATAGAGGAAGCCGGTGCCGCGCGGCCCGCGCAGGTACTTGCGCCCCGTCGACGACAGCATGTCGCAGCCGATCGCCTCGACGTCGACAGGCATCTGCCCCACGGACTGGCACGCATCGAGCAGGAACGGCACGCCCGCCGCCCTGGCGCGGCGGCCGATCGCCTCCGCCGGGTTGACCAGGCCGCCGTTCGTGGGGACATGGGTGATCGCGATCAGCTTGACCCGCTCGTCGAGCAGGCGATCGAGCTCGGGCAGCGAGACAGCGCCGCTCTCGTCGCTCGGGACAGGGACGATCTCGGCGCCGGTGCGCCGCGCCACCTGCAAGAACGCGATGTAGTTCGAGGCGTACTCGGCCTGCGCGGTCAGGATGCGATCGCCCGGGCCGAAGCGGAGGGAGTAAAACGCCATGTCCCAGGCGCGCGTGGCGTTCTCGATCAGCGCGATCTCGCCCGGCTCCGCCCCGATGAGCCGCGCGACAGAGCCGTAGACCGCCTCGAGCCGCGCGGCCGCCTCCGCCTGGGCCTCGTAGCCGCCGATGGCCGCCTCGCGGCGCAGGTGCTCGACCACGGTGTCGACCACCACGGCCGGGGGCAGCGAGGCCCCCGCGTTGTTGAAGTGCACGACGCTGGCGCAGGCCGGGGTGTCGCGGCGCAGCGCGGCGATATCCATCGTCATCAATTCCTCTTCCTCCCGAGCCCGGACCGCTGCCGGACCGCGGTGCTGGCGCACTCTACGTCAGGAGCAGCCCGCTGCGCAGCTCGGTCGGGGAGTAGCCGAGCATGCGGCGGCAGGTCCGCGAGAAGTGCGCGAGATCGGCGAACCCCGCGGCGTGGGCGGCGCGCGTCGCGTCGAGGCGCGAGAAAGCGACCAGCGCGACGAGGAGCCGGCGCCAGAGCTGGAAGGTGCGGATCGGCAGCCCCACGTCCCGCATGAAAAGCGCCTGGAGGTGCGCCTCGGAGAGCCCCGCGCGCGCGACAGCGAGGCGCCGGTCCGCCGCCGGATCGCGGAGCGCCTCGACGACGCGGGCGACGCGACCGTCCGGGGAGCGGCGCGGCGCCTCCTTCGCGAGCCAGCTCGCGAGCTCGCGCGCGAGGCCGTCGAGGACCTCGGGGCGCGACAGGGACGCGCGGTGCGCCGCCACCGCCCCGTCAAACCTCGAGAGGAGGCCGCCGTCGACCTGACAGGCCCCGCCACGCAGGCGCGCGTGGGCGGCGACGTGCGGCATCTCCTCGGGGTCGTACAGCAGCCCGAGGGTGGGCCCCGGGCAGGAGGCGGCGTGCCACACGTCGGGGGGCACCACGACCATGCGCCCGCGCACCGCCGCGCCGCCCGGCCCGGGCAGGGTCACGGTGACCTCGCTGTCCAGCCCGACAAGGACCGCCGCGCCATGCTCGGCGTGGAGGGTCGACTCCATCGCCGTCGAGGCGCGCACCGCGAACGCCTCCGCGATCACGGCGCCGATCCGGGATTCGTTCAAGCGACCCACGTTGCGCTCCCCCACTCTAGCGCCGTGCCCCGACCGGCTGCGCGCCATTTCCTCGCCGGCTCGAACGTCCTCGCTGGCCTGCCCCACGGACCCTCGCCCCGCCAGGCATGCCTCACGGACCCTCGCCGCGCGAGCTCGCCCGGGTGCCTCCGGGCGTCCCTGACCCGGAGGCGCCCGCCGCCCGGCGGACACGTCCCAGCGATCCTGAGCGATGGAGGTCGTGAGCGATGAACCTGTTCTCGGACGAGATGCGCCGCAACCCTTACCCCGTGTACGACCAGATCCGGAGCGGCTCTCCCGTGCTCCACTATCCGCCCTCCGACTCGTGGATGATCTTCGACCACGAGGGCGTGAAGCGGGCGCTCCACGATCATGAAGCGTTCAGCTCCGTCGTGTCGCCGCCGGGCAACAGGACGTCCGAGTGGCTCATCTTCTCGGACCCGCCGCGCCACACGAAGCTGCGCGCCCTCGTCACGCGGGCCTTCACCCCGCGGGCCGTCGCGGAGCTCGAGCCGCGCATCCGCCAGCTGTCGCGCGAGCTCCTCGACCGGACGATCGAGCGAGGCGAGATGGACCTTGTCGAGGACTACGCGCTCCCGCTGCCACTCTTCGTGATCGTCGAGATGCTCGGCGCTCCCACCGCCGACCAGCCGCGGTTCAGGCGCTGGAGCGACGCGATCCTGGACCTCAGCTACACGGTCTCGGGCAGCGAGGAGGCGACCAGGGCGCTCGCCGAGTTCGCCGTGGTGACGGCCGAGATGCAGGCCTACGTGAGGGGCCTCATCGAGCAGCGGCGGGCGGCGCCGGAGGACGATCTGCTGACCCGGCTCGTCGAGGCCGAGGTGGACGGCGAGCGGCTGAACGAGGACGAGATCCTCGGCTTCTTCCAGCTGCTCCTCGTGGCGGGCCACGAGACGACGACGAACCTGCTCGGCAACGCGATCCTTTGCTTCCTCGAGAGCCCGACCGAGCTCGCGCGCCTCCGGGCCGAGCCACGCCTCCTGCCCTCGGCCATCGAGGAGGTCCTGCGCTACCGCTCGCCGGTCCAGGCGATGTTCCGCGTGACGAGGCGCGATGTCGCGATGCACGGCCAGGTGATCCCGGCCGGCAAGGCGGTGCTGGCCATGATCGGCTCGGCCAACCGAGATCCCCAGCAATTCCGCGACCCTGGCCGCTTCGACATAGCGCGCGATCCCAACCCGCACGTCGCGTTCGGGCACGGCATCCACTTCTGCCTCGGGGCGCCGCTCTCGCGCCTCGAGGCAAGGGTCGCCCTGCCGGATCTCCTCGCGCGGCTCGAGGGCCTCGCGCTGGCGAGCGACGCGCCGTGGGAGCCGCGCCGGGCCATCCACGTGCTCGGCCCGAGCCGCCTGCCGATCCGGTTCGCGCCGGGGAAGCGACTCGGCGGCTCGCCGGGCCCGTCAGGGCAGCCGCACCCCCCTGCGTCAGCGACGGCCGGCAGCGCGACGAGGCCGCAGAGCGTCCGGAGGGAAATCGACGATCGCCGGTGATCGCGGCTCGCCCGGCTCTCCTGATGCCTGCCTGTCTGATGCCTGCCAGCCTCACCCCGGGGTGACGGTGGCCGCGACCGCGGTCAACCTCGTGCTCGCTCCCTGGCACCGCCATTGCTGACCACGTCGACCGATGAGGCTGACGACGCTGATCGACGACGCTGAAGACGCCCGGAGAAAGGCCGTCCGGCAGCCGAGATCGCCGGCAGGAGCGGCAGGCATGGCGGACCGGATGAACGAGCAGACCTCCGTGGAGGTCCGTGTTCCGCGCGAGATGAAACCGGAGGAGAAGCAGCTCCTCGACCACGAGCTCCGCGGGCTCCGCCGCCACGTCTTCGAGGGGTCGCAGGAGAACAGGAGCTTCGCCGGCCACGTCCTCCACGCCGCGGCGGAGCACGGCGCCCTCGCGCTGGAGCGGAGCGCTGGCGGTCAGATCGTGGGCTATTTCGCGATGCAGATCGCCGAGCTGGAGCTCGCCGGCGCGAAGATCGCGATCTTCCGTGGCGAGTCCGGGGCGCTCGGCGAGCACCCGAGCGGCGATGCCGTCCTCCGGCTCGCCCTGGAGCGCCTCCTCCGGTACATGCTCGGCCGCCCGGGCCGACGCGTCTATTGCCTTTGCTCGCTGGCGCACCCGTCGAGCTATGCGCTGCTCTCGCGCTTCGTCGACATCGCCCACACGAGCCCGGCCGAAAGCGCGCTGGCGGGCGCGGGCGAGCTCATGTCCGGGCTCGCCTCCTCGCCCGAGCTCGCGGCGAGCGAGCACGGGAGCCCGTTCGTCTTCGAGGCCGCACGGCGGGGCAGCGAGCCCTCGGCGAGCTGCGACTTCCTGCACCTCTACGAGAACCCCGCGGTCCGGTGCTTCGTCTCGGCGCACGCCGGCCCCGCCGAGGGGCACGGGCTCCTCGCGTTCGTGCCGCTGAGCCTCGGAGGGATGATGCGCGCGGCGGCGCGCACCGCGGGGCCGGAGGCGAGGCGCTCCTAGTTCCGCGCGTCAGAAACCCCGCCACAAAAACCGGTCGATAACGAGCGGCCGCCGAAAACAGCAACGATTCCATAGTTTCCGCCTGTTTTGCCGCCGAGGGTGGCTCCGGTGTGGCCCAACGGGGCGCCCTGCGCCGCCGCGTCGCCCGCGGTGAAGGGCTCGCGGCATCACCGGTCCCACCGTACGGACCACGCTGCACGCGCTGGTTGACATAGAGAACCTTACGCGATCCGCATCCCTCCTGGAAAAGTGACGCTGTATCAGCAACTTATCCATGCATCGAGGGGGCGGCTTTCACTCCAGAGCCTGCGGGGCGACGATCCGGCGACCTGCGACGCCCCCGGCGGGGCGCCGTGCTGCACCGGCTGAACGGTGCGGTGATTGACAGCTGATCCCGACACGGGAAGCTTCGTCGGGATCGCAACGCCGCTCTCGGAGGGGCGCCTGCTGTCGCAGGCGCGGCGCGCACGCATTTGTTGCTGATCCGACCCTGACTGATGCAGCCTGCGATCGCCTCGTGTACAATGCCCATGTGTTGACGCTGGGTGGGCCGTCGATTCGTAGTCACAATCCGCACCGCGGCCGCGAGGAGCGGAGCGGACACAAGTGTATAAACCCATGAGCTCCGCGCGCATCTTTCTGGCCGTCGTTGGACCCGCCGCGTCCGAGACCCCTCCGCAAGGCGTCCACCGCGCCTGTGGGCAGCCAGCGTTGCCGCCGCACCCCGCCACGGTGGTGCAGCGGCGCGCGGCGCCCGCTCTGCCCGCGGAGCGACCTCCGCACCCCGCCACGGTGGTGCAGCGGCGCGCGGCGCCCGCTTTGCCCGCGGAGCGACCTCCGCACCCCGCCACGGTGGTGCAGCGGCGCGCGGCGCCCGCTCTGCCCGCGGAGCGACCTCCGCACCCCGCCACGGTGGTGCAGCGGCGCGCGGCGCCCGCTGGATTGGCTGCGAGCACGCCGCCAAAGCATACGGTCGGAGAGCGCGAAGGTTCGAGGAGCCCTCCTGGCGAGGCGCACGGCGGCGGCATCCTTCAGCGTTCTAGATACTTGGCTACAAGAGGCCTGACCTCGCGGGACGCGGTCCTTAAGTGGATAGCAAACCCGGCGAACGAGAAAAGCGTCGGCATCGTGCTAGGGGAATGGAACAGAGATAACAGCGATCAGACAATCCAGCACGAATCGCAGGAAGAAAAGGAAACGAAGAGGAAGAGAGAGGACAACCCGGGCCAGCCGACTCAAACCGCCAATCCAGCTTCCACAACGGGCGAGAGGAAAACCAAGAGGCAAAGGAGAGAAGAGAGGCCTGCGAAGGCAAAGGAATGGAAAATAGCGAGCGTCGACTGGGACCACATCCTCCTGCACACGCGCGACAACAACGACAAGTCAGTCCATGGGATATACCTATCAAAGAACAAACGTGGCATAAGTCCTCTGATCCAGGAAGCCGTCGGTGTAATTACTGAGCTTCTCGATGGGAAGAGACCGCCCCGTGTCCTCGCCGCCGAGAAGCGGAGATACAACAAGTCCCGCGCATTTGTCATCGATATGGAACGAAAGATCGGGACGATGGGCGGCCACACCAAAAATGGAGAAGACGCACGCTACCTCCGCGTGGAGCTGGAGATACCGGTGCGGAGCAGAAGGTTGACGGTCGAGAATGCATTCCCGGCCGACACGACAGACCTGAAGCATTGAGCGCGGGCAGACCAGGGGGTGATTCGCCGCAGTGGAAAATGCCAACAGGTTTGAGACAGGCCGGACGAGAATCGTATGAGTGGATCTGAAGGACCCCTGGCATCACGCTCGCACATGAGCCAGCGGGGCAAGGAGGTCCGGATAGTCGGGCTGGTATGCAAGCGCCTTGAACGGCGACTCGGAGAACGCGTTGTCATCGCTGACGTGAGGCCTGCCGAAGCCACGAGCGACGCCGAGCGAGCCGAGGATCTGAGCGAACCCCTCCGACCTCATCGCGGCACTGCGGCCGGCGTGCACCGTGAGCGAGCCGGGCTCAAGGGGGCAGCTTCTCCGCCGCCGAGAGCTTCCGCCGCTTGCCCGGCTTCGGGATGGCCTCGACGGCGACGCCGTTCGGGCGGGGAGCAATGCCCTGCGCCGCTGGGGCGGGGAGCGATACCCTGGCCCGCTGGGCGAGGGTAGGATCGACGGATCGGAGATGGGAAGTCTTCGGCCCGATCGAGCCCATCGGCAGCCGGCCGGCGCGGCTCTTCGGTCCCGACGCCTATCGAACGCTGGCGCGCGTCCCGATCGGGCTCCTCGGCGCCATGACGATCGGCATCGCGCTCGGGACGGCGCGGGCCTTGCGCCACGCGACCGTGGACGCCGTACGAACCGTGGCGGTGACGATGTTCGGTGCGGCCATCCTCGTGCCGCCGGTCGTCACGTTCAACATCGGCGCCTTCGACAACCTCACGTCGGGGACTCGCGCCTTCACGATAGCCGCCCTCGTCGTCGCCTTTGTCAGCGTCCCGCTGCTCTTGAGCCTTCGCGTCCTGAAGAGAATGTACCGCGCCGCAGATCCGCGCGAGAGCCGCCCTTAGCGCCAGGGCTCCGCGGCGCCGCGCTCAAGGCGTCAAGATAGTGTTCTGTTCACGGCGTCCCTGGCGCCTTGGCGGTTCGAAACAACGTCGCGTCGGGAGGTCTGGCCTGCCTTGTTTGAACAGGAGTAAAATAATGACCAAACGCGATGCGATCTTCCCTGCCGGTCGGCAGGCGCTCTACGAGATCAACAGCTATTGCAGGGGGGAAGGGTAGCGCGAGGCGCCAGCGGCCGCGCCCCGGACTCCTGCGAGTCGCTCTTGTGGGACGACTACACCCCTCCGCCCTCCGTCCCGCGGCAGCAGGAGAGCGCCTTCAGCCACCCCGACTTCAAGGAGCCGCTGCTCACCTTCTTCACCGTCCCCAACGACTACAGCTACTTCGATCCAGCGTGCGGGTTCCTCCAGTACATCTGCTGGCCGACGATCGCGCCCTCCTCGCTCCACTACTACCGCGCCAAGTACACGGGATCGAACTGAGATAGCGGCGGAGGGGCAGGGCCTGCGTCGTGATCGGCGCAGGTCCGTCGTGACGGAGTAGCCACCCGGGACGGGCGGAGAGCCCCTGGGCGCCAGCGGACGGCGCAGAGGGGCTCCTGGCCCGACGCGCGAGGCGCGGTGTCGCGGGCTCATCAGGGATGGTTGCGTGGGGCGTCGTGTTCAGTCGTCCGGCGGGCGCAAGCTCGCGGGCAAGTCGGGCGTGCGTTCCCGTGGAGTCCGTGCAAGTGTCGCTCCGATGCAGATCCGCTCCTTTTCTCCTCGTCCGTCTGTGAACACACTTTGCGTCTCGTTGCTCCTCGCCATCCCTCTCGCCGCCAGCTGCGGCGATGACAGCGGCGGCGGGGGCGCGACGAGCTCGACCGGCGGCACGGGCGGGGAGGGCGGGGGCGCGACGAGCTCGGGCGCCTCGACAACGAGCGGGAGCACGGGCGGCGGTGGAAGCATGGAGTGCGGCCCCGACGTGGAGGCGCCCGAGGAGGTGCTGGCCGGCGATACAGATCCAGAGGCCGGGATGTTCACGCTGGACGAGGCCCTGGCCGAGCTCCCGGAGGGCCCGGGGCCGCTGCGCGCGATCATCGAGACCGACAAGGGCGCGCTCACCTGCGAGCTCTTCCTGGACGAGGCCCCGAACGCGGTCGCCAACTTCGTCGGGCTCGCGCGCGGGCGCCGGCCCTGGCTGGACCCGGCGACCGACAGCTGGGTGAAGCGGCGCTTCTACGATGGGCTGACCTTCCACCGGGTGATTCCGGAGTTCATGGCGCAGGGCGGCGATCCGCTCGCCAACGGCGAGGGCTGGCCAGGGTACGAGTTCGCCGACGAGATCTCCGCGCTGAAGCATCGAGAGGGGACGCTCGCCTATGCCAATGCCGGGGCGGACACCAACGGGAGCCAGTTCTACGTCACGGAGGTGGTGACGGACTGGCTGGACGGCGCGTACACGATCTTCGGCCAGTGCGCGCCGGTCGAGGTGGTCACCGAGATGACGCATGTCGAGACCGATGCGGAAGACAGACCGCTCGTGGAGCTGGGCCTGAACAAGGTGACGATCACCCGCTGCGCGCCGTGAAAGGCGCGCGCGTGATGCTGGCGCGCGCGACCGGTTTACTGGAGGACGCCTCGCCGCTTCACTTCAGCACGTCCGCGAGGGCCTCGAGGAAGCGGTGGTTCTCGCGCTCGGTGCCGACGGTCACGCGCAGGCTCGTCGGCAGGTTGCCGAACGGCCGCACGATGACGCCCTTGCGCAGCAGGGCGTCGTAGACGGCGCGCGCCGGCCGCCCCACATCCACGAATACGAAGTTCGCCTGGCTCGGGGCCACCGACAGACCCAGCCGGGTGAGCTCGCGCGTGAGCCGCTCGCGCTCGCGGCGGTTCTCCTTGCGGCTCCGCTCGACGTGCTCGGCGTCGTCCAGCGCCGCGAGCGCAGCCGCCTGCGCGATAGCGCTCACGTTGAACGGCGCGCGAACCCGGTTCAGGTAATCGATGAGCTGGGCCGGGCCCACGGCGTAGCCGACGCGGAGGCCCGCCAGGCCGTAGATCTTCGAGAAGGTGCGCAGCACGAGGAGCCGCTCCCGGAGCCCGCGCAGGCGCATGGAGTCAGGGAAGTCCGGCGCGTCCGCGTACTCGATGTATGCCTCGTCCATGACGACGATGACCTCGGGCGGCACCTCCCTGAGCAGGCGCTCGACCGCGGCGCGGCCGACATGGGTGCTGGTCGGGTTGTTCGGGTTCGCGACGAACAGGAGGCGCGTCTTCGGCGTGACCGCCGCGGCCATCGCCTCGAGATCGTGCCGCAGGTCGCGCAGCGGCACCGCGGTGAACGGGATGCCGTAGGCGAGCGCGACGAGCTTGTAGACGATGAACGCCGGATCGGCGAATACGATGTGCGACCCGGGCGTCGCGAAGGCGTGCACCATCAAATCGAGCAGCTCATTGGAGCCATTGCCCTGGACGATCTCGCTCATGGTGACGCCGTGGACCGCCGCGAGCCGCTCGCGGAGCCGGTAGGCCGCCGCGTCCGGGTAGAGGTGCATGCTCTCGAGCTCGCGGCGCGCCGCCTCCAGGGCGCGCGGGCTCGGGCCGAGCGCGTTCTCGTTCGACGCGAGCTTCACGGCGTCGGTCACCCCGAGCTCGCGAGCGAGCTCGTCGAGCGGCTTTCCCGCCTCATAAGGCACGATGCTTTCGACGGTGGGCAGAACAAGCGCGGACATGGGGACGCACCCTATCATACGCCGCGCGGCGTGAGCGGCTGGACCGGCCGGGACTCCTCATGCCTCCGCGGCCGCCGGGCGCGACGCCTGCACCGTCCGCCAGGCGGTCGCGCCGAGGATGACGGCGCCGCCCACCATCGACCAGACACCGGGCCGCTCGCCGACGAGGAGGAGCGCCCACACGGGATTGAGCACCGGCTCCACCAGGACCAGGAGGGAGGCCTCGAGGGCCGGCGTGTGGCGCACGCCTCGGCCGAAGAGGGCGTAGGACAGGCCGATCTGCACCGCCCCCAGGAACACGAGGAGCCCAATGTCCAGCGCCCCGGGTCGGGTCGCGCTGCCCAGCGCGAGCGGCAGGGTCCCGAGCCCCGCGAGGAGATTGCCCCAGACGAGCACCACGGGGTTATCGTCCTGGGCCGCCCGGAGCCCGAGGATCGTCAGCGCGAACAGCAGCCCGGACACGAGCGCGAGGACGTTGCCCAGGAGCTGGCCTGCCGAGAGCTGGTCCAGGAAGAAGAGCCCCATTCCAACGACGAAGACGGGAACGGCGAGCTTCTCGCCGCGGGAGGGGTGCTCCCGGAGCAGCCAGGGGCTGAGCAGGAGCACGTACAGCGGCGCGGTGGACTGCAGGAAGATGGCGTTCGCCGCCGTGGTCAGCTTGGTGGACTGGACGAACAGCACCATGGTCCCCGCGCTGGCCGCCGCCGCGCCCAGCGTGCGCCACGTCGGGAGACGGTGGGCGCCCGGCAATGCGAGGCCCAGCACGAGCGCCGCGATCAGCGATCGGGCGCTGGCGACCTGCCACGCGTCGAGGGAGCTCAGCTTGATCCCCGCGCCTCCGGTCGACCAGAGGAGCGCGGCGATCAGGATCAGCAGTCGAGAGCGAACCGTGATCGGCAGAGAGCCCATGGAGCTTCGCGCGTCCTGACCCGGCGGCGCGCCCTCTGCATACACTCCCGGGCAGGCGCCGTAAATGATGGTAACCCTTCGACTTTCTGGGTTACAAGCTCCGCTTGGTCGACCAGCGCAAGACCTCAGGCGCGAACAGGCACCCGGGAACGCCGTGGCCGGGTCGCGTCGCAGGCCGATCGGTCAACGGCGGGGCACACGTGGTGCCACTTCGTAGGCCGATCTGGCCATGATGATGGTCACATAGTGTCACTTCGCAGGCCGGTCTGTAAACGGCTGGACACACGTAGTGTCACTTCGCAGGCCGGTCTGTAAACGGCTGGACACACGTAGTGTCACTTCGCAGGCCGATCTGTATCTATTCTCACGCCAGACGCCCGCCCTGGCTCGACGCCTGCGCTCCCACCCGCGCGCGTCCGCGCACCCGCGTCGTCCCGACAGAGCGACAGCGGCCGCCCACTGCGCCCCGCCTCGCCCCAACGCCGGGATCTGGCCTCTTCGTACGCCCTCCGTGTGATACTCGCCGTCCCGATGAAACCCGGGGACATCGTCGCCGACCGCTTCCTGATCGAGCGCCTCGCCGGGTCGGGCGGGATGGGCTCCGTCTACCGCGCCCTCGACCGGCACACAGGCGAGACGGCGGCGCTCAAGGTCATGTCGGGCCGCGGCCTCGAGCACGGCGAGCGCTTCGCGCGCGAGGCGCAGGTGCTGGCCGGGCTGCGGCACCCCGGCATCGTCCGGTACATCGCGCAGGGGGCCACCGAGAGCGGCGAGCCGTGGCTCGCGCTGGAGTGGCTCGAGGGCGAGAGCCTCGCCGACAGGCTGCGCCGGCGCGGGCTCACCGTCGGCGAGAGCGTCACGCTCGGCCTGCGCATCGCCGAGGCGCTCGCCGAGGCGCACCGGGGCAACATCGTCCACCGCGACCTCAAGCCGAGCAACCTGTACCTCGTCGACAAGGCGGTCGAGCAGGTCAAGCTGCTCGACTTCGGCATCGCGCGGCTCACGTCGCTCGCGCCGCTCACCATGACCGGCGTGGTCATGGGCACGCCTTTCTACATGGCGCCGGAGCAGGCGCGCGGCGAGCGCGCCGTGGGGCCGCAGGCCGACGTCTTCGCGCTCGGCTGCGTGCTGTTCCACTGCCTCACCGGGCGCCCGCCGTTCGTCGGGGACGACATCCACACAGCGCTCCTGCGCGTTGTGCTCGACGAGGCGCCGCGCCTCCGCGACATGCGCGACGACATCCCCGAGGCCGTGGACGCCGCCGTGGCGCGCATGCTCGCGAAGGACCCGGCCGCCCGGCCCGCGAACGGCGCCGCCGTGGCCCTCGAGCTGCTCCGGGTGGGCGAGATCAAGAGCACCCCGCCGGCGCCCGTGAGCCGGCGCGCGAGCGCGCTCACGACCGGCGAGCGGCGGACGCTCTGCCTGATGCTCGCGCGGATGGGCCCGCAGGAGGCGTCGTGGCAGGGGCCCACCATGCCGATGACCCTCCCGATGACCATGCCGCTCGCGCGCGTGGTCCCGGAGGACGAGGTGAAGCGCGTGGCCTCGCGCTTCGGCGGGGCGCTGCAGACCCTGGCGGATGGGCTCCTGCTCATCACGCTCGAGGGGCGCGGCCTCATCACCGACCAGGCGGCGCGCGCGGCGCGGTGCGCGATCGAGGTGCGCGACCTCCTGCCCGGCGTGCAGATGGCGCTCGTCGCCGGCCGCGGCTCCGCGGACGACCGGCTCCCGATGGGGCCGACAATCGACCGCGCCGTGCGGCTGCTCGACCGCGCCGAGGGCGGCTCCATCCGCCTCGACGAGGTGATGGCCGGCCTGCTCGACGCGCGCTTCGACGTCGGCGGCGACGCGACAGGGCTCGTGCTCCGGGCCGAGCGCGACCTCGTCGAGGCGGCGCGCACGCTGCTCGGGCGGGCGACGCCGTTCGTCGGGCGCGACCACGAGCTCGCGATCCTCGACGCCGTGCTCGACGAGTGCCTCTCCGAGCCGACCGCGCGCGCGGTGCTGATCACGGCGCCGGCGGGGCTCGGCAAGAGCCGGCTGCGCTACGAGTTCCTGCGCCGGGTCGAGGAGCGGAACGAGCGGGTGCAGGTCTGGCTCGGCCACGCCGACCCGATGAGCGCCGGCTCGCCCTTCGGGATGCTGCGCCAGATGCTGCGCCGCGAGGCAGGGCTCTCCGGCGGCGAGCCGCAGGAGGTGCGGGAGCAGCGCTTGCGCGCGCGGGTAGGCCGGTACCTGAGCGGCGGCGACCTCGCGCGGGTCACCGAGTTCCTCGGCGAGGTCGCGCGCATCCGCTTCTCCGACGAGGGCCGGGTGGAGCTGCGCGCCGCGCGGAGCGACCCGATGCTCATGGGCGACCAGATCCGCCGCGCCTGGGAGGACTTCGTGCTCGCCGAGTGCCGCGGCGAGCCGGTGCTCCTCGTGCTGGAGGACCTGCAGTGGGGCGACGTGCCCACGGTGAAGCTCATCGACGCGGCGCTCGCGCTCCGGGATCAGCCGCTCATGGTGCTCGCGCTGGCGCGGCCGGAGGTCGAGGCCGTCTTCCCGAAGGTCTGGGTCTCGCGCGGCGTGCAGGAGCTCCGGCTGCGCGAGATCGGGCGCCGGGGCAGCGAGCGGCTCGTGCGCGAGGTGCTCGGCGACTCGGTGACGCCCGACGTGTGCGCGCGGCTTTGCGAGCGCGCCGGGGGCAACGCGTTCTACCTGGAGGAGCTCATCCGCGCGGCCGCCTCGGGGCGGACCGAGGCGCTGCCCGAGACCGTGCTGTCGATGGTGCAGGCGCGGCTCGAGTCGCTCGACGCCGAGGCGCGGCGGGTCCTCCGGGCGGCGAGCGTCTTCGGCCAGAAGTTCTGGCGCGGGGGGCTGATGGCGCTGCTCGGCGGCGAGCGGCGCGCCCCGCAGGTGGACGGGTGGCTCGCGGTGCTTGTCGACCGCGAGCTCATCGCGCGGCGGGGGGAGGGGAAGTTCGGGGGCCAGGAGGAGTACGCGTTCCGGCACGCGCTCGTGCGCGAGGCGGCGTACGCGACGCTGACGGACGCGGACCGCGCGCTCGGCCACCTGCTCGCGGGCGAGTGGCTGGACGGGGCGGGCGAGCGCGACGCGGCGCTCCTGGCCGAGCACTTCGAGCGCGGCGGCGACGCCGAGCGGGCGGTCATCTGGTTCCGGCGCGCGGCGGAGCAGGCGCTCGGGGCGAACGACTTCCGCGCCGCGATCCAGCGGGCCGAGCAGGGCGCGGCGAGCGCCGAGGTGGACGGGGAGCTCTTCGCGGCGCTGCGCCTCGTGCAGGCCGAGGCGCACAAGTGGCTCGGCGAGGCGGCCGAGGCCGAGCGGTGCGCCGTCATGGCGATGCGGGGCTTCCCGCGGAAGAGCGCGCTCTGGTACGCGGCCGCGGCGGAGGCGGCGTCGATGCGCGTGCGCCTCGGCATGGGCGACCGGCTCGCGGACCTCGTCGAGGAGCTCCGGGGCGGCGGCGCCGCGGGCCACGCCGGCGGGGACGGCGGCGGCGGCCGCTCGAGCCACGCGGGCGGGGACCGCGGCGGCGTGCCCTCGAGCCACGCGGGCGGCGTACCTTCGAGCCACGCGGGCGGCGGACCTCCGAGCTACATGGAAGAGCCGACCGGCCACTCGGTGAGCGCGCTGGCGCGCATCGCCGGGGCGCTCCTGCACGGCGGCCAGTACGCCGCGGCGGAGGAGATCGTGCAGGAGCTCGCGCGCGTGGCGATGCCGCTCGCCGAGCGCGACGCGGCGGTGGCCGCGCGCATCCACGCGCTCCGGGCGTCGCGGGCGCTCTGCTACGGCGACCCGGCGTCGTCGCTGGAGTGCACCGAGCAGAGCATCCCGGCGTACCTCCAGACGGGCGACCTCCGGAACGCGTGCCTGAGCCGGGTGAACGCGGCGCACTGCCTGGTGCAGCTCGGGATGTACCACCGCGCCGAGGCGGAGCTGCGCGACGCGCTCGCGGAGGCGGAGCGCATGGGGCTGCACAACGTCGCGGCGTTCGCGAAGCAGAACCTGGGGCTGCTCTGGACGCAGCAGGGCGACCTGGCCGCGGCGCGCACGGTCACGGCCGAGGCGGTCGAGGCGTTCGCGGCGCAGGCGAACCGGCGGCAGGAGGCGCGGTCGCGCGCGTACCTCGCCGCCATCCTGACGCGGCTCGGCAACCTCGGCGCGGCGGACAACGAGGCGGGCGCGGCCGTGGCGATGCTGGCGCACGTGCCGACGCTGCAGGCGCTCGCGCTCGCTGTGCGCGCGCGGGTGCTGCTCGAGCAGGGGCGCGCGCAGGAGGCCCTCGACGCGGCGCGGCGCGGGCTCGGGCTGCTCGTGGAGGCCGGGGGGACGGAGGAGGGCGAGGCGCAGATCCGGCTCGTGTACGCCGAGTCGCTCCGGGCCGCCGGGCACCACGAGGCGGCGCGCGAGGCGATCGCGGTGGCGATGCAGCGGCTCGTCGCGCGGGCGCAGTGGATCCACGACCCGGCGCGGCGGCAGAGCTTCTGTCAGGCCGTTCCGGAGAACGCCAAGACGTTCGCGCTGGCGGCGCTGTGGCAGCAGGAAGCGGAGCCCACCGTGAGCTGAGGCGCCGCGCGCGCTCGTCGCCGGCGGCGCGCAGCGCGTGGCCGGCGGCGCGCAGCGCGTGGCCGGCGGCGCGCAGCGCGTGGCCGGCGGCGCGCAGCGCGTGGACGGATCGCGCCCGGGGCGTCGCGGGCGCGCGCGGCGACGCCGCCTGGCGCACTCATCAACGGGCGTGTCGCAGCGCGGCGCTTGAACAGCGGTGAAGTAGAGTTCAGTCTCTACAGCTCGGTTACCGGCGGTGGGCACGCTTGCGGCCGGAACGCCGCGCTGGCCGCGCCAGCTTGACTGTTTGTCGTCGGTTCGGAAGAATCCTCAACGATTATGTATTCAGCCCTCTTTCGGAATGTCCTCTATCCTTTTTACGAGACGAAACTCCGAAGGAGGGCGACACTCACCTACCTCGAGGAGATGGAGCGGTCGCAGTGGCGGCCGGAGCGCGAGCTCCGGGAGCTCAACTGGCGAAAGATGCTGGCGACCCTCCGGTTCGCCGAGCAGAACATACCCTTCTACAGGCGCCGCTTCGCCGAGTACGGGGTGCGGGTGAAGGACGTACACGCGCCCGAGGATCTCGTGCGCTTTCCGGTCGTGACCAAGGCCGATCTTCGCGCGCACGGCAGCGAGATGATCGCCGAGGGGTGGAGCGGCAAGCTCTTCCGGAGCGGCACGGGCGGCTCGACCGGCGAGCCGGCGCGGTTCTTTTACGACCACACGACGTACGAGTGTAGAAGCGCGGCGGCCCTGCGGGCCGACGCGTGGGCAGGCGGGCGGATCGGCGAGAAGGAGCTCTACATCTGGGGCATCCCGACGCACGAGCCCCGCTGGAAGAAGGCGAAGCGCACGCTCCACGAGGCCGCCATCCGGAAGAAGACGGTCAGTGCGTGGAACCTGTCGGAGTCGCGGCTCGCGGGAGTGGTGGACGAGATCCTCCGCTACCAGCCGAACCTCGTCGTCGGGTACACGAGCCCGCTCTACTACACCGCGCGCTATGCGCTCGAGACGGGGCACAGGCTGCCCAGGCCGAAGGGGATCATCGCGACGGCGGAGCGGCTCTTCCCTCACCAGCGCGAGACCATCGAGAAGGCGTTCCAGGCGCCGGTCTACGATCGGTATGGCTGCAGGGAGATGATGCTGATCGGCGCCGAGTGCGAGCGCCGCGAGGGCAAGCACCTCAACATCGAGAACATCTTCGTCGAGGTGCAGTGCGGCGGCCGGCACGCGAAGCCCGGCGAGCCGGGCGAGGTGATCCTGACCGATCTCGTGTGCCGGTCGATGCCGCTGATCCGCTACAAGAACGAGGACGTGGTGGTCGCGGCCGACAAGTCGTGCTCGTGCGGCCGCGGGCTGCCGCTGCTCGCCTCGGTCGAGGGGCGGGTGCTCGACATGATCGTCGGGCCGGACGGCCAGCTGCTCTCGTCGGTGTTCTTCCCCTATTTCTTCAAGGACAACCCGACGGTGGAGCGCTACCAGGTCCACCAGGACAAGTCGCGGGCGATCACGATCCGGATCATCCCCGGCGAGGGCTACCAGCCGGAGACGTCGCAGGCGATCGAGCGCGATCTCCGCCGGTTCCTCGGCGAGCGGGCGGACATCCGGGTCCAGCTCGTCGACGAGATCCCGGTCACGTCGGGCGGCAAGTTCCGCTTCACGATGACCGAGGTGCCCATCGAGTTCGGCCGCGAGGTAGCGGCGTGACCGTGGCCCCCGAGGCCCAGCCGGCGCGGGGGGCGGGGCCGCGCGCCGCGCCGGACCGGCCGGCGAGGGTCGCGCACGTGGTGCTGTCGCTCAACGTCGGCGGGCTCGAGCGGGTGGTGCTCCGGCTGCTGGAGCGCACGTCGCGCGAGAGGTTCGCGCCTGTCGTGTGCGCGCTCCAGGAGCCCGGCGCGCTGGCCGACGAGCTCGCGAGGCTCGGCGTGCCGCTCGTCGTGCTCTCGCGCAAGCCTGGCCTCGACCCGGGGCTCCCGGTGCGGCTCGCGGCGTGGCTGCGGCGCGAGGGGATCCGGCTGGTCCATACGCACAACCCGGGTCCGCACCTGTACGGCGCGCTCGCGGCGGGCCTCGCGCGGGCCGCGAGCTTCCCTGGCGGCGGCGGCGGGCCGCGGGTCATCCACACGAAGCACGGCCGCAACTACCCGAAGCAAAAGCGGAAAGTGCTGGTCAACCGGCTGGCGGCGGCGCTCACGGACCGGGTGGTGGCGGTGAGCGACGACACGCGCGCTGTCGCGCTCGAGGTGGAGCGGGTCGACCCGGCCAAGGTGGTGACGATCCTGAACGGCGTGGACCCGGAGGTGTTCCGGCCCGGCGATGCGCGCGTGGCGCGGGCGCGGCTCGGCCTCCCCGCCTCCGGCTATCACGTGGGCTGCGTCGCGCGGCTCTCGCCCGAGAAGGACCACGCGACGCTGCTCACGGCGTTCGCGCGGCTGCGCGAGGTGCGGCCCGACGCGCACCTGACGGTCGTCGGCGACGGCCCGGTCCGGCCGGCCCTGGAGCAGCAGGCGGCGCGGCTCGGCCTCGGCGGCGCGGTCATGTTCACGGGGACGCGCGGCGACGTGGCGGAGCTGCTCCCCGCCTTCGACGTGTTCGCGCTCGCGTCGCTGACCGAGGGGATCTCGCTCACCCTCATCGAGGCGGCCTCGGCCGGGCTGCCGATCGTCGCCACGCGCGTCGGGGGTAATCCGGAGATCGTGAAAGAGGGAGAGACAGGGCTTCTGGTGGCACCTGGCTCACCGGAGCCCCTGGCGGCCGCGCTCGAGGCGATTGCGGTGCGCGATGATCGCGCCGAGGTGGGGATGCGCGGGCGGGCTCGGGTGATCGAGCGGTTCGGGATAGACCGGATGGTCCGGGCGTACGAGGACCTCTATGACGAGGTGCTCCGCGGGTAGCTCCGCGTGTCAGAAATCCCGCCAGAACAACCGGTCGATGACGAGCGGTCGCCGGAAATAGTGGCGATCGCCATCGTTTTCCGCCTGTTTCGCCGCCGAGGGCGGCTCCGGTGCCGCCCATCGGGGCGCCCTCCGCCGCCGCGTCGCCCGTGGTCAAGGGCCCGCAGCATCACCGGTGTGGTTGCCATCATGGGTCCAGGCGCCGCTTGGGCTGCCTCATCCCATCCAGGGGGCCGCCTGAACGAAGCAGCCTGCGGCGCAGGCCCGCGTGCTCGGCCCGCTGGACGAGCTTTGGAGGCGCCGACGCGGCGCCTGCGCGCTCTCGTTCGTGTGGCCGCGGCTCGCGCCGGTGATCATCGCCGGGTAGCGGTCGAGGTCGCCACGCGCCGAGGCGGGAGCCATGAACGCGGCGGGCAGAGGAATTCAAATCTGCCGCACCTGGCGCCGCGCCCAACGGGGCCGGCCTCTGGTAGCCTCCGCCGCGCCGCCGACCGACCGGCGGAAACGAACGGAGAAAGAGACACCACCATGGCCATCGTTCTTTACCACCACCCGTTTTCGCGCGCCGCCAACACTGTGTGGATGCTCGAGGAAGTCGGCGTCGAGTACGAGCTCAAGTTCGTCGACATCATGGCCGGCGACCAGAAGAAGGAGGACGTCACGAAGCTCAATCCGATGGGCAAGCTGCCCTTGCTCGTCGACGGCGACACCGTCGTCACCGAATCCGCGGCGATCGGCCTCTATCTCGCGGATCGTTATGCCCCGGGCCGCCTCGCGCCGAAGCTCGACGACGCGGCGCGCGGCACTTATTTTCGCTGGTCGCTCTTCGCCCCCTCGGTCATCGAGCCCGGCTCGATGGCCAAGGCCGGCAACTGGGAGTTCCGCGCCGGCTCCGCCGGTTGGGGCAACTACGACGACATGATCGCGACGATGGAATCGGCCATCTCTGGCCGTGACTTCGTCCTCGGCAAGGAGTTCTCGATGGCCGACGTCATCTTCGGCGGCACCATCGCGTACATGCTCGACTTCAAGATGCTCGAGCCGCGCCCGAGCTTCACCGGATATGCCGAGCGGGTCAAAGCCCGCCCGGCGTACGCGAAGAGCGAGGCGCGCAACAAAGCCGTGATGGACGAGCGCGGCCTCAAGATGCCTGGGGCTTAGAGCGCCCTGAAGGATTGAAGCGGAGCGCCTCGGCGAGCGCCGTAGGAGCGCCGCGTCCTCTTCCTGCGCTGTGCGCTACGGCGACGTGGTAAGAGAGCTACACGGCGTTCACGCCGGATATCGTGCTGACCGGCGATCGCACCCTCGATCTCGAGGCGTATGGCATCCGCGGAAGGGTGAAGCCCACGCCGGGTCACACCGCGGGTTCCCTCTCTGTCGAGCTGTCCTCGACGGATGCCTTCGTCGGAGACCTCGTGGCCTCGGGGATCCTGCTGGGCGGCATCGCCATGACCGGCACGGCGAAGCGTCCTCCATTCGAGGACGATCCGCGTGCCGTCGCCGTGGAGCTTCAACGCCTCGTCGACGCTGGCGCCGAAACGTTCTACATGGGTCATGGCGGTCCGCTCGACGCCGCGGAGGTGCAGCGTCACGCGCGGAGCCTCCTCGGAATGAAGCGCGTGCCCCCGGCCTTGCGCGTGCTACGGGCCCGAGCGCGCTCGCCCCTCCGGTATCGCCGACAGCCGAGCAGCCGATCGATCGCCTCGTGAACGACGCGGGCTGCTATCTCATCTCCGAGCGCGACGGCGCGGGTAAGCGTCTCGGAGAGAGAGCGAGGTCCATCGACAAGGGTCTGAGGACTGCGAGCACGTCGCCGACGCCGACGCGGAGCACCGCGGCAAGGAGGGCGGCGATGAACTGATTTCCCCCTACGAGGGGCAAGCGCCACGAGCGCGTCACGTAGGAGCGCGATGCTCCCCGTCGCCATCGCCGGCTTCGCGCTGACGACGCGCGTCTGGAACGCGCGGCCAGCGCGACGGGCGGCGGCCTGACGCGCGCGGGCGCGACAGCGCGCGTCAGGGGCCGAACGTCGCGACGAAGCCGTCCCAGGCCGTGGCGCTGAGCGGGCCGGCGCCGAGATCGGCTGTCCCCGTGAACGCGCCGACGATCGCGATCCTGTCGTCGAGGTAGGGCGTCATGCCTTTCTCCTCGTCGAGCGTGCCTGTGAGCTGGACGCGCCAGAGCTCGGTGCCGGCCGCATCGAACTTGGTGACATACGATCCTCCGAGCGTGAAGATGCCGCCCGCGGCGTCCGTGACCACCTCGTCGCCCGGGGAGGCGCGGTGCCACACGTAGTCACCACGCGGACTCAGCTTCACGAGGAAGTCCGTCCCGCGTGCGATGGGCCCACCGCCGAGATCGAGATCCCCCAGGCTATGGCCCAGAACAAGCACGTTGTCCTCGGGGTCGACGGCGACGTCCCTCGCCCTGCCGCCCCCCTCGTAGGGGACCGGCCCGGTCACGACCTTCTGCCAGAGCACGGCACCCGCAGGATCGCGCTTCTCGACGCGGAAGTACTCATCGCAGCACAGTCCACCGAATGGGCGGGCGTACCCCGCGACCACCAGGAGATTGCCAGCGCTGTCCACGGCGATCCCCTCGCGATCATAGCTGTGGTCGCCCGGTAGATAATGGCCCCAGAGGACGTTGAGGGCCGGATCGAACTTCGTTATCGTCCGGTCGAGGTCCTCGATGTTCGCATAGTTGCGCAGGAGGAAGACATTGCCCGCGGCGTCGACCGCCATCTCCTCCAGGCTGGATCGCCAGTCGTCGCTGGTCACGTACCCGTGGCTGAAGAGGTGATTCCCGCTCGGATCGAGCTTGACCACGAAGACGCCGCTGTCAGAGGGGTCGTTCCAGGGGAGCGGGCCGCCGCCGAAGTCGACCGCCGGCGGCAGAGGGAGGATGTCCCAGGAGCGAACGCCGGCGTAGTTCCCGCCGAGGAGGATGTTGCCACTCGCGTCGAGGGCGATCGCCTTGCTCCACTCTCCGTATTCGCTGCCGAAGCGCTTGCTCCAGATCGCATGGCCTGCCGGGTCGAGCTTGAGGAGGAACACGTCGCTGCTTCCCGCGCACACGAGCGGACCAGCTCCGAAATCAACGGTTCCCGTGAACCAGCCGGTCACGTAGAGATTGCCTTCGGCGTCCGCTGCAACGGCGGTGGCGCCTTCATTGCCGGGGCCGCCCAGCCCGGCGGCCCGCAGCGTGTGGGAGGGGCACTCCGAGCCGTCGCAGTCCTCGTCCGCGCCCGTGGCGCAGACCTCGGGCGCCGGCAGCACCTCTCCTTCGCACGGGCCGAGGCTCGTGCCCAGCGCGTCGCAGGTCGCGGTCCCGGCGGCGCAGGCCCCGACGCCCTCGGTGCCCGGCGGGCCGGAGTAGCACGGAACGACCTCGTTCGGCACGCATGCGCAGCCGGCGCCCTCCTCGTTCACCGCGCCGTCGCAGTCGTCGTCGACCTCCGTCGCGCACGTCTCGGCCGCCGGCAGCACCTCTCCTTCGCACGGGCCGAGGCTCGTGCCCAGCGCGTCGCAGGTCGCGGTCCCGGCGGCGCAGGCCCCGACGCCCTCGGTGCCCGGCGGACCGGAGTAGCACGGAACGACCTCGTTCGGCACGCATGCGCAGCCGGCGCCCTCCTCGTTCACCGCGCCGTCGCAGTCGTCGTCGACCTCCGTCGCGCACGTCTCGGCCGTCGGCAGCACCTGGCCGAGGCACGGGCCGAAGCCGCTGCCCGCTTCGTTGCAGCGGGACCTGCCGGCCTGACATGCACCGACGCCGACGGACTCGATGTCGCCGGCGTAGCAGAGCACCTCCGTGCCCGGGACGCAGACGCAGCCGGCGTCGTCCTCGTCCGACGCGCCGTTGCAATCCTCGTCGCCCGGGGTGGCGCACCGCTCGGCCGACGGCAGCACCTCGCCCTCGCAGGCGCCGTAGCCGGTCCCGGACTCGTTGCACGTCCGCAGCCCGGCCACGCAGTGCCCTACCCCCTCGGTGCCCGGCGGGCCGGAGTAGCACGCGAACTGGGCGCCGGGAACGCAGACGGCCCCGCTCGAGCTGGACGTCGTCGCGGCGCCACCTTCGCCCCCCGCGCCGCCTTCGCCCCCCGCGCCGCCTTCGCCCCCCGCGCCGCCTCCGCCCCCCGCGCCGCCTTCGCCCCCCGCGCCGCCTTCGCCTCCCGCGCCGCCTTCGCCTCCCGCGCCGCCTTCGCCCCCCGCGCCGCCTTCGCCTCCCGCGCCGCCTTCGCCTCCCGCGCCGCCTTCGCCCCCCGCGCCCCCGTCGATGACCGGCACACACCCCGTCATCGAGCCGAGCAGGCACAGCAGCCACAGACGCCGCTCGATCGCAACAGCCAGGTTACCTGACCGAAGCAAGACACCTTTGTGCATACGCATGCGCCGTGGGATGCGCGCGAGGCGCTCCGCATTCAGGCGCTGAGCTTCCGGCCACTCCGGGCGCGTACAGTAAGGCGGTAACCGATGCGCCCAACGAGACACGCTTGACCGCTAAAATTACTAGGGTCTTCTGGATGGCACGACCACGTCGTGGTTGTGCGATTAGGTCAACCGAACGTTGGGGCGAGTGGGCACTTGCCTTCGCAAAGTCGTTTGGACCCCCTACCCACTAGGGGAAGGGATAGGAGGGCAGCTTCATCCCTACCACTTATAGTTCTGGCCGTGCCAGGCTCCGTCCTTGTCGTAGCAGGGGCTTCGCGGGTACCCCACGGACTGCCAGAGCACGTCGAATGCCGGCTTGAAGAGCCTTGGTAAGGCGTCCGCATCATGTTCCTGGATCTGGACCTGCGGGAGCAGGAGCGTATCCCGGTCGCTGACGTACATCCCCACAGATACATTTCGCATGGCGGACTCAGGAAGGGTCACGTCCTTGGCGTCAAGCAGGGAGACGAGGACAATGACGGGGAGTTCGACGCCTGTCCCCCGGTAGAGTCCCTGAGTTTAATCGGAGTCTCACCCGCCATGATCTTTCCGAGCCGTTCATCGCGGAACCGGTGGATGAGGGTGGGCAGCGGATCTCGCGGACGTCCAACCACACCTTGCTTCGACTGTCTTGTGACGGTTGTCTGTCGACGGAAGAGCGTTCAAGTTGAACATCCGACCAAGGAACTTTACATCTCCTTCTCGTCCTGACCACTTGAACTTTTTGAGCCTGAGTTCGTCGAACAGATTGCGGCGAGTGGGCCCCGCGCGGGGCCCACTCGGGCGCTCGCGCGTCATGGTGCGGGACCCCGGCTGCGCTGGCGCGGCGCATCCACCGAGGCCGGCTATACCACCGAGACGCCGGTCTCGCCGCCCGCGGAGGCGCCGCCGGTGGTCCGATGCGCGGGCGCCATGAGCTCGCGGACGCCAGCACCCCCGCGTACTTCACGGTATGGAAGCGCGGCGGCGGGACGCTGGCTACGAGCCGGCACAAGCCTCCGCTCCCGTCAGGGCATCGGGTACACGAGCGAGAGCCCGGCGACGCACATCTCGTCGAACGTATTCCCCTCGCCGTAGGCCACGTCGATCGTCGAGATCATGTTCGCCTCCTTGAGCGCCTTGACCACGTACGGGTTCTCCGTCGAGTTGTTGTACGTGCACCGGATATGGAGCACATCGCCCGGCTCGAGCGTCGGGAGCGTCTCGATGGGCGCGTCGTACGAGTACGAGCGCTGCCAGCCGAACTCCCACTTCGGCGCGTGCGCCAGGCACTCCTCCTTGGGTTGATCGGGTGAGCCGTTCGCCCGCGTGACCGTCACCTTCTGGTCGAAGCCCAGGTAGTGCATGTGCAGAAAGTCGCCATAGATGCGCGTGCCCGGCGGGAACGGCATCTCTTGCGATCCGGGCGAGTCCGGGGCCGGGACCGTGAGCTGCTCCGTCTCCACGTGGTTCTTGCTGTCCGCGGATCCTTCACGAGCGGAGGGGCCGGGCGCTTGGTAAGGAGCCACGTTTTGTTCGACTGCATTTCGGATATGTGTACTATGCATATAGTCGCCCCTTCCGAAGCGTCAAGAGAATTTGTGCAAAATACACGGATTACAAAAAAGAAGCTCCGCGAGCTCCACGGAGCCATGGTCGATCTGATCGCGCTCATGAATCAGCCGCAGCGCGATCAGGCGCTGCTCGCGGAGGCGGGCATCTCCCTGGATCGAGCCCTCTTTCCGCTGCTGGTGGGGATCGAGCGCTTCGGGCCGATCGGCGTGGTCGAGCTTTCGGAACGAGCCGGCCGCGATCACACGACCATCAGCCGCCCGGTCGCAAAGCTCGAGAGCCTGGGGCTGATCGAACGTCGACCAAGCCCAGCCGATCGTCGCATCCATGAGGCGGTGATCACCGACAAGGGGCGGCAGATGACGGACGCCCTGGACGCCGCGCGACAGAGGCTTGCGGCCCCTGTCCTCGCCAGGTGGAGTGAGGAAGACTTCAGCGACCTGGTGCGCCTGATGCGCCGGTTCGTGGACGACTTGATGGCGCCGTCAAGCGGAACGGACAAGACCTGAGGGGCAGACCACGCTCCTCCTCGACGGGGGGGTCGCTCGGGAGAGGACACCAGTGGCGGCCAGCGGTCAGCCGTCGAGAGGCTAGGACGTCGAATGCGCCTTCGACCGCCCAGTCGCCGGTTGTCGGGGCGCCTCGGGTCGTTTGGCGCTGCGCGATCGAGCGCGTTTGCCGCGAACCTGTGGCGCGGGCAGCGCCGCGGGCGCACGTCGGCGTGGACGCCGGCGTTGCGGGCGGCAGGGGGCTTGGCCTGCGGCGCTCATGCCGGTTCGCAGCTCGGGCTCCGCGCACGCGCGATGGGAGGCGCCTCGCTCGGGAGCCCGAGATGGTTGAGGAGGGCGACGAGGCGCGTTCCGGACTCGATACGGGAGGGCCCCCCGCGCCGGTGCGCGGGCTGTACTATTCCCGAGCCGAACCCGCCATGAGGGAAACCATGCGGCGGCGCCTGATGACCCGATGAAGGGCCGCTGCCCCGACGGCCATCAGTGCCGCCAGAGCACCCGTCGGGGCGGTTCGGCTGGCCACTCCGCAGGTGCAGCCGCCGCCTTCATCGCCTTCTCCACCTGCACCGTTCAATGTGCTGGAGCCGCCGCTGGATGCGGATGATCCCGTGCCGCTACCGGTGCCAGCGACCACGCACGTACAACCGTTCGGCTGGTCGGGAGGAACGCATCCCGCGGGGCAGCTCCCGGAATCGTTGCCGTCGCATTCTTCGGGAGCCTCGATCTTGCCATTCCCGCATTGGCTCGTGGCCTCACACGACTGACCCGGGCAGGAGCAGGTTTCGGAGCAGTCCCGGAAGCTATTCCACATGCACTCACCCATCTCTCGTTCACGATTGCCCCCGTCCTTGTTGCTCCCATCGAGCTCGGGCACCCTTCCCGAGCCGGAGATACAATCTCCGTTCCCGTTAGGACCGTAGTCGGAGCCGTACTGGCCCCCGACGGGCGCGCAGGGATCCGGCTGTGTCAAGGCGCCGTGGTTGACCCAGCGATCCGCATAAGAGAGTATGATGTCCTTGTTGACCGGCCATGCCACCGCGAGCGCAGGCATGAGCCGCATGAGCAGCGCCGAGTATTTCGTCGGTTTGGCCGTGTTGTCTTGATACCATCCGCCAGGCTCGAAGCCGCCGTCGATGTACCCATAGGGGTCTCGAATCGTCCGGGTTGATTGATCGGAGAAGTCGTTCCAGTACTCCTCCTCCGTACCGACGGGCTGCCCCCACAGGGCGGTGCCATCCTTGCCGGTGTGATAGCTGGCCGTTTCGAAGAATCGGTCCGCGTCGACGGCCGAGAGGTCAGCCAGCATCGCCGGGTCGGCCAGCATCGTGGCTGCGAAGGCATAGGCGAAGAGCTTGCCGCCGCCATTGCCGCCGCCGCCTCGGAACAGGCTGGCACCCATCTTGTCCACGCCCCATATGTCGATACCGTGTTGCACGTAGCCGACGAGCACGGGGAATTTGGTGGCGAGATCCTCCTCGGGCGTGCAGGGCGGTGCGTCACAAACGTCGGCAAGGTGCAGCCATGCGTAGACGTCGGTGTCATGCGCCCAGATGTCGGTCGACCACGGCCTACCGTCGGGGAGCGCGTCCTCCGGCGGCATGAGGTCGCACGTGACCGAATGGCTCGTGTAATCGAGGCGAAGGTGACGCGTCCAGGCCAGGGCCGTCTCAAGCGAGGGTGTGTCAGCACACGCAGCCTGCAGACGGGACAAGAGCTGCGTCTGCAGGCTGGAGGTCGAGAGCACGGGCTTGTTCGTGCCCACGAAAGGAGGACGAAAGCTCGTGATCGGGTCGGCGGGCGGCGCGTCGATCACTGTAACCACCGCCGCAAAACGCCCGCACGACTTCTCACCGGCGCCATCGCAATCACCCGACGGGTTGTCGGACACGTACTTCACGACGGAGCTGCCGGGCGGCGCCGCGTACGGCAGGCTGATGGGCGGTCCATAGTCGTCGAGTCGGTCGTCCCACCGCTGCGGCCCGTCAGGGGAAGGGTTCACATCCACACCGTGACGGCCGCCGGCCGCCTCGGGCGTGATGGTCGTGATTTTAGCAACGCCGTTTTCGCTCACTACGAAGTACTCGCCAGTCGCATACTGACCGCAGGCGTAGGCCTTGTCGAAGCGGAACGTGATGTCGTTGCTGGACCCCGATGGCGCCTTGTAGCGCAGGCAGGGGCCGCTCGAATCGGACGTGAGGGTGCCCGGGTTTCCTGAACAACCGCAGTCCGCCCTGGCCTGTGCATTAAGGAAAACAACCGCCGCCGAAGCGGCGAGCGCGACGGTCAATAGGTTGAGCTTCATGGTGTACACGACCTAACACGGGGCACGCGTTCGAGGAAGTGCTCCGTTTGAGCGCGTAGGCAAATCAAGCCGGATCGCAGCGCGAGGAAGTGTAGCGCGGCAGAGCGAAAGGGTGGGACCGCGAGCGTCGTGATGGCTCGGTCCTGGGTCGAAAGAGCGTGGTCCGGGCGGCGCCGCGCGCGCTAAGGGGCGCATCGGCGTGCCGTGGGCACACGTGTCCGTCCGGGCGTTGGTCTGGCCCGGGAGGCGCGTCGCGAGACGCTATACGGCGTCACCGAGCGCCTTGCGGCGCACAACGGTGCTTTTCCAGTACGGTGGTCCCCGGTTGGGAGAGCGTGCTGGAACATCGGTCGGCTCGCCGAGCGCGCAGAGGAAGCGGACGATGTTCCGGGGCTCAGTGACCATGGCGACGAGCTTCATCCGCCCCTTGCAAGTTGGGCACTCGAGGACATCGATCGCAAATGTGCGGCGCAAGAGCTCGGCGCGGTTTGTCGACCGCCCGATAGCCGCCACGCTTGCGTTTCGGAGCGGCGTCATCGTCCGCCTTCGTAGACTCTTCTGGCTTCGCAGGGCGCGGTCCGATGCGCTTGCGCGCCAACGTGGGCGACTCGCCGACGCGAGCACGCCCGCGTACTTGACGGTGTGAAAGCGCGGCGGCGGAACGCTGGCCGCGAGGCGGCACAAGAGCGAGAGCGGATCCATGTCCACCGCGACAGTCCCGTCAGCGAAGGCGCGCTTGAGCGACAGCCGCACCAGGCCGTCCTGCTGCGGCTCGACGCGCTCGTTTGCGATCGGGGGTCGCAGCACGTAACGCAGCAGCGCCTCCCTCGCCGCGGCATGGTGCGCACCGGCGCGCGTCGCTGCGTGCAAGGTGAAGCCATCGAGCGCAGCGCACAGCGGCTTGTCGTACGCGAGCGCGCTCGGACAATACGACGAGAGCCCGCGGAGCCATTGCGGGCCGGCGGGCGGCTCTCGTCCCGAGACGGCGGAGGCACAGAGCGCGGCCTCGGGCTCGTCGTCCTCCTCGACGTCGTGCTCGATCTCGAGATGCCCGTGCCGCCGGAGGTAACGGAGCATCCGCCCGACGGCGTGCTCTAGGACCTGACCGACCTCGCCCGTTCGCAGGTGACCGAGCTCGCTCCACACGAGCTCGGTGCCGTCTTCGTGATAAGCCCCGTCGAGGAAGACCACATGCAGATGCGGATTGAGCCGCATGTCGCCGGACGTGCGTTGCACGACGGTCACCGCGCCGCTCTTGACCGCGCCGCACGCGCCTCGGCGCGCGGCGCGCTCTTCGTAGAACCGCTCCACGCTCTCGACGAAGATGCGGGTCAGCACGCCGAACAACGCCCCGTCCTGGGCGAGCCTGCGCCGCCACGGAAACGGAAACGTCAACACCCACTGCCGGAACGCCACCTCGGGCAGGACGTCCTCGATCAGGTTCGCCGCCGTGGCACACATGCGTCGGCCCAGACACGACGGGCAGAAACCGCGTCCTTTACAGCTGAAGGCCACCAGCCGACTCTCTTCGCAGCGCTCGCACCGGAGCCGCGCGAACCCGCGGCAGAGCAGCCCGCAGTCGAGGTAGGCTTCGAACTCCTTCTTCGCGTGCTTGGGTATCCGGACGGCGATGGCGCCGTCGTCGATGGCCCCGTACAGCGTCTCCACGTTGTCGCGCACGATCTCGTAGAGCGTCGTCTTCTCGGGACGACGGCGCTCGTAGACGACGCCCGTGGTGCGAGCCGCGCTGGCCACACGGCGCCGACACCGCACGCCGCACGCCACGCGGTGAGGGCGCGTTTTCGCCGCGAATTTCGACAACCCGCCGGGCTATCGCCCATGGCGGCGCCATGGCGGAGTGGCGGGCCGGGGGCCGGCGGGCCGCGACGCTCGCTGCCGCGGCGGCGGAGGCGCTCGCCGAGCCCCCGGCTCGCGCTCGATATGTCGGCGCGCGAGAACGTAGAGCGCGAGCGCGCAGCGTTGCAGGAGGAGAGCATCCGGGTGCAGCAGAGCCGGCTAGCGGAGCTGTCCACGCCGATGATCCCGATCACCGAGCAGGTGTGTTACCGAACTGGCTAGATGATGGTCCTGGGCCCTTTTTCGCTCGCGCGCGCGACGGGGGCTCGATTATAGACCACGTCCGAGGCGCCGAACAGCGATCCCTCCACGCTCGCGCCGAATGCCTCGCCGCTGAACTGGAGGCTGAACGTGATCTCCCCGCTCTCCGTGTCGTACGTCCCCGTGACGGCTCTGTCCGAGTGGACCACGATCGTGTACCGGACGCCGTCGATGAGCCCCGTCGCATGGTACTCCGTGCCCTCCGGGATGGAGAACAGGAACAGGCGCGTGCCGTCGATCGACGCCGCGAACGAGTCGACGGCCCGGGTGACTCGCCGCGAAGGCCACCGGTCCGGCAATGTCATCGAGATCAAGCAGCGCGCCGGTAGTGGCATGATTTGGCCCGGAGAAGCAAGACGGGAAGGGAAGAGAAGATCAGGTCGCGGTAGGGACGGCCCTCGCCTTGTGAGCTTGGACCGCCCCCCGCACAGATCCCAGCGGGCGCTGCTAACGCACTGGGCTCTTCCCTCGGGTTCTGACGTCGAAGCGCTCGTCTGGCCAAGGATGCATGACGCGGAGTGAATCACGCCGCAGCCTTCAGCTCGACCTGGACGCCGAGCGCGTTCCGCCGTCGCACCCACCGTCCGGCTGCCTTGGCCTTGTCGCTCCCATCGAAGTCGTCGTGGCCGAGCTCGAGCTTCAGCCGGAGCAGCTTCCGGTGGCCGGCTTGCACGTCCTGCCGTGCGGGCAGGTCTTCACCTTCTTGGGTACGCACACGCCGCTCTGGCAGCTGTCGTCGATCGTGCAGGCGTTGTTGTCGCTGCACGCGGTGCCGTTGGGCAGGTTGGTGCCCACGCACGTGCCGCTCTGGCAGGTGTCGTTCGTCGTGCAGGCGCTGCCGTCGTTGCACTGCGTGCCGTTGGATACGTTGGTATGCACGCAGCCGGTGCTCGGGTTGCACGAGTCGTTCGTGCAGACGTTGCTGTCGTCGCAGTTCGGCGGGACGCCCACGCACGCGCCGGCCGAGCACGTGTCGTTCGTCGTGCAGGCGTCGCCGTCGTTGCAGGCGTTGCCGGTCAAGGGACCGCAGGTGCCGTTCACGGCTGCGCCGGCCGCGACGCTGCACGCCTGGCAATCGGTCGCGCCGCCGCCGCAGGCGCTGTTGCAGCAGACGCCGTCGACGCAGAAGCTGCTCGCGCACTCGTCCGCGGCGGCGCACGCATCCCCGTTGCCCTTCGCGAGCACGAACACGTACGCCGAGCCTTGGTCCGAGTTGCCGCCAACGTCGTCGAGGGAAGCACCGACGACCGCCGTGCTCCCGTCCCCCGACACCGCCACCGAAACGCCGAAATCGTCGCCCGCCGCGCCGTCCGAGGCCGTCAGCTTGGCCTGCTCGGTCCAGGTCGTGCCGCTGCGCACGAACACGTACGCCGAGCCTTGGTTCGGGTTGCCGGCAACCTCGTCCCCGGGGGCACCGACGACCGCCGTGCTCCCGTCCCCCGACACCGCCACCGACCGGCCGGAATTGTCGAAAGCCGCGCCGTCCGAGGCCGTCAGCTTGGCCTGCTCGGTCCAGGTCGTGCCGCTGCGCACGAACACGTACGCCGAGCCTTGGTTCTCGTTGCCGGCAACGTCGTCCCCGGGGGCACCGACGACCGCCGTGCTCCCGTCCCCCGACACCGCCACCGAAACGCCGAGCTGGTCGAAAGCCGCGCCGTCCGAGGCCGTCAGCTTGGCCTGCCCGGTCCAGGTCGTGCCGCTGCGCACGAACACGTACGCCGAGCCTTGGAGCGGGTTGCCGCCAACGTCGTCGAGGAAGGCACCGACGACCGCCGTGCTCCCGTCCCCCGACACCGCCACCGAAACGCCGAGCCGGTCGCCCGCCGCGCCGTCCGAGGCCGTCAGCTTGGCCTGCTCGGTCCAGGTCGTGCCGCTGCGCACGAACACGTACGCCGAGCCTTGGTTCTCGTTGCCGCCAACGTCGTCGAGGCGGGCACCGACGACCGCCGTGCTCCCGTCCCCCGACACCGCCACCGAAGAGCCGAACAGGTCTTCCGCCGCGCCGTCCGAGGCCGTCAGCTTGGCCTGCTCGGTCCAGGTGGTGCCGCTGCGCACGAACACGTACGCCGAGCCTTGGTTCGGGTTGCCGCCAACGTCGTCGAGGGAAGCACCGACGACCGCCGTGCTCCCGTCCCCCGACACCGCCACCGAAGAGCCGAACAGGTCGCTCGCCGCGCCGTCCGAGGCCGTCAGCTTGGCCTGCTCGGTCCAGGTGGTGCCGCTGCGCACGAACACGTACGCCGAGCCTTGGCCCGGGTTGCTGCCAACGTTGTCCCCGGGGGCACCGACGACCGCCGTGCTCCCGTCCCCCGACACCGCCACCGAAGAGCCGAACAGGTCTTCCGCCGCGCCGTCCGAGGCCGTCAGCTTGGCCTGCTGCGCCCAGATGAGCGGGTCGATCTCGACCGGATACACCGCCCCCGCCGCGTCGACGTGGATCGAGAGGAGCTTTCCCTCCGCCGAGAGCCTCGCCGGGAGCGCACGGCCCTCTGCGTCCCGCGCGTACACGTCGGTGTAGCGCAGCGCCGCCCGGCCCTCGCCGTCACGCAGATCCGCCTCGCCCTCGCCCCGCGGCGATGCCGTCAGGCCGTCGAGCGCCAGCTCGATCGCGATCCCGCCCGCTCCCGCGCACGGCGGCGCGTCGATCGAGAACCCCTGCTCCAGCCCCAGCGGGCCGTTGACGTACCACTCCTCGACCGCGGCTCCCGACCCCGGATCCACCCGGCGGTACGCGATCCGGTTGCCCGCCCCTTCCGGCTCGACGCGCGACACGGGGCGGAGGCGCTCGCCGCAGCCGTAGCCGGCGACGGAGAGGCCGAGGCGCCAGGCGCCGCCTTCGGGCGCCACCGAGACGCCTTGGGCATCGAGCTCCGCCGCGAAGCCATGGGCCTCGTTGCGCGCTGTCCACGCGCCGCGACGACCAGGCTCCGCGACATACGCGGGCGGCGCCTGCCGCTGCACCGCCGCGATGTAGGCCGCGCGAAGCCCCGCCGGCGTCGCCTCGGCATCGGTGGAGGCCGGCGCGGCGCCGCCTCCGGGGCTGCCACCGCCGGCCGCGCCGGGCACAACGACGCTGTCGTGCACGCTGCACGCGGCTATGACCATGACGGCAAAGGCCGCCACATGGAGCCAAAGCTTGGATCGCATACACTCCCCCTCGCGCCGCCCCCGCGACGCGTTCGGAAATCCGCGGAGGGCTACTCTTCACGACGACACCCGTCAAGCCATCTCGCGCGGATTCACGACATCCTCCCCGCATTGGGCCACGGGCGCCGTCCGGAACAGGCAGCGTCGATCCTGTTCGATCACGCGCTCCAGGACGGCGACGACTTCGCCGGCGTCGCGCAGTGCCCCGACGCGCGCTCGCTCCTGATCGAGCGCCTCCCAGTGGATCGCGGGTCGCGCCGGCTCGTGGATCTCGTGGAGTCCGTCGGGGCGGAGGGCAGACACGCCGCTCCAACGTCCCGCTGAGCGGCTGGGTGCCTTTGCCCATCCTCGGCCATCCGCCGGGGGCGAGGAAGCCCGTGTGGCACGCCCTCGAGGACGCGCTCGAGCTCGTGCTCGCGAATGCGGCGCATATCAAGACGCGGTCAGAATTCTGCGGATCTCCGAGGCTGTCTACAGACTCAGCGTCGAGTTCGCGCTCAAGCAGGGTCCCCAAGCACGACGTCTCGGTGGAGGCGGAAGCAGAAGCGGAGGTGGGAGCGGAGGCGGAAGCGGAGGCGGAAGCGGAGGCGGAGTCAGAGTCAGAGGCCGTCGCGCTTAAAGCCCATTGAAAATCGCGAGCGGGCGGAACACCCGCGCTCCCCACGCCGCTTCGTTGTGCTCGGCGCCCGGCTCCCACCAGTGGAAGAGGTCTTTATCGGCCTGATACCCGACGGAGAACAGCGTATCGCGGAGCTGGATGTTCTCGCAGAAGTTATCGTGGGCGTCCGGGTCGTCGTCGTTCACCCCGTCACCGTCGCTGTCAAAGCACGTGCCGCTGCCGCCGGAGTCGATGTAGAGCACGGTGCTCCGGTGGCCGTGGGCCTTGTAGCGATCGATCATCGTCTCGTTGTGGACGCCCTGCCCGATGCTGCCCCAGCCCATCGTCCCCGAGAGGCTCGCCGCGAACGCGTACGCGCCCGGGTCGCGATCGGCGATATGGAGGCTGATGAGGCCCCCGAGCGAGGAGCCCATCACCCCGACCGGGCCAGGCTCGCCATACGTGCGCCGGATGAGCGGGCGGACGGTGTTCTTGAGGAAGTCGGCGTAGGCGTCGCCCTTGCCGCCGATCTGCTCCGCGCCGTCGATCGCGTCTTTCACGTGGGTATACTCATCCATCCGGCCAGCGGTATTGTCGATCCCCACCATCAACATCCCGGGGAGCGCGCTATCTTGCAGGCTCCAGGATCCGAACGTCGCGCCCGGGTCAAAGAGGTTCTGCCCGTCGTGCACGTAGAGCACATGGGTTACCGGCTCCTCCGGTACCCAGATATGCAGCCCGCGGGGCGGGAGGGAGCTGTCGCCGACGCCGACGAAGCGATCCAGGTGCGCGCCCTTGGGCTTGACCAGGCTGATCTCACCGAACGAATCGTAGGTGTAGGATCGGGCCCAGGGGTCGGCCGCGAAGGTGGTCTTGTCGGTGAGCTTGTAGCGGGCGCCGCCGGCGACGGGGAGCACGACCCAGAAGAAGCCCGCGTCCCGCTTCATCGGCGTGCCGGCCCAGCTATCGTGATCGCCGGCGACGAAGGGCAGGCTGGGGTCGGTCGAGACGAAGAGGTAGCCGCCCTCCACGGGCGCGGGGAAGCCGCGCAGGGTGGAGTGCTTGCTGAGCGCCGCCGCGGGGTTCGCGCGGAGATCGCTCAGGATCCCGTTGGCGCGTAGGCAAATCAAGCCGGATCGCAGCGCGAGGAAGTGTAGCGGCGCGTAGGCAGCGCGTAGGCAAATCAAGCCGGATCGCAGCGCGAGGAAGTGTAGCGGCGCGTAGGCAAATCAAGCCGGATCGCAGCGCGTAGGCAAATCAAGCCGGATCGCAGCGCGAGGAAGTGTAGCGCGGCAGAGCGAAAGGGTGGGACCGCGAGCGTCGTGATGGCTCGGTCCTGGGTCGAAAGAGCGTGGTCCGGGCGGCGCCGCGCGCGCTAAGGGGCGCATCGGCGTGCCGTGGGCACACGTGTCCGTCCGGGCGTTGGTCTGGCCCGGGAGGCGCGTCGCGAGACGCTATACGGCGTCACCGAGCGCCTTGCGGCGCACAACGGTGCTTTTCCAGTACGGTGGTCCCCGGTTGGGAGAGCGTGCTGGAACATCGGTCGGCTCGCCGAGCGCGCAGAGGAAGCGGACGATGTTCCGGGGCTCAGTGACCATGGCGACGAGCTTCATCCGCCCCTTGCAAGTTGGGCACTCGAGGACATCGATCGCAAATGTGCGGCGCAAGAGCTCGGCGCGGTTTGTCGACCGCCCGATAGCCGCCACGCTTGCGTTTCGGAGCGGCGTCATCGTCCGCCTTCGTAGACTCTTCTGGCTTCGCAGGGCGCGGTCCGATGCGCTTGCGCGCCAACGTGGGCGACTCGCCGACGCGAGCACGCCCGCGTACTTGACGGTGTGAAAGCGCGGCGGCGGAACGCTGGCCGCGAGGCGGCACAAGAGCGAGAGCGGATCCATGTCCACCGCGACAGTCCCGTCAGCGAAGGCGCGCTTGAGCGACAGCCGCACCAGGCCGTCCTGCTGCGGCTCGACGCGCTCGTTTGCGATCGGGGGTCGCAGCACGTAACGCAGCAGCGCCTCCCTCGCCGCGGCATGGTGCGCACCGGCGCGCGTCGCTGCGTGCAAGGTGAAGCCATCGAGCGCAGCGCACAGCGGCTTGTCGTACGCGAGCGCGCTCGGACAATACGACGAGAGCCCGCGGAGCCATTGCGGGCCGGCGGGCGGCTCTCGTCCCGAGACGGCGGAGGCACAGAGCGCGGCCTCGGGCTCGTCGTCCTCCTCGACGTCGTGCTCGATCTCGAGATGCCCGTGCCGCCGGAGGTAACGGAGCATCCGCCCGACGGCGTGCTCTAGGACCTGACCGACCTCGCCCGTTCGCAGGTGACCGAGTTCGTTCCACACGAGCTCGGTGCCGTCTTCGTGATAAGCCCCGTCGAGGAAGACCACGTGCAGATGCGGATTGAGCCGCATGTCGCCGGACGTGCGTTGCACGACGGTCACCGCGCCGCTCTTGACCGCGCCGCACGCGCCTCGGCGCGCGGCGCGCTCTTCGTAGAACCGCTCCACGCTCTCGACGAAGATGCGGGTCAGCACGCCGAACAACGCCCCGTCCTGGGCGAGCCTGCGCCGCCACGGAAACGGAAACGTCAACACCCACTGCCGGAGCGCCACCTCGGGCAGGACGTCCTCGATCAGGTTCGCCGCCGTGGCACACATGCGTCGGCCCAGACACGACGGGCAGAAACCGCGTCCTTTACAGCTGAAGGCCACCAGCCGACTCTCTTCGCAGCGCTCGCACCGGAGCCGCGCGAACCCGCGGCAGAGCAGCCCGCAGTCGAGGTAGGCTTCGAACTCCTTCTTCGCGTGCTTGGGTATCCGGACGGCGATGGCGCCGTCGTCGATGGCCCCGTACAGCGTCTCCACGTTGTCGCGCACGATCTCGTAGAGCGTCGTCTTCTCGGGACGACGGCGCTCGTAGACGACGCCCGCGGTGCGAGCCGCGCTGGCCACACGGCGCCGACACCGCACGCCGCACGCCGCGCGGTGAGGGCGCGTTTTCGCCGCGAATTTCGACAACCCGCCGGGCTATCGCCCATGGCGGCGCCATGGCGGAGTGGCGGGCCGGGGGCCGGCGGGCCGCGACGCTCGCTGCCGCGGCGGCGGAGGCGCTCGCCGAGCCCCCGGCTCGCGCTCGATATGTCTGTCCACGCCGATGATCCCGATCACCGAGCAGGTGATGGTCATGCCTCTCATCGGGACCATGGATGAGCAGCGTGCCAGGCACGTGCTTGAATCTGCGCTCTCTGGCGCCGAGGCGCATGGTGCGCGTGCCGCCTCCGTGCCAGCATGCAGGAGCCTGTTCGCCACTCGTTTTCCCACCGCTCCCCGTGGCGTCCGCAGTTCCGCCATGGCGTCGCCATGCAGCATCGCGGCGAGAGGGTCGTCGCCTGCGCACGCCGCCGCGCTTGCCTCCCGGCACAGGCCTGCTGCTTGCCGGCATCACTTTCCGGATGCCTCCGGGGCGCTTCGGCACGCAACCGCAGCGCGCGGGCGATCCCAGTAGAGCCTACGGGCACTGGCGAGCGGCAAGGCTCCGGCAGCGAGTCGACGCGAGCGGCGGGCTCGACGTTCGGCCCAAGCTTGCTCATCCCTCCGGTGCCACCGGCAGCCCGAGCAGCCGACCGAGCGCCTCGTGAACGATCCGGGCCGCCACCTCATCCCCGAGGGCGACGGCGCGGCTCAGGGTGCTGGCGAGCGAGGCGACCACGGCCGCCCGAGGCGACGGCTCGGTCACCGCGAACTCTCCAGGCCAGGGGCTTGACCATTGGGCCCGGGTTGGGCCCATGCCTCCCGAGGGGGTGCGATCCGTCGTCACGCTCTCCCAAAATCCCCGGGGAAGCGACGGATCGCGACGGTTCAGCGCCGCGGAACAGTCCCGCCAGAAAAACCGGTTGATGACGAGCGGTCGCCGGAAACAGTAGCAATTTCGATAGTTTCCGCCTGTCTCGCCGCCGAGGGCGGCTCCGGTGTGGCCCAACGGAGCGCCTTCCGCCGCCGCATCGCCCGCGGTGAAGGGCCCGCGGCATCACCGATCGGGGTCGGCGCCTGGCCCGGCGGCAGAGCGCCGAACGAGTCTCCTTCGCTCGCCGCCCCGTTGCCGGGCCCTTCGATGCGCTGCCGTCTGTGTCGGGATCGTGCCTGCGTCCCCGCACTCTGCCGGCCGAACGACTCGGCTCAGCTGCCCGGCCCGGCTTTGCGGGCCGGGTCAGCTGCAGCCGAGGGTTCGGCCGCCTGCTCGTCCTTCCAGTAAGTCGAAACGTCGTTCCCCCACAACAGCCCGCGCCCGGCAGCGGCCGCCATCCCGGCGACGGTGCGGAGGAACGCGAGGCTCAACTGCTCGAAAGAGTACTGCGGGGGAGCCTCGTACCCCCCGTCCCGCCGGAAGCCCTCCATCGCCGCGAACGACGACTCGAACCGGGGCAGGTCTAGCCCCCGGAGGTGCGCGTGGAACGCTTCCGTCTCACCCGCGGTCAGCCAGCCGTGGATGCCGTCCGAGTTGGCGAACTGGTAGCCGACCACGAAGCCTCGGTACTCCAGCTTCCGCAGGCAATCGAACACCGGGTGTTCGGGGCTGAAGCCCGCGGCGGCCAGGGTATCGGAGTACCACAGCGGGCTGACCGTCCGCCCCAGGAACTGCCCCGGCCCGAGGCACTGATCGACGACGCACGCCTCCAGAAGGAAGTTGAAGTCCTCCGCCGCCGGCGGCTGCCGCGATCGGTGGAGTGGGCAGAGCTCTCTTGCGGGACAGGTGGCGGATGGGCAAGCCCGCGGCTCCCAGCTGTACGACCATTGATCGGCCCCCGACCCGGCGAACGAGAAGTCAGTGCCGAGGTAGTCGCAGACAGCGTCGAAGGAGAAGCCGAGCCCCCGGATGCGGGGAAAGTCGAACTCCCAAACACCGCCAGCAAGCCGGCCGAGTAAATCGTCGAGCCATCCGTCGGCCCCACCAGTCTGGACGAAGCGCCGGAGAGCAGGGGCGACGCGCTCCCGATATGCCGCGTCATCGAAGATGTAGGCTACGGCGTCTGATCCCATCTTCCTCAACCGCCTCCTGCGGCCGAACGTCGGCTACGTTCGCTGCTCCGATCGCGACGGCGCGGAGGACGATGGCCCGGCCGAGCATGACCGTTCCTGGAAGCCGCCTGGCCGGGGAGCGGCGGACGCGAACCAGCGCTCAAGCGCGTCCACTAACCCCTCGACGTCTCCCACGTCGCCGGCCCAGGCAATGCACCCGTCGGGGCGGATCAGCATCGACGGGCCTGCGTCGGCCGGTAAGCAGCGCACCCGCGTGAACCCGGCGGCGAGACCGGCCGCGTGCCCGTCAGGAGACGCGTCGAGCAATATGCCTTCGCCTTCCGCCATCTCCGCGAACAGCGATGTTCGAGCGTCGGCGCGGCCGACCGGGCGATCGCCGGTGAGGCGTCCGACCAGGTCTCGCTCCGCGCCGAGGTCGTAGCGCGTGGCCAGACCGCTCGTCAGTCCGTCGAGATGGCCATTCACGGCGTCGATCTCCATCAGCTTCGCGAAGATCTGCCGCATTGCGCTCGACTGCGGGTCGGGCCGCGTGAGCGCGACCTGGGCGAGCGTGTTGGCCAGCACGGCCTCGGCTACGCACCCAGAGCATGCGCCGTTCGGGCTCGCCCACTGCGTCTGATCGGAGAGGGACAAGGGCGAAATGCCCCCTGGACCTGTGTGCCTGCGCCCGCCTCTCTACGCCCACCGGTCCCATGGCCGCGAAGTTGCGATCTTCCGCCTCGGCGAGCGCTGGGCCCATGCTCCGGCGCTGGAGCGCCTCCACGCCGAGCGGTCCGACTGCAGTCCCCTTCATGGCGACGCTTGGCGCGGTGAGCCGCTCGAGCACCATCACACCGGCGCCGCCCAGCTCGAGCTCGATCGCGAGCAGGAGCCCGACCGGGCCGGCGCCTACAACCACGACATCGACTTGCTTGTCCATCAGCTATGGCTCCATCGACTACTACGTACAAACACCGATCAGCTATCGGGACACAGAAGGCACTGAGAATATGTGAGTCTGCCCAACTATCAGTCGATTGATCAACCGAAGCCGCCGGACCAGGTCTGTCTAGCCCGTCAACTCTTGTGACCTATCCCACGGAAAGTCTCACGGATCGGCTCTGCGCCGCAAGGCCCAGGTGCTGTCCAGCGCCATAGGGTAGATCCGTCTAACACCGGCGGCAGTCGCCGCCTTTCCAGGGGCTCGGGGGCCCCTGGAGCGGTGCGGCGGACGCGCAGCCGGAGGCGCCGCGTCGCGGCGCTCGAGGTCAAGGTCCTTCACGCGGAGCCCGGCGCATTCAAGCAGACGGAGGCCGGCGCCGTACAGGAGGGAGGCCAAAAGGAGCGGGACGCCGGTCATGCGATCCAGGAGAGCGCTCACCTCGGCCTGCGTGAGCACCGCGGGGAGGCGCGCGGGGCGCTTCGCTCGGGTGAACTACATCCCCGAGCCGGGCCCCCTGGCGCCCGAGCCACGCGCGGGGGGAAGCCGCGCCTGCACCTTCCCTGGACACTGACCGCGCTGTTCACCGCACGGCCACGCTCGTGCCTCGCGACCTCGACAGCGACATGAAAACCTGTAACATATCAGCAGGACTGGCGCTCCCCTGCACACGGCTTGACATGCGATTGGAATCCATGATCACCAACACCACCTATCGCTCGCTTCGCCGTCTGTCCTTGCACATGCTCCTCGCGGTCGTTTTCTCGAGCGGGTGCAAGCGGCTCAAGACCGGCGCGCGCGAGGAGTTCGGGCGAAAGCACAGCTGTCCCGAGGACCGCATCACGGTGCGTTCACGCGACGACGTGAAATGGGGCTCGATCGTGCTTGCGAACAGCCCTGCTGAGGCGCCGCCCGACGAGGTGAAGGACGACCCCGGCCGGCTGGCGAAATGGCAGAAGGATCGGGCCGAAAAGGACGCAGCGACGCGGGAGGGTCTGGACGAGCTCGACCTCTTCGAGGTGAAGGGCTGCGGTCACGAGGTGTTCATGGCCTGCGCGCACCCCGCCGCCAGCTCCGGCGAGGGTGTCGCGACCGACGAGGTCGTGTGCTGGGAGCAGGCCATCACGAAGCGGTGACGCGATCGCCGGCCAGGCGCGTCGGTCACGGCGGTGCTGCCGCAGCGCCCGCGGAGGAGAGCTTGCTCGCGAACAAGATCGTGACTGACCAGATGCTTTCGCCGACGACCCCCTGGCGTTCACCGACGTCGACGGCCAGGCGCTGACCGCCGGCGAGGCGGCCGGAGCCATCTTCCAGAGTGGGACGCGGCAGATCGCAGGAAGGAGAACCATGCTGGAGAGGATCTGGGATCGTCATCGCGTTGCCGGGCTCGACGAGGCGGCGGCCGTGGCCGCGGCGCCGTCGCCGGAGGAGCTCTGCTACCTCGCGATGCTGGCGTTCTCCGACGAGCGCATCGCGGACGCCGCGGCCTTCGCCGCCCGCGCCGCGGAGGCCTCGCCGGGGGACCCGCTGTTCCAGGCGGCCGCGGCGCACCTCGCGCGGGTCGCCCGGGAGGGGAAGCGCAACGTCTACGTGTCCGCGGAGGGGTTCGCCGCCTTCATCCGCGGCGGCGGCAATGTGCCGCTCTACCGGGAGACGAGCGCGGCGCTGGCCAGCCAGTACCCGGAGGCGCCCTTCGATCTGCTCGATATAGGCGCTGGCGATGGCATGGCCCTGCTGCCCGCGCTGACGCCGGCGGTGCGGCGGGTGACCGTGGTGGAGCCGGCGGCGCCGCTGCTCGAGCGGTGCGCCGCGGCGCTCTCGGCGCGGGGCGTCGGCTTCGAGGCCTTCAGCGGGCGATTCCAGGACCTGGCCGCGGATCCCGGCATGGCGTCGCGGCGCTGGGCGGTCGGGCAGGCGACCTTCTGCCTGCACGCGATCGCCCCGGCCGAGCGGCCGGCGCTGCTCCGCTGGGCGCGCGCGCATTGCGAGCTGCTGCTGATCGCCGAGTTCGACGCGCCGCGCATGGACGACCCGCTCTCGCCGGACATCGCGCGGCACGTGCTCGAGCGCTATCGCGAAGGGCTGGCCGAGTATCCCGGCGCCGAGCTCGACACGGTGGCGCAGGGCTTCTTGATGCCGGTGCTCTTCGGCTATGCGGACCGCGGCGCCACCCGCACCACGTTCGAGCACCCGATCGACGACTGGGCGGCGCTGCTGCAGGAGGCCGGCTTCGCGCGCGTCGAGCGCCGGCTGCTCCACCGCTACTGGTGGGCGCCAGCCTGGCTGCTGGCGGCGCGCTGACGCTCAGCTGCTCCTCGCGGGCGACCCTGGCCTCCCGGACGTCACGCCTTCTTGAGGTCGCAGTTGAACATCCAGCGGATGCCGAACGCGTCGGTGAGCGTGCCGAACTTCGCGCCCCAGAACGTGTCTTGCAGGGGCATCGTCGCGGCGCCGCCCGCGGCGAGGGCCTCGAACACCCTCGCCATGTCCGCCACGTCGTCGAAGTCCAGGCAAACCTCGGTGTTGCTCTCCTGCGGAACCGGCCTGTCGGGCGTGCTGTCGCTGACCATGACGAGGCCCGGGCCGATGCGCAGGGCGGCGTGGATGATCAGGTCCCTGTTCTCGGGAGCCGGGGTGTTGCCCGGGATGTCGCTGAAGCGCATCAGGCCCTCGACCTTCGCGCCCAGCGCGCGCTCGTAGAGCTTGATGGCCTTCTCCGCCGTCCCGTTGAACATCAGATAGGGATTCAGGTTCTTGATCGACATGTCTGCCTCCGTGCGGCCGCGGCGCGAGGGGCGTCGCCCGGGCCAAAGGTTGTGTCTCGACGCCGTGCGTGAGGAACTCCAGATCGCGGGCCCTCGCGGGCGTCGGCGCTCCTCACTTCGTGTCCCGGAGCGGGAGGACCGAGCGGAGCCGCTGGTCGCGCAGCCAGAGCCCGCCCCAGATAAGCGCCGCGACGTAGATCGGGAACAGCGTGTGGGTGAGGAACGGGTTGCCGACGCGCACGTGCGTCGCGATGGCTCCTCCCAGGTAGCCCGTCCAGAGCACGGCCCCCAGCACCGCCGTACGCGGGACGAGGTAGAAGGCCAGACACACGAGCTGCACCACCCCGAGCGGGAAGATCACGCTCGCCGAGTATCCGAGGCTGGTCGTGCCTTCGACGACCTCGCGCGGCTGGAGCAGCTTGCCCACGGCATCGAAGCCCAGGAACAGCACGGCGAGCCCGCTCAGGATCCGGCCTGCCCAGAGCGCCTTCCTCGAGCGCGGGACGTCGCGCGTCGAGCCGGTCACGGGCGCGTCAGGGGCGACGCCGGTCTGCGGCGCCTTGCTCTCGTCTCGGGTGGGGGCGGCGTGGTGAATGGCGGGGGAGATCGCGGTCATGGTGGCCTCTTCTGTCCGGGTTCGAGGGCATAGACCGCCGCGCCGGGTCGGAATCATCGGTGCCGCGAAAAAAATCGACCGCCCCTGCCGGCCGGCGTTCGACCCTGCCGCCCGGTTGACGTCCCCCGGCTGGCGTCCCAGCCTCCGGCTTCCCCGCGAGCACGTCGGCGACCTCCCGCTTGAACGCCTCTCTGTAGGCCCCTGTGTTCTCCCCTTCTCGCGACCCAGGGCTGAGGAATCCCCTCATTTGCAGCCCTTTTCAGCGGAGAAATTGAACAGGGAGGCGGGGGGCAGGGAGTATTTTGAAGATTTCCCTCCCCGTCTCCCCGCCTCCCTGTGAATTTTCCGAAGAATTTGAGGGGATGCCTCAGGGCCCAGGGGAGAAGCGCGCGGCCGCTCGATCGCCGTCGAGCCTCGGGCGCTACTGGCCCTCTTTCGCGCTCGGGTCGAGCTGCACGGAGGCCGTCCACGTGCCTCTCGCCACCTCGCCTCGCACGGTCACCCGCCCCGTCGCGAGGTCGAGATCGAACGCCGGTCCGCCGCCGCCGAGGCGCGTCTTCTCGCCGTGGCCGTCGCGGACGCGCACGATCTCGTTCTTCTCCACCGTGCACTCGGAGACGCCGGTCGTGCCCGCACCGTAGAGCATGTGGCCGCCGCACTCGAGGCGCGTGATGCACTGGTTGCCGGGGCTCCGGAGCGGCGTGACGCGCAGCGTGCACTTCGCGCCGACCTTCACCGGGCTGGGACCCGTGGCCTCCGTGACGCGCGCCGACCTGCGCAGCGCCTTCCCGGTGGCGTCGAGGAGCGGCTCTCCCTTCACGGGCGCGCTCTGGTAAGGCAGCGCGAGCTCGACCCTGTACGCGGGCGCCGAGTCGCGCCAGACGGCGCCGGCCTTGCGGATGCTGTGGAGCGAGACCTCGGCCCTCTCCCCGGCCCGCGAGCCTTTGTCCTCGTACGAGATGGCATAAACATAGGTATCAGGGGCCGAGCCCGGGTCCTCCTGCACGCCGCTGCTGAACATCGACATGCCATTGAGCGAATCGCTCGAGCGGTAGATCGGCGTCCCGCCGCAAAGGATCTGGAGCGCGGGCACGCGGACATCGTCCCCCGAGCTCGCGAGCTGCGCCTCGACCGTGCACGCCGCGCCGGCCGCGAGGGGGAGCCCGGTCGCGCGCGTCACGGTCGCCTTCCAGGTCGCTGTCGCGGTCCGTGACGGCCTCTCGGGGGCCGGCGTGGCCGGCGCCGGCGGCGGCTGCGCGGGCTCGAGGACCGGATCCATGGGCACCGGGGCCGGCGTCGGGACCACGACCGGCAGCGGAACGGCGTCGACCGTCCCCTCGGACGCGGGCTTCAGCAGCAGAGAGCCGATGACCGTGCTGCAGATCACGAGGCCCGCGGTCATCGCCAGGACCGGCGCGACAAGCGAGCGCCGCCGCCGGCCGCGCACCTCGTCGAGCTCGCGGCCGAGCTGATCGAGCACGCGCTGGGCGCCCGCCATCTGGCGCTCGAGCTGCGCGACGCGCGCCGCCCGGTCGTCGTCCCGCTGGTCCTCGAGCTCCCGCTTCGCCGTCGCGAGCTGCTCCTGGAGGCTGTCGACGCGCCCGCGCAGCGCGTCTCGTTCGTCGCGGTAATGCATCGTGCAACGGTAGCACCGGGAGGCGCGGCGCCGGCGCTCGCGCTGGCGAGGTCATCGAGGGCGTTTTCGTGCTCCGCGCTCCGCGCCGGCCAGAGACCGCGCCCTCCGTCCCGGCAGCCGCTGGCGCGGTGAGGAGCAGGCCTCCCCGCGATCTGGCGCGTCGCTCGGCCTGGCGCGTCTCGGCGCTCATCGCTTCCGCTCCAGACATCGCGCTCATGTTGCCGGGGCCACGTGTACCCTGATAGCTGGTCCGCAGAAGCTCGCCGGGGAGGGTGACCTGCACCGTGGAGCAGGGAGCGCGAGGATGGGTCAGGGTGGCGAGAGCAGTGGCGTCGCGGTGCCGGAGCAGTGGGGCGAGCTGCCCGGCGCCCCGGGGCAGGAGGCGGGCGCGGGAGGGAAGACCCGCTCATCGATCCCTGCTGCGCGCCGCACCGACCCAGCGGAGCTCGTGCGGCTGCAATGTGATCCAGAACGTCCTCGACCGGGAGGACCTGGCTTCCGAGGAGGGCGAGAGCGGCGTCCTGGCCCGGCAGATGGTCGAGCTGCTCCTCCTGCCCCGGCCGCTCCCGCCCGGGACGTCGCCTGCCGAGGTATGGCCAGCGGTCACGCGAGAGCTGGGCTGCCCGGTGATCCCGCTCTTGCCCGGCATGCTGCTCGTGCCGCTGATCGGGATGATCGACGGCGGCCGCGCCCAGCAGGTGCTCGAGAAGGTGACCGAGGCGGCAGGCAGGTGGGGCGAGCCCGCCGTGGACAGGGGATGCGGCTCGCGCCAGCAGCGTATCTACCGGGCGAGGGCGCTCCGGGCGGCCGCCGCGCGCGGGGTGGACGCTGTTGGCGTTGCGGTCGCGTCCCTCAATGGGCCTCGATCGGTCGATCGCTGTCTGTTGAGATTCGCGCTGCGCAATCCGTGATGATGGCCCTGTTCGAAACGCCGGCGAAGCCTGCAGTGGTCGCGGCAGCGCGGGATGCGCGCGGGGCGGGTTGCTGCATGGCCAGAAGTTAGTTGTTCCGTGTCGGCGCCCTCCACGTATAGTGGGGGTGGTTGGTTGGGGGTTAGCTGGTATTCACACCGGTGGAGACAAGATGAGCCAAGGTGGCTGGGGCGGGGGATCAGGGGGCGGTCAGGGCGGTGGTGGTCACGGTCAGCCACCGGGCGGCGGCTATGGTCCGCCGCCGGGCGGCGGCTATGGTCCGCCGCCGGGCGGCGGCTACGGCCAGCCTCCGGGTGGCGCTGGCCACGGACAGCCGCCGGGAGGCGCGTATGGCCAGCCGCCGGGGCAGCCGCCGGGCGGTGCGTATGGGCAACCGCCGGGGCAGCCGCCGGGCGGTGCGTATGGGCAACCGCCGGGGCAGCCGCCGGGCGGTGCGTATGGGCAACCGCCGGGGCAGCCGCCGGGCGGTGCGTATGGGCAACCGCCGGGGCAGCCGCCGGGCGGTGCGTATGGCCAGCCGCCGGGGCAGCCGCCGGGCGGTGCGTATGGCCAGCCGCCGGGGCAGCCGCCGGGCGGTGCGTATGGGCAGCCGCCGGGCGGTGCGTATGGCCAGCCGCCGGGGCAGCCACCGGGCGGTGCGTACGGCCAGCCGCCGGGCGGTGCGTATGGGCAACCGCCGGGGCAGCCGCCGGGCGGTGCGTATGGCCAGCCGCCGGGTGGCGCATATGGGCAGCCGCCGGGGCAGCCGCCGGGTGGCGCGTACGGCCAGCCGCCGGGCGGCGGCTACGGAGCACCTCCGGGCGGTGGTCAACCGCCGGGCGGTGGTCAACCGCCGGGCGGCGGCTACGGTCAACCGCCGGGCGCCGGCGGCTATGGTCCGCCTCCGGGCGGTGGCGGTGGCTGGGGCCAGCCGCCGGGCGGCGGCGGCTGGGGTCAGCCGCCGGGCGGCGGCTACGGAGCACCCCCGGGCGGCGGCTACGGAGCGCCCCCCGGCGGCTACGGAGCGCCTCCGGGCGGCGGTGCCTACGGCCAGCCGCCGGGGATGGGCGATGCGACGTCGTGGGGCGCGGGAGACGCGGCGTCCTTCGGCTGGGAGCGCGTGAAGCGCGACCCGGCGATCCTCATCGGTGCCGTGGCCATCGTCGGGCTCGCGGCAGGCCTCCCCAACGGCATAGGCGGAGGCATCCAGGCGTCCCTCGCGAGGGACGCGCCCGGCCTGGGGTCGGCCGTCCAGGCTCTCCTGCAGCTCGTCGGCTTCGTGCTCGGCAGCTACTTCGCCGGAGGCCTGACCACTCTGCTCCTGAAGGTCGCGCGCGGCCAGTCGTACTCGTTCAACGACATCTTCGGCGGCGGCCAGTGGTTCCTCCCCATCCTGGGCGCCCAGTTCCTGACCTCCATCGCCGTCGCCATCGGCATGGTCTTCCTGTTCGTCCCCGGCATCATCCTCGCGCTCGGTCTGAGCATGACGACCCTGTGTATCGTCGATAAAAACCTGGGCACCATCGACGCGATGAAGGAAAGCTGGCGAATCACGACCGGGCACAAGGGCGGCCTCTTCATCTATGCCTTGCTCGCCGTGGCGCTCTTTCTGGGGGGCGCGCTCGCCTGCTGCCTCGGTACGCTCGTGGCCGCGCCGATCGCCGCCATCGGTTATACGTACATCTACCTGCGCCTGACCGGCCAGCCGATCGCGAGCTGAGCCTCCTCGAAGGCTCGCGTCCGCGCCGCCCCCCGCCGCGCGCCCTTCTCCAATCTCGCGCGAACCGCTGTCGACCCTCGGGATGACGGGCCAGCGCCGTCCAGACCGAGCATTCTGGACCGCTCGTTCCAGAATGATCCATCCGGTTCCGGCGCCACCCAGCCCACGCCGGTCGAGGTCGACAATGTCCGGCGGCCACCTCGCTGGTGGAGCAGCCCGGACCGAGCATTCTGGACCGCTCGTTCCAGAATGATCCATCCGGTTCCGGCGCCACCCAGCCCACGCCGGTCGAGGTCGACAACGTCCGGCGGCCACCTCGCTGGTGGAGCAGCCCGGACCGAGCATTCTGGACCGCTCGTTCCAGAATGATCCGCATCCACCCGGTTCCGCCCGGCGTCGAGCGCGTTCCCTCCTTCCCGCCATTGTCCCTGGCCGCTTTCATCACCTGTCCGGATACCGCTCCTCGCGTCGAGATCTCTTTGCGACACATCGAGCTACGCCGCTATCCATGCCGCCGTCCGGCGGCTCCGTACCCTGTTTAGGGACCGCGCCAGGCTCGACTCGCATGGTGAGACAAAGCTCCTCCGATCGGATTGCGGGCCTCCAGAGCGCATGTTAATCGGTGTCTCCTCAGGGACTCGCGCGCAGCGCGGCGCGGATCGAGGGGAATCGCGCGGCGGGCGGGCGCTCTGCCTGCCGCGCCGCCCTGCGCCGGCCGCTCTCGACCTGACGTGTGCTCTCTCGTCGCCCGCTGCTCGTCCAGACCGGAACGGAGCAAGATATGCCTGACCACGTCCTGATCACGGGTGGAGCCGGATTCATCGGCTCCAGCCTCGCCGATCGGCTTCTCCGCCAGGGAGAGCCGGTCCTCGTCTTCGACAATCTCGCGCGCGCGTTCGTCGAGCGGAACGTCGAGCTCCTCAAGGAGCGCCACGGCGGCGGCGTGGACGTCATGGTGCGCGACATCCGCGACGAGGAGGCCGTGAGAGACGCCGTGCGGCGCGCCTCGTTCGTCTTCCACCTCGCCGCGCAGGTCGCTGTCACGAGGAGCGTCTCGGACCCGGCGCTCGACTTCGAGGTGAACGCGCGCGGCACGCTCAACGTGCTCGAGGCGCTCCGGAAGCTCGACCGGCCCCCGCCGCTCCTCTTCGCCTCCACCAGCAAGGTCTACGGCGCGCTGCCCGATCTCCCGCTCGAGCGGGGCGACGAGCGGTATCGACCCCTCTGCGAGAGCGCGCGCGAACACGGCATCTCCGAGGCGCGTCCGCTCGACTTCCAGAGCCCTCACGGGTGCTCCAAGGGCGCCGCGGACCAGTACGTCCTCGACTACGCGCGCACCTTCGGCCTCGACGCCGCGGTGCTCCGGCTGAGCGGCGTCTACGGCCCCCGGCAGTTCGGCAACGAGGACCAGGGGTGGATCGCCCACTTCGTCGCGCGCGCCATCCGCCGCGACCCGATCACCCTCCACGGCGACGGGCTGCAGGTCCGCGACGCGCTGTTCATCGACGACCTCGTCGACGCCCTCCTGCTCGCGCGCCGCGACATCAAGCCGGCCTCGGGCCGCGCCTTCAACCTCGGGGGCGGCCCGGCGAGGGCGGTGAGCCTCGTCGAGCTGCTCGACCTCATCGCCGAGCTCGACGGGCGCCGCCCGGCCGTCTCGCTCGCCGGGTGGAGGCCCGGCGATCCGCGGTACTACGTCTCCGACTGCCGCGCCTTCCAGGCGCTCACCGGCTGGGCGCCGCGCGTCGACGTCCGCGATGGGCTGCGCGCGCTCTATCGATGGCGCCTCGCCCTCGAGGAGCGCCTCGGGGCCGTCTACGCCGACCCCCCTCTTTCCACCCGCCTCCACCGGCCCGACCGGCCCGACCGGCTCGGGGTCGCGTCATGAAGGTCGCGCTGGTCAACCCGCCCTGGAGCTTCCAGGGCAGCGTCTACGCCGGCTGCCGCGAGCCGCACCTGCCGCTCGAGCTCGCGTACGCCCGGGCGCTGCTCGAGCGCGCCGGGCACGAGGCCGCCCTCGTCGACGCCCACGCGCGCGGGCTCGACCTCGCCGCGCTCCGCGCCGAGGTCGCGGCGCTCCGCCCGGACATCACGGCGATCGCCACGGCGCCGAGCTACCTCCTCTGGCGCTGCCCGCCGCCCGAGCTGCGCGTGCCCATGGCGGCGGCCGCCGCGCTGCGGGGCCACGGCGGGCTGCTCGTCGCCGTCGGGCCCCACGGCTCCTCGACGCCGCGCGCGGCGCTCCGCAAGCTCGGCGTGGATATCGTGATCCTCGGCGAGTGCGAGGAGGTCCTCGTCATGCTCGCCGGCGCGGCGGACTCGCGCTTCTGGCGGATCCCGTCGATCGCCTACCGCAGGAACGGCATCGATCTCGTGCAGGGCGGCCCCCACGCCGCCAGCGTGCGGGCGCTGCCGGCGCTGCGCTGGGACGACGCGACGATCGCGCGGCACGCCCACCACCACCACCGCTTCGACGCCGTGCCCGATGGGCCGGGCGCCGAGCTGGAGGCCTCCCGCGGCTGCCCCCACCGCAGCGCCCTCTGCGCGAGCGACCGCTCCCGCGCCCCGCTCCGGAAGCGCCCGCTCGAGGCCGTGCTCGACGAGCTCGACGCGCTCCTCGCCCAGGGCGTCCGCTACGCCTACTTCATCGACGAGCACTTCCTGCCCGACCGGGCCCTCCTCGAGGCGCTCCGCGCCCGCGACGTCGCGTTCGGCGTCCAGCTCAGGATCGACAGCTGGTCGCGCGAGATGCTCGATCTGCTCGGCCGCGCGGGCTGCGTCTCGATCGAGGCCAGCGTCGAGAGCCCCTCCAGCGGCGGGAACGGCGCGCTCGCCAGGCGCTGCAGCGCCTCGGCCGAGGAGCTCACCGCGCTGCTCGTCCACGCCCGCAAGAGCGTGCCCTTCGTCCAGGCCAACCTGCACCACGCGAGCGCCGACGACCCCGCCGGGGCGGAGGCGTGGCGGCAGCGCCTGCTCGGCCTCGGCGTCTGGGCCAACGAGCCCGTCCCCATGTTCCCGTATCCCGGCTCCCCCGCGTACGCCGCGCGCTGGGGGGCGCCGGACGACGGCGCGTGGGAGCGGGCCCACGCCCACTACATCGCCGAGCACCGGAAGTTCAGCGATCTCCAGGACAGCGGGCCGCTGCCGCTGGCGGAGCTCGAGCATGGCGCCCGCTGACGGCGGCCCCCCGGGCGCGGCGGCGCCGCGGCCGCGGCCTGGGCGCGTGCTGATGACGGCCGACGCGCACGGCGGCGTGTGGACCTCTGCGCTCGAGCTCGCCGCGGCGCTCGCGCGCGCCGGCGTGGCCACGGTGCTCGCGACCCTGGGCGGGCCGCTGTCGCCCGCGGCGCGCGAGGCCGCCGCCGCGATCCCGGGCCTCGAGCTCGCCGAGAGCGACTACCGGCTCGAATGGATGGACGACCCGTGGGACGACGTCGCCGCCGCGGGCGACTGGCTGCTCGCCCTGGAGGCGCGGACGCAGCCCGACCTCATCCACCTGAACGGGTACTGCCACGCGGCCCTGCCGTTCCGGGCGCCGCGCGTCGTCGTGGCGCACTCCTGCGTGCTGTCCTGGTGGCGCGCCGTCTACCGCCGGCCGGCGCCGCTCCGCTACGCTCGCTACCGCGCGCGCGTCGCGGAGGGGCTCGGCGCGGCGGCGGCCGTCGTCGCGCCGAGCGCGGCGATGCTGCGCTCCCTCGCGGGCGACTACGGGGCGCTCGGCGTCGGACGGGGCCACGTCATCCCGCACGCGCGCGACAGGCGGCGGTTCGTGCCGGCGGCGAAGGAGGCGTTCGTCTTCGCGGCCGGCCGGCTCTGGGACGAGGGCAAGAACCTCGCGGCCCTCGAGAAGGTCGCGCCCCGCCTCGCGTGGCCGGTGCTCGTGGCCGGGAGCGACGTCGCGCCGGGCGGCGTCGGCCGCCGCACCGGCGAGAGCCTCTGCTCGCTCGGGTGGATGAGCGAGGGCGAGCTCGCGTGGTGGATGGGGCGCGCCGCGATCTACGCCTTCCCGGCGCGGTACGAGCCGTTCGGCATGTCGATCCTCGAGGCCGGCCTCTCCGGCTGCGCGCTCGTGCTCGGCGACCTGCCCAGCCTGCGCGAGGTCTGGCGCGACGCCGCCGTCTACGTCCCCGCGGACGACCCGGTCGCGCTCGCGGGCGCGCTCGACCAGCTCATCCGGGACGCCGCGCGCCGCGACGCGCTCGGCGCGCTCGCCCGCAGGCGCGCGGTGCGCTTCAGCCCGCGCGCCATGGCCCGCCGCTACCTCGACGTCTACGCCGTCGCGCTCGCGGCCTGGCCGCCTGTGCCCCGGCGCGGCAGCCCTCCTCCATCGCCCACGCCCTGCGGGACACCATGCGAATAGCGCTCTTCTGTCACTCCCTGCTCTCCGACTGGAACCACGGGGACGCGCACTTCCTCCGCGGCGTCGCGGCGGAGCTCGACGCGCGCGGCCACGACGTCCTCGCCTTCGAGCCCGAGGACGCCTGGAGCGCGCAGGGCCTCGTCGCCGCCCACGGCCACGCCGCGCTGGCGGCGGTGAACGAAGCGGCCGCCGCCTGCCAGCGCCTCTGGCCGCGCCTCTACCCGCGCCGCTACGCGCTCGCCACGCTGGACCTCGACGCCGCGCTCGAGGGCGTCGACGTCGCGCTCGTCCACGAAGGCAACGACCCCGAGCTCGTGCGGCGCCTCGGCGAGCACCGCGCCCGCGTGGGTCGCTACCACCTGTTGTTCCACGACACGCACCACCGCCTGCTCACCGATCCGGCCGCGATCGTGCGGCGCGACCTCTCGGGGTACGACTGCGTCCTCGGCTTTGGAAAGAGCCTTTGCGAGCTCTACCTGAGCCGCGGCGTCGCGCGGCGCGCCGTCGTCTGGCACGAGGCCGCCGACGCGCGCCTCTTCCGGCCGCTGCCGGAGGTCGAGAAGGAGCGCGACCTCGTGTGGATCGGCGACTGGGGGGACGGCGAGCGGACGGCGGAGCTCCACGAGTTCCTTGTCGAGCCCGTGAAGGCGCTCGGCCTGCGCGCGCGCGTGCACGGGCTGCGCTACCCCGCGCGCGCCCTCGCGGCGCTCGCGGACGCCGGCATCGAGTACGCCGGCTGGCTCCCGAACCACCTCGTCCCCGACGCCTTCGCGCGCGCCCGCGTCACGGTGCACGTCCCGCGGCGGCCGTACGCCGCGCTGCTCCCCGACATCCCGACGATGCGGCCCTTCGAGGCGCTCGCGTGCGGGATCCCGCTCGTGAGCGCGCCGTGGCCCGACGCCGAGCGCCTCTTCTCGCCCGGCCGCGACTACCTCGTCGCGCGCGCCGGCGCGGAGATGAAGGAGCACCTCCGCGCGCTCCTCTCGGACCCGGACTACGCGCGCGGGATCGCCGAGCACGGGCGCCGGACGGTGCTCGCGCGCCACACCTGCGCGCACCGCGTGGACACGCTCCTCGACCTCGTCGACGAGCTCCTCCTGCCGCCTTCCTTGCGGCTCGCCGACGAGGAGGACGAGCTGGAGCGGAGCGGCGCGCCGTCCGGGGTTCGCCGCTGCGACCCCGCGCACCACCGGAGCCCGCTCGCATGATGACGTCCGGGTACAGGCTACTGCGACAACGGAGGTGTTCCGATGGGTGACGCGAACGGGAGAACGGTGGGGAGGAGCATGCGCATCCTGGTGACGGGGGGCGCCGGCTTCGTCGGCTCGCACCTGTGCGAGCGGCTCCTCGCGGAAGGCCACGAGGTCATCGCGCTCGACGACTTCTCGACGGGCTCGCCGGCCAACGTGGCTCACCTGATGCGCAGCAGCCGCTTCTGGCTCGTCGAGCACGACGTGACGCTGCCCTTCGATCACGAGGTCGACAGGATCTACAACCTGGCGTCGCCGGCGAGCCCCGCGCGCTACCAGGGCGATCCGGTGCGGACCACGATGACGAACGTGCTCGGCGCGCTGCACGCCCTCGAGTGCGCCGAGCGGCACGGCGCGCGGCTGCTCCAGGCGTCGACGAGCGAGGTGTACGGCGACCCCGAGGTGCACCCGCAGCCGGAGGGCTACCTCGGGCGGGTGAACCCGGTCGGGGTGCGCGCCTGTTACGACGAGGGCAAGCGCTGCGCGGAGTCGCTGGTGATGGACTTCCACCGTCAGGGGCGCGCGTCCGGGCGGATCGCGCGGATCTTCAACACGTACGGGCCCCGGATGGCGCTCGACGACGGGCGCGCGGTGAGCAACTTCATCGTCCAGGCGCTCCGTGGCGAGGACCTGACCGTCTACGGGAGCGGCTCGCAGACGCGGAGCTTCTGCTACGTCGACGACCTTGTCGAGGGGTGCTTGCGGCTCATGGAGCACCCGGTGGAGATGGGGCCTGTCAACCTGGGCAATCCGGTCGAGGTGACGGTGCTCGAGCTGGCGCAGGAGATCGTGAGGCTCACGGGCAGCGCGAGCCGGATCGTGTTCAGGCCGCTGCCGGAGGACGACCCGAGGCAGCGGCGGCCGGCGATCGACCTGGCCCGGCGCGCGCTCGGGTTCGAGCCGCGGGTCGCGCTGCGGCAGGGGCTCTACGCGACGATCCAGAGCCTCCGGGCGGCGCTCGCCGGGGCGGGGGAGGGGGGGCGGCGCGGGGAGGCGGCGCTGGCGAGCTGACGGTCGACTCGGCTCGTCGAGCGCGGCTGTCAGAGCTCGGTGCGCGCGTCGTGGCGACCGGCCGCCGCGCGTGCCACCGTTGCTCCCGCTGGAGGTGCCGCCGATGGCCGAGGCGGAGCGAGAGGCCGAGTCGATCCAGGTCGCGGGGGGCTGTCAGTGCGGCCGCGTGCGGTACAGCGCCGAGGCCGTGGCGGGCCGGACCGGATACTGCCACTGCCGCAAGTGCCAGCGGGCGTTCGGCAACGTGTTCGCCGTGCTCACGTCCGTGCGCCGCGAGAGCCTCGAGTGGCGCGGCGGCGAGCCGACGTACTTCGCCTCATCGCCGCTGGCGCGGCGCGGCTTCTGCGGGGCGTGCGGGACGCCGCTCACCTTCGAGTACCCCGGCTCGGACGTCGTGGAGATCGCGGTCGGGAGCATGGATGACCCGGGCCTCGTGCGCCCGGCGTGCCATTCAGGCATCGAGAGCCAGGTCGCGTGGCTCGTCCTCGACGACGGCCTGCCGCGGCGGCGCACCGAGGACGACCCGGCCTATCGCGCGCGGCTCTCCGCGTTGCAGGCGGACGGCGGCGGTGGGTCAGGGCGCGTCGATTGACGTCGCACGTCGCACGTCGCACGGCGCACGGCGCACGGCGCACGGCGCGTCAGGGCGCGTCGATCGACGTCGCACGGCGGACGGCGGCGGGCGCGCCAGGGCGCGTCGATTGACGGCGGACGCCGCCGGCCGCATGGAGCACGCATGAGCCCTGGCTTTGCCCCGGCCGCTGCGGTCCGCGGCGCCCTCGCGGCCGCCCTGCTCGTCGCCGTCACCGCGGGCGCCGCGGCGTGCTCGCCCGAGGTGCGCGAGTTCCAGAACGCCGGCGGCGCCGCCGCGTCCACCGGCACCGGCGCGGGCGGCGCCGGTGGCTCGGGCGGCGCTCCTGGCTGCGACAGCGCCCGATCGCCCGCCGAGGACGCGTGCGTGATCGACGACAGCCTCGGCGTCTTCGTCGCCGACGCCGGCAACGATCTCAACCCTGGCACCAGGGTGGCGCCAGTGAAGACGCTTTCCAAAGCGATCGAGCTCGCCGGGAAGCGGGGTAAGCGCGTCTATGCGTGCGCCCAGGCCTTCAACGAGCCGATCGTCGTCCCCGCGGGCGTGGAGCTCTTCGGTGGGCTCGACTGCGAGCACGGGTGGCAGTGGATCGGCGAGAGCGGCAAGACAACAGTCGCCACCGAGCCGGGTGTCATCGCCGCGGTGCTGCTCGGCGGCGAGGCCACGACGCGGATCGAGGACTTCTGGTTCCAGGCGGCTCCCGGCGCGGAGCCCGGGGCGTCGTCCGTCGCCGTGCTGGCCGACGGCGCGACGGCCGAGCTGACCCGCTGCACGCTCGTCGCGGGCGACGGCGCGGACGGCGCGGACGCGGTGAGCCTTGCGGAGGCGGCGCCGCAGGGGCCGGGCGGGCTGCCAGGGATGGCCGCGTGCACGGCCGGGGTCGGGCTGCCCGGCCCGACGAACCCGGCGTGCTCTGGCTCGGTGGGCGGCGCGGGCGGCAGCTCCATCCCTCCTGTCGGGCCGGGGATGATGGGAGGGCCGGGGCTGCCCGAGCTTCGCGGCGGACAGGGCGGCGCGCCGGACTGCGGGGATGGCGCGCCGGGCGCGAACGGCGCGTCCGGCGCCCCGGGCAGCGGTGGGGCGGGCCTCGGTCACCTCAGCGCGGCCGGCTACACGGCGCCTTCGGGCTCGCCCGGCCGGGACGGCTCACCGGGCCAGGGCGGCGGCGGCGGCGGCTCGCGCAGCGGCGGGAGCTGTCCGCAGCTCATGCCGCCGATCGGGCCTGGAGCGAGCGGCGGCAGCGGCGGCGCCGGCGGGTGCGGCGGCGCTGGCGGCGCCGGCGGTCAGGCGGGCGGGTCCAGTATCGGGCTCGCGAGCGTGAACGCCGCGCTGACGCTCACCGACGTGCACATCACCGCGGGCAGGGCCGGGAAGGGCGGCGCGGGCGCCAGCGGCCAGCCCGGCGGCGCTGGCGGCCCCGGCGGCCCCGGCGGGCCGCCCAACGTGCTGCCGGGCGCCTGCCAGGGCGGCGCGGGCGGCGCCGGGGGCGCGGGAGGCCCGGGCGGCGGCGGCGCGGGCGGCTCGTCCCTCGGCATCGCGCACGTCGGCGTGGCCCCGGCGCAGCAGGGCGGCGTGGACATCGAGGCGGGGACGGCCGGCGACGGCGGGCTGGGCGGCGATGAGAACGCGGCGGACAACGCAGGTGCGAGCGGCGCCGCGGCACGGGTGCAGGAGATCAGCGGCGGCTGACGAGCGCGGGATCCGGGGGGCATTGCGTCGCTGACGTGGAGGAGGGAGCGGCGAATGAGACGCTCCCCGGGCCAGCGTATCCACAAGGGGGCGTTGCCCAGGACTCCGGGCTTGCAATGCATGCGATGGCGCATGAAAGGCGCTGTTTGCGCTGACAGACAGCTGGACAGGCGAAGTCCCCGTTCAACCCTCGCTCAGGTCGGTGTTGGTCGCCCGCTCGGCCCGCGAGGAACGCTGGACGACGCAGCTCTTCTCGAGCTGACGCATCCCCTCAAATTCTTCGGAAAATTCACAGGGAGGCGGGGAGGCGGGGAGGGAAATCTACAAAATACTCCCTGTCTCCCCGCCTCCCTGTTCAATTTCCCCGCTGAAAATGGCTGCAAAATGAGGGGATTCCTCAGCTTCTCGAGGGCTTCTTCCTCGTCGAGAACGGTAATTGCGACGTCGATGTCCGGGTCTACGACGCCGGGCTCTGCAGCTGGACGGAGCGCGCCGGGTGAACGAGAATGGCGAGATGGTGCCGGGCCAGTGGGATGGCTCCCCGACGCCGATCGAGCACGATGTCCTCACCGGCACGGACCGAGACGGCACCCTCAAGGTCGGTTACACGTGCGAGGACTGGACCTCCGAGGACCCGACCCAGACCGCCTGGATCGCGCACTGCGACGGCCGCGGCCCCAATCAAAGCATGGACGAGATGTACCGGCCGTGGAACTCGGTGCACGAGAACGGCAGCTGCGCCGACACTGCCCCGAAGGGCGGCAGCGGCCGCGTCTACTGCTTCGCCGCTGATTGACAGGTGGCGCGCCGGAGCGCGCAGCCCACGCCCGGCGCGGGGGCGCCCTCGAAGCGCATCTCGGCGGCGAAAGAGCGGTCAGCGGGCCTCTCCCTCTCGGGGAGATGCTGCGGCGGCCTCGTGACCGGCGGGTTCCAGACCTCGACTGCCGCTGGACGCCTGGAGCGCGCTGCTCGCGATCTGGTACATTGCGGCACAGAAAGAGCTGGCGCGAAGGTTCCCATACATCTGCGGGATCCTTCGTCGCGCTCAGCATCGAGAGCTCATGCATCCTTCACAGCCGATCTCCTCTTCACGCCAAGCTTCACGCGAAGCGGCGCGCCCAGGCCGGAGCGCGCGCGCGCTGGCGCTCTTGCTCCTCCCGGCGCTCGCCGCCGCCGTCTCCACGTGCGGCAGGAGCGACATCCTCGAGGAGGCCGGCGCCGAGGAGGTCGGCGCCGGGTGCGTACCTGCGCCGGAGGTCTGCGACGGCCTCGATAACGATTGCGACCGTGTCGTCGATGAAGGCTGCGCTTGCCCGGAGGGGCGCGAACGGAGCTGCTACTCGGGCCCGCAGGGCACCCAGGGCGTCGGGGCGTGCGAGGCCGGCGTGCAGGTCTGCTCCCGGAGCGCCTGGGGCCCGTGCACTGGCGAGCGGACGCCGGAGCCCGAGACGTGCGACCTCGCCGACAACGACTGCAACGGGCAGACCGACGAGAGCACGTGCCCCGATGGAACCGTGTGCGCGGCGAGCCTCGCCGCGGACATGGCCTCTCCGCCGGAGGGATGGTCCTTCAACGGGGATGCCTTCTGGGATGCGGAGGCGCCGTCTGGCGTGCTCACCGAGGCCGAGCACCAGCAGGCCGGCACCCTCGTCTACCGCAATCCGATCGCCGCCGACTCCTTCACCGCGACGTTCGAGTTCCGCCTCGGCCGCGGTGACGGCCTTGGCTTCATGCTCGAGACGACAGGAGAGACGGCAGTGGGCGAGCCCGGCGGCAGCCTCGGCATGGTCGGGCTCGCCGGCTACGGTATCGAGCTCGATACATACAACAACTTCGATTGCGGAGACCGGGACGGGAACCACGTGGGCGTGGACGATCTCGCCCGGCCTTGCAGCTCGCTGAGCCAGGTGGAGAGCAACGTCAGGCTCGGCGACGGCGCGTTCCACACGGCCCGGATCGAGCTCAACCAGGGCGAGGTGAGCGTGAGCATCGACGGCGAGCCCCTGATCCAGGGGGTCGCCATCGACGGCTTCCCCGTCGGGTCGGCGTTCTTCTATGGCTTCGCCGCCGGCACGGGAGATGCCGTCGCGCGCCAGGAGATCCGGAATGTGAAGATCACCTTCCCCGCTCCCCGCTGCCTCTGAGCTCCCGCCGAACAGCGCGCTGGAGAGCCCGAATGGGCCGAGGGCCGCGGCAGGGCGCCATCCGCACCGAGGGCACCTGTCCTGCGGGACGTCGGCGTGCCCTGGACGTTCGCGCCTCCGGGCGCGAACGCACGTTTCCTGCCACGGCGCCCCGGCCGCGCCGATTGCGCTGCGGCGTGTCGCGCTGTTAGCCTCCTTGCGATGAGCGGCTGGAGCGAAGCTCGGGTGGCGTGGGACCGAGACGCCGGCATCGCGCGCAGGCGGGCCCGCGCGGCGATCGTCGGGCTGGGCGCGATGGCGGCGGTGGGGGCCTTCACGGGCCTGGTCGGGGCGTTGCACATCGTGCTGCTCCGCCGGACCGCGGTTCCGGCGTGGGCCTGGCAGCTCGCCAATACCCTCCGTGAAGCCGGGGGGCTGGTCGAGCTCGTGCTCGGGCTCCTGACGGGCGTGCTGTTCCTGCGCTGGATCGGCAGGGCCGTGGCCGCGGCCGACACGCTCGAGCTCGTGCGCGGCTTTCCCTGGACGCCGACAGGGGCGGTGATGGCGTTTCTCCTCCCCGTCGTGAACCTTGTGCAGCCTTACAAGGTGGTGCGCGACCTGCACGACCGCCTCGCCCCGGACGGCGCGCCCGAGCCCGCGCCACGCCCGCAGCTGGACGGCGCGGGCGGCTACCGGCGCGTCGAGATGGTGCACGCCCCGCGGGCGGGCGCGGTGCACCACGCCGCGATCGGGACGTGGTGGACGCTCTATGTAGCGAGCCGCTTCCTCGGGTGGATCGCCTCCAGCATGCGAGACGGCACCGTGGCGGAGTTCATCGAGGCGCGGGCCGTGTTCATCGCGTCCGACGCCGCGTCGATCGCCGCCGCGCTGCTCGCTGTGCGCGTGGTGCGGGCGATCGACAGCCGCATCGCGGAGCGGCACCGGAGGTTGCGCCACGCCTCCGATGAGGAGCTCGACGGGTGCCTCGTGGAGCGGGACTTCCAGCTGCGGCAGGACTTTGCGAAGTATTCAGGTTTCGAGGCTCCACTGTAGAACACGCCGATACAGAGGAGCTCGGACGAGAATGCGTTGAGCCGCGGAGGACGCCAGCACAGAGCGCTGAGGTCTCCTGGCGTCCTTGGCTACCTGGTGGCTGTCCCGATCCGGGTCGCCGTCTCCGCCGGGCCGAGCACAGCGCTGGTACTGGGTTCCCCAAGGACGAATTGGCGGTGGCGAACCGCTGCAAAACAACTATTTCCTCTTCTCCTCTGTGCCCTCTGTGTCTCTGTGGTTTGTGTTCTTTAATTCTCGGGCTTTCCAGGTTGACGATGGAAGCCTCTGGTGAATGCAAGAGGCACCTCGGGTGCGTCTGGTGCTAGCGCCGGTGCGCGAGCGGCGCGGCCCCAGCGGCTCGCCGTGGCGCTCATGTTTTCCGCGATCTGTCCTTCCAGCAGATCGCCACGCCCTCAGCTGCAGTGAGGACAGCGCGAACGCCACCGTCCACCACGGGATCAGGCGGCTGCCGAGTGCTGAGCCCATGTTCGGCGCGCCCGGTGCGGGTTCTCCCGACTTGTCGGACACCGTTCGTGTGCCATGCCATCGCCATGTCTACACCTGGTACGCCTGCTCCGAAGGCGGCAAAGAAGTCCAGTGGCAAACCCAACGTGCTCATCCTCTGGGGAGACGACATAGGCATCTGGAACATCAGCTTCCATAGCCGCGGGATGATGGGGTATCGCACCCCGAACATCGATCGGATCGCAGAGGAGGGGCTCGCCTTCACCGACTACTACGGGCAGCAGAGCTGCACCGCTGGCCGGGCCGCGTTCATCACCGGCCAGAACCCGATCCGCACCGGGCTCACCAAGGTGGGGATGCCCGGCGCCGAGATCGGCCTCCGGCCCGAGGACCCCACGATCGCCGAGCTCTTGAAGCCGCTCGGCTACGTGACCGGGCAGTTCGGCAAGAACCACCTCGGCGACCGGGACGAGCACCTGCCCACGAACCACGGCTTCGACGAGTTCTACGGCAACCTCTACCACCTGAACGCCGAAGAGGAGCCGGAGCACCCCGACTACCCCAAGGATCCAGCGTTCCGCAAGAGGTTCGGGCCGCGAGGTGTGCTCCACTGTTTCGCCGACGGGCGCATCGAGGACACCGGCCCGCTCACGCGCAAGCGGATGGAGACCATCGACGACGAGATCACGGACCGGTGCCTCAGGTTCCTCGAGCGCGCCCACCGCGAAGGGAAGCCGTTCTTTGTCTGGTACAACACGACCCACATGCACTTTCGCACGCACGCGAAGCAGGAGGTGCAGGGAAAGAGCGGCCAGGGCTTGTACAACGACGTGATGGTCGAGCATGACGAGTATATCGGAAAGCTCCTCTCCAAGCTCGATGAGCTCGGGATCGCCGACGACACCATCGTCCTTTACTCGACAGACAATGGGCCCCACTTCAACACCTGGCCGGACGCCGGCATCACCTGCTTCCGCAGCGAGAAGAACACGAACTGGGAGGGCGCGTTCCGGGTGCCGGCGTTCGTGAGGTGGCCCGGGAAGATTCCAGCCGGCAAGGTGCTCAACGGGATCGTCTCCCACCAGGACTGGCTGCCGACGCTGCTCGCTGCCGCGGGCGTCACCGATATCAAGGAGAAGCTCCTCCACGGCCACGAGGCCGGCGACAAGAGGTTCGAGGTGCACATCGACGGCTACAACATGCTGCCCTATTTCACCGGGCAGGTGACGGAGAGCCCGCGAAAGGAGTTCTTCTACGTCGGCGACGACGGCGATGTTCTGGCGATGCGCTATGAGGACTGGAAGCTCGTCTTCATGGAGCAGCGCGCCAAGCGCTTGCAGATCTGGGTCGAGCCGTTCGTCTCGCTGCGGACTCCGAAGATCTTCCACCTCCGCCGCGACCCCTTCGAGCGGGCCGACGACGGCTCAAACACGTACTGGGACTGGGTCCTCGACCATGCGTTCCTCCTCGTGCCCTGCCAGGCCTACGTGGCGAACCTACTCAAGTCGTTCGAGCGGTTTCCAATCAGGCAGAGGCCGGCGGCGTTCAATCTCGACCGCGTGATGGAGAAGCTCAACGAGAACCGCATCAACGCTGACTGATGACGGGGCGACCTGGCCCTGCTGGAGGCTTGCGCTCGGATCGGTGTCGACCCTGCGCTCATCGGCCGACAAGGCCCGCGGGGGACGCACGGCGAGCTCCGCCGCGGTTGGGCCGTGCTCTCGGCGTCGGACGAGTCCTTCGGCTTGCGCGCCGCGTCGCGTCGCGTCGTCGACGCCGCGCCGCAGTCGCTCGTCGAATACACCCCCGTCGAGAGGGCCGGGAGACGAAAGATGCGTTGTCATCCGTCCCACTTTCGACAGAAGATGCGGCAATTCTCGTGCCTCGACCCGTGCAGCGAGACGGATCCCTGCCGCGACGGCTACGAATGCGTTGCCGATCTCTGCCTGCCTCTCGAATCGCTTTACTTTTCCTTCCCCGATGTGAGCACCCAGCGGAGCAAAATCCGTCCCGCCAGCAAGAGACCGCGGACGCGCACGCTATCGAAGGCGTGCGCGCCGATACGCATTTGGTTGAAGCTCGCGCTGTGGATAGGTAGCCTCCTCGTCATGTGGACCGTCGAAGTCTCCCGTCGCTGCGAACACAACGGCATTACCGGCTCGGAATACTCGCGCTACACGCACTTCACCAACCTCATCCGCCAGGGGTACCACCCCCGCCAATCGAGCGAGATGAACGGCCATATGGACTACGAGCACCTCGGGGGCAATCTGTACTCGGTGCGCCTCAGCCATGGAGGTCGGTTGTATTTCACGCAGGATGACGACAACGAGATCGTGACGATCGTGCAGATCGGCGGGCACCGCTGACGCCCTCGAGCGCCCCGTCGACGATCGAATGCTGAACTGAGGGTCGAGGTGCGCCCATGCCCGATCCGTACGACCTGCAACGATTCGTGGACGCGCAGGCTCCGGTCTATGATCGCGTCCTGGCCGAGCTGCGCCGAGGAGAGAAGACCAGCCACTGGATGTGGTTCATTTTCCCGCAGCTGCGGGGCCTGGGCCACAGCGCCATGGCTCGAAGGTATGGCATCGCTTCGAAGGCCGAAGCCGAAGCCTATCTGCAGCACCCGACGCTCGGTCCGAGGTTGCTCGAGTGCACTCGCCTCGTGAACCAGATCGCGGGGCGTTCGCTGTACGACATCTTCGATAGCCCCGATGACATGAAGTTTTGCTCGTCGATGACCCTGTTCGCCCGCGCGGCTCCCGACGAGGCGACGTTCCTCGCGGCGCTCGACAAGTATTGCGGTGGCGAGCCCGATCCGCGAACGCTCGCGCTACTCGAGTAGCGCTGGCCGTCATCGGCCTGCAGTTTCGCGCCAGAAGGCGAGCGGCGTCGCGATCGCTCTGGGGCACGGTCGCCCCCGCGGCGGTGTACGCTGAAGCACCCGAAGACGGCCGCTTGGGCCGGCGCTGGGCCAGAGCGCTCCGCGACCTGCGAGCGGCGGTGAAGGCCCCGCCCGTGCCCATTGACGCGCGGCCAGGACCGCCGTGTGCTGCGCGCCGAGGAGAACTTCATGATAGCACACCTTCGATTCACCATGTTCTGTGCTGCTGCGCTCTGCGCAGCGGGCTGCGGTTCGGACAACGAGCCGGCGGGCAGCGGCACGCCCGGCACGGGCGCGACCACCACCACGTCTCAGGGCTCGAGCGGCACCGGTGGCAGCGGGCAAGGGGGAACGGGCGCCGGCGGGGACGTGACGACGACCGTCGTGGTGAACGAGATCTCGGCCAAGGGCAGCGACTGGATCGAGCTCGGCAACCCGGGCTCGGCGGCGGCCGATCTCGGCGGGTTCGGCCTCTGCGACTCCGACGAGAGCGGCATGTGCAACACGGCCGACGCGCTCAGGTTCCCCGAGGGCACGCAGCTCGCCCCGGGGGAGTACCTGCTCGTCCTCGGCGACCAGGCGGTCGAAGTGGGCCCGGGGCCCCACACAACGTGCCTGGCCGACGGCCCGAGCAGCTGCTTCTATGCGACATGGAAGGTGAGCGCCTCCAGGGGCGAGACAGTCTTCCTCATCTCTCCGAACGACCAGGTGCTCGACCAACTGGAGTACCCGATCGAGGCGGCAGCGGATGGGCAGACGTGGGGCAGGCTGCCCGACCTGACCGGCCAGGGCGGCGTCACCGCGCCGACCCCGGGCGCGGCGAACGCGGCGCCCTAGCTTCGCCTCGCCCGAGGACGAAACTGCGGTGGCGAACCGGCGCGATCCGTCGGTTCGCCCGGGATCTCGTGGGGACGCGACGAGGGATCGCACCCCTCGGAGGGCGTGGGCCCAACGCGGGCCCAGCCGCCGAGGCTCGGGCCTGGAGAGCTCGTGGAGAGCGCGTTGCGGTCGAGCACCGCCTCGCGCACCTCTCCCGGCTCGCCGACCCACGCTTGCCAGTCTCTAACGCTTCCTGCGCGTCCTCGAAGAGCTGCCTCTGTCAGTCGTAGAACAGGCTCGGCTTCGGGGGGTGGACGTCGCAGATGTCCGAGACGGACACCTTGTCGATGAGGTGCTTCTTCGGCATCTCCGTTTCTACTGGCTGCTGTGGTTACGACGGGATCGCCTGGAGGTGAGAAGCCTCCTTGACGTGTGGGTGGCACGACCGTGGTGCCGCCCCATTTCAGAAGAGGCAGAGCACCGCCGATGCTCATGCTTCTCGATTGCGTCGGAAATCGGCGTACGTCTTGGAAACAGAGATTCGCCGTATTTTGCGGTGCTTCGGGCGGTGCCTGCGTGCGGCTACCGGCTCGTGGCCGAGCTGTGTCTGTCGGGATAAGCACCTGACATCGAGCTACTTTGGCCCCATCATGACGCGGGGTGGGTGGCGGAAACCAACCGGGGGGCGGCAATGAAGCGGATCTGCGCGCTGATCGTCGTCGATGCGGAAGGCGCATTGTCAAGCGGCAGCGCGTCAGGAAATTCTTACCTGGTCGACACCAACGGCTTTCTTGGCTCCTGGCAGGAGGGAACTTCCTCGCTCCACACCGTCTGCCAGGACGGGCAGATAGTTGTGTGGAGTGTCACGCCCGTCAGCCCCGGCGACGAGGTGTCGATTACCGGCTTTTCGGGGGCGATGGTCTCGAGCGGCGTCTGCGCGCCGGCGGCCAATGACGATCTCGGCGAAGGCGCCTGGTCCGGCCGCGTCGAGTCGCACGGCGCGTTCCAGTCCTACGAGTACACGGTGAGCCTCTCCGTCGGCGGCTCGCCCATGTCTCTGAGCGCATTTTTGAAGGTCGTCTAGGTCCGGGCGCCGCCCGGCCATGAAGGAGGCAAGTTATGGCTGACAATCTGCGAGGCATGAACACCATCGATGTCCTGATCGTCGTCGATGTCGAAGGCGCGCTCGCCTCAGGCGACCTCCAGGGCAATGTCTACATGATCGACACCAACAAGCATGTGGGTTCCTCCAACCAGGGTCAGGGGGAGCTCTATACGGCCTGCAAAGACGGCCAGCTGATCGCCTGGAACGTGGCGCCCGTCTCGCCCGCCAGCGACGTCGACATCACGCAGTTCACCGGCCAGATGGTCAACGACAAGGTCTGCGTCCCGAAGCAGGTGACGACGCCGGACGGCGATTACTGGGAATGCCGGGTGGAGTCGCAGGGCATGCAGGGGAACTGGCAATATTCAGTCGTTCTTACGATGGACGGCAAGGCGATGACCTTCGATCCCTTTCTGAAGATCGGAGCCTGACATGTTGAGCCCGACCATTTTCAGCGTCCAGGAGCTGCTCATCCAGGGTTTCAACGAGATCCTGCGCATCGACGGCTACGCGATCACGACCCAGAACACCTTCGTCGGCAAGCTCGCCTCCGATCCCGTCTGGCTGACGCCGGTGCGCAGCCGGATCGCCATGCTGGCGGCGGCGGGGGCCTCCTGGACAGCGGAGCGGCCCGACATCTGGGCCGGCGTCCTCGTGCCCTTTGTCGACTATGCCGCCGCCTTTGGCGGGGTCGCCGGCAAGGCGCCGCAGACCGCCGCTGCCTGGATCGAGCTCCTCCAGCAGGTGCTGATACCGGAGCTCGACAAGGCGGTGAGCGGCACCAGGGCGGCCGACGCCTCGCTCCAGGCCCATCATCGCAAGTTCAAGAGCATCCAACCGCTGCTCGCCGACAGCATCAACCAGGGCTGGCAGGCGCTCGCCGATGAAGAGCAGCAGATGGTGAAGATCGCGGCGGAGCTCAGCCACCTGCAGGACATGATCGCCCAGCTCCAGTCGTCGATCACCAGCACCGACATCAGCACGGGGAAGGGAGTCGTCCAGAGCACGGTGACGATGCTCTACAACGTCGCCACCGGCACGGCCGCCTCCTTCTCCTTCCTCTCGATGGCGGGCGCCGCCTTCACGGTTGGCAAGACCTTCTACGACATCATCCAGGGTACGTCCGAGATCACCGATACGCTGAAGCAGATCGCTGTTCTCCAGCTCCAGGCGAGCGAGGAGGCGCAGGCCGCGGCAGGCACCAAGCTGGTGCTCCAGGTCCTCTACGACCTCGAGCTGCGCTTCGGGGCGATCACCGACATTCTGCCGCAGATTGTCAACATGTGGTCGAGCGAGCGCGACAAGATCCAGGCGGTCATCGAGGCGTTGCAGAGCGGCGCGGACCCGGCGACCTATTTCGAGCTTGCGACCATCTCGGTTGCCGACTCGAACTGGCAGGCGATCAAGCGCTTCGCGCTCCAGCTGCGAGACGCGCAGACCACCGCCGGGCCGCCGGTCACCCTCGATCCACAGCAACCCGGCGCAGCCGCGCCCTGATCCAACCCGACGATGACCCAAACGATGAAGGAGACGAGAAATGGCAACCCCCGCCAACGACCCGCAGAGCACCGACCTCCAGAAGCAGACCCAGAGCGCCTTCGTGACGTTGAGCCTCATCACCCAGGCCTGCCACGGCATCCTCAACACCGTCTTCATCGCCCCGGACCCGAAGCCGTCCTGGTTCGATGACCTCAATCAAAAGCTTGACGCGGCCAAGGCGGTGGCGACCGACTGGATCGACAACCTCGCGCCGAGCGTCACCGGCGGCGTCCCGACCCAGGTGATCGACTACGGCACCACCTACCAGGCCTTCACCGCCAAGATCGACGCGATCGCGACGAAATATCCCGACGCCCAGGGCGCCGACGATCCTCACGTCAAGCAGGTCCACGACCTCATCACGGCGCTCGAGGGCGCCGTCCAGACCATCCTCGACAGCGCCCAGAAGACATCCGATCTGCTCAGGGGCTGGGGCGACAGAATCCAGAAGGCGCACGACGATCTGAGCACGGGCGCCGCCAACATTCAGAGCGCCGAGACGACGCTCCAGGCCGACATCGACAAGATGAACAACGCGATCCAGACGCTGAAGGATACGATCCACCAGGAGAACATAGCCATCGCCGGATCGGCCGCGGGGATCGGCGTCGGCATCCTGTTGCTGGTTGTCGGCATCGCGCTCGCGCCCGAGACGGGCGGCGCCTCGCTCGTCGTCGCCGGCACGGGCGGCCTCCTGGTCGTCGGCGGCGCGGTCACCTGGGGGATCATGCAGCAGAAGATCAATGCGCAGTTCGACGAGATCGCCAAGGACCAGGCCGAGAAGGGCGCCGACGAGCGCCAGCTCGTCGCGCTCCAGGGCCTCGCCATCGCGTCGAGCCAGTCAATCACCTACACGACCGATGCGAGCAACGCGCTCTCCAACTTCCGCACCGCCTGGAACGTCTTCCAGGGCGAGCTCCAGGGCGTGCGCGACAAGCTTCTGAAGGGGCAAGCCAGCCTCCAGGTGATCGTCGAAGACGCCTTCACCGACGCCGCCGCGCAGGAGTGGCAGGACGCGACCAACTTCGCCCAGAGCCTCGTCAACGCGCCGGTCAGCTTTCCCTCGGCGCAACTGCCGATGAGCAGCTCGACCCACATCGAAGCGGCCTGACGAACGGCCGGCTGTCCGGGCAGCCCGCCGGCTGCCCGGGCGCGCCCCGACACTCCAGCCGAAAGGACGGCCATGCCCTTCACCGCCGCCGCAACCAACGCGCAAATCGATTCCGGCATGAGCGCGGTGCTGCTGCTCAACTCCTCCTGCCAGGCAGTGATCGAGGCCGAGATCCACCAGGTCTCCTCGCCCTGGTACGACCAGCTCGACCAGGAGCTCGGCGCCGCCGAGGAGCTGGTCATCCAGTGGCGCCGCAGCGGCTTCGTTTATTTCCAGAGCGAGGTGCTCGACTCGATCGACGCCGCCGGCCAGGCTTTCGCCGCCTCCAAGGCCCAGATCGACGGCCTCTATGCTTCGCTCCGCCAGAGCTTCTCGGCCGAGCTCGCCGCGCAGCTCGTCGCCGCGCTCCAGGCGCTGGAGCCACCCGTCCAGGCCATTTCCGACCAGATCGCCGCCTATCTCGCGAGGCTCGCCCGGTTCGAGCAGCAGATGGAAAAGCCCCATTCGCAGATGCAGACGACGATCGCCGAGGTCCAGGCCGAGGAGGAGTCGCTCAAGGCCCAGATCGATGCCATCAATCAGCAGATCGCCTCGCTCCAGCAGCAGGTCCAGGTTGACCGCGACGCCATCGCCAAGGCGCAATCAAGTCGGCGGAGCGGTATCCTGGAGACGATCTTCGGCGTCATCCTGGCGCCGATCAGCGGCGGGCTCTCGCTCGTCCTCGTCGGCATCGGCGTCGCGTCGATCGCCGAGGCGCAGGCGCTGATCGACCAGATGCAGTCGCAGATCCAGAGCTACCAGCAGACCATCGCCGGCGACGCGCAGATGCTGAGCCAGGACAAGGCGACCATCGCGACCTTGAACGGCCTCACCCTGAGCACCGGCCTCGTCCTTTCCGACATGGACGGCATCGAGAAGGCGCTCGACTCGCTGCGCGCGAGCTGGACGGCGCTCGGCGGCGAGCTCGCCAACGTCGTCGACGAGGTCCGCCGCGCGACCAGCTCGCAGGAGGTCATCGTCAGCCAGGCCTGGTATGACAGCGCTTGCAGCGAGCTCGCGCTGGTCGTCCAGCACGTTGACGGCATCCGGGACCCGGACATCAGCACCCGCCGCGTGGTTATCGGCTGAAGCGCCTGCTTCAGCCGGAACCATTGCCAACAGCTGCGGTTGATGTGAGCGCAGGCGGTCCTCCGTCGGGCCGTCCGGGGCAGCGGCGACGGATGACCCACGTGAGAAGGACGGAGAGCAGAATCGAGAGCGGAATGGATGTACCGACCGGTGAAGTTCACCGGAGAAATCCGCATCGGATGCCGGTGAAGCTCACCGGTGAAGAGGCGGCTCGGTGCCGCTCTCGGTGAGCTGGGTCTGGTACAGCGCGTGGTAGGCGCCACCTGCGGCGAGGAGCTCCGCGTGGGTGCCGCGCTCGACGATACGGCCTGCGCTCATCACGAGGATCACGTCGGCGTCGCGGATCGTCGAGAGGCGATGCGCGATCACGAAGCTCGTGCGCTGGGCGCGCAGGGCGGCCATCGCGCGCTGGACGAGCACCTCGGTCCGGGTGTCGACCGAGGAGGTCGCCTCGTCGAGGATCAGGATCGCCGGGTTCGCGAGGAACGCGCGCGCGATCGTGATGAGCTGCTTCTCACCGGCGCTCAGGTTGCCCGACTCCTCGTCGATGACCGTATCGTAACCGGCGGGCAGGGCGCGCACGAAGCGGTCGACGTGCGCTGCGCGCGCCGCCTCCTGGATGTCGGCCTCTGTCGCGGCCGCGTTGCCGAACGCGATGTTGTCGCGGATCGTGCCCGAGAACAGCCATGTATCCTGCAGCACCATACCGAGCTTCGCGCGCAGCTCGTGGCGGGGCAAGCGCGCTATGTCGACGCCGTCGATCAGCATGCGACCGCCGTCGAGCTCGTAAAACCGCATCAAGAGGTTCACGAGCGTGGTCTTGCCGGCGCCGGTAGGGCCGACGATCGCGACCGTCTCGCCTGGCATGATCGTGAGGTTGAGGTCCTCGATCAGGGGCTCGTCGGGCTTGTAGCGGAACGTGACGTGCTCGAACCGGACCTCGCCGGCGACCTTCGGCAGGGCCGCGGGCGGGGTGGCGTCGGGCGACTGGTCCTGCTCGTCGAGCAGCTCGAATACCCGCTCTGCGGAGGCAACGCCCGATTGCAGCACGTTTGTGACGGACGCGAGCTGGCCGAGCTGCTGCGAGAACTGGCGCGAGTACTGGATGAACGCTTGCACGCTCCCGAGCAGCATCGCGCCCGACGCGACGCGCAGGCCGCCGATGACGGCGATCGCGACGTAGGTCAGGTTCCCGACGAAATTGACCGCCGGCATGATGATGCTGGACATGAACTGCGCGCGGAAGCTGGTCTCGAACAGCTCCTGGTTCGTGGACTGGAAGCGCGCCTCGACGTCGCGGCGTCGCCCGAGCACGTTGACGAGCGAGTGGCCGGTGAACGCCTCCTCGATCTGGCCGTTGAGCACGCCGACCTGCGCCCACTGCGCGACGAACTTCGCCTGCGCGCGCTTCGCGACCGCTGCGGTCGTGAGCACCGAGAGCGGCACGGTGAAGAGCGTGATCACCGCGAGCACCGGCGAGATCACGACGAGCATGACGACGATGCCGACGAGCGTCAGCGCGCCGTTCATGATCTGCGTCAGCGTCTGCTGCAGGCCCTGCGCGATGTTGTCGATGTCGTTGGTGACGCGGCTCAAGAGCTCGCCGTGCGGGCGGCCGTCGAAGTAGGCGAGCGGCAAGCGGGCGAGCTTGTCCTGCGCCTCGGTGCGGAGCTGCCGCACGGTGCGCTGCACGACGTCGTTGAGCAGGTAGCCCTGCAGCCAGGCGAACAGCGACGCGCCGGCGTAGAGCGCCATCACGAACAGGAGCAGCTCGGCGAGCTCGCGGAGCTGGATGCCGCGGCCGGGCACGACGTCCATGTGGCCGACGAGCTCGGCGAGCCGCGCCTGGCCGGAGCGCTGGAGCTCCGCGACGGCCTCGGCCTTCGTGGCGGCCGCCGGGAGGCGAGCGCCGATCACGCCGGAGAAGATGATGTCGGTCGCGCGGCCGAGCAGCTTCGGGCCGGCCAGGCCGAGGCCCACGCTGAGCAGCGAGCACGCGATCACGACCGCGAGGCGCGCGCGCTCGGGGGCGAGGCGGCCGAGGAGGCGCCGCGCGGAAGGCGCGAACTGCTTCGCCTTCTGCGGCGGCGCAGCCCCCATGCCGAAGGGGCCGCGCTGCAGCGTCGGGGAGCGCGCCCCCTCGGGGGCGGCGGGCGGGGGACCAGCGCGACGCGCGCTCACGCGGCCACCGCCGCGTCGCGCTGCGAGGCCACGATCTCCGCGTACGTCGGGCACGACGCGAGCAGCTCGCCATGCGTGCCCTTGCCGACGATCTCGCCACTGTCGAGCACGAGGATCTGGTCCGCGTCGACGATGCTCGACACGCGGTGCGCGACGATGATCACCGTGGCAGCGCGCGTGCGCTCGGCGAGCGCCGCCCGCAGCCGGGCCTCGGTCGCGACGTCGAGCGCGGAGAAGGCGTCGTCGAACAGGAACACGCGCGGCCGGCGCAGCAGGGCGCGGGCGATGGACAGCCGCTGGCGCTGGCCGCCGGAGACGTTCGTGCCGCCCTGCCCGATCGGCGCGTCGAGCTCTTGCGGCATCGCCTCGACGAAGTCGCGCGCTTGCGCAGCCGCGAGCGCTGCCCAGAGCTGCTCGTCGGTCGCTGCGGGGTCGCCGTAGCGCAGGTTCGAGGCCACCGTGCCGGAGAACAGGAAGGGCCGCTGCGGCACGAGCCCGATGCTCGACCACACCGCCTCGAGGGCGAGCATGCGCGCGTCGACGCCGTCGAGCCGGACCTCGCCCCTCGTCGGATCGATGAGCCGCGCGATCAGGTCGAGCAGCGTGGTCTTGCCCGAGCCGGTGCTGCCGATGATCGCGGTGACCTGCCCGGGGCGCGCGACGAACGAGATGCCGCGCAGGACGGGCAGCTCAGCGCCCGGATAGCGGTACTCGACGTCTCGCAGCTCGACGATGCCGGTCGGCTCGACGAGCGTCACGGGCTGGTCGGGAGCGCGCACCGACGGCTCGGTGTTCAGCACCTCGACGATGCGCTCCGAGCAAGCGGCGGCGCGCGGCAGCATGACGGCCACGAACGTCACCATCATGACTGCCATCAGGATCTGCACCAGGTAGGCGAGGAACGCCGTCATCGAGCCGATCGCGAGCGCGCCGTCCGCGATCCGGTGCGCGCCGAACCACAGGACGGCGACGCTCGACGCGTTGAACACGAGTATCACGGTCGGGAACATCATCGCTTGCAGGCGCCCGATGCGCAGCGCGGTCTCGGTGAGGTCGCCGTTCGCGCGATCGAAGCGCGCTGCCTCGGCGCGCTCGCGCGCGAAGGCGCGGATCACGCGCACGCCGGTGATCTGCTCGCGCAGCACGCGGTTCACCGTGTCGATGAGGGGCTGCATCAGCCGGAACTGCGGCACCATCCGCGACATGATCGCGACGACGGCGCCCGCGAGCAGCGGCACCGCGATCGCGAGCAGCCAGGCGAGCGACCTGTCCTCGCGCAGCGCCATCACGACGCCGCCGACGCACATGATGGGCGAGAGGACGAGCATCGTGCAGCCCGTCATCACCACCATCTGCACCTGCTGGACGTCGTTGGTCGTGCGCGTGATGAGCGACGGCGCGCCGAACCGCGACAGCTCGCGCGCGGAGAACTCGCCGACACGGTGGAACACCGCCGCGCGCAGGTCGCGGCCGAAGCTCATCGAGGCGCGCGCGCCCGCGTAGTTCGCGGCGACCGAGCACACGATCTGGACGCCGGTGACGGCGAGCATGATCGCGCCGAGCTTCAGGATCCGCGACGTGTCACCGACGGCGACGCCCTGATCGATGATGTCGGCGTTCAGGCTCGGCAGGTACAGCGAAGCGAGCGCCGCCACGAGCTGGAGCGCGACGACGAGCGCGAGCAAGCGCGCCTGCGGGCGCAAGAAACGGCGCAATAGCTGGGTCAGCAAGGCTCCTCCTCTCCGGAGCGGTCGCTGTTGCGAAGCGAGAAGTAGAGCGCTGCGCCCGGCGGGAGGCGCGCGATCTGCTCGGCCGACGGGGGCGGCGGCTCGGGTGCAGCTGCCCCGGGCGCCGCCGGGTCGCCCGCCGCCGCTTGCGCTGGCGTTGCTGCGGAGGCGCTCGCCGGTGCGCTCGGCCGCGCCGGCGCCGCGGCGGTGCTCGAGGAGCTCGCGCCGGTCGAGCCGGGTCGCGCGGCGCAGGCCGCGATGCCCGCGCCGAGGAGGACGATGGGGAGGAGCTCTCGGAGGGACATGAACGGGCTCCATGCCCGCGCCGTCGCCGCGCTACAAGTTCACACCGGGAGCACGCCGAGCCAGGGCGGTCCGACCACGGGCCTCACGCGCAGCGGAGGGATCCCTCGCTGGTTGCCGTCAGCGCCCAGGTCCCGCTCGGGATCTCGAGGCTGACCGGCGGACCACGAACCGCGGAGCGACCCACCGCCAGCGAGTTTACATGGGCCCCCGCGCATGGTGCCATGACGGCGACGGGCCGCTCCCCAGGGCGACCCCTGGAAGGAGACGTTCGTGGCCGAGCTGTTCGCGGGCCGCGGGGCGGAGCGCCGTATGCCCCGCTTCGCAGGGATCTGGACGACGACATTCGGGACGCTGACCATTACGCAGAGCGGCAGCGCTGTCCGCGGCACGTACACGCACAAGGGCGGCCGCGTCGAGGGCGAGCTCAAGGACGGCGTGGCCCGCGGCCGGTGGTTCGAGCCCGAGCACGGCAAGGAGGGCTCGTTCGAGCTCACCATTGACGACGGCGGCAATACGTTCGGTGGCTCGTGGAAATACGCGGGCTCGGCGGGCTGGGACGGGCAATGGAACGGCGTGCGGCTCGAGCTCCCCTCCGAGGCGGAGGGCGGCAATCCGGGTGGATGGAACAGCTATCCGGAAGGCCCGCTCCTCGCAGGCCCGATGGTCGGCGAGGTCTCCGAGAACGAGGCGCGCATCTGGGTCCAGGCGAGGGGCACCTCCCCGCTCTCGATCTCGTTGTTCTCCGACGATGGCGAGGAGATCCGCGCCGCGCTCACGCCCGAGCGAGCCGAGTGGCTCTGCGCCGCCTTCCACGTCACGGGCCTGCGCCCAGGCCAGCGTTACCGCTACGAGATCTCGAGCGAGAACGGCCTCACCGATCGCTATGAGCTCCGCACCGCGCCCGAGGCGGGCGCGCGCAGGCTCAAGATCGGCTACGGCTCGTGCTTCTGGGACTATTCGAACGCGCGGCTCACCATCTTCGACGCCATCGCGCGCGAGGACGCCGACGTCTTCTTGATGATCGGCGACACGTCCTACTGCGCCGATCTGGACGCACGCTCCGAGCACACGCTTGTGCTCACGCACCTCCGGAATCGCAATAGCGATGCGTTCCGGAGGCTCTTGGCCGAGATCCCTGTGCTCGGCATCTGGGATGACCACGACTTTGGCCCGAACGACGCGGACGGCCGCTACGAGGGCAAGGACACCTCGTTGCGCGCGTTTCAGCGCTGCTGGGCGCAGGCCCGCTTCGGGCTGCCCGACGTCCCCGGGGTCTTCTCCTCCGTCCGGATGGGCCCCGCCGAGATCTTCCTCCCCGACTCGCGCTACTACAAGCGCGTGTCCGGCGCGGAGATCCTCGGTCGCGCCCAGCTCGATTGGCTGCTCACAGGCCTCAGCGAGAGCGCCGCGCCCGTGAAGATCATCGCCTCGCCCACGCAGGTGCTCCCCGAGCACCCCGTCAAAAACGGCTGGGACAGCTTCCGCACCGACGCGCCCGGCGAGCTCGAAGAGATCCTCTCCTTCATCGAATCGAACGACATCCAGGGCGTGGTCTTCGTGAGCGGCGATCTCCACATGGCGAACCTCATGCACGCGCCCGGGCGCGACGTCGGCGGGCGCGTGGGGCCCGACTTTTGGGAGCTCACGTCGAGCCCGCTCGCGAACGCGCCCTGGAACGAGCCTCAGGTGGGGAGGGGCATCGATCGCTATCTCGTGAGCGAGGTGTTCGACCGCACGAACTACGGCGTCGTAGATATCGATCTCGACCGGACCGGCGAGGAGATCGCGCTTATCCTGAAGGGCGAGCACGGCGAGACGTTCCTTCGGCAGCCTATCGCACTCGCGGATCTGCGCGCGCGCTGAGCCCGGCCTGAGGCCTCCACCCCGACGCGCGCGCGATCTCCGCATCTCCCGGCCAGTACACCTCCTCCCGAGGCGTCTCCAGCCCTTCGACCCCCCGGCCCAGCAGGCCGCGCTGCGCCGCCACGAGCTCGGAGATGTCCTCCACGCTCACCGTCCACTCCTCGACGAACCGCCGCAGTGGTCCTGCCCCGCTCCCGCGAGGCCTTCCCCAGCATAGCGCGGCCGTGCTACGGCGGAGGGAGACCGGACCGGCTGGGGAGGATCCCGTGAAAACCCTCGTTCGCATCGCGGACGCGCTGGGGCGATTCAGCGCGCGTTACGTGCCCTCCGCCTTCTCCATCGCCGTGCTGCTCACGCTGCTCGCGTTCGCGCTCGGGCTCACGTGGGCGGGCGCGGCGCCGATGGACGTCGTGAAGGGCTGGGGCAGCGGCTTCTGGGAGCTGCTCTCGTTCTCCATGCAGATGGCGCTCGTGATGTTCAGCGGCTATCTCCTGGCGCTCACCGCGCCGGTCCACGCCGCGCTCGAGAAGATCGCCGCGCTGGCCACCACGCCGCGCCGCGCGGTCATGCTGATGGCGTTCGTCTCCATGGCGCTCTCCTACCTCAACTGGGGCCTGTCGCTCGTCGCCTCCGCCATGCTGGTGCGCTTCGTCGTGCGGCGGCAGCCCGACGTGGACTACCGCCTCCTCGTCGCCTGCGCGTACTTCGGCATGGGCGCGACATGGCACTCCGGCTTCTCCGCCTCCGCGCCGCTCCTCGTCGCCACGCCCGGCCACTTCCTCGAGAAGACGACCGGCATCATCCCCATCGACCAGACGCTGCTCTCCACCTTCAACGTGGCGCTCCTCCTCGCGGTCGTCGCCGTGATGACGCTGCTCGCGGGGCTCCTCCACCCGACGCCGGACCGCACCGTGAAGGTCAATCCAGAGGTGGTGGAGGGCTTCGGCCGCTTCGACCCGCCCGCGCCGCCGGCCGAGCGCTCGCTCGCGTCGGTCCTCGACTTCTCCCCGGTGCTCAACCTCCTCTTCGGCGCCGCGGGGCTGGTCTACGCGGCCACCGCGCTGTGGAGCGGCTGGAAGAACATCAACATCAACACCGTCAACTTCATCTTCCTCACCCTGGCCGTCCTCCTGCACGGCACGCCGGCGCGCCTCATCAAGGCCTCGGAAGAGGCGGCCAGCGTCCTTCACGGCATCGTCCTGCAGTTCCCGCTCTACGCCGGCATCTACGGCATCTTCAAGGCCACCGGCCTCACCGACCGCATGGGCGAGGCGTTCGTCGCCATGAGCTCGCGGGAGACGTTCCCCGCCATCGTCTACTGGTACAGCGGCATCGTGAACTACTTCGTCCCCTCCGGCGGCTCGAAGTGGGCCATCGAGGCGCCGTACCTGCTCAAGGCAGCTTCCGACCTCGGCGTCGAGCCGCGCAAGGTGGTCCTCGCCTACGCGTGGGGCGACATGGCCACCGACCTCGTGCAGCCGTTCTGGGCCCTGCCGCTGCTCGCCGTCGCGCGCGTGGAGTTCAAGGAGCTGCTCGGCTTCCTGCTCCTCGCGTTCGTCGTCTACGCACCCCTGGTCACCGCGGCGTTCCTCTTCCTCCGCTGACGTCTCCGAGCCCCCTGAAGCGCCCCGCGCCCAGGCGCGAGCCGGTGCGCCACGAGGCGCACGGTGTGCCGCCGTGTGCCAGCTGGCGCAATGCTAACTACGCGTAAATATTGATAAAATTTCCAGGCATGTCGCGTGCTTGTCCGTGGGCCGTCGGTCCGAACGACGACCTGGCACGGAGACTTCACCTATGCGCACATTGCTCAAGACTTGCACGCTCGTTTCTCTGCTGGCGCTCGGCACCGGCTTCGCCGCCTGCTCGGGCGAGCCAGGCGCGCCCGCGCAGACGGGCCTCGCGCAGAGCGCCCTCACGCCCGCGGCGAGCTGCGATGAGGTCGAGTCGCTCCTGCGCGATCGGCTGAAGCAGAACATGCTCAAGTCGGTCGAGGCGTCGCGCACCAGCGCCCTCGAGCAGCTCGAAAGCGGATGCTACTGGCTCGGCGAGGGCGACTGGGGCAACGTCGGCGCCTCGACCGGCGCGGGCGGGCCCGTCCCGGGGTCGCCGTCCGCAGGCGGGGCAGACGACAGCGGCGGGGGCGCCAAGGAGTACTCGACGACGAACACGCAGGAGGCGGACGTCGACGAGGCGGACTTCATCAAGAACGACGGGGAGCACGTCTACCTCCTGGCCCACGGGCAATTCCAGATCTTCGACGCGTGGCCCGCCGCCGACACGCACCGGGTCGCGGCCGTCGAGATCGAGGGGGAGCCGAAGAAGCTCTTCGTCCACGAGAAGCGCGCCCTCGTGTACTCGTCGCTGTCCCCGTCGGCCAGCGAGGACCCGTATTACTACGGCGGTGAGTGCACGTACGGATACGACTGCGAGTTCACGGGCGACGGCACCCCGCTCCTGATCACCGAGCTCGACATCAGCGATCTCTCGGCGCCTACCGTCGTGCGAACGCTGAAGTTCTCCGGCTCGTTCATCAACGCCCGGCGCATCGGGAGCACGGTGCACACCGTCGTGTCCTCCCCCGAGCCGACGGTGGAGGGGCTCTCGACCTCGCCGGAGGGCCTCGACCTCTGCGCGCTGGCCGAGCAGGGCGTCACGCCGGCCACCGTGGGCACCGTGTACGTCGCGTTCCAGGAGCTCGTCGAGAAGAACCTCGCGCTCATCGACACAGCGCCGCTCGACCTCCAGCTGCCCACCGTCGAGGACACCCTCTACCGGGACGGCGAGGCGCTCCCGCGGGCCGACGATCCGTTCGAGGGCTGCGCGAACTTCTACATGTCGCACACCGGCGACGGCCAGAGCTTCCTCTCGGTCGTCTCGACCGAGCTCGGCGGCGACGCGGTCGGCCAGACAACGGTCGTCGGCAAGCCCGGCGCCGTCTACGCTACCTCCGAGTCGCTCTATGTAGCGAGCCGGCACCAGTACGGGAGCACGTACGGGTGGTTCTACGAAGATGGCGCGACGACGCCCGACGCGACGACGATCCACAAGTTCGCCCTGAGCGAGCGCGCGCAGCCGAGCGTCTACATCGGGAGCGGCGTCGTGAAGGGGCGCGTGCTCAATCAGTTCGCCCTGAGCGAGCACAAGGGCTATCTCCGCGTCGCGACCACCACCGGCCACCTGCCCGACCCGGACGCGCACAACACCGTCGCCTCGCTGAAGCAGGAGGGCGGTGAGCTCGTGGTCAAGGGGATGATCGACCACCTCGCCCCGGGCGAGGACATCCGCTCCGCGCGCTTCTACGGCGACGTGGGGTACGTGGTGACCTTCAAGAAGACCGACCCGCTCTACACGCTCGACTTCTCGCTTCCCGAGGCGCCGCGGGTGCGCGGCGAGCTGAAGATCCCCGGGTTCTCGACGTACATGCACATGATCGACGCGGGGCACGTCATGAGCATCGGCTACGACGCCGACGACCAGGGGGACTTCGCGTGGTTCCAGGGGATCATGCTCCAGATCTTCGACGTCACGAACCTCGATGATCCGAAGCTGACCCACAAGGAGGTGATCGGGACGCGCGGCTCATCGAGCGACGCCGCGACGGATCACCTCGCGTTCAACTACTTCGCCCAGCGCGGGCTCCTCGGGCTCCCCATGGTCATCTGCGAGGGCGGGAGCGGCGGCCAGTTCGGCGACACGATGACGTTCAGCGGGCTGCTCGTCTACAAGGTGGACGTCGACGAGGGCTTCACCTCGATCGGCGGCGTCCCCCACCCGCTGCCCGACACGAGCACCGATCCCTACGCGGTGAGCTGCGGGAGCTGGTGGAGCCAGGCCAGCTCCTTCGTCAAGCGGAGCGTCTTCATGGAGGACTACGTTTACTCCGTCTCGGAGGACGAGATCCGCGTCGCCCACGTCAACGATCTCGCGACCCCCGAAGCCATCGTGTCGCTCACCCCGTGAGCGGGCTCCGCAGCGCGGGCGCCGGCGTCACCCCGGCAGCCCGCGCTCGCGGCGGCGCCTTCCTCCAGTAGAGAGACCATCACGGCAGCGAAGGCCGTTTGTAACGCGGGCTCTGCTACACAGCCCTGTGCAGACGCGGGTGTCTGCGCGTGGGTGCAAAATTGCAGCGCTGGCGGTGCCAGCGCCATGACTGCGAAGGTGACAGCGATGGGAAGAGCTTTGCTGCGTCTGGTTGCGCTTGCTGCCGTCGGGGCTCTCGCGTTCGTGGGCTGTAGCGTGGAATCGGGCCCGGCGCCGGCAGGCGAGCCGCAGGTGGAGGAGGGCGCGGAGACGCTGACGGTCGAGCTCGATGGCAGCGTCGCGCACGCGGTCCGGGTGGATCCGTCGCGGGTCCGCGTGGACATCTACGATCTCGCCGGGGTCCCGCAGTTCTCGGCGGACTACCGCGCCATCGAGGGCCAGAAGCCCGCGGTCGAGTGGACGCTCTTCAAGCCCGCGGCGGCGGCGGACGAGTCGGCGCCTGTCGCCGCGTCGGGATCGCTCGAGGTCGAGATGGAGCAGCTGCCGACGCTCGACGGCGCGATCACCGGAGCGGCCCTGATCCACACGCAGGTCTCCCGCGCTGACTCGGGCGTGGAGTACGACAACTGGGGGTGCGATCTGCTGCCCGGCGCGTACAACGGCATCATCAGCTGCGGGACGAAGGGCGCGTGCTGCGACGCGCACGACGCCTGCTTCGCGAGATATGGCTGCGCTGCCGGGAGCTGGACGAGGCCCTGGGACTATCCGTGGCAGTGCTCGGCGCTCTGCAACGCCACCGCCGTCACCTGCTTCACGTCGCTGAACCCTGGACCGAGCGTGTGCTGCTCGCGCGGCAACTGCGGCCAGCCGCGGTGAGGTGACGCCTCCGCGGGCGTCCAGCCCATGAAAGCGCGCATCGCGAGAGGACCCGCCGCGGCCGCCCTGCTCCTGCTCCTCGGGGCGGGGTGCGCCCCGGCGGACGAGCCCTTGCCGCCGGACGCCGCCGAGGCGCGGCAAGAGGTGATTGATGGCACGCCGGCGACCGAGGATGTGGCGGTCGTCGGCATCGCCGCGGGCGGCGAGATCGGGTGCACGGGCGTCCTCATCCGCCCGCGCGTCGTCCTCACCGCGGCGCACTGCCTCGCCGGCCATGGTGCGGACACGGTGCTCGTCGGCCCATCCGCCGCCGAGGGGGTCCACGTCGGCATCGCGCGGGCGTGGTCGTCTCCGGACTACCGGGCTGGAGCTGCCGAGCACGACATAGGCCTGCTGCTCCTGCGCGAGCCGCTCGACGTGGCGCCGGTCCCGCTGCATGCGCAGCCCCTGACGGACGAGGACGCCGGCCGGAGCGTCCGGTTCGTCGGGTTCGGGCGGGAGGACCCCGACGAGCGCGGCGACGCCCGGCGGATGCAAGGGACGGCCGTCCTCGGCGAGCTCGGCGCGCTCACGTTCTCCCTGACGCCCTCGCCCTCCAGCGCGTGCTCCGGCGACTCGGGCGGGCCCGTCCTCGGCGAGGGCGGCCGGGGAGAGGTCCTCCTCGGCGTGATCTCGCGCGGCGACGAGGCGTGCGCCGAGCGCGCCAGCGCCGTCCGCGTCGACGCGCACCTCGGCGGCTTCATCGAGCCGCTGCTCGCGGCGATCGAGCAGACCGGCGGGCAGGCCGGCGAGCCCTGCGTCGAGCCGGGCAACTGCGCCTCGGGCCTGTGCTTGTCACCGGAGGACGCGCCGAGCTTCCCCTACTGCTCGCGCGCGTGCGGAGGCCCCGCTGACTGCCCCGCCTCGATGCGCTGCGAGGGCGGCGCGTCGGGGACAGCGCAGTGCCGGCATGCCCGGCCGAGCCCGGGCGCGATCGGCGCCCCGTGCGAGCGCGACGAGGCGTGCGAGTTCGGCATGTGCGCGCAGTTCGGCGGGGAGTTCGACGGGGAGGAACTCGACGAGGAGGAGAGCCCCACCTGCAGCGCGCTCTGCTTCCCGGAGGATCCGGAGCCGTGCCCCCACGGGGGCGTCTGCTTGCCCGCGGCCGGCGCGGCGCGCGCTCACGGCTGCAGGTACGAGGCGCCCGCGCCGCCGGCGGCCGCGGGCGGCTGCGCGGTCGGGCGATTCCCGCCGGGCTCAGGGCCCGGCGGGCGCTGGCTCGCGCTGGTCGAGGCGGGCGCGCTCGTCCTCGGGTTGCGTGGTTTGCGTGCGCTGCGCCGCCGCGCCGCCTCCCGGCGCGGCGAGCACCGGCGCTGCACGGCGTAGACCGCGCTGGTAGCGGCCGGCCGAGGCGCTCTCCGGCCGCGCGTCTCGGCCCGTCACGTTGCGCGCCGGCGTTTCCGCGGGCGTGAGGCAGACCCCGGCGGCGTCGCCGGCTCCCCCGCGCTGCGGCTGGCTTCCCACTGCGCGACAGCGCGCTTCGGCGCCACGCGACGCCAGGCCCCCACGAGCAGCTCTTCCAGCAGCGCCGGGTCGACGCGACGGAGCTCCACTCGGGTCCAGCCCTGATGTCCCCACGGCGTCACCGAGAAGACGTCGGGCTGCGCCCGCGCCAGGCTGTCCTGCTCCTCGAGCGACAGCTTCAGGACCGCGCCCTCTTCCTCCACCCAGTGGGTCGCGAAGATCTTCCCTCGCACGCGGAACGACGGCTTACCAAAGTGGTCTTGCACCTCGGCCTCGGGCAGCGACAGCGCGAGTCTTCGGAAATCGTCGGAGGAGATCATGGCGGTGCGCCTCGGTAAGGGGGGTGGGTCGCCGTCGTGAGGGCGGCTCAGGCCGGCACCGCCTCGAAGACCCGATAGCAGCTCGGCGTCTCGCGCGCGTGCTTCCTGGAGACGCGCAGGCCAGACTCGTGGTCTCGACTGCCCGCCGCCAGGAGGCGCCCGGCGCGCCGTGACCGCTCCCGCTCAGATCACGTCGGCGCGCGCCAGCTGGTCGAACGCTGCTTGCAGCCACACCTTCACGCGCTGGCGGTCCATCCTCGTGAAGGTCTCACCCCCGATCGCCGGGTTGTTGACTGCGGCCCAGAAGCTCACGTCGAGGTGATCGATCTTCTGCATCGCGGCCGGGTGCAGCTCGGGCAGGTCGAGCACCACGGCGCCTTGCGCCTCGGCCGCCGCCCGGGTCGGCGAGCGATCGAAGAGCGAGAAATCCTTGCCCCGGCCCTGGTTCTTCACGATGCTGTAGCGCGCTGCCGTCCCACCGCGCTTGAGCAGCCGATCCAGCGTGAGCAACGCGTCTTTGCCGTCGTCCATCACGTGCCAGAGCACGAGCTTGATGCCGCACTCTCGCGCCAGGTCCAGGACACCCGCCTCCGTGATCCAGGCGAAGAGGGGACGCTCGCTCTGCGCTGGCAGGTCCACCACCACCCGGCGCTCGGTCTCGGTCGCCAGCGCGATGATGTCATCGGCGCTCTCGAAGCGGGTGAGATCCACCGGCCGGCTGTGCTCGGCATAGTGCCGCAGCAACGACCCGTGCGAGCCATCGGCGTCCAGGGCAACGAAGGGGAGCGCGCGGTCGATGCAGTACTGGGCGACCAGCCGGGCCACCACCGACTTGCCGACGCCGCCCTTCTCGCCCCCGATGAAATGAATCGTGCTCATCGGCGCACCCTAGTTGTCCGCTGTTGCGCGCGCAACGTGGTTTTCGTCCACGGTGCGGTGTCCGGAAGGTTTCGTCGGCGGCGACCGCCTCGTGGACCTCGCCGTGAGCCATGCCCGTGACGCTCGGCGCGTCGTGGTCGCCGCGGCGCCCGGGCTTCCTCCGATGGCCTGTCGACGCACCGCGCAGGGCCAGCGGCGCCGCGTGGCAGGCGCGGTTCGGGCAAACGAACACGGGCAAACGAGCACGAGCACCTGCTCGAAGCGCCCGCCGCGCGACGCTCGATGGCTGGGCGCGCCACGACTGCGCCGCCGCGAGTCGACATGCGAACGGTGCAGTTCCTGACGGTTCGTTGGACGAGCATCTTCGTCTGACTAACCGATCCTCGCCCGGCAGCCATCAGCGCGAAGCCCAGCAGATCGAGCCCACGCCATTCGAGCGGGTCATTCGCTTGCGCGTCGTCGGCTGCAAGCCCGATACCAACAGATCCAACGAATTCACTCGGCTGTGTAATATTGTCTATACCACGCTGGCCTATCGGCCGCGTCGGCTTGCCCAGGCGCCCGGCCCCGCAGGCGCTCCCGCCTCGCATCGCGAGTAGGATAGCTGCCCAAAGGGCGCCCGTCGCGCCCAGTCCTCAAGGCTCTCGCCCCTTGGGAGCAACCCTCTTCTAATAACAAGGGCTTGCAGCCGACCGGGTGCCCCTTGGGCGGCGCGGGCGAGCTTGCAGCAACGACGCCAAGCGGTTGTGCTGCCCTCGACGGGTATGGTATGCTGGTGGGGCGCGGCTGAAGCCGGCCGTTGGGCAGACTCATCTATGCGCAGTGCCTTCCGTGTCCCGATAGCTGATTCATGTTCGTGCGTAATCCTTGATGGATTTATAGCTCATGGATAAGCACGTCGATGTTGTGGTCGTAGGCGCTGGGCCGGTCGGGCTCCTGCTCGCGATCGAGCTCGAGCTGGGCGGCGCCGGCGTGATGGTGCTCGAGCGGCTCACTGCGCCAAGCGTCGCCATGAAGGGGACTGCAGTCGGACCGCTCGGCGTGGAGGCGCTCCAGCGCCGGAGCATGGGCCCAGCGCTCGCCGAGGCGGAAGATCGCAACTTCGCGGCCATGGGACCGGTGGGCGTGGAGAGACGGGCGCAGGCACACAGGTCCAGGGGGCATTTCGCCCTTGTCCCTCTCCGATCAGACGCAGTGGGCGAGCCCGAGCGGCGCATGCTCTGGGTGAACCAGCAGGGCCTGGAGGCGATCCTGGGCGCGCGGGCGGCCGCGCTCGACATAGAGGTACGGCGCGGGTGCGAGGTCACGGGCCTGGAGCAGCATGACGATGGCGTCGCGCTCCACTGGGCTTCCCCGGACGGGCCGGAGCATGCGCGCTGCGCCTGGCTGGTCGGATGTGACGGAGGGCGCAGCTCGATCCGCAAGATGGCCGGTTTTGCCTTCCCCGGTACGCCGCCGAGCCAATTCATGTACCAGGCCGTGCTCGACCTCGACCACCCCGAGCGCCTGCCGCGCGGGTCGACCCGCACGCCGGAGGGCGTCGTCATGAACGGACCTCGGCCTCGCTGGCTTGCGCTGCACGACTTCAGCGGTCCGCCGGCTGATCGCAATGCGCCCGTCACGCGCGAGGAGATCGAAGGCGTGCTGCGCCGAATCAGCGGCGCGGATGTCCGCGTGACGGCGATGGAGCAGGCGAATCGCTTCACGGACAGCGCACGTCTGGTCGACACGTACCGCCGGGATCGCGTCCTGCTCGCGGGTGATGCGGCGCACATCCATTCGCCTTTGGGCGGCCAGGGGCTGAGCCTTGGGCTGGTCGACGCGGCCAACCTCGGCTGGAAGCTCGCCGCCGTCATTCGCGGCGACAAGCCGGACAGCCTGCTCGACAGCTACACGTCCGAGCGGCGGCCCGTAGCCGAGGCCGTGCTGGCCAACACGCTCGCCCAGGTCGCGCTCACGCGGCCCGACCCGCAGTCGATCGCATTGCGGCAGATCTTCGCGAAGCTGATGGAGATCGACGCCGTGAATGGCCATCTCGACGGACTGACGAGCGGTCTGGCCACGCGCTACGACCTCGGCGCGGAGCGAGACCTTGTCGGACGCCTCACCGGTGATCGCCCGGTCGGCCGCGCCGACGCTCGAACATCGCTGTTCGCGGAGATGGCGGAAGGCGAAGGCATATTGCTCGACGCGTCTCCTGACGGGCTCGCGGCTGGTCTGGCGGTCGGCTTCAAGCACGTGCGCTGCTTCCCGGCCGAGGCAGGCCCGTCGATGCTGATCCGCCCCGACGGGTGCATTGCCTGGGCTGGCGACGCGGATGAAACCGAGGGGTTAGCGGACGCGCTTGAACGCTGGTTCGCGCCCACCGCTTTCCGGCCGGGCGGCTTCCAGGAACGGTCACGCTCGGCACGGCCGTCGTCCTCCGTGCCGTCGCGATCGGAGCAGTGAACATAGCCGACCGAGGTCAGAATCTCCCGCCGCTCAGCGCGCCCGCCTTCAAGCTTCGTCCGCCTTCCGCATTGCAGCCCGCACCTCTGCCGCCGCCTTCTTGTCTTTCACGATCCTCTCCAGCCACACCCGCCGGATCCGCATCATCGACTCATCCGGCAGGCCCAGCCCGGCGAGCGCCGCCTGGCCCTGCCCCTGCTCGGCCGCGATCACAAGCTGTGCGTACTCGCCCGCTGTGATCGGCCCGCGCTCCTTCTCAAGCGCCGCCACGTAGGCCGCGTCGTACGCTGACAGGAGCTTCTTCTTCCGGCGCGCGACCTCGGCCTGGATCTCGTCAAGCCACTCTACGTGCAGCCACTGCCAGGTCTTCGGCGTGAGCTCCTCCGCTTTGAGGATGGTATCGCAGTCCGCCGGCCGCTGCGCGAGCTTCGCCGCAATGACTGCGCAACGCTCGATGGGGTAGGCCGCGAGAGCCGGTGCGGGCTCCTCCGCCGCGGGGAGCGGACCAGGCTTGTTCGCCTGGGTGTCAGGCTGGGGCGCCTCCTCTGCCGAGGGGTCCGTCGCCCCCCTGTCTGGCCTCGCCAGTGGACCGAGCATGGGAGGAGGGGCGGGCTCCTCTGCCGCCAGGGGCGGAGACCTCGCATCGCGCTCAGGCGCAGGCGGCGCGTACAGCGCAGGCGACAGCGCTGGAGCGATCGCGACAAGCGGCGGACGCAGCACCTTGTCAAGAGCCTCTGCTGGCACCGCACCTCGCGGCCAAGACTCTGCCTGGTGACGTAGCGCAGGTTCAGCTCGCTCGCCCTGCACGAATGGCAACGCGGGTTTCGCGGCGACCAGTGAAGCCGCTGTGGTGTCAGTGAGCGCGTCGGCGGGCGGCTGCGCCGCGGCTGCCGGAGTGGGGACCGCGGCTGCTGGTGGCACGGCCTGAACGAACGCGGCGGCCGTATCCGCGAGGTGCTGTGCCCGACTCGACGGGGGTACCGCGGCCGCCGGCGGCGCGGACTGCGCGAAGGGGGGGTCTGCGAGGCGCTGTGCCGGGCTCGACGGGGGAACAGGCTGGCCCGCGGGCACTGTGGCGAACGGCAGGGCCGGCCGGGAGTCGGCGAGACCCTCGTTCACGTTCAACGGCAGAGTGCAGACCTCAGGGTCATCCTCGTTGCTCACGGCGCTATCGCCATCGTGCGCCTGGTCGTAGGGCGCTTGGAGGCCGATCTCACTCATCGCGCCGCCGGCGGCCCGTCCGCTGGCGAGCCTGACGCCAGAGCTGCTGGCCAGGCCCTCGATGTCGCTCCAGGCGAGGGTCTGGTCGGGCCCCTCCAGCGCGACCAGGATATGTCCGGCCTCTTGCGGCTCTCGGAGTGGGACCTGGCCGCGCCAGGTTACGGTGCAGATGCAGCGGTCGGTGTTGATCCAGAGCAGATCGGGCCACATGGGGACGCCCTGCGGGGGCTCGCCGGGGCGGTCGACGTAGGCGCGGGGGTGGAGCCCCGGGAGGCTCGTGACGAGGTACGGGTGCTCGGGGTGGAGATGCTCGAGAATGAGCCGCTCGTCATCGCGGAGCGCGGTGGTCTGCTGGTCGAACGGCGCGGCGTTGAAGTAGCTGACGTCGAGGTCTGGGGGCAGGGGCTGGCGGTGCCAGTCGTTGACGGGAAACGTAGCCGCGTAGCGCCCCAGCTTCTGCCGGCGGGTGGGCCATCCGGAGGCAACGGGGCCAAACCCCACGGGCTCGATGACGTCGTCCGGCCCGATGACGACAACGCCTGCACGCTGGAGGTTGGGGAGGTTGCGTCGCCCGTGGATGTCGCGAGCATGCGGGGGCACGCCGACGGGGTTGGAGGTGCCGGGGCCGCCGCCCGCGTACTCCCAGAGCAGCGGCATCCTGGTGAAGCGCGAGCTCTGATCGAGGACGCCGTGCTGCGTGAAGCTGCGAGCTCCGTGGAGCTCGATGGCCTTGTCGATGTCATTCACGATCACGCGGGCGGTGAGGGATCGGACTGCCGTGCCGCTGGGCGAGAAGGCGTGGCCGACGAGGACGACGTCCGCCCGGGCACGGTGGGGGACGAGGTCGGAGGCCGCGTAGAGACTCCAGCACGCGTCGTCGCGCCAGTGGCGGTCGGATAGGTGGAGCGGCTCCTGCTCGGCCGCGAGGGCACACACCCCGGGGTACAGCGTGAACGTGCTTTTACAGACGAACGTCTGCATCCAGGCGCCTGGATGAGGTTGCCACACCACAAGGCCAACGGGGAGCTGCGAGAGGGAGACGACCTTCACTCCGCCGACGATACTGCAACCATCAACACGAGGCGTCAATGCGTGCACGTTCGACCGCCTGAGGCGATCGCGACCGGCGGAGCCATGTGCGTACAATGCGCGCGGGCCCCCTTGCGGACAGGAATGGCTGCCGGATAGCATCGGCTGTCCGCTCTACCAGCGCAGGGTAGACCGGGCGAGGAATGCCCATGGCCGACACGCACCCGATCATGCGAAATGAGGGAACCACACTCTCTGACCTGACGAGCTCGGGGCTCTACCGAGTCGAGGCGCAGATCGCGTCGGGCGACATGCTCGATGTGCGTCGCTTCCAGGTCACCGAGCGGATGTCCTCGCTCTTCGAGGTCAAGATCATCGCCGTATCGGACAACCCGGATATTGACTTCGAGGCCGTCATCGGCCAGCCCATGACCTTCACCGCGCACGCGAATCGGACCCGCATCTGGTCCGGACTGTGCAGCCACCTCCAGCAGGTGGCCGTCGAGGAGCGCCACCTCTCCACCTACGAGCTGACCCTGGTCCCTCGGCTCTGGCTCGCCACCCAGCGCCGCAACCACCGCATGTTCCAGCACAAGTCGGAGGTCGACATCGTGCTGCAGCTCCTCGGCGAGTGGGGCATCTCCCCCACGCGGCGGCTTGCCAGCGAGTACAAGAAGCGCAAGTACCGCGTCCAGTACGGCGAGAGCGACTACACCTTCATCAGCCGCATGCTGGAGGACGCCGGGGTGAGCTTCTACTTCGACAACGGCGGAGAGAGCCGGCTCGTCCTCGACGACCGCCCCCAGGCGAACGCCGCCCGCGTGCCCATCGTCTACCGCGATCACCCGACCGACGCCGACCGCGAGCACGTCACCAAGGTCGTCGTCGGCCGCCGCCTGCGCCCCGGCAAGTACACGGTGCGCGACCACGACTACCGGAGGCCCGCGAACTACAAGCTCCTGGCCACCGCCACCGGCGCCGGCCCCGTGGAAGATCAGCTGGAGCGCTTCCATTACGTGCCTGGCGCGTTCCTGTTCGAAAGTCAAAAGGGCGAGAGCTCGCCGACAGCCGACAGTCAGGGCAAGTATCGCGCGGACGAGTCCGAGGGCGAGGCGCTCGCCCAGCGTCGGCTGGAGGCGAAGCGCGCCTCGGCACGGCAGATCGTGTTCAAGACCAACGTCATCGATCCCGCACCTGGCGCCGTCCTCTCGTTCCTCGAGCACCCGAAGAGCGAGCTCGGCCCCGACAAGAAGCTGCTCGTCCTCGAGTCCCGGCTCTCCGGCGAGGTACCGGCCGTGTGGGAGCACTCCTGCGTTGCCGTGAGCGCCGACGCGCCCTACCGACCGCCGCTGCGCACGCGCAAGCCCCGCGCGCAGGGCGTCGAGAGCGCCACGGTGGTTGGTCCGCCCGGCGAGGAGATCCACGTCGACGAGTTCGGCCGCGTGCGCGTCCACTTCCACTGGGATCGCGAGAGCAAGATGAACGACGACTCGTCGTGCTGGATCCACGTCAGCCAGCCCTGGGGCGGCGCCGGCTTCGGCGGCACCAACCTGCCGCGCATCGGACAGGAGGTCATCGTGGACTTCCTCGGGGGCGATCCCGAGCGGCCCATCATCGTCGGCCGCGTGTACACCAACCTCCAGAAGACGCCCTACTCGCTGCCCATGAACAAGACGCAGAGCGGCTGGAAGAGCAGCTCGAGCCCGTCCACGGACGGCTACAACGAGATCATGTTCGAGGACAAGGCAGGCAGCGAGCTCGTCAGGATGCAAGCCGAGAAGGACCTCCACAAGCTGGTCAAGAACGATCAGGAGACGACGATCGGCCGCGACCGGACGACGGGGATCGGCAACAACGAGGATCTCACGGTCGGCAACAGCGCCACGAAGAGCGTGCTGAATACCCTGCGCGAAACTGTGGGGATGATCCGCGCCCGCGCCGTGGGGGTCGACGAGACAGTGCAGATTGGCCGGAATCAGACCATCGACGTCGGGGAGAAGATCGAAATCACCTGCGGCAAATCGCAGTTCGTGATGGACAAGGACGGCAACATCACGCTCAAGGGCGTCAGGATCCTGGTCGATGGGAGCGAGCATGTCCAGGTCTTCGGCCATCCGATCGATCTCAACTAGCCTGCGGCCGCGGCGCGCGCCGGTAGCATGAGCCTCCGCGCCGGCCAATCTCACCGCGTGGGGCCCCTCGATGCTCACCTCCAATATCACCCCCTTCGCCGCGATCGGCTTCGAGCAGAAGCACCGTGACGGCGCCGCCATGGCCGTCGTCGCGGCGAGGGGCACGCTTCTACTCTCGCCCGAAGGCCGGCTGTCGATCGCCCCCGATCAACCCTTGATCCTCGCCGACGAGTACGAGGGTGATCCGCATGCGACACCGATGCTCCGGGTCGGCCTGCTCATCCCTTTCAAGCCCGCGGCCGACGTCACCCTCCTCGCGGATGGCCACGCCCCCGGGGGCGTGCCCGCGCACGTCTGGCAGGTGGGCGTGCGCGTCGGCGAAACCACGCGCTTCCTGAGGGCGCACGCGCCGCGCGCGTTCGAGCCGGACGCCGGCGGGTTTCGGCTTTCCGGGGGAGAGCCGGCGGCCCGCGCGTCCATCGACTACCGATCGGCCGCCGGCGGCGTCGTCATCGGCGATCCCGAGGGCAACGTCGATGCGCGCAACCCCATCGGCCGGGGCGTCCTCGATGGCCGCCACACGCCGGCCGATCGCGCCTACCCAGCGCCCACCATCGACAGCGAGACCGAGCCTGTGGGCGACCCGGCGGCGCGGCCAGAACCGCAGGGCTTCGGGCCCGTGCCGCCCTGGTGGCAGTTTCGCAGCCGCTTCGCCGGCACCTACGACGACGCCTGGCTGGCGACTCGCCACCCTCAGCTCCCCGCCGATTTCGACTATCGCTTCTACCAGACCGCGCACCCCGGCCTGGTCTTGCCCGGCCATCTCCGCGGCGACGAGCGCGTCGAGCTCCAGGGCCTCACGCCGGGGGGCGGCGCGCTCGCGTTCACGCTGCCCGGCCGCTCGCTCTGGGCCTGGTTCACGTGGGAGCGGGGGCGCCGCGTCCCGGTGCGCCTCCACCTCGATGGCATGCACATCGATGTCCGCGGCGAGCCGCCTTGGTCTGTCCAGCTCACCTGGCGCGCCTGGGTGGCCATGTCGCAGGGCTTCGATCGTATCGATCTCGCTGCCGCGAGCCTCGAAGAGGCCGCGGCGCTGCCGTGGTGTGACGAGCGAGGGCTCGTGAGCCCGGGGAGCGACGCATGAGCATCCCGCGCGAGGGCAGCCGCGACATCGGCGAAGGCGTCATCGTCTCGAGCTGCCCGGATGTCTGCAAGACGCCGGTCGGCCCGGCGCTCGTCCCCATCCCTTATTCGATCTACGCAAGGCAGAACCAGGCGGCCGTGGACACCGCGACCACCGTGCTGCAGACCGGCGATCGGTCGCACAACATGGGATCGAAGGTGACGACGTGCCAGGGCGACGGGCCGGGCAGCGGGCTCGGGGTCAAATCGGGCACGGTGGGCAGCGTCTGCGAGCCCAAGACTTACGCGCCCGAGGTGCGCATCGAGGGCAAGAACGCGGTCCGCCACGACGACACCTGGTGGATGAACAACCGCAACACCGAGGGGAAGCTCATCTTCGTGCGGGACACGCGGGTGCTGAGCACCGGCGACCGCCCGGTCCAGGTCGCCTTTCTCGACACGAAGGGCGCCTACACGGGCACGGGCACGGCCACGACGCCGGGGAGCGCGCCCGTCGCGCGTCCCATGGGGGCGGCCGCCAGGCTCAACGGGCTGCTCGGCCTCGGCGCGCTGGGAGCAGGCCTCGGGGAGATGGCCGGTCAGTATTACATCGGCAATGAAGGCATGTTCGCCCGGAGCATCGATCAGCACCTTTATGGCCAGATGAGCGCCGACCAGCGGAGCGCCGCCTACGGATCGAGCGGCTGGTACTGGAACCAGGTAGACAGCACCAACAATCAGCTCTCGCTCAAGGCGGGCACCCTCGTCGACTTCCGCCAGATGACGCCCGAGCAGCTCGAGCAGCTCGTGACGCAGCCGTGGCCATCGGCCGAGAAGATCCGGCAGAACGCCGAGCGCCTGCGGGCGCAGCGCGCGCGACAGGAGGAAAATGCGCGGCTCGCCGCCGCAGCGGGCAATGTGCGCGTGACGCGCGAGCGAGACCGGCCCTGCAACGTCGGCCCATACAGGACCATCCGCGGCACGTGCGAGCCCGGCTACCAGGCGCACCACATCGTGCCCGACTACACCCTTCGTTATGGCACGAGGGCAGAGGGCGAGGCGGGAATGAAGCGCATCCCCAACTTCCCGTCATTCGGCGACGGGCCCGCCATCTGCCTCCAGGGCAACGCCGCCGACGACGGCTCGGAGCACTGGGAGGCGCACGGCGTGGACGCGAGCATCGCCCAGCTGGGCGTGAACGGCACGCCGCCGGGGACGACCGCCATCGGCAGCATCATCGGCCTCTCGGAGAATCAGGTCGTCAACCTCCGCCGGGAGTGCGAGGCGCAGATCCGCGCCGCGGTGCAGGCGGGCTTCGCCGGGGTAGACCGCTCGCAGCTCGGCCGCACCACCATCATGCCGACCGTGGCCGGGAGCCCGCAGTTCGAGGCGCTCAGTACCGGCATGCGTCCGGGCGGTCGCTACTGAGGTCGAGGGAGACATCACCATGACGACGCCGCTCACCTTCACCCGCGCCAAGGCCGCTGCCGCCGACCTCCTCTGTGTCGCCGGCGTGCCAGACGGTCAGGAGCCCTTCACGCCGTTCACCCGTCTCTGCCGTTACGATGCCGGCGATCCCGGGCCGGTGAAGTGGTTCTACGACGACCTCCAGGTCGCGGTCACCTCGATCACCCGCTTCGCCCCCGCGCCCGGCGCGCCGACCTCGTTCTGTGTGCTCTCCGCCGAGGGAGACGTCGTGCTCCTGCGGCCACCGTTCCCGCGCGAGAAGATCCCCGGCGCCGGCATCACCTCGCCCGACGCCGAGCGCTGGGGGCGCCTCGCGCGCCTCCGCCCTGTCGGGGACCGCCTCTACGCCTGTGGCGACGGCGGGCAGGTCTATCGCCGTGTCGGCGGCGACTTCGGCGCCGGCCGCTGGGAGCACCTCGATCGCTCGCTCTTGCAAGATCCCGAGGAGCGGGCCCGGGCGCTCCTGCGCGTGCCGAGCTCGCCGGCCGCGGAGCACAAGGTCTTTTACTGCGTCGACGGTCCACGCGAGGACGAGATCTACGTCACCGGGACGCGCGGCACGATCCTCGTCTGGGACGGCGCCACGTTCACCGCTCTCCCGCCGGTCACGGGCGCGGCGCTGGTGAGCATCCTCGTCGAGGACGAGAAGCACATCTGGATCTGCGGGCGCGAAGGCACGCTCCTCCGCGGCAACCGGCGCAACGGCTTCCGCGCGGTCGCGGTCTCGGGCCGGCGCCAGATGTTCACGTCGATCACCAGGCACGACGGCCGGATCTACCTGGCAAGCGGCGCCAATCCGCGCGGCCTCTTCACCTACGAGCGCGGCAGCATCCGGCGAGTCTCGACCGGGCTCGTGCCCGAGATCGAGGACGCGCACACGGTCGACAGCGTCGGCGGCGCGCTCTGGGTCGTCGGCTCGAAGGACATCGTGCGCCTCGAGGGCAGCCGCTGGGAGCGGATCGACCACGTCGACAACGCTCCCATCCGTTGACACTTCGAGGCCGACGAGCTCTGGCTTCGGGCCGAGGCGGGTCTTCTCCCGGAGTGTCTTTCGGAGGACGTCGACCTGCCACCGGGCGAGGCAGAGAACACCGTTGCGATCGCGACGAAGGTCGTCGTGCCCGAGCTACCGGACAGGCAAAGGAAGATCCGACGTGATCAGCTTCGGTCGGGTCATCCGGCCGCCCGCGCGTTTGAAGAACGCGCCCGGTGTGAGCCCGACGACCTGACGGAAGTCGGCGATGAGGTGGGCCTGGTCATAATAGCCCGCGTCTGCGGCGATGCGTGCCCAGTCGCACGAGGTCGCTCCCATTCGCACAGCGCGTTGCAGGCGGACGGACCGCGCGAACTCCTTCGGGCCGATGCCGACGTTCTCGATGAAGGCGCGGCGAAGATGCCGCGCCGTGACGCCGAGCCGGTCGGCAACACTCTCCACCCGGACCTCGCCCCCTTCGAGCAAGCGAACCGCACGACGAGCGAGCTGCCCCGACGCCGTCTCGAAGGGTTGGCCGGCACGAAGGGCGAGCGCCCGGGCGACGCGGTCCATCACTTCCGCGCGGCTCCTCGCGGCGAGCAGCTCACCGCAGAGCTCGCGCCCCGCGCGGCCCCACACTTCCTCCAGCGGAACGATCCGGTCCGTGAGCTCGCTCGCTGCCACGCCGAGCAGCGGAACCGACCAGCCTGGCCTGAACCGAAGAATGACCGTCCGCGTGAGGCCGGTCTTGCTCTTGATTATCGCGCGCATCCGGGGGCCCGCGACCCACACGTCCCCCTTGCGCCCGCCCTCGAGCGCTCGACAAAAGAGGGTCGTTCTGCCGTCGGGAAGCCACTCGAGGTCGAACGCCTGGCCGGGGGGTGGCGCGACCGCATGGACGTCCTCGACGAAGCGCGGGAGCGCGAAAGTCGGGAGCTCCATCGCTGCGGCCACGTTCGTCACTCTTACGCCTTTCGTGCGGCAGTTCAAGCCGACGCGGGCCCCGCGTCGATCGGCTACCGCTCGCTGTCGAGAGCCTTCATGTGCTGGGCGGGGTAGCGCGTGCCGCCGATCGCGTCCGCTGGCACGATGCTCTCGAGCGCCGCGACGTCGCTCGCCGACAGCGGCCTGTCGAGGGCCACGAGGGCATCGTCGAGCTGGGCTCGCGTGCGGGCCCCGACGATCGGCACCAGCGTGGGCTGCTTCGCCAGCACCCACGCGAGCGCTACCTGAGCCGGCGTCATCCCTCGCTCGCCGGCGAAGGCGTGGAGCTTCTCGACGACGCTCGCGTTCTTCGCCCCTTGCTCGCCTGCGAAGCGGGGCATGTACTGCCGGAAGTCCCCCTTTCCCGAAGGCTTGCTGCCGGTGAGCAGCCCCCGCGCAAACACCCCGTAGAGCGTCGCGCTCATCCCGAGCTCTGCGAGGGCAGGGAAGATGGACGCCTCGGGCCCGCGCGTCGCGATCGCGTACTCGATCTGCAGGTCCACGATCGGGTGCACCTTGCTCGCACGCCGGATCGTCTCGACCCCCACCTCGGACAGCCCGATATGCCGGACGAAGCCGGCCTTGATGAGGTCGGCGATGGCCCCGACCGTGTCCTCGATGGGCACCTGCGGGTCGAGACGCGCGGGGCGGTACACATCGATGACCTCCACGCCCAGCCGTTGCAGGCTGTACGCAGCGAAGTTCTTCACGGCCGCCGGGCGGGTGTCGATGCCCACCACGGCGCCGTCCGGGCCGCGCATCGCGCCGAACTTCACCGAGAGCTGGACCTTGTCGCGCACCCCCTCGATCGCGCGCCGGATGAGGAGCTCGTTGTGCCCGTTGCCGTAGAAGTCTCCGGTGTCGATCAGGGTGATCCCTCGCTCGATGGCGAGGCGGATCGTCGCCACGCCCTCGGCGTCTTCGGCCGGGCCGTAGGCGCCGGACATCGCCATGCAGCCGAGGCCGACGGGAAAGACGCTGGGCCCGGTCTTGCCCAGCGGCGTCGATCGGAGGAGGGAGCGGCTCATCGAGGTGTCGAGGTGGGTCATGGGATGTTCATGCGACGCGCCCGTGGCCCTCGATTGTAAAAACCGGACATTTGACGATCCGGGCAGACGACAACCATGTCCTGCACCGGCTCGTGCACGGCGAGTTGCTCATGATGAAGCGCGGGCAGCCACTCCACGCGAAGCACACGTTCAGCGGCTGGCACCGCAACGCGAACACCTCAACAACCATGCGGTTCTGCCGCCCGCTTGTGCTTGCCCGGTCGATCGGGTAAGCGGGGACATGCGCTTCGGGCTCGGCGGCGGCGATGCTTCCAGGCTGCGAGAGGGCATTGCCCGGTGGTATCGCCCCGCTTCGCTCGCGATCGCGCTGCACATCCTGATTCCGCTCCTCGCACACGCCACTCGACCCCTTCGCGCGGCGCGGACGGAATCGCCTGGCCACCTGCCTGGGGACGAGCAGCCGATAGACCTCCTCCTCGCCGATCCGGCGCCGCGCGTCGCTGCCGCCAAGGCGCCGGCCGCCCCTCCCGGGGCGCCGTCGCTCGCTCTGTCGAGGCCGGGTCGCCGGACGGAGACCGGAGGCTCGCGGCCGGTCGAGCCGACGACGCCACCACCGGACGACGCCGCCGCGCCTCCCGCGCACGCCGCGCCTCCCGCGCACGCCGACGCCCGCAGCCCGGCCAGGCCCGACGAGTACGGCGTACCGCCGGATGCGCCGAGGCCTGCGGCGGCGCCCGGCCTCGGCGGCGCGCCCGTGTGGTCCATCCCCGGCTTGATCGGCCCGTCGGCCGCTGCGGCCGCCCCGAGCGCGCTCGGGCCGAGGAACGAATCGACCCCGGCGCGCTCGCCCGAGGCGGCGCCGCTGCCGTTTGCCGCCGCCCTCGCGAGCGACGTCCTCGACGTCGTGCGCCAGACGAACACGCCGGTCGACGGCTCGGCGACGTTCGAAGTGCGACTCGATGCCAGAGGCGGCGTCCTCGGCGTCCAGCTCAAAGGCAGCTCGGACGATGTCGCCTGGCGTCGGGCGGCTCGCGCCCTCAAGCAGCGCCTGGCGGGGAGCTCGTTCCCGCTGCCCGCATCCCTGCCCCAGGGGGCGACCGTCTACATCGATGTGACGTCGACTTTCGCTCACCCCTCGGGGGGCAAGGAGGTCGCGGAGCTCGAGGAGGCCGCGCCGATCGTGGCCTACACCGAAAGGAAGCCGCAGGACGGGACGAGCAACGCCGGCGACCTCTTCAGCGCTCCCGGGGTGGGGCTCGGCGCCACCTTGATCTTCGAGAGCGATGCCTCGAATCTCGCCACGAACAAGAAACGGCGGCTCAGATCGCGCGTTCGCCTGATTCCCGGCGTGTGACGGCAGAGACATCATGGGAGCAGCTCCTGAGGAATCCCCTCATTTGCAGCCATTTTCAGCAGAGAAATTGAACAGGGAGGCGGGGAGGCGGGGAGTATTTGAAGATTTTTCTCCCCGCCTCCCCGCCTCCCTGTGAATTTTCCGAAGAATTTGAGGGGATGCCTCAGGAGCAGCTCCCCTCCTTCCCGGGGACGAGCGTGGACCCGACAAGACCCTTTCCAGGTGCGTCAGCCGCCCGCGCCCGCCAGGCGGTCGAGCCACTCGCCGAGCAGGTGCCGCTCGGCCGGGGAGAGGGCGTCGGGCGCCTCGGCGAGCACGGCGCGCAGGGCCACGGCGCGCGCCGCCACCCGGCCTGCGCCGGGCGCCTCGTCGGGGACGCCGTCGGACGTGGGGGCGACCGTGATGGCGGCGAGCACCGCGTCGCGCATGGCGCCCGAGAGCCGCGGGTCGCGCTCCTCGGGCGGGGTGGCGATGAGCGAGAGCGTCACCCCGCTGCCGGCGGCGGCGATCAGGCGCGCGGCGTGGGGGACGCTCACCCGGAGCCGTCCCGCCTCGGCCGCGCGGGCCACGAGCCCGTGCAGGATGGCCTCGCCATCGCGCACCACCGGCGCGTTGGCTGCGGAGGTCGGGTCGCTGTGGATGAGGGCATACACGCTTGTAGAACCACGGCCCCTCGGTGAAGCCACTCAACGACACGTTGGTGATGCTTCCCGAGGTGCTGGTCATGTCCGAGTTCAGCTTCACGTACCGGAGGGTGCCATTCCCCCAGTACATGTAGGCCTGTCCATCGTCGTCGACGAACACCGTCGGGTCGATGTTGCCGGATCCGTTCTGGGCCAGGTCCCTTCCCAGCGGGTCCATGAACGGGCCTGCCACATCGTTCGATACGCCCACGCCGATTTTCGCGCCGGTGGCGTTGTTCAGCGGTACGTAGAGATAGTACTTGCCGTTCCTGGCGATACCCTGCGGCGCCTCAGGGCGCCAGCTCACGATCTGCGCGAGCATGCGCTCCTCGGGGACGACGTCGCGGCGAGGTGCTGGCAGCGCGCCTGGATCTTCCGAGGCGCGCTGCCCCGGGTCACACCGCGGTGTAGCCGCCGTCCACGGTCAGCTGCGCGCCGGTCATGTACGACGACCAGTCGGACAGCAGGAAGACCGCCGGTCGGGCGATCTCGTCGGCGTGCGCGTACCGCTTCATCAGCGTGGCCGCGGCGAAGGCGTCGAGCACCTGCTCGCCGCTTTGCATGTGATCCCAGATCTCGGTCTCCACCGGGCCGGGCAGGATGGCGTTGACGCGAATCTTGTCCGCCGCGTAGTCGATGGCAGCAGACTTGGTGAGGCCGAGGATCGCGTGCTTGGTCGCGGCATAGACGCCGAACCCGGGCGCAGAGACCGTGGAGGCGATCGAGCCGCAGTTGACGATCGAGCCGCCGCCGCCCTTCTTCATGACAGGCACTTGATACTTCATGCACAGATAGATGCTGTGCAGGTTGAGCTGCATGAGAGCGAGGTAATCGGCGACCGGCACGTCCGCGAGCGGCCCGAGCGCGGTGGCGATACCGGCGTTGTTGAAGACGCTGTCCAGCCGCCCATAGGCCTCCACGGTGCGCTCGATCAGAGCCTGGATGTCCGCCTCGACGGTGACGTCGGTGCGGACGAACAGCGCGTTTCCACCCTCCACCTTGATGCGGGCCACGAGCGCGTCGCCCATCTCCTGGCGTCGCGCGGCCAGCACCACCTTGGCGCCGGCCCGCGCCGCCGCGACCGCGGTCGCGGCCCCGATTCCCGATGTGGCCCCGGTGATCAAAACGACTTTATTACTGAGCATGATAATCTCAACTCCGTGCAATGAGTATTGGAATGGATCGATAGACAGGTTGTCTCCAGCCGACCGTCAAACACCGGTATGAACGGGCCCGCGAGCGCCTGGGTGCTCATGCGCTCGCGCTCCTCGACCGCCCTGGAATCAACCTGTACAGCGTGTGGAATGAGCAGAAAGCGCCGTTTGGCTCCTTAAGATTGCATTGATGGTAAGGCGTACAATCAGTGCGGTTGTGACTCGACTAACCCGGCGAACAGGGCCTGTCAAAGCGACCAGGCCCTCGGCGTCTACGCCGACCTCGCCAAGGCGCTCAAGCAGACGATGCGCGCCGAGGCGCGGGCCATCGCGGCGCGCGAGGCGCTGCGCGCCGGCTCGGTGAAGAGGGACGCGGAGGCGATCGCCGGGGAGCTCGAACGCGTCATCGACTCGCACCGATCGCTGCGGCGGATCCGCATCGAGACGTGCAACGGCGCGCTGCTGGGCGAGCGGGAGCGGCCGATCGACGCCGGGCTGGAGCGGTCGCTCCTGGTGCGGCGGGCGATCGGCGCGGACGACGGCGACGAGGAGCGGCCCGAGGAGCCGCAGGTGCTCGTCGCGACGTTCGCGGCGCCGCGGGCTCGCCTCGACGAGCTCGAGGCCGTTCAGGCGTTCGCGCAGGCATACCACCGAGGATAGGCATACCACCGAGGATAGCCCGCGCAGAGCCATTCCGACCTGTCAAGAAGTTCCCGCCAACGGCCGGCAGTTGACATAACGTAAAAAAATACATTCACTGATCCGCCTACAAAAGCCAACAGATCCAACGAGCTCACTCGGCTGTGTAATATTGTCTACATTGCGCTAAGCTCGTCCAAACGCCGTCACGCACGACCCCGCAGCGCACCGTGTCCGGCATCGACGGCTCCTCGGGCGGCTCTCGCCACCCGGGCCTGCTCGAGAGCGTTCCGCCTGACGCGCGGCGTGCCGGGTCGTCGTCTACATATCGGCCCCGATCGGCGGGGCCTCGCTCCAGGTAGGATCTCGCCCTCGCTGGACCGGTGGAGGATCCACCGGCATGCCGAGGTGCTCGAGGAACTTCGTGATCGTGGCGCGCTCGAGGAACTTCGTGATCGTGGCGCGCTCGGTGATCGCGCAGAGGATGCGGATCCGCGCGTGGCACTTCCGGCACCGAGTTACATCGATTTCGAACGTTCGGCGCAGAAGTGTAGCCCACGGGAGGCGCCTTGACTTCGCGAGCAACACCCCACCGAAGAGCCGATCCCAGTGGTGCACCGTGATGATGTTGAAGTCGACCTCCACGGCCTCGGCGATCTTTGGCGACACATCGCTCTCCGCGCCAGCGGCGACAGAGCGAGGAGTCGGAGAAGGTGCCAAGGAAAGCGGCGCGGAGAAGGGTGAACCGGTAGCTGAAACGGCAACAGTGCCCTTGGTCTGCTTCCCCTGCGCTTGGAAGGGCGTGCCAGGTACGGGCGAACGCTTTTTCGATGGCTGTCCCTCCGCCGCCAGTTGGTTTGGCGTTCCGTGCTCTGCGCGTGCCGCGCCGCGTCGAATCCTTGCCACCTGAACCGTGCGTAGCTTCCGAGTTGTCCTTCCGTGGTATCGAAGGGACGCGTGGTATCACGGCGCTGCGCCATTTCGAGTGCGGTGCGAGCGCGCCGCTATACCGCACCAATGGATACCGAGGTGGAGGAATCAATGCGGCAAGTCGAGCAATGAATTCCACCGGCGTCATGATCCGGTGGGTGGCGCCCCGCGTCGGGTACTTGAGCCGGTACGCGATGCGCCCGTCCGAAAGTTGCGAGATGCGATCGAGGGAGAAGCTCGGCCGGGCGCAGCAGCGGCAGAGGCGTTCGCGCCGCTCGTCATCGTTCGCTTCGCTGCGAACCGCGGCCTGCACGTTGAACCCATCGAGGTCCGTCGTGAAAGGCCCGCGCCGCATCGGCTCGAAACGCGCCTCTTCAGCGTCGTCCGATTCCAGGGCCGCTCCCTTCGGGTCGAGCTTCGCAATTGTGCCTGCCCGGTCGATCGGGTAAGCGGGGATATGCGCTTCGGGCTCGGCGGCGGCGATGCTTCCAGGCTGCGAGAGGGCATTGCCCGGTGGTATCGCCCCGCTTCGCTCGCGATCGCGCTGCACATCCTGATTCCGCTCCTCGCACACGCCACTCGACCCCTTCGCGCGGCGCGGACGGAATCGCCGGGCCACCTGCCTGGGGACGAGCAGCCGATAGACCTCCTCCTCGCCGATCCGGCGCCGCGCGTCGCCGACGCCAAGGCGCCGGCCGCCCCTCCCGGGGCGCCGTCGCTCGCTCCGTCGAGGCCGGGTCGCCGGACGGAGACCGGAGGCTCGCGGCCGGTTGAGCCGACGACGCCACCACCGGACGACGCCGCCGCGCCTCCCGCGCACGCCGACGCCCGCAGCCCGGCCAGGCCCGACGAGTACGGCGTACCGCCGGATGCGCCGAGGCCTGCGGCGGCGCCCGGCCTCGGCGGCGCGCCCGTGTGGTCCATCCCCGGCTTGATCGGCCCGTCGGCCGCTGCGGCCGCCCCGAGCGCGCTCGGGCCGAGGAACGAATCGACCCCGGCGCGCTCGCCCGAGGCGGCGCCGCTGCCGTTTGCCGCCGCCCTCGCGAGCGACGTCCTCGACGTCGTGCGCCAGACGAACACGCCGGTCGACGGCTCGGCGACGTTCGAAGTGCGACTCGATGCCAGAGGCGGCGTCCTCGGCGTCCAGCTCAAAGGCAGCTCGGACGATGTCGCCTGGCGTCGGGCGGCTCGCGCCCTCAAGCAGCGCCTGGCGGGGAGCTCGTTCCCGCTGCCCGCATCCCTGCCCCAGGGGGCGACCGTCTACATCGATGTGACCTCGACCTTCGCTCGCCCCTCGGGGGGCAAGGAGGTCGCGGAGCTCGAGGGGGCCGCGCCGTTCGTGGCCTACACCGAAAGGAAGCCGCAGGACGGGACGAGCAACGCCGGCGACCTCTTCAGCGCTCCCGGGGTGGGGCTCGGCGCCACCTTGATCTTCGAGAGCGATGCCTCGAATCTCGCCACGAACAAGAAACGGCGGCTCAGATCGCGCGTTCGCCTGATTCCCGGCGTGTGACGGCAGAGACATCATGGGAGCAGCTCCTGAGGAATCCCCTCATTTGCAGCCATTTTCAGCAGAGAAATTGAACAGGGAGGCGGGGAGGCGGGGAGTATTTGAAGATTTTTCTCCCCGCCTCCCCGCCTCCCTGTGAATTTTCCGAAGAATTTGAGGGGATGCCTCAGGAGCAGCTCCCCTCCTTCCCGGGGACGAGCGTGGACCCGACAAGACCCTTTCCAGGTGCGTCAGCCGCCCGCGCCCGCCAGGCGGTCGAGCCACTCGCCGAGCAGGTGCCGCTCGGCCGGGGAGAGGGCGTCGGGCGCCTCGGCGAGCACGGCGCGCAGGGCCACGGCGCGCGCCGCCACCCGGCCTGCGCCGGGCGCCTCGTCGGGGACGCCGTCGGACGTGGGGGCGACCGTGATGGCGGCGAGCACCGCGTCGCGCATGGCGCCCGAGAGCCGCGGGTCGCGGTCCTCGGTCGGGGTGGCGATGAGCGAGAGCGTCACCCCGCTGCCGGCGGCGGCGATCATGCGCGCGGCGTGGGGGACGCTCACCCGGAGCCGTCCCGCCTCGGCCGCGCGGGCCACGAGCCCGTGCAGGATGGCCTCGCCATCGCGCACCACCGGCGCGTTGGCTGCGGAGGTCGGGTCGCTGTAGATGAGGGCGTACACGGCGGGGTTGGCGAGCCCGAAGGCCACGTGGAGGTCCCACCCGCGCCGCAGGTCCTCGATCGGGTCGTCGGCGCGCTCGCGGGTGGCCTTCTGGCGCACGTACTCGGCGAACGTCTCGCGGGCGACCGCGTCGAGCAGCCCCCGCATGTCGCCGAACTGCCGGTAGATGGTGGGCGCCTGCACCCCGGCGGCGGCGCTCACGGCCCGGGTGGACACCGCCTCCCGCCCACCGCGGGCCAGCAGATCGGCCGCCGCCCGCACGATGCGCTCCCGCACGTCCATGGTCCGCTCGGTCATGTTAGCGACGATAACATTTCCCTGCTTTCAGCGTTGAGCTCGGATCGCCGGTCAGCCCGGACAACCTCGCGCGCGCGATGGGCGAGGCGCTCGGCCGGCCGGACCAGGCGCGGGCGATCCCTCGCGAGCGGTGGGAGGCCAGCCAGGCTGCACGCCCACCACGACGCCATCGCCCGCTCGATGGTGAGCGAGCGAGCTGGTTACTTGAAGATCGAGAGGGGAACGGCGTTCGCCATCGCCTCGTAGCCGGCGTCATTGGGGTGCAGGTGATCGCCGCTGTCGAACGAGGCGAGGAATTTTGTAGGCTGCTCCGGGTCACGCACGGCGGCCTCGAAATCGACGACCCCGTCGTAGGAGGTGTTGCCGCGGATCCACGTGTTGACCTCCTGGCGCATGGCCTCTCCCTCGGGCGTGTAGTAGGGCGGGAACGCTTCCTCGAACGGCATCAGCGTGCCGACGAACGCCTTGACCCCCTTCGCCCTCGCCTTGTCGGCGAGCGACTCGAGCCCGTCGATCATCTGCTCCGCCGTCGCCTTCTCGGCGGGCCCCAGGAATCCCGCCATCCCGATGTCGTTGATGCCGATCAAGACAATGACATGCGTCACCCCCGGCGTGCCCAGCACGTCGCGCTCGAAGCGCGACACGGCGCTCGGACCGATGCTGTCCCGGAGCAGCCTGTTGCCGCCGAGCCCCTGGTTGACGACCGCGAACATCCGCGTCTCCGGATCCGCCTGGAGCCGCGCGAAGAGCCGAGCCGGGTAGCGCTTCTGGGCGTCCATCGTCGAGCTTGTGCCGTCCGTGATCGAGTCGCCGAACGTGACGACGACCTTCTGGGGCTCCGTGGACTCGACGTCGACGCCCGCGAGCCAGTACGTGGACGTGATGTTGGTCGGCGACGTCAACGTCTCGCTCGCCGCCTGGTTTCCCTTGGCCACCGCGTGCGTCGTGAGGGCGAACGGGTGCCACGTCGCCGGCTCCGACGCCGCCGCGCTGTGAATGCTCACGATGACGCTGAGCGCGGCCGGGATCGACGCGAGGTACCAGGCTTGGAGGTGGGGGCAGCCAGGGGCTCGCTCGCGGTCGCAGTCATGGATTGCATCGTCGTGTCTCCTTTTACGAAGCCGGGCTCCCGGGGGTTACCGACCGGATGAACGACCCTGGCTTCACTCGGGCGACGAACGACCGCCGGCGGGATCGACAGCGCGAGACATTTTTTTGCGCCGCCGCCCGGCGCGCGCCGGGGGGCTACCCGAAGAGGCTCGGCCCCTCGAGCACCTCGCGGATCTAGACCTCGCCCTCTCCGTTCGGGCCGAGCGGGTAGGGGGTAGCGCTTGACCCACTCGATGGCCTCGTCCAGCGACCTCGCCTGGATCAGCCAGTAGCCGGCGACGAGCTCCTTCGCCTCGGCGAAGGGCCCGTCCATCACGGCCGGCCTGTACCGAATATTCCCGCCATCCCAGTGCACCATCGTACCAGACTACCGCCCGCGTGCGCGGCACAGGATGAGTTTGGTCTCGGATGGGTAGGTGTTGTGATCCCCCACGTCCTGCCGCAAACCGACCCGGAAAATGCCGCGAGGTACGACCTCGTGCTGGCCTCGCCGTTGCGGGACAGCGCGAAGGCCCGGAAGCGGCGTGCTCCGCGATCTACCCGCAAACGCTTTTTCGCGGGGGCGCGGCGCGAAGAGGGGGTGCGAGACGTCGTGTCCCAGCCTGAGCCGCCCGAACGCCTGATAGGCGTCGTCGGATACGGCGATGTGCTGCGTGGCCCCATAGATGTCGCGAAAGTATTGCTGCAGCGGGCACGACGCGTAGAGCACGCCCGCGCCGGCGGCTCGGTAGGCGAACGTCGTGACCTCTGCAGCGACGTCGGTCGCGTGCGCGCCAGCGAGCCGGATGGCCGAGTGTTCCTCGGTCGAGAGCGGCTCCCCCGCGTTGAATCGATCCCACACCGAGCCGATGACCGAGAAAGCGTGGGCACGCGCCGCCGCGAGCTTGACCGCGGCGCGGCCCAGCTCCATCTGAAAGGCCGGGGAGTCTGCCACTCTCGTCGACGTCCACATGTTCACCCGCCGTGACGCCATCGGGAGGAGCTCGTCGAGCGCACGCTGGGCCACGCCCAGCGCGAAGCCCACGTGCGCCGGCATGACGGAAGGGAGCGTCGGCAGAGAGAAGACCAGGCCGCCCCGCTGCGCGGGGGCGTTGGAGAACGGGAACGTGAGCTCCTCGGCAACGAAAGCGTCTTCCACCTGGTAGTGATCGCTTCCGGTTCCCCGCATTCCGGAGGTGTCCCACGTGTCCTCGACGCGCACGTGCTCGCGCTCGATGAGGAAGGTGATCAGCCCGGGCCCCGCGGCCGGTGGCTGCCCATCTTCCTGCGCGACGGCGGCGGAGGAAATGACCCATCCGGCGTGCCGTATGGCGCTCCCGAAGGCCCAGCGCCCGCGGATCACGTAGCCACCGGGAACCCGGCGCGCGACGCCCGCCGGCAAAAGGGCACCGGCGACGAACGGGAAGCCGCGTTGAAACACGCGCTCGACGCCCGCGTCGGGCAGGTAAGCCCCCGCGCACGCGGCGGAGTACGCGTTGATGCTGAGCGACCACGCGGTGGCCGTGTCGATGCGCGCAGCCGCCTCGGCGATCTCCAGATGGGTGAGCGGGTCGATCTCGTCGCCGCCAACCTCGCGAGGAGCGCACATCCTGAGAAGCCCGCTCGCGCGGAGCGCATCGACGACCGGGGCCGCGAGCGTGCGGCCCCTCTCGGAGTCGTCGGCATGGCGCAGCGCGATCTCTTTGATGCGATCGACCTGGGCGAGGAGGTCGGCGCGTGCGGGGGAACGGTGAGAGGTGGACATGACGTGATCCTTTCTTGTGGGGGCCCCGCGGATGCACCTGCACCCGCAGGCTGTGGGGCGCTGCCGGCCTCCATCGTGCTCCCACCGGCGTGCATCCGGCGCTCGCTCGAGAAATAGTCCGCAGCCCCGCAGCGGCTGACATGCTCCCCTCGAAAAGGATTCGATTGCAGTAACGCTAAAAAACAGAGACGCTCCGGCGCGAGCTGGAGGTCTGGGTGCAGACGGACCATGAATGGGGCGGCGAGGGCTTGCGATGCGCGGGTAGCGCCGCGTCGCCCAGGCTCGTCCCTGGTTTCGCGCGAGGCGCGTCCCTGATCTCGTGGGAGGCAGATCGACGCCTGGATCGCGGCGCTCGCCGCTATCATCCGCGAGAACCTCGCGAGGACCACGCCATGCTGAAGATCTGGGGCCGCATCTCCTCCATCAACGTGCGCAAGGTGGTGTTCACCGCGCAGCTGCTGCATCTGCCCTTCGAACGCATCGACGCCGGCGCCGCCTTCGGGATCACGAAGACGCCGGAGTACCTGGCGCGCAACCCGAACGCGCTGGTGCCCACGCTGGAGGACGGCGACTTCTTCCTGTGGGAATCGAACGTGATCGTGCGCTACCTGTGCGCGAAGCATGCGGCAGGCGGCCTCTACCCGGAGGACCTGCGCACCCGCTTCGACGCCGAGCGCTGGATGGACTGGCAGCAGACGACGCTGAACGGCGCCGGCCGCGACGCCTTCATCCAGCTCGTTCGCACGCCCGCGGAGAAGCGCAACGCGCAGGCGATCGCGGCTTCGGTCGCCGCGACCGAGCCGCTTCTCACGCTGCTCGATACCCATCTCGCAGAGCGGCCCTACATGGCCGGCGAGCGCCTGACGATGGCCGACATCCCCATCGCCTGCGAGATGCACCGCTGGTGGGGCCTGCCGCTCGAACATCCCGAGCACCCGCACCTGCGCCGCTGGTACGAAGGCCTGCGGCTATCGCCCGCCGCCCGCGGCGCCCTCGACGTCCCCCTGAGCTGACACCATGCGCCTGCGCCCCTTCCAGCAAGTCATGGCCGCGCGCGAGCGGCTGAACCGCATCTTCGCCGAGGCGACCGGGCAGGAGCCCGCGAAGATCGCGCAGGAGACCGAGCCGGGCGCGAAGCCGGGCCGTTTTGGACGAGCTCCCGCAGGCTGCGGAGTGAAGGCGGTCCCATGGATGCATGCCTATGTTGCCGAGCTTGCGCCCAGGGAGGTGATCGCGCCCCCCGCCGCTCACCGCTTCGCGGATGTCCTCACGAAATCGATGAAGGCGCGCAGCGGCGCGGGGACGAGCCGGCGCCCCGGATAATAGAGGAACGGCCCCGAGAAGCTCTGCCACCAAGGCTCGAGCACCGGCTCCAGCGCGCCGCTGTCCAGGTGCGGGCGCAGCCAATCCTCGAACAGCTGGATGACGCCGACGCCGGCGATCGCCGCATCCACCGCCAGGTCGATGGCGGCGCCCGCGCTGACCAGCAGCGGTCCCGCCGGGTCGACCCGCACCACCTCGCCGTCGCGTTCGAACTCCCAGGTGATCATCTGGCCGCTGCTGAAGCGGCCGCGCATGCAGGCGTGCTGCAGCAGATCGCGCGGGTGTTCCGGGCGGCCGCGCCGATCCAGGTAGGCGGGCGCCGCGGCGGGGCGGCGGAGCTGCGCCATCGTCTGCGTGCAGAACCAGTACAATCTGGCGCACCGGGCTGACGACGCCCTGATCGACGACCTCGCCAAGGAGGACATCGCCTATGTCCCCTTCTTCCCGCTCGGCGGCTTCACGCCGCTGCAGTCGTCCATCCTCTCCGACGTGGCCCACGGCCTGGGCGCCACGCCCATGCAGGTCGCCCTCGCGGGCTGCTGCGGCGCGCGCCCAACACCTGCTGATCCCCGGCACCTCGTCGATGGCTCACCTGCGCGAGAACCTCGCCGCCGCCGAGCTGGAGCTGCCGGACGAGGCGATGGCGGCCCTGGACGGCGTGGGAGCGAGCGCGGACGCGGCCTGAAGCCCGCCGCCGGGCTCAGGCCCGCAGCAGCTCGTCGACGGTCTTGGCCCGGGTCTGCGCGGCGGCTCGCTTGACGATGATCGCCGCGAACGGGATGGGCCGCCGTTCCGCGGGCGACACGGCGGCGCAGGGCGCCCCGTTGGGCCACACCGGAGCCCCCCTCGGCGGTGAAACAGGCGGAAACTATCGCTCGCGTGAGGAAATTCCAGAAAAATTAAGGGCTCCTCCGCAGGATCTGTGGACGCATGATTCGAGCGAGGGCACAACGACTTGCGAATCAGTCGGAGAGTGTCCAGCCGTCCAGCCCCGCTACGCGGCTGGGCGCAGCGTCGAGTGCAGCCGCTGGTTGGGCCGTCTACTCCAGCACCTTGGTCGCTGAAGCGGTAGCGAAGCATGTCCATTTGCAGCGGGAAGCCGGAATTTAACGCCAAGGCGCAAAGGCGCAAAGGCGCAAAGGCGCAAAAAGGCAAGGAAGATGGGGGAAGTCATTCCTGCAATCCGTTGACCACGCGATGGATACCCTGCCTCACTCTTACCTCGCTAAAGTTGATGACGATCGCGAGCTTGAGATCCGAGAGCCGCAGGTAGGTGAGGGCCTGCGCTTCGAATACTCTGTTGTACGCGACCGTGGCCTTGCACTCGACGATGACTCGATCGCCCACGAGCAGATCGAGGCGCAAGTCCGACGCAAGACGCTTGCCCTTGTACACGAGCGGCACCGTCTTCTGGCGCACCACGCTGAGCCCTCGCGACTCAAAGTCGAAGGCAAGCGCCTCTTCGTAGACGGTTTCGAGCAGCCCCGGACCTCCAAGGCTGCGATGCACCTCGATCGCCGCGTCGACGACGATCTTGGCTATCTCCTTCTCGTTCATTCCCTCTCCGCCGTTTTGCGCCTTTGCGCCTTTGGTGCGTCAGGCCAAGCCTGACTTGACTCGTCAACTGTGAGGTGTTGGCCATGTGAATTGCCCGTTCGACATGTAGGTGACCAGGCGGCGGTTCCGGGTAACCTGAACGTCGAAGCCCTGGAAGCCGAAGGCGTGGGCCGCAAGCAATGAACCCGATTCGGTCTCGCCCCGGCGGACGAGCCCTTGCCGCCGGACGCCGCCGAGGCGCGGCAAGAGGTGATTGATGGCACGCCGGCGACCGAGGATGTGGCGGTCGTCGGCATCGCCGCGGGCGGCGAGATCGGGTGCACGGGCGTCCTCATCCGCCCACGCGTCGCCCTCACCGCAGCGCACTGCCTCGCCGGCCATCGTCCGGACACGGCGCTCGTGGGCCTGTCCGCCGCCGAGGGCGTCCACGTCGGCATCGCGCGGGCGTGGCCGTCTCCGGACCACCGGGCTGGAGCTGCCGAGCACGACATAGGCCTGCTGCTCCTGAGCAAGCCGCTCGACGTGGCGCCGATCCCGGTGCGCGCGCATCCCCTGACCGACGAGGACGCCGGCCGGAGCGTCCGGTTCGTCGGGTTCGGGCGGGAGGACCCCGAGGAGCGCGGCGACGCCCGGCGCATGCAAGGGACGGCCGTCCTCGGCGAGCTCGGCGCGCTCACGTTCTCCCTGACGCCCGCGCCCTCCAGCGCGTGCTCCGGCGACTCGGGCGGGCCCGTCCTCGGCGAGGGCGGCGGGGGAGAGGTCCTCCTCGGCGTGATCTCGCGCGGCGACGAGGCGTGCGCCGAGCGCGCCAGCGCCGTCCGCGTCGACGCGCACCTCGGCGGCTTCATCGAGCCGCTGCTCGCGGCGATCGAGCAGACCGGCGGGCAGGCCGGCGAGCCCTGCGTCGAGCCGGGCAACTGCGCCTCGGGCCTTTGCGTGTCGCCGGAGGACGCGCCGAGCTTCCCCTACTGCTCGCGCGCGTGCGGAGGCCCCGCGGACTGCCCCGCCTCGATGCGGTGCGAAGGCGGCGCGCCGGGGACAGCGCAGTGCCGGTACGCCCGGCCGAGCCCGGGCGCGATCGGCGCCCCCTGCGATCGCGACGAGGCGTGCGAGTTTGGCATGTGCGCGCGGTTCGACGGGGAGCTCGACGGGGAGGAGATCGCCACCTGCAGCGCGCTCTGCTTCCCGGAGGATCCGGAGCCCTGCCCTCGCGGGGGCGTCTGCTCGCCCACGGTCGGGGCGGCGGGCGCTCACGGCTGCAAGTACGAGGCGCCCGCGCCGCTGGCGGCCGTGGGCGGCTGCGCGGCAGGGCGATCTCCGCCGGGCGCAGGATCCGGTGGGTGCTGGCTCGCGCTGGTCGAGGCGGGCGCGCTCGTCCTCGGGCTGCGTGGCTTGCATGCGCTGCGCCGCCGCGCCCGCTCACCCCGCCGCAGCGCCCCCGCGCCGCGGCCGGCTCAATGGCCGGGTGCGGGGAGATGCAGAGGAGCTCGTTGACGCGGCGGGCGAGGACAAGAAGTACATGCGCGTGCACCGAGCCGTGTGGACGCCGCGCGTCCACTGAGCGCGACGAGGGGCCATGACAGCAGGAGACGGGAGCGTGGGGATCGGCCGCCGGATCATCCGGCCGGGGGCGCTCCAGCGGGGCGACGCGATCGGCATCTTCACGCCCTCCTACCCCGCCCACGTCGTCTTTCGCGACAAGTACCTTCACGGCAGGGAGGCGCTGCGCGCGCTCGGGTTCCGCGTCATCGAGGGGGAGCTGACGGCGAAGGCGGTCGCCGAGGGCTACCGCTCGGGCTCTCCCGAGGAGCGCGCGAGGGAGTTCATGGACCTCGTGACGAACCCGGAGGTGCGCGCGCTGATCGCCACGATCGGTGGAGCGAATTCGTCGAGCCTGCTCGGGTACATCGATTTCGAGAGGGTGAGGGAGTGCCCGAAGATCATCTGCGGGTACAGCGACGTCACGGCGCTGCACATGGCGCTGCTCACGCAGTCCGGGCTATCGACGTTCTACGGCCCTGCGGTCGTCCCGTCCTTCGGCGACTGGCCTCGCGTCGATGAGCAAACGCTCGGCTCGTTCCTCGACGCCACCGGTCGTCACACGGACGGCGCGAGGACGCTCCTGTGCCCGCCGCGGTGGAGCAACCACTTCCGGGACGCGAAGACATCCGAGTGGTGCACCGTCCCACGTCGTTATGAGCCGAACGCCGGCTGGCGCGCACTGGTCGCTGGGGACGCCGAAGGGCCGGCCATCGTCGCGAACCTGAACACGCTCCTCTCGCTCGCAGGCACCAGGTATTTCCCGCCGCTGAGAGGAGCGGTCCTGATCCTGGAGCAGATGGACTGCCGTCTGTCACGGGAAGAGCGGCAGCTATGCCAGCTGGAGGCGATGGGCACGCTCGACGACATCGCGGCGCTCGTGATCGGCAAGCCCGAGACGTACGAGACCGAAGGGGCTCCGTTCGCGTACGACGATCTCCTGCTCGAGGTCCTCGGACCGCGCCGCGGATACCCGGTCGTGACGAACTTCGACTGTTCCCACACCGTTCCGATGCTCACCATCGCGCAAATGTGCAGGATCCGCGTGCGGGCCGACCCGGGGGACGGCGTCGAGGTGACCGCATGCGAGCCGATGGTGCAGGTCCGCTGAGCCGGGTGGGGGCGCGGGCAGCGTGTCCGATCCGCTCGGCGCGGCTACACCCTGCGGAGCGGCGCGACCGGCAGGTCCCTGGGAGAGCTGGCGGGATTTCTGACGCGCGGCTAGAGCTCCCGCATGGAAGCGCTGGATCTGAGCGCGGAACAGCTCGCCGCCGCCGTCGGCGCGAGGCCCTTCGTGCTGCTCGCGTTGCTCATGACCGGGACGGTCGTGGCGCTGCTCGGGATCGTCGCCGTCGCCCGTCTCGCCGACCGCCACGCGCGCGCGCTGTGGGGGCGCGCCGTCCGGGCCTACCGCGCGGCGGCCGAGCACTCGGCCGTGCAGCGGCTCTCGGTCCGGTTCCCCGCGATCGCGCGGGTGCTCCACGGGCTCTCCGCGGCCGAGTACCTCGTCATCCACCTCGCCCTCGGCCTCGCCCTCAGCATGGCCGCGCTCGTTTTCGTCGCGCTCGCCGAGGCGGTGAACGGGGGCGCGTCGATCGTGCAGGTCGACCTCGCGCTCGCCCGCGCGCTCCACGCCTCGTCGAGCAGCGCCGGCGTGGCGGCGCTCCGCGCCTTCACCTTCCTCGGCAGCGGCGCGGCGCTCACGGTCGTCGCGATCGTCGTGGCCGCGGCGCTGCTCCGGCTGCGGCACCGCGTCCTCGCGATCGGCTGGCTCATCGCGCTCGCCGGGGGCGGGCTCCTCAACCACGCGCTCAAGGCGCTCTTCGCGCGGCCGCGGCCGACGTTCGCCGACCCGCTCGCGGTCGCCGCGGGGTGGAGCTTCCCGAGCGGCCACTCGATGGGCACGTTCATCACCGTCGGCATGCTCTCGTACCTCGGTCTCCTGTTCGTCGGGACGCTCCGCGCGCGGCTCTTGCTCGTCGCGTTCGCGCTCAGCTGGACCGTGGCCATGGGCTTCAGCCGGATGTACCTCGGCGTGCACTACCTCAGCGACGTGCTCGCGGGGTTCGCGGCAGGGAGCGTGTGGCTGGCCGCCTGCATCTCGGGGATCGAGGTAGCGCGGCGCAGACCGCGCCGGGTCGACGGCCAGCTGCTGACCGACTGAGCGGCCGCTGCGCAGCTTCACCACGCCCGCGGCGGCAGCGCGGCCGACAGGGGCGCGCCGCGGTAAGATCACCCCGGGGGAGGTGGGGGATGCAGATCAGCGGCAGGAACAAGATTCCCGGGAAGATCAAGGAGATCGTCGTCGGCGATGTGGTGGCCAAGGTGGTGCTGGACGGCCCCGGCGGGGTCGAGCTCGTCGCGGTGATCACGAGCGACGCGGTGAAGGAGCTCGGGCTGACGGTCGGCCAGGACGTGCAGGCGCTCATCAAGGCGACCGAGATCATGGTGACCACGGGGTGAGCGGCGCCGGCGGCGGCGGGCCGGCGCGAGGCCCGCTGCCGCGGCTCACCGCTCGACGAGCACGAACCGCGTCCTGCCGTCCCGCCACGCGAGCAACAGCACCGGCCGGTCGCCCGTCGCCTCGACCTCCTGCTTGAGCTGCTCGGGGCTCGTCACCGGCTTGCGGTTCGCCTCCAGGACGACGTCCCCCGGGCCGAGCCCCGCCCTCGCTGCGGGGCTGTCGGGGCTCAGCCCCACGACGAGCGCGCCCTTCAGGTCGCCGGGGATCTCGAACCGCCGCCGCAGGTCGTCCGAGAGCGCGGCGACGTCGATCCCGAGCGCGCCCGACGTCGCCGGCGCCGGCGCGGGCTCTTCCTGCGGCGGCTCCGGCAGCTCGTCGAGGGTGGCGGTGAGCGTGAGGCTCCTGCCGTCGCGGAGCACGCGCAGCTCCACCCGGGTGCCCGGCTTCGTCTCGGCGATGCGCATCCGCAGGTCGCGGCCGTCGGACAGGTGCTCGCCGCGCAGCGCGACGACGACGTCGCCGCGCCGGAGGCCGGCCTTCTCGGCGGCGCTCCCCTCGGACACGTCGCTCACCACGGCGCCGCGCGTGTCCGGCGGGAGCCCGAGCGCCTCGGCGAGCGCGGGCGAGACGTCCTGGATCGCGACGCCGAGCGCGCCGCGGATCACGCGGCCGTGCTCCAGGATCTGCTCCATCACCGCGCGGGCGAGCTTCGACGGCACCGCGAACCCGATCCCCTGGTTGCCCTGCGCGCCGCGCGCGAGGATGGCCGTGTTGATCCCGATGAGCTCCCCGGCCATGCTGACGAGCGCGCCCCCCGAGTTGCCCGGGTTGATGGCCGCGTCGGTCTGGAGGAAGTCCTCGTAGTCGACGATGCCCATGTTGCCGCGGCCGACGGCGCTGATGATCCCCTGGGTGACGGTCTGGCCGATGCCGAACGGATTCCCGATCGCGAGCGCGAAGTCGCCGACGCGCGCCGCGTCCGAGTCGCCGAACGCCGCGAAGGCGAACTCGCCCCCGCCGAGCTTCAGCACCGCGACGTCGGTCTTCGCGTCCACGCCCACGACGGCCGCCTTCATCTCCGGCCTGCCCGGCAGCGCGACGCGCACCTCCCTTGCGCCCTGGACCACGTGCGCGTTGGTGATCACGTGCCCTTCGCGCGACACGATCACGCCCGACCCGAGGCTCTGCTCGCGCTGCACGCGGGGCGCCGGCGGCGGCTGTCCGTCCCTTCCGACGCCCCCCTCCGGCCCGAAGAAGTCGCGGAAGAACGGGTCCGAGAAGAAAGGGGTGCGCTCCGGGGTCGGCGGACGGACGAACCGCACCGAGGAGATGTTCACGACGGCGGCGCTCACGCGCGACACGATCGGCGCGAAGCCCTCCTGGAGCGAGATCGCCTCGCGGGCGGCGGGCGGCACGTCGAGCGGCCCCGGCGCCGGCGGGGCGGCCTCGCCGCGCAGCTCGCCCCGGGGTCGCTGCTCCGCCCGGTCGAGGCAGCCGAGCGGAAGCGCCATGATCACCGCGAGAGGGAGCGCCCAGCGTGCGTGCATGCCGGCGGCTCCATTCATGTCCCGTGCCCCGCGACGCCGCGCGCGACGTCGCGCGACGTCGCGCGCGCAGCGTGGATGAGCCGGCCGGGGCCCGGCCTGAGCGGCGTATCCGCCTCCTCTCTCCGGGAGAGGACAGGCGATCACCGCAGGCGCGCGCCGCCGCCGTCGGGGCGTTTTGTCTCATGCCCTCCTGGCCACCCGAAGCACTGTGGCGCGATCGCCGGGTCACGGCGGACTCGCCGGCACGCTCGCGCCCGGCGGCTTCGTTTCGGCGCGACGTCACGGGGGCTTCACGGCCGTATCGGCCAGCGGCGCCTCCAGACAGCATGTTGGATCCGCAGCGCGCGCGAAGATGTCAAGACCTGTCACGGCCAGAGCTCCGGCGTGCTCGTGCTGACATGACGCTGTGAACCCGGGTCGCACCCCGCGTCGCGTCAGGTGCGTCATCCGTTCGTGGCGCCTCGCGCGGTCCCGGCGTCGCGCGCCGGCGTGCGACGAACGCGCCGGATTCGCAAGGACGCGCCAATCGCGGAGACACGGCGAGATGCGGCGACGCGACGACGCGACGACGCGGCAACGCGACGACGCGGCGACGCGACGACGCGCGCACCGAACTCGGCAGGCCGGAGGGCTGAAGGGCTGGAGCAATGTCCCAAAGGTCAAATTCCGTGTGGAGGCGCGATGGCCCTTCGCGATAAAGTGCACGCCGATGCCGTTTGCCTCCGAAGAGCGCAACGCGCGTCATCGAGGTGGGTCGTGGGTTTAAGAACCTCTTATCTGGCTTTGATGGTGGGATTGCTTCAAGTGACGGCCGCCTGCGGCGGGGACGCCTCGTCCTCGGGCGCGGCCGGCACAGAGAGCGGGTCGAGCTCCAGCGGCGGCACGGGCGGTGGGCCCGGCTCCGGAGGGGCCGGCGGTGAGCCCGAGTTCACGGTCGGCAGCGGCGCCGGGCTCGCCGGCAGCGGCGGCGCCGAGCCGGACCCGTGCGACGTCGCCGAGCCGCCGCCCGAGTGTTTCCTGCCGCCCGACCCCGCCTGCGGCGACGGCGCGCGGAACCAGGAGACCGAGGCCTGCGACGACGGCAATACATTGCCCGGCGACGGCTGCTCCGGTCAGTGCCAGGTCGAGCCGTACTGGGAGTGTACGGCGCCCGGCGAGCCCTGCGTGATCACCATCGCGTGCGGCGACGGCATCCTCCACCCCGGCGAGTTCTGCGACGACGGCAACAACGTCGACGGCGACGGCTGCAGCGCCGATTGCTACTACGTCGACTCCTCGTACGTCTGCCCGCGGCCGGGCGAGCCGTGCATCCTGCTCTACGACTGCGGCGACGGCCGCGTGAACGGCTCGGAGGAGTGCGAGGACGGCGACGACCCGCCCGCGTCCGGCGACGGCTGCGACGCCGAGTGCAAGCGCGAGGAGGGGTATCAGTGCAGCCGCCCCGACCAGCCGTGCACCCGGCTCCCTGTCTGCGGCAACGGCGCCAGGGAGACCGGCGAGGGGTGCGACGACGGCAACACAACGAGCGGCGACGGCTGCTCGAGCCTGTGCCGGCAGGAGCCGTATTACTACTGCCCGACGCCCGGCTCGCCCTGCGTGCTGCTGATCGAGTGCGGCGACGGCGAGGTGCAGCCGGGAGAGCTGTGCGACGACGGCAACACAGCGGACGGCGACGGCTGCAGCGCCGATTGCCAGGTGAGGGACCCGTCGTACGTGTGCCCCGAGCCGGGCGAGCCCTGCTTGCTCCTCTACCGGTGCGGTGACGGCCGCGTGAACGGCAGCGAGCAGTGCGACGACGGCGAGGCCGTGCCGGAGAGCGGCGACGGCTGCACCGCGGACTGCCGGCTCGAGGAAGGCTGGGTCTGCAGGCCTGGCCAGCCCTGCACGCGAAGGACCTATTGCGGCGACGGCGTGGTGCAGGTCGGCGAGCAGTGCGATGACGGCGGCGGGGCGTCGCCCGACGGCGGCGACGGCTGCACCGCGCAGTGCAAGATCGAGCTCGGCTGGACGTGCGCGCCGGGCGGCGGCGCCTGCACCCCGCCCCCGCCGCCTGTCTGCGGCGACGGCGTGATCGGCGGCACCGAGGTCTGCGACGACGGGGAGCGCCCGCCGGCCAACGGGGACGGCTGCAGCGCCGACTGCCAGACCATCGAGCCGGGGTGGGACTGCTCGCGCGTCGGGTTCCCCTGCAAGACGGTCTGCGGCGACGGGATCAAGCTCGGCGCCGAGCAGTGCGACGACGGCGACGCCGTCGCCGGCGACGGCTGCGACGAGACCTGCAAGATCGAGCCTGGCCGGGTGTGCGACGACGGCGAGCCCCAGGACTGCAGGGGTTTCTCCGTCTGCGGCGACGGCGAGCGCGAGGGCACCGAGGTCTGCGACGACGGCAACGCCAGCTGGCACGACGGTTGTACGCCTGACTGCAAGCGCGAGCCGGCCTGCACCGGCGGCGCGTGCAGCTCGGAGTGCGGCGACGGGATCCTCCTGCCCGGCGACCCCGCCGAGCAGTGCGACGACGGCAACAACGAGAGCGGTGACGGCTGCTCCGCCGAGTGCACGGTCGAGGCGGGCTACGTCTGCTCCGTGACGCCCAGCGAGATGCGGCTGCCGATGGTCATCCGCGACTTCATCGGCTGGTGCCCGGAGTCCTACAACACAAGCACGAGCAACTCCGCGTGCGACGCCAACCTGACGGACACCGTCACCGGGCACTTCGATTTCGAGATCACCCCCGACGGCGCGCAGACCGACGGCACCGTGCGGGCGACGCTCGACGCCGACGGCAAGCCGGTGAACGCGTACGGCGCCGGCTTCGTCACGCCGAGCGCGGCAAACGGCTGGACCTCGGGGCAAAACAACTTCCGGTGGTGGTACCGGGACAACCCCAGCTACAACCGGACGCTCGTCACCACGATCGAGCTGACCGATGCGGGCGACGGCAGGTACGTTTACCAGCGGAACCCGTTCTGGCCGGTGGACGTCGACCCGCCCGGCGCGGATCCCGCGCTCGACAGCCTCGTCGCCGACGGGCTGGAGCGGACGCGCGACAGCGGGCACAACTTCTACTTCACGAGCGAGGTCCGGTACTGGTTCCAGTTCACCCCGGACACCACCGCGAGCAACAACCCGGTGCTCACCTTCTACGGTGACGACGACGTCTGGGTGTTCATCAAGAACACGCTGACCGCGGACATCGGCGGCATCCACCAGCGCAACCAGGAGAGCGTCACCATCCTCGACAACGGCGACGCCCGCGTGACCCCCTGCGCCGAGAGCAACTGCCCGACGCGCGCCGCGTACAACGTCGACCTCAACCTCGAGGCGGGCAAGGTCTACGAGATCGTCGTGTTCCAGGCCGAGCGCCACGTCACCGGCTCGAACTACCAGCTCACGCTGGCGGGCTTCAGCGCCGGCACGTCGGTCTGCACGCCGCAGTGCGGGGTCGAGCCGCCGGTGTTGACGCCCGGGGAGGAGTGCGACGACGGCAGCGACAACGGCACGGGCTACGGCAAGTGCAATAACTGCCAGCTCGGGCCCTATTGCGGCGACGGCGTGCGGAACGGCCCCGAGGCCTGCGACAACGGCGTCAACAACAGCATGTACGCCAACGCGTCCGGCGCCTGCGCGCCCGGGTGCGTGAACCCGCCCCGCTGCGGCGACGGCGCGGTCAACGCGCCGTACGAGGCGTGCGACCTCGGCGCCGGCAACACGGCGAGCGGCTACGGCGGCTGCACTACCTCGTGCGACATCGGGCCGTCGTGCGGCGACGGCACGGTCAACGGCCCCGAGCAGTGCGACGACGGCAAGAACGACGGCTTCTACGGCACCTGCAACCCGGGCTGCACGCGCGCTCCGCGGTGCGGCGACGGCAGCGTCGACGAGGAGTGGGGCGAGGAGTGCGACGACCCGGCCGACCCGAACTGCGTGGCCTGCCAGCTCGGGGCCCACTGCGGCGACGCGGTGGTGCAGGCGAGCTACGGCGAGGAGTGCGACGACGGCATCAACAACGGCGGCTACGGCGAGTGCGCCCCCATGTGCCTGTACGGGCCGCGCTGCGGCGACGGCGTGGTGCAGCCCGACGAGGAGGACTGCGACCTCGGCGAGGACAGCAACACCGGCGCGTACAACGGGTGCGATCAGCACTGCTCGTACGGGCCGTACTGCGGTGACGCGATCATCAACGGCACCGAGACCTGCGACGACGGCGTGAACGACGGCTTCTACGGCAGCTGCTTCCCGGACTGCTCGCCGGCGGCCCAGTGCGGGGACAACAACGTCGACGAGGAGTGGGGCGAGCAGTGCGATCCGCCGAACGAGGCGACCGGCTGCAGCGACAACTGCCGCCTCGGCGCCCAGTGCGGCGACTCGGTGGTGCAGGCCAACCTCGGCGAGCAGTGCGACGACGGCGTGAACGACGGCGGCTACGGCGAGTGCGGCCCGCAGTGCAAGTACGGGCCGCGCTGCGGCGACGGCGTGGTCAACGGCGAGGAGCAGTGCGACGACGGCGACGGCAACAACACCGGCGGCTACGGCAAGTGCGCGCCGGGCTGCGTCTACGGGCCGTACTGCGGCGACGGCGAGCGGCAGAGCCTCTACGAGGAGTGCGACGACGGGAACAACACGAGCGGCGACGGCTGCAGCTCGGCCTGCGAGTACGACAACCAGCCCCTCTAGCCGGATGCCCAGGTGAGCGGATCGGCGCGCGTCGCCCGGCGCGCGCCTCCCGCCCCCACAGCCGCGCCTCCCACCTCTTCCGCCGCGCCTCCCACCTCTTCCGCCGCGCCTCCTCAGCGCGCGGCGGGGGGAGCGCCCTGGCTCACGGCGCCCCCGGCCCCCTTGGCCGCACCGTGGTGTCCCCCGGCGGCTTCTCCAGGAGGGGCGGCCCCGCGACGGGCAGCCAGATCTCGAAGACCGCACCCCCCTTCTGGGCCTTCCGGTAGCTGATCTCCCCGCCGTGCTCGAACACGATCCGCTGCGCGATCGCGAGCCCGAGCCCCGTCCCCTTCTCCTTGCTGGTCGCGTACGGCTCGAACAGGCGCGGCACCATGTCCTCCGCCACGCCGGGCCCGTTGTCGCGCACCACGATCCGCACGCGGTCGTTCGGCAGCGGGCCGATCGTCACCGAGACGCGCGGGTCGCGCCGGACGGCACCCGCCGCGTCGAGCCCGTTCTGGACCAGGTTCGTGAGCACCTGGGTCATCTGGTCCCGGTCCGCGGAGACCTTCGGGATCGGGTCGGCCACGAGCTCCACGCGCGGCGCCGCTGCCCCGCCCGTCCCGCGCGTCTCGGTGACGATCGCCTCGCCCGAGGCCGGCGCCGCGTGCAGCGTGACCACCCCGCGCGCGACCGCCACGAGATCGACGGGCTCCAGGTTCGGCGGCGGCAGGCGCGCGAACCGGGTGAACTCGGTCACGATGTTCGCGATCCGGTGCACCTCGTTGAGCACCGTCGACGTCGCCTCCTCGAAGTAGTCGTCGAACGCCGGGTCCTCGCGCTGCCGCAGCCGCCGCAGCGTCTCCACCGCCGCCCGGATCGGCGCGAGCGGGTTCTTGATCTCGTGGGCGATCTGGCGCGCTACCTCGCGCCGCGCCGCGATGCGCTCGGTCGCCGCCAGGCGCTTGCGCATCGCCGCGAGCTCGTCGATGGTCGCGTTGAACGCCGCCGCGAGGTCCGCGATCTCCCGCCCCCCGCGCCCCTCCACCCGCCGCGGCGCGCCGCTCATGACCTCGCGCGTCTCGTGGGCCAGCGCCACGAGCGGCCGCGACAGGCTGCGCGCCAGCACCACCGCGACCGCGAGGGCGATCGCCAGCACGGTGGCGCCGGTCAGCGCGATCGAGCGGTCCAGCCGGGCCAGCGCCTGCCGCAGCGGGTCGCGCGACACCGAGGCGACCACGTCGAGGCCCGGGACCTCCGGGAGGTGCAGGACGCGCGCCACCTCCGCCTCGCTGCTCCGGGGCGGGGGCTGCCCCTCGCGGGCCGCGGTGAGCCGCACGTCGTACGCGTCGCCGATCCGCGCGAGCACCGGGCCGATCCGCCGCGCGCCCACGAGGCCGAGCGTCACCCCGTGGCTCGACAGGGCGCAGTGGACCTCCAGCGACGGCTCGCCGCCCGCCTTCGCCGGCCGGAGGCGCGGCGCGCCCCCGGGCGCCTTGATCAGCTCCGACAGCCGCGCGTCGTGGGTGCCGATGCGCGCGGCGTCCTCGGCCCCGAGGACGCTCCCGTTGCCCGCCACGAGCGAGAGCTCGTCGAGGCGCAGCGCCTTGGCCTGGCGCGGGACCTGCCGGCGGATCGCGATGCGGCTCGCCGGATCCATGGCGTCCGGGTCGCCCTTGGCCCGCTCGAGCTCGACGTGGGCCTTGTCGACGAACGTGTCGTGCTGGCAGAGCGGCGGCAGGAGATCGCGCAGGGCGTCGGCCTCCCACGCGAGCTGCTGCCGGACGCCGGCGTGCGCCGCGTCGATCCGGTCGGCGAAGCCGCTCTCGATGATCTCCCGCGACGCCTCGCGCAGGGTCAGCCCGACGAACGCCGTCGCGATGATCGCGACGAGCCCGAAGGCGAGCAGGAGGCGAGCGGCGAGGGGCATGGCGGGGCCGTGACGGCCGCCCGGCCGCGCGGCCGCCCCGGCCGCCAGGACGGCCGGGCGGCCGCCGCGGTCCGCGGCGGTGGTGGGTCTCGATACGATGTTGATGCTGGAGGAAACTTCGGCCGCGCCGAGCCCTCCGCGCCGCGCTCCTACTCCGGCGGCGGTCTCCGTGAATACGCCATCGGCCCGCGGTCGTCCAAGTTCGCGGCTTTTCCCCCAGCCGCGCAGGCCCGCCCCTGCGCCTCTGCCCAGGAGGTCTCGGTCCGCTGCTCGCCTGCCGGCGGCGGCTCACCGCGCTTCTGCCGCGCGCTCTCCTTGCACCGGGGGGCACTCGCCTCTTACGCTCGGTCGTCCTTCGAGGTCGTCGGGTGCGCGCTGGCCCACGCACGCGCCGCGGCTCGACCGCGCTGGAACGCACGAAATGAACTCCAAGCAGCTCCCCATCGCCATCGCCGTAATCCTCGCGTTCATCGGCTTCGGCTTGAGTCTCGCGTCGAAGTCGCTGGCGGAGTTCTCGAGCCAGCTGTTCATGTTTTTCGGCATCTCCGCGGCGGTGGCGGTGGTGTACGCGAGCGTCGCGGGCAAGGGCGGCGTCCCCCTCGGGGGCCTGCGCGACGCGCTCCGCGCAGCCGCCCGGGGCAAGCGGCCCAAGCTGCCCGAGGGCGCCCCCGCCGACGTCGCCGAGACCTACGAGCAGATCGCCGAGATCGCCGGCCGTCAGGCCGAGCTCGCGGAGGAGCGCCACGCGCTCGCCGAGGAGCGCGACAAGCTCGCCCGGGAGCGCGACGGCCTGAGCCGCGAGCGCGACGGCATCGAGCGGCAGCGCGAAACGCTGGAGAGGGAGCGGGACAACCTGAGCCGGGAGCGCGACGGGCTCCTGAAGGAGCGCGACACCCTCGAGCGCGAGTGCGCGACGCTCACGCGCAAGGTGAACGACCTCGCGCAGCGGGGCCCCGACATCGACGTCGATGCGCTCGTGGACTCGGTGCTGCGCGCCACCACCGGCGAGCGGGTGCGCGTCCCGCCCGGCGCCCCGGCGGAGCTCTCGCGCCTCTACTCGGAGCTCACCGGCATCGCGGAGCGGATCTCCCAGGCCGAGCTGCGCGACAAGCAGCGCCGGACCGAGCTGGCGCAGGCGACCGTGCTCCTCGACGAGCTCCTGCCCAAGCTGAGCGACGGCGTGAGCAGCGTCATGCACGCGAGCGAGCAGGCGATCGTCTACATCCGCGACATGATCACCGCGCTCGCGAACATCGCCCAGTCCGTCGAGTCGCTCGCGTCGAGCGCCGAGGAGTCGAGCTCGAGCATCCTCGAGATGACGGCCACGAACGAGGAGGTCGCCGAGAACGTCGGCGAGCTCGGGTCGAGCGTGCGCGAGACGGTCTCGTCGATCGAGGAGATGGCCTACTCCATCCGCGAGGTAGCGAAGAACGTCGACGCCCTGGCGCTGACGGCCGAGGAGACGAGCTCCTCGATGAACCAGATGGACGTCTCCATCGACCAGGTCCAGTCGAACGCGAACGAGACGGCCCGCCTCTCCGAGGAGGTGGCGACCGACGCCGAGAAGGGCGCCGAGGCGATCCTGAAGACGATCGGCGAGATCTACCGCATCAAGGAGTCGAGCCAGGAGGCCGTGGCGGTCATCTCGAACCTCGGCTTCCGGATCGAGGCGATCGGGCAGATCCTGGCCGTCATCGACGACGTCGCCGAGCAGACGAACCTGCTCGCGCTGAACGCCGCGATCATCGCCGCCCAGGCGGGCGAGCACGGCAAGGGCTTCGCCGTCGTCGCCGACGAGATCAAGGACCTCGCCGAGCGCGCCGGCGGCAGCACGAAGGAGATCGCGGAGCTCATCAAGACCATCCAGTCCGAGTCGAAGAACGCGATCGCCGCCGTCGAGCGCGGCGCCCACAACGTCGATCGCGGCGTCGAGGTGTCGAACGAGGCCGAGCGCGCCCTGAAGAAGATCCTGGAGAGCTCGCAGAAGTCCACGAACATGGTGCGCGCCATCGCCCGCGCCACCGTCGAGCAGGCCAAGGGGTCGAAGCAGGTCACCGACGCGATCGGCCGCATCGCCGAGACGGTGCAGCAGATCGCCGCCGCCACGGCGGAGCAGGCGCGCGGCTCGGAGCTCATCATGAAGAGCGCGGAGAAGATGCGGACCATCACGCAGCACGTGGAGCGGTCGAGCCAGGAGCAGGCGCGCGGCGGGCGCCAGATCACGAGCGCGATCGAGCAGATCTCGAACCAGGTCCACAGCCTCAACGCCTCGCACCGCAGCCAGACGCGCGGCGGCGAGCAGCTCATCGAGGCCGGCAAGCGCATCGAGGAGGCGGCGCGGCAGCAGGACCAGGCGGTGCGGCAGCTCGTCAGCGCCGCCGAGCGGATGCGTCGCACGGCGGCGATTTGACCCCACGCCGCCCTTCCGCGCGGAGGCCGCATCCATGGCGCTGACGATCGTGGTGCTCGCGCCCGCCGAGGCGGGCAAGGAGGACGGCGGCGAGCTCTCCCTGACCGTGGACGCGCCCCGCATCATCATCGGCCGCGCGGAGGGCTGCGAGGTCCGGCTCCCCGACGCGAGCGTGAGCCACCGGCACGCGTCGATCCGGCAGCGCGGCGCGACCTACCTGCTCCTCGACGAGGGCAGCGAGAACGGCACCTTCCTCGGCAAGACCCGCATCGCCCCGCGCACGGCGATGCCGCTGCGCACGGGCGACCGCATCCGGGTCGGCCGCGTGTGGCTCGCGCTCCGGATCGAGCCGGCGGTCCCGAAGGGCGCCCCGGCCGCGGCCGCGAAGGAGCTCGCCCTCGAGCTCGTCGCGCGCGGCCTCTTGGCGCAGGGCGAGGACCCCGCGCCCCGCATCGTCGTCGTCGACGGCCCGGATCGCGGCCGCGAGCTGCGCCTCGAGCAGTCGGGGCGCCCCTACATCCTCGGGCGCGCCAAGGACACCGACCTTGCCCTCGACGACCCGGACCTCTCGCGCCGCCATGTGGCCATTACGCGCAGGGGTGATCAATTCTCGGTTCAGGACCTCGGATCGCGCGTCGGAGCTTTGCTGGACGGAGTTCCGGTGCCTCAGTTCGATACGGCATGGCGTCCGGGGCAGGTGCTCGCGCTCTCGGGCGATCGGCTTGTGTGCGAGCACCCGGCCGCGGAGGCGCTCGCGGAGATCGAGCGCAGTCCGTGCGAGCCGCTCCGTCCAGACGCGGTGTTCGAGCCTCCTTCGCCCGTCGAGCCGCAGGCGGCGCCTTCCACGCCGACGCCTTCTCCTGCCTCTGCGAGCACGCTCTTGCCGCTCGCGCGGTCTGCTATGTCGGCGCCTCGTGTCGCCCAGGGCGGTGGTGGATGGGGCTTCACCGAGGCGCTCATTGCATTGCTCGCGGTCGGTGTGCTGGCTCTCAGCATTGCTGGACTGCTGTGGCTGCTTGGACGCGGTTAGCGTCTTGACGTCGCGCGTGCAGAGTTGGAAGAGCGTAGGCCCGGAGAGGTGCGCATGCGTGCGATCCGAATGAGAGCTGAAGACGAGATCGAGTACACCGCGGCGGAGCTTCAGGCGGAGGGGATCCGGTGCGAGGCGTTCGACCCGGGCGCAGCCGCGCCGGCCCTGCAGCGCATCCTCGCTGAGCGTGGATGGACGGAGCACGAGGACGTCCAGCGCGACATGAGCAGGCCTCGAGACGAGGCGGAGAGCGCGAGAGAGGTGGATGAGCACTGCCACCTCGGCGACGAGGTGCGGCTCTTCCTGGAGGGGCAGGCCCTTTATGACGTCCGTTGCCTGAACGACGAGTGGCTGCGCATCTGGGTCGGCGCGGGCGATCTCGTCGTCGTGCCGGCGCGGCGCTATCATCGCTTCGTGGCGAGCAAGGCCGGCGCGCTCCGCTATGTGCAGCCGTACGGGGGCCGTCACCTGCTCATGCAGCTCTACCGCGTGTCCGACGACCGGACGCGCGCGTTCTGACCTCGAGGTACCCGATGGCGCGCCCTTACCGTCTCGTCACGTCCGCGACCCGGATCCCTGTCCCCGGCGGCAAGCTGATCGAGGAGCTCTTCGGCCGCGTGAACACCGGAACGGACGGGTTCAGCCTGGCGCACATGGTGGCCCCGCCGGGGTGGAGCGAGCCGGCGCAGACGCCGTCGTTCGGCGAGCTGACGCTGATGATCCGCGGCCGCATGCGGGTCGAGATCGCGGGAGAGACGGTCGACCTCTCTGCCGGCCAGGCCATCTGGACGGAGCCCGATCAGCGCGTCCGCTACAGCAACCCGTTCGACGAGGAGAGCGAGTACTTCGCCCTCTGCATACCCGCCTTCGCGCCGGATCTCGCGCGGCGCGAAGGCGCGTGAGCTGAGCGAGCGGCGCGACGGCGCGTGAGCTGAGCCGCGCGGCGCGCGGCTTCCGCGCCAGCGCGCGGCGTTCGCACCAGCGCGGCGCGCGGCGCAGATCGTGGATCCGCGGCGCGCGTCGAGCGCGTACTATGTCCCATGCTCTTCGATCCCGCGGAGTTCCGGAAGGTGCTGGGCCAGTTCGCGACCGGGGTCACGCTCGTGACCACGGTGCAGGACGGCGCGCCGCTGGCGATGACGGTGAACTCGTTCAGCGCCGTCTCGCTCGATCCTCCGCTCGTGCTGTTCTGCGCGGACAGGCGGTCGAGGACGAGCGCGGCGATCGAGGCGTCGGGCGTCTTCGCGGTGAACATCCTGCGGGAGCAGCAGCGGGACATCTCGGACCTGTTCGCCGGCAAGGGCACGGACATCGATCGCCAGGCGGTCCTCACCGAGGCGCATGTGGCCGAGTCCGGCAGCCCGATCCTCAAGGACGTGCTCGCCTTCATCGATTGCAAGGTCGAGCACGCGTACGACGGGGGCGATCACATCATCTATGTCGGTCGTGCGCTCGCGTCGGGCCGGGGCGAGGCGGGCGCGCCGCTCCTGTATTACCGGGGCACGTACCAGGCGCTCGACGACGCCTGGCGGTGGCGCGACCGCTATGCGGCGAAGGAGCAGGCGACCCCGTTTCACGAGCTGGTCGACTTCTTCGATCGCATGCAGGCGGAGGGGCCTTATGCGACGCTCGTCGACGAGCTCGTCACGCTGGTCGATCCGGGCGTGGAGGAGCGCTGTCTCGATCTCGGCTGCGGCACGGGCCGCCTGGCGCGCGAGATGGGGCGCCGGTGCCACGAGGCGGTCGGCATCGACGCGACGGCGGCCATGGTGGAGCGCGCCTCGCAGCGGGCGAAGGCGCTCGGCCTGGACAACGTGACCTTCCGGGAGGCGGTCGCGACGCGGCTTCCGTTCCCTGACGCCTCGTTCGACGTGGTGACCTCGTCGAACCTGCTCCTGCACGTGCCCGAGCCGGGCCCGGTGCTGGCCGAGGCGGCGCGCGTGCTCCGCCCGGGCGGCCGCCTCGCGCTCCTGGAGCCCGCGCCCGTGATGAGCCGCGTCGCGATGGCCGGCTACCTGCGCGGCCACCGGTACAACCCGCCGACGGCCCACGCGATGCTCGCCTGGGCCGACGCGGCGGAGGTCACCTACCGTCACACAGAGGACCGGCTCGGCGCCGACCTGAGCGGCGCCGGCTTCGAGGTCGACCGCCGCGAGCGCCGGATGAACGGCCTCGCGCTGCTCTGGGTCGCCCACAAGCCGTGAGCGCCTGTCGCGCCGCGCTCATGCCGCGCCCGCGCCGCGCCCGCGCCGCGCTCACGCCGCCCGGCGCAGCCCCGCGTCCTCGACCAGCCGGGGCACCCAGTCCTCCGCGCCGATGGAGCGCATGTGGATGCCCGAGAGCCCCGGGATGTCGCGGAGCCCCCGGACGAGCTCCAGCGTGATCCGGTAGCTCTCCCCCTCGGCGTCGCCGCTCTGCCGGACGCGCTCGATGAGGTGATCGGGGACCACGAGCCCCGGCACCTTCTGCAGGAAATTCAGCCGATCCACGCCCACGAACGGGAAGATCGCCGCGATGAAATGCGCGCGCTCGTGGAGCCCGCGCTCGACCACGGCCGCCATCCAGCGGCGCATCGGCGCGAGCTCGAACACCGCCTGCACCTGGATGAAGCTCGCCCCCGCGTCGATCTTCGCGCTGAGCCGGTCCATGGCCCCGGCGATCGCCTGCTCGCCGCAAGGGAAATCGATGGTCCCGACATGGAAGTAGGGGGCCGGCGAGATCACGTCGCCATTGAAGAGCTTCCCCTCGCGCGTCATCCGGCGGGTCAGCTCGATCGCCGCGTAGCTGTCGACGTCGCTCACCTCCTTTGCGTCGGGGTCCGAGCCGATGGCGCACGGATAGCCGCCGAGGACGATGATGTTGGACAGCCCGAGCGCCGCCATCCCGAGGAGATCGCCCTGGAGGGCGATCCTGTTCTTGTGGCGCAGCGAGAACTGGAGCACCGGCTCGAGGCCCTCCTGCTTCACGAAATGGCCGACTGCCATGTTGGCGCAGCGCGCCTGGGAGAGCAGATGATCGTTGATCTGCACGACGTCCACCCAGTCCGCCATGCTCCGGGCGTGCTTCAGCAGCTTCTCCAGGTCGTGGTGACGCGGGGGCGTCAGCTCGGCGGACACGAGGAACTGGCGCTCGCTCAGGAGGCGCTCCATCTTCGATTTCGACACCATCTGCTGCTCCTTCCATCACTCGCCATCACTCGACGAACCTGACGACTCGGACCTTGCCCCCGTCCTTTCCGCGGAACGGCGCGGCCGCGCTGGCGATGCGCGCCGCCTCTGCCCGCGCCAGGCTGCAGGGGAAACCGTATTTCTTGAGGACCCGCTCGCTCGCGATGTCGAGGGCCGTCCGGCAGCGCGAAACGAAGTCGTCGATCTCGTAGCTCTCCCCGACCTCGAGGTGCTCCTTCACGACGAGAGACGGCGAGTAACAGACCTGCTGCTCGCCGCTCGGCCACTCGACCACGAAGCGCATCTCCGGCATGGGTCGCTCTAGCTCCTTCGGGATCCCAGGAACTCGCGGTACACGCCGGCCGCTATGCGGGCCGATCGCTCCCACGTGTACCGCGCCGCGGTCTCGATGGCCGCCGCGCGCAGGCGCCGCCTCACGCCTTCTTCCAGGATGGCCTCCATGGCGAGGGCGAGATCGTCTGTCCTCAAAGGGTCGACGAGCAGCGCGCTCTCCCCGTCCCGGAGGAACTCGGTGAACGGCGGCTGCGCGGAGCTCACCACCGGCGCGCCCGACGCCATCGCCTCGAGCAGGACGAGCCCGAACCCCTCGCGCACCGACGGGAAGACGAACGCGTCCGCCAGCCGGTAGAGCGGCGGGATCAGCGCGTCGGGGAGCACGCCCGCGAGCACGAGCGGCGGCGGCGCGCCCGCTGTCGACGCGCCCGGCGGCCACACGCCGCCTTCCCGCGCGACCGCCTCGAACTCGCGCTGATAAGGCGCGTGGTCGAACAGCGTCTCTCCGCCCGCGATGACGAGCTGGGCGCCGGGCAGCCGCCGCCGCACCGCGAGGAACGCCTTCAGCAGGCCGATCGAGTTCTTGCGCGGCTCGACGCCGCCGACGGTCACGTAGAGCGGCGACCCGGTGGCGTCGAGCCGCGCCCGCAGCGCCGCTTCCTGGCCGTCCGGCGCCGGCGTGTAACGCCGCAGGCTCACCCCGTTCGGGACGATCGCCGCGTCGACGCCGAGATCGGCCCGCAGCACCTTCCGCCACGCCTCGCTGACGGCGAGGCACGCGTCCGCCTCGCGCACGGAGCGCTCCTGGCAGGCGCGCAGGTACGGGCTGTCGTAGTCGTCGAGGTGGTGCACCGTCCGGAGGAAGTGCGGGACGCGCCCCTCGGCGCGCAGCGTCGCGAGCGCGTTCGCGCTGATGCAGTCCTGGGCGTGCCAGACGTCGTGCCGCGCCCCTGACCGGCGCAGCCCTGTCGTCATCTCCGCGATGCGCTGCTCCACGACAGCGTCGATCCCCGCCGGCGCGGGCGCGGCGGGCACGAGGACCGACGGGCAGCGCGGCGCGCGGTAGAAGCCGCCCTGGTCCTTGTTCAGCGCGTAGATGCAGACCTCCACGCCGAGGTCGTGCAGCGCCTCGGCGAGCTCCACCGTGTGCACGACGCCGCCGCGCGGCTTGGTCGAGTAGGTGAGGAGCGCGACCGAGAGCGGCGCGCGGATCCCGCCCGCGCGCCCGCGCGCGCGCGTGCTCTCGCTCATCGCGCGCCCTCCCCCGCGAAGCCCGTGAGCGGCTCCGCGGCGAGGTCCCAGAGCGTCTGCCGCTCGCCGCCGGCCTGCAGCGTGAGCCGCCGCGAGCCGTCGACGGCGCCGACCGCCGCGCTCGCGATGCCCCGCCGCGCGAAGGCCGAGAGCACCTCCCCGGCGGCCTCGGGGCGCACGCTGAGCAGGAAGCCGTAGCTCGGGAACGCGAGCAGCCAGCGCGCGAGCGACAGATCGCGCACCTCGCGCGGCCTCGGGACGGCCTCGAGGTCGAGCACGGCGCCGGCGCCGGACGTCTCCAGGAGCATGAGCAGCGTCCCCGCGACGCCGCCCATGCTGATGTCCTTGCCCGCGTCGCACAGGCCCGCCTCGGCGAGGGCGGGCAGGACCTCGAGGTCGCCCCGGAGCCGCGCCGGGTCCGTCCCGGTCGAGGCGTTCCAGAACGGGTGCTCCGCGTGCATCTTGCCGCGCAGGTCGATCGCCGCGACGAGCACGTCGCCGGGGCGCGCCGCGAAGCTCGTGATGAGCCGCCGCGCGCGCCCCGCGATGGCCACGGCGAGCGCGTTGTAGGGGCTGCGCGCGCTCGTATGCCCTCCAACGATCGGCACGCCGTAGGCGCGCGACGCGGCGACCATGCCTTCCCAGACCGGCTCCAGCGCGCCGGCCGAGGTCCCCCAGACGACGTCGACAACGGCGATGGGGCGGCCGCCCATCGCGCAGATGTCGCTGATGTTGACCATGACGGCGCTGTAGCCCGCGAACCGCGGGTCTCCTTCGAGGAACGCCGGCCAGATCCCCTCGGCGGCGAGGAGCAGGTAGCCGTCCCCGTCCGGGATGGCCGCGCAGTCGTCGCCGAGCGCCGCCGGCCTGTCGACCGCGTCGATCGTGCCTCGCGCGCCGCCCGCGCCGCCCGCGCCCGCCTTGCCGGCCAGGTGCCGCGCCGGGATCTGCACGTCCCGCTTCGCGACGATGCCGAGCGCGCCGCGCAGCTCTGCCGCGATGCCGGCGAGCATCAGCGGAACCTCTGCCCGGGCGGCGGGCGCGTCTCGTCGCCCGGCGGGTAGCTCTCGAGGTCGGCCTGCATCAGGTGGTGCGGGTGATTGCGGTAGGACCGCTCCTCGAGGGAGCGCCAGTGGATGCTCTCGAAGAACGGGACGTTGGCCGCCTGCACGAGCGCCAGGAACCGCTGGCACCCCCAGCCGTGGGCGGTGGTGACCGCCTTGTGGACGAGGCCGCGGCCGACAACGCCCTGCTTGCGGTGGGCGCGCGCGACGCCGAGCCGGCCGCCGTACCAGAGGCCGGGCTCCGCCTCGTAGATGCGCACGGTGCCGACGACCTCCTCGCCCTCGCGCGCCCCGGGCTGCACGGCGGCGATGGGGAACGCGGCGGCGTCCCACTCGTCCTCGTCCGTGGCCTTAAACAGCCCTTGCTCGTCGCAGAAGATGGCCCGGCGCAAGCGGAGGTACGCGAGATAGGTCTCCCTGCTTTGCACCAGCTCGAAGCTGTACGGTGGCGTCATCGGAGCTCTCCGGGGTTGATGTCCATGTCGCGCCGGGTCCCGGCGGCGCCGCGGCCTGGCCTTCTGCCTCGAAGCCCGGGAGCCCCGAGCAGGCGCCGCAGCGGGCGCAGCCCGCCTTCACGTCGGCCCCGCGCATCCCCGCCCGCGCGAGCAGCGGGCCGATGCGCGTGTAGAGCGCTCGCATGAAGTCCCCCGAGGGCGGCGCGCGATCGGCCGAGGGCGTCCCCGGGATGGGCACGAGCGGCACGAGGAACGGATAGACCCCCATCGCGATGAGCCGCTCGCTCGCGCCGAGCAGCGACTCCAGCGAGTCGCCGAGCCCCGCGATGAGGTACGTCGACACCTGGCCGCGCCCGAACACGCGCACGGCGGCCTCGAACGCCTCGAAGTACCGGGCCACGCTCACCTCGGCCTTGCCCGGCATCGCGGCCGCGCGCACCCCTTCCTCGACCGCCTCGAGGTGCATGCCCAGGCTGTCGACGCCGGCCGCGCGCATCCGCTCGAACCACGCGAAATCGTCCGGCGGCTCGCACTGCGCCTGCACCGGCAGGTCGACGCGCGCCTTGATGCCGCGCGCGCAGTCGGCGAGGTGCGCCGCGCCGCGATCGGCCGACCGCGGCGTGCCGGTGGTCAGCGTCACGTGCCGCACCCCGTCGAGCCGCGCCGCCGCCTCGGCGACCTCGCCGAGCTGCTCCGGCGTCTTCTTCGCGGTGGTGCGCCCCGCCGCGAGCGACTGCCCGATCGCGCAGAACGCGCAGGCCTTCTCGCGCTCCGTGTACCGGATGCACGTCTGGAGCACCGTCGAGGCGAGGACGTCCGCGCCGTGCAGGAGCGCGATCTTGGGGTAGGGGATCCCGTCCTGCGTCGAGAGCGCGTAGAAGCGCGGCGCCTTCACGAGGGCGATCGGCGCGAGCTCCTCGCCGTCCCGCGCGACGGTCCCCGCCCCGTCGCGCCCGATCCGCGCCACGAACGGCGAAGCCGCCGCCTGGTCGGTGTGGATCGGGATCATCACCGTGACGCCGCGGAGCGAGGCCGCCACGTGCTGGGTCGGCCCCGCCCCGCCGCGGCGCGAGGTCCACGCGCGGCGGCCCTCGCCCTCCGCGGAGGCGGGCTCCGGCGGCGGCGCGGCGCCCGCGTCGGGGTCCTCAGCCAGCCTCAGGCCGAACGACTGGAGCTCGGTGATCAGCGTCTGGGTATCCATGGTCCACCGCCGCAGCATCGAGGGAAGAGGCCCTGGGGTTGCCCGCGCCGACCGCGACCGACCGCGGCGCCACGTCCATCCAGAGCCGCAGCAAGTCGGGCCGGGCGTAGTGCCCGGCCGCGTCCATCATCCGCTTTCGCTTCGTGATCAGGGCGAAGTCGAGGTCCGCGACGGCCATCCCCTCGCCGTCGGTCACCGGCGGGCACGCGTGCATGCCCTCCGGCGTCACGATGGCCGTCATGCACCCGCCGCGCAGCGCGCCCTGGATCTGCTCGTTCGGCGCGATCTCCCGCACCTGCTCCGGCGTCAGGAAGGCCGTGGCGTTCACCACGAAGCAGCCCGACTCCAGCGCGTGGTGCCGGATCGTCACCTCCATCTGCTCGGCGAAGATCGACCCGACCAGCGAGCCGGGGAACTGGCTGCAATGGATCTGCTCGTGCTGCGCGATGAGCGCGAACCGCGCGAGCGGGTTGTAGTGTTCCCAGCAGGCGAGCGCTCCGATCCGCCCGACCGCGGTGTCGACGGGCCTGAGGCCCGAGCCGTCGCCTTGCCCCCAGATCATCCGCTCGTGGTAGGTCGGCGTGATCTTGCGCCGGTGGAGCGCGAGGGTGCCGTCCTTGTCGAAGACGAGCTGCGCGTTGTAGAGCGTCCCGTGATCGCGCTCGTTCACGCCGAGCACCACCACCACCCCGTGCGCGCGCGCGGCGTCCGCCACGGCCCGGGTCACCGGGCCCGGGACGGCGACCGCCTCCTCGTAAAGGCGCATGTGCTCCTTGCCCATGGCGGGCGGCGGGAGCACGAACGAGAAGTACGGGTAATATGGGACGAACGCCTCGGGGAAGACGCAGAGCTCGGCGCCCTCCTTCGCGGCCCTGGCGATCGAGGCGACGACGCGCTCGGTCGTCCCGTCCCGGCTGCCGAGGACGGGACTGGCCTGCACGGCGGCCGCCCTGATCTTCCGGTTGTACTCCATGGACGGCGCCCGGATCAGAGCGTCCAGGAGTGGACCATGAACGCGTTGTCCCGGCGGTGGATGAGCTGGATATCGAGCACGTCGAGCGGGCTTACCGGCTTGATGCCCGGGATCAGCGCGTGCTCGCCGTGGCCGTAGAGCGCCTGGAGGGCGAACCGGCAGGCGTACACCTTGCCGCCCTCCTCCATGAAGCGACCGATCTGCTGGTTGACCGCGAGGTGCCCTGAGAACGCCTCGCTGCCGAGCTTGGGAAAGCCGCGCTGCAGCCCGAGCGTGACGCCCGGCCCGTAGAGCAGGATGGATGTCTCGAACCCTTTGCGAAGGAGGCGGATCGCCGTCAGCACGTTGACGAGGCCGATCGAGCCCTCGAAGGCCACCGTGTGAAAGGTAACCAGCGCCTTCTCTCCCGGCTTCGCCTTGACGTCTTCGAAGACCTTCTCCTCGTAATCGACCAGGAAGTCACCAGCGTTGTAGGCGGGATAAGTCGGCTTCGGCATTGGTTACCTCTCTCCTAGAGTGGATGAGTTGAGAGCATTGTGGTTTCTCGGCGCAAGAAAAATGAAGGCGTCGTGTCGCGATTTCGAGCGGCCGTTCGCGATGGATCGGCGCGACCGCGCAGGTTGCCTTGATCGTTTCGCCTTGATCGCCTTGAACCGCCTTGAGCGTTTCAAGAGTATTTCTCGAACGTTCGAGGACGTCGTCTGAAACGTTTCTTGAACGTTTCGAGTGTTGTCTGTGATGTCGAGTGTGGCTGGGTAGGTGCTCCGCGCTCGTGCGTACGAGCGGCGGAGGAGGGCAGGGGGATCGCGCGGCTTTCGCCGAGCCAGCGCCGGGCTGTCGCTGAGCTACCGCTGCTTCTTTCGAGCTTTCAAGCTCTTGCCGCTCTTGCCGCTCTTGCCGCGCTTGCCACCCTCGCCGCGCTTGCCACCCTCGCCGCTCTTGCCGCGCTTGCCGCCCTCGACGGCCTTCACGACCCTGGTGGTCTTCGTGCTCTTGCTGCTCTTGACCCGACGTGTCGCCCGTGCGTCGCCCGCGTCGCGCCGCAGCCGGCGCGGCTTCGGGTCGTCCGACGCGCCTTCGCCGGCGAGCCGCCGGCCGTAGATCGTGCGCCGGAGGATGGCCACGTCCTCGATCTGCACGAGCGTCGTGTCGCCGATCGCGATCCGGTCGCCCGACCGGCGGCCGATGACGCGCAGCCCCTCGTCGTCGATCTCGTACTGATCCGGGCCGAGCGACTCCATGCGGACGAGCACGTCGACGAACGGATCCTCCACGTTCACGTAGACGCCCGTGCCCACGAGGCCCGTCACGGTGCCCTCGAAGATGTCCCCGAGCCGCGAGCGCATCAGGAGCGCGCGGTGAAGATCGACCACCTCGCGCTCCACCTCCATCGCCTTGCGCTCGCGCTCCGACGCCGTGATCGCCGCCTCGCGCAGCCGCTCGATGGCCGCCTCGCTCCGGTCGATGCGCTCGCCGCGCAGCACCGCGCGGATGGCCCGGTGCGCCGTGATGTCCGGGTAGCGCCGGATGGGCGAGGTGAAGTGCAGGTACGCGCTCGAGGCCAGGCCGAAGTGGCCCACGTTGGCGACGTCGTACACCGCCTGCTTCATCGCGCGGAGCAGGAGCATGTGCAGCACCTGCTTCTGCGGGTGCGCGTCGAGCTTCTTCAGGAACACCGACAGCCGCTTGGGGTCGGCCGCGTCCTCGGGGTCGAACGCGAGCCCGAGCTCGCCGCACATCGTCGCGAAGCGCTCGAGCTTCGCCTGGTCCGGCGGCGCGTGGTACCGGAAGACGGTCGGGATGCTCTGGTCGACCACGAACTGCGCGCAGGTCTCGTTCGCGAGGAGCATCAGCTCCTCGATGAGCTGGTAGGCCTTCGCCACGCCGGGGTCGTGGCTGCGCTTCTGCACGTCGATGGGCCCGCCCGTCTCCGGGTCGAGCACCACCTTCGCCTCGGGCAGGTCGAGGTCGAGCGCGCCCCGCCGCATCCGCTTGCCGCGGAGCAGCCGGGCGAGGTCCCACATCACCTGGAGGTCGTTCCTGTACGCCTCGGCCTCCGGGCTGCGCGGCGGCTCGGCGGTGAAGCCGAGCGCGCGCGCCACGCCGGGGTAGGTGAGCTTCGCGGCCGAGCGGATGTACCCCTCGATGACGCGCGCGCGCCGCACCGTCGCCGCCGCGTCGAGCTCGACCTCCACGCACAGGCAGAGCCGGATCACGCCCGGCAGGAGCGAGCAGAGGTTCGACGACAGCGCCCGCGGCAGCATCGGGATCGCGCGATCGGGCAGGTAGATCGAGTTGCCGCGCCCGAGCGCCGCCTGGTCCAGCGCGGTGCCCGGCCGCACGTAGTGCGAGACGTCGGCGATCGCGATCCAGGCCCGGTACGAGCCGTCCTCCTCGCGGATCACCCAGACCGCGTCGTCGTGGTCGCGCGCGTCCTCCGGGTCGATCGTCGGCATGGGCAGGTGGGTGAGGTCCGTGCGCCCCTCGAGCGCCTCGGCCGGCACCTCGCCCCCGAACGCCTCGGCCTCGGCGATCGCCTCCGGCGCGTGCTCCTCCTCGATCGCCTCGCGCATCAGGATCTTGGCGACCTCCACGTTCGGGTCGCCGGGCGCCCCGAGCACCGCCTCGAGCACGCCCTCCGGGTTCTCCTCGGGCAGGTCCGGGAACCGGGTGAGCGACACGACCGCCGCGGCGCCGTCCTCGGCGTCGGGCGGCACGAGCGGCCCGCCCTGCTCGCGCGGCACGATCACGATCGGCCCGCGGACGCGACCGTCGTCCGGCTCGAGCCAGGCGCTCCTGCCTCGTCGCCGCAGCACGCCCGCCACGCGCGCGTGGCGCCGCTTGATGACGCGGACGACCGCCCCCTCCACCCCGCGACGCGAGCGCGTCGCGATGCGCACCGCGACGGTGTCGCCATGGAGCGCGCCGCCCATCGCCTCGGGCGAGATGTAGACGTCCTCGGCCGCACCTCCGAGCGCCACGAAGCCGAATCCGCGCGGGTGCACGGTGAGCGTCCCCTCGCGCTCGGCGCCGCGCGCCTCGACCTGCTGGGAGCTCAGGCGGAACTTCTGGCCGGGGAGCGCGACGATGCTCCCCTCCAGCGACATCTCCTCGAGCACCCGCTGCAGTCTCGAGTAGCGGCTCGGCTCGATGCCGAGGCGCTCCGCGATCTCGTTCGCGTGCAGGGCGCGCTTGAAGGAGGACAGCAGGTCGACCACGGCCTCCCGGCGGCGCGCGCCCAAGCCGGTCGTCGGGGAATCTCCTCGAGATGAAGAACGCATGAAAGTCGACTAGCACGAGTCTCCTCGCGCTGGCTGTCTCCGCCCGGGTCCGGTATGCCTCGAGCCCACTTCTCTCGAGCCGCCACGACCGATGCTGCTGAACTCGATCGCCCTGCTCCTCGCGCTGATGCTCCTCGTCGTCCTCGCCGCGAGGGGCAACGTCTTCGCGGTGCGTCCGTCCAGCGACAGACAGGCTGGTCGCGAGGCGCCCGATCGTCCTCGGGCGAGCCCCGAGTCACCCGCGCCGTCGGCTGCAGACAGGCAGGCCGGGCGCGCCCGGTTCTTCGTCACGCTCTTCCGGCTCGCGCTGTTCGTCGCGATCGCGGCGAGCGCGGCGCTCGTGGTCGAGTACCAGAACGCGGGGGACCCGGCGTTCTGCGGCGTCACCTCGGGCTGCTTCGCCGTCCGGGTATCGCCGTACAGCCGACCGCTCGGGTTGCCGCTGCCGAACCTCGGCCTCGCCGCCTACACGACGCTGCTCGCCGCCTCGCTGCTCGCGCGGGAGCGCTGGCACCACGTCGCGATAGCGGCCGCCTCGGCCGTCGGCGGCCTCGGCGCCACGGTGCTCCTCGGGCTGCAGGCCTTCGCGATCGGCGCGTTCTGCGCGTGGTGCGTCGCGGTCGACCTCGCGGCCCTCGCCGCCGCCGTCACGTCGGCCCTCGTCGCGTGGCAGGCGTGGCGCATGCCGCGCGCCGCCTTCGATCGCGCCGCCCAGGGTGGGCTGCCGAGCACCACGGCGTGGGGCGCGGCGTCCGTGGCCGCGATCGGCCTGCCGTTCCTCTGGGGCGATCACCCCGTCATCCCGCCGCTCCCGCCGGAGATCGCGGCGCTCCAGGAGCCGGGCAAGATCACGGTCGTCGCCTTCACCGACTTCGAGTGCCCCTTCTGTCGCAAGCTGCACCCCGAGATGAGCAAGATCGAGGAGCCGTACGGCGACCGGCTGCGCCACGTGCGCAAGATGGTGCCGCTCCCGAGCCACCCCGGCGCGCTCCCCGCGGCGAAGGCGTACGTCTGCACGCCCGAGGAGAAGCGCGAGCAGGCCGCGGCGCTGCTCTACAGCGCGCCGCCTGGCAGGCTCACGGACGGCCGCGTCGCCTCCGTCCTGGCGCCGCTCGGGCTCTCCTCCACGGACTTCGAGGCCTGCCTCTCCGCGCCCGCGACCCAGGCCGCCATCGACGCAGACGTCGCCATGTATGGGCGGATGGAGGCGCGCGGGCTCCCCACGACCTACGCCGGGCGGCGGCTCGTGGTGGGGTACAACCCCGATCGCCTCCGCGATGCGCTGCGCCGCGAGGCCGCTGGCGACCCTCTGAGCCTGCCGCTCCCGTGGCTCTTCGTCGCGCTTTTCGGGGTTTCCGCGGCCGCCGTGCTCGTGGGCAGCAGGGATCGCTCCCGCGGTGAGCCAGAAGCGCCGCCGTCGTCCAGGTCGCCGCCGCCGTCGTCCAGGTTGCCGCCGCCGTCGTCCAGGTTGCCGCCGCCCTCGTCCAGGTCGCCGCGGGCGCGAGCCACATAGCGCCCGCCGCTGCCTTTCGCGGCTGGTCGGCGGGTGACAGAATAGCTCATGTCTGATCATCCCGAGCTAGCTGGCAAGCTCCCCCTGGAGTTCTTCCGCCAGCTCCCCAAGACCGATCTGCACGTCCACCTCGACGGCTCCCTGCGCCTCGAGACGATCATCGAGCTCGCCCGCAGCCACCGCGTCGAGCTCCCGACGTACGAGCCGACCGAGCTGCGCAAGGTGATGAACCTGGGTCAGAACTGCGGCTCGCTCGTCGAGTACCTCAAGGCGTTCGACATCACGCTGCGCGTCCTGCAGACCGAGGAGGCGCTCTACCGCGTCGCCTACGAGCTCGCGGAGGACGCCGCGCGCGAGAACGTCCGTTACATGGAGGTCCGCTACTCGCCGATGCTGCACACCCGCCTCGGGCTGCGCCTCACGAGCGTGGTCGAGGCGGTGCTCTCCGGGCTCAGGGCGGCGCGCGACACGCTGGGCATCGAGAGCAACGTCATTGTCTGCGGAATCCGCAACATCTCGCCCGAGTCGTCGCTGGAGATGGCGGAGCTCGCGGTGGCCTACAAGAGCCGCGGCGTCGTCGGGTTCGACCTGGCCGGCGCCGAGTACGACCACCCGGCGAAGCACCACAAGGCCGCGTTCCAGCTCGTGCGCCAGAACAACATCAACTGCACGATCCACGCGGGCGAAGCGTACGGGCCCGAGTCGATCGCCCAGGCGCTCCACGTCTGCGGCGCGCACCGGATTGGCCACGGCTGCCGCCTGCGCGAGGACGGCGGCCTGCTCCACTACATCAACGATCACCGCATCCCGCTCGAGTGCTGCCCGTCATCGAACGTGCAGACCGGCGCGGTGCGCGACCTCGCCTCGCACCCGCTCAAGCTCTACCAGAGCCTCGGCCTGCGGGTGACGGTCAACACCGACAACCGGCTCGTCACCGACACGACGGTGTCTCACGAGCTCTGGCACTGCCACACGAAGATGGGATTCGCGCTGAACGAGATCAAGTCGACCATCGTGGCCGGCTTCAAGAGCGCCTTCTTGCCGTTCCACATCAAACAGGCGTATCTCCGCCGCGTCACCGAGGAGCTCGAGCGCTTCTCGGCCGACGGCTCGATCCGCCCAGCCCCGCCCCCCACGGCGCCTGGCCACGAGGTCGTCGAGATCGTCCCGAAGGACGGGAAGGACGGCAGGCAGGGCGCCGCCGTGCCCGTCGAGAAGACCGCCAACTGACGCGCTGGCCTGTCGGGGCCGGCGGGCCCTGCGCGCTGGCCGGGCAGTGCAGCGCCCGCGCGCCGGCCGGGGCGGCGACGCCCGATCAGCGCGCTGGCCGGGCGTCGCTCAGCCGCCCTTCCACTCGGTCCGCTGCACCACGGGCAGCTGCAGCGCGCGCTCCCGATCGAGGTCGAGCGACCCGAGGTGGATCGCGATCGGCGACTGCACCCACTTGAAGATCGATCTCGAGAAGAGCGTCGCGAACTTCTCGGCCCAGGACCGCAGCGCGGCGGGGTCCTTGTCGGGGAACAGGCTGGGGAGGGCGGCGCCCACCTCGTCGGCGGCGAGCTTCTCCGCGCCGTAGAGGTAGAGGCACGCGTCGAGGACCTCGAACGGCATGAGCTCGGCCTCGCCCGACTGGTTCTCGGCGAGCTCCGGCCCCGCGGTCGTGGCGAGCGTCTGCTGGATGCCCTTGAAGCCGAAGCGCTGCGAGAGGCGCTCGATCAGCGCGATGACCACCGTCTTCGGCAGGTTGGCGATCACGCTGAACGCCCCCTCGAGGTCGCCGCCCACCGTGGTGTAGCCGAGCGCCTTCTCGCTCATGTTCCCCGTCTGCAGGAACAGCGCGCCGCTCGTGTTCGCCCAGTTCCACATGCGCCCGCCGCGGATGCGCGCCTGCACGTTCTGCTTCGTGAGCTCGGTGAGCTGCCGGCCGCCGCCGACCATCGCCTGGGCGGCCTCCATCTCCCGCGGGAACGCGTCCTCGATCGGGATCACCGCGAACGACACCCCGAGGTCGTCGGCGATCTGCGCCGCCGCCCGGTGCGTGGCGTCGCTGGAGTAGCGCGACGGCATGAAGAACGCGTGGAGCGAGGTCTTCATCCGGTCGCGCAGCGCCTCGCCCTCGAGGCCCGGGTGGATGAGCTGCACCGCGCGCCAGGCGACGAGCAGCGTGAGGAGCGAGTCGCGGCCGCCCGAGAGCGCGAGGCCGATGCTCTTGAAGGCGCCGATCTTGCGGTAATAGTCGGCGACGCCGAGCGCGAGCACCTCGTAGAAGTCGTCGAGCAGCTCGTCGCGCGCGGAGATCGCCGGCAGCGCGGCCGAGGGCAGGAACGGCGTCGTGCCGGGCGGCGGGGCGGGGTAGGCGAGGCGGGAGCGGTCCGCGGTCTTCCCCTCGACGCGGAGGACATCGACCATGTGCGGGGAGGCGCGGCGGAACTCTTCGAGGTCGCTGCGCCAGGTGCTCGCCTCGCGGCGGCAGCGCGTCGTCCGGTCGAGGTCGACGACAGCCGCGGAGAACCCCTCGCGGAACCGCGGCGCCTCCAGCATCGGGCGGCCGTTCTGGTTGATGAACCCGCCGCCGTCGAAGACGAGCCCGTCGTTGCCGCCGACGAGGTTCGCGTACGCGATCGTGCACTGGTTGTCCGCCGCGCGGGTCGCGATCATCTCGCGCCGGGTCCCGGTCACCCCGGCGCGAAACGGCGACGCCGAGATGTTGCAGACGATCTCGGCGCCCGCGTAGCAGCGGCGCCGCATCGGGCCGTCGGGCGACCAGATGTCCTCGCACACCTCGACCGCGATCGTCCCGAAGTCGAAGGCGTAGATGCGGTCGCCGCAGAGCACGCCACCGGCGTCGAGCTCCATGAACGGCATGCCGCGCGAGAACGTCCGCGCCTCGTAGAAGATGTTGTAGGTCGGCAGCTTCTCCTTCGGGGAGAACGCGAGCACCCGGCCCGCGTGGACGAGCGCGCCCGCGTTGAAGAGGTCGCCTCCCACGCCGACCGTCACGCCGATGACGAACACGGTGCGGAGCGACGCCGTCTCCTCGGCGAACCGGCGGAGCTCGCGCTGCTGGCTCTCGACGAACGCCGGCCACTGCACGAGGTCCTCGGCCGCGTAGCCGCCGATCACCTGCTCCGGGAAGACCGCCAGCGTGATGTCGTCGCGCGCCATCGAGCGGGCGATCGAGACGCACCGGTCGGTGTTCGAGCGGACGGCGCCGACGGTCGCGTTGACGTTGGCGATTCCGATCTTGACGAGTCGCATCGTGCAGCAGCCTAGCGCGGCAGCACGGCGCTGAGCAGGCCGAAGAGCTTGTCGAGCTCCCCTGGCGTCACGCGCCGCTTCGCCTTCACCCGGTCCCCCTCGGCGAAGAACCCGATCGGGTCGACCACGCGGACCGTGACGATGGCGATGCGAAACGAGGTCGTGCGCTCGATCTCCTCGTTGAGGAACTCCGCGTCGCGGGCGGCCTGCTCGGGGCCCTCGCTCGGGCCGTCGAGCGCGAGCAGGGCGCCGCCATCCTTGGCCAGCGTCACGGTGGCCTCGATCGACCTCAGGGTGGGCGGCACGCGGGGCGCCTCTCGCGGCCCCTTCAGGGTCCGCGCCGGGTCGATCGCCGTGGCGAGCGCGGCCTCCTCGCCGGTCGGATCGGGGAAGCCCCCCGTCCCGACGAAGCGCCGCGCCTCGCGCGCCCGCGCGACCGGCAGCACCACGAGGAAGTTCGGCTCCACGGTCGCGACAACGCGGGTGTGGCCCTTGATGGTCACGCGCACCGCCGGCACGCCGAGCCCGCTCTCCCGCGTCCCCGGCGGCTGGCTGCGCGAGAGGAGCGCGTCGAGCCCCTGCTGGAGCCTCTCTGGCGGCAGGTTGTGCTCCAGGACGATCACCGACTCGCTGGCCGCGTCCGCGCGCGGGGCGGCGACGAAGGCGCGCTCGAGATCCCGCTCCGGATCGAGGCCGGTGCCGCCGAGCACGGGGCCCCACAGATCGAGCGCAGCGAGCCGCGCCATGATGGGGTGGCCGCGGGTCCTGTCGGCGTAGACGAGCACCGAGACCTTCCCCCCGGCGATCGACTGCGCGATGGCGGCCGCGTTGCGCGGCTTCGGCGGCGGCGCCGTCTCCGCGGCCGGCGTCCCTGTCGACGCGGAGCCGCACGAGACGACGAGGAGGGCGAGGCCGATGACGAGGAGCCGGAGCGGCGCCCGGCGCGACGCGGCGAGGGGCCCTTGGCGAGCGGACTGCATCACCCGGGCGACGTTACCGGCACCTCCCGGATCCCGCCAGCCGGGCATGCTTGCCGGCGCGGCGACGCATCGACGAGGCGAGAAGGTGCGCGGGCTCGCGGTCCACCTCGCGCGCCTCGCGGCGGGGCGACCATCCCTCTTCCTCGCGTCGGGACCTCGAGTAGGATGCCCCTCCGCGGTCCACGCCGAGCCCGTGCGCCGCAAGGCTCTGTGTCCCGCGACGTCGCGGACGCGGAGCCCGACCCATGCTGAAGAGGAGTGTCACCCCATGGCGGTCCGCCCTTCCGATCTGCACGCGATCCCCTTGTTCGAGCGAATCACGGAGGACCACCTCGACGAGCTGATGATGGCGTTCCAGCGCCAGGAGGTCCCGACCGGCCACGTGCTCTTCGAGGCCGGGAGCGCGCCGGCGCACATGCTCCTCCTGGTCCAGGGCGAGGTCGCGCTGCTCGACGCGGGCGAGACGCGTTTCCGCCTGACCCCCATCTCGCCCATTGGCGAGCTCGGCGCGCTGACCGGCCTCCCGCGGACGACGACCGCGGTGACGACGCAGCCCTCGGAGATCTGGCGCATCGGCGTCGCCGAGCTCCAGGACTTCTTCGAGGAGCACGGCGACGTCGCCTACCCCTTCTACAACAACCTGCTCAACATCGTTGCCGGCAAGATCCGCCGCGACGCGCGGCGCATCGAGGAGGTTCGCGCGAACCTGATCCGCACGCAGAAGGCGATGAAGCGGCTGCTCGAGCTCGTGCTCGACAGCGAGGAGACGCCGCTGAGCAAGGTCATCTGCGCGACGCTCGAGGATCTCATCGAGAAGAACCGGCGATCCCATTACCTGGTCGAGCCGGCCCACACGCTGAAGAGCGCCGTCCGTCTGGACAGCGGCGCCCTCGTTCCGGTCGTCGAGCTCTCGGACGGCTGGCTGCGCCTCGCTGGCCTGCGCGACGCCGCGAAGGGCGCGCACTGGAGCGGCGTGCTGGTGCTGCCCGCGCGCGAGATCCCGGTGAGCGGGACGGTCGACTCGGTCGACGAGCACAGCGTGCTGGTGAAGCTCGACCTCTTGATCGACGAGTACGCCGCCGCGCTCCAGGATTACCTGACGCGCCTCCAGATGCTGGACTTCGTGGTGTGATCCCGCGCCGCGCGGCCTCGCGGCGCGCGGCTCCGTCGCTCCGCCCCTCGCCGCGCTCCTCTCAGGCCGCTCGCGACCGTTGCCAGGATCGTGCCCGGTGATCTACGGTTCCAGTAGCTCCCTGACATCGCGACGCTGAGCCGAAGTGGCGGAATGGCAGACGCGGCGGATTCAAAATCCGCTGTCCGCAAGGGCTTGTGGGTTCGAGTCCCACCTTCGGTACTGATGAGGAATCCCTGGACGATGCGCCGGAGCGCGGAGGTCGTCCTCTGCCGGCGAGGGGGCGTGCGGGCTCGGGCTTCCGGGGCGCACCATTCTGGACTGATCGTTCCAGAATGACCGGTCCAGAATGTCGCGCCGGGTGACGGCTTCCGCCGAGGAACGGCTTCCGCCGAGGAACGGCTTCCGCCGAGGAACGGCTTCCGCCGAGGAACGGCTTCCGCCGGGGGATGGCTTCGGCCGCCGCATGGCAGCGCCAGCGCTGGCGGGCGACCGTCCTGGTCGACGCGCGGTGCGGCGGGATGCGGCCATCCGTGACGCTGGGCGAGCGTGGACGGTGCGCTCTGCCGGAACAATGGGCCGTCGGGCTGCTACGCTCGGCTCGCATGGCGCGTCGGACCGGAGGCATCGAGCGGCTGGGCGCGATGATCCAGCGGGAGTCCTCGCTGTCCGCGCCGGCGGAGGTCGACACCGCGCCGATGCCGTTCCGCGACTGGGAGGCGGCCGTGGGGTCGCGGATCGCGGCGCGGGCGCGGCCGCTCAAGCTGGAGCGCGGCGTGCTGCACGTCCGCGCGGCCAGCTCGACGTGGGCGCAGGAGCTCTCGATGCTCGGCGACGCGATCACCACGCAGCTCCGCGCGCGCGGCCTGCCGGTGCAGTCGCTCCGGTTCCGCGTCGGCAAGGTCGAGCCGGTCGCGCGGCCGCCCTGGCGCGAGGAGGTCCGCCCTGCGCCGAAGGAGGCGCCGCTCCCGTTCGAGGTGCGGCGGGAGCTCGGGAAGGTCGCCGATCCCGAGCTGCGCGACGCGATCGCAAAGGCGGCCTCGAGGAACCTCGGCTGGCAGGAAGCGGAGGCGAGCGCGAGCCCTCGCAACCCACCGCCGCCCGTTTCCCCCGCGGCCCCGCCGCCGGCATCTCATGCAGCCTCCCGCGCAGCGCCGCCGGGGTCCCGTGCAGCTTCGCCGCCAGCGTCCCGCGCAGCGCCGCCGGGGTCCCGTGCAGCTTCGCCGCCAGCGTCCCGCGCAGCGCCGCCGGGGTCCCGTGCAGCTTCGCCGCCAGCGTCCCGCGCAGCGCCGCCGGGGTCCCGTGCAGCTTCGCCGCCTGAGCCCCCGCCGGCCTCTCGAGCGGCCGCGCGGGCGACGCCGCCGTCGCCGCGCGCGTCGCCTCAGGCCGCCGCGCCTGCTCGCAAGGCGCCCGGTGGCGACCCGCCACCCGCTACTTCGCCGCGACGAGCCGCTCGAGACCCTCAATCCGCTGCATCAAAAACCGCTCGGTCGGACCGAACGAAGGAGCCATCCGGCGAAGGTCGTCGAGGTAGATCCTGAGCGGCTGGATATCGAGCGACTTTACGCGCCGGACCACGGTGTAGAGCTCGTCGACGACGGGCCCCGGCAGCGGGCGGCGCGCGATCGTGAAGAGCTCGAACGCGTAGTTGACCCAGGTGCCCTTGGTCGTGGCGCCGGCGAGGCGAGCCGCGTAGCGCGCCGCGAGCTCCGCGGCCGGCATCTCCAGCGGCACGTTCGTCCGCGCGCGGCTCAGGATGTCGATCAGCACGGTCTGCAGGATGCGCTCGGCCTCCTCGCTCCGGCCCATCGCGAGCGCCTTGTCGGCGAGGCTCGCGAGCAGGCGCAGCGACTGGAAGCCCTTCGAGCCGCCGTCCCCCGTCGGGCTCGTGAGCTCCGTCGGGTCGTCCGACATCTTGCGCATCTCGGTCAGCGCCATCGCGCCGAGCGTCGCGGTCGCGCGCCGGAACTCGACCCCGTAGGCGTCGTGGGGCCGCGACTCCTCGCCGCCGTAGAGCAGCATCTCCTGGCTGCCGATGATGATGCGGTCGCCGTCGGTCAGCTCGCGCTGTCCCGAGATGCGCGTGCCGTTGACGTACACGCCGTTCCTGCTCTCGAGGTCGATCGCGGCGACCCCGTCGCTCCGCACCTGCAGCGTCGCGTGGCGCCGTGACACCAGCGGGTCGTCGAGCGAGAGCTGGCAGTCGCCGCTCCGGCCAATCACGAAGGGCCCTTCGGGGAGCTCGAAATCGTGCGCCAAGTACCGGAGGCGGAAAGGCATGGTCTATTTCAGTGCGCCGAGGCGCTCGAGCCCTTCGATACGCTGGAGGATGAACCGCTCCGCCGGGGTACGTTCTCCTGCACGCTCGCGGAGCCGCTTCGCATAGCCACGGAGAATGGACATGTCGACGGCCTTCACCTTGCGCAGGACACTATACAGCTCATCGACGAGGTAGGCGGGAAGGAGGAGCTCGAGCCGCGTATTCAGCTCGAAAATGTAGTTGATCCACGAGCCGCGGCCCGTCGCCGCCGCGAGGCGGGCCGCGTAGGTGCTGGCCTTCTCGACCAGCTCGGGCTGCACGGCGCCGACGCCCCCCTCCCGCGCCTTGGTCAGGATGTCGGACAGCGAGCGCTGCAGGATGCGCTCGGCCTCGTCGACGCGCCCCAGGGCGAGCGCCTTGTCGGCGACGCTGCCGATGAGGCTGAGCGCGTGCACGCGCTTGTCGGGGTGCTGCGGGATGAGCCCGGGGAGCGACCGCCGCGAGGCGATGGCCGTCGCGCCGTCGTCCTCGCCCGAGGACATCTCGCTCATGTCGACGGTGCGCGCGTTCTGCTGCCGGGTCCAGAGCGGCGCGCTCCGCGGCGAGTGCGTCGAACTCGGCTCGATCGCCCCGAGCAGGAACATCTCCTGCCCCCCGATCGCGATCTTGTCGCCGTCCGACAGGAGCTGACGCCCCGTGATCCGGGCGCCGTTGATGAGCACGCCGTTGCGGCTGCCGAGATCCTCGATCGCCACGCCGCCCTCGCCGACGGTCAGCAGCGCGTGCTTGCGCGACACCAGCGGGTCGTCGAGCGACAGCTGGCAGTCGGCGCTCCGTCCGATGAAGAACTCGCCGAGCGGCACCTCGAGATCGTGGGCGAGGTAGCGCAATCGGATGCCCATGATCGAGCCATACCAACAGCCCAACAGGCCGTCAAAAGTCAGCTTCCAGGCCGCGTGGTATTGGTTTGCAAGCCCACAAGAACGCTCATGGAGCGCGGGCGTGAAGGTCTGCTGTCATCTTACAGTATCACACCAGTAGGACGCGGCGTGGTAGGGCGCGGCGCGCCGCACGCGTGGCAAGGCGCGGCGGACCGCGTGCGTGGTGAGGCGCGGCAGGCCGCGCCAGCGGCGCCACCGGTCCGGGCGGGGCTCAGGCGTGGCGCGAGAGGACCCGGAGCAGCGTGAGGATGAGCCGCGGGTGCGCGACGAGGCCGTAGACCTTGAGCTCCCCGCTGGCCACGAGGCGCGCGAGCTCGCGCAGCGGGCCGCTCTGGCGGCGGTGCAGCACGCCCACCTTGGGGAGGCTCGGCCAGCGGTGGAACGCGACGTCGGGGAGCTGCTGCAGCGCCACCTCGTCGCCGCAGAACGTGACGGACGGGATGCCGATGGCGCCGTCGTGGATGGTGAGGCGCCCGTGATCGAAGCGCATCGTCATCGAAGTGCCGGTGTCCTGCGCGACCACGAGCACGGAGCCGCGCAGCGCCCGGAAGTCGGCCGCGCGCTTCCCGTCGCGCGCGAGGTGCTCGCGGATCAGCCGGCCGAACAGCGCGGCGAGCGGGTTCTCCTCTGCGCCTGGTGCGAGATCAATGATGGGCTCCATGGCGTCGCTTCACCCGGCCGCGCGCGCTCCGTCCACCCCGATGTCGCGGCGGAGCACCTTGCCGTCGAAGTCGATCGCGCTCGCGGCGCGGAACGCGCGCTCCCGCGCCTCCGCGAGCGAGTCGCCCGCGGCGGTGACGGCGAGCACGCGGCCGCCCGCCGTGACGATCGCGCCGTCCCGCTCCGCCGTGCCCGCGTGGTTCACGAAGGCGCCCTCCACCGCGGCCGCGGCGTCGAGGCCGCGGATCGCGTCGCCGGTCGTGGGCGCCGTGGGGTAGCCGCGCGCCGCGAGGACGACGGTGAGCGCGTGGCGGCCGGGGGCGACGCGCGCCGCCGCGGCATCCAGCGCGCCCGCCGCGGCCGATGCGCAGAGCTCGGCGACGTCGCCCTCGAGGAGCTCTATCAGCGCCTCGCATTCGGGGTCGCCGAAGCGGACGTTGTGCTCGAGCAGGACGGGATCCCCCGCGGGCGTGATCATCAGCCCCGCGAACAGCACCCCGCGGAAGGGCCTCCCCTCCGCGCGCATGCCGTCGATCGTCGGCCGGAGGATCTCGCGCTCGATGCGCGCGATCAGGGCGGGGGTGACGCGGGCGCTCGGCGCGAACGCGCCCATGCCGCCGGTGTTCGGCCCGGTGTCGCCCTCGCCGACGCGCTTGTGATCGCGCGCGGCCGGCAGGACGAAGATCGCGTGGCCGTCGCTGATGGCGTGCAGGCTGGCCTCTTCGCCCTGGATCGCGTCCTCGAGGATCACGGTCGCGCCGGCGTCGCCGAAGCGGCGATCCACGAGCATGTCCTTCGCCGCCGCGAGCGCCTCCTCGACGGTGGTCGCGACGACGACGCCCTTGCCGGCGCAGAGCCCGTCGGCCTTCACGACGATGGGCGCGCCGCGCTCGTGGATGATGCGCGCCGCCTCGTCGTAGGAGCGCGCGATCTGGAACGGCGCGGTCGGGATGCCGTGGCGCGCGGCGAACTCCTTCAGGAACGCCTTCGACCCCTCGAGGCGCGCCGCCTCGCGGCTCGGCCCGAAGACGGCGACCCCCGCGGCGGCGAGCGCGTCGGCGACCCCGGCGCAGAGCGGCGCCTCGGGGCCGACGACGACCAGGTCGGCGCGCTCGCGGACGGCGAGCCGGGTCGCCTCATCGGGGGACAGGGAGGCGAGGTCGACGCGGCGGATGGGCGCGCGGCCGGCGGCGCCCTCCGCGCGGGTCCCGGCGTTCCCGGGCGCCACGATGACCTCGGCGACGGAGGGCGATCGGGCGAACGCGCGCGCGAGGGCGTGCTCGCGCCCCCCCGAGCCGAGCACGAGGACGCGGCGATGTGACCGGCGGCTGTTCGCGGTGGAGCTCACCCCCGCGCGCTACCACGCGCCGGCCCTCGCTGTCGAGGCGCCTCGCGCGGTCGCCCGGCCCGGGAGAGGGCCCCGCGGCGCCCGACATCGTGATAGAAGCGCCCGCGGGGCGCGCGGCGCGGCTCAGCTGGCCGCGGGCGCGCGTCGCCGGGCCGCCTCGCGAGGGACGCGAGGGACCGGAGCGCGGATCCCTGAACATTCTGGAGGGGACAGCGCGCGCGGCGCCCTGACGCCGGAGGGGCAGCGGGCGCGGATCCCCGTGGTGGAGACGAGCGATGACTCACCGGGCTTCGTGGGATGAATACTTCATGCGCATCGCCGAGGTCGTCGCGTCGCGGGCGACGTGCGATCGGAAGCACGTCGGCGCGGTGATCGTGCGCGACAAGAGCATCCTCGCGACCGGGTACAACGGCTCGATCCGCGGGCTGCCCCACTGCGACGAGGAGGGGCACCTGATCGAGGAGGGGCACTGCGTGCGCACGATCCACGCGGAGGCCAACGCCATCATCCAGGCCGCGCGGAACGGGGTGCGGATCGACGGCGCGACGGTCTACGTGACGGCCTCGCCCTGCTGGGGTTGCTTCAAGATGATCGCGAACGCGGGGATCTCGCGCGTGGTGTTCGGCGAGTTCTACCGCGACGAGCGCATCTTCCGGTTCGCCACGGAGCTCGGGATCGAGCTCGCCCCGCTGCAGCGGCGCGAGACGCCCGCCTGAGGCGTCGCGCGCGGGCGGGAATGGCGTCGCACGCGGTAGCGCTGAGGCGTCGCGCGGTAGCGCTGAGGCGTCGCGCGGTAGCGCTGAGGCGTCGCGCGCCCGGGTGCGCATGTTGCGCGAGCCCTCGCGCAACATGCGCGGCGCCCCGCGCAGCCCTCAGGCCTTGCGCGGCCGCGGCAGCCCGTACACGCGGATCCGTTCCACCAGCGTGCGGCGCGAGATCCCGAGCAGCGCCGCGGCGCGCGTCTGATTCCCCATGCACTGCTCGAGCGCCTGGACGATGCGCTCGCGCTCGTGGGCCTCCATCGCGTCGCGCAGCCGCGTGGGGCTCGCGCCCGCGCCGTCCTGCGCGCCGTCGGGCACGCTCTTCGCATTCAGAGAAGACAGCGGAGCCGCAGAGGCCGAAGAGGACGCCGCAGCGGGCGTCGAGGCCGATGTCGAAGAGGCGTGCGCCAGAAGGGTCGCGGGATGCGAGGTCTGGGTGGGATCGGCCAGCGGCGAGAGAAGCAGGTGCTCCGGCCCGATGGGCGCCCCGTTGGCGAGGATCACCGCGCGCTCGATCACGTTGCGCAGCTCCCGGATGTTGCCTGGCCAGCTATGGCACTGGAGCCCGGCGAGGGCCGCGGGCGAGATCGGAACCGCGCCCGCGCTCGCCTCGCTGGGGAAGAGCTCCTTCGCGGTGCGCTCCGCGAAGAGCTGCGCCAGCGCCGCGACCTCCCCGGGCCGCTCGCGCAGCGGCGGGATGGTGAGGGTCACGCCGTTCAGCCGGAAATACAGGTCCTGCCGGAACGCGCCGCGGCTCACCTCGGCCTCGAGGTTGCGGTGCGTCGCGGAGATGAAGCGGACGTCGATCTTCGTGGGGGTCAGGCCGCCGACCCGCATCACCTTCCGCTCCTCGATGACCCGGAGCAGCTTGGCCTGGATCGAGAGCGGCAGCTCGCCGATCTCGTCGAGGAACACGGTCCCTCCCTCGGCGGTCTCGAGCAGCCCCGGCTTCGCCCGGACGGCGCCGGTGAAGGCGCCGCGCTCGTGGCCGAACAGCTCGCTCTCGAGCAGCGACTCGGAGAGCGCGACGCAGCTCAGACGCAGGAGCGGCCGGCTCGCGCGCGGCGAGGCCCTGTGGATCGACTCGGCCAGCACCTCCTTGCCGACGCCCGTCTCGCCGAGGAGCAGGATGTTGATGGGCCCCCTGGCGACGCGCTCGGCCAGCTCGTAGACGGCGCGCATCGCGTGGTCTTTTACGATGACGTCCTTGCGCGCGTCGCGCTCGCCGCCCTTCTGCCGGAGGATGACGCGCGCCGCGCCGAGGTAGATCACGTCGCCGGGCGAGAGCTCGACCGCGGCGTTCCGCGCCGGCGTGCCCTTGCCGACGTCGATGAGGCGCTCGGTCGCTGCGCTGCTGTGCCGGGTCCGCACGCGGGTCCCGTTGCTGCTGCCGAGGTCCTCGATGCGGAGCGGCGGGTCGAGGTGCAGCGCCGCGTGCCGGCGCGACACGGAGGCGTCCGGCACGCAGACGTCGGCGTCATCCTCCCTGCCCAGGACGACGCTGCCGGAGCGCGGCAGCGCTCGCGTGCTCATCGAGCTCTGGGTGATGATCAGGAGCTCGAACGGGCCACCCTCGCGGGGAAGAATCTCCGGCTCAGCCACAACGCACCCCAGAGTCGCGCCAGACGACGAACGACGCCCTTCCACTGCACGCGTGCGATCCGTCCCGGGAACGATTGCGGCAGCTCTCGCAGGACGGTAGCCAGGACCGATGCCGCACCCTGCAGCCGGCTGCGTAGCACGGACGCGCACCCACGGCGACTGCCGTCGCGCTCGCCTCGCGCGCCCTGGCGCGGGGGCCTGCGGCGCAGGGCGGCGATCGCGCTCCCGGGCCGGCGGCGCGCTCCCGGTAGGGCGGCGCGGGCGGTAGAATTTCCGCGGATGATCGCGAGCGACCCGTTCGGCTGGGTGGGCAGCACCATCGGCGGCAAGCTGCTGGTCGACGCCGTGGCCGGGGAGGGGGCGTTCGGCGTCGTCTACCGGGCGACGCACCTGGGCTTCCAGGAGCAGGTCGCGGTCAAGTGCTTGAAAATACCCGCGGATCTCTCGCCGGAGGAGCGGGGGGCGCTGCTCGACACCTTCGAGCGTGAGGCCCGGCTGCTGCACCGGCTCTCGCGGCGGACGACCGGCATCGTTCAGGCGCTCGACGTCGCCGCCGCGACCTCGCCCGCGGGCCACTGGACGCCGTACATCGTCATGGAGTGGCTCGAGGGCGAGACGCTCGCCCATCACATCGAGGCGCGGAGCGCCACCGGGCGCGGGCCGTGCTCCGTCGACGAGGCGCTCGAGCTCCTCGCGCCGGCGGTCTCGGCGCTCGCCATGGCGCACGACGAGCGGGTCTCTCACCGCGACATCAAGCCGGCGAACCTGTTCCTCGTCGGGGCGCCGGGCGCGACGACGATCAAGATCGTCGATTTCGGCATCGCCAAGGTGATCGACGCGTCGATGCCGCTGTCGAGGGCGCTCGTCGAGACGCGGCGAGCGGCGACGCCGGCGCAGGTCGGGGCCCCCAGCGCCACGACGCAGGAGCTCGCGCTGTCGCGGACGCTGCACGCGTTCACGCCGCTCTACGGCGCTCCGGAGCAGTTCAACCCGAAGCTCGGCGCGACCGGGCCGTGGACGGACGTGTTCGCGCTGGGGCTCATCCTGCTGCAGCTGGCGTCGGGCAGGCAGCCGCTCGCTGGCGGCGACTGGGCCGACCTCTACGTCGCCTCGGTCGACCCGCGCAGCCGGCCTTCCTTCGCCGGGCTGGGCGTCGCGGCGAGCCCCGCGCTCGAGGCGGTCGTCGCGCGGGCCCTCGCGGTCGAGCCCGCAGCGCGCTTCCGCGACGCGCGGGCGCTCGGGGAGGCGCTCGCCGCTGCGCGCCGCAGCGCGGCGCTCCGGCCGCCGGTCGACCCGCTGGCGGCCACGCTGTCGAGCTCCCCCCCAGCGGCTGCGCCAGGCTGGAGCGCGGTGCCCCTCTCCGCCCCGACGCCCGTGCGCGCCTCGAGGGCCGCTCAGCCTGCAGGAGAGTACCGCGTCTGCACGGTGCTCTCCGCGGAGATCGTGGCCGGAGGCGAGGGGCAGGCGCCGCTCGATCCGGAGCAGGAGATGGAGCTCCGCGATGCCTGCTTCGAGCTCGTCCGCGAGCGCCTCGAGCGCCTCGGCGGCGCCGTGAACGGCCGGCGCGACGGCGTCGTCACCGCGCTGTTCGGCGCGCCGCGCGCGAGCGACAACGACGCGGAGCGGGCCGTCCGCGCCGGGCTGCAGCTGGCGGAGATCGACGCCGCGTCGCTCCCGGTTCGGCTGCCGCCGGGGCGTCGGCCGAGGTTGCGCGTGGGCATCAGCACGGGGAGGCTCTTCGTGAGCGGCGCGGCGGGGTCAGGCGCCCCGCTCGACGCCTCCGGCGAGGCCCTCAGGCTGGCCGCGCGGCTCCAGCAGGCCGCCGCGCCGGGCGCGGTGCTGATCGCGCAGCCCACGTTCCGGCAGGTGGCCGGGCTTTTTCAGGTCGAACCCGAGGGCGACGGCCCGTCCAGCTTTCGCGTCCTCGGGCTCGCGCGCGGCTCGAGCGCCGGCTCCGACTTCCTCGGCCTCGACACCCGCTTCTTCGGGCGCGCGGCGGAGGTGCAGCGGCTCACGGAGGCGCTGGAGACGGTCATCGCCGAGGGGCGCGCGACGTTCATCTCGGTGATCGGCCCGGGCGGCATCGGGCGCAGCCGGCTCCTGGCGGAGGTACGGGAGCGGGCGCTGTCGCAAGCGGGCCCGCCCGTCGTGCTCGGCGCGGCGTGCTCCTCGCTGTCGATGGACGCGAGCTATCACCTCGCCGCGTCGCTCCTGCGCGCCCACTTCCGGATCCAGGACGACGACGCGCGCGACGTCGCGCTGCGCAAGCTGAGGAGCGGCATCTCCGGGGCGGCGGGGGACGACGCCGGTGACGCGCCCCATCCGCTCGCGCTGGAGGACGCGCTCGCCGAGATCGCGTCGTTGCTCTGCGCGTCCCCGGCGGCGCCGGCCGTCTCCACGGCGATCGTCCCTCACGAGGGCGGCGCGGAGGTGAAGGCGCGGGTGGCCGCAGCGGTCGCGACGCTGCTGCGGGCGGTGGCCGCGCGCGGGGCCGTGGTCGTCCTGCTCGACGACATCCACTGGGCGGACGAGGCCAGCCTTGACCTCTTCGACGACCTCGCCCTGCGCCTCTCGGACGCGCCGCTGCTCCTCATCGGCGCCGCGAGGCCCGAGCTTTACGAGCGGCGGCCGCACTGGGGCGAGGGGAAGGCGAGCCACGCGCGCCTCGATCTCGGCCCGCTGTCGCGGCGGCACATCGAGGACATGGCCCGCGATCGCCTGCGCCTCGTCGCGCGCTGCTCGGCGGAGGCCGTCCGCGCCCTGGCAGAGCGCGCCGAGGGCAGCCCGCTCACGCTGGCCGAGACGCTGTACCTGCTCATCGACGTCGGCGCGCTCGAGCGTCGCCACGGCGAGCCCTGGGTCCTTCACGAGGAGAAGCTGGCCCGGCTCGCGCTGCCGGCGACGATCCAGGGCATCATCCAGGCGCGGCTCGATCGGCTCGACGGCGAGGCCCGGGCGGTCCTGGCGCAGGCGGCCGTGATCGGCAGGACGTTCTGGAAGGGCGCGATCGACCACCTCCGCGAGGTCGCGCCGCTCGACGGCGGCGGATCGAGCACCTCGGAGGTGCTGGGCCGGCTCCGAGAGCAGCAGCTCATCCGGGCGCGCGACACGTCGACCTTCCCCGACGACGTCGAGTACGTCTTCGCCGAGGGCGCGACCCAGGAGATCGCCTACGAGACGTTGAGCCTCAGGGTGCGCGGCGCGATGCACCGCGCGGTGGCCGCCTGGCTCGACGGCCTGTCGGCCGGGCGATCCGTGGGGCCGCGGGGGCTCGGGGACGTCGGGGCCGGGCTCGCGGCGCTCCACCACGATCGCGGCGGCGACGCGCGCAGGGCGGCGCTCGCCCACGCGAGCGCGGCGGCGAGCGCGTCGGCGCTCGGGCAGAACGCCGAGGCGCTGCGCCACTTCGAGCGGGCCCGGGAGATCCACGCGAGCGCGGCGGGCGGCGGCGCGGCGAGCGGCCCCGAGGCGCGCGCCCCGTCCGTCTCGGCGTCGGGCGGCGACGAGCGCCGGCTGTTCGCCTGGCACGAGCGCGCGGCGCTCCTCCTGGAGGTCGGCGACGCGCTCCGGAGGGCGGGCCGCCTCGACGAGGCGGAGCGCGCCTATGGCGAGGCGCAGGCGCGGATCCTGCGCGTGGAGCGGCGCGCCGCCCCGCCGACCTCGCACGATCCGGGCGCGGCGCTGCTCTGGGATGCGCGCGTCGACTTCCGCCTCGCGCTCGCGCGCAAGATGCGCGGCGCGACGGCCGAGGCGCGCGCGCACGTCGAGCGGGCGATCGCGCTCGCGGAGCGCGGCGGCGCCGCCCCGGAGGCGCTGCCCATGTACGCCCTCCTCGCGGCCCTGCACCGGCGCGACGGCGATCTCGACGCCTGCCGCGCTGTCGCGCTCCGCAGCCTGCGCATCTGCCGGAGGCTGCCGCCCGGCGACGACCGCCGCCGCGAGGCCGCGTCGCAGCTGCTCCTCGCGCTCGGGACGGTGTTCTACTCGCGCGGCCGGCTGGTGCAGGCCGAGCGCTGCTATCGCCAGGCCGCGCGCGCCGTGCGCACCGTAGACGAGCGCGCGTCCCCGCAGGCGATGAGCTTCGCGCTGAACGGCGTCGCGGCGGTGCTCTTCGCGAAGGGTGATCTCGGCGGCGCCCGCGAGGTGTTCGCGCGCGCGCTCGCGCTGAAGGAGCGGCTCGGCGACCTCCAGGCGGTCGCGTCGGGGCACAACAACCTCGCGGAGGTCGAGCTCCGGCTCTCGCGCCCGCACGCCGCGCTGGAGCACGCGCGGCGCGCGGTGAGGCTCGGCGAGCAGTCGGGCGCCGGCGCCGATCTCCCGGACGCCTACCGCAACCTGGCTGCGGCGCTGCTCGCGGCCGGCCACGTCGGCGAGGCGCTCGAGTCCGGCTGCACGGCGCTGCGCCTCGCCGAGGTGGGCGGCGGGCGCGTGTACCTCGGCGAGGCGGCGCTCGGGCTCGCGCGGCTCTGCAGCGTGGCCCTCCGCGACGCCTCGACCTGCCCGCGCGCCGAGGCCGCCGTGGCGCAGCTGACCGCCTCGCTGGCGGCTCATTTCCGCGAGGGCGAGCTCGCCGCGCGCGCAGACGAGTGCCGCGCGCTGCTCTCAGGGGGCTGAGGGGCTGACCCGTTCTCGTTCGGTAGCGCGGCGTGCCGCGCGGGAGACGTTCGTCATGATCAAGGCTTGGAATCAGGCAGTTCTCGTACTGGGCGCCGCGTTGCTCGGCCCTTTGGCGCTCGGGTGCGCGTCGGATCCGGAACCGCCGCCGAGCGCGTGTCCGGGCGCCCGCGCGGCCTCTGGCGCGTGCATCGGTGTCCCCGCCGGAGCGCTCTGCGGCGGCGATTTCTGCGCCGCTTCCGTCGACTGCGCGGAGGTGGTCGAGGTCTCGAGCGACGCAGCGCTGGCGCAGGCCTCCGGGGCGGCTCGCCCCGGGGCGTGCATCGCGCTCGGCCCCGGCGCCTACGGCCTGGTCGCGCTGCCTCCGGGGGTGAGCCTGCTGGGCAGGGGCGCCGGCTCCGTGAGCGTCGCGGCGGTGTCGCTCGCCGCGGGCGACGCCGCCGTCCTGCGGGGGCTCACGGTCGGGGCGGGCGGCGTCCAGATCGCGGCCGGCGCGCGAGCGCGGATCGAGGCGGTGCGCGTCGCCGGGAGCGCATCCGACGGCGTGACGCTTGGCCCTGGCGCGTCGCTCGATCTCGTCGACTCGGCGATCGAGGGCTCGGCTCGCTACGGGCTGAGCGCGCTCGACGCCGGCCGCGTCTCCGTGGCGCGATCGATCCTCTCCGGCTCGCAGGGACCGGGCCTGTGGGCGCAGTGCACCGGCGGCTGCGACTGCGAGGCCCCGGTCGACGTCCAGATCGAGGACGCGATCCTCCGCGACAACAAGGTGGTCGGCGTGTCGCTCGTCGGAGCGCGCGCCGCGCTGTCCGGCGTCGAGGTGAGCGGCAACGATCTCCGCGGGTTCGATCCGAGCGGCGGCGTCTCCGTCTCCGGCTGCTCGACCCTCGACGCGACGGCGCTCAGGATCGCGGACAACAGCGGGTTTGGCCTCCTGATCGATCAGGCGAGCGCCTCTCTCGGCGGCGACGGCGGGGGCTTCGAGGTGAGCGGCAACCAGCCCGGGATCTGGATCCAGCACACGACGGCGGAGCAGCCGGTCACGCTCAGGGGAGGCGTCCTCGAGAAGAACCGGGCGATCGGCCTGGGGATGAGCGGCGACGCGCGCGGCATCATCATCGACGGGATGCGCATCGCCGGGACCTTCGCCGACTCGGCGGTGGTGAGCGCGGGGAGCGATCGCTCCCAGGAGGTCGTGGGCGACGGCGTGAGCTGGCAGGAGCGGGCGCAGGCGGCGATCTCCGGGCTCGTCCTGAGCGGCAACGGACTCGAGTCGAGCAACCCCTCCGTCGACCCGTCGCGCCGCGCGAGCGTGCTCATCGACGGCGGCGTCGGCCCGGACAGCCGCCTCGCGGACGTGACGCTGGAGGGCGGCGACGAGGCGACGGGCATCGTGCAGCAGCGTCTGTCTGCTGACGGCGAGAGCCCGCTGCGCGGCGCGGATGTGCCCCGCATCACGACGAGCCCGGATGCGCTGTTCTCCGTGCCCGTCGCGCCTGTCGCCCCGGCGGCGCTCGATGCCCCCTGAGCCACCACCGCGCCGCGCTGGCCCCGCGCTTCGGGACCGCGCAGGTGGGCGCGGGGGCGTGTCGAACCCACAAAAAGCAAGTGGGCCCGCCACACTCGCTTTCCGCTACCGTTGCTCCCTTCCGGGCCTGGCGGGGTTCACGGCGCGCTGTCGGCGGACCCATGAGGTCAAGGCGCTGTCGCCTGACGCAGCGACTTCGTAACCGAACCTCGGGTCCGTGTCGAGCCCCTTGGAGCGCGCCGCGCGCTTTGTGATCACGGCGTCTCGTCCGCGTCTCGCGCGGCTTCCGGCCCTCGACGAACGCCGCCCCCTCCCTCTCGCTCTCCCCTGGGTGGCTCTCCGGGGTGATCTGCCTAGAGCGAGCGTCGCCCGGGACTTGCCTCGTACGGGAAGGACCGTACGCTTGGAGGTGTCGTGAATCCGTTCGATTCCGAGGACGAAGCACGGAGCAGCCGGCTGATCCCGGTGCTTATCTTCATCGGCTCCGCGGCGCTGGCGGCGGCCGCGCTCCGGTTCGCCTGGCAGCAGCCGGTGGTCATGGCGGCGGTGCTCGGCGTGGTCCTCGCGTTCGCTGCGGCCCGCTGGCTCGCTCGCCGCAAGCTGCGCAGGCTGCTCCGCTCGGGCGACGTTCGGTCGGTCCTGCTGCGCTGGTCGCCGACGCTGCACCGCATCCCGCACCCCGCCACGATGGCTCCGCTCATGACGGCGACGGCGTTCGCGGCGTACGGCTGGGTCGACAAGGCGCGCGCCGCAATGGCCGCTGCGGAGCGGGGGCCTGCGTGGGACGCGGCCCTCGAGCACCGGCTCTTCCTGGACACGCTCCTCTACACCTTCGAGGGCGATCGCGACGCGGCCCTCGAGCAGGCGGGCCGCCTGGAGCGGCTCCCGCTGCCGAACGTCAGCTCTCCCTTCCGCGACCGGGTGGTCACGCTGCGGGCGGCCGCAGGCGCGCTCGCCCGCGCCTTCGCCCACCAGAGCGTGCCGGGCGACCGCGTGCTGTTGGAGCGCGCGAGCGAGGCCAGCCCGCTCGTATTCTGGGCCATGCGCTACGCCGCGGCCGTCGTCGCGATCGACGAGGGCGAGCTCGCCCGGGTCAAGGCGCTCCTCGCCAACGCGCCGTCGTGGCCCCAGGAGTCGACGTTTCGCGCCTTCCACGACGAGATTGCCGACCGCGCCGGCCTGCCCCGCCCGGCGAGCGCGTAAGCGCTGCCGGCGGGCGAGAGAGCGCGCAGCGCTCCCGGCACGTCCGCGCGCCGTCGCGAGGGCCGCTGTCAGCGCCACGCGCTCGCCTGCCTGGCCCCTCAGCGCTCGAACAGCGTGCGGATGTAGCAGTAGGCGCGCGCGTCGGGAGCGGCGCTGGCTGCGTCTTCCGGCGGGTCCGGCACGAACGCGCCGAGCGCGCCGAGCGCGCCTCCCATCGCGAACGTGCGGAGCACGATCCTCGCCCGCATGCCCGCGAAGCACGGCTTGCGGTAGGCGATCTCCACCCTCCGGGCGAGCACCGCCGTGCTGTGTCCCTGTGCGGCCAGGCGCCGGAGCGCGGCCTCCGCGAAGAGCCGCGGGTACACGAGCGAGTTCACGTGCTGGTTGCCGTCGGTGTGATCCAGGCCGAACGCGAGCGCGACCGGATCCAGGGTCGGCTCCGCGTCGAACGGCTCCGCGCCCTCTGGCACGCCCATCAGCGCCTCGGGCGAGCGCCAGGCGTAGCGCTCGGGCGGCACCGCCGGCAGATCCGGCGACTCGAAGCGCAGCACCTTGCGCGCGCCGGCCTCCGCGAAGGGCCGCGTGAAGACGTGCTCCGCGAACACGCGACCGACCTGGATCGGCTCGCCAGCGCCGGGCGGCGGCGGGCCGTACGTCCGGCTGCGGCGCGCGGTGGCCGAGAGCCACATGGCCAGGACCAGCCGGTTCACATCGGACGCGGCGTCCACCGTGTGCGCGAGCTGGTAGAGCCCCCGCAGCTGCAGCGGCTCCCGGGCTGCGATCGGCCCATCTCCGCCCTCGATGATGAGGCGCGTGAGGATCGGGATGACTCCCGTGCTCATGAGCGTCGCGATGGGGCTCGCCTGCATGAGCTTCACCCAGACCGCGGGCCCGAGGCCGTGCGGCAGTGCGTCGAGCATCACCCGTCCGTTCTGGCTGACGTCTTCGAAGCGGAGGTGCATGGCGGCGGTCGCCTGCTGCTGCTCGGGTACGCGCGGCTCGTCAGGGAAGTGGTGCATGCCCCCTCTCCATAGCTGACCCTGCCGCGCCCTGCATGGTCGGGCGCGGACGCCGACATGGCCGGCCAGGTCGGCGGCGCGCTCCTATGGTACGATCGGCGCGTGACGCTCCTGAAAATCGCCCACATCGGCAACCCCGTCCTCCGGCAGCGAGCGCGCGAGGTCACGCCGGAAGAGCTCTCCTCTCCCGCCATGCAGACGTTCATCGACGACCTGGTCGAGACGATGCGCGACGCGAATGGCGCCGGCATCGCTGCCACTCAAGTCCACGCGCCGGTGCGCATCTTCGCGGTCGAGGTGCAAAACAACCCTCGTTATCCGTACAAGCCCAACATCCCGCTCACCATCGTGGTCAATCCGGTGATCGAGCCGCTCACGCAGGAGACGTTCGAGAACTACGAAGGGTGCCTGAGCGTCCCGAACCTGAGGGGCGTCGTCGACCGCTACACCGAGATCCGGCTGACCGGCCTGGACCGCGAGGGACGCCCGATCGACCGCGTCGTGCGCGGGCTCTCGGCGGGCACCTTCCAGCACGAGAAGGACCACGTCGACGGCGTGCTCTTCGTGGATCGCGTCAAGGACCCGCGGACGCTCTGCACCTGGGCGGAGTTCGATCGCTACCATAAACAGCCCTTTGTCGAGCGCATCGTCCCGTTCATCCAGCGGATGGGTGGCTGAGGTGCCTCGTCGCGCCGAGCCTCGACGATGCCTTTGATCGCGGCCCGGGGGGCGCCTCGCGCTCGCGCGCGGCGCGGGATCGTCGCCCTCTCGCTCGGCGCTCGTGCGCTCCTCTCCTTGCTGGCGTGCGACCCGAGAGAGGCGATGACGGCCGCAGACGCGCCGGCCCCGCCCGAGCGCGCCCCGGCCGCGATCACCCTCCTCTACACGACCGACGAGCACGGGTGGCTCCTGCCGACGGTCGAACAGGGCCGGGTCCTCGGCGGAGCTGCCGAGGTGCTGGGGCTGTGGCTCTCGAGGGAGGGCCATTGCGCTGGCCCGGCGCGCGGGGCTCCGCCCCATCTCCCCCCGACGCCGTCCTGCCAGGATCCGGCGACGCTCGCGCTCTCCGGCGGCGACAACTGGACCGGCCCCGCGATCTCTTCCTACTTCATGGGGGCGCCGATGGCCGACGCGATGGCGCGCATGGGCTACGCCGCGTCGGCCTTCGGGAACCATGAGTTCGACTTTGGAAGAGACGCCTTCCTCCAGAACAGGACACGTTCTCGGGCCACCTACCTGGCGGCGAACTTGCGCGTGACGGATCCGTCGCTCTCTGCGTTCGCGCTGCCTTCCTTCGCCGTGTTCGAGCGCCGCGGCCTGCGCCTCGGCGTCGTCGGGCTGGCCACGGTGCGCACCCGTGAGGCCGCGACCGCGAGCCGCTTCGAAGGCATCGATTTCCAGGAAGAGGAGGCGGCGCTCTCGCGCGCCATCCCGGAGGCGTGGCGCGCTGAGCCGGACGCGCTGGTGCTCATCGCCCACGAGTGCCAGGACTTGCTCGAGCCGCTCCTCGCCCGCCACCCCGAGTGGCGCCTGTCCTTCGTCGGCGCCGGGCACTGCCACAGGAGGGCGGAGCTGCGCGTCGGCGGCGTCCCGCTCGTCAACCCTGGCTGGCGGCTGCGCAGCTACGCTCGCGTATCGCTCGAGATCGATCCCCGGCGCCCGCTGCAGCAGCGCGTTGTGTCGGCCTCCACGGAGGTGGTCGACGTGTCCCACCCGGAGGGCGTGCCAGCCGTCCCGCCCGACGAGGCGCTCGCCAGGGCCAGCGCAGGCTGGCAGCGCGAGCTGGACGCGGCGCTCGGTGAGCAGATCGGCTATTCGAGCGACGGGATGGAGCGCGACTCTCCCGAGATCCAGCGCTGGATCGCAGGGGCCTGGCGCGACCAGCTCGGGGTCGACATCGCGATCCTGAACAAGGACGGTATCCGGCAGGCCGTGCCCAGGGGACCGATCACGAGAGCAACGGTGTTCTCGGTCCTCCCGTTCGACAACAAGCTCGTCATCTGCTCGCTCCGGGGCAGCGATATCCTCGAGACCCTCCGCCACCGCGACGCGGTGCTCGTCGGCGTGTCACCCTCGGCCGACGGCCGTCATGTCCTGCTGGACGGCACCCCGCTGGACGACGGCCGCCGCTACACGGTCGCGACGATCGATTTCCTCTACTTCGGCGGGGACGGCTTCCGCTTCCAGGCCCAGGATCCGTCCCCGAAGTGGACGGGCCTCGACTGGCGTGCGCCCGTGATCGCGTGGACGAAGGCGCTCGGTACGAGCGCGAGCGCGCCGCTGGACGCTCGATTCCGCTAGCGTGGAAAGCACGTCCAGCGACCAACGCTTGTGCGGCGCTGGTCGCTGGACGTGCGCGATCCGATGGCAGGGCAGGATCAGGCGCCGCCGCCGGTCCGCTCCTCGCGCTCGATCTGCTCCTGGTAGGCGACGCTGTAGCGCGCCCAGGGACGCAGCTTGAGGCGGCGGTAGCCGATGGGCTCGCCGGTACCCTCGCACATCCCGTAGCTCCCTTCCTTCATCTTGGCGAGCGCGCGGTCGATCTCGGCGAGCACCCGGACATCGCGCTCCAGGAGCTTCGATGTCAGCGAGGTCGCGCCCTCGGCGTTCGCCTCGTCCATCTCGTCGCCCACCTCTCGCGAGACGTCGCGCTCTGCGTGCTGCCGCTCGTCGATGTTGGCGACGAGGCTCGCCCGGCGCTCCTCGAGCGCTTGCCTGAGCTCGTCGAGCTGCTCCGGCGTCAGCTCGGGCAGATCGGAGTCGTCCGTATCGGGCGCCGCGCGGCGAACGGGCGGTCTCGGTATGGGGGCTGCCGTCGTGGCGCTCCCGGACGTCTCCGGCCGCGCCGGGCTCGTTCCGTCGCGACTCGCACCTTCACGGTTGTTCATTGGATTCCTCTCATCGTTTCGGGCAGGTGGGGCAATTCGCGTACCGGTCTCGAGCGTGGGCGGACGACGCACGCGCGAGGTCCGGTGACCGAAGGACACGGCCGAGCAGGAGCAGCCGCCTGGCTACGCTCTCGGCTGTGATAGCGCATCCGGGAGCTTATGGCTTCGCGATGCCGGCCATCTGGAGCCCTGCCGCGAGGAGCGCGCCGATGTCCTCGAGGACCGGCTTGGACACGTTGATCGAGAGCTCCGCGCGCGGCGCGGCGCCGCCCTGCTCCTGCGTCGTCACGAACATCAGCCCTTCCCCTTTGTGGGGGAGCTTTGCCAAGGCGTCGCCGAACTGCTGGGCCGCCGGAGGCAGCGCGACGCCCGCCGCGCCGGGCTTCGACAGGGTCGTGAGCACGTTCTGGAGGGTGCGGGTGATCGGGGCGAGCGTCGAGAATCCACCAGAGACGAACTTCCCGGTCTTCAGCTTCTCGAGCCCCGGACGTGACGCGAGCGTCTCCGTATCGGGCGCGCCCGCCTTCACCATGGCGAGCCGCCTCAGCAGCTCGCGCTTGTCGTGCCCGAAGGCGATCCACGTCGTCTTCTCGTCACCCGTGAGGAGGAGGTGCAGCGTCACCGTCAACTTGGGCTTGGCCTTGGAGGGGGTCGCGCCCTGCGCCGCGTCGCCGTCGAGCGACGGGAGCTCGTTGACGATCTGGATCTCGACCGCGAGCGACGTCTTCCCGAGTTCCTTCGGCGCCGCCACCGTCTTGACCGTCGGCAGGTCCTTCGGATCGATGTCGAGCTCCGGGAGCCGCTTGCGCAGCCCGGGCGTGTTGTAGGCGGTGACGACGTTCTTCAGGTACTTGACGAACCTGTCAGGCGCCTCCTCGAACCCGAACAGGTTCCAGCCGACGAAGCTCCCCATCATGCCGTCGAACATCTGGTTCGGCGTCGGCTGCGTCGGCTTGCCGTCCTTCGCCGCGGCGGGCGGCGCGTCGACATACCCATGGGCGGACACGCTGGGCGCCTGGTTGATCGGCAGCGAGAGGACATCGGCGAGCGCCTTGCGATCGGCGGGCCTGCCGATCTTCTCCTTCTCCAGCCACCCTTCGAGCATCGCGCGCAGCGTCTTCAGGATGCCGTCGTAGTGCGCCGGGTCGTAGCCGTGGTCGAAGAAGGCGCCGTGGCTGTCCTTGGGCACGCGCCAGTAGAGCGCCGGCGCGGGCCCGGCGCGGTTCGCGCTGTCGGCCATGGTCTTCGAGAGCCACGACGACTGCCCCCGGAGCTCCAGGCCCGCCGTGAGGTTCACGCAGGACTGGCTGTCGACCCGGAGATCGATGACGGCCTTGCTCGCGTCGTCGATCAGCGCCGCGAGCTCCTCCTGGACGGCGGTGGTCGCGTCGGTGAGCGCCCGATCGAACTGGGGCTGCCCGATCGAGAGCTGGCTCTGCGCGAGGATGGGCAGCCCCCCGAGCTGCTGCTTCGCCATGGCGCCGTACTTCGTGCTGAGCGGGACGAAGCGGATCTCGCCGTGGAGATCGCGCTGCTCGGGCGCGAGCGTCGGCAGCGTGCGCGCGAGGTAAGGCCCGAGGGTCGTCACGTCGCGGTCCCTGTCGCCGCAGAGGAGCCGCGCGGGCGTCGAGCCCGCGGACGCGGCAAGGAAGCAGCTCGACGAGGACGGCTCCTTGCCGCCGATCTTCCACAGGCCGGGCTTCACCTCGGTCAGCGTGGCGCCTGCCTCGAGCGTGCCCCTCGCGCGCTCCAGCGACGTGAGCCCGAGCGACACAGCCGCGACCGGAGTGCCGCGCTTCGAGCTGTCGTCCAGCGCGACGAGCAGGTGCACCGGCGCGTCGAGCGCGAGCACCGCGGCGAGCTGGTTCGCGTCGATGGAGGAGCTCACGAGCTCGCTCAAGAGGCCCGAGGAGAGCCCCTGCGCGCCCGCCTCGGCGAGCGCCGGCGACAGCCCGGCGCACGTGGCGACGCTCGACAGCGTGGCCGCCGGGTTGCTCCAGCGGAGCAGGCCCACGACATCGGCGGGCTCGGCGACCGGGGACAGATCGAACGCCGGGTTGGCGGCCTGTGAAGGCCCGGCCTTGACCTCACCCTGTCCTCCTGTCGGCACGGCAGGCGTGGGGGACGGCCCGCAGGCGATGGGACCGGCCATCAGGACCAGGGTGGCGAGCGGCAGGAGAGTTCGCATGAGCGCCGGTTATACGGCTCCCGGACATCCGAGTCGACGCCCAAGGAGAGCGTCACGGACGAGATGGCGGCGCGCGCCAGACCCGGCGCTGTAAATGCAATTGAGCACGGCCGATCACGATAAAAGCACGGCCAAGCACGACAAAAGCGCGACGAGCGCGTGCCGAAGCCGCGCTCGTCGTGCCGCTGGAAGAACGCTCACCCCGCGGCGGTCAGTTCGACTCCTCGAACTCCGCGTCGATGACCGACTCCTTGCCCTTGCCGCCGGCAGGAGGCGGCGGCTGGCCTCCCGCAGCGCTGCCGGGCGCCGCGCCCCCGCCGTCCTGCGGCGGGCCGGCCTTCTCGTACATCACGCTCGCGATGCGGTGCGCTTCCTTCTCGAGCCGCTCCAGCGCCGCGGTCACCGCCGCGTCGTCCTGCTTCTCGATGGCCGACCGACCCTCGGCGATGATCCCGTTCAGCGCCGAGACGTCGCTCTCCGGCAGCTTGTCCTTGTTCTCGCCGATCGTCTTCTCCAGCGTGTAGCAGAGGTTGTCGAGCTTGTTGCGCCGCTCGATCTCCTCGCGCCGCCGCTTGTCCTCGGCCTCGTGCGTCGCCGCCTCGTTGACCATCCGGTTGATCTCGTCCTCCTTCAGGCCGCCCGAGGCCGTGATCGTGATCCGCTGATCCTTGCCCGTGGCCGTGTCCTTGGCGTGCACCGACAGGATGCCGTTCGCGTCGATGTCGAACGTCACCTCGATCTTCGGGACGCCGCGGGGCGCCGGCATGATGCCTTCCAGGTGGAAGCGGCCCAGGGTCCGGTTGTAGCGGGCCTCGGTGCGCTCGCCCTGGAGGACGTGGACCTCGACGCTCGGCTGGCTGTCGGTCGCCGTCGAGAAGATCTCCTTCTTCTGCGTCGGGATCGTGGTGTTCCTCGAGATCATCACCGTCATCACGCCGCCGAGCGTCTCGACGCCGAGCGAGAGCGGCGTGACGTCGAGCAGCACGAGGTCCTTCACGTCGCCCGAGAGCACGCCCGCCTGGACCGCGGCGCCGACCGCCACGACCTCGTCCGGGTTCACGCCCTTGTGGGGCTCCTTGCCGAAGAACTTCTTGACCGTCTCCTGGACCAGCGGGATGCGGGTCGAGCCGCCGACGAGGACGATCTCGTCGATCTGCTGCGGCGTCTTCTTCGCGTCCGCCAGCGCCTTGCGGGTCGGCTCGAGCGTGCGGTCGATGAGCGGCCGGATCATCTGCTCGAGCTTCGCCCGGGTGAGCTGCTTCTGGAGGTGCTTCGGCCCCGAAGCGTCCGCGGTCAAGAACGGCAGGTTGATCGTCGTCTCCTGGACGTTCGACAGCTCGATCTTCGCCTGCTCCGCGGCGTCCTTGAGCCGCTGCACGACCATCTTGTCGTTCGAGACGTCGATGCCCGTGTCCTTCTTGAACTCGGCCGCCAGCCAGTCCATCACGAGGTGGTCGACGTCGTCGCCGCCGAGGTGGGTGTCGCCGTTGGTCGAGATGACCTGCACGACGTTGTCGCCGACCTCGAGGATCGAGATGTCGAAGGTGCCGCCGCCGAAGTCATAGACGGCGATGACCTGCTCATTCTTCTTGTCGAGGCCGTACGCGAGCGCGGCCGCGGTGGGCTCGTTGACGATGCGCTTCACCTCGAGCCCGGCGATGCGGCCTGCGTCCTTGGTGGCCTGGCGCTGCGAGTCGTTGAAGTACGCGGGCACGGTGATGACGGCATCGGTCACCTTCTCGCCGAGGTAGTCCTCCGCGGCCTTCTTCAGCTTCTGAAGGACCTTCGCGGAGATCTCGGGGGGCGACATCTGCTTGCCGCGCACCTCGATCCCGGCGTCGCCGTTCTTGCCCTTGCTGACCTTGTACGGGACGCGCTTCGACTCGTCCTGCACCTCCTCGAAGCGGCGCCCCATGAAGCGCTTGGCCGAGTAGATGGTGTTGGTGGGGTTCGTGACCGCCTGGCGCTTGGCGATCTGTCCGACGAGCACCTCGCCCTTGTCGTCCCAGGCCACGACAGACGGCGTGAGGCGCGAGCCCTCCTCGTTCACGATGACCTTGGGTTCTTTCCCCTCCATCACCGCGACGACGCTGTTGGTCGTGCCGAGATCGATGCCGATGATCTTGCCCATGACGTTGAACCCTCCGAGAAGTGTGTGCGCGACGGCTTGGTAATCGCGGGGGGCGAGAAGACCCGACCGGCCAGCAGGGCTCGGCTGACAGCTGCCGCGAGCCCCTGCTCCAGAGCCGTCAAAAACCGCTGGGAATTCGGATACTTTCGCCGGTTTCGCGAGCTCGCTGGCTCGCGACCGCGAAGCTAACCATGTGCATCCGAGCGTCAACGCCGCCCCTAGCAATTGCCGTGCGCGGACCCCGGCCCGGTCCGGGCCTTGACCGGAGCGCCCCCGGGTCGCAGGTTCGGTTTCCGCGCTCCGCAGCGTCTGCGCCCCGCGGCGGCCCGAGCCGGTGCGTCACACCGGCCCTCATTCCGGCGGGCAACGGCAGGCTTCTCCGACCGCGTCGGGGCTCTCTGCCGCGCCGTCATGAAGCGAACCGCGCGAACCGCGCGAACCGCGCGCCTGATGCGGACCGAGCAGAGCAGCACGGAACCGGAAGAGACGCGCGTCGGAGGGGCTTCTTGCGGTCTCGGACGCGCTGAGCTATAGGCGCCCTCCCTCGTAACACCCGAAGGACTCACCATGAAGCCCGGCATCCACCCCGAGTACAAGGACTCCACGATCACCTGCGCGTGCGGCGCCGTCGTCGAGACCCGCTCCACCCGCGGCAGCTTTACCACCGACGTGTGCTCCGCCTGCCACCCGTTCTACACGGGCAAGCACAAGATCATGGACGTCGCCGGCCGCGTGGACCGCTTCCGCAAGAAGTACGCGGCGACCGCCGGCAAGTAGGCGGGCTGATCGTCCTCCCGCGCCGACGCATCCCTCCTTTCCAGACACGCCCTTCACGCCGCGTCCCGCCCGGGGCGTGGCGGAGGCTCCGGTACGTCCGAGCCCGCTCGCCGTGAGCGCGAGCGGTCGAGGCGTCGCTCCGCGCGACGTCGTGCATCCACATTCACAGCGCTGGTCGGCCGGGCCGATGCGCCAGCCGTGTTATGCGCTAGATTGGAACGCGTATGAGCGAGCAGCCTGCACGTCCGTATATCGGCGGCCAAGCGGTGATTGAGGGGGTCATGATGCGATCGCCGAGCTCGGTCGCGATCGTCTGCCGACGCCGCTCCGGGGAGCTGGTGGTGCGCGAGCAGCCGATGAGCGCGGTGCCCAAGGGGCCCCGCACCTGGCCGTTCGTGCGGGGGGTCGCGACCCTCGTGGAGTCGCTGCGCCTCGGGTCCCAGGCGCTCCGCTGGTCCGCGGACCTCTACGAGCAGGATCTCGCGGCCGAGGAGGCGGACCCGGCCAAGGGTCCGGCGTCCAAGCGGTCGAGCGCTGGGCAGGCGAGCGGAGCCAGCCTCACCTCGCTGGCGCTCAGCATGGCGGTGATCGCGGCGCAGGACGTCGAGCCGGCGCAGGTCGCGGGCAGCCCCGCGCCGGGCGGAGACGGCGCGGACGCGAAGAAGCGGGGAGGGGGCATGGGCCTGCTCCCGATCGCCTTCGCGGTCCTGCTCTTCGTGGCGGCGCCCCAGGCCGGCGCCGAGCTGGTCAACAAGCTCTTCGGACTCGGGCTGGAGGTCACCTCGCCCGGGTTCCAGGCGATCACCGGCGTGGCGAAGCTCGCCATCGTCGTCACCTACCTCCTCCTGATCCGCCAGATCCCGGAGGTGCGGCGCGTCTTCCAGTTCCACGGGGCGGAGCACAAGGCGATCTCCACCTACGAGGCGCGCGAGGCGCTCGAGGTCGAGAACGCGCGGCGGAAGACGGCCATGCACCCGCGCTGCGGGACGACGTTCCTGGTGATGGTGGCGCTCGTGTCCATCGTCGTGTTCTCGGTGGCCGGCGCGTCCCTCGGCGCGTTCCTGCCCAAGCTGCCCGGCGGCCGGCTCGTGGAGAGCGTCGGCTTCTTCTTGATGAAGCTGCCGTTCCTCCCGCTCATCGCGGCGGTGACGTTCGAGATCCAGCGGATCTTCGCGCGGTATTGCACCACGGGCCCGCTCCGCGTGCTGCTCTGGCCGGGGTTCCTGGTCCAGAAGATCACGACGGCGGAGCCCGACGACGCGCAGCTGGAGGTCGCCCTCGCCTCGCTCCGCGCGACGCTCTGGCGCGAGGAGTCGGTGGCCGCGCCGGTCCAGCCTGATCGGGTGTTCGCGGACTACTCGAAGCTGCTGGCCGACCCCGGCTACGCTGGCGCCCACGGCTAGCGCGCGCCGCCGCCGCGCGCCTCGCTCGCCGTCCAACTCCGCCCGTCTTCGGATTGCAGATGCTACCTATCGCGAAACTCGAGGCGGTCCAGCGCCGCTTTCAGGAACTCGAGCACCTCATGTGCAGCCCCGCGGTGCTCTCCGCCCCGGCCGAGCTCCAGCGGCTCAACCGCGAGCGGACCGAGATCGAGCCCGTGGTCGCCGCGTTCGCCCGGCTCCGCGACGTCGAGCGGCGCATCGCCGAGGACCGCGAGGCGCTCAGCGACCCCGATCTGTCCGAGCTCGCCCAGGCGGAGCTGCCCGAGCTCGAGCTCGAGCGGGAGCGCCTCGCCAGCGAGCTCGAGGTGCTCCTCCTGCCGAAGGACCCGAACGACGGCCGGAACACGGTGATCGAGATCCGGAGCGGCGAGGGCGGCGAGGAGGCGGCGCTCTTCGCCGCCGACCTCTTCCGCATGCTCTGCCGCTATGCGGAGACGAAGCGCTGGAAGGTGGAGGTGCTCAACCTCAGCGAGGCCTCCGCCGGCGGCTACAAGGAGGTCGCGGCGCTGATCACGGGGCAGGACGTCTACTCCCACCTCCGTTACGAGGGCGGCGTTCACCGCGTGCAGCGGGTCCCCACGACGGAGACGCAGGGGCGGATCCACACCTCGACCGCGACCGTCGCCGTCCTGCCCGAGGCCGACGAGGTCGACGTGCACATCGACGACAAGGACCTGGAGATCTCGATCGCCGCGTCGGGCGGTCCCGGCGGCCAGGGCGTCAACACGACGAACAGCGCCGTGCAGATCAAGCACCTGCCCACGGGCATGATCGTGAAGTGCCAGGACGAGCGCTCCCAGCTGAAGAACAAGGCGAAGGCGATGAAGGTGCTCCGGAGCCGGCTGCTCGAGCTCGAGCAGCGCCGGCAGGAGGAAGCCCAGAGCGCCGAGCGCCGGACCATGGTCGGGACGGGGGAGCGCGCGCAGAAGGTGCGGACCTACAACTTCCCTCAGAACCGCGTCACGGATCACCGCATCGGCCTCACGCTGCACAAGCTCGACAAGATCATCGAGGGGGATCTCGATGAGCTCATCGGCGCGCTGCGCACGCACCGACAGGCGGAGCTCCTGCGGCGCGGCGGGCTCTCGGGGCCCGCCGGCGCGCTGGAGTCCGCGACGTGAGGGGGGCGCCGCCCATCGATCTGGAGGCGCTGTTCGTCGCCCTCGTGCTCGCGCCGACGACCTTCTCGCGCAACCGCTTCTTCTCGCTCTACACCGATCCGGAGACGCGCCGGGTGCGGCGGCGGGCGGCGCTCCTCCGGAGCATCGTGCGGCAGCTTGTCGCGGGCGCGGACCGCGCCGGGCTCGCGCCGGCCGCGAGCGGGGGCGCGCTGCTCACGTACGACGTGCCGTCGCTCGGGCTGAAGCGCACCGCCGCGCTCGACGCCCTCGAGCTCGCGGTGCTCCGCATCGCCGTCGCGCGCGGGGCTGCCCCGCGGGACGGGCAGCAGGGCGATGACGTCGCCCGGACGAGCTCGGCGACGGGCGCCCCCTTGCCCCAAGATCTGCTCCCCGAGCCGGCGGACACGTCGCGCATCGAGCGCGCGCTCGCCCGGCTCCTCCCCGAGGAGGCCCACGGCGGCGCCACGGGAGCTCCTGGCCAGGGAGAGCCGGGAGAGCCGGACGCCGCGACCAGGGCGTTGCCGCGTGACCGGGAGCAGCGCGATACGCAAGCACCCTAGGAGGCGACGATCATGTGCATCTTCTGCAAGATCGCGAACAAGGAGATCCCGGCGAAGGTCGTGTTCGAGGACGAGCACGTGTTCGCCTTCCACGACCTGAACCCGCAGGCGCCCACGCACGTGCTCGTCATTCCGAAGCGTCACATCGCGGGGATCGGCGAGGCCGCGCCCGAGGACGAGGCGGTCCTCGGCCGGCTGCTGCTCGCCGCGAGGCAGGTGGCAGAGCTGACCGGCGTGGCGAAGAGCGGCTTCAGGACCGTGGTGAACCACGGCGCGAACGCCGGCCAGACGGTCTTCCACCTGCACGTCCACGTCATCGGCGGGCGGCCGATGGCCTGGCCCCCCGGCTGAGCGCGGCGCTCAGCGCACGCCGCGGGCGGCGCCCACCACCGCGTCGAGCCACGCCACCTCGGCCGCGCCGAGCGGTGGCTGTCGCGGCAGCGACGTCCGCAGCGCGCGGGGCCGCGACGCGCCGTGGGCGCGCAGGTGCACGGACGTGATCTCGCCGACGCGCCCCTGGACGCCGAGGAACAGCGCGAAGAGATCCGGGCCCACCGCGCGCCGCGGGGCAGGCCGCACCGCGAGCTCGCCGCCGGACGCGAGCCGCGCGGTGAACCCGGCGACCAGGTGGTCGACCGGGTCGCCCCACGGATCCGGGGCGCCGGGCGCGCCCGCCGCGATCCACGCATCGATCGTGAGCTCGCGCGAGGCCGCGTCGAGGTCGAGCGCAAGCGTGAGGCCGTGCTGCGCGAGCGCGCGCTCGACGTCGGCGAGGCGAGCGGTCCCGGCGGCGTGCACGAGCAGCGAAGTGCGGTCCAGCACCGGCGCTGCCGGCGGCGGCGGCACTGGCGGGCGCGCGGCGGAGGCGGCGTCGCGCGGGAGCAGGTTGCCCGGGTTCATGATGCCGGCCGGGTCGAAGACGCCCCGGAGCGCATGGACGACGTCGGCGCCGAGGCCGAGCTCCGCGCCGAGCCGGGGTGCCTTGCTGCGGCCGACGCCGTGGTGATGCGAGAGCGTGCCGCCGGCGCCGATCGCGGCGTCGAGGGCCGCGCGCCAGGCCGCGTCGTACTTCGCCTCGGCCGCCGCGACGCTCGGCGCGCTGCCGGCGAAGGTGAAGTAGATGCTGCAGCCGTCCGGATAGGCATGGGACAGGTGGGCCATCACGAACACGTGACGCCCGAGCGCGCCGCGCACCGCGCGGTAGAGCGCGTCGAGGCGCGACCAGGGCGCGGCGACCTCCATGGTGTCGCTGAACGCGCCGGCCATGAACACGGGCGCCTGGCGGTAGCTCACGCTGTAACGGTGCGCGAGCCAGTGGCGCGCCGGCTCCTCGCCGAGCGACCTGGCCCCGCTGCGCGCGGCGATCGCCGCGGCGCGGGCGAGATCCTCCGCGCTCGCGCGCGCCGTGCCCTCGAAGACGAGGATGAGCGTCGCGCCGCGGAGCACGCGCGACCCGACGGCATCGACGACCTGGTTGAGCACCCCCGGCGCGCGCAGCAGGCCGCGCAGCACGGCGGCCCCGGCCCCTGGGCCCCGCGCCCCGCGCGCTCGTGCGGCCGCCCCCTCCGAGGGCTCGTCGCCCGCGCCGGCGTGCGCGCGCTGCCGGCGCACCGCGCCGAGCCGCGCCATGAACGAGTCGAACGGATCGTAGAGCCGCGAGACCGCCGGGCGGAGGCCAGCCTGAAACATCTCCCGCATCGCGTCCCACCCGGCCTCCAGGCTGGGGAACGAGAAGGCGGCGAACGCGCGCGCCGGCGGGGCGGGGTGCAGCCTGAGCGTCGCGGCCGTGACCACGCCGAGCACGCCCTCGCTGCCGATGAGGAGCGGCGTCAGATCCGGGCCTTCCGCGCGCCGATGGAGGCGGACGACCTCGCCGCGGCCGATGACGCACTCGAGCGACGCGACCATGTCCTCGATCTTGCCGTAGAGCCCCGAGCACTGGCCGGCGCTGCGCGCCGCGACCCAGCCGCCCACAGTCGAGCAGAGGATGGACGACGGGAAATGGCCGAGCGTGAGGCCCTCGGCGTTGAGCTCCTCCTCGAAGCGGATGCCGAGCGCGCCGGCCTCGACCTCGACGGAAGGGGCCTGGCGGTCGAGCGAGCGCCGGCGGGAGAGCCGCTTGAGGTCGAGCACGACCGTTCGGTCGTCCGGCAAGACGCCGCCGCAAACGCCCGAGCCCGCGCCGTACGGCACGAGCGGGAGCCCCTCGTCCGCGCAGAAGCGGACGACCTGGGCGACCTCCTCCGTGGTCGCCGGCCAGACGATCATCCCGGGCCGGTGCTCGGCGATGCGGCCCTCCGTCACGGCGAGGTGGTGCCGCGGCCAGAGATCGCGGGCGTAGGCGATCTTGTCGACGGGGGAGGCGCTGCACGGGATCCCCGGCAGCGCGCGCGAGATCGCGGCCTCGAAGCTCATGCTCAGGAGCCCCTAGCTCCTCAGGTCCGCTCCGCAAGGATGATGAGCCGCGGCGACTCCGAACCGAAGAAGACGCCCGGGTGCGCGGGGTGGCCGGTCACCTCGGTGACCTTGAAGCCCGCCTCGTGCAGCATCTTGCCGAGCTCGTGCAGCCCGTAAAGGCGGATCGAGTAGTCGAGCTCGCGCGAGCGGCCGTCCTCGAACATCACGGTGCGCTTCACCTTGAGCCGGCTCGTGAAGAAATCCACCTGCATTTCATCCATGCAGACGCAACCGTCGCCCTCGAACCAGACCAGGCTCGGCTGGCGGGAAGCCACGTAGTCGCGGTTGACGATGTCGAGCAGGAGCATGCCGCCCGCGCGGAGGGCGCGGCGGATGCGGGCGAGGACGTCCAGGTTCTTCTCGTCGTCGAAGTAGCCGAAGCTCGTGGACCAGCAGTAGACGCCGTCGAAGGTCTCCTCGAACGTCATCTCGCGCATGTCGCCCTGGAGGAAGTTCAGCTTCTGGCCGCGGTCCTGCGCGTCGTCGGCGGCGCGGGCCAGCATGGCCAGCGACAGGTCGAACCCGACCACGCTGTAGCCGCGGCTCGCGATCTCGATCGCGTGGCCGCCCGCGCCGCACGCGAGGTCGAGGATCACCGCGCCCTTCTCGACGCCGAGCCGCTCCTCGATGAAGTCGACCTCGCGGCGAACCACCTTCCCGTCGATCTTGTCGAGCGTGCGCAGGAAGTCGTCGCCGAAGAGCTCCTCCCACCACGGGCGCTTCCGGCGCACGGCGGGCTCGGTCGATGGGCCCGAGTTCGGATCGAGCTCGACCTGCTTCGCCGCCACAGGCGCCGCGGCCGCCGGGGCGGCGGGGGCGGCTGGCCGCGCGGCGACCGGCGGCTCGGTAGGCGGCGGGGGCGGCACGGACACGGGCGGCGGCGGCACCGAGCTCGTGAACGTCGCGAGGTCCGGCGAGGCCAGCGCGTGCGTGCGCGGGCGCCGCGGCGGCAGCGGGGGCGGCGGCGGCGGCTTCTTGGGCTGTGCCGCCTGCGCGTCGAACCGGGCGGCCGCGCGCTCGTCCGCCGTCTCGCCGTCGCGCTCGGGCTCGACCTCCAAGAGCTCGACCTCGCTGCTCTTCGGCGGCAAGGTGCTGCGCGTCGCCTCGGCCGCTGCTTGCTCGCCTTCGCCTCCCTGGGGCGGGGCGCTCGGCAGCTCGGCCTTCGGCTCGTCGACCAGCTCGGGCTCCGGCTCGACCTCCGCGAGCTCGTCCGCGCTCGGCTCGAGCGGCCAGTCCAGGGCGCGCGCCTCGATCTCCGGGGAGGAGGCCGCGCCTTCGTTCCGCAGCCTTCGGGGCTCGGGCTGGGCGATCTCGTAGGTCGCGTCGCGCGCGGTCGGCGGGCCCTCCGCCGGGGCATCCTGGAACGCCTCCAGCCCGAGCGCGGTCGCGAACTCGGACCGGGTCCTGAACTGGAGCGGCGGCCACTCGTGCTCCGCCGGCTCCGTCAGCAGCGGCGGCTTGGCGGGCTCGGGCGCCGAGCTGACCGGCGGCAGGTTCGACTCGATGCTGAGGATCTGGAGCGGCCGGATCACCGCGACCGAGTCCGGATCGATGATGAGGCCGCCGGGGAGCGGCATCGGCATCGGCGGCACGCTCGACGACGATTTCGGCGACGGGCGCGGGACCGCGCGGGGCGCGACAAGCTCCGCCAGGTTCGGCGGCGGCGCCGGCTTGCTGACCGGCCTGGGCTCCTCGAGCACCGGCTGGCTGGGAGGCCTCGCCGCGGCGTCCAGCCAGCCGTCGTCGTCCTGCACGTCCTGGAGCGCGCTGGTGCGCGGGGTCGCGGTGCCGCCATGCGCGGCGGCCTCCTCCTGCGCGGCGCCCTGGTCGTCGCCCTGGTGCGGCGCGTCTCCAGCCAGGTTCACGAGCCGCCGCGAGCGGCGGCGCGCGGCCTTGGCGCTGTCGCCGCGCTCCACGTCCGCGGTCCGCTCCACCTCGGCGGCAAGCGACTGCCAGGCTCGCCTGGCGGCGGGGTTCGCCGGCAGGGGAGCGCCGTGCCGCGAGCGCTCCGTGGGCGGCCCGGCGATGCGCGGGTCGAGGTCGAGATCCGGGATCTCCGAGCGCTGCCCGCTGGAGCTCCCGTCGGCCATGCCCGCGACGACATCGAGGCGCGGCAGCGGCGTCGTCGTCGCGTGCTGCGGGCGCACGCTGGGAACGCGCTCGGGCCGTGGAGGGGACGACGAGCGCGCGGAGAACGAGCCCTGCTCTCCTTGCGGCGCTGATGCGGCCGCGCTCCCTGCCTCGCCCGGCAGAGGCGCGCCGGGCTCTCCCGAGACGCCGCCTTCCTGGGCGGACGCAGCCAGGGGGTTGCGCGGCCGCTCGCTCGTCATTGCTTGCCCCCGTCGAGCGGCTCTCCGTAGAGGATCGGCCCCGGAGCCCTGCTCCAGGGGGGCGCCGCCCCGCGCTCCACGAACATCACCGTCGTGGAGCCGAGGTGGAACTTGCCGATCTCCTCGCCACACGCGACCGGAAGGGCCGGCGAGATCGTGTGCACGCCGAGCGGCACGTCGCGCGCGTCGATGCCGCTCACCGTGATCCGTCCGACGATCATCGCGCCCACCATCACGACCGTCACGCGCCCCTGGCGCTCGGTGTCGATCACGATCGCGACGCGCCGGTTGCGCGCGAAGAGGCCCGGGACGTGGCGCTCGCCGATCGAGTTCACCGGGAAGAGCTCCCCCGGCATGGAGCGGATGACGCTCACCTGGCCGGCGACGGGGGCGTGGACCCGGTGGTAGTCGCGAGGCGACAGGTAGACGACCGCGAACTGCCCGCCGTCATAGCGGCTGGCCTCCGCGGGGTCGCCCACGAGGTCCTCCACCCGGTAGGGCTGCCCCTTGATGAACAGGCGCCCGCCCTCGGTCACGGGGCCGATCGCGGCGATCCGGCCGTCGGCGGGGCTGGTGATGGCTCCGGGGTCGGAGCAGACAGGGCGCATCCCCTCGCGGAGCTTGCGCGTGAAGAACGCGTCGAAGCTCTCGTAAGGGCTCGTCAGCACCTCGGCCGCGTCCATGTCGACGCGGTACGCGCGCGCGTAGAGCTTGACCACCGCGTTCAAGACAGCGGCGGGTGCCCTGGCGTCGCAGAGGCGGCCAACGGCCCGGGTAATGCGCTCTCGCGGAAGCACCCGCAACAGCTGTGCGGCGGCGTAGGTGGCAACGGTCATTGTGCGGAGCGGCGTTATCAATGCGGGAAAGAGAGCGGTGCAGGAATGCTAGGCCTCGGGAAGGACCTGGGTCAACGCTCGGGTCGAGCGAACCTTCCACCCTGGTGCGGTCCCCCATCCAGCGAAGGAGCTCAGCCTTGACGCGACGCGCGACGCACAGCGCGATCCCCGTCGCGCGACGCCAGGCCCGTCCCCCGTGCTCCACGTTTCTCCACGTCGCTGCGAGCGCGTCAACCGCGAAGCGCCGCTCCGCGCAAATGCGCGGCGCGCGTCCGCAGACTGCCCCGGCCGTGCGCTCCATTCTGAAGCGCCGATCCGGACGCGGCGCTGCAACTTCGATCGGTCTCCGGGGCCGCAGCAGAAAAACGGAACGGTTTCAAGCGCATACGTCCTGGCACGCCGCTCGCTGAAGGAGGCCCAGGAGGCACGAGAGAGCGATGGAGATCAGGTTCTGGGGAGTTCGCGGGAGCATCGCTTCGCCTGGGCCGGAGACGGCCTTGGTGGGCGGAAACACCAGCTGCGTGGAGATCCGCTGCGGATCGTCGCGGATCATCCTCGATGCAGGGACAGGCGTGCGCAAGCTCGGAGACGCGCTGCTGCGGGAGGGGCCGGTCGAGGCGACGGTGCTGCTCTCCCACCTGCACTGGGACCATATCCAGGGCTTGCCGTTCTTCGTGCCGGCGTACCTGCCGAGCTCGAAGCTGTCGATCGTGGGCAGCGCGTACGGGGTCGGGAGCCTCCGCGACGCGCTCTCGACGCAGATGGCGGCGCCGAGCTTTCCGGTCCGGCTCGACGAGCTCGGCGCGCAGATCGCGCTGCGGGAGGCGCGGCCCGGCGAGGCGTTCGATGTGGGCGAGGTCCACGTGCGCACCGCGAAGCTGAACCACCCGGGCGGCGTCCTCGCCTACCGCGTCGAGCACGGGGGCCGCAGCGTCGTCTATGCGACCGACACCGAGCACTACGCCTGCGTGGATCCGGCGCTGCGCGCGCTCGCGGACGGCGCCGACGTGCTCATCCATGACGCGCAGTACACCCCCGAGGAGTACCGCGGCGACGGGGGCCGCTCGAGGGTCGGCTGGGGGCACTCGACCTACGTCGCGGGGGCCGAGATCGCGAGGACGTGCGGCGCGCACAAGCTCGTCCTCTTCCACCACGACCCGCAGCGGACGGACGCGGGCGTCGCGGAGATCGAGCGCCTCTCGCGCGAGCTCTTCCCCGCCTCGGTCGCCGCGCGCGAGGGGCTCTGCATCAATGTCGAGGCCCTCGCGCGGGCCGCGTGATGACGCGGATGACGACAAGGGCGGCGACCTCTATGCTGGATCCTGCTCCGCTATCCATGTCGCGCCTCTCGCTGCTCGTCGATCTCGCCTCCCTCCTCGCCCGGGAGGTCGACTTCGACGCCCTCCTCGGCACGGCGTGCGAGCGGCTCGCGAAGGCGCTCCGCGCCGACCGCGCGACGATCTGGCTCGTCGACGCCGAGCGCGGCGATCTCGTGACGCGCGTCGCCCTCCTGCCCGAGCTCCCCGCGCTGAGGCAGCCGCTGGAGCGCGGCATCGCGGGGCACGTCGCCAGGACCGGAGAGGTCGTGCGCGTCGACGACGCCGCGCGCGACCCGCGCTTCGATCCGTCCGCCGACCGGGCGACGGGCTACACGACGCGCTCGATGCTCGTCGCGCCCATCCGCGAGGACGGCGCCGCGCCGATCCGCGGGGTCGTCCAGCTGCTGAACCGCGCGGGCGCGCCGTTCGACGAGGAGGACGAGCGCTACCTCGTCGCGCTCGCGACGCAGCTCGCCCGCGCGCTCGCGCTGACGACGCTCCGCGCCGCCGAGGGCGGCGGGCCGGGCGTCGTGCTGCAGGGGCCGTTCAACCGGATCGTCGGCCGCAGCGAGCGGCTGGCCGCGGTGTACGAGAAGGTCCAGCTCGCGGCGCAGACCGACGCGACCGTCCTGCTGCGCGGCGAGACAGGCACCGGCAAGAGCCTGTTTGCGCGGGCGATCCACGTCAACTCGCGGCGCCAGACGAGGCCCTTCGTCACCGTCGACTGCACGACGCTGCCGGCGCAGCTCGTCGAGAGCGAGCTCTTCGGCCACGAGCGCGGGGCGTTCACCGGCGCGGACCGCCGCGTGCCCGGCAAGGTGGAGCTCGCCGAGGGCGGCACGCTCTTCCTGGACGAGCTCGGGGATCTGCCGCTCGACATCCAGGGCAAGCTCCTCCGCTTCCTGCAGGATCGATCGTTCGAGCGCGTCGGCGGGCGCCAGACGCTCCACGCCGACGTGCGCGTCGTGTGCGCCACGCACTGCGACCTCGAGCGCGCGGTCGCCGAGGGCCGCTTCCGGAAGGACCTCTACTACCGGGCGCGCGTCGTCGAGATCGACCTGCCGGCCCTGCGCGAGCGCGGCCCCGAGGACGTCGAGACGCTGGCCCGGCACTTCGCGGATGTCTACGCGACGAGGTACGGCAGGCCCGCGCCGCGCTTCGATCTGGAGGCGCTCCGCCACATCCGCGCGCACACCTGGCCGGGCAACGTTCGCGAGCTCGAGCACTGGGTCGAGAGCGCCATCGCCCTCGCGCCGGACGGCCGCATCACTGCGGGGCACCTCCCTTCTCGGCGGCGCGAGGGCGCCCCGCCGCCCGCCGCCGTGGCGCATGAGGGCGACGAGCGGATCGCGCTGCCGCTCGGCCTCACCCTCGACGAGGTGACGCGGCGCTACGTCGAGGCGATGGTCCGGGCGTGCGAGGGGAACAAGACGGAGGCGGCGAAGCGGCTCGGCGTCGGCAGGAACACCCTGGCGCGCGCGCTCCGCGCGAAGAACTGAGGCGCGTCGCTCAGCGCAGGCTAACCGGCAGCGTCAGGCCGATCCCCGCGATCGCCGCGACGCGGGAGGTCTGCCCCTGCGCGAGAGCGCTGACCCGCAGCAGAGGGCGCACCACCACGAGGTGCAGCTCGAGGAAGCCGCGCACCTGGAGGTGCCGGGAGACGCGCCACTCGGCGCCCCCGCGCGCGCCGGAGGTGACGAACCAGGGGGCGTTCGACCCCTCCGGCTTCAGGCCGTCGACGGCGGAGACGCGGATCGCTCCGATCTGGAAGACGTAGCAGAGGAAGACGGCCTCCCTGTGCCTGCAGAGCGAGATGGCCCCCGCTCCGGCGCCGCTCGTCAGCCCCAGGGTCGCGTCGTTGCGGCCCAGCGCCTTGAACGCGCGCGCCTCGAGCCACAGGGAGGCGTCGAGCCAGCGGAGGGCGAGCGCGGACGAGGCGCCGATGCCCGCCACGGGCATCAGGCCGAACGCGAGCATGGCGGAGGCGTCGAGCTCGCCGTACACACCCGGCGGCGAGGCGCTCTGCGGATCGCGCGCGTACGCTCGAGCCGACAAGGCGAGGCTCAGCGCGACCACCAGGACGACGCGACCAGGGTTCAGCATCGCGCGTACCGTAGAGGCGCGCTCCAGCGCGGCGGAAGCCGGCGCAGGCGCGCTCGCGTGGAAACCGGCGCGAGCGCGGCATTGCGTTCAGCGGCGTCGATTCCTCAGATCTGCGTCTTTTTTCGGACACCTAGGGCGCCCGGCGGCGCGCGGCCTCGCAGAGCGCTGACCGGACGGCATCGGCGGGGAGCTCGGGCGGCAGCTTCTCCTCGCAGGCCACCTCGGGGCTCAGCGGGTCGAGCGCGACGCCCGCCGAGAAGGCGCGTTCCGCGCCGGCGCCGCCGTGGAGCAGTCCGTGCAGCGACCACCACCGGCCGTGGCGGCTGTTCACGTCCTCCACGTGCTCGACCAGCGGAGCGGCGCTGGCGCGCTCGCCCGAGGCGAGCAGGGCGGCGGCGAGGAAGCAGCGCACCGCCGGCTCGTGCGGCGCGAGTGCCTGCGCGCGGGCGTGCTGGACCGCGGCGGCGGCGTGGTGGCCGCGCTCGTGGAGCAGCTGCCCGAGCCGCACGCGCTTGCCGACCTCCTGCCGGTGCGGCATGTCCCCGCCGGGCGCGAGATCGGGCGGCACGTCCGCCGGCACCGTGGCGAGGTAGGCGCGCCAGCGCTTGTCCCAGGCCGCGAGATCCGCCCCGGAGATCTCCGCGATCGCCCGCTCGAGATCGGCGTCGCTGCTCGCCGACTTGAGCCGGACCAGGAGCTCGGGGAGCGCCGTGTCGCCCGCCTCCCTCGTCCAGTAGCGGATGAAGCTCGCGACCTCGGCGAACACAATCGCCGCCTCCTCCGCGCTCGGGAGCATCGCGATCGAGGGGCCGATCTTGTCGAGCGGGCGCCCGAGGCCCTTCTGGATGCCCAGCCAGGCGATGGCGTCCGCGGACGGCACGTCGTCCAGCGGGTCGGGCTCGCGCCAGCGGACCTCCTCGCGCTTGGCCACGCCCTCCTGCAGCCACAGCGGGGCGTTGTCGCGCGTCCCGCGCGAGAGCGCGAGGTGCGTTATCTCGTGCGCGAGCGTGTCCAGCCATGGATAGCCGTTCGGCGTCGCGCGCGGGGAGAGCATCGTCACCCGCCCCCACTTGGCGATGGCGACCGTGCCCGTCGTCCGCGCCGCGTCCTCGGGCAGGCCCGTCATCGCCGAAAGCGTGAACTGATCCCGGACGAGATCGATCCGCAGCGGCCTCAGGAGCTCGACCCCGAGGTCCTTCGCGAGCACGTCGCGCGTCCTCGCCGCGACCTCGACGAGGAGCGGCACGAGCGCGCGATCGTCGTCGTCCTGGAGCCGCACCCACACGCCGCGCGCCTCGTCGTTGACGACCACCGTCGCGGCGGTGGCGCGGGCGCAGCCGCGCGCGATGTCCCCGAGCGCCGCGCCTTCCGCCGTCGCCGAGAGGTCGGGGCGCGCGAGGATCGCCGAGGCGGCGTCGCAGTCGCCCTCGTAGATGGCGAGCCGGCCGCGCTCGAGCGCGAGCGCGGGATCCGCCGGGTCCACGTCCTTCAGGATGTCCCGCGCCGCCGGGGCGTCGATCTCCAGGATCGCGGCCCGCGCCCGCACCGCGCGATCGAGGTCGCCCACGGACAGGCGGCCGGACGCGGTCGCCGAGAAGGTAGCGAGCGCGGCGAGGACCACCGCCCTGAGGCCGCGCTTCGCGGCCGCCGCCCCCCGCCGCGGCGCCCTGGCCGGGCTCACCGCACCACCGACGCGCTTCATTTCAGGAGCCCCTCCGCGTAACGCTTGACCGCCTCTCGCAACCGCGGCTCCGAGGTGCCCCCGAGCCCCTCGAGCACGCGCCGCCGGAACTCCTCGGGGCCCTTGTGCTTGTCCTTGTCCGGGATATCGGCCTTCCTCGCCATGTCCCTGTCCCCTTCCGGCTCGCCGTCGCCCTCCTGGCCCTGGTCCTCGCTGCGCGACATCTCGAGCAGCCGCTGCGCGTCGCGCTGGCGCTCGCTGCCCTGCTCGCCGTCGCCCTCGGACAGCGAGCGCTGGGCCTCGCGCATCGCCTGCTCGGCCTCGTCGAGGCGCTCGAGCATCTCCTCCGGCATGCGGCCGTCGCCGCGCTCGCCCCGCTTGCGGAGATCGCGCGCGCGGTCGGCGAGCGAGCCCTCGCGCTGGCTCGACCTCTCGAGGCCCTCCCGCGCCCGCTCCGACGCGGCCTGCCGCAGCTTGCGCAGCGCCTCCTCGGCCCAGGCCAGCTCGTCGGCGAGCGCCTGCTGCGCCTCCGCGGCCTCGCGGCCCGCCCGCTCCTCGGGGAAGAAGCCGCCGCTCTTCGCCCCGAGCCGCTTCGCCTCGCCCAGCGAGCGCATCGCGCCCTGGCCGCTCTGGACCGCGTCCTCGGGGCGGCCCTGCTCCAGCGCGCCGGCCATCGCCTCGGCCTGCTCTCTGCCAGCGGCCGCGGCCGACTCGGCCGAGCCCGGCGCCGCGCCGGGCTGCGGCAGGTCCCGCACCGCCTCGCGGATCGCCTCGGCGTGCTTCTTCGCCTCCTCACGGAGCGCCGCGATGTCCTCGGGGCTCGACGCGCGCGAGAGCTCCTCGGCGACCGCGTTCATCTCGGCGGCATGGTCGCGCGCGAGCTCCTCGAGATCGCGCTCGCTCTGCGCGACGCTCTCGTCGGCCCTCGAGGCGTCGCCGGGCTCCGGACCGCGCGGCGCCCCGGACTCCACCCCGCCGCGACCGCCGCCGCCGAACGAGGGCTCCGGCCGCCTGAGCCGCGCCGCGAGGTCGCGCGCCGCGAGCTCGGCGTGCATCCAGTCGCTCGCGCCGCGGGCGCGCGCGATCCTGCGCAGGTCGTTCGCGACGATCTCGCCGAGATCGAGGCCGAGGTCGCCGAGCTTGCGCAGCTCGACCCCCCCGCCGCCCAGCACCGTGACCGCCGCCTCGAGGCGCCCTTCGCCGTTGCCGCGGTCGCCGCCGTCGAGGAGCTCCGCCGCCGCCGCCGCCTCGTCCGCGACGTCGGCGAGCCGCTGCGCGACGGCCTGGGCGTCGCGGAAGCCCAGGCCCCGCAGGCCCGCGTCGAACGCGAGCAGCACGCCCTCGGTCTCGTCGAGCAGCTTCTGGTGCGCCGCGCGGGTGGTCGACTTCCGCTCCGCGGCGAGCGCCTGGTCGAGCCTCGCCAGCTGGCCCCGCGCGAGCGACGCGATGCGCCCGCGCACCCGGAGCCCGCCGTAGTCCGCGGAGAGCGCCCGCTCGACCTCCGCCTTCGCGGCGGCCTGCGCCTCGGCCTCGTGCGCCGCGTGCCCCGCGGCGCCGCCCGCCTCCGGCGCCTTCTGGCCGATGCGGTCGGCGAGCAGGTCGGTGAGGGCGTCGCGCGCCTTCAAGAGCGCGACGTAGCGCCGCGCCTCGGGCTCGCCGACCTGCGGCGGGACGACCAGGATCGCCTCGCTCCTGCCCCACTTCGGGCCCTCGATCGGGTCGTTGTCGCGCGCCTCGATCCGCACCTCGATGGGCACGTACGTCCTGCGGAAGAAGGGGTCGCGCGCCCTGAGCTCGTAGCCCCCGCGATCGACCTTCGCGTCCCCCGCCGGCCGCGAGAGCACGCGCCGCTCCTCCTTGACGCCGGCGCGCAGGACGAGATCGACCTCGCGCAGGCCGTGATCGTCGGTGATCTCGTAGCGGAGCGGGATGCTGGGCTCGTCGAGGAGCTTCATCGTGCGCGGGGCGCCCTCGAGCGTGACGCGCGGCGCGTCGTCCGGGATCGAGACGACCCGCTGCGCGTCGGCCTGCCGGACGCGCACCTGCCCGAAGCGCGCGGCCGCCTGCAGGGTCGTCGAGTCGCCGAGCGTCCACCGGGCGATCACGCCGCCCTTGCCGTCGTCGACGAACGGGACCTCGGCGCCGCCGTCGGTCAGCACGAGCGCGCGGCCGGCGCGGACGGGGCGGCCGCGCACCGTGATCACCGTCCCCCGGGGCTGCATCGTGGTCGCGAACGGCAGGAGCACCTCCGTGCCCTCGTGCAGGTACTCGGGCGGCGTGGCCGTCATCTCGATGTCCTCGAGCCACGGCAGATCGAGCGGCGCCTCGCCGCGGCGGGCGGCGAGGACGTCCAGGCCCTCGACGACGCGCGACGGCTCGATCGCGGCGGCCGCGAGCGCCGCCACGCCGAGGGCGAGGCCCGCGATCGCCCAGCGCGCCGCCGCCTGCCGCGCGCGCGCGGTGATCCTCGCCTGCGAGGCGCGGCCGAGCAGCCGCGCGAGGTGGAGGCCGGCGAGCTCCGGCGACCCGACCCGATCGTCGGCCCGGGCGCGATCCACGAGCGCCAGCGCCCTCAGGGTGGCGGCGCCGAGCGCCTCGTCCGTGCGGCCGATGATCTCGCGCACCGTGCGCCGGGCGTCGCCGCGGCGCCGCCGCGCGAGGATCGCGCGCGCGGCGATCGCCGCGAGCAGCAGCGCGAGGCCGGCGCCGGCGAGCCCGCGGGCGAGCGGAGACCCCACGCGCGCCACGTGCGCGGCGCCGAACAGCCCCGCGCACGCCGCCGCGCTGAGCGCGCGCCGCGCAGAGGGACCCACCTCCGCATCCCAGACGGAGCGCAGCCGCGCGATGGACAGGGCCGGCGCCTCGTTATCCATGGAGGCAAGGGTAACCGGCGGCAGGAGGGGGTCCAGCGAATCGGTGGGATGTCCCCGGAGCAGGGCTCCGGCGATCAGACGTCGAGCTCGCCGTCGGTCATGAACCAGCTGTTCGGGTCGAGCAGCACGCGCCGCAGCTCTTCGGGGAAGCTCGGGTCGAGGTGTACGACAAGCCACCGCGAGCCGACCTTCGGCGGATGGGGGCGGGAGAAGAACCCGAGCGCCCGCAGGCGCGCGTTGAACGCGGGCGGGGTCACGAGGAGCATGCCCACGGAGACGTGCCCCTCGCGCCGCATCGCCTGGCAGAACTCGAGGAGCAAGGTGTCGAGCAGGGGGCCGTCGTCCTCGCAGAACAGGTCGGTCACCTCGACCTTGTTGTTCCGCACCGCGTAGACGGCGTAGCCGAGCAGCCGCCCGTCGTGCCTGTCGAGCATGCAGAAGAAGCGGTGCCGGATGTTGCCGAGCTGCGCGTAGCGCCAGTTCAGGAACTGGGCGCTGCGCTCGCCGGCGATCGGCGCGGGCTTCGCGCGCGACCACAGCTCGTCGAAGCGGTGATCGGCGGCGTCCACGAGCTCGGTGCGCACGCGGCTGCCCCGCGCGAGCAGCGCCGCGGCGTCCCGGAGCGCCATCGAGCCGTCGACCGCGCGCCCCGCGGCCCGGACCAGGGCGTTATCCGGCTTCACCGTCGTGCGCTGCACCAGGCGCTCGGCGGCCGTCGACAGCGCCTGCGTGAGCGGGGCGGGCGGGGCGGCCGGCTCCGCCGCCTCCCAGAGCGCGCGCCAGCGGGGGTGGGGGACGGCCGAGGCAGCCCGCTCGGCGACCCGCTGCACCACCGCGCTCACCGTGCTGTGCTGCTCGCCGGCCGACGAGGCCGCGAGCTCGTGCAGCTTGTACGCGGCCATGAGGGGCCGGACCCAGATGATGGAGTCCGCGACCTTCTTGTAGCCAGCGCGCTGGAAGATCGGGAATGAGGCCTTGTTGGGGAAGCCGTACAGGAAGTCGACCCCGGCGTCGCGGCAGCCCTTGGCGAGCTCACGCTGGATGCTCATGGCGGCCCCGGCGATGCGGTGCGCCTTGGTCACGCCGAAGTCGCCGAGCACGCCGGCCTTGAGCTTTCGCCCGCTGACGTAGATGTCGCGCGGGTAGAACGAGCCGCTGCCGATGATCTCGCGCTCCGGGCCGTGATAGCCCATCCACGTCCGAGGGGGGCCGGCCGGGTTCTGCTCCTGGAACCAGCGCATCCGCCGCTCCAGGAACTCCTGCGATATCTCGCCATGGGCGAGGTTCTCTTTCCAGAGCTGCGCGAGGACGTCCCTGTGCTCTTCGGGCTGGACGCGAGCGGCGCTGTAGACCTTCTCCATGACTTCCCGGTGCGCTCTCCTGGCGCGGCCGAGCGGCGCGCCGGGGCCCGTCATGGCCGAAGGCGGCGAGGGCGTCAATCGCGCCTCGGGCGGGCGTCTCCTTCGCTGCTCGGGACGTGCGGCGTTGTTCCGCGCCGGGCGCAGCGGAGCCGCGCGGCGCCGGCGCTGTCGCGGAACGAGAGTACACTCGCGCGATGCTCCGCCGCGCCATCGCCGCCGTCGTCTGGCTAACGCTGCTGTTCGCCCTCGCGTGCAGCTCCGCCCTGCCGCCGCCCCCTCCGGACGCCTCGCAGGCGGCGAAGCCCGGCGGCGCGCCGCCGGGGGCGAGCGCCGCGCCGGGAGCGCCGCTCGACGACATCATGGTCGCGGAGGGCGACCCCGGCCCCGTGCCGGTGACCCGCGCCGATCCGGCGCGCGGCAGCCGGCTCGCGCCCGTGACGATCGTCGTGTTCTCCGATTTCGAGTGCCCGTTCTGCAAGAGCCTGGGCGGCACGCTGAAGCACCTGGAGCAGCGGTACGGCCCGGAGCAGCTGCGGGTCGTGTGGAAGAACTTCCCGCTCGCCTTCCACAGGCAGGCTCGGCCGACCGCCGAGGCCGCGATGGCGGTGTTCGCCCACGCCGGCCCCAGCGGCTTCTGGTCGTTCCATGACACCATCTTCGAGGCGGACGAGCGGCTCTCGCCGGAGCTCGAGGCCGTGGCGCTCCGGCGTGCGGGCGTGACGCCGGGGCAGCTCAAGCAGCTCGTCCAGCAGAGCGGGGCGGCGCGGAAGGTCGACGCGGACATGGCGCTCGCCGCGCGGCTCGGCGTGAACGGCACGCCGGCGTCGTTCATCAACGGCGTCCTCCTCGTCGGCGCGCAGCCGGCGGAGCGGTTCGCCGAGATCATCGACGCGCAGCTCGCCTCGGCGCGGGCGCTCCGCGCCGAGGGCACGCCGCCGGAGCAGGTCTACGCGGCGCTCGCGAAGAAGAACTTCGCTCCCCCTGCCGAGGAGCCCGAGGACGACGAGGAGGCGGAGGCCAGCAAGGTGGTGCACCTCGTGCCCGTCGGCGACTCGCCGGTGCACGGCAAGGACACCGCGCTGGTCACGATGGTGATGTTCAGCGACTACCAGTGTCCTTTCTGCAGGCGGGTCACGCCGACGGTCGACAAGCTCGCGGCGCAGTACGGCGACAAGCTGCGCGTCGTCTGGAAGGACAACCCGCTCCCGTTCCATCCGCGGGCCGAGCCCGCTGCCGAGCTCGCGCGCGAGGCCCGGGCCCAGAAGGGGGACGCCGCCTTCTGGCAGGCCAACGGCCGCCTCCTCGCCGGCGAGGCCGCCCTCGACGACGCCGCCCTCGAGGCCGTCGCCGCGGATCTCCAGCTGAACGTCGCGGCGGCGAAGCGCGCCATCGCCTCGCGCAAGCACGCGGCCAAGATCGAGGCCGACGTGGAGCTCGCGGACGATCTCGGCGCCGCGGGGACGCCGCACTTCTTCATCAACGGACGAAAGCTCGTCGGGGCGCAGCCGATCGAGAAGTTCCAGGCGATCATCGAGGAGGAGATCGCGAAGGCGGAGGCCATGGTCGTGGCGGGGACGCCGCGCGCGGGCGTCTACGAGGCCATCCAGAAGCAGGCGGTCCCGCCGGCGCCCCCGCCGCGGGTTTCTGTGCCGCCGCCGTCGAAGGAGCACCCCGGCAAGGGCGCGGCCGCCGGCAAGGTGGTCATCCAGATGTTCTCCGACTTCCAGTGTCCTTATTGCGCGCGCGGCGCAGCCACGATGGACGAGGTCCTCAAGGCCTTTCCGGGCAAGGTCCGTGTGGTCTTTCGGCACCTGCCGCTGCCCTTCCACCCGGACGCGCAGCTGGCCGCCGAGGCGGCCATGGAGGCGATGGCGCAGCAGGGGCCGGCCGGCTTCTGGAAGATGCACGACCGGCTCTTCAAGGACAACAGCACCTCGAACCTCGACCGCGCGGCCCTGGAGCAGCACGCCGCGAGCATCGGGCTCAACGCGGCGCGCTTCGCCAGAGCCCTCGATGAGCGCACCCATCGGCCCGCCGTCGAGGCCGACATGCAGATCGCGCGGAGCGCCGGCATCACCGGGACTCCGGGGTTCGTGATCAACGGTTACCTGGTCAGCGGAGCCCAGCCGCTCGCCAAATTCAAGAAGGTCGTGCGCCGCGCCCTCGGCGAAGCGCGCTGACCCGCGCGGGGGCATGGGCCGGAGCGCCCGGGTGCGCTCCGGCCCATGCCCCGCGCGCTCGGCGGCCGAGCGCCCCGCCCGCCAAGTGCGTTTCCCCGCGCGCCTCCACCGGTGTTGTCCGTTGACCTCGTGATACCCTGTCCCAATGCCCAAACCGCGCGGTCGGGGGACATCGGCCGAACCCAGGCGCACCGTCAAGGCATCGAGCGGGCGCGCGCGCGCGCAGCCCCGCGCCAAGGCGGGCGAGCGCGGAAGCGCGGCGGCGGGCTCGCCGGTCGCGCTGCGCGACCGGCAGGAGCGGCAGCCAGCCAGCTCGCGGGCTCGGCCCAGGAAGGCCAAGGCAGCGGCCGCGCTGGCCGAGCGCGCGCCGACGAAGCGGCCGGCGGCGCCGGGCAAGCGCGCCGCCGCGGAGCGGCCGGCGGCGCCGGGCAAGCGCGCATCGACGGATCGGCCGGCGGCGCCTGGGAAGCGCGCGGCCACGAAGCGGCCGGCAGCGCCGGGGAAGCGCGCGGCGACGGAGCGGCCCGCGGCGCCCGGCAAGCGCGCGGCGACGGACCGGCCGGCGCGGCCGGGCAAGCGCGCATCGACGGATCGGCCGGCGGCGCCGAGGGCGCGCGCCGCGAGGGCGCGCGCCGACGAGCAGGCCCGCGTCGCCCCGCCGAAGCGGCGACGCCGGCGCGCCAAGGCGGAGAGCGCGGTGAGCGAGGCGGAGCTCGCGCCGCCCCGGCCGCCGGAGCTCGACTGGGACGACACGCCGTCCGGCAGCGCCGAGGAGGCGCTCGCCCGGCGCTGGGCGGCGCGGGGCGAGGCGCTCTTCGAGTTGCTCGCCGCCCACGGCGCCTCGGCGCACGAGTACCGCGCCGACCTCAAGGAGGGGCGCTTCGTCTGGCTCGCGCCGGGCGGCCGCGTGTCGGCCGAGGCGAGCGCGCGCCTGCTGTGCAGCTGGTCGCGCGCCACCTCGGTCCTGGTCATGGCGTGGGCCGATCCGCTCGTCAGCGGCGCCGGGGTCGAGCGCGTCGACGGGATGCCCGCGGAGCAGGACAGCGTCGATGAAGAGGGCGCCTGGCAGATCGCGATGGCGGCGGCCGAGGCCTGCGGCGCGGCGTACCTCTACCGCGTTTCCTCGCCGCAGGCCTGGTACTTCCTGGCGCTCGACGAGCTGACGTTCTCGCCGAAGCGCCCCTCGTTCCACCCCGGCGCGCCGGTCGGCCTCGTGCTGCGCGCCATCGCCGAGGTGCGCGAGGCGATCGCGTCGCGCGCCGAGCCCGCCGACGTCGTCCGCGACAGGATCTCGGCGCTCAGCGACTCGCTGTTCCACCAGGCCAGGTACGCCTACCGCGACACCGACTGGGTCGCGCGCCTCGAGCGGACCGGCATGTGCCTGATGCACCTCGCGAAGCGCATCCCGCGCGCGAGCTACAGCGCGATCGCGGCCGGACAGCGCATCGACGAGTGGCTGGAGCGCGAGCTCGCGGTCGAGCTGATCATCGCGCTCTCGCTCATCGAGGACGAGTGGAGCCTGTTCGGCTGACGGGCCGCCGCGCCGGCCGCCGCGTCGAACCGCGCGGCTGAACCGGCCCCGGCGTCGCCCCTCGCCGCCGCTGCGCAGCGCCGTCTGCGGGGCGGCGACCGCGCCGCGCGCGCTCCGCGCGGCACCGCTCTTGAAGGGAGGAAGAGCGGGGGTGAGGGGAGGCGGCGATGGGTCGAGCCAAACTGTTCCAGGATCGCAGGGACGCCGGGCGCAGGCTCGCGCGGCTGCTCTCGGGGTATCGGAGGGAGGCGCCGCTCGTGCTGGGTCTGCCGCGGGGCGGCGTCGAGGTGGCATACGAGGTGGCGCGCGCGCTGGGCGCTCCCCTCGATGTGTGGATCGTGCGCAAGCTCGGCGCGCCCGGGCAGCCGGAGCTCGGCGTGGGCGCGATCTCCGAGGGGGGCGAGGTGTATATCGACCGGAGCCTCGTCGCGCTGCTGGGGATCTCCGAGGCGGAGCTCGCCGAGATCGCGGCGCAGCAGGCCGCCGAGGTGGAGCGCGGCGTGCGCAAGTTCCGGGGCGACAGGCCGGTGCCCCCCATCGAGGGGCAGACCGTGATCGTCGTGGACGACGGCATCGCGACGGGCGGCACGGTGCGGGCCGCGCTGCGCGACCTGCGCAAGCGCTCGCCGCGGCGCCTCGTGCTCGCGACGCCGGTCGCCGCGCCGTCGAGCCTGTCGTCGCTCTGCCGCGAGGTCGACGGCGTCGCCTGCATCGAGGAGGACCCGAGCCTCCAGGCGATCGGCGCGTACTACGAGGACTTCTCGCAGACGTCCGACGACGCGGTCGCCGAGCTGCTCGCCGAGGCGCAGCGCGAGCTGCCGCGTCCGCCGGAGGGCTCGGAGCGCCCCCTGTGCGTCCAGGCGGGGACGGCGGCGCTCCCCGGGGATCTCGCGATCCCGGAGCGGGCGCGCGGCCTCGTGATCTTCGCGCACGGCAGCGGCAGCAGCCGCAGGAGCCCTCGCAACCGCTCCGTCGCGGAGGCGCTCTGGCGCTGGGGGTTGGCCACGCTGCTCTTCGACCTGCTCACCGAGGGCGAGGAGGCGGATGATCGCCTGAGCGGGCGCCTTCGCTTCGACGTGGAGCTCCTCGCCCGGCGGCTCGTCGGGGCGACGGACTGGGCGCTCGCGCGCCCCGAGCTCCTTCACCTGGGCGTCGGCTACTTCGGCGCCAGCACCGGCGCGGCGGCCGCGCTCATCGCCGCAGCGGCGCGGCCTCGCGTCGTCGGCGCCGTCGTGTCGCGCGGCGGCAGGCCCGACCTCGCGGGCGCGGCGCTGGCCCGGGTGCGGGCGCCGACGCTGCTCATCGTGGGCAGCGCGGACACGGCCGTGCTCGGGCTGAACCAGGACGCCCTCGATCGCCTCGCTGGCCCGCGCCGCCTCGCCGTCGTACCTTCCGCGACGCACCTGTTCGAGGAGCCGGGCGCCCTCGCGGCCGTCGCGCGGCTCGCCGGGGAGTGGTTCGCGCAGCACCTGCCGCTGCGAGGAGACGAGGCGAGGGCATGACGCTTCGAGCGGCCGCGGAGCGGGCCGCCGCGGGCGCGCGGCCGCGGAGCGGGCCGCCGCGGGCGCGCGGCCGGGGCGCGGGCCGCCGCGCCTGGAGCGCCTGCGGCCGGGCACAGGCTGGCGCGCCGACCTACCTGGAGAGCCAGACCGTGTACCCGTGCGGCATGAACGGCGCATCGTCGGGGTCGAACGGGTGGCTCCGGATCATGCTCCCCGCGTTGACGCCCACGATGAGCAGCCCCGACAGGCCGTCGAGCCCCACCACGGTGCGCTGCGCGCGGCTGCTGCCGAAGATGCCGGCCACCTCGACGCGGCCGGCCTCGGCGCCCTGCCTGTCGACCTTCACGATCGCCCAGCGGAACAGCGCGGGCAGCTCCCAGTCGGCCACGAAGGTGATCTCGGCCGTCTTCAGGTCGGGCTCCGCCGCGCTCTCCGCCGAGAGATCGAGCCATAGGTACGTGGCGCCGGTCGGCTCGATCGGGCGCAGGGGCGCGACCCGCCGCGGGAGCGTGGCGTAGGGCAGCGACCACTCGAAGCGCACCCGGCCGAAGTCGCCGAAGCGCTCGGCGTCCGTGAGGTGGGCGCCGTCGCTGCGGCTGCCCAGGAACGCCCGCGCCACCGCGAACTCGAGGAGCAGGTCGTCGAGGTCCTTGCCGCGGGACCGCAGGGACGCCCGGAGCGCGTCGAAGATGTCGGGCTCGGCGCGGAAGCGCGCCGCGCCCGCGGGCGTGGACTGCGCGGCGATGGCGAGCAGCGACGCGGCGATCTGCGCTGGCGTCCCGGTGCCGTAGGCGTCGTCGAGGTACAGCGGAAAGAGCAAGGCGCCGTCGAGCGCGCCGAGCGCCGCGCCGGTGAGCGCCCGCTCGGGCGCCCGCTGGAAGGCGTCGACGGCGGCGAGCTCCTCGGCCGGGCACGGCGCCGCGACGCTGGCGAGATAGCTCGCCGCCATCGCGAGCGCGCCCTCCTCCGCCCCGGCGTCGAGGCGCGCGGCGACGGCGTGGCCGAGCGCGTAGGCCGCGTCGGAAGCGCTCGCGCACCCCCCTCGCCCAGGCGCCGCCGGCGCCGCGACCACGGCGAACGCGCTCGCGGCGTCGAACCGCTCCCCGAGCGCCCGCATGTCGTGCCCGACGCGGAGGGGACCGCGGAGCGGGCCGCGCTCCAGGTAAAGATCGTACGACGGGCCGCCGCCCAGTATTCCGTCCTGGACGGGTCTTGGCAGACCGAGCGCGTCGTAGGCGCGCATCGCGGCTTCCAGGTGAGCGAGGCTCTCCAGGAGGGCGGCGCCGGGGACGTCCGCAGGCGCGTGCACGCAGACGGGCAGCGTGAAGGAGCAGGCGCGCTGCGGGGCGTCGCGCTCCTCGGGCCGCTGCACCGGTGAGACCACGGGGCGGCCCTCTGCCGGCGGGATGGCGTCCGGCGCGGCGGCACCGCCGGGGGGCGCGTTGGCCTGCGCGCTCGGGGCAGGCGGCGACGGACCGGCCGAAGGCGCGCCCGGCGCGCCCGATGCCGCCGGGTGAGGGCCGCCGAGGGCGGCGGCGAGCGCGAGCAGCGCGAGCGCGCCGGGCGCCTTCCGCCGCGGCACAGGTGCGCGCGAGAGCTCGAGCGCGGGCTCCGGTCGCTGGGGTGGGGCGTGCGTGGGGCACGGTCTCATGGCGAGCTCTACAGCCACCCTGGGGGACCGCTTTTGGGGTGTGTCCCGGCGATGGCGCCTAGCTCATCGCACGAGCGGCGCCTCCTGCCCATCGTCGCGATGCGCTTCGGGCCGGGGCTCGCCGCGGCCGCCGGATCGAGGCTGGAGGTCGCGCCGCCAAGGCATCCGCGAGGCACTCGACGCGGCCCGGAAGGCCCTTGATGCGCTCTCAGAGGATTTCGACACGTTTTCTGGAGACCCTCAATGCGTTCTCGAGAGATCTCGGCATGTCCCTTGAGTGCCTTCGATGCGTCCTCAGAAGATTTTGATACCCCCTCTGAGGGTTCTTGATGAGCTTGCTGAGAGATCTCGGCATGTCCCTTGAGTTCTCTCGATACGATCTCAGAGGATTTTGACACGTTTTCTGAAGGTTCTTGATGAGCTCGCTGAATGATCTCGGCATGTCCCTTGAGTTCTCTCGATACGATCTCAGAGGACTTTGACACATTTTCTGAATGTTCTTGATACGTTTTCGATCGATCTCGGCACGTCCCTTGAATGCTCTCGATGCGCTCTCGGAGGATTTCGACACGTTTTCTGAAGGATCCGCCGGTTGTCTCAGGGCCGTCGACGCGCGCCGGAAGATCGAGTGTCGCGCCATACCATGGTCGCTCGCGCATTGTGGTGAATGTGCGCTGAACTCGTTTCGGTCCTGGATCGGTCTCTCGATGACTGGAGCCCACACCCAGAACCGCTCCGGGTTCAGGCGACATGTAGCACGATGCTTGTCCGGTGAATTCAAGCGCTTGTTGGTGTTTGTTTCGAGGGCATGACCTCTGCAGAAGCCCGTCGTCATGAATCGTATATCCAGACGTCGCTTCGCCGCCGGCCTGGGCGCCGGGCTCCTCGCCGCTCCGTTCCTTGGGAGGATCAACCACCTTCGCGCCGACGGTGGGACTGCCCGAAATCTGGTTATATTCTTCTCTCCCAACGGAACCCACCACAATCTCTGGCGGCCTCAGGGCTCGGGATCGAGCTTCTCTTTCCCCGCGGGCTCGATCCTCGAGCCGCTCGCAGCGCACAAATCCGATCTCATCCTGTGCGACGGTATCGACTTCAAGGGCGTCGACAACCACGAGCCCGGCATGATCAACATGCTCACGGGCGGCGGCAACGCTGGCAGCGCGAGCCGCGGCCAGAGCCTCGACTGGTACGTCGCCCAGGAGCTCGGCGGCCGGCCGGTCAACCTCGGCATCTACACGAGCCCGTGGGGGACGGGCGCGCAGACCCGCATGTCCTACAGCGCGGCGGGGCAGTTCGCCCCCGTGATCGACGAGCCGCGGACCGCGTACAACCAGATCTTCGACGGGTTCACGGGCACCAGCGATTCGACCGGGACGGGATCGAACGAGGTCGATCCGAAGAAGAAGCGGCGGGAGAGCATCCTGCGCGTCACGAACGGCGAGATGGAGGCGCTGCGCGCCGGCGTGCCTGCGCGCGAGCAGGCGAAGCTCGACGCGCACATCGACGGCCTCAAGCTGATCGCGCCCGGCGCTGCCACCGGCACAGGCCCCGCCGGCGCGAGCTGCAACACGCCGCCCGCGCCGCCGCCTTCGTTCAACCCGACCGACGAGGACGCCGTGCCCGACATCGCCATCGCGCAGATGGACCTCGTCGCTGCGGCGCTCGCGTGCGGACGGACCCGGGTCGCGACCGTCCAGTTCTCTCACACGGTCTCGCCCCTGCACCTCCGGTGGCTCGGCCTCTCCGGCTCCGACCATCACTCGCTCTCGCACGCGAGCTCGGGCGAGGACGTCGACAAGTTTCGTATCGCGGAGCGATGGTTCGCCGAGCAGTTCGCCTATCTCCTCAAGAAGCTGAAGTCGACCTCCGGCTCCGGCGGCGGCTCCCTGCTCGACGAGACGCTGGTCGTGTGGGCCAAGGAGCTCGGCGACGCGCCGCTGCACCGGTGCGAGTCGGTCCCGTTCGTCCTCGCCGGCGGGAAGGCCTTCACGCCCGGCCGCTACGTCAACTTCGGCGGCGCTCCCCACCAGCAGCTCCTGGTCTCGATCTGTCAGGCCATGGGCCTCAGCAACAGCACCTTCGGCGACGCCTCGAAGGGCACCGGCCCGCTGGATGGGCTCGCGTGATGCGCCGTCATCCGCATGTCCGTCCGCCCACATTACTTGGGATCACGAGGAACAAGCTTATGAACACAAACACGACGGGACCCCTCGACAAGGTGGATGCGTCGCTCTCCCGGCCTCTGCCGACGAGCGACGCCCCGCGGCGCACGCTGAGGCAGCGCCTCGGCTATGCGCTCGTGCTCTCGTGCGCCGCGGTGGGCGCCGCCGGCGCCGGCTGCACCAACCTGCTCGGCGGGGGAGGAGACGACGAGACGAACGGCGGAGACAACACGGGCGCCCTGGACTCGGGGTGCGCCGACGACGTCGCGTTCTTCAAGGCGAACCTCTGGGACCCGATCATGTCCTCGAAGTGCACTGTCTGTCACACCGACAGCGGCCTCGCGAAGGGGACCCGCATGGTGTTCGACACCTCGGGCACCGACGAGGCGCTCCAGGCGAATTTCGAGGCGGTGCGCGACATCGCCTCGCTCCAGGTGAACGGCGAGTCGACGCTCCTGCTGCGCCCCTCCGGCCGGCACCCCGAGGGCCACGCCGGCGGCGCGCTCATCCCGTTCCAGAGCGAGGAATACGCGGTGTTCGAGAAGTTCGTCAACCGCGTCACCCTGGGCGTGGGCTGCGACGAGCAGCCGATCGCCTGCGAGCCCAACATGGTATCCGGGCGCCGCGTCCTGCGCCGGATGTCGCGCGTCGAGTTCGACAGGACGGTGGCCGACCTCCTCGGCGTCGACGCGACTGGCTACATCCTCCCGACCGACGCGAACGTCGAGGGCTTCGACAACAACGCCGATGCGCTCATGTACGCAGGGACCGACGTCCAGCTCATGCGCGACGCCGCCGAGGACATCTCCGCCAGGGTGATCGAGGCGCCGGGCTCGCTCGTCCCTTGCGAGGTCGCGACCGGAGACGACGCGTGCGCCACCGAGTTCTTCGAGCGCTTCGGGCGACGCGCCTTCCGCAGGCCGCTCACGCAGCAGGACCGCGCGCGGTACATGGAGCTCTACCGCAGCGTGAAGGCCGACGAGGGCTTCGCGGCGGGCATCCAGGCGATGATCGCCGCCGCGCTCCAGTCTCCCTACTTCCTCTACCGCCCGGAGATCGGCGCCGTCGCGGCCGACGGCACGTACCAGCTCCTGCCGCACGAGATCGCGTCCCAGCTCTCCTACATGATCTGGAGCTCGATGCCGGACGACGAGCTCCTCAGCAAGGCCGAGTCGGGCGAGCTCGCGACACCAGCGGTCATCTCGGCGGAGGTCGACAGGATGATGCAGGACCCGCGGGCCGACGCCGGCGTCCTCCGGTTCTTCAGGACGTGGCTGCAGCTCAACGCGAAGCCGTCGAAGGACATGGCCGCGTACCCGGAGTACACGGAGCCCGTCCGGCAGGCGATCGAGAAGGAGACGGCGGCCTTCGTGCGCCACCTCATCCGCGAGGGCTCGGGCTCGCTGGACGAGATGTACACCGCGAACTACTCCTACGTGAACCAGGAGCTCGCGTCGTTCTATGGCCTAGAGGCGCCCGGCGGGGCCGCGGACGAGGACGGCATGGCGCGGGTCGACCTCACCGGGTCGAACCGCATGGGCATCCTCACCCTCGGCAGCGTCCTCAGCTCCCACGCGCACGCCGCCGAGTCGTCGCCCGTGCACCGCGGCAAGTTCGTGCGCGAGCAGCTCCTTTGCCAGCCGCTGCCGCCGCCGCCCGCGGGCCTCGACGTCAAGCCGCCCCAGCCCGACCCCACGAAGTCGACCCGCGAGCGCTTCGCCGAGCACTCCAACAACGAGGCGTGCGGCAGCTGCCACTCGCTCATCGACGGGATCGGCTTCGGCTTCGAGCACTTCGACGGCGTCGGCCGCTACCGCGACAACGACGACGGGCACCCTGTGGACGCGAGCGGCAACATCGTCGGGGCGCCGAGCACGAGCGGCCAGTTCGACGGCACCGGAGAGCTCGCCCAGAAGCTCGCGCAGAGCCCCGACGCCCAGGCGTGCTTCACCCTGCAGTGGCTCCGCTTCGGCTTCGGCGCCATGGACCAGGCCGAGCTCTCCTGCATGGCGGAGCAGATCACTGGGCAGCTCGGGCCCGAGAACCTCACCGTCGCGGGCGTCATCAAGGCGATCGCGCAGTCGCCGCGCTTCACGAAGCGCCTCGCCGAGGCGGCGACGGATCCGGGCACCTCGCCGGATCCCGACGGCGACTCGGAGCCGTCGGGCACCGACAACGACACCCCGCCCACGAACGCGGACTTCGACGTCGAGGAGAAAGTGGACTCGGTGTGGGACGGCGGCGGCTGCAAGTCGGTCACGGTCACCAACATGGGCGAGACCAAGGCGGCGTGGGAGGTCACCCTCCAGGTCGACGGCACGCTCTCCGACGTGTGGAACGCCGTGGCCGAGGCGGGCAACGCGGGCGTGAAGTTCATCGGGGTGGACTGGAACGCGGCGATCGAGAAGAACGCGTCCGCGAGCTTCGGCTTCTGCTGGCGGGAGTGAGCCGCGGCGGCGTATCGCCCCACCACCGATCGGCGCAACCAGCGCCGGCGCCGGTCCACGGCCGCGCCGGCGCGGTCGGCGGCATGGTGGCGTCGGCGGCGGGCGATACGCCGCGCGCCAATTTGCCTTGAATTCTGCTATCCTGCGCGCCCCTCGCCCGGTCCCGGGCGGGGCGAAAGCCCAGGACGCTTCAATGACCCATCCGCTTCACGACATCCTGCTCCCCGACAGCCGACACGACTTCTTCCCGGTTGTCATCGAGATCCCGAAGGGATCGAAGTGCAAGTATGAGCTCGACAAGAAGACCGGGCTCCTGATGCTCGACCGCGTGCTCTACTCGTCCGTGCACTACCCGGCCAACTACGGCTTCATCCCCCAGACGCACGCGGGCGACGGCGACCCGCTCGACGTGCTCGTCCTGATGCAGGAGCCGGTGGTGCCGCTCACCATCGTGCGGGCGCGCGCGATCGGCGGCTTCTTCATGCGCGACGACAAGGGCGTTGACGACAAGATCATCGCCGTCGCCGTCGATGACCCCTCCGTGGCTCACTACCTGACACACGAGGAGCTGCCCCCGCACGTGACCAAGGAGCTCATGCGCTTCTTCATCGACTACAAGACGCTGGAGAACAAGCTCGCCGAGGTGGACACGATGTACGACCGGAACCGCGCGCTGGAGGTCATCGAGGAGTCCGTCGCGAGCTACCGGTCGATCAGCGCCTGGTCCAAGGGCTGACGGCGGCCGGCGCCTGCAAGCTCGGGCCACGGGGAAGCGCCGATGGATCGCGGAACAGGTGGATCACGCTTCCTGGACCGTTTCGCGTTCACCCCCGTCATTCCTCGAAAAAATCAGGAAACCGGCACCTCGATCCCCGGGTAATCTCCGGGAATCGCGCGGCATACGGGTTGCTTAGAACCCGGGCATGGACCGCAATTCGACGCTCACGGAGACGGAGGCGCTCGCCCAGCTGCTCGCCTCGAGGCCCGGGGTCGAAGCGCGCTGGACGAGCCAGCGGGTCCGACCCTGCCACGGCATCGAGGACAGGCCGAGCTCACTCGCGTGGCGGACAGCCTCGTGAGTCAGGGCGACGCGGTGCGTCCGAGCGCGTCCGAGCGCGACCTGCAAGGTCCGATGACGATGAAGGCGGGGCCCGGAGGCGGGCAGAAGCGTTGGCAGAAGCGTTGCTTGAGCGCGGACAAGCGCTGACGAGATCGTGATGAGTTGCAGCTGGGGCACGTGAGCATCGCGAGTATATCGTGGGTATCTAGAGGCGACACCGCTTGATCGGGGCTTGACAACATGACAGACATCAGCTTTTCTCAAGCAATGATGAGCACGCTTAATAGCTTGGTCTCGGCGAGCGCGTGCCGGCGCTACTCGGCGGTGGCACTCCTCCTCGCCGGCCCGCTCGGTTGCTTGGGCAATCTGGGCGATCTCGACGGCTCGCCCCCCGACGACACCACCACCCCCCCTGATGGCACGCCGCCCATCGACGAGCCGCCGCCGGCGCCCCACGACATCCCGAAGGTGTCGGCCTGCAAGGTGGAGGACAAGAGCACCCCGGGGCCGCGCACCGTGCGGCGCCTGACGGTCGACCAGTTCGAGGCCACCGTCCGCGACCTCTTCCGGGATGAGACCGTCGCCCTCCCGAGCATCTTCAACGATCCGCAGGTGCTCGGGTTCACGGCCGACGCGAACGCGCTCGTCATCCGCGACCTGACCGCGCAGCAGATCATGGACTGGGCCGAGACGACCGCTGAGTGGGCGGTGACGAACAAGCTCACCAGCATCACGACCGCCACGTGCAGGACCGTGGACGAGAGCTGCGGCGCTGAGTTCATTCGCGACTTCGGTCGCCGCGCGTTCCGCGAGAAGCTCACGGACGAGCGCGTCGCCTCGTACAGCGCGCTGTTCACGGCGGAAAAATCGTTCGAGGAAGGCGCCAAGGTGGTCGTGAGCGCCATGCTGCAGTCGCCGTACTTCCTGTATCGCCACGAGCTCGGGACGGACAACGGCTCGGGCACCTACAACCTCACCCCGCACGAGATCGCGAACAACATCTCGTACCTGCTGACCGGGACCATGCCGGACGAGCCGCTCTTGCAGGCCGCCGACGCGGCCGCCGACGCGGGCGCGACCCTGACCAGCGAGCAGGTCGCCGAGCACGCGCTGCGCATCATGGAGGACCCGACGACGAGGCCGCGCGTCGAGGCAGAGATGATGCGGTTCATGCGCGGCTGGCTCCAGCTCAACCGCCTGGTCACCGCCGTGAAGGACAACACGGTGTTCGAGCTCTCGGACGTCCTGCGCCAGGACATGATGAAGGAGACAACGGCGCTCATCGTGGACACCGCGCTGAACCAGAACGGCACGTTCTCCAACCTCCTGCAGGCGGACTACACGTTCATCAACAGCAACCTGGCGACGCACTACGGCATCGGCGGCGCCGGGGGCAACGAGCTGACCAGGGTGATGCTGGCCGCGGGGCAGCGCGACAAGGGCATCCTGGCCCACGGCAGCTTCCTGACCGGGCACGGCGGCGCGAAGCTTTCCTCGCCGACCCAGCGCGGCAAGATGGTCCGCACGCGCCTCCTCTGCCAGCCGCTCGATCCCCCGCCGCCCGGCGTCGATCCGAACATCAAGGTCTCGGATGCCCCGATGACCACGCGCGAGCTGCTCAAGCAGCACACGACGGCGGAGTTCTGCGGAGGCTGCCACAAGAAGATGGACCTGATCGGCGTCGGCTTCGAGCATTACGACACGTTCGGCCGGTGGCGGAACGACGAGAACGGGCTCCCCATCGACGTGGTCGGCACGGTCGTCGAGCCGCCCTCGGGGGAGGCAGACGTCAACTTCAGCGGCGTGACCGAGCTGGCCGACTACCTCGCTGCGAGCGAGGAGGTCAAGGACTGCATGGTCCGTTACTGGTCGTACTACGCGTTCGGCGACACCTGGGAGCAGGACGGCTGCACGTACGAGAGCGTCCGGCAAGAGGCGGACGCCGGCAACTTCGCCATCAAGAGCGTTTGGCTCGCGCTGACACGCGCGCCGCACTTCACCCGCAGAGTTCAAGGCCCGTGACCCCACGGCTGCAACCCGCCAGAAGATCGGTAGGAAGTGAAAGGATCGGTCATGCGCAGCCATAGTCGCAGGAATTTTCTCAAAGGTGTCGGGGCTAGCCTGGGGGCGAGCCTGCTGTTCTCGCCGTTCTACAACTCCATCGCCGACGCGGCGCCCGGCAAGAAGCCGAAGCGGCTCCTCGTGTTCTTCACGATGGGGACGGCGCCCGAGGTCTGGAAGCCGACGAGCGTCTCCGGCGAGACCCCCACGTTCAGCGAGGCCACCTCGCCGCTCGCGGAGGTGAAGGAGAACATCGTGATGATCGATGGGCTCCCGAGCGCGGCCCCCGGCAACAACCACGGTTCGGCCGACGGCCTCACCGGGATGGGCTACTTCAGCAACGGCCCCTACGGGCTGATCTCCGTCGACCAGTTCATCGTGGAGAAGCTGAAGGGCTCCGGGCTGTCGACGCCGATCCCGTCGCTCCTGCTCGGCGCCGACACCAGCGGCGGCAAGACGGGCTTTTACAAGGGGACCAACCTGGTGCCGATCGGCTCCCCCATGTCGGCGTACTCGACCGTGTTCACCGGGGTGGCGCCGACGACGCCCAACCCGAGCTCCAACACCACCGCGGAGGACCAGCTGCGCCGGCGCAAGAGCATCCTCGACAACCTCACGCGCGAGATCACGTCGCTCAAGGGGAACCTCGGCTCGGAGCAGAAGTACAAGCTGGACCTGCACCTCGAGTCGATCCGGCAGATCGAGCAGCGGCTCTCGAACTCCATGCCGGGTGGCGGAGGAGGGACCGGCGCCTGCACCGTCCCGACGGCGCCCTCCGGCGACATGGCGAACGGCATGAAGGCCAACCAGCTTCATCTGGATATCATCTGCGGTGCCTTCGCGTGCGATATCACCCGGATCGCAGGGATCCAGTGGGGCTCGGATCAGATGATGAACGTGAACCTTCCGGAGATCGGCCTGGCGGACGAGGAGCACAACGGCCTGATCCACGGCAACGACCCCGGGCACGTGAAGCTGATCAAGCTCGAGAAGTGGCTGCACGAGCAGTTCGTCGGCGTCATCAAGAAGCTGAAGACGACGCCCGAGGCGGACGGCTCGGGGATGCTCCTCGACAACACGCTGGTCGCGTGGTGCCGCGACATGGGCGACGCGCCGGCCCACACCCAGAACGAGATGAAGTTCGTCCTGGCGAGCGGCACGGGCGGTTACCTGAAGACGGCCCCTGGCGGCCGGTTCATCAAGAGCAGCGAGCGGCACGAGCGCGTGCTGCTCAGCCTGTGCGACGCGATGGGCGTCACGGACTACTCCGGCTTCGGCGATCCGGCCCTCGGTGCCAAGTCCCCGCTCCCCGGCCTGGCGGCGACCTGAGACCAAGCGCGCGCCGCCCCTCGCCGCGACAGGTGCGCCCCCACGCGCCTGTCGCGGCGAGCCCCGGAAGCGTGCGCTGCACGGCGGTGCCCCTCGTGCGCGCGTGATGCGTGGTAGGTCGCTCACGCGTGACGCGTGGCGCGTAGTAGAACGACGAGGACAGGATCCTGTCGACGCGAGCGGCGCGACGGTCGGGTAGGGCTCGGTCGGGGACAGGCCGAGCGGTCGACGTCGCACTCAAGAGGGCGTGATCCGCGCGGACGCGCCGTACACCCAGAGTTCAAGGTCCGTGTGCCCCACGGCTGCAACCTGCAGAACATCGGTAGTGAGTGAAAGGGTCGTTCATGCGCAGCTATCGTCGTAGAGAGTTTCTGAAGGGGCTCGGGGCGAGCGTCGGTGCCAGCTTCCTTTTCACGCCCTTCCTCGACTCCATCGCCGATGCGGCGCCCGGGCGGAAGCCCAAGCGGCTCCTCCTGTTCTGCACGATGGGCACCGCCCCCTCGATCTGGAAGCCCACGAGCGTCTCCGGCGAGACCCCCACGTTCAGCGAGGCCACGTCGCCGCTCGCGGACGTGAAGCAGCACATCGTGCTCGTGGACGGTCTCCCCAGCGGGAACCCCGGGAACAACCACGGCGCCCCCGACGGCCTCACCGGCCTCGGCTTCGGCGGCGGCCCCGCAGGGCTGATCTCGGTCGATCAGTTCATCGCGGACAAGCTGATCGCCGCCGGGGTGACGACGTCCATCCCCTCGCTCTTGCTCGGCGCCGAGAGCACGGTGAGCGGCGGGAGGTCGCCTTACTATCGCGCGGACAACCTGCCGACCATCGCGTCCCCCATGTCCGCCTACTCGACCCTGTTCGGCTCGGCGGTCCCGTCGAACACCTCGTCGGATGACCTGCTGCGCCGTCGCCGGAGCGTCCTCGATCACCTCAAGAACGAGATCAAGACGCTGGAGGGGAACCTCGGCTCCGAGCAGAAGTACAAGCTGGAGCTGCACCTCGACTCGATCCGGCAGATCGAGGCGCGGCTGTCCAACTCGTCGTCCGGCGAAGGCGGCGGCTGCAAGGCGCCCACGTCGCCCGCCGGCGACCTGAGCAACCCGCTGATGGCCAACCTCGCGCACATGGATCTCATCGTCGGCGCGTTCGCGTGCGACATCACGCGGGTGGCCGCGATCCAGTGGGGCTCGGATCAGGCCATGAACGTCGAGCTGCCGGAGATCGGGCTGCGGGGCGAGGAGCACGGCTCCATGATCCACACCGGCGCTCCCGCGCACCTCGACCTGATCAAGCTGGAAAAGTGGCTGTCGCAGCGGTTCGTCGACCTCATCACGAAGCTGAAGGCGATCCCCGAGGCCGACGGCTCGGGCACGCTCTTCGACAACACGCTGATCGCGTGGTGTCGCGACATGGGCGACTCGCCGAACCACAACATGAACGAGATGAAGTTCGTCCTGGCGAGCGGCGAGGGCGGTTATCTCAAGACGAGCCCTGGCGGCCGGTACATCAAGAGCAACGAGCGGCACGAGCGCGTGCTGCTCAGCCTCTGCGACGCGATGGGCATCACGAGCTTCAGCGGCTTCGGCGATCCGAACCTGCCGTCGAAGTCGCCGCTCCCGGGCCTGGCGGCCTCCTGAGGCGAGCGGAGCGACGCTCCGCGCGCGTCCCGCCAGGCGTACACTGGCCGCCATGACGACGCGAGAGCCTGCAGGATACGAGGCGGATCAACGGCGAGACGACCTGTCCGCGTACGCGCGGTACCTGGCCGCGATGGACGCGTCGATGCGCCAGAAGGTCGCGCTCACCGCCGCGCACCTCCTGTGCGAGGGCCGCGTCGCCGACATGGGGATGGGCTCGGGGCAGGGCAGCGCCGCGCTGGCCCAGCTCTACCCGCGCCTCCAGGTGATCGGCGTGGACATCGATCCCACCGTGATCGAGCTCGCGCGCCGCGCCCATCAGCACCCGAACCTCGGCTTCCAGCTGGGCGACATCGCCACGCCGGTCTTCCCCCCGGAGAGCCTCGACGGGGTCTTCGACTCGTCGGTGCTGCACCACGTGACGTCGTATGGCGGCTACCGCCACGCGAACGCCGCGGACGCGCTCGCGGCGCAGGTGCAGCAGCTCGCGCCGGGCGGCGTGCTGGTGGTGCGCGATTTCGTCGACCCGGGGCCAGGGCAGGTGCTGCTCGACGTGCCCGCCGACGACGGCGACGGCGGCCCCGATCCCCGCAGCGCCTCGACGGCGGCGCTGCTCGAGCGGTTCGCGGGCGAGTTTCGCTCGCTGTCGGCGGAGCCGGGGTTCCCGCTCGCGCGCGTCGATCTCGAGCCTCCCGGCGCGCTCCCCGCGCCGCGCCCCGGGTGGCGCCGGTACCGGCTCGCCCACAAGCACGCGGTCGAGTTCGTGTTGCGGAAGGACTACCGCGCCGACTGGGAGGCCGAGGTCAAGGAGGAGTACACCTACTTCTCGCAAGCGCAGTTCGAGGCGCTCTTCGCCCGCCTCGGCCTGCGCGTGCTCTCGTCGACGCCGCTGCGGAACCCGTGGATCGTGCGGAACCGGTTCGCTGGCCGGTTCGACCTCCGGGACACCTCGGGGGCTCGGCTGCCCTATCCGCCCACGAACTACCTGATCGTCGGCGAGAAGGTGAAGGCCGGTCAGGGCGTCGCGTTCCGGCTCCGGCCCGCGGAGGGCCCTCAGCAGTTCCTGCGGATCGAGCACCACCAGGATCGCGTCACCGGGCGGGTGTTCGACCTGGCGGCGAGGCCCCACCCCACGCTGGACATCGTGCCTTTCTTCTTCGCCGGCGAGACCGCGTACGTGCTGGCGCGGACCAGCTACCCGCGGCCGATCGCGCACGCCTGCCGCGAGGAGACGCCGCCCCTCGACGGCAGCGGACCGGCCGACTACCTCGCCGAGCCGCTCGCGGTCGTGCAGACCGAGTTCCCGGTAGGGCACACGGTCGAGCGGGCGCTGGAGCGAGCGGCCGGGGTGCCGGCGGCGGCGATCCACCGGATGATCCCGGGGACGACGTACTACCCGTCGCCGGGCGGCATCCTCGAAGAGGTGCGCTCGATGCTCGTGGAGGTCGAGCCCACGTTCGTGAACGCGCCCTCGGACAACGTCTCCGGGTTCAGCACGTCGGGCCGCATCCGCGCCATCGAGGCGCGGCAGCTGCTGCGCGCCGCGCAGGTCGGGGGCCTGCCCGATGCGCGGCTCGAGCTGAACGTCTACGACCTGCTGGCGCGCTTCGGGCTGCCGTTCGGGCCGTGGATCGGCGACGAGATCCCGCTCGCGGACGCGCGCGCGGGTCAGCCCGGATCGAGCGCGGCGGACGCTGCCGGCGCGCGCGGCGGCGCGGTGGCCGTCGTGCAGCCGACGCCGCTCGCCGCCCTGCTCGAGCGCCCGAGCCGCCGGCGGTTCTCGCGGGTGGACCGCAGCGAAAGCGCCGGGTTCCTCGAGGTGCGGCGGGCGCGCTTCGAGGAGCTGGCCGAGGGCGGCGGCGTCGTGGCCGCGCGCGAGCTCGAGTACGTGGTGCCGCGGCCGCTCGGCGCGCTGACCGTCTCGACCGCGCTGCTCGGGCGCGCGCCGTCCGGCGAGGTCCTGCTGGGCGTGGACGACCACGATCTGCCCGCCGCCCAGAGCTTCTCGGGCAACAGCGAGCTGCTCGTCGCGCCGGCGTGGCGGCTGCCGCGGAGCGCGCGCACGCTCGCCGACGCCGAGGCGTTCGTGCGAGCGCGGCTGGAGGTCGAGTACGGCGTTCGGGCGGGGGAGGCCGTCGAGCTCGGCGGCGCCTACCGCCCCTCCGCGGGGCTGACGCCGGAGCTGGTCCAGCCGCTCGCCTTCGTTGTCGCCGCGGTCGCCCCGGGCGATGCAGCCCCGGCCGCCGCAGCGCCCCCGAGCGCGCCGGCGCCCGCGTCAGCCCGGCGGCTGCACTGGGTGCCGCTGACGTCGCTTGTCGCGGGCCGGGAGCACCTGCCCGACGGTCACCTCCGGGTCGTGGCCCTGCGCGCGGCGCACGCGCTCGGCGCGCCGATCGCGCCGCCGCGGCCGCGGTGAGCGAAGCGTCGTGTCGCCGGGGCCAGCGGCCCTGTCGCCCCGGGCGCGTCAACGCCTCCTGCCGTGGACCGTCTCGTCGGCTGGCGTCATGGACAGCACGTCGAACATCGTCATGTCGCCCGGCTGATTCGCTATCTCGAGCGTAGTTGTCGTCACGGACGGATATCCGTCCGCCCGCCGCGCCAGTGCGCAAGATTGACTCCCCTCGCGGACCAGGAATGAGCACAGGGTGCCCTCCGAGCGCCGTTGCTGGGGTGGCTCCTGCGGACTGATGCCTCGGCACAGCAGCCGCGTGCGGTGGGCGGCGGCCTCGAGACATCAGCTGCATTCGCGGTGTCGGGCTGGCTGCGCGCTTTCAGCGCGCCTGCACACCGGGTGGCGGGATTCTGTCGCATTTCCTGGCTGGCACGCCGGACGCTTACCGCGTCGTACACCGCCGCCGACCGGCCGCTCCCAGCAGCGCACGGCGGGACGGAAACCCCTCCATGGAACTTATGAGCAATTCCCTGAAGATCGCGATGGCTGGCCTCAGGCCTGTGAGCCGCTCCGTCCGGAGTGAGATGCTCGGGCGGGGCTTCCAGGCCGATGCCGGACGGGCCGGTTCGTTCCTGGCGCTGCGCGCGCGCATGCTCGCGAGCCCCAGCCTGGCCGGCGCGCTGCAGTTCATGCAGGTCACGACCCGCCCGTGGGAGCCGCACGAGCTCGCGGCGTGGCTCCACGAGCACGTTGTCGCGCCCGGGTGGATGAGGGTCCCGCGCGCGCTGCGCGAACCGGGCGCGGAGACGGTGGAGCTCGCCGGGATCGACGAGCGGCACCGCGAGGTCGCGGCGCTCGCCGAGCGCGCGCGGCGGCGCGTGGCGCTCGCGCTGCTCGACTTCGTGGCGCCGAACCCCGACGGCGGGTTCCTCCGCACGGCCCTGTACAGCGCGCGCGTGCGGTGGAGCGTGGTCGGCGAGCGCTCCGGCTGGCTGCCGGCGCCGCGCGAGAGCGACCTCCTGAGCGATATAGTGCTCAGCCTCTTCGCCGCGGAGATCCTCTCCGACGCGGAGCTCTACCGGAGCCACATGACCGTGTGCGCGGGCTGCGGGCGCGTCGCTTTCACGCAGGAGGCGCGGCCGCGCAGCGCGGGCTGCCCGCGCTGCGACGGCGAGGTCAGGTGGCAGGCGCGCTGACGCCGAGTACGCACCACACCCGTGCGGCGGGAACGCGGATGGCGACGGACGGCGCCGGGATCGCGATGACTCCACGAGCGTCAGCGATGAAGTTGCTGAGCCCGCTTGTTCACCCCCACCGGGCGCGTGGGCCAGGTGGCTGGAGCGGTGCTTTCTATCCGGAAGGCCATGATTCGGGCGAAGGTGTGTCTGCACAAATCGACAGCGCGCAAGCGCTGAGCTTGACGACTCCAGCGGAGCCCCATCAAGCTTGGCGCCGACCTCCATGAGCCAAGCCCGCCACACCAGCGCCCAGATGGATGAGCTTGCCCACGCCGCGCAGCGCGATGGATTCTGTGTGATAAAGAACCTGATTCCGAAGAGCCTGCTGCTCTCGTGGCGTGAGGCCTTTGCCCCGCTCCTCGACGCGCACATAGCGCGCGAGGGGCACCTCAAGAACCGGGGGCCAGCTCGCTATTATGTGACCCTCCCGTTCAAGGCCCCCTTCGCGGAGCCGCGTATCTACGAGGATGAGACCATCCTCGGCGTCGTCGAGCGCCTGGTCGGGGCTGACATGACCATGGTCCAGCTCGCGACCGATACTCCGCTCCTCGGGTCCGACTACCAGGACGTCCACCGCGACACCCCGCCGCTCTTCCCCGAGACAGGGAAGGAGACGCCCGCGTTCCAGCTCGCCGTCAACTTCGCCCTTGTCGACGTCACCCTCGAGAACGGCCCGGTCGAGATCGCCCGCGGCACGCACATGCTCTCCAAGGCGGAGGGCCTGCGCCGCCTCGAGATGGGCGAGGTAGCGCTCGAGCCGGTCACCATGGAGCTCGGCGACGTCATGGTCCGCGACGTCCGCGGCCTCCACCGCGGCACCCCGAACCGCACGCGCGAGCCCCGGCCCATGGTGGTGATCGGGTACAGCCGCCGCTGGCTCTTCCGCCCGGAGGTCTCGATCCGGGTGCCGCGCGAGAGCCTCGCCCAGCTGTCGGAGCGCGCGAAGCGCATGCTCCGCTTCAATCCCATCGTCGATTCGCTCGACGCGCCGGACGAGACCGAGGTCTACCAGGCCTTCGCCTACTGACGCGCGCCGTCGCTCGCCCGCGGGCCGCTCCCCCACGGCGCCCCGCGACCGGAGAACCGCTCGCGGGCGGGGCGCTGGTTGTAAGCACTCGAAATTATTGATTTATTTGCTGGATCACGCGAGCGCGACGTGCGCGATCGCCTGGTCCCTCAACCAGGTTCGCTGCCGCCGCACGAACGTGCGCGTGGCGCGCACGATGGCCGGGGCGAGCTCCTCGGCCGGCAGGCGGCCTTCCAGGTGCTCCCGCACCTGCCTGTAGCCGACCGAGCCCATCGCCCGCGCGTCGCCGTAGCCGCGGGCCAGGAGCGAGCGGACCTCGTCCACCCAGCCCTGCTCCAGCCACGCGGCGACCCGCGCCTCGATGCGTCGGTCGAGCTCGGCGCGGTCCCTGTGCACCGCGAGCAGGCGCGCGGCGTGCCGGCGTTCCCGGAAGCCGTGCTCGGCGTGCCAAGCGCTCTGCGTCCGGCCCGAGCGCTCGTAGACCTCCAGCGCCCGGCTCACGCGCACGAGATCGTTGGGCGCGAGGCGGGCCGCGCTCTCCGGATCTACCTCGGCGAGGCGCGCGTGGAGCGCCGCGCGCCCCTCGGCATCGGCGATCGCGCGGTGGCGCGCGCGCACCTCGGCGTCGGCGGCCGGCGCGGGCGAGAGGCCGAAGACCAGCGCCTTCACCCAGAGGAACGTGCCGCCGCAGACGATCGGGACCCGGCCGCGGCCGCGGATGTCGGCGATCGCCGCCTCCGCGAGCTCCGCGAAGCGCTGGGCGTCGATCGCCTGCAGCGGATCGGCCACGTCGACCAGGTGGTGCGGCGCGCGCGCCCGCTCGGCCGGCGTCGGCTTTCCCGAGCCGAGGTCGAACTCGCGGTAGATCTGCACGCTGTCGGCGCTCACCACCTCGCCGCCGAAGCGCTCCGCGAGCCGGATGGCGAGCTCGGTCTTGCCGCTCGCCGTCGGGCCGACAACGACGAGCAGCTCGCCCGGCGGCGGCTCGACCGTCTCCCACGACGGCGGCGCGATGGCCGCGGTCGCCGGTGTGGCCTCGTGCTCGGCCGCTGTCGCCGCCGGTGCGGCCTCGTGCTCCGCCGCGGTCACCGTCGGTGCGGCCTCGTGCTCCGCCGCGGTCACCGCCTCCCCACGCGGTGCTCCAGCTCCGGCCACCCGACGCGCATCACGACCGGCCGGCCGTGCGGGCAGTGGCCGGCGAAGTCGACCTCGTCGAGCGCCGTCAGCAGCGCGCGCGCCTCCTCCGGCGCCACCGGATCGCCCGCGCGCAGCGAGCCGTGGCAGGCCATCGTCGCCAGCGCGAGGTCCACCGCGCCCGAGAAGGCCCGCTCGCCCGAGTGGCTCAGCTCGTCCAGGAGGTCGCGGACGAGGCGCTCGGGCGCCGCGCGGCGCAGCAGCGTCGGCACCGCGTGCACCGCGAGCTGCGCCGCGCCCGCCGGGCGGACGTCGAGCCCGAGCCGCGCGATCGCCTCCTGCGCCTCCTCGATCAGCGACACCTCCGCGGGGGCCGCCGGGACGACCGCCGGGAAGAGGAGCTTCTGCGTGGCGACGTCGCGGCCGTCGTACGACGCGCGCAGCCGGTGGAACGTCACGCGCTCCGCCGCCGCGTGCTGATCGAGGAAGTAGATCCCGTCCGGCCCCTCGCACACGAAATACGTGTTTCGCACCTGAGCGAGGAAGCGCAGCGAGCGCCAGGCGAGGGTCCGCTCGGCCGCAGCCAGCACCGGCCCGCTGCCGTCCGGAAAGCTCGGATAGGAGAGCGGCGGTGCGCCAGGCATGTCCGCCGTCTCGCTCGGCCCGACGCGCGGCCCCGGCAGCGGCGCGTCGGCCCACGCCGGCGCCCCCTGGCCGGGGAACGGGACGGCCTCCTGGCGCGCGCGCGCGGCCTCAGCGCGCTCAGCCCGCGCGGCCTCGGGGCGCGCCGGCGGGATCCCGCCGAGGTCGCCACCGAGGCCCCACGGGTCGACCGGCGGCTCCTGCCGCTCGGTCGAGGCGCCCGCCGGGTTCGCCTCGGCGGCAGGGCCGCTCGACCAGACCCACGCGTCTCCGGGCGGCGGCGGCGCCTCCTCGAAGAGCTTTCCCTTGCGGCCCTGGAAGCCGCCGGGGGCCGGCGCGGGCAGGCCGAACGCCGCGGCCACCTGCGCGGCGACGATCTTGTAGATCGCGTCGGCCACGGCGCGGCCGTCGGCGAAGCGGACCTCGGCCTTCTGGGGGTGGACGTTCACGTCCACGAGCTCGGTGGGCAGGTCGATGAACACAGCGCCGATCGGGTACCGGCCCGGCTCGAGGACGCTGCCGTAGGCGAGCGCGATCGACCGCGCCAGCGAGCGGTCGCGCACGTGCCGGCCGTTCACGAACATCCACAGCCAGCCGGCGCCCGAGCGGGCGCGCTCCGGCCGCGACACGAACGCCTCGACCGTGAGCGGCCCCCGCTGCCCCGCGCACGTCGCGAGCTCCTCGCCCGCGAGCATCGCGCGCACCCGCTCCGCGCGGCTCGTGGTGCGCAGCCACTCCCGCGCGACGCGCCCGTCGCGCGACAGGACCAGCGTCACGCCCGGCTCGCCGAGCGCGATCGCCTGCGCGATCTCGGTCACGTGCGCCGACTCGGTCCCGACGGCGCGCAGGAACTTGCGCCGCGCAGGGACGTTGTAGAAGAGGTCGCGCACCTCGACCACGGTGCCGGCGGCGCACCCGCAGGGGATGGCCTGCGCCGCGCCGCCGCCCTCGATGCGGATCTCGGTCCCCTCGGACTCGCTCTCGCGCCGCGTCCGCAGCGAGAAGCGGCTGACCGAGGCGATGCTCGGGAGCGCCTCGCCGCGGAACCCGAAGCTCTGGATGCTGCGGAGATCGTCGAGCCGGGCGATCTTGCTCGTCGCGTGGCGCAGCACCGCGAGCGACGCGTCCTCGCGGCTCATCCCGCACCCGTCGTCCGCGATGCGCACCAGGCCGACGCCGCCCCCCTCGATGTCGACCCGGACGCGGCGCGCGCCCGCGTCGAGCGCGTTCTCCACGAGCTCCTTCACCACGCTCGCCGGCCGCTCGACCACCTCGCCCGCCGCGATCTGGTTGGCGAGGTCGTCCGGCAGGACGGCGACCCTCCGCTCCTCGGCCTGGGCGGGCTTCGATCGAGGATCCGCGCCGGCGATCCTCTCCGCGGTGCTCATGGCTCGTCGCTGGGGTCGATGGTCCGCGCGACCGCCTGGAAATAGAGCTTGGTGCGCTCTCGCGTCAGCGCCAGCGCGGCGGAGCCGAGGATGGCCAGCTCGAAGACGACGAAGCGCACGCGCTCGGCGGTCCACCAGAGGCTCGGGTTCGTGAGGCCCGCGCGCTCGGGGACGTCCGACGGCAGGAGCGCGCCCGCCTGCGCCACCATGTCGATCCAGGCGCCGCGGACGCTCCGGGTGAGCGCGTACTCGACGGCGGCAAAGGCGAGGTTGGCGACAAGGACCTGGAGCACGAAGCCGCGGGTGCCGGGCCGCCCGCCGAGCGCCAGCCCGCTCGCGACGACCAGCAGCCCACAGAGGAGCGCCTTCCCGATGCTGAGCGGGAAGGAGACGTCCTGGTACAGGCTCAGGGCGCGCGCCTGGGCGGCCTCGAGCACGAGGAACGTGAACTGGAACGGATCGCCCTGGTCGCGCGCCTGCTCGGCCACCACCATGACGTCGGGGGCCATGCCGCCGCGCAGGTACGTGGCCGTCCCGCACCCGCTCATGAACCCGCGCACGCCGATGAGCCAGGTGAGCAGCATGGTGGCCACCAGGTACCAGGGGCGCAGCGAGCGCGGGCGCGGAGGTCGGTGCGAGTCCACGTGACGGCTGCCGTGTAGCACGTTCTCCGATCCCGCGCGCCGTCTTCCTGACCCGTCTTACCCGCGACCTTCCCGTGGATTGCGGGGCGGGTAGCCTCGAGTCGCCTCGGATTGCGGGTTGAACGTCGACTGCGCGCCGGCGCAGGTGGCGCGACGCGGCGGGGCTGTACTAGAACTTCGAGGACGAGGTCCGGGTGGCGAAGAGCAAGAGCGAGCCGCGAGCGAAGCGAACGAAGGGGGCCGGAGCGCCGCAGCCCGAGGGCACGGCGAAGGCGGGCCCTCGGTCCGACTCGGAGGACGCCGACGCGGACCTCCGGCCCGACACGGGCGACGGCGAGGGCGAGGCGGAGCGCGCGGCCCCGCGGCCGGCCTTGAAGCGCCGCGAGCGCACGTCGGCGAAGGCCGCCGGGCGCGCGCGCGGCGAGGCGCAGCCGGCGCCGGGCGACGACGAGGGCCCGCGCGACGACGAGGACGAGGCGGAAGCCGCGCCCGAGAGCGGCGCCGAGAGGGGGGGCGACGTCGACGAGGGCGACGTAGTGGAGGTCGTCGGCGAGGTCGTCGACGACCCGAGCATCGACCTGAACGACATCGAGATCCCGCGCTCGGCGCGGGTCGGCGCCAGCGAGGGCCGCGGCAGCGGGGACGCGGCGCTGTCGCGCACGGACCCGCTCCAGGCCTACCTGCGCGAGGTGCAGCGCCACCGGCTGCTCACGCCGGACGAGGAGAAGGAGCTGACGACCAAGTACGTTAAGACGCAGGACGTCGCGACCGCCGCGCGGCTCGTGACGGCGAACCTGCGGCTTGTGGTCAAGCTCGCGTACGAGTACCGGCGCGCCTACAAGAACATCATGGACCTCATCCAGGAGGGGAACATCGGCCTGATGCAGGCCGTGAAGCGCTACGACCCGTACCGCGGCGTCAAGCTCTCCTCGTACGCCGCCTGGTGGATCCGCGCGTACATCCTCCGCTTCATCCTCAACAACTGGCGCCTGGTGAAGCTCGGCACGACGCAGGCGCAGCGGAAGCTCTTCTTCAACCTGAACAAGGAGAAGGCGAAGCTCTCGGCGATGGGGATCGAGCCGACGGCGGCGGAGATCGCGAAGCGCCTGTCGGTCGAGGAGAAGGAAGTGGTCGACATGGACCGCCGCCTCTCGAGCGGCGAGGCGTCGCTCGACGCCCCGGTCGGCGACCTCGAGGGCCGCTCGATCCCGCGCGTCGAGATGCTCGTCTCGTCGGGGGCGAGCCCGGACAGCGCGTTCGAGGCGAGCGAGATGGGCATGCTCGTCCACGACCGGCTCTCGAAGTTCCGCGAGACGCTGAAGGGCAAGGACGTGATCATCTTCGACAAGCGGATGGCGGCGGAGGATCCGCTCACGCTCCAGGAGCTCGGCAACGAGTTCGGCATCTCGCGCGAGCGCGTGCGCCAGCTCGAGGCGCGGCTCCAGTCGAAGCTGCGGACGTACCTGCAGGAGGAGCTCGGGGACGCCGTCGAGGCGGATTAGGCCTTGTCGATCGGCGGTGAGCATGGGGGGGCGGGCGGCCGCGGTTGCCTTTACGTGGTCGCCACGCCGATCGGCAACCTCGGCGACATCACGCTGCGCGCGGTCGAGACGCTGCGCGGGGCAGATCGGATCCTCGCGGAGGACACGCGGCGCGCCCGCGCGCTCCTCGGCCACCTCGGCGTCGCGGGCAAGCCGGTCGATCGGTTCGACGCGCACGCCTCGGAGGCGGACGCGGCGCGGGCGGCCGCGCGGCTCGCGGCGGGCGAGTCGATCGCCTTCATGACCGACGCCGGCACGCCGGTCGTGAGCGATCCCGGTACGGCGCTCGTGCGCGCGGCCGCGCAGGCCGGGGCGCGCGTCGTGGCGATCCCGGGGCCGAGCGCGGTGATGGCGGCGGTGAGCGCGTCGGGGCTGGTGACGGGGGGCTTTCGCTTCGTGGGGTTCTTGCCCCGCGGCGGGCGCGAGCGGCGCGAGGCGCTGGCCCTTGTCACGTCGACGCCCGAGGCGGTGGTGCTGTTCGAGTCGCCGCGGCGCTTCCGCGAGACGCTCGCGGAGCTCACCGAGCGGATGCGCGGCCGCCGCGCGGTCGTCGCGCGCGAGCTGACGAAGGTGCACGAGGAGATCCTCGGCGGCACGGTGGAAGAGCTCGCGGCCCTGGAGCGGGAGTGGCTCGGGGAGATCACGCTCGTGCTCGCACCGGCGGAGCCGGCCGCGGGGGGTGCGCGCCCGAGCGACGAGGAGATCGACGCGCGGATCGATCGGGAGCTCGCCCAGGGGAGGCGGGCGAAGCACATCGCCGAGGAGCTGTCGGTCGAGCTCGGCCTGCCGCGGCGCGAGATCTACGCGCGGGCGGTGGCGCGGCGGGAGGCGCCGCGCGAGTAGAACAAGAGATTGGACCGCCAAGAGCGCCAAGGACGCCAAGAGGAGAAGAAAAGAGGATAAATTTTCTTTCTCTCGCCTCTTGTTCTCTCTTGGCGTTCTTGGCGCTCTTGGCGGTTTTTCTCTTCTTCTCGGTACTCCGGAGAGCGCCCCGCGACGCAGGCGCGCCGCGCGGTCAGGTGTGCCGGCCCTGCCCTCGCGCCTTCAGGGCGTCGACCACGTGCTTGACGTCCTGCGCCCGGTCGCGCGGCACGATGAGCAACGCGTCGTCGGTCTCGACCACCACGAGGCCCTCCACGCCGACGAGCGCGATCACCCGGCGGTCGTCCGGCGCGCCGGAGCGCGTGCGCAGATCGACCAGGTGGTTGTGCTGCGCGTCGACCAGCACCGACCCCGCGGGCGCGCTGTTCCCCCGCTCGTCCTTGTCGGCGAGCTCCCAGGCGCTCTGCCAGCTGCCGAGGTCGCTCCAGCCGAAATCGCCGGGCACCACCGCGAGCCCGGCGACGTGCTCCATCACGCCATGGTCGATGCTGACGGCCGGCAGGCGCGGGAACACCCGCAGGACCGCCTCCGCCTCGTCCGCGGCGCCCAGCGCGGCCGCGCTGTCGATCTCGTCGAGCCCCTCGGCGAGCGCCGGCAGGTGCGCGCGGATCGCCGCCCGCATGTCGCCCGCGCGGAAGATGAACATCCCCGCGTTCCAGAGGAAGCGGCCGCTCGCCACGAACTCCGCGGCGCGCTCCCGGTCAGGCTTCTCGACGAAGCGCAGCGCCCTGCGGGGCGCCGCGGGCGCCGCGCTCCCCGCGCCGGCCGCATCCTCCGTCTCGATGTACCCGAAGCCCGTCTCCGGGTGCGTCGGGCGGATGCCGATCGTCGTGATCGCGCCGCCCTGGGCCGAGGCGACGGCGGCCTGCAGCACCTCCAGGAACCGCGGCACGTCGGCGATGTGATGGTCGCTCGGGAGCACGACCACGATCGCGTCGGGATCGTCGCGCGCGATGGTCGCCGCCGCCCAGCCGATGCACGGCGCCGTGTTGCGCGGCGCCGGCTCGACCAGCAGGCGCCGCTCCGAGACGCCCGGCAGCGCGGCGCGCGTGGGCGCCACGAGGTGCTGGCCGGTCGCGATCCAGATGCGCTCCCAGCCGTCGCTCTCCCCGCGAGCGCAAAGCGGCAGCACCCGGCGCGCCGTCGCGGTGATGAGCGGCTCGCCGCCGAGCAGCGGCAAGAGCTGCTTCGGGCGCGCGGCGCGCGACGCCGGCCAGAAGCGCGTGCCCGCGCCGCCAGCGAGGATCAGGACATGGACGGGGGTCTCGGTCGAGCTCATGGGCGATCGTTCAGGATTACACGGTCGAAGATTACGGCACGGTTGCGGGGCGATGGCAGCGGGCCTCCTCACGAGGGGCCGGGCAGCGCCTGCGCGTAGGCCACCATCGCGAGGCCGAGCGGGATGACCCATAGCGCGAGCACCGCGATCCGCCGCCGCTCGGCGATCACGCGGAGCGCGGCGGCCCCCGCGGCGGCGCCCAGGAAGGCGGCCAGCAGGCTCAGCGCCGCGGCGGCGGCCGGCACGGGCCCGTGGAGCGCGCGCGACTCCGCGAGCCCCGAGACGAGGAGCGCGGGGATGCTCAGCGCGAGCGCGAGCTCGACGGCGCGCGCCGGCCTGACGCCGAGCCAGAGCAGCAGCACGAGCGCCGCCCCGACGCGCGACCCGCCCGGCAGCGCCGCGACCCCGTGCGCCGCGCCGGCCGCGAGCATCCCGGCGAGCGACGGCGCGTCGGTCTCCTCGCGGTCGGCGCGCCGCGGTGCGATCGCGGTGCTGGCGAGCGCCGCCCCGGTGGCGAGCAGGCCGAGCCCCGCCGCGAGCGGCGCGTGCCCCCAGCGCGCGGCGTAGGGCCGCAGCGCCGCCGCGACAAGGAGGCTCACCGCGGCGCCCAGCGCGAGCAGCGCCGCGTCGCGCGCCAGCGGCGACGCCCTGAAGAGCGACGGCCTCGCGAGCCCCCGGACGCCCTCGCCGAGCGCGCCCCGGAGCCGCTGCCGCACGGCGATCGCGAGCGCCGCCGCCGCCGCGAGCGCCTGCGCGGCAAGGGCCCAGGCGCCGCCGTCGACAGCGTGGAGCCAGAGCCGGGCCGCCGCGCCATGGCCGGTGGCCGAGATGGGCAGCGCCTGCGCCGCCCCCTCGACGGCCGCGAGCACCGCGACGTCCACGAGACCCACGCTCGACCGATACTCCAGCCCGGCGCTCCCTGTCGATCCCGAGTAGCGGCCCCGCCCGAGCAGCGGTCGAGCGCCGCCTCACCGCGTTGCCGCGCTGCGGCGCAGCGCGCGGCGTCAGAAACCGCGTGCGTGAAGGCGCGGACCGAGCGCACCGGCGCTTGGTGGTGCAGTCATTTGAACATGAAGGCGGGAAGGCGAGAAGAAAACCTGAATGATCTTCCCGCCTTCCCGCCTTCATGTGGAACCTCTCTGGGCAAATGATCGCACCACCCGGCGCTTCAGGGTTTGCCGGCTTGCCGTGGTTCATCATTTCACCTACATAACCCCCCTGGATCAAGCGCTCTCCCGCCCGTGGCGGGGGAGGGCGAGGTGAGCGAGGTTCCGTCCGATGTTGATGGCCTATGCCAGCGTTGCCGCGTTCTTCCTGGTGGCGATCGGCTTCGTCCTCGGCTCGCTGCTGTTCGGCAGGCTGCTGCGCCCCAACAACATGTACGCCGAGAAGGTCGAGACGTACGAGTGCGGGGAGGCGCCCGTCGGGCCCGCGTGGTTCAACTTCAACCCGCGGTTTTACATCATCGCGCTCATCTACATCATCTTCGACGTCGAGATCGCCTTCATCTACCCGGTCGCGGCGGTGTTCAAGCGCTGGGTGGACCAGGGCAGCGGGCTGTTCGCGCTGCTCGAGATCTTCCTCTTCGTGGCCGTCCTGATGCTCGGCTTCGTCTACGTCGTCGTGAAGGGCGATCTCAACTGGATCCGCGCCATCAAGGGCGATCCGCGCGGGGCGCAGAACGTGAGCAGCCGGAGCCAGCCGCGCGCGTCGCTGACGAGCGCGAGCGAAGCTGCGCCGCCGGCCCTCGCGGGGCGAGCGGCCGTCACCGAGGGAGGTGCGGAGTCATGACATCAAACCTGAACCTGATGGCCCCGCCCCGCGGGTGGGAAGCGAAGTACGAGAGCGACGGCGGCGGCGTCATCACGACGAGCGTCGACCAGACGGTCAACTGGCTGCTCAACTGGGGGCGGTCGAACAGCGTCTGGTACATGCTCTTCGGCCTGGCCTGCTGCGCCATCGAGCTGATGCAGACCGGCGGCCCCCGCGGCGATCTCGAGCGCTTCGGCGCGGCCCCGCGGCCGAGCCCCCGGTCGAGCGACCTGTTCATCATCGCGGGGACGCTGACGTACAAGATGGCGACCCGGGTGAAGCGCCTCTACGACCAGATGGCGGAGCCCCGCTTCGTCATCTCGATGGGCAGCTGCTCGAACTGCGGCGGCCTCTTCCAGTACGCCTACTCGGTCTGCAAGGGCGTGGACCAGATCATACCGGTCGACGTCTACGTGCCCGGCTGCCCCCCGCGCCCCGAGGCGCTCCTCGAAGGGCTCCTGAAGATCCAGGAGAAGATCAAGAGCGAGCGGGTCCTCGACCGCCGCGCGACGGGCGGCTCGACGGGCGGCTGAGCCATCCCCCCGGCACCTCATGACACCCGAAGAGATCTTTCAGGCGCTCCAGGCGAGCCTCGGAGAAGAGGCGGTCTTCGACTTCCACCCCGTTTCCGCGAAGGACCGCGACGCCTGGCTGAAGGTCGCGCCGGAGAAGATCGAGGCCGTGTGCCAGCACCTGCGCGAGGCGCCGGAGCTCGCCTTCGATTACCTGGAGTGCATCACCGGGGTCGACTATCCCGATCTCAAGAAGATCGTCGTCATCTATCATATCTACTCCTACGCGAGGAAGCACCGGGTCGTGCTCAAGGCGTTCCTCGACCGGGAGAGCCCGGCGGTGCCGACGCTTGTCAACGTGTGGTCGGCCGCGAACTGGCAGGAGCGCGAGTGCTTCGACCTGCTCGGCGTGCGCTTCGAGGGGCACCCGGACCTCCGGCGCCTGCTCCTGCCCGACGACTGGGAGGGGCACCCGCTCCGCAAGGACTGGCAGGAGAAGTCCGAGTACCGCGGCATCCCGACCCAGCGGCCGAACCCGATCGAGCTCTTCAAGATCAAGCTCCCGAAGAAGGACGCGGAGGCGTCATGAGCCAGGTCATCTTCAGCGTCGACCGCGCCGGCGCGGGCCCGGGCCAGGACATGGAAGACGAGATGACCCTCAACATGGGTCCTCATCACCCGTCGACCCATGGAGTGCTCCGCTTCGTCATCTCCACGGACGGCGAGATCATCCGGAAGGCGGTGCCGGACGTCGGCTACCTGCACCGGAGCATCGAGAAGATCGGCGAGCGCTGCACCTACAGCGGCTTCATGCCGTACACCGATCGCGTCGACTACATCGCGGCGATGTTCGCCAACGAGGCCTGGGCGACCGCCTGCGAGAAGCTGATGGGCATCGAGGTGCCGAAGCGGGCGCAGTACCTGCGCGTCATCTCCTGCGAGCTCAACCGCATCGGGAGCCACATGATCGCGCTCGGCGCGATGGCGATGGACGTCGGCGCCGTCACGCCCTTCCCGTGGGCGCTGCGCGAGCGCGAGCACATCAACGATTTCATCGAGGAGCTTTGCGGCGCGCGGCTCACCTTCAACTACCACCGCATCGGCGGCGTCTCGTTCGACATGCCGAAGGGGTGGGCCGACAAGGTGAAGGGGTGGCTCGAACACTTCGAGCCGATCATGGTCGAGTTCGACCGGCTCATCAGCCTGAACGACATCTTCATCAAGCGGCTCGCCAACGTCGCCGTGGTCACGGCCGAGGAGGCGAAGGACTGGGGGCTCGTCGGCCCCAACCTGCGCGCGTCCGGCGTGAAGTGGGACCTCCGGAAGGAGGACGGCTACTCGGTTTACCCGGAGCTCGAGTTCGACGTCCCCGTGGGCCGCGGGCGCTACGGGACCGTGGGAGACTGCTGGGATCGGTTCTACGTCCGGGTCGAGGAGTGCCGCGAGTCGGCGAAGATCCTCCGCCAGGCGCTCGACAAGATCGACGAGCACCCGGAGGACGACATCCTGGGCAAGCTGCCCAAGAAGATGAGGCCCGACGGGGAGGCCTACGCGCGGATCGAGAGCGCCCGCGGCGACATGGGCTGTTACGTCATCGGCAGGGGCGCGGAGGAGGCATACAGGGCGCGGTTCCGGACCGGGAGCTTCACCGCGATGGGGATGATCGAGGCCAAGAGCCCCGGCCTATTCCTGGCCGACCTCGTGGCGCTCATCGCGAGCTTCGACGTCGTCGCGCCCGAGATCGACAGGTAGCGGGGCGGGGGGCGATCTCAGGAGCCCTCGCCATCGGTCCCGGTGCCGAGGACCTCCGGACACTTGTCGCTGAGGGGCGCGCACGCCGCAGGCAGCTCCCCGGAGGTGTCGGGCGGCGTTGCACACGAGATCGCCTTGAGGGCGTCGGCCTGGGCCGTCATGCAGGCCTTGTACTCCGCCACCGTCGCGGTACAGCTCGTGAAGCCCGCGGTGGAGCACCCGCCGCCCTCCGAGGGCTGCTCCGGCTCGCTCATGCACTCTGCCTTGGCGGCCTCGCAGTCACCACCCCCGAAGGCGCTGGCGAACGCGCCGGCGACCTCGCAGAGGTCTTCCTTCGTGATGGTGAACGACGCGGCGAGATCCTGGCACAGCGCCTGCGAGTCCGCGGCCGTCAGGCTGCTGAGCTGCTTGCCGTCGAGATCACCTCCGCTCTGGCCCCCGTCACCCCCGTCGTCGTCGCCGCCGCAAGCCGCGAGCGCGAGACCCGCCATCAGAACCCCGACAAGCTTCATCCGTGTCATTCAAGCTCTCCTTGATCGATCGAGATTGCTTACCTGAGCATGCCCGCGCGGCCCTCGAGGAGGCACCCTCACCTCGGACGAGCCGGGCGTGATGTCCCGAGCGACCGCGCGGGAGCGACCGTACTACGCTCGGCGAGAGCTTTCCTTTCCTACGCGAGGGGCGCGCGCACTTTTTTCGCGCGATCCTCGCCGCGCCCGGTCGCTCAGGCCCGTGTTGCCTCGAAGACCCGGAAGATGCCCGGCGTCTCGCGCACCACTTCGACGCGCAGCCCTGCGGCGTCGAGCAGCGCGCGGTACTCGGCCTCCGTGCGCTCGCGGCCTCCCGTGTTCACGAGCATGTTGATGTCGCTGAAGGTGAGGACCCACTCGAGGGTCGGGTTCCCGCGCCGCCATGCGGCCGGTGCGGACGCAGTCCGTCAGGCGGCCCCAGGCCTGCCAGACGCCCGGCCCGCCCATGAGGCGCGACCAGGCGCGCTTCGAGAGCGGGGAGCTCGACTCGAGGCACCGCCCCATCTCGGTGAGCTCGAACCGCTCCCCGCGGGCGACGAGCACCTCGAGCGTGACGAGCGCCCGGAGCAGGCGCTCCGTCGCGTCAGGGTGCGTGCCGAGCCGCCCCGCGACGGCGCTGCTCGGGAGCGGCCCTTCCGCGAGGACGTCGGCGACGCCGAGCTCCGCGGCCGTGTGGACGACCTGCGGCACCCAGAGGCTCATGATCATCTGATTCAAGCGGAACGCAGGGGGGGACGCTCGCGGGAGACCCGTTGGACATGGTGTTCGCTCCTTCGGGGCCCACCTTGGGGAGCGCGACGCCGGGGGTATTGTAAAGATTTTACCTCGCCGCGGGCTCCTGCCCGCGAGATCGCGCCGCACGGCCGGGGGGCGCCGAGATCAGGGGCCGTCGCCCTCGGTCTCCTCCGCCTCGCCCTCGATGCTCCCCGGGCACTTCTCTTCCAGCACGGCGCACTCCGGGGAGTGCCCCAGGTTCACGATGTCGTCGAGGGTCGACTCACACGTGATCGCCTTGAGGGTGTTGGCCATCGAAGCCATGCAGGCCCTGGCTTCCGCGACCGTGGCGGTGCACCCCGCGAACTGCGACGCATCGCACGTATCCGGTGCCTCGGCCTCCTCGGGCTCCTCCGGAGCGCTGATGCACTCCTGCTTGGCGGTCTCGCACTCCGTTCCGATGCTGGAGACGAACACCCCCACAAGTTCGCACTGGTCCTCCTTCGAAATCGACTCGAGCTGCCCACCGAAGTCGGCGCACACCTCGTCGGCCTCCTCGGCCGTCAGGGTGCCGAGCTGCTTGCCATCGAGCTCGCTCCCGGTCTCGCCCCCGTTGCCCACCTCGTCATCGCCGCACGCCACGAGCGCGAGACCAGCCATCAGAAACCCGAGAAGCTTCATCCGTGTCATGTTGAGATCTCCTTGATCGAGAGCGTTCACCTGAGCATGCCCGCGCTGCCTCGAGGCGGCGCCGCCGCGCCTGGAGGCGCAGGGCGTGAGCGCCTCCCGGGCGACCGCGCTGGACACACAGGTCTACGTTCGACGAGAGGTTTCCTTTCCTGCGCGGCGTGCGCGCGCAGCTTTGCGGCGCGAGCGCCGCCCGCGCCATGCGAATCGACCAACACCTCATGTCGCCGCTCTCGGTGACGCCGAGCAGATTGGACATCCCCTGGACACCGCGCCTCCGGTCAAAGCTACGGCACGTCGCCCCGTACCTGCGCGCGCAAGCACGGGCTGAGGACCGAAGACGCATCGAGCAGGGCGAGCGCCTCGCGGTGCAGGATATCCTCGCGCGTGCGCAGGGACTCGGATCGATCCTGCGTCACGAGCTGCGAGTCATTCACGCCGTGTTGCGTGAGATCGTCCCGAACCGCAGACACCCGGTCCGCGGCGAGCCGCGCAGCCGCGGCTTCGGACGCTGTCTCGCCACAGCGTGTCGTCCCATGGAGGAACCCGGCGCGCCGAGATTCCCAATCTGGAGGTCATCAGGGCGTCGCTCGAGCGGCCGTCGTATCTGGCTAGGGGCTCAGGCCGGCGAGATCGATCAGCTCGGCGCGGGCCCTGGTCGGGGTCGTCCCCGTGAACTGCTTCACGTCGCGCGCGAGGTGCGCCTGGTCGTAGTAGCCGAACCGCTGCGCGAGCTCCGCCCACGTCCCCGAGGCGCCTGCCTTGAGGTGCTGCACCAGCCGGTCGAAGCGCACGAGGCGCGCGAGGAGCTTGGGCGGGACGCCGACGTTCTCGCGGAACAGGGCGATCACGTGCTTCTGGCTGTAGCCGAGCTCGCGCGCGAGGGCCCGCATGTCCACCGCGCCCCCACGCTCCTCGATCCGCCGGAGCGCCCACGAGACAACGCCCGTCTCGAACCGCGCCTCGTCGATGCGCTCGCCGAGCGCGCGCTCGAGCAAGTCGAAGCGCGCGTCCCAGGTGGGGAGCTCCTCGAGGCGCTCCGCCAGGCGGGCGTGCTTCCGGGGGAGGAGATCGCGGGCGGAGATCACGCGCCCGGTGAGCTCGGCCATCGGCACGCCGAAGAAGAGCCGCGCGCCGATGGGGGTGAGGTTCAGCTGGAGCCCGCGCTGGAAGCCGTCGTGCTCGGTGAGCGTGAAGGTGTCGTCGAGGCCCGCGACGAAGCCGCCCGGGTAGAGGGAATGACCGCGATCGCCGACGGCGCCGAACACGCGAATCGGCGGTCCGAACTCGATGATGACGACGACCTGGGGCACCGGGAACTCGCGCCGTCGCAGCGGTCCAGGCGTCTGCTCCGTGTAGCCGCTGAAGTCGCGGATGTAGGGGCGGAGGCGCGGCGACGGGGGCCGCGTCGCGAGCTCCCACCGGCTCTCACCGGACGTTCCGCGGGCGATCTGCGCACGAGGGGCAAGCGCGTGCATCGAGGGGCGAGGATACCCCCCGACGCACGCTCAAGCCAGCCGCGAGAGCCTTAGTCGCAGGCGGGCGCCTCCTCCTGGTATGCGATTCCGCTGTCGACCGGCACCTTGCCGCCCTGATCGTGAGGCACGATCACGTGGCACTCGCCCTCTGTCACGTTGCCCGACGCGTCGGCGCGGGCGCGGCGGCGCGGGCGCGGCTCAGCGGACCGTCGCGCAGCACCTGAAGCCGAGATGGTAGTTCGCGTGCCACGCGTTCTCCATCGGCTCCACGTGCCAGCGCGGGCTGTACGCGCAGTGATCGGGATAGGTCTCCCGGCCCTTCGGCCGGGGGGCGTCGTGCTCGCGGGCGACCTCGACGTAGAACCAGGCGCTCCCCTTGAGCTGGCTGTACAGCTTGCCGTCGTCGCGGTCGCGGCGGGTCATGATCTCGGCCACGTTGCCGTGTTGATCGAAGACCCCGAAGCGCGAGCGGCACGCGGGGTAGGACCCCGCAGGCTCGGTGTCGGTCGCGCAGGTCTGGTAGGCAGAGCGCGCTGTGTCGCCGTCGCAGGGCTTGCCGTCGATCTCGCGGTGTCGCGTCTGCGTGTGGCAGACGGCGAGATCGAGCTCGTCGCCGTAGGCGTACGTCGTCGGCTTGCCGCCCTCGGGGTCGCCGCGGCACGCAAGGCTCCACTCGTCCTCGGTGCACAGGCGCTTGCCCTGGAGGCTGCACACGGACGCCGCCTGCGTCGGGCTCGCCCACACCATCGGCAGCTCGCACGGCTTGTTGGGGAACTCGAAGATGTCGATGCAGAACTCGGCCCTCTCCGGCTGCCCGCGACGGTAGACCGGCACCATGTTCTCGCGGCCGCCGCAGCGGGCGCGCTGCTCCTCCGTCTGGAGGACGACGCCCCGGAGGCCCTCGAGGCACTGCTCCTTCGAGCGCGTGTGCCGCGCGAGCTCCTTGTTGCCCTGGTTGATGCGGGCCGGCGTGCCGCCGCCGAAGTTCTTCTCCAGGAAGAGCTCGGGGTTCTTGAACCTGCGCTCTCGCTCGGTGAGCTCCTTCAGCGAGAAGAGCCGCACCAGGTCCTCGCGCGCCTCGTAGTGCGTCGCCATCGGATCCCCGACCGCCGGCGGCGCCTCGCCGGGGCCTGCCGCGGGCGGCGCGCCGGCCGAGCCACCCGCCGCCGCAGGCGCGCCGGCCGGACCACCGTCCGCGGGCGGCGCGCCGGCCGAGCCACCGGCGGCGGGGCCGGTCGCGGGCGCGGACGAGCTGGCCGCCGGCGGCGCGCCGGCGTCGCGGCCGCGCCCGGCGTCGTCGCGGGAGCAGGCCAGGGGGGCGGCGGCGAGCGCCGCGAGCGCGAGGCTCAGGGGACGGGAGGGCTTCGACACCGGGGGCGAGGTCAGAGGGTGGCCGCGACGATCTGTCAGAGGGTGGCCGCGATGATCTCGGAGAGGCTCGCCTCGTCGATGACGCCGGTCAGGTAGGCCGCGACCTTGCCCTGCCGGTCGATCACCACGAGGCTCGGCAGCTTGTCCACCCCGTAGCGGGCCGACGCGTCCCTCGCGTCGTCGATGAGGATCGGGTACGAGAGGCCCTTCTTGAGCGCGTACTGACTCGCCACGTGGGGCGGGTCGTCGACGTTGACGCCGAGCACCACGAGGCCCTTCTTCTCGTACCGGCGCGCGATCCGGTCGAGGATCGGCGCTTGCACCGCGCAGGGGCCGCACCAGGTGGCCCAGAAATCGAGGACCACCGGCTGGCCCTTCAGCTCGGCGAGCTGCATGCGGGCGCCGGGCTCGCCGTTCGCCGCGACAGGGAGCGTCACGTCGGGCGCCTCCGCGCCGACCATGCCCCCCGCCCCGGGCGACAGGCGCGGCAGGACCACCAGGCCGATGAGCGCGCTCAGCGCGATCAGCACCGCCAGCGCGGGGTAGAGAATCTTACCGGAATTGAACTCGGGTTCGGCCATACGGGGCCCCGGTCTTCATAGCAAATCTTTGGGCCTACGTCCGAGCGGCTCTGGTACGGTCCGGCGCCTCGACCGGCCGGGCGCTTCTCCGCCTGGCCCGGGGTCGGGGGCGCAGCGCGGCTCGCCGCGCGACGCCGCCGCCGTCGCCGCCGTTGGTGGGGGGTCGGGGGCAGCGCGGCTCGCCGCGCGATGCCACCGCCGTTCGGGTAACGTCGTCGCCCGCGCGCTGGAGGAACCATGCTCGATCGTCCGAATCTTTCACGAGAAAATCCCACGGGGCCGCGCGGACGGCGCCCACCGCCCGGGCCCCTTCCGGCCAAGTGGGCGGCCAAGTGGCCCCCCGATGACAGCGATCTGCCCGGAGCCCCGCCGGCGCCCGCCGGGGGCGGCATCCCGGACGACGGCAACTTCAAGCGCGGCCGGTTCAGCCCGGTGTCGATCCTTGTCGGCCTCCTCCTCGCGCTCGGCGCCGCGGGCGCCATCTGGTTCGGCGTGAAGCAGGACAGCCAGAAGATGTCGGTCGACGCCATCTCCAAGGAGAAGAAGAACATCTTCGTCCTGCCGAAGAAGGACCAGCTGCCCCTCTGGCGCAAGTGGGCCGCCTCCAACGCCGAGGGGTCGCTCCAGCAAGAGGCGCTCATGCAGCTCGCGTGGGCCGACGATCCCGAGGGCGTCACGCACGCGCAGAAGGCGCTCTCGCTCCCCGACCACCGCGTGAAGGGCGTCGCCGCGCAGGTGCTCGCCTACTACGGCTCGCCCAAGGCCGACAGCGCCAAGCCCGCGCTGCTCGAGGCGCTCAAGGTCGCCGATGAGAGCGACCGGCCCCAGATCGTCTGGGCCCTCGTCGAGCTCAAGGAGCCCGCCGCGTTCAAGGACGCGATGGACCAGTACCGGAAGGGGTTCCTCTCGAAGGTCGAGCGGCTCGGCGGCGGCAATGCGTTCGATCCCGAGAAGCTCGCCGGCCTCGTGTCGCTCGACGAGCTCTCGAAGCTCGCGACCGACGAGAGCGCGTCGGTGCGGCAGCTCGTCGCGACGGTCCTGTCGCGCAACGCCGAGTCCAAGTGGACGAGCGCGCTGATCACGCTCGTGAAGGACAAGGACGTCGAGGTAGCGCGCGAGGCAGCGAACGGCCTCGGGCGCATCGGCGACGAGACGGCGCGCGCCCCGCTCCTCGAGGCCCTGTCGAACGCCGACAAGGACAGCCGCCAGCGCTTCCTCGAGGCGCTGCGCGACGGCATCGGCGGCGAGGGGCTCGTCCTCGCCCTCGACAGCGTGAAGCAGGACCCCGAGGAGACGACCTGGTTCCAGACGAAGCAGATCATGGAGATGCTGCGCGAGCTCGCCGACCCGCGGTCGGCCGACCCGCTCGTGAAGTGGATCGAGGCGAGGAAGCCGCCGCTGCACTGGCAGGGCGAGGCGGGGACGCGGCTCGCCGAGGTAGGCGACATCCGCGGCGCCAAGTACATCGGCGAGCGGATGCTGGCCGACCCGCTGAAGCTCTACAAGCTCGAGAAGTTCTGGGAGGCGGACGAGGGCGGCCACCTGTCGCGCACCGACCTGCCGCGCGTCGTCGGCGCCCGCATGCTCGCCGATCTCGCCACGGTCCACACCGACAAGAGCGCCGAGCTCAAGGCAGCCGCCGAGGCCCCGGTCATCCTGTGGCTCAAGGATCGCCCGCAGCCGCACGCGAACGGCCTGCGCTTCCTCGCCACGGTCCGCTCCGAGAAGATCCTGAAGGACATGCGCGACTGGGCCTTCCCGACGGACCCGCTCCCGAAGGAGGGGCAGCAGCCGCCGTTCCCGGCGGCGTTCGAGACCGCGCAGAGCGCGCTCCGCTACATCGGGCGGATGAAGGACGAGCCCTCCTACCCGCGGCTGCTCGAGCAGTTCAAGCGGAAGAAGGACCCGAAGATGGACATCACCCAGGACGGGCTCCAGGGCGCGGGGCTCGCGATGATGGGGATGGCGCTCCGCGCGGTCGCCTACGGCGCGGCGCAGGGGCTCGCCGAGTGGGGCGACGCGCGCGCGGTGGAGCCGCTGACGAAGCTCATCGAGGACGAGATGTGGCACGAGGAGGCCCGCCAGGCCGCGTGCGAGGCGCTCGCCTGGTGCGCCGACGACAAGGCGATGCTCGAGGTCGCGAAGAAGGCGAAGGACTTCGCGAGCAAGAAGGAGCCGCGCAAGCAGCTCATCGGCGCCTGTTACGCGTCGTCGCTCGCGCTCAGGCCGGTGCCCAGCGCGGCCGGCGAGCTCGTCCCGCTGCTCGCGGCCGACGTCGATCCCGGGGTGCGCATGGCGATCGCGCGCGCCATCGGCATCGGCGGCTTCGACGAGGCGGTGCAGGGGCAGCTCTTCGAGAAGCTGAAGGACGTCGAGGTCCGGAACGCGGCGGCGCTCGCGCTCATCCTCGGCGGCACGAGCGAGACAGCGGCGCGGACGGTCGCGATGTACGCCGACTTCGACAAGTCGGCGCTCGACGACCTGAAGGACCACTACTACCGCGCCTTCGGCTACTGGTCGGACGAGGACTTCAAGCGCGGCAACCTCTACCGGTACGTCGCGAACGCCGAGGCGATCACGCGCGTGAAGGTCGCGGACGCGCCGCAGGAGTGGGCGCGGCAGCGGCTCCAGGCCCAGTTCGACAACCTGAAGTACGACAACGGCCCGCACTCGGAGACCCGCGTCGTGCTGCGCTACCGGCTCTACCAGGCGGCCAAGAGCGGCGACGGCGCGCAGAAGAAGGGCGCGATCGAGACGCTCAAGTTCATGAAGGAGAAGGGCGCGCTCATGGCCCTGCGGCACGAGCAGGGCGAGACAGGCGCGCTCGCCAAGCGCGCGTTCCACGAGCTCATGAACCCGAAGGCCACCGTGGCCGAGGACCTGAGCGCGCTCGCCCCGGCCAAGGCCGGGAGCTCCGATGTGCAGTGACGCGCTGTAGCGCGCGGTAGCGGCGCGCCGGCCGCCGCCGCGGCGCGGGGAGACCCGCGGCGCGGGCGGCAGAGGCCCGGGAGCTCGCGAGGGGAGGTCGTCCTCCCCCTCGGGATCCCGGGCTTTCTGTTTTTGTTCGGCGGTGCGGTCGAGCCCGCGTCCGGCGTGCGCTCGGGGGGCCAGGGCGGTCGGGTTGCCCGCGCGTGTCGGGCTGGACAAAATGCACGTTTCGGAAGAGTGTTCGCGCCGAGGTGCACTGTGCCTACCTGGCGAGATGAGCTCATCGAGGCCGTGAAATCGAAGTCGGAGCGCGAGGCAGAGGATCTCGCGCGGCACAAGAAGCGGGTCGCCGAGGCGCTCGCGGCCGCGGAGTCGGCCGTGGCGCTGGGGGCCGAGTCGCTGAAGTTCGCGCACGCGCGGCTGCAGGAGAAGGGGCAGCCGATCGTGTTCTCCCAGGAGCAGGACAGGCACCGGCTCGCGCTCGGCGAGTTCAGCCTGGCCCTCGAGCTCCTGCGCGACTCGGCGATCGTCCGGGTGACCTTCGGCGACGGCAAGCCGCGCGAGTTCGACTTCGCGAAGGACCGCCACATCGCGCCCGCCGACGTGGAGGAGTACATCGGCCGCCGCGCGCTCGAGCTGGTGCGCGCGGCGCAGAAGGCCGCGCCGTGGTGAGCGCGAGCGCGAGCGGCGTCGCGGCCCGCCGGGCGCGCGCGCCCGGCCTGCGCGGCGGGCTCGTCGCCGGCCTGCTGGCGGCGCTCGCGGCGTGCGCGCCGGCCGCCGCGCCGCCTCGCGAGGCGTCCGCGCCGCCGGCCGCGAAGCCGGCAGCGGCGGCGCCCGCCGCGCCGCCGTCGATCGACCTCGACCCCGCCGCGGAGGCGCGGGTCAAGGCGGACGTCGCGTACCTCGCGTCGCCCGAGCTCGCGGGCCGCGCCACCGGCGAGCCGGGGGCCGAGCTCGCGGCCGAGTTCATCGCGCGCCGGTTCGCCGAGCTCAAGCTCGCGCCGCTGGGCGGGCCGGGGAGCGACGCGAAGGCGTACAGGCAGGTGTTCGACGCGCGGGTGGGCGCTGATGTGGCGCCGGCGGCGCTCGCCGTGCAGCGCGCGGGCAAGAAGCAGAGCGCCGAGGCCGGCAAGCTGGTCACCGCCGACGGGAGCTCGAGCGGTACGGTCGCGGGGGCCGCGGTGCTCGTCGGCCACGGCGTGACCGCGGCGGCGCTCTCCTGGGACGATTATGGCGGCCGCGACATCGAGGGGAAGATCGCGGTCGTGCTCGACGGCGTGCCCAGCCTGGAGGGCAGCGCGCCGGCGGCTGTGGGTCCGCACGGAGCGGCGGCTGCGGGTCCGCACGGAGCGGCGGCTGGTCCGCACGGAGCGGCGGCTGCGGGTCCGCACGGAGCGGCGGCTGCGGGTCCGCACGGAGCGGCGGCTGCGGGTCCGCACGGAGCGGCGGCTGCGGGTCCGCACGGAGCGGCGGCTGCGGGTCCGCACGGAGCGGCGGCTGCGGGTCCGCACGGAGCGGCGCCGGCCGATCCGCACCACGCGCCGTCTGCGCGGCCGGCGGACGCGCTGCGCGACTTCGGCAGCGTCCGCTACAAGCTCCGCACCGCCCGCGAGCACAAGGCCGCCGGCGTGATCCTTGTCGCGGCGGGCGACGAGCTCCCGCGGGTGTCGGACGACGCCGCGAGCATGGGCATCCCGGCCGTGATGATCACGCGCTCCGCGGCCCGCGCGCTGTTCCCTTCCGCCGGGCTCGCGCCGCCGGCGAAGCCCGCGCAGAAGCCCGCCGGAGCGCTGGCCCCCGGGGCGCAGCCCGCGGCGGGCGGCGTGGCCGCGACGCCCACCGCGGCGAAGCCTGCGGCAGCCAGGCCCGTGAACGTGAAGGTGGGCGCGGCGAAGGCGCCCGGACCGAAGCCGCTCGACGGCGTCACCGTCGAGATCACGACCAAGGTCACCCCGCGGATGGCGCCGGCGTCGAACATGGTCGGCCTGCTCCCGGCGCGGGACGGCTCGCCTCACGCCGGCGAGTACATCGTCCTCGGGGCCCACTACGATCACCTCGGCTTCGGGGGCAACTCGTACTCGCGCGCGCCGGGCGTGCACGCGGTCCACCCGGGCGCCGACGACAACGCCTCGGGGACCGCGATGCTGCTCGAGGTGGCGCGGCGGCTCACCGCGCTCCCCACGCGGCCGGACCGGAACGTCCTGTTCATCGCGTTCGGCGCCGAGGAGCTCGGCACCCTGGGCTCGCGCCACTTCGTCGATCACCCGCCGGCGGCGCTCGCGGGGATGAAGCCCGTCGTGGCCATGATCAACGCGGACATGGTCGGCCGGATGCGCGAGGACAAGCTCCTCGTCGACGGCCTCGGCACCTCGCCCGCATGGAAGCCGATCGTGGACGACGCCGCCCGCGGGCTCGGCCTCGCGCTCCAGTACGGCGTCGAGGGCTTCGGCGCGAGCGACCACACCTCGTTCACGGCGTCGCGCGTCCCGGTCGCCTTCCTGTTCACGGGCGTCCACGAGGACTACCACCGGCCGAGCGACACGGCGGACAAGATCAACGCGGCGGGCGTCTCGCGCTGCGCGGTGCTCACCGCGCGGATGGCGCTCGCCCTGTCGCAGCGCGACGCGCGGCTGCCGTTCACCGACGCGCCCGCCGACCCGCACCGCAGCATGCGCGGCGGCTTCCGGGCGTCGCTCGGCACGATGCCGGACTACGCGTACCAGGGGCCGGGCGTGAAGCTCACGGGCGTGCGGCCCGACTCGCCGTCCTCGCGCGCCGGCATGCAGGCGGGGGACGTGATCGTGCGCATCGGCGCCCACGCGATCACCAACATCCACGACTTCATGTTCGCGCTCGGCGATCTCGAGCCGGGCCGCGAGGTCGAGATCGAGGTCGATCGCGGCGGAGCCCGGGTGCCGCTCAAGGTCATCCCCGCCCCCGGCCGATGATCCGGCGCCCTCGCCGCGCCGCGCCGCCGGCCATGCCGGTCCGCCGGCGCCGGGCCCCGCGCCGGCGCTGCGCCGCCAGCCTCGCGTTCCTGTGCGGCATGGCGGCCGCGTCCCTCGCCTGCGATCGCCCCGGGCCCGTCGCGGCTGACGCCGGGCCCACGGGCGCCGGCGCGACGGCGGACGCGGAGCCTGCGCCACCCGTCGACGCCGCCGCGGAACCTGACGACGCCGCCGCGGAAGCTGACGGCGCGACGTCGTCGGAGCCGGGCGCCGCGACGTCGGAGCCTGATGGCGCGACGTCGGAGCCGTCGCCCGACGCCGGCTGGTCCGGCGGCGGATCGCCCGACGCCGGCTCACCCGACGGCGGCGCGCCGGACGGCGGGCTGCCCGGCAGCTCCGAGGGGTGCCCGGACGACATGGTCCTCGTCGAGGGCGACTACTGCCCCCTGGTCGATCAGGTCTGCCTGATGCACCACAAGGAGTTCGTGAAGGACCAGGCGAGGCGGGCGACCCCGTACAGCGAGGCGGAGGGCCCGAGCAGCGTCAGCGAGCGCTGCCTCGAGTACAAGCAGCCGACCGAGTGCCTCTCGAAGAAGCGCACGCCGATGCGGTACTGCGTCGACCGGTACGAGTGGCCCAACAGGAAGGGCGAGCTGCCCGCGCTGCTCGTCTCGTGGCGCGAGGCTGTCAAGGCGTGCGAGGGCGTCGGCAAGCGCCTCTGCACCGAGGACGAGTTCAACTTCGCCTGCGAGGGCGAGGAGATGCTCCCGTACACGTACGGCTACGCCCGCGACGCGACCAAGTGCAACATCGATCGGCCCTTTCGCCAGCGCGAGCTCACGCTCTACCGCTACGAGCGGTGCATGAAGCACCCCAAGTGCAAGGCGGAGCTCGAGCGGCTCGATCAGCGCGTGCCCGCGGGGTCGATGCCGGCGTGCGTGTCGCCGTTCGGCGCCTACGATCTGAACGGCAACATCAACGAGTGGATCGTGCGGCCGGGCCGCAAGTCCCCCGATCGCAGCGGGCTGAAGGGCGGCTGGTGGGGCCCGATGCGCGGCCGCTGCCGCCCGACCGTCGGCTTCCACAAGGAAGAGGACTACGGGTACGAGCAGGGGTTCCGTTGCTGCAAGGACGCGGCGCCGCGGTGAGCGCGCCGCGGCGGCTCGCTTTTTGAGGGCGCCTGGCCGCCGACCGGAGGTACGCTCGCGTCAGCGGGCCCGCGACGCGGCGCTCGCCAGCGAAGGGTCCAGGTTGCCCCTCCGGGGGCCCTGGATCGGATCTCTGCGGCGGGTCGGCATCGGCCCGTCGCTCACGCGGGGGAGACCCCGCACCTGCGGGAGACGTCGATGAAGCGATCCATGTGGTTCACCAGCGCGCGTGTTGCCGCGGCGACCGTCCTTGCCCTCGGAGGCCTCGGTCTCCTCGCCTCTGCGTGCCGTGGCAGCGAAGCCGAGGATCCGTCGAACCAGCAGTACAACGCCTACAACCAGCAGCCCGGGTACCAGCAGCCTGGGCAATACCAGCAGCCCGGGTACCAGCAGCCCGGGTACCAGCAGCCCGGGTATCAGCAGCCGGGGTATCAGCAGCCGGGGTATCAGCAGCCGGGGTATCAGCAGCCGGCCCAGACGCCCGCGGCGGCCACGGCGACGCCGGGCCCGCTCGCGCTCCCCTGCACGGACGACGGGCCCTGCGGCACGCACCGCTGCAACACGAGCGCGGGCAAGTGTGCCTTCCCCTGCGGCGGGGCCAACGACTGCAAGGCGGGCTTCACTTGCACGGCCACCGTCTGCTTGCCGGGCGCCGCGCAGTAGCCTCGCCCGCGAGGAGCCCGATCGTCTCGTGAGGCGCAAGCGGCACGGGCGTTCACATCCGAGAACTTCAAAGCGAAGACAGAAGCTGGGCTGGCCCGGCCGGGGGTACGCTCGGGTCCAGCGGGCCCGCGGCGCGGCGCTCGCCTGCGAAGGGCCTGCGTTGCTCCTCCGGCGGCCGGGGCCCAGATCTCAGCGGCGGGTCGACGAGGCCCGCTGCTCACGCGGGGAAACCCCCGCACCTGCGGGAGACCTTGATGATGCGATCCATGTGGTTCACCAGCGCGCGCTCGGCCGCGGCGGTCGTCCTTGCCCTCGGAGGCCTCGGGCTCCTGTCCTCCGCGTGCCGGGGCAGCGAAGCCGAAGATCCGTCGAGCCAGCAGTACAACGCTTACAACCAGCAGCCTGGCTACCAGCAACCGGGGCAGTACCAGCAGCCTGGGCAGTACCAGCAGCCTGGGCAGTACCAGCAGCCTGGCTACCAGCAGCCCGGATACCAGCAGCCCGGATACCAGCAGCCGGGCACGACCGCCCCGACGACCACGGCGCAGCCGAGCGCGCTCGCCCTCCCGTGTACGAACGACCTGGTCTGCGGCACGCACAGGTGCAACACGGCCGTGGGCAAGTGCGCCTTCCCCTGCGCCGCGAACACCGACTGCGCGGCGGGCTTCTCGTGCATGGGCGCCGGCACGGCGACGGCGATCTGCGTGCCCGGCGGCCAGTAGCGAGCGCCGGGTCCTGCGCCGGGCGGCTTCCGAGGCCCCGCGGCGCCCCCTTTCTTTGTGATGATCGTGCATCGTCCCGCGCTGCCACGGTGATCGACGCTCGCCGGCGGGATAGCTGACGGCGTCGTGGAGACTGGATCCGGTGCCTGGGGGGCAGCTGAGCTGCCTTCCACGACCGGATCCGGTCTCGCCGGGGCAGCTGAGCTTGGCCTGAGGACCGGATCCGGTCTCGCCGGGGCAGCTGAGCATGGCCTGGGGACCGGATCCGGTCTCGCCGGGGCAGCCGAGCGTGGCCTGGGGACCGGATCCGGTCTCGCCGGGGCAGCCGAGCGTGGCCAGGTAACCGGATCCGGTCTCCCCGAGGCAGCTGAGCGGTAGTGAGGGAGGTACCTCAGTCGCCCGCGAAATTCCCTCAGTTGGCGGCGCGCAAAATCCCTCACTTACACCGCGGCGGGCCTACGGGATGACTGCATCAGACATCGCCGGCTCAGCCCGGGGGTTCCTGTGCGCTGCCCCCTACCTCAGGGGCCTCCCTGCCTCGTGAACCGGGCCCGCAGCATGGCGGCTCCGAGGCGGACCCTGCCCCACGGCCGTGGTCACAGCGGCCTGGTACGACCAATGCCTACACATACCGCCGCCGAGGCCGGCGAGCTGACGGGTGGGCGTGTGCCAGGGCTGCCCTCCCATCGCAAGCCGTATCCGTGCGGCTTTAGATCGAGGAGATGACGCCCGATGGTGTGGCAAGGCGTGACGACCATGGCAACTCACGCGGTATAAGTGCCGCACACGCGTGCTCCCACACAAGCCAATCATTTCGGAACGTCGAGACCATAAGGCATAGCCTTTTCAACCCGTTCCTTCGCGGGATAAAGATACTGACATCCGTCATGGTAGGTGCCACCAGAGCCGTCCGTGGCATCATAGGACCAAAGCTGAAAACGACAGATGCGCTGGTCGTTCTCTAAGTCTCCGTAGGTTTTCTCGAGATAGAGCAACATGTTATACGCAGCCTTGCACCCATTCTCATCTACTGCGGATGCATCGATGATGCCGGCGTATAGACCTCCATTCACCATTACACATCCTTCGCCTGCGTTAATTGAAAGCGTTTGGTTTCCCTGTGGGGAAGTATTGAATGACATCGACAGGCTCTCCGTAACTTCATGGTGTGCACAATATCGCGTCTCCGGTCCGACGCCGAAGCTACTTCCATCAGGAAGCACGGTGCTTATATTGAGGCCTTGCTGGCAAACTTCCAGTTTACTAGACGCGTAGACATGGCACTGGAATGCTTCGATGCCGACTAGTCGAAGCATCTGCTCCATAAGAATGGTCGCTTCTCCGCAATTCCCGATATTACCGTTGTTGTCATCGAGAAGTCCCCAGGTGCAATCTGGAATCTTGCACGCAGCTTCGTCGATCGTCGAGGCTGGGTTGCCCCGAATTGGTCTTCGAAGAATGCCCGATGCGGCTGGATTTTCGTAATTGTTGACGGCGTACTGGATAGATCTTGCAATAGCATCAATGTTATGAAATCGGCCTTCGTCCAATGTGAGAAGCGATCCCATCACAAAGTCCATTCTGACTGCGGTCATACTGTTGTAAATATTACATGAATTGACCACGATTGGCATATCAAGTGTCACGTAAATTCGGTGCACGCCTGATTTTCCGGCAAAATGCCACTGGCCATCATCAATAAAGTAGATGTTCCATATGATCTCGGTCTCATGCTTTTGAATTTTGGTTGGAATCGGCCCCTTGCCGTGGAATGACAGCTTCTGAGGTGCCCCAGTAGCAACCACTACCTCGCTTTCGAAATTGAGCCAGAGGTGGTTCTTGTCTATGCCGAACAGCTTGAATCGCCTGCCGGCATTTAAAACCGATACCGTTACCTCTGCGTGGATAACGCTACCATGCGTGAAGGAAGCGGGGTGGGCAGCCCCACCGGCTCGCCAGTGTGGAGTAGGTCGAGCGATGCCGGGATCCTTAAAACGGGGTTGCTCGGAATCAGCGGGGACATAAAAAACTCCATGGTCGTTTAGAAAATTCAGATCCGTAACGTTCGCTTTGACGCGCGGCCTTGTTAGTGCCTGGTAAAATTTGCCGCTGGTAAAGCGAATCAAGTCGTAGTCTGAGGCCTCCTCAATTGAAAGCAAAGTGGAGGTTGGAAGATTGGTAAGAATCAAGTCGACCAGTGGGTTAACGATAAACCCCACGTCGAATGGGATGTTCAGCGTTGACATGTCGAGCTCCCGGCGTGTGACCTTCAACTCGCTAATCAAAACTGGAAAACGACCTTGAGGGTCGGGTGTCCCGGCGATGGCTAAATTACCTGCCAGCGACAGGGTTATCGCGACTTCGCCAAGTGGCGATCGGACACGCATCTTGGGTACATGAATAGAGCAACAACCGTCTCGGTCTATGGTGAACGTGTTGTCTGCTTCTAGTACGACGGATAAATGGTCAGGGAGTTCCGACCTGCCGAGATCGACCGTCCATGTGCCTGCAATCCACACAAAAAACGCCTCGTTTGTTTCGAATGAAAGTTCGCCCGAGCGGTTGTCTGCGGAGCTGTATTTCCAACCATCAAGAGACCCTGTTTCTGGTTTGGTGGCGAGGTTTTCGCTCACGATCGGCTCGTTGTTGTGTCCATTAATGTTTTGGCTCGACATGGCTGTCTCTCTGGCTGCGATCAATTGATGAATCGTAGCAAAATGGCCGTGCGATTATGATGCACGCATCTTCCCAGAGCTTTTATCTGGCCCATTGCCCTCGCTAGGCGACCGACGATTTCGTAAGACTCCTCGTCCGGAACGAGTAGCTTGCCTCCGCCAGTACGGTTAGCGGTCTGAGCGTCATCGGTCAGGCCGAACGCCACACACAGGGCTCGGCGATCGACCTCGATCGCGGTCAGGATGGCGAAGTCGATCGGCCCGTCGATAGGCGGCTGCGTGGTCATGGAGGGGCATAAGTCGAGGCTACGCCCGCCTCCGACGGGGGATCAAGCCGGCCGGGCGTCGTAGGGGACGCAACCGGGAGCCGTCCCGCGTCGACCATCAGCTGGAGGCGAGGGGTCGCCCCAGGAGATCCGTCCGTGCCGATCAGGAAGACCGCGCAGCTCGCAGGTTGCGCCCACATTGTCGTACCCACTGGGACGGGTTCACCTTGGACCCCCACGAGCAGGACGGCGGGAAGGTCCTCGGGATCGCCGACCTGATCCCCGACGAGGCCCACGGCCGGCGGGGGACCTTGCGGATCACGGTCGAGTTCGAGCCGGATCCACCAGGTCATGTGAAATAAAATACATTCAGTCGTGTGCCGCGGCCTTGACGTGGTGCACGACGGGCCTTCCCGACGAGACATCTGTCGGGATACGCTCGCCAGTATGGCCAAGGATCGCTGGAACACGTTTCAGGAGGCTGTTGCTGAAGTCTACGCTCCCGGGGAGGGAGGTCATAGCATCGCCCTCCTGAAGAGCTTGGAAGTGTTGGGCCCTAAGCACTGTCCCGCCCCACATTGGGACCCACATCGCGCCTATCAAGTCGCGTTGGTGAACAATGTTCCGGTCATCCGAAAGCTTGTAGACAGGGAATGGGTGGCGGCAGAGGTGGAGCCTCCTCAGTCGCCTCAAGAGTTTGTCGGTGTTAAGAAGGAGCTAAATATGGAGCCCAAGCCGCGGACAGCGACCATTCTTTTTATGGACGTGTCAGGATGGAGCAAGCTGAATGCCTACAAAATCCATCAGTACGTAACGGTCGCGATGCCAAAGCTTGCAGGTCAGCTCAAAGGCCACGACTTTCTGAACACGTGGGGCGATGCCATCGTAGCGACCTTCAACAATGCTGTAGACGCCGCCAAGAGCGCCCTCAACATACGGGACTTCTTCATCAAGGCAGATGAGCACGAAGGTGTTCCCGAGCACCTAAAGTGTAGGATCGCTCTCCACCAGGGGGATTTGCTCTTGTGTCATAACGCCTTCATCGATCGAGAAGACATCTTCGGCGAGGCTGTGCACAAAGCAGCCCGATTGGAGCCCATAACAGCTCCAGGTCACATCTTCTGCACGAAGAGCGTGGCAGACAGCCTCAACGGAATGCAGGGACTGGCGCCGAAAGCGTGGCCGCTCGGCACTCGGAAGCTTGCAAAAGATTATGGAGAAATTGAGGTTTTTGTCGTAACCTGGTCAAAGGAACCAGACCCCACGCCTGGGCTCCAGGGGTCGGCAGGGGGACCATCGGAGACCAGTGCCTCCTCGGCATCGTCAAAGGTATCGTCAAATTCTACTGAGCCCGAGTTGTCGGACAACGATGCGCGCGCTCTCATTTCCGGTTGGCTCAACGCCTTGCCATCTGAACGGAACGGTAAAGTGATTCGTTTCGTGGACGCCGATCGGGAAATAGGGCTGCCCCCTGGAACCTCAAAGCGACTGATGCATGAGGTTCGGAATCAGTACTGGACGGTCGAGTCGAGCGACGCTGTTTTTACGATCCGGACCGTGCGATCCGCGATTCCAGCTCCGAAAAGTCGCTATGGCACATCCGGCAGAGGAGGCTTTTAGCGGAGACGCAGTGCCCGTCAGACCCTCCCGCACGCTGTCATCTGCCCCATTCCCGAGGCGGGTCCACCCGCCCCTACGAAAGCACCGGCTTCGCCCTCTGGTTGGTGACGGATGTTGCCCTCTTCTGCTTTCCCCCGGCCGCTCTCCTTTGGGGGCTCGGAAGGCAGATCTCGGCCGGCGCTCCTCTGGGGGATGGCCATCAGCCTCGTGGCCGTGGCCTAGAGCACCGATCACGTTGGAATCCCGAAGAAATCAACAGAAGAGAAGAGAAACCGCAAGGGCGCGAGGGGCGCAAGGGGGAGACAAAAAACTATCTCGCCTCTGGTTCCTTGCGCCCCTTGCGCCCTTGCGGTTTTTCTCTTTCCCGCATTCCTTGCCCTTGGAGCTTGCTTCCCGGCAGCGCGGTCGGGCTTCGCAACTCATTGAATTCAGGAAACTTTCAATCTGTTCGGTGCTCTAGCCGGAGCTTTGCTCCTGACGGGCGCTCGGGTAGAGCACCTAATCATTCTCGCACGTTGTAGAGGGGTTCTGGCGAGGAGCTCGATGCTCCCCTTGCTGGGCAGGATAATAGGTTCGCCCTGGCGACCCCAGGAACGGGTCACCAGCGGGAGGGAAGGCGGAGCCGAGCTCGTGTCTTCGCGAGCTCAGCCTGGAGGATCTGCTCCTGCTGGACGACCTGGTGCTCAAGGGCATCGAGGCCCATGATCAACCAGGTCGCTCGCGTCCACCTGGCACCAGCCGTAGAAACCCTCTTCCGCCCGGCAGCTCCCGGGCCGGACGAGCACGATCCATAATGAGGCATGATCTATTTATGCGTCTGTAAACCGTAGCGGAGGATCTATGGAATCTACGACGTTTACGATCGAGGATGTTGCTTTCGAGAAGCTGGTCCAGCGGGTCTTCTCCAAGTCAGGTACTGAAGAACCTGCCGACCGAGTTTTCGGCTCGGATGATGTCGAGCCTACTCCTGAGTGATCTCCAGAGCGAGCTCTGGGAATGCGGACTTGGCAAACTCTCGGACGGCCAGGAGGGCCTGCATCTCCGCATCCGCCAGTTCGGTGGTCGCTCCGGATTGCATGAGCAGCACAGCGTGCTGTTGCCTCTTGAGTTCCAAGAGGGCTGTAACGATTCGCATTTCGATCGTGCTCACAGGAATTTGCGATTTAACAATACGTACATTCATGTTGGACCTGTCGTTGTACGATCTGATAAATGGCAGGACTCACACGAGCCGTAGGAAGCCGCGCCCGTTGGGCAGCTCCCGGGCCGGCCCCTCTGGCTGCCGCACCGCGAGCGGCTTCGGCTCGGGCTTCCCGCCCTCGGGCTCGTTCAAGATCGCCACCATGAACTCCTCCAAGTCCCACACGTGATCCGTGAGCCCCGCCTGCATGGCCGGAGTCACACGAAGCGTCTTTACCGTGTGGCAGAAATTGTAGTGACAGTAGGCGAGCGCGATTGCCGCCTTGTGATTTTTCAATTTCTTTGAAAACGCCAAGCAGAGTCTTCTAATACGACCGACGTGATGCCTCATTGTTAAATTTTGGCGCTCAACGTAAGCTGTACTCGCTCTGTCGAGATCTGGAGCGCCGTAGATGACCTTCTTCGTGAGAAACGGCTCGCGAGGTGGCTCATACCGGTGGTCATCATCTCGTCGCTTTCCCTTGGTGTAATTTTTGATCGTCTGTCCGTAGTCGATCGACGCGCCAAAATTGAGGCCGATAGCACTAACGTACGGAGCGAATCCGTCAGATGTCATGGCGGGCATCACCACAAGACGTGAACGCAGATCTCGAATAAACGCCTGGGTGCTCGCTTCGTCGCGCCGCCCGACGAGGAAGCTAATGACGAGGCGGCTGTTTGTGTCAAGCGCCACAAACGTATAAGCCTCTCCGACTTCGGGCGGGTCGTTCTCAGTGACGCGAGCCTGCTTTTTCTTGATGAACGACCATATTTCATCAACTTGAATCGCGCTAATGTGTAAGTCGCGGACCACTCGATCGTGAAGCCGTTGCGCACCATCTCCCAGCCGGAGGGCGAGTGACCGGATCGTTTTTAAGCTCGCGCCGGTCATTCTCTCAACGCCACGCTCGCTGTTTCCATCGACCAGGCCGGCGAGAACACGCAGTCGCTTCTCGAAGGGGAGCACGTTCGGCATCGGAATATGCTCCACTATAGTGGTTGGTTTGTATTTGATCCAGGCTCCACCAGGCAAGCCGGGACGAGAAATGTCCGCTCCCCCAGCAGGCCATGCTCGGGCACCATCCGGAGCGCCAGGAGGACGAGGCTCCTCGGCTTGAATTTCAGTATGAATGAAAAGTGCACGTCCACGGCCGTCCTCCACGACGCCCCCGAGGGGCGGCTGGGACGCTCGCCGAGATCAGCCTTTGCCCGTGGCCGTGCGGGTGTAGTACCGCACGTCCCGGTCAGGGGATGGGCGAGAGCGATCTCGTCGAGCGTCGCTGAGGACCCGGTGCCAAGGTGACGCGAGGGTCAGCCGTTACCGCGGCTGGCCCTTTTGCGTTTGGGCATGCACTAGGTCTGGTCGTTGGGTTCGACCCAACAGGCGATGCCCTTATATAATCCGTTGGCGGGACGCAAGTAGTTTCGAGGTACCATCGCGGGGTCAACGGGTAGGATTTGTTATCGTGGATACAAAAGAGGACGGAGAGTACGAGCAGTACCTACACCTAGTAGGCGAGAATGTAAGGAAGGCGCGGTGGAAGGCCGGTCTCACCCAGGAGCAGGCTGCAAGCGGCGTCGTCGCCTTCCGCATCCTCGCCGAGATCGAGCGAGGCGCCGCGAACCCGACCCTCCAGACTATGTTCTCTCTGGCTCGGAAGCTCGGCGTGTCGGTGAAGGATCTCGTCGAGACGGGACACGAGGTACCCCTCGACGTGCCGCTCCGAGACTTGCAGACCGAACCTCCGAAGCGCGGCAGGAAGCCCAAGAAGTAGCTGCGGCGATCATCCAGCCACGGATCTCTTCCTTGGTCGCCCCCGCCTCCTCTGAGGAGCCTCCGGCGTCGGAGCCTCGGGCTCCTCGAAAAACTCGGCCACCCGCGCCCCGACGACATTGGCGATCCGTACCAATGTGCGCAAGGTTACATTCTGAACTCCGGCCTCGATCCTCTGGTAGTTCGTGGTGGTCGTTCCAAGTGCCTCGGCTACCGCGGCCTGCGTCTTGCCGGATCGGGCACGGACTTCCCCGATCTTCCTCGCCACAGTCGCGATGACCTGCTCGGGGTCCGCCGGTTCCACCGGACGGGACTCGACCCTGTTGCATCGCCGTAAAAACCCTCATATGTGATTTTTCTCCTACGGAGGCACACATGCTGAGGGTTCACGTTCTGGTAGCGCTCGTTCTGGCCGGCTCGGTGGCGGGCTGCACCGACAAAGCCGAACCTGAGTACGCCCGCTGCATAGCCATGGAGCAGCGGGGAGAGCTTGTCCTGGCGGCGCGAGCGTGCGAAGCGGCCGCCAAAGCCGACCCGCAATCCAAATCCGGATCAGCGGCATCAGCTAAGCTGAAGAGCATGCAACCCGCGTTGGACGCGCAACGAACAGCAGATCTCAGGGCCTATAAGGATAGTCAGCCGTCTGACGACGGTGTCCGAGCCTCCAAAGCGGCTGCCCTTAAGGGAAAAGTTCGTGTTAAATCATGGGGAAGTGAGCCTGATGCCGAGTGCTCAGGGATGGGGCTACCGCCTTTTCGTAAGAGCTACGAAGGTGGTACTTTTGATGAGGACGAGCTGGTTGCCGAGGCGGACGGCTGCGCTCACCTGTTTCGGAGGCGAGGGAACGCGAACGACTCCGTTTTCTGCTGTCCTCGATGAATAACCCGGGCAGGTCTATCTCTTGAAGACGGAGGCGTACCTGCCGCTCGGGCAGACGATCACGTGATCTTTTAACTCGACGCCGACGAGATGCGCCCGGTGCTCGATCTCGTTCGTCAGCATGATGTCCTCATCCGTGGGCTTCGGATCTCCGCTCGGATGGTTGTGGCAGAGCACGAACGAGAACGCGCCTAACTCCAGCGCCCCACGGAGGACATCCACAAGCGATACATAGGCGCCGCCGAGCCCGCCACGGGCGATCATCCTGGTGCCTCGAACTCCCTGATGGCAGTCCAGCGCGGCGATCCAGACCTCTTCGTGCATGAGCCCGCCGAGCAACGGACCAAAAAACATGGCGATGTCCTTCGGTGTGCGGAGCCGCTTCGGCCTCCGAATCCGGGCCGCTTCAAGACGACGGGCAAGTTCAAAAGCCGAGGCGAGCCGAACTGCCTCGGCGTAACCCAGACCAGCTCGTTCGGCTAGCGCGGTCGGGGAGAGCCTGGCGAGGCCCACGAGCCCGTTCGTGGTGATGATCCGCTCGGCCACGCCATGGGTGCCGAGGATCATCTCGATCAGGGTCGCCTCCGTCGCGACAGGGATGTCCGGGAGGGTCGCCTCGACCAGCTCCGAGGTGCTCATCGAACTGCCTCCCGAGCTGTCCCACAATGTGGGCAACGATCGGCGGCAGCAAGGCCACCGAGGAGCTGATCGATGGTCGTCCCCGCGGCCTTGGCGGCACGCAGAGCCATCCCATGGGTCGAGCGGTTCGACCCGTACACGAAGTTGGTGATCGTCGTCTGCGGGACGCCCATCGCGGCGGACAAGCAGCCCCACGTGCCAAACAGGCCCTTCATGTTTCTGAGGGCGGCTCGGAGGCGCATCGCCTCCACGTCGGTGAGGGCGGTCGAACGGGGTCGGCGCTGTCTGGGCGCACCTCGGCCTTGGCCGTCCACGGACGGCTGGACTAACGTGAGCATGTCGGGACCTCGGTGTAGGAGGTTTCGGCCACGCGGGACGGACGCTGCCAGGCGTCGCGTCCCGCACTTACTTCAGGCCGATCGTAGCCCTTCCGCACGGGGCCGGGGCCAAACTCCCCCACTTTCGGTCAAAATCCCTCACTACCAGCTGAGCTTGCTCCTGTGACCGGATCCGGTCTCCCCGAGGCAGCTGAGCTTGCTCCTGTGACCGGATCCGGTCGTGCACGGGCAGCGGGCTGCCTCCCGGCCGCCGCACGACGTGGGTCTCCGGTCGCGTGATCCCGCAAACGCTTGCGTGCTCCCGCAATGGCCACGTTCCCGGGCGACGCCGCCTCGCCGCCATCGAGGCGGCATCAGCAGCCGCACACAGCGCGTCATGGTCGCCACGCAGCTTGGCTCCGCTCTTGCCATGGGCGCGCGCCATGCGGCCAACGCACGTGAGGGGCGGCCCAGGGACGACGAGGCGAGACGCTCGATCGTGGAGCGGTATGCGCTCGGCCACCCCCGTCTGGCTGATGAGCATCATCTCGCCTAGTTCTCGCCCGGAGAATATCCTTGACGAAGCGACTTTCACACAACGTGTCGACCGACGCCCAACAACTTGCCCGGCGATGCCCGCACGCGGCTGGCCGCGGGGCAGAAAACCGCGCGGTCGCGCTCGCTCGCGCGGCGCCATGGCGCGCGATCACGGGCACACCAGGCCAGATCGCAAAGCGATTTCTGGTCACCGTAGCGGTCTTGCTCGTCCACGGTTGCTTTTCGAGCGAGCACGATTCCATGGATCTGGACGACATGGAGCAGGCCTCGGGTGATCCAGGCCTGACGTGCCCAACGGTAGCGGAAGCGACCAGTCAGCTCCCAGCCGCCCTCTCGACCGGAACGCTCTTCACCGGGTATGGCGTCGATGGGAATTTCAGCGTCTCTTCGGCGGGCACGGCGACCTACTCCGTGCCTCTCACGCTCCCGCCGGGTCGGGGAGGGATGGTGCCCGAGCTGACCGTGGCCTACGACAGCGGCAACGGCGGCGAGGGACCCTTCGGCGTGGGCTTCTCGTTACGCGGTCTCTCCACGATATCTCGTTGCGGGAGCGACTACGCCCATGACGATCGGAGCCGAGGGGTCGAGATAGACCTCCACGATCGCTACTGCCTCGACGGCGCGCGTCTCGAGCTCGTCGCCGACAACGGCGATACGCGCGAGTACCGCACGCTCCCCGACTCGCACCAGAAGGTCACTGCCACCGTCGGCGCCGGCGGCGAGGTGACGTCCTGGGAGGTCCGACGTTCGTCGGGGCGCATCGCGACCTACGGCGACAGCAGCGACAGCCGCCGGATGGCCACCGGCGGGCACGTCCTCGCCTGGGGCATCCGCCGCGAGGCTGACCGCTGGGGCAACGGGATCCTCTACACCTATGACAACTTCCTCGCTGCCGCCGGCTCTACGGAGGTGTTCTCGATTCAGCGCATCGACTATACGGACCATCCCACCCTCGTGCCGGACAAGACCGTCGAGTTCGTCTACAAGGACTGGACGCCGAGCTCCCCGGCGTACCTTCACGAGATGCCGATCAGCCGTACCCGGCGAGTCCACAAGATCCGCGTGCAGTTCAAGGAGCCGCCGGGCATGCAAGCGCGCACGGTGCGGGTCTACCGCTTCGATTACGAGGCCAGCCCGACCAACCAGCGCGCTCGCTTGATCCAGCTCCGCGAATGCGCCACCGACGCAGAGGCGAGCTGCAAACAGCCAACGCGCTTCGCGTGGCAGGCGGCGGCCGCCGCCGGTCGCTTCGACGCGCCGCAGACCGTCATCGCCGCTGCAGAGGGGAGCTCGGACCCGGGCGAGGTCGAGACCCTCACGGCCGACTGGACCGGGGACGGACTCGGTGACCTGATCACGCTCACCTACCCCTTCGCCAGCATCGGGAGTAACATCGGGAGCATCTTCGTTTCCGAGAACCGCGGCGGGACCTTCACCGCGAGCAGCGAGATCTTTCACGGCGAACACGCTCGCTGCCAGCCGTTCGACGCGAACCTCGACGGGCGAACCGGGCTCCTGTGCAAGCACGAGGATCCGAACCTGTACCTCCCGCCAGAGAGACCTTGGATGCTGACCATCTGGGAGCCGGCGGCCGATCGCTCGTGGAATAACTACATGTCACCGATTGATGTCCTTCGACGTCCCCACGGCATTTTTGAACTCCTCGAGAACTTCCGCGTCGCCGATATCGACGGCGACGGCACGGGTGACGTCGTGACCTGTTACAAGACGCAGCAGGGCATCGTCGAATACAAATGGGAAGTCTGGTTCAACGGGCCTGGCGGCGTCCTGAATCTCCCGCAGGCGATCCCTGGCCTCAGCAAGAACGAATGCAACAACGAGCACTACACCCAAAGTCGCTACGGCGGACGCCCTCCGTCGGATACGAAGTACGTCGACGTGAACGCCGATGGAAAGGTCGACCTCGTCGTCGCACCCCGCGAGCACTATGAGGCGAGCTGCCCGAGCGGCGGCTGTACCTACCGGCGGATCTCGTGGGAGTGGGACCCGGCGACGGGGCAGCATGACTTCATGACCCACGACACGGGGCTCCCTGTGCAGCCGTGGGGGGGCCACACGCTCTTCGTCGACTTCAACGGAGATGGGAACCCGGACGCCGTGCAGAGCCGCCTCGACGAGCCGGTAGCGTATCTCAACACCGATGGGAGCTTCACACCCGTGGGCGGGATTGGCGCCATCGCCACCACCGAAGGGAGGATGAGCGAGCTCCTCGGCGAAGCCAGGTTGATCGACGCGAATCACGACGGACTGGGTGATCTCCTGGTGCCGTTCGTCCGTCCGGGGGGGGACCTTCCGCACTGGCACCTCCTCGAGGCCGACCCGGCGAGTCCGGGACGCTTCGTCTTCACCGACCTCGGGATCTCCTTCATTTTCGAGAGCAGGTGGAGCGACGAGCTGGCCGAGTTCGTCTACGCCGGGTCAATGACGGGATTGGTCGTCCTCGACGCAGACGGCGATGGAACCGAAGACATCGTTGGACACGACCTCCTGAATCCAGAGGAGTTCATCACCCGTCCCGACTGGGACTACCGCCTCTACCGCGGCGTCCGCCCCCCCGATCGCGTGGTCGCGATCCACACCGGGCGCAACCCGCTCGACCGGGGCGATCCAGGGTACCGACCGGACGTGAAGTGGACCTATGGCAACCTCGTGGACAAGGTGGTGCTCGATCGGGTCGCGCTCGGGACGCAGGAGGAGGACACGGCGTCCTATGCGGCGGCGTCGAGCCTGATCGAGGATCCAGACGGATGCTCGGGGTACCCGCGCCGCTGTGTCGTCGGGACGAAGCAGGTGGTGCGCACCTATACGGTCAACGACGGCGCGAACGGCGGGCGCACGATGACACTGGCGTACCGGAACGGGCGCTACGACGCGAGCGCCCGCACCTGGCTGGGGTTCGGCGCGCGCATCCTCCGCGACAACGACACGGGCGCGACGGCGATCGACTTCACCGACAACGTGACCTACTCGTGGGACTACGGCGAGGCACCGTTCGCTGGTATGCTCACGAAGAGCTGGCGCTGGACGCCGGGGCTGGGCCGCGAGGGCTCCCAGAACGCGGGCGACCGCGTCCGGATCACGTACATCACCAATCAATACTTCATGGGGCACCAGACCGACAGCCCGACGTTCCACCGCTATACAGGGGAGACGACCGAGGAGCACTTCGAGACCGTCATGCCGGCGGCGGGCAAGCCTTGGTTCGCGTTCATCGCCGCGGAGCAAGACAACATCACCGATCGGCTGGCGATCACCACGAATGAGAACAGCGACATCGATGAGTACGGCCGCGCGCGGACGACGGTCACGGAGGTGATGGACTCCAAGCTCCGCGATCGCACCACGCGCACGCGCACCTGGATCAACGACCCCAAAGCCTGGCTCATGGGGCTCCTCGATCGGGAGCAGGCCTGCAGCGAGGCGAACGACGCAACGCGGTGTCGCGTGACCGACAACGATTACAACGACCAGGGTGCCGTCACCCATGTATTCACCGGCGACGAGCTGGATCTCACAACGCATGTGAATACAACGTACCGCTACGACGATTATGGAAACGTGATCCACGAGACGGCCCGGGACGAGCTCGGTCATGTGCGCGAGTCGTGCACGACGCCGGACCAGACAGGCACTTTCCCGATCGCTTCCCGCGACGGTCTGGGCGCCACGACCTACGTCCGCTTCGACGGGCCGACCGGTGTCCCGCTCGGCAGCCGCGACCCCAACAACCTCATCTGGCGGCGGCAGATCGACGGCTTCGGTCAGCCGACGCAGGAGGAGCTCGCCGACGGGACGACGGTGACGTTGCTGCGCACGCGGACGTGGGACGGCACCTCCTGGCGGCGGAAGGTCAAGACGACCCGCTCCGCCCACGGAGAGAACACCGTCGAGCTGGACATGCACGACCGCGTCGTACGAACGTGGACCAAGGACGCTTCGGTCCGCGCGTGCGAAGGAACGGTCTGCATGGATTCGCCCGTGTACCTCGACCGCAAGGAGTATGACCGCTTCGGCCAGGTCTCCCGGGTCTTTCGCCGCCACCTCACGGCTGTCCCGGAGAGCTCCGTGCCGTCCGAGGACTACAGCTATGACGCGCTCGGCCGCCTGATCGAGAAACGGACCTTCTGGGGCGCCACGACGAGGTACGCGTACCGCGACCTCAAGAGCACGAGGACCGAGCCTACAGTCCCTGCCTCGACCACCGTGCTAGAGACCGATGCCCTCGGCCGCGCGAACCGTGTCTGGGACGCGTACAACACGATGAACGAGTATTTCTACGGCCCCTTCGGCGGGCTGGACCGCATCGAGCACGCGGGCGAAGCAACGACGTGGGTCAACGACAGCTACAACCGTTGGACGAAGAAGAAGGATCCCAACTACGGTACGGTCCAGCGCACGTACGACGGATTCGGCAACATCGAGACCCAGGACGATGACGCCGGGCGCCACACCTCGTTCACCTACGACAAGCTCGGCCGGCTCCGCACGCGGACGGACGAGCATGGCGTCACGACCTGGACGTACGATCCGAACAACTGTGTTGGATGCATCGATGTCGTCACGAGCCCCGACGGCCTCGTCGTCAAGGACTACGACTACGACGCGAAGACGCGGCTCAAGAGCCTCACGCTCACAGTGGACGGGCGCCCCTTCGCGACGTCGTACGAATACGACACCTGGAGCCGCCTGCTCCGGCAGACGCTGCCCGGGAGCGCCGGTGTGAGCGCCACGATCGTCGAGTACCAGTACGACGCAGCGGGCGGGTTGCTCGCCGTCAAGGACGGCTCCACCGGGTTTTCGATGTGGCAGCTCCGGGAGCTCAACGGGGTCGGAGCGATGCGCCTCCATGACTTCGCCAACGGCGTCCAGACGTCGGTTGACTACGCGCTCGACCGAGGGGTGATCTCGGATATCAAGACCAAGCGCGGATCCGTTGCCTACCAGGATCTCCATTACGAGTACGACAACGTCCTCAACGTGACACGGCGTCAGGATAAGGTGACGCCGCGGGACGAGCACTTTGGCTATGACAAGCTGAACCGGCTCACGTGCGTCTCGGGATCAGCAAGCCTCACCCCGTGCGACACGGAAGTTCAGTACCACAATAACGGCAACATCAAGTGGAGGACGGGCCACGGCTTCTACGGCTACGACGATCCGGCGCACCCGCACGCGGTCGTCAGCCTCGGCGGGACGCAGAAGTACAAGTACGACGCGGTAGGCAACCAGACCAGCCGACCGGGAGCGTCGCTGAAATACAACGCGTTCGACCTGCCCTCGAGCTTCACGAAGGAGTCCGACGGGGTGGTCACGACCTATGACTACGACGGTGACCAGCAGCGGGTCCGGCGGTCGACCCCCAAGCTTGAGGTGATCACGTTCGGGGACTTCTATGAGCTCGAGCGGAACCTGACGACGGGGGTCGAGACGCACCGCTACCTGATCGACGCTGGAGATGCGCGAATTGTGGTGACCAAGGTGGCGGGGGAGGGGCCAAAGACGGAGTACCTCCATCCGGACGCGCTCGGCACGACCGACGTCGTGACGAACGCAGCGGGCGGCGTGAACGAGCGCCGGCGGTACGACGTCTTCGGCCGGCGCCTGGACTCCGGGTCACGTTCGCTCACACGCGGGTTCACCGGGCACGAGGAAGACGCGTTCGAGAACCTGGTGAACATGAAGGGTCGGATCTACGACCCGGTGATCGGGCGGTTCTTGCACCCTGATCCGGTGAACAGCGACATGCTGTCGACCCAGCGGTTCAACGGGTACAGCTACGTCTTGAACAACCCTCTCCGGTACGTCGATCCGACCGGCTTCGACGAGCAAAGCTTGATGGACTCCATCGGCTCGTTTCCACCGTCTGACGAGGTGTGGCTCCGGGTCTGGATCGTGGAGACGGCGCAAGCCGAAAATGAGAAGAAGAAGGCGGCCAAGCCAACGCCGGAGGGTGATGAGTCGAAGTCGACGTCCAGCCAGGGGGCGAGCGCCGAGCCAGTCGCGTGGGACGCGCAGGGACCGGGCACGCCGGAGTGGCTGGACCCCGAGCGAGCCGGAGGCGGCGCGAGCGGATGCCCCTTCTGCGGATATGGTTCTGGCGTCGAGACGGCGGAGGAGCTCCAGGAGCACCAGACGGCAGCCGCCGAGAAAGCGGGCAGCATCATAAGAGCCTATTCGCTTGTCCTCACGCCGGTCGCCGTGGCGGTCAACGCGCACGACGCCTACGAGAACGCCAAGAACGGGGACGTCGGTGGCGCCGTGATGAGCATGGGCCTCGCGGCCGTACCGTTTGCGAGGGTACCGGCGGGGGCTCTCTTCGCCAGCGGCAAGAAGGCCTCGAACGTCGCCGCAGCGACAGGCGGCTTCAAGGCCCCAAGGGGGGAAGGTAAAGCCGTACGGGCTCTTAGTCCCGCCGATCTGGGACTTGCCGAAAACGCCATCGTGGAAGGAACGTTTGCGGTCAACGGGGAAAAGGCGACAGCATACGTGCGGTACCTGGGCAAGCCAGCGGAGGGCCTCGGCTCTGGCTTACTCGGAGCGCGGAAGGCGCTTGTGGCCGCGGCTAAAGGGGAAGGTGCGAGCGTCCTGCGGATCGAGACATCACGCGTGATCGAAGAGACCGGCCGGCTTGCCCCGATCCTGGAAAAAGCAGGCTTCGGTGTCCGACCGAATGGGACAATGTTTTGGGAGGGAACACTAAAATGAGTAGTTCGTTTAGCGGCGCTCTAGCTGGTAGAATTCGCAAGCAGGCAAAGCGCATTCTCGCCGGTATGGTCAAAGGGTCGGATGAACGGTCGATATTTCCAGGCTACATGTCGTTCGACAAAGATAAACGTCCGCGCTGGTGGAGGAACGAACTCGCCCCTGATATCTGGGGTGAAATCCTCGGTGTGCATGAGGCCGAGTCTGACTGCTCTGACGGCGCGATCGTTGTCACGGAAAGAGGGCTGGGCGTCTTCAACGACCCCCTCGCCCCCATTTGGCTGCCTTATGAAGCGGTCGAAGGATGGGAAAGACTATCCAAAGATCCCGTCTCGAAATCGCTCGTCGTTCGCACCAGGGCTGGCAATAAAGTAGAACTCCTCTTCCCGTACGGGGGAGCGTTTGCCTTCGTTCAGTTTCTCGGCTACGCGACTGAGCAACTGTTCCGGGAGCAAAACCGAGGAGGGGGAAAGTTGAAATCGGACCAATAATCTGCATCTTTCCCGCCTCGACCAATCCCCCCAGGTTGACTCTCATAACGGCGGCGTATGGAAGATGTTCGACAGGCGGGGTGTACGCCTCGGTACTTACGATGCTGAGCTCAACAAGATTGAAAAATAGCGATGGACATCAAAGTAGCGATGGACATCTTTGACATTTACTTCCTGGACGAGTCTCCTGGCGCCGACTTGCCCGGCTGTCAACTGGGCGAGATATGCATCAGTTCATTCCGTGAGAAATTTGTGTCAGATGTCACCTTCTGGCCTAGATTCAAATACGAGCAACAGTGGATCGCTGCAGCGATGCGAATCATGACAGGTGATCGTGTCGCAATGATTACCTCGCTTAATGAGCCATCGTTGTCGAACTTTGTTCGATGGTGGGCCCTGTATCGTGATGGGAATTCGATTGCCATACAACAGCAATTGTGCTTTCTCGAAGAGCTTCGTGAGCCGTTCGATCCCGAAGTGGTTGATAAATTCGTAGAGCCACGACGGACGATCTCCGAAGACGGTCAATCGATCTCGGAGTGGTACACTACGGTCGCCGCGATCAGTGAATTCTTGACACGGAGGTCTCGGTCATCATGACTTGCGCGTTGCTCGTCCGTGGACTACGGGGTCAGCGGCTCCAGGGAAAATCATCTGGATTTGGACCGGATGCTCTCGAAGTAAGTTGACTCCATCCCGCTCTCGGTCGTCTTCGTCCACATTATCTCCCGGGCCTTGACGATCGAGTAGAGCACCGAGAAGCACTAGCACCAAACGCCACGGCAGCGCCTCGCGCAATCAGAACCGATTTCCGGTATGTCTGGAAGCACAGGTCGTGCGTCGGGTAGCCGCTGCGAGCTGGCAGCGAAGCCCATCGCGACGCGTCTGCCGCCGAGCCAGGGCAGCGATAGCTGAGCCGCGTTGAGCTGTCGGATCAGCGGGCGGAGCAGGGCGCGTCGCCGCACCGACTCGAGCACGACGAGCAGGTGCGACGAGGTCACGATCAGCTCGGCGTCGCGCAGCAGCACCCAGCGGCGGAGCGTGCGCGGGTGGGCAAAGTGAAACTTCTTCGGCAGGGCGAGGCCGAGTTCGCGCAATGCGTCCCAGGCGCACGCTGCCAACCAGGCGCAGAGCGCGAGCGGTCCTCGGCGGAAGCCGGGGCGATCGGGTCGGCCGCTCTTTGGATAGCCGCTCGGTACGGTGTCCAGCCACAGGTCGTGAACCCCGATGCGGTAGCCCTGCTCGTGGTACTGACGGCTTCTGAACTCGTGCAACAGGTTGAGCGCGGGCGTTGTGTCATCATGAAGAACGAAGAGTGCATGCCAGCGATCTTTGCCCCGCATCGCGTGCTCACGCACGACGATGGTGCGCACCGGCAGAGCGATGCCTCGGATGGTGGTCGTGGTCTCTGTGATCTCGATGGCCTTGAGCTTGGCGCCCAGGTAGCGTCCAGGTTCCTCATGGCGCGTGAAGTCTTCTCGCGGCAGCCGCTTCCAGGCAGCGACGTAGGCAGGGCGCCGGGGCGTGCGGATCAAGAACACGGTCTTGCGGTAGCGATCGAAGTCGCGCAATGCGGCATGCTTCTTGGCAGCCCCCGCATCCAGCAGCAAGCGCACCTGGCGAGGACGAACCCGGGCACGCACCGCGCGGATCATCGAGCCGACCAGCTCGTCGAGCGCGGCGTTGCCACGGGTAACGACGAGATGGAGGAAGCGGCGGCTGGCCGGCCAATGCAAGAAAAAGAGCTTCTCTATCCGCATCTTCTTGTTTCGAATTGTATGAAACCCCTTGGCGATGCGGAACTTGCGCGTGAAGCGCGCGACCGCGTGCTCGTCCAGGCTCAATGTGACGACGCGACCACGCAGCGCTCCGAATCGCTCGGTAACGCGGGAAAACGCCTGCACCGCCCGGGTCGTCACCGCGCGGACCAAACCGCCGAGGCGAGAACGAGACAAGACCTGCCGTCCCCCGGTCAGGATAGCGAACCCCACGTCATCGAGGGTCTCGAAATGGAAGATACGCTCGATGCCGAGCGCTGCGCGAAAGAACAGCGACAGCACCAGCCGCCGTGCCTTGCCCGCGCTACCGAGCACCTTGTGCAGCGTACACTCGGCAACGCAGCTCAGCGCGAACGCGCAGGGGAGCAGGAGAAAGGCTCCTCCGAAGTGGGTGCGTCCGACAGAAAAGGGGCCGCTCCGTCGCGCTCCTCGGCGTGCGTGCGATCAGGGCGGAGCACGCCCAGACCATACGCCTTAAAGAAGCGCCGCAAGGTCAAGGTGTCGACATGGATCTGAAACTCACGCTCGATGAAGTCGACGACGTCCGCCTGCCGAGAGCGCGGATGGTCCACCAGGTACTTGGCAATCGGACCGGCGTGCTCGGCGTGCAGCTTCGGCTGACGATGCCTTCGGAGCTCAGCCCAGACCGACTCGATCCAGTCCTGCGCCGAGAGCGCCTGGACCAGGCGCATGGCCCGGTCGGTGCGCCCAACCGCCGCTCCAACCTGCGCCGGGGTCAGGCCCATGCCCGCGTGCAGCAGGAAAAACGCTGCCGCTCGAAGCAGGATCGGCTGGCCATCAAGGGCCGCCACGAAGCGCACCGCGGCTTCGAGCAGCACGCGCTGCGCCTCCGTTGTCCGCTGCAGGACGTCGATGTGGTCTCGGCTCCAGCTGGCCCATACGTCCTCAGGTCGCTCGGCTTGCGGTGCGGTCATGCTCTTGCTGCTCATCGTCCCCTCCCGACGCGCAGCATCCCACCCTCGCGGCGGTGTGCAGGTCCGCGGTGCAGCCGGCCTCGGCGATGGTCGGCCCCTGACGCGGAAGTTGTCGGTGAACGCTCAGCGAGACGCCGAGGCGTTTGGTGCTAGCACCAAACGCCCCCAGAGCTCTCCGCGCTGCCAGAACCCGCTTCCGCAGCACTTTGCAGCACAGGCCGTGTGTCTGACGGCAGCCGGCCCCTGGCGGCGAACCCCATCACGACGTAGCTCGAGGCCGACCGGTTCGTGAACCTCGCCGTGCCGATCGACTGGAACGACGACGGCCGCCAGGACCTGCTCATGCCGATGCGGGAGCCGGGCGGGGTGCCTGCGTGGATGATCCTCGAGTCGACGGGGAAGGTCGGAGACGGCACCTTCACGCTGGTGGAGTCGCACCTGCCGGTCGAGGCCCTCATGCTCGAGTCCGAGGTCACGCTCGCGCACGCGCAAGCTCCGCGGGTGACGGACCTGAACGGCGACGGCGTCCAGGATGTGCTGATGTCGGTGGGACGTTTCTTCCGCGTCTTCCCGAACTTGCTCAAGGACGAAGATCTCCTCGCGAGCGTGACGGACGGCATGAACTCGCTCGATCCGGACGACCCCGGTTTCCTGCCGAACGTGACGATCACCTATAGCCACCTGTCGTCGCCGCACGCTTCGGACGGGCTGTCGCCGCTGCCGCTGCCGGACGAGCAGAAGGTTTACAACCCGATGGAGAACGCCGTCGAGGAGGAGTGCGCCTACCCGCTCCGCTGCGCCCTCGGCCCGCGGGCGGTGGTCAGCGGTTACGTGCTCAACAACGGCGCGAACGTCGAGCGGCGCTTCGAGGTCGCCTACAGGAACGGCCGTTACCACCGGCTCGGCCGCGGCTTCCTCGGCTTCGGCAAGCGGATCGTGCGCGATCTCGACACCGGCTCCGGGACCGTGGAGTTTTACGACAACGTGACGTTCGACAAGGACCTCAACGTCTTCCCCTACGCGCGCCAGGTCGTGCGGGAGGTGCGCTACAGCCCTCCCGCGGCGCATGATCAGGCGCCAGTCCAGGTCGTGGAACTTTCGCACGTGAACTCGTTGCTCCAGACCGTGAAGACGAACGGCGGCAGGACATACTTCACGCTGCCTGTCTTCCGCAGGGACGTCAGGGGACAGGGAATGTATTCGCCAACTGGAGAGCAGAGCCTGGAGGCGTACGCGATCGACAGGGCGGGGTTCCCGCCGAACACCATGAGCGACGCGACGATCGCCTATGGCGATCACGACGAGTTCGGCAACATCCTCGCCGAGTCGTCGTCCACGGAGGGCGCCGATCTCACGCTCCTGGTCAAGCGGAAGTACACGAACGACACCGCTTCCTGGCTGATCGGCAAGCTGGACTCCGTGACCGAGTGCAGCAGCGCCTCGGGGATCGACCAGTGCCGCACGATGTCGCGCGAGTACAACACGCGCGGACAGGTCGTCGAGGAGTCCGTCGGCACCGAGGGTGACCCGCAGACGGAGCTCCACCTCACGTACGCGCGCGACGTGTACGGCAACCTCAGGGTCACCCGCTCCGTCGACGCGTTCGGCGCGCGCCGCAACTCCTGCATCTCGTACGACGACGAGCGCATCTTCCCGTACGCGCGCTCGAACGCGGAGGGGCACATCACGCGGATGAAGTTCGACCCCGGCCTCGGCGTCAGGACGGCGCTGGTCGATCCGAACGACCTCGTCACGCGCTGGGCGATCGACGGCTTCGGTCGCGTCACGAAGGAGATCCGGCCGGGCGAGGACGACGAGGTGATCACCACGTTCACGCGGACGAAGGACGGCGGCGCGTCCGGCACCGAGTGGAACGTGAAGGTGCGAACGCAGGAGACCGGCGGTCGCGATGACACCGTAGAGCTCGACAGTCTGGGGCGTCCGGTCCGGTGGTGGACGCACCGCCCCGACGTGGGCTCCGGCGCCGACGAGCGCGTCATGCAGGAGCTCGTCTTCGATGAGCTGGGCCAGCACGTGGCGCGACGATCGCTGCCCGCCGGCGAGGACACGCCGCGCGATGCGCTGCACTACGATGACTACACCTACGACGGCATGGGCCGCATCAAGGAGCACCGGACGCCGTGGGGCGTCACAACGACGTACACGTACCAGAGGACGACCGTCGAGGTGAACAGTCCAGGTGGCGTGACGACCGTGATCAAGAACGATGCGCTCGGCCGGCCGGTGTCGATCACTGACGCGATGCTGGGGGAGACGCGTTATAGCTACGGACCGTTCGGCGGGCTGTGGACCGTGACCGATCCGGGCGGCGCGGTGACGACGACCGAGCGCGACGCCTACGGCCGCGTGCGAAAGCTCACGGATCCCGACCGCGGCGAGACGATTGCGCACTACAGCGGGTTCGGGCTGCCGACGTACGCGAAGGACGCGCTGGGGCGGGAGCGCTGGTTCGAGTACGATCGCCTGGGCCGCATGACGGCGCGCGTCGACAAGGAGGAGGGCAGCGAGAGCACCTAACGCACCACGTGGACGTGGGACCTCGGGGCGACGGGCAAGGGCAAGCTCGCCGAGGTCGAGAGCCCCGAGCATCACAAGACCACCTACACCTATGACCCGCTCGGGCGGCTCGAGACCAAGCGGCTGGTGCTCGAGGGCGAGAGGTTCACGACGACCTTCGGCTATACCCCCTCGAACCAGCTCAACCTCATCTCGTACCCCGCGGGCGACGGCGGGGAGCCGTTCTCGGTGCTCTACGAGCTAGACACGCACGGTCACGTCCTCGAGGCGCGGAACGCCGCGACCGGCGACCCGTACTGGGAGCTGAAGGAGACGGACCGGGCCGGGAGGATCCGGGCCGAGGAGTTCGGCAACGGCGTCGTGACCGAGCGCTCGTACTCCGAGACGAAGAACCGCCTGGAAGGCCTGCGCACGACCAAGGGCGTCAAGGTCATCCAGGATCTGGCGTACACGTACAATGGCAGGCTCAATCTCACGCGCCGGCAGGACATCCGCCAGGCGACGACGGAGCACTTCCTCTATGACAAGCTCGATCGGCTGAGGTGCGCCCAGCGCTTCTTCGCGCTCAATTGCTTCACGGAGAACGCGTACGCGCCGGACGGCAACATCGACTACAAGGTGGGTGTCGGGACCTACGAGTACGATCCCGACCAGCCGCACGCCGTGAGCAAGGCCGGGGACAAATTCTACGGTTATGACGCCGTGGGCAACCAGATCACGAGGCCCGGCGCGACGGTGTCGTACACTCCTTTCGACAAGCCGGAGACGTTCACGCTCGACGGCGGCGCCACGATCGAGCTCGACTACGACGGCGATCAGAACCGCATCCGGAAGACGACGCCGGACGAGGTGACCCTCTACGTGGGCGACCTCTACGAACGGGTTACCCGGTACGCTGGGGGCGGCGGCGAGCCGAGTGTGGAGCACAGGTACTCCGTGCTGGTAAACGGGCAGGCGGTGGCGCTCGTGACGCGCGCCGCGGGGACGCCGGAGAAGACGCTCTACCTGCACCGCGACAACCTGGGCTCGATCGATGTGATCACGGACGAGTCCGTCGTCCAGCGAGAGCGGCGCAGCTACAATGCGTGGGGCGCTCGCCGCCCGACGAACTGGGCTGACGCGACGCCGAGCTCGTTCGCGGAGTCGCCCGTCACGCAGGGGTTCACGGGGCACGAGGACGACGACGAGCTCGGGCTCGTCAACATGCGGGGGCGGGTATATGACCCGGCGATCGCGCGCTTCTTGACCCCCGATCCGCTCGTGGCGAATCCGCTGTTCGGGCAGAGCTTCAACCCGTACAGCTACGTCCTCAACAACCCGCTGGCGTATGTGGACCCGAGCGGGTTTCAGCCGGAATACGAGAGCCCTCCAGTCGATCCCGAGTACGCCAACGATCCCGAGGTGCAACGTATTCTGGAGTCGGGTTGCCTCGGGCTCGAATGCTCGCGCCCGATTCCCAACCAGGTAGAAGGCTCGCGCGAGGCCGCGGAGGTCGGCGTCGTCGCGCCGCCGATCGACGTGAACACCTATGGCACGAGCTCCGGGTACGTGCCCGAGCCGGCTCCTTCCACACCGGAACGAAGCACGCTGGGCAGCGTGGTGGGCGAGAGCCTGCTCGGGGCCGGCGAGGGACTGGGGGAGCTCAGCGTCGGGCTCGGGCGGTCGCTGGTGCTCAACGCGCTGACGTTCGGCAGCTACGGTGCCTACGAGTTTGGGACCGCGATGTGGGACGGGTACAAGGAGGACGGCTTGGTCGGGGCGCTGAACGCCGTGAACCCGATGTACCACATCCTGAGGGCCGGAACGGATGCGGTCCTGGCGGCCGAGCGAGGCGACCACCGCGCCGCAAGCGCGGCGGGGACCAAGGCGGCCGTGCTCACCCTAGGCGCGGCTGTCGGGCTCGGCGAGGGGCTCACGGCGGTGAGCGGAAGAGCCCTGGCGACGAGGGCCGCAGCGGGAGAAAGTTGGCTCGTCAGCAGGAATGTCTTCAGGAACAGACACGGGTACCTGACGAACGGCCGCTACATTCTTGACGAGCCGGGCATGGCTCCTCATACGGTAGGCAGCCTTGCCGACGGCAGGAGCCAGTTCTTCTACCACGTGAACGAGAAGCAGCTCGTCCTTGATGCTGCGGCTTACGCCGATGATGCAAGCCTGTGGACAGGAAGCAACGGAAGCAAGGCAAGGGTTGTTTTCGACGACTTCATCGGCGTGCATGCCGAGACAGGTCAGAGAACGAACGTACTGAACCTTTACCGCACCGAGACGGGTTTCGTTCACGGTGCGCCGGGGAGTCCTCTATGAAACAGGATCTCAGCGATGTATTTCGGTACGGGCACGCGGCGTCGGCGAATTGGACGCGTGAGAAAGTCCGCGAAGCCCTCCGAGCGCTGGTAGCACGCTCGCCAGGCTCCTGGGTGGACTGGGAGCCTGGCGACGAGCAGTGGGGCCGTGTCCTCGACGCTGACAATGACGTTCTGGGTCTTGTTTGTGCGCGTGTCCCGATAGGTGCAGCCCGGGATGACGTCCCGCTCGCAGAGCTGCCGAGCGCTGTAACATGGATTCAATTCAGGCACATGCACGATCATAGATATCGAGTTGCCCCAGAGCTTCTTGAGGAGGTGTTTGGGCGCAAAATTTCGCGAAACGTCGACTACGAAGACCTGTCGATGAACGATCTGTGGTGGGCAACCGTGTCCTGAACGGCGCGCGCCGTCGCGGTCGTGGGTGTCTCTCGCCGTAGCGGTACATGGGTACTTGTCCAGGCAAGCCGGAGACGTTCACGCTCGACGGCGGCGCGACGATCGAGCTCGACTACGACGGCGATCAGAACCGCATCCGGAAGACGACGCCGGACGAGGTGACCCTCTACGTGGGCGACCTGTACGAGCGGGTCACCCGGCTCGCTCCGGACGCGGGGGAGCCGAGCGTCGAGCACAGGTACTCCGTGCTGGTGAACGGGCGGGCGGTGGCGCTCGTGACGCGCGCCGGGGGGGCACTGGGCACGACGCTGTACCTGCATCGCGACAACCTGGGCTCGATCGACGTGATCACGGACGGCTCGGGCGGCGTGCACGAGCGGCGCAGCTACCAGGCGTGGGGCAACCGCCGCCAGCCGACCTGGGACAGCGCGGCTCCGGGCTCGTTCGGCAGCTCCCCTGTCCGGCAGGGGTTCACGGGGCACGAGGGCGACGACGAGCTCGGGCTCGTCAACATGCGGGGACGGATGTACGATCCCGTGATCGGGCGCTTCTTGACGCCGGATCCGCTCGTGGCGAATCCGCTGTCCGGGCAGAGCTTCAATCCGTACAGCTATGTTCTCAACAACCCGCTGGCGTACGTGGATCCGAACGGCTTTCAGGAGGCGCCGGCGGAGGACCAGGATGGGTCACAGCAACCGGCCGTCGAGCACATCCCGTGGGAGAAGACCGGCTGGGCGCCGGAAGAGATTGCGGTCGGCAAGCGCCCGGAGCAAGCGGCGCCCTCTGATGCCGATGCCAACACCACGGGCGCCGAAGTCGGCGTCATCGCGCCGCCGATCGACGTGAACAGCTACGGGCCGATCGACGTGAACAGCTACGGAACGAGCTCGGGGTACGTGCCGGAGCCGGCCCCTTCCACGCCGCAACAGAGCACGCTCGGCAGCGTCGTGGGCGACAGCCTGCTCGGGGCCGGGGAAGGGCTCGGCGAGCTCACCGTCGAGCTCGGGCGGTCGCTGGTGCTCAGCACGCTGACGTTCGGCGCTTACGGCACCTACGAGTTCGGGACCGCGATGTGGGACGGGTACAAGGAGGACGGCTTGATCGGGGCGCTCAACGCCGTGAACCCGATGTACCACATCCTGAGGGCCGGGACGGATGCGGTCCTGGCGGCCGAGCGAGGCGACCACCGCGCCGCAAGCGCGGCGGGGACCAAGGCGACCGTGCTCACCCTGGGCGCGGCCGTCGGGCTCGGCGAGGGACTGGCCGCGCTGGGCGGAAGGGCCGGGGCGGCGGGGGCCACAACAGCGCGAGGCACAGTGCTGCTGGACAGCAATGTCGTGGCACAGATCGGGAAGGACGCGACCCTGGCGGGCCGGCCAGCGCCAGGCGAACGCGGCGTCGTTTCCTATGTAACTGGTCCTGAGCTTCGAAACGCCGTTGCGCGAGGAAGCCTCCGCGGGGTGCCCCGTGCATTGGAAGGGCTGCCGGTCCTAAATCAGCGTCCATCCGTTGATGGGATCATCAACTTCCGTGGCGGCCTCGTGCGTCAAACGGGACGATTCGGTGATGGGATCATTGGATCCCAGTCCGTGGAGTTCGGCATCCCCTTAATCACAAACGACGCGGAGCTTGCTGCCGCAGTCCGCGCCGCTGGCGGCGTGGTCAGGTGAGGTACACAATGAGCATGTTCGACTATTACCGACCCGCTCGCGACCTTCGATGCCCGGTATGCTTTCGACCCCTTCGCGACTGGCAAGGCAAAGACGGTCCCAACGCCTTGTTCGTGTGGAGCGAGGGACACCGTGCCCCGCTGGACCAAGTCGTAGATGAAGAGGTGATGCTGAGCACAGAACAGCGTGAAAAATTCACGTTGCCGTATGGCTTCGTGATTTACTCGTACGACTGTCCTGAGCACAAACCAATCGAAGCGAAGTGTGAGGCATCTAATGGTGTTTGGTCACGGACGGACGTATGCCCCTATAAAGGAGGTGTACGATGATACGGGGTCGACCGGCGTAGCTGCTCACTCTGGCATTTCATAATTGCTGAGCAGCGCCTTCAAGGTGGCGAGGCACTCGCTCGGCTCCGATCAGGTTTGCTGAGGAACAAAAGACCAAGCTCCCTTGGAAAAATTTGCTATAATTCGTCGGAGAGGGCTGACTCCGGTGTAGAAGACCGGGCTGGTAAACGGGCAGGCGGTGCGCTCGTGATGCGCGCCGCGGCGACGCCGGAGAAGACGCTATACCTGCACCGTGGCAATGGAGGCCGAGCGAGGCGACTACCGCGCCGCGAGCGCTGCGGGGACCAAGGCGACCGTGCTCACGCTGGGCGCGGCCGTGGGGCTCGGCGAGGGACTGGCGGCGCTGGGCGGAAGAGCCGGGGCGGCGGGGGCCGCGAGGGGAGCAGTCGGTGAGCTGGTCGGTGGCGGTGGGCAGCTCCTGCGTCATTATACGAGTGAAAACGGCTTCAAGGCGATCATGGAGTCTGGCATGATCCGAGCGCCGACAAGTGGCGCTCACGCCGGGCGCGTGTTTGCGACCCCGCTCGCAGTAGACGCGGCGACGGCGGAGCAGGTCATTTTTCGTGGTTTTGCGAGTCACGCCGGTCGTGGAAGTCACGTAATCGAGTTCACACCGAAGCCGGGCGTCTTCTTCGATGCTGGACGCAAGCCGAACGAATTGATCCACCGCGGAACAGTGCGCTTCGGAAGGCGTGTAGAAATTACCTCTGCTGGACCCAATCCGTTCTAGGAGGACGAGTGTTTACGATCACGAACGAGTTCGAGCTACTCGCGCTTCAGGGCGCGCTGATTGAAGCGAAACTGCCCCGGGTGTCGGAGGATCAAGAGCTTTCCGCGAGCCCGCTCGTGGCGCGCCTCGCCGAGCGAGCCACAGAAGCTTGCAGGGATCTGCCAGAGCACCTCTGGCCCCGCGATGAGGCTTGGAGGAAACTCTCTCCCAGACACGCTCGCTGGGCTCCTGCGGTCGCACGGGCGCTTTCCGATCAAGCGTATCTCCGAAGGACTACGCTTCCCGAGAGGCGAGAATACGTCCGGCTCCTACTCGCTCCCTACCATAACGACGATGCCGACGTATCGAACTTTCTCGAGCACGTCGAGAGCATCATTCGCGAGCGAAGGTGGTATCAGCTCTGGCTGCGACGAACGTCGCCCTTCACCGGAGGAGTCACGTTCCTTACCGAGGGGCCGGAAGGTCGTTTCGTCGCATGGGATGCCGACCATAGAGAGATCGCCTCTGGCAGTCTCGACGAGGTCGGGGCGGTGCTCTTGGAAGGGAGCTTCGAGCCCTTTGGCTACTTCGTTCAAGATGTGCCGGACGTTGGCGGCGGCGATGTGCCTTCGTCTTCATCCTCACCTCCTTAGTACGACAGTCGTACCTGGCGAGGTAGCTGGCCCCGTCCTACCGCCGCACCGCTTCGGGTCGGCGGGTCTCGCGTGATCGAGTTTCAACCGAAGCCCGGCGTGTACTTCGATTTGGGAAAGAACGCCAATGAGCTGACTCATCGTGGCACTCTTCGCTTCGGAAGACACGTTGAGATCACGTTTGTTGGCCCCAATCCATATTGAGGACCCATGAAGACTCCGTTTGTCGTATCCGATTCGACTGAGGTTATCGTGCTGCACAGGGCTGTAATCGAGGCGAAGCTGCCGCTGCTATCGCACGATCGCGATCTCTCCGCCAGCTCAATTCTGGCGGCAATTTCAGAGCGGCTGACGGCAACGCTGCAACACATCCCTCAATGGGGGGACGAATCCTGGCGCTCACTGTCGCCAAGACATGCCGCGTGGGAGCCCGCCGTGAATCGGGCGCTTTCCGATCAGGACTACCTGCGCAGCGCCACACAAGAGCAAAAGAGGGAGTACGTTCGTCTTCTCCTCGCACCGTACCGCAATGACGTCGCCGAGATCTCGAAATTCCTCGATCACGTTGAGGACATTCTGCGCGAGCGAAGATGGTACCAGCTCTGGCTGCGAAAGGGGGCACCCTTTGCTGGTGGCGTCGCCTTCCTGATGGAGGGGCCGGACAGTCGTTACACGGCGTGGGATGCCAATCACAAAGAGATAGCCTCCGGCCGTCTCGATGAAGTAGGCGAGGTTCTCTTGGAGGGGGACTTCGAACCGCTCGGCTATTTCGTTCACGACACGACGAAATCCGCTGCCGTTCATGCTTCCCCACCTAGTCCGCCTGCTCCAAGGTGAATGCCGAGATCATCGACGGGGTTCGCAGGGCCAAGGCGGCGGAGCTTGCAGATAGTTCGACCGATTACCCAACAGATAAAGAGTGGGCCAACGTAAGGTGTGGCAGGGAACCGGCCCTCCACCATCGGAACAAGATGCCGTCCTGGCGGGAATCGGCGCGCCCGAGAGCCACCTCCTTCACCGTCCGGAGAGCCCCGCGCGATCACTCCTTGCCGGACGCCAGCTCCGCCTGCTCGAGCGCCTTCTTGTAGTACCACAGCCGTCGCAGGCTCGCGTCGCTCACCTGGTCGTCACCGAGGATGTTGATCGCGATGTGCTGCGCCCTCACGGCGTCTGCGGTCTTCCCTTGCTGGAACAGGATGTCTGCGAGCGTCTCATAGCAAGGACTGCAGGACGCGTTGCCGTCGACCGCGCGCTTCACGTACGCGAGCGCGCGGCCGAAGCGGCGTCTCAGCGCGTGGTAGCGGGCGAGGTAATCCAGCTGCATCTGGCTCGTCGCGCGCGGCTCGAGCCGGGCGACGAGCGGCTCGATATCCTCCCAGACGCGCTGCTCGTACGGTAGCGACGCCTCGGCTCGGGTGTAGAACGACGCGAGGGGGTACAGGTAACGCGGCTCGTCCGGCGCGAGGGACGCGGCGCGCTCGAGGTCGCCCCTGGCACCGGCCAGATCACCCCGGTCCCAGCGGAACGTCCCGCGGGCGAGGTACGGCTCCGGCCTGTTGTGCCCGACCCGGACCGCCTCGTCGAGATCGGCCGCCGCCGCCCGTGCTGCCGACGGATCGCTCCACGTCCGGAGTCGTGCCCAGAGCGCGTGCACGTCCTCGTCTCGCATGCTGCGCACGCGGGGCACGATCGCCGGGGCGCGGTCGACATACGCGCGCCTCACGGTCTGCACCTCGACCTCGTTCGTCTCGACGACGCGCCTGAGAGCGCGCTCGAGCGCGCCCTCGGGCGCGTCGCCGAACGCATCGACGAGGGCACGATCCCGCGCGTCGCGCGCGTCGCTCAGCGCCCGGAGGTAGCGGAGGAAACCGGGATGCAAGCCGTCATCCTCGATTTGCAGGGCGTGGACGAGCGCCCAGGCTGCGGTGTAGTTCGCGCTCCTGCGCCTGCGGGCCTCGCGCGAGGTTGGGTCCTCGACGTCGCGCGCGTAGAACGCGGCCGGGTCGAGGGAGAGCAGCGCAGGGACGCTGGGCAGCGCCGCCCTGGGCACGCCGACGACAGAGCGCCCGTCGATCTTCAGGGAGAGCCACTGGCTGCCTGTCGTGATGAGCCGGTCCGAGAGCTGCTTCCCGAGGACGACGCTGCTCTCCTCGAGGCGAAGCGTCGAGTAGAACTCCGCCATCCCCTCGTTCAACCAGACCGGCGCCGATGGGAAGTAGTAGGCAAAGAAGCGGTGGCTGAGCTCGTGCTGGAACACCTCGCGCACCGCATCGCTCAGGCCGCCCGGGAACACGAGGGTAGGCACGTGCTCCATGTCGTTGCCCCTGCGGGAGAGGTACCCTCCGAAGCCTCGCGGGCCGATGCGCGCGAAAGCGTCCTCGTCGTCGAAGACGACCACATGGGTCAGCCCGTTCGGCTTGGGCTCGTGGGGAAAGGCGACGCGCTCGAAGGCGCGGTAGATTCGCTCGAACTGGACGATCGTCTCCTTCGCTTCGACCTCGTCGAGATCGGTTCGCAGCAGGAAATGCGGAGACTCGAGCTCGACCCAGGGCGGTCCCCCCGCGGCGGGGCACGTGAGCGGCCTGGCGCAGCCGAGCGCCATCGCGACCAGGACGACGGCCATGCTAACGAGTCGCATCATAACGAGCTCCTGCCGAGGTACCTGCGCGCCCCCACCGGCTCCCAGGTGCTGTGCGCGCTGTGGGTGATCCAGAGATGGTGCTGCTCGCTGCCGTACTCGACCTGGATGTGCATGCCGTTCCCGGATGGGCGTCGTAGGAGCGAAATCCACGTTCCAAGGCGCTGCTCATACGACGTCTCCCCGAGCGGGGCACGCTCCGCATTCAGGGCTGAAGGCGCACCCTGGCCGTGACAGGGAAGTGATCCGACGGATAAAGGCCGTCCCGGTTGTCGCGGATGATCCGGGCCTGCAGCACCTCGGTGACCGGAGCCGGCTGAGCGAAGATGAAGTCGATCTTCTCTCCGCCCTCGTCTCCGCTGAACCCGTTGAATGTACCGACCGGCGCCTCGTTCGGGTAGAGGACGCGGAACGTGTCCACGAGTCTCGGAGGGGCAGGCACCGGCGCGGTCCCTTCGCTCGCGCGCGCCGCCTCTCCCTTGATGTAGAGGACGGCTGGATTGCTCTCGCCTGCGTTGAAGTCACCCGTGAGGAACACAGGGTCAGGGTGGCCACGCTTCGCGATCCTGTCGGCGATGAGCTCGACGCTCCGCGCGCGCGATGGTTGGGATTCGTGGTCCAGGTGCGTGTTGAAGAGATAGAAGCCGCGGCCAGAGCTCTTCTCGACGAGCCTCGCCCAGGTGCAGATCCGCACGACCACGTTCCCGAAGCTCCTCGACCCAGGCTTCTCCGGTGTATCGGACAGCCAGAACGTGCCGCTCTCGCTCACATCGAATCGATCTGCATCGTAGAGGATCGCCGAGTATTCCCCCGCTTCGACGCCGTCATCGCGACCGACCCCGAGCTCGGCGTACGGGAGCGCGCCGCGGAGATCGTCGAGCTGGGACCTGAGCGCTTCCTGGATCCCGAGCACATCGGGGTTTGCGTCCCTGATGACCTGGTAAACCATGTCGCGGCGATTCGGCCACGCGTTGACGCCATCCGCGCGGTTCGCATAGCGGATGTTAAAGGTCATCAGGTCGAGATCCATGGGCGTAGCCGCGGTGTCACCGCCGGCACCGCCCGCGCCGCCCGCGTCGCCCGCGCCGCCCGCGTCGCCCGCGCCGCCCGCGTCGCCCGCGTCGCCCGCGCCGCCCGTGTTGGCACCGCCCGCGCCGCCCGTGTTGGCACCGCCCGCGCCGCCCTCTCCACCCATACCGCTGCTCATGCTCCCTGTGCTGTCCGTGCTGTCCGTGCCCCCGGGCTGATTCCCGCCGCCGGGCTCGCTGCTGCACCCGGACAGAAAGAGCAGTGTCCCCGTTGCGAGGAGCAGCGCCCCTCTCGACATCATCATCTTGCCCTCGCTGTACAGCCCTCCACCGGCTCGCGACTGCGCCGAAGGTGGGAAGTAAAGCCCAGGGGGCGGCGCTCCTGTCAAGCCGTATCGTGCGACAAACAGGTGTCAGCGAGATGCCGGCGAGCCACCTGGCGCTACGACGGCGTCGCACCCGATCGGCCGAGCGGCAACTCCTGACAGATCCGCCAGCTCCACACCGAGCGGCTCACCTCCTTGGCCCCTTCAGGGTCGGATGGCGAGCAGCGCCGGCGTCTGGCCGGGTGCCGCGGCGGCCATCGCATCGATCAGCGCGCGCGGCTCGCCGGGCCCCGCGGCGCCCGTCCTGCGGACTGCTTCGATCCTGCTGAGCGTCCACAGGAAGGCGGCCATCGCCGGCGCGGGCAAGCGGCTCAGCGTCGCCATCGGCGCCGGCGTGATGGTGTTCCCGAGCTGGCGCACCAGGCGAAACCCTTCGTCCATGGCGCGCGCCAGGTTCATCGCCTCGGTCCACGACACGCCTGCCTGACGTGCGTGGGCCGCGACCGTGGCGACCATCGCCGGCACAACGAACGCCGCGTGCGTGCGCAGCCAGCTCTCCATGTCGGACTGCACGACGGCGGGAATGCCGGCGTCCGTGAAGACTCTCGCCCAGGCCGCGTCCGTCACCGGGGTGACCATACCTCGGGTGACGATCTTCGACGTCAGCCTGCCGTCATCGAGCGTCGCCAGGATCGCGGGAAAGCCGAAGGCGAAGCGCGCCGCGCCCACCGCATCTCGAAGACGGCCCAGCGGCTCGAAGGTGTTGAACATGAACATCACCGCCTTCGCCGCGCTTTCGGCCAGCGCGGGCAGCACCGCGTCCACCTGGGACGCGAGCACCGTCACGAGCACGAGGTCCCACGCCGTCGCCGCGTCCAGCGCGGCGCTCACCCGCACGGCGGCGCGCTCCCCGGCGGCGCTCACGATCGCCTCGTCACGCTGCAGCTGCTCGAGCCGCTTTCCGCGAGCGACGACCGTCACCTCGTGCCCCGCTCGCGCGAGCTGAAAGGCGAACGTGCTCCCGATCCCGCCAGGCCCGATGATAGCGATCTTCATGCAGCGCACCGTAGCACCCGTCGAGCTGCCGAGGTGGCGACCGAGGCGGCGAGGGTCACCGCAGGCGCGGCGGACGTCGCGGCCGGGCTCTCTTCACTTCATGCTTTCGTGCAGGGTTTTCAGGCCCGGAGCGCCCGGGCACGGGGGCCGCAGCGCTGGCTCAGGCGGTCACGCCGGGCTGGATGCCGTTCAGCGCCATCATCTTCTGCCGCTCGGCTTCCTTGTTGATGTCGCGGTAGCGCTCGTCGAGCTTGTCGATGTCGAGCTTCAGGATGCGCCCGTACAGCTCGAGGGCGATGCCGACGATCGACGGGTGGCAGGCGGACTTCACCCGCTCATCGTAGTGGGGATACGCCGCCACGTGGAAGCTGCGCAGGTTGTAGAAAGGGATGCCCGGGAACTTGTGGTGCTCGTTGTGGTACGTGACGTTGTTCCAGAGGAAGTTCGTGAAGTGCGCCTTCGTCCCGTAGGTGCGAGAGCTGTAGGCGTCCTCCCCCGGGAGCATCTCGTAGTGCTCGATCATCGAGGTCACGCTGGCGAGGATGGCGCCGAAGATGAACGGCAGGACATAGAAGAAGAAGAACACCTGCCACGGCATGATCCAGAAGAAGAAGCCCATGAGGCCGTAGAAGCCGAGGAGCTCCAGGTTCATCCTGACGCGCTGGAGCGGCGAGAGGCGCTTCACGTACCGCGCCATGCAGCCGAGGAAGTAAAGGGGGTAGGCGAACGTGTAGACGGCGAGGAGCAGGAGCTTCGCCAGGACGGGGTTCCGCGTGTAGTCCGTGACGACGAAGTTGTCGACGTCAGGGTACGTGTTCGCGATCTTGTGATGATGAAGGTGGTAGTTCGTGTACAGTGTCACGCTCATGCCCGTCGGCGCCCAGCAGAGCAGGGCGATGAGGTACGAGACGAGCTTCGAGCGCGAGCAGCTGCCGTGGACGGCGTCGTGCGCGACGGCGCCGAGGCCACGGACCAGGTTGGCGATCACGTACGAGCAGGCGATCCCGATCGGGATGGCGAGCGGGTGGCGCTGCGTCGCGTACAGCACCCACGTGAGCGCGGCCCAGATGCCGAAATGAAGCGGGATCTTGAGCAGGTAAATGGGATTGCGCTTGTAGGCAGCCTGCAGCAGCTCCCGCGGTACCGTGTCCATGCCGGCCATACTGATCTCCGTGGTTCTCGCGCGTGCGAGGGCCGGAACTTCGCAGGAAACAGGCGAGAAAACAAGAGCACGCCCGCTCTTCGCCCCCGCGGCGCGAAGGCCTCTACGCACCTTGCGCAGGGGCCGGCGACCCGGCTTCGCGCTGCTTGAGGAGCGGGTCCACCGCCGCTAAGACGGGGGCATGGCGACTCGCATCGAAAAGGACAGCTTCGGACCGATCGAGGTGCAAGGCGACCGCTACTGGGGGGCGCAGACGCAGCGCTCGCTCGAGAACTTCAAGATCGGCGGCGAGCGCTTCCCGCGGGAGATGATCGCCGCGCTCGCCACCGTGAAGAAGGCGGCCGCGCTGGTCAACCGCGATCTCGGGCTGCTGCCGGCGGACAAGTGCGGGCTCATCGTCGCGGCGGCCGACGAGGTGATCGAGGGCAAGCTCGACGACCACTTCCCGCTGGTCGTCTGGCAGACGGGCAGCGGCACCCAGACCAACATGAACGTGAACGAGGTCATCGGGAACCGCGCGATCGAGATGAGCGGCGGCGTGATGGGCTCGAAGTCGCCGGTCCACCCGAACGACGACGTGAATCGGTCGCAGAGCTCGAACGACGTGTTCCCGACGGCCATGCACGTGGTCGCGGCGCTCCAGATCGAGCGCCGCCTGCTGCCGGAGGTCCGGCGGCTCCGCGACACGCTGGCGCAGAAGAGCGCGGCGTTCGCGGACATCGTCAAGATCGGCCGCACGCACCTGCAGGACGCGACGCCGCTCACGCTCGGGCAGGAGTTCTCTGGCTACGTGGCGCAGCTCGACGCCGGCATCGCCGCGATCGAGCGGGCGCTCCCGCCGCTCCACGAGCTCGCGCTCGGGGGCACCGCGGTCGGGACGGGGCTCAACGCCCACCCGGAGTTCCCCGCGAAGGTGGCGGCGAGGATCGCGGAGCTCACGGGGGCGCCCTTCGTGACCGCGCCGAACAAGTTCCAGGCGCTCGCGTCGCACGACGCCCTCGTCGCGGCGCACGGCGCGCTGAAGACGCTCGCCTGCAGCCTGTTCAAGATCGCGAACGACGTCCGCTGGCTCGCGAGCGGGCCGCGCTGCGGGATCGGCGAGATCACGATCCCCGAGAACGAGCCGGGCAGCTCGATCATGCCGGGCAAGGTGAACCCCACCCAGGCCGAGGCGATGACGATGCTGTGCGCGCAGGTGCTCGGCAACGACGTCGCTGTCGGCCTCGGCGGGGCGAGCGGCAACTTCGAGCTCAACGTGTACAAGCCGCTCATCATCCACAACGTGCTCCAGTCCACGCGGCTGCTCGCCGACGGCTGCGCGTCGTTCGACGAGCACTGCGCGCGGGGCATCGAGCCGAACCGCGAGCGGATCGCCCGCAACGTCCGCGAGAGCCTGATGCTGGTGACCGCGCTGAACCCGCACGTGGGCTACGACAACGCCGCGAAGATCGCCAAGAAGGCGCACGCGGAGGGCACGACGCTGCGCGAGGCGGCGCTCGCGCTCGGGCTCCTCGACGAGCGGACGTTCGACGAGGTCGTGAGGCCGGAGCGCATGATCGGCCCGTCGGCGGAGGGGGAGTGACGATCGGAGTTGCCGCGGGGGGCAGAGTTGCAATGAAGGTCGGAATCGTCGCGAGAAGCGGAATCGTCGCGAGGGGCCGAGTCGGCGTGAGGGGCGGCGCGGCCGCCGTCTCGTTCCTCGCCGCGGCGGCGCTCTGGTGTTCGCCGGCAGGCGCGCAGCCGACCCGGCCGCTGCCGGTCCAGCCGCCGGCCGCCGACCCGCTGCCGGTGCTCCCGCCCGCCGCCCCGGCGGTCCCGGACCCTCCGCCCCCGACCGGCGCGGCGCCTGTCGCGCCGCCCGGCGCCGCGCCGGCGCCTGCCGCGCCGGCGCCACCGCCTGCTGGCGCCGCGCCGCCGCCCGCGAACGCCGCGCTTCCCGGCGGCGCGCTGCCGCCCCCCGGCGCCGCGCTGCCGCCCCCGGGCGGCGCGCTGCCGCCCGCGAGCGCCGCGCTGCCGCCCGCCGGCGCCGCGCCGCCCGCCGCCCCCGCGCCGCCCGCCGCTGCGGCCACGCCGGCGCCCGCCGGCTCCGACGCCGCGCCGGCGCCCGACGGCTCGGCCGGGCCGCCGTTCCAGCTCAGCATCGGCCGGCTCCTGCTCGCGCCCCTCGTGCTCGTGCAGGCGCAGGCCGCGCTGTTCGCGGGCGAGGACGCGCTGGTGCAGGCGGGCGACGTCGCCGAGGGGCAGGGGTTCCGCATGCGACGCGCGCGGCTCGGCTTCGCGGGGACGCTCGCCGGGTACGTGCCGTTCGCCGTCTCGGGCGAGCTCGCCGCGGGCGCGGACGCCTCGGCGCGGATCTCCGAGGCGTGGATCGGCTACGCCCACTTCGCGTTCGCGAACCTCTACTTCGGCGCGCACGACGTGCCGTTCAGCCGCTCCGCGATGACGGGCGCCGGCGAGGGCGCGCTCATCGAGCGGCCGCTCGCTGTGCGCGCCATGGCGCCCTTCCGCCAGGTCGGCCTGCACGTCGAGGGGCACTTCCGGGACAGGGCGTTCAGCTACTTCGCCGGCATGTTCAACGGCTTCCAGCGCTCGGATCAGTTCTTCGCCGGCTACGTCGAGAACGCCGCTTCCTTCGGCAACCGCTTCGACGACATCGCCTACGTGGCGCGGCTCGCCACCGAGCCGCTCGGCCCCCTGCCGCGCTCGATCCAGGACCTCGCCGTCTCGCGCCCCCGCCTCGGCGCGGGCGCGGGCTACTTCTTCAGCAACGGCGGCGCGCGCGATATCCACGGCGTCGGCGCCGACGTGTTGTTCCACGCCGCGGGCGCGCACGCGCTCGCCGAGCTCCTCTGGAACCAGAGCCGCCCCGAGCGCGCGCCGACGCAGCCGCTCGGCCAGCTCGCGCCCGTCACGTCGCTCGGCCTCGTCGGCGAGGTCGGCTACTTCGTGCGGCGCATCAAGCTCGGCGTGAGCGCGCGGTTCGAGTGGCTCGATCCGAACCTCGACGTCTCGGACGAGACCGACAGCTGGGCCCTCACCGCCGGCGCGAGCTACCACTTCATCGACAACGTGCTCAAGGCGCAGGCCGACTTCACCCACCGGCAGGAGGTCCACGGCGTCGCGCTCGACAACGACGCCGTGGCGCTGCAGCTGCAGCTCAACCTGTAGCGGCCGCCATGGGCCGCCTGCCGCACCGGCCGCTCGCGCTGCTCGTCCTGGTGGGCTGCGAGTCGCCGAGCCTCCTGCGCGCCAGGCGCTGCGAGGGCAAGCAGGCGTTGCGATAGGGCGGGGGCGGAGAGGAAGAAAGAGATCTGACCGCCAAGACGCCAAGGACGCCAAGGACGCCAAGGACGCCAAGGACGCCAAGAAGAGGGGAGAAGAAGAGAATGAATCAAATGTATCTATCTCTTCTTCTCTTGGCGTTTTTTGGCGTCTTGGCGGTCAGACCTCTTTCTTGTCATGCCCTCCTTCGTCAGGGCGCCAGCACAACCTCGAAAAGGCCTCTCGGCTGAGACGCGAGATCGCGCGTCGGGTCCACGAGATCGCGGAAGGGACCTCCGTTCAGCGACGCGACGACCTTGGCCGTGACGACCGGCCGCACGCCGAAATCCTCCTGCCAGCGGTCGGCGACGTGGTGCGCGAAGTCGACGATCATGTCGGGCCGCGTGCTCATCTCGCCGAGCTGGCGGTCCGTGAGCCACGCCTCGAGGTCGAGCGACTCGCGCACGCCGGTCCTCGGATCCATCACGCGGATGTCGAGCTCGCTCACGTTCTTGTCGCGCAGCTTCATGCGCCACGAGAAGCGGTGCCCGGCCTCGTTCCAGGCGACGTCGCCCGGATAGAGCCAGTGGCGGAGCGGCACGACGAGGTGGAGCAGGAGGTACGCGTGGAGCAGCGCGAGCGGCAGGGCGCGCCGCCGCGACGCCGCGGGGGAGGGGACAACCAAGGCGCCGTCGCCCGCGCGGTCCGCGCGCCCGAACAGGAAGGGCAGGCGCCGCCTCGGCCACGAGGGATCGGCGAACAGCGCGAGCGAGGCGATCATCGCGTAGGGGAAGATCCCGATCTTGAACAGGAAAGCGTTGGAGAGGTTGAACGCCACCGCGATCGCCGCGCCGAACGGGAAGGTACGTCGAGAGAAGAGCAGGAAGCCCATCGAGAGATCGATGAGCAGCCCTGCATACGAGAGCGCGAGCCCCGCTGCCGGCGCGGCGAGCAGCGGCCCCACGAGCGGCGCGTCGGCGCGCTCGGCGAGCCACATCGTGAGCGGCTGCCCCCGGAGCCAGTCGCCGTTCAGCTTCGCGACGCCGCCGTAAAAGTAGACGATCGCGATCTGAGCCTTCAGGGCGAAGAGGTGGAAGCGCGGCACGGTCTCGGCCGGGGCGCCGGCCGGCGAGGCGCGCCGCGCGCGGAGGAGATCCAGCGAGAGCGCGCGGTGCGCCGGGGCGACGGCGAGCAGCAGGCCGAGGAGGCAGAGCAGATAGAGGTGGTTGAGGTACTGAGCCTTGTCGAGGAGGAATACATACGTGAGCGCGGCGCAGAGGAGCGCGGCGCTCACCCGGTAAAAGAGCCCGGCAGCGCAGAGGAGCGCGAGGACGAAGACGGCGGCGAAGTGCCAGTACATCCCCGTCCCGCCCCAGGGGCGGACGAAGGGGACGAAGCTGAAGAAGAAGCCGGGCTCGACGTAATAGCGGGTTATCCGATCGTGGAGGACGTACCGGACGACCTCCCACGCGATCAGGGCGCCATAGCCGACGCGAAAGACGGCGAGCGAGGCGGCGTCGACCTCGGCGGTGAGGTACGCCGCCCAGCGCCGCGCGAGATCACTTCCAGTGTCCGCGGCCGTGCCCGTGCTTGTGCTTGCCCTTGTGCTTTCCGTGCACGTGGACGACGTGGATCCGTCGCCCGTCGTCATCGTCGTCGTCGTCATCATCGTGGACCACCACCACGCCTGGAGCCGCCTTGACCTTCACGCCCACGTTCCACGTCGTCGCCACGACGACGCTCAGGGACGGCGCGCTCGGGCCGACCACGACGTGCACGCCGGGACGATAGCCGACGAGCACCACGTCGGCGTGGGTCGGGTGCGCCACGACCACCGTGAGCTTCACGGGGTTCACCTTCGCCGAGATCGTACCGACGGAGTAGAGGCCGCCGGGGCCGGGGTTCAACAGGATGAGCTCGGAGCTCGACCCCACGAAGCCGAGCTTGATCTTGCGGTTGCCGACGGGGACCGGCTTGAAGTTCTCGTCGAGGACATACACCCTGACCTGGCCGGAGGCCTTGTCCGCGACCACCTCGATCGTGTCGTCGCCGACCACCTGGATGACCCCGCCGTTCGGGCCCGTCTTGCCCGGGGGGATGGGCCTCCGCTCGGCCTTCCTCGCGCCCTCGACGATGACCTTCGTGCCCCCCGCGGGCACGTGGAGCGTGCCGTTCCACGGCTTCCCGGCGACGAGGACGTTGTATTTCACCTCGGTGAGGTCGGCCTCGAGCCTGGGCCCGGCCGCGATGAGGAGCCCTGTCTTCGCGTCGAGCGCGAGCGGGACCTGCGCGTCACCGTTCGGCCCTTTCCAGGTGAGCGTGCCGCTCACGTCCTTGTCGATGGGCCGGCCATCAGGCCCCTTCACGACCGCCCTCACGGCGCCGTCGGGCGCGAACTCCCACCCGACCGAGCCGCCGTCGTGCTCCTCCGTCAACGGCTCTTCGAGGGCGACCGGGACCGCCTCGACCGACTCTTCGGTCACGGTGGCCTCAGCGCTGCTCTTGCACCCAGCCGCGAAGGCGCCGCCCGCGATCAAGGTGGTCAGCGCGACTACAGACAGGACGCTCTTGGCGTGCATCACAAGCCTCCAAACGAAAGACGCTATCGCAACCGCTCCCCCGCGTCTTCACGAACCGACTCGCGCCATGTGAAGAGGGTTATGTGCGACGACATCGGACGCGTGGTACCCACGTCTCCCGCGGTCCTCGCTGGCGCGGCGCTCCGTGATGAGACCGTGTGCATCGATGGATCGCTGGTAGAGCGCCATTGGGTGAAGAGCCATGTGCATGCCTCGATGGGTTCGCGAACCCCGATCGCGAGCGGCGTGCGTGGCTCGAGCGGCTCGCCTCCCGGGATCGCGAGCGACGTGCGTGCCGCTGGCGGTTCGCCCTCCGCGATCGCGGGCGGGCGCGGGCGCGGAGGGCGCTGGCGGCCCGACGTCCGCCGTCGCGCGCCTGGCGCAGGCGCCTCCTCCTGGGCGGCCAGGCTTCCCTCGAGCGTCTCTTCGGGCTAGCGTCGCCCGCGAGCCCGCCCTGCCATGTCCCAGCGCGTCTATGTCGGCCTCATCGGCTACGGCCTCGCCGGCGCCGTCTTCCACGCCCCGCTGATCCGGGCCATCCCTCGGCTCCGCCTGGCCGCCATCGCGACCCGCCGGGAAGGGCAGGTCATGGCCGACCACTCGGGCGTCGCCGTGCACCCGACGCCCGAGGTGCTGATCGCCGAGCCCGGGATCGACCTCGTGGTCATCGCCTCGCCCAACGAGACCCATTTCCCGCTCGCGCGCGCGGCGCTCGAGGCGGGCAAGCACGTGGTCGTCGACAAGCCGTTCACGATCACGAGCGCCGAGGCGGACGAGCTCATCGCGCTCGCCGCGCGCCGGGGCCGGCTCCTGTCCGTGTTCCAGAACCGCCGCTGGGACGCCGACTTCCTCACCGTGCGCCACTGCGTCGAGCAGGGCCTGCTCGGCGAGGTGGCCTCGTACGAGGCGCACTTCGACCGCTTCCGCCCCGCGATCAAGCAAGGCTGGCGAGAGCAGGAGTCGCCTGGCTCGGGCATCCTCTACGACCTCGGCGCGCACCTCATCGACCAGGCCCTCGTGCTCTTCGGCCCGCCGCGCGCGGTCACCGCCGACCTCCTGACGCAGCGGCCCGAGGCGCGCGCCGTGGACTACTTCCACCTCACGCTCGACCACGGCAGGCGGCGGGTCATCGTGCGCTCCTCGACGCTGGCGCGCGAGCCGGGCCCGCGCTTCGCGGTCCACGGCGACGGCGGGAGCTTCCTCAAATACGGGATCGACGGCCAGGAGGAGGCCCTCAAGGCGGGCAAGCGCCCGGGCACGCCGGAGTGGGGGCGCGAAGACCCGCGCTGGTTCGGCACGCTGGTCACGGCCGACGGCGAGCGCCGCGCGATCGAGACCCTGCCCGGCGCGTACGAGGCCTATTACGAGGGCGTCGCGGCGGCGATCCTCGACGGGGCACCGCCGCCCGTGCGCGCCGAGGAGGCGCGCGACGTGATCCGCATCATCGAGGTAGCGATGCGGAGCTCGGCCGAGCGGCGAACGATCGCACTGGATGGCTGAACCGCGCGCCGCCGCCCCTCTGCGAGGCGGCGGCGCTGCTTCACTTCGGCGCGCGAGGGATCAGCGCGCCGCGGCGAGCGCCGCCTGCATCGCGACGCCCATCTCGGCCGGCGTGGCGGCCACCTTGGCGCCCGCCGCCTCGAGCGCCGCGATCTTCTCGGCCGCCGTGCCCTCGCCGCCCGCGATGATCGCGCCGGCGTGGCCCATGCGCTTGCCCGGCGGCGCCGCGCGGCCCGCGATGAACGCGGCCACCGGCTTCTTCATGTTCTGCTTGATCCACGCCGCCGCGCGCTGCTCGGCCGTCCCGCCGATCTCGCCGATCAGCACGACCCCGTGCGTGTCGGGATCCTGGTTGAAGAGCTCGAGCACGTCGATGAAGTCCATGCCGCCGACCGGATCGCCGCCGATGCCCACGCAGCTCGACTGGCCGATGCCGAGGGCGCTCAGCTGGCCGACCGCCTCGTAGGTCAGCGTGCCCGAGCGGGAGAGGACGCCGATGTGGCCCTTCTTGTGGATGTGGCCCGGCATGATCCCGATCTTGCACTCGCCAGGCGTGATCACGCCGGGACAGTTCGGCCCGATGAGGCGCGCCGGCTTGCCCTCGAGGAAGCGACGCACGCGCACCATGTCGAGCACCGGCACGCCGTCGGTGATGCAGATGACGAGCTTGCACCCCGCGTCGATGGCCTCGGTGATCGCGTCCGCGGCGCCGACCGGCGGCACGAAGATGCACGAGACGTCGGCGCCCTCGTTGCGCACGGCCTGCTCGACCGTGTCGAAGATCGGCACCTTCTCTTCGAAGCGCTGGCCGCCGCGGCCGGGCGTCACGCCGGCGACGACCTTCGTCCCGTACTCGATGCAGGCGCGGGCGTGCTGCGAGCCGTAGGCGCCCGTGATGCCCTGGAAGACGACCCGCGTGTCCTTGTTGACGAGGATGCTCATCGCTTGATTACTCTACCTTCAACGTGGACAGGAGCTCGGCAATCGCCGGTCGCTCGCTGCTCAACTGGGTTCGAGGCTAGCTGATCGCGGGCGCCTAGGCGCCGGGTTGGGCCTTGCCGCCGCGCGTGGCGGCGACGATCTTCTGCGCGCCGTCGGCCATGGAGCTCGCCGACTGGATGGTCAGACCGCTCTCGTCGAGCAGCTTGCGGCCGGCCTCGACGTTGGTCCCCTCGAGGCGCACCACGAGAGGCACCTTGAGCCCGAGCTCCTTCGCGGCGGCGATGACCCCGCCCGCCACGACGTCGCAGCGCATGATCCCGCCGAAGATGTTCACGAAGATGCCGCGGACCCGCTCGCTCTGCAGGATGATCTGGAACGCGGTCTTGACCTGCTCCTGCGAGGCGCCGCCGCCTACATCGAGGAAGTTCGCCGGCTTGCCGCCGTAATGGAGGATGATATCCATCGTCGCCATCGCGAGCCCGGCGCCGTTCACGAGGCAGCCGATGTCGCCGTCGAGCGACACGTAGGAGAGCCCGGACCGCTTCGCCTGGAGCTCGACCGGGTCCTCCTCGTCGACGTCGCGCATCGCGTTCCACTCGGGGTGGCGGAACTCGGCGTTGTCGTCGAAGCTCACCTTCGCGTCGAGCGCAAAGACGTCTCCGGCGCCGGTCACGACGAGCGGGTTGATCTCGAGCAGCGAGCAGTCCTCCGCGGTGAAGCACGCGTAGAGCGAGCTCACGAGCTTGAGGAACTGGCGCTGCGTCTCCTTCGCTGTGAGCCCGAGCGCGATCGCGAGCTGCCGCCCCTGGTACGGGGCGAGGCCGAGCACCGGATCGATGAAGAGCTTGAAGATCTTCTCCGGCGTGCTGTGGGCCACCTCCTCGATGTCCATGCCGCCCTCGGTCGACGCGATCACCGCGATGCGGCGGCGCTCGCGATCGACGAGCATCGCGAAGTAGAGCTCGCGCGCGATGTCGAGGCCCTGCTCGATGTAGAGCCGGCGGACCTTCTGCCCCTCGGGGCCCGTCTGCTTGGTGACGAGCTGCATGCCGAGGATCTTCTCGGCGAGAGCGGTCGCCTCGGCGCTGCCGCCCTTCGCGACCTTGACCCCGCCGCCCTTGCCGCGCCCACCCGCGTGGATCTGCGCCTTCACGACGGTGACCGGGGTGCCGGTCTGGGCGATCAGCCGCTCGGCGATCGGCGCCACCTCGCTCGCCTGGAAAGCGGGCTCCCCTTTCGGTACCGGTACCCCGTAGCGGGCGAAGACCTGCTTGCCTTGATACTCGTGGATTTTCATGAGAGGGGCCGCCACCCTATCACAAGGGCGGGCCCGGGCGAGACGTGAAAGAGGGGCGACGGCGACTCGGGCGTGGGCGGCGCGGACGCTCAGGCAATGAGCGTAACGATCGGTAACGCTCGGGCGCGCTCCTCCGGCCCGCCGACGCCGACCCGAGCGATCCGAGGAGAACCGCGGCGCCGTGCGGCCGCGTCACTTGGCGGCATACGGCGGCGGCTCGGGCCTGCGGAAGGCCACCAGGGCAAAGAGGCCGGGAAGGATGTCGTCCTCGACCCGGGAAGCCTTGCCCTCGAGGCTGATCTTGAGCTCGTCGAACGGCGTATAGGTGAGCCCGGCGCTCGCGGAGAGGCTCGGCTGGGGCGTGAAAAGGAACGCGGAGAGCGCGCCCCCGGGCTCGTGGAGACCCTGGACTCGAACGAGCGGATGGATTGCCACCTTTGGAAGAATATTGGCGATGATCTCGCCTCCGACCCACGGCTTCAGCCTCGTCGCCCCGGCCTCGTCCGGGAGGCCGACCAGCCCGACGCTCCCGTCGATCGACACGGTCAGCGCCTCGGCCGGGTAGAGCTCCAGGGCGACGACCGCCGAGTAGAAATCGATCGTCGGGTAGAACGCCACGCCCGACCAGGTCGACCAGAGCGCCTGCATGGTGGTCAGGCCGGCGCCGAACGTCGGCGCGTTGACGTCGAGGTCAAAGCCGCCGAACACGTTGACCTCGTACCCTTCGCCGAGCACGAGCCCTGGCTCCACGCCGAGCATCCGGCCCGGCACGGTGCTGATCATCGTCGAGTACGTCGGGAAGTAGTTGACCCAGTTGTCCCAGTCCTCGATGCCAATCGCATGCGTGATGATGCCGAGCCGGAGGTGGTAATCCTCCCGGCCGACCTGGAGCATCGCCCACTCCGGAGGGCCGATCTTGAGCTCCGGCGCCGGCAAGGACCACTCGGGGTAGACGAACGCCGGCAGGCCGAACGCCGGCAGGCCGAGCGGCGCCGAGGTGGCCTGCACGTCGAGATCGAGCCGGAAATAGAGCGAGTCGCTCGCGATCCGTAGCCCTACCTCGGCCTGCGCGAAGGCGTCGAGGCGGTGGGTCCCCGGCGGGTCGCGGTGGACGCCCGCGACGACGCTGGTCCCCCCTCCCACCCACGTGTCGATGTCGGCCGGCAGCGCGGCGAATAGCGGTAGCAGCGGGGCCTCCTCTCTCCGGTCTTTGCTGGCGGCAGCTGTCCTCGATCAGCGAGCGGCGATGGCGCCCCGGGGGTCGCTCACCGCTGCACGCTGGCCGTCGCGGCCCGCAGGCGCTCGACCAGCGGGCGGACATCGTCGCTCCGCAGCTTGTACGAAGCGCGGTTCGCGATGAGCAGCGTGCTCACCTCGGTCACCGTCTCGAGCACCTCGAGGCGGTTCTCGCGCAGCGTGGCGCCCGTCTCGACGATATCGACGATGAGGTGAGAGAGCCCGACCAGCGGCGCGAGCTCCACCGAGCCGTGGACGGGGATGATCTCCGCCACCACGCCCTTGCTCGCGAAGTGGTCCCCGGCGATCCGCGGGTACTTGGTGGCGACGCGCGGCAGATCCGGGATCGGCGTCTCCTCCGGCCCGGCCACGACGAGGCGGCAGCGGCCGATCCCGAGATCGAGCGGCGTGTAGAGGTCGTGACGGCGCTCGAGCAGCGTGTCCCGGCCCGAGACCCCGAGATCCGCGGCGCCGTACTCGACGTAGGTGGGCACGTCGTCCGGCTTCAGGAACACGTACCGGAAGGCGCCGTCCGCCGTCGGCCGGACCAGGCGGCGATCGTTCTCCTGGAGGGGCGTGCTGTCGAGGCCGGCGCGCTGGATGAGCGGGATCAGGTCCTTCAGGATCCGGCCCTTGGGCACGGCGATGGTGAGCGGCTTCTTCATCCGGCCCGCCCTTCGACGCGGACCGTGTCGGCGCCGAGCTGCGCGAGCTTGCGCTCCATGAACTCGTAGCCGCGATCCAGGTGGTAGACGCGCAGCACCTCGGTCTCGCCCTCGGTCGCCACGAGCCCGGCGATGACGAGCGAGGCGCTCGCGCGCAGATCCGTCGCCATCACGGTCGCGCCCGACAGCGGCGCGCCGCCGTGGACGTGCGCCGTGTGGCCGTCCACGTCGATGTGCGCCCCCATGCGCGAGAGCTCGGGCACGTGCATGAAGCGGTTCTCGAAGATCGTCTCCACGATGCGCGACGTGCCCTGCGCGAGGCACATCAGGACCATGAACTGCGCCTGCATGTCGGTCGGGAAGCCCGGGTGCGGCGCGGTCGTCACGTCGACGGCGCGCAGCGGCCGCCCGTCGCGGCGGACGCGCACGCAGTCGCCCTCGCGGCCCACCTCGACGCCCGCCTGGCGCAGCTTGGCCGCGACCGCCTCGAGGTCCTCGAGCGGCGCGTTCTCGATCAGCACGTCGCCGCCGGCCGCGGCCGCCGCGACCATGTACGTGCCGGCCTCGATCCGATCGGAGATGATCGCGTGATCGAACGGCTCCAGCTCGTCGGCGCCCTCGATGTGGATGACGTCGGTGCCGGCGCCGCTCACGCGCGCGCCCATCTTGTTGAGCACCCGGCCGAGCTCCTCGACCTCGGGCTCGCGCGCGCAGTTCACCAGCGTGGTCCGCCCCTTGGCGAGCGCGGCGGCCATCATCAGGTTCTCGGTGCCGGTCACGGTCGGCAGGTCGAACACGACCTCGGCGCCGCGCAGCCGCTTGCACTCGGCGACTATATAGCCGCGCGACAGCCGGATCGTCGCGCCGAGCGCCTCGAGGCCCTTGAGGTGCTGGTCCACCGGGCGCGTCCCGATCTGGCAGCCGCCGGGGAGCGACACCTTGGCGCGGCCGAAGCGCGCGAGCAGCGGGCCGAGGACCATGACGCTCGCCCGCATCTGCTTGACGAGCTCGTACGGGGCCTCGGGCCGCACGTTGTCGCCGGCGCCGACCTTCACGATGGGCGGTGCTGTCTCGACGTTGCGGCCGAGGAAGCGGAGCAGCGCCGAGGTCGTGTCGATGTCGCGCAGCGCGGGCACGTTGCGGAGCAGGCTCTCCCCGTCGGAGAGCAGCGTCGCGCAGAGGATCGGCAGCGCCGCGTTCTTCGCGCCGCTGATGCGGATCTTGCCGGACAGCGGCTTCCCGCCCCGGATCCGGATTGAGTCCATGCCCCCGCTATCGCACAACCCGCAGCGGAACGCGATGTTTCGGGCATCCGCGCGCTCCGTCACGGCCGGTCGCCGCGCCGGCGCCCTCGGCCGGCGCCCTCGGTCATCGTCCGCTCCGCGCCGGTCGAGGGCGCGGGGCGGACGACGAGCCCCCACTTTTCGGTGCGCTGGATTAGTCTCGTCTGGCCATGCGACCGAGCGCCATCGCCCTTTCCTCGCTGCTCGCCGCCTCCGTGGCCTCGCTCGCCGCCGCCCAGCCCTCGGCGGACCTCCGCGGGTTCCGCGCCTCGATCGACCCTGGGGCCGGCGTCTACCTGGAGCCCGCCGCGACCCCGGACACGGGCGAGTGGAGCGCGAGCCTGTGGGCCTCGTACGCCTACCGCCCCATCGTGCTCCGCGAGCCGGCGTCGGACGAGGTCCGCTTCGACGTCATCCGGCACCAGGTCAGCGCAGATTTCGCGGCCGGCGTCGGCATCGCGCGGCGCCTCCTCGTGGGGCTCACGCTGCCGGTCGTCGTCTACCAGACCGGCGACGAGCCGAGGCCCGACGCCACGCGGGTGCTCGGCGAGACGTGGGTCCCGGCGCAGGCGGTCGGCGACCTCGGCCTCGTCGGCAAGCTCACGCTGGTGCAGCCCACCGGCGGCGACCTCGGCGGGCTCGCGCTCGCGCTGCACAACCGCTTCACGCTGCCCACGGGCGACGAGGCGTCGTTCGTGGGCGAGGGGAGCGTCACGAACGAGCTCAGGCTCCTCGCCGAGTACCGGCTGATCGCGTTCGGCGCGCACCTCGCGGCCGGGCTCAAGCTCCGCGCCAGCGAGGCCCGCTTCGCGTGCCAGGCGACCCCGATCGATCCCCGGGGCGTCGATCCGTGCCCCACCGTGTTTGGCCACGAGCTCCCCTTCGGCCTCGGCCTCTCGTTCCGGCCGCAGATCCTGGGCATCGACCCGGAGGGGCGCGCCACGATCTTCCTGGAGGCGAATGGGCACCTGCCGCTCGCCCCTGTGGCGCCGTTCGAGCGCCAGGAGATGGCCGCGCTGGAGCTCGGCCTCGCGGCGCGCTACGCGCTCGGCGACGTATCGTTCCTCGGCGGGGTCGGGACCGCGCTGGTCGGCGGCGTCGGCACCACGCCGCTGCGCGCCGTCCTCTCGGTCGCGTGGACCCCGCGCGTCCACGACGCCGACGACGACAGTGTGGACGACGAGGCCGACCAGTGCAGCGAGCTCGCGGAGGATCGCGACGGCTTCCAGGACGACGACGGGTGCCCGGAAGGGGACAACGACGAGGACGGCGTCGTCGACGACGAGGACCGCTGCCCCGCGCAGAAGGAAGACGAGGACGGCGTCGCGGACGAGGACGGGTGCCCGGACCCGTGAAGGCGCCCCGGCGACCCCGGCGATAGCGGGCGCGCGGCCGGACGAGCCGACGAGCCCGCCGCGGCGCTCGCCGGCGCCGCCAGGAACGGCCGTCCGGCGCCGTCGCCGCTACAGCGCGGCGGCGCGCTGCACTAAGCTCCGGGTCTCCGCATGAGCGACGACGGCTACACGAAGCACGGCGGCGGCCGCCACGAGGGGCCCGCCAGCACCTCGCCCTACCCCCTGAGCCGGCTCTCCGCGCCGCACGAGCTGGTCGACGTGGCGCGCGAGATCCAGCAGGCCGACGCGCTGCTCGGCGCGGTCACCGGCGGCAAGCTCGCGCAGATCGCCCGGCAGATCCGGTCGCTGCAGGAGCAGGCGCGCCAGGTGCTCGAGGCCGCGCAGCGCGACAGCGAGCTGCACCGGGCGGCGTGCAATTTCAAGAAGCGGCCCGGCCACGTCTACCACCTCTACCGGCGCGGCGACGGCGTCCGCTACCTCTCGATGCTCTCGCCCGAGGAGTGGGGCGGCGCGCCGCCCCACGCGTTCGAGGGCTCGTACCGGCTGGAGCTCGACATGTCGTGGACGCCGGCCGACGAGGCCGCGGCCCACGACGCCGAGGCCGGCGCGCTCGCGCGGCTCCTCGGCCGCGGCGAGTGACGCCGCCGCCGCTCGCTCACGCGTCGAGCCGGAGCAGCACCTTCCCGAACGAGGCGTTGCTGGCCATGTAAATGTGCGCTGCTGCTGCCTCGTCGAGCGGGAAGACCCGGTCGACGATCGGCCGCACCGCGCGGCTCGCGAGCCACGGGGAGATGTTGCGCTCGAGCACCTGCGCCGCCGCGATCTTCTCCTCGAGGGGGCGCGAGCGGAGCACGGTGCCGATCAGCTCGACGCGCTTGCGCAGGAGCTCGCGCAGGTCGAGCTCCGCGGAGCCGCCGGCCGTCAGCCCGACCAGCGCGATGCGGGCCCGCGACGCGCACGCCTTGAGGTCCTCGTTGACGTACGCGCCGCCGACCAGCTCGAGCACCGCGTCGACCCCGGCGCCGCGCGTCGCCTTCAGCACCTCGTCCGCGAACTTCCCGCCCGACGCCACGATGCCGGCGTCGAGCCCGAGCTCCCGGCAGCGGTCCAGCTTGTCCTGCGTACGCGACGTCCCGGCGACGAAGCACCCGAGCGCGCGCGCGATCTGGAGGCCGGCCGTCCCGACGCCGCTGCCGACCGCGTGCACGAGCACGCGCTCGCCGGGGGCGAGCCGGGCGCGCGTCACGAGCGCGTCGTAGGCGGTCACGAACGCCTCCGGGACCGCCGCCGCCTCCTCGTCGGAGAGCCCGTCCGGCACCGGCGCTACCTCGCGCTCGTGGGCGACGATCCGCTCGGCGTAGGCGCCGCCCGGCACCAGGCCGAAGACGCGATCGCCCGGCGCGAAGCGGCGCGCGCCCTTCCCCGCGGCCTCGATCACGCCCGCGTACTCGAGCCCCGGCACGTCCGGCGGCGCTCCCGGCGGCGCGGGGTACATGCCGAGCCGCTGCAGCAGGTCGGCGCGGTTCACCCCGGCGAAGCGGACGGCCACGCGCACGTGCCCCTCGGGCACGTCGGGCGCTTCCACCTCGCGCACCTCGAGGACCTCAGGACCGCCTGGCTCGCGAATGACGACGGCTCGCATGGTTTCGACCTACCGCGTGCCGTTCACTCTTCCATGGGCGGCGGCAGGACGCTCTTCCGGTAGAAGTACTCCACCTTCTCCGAGTCCGGATCGGCCGGCTCGCCCGTCGGCTCCGGCGGCGCGCCGCCGCCGATCGCCGCCTCGATCTGCACCTGCTCGAGCGCGTCCAGCATCGAGGCCGCGCTCGGGAAGCGCTCCTCGCGGTCGAGCGCGAGCGCGCGCATGGTCGCGACGTCGAGCGAGTGGGGGACCTCGGGGCGCAGCATGCGCGGGCGGATCGGCTTGACGCGCTGGATCTCCGCGAGCAGGGCCGCCGGCGTCGGCGCCTTGAACGGCAGCTGCCCGGTGAGCATCACGTAGAGCAGCATGCCCACGGAGTAGAGGTCCGCGCGCGCGTCGAGGTCGCGGACCCCCTGCGCCTGCTCCGGCGCCATGAACGCGGGCGTGCCGGCCACCGCGTGGCTCCCCGCGGCGCCCGTCGAGACGAGGATCGACGGCCCTGACCCGGTGTTGAACGCCTCGGCGACGCCGAAGTCGAGCACCTTCACGGTGAGCGGGCCGCGGTCGCCGCCGACGAGGCAGATGTTGTCCGGCTTGAGATCGCGGTGGAGGATGCCCTCTGCGTGCGTGACGATCAGCGCGCTGAGCACCTGCACGGCCACGTCGAGCACGACGGGGATGGGCATGGGGCGCTCTCGCCCGAGCCGCTCGGTGATGGTCTCGCCCTCCAGCCGCTCCATCACGAGGTAGGGCGTCCCGTCCTCGAGCACGCCGAGATCGTACACCTCGACGATGTTGGGGTGGCCGAACCGGCCCGCGACAGCGGCCTCGTTGTGGAAGCGGGCGATCGCCGTCTTGCTCTGCGCGTACTGGCCGCGGAGCGTCTTGATCGCGACCCGGCGCCGCAGGCCGATGTGGATGGCGTCATAGACCATCCCCATGCCGCCTTTCGCGATGACGCCGAGGATGCGGTAGCGGTCGTGCAGGAGCCGGCCGACGAGGGGCGCCTCCTTGGTCGGCCGCGGCTGATCGGGATCGATATCGGGCGGCAGCGGGCCGTCCACCGGCCACACCGACTCGCCCCTGCTCGTCGGCGGCACCCGCGTCGAGGAGGGCGGGGCGATGCTCGGCGTGAGCGCCGTGCCGTGCACCGGGCACCTTTCGGTGTCCGACGGGTGCGGCAACCCGCACGCCTGGCATCGGATAAAGTGCTGCGGCGGCATCGGGGACCCGGTCAGAGTACGGGTACATCCGCCCATGCAGCAAGCTCGTTCAGGGACCAAGCGTCCCGGCTGGGGGTACACGCCCACAGCGTGCGGTCGGGTAGCCAACGGATGTCAACTTCAGCAGCTGGGTTGGATCGGCTCGCGGCTTACGGTAGGCTGAGCTCAACGTGCCGCAGCCAGTCCGGAAGACCGAGCCGACGAGCGCGGGCGGTGCCGCAGCGAGACAGGTCCCAGAATTTGCAAGGAACGTGAGCCAGACGTGAGCCAGACGTGAGCCGGACGTAAGCGAGACGTAGGCCAGTACGTAAGTCGAACGAAGGCAAGCGCGCGACGGGATCGGGGTACGCTTTCCCCGACTGCCAGCAGTGGGGGCCAGCGGGATGGGAAGGGGAAAGAGACAGAGGCCATGAGCACGGCGGAGAAGCTTTCGGACGGTGCCTCGGCCAGCGGAGAGTCCGACCCGCTGCTGGGAAAGGTCTTGAATCAAAAGTTCAAGATCCACTCCCTCCTCGCGACCGGCGGCATGGGGGTCATCTACCGCGGAGAGCAGATCGCGCTCGAGCGCCAGGTCGCCATCAAGGTCCTGACGCCCACCAACTCATCGAATCAGATCGACCCCAACTTTCATAAGCGCTTCTTCCTCGAGGCGAGCATCCTCGCCAGGCTCCAGCACCCGAACATCGTCACGGTCTTCGACTACGGCCGAGTCGAGAACATGGAGCCCGAGCGGTACTTCATGGCGATGGAGTTCCTCGAGGGCGAGACGTTGTTCCGGCGGCTGCGCAAGGCCGGCCGCCTGTCGGCGCCCGACGCGATGGGCATCGCCCGGCAGATCGCGCGCGGGCTGCGCGAGGCGCACAAGCACGGCGTCGTGCACCGCGATCTGAAGCCGTCGAACGTCATGCTCGTCCCCGGCGAGGACACCGGCGAGCTCGTCAAGATCCTCGATTTCGGCCTCGTCAAGGTGCTCGCGGACGACTCGGAGGAGCTCACGCAGCAGGGCTCGTTCCTCGGCTCCCCGCGCTTCATGTCGCCGGAGCAGATCTCCCACGGCAAGGTCGATCTCCGGACCGACGTCTACTCGCTGGGCGTGATCGTGTATCAGATGCTCTGCGGGAAGGTCCCGTTCGAGGCGCAGAACTCGGTCCAGATCCTGATCGCCCACTTGCAGCAGCCCGTCCCGCGGATGCGCGAGCGCAACCCCGAGGCCGACGTGCCCGAGCCGCTCGAGGCGTTCGTGCTGCGCTGCCTGTCGAAGGAGCCGGACGGCCGTCCGGCCAACATGGAGGCCTTCATCCGCGGCCTCGGCGAGTGCGCGCAGGCGATGGGCCTGTCCCCGGCGTTCGGCTCGACGGGCCTCGTGACCATGGACTCCGGCGGCACCGGCCGGATGCCGACGCCGATGCCGCCCGTGCGCGTGATGACGGCGATCCCCGCGAGCCCCTCGCCCCCGTCGTCGGCCTCCGGCGCGGCCTCGCAGGTGGACGACGCGTCGCTCGGCGCCGCCTCGCGCCCGGCCGACGCGGCGCCGCAGGGCCGCAAGGGCATCGTGCTCGTCGCGGCCGGGGTCCTCGCGGTCGCGGGCATCGGGATCGCGATGTCGCAGATGCGCCCGAGCGAGCCGGTGCCGACCGCCGCCGTGCCGGAAAAGCCGCAGGTCGCCCCGCCGCCCGCGGACGTCGGGTCGTTCGTGCTGATGGTCGAGTCCATGCCGTCCGGCGCCGAGGTCCTGGAGGACGGCAAGCCCCTCGGCAACACGCCGCTCCAGCTCTCGATCACGAACAGCTCGGTGCGCGCGAACCCGCGTCGGCTGACCGTGCGGCACGAGGGGTACGAGCCGTACTCGATCGTCCAGGGCCCCTCGGACCAGTCGGTGCGTCTGGTGGCCACGCTCACGAAGCAGGCGGCCGCGCCGACGAGCACGCCGGCCGCGCCGACGCCGCCCCCTGCGGCCCCGGCGGCTCGGCCCTACTACGGGCGGCCTGCCTCGAGGCCCGCGCCCCCCGCCGACTCGCCGCCGCCCTCTCCCCCTCCTGCTCGGCCGCTGGATATCCAGATCGAACGATGATCCTCCAGCGCCCCGCACGCCTCCTCGTCGCGCCCCCGTCTGTCCACGCCGCGCGCCCGCTCTGGGCGGATGTCCCCGCCGACGCGATGGTGCCGTATTCCAGGCTCGCCCCCACGGGCGGTCACCGGCGAGGCGCCGATGTGCCGCGCTCTGCGGAACGCGCGCACGCTCGCCAGCCCGCGCAGCGCCAGGCCCAGCCCGCGCAGCGCCCCGGCACCGGCGCCCTGATCGACAGGGCTGACAGGACCGACAGCGCCGACAGCGCCGCCGATCGAAGATCCCGGTATTCATCTGTTCCCGCCGGCAGTAGACTCCAGGCTCTGCCTCCCGCAGACGCGCTTCCCAGGCCGATTCCAAGCGGGATCCGTTGCTGAGGAGCAAGGAAATGAACCCGCTCGTCCCCGACTTCATCATCCAGCAAGACGCTCTCGGCAACACCGAGGGCAGCTTCACGGGGGCGGTGCTGATGATCGACATCCCCGGCTTCACCGAGCTCACGGAGAAGCTGATGCAGCACGGGCGCGCGGGCGCGGAGACGCTCGCGGGCACGCTCCGGTACTACTTCGACCCGCTCATCGCCGCGGTCCACCACGCCGGAGGCTTCATCACGAACTTCGCGGGCGACGCGTTCACGGCGCTGTTCCAGGACACGCCGGACCGCAAGGTCGCGGAGTACGTGCTCGGCGCGGCGCTGTCGATGCGCGACCTGTTCGCGGAGCACCCCGAGCGCGACACGCCGTTCGGCAGCTTCCCGTTCTCGTTCCGGATGGGGCTCGCGTGGGGCTCGGTCGAGTGGGGCATCGTCCGCATCTCCCCGGAGCGTGCGTACTACCACTTCCACGGGCAGGCGCTCGCCGCGTGCGTCGCGATCGAGCGGCAAGCGCAGAAGGGGGACATCCTCCTCGACCGCGCGCTCTGCGATCGCATCCCGCCCGCGAGCGCGAAGTACCACGGCGAGGGCGTCTACAAGCTCGGCGACGTGCCGGCGCCCAGGATGCCGCAGGTCCCGAGGAACCCGCCGCGCGGCGAGGGCACCGCCTTCGTGGCGAGGGGCGTCGCCGACATGCCCCCGGAGGGCGAGTTCCGCAACGTCACGAGCGTCTTCCTCTCGTTCGAGCAGATCCCGAGCTTCGCGGAGCTCACGCGCCTCCTGCACGAGCTCTCGGAGCTGTACGGCGGCACCTTCACGGGCATCGACGCGGGCGATCTCGGCATCGCCGCGCTCATCCACTTCGGCGCGCCGATCACGCACGAGAACGACAACGATCGCGCGCTCGACTTCGCGCTGGAGCTGAAGAAGCGCGGCCTCCGGCAGATGCGCCTCCGCGCGGGGATCACGCGCGACGTCCGCTACGCCGGCTTCAACGGCGGCACCGAGCGGCACGAGTTCGCGTGCATCGGCCGCGCGACGAACCTCGCCGCGCGCCTCGTCGCGAAGGCCCCCTGGTCGGCGATCTGGGCCGACGAGCAGGTCTTCCGCGCCGGCGAGACGAGCTACCAGTGGACGACGGAGAACATCTTCCGGTTCAAGGGCTTCGACCTGCCCATCCTCGTCTACTCGCTGGAGCGCCGCCGCATCTCGGTCCAGAAGGAGTTCTACGACCTCGGCCTCATCGGCCGCGAGGCGGAGATCGAGCAGCTCGCGCGGTACGTCGGGCCGATCTTCGAGGGCAAGCCGGCCGGGATCATCTACATCGACGGCGAGCCGGGGCTCGGGAAGAGCTACCTCGTGCAGCGCTTCCGCCACCGGTGCGAGGAGCACCAGACCGACCGGCCGTTCCTGTGGATCGACGCGCGCTGTGATCAGACGCTCCAGAGCTCGCTCAACGCGTTCGAGTTCGCGCTGAAGGAGTAACTTCTGGGAGTCCTCCGCGCTCGGCAAGGAAGAGAAGCTCACGAACTTCGACGACGCGTTCGAGTACCTCCTCGAGCGCCTGCCCGAGAGCCAGGGCGCGCTGAAGCGCGAGCTCGACCGCGCGCGCTCGGTGTTCGCCGCGCTCATCGGCATTCGCTGGGAGGACTCGCCGTACGAGCGCCTGCACCCGAAGCTCCGGTACACGAGCACGCTCTCGGCGCTCAGCTTCGTGTTCCTGGCCGAGGCCTCGCTCCAGCCGGTGATCCTCCACCTCGAGGACGCGCACTGGGCCGACGAGGACTCGCTCGAGGCGGTGCGCGTCATCGCGCGCGCGTGCAGGGGGCTGCCCATCGCGATCATCTGCACGACGCGGCGCAAGGACGACGGCACCCCGGTGCGCATCCCGCTCGACCCGGGCATCTCCGAGAAGGTGATCGAGCTGAAGCCGCTGCCGCGCGAGCAGCTGCTCGCGCTCGCGGTCCCGTTCTTCGGCGGCCCGATGCCGGACATGCTCGCGACGCTCCTCTGCGAGACGGCGGGCGGCAACCCGTTCTTCGCGCAGGAGATCCTCGCCTACTGGCTCGAGGACGGGCGCTACGGCTCGAGCTCGAGCTCCATCTCGATCTCGAACACGTTCATGCCGCCGAAGAACGTGAACAGCCTGCTGATCTCGCGGCTCGACCGGCTCGACGCGAAGGTGAAGCAGACGATCGTCGCCGCGGCCGTCCTCGGGCGCGAGTTCGACCTGCGCGTGCTCGCGCTGATGCTCCCCGACGCCTCCGTGCTCGAGGAGCACGTGCGCATCGGCGAGGCGCAGTGCATCTGGTCGCAGATGACGGAGCGGCGCTTCCAGTTCAGCAACGCGCTGCTCCGCAACGCGGCCTACGAGATGCAGTCCCGCGCGCGCCTGCAGGAGCTCCACCGGCTCGCCGCCGAGGCGATCGAGAGCCTCTACGGCGACGACCTCGAAGACCAGCTCGTGGCGCTCGGCCGGCACTGGCGGCGCGCGGGCAAGGTCGATCACGCGCGCCGTTACTTCCTCGCGGGCGCGCGCAAGGCGGCCGCGCGCTACGCGCACGAGGAGGCGACGCGGCTCTACCGCGTCTACTTCAAGCTCTCGCCGGAGCCCACGCCCGAGAGCGTCGTCGTGCGCTACGAGTTCGCGCGCGACGTCCTCGAGGCGAGGGGGCGGTACCAGGAGGCGCGGCAGGAGCACATCCGCGTGCTCACCGACGCGCAGAAGCTCGGCGATCGCGCGTCCGAGGCGCTCGGCTTCCTCGGCCTCGGCCGCACGCACTGGGCGATGCAGCAGCCTGACGACGCGCGCACGTACTGGGAAGAGGGGCTGCGCGCCGCGCGTGAGGCGGGCAACCTGCCGACCGAGGGGCTCACGCTGGCGAGCCTCGGGATGGCCTACGCCGTCCAGGGCCGGTATGATGCCGCGCGCACGCTCTACCACCGCGCGATCGCGATCGAGCGGCAGATCGGCAACCGGCGCGAGGAGGCGAGGCTCCTCGCGGAGTTCGCGAAGCTGCACCGGCTGAGCGGCCATCTCGGCGAGGCGGAGGCTCTGCAGGAGCAGGCCGCCGCGATCGAGCGTGAGCTGGGCGCCTCCTGAGCCGGCTCGGGGGGCCGGAGCGCCCCCCGCCCGCCGCGCCGTGAACATCGTCGTCGCGATCGGCGCTGCCGCATACCTGCCCGGCGGCAGAATCGCTATGCTCGGCTCGACCGGGGGGCGGCGCTAGCGCGCCTCGGACCCCGGAGCAGCGCGGATTTCGCCACATCGTCCGAGAGGTCTCTCAAGAGCATGACACAGCAGGAAGCAGGGGACGTTGCGGAGCCGGTGCGCGAGGAGCCGCTCGGGAAGGCGAAGCGGCTCAAGCTGGTCCAGGCGCTCCTGGCCGCTGGCGTTTCGGGGACGCTGGTCGTCACCTTCGACATCTCGCTCGCCGCGCTCGTGTTCACGCACGACTTTGCGGATCGCCTGTCGAAGGGCATCGGCATCTTCCTGATCAGCTCCGTCATCGTCGGAGTGATCGTCGCCCTCCTCAGCTCGTTCCGGCCCGTCATCGCCGCGCCGCAGGAGGACGCCGCCGTCATCTTCGCCTCGATGGCCACGGCGATCGCGGTCGGCGTCCACAGGATCGACCCGAACGCGGACGCGTTTCCGACGGTGATCGTCGCGATCGCGCTCACGTCGGTCGTCGCCGGCGGCTTCTTCCTGCTGCTCGGGCTGCTCCGCCTCGGCGTCCTCGTCCGCTTCATCCCCTATCCCGTGGCGGGCGGCTTCCTCGCGGGCGCTGGCTGGCTGCTCGTCAAGGGGTCCCTGTCGGTCATGTCCAACCAGCCCGTCACGCTGGAGACGTTGCCCGTGCTTTACACGGGCTCGCTGGACAAGTGCCTCACGGGCCTCCTGTTCGGCCTGCTCCTCGTGGCGCTCCTCCGGCGTTACACGAACCTCCTGCTCCTGCCGATCCTGCTCCTCGGGTCGACGGCGGTCTTCTATTTCATCCTCTACATCTCCGACTCCAACGTCACACAGGCGTTCTCGGACGGGTGGCTCCTCGGGCCGTTCCCGCGCGAAGGGCTCTGGCCCCCCGTCCAGGCGTCGGATCTCCAGAAGGTGAACTGGACGGTCCTGCTCAGCGAAGGCGGCGGCAACATGGTGGCCGTCACGGTCATGGCGGCCATCACCGTGCTCCTCAGCGCGTCCGGCGTGGAGCTCGCCACCGAGCAGGAGATCGACCTCGATCGGGAGCTGCGGGCCACGGGGGTCGCCAATATCATCGGGAGCATTTTCGGGGGCGTCGTCGGGTACATGTCGATGCCCGAGTCGTCGATGAACTTCAAGACCGGCGCGAACACCCGGCTCGCCGGCCTCTTCGCGGCGTCGATCAGCGCGCTCGTGCTCATCGTCGGCGCCGACGCGATCAGCTACTACCCGCGCCCCGTGCTCGGGGGCCTGGTCGCGTACCTGGGCTTCCACTTTCTGATCAACACGCTGTACGAGGGCTACTTCCGGCTGCGTCGGACCGAGTACCTCGTCGTGGTGCTCATCCTCCTCGTCGTGGCCGTCTCGGACTTCCTCCGCGGGGTCGCGGTGGGGCTCGGCGTGTCGCTCATCCTGTTCGCGCTCAGCTACAGCCGGATCGAGGTCATCCGCAACGCCATCTCCGGCCTGCACCTGCGCAGCAACGTGGCCCGCAGCGACGGCGAGGAGATGACGCTGATGGAGCGCGCCAAGCAGCTGTACATCCTCCAGCTCCAGGGCTACGTCTTCTTCGGGACGGCGTACAACCTCCTCACGAGCGCGCAGCAGCGCATCCAGAGCACGGACGGGGAGATACGGTATCTGCTCCTCGACTTCCGGCACGTGAACGGGCTCGACTCCTCGGCCATCGCCAGCTTCCTCCGGCTCCGGCGTCTCGCGAAGGCGCACGGCGTGAGGCTGATCCTCACCGAGGTCCCGGCGGACATCAGGAACCACCTCGAGCGCGGCGAGGTCGTGATCGAGAACGACGACCTCTGCCGGATCTACCCGGATCTGGACCGCGGCCTCGAGGCGTGTGAGAACGAGATCATCCAGGAGGCGCCCCCGAGCATGCTGCCGCCGCCCATGCTCTTCTACGATCTCCAGGACGTCTTCAACGGCAGGCCGGAGATGCTCCGCTTTCTTGGCTACCTGGAGCGCGTCGAGGCCCCCGCGGGGTTCGACCTGTTCCGGCAAGGGGACGTCTCCAAGGACCTCTACCTCATCGAGAGCGGTGAGCTGACAGCATGGCTTGAAATTGACGGGAAGAAGATAAAGCGGCTCCGCACCATGGGACCAGGATCGGTGGTCGGGGAGTCTGGTCTGTACATGGGCGAGAAACGTTCGGCGACCGTGACGGCAAGCCGCCAGGCCACGCTTTACCGGCTATCGGAGGACGCGCTGCAGCGGCTCACCGCCGAGGCCCCCGAGCTAGCGGCCGCGTTCCATCACTTCGTGGTTACGTTGCTTGCGCGCAGAATCGTTCACTCGACTGGTCCTGTCAAATCATTGTTCAACTAGAGCGAAGAACGTCCGAGCACGCCGCGTTCCCGCAAGATGCCTTGAACAAGCAGGAGAAAGGACTGACTGATGCAATACAGACGTAGACCCCTGGTGCTGGTTTCGATGCTGCTGGGGGTTCTTTCGCTTATCGCTTGCAAGAAGGACCCCGCGCCGGGTGGGCAGGAGTCGGGCTCCGCCGCCAAGCCAGCGGCGCCCGCCGAAGTAGGCGAGCTGAACCTGCTGATCTTCCCAGACTATATCGACGAGAAGATCATCAAGGACTTCGAGGCTCAGACCAAGGCGCAGGCGCGACTGACCAGGTATGACTCCACCGAAGAGATGGAGAGCAAGCTGGCCTACGCGGGCGCGGAGAGCCAGTACGACGTCGTGATCATGGCGAGCCAGATCCTGCCCAGGATGGTGCGGCGTGGGCTCGTCAGGCCGCTGGATCACGCGCAGATCCCGAACCTCAAGAACCTGGAGCCGCGGTTCTCCGGGGCCGGGTTCGACGACAACAACAAGCACGGCGTGCCGTACCAGTGGGGCACCGTCGGCATCGTCTACAACAAGAAGAAGCTGCCCAACTTCGAGCCCTCGTGGTCCTCGCTGCTCGATCCCCAGAAGCTGGCGGGGACGTTCGTGCTGCTCGACGAGCAGCGCGACATGCTGGGCTCGGTGCTCAAGTACAAGGGCTTCTCGAGCAACACGACGAACGCGAACGAGATCCGCGAGGCGGGCCGCGTCCTCAAGGAGGTCAAGAAGCAGCCGAAGTGCCTCGGCTTCAAGGGCGGCGTGGGCGCCATGGAGGACGTGAGGGCGGGCTCCGTCGACATGGCGGTCGTCTGGAACGGGGACGCCCAGAAGGCGATCGAGCAGGACAAGGAGCGCCTCGCCTTCGTGATCCCCAAGGAAGGCTCCGTCATCTGGGTCGACGTGATGACGATCGCGGCGAAAGCGCCTCACCCCGAGCTGGCGCACAAGTTCATCAATCACGTGCTCACGCCGGAGGGCGGCGCGCAGCTCTCGATGTACACCAAGTACGCGTCGCCGAACGCCGCCGCGCAGGGCAAGCTGCCCGAGCAAGATCGGACGAACACGCTCATCTACCCGACCAAAGAGGTGGCCGATCGCCTCGAGCACCATCGCGACCTCGGCGAGGCAGCCAAGGTGTTCGACGAGGTGTGGACGGAAGTGAAGTCGCAGTGACGCTTTCTTCGACGCCCTTCTTCGACGATCCATGGGAGAGCGACGCGCGACGTCAGGCGCAGGGAAGCACCTGCGCCCACGTGCACTGACACTCACTCTCTGTGAAGTTGACTGTCTGACCGCCCGCAACCGGCGGCATGCGGGCTCTGCCACGCCCGCCGGATCTCGCGTCATTCCCCGGGGGGGGAGGCGCTCGGCTGGCACGCGGCGCGACGTCGCGTGCGATCGGCACAATCTGGACGCACACATGCCAGATTCCCGCATGGCGTGGCGGAACGATGATAGGCTGGGCTTTATACCTGGGAGAACCCCCTGATGAGCAGCCCTCTCGATCTTCCATTCGCTGTGCATCCCCGCATCGAGACAGAGCGTCTGATCTTGCGTGAGATCGCGGAGGCTGACGCTGAAGCCTTGTTCGCCGTTTGCTCGGACGATGAGTGGCTGCGGCTATGGGGCGCCCCCGTCCACAGGACGGTCGCCGATACCAGGAAGATGATCGGCATGCTCAAGCGTGCGCATCAGGAGGGCTCGCAGCTGCGCTGGGGCATCAGCATCCGGGGCTCGGAGCACCACCTGATCGGCGCCGCGGGGTTCTTCCGCTTCATGCCGCACCACTACCGCGCGGAGATCACCTACGAGCAGGCGCGCACCGCCAGCGGCAAGGGGTACATGACGGAGGCGCTGCGCGCGATCTTGGCGTTCGGGTTCGAGCAGCTCGACCTGCACACGGTCGAGGCGGGCATCGACCCCGGGCACGGGCCCTCGCTCAGGGTCGCCGAGCGAGTCGGCTTCAAGCGAGAAGGATACCTCCGGGAGAACTACTTCTTCCAGGGCAAGTTCTACGACACAATCCTGTGTACGATGTTCAGCCCCCGGCCGGCGCAGCGGCCTTACAACAAGTAACCGGGGGTCCTCCGGTTCACGGTATCGAGAGCTCGCCCGAGGTGCACGGCGCCCGTGGAGGGTGGTCGTGGCGCGGGGCGGGGGATGGGCAGAACCGAGGTGCACGGCGCCCGTGGAGGGTGGTCGTGGCGCGGGGCGGGGGATGGGCAGAACCGAGGTGCACGGCGCCCGTGGAGGGTGGTCGTGGCGCGGGGCGGGGGATGGGCAGAACTCGCCTGGGACGTCATGCCTCCGGCGTGCACAGCACGCCGGAGGCATGACGTCATTTGGGCTCAGACATCAGCCCATCCCCCGCCCCGCGCCACGACCACCCTCCACGGGCGCCTGCCGTTTGTGCATACGGGGCGCTGCGCCGGAGGCCTTGCTGGCCTTGCCGGATAGCCAGCGCTCGCCGGCGCCGTGTTGGCCAGCGTTGGCCAGTGCCGCGTTGACCAGCACTCGCCGGTGCCGAGTTGACGAGAGTTGACGAGCGCGGGATCTGACCGCAGGGAGGCGCCGCTCGGGGGCGCCTGCTCTCGGCCCGACGGGGACGACGCCGGCAGACAAAAAGACGACGCCCCTCCGTGGGACGGGAGGGGCGTTGTCGCGCGTCGGGCGGCTGGCGGGACCAGCGCCCGCGTTCCTCAGAGGTTCATGTTGACCGAGGCGAGGAACGTACGGCCGTTCTGCGGGAACTTGGCGATGGTGTACTGCGCGGCCGTGGGGGCCGTCCAGCGCCAGTCGCCGACGTTGTAGACGCCGACGTTGTACCGGAGCCCGCCGACGTCGAGCTGCCCGGAGACGACGATGTCCCAGATCACGACCGGCTCCGTCTTGGTTTGAGGCAGCGGGCTGTCCGTCAGGACGTTGCGATCATACCGCGGCGCCTCGACCGTCAAGCGCGATGCCAGGCCGAGCGCCTTGCCGAAGAGCGGCACCGCGCCGCGGACCGACCCCATGTGCTCCGGCGAGTTCGGGACCCGGCGCCGCTGGTTCACGCCGCTGTCCTCCAGGTACTGTGCCTTCGCGTAGGAGTACGAGACCGAGGCCATCCACCCCTGGCGCCACTCGCGGCGCAGCTCTGCCTCGCCACCGACCACCAAGATCGGAACCGTGGTGTTCTCGTAGCGCGTCGGATCGCCGACGGTCTGGCTCCCCTGCTGGAAGATCAGCTTGCTCAGATGGTTCACGTACCCGGCACCGAGCGCCGATACAGTCGAGGAGAGCCGGTGCGTGAACTCGACCTCTCCCGACCAGACATTCTCCGGCTCGAGATCAGGCGACTTCCTGTACGTCACCCAATAGGGATCCGTGCTTTCCGGATCGGTCGGAGGAATAGCGTACCCGTAGAACAGCTCCTGGATGGAGGGCGCGCGGAAGGCGCGGCCGCCGGTGATCTTCAGGTTGCCTTGCTCGTACGGCTTGACGATGAGCGCGATCCTGGGGCTCGGGACCGGCGTCGCGTCCTTCAACGTCGAGTAGTAGTCGAAGCGTGAGCCCGCCGAGATACGGAGCCGCTCCGACGGCGTGATGTCGACGAGCGCGTACGCCGCAAGGATCTGGTACGGGTGCTCGTCGACACCGTCATCCCCCGACTCGCCCGGCAGCGGCAGGTAGGTGAAGCCGAAGCACCCCTCGGCTGCGCAGGCCGTGTTCACGCCGCTCTGCGCGGCCGTGAAGTGGATCTGCGCCTCGGCGCCCGCCGTGATCTTGAGCTGCGGGATCGGGCTGAACTCGACCCGCTGCTCGGCGAGCAACCAGATGTCGTCGAAGGTCTCCTTGTCATAGAGCTGATAGAAGCCCGGCGCGGCGAAGTTCGGGTAGTACCAGAGCCTGTCCTCGAACTTGTACATGTTGATGCTCGCGCGGGTCAGCGTCGCGAGCTTGTCCCCGAAGCGCGGCGAGAGCGAGAGCTCGAGGAACCCGCGGGTGTCCTGGTAGAACGTCTTGTCGACGCCGAGCTGCGTCGTCGCGACGCCGTTGGGGATCGTCTTCGAGCGGGAGTTCAGGTACCACTGCGCCGAGAACGACTTCAGCCAGAGCCGCCCCTGGAGCGTCCCTACGGTGAACTTGTCGTTGTCCCGGGAGTGCCCATCGAACTCGTAACGGTTCGGATCGTAGACGGGGTCACCGTCCATGTTGACCGAGGGGGGATCGCTGGATGTGAAGTGATTCTTGTAATCACCGAAGTAGTAGTCCCTTCCGAGGCTGCGCGCGGCGCCGACCGACATCCAGACGCCGGAGTCGCGCCCGAGCGGCAGCTGGAACGAAGCGCGGCCGCGGACCAGCGAGTTGTCGGCAGTGCCCACGCCGAGGCCCACGCTGGTCGCCGTCGGGCGCCCCTTGGTCACGACGTTGACGACGCCGGAGAACGCGCCCGTACCGTAGAGCACCGAGCCGGGACCCCTCACGATCTCGATCCGCTCCACGTCCTCCAGGTCCGTCCGGGCCAGGTAATCGAAGTACGACAGGTTGACCCAGCTGTCGTTCATCGAGTGCCCGTTGAGCAGCGTCAGCATGCGGTTGCCGAAGTCGCCCGGCAGGTTGATCCCGCGGACGCCCGCGAAGGTGTATGCGCCGTCGTACGTCGTATAGACGCCGCGCACGCCCCTCAACGCCTCCGCGACCGTGGGATAACCCATCGCGCGCAGCTCCTGCCCGGGGATGATGGTGACCGAGCCGGGGGCGTCCTCGACGGCCTCCGTCGAACGAGACGCGGCCTCGACCTCCTCGAGCTGCCGGAGCGAGATGTCGATCCGGGTCTGCTGGCCCGCGACGACGTCCGCGGCCTGCTCGACCGGGCGGAAGCCGCGCAGCGAGACGCGCACCCGGCGCTTGCCGCTCTGCACGTTGAGGACCGCCGGCGTGAAGCCCATCGGCTTGCCGTCGACCTCCACGAGCGCGTCGCGCTCGTCCGCGTTGACCACGAGGCTGCCGGTGAGCGGGTTCAGGCGGTAACGCGCCGGCACCGTCGTCCCGGCCGCGACGTTCACGTCCTGCTCCGACGGCTGATACCCCTCCTGCGACAGGTAGAGGCGGTGACGGCCAGGAGGCAGCGTGAGGTCGCACGGCGCGGTGCACGCCACCGGCCCGCTCGCGTCGTTGACCCTCACCGCCGTGCCCGTCGTCTCACCGACCACACGCACCGTGCCGACGATGCGCTTCAGCTTGATCTCGACGTTCGTCTGCTCGCCGATCTTCGCCTCGACGTTCTCGACCTCCGCCGGCTCGTAGCCCTCGAGGTCGACGAGGATCTTGTGCTTGCCAGGCTGGAAGCCGAGGAGGCGGGGCGTGTTGCCGCGGCCGCCGAGATCACGACGGTTGATGTATACCGTCGCTCCGGGCGGATCCGTCGTCACGCGGATGACGGCGACGTTCGGCCGGATGCGCGCGAGCGCCTCCTCGATGGCAGGCCTACGCGCCGCGTTGGGCTCCTGCTCGAGCGCCTGAACGTAGTAGCGGAACGCGTCCGGGTACTCCCCGAGCGCCTCGTACGTTCGAGCGATGTTGAAGATGACGTTGCGGTTCGGCACGAGCCGGTTCGACACCAGAAAGTGCTCCAGGGCACCCCGGTAATCGCGCGCTGAATAACGGTCCGTCGCAATCCTGAAGTGAAGATCGGCCTCATCGGCCAGATCGTCCGCCCAGGCAGGCCGACCGGAGAATGTGAGGAGTGAAACAAGTATGAGTAGGAGTGCGGAACGACGAAAGCTCATCTTTCGATCTCGATTCCCAACGGTCGAAGTGGAGCGGAAGGCGCCGTCAGCCGGGTCCAGCAGTCACGCCGAGACACGGCGAGCTTCGGACGAACAGCCGCATTGCCGGGTCAGCTTACCGTAAGCCGTGAGCCGATCCAACCTGTTCGCACAATCGGCCGATGCCCCCACCTCCACGTGGACGCCGCTGTGTAGGCGCCCTGCGCGGAGCGCATACAAAGTGAGCGGGGCCGGGGCGCGCCGAGGCGCGGATCTCCTCGAAACCCTTCGCATCCTCGAGCGCCCGAAGGCAAGCGCCCGAGCTCGAGCTTGCGCGCGCGCGTGAGGCGGCGCGGGCCCCAGGCAGGTCGCCGAGCGCTGGATGACGCCGCCGCCTCGCCGAGGCGCGGCCATCAGGGGCCGCCTCGTCGCGAGACGGCGTCGCGGGCCGCTCAGCCGAGGCGCGGCGCGGCCCGGCGCGCGGCCGTACAGCCGAGGCGAACGCTCAATCGTGCCTCCAGCGGGTCAGCCGCTCCATCATCATGATGAACACGATGACGCCGAACACGAGGATCGTTGAGATCGCGAACAGGTCGGTCCGCATGCCTCGCACCTGAGAGTGGTAAACGAAGAGCGGGAGCGTGACCGAGCGCGGGCCGGACGTGAAGAAGCTGATCACGAAGTCGTTGAGCGACATCGTGAATGCGAGCATCGCGCCCCCCACGATGGCCGGCCACAGCAGGGGGAGCGTGACCCGCCGGAAGTGGATCCAGGGCGACGCGTAGAGGTCCATCGCGGCCTCGCTCAGCGTCGGTCCGATGGAGATGAGGCGGCTGCGGACGATGAGCGTGACGAACGCGATCTCGAACGTCACGTGGCCGATGATCATCGTCGTCATGCCGAGGTCGAACCAGTCGAGCACCCGGCGGAGCAGGTTGAACGCCATCACCAGCACCGCCGCAAACGTGATGTCGGGGGCGACCGCCGGGATGTCCACGATCGACTGGAGCATCCGGCTCACGGAGCTCGTCCAGGGGAAGCGCATCCCGAGCGCGAGCAGGGTCCCGAGGGTCGTCGAGATGAGCGTGGAGGCGCCGCCGAGCACGAGGGTGTTCACGGCGACCTCGCGGATCTCCCTGGCGCGCCGGCTGGTCTCGGGGTCGGCGAAGAGGTCGACGTACCAGCGCACCGAGAAGCCCGTCCACACGAGGCCGCGCTCCGCGGCGTTGAACGAGTAGATGGCCACCGCGAGGAGCGGCAGGTAGAGGAGCCCGAAGCCGACGAAGGCGGCGATGGTCGTCAGCGCGCGCCAGGCACCGCGGTTGCTCTTCACAGGATCTCCACGGAGCGCCCATTCCGGCGGTACAGGGAGACTCCGCCCAGGGTCAGGATGATGAGCAACAGGCTCAGCGCCGCCCCATAAGGGATGTTCCGGCCAGGGCCGAACTGGTGCTGGATCAGGTTGCCTATCAGCCAGTGCTTCGCGCCGCCGAGCATGTCGCTCACGACGAAGACGCTCATCGCGGGGACGAACGTCAGGATCACCGCGACGCTGAGGCCGGGGAGGGTCTGGGGCAAGATCGCCGCGAAGAACACGCGGAGCCGCGAGGCATAGAGGTCCTGCGCCGCCTCCACGAGCGACCAGTCCAGCCGGTCGATGCTGGTGTAGAGCGGGACCACCGCGAACGGGAGGGACGCCGCCACGAGGCCCAGCGTGACCGCGGTCCAGCTCGGGTAGATGTCGCGGCCGGGATCGATCCAGCCGAGCCAGGCGGCGAGCTTCGCCGGGAGGAGCTGCGCCGACAGGAGGAGCTTCCAGCTGAACGTGCGGATCACGAGGTTCGTGCAGAGCGGGACGATGATGATCGCCATCCAGAAGAACCGCCGGCGGCGCGAGCCGCGGGCGATGAAGAAGCTCATCGGATACGCGAGCATCACGGAGGCGCTCGTCGCGACAAGCGCGAGGACGATGCTCCGGATGAGGATACGCGCGTTCTCGCCCGACGCGGAGCCGAAGATCCGCTCGAACGACTCGAGCGTCAGCTCCCAGATGAGGGCGCCGTCCGCGTCGCGCTTCATGAACGACACGACGAGGAGCGCGAGGCTCGGCAAGAGGAGGAACAACGAGAGCCAGGAGACGCCGCCCGCGATGAGCAGGAAGCCTCGCGCGAGGAGCCTGCGCCGCGTCGTCAGCTGGCCATACCAGACCGTGGGCTCAGTCACTGAGCACCTCGAGCCGCTCGGCGGGCAGGGCGAGCCAGACCGAGGAGCCGGGCTTGAGCCGCGAGCGGGGGCTGAGCTGCACGCGCAGCGGCCCGGGCTCGATGATGAGCTCCACGTGGTCGCCGCGATAAAAGCTCTCCCGCACCACGCCGCGCACGCCGTTCTCCGGCGGCTCGTTCTCACAGAGCTCGATCCACTCGGGGTGGATGGCGAGCGTGCCGAACTCCCACTGAGGCGTGGTCTGGACCCTCAGCGCGCCCACGGTCGTGAAGACGAGCGTGGCGCCGACCCGCTGGGCCGAGATGAGGTTCGCCGCGCCGAAGAACTCGGCGGCGAAGCGGCTCTGCGGCCGCTCGTACACCTCGGCCGTCACGCCCTGCTGCTCGATGCGGCCCTTGTTCATGAGCACGATCCGGTCCGAGACGGTCATCGCCTCGTCCTGGTCGTGGGTGACGAGCACGAACGTCTTCCCGAGCGCGCGCTGGAGGCGGCGCAGGTCGAGCTGGACCTCGGCGCGCAGCTTCGCGTCGAGGGCCGACATCGGCTCGTCGAGCAGCAGCACCTCAGGCTCGTTGACGACCGCGCGCGCGAGCGCGACTCTCTGCTTCTGACCGCCCGAGATCTGGTGCGGGTACCTCTCCGCGAGCTCATCGAGCTTGAGCATCGAGAGGCTCGATCGCACGCGCTCGCGCACCTCCGGGTCCGGGAACTTGCGCGACCTCAGGCCGAAGGCCACGTTCTCGAACACGGTGAGATGCGGGAACAGCGCATAGTTCTGGAACACCGTGTTCACGGGCCTGCGGTTCGCCGGCAGATGATCAACCGTCCTGCCCGCGAGCAGGATGCGCCCCCGATCGGAGCGATCGAGCCCCGCGATGATGCGGAGCAGCGTGGTCTTTCCGCAGCCGGAAGGCCCGAGGAGCGTGACGAACTCGCCGGCCTCAGCCTTGAACGATACGTCGTTCAGTATCTGTGTCTTGCCGAAGCTCTTGCTGACATTCTCTACAACGAGGCTACATCCTGGGTTGCGCTCGGCCGCGCTCTCGGTCGGGGGCGCCGTGCTGCGCCGCGCCGACGACGAGAAGAAGTCTCTCAACCTCTGGATCACCCCAGCAAACCCTTTGCGCGTGGCGCTCTCGGAACCGCTTCCGAAGCCTCGGAGCGTACTACGCAGACCATGGTGCCCTCCCGTTGTCAACTGGGTGCGCGCCGGGCTGACCGGCTGAGCGGCGCGCACCCGGCCGGGCTCTTTTCGCTCGCAGGCCGCGTACGCTACCCCCCTTCCCCTGGGCGTGCCACCTTTCTGCCGATCCCGCTCGCGACATGACGCGCGCCCTGCGCAGGCCCGCGCGCCCCGCGCACCGCTGCCGCGCGCGCCCCGCGCACCGCTGCCGCGCGCGCCCCAGGCGCTCCCGAGCGCTGCCCAGGCGCTCCCTGCGCGCTTCCTACGCGTTCCCTACGCGCTCCCTACGCACTGCTTGCCACCGCTCGGCGCCGGTGATTTCTTGGTCCACGCATGGGCCTGAGGAGCGCGAGACCCGAGTTCGGAGGCACGCGTCGCTTCCAGGTCGTTCGCGTCGTGGGCGTCGGCGGGATGGGGGTTGTCTACGAGGCCTTCGATCGCGAGCGAAAGGGGCGCGTCGCGCTCAAGATCCTCCGGAATCTGAGCGCCGAGGCGCGCCTCCGGTTCAAGAACGAGTTCCGCTCGCTGCAGGACATCCAGCACCCGAACCTGGTCAGCCTCGGCGAGCTCCACGAGGAAGAGGGGCAGCTCTTCTTCACCATGGAGCTCATCCGCGGCGTCGACTTCGTGGTGCACGCGCGGCTCCACGAGGAGGGCGACGCCGCGCCGAGGGGCGAGCCCGCGGGTGGCGGGCGGCGCTCCACCTTGCCGTCGAGCCCCCTCTGGAATCCCCAGGCCTCCGCCGCCGAGGAACAGCCCCGGATCAAGCGCCCCTTCCACGAGGCCCGCCTCCGCTCGGCGCTGGCGCAGCTCGCGCAGGGGCTCGCGGCGGTGCACGCGGCCTACAAGGTCCACCGCGACATCAAGCCTTCGAACGTGCTCGTCACCGCGGAAGGGCGGGTGGTCGTCCTCGACTTCGGTTTCGTCGCGGACGCGAGCGGCACCGGGCGCGAGCAGGCCGTGGTTGGCACTCTCCACTACATGGCCCCCGAGCAGGCCGAGGCGAAGGCGGCCGGGCCAGAGGCCGATATCTACAGTGTGGGGGTAATGCTCTACCTCGCGCTGACCGGGGTCTATCCGTTCCAGATGGCGCCCAAGGCGGCGCTCGACATGATGCGGCGGGCCGAGCCGCCGCCGCCGAGCCGGCTCGTCGAGGACATGCCGCCCGACATCGACGAGCTCTGCGTCGACATGCTCCGCATCGACCCCGCGGCCCGCCCGACCGCGCGCGACGTGCTGCGGCGGCTCCGGGTGCAGGAGCTCATCGAGGAGCCGCCCGTCCTCTCGCAGCGCATCGGCTTCGTCGGCCGGCACAGCGAGCTCGCGGCGCTCGAGGGCGCGTTCGCCGAGGCGAGGATGGGGCGCGCGATCACCCGGTTCATCGAGGGCGAGTCGGGCGTCGGCAAGAGCGCGCTCCTGCGCCGGTTCCTGGAGCGCATTGACAAGGAGGCGCTCGTCCTCGCCGGCCGCTGCTACGAGCGCGAGGCGGTCCCCTACAAGGCCGTGGACGAGCTCATCGACGCGCTGAGCCGGCATCTGGCGCGCCGCCCGGCCGAGGAGGTCAAGGCGCTCTTGCCGCCCAACGCGGGCCTGCTCGGCACGGTGTTCCCGGTGCTCCGGAGCGTCCCGGCGATCACGGAGGCGCGCGCGCGGCGCAAGGCGATCGATCCGCCCGAGATCCGCGCGCTCGTCTTCGCCGCGCTGCGCGAGCTGCTCGGGCGGCTCGCGGCCGAGCGGCCGCTCGTGCTCGCGATCGACGACCTCCAGTGGGCCGACGCCGACAGCATCGCGCTCCTCTCGGAGGTGATGCGCCCCTGGACCGAGGCCGATCTCAGCGCCTCGAACCGGCCTGGCTCGTTCCCCGGCCTCGACGGGCCCGTCCACTCGGCCGCGCCGGCCTCGCCGGTCGACCCCTCGCGCCCGCGGGCGATGATGCTCGTGGCGGCGGTGCGCACCGCCTCGGAGACGGCGCCGCCGCTCTCGCGGCAGCTCGGGGTGCCGGCCGACACGCTCGGGCACATCATCCTCCACCGCCTGTCGCTCGCCGAGGCCCATGAGCTCTGCGCTCTCCTGCTCCGGGGCGCGCCGCTCGGCCGGCCGCTCAGCATCGAGGCGATCGCGCAGGAGGCCGGCGGCCACCCGCTCTTCATCGACGCCCTCCTGCGCCACCGCATGGCGCAGGACTCCGACAGCGGGCCGGTGCGCCTCGACGACGTCCTCTGGGCGCGCATCAGCCGGCTCGACCCGCGGGCGCGCCAGCTGCTCGAGCTCGTCGTGTGCGCTGGCTCGCCGGTGCTGACGTCGGTCGCCGCGCACGCCATGGCGGCGGACTTCTCGGAGCTCACGCGGGTGCTCTCGTCCCTGCGCGCGGCGAACCTCGTGCGGACCGGCGGCTCGGGCCAGGACGAGTTCGTCGAGCCGTTCCACAGCCGCATCCGCGAGACCGTGACGACCCGGCTCGACGAGCAGACGTCGCGCAGCTGGCACGGCCGCCTCGCGCTGGCGCTGGAGGCCTCCGGGCGCGCGGAGCTCGAGGCGCTGGCCGAGCACTGGCGCGCCGCCGGGGACGCCGAGCGCGCCGCCGGCTACGCGGTGCGCGCCGGCGAGCAGGCCGAGGCCGCGTTCGCGTTCGACCACGCCGCCCGCCTCTACCGGATGGCGATCGATCTGCACCTGCCCGGCGGGACGGAGCGGCGGGTCGTGCTCGCCAAGCTCGGCGACGCGCTGAGCAGCGCCGGCCGCGGCGCCAAGGCCGCCGAGGCGTACATGGCCGCGAGCGACGGCGCCCCGGAGGCGGAGGCGATCGATCTCGGGCGCCGGGCCGCGGAGAACCTGCTCCGCGCCGGCTACGTCGACGCCGGCATGGCGGGCCTGCGCTCGGTGCTCGGCGCGGTCGGCATGCAGGTGCCGAAGACGCCGGAGCTCGCGGTCGCGTCGCTGATGCTGCGGCGCGCGCAGGTCCGCCTGCGCGGGCTCAACTTCATCGAGCGCCCGGCCGACGAGGTCTCGCCGGAGGACCTCATGCGCATCGACGTGTGCTGGTCGGCGGCGATGGGCCTCGTGATCGTCGATCCCACGCGCGGCGCCGACTTCCAGGCGCGCAACCTGCTGCTCTCGCTCAAGGCGGGGGAGCCTTATCGCGTGACCCGCGCCCTCGCCTTCGAGGCGACCTACCTCGCGATCGACGGCGGCCCGTCGGCCTCCCGCGTCGCCGACCTGCTCTCGACGGCGAGCGCGATCGCGGCGCGCATCGGCCGGCCTCACGCGCTCGGCCTCGTCGGCTTCGTCGGCGGCGTCGCGGCGACGCTGTTCGGCCGCTGGCACCAGGGCGTGGCCGATCTCGATCGCGCGGACACCATCTTCCGCGAGCGCTGTACTGGCGTCACGTGGGAGCGGAGCTGGGCGCACACGTTCTCGGCCTGGGCGCTCTGGTACGGCGGCGAGACGCGCGAGTTCATGCGCAGGGTCCCCATGTACCTGCAGGCGGCCGACGAGCGCGGCGACCGCTACCTCGCCACGAGCCTGCGCTCCTCGCAGAGCAATGCCTACTGGCTGGTCGTCGACGACCCCGACTCCGCGCTGCGCCAGGCGCAGGACGCCATCCGGAGCTGGTCCAAGGCGGGCTTCCAGCTGCAGGGCTATTTCGACCTCGTCGCCCGCGCGCACATCGGCCTTTACCGGGGCGAGGGCGAGGCCACGCACCGCCTCTTCGCCGAGCAGCGATCTGGCATCGAGAGCTCGCTCGCCCTGCGCATTCAGGCCGTGCGCATCATCATCACCCACCTCCGTGCCTGCGCCGCGGTCGCCGCCGCCGTCGCCGCGCCGGCGGAAGCCGAGGCGCTCCATGACGAGGCGACGCGCGCCGCCCGCAAGCTCGACGCCGAGCACATGCCCTGGGCCGACCCGCTCGCGGCGGCGGTGCGCGCCGCGGTCGCCGCGTCGCGCGGCGAGGCGGAGCTGGCCGTCCAGCTGCTCGCCGACGCGGTGCGCGGCTTCGAGGCCGCCGGCATGGCCCTCTACGCCGCCGCGGCGCGGCGCCGCCACGGCGAGCTGCTCCAGAGCGACGAGGGCCGCGCCGCCGTCGCCGCCGCGAACGGCTGGATGCAGGACCAGGGCATCGTCAGCCCCGACCGCATGACGCGCATGCTCATGCCCGGCTTCTCAGCCTGACGTCGCCTGGTCCCGCCCCGCACCCGCGTCGACGGCAGGCCCCGGACACCTCGCATCGCCCGGCCCGCTCCCGCGTCCACGGGTAGGCCCCCGGGGAGGGTGCTCGTCGCGCGGTGCAGGGAGGGCTGGTGTTTGAGCCCCAACAACGTCCCGTATCCGGCGCGCGAAGCGCGACGGGTACAGGACGTCCCAGGCGAGTTCAGCCCTCCCTGCGCCGCGCGACGAGCACCCTCCCCGGGGGCCGGGCCTCCTGGGTCTGCGCCTCTGCTCCGCCGCCCGTCGCTCCTCAGGGCTTCACGCGCAGGATGGCGGTGCCCTTCTGCTTGCCGTAGAGCTGCTTGATCTCGATCTTGTACTCGCCGGGCGACGAGGCGCTGAACTCGACGGGCGAGGCGCTCTGGGGCTTGCCGGTGGGCAGGTCGCGCAGCACCCGTTCGATGATGATCTTGCCCGAGGGGGAGCGGATCTTGATGTTGAACGGCGGGGTCGCCTCGTCGTACGCGCGGAACACGAGGCGCACGGTGTCTCCTACCGAGACCGGGGTGGTCTGGCAGATTGTCTCGATATCGCCCTCGTTCTCAACGGTATCGGCCACGCGTCGCTCGTCCCGTGAGGTACCGCACCGCGGCCCTTCGTCGCTCATTGTAGACGCGTCCGGCCGAGATTCGCGAATTTGGAGCGGACGGCCGGCTGGCGCTGCCCGCGGGAGGAGGCCGCCCGCGGGCCGCCTCCTCCGGGGGGATCACGTCCTCGACCACCGCAGGCGCGGCTGGCGCGCGGCCCGGGCCTCATCGAGGCGCCCGACCACCGTGCCGTGCGGCGCCTGCTTCACGACCTCCGGCGTCTCCTGCGCCTCCTTGAGGATGCTGAGCATCGCGGCCGCGAACTCGTCGAGGGTCTCGCGGGTCTCTGTCTCGGTCGGCTCGATCATCAGGGCGCCCGGCACGACCAGCGGGAAGTAGACCGTGGGCGCGTGGAAGCCGTAGTCGAGCAGCCGCTTGGCGATGTCCAGCGTCTTGACCCCGGTCTCCTTCTCGATCTGGCTGTCGGAGAGCACGACCTCGTGCATGCAGGGCTGCGGCACCGGCGCGAGGTAGTGGTCCTTCAGCCTGGCCCAGAGGTAGCGCGCGTTCAGCACGGCGAGGCTGCTCGCTGCCGTGAGCCCCTCGCCGCCCATCTCCCGGATGTACGTGTACGCCCGGATGAACATGCCGAAGTTGCCGGTGAAGGCCCGGAGCCGGCCGATGCTCTGGGGCCGGTCGCGGTCCCACGCGAACGCGTCGCCGCGCCGCACGAGGACGGGCGAGGGCTGGAACGGCTCCAGGTGCTTCTTGAAGCAGACCGGCCCGGAGCCGGGGCCCCCGCCGCCGTGCGGGGTCGTGAACGTCTTGTGCAGGTTGATGTGGATGACGTCCATGCCCACGTCGCCCGGCCGCGCGTGCCCCATGATGGCGTTCGTGTTCGCGCCGTCGCCGTAGACGAGCCCGCCCCTGTCGTGGATGAGCTTGATGATGGCCGGCAGGTGCGTCTCGTAGGCCCCGAGGGTGTTCGGGTTCGTGATCATCAGGCCGCAGACGTCGCCGTCCGACCCCTCGCGCTCGATCGCGGCGAGGACCTGCTCCGGGTGGGTGATGCCGTCGGCGTTCTTCTCGATCCGGACGGCCACGAGCCCGTTGAGCGCGCAGCTCGCCGGGTTCGTGCCGTGGGCGCTCTCCGGGATGAACACCTTCCTCGGCGAGCGCCCCTTCGACTCGTGGAACGCGCGCATCATCATCAGCCCCGCGAGCTCGCCCTGCGCGCCCGCCGAGGGCTGAAGCGAGCAGCCGTCCATCCCGCTGACCTCGCAGAGCGCCTCCTGCAGGCGCCACATCACCTCGAGCGAGCCCTGGCTGAGCTCGTCGGGCGTCATCGGGTGCAGCTTCGCGAAGCCCGGGATGCGCGCGGCCCACTCGTTGATCTTGGGGTTGTATTTCATCGTGCACGAGCCGAGCGGATACATCTGCCCGTCGATGCAGAAGTTCCACTGCGAGAGCCGCACGAAGTGCCGGAAGGCCTCCGGCTCGCTCACCTCGGGCAGGCCAGCCGGCTCCTTGCGCGCGAGCGCGCCGTAGTGGGCGCCGGGATCGACGTCGGGCACATCGAGCGGGGGGAGCGACGCGCCGGTCCTGCCCGGCGAGCCGCGCTCGAAGATGGGGGGTTCGCGGAACTGAATGCCTCGCGGCTGCGGTTGCGTCATCGGGTGCTGTTATGTCAGAGGCCGGGCGGCCCGGCAGGTGCTTCGTCGGTCAGAGGCCGGGGGGCTCGGCGGGTGCTTCGTCGGAAGGTGAGGCAGGCGGCTCGGGGGTGCCGGACTCCTGGTTCTCGCTGTCCCAGTCGCCGCCGCCGATGTCGGTGCTGCCGGTGCCGCCGATCGACGCCAGGTCCGGCATCATGTTGCGCTGCTTGACCGCTTCCCAGGGCTCGCCGACCTCGTCCTTGTTGCGGCCGATCTCGCCGACCAGCTTGTCGTCGACGTTCTCGCCCTCCGGCCGCTTGTACTTGAAGTACCCCCGGCCTTCCTTGGTCGAGTTCGGCCCGATGGCGCCGATCACATGCTCGGTCCAGCTGAACTTGATGAGGTCGCCCGTCACCGTGCCGTGCAGCTCGCCCCAGCGATCCTTGACGGGCCGGAGCCACTTGCCCTCGATGGCGTCGTGGTCCTGCACGAGGTGCAGATAACCGTAGAGCTCGCTGTAATAGACCCCCGTCCAGTCGGCGCCTTCGGGCATGTCCCCGGCTTCTACCTTGGCCGTCTTGGGAGCGGGATTCGAGCTGCAGCCGAGCGCCATCGGGCCTAGCAGAAGGGCTCCGGCGGCGGCGGCGATCCAAAGCCGTCGCGATACGTTCATGGCGGCGGAGCCTAGCACAGCACCTACCCGCACCCATACCCCCGCCATGCGTACCGCTTCATCCGCCCAGTGCGCTTCTGACATGGCACCCGCGCCGCGCGCGCTACGTCAGAGACGCGCGCCCACCTCGTCCGCTGAAGGAGGAGCGTAGCTTACCGTCCAGTGTGTGCTTGGCTGCGTGAATTTCTACTTCCAGCGCTTCGTGGAGTGCGGAGCCGCTGATAAGCTCCCGGCATGCTGAAGTTCTTTGTCTGCAACCGAGGTTCTGTAATTCCCGGCAGAATTGCTCTCTTCACCAGCGTGCTCGCCCTTGCGGCCTGCGAGGGGCAGCTCGGCAACCTTGACGGCACCGTCCCGCGCGGCGGTGGAAGCTCCTCCTCCTCCTCTGGCGGCTACCGCCCCCCCGTCGGTGGGGGCTCCAAGCCGCTGCCGGCCGCCGCTTCGTGCGCCCCCGCGGCGAGCGGCGGCTCCAGCGCTGTCGCGGAGCCCGAGCTCCTCCTTCAGCTGTCCGACGACGACGAGAGCGCGTGGCTCGGGTCGCCGGCGGTCGCCGATCTGGACGGCGACGGCGAGAGCGAGATCCTGGTCACGCACAACGGCAACGTCGTCGCCTGGGGGCCTGACGGCGAGCAGCGGTGGCGGTTCGACGAGTCGCAGCAGAACGGGCGCATCTGGGCCAGCCCGATCGTCGCGGATTTCCGCGGCGACGGGCAGCTGGAGGTCGTCGTCGCTGCGCGCACCGCGATCTACATGCTCGACGCGAGCGGCCAGGTGGTCAGCGGCTGGCCCGTCACCTGGAACGACGAGATCCGCGCCCTCGCCGCGGGCGACGTCGACGGCGACGGCCAGCTCGACGTCGTGGCCGCGAGCACCGACCGCTCCCCCGACGTCCTGATGGCCTTCCACGCGAGCGGGGCGCCGGTCGCGGGCTTCCCGCCGATCGAGAGCGGCACGATCGGGTGCGACGCGCGCCGCAGCGATGACGCCGAGTGCTGGATCGTCGGCGTCTACGACCAGAACCTGGCCATCGGCGATCTCGACGGGGACGGCGCGCAGGACATCGTCTCACCGATGGATAACTCGTATGCCGGGTTCTATCACGGCACGGGAGAGGCCTTCGACGCGCACCCCATGTTCGAGAACCGCCCGAAGACGCCGGGCGTGCGGTACATGCACGATCTCGAGCTCGCGCAGCAGGGCTTCGGCGACGGCAGCGACCTGCAGGCCTATTTCAAGAACTCGGCTCCTGCGATCGCCGATGTCGACGGCGACAGCGAGCCGGAGATCATCATGCTCGCGGCGGCCGAGGACGTCGACATGTCGGACCAGTCCCAGGGCGTCGGCCTCTGGGTGGTCCGCAACGACGCGAGCCGCATCGAGGGCTGGGAAAGCCCGTTCTACGCGCCGGACTACCTGTCCGGCGGCGAGGATCTCGGCGGCAATATAGTGGCCGCGACGCAGCAGGTGACCGTGGCCGATCTCGACGCGACCCACCCCGGCCCGGAGATGATCTTCGCCGGGCTGGATGGGCGGATTCACGCGGTCTACGCCGACAAGACGGAGTTCTGGGACGTCCAGTACACGAGCGACACCCAGGTGCTCACGGGCGGCGTCGTGGTCGGGGACCTGTCGGGCGACGGCATCCCGGAGGTCGTGTTCAACACCTACTCGACGGAGGAGAACAGGAGCCACCTGTTCGTCCTCAACGCGGGCGGCAAGATCCTCCACCAGATCCCGCTGCCGCGGCTCGGCGCGATGCCCGTGCCGACGCTCGCCGACGTGAACGGCGACGGGACGATCGAGATCGTCGTATCGCTCCGCGAGATCGGGTGGATCGACGGGCAGTACCCGGAGCCGTGCACGTACGTGTACACGGTGCCGCAGTCGGCGACGAACTGCCTGCTCTGGCCGACCGCCCGCGGCAACTACTACAGGAACGGCTGGGTCCGCGCCGCGGACTGAAGCGCTCCGCGGGGCCCGCGCCGGCAGGTCGCCGGCGCGCGCGCGGGGCTGATCGCCGCGGCGGTCAGCCCTTCGCCGTTCTGGCCTTGGCCCCGGGGGCGCCGCCCGGCGCGGCCCTCAGGCCGCGAGCGCCTCGCGGCAGGCGGCGACCGTCCGCTCGATGTCCTCTTCGGTGTGCGCCCCGCTCAGGAACGCCGCCTCGTACTGCGACGGGGGCCAGTAGACGCCGCGCGCGAGCATGCCCGCGTGGAAGGCGCTGAAGCGCTTCGTGTCGGAGGTGGATGCGTCGGCCCAGGAGCGGACCGGCCCCTTCGTGAAGAACAGCGTGATCATGGAGCCGACCCGCTGGACGCACGCGGCCACGCCGGCGCCCTCGGCCGCGGCCCTGAGGCCTTCCTCGAGCGATGCGCCGAGCTTCTCGAGCCGCTCGTAGAGGTCGGGGGTGAGGCGCTCGAGCGTCGCGAGCCCGGCCGAGACGGCGAGCGGGTTGCCGCTGAGCGTGCCGGCCTGGTACACGGGGCCGAGCGGCGAGACGACGCGCATCACGTCGGCGCGGCCGCCGTAGGCCGCGAGGGGCATGCCGCCGCCGACGACCTTGCCGAGCGTGGTCAGGTCCGGCCGGAGGCCGAAGCGCTCCTGCGCGCCGCCGCGGGCGAGCCGGCAGCCGGTCATCACCTCGTCGAAGATCGAGAGCGCGCCGTGCTTGCGGCAGAGGTCGATGACGAGGGCGAGGAAGCCGGGCGCCGGCGGGACGCAGCCCATGTTGCCGACGACGGGCTCCAGGATGACCGCGGCGATCTCCCCGCCGCGCGCGGCGAAGGCGGCCTCGAGGGCGGCCGGGTCGTTGTAGGGCAGCGACAGCGTGGCGCGGGCGACGCTCTCGGGGACGCCGGCGGAGTCGGGCGCGCCGAAGGTGGCGAGCCCGCTGCCTGCCTTGACCAGCAGGTGGTCGGCGTGGCCGTGGTAACAGCCCTCGAACTTGATGATGGCGTCGCGGCCGGTGAAGCCGCGCGCCACGCGGATGGCGCTCATCGTGGCCTCGGTGCCGCTGGAGACGCAGCGCAGCATGTCGATGCTCGGGTAGAGCTCGCGGATCTTCTCGGCGAAGCGCACCTCGAGCTCGGTCGGCGCGCCGAACGAGAGGCCGCGGAGGGCGGCCTCTCGGACGGCCTCGACCACGGCGGGGTTCGCGTGGCCGAGGATGGCCGGCCCCCAGGAGCCGACGTAATCGATGTACTCGGCCCCGTCGGCGTCGAACAGCCGCGCTCCCTGGGCGCGGGCGATGAAGAGGGGGTCGCCGCCGACGGCGCGGAAGGCGCGCACCGGGCTGTTCACGCCGCCCGGCAGGACGGCGGCGGCGCGGTCGAACAGGGCTTTGGAGGCCGGGGCTCGGCCCCCGCGGGCAGGCGGAGGAGCGCTGGTCGCGTTCGTCATCGTGATCCGGCCATAGCAGGGGCACGGCGGGGGGGCGACGCGGATCGCGGCCGCCGGGGCGCGGGGCCGGGTCGTGGGACCGGGGCGCGGTCGAGGCGCTGGCGCGGCGCGTGGTCACGGGGCGCGGTCGAGGCGCTGGCGCGGGTCGTGGTCACGGGGGCGCGGTCGAGGCGCTGGGCGCGGGGCGGGGCCGCCGGGAGCGAGCGCGGGGCGATGGCCGGCGGCGCGCGTCTCCTCCGGTCCACACGAGCCTTTGCGGCGCGGTCGCGCTTGGCTATGGTGAGCGCTTGGAGAGAGGGGGCCGCGATCTGCGGCCCGGGCTGCTCCTGGAGACCGCGGGCGCGGCTCCCCGAGCACCAGCATCTGGTGAGCCATGCGGATCTCCGAGGACCCCGCTCCGGGGCAGCGTCTCGGGCGATATGAGCTGCTGCGCCTCATCGGCGAGGGCGGGATGGCCCAGGTCTGGGCCGCGCGCATGGAGGGCTCCCGCGGCTTCCACAAGGTCGTCGCGCTGAAGACGCTGATCCCGGCGCTCGCGCGCGATCCGCAGTTTCAGCGCATGTTCCTCGACGAGGCGAACCTCGCCTCGAAGATCCATCACCGCAACGTGGTCGAGATCCTCGATCTCGGCGACACGGACGGCGTGCTCTTCCTCGTGATGGAGTGGATCGACGGGCAGACGATGCAGCGGCTGCTCAGGCCGGGCCTGCGCCCGATGCCGATCTCCCCGGCGGTCGCGGCGCGCATCGTGGCCGACGCGGCGCACGGGCTGCACGCGGCGCACGAGCTCCACGACGAGCGCGGGGTGCCGCTCGGCATCGTCCACCGGGACGTCTGCCCGCAGAACATCCTCATCGATCGCGACGGCACAGTGAAGGTGGCCGATTTCGGGATCGTGAAGGCGTTCGAGCGGCTCGGCGACACGACGCAGACCGGCGAGATCAAGGGCAAGGGCGAGTACATGTCGCCCGAGCAGGCGCAGGGGCACCCGGTCGATCGCCGCTCGGACATCTTCTCGCTCGGCGTGGTGCTCTTCGAGGCGGTCACGGGCGCGCTGCCGTTCCAGGTGCTGCACGACCTCGTGCTGCCGCAGACCGGGGTGCCGGAGCCGCCGCGCCCCACGCTCATCGCGCCGCAGTGCCCGCGCGATCTGGAGGAGATCATCCTGAAGGCGCTCGCGCGCGACCCGCGGCAGCGCTTCCAGACGGCGGGCGAGATGGCGAGCGCGCTCGAGGACTTCCTGATGCGCAGGTCGGGCGTGATGACGACCGCGCAGGTGGCGGAGCTCCTGTTCGAGCGCTGCGGCGACGCGATGGAGGAGGAGCGGCAGAAGATCGCCGGCGCCACCGCCCCGCAGCAGCGCCCGGGGTGGCGGCCCAAGCCTGGCGCGACGCTGAGCGCGGGGCCGGCCTCCGACGGGCGGCCGCGGGCCGCGCGGACGGACCCGCGGCGGGGGATCGGCGGGCTGATGCGCGCTGGCAGCGACGCGCTGCGCCCGGTGGCGCTGCCGTGGCTCGTGGCGTCGGTGTCCACGGGGGTGGCGGTCGCGTCGCTGATGTTCGTCGCGCTGAGCCGGCCGCGGGAGCACCGGCCGCTCGTGGATCCGATCGCGGTGCAGGTCCTCCCGAGCGCCGCGGTGGTGCGGCTGAATGACGTGGTGCTCGGCGTCGGCAGCCAGATCATCGCCCGGCCGAAGCCGGGGGTGTCCCTCACGGTGGAGGCGCGGTCGAGCGAGGGCGTCTCGCAGACCGTGGAGATCACGTCGGAGTCCCCGGCGCGGATCCAGCTGAACCTGGAGAGCAAGGGCGAGCGCTCTCCCGCGGCGCCGGCCCCGGCGCCGCCGGGCAGCGGGGGAGCGGCGAAGTAGCCGCGGGCGTTGTCCCGCGGCGCCGGCCCCGGCGAGCGCGGGTCACGTCGCGGCGGCCCCGAGCTCGCCGCGCAGCAGCCCGTAGACGGCGGTGTCGGTGAACCGCCCGTCGTAATACCAGTTCTGGCGGTGCTGCCCCTCGCGCGTGAAGCCGAGCCGCTCCAGCACGCGCGCGGAGGCGCGGTTCTCGGGATCGAGCTGCGCCTCGACGCGATGGAGGTCCATCGACTCGAAGCCGAAGGGGAGCATGGCGCGCAGCGCCTCGGTCATGATGCCCTGGCCCCAGAACGCGGGCAGGAGCCCGTACCCGATCTCTGCCCAGCGATGGGGCTTGTTCCAGCGCCAGAAGCCGCCGGTCCCGATGATATCTCCGCTCTCCCTGAGGGTGATGCCCCAGCAGATAGCGGTGTTCTCGCGGATGCCGGCGCTGACGACCGCGATGTGCTGCTCCGAGTCGGCGAGCGAGCTATCGGGCGCGCGGCCGGCGTAGCGCGTCACCTCCGGATCTGACCGGATACGGAAGATGCGCTCGGCGTCGCCGGGCTCGATCGCGCGGAGCCGGAGGCGAGGCGTCGTGAGGACGGGGAACGGATCGAACGATGCCATCGGTGGATGGCACCAGCGGAGTTCACCGGACGTCAAGCGCTGTGCGGGGCGCCGCGGGCTTGACGGCGCCGCCCCCTCGGCCGAAACCTGCGGGGGAGGACTTCGCATGGCGCCGCTCGAGGATCTGCGTCCGGAGCAGCTCGTCGCGATCGAGGAGGCGGAGGGCGCCGCCGGCGAGCGCGGAGCGGGCGCCCCGGCGCGCCGCGTCCGCTTCGCCCTCGGCGTCTCCGAGCTGCCCGGCGATCGCGCCGTGGTGGTGCTCCATGAGGACGCGATCCTGCGCTGGCGGCCCACGTCGAGGCGGCCGGATGGCGCGCCCGCGCGGCTGTCCGAGGTGGCCGTGGGCGCGGCGATCGCGGTCGAGCACGGGGGCATCTGGGACGAGGGGCTCGTCCTCGGCCGCGTGGTGCGCCCGGCGCGCGCGGGCGGCTTCCGGGTCGACGGCGACGTGGAGCATTACCCCTCCGTCGCCGAAGCCGAGCGCGCGCACGGCCCGCTCGAGGCGGGCGCCCCGCTCGACGTGCCGGCGACGACCGGCGATCCGGCGTTCGAGCTGGGCGATCCGATCGGCCGCGACGCGCGCGGGATCGGCCGCAGAGGGCGGAGGTAGCCGCGGGGGGCACCCGCAGGCGCGCCGCCGCGCGGGCGCCCTGGTCCTCCGCCGTGGCTCAGCTGAGTTCGCCTCGATCGCCTTGTGCGCGGACGCCGAGTGAACTGTCCTTCCGTCTCGGTGTCCGCGTGCGGGTGCGCGTGCGCGTGCACCTTCCCCGTGCTCCCTCCAATGCAACCCACGGCTGTCTCTTCACCAAGAACGGAGCGCCGGGGAACTCAAGGCGTGTCCCTCGGCCGAGCAATGTCCTACCGCTCCTGTGTGGGCGCTTGCAGCCCGTGAATGAGCGGGCGAGCGTGCGCGGGCGAGAAGAATCGCGGGGTGGAGGGAATGCGTATGCGTAGGAGAATGAGGCGGCGTGCGGTCGTCGTCGTGGCGGCCGTGGCCGCCCTGGCGCTCGGCGCGACGGCGACAGGGTGCTTGTGGCCGCGCGAGGAACACGCGCCCGGCCGCTTCTGCGCGCAAGCCAACACCAGCCTTGTCCCGCAATGCGTGGACGCGAGCGAGGGCCCGGGCAGCGCGTGGAGCAAGGCCGAGGAGGACGGCGAGCTGCCGATCCAGATGTGGGCGTTGCCGCCGTTCAGCGTGTCCGACGCGTTCGTCGCGAGCGAGGCGGAGCTCGGGGCCTGGTTCGACAACCTCGATCGGGCCGTGGCGTACGTGCGCGACGAGGAGAAGCACGCCGAGTCGCTCCGGGCGACCCTGCACGGCGAGCTCCTCGGGCTGCTCCTGACGTACAGGCGTCATCAGAAGGAGATCCTCGACGAGGAGCCGGTCCGCGCGGCCGACAATTTCACGCGGGCGATGACCGACAAGGCGAGTGCCGAGCAGGAGCCGCTCGCGGCCGCGCTCGCGGCCGACAAGCAGGCGATGGCGGTCGTGCAGGCGGTCTTCGACGAGGCCCGGCGCGATGCCGCGCCGCTCGTGTCCAGGTACGCGGCCGTCGCGGCGCGGTTCGCGGACTACCGCGCGACCGAGGCGGCGGAGACGGCGGCGTACGCGGCGCTCTCGGCCGAGGCATCGCGGTCGGGCATCGACGGCCTCGATGGCGCGGAGCAGGCGGTGCTCGCCGCGGCGCGCGAGGCGAGCCGCGCGCCGAACGAGCTCGCCGCGGAGATCATGACGCTGTCGGCGGAGCTCCAGGCGCTCGCTGTGTCGTTCGAGGAGGCGATCGCGCCGCACAGGGAGGTGCTGGCGACGCACGGCGCGGTGGTGCCGGACATGACGTCGGGGGCGCTGCGCTCGCTCGGCGCGATGCTGGGCTACGCGCGGCGGCGCGTCGCCCGGAGCGACGCGACCGCGACGGCGCTGCTCGGCGGCATCGCGCTGCGCCGGCAGGCGCTCCGCGTGCTGCAGGGCGGTGAGGGGGCGCGCGAGGCGATCGCGCGGTCGCGGATCGAGAGGGCGTCGGAGAGGTTCCGCGAGGTGGCGCGCGCGCGGGCGGCGGCGCTGTCGGCGGCGCCGCCGGTGAGCGACAAGCTCGGGCTTCCGCTGCTGGCCGAACGGTGCGGGGCGCTCCTGGCGCTGGTGCAGGTGCGGCCGCTCTGCGAGGCGGCTGGGTCGTCGTGGCGCGAGGCCGGGTGCGCGGAGCTGCGAGCGCGGTTCGACGCTGCGGAGGCGGAGCTCAGGGCGGGCCTGCCGCGGAAGATCGCGGCGGGCCTCGCGGCGTTGCGGGAGAAGGGGATGGCCGCGGCGGCGCTCGACGCGGCGCAGGCGAAGCTCGACGCGGGCGACGTGAAGGGCGCCGCGATCGCGTACGACGCCGCCGTCCGCGGCGCGGAGGGGACATGAGAGGCTCGAAGGAGGTCGCGCGGCGTGGCTTTCGCGCCGCGGCGCTACAGAAGCTCGTAGCGCTGGTCACGGTGCTGGCGGTGCTTTCGCCGTCGTTCGCGCGGGCCGGCACGCCGTACAGCCTGAGCTGGGAGCACCTGGAGCTCAGCGGGTCGTGCGAGGAGCCCTTCTTTGTCGGGCACGATTTCTTCAGCGTGAACGACACGCCGCTGGTCACCCACGAGGTCCCCGGTGCGCTGGTGGAGCGCGCCGATGGCACGGCGACCAACAGGGCGGAGACGGCGTTCGACTCGGTGTTGCTGCGCACGGGAGCCAACGACTTCCACTTCCATGTACAGCACTCCGGCGGCGAGGACTGGTGCGCCGACGCGCACGAGCTGGTGAGCCTCGTGTCGGAGCCGCTCGGGCTGAACAAGCCGCTCTTCAACGTCCGGCGCCGCGGGGCGAAGTTCTCCGGCAGCACCGCGGTCGACCTGAGCCTAGCGGAGATCAACCCGGACCTCGCGCGCGACATCGCGGAGCTGGAGGTCAGGATCGCCCGGCTGATGACGGAGCTCCTCCGCAACGCCGCCAGGGTAGCGGACCTCCGGGCGCGGATGGACCTCCTGCGGCAGCTCGATCTGGAGCTGCACGACCTGGTGCAGCGGCCGCTGGACGAGATCTCGCGGACCGACCTCGACGCGATCCTCGACCGGTACAAGGACGTTGTCGACGCGGAGACGCGGGCGGCGATGCAGCAGCTCGTCGACGACCTGAAGAAGAGCGTCAGCGACCTGGAGCAAGAGCTCGGGCGGCTGCTCGACGAGTTCGGCGCGCAAGCCGACGAGGTGGCGGACCTGGCGACCCAGGACGCCCGCGCCGAGGGGTGGGACCCGGACGACCCGGGGGCGTACGCGCTCGGGGAGAGCGAGGTGCCGTGGGTGGAGGTGCCGGACATCGCGGAGGTGGACGGCGCGTTCGAGGAGGGGAGGGACCCGTACGCGGCATACGCGGATGCGGTGATCGCGGCGCTGGAGGCGGCGGTGAGCGGCGGGGCGGTGGTCGCGCGGGCGGACTTCGTGGCGAACGTGCGGGCGTGGCGAGAGAACAGCGCGGCGCTGGAGATCGCGCTGCGCGACCGGATGGGGGTGTCGCTTGCGGAGACGAACGCGTTCCTGAAGGCGCAGAACCGGATCACCGGGGTCGTGCGGCGGTACATGGATGCGTCGGACTGGTTCGTGGACTCGCCGGTGCCGGCGGACCTGCGGGCGCAGGTGGACACGGTGCTCAAGCCGCGGTTCGATGCGCTGGCGGACCAGATGAAAGACAGCCTCAACCTGTGGACAGGGGACGGGCTCGACCTGGAGCAGACGCAGCTCTACCAGACGATCAGCGCGTTCGCGGGGGCGATGTCGACGGTCGGCGAGGGCTTCGAGGCGTACGCGGAGGTGATGCAGACGCTCGTCCACGCGACGACGCGCATCGGGGTGGGGTTCGTGCCGGTGGTCGGGCCGGCGCTCGACCTGTGCGAGGCGGTAACGGGCAAGGAGTGGTGCGTGCCGTCGGGGCGAGAGCTCAGCGACGAGGAGCGGATCTTCTCGGGGCTGGGCTTCGGGCTCGGGGCGGTCGGGCACGTCTGGCACGGCGTCGCCGCCGCCGGCGCGCTACCGCCGCGTGGGATCCGGATCGCTGGGGAGATCGCGAAGGTCGATAAGGTCGTTGTCAAGGGGTTCGAGGTATGGAGGCTCCGCGGGTTCAAGACGCTGAAAGGGCACGTCACGGAAGCCGGGTTCAATCCCTTCGAGAAAACGGCGATCAGCTTCATGACCCGCGACGAGCGGGCGCTCCTCGGCGTCGGCGACGGCGGCGTGCGTAAGATGCTCGACCTTCCAGACGAGTCGCTCCCCGGCATGTCCGGTGGGAAGGCTCCTGACTTCGTGACGGTGTCCCGCGGGCAGAAGCTGATCGTGAGCGAAGTGAAAGGGGGCAACCCGGTTGAGCTAGACGATGTGTTCAAGCAGTTGTCGAACGGGATGGAGGGGCTACGGAACAAGGGGGTCGCGGGGGATGTCGAGCAGGTCGAGCTCATCATGACGCGCGGTGCGAAATTCAAGCCGAAAGATACCTACACCGTCAAGGATGGGTACCTCTTCAACACGAAGACGCGCAAGAAGGTGACCCTGAAAGGATTCAATCACCCCATCAAGGTGACCCAGCTATGAGCGAATCAGGACCGTCGTTCTTCGCCTGGTGTGACGCGGCAGAGACGCTCGACGCGTTCCTGGCGGCGCTGCCGGCGCTCATGCATCCAGGGACTCGTATCAGCATGATGACGGACGATGGTCTATTCTACACGACCTCGATGGACGAGGCGGTTGCGATGACCCGCGCCGAGTTTGCCGCAGGTCCTTCCGCTGGAGCAGGCCTCGACGTCATGCTGACCGGCTCCAAACGTATCTTCGGCTGCAGCTGCCACTGTTACACCGAAGAGGCCGGCCGTGACATTTCGGCCGGCCCCATCCACATGACCACGTGCGACCAGCGTAGGTTTCTCTGCTCTTACCTCGAGCTCGCCTGGGGCAGGGGCCCGCGCTCGATCGAGGCCGAGGCCGCGGTCGCGTGGCACCTGCTCCGGGACGACCTCGAGGACCTCCTGCTCCGCCTCTGCGCGCCGGACGCGAGCGGCCGCGTCCGCACCGGCGCGTGCACGAACGGGGGAGACTGGATCGCACCCGTCCGCATGTGCGCGACGTACAACGCGGACGCGCGGGACATCGCGCGCGATCTCGCCCTGTCGTGGCTACAGCGCCACGACAAGGAGATGGTATCGCGCAACGCGGGCCTGTCCCTGGAAGCGCTCCACGCGCGCGTCGACGCCGCGCCGGCCGGGGCGCGCGTCCCGCTCAAGGGCGGCAGCGAGCGCGCGCACGCGCTCTCCCGCGAGACCGTCCTCAAGGCGCTGGCAACGCCGCCCGCCACCCTGCTGGAGGCGCTCGAGGCCGCGGCGGCGCCCGACGACGCGTGGCGCGCCGCCGAGCCGCGCGCGAGAGAGATCCTGGCGCTGACGAGCCAGATCGCGGAGACGGGCGAAGGCCCGCCCACGTGGCCGGTGCACACGGACACGCGTGCCCACGTCCGCTTCCTCCGAAAGCACGCGCCTTTTCACGTGCGCCGCCTCGCGGGCGGCGGTGTGATCCTGGCGACCCACCCGTTCCGCTCGCTCTGGCCGCTCTGGGTCGACGCGCTCTTCTCGCTCGGCCTGATCCCTGACCCAGCAACCGCATGAGGGTGAACCAAGGATGAAACCAGGGCCGTATTTCTTCGCCTGGTGTGACGAGGCAGAGCGGGGCGACGCGTTCGCGGCGGCGTTGCCGGCTCTCGTTGCACGAGGGAGTTATATCAGCGTGAGGATGGGCTCCGACGTGGATCGCTCGGTGAACTTCGTGGACGAGGCGGTCGCGATGATCCGCGCCCACTTCGGACGCACCGACGCCGAGACCTACTTCGCCATGGAGCTCGACGACGGACGCACGTTCTATGGCCACTATCGCTGCTTCACGGGCAAGAGCGAACGTCTCAAGCCACGGGGCCCCATCCACATGGTCCCTGCCAGCGCGGCGGACATTCTCCCGCTGGAATTGTACCCCGCCCTGGGCAGCGGCCCGCGCTCCGTGGAGGCGGAAGCCGAGCTCGCGTGGCACATCGTGCTGGATGACCTTGAGGACCTGCTGCTCCGCGTCTGCGCGTCGGACGCGACCGGGCGCGTCTCGACCGGCGGCTGCACGAGCGCGTGGACCTGGCTCGCGCCGGTCTCGATGTGCGCGACGTACCACGCGAACGCCGGCGACATCGCGCGCGATCTCGCCCTGTCGTGGGTCAGCCTCCACGACGGCGAAAGCGTCTCGCGGATTGCGGGCCTACCGACGGAGGCGCTCCGCGCGCGGGTGGAAGCCGCGCCGGCCGGGGCGCGCGTGGTTCCGACGGACAAGAGCGGGCGCTCGATCCCGCTCTCCCGCGAGACCGTCCTCAAGGCGCTGGGCCTGCCGGGCTCCGCCCTGATCGAGGCGCTCATCGCCGCGGCGGACGTGCCCGACGAGGCGTGGCGCGCCGCGGAGCCGCGCGCCGAGGAGATCCACAACTTGACGGTGCAGGCCCGGGCGCGCGGTGAGCGTTTCACCCGCGACGGCGGGTCTCTCGCCTGGGTGGAAATGACGGGCGAGCACGTCTACTTCCTGGTGGATCACGCCCGGTTCCACGTCCGGCGCCTCCCGAACGGTGGCATCTTGCTGGCGACCCACCCCTACCGCACGCTCTGGCCGCTCTGGGCGGATGCGCTCTTCGTCCTCGGCCTGATGTCCTGACGCAGGTCCTGTACGCCGTTCCTCCCCCGGATGTCGGACGGGACGCCGCACCCCTCCCTGAGCGCGCGGAGCGCGCGATTTGGGAGGGGCGGACCGCGCGCAGGCCCGAAGGGCCGAGCACGGGCCGGGGGTGGGCATCCACTCTCCCTTACCTAGACCTGTGCTCGTCGCTCAATGCCGAGGAGTGGGACCCGGACGACCCAGGGGCGTACGCGCTCGGGGAGAGCGAGGTGCCGTGGGTGGAAGTGCCGGACGTCGCGGAGGTGGACGGTGCGTTCGAGGAGGGGAGGGACCCGTACGCGGCATACGCGGATGCGGTGATCGCGGCGCTGGAGGCGGCGGTGAGCGGCGGGGCGGTGGTCGCGCGGGCGGACTTCGTGGCGAACGTGCGGGCGTGGCGGGAGAACAGCGCGGCGCTGGAGATCGCGCAGCGCGCTGGGCGCGCGCCGGAAGGCGTGGTGAGGCGTGTGCCGGTGCCGTAGCGCAACCGGCTGGCGTGCACGAGCGGCGTGATGGAGGGGGATGGAGGAGCGCCGCAGGGGAGCGCGCGCGTCCGGATCAGGCGATGCCGATGACGGGCGGCTCGGCGGGAGCGGCTTCGGGCTTTACGGGGCTGGCATCCGGCTTCGTGTCGCCCTTGTCGGGCCGGGGGGACGCCGGCGCGGAGCGCGTCGCCGTGTACAGGTTGGGGAAGCGGCCCTCGGGATCGTCGTAGTAGAAGAGGAACCGGCCGACGCGGACAGCCTCGTCGTAATGGCGGAAGAGCAGCTTGGCGGCGCGCGCCTGGTAGCCTTTCCAGAGCGTCTGGTCGGGCGTCGTCGTGGCGCCGAGCAGGCGGAGGATCTGTTCCGCCAAGGCGCTCGCTTCCTTCTCGTCCTCGCCGCGGAAGTTCCGCTTGTCGTCCTTTATCGCCTCGCGGTGCTTCCGGTACATGTCGGCGGCGGCGGACAGGTCGTTGGCGAGGTCGAGGTGGCCGCTGCCCGCGCGCAGGTGCGCGAGCTGCGCTGTCGCCTCCGCGTCGCCGTCGAGGTGGTACTCGAGCGTCTTCAGCATGCGCGCGCGCGTCTCGTACGCGCGCTCGACGAGGGAGGGCGGGAGCGCCGCGCCGGAATGCGTGGCCGAGGTGAGGAGGAGCTTGTGCCGGGCGAACCATGTCGCCCACGCGACGCTCTCGAGACCCTCGAGCAGCGCGGCGTCGAGCGCGCCCGCCGCGGCGATGGCGGCGATGCGCTGGCGCAGCTCGGGCGCGGAGAGCGCCTTGGCCACGCCGATGGCCTGGACGGCCGCCGCCTGGAGATCGATCCGCGGCGTCTCCAGCCCGGCGAGCGGCATCGCGTCGAGGTCGGGCTTCACGCGGTGGAAGGCCGCCTCGGCGATATGGATCTGGGTGGGCTCGACGGCGGGTGTCCCTGATTTCTTCGGGCTTTTGGGCTTGGACATGAACGCAAGGACTAGGTCGCGCCGGCGCGAGTGTCGCGGGCGAGCACGAAATGGGCGCGATTCAGGAACATGATCGTACGATTGCATGTCGGCAGCGCGGATGCCGCAGGGGGCATGGGGAACGAACGCCATCATCGGGGAGCGGGACATCGCGCTGAGCACCCAGGTGGGAGGAGCAGACGGCGCTCCGGCCGGTGCCTCGGCGGAGCGACGGCGGAGGACGCTGCGACCTTGCACAAAGCGCGCGGGGCTTCGGCGCAGGTGGTGCGGGACGTAGCGCGAAACGCGCGGGGCTTCGGCGCAGGTGGTGCGGGACGTAGCGCGAAGCGCGCGGGCTTCCCCGCAGGTGGTGCAGGACGCTGCGCGAAGCGCGCGGGGCTTCGGCGCAGGTGGTGCAGGACGCTGCGCGAAGCGCGCGGGGCTTCGGCGCAGGTGGTGGAGGACGTCGCGCGAAGCGCGTGCGGCTTCGCCGCAGGCGATGCGGGCGGTTACACGGGCTGCGTTCGGCTTCGTCGCCGTGGGCGGCTGCAGAGTGCGGAGACGAGGGCAGGGCCGTGGTGGCTGGTGCGGTTCGCCGATCCGCTGATCGGAGAAGGATCGCATTCCGGCACCACGGCGAGGATTCTCTACGGGCACCATCCGTGCCAGCTACGCAGAACGCCCGGTGGTTTTGCTGGTAGCGGACGAGAACAGCTCGTTGCTACGATCGGCTGCGCCGGTGTGGCTGTTGCAACCTCCGCGGTCAATCCATTGAACCTGGGGATTGTTGCAGGAGCGGTCGTGCTGATTGTGTGGATATTGCAGGGGCAGGGTACATGACAGACGACCGCTCCCCGCCGTGATGCCGGAAGGCGTGAGCATTCAGGGTCAGCACCGACGAGCAGGAGCGGCACGGCTCCGCTCCCCGCCGTGATGCCGGAAGGCGTTGAGCACAGCGCGGTGGTGGAACTCGTGGCGGGCAGCGACGACCGCTCCCCGCCGTGATGCCGGAAGGCGTTGAGCACCTGTGCAGGGTCGGGCAGGGCTTCGGGGCGAAGTCGCCGCTCCCCGCCGTGATGCCGGAAGGCGTTGAGCACGGGGCGGTGCGACAGGTGCCGCGCGCCGCTCCCCGCCGTGATGCCGGAAGGAGTTGAAGGGCTCATCCGACGGAAGCACCTCACAGCGCGTGCGCCGAGCGGACAGACACCGGTAGATGCCCGTTGTCATGTGTGTACGGGTGCTACCTCGTCCGCGAGGCGACGACGGCGCGTTGGAGGCGGCGGTGAGCGTCCTCCCGAAGGGGGCCCACTGAGGCAGATTCGCTCTCACTGTTGCAATTTGCCCCAGTGTGAGGGCATACGATTGCACGAATTCGCCGGAAAACCATGCTCTCGCCCTGTGCATTGATCTTGCACACGGGCCGGCACCTAAACCCACGTGAGGAGGTCCTTACCTATGGTCGCATCGCGCAACGTTCTCGTCGTCACGCTCGGTCTTGCTCTCGGTGTCGGTTGCTCCAACCAACCCGCGGCGAACGATCCGAGCATGGCGAGCGAAGCAACGCCGCCGCCGACCCAGCCCGCTCCTGTGACGCCGCCGCCCGCGACCGACACCATGACGCCGCCGGCGTCGCAGCCGAGCACGGACGCGCAGACGGGGACGCAGACCGGGACAACCACCAGCACGACGCCGAGCGCGCCGCCCGAGGCGCCGCTCACGGACGAGCAGATCGTCGCCGTGCTCGACGCCGCGAACAAGAAGGAGATCGACGAGGCCCAGCTCGCGCAGACGAAGGCCAAGAACAAGGACGTGAAGGCCTACGCCAGGGTCATCACCCAGCACCACACCGAGGCCAAGGCGAAGCAGGCCAAGCTGGTCAAGAAGCTCGGCATCACCGCGGCGGACTCGGACAAGAGCAAGCAGCTCACCGACGAGACGCAGCAGGCGGTCACCCAGCTGAAGGCCCTGCAGGGCGCCGATTTCGATCAGCAGTTCGTGGCCACGATGGTCAAGGACCACCTGACGACGCTCGAGCTCCTCGACCGGCGGATCCTGCCGAACGCGAAGAACGCCGAGCTGAAGACGCTGATCGAGTCGGACCTCCGGCCGACGATCGAGAAGCACCTCAAGGACGCGGAGGCGCTCGCGCAGAAGCTCAGCCAGGCGGGCACGGGCGCGACGACCGGCGCGACGGGCGCGCAGGGCGGCGCGACCGGCGCGACGGGCACCCAGGGCGCGACGGGCGCCGGCGCTCAGGGCGGCACGACCGGCGGGCAGCGCGCTGCCGGCGCGCAGTCGGGGAACCAGGCCGGCCAGACCGGCGTGACCGCGGGGAGCCCGGGCGGACAGGGCGGCGTGCAGCCGCCGGCGGCGACCCCGGCCGCGGGCGCCGGCGCTGGCACGAAGGGCGCCGGGACGACGAAGTAGTCGATCGCGAAAGGCCCACGGCCTCATCGCGGTAGCGGGCGCGCGCGCCCCTCATCGCGAGACGAGGCTGTCGAGATGAAGAAGCGCGCGCAGCGGGTCGGTGGACCGGCTGCGCGCGTTTCTGTTTCTGCGGCGCGCCGCTAACCTAACGCCACCCAGACCGACTTCAGCTGCGTGAGCTCGTCCAGCACCGCGCGGCCGTTCTCCCGCCCGAAGCCGGACTGCTTGTAGCCGCCATAGGGGCTCGCCGCGTCGAACCGGTTGTACGTGTTGATCCAGATCGTGCCCGCCGCGAGGCGCGCGGCCAGCGCGTGCGCCTTGCCGACGTCGCGCGTCCAGATGCCCGCCGCGAGGCCGTACTCGGTCGCGTTCGCGAGGCGCGCGGCCTCCTCCACGTCGTCGAAGGGGATGACCGCCAGCACGGGGCCGAAGATCTCCTCGCGGGCGATGCTCATCGACTCCGACACCGCCGAGAACACCGTCGGCTCGACGTAGAACCCCGGGCCCTCGCGGCGCCCGCCCACCTCGCGGCGCGCCCCCTCGGCCGCGCCGCGGTCGATGTAGCCGAGCACCTTCGTGAAGTGCGCCTCCGAGACGAGGGGGCCCAGCTGCGTCGACGGATCGAGCGGATCGCCGGCGACCAGCTTGCGCGCGCCGCGCGTGACCGTCTCCAGCACGCGATCGTGCACCGCCCGCTCGACGAGGAGCCGGCTCCCCGCCGTGCAGAGCTCGCCCTGGTTGTAGAAGATGGCCGTCACCGCGGCCTTCGCGGCGCTCTCCACGTCCGCGTCCGCGAAGAGGATGTTGGGGCTCTTGCCGCCGAGCTCCAGCGACAGCTTCTTCAGCGTGCCCGCCGCCGCGCGCATGATCGTCCGGCCCGTGTCCGTGCCGCCCGTGAACGAGATCTTCGCGACCCCCGGGTGCTCCACGAGCGCCGCGCCGGCCTCCTCGCCGTGGCCCGTCACCACGTTGACCACCCCCGGCGGCACCCCCGCCTCCGCGAGGATGCGGGCGAGCTCCAGCGTCGTGAGGCTCGCCTCCTCCGGCGGCTTGACCACCACCGTGTTGCCCACCGCGAGCGCCGGCGCCACCTTCCGCGCCGCGAGCAGCAGCGGGAAATTCCACGGGATGATCGCGCCGATGACGCCGAGCGGCTCGCGCACCGTGTAGTTCAGGAACGGGCCCCGGACCGGGATCGTCTCGCCGCCGAGCTTCGTCGCCCACCCGGAGAAGTAGAAGAACGTGTCCGCCGTGCGCGGCACGTCGATGGTCCGCGCGGCGGTGATCGGCTTGCCCGTGTCGACGGCCTCGAGGCGCGCGAGCTCCTCGCACCGCGCCAGGATCAGCTCCCCCGCCTTCCACAGGATCCGCGCCCGCTCGTTCGGATCCATCGCGGCCCAGCGCGGGAACGCCGCGCGGGCAGACGCCACGGCGGCGTCCACGTCCTCGCGGCGGCCGCGGGCGAGCCGCGCGAGCGCCCCGCCGGTCGCGGGGTTCGCGGTCTCGAACGTCTCGCCGGAGAGCGCCTCCCTCTCGGCGTTGTCGATCCACAGTTTCTTCTCGGTATCGCGCGTCTCGGACATGCCCTTTCGTAAACCCGCGCGCCCGGTCGCGGCAAGCGGCGATGACACGGGCCCTGTCGTGCGGGATACTCGAGCTCCATGGACTTCTCCGATCGTCCCACGCTGCCGTCCGTCCCTCCGCGAAGAGTCGTCACCGAGCTGCCCGGGCCGAAGGCGCGCGCGTGGATGGCGCGCGGCGGCTTCGACATGCAGTCGCGCTACCGCGCCGTCGTGATGGACGACACGGCCAGCCGGGGGTGCTCGCTGGTCGACGTGGACGGCAACGTGTTCCTGGATCTGTTCGCGAACTTCGCGCTCGGGGCGCTCGGCTACAACCACCCGGCGCTGGTCGAGGTGGCGCACCGCGACGCCTTCATCCGCGCCGTCGCGAACCCGACGTCGACGCCGTTCGTGACGACGCCGGCCTGGTTCGAGTTCGTGGAGGCGCTCGAGCAGCGGTACGCCCCGCGCGGCATGGCGCGCGTCTTCTGCGTGGACGCGGGGGGCGAGGGCGTCGAGTCGGCGATCAAGGCGGCGTTCATCCGGCACGGCGAGCGCCGGCGGGAAGCGTCGGGGCTGCCGAGGAACCCGCTGGAGCTCCCGGAGGAGCAGCAGAAGAGCATCCTGGACAACGCGGGGACCGACGCGGTGGTCGTCTCGTTCGCCGGCGCGTTCCACGGCCGCGGCCTCGGGCCGATGTCCGCGACGCACTCGAAGGTCATCCACAAGGCCGACCTGCCCGCGTTCCCGTGGCCCACGGCGCCGTTCCCGGCGAGCCGCTTCCCGCTCGCGCGCTTCGCCGACGAGAACGACCGCGCCGAGGCGGAGGCGCTCGCCGCGCTCGAGCGGGTCCTCGACGCGCACGAGGGCAGGGTGGCCGCCTTGATCGTCGAGCCCGTGCAGTCCGAGGGCGGCGACCGGCACGCGAGCCCGGTCTTCTTCCGCCGCGCGCAGGAGCTCGCCGGCAAGGCGGGCGCGGCGTTCATCCTCGACGAGGTGCAGACCGGCCTCGGGATCAGCGGCACGCTCTGGGCGCACGAGCAGCTCGAGCTGCCGCGCCCGCCCGATCTCATGTGCTTCGGCAAGAAGATGCAGATGGGCGGGTTCTTCGCGACCTCGGCGTACGACGTCGCGCAGTTCGGGCGCATGTACCAGACGCGCAACGGCGACCGCGCGCGCGCCTCGGTCGCGCTGGCGACGCTCCGCACGATCGAGTCCGAGGACCTGCTCGGCAACGTCCGCGCGACGGGCCGCTACTTCCTGGCGCGGCTCGAGGAGCTCTGCGAGCGCTACCCCGCGCTCGCGAGCGAGCCGCGCGGCCGCGGCTTCCTGCTCGCGTTCGACCTGCCGACGACGGCAACGCGCGACGATTTCCTCGGGCGCGCGCTGCGCCGCGGGGTGTTCGCGAGCTACACGGGGACGCGCTCGGTGCGGCTCCGCCCGCACCTCATCACGACGCCGTCGGACGTCGACGAGGCGGTGGCCGTCTTCGACGCGGTGCTGCGCGAGATGGCCGGATGATCGTCGACCCGCGCGACGTCTGCCCGGGGGAGGGGCCGGAGAAGGTCGCGCGGGCGCTCGCGCAGTTCTCCGTGGTCGAGGTGCAGGGCGATGCGGCGTTCGACGAGGGGTACCGGGCGCTCGACGCGGTCTTCGGGCCGAAGGGCGAGCTCGAGCGCCACGAGGTACTCTCGGACTGGTTTGCCGGGAAGCACACGGACCCTGAGGCGCCGATCGTGGCGACGTACCACATGCTGCTCGCGCGCGGCGTGGACGACGGGCGCCTCGCCGGCGTGCGCGACTGCTACGTCACGCTGGACCGCGCGACGCGGCGCTGCGTGGCGCTGCTCTCGCACGCCCTGGTTCTGCCGGACTTCCGCCGCACCGGCCTCGCCGCCCTGCTGCGCGCGGCGCCGATCGCGCTCGCGCGCCGCGCGCTCCGGGAGGCGGGGCTCGGGGAAGGTGGGGCCCCGGCCGATGTGAGCGCGGGCTGCGCGGAGGCCCAGGCGCCCGCGAGCGGCGCGGAGATCCTCCTCGCCGCCGAGATGGAGGCCGTCGACCCGGACGATCGCGACACGGTGGTGCGCCTCATCGCCTACGGCCGCGCGGGGTTCGCGGTGATCCCGCCGACGGTGCTCCCGTACGCGCAGCCCGACTTCCGCGACACCGCGGCGCTCGGCGTCGCGCCGGTGCCGCTGCCGCTCCTCGCGGTGGTGCGCCAGGTCGGTGAGGAGGAGCGCGCGGACATTCCGCGCGCCCGGGCCGAGTCATTCCTGCGCCATTACCAGACCGCTCACGCCCGCGAGGTGAGCCTGAGCGACCTCGCCCCCATCCGCGACAACGCGCTCGCGCGCCTCTCGGCATTCCCGGGCGCGCGCGTGCCGTTGATCCGGATCCCGCGCGGCCCGGCGGAGATCGCCGGGTTCGCGCCGCTGCTCCGGAGCGCGGTGATGCCGCTCTACCCGGCGGCATGGCGCGGCAAGGCGCCGCTCGACGCGCCGGAGCGCGAGCTCGAGCGGCTCGTCGCGGCATGGTCCCCGGGATGAGCGGGATGTCCGCCCCGGGCACCCCCCGAGACGGCGCGCGGACGGGCGGACCGGACCTGCGGCACAGGTGCGGAGACGGGCGAAGGACGCCGGTTCCCGGCCGGGCGAGCGGCTCCACGCGGATCCTGCCCGGCGGCCTGCTGCGGGCTAGGATGGGGACAGCGGGACACGCAGCCATGCCGTTGACCACGACCCACGTTTCGATCCGCAGGATCACGGACGACAGCGCCTCGGACGCGGAGGATCTGCTCGCGGTCGAGGAGCCGCTCGAGATCGTCGTCGTCGCGCGAGCCCGCGGCGCGCGCCCCTCGGCCCAGCTGGAGCGCGCCGAGCGCCGGCTCGGGATCACGATGCGCACGCCCGGCAACGATCGCGAGCTCGCGATCGGGCTCCTGTTCGCCGAGGGCATCATCGCCAGCGCGGCCGACGTCGTCGCCGTCGAGGAGGGCGAGGGGCCCTCGGGCGGGCTCGTGCGCGTCGCGCTCCGCGACGAGGTGGCCGTCGATCTCGGGCGCACCGAGCGCGCGCTCGCCGTCGCGAGCGCGAGCTGCGGCGTCTGCGGCAAGGCGTCGATCGACGTGGCGTCGTTCGCGCCGCCCGCGCCGCTCGCGCGGGGCGTCCCCCGGCTCGCGCCGCGCGTCGTGCACGGGCTCGCCGCGCGGCTCCGCGCCGCGCAGCCGGTGTTCGGGCGGACCGGGGGGCTGCACGCGGCGGCCCTCTTCGACGCGAGCGGGGCGCTCGCCGACCTCCGCGAGGACGTCGGCCGCCACAACGCCGTCGACAAGCTGGTCGGCGCCGCGCTGCTCGCCGGGCGGCTGCCCGACCCGGGCGCGGTGCTCATGGTCAGCGGGCGCGCCGGGTTCGAGCTCGTCCAGAAGGCGCTCAGGGCCTCGATCCCGGTGATGGTCGCGGTGGGCGCGCCCTCGAGCCTGGCCGCCGAGCTCGCGTCGGCCCACGGCATGACGCTCGTCGGCTTCGCGCGCGACGGCCGGTTCAACGTGTACGCGGGCCGGGAGCGCGTCGCGGTCCCGGCGGAGGCGGCGTCGTGACCGCGCGCGACGTCCGCGCCGAGCCGCCGCTCGAGCCCGACGCGCCCCGGATCGGCGAGCGCAGCGCGGCGGCCGGCGGGCTGGCGGCGGTCGGCGCGACGCTCCGGCACGCGGTCGGCGAGATGGGGGTCTCGCGCGCGGTGCGCACGCTGCTGCGCGTGAACCAGGGCGAGGGGTTCGACTGCCCCGGCTGCGCGTGGCCCGAGCCCGAGGAGAAGCGCTCGCTCGCGGAGTTTTGTGAAAACGGCGCCAAGGCGGTCGCCGAGGAGGCGACGCTCGCGCGCGTCACGCCGGAGTTCTTCCGCGAGCACAGCGTCGAGGCGCTCTCGAAGCAGTCGGACCACTGGCTCGGCAAGCAGGGGCGGCTCGTCCACCCGATGATGCTCGAGGAGGGGGCGACCCACTACCGCCCCGCTTCGTGGGACGAGGCGCTCGACATCGTCGCCTCGTCGCTGCGCGCGCTCAGCTCGCCGGACGAGGCGGTCTTCTACACGTCGGGGCGCACGAGCAACGAGGCGGCGTTCCTCTACCAGCTCTTCGTGCGCGAGCTCGGGACGAACAACCTGCCCGACTGCTCGAACATGTGCCACGAATCGAGCGGCGTCGGCCTGCGCGAGGCGATCGGGGTCGGCAAAGGTACCGTATCCCTTCACGATTTCGAGCTCGCGGACGCGATCTTCGTCGTCGGGCAGAACCCGGGGACGAACCACCCGCGCATGCTCTCGGCGCTGCGCGAGGCGCGGCAGCGCGGCTGCGAGATCGTGACGGTGAACCCGCTCCCCGAGGTCGGCAGCGAGCGCTTCCAGCACCCGCAGCACCCGCTCGATCTCGTCGGCCCGGGGGTGCCGATCTCGACGCTCTTCCTCCAGGTGCGCATCAACGGCGACGTCGCGCTCTTCACCGGGCTCATCAAGGAGATGCTCGAGGAGGAGGAGCGGAGGCCGGGGGCCGTGCTCGATCGCGAGTTCATCGCGCGCCACACGCACGGCTTCGAGGCGTTCGCGGCCGCCGTGCGCGCCACGCCCTGGGACGACGTCGTCGAGCAGAGCGGGGTCCCGCGCGACCGGATCCGGGCGGCGGCCGAGATCGCGATGCGGTCCGAGCGCACGATCGCGTGCTGGGCCATGGGCCTCACGCAGCACCAGAACGGCGTGGCCAACGTGCAGCAGGTCATGAGCTTCCTGCTCCTGCGCGGCAACATCGGCAGGCCCGGCGCGGGCGCGTGCCCGGTGCGCGGCCACAGCAACGTGCAGGGCGACCGGACGATGGGCATCTGGGAGCGCCCGCCCGCCGAGCTCCTCGACCGGATCGAGAAGAACTTCGGCTTCGCGCCGCCGCGCCGCCACGGGCTCGACACGGTCGCGGCGATCGCCGCGATGGCCGACGGGCGGGCCCGCGTCTTCTTCGCGCTGGGCGGCAACTTCCTCTCGGCGACGCCGGACACGGCCTTCACCGCCCGCGCCCTCGCCCGGTGCGACCTCACGGCGCACGTCTCGACCAAGCTGAACCGGGCTCACCTCGTGACGGGCAGGCGCGCGCTCATCCTGCCTTGCCTCGGGCGCACCGAGCGCGACGTGCAGGCAGGAGGACCGCAGTTCGTGACGGTCGAGAACTCGATGGGCGTCGTCTCGAGCTCGCGCGGCACCCTCCCACCGGCCTCGGAGATGCTGCGGAGCGAGGTGGCCATCGTGGCTGGGCTCGCCCGCGCGACGCTGGGCGCGAGGTCGCGCGTGCCGTGGGAGGAGCTCACCGCCGATTACGACCGGATCCGCGATCTCATCGAGCGCACGATCGACGGGTTCGACGGCTTCAACGCGCGGATCAGGAACCCGCGCGGCTTCGCCCTGCCGAACGCCGCGGCCCAGCGCGAGTTCCGCACCCCGACGGGCAAGGCGAACTTCATCGCGCACCCGCTGCCGCGGCACGAGCTCGATCCCGGCGAGCTCCTGATGATGACGATCCGCAGCCACGACCAGTACAACACGACCATCTACGGGCTCGACGACCGCTACCGGGGCGTGCGCGGCGGGCGCCGCGTCGTGTTCATGAACGCCGAGGACGCGGCCGAGCGCGGGCTCTCGCAGGGGGCTCTCGTCGATATAACGAGCCGCTTCTCCGACGGGGAGCGCGTCGCGCGCGCGTTCCGCGTCGTGCTCTACACGATCCCTCGCGGCAACGTCGCCGCCTACTTCCCCGAGGCCAACGTGCTCGTCCCGCTCGGCAGCATCGCCGACAAGAGCCACACCCCCGCGTCGAAATCGATCGTCGTGCGCATCGGGGCCTCCGCCGCGATCAGCGGATCCGCGTGACGCTCCGCCGCCCCCGTTGCATTGGAGTCCGACCATGAACGCTCAGCCCAGCATCGCCCCGCCCATCCCCGGTGAGCCAGAGCGCGCTGCCATGCGCACCACGATCCCGGGGCCCGCGTCCGAGGCGCTCCGCGCGCGCCACCACCGCTACCAGGACGCGCGGCCGATCCACTTCTATCAGGACGCGCGGAAGAGCCTCGGCAACTACATGGTCGACGTGGACGGCAACGTGCTGCTCGACGTGTACGGGCACATCGCCGCCGTGCCCATCGGCTATAACCACCCGGATCTGCTCGCCGCCTGGCGCAGTGGCCGCTTTGATTGGGCCGCCGGCTACCGCTCGGCGCTCGGCGTCGCGCCCGCGCCCGAGTGGGTCGATCTCGTCGAGAAGACGCTGATGCGCGTCGCGCCCAAGGGGCACTCCCGCGTCTTCACCTTCACGTCCGGCGCCGAGGCGGTCGAGAACGCGCTCAAGGCGGCGTTCATCCGCCTCGCCCGGCGCCGGCGCGGCGGCGCGCAGCCGAGCGACGCCGACCTCGCCGCCTGCATGCTCAACCGGCAGTCCGGCGTGAACGCCTTCAAGGTGATCTCCTTCGAGGGCGGGTTCCACGGCCGCAGCATGGGCGCCCTCTCGGCGACGCGCAGCAAGCCGGTCCACAAGCTCGACATCCCCGCGTTCGACTGGCCCGTGGTGCCGTTCCCCGCGAGCCAGTTCCCCGAAGCGGAGCACGCCGAGCAGAACCGCGCCGCCGAGGCGCGCTCGCTCGAGGCGGTCAAGGCGGCGCTCGACGCGCACCCGGACGAGATCGCCGCGCTCATCGTGGAGCCCATCCAGGGGGAGGGCGGCGACCGCCACGCGAGCCCCGCTTTCTTCCAGGCGCTCCGCCGCCTGACCGCGGAGCGCGGCGTCGCGCTCATCATCGACGAGGTGCAGACCTGCGGCGGCGGCACCGGCGCGCTCTGGGCGCACGAGGCGTGGGACCTGCCCGAGCCGCCGGACATGGTCACGTTCTCCAAGAAGATGCAGCTCGGCGGCTTCTACTGCCGCGAGGAGCTCGCGCCGATCGAGCCGCTGCGCGTCTTCAACACCTGGCTCGGCGACCCCCTCCGCGGCGCGCAGCTCGAGGTGATCCTCGAGGTCATCGAGCGCGACCGGCTCCTCGAGAACACGCGGGCGACCGGCGAGCGCCTGGTCGCCGGGCTCGAGGACCTCTGCCGCCGCTACCCCGGGGTGCTCTCGGGCGCCCGGGGCATCGGCACCTTTGCCGCGGTCGACTTCCCCCACGCCGCCCGGCGCGACGCGGCGCTCACCGCGCTCCGCAACCGCGGCCTCGAGGTGGGCGGCTCGGGCGATCGCACGCTCCGCTTCCGGCCGGCGCTGGTCTTCGCCCCGCGCCACGTGGCCGAGGCGCTCGACCTCGTCGAGTCGGTCTGCAAGTGACCTCCGCCGCGGCGGCCTCACGCCCGCTCCAGGTGTTCCACTCGCCGCGCTACTTCGCGGACATCGGCGAGCATGTCATGCCGATGCGCAAGTTCGCCCTCGTGCGCGAGGCCATCGAACGGACCGGCTTGCCGGTGCGCCTCGTCGAGCCCGGGCCGGTCAGCGACGAGGATCTCCTCCGCGTCCATACGCCCGAGTACCTCCGTGCGATCGAGACCGGCGAGCCCCGGGCGCTTTCGGAGTCCCAGAAGTTCCCGTGGTCGCCGGCGCTCGCCGGGGCGGTCCGCTTCACGAACGGCGGCTGCGTCGCCGCCGCCTTCGCGGCGCTCGAGGAAGGCGTCGCAGGCAACCTCGCGAGCGGCTTCCACCACGCGCACGCCGATCACGGCGAGGGCTTCTGCACCTTCAACGGCCTCGTCGTCGCCCTGGAGCGCGCGCGCGCCGAGGGGCGCATCCGCCGCGCCCTGGTGGTCGACATGGACCTCCACTACGGCAACGGCACCGCGTCGCTGCTCGCGTCGCGCCCGTGGGCGTTCGCGCTCTCCATCTACGGCAACTGGTACAAGCAGAACCGGGCGTACCGGGACGTCGAGGCCGAGCGCGCCCCGGACACCGAGAACAGCTGGTCCGTCCCGGTGCCGGGCGGGAGCGGCGGCGCCGCCTACCTCGAGATCCTGGAGCGGCACCTCGGCCCCGCGATCGACCGCGCGGCGCCCGATCTGATCCTTTACCAGGCCGGCGCGGACCCGTTCCGCGAGGACCCGTACTCGCCGCTCGACCTGACGCAGGACGACCTGCGCGCGCGCGACGAGATCGTGTTCCGGACCGCGCTCGCGCGGCGGATCCCGATCGCGTGGGTGCTCGCGGGCGGCTACACGCCCGACGTGAGCCGGGTGGTCGAGGTGCACCTCGGCACGTTCGTCGCGGCGGTGCGGGCGAGGGAGGCGGCGGGCGCCGCGGGCGATCTCGATCGCTGAGCTCGGAAGCCGCGGAGGTCCGCGCCGTTCAGCTGTCCCTCTCGCGCTTCCGCCGGCTCACCCCGCGCCGCTCGCGCGCCCGCTTGTCCACCACTCCGCGACGTCGAGCTCCACCGCGTCGAACGGCTCCGCGCGCACCCGTGCCTCGCCGACCACCACGCCAAGCTCGAGCCATTTGCCCTCGTGAAGCCGGCTCCAGGTGAACGTCTGCGCGTCGAGATCGACGTACCAGAGCCGGGTGAGCACGAGCGGCGCGGGCGCGGCGCGGTGCTGCGCCGGCGCGCCGGCCTTTGCTGGTAACCTGCCGCCATGGCCGACCTGAACGACCCCGCCCGCCTGGCCGAGCTGCACGGCGCCATGCTGCGCACCGAGGCGGACGCCCTCCTCGACGCCTGCGTGGCGCGGGCCGCCAAGCTCGCGCGCGCGCCGATCGCGTTCGTGAGCCTGGTCGTCCGCCACATCCAGCTCCTGCGCGCGCACCACGGCTTGCCCCTGGAGCTCGCGGTGAGCTGCGCTACCTCGCGGAGCAACTCCTTTTGCCAGCTCGTCGTGCGCGACGAGGCGCCGCTCGTGGTCGAGGACGCGCTGCGCGACGAGCGCGTGCCGAAGGACCTCGTCGAGAGCTACGGCATCCGCGCGTACGCGGGGGTGCCGGTGCGGGTGCGCGGCCACGCCATCGGCTCGCTCTGCGCGCTCGACGTCGTGCCCCGCCGCTTCGATCCGCGCGTCATCGAGGGCCTCGAGCAGCTCGCCCTCGACGTCGCCGTCCGGCTTTCCGCGCTCGTCGAGCGCGACGCCCCGCTGGCCAGCGCCGACGTGCAGGAGCGCCTCGTCCGCGTCGAGCAGGCCACGCGCGCGCTGGAGCGCGCGCTCCTCGCCCTCGCGCCCGTCATCGCCGCGGTGCAGGGCGCGACGGGGGCGCGGACGGCAGCGCCGGTCGTCCACGCGGCGAGCGCGATGCACGCGACGCCCGCCAACCTGCGCGCGGCCGTCGGGTGTTGGCGCGACATGGGCCCCGTCGCCGACGAGCTCCGTGACGAGGCCGAGGCCATCGCGAGCTCCGCCCAGACCGAGACGACGGCCCGCATCGCCGCGGACGCCCGGGCGCTCGCCCAGAGCCTCGCCGAGATCGGCCCGCTCGTCCGGCTCGCCGAGGGCGTGCTCGACGGGACGCTGGGCGAGTCTGCCGCGGCCAAGGGGCGGGCCCTCGTGCTGCGCGGCGCGCTCGAAGCGCACGCGGCCGCCTCCGCGGCGGCGCGCCAGATCCGCGCCGACGTCGAGCGCGCGCGCTCCGCGACGACCGGCGGCGCCGCCGGTCCGCCGCGGGCTCCGTGAGTCACTGCGGCGTCGCTGTCGAGGGCGGCGCCGGCACGTCGCGGGTGATCTCGCCCGCGTCCATCCCCTCCGGCGGCGGCGGCTCCGACCCGGGCGACACCGGCGTGCCCTCCCAGGTCGCGCTCTTGTCCCGGCTCCCGTAAACGAACGGCGGCCGGCTCTCCAGCTCCCGCGCGATGCGGGCGAGCTCCTCGTCCAGGTAGCGCGGGTTCGCGAGCCGCTCGCGGATGCCGCTGTTCAGGTAGCCGCGGATGTCCGGGCTGTCCGGGTAGTACTTCGTGTACACGTTGTACCGGAAGAGCGGCTTCAGCCGGTGCAGGTCCTTCGGCCCTGTCGGCAGGGGCAAGAGCTCCACGAAGCTCTTCCGCTTCGCCCGCTCCTCCAGCCGGTCGAGGACGAGCTGGAGGCTGTTCTCGAGCAGGTGCGGGGCGCAGTGATCCGCGAAATCGTCGTAGAGCAGCCGCATGAGCGCCCTCGCCTCGTCGATCGGCAGCTGCGCCTGCCGCTCGCGGCCCATGCGCCGGACGAGGACCATGAACGGAGACGGCTGGTTGCCGGTCGCGCGGATCTCCTCCGGGTCGCGGAAGTCCGGCTGCCTGTAGGGGAAATGGCGCGGGTTGATCGCGTCGAAGCCGCCGCGGCCGTAGAACAGGATGCGCTGCCACGACAGGCGCTCTTCCGGCGTGAAGAACTCGACCTCGGCCGCGAGATCCATGTTCATCCCGAAGTACTTGCCGGGGGCCGCGGGCGCGGGGAGCGTGATCTTCCCCATCGCGTGGAGGTCGGCGAGGTACTGCATGGCGAGCTCGACCGGCGCGATCCGCAGCCAGTACGACAGCACCGTCCCGCGCGCCTCGGGGATCATGAAGATATGGGCGAGGTAGATGACGCAGAGATCCGGCGCATACGCCGGATTGACGAGCACGGTGCCGTCGCGGACGCCGCGCACTTTTCCGTCCGAATCCCGCGCCACGAGCAGGAAGTAGCGCATGTATGTGCCCGACGGCTCGGGCGTGAACGGGTCGTCGCGCAGGAAGGCGTGGATGGCCTCCTTGCGCTCCATCTCTCCATGAGGACCGAAGCAGTCCCAGAGGATCTGATACGCCGCGTCGAAGTCCGGGTCGGAAGGGTCCTCGATCGACCAGATCTGGTATTTGCGAGTTTCGCGCTCGATCATCTCCACCACGTCCTGGTGGAAGAGATCCTTCATGCAGAGCCGGACGCGCTTCTTCAAGGATGGCTCCCGGGGTCCATGGTGCCAGACGGAGCGTTCATCTGATAGGTAATCATCGTGACTCAAGCAGCGCTCGTCGACCCGCGTACGGACATCGACTCCGCTCGCTCCGTGTGGAGCGAGGCGGCCCCGGCCTATGAGCCCGTCCCGCCGCTGCGCGGGGACGCCGTGGCCGACGTGGCCATCATCGGGGGAGGGTTCACCGGAGTCTCCACGGCATACCATCTAATCCGCAGATTTCCGAGCCTCCGCGTCATGATCCTCGAGGCGCGTCACCTCGCGAACGGTGCGAGCGGGCGCAACGGGGGAATGATGCTGAACTGGATTAACGGGGTGAGTCACCGGGATCCGGAGCTCACGCGCCGCGTCTACGAGACCACGCGCGAGGGGATCGACGGCATCGTCGGCGTGATCCAGGAGCACGGCCTCCCGGTGCGCTACCGGCGCGACGGCTGCATGGAGGTGCTCACGGACGCGCGGCGGGCCGAGGCGGCCCACGCGCGGGTGGAGCAGCTCGCCTCCTGGGGCATTTCGCTACAGTACCTGGACAGCGCGGCGCTCGCGAGGCGGCTCGGCATCCAGGGGGCGGCCGGGGCGGTGCTGGACCCGACCGAGGGGCAGCTCAACGGGGTCGACCTGCTGCGCAGCCTGCGCCCGCTGCTCCTGGCCAAGGGGGTCGCCGTCCATGAGGAAACGCCGGTCCTCCGCGTCCGGGAGGGGCGCACGATCGAGCTGACCACGCCGGGCGGCGTCGTCCGCGCCTCGGCCATCGTGCTCGCGACGAACGGCTACACGCCGCGGCTCGGCTACTTCAAGACCGGCATCTTCCCGCTGCACTCGCACGTGCTCGCGACCGAGCCGCTCGACGCCGAGGCGCACGCCGCGCTCGGCTGGGGGCAGGTCGCCGGCTTCAGCGACGATCACGACCGGATCGCGTACGCCAGCATGACCCCGGCCGGCGAGATCGTGTTCGGCGGGGGCAGCAACGCGGCGTATGCCTATCTCTACGGGAACCGGACCTCCTACCCGGGCTCCCCCGGCTCGGCGGGGCAGGCGTTCGAGGCGATCCGGCGCCGGCTCACCGGATATTTCCCGGCAGCAGAGCGGCTGCGCATCGCGCACCGCTGGACGGGGACGCTCGGGATCACGATGAGCCGGCTCTGCAGCATGGGGGTGCGCGGCGAGCACCGGAACGTGTACTACGCCCTCGGGTACAGCGGCCACGGGGTGACCCTCGGCAACCTCGCGGGCCGCGTGCTCTGCGACATCTACGCGGGCGACGACGCGCGGTGGCGCGACCTGCCCTTCTACATGTACCCCCTCGGGGGCGTCCCGCCGGAGCCGCTCCGCTGGCTCGGCTATCACGTGTACACGAAGCTGACGGGGCGCTCGCCGCGCCAGGTGGCGTGAGCGCGGCGCGCGGCGGCGCCGCCGCGCGCGCCGGGCGCATCCTCCGGAAGATACGCCTGCTGCGGGGCGCCCGGGGCCTCCCGGCCGCCGTCGCCGGGCGCGCCCTCGGCGAGCGCGCCTCCGCCGAGCAGGCTTGCGTGGCCGGAGCGCGGGGCGCTATTCGATGCGGGGCCATGTTCTGCGCGCGCTGCCACCGGGAGTACGACGCGGGCCATCGGTTCTGCCCCTACGACGGCGCGGAGCTCGCCGAGGAGCGGCGCATCGACCTGTTCCGGTTCAAGCCGACCCGGCTGCGGGGCACCATCCTCGGGGAGCGCTACGAGGTGCGCGGCTACCTCGGCAAAGGGGCGATGGCGCGCGTCTACCTCGCGATCGAGCTCGAGACAGGGCAGCCGGTCGCGATCAAGGTCCTGGAGGCGTTCGCCGCCCGGGCGGAGCGGACCCGCGAGCGGTTCGTGCGCGAGGCGCAGAGCGCCGCCATCATCGGGCACCCGAACATCGTCAAGGTGCTCGACGCCGGCACGCGCTCCGCCGACGGCGCGCCCTACCTCGTCATGGAGTACCTCTTCGGCGAGTCGCTCGGCGACTGGCTCCGGCGCGAGCGCCGCATGGACGCTGACCTCGCCATCCCGGTGCTGTCGCAGGCCGCGTCCGGGCTCGCGGCCGCGCACCGGGCCGGCATCATCCACCGCGACGTGAAGCCCGACAACATCTACCTCGTGGGCGCGCAGGGGGACCCGTACGCGGTGAAGGTGCTCGACTTCGGCCTGGCGAAGATGCAGGCCGCCGACCACATCACGGCGACCGGCACCGCGGTGGGCACCCTCGAGTACATGGCGCCCGAGCAGGTAGTGAGCGACAGGCCCGACGCCCGCACCGACGTCTACGGGCTCGGCGTCGTCATGTTCCGGACCTTCACCGGCGAGCTCCCGTTTCCGCGCTCCGAGCAGGCGGAGCTCCTCGCCCGGCAGCTCGCGACGCCGCCGCCCCGCCCCTCGGAGAAGCGCCGCAGCATCGACCCGTCGCTCGAGGCCGTGATCCTGAAGGCGATCCGGAAGCGCCCGGAGAACCGCTATCCGTCGATGGAAGCGTTCATCGAGGACCTCGAGCGGCTGGCCGGCGATCGGGACGGGCCGCTCTCGGCGGAAGAGCCGCTGCCGGAGCCGAACGACGTCTATGTCCCGCAGGGATCGTTTGCCAGGAACGCGGCGATCTACTTCTATAGGCGGCTCGGCATGGAAGCCCCACGCTTCGACTGATCAACACCACCTCCCGCGGGCGCTTCCCGCCATCCAGGAGATCCGCATTACCATGGCCTACTCTGCTGCATTCCGATGTCTGACCGGCTGTCCCGGGAGCTACCCGCTGACGCAGCCGCTCTATCGCTGCCCCACCTGCGGCGGCCTGCTCGACGTCGCCCACGACATCGAGGCGCTCCGCGACCGGAGCCCCGCCACGTGGATGAAGCTCTTCGACGAGCGCTACAAGCGCACGGTGTGGCCCTACGGCTCCGGGGTCTGGGGCAAGCGGGAGTGGGTCGCCCCCCAGGTCCCGGACGAGGCCATCGTGTCGATGGACGAGGGCGGCACCAACCTGTTCTGGGCAGACCGCTACGGCCGCTCGCTCGGGCTCGATGAGGTCTGGGTGAAGCTCTGCGGCAACAGCCATACGGGGTCGTTCAAGGACCTCGGGATGACGGTGCTCGTCTCGGTGGTGAACAAGGCGATCCGCGAGGGCCTCGAGGTGCGCGCGATCGCGTGCGCCTCGACGGGGGACACCTCGGCGTCGCTCGCGGCGTACGGCGCGGCGGCCGGGTTGCCCGTGGTCGTGCTCCTGCCGCGCGGCAAGGTGTCGATGGCGCAGCTCGTCCAGCCGATCGCGTCGGGGGCGCTGGTCCTGTCGCTCGACACCGACTTCGACGGCTGCATGGCCATCGTGCAGCGCCTCTCGGCCGACGGCGTGGTCTACCTGGCGAACTCGATGAACGCCCTGCGCCTCGAGGGCCAGAAGACCGTGGCCATCGAGATCGTGCAGCAGTTCGACTGGACGCTGCCCGACTGGGTCATCCTGCCGAGCGGCAACCTCGGCAACGCCTACGCCCTCTACGCCGGGTTCAAGATGCTGAAGGACCTCGGCCTGACGACGCGCTTCCCGCGCCTCTGCGTGGCGCAGGCGGAGCGGGCCAACCCGCTCTACCGGGCGTGGGCCGAGGGGCGGAGCGAGGTTGTGCCGATGAAGGCGGGCGAGACGCTGGCGAGCGCGATCCAGATCGGCAACCCGGTGAGCGCGCCGAGGGCGATGATGGCCCTCCAGGCGATGAACGGCGTCGCCGAGCAGGTGACCGAGGACGAGCTCTGCGACGCGGCCGCCCGCGCCGACCGCACCGGGATGTACACGTGCCCGCACACGGCGGTCGCCCTCGCCGCCCTGGAGAAGCTCGTGAAGAAGGGCCTCGTGGAGAAGCGCCAGCGGGTCGTGGTGGTCTCGACCGCGAACGGCCTCAAGTTCACGGAATTCAAGGTGAAATACCACGAGCGCGCGCTCCCGGACGCAACCAGCCGGCACGCCAACCCGCCGGTCGAGCTGCCGCCGGACTACGACCGCGTCCTCGCCGCGCTCGACAAGCACGCGGCGCACGCCGCGCGAGAGCGCTGAGCGCGCCGAGCGGACCAGGCCTGCCGCCGGTGCGCTGAGCGGCCGTCGCGCGACCGACGCGCGCGGTCGGCCGCCACGCGACAGGCGCGCGCGGTCATCCGCCCCGGCGGGACGCCTCCACTCCGGTGGGACGCCGGCCGTCACGCGCGGGGATGCCGGCCCGGGCGCGCCTTGACTCGCCTGGGCCCCCCGGCATCCTCGTTCGGCAGAGGCCTCCGTGGACATCCGCCACCGCACGCTGCTGTCCTTCGCCCCCCTCCTGACGGTGGCGGTCGCGCTGGCGGTCTTCATCCCCCTCGTCAACGCGAAGCTATCGCAGATCTCCGCGCAGCAGCTGCGCACGCTGAGCGACCTCGTCGACATGCAGGACATGGAGCTCTCGGTCCTCAGCCAGCGCGAGAGCGTCGGCCAGGCCTTCCGCGGGTTCAACGCCTCCCTGTATGCGCTCGATTACGCGAGCCGCCGGGACCAGACGCTCGCCCATTTCAACAGGTCGCGGGCCGAGGAGAGCTCGCCGGAGGAGCAGCTCTGGCAGCACCTCGCCGCTGTGTACGCCGAGCTCGACGCGCAGCACGCCGCGATCCTGGGCGCGCTGCAGGAGGGGGACACGGCGCGGGCGACGTCGGTGTTCTATGGCAAGGCCCAGCAGCTGACGTACGTGCTCCTCGCGAGCGCGCGGGCGGGCCAGGCGCAGGACAGGGAGCGGCTCGACGAGCTCGAGGTGAAGAGCCGCACGCTCAAGCAGCGCGCGCTGTTCGGGCTCGCGGTAGGCGTCGGGGGCAGCATCTTTCTCGCGGTGACCTTCGCGTGGCTCCTGATCCGCGAGATCGTGCGCCCGATCGAGCGGCTCGCCGCGGACGCGGCGCGGTACGCCTCGGGCGACGTCTCCGGGGAGCTCAGCCCCGTCGGGAAGATCAAGCAGCTGAAGCACCTCCGGGACGCCTTCCAGCACCTGCTCGGCGTGACCCTGGCGCGGCAGGACCGCCTCCAGCGCGCCCACGCCGACCTCGAGGAGCAGGTAGCGCGCGAGCAGCAGCTCCGGGCGACGGTGCAGGCCCTCAACGAGGATCTCGAGCGGGCCAAGGACGAGCTGGAGCGGCGCGTGGAGGAGCGGACCGGGGAGCTCACCGTCGCGAACGAGCGGCTCCAGGTCGAGCTCGTCGAGCGGGGGCGCGCGGAGGCGGCGCTGAAGGCGAGCGAGGAGAAGCTCCGGCAGCTGAACGAGGCGCTGGAGCAGCGGGTCGTCGAGCGCACGGCGGAGCTCGCGGCGGCCCAGCGCCAGCTGCTCGACACGGCGCGGCGCGCCGGGATGGCGGAGATCGCCACCAACGTGGTGCACAACATCGGCAACGTGCTGAATACCGTCAACGTCTCCGCCAAGCTCATCGCGGAGGAGCTCGGCGGCGCCAGGCTGGCGAAGCTCGAGCGGGCGGCGCAGCTCCTCGCGAGCCACAAGGACGACCCCGGGAAGTTCCTCACCGAGGACGAGCGAGGGCGACACCTCATCTCCTACCTGGAGGCGCTGGCCACGACGCTCCAGGGCGATCGCCAGCGGGTCCTGCTCTACGTTGAGCAGCTCGGCAAGAGCGTCGACCACATCAAGGACATCGTCCGGACGCAGCAGACCTATGCCGGCGCCACCACCGTCGTCGAGCCCGTGCAGCTCTCGGATCTCGTGGAGGACGCCCTCAGGATGAACGACGTGGCCCTCACGCGGCCGCACATCAAGGTCGTGAAGGACTTCGCGTGCCCGCGCCCTGTCTACGTCGACAAGCACAGGCTCCTGCAGATCCTGATGAACCTCATCAGCAACGCGAAGTACGCGATGGACGAGCTGCCCGGCAAGGAGCACGAGCTCACGCTGCGGGTCGAGGCGGGCGGGACCGGCGGAGCGGGCGTCGTGCGGATCTCGGTGCGGGACTCGGGGGTGGGCATCGCCAGAGAGCACCTGACCCGGATCTTCTCTCATGGGTTCACGACCCGCAGGGGCGGCCACGGCTTCGGGCTGCACAGCTGCGCGCTGGCCGCCGAGGAGATGAGCGGCGCCCTGTCGGTGACGAGCGACGGCGCGGGCCACGGGGCCACCTTCACGCTCGAGCTCCCGGCGCGGCTCGGGAGCGCCGCCGCGCCGCGCTCCCCGGAGGCCTGAGCGGGATGAGCGGCCGCGCTACCTGCGCGCCCGCGGGCGGCGCCGCCGGCGCTTCCCGCGGGCGGCCGCGGAGGTCATCGCCGAGGCGATGCCGTTCTGCAGGGTGTTGTGCGTGACGATCCCGCTCATGTCGACGCCGAGCTCGACGAGCGTCCTGGCGACGTCGGGGCGCAGGCCGGTGATGATCACCTCCGAGCCCAGGAGGCGAACCGCGACCGCGGCGCGCAGGAGCTCGTCGGCGCACTGGCCGTCGATCTGCGGCACCCCGGTGATGTCGAGGATCGCGACGTGCGCCCGGCGGGCCGCGACGCCGCGGACCAGCGTCTCCTGCACCCGGCGCGTCCGCTGCGCGTCGAGGGCGCCGACGAGCGGCATCACGACGATGTCGTCGCTGATGGGGATGAGCGGGGTCGACAGCGCCGCGAGGATCTCGTTCTGCGCCCGGAGGGCCTCCTCCCGGGCGCGCCGCGCCTCGGTCTCCGCCTCGGCGCGCTTGCGCTCGGTGATGTCCCGCACGATCACGACCGCCTCGGCGCGATCGCTGCCGGCGATCCGGACCTCGTAGTCGCGCGTGCCTTCTCTCAGCTGCTCCTGGTACTCGAAGACGTGCGTCGCCTCGTCGGTGAGCGCGCGCGCGACGCGCTCGGCGATCTGCTCCGCCACGCGGGCGGGGAACACGTCGGAGACGTGCCTGTGCAGGAAGTCCTCGGCGCGGAGCGACGGCCTCGACTCGCGGGACGCCTTGAAGTCCAGGCAGATGCCGTCGCTGCTGAGCCGGAGGATCGTGTCGGGGATGGCGTCGAGGAGCGCGCGGTTGTTCGCCTCGCTCCGGCGCAGGGCAGCCTCGACGCGCTTGCTGCCGATGAAGTGGCCGGCCTTGGCGGCGACGGCGAGCAGCACGTCGAGCAGCCGCGGGTCGGGCTCGCGCGGCTCGGCATCCATGAGCTCCAGCACCGCCGCGACCTGCGCGTCGGCGCGGACCGCGATGGGGAGCTCGACCGCGAAGCGCAGGCCTGCGCGCCGCGCCGCCGGCGCGCGGGGGTCGTCCTCGACGGCGTCGAGGTCGCTGAACCAGCTCGGCTCACCCTGGGCGAGCGTGCGGCCGGGCAGCCCCGCGTCGCGAGCGAACCGGGTGCCCCGGGTCGCCGCCTCGAGCTCGGCCGCGTCGTCGGGCGCGGCGCTCCAGGTGTGCTCGCAGCGCAGCCCGTCGCTCTCGTCGTCGCCGAGCCACAGGGCCGCGAACCGGAAGCCGAGCGTCTCGCCGAGCGCGCTGAGGAGCGCCAGGATGCCCTCGGAAAGCGTGGTCGACTCGACCAGGATCCTGGTCACCGTGTACTGCGCCGAGGCCTTGTAGTTGGCCTCGGAGAGGGCGCGGCGCTGGTTCCACTTCTCGGTGAGCGCGAAGGCCATCTGCCGGACCTCGTTGGGGTCGAACGGCTTCGCGAGGATGAGGAGGTTGTCGGTGTTCCCGAACCGCGTGGAGATCTCCTCCCACGAGTAATCCGAGTACGCCGAGCAGATGACCGCCTGGATGGCGCCGTCTTCCTTCCAGATGCGGGAGAGCGTCTCGATGCCGTCCCACCCGGGCGGCATGCGCACGTCCACGAAGACGAGGGCGTACGGCGCGCCGCCCTGCTGCGCCTCGCGGACCTTCTCCAGCCCCTCCGCCCCCTGGGTCGCACACGTGAGCTCGAACCTCACCGGCCGCCGGCCGGGCGACTCGCGGAACAGCGCCGACTCGAGGCTCTCGAAGGCCGAGGTCTCCGCGTCGGACCGGAGGATCCTGCGGAAGTCCTCGTGGATGGCCTCGTTGTCGTCGATCAGCAGAATGCGCCGGTTCTGCTGCCAGCTGGGGTCCCGCATGGCCGAGTCCTCGGGGCGTGAGGTCAGAGGCCCTATTCAACCGAAGGTGCGCCCTCGCCGTCCACGGGCGGCAGCGGCCGCGGCCGGTGGTCGCCGCCCATGTTCGGCGACTCGTCCTCCGTCGACGGAGGCGGCTGGGTCGGCCCGGGCGGCGGTGGCGGCGGGGGGCTCCCCTGGTCGTCGCTGTCCCTCGCCGCGGCCTCCGAGGCGCCGAGCGGCAGGTTCACGCCGCCGGGCTTCCTCGTGGTCGTGGTCGGGCCCGGCGCGTCGGTGGTCTTGCCGCGGCCTCGCGCCGCGGGCGAGTCCGCGGCGTGCGGATCGAACCGCGGCTTCTTCAGCGCGCCGTGGACGTGCCAGCCGTAGAAGCCGTCGGCGCGCTTCGACCGCTTCATCTTGGGCTGCTGCATCTCGATCAGCCCGGGCACGTTCGACCCCGGCGCGCCGAGCAGCGACTTCGTCAGATCGCTCTTGCCCCGGTAGGCGTCGGTGAACTTGAAGCGGACGTAGAGGTCCGCCGTGGAGTTGTTCCACGGCTCGCGCATGTTGACCTTGCCGTCGCCGTCGAGCTCGAGGTCCGAGCCGTTCGCGGTCATCTTCGTGACCTTGAGGACGCCGTCCTTCGCCTCCGCGGACAGGAGCAGCTCGCCCAGCTTGGCCTCCGGGAGCGCGATGAGCCCCTGGATCTTCGTCTTGCCGTCGCCGACCGAGACCTCCTTGGCCGAGACCTCGAGCGCGCCGTTCGCCTTGTTGAACTTGCCCTCCGGCGCGTCGAGGTCGAGGTTCGCGCTCAGCGTGCCGGCGATGGGCAGGCCGAGGATGTCCCCGAGCGGGCCCACCTTGGCGAGCTCCACGTCCGAGACCTCGACGTGCATCTCGCCGCCCGATTTGCCCATCGGGACCACGCCCTCGACCTCTCCGCCGAAGACGCTCGCCCAGAACGAGACCCGCATCCGCCCGATCAGCAGGGGCAGGATCTTGAGCCGGGCGTGCGCCTCTTCGATCTCGATGACGCTCGGCTTCGGCGCGCCTTCCTTCGCGGCGTCGCCCGAGGTGAAGGCGGCGGCGTTCGGCCTGCTGCCCGAGCCGAGCTCGTTCGGCGGCAGGATGAGCCGCACGCCCCGCATCTCGACGCCCGTGAACCAGTACGCGTCGAGCTCGTCGATCTCGAGGCGCTGCGCCGGGCCGGCGCCGCGCTTCTGCTGCGCGCGATCGAACTCGGCGATCAGCCGGTCCTTGAGCCGGTCATAGGGGAACGTGAGGTAGCCGAAGAGCCCCAGACAGAAGAGGTAGAAGAGCGGATAGGCCGCCCACTTCGCGATCTTGAGGAGCCGCGCCTTCATGGCTCTTCCTCCTCGACGTTGTCAGCTGGGGTCGCAGCCGGCGCGGGGCTCGCCGGCTGGGGGTCGCCCTTCCGGTCGAACGCGGACACGCCGAGCTCCACCTCGTAGGAGTCCGGCTCGCCGGCGCGCGGCTTGATGTTCAGCCGCGTCACCGCGACCGGGTGGCCCGAGCTCTCGACGCGCTCGAGCATCTTGGCGAGCCCGAGCATCCCGATCCTGTGCATCTTCACCACCGTGACCCGCTCGGTGTACTTCTTCCCGTGCGGGACGTCGGGGCGATCTTGCGACTCGGCCGCCGCGAGCCCCTGCTGCTTCGCCGCGTCCTCGATGAAGCCGGCGAGGGGCGGCGCGGGCCGCGCGTAGCGCGCGAGCAGCGCGTCCTTCTGCGCCTTCCGCTCGCTGACCTTCCCCGAGGCCTCGTAGATCGACTGGAGCAGATCGCGCACCTCCTGGTTCTCGGTGCGCTTGCTGGAGGCGACGCTCGCGAGCCCGATCGGCACGAGCAGGAGCACGCACACGACCAGGAAGCCGAGCAGGATGGTGAGGAGCCGGCGCTCGCGCGGCTCCAGCTTGTCGAGTCGCTCGCGGAGCGTCATCGCGATCCCTCCGGTTTGTCCGAGGCGCCCGCCGAGGCGCTGTCCGCCGCATCAGCCGCGCCGGTCTTCTTCTTCTTCTTGTCCTCGCACCGGAGGTCCAGCTCGAGGACGTACTTGTGCTTGCCCTCCGAGAACTGGCTCGTCCGCGTGATCTTCACGTCGCGGAAGCAGCGGTGTTCCTTCATGTGATCCGCGATGATCTGCGCGTCCGACACCGACGGGACCACGCCCTGGATGGTCGTGTGGCCGCGGTTCACGTCGAGCTCGACCACGTCGTGCGTGATCTCCTTCGGGACCGCCTTCGAGAGCTGCACCATGACGTCGAAGGCGTCGACGCGGGGCATCGGGTCCTCGTCCGCCGCCCCGGGGCCCTGGTCGAGCAGCTCGCGGGCCTTGTCCGGGTCGCTCGTCTCTTCGCCGAGCACGTCGCGGGAGGCGGTCGCGAGCGAGGCGAGCAAGAGCTCCCGCTCCGCGTCGAGGGTGCGCAGCTCCGCGATGATGGAGAACCCGAAGCTCAGCGCGATGACGGTGCCGAGGCCGGCGAGGATCGGGATCTTCTCGCGCAGGAATGGATAGCTGCGCTCGGCCTCCAGCGCGCCCTTCCGGAGGTTGAACCCCTTGGTCTTCGGCGTCAGCCCGAGCGCCAGCCCGATCGCCTTGGCGAAGCGGGGCAGCGCCGCGGCCTGCTCGGCCGTGAGCCCTTCGAGGCGGGGGGACGGCAGCGGCAGGATCGTGAGGCCGAGCTGGGCCTGCAGGAACATCTCCGCGCCCTGCGCGCTCGCGCCGCCGCCGACGAGGTACATCCCCGCGAGCGGCTCGCCGCCGAGGTTGCGCCACGCCGCGAGGGTCTGGCGCAGCTCGCGCGCGAGCGCCGGCGCCGTGCCGGGGAGCCCGGCCGTCCCCCGCGATAGCGTCCGGGCGAAGACCGGCTCCCCGCCGGACAGGATCACGATCTCGGACGTGAGGTGGTCGAGGTCGAGGATCGCGATGGGCCCGCCCGCGCCGGCGGTGAGCGGCGGCGCGGTGAGCTCCGGCATCACCGCCTCGAGGTTGGCGAGCGCCACCGCGCCGAGCGCGACGCGCTCCGGCTCGAAGCCGAGCGCCTCCTTCACGACGGCGATGCGCTCGCGCACGTCGTCCGTGCGCGCGACAGCGGCGAAGACCGGCAGCGTCTCGGCGCCGGGCGGGCGCTTGAGGAGGCGGTAGTCGAAGACAGCGTCCTCCATCTCGAACGGCACCGTTGCCTCGAGCTCGAAGCCGAGGACGTTCTCGACCTCCTTCTGCGCGGCCGCGGGCAGATCGAGGCGGCGGTAGAACGACCGCTCTCCGGAGAGCGCGATCGCCGCGGCGTCGGGGCGGTGGAGCCCCACGGCGGCGCGGATCGCCTCGGCCTCGGAGACGGCGTCCGTGACGGCCACCTCGCCGAGCGCCTCGACGAAGACCCTCCTGTAGGCGGTGCGGATGAGCGCCGTCCGCACCACGGATTTTCCAGCATCTATTCCGAGCAGCCTGTGCATTTCCGCGCTTCTTCCCGGAGGGGTTTCCTATTCGATGCGATAGTAGATGATCGTCCCGGCGGGGTTCGATCGGACCTGGTCTTCGAAGCCTGACTGCGTAGCGCCTCCGGCGCCGCCAGCACCGGCGCCGCCGGCGCCACCTGCACCACCGCCGCCGCCCGCACCGCCGCCGCCGGCGCCGCCGGAGCCGAGTTTTCCTGCTTTGGTCATGTCGAGCACCGCGTGGATGCGCACCCGCGTCTCGCGCTTGTTCCCCGGGACGATGCCATCGGCATAGATGCTCAGGAAATTGGTCTTATTGCCGATGAGCCCCTGCTTCTGCATCGCGCTCAGGTTCTGCTTGAACTTGACGGGCTCGACGCCCATGGCCTTGAGCTGCTGCCCCAGCATGGACCCCATGGACGTCCCTTCTTTCTGGGTCATGGCCGCGACATAATCGCTCGCGGAAGGGAAGATGAGCCCTCCGGTCATGCTCTGCACGAGCGAGACGACGGTGAGGAAGGCCGTCATCTGGTTGACGTCGGTGCAGAGCGGCGTCGCGGCGGGATCCGCCAGCATGTTGGGGCTGCACGTGAGCGCGAGCAGCGCCTGCGGGCTCGCCGAGACCACGTTGATGCCCTGCTTGCGGTTGCCCCAGACGGTCAGGACCCTCTTGTCTGGATCGTTCGCATCCGGCTCGACGAACGTCGCCCAGAAGTCGTCGCTCATGCCCCGGATCAGCCGCAGCTCATCGAGCGAGTCGTACGGGGCATTCTTGCGCTGATAGGCGAGGCCGAGCGTCTGGTAAAAGCTGTCCTCCGCGCCGTTCGAGACGGGGGCGTCCGGCGAGGGATCACAGCTGAAGGCCTGGTCTCCAGGGTCGGCCCAGTCGACGAGCGCCCCGCAGATGATCCTGCGATCGGAGAACTGGCCGTCGCCGTCGCGCTCCTCGAAGAGCGGGTTGTACTGCGCGGGGGCCATGAGGCCGAGCAGCTGCCCGCCGACGTCGATCTGGGCCTGGAGCCCGCCCACGTCGTCGGCGGCGCGGTTGATGTTGATCTTCGAGTCCTCGTCGATGATCTTGAGCTCGAAGCGGCCGCCGCCGGTGAGCCCCAGGTTCTTGCCCGTCGCGCTGCTCTCGCCCGCAGGCGCCGGTGACGGCTCCGCGCCGGGCGTGGCGAGCTGCGCGTTGAAGGGGCCGAGGAACATGTCGGTGAACTTCCAGATCGGCACCTGGATGTTGCTCCCCTTCATCCCGATCATCGCGAGCATCGGCCCGATCGCCGTGCTGACGCTCGGCTCGGCGGCGATGAGCATCCGCGACAGGTTCACGGCGCTCTTCGCGTAGTACTCGGCCCGGAGCGCGTCGCGGTCGGCGAGCGCGGCGGAGAGCTCGGTCGAGGTCTCCTCCTGGAGCTCGGTCAGGAACACGGTGAGCACCGTGATCGCGCCGAGCACCATGACCAGCGCCACGCCCCGGCGGTCGCCTCGCCTCTGGTAGCGGCGGCGCGCGCGTCGACCCCGCGCGGCGGGGGAGGCGCGCTCTCTGGTGCGGGGGCTCCTCGGGTGGCTCATAACTCAGGGCACCCCGAAGGCGATGGGCACCTGCATCGGGATGGGCACCTTCGTCTCGAACTTGATGGGCTCCCCGCCCGGCCCGCCGTTCAGCACCAGCGTCACCCACACCTGCGAGGGGAGCCGGTCGAGCTGCGCGGCAGGCTGCGTCGAGTCCCACGAGTCGACCCACTCCCCGGTGATGGGGTCGAGGTACTGGATATTGAAGCTCTCGATGTCCTCGGCGAGCACGTTGACGACTCCGCCCCTCGCGGGCTCGGTATCGATGGTCTTCGCCTCTCGCCGCACGAGATCGAGCCTGTCGCGCTCGGGGTCGCGCGAGCCGAAATAGCCAATCTCGCACTGGTCCGACTCGTGCGCGTTCCTGAGGAGCCTCCGGTGCGCGAAGGCGGTGAAATCGACGCGGTCGGCGGGCGAGGAGTCCTGCCCGGCAAAGGCCGTGAGCCGCACCACGATGTTCTTGTCGGCCGGCTGGTGCCGGGACAGGAAGGCCTCCTGGAGCTCGCGCGAGATGCGGGCGATCGCGGCGCGGCCCTGGTGGTAGCGGTCGCTGATGCGCGAGATGCCCGCGCGCGACCGGCTCATGCCGTCGAACGCGCCGTAAATGAGCGTCCCGATGAGCGCCAGGATGGCGACCGAGACGAGGACCTCGAGGAGGGTCAACCCGCCCGCGCGCCGCCGGCGGCCGCGGAGAGCGCTCGTCCTTCGCGCTGTCACCGTCAACTTCCTCCCCCCTGTCCCTGCCCACCACCCGCGCCGGTCTCCTCGGGCTGGCCCATCTGCGGCACCGTGATCCACTGCACGAGCTCCAGCGCGTGCTCCTGCGTCCCCTGCTGCCAGGTCAGCCTGACCGTCACCCGCCGCGCGCTCGCCTCGAAGATGGGCTGGAGCGTCGGCGCGAGCATGTCGATGAACGGCTGGAGGAGCCCCGCGATCCCCCCGGCGGAAGCGGCCTCGCCGCCCCCCGCGCCGCCGCCGACCAGCGATTGCGCGAGGTCGTCGAGGCTGCCGCTCGGGGCGGCGGTGCCGCTCGACTCGCCCGGCTTGCCGGACATGCCGAGCCCTTCCAGCCCGGTGTCGAGGTCCAGCTCGCCATACTTGGGCTCGGGCATCTCCGGCTTCTCGATGCGCCAGGAGCACTTGATGAAGGTCGACTCGTCGCCCTCGCAGCACGGCCCGTTGTCGGCCTCGTCGAGCGCCGGCAGGCCGTCCCTGGCGAGCCGCTCCTCGATCTCGGTCATCTTGCAGCGCGCGAGCCCGTTCGCGAGGCTGATGTTCCGCGCGTGCGCCGCGGCCGAGAAGGCGCCGGCCTGCGCCGAGAGGATCGCGGTGAGCCCGAGGCCGAGGATGGCGACCGCCATCATGACCTCGAGCAGGGTGAAGCCGCGGGCGCGCATCAGAACCCCGTGTCCTCGCGCTCCGACTCCTCGGCGTCGTCGCGCGGCCTCGGCATGCTCGCCTTGCCCTTCTTGATCTCTGTCTTGCCGGTCAAGGGTGAGACCAGCACCGTCATCACGGAATCGTCGGTCTCCTGCCCACCGAGCGAGAGCTGGATAGCCGCGCGCTCGGTCTGGCCGCCCGGCCAGAAATAGAGATACGCGCGCCCCTCCGTCGCGGGCTCGTCCTGGTGCCCTGTCTCGACCTGGAGGAAGCGGACGCCGCTCGACAGCTCTTTGCCCGGCTTGTCGCTCGCGGGGTCGAAGCCGAACGCCTTCGCCGGCTGGAACGACGGGCGCGGCGCGCGCGGCCCCTTCAGGATCGCCTCGGCCTCGGCGACCGCCGCCTTCTCGGCCTCGGTGGCCGCGGCCGCGCCGCCGGTCCGGTCGTTCCGCTCGACGAGGAGCTCGCCCGTGGACTCCTCGAGCACGATCATCCGCTCCTCGAAGTCGAAGACCAGCCGCATCGGCTTCGACTTCGCGTTCGCGTGGGCGTAGGCGACCCGGACGGCGCCCGCGAGCAGCGCCGCGCTCCGCTTCAGCCGGGCGCTCGTGACGGCGCCCATGCCGAGGATCACCGAGCCGGTGATGAGCGCGATCACCGTGACGGAGATCAGCACCTCGACCAGCGTGATTCCCCTCGTGCGCAGGCGGCGTTTCATGGGCGCTCCTCCTGGAACGGCGTTACATCTCCGCGATCTTGTTGACCTCGGACTGCCTCATGTTGTCGCGGATGTCGTCCGGGGTATTCTCTTTCTTGTCCTTGCCGACCGAGAAGACGCGGACCTCGCCCTCTTCGCACTTGATCCGGTACGGCTGCCCCCAGGGGTCGTCCGTCTTGTTGGCGTCGATCTGCTTCGCGCTCACGAGCGCCTGGATGGTCGGGCAGCCCTCGCCGCCCGCGCCGAGGTTCTGGTACTGATCCGCCGCCGTCTTGATGACCGACGTGCCGGTGTAGGCGCTCTTGACCCTCGCGGCCTCGAGCCTCGGCCACAGCGCGAGCGTGGCGCCGCCGGCGATGACCGCCATGATCGTCACCACGATCAGCACCTCGATCAGGGTCACGCCCCGCGAGAGCTTCCGGCCCAACCTTCGAATCCTCTTTGCCCTGTTCGTCTCCATATCTCTCACTCCACCCTGTCAAGGCCGCCAACTTCGCCGTCCGGTCCGTCGCTCATCAGATCGTATCCCTCCGGATCCTTCCTGCCAGGGCAGGTGAGCCGGAGCGGCCTGCCCCACGCGTCGACCGGATCGATCGCGAGGTACCCCTCGCGCTTCAGCTCTTCCAGCGAGGCCGGGCACCGCCGCTCGTGATCGGCGCGGTACAGCGTGATCGCCCCGTGGACGACAGACAACGTGGCGCGGGTCGACCGAATTCCCACGAGCCGCCGCTCCCGCGCGCCGAGGAGCAGCAGGAGGACCGCCATGCCGAGGCCGGCGGCGAACGGCCGCGCCCGCGCCATGCCGCTCCGCCGGAAGAGCCCGCCGCCGCGCTCCCAGGGGAAGAAGATCGTGCTCTCTCGCTGCCTGCGGCGCCCCATGTGCCCTCTACCCGACGAAGCTCGACATCTGCATGAGCGGCATGAGGATGGATATCGCGATGAACGCGACCGCGCCGCCCATGATCACGATCATGAGCGGCTCGAGGAGGCTCGTGAGCACCTGGACGCGGGTCTCGACGTCGTTGTCGTAGGCGTTGGCCACGTTCTCCAGCATCGCCTCGAGCTGCCCGCTCCTCTCGCCGATGGCGATCATGTGGATGACGATCGGCGGGAAGCGGCCGCTGCGCTTCAGCGGATCGGCGATGCTCTGGCCCTCGCGGATCGACCCGATGGCGTCCGCGATGACCTTCTCCAGGGCGGCGTTGCCGAGCACGCTGCGCACGATGTCCATGGCGCTGAGGAGCGCGACGCCCGACGACAAGAGGGTCGCGAGGGTCCGCGCGAAGCGCGCGATGGAGAGCATCTGGATGAGCTTGCCGAAGATCGGCGCCCTGAGCACGAACGTGTCCCACCGGAGGCGCCCCTTCGGCGTGCGCAGCCAGCGGCGAAAACCATAGATGGCGCCGGCGAGCATGATCAGCACGAGCCACCAGTAGCTCGACGCGAACTCCGACGTGCCGATGAGCGCCGAGGTGTACCAGGGCAGCGTCTGGTCCATCGACGAGAAGATGTCCTTCACGTTCGGCACGACCGCGATCATGAGGACCGAGATGAGCCCGGTGCCGATGATCGCCATGAGCGCCGGGTAGGCGAGGGCGGCGGTCACCTTGCCGACGAGCTTCGCCTGGTTCTCCATGAAGACGGTCAGGCGGAGCAGCACGCCCTCGAGCGTGCCGGACGCCTCGCCCGCGCGCACCATGCTGACGTAGAGCGGCGGGAACACCGTGGGGTGCGCCTCCAGCGCCTTCGCGAAGCTCGTGCCCTCGCGCACCTGCTCGCGCACCTGCGTGAGGACCCTCTTCAGCGACTCCTTCTCGACCTGCTCGATGAGCGCGTTCAGCGACTCGAAGAGCGGGATGCCGGCGCCGATGAGCGTCGCGAGCTGGCGGGTCATCATGGCGACCTCGGACGTCGAGGGGCGGCTGGCGAAGGCGAGGAACTTGAGATCGCGCTTCGCCTTCGCCTTCGCGGCCTGCTCCTCGGTCGCGCCGGTGAGCATGATGCCGTCCTTGCGCAGGGCGACGCGGAGGGCCTTCGCGTTCTCCGCGTCGCGGACCCCTTTGACCGGCTTGCCGGTGCCGACGAGGATGCCTTTGTATTCGAATACCGCCACGGCTTCCCCTACTCGTCGACGATGACGTCTTCCTGCGTCGCCGCGAGCACCTCCTCGACGGTGGTGGTGCCCTGGAGCACCTTGCGCGCCCCGTCGTCACGGAGCGTATCCATCCCCTGGGAAATGGCGACCCGCTTGATGGTCTGCGCGTCCGCGCTCTTCAGGATGAGCGGGCCCACCGCGTCGTCGATGATCATCAGCTCGTAGATGCCCCGCCGGCCGATGAAGCCCTTCTGGTTGCAGGCGTCGCAGCCCCCGGGTTTGTAGAACACGGCCCGGTCGATGTCCTGCCCGATGTAGTCGTATTTCTGTCCGTGCACGCCGTACCGGTTCGAGAACTTCCGCCGGGCCTTCCAGGCGAGCCGGTCCTGGTCGAGGCCGAGCTGCTGGAGCTCGTAGTCGGAGGGGCGGTAGGCGACCTTGCAGGTCGGGCAGAGCAGGCGCACGAGGCGCTGGGCGAGGATGCCGATCACGCTGCTCCGCACGAGGAACGGCTCGATCTCCATCTCGACGAGGCGCGTCACGGCGCCGGCCGCGTCGTTCGTGTGGATGGTCGAGAGCACGAGGTGGCCGGTCAGCGACGCGTGGATGGCGATCTCGGCGGTCTCCTTGTCGCGGATCTCGCCGACCATGATCACGTCCGGATCCTGCCGGAGGAAGGCGCGCAGCGCCGAGGCGAAGGTGAGCCCGATCCCGGGGTGGACGTGGATCTGGTGGATGCCGCCGATCTCGTACTCGACCGGGTCCTCGGCCGTGAGGATGTTCCGGCTCGGCTCGTTGATACGGTTGAGGCAGGCGTAGAGCGTGGTCGTCTTGCCGCTGCCGGTCGGGCCCGTGACGAGGATGATGCCGTCCGGCCGCTGGATGAGCCCGTCCATCAGGGCGTACTCGCGCGGCGCGAAGCCGAGGTCGTCGAGCCCGAGCAGGACCGACGCCTTGTGCAGGATACGCATCACGATCCGCTCGAAGCCGCGGCTCGTCGGCACCGTCGAGACGCGGATGTCGACGCTCTTGCCCGCGATCTTGAGCGTGATGCGGCCGTCCTGCGGGAGCCGCTTCTCGGCGATGTTGAGCGACGCCATGATCTTCACGCGCGCGATGATCGGCGCCATGAACTGCTTCGAGGCGCGCTTCGCGACGTAGAGCTCGCCGTCGATCCGGTAGCGGACGACGACGTCGCGCTCCTCGGGCTCGATGTGGATGTCGCTCGCCCGCTCGCGGACCGCCTGCGCGAAGAGGCCGTTGACCCAGGCGATGATCGGGGCGTCGTCGTCCGAGTCGATGATGTCGACGAGGTTGTCCTCCTCGAGCGCCGCCTCGCCCTCGAGCTTCGCCCCGCCGTCCTCCTTCTTCTCCCAGATGCGGTTGATCGCGTTCAGCACGACGTCGCTCGTGGCGACGGCGATCTCGACCGGCTTGCCGAACAGCGCCCGCACGTCGTCGATCGCGGTCGTGTCGAGGGGGTCGGCGGTCGCGCAGTAGACGACCCCGTCGTGCTCGGCGAGCGGCAGGATCTTGTGCTGCTTGGCGTAGGTGATCGGCACCCGGCTCGCGAGCTCGAGCGGCACCGCGTCGATGTCGATGCGCTGGAGGAGACCGACCTCGCACTCCTCCGCGAGCGCCCTCGCGATGCTCGCCTCGTCGGCGATGTTGGACGAGACGATGAGGTCCGCGAGCGGCTGCCCGCGCTCGCGGACGGTGTCGTAGAGCGGCACGAGCCGCTCCGCGGGGACGACGCCCCGCCGGACCAGGATCTCGCCAAGGTACTGCTGCTGCGTGCTCATTCGACGCGCTCCATCTGCCGCCCGCCGGGCGGCCTCCGCGAGGGACGCGGCGGGGGCGCGGCCCCGTTCGGCGGCGGGGGCGGCGGGGTCATGTCCCCATCCATCTCGACCATACCAGGCGCCATCGGCCCGCCGGCGCTGCCGCTCTTGCCGCCGAACACCGGCAGCCCCACCGGCTCCACCGGCGTGTGCTCCATGGGCACCTTCGGGCGCGCCTCCTCCTCGAGGCGCGCGCGCTCCTCCTCGGTGAGGATCGACTGCCGGATGTCCTCGACGAGCCCGTTCGCCCGGCCGAAATCGCGCGGCGGCTCCCACGCGGCGCTGTCGCTGAAGACGAAGTAGCGGTCGATGAACTCCTGCCGCTCCTGCATCTTGCGCTCGAAGATGGCCCGGAGGTCCTCCTGATCGCGGATGACGTAGGGCGTCAGCACGAGGAGGAGGTTCGTCTTCGTCTTGGTCCTGACCCGCTGCCGGAAGAGGAACCCGAGCACCGGGATGTCGCCCAGCACCGGGATCTTCGTCTCCGAGGTGGTCATGCCGTCGCGCACGAGGCCGCCGATGACGACCGTCTGCTGGTCCCGGACCACGAGCGTGGTGCTCGCGGTGCGCTTGTTGATGGGGATCGCGCCGAGCGCGCCCTCGAGGGGAGCGCCGGCGTCGGAGATCTCCTCGCTGAGCTCCAGCCGGACCTGGTCCGAGTCGTTGACGTGGGGGATGACCTTGATCTTCGTGCCGACGTCCTGGCGCGCGGCGGCGCCGCCGAGGCCGCCGAGGCCGCCGAGGAGACCGCTGAGGCCGCCGAGCGCGCTCGCGCCGCCCGCGCCGCCCGCCAGGCTCGCGAGCTGGTTCAGCCCGCCGCCGCCCACGTTGGTCTGGAGCGGGATGTTCTGGCCGATCGAGATCTCGGCCGGCACGTTGTCTGTCGCGAGGATGTGGGGCGTCGCGAGGACGTTGGAGTCGCCGTCCTGGGCCAGCGCGTGGAGGACGACGCCGAACGCGGGGATCGAGATGCCCGTCCCGAGGATGTCGTTCGAGCCTTCGATGTCAGGCCCCCGGATGCCCAGCGCGAGCGCGCCGAGCTGCGCCGGCAGGCCGCCGACCGATCGGAGCACGTTGTTGCCGCCGTAGGCCACGCTGTCGTTGTTCTCGAGGCCGTCGAACGGCGCGCCGGCGTGGTAGCCGATGCCGAAGTCGAGCGAGCGGTTGACGTTCACGTCCATGATCACCGCCTCGATGAACACCTGCCGACGCGGCTCGTCGAGCTGGTCGATCACGGCGCGCAGCTGGGCGTAATCGTGGGGCGACGAGGTGATGAGGAGCTTGTTGCTCGCCTCGTCGCAGGTGACCTTGACCTGGCCCTCGAAGATGTCGTCGGTCGAGCCGGGCACCGCGGGGGCGTTGCGCGCGGCCGCCCTGCCGCCCACGGCGGCGGCGGCGGCGCCGCCGCCCCCGCCGCCGCCGAGGACCTGGTTCAGCGTCGCCGACAGCTCCTTGCAGCCGGCGTGCTGGAGGGAGAGCACGTGGACCTGCCCCTCCCCCGACTGCGGCACGTCGAGGCGCTTCAGGATGCCGAGGACGCGCAGGTAGTCCGGCTCGGAGGCGGTGATGATCAGCGAGTTCGTCCTGTCGTCCGCGATGATGCGCGCGCCGGTGCCGCCCGCGCCGGCGCCGGCCCGGCCGGGTCTTCCGCCGCCCCCCGCGGCCCTGCTGGGATCGACGATCTCGTTCAGCTTCGTCGCGACCTCCGCGGCCGAGCCGTAGTGGACCGGCTGAACCCACAGCTGATCGCCGGCGCCCCCGACGTCGATCTCCTCGACGATCCGGAGCATGCGCTGGATGTTCGACCCGGTGTCCGTGATGATGAGCAGGTTGCCGGGCGGGTAGACGGTGACGTCGCCGTCCTTCGACTTGAACTTGGTGAGGACGCCGCCCGCGTCGTTGGCGTCGATATGGGATAGCCGGTACATGCGGGTGACGAACCGGTCCTCCGCGGGCACGGGCGCGGCGGCGCCGAACACGGGGGTCGTCTCCGACACCGCGCCGGGCGTCTCCACGATCTTGAGGAAGCGGCCGTGGGGGATGACGGTGAGGTCGTTCGAGGCGAGGATCGACAGGAACGCGCTGTACGCTTCGGCGACCGTCACCTTCTCCGGCGCGTACACCGTCGCCTTGATCTGCCGCAGCTTGCCGCCGTAGATGAAGCGTCGCCCGGTGATGTTGCTGATCGCCTTGACGAGCTCGGGGAGGTCGGCCTCGTCGAGGTTGAAGCTGACCTTGTAGCCGCCGGGCTTCGGCTTGAACTCGATCTCCTGGACGCCTTGTTTGACCGCGGCGAGCGGATCATCTCCGGTGTCCGCCGCAGCGCCCGGCGCGCCCGCGCCGCCTGGCGCGCCCGCGGCGCCCGGCGCGCCCGCGGCGCCCGGCGCGCCCGCCGCTGGCGCGGCTGCGCCCGGCGCGCCTGCGCCCGGCGCGCCCGCAGCCGGCGCGCCCGCAGCCGGGGGGATCCCAGGGCGGCCGGGCGCCGGCGTGCTCTGGCCAGGGGTCCGCAGCACGGGGGCGTTGCGGTTCGCGGGCTGCGCTGCGGCGGGCGGGGCCGCCGCGGCGAGCACGAGCGCCGCCACCGGCGCGGCGAGGAGCCTCCTCCGGAGGCAGCAGGATCGCTCGAGGGTCGTCATCACCATCAGTCGGCTCGATATTCGTTGCGTGGGTTGATAAAGGGGGGGGCGGCGCCGCTCAGTCGGCGCTCGGCGCGCTCGGCGCGCTCTCGCGCTCGGCCGGCGAGGAGAGCCGCGGCCGCTTCGAGCGGGATGTCTTGCCCAGGGCGCTCTTGCTCGTCCCGGCGGCGGCCTCTTGATCGGCCTCCTCGGTCGTCTCCGCCGCGGACCCATCGGCGTTGCGGGGCGGCAGGACGGCCCTGGCGACCGACACGAGGACGAGGCTCATGACCCCGACGAACGTGAGAGAGCCGAGGACGAACGTGCCGATGTACATCAGCGTCCGCCGGAGCAGGCTCCCCTCGTTCAGTCTCCCGATCCATCGCGCCATTGCCACTACCCTGCTTTCGTCCCTGGGATTCAGTCCGCAGCGCTCACTTGATGTTGAAGTCGATGTTCATCGGCTTGCCCTTGCGGTTGATGCTCACCGTGAGCCTGTCCGCCGTCCGGAGCCGCGCATAGGCCTCGAGGGCCTTCTGCGGATCGCTCATCTCAAACCCGTTGATGCTGGACAGCCGATCTCCGTTCTCCAGGCCGAGCGTCCCGAGCAGCGAGTCCGGTCGAATTCCGAACATACGGATGCCGACCACCTTGTCGCCCTCCTTCTCGGGGACGATGCGCGCAGAGCGCATCAGCTCGCCCTGGTTCTCCAGGATCTGGTCGACGGCGCTGCGCTCCACGTTGAACTCCGTCTCGCTCACCCGCTGGATCTTCGAGGCGATCTCGGGCGGGACCTTCTTGCCGCCGCGGGCGGGCGTCTTCGACGTCGTGGCCGGCGCCGCGGGCGCGGGCGTCGGCGCGGCGCTGGCCCGCGCGCCGGCGTTCTGACCGCCCACGATGGCCTGGCACCGCGAGCTGCCGGAGGTCAGCCAGACCCGGTCCCACCCCACGTAGTAAACGGTCTGCCCGCTGATCTCATCCCCTTGCCGTCGCAAGATCGCCTTGCCGTCCGAGCCGGCCATGGCCGCGAACGACCACGCCGGATCGTCGGCCTGCGTGATGAGCAGGACGCGGGCGCCGTCGCACGAGGGATCGGCGTACGGGTCCTTGTTGTTCATCTCCTGCTGGACGCTCGGGAGCTCGACCGGCTTGCCGTCGAGCGGCCCTGTGACCGAGTCGAACGGGTTGCGCGAGAGGATCGCCCCGGCGCTCGTCGCGTGGTCCGTGTTCGCGCTCGACCCGAACCCCGCCGCGCGCGACGGGGGGCTCGGCGGCGGCGGTGGCGGCGCGTCGACCGCGACGCTGGAGGCCACCAGCTGACCCATGCCAGACGCCTGGAAATAGGCGGCGAGCGCGATCAGCACGCCTAGAACCCAGGGAAAATACCGCTTCAGGATCGCGTCGATGCCCATGCGCCCATGCTCCTCTAGGCGAGTTCCATGCCAGCGGTCAATTGCTGGCAGTTCCCCATCATTTTCACGGAAGTACGGTAGCCGCCCCGCCAAGGTGACGCACCCGCGGCGCGCAGGGCGGCCTGCATTGCCAAAGTGACAAATGGATTTTCAGGGGGGTGCCGGCGAGCCGGAGCCGGCCCTGAGCGCCGGGGTGCGCGCGCCGCGTCACTCCAGCTCGCCGAGCTTGCGATAGATGGTGCGCGTGGAGATGCCGAGCAGCTGCGCGGCCACGGACTTGTCGCCGCGGGCGTGGCGGAGCGTCTCGCGGATCAGCCTGCGCTCGACCTCGTCGAGGGGCGTGCCGACCGAGAAGGTGAGCGAGCTCGGCTCGGCGGGGGCGGCCTCGCGGATGAAGTCGGGCAGGTCGTCGACCGAGAGCTGGTCGCCGCGGCAGAGCACCACGGCGCGCTCGATCACGTTCTCGAGCTCGCGGACGTTGCCTGGCCACGTGTAGTCGGTGAGGCGCGCGAGCACGTCGCGCGGCGCCTCCAGGCGGGGGCGGTTGTTCTTCGAGCAGTAGACGCCGAGGAAGTGGTCGACGAGGAGCGGGATGTCCTCGCGCCGGGTCCGGAGCGGCGGCGCCGTGATCGCGATCACGTTGAGCCTGTAGAACAGGTCCTCGCGGAAGCGGCCGGCGGCGACCTCGGCGCGCAGGTCCTTGTTGGTGGCCGCGACGAGGCGGACGTCGGCGCGCACCGTGTCGCCGCCGACGGGCTCGTACTCGCCCTCCTGCAGCACGCGGAGGAGCTTCACCTGCACGGCGGGCGAGAGCTCGCCGATCTCGTCGAGGAACAGCGTGCCGCCGGCCGCCTTGGCGAAGCGGCCCTCGCGCTTCGCGAGGGCGCCGGTGAACGCCCCGCGCTCGTGGCCGAAGAGCTCGCCCTCGAGGATGGTCTCCGGGATGGCCGCGCAGTTGACCGCGACGAACGGCCCCCGCGACCGCGCGCTGCGCTCGTGGATGAAGCGCGAGAGCAGCTCCTTGCCGGTGCCGCTCTCGCCGAGCACGAGCACCGTGGCGCTCGAGGGCGCCGCCTGAGTGGCGATGTCGAGCACGCGGCGGAGCGTCGGGCTCGAGCCGACGATCTCGCGCTTCGTGAGCAGCTTGATCTCCTGGCGCAGCGAGCGGTTCTCGGCGACGAGCGACTGGCGCTCGGCGGCCTTGCGCACGCTCTTGATGATCGTCATGCGCTTGAGCGGCTTCTCCACGAAGTCGTAGGCGCCCTCGCGCATGGCCTGGACCGCTGTCTCGACGGTCCCGTATGCGGTCATCATCACGACCTCGGTGTCGGGCGCGATCTGCTTCAGCGCCCGGAGCAGCTCGAGCCCGCTGACCCCCGGCATCATCAGGTCGGTGAGGACGACCTCGACGCGGCGGCTGCGCACGATCTCCAGCGCCGCCTTGGCGCTGTCCGCGGTGATGACCCGCATGCCGTCGCGCTGGAAGATCTTCTCGATGGAGGCGACATTCGACGGCTCGTCGTCGACCACGAGGACCGTCGGTGCGCCGGGCGGCGGCGCGGCGCCCGCGGGCGGAGGCGCGCTCGGCGGTGCTCCGCCTTGTGCCAGATCGTCAGCCATGCGCCACTGTGTCACAGCCGGTGGCCAGGTGTCCAGCTGAGCACGGGTCTGACAAAGTCCGATCGGTGGATCTGACAAAGTGACACGCCGACGTTGTCAGAGCGTCCGGCCCGGCGAAGCGCGCGGCCGGCTCAGCGGATGAGCTTCGACAGGTGCCTGAAGTCGTCCGTCCCGGCGACCCTGAGCCAGTCGAAGACGACTGTCTCTGCGGTGGTGATGGTGGCGCCCGCCGCGCGGCAGAGGTCGAGGCCGGCGAGGCGGTGGTCGTCGCGGCGCGAGGCGACGCCGTCGAGGGGTACGTGGACCGTGACGCCGCGCGCGGCGAGCTCGCGCACGGTCTGGAAGACGCAGACGTGCGCCTCCAGGCCGACGACGATCGCGGCGCGGGGCGCGCGCTGGAGGAACGCGCGCTCGAACTCGAGGGCGTCGCAGGCGGAGAACTCCATCTTGGGGATGACCGGCGCGCCGGCCTCGGCGAGCTTCTCGGCGATCGGCGCGATGGTCCGGCCGAGCCCCGCGGGGTACTGCTCGGTCGCGATCACGGTCGCGCCCAGCCGCCGCGCCGCCTCGATCAGCACCGTCGCGGCGCGGGTCAGCGCGGCCATCTGGGCCGCCGGCATCGCGGCCGCGAGCTTCTCCTGGACGTCGACGACGATGACCGCGCTCGCGGCGGGCTCGAGCCTTCGCATGATCGCTACCTCGCAGCCCGGAAGCTCTTCAGGAACCGGAGCAGATCGCTCCGCAGGTCGAAGCGGAGCAGCGCCTCGCCGATGACGGCGCCCCCCTCGCCGACGAGGACGCCGGGCAGGACGGTCATCGACCCGAGGAGGTCGCGGGGGCGCACTGTCTTGCGGCCGGCGAACGCGCAGCGGCGCCCGTCGTTCGCGGTGAACTCGAAGGAGTAGGGCAGGGTGCCGGTGCGCGCGAGGTCGAGCCCGAGCCGCCCGGTCAAGTAGCGGTGGTCGGCGAACCCCTCGGCGTCGATCTCGCCCTCGATCTCGACCTCGGGCTTGCGCAGGAAGTCGAGCAGGCCGCGCGAGCGCGCGCGGATCGTGAACGACATGGGCCGCTCGTCGGCGGGGGACTCGACCAGGTGGAAGCTCCCGGCCATGGTCTCGCAGAACTCGAAGCCGCGCATCACGCCCCCGGCGGCGCGCCGCGGGGCGGCGCGGGCAGCGGCGGGCCGGCCGTCGCCTCCGTGAAGTCCTCCGGCGGGAGCACGAGCCGCTCGACGCGGCCGCCCGACGCGAGGGCGTCGACGATCTCCGGGATGTCCGCGGGGGTCACGCGCCCGTAGAAGTAGCCGTCCGGCTCGACCGCGATGACCGGGCCCGCCCAGCACACGTCGAGGCAGCTCGCGGTGCAGGCGCGCGCCTCGACCTTCGCGAGGCCGCGCTCGGCGAGGGCGGCCTTGAGCTGCGCGTGGATGCCCTCGGCGCCGCGCTGAGCGCAGGAGCCCTTCGGAACGCCGTCCGGGCGGCGGTTGACGCAGACGAAGAGGTAGCGTTTTCGCTGGGGCACGGGGCGGATCCTCGTGCGTCGCAGTCGCCAGGTCAAGCTGGGGTGAGCGGGAGGCGCGAGGTGAGGAGGCACGCGGGGCGGGGAGGGGGGCGAGCTTCGAAGCCGCGCTCGAGAACCTCCGCGCGGAGCACCCGCCTCGTCACGAGCCTGCCCGGCGTGCGGCCACGCGCGGTGCTTCGCAGCCTTCGGCAGGGTGGAGCGCTGCCGGTGCGGCGGCTTGGGAGCTTCCGAGGGCTCCGCCACGCCGCGCCCGCGGCGGCGCCGACAGGAACGACTCAGAACGCGGTATGCCGCGGGAGCATCGCGTTCCCCGGCCGCAGGAAGGCACCCCTGTGACGCGCGCGCAGCATCCTGGCGGAGCGTGTGCAACGGCGACCGGTGCGAGCCGGAACCGCCCGCTTTCGTCGGCGCCACGGGCGCCTCGCGCGCTTGACACCAGCAGTCACACGGGCTCAGCCATGTTGCGAGGTGCGGCATGGACCTGATCTCGGAGTGTGCCCTCGGCGTGGCGAAGGTCGGTTGGCAGCCGCGGCATGGCGGCTTCGCGATCACCGTGGTGTGCAAGGCGACGTTCGAGCTGCGGCCCGAGATCTCGCCGCTCGCCGCCGCGCAGGAGCCCGTGGTCGAGGCGGACGTGTACACGGGCGAGGGCGGCTGCCTCGCGCTCGCGTCCGAGCTTTCGCCTTTCAAGCAGCGCCCCGAGGTGCTCGTCACCGGGCACGCGTACGCGCCGGAGGGACGGCCGGTGCCGGCGCTCGTGGCGCGGCTCGCGGCCGGCGAGATCGACAAGGCGATCCAGGTGGTGGGCGATCGCTACTTCGGCCGCGACGGGTGGCTCGGCGAGCCGGCGCATTTCACGGCCATGCCGCTCGTGTGGGCGCGCGCGGCCGGCGGCCCGGATACGCTCAACCCAGCCGGGAGGCCGCTCGGCAGCGAGGCGTGGGCTGACTTCTCCGGCCGCGTGCCCGCGCCCAACCTGTTGCCCGTCGGGCTTCGGCTCGCAGCGCAGAGCGACGTCGTCCCGCCGGTGGGCTTCGGCCCGATCGCGCCGGCGTGGCCGTCGCGCGCGGCGTGCCTCCACCGGCACGCCGCCTCCTGGAACCCGAGCCGATGGCACGAGCGACCGCTCCCGGAGGACATCGACCCCGGGTACTTCAACGCCGCGCCGCCGGACCAGCAGCGCACCCTGCCGTTCGGCGAGGAGGCGCTCTACCTCGAGAACCTGCACCCGCGCTTCGCGCGCCTGTCGACGCGGCTCGCGCCCGTCACGCCGGCCGCAGCGATCGAGAACGGCTCCGGCGCGCAGCGCTTGCCGCTGCGGTGCGACACGCTGGTCATCGACACCGACCGCGGGCTCGCGATGCTCCTGTGGCGGGCGCACGTGCTGCTCGATCGAGCGGACCGCCCTGGGCGCGTGGTCGTGACCGGACCGGGCGCGCCGGACGCGGCGCCCTCCGCGCGCGACCACGAAGCGCTCGATGTGGAGGGCACGCTCTTGCCGGGGACCTTCCTGCGCTCGTCGATCGTGCTGCCGTTCTCCGGCGCCGCGGCGCGGGCCTCGAGCTCCGTCCCGCCGCTGGGGGCGGCCGGCGAGGCCGCACCGGCGTCGGCGGCGGCCATGGACGAGCGCCCCTCACGACCGAGCATGGACGTCAATGCACCGGCGCTCGCCGACGATCCGCTCGAGAGGACCGAGGAGCCCGGTCTGACGGTGTCGCCGGTCATGCTGCCCTTCACCTCCACGCAGGGGCAGAGCGCGCCCCAGCGCGACGTCCCACCCTGGGGGAGCGCTTCTGGATTGCCCTTCGCGCCGCCGCCGGCGCGCGGCGAGGCGGAGAGCGCGCCGTCGCCGCAATCCTGGGGGAGCGCTTCGGGACTGCCCTTCGTGCCGCCGTCGGCGCGCGGCGAGGGGAACGGTGCACGTTCCTCTCGCCCCCCGGAGCTGCAGGGATCCACGCCGCCGGCGACCCACGCGCCCTGGGGGTCGAGCTCGGGCTCACCTGCCGCCGAGGCGCAGAGCCCGCGTGCGTCGGGATGGCCGTGGGACGCTCCGCCGTCGTCGCTTCGCCACCGCGCGCCGCTGTCCGCTCCGGCCGCGGAGCCGCTGCCCCCGTCGCAGCCGTGGCCTCCTGCGACCGTGACGCCGCAGGCTCCGACCATGGCGGCGGCGTACGTGGCGGCGGCAGAGACCGCCGTGCAAGCGGAGCGCTGGTTCGCGGCGGCGTCCCCCGCGGTGGGCGAGCTGCCCGCGCCACCGCCGCTGCTCGGCGCCGTCGCGACGCCCCCTGCGACGCCCGCGGCGGGACCAGCCACCGGACGGCCCCCAGCCGCGGAAGCCGACGCGAAGGACGCGCCGGGACCGGCCGCCGAGCCCGCTCCGGATGTCGCGTTCGAGGCGTACCCGCCCGAGCGGTGTGGTGCAATCGCAGCGCGCCTCGCGTGCGACAAGGGCTCGACCGGCGATGTCCTCCGCGCCGAGGAGCTCGACGAGGCGCGATGGCAGCGCGTCCACGCGCACTGGCTCGACCGGATCTGCGACGAGGCTGCGCGCAGCAGGAAGAGGCTGCTCGCGGACTACGATGGCGCCTACGTGGCCGCGCTGGAAGCGATGCGCGGCCCCATGGCCGTGGGCGACTACGCGCGCCTCGCCGAGGCGGCCGAGCGCGGCGCGATCGCGGGCGCGCTCGCCGCGCGCGGCCTCCCGGAGGGCGCGTGGCCGCACATCCACCGCGTGTGGATCGAGCGGATGGTGAAGGACGTGCGGCTCGGCAAGCAGGTACGGAGCGAGATCGACGCGCTGCGCGCGGCCAGCTGAGCCTCGCCTCGCGTCAATTGATCTCGACCGAGCTGCCCTGGATCCGGTTCACGCCGGACGAGCGCGAGAGCACATACGCGCCGCGGATCACGATCTTGCCGGCGCGCGTGAGCGTGATGCTCGACTCACCGCAGCGCAGCACGATCTCTTCGGCGGCGTTGATCTCGACCCGCCGGCCGTCGGCCGCCGCTTCGGGCTGCCCGGCCGCGAGCGGGGACACCAGCTTGCCCATGGCGATCGGGCGCCGCGGGTCGCCGTCCTCGAACATCAGCGCGACCTCGCGCCCTTCGTCGTCCTTCGTGAGCGGCGTCGCGAGGCGCGCGACGAACCCCTGCTCGGGCGCCCCTGCGAACGTGACGTGGACCGCCCCGGAAGCCTCGACGCTCGCAATGCGCCCCACGACGACGCCGTTCACGCGATCGGCGAGCAACGGCGGCGCGGCCGCGGCCTGGGCGAGGAGCAGCTCGAGGAGCGAGGGGGCGGATTCGAGGTCCTCGGCGGGCTGTTCGTCCGTCGCGTCGGGCTCCGCGTGCTCGTGAGCTTCGCAGTCTTCGCGTTCCGTCATGCTCATGTGCGCTGGACCTCCGGGCGAGATGGGGCTGCCTCCGGCAACGGACCGCGGGATGGTACAGGGTGCGGCCACGGACCGTCGAGCGACGGTGCCGTGAAGCCGCTCGACAGCGACCCGCGAGGCGCGGACAATGCGCGCCCACATCGCGCGGTGGGCGCGCATTGTCGGCACCGGGACGAGCGGGCGATGAACAGGATCCTGGTCCAGATGGTCGAGAGGCACGCCGACGAGGCGGCCTTCCTGTGGGAGCGACGGGAGCGGGCGTGCCGCTCGCCGCTGTTCGATCTGGGCGCGCTTTCGGACATCGACCGGAGGCTCCAGGCGAACCTGGAAGGCCTCGTCCTCGCCGGCGAGGTCGGCCTCGAAAAGTGCCTCGACGCAGTCGCCCGAGGCAAGGCCCCCGAGCTCTTCGCAGCCGCGCACGTGGCCGCGGAGCTCGGCGACGCCATGGCGCTGGCCCGGCTCCTCGTGGGCGCCGAGAAGCGGCCCGGGGCGGAGCGCGCCGTGGTGGCGGCGCTCGCGTGGCTGTCGCCCCTGCGCGCGAGCAAAGTCCTCGGCGAGCTACTCGTCGACGAGTGCCCGCCGGCGCTCCAGGGCCTCGCCATCGCGGCTCACGCGGCCCGTCGTCAAGATCCCGGCGCGGCATTGCAGCGGAGCCTCCGCGCTCCGGATGCCGGGCTGCGCGCGCGCGCCTGTCGCGCTGCAGGTCGGCTCGGGCGGCGCGACCTGCTCCCGGAGCTGCGCGCGGCGGCGCGGCCCGGCGAGGACGAAGCGTGGCCGTGGGCCGCGTGGGCCGCGGTGCTCCTCGGCGACGCCAGCGCCTTGCCCCTCCTGTGGGAGGCGGCTCTTGCCCGGCGCGAGCCCGTGGCCTCCGCGGCGTGCGATCTCGCCGCGCGTTGCGCCGGCGCGGCGGAAGCGGCCGCCCGCCTCGCCGAGCTCGCCGCGTCCCCGGAGGGCCTGCCGATAGCGCTCGCGGGTGCGGACGCCCGGGGCGACGCGGCGTGCATCCCCTGGGTCCTCGACGCGATCGAGCACGAGCCCGCGCTGTCACGCCACGCCTCGTGGGTGTACGCGACCATCACCGGCGCCCGGCTGGAGCCGCCGCTCGCGGTGCGTGCGCCCGCCGTCGAGCCTCCCGATGACGCGGTGGCCCGATCCGTCGCGAGCCCCTGGGAGGACCTGCCCGAGCCTGACTGCGCCGCGATCCGATCCCACTGGGCGCAGGCGCGGGCCGGGCACGCGCCGGGGGAGCGGCGCCTCGGCGGGCGCGCGCTCGGGCCCGCGTGGCTCGAGGAGTGTCTCCGCACCGGCCCCCAGCCGTGGCGGGCCTCCGCCGCGGTGGAGCTCATGCGGGCGTCGGAGAGCGGCGGGCTGTTCCCCGTGCGCGCGCCCGGGTACGCGCAGGCCGCGCTGCTGAGATGAAGCCGCGCGCCCCGACGTGGACGGCGCGGCGCGGCCGCTGCCCTCCGGGGTGACGGCCGGCGCCGCCCTTCAGGCGAGCTCGTGAGAGCTGAAGAGGAGCTCCCAGCGCGCCCCGTCGAACAGGGCAGCGCCCTGCGCGCCGGCCGTGAGCAGGTGTCTACCGTCCGGGGAGACATCGATGCGACCCGACACCAGGAAGACCTCCGCAGGGATGTCCTCTCTCGAGAGCTCGTCTCCCTCGACCGTCCACAGGCCATAATCGGAGCCGCACCACAGCTTGCCTGCGAACCAGGCGCTGTCCCGGAAAGGCACGCTGCGCTCCACGTCGACCAGGAGCTTCCAGGCGTCGCCGCGGCCGACCCAGACGCTGCCCGTCTGTGTGGTCACATAGACCCTGTCATCCCCGCCGCAGGCGACGGTGCACAGCCGCTGATTCGTGGGGAACGCGCACCGGCTCCACCGCGCGCCGTCGAAGCGCCACACCTCACCGGCGTCGCCCACAGCGTACATGTCCGTCTCCGAGAAGCCGGCCATATCGTTGAACGTGTAGTTGGTCTGCGCCTCGATCTGGTCGTCCTCGTCGCTGCTGCTCAGCCTCTTCGGCAGAGGCATCCCGCTGTCCACGAGCGCCCAGGACGAGAGGCCCGCGCGATGGTACACGCGGCGCGGCCAGCCCACAGCGTAGTTGGACTGCCCGACACGCACGACCTTGCTCGTGGTGGCCACGAGCGTCGTGGAAGGGAGCGCACCCGGGATGTCGTCCTCCTGACCTGCGCGGGACCGATCGTAGGAAAAGACCTGCCGGCCCGTGTCGACGGCCACGAACTCGATCGCCGACGGGCCGAACGCGATCTCGGTGAAGCCGAAATTACCGAACTCGCTGCGGACGAACCGCTTCTGATCCAGGGGTCTGTCGGCGCGAGCGAACAGGAAGCGCGTCCGCGGCAGGGGATCTCTGTGGGGGCTGTCCGTGCTCTCGACCATCACGAAGAAGGTGCGCGCGGCGTCCATGATCGCGCAGTCGTACACGGTGTACCCTGCGCAGTGCCTCTCCCAGTGCTCTCGGTCCAGGATCATCCGCTTCTCCACTACATTCCGTCGTGCTCGACGCTGGGTCCGCCGCCGGCCATCCCGGAGTGAGGCACGACCTTTGCGCCCGCCAGTGGACCGCAGTTATGGGCGCCCTTGTAATAGGCGTCAAGTTGCTCCTTGAGGCAATCGGGGTTGCACCCGTAGAGGCGGGCGACCTCGTTCACCATCAGATCGCGCGCTGTCTTGTAGCTCATCGTGCGGCCGTTCAGGTGCGGCTTGATCTTCATCTCCGTGTATTTGTGGAACAGCCCATGGCTTCCCTGCGTGTTGTTTGCGCCTTCCATGCAGATCGTCGGGGCGCCCTTCTCCGAATAGCCCTGCCAGCAGTCTTCCTTCGGCAGGTTGTCGCGCGGGATGGTCTTCCCCTTCGTCGCGGGGTCCTTGTTCCATGCCTCTCGGTACGCCGCCGTCTTCTCGGGGTTGCGGAACATCGCGTCCGGCAGCAGGTGGTGCCCTGTCTGGCCGGGGCAACACCCCTTTCCAGCCCAGGTGTCCGCCTGGCTGTCGGTCTCCTTGTAAGGGACCAGCAAGCACTTGCGCGCCCGGAGGCAGGGGCTGGCGGCCGCGTACGCGCTCTGCACGTCGGCCATGACCTCGCTGGCGACCTTCTTCTGCTCCTCCGGCGACAGCTTGTCGAAGTTCTTTATCTTGTCCTTGAACTTGTCGAATATGCCGGTGATCTTCGAGGCGGCCTCGTTCAGCGAGCCGGCCATGTTCTTCAGCTCGGCGAGCTCCTCCCTCATCTGAGGGATCTTCTCCGCCAGCTCGACGCCCGTGCTCACCACGTCCACCGCGGTGATGACCCACCCGACGACGGGGATCCAGCCGGTGAGGCCGCGGCGCGCGGCGAACGCGACCGCCTTCTTGACGGCGAACTCGGAGATCTCCTTCTCCAGCTTGGCGATGACCTCGCTCTGCAAGGCGGAGGTCGCCTGGCTGATGACCGAGTCGAGGTCGCCGAAGTCTTTCAGCCAGCTCTCGAAGTCGACGCCGGGCTTGACGAAGAGCGGCCCGCAGTGATCGAGCACCCACGAGCCGTGGTTGCCACCTTGCCTGTCCGCCGGGATGCCCTTGCGCTTCTTTTTCTTGTCGTCGTCCGGCTTGCAGCGCTTCTCCATGCGCTCGACGTCCTTCTTGCAGGCGCCGGGAGGCGAAGCGCGGGACATGTAATAGACCGGCGGCGTGTTGGCAGGGTTGGAATGGTTGTGCGTCACCATGTCCATGTGCCGGGTCACGGCGAGCCCCTCGACGAACACGTCGGGGGACCAGGAGACGAAGTAGCACTTGCCCTGCACGGCGCCGGAGACCGTGCCTTTCTTCATGGCCTGTGTGGCCGGCTCATCGCCGTAGCTCGTCGCGAAGTAGCTCTTGTCCTCCAGGCAGATCTCTTTCCCCTTGATGAACACCGTCCTCGAGCCGTTGGCGATGTCCGGGGCCTTGCACATGTTCATGTACAAGATCGGCACGCCAGGGAGCGGGGCGCCGGGCGAGAAGCAGACGTCGGCGGCCATCACCGAGGTGCCGTCGGCGCTCTTCGCGCAGATCTCGTTGCCGTTGGCGTAGACGTGGTGGGGCATCGGATTCACCCGTTCTCATGAAGCGACGACCAGCAGCGCCCCCCGCGGCGCGCCGCTGCTGGAGAGGTGCACGAGCGTGTTCGCGCCGGCCGCCCAGCCCTTGCGGGCGTCATCGAGCAGGAGCGCGAGGATGAGCGGCCCCATGGCCGCGCCGACGTGCCCCACCCGCGTGACGGGGGTGAAGAGCTTGTGTCCCGGCGGCGACGGGCCGCGCAGCACGCGCGTCCACGCGTAGCTGGCCTCCTCGAAGAAGTAGGGCTCACCGGAGATGTCGGCGTAGCGGGCGTGCACGGCTTCGGCGGGGACGCCCGCCTCCTCGAGGGCCTGCCGGATCGCCCTCGACAGGCCGACGCCGCGGCTGCGCTGCCTTTCGTCCAGCGTCTGCGGCTCGTGCGCCGTGCCGAGGCCCGCGATCGAGAGCGCCGGCGCGCGCCGGGCGCCTCCCTCGGCGCTCCGCGCGACGAGCACGCACGCCGCCGCTTCCCCGGGGATGAAGCCCCCGGCGCTCCCGCGGGTGAGCAGCCGCCCGTCGCTCAGCGCCTCGTGGATTTCCGCGGCGTCCAGGAAGCTGTCGACGCCCGCGACGAGGACGGCCTGGATCGACGGGGACGAAAGGAGCTCTCGAGCGCGGGCGAGCGCGTCGATCAGGCCGGGGCTTCCAGCGTGGATCGCGCGCGACTCGGCGTGGAACCTCCTGCCGAGGGCGCCCTCGAGGGCGGCGGCGCGACGTCGCAGCGCGTCCTGCGAGGAGCCGGGGCGGGTGTCCTCGGCGCCCAGCACGAGGAGGCACGTCCGCGCGACGTCGACGCCGTCGGACCGATCGAGGCACTCGGTGGCGGCGAGGACGAGCATGCGCGAGAGCCGCTCATCCCCACCCACGGCGTAGCCGTCGGCCTCGCCGGGCAGCGCGAGCGCGCCTGCCGGTATGGCCGCGCCGATGATGGGCTGGCCGAGGCCGTCGACGAACTGCGTCTCCGCGAAGCTGTCGATCGAGGCGCGGATCGCGGCGCATGTCGCGGGCGTCGAGAGGCCGACGCTGCACGCGACCCCCGAGGCGACGACGGAGATGGGCGGCTTCGCGGCCATGTCAATCGAGCGCCTCGGTCACCGGGGCCAGGTCCTCGTCGTTAGCCTCGACCCCGCCGCAGCCGCAGTCGTCCGTGCCGTAGACCCGGCTCTTCCACCAGCGCTTGCAGACGCTGCCGACCGCGACGGTGTGGATCTCGTGGAGGCTCCGCGCGAGGGGCAAGCGGGCGCGCCAGACAAGATCGAACGTGGCGGCGTCCGCGTCGATGGCGAGCGTGTCCACGACCGGGGTGAGCACGGCGAGGCGGTGGTGGCTCGACAGCGCGACCATGGGCAGCTCGAGCTCCGGGAGCCGGAAGCGCGTGAGCCCGCCCCCGGGCAACAGGTTCAGCAGGGTCACCTCCTCGCCGCCCTTCGGATAAGGCATCTGCTGATCGGCGGGCGCACACTGGTAGTAACGCTCGTCAAAATCGGGCGGGAGCAGCGGGAAGATCTCGTCCCGCCACGCCTCGTCGTAGGTGCCAGCCAGCGCCAGCCTGGGCGCCCAGTTGCGCGCGATCGGGCCGAGCGACATGGGCGCGTAGAGCTTCTCGGGATCGGAGACGGGGCTGCCGGGGGCCTCGAGGTTGGGGGCGGGTCGCCCCTCGAGGAGCTTCAGGAACTTACCGCGCGCGTAACCGCTCCCGACCAGGTTCGCCGGATGGGCGAGGAAATCGGCCGGGTCTTCGGAGCCGATGGCCCGGTGGTCGAACGCGCCGCCGAAGGCGCGGCTGTACGTGATCGGCATCTCGACGAAGGGCTCGGGCCTGCTCAGCTTGTACTCGGCCACGCGCTTGACCCAGCTCCTGTTCCCGAGCACGCGGACTGCCTTCTTGATGGGGCCGACCGTGATGCTGGCGATCGCCTCGGTGACCGGTTTGCCCTGCGGCGCGTGCGCGGAGCCCTTGACGACGACGTCGCACGCGGGCTTGAACGGGACGAGGTCGTTCTCGAACAAGGGGGTAGACAGGCCCTCTTCTCCCTCGAACACGTCCTTGTAGAGGAGGCCGCGCTGCCTGTCCGAGAGCTCGGGCGCGGCCTCAGGATCGGCGGGGATGCGGTGGGTGCCCTTCGCGACGACGACGAGCCACGGCCGACCGTTCTTGTCGATCGACTCCGTCGCGTTCATGTCGAGTCTGGTGGCGTTGACAAGTTCCATGGCCATTCGCCCGGCTGGCTCAGTTCATGTGGATCTTCGATCCCTTGACGTTCACGTTGGCGGCGCTCTCGACGTTCACGTCGCCCGTGGCGTTCACGTTCACGACGCCCGTCGCGGTGACCGTGATGTCCTTGCCCGAGATGTCGATCTGCCCCGCCTTGTCCATCGTGATCGTGCTCGCGCCGCAGGTGATCGTGATCTTGTCGCCCACGGTGACCGTCTTGCTCATCCCGACGCTCTCCGTCTGCATGAGCGCCACGTTCGTCGCCATCGCGCCGCCCACCGTGATCGCGTAGGCCGCGCCCACCGTCAGCGCCTTCGCGGCGCCCACCGTCTCGGCCGACGCGAGCGCCACCGTCTCTGCCTTCGCCATGCCGACGCTCACGCTCATGTTCGCGCCGATCGTCTCGCTGTGGTTCGCCCCCACGTGCACCGTTCGGTTGGCGCCGATCTGCTCGTTCTGGTTGGCGCCCACGAACATCGACTCGTTGACGCCGATCGACTTCGTGCGGCTGTTGCCGATCGTGACGCTCTCGTTGTTGCCGACCAGCCGGGTGCGATCGTTGCCGATGCTCACGGACTCGTCATGCCCGACCAGCCTCGTCCGATCGTGCCCCACCGCGAGCGCGTCATCATGACCGACCTGCTTCGTGCGGTCGTGGCCGATGCGCACGGACTCGTCGTTCTTCACGAGCTTGTCGAGGTCCTTCTCCGCCTGCATGCGGACGAGCTCATGGCCCTTCTTGTCCTCGAACATGATCTCGTTGTAGTTCGACGCGTCGCCGCCCGGGGAGGAGCGGCTCTGCCAGCCGCTCTGGGTCTTGTGGTCGGGGAGCCTGTAAGGCGTCTTCTGAAGTCCGGTGTAGACGCGGCCGACGATGATGGGGCGGTCGGGATCGCCGCCGAGGAAGTCGACGATCACCTCCTGGCCGACGCGCGGGAGGTTCGTGCCGCCGAAGCCCGTGCCGGACCACGGCTGGCTCACGTGGATCCAGCACGAGGAGGTCTCGTCCATCCTCGACTCGCGATCCCAGTGGAAGTGGACGCGCACGCGGCCGAACTCGTCGGTGTGGATCTCCTCGCCGGGCGGGCCGACCACCGTCGCGCTCTCCACGCCGCTCGTCTTCGGCTTCGGGGTGACGAGCGGCGGCCGGTAGGTCAGGTCGGCGCTCACGGCCTCGCAGGTGCAGGACCACTCGCCGTGAGGCTCGCCGCTCTGCGTGGCGCGCGTCACGAGGAACGCCCTGCCGGGGGACAGCTCGCTCTTTGGATGATCGAGGAAGGAGACGACGGTGCCCGGCGCGAGGTCGATCGTGTTCGTGTCGAAGGCGATGGTCCTCGCGTCGACGCGCTTCGCCTCGAGCCTGCGCTGCGCCAGGGCGACGGCCTCTCTCTCGTCGGTCCGGTAGCGCCCCCGGTCGTCGGCCACGGGCGTGGGGTGCCCCTTGTCGCTCTCGTACAGGAAGGCACCAGGAACGTAGTGGTACCGCTCGAGCTGCCCTTCGAGCGGCTCCGGCGCCTGGGCCGAGCTCCTGAGCGCGTACTCGGGCAGCCGGCGGTAGTCGTGGTCGCGGACCGTGTACTTGCCAGGCCGGATCCGGCGGCCGACCCGCATCTTCGTGACGTGCTCCCGTTCGGCGTCGGTCGGGTTGTCGCGGAACGCGATCGGAGGGCTCCTCGAGTCGTTCGTCTGCGGGACGTCGTCCAGGACCAGCCGGGTCTCGCCGTCGTCCGTCTGGAAGTAGAAGCTGATGCCAGCGTCCTCCAGCATCCGGCAGAGGAACGCGAAGTCGCTCTCGCCGTACTGGACGCGGTACTTGCGCTTCCGGTACGTGCCGGAGATGCGCTCCAGCGTCGGGATGTTCCACTCGGCGAGGAGCACGCGCGCGATGTCGAGCTCCGACTGGAGCTGGAACATGCGATGGTTCCGCCGCTGGGTCAGGAGCCACAGCACCGGCACCAGGACGAGCTTGTAGGTGGACACGCCGAGCTCCTCGGTCGCCACCTGCTCGACGTGGTTGCAGATGCCCGTCCAGGTGCGCACGGCGCGCTCGTTGATGCCCTGGCGCAGCGTGAAGGTCACGGGCTGGCCGACGACAGCTTCGAAGTCGATGTCTGCGTTCTCGCAGAGGGCGACGAGGGAGATCTCGAACAGCGCGCTCATCCGCTCGGAGATGTGGAAGTTCCGGACGTCCAGCCGATCCCCGGAAGCGACGGTGACCTCGATGTATCGGAGCACATCGAGCGGAGAAGATGTGACCATGCATACATGGTCATGGAGGCCACTCGGCCGTGCCAGAGGAATCGTGCTGGGCACCGCGCCGGTCAGCGAGTTGACGCCGAGCTGTTGCAATTTTGTGGCTGCGTGGGTCCTGTCCCTCCACGACCGCCATCGGTGCAAGCCGGGTCGTCGCCCTGGGCCGGTCAGGCTGCGGCTGCGCGCCGCGCGCGGTGCCGGCGCAGCGCCAGGTTCACGATCCCGATCGGCGCCACGACGAGCGCGGCGGCGAGCCCCATGACGCCCACCGCGAGGCCCGCGAGGCCCGCGAGCGCGAGCCAGAGCACGTCGATCGCCGCAGGGCTGGAAGAAGGTGAGTCGACGCGCATCTCCCTGCGGAGCTCGCCCACCGTGCGGTCGAGCAGCGCCTCGAAGGGGCGGCCATACAGGCTCTCGCTGCGGCGGCCGCGCAAGAACGCGCGGACCGTCCGGCGCGGGGCCGAGAGCAGCCCCGCGAAGAGGCCGCCCAGGTTGAGCTGCCACGCCGCGGCGAAGTCCTTGCAGCCGGCGCCGAGCTCCCACGCCGAGATCTCGAACTCGCCGATCGTGCTCGTGTCGTAGCCCGTCAGCACGTGGTGCAGGTCGTGGTAACGGACGGCGCGCACGCGCGCCCGCGTGTTCGGGAACGGAACGGGGAGCGGGCCGAGCTTGAAGTCGACCCACGCATCCCCGTACCCGCCGTCCGCGCCGAAACGGTTCACGTCGAAGTAGACCGCCCGCGCCTCCCGCATCGTGAGGCCTTCGTCGCAATGCACCAGAGCCATGGCACCACCCTCGTTCAATGACTTCAGTCAGTGACCATGGTCATTCTTTGGTCTTGTTCTGTCAAGGGGAGCACCCGGCTTGACTTGCAGCTACGGGCGTCAACAGACTGCCCGGAGATGAGCAAGGTCAGTACAGGCGCGACAAAACGCCGGAAGGGGGCCGCCGCGCCGGTCGCGGCGGTCGCGCCGGCGTCGGAGCGCGGCGGGCGCGCCGCGCAGAAGCTCGACACCCGCCGCCGGATCCGGGACGCCGCGTGGGCGCTCTTCACCGAGCTCGGGTACGACGAGACGACGACCAAGGCGGTGGCGGAGCGCGCGGAGGTCGCCACGGGGACCGTCTTCGTGCACGCGCGCGACAAGGCCGACCTGCTGATGATGGTGATGCACGATCGGCTCGCGGCCGCGGTCGACGCGGCGTTCGAGGCGCTGCCGCGCAAGGAGCCGCTCATGCCGCAGCTGCTCCACGTGTTCAAGGAGCTGTTCGCGATGTACGGCGAGCAGCCGATCGTGTCGCGGGCGTTCGTGAAGGCCTTTCCCGGTGCGTCGGGCCCGAACGGGGAGCGGCTGAACGCCCTCACGTTCGCGTTCCTGCACCGCATCGCGGGCCTCGTGCGCGACGCCCAGGCGCGCGGCGAGGTAGCAGGCGACATCGACCCGCTCGCCGTGGCGCACAACATCTTCGCCCTCTACTTCGCGGCGCTCCTGTCATGGCTGAGCGGCTTCGTGACGCTCGGCGCGGCGCTGGATCCGGGGCTGAAGAGCGCCCTCGCCCTCCACTACCGGGGGCTCCGGGCCTGAGACAAGGCTCCGGCGCCCGGCCTCAGCGCGTCAGCGCGCCCCCTGATCCGGAGGACCGGCGCGGAGCGCGGCGAGCACCTCGGCGTGGGCGCGCGGGTCGCCGGCGGCCACCACGTCCCCGGCGCTCGCGGCGTCGAGCGGGCGACCCTCCCAGTCGGTCATGACCCCTCCGGCGCCGGTGATCACGGGGCCGAGCGCCGCGAAGTCGTGGAGCTTCAGGCCGTACTCGACGACAACGTCGACGCTGCCGCTCGCCACGAGGCCGTACTGGTAACAGTCGCCGCCGTAGCTCAGGAGCTTGGCCCGGGCCGCGACCGCCCCGAAGGCGCGGGCCGCCGCCGGCGGGAAGTGTTGCGGGCCCGTCGTGGAGAGGCGCGCCAGGGAGAGCCCTGCGCAGGCGCGGACGCGCGCGGGCTCGCCGTTCCACAGCGTCTGCCGGCCCGCGGCGCCGAGCCAGCGGTCGCCGAGGACGGGCTGATCGATGACGCCGAGCACAGGCCGGCCCTGGTGCAGCAGGGCGATGAGCGTGCCGAAGAGCGGCTTGCCCGTGATGAACGCCTTCGTCCCGTCGATGGGATCGAGCACCCACACGAACTCCGCCCCCTCGTTCTCGCGGCCAAACTCCTCTCCCACGATCCCGTGGCCAGGCGCGGCCGTGGCGAGGATCTCGCGTAGCGCCGCCTCGGCCTCGCGGTCCGCGACCGTGACCGGGCTCGCGTCCTCCTTGTCGTCGGCCTCGACGCCCTTGCGGAAATAGCGCCGGATCACCGCGCCGCTCGCGTCCGCCAGCCGCTGGGCCAGGTCGACAAGGTCCTGGGTAGGGGTCATCGTGTGCGTCCTCCTCGAGGTTCCCACTAGGCGAACCCCAGTGCGCGATCCAGTACGCGCTGCGCGCGCGCACCGCAACGGGCGCGGCGCGCGGCTCAAGCCCGGTGCGCCTGCACGTCCTCGCCCGGGCGCCTCGACGGCGCCAGAGGGCGGGGCGCCTGGGTGGCGCCTGACAGGCACGCTCGGAGGTACGACCCCAGGGTATCGGCGCCCCGGGCGCCCTCGGGGTGGTACTCGGCCAGGACCGGTCCGTTGTGCGGCATGTCCCGCAGCACGTCGAGCGTGACGTCGACGCCCGCAGCGCGAGCGCGCCGCGCGAGCTCCACGCCCTCGTCATGGAGGCGCTCGGCGTCGCCGACCTGGATGAAGAGCGACGCCAGGCCGTCGAGGCGCGCGTGCAGGGGCGACAGCCGGGGATCGTCGAGCGCGATCGAGCCCGCTACATCGCGCGCCTGGCGCACCAGGCCGTCCCTCGTGCTGCGCGGCGCTCGTCAGCCCCGCTTCCGCGGGTCGCCCCGGAGGATGGGATAGGCCATCAGGAGGCTCAGCCACACCACCAGGAACTTGGGGTCGGCCAGCGTCTCGAACGGGATCTCGAACCGCTCGTTCTGCGGCTCCGTCTTGCGCTGCTGCCCTTGCGCGACCGCGGGGCTCACGACCTCGGGCAGCCGCCTCCCGCCGCTCTCGACGCTCGTCCCGCCCGTCACGGGCAGCTGCGGCATCAGCGTGCCGTCCGCGATCGCCTGCTCCTCGGGCGTCCGCCGCGTCGAGAGATCCGGGTCGACGAGCACCGCCACCGGCTCGAGCTCCTCGGGACCCCTGGCGCCGGGAGGCGCCTCGGCCGCGGCCCGCGCGACCTCCTCCGGGCGATCCACCGGGACATAGCGCGGCGCGACCTCGCCCAGCTTCCGCTCGCGGAGCTCGACCGTCACCCGCGTCGGGATGTACAGGCGCCGCACCTCCTCGACCGTGACAACGGTGTCCTTGGCCGACGCCGCCGCCCCGCCGGCGAGCTCGGGCACCTTCGCGCGCGCGGCGTCGATCGCCGCCTGCTCCGCCTCGATCGCGGCCTTGCAGCTCGGGAGGGACGGATCGAAGTCGAGGCCGACGGCGCTGAATCCGCCCTTGGTCAGCTCGGGCTTCGTCGTGCACTCCTGGAGCACGCGCTCCGCGACGGCGTCGTCCTCCCGGTGCAGGACCGCGAGCGCGATCTCCTTCCGATCGTCGATGCCGTTCGCGATCTCCGGCCGGGCGACATAGCGGTACCGCACGCGGAGCGCGAGGTCGCGCCGCCCCGACGCCGTGTCGACGACGGTCACGGCCTCCTTGACGAAGCGCTCCGTCGTCGCCCCCTGAACCTCGCGCCGGCTCACCATCACCCGGGACCGCCGCAGCCCCGTGAACACCGAGCGCGTCTGCGCCCGCACGCGCTCGAGGATCTTGAAATCGCTCGTGTCGGTGGGGACGTAGACGTAGCCCTCGAACTGGAGCACCGCGGGCAGACGCTTCAGGTCGTCGCCGGCCGCCGCCTTGCCCCCGTTGCCGCACCCCGCGAGCGCCAGCATCCCGATTATCGGGACAAGACGGACTACTGCACGGAGAAGTGCTACCACAACAGATTTCCCCGACGGCGTGGGTGCAACCTTGGTGAATCTAGCGCCGCTGCCCTTCTGAAGAAACCCTTACTCTCGGGAAAAGCCGAGCACAGATGCGGGGATCGCGGACAGCGACCTCGACGTCACGAGCCAGGCGTGCAGCGCTCGACCTGGGCGCAGGTCGCTACCTGTGACCCGGTACGCCGAGCCCCCACCCTGGCCGGGAGCGTCGTGACGGGGGAGCCCCGAGCAGGGCGGGGCCCAACGGCGCGGTAGGGGAGGCGCTCCGCAGCGCATCAGGGGATTGCCGTTTCGAAAATCGGATCCATTTGGTCGCCGAGATGAATACGGAAAGCCAGAACCCCGAAACCAGCGGCGCCACGCCCTCTGCCGAGCCTTCGGTCGCGGAGACGGGCGGCCAGCCGCCCGCGCCGTCCACCTCCGAGGAGACCAGGGCGGCGGGCGCCGTCGAGCTCCCCTTCCAGGCCGAGGTGCAGCAGGTCCTCGCGCTGGTCATCAACTCGCTTTACGCGAACCAGGAGGTCTTCCTTCGCGAGCTCATCTCGAACGCGTCGGACGCGCTCGACAAGGCGCGCTTCCTGGCCCTCACGCGCGAGGGCGTCGCCGAGCAGTCGGGCGAGCCCGCGATCCTCATCACGCTCGACGACGCGGCGCGGACCCTCACCATCGAGGACAACGGCATCGGGATGACGCGGGACGAGGTGGTGCAGAACCTCGGCACCATCGCGCGCTCGGGATCGCTGGAGTTCCTGAAGGCCAACGCCGAGGCCGCGAAGCAGAAGAAGGAAGGCGGCAAGCTCCAGCTCATCGGCCAGTTCGGCGTCGGCTTCTACGCCGCGTTCATGGTCGCCTCGCGCGTCGACGTGCAGACCCGCTCGATGCTGCCGGGCGCCGAGCCCGTCCTGTGGCGGTCGTCCGGCGCGGGCTCGTTCACCGTGGCCCCGGGCGATCGCGAGCACCCCGGCACGAAGATCGTCCTCCACCTCAAGGAGGACGCGCGCGAGTACACGAAGGCCTGGCGCGTCAAGGAGATCATCCGCAAGTACTCGGACTTCGTTCACTTCCCCATCAAGGTGAACGACGAGGTCGCGAACCGCTCGGCCGCCCTCTGGACGCTGCCCAAGTCGCAGATCACCGAGGAGCAGCACGCCGAGTTCTTCCGGCACGTGACTGGCGGCTACGAGGGAGAAACGCCGCTGCTCACGGTGCACCTGTCGATCGACGCGCCGGTGCAGTTCCACGCCCTGCTCTACGTGCCCGAGAAGGCGCCGCCGGACATGTTCCACAAGGACCGCAGGGCGATCCGCCTCTACGCGAAGCGGGTCCTCATCGTCGAGGACTGCGACAAGCTCACGCCGATGTACCTGCGCTTCCTGCGCGGCGTCGTCGACTCGGAGGACCTGTCGCTGAACGTCTCGCGCGAGATGCTCCAGGAGAACCGCACGCTCTCCCAGATCGAGCAGCAGATCGTCAAGCAGGTGCTCAAGTCGCTGAAGGACCTCTCCGAGTCGGACGCCGAGCGCTACGCGACGTTCTGGAAGGAGTTCGGCCGGGTCATCAAGGAGGGCGCCACCAGCGACTGGAAGAACAAGGACGCTATCGCCGAGCTGTGCCGGTTCGAGTCGATGAACACGGAGGCCGGCAAGCTCATCTCGCTCCGCGACTACGTGGAGAAGATGCCGGAGGGGCAGAAGGAGATCTACTACGTGACGGGGCTCGGCCGCCGCGCGGTCGAGCAGAGCCCGCACCTCGAGGCGTTCCGGAAGCGCGGCTATGACGTGCTGTTCCTCGTTGATCCGGTCGACGAGTGGCTGGTGAAGGCGCTGAACGAGTTCGACAAGCGCCGGCTGAAGAGCGTGACGCACGGCGACGTCGACCTCGGCGGCGAGCCGGAGAAGAAGGACCAGCCGGAGGAGTCGGTCGACGCGGCCGTCGCTGCGGTCAAGGCGGCGCTGGGCGACCGGGTGAAGGACGTGCGCATCTCGCGGCGCCTGACCGACAGCGCGAGCTGCCTCGTCGCCGCCGAGGGCGACCCAGGGGCGAACCTCGAGCGGATCATGAAGCTCATCGACCAGAGCACCGAGGAGTCCAAGCGCATCCTGGAGCTCAATCCGAGCCACCCGGTCGTGAAGAACCTCAACATCCTGGCGGGGCGCGAGCCCGGCTCGGAGCGGGTGAAGCAGTGGTCCGAGCTGCTCCTCGACCAGGCGCTCCTCGTCGAGGGCGTGGTGCAGGAGCCGGCGCAGCTCGTCCGGCGCATCCAGGACCTGCTCGCGCAGGTGAGCACAGCCGCGGTCAGCAACCAGCCCTGACGAGCGGCGGTCACCCGCTTCGGATACGGGCCCACCTCGGCGTTTTCGGTGCTCGGCGTACGTGAGTACGCCTGCGCGCCGAAAACGCCGATCTGGGCCCGTCTCCTGTGCGGGAGACCGCCGCTCGGCGGCGCGTGTACCGGACGCGGGGGGAGCCGGTCCAAGGAGAAAGGAGAGAAGAGCGCCTTGGCGTCTCGGCGTTGGGGCGGTTTCTTGGCCCTGATCGGGGGCGCGTAGTACCCGCGCGGGGGTGACATCGGACGAGGTCGCCAGGCCGTCCCGCTTCGCAGCGCCCGCGCTCGGCCGTCGGACTTTCCTCAGGGCGCTCGGCGTCGCGGGCGGCGTCGTGGCCGCGCCGGGGCTCTGGGACCCGGCGCCGGCGCTCGCCAGAGCGGACTCCAAGGTGAAGGCGGTCGAGACCTCCGACATCGGCGTGACGCTGAAGCTCGAGCTCACGCAGGCGCCCTTTCCCTGCGACGGGGCCCCGTACCGGGACGCGACCGTGATGGTCTTCGTGCCGGCCCATTACCGCGCGCCGGAGGGCGATGAGCTCGACCTCGTGATGCACTTCCACGGCCACGTCACGACCGCGGAACGGGCGATCAAGGTGCACAAGCTCCGCGAGCAGCTCCACGAGAGCAAGCAGAACGCGGTGCTCGTCGTGCCGCAGGGCGCGGTGAACGCGGCCGAGTCGCCCCCGGGCAAGCTGGGGCACCAGGGCGGCCTCCGGCGGCTTTGCGGCGAGCTCGCGTCGGTGCTCGACACCCCCTCGGCGCGGCGGGCGCTCGGCGATTGCGCCGTCCCGCGGCAGGCGAAGCTCGGGAGGCTCTGCCTGTCGGCGCACTCGGGCGGGTACCGCGTCGCGGCCGCGTGCCTCCGCCTCGGCGGCTGCGAGGTGAACGAGGTGTACCTTTTCGACGCGCTGTACGGGGAGGTCGACGCGTTCCGCGACTGGGTGCTCGAGCGGAAGGGGCAGTCGGGGCGGGACAGGCACAAGCTCATCAGCCACTTCGTCGCGGGCGACGTGCGGCGGCTGAACCTCGATCTCGAGCGCGCGCTCGAGGCCCAGGGGGTTGCCTGCCTGCACGAGCGCCGCCCCGGCGAGCTCACGCGCAAGCAGCTGCTGAGCGGCCGCGCGATCTTCATCGAGACCCCGCTCGCGCACAGCGCGGTGACCTTCGAGCAGAACGCGTTCCGCGACTGCCTGTTCGCGTCAGGCCTGCGCCGTCAGCTGAGTTCGAGCTGGTTCGAGAAGAAGGACGAGCCGCGCCAGATCGACGTGCGCTCCCCGTCCTGAGGAGGCCGCGCCGCCGCCGGCGGCGGGCGTCAGTGCCGGAGCGAGACGTCGGCCAGCGCGAGGCGCGCGTCGTTGATGAACGCGCTGTCCGGAAAGCGGCGGATGAACGACCGCAGCGTCGTCTTCGCGTCGTTCCAGGCCTGGATGTCGAGGAGGCACTCGGCTAGCAGGAAGGTCGCGTCATCCATGACCTCGCGGTCGGGCGACGCCTCGGAGAGCGTCATGAGCAGCGGGATCGCGTCGCGCTGCCGGTTCAGCCGGCGGTAGGCGCGCGCCAGGTTGAGGCGGGCCGACGGGGTGTGCGACGCCGTCTCCTTCTGGCGGATCGCGTCCTCGAAGGCGACCGCCGCCTCGTGCCAGCGGCCCGTCCGCATGTGATCGAGCCCCGTCTGGTACGACTTGATCGAGAGCTCCGAGCGCGCCTTGTCGACCGCGTCCGTGAAGAAAGCGAGCTCGGCCCGGGTGAGCGGCGCCTTCCGCAGCGCCTCGAAGCCCTCGATCACCTCCTGCCGCCGCTCGGCCCGGATGAGCTCGTAAAACGCCGCGGCGTCGCTCTCGGCCTTGGCGCGCGCGTCGCTCCGCTGCTGCATCTCCTTCAGATCGGCCTCGTGCTTCGCGATGCGGTCGCGCGCGCCCTTCGTCTCGGCCTGGACGGCGTCGACGCGCGCGTCCCAGGCGAGCTTGACCACGCCGATCACCACGATCACGAAGAGCAGGTTCGCGCTCGCGCTGTTCCAGAACGCGCGCCGCTCGTACGCCATCTGGCGCTTGGAGATGCTCTTCAGATCCGCCGCGAGGGCGTTCGTGAGGTTGTTCGTCTTGATGATGAGCCCACGGGATTCCACGATCTCACGCTTGATCTCCCGGAGCTCGTCGTCGAAGTCGTGCATTTTCAGGTCCTGAAACCGTGCCCTGTGCAGGAGGCCGCGCTCGTGCTAAGGGGGCCGCGACGCGGACCCCCGAACCGCGCCCGAGAGGCCGCGGACGCGGACTCCCGGGCCGCGCCAGGGGGCCGCGGACGCGGATCCCCGGCCTCGCCGACAGGCCGCCCTTACGCTACCAGGAAGCTCTGCCCATGGACACAAGCGACATCCGAAAAGGCCTCAAGATGATGGTCGACGGCCAGCCCTACTCGGTCATCGACTTCCAGTTCGTCAAGCCGGGAAAGGGGCAGGCGTTCACCCGCGTCAAGATCCGGAACATGGCGACGGGCGCCGTGCTCGAGCGCACGTACAAGTCGGGCGAGAAGCTGGAGCCGGCGGACGTGGAAGAGCGCAGCCTCCAGTACATCTATCCGGAGGGCACCGACTTCGTGTTCATGGACCCGGCGACCGGCGAGCAGCTCACGGTCTCCGGCGACAAGATCGGCGATGACGCCAAGTGGCTCAGCGACGGGATGTCGATCGACGTGACCCTGTTCAACGGGCAGCCGATCGGCGTCAGCATGCCCCCGCACGTGGTGCTCCAGATCGTGAGCAGCGAGCCGGGCGTGAAGGGCGACACGGCGAGCGGCGCCACCAAGCCCGCCACGGTGTCGACCGGCGCAACCGTCAACGTCCCGCTCTTCGTGAAGGAGGGCGAGTGGATCAAGATCGACACCGCCGACGGCAAGTACCTGGAGCGCGTCAACAAGGGCTGACCCTCGGCTGACCCCCAGAGAGGCCGCGGGCCGCCGGGGGTCACTTCGCCTCGAAGATCACCGCGGCCGCGCCGACGACGCACGCGACGCGGGCTCCCCCGTTGGCCGGCGCGCACGCCGCCCCCTGCGCTAGATCGCCGCCTGACCACAGGCGCGCGGGGCCGCCGGCGGTCGCGACGAGGAGCCCGCCGGCGGCGGGGACCGCGAGCGTGGCGCCGTCGGGCGAGCGCGCCGCGCCCTGCGGGGCGGGCGTGGTGAGCGGGAACGACAGCGCGGATGAGGCCGGCGCGGCGGCGCGCAGGTCGATCGAGACCAGCGCGGCGCCGAGGGCGATGTCGAAGCCGCCCTCGGACGCGGCGAGCGGGGAGAAGGGCAGCCGCTCGGTCCCGGCGCAGCGCTCGGGCGAGGCCGCGCGGGCGCGGGGGCCCTGGCTGCGGAGCAGCGGGAGCGGGACCTCCATCTCGCCGACGGCGTCGGGCGAGCTGCGGAAGAGCGCGAGCAGCGTGGGCGCGTCGCAGCGCCGCTCGACCGCGACGAGCTGCGCGGGGCCGGCATGGATGGCCGCGGGCCACGGGGGGACGTCCGTCGCCGACTCGGTGGACGTCGCGGGGTCGACGCGGACGACGCCCTGCGCGGTCCGGACGAGCAGGGCGCCGCTCGCCTCGAACGCGAGCGGGCCGAAGGCGCCCGGGCCGGCCGGCTGCGGGGCGGCGGCGGTGCGGTACACGGCGGTCGCGGCCGCCGGCGGCGCCAGCTTGGCGAGGAGCTTGTCTGCCTCCTTGGTGCGGGCCTCGGCGCCGCCGTGGTCGAGCGCCGCGATGGCCGCGATCGGCGCGCCTCGCGTGGACGCCGCGACCGCCTCGGCGTGGTCGATCGCCGCCGCGAGCCCCGGCTCCCCGCAGCGCACCGGGCCGGCTCCCGTCCAGACGAGGGCCTCGCCGGCGCGGGCGGCGTCGCGGCCGGCGCGCGCGCCGCCGCCCGCGGCGTCGGCGCAGAGGACGGCGTTCAGCCGGCGCAGCCGCTGGGCGGCGGCGGCCACGGCCGGCGCGGTGGCCTTGCCGCGGGCGTCGCGGAGCAGGGACGCGGCGAGGGCGCGCAGCGTCTCGCCGGGCTGCGCCGCGTCGCGCGACAGGCCGGCGGGGCGGTCGAGGAAGACCAGCGGGGCGCGGAGCTCGGAGGCGGCGCCCGCGGGGGCGGGGGAGGGGGGGGGGCGGGGAAGGGGCGGGGGGCGGAGAAGGGGCGGAGCGCGCCGGAGAGGCCGAGCGTGACGAGGAGGTCGTCGCGGCCGTCCGCGTCGCGGTCGGCGACCTCGAGGGCGGCGGAGAGGGCTTCCTCCGGCGGCGGCGTCCTGAGGCGGAGCTCCAGGGCGAGCTCGGGCGGCGCGCCCGCGCCAGCGGCGGACCCGGGGAGGCGGATCACGGCGAGCCAGCGCGTGGCGCCCGCGCTGGCGGCGCGGTGGTCGGCGCCGCACTGCGGGGCGAAGTCGAAGGCGAGCGCCGACGGGCCGATCTGGCTGAGGGCGACGCGCGGGGTGCACCCCTGCGCGGCGAGGTCGCCGGGGAGCGCGGTGAGCGTGCGCAGCGCCTGCGGCCGCGCGGCGGGCGCGAGCAGGAGCTCGCCGCGCAGGCCGTCGGGCGATCGCGCCCAGACGACGAGGTCGCGCGCGCCGTCCCCGTCGACGTCGAGGAGGAGCCCGGTCTCGAAGGTGCGCCCGGTCGGCGCGGCGACCACGGCGCCACCCTCGAGGGACCACTGCTTGCCGCCCGCGGGCGCCGGGACGCTCGGCACGACCGCGAAGCGGGGCGGCGCGGCGGCGTCCGGGGCGCCGGCCTCGGGGCCGGCGTCCACGGCGCCGGGGGCGACGCCGCCCAGCGGGGGCGGGGAGCCGGAGGGCGTCGCCGAGCCGAGCGTGTATGGCGTGTAGGGCTTGGAGCTCGGGCAGCCATCGCAGCCGGTCGCGGCGAGGAGCGGGAGCAGAGCGCGGAGGAGCTTCGAGCAGGATCGATCGGGCATCGCGGGCGGGCCAGCTGGAGCAGGCGAGGTGCGGCGGGCGGCGCAGGCGTAGCACGAGCAGCGTCACGCCAGCGAGCCGGCGCGAGGGCGGATGGCGCCGGTGCCGTTTTCGGAGTAGCTTGATCGAGGGCAGATGCGCGGGCCGAGACCTCCGAAGGCGATCGAGGGCGAAGACTATTACCTCGAGGGGGGCCGGGTGGTTTTCACAGAGGTGTACCACCTGAAGCGCGGATACTGCTGCAACTCGAAGTGCCGTCACTGCCCTTACCGGGAAGACGCGCCGGCGCAGGAGCCCGTGACCGTGGTGGTGCCTCGCCTGAAACTCTCCTGAAGCACAGCGTAAAGTGTAAGCAGTTCGGATCGTGTGTCCGGCGCGCCCTGCGGCGTCCCGTCGTCACCCCATGACCCGACATCGCGGTGGTCGCTGCAGAGACTCGCGCGCCGAAGGTACGCGGTGATGCGTGCGGAGCCATCCGTAGGGCGGGCGGAGAGCTCGCGCTGGTCATGGAATGTCGGTTGATCCGGATTGCGCAAAGCGTCTAGGATCTCGTTACCCACATTCGCGCAGGAGTTCCTATGCGTCGCAGTCTTCGCCCTCTACTCTACTCCCTCTTGCTCTCGGTGCCGATCGGCTGCAACGCCACGTCGAACACCCAGCCGTCGCCGCCGCCGCCTGTCGACGCGGGGCCGACGGTCCTGGACACGGACGGCGACGGCATCAGCGACGAGGACGAGGGGCGCGCCGACGCGATCGACACGGACCGCGACGGCGAGCTGGATTTCGAGGACACTGACTCCGACGGCGACGGGCTGTCCGACAAGGTCGAGGGCGCCATCCGGCCCGGGCAAAAGGAGATGCCGGACAGCGACGACGACGGGGTGCCTGATTTCCGGGACGAGGACTCCGACGAGAACGGGATCCCCGACGGGGAGGACGGCGACGACGATCTCGACGACGACACTTTGCCCGATTACGCGGATCTCGACGACGACGGCGACGGCCTCTCGGACAAGGCGGAGATCGGCGCGGACGTGGACGACCCGATCAACTCCGACGATGACAGGTCGCCTGACTACCGCGACGTCGATTCCGATGATGACGACATCCTGGATCGGTTCGAGCGGGAGCTCGACGCCGACGGCGACGGGGTCCCGGCGTTCCGCGATCTCGACTCGGACGACGATTGCCGGCCCGACTCCGTCGAGCGGGGCGACGGGGAGCCCGATCTGCCGCCCAGCGACAGCGACGTGGACGGCGGGGGCGATTTCCTCGATCTGGACAGCGACAACGACGGCCTGCTCGACCAGCTCGAGGACGTCAATTGCGACGGCATGCTCGACCCGGGCGAGTCCAGCACCGCCAGCGAGGACACGGATGAGGACGGCGTGGGCGACCTCATCGAGCTCTCCGCCGGCACGAACCCGAACGATGACCTGGATAACCCGCAGGCCAACGGCGACTTCGTGTTCATCGTGCCTTATCGCGCCGACCCGACCCCCGCGCAGGACACGCTCGACTTCTCGACCAACATCTCGCAGGCCGACGTGGTGTTCTCGATGGACACCACCGGCTCGATGAGCGGCTCGATCTCGAACCTGCAGCACGCGCTCCAGGAGATGATCGATCAGCTCGCCGAGGAGATCCCGAGCATCGCGATCGGGGTGACTCATTACAAGGATTTCCCGATCCAGCCGTACGGCGACTCCGACGACCAGCCCTTCTTCCTCGAGCACCGGGTGATGAGCGTTGTCACGCCGGAAGGGCGGGATTCGGTGCAGGACGCGGTGGACGTCCTCGAGGCCTCGGGCGGCAACGACCTGCCGGAGAGCGGCTGGGAGGCGCTTTATCAGATCGCCAAGGGGGTGGGCACGAGCGAGGGGGACTCCAGCGTGCCTGCGTTCGACCCGGCGACCGCGCCGCCGGGCGCGGTCCCGGCGGGCGAGTCGGTGGGGACAATCGGCGGCGTCGGCTTCCGCAGCGGCTCGCTGCCGATCGTGGTGATGATCACCGACGTACCGAGCCATAACGGGACGATCCCGGCGCACAACTACTCGGGGCTGTCGTCGCCGAGCCACACGCAAGCGCTGAACGCGTTGACCGGCCTGGGCGGCCGTCTGATCGGCATGGCGACGACCGACGGCGACGCGGGCCAGACCAAGGCCGATCTCACGGCCGGGGCGCTGGCGACCGGCTCGGTGGTCCCGCCGACGGCGTGGGGGCCGGAGGGCATGCGCCCGCCGCGGTGCGAGGTCGGCCAGTGCTGCACCGGCGAGAACGGCAGGGGCGTGGCGGCGACCAACGGCAAGTGCCCGCTCGTGTTCTCGGTCGCCCTCAGCGGCACCGGCCTGAACCTGGCTGTCGTGCAGGCGATCAAGGTGCTCACGACGTACGTCACGCTCGACATCTCGGCGGCGGCGGAGGACAACGAGAGCGACGCGATCGACGCCGTGAGCGCGTTCGTCGACAAGATCATCGCGAACAACCTGGCGCCGGAGCCCTGCACCTCCGGGCTCAGGGTCATCGACAAGAACCTCGACGCCGTGGCGGACACCTTCACCAACGTCTTCCCGGGGCCCACGGTCTGCTTCGACGTGATCCCGAAGATCAACGTGTCGGTGCCTCCGACGACCGAGCCGCAGGTGTTCACGGCGAACATCGTGGTCACCGGCGACAGCGTGACCACGCTCAGCACCCGCAAGGTGTTCTTCCTCGTCCCGCCGGAGATCCCGGAGCCCCCGATCGACTGACCGCCCGCCGGCGGCCCAGGAGCCGCCGTGGGGCCCCGGCGGCTCGCTGGAGGACCGGCGAGCCTCGTTTTCGGCTAATGAGCGCTCATGGGTGAAGGCTTGGCCAGCGAGGGCGCCGGGGCGCCGGGGCAGACGCGCAGCGCGGCGCTCTGGGAGCTGGCGCGCCTCTTCTTGCGGCTGGGCGCCACGGCCTTCGGCGGCCCGGCGGCGCATGTGGCGATGATGGAGGACGAGGTGGTCCGCCGCCGCGGGTGGATGACGCGCGAGGACTTCCTCGATCTCTACGGCGCGACGAACCTGATCCCGGGGCCCAGCTCCACCGAGCTCGCGATCCACATCGGGCACCGCCGGGCCGGCTGGGCAGGGCTGCTCGTGGCTGGCGGCTGCTTCATCGTTCCGGCGGCGCTGATCACGCTCGGGTTCGCGTGGGGCTATGTCCGGTTCGGCGCTGTGCCGGAGATGTCGGCGCTTCTTTACGGGGTGAAGCCGGTGATCATCGCGGTGGTGGTCCAGGCGCTCTGGGGGCTAGGCCGCACCGGCTTGCGCTCGAAGCTCGCGCTCGGCCTGGCGGCGCTCTGCGCGGCCGCGAGCCTGCTCGGCGTCCACGAGCTCGCGGTCCTGGCCGGCGCCGGCGCGCTCGCCGTGGCGCACCGGCTGGCGGCGGGGCGTCCCGGAGGCCCCTCTCCTGGCGTGGCCGCCGTCGCCGTCCCGCTCGCCGGCGGCGCTGCGACGGCTGCTGCGGTGAGCGTCCCGTTCGGCCTCCTGCCGCTGTTCCTGTTCTTCCTCAAGGTGGGCTCGGTCCTCTTCGGGAGCGGTTATGTGCTCCTCGCCTTCCTCCGCGCCGATCTCGTCGAGCGGTATCGATGGATGACGGAGGCGCAGCTGCTCGACGCGGTGGCGGTCGGCCAGGTGACGCCGGGCCCCGTCTTCACGACCGCGACGTTCATCGGCTATCTGCTGGGCCGCCTCCCTGGCGCTGCGGTCGCCACCGTGGGCATCTTCCTCCCGGCGTTCTTCTTCGTCGCCCTGAGCGGCCCGCTGATCCCCCGCGTCCGCCGCTCCGTCGTGGCCTCGGCCTTTCTTGACGGCGTGAATGCGGCGTCGCTCGCGCTGATGGCCGTCGTCTCCTACCGCCTCGCCCGAGCCGCGTTGGTCGACTGGCTCACCGGCGCTCTGGCCATCGTGGCAACGCTCCTGCTCGTCCGTTACCGCGTGAGCTCGCTCTGGCTCATCCTGGCCGGCGCCGCCATCGGCATCGTGTCAGTTCACCTCTGAATCGAGCCCCTGCGCGATAAGAAGCCCCGTCCCCCCCTTGGAAAGCTGCCGTGGAGGAGAGCGGGTGTGGCGCGGGCGCGCGTGGGGACGGGCCGATGTCCGAGCATTCCCTGCCGGTGACTCGCCCGATCGAGGGCGAGTCACCGGCCATGCGAGTTCGGCGGGGCCCCACGCGCGCCCGCGCCACACCCGCTCTCCTCCACGGCAGCCACCGCCCGCTACCTGGCAGGCGACCGCACGGAAGACGGCTCGTCCGCCGCCACCAGCTCCGACCCAGCCCCGATGTAGAACGCGTTTCCCCGCCAGGCTACCCGCCGGTTCGAGTAGGCGTTCAGCCAGCAGAAGAACCAGCACAGCGTGCGCAGCGGCTCCGCGGCCACAAGCAACAGGTTGGAGCGCGCCGGCCGCAGCGCCCTCAGCGCCAGGAAGGTCCCCAGGCTCTGCAGCACCCAGGCGAACAGCCAGACCTCCAGCGCGAGGCGCGTCGGGCTGAGCAGCAGCGTCAGCCAGGCGATGAGCAGCGGCGAGTTGAAAGGCTCCACCGCGAAGCAGCGCGGAACCAGCGCGCGCCGCATCTTCGCCCAGCGGGTGTGCCGATCCAGCGTGCGCATGAGCGAGCAGCTCGCGTTGCGGTTCTCGACCGGATCCAGGCAGAGATCGACCACGAACCCGCACGCGCTGAAGCGCTGCCCGAGCATGTCGTCCTCCGCCAGCACGCTGGCCACGCTCTCGAACCCTCCCACCCGCTCGAGATCGATCCGCCGCATCGCCATCGACTTGCCCACGCTGATCGACCGCCCCGCGAGCTCGGCCGCGGCGACGACCCCGGGCGCGATGAACGACCCGAGCTGGGCGTTCTCGACCACCGCGCCGAGCGTGCGCTCCCCCGTGCCCACGACCACGCTCGAGACGAGCCCCACGCCGGGCCGCATCAAAATTGACAGCAGCGAATGGAGATAGTCCGGGCGGACACGCACGTTGGCGTCCGAGATGACGAAGACGCTGCCCTCCGCCCTGCGCGCGAGTTCGAGGAGCTGCGCCACCTTCGGATTCAGCGCCTCGCCCGGATCCGTCAAGCACAGCCGCGCCCTCACCTCGGGGTGCGCCGCGATGAAGGCCTGGATCACCGGCACCGCCGGGTCCTCGTGCGAGGCGACGCCGAAGACGAGCTCGTAGCAGGGATAATCGAGGTGGGCGAACGATTCGAGGTTGCTGGCGAGCTCATCGTCGACGCCCGCCACGGGCTTGAGGATGCTGACGACCGGGGTCGCGCCGAGCGGCCGCGGCTCGCCGCAGGGCGCCCTCAGGCGATGCCGCGTGAACCTCCAGTGGAAGGAGGCCTGAAGCGTCGCGTAGATGATGGATGAAAGCGCCGCCGGCGCGACCGTCGCCAGATCTCCCCAATCCATGGATGGCGATGGTGACGGAGACGCGTGGCGTCCCGATGGCCGGACCGCAAACCCAACGCTGCCTTTCCGCGACCGAGGCGTGACAGGCCTCATCGCGCCCTGGCGCCCCCGGCAGAAACTCCTTACTGCACTCGTCGGGATTTTCTTGTGACGCCGCCCTACACCGGGCGATCCGTCACCGACACACGCGCGCCGATCCCTGGCGAGCAGGCCCGGTACGGGGAAAAGCATCAGCCCATGCGGCCGATAAGCTCCCGCGTGATGTTCTTCTGGTGCGACTCGAGCGTGCCGCCGCCGATCTCGAGCAGCTTGGCGTCCCGGAAGAACCGCTCCACCTTGTACTCGGTGCAGTAGCCCCAGCCGCCGAGCACCTGCATGGCGTTGTCGGCCACCTCCTTGCCGACGGGCGCGGCGAAGAGCTTGGCCGCGTCCGTCCCGAGCCGGTTGCGCCGGTCGGGGCTGACGTTGCGCGCCACCGAGTAGATGAGGGCGCGCGCCGCCTCGGTCTTGGCGTAGCTCTCCGCGACGTAACGCTGGATCTGCCCGTGCTCGGCGATGGGCTTGCCGAAGCTCCGCCGCTCTCCGGCGTACTGGATCATGATGTCCAGACAGCGATCCGCGATCCCGAGGCTCATGGCAGCCAGGGTGAGGCGCTCCAGCTCCAGGTTCCTCATCATGTTGCGGATCCCGCCTCCCTCCTGGCCCAGGACGTTCCGGGCGGGCACGACGCAATCATCGAAGATGAGCTCGCTCATCGTGCTTCCCCGCATTCCCATCTTCGGGGTCTTCTCGTCGGTCGAGAACCCGGGGAACCCCCGCTCCACCACGAAGGTCGTGACCCTGCCCTCGATGGTCGCATAGACAAGGAAGATCCTGGCTTCAGGGGCGTTGGTGATGAGCGCCTTGCGCCCTTTCAGGATGTACCGGTCCCCGTCGCGCCGGGCGAACGTCTTCATGCCGAGCACGTCTGTTCCGCTCGTGGGCTCGGTCATGCCCATCGCGCCGATCCACTCGCCGGAGAGCACCTTCGGCAGGTAGCGCGCGCGCTGCTCGTCGTTGCCGGCGTGGAAGAAGTTGTTCACGAACAGCATCGCGTGGGCGAGATACGCGAGGGTGAACCCGGGATCGCTCTTCGCGAGCTCGTGGTGAACGATCACGGCGGCGAGCGCGTCCATGCCCGCGCCCCCGTACTCCGAGGGGACGGTCACGCCGAGCAGGCCGAGCTCGCCCAGCCGCTGCATCAAGGGAACGTTGAGGGTGGCGGTCCGGTCGTGCTCGTCGGCTTGCGGCTCGACGACCTCGCGGGCGAAATCTCGCACCATTTGCCGCAGCATCCGGTGCTCTTCCGTCGGGTTCTCCAGGTCGCTTTCCATGGCGGAGGATGACGCGCTCATCACTGCCAACGTAGCACGCGGACGCGCGCGCCCGCGACGGCGTGGCACGCGATTCGCTTCATTCCTGCATGAACGCACTCGAAAGGGGCCGCATGAAGCGCTGGACCGATGTCGTGCTCTGGAGCGTGGTGCTAGCGACGCTGCTGATGTGGCTGCTCGCCGTCTTCGGTGTGCTGCCCGCGGCCAGCTGGATCGACGTGCTCCTCGTGATCTCCGCCGCTCTCGCCGTGACCGGGCTGATCCGGCAGCAGCCCGGGCGGCCGCGGCGCTGAGCCGGCGGGCGCGTCCGGCCGCGACTCGATGTCTGTCGCCGTATCTGGCGCCGCCGGCGCGGGCCCGTCCTGGCAGCAGCGGACGCCGGTCGAGTAGTCGAGGTAGCTCCTCGGGTGGGCCGTGACGAGGGCCTCGCAGCCCGCGCGGGTCGAGCGCGAGTAGAAGCCGCCGGCGAACGCGCCGCCCGGCTCGTTCACCCACTCATCCAGGTTGCCCACGAGGTCGTGGACCGCGTCGCTGCCCCAGCGGCTCCTGCACCGGGGGCTCCCGCCCGTCTCCCGGAGCAGGGGCTCGCCAGCGACGCGCACGCGGTTGAGCCGGGGATCCAGGTGGCCAATCGACGCGTTGCCGTGGAGCTGGGCCGCCGGGTGCCCCGCCCGGAAGACATTGCACGCGCCCTCCTCGAACGTGTCGCCGTACGGATACAGCGTGTCGTCCTCGCCGCGACACGCGGTGACGAACTCCTCGACCGAGCACAGCCGCTTGCCGGCCGCGGCGCAGGCGCTCTCGGCGACGAGGCCGGTCACGTAGCCGCTCGGCCGCACCCCGGGCCGGGAGCGCGCCAGGGCGGCGATCGCCCGCCCGCGCTGCCAGCCGGGGAGCAGCGGCAGCGGGAAGGCGCGCGCGTGGACGTCGCCGGTCCGCCGCCGTCCGGTCGACCACTCGGCGAGCGTGAGCTCGAGGAGGTTCGGGGTCGACGGGTAGTCGGGCGACAGCGCCTGTCCGGTGGCGCCGTCGACGAGCATCGCCTCGAAGCGATCGATGCAGAAGCGGCCGCCCTCGATGGCGACCATGTCCGAGGGGCACGCGGGCGCGCCCGGCAGCGCGGGGGCGACCGCCTCCGTGGGCGCCGCCGCGGCCGGGCGCACCGCCGCGCCGACGCTCGCGGGCAGCGCGGGGCGCGCGACGCCCGCCTCGGCCTGCGCGTCGAGGCCGCTCACCGCGCTGCCGAACCACCGCAGGCTGCCGTCGGCGGCCCAGACGGCGTCGCCCACCGTGCAGGCGCCTGGCGCCGCGAGCTCCGGGACGGTCACGAAGGCCCCGGGCGAGGGGGCCGGGACGGCGCGCCGCGCGGGCTGCCCGTCGACGCAGAGCGCGCCTGTGTCGTCCGCCGGCCACGGCTGCGACGCGAGCTCCGCGCCGTCGTCGTCAAGCCAAACGACGTGACGCCGGCCCGCGTCGCTGAGCAGCGCGCCCCCCGCGGGCAGGGGGACGAGCCGCACCGCGAGGTCGCCCTCGGCGAGCGGCAGCGAGGTCTCGCGTACCGCCCCGGGCCGGCCGAGCGCGTCGATCGAGAGCGCGACGACCCTGGCAGGATCCCCGGCGCTCACGCCGGCGACGATGGCCCCGCCGCCCCGGCGCTCGCACGCGTCGAACCCCGCGCGCACCGGCGACGCGAAAGCGACGGCGGGCGGCACCCCGGTCGCCGCGCCGGCGCCGGGCGCTGCCTGCGCTGGCGCGTCCGGCCTGGCGAGCGCGCCCGAGGCGTCGATCCCTGTGATCTGGAGCCGGCCGCCGAGCACCTCGAGGAAGAGCCCCCGCTCGCGGCCGCCGACGAGCGCCGTGCTGCCCTCGTGAGCGCGCCCCCGCAGCGCGGGCAGCGCGAAAGGCCCGGGCAGGAGCCGCACCACGTCGGTCCTCGCGAGCCACCAGGACGCCCCGATGCGCGCGGCGCGCCGCCGGTCCACGGGGCGCTCCGGCTCGCCGATCGGCGTGCCCGGTGCGCCGCCGCCGGCGTGACCGGCCGGCGCGGCCCCGGAGCCCTCCGGCGCCGTCGCCGCGGCGACCTGCCCGCGCGCGTCGATCCGGTAGAGCTGACCCGCGGCGAAGGCGAGCCCCTCGCCGTCGGTCGCGAGCGCGCCCCACGCGACGCGCGCGCGCCGCGCCGGGAACGGGTCCGGCTCGCGGCGCGGCTCTCCGTCGGCGCGCGAGGCCGAGAACAGCTCGCCGGAGGTCGTCTGGAAGTACGCGCGATCGCCCGCCCACGCGGCGAGCCCCGGGTCGTACGCCGGCTGCCCCGCCGCGCGCCGGGCGCCGCTCGCGGCGATGCGCTCGAGCGCGGCGATCTCGGCCGGCGCGAGCGGGGTCGCGTCCGCGAGGCGCGCCGGGTCCACGGCGCAGACCGCCCTGGGGGCGGAGCCGGCGGCGAGCCGCTGGAGCGCGGGCGCGACGCGAGCCGCCTGGCAGGCCCCGTTGCGGCCGGTCACGTCGACGACCGCCGAGCCCGCGCTCGTCGTCACGAGGCGCGGATCCACGTGGCCGCGCACCGCGCCGTAGTCGAGATCCCCCTCGACCACGACGGCGCGGCGGCCGGGGTCGAGCTTGCCGTCCTCCCCGAGGGAGGCGAAGGCGATCTGTGCGGTACCGAGCCACGACGCGCTCGTCTTCTTCGGGGGCTTCGCGCTCGCCGCGTAGTAGAGCAGGTCGATCGCGCCCGGCCTCGCGCCGGCGTCGATCAGCGCCATGCCGTCGAGCGGCGGCCGGAAACGCAGGCCGGTGGGGGACGACGCGGCCGCGATCCCCTCGGCGGGCGAGAACCAGCGGATCCGCACCTCCACCTCGGGCAGCGGATCCGGTCGCTTCGGCCGGGCCTCCGGGCGCGCGCTCTTTCTGGTTCGGCTGTCGCGCCCGCGATCTGCGCCGCGCTTGTCGCGCTTCTTCTCGGTCGCCTTGACGCGCGCGCCGGCGGTCTTTCCGGTCCGCTTCGCCGCGGCCGCCTTGCGGGCCGGCTTCGCGGCGGCGCGCTCGCGCGCGGCGGCCTTGTCGCGCTTCGCGGGGTCGGCGAGCTCGAGCTCGAGCAGCGCGACCCGCTCGCCCACGGCCGCCATCGCGTGCGCGCGGGCCTTCGCGCAGGCGCGGGACGCGGCCGACGTCTCGCCGGGCAGGAACGCCGTCGCGCAGATCTCATCGCCCTGCGAGGTGAGCAGCGTGGTGCTCCCGCCAGCCGAGGAGAGCGCGCCGGCCAGGTCCTCGTCGACGAGCTGGAGCGGCGGCCCGAGCTCGCCGGTCGCCGCGTCGAGGCGCCGGACCCAGCCGACCCGGTCCGACGAGAGCTTGGAGACGAACAGCACCGAGCGGCCGTCGAGCGAGGGCTCGATGACGAACGGCAGCGGCTCCACCTGCGGCGCGCCGAGCGGCCTGCGCCCGGGTTGCGCCGCGTCGCCAGTCGACGCCGCGGCGGCGTCGACCGTGAGCGACGCCGGCATGGCCGCGTCCAGCCCGCGGCCGGGGGCGCGCGCAGCCGTGCCGGCAGGCGCGGGCGGCGCCGTCATCGGGCGGCCGGAGCAAGCGCCCGCGCCGCAGGCGAGCGGCACGAGCAGCGCGGAGATCACGGAGAGGGACGATCGGGGACGACGCATTCTTCGCACGCGCTCGCCGCCCTCGCGGCGCGGCCGAGGGGGGGCGGCGGCCGAGCCTAGCGCAGATGGGCCCGCGATCGTCGCGAGCGCTCACGCGGCGCGGACCGGCGGCGCGGGGTGCGGAGCGGCGGCGCGCCGGAGCGTGCACCGCGGTGCCGGTATGTACGGCCCCCGATCGTCGCGAGGCTCGCGCCCGCGGGCACGGCGGCTGCAGCCCGGAAGGGCCGAGAAGCTCCAGGAGGTCCTCATGAACGCGTCGATTCACCGCATGCACGTAACTCTGGGATCCCTCGCGCTCCTCGCGCTCGCCTCCGGGTGCGGCGGGGAGCGGCGGCCGGCCCAGCCGATCGGCAGGACGCCGACGTTCGAGTCCGAGGTGCCGTACGACGTCGAGGAGCAGCCGCCGGCCGGCGCTCCGGGGCACGCGCCGGTGCCGGGCTCGGGCGAGCGCGAGAGCAGCCCCGCGGAGGAGGGGCGGACGCGCCAGGGCACGGCGGACGACATGGACGAGCGCGAGCTCTGCGAGCAGATCTCGGCGTCGACGAGCGTCAGCGCGGAGGACATCCCGGGCGGCGTGCAGATCGTCATGATACCGACCCCCGGCGCCAGCGCGACGTCGCTGGAGACGCTCGCTCGCCGGCTCGAAGCGCACCTCGACGCGCTCGGACGGGCGGGGCAGCAGGAGCAGCAACCCCCGACCGACGTCGTCTCGCGCTGCCGCCTGTTCGACATGGCCCGCACGGGCGCGCGCGGCCGGGTGGTGGAGGCGGCGGACGGGCTCCGCGTGCTCTTCACCTCGCCCGACTCCGGGGGCGTCTCCACCCTCCGCGAGCAGGCGCGCCGGTTCGTGCAGTACGCTCGCGAGGGACAAGTCCGGTAGGGCTGTCCGATCGCGCGGGTGCGCCGCCTGCCGGGCCCGGGCGGAGCAGGTGGCGCTCGACCGGCCGTGGAGCGCGGGCTAGCCTGTGCCTGAAGGGTTCCACGATGAGCAAGAAGCTGGATGAAGAGTTGGCCCAGGCGCTGTCTCACGCAGAGCAGCAGGAGACCCCGGCGGTCGTGAAGCCGGCCGCGGCGACCTCGCCGCCGAAGCCGCGCACGCGCAGCATCGGCCTGCTCGCGACGCTGCTCGTCATGGTGGGCGCGCTCGTCGCGCTCTTCCTCGTCGGCTTCAAGGAAGCCGCCGTCTACGCGACGCCCGTCGATCAGCTGCTCGCGTCGAAGGACAAGCTCGCCGGCCGCAAGGTCCGCGTCGAGGGCGAGCTCGTGCCCGGCACGCTGGTCAAGCGCGACAGCCCCTGCGAGTACCGCTTCCAGATCCACGGCACGCAGGCCGAGCTGCCCGTGCGCTACGCCCAGTGCGTCATCCCCGACACCTTCCGCGACGTCCCGAGCGGCGGCGTCCAGGTGACCGTCGAGGGCACGCTCGCGCAGGACGGCAACTTCGAGGCGAGCCTCGTGATGGCCAAGTGCACCTCGAAGTACGATCCCAACTCGCACGAGATGAAGGGCGGCGCCCAGGCCGGCGAGGGCCCGCTCTCGCTCAACTGAACGAGCCCAGCCCGCCTGCCCTCGCCGCGCCCCGCGCGTCGCGGGCGCCCGGCGGCGCTCGCCTTCCCCCGCGCATTCTCCACACTGCGGCGATGATCTTCCGTGACCGCCGGCTGCAGGGCCCCGTCGACGACGGGGGCAGCGCGCCTGTGCCGGGCGTTCCTCCGCTCGATGACGCCGCCGCGGGCGCCGGCGCCGACGCGTCGAGGCCTGTCGGCCCCATCGTGACCGCGCAGCACGCGCTCACCCTGCTGCCCGGCATGGAGGCGGTGCTGGGCTCGATCTTCCGCGACGTCGAGCGCGCGGAGCGGCGCGTCGATATAGAGACGTACATCTACCGCGACGACCTGCTCGGGCGCTCGTTCGCCGACGTCATGGGGCGGGCCGCGGCGCGCGGCGTGCGGACGCGGCTGCTCTACGACCCGCTCGGCTCGAACGAGACCGACACCCCGTTCTTCGACGAGCTCCGGCGCCGCGACGTCGAGGTCCGCGCCTACCGGCCCATGGCGGTCACGCTCGGCCGCGGCGGCTTCCTGCCGCGGGATCACTCGCGCGTGATCGTGATCGACGATGCCGCCTACACCGGCGGCGCCGCGTGGGGGGACGAGTGGCTCCCGGAGCGGCGCGGGGGCGAGGGGTGGCACGACGTCTGTACGCGCGTCGAGGGCCCCTGCGTCGGCGATTTCGCGTACCTCTTCGAGCAGCGATGGCGCGAGGCCGACGGCGGCGGCGAGCGGCTGCGCGACTACGCGACGGGGCACAAGTACCCGGATCTCGAGCTCGTCGCGGACACGCCGGACGACAACGCGCGGGTCTACGCCTGCTACCGCGAGGCGATCCGGCGAGCGAAGGAGCGCGTCTGGATAGAGAACGCCTATTTCTTCCCGCCCGCCGGAATGCTCAAGGACCTCGTCGATGCGGTCGCGCGCGGCGTCGACGTCCAGATCATCCTCCCCGACGAGACCGACCTGCCGATCATCCAGCGGGCCGCGCGCGCCGAGCACGCCGCGTGGCTCGATCGCGGCTTCAAGCTCTTCGAGTTCGAGCGGGACGTCCTGCACTCGAAGTTCGCGCTGGTCGACCGCGCGTGGTGCACGATTGGCACGTTCAACGCGAACCCGAGCAGCCTGAGCGCCGTCAACGAGGTGAACCTGTTCGTGTTCGACCCGGCGTTCGTGGCCCGGGTGGCCGACCTGTTCTCGAAGGACCGGGCGGACTCGCGGCCGGTGACCCGGGCCACGCTCGCGGAGCGGTCGCTCCCCGACAAGGCGGTTGACTGGCTCGCTCACGGGGCCTTGAGCCTCCTCGACGGGCTGATTAAGACATCCCCGGACTGACGCCCGAGGAGGAGGCATTTGAGCCAAGATCGCGACCTCGTTATCTTGACCCAGAACATCTGGGGTGGAGTCGCCCTGTGGGAGCGGCGCCGGACGATGCTCGCCCGGCTCATCGGCGACCTGCGCCCAGGCATCATGGGGCTCCAGGAGGTGCACGCGCCGGCCGCCAGCGGCGACCTTGGCCAGGCCGGTGAGCTCTCGCGGCTCGCCGGCGGATACCGCGCCTGGTTCGCGCCGGGGCGGGTCGCGGCGAGCGGCGAGTGCGAGGGGGTCGCGCTGCTCTGCAGGGAGGACATCGAGGTGCTCGACCACTCCGTGGAGGCGCTCACGCTCGATCGCGAGGACCCGTTCGAGCGCGACAGCCAGCGCGTCGTCCTGCGCGCGGCCATCCGGCACGCGGGGGCGGTGATCGACGTGCTCGTCACCCACCTCTCGCTATCGAAGCGCGCGCGGGCGCGCACCGTGCGCGAGCTCGTGAGCTTCGCCGCGCGCGAGCGGCAGAAGTCGCGGAGCCTCGGCGCCGTGCTGATGGGCGACTTCAACGCGCTTCCGAGCGAGGAGGCGGTCTGTTACCTCCAGGCGAGCGCCGGAGACGCCCGCTGGCTCGACGCCTGGACGCAGACGCACCCCGGCAAGGCTGGCGGCACGTGGCCGGCGGGCCTGCCGCTGCGCCGCATCGATTATGTCTTCGTCCAGCCCGGGGACGGGTGGACGATCACGCGCTGCGAGCGGGCGCCGTTCTCCGGTTCGGATCATCACGGCGTGGCCGCGTGGCTGCGGCTCGGCGCCTGACCGGCGGGGCGCTGCTCGCCCGGGTGTCCAGCACATCTCCAAGGATGAGGCCGGCGTCCCGCTCCGGCGACGTCCGGGGCGTCGCTGGCCATCACCGCTCGGAACGATTTCAGGGGGGCTCGCGTAAACTCGCGTAAAGTTGAGTCGGGGGCCACCTGTGTCGTCCTGTCGACATCCCGGGCTCGCGTACGCGGCGGGCGCGGCGGGCGCGCTACACCGCGGCTCTGCGGTGCGTCACGACGCGCGTGTTGAACCCGCCGCGGCAGACCGGGTAGGCTCGGGGCTCATGAGCAGATTGCTGATCTTGGGGTCGACCGGGGGCACGGGCGCCGCGTTGGTCCGTCAGGCCCTGGAAGCTGGCCACGAGGTCTCGGCCTTCGCACGCAATCCGGCCACCATTCCTGTTCCGCACCACGAGCGGCTGCGCGCGCTCCGCGGCGACATCATGGATGCCGAGCAGGTCTTGCGCGCCGTCGCCGGCCACGATGTGGTCCTCTCCGCCATCGGGTCGCGCGGCCTCGGCCCGACGCGCGTCTATTCCGAGGGCATCGCCAACGTCCTCCGCGCGATGAAGGCGCACGGCGTCCGCCGCCTGATCGCCGTCACCGCGGCGGGCGTCGACGATCAGCAGAGCGCGCTCTGGTTCCGCTTCCTCGTCAAGCCGCTGCTCCGCAACAGGTACTCCGACATGCTGCGCATGGAAGAGGCCGTTCGTCAGAGCGATGTGGCCTGGACCATCGTTCGGCCGCCCAAGCTCACGGACGGGAGGCTTAGCAAGGAGTACCGCGCCAGCGTCGAGCACCTGCCGCTGGGGGGCTATTTCTTCGCTGGTCCCACGATCTCGCGCGAGGACACCGCACATTTCATGATCACCCAGATCGACAGCGACGATTACGTAGGCAAGGCGGTCGCGGTCACGTACTGAGGCGTGGCGCTCGCGCGTCTTCCCTTGACGCGACGGCGGAGGTTCGGTCTGCTGCGCCCGCGGCGCCGGAGGCGGCTTCGGCTTCTCTGCCGTGATGGCGCCGAGCAGAGGCCCGAGATCTCATGATTTTCTCTCCCAGGACCGCGCTCCCGTTGCTCCTCGGCCTGGCGGCTCCGGCCCTGCTCGGGTGTGAGCTCCTCGTCACCGTGGATCGCAGCAAGATCGATGAGCCCCCTGTCCCCGGCGCAGGCGGCGATGGCGGCGAGGGCGGAGAGGGCGGCGGCGGAGACGGCGGCAGCGGCGGAGACGGCGGCAGCGGCGGAGACGGCGGCAGCGGCGGAGACGGCGGCAGCGGCGGAGACGGCGGCAGCGGCGGAGACGGCGGCAGCGGCGGAGACGGCGGCAGCGGCGGAGACGGCGGCGCGCCCGGCGCCGAGTGCGGTGACAGGGCTGTCGTGGCGCCCGCCGAGGCGTGCGACGATGGGAATCGGACGACCGGCGACGGGTGCGATTCGAGCTGCGCGATCGAGCCCGGATTCGCCTGCGCCGGAGCGCCGAGCACGTGCACGGCGGGGTGCGGCGATGGCGCGCTCGGCGGCCGGGAGACGTGCGATGACCGCGGCAACGAGGACGGCGATTGCTGCTCGCGCGCATGTCAGGTGGAGCCCGGGTGTGAGGTCGAGTCGAACGACGATTTCGCGACGGCCAACGACGCCTTCGCCATCGCGCCCGACGGTCAGATCCGCGCCTTCCTCGATCCCGAGGCGGACGTGGACGTATTCTCCGTCACCGTCCCCGACGGGGCTGTCGGTCGGCTCAGGGCACAGACGCTCGACGGCCCGCTGGGCACGACGTGCAGCTCCCTCGGCGTCGATACGTATGTGACGATCTTCGATGGAACCCTCGCGACCATCGAGGCGCACGATGACATCGCCGACGACAATTACTGCTCTTACCTGGTGCTCGACAAGCTGAGCGCAGGTGACTACTTCGTGAGCGTCCAGATCTCCCCTGCAGCGGAGCCCGCGACGTTCGATTACACGCTCTCGCTCACCCTGGACACCGCCGTGTGCGGCGACGGCGCGCTGGAGGACCCGGAGCTCTGCGACGACGGGAACACGATCGGCGGCGACGGCTGCAGCGCTGCGTGCGAGCTGGACACCCCGCTGCCCGAGGTCGAGCCGAACAGCACCGCGGCCGAGGCCGACGAGCGCGGCGCGCTCCGACCGAACGAGCTCGTCTCGGGGGCGATCGAGCCGCTCGGCGACGTCGACGTCTTCGCCTTCGAGGTGCCGCGCGTCGCGGAGATCCAGCTCGCCACGTTCAGCCCCGGGAGCCTGAGCGAGTGCCTCCAGGGCGTCGACACCTTCATCCAGCTGCTCGACGCGGACGGCGAGACGGTGCTGGCGAGCGACGATGACAGCGGCCCCGAGGCCTGCTCGCTCATCGACGCGAGCATCGCCCCCTGGGCGACCCAGCTCCAGCCAGGCACGTATTACGTGATCGTCGAGGAGTTCAACGACGACGCCACGATCCCCGGGTACGACCTCCTCGTCGTGTTCACCGCGCTGTGCGGCGATGGCGTTGTCGAGGGCGACGAGGCCTGCGACGGCGGCGAGCAGTGCTCCCCGGAGTGTACGCGGATCGCTGTGTGCGGCGACGGCTCCGTCGACAGCCCCGAGACGTGCGACGACGGCGGCACCGAGGGCGGAGACGGCTGCAGCGCCGCGTGCGAGCTCGAGGGGACGCTCCCGGAGGTCGAGCCGAACGACGCAGCGGACCAGGCCACCGCGGGGCAGGCGACCGCGTCGGGCGCGCTGTTCTCCGCGTCGATCTCGCCGGCAGGCGACGTCGACTACTTCGCCGTCGATGTCGTCGGCGTGGCCGACCTCGAGATCGAGACGTTCGACGCGACAGGTCCGACCTCCTGCCGCGACGTCGACACGGTGATACAGCTCCTCGCGCCCGATGGCGCGGTGATGGGCGAGGACGACGACGGCGGCGAGGAGAGGTGCTCGCTCGTCCAGGCCGCCATCGCCGCGCCGGGCATCTACTACGTGCGCGTCGAGGAGTACGGCGGCTCCGCCATCGCCGGATATACCCTGCGCGCGCGGACAACGACCCTCTGCGGCGACGGCATCGTCGAGGGCCACGAGGAGTGCGACGGCGGCGCCGCGTGCGGGGCGGCGTGCCAGCGCGTCCCGGCGTGCGGCGATGGCTTCATCGACGACCCCGAGCTCTGCGACGACGGCAACACCGAAGGCGGGGACGGCTGCGACGCCGCATGTCAGCTCGAGGGGGTGACGGCCGAGATCGAGCCCAACTCGACCCCCGCCGAGGCCGACGCGAACGGCGCCGTCGCGCCAGGAGCGCTTGTATCCGGCGCGCTCGATCCGGAGACCGACGTCGACGACGTCTTTGCCCTGCGGCTCGAGACCGTGTCCGACCTCCGGCTCGAGACCTTCGACTCGAGCGGCCCCGAGCGGTGCGCGGGAGGCGTCGACACGGCCCTCTCTCTCCTGGCGGCGGACGGGGCGACCGTGCTCGCTTCCGACGACGACGGCGGCGTCGGCGCCTGCTCGCTCATCGACCCGGCGAGCCCCGGCGGCGCCGCGGCGCGCCACCTGGAGCCGGGGACCTATTATGTCCACGTCCGCGGCTTTCCCGAGCTGCCGGCCGCGCGCTACACGCTGCGCATCTCGCTCGACGCCTCGTGCGGCGACGGCGTGAGGGAGGGCGCGGAGGAGTGTGATGGCGGTGCGCGCTGCACGCCGGGCTGCGACAGGCTCCCTGTCTGCGGCGACGGCTTCGTCGACGCGCCGGAGGGGTGCGACGACGGCGACGTCGCGGGCGGCGACGGGTGCAGCGCCGTCTGCCAGATCGAGGCGGTGACCGCGGAGATCGAGCCGAACGATACCCGCGCCCAGGCCGGCGCGAGCGAGCTCTTGATCGCGGGCGACGCCCTCGTCGCGGCGAGCATCGCCGCGGGCGGCGACAGGGACGTCTTCCGCGTGAGCCTGCCTGTCGCCTCGGTCGTGCGCCTCGAGGTCCTGGACGGCACCGCGGCGGGCTGCGAGGGAGGCATCGCCACGACGCTCCGCGTGCTCGACGCCGCGGGGGAGCCGGTCGCGACGGACGAGGGGCTCTCCGACGCCGAGTACGCGGGCGGCATCGGCGGGTGCTCGGCCCTCGTCGTGGGGCTCCCGGCCGGCGACCACGACGTCGAGGTAGCGGCGCGCGACGGCGGCGCGGCGATCCCGATCTACCTCCTCCAGGCGAAGATCCTCGCGCCAGCGGGGCCAGCGGGGGTCGAGGAGGAGCCGAATGGCGACCTCGCCGCGGCGAACGGGCCAGTCGGCTCCGATGTGTTCATCGCCGGCGCGCGGACCCCCGATGATTTCGACTTCTACGCCGTGGACCTCCCGGAGGGCCGGTCGATCCGCGCGGAGATCGTCGAGGGCGGCGCGGAGACGTGCGAGTCGCTCGACGTCGACAGCCGGCTGTCGCTGCTCGACGGGGAGGGCTCGCTCATCGCGGACGACGACGACAGCGGTCGTGGGAGCTGCTCGATCCTCGACGGCACCGGGGACGTCCCGCGCCACCCCGGCGCGCACGCGCTCCCGGCGGGAACATACTTCCTCCGGGTCCGCGCCTCGTCCGGCGCCAGGGGCTCGGCGAGCCTCTTCGACTACCGACTGGCCGTCACGATCCGCTGAGCCGCGCGGCGGCGTCGGCGCGCGCCGGATCCACCACGCGCCGGCGCCGCCGCGCGCCGCACCCACGTCCAGCCGGCACGCGGCGCGGCCGCTCCGGGCGCCGCGGGGAGTCCGGGACGAACCCGGCGCCGCGCGGCGACTCGATGTCTCGATATCCCATCATCGCAAGACTGCCGTGCTCCGCGGCGCCGCCCTGCGGTGTGGCTCCGCGGTGCTCATCGGCGTCACATGAGGGGCCAGGACCCACAAGGCTCATCCGCTCATCGCGCGCGAAGGACCACGTGAAATCCCTGCGTTCCTTCCTCGCGCGCCCGGCGTGCGCCCGCGCTGGCGCTCCCCCGACCACTCCAGGCCTGGACCGCTCTTCGCAGCGCCGCCGCACAGCGCCTCTCGCGGCGTGGGTGCGTGATACTTCGGCTGGATGTGGGAGCCCATGGGGTGCGTTCAAGGCAGAGGGCATGAGTGCATAGTCGAGGAGTGCCGGTATTCTCCCTGGTTCTATGTGAGTCGTGTTTTCGACCCGAGAATTGCCAATCAAAAGTGCTTGCGTGAACCCGCGGGGAGAATAGTCTCCTGTTGTTCGCGCCATGACCTCGGGGCGGGTTCCTCCGGGAGCGTGACCATGACGGGCCGACGACAACGCGCGTCGCACCCGCCGGGGCACGCTCTCCTGGCACAGGCCCCGGGGCATGGATCCCTTGGGTGACGATCTGGATAGGTATCTGCAACAAAACTTCACCACAGATTCGATTCCTCGGAGGTATTTCTCATGAAGAAGATTGCTCGTTTGGCACTCGCTTTCACGACCATCATGTCGCTCTCGGGCAGCGCCATGGCTTTCCGTAACGATTGTATGTACAAGGTGACCAGCAGCACCGGGCTCCGATCGGTCAACCTCGGGTACATGGTGGCTCAGCTCGAGGAGCACGTCGTGGAGAACCCCTGGGACAGCCTCTGCTCGCACCACGTCAACTGGTTCTTCGGGGGTGCTGGCCCCACCGCGGTCGCTCAGCTGAGGATTCTGGAGCGCATGACGTTCGAGTGGGGGGATTGCTACGCTGCCAGCTACCAGTTCACCGACTCGATGCTCTCGATCGATCAGCACGAGAATAACTATGGAATCACCACGCACGGTCAGATCACCCCGCTCTGCAGCCTTCAAGCGGTCTCGGATCCGGCGAACGGCGTCATCGTGGGCATGGTCAAGTACAGCCCGCTGAGCTCCGCGAAGCAGCTCAAGTTGACCCCGGACTGCCACGGGCCGTGACGCCCACAGATCCGGTGTCGTCCCGGCGGTAGAACGGCGCTCGGCGCGCGGACGATCGTCGAGAGACTCCCTGCCGAAAAGCCCACAACGCAGGCCCCGGGCGGGACAGGGAGCGGATCTCTCGGAGCGCGCCGCGCAGGGAGGAGGAGGGGTCGCTGGCAACGGCCGGCGACCCCTCTTTCTTTCTCCGTCGAGCGTCCGGCCGAGGAGCTTTGGCCAGGTCAACTCATCTACAGGAGCAACAATGCAACGCGATACCTCGACACGGAGACCCTCGCGCCGGCCCTTGTGGGTCGCCCTCGGGCTGCTCGCGGCGGCCCTCGCCGGCGTCGTCCTCTTTCTCCTCCTGCGCCCGAGCGGCGGGGAGGTCGTCCCCGGCGCGAAGGCCCCGGCCCAGGGCGCGGAGAAGCCCCGTCGCTACCGCAACAGGGCGCTCCTCCACGGCGCCCGCGAGGCGCGGCCCGAGGCGCGGCCCACGATCAGCGGCCATGTGTACGCGACGGACGGCAGCACCATCGCGGACGCGACGGTCGCCGCGATGGCCTTCGAGGTCGCCGGCAACGTGCTCACGACCGCGGGCTCCGTGAAGACCGACGAGCGCGGGCGGTTCGAGCTCACGCTCCCCGACGGGACCTACCAGCTCAGCGCGAGCGTCGAGGGGTATGGGACCACGTCGACCACGGCGCACAGCGGCCAGACGGTGAGCCTGGTGCTCCCGAAGAGCGGCGTCATCGAGGGGCGCGTGCTCGACGAGCGCGGCGAGCCCGTGCGGCGGTTCGCCATCGACGTGCTCTCGCCCGTGACGGACGAAGACCCGGCGCCGCCGCCCCTGTTCTCCCGCATGTTCGAGAGCCCGGACGGCTCCTTCCGCGTCACCCAGCTCCCGTCGTGGGCCATCGTCGTGAGGGCGACGACGGCCGATCACGCGCCGGCGTTCTCGTCGTTCGTCACGGTGCGGCCCGGGGACGTGGAGAAGATGGATCTGACCGTCTCCAAGGGGTGTACCCTGACCGGGCGCGCCGTGGACCCGTCCGGCGCTCCGCAGCCCGGGGTGTTCGTCGACGCGGAGTCGCTGCTCGCCGCAGGCCAGATGAGCAATGTCGCGCTCGAGGCCGCCGCCCAGGCGCAGACCGAGATCGACGGCTCGTTCGTCCTGCCCAACGTGCCGAAGGGCACCATCGCCGTCCGCGGCTACGACGGCGCGAACGCCGTGAGCTCGGTCAACGTCGAGGTAGCGGGCTGCGACGACCTCCCGCCGGTGAAGCTCGTGATGTCGCCCGGCGGCAGCATCTCCGGCGTGGCGCGCGGAGCCAACGGAGAGCCGCTCGCCGGCGTCCGGCTCACCTTGCTGCACCGGCCGATCGGGTTCGTGAACGCGATGAGCGACGCGGAAGGGCGCTATCGTTTCGACCAGATCCCGGCTGGCCCGATCCGGATGATGGCGCAGCACGGAGAGCGGATGAGGCTCGTCGATCTCGAGGTTGAGGAGGGCAAGGAGGCGGCGCAGGACGTATCCCTGCCGCCCGAGGGGACGGGCGAGATCCGCGGCCGCGTCACGGCGGGCGGGCAGCCGCTCCCCGGGGTTCGCCTCTCGCTGGCCACGCCGTTCGCCGCGGACAACTCGATCGGCCTGTACGCCCCGATCACTGCAGAGGACGGCTCGTTCCGCGTATCCTCGCTCCCGCCCGGGCCCTACATGATCTCGGTCGAGTCCACCATCGCCGGGTCCGGCGTGCACGTGAAGCCGGGCGAGGTCGCCACCGTGGATCTGCGCGTGGCCGACCTGCCGAGCGCCAAGGGGAAGGAGGCCTCGACCCCGCCGCCCCAGTGACCGCAGCGCCGGCCGCGATCCCCGGCTGTCCGGAGGCGGAGCCTCCCGGACGGCCGGTTCGCGTTTCTGGCGGCGCCGAGCGTCGCTCGCTGGCAATGCCGTGGAATCGAGGCGGCGGGACGCGAGGAGACGCGAGGACACCCCCGCTCGGGGCGCCCTCGCCGGTCAGCAGATCACTCCGCCGGGGTGATCGTCAGCGTGAAAGGCCCCGAGGAGGCGCTGTCGTAGCTGTCGACGAAGATGTTGATCGGCTCTCCCTCGGTCACCGTCACCGTGATGGACTCGGTGAAATCGGACTCGAACAGGTCATCCGAGCACGCGAGCTCGCTCTCCCGGTCGGCGCAGTCGGTCCGCGCGTAGAGGACGATATCCGCAGGTCCCTGCGGGGCCGCGGAGATCGTCACGTCGCCGCTCGCCGTGGGGGTGTACTGATACACGAGCTCCCCGCCGTCGCCCCCGCACGAGCCCGTGAAGCCTTGCGTCCCCTCGGACGCGTCGCCCGCCGTCTCTTCTCCGGTGGTCGGCGTGGCGCTCGCGCACACGGCCTCCGGGTTCACCAGGCACTCGTCCGTGCACAGGTCGTCGTTCGCGGCGTTGGCGTCGTCGCACTCCTCCGTGCCGATGCGCACCCCATCGCCGCAGCGCTGCTCCGCGAAGGACACGTCGAGCGTGTACTCCACGTCCGCCTCGCCCGTGCCCTCGATGAAGACGAAGTAGGTGTCGCCGGCCTCGACGGGGAGCTCCAGGGGAGCGCTGTCCGCGCCGAACGAGACCAGACAGCCGAGCAGCGTCGCGGCGTCATCGCAGCCGCTCCGGATGTACCAGTCGAACTCGACCTCTGCCTCCACTGCCCTCGCGGCGAGCTGGACCACGCCGTTGGCCGGCGCGACGAACTGGAAGACCCGCTCGTTCATGCCCACGCCGGCCGGGTACGCGCCGCCGAGGGTCGAGCACATCGCGCCGAACAGGTTGGTTCCGCCCTCCGTCGTGCCGGAGAACGTCCCTCCCTCGGACACGTCGACCGCCTCCGTGCAGGCCGCGGTGATGCCCTCGGCGCACGCACCCTGCGCGGCGCAGTCGAGCTCCTCGCAGTCCTGCAGGCCGTCCTCGTCGTCGTCCTTGGCGTTGTCGCAGACCTCGCCGGTCGCGACGCAGTACCCGTAATCGTCGTTGCAGGCGCCCTCGCACTGCTCGTCGGCGTCGCAGCCGCCGATGCACATCAGCACGCCCTCTCCGGTCGTGTCGAGGCAGGTCTGCCCCGCTCTCCCGCAGTCGGCCGTCTCTTCACAGGACCTGAGGCAGAGCGAGTAGCTGCCCTGGGGCAGACACTCGGACCCGGCCTCGCACGGCACGAGCTCCGGGTCGCAGAGCGAGGAGCAGTAGCCGCCCGCCCAGCCGAAGACCTCCTCGGTCAAGCAGAGCCCGCCGAGACACTCGTCGCTGGCCGCGCAGGGCTCGCCGTCCGCCTTGCCCTCCGGCGCGCCGCCTCCGCCGCCCGCGCCTTGGCCGCCCGCGCCGCCCTCGCCGCCCTCGCCGCCGCCGCCGCCGCCGCCGCTGCCGCCGCTGCCGCCCGTACCGGACGTCGCATCTTGCGGAGCCGGGTCGTCGTCGCCGCACGCGGCGAGCGCCAGACACATCGCTGTAACTGCTGACAGGGAAAGACCAAGTCGCATCTTGTTTCTCCTTAGTAGGGGTAGGGCGCTCGTAGCACGGGGCACGCCATGTCTTGCGGCAACAGGAAAAAAAGACATTGTTTACTGTAATTATTATGTCCTTGGCGAAAGCGTGGTCGTAAGAAAAGAACCCTTACAATCGTTCAACACTGAGATCCTGGCGTTTCAGGATCGAAACACGGCAGGGACGTTCCCGACGCAATGTCGACGTTTCGGCCGGATTCTCAGGAACGCCCGTATGGCATGGTCAGTGCTTCATCGGACACCAGCGCCGCCGGCGCGGCCTTCGCCCCCCTGAGGCCCCGGCGGCGCTGTCTTTTTGTCGGCGTTCTCCCGCCTGTCGTCTTCTGCCACGCCTGAGCCCCCTCGCCCGCTCCTTCCGGGCAGGGCTGGGGCTGTTTGACACGGGGCCGGCGATCCCGTCCACGGCCCCGCCCGGCGCGGGACGGCTGGAGGGACCGCCGGATCGAGCGCAGACGGCCGGCGCGTTGTATCGTCCGCGGCCCCATGGCGACGAAGCACTCCGCTCCGGCGACGAAGCTCTCTTCTCCCCCGAATCAGAAGTTCGAGTGCCGCGACTGCCCAGCTCGCTGCTGCCGGCTGCCCTGGAACATCCGCTTCAGCAACGACGACGCCAGGCGGTACCTCGAGGAGCCCTGGGTGAGGGAGCGCGCCGGGGAGGAGGGGGCGCTCGTCATCGCGCGCGGCGTCCTGCCCATGCGGGAGAAGGACCGCCGGCTCCAGTGCGTCTTCCTCGACGACGACATGCTCTGCAGCATGCAGAAGCGGTTTGGCCACGAGTACATCCCCAAGTCGTGCCAGGCGTTCCCCTTCGGGTTCGTCCGCGATGAGAAGGATGTCGTCGTCGCGCAGCTCTCCCAGCTGTGCCCGTCGATCCGCGAGAACTACGGCAAGCCCGTGGACCGCCAGCTCAAGGCGAAGCTCCAGCAGCGCGGCGACACAGAGCGGATGTCGAAGGCGCTGGCCACGCTGGGCGGCGTCATCTTGGCCCAGCCCCAGTACCTGCGCGCCGTCAGGCACTGGGAGGACGAGCTCGCGGCCGACGGGTCGCCCGCCGAGACGCTGGCGCGGCTCTATGACTGGACGGCCGCCTTCGAGCGCGCGCTGCCCCCGGGCGCCGAGCGCGCGACGGACGCCTCGATCGAGGCAGCCCTCGGGCAGGCCAGCGCCGGGGAGCTCGCGCCGCTCGCGCCCCGCAAGAAGGCCTCGTTCTACGCGCGGGTGCTGTTCGCCTACCTGCTCGGCAACCTCTGTTATCCGTCGCGGGTCCGGGAGGCCCACCGCGTCGAGAAGGCCTCCTGGACGCAGCTCCAGGCGCTGCGCAGCTTCGGGAACAAGGTCGCCTGGATGCTCGAGCGGGGCACGGTCGACATGCTGTTCATCCCCGAGCCGTTCAAGCTGCAGCGGGTGCGGACGGTCGACCGCTTCCTCGCCGGCGACGAGGGGACCATCGTCAAGGACTACCTGCGCCTCGTGCTCCAGCGCCGGCACATCTTCTCGGCGCCCCGGCACCTCCTCGCCGCGGTGCTTGACCTCGCGCTCGCCACCGTCGTGATCTCCCGCTTCGCCCGGTGCCGCGCCGCGGCGAACGGCAGGGTCAAGGTCTCGCTGGAGGACGTGCGGGAGGGCATCAGCGTCGCCGAGCTCGTCCTTCTGAGCCACGCGGCCCTGTCGGAGCAAGGCAAGCTCATGAAGAACCTGCGCTGGCTCCTGCTCACGAAGCGCGAGAGCTTCCGGGCCCTCCTGGCGACCGAGGCCTAGCTCCGCGCGTCAGAGAGCCCGCCAGGATTTTCGTTCGGAGGCGGCGCCGGAGGGGGCGAGCCTCGCGCGCGCCGGGTCACCCCCGCGGCCGCGCTCGCCTCCGCAGCGTCGGGCTCTCAACGTCCACCAGGTTCGGCGTTCGTCCCCTGGATCTGTTTGAGCGCTGCCATCACCGACTTCTCGTCGTAGAACGAGAACAGCACGAACCCGGTGATGCAGATCAACACACCCGCTACGCCGCTCATGCGAACTCCGAGAGGATTGGAGACGTCCTTCCCGAGCAGCAGGAACGAAGGGAACAGGAGGTTGGCGAGCGAGATGCCCAGGTTCATCGAGAACGCCCGCACACCGAAGAAGAGGGCGGCTTTGTGGCTGCCTGTTCGGTGACCGTCGATCTCCGCGATGTCCGAGATGACCACGCTGGGGATGATGCCGAATCGTCAGATTTCCGTGCCTGTCGGCTCCGTCCCTCTGCCGAGCGCCGTTCTCGGACTGCTGGCTGGGCAGGTCCGCAACGGGGTCGGTAGGCCCGAAGAGACGCTGTTTCGCCGCGCCACGCGACGAACAGCGTCTCCTCGGGCCGGGCAGCTTGGCAAGACGTCCCTCCCGCGCACGCGCAACCAGGGCCGAGCTCGGTCGACGCGGAACGCGGAACGCATCGAGGGGGTAGGGGGCAAGGAAGCCTGGGCGCGCACCACCCAGCAGAGAGGGGGAGCGCCCGGGGTAGCGCCGGGAGAGCACCGCGCTTCCCTCCTCGCCTAACGGCCGGCCCTGACTATCATGCCGCGCCCACCGGGCCGGCAGGCCCATGGAGGCACGCGCATGATCGTCATGAAGTTCGGCGGCAGCTCGGTCGAGAGCCGCGCGCAGATCGAGAAGGTTCTCCACATCGTCAGAGCCCGCCTGGCCCGCCGCCCCGTGGTCGTGAGCTCCGCCCACAAGGGCATGACCGACGCGCTGATCAACGCCGCCAAGCTCGCCGCCACCGGCCGGTTCGACCCCTCCATCCCCCTCGGCAGGCAGCGCGCCGTCGCCGAGTCGCTCGGGTGCGCGCCCGACCTCCTCGCGCCCTTCTTCCAGGAGATCGAGGACCTCCTGCGCGGCATCAGCCTCGTCAAGGAGCTCAGCCCGCGCAGCCTCGACTACGTCGCGAGCTTCGGCGAGCGGATGGCCGTGCGCTGCATCGCGGACTTCTTCGCCCGGAGCGGCGTGCAGGCCCGCGCCTACGACGTCTGGGACCTCGGCTTCATCACCGACGCGAACTTCGGCCGCGCGCGCCCGCTGCCCGGCTTCGACGCCCGCGCGAAGGCGATGTTCGCCGAGCGGGTCCCCGAGGGCGTCGTCCCGATCGTGACCGGCTTCGTCGGTCGCAACGAGGCGGGCGAGATCACGACGGTCGGCCGCAACGGGAGCGATCTGACGGCCACGCTGCTCGCCGCGGGGCTCGACGCCGAGGAGGCGCAGATCTGGAGCGACACCGACGGCGTGATGACCGCCGACCCGAGCGTCGTGAGGACGGCCCGGAACATCCCCACGATGCACTTCGACGAGGCCGCGGAGCTCGCGTTCTTCGGCTCCCGCGTCCTGCACCCCTCCACGCTCCTGCCCGCCATGGAGAAGGGCATCCCGGTGCGGGTGCTCAACACGAACCGGCCGGATCACCCCGGCACGGTCATCGACTTCAACACCGACGCCGCGTCGCCGGCCGTGACCTGCATCGCCTACCGCGAGCGGCAGGTCGTGCTCAAGATCAGCTCGACCCGGATGTTCGGCGAGGTCGGCTTCCTCGCGCAGGTCCTCGCGGTGCTGGCCCGGCACGAGGTAGTGATCGACGTGATCACCACGTCCGAGGTCTCGGTCTCGATGACCACCGACGACCTCGGGAAGCTCGGCCGCGCGCTGCCGGAGCTCGAGCGCTTCGGCACCTGCGAGGTGCTGCCCAACCGGACGACGCTCGTCGTCGTCGGCCAGGGCCTGCCGCGGCAGAAGGGCGTCGCCGCGCAGGTGCTCGAGGCGATGTCCCAGGCCGGCGTCAACGTCGAGATGCTGAGCTACGCGATGGGCAGCATCAACCTGTGCATGGTCATCGACGACGCGAGCGTCGCGGCCGCTGTCGCGGTGCTGCACCGATCCATGTTCGAGCGGGCGGGCTGACGGCGCTCGCGCGGGTGAGCTGACGCTCGTCGAGCGGCGGGCTGACGCCGCGCCGCCGCGGCGGCTCACGGCGCCCGGTCGCCGCGCGGGTGACGGGCACGCGACGGGACGTGACGGGACGTTGACAGGCGTGACGCGACGCGCGCGCCGCAGTAGGCGTGGTCCTCGGCCGGACCCGACGTCCGGCGCGGGGAGATCATGACGGAAGCACACCTCGACGGCAGCGGGGGCATCCCGCGCGTGAGCACGAGCGACATCCTGCGGCGCATCGAGGCCGAGCACGGCGCGGGCTCCACGCGCGCCGGCGCGCTCGCCTTCGACGCGGACGGCACGCTCTGGGAGGGGGACGTGGGCTTCGACCTCTTCGAGGCGTTCCTCGCGGGGCGCTGCGCGCGGCCCGAGGCGGAGGCGGCGCTGCGCCGCGAGGCCGAGGCGTTCGGCGTGGCCGCGGAGGGCGGCGCGCACGAGCTCGCGAGCGCGCTCTACGCGGCGTTCGTCGCCGAGCGCTACCCGGAAGACAGGGCCTTCGCGATGATGGCCTGGGCCTTCGCGGGGTGGCGCGAGGACGAGCTCGCCGCCCTCGTCGACCGCGTGCTCGAGGAGAAGGGCCACGCGGGGCGGATCCGGCCCGCGCTCCTGCCGATCCTCGACTGGGCGCGGTCGCGCGACGTGCCGGTGTACGTCGTCTCGGCGTCGCCGCGCTTCGTGATCGAGCGCGCCGTCGCGCGCCTCGGCGTCGCGCCCGAGCGGATCGCCGCCATGACCCCGGCCGTCCGCGAGGGCCGGCTCGCCCCGGAGCTCGGCGCGCCGGCGACGTACGGCGACGGGAAGACCCGGGCGCTCGAGCGCCTCTTCCCCGAGCTCGCCGTGCTTGCGGCCTTCGGCGACAGCGCGTACGACGCCGCCCTGCTGAGGACGGCCCGGTTGCCCGTCGCGGTCGCCCCGAGCCCGAAGCTGCTCGCCGTCGCGGGCTCGATCCCGGGGCTCGTCCTGCTCGCCACCTGAGCTGCCGCCATGGCCACCCTCTCGCTCCGCGGCCTGACCCGACGCTTCCCGAACGCCGAGCGCCCGGCGCTCGCCGGCCTGGACCTCGACGTGGAGGACGGCGAGCTGCTCGTCCTCGTCGGCCCCTCCGGCTGCGGCAAGTCGACGGCGCTCCGGCTGATCGCGGGCCTCGACAGCCCCGACGGCGGCACTGTCTCGATCGGCGGGCGCGACGTGAGCCGCGTCGCGCCGGAGGACCGCGACGTGGCCATGGTCTTCCAGGGCTACGCGCTGTACCCGCACATGACCGCGCGCGACATCATGGGCTTCCCGCTGAGGATGCGCGGGGTCGCCAGGGCAGAGCGGGCGCGCCGCGTCGAGGATGCGGCGGGGCTGCTCAGCATCGGCCACCTGCTCGACCGGCGCCCGGGCGAGCTGTCGGGCGGCGAGCGCCAGCGCGTCGCGATGGGCCGCGCGATCGTGCGCGCCCCGGCGGCGTTCCTCTTCGACGAGCCGCTCTCGAACCTCGACGCCGCGCTGCGCGCCGAGCTCCGGGTCGAGCTCGCGGCGCTCGTGCGCCGCCTCGGCACGACGTCGGTCTACGTGACCCACGACCAGGTCGAGGCGATGACGATGGGCGACCGCATCGCGGTGCTCCGCGCCGGCGAGCTCCAGCAGGTAGGCCCGCCGCGCGCCATCTACGAGGCGCCGGCGAACCTCTTCGTGGCCGGCTTCCTGGGCACGCCGGCGATCAACCTCATCGCGCTCGAGCGCTCCGGCGCGCGGTACGAGGGCGCGGCGCTCTCGCTGCCCGCCCCGCCGGGGGTGGCGCTCCCCGACCGCGCCGTCGCGGGCGTGCGGCCCGAGCACCTGCGCGTCGCGCTCGGGGCGCAAGGCGGCGCGCCGGGCGAGGCCGGCGCTCGGGGCGAGGCGGGCGCGCCGGGCGAGGTCGAGGTCGAGGCGCGCGTCGTTGTCGCCGAGCCGCTCGGCGCCGAGACCTTCCTGTACCTCGACGCCGGCGGGACACGCCTGCGGGCGCGGGCGCAGGGCTTCGCGACGCCCGCGCCGGGGGAAGCGGTGCGCGCGCGGCTCGACCCGCGCGCCGTGCTCTGGTTCGACGAGGGCTCCGGCGCGCGGATCGCCCCGCAGGCCGCGCCATGAGCGGCGGCGGGCGCGTCGCGGCGCGGCCGGGGGCGCGCGCCTCGTGCTCGCGGCGCGACGCGCTGCGCGTGCTCGCCGCGTCGATCGCCGCGGCCGCGGCGGGGACGCCCGGCTGCGCGAGGCGGTCGCCGGACGGGCGGGTCGAGGCCTCGCTGTGGTTCGCCTACGGCGGCAAGAACCGCGAGGTGCTGCTGTCGCTCATCGACCAGTTCCACCGCGAGCAGGGGCGCTACCGCATCGCCGCGGTGTACCAGGGCGACTACTTCGAGGCGCTCGCCAAGCTGCGCACCGCGCTCGCGGCGCGCGCGGCGCCCGCGCTGACGCACGTCGTCGGCGAGGTGGTGCCGTACCTCGCCGAGGCGGGCGCGCTCGAGCCGCTCGATCGGTTCATCGCCCCTGGCGGCGACATCGACGTCGTCGAGGCGCTCGGGCAGTCGGGGACGTTCGTGGGCGGCGGCGAGCGCCCGCTCGTGTGCCTGCCGTTCAACCGGTCGACGCCGATCGCCTATTACAACCGCGGTGTGTTCCGCGAGCTCGGGCTGTCGCCGCCGTCGACCTGGGACGAGCTCCGCGCCACGGCGGCGCGGCTCACCGTACGCGACGGTGTCGACACGCGCACGCGGCGGTGGGGGTTCGAGTGCCCGATCGACTGGTGGTTCTGGGCGGCGCTCGTGGGCCAGGCGGGCGGCGACCTCCTCGGCCCGGACGGCGCGCCGGCGTTCGGCGGCGAGGCGGGCGTGCGCGCGCTCCGGTTCTGGCAGGCGCTCGTGCACGAGGACCGCACGATGAAGCCGCCGCCAGGGCGCGACTACAACGCGTGGCAGGTGACGAACACCGACTTCCTGGCGGGCCGGGTCGCGATGATCTGGACCTCGACCGCGTTCCTCCGGTACCTGGAGGACAACGCGAGCCAGGCCGGCGCGGGGAAGTTCGAGGTAGGCGCGGCCCCGCTGCCGCGCGACGTGCGCGCGTCGGTCCCCACGGGCGGGACGATGTTCGTGATGCCGCGGGGCGCGGCGCCGGCGGCGCAGGAGGCGGCGTTCGCGTTCCTGCGGTGGATGATGCAGCCGGAGCAGGCGAACGCGTGGGCGACGCGCACGGGCTACATGCCCGTCTCGCGGCGCGGCCTCGAGGCGCTCACGCAGGGCGGCTACTACGCCGCGCACCCGAACGACCGCGTCGCCGTCGACCAGCTCGCGCACGCCGCGCCCTGGCCCTGGTCTCCGGACCTGTTCCGCGTCCAGCGCGAGGCGGTGCAGCCCCGGCTCGAAGAGGCGGTGCTCGCCCCGCGCGACGCCGCCGAGACCCTCTCCGAGGCCGTCCGCGCGGTGCGAGAGCAATGAAGCCCAAGCACCCCCTCTCGCCCTACCTGCTCCTCCTGCCGACCGCGGCCTTCCTGGCCGTGTTCTTCCTGGTCCCGCTCCTGCTCGCGGCGAGGAACAGCTTCTACGCGTGGGACCTGCTCACGCCGCCGCGCTATGTAGGCCTGCGGAACTACGAGGTCCTCGCCGGGAGCGGCGAGCTCGCCGGGACGCTGCTCCGCACGCTCGGCTACAGCGCCGTCGTGGTGACGCTCTCCGGCTCGCTGGGGCTCGCGCTGGCGGTGGCGCTCGACCGGCCGGGCCCTGTCTACGCCTTCGTGCGGGGCGCTGTGTTCAGCGCCTACGTGGTGTCGTGGGTCGCGGTGGCGCTGCTCTGGATGTGGATCCTCGACGCGGACGGCGTCCTCTCGGCGGCGCTCCGCGGCCTCGGCCTGCCGTCGATGAGCTGGCTCGGCGACCCGCGCTCGGCGCTGCTCGCGCTGGCCGCGGTGAGCGTCTGGAAGATCACCGGGTATGCGATGGTGATCTTCCTGGCCGGCCTGCAGGACATCCCCCGCGCGCTGCACGAGGCGGCGGCGCTCGACGGGGCCGGCCCGTGGCGGCGGTTCCGTCACGTGACCTGGCCGCTGCTCCGCCCGAGCGCCGCCTTCGTGGCGACGACCAGCCTCATCCTGTCCTTCCAGGCGTTCGACGTGGTCCGCGTGATGACGCAGGGCGGGCCCGTCAAGGCGACGACCCTCTTCGTCTACGCCATCTACGAGCACGTCTTCGTGAACCTGCGGGTGGGCCGGGCGAGCGCCATGATCGTGATCTTCTTCGGGTTTTTGCTCCTCTTGACCGTCCTGCAGCTCTGGGCGCTGCGCGCGGGCGCGCCGCGCGAGGGGAGGCGGCCTTCATGACGGCGGGGCGCAGCGGCGGCGCGGGGCGCTCCGGCGCGGTGCGGCTCGTCTCGGACGCCGTGCTCGTCCTGGTGGCCGTCGTGTGGCTCGGGCCGTATGCGTGGATGACGATAACGTCGCTGAAGACGCTGCCCGAGATCACCCGCGCTCCGGCCTACCCGCTGCCGCAGGCGATCCAGCTCGGCGCCTACCGCGAGGTGCTGCAGGCGGTGCCGGTGATGCGGTATTTCGCCAACACCCTGTTCATGGCGACCGCCATCGCGCTCCTGCAGATCGCGCTGGCGCTCCCGGCCGGCTATGCCCTCGCGAAGCTCAGGTTCGCAGGGCGGAGCGCGGCGTTCGTCCTGGTGCTCTCGTGCCTGCTCATCCCGGCGCAGGTGACGTTCGTCCCGGTCTTCACGATGCTCGGCTCGGTTGGTCTCGTGAACACGTTCGCGGCGCTCATCCTGCCCTTCGGGGTCAGCGCGCTCGGGACGTTCCTTGTGCGCCAGGCGCTGCTCTCGGTCCCTGACGAGATCATCGAGGCGGCGAGGATGGATGGGGCGAGCGAGCTCAGGATCGTCTACCTGATCCTCGGCCCGATGCTGCGGCCGACGCTCTCGGCGCTGTTCCTGTTCAGCTTCGTCTTTCACTACAACGATTACTTCTGGCCGCTGGTCATGACCACCGACGACGAGGTGCGCACGCTCCCGCTCGCGATCGCCCTCCTGCGGGAGCAGGGGACCGGGGTCCGCTGGCACCTCGTGATGGCCGGCAACGTCATCCTGAGCCTGCCAGTGCTCGCTGTGTTCGCGGCGGCGCAGCGGCAGCTCCTGCGCGCGGTGACGGCGCGGATCTGAGCGCCCGGCCGTCGCTGCGCGGTTTGTTCCCGTCCAGACGCCCTCGGTTCTGGCCCGGTCGTCGCACCGGCTCGCGACGGCAAGCGCAGCGCCGGCCAGGCGCCGCCGAAGGAGGTAAACGATGACGACGACCGAACCAATGATGCAGAAGGAAGAGGGCAGGGTCACCACGAAGATCGAGGAGAGGACCGCCAGGGTCCCTTCCGGCGCTTACCTCGGGCTGGCGATCGGCTCCATGCTGCTCTCGGCCGGCTTCATGCTGGCCGGCAAGAAGCAGATAGCGAACTTTGTCGGCCAGTGGGTGCCATCCCTGCTCGTGATCGGCCTGTACAACAAGATGGTCAAGATCGAGCACGAGCTCATCGGATACGGGCCCTCTTCCTCCTACCGCTGAAGGCGGCCTGCTGCGGGCGGCGGGCGATCGCGAGGCCGTGCTCGTCGTGCTCTCCCCCGCCGTCGTGCTTCGTGCGCACGACCTGCCACGCGGCGTCGAGCGTCAGCCGCAGCGCCTGGCTTTCCGGGTCGATGCGCGCGACGCACCGCCCGAGCAGGTCGAGTAGCGCACGTCGACCCCGGCGAAGGTCCTCTCGCCCGTGATCTGCCCAGCCGCGTCGCGCTGGAAGAGTTGCCGCTCGCCCGCGGCGGTCTCGATCCACGCGAGCCGCAGCATCGCATCGTAGCCGTACCTGAGCCGCGACCCATCGGGCAGGATGGTCTCCACCCGCGCCTCGCCGGCGTAACAGTGCGTGGTGACCCTGCCGCCTGGGTGGGGGCCGCTCGGTCAGCACCATGCGTCGCGCGTCGAAGGCGCGCCCCATGTGCCGGCCGAGCGGGCCGTCGACCTTGACGATGTGCCCGCGCGAGTCGTAGCCAATGTCATGCACCGCCCCGCCCGGCGTTTCGATCCGCACCGGCATGCCGAGCAGATCCCAGAGTTGGGCCGCAGGCCGCGGATGCGGTGACACTGGAAGGAATGCGTTGTGAAAGCACTTGCCGTCCCCGATACCAACGTCCTCATTCACTTTCGGCCCTTCGACAATCTTCCGTGGGATCGCATCGTCGACGCAGATGACGCCGAGGTGGTGATCTTGTGGCCCGTTGTGCGCGAGCTCGACAAGTTGAAGACCGACCCCCGACTTCGAGACCGCGCTCGTGGCGTGCTCGCCAAGATTGAGGAAGCCTTTGCCCAGGCCGATCATATCGTCCTTCAAAACGGTATGACGGGTCGCTTCTTCCACAGCGCGTCGATGCTCGATGTCGCTCGTGCCCACGGACTTGAGACCGGAATCGGCGATGACCTTATTCTCGCAGAGGTTCTCGCGCTCAAGCAGACATCGGAAGACGTTGTCTTGGTGACCGATGACTCCGGCATGAGGCTCCGTGCGCGTGCGTACGGCATCGACGTGCGAGCGATGCCCCAAGAGTATCGTGTGATGAGCACCGATCCACTCCAGGCCGAGAATGCGAAGCTACGCCGCGAACTCGATGAGCTGCGTGCTGCCGCGCCTAAGCTTACGGTGGAGTATCTTGAGGGCGGCAACTCGCTTACCATCGTACGCATGCCGGTGATGTTGCCCAGTAGTCCTCGCCTGCACGACGAGCTCGATTTGCGATTGCTTGATCTTAACCATTTGCCGATGGTTTACGAGCACGAACGTGAGCGGCCGACGCAAGCAGAGGTTGAAGCATACAACGAGAAGCTTCAGAACAGCTTTCGGCCGGAATACAAGAAGTACATGGCCGAGCGCGATGCCTTTGAGCTGTTTCCGTACATCTCAGTTCCGCTGGAGATCGTAATTCGCAACAGTGGAGGACGGCCCGCTGACAAGATCAAGTTGTCGCTCACCTTCCCAGCGCCGCTCGAAATCGTCAAGAGCACTGATGTGCCGACCGAGCCAGCGACCCCTGTCAAGCCGCCGTTGCCCGGCCGCCGCCGTTTTCGGACGAATGTGCTCGCTATGGATGATTTCTCTGTCCCCATGGCGGAGTTGGTCTCAGAATCCTCCGTGCAGGCTTTCTCGCTGCCTGATTTTTCTGTCCCTTCACCTTACGAGCCGAGTGATCCGGAAGTGGAGGTCAAGAGCGATGGCGCCAGCGAAGTGTCGTTCTTCGTGGGTTTGCTGTCAAACTTCGAAGACGTACGCCTGCCCATGTTCTATGCACGTTTTCGTGACCCGAGCAGCGTCGGAAGCTTCAACTTCTCGTATGTCTTGCGATCTCACAGCTTGCCGAGGCTTCAGAGTGGTACGCTGCACGTCCACTGGAAACGCTCGATGGACGAGACGGAGTAGATGGCTTCACTCATGCGGCCCAATAAGCCGCTGCTGCCGACGGTCCGCGCAGCCTCGCTCCGTTCGGCAGCGCGGCCCGCAGCAGACCGGCCGATCGATAGCGCCAGCGCGCTCCGCGTACGTCGGCGCGCTCGATCGGTTGCCGTGCGCGTCCTACCGCGTCTGGTCCTCTCCGCTGGGGCCCGCGGTCGCCGTGGCCAGCCCGCGCCCGTCGTAGGCGCAGGTCGTCACGCCGCCCGACGGAACGGTGCGGCGCACGATCCTCCGGTGCGGTCGTGCTGCATCGCCCAGCGCGCGTCGGCTGAGTCGACGAGCTCGACCGAGTTGCCCTGCTCGTCGTGGCTCAGCTGGGTCCGGGCCTCCCGCGCCGTCGCCTGCGCTGCCTGCGCCCGCGCCGCTCGCGCTCGTGCCGGCCCCACCGTGAGCGACTTGTTCATCTGGCCCATGCTGCCGGTGATGCCGGCCATGCCGAGCCCGATGAGCACGTTGGGCGCGCCGAGCCGCGGGAAGCACGGCCCGCCCGTGTTGAGACTGACCACCTCCTTCAGTGTGCCCGGCTCGTTGCCGTGACACGCCTTCATGCACCCGCCGACCGTCAGGGTCTTCGCGCCGTTGATCTTCGTGCGCATTGGCGCGTCGATGCCCCTCGGCCACCGTGCCCGGATGACGACGTCCCGATCTCGCATGACGACGGATACCGGCCGGATGACGACGGGTACCTCGCCGGGTGACGACGAACTCCCCGCTGGATGACGACGGGCCCCAGCCCCGATGACGACGGCTCCAGGCCGGATGACGACGGCTCCGCGCCCGATGCCGACGTGTCCCGACCGGATGACGACGTCCTCCGGCCAGGTGACGACAGGGGCCAGCCCGGATGCCGACGCATCCCTGCCGGATGACGATAGCTCCGGGCAGGATGACGACAGGCGCCACCTCGGATGACGACGTCTGCCTCCCAGAATGACGATGCCCTCCGCCGCGACGCCAACTCTCTCGGGCGCCTCGCCCTCCGCCTCGCGCGCCGCGCCGTCGTGCTCCACCGGCACGCGCGCGCCCGCGCTCGCCGGCGCCACCGCCAAAACGTGCCACTGCCTCGACACGCCGCGCCACGCGCCTAGCCTGCGCGGATGGCCAAACCTACCTCTCCTCCCGAAGAGACCGACAACAACCACCCGACGCTCGAATCCCTCGCCGACCGGCTCGGCACGCCCGAGCCGGGCCTCCTCGAGGCCCTGCTCGACGGCACGAACGAATCCCATCTCGTCGAGCGAGGGCGGCAGATCGCCTCCTCGCGCGTCCTGACCGACATGCGCCGCCTCTACGCGACGGCGCACGCGTGCTGGTCGAGCGCGTCGAAGGACAAGCGGGAGAAGCTGCGCGGCTTCTCGCCGGAGCTGCTCGCGCTCGCCATCGAGCAGGCGCTCGCGCTGGAGCGCCTGCTCGACGCGCACGAGAGCGCCGGCCAGAAGAGGGACGCCACGCGCGCCACGAAGGATGCGGCGCTGCGCGACGCCCTCTCGCGCGCCCTGCTCCTGCGCGACCAGGCCTACGAGGTCCTGCGCGGCGTCGGCGGCTCGGGGAAGGAGCCGCGCGAAGAACTCGCGCAGGCGGTCGGCACCGCGGAAGACCCGACCGCGCTCGCGCGCGGGCTGACCCAGCTCGCCGCGCTCGGCAAGCGCTACCTCGCGCAGAAGAAGGGCCCCCTCGCCGTGCGCGCCAGGCTGATGCGCCTCGACCAGGATTACGTCGAGCGCCTCGAGGAGACCGCCAAGGAGCTCACCCAGGCGGCGAAGACCGCGGCCGCGCGCCCCGCGGGCCAGAAGGTCACGAGTGGCGACCTCGACCGGGCCGACGGCATCAACCTGATCCTGCTCGAGCAGATCGTGCGGGTGTTCGAGCGCGCCAACGAGCAGGATCCGACCATCCCCCGACTCGTGCCGATCGCGACGCGGCGGCTCTTCAGCCGGAGCTCCAGGAAGAAGGCCACCGTCGCGCCGAGCGGCGGGACCACCGTCGCGCCGAGCGGTGGCACCACCACCGACGGCGGCGCAACCGGCGGTACGCCGCTAGCGGAGGACGACCCGCTCGACGACGACGGCGCGCCGGTCTGAAACCAGAGCACCCTCGCCGGGAGTGCACGGCGCTACTCCCGGCGCGGTATACCGCGCAGCATCGCAGGCTGGCTCCTGCCGACGGCCGGCCGTTACAGCCGAGCGAGCCGTCCATCTTCGAGCAGCACCCAGGGGGCTGACGCCGAGTACGCTTCGGTCCCGGCCATGGGCAGGCTTGGCGCATCCGTGAGCTGATCGAGTCCCTTGTCTCGGAGCCGCATCCCGCGTTCGGTGAGGCGGTAGACCTCCGAGAGCATGGGGTAGCCAGCATTAGGCGGCTTTGGACCGGGCGCGCGCTCTACGAATGCGCTCAAACTGTGGTCTGCCCAGTGCTCCAGCCGGCGTGGGAGGAACAGGTCGCCTGTGCAGGAGAGCATCCGCCATAAATCCATTCCAGATCGCATGTCGCGACTAACCACCGCGAGAGGAGTCTGCCAATTTTCCGACAGGATGGTCATGAGCAGCTCGTCGAATCGGCTGAGACGCAGGGCTCCGTCCGCAGTCCTTCTTGGAAAAAACGAAGAGAGGAGTGCCCATAAGGGAGCGAGCTCTGGAAACCCTTCGACACCACGTGCGCAACTCTGCGCGAGCCGCCTCGGGTCCGCTGCGGTGTACTGGCTCCAGAGGCGGACGGCACGCCGGTAGCGTTCGCGCGGCCAGGGGCGCGCTTCACTGAGCCGCGCCGGGATGGTGCCCAGCTCGGAGGCGGAGCACCACGTCGGCACGGCAGATTCTCGCGCATCCAGCCCGCGGAATGGCGGGTCCAGCTCGACGACAACGATGCCCTTACGCGGGATGCCACACTCGTGCAGTCTACCGCAGACTCTCCAGAGACCCACGCGCTCGCGCAGATTTGTGGACGAAACCCACACGACGACCACGAGGCCTATCTTATTATCAGCACTGATGGGGTCGACGAAAGAGCCCCACCATGCCTGACGCGCAAGAACATGCTCTGACGTGCCCATGCGGGACGGCCCAACAAGAAGGCAGTCGGAGTCAACGACCGCGTTGGTGGCGCCTAGCGACGCAATGCGGTCCGCCACACGAGACTCAAACACTACATGTGTCGCACTAGCCTGGATTTTCACCGAGATAGTTCGCCTAACGGCGCAGCATGAGGCCGTCCCTCCGGCGCGGTAACCGGCAGACGCGGTTTCACGCGGAACGGCGTGAGCCAGGCAAGCGGCGGCATCAAGGGCGCCATGAGGGAAAAGGGTGCGCTATGGGCGAATTTCTCGTCCGTCAGCTTCTCCCCCTCGGGGGACGTAGTTGATGCGTTGACAGCGCAGAACAGCCTTGAAATCCAGCAAAAATCGGCTTCATTCCCTCTCGGCGCTGCTCTCCTTACCTTGACGAGATCCCTTATGTGTGGGTCACGTTTTTCGCGATGAGCGCACCCACTCCACTAACTGACCCCGCCCGCTTCTTCCTGGCGCCCACCCAGGCGCGGCACCGTCAGTATGAGGCGCTGCGCGCCTACTTTGTGGAGCATCGCTCGAGTGCCGAGGTCGCGCAGACCTTCGGCTACACGCCCGGCTCGTTCCGCGTGCTCTGCCATCAATTCCGCCACGATCCTGACCGTGCCTTCTTCACCTCGCCGATGCGCGGCCCGCACGAGCAGCCGAAGAAGTCCCGTGCCCGGCGCCTGATCATCGCGATGCGCAAGCGCAACCTGTCGATCTACGACATCGCCGAGGAGCTCCGGAGCCAGCACATCGAGCTCAGCCCCACGGCCGTCACCGAGGTGTTGCGCGAGGAAGGCTTCTCCAGGCTGCCGCGTCGCAAGGAGGACGAGCGCCCCGCCAGGACGCGCCCCGACCGCGCCAGCCGTGCCGATGTCCGCAACTTTCAGCTCGTCCCTGCGACGTTCGAGAGCCATGTCGGCGGCTTGTTCGTGCTCCTGCCGCTGCTCGTCAAGCTTGGCTTTGAGCGGCTCGCCGACGAAGCTGCCCTGCCTGGATCGAAGGCGATCCCGGCGACCCACGCGCTGCTCGCGGCCCTCGCGTTGAAGCTGACTTCCATCGAGCGCAAGAGCCACGTGATGGACCTGGTCTTCGACCAAGGCCTGTCACTCTTCGCGGGGCTCAACGTCATTCCGAAGACGACCTTCCTCGCGCAGTACTCCGATCGGCTGGGACGCTCGAGCTCCGTCCGACTGCTGCGCGGCTGGCTCGATCACCTGCGCGCTCATCTCGCGCTCGCGGGCGCGTCGTTCAACCTCGACTTTCACGCCGTTCCCTTCTTCGGGCAGGACGAGTTCGTCGAGCGCCACTACCTTTCCAAGCGCAGCCGCCGCGACAAGGCCGTGCTCACCTTCATCGCCCAGGACGCCGACACCGACGTGCTCTGCTACGCCAACGCCGACCTGCGCAAGGGAGAGGAGAGCGATGAGGTCCTGCGCTTCGTCGACTTCTGGAAGAAGACGCACGGCAAGGTGCCCCCGCACCTCGTGTTCGACTCGAAGCTCACCACCCACAAGAACCTGAGCCGCCTGGATGCCCAGGGGATCACCTTCGTCACGCTGCGCCGCCGCACGGATGTCCTTAAGCGCCACGTGCTGAACGCACCGGCCGCAGCCTGGCGCCGAGTGGAGCTCGATGTACCGCACCGCAAGTTTCGCAACCCGAAGGTCCTCGACGAAACGATCCGGCTGGGCAAGGACTATCCAGCGCCGATCCGGCAGATCTGCGCGCGCGATCTCGGTCACGACGAGCCCACGGTCCTGCTGACCAACGACACCCGCTCGACGCCGCGCACGATCCTCGAACGCTACGCTCGGCGCATGCTGATCGAGAACAACCTCGAGGACCAGGTCCACTTCTTCCACGTCGATGCGCTGTCGTCCGCGGTGGCCATGAAGGTCGACTTCGACGTGACCTTGACCGTCATCGCCACCGGCCTCTACCGGCTGCTCGGCAAGCACCTGCACGGCTTCGAGCACGCCAAGGCGCGGCAGATCTTCCGCCGCTTCCTCGACACGACGGCGAGGGTCGAGGTCAGCCCGCAGCGCGTTCACGTGCGCCTTCCTCGTCGGGCTCACAACCCCATGCTACTCGAGTCCGGCTTGCTCGCGACGCCCGTCGCTGTCCCCTGGTGGGGAGGAGCTTCGCTCGAGGTCGCGTTCCCCTGACCGGTGTCAGTGGCCTTTATGTTAACCGATCTTCTGCTGTGAAAATCCAGGCTAGCGATATCCACAGCGATAATACTCACTGAATTCATATGGTTCGTTACGAAGGCAGTAATCAAGGCAGTCGCGACAGAACGTATAGCCACTTGTCGTTATGCGCGTGCAAGGCCGCCCTTTGGCCTGACAAGCTTCGAAGTATTCGCTGCACCTGGTGACCGGGGCGCATCCTGCCATCAGCTCGAATGAGTCGCTGCCCACTTCTTCGCCTCCGCCTTCGTCGCCACCTCTGAGGTAATCTCCCGCCCCTACGGATTCTGTCGGGTATCCAGCACCCGCGCCTCCCGGCTCCACTGTGTCGCAGGTGTAGGTCAAGTCGCATGCCGACGCGAGTACCATCGCGAACCCGCCGCACAACACGAGCGCGCTCGCCTTCAGCTTCAAGCCGCGCCCCATGTCTTCCTCCTCTTGCCGGATGCGCATACCGCTCTCTCAGTAGAGAGGCGATGTCAACAGGTGACCTGGGCCACTACGGGAGCCGGGGCGCGACCGGCCGCGTGGGTGTGCAGAGGCGTGCGTCAGCGAGATCGGCACCACCTCGTCCACCCGGTTCGCTATGTCCGAAACGGAGCGCTCGACGGCTCTCTTGCACAGGTACAAGCATCGACCTTGGCTCGATCGCCGGCGTGTGACCTTCGTGTGCCTCGACGTCAGGGCACGGGGCTACGCTGACGACGGCGGCACGGCGGAGCCAGCGGGTCCGGCTCGGCAACATCGGTGCTCGCGAGGACGCGCTCACGCGCCGCCGCGGGCCGGAGGCCTCAGCCCGCATCCCGGGCAAGACGGCGCAGGTCGGCCCCATGCCCGAAACTGGCCGTTACAGCCGAGCGAGCCGTCCATCTTCGAGCAGCACCCAGGGGGCTGACGCCGAGTACGCTTCGGTCCCGGCGATGGGCAGGCTTGGCGCATCCGTGAGCTGATCGAGTCCCTTGTCTCGGAGCCGCATGCCACGTTCGGTAAGGCGATAGACGAACGACTTCATCGGCTCTTCAGGGGTCGGCCCAGGCGCACGCTCAACAACTGCGCCCGAGGCATGTTTTGCCCAGTGCTCTAGCCTACATGGCAGAAACAGGTCTCCTGTGCAATCGAGAAATTCCCAAAGCGTCGCGACCCGCTGCAACTTTTGACTACACACGGATAGTGGAGTCTGCCATTCCATCGACAGAATAGTCAAAAGCAGCTCGTCGAATCGGCTTAGACGTAGGGCTCCTTCCGTGGTCTTTCTTGGAAAGAAGCACGAGAGGAGCGCCCACAGGGGAGCGAGTTCAGGGAAGCCTTCAACACCACGGACGCAGCTTTCGACAAAAGACAAGGGATTCTCATCGACGTACTGATCCCAGAGGCAAACGGCACGATCGTAGCGCTCGTACGACCAAGGGCGCGCCTTACCGAGACGCTCGAGGAGAACCTCGTCAGGGTGATGCGCCACCGACGAATAGCAGTCGAACGGCGGCAGTGGTTCATCGGGAACCCCTGATGGCGGCACGGCGTCGAACTCAAGGACAAGGACGTCCTGAAAAGCGATCCCGATGCGGCGCAACCAGCTGCACGTTTTCCAGAGGTCAACTCTCTCGCGGAGACTCGTCGATACCCACAGAATAACAGGTAGCTCCCAGCGTAGATCCGACAAAAACGGATCCCACTGTTCAGACGAATTCCACCACAACTGTCGCGCCCGAACATGCTTCTCAATGTCGCGGTGGCTGGGCCCGACAAGAAGGCAGTCGATCCTGCGTGTCACGTTGGTCGCACCGATGCGCGAAAGACGCTCTGGCATGCCTGCGCTGAAGGCAACATGCGTTGCACCCAAGAGAGCCGAACAGTCCATCGTGTTCATTCGAATCCACAGCTGTAGCACTCGGACGTGCTGTATGCTTTCCCTACCTGACAATCTCTTCGGCAGACAGCGCAAAGCTTCGTGCCGTAAACGTCCCACTGACGTGTGCAAGGCCAGCCCTTGTCTATGCAAGCGACGTACATGTCAGTACATGTCTTGCTTGGCGAGCACGACCCCGCCATCGCAAGCAGTGCGCTACCCACTTCTTCGTCTTCAGGCTCGTCATCTGCGCCGTTACTCGGATAATCTCCCGCCCCTACAGATCCTGTCGGATATTCATCTCCCGCACCTCCCGGCTCCACCGTGTCACAGGTGTAGGACAAGTCGCATGCCGACGCGAGCACCATCACGAGCCCGCTGTACAGTACGAGCGCGCTCGCCTTCGCCGTTAAGCCGTACTCCATGCCTTCCTCTCTTTCCGGACGCGCGCACCGTTCTCTCAGCAGAGGAGCGGCGTCAACTGGCGGCGTGGACCACATTACGTCGATGCGGTCCCTATGCATGAGAGCCGGCGCGCGACCGGCCGCTTCGAGCGGGTCGAGGCGTGCGTCAGCGAGCTCGGCGGCATCTCGCCCACCCGCCGGCTAGCTACGTCCGAAGCGGATCTATCGACGGCTCTCCTCCACATTACGAGCATCGGCCTGGGCTCGTTCGCTCCGTGTGACCTCCGTGTGCCCCGACATCAGGGCACGGGCTCCACGAGAGGGCACTCGGGTATACGACAGGAACTGAGCCCTCGATGGCTTCGGACACCGTTCCGATGCGTCTGACGCGGCGTCCGCCGTATCTCTCGCGCATGCGCCCCGCAGATTCGTCTCCGGGTTCGATTCCCAGCGCCTCGACCAGAGAGAGTCGCCGCCCCTCGCCGCGAACGCCTGCCCAGCGCATGCCCCGTCGTGACAACGGGACGGTATCGCCGCTGGCCTCACCGATCGGGGCAGCTATGGGGGTAACGGCGCCAGGGCGACGCCAAGGAGCGCCGGGTCACTCCCGGCACGGAAGCTCGCAGCCCTCGCCTCCGCAGTCGATCCCGCCCTCGTCCCCGTTCTCCACGCCGTCCGTGCACGTCGGCGCCTGGCAGAGACCCGTCCAGCAGACGCCGCTCGCGCAGTCGGTCGGCTTCGCGCAGCCCTCGCCGACCGGACAGCGCGGGCACCCGTCCTTGCCGCAGTCCACGCCGGTCTCGTCCCCGTTCTTCATGCCATCGGCACACGTGGGGGACGCGCAGACGCCTCCAGTACACACCCTGTCCTGGCAGTCCGAGCCCATGTCGCAGTGCAGACCCGTGGCGCACGGCCGGCAGGGGCCGCCGCAGTCGAGGTCCGTCTCGCCGAGGCCCGCATCCAGCCGGTTGTTGACGCAGTGGGCAGGGACGCAGCGCGTGCCGTCGCACGCCAGCCCGTTGGGGCAATCCAGCATCGGGTCTGTGTCGAGACACTCGACGCACACCCCGTGCGCGCACACGCCGAGATCGATGCCAGGGCCCGAACACGGTTCGTCGTGGATCAGCCTGACATACGGCCTCGCATGATCACAGCGATCCGTGGTGCACAGGTTGCCGTCATCGTAGGTATCGTCCTGGTACTCTCGTACGATGAGCTCTCCCCTGTCTGTACACTCGAGCTCCATACAGTCGCCCATGATCTGCGAGTCGATCCTCCCCTCGTGGATCTCCACCTCGCAGAGCCCGTCAACGCACCGCCCCGTCCCGCATCGCGGGCTCGGCGGGCCAGGGCACTCGGCGTCGCTCGCGCACTCCTTCTCGCAACCCGGCGTGCCCGCGGCGCACTCGTCGCAAGGGAGGCACTCCCGCAAGCACGCCGGATCCGTCGACCCCCGCTTGCAACAGATGCGCTCCGCCGGGTCGATGCACACGCAGGCGTTCCCGCGGCACGTCGAGCCGGGAATGGTCTGGACATTCGACCAGCAGTCGATCGGCGACGCGCACTCGCCGCCTGTATAAGGCCGGTCACCACACGCAAGAAAACCCACGATGGGAAGAGAGCCCAGGAGAAACAAGGAGGGCAAGATGTAATGCTTGACAGGTCGATCCACGGTTCAGTCCTCCGGCACGAGGGCTGCGGCGCACGCACCCCCGCGGCCCTATCCGCCGGGGCGCCGGGGCGCCGTCACCATCGGATCCTACCAGCAACGATCGTCACCTCCGAGGCCATCGCGCAAGTTTTCATCAGCAGCGGCGAGCTCCTCGCGTCCAGTGGGCCGGGCGACCTCCGCGCTCACCAGACGCCCCTCACCGCGACACCGCCCGCGGAGACCACGACCTCCGCCCGCTGCCGAGGCCAGAGGGCGTACCCGAGGGTGCCGGCCGTCACGACGCCGCCGAGAATGAGGCTCGCCGCGCCGAACGCGCGCGCAGTCTCCATCGTGTCCCAGTGGGCGTTCGCCCTGTCGCAGGCGGGAGACGCGAGATAGCACCCGTTCGGGCCCGCGCTCTCCGCGGCCTCAATCCCCGCCTGCCGCTCTACCTGCCCCCAGGCGAAGAGGCCGGCGCCGGCCGCGACGAACACCCCGGCCCCGATCCCGCCCGCGAGGACGACGACCCGTGATGCCGGCGGCGCGGGCGGCTCCCGGCGCGCGACGCGCGCGCTCCCGGCCTGCGCGTGCGCCGGCGCCTTCGGCTCTGGCTTGCGCAGGGTGAGCTTCGCTTCCCGCGCCTCGCCTCGCGGCACGTTGACCTCGGCCTCCGCGGCGGCGCCGCCGAGCTCCGCGCGGACGACGTGCCGGCCGGGCAGGACGGGGACAGCGCCCCCCGCCGCGATCTCGGCCGGGTCGCCGTCGATCGTGAGCGAGGCGCCCGCCGGGGCGACGATACGGAGCTCGCCGACGAGCTGGCGCGCGTTCGCCAGGTCGGCGAGCCGCGAGGCGTAGAGGGCGCGCTCGTCAGGCGTCCTCGGCGCGCGCATGATCGCCTTGCAGAGCGACAGCCAGCGCACGGCCATGACCGGATCGCCCATGCGGTAGGAGAGCGCCCCGATGTTGCACGCCGCCACCTGGGAGCGATCGAGCTTCCAGACCGCGAGCCACGCCTCGCGCGAGTCCGCGTATCGCCCTTGCCTGAAGGCGGTGTTCGCCTGGGCGATGAGCTGGGCCCGCGCCTGCGCCGCGGCCGAGGGAGCTTCAGGCTCTGCCTGGGCGCGGCCCGCGAGGAGCAGAGAGAGGGCAACGCCCGCCTGTAACGCCGTCTTGCTCCGGAGAAACCTCATCACGTATCGAAACTCCTGGGGCCACAGGCGCACGACCGAGCCCTCGGGAGCCTGGGCTCGACACTCGCCTCGTCGCAAGACATCCCGCTGGAGGCAGGTGCCCGCCGGCTGGCCGCGACGCGCCCTGGTCCCGCGGCTATCCTACGCAACGATCGTTTCCTGCTCAAGCCCTCTCCGCGGGCACCTCCTCTCTCTCGGAGGCGCCGGCCCGTGCCGAGAATCCCCGGCGGGAAGCCGCCCGCGGCGCCATCCTCTCCGCCCACGGCGAATGGTGGACCCGGTCGCCCCGCGCGCAGCGCGCCGCTTTTCTCGACCCACGCCCGGGCGAGCCGATCTGCTTCACCCTGATCTCCAGATCGCCCGTCGCGCGCGTCGGCGGGGTGCCCGGCATCGGGCAGGTGTTCTGGGACCCCTCGACCGGAGGGAACCTCGCGCCCGTCAACGTCCGCCGGCTGGATCCGAACTTCGGGGACACCGACGCTCCGGCGCCCACGCACGACATGATGGCGGGCGGATATCACCGGTGGTCGTTCGGGGACTATCGCGGCGATCAGGGGTTCAGCGAGCCTGCGCTCCAGCACGCGAACGTGACCGGCCCCTGGAGATACTTCGGACGTGGATCCGCACATCGCACGGCTGACCTGCCGACGGTGGGCCGCTGCGCTCACCCCATGAGCCGCATGGTGAACGTCAGGCAGCAGCACAGCGAGAAGCACCTGGGGCAGTGATGCAGAGCGGCGTTGAAGAGCATCTGATTGACGATCTGCTGACAGGTCCGAGTAAATTCGACGAGGATGGTCGGGCGTGGTCGAGGATGTTGGTGATCAGATGTTGGAAGGCATTCGCTTCGAGGTGATCTCCCACTTCGATCGCAGCTTCAGGTGCACCTGTTGCAATGTTGCAATTGTGGTTTTTGAGCCATTGTGACCGCATGGTCTGCTCCTGTGTGTCCCGGCGCGAGCTGGAGTGATTATGAGTAGCCTTCCCTTTCCGATTGCCACATGGGGGATCGTGTCGAGCGCCAAGGACGGACCGCTTCAAATCGAGAGGGTGCGCGTTGACCCGTGTATTCCCGGTGGATTCTTCATAATTGCCGAGGAGCCCACAGGGACGTTCGACGTCTGGGTTCTCTCTGTGCCAACGTCGGGTGAGACAGGCTCCCCCTGGAAATCTGTGGTGAGAGAGCGGAGAATGGACCTGACCCGTGCCGAAGCCTTCCCATCTCCGATCCGTCGATCCTACCCCCGCCCCAGCGGCGCAGGGCGCTGCTCCCCGCCCGAGTGGCGTCGCCGTCGAGACCGTGCCGAAGCCGGGCAAGAGGCGGAAGTTCTCAGCGGCGGAGAAGCTGCGCATCGTTCGCGAGGCGGCCGCGTGCACCCAGCGTGGGGACATCGAGGCGCTGCTGCGCCGCGAGGGCATCTACAGCTCCCTCCTGACCGCGTGGCGCAAGCAGCTCGCCCTCCACGGCAGCGAGGCTCTCGCGGGGCGCAAGCCCGGCCGCAAGTCGAAGCAGGACGCGAAGGACCGGCGCATCGCCGAGCTCGAGAAGCGCTCGGCGCGTCTCGAGGAGAAGCTCGCGCTCGCTGAGAAGCTCATCGACCTCCAAAAAAAAGTCTCTGCCATTCTGGGCGTCAATCTCACGAACGACGGAGAGCGCTGATGGACGTCATCGAAGAGCTCGATGACCCGCACGTCCCCATCGCGCAGGCGTGTGCGGCACTCGGCGTCAGCCGCGCCACGCTTTACCGGCAGACCCAGCCCGCGAAACCGCCCGCGCTGCCCGGGCCCGCTCCGAGCCCACGCCGGCTCAGTGACCCCGAGCGGCAAGCCGTGCTCGAGGTGCTGCACAGCGAGGAGTTCGTCGACCAGCCCCCGCCGGAGGTCTACGCGACGCTGCTGTCGCGCGGCGTCTATCTCGCCTCCATCCGCACCATGTACCGGCTGCTCGCCGCCTCCGGCGAGAGCGGCGAGCGGCGCGCCCAGCGTGGACCAATGACGCATGCCAAGCCGACGCTCACCGCCACGGCTCCCAACCAGATCTGGACGTGGGACATCACGAAGCTGCGCGGGCCGCTGCCTGGGGTCTTCTACTGCCTGTACGTCGTCCTCGACCTGTTCAGTCGCATGACTGTTGGCTGGCTGCTCGCCGAGCGCGAGAGCGCGGAGCTCGCCGAGCACCTCTTCGCAGAGACCGTCGCCCGTCACGGCGTCGAGCCCGGCTCGCTCACAGTGCACGCCGACCGCGGCTCCGCGATGAGGTCGGAGGGGCTGGCTCAGCTCCTCGGCTCGCTCGGCGTCGTTCGTAGCTTCAGCCGGCCTCACGTCAGTGATGACAACGCCTTCTCCGAGTCGCAGTTCAAGACGCTCAAGTACCAGCCAGACTACCCGGACCGCTTTGCCTCGCTGGCTCATGCACGAGCGTGGTGCCAGGAGTTCTTCAGCTGGTATAACGACCTTCATCAGCATTCTGGCCTTGCGCTCTTCACACCTGCTGATGTATTCTACGGCCGAGTCGAAGATATCGCGACTCGGCGCCAGGTCGCCCTCGACACGGCCTATGCCGCGCATCCGGAACGCTTCCCGAACGGGCCGCCCGTCGTGCGCAGGCCGCCCGCTTCGGTAGCCATCAACCCGCTGTCCGTCGATGCCGCCGCATGCGAGGCCGCCGCGCCGCCGCACACCGCCACGACCAGCGCCGCGCCCGAGCCCGTCGCTGTGCCCACCGCCGTGGCGCAGCCGCCGCGACCGCTCGGGTTCCAGAGCCGGAACGCGTCCCTCAACGCGATCCACTCATAGGATTCTCGTCCGGCCTGTCTCAAACCTGTTGGCATCTTCCGGTTGAGACCGAGGCGGAGGTGGTGGAATTCCTTGAGTCGATCGCGATCCGTTGGGAGCAGTGAGCTCATTCTCTCGAGATCGTTGCTCGTCGAACAGGGGCGTGTAGCGGGCCGAAGGCGGTGATGGTGGAAGCCCGGACCTGACATCGAGCGGTTCCGAGCGGCGGTACCTCGTTTCCGGCCCAGGATCTCCCCGCCGGCGACCGCGCGGGCACCCCCTCGCGGAGGCCCCGGTCCCCTGCCGAGATACCCCAGCGAGAAGGTCCGCCTCGCCCCTCTCGGCAGCCCGGTGGGGAAGCAACACCGGGACAGCGGTGTCAGCGCGCCTGCCGTCCACAGCGCCTGACGCCCGCTGCGCAGCGCGCGACGTCCTTCGCACCACCCCGAGAAGAGGCCTTCCCGCCCCTGCCCCTGCCGCCGGGCGCGACGCGCAGCTCTCCGGCCGTCTCGGCGTCGAAATCCCGACGTTTCCCTGGAATCCTTCTTGCTGAGCTCGCGCGCGCGGCGAACGGAGGAACTCATGCGTCAGCGACTTGCTCGTTCTCTTGTCCTCGTAGGGAGCTTGGCCACGAGCGTTTTCTCGTCCTTTCTCACGGGCTGCGGACCGGGAGACCCACCCTGGGTAGCCGAGCCCAACGTCGGCGGCCCTGATCCGCGGATCACGGTGGCGGAGGTGCCGCCGCCGGCCATCAGCGGTGGAACGCTGATCATCGCCGGCGACGGACACACGGCGGTGGCGGCAGACCCCGACCGCGATCGCATCTGGATCGTCGATCTCGACGGCGGCGCGCCCGCGGAGGTCCGGCTGGATCGCGGCGACGAGCCCGGGCGCCTCGTCGAGGACGCGAGCGGCCGGGTCCACGTGGCGCTCCGGCGCGCCGGGGCCGTGGTGACCCTCGATGTCGCGTCGCGGTCGGTCCTCGAGCGCCGCGAGGTCTGCCGCGCGCCGCGCGGCGTCGCCTACGACGCATCGCGCGACGCCATCCACGTCGCCTGCGCCGGCGGCGAGCTCGTGACGCTCCCGGCCGCCGGCGGCCCCGCCGTCCGGAAGCTCCGCCCCGCCCCCGACCTGCGCGACGTCGTGGTCGATGGCGACCGGCTCCTGGTCAGCCGCTTCAAGTCCGCAGAGACGCTGGTCGTGGGCCCCGACGGCGCGGTGCTCTCGCGCCGCGTGCTCCCCGAATTCCAGTCGAACGGGGTCTCCCTCTCGACCTACAGGCCGTCCGTGGCCTGGCGCATGGTCCCGCTCCCGGGCGGCGGCGCGGCGATGGTGCACCAGCGCGCCATGTCGTCGCAGGTCACCCTCAGCCCGGGCGGGTATTACCAGGCTGCCGACTGCGACGGGAACATCGTACACGCCGCCATCAGCCAGCTCGACCCGGCGGACGCGGAGGACCAGGGGGCCGACTCGCGGCCTCTGCCTGCGGGGGCGCTCCGGAATGTATCGCTTCCGGTCGACATAGCGGTCGCGCCCGACGGCGTGCGCCTGGCCGTGGTGGCGGCCGGCAGCGACACGGTCGTGAGCACGACCCTCGACGGCGTGGAGCGCGGCGCCACGGCGGCCAGCTGCGATGTCGAGGCCACCCCCCAGGCGGTGGGCGGGCAGCCGATCGCCGTGGCGTTCGACGGCCGCGGCGACGTGGTCGTGCAGCTGCGCGAGCCGGCGGCCCTGGAGGTGCTCGGCCGGCGCACCATCGCGCTGCCGGGCGCGAGCGTGAGGGACACAGGCCACGAGATGTTCCATCGCCCGCCGAACGGCGTGAGCGCCGCCGCGTGCGCGTCGTGCCACCCCGAGGGGCACGAGGACGGGCACACGTGGAACTTCGATCCCGTGGGCCAGCGGCGGACGCAGACCGTGGGCGGCGGCATCCTGAAGACGGCGCCACTCCACTGGAGCGGCGACCTGCCGGATCTCGAGGGCCTGATGGGCGAGGTGTTCGTCTCCCGCATGGGCGGCCCGAAGCCCGGCGCCCGGCGGCTCGACCTGATGGCTCGCTACATCGACAGCCTGCCCGCCTTCCCGGCGTCGCCGCCCGAGGACGAAGCCGCCGTGGCGCGCGGCGCGGCGCTCTTCCACGACAAGAAGGTGGCCTGCGCAGACTGCCACGGTGGCCCGATGCTCACGAACAACCGGAACGAGAATGTCGGCACCGGCGAGCTCCTGCAGGTGCCGTCGCTCATCGGCATCGCCGGTCGCGCCCCGTTCATGCACGACGGCTGCGCGGCGACGCTCCTCGATCGCTTCGATCCGGAGTGCGGAGGCTATGACCACGGCGACGTCTCCGGCCTGGCGCCCGCGCAGCTCGACGATCTGGTCGCCTACCTCGAGTCCCTCTGAGCCCTCGCCCCCGCCGCGCTCCTCGCCTGACGCGACCGAGGCATTCCTCGACATCCGGGGCCAATTGCCACGATCGCGTCCCGCGACCCTGATACCGCCAGAGCGGCCGCAGAGCCGAAATAGATAGAAAATCAGGGGCTCCGTCGAAGCCTGTCACGGCGTTCAGCGCGCGGCACTGTGATTGCTTTTCCTGAAACAAGGCAGAGTCCGCGTCTCGATGGATCCGGCCACGGCGCGGCCCCTGTCCTCGTTTTCATGACGCACGACAGGGCGAGCCGAGGCTTCCATCAAAGAAGCGGACCCGCACGGCGGAGCAGGCTCGCAAGGAGAGCACCATGCCGAGAGGCGACAAGTCCAGCTACACAGGCAAGCAGAAGCGACAGGCCGAGCACATCGAGAAGGGATACGAGAGTCGCGGTGTCCCGGAGGACGAGGCCGAGCGGCGAGCCTGGGCGACGGTCAACAAGATGACCGGCGGAGGGAAGAAGTCGGGCTCGGGGGTCGGTAAGCCGGTGAACAAGGAGCCGGCGAAGAAGGGAGGCCGCAAGGGGGGCGCCGCATCCAAGGCGCGGCCGGCCGCGGCGAAGAGCGCGGCGGCGAAGAAGGCGGCGGCGACCCGCAAGCGGAACGCCGCGGCGAGCGCCGAGGGGCGCCCGGCGGCGAAGAAGGCGGCGGCGACCCGCAAGCGGAGCGCCGGGGCGAGCGCCGAGGGGCGCCCGGCCGCGAGGAAGGCGACGAAGAGCGCGAAGAAGAGCTCCGCGCCCGGCGCCGGCGCGCGCAAGACCACGCGCAAGAGCACGAGCAGCCAGCCCCGGGCCGGGCAGGGCACGGCGGGCCGCAGCAGGGCAGGGACCTCGCGCCGCAGCGGGGCAGGAACCTCGCGCAGTGCGAGCTCGGGGCGCACAGGGACCGGCGCCCGGCGCGCCTCGAGCGGGTCCTGACCTTGCCAGGGGAAGGGGAGAGGGAGCGACCATGCAGGAGTTTCAGACCGACGGGGTGGCGATCGGCGGGGACGGCCTGGAGAGGAGCGAGGCCGGACCGCAGCAAGAAAGCCAGGAGGGGCGCGCGTTCCTGGCCAACCTCGTGCGCGAGCTGTTCCAGACGGAGCACTCGGCGAGGACCCATCCGCTGGTAGAGGCGGAGCGCCTCGGCGACGTGCCGCCGGCGCAGGCCATGCGGGCGGTCTCGGCCCACGCCGAGGCCGTGCTGTCGGAGCTCCCCTCGCTCATGGCGGAGCGCGGGCTGCCGGTCAGCGCGGGCGGCAGCGCGGTGGGGGAGGCCTTCTCGGTGCTGCGCGATCACCTCGCGGATCACCTGTTGAGCACCGAGAAGTCCTACCGCGGCACGCTGCTCGGAATGCGCCACGGCATCGACCTCGTCGAGCTGATTCAATACGTCGCGACGGCAGAGGGCGACACGCTCCTCGCGGCGTGGTGCGCGCGCTGGCTCTCGGCGCGGAGGCCGCTCGTCGAGGCGGCCGTCGGCGAGCTCGCGTGGTTCGCGGCCCGCCCGGCGCGCGCCAGGAGGGCGGCGAAGGACGGACCGGTCGCCCACCTCCTCCAGGGCGTCGTCAACAGCTTCGAGCGCGCGGCGCAGCAGCTCCGCCGCCTCGCCGCGACCGTGGAGGCGCGGACGAAGGGCCACGGGGCGCAGGGCTCCATCGCCGGATGAGGCGGCGCGCGGAAGGCCCGGGATAAGGCTGAACTCCTCGCGGCGCGCTGCTCTCCAGCGCGCCGTCGCCGAGGCGCGGCGGCGCCGTCGAGCCCGGCGGGCTTCCCTCCGGCCGAGTTCGCGGCTTTACTCCCGCCTGTCGCGCGCGGAACGCCCAGCGCAGGGCGGGCGGGCGCGCGGCGTCGAGGAGGATGCGCCGTGGAGCAGGAGATTCCGACGTTGGGCACGCCGATAGAGCTCCTCAGGAGCCACGGGGCCGGCGTCGTGAGCGCGCTCGTCATCGCTTTCATCGGGTGGACGGCGGCGGCCTGGACGGCGCGGAGCGTGCGGTCGTTCGGCAAGAGGTGGACGCAGATCGACGTGACCCTCGTCCCCGTGCTGGCCAGCCTGAGCCGGATGACCCTGCTGACGGTCACCGCGATGGCGGTCCTCGAGCGCTTCGGCGTCGACACGAAGAGCCTGCTCGCGGTGCTCGGCGCCGCCGGCCTGACCATCGGCCTCGCCCTCAAGGACACGCTGTCCGACGTGGCCGCCGGGCTCGTCATCCTCGTGCTCCGCCCTTTCGACGTCGGCGATGCCGTCGAGGTCGACGGGACCTCCGGCGTCGTCGACGCCATCGACGTGTTCCAGACCAAGCTGACGAGCTTCGACGGCGTGCCGATCACGCTGCCCAACTCGAAGGTCCGGTCCGCCAAGATCCAGAACTTCACCCGGGCGCAGCGCCGGCGCATGGACCTCACGATCGGCGTCAGTTACAGCGCCGACCTCGCCCGCGCCATCGCCACGCTCCAGGACGTCCTTTCGAACGAGCCGCGCGTGCTGCCGGATCCGGCGCCGTCGGTCGACGTGGTCGAGCTCGCGGACGAGAAGGTCAACCTGCTCGTCCGCGCCTGGACCCTCCCCGCCGACTTCTTCCCGGCGCGGCTCGAGCTGACGCGCCACCTCAAGGAGCGGCTCGACGCGGAGGGGATCGTCGTCCCGATGCCCCAGCGCGAGATGCACATCCCGCTCCGCGAGCGCGAGCGGCGATCCGCCCCGTTCCTCTGAGGCGGCGCGGCGAGGGCGGAGGCGGCGCGCGCCCCGCGCCCCGCGCCCCGCGCCCCGCGCCCTGGCTCGAGTCCCCCGCCGGGCCCCGCCGGGCCCCGCCTGGGATTCAGCTGCCCATCAGGATGTAATACCAGGTGCCCGCCTCGATGGCGGTCGGGCTCGTGCCGCTGACCTGCGTCAGCGTCCTAGAAAAGATCTTCTTGGTGAACGCGAGGCCGTTGCTCGGCGCCTGCGACTTCTTGTACCAGACAACCGCCTTGAGGGCCGACGTCTGGTTGTCCTTCTCGAACAGGACACCCATCTTCGCGGCGCTGTTGTCCGGATCGGTCATCCAGTAGAGATAGCCGGTGCGGTTCGCCGGGACGGTGCGCGTCCCCTGCGTCCAGTCGCCCTGGGACGTGTTCTGCGGGGCCGTGAACTGGTTGCTCTGGCTCACGGCGTCCAGGAACGAGTCGAGGGCGGTCGCCGTGAAGAGCGGTATCAACTCGGACTCCAGCGTCAGCGTGCTCGTGAACGTGGGCGAGCTCGCCCACCGCCAGTACTCGGTATACGCCTGGAAATTGAGCTGGCCGCTGGAAACACCGTTCTTCCCGAGGATCACGACCCGGATGAGCTCATCCGTCGAAAAGATCCTGATCCTCACGTCCGGCGGAACCTGCCCGTCGAGGCCACCGCCCGAACTGCCCTTCTTCTTGTTTTCCGTTGAACTGGAAGCGCCCTCGGCGGGCGCAACGTGGATTGATCTTGCTCTGTCGCTCATGGCTGCGCTCCTCCTCACGACACACGACAACGTCGATCGCAGCGCGCTGGCCCTGCCCGGCCCGCGCTCCGGCAGCGGCGCAAACGCGCGTCCAGTGACCGCGCGCCGCGCGCCGCGCCCGGCGTCGACGATAGAAAACCTGCATCCTTCCAGTCGCGGTGTCGATGACAGGCGGTCACGCGCGAGCGACGCGCGGCCGCGCGGGCGCCGGCCGCGGCGCCCCCGTCAGTGCCGGATCACCTCGACGGCCTCGGTGCCGAGCCGGAGCTGCCGCGACGTCGTCCGGCGCTCGATGACCGAGCCGGCGTCGAGAACGCCCGCGCGCGCGAGCTGCTGGCGCGCGCGGAAGACGTTGACGTTGAGGTGGTGGAGGTCGAGCCGCAGCTTCCCGAGCAGGTCGTCCACGTAAAGCCACCCGCGCTCGGACGCGGGCAGCCCCTCGTCCCTGTCGCGCAGCCGCGAGCGCGCCAGCACGAGGAGCAGCTCGTGGTGGGCCCGCGCGGCGAGCTGCGTGACCTTGCCCCCCTGCACCAGCGAGACGGCGATGTGCTCCTCGTCGTGGCTCACCTCGAAGCGCAGGACGGTCACGCCGAGGAGCTTGGGGCTCGCCGTGGTCGAGGCGGTCGTCGGCACGGCGCCGTCGGCCGCGTGCGGCGGGATGCGCAGGACCCAGGCGCCGCCGGCCTCGATGCGCTCCTGATCCACGGCCGCGCGCGCGTTCCCGTCGACCTCGATCTGCCAGCACCCGTGCTGGTCCTCGAAGATCGTGACGAGCGGGTCCGCCGCGTCCGGGAGCGCGAGCAGGCCCTCCTCCGCCACGCGCACCTCGCCGGTGATCTCGTCCCACGCGCTCGCGATGGGCGGGCCAGCCTCCTCCACGGTCCAGCGCTCGGCGTCGCCGCCGAACACGAGCTCCGTCCCCGCTTCGAGCGGGACCCGCTCGGCGAACGTCAGGCGCCGCCCGCCGACGTGCGTGCCGTTCGTGCTGCCGAGGTCGCGGACCCACCAGCGCGCCCCGTCCCAGAAGAGCACGGCGTGCTCGCCCGAGGCGCAGCGGTCCCGCAGGCGCACGGCGCAGTCACCCGCTCGCCCGACCCGCGCGCGCGCCGGGAGGGTCACGCGAACGCCGTGGGCTTCATGCTTCAAGACCGCCATGGGTGCAGCGTAAGATGGTGCCGCCGACCACATCAACGGCGTCGAAGGCGAGGCGTCCCATGAGCGATCCCGCTGCAATCGTGAGAAAGCTGGCGGGCGAGCTGTGCCTGTCTCCCTCGGCGTGCGCGGAAATCCAGCGCGTGCTCGTCGAGCACGCGGCGCGCACCGCCACAGCGGCGGAGGTGCCGACCACCCTGGCCCGCGAGGCGCCGGGGCCCGCCCGGGACGCGCCCGCGCCACCCCGGGACGCGGCGGCGGCGCAGGCCGAGGAGCGGCCGAGCGCCGCGCCCTCGGCGCCGAGCGTGCGCGCGCCCGTCCCGTCTTGGCCCTGGGACCGCTACGAGGACCTCGGCCCGATCGGCCGGGGCGGCATGGGCGAGGTGCGGCGCGTGCGCGATCGCGTGATGGGGCGCGTGCTCGCCATGAAGCTGCTGCAGATCGAGGGGCGCGACGACGCGGACGCGCGGTCGCGCTTCCTCGACGAGGCGCGCGTGACGGCCTGCCTCCAGCACCCGGGGATCGTCCCGGTCCACGACTGCGGCATGCTCCCGACCGGCCAGCTCTGGTTCACGATGAAGGAGGTCCGCGGCCGCACGCTGAGCGCGCTGATCCGCGCGCTCCACGCCGACAAGGAGGCCGGCCCCTCGCCCGAGGCGCTGCGCCGCGGGCTCGACGTCTTCGTCCGCATCTGCGAGGCGGTCGCGTATGCGCACGGCCAGGGCGTCCTCCACCGCGATCTCAAGCCGGAGAACGTCATGATCGGCGAGTTCGGCGAGGTCCTCGTCATGGACTGGGGCATCGCCCGGGCGAGCGCGGGCGGCGCGCTGGCGGACTCGCTCGAGGAAAGCGGCCACCGCACGCACGCGGGCCTCATCCTGGGGACGCCTGTCTACATGTCGCCGGAGCAGGCGCGCGGCGAGGTCGACGAGGTCGGGCCGGCCAGCGATGTGTACGCCCTCGGCGCCGTCCTGTACGAGCTCCTCTGCGGCGAGCCGCCGTACCGGGGCACGGCGCTCGCCGTCGTGGCGCAGGTCGTCCAGCGCCCGCCCGAGCAGCTCGCCCTCCGGTGCTGCGACCAGATGCCGCGCGACCTCATCGCCATCTGCGACCGGGCCATGGCCCGCGCGCCGTCGGCCCGCTTCGCGAGCGCCGAGGTGCTCGCCGAGGAGATCCGCGGCTTCCTCGACGGCGCCCGCCGCCGCGAGCGGGCGCGCGCGCTGGTGGAGGAGGCGCGCGCGCTGGCGCCCCAGATCGAGGGCCTGCGCGCGCGCGCCCGGGCCCTCCGGGCCGAGGCGAAGGCGGCGCTCGCGCGCCTCGACTCGTTCGCGCCCGCCGCCGACAAGGCGCAAGGGTGGGCGCTCGAGGACGAGGCGCGCGCGCTCGACCGCGCCGCCGCCCTGGACGAGGCGACCTGGTACCAGAAGCTCCGCGCCGCCCTCAACGAGGCCCCGGACTTCGACGACGCGCACGCGGCGCTCGCCGACGCCCACCTGGCCGACCTGCGCGCCGCCGAGGAGGCGCGCGACGCCGAGGCCGCGGCGCGCGCGGAGGCGTTCCTCAGGGCGCACGCGCGCGAGCGGCACGCGGCCCTGCTCCGCGGCACAGGCGCCCTCTCGCTGCGGACCGATCCGGAGGGCGCCCAGGTCTGGCTGCTCCGCTACGTCGAGCAGGAGCGCCGGCTGCGCGCCGAGCCTCAGGGCTTCCTCGGCCACACGCCGCTCTGCGAGGTCCCGCTCGCGCGCGGCAGCTACCTGCTGCTGATCCGCGCGCCCGGGTACCGCGAGGCGCGGTACCCCGTGAAGATCGGCCGCGGCGAGCACTGGGACGGCGTGCGGCCGGGCGGCGCGGCGCCTTTCGTGGTGCCCCTCCTGCCCGCGGAGACGCTCGGAGACGACGACGTCTACGTGCCGGCGAGCTTCTTCTCGGCCGGCGGGGACGCGCTGGCCGGCGACGGCCTGCCGGCGTGCCGGCTCTGGGTCGACGGCTTCGTGGTGCGCAGGCACCCGGTGACGCAGGCCGAGTACCTCGCCTTCCTGAACGACCTGCTCGCGTGCGGCCGCGAGGCGGACGCCGTGGCCGCGTGCCCGCGCGCGGGCCGCGCGATCGCCGGCAACGTGGACGTCCCGCTGTTCGCGCGGGACGGAGAGGGGCGCTTCGTTTTCGGCCCGCAGGTGCGCGCGGAGCAGGCGCGGTACCCGGTGGCCTCGGTGGACTGGCACGGCGCTGTCGCCTACGCGTCCTGGCTCGCGGCGCGGACGGACACGCCGTGGCGCCTCGTCGGCGAGCTCGAGCGCGAGAAGGCGGCGCGGGGCGCCGACGGGCGCTGCTTCCCCTGGGGGGACGAGCCGGAGCCGACGTGGGCCTGCATGACGGGGAGCCGCCCGGGCCCCGCGAGCCCGGCGCCGGTGGACGACTACCCGACGGACGAGAGCCCGTACGGCGTCCGGGGGCTCGCCGGCAACATCCGCGACTGGTGCGTCGAGCGCTGGACGCCCGACGGCCCCGCGGTGCTGGACCGCATCGCGCGCCTCCTCCCGGCGGACGTGGCAGATCCGGGGCTCCGCTCGATCCGCGGCGGCGCGTGGAGCTCGGCGCCTCCCGCTGTGTGCCGCGCTGCGGGCCGCTTCGCCGCGCGCCCCGAGGACCGCTTCAGCGCCGTGGGCTTCCGCCTCGCGCGGCCCGTGGCCGTCGGCGTGTAGAGGCCGCCGATCTGTAGATGCCGCCGACGTGTAGCGGCGCGCCGCGCGAGGTTATGCTCGCCTCTCCTCGCCTGGCTCGTGTCTCCGTGCTGAAGTGGAGAAACCGTCCGGCGACTTGCAGTCGCGTCGCCTTTGCACGCGAGCGCCACGCTCGCGCGGGAGCACCGGTGCCCACGAGGTCGATGGAGAACACGGATTCGCACCACGGAAGGGCGGAGCTCTTCGAGCCTGTCTCGCCCCAGGCCTCGCCCGCGCCGGCGCAGCCCGACGCAGGCCCGCCGCGGCAGAGCGGGGCGGTGGGGGCCGCGCGGCTCGATCGCGAGCACCACGGACTGCACGACTCCCACGCGGACTGCGCGCTGCTCGACGCCTTCTTCCAGGCCACGACCGCGGGGCTCGGGGTGATCGACCGCGACCTGCGCGTGGTGCGGCTCAACCAGGCGCTGGCGGACATCAACGGGCTCCCCCTCGAGGCGCACCTCGGCAGGACCATCCCCGAGCTGCTCCCCGAGATGGGGGACGCCATCGTCGCCCTGCTCCGGCGCGTCCTGGAGACTGGGGAGGCGCTCACCGCCGAGGTGACGGGCAGGACGCAGGCGTCGGACCAGCCGCGCGCGTGGATCGTCAACTACGCCCCCGTGCGCTCGCAGGACGGGCACGTCGTGGGCGTGGGCACGGTGGTGCTCGACATCACCGAGCGCAAGCAGGCGGAGAACAGGCTCCAGGAAGAAGGGGAGACGCTCGATCTGCTCAACAAGGCGGGCAAGCTGCTCGCCGCGGAGCTCGACCTGGAGAAGCTCGTGCAGGCGGTGACCGACGCGGCCACGCGGCTGAGCGGCGCCCAGTTCGGCGCGTTCTTCTACAACGTCACGAACGCGGAGGGGAAGAGCTACACGCTCTACACCATCTCTGGTGTGTCGCGGGACCACTTCTCCGGGTTCCCGATGCCGCGCAACACGGACGTGTTCGCGCCGACCTTCAACGGAGAGGGCGTTGTGCGCCTCGACGACGTGACGCAGGACCCGCGCTACGGGAACAACGTGCCTTACCACGGCATGCCGAAAGGCCACCTGCCGGTCGTCAGCTATCTCGCGGTGCCGGTGCTCTCTCGCTCCGGGAGCGTCATCGGCGGGCTGTTCTTCGGGCACCCCACGCCCGGCGTCTTCACCGAGCGGGCCGAGCGGCTGGTGGTCGGCCTCGCGGCCCAGGCCGCCATTGCCATGGATAACGCGCACCTGTTCCGGCGGGCGCAGCACCTCATCGACGCGCTCGAGCGGAGCAACAAGGAGCTCGATCGCTTCGCCTACGTGGCGAGCCACGATCTGAAGGCGCCGCTGCGCGCCATCGCGAACCTCTCGCAGTGGATCGAGGACGACCTCGTGGACAAGGCGACGCCGGAGACGCGGCAGCACATGGAGCTGCTGCGCTCGCGCGTGGTCCGGCTGGAGGCGCTCATCGACGGGATCCTGCGCTACTCGCGCGCCGGGCGCGTCCGCGACAAGCCCGAGACGGTGGATGTCCGGAAGCTCCTCGACGAGGTCCTCGCGCTGCTCACGATCCCACAGGGCGCCTCGATCGAGATCGCGGCGGGAATGCCGACCCTCTTCACCGAGCGCGTCCCCCTGGAGCAGGTCTTCATGAACCTGATCGGCAACGCGCTGAAGTACGCCGACCGCCCCGATGCGCGCGTCGAGGTGCGGGGGCGGAATCTGGGCGATCTCTGGGAGTTCTCGGTGAAGGACAACGGGCCCGGGATCGCCCCGCAGTTCCACCAGAAGGTCTGGGAGATCTTCCAGACCCTGAACCCGCGCGACAACATCGAGGGGACGGGGATCGGGCTCTCGATCGTCCAGAAGCTCGTGCTCAGCAAGGGCGGGCGCGCGTGGGTCGAGTCCGAGAAGGGCGCCGGCGCCACGTTCCTCTTCACCTGGCCCCGGGCCGAGTCGGACGCAGCGAGCAGCGTGCGCTGAGGCGCGGCGGGAGCGCGCCGGGCGCAGCGTGACAATCCGCCACGCTCCGCCCGCCGTGAGGCAGCCTGGAGCGCCTCCGCTGGCCGGTCATCGGCTCCGCGGGCGCGGCCGTCGGCTCGGCGGCGTCGTCGCGAGACCGCCGGCGGATGGTCCGTTGTTCCGCTGTGTGGCCGTGGAGCGGCACCTGGCCGGATCCGCCGGATGCGCGGAGGGATCGGGCGCGCTGCTTGCTTCGCGGGAGGATACATGGCGCAAGATCTGCCTCGCTGCGGTCCGATGAACACGAGCTCTTTCCCTCTGCGAGGATACCGCCGGTGACGCATCGATCGGTGGCTGTCCTCCTGAACTGCTCCTCCCGGTCGAACCGCGCGGCCGAGCAGCGCGCGCGCCTCGGGGAGCTCCTGAAAGAGAGCGGCCTCGCCGCGGACCTGCTGTGCGCCGAGAAGGGCCGGCAGATGGGCGAGCTCGCCCGGCGCGCGGCGCGGGGGCCCTACGAGCTCGTCGTGGCGGGCGGCGGCGACGGGACCATGAGCACGGTCGCCGCCGCGGTCGCCGACACGGACAAGACGATGGGTGTCCTGCCGCTCGGCACGGTGAACCACTTCGCCAAGTACCTGGGTGTCCCGCTGGCCCTCGAGGGGGCGGTGCGCACCCTTGTCGAGGGGCGCCGCGTCCAGGTCGATCTCGGCGAGGTCAACGGCCGTGTCTTCGTGAACAACTCGACGCTGGGCATCTATCCGGGCATCGTGCGCGACCGCGAGGCGCTCCGGAAGCGGAGCGGGCTCAACAAGTGGCTCGCCTTCGTGCTGGCGACGCTCTCCGGGATCCGGCGCCACGAGCGCGTCGCCCTCCGGCTCATCCTGGATGGGCAGGAGCTCGAGCTGGACACGCCGTTCGTCTTCGTGGCCAACAGCGACTTCAAGCTGGGCGATCTCGACCTCGGCCGCCAGCGCCCGCCGCACTCCGGAGAGCTCGGCGTGTGCGTGGCGCACGCAGAGAGCCGCCTCGCCGTGCTCAAGCTCATCGCCAGCGCCTTCGCCGGGCGCATCCAAAAGGCGAATGATTTCAGCATCTTGCGCACGACGGAGCTGCGGGTGGAGGCGCCCTGCCGCCACCTCCACGTGGCCGCGGACGGCGAGATCCTCAGGATGGCGCCGCCGCTCGTCTACCGCACGAGGCCGTCGGCGCTTCGCGTCATCGTCCCCCTGTCGTCCGACATCAGCGCGGGCTCACGGCGGCAGGAGGGCCAACCAGGCAATCTCGCCGCGCTGGGGGGGTGATTCATCATGCGCACGCTCGTGCACCTGTCGGATCTGCACTTCGGACGCGTCGACAAGGCCATTCTCCGCCCGCTGATCGACAGGATATGGGGGATCGAGCCCCACGTGATCGTTGTGTCCGGCGATCTGACCCAGCGCGCGCGCAACGCGGAGTTCGCCGAGGCCCGCGCCTTCCTCGACGCCTTGCCGTCGCCCAGGATCGTGGTGCCCGGCAACCATGATGTCCCCCTCTACAACCTGTTCGACCGGTTCTTCCGCCCGCTCGACAGGTACCGGAACCACATCACGGACGATCTCTCGCCGTTCCACGTGGACGCGGAGATCGCCGTCCTCGGCATCAACACCGCGCGCTCGCTGACGATCAAGGACGGGCGCATCAACGCGCGCCAGATCCAGGGGATCAAGGAGAGGATGTGCGGCCTCGGGCCCGAGATCACGAAGGTCGTTGTCACGCACCACCCGTTCGATCTGCCCGAGAACTCGCCCCATGACATCGTCGGGCGCGCGAAGCAGGCGATGGCCGCCATCGCCGCCTGCGGCGTCGACGTGATCCTGTCAGGCCACCTGCACCTCAGCCATACCGGGCACTCCGCGGAGCGCTTCGAGGTGGGCGGCCACTCCTCGCTGATCATCCAGGCCGGCACGGCGACCTCGACGCGCGGGCGCGGGGAGCAGAACGCGTTCAACGTGATCCGCATCGACGGGAAGAAGATCCATATCGAGCGGAACTACTGGCAGCCGGAGGGGAGCGCCTTCGGGATCGCGAGCCCCGAGCATTTCGAGGAGACGCCGCGGGGCTGGGTGCGGGCGGCGTAGGCTCGTCGCGCCCGGCGCCCTCGCTGGAGCGGGGGGCCCGTTCCACGGCATGAAATGCGCGCTCTCCGGGGATGTGCGCTTGTTCGCTCTCCGAGAAGCCGATGACGAGATCGCCAACCTGAGCGGGGCCGCCGCTCGTCCAGCGAGCCGGTCGCCGTGCGTGCCTGGCGGCTCCGCACGAGCGATCCGCTCGATTGACGTCGCCCAGGACGCCCGCAAGTTTCTCTCAAGCTGATGGGTGGGGGGAGCGGTCGAGCTCGCGAGCGGCCGAACGGGTGACAAACATCGCGCACGCCGGACGAATTTTGTTGGTCTGGGGGACACATCATGAGAACGCTCACGATAACACGGGTGATCAGCTCCGTGCTCTTGCCGGCAGCCTGTGCGCAACCGAGCGAGATCGGCTCTCGCGAGGAGCGCGGGGAGGAGCGGTCGGCGGTCATTGGCACCGGCGCCCGCGCGGACAACACGCACACGGCCGTGGTGTACCTGGAAGGTCCAGGCTGCAGCGGTACTATCGTTCGCCGTAGCGTCGAGGGCGACAGGATCTACGTGCTCACCGCTGCGCATTGCTGCACGGAGTCCTCTCCACCCAAGAAAGTCCGGATCGGCTTCGACTATGTCGACCCGTCGCGCATTCTCCCTGTCGAGTCGTTTCAGCGTCACCCATGTTACTACGATGAGCTCAACGTTGACTACGATGTATGCGTCGTGACGGCGAAGAAGGCGGCCGCGCTCAATATCAAGCCGATCCCGCTCGCGTCGGCGCCGGATGACCTCACGGTCGGCAGCGCCGTGACGGTCGTGGGTTACGGCAGCACCCCGGCGACGAACACCATCCGCAGGAAGGCCGAAGCGCGGGTCAGCGAGGTCGAGCCGCTCATGTTTGCTATCGATCAGACGGGCGACCGAGGCGGCGTGTGCTCCGGCGACAGCGGCGGCCCAGGGCTGATCCGGCAGGGCGGCGTCGAGGTCGTCGCAGGAGTAAACTCGTTCGCCCCCGGCGACGAGCTCTGTAACCTCTTGGGCGGGCTCGGGCGCGTCGCCTTTCCTGGCATCCGTGACGAGTTCCTGGACAAGGTGCTCGCCGGCGAGAAATCCACGCTCAGGGCCCTTCGCGTCCAGCGCCGCGGCATCACCCCCGGCCAGGTCCGCGATACGTACATAGCGAGCGACCAACCCGATAAGAGCTTCGGTGAACGCGTCGATCTCCTCGTGGGGACGCCGCCTGGCACCGGCGCGGTCCGCAGCGCCCTGCTCCGCTTCGATCTCGCCGCGATCCGACGGCGGGCCACGCTGCTCATGGCCCGCGTCGGGCTCACGCTGGAGAGCACGAGCGGGCCGGGAACGATCAGCGTGCATCGCGTGATCAAAGACTGGGATGAGAGCGAGTCCTGGGCCTCCTTCGGACAGGACGGGTTCGACCCCGCCCCGGCCACGACCTCCGGCACCGCGATGACGACCGTGACGTCCCATCGCGCCATCTCGTTCGACGTGACCGGGCTTGTGGCTGATTGGCTCAGCGGCAAGGCGGAGGATCACGGGATCCTGCTCCGCGCGGACGATGGCGGGTATACCAGGCTCCTAGCCAGCGAGATCGGGCCGCGGGCGGTGTCAAGTCGGCCGTGGATGCACCTCTGCTATCTGCCGGGGCCGCCGTAGAGCAGCGATCCGCCGACGCTCGCCCTCTCCCTTCTGTCACGCTGACGGCGGGAGCGGGCGTCGCCGCGGACCGGCGTGGTCGGCGCGCTCGGCGGCCGGCCGATTCCGGCGGACTTCCTCCGCGGTGAGCCGTCTTGCGACCCTGCCGTGACTTCAAGGGCGCCGGTCGGCTCACGAGCCGGCACGAGGCGTTCGCCTGGCGACCTCCGTCGAGGGGGCCACCGAAGGGCCGTGGGCTCCCTGCGTCCCCCCCGACGACGGGGGCTTCGGCCGCATGCATTGCCCGGATCCCGGACCGGACGGTGCAGAGCGCACATGCATGGCGTCGTACGTGGCCGAAAGACAAGACGATGGTTCGATGTGGTGCGATCTGGCGGCGCTCTGCAACTACGAGTGCGAAGTGGCGGAGGACTGCCCGCAGCCGCCGAGCGGAACCGCCAGGCCCGTGTGCAAGTCGGTCTGCTCGTTGCCCTGTGACGAGAACGCCACGTGCCCGAACGGAATGGAGTGCTGGCACCAACACCACGGGCCCGGCCTCACGGACGAACAGGGCGTCTGCATGTGGAAGTACGAATGTGAGTGAAGGTCGAGATCGACGAGCCTGGCTGATCCGCGCTCGACGAGGCCCAGGTCGGCTTCACGCCCGCCGCCTGCGCAGCGCGGCGCGCGGCACCGCGGTCCACAGGCGGGTCGTCCGGCGTGAGGGCGTGACGAGCCCCGGCGAACAGGCACGCGCCGCAGCGCTGCGAGGCTTGCTCATCGCGCGCGCTCGGCCGCTGCGAGACGGCGCAAGGCCTCGTGGATCCCGTCCAGGCCTGAGAGGTCGAGGCCGAACTCCCCCTCGAGCACGTCGCGCAGCGCGCCCGCGCTCGCGAGCGTGCGCTGCTCGACGTCTCCGTCGCGGCGCCGGTACGTGAGCTCGCGGTCGAACAGCGTGATGCGACCGGTGGCGGTCGGCCGCGTCACGATGAGGCTCCGCACGAAGGGCGACTCGGGGTGCGTCGAGACCCACCAGTTGAACAGGTCGTAGTCGGCGGCGCGCTGCTCGGTCATATCGAACCAGTACAGCGCGCGCCAGCCCTCACCCGACTTCACCTCGAGCACCTGACCGCCATCCTCTCCGCGCAGCCGGAAGGTCTCGAGCGTCGTCTCCTGCTCTACGTCGTGCACCAGCCTGAGCGGCGCGACCGGCGCGATCACCCCGAACCCGACGTCGGCGAGATAAGGCCCCTCCGCCAGCTCGACGCGGAGCAGCATGTGGCTGCGCGGCCTTGTCTCGCCCTCGGGCACGCCCCACCGCACGCGCGCCGCGAGCCCGCGCACCTCGAACCCGAGCGCGCGAAGCGCGTGCGCGAGCAGCCCGTTCTGCTCGTAGCAGTACCCGCCGCGGCGGCCGTGCACGAGCTTGCGTTCGATCGCCGCGGGGGAGAGGTCGACGCGCCGTCCCGACCACGAGTCGAGGTTCTCGAACGCGATCGCGCGCGGATGCAGGGCGTGGATGGCGCGCAGCGTATCGAGCGTCGGCGCGCGCGGGCCGTCGTAGCCGATGCGCGCGAGATAGGCGTCGAGCGCGATCATGCCGCCTCCTGTCGAGCGCGAAGCGGCGTGGACGCGCCCCGCGATGCCCGGTCGATCGCGTTCATCACCCGGAGCAGGGACTGATCGTTCATGCGATCATCCTGCTACGTGGACGATCGAGCCGGTAGAGGCTCCGTTTGGACGCATCGTCCACGTGGTGGTACGATCATCGGGTCGATGATGGACGAATGGAACGACATCGCGCTGTTCGCGCGCATCGCGGAGCACGGCGGGCTTTCGGCGGCGGGGCGCGCGCTCGGCGTGCCCAAGTCCAGCCTGGGCCGGCGGCTCCAGCTCCTCGAGGAGCGGCTGGGGGTGCGGCTCGTCCAGCGCACCTCGCGCAAGTTCATCATCACCGACGTGGGCGAAGAGGTGCTCGAGCACGCGCGCGCGATGCGCGTCGCGGCGGACGCTGTAGAGAGCGTGGCGCGCCATCGCGTCGCGGAGCCCAGCGGGATGATCCGCGTCACCTGCTCGATAGGCATGAGCAAGCACCTCATCGCGCCGCTCTTACCGCGCTTCATGGTGCGTCATCCGAAGGTCGACGTGTTCCTCCACGCGACCAATCGCTTCGTGGATCTGGTCGAGGAGCGCTTCGACATCGCGCTTCGCGGCTATGGCGGCCCGCTGCCCGACACCGGGCTGGTGCAGCGGCTGCTCTCGCCGACGCCATGGGTGCTCATGGCCGCGCCGGGCTACCTCGATGCGCGCGGCGTGCCCGCGACGCCGGACGAGCTCCGCACGCATACCGGGCTGTTGCTTGGAGGGCCGAGCTCACGCGCGGCCTGGAGGTTGCATTCCCGCGAGGCAACCGAGGAGATCCCGTTCGCGCCGCGCCTGCGTACCGACGATGCCGTGACGGTCCTGGGCGCGGCCGTGGCGGGCCTGGGCATCGTCGCGCTGCCTGAGTACTCGTGCCGTGACGAGAGCGCGCGCGGGCAGCTGCGGCGCGTGCTGCCCGAGTGGCAAGTCGGCGATCACCGCGTGACGATGCTGGTGCCCTCGCGCCGCGGACAGCTCCCGGCGGTGCGGGCGCTCGCGGACTTTCTTGCGGTCGAGGTCCCGCGGCTCGTGCGGCGCGGGACATCTCGCGCCGGCTCAAGCGTCAATGCCTCCCGTGAACGAGCCCGGGCGCGATCTCCTTCTGACGAGAGGGGAGAGGGGAGGTGAGCGATCACCGGTCCCCCTGTGCCACGGACACGTGAGACAGGTTTCCTCTCGGAGTCTGTGGAGCGAGGGATCCTCCACAGGTCGAGTCCTGCGGAACTCAACAGGAGAGTGGGTGCTCTGATACGTTGTCGCCCAAGTTCGTCCCTGGTTCTGCGCCCACGGTAGGCGGCCGTGGGGGGCGCCGCGCGGGGCGGGGGACGGGCCGATATCTGTCTGGTGAACAATCGAGGAGAAGCGGTAGGCGCCCGCAGAACTCCCTCCGCGGGCGCCGTGCAGCTCGGAAGACGCTCCGCAGGAGCCCCCTGGTTTTCCGTCAACCCATCACGCCAGCTTGCCGAGCTCCCGGAACCGACCGCGCAGGTCGCTGTAGAGCCCCTGGTACACCGCGTGGATCTCGCGGTACCGCGCCGAGCGCGCCTGATCCGGCGCGACGCGCGACACGACATGGACGAAGGCGTCCGCCGCCTCCTCGACCGACGAGAAAAGCCCGGCGCCGGCCGCGCCGAGGAGCGCCGCGCCGTAGGCCGGGCCCTCGGTCGAGGTGGTGATCGCCACCGGGGCCTCGAAGACGTCGGCCATCAGCTGGCGCCAGAACGGGCTGCGCGCCCCGCCGCCGGTCAGGCGGATCTCGTCGATCGTCACCGGCGCGGCGCCGTTCGTCTGCCCCACGCCGCGCATCAGGCCCAGCGAGTCCGCGAGCCCGAAGGTGATGCCCTCGAGGACGGCGCGCGAGAGGTCCGCCTTCGTCGTGCGGGCGCTCAGGCCGACGAACGCGCCGCGCGCCGCGGCGTCGTTGTGCGGCGTGCGCTCGCCCATCAGGTAGGGCAGGAAGACGACCCCGCCGGCGCCCAGGCGCGCCGTCGACGCCGTGTCGGAGATGATCTCGTAGGGATCGACCTTGCGGAGCTCGGCCGCCATGCGCTCCCCGTCGCCGAGGACGTCGCGGTACCAGCGGAGCGCGCCGCCGGCGGCCAGCATCACGCCCATCAGGTAGAAGCGGCCCGGGACCGCGTGGCAGAAGCTGTGGAGCCGCATCTCGGGCTCCACGATCCACGAGTCGGTGTGCGCGAGGATCACGCCGCTCGTGCCGACCGAGGCCATCGCGCGGCCGCGGCGCACGATGCCGAGCCCCACCGCGCCCGCCGCGTTGTCCGCCGCGCCACGGACGACCAGCGTGCCCGCGGGCAGGCCCGTCGCGGCCGCGACCTCCTGCGTGAGCTGGCCGAGCGGCGCGTTCGAGGGCGCGGACCGCGGGAAGATCGCGCGCGGGACGCCGACCGCCGAGAGCAGCTCGGCGCTGAAGGCGCGATCGCCCGGCGAGAAAGCCAGCGTGCCGCTCGCGTCGCTGTCGTCCGTCCCGAGCTCGCCGGTCAGCCGCAGGCCCACGAAATCCTTCGGCATCAGCACGGCGCGGACGCGGGCGAACGCCTCGGGCTCGTGCTCGCGCAGCCAGAGCAGCTTCGGCAGCGTGAACCCCTCGAGCGCGCGGTTGCCGACGAGGCGCGCGAGGCCCGCGTCGCCCACCTTCGCGTTCGCGCGGATCGCCTCGCACTCGGCCGTGGTGCGCGTGTCGCACCAGAGGATCGCGGGCCGGATGACCGCCTGCGCCTCGTCCAGGAGGACCGCCGAGTGCATCTGCCCCGTGAGGCCGATCGCGCGCACCTCGTCCCGGCGCGGGCCGAGCGCGCGGGCGAGCTCGCCGAGGGCGCTCAGCGCCGCCGCGGCGAAGTCCTCGGGATCCTGCTCGGCCCACCCGGCGTGCGGGGTGGAGAGCGGGTACTCGCGGTGCGCCGACGCGACCGCCGCGCCGCGCTCCGATTCGACTGCGATGGCCTTGAGGCCGCTGGTCCCAACGTCGATTCCGATCACGATGGCCATGGAAAGCGTCCTTTTTCGTAAAGTGAAAGTGAGCGGCTAGAACACGACCTGGAGCTTCATGGGCGCGGCGCCCTTCTTCATCATCTCGAGCCCGCGCGGGAGCTCCTCGACCGGCATCGCCTCGGACAGGAGCCGCTTCACGTCGACAGCCCCACGTTCCATCAGCTTGAATGCCCGGTCGTACGTCCTTCTGATCGCGAAGCTGCCGATGATCTCGAGGTCGCGCCGGTAGATCTCGAACGGCGAGAGCTCGACCTTGTCGTGGGGCCCACACACGCCGAAGACGAGGTACCGGCCGCCATTCTTGACGTACTGGAGCGAGTCGCCGAGGACCCGGGCGATGCCCGTCGCGTCGATCACGACGTCGAACCCGTAGGGCGCGATCTTCTTGAGCTTCGCCTGGAGCGCGTTGTCGGCGAGGACCACCTCGGTCGCGCCGTGCTGCCGGGCGAGATCGAGCTTCGACTCGACCACGTCGACCACCGTGACCGCGGCGGCGCCGTTCGCGCGGCTCGCCTGGAGGTGGAGCTGGCCGATCGGGCCGGCGCCGATCACGAGGACCTCCGAGCCGATCTCGATGCGCGCGCGATCCTGGCCGAAGACGACGCACGCGAGCGGCTCGCAGAACGCGGCCTCGCTGAACGAGACGCGCTCGAAGCGATAACAGTTCTTCGCGGGGACCCGCACGAGCTCGGCGAAGCCGCCGTCGCGGGTCACGCCGACGGCATTCCACTTCAGGCAGTGGTTCTGCCGGTTGATCATGCAGAAGTGGCACTCTTCGCAGGTCACCGTCGGGTCGACCATCACCCGATCGCCGGGCTTCAGGTCCGTGACCTCCTCGCCCACCTCGGCCACCTCGCCGGCGAGCTCATGCCCGGGGATGAGCGGGAACGTCGGGAAGAAATCGCCCTCCCAGATGTGCACGTCCGTCCCGCAGATGCCGCACGCCTTCGCGCGGACGAGGACGTCGCGCGGGCCGATCTGCGGCGGAGCGATGTCGTTGCGGACAGCGATCTTCTTCACGGCTTCGAGCACGGCTGCCTTCACGCGAGACCTCCTGAGGCGTCGCATAGGCGGGCCGCGGCCGTGCGTCGAGGGGCCGTCGCGAGGACCGCCCTGCGCAGCGTGGCGCAGGGCGGCCGGGCGCGCGCGACGTCAGGACTTGGCGGACGGCTTGGGCGGAGAGATCGTGCGCCAGAGGAACGCGTAGACGTCCATCAGGTCGCGCGGGGCGAGGCCGCGCTCGCGCAGCCGCCGCTCGAGATCGCGCGCGAGCGATTGCATCCGGGCATACCCCTCGGCGCTCGGCGCGCGGTCGTAGGCGAGGTTGAAGCCGAGCACGACGGCCTGCTTCTCGAAGAAGGACGGCTTCACGAACACGTGCTCCTCCGGGTAGACGAGCGCGCTCAGGATCGTCGCGAGCGGCCACGTGGCGACCTTGGCCGCGGCGAGCACGCCGGCCAGCCGGTCGAAGCGCGCGGCGTAGTCGCCCGCGCCGTAAAGGAGATCGACGACCGCCTCGGCGTAGGCGCGGTGGTGCTCGGCCGGCATCTTGTTGAACGGGATGAGATCGCCGAGCGGGTGCAGGAGGCCGGTCGCCGCCTTGTGGACCTTGGTGATGCGCTCCATGAAATCGGCGAGGTTGCCCGCCGCGAGCAGCGCCTCGAGCTCGCCCTTGCCGAGGAGCGCGCGCGCGGTCTCGATGGCGCTCTGCTTGTAGGCCTTGCTCTTCTTCTTCGCCCCGCCGTTGCTCGGCTCGCCCCCGACCGAGCCGCGCTCCTCGGCGACGAAGTGCGGGCCCCCGAACCCGCCCTCGAACTGCGATTCGAAGCTCGTGACCTGCTCGTCGAAGCTCGTGAGCGGCGGCGCGACAACGCGGGCGCGCTGCTTCTTCGCGGCGGACGACGGCCGATCACGGAGCCCGCGGATGCGGGCCTCGAGCGCGTTCGCCTCGTCGTCGCCGAGCTGCACCGGCTCGAGCTTCGACCAGAAAGCCTTGGCGATCGAGTGATTGTGGCCGTCCTCGAAATCGTAGAAGCGCTTTTCGTCGCGCTCCTCGACGAGGTATCCGAGCCCCCACTGGGGACACCCCGGGTGCTTGACGATGATCGGGGCTGAAGGTTCCGTTGAACGAGAGGTCGCCATAGGCGGCGCAGCCTACCCGATCTTGGCGCGACCGCACCCCGCTCCGACACCGCTTCTGGACTCGTGTTCAGGTACCCCGCGCGGGCGGCGCGCGATCGAGCCCTGCCGGGCTCAGTTGACGTCGCGGGTGGCGGAGGCGAGCGCGAGCTGCTGGAGGGCGAGCGCCTCGGTCGCGCGGCGCACCCGCGCGCCGACGTCGAGCGTCTCCAGCACGGCCTGCCGCTCGCGGGCGTCAAGGATCAGGTGGTGGGCGCACAGGTCGACGACGAGCGAGGTGGCCGCGTCGCGCGGCAGCCGGAACTCGAAGCCGCTGTCCCGCTCGCGGACGAGCGAGGCGAAGGAGGCCGCGGTGGAGATGAGCGCGGCGTGATCCTGGGCCGAGACCTCGCCGGGCTCGTCCTCGAGGACGGTCGCGGCCGCCGTGCGGTACGGGGGCACGAAGGGGCGCTCCGCCAGGCGGACGCGGGCGCGGCCGCGCAGCACGATGTTGTAGCGGCCCCCCGGCAGCTCGGCGTGGTCGATGATCTCGCCGGCGCCGGCCACGCCCGCGATCGCCGGGTGGCCGTGCGCGTCGACGGCGCGGGTGTCCGTGATGAGGACGACCGAGAGGATGCGGTGCGTCTCGAGGGCATCGCGCACGAGGGCCCGGTAGCGCGGCTCGAAGATGTGCAGCGGCAGCAGGGCGCCGGGGAAGAGCACCGTCTGCGGCAGCGGGAAGAGCGGGAGCTCGGGTAGGGCCGCGGCGAGATCGCCTGGTCGCGGAGGCGTCGTTTCCACGGCCTCAGGCTAGCACGCAGGTGCGCCGGGTGTGGCGGCGCCACGTACATGGAACTCGGCGGCCGGGGACGGGCGCGGGGGCCATGCCGGAGCGAGCGCGGCCGTCGCGCGCGGTCGCCCGAGCGTCGCCGTGCGCCGTCAGCCGAACATCTCGAGGGCCGAGCCGGTGATGGCGTCGGGCGCGTCGAGGGCGGCGTACACGATGAGCCGCGCCACGTCGTCCGCGCTCATCTGCGGGGGGAAGCCGCTGCCGACGAGCATGTCGGTGTCGACCGAGCCGGGGAGCACGGCGATGGACTGGAGCCCCTTGCCGCGCAGCTCCTCGGCCAGGCTCTTCGCGAAGCCGACGAGGCCCCACTTGGACGCGGCGTACGACGCGTTGCCGGGGCACGCGATGGTCGAGGAGATGCTGCCGACGTGGACGAGCCGGCCACGGCCCTGCGCCAGCATGGCCGGGAGGAAGGCGCGCGAGACGAGGTACGGGCCGCGGAGGTTGACGGCCATCACCTCGTCCCAGGCCGCGGGCGAGGTCTCGTGGACCTTCGCGCCGCGTCGCACGATGCCGGCGTTGTTCACGACGACGTGCGGCGCGCCGAGCCACGCGACGACCTCGGCGGCGGCGCGCGCCACCTGCTCGTCGGAGGCGACGTCGCAGGGCACCGGCAGCGCGGCGACGTCGAGGCGGCGGACCTCGTCGGTGACCGCGTCGAGCCGCGGGCTCGGGCGGCCGAGCAGCGCGACGGAGAGGCCGCGGCGCGCGAGCGCGAGCGCCGTCGCCCGGCCGATCCCGCGGCTCGGCCCCGTGACGACCGCGACGCCGGTCACGCCCTGCCCCCGGAGAGCGCGGCGGCGAAGGCGAGATCGCGCTCGGGGCCCGGCTCGGCGAACACCCCCGCGACAGCGACCGTCTCGATGAGGGCGCCCGCCTTGCGCTCACCGCGGGCGATGAGGCAGGTGTGGGTCAGGGCGAGCTTGCACAGCGCGCCGCGCGCGCCGAGCTCGTGGACGAGCAGCTCGACGAGCTGGCCGCCGATGCGCTCCTGCAGGGTCAGCCGCCGGGCGAGCGCGTCGAGCACGTGCGCGATCGTGCCGATGCCGGCGACCCGCGCGCCCGGCAGGTAGGCGACGATCCCGGTGCCGTGGCCCGGCAGCAGGTGGTGCGGGCACATCGTGGTCACGGCGAGGTCGCGGGCGACGACGAGCCCGCGCTCGAAGGGGCCGGTCTCCATGGCGCCCTCGCGGAGCACCGCGGCCACGTCGATGGCCTCCCCCTCGATGAGGTCGTCCGCCCATGCGTCGGCGACCCGCTCGCCCGTGCCCGCGAGCTCCCCCTCGACGTCGCGCCCGAGGGCGCGCAGGAACTCCTCGATGGCCCGGGCCGCTCTCTGTCGGTCGATCACGGAGGCCTCGTCAGTTGAGCAGCTGCCGGCGCTTGGCGGCGGTGATCGGCTTGCGCCCGGCGTAGCCAGACTCGAGCCCGTGGTAGTGATCGACGGACGGCTCGCCGTAGCGCCAGCAGAGCCACACGAGGGCGCCGTCGAGGCGGCCGTAGAAGTCGCAGAGCCCGATGCGCTGGTCCTTCACGACGACCCCGAGATCCTCGACGTCCCGCCACCCGGCCTCGTACGCGGCGATCTTCTCCGAGAGCTCGCGCTCGCGGGCCCGCGCCAGCTCGCTGCCGCTGCGCGCCAGCTCGATGAGCTGATCGGGCGTCACCGTCGGGCTCTGCACGGCGTCCACGAGCTCCTGCCAGCAGCGCTCGATATCGCTCGCCAGGGCGAGCTGCCGGCCGATCAGCGACGAGAGCTGCGGGACGAGCGCGTTCGCCTCTTCGATCGTCCAGATGCGGGGAGTGCTCACGGGACCTCACCTGAAGGGCGGCGCGACAACCCGGTCATGCAGGGCGGGTAAGCGGAGGGGAGTGCGGTGTCAAGGGCTCTCCGGAGCGAGCCGCCGCGCGCCGGCCAGTCCAGGCGGGGCCTCACGGCCGAGGCCGCGACCGCCGCGCTGGCGCCTTCGCCGCGCGCGGCCGGGCCCTCCGAGTTGACCGAGTTGACTGAGTCGCCCGCGCTGACCGAGCCGCCGGCGGCCACGCGCCCGCGGCTCGGTCACGCGGACAACACGGGCGACATGGCCGCGTTCACCCAGGTGATCCAGGCCCCCTCCATCTCGCCAATGTGTTGCAAACGGCGTTCCGCAAGCGATAAGCTCGCGCAGCGACCGTGTAAGATTGCGAGGCCGCCGCATGCGACTCCGGACGATGTCGGGCATCAAGCTGTCGAATCTGCTCCTTTGCGGCTGGAGCGGCGTCGTCCTCATTTACCTTTATCTGCCGATCCTGCTCCTGGTCGCTTACTCGTTCAACGACTCGCGGATGAGCGTCGTGTGGGAGGGGTTCACCTTCAAATGGTATCGGCAGCTCTTCGACGAGCTCGTCGCCCACCTGGGGGACGAGCGCCGGTCGCCGCTCATCGAGTCGCTGAGCAACAGCGTGATCATCGCCGCGATCACCACGGCGTTCTCGGTCGCCCTCGGCACCGCGGGCGCCTTCCTGCTCTACCGGTACAGGTTCCCCGCGCTGCGGTCGATCACGACGCTGATCTTCATCCCCATGATCATCCCGGAGATCATCATGGGGATCAGCCTGCTCATCTTCTTCAAGACGGTGGAGCTCGAGCTCGGCTTCACGACCGTGATCATCTCGCACATCACCTTCTGTTTTCCCTTCGTGCTCATCGCCGTCCAGGCGCGGCTCGCGGGGCTCGACCCGTCCCTCGAGGAGGCCGCGCTGGATCTCGGGGCGACGCCGCTCAAGGCGTTCTTCCTGATCCTGGTGCCTTATCTTCTGCCCGCGATCATCTCCGGTGCGCTGATGTCGTTCACGCTGTCGATGGACGAGCTCATCGTCACCTACTTCACGCGCGGGCCCAAGTCCGAGACCTTGCCGATCAAGGTGTTCGGCATGGCGAAGGTCGGTCTGAACCCGATGCTGAACACGATCTCGACCGTGTTCATCGTCGTGACCGCGATGCTGGTCGTGGTCGCCGAGTCGCTGAAGGGCACCGCGAAGCGGCTCCCGGACGAGGGCTGAAGGCGAGCGGCGCGGACGCCTGCGCCTTTGCAGGCATGACAAGGAAGAGGCCAATGAAACGCATCTCAGCGCTCTTGATACTGATGGTCGTCCCGCTCATGGCCCTCCTCGGCTGTGGGAAGAAGGAGAGCCCGGCGCCGCAGGCGGCCGGCTCGGGCAGCGCGCCGGCGGCCGAGCCGAAGGCGGGCGGCGAGCTCAACCTCTTCGCGTGGTCCGAGTACGTCCCGCAGGAGGTCCTGGACGGCTTCACGAAGGAGACGGGGATCAAGGTCAATTACGAGACCTACGCCTCGAACGAGGAGATGATGTCGAAGCTCCTCGCGGGGAGCACCCGGTACGACCTCATCCAGCCTTCCGAGTACGCGATCGAGGCGCTCGTCAAGCAGAACAAGCTCCAGCCGCTCGACCACGCGCGCCTGCCGAACCTGAAGAACATCGCGCCCGCTTTCAGGGGCCTGGCGCACGACCCGGAGCTCAAGTACACGGTCCCGTGGATGGGCACGACCGTCGGTATCGTCGTCAACACCGAGAAGGTGAAGGAGCCCGTGAAGGGCTTCAAGGACGTGTTCCAGCCGAAGTACAAGGGGCGTATCGTGGCCCTGAACGACGCCCGCGAGATCGTCTCCTGGGTGATGGTCACGATGGGCATCGACACGAACAGCGTGACGCCGGAGAACCTCGCGAAGATCAAGCCGACCCTCGCGGAGTGGATCAAGCTCGTGAAGGTGTTCGACTCCGACAGCCCGAAGACGGCGCTCCTCAACGGCGACGTCGATATAGGCGTCGTCTGGAGCGGGGAGGCGGCCCTCCTCTACCAGGAGAACAAGAACAAGTTCCAGTTCATCCTGCCGGCCGAGGGGACGCACAAGGCCATCGACAGCCTGGCGATCCCGGTCAACGCCCAGAACAAGATCGGCGCGGAGATGTTCATGAACTACATCCTCCGCCCGGAGGTCAGCAAGATCATCTCGGACAAGTTCCCCTACACCAACCCGAACACCGAGGCGCGCAAGCTGCTCACGCCGGAGCAGCTCGCGAACCCCGCGAGCTACCCGCCCCTCGCGGGGATGGAGACCTTCCACGACATCGGGAAGGCGGCCGCGGAAGTGGACAAGCTGGTGACGGACCTCAAGGCTCAGTGAGCGGCAGGGCGCCATGAACACAGCCACCGGCCAGGTCGTCGAGATCCAGGGCGCGCAGCGGAGGCCGGGCGTCCGCGGGTGGCTGCTGCTCGCGCCGCTCCTGCTCTGGCTCGTCGCCTTCGTCGTGGCGCCCACCGCGATCATGCTCGTCTACAGCTTCTGCGAGCGGGACGAGCTCGGGCAGGTGGTCTTCCGGCTCTCGCTCTCGAGCTACGCGCGCGTCCTCGACGCGACCTACCTCAAGATCCTGCTCAACTCGATCCGGTACGCCGCCATCACCACGGCGATCTGCCTCGTCGCGGGCTACCCGGTGGCGTACTTCATCGGCCGGGCCCGCGAGGGCGTCCGGAACAAGCTGCTCATGCTGGTCATGGTGCCGTTCTGGACCAGCTTCCTCATCCGGACATATGCCTGGATGTCCATCCTCAAGTCGGAGGGGCTCCTCAACGGGCTGCTCCTCTATCTGCAGATCATCTCGGCGCCGCTCGACATCATGTACACGCCGTCGGCGGTGGTCATCGGGCTCGTCTACTCGTATCTGCCGTTCATGATCCTGCCCATCTACGGGAGCGTCGAGAAGCTCGACAACGCCCTCATCGAGGCGGCGTTCGACCTCGGCGCGGGGCCGGTGTCCGCCTTCTCCCACGTCATCGTCCCGCTCACGCGACCCGGGATCCTGGCGGGCATCCTCCTCGTGTTCATCCCGGCGCTCGGGATGTTCGCGATCACCGACCTCATGGGCGGGGCGCGGGTGCCCATGGTCGGCAACGTGATCCAGAACCAGTTCGGGCAGGCGCGCGACTGGCCGTTCGGCGCCGCGCTGGGCATGACGCTCCTGCTCCTGTTCTCCCTGTTCTTCTTGCTCGGCCTGCGCAAGGAGCCGGAGCGCTGATGCTCGCGCCTCCCTTCTCTGCTCTGAGGTGAATCGATGGATGTGATGGTCGAGCTCCGCGCGGTCACCAAGCGATTCGGTAGCTTCCTCGCCGTGAACGACGTCGATCTCCAGATCATGGCCGGCGAGTTCATCACGCTGCTCGGCCCCTCGGGGTGCGGCAAGACGACGCTGCTCCGGATGATCTCGGGCTTCGAGACGCCGACGACCGGCGCCGTCTTGCTGGAGGGGAAGGACGTCACGCACGAGCCGCCCTACCGGCGGGACGTGAACCAGGTGTTCCAGAGCTACGCGCTGTTCCCGCACATGAACGTGCAGGAGAACATCAGCTTCGGCCTGCGGATGAAGAAGGTCCCGAGGCAAGAGATGGCCGAGCGGGTGCGCGCCGCGGTCGCGATGGTGTCGCTCGAGGGCATGGAGCAGCGCAAGCCGGCGCAGCTCTCCGGCGGGCAGCGGCAGCGGGTCGCGCTCGCGCGGGCCATCGTCTGCCGCCCGAAGGTGCTGCTCCTCGACGAGCCCCTCTCCGCCCTCGACGCAAAGCTGCGGCACGCCATGCAGGTCGAGCTCAAGGCGCTGCAAAAGAAGCTCGGGATCACGTTCGTGTTCGTGACCCACGACCAGGAAGAGGCGCTCACCATGAGCGACCGCATCGCCGTGATCAACAAGGGCCGTATCGAGCAGCTCGGCGACGCGTCGCAGATCTACCACCGCCCCAAGACGACGTTCGTCGCGAACTTCATCGGCCAGGCCAACATCCTCCGGGCGTCCGTCCTGTCGCGCAGCGGCGAGCGCGCGCGGGTCCGGCTCGAGGGGGGGATCGAGCTCCTCGTCAACGCCGAGCACCTCGCCGGCGGGGCGGAGAGCGCGCTCATCTCCATTCGACCCGAGAAGATCGCGCTCCGCAAGGCGCGGGATGCCGCCTTCGAGAACTGCTTCGAGGCGCACGTCGAGGACGAGCTGTTCAAGGGCGCGACCGACCAGCTGCGGCTCCGGACCGACTCCGGGCTCGCGCTCACGGCCGTGGTGGCCAACGAGAGCTCCGGCCAGACAGCGCTCCACGCCGGGGACAGGGTGTTCTGCCACCTCCACCCGGACGACATCGTCATCGTGCACGAGGCGTGAGCCGCCGCGCCGGCGCGTGAGCCGCCGCGTGCCCCGCCGCGCCCCGGCGCGTGAGCCGCCGCGCCCCGGCGCGTGAGCCGCCGCGCCCCGGCGCGTGAGCCGCCGCGCCCCGGCGCGTGAGCCGCCGCGCCCCGGCGCGTGAGCCGCCGCGCCCCGGCGCGTGAGCCGCCGCGCCCCGGCGCGTGAGCCGCCGCGCTCCGGTGGCGCCGTCGCCGCAGGATTGCCGGCGCGGCCGGCGGGCGCCCTCGCGGCAGCGTCGCTGTGGCAATGGAGCGTCGTGAACTGCGGTTCTCATCTCGCCGCGATAGCGTGGAAGTCTGCCTCGATCACCGCGTACGATGGAGGGCATGCTGCTTGCCATTCGGCCTCGCATGCCCAGACGGTCGCTTGCGCTTGCTCTTCCCGCGGTCCTCCTGTCGTTCTCTGGTGACGCCCTCGCCACGGGGGCGTGGCTGCCCGGCGCCGGACAGGCGTCCGTCGAGCAGCGCGTCGCCGTCGCGGCGGGGCCGGAGCGCACGACGCTCTGGACCAGCCTGCGGTTCCAGGGGCCGAGCGGGCCAGTGGCCGTCGTCGTGCCGGTGCCGCCGCTCGCGGCGCTCGACGTGAGCTCGGACGCGTGGCTCGAGGCGCTCGAGGCGGCAACCGCGCCGCGCGTGCTCCCGCCCGAGGGCGTCGACGCGTACTGTCCGGGGGAAGAGGGCGCGCCAGCGCCGTTCGACATGACCGGGCAGCTCGCGCACGAGGCGGCGCTCGCGCCGGTCGAGGTGACCGTGCTCGCGGACGCGGACGCTGTCGCGCGCTGGGCGGCGTCGGCCGGGCTCGCGCTCTCCGCCGAGACGGCCGCGCAGCTCGCCGAGCTGCAGGGGGTGCGGTTCGCGGCGGCCCGGTTCGACGCGCCCGGCGGGCCGGCGATCACGAAGACGCTGCGCATCGTCACAGGCGGCGGGGAGCCGCTCCTGCCGCTGTCGCTGACCAGGGCGGACAACAGCGGCGTGCTCGTGACCGCGTGGCTCCTCGGCGACGGCCGGGGCGCGCTGTCGGGCGCCGCGCCCGTGACGCTCCCGCCGGCCTCGCTGACCTGGGACGCGAGCGCGCAGCGCAGCGATTATACGGAGCTCCGCGAGGAGATCCTCGGCCAGGCGGGGGGCGATGGGGCGCTCGTCGAGGCGGCGGGCCACGAGGCGCTGAGCCGCAGCGTCGCCCTCGGCAGCGACCGCGTGGACAGCGTCGTCGCGGCGTACTTCGCGCGCGCGAGCACGTACGGCGACGCCGCCGACGCGCCGGGATCGTGCGCCGCGGTGGCCGCGGCCGCGCTGGCGTCGAGCCTCAAGGTGGCCGCGAGCTGCCCGCGCGCCGAGCACGGCGTTGTCGACGGCGCGCCGGAGTGCGCGGAGTCGCCCCGGCGGGACGAGACGGACCCGGAGCTCCTGCGCTGCGGCCCGGCCGCCGACGATCTCGCGGTCGGCCTCTCCGGGCTCGCGCCGTCGTCGGTGTGGCTCACCCGCGTCTCGCTCCGGCTCGCGGCCGGGCAGTCCGGCGCGGACTGGCCGCTGACCTTCGGCGCGGGCCCGTCCGTCACGCCCATCGTGCGGGCCGGCAGCATCCGCCTGGAAGAGTGCTCCGGCGAGACCGGCGGCAGCGGCGCGGGCGCCGGCAGCTCGTCGGGCCCGGGCGGGCCCGGGGGCCTGGGCGGGGGGCCGAGCACCGGCGACTCGAGCACGACCGGCGGCTCGTCGGGCGTGGACGGCCCGGACTACTACTACGACGACGAGCCGGTGGCCGACATGGGCTGCGGCTGCGCCAGCACCGCCGACACGGTCGTCGTGGACGACACCGACGTGCAGGACGAGGACGTCTATTACGAGGAGGAGTACGAGGACGACGGGTGCAGCGGGGACACGAGCGAGCCGGCGCCCGAGGACGAGTACTACGCGGAGGACGACGGGTGCAGCGGGGACACGAGCGAGCCGGACTCCGACGATGAGTATTACGCGGAGGACGACGGGTGCAGCGGGGACACGAGCGAGCCGGACTCCGACGATGAGTATTACGCGGAGGACGACGGGTGCAGCGGGGACACGAGCGAGCCGGACTCCGACGATGAGTATTACGCGGAGGACGACGGGTGCAGCGGGGACACCGACGACTCCGCCGAGTCGGAGGACTGCTCGATCGCGGGCGAGCGGCGTGCTGGCGCCCGGAAGAAGCGGGGGCCGAAGCTGTCGGTCATGGCGTTCGGCGCGTTCGCGCTGATCGCGCCGCTCCGGCGCGCGAGCCGGCCCCGGCGGGGCGGCAAGCGGTAGGGCCCGGACGAGCGGCGTGACCCCCCGGGGCGCGTGAGGCACCGGGGGGGCCTCTCCCGTGCCATACTGCCGGGAGAGGCCATGACGTGAACGCTCCCGCACGCAAGCTCTCCTTCACCTACGCCGAGTACCTCGAGCAGGAGCGGGCGAGCCCGACCAAGCACGAGTTCCTGGACGGCGAGATCTTCGACATGGCCGGCGGCACGCCGGAGCACGCGCGGCTCGCAGCGAACGTCATGGCGGAGCTTCGGCCGACGCTCCGCGAGCGCCCCTGTGCGGTGTTCTCGTCCGACCTCCGCGTCCGCGTGCGCGAAACGGGCCTCGCGACCTACCCCGACGTGAGCGTCGTCTGCGGCCAGCTGGCGCGCGATCCCGAGGACAAGGACGCCGTGGTCAACCCGCTGGTGCTGGTCGAGGTGCTGTCGGACTCGACGGAGGGGTACGATCGGGGAGAAAAATTCGCGCACTACCGCCGCATCCCCTCGCTGAAGGAGTACGTGCTCGTCTCGCAGGAGCACCGGAGGATCGAGGTCTTCCGGCGCAACGAGGACAACTCCTGGACGCTGTACGAGGCCGGCCCGGGCGAGCGCGCGAGGCTCGCGTCGATCGACGCCGCGCTCGCCGTGGACGAGATCTACCGCGGCGCGCTCGAGAGCTCCGCCGCGGGCTGAGCGGCCCCCGCTTCACGGAGCCCCGATGCGCGACGTCCGGATGCGAGGTTTTCGCGAGCACACGACGGTCGAGCGGGCGCTCGAGATCCTGGAGCAGCGCATCCAGCGGCTCGGCGACGAGCCGGTCCCGATCGCGCGCTCGGCCGGGCGGGTCGCGGCGGAGTTCGTGCTCGCCCGGGTCAGCGTGCCGCACTTCGCCCGCTCGGCGATGGACGGCTACGCGCTCGCCGCCGAGGCGACCTTCGGCGCGACTGCCGGCGCGCCGGTGGAGCTCGCGCTCGTGGGGGCGTCGTTCCCCGGGCGTCCCCATGCGGGCGCGGTCCGCCGGGGCCAGGCCGTGCGGATCACGACCGGCGCGCCGGTGCCCGACGGGGCCGACGCGGTGCTCATGGCGGAGCACGCCGAGGAGGCCGCGGGCAGCGGCGGGGCGGAGGTGGTGCGGGTGCGCCAGCCGGTGCCGCCGGGCAAGCACGTCGCGGCGGTCGGGGAGGACGTGCTGGCCGGCGCGGCGGTCGTGTCGGCCGGGCGCCGGCTGCGCCCGCAGGACGTCGGCGTGCTCGCCTCGACCGGCGTCGCCGAGGTGCGCGTCGTGCGCAGGCCGTCGGTGCGGATCCTGATCACGGGCGACGAGCTCCTGCCGCCGGGGAGCATGCCGAGCGGGGCCTGCATCGTCGACGCGAACAGCCTGGTGCTGTCGGCGCTCGCGCGCCGCGACGGCGCCGAGGACGTCGCCGTCGCGTACGTCCCGGACCGGCGCGAGGCGGTGCGGGGCGCGCTGTCATCGTCCGGCGCGGCCGGCGCGGACGTGGTGCTTGTCTCGGGCGGCTCGTCGGTCGGCTCGGAGGACCATGCGCCGCTGGTCCTCGCGGAGCTCGGCGAGGTGGCGGTCCACGGCGTCGCGATGCGCCCGGCGAAGCCCGCCGGGTTCGGCTTCCTGGCCGGCGGGCGCCCGGTGTTCCTGCTGCCGGGGAACCCTGTGTCGTGCCTCTGCGCCTACGAGTTCTTCGCCGGCCCGTCGATCCGCGCCCTCGGCGGCCTGCCGCGCGCGTGGCCGCACCGGCGGAGGTGGTGCGTGGTGGCGAGCAAGATCGTCTCCGAGCCAGGGCGCGTCGATTATGTGAGGGTGCGTGTCGACGGAGATCGGGTGTTTCCGATCGCGACGAGCGGCGCGTCGATCCTGTCGTCGACGACGCGCGCGGACGGCGTGGTCATCGTGCCGGGCGAGCAAGAGGCGATCGGAGAGGGAGCCGAGGTAGAGGTGCTGCTCTACGACGCGTGAGGGGAGGACGGCGGACGAACGGCCAAGTGTTTCGGGCAAACGGTCATGGCGGAGGCGCTGCGCGGGCCGCAGCATGGGGCCGTCCAACTTGCACCGAGGCAAATACGCACCATGGCCATTCCCTTGATTCTGGTCTTCGGCGCGACCGGCAAGATCGGCGGCGCGCTCATCGAGGAGCTGTTGCCCGACCACGCCGCCGGCCGGGTGAAGCTCGTCGCCGCCGTGCGCCGGCCGGAGGCGGCGCCCGCCTTCGAGGCGCGGGGGCTCGAGACGCGGCTCATCGACCTCGACCTCGCCGAGACGCGGGGCCTCGAGCCGATCGTCGGCGCGATGCGCGGCGTCGACCGCGTGTTCTTGCTCACTGGCTATGACGTCCGGATGATCGCGCAATCCAAGGCCGCGATCGACGCCGCCAGGGCCGTCGGCGCGTCGCAGATCGTCCACATCGGGGCGCACGCGAGCCCCGACACGACGATCGTCCACTTCGCGTGGCACCAGGTCGTCGAGGCCTACATCGACAGGTCGGGCGTCGACGCCACGCACCTTCGTCCGACGTCGTTCATGCAGAACCTGCCGCTGCTCCTGCAGGTCGGCGGCGCAAAGCCCGGCGTGCTGCCCCACTACATCGGCGATGCGCGCACCAGCTGGGTCGACGCAGGCGACGTGGCTCGCGTCGCCGCGGTCGCGCTGCGCGAGCCGAAGGCGCACGCGGGCCGCGCCTACGGCCTCGGCACCGAGGCCGCCTCGATGCAGGAGATCGCCGCGCTGCTCGCGGAGGTCACGGGCCTGCCGTGGCGTGCCGAGGCGAGGGAGCCCGCGGAGTTCCTCCGGACCATGACGGCGCTCGGCGCCGACCCGGTGTACATGGCCTGCGTGCGCAACGTCTTCGAGCGGACGCGGAGCGGCTCGCTGAAGGACGCGGCCGACACGTTCGACACGGTGCAACGCTTGACGGGGCGCGCGCCGACCACGCTGCGCGACTACATCGAGAGGAACCGCGCGGCATTCTCCTGAATGCGCCTCGCGCCAATGTCCGGGCCCTCGCTGTCGCGTCGCTCGCGGAGGACGGGGGTCACCGGCAGGGCCATCGGCCGCCGTCGAGGTCGAGCGGCATCTCCATGCTGTTGAAGCCCCAGGCGTTCGCCTGTTCGCAGAAGAGCGACCTGTCGGTCATGTGGCCGGAGAAGGGATCGTCGTACTCCACCTCGAACACGGCCTTGCCGTTCGCCAGGAAAGTATCGACGAGGATCTCGCACTCTTCATACTCGAAGCACTGCTCGTTCAGCGTCCAGTCGAAGTGCGGCCACAGGTCCTCCGCCTGCTCGATGTCGCCCTTGAGCCCGACGGACATGCCCATCTCATGGGCGAGATCCGCGATGAACCGGTTGTAGGCGATCTGGTCCTCGTAGGTGAGGGGGAACCCCGAGTCGTTGGCGTAGCCGTCGACCTCGTCGGGCTCGATGGCGTCGAAGCCCTTGTCCTTGCAGACCTGAAACCGGGCCCGCATGATCGGCCCGAGGACGTCAATCTGCCGGATATCGAGCCAGAACGAGCCCTCCCAGTGGTAGTCCGGGTTGCCTTTGACCGACTCAGGGAAGTCGCCGGCGTCGGGCCGATAGTCCTCGAACGCGCCGACGTCGACGTAGCAGATGACCTTGGCGCCCATCGCGTGGAGCGCGGCCACCGTCTCGGCCGGCGTGAACTCCCAGTCGATGTCGTAGACCGTGGGAGGCGGCGACTCGATGGGCGCTCCGGTGGGATCGACCAAGCCCATGTCCCTGGGATCGTCCAGGTCCAGGGGGTGGTCGATCATCCAGTGCCACGGCGTCTCGAGCGCCGGGATCCAGAGGTCGGGGGCCCCGCCGGCGGACGTCGATGAGGCGGATGTCGATGAAGCGGACGTCGATGCGGTGGACGTCGATGAGGCGGAGGTGGACGTGCTCGAGCTGTCGGGCGAGTCCAGTCGCGCGCCCCCTCCGCCCGGATCCGCGCCGGCGTCGCCGCACGCGACGTGCGCTGCCGAGAGGACGAAGAGCAACGACTTGACCACCGCGGTCCACGATCGATTCATGATGACGCTCCTCCATGGCTCCGGAGCTCGCCGCCCCGGCTGGGCGCGGCGATGCCCACCCGGCACCCTGGCGTCGCGCCCGGGGGTGTCGTGTGCTTCCAGCTCATCTCCGCCTCTTCAAGAAAGTCGCCGGTGGACGACCCTGGAGCTCGTGGCGCTTCGCAGGGGATGCTTCCGCCGATCGATGTCCCGGCAGGCTACAGGCAAACCATGCTGGGTCAAGCTCTTCAGGGCAGAGAGCCCTTGGCAGGCCGCGGTCGCGCGCCGCCGGGATCGATGTTCTTGCGGGCGAAGAGAGCGCCCGCAGGCTTGTTTGAAGTAGTGCAAAGCCGTCGCCGGGGCACGTCAAGTCGCCCGTCCCGCAGCCCAGCTCGAGCACCCGACCCGTCGTGCCCGAGATGATCCGGCTTCGCGGCGCTGGCCGAGGTCCCCTCCTTCATTCCGGCGCTCCGAGGGGCCGGCCGTCAGAGGCCGATGGCCTGCGCCGCCTCCCCGCGTTGCAGACTGCTGCGGGGATCGGGCACCTGGCACGCATCCCGGAGGCCTGCACCCCGCACGGACGCGCCGCTGGCGCAGCGCTCGCGAGCTGGCCCTTCACGCCACGTGATCTCGTCCAGAGCGCTCTCTGCCGCTGTCCCGGCCGGACTCCCTCCTGTCCCGCCGCGATCCCGCTGAGCGGGCACGCTCGGTGCTCACCCTGACGCGCGGCCTTGCCGGTGGCGAGGGCGTGCACTGCCGCGGCCTCCGCGGCGGCAAGGGACACTCGCGCGGCGAGGCCCGGCGCGCTCCAGCCAGGAGGAGCGTTACGAATGAACCCCGACGCGTTCGTCAAGCGCCGATTCGCATTCATCCTGGGAGGAATGGTCGCGGTCTCCGCGTATTTTCAGGCCTCCGGCGTATCTCATCTCGTCGCCCACCAGATCGCGCGGGACGGCGCCTCTTCCCGGCCGCCGGCGACGGCGCTCGCCGGGCCGCCGCCCTCCGAGGATGCCCCGCCGAGCGCGACGCCGATCCTGGAGCGCAATCCGTTCGACTCGACGACAGGGCCCCTCCGCCCGCCGCCGGGCGAGGCGCCGTCAGGACAGGCGGACCTCTCCCATCTCGACCCGTACCACGCGCCGCCGTGCGACAAGGGGCGCGTGGTGCTGATCGCGGTGTCCGAGGACCCGGAATGGTCGTTCGCGGCGATCGAGGCCGACGGCGGGCGCACCGCGCTCGGGCGGCGCGGCGGAGAGATCGCCGGCCGCAAGGTCGAGGGCATCGCCTGGGACCGGGTGTGGCTCACCTCGGGGGGCGCGCGCTGCCAGATGCAGCTCGGCAAGAAGCGCAGCGATGAGGCCAAGACCGAGCCGCAGCCGTCGGCAGCGCCCGAGCCGCCCCGCGCGACGCCCCGCCGGTCCAGCAGGAGCAGCGTCCCGCCAGAGATCGCCTCGAACATCAAGCGGGTGAGCGAGACGGAGATCGACATCGAGCGGTCGGCGGCCGAGAGGATCTTCGAGCAGCCCGACCTCGTGACGCAGACCTCGGCGGCGATCCCGGAGATGCGGGACAACCAGGTGGTCGGGCTGAAGATGATGATCAAGCCCGGCTCGGTGCTCGAGTCGTTTGGGCTGCAAAGCGGCGATCTCGTGCGGTCGATCAACAGCATCGATCTGACCGACCCGCAGAAGGCCATGATGGCCTACTCGCGCATGCGCTCCGACAAGAGCCTGTCCGTCGTCGTCGAGCGCAACGGCCGCCCGGTGAGGCTCAGGGTCAACATCCGCTGACGCGCGCCGGCGGCCGCCCCGCGGGCGGTGATCCATTCCGGAGCGGCGCCGCGCCGTCGCGGATCGCCGCCGAGCTCCGTTCCGGAGCAGCGCGCGCTCCATCGCGGATCGCCGCCGCGCGGCGCGGCCCCCGGACGCCTGCTTTCACCGTGTCTCCCGGCTGGCCCGGTTCCTGCGAAGTCATTCCTCGCGAGGGAGAGGGCATGACGCACATCGATCAACGCAGGGTCATCATGAACGGCGAAGCCGGCGCGCCGGGCGGCGCCGCGGTGGTCGTCCACGCAGGCGACCGCGGGACCGCGGCGGGCGGCCGTGGGCGGTACGATCAGGGCTGGCGCGCGGGCAAGCCGGCGGAAGATCCGGAGAAGCTCAAGAGGTGGGGCCGCATCAGCGCGAAGCCGAGCGAGTACCTGATTCACATGCGGCGGGGCCAGCTCAGGCCCACCTCCGGTCAGGGCGCCTCATGCTTCAAGCTCCCGGGCGACAGCGTCGCTGTCGTGCCGACCACGGTCCAGAAGCTCCAGTTCGCGGCCGACCAGGTCACCCTCGAGAAGGTCGGCGTCGAGGTCACCGGGCTCGCCGTCTACCGCATCGTGGATCCGCTCATCGCGTTCCGCATGCTGAACTTCTCGTTCCCCGAGCGCGCGCAGGAGAAGCTCGAGGCGCTCCTCGTCGACATGTTCGCGGGCGCCGTGCGCCGGCTGGTCGCGAACCTGTCCGTCGAGGAGTGCCTGACGCGGCGAAAGGAGGGGCTCGCCGGCGAGCTGATGCGGGAGATCGCGCCCGTCGTCTCGGGGCGCGGCAGCGCCGACGACACCACCGACAAGGGGTGGGGCGTCCTCATCGACACCATCGAGATCCAGGACGTGCGCATCCTCTCGCCGGCGGTGTTCGGCAACCTGCAAGCGCACTATCGCCAGGAGCAGGAGCGCAAGGCCCGGGAGGCGTCGCTGCTCACCGAGCGCGCCGTCCGGCAGGGCGAGGCCGAGGCGCAGCGGGCGATCGAGCTGACGAAGCTCTCCGCCGAGGTCGAGCTGCGCACCCGCCGCCAGGAGACCAGCGAGAAGGCGCGGCTCGAGGAGCTCGCCTCCGAGGCGCGGCTCAAGGAGACGCGGCTGGCCCACGAGCAGCAGATCGCGGCGCTCTCGGTGAAGGCGGAGATCGAGAAGACGGGGCTCGAGGCGGAGGCGGCGGCCGCGCGCCACGCGGCGAAGATGGCTGCGAGCGCGCACGAGATCGACCTGCTCAGGCAGCGCGCGGCGATCGCGAGCGCGCGCCGGCTCGTGGCCGAGGCCGAGCTCGCGATCGCCGAGATCGAGGCGAGGAAGGCGCGGCTCACGCAGGAGCTCGAGCTCGACCGCGCGCGGGCGCTCCGCGAGATCGAGAACACGGTGTCACCGGAGATCATCCGGCTGACGGTGGCGCAGCAGATGCCAGCGCTCGCCGCCGCGTTCCAGCAGCGGATGGGGGAGGTGCACGTCACGGCCGTCGACGGGGCGAACCCGTTCGGCTACATCGCGGCCGCCGTGGAGGGGGTGATGGGCCTGGCCCGCGCGGCGGGGCTCGAGGTGCCCGCGGCGCGCGCGGAGAAGGCGGCGTTGCGCTCGGAAGGCGGGCTCGGCGACAGCTAGGCGGGCCGGCGCAACGCTGCTCTACTCGGCGGCGAGAGCGCTTCATGCCTTTGCCCTCATCCGCGTCGCGGCGCGCAGCGCGCTTATCTCCATCGCTCGTCGCCGCGCTGCTCGCGTGCGGCTGCGGCGCAGAGCCGGAGGACACCTCGGGCGCGGCGCTGCGCCTGCGCTTCCCGGACCACGCGGACGCGGTGCTGTCGGCGCCCGAGGCGTTCACGCCGGCGGTGGACGGGTTCCGGCTCGACGCGACCGAGCCGGGCGGGGCGTGGGTGCGGGCGGCGCGGCCGGAGGTGGTGCTGCCCCGGGACGGGAGCGGTGTGATCCGCTTCCGCCGCGCGGACGGCGGCGAGATCCGGGTGAGGGAGATTGGCGCTTTCGGCGAGGGCCGGGTGGCGGAGCGCGCGGTGAGCTATGGGCTCGTGGGCGGGACATCGTACTGGACGGCGACCGAGGGGGGCGTGGAGGAGTGGCTGCTGCTCGAGGAGGGCGTCGCGCGCGGCGACGAGGTGGTGGCGGCGTGGCAGGTGGAAGGCGCTGCGCTGCGCGAGCGCGGCGCGGCGGTGGAGCTCGTGGACGAGGAGAGCGGCGCGCCGGTGCTGCGCGTGACGGCGCCGCGCGCCTACGCCGCCTCGGGGCGGGCTGTCACCCCGGCGCTCCGGGTGCGCGGCGTGCGCATCGAGCTGTCGGTCGATGTGGGCGACGCCGGCGGCGAGGCGGTGCTCGTGGATCCCGAATGGAAACCGGCCGGCCAGATGCAGGTCGTGCATGGTACTTCGCAGACCGCGACGCTGCTCTCGTCGAGCGGCAAGGTCCTGGTGACTGGCGGTTTCCGCCTGGGGGAGCATCTCGCCAGCGCGGAGGTGTACGACCCGACGGACAACACCTGGAGCCTCGCGGCACCCATGAGCGCAGCGCGCCGCTATCATACCGCGACGCTGTTGCAGGAAGATCAGGTCCTCGTGGTCGGGGGTGAGGGCGAGGACCGCAGGGCGACCATCGACGCCGTGGAGCTCTACGACCCCAAGACCGACGCCTGGATCACCAGAGCGTCCATGGGCACGGCACGGCGTTCCCACTCCGCGACGCTGCTGCGGAATGGCAAGGTCCTCGTGGCGGGCGGAGTAACGGGCGTCGGCCCCTCCTTCGCCCTCCTCTACAGCGCGGAGCTGTACGATCCCGCGGCCGACACCTGGACCTCCGCGGCACGGATGAACTTCGCTCGCAACGGCCACGCTGCGACGTGCTTGCCAGACGGCAAGGTCCTCGTGGCGGGAGGCGCTTCGTACGACGCTGCTCTCGGCAGCGCGGAGATCTACGACCCGGATACCGACAAGTGGACGACCACGGGGTCGATGAGGTCCAAGGACGGCTGGTTCCTCGCGTCCATGACGCAGCTGCACAACGGCGAGGTCCTGGCGGTGAGCGAAGCGGGCACGGAGCGGTACAATCCAATAGCTGGCACCTGGTCCTCCACGAGCCCGATGATCATCCATCACGGCGGGTACAGTGCGACGACCTTGCACAACGGCAAGGTCCTGGTCGTGGGGGCGTTCAGCGGCGTGGATAACGAGGTCTCCAGGCGCGCGCAGCTGTACGATCCGGAGGCCGACACCTGGACCGTCACCGCACCCGCGGGCGCCGCGTACGCGGAGCACACCGCGACACGGTTGCCGAACGGCGACGTCCTGCTGGTCGGCTTCTCGGATTATCCGGAGCGGTACACGATCCTCGGCGCCGAGTGCGCGTCGGAAGCCGATTGCGCGTTCGCCCCCTGCGTCGACGGCGTCTGCTGCGACTCGCCGTGCTCCGAGCCCTGCCACACGTGCGCCTCGCGCTCGTCTCCCGGCCGCTGCGTGCCCCAGCCGAAGGGCTCGGACGATCGCCGTGACTGTGCGCGCGAGGGCTGTGATGGATCGTGCGACGGGTTCGGCGCCTGCTCCGCCGTGCCCAGAGGGGGTGTGTGCGTCCCGGCGCAGTGCAGCGACGACGAGACGCACAGCATGACGCGTGTCCTCTGTCCCGCCGATGGGGCCAGCTGCGCGGGCCCGAGCAGCGAGGCCAGGGAGGTCGTGGACTGCGCGCCCTATCGTTGCAATCAGGTCGGCGGCACCTGCAAGGACAGGTGCAGCTCGCTGCTGGATTGCGCGCCGGGCTTTGTGTGCGACCTCTCCGGCCATTGCGTGCGCCCTCCGCCCCCTCCGCCCGCCGAGAGCCCGGGTTGCGGCGTCGGGGCGGCCGTTGTGGCGGCGACCGCCTCCAGGGGCGGCCTCGGCGCCTTGGTCCTCGCGCTCCTCGCCGTCGCGCAGCGGCGAGCCTCGGTCCTCCGGGGGAGACCCGCGCGATGGCGGGAGGACGCCTGATGCCCCCGCGCAGCTTGCCCGGGCGCGTCCTGCCGCGCATCGCCCTGCTCTTCTGGCTCTCCGCATGCCTCTCCGGCTGCAGCGTCGAGACGGACCCGCCTGCGTCCGCCGCCACCCTGCAACGCCAGTTCCCGGACCAGTCTGCCGCCGTGCTCGAGGCGCGCGAGGCGTTCGTCGGCGACGGGGAGGGGTTTCATCTGGGCTCGGTAGAGGTGCGCGGGAGACCCTCGCGGCCTCACGTGGTGCTGCCCCGGGAGGGCAGCGAGCGGATCCGGTTCCGTACGGCGGCGGGGGTCGAGGTGCGGGTGCGAGAGCACGGCGCCGCGGGGGAGGGCACGCCGGTGGGGCAGGCCGTGGCCTACCGGCGGAGCGGGGGGACGTCGTTCTGGTCGGCGACCGATCACGGCGTCGAGGAGTGGCTGCTGCTCGAAGAAGGCGTCGCGCGCGGCGAGGTCGTGGCGGTCTGGGAGGTGGAGGGCGCGACGCTGCGAGCGCGCGGCGAGGCGGTGGAGCTCGTCGAGCCGGGGCGGGGGGCGGCCGTGCTGCGCGTCTCGGCGCCGCGGGCCTATGCGTCCTCGGGGCGGTCTGTCGGCATGGCGCTCACGGCGCGGGGCTCGCGCATCGAGCTCGCGGTGGACGCGGGCGGCGAGTCGGTGCTCGTGGACCCGGCGTGGGTGCAGGCCGCCGGCGCGATGAACGTCGCGCGGAGCGATCATACAGAGACGTTGTTGCCGAGCGGCCTTGTCCTCGTGGCGGGCGGCCTGGACGCACGCCCCTACGAAGAGGTGATCCTCAACCTCGACAGCGCGGAGCTGTACGACCCGAAGACCGACTCCTGGAGCTTCACAAGAGGGAAGATGCGGCACGCGCGCGGCGGGCACACGGCGACGCTGTTGCCGAGCGGCAAGGTCCTCGTGGCGGGCGGCAAACAGGCTCACTTCAACGAGGGCGACTCCCCTCTCGACAGCGCGGAGCTGTACGACCCGAAGACCGACACATGGGCCGACGCGGGGCAGATGCTTCAAGCGCGCGCCGAGCACACGGCGACGCTATTGCGGAACGGCAAGGTCCTCGTGGCGGGCGGCCACCCGGTCGACTTCGGCGACGAGAACGTGGAGCTGTACGAACCCGATACGGACAGATGGACGTTCACGGGCACGGGTCCGATGCAGATCGCGCGCGCCGAGCACGAGGCGGTGCGGTTGCGGAGCGGCAAGGTCCTCGTGACAGGCGGATTCAACAGCATCGGCTCGCTCGCGAGCGCGGAGCTCTATGACCCCGATACCGGCGACTGGACGCCCACGGCCTCGATGTGTCAGGGGCGCCGTCATCACACGATGACGTTGCTGCCGGATGGCGAGGTCCTGGTGGCGGGCGGCGTGAAGGATATTGACTCCGGCCTCGCGAGCGCGGAGCGATACGACCCGGAGGCCGGCCGCTGGACGTGCGCGGCCCCGATGACCCACGCGCGAGCGGGCCACACCGCGACGCCCATGCCAGACGGCCTGGTCCTCGTGGCGGGCGGACCCAGCGCCACCGCGGAGCGGTACGATCCGGCGGTCGACACATGGATCGCCACGAGTCCCATGGAGCACGCGCGCAGTGGACACACCGCCACGTTGCTGAGGAGCGGCGAGGTGCTGGTGGCAGGGGGACAAGGGCGCGACTACGCGCTCGCGGACGCCGAGCGGTTCGCCCAGGCCCGGGGTGAGGCGTGCTCCGCCGTGTCCGCGTGCTTCGCCAGCGATCACTGCGTCGACGGGATCTGCTGCGACGCGCCCTGTCCCTGCGGCACCTGCAGCGATCGAGGGCAGTGCGGCCCTCTGGGCAGCTCGGCGAAGGCCGGCACGATCTGCGCGCCGCCCAGGTGCGACGGCGACACGCAGAGCCTCGCGCCGGCGGTGTGCACCCGCTCGTCCTCTTCGTGTCCCAAGCCGGTGAGCATCGATTGTATCGCCTACCGCTGTGATCCCGAGCGCGGCGCCTGCAAGTCGTCGTGCACCTCGCTCGACGACTGCGCGCCGCGCTTCGTCTGCAACCTGCGAGGCCACTGCGTCCGGCCGCCGCCCGCGCCGGGCGCTGTCGGCGGCTGCAGCGCCGCGCCATCCGCACCCAGCTCCGCGGCGCCGCGCGGCCTCGGGCTGCTGCTCCTCGGGCTCGGCGCCGCGCGCAGGCGGTGGCGCTCGGCCGCCGGCGCGCGCCTGTCTGCCCTGCTCGCGGCGACGCTGCTGCTCGGCGGCTGCGGCGCAGAGCCGGAGGACACCTCGGGCGCGGCGCTGCGCCTGCGCTTCCCGGACCACGCGGACGCGGTGCTGTCGGCGCCCGAGGCGTTCACGCCGGCGGTGGACGGGTTCCGGCTCGACGCGACCGAGCCGGGCGGGGCGTGGGTGCGGGCGGCGCGGCCGGAGGTGGTGCTGCCCCGGGACGGGAGCGGTGTGATCCGCTTCCGGCGCGCCGATGGCGGCGAGATCCGGGTGAGGGAGCTCGGCGCTTTCGGCGAGGGCCGGGTGGCAGAGCGCGCGGTGAGCTACGGGCGCGCGGGGGGGACTTCGTACTGGACCGCCACGGACGGGGGCGTGGAGGAGTGGCTGCTGCTCGAGGAGGGCGTCGCGCGGGGCGGCGAGGCGGCTGCGGCGTGGCAGGTGGAGGGGGCCGCGCTGCGCGAGCGTGGCGCGGCGGTGGAGCTCGTGGACGAGGAGAGCGGCGCGCCGGTGCTGCGCGTGACGGCGCCGCGGGCGTACGCTGCGTCGGGGCGGTCGGTGGGCCTCTCGCTCAGGGCGCACGGGTCGCGCATCGAGCTGTCGGTCGACGTGGGGGACGCGGGCAGCGAGGCGGTGCTCGTCGACCCGGCGTGGGAGCCGGCGGGCGCGATGAACGTCCCGCGACGCGGCCACACGGCGACGCTGCTCGAGGAGAGCGGCATGGTCCTGGTGGTGGGTGGTCTGACCGGCCGGATCGGGTATCTCGACAGCGCGGAGCTGTACGATCCGAGGACCGACAGCTGGACCAGCGCTGCGTCCATGGGCGTCGCCCGCTATCTGCACACCGCGACGCTGCTGTCGACCGGCAAGGTCCTCGTGGCGGGCGGGGACTTCGACAGCTCCGCGGCCAACGAAGCGGAGCTGTACGATCCCGTGACCGACAGCTGGAGCCCCGCGGGATCCATGCGCGCCCCGCGGCAAGAACACACCGCGACGCTGCTGTCGACCGGCGAGGTCCTCGTGACGGGCGGGCGAGACGAGGGCGGCCTTCTCGCCACCGTGGAGCTGTACGACCCTGTGACCGACAGCTGGAGCCCCGCGGCATCCATGAGCGTCGCGAGGAATTCGCACAGCGCGACGCGGTTGCCGAGCGGCAAGGTCCTCGTGGCGGGCGGCTACGATCCTGCGGACGCCCCGCTCGGCAGCGCGGAGCTGTACGACCCTGTGACCGACAGCTGGAGCCCCGCGGGATCCCTGCGCGCCGCCCGGCAAGAACACACCGCGACGCTGCTGTCGACCGGCAAGGTCCTCGTGACGGGCGGACGAGACGAGGGCGGCCTGGGCGGCCTCCTCGGCACCGTGGAGCTGTACGACCCCACGACCGACACATGGGACTTCACGGCCCCCCTGAACGCCGCGCGCGCGGACCATGTCGCGACGCTTCTGCCGAGTGGCAAGGTCCTCGTCGTCTCGTCCCCGGACGCGGAGCTGTTCGATCCCATGACCAGCACGTGGAACGCCACACCGCCCATGAGGTACAACCGCGCGGCGCATACCGCGACGCTGCTGCCGAACGGCGAGGTGCTGGTGGCCGGCCTCGCCGCGTACGCCGAGCGGTATACCGGGCTCGGCGTCGCGTGCTCATCGGACGCCGATTGCGCGCGCGCGGCCTGCGTGGACGGCGTTTGCTGCGAGTCGCCGTGCACCGAGCCCTGCCACACGTGCGCCCGGATTTCCTCTCTCGGCCGCTGCGTGCCCCAGCAGGCGGGCTCGGACGCTCGCAACGACTGTGCGCACACGGGCTGTGATGGCACGTGCGACGGGTTTGGCGCCTGCACCGCGGTCCGCCGAGGCGAGGCGTGCAGCCCGGCCCGGTGCAGCGATGAGACCCACAGCATGGCGCGTATCGTCTGTCTCGCCGATGGAGCCGACTGCCTGGACCCGGCCAGCGAGGCCAGAGCGCTGGTGGACTGCGCGCCCTACCGCTGCGACAAGCTCGACGGCGACTGCAAGGAGAACTGCAGCTCGCTGCAGGACTGCGCGCCGGGCTTCGCTTGCGATCTCTCCGGCGCGTGCGTGCGGCCTCCGCCCGCCGTGGAGCAGGGCGGCTGCAGCGCGGCCAGAGCACCCGCCGCGGTCAGCCCAGGAGGCGGCCTTGTCGCGCTGCTCCTTGCGCTGCTCGCCCTCGGGAGGCGAAGGTCGTCGCCCTTCCAGGTGAGTTGATTCGAGGAGACAGAGAGATTCCGATGCTTCCGAGGTGCTCGCTCCCGCGCGTCCTGTCGCCGTTCTCCCGCCTGCTCTGGGCCGCTGCGCTCCTCTCTGGCTGCAGCGCGGAGCTGGAGCCGGCGGAGTCGTCAGCCCTGCGCCGGCAGTTTCCGGAGCAGGCCGCCGCGGTGCTGGCGGGGCGCGAGGCGTTCGTCCGCGAGGGGGAGGGGTTTCGCCTTGGCGCGGCGGCGAACGAGGGCGCCTCGCGGCTCGACGTGGTGCTGCCCCGCGACGGCAGCGCGCCCATCCGGTTCCGTACGCCCGCGGGGGTCGAGGTGCGGGTGGTGGAGCACGGCGCCTGGGGAGAGGGGACCACGGTGGACCGGGCTGTCGCGTACCCGCGCGCGGGCGGGACGTCGTACTGGACGGCGACCGAGCGAGGCGCGGAGGAGTGGCTGCTGCTCGAGGGAGGCGTCGCGCGGGGCGGCGGGCCGGTGGCGGCGTGGGAGGTGGAGGGCGCGGCGGTGCGCGGGCGCGGCGGGGCGGTGGAGGTCGTGGACGAGGGGAGCGGAGCGCCGGTGATCCGCGTGACGGCGCCGCGCGCTCATGCGGCGTCGGGGCGGCCGGTGGCCGTGGCGCTGCGGGCGCGGGGGTCGCGCATCGAGCTGTCGGTCGACGCGGGCGGCGAGGCCGTGCTCGTCGACCCGGCGTGGGAGCCGGCCGGCTTGATGAACAGCGTGCGGTGGCAGCACACGGCGACGCTGCTGGAGGAGAGCGGTCAGGTCCTCGTCGCGGGTGGTTTCGGCGAGGAGATGCCGCTCGACAGCGCCGAGCTGTATGACCCCATGAGCGATACGTGGGCTACTGCGGATCACCGCATGACCCACGCGCGCTATGGACATACCGCGACGCTGTTGAGAAGCGGTGAGGTCCTCGTGATCGGCGGAGGTCCGGAAACCGAGCCCGGCAGCGCGGAGCGGTACGACCCGACGACCGGCGCCTGGACCGCCGCGAAGTCGATGTCCCTCGAGCGCATCGGTTATACCGCGACGTTGCTGCCGAGCGGACTTGTCCTCGTGGCGGGTGGTGAAGGCCGATTAACATTAATGCAGACCGCGGAGCTGTACGACCCCACGAACGATGCGTGGACTGTCACGGGACCCATGACAGCACGGCGCCGGAAACACACCGCGACGCTGTTGCTGAGCGGCCTTGTCCTCGTGACGGGAGGGTACCCAGGAGGCGGTCCTGGCACCGCCGAGCTGTATGACCCCGCGGAGGGTAGGTGGCCTGACATGAGCGTGAGCACCATGGCGTACTCGCGCACGAACCACACCGCGACGCTCCTGAAGAGTGGCCATGTCCTCGTGGCGGGGGGCTCCAGCGGGGGCGCGCTGGTCGACGTCGGTGAGCTGTACGATCCGGCGACCAACACGTGGACCTCCACGGAGCCCATGAACATCAAGCGTTGGGACCACACGGCGACGCTGTTGCCGAGCGGCGAGGTCCTCGTGACGGGCGGTGTGGGCGACGACTCTACGCTCGCCAGCGCGGAGCTGTACGACCCGGCGACCAACGCCTGGACGCTCGCGGAGGACATGACGCAGCCTCGCGATGCGCACACAGCGACGCTGCTCCCGAGCGGCGAGGTCCTGGTGGCAGGAGGCGAGGACGAGCAGAGCGCCTTCGAGACGTCCGAGCGGTACGGCCTCGCTCCGGGCGAGGCGTGCACCGACAGCGCGCTCTGCGTGAACGATGGCGTCTGCGTCGACGGAACGTGCTGCAAGACGCCCTGTCCCTGCGGCGCCTGCGACGCGGAGGGTGAGTGCAGCCGCAGCGGTCACCCTGCGAAGGTCGGCAACGAATGCGCGCCGCCCAGGTGCGACGGGGAGACCCGCAGCATCGGGCCGTCGCTGTGCACCGCTGAATCCTCCGACTGTCTGGAGCCGGCGACGGTCGACTGCATCGCCTACCGGTGCGACCAGGCGAGCGGCACCTGCAGGTCGGCGTGCACCTCGCTCGACGACTGCGCGCCGCGCTTCGTCTGCAACCTGCGAGGCCACTGCGTCCGGCCGCCGCCCGCGCCGAGCTCCGCGAGCGGTTGCAGCGCTGCGGCGAGCCCCGCCGGTTCCACCGCGGCGCGCGCGGCCGGGTGGCTGCTCCTCGCGTTCGGCGCCGCGCTCGGCGCTGCGCGCCGGCGGCGGCGAGCGGCCATCGCCGTGCTCCTCGCCCTCGCCGCCGCCTCGGCCGGGGAGGCCGTTGCGCGCGCCCAGCCGGCCAAGCCTCAGGACGCCCCCGCGCCGCCCGCGACGCCGCCCGCAGCGCCGCCTGCGACGCCACCCGCGACGCCGCCCGCAGCGCCGCCCGCGACGCCGCCCGCAGCGCCGCCCGCAGCGCCGCCCGCAGCGCCGCCCGCGACGCTGCCTGTAGCGCCGCCCGCAACGCCGCCCGCGGACGCCGCCGATCCCCCGCCGGCCGGAGATCCCGTCGCCGAGGCGCGCGCCCACTTCGAGCGCGGCCTCGATCTGTACCGCCAGGGCGCCTGGGAGGCCTCGCTCGCCGAGTTCCTCGCGTCGCGGCAGGTCTATCCGACCTGGGGCGCCACATCGAGCGCGGCGCTCTGCTTGCAGCAGCTCCGCCGCTACGACGAGGCGCTCGCCCTCTTCGAGACGCTGCTCCGCGACTTCTCGCAGAAGCTGCCGCCGGACACCAGGAGCGCCGCGCAGCAGGCCGTCGTGCGGCTGCGCGGGCTGGTCGGCACCGTCGACATAGCGGGCGCCGAGATCGGCGCCTCGGTCATGGTCGACGGCCAGCGCCGCGGCGACTACCCCCTGCCTGCCCCGCTGCGCGTCGGCGCGGGCAGCCACGTGATCCGCGTTTACATGGAGGGCTTCGAGCCGTTCGAGACCCGCGTCGACGTCGCCGGAGGGCAGGTCGTCCGCATCCTGTCGCGCCTCCAGAAGCTCGTCGAGTCGGGGCGCCTGCGCGTCACCGAGCAGCAGGGCAAGGCGCTCGACGTGCTCGTCGACGGCTACACCGTCGGCACGACGCCCTGGGAGGGCGCGCTTCCGCCCGGCCAGCACTCGGTCGTGCTGCGCGGCCCGGGGGACCTCGGGACCATGCCGGCCTCCGTGATCGTCCGGCTGAAGCAGACGACGCCCCTCGCCCTCCGCGCCGAGGAGCTGACCTCGACGCTCCGGATCGAGCCCTCGCCGGTGTGCGCGAGCATCACCGTCGACGGCGTGGCGCTCGGCAGCGGGGTCTGGGAGGGGCGCCTGAGCTCCGGCCCGCACCGCGTCGAGGTCGCCGCGGGCGGCTTCGTCGCCGCGCGGCGCGAGGTGCTCCTCTCCCGCGGCGCGCGCGTTGTCGTGCCGGTCGCGCTGGAGCGCGTGAAGCTCGGGAGCCCGCCCGGGCGGTTCCTCGTCGAACTCGCCGCGGCCCCGGCGTTCATGCCGAGCCTCGGCGGCGTCGCCGCGGGCCCGTGCGGCGGGGCCTGCTCGTCGGGCGTCGGCGCCGGCGCCATCGGCGTGGTCCACGCGGGCTACGAGCTCGGGTCCGGCTTCGGCTTCGGCGTCATGACCGGCTACCTCCAGGTCCACCAGACCGTGACCACCCGGCGCACGTCGCTCGAGATCCAGGACCCGCTGCCGGAGAGCACCGGCACCGTGGACGACTCGCTCGCGCTCAGCGGCCTCCTCGCGGGCGGCTGGGCCGGCCTGTCGCTCGGCGAGCGCTACCGGCTCTCGATGCGGCTCGGCGCCGGCGCCCTGCTCGGCGCGGTGCGCGACGAGCGCAGCGGCACCTTCATCTCGAGCAGCAAATTCGAGTTCGACGTCGATCCCACGGCGGCGCAGGACGCCGCCAGCTTCTTCGTGATGACGCCGGAGGTGCGCGCGGGTCTGCGCTTCGGCGACCACCTCGAGCTGACGGCCGGCGTCGCGGCGGCGGTCCTGGTCCGGCTGAAGGAGCCCGTGTGGACCAACCCCCCGGAGGGCGTCTACGGCAGGATCGACAACGAACGCGGGTTCTTCGGCAGGTTCGAGGAAGAGTCGCTCGCCGGCGAGGTGCTCGTCGCGATCGCGCCCGGGATCGGGGTGCGTTTCACGTTCTGACGCGCGCGCCCGGCGGGCTCCCGGCGCGCGGGAGCGCAAGAATCCAGCGGAGGAGCACGGATGCCCCGCTGTTTCGGGCCGGGCTGGCATCAGGATTGAAGCTCCGCCTACCTCCTTCATCTGGGGTAAAATTTGCTTGTGGACGGCAAGACGTTGAGCGGCAGGTACACCCTGGGCCGTGTCCTCGGCCGGGGAGGGATGGGGGCTGTCTACGAGGCCGACGACCGGGAGCAGGCGCGCCGCGTCGCCGTGAAGGTCATGAACGCGGAGATCGTCCACAGCCGGTCCGCGGTGGGGCGGTTCGAGCGCGAGGCGAGGGCCGCGAGCGCCATCCAGACCGAGCACATCGTCCGCGTGTTCGACACAGGCGTGGACCAGGACACGGGCTCGCCGTTCCTGGTGATGGAGCTCCTCCGCGGCGAGGATCTCGCGCAGCTCCTCGAGCGCCTCGGCCCGCTGCCGCCGCGGCTCGCGCTGCGGATCGTGGCCCAGGCCTGCGTCGGCCTGCAGAAGGCGCACGACGCCGGCGTCCTCCACCGCGACATCAAGCCCGCCAACCTGTTCCTCGCGCAGCGCGAGGAGGGCGGTGGGCTCCTCGTGAAGGTGCTCGACTTCGGCGTCGCCAAGATCAAGCCGCCTCACGAGCCGAGCCGGGACACGACGGGGCTCACCCGGTCCGGGAGCATGCTCGGGACGCCCCGCTACATGTCCCCGGAGCAGGCGCGGGGCATCAAGGACATCGATCACCGGACCGACATCTGGGCGCTCGGGATCGTGCTGTACCACGCGCTCGCGGGCCGCACGCCGACCCACGACGTCGAGGCGTTCGGCGATCTCATCGCCGCCCTCGTCGCGGAGCTGCCCCCGCCGGTCCAGGAGTTCGCGCCGTGGGTTGCGCCCGAGGTCGCCGCGATCGTCGACGGGGCGCTCCAGTACCAGCCCGTCGCCCGGTACCCGAGCGCCTCGGCGATGCTCGACGCGATCAGGCCGCTCCTCGGCGACGACCCGCTCTCGCTGGACGAGAGCATGCTCGTCCCCCTCTCGCCGTCGGAGCGCCAGACCGTCGCGCCGCGGCTCGAGACACGGGCGAGCGTGCGCGTCCCGCGGCGGAGCAGCGATGGGCTCGCCGCGCCGAGGGGCCCCGCGGAGCGATGGCGGGCTCAGTCGACCGACAGCGCGACGGTGCCCGCGCTCGAGACGACCGAGGCGCGGCGGGTGAGCGAGCAGGCGCCGTCGCCGCGCCGGCGCTGGCGCAAGGAGAGCCTGGCCGTCGCCGCGGTGCTCGCCGCGGGCCTCGGCTGGTTCGTGATGCTCCGGCAGGACGCCTCGCCGGACGCGGCGATGACCTGTGCGCACCTCGTCTCCCGCGAGCTCTCCGAGCTCTCGCGGATGCTCCCCGTCCAGAGCGCTGCGCCTCCGGCGATGCCCGAGGTGCCCGTCCAGCACCGGGTCGAGCTGGCGATCGTCCCCGCGGACGCCTCGGTGGAGGTCGACGGTGCGCCGGCGCGCCTGAGGAACGGGGCGGTCGAGCTCACGGGCGCGCTCGGGCGCGTGCGCAGCGTGCGCGTCTTCAAGGGCAAGCACGAGGTGCAGGCGAAGGTCTCCATCACCGAGGCGGGCTCGCTCCCCCCGACGCTGGAGCTGCCGCTGCCCCGGAAGCCCGCCGCGGGGAAGAGGCCCCTGCGCGCGGCGGCGGCGAGCGCGGCCCCTCCCGCCGCGCCCTCCGCGCCCGCGCCCGCGCCCACGAGCGCGCACGACCCGCTCATGCCGCAGGACTTCATCGAGTAGCGAGCGCTCCCGGGAGCAGCAGGCGCTCTCGCGCCCTCTCCCGGCTGGGCAGCGCCACGGCGCCGGGAGAGGTCGATCGGCGCGTCCCGGCTCCCCGCGGCGCTTCCGGGCGCTCGCGGCGCTCGCGGCGCCGCGAGCGCCCGCGCGGTGCCCCGGTTGAACAACGTTCGATCGTCGCTGTCTGTCCGGATATCCTCGCCGGTCGCGGTGACGCAGCGTCGCCGCGGACGCATCCGACAGAACGGATGCCGCGGTCGCCCGTCCTACGGGGCACCCGCTGGGACCGCGGGGAGGGAGAAGACCATGGGCGAACTCGGGATGATGTGGTCGAAGCGAGCATTCCTCGGCGGCGCGCTCGTGCTGGGGCTCTCGGCGGGCGGGCTCGCGTGCGCCGCCAAGGAGTCCTCCGAAGCGTCGCAGGACCAGACGGTTTCGCTGACGGTGTCGCGGGGGAGCCCCGCCGTGGCGACGGTCGGGGCCGCGAGGGCGGGGGCCGCGGCGCCCGAGCCGGTCCGGGCGCCGGCCGCCCCCGGGGACGACATGAACCCGCAGAAGGGGGCCCCGGGCACCGGCGCCAGGCTGCCGCCCGCCGCCCCCGCCGCCGCCCCGCCGCCCCCGCCGCCTCGGCCGCGCGGAACGACGGCGAGGGCGCGGCCGCGGCGGCCCCCGAGGTCGCCGCCATCGATCCGAACGGCCGCTTCGCGACGACCTACCGCCCCGGCGGCGGTCACCTCGCGGCCTTCGAGTCGGCCGTCGCGCGCGGCATCATCCCGCCCGCCGAGCGCGAGCTCGTGAGCGACGTCGGCGCCCGCTATGCGCCCGCGATCGACGTCCCGAAGGACGTGACGCTCGCCCTGCGCACGGACCTCGAGCGCGCGAAGGTCCCGCCCGGCGGCGGCCCGGTGCACGTGCGCGTCGCGCTCCGCTCCACGGCGCAGGCTCCCGCGGCGCGGCCGCACCTGTCGGTGCACCTCGTGCTCGACGTGAGCGGCTCCATGACAGGCGAGCCGATGGCGCGGGCGCGCGACGCGGCGCGGGCGCTCGTCGACAAGCTCGACGCGAAGGACGACTTCTCGCTGGTCACCTTCTCGAGCGACGCCCAGGTCCGGATCCCCGACGGGCCGGTCGGGCCCCGGCGGGCGATGATCAAGTCGACGATCGACGGCATCTCGGAGGGCGGCGGCACCAACATCGGCCGCGGCCTCGAGCTCGGCTACGCCCAGGCCGCCAGGCCGGGCATCCCCGAGGGCGCCGTGAAGGTCGTGCTGCTGCTCTCCGACGGGCGCGCGAACGCCGGGATCACGAGCTCGGAGCGGCTCTCGCGGCTCGCGCTCGACGCCTTCCAGGGCGGCATCCAGACGAGCACCTTCGGGCTCGGCGCCGACTACGACGGCGCGCTCATGAGCGGCATCGCGAGCGACGGGGCCGGCGGGTACTACTACCTGCGCGACCCCGACCAGATCGCCCCGGCGCTCGCGACGGAGCTCGACAAGCGGCTCGACCCTGTCGCGACAGCGGTCGAGCTCCGGGTGCGGCTGAAGCCGGACGTGAAGCTGCTCCATGTCTACGGCTCGCGCCGGCTGAGCGACGCGGAGGCGGCGCGCGTGCGGACGATCGAGGTGGCGGCGGACGCGCAGGCGCAGAAGCGCGATCGCATCGAGCAGGACCGGAAGGACGACGCCGAGGGCGGGATGAGGTTCTTCATCCCGGCGTTCTCGCGCGACGACAGCCACGCGGTGCTCCTCAAGCTCGGCCTGCCGGCCGGCGTGGACGCGCGGACGATCGCGTCGATCGAGCTCAAGTACAAGGATCGGGTGGCGAAGAAGAACGTCGTCGACGAGGCGCCGCTCAAGGTCGCCTACGCGACCGGCGACGCCGACAGCGCCGCGAGCGTCGACCCGTCGGTGGCCCGCACGATCCAGGGCTTCGCCGCGGGCGAGACGCTGTCCGAGGCCGCCCGGCAGATCGCGCTCGGCGATCGCGGCCGCGCCGCCGCGCTGCTCTCCGAGCGGGAGGGCATCCTGCGCGCCGCCGCCGACGCGCTCCACGAGCCGCTCTTCCTGAAGGACGCGGACCGCCTCGCGCGGCTGCGCAGCCACACGGGCGCCGCGGACGGCCTGGGCGATCCGCTGGTGCTCGCGATGCTGCTCGAGACCGCCTCGCGGGCGCACCTCCACTGAGGGCGGACGCATGGCGACGATGACCCGAGCGCGGCGAGCCACCGGCACTGTTGAGGCACGGACATCCGAGGCGCGGACATGACCCAGACCTTCCCTCTCCGGCGCGACCGGGTGGCGCAGCACGTCGACGTCGCGCCGGGCGGCGAGATCGTCCTCCGCGGCAAGCTCGTCTGCTCGACCGACGCGTCGGTCATCGACGCGGCGACGACGACATGGCCGGCCGGGGCGCCCGGCGGCGGCTCGGTCGACAGCGGCGGGCTGATCGACTTCGCGCAGGGCGGCTTCCACGTCACGAGCCGCGACCCGGCGACGCATGAGGTCCACGCGATCGCGACAGGCGACCCGGCGCCCGCCTGCGCGCTGGCCGGCGTCGAGGCGCCCTGTCTGCCGCTCCGGCTCGTCCCGCTCGCGCGCGCGCGGCTCCAGACGGCGCAGGAGCTGACCAGCTGCCTGAACGGGGGCATCACGGTCGAGGTGCCGGACGCCGTGGTCCCTCCCGTCCCGCCCGCGGCCGCCCCCTACGTGCAGGGCGCCGCGGTGCTCCTCGGCCTCGGCGTGCTCGCCTCGGTCGGGTGGGCGGTGCACCGCCGGCGCGCCCGCTCGCCGATCGGCCAGCTGCTCGGGCTCGCGAACCGCACGCGGGCCAAGCTGAAGGCCGCCGACCCCGTCGTGGCGGCGCCGCTCCTGCCGGCTGTGGAGGCCGCGCTGGGCGCCCTGAAGCGGCGGCGCGTGGACGCTGCCTCGACCGAGGGCAAGCGGGTCGCCGAGGTGCTGCGGCGGGTGGAGACGCGCCTCGACGCGTCGGCGCTGGAGGCGCGCGCCGACAGGGAGCAGCAGGCGGCGGACGAGCTGGTTCGCGAGATCGAGAGCGCGCTCGAGGCGGTAGATGAAGTGGGAGGCGCGCGGCGCGGGCGCGCCTGAGGCGGCGGCGCGCGCCTGGCTCAGCGGAAGTAGGGAGGGCCGCGGCTCCTCCGCGGGAGTGCGGAGACAGGGCGCGACGGCTCGCGGCCCACGTGCGGAGCTGCGTGGGTGCGTCGCCTGTCACGGAGGATCGCGATGTCAGGTCAGGAGAACATGAAGTGCCCGCCCAAGCTAAGTCAGTCGTTCTCTGGAGCTCTGCGCACGTTCAGCTTCTGGATCGCGAATGGCACTGTGGGGCATCCGTTGCTGGACGGCGTGAGCTATCGCGAGGTGATGCTCGCAGAGCCGAGCATGCTGGAGCAGGTCTATGCCATCTTCGCGAACGTCATCGAATTCAACGAAGAGGGCGACCCGCTGAACGCAAAGTACGCAGAGCACCGCGCGGCTCAGTACATCCGGAGCTACTGCGATCCTGGGTATATCGTGTCTCCGCCATTCGAGGCGTGGGAGCAGGAGCTTCATGCGCCTCCTCCACGACGGGATCCGAAGCCGTGGCCTCTCGATGAAGATGCCTGATGGTGGCCGGCGACCTCGTGCGGTGCCGTCGAAGAGCCCCCGCAAGGAGGTCCGGAGCCGTTCCGGCGCCCGCCCGGGTGGGGGAGGCACGCCGTGAGCCCATCCGGGTGAGCTGGCGCGTCCACGCGGGCGATGGGTGGCACCCGTCTCCTGGTGGACGTGCCTCCAACATAAAGATGGGTGGCACCCGTCTCTCGGTGGACGTGCCTCCAACAAAAGATGGGTGGCACCCATCTCCGCGGTGGACGTGCCTCCAACAAAAGATGGGTGGCACCCATCTCCGCGGTGGACGTGCCTCCAACAAAAGATGGGTGGCACCCATCTCCGCGGTGGACGTGCCTCCACAAAAGATGGGTCGCCCCCGCGGGCGGGTGACCGCAGCGGCTCGCCTGGTCGCCCTCGGCCCACTCGTGCCCCCTCGGCGCGAAATCCACGCTGAGCGAGGGGCCTGTGCGCGTGCGCAGCGCTCGCTCCGAGCGGCAACGCGCGTGCGGCGGATTGCCAGGGCGTCGCTCAGCGGATCGGCCCGGCGACCTTCGGCGGCGACGCCAGGGCCGCCTTCGCGGCTTCCTCGAGCGGCGCGCAGCCGTCGGCGGCGAAGGGGCCGATCGCCGGCTCTCCCTCGACGAACGCCGACACGTGGCGCATCCGCTCGACGAACGCCGCCTCGGTCTCGGCGCGCCGCGGGTCGGCCGCGAGCGGGACGGTCCCGAGGCCCTCGCTGCGCACGGGGCAGATCTCGGCGAGGGGCGGCGCGCCCCGCCGGAGGCGCAGGCGCGCGAGCATCGCGAGCTCGACGGCGGGGCCGGTCCTCTTCACCTTCATGATGAAGTTGCCGAGGCTGTAGAAGATGGGCCGGCCGCGGCGGAGCTCGATGCCCTGGAGCACGTGCGGGTGATGGCCCAGGAAGGCGTCGGCGCCCGCGTCGATCGCGGCGCTGGCGAGCGCGCGCGCCTGGGGCAGCGGGGTGTCCAGGTACTCGGTGCCGCCGTGGTAGCTCACGACGACAGCGTCCACGCCGGGCTGCTTGCGCGCGGCGCGCACCGCGGCGGCGAGCCCGTGCCGCTCCGCGGCCGCGACGAACTCCCGCGCCGGGTGCTGCCAGAGCGAGCCCTGGTTCCAGATGCCGGTCACGGCCAGCACCGCCACGCGGAAGCCGCGGCGCTCGACGATGGCCGGCGCGTACGCCTGCATCCGCGTCCGCCCGGCGCCGACGTAGGCGACGCCCGCGCGCTCCAGGTTGCCGAGGGTGTCGAGGAACGCGCCCTTGCCGTAGTCCCACATGTGGTTGTTCGCGAGCGACACGACGGTGATGCCGGCCCGCGCGAGCGCGTCCGCGCCGGCCGGCGGGCCCGTGAACACGAGCGGCTGGAGCCTGTGCTGCGTCTCTCCGCCCTGGTCGCTGAGCTGGTTCTCGAGGTTGACGAAGCGCACGTCGGCGGAGGCGAGCAGCGCCGCGACCGGGGCGAAGGGGTCGTGCGCCGGGTTGCGGAGCAGCTCCTGGCCGAGCGCCTTGCCGAGGCAGACGTCGCCGCCCGCGATGAGGGTGATCGCATCGGCCGGCGCGCCAGGGGCGGCCGCGGGAGCGATAGGGGCGGCCGCGGGAGCGACAGGGGCGGCCGCGGGCGCGACAGGGATGGCCGCGGGCGCGACAGGGACGGCCGCCGACGCGACGGCGGGCGGCGGGGCGAGCCCGGCGCCCACGTTGGCGGGCCGCTCGCAGCCGATCTGCGCGGCCGTGGCGCACATCGCGAGGAGAACAGGGGCGGGGCGCATCGCGAGCGGTCTCTCGGCGCGCATTATCCACGGGGGCCTGCCTGCGCCCAACAATCCGGGCGAGGGGGTGATCCCGGTGGCCGGCGCCCGGGCGCGCGCCCATGCTCGGCGTCGATGGACGACCAGGAGCAGCGCTTCACCGACGTTGGCGAGCTCGGCGCGCGCAACGGCGAGCGCGTCGCGCGGACACCGCGGAGCGGGCGGTGACGGGCCGCGCTGCCGGGCTCGCGGGCGTGGTGCTGTGCGGCGGGCGGAGCAGCCGGATGGGGCGCCCCAAGGCGTGGCTGCCGTTCGGGGGCGAGGCGCTGCTCCAGCGGGTGGTGCGGCGCCTCGGCGAGGCGGCGTGGCCGATCGCGGTGGTCGCTGCGCCCGGGCAGGAGCTGCCGCCGCTGCCGGAGGGGGTGCAGGTCGTGCGCGACCCGGAGGAGGGCCGCGGCCCGCTGCAGGGCATCGCGGCGGGGCTCGCGGCGGTCGCGCCGCTGGCCGAGCGGGCCTACGTCTCGGCGACCGACGCGCCCTTCCTGCACCCCGCCTTCGTCCGGCGCCTCGCGGACCTGCAGGCGGGCGGCTACGCCGTCGCCGTGCCGCGGGCGGACGGGCACGATCACCCGCTCGGCGCCGTGTATGCCTGCTCGGTGCGCGGCGAGGCCGAGGCGCTGCTCGCGGAGGGCAGGCTGCGGCTGTCCTCCCTGTTCGAGCGGGCCCGCACGCTGGTCGCGGAGCCGGAGCTCCTGCTCGCGGATCCGCGGCTCCGCGAGGCGGATCCGGCGCTGCGTTCGCTGCGCAACCTCAACACGCCCGAGGACTACGCGGCGGCGCTGCGCGAGCTGGAGGGCGGGGCGGAGGCCGCGCGGGGAGGCTCCGGAGGCCGCTCGTGAACCGCGGCCTGGGATGGACCTGCCGCGCGCGTCCGTCGCCGCTGCGCCTCCCGGGACCTATCTCGCGATCAGGACCCGCTGCTCTCCGTGCCTCGGGAGGAACACCCGGTCCGGCCCCAGCCCGCGCGCCGCCATGACGCGCCGGAGCTCGCGGGGCGCCTCGCCGAACGCGTCGGTGCTGTTGACGAACGTATCGAAATGAATCGCCATCATCCGCCGCGCCCCGAGATCGAGAAAGGCCTGAATCGCCTCCGCCGGGCCGACATGCTTGGTCTCCATGAACTCGCGCGGCCCCACCGGCGCGATCGGCATGATGGCCAGATCGATCGCGGGGAATCGCGCGCGCGTCTTCACGAAGTAATCGCGCTCGTAGGCGGTGTCGCCGCCGAAGTAGACCGTGATCCCATGGTACTCGACGACATAGCCCGTGAAGCTCTCCGTCATCCAGTCCCGGTCCAGCCCGTAGCGGTAGCCGGCGTGCCACACCGGAACCGCCGTGATCTTCAGATCTCCCTGCTGCCATGTCGTCCAGGTCGGGACCTCGACCGAATCGAACGTGTAGTTCGGCAGGTAGACGAGCCCGCCCCGAGGCACGAGCAGCGCGCGGACCTTCTCCTCGATGAGGGACAGCGATCCCAGCGAGAGATGGTCGAGGTGCATGTGCGATATGAGGACGGCGTCGACCGGCGGCAGATCCTCCGGATCGAGCCCCGGCTCGACGAGCCGCTTCACGATGACTCCAACGGTGTCCGTGAAGACAGGGTCGGTCAGGATGATCTTGTCGTCGATCTGCAAAAGCACGGTCGCGTGCCCGACCCAGAGGGCGGCGAGCCTCGCCTCCGGGCGATACGGCGCATGCACCTTGCTCTGCACGGGCCGAGGGCTATCGAACATCGTCGCCACGTTGCCCGCGAGGATGCGCGCGGGCACGCACGAGACGGCCGTGGTCGCGAGGAGCGCCGCGGCGAGCGAGCGGGCCGGTGACGAGGAGGGGCGCGTGGCCATGCGCGGCGTCAGAAGTAGCGGATGCTGAGCGTGATCGTGGTCGAGCGCAAGGCGGCCGTCGGCGTGTAGGTCACCTGAGCGCCGAGGCCGCCGAACAGGGTATACACCCCTGCCTCGTACGAGGCCGCCACCTGCTCGCGAAAGTACACCGCGGAGCCGCCGAGCGAGCAGGAGAGGTAATCGCCCCGATCGAGGAGCGGGAAGTAGGCGCGCACGCCGCCGCGGGCCATCCAGCTCCCCGCGAGATCGCCCGCGCCGGCGATGTATTCAGGCGAGCCGAACAGCTCGATGGAGCCCGCGTGCCGCGTGAGTGGCTCGGCGATGAAGGCGCGCCACGGCGAGAGCTTGCGGTTGATCCCGAACGAGTAGAGCACCGGTGTCACCTGCCAGCGGACCCCGAAGTGCGTCCCGCTCGGCCCGATCCACAGCTCGGGGCTCGGCACGAGCTGGACGAGCAGCCAGGGCAGGGTGAAGCGGATGCCCGGCTCCGTCGCGGCGGCGTATCGCGGCGGCTCCGTCGCGGCGCGGGCGGCGAGCGGCCAGCCGAGGACCGCGGCGCAGACGGCCAGCGCGGTCGCGCGACGCCCTGCGAAGCCGCGCATCCCGGACATGCCGTGACCACGGGTCGTGGTCCGATCCGCGCAAAGGGAGCTCCCACGAGGGCGGGAAGAGCGCTGATCTTTCCTTCCCACGTTCATGCTCGGATCCGACGCTCACCCCGCTACGGCGCTGCGCCGTACACCTTGCCGAGCTGCTTGTACAGGAACCGCGCCGCGTGCTCGCCATACGGCGTCTTCGCGGCGTACACGTCGGGCGAGGCGATCGGCGCGTCCGCCGCCAGCGCGCCCGGCCGCCCGAGCCGGCCGAGATCGTCGCCGAGCGCCTCCATCGACGGATACCGGTTCTCCGGCCGCTTGCGCAGGCACTTCATGATCACCGCCTCGAGCGCCCTCGAGACCGGGCCCGCGCCCAGGCCGGGCGGCGGGGCCGGCGTCATGAGCTGGTTGGCCAGCACCATGGCCTCTTCCATGGCCGGCGACAGCGCGGCGCCGGAGCTCCTCGCGACGCTGAAGGGGAGCCTGCCGGAGAACATCCGGTACATGAGCATGCCGAAGCCATAGACGTCCGTGCGCGCGTCGGGCGGGTCGCTGATGGTCTGTTCTGGTGCCATGTACTCCAGGGTGCCGACGGTCACACCGGCCTGGGTGAGCCCCGAGTGCTCGTACAGCTTGGCGAACCCGAAATCGACGATCTTGGCCGCCCAGGCGTCGCCCTTCTCGCCCACGAGGAACACGTTGGCCGGCTTGATGTCCCGGTGGACGATCCCCGCGCGGTGCGCCGCGCCGAGCCCCGCGGCGGCCTGCAGCAGGATGGGCACGCCGGCCTCCGGAGACAGGCGCTTGTCGCGCAGGAGCATCGAGCTCAGCGACTCTCCGAAGAGGTACTCCATCACGAGGTATGGCGACCCCTCGTGGAGGCCTATATCGAGGACCTCGACCAGGTTCGGGTGCACGACGGTGGCCGCGGCCTTGGCCTCGAGGAGGAACCGCGCCTTCACCTTGGGCACGCGGCGGAACCTCGGCTCCAGGAGCTTCAGCGCGACAGGCGCGCCGTCCCTGGTGTCCTCGGCCAGGAAGACCTGCGCCATCGCGCCGCTGCCGATCAGGCCTCGCACCCGGTAGCGCTCGGCGACGACGGTGCCCACGTGCTCGGTGGGCTGCGAGCGGAGCCGCCGGATGTCGAGGCTCTTGACCAGCTTCTCCCCGTCGTGCGGACAGAAGCGGTGATCATCCGCGTACCGCCGGTGGCAACGAGGGCACAGCATGGGGGTCCCGTTCCGGGCATACCCCCTCCATCCCCCTGTTTGCAAGGCCCGACCTCCCGCGGCGCCGGGCCCTCACGTGATCACGGCGCGATGACGGCGCGCTCACGGCGCGATGGCGGCGCGCTCACAACGCGCTCAGGACACGCGCATGCGCTCGGGCGCTCACGGCGCGCTCACCATGCGCTCAGGCGCTCACGACGCGCGCGGCGCGACCGACTGGAGCTTCGCCCCGGGCTCGTTGATCCGGACCGTCTCGACGCGGCTGAAGTCGTCCTGGTCGTGCGTGACGCCCGCGACGCGCCAGCCGCGGCACCGGCGGGGCAGCCCGTCGAGGAGGTCGACGAAGGAGCTCACCCACGCCTCGATGTCGCCGGGGCGCCCGTCCGGGGACAGGGCGAGCGCCCTGGCGAAGGCGTCGTCGATCTCCGGCGGCGTCCCCGGGATCAGCGACGAGACGGGCGGCGGCGGGGCGTGCGAGAGGCTCGAGAGGACGGTGGAGATGTCGTCGCCGAGCGTGACGCGCCGCCCGGTGAGCGCCTGGTAGGCGACCGCCGCGAACGAGTAGATATCGCTGCGCGCGTCCACCGGCCTGCCGGTGGCCTGCTCGGGGGCCATGTACAGCGGCGTTCCCAGGAAGATGCCCGTGGACGTCGCGCTGACGTCCGCCGAGAGCTCCTTGGCGATGCCGAAATCGAGGATCTTGACCCGGAAGCCGCCCGCGGAAGTGCTCGGGACCAGGTAGATGTTCTCCGGCTTCACGTCGCGGTGCACGAGCCCCGCCGCGTGCGCTGCCGCGAGCGCCGAGGCGCCCTCGCGCAGGAGCAGCGCGACCTGGGGGGGCGTCCCAGGCCCGTTGTGCTTCATGGCGTGGGCCAGGTTGCAGCCCTCGAGCCACTCCATGACGATGTAGAGCGAGCCGTCCTCGAGCTCGCCCGAGTCGTACACCTCGACGACCGACGGATGGTGAATGCGCGCGACGATGCGCGCCTCCCGCGCGAAGCGCGCGCGCACGTCGTCGTTGTTGAAGTGCTCTGTCCGGATGGCCTTGATCGCCACGTCGCGCCCGAGTCGCTCGTCCCTGGCCTGGAACACCCTGCCCATGCCGCCGTCCGCGACGACCCGGGTCAGGCGATACCGCCCGGCGATGCGGTAAGGGAACGGCCGCGGCATGCTGAGCGCGGCCCCGTCGTCGCCGCACTGCGGCGCGCTCTGATCGTAGCAGCGATGGCAGCTCGGGCAGATCTGCAGGACGTCGATCCCGCGGCTCACCATGTCCTCGAGGGTCGCCTTCCGGCGCTCCGCTGCCCTGGCGAGCTCCTTGCGCATGCGCGACAGCTCGAGCGCGCTGCCGAGGTGGTGAGCGAACGAGTCGACGAGCCGCTTCGTCGTGTCGCTCCACACGACGCCGCTGCCGACGATGACCAGGGCGCCGTGGATCTCGCCCGACAGGCCGACGGCGGGGACCACGACGTCCGATGCCCTCGGGAGCGACTGCTTCGCGAGCGCGGCGCCGCGCAGCGCCTCGGCGCACGGGGCCTCGGTGGTCGTCGCGGTGAGACTGACCATCTCCTGCTCCTCGGCCTTCCACACCGCGATCTCGAGCGCCCCGATCGCCTCCGCGACCTGCGCCGACGCGGCGGACGACCAGCGCGCCACGTCGTCGAGCGCCTGCGCCGAGGAGGCGACGAGCTCCGCGAGCTTCTCCTGCTCCTCCGCGAGCTGGCGCGCGAAATACTGCACCGCGGCGTAGGCGATGGCCGACACCGTGAGGATGTTCATCGCGAAGAAGCAGGCGATGAGGGCCGGGTGCGCCTCCGGCGCGCGCGCCGAGAGCAAGGGGTCGACCGCGCCGGCGGCCGCCACGAGCAGCGCATAGGCGGTGAACCAGGGGACGGACGCCCGCGACCCGTGGAACAGCACGAACGTCAGCGGCGCGAGCAGCGCCCACAGGACGACGCCGCTCGACGCGACGAACCCGCCGCGGCTCGCGTGCATGAGGAACGGCAGCGCGAAGATGAGCAGGGCCTGGCGGAAGCGGAACCCGGCGAACGACTTCGTCCGGGCGAACTGGACGAGGCTCAGGACCGTACACGCCGTGTAGCCGAGCGGGATCGCCGCCGAGCGGACATCCCCGCTCGCCGCATAGGCGATCACCCAGACGGGGCACGCGCACGCCTTGAGCACGGCCGTGAGCGTGAGGATCCTCTTGTGCTGGCGCAGCCGCGGATCGTCCCCCGGCTGCAGCCCGATCCGAGCGACGGCCTGCAACAACTTCATCCCCGTCGAGTGTACGACGATGAACAGGGGGGTCTCAAGCATTCGCCCCGGCGCCCGGAGCAATGCTCGGATCGAGCGCTTGGCGCACCATCCAATGCCGGCGCAATCGTTCTTGTGCCGGTCGTGCGGACCGTCCGTGGCCGAAACGGGCGGCGTCATGCCGCGCCGGAGTCGATCTCCGCCAGCCTCCCCACGAGCGGATCGTCGATGCCGAGCTGCTCGAACGTGACGGGATCGCTCTTCTCCAGCGCCGAAAGGAGCTGGCCCAGCCCGCGCCGCGATCCGTAGTAGTTCGAGAGCTCGTGATCCTCCTCGGTGATGCAGGCGCGCACCGTGGTGCGGGAGACCTGCGGGAGCCGCAGCGCCTTGAGCGCCATCGACCACAGGCCGTCGATGAAGTTCTGATCCGCGGGGAACTCCAGGAGACCGGCCATCGTGAGGAGCATGGCGCAGCGCTGGCCCCTCGGCGTCGACAGCGCCTCTCCGCCCGTGAGATAGCCGAGATCGAAGGCGCGGCGCATGGCGTCGGCCGCGCAGAGCAGGCGCTTCAGCTCCTGGGCCGCGTGGCTCAGGTGGCTGTGGAACATGACATCGACCGAGAGGCCGCCGAGCGCGTCCGTGCTCTTCTGATAGCGGGTGACGGCCGGGAGCCGCCCGAGATCCTGCCGGACGGCGTCGCCGGTGGGCACGTCGTGCGGCGGCTCGCGGTGGCTGAAGAAGCCCCCTGACTGGAACACATAATAGAGCTCGCTCTGGCCCGCGAGCCCGGCCCAGATATCCGAGTACTGCGCGACCCGATTGAGGCTGCCCGCCGCCCAGTTGAGGCCCGCCGCGGCCTCACCGCTGATCTGCGACGCGCTCACCCCCGGGTCGCGCGGCGTCATCGAGCCCTGGATGTCCTCGGCGATCTCCGTGAGCTGGAAGTCGAGGAAGCCGTCGTAGTAATCCGCGCGCCCGTCCCGGTTCACGTCGGAGTAGCGGGCCACGACGAGCGGGTGCGAGGGCCCGACGAACTGCGAGAACCCGGCGACCTGCGCCTGCGGGTGGTGCCATTGCGCCTTCCGGATGCGCTCGTCGAGCTCTGCGTGCGACGCGCGCTCGCTCATGCCGCGCAGCGCAGCGACGAAGCAATCGAGCCCCTCGGACGAGCTCACCATCCCGTCCGGACCGACCCGGAAATAGGTCGAGTCCCAGGAAGAGTAGATGTCCGCGTCAGGGAACATCTGCGAGATGGCGAATCGCGTGGTGAGCCCCGCGCACTGCGAGTTCATCATCAGCTTGTACCCCTCCTGGCGCACCTTCACCGCGGCCGCGCGGAGGTCGAAGGAGCCGAGCTGAGCGTGCCGGTTGATGAGCAGCCCGATGAAGAACTTCATCCCCATTTCGAGGTTCTCGTCCCGCGGGGTGGCGGTGCGGGCAAAGAGGCGGATGGGCTCGCCGGCGGGCGTCTTGAAGGGGGCCTCGAACGCGCGGTAGGGGCTCCAGCCGCTCGGCGACGGCGGCGCGTCCGGCGGGACCGCGATCTCCTTGAATCCAAAGGTCGACACGAGGACGCGGCACTCGCCCTCGTGGAACTCGGAGCCGCTGCACACGGCGAAGTTCCACGGGCCCGTCAGCTCGTCGTACGGCGGCGCCTCGCGGAGCAGTCCGCGGACAAGCCCCCGCGCGCGCTCCTGCTGGGGCGTCGTGAGCCCCGGGGCGCGCAGCTGGAGCAGCTGGATCGCGTGGGCGCGCAGCGCCGGCCGGGCCGTCTCGTGGCCCGCCTCCTTCTCGATGAGCGCGAAGATCTCCTCGGCGGCCCGCGCGGCGACCGGCGCGAAGCTGCGGTCGTCCAGCGACGTCGCGATGAGGTGCGACAGGATGGTCAGCGCCGCGGAGCGGAGGCTCGCGGCGGCCGTCGGGTCGCGCCTCGCCTCTTCGCCGCCCACGGCCGCGACCGCGAGCGCCGCGCGCGCCTGGTCCAGCACCGCCATGCCCCGGCCCGCCGAGAGCCGCTCCTTGCGCAGCGGCTCCTCCGGGTGGAACGCGCTCGGCGGAAAGAGCTGCGTGAAGGTGCTCGTCCGCCGCGAGGAGATCCACCGCGCCGCGGTGACGAGGGCGTCGCGGGCCGCGATCCCGTCCGAGGCGAGGGCCGGGCTCGCGCTGAACACCCCGACGGGCAAGAGCCAGAGCGGCGCGGCCCCCTCGCGCCCGGCGGTCAGATCGATGGGCGCGGCCTGCGACGCCACGCCCTGATCCGGCTCGACCTCGACGGTGGAGACGGCGACGGCCTTTAGCCGCCGTCGCACCGGCGTGCGCCCCGAAAACACGATGAGCACCGCCCGGCCCTCGCGCTCGCGCAGCGCCGCGAGGTCCGCCGCGGGCACGGGCGACTGGAGCGAGATGGCATAGTCGTTGTCATTCACCGCGAGCAGGCGAATTCCCGGCGTCGACTTGCGCTCTTCGAATGCGGCGGACGCGGCCGGCCCGACGGCATCCACCGTGCCAGGCAGGTCGACGATCCCGCGAGGGGAACGGATCCGGACGATGACTTCGGTAGGCATGCTCTCTCCTAAGGTGAGAGAACGTCACCCTGTTCAAAGGCCCGGCGCAACAGGAATCCGACTCCTCCCGAACACCGTCTCAACGCATCACGACAGCGGTCAGGGAGAACCTACGCACGCTCTTCGGGCGTATCCTTCAAGGCCTCTCCGGCTCGTCCCGGGTTGACTTGCGCGCTTCGTTATCCAGCGGAGCGCCCGCGTCGCCGGGCGCCTTGGCGCCTGGCGCGACGATGTCGCCGGGCGCCTTGGCGCCTGGCGCGACGATGAAGATGCCCGGCGCCTCCTGCGCCGACGACGTCGAACAGTGCAGGAGCGACAGGCCTGCTCCGGCCGCGACGAGCAGCGCGGCGGCGATCAGCTTGACTCCCGCGCGCCGCGCGCCGCGCGCCCCCGGGGCGACGGACCCCTCGCCGGCGAGCGCGGCGCCGGCCGGCCCGGGCGCGGCGGTCGGCGCGGCGCCGGGCGGCGGCTCCAGCGCCTCGAGCGCCTCCAGCGCGGCCGCCAGGGCGCGGTGGGGAGGCAGCGGGGAGCTCGACGGGGGCGCCGGCAGGAGGCTGCCCGCGCGCAGCGTCGCGAGCGACGCCTCGCCGTCCAGGTCGGCAGCGCCGGCCGAGAGCGCGTCGCTGGTGCGGGCCTCCGCGGCGAGCGGGTCGCCCTCCGGCTCGCTCGGCGCCGCGGGGGGGCCGAACGGGCGGAGCGCGACGCCCGCGTACCGCCCGAGGAGCGCGCCGACCTCCCGCAGGTCCGCTTGGCGCTGCGCGCGGTCCGGGCAGAGCATGCCATCGATCATCGCCGCGATGTCGGCGGGCAGCGCGGGCGCGATCTCCCCGATCGGCCGGATCGCGCCGGTCAGGATGCGCTTCAGCACCTTGCCCATGTTCTCGGCCTCGGTGGGCCGGACCGAGGTGAGGCACTCGTAGAGGATGACGCCGAGCGACCAGATGTCGGCGCGGTGATCCACGTCGTGCTCGCCGAGGATCTGCTCGGGCGACATGTAGTAGGGGGTCCCGAGCATCTCGCCGGTCCCGGTGCGCCCCGAGGTCCACGCGGTCTCGCCCTGCCTCGCGGTGAGCTTCGCGATGCCGAAGTCGAGCACCCGGACCCGGGAGCGCTCGTCGTCCTGCGCATCCTGCGCGGCGTCGTGCGCGTCCTGCGCGGCGGCGCCGCGCTCGGCGGCGCGACAGCCGGACCCGGGCGAGCCCGGCGCCGTCGCCGCCTCGGGCGTGAGCAGGAAGATGTTGTCGGGCTTGAGGTCGCGGTGGACGATGCCCAGCGCGTGCGCGGTGCCGACCGCCGAGATCACCGGCAACAGGATGCGCGACAGCTCGGGGAGGGGGATCTGCGCCTCGCGCAGGAGCTTGTCGCGGAGCGACTCCCCCTCGAGCAGGTCCATGACGAGGAACGGGGTCCCGTCGTCGAGCTCCAGGACGTCGTGGATGCACGGCACGTTCGGGTGATCGACGGCGGCGGCGGCGCGCGCCTCCCGGAGGAGGCGCCGGCGGGTCGAGGCGTCCTCCGTCGCGCCGGGACGAAGCATCTTCAACGCCACACGCTCGCCGCTCGCGAGGTGGGTGGCGGCCCAGATGACCCCCATGCCACCCTCGGCCAGCTGGCGATCGACCCGATAGCGACTCGCCACCAGGGCGCCCGGGACCAGGTTGTTGGTCAAGCAGACGAAGAATACCACGCGATGTCCGCGGGGCCGGCGCCGCGCGCCTGAGGCGCCTCTGCGCCGCTCGGGTCGGACAAATACGTGAGCGACGACAGCGGCGCGTGTACGCCGCTGTCGTCGCAGAGGGGCTGAGGGGACTCCCCTACACCGCTGGCCAGATCGAGCCCGCGCGGCGGCGCTCGGCGAACGCTTCGGCCGAGAGCGCGTAGCGCAGGAGCTCGTTAGACACCGGGTGCTGGAGGAGCAGGCGCGGCTCCTCGGTCGAGCGGGCGATGTCGCGATCGTACCGGCGGAGGTAGTCGATCGCGGCGAGCGCGTCGCCGCAGAGCAGGTAGCCGATGCGGTACTCGCTCCGGCGCAGGCCGATGACGAAGGCGCGCGCGTCGTACGTCACGGCCACGCTCGGCGCGATGTCCTCGAGCATCTTGCGCTGGCGGCGCCCGATGGCCCGCTGCACGCCGGGGAGCATCTGCTGGGCGGCGTGCTCGCGCGCGGGCGAGATGGCGCCCGAGCCGAAGCCGGGATCGAGGGTGCGGATCGCCGCGATCAGCAGGCCGTCGGTGGCCTCGGCCGGGATCTCGTCGAGGAAGGTGAAGCCGACCGCGACCCGCGCGAAGAGGCGCGCGAGCGCGAACGTCTGCTCGAGCTCCGGCAGCTCGGTGAGCGAGGTAGGCGCGACGATGGCCGGCGGATCGCCCGGGAAGACGCGCGCGGCGCCCTGCCACGAGGGGACGAGGTAGAGCTCGAACGCCTCGATGCCGAGCGCGCGGCCGACCCGCTCGGCGAGCTGCCGCGTCGGGTGGTTGTCGCGCGGGCCGAGCCGCTCGCGCGAGCTGACGCCGAGGTTGCTCAGCTCGAAGCGGATCGCCTTGGCGGCGATCGGCGCGAGCGCGAGCGCGACGTCGATCCAGGAGCTCCGGGCCTCGGGGACGAGCAGCCGGCCGATCTCGGGGCCGGCGAACGCGCCGACGTAGGGCGCCTCGGAGGGGACGCGCCGGCTCCTCAGCCGGGCCATGCGCTCGGGCGACACGTCGCCGAGGCAGGCGCGGACCTCCTCGACGGTGACCCGCTCCTCGGCGCGCCCGTCCTTGGCGAGCGCCGCCTCGAGCGCGGCGAGCGCGGGGCCGAGGTCCGGCAGCCGCGTGATCACCTCCGCGTCGGCCGTGAGGATCTCCCGCAGCACCTGGACCGCCTCCGAGTTGCGCCCCGCGGCCTCGAGGCCGCGGCCGAGGGCGGTGCGCGACTCCGGCGGGGCGTTCGGGAGCGCCACGGCCTGCTGGAGGTGCGCGAGCCCGTCGCGGGGCCGGATGAGCAGGGTCGACTCGAGCAGGCCGAGCGTCGTCAACCAGCGCGGATCGAGCGGGACGCGGCGGGCCGCGGCGACCTCGAGCAGCTGCGCGAGCGCCTTGGCGTAGGCCGCCGCGCCCTCGCTCGTCTCGACGCGGTACAGGCGCGCGAGCGCCGTCCAGCCCCGCGTGTCGCTGCTCGGCGCGCTCACGATGACGTCGCAGAGCGTGCGGACCATGCCCGCGCTGTCGCCGGCGTCGCGGTAGGCGTCGGCGAGGCGCAGGCCGGCCTCGACGCGGGCGCCCGGGTCGGTCGAGAGCTCGACGAGGCGCCCGAGCGCGCGCAGCGCGAGCGCGTGATCGCCGCGCGCGACGCCGAGCTTGTGCAGCCGCTCCAGCGCGGGCCGGTTCTGCGCGTCGATCGACAGGACCGCCTGGAGCGCGTCCTGCGCGAGCGCCGGGTTCGCGAGCGGCCCCTCGTAGAGGTCGGCGATCAGGAACTGCGCCGCGATCTTGGTCTCGGCGTCCGTCGCCGCGGCCACGGCCCGCTTCAGGGCGTCGCGCGCCTCCAGCCAGACGCGCTGCACGGTGAGCAGCCGGGCGAGGAGGAGCAGCGCCGACGGCTCGCTCGGCGTCGCGTCGATGACGCGCCGGACGGCCGCGATGCCCACGCCGGGATCGATCGCGCCCGGGCGCCCCTGGTGCTGCAGCACCGAGCGCGCGATCTCCGTGCCGAGCAGCGTGATCGCCGCGCGGTTCGTGGCGCGGCCGAGCGCCTCGCCGAGGCGGTCGGCGAGCCGGTGGGGGTCGGCCGCGAGCTTTTGGGCGAGCGCGCGCGCCGCGGCGACGCAGCTCGGATCCGCGCGGAGCGCGCTCTCGTACAGCTCGAGCGCGCGCGCCGCGGCCTCGGGGGACGCGTCCTCGGCGGTGAGCTCCGCCGCGCGGACGAGGTGCATCGCGCGCGCCGGCTCCCCGAGGACGAGGTCGGCGAGCGCGAGCTGGGCGGCGATCAAGCTCGCCTTGTCGCCGAGGCGCTGCGCGAGCCGATCGAGCCCGCGCGCCGCGAGCAGGCTCTCCGGCCACAGCGAGAGGGCGCTGCGGAAGCCGGCGAGCGCGGCGCGGGCGGCGGCGGCGTCCGCGTCGGCCTGCGCCTCCGCGAGGAGCGCCTCTTCGATGAAGTAGAGGGCGCGGGCGATCGGGTCGGACGAGAGCTCCCGGCTGTCGCGGATGGCGCTGGCGAAGAGGACCTCCACCCGCTGTCCGGCCGGATCGTTGGGGCCCGACCTGCCGGCGATGCGGAGGATCGCCGTGTGCGCGGCCGCGTCACGCGGCGCCTCCTTGACGATGCGCGCGAGCGCCTCCAGCGCGGCGCCCGGCCCGAGCTGCTCCTCGAGCGACGCGATCTCCCAGAGGGCGCCCCCGCGGGCGACGCTCGACGTGAACACGTCGGCCTCGGCGCGCAGGACCGTCGCGAGCGACGTCGGGGCCTCGAGGAGCCGGTAGAGCTGCTCCAGCATGCGCAGCGCCGGGACGTGGTTCGGCACGACGGCGACGAGCCCCTCCAGGATCTCGATGGCCTGGCGCGGGCTGTTCTCCGCGAGGACCAGCGCGAGCGAGATCCGGAGCGCGTGATCGACGAGCGCCGGCGGCTTGCGCTCGAGCCAGCGCGCGTACAGCCCGGCGAGCTCGCTCGCGATCATGGAGTGGGACATCCCCGGCAGGCTGGACACCGCGCGCGCGCCGGTCGCCGCCCGCTGCGCGGCGGGCGCGCCGAGGCCCACGCCGAAGCCGGCGCCGCCGGCGCGGACGTAGATGCGCTCCATCGCGTCGAGGATCGCCGGGTCGGGCTGGCTCGAGGCGAGCGCGGCGTCGGCGCGGGCGAGGAGGCGGAGCGCGTCCTGGTCGCGCCCGAGCGCGAGCTCCTGCACCTCGGCCGCCTGGAAGAGCAGCCGGGCGTGTTCGTCGGGCCGCTGCGTCTCGTCGGCGAGCGCGCTCAGCACCTCGACGAGCTTCTCGTAGTTGCCGGTCTCGCGAAGGAGCCGCGCGATCTCGATCCGCGGCTGCGGATGGGAGGGCCTCCGCCGCGCCGCCTCGCGGTACGACTCGACGGCGCTGTGCGGCCGCTTGAGGCGCCGCTCGTCGAGCGCCGCTACCTCGACCCAGAGGCTGAACGCCGCGTCGGAAGCCGGGTCGCGCTGGATGAGCTTGAGCAGCGAGCGGCGCGCCTCCTCGTACCGGCCGGACCGCTCGTCGAGGCGGAAGCGCGCGCGCAGCGCGTCCGGGTCGGTCGGGTCGATCGCGAGCGCGCGGTCGACGAGCGCGGAGGCCCGGTCGCGATCGCCGAGCCTGATCTCGGTGATGTCGGCGGCGCGCAGGAAGAGCCGGCGCTGCTGGCCCGGGCTGCTCGTGAGCTCGGCCTCGGCGCAGAGCGCGCGCGCGAGCCGCTGCGCGTCGCCCGCGCGGGCGGCGTTGCGCTGCAGCGCGAGGATGGCGGCGCGCCGTTCCGGGTCGATCTCGAGGATCTTCTCGATCTCCTCCACGGCGCGGGCGGGCTGGGCGAGCTCGTCCTCCCAGATGGAGACGAGCTTCTCGAGCAGGCCGATCTTGCGCGTGGGGTCGTCCGTCGCGCTGGCGGCCTGCGTGTAGAGATCCAGCCGCTCCCGCACGCCGCGCGGATCCTCCTCGTCGATGGACAGCGGCTCTGGCGCGAGCAGGGCCGAGAGCGCGTCGAAGACGGTGTTGTTGCCCGGCTCGATCGCCCACGCGGCGCGCAGGATGGCGAGCGCCTCGTCGCGCCGCTTCAGCTGGTGCTCGCAGATGTCCGCGGCGCGCAGGAGCGCCGCGACCCGGACCTGCGTGGGCCGGTTCGCGTTGGCGACGGCGGTCCACACCTCCACGCGCTCGTCGTGGTGGCCGAGGCGCTGGAGGGCGCGGTCGAGCCGCTCCCGCGTCGAGCTGTCCTCGGGATCGAGCTCCAGCGCGCGCGACGCATGGAAAGCGGCCTGCTCCGGGTTGCCGAGGGTGTCGTAGATCTCCGCGAGGCGGACGTGCTCGTGCACGATCGCCTCGTTGTCGGTGAGGAGCGCGAGCTCCTTCTGGCGCACGCTGGCGACTTGCTCGAGGGCGCCGCTCGCCTCCAGCAGGCGGATGAGCTCGCCGACCACGCGCCGCGCGGTCGGCGAGCCGACCGGGGCCCGCGCCGACGCGCGCGTCAGGAGGGGCACCGCATCGGCCGGCGAGCGGATCTTGTCGATGAGCAGCCGCGCCGCCGTGTAGAGCAGCCGCGACGCGCGCTCGTCGTCGCGCTCGTGCTCGGCCTCCAGCGACAGCGCGCTGACGAGGCCGACGATGCCGTCGTGGTGCACGAGGTGGCGGCGGAGCGCTTCCCGCACGGGGCCCGGCCCCGGATCGAACGCGATCGCACCCTCGAGGGACGCGAGGGCGAGCTCCGGCTTGTGGAGCTTCCGATCGAGCACGGCGGCGCGCTCGACGTGGATCCAGGCGGTGAGCTGGCCGTCGCCGTCCGGCTGCTCGCGCCCGGGGGCGTAGGCGTCGGCGAGCCGATCGAGGTGCGCCGCGAGGTCCCTTCCGGCCTGCTCGGTGCTGCGCGCGCTCTCGCGGCGCAGGGCGATCTCCAGCCCGCGCAGCGACGCGGCGTGGAGCGGGACGAGCCGCAGCGCCTCGGTGAAGGCGTCGCAGCTCTCCGGCGTGCGCCCGAGCGCCTGGAGCAGGCGCGCCCGCTCGGCGAGGAGGTCGGCCCGGGCGGCGTCGGTGTCGGCGACGCGGAGCTTGTCCTCGACGACCTCGAGCGCGAGGGCGAGCTCGGTGCGCGCGTCGATCAGGCGATGGACGCGCGAGAGCGCCGGCTCGAGCGACCGGGACAGCTGCCGCGCGCGCTCGTAGGAGCGGCGCGCGGCGGCGGGGTCCCTGAGCGTCCGCTCCTCGTGGATGCCGAGCTCCACGAGCGCGCGCGCCGCGCCGACCGGATCGTTGCCCTTGAGCCGCTCGGCGCGCTGCTGGAGCTCCGTGGCGAGGTCGGGCGCCGCGATCTGCGGGCTCGCCGCGGGCGCCTCTGCCTCGCGCACCTGCGAGCGCGACGTCGGCGGCGACGCATGGACAGGCGCGAGCGGCGGCGACGGCTGCACAGGCGAGGGCGGCGTCGCCGCCTGGGCCGGCGAGAGCGTCGGCGAGGCCTGGGCGGGCGAGAGTGTCGGCGAGGCCTGGGCCGGCGAGAGCGGCGGCGACGGCTGCACGGGCGAGAGCGGCGCGGGCATCGCCGCCGGCTCGATCGTCTCGACCGAGATGGGCGTGGGCGACGAGATCGGCTCGGCCGAGATGGGCATCGGCGTCGCGGTCGGGTCGACCGAGATGGGCATCGGCGTCGAGCCTGCCTCGAAGGCGACGATCGCCGGCGAGGCCTGGGTGGGCACGCTTCGCTGGGAGCTCGGCGCGGGTCTGCCTGCGCCGGAGCCTGGAGCAGGCGGCGCGCCGGCGCGGTTCGGGCTCGGCGGGCGCTGGGGCAGGGGCCGCGGCGAGCGGGCCGGCGGCGGGGGCAGATCGTCGTGCGGCGCGGGCGCCGGCGCGCCAGCCTGCACGGCGCCGGGCGCCGGCGTGCTGGCCTGGGCGGCGCTGGGAGCCGGCGCGCTGACCTGGCCGGGCGCGGACGCGGGCGCCTTGGCGCCCGGCGGCAGCGGCGGCGGCGGCCGAGACGGTGGCCCCATCATCGGGGGCGGTCCCATGGGCGGCGGCAGCGACCCGCTGGCGACGCTGCCGTCCTTGCGGCGGATCAGCGGCGGCGGCCGGCTCGGTCCCGGCGGCGGCACGCTCGGGGCCGTCCTGTTCGGTCCCGGCGGCGGCACGCTCGGCGGCAGCGGGTTCGGCGGCGGCACCGAGCTCGCGGCCAGCGGTACGTTCGGCGGCGGCAGCGGGGTTGGCGGCGGCAGCGGACCCGCGGCCGCCGGCGCGCTCGGCGACGGCAGCGGACCCGCGGCCGCCGGCGCGCTCGGCGATGGCAGCGGGGTCGCGGTCGCCGGCGGGCTCACGGCCACCGGCGGCTCGCCGCCCGGCGGCGCGTTCGCGCTCGGCGGCGTGCCGAGCCTCGGCGTGCCTGCGCTGCCGACGAGCAGCGTCTTCGCGCCGGGCTGAGGTTGCGCGCTCGCGCGCGCGATTTGAGCGTTGTCGGCGTTGGCTTCCCAGCCAGCTTCGTCCGGCGATCCGGACAAGCTCGGCAAGCCAGGCCGGCGCGACGCTCCTTCTTGCGGATCGTCCCCTTGAGCCACCGGCGCGGATGCTACACACCCGCGCGCGTTCAATCCACGTCCATGTGTCTGCTCGGTTGACGTCGCGCCCACCCGCGAGCCGGGCTCGGGCAGGCCTGGAGTATTTTTCCCGCCGCGCGCTGCGTCGCGCCCCGCCGCGCGTGCTGCAGGCCGCGTCTCCCCGGGCCCGGAGGCCGGCCGATCGGTCTACCTGGGCGGCGCCGACAGCGCGCAGCGCAGCAGCTCGAGCTTCATCGCCTTGCCAGCCGGGTGCGCCACGAGCAGCGCCTCCGCGGAGGCCGCGATGGGCTCGCCGCGCCCGAGCGCCGGCTCCGGGTGCAGCCCGCCCTCGAGCTCGCCCTTCGCGGTGAGCGCCGCGAGCTGCGTCGGGCCGGAGGCGTTCGCGATCGCGAGCCACACGGCGGCGCCCTCGCGGCCGCCGGCGTTCGGCCCGCCCGGCCCCGCGGCGCCCCGGAGGAGCGCTGGCACCCCGGCGCCCAGGCCGAGGGCGGCCTCGGGCGGGGCGTCCTGCTCCCGGTCGCCTCCCACGAGCACGCGCGGCTCGGCGGCGCCGCCGAGCCGCACCAGCACGGCGCTGATGCGCCCTCCGATCGAGCCGCTCGGCGTATCGTCGTCGCGGAAGGCCAGGATGAGGCTGTCGTCCAGGCTGAGCGCCAGATCGTAGGCGAGCACGTGCCCGTCCTTCGGCGTGACCGCGCGGGGAGTCGCGGTGAGCGCGCCCGTCTCGTCGAGCGGGACCACCTCGAGCCACTGGTGCGCGATCGTCTCGCCTGCCGCCGCGGTGTCCTCGTTGGCGTCGTCGCCCTCCTTCACCGCGGCGCGCCGCGCCGGCTCCTCGGCGCGCGCGATGTACGCGAGCCAGTACCCGCCCGGCCGGGCGATCACGCGTGGCATCTCGGCGTCGGTGCTCGGCTGGGAGACGGGGCGCGGCGAGGTCACGGAGCGCAGCGAGCCCACGTCGGCGGAGGCCAGCATGATCCGCGATCGCTTCCCGTCGCGGGTCACGTCGTCCCAGACGATGACCGCGCGCTCGCCCGACGCGGCGACGTCGAGCGCGAGCGACTCGTCGCGCCCCTCGGCGAGCTCGGCCCCCCAGGTGACGTGCTCCCCGTCGATCCGGGCGATCTTGATGGCGCGCCCGCCGGCGTTCGGCTCGAGCATCGCGGCGAGGACGGCGCCGCCCGCGCCCGCGACGATCGGCGGATCCATGTCGCCCCGCGATCGCGCGAGCCGGACGAGCTTCCCCTGGGCGCCGTCGGCCGAGAGCGTCGCCACCATCGCGACGGTCCCGCCCTCCGCTTCCCGCTGGGCGCCCACGGCGAACCCGCCGGCGAACGTCGTCCCGCGGCCCACCTCGACAGCGAACGGCGCGAGGTCGTCGGCGCTGTCCGCCGCGCCGCCCCCCGTGCCCTGCTCGGGCTCGGCGGCCTTCGGCGCCGGCGGCGCGTCGCCGATGACGAACGGCGCCGCGCCCGCGGGCGCGCAGCGCGGAGGCGCAGGCTGCGCCGCCGCGGCGGGGCCCGCCGTCGCGGCGGGATCGTTCGGGTCGCCGGCCGCCTGTGTGGCGCTGGACGGCGCGGCGGCGCTGCTCGCGGCGCCTTCCGGCGCGGAGCAGGCGCGCCACACAACGAGGCCCCCCACGACGAGCGCGACGGCGAGGGCCCCCTTCCAGGCGACGCCCTCGGGCTCCTCCTCCGTGGGCGGGCGTCGACCCGCCGTCGGTGGGCGTCGATCCTCGGTGGGCGGGCGTCGATCCGCGCTCGGGTTCCCCTGGGGGGCGCGGTGGTTGGGCTCCATGGGCGCAGCGTGTTAGCGCTGATCGCGCCGTGAGGGCAGGGGTTGGCGCCGGCGCGCGCGGGTCCAGCCTCATCTGCCGCGGTCACCGACGGCGCGCCAGGGCGCGGCGGGCTCGGCCGCGACCACGAGAACTTTCCCTCCGGCGCCGGCGGGGTTATCCGCGGCAGGAGCGACGCCGGGGCCGTCGCCGCGGGCATCCAGCGGGCCGGCGCGGCGGGCGGCCGACGCCGCGCCCGACCTCCGTCATGCCGAGCCGTACTCTCTTCACCACATTCCTGCTGGGGCTCGTCGCGCTGTGCTGCGCGGCGTGCGTCGGCTCTTCCCCCACGCCGCTCGCCCCCGCGCTCCGCGGCTCGATCGGCGTCCCGCACCACGGCGTGATCACCGACGCCGTCGAGCTGCCGAGGCAGGGCGAGGGCTACCGGCTGCTCCGCAGCAACGGCATCCGGTGGGGGACCGCGGGGCTCGTCGCGGCCGTCCAGCGCGCCGCCGCGGAGGTCGCGCGGGCGCGGCCGGGCGGCGAGCCGCTCGTCATCGGCGATCTCTCCGCGCGCTTCGGCGGCGCGACGCGCGGGCACCGGTCCCACCGCACCGGGCGCGACGCCGACCTCCTGCTCTATGCGATGACCCCGGACGGCCGCCCGGTGCGCTCGCCGGGCTTCGTCGACTTCGGGCCGGACGGGCTCGCGCGGATCAGCGACGGCGGCGACGCCGCTCGCGCGCCGCTCCCCGGCGCGCAGGAGTACGTCCGCCTCGACGTCGAGCGCACGTGGTTGCTCGTGAGGTCCCTCGTCCGCTCGCCCGACGCGCACGTCCAGTGGCTCTTCTTCGCTCGCTGGCTCGAGGCGCTCGTGATCGAGTATGCCCGCGCGCTCGGCGAGGATCCGGAGCTCGTCTGGTATGCCGAGAACGTGCTGCTCCAGCCGGGCGACAGCACGGCGCACGCCGACCACCTGCACCTGCGGGTCGCGTGCACGCCGGACGAGTTCCTCTCCGGCTGCCTCGGCGGCGGCCCGTACTGGCCGTGGCTCCCGGCGGTCCCGCAGCTCATCGCGCCGGCGGACAGCGACCTCGCCGCCGCGCTCCTCGACGACCTCCTGCCCGGCGGCGCCGCAGCGGGCCCGCGCGCGGTGGCGCCCGACGGCGCGCTGTGAGCCACCTCGTCGCGCTGGGGGACGCGGCCGACGTCTGCGCGGCGCTCCCCTCCGAGGTGCGGTTCGATCTCGTCTACCTCGACCCTCCCTTCGGCGTCGGGACGACGATGACCGCGCGGTCCGCGCGCGGCCAGGCGCGGGGCCGGCGCAGGCCCGAGAGCGGGCCCGACGCGTACGACGATCGCGCGAGCGCCGACGTCCTCGTCGCCATGCTCGCGCCGCGCCTCGCCGCCGTCCGCGATCGCATGGCCGAGGGCGCGACGCTCTACCTGCACCTCGATCACCGCGCGGTCCACGACGCGAAGGTCGCGTGCGATCGCCTCTTCGGCCGCGGCGCCTTCCTCGGCGAGATCATCTGGGCGCCTGGCAACGGCGGCCGCGGCGCGCGCGGCTTCTCCGTCACGCACCAGACGATCCTCCTCTACGCGCGCGCGGCGAGCGAGCGCGGCCGGGTCGTCTACAACGCCTCGGACCCGGCGCTCCGCGAGCCCTACGCCGAGACCAGCCTCGCGATGCACTTCAAGCACCGCGACGAGGAAGGCCGCCTCTACCGGGAGAGGGTCCTCGGCGGCAAGGCGTACCGGTACTACGCCGACGAGGGGCGCCGGCTCGGGAGCGTGTGGACCGACATCCCCGGGATGGTCGCCAACACCCCGTTGCGCCGCGAGGCCACCGGCTACCCGACGCAGAAGCCGGAGCGGCTGCTCGAGCGCATCGTCCGCGCCTCGTCCGCGCCCGGCGCGACCGTCGCGGATCTCATGTGCGGCAGCGGCACCACGCTCGTCGCGGCGGCGCGGCTCGGCCGCCGCTTCGTGGGCGGCGACCGCAGCCAGCTCGCTTTCGCCACGGCCTGCGATCGGCTCGACCGCGAGGGGGTCGCGTACACGGTGCAGGAGGTCCCGGCAGCGCGGCGCGATGAGTTTGCGCCATAGCGGGCGAACGGCGTGAGGTGCCCGGCGAGCGCAGCTCGGTTTGCTGAACCAGGCGCCTTCACGAGCCGGGAGCGTTGCGTGCTTCCGGTGTGCCTTCTACGGCCTCGACGGCATGAGGCTCCACAGCGTCGGCCTGGCTGACCGCGCGTGGAAGCCGCATCCCCATATCGCGAGTCAACGGATGCTCGGGCCCGAGCTGAACGCGCAGCGTCTCGTAGGCTCGACGGCGCAGCGCGATGCCGCGCTCCGTTTCGCCCAGGGCCAGGAGCACAGAGCCCAGGTTCGCCTCCATGATGGCCACCTCGGGATGCCCGGCGGTCCCGTGAATGCGCTCGAGCATCGGGATTGCGCGCTCGAGCGCCTCGCGCGCTCCGGCGAGATTGCCCTGTGACAGGAGCACCATGGAAAGCGTCTCGAGCGAGGCCCTGATGTCCTCGGGAGCATTCGCCCCCTCGACTTTCGTCCTGATGCGCAGCTCTCGCTCCAGGAGCTGATGCGCGTTCAGCAGCTCGCCTTGGGCGAAGAGAACCCGGGCGAGCTGGTGAAGGGAATCCGCTACACCGGGGTGCTCCTCCGTCCCGTAAACCCGCAGCTGGATCTGCAGCGCCCGCTCCAGGAGCTCGCGCGATCCCCGCAAATCCGATTGCGCGAAGAGTACGCGGGCGAGCTCGCGCAGCGAGGCGGCGACGCGCGGGTGCCAGTCTCCGTAGGCTTTCGTCTCGATACGGAGCGCCTGCTCCAGGAGCTCGCGCGCGCGCGGCACCTCGCCTTGCGCGAAGAGGACGCGAGCGAGGTCGCGTAGCGAGGCGGCGACGCGCGGGTGCTCCTCGGTCCCGTGCATCCTCGTGAGGAGCGACGATGCCTCCTCCAGGTGCGTGCGCGCGCGGGTCAAATTGCCTGCGGCGACGCAGTATTGAGCCAGCTCGCGAAGCACGTTCGCGCCTCCAGGGGAGGGCTCGGCATCACGATCGTCGAGGAGCGTCAGTGCCTCTTCGAGCTGCGGGCGGGCTCCTGAGAGGTCCATCGACTGGATCACGCCGGCCAGGTCGTCCACCAGCGCGACGTGCTCCTCCAGCTCGCCTTTCGCGACAGATCGGTGCTGGGCGACGGCTTCGCGCAGGACCTCCCGGGCCCTGCCCAGCTGCCCTCCTTCAGCCAGCGCCACACCCAGCGTGCGAGCGGCATCGACGCTGCCGCGGTCCTCTTCCAGCGCGCGCTGTGCCCAGTGGACGGCCACGATCGGATCCCCCGACGCGATGGCGCCGCGAGCGGCATCGAGCCAGCGGCGCTCGGAGACGAGCTTCTCACACTGGAAACTGAGATCCCGACGAGGCGCGAAGTTCGTGCGCAGCAGGAACGTCCCCGGTCCTCCCGCCGGCGACACTCCATGCGCGCCGCAGAGCGGCCATAGCCGCTGCACGGGATCACCTGCCGCGCGCGCGACCTCATCGAGCCGCGCCTGCGGGAGGCCGGCCTTGAGCAGTCTGACGGCCGTCGCGACCGCGCTGCGCTCGAAATCCAGGAGCGCCGCGAGCCGTCCGGCGCTGTCGGCTCCCGCGGCCCCGAGCTCCTGGATCGCCTGCGGGAGCGGCATCCGACGCGAGTCCACCTCCAGCAGGCCCATCGCGCCGGCACCGGACGCCACGGCTCGACCGCGCGCCACGACCCGCGCGGTCACGAGCGGCTCTCTCCGCCCGGCCTCCACGAGCGCCCAGCGCAGGCGGCGCAGCTCGAAGGAGCTGTCGACGTCGCAGGCCTCGATCCAGGCGTCGCCCGCCGCCCGGATCGCCTCGACCAGCGCTGCATACGGCGCCGCCGCGGACACGTGCACCCGCGGGCTCGCTGGCAGCGCCGCCGCGAACGCCTCGTCGAGATCTCCTTCTTCCCAGAACACCCCCCAGCCCCGCTCGTTCGCCGCGCGGATCGACCAGACCGCCGGCGGCCACGGCCCTGGCGGGCACTCCAGCCGATGGGAGATCCAGTGGAAGAAATCCGGCGCCTTCCTCGCCAGCGCCGTCGAGGTCGCCGCGTCGCTGAACAGGATCACCCGCAGCGCCCGCTCCGCCAGGATCGGCCGCTCCAGGTTCAGCCACCCCGCTTGCGCGGCGTCCGGCACGAGCACGACCGCGGCCCCCTTCGGCGCGCGGGCGAGCTGCGTCGCGTCCACGTGCACCAGGAGCCCCGGCTCGTCCGCGGCGAGCGCCCGCACGAGCGATCCGAGCCGCTCGTGTCGCGCCCCGTCGACGAGGACGAGGACGCCCGCCTCACCCAGCCGCAGGATCAGGCGGAGCCGCTCGTGGAGCGCGCGGTCGGCCGGAGCAGGTGCATCGTCAGGAGCGGATGGGGGTAATACCATTCGGACTCGTTAGGGTAAGGCAGGAGGTGCCCGTACGTGAGGAGCTCCCGCGCCCTTCCGTCGGAGGGGATGCGGTGCCGCGGGTTCGCCATCACCGCCTCGAGCACCTCGATATGGCCTTCGTCGAGGCCGGTCTCGAGCAGCCGGCGCATGCTGTCGAGCACCGCGTCGACGAGCGCCGGCGTTGCGTGAGGCGCGTCCTCGAGCCAGGCCTGCTCGGCGAGCGCCCGGACCAGCTTCACGAAATCGCGCGCCCTGCCGCCGGAGTAGTAGGCGAGCCGCTCCAGCTCCGGCCGAGCAAGGAGAGCCGGCGCGCCCAGGTCGGCGGTGCGCCGCGCGTAGAGCTCGCAGAAAAAATCGAGCCCGGGCCCATGCAGCGTCGGATCTTGGTGATCCATGACCGGCTCGTTGACGAGCGGCAGGATGAGGTTGAAGCGTGGGATCGCGCTCGCCACGGGGCTCGATCGCAGCGCGAACGGGCCGCTCACGACCACGCGGCACTCGAGCTGCGCGATCATCTCCGACTCGATGAACAGCGCCTCGGCCCGATCGAGCTCGACGATCCGATCCAGCCCATCGATGAGCAGCAGGATCCGCACCGCCTTCGATTGCACGTGTCCGATGAGGACGTTCACGGCCTGGAGCAGCGTCTGCATCTCGGCGTCCTGATCGCGCCGCCGTCTTGCAGCCTGGCCGATGGGCAGGTTCCACTTGAGCGCGCCGGAGGCGGCTTCGAGCACCTTGAGCCCGACCGCTCCTGCCGTCGCGGCGGGCGCGCCGAGCAGCGGCAAGCCTGCCGAGGCCAGCACCACCATCGCCTTCGCCAGCGCGCCCGCATCCACGACGGCCTGCGCTCCGGGCGTCTCGGTGGCGCGCGCAACCTTCTCCCACGCGGCCGAGAGATCGGCGACGTACGAGGGGGGGATGGGGTAGGGGAGGAGCTCGCTGGCCGCCCGGACGAGGGCCAGGCCCGCGAGGAACACGACTTCCCAGGCGCCCACGTTGCGCAGGGCCTGCTCGTCGCCGACGACCTCGGCGAAATGGCGGTGCAGATCGAGCACGATGACGAAGTCGTGGCCGCTGCGTGCCTCGGCGATGCGGAGGAGCTCGGTCGACTTCCCGGTGCCGGTCGTACCGGTGACGAGCGCCCGCGTGTCTCCGAACGGCATGGCCACCCGCTGCACGATTCGGTTCGCGGGGCTCCGCACCCGCTCGGCCCGCCACGCCGGGTTGTCCGCCGGACGGAAGGGGTCAAATCGCTTGTAGACGGTCTCCCAGACAGCCCGGCGCGTCACGGCTCGAACCTAGCAGAGGCAGCACCGGAGCACCTGCTCCGCATCGGTGCGCCGGACAGCAGACGCAGGCCGCGCGGCTTCCGCGCGAGGGGCGCGGTGTGCAGCGCCGCGCCCTCCTCGGGGCGACTTCGCTCTTCTGCACCCGGCAACACCGCAACGGATCGCGCGCAGCGCGGCGTCGCCCCTTGAAAGGCCATGCCTGGAGGCGCAGCGGCCCCTTTCAACGCTTGAAGCGTTCTTCTCGGCCGTCGAGTGGCCCCTTTCAACGCTTGAAACGTCCTTCTCGGTCGCCGAGTGCCCCGTTTCATCGCTTGAAATGGCCTCCTCGGCCGCCGAGTGCCCCGTTTCATCGCTTGAAACGGCCCACTTGTCGACCGAGTAGGCCGTTCCAACGCTTGCATCAACCGTTGCAACCGGGTCGTCCGCCTTCCGCGGAGACGGTAGGCCCCCTGGGAGGGAGCCGGTCGCGCGGCACGGCGCGGGGGATGGGCCGATGTCCGAGCCCAAATGACGTCATGTCTCCGGCGCATCGCGCCGGGGACATGACGTCCCAGGCGAGTTCGGCGGGGCCCCCGCGCCGTGCCGCGCGACCGGCTCCCTCCCAGGGGGCCGTGCCGCTCGGATCACCCGAGCCCCCTGGCGCTCTCCGGCTCCGCCTCGCAGGCCTGGCTCACACGAGATCGTCGATCGGCCCCGCGCCCTCGCGGACGACCTGCACGTCGCCCTGGCTCAGGTCGATCACGGTCGTCGGCACGGCCCCGCCGGTCCCCGCGTCGAGGACGAGCGCGAGCCCCGGGAACCTGTCGTCGATCTCGCCGGGATCGATGATCGGATCCTCGCCCGGAGGCGCCGCGGTCGTGCTGATGAGCGGCCGCCCGAGCGCGCGCACCAGCGCGATAGCGACCGGGTGGTTCGGCACGCGGATGCCGACCGTCTTCTGCTTGAGGTGCACGTACTTCGGCACCTCGCGCGTGGCCGGGAGGATGAACGTGTACGGCCCTGGCAGGAAGCGCTTGAGGATGCGGTACGCCTGGTTCTCGACGATGGCGTAGCGCGCTATGTCGCTCAGATCCGGGCAGATGAACGCGAGGTTCTTGTTCTGGCGCATCCCCTTGATCTGGTAGATGCGCTCGATCGCCTGCTTGTTCATCAGGTCGCACCCGAGCCCGTAGACGGTATCGGTCGGGTACCCGATGACCTCACCCTTCTCGATGAGGTCGACGGCTCGCGCGATCTTGCGTGGTTCCGGATGGTCGGCGTTGATGGGCTGGAGCACGGGAACGGGACCATGGGGTCGCCCGGCCGGCTCCGCCAGTGCTGGCCGCACGAGGCGCGGCCAGCGCCGGGCAGCCGAGGAGCGGGCGCTGGGGTGGAGGGGGTGGGGCGTGAGCCCCGCGGTGCGAGCCTCTCGCCGCCGGCAGCTGCCGCAAGGCGAGGATCAGAGCGAGGGGACAGGGCCGCTGACGCGCTGCGCTATTCCTTGAGCGCCTCGCTGCCGCCGATGATCTCCATGAGCTCCTTGGTGATCGCCGCCTGCCGCGCCTTGTTGTACTCGAGCGTCAGCGAGTCGATCATCTCCTTGGCGTTCTTGTTCGCGGCATCCATCGCCGTGAGCTTGGCGCCGAGCTCGCTCGCCATCGACTCGTAGAGGGCGCGCAGCATCGAGATGTCCACGTACATCGGGACGAGCCGCTCCAGGAGCGCGCCACGATCCGGCTCGTACACGAACTCCGCCGCCTGTCCGCCTTGCGAGGCGCTGTCGCCCTCGTCTCCCTGGGCCTGCGCCGGCGCCCCGGCGGGCAGGAGCCGCTCGACGACGACGGTCTGCGTGATCGCGCTCTTGAACTCGTTGTAGACGATGTAGATCGCGTCGACCTCGTTCTTGTTGAACGGGGCGAGGATCTTCGCGCCGACCGCCTGAGCCGTCTCGAGGCTGAGCTTGTCCCAGACCCCGGGCAGGTACTCGAGGATGGGCGCGTTGCGGCGGTTGAAGTAGTCGCGCCCCTTGCGACCGATGACCGCGATGTGGACCTCCTGACCGGCCTCGGTCCGGCTCTTCCACTCGCGCTCGGCGCGCTTGTTGATGTTCGTGTTGAACGCGCCGCAGAGCCCGCGGTCGCTCGTGAGCACCAGGAGCAGCACGCGCCGCTCCGGGCGGGTCACGAGCAGCGGGTGCGCCGGCCTCTCGCCGCCGGCGAGCGCGGCCGCCTCGCCCTCTGCCCCGATCCCCTCCGCCGCGGGCGCTTCCGCCGAGGGCGCCGCGACAGCGTCGCGCGTGATCTCCCAGAGCACCTCCTGCACCTTGACGGCGTAGGGCCGGAGCTCGGTGATGCGCTGCTGCGCCTTGTTGAGCTTGGCGCCCGCGACCATCTTCATGGCGCGGGTGATCTTCTGCGTCGACTTGACGCTCGAGATCCGCTTGCGAATGGACTTGAGGCTGGGCACGGCTGCCTACTTTTCCTTTGCCTTCGAGCCGCTCTTGCCGCTCTTCGACTTCGCCTTGGGGGCCGCCTCCTCCTCGTCGCCCGCGTCGCCCGAGGCCTCGTCGGCCGCCGCGGCGCTGGCGGTCGAGGCGCCGCTCGCGTCCACCACGAACCGCTTCTTGAACGCGTCGATCGCCTTCGTCATGCGGGACTTGAGGTCGTCGTCGAGGACCTTCTTCTCCCGGATGTCCGCGAAGATCTGCGCGTGCTTGCTCTCCACGAACTTGTAGAGCTCGTCCTCGAAGCGCGCGAGCGAGCTCACCGGCAGGTCGTCGAGCAGGCCCTGCGTGCCGGCGTAGATGATGAGGATCTGCTTCTCGACGGCCAGCGGCACGTACTGGCCCTGCTTCAGGATCTCGGTGAGGCGCGCGCCGCGCTCGAGCTGCGCGCGCGTCTTCGCGTCCAGGTCCGAGGCGAACTGGGAGAACGCCGCCATCGCGCGGTACTGCGCGAGGTCGAGGCGGAGCGTCCCGGCGATCGACTTCATCGCCTTGATCTGCGCGTTGCCGCCGACGCGGCTGACCGAGATGCCGACGTTGATGGCCGGGCGGACGCCGGAGTAGAAGAGATCCGCCTCGAGGAAGATCTGCCCGTCCGTGATGCTGATGACGTTCGTCGGGATGTACGCCGACACGTCGCCGGCCTGCGTCTCGATGACCGGCAGCGCCGTGAGCGAGCCGCCCGACTTCGGGTCGCGGACGATCTCGTAGTCGCTCGCCTTCCCCTTGTCCGAGAGCTGCTGCTCGAGCTTCTTGATCTCGTCCTTCTTCTCTTCCTTGCGCGCCTGCTCGAGCTTCTCGAAGAGGGCCGGGTCGACCGTGTTCCAGAGCGAGTCCTTCGCGGAGTGCATCCCGTGCGCCCCGACGTGCGCCTTGCCGTCGACGCCGCGGTACGCCGCGTCGCCGCCCTCGATCTTCGTCCCCTTCGGCACGACGTAGAAGATGTCGGCCATCTTCGCCGCGCGCTCGAGGAGCCGCGAGTGGAGGTAGAAGACGTCGCCCGGGTACGCCTCGCGGCCCGGCGGGCGGCGGAGCAGGAGCGAGAGCTGGCGGTACGCGACCGCCTGCTTCGACAGGTCGTCGTAGATGCACAGCGCGTGGCGCCCGCTGTCGCGGAAGTACTCGCCGATGGTGACGCCGGTGTACGGCGCGATGAACTGGAGCGGCGCGGTCTCGCTCGCCGTCGCGGCGACGATGATCGTGTACTCCAGGGCGCCGTGCGCATCGAGCCGGTCGACGACCTGCCGCACCGTCGACAGCTTCTGGCCGATCGCGACGTAGACGCAGATGACGCCCTTGCCCTTCTGGTTGATGATCGCGTCGACGGCGACGGCGGTCTTGCCCACCTGGCGGTCGCCGATGATGAGCTCGCGCTGGCCGCGGCCGACCGGGATCATCGCGTCGATCGCCTTGATGCCGGTCTGCATCGGCTCGGTGACCGGCTGGCGCTGGATGATGCCGGGCGCCTTCACCTCGACGCGGCGGCGCTCCTTCGCGTCGATGGGCCCCTTGCCGTCGATCGGCATGCCGAGCGCGTTGACGACGCGCCCGAGGGTCGCCTCGCCGACGGGCACCTCCATGATGCGCCCGGTCCGCTTGACGGCGTCGCCCTCCTTGATGACGCTCGTATCGCCGAAGATGGCGGCGCCCACGTTGTCCTGCTCGAGGTTGAGCACGAGCCCCATCAGGCTCCCCCCCTCCGAGCCGGTGAACTCAACGAGCTCGCCGGCCATGGCGCGGCTCAGGCCGTGCACGCGGGCGATGCCGTCGCCCACCGTGAGCACGGTGCCCGTCTCGGTGACCTGAGCGGCCTTGTCGATGTTCTGGATTTGCTTCTTGATGATCTGAGAGATCTCTTCGGCGCGGAGCTGCATGCGGAGTCCTCTGTCGGGAGACGCTTGGGCTTCGGAATCTACGTCGTCAAGGTCAAGAGGTCAGCGAGCGCTGAGCCCCGACCCATCGTGAAACAGGGGTGCGTGTTCGCGTCCCCTCAGGTTCGGAGCAGGTTGTCACGGAAGCTCGACAGCCGGGTCCTGAGGCTGCCGTCGATCACCTGATCGCCGATCTGGGTGACCACGCCAGCGATGAGCGAGGGGTCCTGCCTGTGGGTGATCGAGATCTTCCTGCCGGTCGCCCTCTCGAGCTCGGCCCGGAGGCGGTCAAGGTAGCCATCGCTCAGCGGGCCTGCGCTCGTGACGACGGCCCGGGCGATGTTCTGCTCCTGATCGACGAGGAGCGCGAGCTGCCGGGCGATCTCGGGCAGCGCCGCGAGCCGCCGGCGGCGCGCGAGCAGCAGGAGGGTGTTCTTCGTCACGTCCGAGAAGCCGGCGCGGGCGCCTACCTCGCGGATCAGCTCCTCGCGCGGGGCCTCCGGGATGAGCGGGTTGTCGAGGACGAGGCGGAGCTCCTCGCTCGACGAGTACATCGCGCTGGCGTCCCCGATCTCCCTCGAGAGGGCCGGAAGGGTGCCGGTCTCCTTGCCGATCTCGAAGATCGCGCGCCCGTAGCGTCGGGCGACGGCCTCGTTGCTCATATCGCTGCTCCGGTGTTCTGGGCTCCGCGGGGGGCGCCGGCGGAGACGGCCGCGGGGATGGCCTTCAGGTACTCTTCGTTGACCCGGTCGAGGTCCTCCCTGCCGACGCGCTGCCGGAGCAGCTCCTCGGCCGCGGTGACGGCGCCCTGCACCGCCTCCTGGAGGAGCATGGCGCGCGCCGCCTTGAGCTCCTGCTCGATGCGGAACTCGGCGTCGCGCCGCATCCGCACGCGCCGCTGCTCCGCCTCGGCGAGCACGTGCGCCTTCTCGAGCTCGGCCTGCGCCGCGTGCTCGGCCTTGAGCTCCGCGAGCGTCTCCTCGAGCCGCGTGAGCTTGTCCTCGTACTCGTCGAGCCGCCGCTCGGCCTCTCGCTTGAGGCGCGAGGCGTTGTCGAGCTCCTGCATGATCGTCTGCTTGCGCTTCTTCAGCGCCTCGGCGACGGGCTTCCTCCCGAAGCGGACGACGATGAACGCGAGCAGCCCGAAGTTCAGGACCGAGGCGAGGAACGGCGGCGGCTCGTTCTTCGGGTCGCACGGGTTCTTGTCGTCGTGGTAGCGCCAGAGCAGCGAGTTGATGCCGCCCTTCGCGGCGGCCTCGTTGTTCACGCCGATGAGGCCGTGCCACCAGTTGACGTGCGGCGGCGGATCCGTCGGGCCGTGGCCGGGGCAGTGCTCCTCCCCGTGCGACGCGCTCTCCGTGGTCTCCGGCGGCGCCACGGGGCGCGCGCGGCCGGGCCCGCCGCCCTGCGGCGGCCGGAGCCCGTGGCCCGGCGGGAGCTGGCGGCCGCCCGGTCCGAGCGGGCGGCCGGGCTGCACGTCGCGCGGGCGGGGCTGCAGCTGCGGCGAGCCCGGCTGGGCCGCGCCGGGCTGCGCCGGCTGGGCGGCGCCGACCGGCGGGTGGCCGGGGGGCATCGCCGGCTGCGGGGCCGGCTCTTGCGCGAGCGCGGTGCCGGCGGCGAGCGCCGCGGCCAGGCCGAGGGCGAGCGAGGAGCGGCGGAGCGGCTTCTTCACTGGCGCACCTCGCGGCCGAGCATGCTGGCGGCGATCTCCGCCGCGAGCGCGGGCTGGGCGGCGGCGAGCTCGCCGCGCATGCGGGCGACCTCGGCCGCGATCTTCGCCTTGCCTTCATCGAGGATGCGCGCGGTCTCGGCGCGGGCCTCGGCCATGATCTGCGCCTCGATCTTCACTGTCTCGGCGCGGAGGCGCTCTCGCTCGATCCCGGCCTCGCGCCGGACCTGCTCGATCTCGGCCTCGTAGCGGGTGAGCAGCTCGCCGGCGCGCTCGTCCATCTCGCGCGCTTCCCGCTTGGCGCCGTCGGTGCGTCGCTCACGCTCCTCGAAGACGCGGAGCAGCGGGTCGAACAGCAGCGGCTTGAGCACGACGATGAACGTCGAGAAGAGGACGACCTGCGCCAGGAACGTCAGATCGAAGTCGACGGCGATGCCGGCGGCGCCGGACGCGAGAAGGGGGTGCATGGCGTTCGGATTCACGGGTGCTTGTTCGGCGGCGAGGGCCGCGCAGCGGGGGCCGCGCGCTGCCCCGCGCCCCCGGGGGAGGGCGTTTCGACGCGCCGGCACCTAGCACGTGTCAGTCAAAGCTGGAAGGGCTCTCGGCAGGGCGGCCGGGCTCGCCTCGTCGCGGCGCGCCGCGCTCGGGGCGCCGCGTGTTACAGGCTCGCGAGCGAGCGCATCATCTCGCCGAGGCCTGCCTCGAGGTCCGCGGCGCTGGCGCGCCTCGACGCCGGCGATCGCGGCGCGCTGTCCTCGTCGCGGAGGGCCTCGGCCGCGCGCGGATTGCGGAACCAGTCCTCGTCGAAGCGCTCGATCAGGTCGCGCCGATCGCGCGCCGCAAGGAGCGCCCCGGCGAGCCGGACGGCCGCGTCGGGCTCGAGCGCCGGGACGACCCCGGCGAGCGTCCCCGGGATCGGGGCGCCGAGCGCGCGGGCGGTCGCCTCCTCGAAGCGATCCTTGCGGTCGCGGGCGGCCCGGAGCAGCACGTGCCCGCCTCCGTCCGGAGCGCCGCCGAGCGCGAGCCCCACGGTCGCGGCGTCGAGGCGCAGCGAGAGGACGAGGCTGTGCGCTGTCGCGCGCGCCTGATCGAGCGCGCGGCCTCGCCCGAGCCCGAGCGCGCGCGCGCAGAAGACCGGGTCGGTGACGAGGCCGCCGAACAGCGCCGCGCGGCGCGCGCGCCGGAGATCGGACGGCGCGATCGCGAGCGCGAACGGCCCGCGCGCGGCGGCGCGCGAGAGCGCCGCGCCGAAGCGGGCGAGCGCGCGCGCGAACGAGGCCGCGCCGAGGGGCCGCGGCAGCGGTCCGAGATCGATCGCGAGACCCTCGGTGAGCCTTGTCGCGCGGAACAGCTCCTCGATCCAGCGGGGGCCGAGCCGCGCTGGCCACCCCGAGGCGGCGTCGCGGCCCACGGCCCGCCCGAGCGCGCCGTGCCAGGTCGCCTCGGGCTGCAGCATCGGCTCGGTCGCCTGCAGCAGCGCCTCGGCCGCGCCGAGTGCCGCGTCCGGCGGATCGCAGGGGATCTCGACGGCGAGCAGGCGCGCCTCGTCGAGCAGGCGCGCGGCCTCGTGCCGCCGCTCGACGAGGATGCGGGCGGCGTCGGCGACCGCTCCGGCGCCGCGCGCGAGCACCTCGGCGAACGTCTGCCGTCCGGCGTCGGTCGGGTCGGCGAGCAGCCTGAGCCGCGCCTCGTGCGGCGACATCCGCGCCGGCTCGGGCACGTCGATGAGGAGCGACGCGGCGTGCCAGGCCGCGGCGAGCCGGAGGCGATCGGCCCAGACGACCCGCTCCAGCGTGAGCGTGTAGACCCAGTCGGCGAGCGGGGCCGCGAGGCCGGTCGGGTCCGGCGCCGCGGCCTCCGCCTGGCTCGCGAGCCCGAGCTCCGCGCCGAGACCGGGGGTCTTGCCGGTGAGCTCGAGGTAGGTCGTCCGCGCGCTCACGCGTCGGAAGGGATCGAGCGGGTTCTCGAGCCGCGCCCTCGCCTCGGCGGCGGTCGCGCCGTCCTTTTCCGCGTCGGCCGGGGCTGGCCCGCGCCGGGTGATGTCGTCGAGCGCCGCGCGCCACGCGCGCGCCGCGCGCGCTACCTCCCGATCGAGGCGGATCAGATCGATCTCCATGCTCACCTACCCGTGCACCGCGGCGGCCGTCCCGAGCCGCCGGGCGATCTCGCCCTCGGCGCGCGCGAGCTCGGCCAGCCGGCCGCGCGTCGCGCCCTCGTCGCCGGCTACCTCGACGGCGAGGTCGACGAGGGTCCGGTAGTGCCGGGCCTCCGACGCGAAGAGCTCCTCGTAGAGCGGCGCGAGCTCGTGCTCGCGCGCCGCGAGGCCGTCGGCGAGCAGCCGGAAGCGCTCGCAGGAGCGGGCCTCGATGATCGCGCCGACGAGCAGCCGATCGATGAGCGCGGCCTTCGCGTTGCGCGCGCAGGTGCTGGACGCCGCCTTGCGCAGCTCGCTCGCGTACTCGTCGGTCTCCGGCTTGCCGAGCGCGAGGCCGCGCTGCTCGATCACGTCGAGCAGCGCGCGGAAGTGCCGGAGCTCCTCCTCGGCGAGGTCGACGAGCGCGCGCGCGAGGCGCGGGATGGACGGCCAGCGCGCGGCGAGCGACAGCGCGTTCGACGCCGCCTTCATCTCGCAGTGGGCGTGATCGGTCAGGAGCGCCGGCAGGTCGGCGAGCGCCACGTCAGCCCAGCGCGGATCGGTCGGTAGGGTCAGGCACAGCACGCAGGGCCGACCTAGAGCAGGCGCGCCGCGGCGAGAAGGGGGAGGAGGTCCTCGACGCCGCCGCGGGTCGGCCGCCGGGCCGCGCGGCGGTCGGGCGGCGCGGCCTTGGCGGCGCGGCCTGAGGGCCTAGAGCTGGTCGGACGACGCGCGGGTCAGCCCGCTCGACTCGAGGTGGTACGCGAGCCCGACCACGAACGTGGTGGGCCCGCCGCCGGCGAGGGCCCGGCGCGCGCTGGCCTCGACGGAGAACTGGGTGCCCACGTAGGCGACGCCGAGCGACAGCGCGTGCTGGTCTGCGCCCTGATCGAAGCGGTAGCCGGCGCGGAGCGGGAAGTGATCGGCGACGAGGTACTCGCCGCCCGCCATGAGGCGGTACGTGGTGTCGATGTAGGAGTTCAGGTCGACGAGCCCGTCGACCTCGATGGAGAAGTCGTCGGTGCCGAACCCGACGCCGCCGCCGATGGTCGTGGGGAGCAGCCCGTTGTCCGGGTAGGAGAGGTTCTGTCCGACGGCGGCGATGTACAGGTTGTCCGTCGGCTTGATGGTGATCGCGGCGTCGAACGTGAACGCGTTCACGAAGGAGTGTCGACCGACGGCCTCTCCTTCCTCTATCTCGACCAGGCCGCCGGAGACGGGGTCCTTGCCGGCGTCCGCGCCGCCGCGCTCGTAGAGGCCTCCCGCGGGGAGCTTCCCATCCTGCGTGATCTTGGCGTAGCGGCCGGTGAGCCCGACGAAGAGGCGCTCGGTGATGGGGTAGGCGAGGCCGACCCGCGCATCGAGGAACGTGCGATCGATCCCGTCGGCGTCGACGAAGCCGCCCACGAAGGAGAGCGCCCCCGCGAGCTTTCCGGTGACCGAGTCGACGACGACGCCGCCGTACGCGTGCCGGCCGGCCTCAGGGCTCCCCTGGAAGAGCGCCTGGAGGTGGTAGACGCGGGTCTCCACCATGGCGGAGGGGTTGATGAAGACGGCCGACGTCCCGTTCCCGAGCGCGCGCAGCGCGCCGCCGAACGCCGCGGCGCGGGGCGTCTCGTTCTCGCCGTACGCGTAGGCGAGCTGCGGCGGCAGCGACGACGGCTCGGCCGCCGCCGACCCTGCGGCCGCGACCACCGAGAGCGCGGCCGCTGCCCCGAGGACCCTGGCCCGCGCGGAGGTCGCCGCCTGGCACGACGACCGCTCCGGCCGCTGCGCCAGGAGTGCCCCCTTTGTCAACCGGATACCCAACGGCATCGCTTCGCCATACCCCACACCTGGACCCCGGGGGCAAATTCTCGGAGACTGAAATCGGCTCTCCCCCGTCGCTCTGTGCTGGACGAGCTCCGCGTTTCTAAAAAAGCTGGAAAATCCGCCGACTCTAGCCCCTTGACGACGAGATGAGCGGGTTTTGCTCTGCAATCGTGGCCGCGTCGTGAAAATCACCGACCTGCGTCGGGAGTTTTGGCTCCTGGTGTCCGAGGGGTAGAGCGAGGGTGACGCGAAGCCGGTTTCGCAGTGCGCTATGGACTGAATTTACACCAATGATAACCGATACTTGACTCAGGTTTCGCAGTTGGGGATAGACGCCCGGACTCACCCGGTGCTACCTCGGATTCGTCCTCGGGGCGGCCCTGCGCCGCACCGAGTCCTCCAAAGGGTGGCCTCGAAAGGGGCGCTGCGGGCTACCGAGCTCTGTGAGGCGGTATGGGGGACGGCTGTGCCGATCTGTCTTCCAATGCAATGGACCTCGACGCGACGGTTGCACCCCCACCACGATCGCCGTGCTTGGCTGGAGCCGAGCCGAGCGCCGGTGCAGTGGGGCCGTATTTCCCACCCGCATTCCCTGGATGCGTGCGGACGATGTCTCGAGGACGAAGCGGCCGTGGGCGGACTGTTGAAAAGTCGACACCCCCTTCGATTACATTCAGAATAACATAGAGATCTCCAGGGGTTAGAGGCGAGTCCTCGCTGTGAGACCTGTGGATAAGTTGGGGGCGACGCTTCTTCGGTCGCCCCCGAAACCTATTTTCGTGGAGCGGACTTCAGAGCAGCG